>NZ_JAJNCL010000009.1 GCF_021025955.1 Rhodococcus qingshengii | reverse complement strand
ATGCCGCCGAGGTCGGACCCGGAGAGGTCTTTCAACGATCCGAGGAGTCGACCCATCGGGGTACGAGCTCCCGCAACAATCACTGTGGTCGTGTCGGTCATGCCAGTTCTACTTTCAGTTCGGTGCCGGTTGCGGCGACTACGTCTTCGACGCTGACATCGGGGGCGAGTTCACGCAAGACGAGGGGGCCTTCTTCGCTCACGTCGATGACGGCGAGGTTGGTGATGATCCGATTCACCACGCCCTGGCCGGTGAGCGGCAGGGTGCAGGCGTCGACGATCTTGGGGTTGCCGTCGCGGTCGTTGTGCTCCATGACGACGATGACGCGGCGGGCACCGTGGACGAGGTCCATCGCGCCGCCCATACCCTTGACCATCTTGCCTGGCACCATCCAGTTGGCGAGGTCACCGGTCTTCGACACCTGCATGCCGCCGAGGACTGCGGTGTCGATGTGGCCGCCGCGGATCATCCCGAACGAGAGGGCCGAATCAAAATATGCCGCACCGGGATTGACGGTGACGGTCTCCTTGCCGGCATTGATGAGATCAGGATCGACGTTGTCTTCGGTGGGATACGGTCCCGTGCCGAGAATTCCGTTCTCCGAGTGCAGGACCACGCGAACGTCCGAGCCCAGGTATCCGGGAATCAGTGTGGGAAGGCCGATTCCGAGATTGACATACTCGCCGTCGATCATCTCTGCGGCCGCCCGTGCTGCCATCTGCTGACGCGTCCAACCCGTCACTGTCACTGGTGCGGTCATCGTGATGTTCCTTCCGAAGCGCTGACGGTTCGCTTTTCGATTCGCTTGTTCTGAGGTCCGGTGTGGACAACGCGCTGAACGAAGACCCCGGGCAGATGCACTGACGCCGGATCGATTTCACCGGGTTCTACGAGGCGTTCCACCTGCGCGATGGTGATGCGACCGGCCATGGCAGCGAGAGGGTTGAAGTTCATCGCGGTCTTGTCGAACACGAGGTTGCCGTCGGTGTCACCGAGAACAGCGTGCACGAGTGCGTAGTCGGCGTTGATCGCCTCTTCCATCACGTACCGCTTGGTTCCGAAAACGCGAGTCTCCTTCGGCGGCGATGCAATAGCGATCGAGCCGTCGGAGTCGTATCGCCAGGGCATTCCGCCGTCGGAGATGGGGCTACCCACTCCGGCCGGTGTGAAGAATGCGGGGATTCCGGTTCCGCCGGCGCGCAGACGCTCGGCGAGCGTGCCCTGCGGCGTCAGTTCCACTTCGAGTTCGCCGGCCAGGTATTGCCGGGCGAACTCCTTGTTCTCACCGACGTACGACGCGGTCACCCGTCGGATGCGTCCGGCGCTCAGCAAGATTCCGAGACCGTGATCGTCGACGCCGCAGTTGTTGGAGAACACCTCGAGGTCGGTTGCGCTCGTAGCTGCGATCGCGCCGATCAACACGTCGGGGATGCCGCACAAACCGAATCCGCCGACTGCCAGCGTTGCGCCGTCGACGATGTCGGCGACCGCGTCCGCTGCGGACTCGTACACCTTTGCTGTCATGATCTCTCCCTGCCAGGCGTTCATTGAGTAGACACTCACTCACTTCGGTATCCAGTGAACTATCTCCAGTTCACAGGTTCAAGCAATCTCGAACATCGACAGAGAACTGATCGACTACTGACCATCTGAAGGAATTTCGTTCACTGAGTGGACGCTAGGATGAAGTCATGCCAACTCACGAGCAATCGCCGGCCATGGTCGCGCGGGTGGCGGCACTTCTGCGAGCCCTCGGCGCGTCCGAACCAACGGGCACTTCCACCACGGAATTGGGCAAGGCCACTGGCCTCGCTCGACCCACCGCACACCGACTGCTCACGTCCTTGGCTGCCGAAGGTCTGGTCGACCGTGACGCACGAACCGGTCGGTGGTCTCTCGGTCCGGAGTTGTACCTCCTGGGGGCGGCGGCCGGAAATCGGTACGACATCACCGACCGCGCTCGCGACGTCGTCGACGAACTTGCCCGGGTCACGGGGGAGAGCGCATTCCTGTCGGCACGTCGAGGTGACGAGACCGTCTGCATCCTGAGTCAGGAAGGCAGTTTTCCGCTGCGATCTCACGTGCTGCACGAGGGGAAGCGATTCCCGTTGGGAATCGCGTCGGCGGGGCTTGCCATCTTGAGCCACCTACCGGCGCGGGACGTCGACGACTATTTCGCCCGGGTGAATCTGGATTCGGAATGGGGTGAGATCCACAGTGAGACATCGATTCGAGAGCGAATCGAGTCGACGCGGGTCACCGGCTACGCCGTCAATCCAGCCCTCATCGTCGAGGGAAGCTGGGGGATGGGTGCCGCGGTGTTCGACCGCAACGGTCGCCCGGCCTGGGCGCTCAGCCTGACCGGAGTGGAAACTCGCTTCCGGCCCGCGCGTCATGCCGAGTTGGGAACGCTACTCCTCGAGCACGCTCATACACTGTCGAACCGACTGAAAACGCATGCGGTGAACTAACTTTCGGGAAACAGGTCTTGTGCAGTAGTAGTTTTTGTCTTCGTGCGCACATGCGCCTTCTCGCCTTGCGGGCCGAAAAGATGCAAGATTTCCACCACCTGTTCATCGGCAGGCCCGAACCAATGGGGCTCGGCAGTGTCGAACTCCGCGACTTCACCGGGGTGGAGGACAACCTCGTTCGCTCCCAGGATGAGACGCAGATCCCCGGCGAGGACATAGAGCCATTCGTAGCCGGCGTGGGTGACCAGCTTCGGTGGGCGCGGACCGATCACCTGCTTGAAGACCTGCACGCGGCCGGGATAGCGCGTCAACGGAACGACGGCACTGCCGTTCCTGCGTCGGCTCGGGGTGAGATGAACCCGGGGATCGCCCGTAGCGGGAGCGCCGACGAGTTGGTCCAGCGCGACCCGGTGCGCTCGGGCAAGCGGCAACAGCAGATCGAGGGTGGGACGACGCTTCCCCGATTCGAGGCGTGAGAGTGCGCTGACGGAGATGCCGGTGGTCTCGGACAGCGCCTCGAGAGTCAATCCGCGTTCGCGTCGAAGCGTGCGCAGCTTCGGTCCGATATCGGTGATCAACTGCTCGAATTCAGCATCCATGCCGTTCATCTTTGCAGTTTCCGCAAAATTTCTACCGGCTTCGGACGCTGGAGAGCAACGATCCTTTCGACAGTCGAGTACGGCAGAGCACTTCGAGAGATGGAGTCCGACCATGAAACCTTCGAGCAGGATCGAACCGCAAGTGATCGGACTAGATGCAGGGCGTCGATGGGGCATCCTTGCGATCTGCTGCACGAGCCTGTTCGTCGTCGGGTTGGACACGACCATCGTCAACGTAGCTCTGCCGACGATCGGTGAGGGATTTCGCGTCGGAACCCGTGGTCTGGAATGGGTCGTCAACGCGTACACACTCGTCCTGGCCAGCTTGCTGATCTCGTCCGGCGCGGTGGCCGATCGTTTCGGCAGGAGACGAGTCTTTAAGATCGGGCTTGTCGTTTTCGGGGTGGCGTCGATTGCCTGCGCACTCGCTCCGTCCGTGGAGGTGCTGATCGCGGCGCGGATTGTCCAAGGCGTCGGTGGGTCGATGCTCAGTCCGGTTGCCTTGGCGATCGTGGTCAACGTGATGACCGACCCGAAGGAGCGGGCCAAGGCAATCGGGGTGTGGGCCGCGGTCTTCGGCCTGAGTATGGCGGCAGGGCCGATCGTCGGCGGCGTGCTCATCGAAAGTTTCGGCTGGCGATCGGTTTTCTGGATCAACGTGCCGGTGATCTTGGCCGTGCTCGCCTTGACTGCTGTGTTTGTACCGGAGTCCCGAGCGCAGCAGTCGCGACGTCTCGACCTTCCCGGTCAGTTGCTACTGGTGATTCTTGTCGGCGGGGCGGTCGCCCTTCTGATCGAGGGTCCGCGAATCGGATGGTTCTCTGCCGCGGCGACGGCCGGGTACGTGGTTGTTGCTGCAGCGTTGGCCGCATTCATCCGCGTCGAATCACGCAAGCGCGAGCCACTGATGGATCTCGCGCTCTTTCGCCGCAGACCGTTCTCGTCGGCTGTGATCGGCGCTGTCGTGGTGTTCGTAGCGTTGAACGCGACGCTACTGCTCGGCACGTTCTACTTGCAGCACTCCCGAGGTATGAGTCCAGCCCTGGCCGGCGCGATCACCCTTCCGATGGCTGTTGCGGCAACGGTCTGCGCGCCGTTGTCCGGAATACTCGTCGGACGCTTCGGCCCGCGGCGGCCGCTGCTGATCGCCGGTAGCTTCACGACGCTCGGCGGGCTGTGCCTGGTCTCGCTCGACAACAACACGGCGATTCCGATGCTGTTGGCCGCTTACCTGTTTCTCGGTATCGGATTCGGGTTCTCGAATGCCCCCATCACCAACACCGCCGTCAACGGGTTGCCGAGATCGCAGGCGGGGCTTGCCGGTGGAATAACTTCCAGTGCACGCCAATTCGGTGCTGCTCTCGGTGTGGCGCTGGCCGGTGGCATTATCGGCGGCAGTGCACCGGTAGACGTCGCACAGGCATCGAGGCTGGGATGGATCCTGGTTGCCGGATGTGGGATCGCAGTCCTGGTAATTGCACTCGCATCTCGGAATTCGGAGGAACTCCCCGGCTGATCACCCTCGCCAACCATCTCGCGTGTTCGTGCGAGCTTCACCCTGCGCGGGTGATTCCAAGCGCGTGCTCAACCGATACAGATGGGGTGGTAAAGCTGCACTGGTGGCGGCGCTCCAGCAATCGAGCGCGACCGCTGAACTGGCCAAGGTCGGGAAGGTTTCGCTGGACGGAAACGAATCAGTGCTGGAGACGCTGGGCGGGTTTGGACGCCTTCGACCCCAGTTTCAATATCGTCACGCCGTAACGGAACGGATAGTTATCGATGTGTACACGCTTGATCTACTTGGGGCCCAACGACACTGTGATCACTGCTCGATCGATGGATTGGAAGGTCGACCTCGGAACAAACCTCTGGGCATTCCCGCGCGGGATGGCCAGGGAGGGCTGCGCGGGTCCGAACTCGATACAGTGGACGTCGAAATACGGAAGCGTTGTCGCGACGGCCTACGACATGTGCACGACCGACGGGGTCAACGAGGCTGGGCTTGCTGCCAATCTCTTGTGGTTGGTCGAGTCCGAGTACCCGACCTACGACGGTTCGAGCCCGGGATTGTCGATCGCGGCGTGGGCACAATACGTCCTGGACAGCTTTGCGACAGTTCAGGAAGCGGTCGACGTATTGGCGTCAGAACCGTTCACTGTGGTGACCGCTGCCGTTCCCGGCGAAGACCGCCTCGCAACGCTGCACATGTCGCTCTCGGACGCTGGAGGAGACAGCGCGATCATCGAGTACGTCGGCGGGCACCCGACGATTCATCACAGCCGCGAATACCAGGTGATGACCAATTCGCCGATCTTCGATCAGCAACTCGCCGTCAACGAGTACTGGAAGCAGATCAACGGAACCGTCATGCTGCCCGGAACCAACCGTGCCGCTGACCGATTCGCGCGGGCGTCGTTCTATGTGGATGCGATACCGCAGATGGACGATCCGCGGTCGGCATTGGCATCCACCTTCAGCGTTATTCGGAATGTATCTGTGCCCCTAGGTATTTCGACTCCCGACGAGCCCAACATCTCGTCGACCCGTTGGCGCACGGTCGTCGATCACAAACGCACGCTCTATTTCTTCGAGTCGGCGATGACACCGAATACTTTCTGGGTGGACGTGGCTTCGATGGATCTCGCGGAAGGGGCGCCCGTCCGAAAGCTCGGGCTCGGTCCGAACGAGAGCACCGTCTATTCCGGTGATTCCACTGGCCAGTTCGAACAGGCGGAGGCATTCACGTTCGCGGGAGCATAGGGATTCCGCGGCCACAAAAATCCAATCATGAAACTTCTTGACATTTATGCTCCGTTCAGATGAAACTTTGTTGCATATTCGGGTTTCGTCAACGGAGGACGGCATGGGCATCACAGTGCAGACACGGAACGATGGTGCGCAGCTCAAACGGCGCAGGGCGCTCGTCGCCGGCTCCGTCGGAAATTTCATCGAGTGGTACGAGTTCGGTGTGTACGGGTTCTTCGCGACGATCATCGCGTCGAACTTCTTCAGCGCCGACGGCTCCGGCGACCTCGAAAGTCTGATCAAGACCTACGCGTCGTTTGCGCTGGCCTTCTTCTTCCGCCCAGTGGGGGCCGCGCTGTTCGGTCGACTCGGTGACCGCATCGGCCGACGCCCCACCTTGGTGATCGTTCTTCTGCTGATGTCGGGTGCGACGACGCTGATCGGTGTGCTCCCCACCTACGAGAGCGTCGGAATTCTGGCACCGCTGCTCTTGACGGTCCTTCGAATTCTGCAGGGATTGTCGGCCGGCGGTGAATTCGGCGGTGCAGTGTCGGTGATGACCGAGTTTGCTCCGCCCGGACGACGCGGGCTGTACGGCTCGTGGCAGTCGTTCACCGTCGCACTCGGACTGCTCGCCGGTGCGGGTATCGCAGCACTCCTCGCTACTGTCCTCGACTCGGGACAGCTCAGTGACTGGGGCTGGCGCATCCCGTTCCTCCTTGCACTTCCGATGGGTCTGGTTGCCCTGTGGCTCAGGCTCCGCCTCGAAGAAACGCCGTCGTTCGAGCGTGCTCGATCAGTCCAGTCCGAACCGACAGCTGATGCAGCGGCGCCTGTAGTGCAGCCGACTGTCGGAGAGACAGCCAAGGCGATTCTGCTCGGAATCGGGCGGTTGATGGGGTGGTCTGCTGCCGGCTACACGTTCCTCGTCGTGATGCCGACTTATCTTCAGAGTTCGCTCAACGCGACTTTCCATCAGGCCCTTGTTGCTTCCGTGCTCGCCAATGCGGGCTTCGCGGTGACCATTCCGATCGCGGGTGGACTCAGCGATCGCATCGGACGACGCGCGGTCATGCTCACCGGCACCGTGATAATTCTGGTCTTGGCTCTGCCGCTGCTCGACGTCCTGCAGAACGAGCAGACGTCTCTGACAGCCAAGGGATTTGCAGTGTTTGCCGCCGGCGCCGCAGTGGGACTTGTTGCCGGACCCGGACCCGCCATGCTCTCCGAGATGTTCCCCACCTCGGTCCGGTACACCGGATTGGGACTCGCATACTCCCTGTCCAACGCGGTCTTTTCGGGCTGCGCCGGTCTGATCATCACGTGGCTGATCAAGGAAACTTCCAATCTCGATATTCCGGCCTACTTCGTGATGGCAACGTGCGCCGTCAGCGCGATCGCTTTGAGTACCTTGCGAGGAAATGCCCACAAGCGGGCACTCGTCGACTGACCGCAGCTTTTCCGAATGCCGAAACGATCCGAGTAAGGGATATTTCATGAGAGTCATCGGTCTGATGTCCGGTACTTCGTACGACGCTATCGACGCTGCCGCAGCAGATATCCGGATCGATGGGGACACTCTTGTGCTGACCCCACTGGGGATGGTCAGCGAACCATATTCCGGTGAGTTGCGGGCAGCCGTGGCTGCTGCGGTACCGCCTGCGTCCACCACTGTCGGTCAGATCTGCCAACTCGACACCGAGATCGGGCAGGCATTCGCGGCCGTGGCTGCGCGGGCGAACGCGGAACTGTGCGGCGGCAGCGCGGAATTGATCTCCTCACATGGGCAGACGATGTTCCACTGGGTCGAAGGCGCGCAAGTAAAGGGCACTCTCCAACTCGGGCAGCCGGCCTGGATAGCCGAGAAGACCGGATGCACCGTCGTGTCGGACCTGCGCTCTCGCGACGTGGCGACGGGTGGTCAGGGTGCACCATTGGTCAGCGCGTTCGACGTATTGTGGCTCAACGGAAGAACTTCGGGTTCCGTCGCGCTCAATCTGGGTGGCATCGCGAACGTCACTGCTCCGGGAGGCGTCCCGACATCGACGGCAGATGGTGCCGCAGTACCGATTGCCTTCGACACCGGCCCGGCAAATGCGTTGATCGACGCTGCGGTAAGCGAATTCACGGCGGGGGAGCAATGGTTCGATCTCGGTGGGGCTCTGGGCGCAGCCGGCACACCGAACGTCGATCTGCTCGCACAACTACTGAGCGAACCGTATTACGCGCAGCCCGCTCCCAAGAGCACGGGCAAGGAATTGTTCCATCGGGACTATCTACTCGCTGCTCTGCGGGGCTACGAATCCTTGTCTCTGGCCGACATCGTCGCGACACTGACTGCACTGACCGCCCGGACCGTCGCCGATTCCGTCAGAGGACTGGCAGCCACCGAAGTGGTGGTGTCAGGCGGTGGTACCAAGAACCCGACGTTGATGGCGATGCTCCGTGACGAACTGGGCGACATCGCGCTTGTCTCTTCGGACGAACTCGGCGTCACCTCCGACATCAAGGAAGCATTGGCTTTCGCGGTTCTCGGCTTCCTCACCGCACACGGATTGCCCGGAAGCATTGCTTCGTGCACCGGTGCACGTCACGCCAGTGTGCTCGGATCTCTGACGCCAGGAAGCCGTGGGCTGCCTAGAATCACATCGGTGCCGTCAGCTCCGAAAACGATGCGAATCGAGGCGTTATGACTTTGGACCGGAGTGCTCCGGCGTCCGTCGACCTGCTTGCTCGTATTCGTGCATCACTGAGTAGTCTGTCGCCTGCCGAGCTGCGGATCGCCGAAATCATCGAAGCCTACCCCAGTCTGGCCTCCACCCTGACGGTCAACGATCTCGCCGAGCGAGCGTCGACAAGCACGGCAACAGTGGTCCGCACAGCCAAAAGGCTCGGCTTCGAGGGCTATCCACAGCTTCGTCTCGCGCTGGCGGCCATCAGCGGGTCCGGCGCCGGGGACACGATCCCGCTCGGTGTGGACATCGTTGCTGCCGACTCGGCCGGCGAGGTGATGGCCAAGCTCGCCGAGTTCGAATCCGAACAACTCAAGGGCACGGCGCAATTGACCGATCCTGCTGCGCTCGAAGAAGTTGTTTCCCGCATTCGATCCGCCCGCCGGGTCGAGGTGTACGGCATCGGCGCGTCAGGCATCGTCGCGCAAGACCTCACGTTGAAGCTCTCTCGCATCGACGTCAACTGCCGGGTTCATCTCGACCGAGACGCGGCCATGGTCAGCGCCAGCTTGCTCGGACCGGACGACATCGCAGTGGGGATCTCACATTCGGGTGAGACTTCGGATGTCGTGGAACCACTTGCCCTTGCCCGTCGTACCGGGGCGTCGACGGCTGCGATCACCGGTGGGGGACGATCGACGCTCGCCGTGCAGTCACACCACGTTCTACTCACTGCCGGTAGAGAATTCGGTTTCCGATCGGCTGCGATGGCAAGCCGCACCGGTCAGCTGTTGGTAGTCGACACAATTTTCGCAATGGTGGCGCATTCGCTGCCCAGCGCACTCTCTGCTCTACAACGAAGCCATGACGCCATCGCTTCGAAGCGGCACTGACGAGGAGTCGTCACTGTGAGATTTGATCTAGGAGGACTCGTCACAATGCAATTGGAAATGCTCTCCACCGAGCGACCCAACCCTCTCACCCGCGATCTCGACGTCATGTCGGTGTCGGGTCTGCTGACGGTGATGAATCAGCAGGACGCAATCGTGGCCGACGCGGTCGCGGCGGTGTTACCCGCCATCGAAGCCGCAGTCGACTTGATCGTCGCCGCTCGGGCACAAGGTGGTCGACTGATCTACCTGGGAGCGGGGACAAGTGGGCGTCTGGGAGTTCTCGACGCAGTGGAATGCCCTCCGACGTTCGGTACAGATCCGGGCGAGGTGATCGGCATCATCGCCGGTGGCCCGGGAGCGTTTCTGAACGCCGTCGAGGGGGCAGAAGACGATCCGCGAGCGGCTGGGGTCGATCTCGACGCAATCTCGTTGAACGCCACGGACGTCGTGGTGGGTCTGGCGGCCAGCGGTCGTACCCCCTACGTCATCGGGGGACTGGATCACGCCCGCGAACTCGGCGCTGCAACAGTGGCAGTCTCGTGCAACCGGAACGCGGCAATGAGTTCTCATGCCGGCGTGGCCATCGAAGTGGAGACCGGCCCCGAAATCCTCACCGGATCGACGAGGCTCAAGGCCGGAACTGCGCAGAAGATGGTGTGCAACATGCTCTCCACGGCCAGTATGGTTCGCTCCGGGAAGGCATTCCACAATCTGATGGTCGATCTTCGGCCGACCAATGCCAAACTTGTCGATCGTGCGAACCGGATCGTCGCGGCAGCCACCGGAGTCGATACCGAGATCGCTGCGGCGACCATCGACAATGCCGATGGTCATGTGAAGGCAGCGGTCGTCATGTTGTTGGCCGAATGCGACTTCGCCGAAGCAACCGAACTGTTGGACCGCGCTTCGGGTTCCGTACGCGAGGCCATCGTCGGAGCAGGCAAGAGCAGTGAGGAAGTCTGAATGGAAATCGTCATAGTTCCCAGTCCGGAAGACGGCGGGCGAATCGCTGCCGATATCGTTTGCGCCGCCATCGAAAACGGAGCGCGGATGCTCGGCCTCGCGACCGGATCGTCACCGCTGCAAACGTATCGAGAGCTGATCAGGCGGCATCGAGAATCGGGAGTGTCGTTCGCGGCCGTGAGCGCGTATCTTCTCGACGAGTACGTAGGTCTCACGTCCGATCAGCCACAGTCCTACGCGCACACCATCCGCACAGAACTCGTGGATCACCTCGACATCGACAATGCGCGAGTGTTCAGCCCCGACGGCGGAGCCGCGGATCCCAGTGAAGCCGCCCGGCGCTACGACGCAGCCATTGCCGAAAACGGTCCCATCGACGTGCAGATCCTCGGAATCGGCCTCAACGGGCACATCGGTTTCAACGAGCCCTCCTCCTCGCTCGCCTCGCGCACCCGAGTGAAGACCTTGACCGAGAGGACTCGCGCCGACAATGCACGGTTCTTCGCGGATCCGGCCGACGTGCCGCATCATGTGATCACGCAAGGACTCGGAACCATCAGTGATGCACGGCATCTCGTCCTGATCGCGGATGGCGCACGCAAAGCGCCCGCGGTCCGGGCGGCGGTCGAAGGTCCGGTCTCGGCGTTCTGCCCGGCGTCAGTGCTTCAGCTGCACCCACACGTGACCGTCATCGTCGACGAGGCAGCTGCCGGTGAACTCGAACTCGCGGAGTTCTACCGCTACACAACCGAGCACAAGCCTGCTGAGCAGAGCTACTGAAAAGCGGGCTACTGAAAAGCGGGCTACTGAAAAGCGGGGGACTTGATCTCTAGCGCAGTTGAGCTCCTAGCCTCGGTGCATGATCAGTGTGAGAGCGATATCCCCGCTTGCGTCGCCCCCGGTTTTCTCACCTCCGCGCAGTGTTGCGGTCGTCGGAGCGGGGCCGGCGGGAATCCACGCTGCGAGCGCTCTCGCTGAACTGGCGCCCGGCACCAAGACAGACGTGTTCGAGCGTCTACCCACGCCGTACGGACTGGTGCGTTACGGTCTCGCGCCAGGGCACCCCGAGTCCGAGAAGTTCGTCCATTCTCTGCACACCGCGCTGGGCGCCAGTGTCTTCCGGCTGTTCTGCAACGTAGAGATCGGAAAGGACATTTCCGTCGAGGCTCTAGTTTCTTCCTACGACGCCGTGATCATTGCAACCGGCGCGCCAAGGGATGTGCCACTCGACATTCCCGGCGTCGACCTTCCAGGCTCTTTCGGTGGCGCCGATCTTGTCGGTTGGTACAACGATCACCCGGACAGTTCGCCGCGGTGGCCGCTGAACGCCGAATCGGTCGCCGTGATCGGGGGTGGCAACGTCGCACTCGACGTCGCGCGCATGCTCCTCTCCGAGGCTCAATCGCTACAGTCCACGGACGTATCCGCCGAAGTTCAGAAAGGTATCGCCGAAAGCTTCGTTCGAGAGGTGCACATCTTCGTCCGGCGCGGACCCGCCGACGCTCGATTCTCCCCGAACGAGTTGCGCGCTCTCGGTGAACTGCCCGGTGTCGATGTTGTCGTCGACGCTGCCGATGTCGCACCGGATCGGGATATCGAGCGAGTGACCAAACAGTTGGTGCATACCCGACTGGCTGTCGAGACGCTCCGCACTTTCGCGGGCGCTGCTTCTGCCGACCGAATCGCCCAGCGCCGGGTTCACCTGCACTTTTACCGACAGCCGGTGGAGATTCTCGGTAACGGGAAAGTCGAAGCACTGCGCGTCGAGCGCACAGATCCTGACGGCTACGGTCACGTCACCTCTTCGGGGGCCTGTACCGACTATCCGGTTCAAGCTGTGTACCGGGCAATCGGATTTCGCGGCACTCCGCTTGCCGGGGTGCCATTCGATCACGGACGCGGCACGGTTCCGCACCAGAGCGGTGCGGTGGTCGACGAGAGCGGTCTTCCCATCACCGGCCTGTTCGTGACCGGATGGATGAAGCGAGGTGCCGTCGGGCTGATCGGTGCGGCGCGTCCCGATGCTCGCCAAACCGTCGAAACTATGCTGCGGCAGCTGGATTCGAATGTCGAACGTCGATCGGACCGCAGCCGGATCGCTGCATTACTCGCGGCCGGAAAATTGCTGCCCGTCGATTGGGACGGATGGCTTCGCATCGATGCCGCCGAACGTGACCTCGGTGCGGGGCACGGGCGTGATCGCGTCAAGATCAAAGATCGCGAAGACCTTGTCCGCATCGGCGCGAAGCTGCCCGTTCACCCCGAATAGATTCGCTGGGGTCTGGGGTACTACCGGGGTTACGCTGAAGTGAGTCACCTCGATTCATCGTGCTCGAGGTGCGGAGCAGAAGTGTCATGAATGAACGTGGTGCGCAGGCCAGTGACGCGACAGTCGCGAGCGGGCCCCTGACCGAACGGGGCACCGTTACCGAGTTGCGCCCGTCCACACTGCCAGTGGGGCATGACGGGCGCAACGGTGCCGACGGGCTCGGGCGCCTGGTCGGAGACTGGGAGGCGGGAACCCCGTCCGAGCTGAGCGACTATCTGCCCGATCCAGCCAAGATTCGCCGGGCCGCGCTGATCGAACTGGTCGGAATCGACATGGAGTACCGCTGGCTGAAAAGTGATCGCCTGAAGCGGCTCACCGAATATTGCGCCGAGTATCCGGAATTACTCGAAGAACCACTACCGGCCGAGCTGCTGTACGAGGAGTTCCGGCTACGGAAGCAGAGCGGCGAGGACGTCGTGGCGGCCGAGTACGTCACCGAGTTCCCTTTGCAGGCAGAGAGTTTCGAGCAGATGTTCGACCGCGATTCGATGGCCGGTCGCGAAGAGGTCATGATGTTGGGTCTCTCGGGTTTCGACGAGTTCGAAATCGGGCAGCACCTGGACGATTTCGAACTCGTATTGGAACTCGGGCACGGCGCATTTGCCCGAGTGTTCCTCGCCCGACAACTGTCGATGCAGCGGTGGGTTGCGTTGAAGATCTCACGCAACGTCGGAGTCGAGCCGCAGACCCTCGCCCAGCTCGACCATCCCAACATCGTCCGCGTCTTCGATCAGCGACTGCTCGAGGAACGCGCACTGCGAGTCCTGTTCATGGAGTACATGCCAGGTGGGACTCTGCTCGACGTGGTCAAACTTGTGCGTGTGATACCGCAGGCGCAGCGGTCCGGACAACTTCTTCTCGACGCCATCGATCAAACTCTGGCGAAGAAGGGCGAGATGAAGCCGAGCGAGACGAGCTTGCGGAGCGAGATCGCTGCGATGTCGTGGCCGGAGACCGTGGCCTGGATGGGAATGAGACTGGCCGACGCCCTGGAGTACGCACGTGAACACGGCGTTCTGCATCGGGACATCAAGCCGGCGAACGTACTGCTCAGTGTCGAAGGCATCCCCAAACTCGCCGACTTCAATGTCAGCTCGAGCGAGGAGGTCTCGACCGAGGACGCTGCTTGTTTTGTCGGAGGCTCGCTTGCCTACATGTCTCCGGAGCAGTTGGAGGCCTGTGCCGTCGGGGTGCCTGGCACCCTCGACACCCGCAGCGACATCTATGCGCTGGGCGTGATGCTCTGGGAACTCCTCACCGGGAGTAGGCCTTTCACAGACGACGGAACGGGGGAGAACCCACCATCGCCCAAGAAGGCGCTCGAGGCCCGCCGGCGCGGAGTGGATCCCGCGGCCGAGGCCCGGTTGCCGGACGACTGTCCGCCGGCGTTGCGTCGAGTTCTGGTGAAGTCTCTCGCGCCGGAGAGAGACGGAAGGTGGTCTGGCGGCCGAAAGCTGGCCCGTCAGTTCGCTCTGTGTCTGGACCGGTCTGCCCGCAATCTGGTGGACCCACCGGAAGGGAGCCCGCGTTCGACGTTGTGGAAATGGGCACTGCCGATTCTGCTGGCCGCGATCGGAATTCCGAATCTCCTTGCGGCGGGCTACAACTACTACTACAACAAGATGTTGATTATCTCTGGGCTCTCGCCGCAGGCTCAGCAGCATCTCGAGCAGGTTCATCTGGTCATCGGGGTGGCCGCGTTCTCTCTCGGCGCCGCAGCGATCCTGTATTGGTGTCGGCTCGCGCTCACCGTGCCTCACGGACTGCGTAACGGTCAGACGTACAGCGCGGAGGTCTTGAACAAGGCGCGTACCGCGACGCTGAACGTCGGACACCGCGCAGTGGTGATCGCTTTCGGTCTGTGGGTCCTGGCCGGTATCGCATATCCAGTTGCGTTGCAGATTGCGGCCGGCGGTATTCCGCAGCGAGCCTACGTGCACCTGATGTCGTCGCTGGCCGTGTGCGGAGCCGTCGCAGTCGCCTATCCGTTCTTCATCCTGACCTACTACTCGGTTCGATGTCTGTATCCGATCTTGTTGTCACACGGCGAGTTACGAAGCGACGACGGCCGCGATATACGTTCACTGGGTCGGAGCAGCACGAGGTACCTCGCGGTGGCGGCGTCGGTTCCCCTGGTGGGAATCGCGGGGCTCAGTTTTGTCGGTTCTGGTGCCGGTGAGGAACTCAACGCAACCGTCCGTGCGCTGTGTTTGGGCGGGATCGCCGGATTCATCGTTGTCTACCAACTGTTTCGACGAATCGAAAGGGATCTCCGAGCTCTGCTGCGCGTAGTGTCTCTCGAGGTGTCGGCGTCTCCTTAATTGCCCGACAACCGTGTTCGAGTTCGGCCTACTTGGCAGTGCTCTTGCGTGGTCGGCTGCGACGAACTGCTTTGGCAAGAGGCGGAGACTTCTCTTCCGATTCTTCCTGAGGGTCGTCGCGCCAGTGGATCTCGATTTCTATCTCGACTTCATTGCCGTCGACTTCGATCTCGAGTTCCCACCGAACCTGTTCCGGAACACTGATTTCGATCGAGTCCCCGCCCGATCCCAGTTCCACTTCCGATCCACTGGCGAGTGCTTGGCCGAGGGCGATGAGTCGGTCGGCGACTTCCTGCCGCGAGAGTTCTGACTTCCTCTTGATCTCCAATTTGGGCACGATCACTCCTGACCTCGGCGGATTCTCCCTTCACGGTTGTTGGAACAAACGGAAGATTGTTACCTTTTTGACGATGTCGAACCGCTACCACGTCACCTCCGTCTTGAACCGTGCGTCGATCCAGCGGTACGGATTGGACTGGCGCCGAATGGGCGCAGCTCGCGGGATAGCAGGAAGTCTACGAGCAGAGCAGGAGGGATGCTTCCTCACCGGCGACGAGGGCGAACGGGACTGGTTTGTCAGAATGAACAACACCGGCGGCCCGGTTGACGTATGGGAAGTCCACGGTATCGACGCTGCATCTCTTGTTCAGTCGCCGGAGGGGCACTACTACTTCCCTGGTGTCATCGCGGCCGCTGAACTGCGACTGGCACAACAAGACTTACCCCCAATTCATCTCCCATGATTCCCAGGCCCGTTCGTCCTGTTCGGAGCACAGACGAATCGGTCGGTAAATCCGTGTAGGCGAGGATTTTCGCGAAAGTCTGGGTTCAGTCCAGAAGATTGCGCAATAGTGGAAAGGTGCCTTCGACGCCGGATTATGCAGCCCGACTGCGTAACGCTGAGCTTCGCGTGACTCGTCCCAGAGTCACGGTGCTCGAGGTTGTGCATGCACGCCCACATGCAGCCACCGAGATGATTTTCGATGCTGTGCGGGCAGTTCTGCCGGCGGTCTCACGGCAGGCGGTCTACGACGTGTTGCACGCTCTCACCGACGCCGGATTGATACGGCGGATACAACCATCCGGATCGGTGGTGCTGTACGAGTCTCGCGTCGGTGACAACCACCATCACGTGGTCTGCAGGTCGTGTGGCGTCGTCGAGGACGTCGACTGTGCCGTAGGCGAAGCGCCGTGTTTGACGCCGTCGGCGCACAACGGCTTCGTGCTCGACGAAGCCGAGGTCATTTATTGGGGCCTGTGTGCCGACTGTTCGACAACTCAGAGTTTGCGATCACACCCGTGATCGAAGTCTGTTCTACTCGCTCATGGAGGGATTACCGTGTCCGATAGTTGCCCGGTTGCTCACGATGGAAACACCGAGAGCACCAGCGAAAGTGAAAACCCCGCAATCTCGTCTCCGACACCTACCGGGAACCGTCCGAGAACGAACAGCGACTGGTGGCCGAATCAGCCGGATCTGTCGGTCCTCCAGACTCATTCGTCGAAGTCGAACCCGATGGGTGCCGACTTCGACTACGCCCAGGAATTCGCCAAACTCGACGTCGAGGCACTCAAGCGCGACGTCATCGCGTTGATGACGGCGTCGCAGGATTGGTGGCCGGCCGACTACGGTCACTACGGCGGACTCTTCGTGCGTATGAGCTGGCATGCTGCCGGCACCTATCGCATTGCAGACGGTCGCGGCGGCGGCGGTCAAGGCGCTCAGCGTTTCGCCCCGCTCAACAGTTGGCCGGACAACGCCAGCCTCGACAAGGCACGGCGCCTGCTCTGGCCCGTGAAGCAGAAGTACGGAAAGCAGGTTTCCTGGGCCGACCTACTGGTGTTCGCGGGCAACTGCGCCCTGGAGTCGATGGGGTTCAAGACCTTCGGCTTCGGCTTCGGTCGAGAAGACATCTGGGAACCCGAGGAGATCTACTGGGGTCCTGAGGACACCTGGCTCGGCGACGAGCGCTACAGCGGAGACCGCGAGCTGTCCGGGCCGCTGGGCGCAGTTCAGATGGGCCTGATCTACGTCAATCCCGAAGGGCCCAACGGCCAACCGGACCCAGTAGCAGCTGCCCGCGACATTCGAGAAACTTTTGCTCGCATGGCGATGAACGACGTGGAGACAGCCGCGCTGATCGCCGGCGGCCACACCTTCGGCAAGACGCACGGCGCCGGCCCGGCCGACCTCGTCGGACCGGAACCGGAAGGCGCACCCGTCGAGCAGCAGGGGCTGGGCTGGAAGAGTGCCTTCGGCACGGGTGTGGGTAAGGACGCGATCACCAGTGGTCTCGAGGTCGTGTGGACTCCCACTCCGACGAAGTGGGACAACACCTTCTTGGAGATTCTGTACGGCTACGACTGGGAGCTGACCAAGAGCCCGGCGGGGGCGTGGCAGTGGATTCCGAAGGACGGCGCGGGGGCGGGCACGATCCCGGACCCGTTCGATTCGTCGGTCGGACGTACTCCGACGATGCTGACGACCGACCTCTCCCTACGCCTGGATCCGACGTACGAGAAGATCACCCGGCGCTGGCTCGATCATCCGGAAGAATTCGCTGAAGAGTTCGCCAAGGCTTGGTACAAGCTCCTGCACCGCGACATGGGACCGGTCACGCGCTACCTGGGGCCGTGGGTTCCCGAACCGCAGTTGTGGCAGGACCCTGTTCCCTCGGCCGATGATCAACTGATCGGGGACGCAGACATTGCGATCCTCAAGAGTCGGCTTCTCGACTCCGGGCTGTCCGTCTCGCAATTGGTGTCGACCGCGTGGGCGTCGGCTGCGAGCTTCCGCAGCACCGACATGCGCGGCGGCGCCAACGGTGCGCGAATCCGACTGGAGCCGCAGAAGAACTGGGAAGTCAACGAGCCCGCAGCTCTCTCCGCGGTGCTTCAGACTCTCGAGCGGGTTCAGCAGGACTTCAACCAGGCAGGTGGAGCCAAGGTTTCGCTCGCCGACCTGATCGTTCTGGGTGGTACAGCGGCCGTTGAACAGGCTGCGAAGAACGCCGGACAGGACATCACGGTCTCGTTCACTCCGGGACGTACGGACGCAACGCAGGAGCAGACAGACGTCGACTCGTTCGAGGTACTCGAACCCCGGGCCGACGGATTCCGGAACTACCTCAAGGGTGGGGAGAAGATTCCGGCAGAGATTCTGTTGGTCGACCGCGCATACATGCTGTCGCTGACCCCGCCCGAGGTGACAGTGCTGGTCGGCGGACTTCGCGCGCTGAACGCGAACTTCGGCAAGACCGGCCACGGGGTGTTCACCGACCGTCCCGAGACGTTGACCAACGATTTCTTCGTCAACCTTCTCGACATGGGTACCGAGTGGAAGCCGTCGAAGACGGACGAAAACGTCTACGACGGGGTTGATCGTGCGACGGGCGACCCGAAGTACACGGCAACTGCAGTGGACCTCGTCTTCGGATCGAATTCGCAACTGCGCGCACTCTCCGAGGTGTACGCCAGCGAAGACGCCAAGCAGAAGTTCGCCGAGGACTTCGCCGCCGCCTGGACCAAGGTGATGGACCTCGACCGGTTCGACGTTAACTGATCCAGCAGATCGTCGACGGCGCCCCGCGAGCTCGTACTCGCGGGGCGCCGTCATTTCACGCGCACGATAGCGTGGTCGTGTGGCCGATCAATTTGCGCTGGTACCAGCGGTGTACGTGATGTTCTGTCGAAGCAACCCGCTTCAACGCCCGGAGGTGCTGTTGCAATTACGCGAGGGCACGGGATTCATGGACGGATACTGGGCTCACGGTGCTGCGGGACACGTCGAAATGGGGGAGCCGGCACTCGACGCTGCCGTTCGGGAGGCTGCGGAAGAACTTGGCGTCGAGTTGCTCTCCTCGGAACTGAAGCCGCTGACCGTGTTGCATCGCTGCCACGCGGAAGGGATCGAACCGGTGGATCATCGAGTGGACTTCTTCTACGAATGCCGTACGTGGTCGGGTGAACCACGCCGGATGGAGCCGTTGAAATCTGCAGATCTGCGGTGGTGGCCGGTTGACGAACTCCCGGAGAAGCTGGTCGACCACGAGCGTTTCGTGATCGAAGCCCATCACGCCGGTCAGCTCGCACCCATCCACAGCTACGGTTTCTGAGCGAGTGAGGAACGAATTCAGGCTTCGCTCGCAACGATGACCGGGCACTGAGCTTTTCGAATCATCGCACTGCTCGTCGTGCCGAGACCGGCGTCGTCGAACGAGCCTCGCCCACGCCGTCCTACGACGAGAAGCCTTGCCTCGGTGGAGAGTTGTTCCAGAATGGCCTCCGAGGGGCCGTCGAACTCGATCTGACGGATGGCGACGCCAGGGTAGAGTGTGGCCCAACCCGACAGTTGCCACGTCAGCGGGGTCGGGTGCTGGGGCGCGTGCCCGGATGCGAAGTCTCGACGCAACTCGGCCTCGGGCGAGGTAGCATGTACGACGACAAGTTCGGTGTTCACTGCGTCGGCTTCCTTGAATGCAATTGCCAAAGCGCTTTCACTGTGGGCGCTTCCGTCCAAGCCGACAACAACGGGCAAGGCTGCCGCAGCGATGCTTTCACGCGGTGTTCCGACTTTTGCGAACGAACATGTCGGGCCAGGTGCGGCGAGATCGCCCTGTGGGTTGACGATCAAGGCGGCCTCAGCTGTAAGCGCGGTGAGGATTGCGGTGTTCTCCCCGGAGATCAGATCGGTCCGGATCCGAAGATCTGGCGACACCGACTCGGCGATCTGAATGGCCTCCATGAACAGGCCGGTCGGCGACGCCGAGGTGTTCGGATCACAAGGGTTCGGAGCTACGAAAACGATTCGCATCCAGAGACTGTGGCGATGCGCAAATTCTGCCGCCCACGTGATCACGCCGGGGCGCAGCGGGGATCCGTCGATGCACACGACGACCGCTCCGTCTGCGGACCACTCCGAGGTGATGAGGTCAGTCGATAATTCGGGCGTCATCGTGAACTCCTCGAGTTGTGTCTGTCGAATGCGAACTTGCTTGCAGGACAGTGCCGAACAACAATCCTGCGACGACTATCGAGCACACGGCAGTCGTCAGGGGCAACCACACGAGCGTCGTGACCGCGAACATGAGGGCGATCAACGGCGCGAGAAGATGGCCGGGTTTCGCTCGGCATTCGTGCTGCTGATTTTCTGCCCAGGCTCGGTACTTCGTGCCGTCATTCATGTTGTTTCACCTCAGTGCTTACCCCGGAAACCGACTTGTGGCCAAGCAGTCCGACGTGCGCCTCGTCGCGCATTCTCTCGACCATGTGTGGGTAGTGCAATTCGAACGCGGGCCGCTCACTGCGGATTCGGGGGAGTTCGGTGAAGTTGTGTCGCGGTGGCGGGCAAGACGTCGCCCATTCGAGCGAGTTTCCGAATCCCCAGGGATCGTCGACGGTCACAATACGGCCGTACCGATAGCTCTTGAAGACGTTCCAGATGAACGGAATCGTCGAGGCTCCGAGCACAAACGCGCCGATGGTCGAGATCGTGTTGAGAAGTGTGAAATTGTCCGACGGCAGGTAGTCCGCGTACCGCCGAGGCATACCCTGAGCGCCGAGCCAATGCTGGACGAGAAATGTTGCGTGAAAGCCGATCAGGGTCAACCAGAAGTGAATCTTGGCGAGCTTCTCGTCCAACATCCGGCCGGTCATTTTCGGGAACCAGAAATAGATTCCGGCGTATGTCGCGAAGGCGATCGTTCCGAAGAGGACGTAATGGAAGTGTGCGACGACGAAGTACGTGTCGGTGACATGAAAGTCCAAGGGCGGGCTGGCAAGAATGACGCCGGAGAGTCCGCCGAACAAGAATGTGACCAGGAAGCCGACGGAGAACAGCATGGGCGATTCGAAGGTCAACTGCCCCTTCCACATCGTTCCGATCCAGTTGAAGAACTTGACTCCGGTGGGAACTGCGATCAGGAAGGTCATGAACGAGAAGTAGGGGAGGAGAACGGCGCCGGTTGCGTACATGTGGTGTGCCCACACCGCGATCGACAGTGCCGCAATTCCCAGCGTTGCGTAGACCAATCCGGTGTACCCGAAGATCGGCTTGCGGCTGAAGACGGGAAAGATCTCCGAGACTATGCCGAAGAACGGTAACGCCAGAATGTAAACCTCGGGATGGCCGAAGAACCAGAACAGGTGCTGCCACAACATGACTCCACCGGTGGCGGGGTCGAACAGGTGCGCTCCCAGGTGCCGGTCCACCCACAGCCCGATCAAGGCAGCAGCGAGCAGCGGAAAAACGAGGAGAATCAGCATGCTGGCGACCAGCGCATTCCACGTGAAGATCGGCATGCGGAACATCGTCATCCCAGGGGCGCGCAGGCAGACGATCGTCGAAACGATGTTGACTGCGCCGAGGATGGTGCCGACGCCGCCGAGCGTGAGACCGATGATCCACAGGTCGGCGCCCATGCCGGGGGAGTGGAGTTCGCTGGTGAGCGGCACGTAAGCGGTCCAGCCGAAATCTGCCGCACCACCGGGTGTTACGAATCCGGCGGAGGCGATCAGGCCGCCGAAGAGATACAACCAGTAGCTGAATGCATTGAGTCGCGGGAAACACACGTCCGGCGACCCGATCTGCAGTGGCATGAGGTAGTTGGCGAATCCGAAGAAGACCGGGGTCGCGTACAGCAGGAGCATGATCGTTCCGTGCATGGTGAACAACTGGTTGTACTGCTCGTTGGACAGGAATTGCATTCCCGGAACGGTCAATTCCATACGCATGAGCAGCGCCATCAGTCCGCCGATCAGGAAGAAGGCAAACGATGTCACGATGTACATCAGGCCGATCATCTTGTGATCGGTAGTCCTGAGGATCTCGACCAGTTTCGAACCCTTCGGAGCGGTTCGGGGAGTTGCGCCGACGTGGATATCGACCTCGTTGACCGGCCGGGGTGCTAGATCAACCACGACGGCCGCCTACGCGAATCGACGCGACGAAATACCGAGAATGCCTGGGACTGTGGAACATAACGCAATGATCATGCCGACTGGGAACTCGGACGAGGGGAAAAGGTCCCTAGGATCGGAACAGAGGCATGGCGTAGATCACGTGGTCCGGCATGGTCGAGAGAGTTGTCTTGACGGGCGGAAAGAAAGCGAGATTGTCATGGCATGTCGTATCAGTGAGCTGGTGCTCGGTTGCCGGGAACCCGAGGTGCTGGGCCGGTTCTGGTGCGAGGTCCTGGACTTCGTCGTGCTCGATCGAATGGACGACGGTTCGTTGGAGATCGGCCCACGCGAAGGCTTTGGCGGTCCACAGCCGACGATCATCCTCAGTCGCAGAGATGAACCGGAGAAGGGCAAGCCTCGCCTGCGTATCGACGTCAACGCTACTGATCGCGATCAGGAGGCCGAACTCGAACGCCTACTGGGTCTCGGTGCGCGCCCGGCTGACATCGGCCAGACAGGGCAGGAACAGTGGCATGTTCTCGCGGACCCCGAGGGTAATGAGTTCTGCCTGCTGAAGGCTCAACTCGATCCACTCTGATGCTCAACGGCCATGGATCGGTATCGGACTTCGACTGGGGCTCAGCGGAACACGCCAGACCAATTCGGTGACACCGTTCTCGCTGGTGATGTTGCTCGAGCCTCCACACTGACGAGCGCGGGTCGCAAGGTTGTCGAGACCGTGGATTCTGGTCGCTTGGTCGATACCCACACCGTCGTCGACGATGCTGATGACAAGCTCCTCGGTGGCCCGGATTGTGACGTCGATGGCGTCGGCATGCGCATGTCGCAGAGCGTTGCTCAGGCCTTCGCGCACAACGGCTTCGGCGTGCGGGGCAAGTCGAGCCGGGACGGAACTGTCGATGGTTCCCTCGAAAGTGACGCTGGGAGTGATCGACGAGTGGCCGGACAGACCGTTGACGGCGTCGAGTAGTCGCCGCCGCAGACTTGTGGGCGTGGACATCTCGCTCGTGTGGAGGTCGAAGACTGCGGTGCGAATTTCGCGGACTGTCCGGTCGAGTTGATCGACAGAGGTGTCCAATACGGTTCGAACGGTGTCCTCGTCGCCTGGGCGTTGCAATACCCCCTGCAAGCTCAATCCAGTGGCGAACAGCTGTTGGATGACGTGGTCATGGAGATCACGCGCGATTCGGTCGCGATCTTCGAGGACGTCCACCAGTCTTTCTTTCCGTTGCTGTTCTGCGAATTCGACAGTGACAGAAGCGATGTCTGCCATTGCCGTCAGCTGCTCGATCTCCTCTGTGCCCCACGGGCGGTCGCTGCGGCGTGACGCGAAGAGAACTCCGCCGCCGAACGAGGTTCCGGAGAGGGGGAGTGCGATCACCGATTCGTCGCCGGAAACATTCAGTGCCGGAACGGAACTGCCATGTGGTGCAGAGATTGGCCGACGACTGCGCGCAGCGTCGTCGATCACGGTCCCGGACAGATCGACGGCTGAGCCGGTCGCGGGGACAGGCTGGGAATCGGCAGCATCGGCGACGTGGACTACCGGCTCTCTGCCGAGGTCGTAGCGAACCACGCACACAAGATTTCCATCCGTGAGATGCCGCGTCGTCCGAACCACCTCCGCTAGCGTCTCGTCGCGGGATCCGCCGCTGAGCAGACGTGCATTGACGGCGGCGACGGCCTTGAGCCAGGCTTCTCGCGTCCGGGATTCCTCGAACAGACGCGCATTGTCGATTGCGATACTCGCAGCATTTGCCAGGATCTGGAGTACGGCCTCGTCACGGTCGTCGAATGCGGTCCGGTCCGAGCTGTCCGCGAGGTAGATGCTCCCGAACACCTCGCCCCTGACGAAGATCGGAACACCGAGAAACGTGTCCATCGGCGGGTGATTGGTTGGAAACCCTGCCGAGGACGGATGCGAGGAGATGCGGTCGGTTCGAACTGGGCAGGGTTCTCGAACAACCAGGCCCAGTAGCCCGTGACCTTCGGGAAGACGCCCGATCTCGGCAACCTGACCCTGATCCAAACCGGAGTGGATGAATCGCGACAAGCGGCCGTCGGGGGACTTCACCCCGAGCGCACCGTAATCCGCCTCGAGGAGATGCCGCGCAACGTCGACTATCTGTTGCAGGGTTTCGTCGAGTTGGAGCGTGGACCCGACAGTCAACACGGCACTGAGCAGCTTGGGAATCGCAGTCGGGTTCAGAGCAGCCACTTCGGCGCTTGCGGCGATGTCGCCGAAAAGGCTGAGCATGAGCGCGTCGCGGCTACCTGGCATGGTGCGTGCCCGTGGTGGCGGAGAAGGGCGAGCCGGACGGCGTCAGCAGGTGAGTAGTCGCCTGGCCCGAAGGATCCGGGTGAGAAGTGCCCGCACGAAGCTTTGTCGCCAGAACTGCAGCCTGCGTTCGACGTTCGAGACCCAGTTTCTCGAGGATGCGTGAAACGTAGTTCTTGACTGTTTTTTCCGAGAGTTCTGCGTGCGTGCTGATCTCTCGATTGCTCAGTCCCTTGCCGATCAACTCGAAGATCAAGAGTTCCTGATCGGTCAACAGGGTTGCCGCAGTCCCCGACTCCTGCTCGGATCGGATGCGCCGCACCAAACCGATCACCGCCTGGGTGTTCAACAGCGATTTGCCGGAAGCAACCGTACGGATCGCTGAAACCAGGTCGTGGCCGCGAATGTTCTTGAGGACGAATCCACGCGCGCCGGCGATCAGGGCGTCGAGCAGTGCGTCGTCGTCGGAGTACGACGTGAGCATTAAGGTGGCCGCGTCCGGGTAGGTCGACGCCAGTTCTCGGCACAGTTCCACACCGTTGCCGTCGGGAAGTCTGACGTCCATGACAACCACGTCGGGTCGGCATTCGGGTATTCCGACCGAGGCTTCGCGAACACACGACGCCTCGCCCACAACATTGAATCCCGATACCTGATTCAACAGGTCTGCCAATCCACGACGGACGATCTCGTGGTCGTCGACCAGATAGATGCCGATCGTCACGGTGGTCACCTCTTCCAGCTCACGCCTGCCATCGATGTTACCGGACGGTAATGTCCCGACAGGATCGGGTTGTCCGACCTATGTTCGACAAAAAAACCCGCGTCGAAGGGTGCGAGACCGAGTGTCGATTGCACAGGGTCAAAGGTCCCGACCGTCACGAGATCTGAATCACCACGATCTCGCGAGGCGGCGGGTGAGAGCTGAATATGATTGCGCCGGTGTCTGTTCGAGCCCGTCAGTCGACGGGAGCGAGTTCGACGGAGACGTAGACACCCTTGCCTTTTCGGTGTGCGAGTGCCTCGCCGGGGCGATCGATACCGTCCAGTTGGAGAACGATCGGACCTTGTTCCGGATAGAAATTGCGCCACCAACTCTTTTTGTCCGGCATGGCAACGCCGATTGTCACATGGTCACCTTTTCGTTTGTAGGACACGGGCGCGCTGAAGGTGCGACCGGACTTGCGTCCGACGTAGGTGATGACGGTCATTGAACGGCCCAGTAGTTTGCCTACGATAGGAGCACCGATCAGTGGTTGGACCACTACGTTCACGGCGGCGGATACACGTTGGAAAGTGTTCACGAGAAGCCCTTTCACGACGAATGCTGCACGAATTCGAATCCTGCACGGAAATGGTGTGTGCAGTAGTTCTATCCTGCTCGACCGGGATTGTCGCGTGGGCAGAAATTGGTACAAACCGGTGTGCCGAAGCGAGTAGCGTGGGGTACGTCGAGGGTCATTCGAATATGCGCGGTCAAGCCATGTCGTCCTCGACGCCAACCCGGTCTGTGGTCGAACGGCCGAGAACTGGAGCGCCTGTATGGCGTCGAACCCGTCCGATGTGTCGAATGCACGAGGGCAATCCGAGTCGACTGACGAGGATCAGAAAACACCGTCGATCTGCCCGGCGTGTCAGCACAGTATGGAATCCCACGATCCGCTCGGGGTTCGCTTCTGCGCAGTGACTGCCGACCGCGGTCTCGATCGAAAGTGCATCTGCGCTGCAGATCGCGAGGAAATTCAGCACTACTCGCGATACTGATCCGTCTGGGCATCACGTCCATTCCTTCGTCAAGATTCGACTGTCACCTCGACGACACTGCCCGCGCCACTGAAACGCGCCGCGGGTGAACCGCACTGAGGGACAGATTCAGCGTCGTCGCGACCACTTGCCGCGCAGAAGCATCAGTGCGGTAAGGGTGAGGCCCCATCCGATTGTGGACAGTGCGACGCCCACGCCTGCCTGTCCGGTGACATCGGTGCTGGCGTCGATACTGAATGCTGTGGTGAATCCTGCAGCAGTGCCCGCAGCTGCAGTCAGACCGCCCGCCTTCATCCATCGCGAGCAATGTGCGGAACCGAAACACGCCAGAATCACTGTCAGTCCACAGGCAACGACCTGCCAGGTGGGGAACTGTGTCGGGGCAGGCAGGCCGGGGCCGCGGACTCCGCCTTTGTAGTCGGCTGACCAGCTGAGCCAGCCCACGCAAGACAGACCGCCCAGTGCAAAGGCCAATAGGCCGGTGCGCCACAGTCCTAGTGGGCCCGATCCCGTGTGCCCGGCGCCGTGGGCGGTCGTGGAGTGCTCCAGGCCAGTTCGTTCGGAACGCCAGATCGTCCAGATGATGCCCGCGCCGATGATTGTGGGCACGCCGACGAAGATGAATACAATCCAGAGAAACTGTGGCCAGGAAAACTCGAGATCGACAGTCATGATCGGAGTATGCGCGTACTTCGAATCCCGCGCGCTCATCTATCAATCTGGCGAGTTGCGAGTCAACCTTCCTCGACCTTCTCCACGTGTGTACTTGTGGGGTCCAGGTCGATATTCCGCGCGTTGATCAGTCGAAGCCTGGGAACCGGATCGCCCGTGGTGTCGTCGATCAAGATCGAGTGTGGCTCACCGTCATCGAAGGCGTGACGCTCTCCCCACTGTCGCAGGCTAGTGATCACGATGAACAGATCCATACCGCGTTCGGTCAGGATGTACTCGTTGCGGGTACCTTGCGCGTTCGGTTGGACTTCGAAGATTCCCTGCTCGACAAGGACTTTGAGCCTGTCCGTGAGAATGTTCTTTGCGATGCCCAGGTTTCGTTGAAACTGACTGAATCTCGATGACCCGTCGAAGGCGTCACGCACGATCAACAGCGACCATCTGTCGCCGATGATGTCGGCCGCTCGGGCCGTCGGGCAGTGCGGGTCCGTCCATTGTGTGCGATCCGGCATCGAGTTCCTCATTGGTTGCGTTTTGAAACTGTATTGACGTAGCCTCCAAATGGTATCAAAACGCAACCAAGTTGAGGTGGAAGTGACTGCACGTCATGCTGTCGAGAACGCACGGGGCAGGTTGAAAATGCCTCGCGGACTTCGCCTGTTGCTCGCAGTGCTCTGCGGGGTCTCGGTAGCCAATATCTACTACGCACAGCCGCTCCTCGGGCAAATCGGCTCGGATCTTTCCATTCCTCCGGCCGGCTTCGGTTTCGTAGTCGCACTCGCCCAACTCGGTTATGTGGTGGGGTTGATCGTGTTGGTGCCACTGAGCGATCTCGTGAATCGAAAGAAATTGATCGCAATCCAGATCGTCTCTGCTGCAACGGGAACGATCCTTGTTGCTCTGGCCACCACGAATCTGCAGCTGTTGATCGGGATGGCGGTCGCAGGCACGTTCTCGGTAGTTGTTCAAGTCATAGTTGCCTACGCTGCGGCAATCAGTGACCCGGACGAGCGGGGCGCAAACATCGGTGTCATCACCAGCGGCGTTGTCGTCGGCATCATCCTCGCTCGGACTGTCGCCGGCGCAGTTGCGGATCTGGCAGGCTGGCGGGCGGTCTACGCGGGATCCACTTTCATTTCGGTACTGGTCGCGGCCGTCGCGTTGACGATGCTGCCGAAAGATCCTCGTTCGCAACCCGATAGGCGTTCGTACGTGCGCGCAATGGGGTCTGTCGTGACATTGACTCTTACGAACCGACTGTTTCGCACCCGGGCACTGATCGCCTTGTTCCTTTTCGCGTCCTTTGGTGCTTTGTGGAGCGGAATGGCCCTGCCGTTGAGTGAGGAACCATGGCGGTTGTCGACCACACAGATCGGGCTCTTCGGAATCGCAGGATTGGTCGGAGCATTGGGCGCGGTCGGTGCCGGCCGGTGGGCCGATCAAGGCAAAGCGCAACGCGTCACCGGGGCGTCGTTGGTCGTTCTCTTGCTGTCGTGGGTATTCAACGCGCAGGCGACGCACTCGCTGGTGTTACTCGTAGTCGGTGTTGTTGCGTTGGACTTTGCCGTGCAGGCTGTTCATGTCACGAGCCAGAATCTGATCGTCGCGAACACGCCGGAATCGTCGGGGCAGATCATCGGTAGTTACATGGTGTTCTATTCGTTGGGCAGCGCGGCTGGGGCGGTTTCCACCACTATGGTTTTCGACGCGGCAGGGTGGGGCGCTGCAAGTTTTCTCGGCGGCGCCTACGCGTTTGCAGCCTTGATCGTGTGGACGGTCGATCGATTGCGGACCCGCAACACCCTAGGGAGTTGGGAGCCACGTCCTGGCCGCGACGACCAAGGCGTTCACACCGATTGTCAGGGTCGGCTCGATCACGGGAGCGTAGTGCGGAGAGTGGTTCGACGGCACCTTTCGCAAAGCCGGATCGGTCATGTCACCTGTCGTGAACAGTGAAGGGTCGGTACCGCCCAACAACCAGTACGACAGTGGCGCAACGGCACTGGTCGCGAGAATGCCGACGTCTTCACTACCTGCTCCTGCGCCGGGATCGAGAATCTTGTTCGTCCCCAACCATTCTGCAAACGCATCAAGTGTCTTGTCCAGCGCCGCCGGGTCATTGACGACGATCGGAAAGTGCTCCGTCTCGGTGATGGTCGGTGGGGTGGGTGCGCCGGCGGTGGCCGCTTCGCCCTGGACGATGCGGTCGACGCTGTCCAGGATGCGCTGACGCACACCGGCGTCGTAGCTGCGGATGTTGAGTTGCAGTTCTGCTTCGCCGGGAATGACGTTGGCGGCATCTCCAGCATGGATGGAGCCGACGGTGAGGACAGCTGTGGCAGTACTCGGGACCTCGCGTGAGATGACAGTTTGCAAACGCAACACGGTTTCGGCTGCCATGACCACGGGATCGACCGAGTTCTCCGGCATAGATCCGTGGGCGCCCTTTCCGACCAGTCTCACACGAAGTGAGTCCGATCCCGCATACGAGGGGCCGGCGTGCCCGGCGATCGTGCCTGCCGGTAGCGGCGATACGTGTTGGCCGAGAACGATGTCGGGCTTCGGGAATCGCTCGAACAGTCCGTCGTCGACCATGGCTTGCGCACCCGCGCCAAGTTCCTCGGCCGGTTGGAAGACGAGGACAAGAGTGCCGGACCAGGTCGTCGTGTCCTGCGAGAGGATCCGGGCTGCACCGAGTAAACAGGTCGTATGCAGGTCATGGCCGCACGCGTGGCTGACCGAGACGGTCTTTCCCTGATCGTCGGTCGTTGTCACGGTGCTGGCGTAGTCCAATCCGGTTTCTTCCCGAACCGGGAGGGCATCCATGTCCGCACGCAGCAGCGCTGTGGGGCCCGCTCCGTTCATCAGGACTCCGACGACTCCGGTAGTCCCGACGCCGGTAGTCGTGTCGAATCCCAGTGCTGTCAAATGTCCTTCCACCAGCCTGGATGTTCGATGCTCGTGAAATCCAAGTTCCGGGTTGCCGTGGAGGTCTTTGTACAGGTCGATCATATCCAGATCCACTGCGATCGTTTCGTGCACTGACGAGGTCATGAGAGTCCTCTCGGTAGCGTCTTTTCAGGCTAACCGGGATGACGGGTCGGTAAACAGGACCTTAGGCCCCACCGCGTCCGCGATGCGGAGTTCTGGTGCTACGGCACGTAGAACGATGCGACACCTGGGGTGATGATGGATCCGGCCACAGACATCACGGCGACAGCGACTTGACCGGTCCCCGTCTGCACGATCGCCCCTGCCGGGACTCCGTTCAGACCGTCCGAGAGACGAGCGGAGCCGGAGACCCCGGTCGAAAGGTTCAGCCAGCGCACTTCGGACGAGAGCAGGCATCCCCAGCGGTCTTCCTTGCCCCCGGTGATCGTCACCGTGCCGGGTAGTTCGCCGACTACAGCTACGCAGCGGACCGCCGGCGCGTCGAAGCTGCCGTTCGGGTTGCCGTACGGCGCAGGGTTGATCTGGAATGGAATGGTCACCGAAGCGGATGCGAGCGCTACCGACGTCAGAGCCGACGTGATCACGACGGATGCGCAGACGCTCAGTCGGCGAACGAGATTCATCACGGAGGCCTCCAGCCATATCCAGGTGATTTGCTTATTCCCCGGCATAACGTCTTGGTCGTAACTTCCCTTCTTGCACCGCCGCATTGAAGACGACAGCCTCACCATATCCGGTTGCACAGGAGAATTCAGGTACTCGTCGCTATTCGATACCTGTAGCGGCCTCAGATGCCGTCCGTCGAACCGCTCGAGGGGATCAGAACGCGCGGATTCAAGATGTTGTTGGGGTCGACAGCGTTCTTGATGGTCATGTTCAGTTTGCTGACGACGGGATCGAGCGAGTTCGACAAGCGATCTCGTTTATCTTGTCCTACACCATATTCTGTTGCTGCGAATCCGCCCAGAGTGCTCACGAGTTGATAGATTTCTTGTCGTGCCGCGGAGGCGGATTCAGCGGCGGCCACGTCTCCGATGGGGTAGTTGAGGACTGGGTGCGTGAGCTCGTCGGCGGCGTGGGTGTAGCTGACGATGGTGGTGCTGTAGCGCTTCGCGATGTCGGCTATACCGTCGGTGAGCTCGGGGAGTCTGTCGATGGGTACCGCGACGTCGTCGCCGATGACCACCCCTTTCTTCTCGAAGGCTTCGTAAACGGCATAGCGGGGGCGGATGAACAGTTCGCCTTCGTGAGGGTCGTCGGTAGCGTATGTAGCTGTGGCTCGATGCTTTTCGCAGAGAGTGCTCATCAATTTCATCTCTGTCTCTGCGCCGTTACCGGCGTCGGATCGCCCGATCAGGAGTGCTCCGGCATCGGTGTCCAGTTCCATGTTGAGGAAGTCTTCCGCCACCTTGATGGCTGCGTTGTCGAGGATTTCGAGTTCTGAAGGGCGTATGGAACTTGTGATATCTCGGGCAGCGGCAACTGCGTCGGCCATGAGTGGAAAGAAGGCCACCAATGTGTGGGGAGTCGGAGGCTGGGGGATGAGTCGCAGCGTCAGTTCGGTTATCACACCGAGCGTTCCTTCACTGCCGACGAATAGCTTGGTCAATGCAAGCCCTGGGCTGTCTTTGATCCGTTTTCCGCCCAGGTCGGCGACGGATCCGTCAGGCAGCACAACCGTCATACCCAGGATGTAATCACTGGTGACGCCGTATTTTATGCAGCACGGTCCGCCTGCGTTGGTGGCGGCATTACCGCCGATGGAACAGATTTCATAAGACGACGGGTCTGGTGGATAGTACAAACCTTCGCGCGCGGCAACAGCCTTGACGTCATTGGTGATTGCCCCTGGTTCGACGATCGCGGTTCGTGACGAGACGTCCACTCGAATAGATTTCATTCGCTCGAGGCTGAGGGTGATAGCGCCGTCGACGGCGGTGGATCCGCCGACGACGCTCGTGCCGGCGCCCCGTGGAATGACCGGGACATTGTGACTGTTGGCGAAGCGCAAGGTCTCCTGGACGTCGGCTGTCGTCGAAGCACGTACGACGGCGATCGGCGTGCCGGCTGCGGGATCGAAACTCCAGTCTTGCCGATAGGACTGGAGTAGATCTGGATATGTGATCATCGCACCCGGCGACAATCGCTGGGCGAGCGTGTTCAAAGCGTCGACATTGACCATGATCTGGCTTCAGCCTTCCGATCCGAGATGTGAAACTCATTGTGTCCAAGGCATGTCCGTGGACCTAAGAGTTGAAAGTTAGTATCTCGAGTGCGGTTGAGATTCACCGAATGTGGCGCACGTCATATGTTGCTGAGGTCGGTCAGTACCTGATCGAAGGCGCCGGTACGTCCAGGTGTCACTACCTTCTGAAACAGTGTCAGGACACATTCGTCAAGGGTGTCCGTTGCCGTGAGGGTTCTTCTGGTGACGATACTTCTACCGGACCATCGCCCACGTTCCATGTGAGCCAATGCGATTCCGTCACGCCGGACTGTTGCCTTTCGGCCCGATGAATGAACGAAGAGGTATCTTCTGCCCGCGATATCGACTTCGCACAGCTTGTTCTTGCGGCGCATGGCCTTTGGCTTCTGGTCGATCAGGGTCCCGATCGTTCCGTCGGACAATCGAAGTGATGCAGGTCGGCCTTTGCGGAATGTGAGCCTGGGTCGATCCTGCTCGGCTGTTGACGGTTTCCTCTTCCGCCCGTCGGCAACGCTCTCCAATCCGTCGTCGGGTGCGGGAATCAGTTCGCCTTGGATGCTCCCCGACGGATCGAATATCGATACGGCCGAACTACCTTCGGCAAGGTTCACGAACCAGCCGGTCTCGGTAGGGGTGTTCCATTTCATGCAGATGATTATCCTTCATCAGTGCCGAGGAACATCCGCAGATAGTCTGAGACGCGAATCGCGGTCAGGATTCGACAGTCACTTCGACGACGCCATCGTCGCTGTTGAAACGAACCGCCGGCCAGTACCCGTCCATGAAATGCAAACCGCACGAGTCTGTCAGGCCAAGGACGACGTGGTTGTCGGGAAAGACCTCGACGGACCCGAGCACCAAATCGCGCAGTGCATCGATCACTTCGTCCTGTGACGGAGCTTCTTCGCTGAATTCGCTGCCAATCGCTTCGACAGCCAGACGATGAAGAGCCTGGTGCTGCTCGAAGACGTGGCGTAGGCGGGGAAGCATGCCGCGTACGGCGTCAGGCTCGAGTGAGTGGGCGATAAATCCGACGTCCCGCCCGTCGAGGCTGCAGGTCAGGCTGTAGTAGTCGTCGTCCAATCGCTCGCCGTCGGACAAGATGTAGTGCCCGCGGACAAGGGTGCCGAGCGTTTCGTCAACGATGCCGGAGTCTGTCGTCACGAGAGCAGCCTAAAGGTCGACGAGGGCAAGGCGTAGTTCTGCTGAGACGGCCACAACGCCCGAACCGTGGCAAGAGCTGTTTTCGCCAATCCACTCGCAATGTCCCGCTGACTGGGCATCCGGAACCTTCTGCGCCGCGACTGCCTTAGCGTTCTACGTCGATAACCACGTGAAGGGATTTGTTCAATGGCTAAGAATCAGGCACCCCCCGCGACACAAGCCAAGGACATCGTTGTCGATCTACTGGTGATCGGGTCCGGTACCGGCATGGCTGCCGCCCTCACCGCGAACGAGCTCGGCTTGTCCACGCTGATCGTGGAGAAGACGCAGTACGTCGGCGGTTCGACGGCGCGGTCCGGTGGGGCGTTCTGGATGCCAGCCAACCCGATCTTGGCGAAAGCCGGTGCGGGCGACACCGTTGAGCGCGCGAAGACATACGTGCGTTCGGTGGTCGGTGATACTGCGCCTGCCCAACGAGGAGAAGCCTTCGTCGACAACGGTGCGGCCACCGTCGACATGCTCTACCGCACGACGCCCATGAAGTTCTTCTGGGCCAAGGAATACTCCGATTACCACCCCGAACTGCCGGGCGGTAGCGCCGCCGGACGTACCTGCGAGTGCCTGCCGTTCGACGCGTCGGTACTGGGAGCGGAACGCGGTCGCCTGAGGCCCGGTTTGATGGAAGCCGGACTGCCGATGCCGGTGACAGGTGCGGATTACAAGTGGATGAACCTGATGGTGAAGAAGCCGAGCAAGGCTTTCCCTCGCATCATCCGCCGCCTGGCGCAGGGCGTTTACGGCAAGTACGTACTCAAGCGTGAATACATCGCAGGCGGTCAGGCGCTCGCCGCCGGCCTGTTCGCAGGTGTGGTCCAGGCCGGTATCCCGGTGTGGACGGAAACGTCGTTGGTTCGGCTCATCACCGAAGATGGCCGCGTAACGGGTGCAGTTGTTGTGCAAGACGGACGTGAAGTGACGGTGACCGCCCGACGCGGTGTCGTTCTGGCAGCCGGCGGGTTCGACCACAACATGGAGTGGCGCCACAAGTACCAGTCTGAGAGCCTCGGTGAGCATGAGAGCCTGGGCGCAGAGGGCAACACCGGCGAAGCGATCGAGGCAGCACAAGAGCTCGGCGCAGGTATCGGATCGATGGATCAGTCCTGGTGGTTCCCCGCGGTGGCAAGCATCAAGGGCCGCCCGCCGATGGTGATGCTCGCAGAGCGTGCGCTGCCCGGCTCTTTCATCGTCGACCAGACCGGTCGTCGATTCGTGAACGAGGCGACGGACTACATGTCGTTCGGCCAGCGCGTGCTCGAACGGGAAAAGGCTGGCGATCCGGCCGAGTCGATGTGGTTTGTTTTCGACCAGGAGTACCGCAACAGCTATGTGTTCGCAGGCGGTATCTTCCCCCGTCAGCCGCTTCCGCAGGCGTTCTTCGAGTCGGGCATCGCGCACCAGGCGAGCAGTCCGGCCGAACTCGCCCGCAAGGTCGGTCTCCCCGAGGATACGTTTGCCGAGTCCTTCCAGAAGTTCAACGAGGCCGCTGCTGCAGGTAGCGATGCGGAGTTCGGTCGCGGCGGCAGTGCATACGATCGGTACTACGGCGACCCGACAGTGTCTCCGAACCCGAATCTTCGGCAGCTCGACAAGAGCGCCCTCTACGCGGTGAAGATGACGCTCAGCGATCTGGGCACCTGCGGCGGTGTGCAGGCGGACGAGCATGCACGCGTGCTTCGTGAGGACGGCAGCGTCATCGACGGCCTGTACGCGATCGGTAATACCGCGGCCAACGTATTCGGTCACACCTACCCGGGCGCCGGCGCGACGATCGGCCAGGGGCTGGTTTACGGATACATCGCCGCCCATCACGCAGCAGAGAAGTAGCTCAAACCATAGATGCACTAGCTAGTAGATCGACCTGACGGGAGATCAGCGCGCGTTTCCGATGCCGGAACGTGCACTGGTCTCCCGTTCGGCGTGTAGCAGCAATGCCAGCTGTATGTCCCATCTCGATAACGCTGACGTGCCGGGTGACCGAGGCGCGGTATCGTCTCCAGAAGTGATGTGAGGCACTGGGACTCTTTCACCAGATGCCGTGGAATGAAGTGGCGCCTGATATCGACCGGTCGGGTCGAAAGCGCAAAAACAGGTATGTACCCAGGTAATTCAACCGTGGTGTGGAGCGTCGTGAAGCGACAGCGTATGAGGTGATTCCTCATCCGCAACGCAAGGATCTCCATGTTCCACCCCATTTCCGACCAACCGGGTAGACACCCACCCTGTCGATCTTCGAACAACATGCCCTCAGTTCGGTCCGGCATTCGTCGTCCTCGATCAACGATCGATTCAGGCACTGCCTCGATGTAGAACCCGTATCTCCTGTGCTGTCACCAGGAGATACAGACCTGCGGGTCTATGCGCGCGATCGCGTTCGAGAGTGGTCACCGTACTTCTCTCCATGGCGCAATCCGAAAATTTCACTCCAACGGAGTCTTGGTGCGATGCACCGCGTAGCTCAGCACGTACTGAGTGCTGTCTGGCGGTGGAACCTGCGCCGGCTCCGAGCACATCATTCAAGGAAATTATGAGTAAGCACAGAAAACACAAGCCTTCCAGCACAAAACGATTCATCGCCGTAACTGCAGGACTGGGCGCCCTTGTGGGGGCCGGAGCAATTGTCAATGCAGGTACCGCCGGTGCGCAGGGCTGGTCGGCGAGTTGCAGTTGGGAGTGGCCGGTAAGCGGATCACTTTCGCAGGGGTACCACGCAGGACATGACGGAGTCGACTTCGCTGTCAACGTCGGCACCGCGCTCCACGCGCCGACATCGGGCACGATTTCTGTTGCCGGACCAAATGATCCGGGTGGATACGGAACGTACATCCAGTTGGAAGCGGACAGTGGCGAGCAGATTCAGATGGGCCACCTCTCCGAAACATGGGTCGGTGTGGGGCAACACGTCGAGGTAGGCGACCAGATCGGGGCAACGGGTAACACCGGTAGCTCCACCGGTCCACATCTGCACCTCCGCATTCACAGTGGAGGCGCAGTCGATCCCATGTCCTTCCTGGGTTCGATCGGGGCGTGCGATACCGGGTCGAGTATTGTTCCCGCGCCCGCGCCCGCGCCCGTGCCGGCACAGGACGTAGCACCCGAATTTGCACCGGAACCGGCGCCTGTGCCCGTTGTCTACTCTGAGGCATCCGAATCTGCACCGGTAGAAAGCATTCCGGAGTCGGAGACTCCAGCGTCCGGCTCAGAGGTAGTCGTTGCAGCCGGTGATACATTGTTCGACCTCGCGGCAGAACGAGGTCTCACCTGGCAGCAGGTGTGGGACATGAATCCACAGATCGTCAATCCCGATCAGATCTTTGTGGGCGACGTAATCAACTTGTGAGAGTGAATAATTCGATACTGATCCGGGGATGAGTCAACGACTCGTACACGACCGGTTTCAGTACCCGAGTTAACTCCGAGTTCCACTTGGTGCGCGTGAGCGCTACAGCCGGGCCGTGCATTTCACGGTCCGGCTGTTTTGCGCGCTCCGAGAAGTGATTCCTACCGAAGTGCTGATGCGTGGTGGTTCGCTTCTTGGGCAGCCGCAGCCAATCGCTGGGGATTTTGCCGATACTATCGAATCCGTGAACCGGTCCGCGATCACCTCCCTACGTCGACGTTGGTCAGATGAGGACGTCGATAATTTACGGGCGCAGCTGCTCGATCAGTCGCGGATCGTCAAGCCGCCCCACACTCTCGTCTCCCCATGGGCGGGGACCGACGATGGTCTGGTAGATGTGCGTGGCCTGTCTGCGGGTAGCGGTGGATTGGACATCCGGTATCTCATGTTGGAAGGGATTGATCTCAGTTTTGCTCGGGGTGCGATCTCCGTCTTTGAATCCGAATTATCCGACTGCCGTTTCGATTTCGTGGCGCTGACCGGACAATCCAGGTTCAGCCAGGGCAGTATCCGAAAATTCCGAGGAGACAGACGATCTCCTCCGGTTCGGTCTGCATCGGCTTCCGCTCGCCGAGTTTCCGAGGTTACGGTCGATGGCTACGATCATGGCTCACTACGACGGGCAGGACGAACTCGAGCGCGGCCTGGCAATCCTTCTGGAGGGTCTGGCGACGGCTTCGCCGCCGTCGAGTGCAGAAGCCTGACCACTGCCACGTTGGGTGGCGACATGAGACGACCTCGACGGCCACACAATTCAGGGGACCGACGAGGCCGGTGAACGCCAGTGAGGTCACTGACGTTTACATATTAACCGTACATGTCACGGTTGGAGGGCGGCGGCGAGCTTCGTCCTGGGTGTGTGAGTGTTTCGTCCTGCTTCGCCCATTTCGGGCGGTTCTTCTCTCGAGTGCCGGCTGGTATGCGCAGATTGCACGGTGAACGACCTGCAAGCTGCGTGTGTGCAAAGACGCCTGAACGGCGCCTTCCGTCCGCCAGGATGAACGGACGGAAGGCGCCGTATCAGTTGCGGGTGCCCGCACGCGTCGAGATCGGTCTGGGCCTGTCAGGGTTGAAATTCTTCATTGTGGGGATTCTCCGGCGGGCTGGTTGCGAGTATGCGTTTCCACCACTTTTGCCGCTGCGGGTCTTCGTTCCAGACGACCGGTTCGGCCAGGGTGGTGGCGGGGGCCATGGTTGTCGCGGACATAGTGGACCTCCTGGGATGAGCGGTTCTTGTGCAGGCGATTTCGCACAATGCGCCGCAGAATTGCGGTGCGATCCCGATGTATGGGTAGCGCTACAGGCCGAACAGGTCAGGCCTCGATCTGACCCTGAGCTTCTGACTCGGAGTTCGCAGTGCGGGACGGCGGCCCCGACGAGATTTCGATCCGCCTCGGTTTTGCCTTCTCGGCGATCGGCAAGGTCACGGTCAATACGCCGTTGTCGTACGAGGCGACGATTCGCTCGGAATCGATGTCCTCACTGATGGACAGCTGCCTTCTGTACGTACCCGTGAAACGTTCGCCGGCCAACCATGTCACTCCCTCTTCGGAGAGGGCACTGCGGTGCGCGGTCAAGGTCAGGGTCGAGCCGTCTACCTGTACGTCCACCGATCCTGGGTCGACGCCGGGAAGATCGGCGTGCAGAACGTAGTGGTCATCGATCTTGTAGAGGTCCATTGGCATGAAGCGTGGACTTCGGTTACTACCGGTTCCGGTAGCAAGCAAGGATTTGGTGATCGCGTCGATGTCGGTGAAAGGATCGAAACGAAGCACAGCAACACACCTCCCGTATCGTCGAAGAAAGGTCACCGTCACCTCGACGGCGACCGAACTCACTGTGCGAGAACATGATAACCAACGAATCTGGCACTCTGCAACCTTGAGTGCCAGATTTTTTTCGGTGAACTTCGGTCCGATTTTCGGAAGTATCCGAAAAGGGCGCGATCAGTTCGCCAGGGATGTCAGAGGGTCCGGCGAAACACCTTGTTTTCGTCTACTGTGACGGCACCGGATGCGATGAGTCGTTCGAGATGTAGCTGAGCTGTCCGTCGTTCGACGGCGTCGACGTACGGGGCCGATACGTGGGGGCGGTAGACGAGTCGATGAGCGACTATGTCTTCCAAGAGTTTTGGTTCGCCGAGGAATTGGAGGAGACGGTCTTCGCGGCTCAGTAGTTTGTCTCGGTAGGCGGACAACCGGCGACGGAACTCGTCGCTGCCCTCGACCACGCCTTTCTGGTGGAAGGTTCCGTACCAGCGTGCGTCGATCGTTGCGACGTGGTCGATGGAGTCGAGGAAGTCGTTGACGCTGCTACCCAGGTCGCCGTACATCGGGCCGAAGGAGGTGAGGTCGATGTCGGCGACGTAGAAGAAGCCGTCGGGTTCGACGAGGACCCCGCAGTGTCCGCGGGTGTGCCCTGGCAAATGAATGACTGTCGCAGTGCGGTCGCCGAGGTCGAAGACGTGGCCGCCCGCGATCCCCGACACGTTCTCGTGGGTCGGGGGTATGCCGTATTGCGTGGCAATCGACTGCTGGACCTCGACTCGTTCGTTCGGAGGAAGGCCGTAATTGGTGAGCATCGTGTCGAGGGATGCGACTGCGGGTGCGTCGAGGTGGTGTGCATAGGCCGGGGTGTCGAAATGGCGTAGTCCGGCGATGTGGTCCTCGTGCCCGTGGCTGACGAATACGAGATCTGCACCTACGGGATCTCGGTCGAGGGATAGCGAGGGGTCGATGACGAGCGTGCTTTCAGATCCGTGCACTACCACGGTGTTTCCGTAGGGGACGGCACCACCGTTCTCAGGAACCAGTACCGAGACCTTGCCGAATTCTGCAGGTGTGAACATCTTTCGCCTTCCTCGTGACGATCGTGTCGTGACGACACCGGCTTGCAGGCTCGAATCAGTGGAGATGTTGTCGAGACGTCTCGACAGTATCCGTTACCCAAGCGGCGAGGTGCATCGGATAGTGGCAGTAGATCCAGTCAGTGTGCAGTGCTGGCTATTTCGTCGAGAGTCCGTTCGACGGCTCGGGCGATCTTGCTTGCAGGTGGGAGATGCTCGGCATCGGCCTGAATTCCGATCCAGAATGTGTCGTTGTAGGACGGTGCGGTGAAGCCGACGCGGACATTGCCCGCCAACGGGCCCAGAGGCCAGAGTTCGACGAGCGCTGCCCCGTCGAGCGTGAGCGGGCCGCTCGGTCCATGGACGTTGGACACGACTGCACCGATCATGTGCTGCCGCTTTGCGAGCTTGTCGAAAATGCCGGCGATACGCGGTGACCGAAAGGTCGTTCCCGCAGCGCGTGCGGAAGGTTTGGCCGCAGCAGTTTGCTTCGCGACGATCGCGACTGTGCGTTGTGGGTCGGTTTCGCGAAGTGGGAGGTCGATGATCATGAACCCGACGGCATTGCGTGCGCTACCGATCGCTGTGACTGCGACGGGTACCGATACCGCAATCGACTTGGGGATGGGCTCGCCGCATTCTTGGAGGATGAATCGCAGTCCGCCGCCCACCGCAACGAGATAGGCATCGTTCAAAGTGCCTCCCGCTTGCTGCGCGGCATGCTCGATCAGAGAGGTGCCGACGTTGACGGACGAGATCGATCTCGTGGGACCAATGGCGCCCAGCAACACCCGTGATCGGATTGGCCGGTGCAGGAAAGTACCGATTCGAAATCGGAGGAGGTCGAGGGAACCGGCGGCCTTCGGAGGGATGTTTGGCACGGGAGCGCCCGGGTCGATTCTTCTCGAATCAGGCGAGGCGAACAAGCGCTCGAAAAGGTCGCTGGCTCTGGCGCCGTCGAGAACCGCGTGATGCACTCGGATGACGATGCCGCACAGACCCGGTCGAGCTGCAGGAACGAAGGCGATGTGCCACAACGGTCGGGTGGTGTCGAGGGGTTGCATCACGAGTCGACCACAGACGGCTTCGAAGTCGGGTTCTGTAGGCCCGCGTTCGTCAAGCGAGAGATGGAGGTCGAAGTCGATGTCGTTTTCCGTCCACCACCATGACCCGTTCCGCATAACCGGTCGTTGCCGCAGTAGTGGCTCCTGCGCGATGTGAGCGGCGAGTGTGCGGTGAAGTCGCACTAGATCAGGTCGACCGTCTCGATCGACGAAGCCACCCGGAGAGAGCAGTCCGGCAATAGTGACCAGGTACGGCTGGACATCCACACCGAGCTGGAAGCTCGCAGCGTCGACGGGTGATATCGGCACGTCGGGTGTGGTGTCGACCATCTGCTGAGCCTAATCGAGGTGACACGGTGGACGGCGCTGGTTTCGGCTAGCGGATCACCAAGTCGTGGTCGGTGGCGCTGAGCGTGATCGCGGCAATGTGGTTTCCGCGCATCCAGTCCTGCACGAACGCGTCCAGAGCGGGGTTCGATGCCCGATCCGCGTACGCGTCCGACGGGATCTCGATTGCCCCGACGAGGTGGCGCGGATCGGCATCGAGGCCGGATGCGCGGGGAGTCATCCGTAGTCCGTCGGCGGTGTGCAGGACGACCGGAAGAACCGTGCCATCCGGTGCAGTCACGGTCGCGGTCCGGGTGGTGGCGACCGGGTCGAAATGGTCCACGTCCAGTCGGTATCCGGACGGTTGTGCGTGCTGGCCGATCGCGTCGAGCACGCGCGGATCCACCACAGAGTACGGAAACCCGATGTCGATCAGAGCCTGACCGTCGATGGCACCGTCGCGGGCGGGCAAGGTCGTGGACAAGTGCCAGGGGGCAGCGGGGGACAGGGTATCCGTCGACCGGTCTGTCGGCGCGTTTTCGATCAGTGTGCCGAGGAGGGACGCGCCGGTCGGCGTGAACTCCCAAGCATCCCCGACGAGATCCTTGTGCCAGAAACCGGATTCGGCGCCGCGGCGGCCCTCGACACGCAACTCACGCCGGTTCGGGCCGGGACCGAGTGAGTACACACTGATCGCGGATGTGACTTCACCGGGAATCTTGGGCTGGTGCACCCAGTCGGGCGCCGGAAGTTGGATCGCGGCGGTGCTGCGGTCCAGCGTTTCGGCCACGAGGTTGGGTGCCGACGGCTTGTCCGACTGATCTTCCCAGCTGTAGCGGAAGAAGATCGAGTCCGATCCCGAAGAATCGAAATCAAATGTGCGGGTGTACATGTCGCCGTACTTGTTCATCACGAAAGTGGTTGATCCGGCCGCCGACAGCGAGTCCGCCTGGAACCGCCCGCCGAGCGGGCCGCCGATCTCGTAGCTGTCGTCGTTGGGCAGCCACGGGTCTGCGTAGGTTATTCGGCTGCCGTCCGCGGTCAGCGTGGGGATCATCGTCATCTTGGCGAGTCCGACGAAGTGAATCCGTCCTGCGATGTCGGTGAAAGTTTGATTGTCCCAAGGCGACGAGACGCTCAGTGCCCACCCGTTCGGCCGGTCTCCTGGAAGTTGTCGACCTGTGCCGCTCCACAGGGGCGCACCCCACGCTGAGGTCCAGTTCCATACGAGCGGGTCCTGGGAGGCGTTGTCCATCGTGTAGATCCAGCCGTTGTCGTCGACCGCGACGAGTTCGTCGTCGTCCAGTGATATCCCGACCAGTCGTCCACGCAGGCAGTCGGGCATCGGCACGAAACGCCACGGTTCAGCCGTTGATGTGCCTGGCTCTCGCGGCCGAGCGAGTAAGTCGTGGTCGACGAGCGCGAAGTCCCAGAAACGATTGAATTGGGTAGTTGGCGTGCGGATCTCGACCGAGCCGGGGGCGGTTGAACTGGTGAATGTCGGTAGGTTTGCCAACCCGACTCGACCTCCACCGGAGGGCGCACCTGGTGGCAGTTGGGCGGTTCCGAATGGTACGCAACTGGCCGGCCCGGTTTCGGTGGGCGTGGCTGCGGAGAGGGGAGTGGACCACAGCAGGCCGGCGGCGAAGAGGATGCCGACGGTCGACAGTCGCGATCGGTACGGGTGCGAAACTCCACTCGCGGTCTCGTTCACCGTCCGATTGTCGCACGATTCGCGTTGTTTGTACGGATTGTGCAGATTATCTATTTGTGCCGGTTGCGGCGCAGAGTGCCGATCGCTGCGGTGGATGTTGTGAGTGGAACGAGAGTGCTTGTACTGCAAAGGTGTTCGCCATGTAGCTGAGTTTGCCATGACCTGCAGATACGGTGGGGTGATGAGAAGGCCGAAGTCGCTGGGTGAATGGTTGGTAGCTGACCCGCCGGCGTCGTCCAAGCCACCGGGGCCGATTCTTTTGGCATTCACCGTTTTTCCGCTTATTGCGTTGGTCTGACGGCATTACGGATGGTGGCCTTCGCCATTCGGTGACTTCAGGTGGTTCGATCCTCTCCTCGTCAACGCTGCGGCTCTGCTCACCTTGATCGTTGTTGGTCTGGTGTGGGCGGTACGTACGCTCTACGTCCTCGGCCAGGACCGACGGTGGGCGTGGTGGATCCTGCCCTCTCCGGTTGCCGTTATCGCTGCGGTGTTGTTGATGCCACCAGCAACTTTCCTCGACAAGAGCGGCGAGTTCGAGACCATCGCGATTGCTCTGCTGGAGCAGCCTGGATCGACTGTCGAAGAGCTCGAGATCGGCCAGTTCGATATCAGTAGTGCCCATGTCGTACGTCCCGGTGAGGTCTACTTCATCGACAACGACAGCATGTTCATTACCTCCAGTGGGTGGGCGTACTCGCCCGCGGGCGCGCCTTCGGGGTTCGATGATTTCTCCGCAACTCACCTCGGCGGACCTTGGTACGAGTTCGCTGCGGTGTGCGTGACTGATAAATCGAGTGGCCCGTGACGCTTGCCTGTAGCTACCATCGCGGTGTGGTTACGTACACGGTGAAGCCCCATGGGTGTGAGGGGGTTGTCGGCGTCGTCTTCGCCGGCGACAGATAGCGCACTTCGGACCCGACAGCACTTGGTGCTGATCGGGCCATGAGCTGTGCCCACCTTCACCGAGCCACGATTGGTATATACCCATGATCATTCTGACCGATACATCTATCCGTTCCAGCCTCGTCAACGCGAGTCGCAAGGAGAAGTCCGACCTCACCTTGCCAGACGGCTTCGGCACCATCGACTTCGACGCTCTCGACTATCTGGGCTGGCGAGATCCCAAAATGGGCCGACGCGCCTACACGATCGTCCCGACACTCGACGGGGAGACCATCGGAGTCTTGCTCGTTCAAGCGGAGGCCACTCCGCGGTCGCGCGCCCAGTGTTCTTGGTGCCGAGACACGCGACTTCCCAACGAGGTCGTCTTCTACGGCGCCAAGTTGGCCGGGCCCGCTGGTCGACGTGGCAGCACGGTCGGAACACTGATCCGCCGAGACTTCCAGTGCTCGGACAACGTTCGTAACGACCCCCCGCTCCCTTATGCCGGCTACGATGCCGCCGCTGCGCGCCAGGATCGGAAAGATGAACTGGTGCTGCGGGCTTCGAGTTTTGTAGAGCGGGTGGCTCGGCAGTAGAGCGGACCAAATCGGGGACTGGATAGCACCCTGTTGCGACGCTCGTCCCCCTTCCTGGCTCAGGGAGGGGGACGAGCTGTCTAGACGGTTTTGATCCGAGGAGCACTCCGAGACGGCGCGACATGTGGCGTCGCACATGATTGCGCGGTCACGGCGTTGCGCGACGCAATGTTGTCCAGGCTCCGGCGATGCAGGCGATGGCAAGAGCCAGGGGGAGTAGTGCCATCGGTACAACTCGGGTGGTGTCGGCGAACCACGAACCGATCGCCGGCCACCATCCAGCCCACGTGATCAGGATCGCTGACAGGCCGAGCAAGCCGAAAAGTCCGGTGAGGGAGGCGAGTAGGCCGGTGGTCCTCCACCGCTGGTAGATCGCACCTGTCAGCATTGCGATCGAACTGGTCAGCAGCAGCGTCGCGAACAGCGCGAGCAACTGTACGGCGGTGTTGTCGGTGAAATAGCGTGCGATGCCGAACATGCGCATGTGCACACCCCAGCCGTTGGTGGCGGACTCCACCACGGACAGCAGTTGCAGCGCAATTGCGAAGACTGCGGACTGTGCCAGCGCCATTACCGCTGTGGCAGTAAAGAACTCGCGTCGAGTCACGCTCAGTCCGAGCGCGAATGGGAACGTCTGCGTCATCGACTGGAGGTAGAACGCCAGCACGAAACCGTAAACCGAGAACACACTGCCGGTGAATCCTTCACCCTCATCGTTCCCGACGATCGCGTAGATAGTGAAGCTGATCAGGAACGAGATCAACAGGATGCCCACCGGCCAGGCGATCAGCAACGGCCACGCGACTGTGTGCAGTTGTAGGACGGAACCGATCCTGGACCGAGTGGGCGCCTTCGGGACCGTCCGTGGCTCTGTCGTTGTGATGCTCATGCGGTGATCTCCTTGCGCTGCGTCGAAGTCGCGATGACAAGTTCCTGCAAAGATGCCGGTTCCACTTGGACTCCCGCCTCCCGCAGTCGGATTCGCTCGGTCTCTGTCACATCGGCCTGCAACATGATTCGGCTGTGGGCGCCTAGTGTCTCCCGGCGCAGGACCCTGCCGGACGCGGCAACGGCATCCACCGCATCAATGGGACCGGACATCACTACGGCGCGGCTACGCAGTGCATCCGCGTCCTCGTCGACGACAATCCGGCCGCCGTCGACGACAATCACGTGCTCGAGCAGATTGGCTACCTCGTCGATCAGGTGAGTCGAAAGCACCACAGTGCGAGGATGTTCGGCGTAATCGGCAAGCAGACGATCGTAGAACAGTTGGCGTGCAACGGCATCGAGGCCGAGATACGGCTCGTCGAAGAGCGTGAGCGGTGCACGGGAAGCAAGCCCGATGATCACGCCCAATGCTGACCGCATGCCGCGCGAAAGCTTCTTCACCTTGCGGCAGAGGGGAAGTTGAAAATCGTCGAGCAGTGTCTTGGCGAACGCGTGGTCCCAATTCGGGAGTAGATGGCCGGCGGCGACGAGTACGTGCTTGACCTTGAGGTCTTCGGGGTACGTCTGGCTTTCCTTGACGAAGCACACGTTCGCCAGTACGTCGGCATTCTCGAAAGGGGCAGCCCCGAATATCTCGACGTCGCCGCTGGTGTGCAGGTCCTGCCCGGTCAGTATCTGCATGATCGTGGTCTTGCCTGCGCCGTTGCGGCCGAGCAGGCCGTAGATCTTGTTGCGGCTGATCTCGAACGAGACGTCCGCGAGCGCGTCGACGTCCCCGTACTTTCTGCCCACCGAGCGCATTGAGGCGACGAGTTGAGTTTCGTCGAAACGCCTGACGTGGGACTCGGTCGTTGTCGTGCTTGCGTTCATCAGTCCGCCTTCCGGTCGTCCAGCATGGATTTGAGTTCGTCGAGGGAAATCTGGAGGCGGTCGGCCTCCGCGACCAGCGGCTCGATGTACTGGCGTGCGAACGCTTCTCGGCGTCTGAACCTGAGTGCATCGCGGGCGCCGACAGTGACAAACATTCCGATTCCGCGTTTCTTGTAGAGAATCCCCTCGCCAACGAGTTGATTGAGGCCCTTGGCTGCAGTGGCCGGATTGATCCGGTGGAACGCCGCCAGTTCGTTGGTCGACGGCACCTGCCCGTCTTCGGGTAGTGAGCCGTCGATGATCGAACTCTCGATCTGCTCGGCGATCTGCTGGAACAGTGGTCGTCCGTCGTCGATCACGATGATCGGCGCTCGGTGTTCACTGGTTCATTACTCATGTAATGAACCATAGAACGTCGTGGGGCATGTTGGCAATGAGATCGCGGAATCTGGTATCGCTGACTTGGGTCTCCGAGCGCTACCCATCGGGACATTCATCGCAGAGGCTGATGGAACAGGCTGGTTGCAGACCAGCTACGACTTCCAGATCCCCGACCACGCGGTCGAAAGCGCAACCTCGAGTACGCCACCGTCAAGGTCAACAAAGCCAACCGAGGCAACAGCGGTGGACAGTTCCGCCAGTGGTCGCAGGGGCGACGACCCCGCGGGGCCTTGCACCACAGGCATTGAACTTCTGCGGAACCGTGGAACGCCCGTTGTAGGTGGTCGACCACGGGACGGGGCACCTTCGGCTGGCCGGTAGCTATCCCCTCAAAGAATTCGGGTACCTCGTCGAAGACGGCAACTATGTCGCGGGGGTCATTCTGCATGGACGTTGTAAATGGGGAGTTCGCTATGCGTTGACGCAAACACCCGTCAGAATCGGCAATTCGCCACCCAACGTGAAGTAGGCGAAACCCGCAGCCTCGGTTTCGGGGCGTAACCCGCAGTCGTAGAACAGAAGCCGGACCGCACGCCGCGGTCGGGCCCCTTTACGTCAACCCAAAGACGGAATCGCATCCACCGCAAGTAGGGACTTAGCGCCCCTTTTTGGTGTTTCTGTACTGATTCGCAATCCCGATACGTACGCTTCCGGCCAGGGAATCGGACACTCGACCAGCAGGGGTATCTATGCCGAATGTGACCGTGAAATTCGGGGGTTCAGACCCGGAAACAGCAGACCTCGCACGCCGGGCACTGCAACCAGTACTCGACAGCATCTACCGCACATACCGCAGGAAACCACTCCCTTTCGTTGAAGACGCACTCAAACGCGCAGGCAGAGGAAGCTTCTCACAAGCAGGAATTGAACGATTCGCAAATTACATTTCAAGAGGCGACCGACCGATCCTCACCAAATAGCGGCCGCCCGTGATCAGGCCGAAGACCGAAGCGCTTCCACCGGCTACCTGGTCGACGACCTGAAATGGTCGGCGCCAACTAGGTACAGGTCCATCGTGGTCAACATCAAGAGACAGCTCCCGCCCGCGTCCGGGATCGGTAGCTGCCTCAACGTGGCAAGGGCACTCGAGCCAACAGGCGTATTCGATCAATCGGAGCTGAGAAGGCTGATTGAGCAGATGCACATTAATCGGCCTCTGTCGTGATTCCCCTTCCTTCGGTCTTAGTAGTTGTGTCTTTCGGTCAAAACCCCTGAGTCCTTCGTTGTCTAGAGACTGTTGGAGAACTGCGCAGCCGTCAACGCTGGGAATGCTCGGGGGAGTACCGCGTGCGCCAAGCAGGAAACGTGATGTCGGACACGGTGCGACAAAGGTCCTTTATGCAGGTCGGACTGCTTTCGTGATGTGTCTGTTATTGGAGTTTCGAGGTATTTCGGCTCCGGGGTATTCGGAGGTGTGGCGGCCAAACGGGACGATTGGTACTGTCCGGTAACTTGTTCAGTTAGTTATCGGTTACCGTCAGGTTGCCGTTCGAAGCTCGGGAGCAGTCCATGGGAATCGGTCAATCGAATCGCGCAGCACGTCCCTGTGTGAAGTCTTTGGTTGAGGCTGTAAGTGTTTGTGCTGCAAGCGTTGTCGTAGCAGGGATCGTCTTCGGTGGAACCGCCTCGGCGGCCCCGACGGCGTTGGCAGACAAGTATGCGAGCACGGTCACCGATGACGGTTGGTCGTTGGATCTTGCTGCTACCAAACTGTCGGCGAATCCGGTGCCGAATTTGGCGACGACGGCGTTCACCCGTGAGGGGTTCGTGTCGGCGAAGGTGACCGGCACGATCGGTGGTCAGGGCGATTCGGCGGTGAAGACCGGTTATGTCGAGCAGGGATTGCAGATCGGCTGCCAGATCGATGTTTCCTCCGGACTTGGTTTGGGGCTTGGCTTTTCGCTCGGTCCGTCTGTCGGTGTGAGTATTTCGGGTGTTCCGTCGGCGAACGTGGGTGTGAATGCGTCGGTGAATCCGAGTATTCAGTCGACGATTGCGCCGGGAACCATCACGACGATTCCGTTGGGGAAGAAGGATCTCGAGTCGTCGAAGGCGTCGATCACTGCGGAGAACGTGCACGTGAAGGTTGATGCGTGCATGGGGCCGGTGACGATCCGCTCGTACGCGCAACTCTCGGTGTCGACGACGACGTCCGACAACACGTTGTTCGTGTACTCCGATCCCACCTGGCTCTGACCTCTGATCCCGGGGCGGTCACGCGGGGATATCTGCTCGACATCCGCGCCTCAACTGACTGTTTTCTGACTTCGTTGTGCGCCTTGACATCGACTTAGCGCGCCATTCGATCTTGTCGCATTCAGATCCTCTCTGAATTCATCTGTCCTGCTGCCGTTCTCGTTTATTATCTGGAGTTCATGTGATGGCTGTCCGTGGTGCTGATCATTCTCGGCCTGATCCGATAGCTGATCAACGAGCTGCTGTCGGTCGCGACCGCAACGCTGGCGATGACGACTGGGATCCGAACAGTGAATTGAGCGAAACGTCGAAGGCGGTGATCGCCACCGTTTTCGGGCTCGCATTGTTGATTGCAGCGTTCGCGGTGATCGGGCGACTCGGGGGTTGGGCCGAGGATTACGGGACGATCCTGGTGTATCTGGCGTTCTTTCTGTGGATGTCGATCGCGGGGCGCCTGTTCTGGTGGGGCGCAGACAAATTGATTGCCACGGTGCGGAAGAAGTCGGGCAGCAGTGGTGATCGACGTTGAAGTCCGCTCCGAGACTCAAGAGGTCGTTCGCGGGGTTTCTTGCAGCCGGCGCACTGTTGACCGGGACCGCCGGCGTGATCGGTGCGGGGCTCGCGCTCACTGCCGGACCGGCGCATGCGACACCGGAAGAGGATTGCGCGGCGGTGCGGGCACGTGATCATCAGATCTACCTGAACCTGATCGCCTCACTACCACCTGGTGCACCGATCCCGCCTGAGTACATCAACCCGTGTCTTACTGCGCCGTCCACTACCGCAACCGCTGGACCCACGACCACCGTTGGGCTTCCCGGTGCACAGGCTCCGGGCGGTGGCCCGAATGTCGGGGCGAATGCTCCGACGAACTTTCCCGCCTATAACGGCACCCCCATCGTTCCCGTGCCCGGTGCGGCGCAACCGGGGCAAACGAATTCGCCGACACAATCTGGTGTCGAGAACCCTGCGGGAGTTCCGGTTCCGTCGACCACAGGCGGACCTGCACCGAATACGCCGCAGCCTCCAGGATCGACCGCACCCACAGCGGTTCCCGATCGTGGTCCCGGACCGATCCCCGCGGATTCGGATTCGAATATCGCACCGGCCCAGTCGGTTCCGGACCCGGCAGCAGATGTCTCCACAACCGGGGAGGACTCGGGCCGTGACCGGTATCTCGAACTCACCCTGATCGGCGCTGCGGCGTTCGCCGCTGCTGGTATCGGAGTGCGCGGGCGGCCGGGACCGTTCAGCCCCCGCACACCGGAATCAGTGCTCTCGCAGGTCGTCGGAACTATCGCTTCACCGCTCATGGCGTATTCACCTGGCGGGCAGTCCTCGTTGCGGGTGTTCGATCCGATCTCCGACGGGTACCGGTTCTTCTTCCTGATCCACGACGAAACGTCGTCGCACGAATCCGTGATTCCGGTGACGGTGCCGCCCGGCGGTCGCATGAGCGTCAACCCCGATGGCACGGTCACCGTCTTCGACGCCGACGGGAATCCGGTCTCGACGATCGATGCCCCGTGGGCGTACGACGCCAACGGCACACCCATTCCGACGCATTACGAGATCCGGGACGGACAGCTCGTCCAGGTCGTCGACACCGCCGGTATCGAGAACGTTCTGTATCCGATTTTGGCGGACCCGCAGGATCGCACACAGAGCGGCAAGAAATCGCCTGCACCGGCGCGCCCGACCAAGATATCCGGCGAGGACGACGGCACCCGCTCAGATGACGGTCCACATTGGAACGAGACACCCCAGGTCGAAGGCCATAAGGCCCCCAATTCACCAGTACAGAAACCGAAACCCACTCAACCACCAGTCCCACCCGCGGTCGAGCCCGAACCACAAGTCCCTGAGCAGGCTCCGGCGCAAGTGCCGGAGCAGATCCCGCAGCAGTCGCCGGCCGAGGACATCGGCGGGGACGGACCAGGTGCCGGGACATCCCCATCCATCGACCCAGCGCCCGCTACACCGAACGAAACCGACACACCCCAAGCGGAATTGGCAGGAATTCCGATCATCGGCGGCATCTTCAGTGCAGCCGAAGCCGGGCTCATGCTCACCGCTGGAATCGCAGCTTTGTTCGCGCAGATCCTTGCAGGTGTGGGTCTGGAGGATTCGGAACTGTTCGGCCGCATGGAAAACCTCGAGGAATGGGCGCTCGAGGCCGGAGTGAATCTCGCCGAAGTGCTTGTGAAGGCTATGGCCCTGCTTTCTCCGCAGGATCAGGCACTTCTTCGCACTGTCCTTTCTCCGTTCGTGAAGCTGCCCCCAGCGCATGAGCAGGACACTCCCGGCCACGCCAGGCCCGGGCCGGCCGGACCTGCCGCGAAGCCGCCGCCTCGGAGGCCCACACCGCGGCCTGTACCGCGTCTGCCGGGTGATCACGATCCGACCCAGCCGCAAGATCCCTCCAGCGAGCCGGATTCAGGCGATCCGGCAACACCGTCGGATCCGGGTTTCGAACCACCAGTAGACCCCGGCGCCACCACACCTGGATTCGTTGACCCCGAACAACCTTCGGCTCCCGAACCTGGCGAGCAACCGGCCGTCGATCCGGTCAACCCAGGCCACATTCCGGTCGATCCCGAGGCACCCGGTGCGCCCCAACAACCCGGGCCCCCGGAGTTCGACCCCTTCGATCCCGACCCGAGCACGATCCCCCAGCCAGGTGCCATAAAAGATCCGACAGAGCGGCCTTCTACCCCCAACCCTGGGACGACATCACCTGATAAGCCGCTCCCCGGCGTACTGGTGCCACCATCAGCGGCTATCGAGCCGGGCCCAGCCCGGACACCGAGGACACCGCTAGTCATTCCGCCTGATTCGCCGCCAACTACTGAGGACCAGGTCGTCATTGACCATGTGGAGCCGATATTGCAGTATCTGGCGTCTCTGGCATGGTGGACCGTACTTGACCTTTACGGGACACGCCTACCCCCGTGGCTACTCGGCATTTTCGCGCATTCGATGTTTGAAGGTTTCGTCCGCAGTATTCTCTCTCCACAGGTCGGACAGCTGTTTCCTGGAGTTGTGTTGTTGCCGGAAGTGTCGTTCAGGCCGATCGAGGGGGGACCGGAAGTCGCGGGTCGAGGTGAGCTGGGAAGCTTCCGACCTGATGTCGTACTCATCCGCACGATCATCGACGAGTTTGAGGATGCCACGATGGTTATCGTTCAGGTGTGGGATCTCAAGACGGGAAACGCGACTATTGACCGGGCCTGGGCAGAAAAAGTTGCGCAGTTCCTGCAGATTCCGTTGAACTGGATTAAGAATCTTCTCCCTGAAACGATGGACAACGAATGACGTTCGATGGACAGGATGTGTACTGATGAGCGATGACAAGCCTAAGCCTTCGAAATCGGTCAGTGAGGTGCTCGAGTCCCTGGGAATGGACCGGGATCAGTTGCGGGAGATGGCGAAAGATGCGATCGCGGATCTGACTCCGAAGAAAGGAAGAGGCGCTGCGTGGGAGAAGGTGCTGGGCGCGGCGGTGCAGAAGCTCGGGCCCAACTGGAGGATCATCGGTAGCGGTTTGCGAGCGGAACTGCTGCACACGCCAGTTCGGTGGTGGTTCGACACCGTCGGGATCGATCCGATCCCCAACAGAGAACAACTGACCATCGGCCATGTCCGGCTCTTCGAACCGCTCATTCCTCGTGCCATCACTCTGAGGCAGGACATTCCCGACAGTAGGCTTCAGGACCAGGAGTTCCGCCGACTGCAGATCGACATCTTCGACACCGCCTCCGCTGCGGCAATAGTGACGCAGTGGGCTCAGGGCCCAGCAATGCAACTATTCGACACCAAGCCGGCTGAGCTTTTCTCGGCATTTCTGGAGGAGAAGTATCTGGTCCGAGACCAGTCGCGTAGTACCAGCTGGAGGTTTCTGGCGGCGTATCGCGTGATCACCGACACCGGGTCACCGCTCGAGGTCGTCGACAGCCAACTCGACTATCTCCGCAGCCGGGCTGCCGACCCGGCAGGTCCACTTGTCATGTTCTGGGAACAGTTTCGTGAGGTGGCTACTGCCGGTGATCGAGAGAGGACACTGCGGTGGCTCGACGAGCATCGACGTGCCACGGTGCGTGAGCACTACCCGTTACCGGATTCGGTGTTCGCCGACGTTCTCGAAGACCTGGGCGACGGCTAGCCATGTGAGTGCAAGAATCTCGAATTTGCTTCGACCACAACACTTCAAGGGGAGAAATCAATGGACCACTGGGTCGTCGTCCCGGAAGAGCCAGGGTTTGTCGGGGATCGCACAGTTATCGACACCGCAACCTTGCCGCCGACCGTGGAGAGGGCGCACTTCGTGTTCACGCGGCAACCTACCGACGGACTGATCGGTGCGGGCCCGCTGGTGTTGGTGGACCGTGAGACCGCGGAAGCGCTCGAGGACAACGTCTTCGGTGAAGTGTCCCTTCATCCGGCGGACCTCGATACGGACCCGGCGTCGGGGCCGTTGCAGGTTCCCGACTTCGTGTGGTGCCAGGTCCAAGGGCAAGCGGGGATGCTCGATATCGGCCTCGCCGAGGACGGCCGCCTGGTGATGTCGGGGCAAGCGTTGCTGGTGTTCCACTCTTTCGGTGGCGGCATCGACAACGCCACCATCTCCGAATGGCTCGGCTGAACCACTCGCCTGACGAAAACACGAACGAAGCGCGCCTTTGCGGTACTGGCGGGGGCTCCGGAGCAGAACGAAACCTGTGTGGTGGCAGTGCGTCGTGAATTCGATTTCGTTGCGCACGAACTCTTTGTACGGGCTCGCGCAAGAATACTGCGGTCACCGCTCGATGCAGGCACGATCTAGCACTCGTCGGCTGGACGGGAACTGTGAGAGGCGAAGGCCATCGTGAACGTCGAGAAGGAATTGAGTAGCTTGATGTCCGAATGTGATTTCGGTGCAACGTATTCTGCCACTTGCGATTCTGCTCAGGACCCGCGGCAGGACCGGCATGGCATGCAATCGCGAGGAGAACCGAAGCATGGATGACCAATACCTCGATTTCCACTTCCTTGCCGATGTGAGAGATTCACCGATCATTGATTGGTTCATCGGCAAGTTCATCATTCTGCTGGCGATCGTGATGTTCTGGCTTCTCATTTGGTTGATCCAGAACGGATGGATCCGTCTTCGTGGGCAGAGGTCCAATCTGAAGACGAGGAAACTGCTGGTCGCGATCGGGGTTGTCACTGCACTGTTCGCCATCACCGTGGTGGCGGACAAGTCACGAGCGCGAATGGACCCAGAGGAAGCCGAGAGACAGGCTCGGTCCGAACTGGTTGGACAGGTCGAACAGAAGTGGGACGTGAGGTTACTTGATCCTTCTTCTGAATCAATCCCAGGTCGCCCTGACAGTTTCGGCAGAGTTTCTGTGAATGCGGCTGTGGGGTCGGACCAGTCTCCAAAGAAGTGCGAGATGACCAATCTGTATTGGCGCAGTGGAGCAAAACAGAGCCTTGGCGATTTCGACCTGAGGGTCACTCTCACCTGTGATGGATTGCCCGCACCTTTGAGAGATCCATCATGACGTGGCAGCGAAGTTGCACAGGACGGATTGTCGTCGGGGGTGGAATGTGCAGGTACTTCCACCGATGAGAAGACATGACCAGGAACCCTTTCCGCGAGGCGGAAGAGAACAACCTTTACGGCGCAGGAGCTTTTGACGGATGCCGAGTTCACCGAGTTCCCGCGACTGTCGTTTACGTGCGTTCTGTCATCCCAGATGCCCTTGGCCACGAGCCAAGCCGAGCAACTGCTGATGTGAGAGCCGAGGAACTGCCACCAATGCGCGAGGGGCAATTGGTGACGAACACCTGCTGAGGGGCCCTGCGTCATCACTCGTATCGGACCCTGATGCTGCGGCGCCAGCACAGCAATGGACACCGATTTAGGCCGGGTGACGACCTGTCGGACGGCATCAATGAACTGCAGAATTCAGAGACGCGGTCCTCTAGCACCCCCATTGGCGTTGGATTCAGATTGACTGATCACTGAATGGAGGAGGTTGTGTACCTGCGGTGTACCTGTCACAGGATTTGGGACCCAAACAAGCGAAGTGCGCTACCCCGAAAAAGGGCTCTGAACTGCGGAGAATCTGTGGAGCCGATGACGGGAATCGAACCCGCGTATTCAGCTTGGGAAGCTGATGTTCTACCATTGAACTACATCGGCGTCGCAGCGACCGGGCGTGTTTTCACCGCCGACCAACGTGCGTTCCGAACATTATCAGACGAGCTCTCAAGCAGCGTGTCCCTGGCTGTCATTGATCAGATGGCGCGTGTCGAAGTCGGTACGATTGGTGGATGTTTTGTCCACAAGTTCTGCGCGGGAGAGCCTTTCGGTATGGATAGCTCGAGGCAATGTGAGGCAGGGGCACGGCGGGGGAGTCCCGAACTCACCCATCGCGCTTCGTCACCGCAATGTGATCGCCCCGGCGATGGGTCGGCACTGCCCGCGGAACCGGTAACCTCTACCTGTGCTGCTCTCCGATCGTGACATCCGTGCCGAAATCTCCGTTGGACGTCTGGGTATCGACCCTTTCGACGATTCCATGGTGCAACCGTCGAGCGTCGACGTGCGCCTGGACGGTCTGTTTCGGGTTTTCAACAACACGCGGTACACGCACATCGACCCGGCACTTCGCCAGGACGAGTTGACCAGCCTGGTCGAACCGGCAGAGGGCGAGCCGTTTGTGCTTCATCCCGGCGAGTTCGTTCTCGGTTCGACTCTCGAAGTGTGCTCACTACCGAACGACCTGGCCGGTCGCCTCGAAGGTAAGTCGAGCCTCGGGCGCCTCGGCCTGTTGACGCACTCGACCGCCGGTTTCATCGACCCGGGATTCAGCGGCCACATCACACTCGAGCTGTCCAATGTCGCAAACCTGCCGATCACGCTCTGGCCGGGAATGAAGATCGGACAGCTCTGCCTGCTCAAGCTCTCGAGCGCTGCAGAGTTCCCGTACGGAAGCTCCGAGGCCGGATCCAAGTACCAGGGCCAGCGCGGCCCGACACCGTCGAAGGCGTACCTGAACTTCAACCGCAGCTGAACGAACGAGCTTCGGGGGGAGTCGCATGATCGGAATTTTCTACGGTCTGGTTTTCATGAACTTGTTGTTCGTGACCAGCACCGTGTGTTTGATGAAGCCGTCGAAAGCCAGTGTTGTTGCGACCGCCTGTGCAGGGGTGGCGTGGCTGTTCTTCAATGGACCGATGGAAGGTCAGGTCTTGTGGTCGTTGAACAGGGAACACGGTTTGACGGTCTCGGATCTGATGTCGCTTGTTGCCTTCGGCATCGCCGTCCGGGGATGGAATCAGGTTCGTAAAGTCCGTGAAACCGTCGACGCAGACCGTTTCTGACCTGCACGCTCATCTGGATTGACCGCCACGATTCGGACAGATGTTTCGACCTGGAGCACAACAGTCGTCGAATCGGGCACAATTACTGGTTATGTGGTGGATTGTCGGTGGCGTACTACTCGTATGGGTCGTGTGTTCCATTCCGATTGCCATCCTGGTCGGACGCGGTATCGCGCGGCGGGACCGCGCAGAGTTCGACGGGCGAAATCAACAGTGGGCCGACGAGGTTGTCAGGTCGATCGAGAAGCAATCGGATCAGGCCAACGCCGATCGGCGTAAGCCACCACTGATCAGCTGACCAGCTGGACTTTTCCGGAGGTGAGTTGGGCATGGAACTTCCATCCGATACTCCCGACGACGTCGTGGCCGCGGCCGCCGGCGGACCCAGGGTTCCGCAGTTCGATCCCACGGTGGGGATTCCGGTAGTTCCGCCTGGGGGCGATGCTCCCCACCGGTTGGTGGTCATCGGCGATTCGCTGTCGCAGGGATTTCAGAGCGGGGCGATCTTCAATACCGATCTGTCGTATCCGGCGATCATTGCTCATCAGTTGGGCGGGCTCGACCAGTTCCGCTTTCCCCGTTACGGCGGCCCGGGCGGGCTTCCGCTCAACATCGAACTGTTGCTCCGCACCCTCGAGGAGCGCTTCGGCCCACGGCTCGACCTCTGGGAGGTTCCGCTCGCACTCTTCGCTGCACGTGCGTTCACGGACCAGGTGGAGGACTACTGGGAACGCGGACCGGGCAGCGAAGCGCCGACGTTCTCGGCAATCAACCACAACCTCTCGGTGTACGGGTGGGATCTTCGTGACGCTCTGACCAAGACGGCGCAGGGCTGTGAGGATGCTCTTCGCCAACCGCACGACGATTTGATCAGCCAGATCGTCGAGAACAACGGTGAGCGCGCCGCACTGCGGGTTCTGCCGCGAGGCTCCGACGCCGAGAAGCGCATGACGGCGTTCGACGCAGCAGCGGAGTTGGGCAAGGAGGGCATCGAAACTCTGATCGTCTTCCTTGGTGCCAACAACGCGCTCCGCACCGTCACCGAACTCCGAGTAGAGTGGAGCGGCAACAACTTCCGTGACCCGGACGGTAAGCGCGACTACACGGTGTGGCAGCCCGAGCACTTCGCGTCGGAGTATGCCGAGGTGCTCGCCGCGATCCGGAAGATCAACGCGCAGCACGTCATCCTCTGCACCGTCCCACACGTGACCATCGCACCGATCGCCCACGGGCTCGGCGGCAAGATCGAAATCGGATCACGGTACTTCCCGTATTACGCGCGACCGTGGGTGCGTGACACAGACTTCGACCCACAACGCGATCAACATATCAACGGCGCGCAGGCGTGGGCCGTCGATACCGCAATCGACATGTACAACGACGGTATCGAGCAGGCAGTCGCAAACGCCCGTCGAGTAGGGAAGGACTGGTACCTCTGCGATATTGCCGGGTTGCTCGAGCGCGTGGCTTCACGGCGCTACGTCACCGACGTCAATGCGCGGCCGTCATGGTGGACGCCGTACCCCCTCGCCAAGGCACTGACCGACCTGCTACCCGTGCCGGACTCGCTGTTCCTCTCCGCCGACGGTCACGGTGGTCGCGCTTCGGGCGGACTCTTCTCGCTCGACGGCGTTCATCCCACGACAGTCGCGTACGGGGTGATGGCGCAAGAACTGGCGAACATCATGGTCACGGCCGGAGTCCAGTTCGACCGCGTGCAGGTCGATTTCGACCGTCTCGTCCGACGCGACACCTTGGTGCGCACTCCGCCGCAGAATCTCGATTCCACGCTCGGCGTCATCGGCTGGGCTGACGAGCATCTCGGCTTCGCCAAACGTGTTTTCGGCCTCTGATTTTCAGCTTGCCTTCGACATCGTCGGTGCAACGATGCGTTCCGCGTACTCCCGCAAGAGCGCCACAAGTTCTGCGTCGTCGACGGAAAGTCTGCCGGTCGGACCTATCGCAGCCAAGGCGCCGACGACACACCTTTCCGCGTCGTGGATCGGGACGGCGACGGCGGAGCGTCCGACACGAATCTCGTCGACCTCACGGGCAGGCTCGCCGCGCCGGATCCGAGAGAGTTCGAGTTCCAACTGGTCGCCGTCGGTGATGGTGTGTGCGGTGACCTTTCGCAATGGGGCCTCGGCCAACTCGGGTCGGCTGGCGAGGAGCAGCTTCCCGATAGCCGACGCGTGAACGGCTGTGACCAGCGTCCGTTCGCCGCTGAGCTCATGGTCGGGATCGCGATCGACCAGTCGAATTCTGTTCTCTGCAAACGACGCGAGGTAGACGCCGAACCGTAGCTGTTCGCGGAGTTCTTCGAGGAGCACCGAATTGTCGACGGGGGTGGGTTCGGCGGCAGCCCCGGCCAATTCACGGGTGCGTCGGCCCAGCGCGAAGCCGGAGAGGTCGGCGATCCGAACCAGGTAACCGTCGGCGACAAGGATGTTGAGCAACCGGTACGCAGTGGCAGGTGGGATGTCGGCCAGGGCGGCAATGTCCTTGGCGGTGGCTCCCGATCCCAGCCTGGCCGCCGACTCGAGCAGGGCGAGGGCGCGCTGAACCGCTCGGGGTTCGTGCCCACCGAGGTCGCGTGGTCGGCCCACCATCAGCGGGCGCCGGCAGTCGGCTCGCCCACCAGCACGATGTTTCCGGCTGCGTCGGTGGCGAATACCCCAGCTCCTGGTAGTACGTCCTCGGTTTCGGGACTGTCGAAAGCTCCGACGTGCAGCAGACTTTTGGGGCTTCGGCGTCGCAGGTAGAACTGCCAGAGCGTGCCCGAGGTCAGGATCACCAGCACAGCGATCGGTGCAACGTACGCGTGGTCGATCGTGTTGGCATAAACCAGGTAACTGAGGACTATCGCGCCGGCGCCACTTCCACACGACGCGGCCGCGAGAACGCCGGGAGTGTGCTCGCCGATCCGTGTCAGGAAGACAACGGATGCGATCGCCGTCAGTGCATAGGCCACGATGACGGCGCCGCGAACAGTCAGTCGAACGTCGTCGAAGATTTCTCCGCGCCCGAGTACGGCAAAGGTTCCGCCGCCCAGCAGGACGGTGCAGACCACGGTAGTCAATGCGAAGTAGGGCGTGCGAAATGCGCTGTGAACCGAGGCGAACCGGCGGGGGAGTAGGCGTTCGACGCCGAACGAGTAGACCAGACGCGACGCAGCATTGGACGACGCCATCGACGACGCCAGCCACGAGCACCCCAGACCGACGTTGAGCGCGATGACGACACCTGGACTCACACCCGTCGCTGTTCCGTGGAGATAGGCGTTGACGAGGGTGTCGCTACGTCCCGACCAAGCGGCCCAGCCCGCAAAGATGAAGAGCGATCCACAGATGATTGGTGTGAGAAGGACTGTGCGGGTGACGGTTACCAGCGGACGACGAGCTTCGGGGCCGAAGAAGGCCGCGCTCTCGAATCCGGCGAGAGCGAACACGGCAGCCAGGGCGGTGAGTAACAGCCCGTGGCCGGAGGTGGGCGGAACGATCTGTGCTTGTTGACTTCCGGAACCGCCCAGAATCATGAGCCCGACGATGAACAGAAGTGAACAGCTTTCGACGACGAGGATCGCGAGAGCGGCAAATCTGACACTTCGAACGAGGGCGCCGAGAATCAGCAGGGCTATCCCCAGATAGAGCGCGATGACGTGAAAAGTCTTGTCCACGTGCACACCCGCGAAGCCGAGCAATGCGATTGCGGCCTGTCCTCCGTGATAGAGCGTCATCACCGCGCTGCCGACGTACTTGACCAGCATGGCGGTGCCGGTGGTCAATGCTGCCCGGGTGCCCAGGCCACGAAAGACGAAGCTGTGCAGCCCGCCCGATGCTGCCATTCGGCGCGTGAACTGCGAAACGCAGAAAGCGATGAGTGTCACCAGCACGGTGGCCGCGATGATGGTGATCATCCCGCTCAACAATCGGCCGTGTGTCAGCATGGTGACGGGCAGAACGACCATCGACACAGCAGGGGCGGTGGTTGCCACCGACTGGGCCAGCACTTCGGCGCCCGAGAGTTGCCGACGGCCCAACGCGCGCAGCGGTGATCGCGCCGGGGGCTGCTTCTCGCGCGTGGTGAACGACCGCGCGATAGCTTCGGTGAGAGCGGACATGTCGCGTCACGCTAGTCCGGTTCTGTAACGCGGATATTGCGGACATGCTTCCGCTGATCGCACTCGGGTGAGAGAGCCCGATGCTGATGCTCGCAGGTTTCTCACTCGGTCCCCACTGACTGTTTCCTGCGCGTCAAGTTCCGGACCCAATGCTCCTGAAGTCTGTGTTCAACACCAACCACCCGGGTCGCCGGGAGCACACTGGGGAGCTCGAATGCCATACACACGTAGATCTTTCATGCGCAGTCTGGGAATCACCGGCGGCGCCGGCCTGGCACTCGGTGCTATGTCGTCCATCGGCCTGGCACCGGCGGTGGCGTCGACGCCGAGGCGATTTCAGGCACCTGCCGCGGGTGACCTGATCGGAAAGGTCAAGGGAAATCACTCCGTCGTGATCCTCGGCGGCGGACCGTCCGGTCTGTGCTCCGCCTACGAACTGCAGAAGGCCGGATACAAGGTCACTGTCCTCGAAGCGCGCAACCGGCCGGGTGGTCGGGTGTGGTCGATCCGCAACGGCACCGAAGAAACCGACCTGAACGGTGAGACACAGACCTGTACGTTCTCCGAGGGACACTTCTACAACCTCGGTGCGACGCGTATTCCGCAAAATCACAACACCATCGACTACTGCCGCGAACTGGGCGTCGAACTGCAGATGTTCGGAAACCAGAATGCGAACACCTTCGTCAACTACACCGGCAACAAGCCGCTGGCGAATCAGTCGATCACCTACCGAGCAGCCAAAGCCGACACCTACGGATACATGTCCGAGTTGCTGCAGAAGGCCACCAATCAGGGCGCTCTCGACCAGGTCTTGAGCAAGGAAGACAAGGAAGCACTCTCGTCCTTCCTCACCGACTTCGGTGATCTCTCCAGCGACGGCCGCTACGTCGGATCCTCGCGTCGAGGGCACTCCGCGGAGCCGGGCGCCGGCCTCAACTTCGGAACTGAGATCGAACCATTCGGGATGAGCGAGGTGATCCAGGGCGGCATCGGGCGTGCATTCTCCTTCGAGTTCGGTTACGACCAGGCCATGACGATGATGACCCCGGTCGGCGGCATGGACCGGATTTACTACAAGTTCCAGGACGCGATCGGCATGGACAACATCGAGTTCGGCGCCGAGGTCAGCGGCATGAAGAACGTGCCGGAAGGCGTCACCGTCGACTACGTCGTCGACGGCAAGACCAAGTCGATCACCGCCGACTACGCAATCTGCACGATCCCGCCGCACCTGATCAAGCGGCTGAACAACAACCTGCCCTCCGACATCCTGCTCGCGTTGGATGCAGCCAAGCCGTCGTCGTCGGGCAAGCTCGGTATCGAATACTCGCGTCGGTGGTGGGAGACCGAGGACCGCATCTACGGCGGCGCGTCCAACACCGACCGCGACATCTCCCAGATCATGTTCCCCTACGACCACTACAACTCCGACCGCGGCGTCGTCGTCGCGTACTACAGCTCGGGTAAGCGTCAACAGGCTTTCGAATCGCTCACTCACCGTCAGCGGCTGGCGAAGGCCATCGCCGAAGGCGCAGAAATCCACGGCGACAAATACACTCGCGACATCTCGTCGTCCTTCTCCGGAAGCTGGCGCCGCACCAAGTATTCGGAATCCGCCTGGGCGTCGTGGGCCGGCGCGGGAGATTCCCACGGCGGCATGGCAACTCCCGAGTACACCAAGCTGCTCGAACCCGTCGACCGGATCTACTTCGCCGGCGATCACCTCTCCAATGCTATCGCCTGGCAGCACGGGGCCTTCACGTCCGCGCAGGACGTCGTGACCCACCTGCATCAGCGTGTTGCGCAAACTGCCTGACGTGCTTCGTTTTCCATCACTTTTTCTGGAGGTCCAATCATGAATTCTCGCAGCACCAAGGTCCTTGCAGCGGCATTTGCCGCCACTGCGCTACTGGGGTTCGCCACGGCCTGCTCGTCTGACGAGGCGGACGCCGAGACCACATCGAGTTCGTTCGTCTCCAAATCGATTCTCGAAGCGGGGCAGGCAAACCCGATGATCGCTCAGGGCGTCGCGATCGGCGGTGACACCGCGATCTACAAGACCAGCGGCATCGGCCCGTCGGCAGGAAACAAGGCGGCGCCGGAAGGATCGCCGGAGTCGTACATCGACGGTCAGTTCTCCGGCGGTGTTCTGCCGGCCGGTGTCACCGTCACCGAGGCGCAGGGCATCAACGTACTCAAGAAGATCCGCGACAACCTCGAAGCACAGGGATTGAGTCTAGAAGACGTCGTGACGATGCGCGTCTTCCTCGACAACGCGCCGGGATCGGACAAGGCCGACTACACCGGATGGAATCGCGCGTACCGCCAGTTCTTCGCCAATACCAATCTTGACACGGGTGACACGGAGTTGGTGCCGATGGGCACTGCCGAGCCGATCGCTCCGATCGAACGCAACAGTGCCCGGCCGACCCGCTTCGCGCTGGAGGTTGCGGGACTGCCGGTGGCCGGTTGGCTCGTCGAGGTAGAGGTCGACGCGGTGTACCCCGAGGGCAAGGAACCCGCCTGATGGGCGCGCTCAGCCCGACCCACTGGGCGATCGTCGCAGTAGTGCTCGTGGTGCTGTTCGGTTCGAAGAAGCTGCCGGACGCCGCCCGCGGCCTCGGTCGGTCGATGCGGATCCTCAAGACCGAAGTCGGTGAACTGCACTCGGATACGGACCTCGCGTTGGAGAAGCGAGACTGACCTCCGTGCGTGGTTGAGGAGTCCCCGCGCTCCTCAACCGCGCACAGGTGTTCTAGATCAGACCTTCGGAACGAGCTACCGACGGTGGTGACGGCGGACCCTTCACGAAGACGTCGATCAGCACGTCCTCGTCCTGGTACGACGCGAACTGCGCCAACCCCGGCGTCTGGCGCACAGCCGAATGAACGGCGTCACCGTTCTGCGGATACTCCGGTACGACGTGGCGCCAGTGGGCACACAGCAGAGTGCCGCCAGGCTCGAGATGCTCGACGACCTGCAGCATTGCGTCGACGAGTTTGTCGAAGGTCAGGTAATAGCCGACCTCGCTGATGACGACGAGGTCGAAGGTCTCGCCGGGCCAGTCGTCACCCAAAGCCCAGAGGCGGAATTCGGCGTCGCGACCGGCAAGCCGCGCACGAGCACTCTCGAATGCGGCCGGGACGATGTCGGTGGCGAGAACGCTGTCGCAGCGCTCGGCCAATTTCTCGGTGAGGACCCCGATCGAGCACCCAGGTTCGAACGCGCGACGGTATCGGGGTTTCGGGAGCATCGCGATACTGAGCGCGTATTTTCGCTGCTCGTACCAACGAGATTCGAAGTCCCATGGATCGGATTGTGCGGCATACATCTTGGCGAAGTAGTCCGCGGGAAGTTCACGATCGGTCATACGAACACCGTTTCGTACGGTCGCAGTAAGCGTTCCATCACGTGTCGGGGGAGTATGGGTGCATCCGCAGGGTGATCGGAGAGTGGTGCGATCTGTGATGTGAACTCTTGGGCAGCAGCAGATTTTGCAGCCTGAACATCAGACGGCAAGGTCACTCTTCTGACTCGTTCCCACGGGACTGCCGCATGATCCGGCGCGGCCCAATGCCACGCCCAGATGGGGTACTCGATCAATCGTGCTCCAGTATCCGCGCACGCCCTTGCCGCAGCGTCCCCGGTAGCTTCATGATCCGGGTGGCCGTCCCCGCGCCACGTCGAGGCGCACCAAGTATCGGCCGAGGAATCACCGAGAATCGAGCTGAGGCGGTCGGTCAACTCTCGCCGGTTCTCGCCAATCCTCCCGTCCGGGATGCTCAATCGAACCGGTGTGGGAATTCCGAGCACACGCGCTGCTCGATCCGACTCGGACCGTCGAAGTTGTTCCATCTCGGGCTGAGTCACCGTCGGTGAGTCGGGATGTGAAGCGCCGCCATCGGTAACGGACACCACTTGAACATTGATGCCGGAAAGTGTTGCCAGGCGCGCGGTTCCCCCCAGGCCGAGGATTTCGTCGTCAGGATGGGGAGCGACGACGATCAATCGCGAGCACCCGCTGAGGTCCAGTTCCGGAAAACTGCGTCCCCACGCCTGCCATGTCGATTCGGGGGTGCCGCCGTCGTCGACGGGCTTCTGCGCGAACAGTTTCGAGTTCACCACGGCCGTTTCCCCTTAGCCGCAATCCGGCCCAGTTCTGCGTGATCCTTCTCGGCGTGGCTCTGCCGCAAGTAGACGGTGAGGTCGGCGACGCGGGCGGCATGCTCGGCGTCCATGCAGAGCGGTGCGGCCCCGAGAGCGCGTCCCACCCGATCCAGGGTCTCGGTGGCGGCGCGTTCGACGATTGCCCGCACACGCAGTGCCCGTTGCATGGCCTCGGCGTCTTCGTCGAAAGGGTCGGCGTCGATCTCCGCCGCCGCGACTGCGAGCGCGTTGCGCGCTGCGGCCAGCGCCGCGTCGACCGCACCGAGGTGCGCGAGTACATAGGGATCTTCGCTGCTTGCGGCCTTGTCGTACAACGGATCTGCAACTCCACACGCACCGCCGTACCAGCATGCGGCCACCCCTATCGCGCCGTGCCAGAACCCCGGCCGGCTCAGATAGTCCCCTGCCGTGCCAACCGGTATTGCCGGAACCATGTCGAAGTCGACCGCGCTGGAGTCGCTTTCGGCCATACCAACGGCCTTCCATGAATCGGGAACGGGATGTACCCCAGGTAGTCCGAGCTCAACCGCGAAGAGCGAGGGGACACCGTCGACCAACGCGGTGATCAGTGCATGCGTGCAGGTGTTAGCGCCCGAACACCACAACTTGCGACCGGTGAGCGTCCAGATCCCCACGTGCTCAGATGCATTCACGACTGGTTCGGGTGGCTCGGCTGCCCACACGCCCCACAGCTGTCCCGGTTCGGGATCGGGGCCGTCGAGTTCGGTGAGTATCGCGACGGCGTCGGTGTGAGCCTCGGCCATTCGGCCGAGGACCACGTTCTCTCGAGTGAGTTCTGCCAGGGAGGTCCATCGTGCGGCCGTCGCGCCGCCGCCGGGCAACGGCAAGTACAGTCCACCTGCGTCCAGGAGTGTGTGTAGTCGTTTCATCGTGCCAACTCCGCTTCTTCGTTATCGGCGGTCATACCACCCAGGTTACGGATATGTCCGGCAAAACCGCCCGGAGTTCGGCCGTCGAGACGTGCAGACGTGGTGACCGCAATATCTTCTGCCCACGTGATACAGGCACCCGCCTCGCTCAACCGCCGGACGAGATCGACGTCCTCGTCTTCTTCGAGATCGGAGAATCCTCCGACGCTCCAGTACATGTCGGCGCGGACACCGAGGTTGGCACCGTGGACGTGACCGTGTCGACCGTACGGATGCTCGTGATACATACGTTCGTATCGTTCGCGGACAGAGTGTGGATGACCTTCCCAGTCGGCGATGCGCACGGTTCCCGCGACGACGTCCGAAGTACGCGCATACTCCAGTTGGCGCGCAATCCACGTGGGGCCGACCACCGAATCGGCATCGGTGGTGGTGAACCACGCTGAGGCACCCAAATCTAAGCCGAACGCGGAGAAGCCCGTCGCTCGCGAACGTCCGACGTTCTGATGCTCGACGCGGAGTACTTCCACCCCGTCGGGTATGACCCCCGCGGTTCCGTCCGAACAGTTGTCGAGGACGGCAACAAGTCGGACGGGGACAACGCAAGCCGATGCCGCTGTTGCGAGTGCACGAAGGCAATTAGGAAGGTCTTCGGCTTCGTTGTGGGCGGGAACTACGACAAGAACCTGGTCGATTGGCACAGTGACGATCCTTTCCTCACCCTGGTATGGTCGGGTCTTCTTTCGTCCCGGTTCTCAACAGATAACCACATTTCAGACGAGTGCCGCCGCTCGACCGCCAGCAGTCGCGCAGGTCGAAACCTGTTTCGGTGAAACATCTCTGGATACGTTTGGGAGCTGTACCTTCGGGGTATAAAACGGGGTTTTGCGACTGAAGAATCTTCAGAACCTGCGGTGGCGCACCGAATCAATGAGCATCCGTGCAACGTCGTGGAGCTTGACGTTGGTGTGCTGTGATTGCTGCACGAGGCGCCTGAATGCTTCCTCGGCGTCGATACCGTGGACGGCGATCAGGACGCCCTTGGCCTGCTCGATCTCGGCCCGAGACTCCATGGCGTAGTGCAATTGTTCGATGTGTTCGTGTGCCTGACGCCAGCGTCGTGAATCTGCGATCGCCGCGCCCGCACCGGCGGTGAACAATTTCATCAACTCTTCGTCGAAGGCCTTGAACTCGGTCGATGCGAATCCGTAGACGTTGAAAGCGCCGAGAAGTTCGGCGCTCCCTTCGCCCATGGTGATCGGCACGGACAAGTAGGACCGGACGCCTTGTTTGCGGGCCTCGACGGTGAATTCCGGCCATTCGGCTTCGTGATCACCCACCTTTGCCCGGACCGACGAGACTGAGCGCGCGGCGTCCACACACGGACCACGATCGGCGGAGTGCTGGGCGTCGTCTATCCCGGAGAGATAGTCCGCGGTAGATGCAGCAGTTCGCGGGCCATCGGCCGACAACACGGTCACGCTGACTGCGTCGGCGTCCGGCAGTGCTTTGACCGCCGTCTCGGCCAGACGTTGGAGCATGGAGTCGAGGTGCTCGTCCGTGTTCAGATTGGACCGGAGTCCGGCAATCGCCTCGGCGAGGGTGTCGAGCGAATCTGCTGCGGAAGCAAACGCCGCGGCTCCCTGTGGAGTGTCCGCATTGCCTGTCATGACTCAGGTCTACTCCGCAAACTGCGGCGATGTGACCGTTCCAGGCGGTCGATACTCCAATGTTGCATGAAATTCGAGGTTCCTGGGTAGCCGCATGCAGCGATGTGCGATGTCGCCCGAAAAAGAGGAGCCGATGATGATCCTGCGTTTACCTGGTGTGTATCCACCGCAACACGACACGTCGTTACTCGCGGATGCACTGCTGTTCGAGCACCTCACCGCTCGCAGTCGGGTGTTGGATCTGTGCACGGGGACCGGCGCCCTCGCCGTCGCGGCATCTGCGGCAGGTGCAGGCCACGTTGTCGCAGTCGACATATCTCGCCGAGCGTGCGCCAACGCTCGTCTCAACGGAATCCTCAACGGAACCTTCATCGATTCCCGTCGTGGCGATCTCACCGAGGCCGTGCACGGCGAACTCTTCGATCTGGTGATCTCCAACCCGCCGTACGTCCCTGCACTTGCAGATGATCTCCCTACCGCTGGAATCGAACGTGCTTGGGACGCAGGCAAGGACGGACGCGCCCTCATCGACAGGATCGCGGCCACCGTTCACGACGTACTCGTCCCCGGCGGCACACTTCTTCTCCTGCAGTCGGTACTGTGCGGGGTCGACAAGACCGAGGCGATACTCGAGGAACACAGTATGGCGGTGGAGATTTCGGCTCGGAAGTACATTCCGTTCGGGCCCGTGATGCGTGAGAGACGCACGATGCTCGAGGCGCGAGGGTTGATCACCACGGGTCAGGAAATCGAACAACTGGTGGTCATTCGCGCAACGAAGTCTCACCCTTCTCCCAACTCGATGTGAGATGTTCACCGAGAAGATCGTCGAACGCGAGGCAAGTTGCGGCGCCGGACAAGATGTCGCCGGCGCGGTGTGGCTGTGAAGAAGCAAGACCGCCGGCAAGCTCCCGAACGGCGATCTGTTCATGGACGGAATCCGCTTCTACATGCTCGTCGTAGAACAGGGTCGCGTCCGAACCGAATCCGAGTCGGCGCAGGCCGGCGCTGTACCGCTTACTCGGCAGCGCCGACGTGGTCTCGACGGCGCACAGGTGCCCGACCAGGGTGCCGAGATGTCGGCGATGAAAACCGAAGAGCGAGAGAGCATTCAACGACGCCAAGGTCACTGCGGGAACGGCATCGATGTAGTGACCGTAGCGGTCCGAAAGACCGACGGCCCGCATCGTGTCGGCAAACAGACGCGAATGCATACGCTCTGCGCGGCCGCCTCCGTACTCGTCGCTCTGCACCTCGACGAGGGCTGCCTTGACGGCACCGGAGAGCCGCGAAATTCCAAGGGTGTGCACATCCGCTTCACGGAGCTGATTGAGCGAACGGTGAATCAGCACCTCCGCGAACTGATCGACCGTGGCGTCCTTCGCCATGAAGGCCGCAAGACCGGGTCCGGCACTGGGCGCCGTCATCGCCCACAGGTCGGCCACCACGTCGCCAGACGACGGCACAGTCCCCACGAGTTGCGCGATGGCGGACTCGAAGTGCGTTTCGAGACGAGACCGCACCGCGAGCAGGTCCGGATTCCACTCCCACTCGTCCGAGACGTTCTCGATTCCCTGCAGATGAAGCTCGTAGAGGAGCGCCAGCGTCAACTGGGCGTCATCGTCTCGAAGAATGTCGTAGGTGAGGTCGGTGGATCGTGCGTCTTCGTACGCGTCAGCGGCAGCCTTCAGCTCCCTCGGATCGGCGGAGGAGAGCAGAATGGAAACGAGAGTGGCGCTCAGTGGGCCGCGAGCCTGCGGAACGGGCATGGAAGTAGGCACGCCAGTGGCCGAATCGAGAAGTGAAGAGGACATATGACCGCGTTTCCCGAATCGTCATCTGCCGAAACACCGGATAGTTCCGGGTGCAACACCACCATAACCGCCTGCTCGGACGGACCGCTGCTGGTACGTGGTGACTTCGAGTTGCTCCGCGACGACGGCACTCCGATAGAGAACAAGCGCTCTACGGTCGCTTTGTGCCGATGTGGACGGACCGCCATTGCGCCGTTCTGCGACAGCTCCCACAAGAAGAAGCGGGCGCGAGCGAGTTAACCGGTACCGAACTCGGCACGCGTCCGACCTGGAAACCAAGTAGACCCAGAAACCAAGAAAAGGCTGGATGCCGGCACCGTGCGGTGCAGCGTCCAGCCTTTTCAGTCTGAATTCAGACTGGGATCGAGCTCAGATGGCGCGAACATTCTGAGCCTGGGGGCCCTTCTGGCCCTGTCCGATCTCGAACTCGACCTTCTGGCCCTCGTCGAGGGACTTGTAGCCGCTGCCCTGGATCTCCGAGTAGTGAACGAACACATCCGGTCCGCCACCTTCCTGCTCGATGAATCCGAAGCCCTTTTCACCGTTGAACCACTTGACACTGCCCTGAGCCATAACCAAATTCTCCTGGATCCATCGAGCCGAGCCCTCCCATCGAGAGTCCGGTCTCACACCTGATCCTGCCATGCTCTTCTTTTTCTGTCTCCAATTACATGCATGGCGAGTTGCAGTATTTGGCGGGTTTGTCCCGTTGTGGGGCCGCGCCGGAAGCAGGTGATTGTTCAACTATGCGCGTCTACCTGCTGTGATGTATTCGTCGCTTCGATACTGCGCGAAATGACAACACCTGTGTTAAATCTGGATTCGCGGCGCAGAATGTCACCCCGATGCTCAGGACGGGACCAAATACCCAACTCGATCGGGGGCGAGATCAGTCCGATTCGTCGGATTTGGTGTGCCCGTCGAATGTCACGTGGATGTTCTCGTGCGGAACCGCGCGTTGCGCTTTTGCTTGATCGGCGAAGGTGCGCCGATCGCCTTCGATGAGCTCGGTGTTGTCGGTGAACGGAGCCAGCAACGCCCGCGGATGGAGTTTGTCGACTCGCACGACGTTGATTTCCGCGCACATGACGATCGAGGCGGCAGCGAGGAACAAGAAGGCCAACAAACCCAGAACAATGGCAAAGACGCCATTGGTGGTGGAAGCACCCCGCACCACGGACGTCACGTAGAGGGCACCGAAGGACTGAAGTGCTTGCCAGAGAACAGCAGCGGCGATCGCTCCGGGTGCCACATCGGCCACAGACAGCGGCCTCGCGCAGGTGAGCCGGAAAGCGACGATGAAGATACCCGCGTTCAAGACGACTGCCGCGAGGGTCAGTAAGAAGCTGAACGAACCGCCCAGATGAAGCGCGCCACCGATGCTGGAGACAGCGGTGGTCCCCAAGATCGCGAGACCGATGGTGCCGAGCAGCAGTAACCCTTGAAGCCGCCCGCGGATGGGATCCGGTCGCATGTTTCGGGGCACAGACCACACCGTGTTCATCGCATTCTGGCAAGCCAGAGCGACACCGAGGCCACCGTAGAGGCCGCCGACGATTCCGATCACCAGACCCGTGACGCCGCCACCGATCTGTTGCGCGTTGCCCAGGTCGTCACCGATAACCGGGAACTGATGCAGTGCCGAGTCCAAGATCTGTTGCTGAAGTTCGGGGTTGTCCGACAGCACGAAGCCGAGAATCGTCGAGAGTAGGAGAAGCAGCGGAAACAGCGAGACAAATCCGTAGTAAGCGATCAGCGCGGCGAGATAAACACCTTGATCGTCGAGGAACTTGTAGAGGACCGCTATCGGGAACCCCAGTGCCGGATGCTTCTGTTGCAAGGCATCGAGGCGCTTGGCGATTGTCATTCTCGGTCTCTCTCAGCTCGTCGGACAGCCCGACGAACCTTAGTCGCTGCGAGCGCTCAGCGCTCAGCGCTCGACGTCGGTGCCGGGCGTGCCCTCAGGAGACTTCGAGCGACTTCTCGGCTTCGCGGAGCGCGCGCATGGCGGCCTCGACAGAGTTCGTAACCGGAAATTCTTCTTCCGCCCGCGCTGCCCGAAGCAAGCGTCGAAGTGGGTGTGACCCGATAACGGACCACTGGAAGTCATGGGTTCGCGAACGGGAGTTCAGCTCGGCGAACAGTTCGAGGCATACCGCACCGACGAACAGTGAATTGGACAGGTCGAAGATGACGCGAGTCCACTCCGCAGCGTACGAGCTGAGAAGTTCTTGTACTTCGGGCGCGGAGAGTCTGTCGAGATCGACATTGACCTGGATCAGGACTGTCGAGGGTGCTACCCGCCAGGCAGCGAAGCCTTGTGTTTCCAAGATCGGCCCCAATTGTGTTGAGGGATCGATGGAATCGATCGAAGTGTGGTCGAGTTCATTCAGATTCATGGCAGATCCGGTCTGTGTGCTTTCATCGAAAGGCTGACGACCGATCTGGCGGCGCGGAAAGTGAACGCGTCCAGGCGTGGAAAACTCTAGAGCTCAATGGATATGCGCAGGACGGATACGCGCAGAACGTACTCACCTGATCCAGAGCCTTGATGCGAACCGAGCGCCAGTGGCTTCAACCCCGGCTGTATTCTCAACCTCGGTACCGCTCAGTGTAGCTCGAGGGTGAAAAACGGTCCAGGCGTGGAGTCGAACATTAAGCGGTGCAATGTTTTTGGCTATACGCTTCGGTAGGGTGGGGGTCAGCGTCACCGGACGAAGGGATTCAGATGAACGACCGCGATGCACTTACGGCCATCTCGACCAAGCTCGACACGCTGATCGGAGCAGAGACCAACGGTCTGCGGGACGAGGTTCCGCCCGGTTCCAGTCTGCAGCGCACCGAGCAGGACGGTGAGCACGGAAGGTGGGGTCACGATTATCGCCTCGCCAACAAGTATCTCGTGGCTCTCGACATCGGCCAGCCCGGGCTCATCGACCGAGACGAGATGGAACGTCTTGCACAGGAGTACATCTGATCCTCGAGACGTACCGTCAGAAGATTTCGCCCATCTCGGTGCGTAGCTGCTTCAGCGTCTGAGTGAGGATTCTGGACACATGCATCTGGGAAAGACCGACCTTCTCGGCAATCTGAGACTGGGTGAGATGACCGAAAAATCTCAGAACGACGATCGTGCGCTCGCGCTCCGGTAATGCCAGGAGCGCGGGCCGCAATGTCTCGTGATTGTCGATCCGACTGATCGCTTCGTCGTACTGACCCAAGGTGTCGATCAGAGTCAGTCCGCTCCCGTCGCCGGCGGATGCGGTGTCGAGCGGTGCGGTCCGATACGAGTTGCCGGCTGTGAGCCCCTGTTCGACCTCGTCCGGCTCGATGTCGAGTTCTTTCGCGAGTTCCGCGACGGTCGGAGCACGCCCGAGCGTCTGGGACAGCGACGTGAGCGCCCGGTTCAGGGCAAGGTGTCGTTCCTGAAGACTTCGCGGGACGCGAACGGACCAGCCATGATCGCGAAAATGCTTGCGTACCTCACCCATTACCGTCGGGACGGCGAACGACAGGAAATCCGATCCCTTTTCCACATCGAATCGCTGCACGGCCTGTACCAACCCGACGCGCGCAACTTGCTCCAAGTCCTCGAAAGGCTGGCCGCGCCCTTGGTAGCGGCGTGCGACGTGGGTGGCGAGCGGTAGGCACAATTCGATGATCGAGTTGGTGATTTTTTCTCGCGTCGGATCATCAGGCGGAAGCGAAGCCATCGAGACGAACAGTTCGACAGCTAGTTCGTACTGGTCCTTCTTGTCCGGTGGGACAGCGGTCACGCACGCTCCTGGATCAAGCCCTTTTCAAGCGTCATCGTCAGGGTAATGTGACCGTCCGCGTCGATTTCCGATTGTTCCAAACGGACGGAGTCGACCAGTGCTTCGAGAACGAACCATCCGAAGCTGTGCGACTTGTCGGGAATTTCGGAGTGCGCAATCACTGAAACGACGGTCCGAAGTGTGCGACCGAATGTCTCGAAACGGCAGGTCAAATCGCTGGACGGTATCGCATGGCCGATGAGGATACTTGCGACTTCGTCCATCGCCAGAGCGAGATCGGCTGTCCCATCGACATCCAATCCGGTGTTGTTGGCGACCGTGCGGGTGATTCCACGCAGAGTCGGAAGTTGAGAGTACGACGCCCGGACACGGAGCGAGGCGATGGAGTCGTGAGTAAGTTCGGCTTCGGTCGAACTCGACAGAGGGATCAAGGGACTTCCTGTGGGTAGATGTGGCGGTATTCCGGCAGAACGAGGCAAGGACCGGTAGCGGCCATGCGTGCCGACCATCTCGACCCCAGAGGTGTTCATAGCCTTCGATTACCCTTCGCCCGGCGAACTAACCCTCATTATCGAACTCGAAGATGAATTGTGAGACACATCACCTGTGGTGCACTCGTACCTGATCCCATCTTTCATGTGCGGCTCGTTCGGGTACTTCCGCATCATGGACACCCATGCAGAAAGACAGATCCCTGTGCACGTTCGACCGGAAGGCGTCACGGACGAGGGAGTGAAAGCGGCCGGTGTGTTGTCGAACGCCCTCGAAACGGTGGAGCGTGCGCGCGGTGCTCTGTACGACTTCCATCAGCTGATCGGGCACGCGGATTTGATGCTCGACGAGGTCGTCGAGCTACTGCGCACCAGCGGCAACGACGAACTGGCAGGTCAAGTCGAGGACGAGCTGATGGGCCGGAACGTGGTCGAGGGGCGTTGGACTTTCCAGCTGGTCGAGGAGTTTGACGAGAACTACTGGTCGTTCTTCCGCGAATGCGAGAAGGTGGTGCGCGACCGACTGGCCGGCAGAGTGCCGCATCTCTTCGAATCCGAGATGAAGGAGCGTCGACGCACGCATGGGCGTCGACACCACGAGGCACGGCCCTGAGTTTCCGCACCACCAGTTCCTGCCCCCGAAATTATTGCTCGGTCGAGCTCGACACAGCACTGACCAGTGGTGCAGTTCGCGCTTTACGCAACGATTCTCGCTCGGTGGCCGTCATCCCGCCCCAGATGCCGTGAGGTTCCCCGGTCTGGATGGCGTGCACCAGGCATCTCTGCACGACGGGGCATCTGGCACACACCAGCTTCGCCGAACTCTCGCGCTTCGCCCGCCTCGATCCGCGCTCGTTCGTGTCGTCGTAGAACAGAGCAGGGTCGGTGTCGCGGCAGGTGCCGGACAGTTGCCAGTCCCACTCGTCGGCAAGGGGCCTGGGAGATGTGTAGGAGCGCATGAACATGGACGTTCCCTTCGCTGCGTGACGAACTCGACTCGGATCGAGGCCCGGGTCGGGCGTTAGTGCAAAGCTCGGTCCCGCCGGTGCATGGTCTGCGCCGGCGGGACCTTCGAGGCTCCTCCCTCGAGAGGGAGGATTTCGGGGGTACCTCTGGTCGGTCATTACCCAGCCGTACAAATTTTGAATCCCGGTCGTCAGGAATTCTTTTGATCCACGGCTCGTCTTTCTGCTGCGGCGACAAGACCGCCGGCTCGTCTCTCTGCTGCGGCGACAAGACCGCCGGCGATGTCGCGCACCTTGACGTTCCACTCTTGCGACATCTCGACCAGTAGGTCGAAAGCTTGGTCCGCTGAACACTCACGCTCGGCCATCAGCAATCCCTTGGCCTGCTCGATCACGGGCCGAGAATCCAAAGCTCTTCTCAGTTCGTCATTTTCCGCGCGAAGGCGGGCGAGTACGTCTGGCGCCGAACTGGACTGCTGAGCCTGCGGTCGTGAAACCTCGTACACACGATGAAGCACCCCGATCACCCGACCGTCGTCATCGGTGACCGAGGAATTCACCGTGTTCCAATAGCGCGTGACAAACAGCCCGGAACCGCGCTCGTCGCGCACGTCGTACCGTTGAGTCGGCAGCGCATCACGAGATTTGGTTCGCATCACCCGGTCGAACGACATTGTCAACGAGGAGATTCCGTCGGCGAAAGAGTCGGCGGGGTTGTCTGGAAAGGCCTCGAACACTTCCACTCCGTGCAGCTGATCCAAACTGCGATCGGACATGGCAAGGTATTCCTCGTTTGCTCCCCTGACACGAAAATCGCTGTCCACGAGGAGAAGAGAAGAAGTGCTTGCCGCAAACCGATCGCTGCGGGCGATCGAGCGGAGAGTGCTCGAACTCATGATTGTGTCGTTTCTGTCCTGTCTTCGACGGCTGCGGCGCCTGGTGGTTCACAAGTAGTTGATTGCGAGGACCCCAAGCGCAGTGCCTGCCACGATCGATCCGAACAACAAGCGCTGCTGCAGTACGAACATCTGATACTCGCGACGGGTTTGTGCTGACGTGCCGCGCGAGTCCGCAGACATGCTTCTACCCTTTCCGGTTCTGGGGCGCGCGATTTCGGCCGACCCCGGATCGGCCGAAATCGAGGACGGTGAATCAGTTCTGACGTGCCTCATTTGCGGCATCCTGCTCGGTGGACGCGCCTTCGTGTACGAGGCTGCCACCGGAGTTCTCAAGGTGCGCGCGAACGAACCACTGGAACTTTTCCAACTGTGCGGTCTGGCCGATCAGCATGTCTTCGGTGATCGGGTCGATCTTTCCGACGCTCTCGATTGCGGCGCGACTGTCTGTGATGACCCCGGTGTAGACGAGGTCGAGCGCCGCGAGGTGAGCGCGGGCATCGTCGCGGCCGACGGAGTAGTCGTCCCACGTCCGGTCGCGTTCGATCGCTCCTGCGGTGCCCTTGGGCGAGTTGCCAAGTGCCGCGATACGTTCCGCCACATCGTCGGCGTAACCGCGAACCAGCTCCACCTGCGGGTCGATCATCTCGTGCACGCCGATGAAGTTGGGTCCAACGACGTTCCAGTGGACGTGCTTGAGCGTGAGGTGCAGATCGTTGTAGGCGCTGAGGCGTTCCTGCAGGGTGTCGGCGACGGTCGAGCCGTCTGCGCTGCTCAGCCCCGGTACGGTGAACTCGGACATATGTTTTCCTCTCGTCATGATGGGGATCGCCCTCCAATGGGGCGGTCGCGCGCCATCGTCAATCGGATGGCGGGTCGGTCAGGTTCAGTGCGCGAATGCGACTGGATCCTCTGTCACCGGGTCGCCGAACATCATCGCGATTCGGCGCTTGACCTCTGCGGTCGTCACAGTCGCGCTTGCGGCAGTGATTCCGATGCCGGTGTTGCTCTCGCCCTGTGTTGGCGGGATGTCGATCGTCGTCATCTTGCTCCCGGTGAAGAGTGTGCCGTGTGGGAGTCAGCTGAACCACCAACTCCGACATCTGGGTGTTCTGCAGCTTCGAGTGCCGGTTATGGCGCTTTCAGGTGCTACAAAATCTATATCAGCCAATGTAGATAATTGGCAAGGTTGCGTCGTTCCAACTGCAGAAGCAAGTTGTGTGCCGATTCTCGACGAAAACGCACTTCACCTGCCCTTACATGCTCTGTCGGCTCCGCGATTTTTGCCGCAAGTGGTCCTGGACACCTTTGAATCTATGTCGTCCGCGTCAGATTCACTGCGCGATGGTGCTAAGGTCGGATGACGCCGACGAAGGCAGCCGACACCGAACTAGGAGGTTCCAGTGACGTCGGAATCTCAGACCCGGGCGCTGCGTGGCGTGTACGGGATCTCAGTGATGTCAGAACTGTCCGGAGTAGGACCTCAAACGCTGCGCCTCTACGAGCGGAGGGGCCTGCTCACGCCGACGCGCACGGATGGCGGTACGCGTCGGTACAGCGAGGCTGATCTGGATACGCTCGGACGAATCACCGCGCTGATCGACGACGGAGTCAATCTTGTCGGAATCCGTTTGATCTTGTCTCTTGAAGCCGAGAACGCCGTTCTGGCGGCTCGGATCAGTCAGTTGACTGCGGAAGCCGATTAGTTTCCGTGGGGTGCGTCGGTGCGCGCAGGGTCGCCGAAATCTGCATCTGCGACGATCTTGTTGCCGGCACGTTCGATCTGCTCCAGCGCTGTATCCAGGGCATCGACCAGCCATTGATGCGACGCCTCTGCGAGTAGTTGATCGGGAGTGTCGGCCAATTCGGACTGAAAGAATCTCACCAGCCACAAGTCGCCCAGATCAGGCTGATCTGAAAGCCCGGCAACGGTATTGGTGGCGAGTAGGTATCGGTTGTACTCGAGATCAACACGAATAGCGTACTCGCCGAACAGATTCACCACATTGGCCGGCCGATGAGTGGCGGCGGCGAGCGCAATGAGAGCGTCGTTGTAGGTCTCGGAGTACTTCATCGTGAGGGGCATGGTCGGCCTGTCTTTCTGGGCCGATGCAGCATTGCACGGCTATGGCGAGGAGATCAGTTCGCAGCCGCTGCTTGACGATGAACTGAAACCAATCCTAGCTCGAGTATCTGCTCACCCTTGACGCACGCCCTCGGTGGTCAGTTGTTGCGCGCAAAGTCCGACTCGCGCTCCGTGACGAACTGATCTTCCGGGCGCGGTTCAGTCGGGGCAAGGGCGGTCAGGAACGACTCGGCCCACTGATGCACGTCGTGCGACATGACCTGGCGATGCAGGGCAGCCATGCGGTGACGGCCCTCTTTCGGATCCTGATGAACTGCGGTCAGGATTGTATTCTTCACGCCGTCCAGATCGTGCGGGTTGACCAGATATGACTGTCGTAATTCCATTGCAGCGCCGGTGAACTCGCTGAGAACGAGAGCGCCACCGAGGTCGCCGCGGCACGCTACGTACTCTTTGGCCACGAGATTCATCCCGTCGCGCATCGGAGTCACGAGCATGACGTCGGCAGCGACGAACAGCGCGATCAGTTCTTCTCGGTCAACCGGCTGATACAGGTAGTGAACGACGGGGCGGCCGATCTGACTATGGTCGCCGTTGATGCGACCCACCTGTTCCTCGATGACACTGCGTAGATCGATATAGTGCTGCACGCGTTCACGACTGGGCGTAGCGAGCTGCACCATCGTGTACTTCTCCGGGTCCAAGCGGCCCTCGTCGAGAAGTTCCTTCAGGGCTTGCAGCCGCAGGTCTATGCCCTTGGTGTAGTCGAGGCGATCGACTCCCAGCAGGATCTTCTCGGGATTGCCGAGCTCTTCCTTCAATTCGCGTGCGCGGCGCAACACCGATTCGCTCTTCGACTGGCGCTCGAGTTCGGCGGAATCGACGGAGATGGGAAATGCTCCCACCTTGACCACGCGGGAATCGAAATCGACATGCCCCAGCGCACTTCGCACACCGACGCCTGCGGTTGTCGTCTTCAAGCCGAGTAGTTTGCGGGCCAAGAACAGGAAATTGTTTGCGCCACCGGGTAAGTGGAAACCGATCAGGTCGGCGCCCAGCATCCCCTTGACGATCTCCTTGCGCCACGGCAGCTGCATGAAGAGCTCGACGGGAGGAAATGGAATGTGAAGAAAGAACCCGATAGTCAGGTCCGGCCGCAGCTCACGAAGCATCGCCGGCACGAGTTGCAATTGGTAGTCCTGCACCCAGACGGTAGCTCCGTCCGCGGCGCAACGCGCGGTTTCCTCGGCGAACCGCTGGTTGACCGCGACGTATGTGTGCCACCACGATCGCTCGAACGTCGGAGCCACCAGAACATCGTGGTAGAGCGGCCACAACGTGTCGTTGGAGAACCCCTCGTAGTACTCGGCGAGGTCCCGAGAGGTCAGTTCGACGGGAAAGAGGCGGAGGCCGTCCACAACTATGGGATCGACCTTCTCGTCTGCGACGCCCGGCCAGCCGACCCAAGCGCCGTCTCGCTGCCGCAGGATGGGTTCGAGCGCGGTGACGAGCCCACCCGGACTTCGCTTCCAGTTCTTGCTTCCGTCCTCGTCGGCTGCAGTGTCGTCGTCGGCTGCAGTGTCGTCGATTTCCAGATCGACGGGCAGTCGGTTGGCGACAACGACGAATTCGGAGAGCCTTTCGAGATCGTTACTCACGCCGACATCGGCTCCGCCAGGGTCTCGTCCATGATGGCGGTAGCGGACAGGTAGGTGACCGCCTCGGCCACCGAGTCGGTGAACACGATGTCGGCATCCATCTTCAACAGGGACAGCGGGCGCCTGACGGGGTGCGCTGCGATCAGTGTCCACGGGACGCCGAGCCTTCGAGCCTTGGCCGACAGAGTTTCGATGATGGAAAGACCTCCGACGGAGATGAACTGGACGTCCGAGCAGTCGACTACGAACGGGTGACGCTCGCTGATCAGATCATCGACGCAGGCAGCAAAATCAGCTCGGGACTGGATGTCGATCTCGCCGCTGACCACCAGTGACTGAATGTTTTCCGCGGACGTGACGGTGAAAATCGGGGGACTGTCGGCACGCTCATCTGTAGTTCTCGAAAACTCGTTCATCGAAACTCCTGACGGATTGCTCGAAACGGTTCGTTCGAATCGGTCTGGTTCGAAACGGCCTAGTTCGAAACGGTTTCTTGCGAAACCGGGAAACGGCACGGGAAGCAACACGCGAACCGTGCACGTCTTCAACGGCTGGGTGCTCAACCGTGCTGAGTGCCTACCCTACCGCATCACGAAACCGCAGGTGAAAAGCGTTAGATCCGTGAGGATTTCAAGGCCCCGTGAGCGCGGGCTCACGGGACCTTGGTCCCGATGATTCGGGCCGGGCGAGATCAGTCGGTGTCAGTCGCCGGACCGGTGGTTGTCGCCCCGCCCTCGTCGGCCCACGTAGGCTCGCCCGACGGATCGGTCTGAACATCCTTGTGTGCGGTGTCGGGACTGGTGCCGGGATCGTGGTCGGTGCCGGTGGTCCGCGGCTCGTCCGTCTGATCGGTGTGGTCGGTGGGATTCTGTTCGCTCATGGTGTCTGCGTTCCCTTCGGGAAGTAGTTGTTCATGTACTCGTCGTTTCCTGCTCACCCGCGGGGGGTACTCAGTAGGGGGTAGTGCGTCAGGTCGAATCGACAACCAGCGAAGTCAGCTGTCACCGAAGCAGGAGATTTCACGTGAACCATATGACCGTGACGACCGAACACCTGCGTGCACTGCTGGGTAGCGGCCCCCATTCGGAATTGGTAGCGGTCGGGGGCGAGATCGAGATCTACGTCCCCGATGAAGAAGGGTTCGGCCTCGAGGGTATCTCGCTTGTCACTCGCGAGCAGTTGGCCGAACGCCTGCCTTCCTCGCCCGACAATCCCGACGAAGGCGAACTTCGTATCGCCGCAGAATCGTTGAGCGAGATGATCGCCGAACTCGGCGGCTGAACTCCCAGCGGCAGCCGACTTCAGATCTGCGGGATCGGATCCGGGGGATACGGGTTCGGTGGCGTTGGAGTGGGCGGCACGGGTGGCGGATTCAGCGGATCGGGTGGTGTCGGCGCGGGTGGTGTCGGCGACCCGGGGTCGGGAACAGGGCCCGGATCCGGGGGTGGGGGAGTGGTCATGAGTGCCGGGTTCCCAAACACGTGCTGAACAAACACCTAGTGTTCGGAACGGCTTTTGGTGTTTTCCTCGGCAAGTAGATCGTCCACGATGTCGGTCACAGCGATGTGGACGCTCTCTGCAGAGAACGGTGGTTCCATATTGCCGAGGATCATGTGAACGACATCGACGACCGTGAATCGCACCCGATCCGACAGCTCGGCCAGATCAACTCCGTAGGGCGCAGCCAGTTCGATACGTAGTGAACGTATTTCGTGGCCGTCGACAAAGAATTCGATGCTGCTCGGTGAGCAGTGGTGTCGAGAACGTATCTCTGCGGCGAGGTGGGTGCGGAGTACGTGATCGCTTACCGACACCGTGCCGAGACGTGGACCCTCGGACGCGTGTGCGTTCAGTGGCCAGCCCGATGCCGAGGTCGATCGGAGCGCCCGGATCACCTTGTCGCTGATTCGATCCCAGCCTGGCTCCGGGGCATTTCGCAGGGCCTCGGATGCGTGGGCCATCAATGCGTCGGTTCGTGATTCGGTCATCGCCACCTCGTCATTCGTTCACTCAGGTTAGCCCGTGCACGGTGGTGATGCCCACGCACCGCATCCGGAGTGAGTCTTAGAATCTTTCCGATTTGAACGAACGTGAGCATCTCCACCTCTCGCAGCGTCCAGGCCGCACGCTGGCGATAAGGCAATTCCCCCAACGCTTCCTCCAGCGCCTCCAGGAAGGCGGAGTTCGAGGTCGTGTCGAATGGACCGGCCTCGGGAGACGGTACAAGAGGGTCGAGCAGCTTGTCGTCGATCGGTTGAGCTCTCTTGATTCGGTAGCTGTCCACGATCTTTCGGGAACAGATCACGAAAAGCCATGTTCGCATCGACGATTCACCACGAAACGAATCGAGTTGACGCCACGCGGCCACGAAGGTGTCCTGAACTACTTCGAGAATGTCGCCTTCGTCCGCGAGCATCCGACGTGCATAGCGGTGGAGCGCTGGTCCGTAGTGGTGCACCAGCGACTCGAATGCTTGTCGGTCGCCGAGTATCGCAGCGTCCACTGTCGCGGTGTCCAGGCCGTCAGGCGCTCCCGTGAGCCCCTGTGTGTGCGGTAACGCCACAGTCGCTCCTCTCGCAGAAATGCGGAAACTCGGCTGCGTTCGAAGATTGTTCGTCCGGCCGGAGCGTTGGATGTTACGGACCGTAACTAATAAATGTCAGTGATGCACGTCACCCGACTCGGGCATTCGGTTTTGCCTTCGAGTCACGACTACACAGGTAGATCGATCAACAGGAGGAGATGACAATGGTCAGCACGCAGGTTGCGACAGCATCTACGAAGGATGTTGCATCATCGAATGACTCGGCTCTGGTGAGCTCGCAAGGAAAGACGTCGATCGCCGACACCGTTGTCTCGAAGATTGCCGGCATTGCCACCAGAGAGGTGAGCGGTGTGTACGACGTCGGCGGCGGAGCATCCCGGGTCGTCGGGGCACTGCGCGAGCGGATTCCCGGCGCGAGTGTCAACCACTCCCAGGGAGTATCGGTCGAGGTCGGCGAAAAGCAGGCAGCGGTGGACATCGACATCGTGGCCGAGTACGGCGTATCACTCGCGGACCTGGCCACCGGCATTCGCCGCAACGTCATCGCAGCGCTCGAACGGATGACAGGTCTCGAAGTGACCGAGGTGAACATCACGGTTCACGACGTTCACCTCGACGAGGGCAGCGACGACGAAGCTGGCGAGCCCAAGACGACCCGGGTGCAGTGAGTTCCGAAATCGCTGACACCGTCGCTGAGGCCGTGACGGCTGTACCCGGCGTCGCATCACTTCATGCCGGAATGTTCGGCGAGGTCGGCACCTACCTTCCCGGTCGTCGTGTCGTCGGCGTGCGGGTGATGGAGTCGTCGACCGACGTCCACGTCTGCATCTTCGCCGACGCCGCCGTTCGAGAGACCGCTTTACGCATCCGCCAAGCCATTTCGGGACTCATTTCCGGCCCCGTGAACGTGACAGTGGAAGACGTAGTAGGCCGCCCGCACAATGCCTGAGCGTTCCCGCGGTACAGAGCCTGATCGCCGTTCTGCACGAAGAGCGGCGATCAGGAAGCACCACCCCGATGCTGGGGGATCAGCCGACGCGCTCAATAGAGCGCTCGAACGCATCGACCGGGACTTCGCATCCCCGATCGATGTGGGTGTCCGTCCGACGCTGCGCGGCACGATGCGACAGATAGTCAGACCCGTTCGGGCCCAGTACACCCGGGTGCGCGCTCGGCTACCGGGCGCCAAGACCTATACCGAGATCTGACTCGCACATTTGAACATCATCCACAACGGAGGATTCACATGACCACCTCGACTGTCGGCCTTCTGGCAGGACTACTTCTCGGAGTCGCAGCTGCTGCAGGCGGTTTCACCGGATTCCTCATCGCGCTGGTTCTCGGCGTGGTCGGTTACCTCGTCGGTGGTCAGCGTGACGGTGAGTTCGATCTCGGTGTGATGCTGAAGGGTCGCGGTCGTGGCTGAGACAGCTCTGCCGGAGTCTGTGCTTGGCGAGCCGGGCGAACGCGGATCACTGACGATTCGAGACAGAGTCGCGCAGAAGTTGGTGCTCGAGGCGACTCGCGGAACGCCGGGGGTGCGTCACCACGCCGGCGGCATGGACAAACTGACCGGGCGTGAATTGCCGAGGGCGCGAGTGCTGGTGTCCGGCAGGCGGGTACGAGCCAAGGTGGACATCGCGATCGAGTGGCCCGGATCCTTGTCGGTCATCGGCACCGCGGTGCGAGACAACGTGAGGGCCCAGTTGGAATCGGTCTCGGGATTGGACGTAGACGGCGTGGACGTCTCGATCGTGAGCGTTCTCCCGGCATCGACCAAGGGTGATGCGGGAAGGAAAGTGCAATGACTTCGGACAAGGTCGTACTACCTACCGCCTCGAGGGTTGCGGCTCCGGTTCCTTTGGCGACGCCAGGGTCGGCGTTCACCGGATTTCTGATCGCAGCGGCGGTACTTGCGCTCGGCGTGGTCGGGATTCGAGACGCCCTTGTGGACCTAGGCGCGATCACTGGGTCGCATTGGATATCAGGGGCTTTCGAATATGTGGACGGGCTCGCCTACCAGGGTTGGATGTTGCCGGCCGGAATCGCAGCCGTCGTCCTCGGCCTGTGGTTCGTGATCCTCGGATTCAAACCGCGGCGAAAAACTGCCAATGCCTTGGTCGGAGTCGTTGACACGTGGATCGATCCCGCCGATGTAGCAGCGATAGCGTCGGTACGCGTCGAGTCGCTGACTAATGTTCGCTCCGCTTCGTCACACGCGACTCGGCGCAAGCTCGAAGTGAAGGCCTCGGTCACGCCCGATGGTGCCGCGACCGCGGAATCGGAAATCCGTGCCGTGCTGGGGAACTTGGCCCAGACGTTGTCACCGTCCCCTCGAATCAAGATTCGCATCCAGACGGGGGAAAGATCATGACCCGAACGGCGACGGTGATAGATCGCGTGGCGACGTGCATCGCAGGACTACTCGCGATAGCGCTGGGAGTCGCAGCGATCCTCTGGAATCTCGACGTGATCAAGGATCTGCCGGCGCGAATCGACATCCCGTGGGCTGAAGATCTCGGCGACCGCTCGTGGTGGCCATGGGCCGTCGGGGTAGGGGGAGTTCTGCTTGCCCTCCTCGCGTTGCGGTGGTTGATCTCTCATGTGCCGCTTCGGCGGGTGAAGGAGATCACGGTTCCGGGGTCGAACTCTCACAATTCGATCACCGCGGATCTGGGTGCGGTCGCCGAAGGAGTGACTGCATCATTGGAGGACTTCGACGAAGTATCGGGTGTCCGAGGAAAAGCGTTGGTCGACCGCGGAGTTCGAACAATCGATTTGCGGGTGACCTTGAGACGGAGCGTCGTATCCGGATCGGAAACGCTGCCCGAGTTGGTTTCTCGGGTTGCCAACACAGGCGATCAAGTCCAGGCGGTAGTCGGCGATTCGTCCGTCGCGACCAGAATTCGCATCGCCGTGAAAAGTACGAAACACGATGAGCCGAGAACTCTCTGATCAATCGAGGTTTGAGCCACCTGACGACCGGGTATTGGTAGACCTCCCCATTGTGCACAGAATCATGGATGTTGCTGTGGCACTTTGTGTCACGGTTCTCGTGGCGACTGCGACATCGACGGTGATCGCAATCGTCGTGACGCTGATCATGTGTGGGTCGGTGAGTGTTGTTCGTCGTATGTGTTGAATAGCCAGTCGTTTTGGTTCTGTCGTGACCACCTGATAGAAAGGTAAGCAGACAATGTGGCTGCTACCGAGTGCACGATCCCCCGCGTCGTGCGGCGGAGAATCCGGTTGTGTGCAAACACAACCCGCGATCACGGTCTAGTTGCGCGGGCCGATCGCGTGGAACTCTCCCTTCGCCGGCAGTCTCTCATTGCGCCGTCCCTTACCTCAAGGAGTCACAATGCTCTCACTCGGAATCATCGCCTGGATCATCATCGGTGGACTGGCGGGTTGGATCGGCAGTAAGATCATGAAAACCGATGCCCAGCAGGGAATTCTCCTCAACATCGTGGTCGGTGTCATCGGCGGCCTGATCGGTGGCTTCCTGCTACGGGTCTTCGGTTTCGATGTCGAGGGTGCGGGCTGGATCTTCAGCTTCCTCACCTGCCTGCTCGGTGCCGTCATCTTGCTGTTCCTGGTCAAGGCAGTCACCGGAAAACGCTGACCCGCATCTATTACACGCTGTTCGAGTTCGACTGAATACACGACCGAATCCCACGGCCGAATCCTAGAAGGAGAAACACATGTCTGACTTCATCGACAAGGCAAAGCACCGCGCTGAGGATCTCATCGGCGAGGCGAAGGAAAAGTTCGGGAATGCCACGGGCAACGATGATCTGGCGGCCGAAGGTGTTGCCGATCAGGGCGAGGCAAAGGTCAAGAAGGCCGGAGACGCTGTCAGTGACAAGGTCTCGGATATCAAGGACAAGTTCACCAGCTGAGTGAGCTTCGGCGCGGTTGATCGGCAAGTTCGGTCAACCGCGCTTTTTTGTGTCTCCTCGACCGTTGCGGCTGCCGCGATACGCGAACTTCCGCGTTTCCGCGAGCCACTCCGGAAGCATGCGCATGTGGGTCGGCCTGTTCAGAATCGGATCGAAGGACGGCTGGAGGCAATCCGGGTGGTCCGCGACTTCGTCGAGGCAGAGGTGTCCGATCGGAATCAACTGACGTTGAATTCTCGCTAGGTAGACGGAGAAGTGCAGAGGGGAATGATCGACGGCCGCCTTCAGTGCGGGCAGTGAAGTGCCGGTCGGGTGGACGCCGCGCGGTGTCACGATCAGCCACGCTGCGGCGCCGCCCGCGCGTGAGTAAGGAACCAGTGTGCTGTATCTCGCGCCGTTCCATGAGAATGCCGGAGCGGGAAACATTTTCGAGAAGGTAGAAAGTCCTGATGTTGCGAGAAGAATGTCCCACGGGATTTCATCGGCGCCGACATCATGCAATCGAAGAGCCAGGCCGAGTACGTCTGGTAGGTCCCCCGGTGTTCCTAGTGCCTTCGACATTCGAGCGCTGACGGTAATCGTCGACGATTCCGATACCGGCCACCAGGGAGTGGCCGGTTTCAATGTTCCCTTCAGTTCGAGCCCGTAAGGGTGGAAAGCCCTGGCCATGCGCAGCGATGATGCGAATTGGAACGGTGCGCCGATCAGTGTTCCGATCGCGTTCTTGCCGACGGGAATGATCGAATTGATCGTCACGGCATCCTTATCTGAGAACTTTCCGCCTGCGAATCGCTTAAACTGGACGGACGTTCAGGCGTATGGACTGGCTTTCGTGCGGATTCTTTCGGCTTCCCAGTGGCGGTGATTGCTAATCATGTGACGCGCCGTAACAAAAGTCTCGCCCGTCGGGATAATTAGCCAAACACATAAATTGGTCGTTATGGTTTGTTTGTCCGTAACGGTGCGATCGGACCTGGGACCGTCGCGAACTGGCGAGATTGCTACTCATGATTTGTGTTTGGTGATTGCGCGGAAACAAAAGATGTCGAGGAGACACACTGATGGGCCACACTCGAACCTGGCTGACGCGCGCGCTGGCAATGCCGGTGGCTGTCGCGGTGGCTGTATTACTTCCGCTCGGCAGTGTGGCCTCGGCCCAGGATTTCGAGGACGACTCCGACACTTCGGTGGCCGCTGGCGCGACAACCCCGATCTCCTTCACTGAACTCGGGCGGGGAACAGACATCGTGTTCTCCTCCGATGACGCGCCCGTGTTGGTGACCGTGCCGGTGCCGGACGGACTGACCGCAACTGCCGTGACCGGCATCCTGACCGCTCCGACCGACTTCAGTCGGGGTTGGCTCGAAGTGACTGCCGACGGCCGGCTGGTGAGCCGCGTCGATTTCGACGCAGGTCAAGCCGGAACCGGTCTACCGATTTCGGTTCCGTTGCAAGGGCTCGAAGTAGTCGACCGTAGCGTGACCGTGTCGATGATCGCTCACCTCGTTCCCGTCGACGACCGTTGCTACGACCGAACGAGATACCAGCCCCTCGCGCTGAGGGATGCCTTTGTCGCCTACGACGGTACCGAGCAGCAGCCGAGAACTGTGGCGACGTTCTTTCCTCCGATTTTGAGGAAGGCAACCATCTACGTTACGGACGGCTCGTCGGGGTCGCAGCAGAGTGCGGCTTTGCAACTGAGTGCAGCGATTGTCAACAAGTACGGAAGTCAGCCCGACGCCGTGGTGGTGGAACAGCTGCCGAACGGCCAGAGCCTACCGTCCGCCGAGCCTGGACTGTTCGAGCGAGCTGTCGTGCTCGGCAACAGCGGGGACGCCGGAATCGATCTTGCGGCGACTCCCAATGGTTCACCCGTGCTGCGGATTTCGGGGGACGACAAGACCCTCGTCCCTCAGGTCAGTCTCTTGGCGGCGAACTTCGACGGCTACTGGGCGGCCAGCAGAGCGCTGGCGTCGCCGGACAACACAGTCGCACAGATTTCCCAGGACGCGATCACCGTCGGTCAACTGAAGCTCGGAACGTTGACGGCCTCCGGTCTCAATCACATCGAGGTCGACGTTCCGTTCAGTCAATCGCAGTTGGGGCGTCCGATGAAAGACGTGTCGGTAAGAATGATCGGTTCCTATGTGCCGCTGCCTAATTCGCGCAACGGAGAGCTTTCGATCTCGCTCGGGGATACGAGGCTTGCCTCGCAAACGGTGAACGAGACCGGGCACTTCGACATCGGGGTCGATGTTCCGAACGAACTCCTGCGGCGCGATTTGACGTTCGAGGTCTCGATGGACGTGACTGGCGACTTTCAGTGCGGCACGAGTAGTCCTTCTTCCCTCACCGTCGATCCGGCAAGCACCATCACCTCCTCTACCGGATTTCCGCCGACGCCAGGAGGATTCCAGGCCTTGCCGCAGTCGATGCTGCCCACGCTCGACGTCGGTTTGAGTCGAGGTGATTTTGCAGATCTCATTCGGGCTCAGCGCCTCGTTGTCGCGATGCAGCGGTTGAGCTACCTGCCGATGCAACCGCGTGTACTCCCGTTCGGCGACGCCGCGACCAGTTCGCTGCCGGCGTTGTTGATCGCGGCGGACGGAACCCTGCCCACTCCGGTTGCTCTACCCATGGACACGGCAGATCAAGGGCTCCTGCGCTTGCAAGGCCTGGAATTCGGTGGGCAATACGGTGCCTTGCAGGTGGTTTCGGGTTCGCATAACGAAGTGGTAGCACTGACGTCTGAAGGTAATGCGGCCGACGCCGACGCTCTGCTCAACTGGTTGGAAGGTGGGAAGGACAGATTCGCAGAACTGACGGGCGATCTACTGGTGGCGCCTGCGGGCGGCGAGCCGTTCGACATCGGAGTCAACGTCGCACCGTTGGGCACTGCGACATCCGCCGAAGAAGAGACCGGCCCGAGTGCAGTCACGATCGGCTGGATCGGATTCGGGACCGTGGTTCTGATCGCTGTGGCCGTCGGCGGTGTGCTCGTGACGAGGCGTAGAGGACAGTGACCGTCACCGATCGCCCGGCCCCGTCCGTCGCGGTCCACGACCTGCCGGGCCGCAAGCCCTGGCGGATGTTTGTTGTCCTCTTCGCGATCTACACCGCGTTGGGTGTGTGGATGAACGCCGGCATCGGCTTCATCTTCACCGACTCGCTCAGCCGTGTTGCCGCGGTGTCGGCAATGCTGCTCAGCCGTGATCCGCACTTCGCGGCGATCGGATTCGTGTTCACCCCGTTGACGGCGGCCGTCCAGATTCCGATGGGCCTGATGGGCCACTGGTGGCCGGACCTGCTGCGGTGGAACATCACTGCGGTCGTGATGTCCGCGGCGTTCATGGCTGGTGCGGTGGTTCAGATACGCGGGATCAGTCGCGACCGTGGGTGTGCGCGATGGGTCACCGTCGTCCTTACCGTGCTGTTCGCTGTCAATCCGATGATCGTCATGTACGCGGCGAGCGGAATGAGCGAAGCCCCGTTCCTGTTCTTCGTTCTGTGGGCGACACGTCGTTTGATTCGGTGGATTCGCAGCGACGACGTACACGACCTCATCGGTGCCGGCCTCGCATTTGCACTGGCGTACCTCACCCGATACGACGCATTGGCACCGCTGTTCGTCGCGGTGGTGCTGGTGACTGTGGTGAGTTGGCTTCGTTTTCAACCGACCGCGGAGGAACGGGGCGAGGGCGCGGGACCTGGCTTGCGGCTCTGGGCAGCGGCACTCGACGGTGTCGTCGTGATGATGCCGGGATTCCTGGCGTTCGTCTTGTGGTCGTTTGCCAGCTGGCTCATCACGGGTCAAGCGTTCCAACAGTTCTCGTCGGTGTACGGGAACAGTTCCATCCTCGAGCAGGCTGGGGCCGGAACCGACTCGCCGATTACACGCCTTGCTTTCTCTATTACCGAAATGGCCGTACTCGGGCCGGCGCTCCCGGTGTTCGCGGTCCTGGCAATCATCTACGCACTCCGGCGGCGGGACGCCGAAGTGGTCGTGCCTCTTGTGCTGTTCGGCGCGATCCTCGGCGCTCAGACACTGCTCTACGTGATGGGTTCGACGTTTCCCCTTCTGCGCTTCTACATTTCGATCATTCCGCTGTGCTTCGTGCTGGTCGTGCTGATCGCTCCGCGCGGCGTTCCGGTTGTCACGCGCCGACCGGGATCTGCTGCTTCACGCTCGGTGACGACGTACCCCGAGCAGTCGGGACCCTCTCTGCCCCTTGTGATCTCTCTGTGTTTGCTGGTCGGGTCGACATTGGTCACGTTTGTCGCGATGGGTAATGCCCGGCTCGCAGTGCTCGAGCATTCCATTGCCAGCGCGATCATTCCGGGCCGGAAGAACCTCGAGGAGCAGACGAATCTCCGCACGTTTGCGGCCGAGCGTCGCATCGCCAAGTATTTGGACGACTTGGATCTGCCGGAGGGTTCGGTTCTGCTCGACACCGTGGAGAGCTATGCCGTCGTGGCGTCCTCGAACAACCCTCGGCAGTTTGTCGTGCCTTCCGATGCGGACTTCGTGCGCGTACTTAACAACCCCGCCGAACATCACGTCGAGTACATCCTGTCGGTTCCGAATACCGGTCGTGGCGTTTCGGACGCCGTCAATCGGCGCTATCCGACGATGTACGACACCGGCGCCGGAGGGGTCGGAGCGCTGACGCTCGAAGTGTCCAACGACGGCGGCATGGACCCGTCGGCCTGGCGTTTGTATCGCATCACCGGTGAACGCCAGACGGGGCGATGAGGCAATTCGTATGGGAGGATTGTCCGTATGACGTGGATGGTTGCAGATGTCTTCTGAAGAAGTGCGTCCGCGTGAGCGTGGCACAGTCCGGCGCCGTGTCGCTTCCGCTGTAGCCGGTGTTGTGGCCGTCGCGGCGGTGGTGGGGATGTTCGTGATGCCCGCGGGAGCCGATTCTCCCAAGCAGGTTCGGGTCGGAGCGTCGTCGAACGGACTCACACTGGACGGACAGCCGTGGTGGCCTACCGGGCTCAATGCCTATCAGCTGGCCACTGATTGGTCGGTGAACTTCGGCTGTGGCGCCATGGTCGACCTCGACGCGTACTTCGGTTCGCTGCCACCGAACTCCGTCACACGCTTCAACGCCTTCCAAGCTCTTGCGGTGAACAAATTCTCCGGAGAGATGGATTTCGGCCCGATGGACGCGGTGTTCGACGCTGCGGCGCGGCACAACCAGTTCACGATTCCGGTGCTCTCACCCCAGGACAGTGGGTGCGATGACGGGCAATTCAAATCCAGGGATTGGTACACCGACGACTGGAAGGTCGCGAACCTGATCCCGGGTCGAGCCATCATGAGCTTCCAGGACTGGATGCACACCGCCGTCGACCGCTGGAAGAACGAACCTTCCGTCGCGGCGTGGGAGTTGGTGGGGGAGCCGGAGCCAAGTCTGTGCACCGACGCGGCCTGCAATTGGTGGACGAGAACGTGTCCGTCTGATTCCGCGCAGGTGTTGCGGGAGTTCTTCGACACGGCAGGCGCCGAGCTTCGCGCGATTGATCCGAACACTCTGATCACGGCGGGATACGTCGGGGGCGGTCAGTGCGGCACTGCTGGTGACGACTACCAATACGTGAGCGAGTCCGACTTCGTCGACGTTCTGCAGTATCACGACTACGGAGCGGACGGGGTACCGCTTCCGGGCGATCAGTGGAACGGACTAGCGCGTCGCATCGAACAGGCGACGACCGTCGGGAAGCCGTTGTTGGTTGCCGAGACAGGCGAATTGGCGGGCAGTTGTGAATCACTGGCGACCAGAGCCACGAATATCGAGATGAAGCTGACGGGTCAGAAGGCGGCCGGCACGGCGGGAGCCCTCCTGTGGGCCTTCGTTCCGGATCCACGTCCGAACGAGTGCACGATGGACATCGGGCCTGACGATCCACTCTTCGACGTGATCACTTCACTGGCAGGTTAGCGCGGTCTCCGGTCGACCCTTCTACTATTCGCGCAGCGGATATTTGATCACGATTTGATAACAACCTGAACGTGTCTTTGTGATGTGATGATCGTATTTCGTTTGTATTCAATGGCATTCAGTGGCATTCAGTGGCATTCACCTGCGGATAACCGAACTTGAAAGCCGCCGCGACAGGGCGGGACCATCGACGCGGCGCCCGCAGGACCTACGTCCGGTCGCATGAGGACGGTTCGATCGGACCGCTGCGATCGGAAGTTGTGCTGTACCTGCCCGTTTGGTTGACAGGGCGGTCCCGTTCTGATTGACGTCGAAAAGCGGGCACGACAGTTCGCCGTGGTAACGGGTAGTGAGCGGAGTTTGGTGCGACCGTCGTGGGAGTGACAATGCGGGGGTGTGTGTAGCTCTCGCGCGCAACGAATTCCGAGTTCGAGTCAACTTGCGACGGCCTCGGTCGCCCGGTAGACCTTGTGCGCAGGCTGTACATGCGGTGTGAGCCTCGGTCGTCTAAATGAGGGGACGACCGCTGCATGCGCGTAACGGTAAGTGTGTGAAACATCGCGTGAGCGGAGAGGTGAACGATGACAGGGTGCGCTGAACGGTCTTTCAAGACTGCGGTGGTGCCGGCTGCTGGGATGGGGACTCGTTTCCTCCCGGCCACCAAGACGGTTCCGAAAGAGTTGCTCCCCGTGGTCGATACACCCGGGATCGAGCTGGTCGCAAGCGAAGCGGCGCAGGCAGGCGCGGAACGTCTGGTGATCGTCACTGCGCCGGGCAAGGCATCGGTCGTCGGGCATTTTGTCGAGGATCTGGTGTTGGAAGGCAAGCTTGCGGCCAGCGGAAAGCATCATCTGCTCGAGCGCGTGCGGCGTGCTCCGGGCCTGATCTCGGTGGAGCCGGTTGTGCAGGAGTCTCCGCTGGGGTTGGGACACGCTGTCGGTCTTGTCGAATCGGTGCTGGATGCGGATGAGGACTCGTTCGCGGTGCTGCTTCCCGACGACCTGGTTCACCCCTGCGGCGTTCTCGACGCGATGGCGAAGGTGCGTGCCGAGCGCGGCGGTTCCGTGCTGTGCGCGTTCGACGTCGCGCCGGATCGTGTTGGTGCCTACGGAGTGTTCGACGTGCAAGCACCTGTGGAAGGCGACGATCCCGATGTGCTCGCGGTGGTCGGCATGGTGGAGAAGCCGGACCCAGCGGATGCTCCGTCCACTCTCGCCGCGGCCGGACGCTATCTTCTCGATCGAGCCGTGTTCGATGCACTCCGGCGAATCTTGCCAGGTCAAGGTGGCGAGCTACAACTGACGGATGCGATAGCGCTGTTGATCGCGGAGGGCCATCCGGTTCACGTCGTCGTCCATCACGGTACCCGCCACGATCTGGGTAACCCGGGCGGCTTTCTGCGAGCTTCTCTCGACCATGCGCTCAGCCGCACCGAGTACGGACCGGAATTGAGAGTCTGGCTCAAGGAACGATTGGATCAGCCCGATCCGCAGCTGACCTACTGAAGAATCCCGCCCATGACAACAGAGGTCGAAATATGTTTTGGTGCAAGAGAATCCGCACCATTTCTGCGTGCGCGCATGTGAACGTCGGTAGCCCGGGCTCATTCGGGCACACTCGCGATCAATTCCTGCTCCAAGCTAGATGCGATTCTGGCAGCTCAGTGTTGATCGATACCGCTGTGTTGATCGATACCGCGGCGGGCGAGTTCGTCCACCAGGGCTTGCGTCGCGATCGAATTCAGAACCGACGGTGGGGTCGTTTCCGGCCGCGCTTCTTCAGGAGTCAGATAACCGGCGGCTACGAGCACCTCTGTAATCGGAGCGTCGAAGACCTGACATGCCGTCCGCATCGTGTCCTGCGTGGGAGGGCGCTTGGCCGAAAGCCATCGACTCAGTTCGGAAGGTCGAATCTTCAGCGCACGCGCAGCTTCCTGGATGTCGCTGAACGAGCGAAGTTCCAGTTGATGCTCGACCCATGCGGAGAAACCACTCATAGCGGTCATATTGCCTGAGCCGAGAGGTATATGCCACTTCCTTTCGGCTACAAGTCGAGGACATTTGGATATCTGCCATGTCGTGGCAAAGTTTTTCGCCGGCGATTCGCTTATTTGCAGTTACGCGACGGCGCTGACGGGGACTGACTTCTTCTCTGAGCGGGGATTATTCAGTCGGCCGTTGGTGAAGGGTGAAATTGAGGGTGAAATGCAAAAAATTCGATTGTCGGAAGCAGGAACTCAATGACAACGCCGAGTCAAGTCAGACTTGAAGGCCTTCGTGATGGTGTCGCTCCGACGGCAAGGCGAACAGCCAGAGTTCCATTTTCGCCGACCACCGTCATTTGGATGGCGATTGCGATCGTAGTTCCGATATACCGCTCGTTGCCCGGCACCGTCACACAGCTATGGGCGATGGCGGTGCTTGTGGTCATCGTGGCCTCAGTAGCGCTCGGACGAGTCGCTCGGCCGCAGTTTGTCAGCATCTGGTTGATGGCCGGCTACGCAGCCATCGTCGCGACGGTAACGGCGACGCGTGGCAGTGATGTCACCGGAAATCTCTATGTTGGAGTCCAACTTTTCATTGTTCTCGGGCTCGGGATATTTGTGATGGTCGCCAATGTCCAGCGTGATCCGGCTTTTGTCAGGCGTATCTGTATTGCGTTCATCGCAAGCCAATCGGTTTCTGCTCTGGTCGCCGCCATCCAACTGGCTGGTTCATCCGTCTTCGGATTCGGTGTTGTAAACGGTCGTGCTCCAGGGCTGGCAGGTCATCCGAACGTTCTGGGCATCATGTCCTCACTTGCATTGATTCTCTGCCTGGGGGCTGCGGTGCGAAAGGTAGAGAATCGGCTCGTTCTGGTGCTGATCTCGATCGTGAACGCGGTGGGACTGCTGGCGACCGGTAGTTTGAGTTCGTTGTCGGCCTGCGCGATCGGATTGATCGTCGTGGCGATTTCTTCGCGAGTGAAGATCACCACCATCACCAAGAGTTTTGTCGGTGCCGCCATTCTTTTCTGGATCGCAATCACCTACACCGAGTTCGGCAAGCACCTGGAGACGCCGGCCGATCGATACCTCCAGGTCACCGGCCAGACCAAGGCTGTCAGCACGCTCGAGATCCGTAACGACACTTACGGATTCGCGTGGGACGCGATTCGTGCGCATCCGCTGTCCGGAGTCGGTTTGAACTCGGCGAATGCTGCCTCGTTCGACAATGTCACAGTCGTTCACAATGTTTTCCTACGATCCTGGTACCAAGGCGGGGTGGTGCTTGCCCTTGCCGTGGCACTGATCATCTGCGCGACGGCACTGGTCGCGTTCAGATCGATGAAGTCCGGCAAGAACGCTGCCGCGGCCGGCGTGCTGGTCTCGATGATGACATTCGCTCTGACATCGGCGTTCTTCGAGCAGGCCTATTACTGGCTACCAGTCGTACTCGCCTTTGCATGTTTGTCGACGGAGAGTGATCGGACCGCAAGCTCCAAAGCTCAACCCGCGCAACAAGTATTGATCGGGAATTGAGGTTACGTGTTCAAGCCATGGAAGGTCTTCTCCCAGTAAGACGGGTTGCGTATCAACTGATATGTGCCTTTGATGGCTGCGATGCTCATCAATACCCAGTAAAGCGGAGCGGTCAGGCAAGCTATCAGCAGCATAGGATTTCGCGTCTCTCGGCATGCCACCAAGTTCATGTAAAGGACTGCGGCGTTACCGAACACGAGTGACACGAGGGCGGGAAAATAGACGTAGTTGGGAAACACGTCGTGGATGACCTCGGGTTGGCCGAGGATCCAACCCAGACTTATCAGCCAGAACGCCATGTTCAGTGTCGCCACAATGGGTGTCCCCGCCATCAAGATGGTGAAGCGTAGAAATCCGACCGTGCCGAGTCCGCGCCACAGTTTCAACGGTTGACGCATATGAACCAACCAAGTCTGCAGGTAACCCTTGTACCAGCGTGAGCGTTGGCGGATCCAGTTGATCGTGTCGCTGTTGGCCTCTTCCAGCGTCGTCGAGTTCAGAACTGCGGTCCGGTAACCGCTCTCGGCGATGCGGACTCCGAGGTCTGCATCCTCGGTGACGTTGAAGGGATCCCAGGCGCCGATCTCGTCGAGCACACTTCGGCGAAGATGATTGGACGTGCCTCCCAAAGGAATTGGTGATTGACTCCGCATCAGTCCCGGGAGGATGAAATTGAACCAGAGTGCGTAGTCGGCCGTAAACCACGCAGTCAATAGGTTCTGAGTTCCGTTGTGAAACGCTAGTTTTGCCTGCACACACGCAGTATTCGCTGGAAGCTTCGCGAAAGTCGCTATTACGCGGCGTAACTGAAGAGGATCCGGAGAGTCTTCGGCGTCATAGATGGTGATTATCTCGCCGGTTGAGAAGTGCAATCCGTAGTTGCAGGCTTTGGGTTTGGTACGTGGATCTGCAGCGGGAACCTTCAAGATGCTCACCACTTCATCGACTCCGGCGGCAGTTGCAGCGTCGATCGTGACAGCGTCATCCTCTTCGAGGAGCAACAGCACTTGCAATTTGGCCGAGGGGTAGTCGATCGCGCGCATGGCGGAAATCAGGTCCCCGACTACTTCCGGTTCGTTGTACGCCGGAACAAGGATTGTGTAGTGCGGGAGATCTTCATCCGAAAGTGCGCTTGCCTCTTGATCGCTGATCGTCACGATCGAGGAAGCATCCAAACCTCGTGTGAACAACACAAGTCGATCCACCATCGCCCACACGTACCCGAGCGTGCACACCAATGTGAGAACGATGAGCGTGGGAGTCAGGAAGAAGACAAGACACGCGATTGTGATCGCGAGAATCGCGAGCAGGATGTTGCGCTGCCATGGATAGAACGCAACTGATGCCGATGAAATCGGTTTGCGCTCACGCAGTCCGTTCACAGCGTCGTGGAGTGCGGCTCGTTTGAATTGCTCGGAGCTTTCGTCCTCAACCGAGAGATTGGGAATTACCACTTCTGTGCCTCCACGACAAGCCTTCCGAGTGACTGGAGCATACCGAGGTCCTTGTACTGAGATTCACTGTCCACCGTCGATATCCGGCCTCTGAGTAGAACGGCCAAGGTGTTGCTTCCATTCGACGCCATCGATGGTTTCGGTTCGGGGAACAAGGCATTCGGTTCATGATTGTCCACTGTCAAGAGTGTGACGCGCTGTGCGGCACCGTCGCCACGTGTCCACACGAAATTGAGGTTGCTCCAGGTGAGGAGGAGGGAGTCGTCGACAACGGTGTACATTTCTGCGACCACCCCACGGCTCAACTCAACTCGTACCGGCGGGCTGACACGTGCATTCTGGAGATCATAGGTTGTGTTGCTCGGATAGACAGCCAAAGTGGATGGGCGACGCACTTGAACAACGTCCATTTGGACGGTGCGTGGGCGCATCTGGCTGTCCCATGCAGGGTTGGGTGTGTCGGCACGAATCGACTGGCGAGTGAGTGCCGAAGTGGAACCGAAGTACTTTCTCGGCCAGTCGTATTCGGTGGTCGAGATTTCACGCCAACCAGCGGGTACGACGAGTCGTGGGTCGGATGTCGCCGGCGGCCCTACCGAGACCGGAACGTTCTGTGCGGTGGGCACTGGCGTAAAGAACATCACAATCGCTGCGGCGAACACCACCAGGATCGTCCAGTTGCTGGTTGACGTCGAAGGATTCCGGAGCGGACGCTCGAACGGCTTCCAAGACTTTCCGCGTCGCTCGTACAGGTAGAAGAACCCGCCTACCAGCAATGCGCTACCTAATGCCGGTAGCAGCTGGATGCTGAACAACGGCGCAGTCGGGTACTGACGGGAGAGGTAGTAGACCAAGCCTGCACCCAAGAGGGACGAGCCGACGAACCCGGCGAATCCCCTCTTCCACGTTCGACTGACGGCGATCGTCGTGGCGGCCGAAGCGACCAGCACCATGATGATGCTGTAGTCGAAGCGTGTGCCGCCGAGTTCAGTCGCCAACGTGCGGTAGATGAGCGGAGCCAGAAGGATCGGGACAACCCATACTGCCCAGTAACGATTCACTGGACGTAACCCGAACATGAGAACCGCTGCGCTCCAGACAAATACCCAAGCCGCGATTACATCGATATGCATCAATTCGTAGTTCTCGGCAAAACGTGGCATGAGGAGTGCCTGCAACCCCAGCGACACCAGTAAGCCGATACCGCCGACAATCTTGTCCGTCTCACGATCATGGATCGGGAGGTCCGGGCCTCGTCGTAAATCTGTTCCGACGGCAGCTATCAGGCACAGGAGGGGGAGGACGAAAACGTATCCTATGGCGGTGCCACTCGCAGTGCTCCTCCACAAATTGGTCCAGGTAGGCCAGAAAGCAAAGATTGTCGCGGCTGCAATCATCAGCCAACGGACAGTGAGGCGGGGGATAATTCCCGACTGCGTGCGTAGGTCGCGAATCTTCAAGATATGTAGTCCTATTCGAACTGGTCGTCTACTCGGGCTGCGCCGGACGTGTCGGCCAGCGTGAGCATGTGTCAACGAACCCGACTTTTGTCGACCTTACGTGATCGGTTACAAGGTGCGAACTCCTAACACCCCGATGTGGAACGGCTGAAGCCGGGTAGAAATCTCACATAGTGAGATGAATGAAAAATTCATTTCAGCGGTCGGTTTGTCGTGAACTGGACAGACGACCTGATCTTGCTTCGGGGGCGATACCTGTATCAGCAAGGGCTGTATGGCTATTCGCCTTCGAATTGCACATCGAATCGGCAGTAGGGACCAAGATCCCTGCCGGGGACGTAGGTCCCCAACGGCGCAGGCACCTTCTGTCGGCGAAAGTCATTGCGTCGGTTACCGATGGAAATGATCCTCTATTCAGGCGGTATCGGTGAGGCGGTGCGCTGTGGCAACCGCCTACTGACGAGTAAGGTCCTTCTGTTTGCTGCACTTTCGACGAAGTAACGCGAAAGTTGCTTCTGAATCGATCTTTCGCCCCGTTGTTCCGATCGAGCAGCGCCCGAAAGGCAAGTCGCAAAGCGGTTGCGCTGCGGTCAGATTGGAATGCGCGGGGGCGTGCGCGGCTACGGGCCTGAACTGGGGCGACTTTGCGTTTGATCCTGCGCGCAGACAGTGCTGAAATGTAATCCACTCGGAGCGTGAGAGCGTTCCGATTCTGGAGGAATTGCACTTAACGGATCGAAGCGAGCGATTTGCTGTTTCAGCGTATTGCTCGATCTGACGAATCACGCTCAACACCTGTCAACGACGTACGAATTCAATGACGCACGGATTCCACGAATGAGGAAGGGACTGATCACGTGACGGCGCTCGACGTGTCCACGCTGGGCAAGAACAAGCACACGCTTCCCCGTGCAGTGCCCGACCTCCGCCGCGGATCGACTTCACGGCGGGAATGGGAAACGGCATACCGCAGGAGACTGTTCCTGGGCGACTCGGTGATCATCGTGGGGACAGTTTTCCTGGCTCAGTGGCTACGGTTCGGCGGGGACGGCCGTGCGGTGAGCTCCGGCATCCTCGGGCAACTGAGTTACACCGGTGTGTCAATTGCGTTGGCGGCAATGTGGTTATCGTCTCTGGGCATCTTCCGCACTCGATCGATCCGTGTGATCGGCAGCGGCCCCGAAGAGTACAGGCGAATTTTCGTAGCGACAGTTCGCCTCTTCGGACTCATTGCGATTGTCAGTCTTCTGCTGCAGTTGGACATCGCGCGACTCTATCTGGCCTTTGCATTCCCGGTTGGGCTGACGGCGCTGATGGCAAGCCGCTGGATCTGGCGAAAGGTCATCGCGCGGAAGCGGTCTCGAGGCGACTTCCAGACATCCGTGTTGGTTGTAGGAAGCCCCGTTGCAGTCAAGAAACTGGCCCAAACCTTCGAACGAGCTCCCGGCGACGGTTATCGGGTAGTGGGCGTTTGCCAACCGAGTCAACTAGGTCGTCGGGACAGAGTCATAGTCGTCGACGGCAACGAAATACCGGTCCTCGGGGACGAGCACGACGTGACTGACGCGCTCGACTTGGTCGGTGCCGATGCTGTGGCGGTCACTGCGACGGAACACCTCGGGTACGACGGTATGCGGAAACTGGCCTGGGATCTGGAGTGCAAGGACGTTGATCTTGTTGTAGCACCTGGAATCCTGGACGTTTCCGGTCCCCGGCTTTCGATGCGGCCGGTGGCCGGTCTTCCACTGATTCACGTCGAACGTCCGCGCTACCACGGTGCGCAACGGTTCGCCAAGACGGCATTCGACGTCGTCTTCGCGTCTGTCATTCTCATCCTGATCAGTCCGGTGTTGATCGCGACGGCGTTGGCAGTGAAGTTCACCAGTCGGGGTCCTGTGCTCTATCGGTCAGAGCGAATGGGATTAGACGGGGTTCCTTTCCCGATGCTGAAGTTCCGATCTATGGTTCAAAACGCCGACGCGCAGGTCGACAGTCTCCTGTCGGACAACGAGGGCGCCGGCGTTCTGTTCAAGATGCGTGACGATCCTCGGGTTACCAAGGTAGGACGCGTCATTCGAAAGTTTTCAATAGACGAGTTGCCCCAGTTCGTCAACGTGCTCCGTCGCGAGATGAGTGTGGTTGGTCCCAGGCCGCCGTTGAGGCGTGAGGTAGAGGCGTACGACGGGGCCGTGAAAAGGAGACTGCTGGTCAAACCAGGGATCACCGGTTTGTGGCAGGTAAGTGGGCGCTCGGATCTTTCGTGGGAAGAAACTGTTCGACTGGATCTGTCCTATGTCGACAACTGGTCGATGGTTGGGGACGTCATGATCGTCGTGAAAACGCTCAAAGCCGTAATGGCAAGTGACGGCGCTTACTGATCGGTTCTGTCATTCTTTTGTATTCAAATCGCGAATCCGATTCGCTATTCCCGGTGAATGCAGCCTGGGATCCGATGTAGAGGGAATTGCGCAATGCACACTGGCCAATCGGTCATACTCGATGAGAACTTTGGGGGAACCGTTTCGATGTCATCGTCGAAATATTCGATGTACTTGGCGGTAATTCCAACGTATCGGAATCCGTGCATCGAAGTGTTGCGCGAGATGGAAAATGGCAATCTCCGCATTCTTGCCTCGGACTACGGACTGGATCCTACGGTTCGAACTGGTATCGACAAGGATTTCTATGAGCGAGTTCGACGGATCGGAATCTTCGGTGGCAAGGTTCTTCTTCAGGTTGGCTCCTGGAGAAATCCGCTTTCTGCTTCTGTGACCATCCTGGATTTGAACCCCCGGAGTCTCACGGCGTGGGGTATTCTAGCCCTTCGGCGAATTATGCGACGCCGTACTTTGGTTTGGGGTCACCTTCATCCCAGAGAAGGGTCTTCATCGAAGACGGCTTTTCTTCGACGGACGATGCGCCGGTTGTCTCAGGGAACTATTCTCTACGGATACGCCAGCGTAGTCCCGGCCAGGCGCGAGATACCGGACCAGCCAGTGTGGGTAGCGCCGAATTCTTTGTACAAGCGCGCTCATATCAACGTCGAGAACGCCACTGAATCACGTAAATCAATAGTCTATGTCGGTCGATTGGTTGCCGAGAAGAACGTGGATCAATTGATTCCGGCTTTCCATCGATCGGGCCTCAAAGACAAGGGTGCCGTCTTGGAAATCGTAGGTTTCGGAAATGCTACGGAAACGATAGAGAAGCAAATTTCAGATTTCGGTCTCGAAGAATCCGTTGTTCTACACGGACGTATCGAAAGCCCCGTCGAGCTTGCCGAAATCTACGCACGATCAATCATGTCGGTCTCTCCAGGATACGTCGGATTGAGTGTCACTCAGAGCCTGGGATTCGGAGTTCCGATGCTGTATCCCGAGGATGCCCCGCACGCCCCTGAGATCGAGCTTGCCGTAGTCGGTCCGATGCAGAGCTACTCGCCGACAACCGAGGAATCGCTGGCCGTGGCACTACGCGATTACTTTCTGTATCTGGACTCCAATCCCGTATCGGCAAGGGAAATATCAACGAAGGTTGGAGAACTCTATTCCGCTGAGTCGATGGCATCGGGTATCTCTGCCGCGTTAAGAGGGCAGGTCGTTGAATTCGACAAAGACGGATGGCCCAAGGAGATGGTCGCACGATGAGTAACCGATCCCGCCTCCCGTCAGGGGTTAGGCGAGCCCTTCGAGGATTCATGAACGGGCTGGCAATATCGAACGGCAATGTTTCAGTAGGACGTGACTTCAACGCCGGCCGTGGGGCAATCATCAGTGCGCCTCACGGATTGAATATCGGCGATAATGTCAGCGTCGGGCCTCGGACTGTTATCCAGGTAGACGGTTCGATCGGATCCCACGTCATGATCGGAATGAATGTCTACATCGTAGGGCGTGAAGACCACGCGATCGACGAAGTGGGTATTCCGATGCTCGCGTCGACGTGGGTGGGAGACCGAGAGCCTGGCGCTCGTGATTCTGTCGAAATTGGAACAGATGTATGGATAGGCGCTTGTTCGGTGATATTGAGCGGTGTGACGATAGGCGACGGTGCCGTGATCGGAGCAGGTTCGGTCGTGACGAGTGACGTCGAGAGTTTCTCTGTGAATGTCGGAGTTCCCGCACGGAAAGTCGGCGAAAGATTCGAGAGTGATACGCAGAGAAGTGCACACCTGCAAGCTGTGCACGGACTGTCGTCCTGAGTGAGCTGAAAAGGGAAATGAGCACGATGGATAATCGGGGAAACAAAATCCTGATCGTGGGAATCAACTATTCCCCTGAGCCAACCGGTATCGCTCCTTACACTGAGGGCTTGGCAAATGCGATAGCGGATGCTGGTGCTGACGTCAGGATGGTGACGGGGTATCCGCACTATCCATTCTGGAAAAAGATGGATGGTTTCTCGGGACTGTCTTCGGTCGAGAAGTCAGAGAATCTGACAGTGCACAGACTCCGTCACTACATCCCTCGGAATCCCAGTTTCCTGCGAAGAATACTGATGGAGGCAAGCTTCGCTCTGAGGGCGTCCTGGGCGACTCTTTTCCACCGGGCAGACCTCGTTCTGTGTGTAAGCCCAACACTCTTGTCCTCAGCGGCCTTTGTCATCAGGACCAGGCTCTTTCGGTCGCGCACACCCGTGGTGCTGTGGGTGCAGGACTTCTACGGACTGGGCGCTTCCGAGACCGGCCAACTGAGCGGTGGATTGTCGTCTCTCGTCGATCGAGTCGAGTCTTGGATCTTGCGAAAGTCCGATCAGGTTGTCGTGATCCATCCGCGGTTTGCGAAGCATGCCCAGGAGAACCTCGGCGTCGATTCGAGCAGCATCACGGTTATCAGGAACTGGACCCACCTCGACCTCTCCCAGTCTGCTTGCGCCCGAGAGGATTCGCGAAGACGATTGGGATGGGGGCCGGACCAGAAGATAGTTCTGCACGCCGGAAACATGGGTGCAAAGCAAGGGCTCGAAAACGTGGTGGACGCCGCGCGTTTGCTCGATGCACGGCAGTCCGATATCAAATTCGTGCTGATGGGAGACGGGAATCAGCGAGCCCATCTCGAAGAGTTGTCCAAGGGATGCGCGGGGATCGAATTCATGGATCCTGTTGGCAGCGAAACCTTCACCGACGTGCTACGTGCAGCGGATGCGCTACTTCTCAACGAGTTGGCCGATCTTCGCAGTATGGCTGTTCCGAGCAAACTCACTTCGTATTTCGCCTCAGGGGTGCCAGTCGTCGCGGCTACGTCTGCGGACAGTGCGTCGGGCGAAGAGATCGCCCTGTCAGGGGCGGGAGTACGCGTTGACGCCGGCAATCCGGAGGCATTGGTTCGTGAAATAGAGATGTTGGTGGCTGACCCCGCCCGTTCGGAGCAACTCGCGCGAAACGGGAGGGAGTACGTGCACGAAGTACTGTCTCCCGGTTCTGCCACTATCGCGTTCGGCGAACTGTTCGACCGACTTGTCAACCGAGCGAGTTCGCCGACTCGACTGACGGAAGCCCGAGCGCGGTGACCCATCCACAGCTCTCCCTCGGCGAATTCACCGGGGCAGGATATGACAAGGGACGTCCGGCGTCAGTGCAGATCGCCTGGCTCGCGGTGGCACCGCTCTTCCGGGCTTGGTTCGTGCCGGCACGCATGAGGGTCGCCATTCTCAGACTGTTCGGCGCTCAGATCGGTGAAGCAGTCCTGATACGGCACAACGTGAAGATCCATTGGCCGTGGAAGCTCTCGATCGGCGACAACACCTGGGTGGGTGAGGGAGCGTGGATCCTCAATCTCGAACCGGTGAGCATCGGGTCGAACAGTTGCGTCTCGCAGGATGTTTTCCTGTGCTCGGGCAGTCATCGCAGAAAATCACGGACTTTCGAGTTCGACAATGGACCGATCGTCATCGGCGATGGCGTATGGATTGCGGCCAGATCTACCGTCCTCCGTGGTACGTCGATCGGTGACCACTCGGTGATTGGCGCGAATTGCCTTGTCATATCGGATGTTCCGGCGAGTGCAATTGTCCGTGCCCCGGTCGCGGTGATCGGACGAGTATGAGAAGCACACGGCCGCTTTGCGCTGGAGTCATACAGTCGTTCCACCACTTGGTTGGTGCCACGTGAAGGTGATGGCTAACCCCCTGGTGGTGCAGTTCACCGGAATCGCCGGCGGACGTCTTGTCGGCGCGTTGATTCAGGCACTGAGCATGGTTCTCCTCGCTCGCATCTCCGGGCCGTCCGGCTTTGGAATCTTCGCTGCGGCTTATGGCGTCGGACTGGTGCTTCAAACCGTTCTGAACTTCGGGTTCACCCCATTTCTGGTTCGAATCCGTGCGTTGGGTGACCAGGAACCTCTCATCGCTTCGACTTTGGAGTTCTCGCGCCGCGCCAATCTGGCCGTTGGGGCGTTGCTGGTAATGATCGCGGCTGTGGCCTCGGCGTTCGAGCCGAGGCTTTGGTTCGTTGTGCCATTGGCAGTGTGGGTTGTCCTGGACAATTACGTCGAGACGCTGCTTTCGCTACCACTCGCTGACGGGAATACCTGGCAGAACGCCGTATCATTGCTCCTTCGACGAGCACTTGCCCTCGTCTTCGTCGCGGCCGCTTGGCTCTCGGGTGTCGATGCAGTGTTCTGGTATTCAGTGGGTCTCGCGTTCTCCTCCATGATCGCTGTCTTCGTGGCCATTCGGCTCGGACCGGTAATCACTCGTATCAGATCGAGGCGATCGTATACGTCGATTCTTCGTAAGTCATCGCACTTCTGGTTGAATTCCGTTGCCACTCAGACGCGTAACTTCGACGTACTGCTGGTTGGACTCGTGACATCCCCGGCAGTCTCCGGAATCTACGGCGTGACGAGTCGTATCACCACTCCGCTGCGGCTGATTCCCACTTCATTTGCGGCAGTTCTCATGCCTGCAGCGGCGCGCTCGACGACTGGGCGAATCACCCAGAGTATTCTGCGACCCGCGATGTATGTGTGTCTCGCCAGCGCGGTGATCTTCGGTGTGATCGCGGCAGTCATACCTGTAGTCGTGCCACCGGTTTTGGGCGCTGCATATGTAGACGCGGTACCGGTAATGCAGGTCGTCTGCTTCAGTTTGATCTTCGCAGCGATCTCGTCGCAGTTGAACGCAATTCTGCAAGGCACGGGCAGAGTTGAAGTTGTCTCCTACATAACTGTTTTGAGCACGTTGATCTGCCTAGTCGGAATCGTGGTGGCGGCTCCCCGTTACGGGGCGCTCGGAGCTGGATGGTCGCTCTCGCTCAGCTACGTACTTCAAACCGTATTCCTGACCTGCGTCGTTGTCGTTGCAATGAGGAGGGATCCCCATGCGTAGGTTCTTCATGAGTATTGCGGCAGCCCAGGGGAATCTGGGAGACATCGAGATACGCCGAACAGCAGTCGATTACATGCGCGGCCTGGGATTGAGTCCCGTAGTTTTTTCGGGCAGTATGAGCGCGGAGTACGTCGATGCCTTCGATTGGGAACCAACCGACGAGGTCATGAATTCGGGCTTTCGTTTCTGGCGAGCAGTATTGGCCGATACGGTGCGCCGCAAGCGGGCAGTGATCGTCATGGCGCCAGGGCCTGCAGTTCTGGGCGCTTCGGTCGCGAGCGTCGTTAAACACTCGTTACTGGTGACAGTCTTTGCGGTGCTTCGCATATTCGGTACACGAATCCTCGTTTTGGGGCGATCGATCGAGGTGCGAAGCTCCGTCGCGGCAATACCCGAGAAGATTCTCGTCGGCGTCGCCGATGTCTACGCGGCACGTGATAGACGGACGTGCGAATATCTGCGAGGTAAGAGCCGGTTCTATCCCGATCTCGCGTTCCGGGGCAGCGCATCTGACGTAGCGAAGTCGGCGGGCCAAGGATCTGCGGCCCGAGAAATAGCCTTGCTTTCGCTTCGGCATGACCGACCGGTGAACTACGCGAACCTTCGGTCGATCCACAATCAGGTGTCGGCAAGTGGTTTGGATCTGATGGCCTGTTGCCAGGTTGTCGAGGACGACAACCACAACCGTGAAGTTGCTGCGACGCTCGGAATTCCCTACGTGGGGTGGGACGATGACGTGACCCATCGGCAACAGGAGTTCACTCTCCGTGCCCTGTACGAGCGCGCGGCTGTGACCATCAGTGACCGACTCCATGTTTTGATCCTGAGCGCTCGAGGTGGATCGATACCGGTGATGTCGGGCAGCAGTTCGGTACCGAAGCTGAGGGATTCGCTGGAACCGGTACTCGCGCCGCAGGCATTGTGGATGGACGACTCGACGGGTGGCAGCTTGAATCTCGGGCACGACGAATCTGCCCGAATCTTCCACGGAATGGATTCCGCTGCCGCGGAACTGGAGGATTTGAGATCGCGGATCAAGGAGGCAGTAATGCCGTGAGGGTTTCTCAGTTCTGGTTGTGGGGTCGGTACTCCCACACAACACAATTCGGCCGATGACTATCCGCAGACGAGTATCTGCTTCGAGGACGGGGTTTCAAGTGAAACGCGCACTGATTACCGGAATTACAGGCCAAGACGGTTCCTACCTGGCCGAGCTGTTGTTGAGCAAGGGATACGAGGTCCACGGACTTATTCGTAGGTCGTCCACGTTCAATACAGCTCGGATCGATCATATGTATGTAGATCCCCACACCCCGGATGCAAAGCTGTTCCTCCATTACGGAGATCTCAGCGACGGGGCGCGTTTGGTCACCCTTCTCGCACAGATACGGCCGGACGAGGTCTACAACCTCGCGGCGCAGTCCCACGTACGGGTGAGCTTCGACGAGCCTGAACATACCGGCGACACGACGGGAATCGGGTCGATCAGGTTGCTCGAAGCTGTTCGAATGGCAGGGCTCGAATGCAGGTTCTACCAGGCGTCCAGCTCCGAGATGTTCGGTGCAACACCACCTCCGCAGGACGAGCAGACCCCCTTCTACCCTCGGTCGCCGTACGGCGCTGCGAAGGTCTATTCGTATTGGATCACGAAGAACTATCGTGAGGCATACGGGATCTTTGCCGTGAATGGAATTCTGTTCAACCACGAATCCCCCCGCCGTGGTGAGACGTTCGTGACCCGCAAGATCACGCGAGCAGTCGCTCGAATCAAAGCTGGCCTTGAAAGTAACTTGTACATGGGCAATCTCGATGCAATTCGTGACTGGGGATACGCGCCGGAGTACGTAGAGGGAATGTGGAGGATGCTTCAGGCTGACGAACCGGACGATTATGTTCTCGCGACTGGCGGCAACTATTCGGTCAAGGACTTCCTGACGGTGGCCTTCGAGCATGCCGGCCTGAACTGGGAAGATCATGTGCGCTTCGATGAGCGCTATCTCCGTCCGACGGAAGTCGATGCGTTGATCGGGGACGCCGGAAAGGCCGAGCAGAAGCTCGGTTGGAAAGCGACAGTGCATACCCCCGAACTGGCTCGAATCATGGTCGACGCGGACATCGAGGCGTTGACATGTGAGGGCAAGCCTTGGATCGATCGTCCGAACTTGGTGGATTGGGAGCACGCTCGATGACAGGAGGTTACGTGCAGCGGCCGCTCGATCGGAGCGAGAGTGTGTTCGTCGCGGGCCATCGTGGGCTCGTCGGTTCAGCGATATGGCGTCGTTTGGAAGCCGACGGTTTCGATAGCCTTGTCGGTCGCACGTCTTCCGAGCTCGATCTTCGCGACCGCGGTGCAGTATTCGAATTCTTCGCCGAGGAGAGGCCGAAGAACGTGGTTCTCGCGGCAGCCAAAGTGGGCGGGATCTTGGCGAACAGCACACTGCCGGTGGACTTCATCTCCGATAACCTTCGCATTCAGGTGAACGTGATGGATGCGGCGGCCGAGTTCGATGTCGAGCGCCTGCTATTCCTCGGGTCATCCTGCATCTACCCGAAGTTCGCTCCTCAACCGATTCGCGAAGAGTATCTGCTGACCGGTCACTTGGAGTCGACCAACGATGCGTATGCGATCGCAAAGATCGCCGGAATCCTGCAGGTGCAGGCTGTTCGCAAGCAGTTCGGGCGTCCGTGGATTTCCGCGATGCCGACCAATCTCTACGGTCCCGGTGACAACTTCTCTACCAAGGGCTCTCATGTGCTGCCGGCACTCATCAGGCGCTTCGACGACGCGCGCCGTGAGGGAGCGGCATCAGTTGTGAACTGGGGCAGCGGGACCCCACGGCGTGAGTTTCTCCATGTCGACGACATGGCGGATGCCTGCCTTCATCTGCTCGACCACTATGACGGAGTTGAGCACGTCAACGTGGGTACAGGCGAGGACCAGAGCATCGCGGAGATCTCCGCGATCGTGGCGGACGAGGTCGGGTTCGGCGGCGAGATCGAATGGGACCACACGAAACCTGATGGAACGCCGCGGAAGTTGCTCGACATCGGGAAGCTTCGAGATTTGGGTTGGCAGCCCAGGATTGACTTGCGTGAGGGGATCGCATCGACCGTGGAGTGGTATCGACAGAACGTCGATTCGATCAGGACATGAAGTACTACAGGATTATTCGACGTAAACCCGACTTCGACAGGCAGACATCGTTATGACTTCTCGTATTGCGGTATTCGGCACCGGCTATCTGGGGGCGACACACGCAGCATGCATGGCCGAGTTGGGTCACGAGGTTCTCGGGGTCGATGTCGATCCGAACAAGCTCGCTATGCTCGAAGCTGGGGAGGTTCCTTTCTACGAGCCAGGGCTCGAGGAAGTGTTGCGCCGCAACATAGCCGCGGGACGTCTTCGGTTCACGTCTTCCTACGAGGAGGCTGCAGAGTTCGCGGACATCCATTTCCTCGGTGTGGGTACGCCTCAGAAGAAGGGGGAGTTCGCGGCCGACATGCGTTTTGTCGATTCGGTGATCGAGACCCTCGCACCGCTCTTGACCAGGCCGGCTGTCATTTTCGGGAAATCGACTGTGCCCGTGGGTACTGCCGAGCGATTGGGTGCGCGGGCGCGTGAGCTGGCGCCTGCAGGACGAGATGTCGAGGTGGCGTGGAACCCGGAGTTCCTCCGGGAAGGCTACGCGGTGAAGGACACGCTTCACCCGGACCGGCTTGTACTAGGGGTAGACCGCAATCGACCTGGACGTGCAGAATCGGTTGCACGTGAAGTGTACGAGCAGCTCTTGAACGAAGGTATTCCCTTTGTCGTCACCGACCTTGCCACTTCGGAGTTGGTCAAAGCATCAGCCAACGCCTTTCTGGCGACCAAGATCTCGTTCATCAATGCGATCTCGGAGGTGTGCGAGGCCTCGGGTGCAGATGTCACGGTACTTGCCGATGCCATCGGTCACGACGAGAGAATAGGCCGGCGATTCCTCAATGCCGGGATCGGTTTCGGTGGTGGCTGTTTACCGAAGGACATCCGTGCTTTCATGGCACGCGCGGGTGAACTGGGAGCAGATCAAGCACTGACTTTCCTGCGTGAAGTCGACAATATCAACATGCGCCGTCGTACACGGATGGTCGAACTGGCTCGTGAAGCGTGTGGCTCGCTGCTCGGAGCCCGTGTGGCGGTTCTCGGTGCCGCGTTCAAACCTGACTCCGACGACGTTCGTGACTCGCCGGCTCTCAACGTCGCGGGTCAGATTCAGCTGCAAGGCGCTGCCGTCAATGTCTACGACCCAAAGGCAATGGGAAATTCGAAGGCTTTGTTCCCCACTCTCACCTATACGTCGAGCGCACTTGAAGCGTGTGCAGGGGCTGACGTCGTCTTGGTCCTGACCGAATGGACCGAATTCCGAAAATTGCTGCCGTCGGACCTCGAAACAATCGTGCGCAAGAAGGTGATCATTGACGGGCGAAATTGCCTGGAACCGAGCACCTGGCGCGACGCCGGGTGGACCTATCGAGGGCTCGGAAGGCCGTAAATCTTTGAAACCAGCCGTAAATCGTCGCAACCGTCAGTGGTCTGCGCCTGGTGCGAATCCGCCTTCGGGTGGATTCGCCAAAGCTCGGGACCAAGGTCCGTCAACAGATTCGCTGTGGCAGCGCGGCACGGCGGTTTCGTCCCGCCGATGGTGTCGCGGTGTGGAATAGTGCCTTGTTCTGCTGGTGTGCAGCAGCTTTCGGCCCAGCGATCCGTGAATGCATCTGGGTGGACTTTGGTCCTCGTCGCCAATTGGCCGTGGGCGATCCTCGCTCGGACGGAGGGATCGAATGTTGCTGCACAGCTGCGCCGAATTGTTGTTGCGGTGGTGAAAAGGTTAATGACACAGTAGAGTTCAGCCCAGCTGTTCGTAGTATTTGCTCCCAATTCGGACTGAATGCATGCGCTGGGGTAGCCGCAGGGCGGTCTCGGCAAGCAAGGCCGGAACTGGAAACGTGGGAGAGGGCCCTGATGTCCACTACCTCGGGCCCGTCGCTACGCCTTCATGTATCGGCTGCGTCATGACGTGCCATGTACGAACGCGAACCTGCTCGTTCCGGACACGAAATCACACTATGTGTTTGCGATGGAAGATTGGCTGCCTCGTTCAGCCTGGATTGAGTGCAGCGGCTCGACAAGCGGCTGTCGATTACTACTCGAAGACGTGATTCGTGTTCGAGCCGAAGGAGATTCGACGATGGATGTACGGGACTACCTGAAGATTCTACAGGCACGCTGGAAGATAATCGCTGTCGTCACTGTAGTCGTGATCTTGGGTGCATTGGGCGCCTCGTTGATTGCCACGCCGATCTACCAGGCTTCCACGCGCCTGTTCGTGTCGACCTCTACCGGAACAACCGTGAACGAGGCTTACCAAGGCAACCAGCTCTCGCAGCAGTTGGTCACTTCCTACGCGAAGCTCCTTACCGGCGAGACACTGGCACAGAGGACTATCGATTCAGTCGGGCCGGATCGGCTCGGCGGGCTATCTGCTGCGGAGATTTCATCGAAGGTGACCGCCACATCGGCACCGGAGACAGTACTTCTCGACTTGAGCGTGCAAGATGCGTCGCCTGACCTGGCTCGAGAAATTGCAAATGCGCTGTCGGACGAATTTGTCGTCATGGTCAAAGATCTGGGTACACCCGCCAACGGTGGCACGGCGCCGGCGCGCGTCGTTGTGGAGCAGCGAGCACAAACTCCCGCGGAACCGGTCTCGCCGAAGACGTCGCGGAACGTGGCACTGGGCGCCGCGATCGGGCTTCTGTTGGGGATCGGGTTAGCGGTGGTGCGTGACCGCTTGGACAACACTGTCAAAGAACGAAAGACTGTCGAGGACATCGTTGGTGCGGCGATGGTGGGAACAATTCCGTTCGACAAGGAACGTGAAGTTCATCAAGCGATCAACTTCCACGAAGGCAACTCCGCCAGTGCCGAGGCATACCGTGAACTACGTACCAATTTGCAGTTCCTGGCAGTGGATCGCCCCCCGAGTGTCATCGTCGTCACGAGTTCGCTTCCGTCGGAGGGTAAGACCACGACCGCCGTCAACATCGCACTCGTGCTGGCCGAGGCGGGCAAGAAGGTATGTCTCGTTGAAGGTGACCTGCGTAAGCCGCGGGTGTCGAAGTACCTCGGACTGATCGGCAGCGTCGGGCTCAGTTCGGTCCTGGCCGGGCAAGCAGATCTGGACGACGTGCTTCAGGTTACGAGCAATGCGGACCTGACAGTTCTTGCCTCGGGTCCGATTCCTCCGAACCCGAGCGAATTGCTGGGGACTGACACTGCCCAGGCAGTTTTCGCTGATCTACGCAGAAGGTTCGACTACGTCATCATCGACGCCTCGCCGTTGCTTCCGGTTACGGATGCTGCAGTTCTGTCTGCTCTGGCTGACGGCGCACTCGTCATTGCTCGTCATGGTTCGACGAAGAGGGAACAGTTGAGCAGGGCGGTGGGCAACCTCCACAGCGTGGGTGCGACGGTTCTTGGCACTGTCATAACGATGACCCCACTGAACGGTCGCGGGGTTTACGAGTACAAGTACTACTACGACTCCGATCCTGTTGTCGCTGACGTACCTCTGGGAAATTCGGCCAGCGCCGGTGCCAGCGCAGTGCGGGCTCCGTCGACAGTCAACTGATCGGGTCCGGTACTGACCTTTGGTTTCACCCGCGTCCGCGCTAACGGGCCCCCGAGCATTGCTCGGGGGCCCGTTAGCTTTGCAGCGACTCTGCTAGCCCCGGATGTGTGGACTTCACACACTGCCGAGAAAGCAGATTCCGACCGCAGTTGACCGCGGTGACGTCGCTCAGCCCTCACCGAAGCGAAGTCGGCTGAGCAGCGGGCCCACGAGATCGGCGATCTGAAGTCCGATCTCGTGAAAGAGGCTCTCTTCCTTGCCCATCGGATCCGTGACGTCCTCGGGCTCGGTGGCACGAAAACGCGGTCTGGCGGCGGCGAGATCGTCAACACTGCCGGCGTCCGCGAGCGAGGCCAACCGTGCGGCCTCTCGAAGGGTGAAGGTGCGCTTCAGTCGCGTTGGAGCCATCGCCAGGACCTTGTCCCGGTGAACTTCGGTCATCGTGAGAATGAGATCTGCATCCGCAGCCAGCGCCGTTGTCAGTCGGCGGGCTTGAAAATCTCCGGGGTCGCCGCCGAGACCCGCGAGCACCCGTGCCGCAGTCGGCTCGATCGGGTGTCCGACCATCGCCCGGGTGCCGGCACTCGAAGCGGTGAATCCGGTGGCCCCGGCTTCGGCGGCGTAGGCACGCGCGAGGCGTTCACCGGTAGGCGATCGGCAGATGTTTCCCGTACAGACAAAGAGAACGTGCATGGCAGAAGCATAGGTCGCAGGCGCGGCGCACTCGTCGTACGCCCGATGTTGGTTTCGCGCCCACCTGGCGTACGTGTGTCGGAAAGTTCGGGCGCATACCAACAACACATGAAAATGACCGTGTTCGGAACGGGATACCTGGGGGCGACCCACGCAGTGTGTATGGCCGAACTGGGTCACGACGTGTTGGGCGTCGACATCGACCAGTCCAAGGTCGACAAGTTGGCTCGGGGGGAGGTCCCGTTCTTCGAGCCGGGTCTGACCGAAATGCTCGAGAAGAATCTGGAGTCGGGTCGGCTCCGGTTCACGACGTCCTATGCCGACGCCGCGGATTTTGCCGACATCCATTTTGTCGGGGTGGGGACTCCGCAGAAGAAGGGGGAGTACGCCGCGGATCTGAGTCACGTTCATTCGGTGATCGACATGTTGGCGCCGTTCCTTCGACGGCCTTCGCTGATCGTCGGCAAGTCGACCGTTCCGGTGGGCACGGCTGCGGCTCTCGGCGAGCGACTGCGGGCCACTGCGCCCGCGGGTGGCGCCGTCGAGGTGGCCTGGAATCCGGAGTTTCTGCGTGAGGGGCACGCCATCGCGGACACCCTGCGCCCTGATCGGTTGGTTCTGGGGGTTGATCGTGATCGACCGGGAAATGCCGAAGGTGTTCTTCGTGAGGTGTACGCCGAGATGTTAGGTGCGGGGGTGCCGTTCCTCGTGACCGATCTGGCGACATCCGAGTTGGTCAAGGGGTCTGCGAATGCGTTTCTCGCGACCAAGGTGTCCTTCATCAACGCGATTGCGGAGGTGTGTGAGGCCACCGGTGCCGATGTCACGATCTTGGCCGACGCTCTCGGATACGACGCTCGGATCGGCAGGCGGTTTCTGAATGCGGGGTTGGGGTTCGGTGGTGGTTGCCTGCCGAAGGACATTCGGGCTTTCATGGCACGCGCCGGAGAGTTGGGTGTAGACCAAGCGCTGTACTTCCTTCGTGAGGTCGACAGCATCAACATGCGACGACGTACAAAAGCAGTGGAACTGGTGACGGCAGCCTGCGATGGTGGTTTGCTGGGAGCTAACGTGTCGGTGCTCGGGGCCGCATTCAAGCCCGAATCCGACGATGTGCGCGATTCGCCTGCGCTGAACGTTGCGGGAATGATGCAGCTGCACGGGGCGGCAGTTACCGTCTTCGATCCGAAGGCGATGGACAATTCTCGCCGACTGTTTCCCACCCTGCACTACGCAACCTCCACGTCAGACGCTTGCATGAATGCCGATGTCGTTTTGATCGCGACCGAATGGGACGAGTTTGCCTCACTGAAGCCTGCCGATCTGGAACCCCTCGTTCGTCGACGCGTGATCGTCGACGCCAGAAATTGCCTCGATCCGGAACTCTGGCGTGCTGCCGGTTGGAACTATCGCGGCTTAGGTCGGTAGGTCGAACGTCCAGGTAGCGAAATAGTAGCTGCGATTGGGCGTGGGATGCGATGCGCGAACCTCGTAGCCCATCCCTAGTGGGTAGACTTCCGGCCGGGGAATGACGGGGTCTGCTGACAAGACCCGTCCACGGTCGACGAAGGTGGATCATGAACTTGGTTTTGGGCGTGACGGTGGGAGCCAGCGCTGTGCGTTTGGCGCGCCCGGGGACGTCCGACCACAGCGGTCCGGTGTTTCGATCGAGATCGGTTGATCGGGGGCGGGACGTCCCGGAGGACATCGCTGCAGAAGCGACCCGAGTGGCGTTGTCCGAGAACGCCGAACTCAGCAGCCATACGGTCGTCGTCTACCGCGATCAAGCGCAAGCCGGTGCACTCCAGTCCGCGTTCGAACAGAAAGGCATCGACAACTTCGAGCTGGTTCCCGAAGTACCAGCGACGCTCCGGATGCTCGAGGAACCCGGCGCATTGACCGATCAGAGCACGCTCGTCGTCGTCGACATGGGTAGTTCGGGATCGACGATCAGTGTTGTGGACAGGCATACGAGATCGACCGTCGTGACCGCTCGGTCGACTCGGGTCAGTGGAGACCACTTCGACGACCTCGTCTACTCCGATCAGACCGTGCGTCGCCGAATTGCGACGCCAGCCGACCCGGGCGGCGACTCCGAACTGCAGGCGCGATGCCGACTTGCCAAGGAACAGCTGTCCACACGGAGCGCGGTGTGCCTGCCCGGACCTGGTGGACTTCTCTTGTTGTCGCGGGAAGTTTTCGATTCATTGGTCGTCACGTCGGTGGAGGCTTTCGCGCGAGAAATACGAGAGGTTATCGCAACGTCCGGCCGCAACCCGGACGCGATTGTCCTTATCGGCGGCGGCGCGCGCATCCCGATCGTGCGAGCGATTCTCGCGGCGTGGCTGGATTGCCCCGTCATCGCGCCCGAGCAGCCTGAACTGGTGACAGCGCAAGGCGCTGCGCTGATCGCGGAGTTGTCCATGGCGCCGTCGTCACGCCCTGTCGCCGCGCCGGTTCAGGTCCCCGCGATGGCGCCGATCTTCGCACCTTATCCGATTCACACACCGGCAGAGGTGCCCGTCCCGGTACAGGCGTTCAGCCATGGGGGAGTCGCGACGCTCCCCGAATCGGGACGACCGAAATCTGTGCCGGAGGTTGCTGTCGAGGCGAAGTCTGTTCCGCAGGAACAGATGACGAGTCCGTATGCTGCGGAGCTGCCGCAGCCGCGACCGAACCGGCACGAGCAACGATTCGACCAGAGTGCAGATTTTGTCGTCGCCGACAGTGAACCGGCCACGGACGGGTTCGGGGCCGAACGGGACGCCGATACCGAGGCCGTGATGGTTGACGCCCAGGCGTACTCGGCAGTGCGCGAAGACGAGGGAGTTGGAGCGGGAACCGCCCACCCGTCGTGGCTCTCCGGAACCCAGACTGTGGAATCCACGTCCACCGAACCGAGGAATCTACTGCGTTTTGCAGGCCTCGGCGCCGGTGTGATCGCGGCAGTCGTCATCGTCGGGTTGGGGTTGGGCTATGGAGGAAAGGTCTTCGGAGACTCCGAGGAAGCTGGACCTGTGGCAACCGAGGTGACCACGCCGGCCCCGACGACCACGACTACGCCGCCGCCGTCCACAACGACTCCGCCTCCGACTACGACCGAGGAAGCCCCACCCGTCGTCGAGGCGCCGCCGGTTGTGCAGGACACCTACGTGCCGCCCGCGCCCGCGCCCGCGCCTGCGCCTCCGCCGCCCGCGATCTACATTCCCGGGCTTCCGCCGATTCTGTTGCCGGTTCTTCCGCCGATTCCTGGACTCTGAGGCCCGGTTCTCAGCGTTTGGAGTGGCGTCCACCCGAAGTCGAACCGGCTTGGACCGCACTGCCGGGGGGACGCGCGAGAATCACGGCGATGGCAGTGGTGAGCGGAACCGAAAGAGCCAGAGCTATTCCGCCGACCGCGGACCGTACGATCTCGATCGCGACGGCATCACCGACCAAAACGTCCTGAAGCGGGCGCCCGCTGACACTGAAGAGCAGCAGCAGTGGCAGCGCCCCGCCTGCGTACGCGAGAACCAAGGTGTAGACCGTGCTGGCGATGTGATCGCGTCCGACCCGCATCGCACCACTGAAGATTTTTCGGCGGGACGCATGCTTGTCGAGTTCGGCCAACTCGAATGCCGAGGACGCCTGGGTGATGGTGACGTCGTTGAGAACGCCCAGTGAGCCGATGATGAATCCCGCCAACAGCAGGCCGGTGATGTCTATGTGCTCGATGTACGTCTGAACATTGGTGTTCTGCTCTTCGGACAGTCCGGTGAGATGCGTCAGTTCGATACAGAGGTAGGAGAGAACGGCAGCGAGCACCATCGCGGCGAGGGTGCCCAGCAATGCCGAACTGGTTTTCAATGAGACGCCATGCGCCAGATAGAGAACCGCGTACAAGATCACCGCCCCGGCGACCAGTGCAACGGGTATTGCAGGCTTGCCGTCCAGTAGGGCGGGGAGGAGAAATCCGACGACAACGCCGAAGGCGATCACCAAGCCGACGAGTGCGCGCAATCCGCGCCACCGCGCAACGGCGATGATGACGACGGCAAACGCGACGACGATCAGCGCCAGCGGGAGTCCACGCGAATAGTCCTCGAAGGAGTACTGCGTATTGCCGTTCGGGTCCGTCTGACGCACGAGGCGAATGTGGTCACCCACGCGAAGGTCCGGCTGACCGGCGCCCGGAATGACCTCGAGTAAGGTCTTTGTGCCGGCATTGGGCCCGGATTCGATATCGACGATGCTCCGCTGGCATTGATAAGCCGAGGTGGGCGGCGGTTGCGGTGCGCCGACGAATACCCTTCCAGCGGAGGAACTTCCGCAGTCGCCGAGGTCTTGCATGGTGACCGTGCCCGCCTCGGTTTCCACCGAGCTGCCGTCGGCATTCTGAAACGGGAGCGGGACCGGAAAAGAGTTCTTGTCGGGCCACAGCGCGATTGCTGCCGCGACGACGACCATGCCGATGACGACGAGCAAGCCGATGACGACGCGGGATGCGGTGGGCCCGATCTGGATGGGTCCGCCGTGGCCGTGGCCGTGACTCATCGGAAACGGAGTGTCGGACTGGGGATTTGCACCGGTGCAATGTTATCGGCTCCGAAGCGAATGGTCAGCTTCTGAGGACAGTGTCGATCAACGGCAGTGTCGATCAACGGCAGTGTCGATTAACGGCAGTGTCGGCACAGGCAATATCCGGGATAGAAGTACCGGAGAGTGAAACTAAGATTGGTCGAGCTGGGTGGCGGGGAACAGGGGGGGTTGTCCCCGCCACCAACCTGGTATCCACAGGGGGGGAGGGATACCAGGTGCTCGCGGCACCGAAGTGCTGATATCTAATCTACCCAATTTCAAACCGATTTGGCGCGTTGTCCAACTACCAATTTCACAACGAATCACGTACCGGTTGGACCGTTTTCACATCAGGGCAGGTCACTAAATAGTTCAAGTGTCAATCAAACCGCGTGGTTTGCGAAATATGTGACCAAGGTCGCACAAATGCCCCGCCGTTTTACGTTTACGGGGCATTTGTACAACGAATTGTTTACTCGATTTCGCCCGGATTCGGCCGGAGAATCTACTGCTTGTAGCTGGTGAGGAAGTTGCCGAATCGCTCGATGGCCACGGCAAGATCTCGGGCCCACGGAAGCGTAACGATGCGAAGGTGATCGTGGTTCGGCCAATTGAACCCGGTGCCCTGAACCATCAGGATCTTCTCCTGGAGAAGTAGGTCCTGAACCAACTTCTCGTCGTCGTGGATCTCGTAGACGTTCGGATCCAGGCGAGGGAACGCGTAGAGCGCGCCGCGAGGTTTCACGCACGAGACACCAGGAATCATGTTCAGCCGCTCCCAAGCGACGTCGCGCTGCTCGAGCAGGCGGCCGCCGGGCAGGATCAGGTCCTCGATGCTCTGGTGTCCGCCGAGGGCGACCTGAATGGCGTGCTGTCCGGGAACGTTGGGGCACAGCCGCGTCGACGCCAAGAGATCGAGCCCCTCGAGGAAACCGGCCGCATGATCCTTCGGCCCGGTGATCGCCACCCAGCCGGAGCGGTATCCCGCGACACGGTAGGCCTTCGAGAGGCCGTTGAAAGTCAGGCACAGCAGATCAGGGGCAAGCGTCGCCAGCGAGATGTGCTTTGCGTCGTCGTAGAGGATCTTGTCGTAGATCTCGTCGGCGAGGAGCAGAAGCTGATGCTTGCGCGCCAGATCGACCAACTGCTGCAGAACCTCCATCGAGTACACCGCACCCGTGGGGTTGTTCGGGTTGATGACGAGGAGAGCCTTGGTCTTGTCGGTGATCTTGGATTCGATATCGGCGATATCGGGATTCCAATCGTTCGCCTCGTCGCAGAGGTAGTGGACGGGTGTGCCGCCGGACAAGCTCGTCATCGCGGTCCACAACGGGTAGTCCGGTGCTGGGATCAGCACCTCGTCGCCGTTGTTGAGGAGGGCCTGCATGGTCATCGTGATCAGCTCGGAAACACCGTTGCCGAGGTAGATGTTGTCGACGTCGAGCTCGGGGAAGCCGGGAACCAGCTCGTATCGCGTCACGATCGCGCGCCGCGCCGACAGAATGCCCTTGGATTCCGAATAGCCCTGCGCATAGGGCAGAGCAGCAATCATGTCCCGCATGATCACATCGGGAGCATCGAATCCGAACGGTGCCGGGTTGCCGATGTTGAGCTTGAGGATCCGGTGCCCTTCCGCCTCCAACCGGGCGGCGTGCGCGTGCACCGGTCCACGGATTTCGTACAGGACGTTCTGGAGCTTCGACGACTGCTCCAGCTCGCGCTGCGGCTGACGATGGCGGACGGGTTCTGGTGTGCTCACGAGTTACATGATCCCACCACTGTGCAAGTGCATTGTCGGGGACTGTGCAGTGCATTGTCGGGGACCGCGTCGCACGACCCGTTGGCTATTGTCGAGCGATGACCCCGAGCGAGCAGATTGCAGCCCCGTACGGATCGTGGACGTCGCCGATCACAGCAGCTGATCTCGCTGCAGGTGGGCACCCCGTCGAGGGCGGACGATACGTCGGCGACGAGATCTGGTGGGCCGAACTCCGGCCGACCGAGAGCGGTCGGACGTCGATTCGTCGGTCTGGTCTCGACAACCAACCCGTCGACATTCTCCCCGCGCCGTGGAACGCGCGGACCAGGGTTCACGAGTACGGCGGTGGCGCCTGGACCGTCACGGAGTCCGGGAAACTGGTCTTCAGTGAATTCTCCGATCAGCGCGTGTACGTCCTCGACGGCCTCACTCCGCGGGCTCTGACGCCAGAGCCGGCGTCGCCGGCCGCGCTGCGGTACGCGGACCTGCAGATCGTGAACGGCGAAGTCTGGGCGGTTCGGGAATCGCACGCTGTTGACGGGACGATCACGCGCGACATCTGTGCGATTCCGCTGGATGGCCCCGGTGAGATTCGCTCGATCGTCGGCGGATCCGATTTCCTCTCCTCGCCGAGGCTTTCGCCGAGTGGAACCAAGATCGCCTGGATCGCGTGGAATCATCCCCAAATGCCCTGGGACGGTACCGAACTACGGGTCGCTTCACTCGTCGACGGCGTCGCGCAGGCGTACTCCGTGCTGGTCGGTGGACCCGAAGAGTCTGTCCTGCAACCGGAGTGGATCACCGACGACGAGCTCTACGCAATCAGCGATCGCAGCGGCTGGTGGAACATCTATCGAGTCGGCGCGGAGATCACCCCGGTCTGCCCGGCGGATGCGGATTTCGGTGGGCCGCAATGGCGATTCGGCGCGCGCTGGTTCGTCGAACTCGACAACGGACACCTTCTCACCGCACGCACCGTGGGAACCGACACACTGGCGGTACTCGACCCGGCGTCGGGAGAACTGCGCGACATCGCGATCCCTGGCGTCACCAGCATCGGCCTCATGCAGGTCCGTGGAGACCGGCTGCTGCTCACCTCGGGTGGAGCAAAGCTGGCGGGTGCGCTACGTGAATTGAACCTCGGTACCGGCGAACTCGAAGAAATTCGTTCGTCGGTCGAAGAATTGCCCGAGTCCGCCTATCTTCCGGAAGCGCGAGCCGTCGTCGCCCACGGACAGGGACGAGAAGTGCATGCCGTCGCGTATCCGCCGCGCAGTCCGCGGTACAAAGGTCTCGACGGTGAACTGCCGCCGTACGTCGCGTTTGTTCACGGTGGCCCGACGGCACACGTTGCACCGGCACTGAACCTCGTCTACGCCTTCTTCACCAGCCGCGGAATCGGCGTCGTCGACGTAAATTACGGAGGGTCGACCGGTTACGGACGTGAGTATCGCAACCGACTGCGCGGAGAGTGGGGCGTCGTCGACGTGCAGGATGTCGTCACCGCCGTCACCGGGTTGGCCGAGCAGGGGCTTGCCGATCCGGCCCGCCTTGCCATCGAGGGCGGATCTGCGGGTGGATGGACCGTGCTGGCCGCACTGACGACGTCCGACGTGTTCGCTTGTGGTGCTTCCTATTTCGGCGTAGCCGAACTGGACCGTTTTGTGCAGGAAACTCACGATTTCGAATCGCGCTACGTCGACGGTTTGATCGGCCCGCTGCCGGAATCTGCCGACCTGTATGCGGAACGTGCTCCGCTCAACAACGTCGACGGGTTGAACTGCCCGGTGTTGCTGCTCCAGGGTCTCGACGATCCGATCGTGCCACCCTCGCAGGCGGAGCGATTCCGGGATGCCCTGGTGGCCAAGGGCATTCCGCACGCGTACCTGGCCTATGAGGGTGAATCTCACGGATTCCGCAAGCAGTCGACCATCATCAGCTCACGTAACGCCGAGTTGTCCTTCTACGGACAGGTGCTCGGATTCACCCCACCCGGCATTCCGGCGCTGGAGCTGTGGGAGCCGGCTAGTACCTGACCGGCCCGCGCGAGAAGGCCGCCGTGATCCGACTTGTCACGAGCGACGGAGTCGACAGGTCGGACCAGGTCCACCTCGCGACCTGCCAACCTGCGTCACGGAGCCGGTCTTCGCGGAGTTTCTCCTTCCAGAGCACGTCCTCGGCGCTGCGACCGGCGGGCACCAGTCGGCCGTACTTGATGCGGCCGTCGAACTCTCCGACAGTGCGCTGTTCACGCCACAGGAAGTCGACGCGACCGACCAGCCCGCGAGCGTCGTGGATTTCGACCTGTGGCTCGGGGAGCGGCAAGTGCTCGCGGATGAACAGCGCGAGGCTGCGCGATTCGCCGACGCTTTCGATACGGGAGTCCATCGCAGCGGGGGCGTGGAGCGCGTGTCGATGTCGCGGGTGGTTCGGGCTGAGAGCAATCGAGTCCGTGAGCGCTTCCGTCGTCAAGGATGCCCGGTGCAGCGCTGAATTACCAACCACGAGAGCCTGTTCGAAAGACAGAACTCTGGCGAGATCGGCAACCGTGCGTGCCGGAGTCGTGACGCGCAGACCATCGACTTCGGTGACCTCGTTGTCCGTCAGCGACGTCGAGTGCACGTGGCGTCGAGCGGACTTTCGGCCACCACCTCGCCGGCTCCGGGACAGGTGGACGACATCGAGCGGAGTGCTCCAGAGTTCGAAACCGTGCAGCACCGCAGCCGAGATGTGGCTGACAGCGGCACTGGGTGATGCTGCACCGGCCACGGCCTCGACTTGCAATCGATGTCGTCCGTTGGCATCGAGGCGGGACAGGTGGTCGCTGTCCACGTACGCACCACGATGGATTCTGGCCCAGGTTCCACTGGCGCGGGCCTATCGGATCTCGGCATCGGTGCGACCGATCGACAGTTGGTCCGGCCTGCGGATGATATGTGTCTGTTCCCCCATGTCGATCGATCTTGGTGCACGTGGCGATGAGACGGAAGTGGTGATCCGGAGGCTGTGGATAGGTTCGAGTGAGCACCACTTGTCCACAGTGCGAACTGGTTTCACCTCACTGGAGGGGGTGTTGTGTTAACGGAAACGGTGGCCGGTTCTCGACGTTGAGCCCGGGCATTCCTTGCGTTCGGAGCGTTTGCGTGCCACGCTGTTGAACTATGACTACAGGAAAGGCGGACACCGCCACCGTCGCGTGAGCGCCGCACCGATTCGCTCGTCGGCATCACGTCGAGCGACATTGCCCGAGGACTTCAATCTCTTCGATGAAGACAGTCTAGCCCTGGAAAAGATCCGCGACGTTTGGCTCGAACGCGGATTGTGTACTCGTCCCGCCGATCGCTCGACCGCGGAATCTTCTGTCGTGCAACTGTATCGGCGATCCGGGCTCCCGAAACCGGAGTTCGTCTGGGTCCCGTCTCCCCGTGCCGGTTCGGACCTGATTGCGACCGAAGAGCTGTCGACCAAGATGTCTGTGGACGGCACCGGACTCGACTGCCCGTCTGGGTATATCGCGAGCATGTTTGCGGTATCGCGCCGACGCATGGACGCGCGAATCGAACGTCGGAGAACTGGCTGGCAGATAGAACGCCGGCAGAGGGAACGCCTGATCAGGGCATCCGTTTGGGAATCGTTGCACACCACGCTGTTCGACGGCGTCGCAGCTGCGATACGAACGATGTTGACCCCGGTGGCCGGCAGGGTGACCTGGTACGGACAGCAAGAAGCCCATCGAATCGCGTACTACGAGACGTTCCGTCGATATGGTCTTGCGACATTCGATTCGGAAGATCGTGAGCTCCTGGACGTGCAAACGGCGCTGGCTGACTCGACCGGGTGGTGGTGGGCGTTCGACAATGTGTGCATCATGGCTGAACGACCCACCGCCTTGAATGCCGAACCGATTCCGGGCAGCGCGCAGGGAGCACGGCGGTTGCACCATTCCGATTCCCCCGCAATCGAATTCGACGACGGCACAAACGCGTTCGTTCTGCACGGGGCGATCGTTCCCGACTGGGTGGTGCTCGACCCGACCGCCGAACGGATCGCGCAGGAGCGCAATGTCGAGATCCGCCGATGTGCGATCGAGCGCATCGGCTGGGATACCTACATTGATAGTGCCGGACTGACGCTGGTCGACGAAACTGACGATCCCGGCAATGCAGGTTGTCTCCTGCAGCTCTATGCGTCGCCGGAAGGCTGGGGCCGAAGTGGGCGAATCCTACTCGCGGTCAACGGCTCTCTCGAACGCGATGGGCATCGGCGGCGATACGGACTTCACGTGCCGGGATGGTTCACGTCCGCGATGGACGCCGCCGGCTGGACCTACGGTATCACCGGTGCCGACTATGCATGCCTCGTTCGCCGAACCTGAACGTCAAACGCACCCCAACCTCAAACCCCAGGTGATACATATGAACTCGAACATGACCTTGTCCGCTCTTACCACCCTTACCGGCCTCGATGTCTTCGACTATCTCGACAAGGAAGTGTCCATTCCTGTGGTCGACAGTCTTCAGGCACAGGGCGATCTCATCGTGATCCCGTTTTCGCTGCTTGCAAACATCGTCGCGCCGTTACCGTGGACTCGATCCGTGACTGTTCCGCTCTCCGGAGTGGAACTGCTGCGGAGCGCGGCGGGCGGCAACCCTCACAGCTTGGTTGCAGACGCAGGGGAGTGCACCTGGTCGACACCGGTGAAAGATGCTCGGGGCCTTGCGCTCGGCGTGCTCGACACCCGAGTGGCCGCGTACCTCATCCATCCGGAGCACGGCGCGACCGGTATCGGTCCGGGGCGTTACGTCATCGGACGGCAGCAGGAAAGGGGAGTCGGGCGTGCGCGCGGTGCGGTGATGCTTGTCGCTGATTGACACGCCGGCCTCGAGTTTGGCGGGGGAGTGAGCACCACTTGCACAGGGCGAGCACCGGTTTCCGCGTGCTGCACTGTGTGCTGGGTCGAGGGAAAGGGTGCTCGGTCGGCTAGGGGCGCCCGTACAAACGCGAATGCCCCCACCATGACGGTGAGGGCATTCGCGTGTGGTGCGTCTACTTCTTGCGGCCGGGAGCCTTTGCGCCGGCCTTGAATCCGAGCCCGCCTGCCTTGGGAGCGGGTGGCGCGGCAGCAGGAGCCGGAGCTTCCGCGGGTGCGGACGCCTCAGGTGCTTCGGCGGGTGCTTCCGCCTTGACGGGTTCGGCCTCCGCGGTCGGTGCCTCCGCGGTCGGTGCCGGGGCCGCAGCGGGAGCTGCCTTCCGGGCGCCGGGGGCCTTTGCGCCCGACTTGAATCCGAGTCCGCCGGCCTTGGCAACCGGTGGAGCCTTCGGGGCTTCCGCCTCGGCGGCCGGAGCCTCTGCAGGTGCAGCAGGTGCAGCAGGTGCAGCAGATGTAGCGGCGGGTGCTTCGGGTGCAGCGGCAGGTGCTTCAGAAGCAGGGGCTGTCTTCGCACCAGGCGCCTTGGCTCCGCCCTTCATCTGCAGTCCCTTGCCGCCGGGAGCCTTGGCGCCGGAGGCCAGGCCAAGACCCTTCGGCTTGGCGACGGGTGCAGCAGCTTCGGGTGCAGCAACCTCAGCAGTGGGAGTTTCCGCTGCCGGTGTGGCCGCAGCCTTCGCTCCGGGTGCCTTGGCAGCGCCCTTCATCTGCAGTCCCTTGCCGCCGGGTGCCTTGGCTCCGCCCGCAAGACCGAGGCCCTTGGGCTTTGCCGCAGGTGCGGCGGGTGCTGTGGCTTCGGCAGCGGGAGCTGCGTCGGCTGCAGCGGGAGCAGCCTTCTTGGCGCCGGGAGCCTTTGCTCCGCCTGCCATTCCGAGTCCCTTGCCGGGTGCCTTGGCGCCGGGAGCTTTCGCGCCGGGTGCCTTGGCAAGGCCCTTCATGGCCAGGCCCTTGCCGGCGGGTGCGGCCTTGGCTTCCGGAGTCGCGGCTGCTTCCTCGACTTCGGCGACCCGATCCTGCTCGACAGTTTCGGCCTTTGCCTCAGCAGCGACTGGTGCCTTCTCCCGCGGGATCACCTTGATGTTCTCGGTGAGCTGGGTGGGTTCGAGGCGGGTGACGGAGTTGAGCATCAGCTGTGCGACGTCGACAACCTCGACGCCTTCGCCCTGGCCTTGCTCCTGGCGGGCAGTGACGCCGTCGGTGAGCATGACGCGGCAGAACGGGCAACCGGTGGCGATCTTCTTGGGATTGGTGGAGAGCGCTTCGTCGACGCGGTCGACGTTGATGCGCTTCCCGATGTTCTCTTCCATCCACATGCGGGCGCCACCGGCACCACAGCACATGGAACGTTCACCGTGACGCGGCATTTCGACGAGCTTGGCGCCGGAGGCTTCCATGAGTTCACGGGGAGCGTCGTAGACCTTGTTGTGGCGTCCGAGGAAGCACGGGTCGTGGTAGGTGACGTCTTCGCTCACGGATGCAACAGGGATCAGCTTCTTCTGGCGCACCAGACGGTTGAGCAGCTGGGTGTGGTGCACGACCTCGTAGTCGCCGCCCACCTCCGGGTACTCGTTGCCGAGGGCGTTGAAGCAGTGCGCGCAGGTGACGACGATCTTGCGCTTGCGTTGCTCGATACCGTCGAAGACCGAGTTGAGCATCTCGATGTTCTGCATTGCGAGCTGCTGGAACAAGAACTCGTTGCCGGCGCGGCGAGCGGAGTCGCCGGTGCAGGTTTCGTCGGCGCCGAGGACCATGAACTTCACTCCCGCGGTGGCGAGGAGTTCAGCGACGGCCTTGGTGGTCTTCTTGGCGCGGTCTTCGTAGGCGCCGGCGCAGCCGACCCAGAAGAGGTACTCGTAGTCCTCGAAGCTGTCGGCGTCCTTGCCGAAGACGGGGATCTCGAAGTCCATCTCGTTTATCCAGTTGAGACGGTCTTTGGAGTTCTGGCCCCAGGGGTTGCCCTTGTTCTCGAGGTTCTTGAACAGTCCGGCGAGCTCGGAGGGGAATTCCGATTCGATCAGGACCTGGTAGCGGCGCATGTCGATGATGTGGTCGACGTGTTCGATGTCGACGGGGCACTGTTCGACGCAGGCGCCGCAGTTGGTGCAGCTCCACAAGGTTTCGGCGTCGATGACCGGGGCCATCTCACCTTCGACGGTTTCACCGACGAGCTTGCGGTCGGCCTCGAGTCGTGCGGCCTCCGGGATCGCGGCGAGGGCGGCTTCCTTGACGTTGCCTTCGCTGTCGACGAGACCGATCTCGTCGCCGCCCATGTCCTTGCGTCCACCAGCGAGCAGGTACGGGGCCTTGGCGTAGCCGTGATCACGGAGCGACATGATGAGCAGCTTGGGGGAGAGCGGCTTTCCGGTGTTCCACGCGGGGCACTGGGACTGGCAGCGGCCGCACTCGGTGCAGGTGGTGAAGTCGAGCCAGCCCTTCCAGGAGAAGTCTTCGATGTTTCCAGCGCCGAGGGTGTCGGTGTCGGGGTCGACGTTGTCCATGGTGAGGGCTTTGCCCTTGGACATCATGGGCTTCGCGGCGCCGAGGGCGACGGTGCCGTCGTCTTCACGCTTGAAGTAGATGTTGAAGAACGCCGAGAAGCGGTGCCACGCGACGCCCCAGGTGATGTTGCGGCCCACGATCGCCAGCCAAATCATGCCGGTCATCAGTTTGACGAACGCGAACACCGAGATCATGACGGGGCTGGCGGGAAGCAGTTTCGCGACCTGCATGGTGAAGAAGTCGGTCCACGGGTTGGCGTGGCCGTAAGTCGCGATCTTGCCGGCCTTGACCATGATCATGCCCAGGCCCTCGAGCAGGACGATGCCTTCGATGACGTAGGCAGCCTTGAAGTTGGAGCCGCCGAATCGGGACAGGCGCGCCGGCAGACGCGGGTGGTTGAGCTGACGGATCACGATCAGCGTGGTGATACCGATGACGGTGCCAAGGCCGAGGATCTCGTCCCACAGGTGCCACGCCCACGTGTTACCGAAGATAGGCCAGTGGAACTCCGGGTTGAACGTCTGGCCGTAAGCCTCGAACCAGAGCAGGAATCCGCCGAGGAAGCCGACCATGACGAGCCAGTGGGCCCAGCCGACGCTGCGGAACTTGTTCATGCGCGTGTGCGCGATGAACTCGATGATCATCTGCTTGAAGCGAGGGAAGAACGGGCGCCATCGATCGGGTGCCGACTGGCCGATGCGCACGGTGTTGAACATCCTCAATGCACCTGAGAGGAAGATGTACCAACACACCAAGCTCAGCAGTGCACCAATCGTGCCCAACGTAATCGTCAGGGCATTCATGTCGCGGCCTTTCGTTTCAGGGCGACGCGTCGGCCACCTCGGGACAGCCCACTGATACTAACCTGCGTTATGTTACCCGCCAGTAACTAGCATTACCAGCCTGTAGGTACCGGCTGGTAACCGCTCGTGGCCTGGAGAGATCGATCTTCTGCGTCGGACGGGCTTGGTCAGACGCAGACATGTCTGGTCGTCACGTTAGGCGGTGCCCATCAGGTGTCCATCTGTCAGGCAGCCCTAACTCGGGTTCCGAGCAGGTGAGGACAACCGACCGACTGTTATCGTTACGCCCGTCACGCACAGGGGAAACGGGTGGCGTGAGTCATCGACTTGCGCCCGCCCGATCCCGGGGAGGATTGAAAATGTTCATTCGTAAAGCTGCGGCCGTCGCAGCGATGACCATTGCCGCTATGGGCATCGCTGCAGGTACTTCTTATGCAGCTCCGGAGACGTCACCCGACGTTTCGTACACCGCCGAGGTCGTCGACCAGGCTGTCGTCACCACCATCGACGCTGGGGCATTCCGAGTATCGGGTGACGGAACACACGTCGATCTGCAGAACAGCCAGGGCGCAACTCTCGTGAGCCTGCCGCTCGCGTTCAACCTCGGCGACGTTCAGTTCCCGTTCGACGAAACCGTCAGTGAGGACGGCAAGACCCTCACCCTCAAGCCGAACCTGGATCCGGCCAGCTCCAAGCCGAAGCCGGTCGCTGCCGAGTTCACCCCGGTGGCTTCGCCTGACGAGGATCAGAAGGCCATCGAGAAGTTCCAGTCACAGCTCGGGCTTGCCACGCAGATCGGTAGCCTCACCGGCACGATCGTCGGTGCAGTCATCGGTTGCATCGTGGGTTTGCCCGGCCTGGTTATCGGCTGCCTGCCCGGCATGGTCACCGGCGCCGGTATCGGTGGAGTCGCCGGTACGATCCTCGCCGGCGGCGGAACCGCCATCGTCGCGGGTATGGACCTGATCAAGGTCCTGAACGCTCCGGCCGGAACAACTCTCTTCCAGTAAGCAGCTGTTCCAGTAGAACGTCACAAACGCCGAAACGGGCGCCACACCTTCTGAAGGTGTGGCGCCCGTTTTGCTACCTCAGTTAAAGCATGCGATCAGTAGTCGCGAACCTTCAGGCCTGGATTGGCCGCGAGGATGTCGTTGATCGGCGTCGCGTACTGCGTCGGTGCTTCCTGTCCGAACAGCGTCTCGGCCTGTGCGATCTCGCACAGGGGGGAGGTGGCGACGTTGGAGGCACTCGTGATGCCCACTGCCAATGTTCCGGAGACGATGGGGCCACCGCTGTCACCCTGCAGGACGCAGATGTTGGTGGTGAAACCGTTGTCGAGCGTGTGATCCAAAACCTTGGCGACGCGGTTGACGCCGGTGACGACGCCGCAGCTGAAGCCGGTGGTCGATCCTGCCTTGCAGACCGGGGCGCCCACAACAGGATCGGCGGTACCGGTGATGTTGACCGAACGGTTGAACGGGACCCGCACGCTGTTGTTCTCGAAGCGGTACTTCGCGTTGTCGTCGATGTTGATGATCGAGTAGTCGCGCCCGTCGAAGCTGCTCTTGGCGAAGTATCCGACGCGGGGTCCGGTCTGGTTGTTCACCATAGGGAAGACCTGGCTGGAGTTCGAGGTGCCGGCAGCGGCGCGGTTGGGATCACAGTGGCCGGCGCTGATGTTGACCGTGCGTCCTGAACCGTCGGTGCCGTTGAATCCGAACGAACAACGCAGTCCGGTGTTGCCGGAGGTTGCGCCGAAGGCGTCTCCGCCCAGTGCGGCGTCGCCGGTGGCGGATCCGGTTGCGGGGATGAGGTCCGCGACGATCGGGGGAACCAGCAGCGGAGCAGCGGTGTGTACAACTGTCCGCTTCAGGAATTCAGGCAATTCGATGCCGGCGGCAGGATCGGCTGTAAGGGCAACTCCGTTGCCGACTACATCGACGGCAATGCCACGCACGAGGTCTGCGACCTCGGCAGGCTGCGAATCGAGCCACGCGTTGAGCGCCGAGAGCTGGCCGTGCAGGGCCTGCTCGCTCTGAGCGACGTCCTTGACCTCGAAGCCGGCCTTCTCGGCGGCCTCGCGGGCAGCGTCCTTGTCGCGACCGTCAGCGAGAGCGACGACTCCCTTGCCGAGGTCGTCGAGCCACACGCCGGCAAAGGAGTCGGGGAACTGGACGCGCGCGATGGCGGCGAACTCCGCGAGCTTCTGCGCGAGTTCGGAACGCGAGACGAACTGGTCGGGCGTCAGTGCCAAGTCATGCTGTAGAGCTTCGGCGAGTTCGACGGGCAGGTGGGCTGCCTGATCGGATACCCCGGATTCGTTCGGTTCTGCGTTCGCGACCGCGGTAATCGGTCCGAGGAGCAGCAGCGCGGCCGAACCGAACACTGCGGCACGACGTGCGATGGAGCTTCGCATGAGGGCCTTTCCACTTCGTTGACCGCGTACCACCCCCCTGGGAGCACACGGATACGGCTCACGGACTTGTGGTGAGCCGATCACAGTCGACCATGACTATATGGGTTCGAACGCACTAATCCCACCCGTTACAGGAGCACACAGCGCTGACTCCGACCGACGACAGCACTGTGCCCGCCGATCGAGATACGGATCGGCGGGCACAGTGAGTGGATCAGGGTTGGTCAACCCGCAGTGCGAACGCGGATTCCGGAACCGACGCCGGAACCGGATGCGCGATCTGCCGCGTCGAGAATGTCTCCGACCGGAATACCGAGATTCGAGGTTCCACCCGAGGTCGCCAGTACCAGGTTCGCTTCGTTGCAACTGGGGGCGCCGCTGCTGTTCGAGCCGCTGGTGATGCCCAGCGCCAAGGTTCCGGAGACGATGGCGCCTCCGCTGTCGCCGGCGAGGGTGCACGCGGTACCGGCGAATCCGCGGACGGTTCGCGAATCACCGTCGGCCATGACTAATTGTGTTTCGACTCGATCCGCCGCCACGACGCCACAGGTGAAGGAGGACGTCTGGCCCGACTTGCAGATGGGGGCGCCGATCACGGGACGTGCTGTTCCGGTGATCGCGAGGGTGGTGCCGTTGGCGCCGCGGACGGCAGCGCGATCGAGGCCGGCGTCGATGCCCGACTGGTCGAACTTGATGACCGAGTAATCGAGATCGCCGGCGTTGTTGCCGACGGAAGACTGTGAGAAGGCGCCGATCAATTGACTGTCGTCGACGTTCGCGTGATTCGGCAGGTAGACCGGCGACTTCGAACCCTCGGCCGGATTGCAGTGTCCAGCACTGATATTGAGTGCGTTGTTCTGATTGTCGACGGCGTTGAACCCGAACGAGCAGACCGAGATGTTCTCGGTCGGCGTCTCGCGAATGGGGCCCGTCGACGTGATGTAGGTGTCGCCGCCGAGCGCTCGGGGGTCAACCGATCCGCCACCGTCCGGGCTGAGAACGATCTTGGTGTTTTCGAGCAGGGTCGGAAGATTGAGTGCCTGCCCGACGGGGCTGTTCGCGACGTCGATGACGACCTGGTTGTTCAGGACGTCGATAGTCGCCGAATTGACTGCGCGTGAGATTTCCTTGGGCAGCCCGGCAATCCATCCGTTGACGTCGGCCAGTGTCTTCTCGAGAGTGTCGGCGGAGACGGGGGCGACGTGCGTGCGGTAACCGTCGTCGGCGGCGATGCGTGCAGCTTCGGTAGTGGTGACGGCCACGACGGGTTGACCGTCGAGTCCCATCCACGAGCCGGCGTAGTCGCCGGGGCGCTCGGACTTGAAATCCTGGGCGTACGCACCGAGCTCCTGAGCTTTGGCAGCGCGGTCCAGGTACTCCTGCGGGGAGATCTTCAGATCGCGTGTGATTGCCTCGACCAGCTCAGCCGGAAGCTGGTCGGCTTCGAGCTGTTCGACATGCGCGTCGGAGGCGGGCTCTGCCGATGCCGTCGTGATGAATGGAGCTGCGAGCAGTAGTGCCGAGGCGCCGACCACAGCAGTGCGGATCGCCAACGAGTTACGCATGAAATCCCTTCAAGTCCCCGGCACCAAGCCGGTAGGTACCGCACCCACCATAGGGGAAAAATTTTGACGAGGAATATGTGCCTTCCCTCGAACAGTTGAATCCTTCTGTTTAACTTCGCATTCCGGGTCTCGGGCCACTGGCATTGCGGGCATGTCGGGATTCGGGACCACCAGGTCGGGTACTTCCGACGGGAGCGAGGTCGCTGATTGCGAAACCGCTCCGGACGGACTCGCCGCGGTGGCGGGCGTGGTGCCGGGGGACATGGAGCTTGTGCGTCGAGAATTTTCGGGTGCCGGAACCGCTCGGCATGCATGCTCCATTTCGTGTGAAAACTCTCCTTGAGAGGAGATGCGCAGGCCTTTGCGCAATATGCATAACTATTTGTTCGTCGGTGTCATGCTTCGAAGGGTGGTGAGCAATTCCGAACGAGACTGTGCCCCGACGCGTCGCTTGATGCGTGCGACATGGTGCTCGACGGTTTTGGCGGAGATGTAGAGACGTTCGCCGATTTCCCGATACGTCAGGCCGACGACTACGAGTTCGGCAACTTCTTGTTCGCGCTCGGTGAGAACCGACGGTGGTGTCGCGCTGTCGGCCGAATCGGTTGCATTCGTCTCGGCCGTCGACGTTGTGCGTAGCGAGCGCGCGACGTGGAGCAAGGCCGTCGCCGATTTGGTGTCCGGGGTGCGCAGCGCTGCTTCGCCGGCGAGGCGGGCCGCGTCCCAGGGGAGTCCGATTCGGCTGAGCGTTCGCGCAGCGGCTTCGACTTCGTCTGCGTTGACGGTGCCCTGCATGAGTAGGAGCCACTGGCGTCCGGCGGTCGCCAAACCGGATGCGTAAGTGTGGGTTTTTGCTGATTCCGCGAGTACATGCGCGTGTGGAAGAAGGTCGGCCGGCGACTGCGCGAGGATCGATGCCTGGACGCCGTACCAATGAAGCGGCGAAGACCACAGCGGCGGCTCGCCGAGGGCACGGAGGAGTGAGCGCGCGTCGTCGACAAGATGCTCGACCTGCTCGGCCTCGTCGAGTCGTACTGCCGCAAGCCACAGTTCGCCGATGGGAAGCAAATTGAAGAGATCCACGCTGCAGGACGAGAGGGCGCCTGCCGCGCCGGACCAAGCCCGACGCAACTGAGCGAGATCGCCGGAGCGCCGAGCGAGACCCACGATCAGAGCATGCAGAAACAGTGCGTCACGTTCGCGGAGGGGACCGCGGACTACCTCTTCCGGTAGGTCTTCGACAGCAGTGTCGTTCCCACGGATCATCGCGATCCAGGCGCCGAGAATGTGAAGTCGTGCCCACGTGTGACTGCTTGCGTCGTCGGCGGCGATCGCGGCGGTGACAACAGCGGCGGCGCGTTCATGGGCACCGTTGTGCAGGAGCGCCAGCGCGACGAGTGCCGGGGCGGAATCAGGCTGGAATTGCGAGGTGTCGGCGCCGCCGGGGAGGGAGAGCGCGCGTGACATTGTGTTGAGCGCACCCGGTGCACTCACCGTTACCGATTGCATCAGTCCGTTGGCCAGAGTGGCAGCGCCGACCGTGGTGCTCGACGGTGATCCGGTGTGTCCGGTGAGCGCCGCGTTCGCGTCGTCGACCTTGCCGATGCCTAGGAAGGTGATTGCGGCGAAGGGGGATTCGCTTCTGGTGCGCTCTGGCCCGAGCCAGGCGTAGAGATCTGCAGCAGCGCCGAGTTGACCACAGCTAGCGGATGAAGCTGCGCGGATCCGCACTGCCGTCGCCAGTTTCGCGTTGTCGAGATCGGGTTCGGCGATGACGGAATCTGCCAGGCGGCACGCGGTGTCGAGGTCACCACTCCGAGCCGAGACCTGGGCGTACAGCAGCGTGTCGGCCAGGTCGAGAGGCTCGATCGAATGCACACGACGAAAGAGATCTGCCGCGACCGCCGGCATGCTGGCGTCGATTGCGTCTCGTAGTACGGCCGTGAGATCACGGTGGCGGATGCCGGAGTCGAAAAGTCTTCGTGCTGTGTCGATGTCGAGAGTTCGCGCGTGCGTGCGTGATTCGACGATTCTGATCAGCTCGCTGCGGATACGCCCGGTGCTGGTCGACTCTGCCAAAACGCTCGCGACGAGAGGAGATCGCGACCCGAACAGTCCGGTCGCCAGTGCACGGTCGAATGCGGCTGTGAGGCTGAACTTCTCCTGTCCCAGATCGAGTTCGAAAGCGTCGATGTCCGGGACGGCGAGTGAAACCTCCAGGATCTCCCGCTCGATCGGATGCAGAGCGGTGACCTGATGGAGAAAGTGTGTGCGTATGGCCGGCGCCATTTCCGGGCGGCCCGCCGAGGCGGCGGCGAAGTACGCTTCGACGGCCCCGAGGGAGCCGCCGGCAAGGTGCTCGAGCGTCAGCACGGCACGGTCGTCGAGTGGGACTCTTCGCTCTGCGGCGATCTTCCGAATATCGGATCGGTTCAACGGGTTCAGGTGAAGGACGGTACCGAAACTCGAGATGTTCGCGTAGATCGGTGCAAGTGGAGGATCGATCCGATCGGAGGCGATGACAACTCCGAGGTCGTCGCGTTGAACAAGCTCGTTCAGGGCTCGGATTTCATCGGAGGTCAGAGCCTGCGCGTCCGCGATCACCACAATCGCATCGGCCGGGGCATCATGTGCGAGCGTGTTGACCACGGGCTTGTCACCCGATTCGATTCTTTTCCGCACTGCCCTCGACACTTGGGGCCGAGCGCTGGCGTCGGTCCCGGTGAGGAACAGGCGCAGTGGCGATGCAGTCAGATCAATGCCGCGCAAAAGTCCTGCGATGTACGACGATTCGGTGCCGCTGTCACGGTTCATCGAAAGCCTGCCGGTCAGCGGATCGGCGCGGTGACGCCGCCGACGACACCACCGACCACGTTTCCGACACCACCGACGACGTTTCCGAGACCTCCGACCACGCCGCCGACGCCGTTCCCGACGCCGTCGACCAAACCGCCGACTCCGTTGCCGATGCCGGTCGCAGCATCACCGATGCCGGTTCCGACGCCAGCTCCAGGTGCGGGCGCGGGCGCTGGTGCCGGGGCGGGAGCCGGTGCGGGCGCCGGGGCGCCGGGTGCGGCAGGTGCAGGCGCCGACTGGGCGGTCTCGCCCGGTGCGGGCGCAGATCCAGTTGGTGCCCCGGCAACCGGAACTGCCCCTGGTGCCGTCGTGGAGCCGCCTGCGCCGGCAGGAGAACCCGGCTGATTGTTCTGAGTTCCGTTGTTCGCAGTCGTGGATCCGGTGCCTGCCGCTTCGGCTGCCGTGGTGCTGCCGGGAGTAGAGCCTGCGGTGGTCGATGCAGTCGAGGAGGTGGACTCGTTGGTGGTGTTCGCCGAACTGGACGGGACGTTGATCTTGTCCATGGCTGTTCCGATTCCGAGCCCGCCTGCGGCGAGCACGATGAATGCACCAACCACCGCAGCAACGACGCCCACCCTCGACGAGCGTCGAGTCGCCGTGTTCTCTTCCTCGGTCGGCTCGGCAAGGAGCGGAGTGGAGAAGGCCGGAACCGGTGCGGGCTTGCGGGTGGGCTCGGCGGGGACAACAGGGACAGCGAGTGCCGTGGTGGCTGTCAATTCTGCAGCCAGCGTCGCTGCGCCGGACGCCGCGCACGACGCCGGATCGGCGTCGGCGATCACCGGAACACGAAGCTCCGCAGACAGTAGTTCGGCGACAAGGGGAATGGACGAGCTTCCGCCCGCCAGAACAACCTGATTGACATCGCTGGACTCGACGCCTGCAGATCGCAGACTTTCGCGAACCAAGGCCACCGATTCGGTGAGGGCGGGGCGAATCAGATCCTCGAGCTCGGAACGAACGAGACGAACGTCGCTGACGGCGCCGGGAAGTGCCACGGGGGCAACGGTTTCCGTCTCGGTGGAAAGTTTCTCCTTGGCCGCACGAGCATGCTCGCGCAGAGTTTCCAGCGCTTCAATCGTCTGAGGAGCAAAGGGATCAAGGGCTGCGAAGTGATCCGACACCGCATCGAGCAGGTGCACGGTGACGAGGTGATCGAATTCGTCGCCGCCGATGTCCTCGCTGCGCAGAGGCTTTCCGAAGATCTCGCTTCGTCCGCCGGTGGTGGACATCATCGTGACGTCGAGCGAACGGGCGCCGAGGTCGTAGACGACGGTCAGACCGTCGTTGACAACAGTTCCGGAAGCGGCGAGCCACGCCATGACGGCCGCGGGTTCGGTGACGAGAGTCGCCCCGTGAACCCCGGCGTCATCCAGCGCGGACTCCATGGTGCGTGCTGTGTGGCGGTTCCACCCCACAGGGTGAGCCAGGACGACCGTTGGCCCTTCGTCGCCGCCCGCCTGGCCGACGAGCGCGCCTACCGCTGTTGCCGCGAGATCCTCGCCGCGGTACTCGGTGCCGTCGGCGGCAAGTATCGGAATCGGGTCTCCGACGCGCTCGACAAATCCGGTGATGACGGATCCGTCGTCCAATTGCAGTGCACTGGGTAAGCGGACCTGTTGCGCTTCACCGGTTGAGCCGTCGCTGACAGCTACGAGAGTGGCCGAACCGATGCTGATGCCGAGCCCTGCCGCCATGAACGAACTCCCCTGGTCGTGGGCGACAGAAGGACTGTCGCGGTTGTCTGCGATGTCGGTTTCAGGACCAAGATCGTTACCGGATTGGAGGCGCGCCGACGAAGTAGGGGGCCGATCCCCTAATCGGGGCAAATCCCCTAACCAGGCCAGTCGTGGCCCGTAGGGGACTTCCCCCTCCGCCCCCGCAGAAGAGGGGGATGCTCCCCGTTGGCCCCGGTCGCAAAAGTTCTTAGCGTTGATTCCACTCGCTACCTCTGGCAGCGCACCAGTTTCCGGAGCACCGGCAACATCCCACCGGCAACATCACGGTCAACGAACTTCAGGAGAACCCGCCATGGCAACGAACGCCGTACTCGAATTCATCCTCGGGCTACTTCGCGACGACGAGGCAGCTGCCAACTACTGCGCCAACCCGACCGAGGCTCTCAACGCTGCAGGTCTGTGCGACGTCAGCCCCGCCGACATCGTCGCTGTTGCTCCGCTGGTCGCCGAGTCCGGACTCTTTGCCGGTGGCGGCGCCGACCTGTCCGCGATCGTCAACGCCGGCGCGTCCGCTGCCGGTGCGATCGGTGGCGGACTCGGAATCGGTGGTGGACTCACCGGTGGTCTCGGTGGCGGTCTGGGGGGCAGCCTGGGTCTCGGCGCCGGCGCGGGCCTCGGAGTCGGCGGCGCCCTCGGCGGCCAGTTCGATCTGGTCGGCGACTTCGCGGCAGCCCTCAGTGCTGCGCTTGCCATCGGCGGCGAGATCAGTGCCGACCTCGGTGCAGCCTTCGGCGCCGTGATCGAAGCCGGCCTCGGCCTCGGCGGCGCACTCGATCTCGGCGGCGCACTCGACCTCGGTGCACAGCTCAGCGCGGCTCTGGGCGGCGCGCTCGGAGTGACCGGCGGCCTGACCGCGGAACTGGGAGCAGCGCTCGACGCAGCAATCGGCGCAGTCGGCGGACTCGACCTGACGGCAGGGCTCAGCGGAGCCCTCGCACCCGTCTTCGCCATCGGTGGCGACCTCGGAGCCGACCTCGGACTGGCTCTCGGTGGACTCCTCGGCGGCGCAGCGGACCTCAGTGGTCTTCTCGACATCGGCGGCGAATTGGGTGCAAGCCTGACCGGAGCACTGGAATCCGCCCTTGCCCTCGGCGGCGGCCTGGACCTGGCCGGCGCTCTGACGGGTGACCTCAGCACGGCATTGTCCGGCGCGCTCTCCGGTGTCCTGGGAGCAGGCGGCACGATCGGCGCCGATCTGGGTGCATCGCTCGGCGGCGTTCTCGGCGCGATCACCGACGTCAGTGTCCTCACGGATATCGCGGGCGGGCTCGATCTTGGTGCTGCACTCAGCGGCGCCCTCGGCGGAGCACTCGGCGTCGGTGGAGGCTTGGAAACTGCACTCGGCGGAGCACTCGACGCAGCACTGGGCCTCGGCGGCGGACTCGACCTCGACGCAGTGCTCGGCGGCGGCGCAGACCTCGGCGCGCAGCTCAGCGCGGCACTCTCCGGCGCTCTCGGTGCCGGCGGAACGGTCGGAGCCGACCTGGGCGGCGCACTCGGCGGACTGCTCGGGGGAGCACTCGACATCGAAGGCGGACTCGGCGCCGACCTCGCGGCGGCTCTGGGCGGCGGCGCGAATCTGTCGACGGCCCTCGAAGGCGTCCTCGGTTCGGCACTCGGCGTTGATGCCGGGCTCGCGGGCGGCCTCGGCGGCGCACTCGACGCAGCACTGGGCGCAGGCGGACTTACCGGAATCGACCTCGGTGGTGCACTCGGCCTGGGCGGCGAAGCAGGCTTGGCTGCCGGTGTGGCGGCGGCTCTCGACACCGCTCTCGCAGGTGCAGGCGGCCTGGGTGCTGTCGGTTCGGTGGGTACAGACCTCGCCGGCGCGCTCGACGGTGCACTGGGCGCAGGCCTCGGGGCCGGATTGGGCGGCTCTCTCGACAGCATTGTCGGTGCCGAAGGGGCCCTCGGTGGAGCGCTGGACACGGCACTGAACATCGGCGGAATCGATACCGGTGCGATCGGCGCCGATATGCCTTCCGTCGACCTCGGCGCAGTGAACCTCGGCCCGATCTCCGCTGAACTGCCTTCAGTCGACCTCGGAAGCATCGCGGCGGACGGCCTGAACCTCGGCGCTGTGACCGGCGATCTCGGAGCAACGGTGGGCGGCGCTCTGGACGCAACAGCAGGTCTGGACGCAACCGCAGGTCTCGATGCAGCCACGAACGCGGCGGCCGGCTTGGGTGGGTCGCTCGGCGGTGCACTGAACGGTGTCACTGACCTCGGTGGATCCCTCGGCGGAGCCGTCGGAGCCGGCGGAGCCGTCGGGGCAGTCACCGACGTGACCGGTTCGATCGGAGCAGACGCAACCGCCGCTGCCGGTGGCACCGTCGACGGTGGCGGTACCGTTGGCGGCGGTGGAGTCGCTGACCTGGGTGGATCTCTCGGTGGAGCGGTCAGCGGAGTGTCCGACCTGACGAGCTCGTTGACCGGTGCGTTGAACCCGTGGTCGTCGATCGATGCGACCGACGCTTTCGGTTCGGGTTCCGCTTCGGGCCTGAGCGCCGATACCGAACACTCGCTCTTCGCCGAGGATTCGGTTGCAGCACCGGTCGATCACATCGACCCGGTTGCGGTTGTCGATCACCTGCATCCCTGATCTGCTGACGCAGGAACTGAAGTCGGTCAAAATGACCTGATGTAACAAATCCGGCCCTGCGTGCGCTATGCGTTCGCAGGGCCGGATATTCGAGTCGGGAAGAATTGCGGGTCAACGTAGCTCATGAGTGATTCAGCGAGTCAGGTAAGCCACCGGAAGGCGCGCGTCGCGTCGTCGACGGCGTCGTTGCTCGAACGAACAGCTGTAGTGGCGAAGGATTTCGGGCGCACGGATCTGGTGCGGCGACTCGAGAACGCCCAGGTTAGAGTCAACGACCCGCGTATTCGTATCGTGGTGGTCGGCCCCCTCAAACAGGGCAAGAGCCAGTTCGTCAATTCGCTGCTCGGCATCGACGTCTGCTCGGTCGGTGACGACGAGACCACTGCCGTGGCGACGGTCGTGCAGTACGCGGAGACCGCGGTTGCCGAACTGATTCTCGCCGATCCGGGCGCGGCGCCCATCCGGGTACCACTTCCGCTCGAAGAACTCATGGGGATCACCCCGGCCACACCTCGCGCCGAAGGGCGTGAGGTCTTGCGCGTCGAGGTCGGTGTTCCCAGTCCGCTGTTGGCCGACGGTTTGGTGCTGATCGACACCCCCGGCGTGGGTGGTCATGGAAATCCTCATGCTGCAGGAACATTGGGGTTGATCACCGCGGCCGATGCCGTGTTGGTTTTGTCGGACTCCAGCCAGGAGTTCACCGAACCCGAGCTTGGATTCATCCGCCAGGTCGTCAATCTGTGTCCTGCGGTGGCCGGGCTGATCAGCAAGACCGATCTGTACCCGCACTGGCGGCAGATCCTCGACGCCGACCGCGGACACCTCCAGCGCGCCGGGTTGGACCTGCCACTCATTCCGATCTCCTCGGTACTGCGCTCGCACGCGCTGAGGCTGGGGGACAAAGAACTCGAAGCGGAATCAGGCTTCCTGGACCTCTATCAGTTCCTGCGGGACAACGTCGTTGCGCGTGCCGAATCGAACACTCGACGCGCGGTAGCGATGGACGTGCGTTCTGCGGCAGCGCATCTGACGTTGGAGATGGGCAGTGAGCTTGCGGCGCTGAAGGATCCGTCGACGGCACAGGCGGCGGTCGCGGGTCTGCAGCGCGCCCGGGCAGCGGCCGAGGAACTGCATAAGAAGACCTCGCTCTGGCAACAGAGCCTCGGCGACGGCATCGCGGACCTCGCCGCCGACATCGATCACGACCTCCGGGACCGGTTGCGCCGGGTTACCCGCCAGGCCGAGGAGACGGTCGACGAAGGTGATCCCGGTAAGGACTGGGACGTAGTGGGGGAGTGGCTCGAGCAGGAGATCGCCACCGCGATCGGTGACAACTTCGTGTGGGCTCACGACCGTGCGCAGTGGTTGGCAGAAGTTGTGGCACAGCACTTTGCGGAGACCGGCGACGTCGCGCTACCGCATCTCGACGTTGCCGACACCGACGGTTTCCTGGAACCGGTCGGCGCATTGTCGGATCTCGAATCCGGACGAATCGGCATCACTCAAAAGGTCCTGGTCGGTATGCGCGGCTCGTACGGTGGCGTTCTGATGTTCGGCTTGATCACCACGATGATGGGCATGGCTCTGGTCAACCCGATCTCCATCGGCGCCGGGGTCCTGCTGGGTACCAAGGCTTATCGTGAAGACAAGCAGGCCCAGGTGCTCAAGCGTCGGGCTGAGGCGAAAGCGGCTATCCGACGGTTCGCCGACGACGTCAGTTTCCAGGTGGGCAAGGAGTCGAAGGATCGCCTCCGCCTGGTGCAGCGGCTGTTGCGTGATCACTTCACCGACATCGCCGAGCAGGCGCTGCGCTCGATCAACGAATCCCTTCGCGCCACGCAGGAAGCCGCGCAGTTGGAGTCGAGCGAACATGCCGCTCGTATCAAGCGTCTGGAGACCGATATGCGCGTCGTCGCGGAACTCGACGCCGTTGCCGGAACGCTGATCGGCGAAACTCCCGCTTCGGCAAAGGTGACCAACGCATGAATGCCGTGACCGCCGTGACCGCTGTGGAGTCGGCACACGCACTGATCGATCACGCCAGACGGGTCTACGCCGATCAACCACAGACGCGCGCCCAGTTGGAAGAATGTGCGGCCAGGCTCGACGAGCCACTCCGGGTGGCGCTCGCCGGTTCCCTCAAGGCGGGTAAGTCGACGCTGCTCAATTCGCTCGTCGGACAGGATATAGCGCCAACCGACGCGACCGAGTGCACGCGCGTCGTCACCTGGTATCGGAACGGGACAACGCCGCAGGTGACCGCGACGGCCGAGAACGGCGCCGAGTTCAACGTGCCGGTGACGCGCCGCGACGGCAGGCTCACCTTCGATCTGGGCGAGTACACCGCAGGCTCGGTGGACCGCATCGACGTCGACTGGCCGTCTTCGGCTTTGGCTCGTACGACGATCATCGACACACCGGGTACCTCGTCGCTCTCGACCGAGGTTTCGGCCCGCACCTGGGACATGCTTGTTCCTGACGGCGGGGCACCGGGCGCGGATGCAGTGGTCTATCTTCTGCGGGCCCTGAACGCCAGTGACATGCAGTTTCTCGGGAAGATCGCGGATCACGTGGGCGGAGAATCCGGGCCGCTCGGAGTGATCGGTGTTCTCTCGCGTGCCGACGAGGTCGGCGCAGGCAGGCTCGACGCGTTGTCTTCGGCGAAGGACGTCGCGGCACGATTCGCCGAGGAGTTGGAGCGAACGGGCCTGTGCCAGTCGGTGGTTCCGGTGGCAGGTCTGCTCGCGCTCGCTGCTCGGACGATGAGGCAGAGCGAGTTCGCGGCCTTCTCGGCGCTCGCGCAGGTTCCATCCGAGGATCTGAGCCTGGCACTGCTCTCCGCGGATCGTTTTGCCAGGCAGGACAGTCCACTCCCGGTCGATGCGGCGATGCGGGCGCAGTTGGCCGATCGGTTCGGGCTCTTCGGAATTCGCCTCGCCGTGACGTCGATCAAGCTGGGGGCCACTGATTCACCGTCTCTGGCCGCCGAATTGCTGGAGCGAAGCGGCCTCGATGAACTGCGTCAGGTGATCGACGTTCAATTCGGGCAGCGGGCAGATCAACTGAAATCGCACACTGCGCTGGTGACGCTGGGCAGGATACTCGAGGCCGATCCGAGTGAGGAAGGCGATCAGATCGCGGCGGAGGCGCAACGGTTGCTTGCCGATGTTCACGGCTTCCACGAACTTCGCCTGCTCGGGCGACTTCGTTCGGTACACACAGATCTGCCACCCGACGACCTGGCACAACTGCAAAGGCTGATCGGTGGCTACGGAATCCGGGCCAGCGACCGACTGGGCTGCGAACCGGAAGAATCGCCGGAGGTGCAGCGTGCGCGGGCTACCGCGGCCGTCCGGCGATGGCGCGAGTTGTCCAGACATCCGCTATTCGACAGATTCACCTCGCGCGCCTGCCTGGTTGCTGCCCGCAGCGCCGAGGGCGTCTTGGCTGAAATTGTGCCCGAATAGGGACCCGTTCACTATGCGAGCGCCGGACGAGGGTTCTATCTTGAGTTCGGGATGATCCGGACATAACTCCCAGGTTCGGGTCCCACCTCGATGGGAGCACGCGCATGGCGAGTGACATCAAGTCCGCATCACCGGATCGAGCCACCTTCGTCCTGGGGACGCTCATCCTGGTGGCTGCGGTCGCGAACCTCAATCTCTCGGTCGCGAACGTCGCGCTACCCGACATCGGGCGGGCTTTCGACGCCAGTCAGACGCAACTGAATCTGATCGCGGTCGGCTACTCGCTGGGCCTGGCCGGAACGGTGCTCTACCTGGGGGCCTTGGGAGACCGATACGGTCGCAAGATGCTGCTGGTCACCGGCATGGCGCTGTCCATTCCGGCGTCGATCGTGGCGGGATTCGCCGGGAACTTCGAAGTTCTCTTCCTCGCCCGAATAGTCGGAGGTGTGTCGGCAGGTCTGGCATTCCCGACGACGCTGGCCATTATCACAGCGCTGTGGGCAGGACCGGCACGAACCAAGGCGATAGCCATGTGGTCGGCCATCGGCGGCGCGATCTCGGCACTAGGGCCGATCGTCGCGGGCGCGTTGCTCGAGCAGTTTCACTGGGGATCGGTCTTCTTCGTCACCCTTCCGTTGGCTCTCGTGGCACTGATCTGCTCACTGATGTTGGTGCCTGCTCACGTCAACGAGACGACCGAGCGAGTCGATCATCTCGGCGGCATAGTTTCGATCGTCTTCATCGGGGCGCTGGTGCTGTCCATCAACTTCGCGCCGGTCAAGGGTTCGGGCACGATGGCACTGGTGCTCGGGGCGATAGCGGTCGTCGCGGGTATCGGGTTCTTCCTGCAACAGCGACGCGCGGTCAATCCACTGTTCGACCTTCACGTAGCTGCGCGCCCAACTTTCTGGGTCGCAGCCGTGGGTGGGTTGGTGGTGTTCGGTTCGCTCATGGGCGCGATGTTCATCGGCCAGCAGTTCCTGCAGAACGTACTGAGTTACTCGACGCTGGCAGCCGGTGCGGCCATCATTCCGGCGGCCTTGGCGATGGTGATCGTTGCGCCGCGTTCGGCGACCATGATCGAAAGGTACGGCGCCCGAGTCACTCTGCTCTCCGGGTATCTGTTTGTGGTTCTCGGATTGTTTGTCGCGCTGTTCATGTGGAACGAAAGCACGCAGTATTGGCAGGTTGCGTTGGCCTACGCACTTGTCGGCATCGGCGTCGGACTTGCCGGCACACCGGCATCTCGCTCCCTCACCGGATCCGTTCCCGTGCATCGCGCGGGTATGGCGTCGGGAACGTCGGACCTGCAACGCGACCTGGGCGGCGCCGTCATGCAGTCGATTCTCGGCGGCATACTCACAGCCGGGTACGCAAAATCGTTGGGGAATGCGATCTCTTCCTCGCCGAACGCATCCGAGGTGACTCCCGAAACTCAAGCCGCGCTCACCAAATCTTTCTCCAGCGCTGAAGTTCTGGCGGAACGCTACCCGCAATACGCGGACCAAATCATGACCGCCGCCAAAAATGCCTTCCTGGACGGGGATACACATGCCTACCTCGCGGCAATCATCATCGTGTGCGCCGGTGCCGCAGTGGTGACCTTCTTCTATCCGCATCGCGAGCGTGAGCGTGTCCTGCTGGCGCAGTACGCGGCCGAATCCGATCTCGCCGCGGAGAAGAGTTGAGCACGCTCTGGTACTGATGAGGGATGCCACGACTACTTCACATCGATTCGTCTGCCGAACTCCGCAACTCGACCTCGCGTGACCTGACCGCACTGTTCGCTGCGCAGTGGTCGGAGATCAGCCCGAATCACACGACGGTTACGTTGGACCTGCACCGAGATCCCTTGCCGCACCTCGCGGACGCGGCCCTGCACTACGCACCACGCTTGCGCGTCGACGGAGAGAGGCCGGACGCCGACGCAGAAGCACTGCAGGCTCGGGTCATCGAGCAACTCGCCGCGGCGGACGTAGTCGTGGTCGGTGCACCGATGTACAACTGGTCGATCCCGTCCACGTTGAAAGCGTGGATCGATTACGTACACGTCCTGGGTACAACGGTGCCTTTCGACACTCGCACTCAGCCCATGGCAGGCAAGCCCGTGGTGATCGTGTCCAGCCGCGGAAACACCTATGCGCCGGGTTCGGGGAACGAGGCAAACGATCACACCGTCCCGCCGCTCGTTCAGGTACTGGGGGTGTCGATGGGAATGGATGTCTACGTCATCACTGCGGAACTGACTTTGGCGCAGCGCATTCCGGCGATGGCACCGCTGATCGAGCAGGGTGAGGTGAGCCTGCGCGCTGCCCGGGAATCGCTCGTCGAGTTGGCCCGTACCTTAGGGGCTTGATCAGGGCGCCTGACCAGGTTCAGGCGAGAGCCGAGATCATCGACGCCACGCCTTCCGGCTCTGCGTCGTAACCGGGGAAGTAGCAGCACACTTCGTCGGCATGCTCGCCGAACCGCCGCCGAATCTCGGTCGCACATTCTTCCGGGGTGCCGACGACGGCGAGTGTGGTCAGCATCGGATCGGTGATCAACGAGGCCATGTCGGCATAGCCGCCTCGCTTCGACAGGGCGTTGAGTTCCGGCTGGACCTCGCCCCACCCTTCGATGTCGAGCACCGGACGGTATGCGGGCGTGGATCCGTAGAACGAGAGCAGCGCCCGGACGCCTCGGGCGGCCGCGGCGAGTTGATCGTCGCTGCGGCCGACGCCGACGATGACCTGCGGGATGATCGTGAATTGGTCTCGGGTGCGCCCGGATTCGCGAAGGCCTGTATCGACGGCAGGAAGTGTGCGCTCGAGGAAATGTCGCTCCGAGTGGAACGGCATGACCAGTAGTCCGTCGGCAACCTCCGCGGCGGTACGGGTCATCACCGGCCCGAGTGCCCCCATCAGGATGGGCGGCGCCCCATAGGGATTGGGTCCGGGGTCGAATGTCGGCGGCATCAGTGTGTGGGTGAAGAACTCGCCGCGGAAGTTCAGCGTCGAGGCGTTCTCCCAGGCCGTGAAGATCGCTTTGACCGCGGCGACCGTCTCCTTCATGCGGGCCGCTGGACGCGACCACGTTGCGCTGTAGCGTTTTTCGATGTGCGGTTTGATCTGCGATCCGAGACCCAGCCGAAAGTGGCCGCGACTGAGCAACTGCAGGTCGTTGGCCGAATGCGCCAGATGCATGGGACTGCGGGGGAACGCGATGGCGACGTTGGTCATCAGGTCGAGGTCGACGGCCGAAGCGGCTTCGACGAGTGGGAAGAACACGTCGTGTGGCCCCTCGAACGTGAACAGGCCGCCGGCGCCGGTCTCCGCGAGTTCACGGCTGCGAGCAGCGCCTGCTCCCGGCGCGGAGTCGAGTTGTACGTGAATCTTCATCTGCGTGCTCGCAGCCAATCGCTGACACCGGGAGCAAATGGCGCGATCGCCGCCACCGCGACAAGGACGCAGTAGAGAATCGGACCCCACGTCAGGACTCCAGCGCCGATATCCGCTGCGCCGTCGACCAGGGACATGAAGCCGAGCCCGGCCGCGACGCTCAGGGCTCCGACTATCGCCGTCATCACCCGCCCGGCGTTCTTGCGTGCGCGGAGGAGTTGAAGGCTCAAAAGTGCGAGCAGGACCAAAACGAGAGCGCCGCCGCCGCTGCCCGCCAGCACGACGGTCACGGCGTCGGAGATGTCGGAGGACGAGTATCCGGGGTTGTCGCGCGCAGTCGATTCTTCGAGAGCGGATCGGACGTCGTCGAGGCTGGTGACTACCACTCCGGCGATTCCGGCCAGCACGACGAACGAGCCGATCCAGGCAGAAGCAGACAAGGTCACGGCTTTGGGCGTCTCGTCGCTCGCTGCAGCTCGGAGTCGCCGAACCGAGACGTCGGGTCGCTCGGGTGCCGGGCGTGGAGGTGACGGGCGAGCAGGTCGAGCGGGAGAATTGTCGGGATCGGTCACTGGCCGATCGTAGCCATTTGGAGAGATGTGGACGTGATGTGGCGCACTTTTTCGGCTTTTCGGGGAAGGCGGGAACAAATCTACGTGGGCTGTAGTTGACCATTTCGACAAGCTTGAGCGCCCCCGGCTCAACTTCAAGTTGACTCCCGGCCACGGTCGGAGGCAAACTTGAGCGGAGGACGCTCACCAAGCGAAAAACTCGCGGTCATGTTCGAGATCAACCACTCGGGCAGAGAACCGCAGAACGAAAGGTAGGAACACTATGGCTCGTGCAGTCGGTATCGATCTCGGTACGACCAACTCGGTAGTTGCAGTGCTGGAGGGCGGCGAGCCCGTAGTGGTCGCCAACGCCGAAGGCTCACGTACCACCCCCTCGGTGGTCGCATTTGCCAAGAACGGCGAGGTTCTCGTCGGTCAGCCCGCGAAGAACCAGGCAGTCACGAACGTCGACCGCACCCTCCGTTCCGTCAAGCGCCACATCGGCACTGACTGGAACGTTGAAATCGACGGCAAGAAGTACACGCCGCAGGAAATCAGCGCCCGCACGCTCATGAAGCTCAAGCGTGACGCGGAGGCTTACCTCGGCGAAGACATCACCGATGCCGTCATCACCGTCCCCGCATACTTCGAGGACGCACAGCGTCAGGCAACCAAGGAAGCCGGCCAGATCGCCGGCCTCAACGTCCTTCGTATCGTCAACGAGCCCACCGCGGCTGCACTGGCATACGGACTGGACAAGGGCGACACCGAGCAGACCATCCTGGTCTTCGACCTCGGTGGCGGCACCTTCGACGTCTCGCTGCTCGAAATCGGCGACGGCGTCGTCGAGGTTCGTGCAACCTCCGGTGACAACCACCTCGGTGGCGACGACTGGGACGAGCGCGTCGTCGCTTGGCTGGTCGACAAGTTCAAGGCTCAGAACGGCATCGATCTGACCAAGGACAAGATGGCCCTGCAGCGTCTGCGTGAGGCTGCGGAGAAGGCGAAGATCGAGCTCTCCAGCTCGCAGAGCACCTCCATCAACCTCCCGTACATCACGGTCGACGCGGACAAGAACCCGCTCTTCCTGGACGAGCAGCTCTCCCGCAGCGAGTTCCAGAAGATCACCTCCGACCTGCTCGATCGCACTCGTGCGCCGTTCCAGGCAGTGATCAAGGACAGCGGAATCGCCGTCAAGGACATCGACCATGTCGTGCTCGTCGGTGGCTCCACCCGTATGCCGGCCGTCTCCGATCTGGTTCGTGAACTGACCGGTGGCCGTGAGCCCAACAAGGGTGTCAACCCGGACGAGGTCGTCGCCGTCGGCGCCGCACTCCAGGCCGGCGTGCTCAAGGGTGAGGTCAAGGACGTTCTGCTCCTCGACGTCACGCCGCTTTCCCTCGGTATCGAAACCAAGGGTGGCGTTATGACCAAGCTCATCGAGCGCAACACCACCATCCCCACGAAGCGTTCCGAGACCTTCACCACGGCTGACGACAATCAGCCTTCGGTGCAGATCCAGGTCTTCCAGGGTGAGCGCGAAATCGCTTCGCACAACAAACTGCTCGGCTCCTTCGAGCTCACCGATCTGCCGCCCGCCCCGCGTGGCGTTCCGCAGATCGAGGTCACGTTCGACATCGATGCCAACGGCATCGTGCACGTGACGGCGAAGGACAAGGGCACCGGCAAGGAAAACACGATCAAGATCCAGGACGGCTCCGGTCTGTCCAAGGAAGAGATCGAGCGCATGGTCAAGGACGCCGAGGCTCACGCCGAGGAAGACAAGGCCCGTCGCGAAGAGGCAGAGGTCCGCAACCAGGCCGAGTCACTGGTCCACCAGACGGAGAAGTTCGTCAAGGAGCAGCGTGAAGGTGAGAACGCGGGCAAGGTCTCCGAGGAGATCCTGACCAAGGTCGAGGCAGCGGTCAAGGACGTCAACGACGCCCTGGCAGGCACCGACATCGCTGCAGTGAAGACCGCAGTGGAGAAGCTGGGTACCGAGTCGCAGGCTCTGGGCCAGGCCATCTACGAAGCTTCCGCTGCAAACGAGGCCGGAAACACCGACGGCGCAGGCAATGACGACGACGTCGTCGACGCCGAGGTTGTCGACGAGCCCACCGACTCGGACAAGAAGTGACCTCGGACAACTCCGAGAACAACCCGGTCGACCCCGAGACCGGTGCACAGGGAGAGGCGGCGGGGGAATCCCTGCCGCCGCTCGACTCGGAAGACACAGGGGTAGTTCAGGAAGCAGAGTCGATCGTGGAGGAAGCATCCGCTACCGATCAGCTCGCCGAACGGACTGCGGATCTGCAGCGCTTGCAGGCGGAGTTCACCAACTACCGTCGGCGCGTCGAGCGTGACAAGCAGGTCATCAAGGAAGCCGCGCGGGCTTCGGTCGTCACCGAGCTCATCGGAATTCTCGATGATCTGGATCGCGCTCGGGCACACGGTGATCTGGAAACAGGTCCGTTGCGTGCGCTCGCGGACAAGCTCAACACGACCCTGACGGGTCTGGGTTTGACCGACTTCGGTAACGAGGGTGACGATTTCGATCCCGCGCTCCACGAAGCGGTGCAGCATGAAGGCGAAGGCCACGACCCCGTACTCGGGACGGTCATGCGCAAGGGTTACAAGCTCGGCGACCGGGTCCTTCGGACCGCGATGGTGGCCGTGACGGACCGGGTGGGCGACAAGCCTGCTGACGGTTCAGAGGAAGAAGCGAAGTAAGAGTGAGAGGAGGAGACGCCCAGTGAGTCAACGGGAGTGGATCGAGAAGGACTTCTACAAAGAGCTGGGCGTCTCGTCCACCGCCACGGCCGACGAGATCAAGAAGGCGTATCGCAAGCTGGCCCGGGATCTGCATCCCGATGCCAACCCTGACGACGCGAAGGCCGAAGAGCGTTTCAAGACAGTCAGCGAAGCTCATGCAGTGCTGTCCGATCCGGAAAAGCGCAAGGAGTACGACGAAGCCAGGCGTCTGTTTGCCAGCGGCGGCTTCGGTCCCCGCGCGCAAGGCGGCGGCGGATTCAACCCCGGCGCCGGTGGTTTCGACATCAACGACCTGTTCGGCGGCGGCGCCGGAGGACAGGACTCGGGTCTCGGAGACATCTTCGGCGGATTGTTCAATCGTGGGGGAGCGGGCCAGCGCACAGCTGCGCCCAACCGTCCGCGTCGAGGTAAGGATCTCGAGACCGAGACGACGCTCGCTTTCCGCGAAGCAGCGCTCGGTGTCACCGTCCCACTTCGTCTGACCAGCCCGACGTCGTGCACCACGTGTCACGGCAGCGGCGCAAAGCCAGGCACCAGCCCGCGAGTGTGCCCGCATTGCAACGGAACCGGCGTAGTGAGCCGGAACCAGGGCGCTTTCGGATTCAGTGAGCCGTGTGACGACTGCCGGGGAACCGGCTCGATCATCGACTCGCCTTGCGAGGACTGCCACGGTAGCGGCGTCACCAATCGCACACGGACCATCACGGTCCGGGTGCCTGCGGGTGTCAGCGATGGTCAGAAGATCAGACTCAAGGGCAAGGGCGAAGCGGGACTCCGCGGAGCTCCGGCCGGCGACCTGTTCGTCAACATCCGCGTCAAGCCGGACAGCGTCTTCGGCCGCAACGGTGACGACCTGACACTGACGGTTCCGGTGAGCTACGGCGAGCTGGTGCTGGGAACGACACTGTCCGTGCCGACTTTGGAGGGCCGTGTCGGAGTGAAGGTTCCGGCCGGAACGGTGGACGGACGCATTCTGCGAGTTCGCGGACGTGGCATCCCCAAGCGTCCCGAGGGAGCCGGTGACCTTCTGGTCACCGTCAAGGTATCCGTCCCACAGAAGTTGGACGACCCGGCGATCGAAGCGCTGAAAACCTATCTCGAAGCCGAGAAGGCGAGCGGGTTCGATCCACGGGCCGGGTGGGCCGGTGCATGATGACCGAGCGACCGCAGAATCAATGGGATGCGACGGTCGATCCTGACGCTCAGATCTTCGTGATCTCGGTGGCAGCCGAGTTGGCCGGAATGCATGCGCAGACTTTGCGTAACTACGACCGACTCGGGTTGGTCACCCCGCACCGAACCACCGGTGGTGGGCGGCGCTACTCTCCGCGTGATGTTGCGCTTCTTCGTGAAGTGCAACGGCTTTCGCAGGACGAGGGCGTCAACCTTGCCGGAATCAAACGGATCATCGAACTGACCAACCAGGTCGAGGCTCTGCAGCATCGCGTCCGCGAATTGGCCGAGGAAATCGCGAAAGTCCATGCGGGCTATCGCCGGGACCTCGTGCCGATCCCGCGCAACAACGCGTTGGTGGTTTGGAAGCCTCGCCACCAACGCTAGTCGGAACTCTGGAAACACGGCCCCACGCCTAGTGGGATTCACTTCACCGAATCCCGCAGGGCGTGGGGCCGTTTTGGTGTTTCCACCCAGCGGGAATCGTGCTGTCGAGGCGGCTCGTATGTGCATAGCGTCCGCTTCCATGACTTCTCTTTTGCGCGTTTGACGTTATCCAGATCACATTCTATGCTCCAACCCAAGCAACTGCTTGCTAGATCATCAAGCGTTTGCTTGGTTGGTTGGTGCTTGAAATCAGGCGTGTCCACCAGCCGATCCTTCTTTCGTCAGGTATTCGCCTGACGTTCGGTGCATACATGTGTTCTAGGAGTGCAGACATGAATCGTCGGCCCATTCTTGTTGCGGCAGTTGCCGTGACGGCTCTGGCTCTTGCAGGGTGTAGTGGTTCCTCGGAGTCCGACGGTGGCGCGGACTCGCCTTACCGAGTGCTGCTGACCGGCGGGATCAGTGCACAGGGAGTCCTCGCGGCGAACTCGCAGACCTCGCTGCTCGCCACCAAGGCGGGCGTTCAGGTCCAGAACGAGGCCGGGGGAATCGGTGGCCGCCAGATCGAGCTCACCACGGTGGACGACGCGGGTGATGCGACGATCGCCGTCACCAAGCTGCGCGAAGCCATCAACTCGGGCAACAAGCCTGACCTCTACCTCAACTCGGGTCCTTCGTCGATCGCTGCTGCGGTTCTCCCGATCCTCAAGCAGAACAACATCCTCTCGTTGAGCATGGCACCCTCGCCTGATTCGACGGACCCTTCGAAGTTCCCGCTGAACTTCGACCTGGCTCCGGGCGCAACCGACACAGCTCGCGGAATTTCCGAGTACGCAAAGACCAAGGGCTACAGCAGCGTCGGAGTGCTGCACGGCAGCACCGCCTACGGTGAACTCTTCGGCGAAGAGATGACCAGTGCACTCGAGAAGGTCGGTCTGAAGGCTGCCGGCAACGAGGAGTACGACGCTGCAGCGCTGGACATGACGGCTCAGTTGCAGTCGCTCAAGAATGCAGGTGCCGCGGCCATCGCCTTGGATGCGTACGGTGCTCCTCTCGGATACGTGTTGCAGAGCCTCGAGCGTCTCGGCTGGGATGTGCCGCTGGTCGGAAACACCTCGGTGTCTGCCACCAACCTGATCGCGAACGATCCGCCGGCCGGTGTGCTTGGTACGCCCCAGGTAAAGAACCTTGTGACGCAGGTGTTCACCAGCACGGTGTTCGATCCGAACAATACGCTCGTCACCACGATGGTGGACACGATGGCGTCGCTGGGCTCCATCCCGTCGACACTCATCCTCGCGGACAACTACGACGCCTTCCCTCTCGTCGCGGCAGCCGCGGAGAAGGTCGGCAGTTCGACCGATCCGAAGAAGCTCGCCGAGGCGCTGGAAACCTCGGAGGTCCAGGAGAATGCCAAGACTGCCTTCCTCTCTCGCTACAACTTCAGCTCCGACAACCACGGCCCGAACCCGGACACCAGTGAGTTGAAGTTCATCAGTCCGACGAAGATCCTCAACGGTCAGTTCGGAAACCCGGCTGCGTCATGACCATTCTGTGGTCCGGTTTGGCGCTCGGCGCGGTCTACGTGTTGGTTGCCATCGGGTACAACATCGTTTTCGTTTCCTCCAACACTTTCAACTTCGCTCAAGCTCAGCTGATGATGGTGGGCACCTTTGTCGCCTACACCGGTCTGGTGACTCTGAAACTCCCCGTTCTCGTGGTGGCCGTCATGGCAACCGTGACCGTGATGCTCCTCGCCTCGGTCGAGGAGATAGTCGCGATCAGACCGGTGGCTGATCACCAGAACCAATTGGTGACGACGTTGGGCGTTGCGACTCTGCTCAACGGCGCCACCCAATTGATCTGGGGTAGTGAACCTCTCACTGTTCCGTTCTTCGGATCGAACGAACCGATCACCTTGCTCGGCGGCCGTACCTACCCGGTCGAGATCGCTCTGCTGGTTGCTGCGATCGCATTGGTCATCGGGTTGAGTTACGTCTCGAAGAAAACGATGACGGGTCTGGCTCTGATCGGTATCTCCGAGGATCGTGAAGCGGCGATGCTGCGTGGAGTCAACGTACGACGGTTGGCGCTGGGTGCTTTTGCCTTCTCGGGTGCCTTGGCCGGTGTCCTCGGACTGTTGGTCGGTCCCAAGACGTTTGCGGTTGCGACGTTGGGTGCCGCACTGGCGCTCAAGGGGTTCGTGGCGTTGGCGATCGGCGGGTTCGGCTCTCTGCCAGGCGCTTTGATCGGCGGGTTGACCGTCGGTCTGGTGGAATCGTTCACTGCCCTGTGGGCGGGAAGTCAGTACAGCAATATCGCCGTATTCACGGTGCTGATCGTCATCTTGATGGTCAAACCTGCCGGCTTGTTCGGCAATGTCCGAGAACGGGTGGTGTGAGATGGTAAGTGCGTGGCGGACTTTCCGTTCCCTTCCAAGCTGGATCATCCCGCTGGTCCTGGCCGTGGTGATCTTGCTGCTCCCGGTCCTCGGACTCGATCTGTCGACATCACGGCAGATTCAATTGGCCTGCATCCTGGCGCTTGTCGTCAGTGGTCTGAACCTGAGCCTCGGCTTTGCCGGTGAACTGGCTCTCGGTCAGGCCGCGATGTACGCGGCGGGTGCCTACACCGCAGGTCTGATGTCCCAGGCCGGTCACACCGACATCCTGCTCCAGCTTGCTGCTTCCGGTGCGGTGGCACTGGCTGTCGGCATTCTGACCGGTGTTCCCGGTCTGCGCCTGGGCAACTGGTCTCTGGCGATGACGTCGTTCTTCCTGGTGCTGCTGGTACCGGACGTACTGGCGATCTTCGGCGGCAAGACCGGCGGCCGAAACGGCCTCACCGGTATGGAGCCGCCGACGCTCTTCGGTTCCGAACTCGACACCCAGCAGTACTACATGGTGGTCGTCGTCGTGACCGTCCTCTGGTTCGCGGTGATGCGCAACCTGGTGGTCTCGCGCCACGGCATCGCGTTCCGCACACTCAAGCAGTCGCCGGTTCTGGCGTCGTCGCAGGGTGTATCGGTGTTCCGGATGAAGCTGCTCGGTTATGCCATCGGTGCGTTCCCGGCCGGTCTGGCGGGTGCGCTGTTCGCCAACACCGACCTGTTCATCTCGCCGGAGGCCTTCGGGTTCACCTTTGCCACAGCAGTTCTGGCGGCGTCGATCCTCGGCGGTGCGGCAAGTGTGTACGGCGCCGTAGTCGGTGCCGCGATCATGCAGCTCGGTCCCAATCAGTCGACGGCATTTCAGGAGTATTCGCTGATCTTCTACGGAGGCTTCCTGATCATCGGCGGTGTGCTGCTCTCCGGTGGTTTGACCAAGGTCGGGCGAGCGATCGTCTCGAAACTCGATCGCAAGGCCGGCCTGGGCGTAGTCACCGCAAAGGAAAACAGCAGTGGAACACCGGAACTGCCGCCGATCAACGGTGCACGGTTGGTGGTCGACGGAGTGTCCAAAGCGTTCGGTGGCAACCAGGCACTCAATGCGGCAACTCTGACTGCAGAAGCCGGTAAGGTCACTGCGTTGATCGGGCCGAACGGTTCAGGCAAGACGACCATGCTCAACATGATCTGCGGGTTCTACACCGCGGATGCGGGCGTGATCACAATCGGTGACACGGTCGTCTCGCAGTCGTCGCCGCACAAGGTGGCGCGCGTTGGTGTGGCGCGGACGTTCCAAACTCCGACGATTCCGGAGAACATCACGGTTCTGGAAGCTGTTGCATCCGGACGCTATTCGGTGCACCACGCGTCGATGGCGTCGGCCGTGCTTCGTCTGCCCAGCTTCCGCAGGATCGCGAAGGCCGACATCGTCGAGGCCGAGCGTGTCCTCGAACTCGTGGGGATGTCGCACTTGCGCAACGAGATCGCGACGTCGCTGCCCCTGGGGATGCGTCGCATGCTCGAGGTTGCTCGCGCCGTCATCGCCGAGCCGAGGGTCGTCCTCTTCGACGAGGTGGCATCCGGACTCGACGAGGACGAACTCGAACGCCTGGCAGACCTGATCCGGGTGCTGCGTGATGCTGGGGCCACAGTGGTGTTGGTGGAGCACAACTTCCGCCTCGTGCTCTCGTTGGCCGACGAGATCGTGGTACTGGCTCAGGGACAGGTGATCGCTACCGGTGACGCCGCGACGATCGAACATCACCCCCGCGTGTTGAGCGAGTACCTCGGAGTGAAGTCCGGCGATGAGGAAGCGCTTCTCGAAGAAATCGGCGCAGTAGACCATCAGACCAGTGAGGTGAAGTGATGGAACCGATTCTCAAGGTCCGTAACCTGCAGACAGGGTACGGCGATCTGCGCGTCGTCTGGGACGTCTCGTTCGACGTCTATCCCGGTCAGGTGACAGCCCTGCTCGGACGCAACGGAGCCGGCAAGACGAGCACGCTCCGCGCCTTGTCCGGACTCAACAAAGTGGCCTCGGGGACCGTCGAGATGGACGGCGCCGACATCACCGGAGTTCCCGCGCACAAGCGGGTGCGGCAGGGGATGGCGTACGTGCAGGAGGGCAAGCGGGTCTTTCACAAGCAGACCGTCGAGCAGAACCTCCTGCTCGGCGGCTACACCCGCAAGGTGAAGCGCAGCGAACTCATGGAGTCCGTCGAGTCCATGTACGAGATGTTCCCGATCCTGGGGGAGAAGCGTTCGCTTCCCGCCGGTTCCATGTCGGGCGGTCAGCAGCAGATGCTCGCGATCGGCGCAGCGCTGATGGCCCAGCCGAGGTTGCTCCTTCTCGACGAACCTTCGGGCGGTCTCGCTCCCGTGATCGTCGGTGAGGTGATGGACCGCGTCCAACAACTCAAGGAAACAGGGCTGGCTGTCCTACTGGTCGAGCAGGCAGTCGAGGCCGCGATGAGCGTCGCCGATCACGTGACGGTCCTCGACATCGGCAAGGTGGTTCTCGACGCCGACGCCAAGGACATCGACGACCTGGCAGTTCTCAAGGACGCGTACTTCGGACGCGTCTGAACAGCAGTGAGGTACTTCAGCCCGACCGCCTCGGCCGGGCTGAAGTCGTTTCCCGCTCCGTGGCACGGGTACTAGCCGGCTCGGGGCCCTCGATCTACCGTCCTGCAAACAACTCCCGTGAGAGGCAAACTCGATGACCACTGCTCCCGACGTGCTTGCCCCGGCAAAGCTCGGCCCGGTGACCCTTCGAAATCGAATCATCAAGTCCGCGACATTCGAAGGCAAGACTCCCGACGCCCTGGTCACCGAAGAGCTGATCGAGTTCCATCGTCGCCCAGCCGCCGGCGGAGTCGGGATGTCCACCGTCGCGTACTGCGCCGTCACACCGGAAGGGCGGACCGAATACGGCCAGCTGTGGATGCGGCCCGAAGCCCTCCCCGGACTGCGACGACTCACCGATGCCATTCACGCCGAAGGGGCAGCAGCGTCGGCGCAGCTGGGGCATGCCGGTCCGGTGGCAAATCAGAAGTCGACCGGTTTGCCTGCGCTGGCGCCGTCGAGTTCGTTCAATCCGTTGAGCATGAGGATGATTCGCAGCGCCAGTACAGCGGACATCGCCAGAATTGCTGCGGCACATGGCAGCGCCGCGCAACTTGCCGTCGAGGCAGGGTTCGACGCCGTCGAGATTCACTTCGGTCACAACTATTTTGCGAGTTCGTTCCTGAGTCCGAAACTCAACCGTCGTAAGGATTCTTACGGCGGATCACTGGAGAACCGGGCTCGCGTCGTACTGGAAACTGCGCGCAGTGTGCGCGATGCCGTCGGCGACAAGATCGCGATCTTGGCCAAGCTGAACATGGACGACGGTGTGCCAGGCGGATTCTGGGTGGACGAAGCAATCCAGGTGGCGCAGTGGCTCGAAGCATCCGGAAGCGTCGATGCGCTCGAGTTGACGATGGGTAGCTCACTGCTCAACCCGATGTACCTGTTCAAGGGCGATGCGCCGATCCGCGAGTTTGCCGCCGCGATGCCGCAACCAGTTCGACTCGGTGTGCAGTTGGTAGGCAAGAGCATGTTGCATACCTATCCGTACAAGCCGCTGTTCATGCTGGAAGAGGCTCGACAGATCCGTGCTGCGGTGAAGTTACCGCTCGTGCTCCTCGGCGGTGTCACGGACAAAGCGGCTATGGATACGGCGATGGCGGAGGGATTCGAGTTTGTGGCCATGGCGCGGGCGCTGCTCAGAGAACCGGATCTGATCAATCGGATCGCAGCCGAATCCGATACTCATTCACTGTGCATCCACTGCAACAAGTGCATGCCTACGATCTTCAGTGGCGCCCGCTGCGTGTTGGTCGAGCGGGTCTAGGGGCCGGCACACACCACGTCCCGACATCCATGTGGATACCGGGTCGTGGGCCGTAGCGGATCAAGTTCGTGGGTGCTTCGACGCTTGGTTCAGTTCTGGGTGAAGACGTCGTAGGAGGCGTTCATCGTGGGGTAGCCGGTGGCCATGTAGTCGGTGAGGATGACGTGCGTCGGGTCGCCGATGATGCGGGTCCCGTCGAGGGTGGGGTTGCCGGCGTAGTTGTTGGCTGCCATGACGGTCTGTACTCCGTCGGCGACGTTGTAGGTGACGTCGACACCGATGCCGCGCGGATCGCTGCTGTAGGCGGTGACGATTTCGGTCGTGTGCGGAGCCAGGTAGGAGCGGGGGCCGTTGATCCACTGTCCGTAGGGGTTGGACGCGCTGTCCAGCAGCATCGGGTTGTCGGTGTTGTTGGTGATGGTCATGGCAACCGTCGGGCCGTCAGTCGGCATGGTGCCGGCGTTGGCGACCGCTGCGGTTCCCAGTGCGGTTCCGCCGAGAGCGAGGGCGATTGCGGTGACTGCTACGAAGCGAGTGGTGTTGGTACGCATGATGTCTGCTCCTGGGATGGTATGTGGTTGCCGTTCTCGGCGATGGATCAATCTTGTCGCGAATCAGGGCTGCTGTATGTCCGCCGACGGGGCCGTGGCGGGGTTGAATCGCGTGTCCCCCGATCGGGGGAGGCGCAAGTGCTCGCATTGCTGGTACGGGCGTGAGAAAGTGAGCAATGCGAGAAGGCACGAAGCCGGTGGTCGGCAAGGTTTCCGTGGTGGTCGGCGACGATCACCCGTTGTTCCGCGAGGGTGTTGTTCGAGCTCTGACCGGTAGTGAGAGCATCGATGTCCTCGGGGAAGCTGACGACGGCGCAGCTGCGCTCGCAATGATTCGGGAATTACACCCGCAGGTGGCGCTGATCGATTTCCGGATGCCGCACCTGGACGGGACCCAGGTGGCAGCAGCAGTGGTTCGAGACGAGTTGCCTACCAGGGTGCTCCTGCTCAGTGCTCACGACGAATCGTCCGTCGTGTATCAGGCTCTGCAGGCGGGTGCTGCCGGATTCCTGCCGAAGGAATCCACCCGGGCCGAGATCGTGAGCGCCGTGCTCGACTGCGCCGCGGGCCGAGATGTGTTGCCGCCCAGCATCGCTGCCGGACTGGTGGGGGAGGTGCGTCGCCGTAGCGAGCCGTCCGGCCCGACTCTCAGCGCCCGTGAGCGTGAAGTTCTCGGATTGATCGCACAGGGCGCAAGTATCCCCACCATCGCCTCCCAACTCTTTCTTGCGCCTTCGACCGTCAAAACCCACGTGCAGCGCCTCTACGAGAAACTCGGAGTCAACGATCGAGGCGCCGCCGTCGCCGCCGCGATGCGGCAGGGTCTGTTGGAGTGAACGGGAGTCACCGCAGTACGTATGTGACGTTCATGGCCGGGTAACCCGAGGTCATCGTCACCGTGACGTCGTGGTCGTCAGGGGCGTACGTTCCGCCGGCATCCGCCCTGGTCTTCGAGTTGGTGGCGCTGAAGACAAACACTCCACCGTCGTCGGAGCGGTACGTGAGCACGACGGGGAAGTCGTTCTGATTCTTGCTCGTGGCGACCACGTTGACGTTCATGTTCGGGAGGATGTAGTCGGCCGGCGGGACGATCCAGTCACCGTTCGGATTGGATGCGTCGACCAGATACAGGGCCCCGAAGCCCGAATTGCTGATCATCGCCGTCGTGACGGAAGTGTCGGTTATCGACTTCACAGCGTTCGCACCGGCGGCGCGGGCAACCAGAGCTGCCATACTGAGGCCGGAGAAGGAAATTGCTTCGGGTCGAATTGTGTTGGTGCTCATGATGTTTCTCCTCGATTTGTCGGTCTCGGTGACCGTGTGTTTCGGTGATGAGACAACTATGGCCCCGAAACCCCTTCGGGTCTGTCCACCTACGGGTCCGAGTGCTGGACGACGTCGATGTCCCCCGATCGGTGGACAAACCCGTCCGGGCCCGCCCACCCAGTGTCATGGGGTGGAGGCTCCGCCCACCCAGTGTCATGGGGTGGAGGCTCCGCCCACCCAGCGGGAGAACCCGTTCCTCTACCAACCAACCCACTCGTAGCGTGGCCACCATGACCGATCCTGACTTCTCCTCCGCACCACTCGACGTCGTAGTCATCGGCGCCGGCGTCGCTGGCATGTACGCCATGCACCGACTTCGCGAGCAGGGGCTGCGTGTCCACGGCTTCGAGGCGGGCTCCGGAGTGGGCGGCACGTGGTATTTCAACCGCTACCCCGGCGCACGCTGCGACGTCGAGAGTTTCGACTACTCCTACTCGTTCTCCGAAGAGCTGCAACAGGATTGGGACTGGAGCGAGAAGTACGCCGCACAACCGGAGATCCTCTCGTACCTCGATCACGTGGCTGATCGCTTCGACCTACGCAGTGGCTTCACCTTCGACACACGCGTTCTGAGCGCACAGTTCGACGAGGGCACTGCCACGTGGCGAGTACAGACCGACGGCGGTCACGACGTCACCTCACGCTTCGTCGTGTGCGCTACCGGTAGCCTGTCGACCGCAAACGTGCCGAACATTGCGGGCCGTGAGACCTTCGGTGGCGAGGTGTTCCACACCGGCTTCTGGCCGCACGAGGGCGTCGACTTCACCGGCAAACGAGTCGGCGTGATCGGCACCGGATCTTCGGGCATCCAATCCATTCCGCTGATCGCCGAGCAGGCCGATCATCTCTACGTGTTCCAGCGGTCCGCGAATTACAGTGTGCCGGCAGGAAACACGCCTCTCGATGACAAGCGCCGCGCCGAGATCAAGGCCGGCTACGCAGAGCGTCGAGCGCTGTCCAAGCGCAGTGGCGGTGGATCGCCGTTTGTTTCGGATCCTCGCAGCGCCCTCGAGGTCTCGGAGGCCGAGAGAAACGCGGCCTACGAGGAGCGGTGGATGCTCGGCGGTGTCCTGTTCGCCAAGACCTTCGCAGACCAGACGAGCAACATCGAGGCCAACGGGACAGCTGCAGCGTTTGCCGAACGCAAGATTCGCTCGGAAGTCCAGGATCAGGCGATCGCCGACCTGCTCATTCCGAACGACCACCCCATCGGAACCAAGCGGATTGTCACGGACACGAACTACTACCAGAGCTACAACCGTGACAACGTCAGCCTGGTCGATCTCAAGAGCGCACCGATCGAGGCAATCGACGAGGCCGGGATCAAGACGGCCGACGCCCACTACGAACTCGACGCATTGGTGTTCGCCACCGGTTTCGACGCGATGACCGGGGCACTCGATCGCATCGAGATCCGTGGACGCAGCGGAGAGACCTTGCGGGAGAATTGGCACGCGGGCCCGAGAACGTACCTCGGGTTGGGCATGCACGGCTTCCCGAACCTGTTCATCGTCACGGGGCCGGGTAGCCCGAGTGTGCTGTCCAACATGATTCTCGCTGCCGAGCAGCACGTCGACTGGATCGCCGACGCGATCGACCATCTCGATTCCAACGGCATCGACACCATCGAACCCAGCGCAGAAGCTGTGAACAGCTGGCTCGAGGAGTGCTCGCGCCGGGCGTCGGCAACGCTGTTTCCATCCGCGAACTCCTGGTACATGGGAGCCAACATCCCGGGAAAGCCGAGGATATTCATGCCCTTCATCGGAGGCTTCGGTGTCTACTCCGACATCTGTGCAGACGTGGCAGCAGCGGGATACCGAGGCTTCGAGCTGAACAGCGCGGTGCACGCATGAGCCGGCTGGAGGGCAAGCGGGTGCTCGTAACGGGTGCTGCCGGCGGAATGGGACGCTCACACTGTGAGCGGCTCGCCGAAGAAGGCGCGTCCGTGATCGCGTTGGATGTCGAACAGGCACAATCGGGGTTGGCGGAAACCTCTCAGGCAGTGCGTGATCGAGGTGGCGTCGCGGTCACCGGCGTCGCGGACATTCGGGACTTCGACGGCTTGGCCGCCGTTGTGGCAGAGTGCGTTGCCGAACTCGGCGGGTTGGACGTCGTGGTCGCGAATGCAGGCGTGTACGACACGCCGGGACCGTCGTGGACCATCGATCCTGCAGTGTGGAACCGCTCGCTGGACGTCAATCTGACCGGGGCGTGGCACACCGTCAAGGCCTGTGTTCCGCACTTCGGCGACGGTGGATCCGTCGTTCTGGTCAGCTCGACAGCGGGAATCAAAGGTATTGCCGGAGCGAGTCATTACAGCGCCGCCAAGCACGCCGTGGTGGGTTTGGCCAGAACGCTGGCCAACGAGTTGGGGGCGCAGAGCATCCGCGTCAACTCCGTGCATCCGGGTTCGGTACGTACCCCGATGATCATCAACGAGCGAGTGTTCGCGAACCTGTGCCCGGACATCGAGAATCCCACCGAAGCAGACGCTGCTGCAGTGCTCAGCGCTCGCAACTTGCTTCCCGTTCCCTGGGTCGATCCGGTGGACGTCAGCAATGCGGTCCTGTTTCTCGCATCCGCGGAGTCCCGCTACATGACCGGCTGTCAGTTGGTTGTCGACGCCGGCCTGACCCAGAAAGTGTGAATTGATGACTTCTCGATTGGAAGGCAAGATCGCGCTGATCACGGGTGCGGCACGAGGAATCGGGCGGGCTCAGGCCGTCCGTTTTGCCGAAGAGGGTGCGGACATCATCGCGATCGACGTATGCACCTCGGTGGAAACCACAGTCACGCCGCCCGCAACAGAGGCCGATCTGGCCGAGACCGTCGTGCAGATCCAGGCGCTGGGGCGAAAGGTCGAATCCGCCGTAGTGGACGTTCGGGATCTCGAGGCGCTGCGAAGTGCCGTTGACTCGGCCGTGGAGGCGCTCGGTGGTCTCGACATCGTGTGCGCTACAGCTGGTATCACGTCCTCCGACGGGGCTCTGACCATGTCGGAAACGATGTGGCAGACCATGCTGGACGTGAACCTGACCGGCGTGTGGCACACCACGACCGTCGCGGCTCCTCACTTGATCGAGAGGGGCGGGGGATCGATGACACTCACGAGCTCCATCGCAGGACTTCGGGGGCTGGTCGGAGTTGCGCACTACACCGCAGCCAAGCATGGAGTCGTTGGTCTGATGCGTTCGCTGGCAAAGGAACTGGCTCCGTACAACGTGCGCGTCAATACGGTCCATCCGACCAACGTCGACACCCTGATGATTCAGAACCCGTTGGTGCGCGGAAAGTTCCGCCCCGATCTAGAGAACCCGACGCGCGAGGAATTTGCTGCGGCAGCGATGACGATGAACATGCTCGCCATTCCGTGGATCGAACCGGTGGACGTAGCGAACGCTGCTCTGTTCCTGTCCTCGGACGAGGCCCGCTACATCACGTCGGTCGCCCTGCCAGTGGATGCAGGAAGTTCGTCCCGCTGAAGTTTTGACAAGCTGAGATCCGCCACGGTGTGTAGCGTCGGTTTCACCCAACCGAAAGGCACACACCGTGGCGGAACGACGCTATCTGGAAGTCACCGTCGGGACCAACATCGTGATGGTCCTCGACCACCGCACGGTGGAGGTCTTCGACCGCACCGCCGCGAGCACGAGCGAAGTGGCTCGCTGGCATGTCGAACACATTGCAGTGAAGGCAAAACCGTCGAAGTCGGGACTGAAACTCACCATCGGGAACAGGCTCGCGGACGACTCCATCGCGGTAGCGGGGCCACGAGCATCGCTCACCGTTCCGCCGGAGAACGAAGCCGCCGTCGTCGCGTTCTTCGACGAGGTCAAGGCCGCTCGTACGTGACTCGGTCGCCCGCTGTCGCTCGCGCGGCAGCATGCGCGCCGGCAACCCGGCCGAACACCAAGGCATCGGCGATATGGAATCCACCGTCTTTCGCCGCGCTGTACGTGGAACTGACGGCGCCCGCCGCATACAGTCCTGGAATCGGATTGCCGGCAGTATCGAGAACGCGGGAATGACCGTCGCGGCGCGGTCCGCCGTTACTCCAACCCAGCAGTGGCGGTGCGGCGACAGCGTAGAACGGAGCCGTGGCTACTGCGGCCAAAGTTTCCGGATTGCGGCCGAAGGAATGGTCGACGCCGTCCGCGCACGCCTCGTTGTAGCGGTGCACACTGGTTTCCACGACGGCGGGGTCCAATCCGAGCTTCTCGGCGAGTTCGGCAAGCGTGTCCGCTTTGACGATCCAACCCTTGTCGATCTCGGCTTGATTGTCCGAACTCCACTCGTACCCTTCGTCGAGAACCCTGTGGCCGACAGGTAATGCGTCACGACCGGGACTCAGTTGTCCGGCCACTCTCATGGTCTCGTCGAACACGATGTTCATCGGTTGCACCGGAAAGTGTTGGTAGGAACCCTCTCTGAACACATGACCGTGCCGCATTTCGGCTGACTCGTCGGTGAACCGTCTACCTTCCCGGCTGAGGAACACATAGTTGTGCGCGTTCCACAGAGCGAGAAAGAATCCAGTCGGGTTTTCGAGGTCGCCGGGAATTCCCGTAATGGTCATCATGTTGTTCATGTGCCATAGATCGGCGCCCACTGCCTGTGCCATCCGGTGGCCGTCGCCCGTTGCCGAAGGTGAGCAACCCAGATCTTCGGATTCTCCAAGCGTAAGTAATCGCGCACCATGGCCGGATTCGCTTCGAAACCTCCGGTGGCAAGGATGACACCTCGGCGCGCTTGGATCTGCGAAATTTGTCCACCCGAACGAATCTCGGCTCCGGTCACCGCTCCGGATTCATCCGTCAGGAGTCTGGTCGCTTCGGTATCGAAGAGAGTTGTGATGCCGCGTTCAGTGAGAGCAGAGACGAGGAACCGGTAGAGAAGTTCATTGCCCATCTTCCCTTCGACGGTGTCCATCCCTGCGTAACAAGAACTTCCGTCGAGTTCGGCGAACTCTGCCGTGGAATGGAAATCGCCGGTCATCGCTACAGTTGCACCCAGACTGCGGAGCCAGTCGGACAGCCCGTAGGTGTTCTCGGCCCAGGTATCGATGACAAGTACGTCGACAATGTTGTCCATGTCACAGAAGGTATTGCGGAAGCACGGTGGGTCGAACACACCTTCCCGGTCAGCGAGAAACCTACTGTTCACCAACGTGATTCGGCGCAGAGTGCGTACTGCTATCGCAAGCGGTCTCCAGCGTGATCGGGCGAGAGCATGACTGGCACGTTCGGGTGCGAGTTGTCGATGACGCAGTCGGCTCGGGTCCAGGGCTTCGCAGCGGCGAAGTAAAGTCGTTGGCCGCCGACATACCTGTTCATCGACGGATGTCCCGGATCTGCGTTTGTTCCGTCGCGAAGGTTCATGCGCTGCGCGGTGATCCCGAAGGGCACGTCGAGAAAGATCGAGTAGTCCCATCGGGAAGCAAGTTCGTCACGATGCAGGAACAGGCCTTCGACGAGGACGATAGCTCCATCGGCTGCAACGAGGTATGCGTCGCTGTCCCGTCGTTGTCGGCACTCTCGGCTCCCTCCCGGCGTCAGTGGGTCGAGAACATGGCGTTCGAGGGCGTCGTAGTCGTAGCTGTCGAGCCAGAACCCTTCTGGTGATTGTCGCCCTCTACGATGACGAATCTCCGACGGATTGAGGAAGTCGTCGACGTGAATCACGATGACGGGGCGTGCATTCAGCTGTGCCGCGAGGCTTTTCGCAAAGGTTGTCTTCCCGCTCCCGTCGACGCCGTCGATCGCGACGAGAGGCGAGCCGCGCAACGCGAATACTTCGGCAGCTAAAGTTTCGAAGACCGACGCAGTGCTCATCGATCAATTCCAACAGCACTCGCAGCGACACGAAGAGGCCCCGTGTCGTACAAAATTCGGTGGCCGTCTTCGAGCACGCGCCTCGTGCCCCCGTCGAGCGGAACGTCCGCCCAGCTTTCAGTCGCGAAATTCAGTTCGACGAGAAGACCGGACCCGAGGCGGAAGCGTCGCTCTCGGGCCGGACCCCAGTTCGCGGCTCTGATGAATCGGGCGTGGGGACGGATCTGCACGAACCAGCCTTCATCGGCGAGTGCCTCCGGGTTTTCGGCCAGGATCATCAGATCGAGATCACTCGCCATACGCTCCGCGCCGCGCGCGTACGACCCGACCAGCGCTACAGCTTTGACGCCGTCGTGCTCATCGGCCCATCGTTCAACGTCGACGAGCAACAAGTTGAGCGCGCGTCTCCGTCCTTTCAATCGTGCTGACATACCGGCATCATTCCCCACCGTCACGATTATCCGTAGCTTCGCCGGGACCTCTATCCTGGAACTGTCAGTGACAAGCCAGGGGAGGGGTGCGTATGTCCAAGGAAGTATCGGCGGGTCTGGCTGTTGGTGTGATGGTCCTCGTTGCCGGCTTGATCTGGACTGAGTTTCCCCTCGACGCGTATTCGATTGTCGCCGTGATCTTTGCAATCTGCGGTGGATTCATCACTTGGATCTACGTACGCGCAAACGAAGAGAGCGCCGGGGACGCTGCAACGAAAGTAGAAAGTCATTGAAGACGATCATCGTGTGTACCTCTGTCTCCCACGGCAATACGCGGCGGATCGCCGACGTCATCGGAGAAGTTCTCGATGCTCGCGTGGTCGAGCCTGGTGACATCGACGCCGCGCAGCTCGCCGACTACGACCTGGTGGGCTTCGGCTCCGGCATCTACCTGCGCTCGTACCACGAAGATTTACGCGCGTTCATCGAGGCACTCCCCGAAGAACGGCGATCCAAGGCTTTTGTATTCGCCACCAGTGGTTTTCCCGACAAGGGGATTCACCGCTTCTCGCGCCCGCTGGTTCAGCTGCTCGAGCAGAAGGGCTTCGATGTGGTCGCAGCCTTTTCGTCCCGCGCGTGGGATACGTATTTTCCGTTCAAGCCGTTCGGCGGTATCCGGAAGGGGCGGCCGAACGCCGACGACTTGGATTCGGCGCGCACGTTCGCCGAAGTCCTACGCGGAAGCGTTCAGGACAGCTTGCCCGGCACTGGGTAGCTGCGCAGGCTCATCTCCAGCTCACCGGCGTCGGCAAGGTCGTTGATCGTCTGGCGCAGAGCGCCACACGTCCGCTGAGCGTTGGCGCGACCGTTCTCACGCCCCAGTTCCGGGCACACCACTTGCGACTCTTCGAGCCATTGGACGCTGGTGTGCGCTTCGCTGTATTTCTCGACCAGAACGCTGTTTCCGCAGTTCCGGCAGCTGACCTGCCGCATCAGCGTGCAATCAGATCGGCCGGTGACCAGAAGGCGCGCATGCTAGTGATCTTTGCGTCCGCATCGAAAGTCATGACGTCGATGGGTTCGACCTCGTAGACCTGATCGCCCACCGGTGTGACGACGCGGAAGTGGAAGGCCGCGCTGGATCCGCTCACCCTCAGGGTAATCAGTTCCGTCTCTTGCGAACCGCCCTCGAGAGCGCCGTAGAACTCTGTGATCGCAGCCTTGCCGATGCGGGGTTCGCTGCCGACCGGGTCTTCGAGCGTTGCGTTCTCGGCGTAGAGAGCGGCGATGTCCGCTGACGATCCGCGAGCCACGGCGTCGAGGTAGGTAGTTACCGTCGCCGTGATCGCGGCCGTGGTGTCTGGTTCGAGAGTGGTCATCGAGTTAGTCCGATCAGTCGAGAAGTTCAGGGTCTGACAACTACTTCGGACGCTATCGGTGCTGTCTCGATTCGGCGCCGCAATCTCCCACGCAGCGGGACGGACACAAGAAACTCAGGCGTCGAAGCGTCCGAAGCCGCCGCGGTAGAACAGAAGCGGGCCGTCGTGGCGCAGCACGTTCAGATCGGTGATGCGTGCGACGACGATGGTGTGATCACCGGCGTCGTGTTCTTGCTCGACGGTTGCCTCGATGCGGGCGAGCGCGCCGCTGAGCGCCGGAGCACCGTTGCCGGCGGCATCCCACTCGATGCCGAGAAACTTGTCGGTCCCGCCGCGTGCGAAGGCGGAACACATGTCCTGCTGATCGTGGGCGAGAACGTTGATGCAGAGAGTTCCGGATTCTCGAAGCTTCGGCCAACTCGTCGACGTCTTCGCCGGGCAGAACGAGAGCAGCGGGGGATCGAGCGATACCGAGACCAGGGACTGGCAGGTGAAGCCCAGCGGTGAATCTCCGTCGTGAGCGGTGATGACGGTGACGCCGGTGCAGAAATTGCTCATCACGTTACGAAGTGTGCGCCCTTCCAGAACTGACGGCTCGGCGTTTTCCACGGACATATCGTCTCCTTGTTCAAGCTCTGCAAACAACTCAGAAACAACGATGTGTGGCGGCGCGGCCGTAATCCAGCGGCAGTCCCACTCAATGGCAGTAATGCCGTCTCTGCCCGGATCCGGACCGCCGAGTGCCAGGTGAAGGGGTCTCACACAAATTTGATCCCGCTCAGCGGTCCGTTCGGATTCAACGAAACCAGCAAATCACCAGTGATTGTTAGACTTCGGGCATGTCCGAACCTGATGACGTGTCCCGAGGACTTCCCGCTACCAGCTGGGCAGTGCTCGGAATGCTCACGTTCGGGGAGGAACTGACCGGAAACGATCTGAAGAAGTGGGCTGACTGGAGCGTCGGCTTCTTCTACTGGAGCCCGTCCATCAGCCAGGTCTACGCAGAGCTGAAGAAGCTCGAAAGCATCGGGTTCGTGGAGTCCCGGGTCGTCTCCGAGCCGGGAGTACGCGGAAAGCGCCTCTACTCGATCACCCAATCGGGAACCGACGCCGTCCGGACGTGGTCACGCGAAGCTCCAGTGGAGGTGCCGGTGCTCAAGCACGGCGTGATGTTGCGTCTGTGGATGGGGCACCTCAACGAACCTGAGCGACTGAAGGCACTGGTGGAAGCCCACATCGCCAACGTCGAAGAGCAGATTCGACGCGCGAAACTCCACGCAGATCATGCCGAGAACGAGCCGGCCTGGTCGTTCCCGGTCATGACGTTGCGATGGTCGGAACGGTACTTCCGAGCCGAGATCGAACTTGCTCGCGAACTACTCGAAGACATCGATCGTGCATCCGCCGAGTATGCGAACGTCGCCGAGCATGACCGAATGGGATCACCGTTGCCCTCGACGCCTGGCAGATGGAAGAACGTCGAGGAGTACGTGTTGGCGCTCGAGCAAGCCGGTCTCACCGGCAACGGCTCGAATATCTGAGTCACGCCCCGGCTGCGGTGGGCATGTTGCGCAGCAGGTGACGACGCTGCAAAGTTGGAGTGACGCTCAGCGATCCGCCGTCGATGCCTCGCCAAATGGCAGCGGCCGCCATCCGAACCGGCGCTGCGCTGACGTGGTCGAGTCGGAGAGCCTTCGATGGCGCGCAGATGGATACCGCGGCAACAGCGCGGCCGATGGGGCCGATCGGTGCCGCGAGACAGCTGAATCCCGGTAGGCCGTTTCCGGTTTCGAATGCAACCCCTGATTCGCGAATCCTGGCGAGATGGGGCAGTGCGTAGCCTGAGGACTTCGGCGAACCGAACGCGAGCAGTGCCTGACCGATCGCAGTGGTCTCGGCCCGGCGTCGACCACCCACACGCGTCGGCACCGCAGCTGCGAGGCGTCCGCCGATCTTCTCCATGTAGACCACATCGGGCCCGTCGAGGATGCCAAGGTGAACCACGAAGCCGGTGACGCGGTAGAGCTCGTGGAGAAGCGGCATGGCTGCAGCGTGGAGCCGGTCTTGATGAACCGCGAGCGATCCCAGCTCGACAAGACGCATACCGAGTTCGTAGTCGCGGCCGTCGCGACGCAGCCAACGCATCGAGACGAGACGTTCGAGCATGCGGTGGGCAGACGAGCGGGGCAGGCCCGTGCTCCGAACGACCTGAGCGAGCGTCAACCTGCCGGGACCGTCGAAGGCGTCGAGAACCAGCGAGACGCGATCAAGAATTGCTGTCGGGGCCGAATCGGCGCCTAAAGCATCCACAGCCTGCAGTGTCATCGTGTACCTCACTTCTCTTGGAGCTCCACAACCAGTGAACTGGCTATTTCAATTAGAAATAGTGTCATAGAGTTATGGATTTGTGAAGTGGATCACCGGTCTGTTTTTGGGTGCGTCACGGTGGAAACGACGAGGGGGCTTGCGCGAATGCTCGCGCAAGCCCCCTCGTCGGTTTACTACCGGCAGGTACTACATCGTCACCGGCAGGTACTACATAGCTGCCAGCGGTTCGCTTCCGGACCAGTCGTGGCCCCAGTAGCTGTCAGCGGTGATCTCCTCGGAGGAATACGAGTCCTGATCCACCTTCGCGCCCTCGGTTCCGAACTCGATGTCCCAGCCGCCTGGTGCGCGGACGTAGAAGGAGATCATCTTGTCGTTGGTGTGACGACCCAGGGTCGACGACACGGAGAATCCGTCCTTCATCACGCGGTCGAGTGCCTGGCCGACGGCGTCGAGGGTGTCGACCTCGACCATGATGTGAATCAAGCCGGGTGCGCCGCCGTGCGGTGCCGGGCACAGGGCCAAGCTGTGGTGACGCTCGTTGACGCCCATGAAACGGATTCGCAGCGGCCCGAATTCGGGCGGGGCCGGCAGGCGGAAGGCGCCGCGCGGGTAGAAGCCGAGCACCTCGGTGTAGAAGTCGAAGCTCGCAGCACTGTCCATCACCGGGAGCACGACGTGGCCGAGACCCTGTGAGCCGGTGACGAATCGAGCGCCGAAGGGCGTCACCACGGGGCTGTGGTCGAGGATCGCTCCGTGGAAAACCTCGATGGCTGCTCCACCGGGATCGGTGAACGCGATGACCTCTTCGACCCGTCGAGCATCCGCTTCGGCGAGCGAAAGCTGCTCCACCTCGGTGCCGTTCTTTTCGAGGGCCTCCTGAACACGGCGCAGTGCGGCGTGATCGGCGACCTCCCAACCGATGTTGACGATCTCGTCGCGCTCACCCTCGACGACGACGATGCGCGCAGCCCGCTCGTCGAGCCGCAGGTACAGTGCGTTCTCGTCCGGCCCACTGCCCTTGGCGAAGCCGAGAACGTCGAAAGCGAAAGTGCGCCAACGTGCCATGTCGTTGGTCGAGATCTTGACGTAGCCAAGTCCCTTGATGTCAGTGTGTGTCATCGTGTCTGGTTCCTGTCGATTTCTTGTGTCGAAGTCTGATCAGATCATCGCCCGCAGCGGTCCCTGCGGGTCGGCGCCGAGGCGGCTCAGTGAGGCGGCGTGGAATACGGTGCCCGGTACGTGAATTGCGTGGTGCTGCCCAGCGTGAGCGTCGCGCCAGAATCGCTGAAGCGGCTTGTCCATCCGCAGTGCGTTGCCGCCGCAGCGTGGGTAGACCTGATCGATCGCGTTGATCGCGCGCCAGGCGGCCTGCACCTGAGTCTGACGTCCCTCGGCGCGCTGCTCGAAGGTCACTTCCTTGCCGGCGTCCACTCGATCCCACATGCGGTCGACGTTGGCAAGCAGGGTGTCGCGCGCGGCCCGGATGTCGGCAGTCGCCTGACCGATTGCGAACAAGGTGTACGGGTCGTCCTTGACCGCCGTGCCTTGTGCATTGATGCGATCGGCCTGGTACTCGTTGGCGTGGAAGAGCATTCCCTCACAGATGCCGATCGTGGCGGCGGTGATGCCGAGGGGGAACATGTTCGACCATGGCATCAGGTACAGCGTTTCGGTGCGCCCGTACTTGCGCACTGCCGTGCCGTCGATGACCTCGTCGCAGTCCATGACGCGGTAATCGGGGACGTACGCATCCTTGACTACGAGGTCCTTGGAGCCGGTGCCGCGAAGTCCCATGACATCCCACGAGTCTTCGATGATCTCGTAGTCGGTGCGCGGAATGATCACATGGAGCATGCGCGGCGGCATCTCCATGTTGCCGTCCTTGTCACACGCCATCGCGCCGAGGAATGCCCAGTCGCAATGGTCGGTGCCGGAGGAGAACTGCCAGCGACCGGAGAACTTGTAGCCGCCGTCGGTGGGGATACACATTCCGCCGGGCATGTACGGCGATGCCATCCAGGTGTCGGGATCGGATCCCCAGATCTCCTGCTGCACCTTGGGATCCGCGAACGCAAGTTGCCACGGGTGAACTCCGACGATCCCGTGGACCCAGCCGGCCGACGGGTTCAGTGAAGCCATGCGCATGACGGTTTCGGCGAATTCGCGCGGATGCGCCTCCATGCCGCCATGCTCCTTGGGCTGCAGCATGCGGATGGAACCGATTGCCTTCATCTTCTTGGCGGTGTCGTCGGCCACCCGGCCGATCCGCTCGGCCTCGATGCCTTCGGCGAAGATGTCGTCGGCCACCGCGTTGATCTGTTCGAGCACTTCGTACGTCATGTTGTTCCTTGCATCCAGTCAGGTTGTCTCAGCAGTGTTTTCGACTGCGGATCAGGAGGTGGTCTCGAGCGCCTGGGCGTCGCGTGCGGCAACGTTTTCGGCGACTTCCCGCTTCCAGCTCTCCACTGCGCGGGTGGTGTCGATCTCGAATTCGAAGCGCTTCGTCATGTCTTCCGTGACGTTCTCGACGTCGGTGTAGAACTGGTTGTACCAGCGCCGCAACTGGTAAACCGGGCCGTCCTCCTCCGAGAGCAGCGGGTTGTCGATCGGGGCTTTGTTCTTCCAGATCTCCACGTCCTGAAGGAATCCCATCTCGACGCCCTCGGTGAACTGCGCTGCCATCGCGGCAGTGGACTCGTCGTCCATACCGGGTAGTTTCTTGACCATCGCGCCGTACTGCAGGACGAACGCATTGTTCGAGATCGGGTAGTGGCAGTTGATCAGGACGGTCTCGATGATCTGCCCGTTGGCTTCGCTCTTGATCCAGTCGATCATGTACGACGGACCGAAATACGAAGCATCCGAACGAAGAACAGCGTTGGGATCGCCGTAGTTGGTGCCGCTGATGATGTCCTCACGTCCCACCGATTCCATGTACTGGCTCGCGACGTGACCTTCGAAGATGTTCTTGAAGTACTTGGGGAACGAGTAGTGAACGTAGAAGAAGTGGGCCATGTCCACGACGTTGTCCACAATCTCACGGCAATGAGAGCCTTCGATGGTGAGCGTGTTCCAGCTCCAGTCGCTCCACTCATCGCTTCCGAAGCCCTCGATGTCGGGAATCGTGACCTCGGCGGGCGGGGGGTTTCCCTGGGGATCGTGCCAGACGAACAGCTGACCGTTCTTCTCGAGAGTGGTCCATGCCCGCGTCTTGGCCAGCGGCGGAACGCGTCGTGCGTAGGGGATCGCCGTACATTTTCCGTTACCGCCCCAACGCCAGTCGTGGAACGGGCAGGCGATCGAATCGCCCTTGACGGTTCCGTGAGCGAGGTTGCCACCCATGTGGCGGCAGTAGGCGTCGAGAATCTTGATGTCGCCCTTGCTGTCGGCGAAGACGACAAGGCTGGTGCCGAATGCCTCGATCTGGTGGGGCTGACCGTCGCGATAGGTATTGCTCAGTCCGAGGCAGTGCCATCCACGCGCGAACCGCGCCGGGGGCGCTGCCGCTTCGATTTCTCGAATTTCCTCGCCGGCGCCCGACTGCGTCGAGGCGTCCGTAGTGGTGAGTGGGCCGGTTCCGAGTGCCATGTTTTCCTCCGAGCCGCGTCTTGCGACGCTCCAGTGATGTGATCTGTCTCATACAACGACGAAGCGCCCGCTGGAGATACGGCAGTTCCCGCTGGATGGAATACCCGCTCGGTGACCTGCAGAGATTCAGCTCGCGAGTGTCGCCGCGTTGTCGATCGCGTAAGTCGCCGCGTTGTCGACGGCGAGAGTCGCCCAGGCCCGAGCGGTGACAACCCCAGCGGGATCGGTGGCGACCAGAGCTACGTCGGCGACGCTCTCGTGGTCCTTCTCGTACGTGGCGAGCACCGTCACGGAGCAGTTCAGATCTGCTCCCGCGGAAGTCGCGGTGCAGCGTCCGCGAAACCGTCGTAGCGACGCGGAGCCGTAACGCCGGGCAGCGAAATCAGCAAGGGCGGCAACGGAATCGGTTCCTGTGCCCGCTGTCGGGGCTTCCCGGACGAAGACCTCGGCCACCAGATGCCCGGTCTGGTCGTGGTATTCGGTGATCCGTTCGAGCGTCGAGCCCAGCGGCCTTACGGATCCGGTGAGCAGTGCGCCCGGATCAGGCCGGCCGAAGAACACGACGTCCTGTTCGACGACGGACCCGTCGGGTGCCGATCGCACGGTGCCGTACAACGAGTCGAAATCGGAGAGGAGCGTGGTGGCGGTACGGGGAGCAGTTGCCGTGAAGTGGGCGGTACCGAGGTTGGTAGTCATGACACTCTCCGTTGGACGCGACCGAGACGCTGTCGTCTCGGTGGGTACATCGACGCTAACCACCGCTCTGGCGGGTGACGACGGGCTTCCCGCTGATCGGGAGCATTCTCGGATTCGATCGAAGAGGTGGAACCTGTTCCAGTTTTGTGCAATTCTGGATATCGTATCCGTGACCGGGAGCACATCTCGATGACTGCACGCGCCGAGCAGAAGGAAGACCAGATGACAGACGAGTTCGCTGACCTGCACCGACCGGTATACGGTCCGGACCTGCTCATCACCGCTCTGGAACGCAATCACGACAAGCCCGCGCTCTACCTCGGCGACGTGATCCTCACCGGCGGTCAGATGCGCGATCAGATCAGCTGCTTCGCCCAGGCTCTCGCGTCTTTGGGAATCACTCAGGGCACCAGCACCGCGATGCTGTCGAAGAATCGCCCCGAGGTCCTGATCAGCATGGGCGCGACCATGATCACCGGCTGTCGGGCGAGCGCCTTGAACCCAATGGGATCGCTCGACGACCACAAGTACATCGTCGACGACGCCGAGATCGAGACCCTCATCTTCGATCCCAATGCCTTCGAGGAGCGTGCCGCCGAGTTGAAGGCGTCGTCACCCTCGTTGGCCAACGTGCTCTCGATGGGTCCGTCCGAGGTGGGAATCGACATCCTCGCGCTGGCTGCAACGTTCGAGCCCGCGCCGCTGAAGGCAGCGCGCGTCGACGCAGAAGACGCCAGCAGCATGGTCTACACCGGCGGAACGACCGGCAAGCCCAAAGGTGTTGTCGGATCCTTCCGTTCGGGTGCAGCGCTCAATCAGATCCAGATGTCGGAGTGGCAGTGGCCCGAGGACAACCGCTTCCTCATCTGCACGCCACTCTCACATGCAGGTGCAGCGTTCTTCATCCCGACCTTGCTGCGCGGCGGTGCGTTGATCGTCCTGCCTGCCTTCGAACCAGGTGCTGTGCTCGAAGCGATCGAGAAGCACAAGATCACGGCAACCATGTTGGTGCCCACCATGATCTACATGCTCATGGATCACCCAGATCTGCCCAAGCGGGACGTCTCGAGTTTGCAGACGCTGTTCTACGGAGCTTCCGCGATGTCTCCAGCCAGGTTGCAGGAGGGCATCAAGAAGTTCGGTCAGATTTTCTTCCAGTTCTACGGTCAGACCGAGTGCGGCATGACAATTTCGGTGCTGCGCAAGGAAGAACACCTCGCCGACGATCCGGCCCGCCTCGCCACTTGTGGGCGTCCGGTGCCGTGGCTCGACGTCCGGCTGCTCGACGACGACCTGAACGAGGTGCCGCAGGGAGAACTCGGTGAGATCTGCGTGCGCGGCCCGCTGATCATGAAGGGGTACTGGAAGAAGCCGGCCGAGACCGCCGAGGCGTTCCGTGGCGGTTGGCTGCACACCGGCGACATCGCGCGTAAGGACAAGGACGGGTTCATGTCCATCGTCGATCGCAAGAAGGACATGATCGTGACCGGTGGTTTCAACGTGTTCCCGCGCGAGATCGAGGACGTGATCTCGTCGCACCCGTCCGTCGCTTCGGTGGCGGTAGTCGGTGTGCCCGACGAAAAGTGGGGTGAAGCCGTCAAGGCCTGCGTCGTACTTCGTGCCGGACTGACCGTCGACACCGAGGAGCTGGTCGAGAAAGTGAAGGCGGCCAAGGGGTCGGTTCACGCGCCCAAGAGCATCGACTTCGTGGATTCCCTTCCGCTGACGCCGCTGGGCAAGCTGGACAAGAAGGCACTGCGCGCGAGGTATTGGGAGACCAGCGCCCGCGCAGTCTAGGAACCAGCGTCGTGTAGCGAAGGTTCAGCGTTTCCAGACGTAACGACGTTCCGGGCGGCCCACCACTCCGTATTTCAGCGAAGTGGTGGACCGCCCGGTTTCGTAGAGGTATTCGAGGTAGCGCCTCGCGCTCGCCCGTGAGATGCCGACCCTCTCGGAAATGTCTGTAGCCGAGGCGGGTTCGGTTTCGTCTCGTAGTGCTGTCTCGACCAGCTGAAGGGTCTCGGGACTGAGTCCTTTCGGTAGACCCTTGAGAGATGACGCTCCTGTCGCGCCACCGGCCACGCCGAAAGCCTCGTCCACCGCTCCCTGTTCTGCTTCGCCGATCCTGTCGAGGTTCGCGTACGTCGATCGGTACCGCTCGAGACGCTCACGGAGAACCTCGAACGTGAATGGCTTCATCAGGTAATGCACGACGCCGCTGCGCAGTGCCTTCTTGACCGAGCCCGCCTCGCGCTCACTCGTGATGACAAGAACATCCAGCTCCGGTGCCAGCTCGCGAAACGGGGCGATCAGATCGAGTCCGGTGGTGCCGGGCAGGTGCACGTCGAGAAGCACCAGGTCGGGTTGCAATTCGCCGACTGCGGTCAGTGCGGCCTCGGCCGAATGGGCAACGCCGCACACTTCGAAACCGTCTATCCGCGAGACGAATCCGCTGTGCACCTTCGCCACCATGAAGTCGTCGTCGACCACCAGTACCCGGATCATGCGCCCTCTCCGTCGTGCAGGACTGCAGTGAAGACAGTCCACTCGATGCCTTCTGCCGAACGAGTGTTTACGGTGACGTCTCCGCCTCGCCTACGACACGTCAGGCGTACCAGCGCCAAGCCGAAACCGTGTCCGTCACTCGATTGTCCCTTGGTGCTCCAACCTTGGCCGAACACTCTGTCGCGATTCTCCGGCTCGATACCGGGGCCGGCGTCCTCGACCCGCACTTCGACGGCGGTGCCACGGTCTCGAATCGACAACCGAACCCTGCGGCGCGAGGCTTCCGGCATCTCACCGACGGCGTCGACGGCGTTGTCGACGAGGTTTCCGACCACCGTCACGAGATCTCGTCCGAGTCTGCGGTCCACCGTCTCCAGATGTGTGTCCGGCGCCAGCTCAACCGTGACCAACCCCTGTGCAGCGGCGCCTATCTTGGCGATCACGAGTGCGGCGGTGCCGACGTCGGCGATCTTCTCGGTCACGGTCGCGCTGACCTGCGCGCGCTCCATGGTCAGACCCTCGACGTAGCCGACCACCTCGTCGTATTCGCCGAGCTGGATGAGGCCGGAGATGGTGTGCAGTTGATTGTCGAACTCGTGGATGTGAGCGCGTAGTGCGTCGGTGCTGGTTTTGGTCACGTCGAGTTCTTCTTCCACGGAGCGCAATTCGGTGCGGTCGCGGAAAGTGGTGACCGACCCGATGGTGCGGCCCTTCGATTCGATCAAGACGGTGTTGAGGACGAGCAAGCGATCGCCGACAAGAACCAACTGATCGGATTCGGTTGTGCCGGAAGTCAGTACACTCTGGAGGCGGTCGTCGAGACCGAGGTCCCGCACCGATCTGCCGGCACTGCCGCGTGGGATGTCGAGGAGTTGGTGGGCACTGTCGCTCATCAGCACCACTTTTCCCTGCGCGTCGAATGCGATGACGCCTTCCTTGAGGCCGCGCAGCATTGCCTCGCGTTGGCGAACCAGGTCCAGGATCTCGCCGGCCTCCATGCCGAGGGTCTGCCGTTTGACCCTGCGGGCCAACAGGATCGACCCGACACCGCCGAGAAGTGAGGCCACCGCGAGGTACACCAGGAGATTCGGCGCCGACTGCCCTAGCCGCGTCCAGATCGAGGGGTACTCGATGCCGACGATCGCGGTTCCGGTAATCGCTCCTTCACTGCCGAGGATCGGAACGTGCGCCTCCACGGCCTTGCCGGAGGGGGTGTCGACCAAACCCGTCCAAGACCGATCTTCTGTCTGACGTGCGTCGATGCCGACATCGCCGGGACGCGTCGAAATCACGATACCGCCGTCGGCATCGGCAAGCGAGACGTAGGTGACACCCGAGATGGCGCGCACCGAGTCGACCGAACCCTGTAGTCCGGAGCGGAGGCGGGTCTGAGCCTGGGGGAGCAGTTCGCGTACTGCCGGATTGGCTGCGAGCGATTCAGCTGCCGAGAGAGCGCGACGTCCCTCCTCGCGTTGGAAACTCGCCGACGACTGCGCGAGAGAGAGGGCAGTGACGCACACGAGAACCGCAACGACAATCAGAAGTTGCAGTTCGAGAAGTTGTGTCGCCAGAGTGTGCCGGCGCCGACGCAGGCGCGCCCGCAGAGGCGACTTGCGCTCTCGCTCTGCTTGCACGTTTCCTGAGGACACCAGCCAGACCCTAGCCTTCAGTTCGATGCCGGGAAAGCGGCCGTTCGTGAGCACAATGAGCACAAATCAATCTGCTTTCCCAATAGTGACCCCAGTCACAAAGTGCGTCAGTATGAAACCTGTTCAAACATCGCTACCAGCAGGCAGCCAACAGACAAGGACAACGCCATGGGCGCATCGAAGCGGCTGAGCAGGCATATCGCCCTGCTCGGTGCCTGCGCGATGACTCTCGTGCTCTCGACCGGATGCGCTCCGGTCGAGTCCTTCTTTGCCGGTGGCCGTGCGGGTGAGAGTTCCGAAGAACTGCGCGTACTGGTGCCCTCGGTGGCCGGTGGTGGTTACGACCTGACCGCCCGGACCATGGTGCAGGCACTTGCCGACGAAGGAACCGTCGACGCCGACGTCGTTGTGCTGCCCGGATCGGGCGGCATCGTCGGACTCAACCGGTTGGCTCTCGAACGCGGAAACCCCGACTTACTCATGGTCATGGGACTCGGAGTTCTCGGTTCGCTCGAGATACTGCCGTCCGAGCACACACTTGCCGACGTGACGCCGATCGCGAGACTGGTCGAAGAACCGGAAGCGCTACTGGTTCCAGCAGATTCACCGTACAAATCTCTCGCCGATCTGACGCAGGCCTGGGTGGCGGATCCGTCGTCGATCTCGATCGGCGGTGGTTCGAGTGAAGGTGGACCGGACGGGTTGTTCCGCCTTCTGTTCGCCCGCGCGGTCGGTGTCGATCCGTCGCGTTCCCCGTACCGCATCTACGACGGCGGCGGAGAACTGCTTCCCGCACTGCTCACCAGGCAGGTCGATGTCGCTGCTACGGGTATCGGTGAGTACCTCGATCAGATTGCGGCAGGCACGGTTCGGGTTCTTGCGGTCAGCTCGCCTGCCCGCACCCCGGCGGTGGATGCGCCCACGATGGCGGAGTCGGGCATCGAAGTCACGTTTACCAATTGGCGCGGGCTCATGGCGCCGGCGGGCCTGACGGACGATCAGCGTCAGCACTTGCAGAATTTGGTGCGGGATCTGGCGGCAAGCCCGCGGTGGAACGAGCTGTCTCGCCGAAACGGTTGGAACAGTGCAGTTCTCACCGAACCCGAGTTCTCCGCATTCATCGCCGATCAATCCCGGTTCGTCGACGCAACACTCGATCCACCCGGCATCAATTAAGCACAACCGAAGTTTCGTCTCACCTCCACGAAGGTCACCGGCTCGATTTGCCGTGCCGTTTTTCTCGGCAATTCAGCACAAAAGGAGTTCATCATGCTCGTCACACTCGGCTTCCTCATGGTTGCGGTGTTCATGTTCCTGATCCTCACCAAACGCGCGACCCCGGTGGTGGGACTGACTCTGGTTCCGGTGGCCTTCGGACTACTCGCCGGGGCCGGCCTCGGAATCGGCGACATGATCACCGACGGCATCAAGTCGCTCGCACCCACCGCGGCGCTGTTGTTCTTCGCGATCATCTTCTTCGGAATCATGATCGACGTCGGCCTCTTCGATCCTCTGGTCAAGCTCATCCTGCGGATGGTGCGTGACGATCCGATGCGGCTCGTGGTCGGAACCGCAGTGCTCGCGATGGTGGTCTCGCTGGACGGAGACGGTTCGACGACCTTCATCATCGTGACCTCCGCGATGCTCCCGCTCTACCTCAAACTCGGTGTCAGTCCCGTCGTCCTGACGGTGATCGCCGGCCTGTCGAACGCGACGATGAACATCATTCCGTGGGGTGGCCCGACCGTCCGGGCAGCGAGCGCACTGGGACTCTCTCCTTCCGACGTCTTCGTCCCGATGGTGCCGTCGTTGATCGTCGGCCTGATCATGGTTCTCGGGTTCGCGATTCACCTCGGGATCATGGAGCGCCGAAGGATCGGGACTTTGGTCCTGACTTCTGAGCGCATCCTCGAAAAAGTCGGGAACGGTGGAAGTTCCAGCACCGGAAGCACCGGAAGCACCGGAAGCACCGGCACCGGCGGCTCGAATGAGCCCGCGGACGACGGCGGCGACACCGGACGCTTCATCGACGGACTTGCCCCCGGGCGTGACACCTTGCGGCCGAAGCTGCTCTGGTTCAACGCAGCGCTCACGACGATCCTTCTGGTTGTGCTCGTGATGGACATCCTGCCCATTCCGGTGCTGTTCATGATTGCGTCGTCGATCGCTCTCGCGGTGAATTTCCCGGCGGTCAAGGATCAGGGTGAAGCAATCGCACGCCATTCGTCGAGCATCGTCTCGGTGGTCGCGATGGTGCTGGCAGCAGCCGTGCTGACCGGCGTTTTCCAGGGAACCGGCATGGTCGAGGCGATGGCAGAGTGGCTGCTGCAGGTCATCCCCGACGCGATGGGCCCGCACCTCGCCGTCATCACGGGCGTCCTGAGCATTCCGCTCACGTTCTTCATGACCAACGACGCGTTCTACTTCGGTGTGCTCCCGGTGCTGTCCGAGACGGCAGCGCAGTACGGAATCGAGCCGGTTGAGATGGCGCGCGCCTCGATCACCGGGCAGGCCGTGCACATGCAGAGCCCGCTGGTCCCGGCGATCCTGCTGCTGGTCACACTCGCCGGCGTGTCCCTGGCGGATCACCACAAGAAGGTTCTATGGCGAGCCGGCCTGATCTCGATCACGATGCTCGTGGTCGGCGTCGGATTGGGGCAGATCCCCTTCTGAGCGCGATCAGTTGTGGAAGGGGCACCGGCCTTGGTCGGTGCCCTTCTTCTTTTTCGTCACGAAGTTGGGCCGGATGTCGAGATCGGGCTCGTCGTACAGGCGGTGGAACGTCGGTGTGAGCGAGCTGGACATGGGCGGGTTCACCCACGACCAGTCGGTGGGGCACTTGCGCCCGGCCTTGTCCTCACGCGCGATGTGATCGATGAATTGTTTTGCGACAGTGTGGTGGTCGACCATGATGACGCCGGCCTTGCGGTAGCTGTGAATAACTGCGCGGTTCAGTTCGACCAGTGCACGATCCTTCCAGAGCGTGCGGTCGTGGCTCATGTCGAGTTCCATCATCGCTCCGATGGTGGGCAACATGTTGTAGCGATCACCGTCGCTGAAGTTACGGGCGCCGACCTCGGTGCTGACGTACCAACCGCTGAACGGGGTGCAGGGATACACGATTCCGCCGATGTCGAGGTTCATGTCCGAGACCGCGGGAACGGCATGCCACTTCAGCCCCAGATCAGCGAACCAGCTGTATTCGGGATGCTCGATCTCGACCTCGAGAACGAGGTCGGTCGGGACGTCGAAGTACTGCAGGGGTTCGTCGGGAACCGAAATCAGTACGGGGAGAACGTCGAACGGTGTACCGGCGCCCTTCCATCCCATCGCGGTGACCTGAGCGGTCAGATCGACGTGCCAAGGGTCGCCCAGGATGGTGCCATCTGGTTGCCGGTAGCCGGCGTAGCGGATCAGTTGCGGGCTGAGGATGCGGTACTCCTGGCCGTCCTCGCGGGGAAGTGGCCCGACCGTCACGACCGACTGCAGAGCGCCGCGGTTGGTCGACAGCCGCAGGTGCTCCCAGCATGCTTCTGCGAGAGAGGAAGCCGTGACGGCGTCGCGCGCGTCGATGAGTTTGAGGGTCCGCCAATGCGCGCGACCGACGCACCTGGCGTGGTTTCGCCAGGCGAGTTTGGCGCCGACGAGCAATTCCTCCGCTGTGTGCGCGTAGGTGCCGGTCCGATGGAGCTCACGCAAGGCCTCGCGCCGACGAGACGTCGGGAGGTGGCCCAGTTCCGGAGAGTCGAAAAATTCGACGCACTCGAGTTCCCGACGTTGAAGCTCGGTCAGCGTCGGGGTAGTGGAGGCGATCTGGGACGTAAGCCCGCTATCGGTGGGCAATTCGTCCTGTCGAACAAAATCCACGGCACGACTCCTGTTTGGCTGGTTGAGATTTCGCTGAACGTTAGCTCGGCGATCGAGAGTGTCGAAGCTCTTGTTTATCTTGCACGCAAGAATAAGAAAGGGACGGTCACACCGCGAAATGGGGTCGCATTGTGACACTTGTCCAGAATGATTTACGAGTCAGACATTTGTGACATAAGCTGCAGACGAAATTCCGCGGCGGGTCTTGCCGCGTCTAGTCGGGACGAGGATGAGCGTGGATTCGCAAGCAATCTCTCTGGTCCGGTCGAGCTTCAAATCCGTCACTGCGGTAGAAGATGGTCCGGAACGGCTCGCCCGTACCTTCTATTCGATCCTGTTCGCTCGATCGCCCGAAACCCGGGAGTTCTTTCCGGCATCAATGGATGTGCAGCGTGATCGGCTTGTCAGCGCTATCGCTCACGTCGTCGAACGCCTCGACGAGTCCGACGCGATACTCGAGTACCTCGCGCAGCTCGGTCGCGATCACCGTAAGTACGGCGTCACCGACGAGCACTACACGGCAGTCGGCAATGCCTTGATCGAAGCACTCGAGACCTTCGGTGGCGCCGAAATGTGGACCGACGAGGTGGACAGCGCGTGGCGTAACGCGCTCGCGATCATCTCGGCAGCGATGATGGACGCCGCCAACGCGGAGGGCGGTCCGCCCGCCTGGAGTGCCACCGTCATCGAATGCCGCCCGGCCATCAAGGGCGTCGCCGTCGTCAGGCTGCAACTCGACCAGACGATGGAGTACCGCGCCGGTCAGTACGTCAGCGTGCAGGTCGCCGCGAGGCCGCGGATGTGGCGCTACCTCTCGCCGGCGACGCCGTACGACGGGACCGGAATCCTCGAGTTCCACGTTCGCCAGGTCACCGGCGGGTGGGTCAGCCCGGTCATGGTGAACCAGACCGCGGTCGGCGACACCTGGGTGGTCGGTTCACCCATCGGCGCCCTGGGGATTCCGGAGAACTCCAAGGACATTTTGATGATCGCGTCGGGAACCGGAGTGGCTCCGCTGCGCGCACAGATCCTCGAACTGATCCGACGCGGCAACACCCGCAAGGTCCAACTGTTCTACTCCGGACAGCATCCGTGCGATCTCTACGACCTTCCGCATCTGTGGAAGCTGGCAGAGAAGCACCCGTGGCTCACGATCATCCCGGTCTCAGAAGAAGACGAGAATCCGTGGTGGCACACCGAGCCGGAACCGCTGCCCCCGATCGGAATGTCCAGGCGCATCACCGGCAAGGTCGGCAAGGTCGTGACCTCGTTCGGGGACTGGGCGGGCTACGACATTCAGGTCGTCGGCAGCGAATCCATGGTCAACAGCACCAAATTCAGGCTTCGCGCAGTGGGCATCGACGTCGACACCGTTCGCAATGATCCGACGTACTGACCGTCAGTAAGGATCGAACTGAATGATCTCGGCCGGCGTTCCGGCCTCGATCAATCGATCACGCGTCGATCGAACCATGGCCGCTGATCCGCACACCAGGACCTGATGTTCGGTGAACGCACCGTACGACGCGACGACGTCGGCGAGTGTGCCTTCGATGAGATGGTCGTCGCCGAATCCGATGTTGACGTTCAAACGGTCGAACCATCCGTCGGGCGGGCCGCCGTCGGAAAGATCTTCGACGACGGGAATCGGCTGCAACCACGGAAACTGGTCGGCGAGTAGCCACAGCATGTCCGCTGCGTAGAGATCACGAAGCGTTCGGCCGCCGAAGAAGAGGTACACCTGCGGCGGGTTCGGAGTCTGAGCCAGATCGAGAATGATCGAGCGGAGTGGGGCCAAACCTGTTCCGCCCGCGACCATGATGACGGTGGGGCCGTTCTCGTCGACCGACAGATCGCCGCGCGGGTCGAGGATCTGCCAGACGTCACCAGGCTGGGTGTCCTTGACTATCGAGCCGCTGACCCAACCTCCGGGAACCGTCTTGACGTGAAACTCCAACTTCCCGTCGTGTGAGGGAGGCAGGGCGGGGGAGAGTCGGCGGAGCAACCGCGAATTCTGCGGAACGCTGACGTCGACGTACTGGCCGGGGCGGAACGGGATGACGTCGCCGACCAGGCGGACAACCGCCAGATCCTCACGGAGACGGTGATGTTCGACGACTGTGCTCGACCAGGTTCGCTGGGCCATGAAAGTTCTCCTGTAGTCAGTAGAGCGGGTCGTGCCGGATCTGATCGAGCGGAGTTCCGCCGGCACGCAAGGCGTAGACGGTTGTCTTGATCATCGACGGTGACCCCGAGATCTGCACCTGACGGTCGGCCCACGAGCCGAACTGCGCGACCACTTTTCCGATCGGTCCGATCAGCCGGCTGTGCATTCCGAAGGGTGGTTCGAGCACCGGTCCGTTGTGCCACCAAGGGTTTTCGGGTTCTTCGGAAACCGGTACGACGGTCAACCACGGGTTGCTGAGCGAGATGTGCCAGAGGGTTTCGAGGTCGTAGAGGTCGCACGGATAGCGGCCGCCGACGAAGAGGTGCACGCGCGGGTTGTGCGCGCGTTGAGACATTTCCATCACTTGGGCCCGCAGTGGAGCGATGCCGGTGCCGGACCCGATCATGAGAACGTCACGGTCGCTGGTGAAGTCGACCTCGAGACCGCCGAGGGGAGTGGACATGACCCAGCGGTCACCGACGTTGGTTTCGCTGACGATCGCGGGGCTGACCCATCCTCCCGACACCTTGCGGATGTGGAACTCGAGCTGGCCGAAAGGGTTGGTCGGAATCGCCGGCGAGTAGTACCGCCACATTTTCGGGCGCTGGGGAATCTGAACGCCGAGGTATTGCCCCGCCCCGTACGGAATGGGTGGGTCGGCTTCGAGTCGCACTATCGCGAGATCGTCGAGCACTCGTTCGTGGCTGACCACGGTCCCACCCCAGAGCGCCGGGGACGTATCGGATTCGGCACCGTCGGCCATCGTGCTGACGACGAGATCGGTGAACTGAGACCAGGCGTCCTCCAGTTCCAGTGTCCACTTGTAGCGACTGTGCGCGCTGGTTCCGTACATCGACCGAACCGCGCGCTTCAGAGCGACGCCGGCGGCCTCGTAGTGCTCACGCTCGACACCGTAGCGACGGTGGTCTCGGCCGAGTTGGGTGAGGAACTTTCGGATCCGGCGATGCTGGGGGAGGTTCTTGACGACGAACTCGATCGCTCTGAAGAAACGGTGCCCCTGCGATTCCATCCCGGCCGGGAACAATGAGCGGTACAGAGGATGTTCCGCAAAGAGGCCGGTGTAGAACACGGCCGAGAAGTGCGCACGGCTCTCTTCGTCGTCGGTCAGAGAATCGAGGCTGGATTGCAGACGGGCGATCACTGTCGGATCCAATCCATCCCCCTTTCGCACCAGCTGCAACTCTCGCCACAATTCTAGTACGGCCGAAAATGTGACCTACGAAACCAACTCGGCCTGGCGAAAACAAACTTGAGCGGAATAGACTCAAGTTTGTCCGCGTTGAGCATAGTGACACAGTCGCAATACCAACCGGTCGCGGCTCTTCCCGTTCGACTTCGCCAGAAAGGTGACAAGTGGACTCGTTCACACCAACAACCAAGACCCAGGCTGCGATGACGGCTGCACTGCAGTCGGCGTCGTCGGCGGGTAATCCCGATATCCGGCCTGCCCATCTGCTGGTCGCATTGCTCGACCAGACCGACGGCATCGCTGCCCCACTACTCAAAGCTGTAGGCGTCGACCCCACCGTCGTACACCGAGAAGCGCAGGCAATCGTCGATCGCCTGCCCAAGACAACCGGCGCAAGCTCCACTCCGCAACTCGGGCGTGAGGCACTCGCGGCACTGACCGCTGCTCAGCACCTCGCCACCGAGATGGACGACGAGTACGTCTCCACCGAGCATGTCCTCTACGGACTGGCCGGCGGCGACTCCGACGTCGCACAGTTGCTCGTACGTCATGGCGCCACCCAGGACGCATTGCGTGAAGCCTTCACCACTGTCCGTGGCAGCGCTCGAGTCACCAGCCCGGAGCCCGAAGGCACCTACCAAGCGCTGGAAAAGTACTCCACTGACCTCACCGAAGCCGCACGAAGCGGCAAGCTCGACCCGGTGATCGGTCGCGACACCGAGATTCGCCGTGTCGTGCAGGTGCTCTCGCGTCGTACCAAGAACAACCCGGTACTCATCGGTGAGCCCGGCGTCGGCAAGACCGCGATCGTGGAGGGCCTGGCCCAACGCATCGTCGCGGGTGACGTCCCGGAATCGCTGCGAGGCAAGACCGTCGTGTCCCTGGACCTCGGGTCCATGGTCGCCGGTGCCAAGTTCCGCGGTGAATTCGAGGAACGCCTCAAGGCGGTTCTCGACGACATCAAGAACAGCGCCGGACAGGTCATCACCTTCATCGACGAGTTGCACACCATCGTCGGCGCCGGTGCCACCGGTGAATCCGCGATGGACGCAGGCAACATGATCAAGCCGATGCTCGCCCGCGGTGAGCTGCGACTGGTCGGCGCCACCACGCTCGAGGAGTACCGCAAGTACATCGAGAAGGACGCAGCACTCGAGCGTCGTTTCCAGCAGGTGCTCGTCGGTGAGCCCTCGGTCGAGGACACCATCGGCATCCTGCGCGGCCTCAAGGAGCGCTACGAAGTGCACCACGGCGTGCGCATCACCGACTCCGCGTTGGTGGCTGCTGCCGCGCTTTCGGACCGCTACATCACGTCGCGGTTCCTGCCGGACAAGGCCATCGACCTCGTGGACGAAGCCGCATCGCGACTTCGTATGGAGATCGACTCGCGACCCGTCGAGATCGACGAGGTGGAACGCACTGTTCGCCGACTCGAAATCGAAGAAGTGGCACTCGAGAAGGAAACCGACGACGCGTCCAAGGCAAGGCTCGAGAAGCTGCGTCAGGAACTCGCCGACGACCGCGAAAAGCTCAATCAGCTCAGCACCCGCTGGCAGAACGAAAAGCAGGCCATCGACTCGGTGCGCGTGCTGAAGGAACAGCTCGAAACCCTGCGAGGAGAGTCCGAACGCGCTGAGCGTGACGGCGATCTGGGCAAGGCAGCCGAGTTGCGCTACGGTCGCATCCCGGCGCTGGAGAAGGAACTGGAAGAGGCAGCAGCCGCTTCCGGAGCCGCCTCCGACGGTGACGTGATGCTCAAGGAAGAGGTCGGGCCAGACGACGTCGCAGACGTGGTCGCAGCCTGGACCGGAATCCCCGCCGGCCGGATGATGGAAGGCGAAACCGAGAAGCTGCTCCGCATGGAGTCCGAACTCGGCAAGCGAGTCGTCGGCCAGACCGACGCCGTCGTCGCCGTCTCGGATGCGGTTCGCCGCGCCCGAGCAGGTGTCGCCGACCCCAATCGGCCCACCGGTTCCTTCCTGTTCCTCGGCCCGACCGGCGTGGGTAAGACGGAGCTCGCCAAAGCCTTGGCGGACTTCCTCTTCGACGACGAGCGCGCGATGATCCGCATCGACATGAGCGAATACGGTGAGAAGCACTCGGTGGCCCGACTCGTCGGTGCCCCTCCGGGATACGTCGGCTACGAAGCCGGCGGCCAGCTCACCGAAGCAGTTCGGCGACGCCCGTACTCGGTGGTCCTCTTCGACGAGGTCGAGAAGGCACACCCCGACGTGTTCGACGTCCTGCTCGCAGTGCTCGACGAAGGCCGACTCACCGACGGTCAAGGCCGCACGGTGGACTTCCGCAACACCATCCTGATCCTGACCTCCAACCTGGGATCCGGTGGAACACGTGAGCAGGTCATGGACGCGGTACGCCACGCGTTCAAGCCGGAGTTCATCAACCGTCTCGACGACGTCGTTGTCTTCGACTCGCTCTCCGAAGAGCAGTTGGAGCACATCGTGGACATCCAGCTCGAGCAGTTGCAGAAGCGTCTGGCTGCGCGTCGTCTCACCCTCGAGGTGAACGGTGCGGCTCGGATGTGGCTCGCGGTGCGCGGCTACGACCCGCTGTACGGCGCTCGGCCATTGCGTCGACTCGTTCAGCAGTCGATCGGCGACCAGCTCGCCAAGCTGCTCTTGGCCGGCAAGGTCCAGGACGGCGACACCGTGCATGTCGGTGTCAGCGAGGACGCGGATCAGTTGGTTCTCTCCTGATTCGGTAAGCGGAATGCCCCGTCGATCCAAGTGGATCGGCGGGGCATTCGCATTTTGTTCTACCCTGGATGGCTGGATGCTCGAACTGGGGATGTCTGCACCCGCGCCTCTCCGAACGACTTCGACGCTCTTTCGTCCTAACCGAAGGTGGCCAGGCATGACCGATCAGAACGATCCGCGTAACTCGGGTGGGGCGCGCCGTGAGGATCCCGAGGCGACCGAGGTGTGGGGGCGCACGCCCGACCAGCCGACGGAGCAGTACGGGACCGTGTCCGGCCAGTCGAATCCGAACCAGCCGACGGAGTATTTCGGTCAACCGCCAGGGGCACAGCAGTATCCCTACGGTGGTCCGGATCAGAACACGGAGTACTTGGGTCAGCAGGGGCAGCAGCCGAATCCCACCCAGGCCTTTCCTGCCTACAACCCGCAGTTCGATCCGCAGGCGCCGCCGCCCGGTGCGACGCAGGCCTATCCGCCGTACACGGCCCAGCAGTACGGGAATACGCAGCAGTACCCGGTTGCCGGTGGTGGTGGCGGGGTTCCGCCGGAACAGCCGTTCATCGAAGACGGGTCGCCGGGAGGCGGCAAGAAGCGCAAGCTCGCGACGTGGGTGGCCGCCGGCGTGGTCGGGATCCTGGTCGCCGTGATCGCGATCATCGCGTTCTCGGCGTTCGGTTCGAACGACAAGGGCACCCAGACCGCCTTCGTCCCCCCGACCACTACGACGCAGGCACCGACCACCACACCTCCGAAGGCAAGCACCACGGCGCCGACTCCGACGACGGATTCCCCGCTCAGCCAGCTTCCGGGCGGGCTCGGCGAAGTGATCGGTGACGCCGGGGGAGCAGTCGGCACCGTCAAGTCGAACGACGGCGGCACGTTGGTCATCGATTCGATCGGCGGCTCGCAGGTGACGGTCCTGACCACTGCGGACACCACACTCATCGCGCTTAACCGTGCGACCATCGCCGATCTGCAACCGGGTGACAACATCGTCGTCGACGGAACTCCGGTGGAGAACGGCACGATGACCGCCAACACGATTCTGAGTACGTCGTTGCCGAAGTTCGGCAACTGAGTCGTTCACGACACATCGGGCGAGTCCACCAGGGTGTCGCGGGAGGTTGAGGCCGTGAGTCGCTACCCTGGAGGGTGATGACTGGAATGTGGTTCGGACTGGCAGTAATTGCACTCGCAGGCGCGGGTGCGCTTCTGTACGTCGACAGGACGAGGCGAGATCAATCGGGGCGAGTGCGTCAGATCTGGGCAAAGGCGCAGGGTTACACGTACACGGCCACTGACGATCAGCTGGCAGGCGAATGGCACCGCGCGGTCATGGCCAAGCAGGACTACCTGACTGCTACCGACGTTGTCCGCGGCCGCCGTCGCGGAGAGCAGTTCGTGCTGTTCGACCTGGAAGAGACCGCAACCATCGTGGCCGTTCGCCGCGAGATCGGGTCGGACGTCGACATCGATCTTCGGTTGAAGTCGACGGCTCCGCCCAAGGACGGCGACCTGAACCTGCTGGGTGCGATCGGTTCCCGGGTGGTTTTTGCGACGGACCTCGAGATTGCTCGTCGCGTTTGTGATCAGCGCATGGTGGCGTTCACCGAATCGGTTCCCTCGTCCATCAGCATGCTGTGGAGTGAAGGGCAGTGGACGCTCGGTTCGCTCCCGGTGACCAGCAACGGCCGGGATTGGGACGCGGCAATCGAGTCGGTTGCGCGCCTGTCCGGCATTTTGCACGTACTGCCCCCGGTCACCGATCCCAACGAACTCGAGGTTGATCACGATCCGAGCCGCCCGCGGCCTGGTACCGAGAAGTCTCGCCCCGCTTCGGATCCGGTAGAGCAGCCCCGTTCGCGTCAGGAGCAGCCGCCTCGTGAAGCTGCGCCGCGTGAATTTTCGCCGCGTGAGTCTGGACCGCGTGAATCTGCGCCACGTCAGGACCAATCGCTGCGCAAGCCCGAGGCGGCTGACAAGCCGGCTCAGCGTCCGGCGTCGCAGCGCTCGGGCACAATTCGCCCCGTCGACTGACCTTTAGGTTCCCGTCCAGTAGCAATAACCACTAGCGTGGCCGGTATGTCGACTTCCCACTCGGATCGCCCCGTGCGTCCCGTTGCCCTGGTGACCGGACCTACTTCTGGTCTCGGCGCAGGTTTCGCCAAGAAATACGCCTCCCTCGGATACGACCTGGTTCTCGTCGCGCGTGACGAGGTCAGATTGCACGATCTCGCGTCCGAGATGAAGACGATGTTCGGCACCGAGTCGGAGATTCTGGTTGCCGATCTCGCATCGGAGGCTGGACGCGATTCGGTCGCGCTGCGTCTGGAGAAGGGCGTCGAGGTGTTGGTGAACAACGCCGGATTCGGTACCTCCGGAGAGTTCTGGACTGCAGATCCGGCGCTTCTGCAGTCGCAACTCGACGTCAACGTCACCGCCGTGATGCGGCTGACTCGCGCGGCGCTGCCCAGCATGATCGCGTCGGCGCACGGAACGATTGTCAACGTGGCGAGCGTCGCGGGCCTGCTGTCCGGGCGCGGTTCGACGTACTCGGCAAGCAAGGCATATGTCATTTCGTTCACCGAGGGACTGTCCGGCGGGTTGGCCGGAACGGGAGTGCGTGTGCAGGCGCTGTGCCCGGGCTTCATCCGCACCGAGTTCCACGAGCGCGCGGGCATCGAGATGTCCACCATCCCCAAGCCGATGTGGCTGAGCGTCGACCAGGTGGTTGCGGCGTCGATGAAGGATCTCGGTGACGACAAGGTCATCAGTATTCCGGGGATCCAGTACAAGGTCCTCACGACGGCCGGGCGTCTGGTTCCCAAGGGGCTGGTTCGCCGGCTGACCAACATCGTCGGACGAGGCCGCGGGCGGACGTAGCCCAGAGGCAGAAGCCGAACGTAAGGCAGTGGTCGGTAGGCTGAGCACTCATGAGCGATCGTGAGGATTTGGCTGCGCTGGTGCGCGAATTGGCTGTTGTACACGGAAAGGTGACGTTGTCCTCGGGCAAGGAAGCCGATTACTACGTCGACCTTCGCCGCGCGACACTTCACCACAAGGCTGCGCCGCTGATCGGCTCACTGCTGCGTGAACTGGTCGCGGACTGGGATTTCGACGCCGTCGGAGGTTTGACGATGGGCGCCGATCCGGTTGCGATGGCGGTGATGCATGCTCCCGGGCGCCCGATCGACGCGTTTGTCGTTCGGAAAGCTGCCAAGGCGCACGGGATGCAGCGTCAGATCGAGGGTCCGGACATCGTCGGTAAGCGTGTCCTTGTTGTCGAGGACACGACCACGACGGGCAATTCGCCGTTGACAGCAGTGAAGGCCCTGCGCGAGGCAGGGGCAACCGTGGTCGGAGTCGCTACGGTCGTCGATCGCGCGACGGGTGCGGATGCGGTGATCGGTGCCGAGGGCGTCGAGTACCGATCGCTGCTGGGCTTGGAAGATCTGAACCTGAGCTGACGCCCCGTGAGTGGTTAAGGAGTCCTCGCACTCCTCAACCACTCACAGGGGTCAGTCGCCGACGGTTACGGCGAGTGCTTCGTCGACGCTGTGCGGCGCGGGATCGTGGTCGTCGACGTGAGCGAGGACCTTGCGCCCGCTCGACAGGACGAACACGGCGGCGAGGGTGAGAACCGCGCCGACCCAGAACGGCATGTGGACGTTGGATTCGCCGAGCTTGCCGGCTACCCACGGGGCTGCGGCGCCGCCGACGAATCGAACGAAGCTGTAAGCAGCCGAGGCGGTCGACCGTTCCACGGGAGCCGAGATCATGACGGTCTCGGTGATGAGTGTGTTGTTCACGCCGAGGAACAACCCGGCGAGGACGACGCCCACGATCAGGACGATCTTGTTCTCGGTGAAGAGAGCCATCATGCCCAGGTCGAGTGCAAACAGTGTCAGTGCCAGCATCATCATCGGCAGTGTGCCGAAGCGACGTTGCAGGCGTGGGGCGAGGAAAACCGACGAGATCGCCAGCATCAGTCCCCAGCCGAAGAAGATGAATCCGATCGGGTACGCCCCCATGTCGAGGGGGAACGGTGTGTACGCGAGCAGGGTGAAGAATCCGTAGTTGTAGAGCAGCGCGGTGATGGCGACGGTGAGTAGTCCGCGGTGCCGCAGCGCCTGGAACGGCGCGGCGATGGATGTGTGGTGTTCAGGCTTGGGTGCGCTGGGAAGCATCACGACGATGAGGATGAAGGCAACCGCCATCAGGGCTGCGACGCCGAAGAACGGTGCGCGCCAGCTGATGTCACCGAGAACTCCGCCGACCAACGGTCCGACCGCGATGCCGATTCCCAATGCAGCCTCGTAGAGGATGATCGCACGAGCGACGCCGCCACTGGCCGCGCCGACGATAGCCGCGAGCGCCGTTGCGATGAAGAGCGCATTGCCGAGTCCCCAGCCTGCACGGAATCCGACGATCTGACCGATGGTGCTGGAAGCGCCTGCAAGAGAAGCGAACACGATGATGATCGCGAGCCCGGCGAGGAGTGTCTTCTTGGCGCCGATGCGGCTCGAGACCACACCGGTGATGAGCATCGCGACGCCGGTGACGAGCATATAGCTGGTGAACAGGAGTGAAACCTGGGACGGTGTGGCGTCGAGTTGTTCACCGATCGGCTTGAGGATCGGGTCGACCAGACCGATGCCCATGAAGGCGATGACGCTGGCAAAGGCTACCGCCCACACCGCTTTCGGTTGCTTCAGGAGGCTCGGCGGAGCCTCGTTCTGGTGCGTTGATGTCGCGGTCGTGTTGCTCACGGCCACCTCCTTTTTCAGTGGTGGGTGTTTCAGCTGGGGTCGGAAGTTTTGATGATGGACCGCAATTCGGCCAATCCGTCGGCGAGTTTCTTGATCTGTTCGGGCCCGAGTTCGACGAAGTGGGGGACTAGAGCGTCGGCGATCTCGTTTCGACCGTCGTTCAAGATCTTTCGTCCCTTGTCCGTCATGGCGACTCGAACTGCCCGGGCATCCTCGGGGTCGGCGCGGCGTTCGACGTAACCGTTCTCGCCGAGTTTGCGCAGTAGAGCAGTGGCAGAGGGCTGCGAGCTTCTGTCGAGTCGAGCGAAATCGCTGATCCGCATTTCGCCGTATTCCTCGAGTAGCGAGAGCGCGCGCAGCCAGGCGCGTGGGTACTGATCGGACGCGAACGAACCAGCCAGCTTCGCGAAGCGGTGCGTATTGCTCACGAGGTCGACGAGTAGTTCGTGCAGTTGCTGTTCTTCATCTGTCACGAAGAATATTATTGCATAGGTTAACTATGTAAATCAACGAGTCCGTAAAAGGTGGTCCGTCACGGCGGTGGCGACCAGTGACGGCACATCGAGGTCGGGTGCGACGAGCGCGAGGCTTTGATTTGCCGCCAGCACTGCGATGCCGTGGGCTCCGGTCCAGATGTTCAACGCAGAAGTGGTGGGATCGGAGGCGTCGGCCTCTTCGGTCAGGGATTGCAGGGCGGCGAAGAGTGGGAGTGAAGACTCTCGGAGGTTGCTGCCTGCGCCCTCGAGGAGGTCGTGGCGAAACATCAACTCGAACATCGCCGGTCGTTCCTGGGCGAATGACACGTATTCGATTGCTGCCGAGATCAATCGGCTACGAGCGGGTTGTTTGCCGGTGAGGATGGGGTCGAGTCTGTCGGTGAGATCGCGCAGGCCATGTGAGGCAATTGCGGCAAGCAGGCTGTTGTGGGTCGGAAAGTATCTCCGCGGGGCGCCGTGCGACACGCCCGCACGACGCGCGATCTCCCGTAGCGTCAGTTCTGTGGCGCCGTCGGCATCGAGAATCTCGACGCCGGTGGCGACGAGTGTTTCGCGAAGGCTGCTGACAGTCATGGAAGACAGTGTCTACTATTCTTAACGTAGACGCTGTCTACTAGACGGAAAAGGTGATGCCCTGTGCTCTATTGGCTGTTCAAATACGTCCTGATCGGCCCGGTCCTCTGGCTGTTCGGGCGGCCGACGATCGAGGGTCAGCACCACATCCCCAAGAAAGGACCGGTGATTCTCGCCGGCAACCATCGGGCAGTCGTCGACTCGTTCTTCCTGGTTCTCATGGTGCGCCGACGCATCACCTTCGTCGCGAAGAGTGAATATTTCACCGGGACCGGTGTGAAGGGCGCGATGCAGCGCTGGTTCTTCGGTGGGGCGGGTCAGGTGCCGATCGACCGTAGCGGCGCCGACGCCTCCCGTGCGGCGTTGGACACGGCCATCGGGATTCTCGACAAGGGTGGTGTCTGGGGGATCTACCCCGAGGGAACACGATCACCCGACGGATGCCTGTACAAGGGAAAGACCGGAGCGATTCGTGTCGCCTTGGAGACCGGGGCGCCGGTCATCCCCGTCGTCGTGCATGGCGGCGACGCCGTCAACCCGCCGGGTACTCGGATGTGGCGCTTCAGCAAGGTTCGGATCACGGTAGGGGAGCCGATCGACTTCTCGCGATATCGCGAACTTCGCGGGTACCAGGCCGTCGTACGTGCGGCGACGGACGAATTGATGGCAGTGCTCTGTGAGCAATCGGGGCAGGAATACGTCGATGTCTACGGCGCGGACGTCAAATCCGGCGATGCCGCTTGAGTGACCCAGTACGGTCGCTGTTGGACGTGTAACCAACAGGAGGATTGTGATGGCGGGCAAGTGGGGCATCGAGCACGCAGTTTTTGCGGCGGCGACGGCAGCGACCGTGGTCGGGGCACTAGTCGGTAACGAGCGGGTTCAGCAGATCGCGAAGCCGTTGATCGCACCCGCCCTGGCTGCCCGAGTGCTGCGCAAGCGTTCGGAGACGGAAACTGCCGATACCGCACTGCTTCTGGCCGGCCTCGCCGCCGCAACCGTCGGCGACGTGTTCATGATCGACCCGGACAACGATGCCCGTCTGATCAAGGGTGCGTCGTCGTTCGCGGTGATGCAGGCAAGTTACTCTGCGCTCCTGCTGCGCCGCGGCGCTCGCCCGACCCGCGCTGCCCTGCGGCCCCGCATCAGCGGTTGGTCGACGGCGTCCGGTCTGCTCCGTGCCAAGGCGCCGAGCGTGTCGACGCCGCTGACCGGATACGGATTGATGTTGGGAACCACCTCGACGTTGTCGGCGGACCCCGCTCTGGCGCCGCAGTCGAAGGCCGTGCTCGACGTGGTCGTTCCGAACAAGGATCGACGCTCCTGGCTCGGTTTGGGCGGAGTGCTCTTCACCGCGTCCGACGGGCTGATCGTGGTTCGTAGACTGTTCATTCGCGGGACCGCGGGCCGAGCCGCTGCCGAGGGTGTGATCTTGGCGTCGTACGCGGGCGCACAGTTGATGCTGGTGGAAGGCATGTTGGCACTGGGACGCAAGAAGAGCGTCTAGTTTTCACGGGCACAGCATGATTCGGTCTCGGTTCTGCGGGTCCACCAGGACGGTGACCGTGGATCCGGGAGTGATCTTGTCTTTGTACTCGGGTCGGATCTCGTACTCGATCCGGCCCGAGTACGAGCCGGAGCCGGGAACCGTGAGGTGAAGTGCGAGTTTGGCCAGTTCACCGTCGACGGTTCGGCGCAAGGGAGTGACCGTGTCAATTCGTGCCCATCCTTCGAGGCCGTGCTTTTCGAGTTTGCGTTCGGCGCGGGTCGGGCGGTTGGCCCAGGCCATCCCGAATCCGAGAACCGAACCGAAAGCGGCGAGCAGTCCGCCGATCTGATAGGGAAGAGTGCCAGGGGGAGTGTGCTCGACCAGCCATCCGAGCCACACCGCGAGCACGATCAGATACCCCACCGCGATGAAACATACGGTGTGTACGACGCGACGGTGATTCATCAGATTTCCTCCACATCCAGGATAGCCTGACCGCATGAGCGAACCGAACGTCTTCATCACCGGTGCTGCGGCGGGAATCGGGCGGGAGACCTCGCTGTTGTTCGCGCGCAACGGATACCGCGTCGGTGCGTTCGACATCGACGACGCCGGCCTTGCCTCCCTGAAGGCCGAGATCGACGGTTTCGGTGGCAGCGTCGTGACGGGAGTCCTGGACGTCACGGATCCGCTCGGCTGGGCGCAGTGCTTGGCCGAATTTGCCGGGGAGTCAGGGCGTCTGGACATCCTAATCAACAACGCGGGTGTGCTCTCCTCAGGACGATTCGAGGATATTTCTCTTGCGGCACATCGCCGAATGATCGATATCAATGTCACCGGCACCCTCAACGGCACGCACACGGCTTTCCCGTACCTCCGCGATACCGCCGGGGCGCAGGTGGTCAATCTGTGCTCCGCCTCGGCAATCTACGGCCAACCCGAACTCGCGACCTACGGCGCCACGAAGTTCGCGATCCGCGGCTTGACCGAGGCGCTCGATCTGGAATGGGCGCAGCACGACATCCGCGTACTCGCGCTCTGGCCCCTGTTCGTCCAGACGGCGATGGTCACGGGAATGGACACCGGTGCCACCAGATCGTTGGGCATCAAATTGACCGCCACCGACGTCGCCCAGGAGTTGTGGGCGGCCACGCGCGGCGCTGGACGCATACACAAGGTTCACTACCCGGTCGGAACTCAGGCGAAACTCTTCCTCAGCGCGTCGCGGTTCTCGCCCGCGTGGCTCTCACGGTTGATGAACAAGCGCGTCACCAGCACTTAGTCGACCACGCGATAGAGTGCACTGTCGGCTGTTGCTGGGCCAAGGTGACGTGTGTGGAGGTAGTCGGGTGGTTCGTGTTCGGGTGGGGTTCGTGTTGTGGGGTGTCGGGTCGGCGCTCTTGCTTGCAGGGTGTGGCGGCGAGGCGGATTCAGCGCCGACCGTAGCGGCGCAGCCCAGTTCGACCACCACGACAGCCGTGCCGACGACAACAACCACCGTCGCGCCCGTCGTCACCACGACCACCGAACCTCCGACCACGACACTGCCGCCGACGACGACGCTCACGGACGTGCAGTTCGAGCGCAACGAGTCGTACTACTTCACCACTCCGGACGGGAACTTCCAGTGCGGCATCATCAAGTTGCCCACCAGGATCGAAGCCGGGTGCGAGGGCACGACCACCCCGGTTCCGCCGCGACCGGAGAGCTGCATGGTCAACTGGGGCAACGGCATTCGCGTCACCGGCGAGGGCGAGGGTGCTTTCATGTGTTCGGGCGGTGAGGTGTACACGTCGGGCGGCGCCGACGCCGATCCGGTGTTGGCGGCCGGTCAACCACTGAGCAAACTGGGTTTCACCTGCACGACCACCGCGACAGACGTCTCGTGTGTCAACGATCAGACCACGCACGGCTTCACCGTGGCTGCACATTCCAACGAGGTGTTCTGATGACCGAAGTCGCTGCCGACGACGTTTCCGGTGGGGCTGGCGAACCGGGACCCACCGAATGGGGTGAGAACCCCAACGGCGTGGGGCCGTGGACCGAGGAGCACGACACGGAACCCCCTATCGACGAGCGCTACGACCCGGTACTTCTGGCCGAGGGTGATCGTCGAAACGTCTTGGACGAGTATCGGTACTGGACGCGGGAAGCGATAGTCGAGGACATCGACTCGCGCCGTCACACCATGCATGTTGCCATCGAGAACTTCGCGCACGACGCCAACATCGGCACGGTGGTCCGCACGGCCAACGCGTTCGCCGCAGCCGCCGTCCACATCGTGGGGCGTCGGCGCTGGAATCGGCGGGGCGCCATGGTGACCGATCGATACCAGCACATCGTTCACCACGCCGACATCGGCGAGCTCGTCGAGTACGCCCGTGAGAATTCACTCACGATCGTGGCCGTCGACAACACTCCCGGGTCGGTGCCGCTGGAAACGGCAAGCCTGCCGCGAGAGTGCATCCTGCTGTTTGGTCAAGAAGGGCCCGGAGTGACCGATCATGCGAAAGAGGTTGCGTCCATGACGGTCTCGATTGCGCAATTCGGGTCGACTCGCAGCATTAACGCCGGTGTCGCGGCCGGCATTGCGATGCACGCGTGGGTACGTGAGCATGCCGATCTCGCCGATTCCCGCTGATCTCGCTCGCGAATTCCGGCTAGCGTGTAGCGCCTCGACCAGACAGGATAGGTAGTTATGCAGGAAGTGTGGGCAGAGCGGGCCGATGCGGCTGAGGGCGCGATAGTCAGTCGTCACCTTCGGCGCCTGTGGGGAATGCCCCGGACGGCACTCGGCGTGGTTGCCTGGCCTGCTGTTCGGCGCGAGAGGATGTTCAAGCCGTGGCACTACTGGTGGCAAGCACACCTGCTCGATACTGCAATCGACGCGCTCGAACGTGACCCGACACCCAAGCGTCGTCGCCGGGTCGCGAAGGTTGCCCGCAGTGTTCGGGTCCGCAACGTCTCGGCGTGGACCAACAATTACTACGACGACATGGCGTGGCTGGGTCTATCCCTCGAACGTGCTCAACGCATGTTCTCGGTCGATCACCGAACAGCGGTCCAGGCGCTCGAATCGCAACTCTTCGATTCGTGGTCCCCGGCCGACGGCGGCGGTATTCCGTGGTGCAAGGGCTCCGATTTCTACAACACCCCGGCAAACGGACCCGCCGGAATCATGCTGGCGCGCACCGGAAAACTCTGGCGTGCTCAGGCAACAGCCGACTGGATCGACGAGACGCTGCGGGATCCGGACTCCGGACTGATCTTCGACGGTATCCGACGCGACGGCACCCTCGAGCGCGCGATCTACTCGTACTGTCAGGGCGTCACGCTGGGGTTGGAAACCGAATTGTCGACGCGATTGGGCGAACCGCGTCACCGCGAGCGAGTCCACAAGCTGGTCGACGCCGTGTACGACGGCATGACCGAGTACGGAGTCATCACGGGCGGTGGCGGGGGCGACGGCGGATTGTTCAACGCGATCTTGGCTCGCTACCTCGCGTTCGTGGTGGTGAACCTGTCGTGGGAGACCCACGAGGACCTGCGAGCGCGAGAACTTGCGGCGCAGATCGTTCTGTCCTCCGCGGAAGCCGCCTGGAACAACAGACTGCAGATCGAAGGACTGCCGCTGTTCGGACACGACTGGACAAAGGACGCCCAGTTGCCCAGTCTGTCCGGCGACATCGCCACCTTTGCCGCCGGGACGGTGCGCTCATCGAGCGTCCCCGAGCGAGACCTCTCGGTGCAGGTGGGCGGGTGGATGCTCATGGAAGCGGCATTTGTCGTCTCGGCGGCGGGATACCCGCGTAAGCGTTAGGCTTCTTCGTCATGGAATCCCGGCACGTGATCGACACTGACGGTGTTCGTCTTCACATCGATGTCGGTGGGTCAGGGTCGGACGTTCTGGTTCTCTCCGGCGGCCCGGGATGCGTTCACTATCTCGGCGACGACGAGTTGCTTCCTGAAGGAATGCGCGCGTGGTGCCCTGAGCCGCGCGGAGTCGGCCGTTCCGGTGGCGGCGCTCATACGATGGCGCAGGCGGTTGCGGACCTCGAACTGGTCCGGCGCACCTTCGAGATCGACAGCTGGGTCGTGCTGGGGCACTCGTGGGGATCTGACTTGGCAGTGAGGTACGCACTCGACTGTCCGGAATCGGTGTCCGGCGTCGTCGGAATCGCGGGGCACGGTCTCCACAAGGACCGGACGTGGTCGAAGCAGTACGAAGCGGGGATCGAGCAGGACCCGCAGATACCTTGGGAACCTGTTGTCTGGCAATCGCTTCAAGAGTCGTTCATCGAATGGATCCATGAACCACAGCTGTTTCGGCAGCTGGCTGACTCACAGTTGCCCATGACGTTTCTCGCGGCGGCCGGCGACATTCGCCCGTCGTGGCCGTTGCAGCAACTGGCCGCGCTCGTGCCGAACGGTCAGTTCGGTGTCGTCGACGGTGTCGCGCACAACTTCTGGCAGTCTCACCCGGACCTGTGGAGAGAGATTGTCACCGAGGCGTGTGCGATCCAATCTCCACCAGGATTCGCTCCGCAACGGTCTGGTATCCCAGTCTCCGATTGACGGTCAGCATCGGGTGGTTTTCCGCGTTCACCGTTGTGTAAATCGCTCTCAGCAAAGGAAATTCAGCTGCCAACACAGACGCTTGTTGCTCCTTGACCCACTGAGCGAGACCGTGCCCGCGGTGCCGGGGGAGTACCACGGTGTCGTGCTGCGAAGCGTGGGTGCTGTCATTTTCGTCCACCGTCACCACTGTCGCTGCGGCTACTTCGCCGACGGCGTCGTCGACCGCGCAGCACACCAGAAGTATCTGAGAGCCACCGGTCATCTTTCGTTCCCACGATCTGACCTCGTCGACTCCCCAATTACGTTCGGGCATCTGCAGTCCGGCGCCCGGTGCGTCGAGGAGTCGGTTCAATGCCTCCGAGAAGGAGCGGACAAATTCGTCCGGGGTTCGGTTGCGCCAACTGACGATTCGATAGCCGGGGCGAGTGCTGTCTGCGGTGGGAGGGCTGAGGTGCTGTACCTGGTTGGCCAACCGAAGCAGCACGCGGTAGCCGTCGAACCTTTGCAGGAAGGGTTCGGCTGCACTTCCTACGAGCGCAGTGACCCGGATTCTCCGTACGCCGAACCCGGCGAGGTCGACCTCGACCAGTTCGGCAAGCGCTCGTCCTACCCCTCGTCGTTGCGCATGGGGTGTCACGTACATTCGAAACTCTGCGAGATCGGCTTCGGCCGAGTTTCGTCGTGCCTGGGCGATGCCGAGGACCTCGTCGGTGGCGGCGTCGCGTGCAATCCAACGCCGTATATCGGCCGAATTGTCTTCGGCCTCGATCATTTCCATCAGCGCAGTCGCTGTCGGCGACGCTCCGGAAAGGTGACGCTGGCCTTCGGAGAACACTTCGCACCATTGCCGAAGAACAGGTGATGTCCTCAGAGACGGTACGAACTCGGCTACAACTACACAAGTCACCTATGTGAGGATACCGAGCGCCCGCTCGGAGTTGGAATCACACGAACCGTAACCCTGTCGGAGGAAGGTGGTTGTTGCCAGCATTCAGGCATGTCTGATTCCTCGCGCCAACTGAGCCTCAACGCGTTCATTCACCCCGCCGGCCATCACGAAGCGGCGTGGCGTCATCCGTGGACGACACCGGAACGACTGTTCGACGTCACGTATTTCCAGGAGATCGCTCGCACCGCTGAGGCAGCGAAGTTCGACGGAATCTTCTTCGCCGACGGTCCCGCGTTGCGCAGCGACGTCGAGCATGGTCCCGCAGGGACGTTGGAGCCGATCACCTTGTTGACGGCCATTGCAGTGGCGACCGAGCGGATCGGATTGATCGCGACGGCGTCGACCACGTACTACGAGCCGTACAACCTGGCTCGGCTGTTCGCCTCGCTCGACCACATCTCCAACGGACGCGCGGGGTGGAACATCGTCACCACCGGCACCGATCTGGCAGCAGCCAACTTCGGGCTGGCCAAGCATCCGGATCACGGTGACCGGTATTCGCGTGCAAGGGAATTCGTCGACGCGGTGGTGCGGCTGTGGGACAGCTGGGAGGATGACGCGATCATTCTGGACCGCGAGAGCGGAATCTACGCGGACAGAAACAAGATTCACGAGATCAACTACGTCGGGCGGCATCTGCGGGTGCGGGGGCCGTTCAACGCACCGCGAACGCCGCAAGGATACCCAGTGCTGGTGCAGGCCGGTGCGTCCAACGACGGTCGCGCGTTTGCCGGTCAGTACGCAGAGGCGATTTTCACAGCGCACCAGAGACTTTTCGACGCTCAGGCGTTCTACACCGACATCAAGTCGAGGGCTGCTCAGTTCGGCCGCAACCCCGATCACGTCAAGATCCTGCCCGGAATCAGCCCGTTCATCGGTGACACCGAGGAGCAGGCGAAGGCGCTCGAGCGGGAGTTCAACGAGTTGACTTCGCCGGAGTACGGGCTCGCGCAACTCGGTACACTCACCGGGACCGATGTTCGGAATCTGGAACTGGATGCACCGGTACCCGTCGAATTGTTCGCGGCTGCAGGGGATGTCACCGACAACAAGCAAAGCAGATTGCAGGTGATCGCGGGGATCGTCGAGCGCGAGCGTCCGACGGTTCGTGGTCTGCTTCATCGATTGGCGGGTGCGCGCGGACATCGGGTTTTTGCCGGAACCGCCGAGCAGGTGGCCGACACGATCGAGGAATGGTTCACCAGCGGTGCTGCCGACGGATTCAACGTCATGCCGCCGTACTACCCGGGTGGACTCGAGATCTTCACCGAGCGAGTGGTCCCGATCCTGCAGGATCGCGGCCTGTTCCGGACCGAATACTCGGGTACGACGCTTCGCGATCATTTCGGTTTGCCGAGGCCCGAGAGCCAGTTCTCGGGTAGTACGTCCGCAGTGCAGTAGGCCCGCTTCACGTTGCCAATAATGACAACGATTATCATTAAGGGATGAAGCAGCTACCGGTAACCGTGCTGTCCGGATTTCTGGGCGCAGGCAAGACCACACTCCTCAACCACATCCTCGCCAACCGTGACGGTCGACGCGTCGCCGTCATCGTCAACGACATGAGCGAGATCAACATCGACGCGGCCCTTGTCGCGGGCCAGGGCCACCTCGATCGCACGGAGGAGAAGTTGGTCGAGCTGACCAACGGATGCATCTGCTGCACACTGCGTGAGGATCTGATCGACGCCGTTGGCGCTCTGGCGCGAGAAGGACGGTTCGATCAGTTGGTGATCGAGTCCACCGGCATCTCCGAACCGATGCCGGTGGCAGCCACCTTCGACTGGGAATTCGAGGACGGTTTCAGCCTCGGCTCGCTCGCGAAGCTCGACACGATGGTGACGGTGGTGGATGCGTCGACTTTCCTCGGTGAGCTGGCAAAAGGCGAACGACTCGACGCGCGCAACCTCGAAGCCGGGGAGGGGGACGGACGCAGCATCTCCGATCTCCTGGTCGATCAGGTGGAGTTCGCCGACGTCATCTTGCTGAACAAAACCGACCTGGTGAGTCCGCGGGCGGCAGGAACCGTCGAGGCAACGCTCCGCAGGCTCAACCCAACCGCTCAACTGATTCGGACGGACCACGGAAAAGTCACCCTCGATCGCGTCCTCGAAACCGGTCTCTACAACCCGGAACTGGCTGCGCAGGTACCGGGCTGGGACGAGGAACTGGCCGGTGGGCACACCCCGGAAACGGAGGAATACGGAATACGAAGCGTCACGTATCGCGCCTCGCGACCATTTCATCCGGCGCGTCTCGAGGCTGCGCTCGGTCAGTTCGCCGGACTCCTGCGAAGCAAGGGTTTCTGCTGGATCGCCAGCCGGCCCGAATTCGCCGCTATCTGGTCGCAGGCAGGCCCCAACCTCGTCATCGAACCGGCTCAACTGTGGGCGTCGGCGGCGGAGGTGCCGGGACAGGAGATCGTGTTCATCGGAGTGAAACTCGACCAGTCGGCGCCGTCACGAATCCTCGATCCGGCTCTGCTGACCGATGACGAACTACGCGAAGGATCGCGGGCCTGGACTCGCTACGAGGATCCGCTGCCGGCGTGGGACCAGAGCCACCTGCACTGAGAAGACATCTTCTAGTCGAGGACTTCTTCGACCTCGACGTCTTCGGCCGGACGGGCCATCTCCTTGCGGTACTGCCAGATGCCCAACGCGGTACCGATGACCAAGCTGACCATCATCACGATCAGTACGGCGGGCAGCAACCACGGAACACGATCGAGGAACGAGCCACCATAGAAGCCGAGCAGCAATAGCACCGGCGCCCAGATGATCGCGCCGATGGTGCTCGCGATTGTGTAGCGCGTGTGGTTCATCTTGGCCGCGCCCGCGACCATTGGGCATAGAGTGCGCACCCATGGAACCCAACGGGCAATCAGGACCGCCCAGAAACCGTGTTTTTCCAACAAGATGTTGACGCGGTGCAGATTCTTCTCGGTGAAGTACTTGCCGCCCTTACGGGCTTTGATGTGATTGCCGGTCCGGTGGCCAATGACGTACCCGACCTGGTTACCGGCAATAGCGGCAATCATCGCGCCCACCGACAGTGCCCACACGTGGCCTGCACCGGACTCGTGGCCGGCAAGAACGATTCCGGCTGTGATCAGTAGCGAATCACCGGGCAGAAACAATCCGAGAATGATCGCGCACTCGATGAAGACGAACGTGACGACGATGATCCAGACCAACAGAGGCCCGGCAGTCTCGAGCGGGGAGAAACTGCCGGATGCGAGCGTCATCGTCGTCAGTACTTCGCCTCGTTCTGCAATCAGGGGGTGGGGTCTTCGGGGACTGTCACCGTCGAATTGTCCGTAGTGGAAGTATTCGCCGTTTCACCACGTCTCGACGCCAGAATTCGCTTTCCGATTTCGAAGACGATCGGCAGCACCGACACCAGGACGATCAAGATGAAGATGTAGTCGACATTGTCGCGGATGAATTCGATCTGCCCCAGGAGGTAGCCGAGCAAAGTCACGCCGGCACCCCACAGGATGCCGCCGACGATGTTGTAGGTCAGGAACAGTGAGTACTTCATCTTCGAAGCACCGGCGACCACCGGTGCAAAAGTACGCACGATCGGTACGAACCGAGCCAGGATAATGGTGATCGGGCCGTGCTTTTCGAAGAAGGCGTGCGACTCGTCGATGTACTTCTTCTTGAAGAACCGCGCGTCGTCCGTCTTGAACAGGGCAGTTCCGCCCTTGGCGCCTATGTAGAACCCGACTTGGTCGCCCAGAATCGCGGCGATCGGAATTGTCACCAAGAGCACCCACAGAGGTGCGAACGGTTCGATCTCGGTCGACTTGGAAGCCGCGATCAGCCCTGCGGTGAAGAGGAGCGAATCGCCGGGCAAGAGCGGAAACAGCAGGCCTGATTCGATGAAGACCACCAGAAGCAATCCCACCAGAACCCACGTTCCGAAGGAATTCAAGAGGTTCACGGGATCGAGGAAGCCGGGCAGCAAGGCCAGGTTCGTCACGGATTCAGTTGCTGCCTGCACATTCACGGGGGCCAGAGTACCGGCCGAATCTGAGTGTTTCCCACCACCGCAGGTCATCGCGTCGGTGGCGGTGACTGATGCCGGGGTTGTGCGGCGGCCGAGACCGCAAAGAGACGTGACGAGTCGGACTTGCCATACTGCTAGGACCACACGAAGCGCTTTCACATCGCCGAGCGCTCCGAACGACACGTAAATGGAGGACTCCCGCCGTGCCTATCGCAACTCCCGAGGTCTATGCCGAGATGCTTGGTCGGGCCAAGGAGCATTCCTTTGCCTTCCCCGCCATCAACTGTGTCGGCTCCGAATCCATCAACGCAGCCATCAAGGGCTTCGCGGACGCCGGCAGTGACGGCATCATCCAGTTCTCGACGGGCGGCGCCGAGTTCGGTTCCGGTTTGGGCGTCAAGGACATGGTCACCGGCGCTGTTGCGCTCGCCGAGTTCGCACACGTGATCGCGGCAAAGTACGACGTCACCATCGCGCTGCACACCGACCACTGCCCGAAGGACAAGCTGGACACCTACGTGCGTCCGCTGCTCGCGATCTCACAGGAGCGGGTCGATGCCGGCCGTAACCCGCTGTTCCAGTCGCACATGTGGGACGGATCGGCCATCCCGATCGACGAGAACCTGGCCATCGCCAAGGAACTGCTCGCCCTCTCGAAGGCTGCACGCATCATCCTCGAGGTCGAGATCGGTGTTGTCGGCGGCGAAGAGGACGGCGTCGAGGCCGAGATCAACGACAAGCTCTACACCTCGAGTGAAGACTTCGAGAAGACGGTCGATGCTCTGGGCATCGGCGAACAGGGCAAGTACCTGCTCGCAGCCACCTTCGGCAACGTCCACGGTGTCTACAAGCCGGGCAACGTCAAGCTCAAGCCCGAGGTTCTCGAAGAGGGCCAGAAGGTTGCCGCTGCCAAGCTCGGCCTGGCCGCCGGCTCACAGCCCTTCGACTTCGTCTTCCACGGCGGATCGGGATCGCTGAAGTCGGAGATCGAGGATTCGCTGAACTTCGGCGTCGTCAAGATGAACGTTGACACCGACACGCAGTACGCGTTCTCCCGTCCGATCGCCGGACACTTCTTCTCCAACTACGACGGCGTCCTCAAAATCGACGGCGAGGTCGGAAACAAGAAGGCATACGACCCGCGCAGCTACCTCAAGAAGGCCGAAGCAGGCATGACGGCTCGCGTCGTCGAGGCGTGCAACGACCTGAAGTCGGCCGGACGCTCGGTGTCCGCAGGCTGATCGGCTTCACAACTCAGCTTCACCGAACAAAATGCGCGCCGGCAAATTTCTCGCCGGCGCGCATTTTCTGTTCAGGTTCTTACTTGCTGGGATCGCAAACCTTCCACGTGCCGTCCTGGCGCTCGAGGTCGAACGTGCGCCACGACTGCTCGCCGGTGCTCGGCAAACTTGCCTGCACCTGAGCGATCGCGGTGTCGTCGGTGATGCGGACCGCGTCGACGGCTCCGACCTGCGGAATCGTCTTCTGCGCGACGGCATTGTCGTGAACCTGAGCGAACGCCGCGTCCGGAATGGTGCGGTAGTACTCGCCCAGCGCTCCACACGTCGACGTTCGCAGAGTCGCCAGATCGCCGGTTTGCAGTGCGTCGACGTACGTCGAGATGGCGGTCTGGACCTGAGCTTCAGGTGAGCTTTCACCGCTACCGCTGTTGGACGAGACGAAGACCGCGATGCCGATTGCCGCGAGGACGGCGACGCCGGCCGCTGCTGCTGCGATATACCAGCCCTTGCCGCTGCGCTTGGTCTTTTCCGGCGCGGCGGGCTCGATGCGAGTCGGCATCGGCTGGGCCAGCGGTGGGGTTGGCGCGACGCCTACCCGCTGAGGCGCGGCGCGCTGCGGCGGTGGTGTCGGAGCTCGAGGTGGTGTCGGAGCTTGCCGGGATGTTGGTGTCGGCTGCGCGACTTTCGGAATCGCGACGGTTGGCGCACTCGCTGCCGTGCCTTCGCCGTCCGCCTTCGGCGCCTTGACTCCGGCGTCCGCTTTCGGTGCCGTCGAGCCCTTGCCTGCCTTCTGAATCGCCACAGTCGCAGGTTCGGTCGGGACCGACTTCTCCGGCGCACCGTTCGGGGCTGCGCTCTTTTTCGAGTTGTCGTCTTTCGAGTCCGGCACGGGTAACCCTTCGGTCTTATGCAGCAATGACCATGTCAGGGTAACGACCGGTATGTAGCCTGCATAACTCCCACCGTCGGCGAGGCGGTCCTGTGGCGGAAAGGTGTAGCGGGCACAATGAGCGCATGACCCAATTCGGTGACCTGCTCGGACCCAAGCCCACTCTGCTTCCCGGCGACGACGACGCGGAATCGGCACTGCTCAACCACGCTGACCCGGCCCAGGTCGCGGCCGACCATCCCACTGCCTCCATCGCGTGGGCCTACCTCGCCGAGGCTGCCCTGGACAAGGGCGAAACCATCACTGCCTACGCCTATGCGCGTACCGGCTACCACCGTGGACTCGACCAACTGCGCCGTAACGGTTGGAAGGGTTTCGGCCCCGTGCCCTACAGCCATGAACCGAACCGTGGCTTCTTGCGTTGCGTTGCTGTCCTGGCCAAGGCTGCGAAGACGATCGGTGAGGCCGACGAGTACGCGCGTTGCCTCGATCTGCTCGAAGACTGCGATCCCAACGCCGCCGAAGCGCTTGGCCTCGGTTAGCAGTTTCCGTCCGAGCCGGGCCGGCATCAAGGACCGTGCTCGCAAATCGGTGCGTCGGCTTCAGACGTCGGCGCTACCGATCATTCAATGTGCCTTGGCGGCCGGATTGGCGTGGTGGGTTGCCACAACGGTGATCGGGCACCATGCGCCGTTCTTCGCGCCGATTGCCGCCGTGGTCTCGCTCGGTCTGTCGCTGGGTGCCCGGTTGCGGCGCTCGTTCGAGTTGGTTGCGGGCGTCACGGTCGGTATCGGAATCGGTGACCTGATCATCTCCGGTATCGGGAGCGGACCGTGGCAGATCAGTTTGGTCGTCGTGCTGGCGATGTCCGTCGCGGTGCTTCTGAACAGCGGGCCGATTTTCTCGATGCAGGCCGGAAATTCGGCAGTGCTGGTGGCGACGCTGATCCCACCGGGTGGTAGCGGCGGGCCCGATCGCATGATCGATGCCCTGGTCGGTGGTCTGGTGGGCATCGCGGTTGTCGCGATCATCCCCACCCATCCGGTGCGACGCGCACGCAAGGACGCTGCGTCGATTCTCGGAACAGCTTCCGAGGTACTGCAATTGGTGGCAGACGGCCTTGTCGCGAACGATCCGGACCCGATCGTGAAGGCGCTCCAGAAGGCGCGCGCAACTCAAGGTGCCATCGACGGATTGCGCACCAACCTCCTCGGCGGGCGAGAGATCAGCCGGATCTCCCCGCTGTACTGGAACAGTCGACCTCGTCTCGAAAGGCTCATGGCGACAGCCGATCCCATCGACAATGCGTTGCGCAATATTCGAGTACTCGCGCGTCGTTCGTTGACGTTGGTCAGGGACGACGAGATTCTCGATCCCCGTTTGGTGGCTCAGGTCGAGCGCTTGTCGAAAGCCGTCGAAGTGCTGAAGGACATGATCCTGGCGGAGCCGGGGGAGCAACCCGATCAAGCCGAGGCAGCGCGTGTCCTCCGCTCGGTGGCCAAGGAATTGAAACCGGCGGTAGTCGAGAACGCGGGCCTGTCCTCGACGGTGGTGTTCGCCCAGATCAGATCGTTGGTGGTCGACCTCTTGCAGGTTGCAGGCATGAAGCGCATCTCGTCGATCGCCACTCTGCCGCCGACTGTGCCACACCCGGCGTACGAGCCGGATCACTGACCTCTGCCCTTTCCCGCTCACTGAGCAACTCATTGTATGTATGCGAATGTATGCATATGCTCTGAGAAGGACTTGGGAGGGAACAGGACAAATGGGAGCAGGGCACGGCCATTCACATGGCCACTCGGCAGCAGATTCGGTCGGCGTAGGACCGTCACCGCAGCGCATCAGAAAAATGGCGGTCGCACTTGCGATCCTCGTTGCGTTCCTCGTGCTCGAAGCCACGGTCGGCATCCTGATCAACTCGTTGGCTCTGCTTGCCGACGCCGGTCACATGCTCACCGACGTGGTGGGTATGGCGATGGGCCTGACGGCGTTGCTACTCGCGAAGAAGGGCAGCACCACCGCGGCCAGGACCTTCGGTTGGCATCGCGCCGAAGTGTTGACCGCCATGGCTAACGCCGTGATGCTGCTGGCCGTCGCGGCCTGGGTCTTCTACGAGGCAATCGGCCGGATCGGTAACGAACCCGAGATCCCGGGCGGCGCCCTGATCATCACTGCGGCTGCCGGTCTGGCCGCGAACATCGTCGTGATGCTGATGCTGCGCGGCGACTCCAAGGACAGCCTGGCCGTGCGCGGCGCCTACCTCGAAGTGCTTGCCGACGCCGTCGGTAGCGTCGGTGTTCTGATCGCCGGTGGCCTTGTCCTGCTGTTCAATTGGACGTGGGCGGACGTCGTCGTCGGTGTTCTTATCTCGCTGTGGGTGGTGCCGCGTGCGATCAAATTGGCCGCAGCATCGTTGCGCATTCTGACGCAGGCGTCGCCGGCCGACGTCGATGTCGAAGCGGTCGAGGCCGACCTGGCTGCGCTGCCGAGCGTGATGGGTGTTCACGACCTACACGTCTGGACGCTTACCACCGGAATGGATGTCGCGACGGTCCACCTGACCAGTGACGCGAATTCGTCGAACGTTCTGGAATCCGCGCGTACCGTCCTCGAGAGTCACGGTCTTTCCCACGCCACTGTCCAGGTGGAATCGTGTGCCAACGGCGAGCACTGCGAGAAGAACGTCACTTGGTGAAGCGGGTGATCTCCTTGCCCGGCTTCCAGAGGTCTACGTACATGTGCTCGTCGTCGACAGTCGTGTGCACCACCTCGTCGATGTCGAGGACAAAGAGGTGCAGGGGTTTCGGAACGTCGTAGGTGTAGCTTGCCAGCACGGCTTCGAACTCGTCGCCGGTCACTTCGCGTGCAATTCCGGCGATCTTGGCATCGCCACCTTCCATCGTGTGCTCGCCGGGATTGCTGTGGAGGGCGTAGCGCCCGTCACGGATGAGGTCCTTCGCTTTGAGTGCACCGAACATCGAACCGAGCACCAGACGCCCGTCGAGGATTTCGACTTCGGTGCCGCTGACCCTCGGTGAACCATCCTTGCGCAGCGTTGCGAGGACGTGATGCTTGTGGGCCTTGAATCGTGCTTGGACCGCGTCGGCGAGGGCGGGAACTTCTTCGGAGAACTGCTTCCAGGTGACCATGACGGTCATTGTGCACCCCTATTCCTGACAAGTTCTGTCAGTGATTCTCGGTATTGTTCGCGTCATGAGATCCGCGCGGTTGCTCCAACTCATGTTGCGTTTGCAGGGCAGTCGTGGCGTCGTTGCCGATCAGTTGGCCGACGAGTTCGGTGTGTCGGTGCGAACGATCTACCGCGACGTGGCCTCGTTGTCGGCTGCCGGCGTGCCCATCTGGACCGAGAGCGGACCGGGCGGTGGCATTCGTCTGCTCGACGGTTGGCAGTCCAAGCTGTCCGGCATGACGGACGACGAGACGTCCGCACTCATGCTGTTGGGCGTGCCGTCCATCGCTGCGGATCTCGGGCGATCCGACGCCGTCGGTTCGGCGGGGGCCAAACTGCTGCGCACCCTGCCCGGTCCGCTGCGCGAGAGCGCGCGCTTGTGGCAGGACCGAATCCTGGTGGACGTCCCCGGCTGGTTCGGCGGAGTCGAAGACATCTCAGGTCTTCCGATCGTCACATCCGCTGTGCTCGACTCGCGTCGGCTGCGCTTCGCCTACCGCGATCGCGAGCGGACGGTCGAACCGCTGGGTCTGGTCATCAAAGCCGGTGTTTGGTACCTGGTGGCGGGGATGAACGGTCGAACGCTGTCGTTTCGAGTCGGCCGCATCAAAAATGCGGTGGTAGAAGATGATTCGTTCACCCGGCCGGAGGATTTCGATCTGCCGTCGTGGTGGGCTGCGTCGATGGCCGAGTTCGACCGGTCGCTGCTTCGTTTCGACTGCCAGGTGCGGTTGTCACCAGAGGGCAGGCGCCGGCTCCCCGACGTGGTGGGCGAGCTTGCGGCTGCTGTCGACGTGGGACCCGAGGACAACGACGGATGGGTGGGCGCCGGGCTGAAACTCGAGAGCGAAGCCGTCGCGCTCTCACAGTTGATCGGGCTGGGAGCCGACGTCGAGGTGCTCGAACCCTCGTCCTTGCGTGAAGGGATGCGCACCGTGGCGGAGCAGATGGTGCTCCGCCACAGGTAGGCGATCAGGCCGTCGCAGAACGCTTTGCGAGCAGGCGGGTGATACCCAGTTGAGCTGCGACGATGATGGCGCCAACCACCAGGCCCAGCGCTGCCGAGGCAAGGGTGTTGACTATCCACGCCAGTACGCCACCGACTCCGGCGATGTCACTGACTGCTTCTTCCCCGTGATGAACGGCGTCGTACAGCGGGTGGAAGCCCAGTTCGTCGATGCCGACCAACAAGATGTGGCCACCGACCCACAGCATCGCGGCGGTACCGACCACCGAGAGCACCGACATCACGTGAGGCATACCGCGAACCAGTCCACGGCCGACCTTGTGGGTGAAGCCCGACGACGTCTCGGCGATTTTCAAGCCGATGTCGTCCATCTTCACGATCAGCCCGACGACGCCGTAGACGACCACGGTGATGACCACGGCGACGACGGCAAGAATTACCAACCGGCTCCAGAAACCTTCGCCCGCGATGGTGTTGAGTGCAATCACCATGATCTCGGCGGACAGGATCAGGTCGGTGCGGACAGCACCCGAAACCACGGCCTCTTCGTCGCGAGGGTGCTCGTCGGCCGTTTCGTGGTGATCACCGTGGCCGAATATCGCACCCCAGATCTTGTGCACTGCTTCATAGCTGAGGTAGCAGCCACCGACCATCAACAGTGGTGTCAGGAGCCAGGGAAGGAACTGACTGAGCAGCAGAGCGATCGGCAGGATGATCAGCAGCTTGTTGCGCAGCGATCCGATGGCGATGCGCTTGATGATCGGTAGTTCGCGCTCGGCCGCGAGTCCACGGACGTACTGCGGTGTGACGGCTGCGTCGTCGATGACGACACCCGCAGCTTTGGCGGTCGCCTTACCGGTTGCTGCGGCGACGTCGTCGATCGAGGCGGCTGCCATACGAGCCAGGGCCGCGACGTCGTCGAGCAGGGCGAAGAGTCCGCCGGCCATCACAGACCTCCAGTGGAATCAGTGAGAAAAGGTGGCCGGACCGAACCGGTGACGCAGTTACTTGATCGCACGAGGTCTCTATCCATGGTCGTCGTAGGTGAGGTCAGGTCACCTGGAACGATACCGGGGGCATCCGTCAGGGACGACCTCGCTCGGCCGGTTGCCCTTCGTCACGAAAGGCCTTCCCGACCCGGTGCTCGCGTGTAAGACTGCACAGAAGATCGATCGAAACGGGGCACTATGCGTGAACCAGACACTGCACAGGTCGCCAAGACTTTCGACGCAATGGCGGCGCACTACGACCGACAGATCGGGCGTTTCGAACGCTTTGTGCTCGGTGACGCCCGGAAATGGGCTGTGGACCAGGCGCATGGCCGCGTGGTCGAGATCGCCGTGGGTACCGGGCTGAACCTGCCTCTCTACGGGGATGACGTCGATTACGTCATCGGCGTGGATATCTCGAGTGCGATGCTCGATCAGGCCAGGGTCAAGGTCTCCGAGGGGGTGAAGACCGAAGTCGACCTACGTCTCGGAGACGTGCAAGCACTCGATGTTCCCGACGAGTGCGTGGACACGTTGGTGTCCACGTACGCCTTTTGTACGATCCCCGATCCGGACCGAGTTGCGAGCGAAGCATTTCGGGTCCTGGTGCCTGGTGGTCGATTCGTTCTCGCCGAGCACGGGCCGAGCAAGAACGTTGTTGCTCGTACGTTGATGAAGGCCGTGGAACCGCTTTTTGTTCGGTTCGGAGCTGATCACCTCACTCGCGAACCGGTGGCATACCTCGAAAACGCCGGTTTCCTGATCGACGAGGTGCAGCGCAGCGGACGGGGCGGAATCGTATTTCGGGTGGTGGCGAGGAAGCCGGATCCCGAATGGACGGCGCTCGGTCACTGATGTCCGAATGGACGGTGCTCGGTCACTGATGTCCGAGCGCCGTGCATGGAGTTGGCTCAGCCCAGACGCTCCAGGATGGTCGCGTTGGCCAACCCACCTGCCTCACACATGGTCTGGAGCCCGTAGCGCGCGCCGCGCTGTTCCATCGCGTTGACCAGAGTGGTCATGATCCGCGTTCCACTGCCGCCCAGCGGGTGGCCGAGCGCGATGGCGCCGCCGTGGACGTTCACTTTGGACAGATCGACGCCGGTGTCCGCTGCCCACGAGAGGACCACTGGGGCAAAAGCCTCGTTGACTTCGAACAGATCTATGTCCGAGACCGTCAACCCCGCACGGGCCAGGACCTTCTGGGTAGCAGGGATGACCGCGGTGAGCATGTACAGCGGATCGTCGCCGGCGACGGCGAAGCTGTGCACTCGTGCCTTCGGTGTGAGGCCGAGTTTCGCGGCGATCTCACTGGTCGTGATCATCACCGCTGAACTGCCGTCCGAAAGCGGGCTGCTGTTTCCCGCGGTGATGGACCAGTCGATCTGTGGGAATCGCTCTGCGTAGTAGTCGGATTCGAAGGCGGTCCGTAGGCCGGCAAGGGTCTCCACCGTGGTGCCGGGGCGGATCGCTTCGTCGATCGAGAGTTGCGGGAGAGTGGCGAGTTCCTTGGTGAAGTATCCACTTTCGGTTGCCAGCGCGGCTTTCCGGTGACTCGACGCCGAGAACTCGTCCAGTTCGGTGCGGCTCAGTTCCCACTTGGCGGCAATCAATTCGGCGCTGATGCCCTGCGGTACCAGACCGTCCGGGTAACGCTCTTCAAAACCTACCCCGAGTGACTCGCGCCCGACGCTGCTCGAGCCCATCGGCACTCGGCTCATCGACTCGACTCCGGCAGCGACGACGATGTCGTATGCTCCGGCGATGACGCCCTGAGCAGCAAAATGAACCGCTTGTTGGCTACTTCCACACTGCCGGTCGACAGTGGTTCCCGGAACCGACTCCGGGTAGCCGGCGGCGAGAAGGGCAGTGCGAGTGACATTCTGGCTCTGCTCGCCGACTTGGCTGACCGCGCCGCCGATGACGTCGTCGATCAGTGCTGCATCGATTCCGGTGCGTTCGACTACCGCTGTGAGGCTGTGGGCGAGGAGGTCGACGGCGTTGATGCGGTGCAGGGCGCCGTTCGCCTTTCCCTTGCCGATCGGAGTGCGAACGGCTTCGACGATAACTGCGTCTCTCATGACAAATTCCTTTCAGGGATGGCGGATTCAGCAGGGACAACTGGGGTGGGTGTGGTCGCAGGTGTCATTCCCAGCGATGCCAGGGCAGACGCAAGCGCGACGGCGAAGATCACCCACCAGGCCTGGCGGAAGGTGTCGTAGTCGACAGCAGAGCCTAGAACCGCGATCAGAACGCTCACGCCGAGAACGGTTCCGATCTGTCGGCTCATGCTGACGATTGCACTACCGGTGGCCGATCGGGCCGGTGCCAGATCTGCCGTGGCCTGCGACAAAATGGTCGGCAGGGCAAGACCGACACCGATTCCGGCGATGATCCAACCGGGTAGGAGTCCGGTCGCGTAGTTGGGCGTTGTATCAACCGAGACGAGGACCAATACCGTTCCGACGGCCCACAGAAGGCTGCCGAGTGCGGCGACGCGACCGGCCGAGTACTTGCGCGAAAGCGATCCACCGGCGATGGCGAACAGCGGAACCAGAAGCGGACCGGGTGAGACGGCGAAGCCGGTACGCAATGCCGAGTATCCCCAAACTTCTTGCAGCCAGAGGATGTTCGAGAGCAGGCCGGCGGCGAACGCTGCGCTGAACAGAATGGCGGTGACGTTGGACCAGGCAAATGAGCGGATCTTCAGAAGATCCGGAGCAATCAACGGAGTTCGGTGACGAGAGTTGCTCCACCAGAACGAGAGTAGTGTCACGGCGGCCACCGCGAAGGCGATCAGAACGCGACTGTCGGTCCACCCCCAGTCAGGTCCTTGCACGAGTGCCAGCGCGAGGGAGCCGACTCCGACTGTGAGCAGGGCAGCGCCGACGACGTCGATCCCGGCATCGGGGTCCTTGTGGGTCGTGTCCGGTACGAGTCGGACTGCCAAGTAGAGCAACACGATCCCCACCGGAACGTTGATCAGGAAGACCCAGCGCCAGGACGCCTCGACGAGAATGCCGCCGACGACGGGTCCGAATGCCGCGGCAGCTGCACCGGCCGCCGCCCAGATACGTACGCCGGATTGGCGTTTCGCCGCCGGGAGTGCACTGATCAGGAGGCCGAGGCTGGCCGGGGTGAGCGCTGCGGCGCCGACTGCCTGGACGATGCGGAATGCCACCAATGCCCACAATGACGGACTGAAAGCGCAGGCGGCGCTGGCGAGGGTGAACAGTGCGAGGCCGGCGATGAAGGCGCGCTTGTGTCCGATCCTGTCCGCCCAGCGTCCGAGGGGGATCAACAGCGCGGCGTAGACGATCGCGTAGCTGTTGAGGATCCAACTGAACTCGCCGAGCGAGTGGCCCGGGTAGCTCTTGGCGATGTCGCCGAAGGCCACGTTGACCACAAAGAGGTCGAGGCTGGCGACGAACGGCGCCCCCGACAGTATTGCGAGGAGGGGTCCGGTCCGCACCGGCTGGCTATGAAGTTCCATAGTCAGCAATCTAGACTCTGGCTATGGTTATGGCAAGCCAGGGGGTATGGTGAAACCCATGGACGCTGTACGACTGACCGGGGTGCTCGAAGATCGCGACGCCTGGCGGGCCACGCATTGTTCGATCGGGCGGGCTATGGAAGTGGTCGGCACTCGCTCCGCAATGCTGATTTTGCGAGAGGCCTACTACGGCACAACTCGTTTCGACGACTTTGCGTCGCGGGTCGGCATTACCGAGGCGGTGGCGTCGGCGAGGCTGAAGGAGCTCACGGAGGCGGGCCTCTTCGAGCGTGTGCCGTACAAGGAGCCTGGAAAGCGGACGCGGCACGAGTACGTGCTCACCGAGAAGGGTCGTGACCTGCTGCCGGCGGTTCTCGCGCTGATGCAGTGGGGGGACAGGTACCTGCACGGAGGAAAGGGTGGACCGCTGGCGGTGGCGGACGACGCTACCGGTGAGCGCGTTCGCGTCGAGGTGCGCAGTGAGTCGGGGCGTGAAGTGCCGCTCGGCGAGTTGCGCGTCTCTGTCAATGAATCGCGTGGACGTGAGCGCGAATAGCGATGCATTTCAACAGCTCTCGAGTTTCGGTCTTCTTGAAGTTGTCCGTTATGTCTCTGGTTATCGAAAGTTTGTTCGATTAGACTTTGGGCATGGACAGTCGGGATGCGTGGCAACTGGATGGCGAGGACCTCAAGAGTGAGGTTCTCGATCTGGTGCGCGCCCGGCACGAGTTGCAGTCGCGGTTGGTGTTGCTGATTGTGGAGATGTTTTCCCGAGAGGTTCTCGGTGGGAAGGGTTTTCGGGCGATCGCGCAGTGGTTGCATGGTTCGACGAATTTGGAGATCGGTGAGTGCAGTCTGCTGGTCGGGTTGGCGCGGTTGCTGATGCTCGAACCCGTTGTGGGCGATGCGTTTCACCGGGGTGATGTTGATGCGTTGAAGGCGCGTCAGGTGGCGTCGTTTTGTCAGCATCCACCGAAGAACATGACCCTGGCGGATGTGGACAAGGCTCGCGGGATTCTGTTGGGGTTGGCGTCGAAGAACATTGCTGATTGTGATGCGGTGCGGGCTGCGATTCGGCGGATCGAGAAGCAATACGGCAAGCGCGAGGACGGTGTTCCGGTGGGTGAGGATTCGGAGCGGAACGAGTTCTATGCCTCGAAAGGCTTGTACGGGCGGGTGTCTGTGAAGGGTGATCTGGATGCGGTCAATGGGGCCCGTCTGATCACGTTGTTGTCGAGTCTGTCGGCGCCGACACCGGAGAAGGACGGCGTCAAAGACACTCGCACTCCGGCACTACGACGTGCGGATGGGTTCTGTGAGTTGTTGCGGCGGTACGAGCGGGCGGGGTTGGGTCCGATCGAGGGCGGCGTGAAACCACACATCACGGTCACCGCCAGCGCGAAAGACATGACGGATCTGCAGGCCTTGAAGGACTTGCTGCCGTCCACCGAGGAACTCGGGTACGCGTGGGCGGATTGGGTGGGCCCGATCAGCATCGACACCGCTCGGATGTTGGCCTGTGACTGCACCGTCACGCGGATTCTGTTGGATGAGAATGGTGTTCCGCTCGAGTGCGGCAAGGAAGCGAGAACGGCGACGGTGCCGCAGCGGCGGGCTCTTGCGGTTCGTGATGGTGGGTGTGCGTTTCCAGGGTGTGGGACACCGTCGGGGTGGTGCGATGCCCACCATATTGTTCACTGGGGTGATGGTGGCCCAACGGATCTCGACAATCTGATCTTGTTGTGTGGTCATCATCATCGGACGCTGCACCACACGGAATGGCGGGTGGAGATCGGCCAGGATCGGAAGGCGGTGTTCTACCCACCGATGTCGATTGATCCGTTCCAGCAGCCGATCGGCGGGAACAGTCCACCCACCGCGGCCTGAACCGAAGCAACTCAAGACGCGAGCACCGGGGCACAGTCGTGCTCCGGTGCTCGAGCCTGCGTTCTGGAGTCTTGGTGGCTGGGAGTCAGCTCAGTGACTTCTTGAACCCGACATGGGAGGCGACAAATCCGAGTCGCTCGTAGAAGTCGTGAGCTTCCTTGCGAGTTTGATCCGAGGTGAGCTGTGCCAGGAAGGCACCGCTCCGGGCACCTTCTTCGCAGGCCCAGCGGATCATCGAACTGCCGATGCCCTTGCTGCGGAAATCCTCGTGCACGCGAACGGCTTCGATCTGCAGTCGCGTCGCGCCCATCCGGCTCATACCCGGAATGAAGGTCAATTGCATTGTGCCGATTACAGCGTCGCCGACAAGAACTGTGACGAGGAGTTGCGCCGGATCCTCGTCGATTCGCTTGAACGCGTCCTCGTAGATCATTCGGGCCTCGGGGTTGGTCGTCTCCCGAGTGCTCCCGATCGGGTCGTCGGCGAGCAAGTCGATCAGTGCTTCCACGTGTCGAATCTCGGCCCGCGTGAGGGTGTACTCCACTCCGCCGGACTGAAATGACGTCGCAATCATCGATGCTCTCCTGAAGAAGAATGAATGTCTGAAATGTCAGACTCTCACGAGTCTCCTCCAGCACACTCGATCACGTCCAGAAACGCATGAGGGCGTTACCGAGCATGGCGTAGTAGTCGGACACACCGCTCAGTTCGAAGATCCAGTAGATCGCGTCGAAGAAGACGACATTGATTTGCGGGACAAACAGGAGCGCAACCAACAGGAGTAGCCCGTACGGCTTGAACTGTTCGAGTTGGTGTCGTGTGTTGGGTGCGAGGTACGGCTCCAGCGCGTTGTAACCGTCCAGACCGGGGACGGGGAGCAGGTTCAAGACTGTTGCCATGACCTGTAGGAACGCCAGAAAACTGAGGCCAGCCCAGAACGTCAGGTGCTCGGTCCCTGAGCCGTACGCACGTATGACGACGAGGAGGATCACCGCGGCGACGGCGTTCGTGAACGGACCGGCGAGCGATATTCGCGCCTGCACCTTGGGCGGGAACATCCCGGTGCGCAGGTACACGGCGCCGCCCGGAAGCCCGATGCCGCCCAACGCGATGAACAGCACCGGCAACCCGATCGAGAGCATCGGATGGCTGTACTTGAGCGGGTTGAGTGTCAGATAGCCACGAGCCTCGACGTCAGTGTCTCCGTGACGCCACGCCAGATACGCATGCGCGAACTCGTGCAAGCACAGCGTGACCACCCAGCCGGCAACCACGAGGACAAAAACACCCGCGCGGCCCGCGATGGAACCCCACGTCGAGTTCCAAGCGACGACTCCGGCAATGACGGTGACGGCAACGACGCCGAGGAAGACGGGGCTGGGTCGAACCGCCGACCGTGCTGCTCCGGTTCTCACCTGACCAACAACCAAGTCTTGTCGTGCCGGTAGAAGGTCGAACGCTTGAGATCGCGCGGGTTGGGCACACCGTCGCGAACCAGGCGAGCTGCGGGCGATCCCAGCTGAATTGCACGGCCTTCGAGCCAGCGTCGTCCGCTCCAACGACTCTTACGATCGACAGATGCCTTGATGCCGGGGAGCTTGGGGCTCGGCACGATCCGGATACCGGGGACTGTGCCGGAGAACAGTTTGTTGTCGTCGACGTAGGCCTCGCCGATCAGTTCAGCGGCATCGGCCGGGCCTGTGACCGTTGCTGCGCCGACCAACGCGATTCCGGCATCGTCACGAATGAGCGGCACGGTGTGGACTGTGCCTTTCAACGCCGTGCGCGCAGCCCGTGCACCAGTCGCGAGTTTGTACGCGTCGGTCGCATCGGACCTGTTCTCGGTGACGTAGGCGAGTTCGACGTGGAGTCGCTCGAGTCGCATCAACCGCGTCAATGCCGCGGCAAACGCGCCGTCGTTGCCCACGACGATCAAGCGCGGCTCCGTCACGACCTGCAGTTGGGACAGTGCCTCGTCGAAGTCTTGCTTCTCCGGAAGCTCGGGGACAGTGAACGACGTGAGTTCACCCAGGGGGAGTGGAACCGGCGAATCGCCACATTTGAGCACCACAGGGGTCAAAGCCACTCCTAGCTCGATCAGACTTCTTCTCGGGTAGTGGGACCTCGCCACCCTTCCCCGAAATGGCCGTCCGAATCACTGCCGATGATCTTAGTGCGAGTGTCTGTGTCGACTCGCAATCGTGATGGTCACCGGCCAAATTCTGGACCGTCAGGTCTGGTCTGGTGCTCTGGGCTAGACTGCTCCTTCGGTCACTGCAACAGTTCGGCGCTGCATCATGTGCGCGGAAGCCAGGCAGTACCAATGCGGCGGGACAACTGCTGCACGTCGACCGTAGGAGACAACGTCATGCCGGCAATCGTCCTGATCGGCGCCCAGTGGGGCGACGAAGGTAAGGGCAAAGCTACAGATCTACTGGGCGAGCAGCTTCAGTGGGTCGTGCGATACCAGGGCGGTAACAACGCCGGACACACCGTGGTTCTGCCGAACGGTGACAAGTTCGCACTGCACCTCATCCCGTCCGGAATCCTCACCCCCGCCGTCAACAACGTCATCGGTAACGGTGTCGTCGTCGACCCGGGTGTGTTGTTGACCGAATTGGCAGGCCTGGAAGAGCGCGGCGTGGACACGTCCCGCCTGCTGCTTTCTGCTGATGCGCACCTGATCATGCCGTACCACGTGGCCATCGACAAGGTCACCGAACGCTTCCTGGGAGCGAAGAAGATCGGCACGACCGGCCGCGGTATCGGCCCGTGCTACCAGGACAAGATCGCCCGTGTCGGTGTCCGTGCCGCGGACGTTCTGGACGAGAAGATACTGACCCAGAAGGTCGAAGCAGCACTCGAATTCAAGAACCAGGTGCTGGTCAAGATCTACAACCGCAAGGCACTCGACCCGCAGCAGGTCGTCGACGAGGTACTGACGCAGGCCGAGGGTTTCAAGCACCGCATCTCGGACACGCGCCTGGAACTCAACCTCGCCCTCGAGCGCGGCGAGACCGTTCTGCTCGAAGGTTCGCAGGGCACTCTGCTGGATGTCGACCACGGCACGTACCCGTACGTGACCTCCTCCAACCCCACTTCGGGTGGCGCGGCAGTCGGTTCGGGAATCGGTCCCACCAAAATCACCACGGTCCTCGGAATTCTGAAGGCGTACACGACGCGTGTCGGTTCCGGCCCGTTCCCGACGGAGCTGTTCGACGATCACGGCGCATACCTGGCCAAGCAGGGCGGCGAGGTCGGCGTCACCACCGGACGCGCACGTCGCACGGGATGGTTCGACGCGGTCATCGCGCGTTACGCGACGCGCGTCAACGGCATCACCGACTACTTCCTCACCAAGCTGGATGTGCTGAGCAGCCTCGACACCGTGCCGATCTGTGTCGCGTACGAGGTGGACGGTGTCCGTCACGACGAAATGCCGATGTCGCAGAGCGACATTCACCATGCCAAGCCCATCTACGAAGAGATGCCTGGCTGGTGGGAAGACATCTCGGAGGCTCGCACCTTCGAGGAACTGCCGCAGAACGCGCAGAACTACGTGCTACGACTCGAGGAGCTCTCGGGTGCGTTCATCTCCTGCATCGGTGTCGGCCCCGGCCGCGACGAGACGATCGTCCGGCGCGAGATCGTCCGCTAATTCGATTCCTCGAAATCCCCGTTCCTGCCTGCAGGAACGGGGATTTCGTGTTTCAAGCCAGCTTCGACAGGTGCGCGGTGACGGTCTTCCAATCGGGAAACTCGGTGCTGCGGAACTTGATCCACTCACCCTCGAATCCGTCTGCGCCCTTTGCTCCGCGGTCGTCGACGAGGAAGTCGCCTCGGTTGAGGTGCTTGTGGTGCGAGAGAATCAGTCGTTTGTATGCGACGCTGCCCTCCTCCATTCCGAGGTGCTCTTGGACCCACAGAACCTTGTCGTGCCAGGCTGTGGCGCGCGAGAGAAGAATTGCGGCGCCTCGTCTGGAGACTTTCCAGGTACGCAATAGAGTCCAGTTTTAGGCAACTGGACTGAGATCAGTGAATTCTTCCCCCTGATCACAATCGCACGGAGGTCTGACAGAGTTGTTCTCGCGGTCTGGAGTTGCGTGGTGGAAGATGCCGCCGAGGGGTGCTGCCAGGCGAAACTGCTCGACGCGAATGTAGGTACCTTCACCTTCGGCGGGTGCAAAGAAGTACACGAGTGCCACGAAGAGGCCGATGCCGATGAGGGTTGCGAAGGTAGTCATGGACATATGATCAACTCGACTGGTATTGAAATACATAGCCAAGTTGTCGATACTGGACTGCATGATGACCCGAGTTCTTGGTGCCCGTTCGCTTGCGCGTGATCTCGGGTCCTGGCAGGAAGAGTCCGGACGCAGGCCCGCGTACCGCGCGCTTGCCGACGGTATCCGCCTGCTCGTGCACGACGGCCGCGTTCCGCTCGGCGTCGCGCTGCCCAGTGAGCGCGAACTTGCGACGGTGCTCGAACTCAGCCGGACCACAATCACGTCGTCGTACTCGGTGTTGCGCGACGAGGGGTACCTGATCAGCCGGCAGGGCTCGCGAAGCACGGTGGCCTTACCGGCCGGTGCTCAGCCCAACGGGTTGATGTTCCGCTCCCACCAACCGGGGCCCAGTGGACCCGTCGTCGACCTCAGTTATGCCGCGATGGCAGCTCCCGCGGCGCAAGTCGAACTTGCGTATGCGTCTGCGCTGCGGGAACTTCCGAATTACCTGCCCACGCACGGAATGGAACCGGTCGGGATCGGCGACTTGCGTGACGTGATCGCGCAGCGCTACACAGCACGAGGTCTGCCCACCACCGCCGAACAGATCATGGTGACCTCGGGCGCGCAGCACGCGCTTCGGTTGTTGCTCTCGGTGCTCACCTCGCCCGGCGAGCGAGTGCTGGTCGATCATCCGACGTATCCCAATGCGCTGGAGGCAATTCGGCGAAACGGTGCTCGACCGGTCCCGGTACCGGTCCGACCGGAATTCGCGGCAGCTGGAGCCTGGGACCTCGACGGGATTCGAAGTGCAGCAAGGCAAACCGCTGCCAGAATGGCGTACCTGATTCCCGATTTCCACAACCCGACCGGACTCTGCATGGATTCTGCCGGGCGCGCCGAACTTGCGAAGATCGCGCACGAAACGCGGATGACTTTGGTCGTCGACGAGACAATGGTGGACCTGTGGCTCGACGCACCTCCGCCGGCACCGGTCGCCTCGCATGGGCGCGGCGCTGCGAAAACCGAAGTGGTGACGATCGGTTCGACGGCGAAGTCGCTGTGGGGTGGACTGCGTGTCGGCTGGATTCGCGCCGACGCCGCGCTCATCACACAGTTGGTCGGTGCGCGTGCCGCGATCGATCTCGGTACTCCCGTCATGGATCAGCTTGCGGCTGCCTATCTACTAGCCGACGACCGCTCGCTCCTCGAACAGCGTCGCGAAGTTCTGCGCGAACAGCGCGCAGTACTCCTCGGTGCGGTGGCCGAGCGTCTGCCGGACTGGCGCCCCACCATCGGCTCCGGCGGTATGTCGGTCTGGATGCGTATGTCTGCGCCCGTCTCGACGGCATTGGCGGCGGTGGCACCCAACTTCGGAGTGCTCCTTGCTGCCGGCCCGCGTTTCGGCGTCGAAGGCGCGTTCGAACGATTCATCCGCGTGCCGTACGCGCGTTCTCCTGAGGACCTCATTCGCGGGGTTGCATCCATCGCCGCTGCCTACGACACTCTCGCGACGGATCGCGACACGGCCGACCAACGAATGGTCGTCGTCTGAGAACTGGGTACACACACTGAAAGAGGTGTGGAACCAGGAGGTCAGGCATGACGGTCGTAGACGGTACAGGCGCAGCGGGAACCAGTGCGGCGGAGGCGCTGGCAGAACGATTGTTCGCGGCCACGCTCGGCGCGTCGGAGCTGCAGGCTGTGTATCTGGGCGACCGGTTGGGCTGGTACCGCGCGCTGAGTGATCACGGCCCGCTCACGTCGACGGAGCTGGCGGACCGGACGGGGACCGTCGAAAGGTATGCGCGGGAGTGGCTCGAGCAGCAGGCCGTGTCCGGATATGTGGACGTCAATTCGGATGCCTATCGTCGGTACAGCCTGTCGCCGGCCCACGCCGAAGTGTTGGTCGATGACGAAAACCTGAGGTTCCTGACACCGCTGGCGAGGCTGTTCGTCGCGACGACGGGGTCGATGCCACGTCTACTGGACGCCTATCGCCATGGCGGCGGAGTCACGTGGGAATCGATGGGACCCGACGCTCGCGAGGGCCAGGCACTGCTGAACCGGCCGATGTATCTGCAGCAGCTCTGTCAGCAGTTCCTGCCGGTAGTCACCGACCTGCATGCGGTTCTCTCGGACGGCGGGCAGGTCGCTGATCTAGGAATGGGGGAGGGCTGGTCGTCGATCGCGCTCGCCCTCGGCTACCCGAAGATCGAGGTGCACGGTTTCGACGTCGACGCAGCCTCGGTGAACGCCGCCCGTCGTAACGCCCACGATCGCGGGGTCGACGACCGCGTGCATTTCTCTCTGGTCGACGTTGCCGGCCAAGCTCCGGAGACAGGCCGAGCCGATGCCGGGACGTACGATGCCGTCTTTGCTTTCGAGTGCCTCCACGACGTACCGGATCCGGTGGGATTTCTGTCCACGGCTCGGGCGATTGTCCAGCCGGGCGCTCCGGTGATCGTGATGGACGAACGAACAGCGGATGCGTTCGATCCCGAGGCGGGTCCGATCGAGCAATTGCTGTACGGCTTTTCGCTGACCTGTTGCTTGCCGGACAGTCTTTCGCATCCAGGCAGCATTGGCACCGGGACGGTGATGAGACACTCGACACTCGAAAGCTATGCCAAGGCAGCAGGTTTCGAGCGGGTGGACGTGCTGCCGATCGAGCACGAGATGTTCAGGTTCTACAGGTTGGGCTGACGCCCCGTGCGCCTTTTTGATTGCAGTAACTACCAAAAAGGCGCACAGGGCCGAAGGCCCTAGGTCCAGACCGTCTCGATAGCCGTCGCCTCACGCGCCGGGGCGGCGGGCGTCGTGGTGGGCGTGCGTGAGAAGCGCGGCGCCGGTGCGTGCTGGGTGACGCCGTCGAGTTCGATGAGCGAACCGCGGGCCGCGATGTGTTCGTTCGACGGTGCCTCGGCGAACGTCAGGACCGGCGAGACGCAGGCGTCGGTGCCGAGGAAGATCTTGGCCCACTCGTCGCGAGTCTTGGACAGGAACTTTTCGGTGAAGAGCTTCTTCATGTCGTCCCACTTGGACGTGTCCATCTGGTGGGGGAGCGTAGCGGGATCGAGTTCGAGGCCCTCGAGCAGCAGTGCGTAGAACTGCGGTTCGATGGAACCGACGGCCATGTACTTACCGTCGGAGGTCTCGTAGGTGTCGTAGAACGGGGCACCGGTATCGAGGAGGTTGACGCCTCGCTCGTCGGACCAGACGCCGCGACCGCGGAATGCCCACATCATGTGGGAGAGCGCGAGGGTTCCGTCGACCATCGCCGCGTCGACGACCTGGCCCTTACCGGACGTCGAGCGCTCGACGAGAGCCGACAGAATGCCGAAGATCAGGAACATGGAACCGCCGCCGAAATCGCCGACCATGTTGAGCGGAGGGACGGGACGTTCACCCTTACGTCCGATGGCGTTGAGGACACCGGTCAGCGAGATGTAGTTGATGTCGTGACCGGCGGCGTTGGCGAGCGGTCCTTCCTGTCCCCAGCCCGTCATACGGGCGTAAACGAGGCGCGGATTGCGCTCCGACACCACGTCGGGTCCGAGTCCCATGCGTTCCATGACGCCGGGGCGGAAGCCCTCGATGAGGACGTCGGCGCGGCCCAGGAGATCGAGCACCTTGGCGACGTCGGCCGGATCCTTCAGGTTGGCCTCGACGATGCGGCGGCCGCGCTTGATCTGGTCGGTTGCGTTCGAGTCCTGCGGAATCTGCCCTGCGCGCTGCACGATGACGATGTCGGCGCCCATGTCCGCCAACAGCGTCGCGGCGTGCGGGCCCGGTCCCAATCCAGCGAATTCCACGATCCGAATGCCCGCGAGCGGGCCCTTCTTCTCCACAGCTTCTGCAGACACACGCACTCCCAATTCAGACGGTGACAACACTCCTGACTCGACGGTAACGTGTCGAATCGATCAGGTGTGCTCCGGGGCACTGTGTCCGCCAAGGGAGGCGCCGATCACTAGACGGCGGCACCCTCGAACTGAGCGTTGTAGAGACGGAAGTACGCGCCCGCCTCTGCGATGAGTTCGTCGTGTGTGCCCTGTTCGACGATCTTGCCCGCCTCCATCACGACGATCAGATCGGCGTTACGGATGGTGGAGAGCCGGTGCGCGATGATGAAGCTGGTGCGCCCGACGCGCAACGCGGACATTGCTTGCTGCACAAGCTGTTCCGTACGTGTGTCGACCGAGCTCGTCGCCTCGTCGAGAATCAGCAGCGAGGGCTCCGACAGGAATGCTCGGGCGATCGTGATGAGTTGCTTCTCGCCGGAGCTGATGTTCGACGCCTCCTCGTCCAGCACGGTGTCGTACCCGTCCGGGAGCGTGTGGATGAAGCGGTCGACGAAGGCGGCGCGTGCGGCTTCGTGGATCTCGTATTCACTGGCGTCGAGCCGGCCGTACGCGATGTTGTCGCGGATCGTTCCGCCGAAGAGCCAGGTGTCCTGCAGAACCATGCCGACGTGCTTGCGCAAGTCGGAGCGGCGCATCTGCGAGATGTCGACGTCGTCGAGAGTGATTCGGCCAGAGTCGACTTCGTAGAAGCGCATGAGCAGGTTGACCAAGGTGGTCTTGCCGGCACCGGTGGGTCCGACGATGGCGACCATCTGCCCGGGCCGAGCCGTCAGGTACACGTTCTCGATCAACGGCTTGTCTGGCTCGTAGCGGAACGAGACGTTCTCGAACTCGATGTGACCGACGTTGCGATGGCGTCCGGCAGGCTCGGGGAGTAGCGGCACGTCGATGTCGGGTGACTGCTCGGGCTCGTCGAGAAGCTCGAAGACCCTCTCGGCCGACGCGGCCCCGGACTGCAGACTCGTCGACATGGACGCGATCTGCGTGAGCGGCTGGCTGAACTGGCGTGAGTAGACGATGAACGCCTGAACGTCACCGAGCGACATGTTGCCGCTGGCGACCTTGAGTGCGCCGACCACAGCGAGCAGCACGTAAGTGATGTTTCCGACGAAGTTCATGACCGGCATGATCAGGCTGGAGAGAAACTGTGCGCCGAAGGACGCGTCGAGGAGCTTCTTGTTCTGCTCAGCGAATTCACGCTCGGCTTCGGCCTGATGCCCGTATACGCGAACCAGATCGCGACCGCTGTAGTTCTCCTCGATCTGTGCGTTGATCTTGCCCGTCTCGGCCCACTGAGCCTTGTACAAGACCTGTGCGCGTTTGGCGACCCTGGCAACGAGCAGTACCGATACCGGCACGGCGATCAGCGCGATCAGGGCGAGCATCGGAGAAATGACGAACATCATCGTCAGGACACCGAAGACGGTGAGCACCGACGTCAGGAGCGAGGTCAATGTCGACGACAACGTCGACGAAATGTTGTCGATGTCGTTGGTGACGCGGCTGAGGATCTCGCCGCGCGGTGTCTTGTCGAAGTAGGGAAGGGGCAGGCGGTGAAGCTTCGCCTCGACCGAGGCACGGAGGTTGTAGATGGTCTTCTGGACGATGATGTTGAGGAGGAATGCTTCCAACCAGGCCAGCAGCGACGAGAGCAAGTACACGCCGATCGCTAGCATGACGACGTTGCCGATGGCGTCGAAGTTCAGACCTACACCGGGAACGACATCGGTCGAGTTGGCGACGAGGTCGGCGAACGTCGAATTTCCTGATGCCCGGATCGCCTCTGCTGCCTGATCGCGGGTCAGTCCGGCCGGCAGGCTCTTGCCGATGAACCCGGCGAAGATGAGGTCCGTCGCGTGCCCGAGGATCTTCGGCACCGCGACGGAGAGTGCGATGCTGGCGATCGTCGCAACGACGACACAGCAGACTGCAAACTTGTGTGGCTGCAGAAGCGAGAGAAGCCGCTTCATCGTCGCCTTGAAGTGGCGTGGCTTGGTGTCCGTCGCGGTCAGCGCGGGCTTCGGCTCTTTGTCGGGATTCTCGGGGTTACTCGACTTCGCCTCGCCGTCCGCGGATTCCGGCTCGTTCGGGATCTTGTCGAACACGACGGTCGGCGCATCGTCGAAGTACTGGCTGTTGGGGCTGCCCCATGTCGGGTCCTGCGGGCTGGTCATGCGCTCATCTCCGCGGGAATCTGGGAAGCCACGATCTCTTGGTAGGTCGGACAGTTCGCCAGGAGGAACTGATGGTCGCCGAGGCCGACAGGAGCGCCGTCCTCGAGGACCATGATCTGGTCGGCATCAATGATGGACGCGACGCGTTGCGCGACGATGATGACAGTCGAATGCGTCGAGACCGTACGAAGTTCGCGCCGGACTGCAGCGTCGGTGTGCATGTCGAGTGCCGAGAACGAATCGTCGAACACGAAGATCCGGGGTCTGCGGACCACGGCTCTGGCGATGGCGAGACGTTGTCTTTGTCCGCCCGAGAGATTGCCGCCGCCCTGGGCGATGGGTGACTCGAGACCGTCTGACAGTTCCCTGACGAAGTCGTCTGCCTGAGCGATGGTGAGGGCTGCCCAGATGTCGTCGTCGGTGGCCGTCGGGTTTCCGTAGCGGATATTGCTCGCAATCGTGCCGGCGAACAGGTACGCCTTCTGAGGCACGTATCCGAAGTTGGCGAAGAGTTCGTCCTGATCCCAGCCTCGGACGTCCAAGCCGTCGACCAGGACGGCGCCGGCCGTGACGTCGAAGAGTCGGGGGATGAGTGAGACCAGGGTCGATTTGCCACTACCGGTACTGCCCACGATCGCGGTGACCGTACCTGGCATGCATCGCATCGAAACATTCGACAGGACCGGCGTTTCTGCTCCCGGATACGTGAAGCCGGCTCCACCGAACTCGACAACACCGTAAGGAGATGTCGGACGAAGCGGCTGAGCGGGTGCGGGCACGGTCGGCTCGGTGTCGAGGACTTCCTTGATGCGGTCTGCGCACACGGCTGCGCGTGGGATCACCACGGCCAACATGGTTGCCATGACCACCGACATCAGGATCTGCATCACGTAGGCCAGGAATGCGCTGATCTGTCCGATCTGCATGTCTCCGGTATCGACCAGATGCGCGCCGAACCACAGCACCGCGACGCTCGACAGGTTGGCGATCAGCATGACGGTGGGCAGCAGTACCGCTTGGTAGCGGCCGATGAGGAGTGCCGTGTCGGTCAGTTCCTTGTTGGCCTTGTCGAAACGGATCGTCTCGTCAGGCTCGCGAACGAAGGCGCGAATGACGCGCATACCGGTGAGCTGTTCACGCAGCGATCGATTGATGTTGTCGATCCGCGTCTGCATCGTCCGGAAATGCGGGATCAGCTTGGCGACCACGACCGAGACGGTGATGCCGAGCAGTGGTACCGAAATCGTCAGGAGCCATGACATCTGAAGGTTTTCACGCAGCGCCATGATGATGCCGCCGATACACATCAGCGGTGCACTGACGAGCATCGAGGACGTCAGCATCACCAGGGCCTGGATCTGCAGGACGTCGTTGGTGTTTCGTGTGATCAGGGTCGGCGCGCCGAAACTGTTGAACTCGCGATCCGAAAAACTGCCGACGGCCTTGTAGAAGGCGCCTCGAACGTCGTGGCCGAAACCCATCGAGGACTTTGCGGCCAGATAGGTCGACGCGACCGACGCGATGATCGACGCAAGCGAGACGAGAAGCATGATCCCGCCGGTGGACATGATGAATCCGGTGTCGCCGCGGGCGACGCCGTCGTCGATGATCCGCGCGTTGAGGGTGGGGAGGACCAACGACGCGATAGCCCCGAAGAGTTGAAGTGCGAGGACTCCGGCAAGCAACCAGCGGTACGGCGGCAGGTACGCCTTGAGGAGTTTTGCTAACACGACGGTTCCCGGTGAGTTGCGTGGGTTGCCGCTCGTTCGCGATTGATCACACGCACACGGTATGACAGATCGCGGTCGAGGTCGGCACCGACTCTGACGATTGCATCCTTTTGTCCTAATTGGCCGTGATGTAAAACACATTGAATTCGAGATTGAATTCAGGTCACAACGCCCGAACTGATGGTTTACATTTTGATCCAATATGTCATGTTCTTCTTGGAAATAAACAAACTGGACGTACGTATATTGCTTGGCCACAAAGGGGCGGAGCGATTGAAACGAACTCCTGACGTTCGACCACCTGACGTTCGAGCACAGACGACTTTCGAAACATGCACGGGAGTGGTCGCATGACCTCGATCCAGAATCTCGGCGCCTTCCGCAAAGAACGTCCTCACGTTCGTGACCACAACTGCATCCCGAGAAAAAGGGACCTGACATGGGTTCACTCGAAGACTTCGGCGGCGTCGTCCAGACGTTCATTCCGGTACTCGAGGACCTGTTCACGGCTCTCGGTGGTGGCTCACTCACCCCCGGAACCGGATCCGATGCTGATAAGTAAGTGCCGTTTGTCCGAAAGTGTCGCTTGCAGTTGTCTGCGAGCCACACTTTTCGCATCTCAGGTGTGAGCTAATTCACATATAGCAATGATCCGATTTATGAAACTGCCCGTTGAGCTGCACTTACACCGAAAGGTGTTACGAGCGATCCGCGATGGTAGCTATTCGGTAGCTGGACAAGCGCGAGTAGTCGGTCTATAAATGCACACAGCGCCAAGGTAGTGCGCTACATCACAACTCGGGATGTTGTTCGGGGGGCGGTTCCGCTTTCCGCGCGGCAGGAGTTCCCGAACCATTCCGGTCACCGCCTGCGGCCGGTCTGGCGCTGTAACATCACACCACCTCACATACAGGAGAAACTCCTATGTTCGGATCACTCAGCACCCTCGGACCCCTGCTCACGGCGCTCGGCGCTTTCCTCAAGTCCGTTCCCACCGAATCGCTGTCCGGCGAGGCCGAGGGCTCGTCCACCGGTTCGCTTTCGGGTCTCTCCAGTGGATCCGCCGAATAGTCATCCTTTTCCGGCAGATCCATACGGCTCTGCACTTCGGATTGCATTGCAGGTGCCCTCTGTCCACTTTCGTGGTCGGAGGGCACCCGTATTCGCGGGCTTTCGTAGGTGGTGTTTTCGGCGATTGAACGAAGGCCAGCGGTGGGCGCACCTGCGTACGATGGATCGACGACATCGACATACCGTCGACGGCATGCAAACGTGTCGCGACGTCCAGTGCTCCTGTCTTAAGAGGTAGCAGACCGCGAGGTGACGCATGGTTAGGACAAGTCGCTTTCTGCGTCTGCTCCTCGTGCTGTCCGTCGTGCTTGCGGCTTCGTTGATCGGCATCCTCACGCGCCCACCAGGGTTGCTCGCGACATTCTGGTGCGCGAACGCCCTGCTGCTGGGAATGATGGTCAGGTGGCCGGTTCTGATCGAGTGGCCGACGTGGATCGCCGCGACGGTCGGATACGTCTGCGCTGACCTGGTGACCGGCAACTCCCTGTCGCTCGCGGTGCAGTTGAACGGGGCGAATGTCGCCGGAGTGACGGTCGGAGTCCTTGCTCTGCACTACTTGAAGCGCACTCCGTTCCGATTGGTCGATTCGCAGTCGCTGGTGTGGATGGTCTTCGTCTCGTTCGTCGCGGCGACTGGTACCGCGGCCACGGCAGGCGCCTTGGACCGTCTCTTTCGCGGTCAGTCCTTCACCGACACGTTTGTCCACTGGGGTGCCACCGAGGTAATGGCGTACCTGCTGGTCCTTCCTCTCATTCTCACTCTCACCATCCCGTCGAGCCTTGCCGAGTTCCGCCGCACACTGACCGTCAAAACCGTCGCCACAGTGAGCGTTCCCCTGCTCGCGACTGCAGCCTGCGTGCCGATCGCCCTCAACATCGAAGGGCCGATCGCGCTGGTCCTGCCGATTCCAGCTCTCCTCTGGTGTGCCACTCGTATCTCGGTCCCGAGTACTGCCTTCGTGTCCGTGGTCTGGTCGGTGTGGTCACTCATGATGGCGGGTAGCGGTCGACTCGATATCGGGGACCAGGGCACCTCGAGTTCGAACGAGGACGTCATCACGTCCATTGCGGTCACGTTGATCGCGTTGGGGCCGATCGCGGTGGCCTGTGCGACCGAGGAACGTCGTGCTGCCGAGCGCGAACTATTTCTCGCGGTGGAATTCGACCATTTGACCGGGGTCCTCTCGCGCGGCGCCTTTCTCGGACATGCGGAATCGGAACTTGCCAACGCGGCCCGCGCGCAGTCCCCGGTCGGCCTGCTGATGCTCGACCTGGATCACTTCAAGAGCATCAACGACACTCACGGACATATGACCGGTGACAGCGTTCTCGCTAACTTCGCCGAACGGGCCGCTGCCCGATTGTCCGACGGCGATCTGATCGGAAGGCTTGGCGGCGAGGAGTTCGCCATTCTGCTTCCGGACTGCAGTTTCACGCGAGCAGTCGACGTCGCCGAGGCCGTCCGCGGCGCACAAGTCGAGTACTCGGCCGAATCAGACGTGACGAGCACAGTCAGCGTCGGAGTCGCGTGGGTCGATCATGCGACGCCGACGTTGGCCACCCTCATGAGCGTCGCGGACGAGGCTCTGTACGACGGCAAGCGTGCCGGGCGCAACCTCGTGAAAGTGCGCCAGGTCGGCAACGATGCTTTGCCGCAACAGAATTCCGAGCCGGACACGGTCACCCGCACCTATCGCAAACCAGCCGCACCACGAACGATCAGACGAGGTTTTGACCGCGAAGGTGTGGTGGACGGCCGATAACTGCGCTGACCTGCATCGGGATTGGCATATAGTCGCACCCATGCAGCTTGATTCGACGCCTTCGTACCTGCCGACCCTTCCGCTCCGATTCGGGACTCCACTGACCGAGAACTCCATCCGCGTGATGATGTTGGGATCAGGCGAGTTGGGTAAGGAAGTTGCCATCGCGTTGCAGCGTCTGGGCGTCGAAGTGATTGCGGTGGATCGGTATCCCGACGCCCCTGGGCACCAGGTAGCTCATCGTGCTCATACCGTCGACATGACCGATCCGGAAGCGCTGCTTGCCGTCATCGAGTTGGAAAAGCCTCACTTCGTGGTTCCCGAGATCGAGGCCATCGCGACGGACGCTCTTGCCCTCGTCGAAGAGCGCGGGGGCGCGGTGGTCATTCCGACCGCTCGCGCTACCCAGCTCACGATGAATCGTGAGGGAATCCGCCGACTCGCAGCCGAAGAGTTGGGTCTGCCCACTTCGCCGTATGCTTTCGCGGACTCGCTTGCCGAAGTGCAGGCAGCGACAGACCGAATCGGTTTCCCGTGCGTCGTCAAGCCCGTCATGTCCTCGTCGGGGAAGGGACAGTCGACTGTTCGGTCCGCCGACGATCTCGACGCCGCCTGGGATTACGCGATGGCCGGAGGTCGTGTGAATCACGGCCGGGTGATCGTCGAAGGTTTTGTCGATTTCGATTACGAGATAACCCAATTGACGGTTCGCGCCGTCGGTGAGAGCGGTGAGGTCGAGACGTCGTTCTGCGAGCCGATCGGGCACCTGCAGGACGCCGGCGACTACATCGAATCGTGGCAGCCGCAGCAGATGTCCGCGGTTGCCCTCGCCTCGGCCCGAGACGTCGCCGAGAAGGTGACCACGGCTCTGGGCGGGCGAGGTATCTTCGGCGTCGAACTTTTCGTGAAGGGCGACGACGTCTTCTTCTCCGAAGTGAGCCCACGGCCGCACGACACCGGATTGGTGACTCTGCGTACGCAGCGACTTTCCGAGTTCGAACTGCACGCCCGCGCGATCCTGGGCTTGCCGGTCGACACGACACTCACGGCGCCGGGAGCGTCGGCAGTGATCTACGGCGGTGTGGAGGCAAAGGGGATCGGATTCGACGGTGTCGCAGAGGCTCTCGCGGTTCCCGAGACGGACCTGCGACTCTTCGGCAAGCCGGAGAGCTTCACACGTCGTCGCATGGGTGTTGCGGTGTCGACGGCTGCTGATGTCCCGACTGCCCGCGCCCGCGCCCGCGAAGCCGCGTCGAAAGTGCGTCCCGTCGGATGAGTCCAGCGGCCGAGGTCCTCGTCGGGCTGGTCATCCTGGTCGGTCTGATCGGAGTCGTCGTTCCGATCCTCCCCGGGACACTTCTCGTTTTCGGTGCAATTCTGGTGTGGGCGATCATGACCGGTGGCGCGACGGCGTGGACGGTGTTCGCATTGTCCACGCTGGCGCTGGTGGTCACCGGGATCGTCAAGTACACGTGGCCCGGCAAGCGAATGAAGTCCGGGGGAGTGCCTAACCTGTCGGTGGTGGTCGGTGGCGTCGTCGGCATCATCGGGTTCTTCGTGATCCCGGTGGTGGGGTTGTTCCTCGGATTCATCGTCGGAACGTACTTCGCCGAACTAGCGCGACTGCGCCGCTACGACATCGCCTGGGCGTCGACGCTTCACGCGGTGAAGGCAGTCGGATTGTCGATGCTGGTGGAACTGTTCGGAGCACTGATCGCCGCGGGGCTGTGGCTGGGCGCCGTCGCGTTCACCTGACCGCAGCGGTACCAGGAGCGGGCGTTGTCGCCCATGACAGCGGAGAGGTCGTCGCCGACCGCTTCGGCGATCACGTCCAGATCGTGGACCTCGAAAGCTCGACGTGCCCGTGTGCCGGGTAAGTCGGTGCCGAACATCAGCGCAGCGGGGTTGACCGCATGGATTTGTCGCAGAACATCGCCGACGTCGGAGATGGTGGTGCGGCCGAACCCGGTGGCTTTGACGCGTACCCCACGGTCGACGAGGTTGAGGAGATACGGCAGTCCGCGGGTCGACATTCCCAGGTGGTCGATGCTCACCGCGGGCAATTTGGCGAAAACAGGTTCCAGCGACAGCAACAGTGTGGCATCGACGTAGAACTCCGCGTGCCAGCCGACCAGATCGAATGCGCGGTTGGCAAGATCGGCGAGCAGACGCAGGTCGGTGGCGCCGCGGCGCAGGTTGAACCGGACGGCGCGCACTCCCAGTGCATCCAGAGCAACGATGTCTTCGTCCGTCGCATCGAGTGGTAAAGCGGCGACGCCCACCCAGCCTTCGCCCAGTTCGGACAGTGCGGCCTTCAGGTATTCCTGGTCATTGCCCTGGTACGACGCGGTTACTACCGCTCCGCCGTCCACACTCAGGCCCTTCAGCGAGGCAACTCGCGCCCGGTAATCGGCGACGGTGAAGGGCTCAGGCAGGTACCCGTGATTCTCGACCAGCGGGAAGCGCGGGTCGATGATATGCACATGGGCGTCAAACACGGAGTCTATTTTGCCCTGTCGTCCTGGGTGCCTGCACACACCACCGGCCCGATGTGACCTGGGTCGCGTCGGGCCGGTAGGCGGCTTCTGTTCAGTTACTTCTGTGCACTCAGTTGGTGCGGTCGGGCTCGGAAGCCTTCAGCATGTCGTGACGCTCGACGACCTTGATGCGCTCACGGCCCTCGGGCTCACCCAGGCTGCGCTCGTGGGCATCGAGGCGGTACCAGCCCTGCCACGTCGTGTACGGCACCTGCTTGCCTTCGAGGAACTCGATGACGGCGTTCTCGTCGGGGTTCGCGGCGCCGGCGAAGTTGACGGAATCCTCGAGGAGGTTCGCGACGGTTTCGTTGGCGTCACCCTTGGTGTGGCCGATGAGGCCGACGGGGCCGCGCTTGATCCAGCCGGTGACGTACGTGGCCGGCATGAACCGGGCCGCGCCTTCGGCGTTGTCGTCGGCGACGACGCGTCCGGCATCATTGGGAACGGTGCCTGCCTGATCGTCGAACGGCAGCTGAGTGACGTTCTGCGAGAGGTAACCGACGGCGCGGTACACGGCCTGGACATCCCAGTCCTTGTACGTGCCGGTGCCCTTGACGTTGCCGGTGCCGTCGAGCTGGGTGCGCTCGGTGCGCAGGCCGACGACCTTGCCGTCTTCACCGAGGATCTCGGTGGGAGATTCGAAGAAGTGCAGGAACAGCTTGTGGGGGCGAGCTCCGACGTCGCGAATTGCCCAGTCCTGCAGGGTGTTCGCAACCATGTCGACCTGCTTGGAGTTGCGGCGAGCCTGCTCGGAACCCTCGTCGTAGTCGATGTCCTCGGGGTCGACGATGACCTCGATGGTCGGCGAATGGTCGAGTTCGCGCAGTTCGAGAGGCGTGAACTTGGCCTGGGCCGGGCCGCGGCGTCCGAAGACGTGAACCTCGACGGCCTTGTTGTTCTTGAGGCCCTCGTAGACGTTCGCGGGGATCTCGGTGGGCAGCAGTTCGTCGCCGGTCTTTGCGAGGACACGGGCGATATCGAGCGCAACGTTGCCCACGCCGAGGACGGCGACCTTCTCGGCTTCGAGCGGCCACGTACGAGGTACGTCGGGGTGGCCGTCGTACCAGGAGACGAAGTCGGCCGCGCCGTAGCTGCCGTCGAGTTCGATACCCGGGATGCCGAGCGCGCGGTCGGCGTTGGCGCCGGTGGAGAAGATGACCGCGTCGTAGAACGACTGCAGGTCGTCGAGGGTGATGTCGGTGCCGTAGTCGATGTTGCCGAGCAGGCGTACCTGAGGCTTGTCGAGCACCTTGTGCAGGGCGGTGATGATGCCCTTGATGCGCGGATGATCAGGCGCGACGCCGTAACGAATCAGGCCGAAGGGCGCGGGCATGCGCTCGAAGAGGTCGATGCTGACGCCGCGGCCGGAGACTGCGGTGTCGGATTTCATGAGGGCGTCGGCGGCGTAGATGCCGGCGGGGCCGGCGCCGACGATCGCGACCCGGAGTGGGCGGTTGGAGTCAGTCATCGTGAGGACAGCTACCTTCTTCGAAGTTCGGACAACATATCGACAAGTATCCAATTTAGCCGAACCTAAGCACAGTGCCTCGGTTGCGGGCGAACGGATCCACACTCTCACTCGATCGGTTGTGGGTAAACCTATTCTTTCTTCCCATTCTTCTGTTGTCTCGGGTATTCGGGGTAGGGGCCTGATCCTTGACGGGCCACAATTTCAAGTTGTGGGGGAGTATTGGCATTATGAGTGACGAGCTTCGCGAATCCGACAACATCGATGGCAAGAAGGCGTCTGCGGGGCCGTTCCTCTTGGCTGTCGCCATCGTCGCCCTGATTCTGGGTGGAATCTTTGTCGCGTCGTGGATTTCGCCGGCCGAGGACAACGTCACCGAGTCCGACCGTGTGAGCCGTTCCGTCACCGACTACGTCGATGCCGAGAACCGCGATGACGCGGAGACGATCAAGACCCTGACCTGCACGAGCTTCAATTCGAGCACTGGTCCGCTGGCCGACGTGGACGGGAGCGTCGAACTCAAAGGCGTGGACAAGGTCGAGGTCAACGGCGATCGTGCCCGGGCCGACGTGACGATCACCGGCGGCGGAGCGGGAGATCGAGTCTCGACCTGGGCACTGACCCGTGACGGCAACCGCTGGGTCGTCTGCAACTGACGGCCCGCTCAGGCGCTTACGGCAGTCTTGTGAAAACATGGACTACGTGAGTTACGCAGGCGATCTGACGCCGGAGCAAGCCTGGGAGCTGCTCCGCGAAAACCCCGACGCCGTGCTGGTCGACGTGCGGACCGATGCAGAGTGGAAGTACGTCGGTGTCCCCGATGTCTCGTCCCTCGGCAAGCAGGCCGCACTGATCGAATGGGTGAGCCACCCGACCGGCGCGCGCAATGACAACTTCGTCGACCAGTTGAAGGAAGCCGGCATCACTGCCGATTCCTCCGGGTCGGAGCGTCCGGTGATCTTCCTGTGTCGATCCGGACAGCGTTCCATCGGTGCGGCGGAAGCTGCGACTGCGGCGGGCATCGGCCCGTCGTTCAACGTGCTCGACGGGTTCGAAGGCGCATTGGGTGCCGACGGACATCGCGGACTTGTAGGTTGGCGGGCCATCGGCCTGCCATGGAGGCAGCAGTGAGCGGAATTCCACAGGGTGGCGCGTTTCAACGAGCGCTGCCGGACGACGTCGGTCTCGGCACTCTCGGTGTTCGCGGCGGACTGATGCGCACCGGGTTCGAGGAGACGTCCGAAGCGCTGTTCCTCAACTCCGGATTCGTTTATGAGAGTGCAGAAGCCGCCGAACAAGCCTTCACCGGCGAGGTGGATCACTTTGTCTACTCTCGCTACGGCAACCCGACGGTCAAGATGTTCGAAGAGCGTCTTCGTCTGATCGAAGGCGCGGAAGCCTGCTTCGCGACGGCCAGCGGAATGTCGGCCGTCTTCACGGCGTTGGGTGCGCTGTTGGGCAACGGCGACCGACTGGTTGCCGCGCGCAGCCTCTTCGGATCCTGCTTCGTGGTGTGCAACGAGATCCTCCCGCGCTGGGGCGTCGAGGTCGTTTTTGTCGACGGTGAGGACAATGCGCAGTGGGAAGAGGCGCTGTCCGTGCCCACCACGGCGGTGTTCTTCGAGACGCCGTCCAACCCGATGCAGTCCCTCGTCAACGTTCGGCGGGTGTCGGAGCTTGCTCATACGGCTGGCGCAAAGGTAGTGCTGGACAACGTCTTCGCGACACCCTTGTTGCAGCGCAGCCTCGATCTTGGTGCCGACGTCGTTGTGTACTCCGGCACCAAGCACATCGACGGTCAAGGTCGCGTGCTCGGTGGCGCGATCCTCGGAACCGAGGAGTACATCAGCGGTCCCGTTCGAGAACTGATGCGGCACACCGGACCTGCGCTCAGCCCGTTCAACGCGTGGACGTTGCTCAAGGGTCTCGAGACCATGCCGGTCCGCATTCGGCACTCCGTGGCTTCGGCCCTCGAGATCGCCGAATTCCTCGAAGAGCACTCCGGCGTCAAGTGGGTCAAGTATCCGTACCTGACTTCACACCCGCAGCACGAGCTCGCGAAGTCTCAAATGAGCGGCGGCGGAACCGTTGTCACATTCGAGCTCAACGCCTCCGACGGTGAGGGCAAGAAGCGGGCATTCGAGGTTCTCAACGGCCTGCGCGTCATCGACATCTCCAACAACCTCGGTGACTCCAAGTCCTTGATCACTCATCCCGCCACGACGACGCACCGGGCGATGGGTCCGGAAGGCCGTGCGGCAGTGGGTCTTACAGATGGCGTTGTGCGTCTGTCCGTCGGGCTCGAAGACACGGCTGATCTGTTGGCTGATCTGAAGCGAGCTCTCGGCTGAATCGCTAGAGCGCCTTGCCTTGAACTTCCGTCGGCAAGGCGTTCTACGGCGCGGGCGTGAGACCCAGTTGTTCGACGTCGATCGTCAACGCCGTCGTATTCAGTGTGAGACCTGAGCTTGTCGTGTCAGCGGGGTAGATCGTGAACAGCACCTGGGCCGCCAGATAGGTGTTGTTCAGCGCCGAGGTGACCACTCCGACGTTGGGTGCGGGTGCGCTGCTGTCATAGAGCAGATTGTTGCTCTGATCCGTTACATAGGTTCGAAGGCCGACGTTGGGGGCAGTGGCGATGCCGCCGCTCAGCTTGGACTTGTCGACCATGACGTTGGCTTTCAATCTCGGACCAGTGGCCGTGACTACCGAGTCGCAGAAGAATGTGTAGTTGTATCCGGGCTTGAGTCGATACGTACTGATATCGGGGATGGGTACGAGTGGGTTCGGATTGGGGTCGTAGTTCACGTACACCTGTGAATACCACCCTCCCCCTTGCGCCGTGACGCATGCCCCCAGCTCCAGCCTCCCGGATCGGACGGCGGCGCTTGTCAAAGTCGCGCTGTCCGTCCACTTCGCCAATGTGCCCGAACCGCCGAGCAATACAGCTCCGGCCGCGGCGACTGCCATGGCGGCTTTCGTCGTTTTTTTCATCACGGCACCAATGCCTTGATCTCGTCCGGAAGTTCGCTCGGGGCGGGAGATTCGGCCCAGACCCCCGTTGACGTATCGATGACGGTGACGCCTGCAGTGGTGATCACATACAACTGATCAGTTCCGGTGAGCCAGTGGAGGACAGCGTCGGTGTCGACGGTACCTCGGTATATCTCAGTTCCTGATGAATTCGACACGGACACAACGGTTCCGCTGACAGTCGAGAGCTTCTGGGCGCTGAGACCGGTCGTGGTCGCCGGGGCGTCGATGGGAACCTCGCTCGCGGTGGTCGTAGTTGTTGCGGGTGTCGTTGTCCTGGTCGTTGTCGCTGAGGACGGCGTAGCTGTAGCCGGTGACGAGGTGGTTGTCGAGGGCGTAGTTGTGCTGGTAGTTGTCGTGGCCTGCGTGGTTGTTGATGCGCTCGGAGTAGTCGTGGGTGAAGGTGTGACCGAACTGACTGCTGCGGTGGGGGTGGTGGTCGTAGCACTCGGAGCTTGCGCAACCAGCGCCGACCGAGCGGCCGGAGCTGAGGCTGCCGTGGTTCCGCTCGTGGGTCCGGATACACACGCCATGTCATTGAGGATGATGAGCAGTGTCGAACTGCTGATGCGGTACCCGGTGTATTCCGGTGTCACGTAACTTCCAACGAGTCCGTGTAATTCGACATCGTAGTTCGTGTTCGACAGGAGAATCCCGCCGCTGGGCAGATCGGACAACGTCAGGGTCGTCGAGAGGCCGGTCACGTCTCTGATCAGCGGAGGTTGGGTGGTGTTGGTTGCATTTCGGACGATGATTCGAAATGTATCCGTGGCAACGCCAGGCCAAGCGAGCAGGACGGAAGTTCCCTTGTCCGAGCAGGTCATTGATGCGGGAGGTTTCGGAAAGCTTGCTGCAGTGCTGAACGAAATGCTGCCCGCTGTCGCCGTGCCCGTGAAGGCGGCCTGTGTTCCACCTATGTTCGTAATGCCCGTCACGCTGAGACCGACCGTTGCCAATGCGACGATTGCCTTGAAGGCGTGGGAATCGCCGCGCGAATCCTGACGATCCATCCCGGGTTCCCCTTCATCCGCTCTCTTTCGGGGGCGAAATGCGATGTACAGCAATCCCCCGACGGCAATCGCACCGAGGACAATGCCACTCGGCCCTGACAACCAGACTGCGGCATAGCCGAGTCGGTCGACGCTGAAGAAGACTCGATCCGCTTCGGTGATGACGTAAGGATCTGGGTCTGCGACGGGATTTGCGTCGCCGCGCAGTTGAGCGACGGCAAGATTGTTGCCTTGCTGCTCGATCGTGTCGACACGATGGGTGATTCGAACGCCTTGGTTGTCGTAGACACTGACGATGTCACCGACTTGAACTTCCGAAGCAGGCACTGTGCGCGCAAATGCCAGCGCGCCGGTATCGATCGTGGGAGACATTGATCCGCTCTTGAAGATCAGCGGCGTGATACCGAAAGCGAAGCCGGCAACGAACAAGGCGATGGATGCCAGACCGGCGAGGGCTCCGACCGTGAGCAGGATTTCCTGAATCCGCCTCGGCATAGAGGCTTTCGGTCGAATATTGGTATGTCGTGACACGGCGCTCACACCTTTGCCGAGAAGTTCAGGACGACGCTCGACGAGCTGCTCGTCGGTGGGGTCGGACTTGTCGGAAGCGTCACCGAGACACAGAGATTATCGGTTGCCCCGACAGCCAGAGAACGGTCGGGCGCACCGACCGCCTGATTTGCGGTGAGGGTCAGGGGTAAAGACGACACCACATTGCTGCCATCTGTGCATTTGTTGGCCACAGTTCCGTTCGACGACACAGTCATCCGCAAGTAGGTCGTCAGTGCGCCGGCGCTGGTGGAAGTAATCGTGTATTTCAGAGGAAGATTCACGCCTGCCCCCACGTTGTTGACTTTGACGATGGCGGAGTTCGAGTCGCCGGGGAGCATCCCGGTTTTGCCGAGTTGGCTGAAGCTCAGTGTTGTGGTCAGCATGGGTTGGGTTGTGGTGTTCAACTGTAGATTGATCGACCCGGTCGTGATGTTTCCCGAAATCGCAGTGGCGGAGGACGTCCAGGCCGCGAGTGTGGTCACACCGCCGACGCCTAGCACCATCCCCAGTGCGAGCAGCGCGCGAAAACGCGTGCTGGTCAACAGGTGACGAATCCGGTGGGCCGGACGGTCAGGGTGCGAGGGCATCGTGTTGGCCTCTCTCGATCTGGACGGAGTCGGTGACGTTGGAAGCTGCAGGGTCAGGAGCCAATCGGGCTCGAGCTCGCTCCTTCCGGCCGTCGCGGATGCCGCTGATCATCATGTAGGCCGCGTACAGCAGTAGTGCCGTCACGACTATCACCACGATCACGGTCCGCTGCTCTCCTGTGAGCCAAGTGTTGACGTAGCCGAGATACGGAAGGCTGTACCAAACCTTTCCCCGGATCTGTACTGGCCGTACTTCTTTCTCGTCGCGTGCACCGTTCGCGTCGCCTTGGGTGATGAAAGTTCTTTCACCCTTCTGGTTTTCACTTGTGGCGATGATCCGGTGCGTGACGACGGTTGGCTGCCCGGATTCGAGCTGGTAGGTGATGGGTGTACCGATCCCAAGTTCGGATGGATCGACAGGTTTGACTACCACCAGTGATCCAGGGTTGTACGTCGGGCGCATCGAACCGGTCAGAATCGTGAAGCGTTGTGCGCCGGCAAAGAAGGGGACGACGATGGTCGCGACGATGACAGCCGAAATCGCCAGCAGCAGTGTCCAGCTGACAATCGAGGTGACCCACCACAGAGGGCCGGTGCGTTCACCGCGTTTGGTCGAGTGTTTCGTCATGCCGCCCCTGCCTGGAACGTGAAGGTGGCGTTGTTCGTCTGACCGGAAACCGCACCAGCCTCCACCGTGAGCCGCAGACACAGGACGTATGTGCCACCAGATGCGAGCGGAGTCGGCATGTACGCGGGAGAAACCGGGTATTGCAGCGATGCATTCATCGATCCGGACGTCAATGGGGTCACTGCCGGGGCCGTGGTGTTGACGCCGGCAGGGCAGGCACCTTCGTTGGCAACTCCGTACGTGGTCAACGTGAATCCCGGAAGTGTGGTCGTCGACTGCATTCGCCACTGCAGAGGATCAGACCCCGAATTCTTGACGGTGAGCGGAGCTTGCACCGTGTTCCCCGGGACGATAGGCGTCGCGGCCGTCGTCAAGTTCGCCAGGGTGTACGCCGCACTGGTTCCGGCCGATGTGCCAACGGTGAGGTTGACGCTTGCGGCAGTTGCGGTCCCACCACTCGCGCTCGCCGAATCGGACCACAGTGCGAGCGACTGCTGTGACGATGCGAACACCGCTACAGCAGCCACCGCGACTGCGATAGCTCCCCAGACCCTTTTCCTCATGAAATTACGGAGCCGGAGTCAGCGCTGTCTGAGTGACGACCAACTTCATCGCCGCCAAGTCCAGCGACTGATTCTGTGCGACCTGATTGGCCACCTCGGTGAAGTTCAGACGGACTCCGACGTGCACGATCGTGCCGTTCTGTACCTTGGTGATCTGTGAAATCGGGTTGCCACCAGCGTCCTTGATGGTCGTAACCGGCTGTACAGCGGCGGCAAGTTCGGTGCTGTTGGCACCCGGAACGATGCCGGCCGTATCCGCGGTCAGAACAGCCGCGAGACGATCGCCCACTGCGGTCACGGTGACGTCGCAGGTGTATTCGATGCTCTCGGTAGTGACGATGCGGTAAGCCGAGATGTTGGTGATTGCGGTCTTCGTTGGGTTGAGGGAGTTCCAACCGCCGCCGACCGGTGCGCAGGCGCTCAGGTCGAGTGCACCGGAAGTGACGGGTCCGCCGCCTCCGACGTCGGCTGAGTCGCTCCACACTGCGAGCGAGCCCGCACCGCCGAGGAGGAGGGCACCGGCCGCCGCAGCAGCGATCGCGCCCTTGGTCTGCTTCTTCATGAAAATCTCATTTCATGTCTGGGACCCGAAATGGGTCGTTCAGAAATGAGTATCAGCCACGGCAAACGATTCGTTACTGCTTTGTCGCAAATTCTTTTTCGACTGTGATCCACCTTTTCTGGTCCAGAAACCCGCCTCTGAACTGTGTATAACTACCATTATGTAATTCTGGTCTGATGAAAACCGATTGTTTGTCTAGTTGGAAAAAGCGGACTAGTCGGATTCTGGCAAATTCACCGTTCTTTCGCCGGCTAATTACCGACTCGCGGTTTTGTTTTGCAATTTGAATCAATTGTTTGTGTTGCTACGGAATGGATCGGTTGTCGTTCCCACAAGATCGGCGACCGACTCCAGGACGATGGTCGGGCGGTAGGGGTAGAGCTCGACCGACGCGCGGGTCGAGATCCCGGTCATCACCAGAATCGTCTGCAGTCCGGCTTCGAGGCCACAGACGATGTCGGTGTCCATGCGGTCGCCGATCATCAATGTGTTGGCCGAATGAGCGCCAATGGACCGCAGGGCTGAGCGCATCATCAAGGCGTTGGGCTTGCCGACGTAGTAGGGATCGCGTCCGGTTGCCTTGGTGATGAGAGCGGCGACCGAGCCGGTTGCCGGTAGAGAGCCGTCGCGCGAAGGCCCGGTGGCGTCGGGGTTGGTGGCGATGAACCGCGATCCGCGCTCGACCAGGCGAATGGCGGTGGTGATTGCCTCGAAGGAGTACGTGCGCGTCTCGCCGAGGACGACGTAGTCGGGGTCACTATCCGTCAGGACGTAGCCGATGTCGTGCAGTGCAGTGGTCAGCCCCGATTCGCCGACCACGTAGGCGCTGCCGCCCGGACGCTGGTTGGCCAGGAAGGTCGCGGTAGCGAGCGCTGACGTCCAGATCGACTTCTCCGGGATGTCGAGTCCCGAATTGAGGAGGCGTGCTCGCAGGTCACGCGGGGTGCGGATGGAGTTGTTGGTGAGCACCATGTACGGAATGTCGTTCGACGCCAGTTCTGCCAGGAACGTGTCTGCTCCGGGTATCAAGTGCTCCTCGTGGACGAGAACCCCGTCCATGTCCATGAGGTAGGTCCAACCGGTCTGATCGTCTGTTCTGGTCATATCTCCAGTATGTGCGGGGGCCGCCCGATGTGGGCGGTCAAGCGAGAAGACGCCACAAGCCGACCAGGCCGACGACGACAATCGTGTAGCGCAGTGCAGTGGGGGACAGGCGTCGTCCGTAGCGGGCGCCCAGAACGCCACCACCGAGTGAGCCGACAGCGATCAATCCGGCTGCTGCCCAATTGATCTGGTCGAAGGCCAGAGTGATGTACATCCCGGCTGCGACGATGTTGACGAGCAGTGAGAGCAGGTTCTTCGCGCCGTTCATGCGCTGGAGGGTTTCCGGGAGGATGGCACCCATCACACCGATAAGGAGGATGCCCTGCGCGGCGGTGAAGTAACCGCCGTAGATGCCGACTGCAAAGGTGCCGGCGGTCAGGAGCATCAGCCTCTTGGTGGACAGCGCCGTTTCTTCGGTGGAGCGCTTCTTCGCCCACGCCTGGATACGTGGTTGGAGGAGCACAAGTGCGAGAGCCAGGATCAACAGCACCGGAACGATGGTCTCGAACAGTTTCTCGGGTAGATGCATGAGCAACCACGAACCGAGGAGCGCGCCGGCGAGCGACGCCGGAATCTGCCATTTCAGACGATCCCCCTGTCCCGACAACTCACGCCGGTATCCCCACGTCCCTGAAACCCCGCCGGCGACGAGCCCGACTGCGTTGGACATCGTCGCGGTCACCGGCGGCATGCCGAAGGCGACCAGGGTGGGAAACGTGATCAGCGTTCCGCTGCCGACCACGGCATTGATCGCGCCCGCACCGATACCGGCCAACAAGATGAAGAAAGCGTCGATTCCACTCACTCCGCAGACGGTACGGCAGAGGAAAAGTCAGTCCGGACGGCGGTCCCGGTCTTGATCCGAACACTCCATTGAACACGGCGGCCAAGGCTTCGGACACCGTTGGAATCAGTGCGATTTCAACGTGGAGAGACCTTCATTTCCCTTGCAGTGCAGGTAAATACAACATTTGACGACTCGGCATTTCGCGTCTAGTCTTTGCTCACCATCCAGAGCGACCGAGAGACCTGGCTCGTCGACGTCGCAGCAACCCCCCGAGTGATCGGGAGCGGGTGCTACCGCCAGGACCGATGGAAGGCATCACATGGGTTCCACTTCGCACGCTGCGCACAGGCGTCGTCACATCGATCTGTGCCGCACCGCTTCGTGTCACTGTCACTGACCGAACTGCCGTCGTCTTCGCAACTCGAGCACACCACCTCGAGAACACAGCTGCGTCCCCATTCCCTGAAAGGTCTATTCGTGATGTCCATTCCGTCAGGTAGTGCGCCGTGAGCGCGCCCACCGATGTCCGCCCCGACAAGTCGGTGGCCGAGCCGCAACTTCCCGACTCGGAACTTGTCGTTGCTCGTACCTGGCACCCGCTGCGCTGGGTGATCAGCGCAGTTGTGCTGGTATTGCTTGCTCAGTTCATTCACGGACTCGTCGTCAACCCGGGCTGGGACTGGCCTACGTTCGCGCAGTACTTCACTGCGAAATCAGTGCTTGCCGCGTTGTGGATGACGATCAAACTGACCCTGTGGGGGACGCTCCTCGGATTCGGTCTCGGAGTGTTCCTGGCACTCGGCCGGTTGTCGAAGAACCCGGTCCTGCAGGTGATCGCCTGGACCTACATCTGGGCTTTCCGCTCGATTCCGCTCATCGTGCAGCTGCTCTTCTGGTTCAACATCACGTACCTGTACCAGACGCTTTCTCTCGGAATACCTTTCGGGCCGGAGTTCTTCACCTTCCAGGTCAGTGGTGTGATCGGCGGATTCACCGCAGCAGTTATCGGTTTGGCGCTACACCAGGCCGCGTACTCGGCCGAGATCATCCGCTCCGGAATCATCTCGGTCGATCACGGTCAGATCGAAGCTGCTCACTCGCTCGGTATTCCGCGCAGTCGACAGTTCTTCAAGATCGTTCTCCCGCAGGCGATGCGGGCGATCCTCCCCAATGCCGCCAATGAGGTCATCGGACTCTTCAAGGGAACGTCCATCGTCTCCACCATGGCGATCGCCGAACTGTTCTACCAGGTGCAGGTCATCTTCGGCCGCAACGGACGAGTTGTGCCCCTGCTGATGGTCGCCACGATCTGGTACATCATCCTCACGACGTTACTCTCGATCGGTCAGTACTACGTTGAGCGCCACTACGCCCGTGGATCCGCCCGCGCTCTTCCTTTGACTCCGATACAGAAGGCTCGCAAGAAGTTCGAAGAGATTCGTGATGCGCGTCTCGATATTCCGAGAGGTGCGACCCGATGACCGCAGAGCTGGCCGAAGAGACGGTGTACGCCGTCGAAGCGTGCGGAATCCACAAGTCGTTCGGCGCGCTGGAAGTACTTGCCGGCGTAGACCTCCTGGTCCGCAAGGGTGAAGTGACCGTCATTCTCGGCCCGTCCGGTTCCGGTAAGTCCACCTTGTTGCGCACCCTCAATCACCTCGAGAAGGTCGACCGAGGGACCGTGCGGATCGACGGAGAACTGATCGGATACCGGCGCAAGGGAAATCGACTTCACGAACTGCGTGACCGAGAGATCCTGAAACAGCGTTCACACATCGGATTCGTGTTCCAGAACTTCAACCTGTTTCCGCACCTGACTGCGCTGGAAAACGTGGTGGAAGCTCCGCTCTCGGCCCAGAAACGAGACCGTGACGAGGTGTACCGCGAAGCTCGCGCACTGCTCGAGCGAGTGGGAGTGGGGGACAAGGCAGACGAGTATCCCCGCCAACTCTCCGGTGGCCAGCAACAGCGCGTCGCCATAGCGCGAGCGCTGGCACTGCGGCCGGCGGTCATTCTCTTCGACGAGCCGACCTCGGCGCTCGACCCGGAACTGGTAGGCGAGGTTCTCGAAGTCCTGGCTCAGCTGGCCCGTGACGGCGCCACTTTGGTGATCGTCACGCACGAGGTCGGATTTGCTCGGGAAGTGGCGGACACCGCGGTCTTCATGGATGGCGGCGTCATCGTCGAACAGGGCCCACCTTCGCAGGTGATCGACAATCCGATTCACGAACGAACCAAGGCTTTTCTCTCCCGCGTTCTCTGACGCGACCAAGACACATTCCCGAAAGGAAAAATTGATGTTCTCCCCATCCCGTCGCGCCACTTTCCTGATCTCGGCTGTCGCCACCGTCGGACTGCTCAGCGCAGCGTGCAGCAGTGCGGACGCCGAGTCCGACGGAGCCCAGGTCACCGCTGCCGCGGGTTACAACCTCACCGCCGACCAGAATCGCATCACCACCGACAAGGTGGATTCCATCGCCGCCGAGCTGCCTCAGGACATCCGCGACCGCGGCACGCTGCGCGTCACTGGTAGTGCCGGTTCCGCTCCGCCGCTCCGCTTCTACGCCGACGACGACACCACCCTCATCGGCTCCGAGACCGACTTCGCCTACCTGATCGGCGACGTTCTCGGCTTGAAGGTCGACCTGCAGACAGCTGACTGGGCACAGAACTTCGTCCGCGTCGACTCCGGCGAGGCTGACGCCTTCCTCTCCAATGTGACTGTCACAGAGGAGCGTAAGGAGAAGTACGACTTCGCGACCTACCGCCTCGACACCCTGGCCTTCGAAGCCAAGAAGGGCGCCGGAATTTCCATCAAGGAACCCAAGGACGTCGCGGGCAAGAAGATCGCCGTCTCCTCGGGCACCAATCAGGAAGCGCTGCTCGTCAAGTGGAGTGAGCAGAACGTCGCGGCCGGGCTGGCGCCCACCGACATCTCCTACTACCAGAACACCACCGACTACTACCTCCCGCTGCAGTCCGGCCGGATCGACGCCTACTTCGGGCCGAACCCGTCATCACAGTTCCACGCCAAGCAGTCGGGGGAGACCGAGGTTGTCGGTGAGTTCTCCGGGGCCGGCGACACTCTGCAGGGGCAGATCGCGGTGCTGGTGAAGAAGGACAACGGTCTGATCAAGGCAATCAATGACGCGATCAACCACACGATCGAGAACGGCACGTACCAGCAGATCCTCGAGCGCTGGAACATCACCAGCGAAGCCGTCGACACGTCTTTGATCAACCCGCCCGGCCTTCCGAAGACCAAGTGAGCTCTCGTCCATGAGTGAGATTCCCGATGTGATCGTCATCGGCGGAGGGCTCGTCGGGTCCTCCGCCGCATGGCGGCTCGCGGCGCGCGGACGTAGCGTCGTACAGCTGGAACAGTTCGGGCCGGGGCACAAGCACGGTGCGTCGCACGGTACTTCGCGCATCTACCGACAGGCCTACGACAATCACCTGTACACGGGGTTGGCGGCCGACGCGCTGCCATTGTGGCGGGAGTTGGAGACCACGACGGACATCGGGTTCCTGGAACTCACCGGCGCCGTCGATCACGGTCTGCCGCAGGCGGTGCAGTCCAAGGCGCAGATATTGGTCGAGGCGGGCATCAAGGGTGAGATCCTGACTCCTGCCGAGGCGTCCGCGCGCTGGCCGGGGCTGCGATTCGACACCACCGTGCTCCATCACCCCGATGCAGGCCGGTTGCATGCGGATCGCGCCGTGACCGCTCTGAAAGCGGGAGCGGTATTCGCCGGTGCCGAGGTCCGTCACGACGCTCGGGTACTGGCACTCGCGCGAGCGTCGTACGGCGTGGACGTGGTGACGGACAGTGGAACCCTCGCGGCTCGTCAGGTCGTGATCGCGGCCGGTGCGTGGACTGCGGACCTGATCGCAGACAGCGGCCTCGGCTCCGAGATCGCATTGCCGACGCTGCGCACGACGCAGGAACAACCGGCGCACTTCGCACCGCTCGATCCGGGAGTCGAGTGGCCGAGTTTCGTTCACCACCCGGGTGCACAGTTGGAGACTGCGGGGATCTACGGACTCGGTTCCGAGGACGGCATCAAGATCGGTGAACACGCGACCGGGCCGGTGGTGACTCCGCAGACCCGCGACTACACCCCTGATGTCGACGCTGAGCAACGATTGGTCGAGTACGCCGAGTCGTGGTTACCCGGCGTCGATTCCGCCCAGGTCGAGTCGATCACGTGCCTGTACACGAGCACGCCGGACAGTCACTTCGTCATCGACCGAGTCGGCGATGTCACGGTTGCGGCGGGATTCTCGGGTCATGGATTCAAATTCGGTCCAGCCCTGGGTGAACTTGTATCGGACCTCGTCGACGGAACCACTCTCGCTTCGGAAGCTTTTCGGCTGGGGGAGCGTTGACCAGATTCATGGAGGAAAGTGTTGTGGCACTGGAGCTCGGGACTCGGCAGCTCGACGGTATCGGCGCGGTAGAGGTCTACTCGGTATCGCAGGACGATCCCTTGGCAGCTCCACTGATCGCGGAGTTGGCGCTCGAATACAGCTCGCGTTACGGCGGAACTCGCGAAGCGATGCTCGAGGATCTCACCACGTACCCGGCAGAAGAATTCGCGTACCCGCAGGGGGCGCTACTGGTGCTCACCCACGAGGATGTACCGATTGCGGGCGGTGCATTTCGCCAATTCGATTCCACCACCGCCGAACTGAAAAGAATCTGGACATCGGCCGACTATCGGAAGCGCGGCCTCGGCAAGGTCGTCGTTCGTGAGTTGGAACGAGAGATCGAACTTCGCGGATACAACCGGGTGTTCCTCACGACGGGCCCTCGGCAACCCGAGGCGCTCGCGCTGTATCTGTCCAGTGGATACACACCGCTTTACGACGCTTCACTCTCGCCCGAAGAGGTGGGCGTCCACCCGTTCGAGAAACAACTTCGAGTGCTCGAAAATGTGACCCGAGCAGCAATTCCTACCGACCGGGTTGACAACACCCGGGTTTGACCTCGTACACTTGCGAACGACCATCCAGAGCGACTGAGAGACCTGGCTCATTGAAGTCGCAGCAACCCCCCGAGTGATCGGGTGCGGGTGCTACCGCCAGGACCGATGGAGGAACACGAAATGAAGGCAGTCGAAGGCGGTTTCGATACCGCCTGGTCGCGTCGTCACGTAGACCTGTGCCGCACCGCGGGATCTTTCTGTACCAACTGACCTCGGTCAGTCATTCACACTCAGGCGAGTCGTCGACAAGTCTGTTTTCTCTTCTCTGCACAAGTGATTCGTGCTCGATCGCCTTTTCGGAGCTTCTTACTTCAGGGCGGCGGGTGCGCTCTTCGGCATGCCTCTTTAGGAGTTCTTGGTGTCCTCGCCCTCATTCGGTGCCCGTAAACGCGCGACCGTAATTGCCGGTATCGGTGCTGTCTCGGTTCTCGGCACGGTCCTCGCCGGCTGCAGCAGCAACGGAAGTGACAGCGGTGCCGACGCGGGTCCCGCGCAGTCCGGTGGAACCCTTCGCTACGGCCTCTCGCAGGCGCCGACGTGCGCCGATCCGGCCCAGGCCGGAAGTAACCAGACGGTGTATGTCACTCGTACCGTGGTGGATTCGCTGACCGATCAAAATCCCGACTCCGGAGAGATCACCCCGTGGCTCGCCAAGAGTTGGGAGATCAGCCCCGACGCCGCGAGCTTCACGTTTGTCCTTCGCGACGATGCCACTTTCAGTGACGGCACACCGGTGACGGCGGATTCGGTGAAGAAGACCTTCGATTCGGTCAAGAACCTCGGGCCGAACGCGTCGTTGGCGAAGAGCTACCTGTCCTCCTACACGGGTACCGACGTCGTTGACGCACACACGGCGAAGATCAATTTCTCTGGACCCAATGTTCAGTTCCTGCAAGCAACTTCGACGCCGCAGCTCGGAATCCTCGCTGATTCCACCACTGCACTGGCATCCGAGCAGCGCTGCCCCGGTGCAGCGGTAATCGCCTCCGGGCCGTTCGTCTACACCGACTGGCAGCAGGACAAGAGTGTCAAGATCGCCAAGCGCGCGGGATACAACTGGGCGTCGGACGCGGTCGCGCATCAGGGCGACGCCTACCTCGACGGCGTCGACTTCACCGTGGTCCCCGAATCCGGTGTGCGCGCGGGCAGCGTGGCTTCCGGCCAGCTCGATGCGGTCAGCGATGCGCTCCCACAGGACGCACCGCAGATCGAGGGCGCAGGCGGACGCATCCTCACCCGGCCGAACCCGGGCGTGAGCTTCTTCTTCCAGCCCAACGTCAGTCGTGGAGTTCTCGCTGATCAGTCTGTCCGCCAGGCCATCGTTCCGGCGATCAACCGGCAAGAGCTCGTCGACACCGTTCTGGATCCGTCGTTCTTCCCAGCAACGAGCCCGTTGGCTCACACCACTCCGCTCTACACCGACGAATCCAGTGTCGTGACGTACGACGCCGACAAGTCGGCGAAGCTTCTCGATGCAGCCGGTTGGAAGACCGGAAGCGACGGTATTCGCGAGAAGGACGGGCAGAAGCTCACTTTCAGCGTCACGTTCAGCCCGGTGTTCTCGGGTAATCAGGCCATTCTCGAGCTCGTTCAGCAGCAGCTCAAGAAGGTCGGCGTCGACCTGCAGCTCAATCTGGTCTCGAACGGTGAATGGACCGAGAAGGGGGTGTCGGGTGATTACGATTCGCTGTACTACAACAGCACTAGGGCCGACGCCGACATCCTGCGGGCGTCGTTCAGCACCGAGGGCCGCAACCTCAACCGTCGCGGCGCAGATCCGGAGCTCGACAAGGTTCTCACCGAGCAGCTTGCAGCCACGGACAACGGGCAGCGCGGCGAACTGGTATCCACCGCACAGGAATTGATCCTCGACCGTGGGCTGTCCATCCCCACCATCGAGCTCTCGCAGGCCATCGGCGCCGGATCGAGTGTTCAGGATCTGAACTTCGAAGCCTCGTCACGCCTGCAGTTCTACGACGCATGGTTGTCGGGTAAGTAGTCATGATTCGATACGTACTCACCCGACTGGGCCAGGCCGCAGTTGTCCTTTGGGCCGCCTTCACCATCTCGTTCGTGATTCTGTTCCTCCTGCCGAGCGATCCGGTCAGCATGGCTGCGGACTCATCCGGGCAGGGTGTTGCAGTGGATCAGGCTGCGCTCGATCAGCTTCGGGCACGATACGGCTTGGACCAGTCGGTGTGGGTGCAGTACTGGACATCGCTGACCAAGGCTCTTCGCGGCGATTTCGGTACGTCGATCTCCACCGGTCAGTCGGTCACGGATGCCATCTTCTCGGCATTGCCGAGCACCCTGGTGCTGGCAACCACGGCTTTGGTTCTCGCCGTGCTGTTCGGAGTGGCGATCGCGTTCTTCGCTACCTACACCCGCAAGCGGTGGCTGGCGAACCTGTTGTTCTCGCTGCCGCCTCTGGGAGTGGCAGTGCCCACCTTCTGGGTGGGTCTGATCCTCCTGCAACTCTTCTCGTTCCGTCTGCACATCTTCCCGGCATTCGGGGACAAGGGATTTGCAACGGTAGTTCTCCCCGCGATCACCCTCGCGATCCCGACCGGCGCCGTTATCGCGCAGGTCCTCACGACCAGCCTGCAGTCGACGCTGCGTTCGCCGCACGTGGAGACCGCCTATGCCAAGGGCGCCAGCCGTTGGCGCGTGCAGACCCGTCACGCGTTGCGACTGGCGAGCATTCCGGCATTCACCATCGCCGGTGTACTGGTCGGAACTCTGCTGGCTGGTTCGGTGGTCGTGGAGACGGTGTTCTCCCGCGCGGGCGTCGGCCGTCTGACCCAGACGTCGGTGATGGCGCAGGACATCCCGGTGGTGCAGGGAGTCGTTGTGTTCGCCTCCCTGGTCTTCGTGCTCGTCAACCTCGCGGTCGACCTCGTCTACCCCCTGATCGATCCACGAATCATTCAGGCGAAGAAGACACGCGCCGAAAACTCGAATACCGAAAGCTCGACCGATCTGGAGCCGGCCCATGTCTGACACATTGATCGAACCCCTACTCCTCGATCCGAGCGTCGAGGCCAAGGCACCAGTCGTTTCGCACCGACGGTCGACTGCCATCGGCTTGATACGTAAGCCCGGTCTGGTCATCCCGGTGCTGGTCGTGCTGCTTGCCATCGGCTTTGCCGTCGCGCCGGGGTTCTTCGCCAGCGGTGATCCGTTGTCCGGCGTCCCGGCAGACAAACTGCAGGGCCCGAGCCTGGCGCATTGGTTCGGAACCGACAACCTCGGGCGTGACCTGTACACACGCTTCGTGCACGGCGCTGCACTGTCCCTGACCGCGACTTTGGTAGCGGTGGGAATCGCGTTGGTAGCAGGATCGATCATCGGTCTGCTCGCGGGCTTTGTCGGCGGAGTCGTCGACGCCGTTCTGATGCGCATCGTCGATGTCCTGCTGTCCATTCCGGCGCTGCTGCTCTCGCTGGCGTTGGTGACCGCACTCGGCTTCGGCACCATCAACGTTGCCATCGCGGTCGGCGTCAGTATGGTCGCCAATTTTGCGCGAGTGATGCGTGCCGAAGTGATGCGGGTGCGCGGCGCTCAGTACGTCGAGGCTGCGTTCAGCTCGGGTGTGCAGTGGCTCGGTGTCCTGCGGCGGCACGTGCTGCCCAACTCCTACGCGCCCGTGGTCGCGCTGTCCGCAGTCGAGTTCGGGCAGGCAGTTCTTGCAGTGTCGGCACTGAGCTTCTTGGGATTCGGTGCGGTTCCGCCTACCCCTGAATGGGGATCGCTGGTGTCCGAGGGGCGCAACTTCCTCGCCAATGCCTGGTGGATGACAACACTTCCCGGTCTCGCGATTGTCGCCGTGGTCATCTCGGCACACCGTATCGGCCATGAGATCGAAAGGAGCAACCGACGATGAGCACGACCGAGGAACAGTTGCTTTCCGTCACCGACCTGCAGATCTCCTACGGCAACGAGCCGGCCGTATCCGGTGTGAGTTTCACCGTCGGCCGCGGCGAAGTGGTTGCGGTGGTGGGGGAGTCGGGTTCGGGAAAGTCGACAACGGCGCACGCGATACTGGGCCTGCTCGCCGGTAGCGGCCACATCACGGGCGGAAGCGTCGAGTTCGAAGGTGAGAGAATCGATTCGTACTCCGACCGCGCGTGGCAGCGAATCCGCGGCGCTCGTATCGGTTTGGTGCCGCAGGATCCGACGACCTCGCTCAACCCGGTGACCCGGATCGGCGACCAGGTTGCAGAAGTCCTGCGGATCCACGGCCTCGCCGACCGGCGCACAGCGCGGTTGGATGCCGTCGACGTGCTCGAGCGTGCGGGTATCGACCGCCCGGAAATCCGGGCACGCCAGTACCCACACGAGCTATCCGGCGGTATGCGGCAACGAGTTCTGATCGGCATCGCTCTTGTGGCGAACCCGGCCCTCATCATCGCCGACGAGCCGACCAGTGCTCTGGACGTCACGGTTCAACGACGCATTCTCGACCATCTCGACGAGCGAATCGCCGAATCCGGTGCCGCCGTGCTCCTGATCACGCACGACCTGGGTGTGGCCGCAGACCGCGCGGACCGGATCCTGGTCATGCAGGGCGGCAGGATCGTCGAATCCGGCCGTACCGCAGATATTCTGGGAGACCCGCGAGACGAGTACACGAAGAAGCTGCTGAACTCTGCGCCGAGCCTGTCCTCGGGACCGGTTGATCGCCCGGTCCGTCAGGACACGACACCGCTGCTGACGCTGACCGGAATCACCAAGCGTTTCAACGTCGGCCGCGGGAGTTCGATCACCGCGGTTGACGAAGTGTCGCTGACTGTCCCGAAGGGTCAGACGGTGTCACTGGTCGGGGAGTCAGGCTCCGGCAAGTCGACCACCGCACGCATTGCCGTGCGATTGGAGCAGGCGGACGCCGGTACCATCACCTTCGACGGTCAGGACATCACGAAGGTCAAGGGCAGAGACCTGCGCGAGCTGCGTCGAAAGATTCAGCTCGTGTATCAGAACCCTTACGCGTCACTCGACCCGAAATTGTCCGTCCAAGACATCGTGGCGGAGCCGCTGCGGGCCTTCAAGGTTGGAGGACGCAGTCAGCAACAGAGCCGTGCCGCCGAGCTGCTCGATCAGGTTGCACTGCCCGAGCAGTTCCTGAGCCGCAAGCCGGCCGAACTCTCGGGCGGCCAGCGTCAGCGGGTGGCGATCGCTCGCGCGCTCGCTCTGAAGCCGGATCTACTCGTTCTCGACGAGCCAGTATCCGCTCTCGACGTCTCGGTTCAAGCGCAGATCTTGGCGCTACTCGACGAGTTGCAGCGAGAGCTGGGACTGACCTATCTCTTCATCTCCCACGATCTGGCGGTAGTTCGCCAGATCAGTGACGTAGTCGGCGTCATGCAAGCTGGGCGATTGCTCGAAATCGGCACTACCGCCGAGATCTTCGACAATCCCCGAAACGGGTACACACGCACACTTCTCGACGCGATCCCCGGGCGGGATCATTCGACAGGAAAGGCCGAACATGTCCGAGCGTAGTTCCGGAGTATTCCTGGTCGGCCTCGAATTCGAGGGCACCGGAGCTCATCCGTACTCCTGGCGACGCGAGGATTCGCGCGCCGAAGATCTGTTCACGCCGTCGTACTGGGTGGACCTGGTTACCGCCGCGGATCAGGGTGGGGTGGATCTGGCGTTCCTCCCCGATTCTTTCGGGCTCCAATCCGAGGGCCAGCACGCTGTGCGGGGCAGGTTGGAAGCAGTGGCAACTGCGGCGAGGCTGAGTGCTGTGACCTCGCGCATCGGCCTTATCCCCACTGCGACGGTCACGCACACCGAACCGTTCCATATTTCCAAGGCTGTCGCGAGCATCGACTACTCGTCTGCTGGGCGGGCCGGTTGGCAGGTCGCGGTGTCCGACACCACCGAGCAGGCGGCGTTGTTCGGCCGAAAGACAGTGCAGGGTCCGGAGTCTGCGTGGGAAGAAGCGTCCGAGGCGGTCGAGGTGGTCAGTCGGCTGTGGGACAGCTGGGAGGACGACGCCGAGATACGTGATGCTGCGAGCGGACGTTTCATCGATCGGGACAAGCTGCACTACATCGATTTCGAGGGAAAGAACTTTTCCGTCAAGGGCCCGTCCATCACGCCGCGATCGCCACAGGGCCAGCCGCTGATCGCCGTCGACGCGAGTCGACCGGAGGCCCGCGAACTCGCCGTTGCGCGCGGAGATCTGATTCGGATCTCGGCAACCGACCTCGGCGAGGGCAAAGCTACGGCCAAGCTGGTCCACGCGAGTGCGGCCGCCCTCGGGCGCAGCGTCAGAGTGCTCCTCGATGTCGACGTGCTTCTCGGAGCCGATCGCGGTGCCGCCGACGACGCTTTGGCGGAACTCGAGGAATGGGCGGGAGCGCCGTATGCACCGCACTCGTTGTTCTATCGCGGTGACAGCGCGGGTTTGACTGCGCTATTGCGTGAGATCGGTGGGCTCGCCGGGATCGACGGTGTGGTTCTGCGTCCCCTGGCGCTGGCCGCCGCCGTGGACAAGATCGCGACGGACGTAGTTTCAACTCTCAATCCGCGACCGAGTACCGCCCCGACACTGCGCGAGCGGTTGGGCTTCGAGTTGCCCGTCAATCAGTTCGCGTAGCGCGAGTAAAGAACAGGAACACCGATGACACAGAACAGGATTCGCAAGCAAGTTCATCTGGGCGCTCACTTTCCCGGCGTGAACAACACCACGGTGTGGACCGATCCGGCGTCCAAGAGTCAGATCGAGTTCAGCTCGTTCGAGCATCTCGCACGCAGTGCCGAACGCGGATTGTTCGACTTCTTCTTCCTCGCAGAGGGTTTGCGCCTACGCGAGCATCAGGGCAAAATTCACGACCTCGACGTGGTCGGTCGCCCGGACACCTTCAGTATTCTCAATGCGGTTGCCGGTGTGACAACGCATCTCGGCCTGGCCGGGACGATCAACACCACGTTCAACGAACCGTACGAGTTGGCCAAGCAGTTCTCGACGCTCGATCATCTCTCCGACGGCCGCGCCGCCTGGAACCTGGTCACCTCCTCGGACGCCTTCACCGGCGAGAACTTCCGCCGCGGCGGGTATCTGGAGCATTCCGAGCGGTATGCACGCGCCAACGAGTTGGTCGACGCAGTACGGACGCTGTGGGACAGTTGGAGCATCGACCGTCCGATCGTCGACCGTGAGCGCGGTGTTTTCGCCACCGACCAGCAGGTCGGCCAGTTCCAACACTCCGGTAAGCAGTTCGACATCTCCGGACGCTTCGAAGTACCACGGAGTCCGCAGGGGCATCCAGTTCTGTTGCAGGCAGGTGACTCCGACGAAGGACGCGAGTTCGGCGCGGCCAAGGCAGACGCCATCTTCACCGGGCACGGAACCCTCGAAGCGGGCAAGGCCTTCTACACCGACGTGAAGGGGCGCCTGGCCAAGTACGGACGTACACACGCAGACCTCAAGATTCTCCCCGCCGCCACCTTTGTCCTCGGTGACAACGCAGCGGACGCACAGGAGAAGGCGTATCACATCCGGCGGCAGCAGGTGGGGCCCCAGACTGCCATCGCTTTTCTCGAACAGGTTTGGGGCAGAGACCTTTCGCAGTACGACGCCGACGGCCCCTTGCCGAAGGAAGATCCGTCGGACGACGTCAACATCACTCGCGGACGCGTCCGGCACGTCAAGGATCCGCGAGCGGTTGCCGATCAGTGGCGTGCGAAGGCGGAGGCCGAAAACCTCAGCATCCGTGAACTCATCATCGAAGTGACTGCCCGCCAACAGTTCGTGGGTAGTGCCGCCGAGGTGGCTGCCGAGATCGACAGCTACGTCCAGGGCGACGCGAGCGACGGATTCATCCTCGTTCCCCACCTCACCCCCGGTGGCCTCGACGAGTTCATCGACACGGTTGTACCGGAACTGCAGGACCGCGGCAGTTTCCGCACCGAATACTCAGGAACCACCCTGCGCAGCCATCTCGGGCTGCGCCACCCGCACGAGCAGGCTGAAGGAGTCCGCGCATCATGACCGTTACCGACACGTCCACCAGCACCTTCACCGGCGATTGGAATGTTTGGCATGCCTCGCGCGACGCCACCTTCAGCGAGCCACTCGGCTGGCTGAGCCTGACTGCGTTGCACTGGCTGGTGGACACCGATTCCACCTTCGCGGATCTGCCGGGTGCATGGCGCGCCGACGCGAATGCCGTTGTCGTCACCGCGACACCGGCTGACGACCTCTCGATCGACGGCGTCGCAGTGGACGGTTCAGCCACTCTGAATCCGATCGAGGGTGCGCCGGGACTGATCGTCAAGCAAGGTGCACGGCTGGTCGAGGTCATCCGCCGCACCGGCGAGGTGGCACTGCGTATTCATGATTCGTCGGCCCCGGCATTGGCGCAGTTCAGTGGTATTCCGACCTTCGAGCCGAATCCGCAGTGGCGCATCGACGGTGTCTTCACTGCTTTCGAGGAGGCTCGCACGGTCACGACGGGCGCGGTCGTCGATCGCCTCGAGCATCATCACGACGCCAGGGGAACCATCGGCTTCGAACACGGCGGTGAAACGCACACGCTGATTGCGTTCGCGGGCAAGGACAACGGCTTTCACATCCTGTTCACCGATGCGACCAGTGGTGTGTCCACCTACCCGGCCGCACGCTCGCTGCACGTGAGCGCACCGGAGCCCGGTGGCGCGGTAGTCCTCGATTTCAATCGGGCGTCGAACCTGCCCTGCGCCTTCACCGATTACGCGACGTGCCCCGTGGCCCCCGCCGAGAATCGCCTGACATTCGCGGTGGAAGCCGGCGAGAAGACACCCGACACCGGCTCCGGAAGCGCACCGAGGTGAGCGCGCCGCTGTCCGTACTCGACCTCTCGCCGATCAGTGAGGGCGGAACCGCCCGCCAGGCTCTGCGGAATTCGCTGGATCTGGCGCGCTCTGCGGAGGCCTGGGGATACAAGAGGTTCTGGGTCGCCGAACACCATTTCGTCGGGGTCGCCTCGTCGTCACCGGCAGTGCTTGTCGGGCTGATCGCAGCCGCCACCAACACCATTCGCGTCGGCTCGGCCGCCGTGCTGCTGGGGAACAACACGGCAGCTCAGGTGGTGGAAGCCTTCGGCACCGTCGAAGCCTTGTATCCGGGTCGAATCGATCTGGGTATCGGGCGTAGTGGTCAGCGTCGGGTGGAGGCGCTTCGTGCCGTCGCTGCCGGAACGACTGCCCCCGCAGAATCGAAGCGGGAGAACGTCGTACGTGAGGGCGTGGTGATCCCGGCGCCCTTCGATCCGACCGGGCTTCTCACATCACCCCGGTTGCAGGCGTCGTTCGAGGCGCTGGCGTTTCCGGGAGCGCAGGCGCCCGATTTCGATCAGCAGGTCGACGACATACTTTCGCTCCTGAACGGCACTCACCGCACCCGTGACGGCATCGAATTGCACGCCAGTCCCGGCGAGGATGCCGACGTCGAATTGTGGGTGTTCGGAAGCAGTGCAGGCCCCAGCGCCGAGCTGGCCGGACGGCTCGGATTGCCGTTCGGTGCGAATTATCATGTGGCGCCGTCGAGTACGCTCGATGCCGTCGAGGCATACCGTGCGGCATTCCGGCCGTCGGCAGTTCTCTCCGAGCCGTACGTCGTCGTGTCCGCGGATGTTGTTGCTGCGGAAGACGATGCGACGGCGAGAGAGTTGGCGTCGACGTTCGGGCACTGGACACACAGCATCCGCACCGGGTACGGAGCAATACCGTATCCCGATCCGGCGACGGCGCTCCCACTTTCCGATGCCGACAAAGCGGTGGTGGAGGATCGGCTGATCACGCAGTTCGTTGGTTCACCTACCACCGTCGCCGACAGGCTCGACAGTTTGCAGAAGCTCACCGGGGCGGACGAATTGGTGATCACCGGGGTGACCTATCGGCACGAGGATCGCCTGCGCTCGTACGAACTGCTCGCCAAGGAATGGGGACTGCCCGCGCTGTTGGCAGCATGAGCTTGCCGCGCTTTGCGGCGAAGATCAGGGCGCGAAAGCTCACGCTCCGATAGCATCGGCGATCATCGGCCACGACGCACGCATATCAGCTTCGAAGAGTCCCCAGGTGTGGGTGCCCTCGGGGCGGAAGCTGAACGTCGCGGGTATGCCGAGCTGACCGAATCGACCCTGCAACGCGGCAGTGCACATGTTGGTGATGCCTTCGAGCACAGCGCCGGGAACGACCCCGGCAGCCATCGCCAGTGAGTTGATTCCGTCGACCGGGCCGGGAAGTCCGTTGCCGGTCGAGATGAACAGTGCTGTACCGCGCAGTTTCTCGGCGTTGATCAGCGGGTCGTGCGCAGCCCACTGCGGGCTACCCCACGGTCCCCACATATTGCCTGCGTTACCGCCGCCGAGTATCTCGACCATCGAACGCACCGCTGCCTGACCGAGCGGGTCGCCGGCGCGCGGGCAGCCGCTGTACGAGCCGACGGCGCGGTAGGTGCCGGGCGACTGGATCGCGAGGTCCAGGACCGGTCCACCGGCCATCGACACACCACCGAGCGCGTTGACGCCGGTCGTGTTGTACCGAGCGTTGACTGCAGCCGGTAGTTCCTTGGTGAGGTACGTCTGCCATTTGTTCCGCCCGAGTACCGGATCGTCGGCGTTCCAGTCGGTGTACATGCTGAACTTGCCGCCGACCGGCATGACCACGTTGACGTGCTTGTCGTCGAAGAAGTCACGGACTCCGGTGTTGTTGAACCACGAGATCCCGTCTTCACCGCCGCCGACGCCGGTCAACAGATAGAACGTCGGGGCAGCGCCGCCGCCGGCCGGGGAAATCACGTCGTTGGCGATCCAACGGTCCATCGAGGGGGAGTAGACGTCGATGCGACTGACCACGGAATCCGCGCTCGCCGTCGGCGCAGTGAGGCCGAGAAAGCCGGCAGCCATGGCCACCGCCATCGTCAGCCGAACCGTGAAACGACGTGTTTTCATATTTCCCCCCAGGCGCAAGCCGGACAGCGTATTTGTGCCTTCCAACAGTGGCACAATGCGAAGAAGAGTGACGAATGTCCGGGTAACGGTCCGATAAGAAGATGGAGACAATTGCGTGGGATCGCAGTCGCACCACCCCGAATCCGACGTGATTCGGCTGGCCTTCGGGCTTGCTGCGATCACGGCCGGTGCGGCGCGCAGAACCGCTGGTCTCGCCCTTGATTCGGTGCAGCGGATCCCCGTAGTCGGTGGCACTCTCGACGACGCGATCACCCAGGTCACCACCCGTGGCGCCGAAGCGATTCGCTCGACCGCGGAGTTCGCCGACTCCACCTTGCGGACGGTGATCAAAGCTGTCGTCGATGCTGCCCTGGCCGAAGTCGACATCACGAAAATCGTCGTAGACCACGTCGACATCGACAGAATCGCCGAAAACATCGACGTGGACAAGATTGCCGAGCGGGTCTCGCTCGAACCGATCATCGACCGGGTCGACGTGGACGAGATCGCAAGTCGCCTCGACGTCAAAGCGGTGATCGATCGCCTCGACCTCGACGGGATAGTCGACACGGTCGACCTCGAACGCCAGGTCAACCGCATCGACCTCGTCAAGATTGCCGACCAGGTCATCGAGGGCGTCGACCTCCCACAGATGATTCGTGAATCGACCGGCTCACTCTCCACGGAAGCCGTGCACGGAGCGCGGGTGCAGGGCATGCAGGCGGACGACGCTGTCGCCGGGTTCGTCGGGCGACTGTTCGGCCGCGACAACGCAGCGTCACCAGAAAAGCCGTCATCAGAAAAACCGTCACCAGAGGCCGATCCGAAGACGAACGCAGGCGAACGCTAGTGGCCCAGGAGAGTTCCGGCCCGGCCGGCATCGTCACCCGTGGACTCGCCGGACTGATCGACCTGGGCGTCGTCCTGCTCCTGATGGGTTCCGTGTACGTAGGCTTCGCCTTCGTCCGACTGCTCTTCTCTCCGCAGAGTTTCACGTTCTCGGAACCGGGAATCTTTCTGTCCACGACGGCATTTCTCGGTGTCTCGGTGGCTTATCTGACTGCCTGCTGGGCGACCACCGGTCGGACCGTCGGCTCCCTGGTGATGGGGCTGCGGGTGATCACGTCCGGGCATCACCTCGTGCGCTGGCCGTTGGCGTTCGTCCGCGCGGTGCTCTGCGTACTCTTCGCCTTCGGGTTGTTGTGGTCGGCGGTCGATCGACGACGACGTTCGCTGCAGGACATCGTCCTGCGCACCGAGGTCGTCTACGACTGGCGTCAGGACCCGGATCTGGTGGCACCGCACGGAGGCGAGCACGCATGAGCGAACCCAACCGCCCGGACGAACGCTTCACTCTCGCCAGTGAGCGCACCTTCCTCGCCTGGATGCGAAGCTCACTTGCCTTGCTGGCGGGCGGCATCGCCGTCGTCCAGTTGGTGCCGGAGTGGAGCACAGGGTGGGTCCGCACGGCGCTCGGTCTGATCTTGATCGCACTCTCGGCGGCAGCTGCACTGGTAGGTATGCGACGCTGGCTACAGGTGAAGAAGGCGCTCGAGGACGGAGCCGCGATGCCGGAACCGCACGCACTGTGGCTGTTTGCCCTGGCATTGGCGGGGGTTGCCGTGGCAGCCGGTATCGCGACAGTGGTCACCAGCCTTGCTCGCTGAGATACGCAGACTGAGATACGCAGAGAAGTCCTTGCGATGTCTGGATAGTCTGCAAAGAACGAGAAGCATGTCAGAGAAGTAAACGAAACAGACGACAAGGGAGTGCACGGTGGCGCAGGAACTCAAGCTCGGATACAAGGCTTCGGCTGAGCAATTCGGCCCTCGCGAACTGGTAGAGCTGGCAGTTCTGGCCGAGCAGCACGGCATGGATTCCGTTGCCGTGAGCGATCATTTCCAGCCGTGGCGCCACAACGGTGGACACGCGCCGTTCTCGCTCGCCTGGATGACGGCCGTCGGTGAGCGCACCGAGCGTGTGCAGATCGGCACGTCCGTGATGACGCCGACGTTCCGATACAACCCGGCGGTCATCGCTCAGGCGTTCGCGACGATGGGATGTCTCTACCCGGGACGCATCATGCTCGGCGTCGGCAGCGGCGAGGCTCTCAACGAGATCGCGACCGGTTTCCAGGGCGAGTGGCCCGAGTTCAAGGAACGGTTCGCGCGGCTGCGCGAGTCCGTGCGGTTGATGCGTGAGCTGTGGCTCGGCGATCGCGTCGACTTCGAAGGCGAATACTTCACCACTCGCGGCGCCTCGATCTACGACGTTCCCGAGGGCGGGATTCCCGTGTACATCGCGGCCGGTGGACCGGTTGTCGCTCGGTACGCGGGACGGGCCGGCGACGGCTTCATCTGCACCTCGGGCAAGGGCATGGAGCTCTACACCGAGAAGCTGCTTCCGGCGGTCGCCGAGGGCGCAGCCAAGGCCGAGCGCGACGTCGCAGACATCGACAAGATGATCGAGATCAAGATCAGCTACGACACCGACCCGGAGGCTGCGCTCGAGAACACGCGCTTCTGGGCGCCGCTGTCCCTGACACCGGAGCAGAAGCACAGCATCGAAGATCCGATCGAAATGGAAGCTGCTGCCGACGCTCTGCCCATCGAGCAGGTGGCCAAGCGCTGGATCGTCGCTTCCGATCCCGACGACGCTGTCGAGCAGGTCAAGGCTTACGTCGACGCCGGCCTGAACCACCTGGTGTTCCATGCACCGGGCCATGATCAGCGCCGGTTCCTCGAACTGTTCGAGCGCGACCTGGCGCCGCGGCTCCGCGCACTGGGCTGACTTGACCCAGAAGCTGATCACGGTGCCTGCCACTCGACGTGTGGCAGGCACCGTTCGTCTTTCTCGTAGTTGCCGGTTATCGGCACAAGCGTGAGCGTGGCCACGATCAGTGGCAAGGTGGGCGGCGGCCCACACTAGGCTGTTGGGCATGCCAGAAGCGCCCGCTGCCGTGTCGAGTGTCTACGTCGCCTCTCCTGAAGGTGACACCGGAAAATCCACCATCGCGCTGGGCGTGCTGCAGATGCTGTGCGCCACCGTCGCCCGGGTCGGTGTCTTCCGCCCGATCGCCCGCTCGACCGAGGAAACCGACTACATCCTCGAACTCCTGCTAGAGCACACCACTGCCGATCTCTCCTACGCCGACGCACTCGGCGTCACCTACGAGCAGGTTCACGCCGACCCCGAAGCCGCGCTGGCCGACATCGTCGCGAGGTACCACACCGTGGCAGAGCAGTGCGACGCTGTCGTGATCATCGGCAGTGACTACACCGACGTCGCAAGCCCCAGCGAACTGAGCTTCAACGCCCGCATCGCCGTGAACCTCGGAGCGCCGGTCCTTTTGGCGGTTCGAGGCGCTCGGCGCAGCGTCGAGGAGGTTGCTCAGCTCGCGCACCTGTGCGCCGCCGAGTTGGCCGCCAACCACGCCCATCTGCTCGCCGTCGTCGCCAATCGTTGCGATCCGGACAAGCTCGACGAGGTCACCGCAGCCCTGTCCGACATCGGTGTTCCGACGTGGAGCCTGCCGGAGATTCCGTTGCTCGTCTCGCCCACGATGGCGGAGTTGATGGAGGCCACCGGCGGCGAGTTGTATTCGGGTGACCCGGAACTGCTGCACCGCGAGGCACTGAAGGTGATGGTGGGCGGCATGACCGCCGAGCACATCCTCGAGCGTCTGGTCGAAGGCATGGTCGTGATCGCACCGGGCGATCGCTCTGACGTGCTGCTCGCGTTGCTCAATGCGCATGAGGCGGAGGGATTTCCGTCGCTGGCGGGCATCATCATGAACGGCGGGATCACGCCGCACCCGGCTATCGCGGCGTTGATGGCCGGCCTCAAACAGCGTCTTCCGATCCTCACCACAACCCTCGGAACTTTCGACACCGCAAGCGCCGCAGCCCAAACCCGCGGACGCGTGGCAGTCGGTTCGCAGCGAAAAGTCGACACCGCCCTGAGCTTGATGGAACAGCGCGTCGACGCCGACGTCCTGATGGACCGACTGGCACTGCCGATTCCGTCGGTCGTGACCCCACAGATGTTCGAGTACAAGCTGATCGACCGTGCTCGACGCGACCGCAAGCACATCGTCCTGCCGGAGGGTGACGACGACCGGATCCTGCGCGCCGCCGGTCGACTGCTGCAACGCCAGGTTGCCGACCTGACGATCCTCGGTGACGAACCGAGTGTGCGTCGACGCGCAGCGGAACTCGGCGTGGACATCAGTGGCGCACAGGTACTCGCACCGGCGCAGTCCGAGTACACCGAGCGCTTCGCACAGGAATACACCGCGCTGCGTGCACACAAGGGCATGACCATCGAGCGAGCCCGCGAGGTGATCGCCGACATCTCGTACTTCGGAACGATGATGGTGCACTTGGGTATTGCCGACGGCATGGTCTCCGGTGCCGCCCACACCACCGCTCACACGATCCGGCCCTCGTTCGAGATCATCAAGACGGCCCCCGGCGTCTCGACGGTTTCGAGCATCTTCCTGATGTGCCTGGCCGACCGCGTTCTCTCCTACGGTGACTGCGCCGTGGTTCCGGACCCGACGTCGGAGCAGTTGGCGGACATCGCGATCTCGTCCGCACAGACGGCGTCGCAGTTCGGGATCGATCCGCGCATCGCTATGCTCTCGTACTCCACCGGCGATTCGGGCAGTGGAGCCGACGTCGACAAGGTTCGTACCGCAACCGCTTTGGTGCGCGAGCGCCGACCAGACCTGTTGGTGGAAGGGCCCATTCAGTACGACGCCGCCGTCGAGCAGAGTGTCGCCGACAAGAAGATGCCGGATTCGCTGGTGGCAGGCAAGGCCACGGTGTTCGTGTTTCCGGACCTGAACACCGGCAACAACACCTACAAGGCAGTGCAGCGCAGCGCCGGCGCTATCGCCGTCGGCCCGGTTCTGCAGGGACTGAACAAGCCGGTCAACGACCTCTCGCGCGGTGCGTTGGTCCAAGACATCGTCAATACCGTGGCTATCACGGCAATTCAGGCACAGGGAGCGTAAGAGTGAGCGACGGCACCGTACTGGTCATCAATTCCGGCTCGTCATCCATCAAATTTCAACTTGTGCACCCGGATACGGCGGAATCGGTGGCGCACGGTCTCATCGAACGCATCGGCGAACCCGACGGCCACATCGTCTACAACCACCGCACCGGAGTCGAAGATAGAAGCCTTCTCATCGGCGATCACCGCGCGGGCCTGAAGATGGTGCTCGACATCGTCGCCGAGGTCGGACGGCCGCTGAGCGAGGCCGGAATCATCGCAGTCGGTCACCGCGTCGTACACGGTGGTGACATCTTCTATTCGCCGACGCTCATCGACGACGGCGTCGTGAAAGCCATCGCGGATCTGTCGAACCTTGCACCGCTGCACAATCCGGCCAACGTGATCGGTATCGAGGTGGCGCGCGAAGAACTGCCGGACGTTCCGCACGTCGCCGTGTTCGACACCGCGTTCTTCCATACGTTGCCTGCCGCAGCGTCCACGTACGCGATAGATCGGGACGTGGCCAAGGCCAACCAGATTCGCCGGTACGGCTTCCACGGGACCTCACACGAATACGTGTCGGGACGAGTCGCGGACTTCCTCGGCAAGGATCCTGCCGAGCTGAATCAGATAGTTCTGCACCTCGGAAACGGCGCTTCGGCCTCGGCGGTCAAGGGCGGCAAGGCTATCGACACCACGATGGGCCTCACCCCGCTCGAGGGTCTTGTCATGGGCACTCGCAGCGGCGACATCGATCCCGGCATCATCTTGCACCTCAACCGCAACTCGGGAATGAAGGTCGACGAGATCGACGACCTCCTCAATCGTCGTTCCGGTTTGAAGGGACTCTCGGGAGTCAACGACTTCCGCGCTCTGCTCGCACTGATCGAGGGCGGCGACGAAGACGCAAAACTCGCGTACGACGTCTACGTACACATGCTCCGTAAGTACATCGGTGCCTTCATCGTTCAACTCGGCGGCGTAGACGTCATCACCTTCACCGGCGGCGTCGGGGAGAACAACATCGACGTGCGACGCGACAGCCTGGCCGGCCTTTCCCGTCTCGGTATCGAGGTCGACCCGGCTCTCAACGAGGCGAAGAGTCGCAACGAGCGTCGTATCTCCGCATCCTCGTCGGCCGTCGAAGTGCTCGTGGTCCCCACGAACGAGGAATTGGCGATCGCCCGCGCGGCAAAGGCTTTGGTGGCCGCGCTGTAAATCTCGGGGCGCGTCAGAAATTGCTGCGGGGACGTACCGCATTTGCCCGGTCGACGAGGGCGTAGCGGTGTGTGCGGGAGGTCGTGGCGCGAGCGAGGGCGCGAAGGCAGGCTTCGGCTCCGGTGCGTAGACCTTGCTCGGTGAAGGGCAGGTCGAGGATGGGTTCGAGTTCGGTGTGCGAGCGGTTGCCGTAGCGAATCCAATCGAGTGCCGTACCCAACACCAGGGTTCGCATCTGCAGACTTCGGCTCTCTTCAGCAGGTAGCGCCCGAACACGACGGGCGGCTTCCCTCAGAGTCGATTCGTCGAGTTCGGCGATCGGAACACCGGACAGCATCGTCAATGCGCTCGACATCCGCGCGACGTTGTAGTGCCGGGAAGACGTGGGGACTTCGTCGAGGGCGGCGATGGCTGCCTTCTTGTTGCCGTGATCGGCGAGTTGGCGAGCGAGCCCGAATGCTGCGCTCACGTAATTCCGTTCGGTCCGCCAGACGGTGCGGTAGTACTTCTCGGAGAAGCGGCACCATTGGTCCGGGTCGTCGCTCTCCCAGTGCTGGAGAATCAGTTCTGCCGTCGCTGCCAACGCCAGCTTGGGTGCCGCCTCGCCTGGCAGCGCGGTGAGGACTGTCTCGAAATGACTGAAAGCAGGCTCGAATCGGCCTGATTGCAACGCCGCAAGTCCTCGATACCACTCGATCTTCCAGTGGTCCCCGATGTTCTGTTGGAGTTCACCCAGAACAGTCAGTGCGGTTTTCGGATCGCCGAGATCGAGATGAGCCTTGGCCTCGGCCAGTCGAACCTCGCCCGAGACGGAGGCCGCCGGTGTGCCGGATGTTCGGTCGATGCCGTTCTCACGGGCATGCTTGAGAGCATCGAGAGTCTGAGACGGTTCGCTGTGCACCGCTGCTGCCAGCAACGGCGCGCTGGGATCGGTGGGGTCGACCAACGGAATGGGAAGTGCGTGCGCAACTTCGCGCGGATCGAGAGCAGCGTCGTGGCTGACACCGTCGACGTACACATCGGTTTGCCCGACCAACTCGTCGGTGCCGAAAGACGTTCGCTGCCTGCTGAACACGAGCGAGAGTCCGGGGTTTTCCTGCCCGGTCTGCTCCGCGAGGATTTCTCGCAGAACGCCGGTGAGCTGGCCTGCGATCTCCTCGGCGGACTGGAATCGCTTCTTCGGGTCCGGGTCGGTGGCGCGCAACAGCAGGCGGTGAAAGAACTCGTGGTCTCGCAGCAGTGGCTCGTCCTCGGGTTCGGGGAGGCCGTCGAGATACCTTCCGTGCTTCGAGGGCATGTCTAGAGTGAGAACCGCGAGTGTTCTTCCGACGGTGAAGATGTCGGACGCGATAGTCGGGCCGGTCTCGATGATCTCCGGTGCTTGATAGCCGGCAGTGCCGTACAGGTATCCGTAGTCTTCGATTCCGGACACGGCACCGAGGTCGATCAGCTTCAACTGATCCTCGGTGACCATCACGTTCTCGGGTTTGAGGTCGTTGTACGCCAGGCCGGTGGAATGCAGATAGCTCAGCGCCGGAAGGATTTCCAGTACGTAGCCGATCGCCTGCTCGATCGGCATGTGCTTGCCGTCCGGGAATTCGGCCAGCACCTCGCGCAACGATCGTCCGCCCACGTACTCCATGACGATGTATCCCATGGGTGTGCCGTCCGGGCGCGGATGCTCGACGAAATTGAAGATCTTGACGATGCTGGGGTTGGCGACCTCGGCGAGGAACTGACGCTCGGCCACCGCGACGGCCTGTGCTTCGGAATCACCGAAATGCAAGAGTCCCTTGAGAACAACCCATCTGTCGCTGACATTGCGATCGATCGCGAGGTAGATCCATCCCAGGCCGCCGTGCGCGATCGGTCCCTGGACCTCGTACTGCCCCGACACGAGTTCGCCCTCTTCGAGCAGTGGGCGGAAGTCGAAGGTGGAACCGCACTTGGGGCACGTTCCGTGCTGAGTTGCCTTGGTGCTTGCGCTCTTACGGCCGACCGGTTCGTTGCACTTCCAACAGAACCGTTTGCGTTCGGGGACCGTCGGGTCACTCATCACCGCAGATGCCGGGTCGATCTGCGGGACGGGGGGAACCTCGACCAGACCGCCGCCGAGGCGCAGCTTGCGCCCCGACCGGCTGCGGCGGGATCGGGTGGAGCGGCCGGTGGGGGAGGAGGACGCGGACGGCGTGGTTCCCCGCATCTGGGCCGACGTCGGTTCGAGACGCTCGTAGGCGCCGGTGGCTTCGGGTTCGGGACGCTCATAGGCGCCGGTGGCTTCGGGCTCAGGTCGTAGGGCTGCCTGGGTGGCGTCGGGCTCGGGGCCGGTCTCTTCGGTCATGTCAGCCTCAATCCCGGTAGACAGCCGGCGGGGGACCGGGTGACGGACCGAGGACACTGAGCCAGCGGTCGTAGATACGGTTCCAGGTCCCGTCGCCCCGGATCCGATCCAGTGTTCCGTTGACGAATCGGACCAGATCGGGGTTGTCCTTGTTGACGCCGATTCCGTAGGGTTCGGCGCCCAGTGATCCGCCGACCATCATCAGGTACGGATCCTGCGAGGCGAGCCCGGCGAGAATCGTGTCGTCGGTGCTGATCGCGTCCACCTGCCCCTGCTGCAGGACGACCAGGCAGTCGGACCACATCGGGACGGTCACGACGGTGGCTTCCGGTTGGAGTTGCTGGATTCGAGTGGCCGACGTCGTTCCGCGGGCAGCGCAGACCCGTTTGCCTGCGAGGTCGTCGATGCCGCGGACGGGTGACCCCTGCAAGACCTGAATTCGTTGTTCAGCGGAGAAGTACTGCGTCGAGAAGTCGACCTTCTCGCGCCGGTCACACGTGATGGTCATGGTTTTGACGACCACGTCGACCATCGATTCCTGAAGCGCAGCGATCCGATCGTCCGACGTCAGGATCCGATACTCGATCTTCTCCGGGTCGCCGAGCAGATCACGGGCGATCTCGCGGGCGATGTCCACGTCGAAACCTTCGAGGCGTCCGGTGGCCGGATCGCGAAAGCTCATGAGATTGGAACCGGTGTCCAAGCCCACGATCAGACGCCCGCGCGCTCGGATGGCGTCGAGGCTCGGGGTGGGTGGCCGCGGCGAAGCGTCCGCGGGGGTCGGCCGCAGGCTTGCGGTGAGGTTGGTGCACGAGGCGGCGGTCGTCGGCGTCGGGCTGGGAGCGATCGTGGCTTCGGCGGGTAGCGGCGGTTCCGTGTACGACGTGCCGGCTGAGTTGTTCAGGTCTTCGACTCGTCCCGCACCGCACCCAGCGAGTAGCAGCACGGCCGCCGCAAGAATCGCGATGCGTGCAACCGGGCGCTTCCGCTGTAACCCTGCTGTTCCAGTCACTGGTACTCCCGCAGTCGGGGCCAGAATCCGATGAAGATTCCGGCTACACCGAGAACTGCCAATACAGTCATGCCCGGTGCGGAGGCCGCCAACACACGTGAGGCGTACGAGACGTCGGATCGAAGATTGGTACGCGAATCCACGATTCCCTGCCAGAGTTCGTGATCGAGCCTTCCGTACTCCGCGGCCGAATCCTGTTCTCCGGCGCCGATGGTGATGGCTGCGGCGGACGTGAAGTCGCCGTTTCCGAGACGGTCGTACATGCGCGTGTGCGCAGCCACCCACTGCTGGCGCGAGTCGAGTGCGGCGGTCAGCACTTCGCTGTTCACTCGGGCGCGATCATCGTCTTGCAGGCGCTCGAGGATATCGCGCAGAGCGTCGACCTTGCGGGTGAACGTCACGTTGTCCTCGGCGGTTGAATCCCGTCTCGCCAAGGTGAGAGTTTCGACGGTGCGTGCTTGCTGCGCCATGATTCGTGCTTCGGTCAGTTCGTGTAGTGGCTCGGCGCCCGCGTCGAGAGCGCGCCCGGTGGCCAGTGCGGAGACCAGTCCGACGGTGAGCAGCCACAGCAGCGCTGCCGCGACCGCGAGCGAGGCGAGGATCAACCCGAGATTGAAGCGTCGGCGACTCTTGCGGGAGAAGTACACCTGCACCGCGACCAGCGCGCAGAGGACGAGGACGAATGCCACGATCGGCCACCACGGTGGAGTCTCGAAATCGCGCTGTACCTGGGAAACCAGAGTCTCCTGCGATGCGTGCAGTTGCTGAGCCATCGGCAGCAGCGAGGTTTGCATCAACTGCGAGGCCTCGCTCAAATACGCTGCCCCGACGGGGTTTCCGACGCGATTGTTTGCCCGTGCGGTTTCGACCAGCCCGGTGTAGACGGACAGGTCGGTCGAGATGGTGGTCAACGCGCTGTGGCCGGCGAGATCCGTCGAGTCGAGGCCGGCCGATGCCTGCACGATCTCCGCCGACGCCTCACCGATCGACTGCGTGTATCGGTCGCGTACCTCGGCGGGTTCGAGGCCGCCGGAGATGAAGGCAGTGGCCGCGGCGGCGTCTGCCAACGACAGTGCGCTGTAGAGATTCTGGGCGGAGTTGGCGAGAGGTTCGGTCTCGACGAGGAGGAGATCGAGATTTGCCTGACGGTTCTCGATCGCTGCGGTGGCGAGGAGTCCGGCGATCAGGGTGATCGCGATCAGGATCAGTCCGACGACGGTCAGCCGACCAGGTGTGGACGACATGAATGCCTGGAGTTCGCGCCGCAGAAGTGCCCGCTCGTCCTCCGCCGACACGGACGTGGCCTCGGAGGGCGGCAGCGACCGGGGTTCGATGGACGGGACGACACGGTCGACCATCGAGCACCTCACTTCGCTGTTGTACGCGGGCTACCGAGAAATGATGTCGCCGAGAAATGATTCAGGGCATCTTCGCGAGCATATAAGCATCACCTACACCTGGAGCAGATTGAAACGGTTAGTGTGGGACAACGGCGAGAGCAGGCGGAGCGAGGTAGTCGATGCGTGGTGACGGTGACGGTTGGTCCATCGGGTCGGACGGTACGCGGCATTGGGGTAAACACGGTGCCGCCGGGCTGCTCTTGCGCGCCCCCGATTCGGACGGATCGCCCATGGTCTTGCTGCAGCATCGTGCCGCGTGGAGCCATCAGGGCGGAACGTGGGCACTGCCCGGCGGAGCGCGGGACTCACACGAGAGCACGACGCACGCTGCTGTCCGGGAGGCCCACGAAGAAGCAGGTATCGCCGAGGACGCCGTCCGCGTTCGCGGCGAGGTAGTCACCATGCGCGCCGAGAGCGGGTGGACTTACACCACCGTCGTAGCTGACGCGGCACATCCACTGTCGACGGTTGCCAACGGTGAGAGCACCGAGTTGCGGTGGGTCCGTGAAGCCGATGTCGATTCGCTGCCACTGCATCCGGGATTCGGTTCCTCGTGGCCGGAACTCCGCACTGCGCCGGTTGTGTCGGTGGACGCCGACCCGCACACCGTCGTATTCGAGGACGGCGGATTCGGATGGCTGTCGGGTAGTTCCACCGAAGACAGCGACCAGAACCTGTCTGAGGCGAGCAGGACGGCGAGCAGTACCCAGTCGTGACATCTCGAGTTTTGACAGTTCGTACACAGCAGAAGGGCCGGACTTCTCAGGAGTCCGGCCCTTCTGTGTTTCGGTCGTCGACCGAAACGAGGCTCAGCTGAGCGAGTTCAGCGCCGTGATGAAGCTGACCGCAGTGATACCGAGCTTGAGCAGCTCGCTGACCTTGCCGAGGTTCAGGTCTTCGAGCGATTCGGTGCTGAGTGAGCCGGTGTCGAGGGATCCCATTTAAAACTCCTAGGTTTCAGTTAGTAACTGGGCGTAAACTACAACAAACCGAATGGGATGCGACACGCAATCGAAATAAGTGTGATCAAGATCACCGAATCGGACTTATCGGACATCCAATCGCACCTAGGAACTGGGGATTTGTTGGCTGATCGGACAACTTCCATTCATGTTTCACGCGAGGCGTGCTGACCCGTAACTGTGCGGATTTGTCCCGGCAAACAGTTGACGTTCGCCAGTTACTGGTTTTCAGCGTCCGGCGACGGCTGCGGCGAGGCGCTGCGCGGCCGCCTGGGGATCCGATGCTTGCGTGATTGCACGCACGACGACGATGCGAGTGGCACCGGCATCGAGCAGCTCGGGCAGGCGTTCCTCGTCGATGCCGCCGATCGCGAACCAGGGACGTGGCGGTGCGGCGTCGGCAGTCGATCGAACCAGTTCCAGGCCGGAAGCACTTCGATTCGGTTTGGTCGGCGTCGCCCAGACCGGCCCGGTGCAGAAGTAGTCGACGCCCTCTTCGATGGCGGCAAGACTCGCCTGCGCGCGACTGCTCGTCGAACGGCCGATGACGACGTCTTCGCCGACAACAGTTCGCGCGTAGGGGACGGGGATGTCGTTCTGGCCGAGGTGGAGGATGTCGGCACCGGAAGCCATTGCGAGATCCGCGCGGTCGTTGACGGCCAACAACGCGCCGTGGCGCCGCGCTGCCGTTGCGAGAATGCCCAGCGCTACCAGTTCGTCTTTGGCCTCGAGCGGGCCGAACTCGCGCTCACCGGCAGAGCCCTTGTCGCGCAATTGGATGATGTCGACTCCGCCGGACAATGCTGCCTCGGCGAACTGCGCGAGGTCGCCTTTCTCGCGGCGCGCGTCGGTGCACAGGTACAGCCGTGCTGCTGCCAGGCGCTCGCGCCGGTCGATGACGTTACTGGGATGTGTGGGGTGCACGGAGCAAACGGTAGCCTCTAGGGAGCAAGGTTCGACACGGGAGTCCTGAAACGTCGTCGTCACTTTTAGTCGTGGCTGCGAGGTTCGTAGGGCTGAGAGGGGATCGCGACCAGATCCCGACCGTCAGACCTGACCCGGATCATGCCGGCGCAGGAAGTGGAGGTGGAGTTTCGTGAATACACACGCTCGTACGGTGTCGGTGGTCGGCGGCGGTGTCATCGGTCTCGCCATAGCGTGGCGCGCAGCCCGCGACGGTTGGTCCGTTCGGTTGTACGACCCGTCCATCGGATCAGGGGCTTCGTGGGTGGCCGGCGGAATGCTTGCACCGCTTTCCGAAGGCTGGCCGGGTGAAGAAACAGCGTTGACGGTTGGTGCAGCGTCCCTGGAACGGTGGCCGGCGTTCGGTGAGGAGCTCGGAAAATTCGGGCAATCGGTCTTCACCGCGGACAGCTCGCTGACGGTTGCGCTCGATGCTGCCGACGCGCAGGACCTGCAGACCATCGCCGAGTGGGTGAGCTCGCAGGGCCACGAACTCGAAATCCTCGGTCGCGCCCGCATCCGTGAACTCGAACCCATGCTCGGCCGCGGAATCAGATCGGGACTCATGGCTGTCGGTGAGTCCGCCGTCGACAACAGACTTCTGCTGGAGGCGTTGCAGAAGGCCTGTGTGGAATCCGGCGTCGAATTGATCGCGCGTGCCGTCAACGACCTCGCCGAACTCGATACCGATCAGATAGTGCTCACCGCCGGCATCGCGTCACCCAAGCTGTGGCCCGGACTGCCGGTGCGGCCGGTCAAGGGTGAGATCCTTCGTCTGCGCAGCAGACCTGGAGTCACCCCGGCGCCCAGCCGCACAATCCGCGGAAGCGTCCACGGACGACCCGCGTATCTCGTCCCGCGCGGCGACGGAATCGTCGTCGGCGCAACACAATACGAGTCCGGTGAAGACACACAGGTCACCATGGCGGGAGTGCGGGACCTGATCAACGACGCCGAGGCACTGATGCCCGCGATCGGCGAATACGAACTCTACGAATGCGCGGCAGGCCTACGTCCGATGACGCCGGACAACCTGCCGTTGATCGGGCGCGTGTCCGATCGTGTTGTCGTCTCCACCGGGCACGGCCGCAACGGCGTTCTACTGACGCCCGTCACCGCCGATGCGACGCTCGCGTTGTTGAACGGCACATCTTTGGTCGAGGTAAAAGGAACCGAACCCGAGCGGTTCGCAGCAGCTAAGGAAAATTCATGAGTGAGCAGGTCCCGATCGGGATCACCGTCAACGGCGAAGATCTCGAGTTCGATCGAGCAGTCACGGTGACCGAACTACTGACGCACCTCGAGTTGCCCAGCAAGGGCATCGCCGTCGCCGTCGACGGTGCACTGTTTCCGCGCGGGCGTTGGGACGAATCCGTCGGACGTGGTTGGGAAATCGAGATCCTCACGGCGGTGCAGGGTGGCTGAGCAGGATCTTCTCACCATTGCGGGCCGTAGTTTCGGTTCCCGGCTCATCACCGGGACGGGCGGCGCCGCCAACCTCGCGGTGCTCGAAGAAGCTCTGGTGGCCTCGGGCACCGAACTGACCACCGTCGCGATGCGGCGAGTCGACGCGGCCGGCGGCACCGGGGTGCTGGACCTGCTCCGCCGCCTCGGAATCGAACCGCTCCCGAACACCGCCGGTTGTCGCGGCGCCGCTGAAGCAGTGCTGACGGCGCAGCTGGCACGGGAAGCACTCGAGACGAACTGGGTGAAACTCGAAGTCATCGCCGACGAGCGGACACTGCTGCCCGATGCGATCGAACTAGTCTCCGCCGCAGAACAATTGGTGGACGACGGTTTCACCGTCCTGCCGTACACCACGGACGATCCGGTTCTGGCGCTTCGCCTCGAAGAGGTCGGCTGCGCGGCAGTCATGCCGCTCGGTTCACCTATCGGCACTGGGCTTGGTATCGCGAATCCGCACAACATCGAGATGATCGTCGAGCGGGCCGGCGTGCCCGTCATCCTCGATGCCGGAATCGGAACGGCCAGCGACGCCACCCTTGCCATGGAGTTGGGCTGCGACGCAGTCCTACTTGCGACAGCGGTGACGCGCGCCAAGAATCCCGCACTGATGGCGTCGGCGATGCGGCACGCAGTGGTAGCCGGTTTCGAGGCGCGTCACGCCGGCCGGATTCCCAAGCGGTTCTGGGCCCAAGCATCGTCCTGACGGACCATTTCCGGGTGTTTTCTCAGGGTTATGCCCGGATTACCCGGCTTTGTGTCCTACCTGAGTACCACTCGGAACTAGACCTGTGGCCGATGTGCTGGTCTTAGCCCGTAGGGCAAAGTTCTCCTCATGATTGAACTGAGGGGATTGACCAAGGTTTACGGACCGACGAAAGCGGTGGAC
>NZ_JAJNCL010000008.1 GCF_021025955.1 Rhodococcus qingshengii | reverse complement strand
CCCGCATGATCGCCTGCGACTGCATGCTCGGCGCCGTCCTCCTCGACGAAAACGGCACCCCACTCGACGTCACCCCACTCAAAAGGCTTGTCACCGCGGCACAACGCACCGCCCTGATCGCCCGCGACAAAGGATGCGCCTTCCCCGGCTGCGACTGCGTCCCCGCCTGGACCGACGCCCACCACATCAAACACTGGGCCAAAGGAGGACCAACCGTCATGGACAACCTGGTCCTACTCTGCCGAACCCACCACACCCTGATGCACCGAAAACCCGGATTCACCGGACAATGGGAAATCCAGATAGGCGCTGATCACCTGCCCTGGTTCATCCCACCGCCAGGCATCGACCCCGACCGAAAACCCCGCCGCTCCACCACACGACTCTGAACCCGGAGGTCACCGAGCAAACGCCTCCGTGACCCATTCCGGCGTGCTCGGAGTGCTCTCAACTGCCTGTGATCTCAATTGCCCGCCCACTCCAGAAGATCTTCGGCGGTCCAGGTATTGATCACCCGATCCGCTTCGACACCGCACTTTTCGGCCCGGTCACAGCCGTAGCCCTGCCAGGCCAGCTGACCAGGAGCATGGGCGTCGGTGTCGATGGAGAAAAGACAATCCAGATCGCGGGCCAACTCGATCAAACGCGAAGGCGGGTCACGACGCTCCGGTCGGGAGTTGATCTCGACGGCGGTGCCTGATTCGCGGCAGGCCTCGAACACTTTCTCCGCGTCGAACTGCGACTCGGGGCGGGTTCCGCGAGCACCCTCGACAAGACGCCCGGTGCAGTGTCCGAGAATATCGACACGCGGGTTTCGCACTGCAGCAAGCATTCTGCGGGTCATCGCTTCGCTCTCTGACCGCAGCTTCGAGTGCACGCTCGCCACCACGATGTCGAGTTCGTCGAGCAGATCGGGGTCTTGGTCGAGTGAACCGTCTTCGAGAATGTCCACTTCGATTCCAGTGAGGATGCGGAAGGGGGCCAGCTCGGCGTTCAACCCTGCAATGACGTCGAGTTGAGAACGTAGTCGCTCCGCGGACAACCCGTTGGCGACTGTGAGCCGAGGCGAATGGTCGGTGAGGGCGCAGTAGTCGTGGCCCAGTGCTGCTGCGCGTCGCATCATCTCTTCGATGGGGCTTCCACCGTCGGACCAGTCGGAGTGTGTGTGGAGATCGCCGCGCAGGGCTTGTCGCAATGGGCTGTCGCCGATGGGCTCGGCCTGCTCGCGCAATTCTGCGAGATATTCGGCGACGCCGTCGTACGACTGGGCGATGATCATTGCAGTTTTGGGCCCGATGCCGGTGAGAGCCTTCCAACTGTCGGATTTCCGGCGAGACTCCTTCTGCTCGTCGGACAATCCTGCGAAGACGTCCGCGGCTCGGCGATAGGCCTTGACGCGGTGCGTTTCGGCGCGTGATCGTTCGAGCCAGTAGGCGATCTCCCGAAGCGCTTCATCCGGTTCCATGAGACCACTGTTCCGTCAGCAGCGGCTTGCGGCAACCCTTGATCCACTTACGCTGTGGTTATGGACGATCCGAGAGCACGCTTCGAAGCCGCGCGGGTGGCTCACCTGGCGACGGCTGACGCAGCCGGCGTTCCGCACATTGTGCCCCTCGTATTCGCCCTACTCGGCGATACCGTCTATTCCTGCGTCGACCACAAGCCGAAAACCACGACCGCTCTTCGCCGGCTCCGGAACATCACAGAGACGGGGCGTGCGAGCCTGCTGGTCGATCATTACGACGACAACTGGTCCACCCTCTGGTGGGTCCGCGTCGACGGCCGCGCAGAGGTCCTCGACCCCGGCACCAAGGAGTCCGAGAGCGCAATCGATGCTTTGGCCGCAAAGTATCCGCAGTACGTGGATCACCGACCGCACGGACAAGTGATAGCTGTCCGCGATGTGGAGTGGTCGTCATGGTCCGCAGCAGCCTAAGGTTCAGGGAGCGAAAGTGATTGCAACACTCTCAATTCGGGCAAAATGGCGGGGGATCGATGAAACGACGACAGTTACTTCAGCGCGCAGCCACAGGCCTGGCGTTGGTAGCGGGGCCTCAGGTGATCGACATGGGTAGCAGTTCCGGAAGCAGTCAAGACGCAACAACCCCGTTGAACGAGCTCTTGTCGGTTGTTTCGCTCTCACACGTGAACGACCCAGCGTCGACGCCGATTTTTCCCGGCGATCCCGAGTTCACTCTCGAAACAGCGGCAACCATTGCCGACGACGGCTACTACCTCCAGTACGTCAAGGAAGGTGAACACACGGGTACGCATTGGGGCGCACCCGCGCACTTTCAGGAAGGTGGACTCACAGCCGACCAACTCGATCCGGCCGACCTCTTCCTACCCGCAGTGAAGATCGACATCCGGGACAAGGCTGCCGCCGATTCGGACTACGCCCTCACCGTCGCAGACCTTGAAGAGTGGGAGAGGCGTAACGGCAGGATTCCCGATGGAGCCGCCGTAGTCCTCTGGACCGGATGGGAATCGCGCTGGGGTACCGAAGAATATGCCAACGCCGACGCCGAGGGTGCCACCCACCAACCCGGCTTCTCGGTGGACGCAGCGCAGTGGCTGATAGACACCGGGCGCTTGGACACGCGTGGCGCATTGGGAACCGACACCTTCGGTCCCGACCTCGGAAACGACGAAACCTACCCCGTCTCGACGCTCCTGTACGACAAGCGTCGAATCAGCCTGGAGAACTTGAACAATCTTGCCGCCCTGCCAACCACCGGGGCGAGCATCCTCGTCGGTAGCGCCATCAATAGAGCCGGATCTGGTTCGCCGGCAACGATCTTCGCTCTCCTGCGGCGCTAGGCTTCGCCGCGATCTCCGTAGACGACGACAGCGCCCTTCCCACTTCTCTTCGCCTCGTACATCGCCGCATCTGCTTGGCGAAGCAGAGTGTGCGCGCTGAGCGGCTCATCCGCGGACCCGAACTGCGCGGACCCGAACTGCGCGGACCCGAACTGCGCGGACCCGAACTGCGCGGACTCGAACTGCGCGGCCCCGAATACCGCTACGCCGACGCTCGCACCCACCGATACCGATTTCTCGCCTGCAATCCCATCGCTGCTGAGGGCGTCGACGATCCTCCGAGCGACGACGACGGCATCGTCGAGCGGGCCCTGCAGGAGCACAGTGAACTCGTCGCCCCCGAATCGAGCGACAAACGCACTTTCGGGAACCGCCTCGCGCAAACGCGCACTGAGAGCAACCAGTAAACGATCACCGGCCGGATGCCCGTATCGATCGTTGACCTGCTTGAAATCGTCCAGATCAACGAGCATCAGCACCCGTTCGGTCTTCGTGAGGCGGTAGTCTTCGACGGCACTGGCGAAGTGTTCGTCGAACGCGGCCCGGTTGGCGAGCTCGGTAAGTGGGTCGTGATGCGCTCGGTACCGGAGCTCGTCCTGGGCAGCGGAGATCTGTTGGAGGAGCGCGTCGTTCTCGAGGAGCGTGAGAATTTGGCGCACCAGCGCGAGAACCAGCACGACGACGCCGAGTATCACGACCACGGCATCGAGGTTGCCGACGATGAGTGCCTGAACCGTCACGATCGTCGCGATGACCGCGATCAAGAGATACGGCAGCAGCAATTGAGTCCGATCGCTTCGCCAAGGTTGTAGGGCTGTGCGCGGTCGGGGCTCGGCTCGTTCGGCCAATGCCGCCAGCGCGATCAACGGCGGGCCGGCGATGAACCCGGCGTCGGCGATGGTCGGCATACTCTCGGCGCCGATCGCCACCAAGTACGCGTACACGCTGTCCGAAAGGGAGAGCATCACCAACCCGCACCCGAGGAACGTCAGCGGTTCGCGAACCTCGGCAACTGCCTTCGGTCCGATGACCATCAGCAAGACCATCGCGATCAGAACGAAGTCGGTAATCGGGTACATCACCGCGACGAGAAACCCGAGAGACCCCGTAGGACCGGTATGAACGACGGCGCCGAGGGCAGTCGTCCACGTGAGGATGAACAACCCACCGATCACGACAAGACCGTCGAGCGTCAGCACCAGCCACAGATGGATCGGACCAATCGCCTCACGCCGGGGCGACTGGCGCACCAACGACAGAAGCGCCGGCACGGCAAACACCGGGAACATGAAGAACCCGAAGTCCGCGATCGACGGCGACGGAAGGGGAACGTGCAGAACCGAGCGGTAGAACGCCCAAAAGAACATCCCGAGAGTCCAGCCGGCCATACCCAGAGCCATCAGAGTTCGCCAACGACGCTCGACGCCGTGATGGCGCCGCGATGTCCACCAACAGACCGCAGTCGCGGTGGCGCCCCCGACGAGTTGGGCGATATCGTCCACCAGAACCGAAGTTCGTGGGCTGAGCAGCCCGGATCCGGCGAGGACGATGACCGCGACTACGACGCCGAGAACCAGCCACGTGCGTCGCGCTCGGAACTGCGTCATCGAAGAACCCATCGGTGTTCAAGGCGTCACCACCGATTGTCTTGCAGCCGGCATCGTTGCGGCCGAAATGTTTGTGGTGACGAATGCCCCTACGAACCTACCCGATTTGGTAGCGGATTGTTAACTGGACGAACGATCAAGACCGCCCGCTACGCCACGGCGCTGTATTCCACCCGGGCCCTACGCCGCTGCGAAGTCCATTTCGCGATGACCCCTTGCGACGGGCTGAACAGGTATACCAGGGCGAACACGATGCCCTGCGTCATCACGACCATGCCACCGGAAGCCGTGTCGAGGTAGTAGCTGACGTAGATGCCGGTAATCGCGCATATTGCGGAGACGACGGGAGCTATCACCAGCATCCGTGAGAACTTGTCGGTGAGAAGGTAGGCCGTCGCCCCGGGGATGATCAGCATCGCCACCACCAGCACAACTCCGACAGCTTGCAGCGCCACTACCGAGGTGAGTGCGAGAACCCCGAGGAGTAAGGCGCCGAGACGTTTGGGCGAGAGGCCGATCGCGTTGGCATGGACCGGGTCGAAAGCGAACAACGTCAGATCACGACGCTTGATCAACAGAATGCTCAACGCCAACGCGCCGAGTATCGCGACCTGCAGAAGATCGGACGAACTCACCCCCAGCAGGTTGCCGAAAATGATGTGGTTGAGATCGGTCTGGCTGGGGGTCACCGAGATCAGAACCAAACCGAACGCGAAGAGAGTCGTGAAGACGATACCGATCGCGGCGTCTTCCTTGACGCGGCTGGTGTTCCGGATCAGCCCGATCAGTGCGACGGCGATCAACCCGAAGATCAAGGCCCCTATGGCAAATGGAGCGCCGACGACGTAAGCGAGGACAACACCGGGCAGGACGGCGTGTGAGACGGCATCGCCCATCAGTGACCACCCGATGAGCACCAACCAACAGCTGAGCACCGCGCAGACGACCGCAGCCACAACGGCAACGGCCAACGCGCGCACCATGAATCCGTACTGGAGAGGATCAAGTAGGAGTTCTACGAGGTTCATCGATCAGGTCCTGTCCATCACGTCGAGACCGAAAGCCAGGGCGAGGTTTTCCGGTTGAAGAACGGTGTCCGGGTCGGAATGCACCAGGACCGTGCGCATGAGCAGTACCGCCTCGTCGCAGAGTTTCGGCACCGCGTGAAGATCGTGGGTCGAGACCAAGATCGATCGGCCGTCGGAAGCCAACTCTCGTAGCAGTGTCGAAATCGTTGCCTCGGAACGCTTGTCGACGCCCGCAAAAGGCTCGTCCAGCAGCAGTATCGATGCGTCCTGCGCGATGCCGCGTGCCACGAACGCGCGCTTTTTCTGACCACCCGAGAGCTGTCCGATCTGGCGATCCGCGAATTCGGTGAGTTCCACCCGCTCGAGCGCCTCGGCCACCGCCTCGCGATCTGCACGTCGCGGGCGCCGCAAGAACCCGAGATGGCCGTACCTGCCCATCATCACGACGTCACGGACGCTGATCGGGAAGGTCCAGTCGACGTCTTCACTCTGCGGCACGTATCCGATGCGGCCGCTCTTCCGCGCAGCGGCTGCGTCGAGGCCGGCGATTGTCACAGAGCCGTTGTCCGGCTTGATCATTCCCATGATGACCTTGAACAAGGTGGACTTGCCTGAACCGTTCATGCCGATCAGTCCGCAGACGCTACCCGAGTTCAAGGTCAGATCGACGTGGTCCAGTGCGTGGACCTCACCGTAGTGAACGCTGACATTTTCGACGCGAATGGCTTGTTCCGTCATGATTTACCGCCGGTGAGGCCGCCGAGGATGACGTCGGTGTCGTGGCGAATCATGTCCAGGTAGGTGGGCACGGGACCGTCGGCTTCGGACAGCGAGTCGACGTACAACGTCCCACCGAATTTCGCCCCGGTCGCCCCGACGACCTGCTGCATGGGAGCATCCGAGACCGTCGACTCGCAGAAGACTGCGGGAACCGAATTGGCCCGGACAAAGTCGATCGCGGCGATGATCTGCTGCGGCGTCGCCTGCTGCTCGGCGTTGACCGGCCAGATGTACGCCTCGCTGAGTCCCGCGTCCCTGGCCAGATAGGAGAACGCACCCTCACAGCTGACAAGCGCCCGCTGACCTGCGGGCAACGCCGCCAGGCCACTGACCAGGCCGTCTTGCACCGCTTGCAGTTCCGCCTTGTACTTCGCGCCGTTCTCCGCAAATGCCGCGGCATTGCCCGGATCGAGGTCACTGAACGCCGACACCATGTTGTCGACGTAGATCTGCGTATTCAATGGAGACATCCACGCATGCGGATTGGGCTTGCCCGCATAGGCATCACCGGCGATCGGGATGCCTTCGACGCCATCGCTGACCACGACGTGTGGCACATCCAGTCCGTCGACGAACTTGGTGAACCATGCTTCGAGGTTCATGCCGTTGTCGAGGATCAGATCGGCTTCGTTGGCCCGGCGAATGTCGCCAGGCGTCGGCTCGTAACCGTGAATCTCCGCTCCCGCCTTGGTGATCGACTCGACGCGGAGATGATCGCCAGCGACGTTCTGGGCGATGTCCGAGAGCACGGTGAACGTGGTGAGCACTACCGGGCGGCCGTCGTCGGAAGAGGAATTCATTGCCGAACAGCTGGAAAGAAGCAGGGCGGCGAGGGCAGCAATTCCCAGGCGGCGGAAATTCTTCGCGTCGCGAGTCGTCATGATCAAACTCTAATATGTGGGTAAACAAATACACAAGTTCGGCTAGCCGAACATTTCCCACTCGATAGGCTCGGACCATGCGTCCAACTGCCTTGATCACCGGTTCCAGTCGCGGCCTCGGAGCTGCCATCGCACGCGAACTGGCGCCGACCCACGACCTGCTGCTCGGTGCACGATCCGCGCAGGCCCTCGAGCCGATCTGCGCCGAACTGCCCGGGTCTACGCCCCTACCCCTCGACCTCACGGACTACGACGCCGTCGCGGCCGCAGCCTCCTCCATCACGACGCTAGACGTGCTGGTACACAACGCCGGCGTGGCCGACATCGGCACCATCGAGGAATCCTCGGTCGATCAGTGGCGACGAACCCTCGAGGCCAACGTCATCGCCGTCGCCGAGCTCACGCGTGTGCTCCTGCCCGCACTTCGTGCAGCCGGAGGCCACGTAGTGCTGATCAATTCGGGTGCCGGGTTGCGCGCCAACGCTGGATGGGGGTCGTACGCGGCCAGCAAGTTCGCGCTGCGCGCTTTCGGAGACGCACTGCGCCTGGAAGAGCCGTCCTTGCGGGTCACCTCCATTCACCCCGGCCGGATCGACACCGATATGCAGCGCGACATCGTCGCCGGTGAGGGCGACGAGTACGACCCCGAGCGCTTCCTGAAGGCCTCCACTGTGGCGCGCGCCGTACTCACTGCCGTCGAAACACCGTCGGACGCACACCCCACGGAGATCGTGCTTCGACCTACCGGCCGGTAAATCCCCAGTTCGCCGGTAACGGAATGATGACGATGGCCACCCGGATATCGCTTTTCCGGGCACTGGCCCGATACTGACATCAGTTGTCGGACAAAGAGACTGGACTGGTTCTCAGGAGTTCATCGAGAGGTGGTGTGCAATGCATAATCATACGGATACGTGGGGAATTTCCACCGAGGCTTTCCTTGGGTGGTACGTCGCCGCTGCCACCGGAGCGGTGGTGATCGCGCTTGTGATCAGAGGCGTCGCCCTGCGCAAGCCCGCACCGGAATTGCGCACGCTCACACCGCCGGAGATGGGTGTACTGACCAGCGACGAGCGTGCAGTACGCGCTGCCGTGGCAGAACTCGAGAGTGCTGCACATCCTGCCGGCCAGGGTCAACATGACCGCTTCACCCGCATCGTCCGCCAGCGGATCGACGACGCCAGTGGAACTGCCGTGCCCTCGCAGCTCGTGCCGACACTTCCCCTTCCGCTGTTGGAACTTCGTAGCGACCTGGTGAAAGCCGGCTACCTGAACGGCAATCGTGAACGCACTGTGATGCAGTTGTCCGTGGTACCGGTCGTGATCGTCGCCGTGGTCGGCACGATCCGAACCGGATTCACTCTCGTGAACGAGAACCCGGCGGGATACCTTCCGCTCGTTGTCATCTGCCTGGCCCTGATTGTCGTCTCCCTTCTCCGCGTGAGCCGACGCACCCGTTTCGGCCAGGTCGAACTGCGCCGCCTGAAGGACGAATACTCCTACCTCACACCGATTTCCCGACCCTCGTTTGCCACCTACGGGGCGACGTCGGCGGGCATTGCGGCGGCACTCTTCGGTCCAGGTCGCGACGGCAGTTGGGCACCCGGATGTGGCGGCGGGTCTTCACCGTCCAGTTGCTCGACCTTCTCCAGCACCGTCAGCTGTGGGGGGTGAGTGCTGTGAACAACTACTACTCAGCTGACACGTGGGGGATCCCCAGCCAGACCTTCCTTCAGTGGTACCTGGTGGCAGCCGCCGTCGCGATCGGGCTCTCGCTCTACAGCCGAATGTCTGCGCGCCGGTCACCCGTGGTCGTCGACGCGGTGCGTCGGCCGCTCACTCCTCCCGAGATCGGCGCTTTAACCAGTGACTACCAAGCGGTGCTGGCGTCGATGGCTATTCTGCGCAGCGCCGAGCTGATCAGCACCGAAGGCAAGACCAAGCTGGCGCTCACCGCTGAGGACAAGAGTCGTCTCGACTGGTTCACCCGTACGGTGCACAAGCGGCTCGGCAACGGAAAAGTACCGCTGCGACAGGTGCGCCTGATGGGACGACTGAACGTCGCACTCGCACAACTACGTACGACGCTGATCGACGAGGGATACTTGCAACGCCCGCAGGACGGTCTGACTGCTGCCCTTCGGACCGTTCCGATCCTGGCGGTAATTGGTCTCGGCGTAGTCCGTCTCGTCGCCGGCATCGCCGGCGGTAAGCCGGTCGGGTTTCTGCTCCTCACCATCATCGTTCTCGCGCTGATGATTCCACTTCTTCGCATCAAGCGTCGTCGGACAGCTTTGGGCGACAGCGAGCTTCGACGTCTCAAGCACGAAAACTCTTACCTCTCACCGAAACTGCGGCCCGCGTACACGAGCTACGGCCCCTCGCTCGCCGGGCTCTCGGCGGCGCTCTTCGGTTCGGGCGCTCTGGTTCTGATCGATCCGGCGCTGGCAGGAGCGGTGGCTGCGGGCGCCGCGTACAGCCCGGGCGGCGGAAGTTCGAGCTACTACAGTTGTGGCTCCTCTTCCGGATCATCCGGCTCGGACGGCGGTGGCGGCAGCGGAAGCAGTTGCGGCGGCGGGGGGTGTGGGGGATGAGCACTCATGCAGCCGACACGTGGGGGATCCCCAGCGAGGATTTCCTGTGCGGCTACATAGCCGTTTCGGTCACGCTCATGGTTCTCACTCTGGTGTGGCGTCTGATGATTCGGGCACGCCGGTACGGGTATTCCGACGAGCACGGGTATTCCGCCGAGCAGCTGACCCCTCCGGAAGTCGGAATGCTCACCGGCGAGTCACGCGCCATCGCAGCATCATTGGCAATCCTGCGTAGCGCTGATCTGATCACCACCGACGGCGTAGTCCTGCGCCCATTGGGCCCTGGCGACGAAACCCTGGACTGGTACACCCTCACCGTGTACCAGCGCCTGGCCCAGCAGGCTCTACCCCATCGTCGGCGGCAACTCGCCGAGCGCATGACGGTGGAAACAGCTCGCCTACGAAACTCTTTGGCGGACCGGGGATACCTGACCTCCGACAGCATCAGGCGTTCAATCTTTCTCTCCACAGTTCCGCTGAAGATCCTGGTGGCCGTGGGTATCGTCCGCATTGCTTTCGGACTGCACAACGACAAGCCCGTCGAGTTTCTGATTCTGGCCGTACTCGTCACCGGGTTCAGCATCCCGCTGCTCGGGCTCAACTTCGATCGCACCACCTCGGGCAATGCGGCACGTTCGGAACTCACCACGGCACACGCCCACCTGTCCCCGCGCAACAAGCCTGCCTTCTCCGCCTACGGACCGCGCTTGGCGGGAATGTCCGCCGCCCTCTTCGCCGGATCGGCGATGCTGATGATCAATCCCGCCCTGGCCTCCGCCGCCGGAATCGGTGCCGACGGTAGCGGGGGTTCGGACGGTGGCGGTTCAGACGGGGGAGGCGCCAGCTGCAGCGGGGGTGGCGGATGCGGCGGCGGTGGTGGTGGATGCGGGGGATAGCCGCGCCCGGGCGAGCAGAAGCGCTGCGGCCTCGGTAGTGATGCCACGTTCCTCACTCAACGAATACACCTCAATCAGAGTTCGACCGATCCCTCGGGTTCGTTCGACGACGTCGTCTTCGTTCCACCCCAAGACTTCTCGCCCCACGAGATGAAAGGCTCCGCCCGCGTTCGCGACGAAATCAGGGGCACAGAGAACCCCGCGGCTTCGCAGAACCTCGCCCGCCGCGGCATCGGTCAAGATGTTGTTTGCTGCGCCCGCCACGGCCAGAGTCGGAATCGACGCAGCAGCAGCGGAATCGATGATGCCTCCCATCGCGCAGGGAGCGAAGAGATCACACGGTGTTCGGAGTACCTCGTCCACAGGAACGACCGTGTGCCCCGCGAGAGAAGCAGCCTCGAGGCGCTGCAGGTCCGTATCTGCAACCAACAGGCGTGCCCCAGCCTGCGCTGCGAGACGTACAACTTTCCCGCCGACGGCGCCGAGTCCCTGCACCAGTACCGTTCGGCCGTCGAGTGTTCCGAGTCCACGACGTCGCGCCGTGGCCTTCATCGCTTCGAACACGCCCAGAGCCGTAGCGTGCGCGCTGGAACCGGCGCCACCGTTGTCGACCGAACGCCCGAAGACGTACTTGGTGGTGTGACTGAGCTGATCCATGTCGGACGAATTGGTGTTGACGTCAGGACCGGTCCAATAGTTTCCCTCGAGCTTGTCGATGTTCTCCGCGTGAATGTCGAGGATACGAGTCCAAGTCGCCGAGTCGATCTGATTGCGCGGTGCGGGCAGTGCTATCACCGACTTCCCGCCACCCATCGGCAGGTCCGAGACCGCCATCTTCAAAGTCATTGCGCCGGCCAACTTCCCGGCGTCCGCCAGAGCGTGACCGATCGAGGGATAATGCGCCGCCCGCGTGCCACCCGACGCCGGTCCCAGGCGGGTGGAGTCGATTCGAATCACGAATGTCGTGCCGGTCTCCCGATCATGTCGGGTGACGGTCAGTTCACCGTCCCAGCACAGTTCGTCGTCGATGCTCATTGCAGATCCTCTCCTGGTTATGGGTCAGCTGTGCGCGTGCAGTGGTGTTCCCGCAAGGGCGAGCATGGCCTCGCCCAACGCTTCGTTCTGGCTGGGGTGTGCGTGGATGAAGCGCCCCACCTCATCGGGAAGTGCTTCCCAGGCAACGGCCAACTGCGCCTCACCGATCAGTTCGCCAACGCGATCTCCCACCAAGTGGACACCGACAACAGGGCCTTTCGCTCCGCGGCGAATCACTTTGATTCCTCCGGTAGTTCGCAGGATCTGACTCTTGCCGTTGCCCGCCAGGTCGTAGGTGACGGTGGAGATGTCGCCGTGCTGCGTGCGCGCCGCCTCTTCGCCGAGCCCGACTGATGCAACTTCGGGATGTGAGTACGTCACGCGAGGAATCAGATGTTCGGCGACCGGTATCGGATCCTTCCCCGCGATCTGTTCAGCCACAAAGATTCCTTGTTGGAAACCTCGGTGCGCCAACGCAAGACCGGGCACGATGTCGCCGACCGCGTACACACCGGCTACGGAGGTACGGAGTCGTTCGTCGGCGTCGACAAATCCCTTCTCGAGACTGATTCCGTTTTCGGCGAACCCGCAATCGTCCGTGCGAGGTCCGCGGCCGACGGCGACCAACAGTACGTCGGTGTCGAGTATCGTTCCGTCGCTTAGTTCGATGCGGACCGAATCGGCCGCTTCTTTCGCGGAAACCATCTTCATGCCCGTCTTGCAGACGATTCCGCGTTTACGATAGGCCCGTTCGAGCTGCTTCGACGACCACGGATCCTCGGCGGCAATCAGTCGGGGGAGTGCCTCGACGATGGTTACTTCGGCGCCGAAGGAGCGCCAGAGGCTTGCGAACTCGACGCCGATGACGCCGCCGCCCAGCACTGTTGCGCTGGTGGGTACCTGGTCGAGTTCGAGTGCCTGGTCACTGGTGAGGATCCGTCGGCCGAGGTCGATGCCGGGGACCCCGCGCGGATACGAGCCGGTGGCCAGAACGAGTGACGTTCCGGTGTAGCGGGTTCCGTCGACGTCGATGCTTCGCTCACCGACATAAGTCCCGGATCCGTTGACGATGGTGACCTTGTGTTGCGCCAGCAATCCCTGCAAGCCGCCGTACAGCCGCTCGACTGTCCCGCTCTTGTACTTGTGCACCTGTGCCATGTCGACGCCGTCCAATGTTGCCCGGACTCCGAATTGCTCACTTGTGCGTGCAGAATCGGCAACCTCGGCGGAATGCAACAGTGCCTTGGTCGGGATGCATCCGCGGTGCAGGCACGTTCCGCCGACCTTGTCTGCCTCGATCATCGTGACCGACAACCCGAGTTGGGCGGCGCGGATGGCACAGGCATAGCCGCCCGATCCTCCACCGAGGATCACGACGTCGCTGTTCTGTTCGTCAGTAGACATCAGCGCCTTGGTCATCAGTGCCTTCCCAGAACGCGGATCGGGTTCTCGATGTAGTCACCGAACAGCCGTAGGAAACCGCCGGCTTCGCCGCCATCACAGACGCGGTGGTCGAAGCTCAACGAGATCTGAGTGACCTTACGGACGGTCAACTCGCCGTTCACCACCCACGGCTTGTCGATGATGCGTCCGATCCCCAGAATTGCCGCCTCGGGGTGGTTGATGATCGGAGTCGATCCGTCGACCCCGAATACCCCGTAGTTGTTGAGTGTGAAGGTGCCGCCGGTCAAGCGGGCGGGTTCGAGTTTGCCGTCGCGGGCAAGGTCGGTACTCACCCGAAGTGCTTGTGCCAGTTCGACGGTGCTCAGTGAATCGGCATTGCGAATGACCGGTACCATCAATCCCTTCGGCGTCTGTGCGGCGATTCCGAGGTGAATGAGGGCGTGTCGGACGATCTCGCCTCGGGCCGTGTCAACCGACGAGTTCAGTTCGGGGTACTGCGCCAACGCCGCGGTGGTCAGCCGAGCCAGCAGCGCCATCAGGCTGATCTTGTCGGAATCTGGCAGTGCTTTGTTGATCTCGGCACGCGCCGTGAACAGCTCGGTGGCGTCGACGTCGACCCAGGTTGTTGCGTCCGGGATCTCGCGGCGGCTGGTGGACAGCTTGTCGGCAACCACCTTGCGTAGTCCCTTGATGGGGATTCTTTGGTCGGTCGCGTGTGACGTCTCCGTTTCCGTGCCGGTGTTTGCCCCGGCCTCGACGTCAGCTCGCGTGATGACTCCGCCAGCGCCCGATCCGGAAATTGTGGCCAGGTCGATACTGTTGTCAGAAGCCAGTTTACGAACGATCGGCGAGATCACGCGTACCGACGGAGCAGCTCTGCGGCGGCGCAGAGGTGCATCCTCGCTCGTGCCATACCCGATCAGGACATTGCCCGAACCAGCGCGTTCCTCTTCGCGGTAGCGCTCGTGGTTAGCCGAGACGACCACGTCGACACTGTCGTCTGCCCCGCCACCACCGCTCACAGTGATCAGCGGTGTGCCCACCTTCAGGGTGTCTCCGTCTTTGCCGTGTAGTTCGATCACGGTCCCCGCGAACGGGATGGGCACATCCACAGCAGCTTTCGCAGTCTCGACCTCGACGACGATCTGATCGATGGTGACCACGTCGCCGACCTTGACGTGCCACTCCGCGATGTCGGCCTCGGCCAGTCCTTCACCCAGGTCAGGGAGCATGAATACCTGATTGCTCATGCCGTCACCGCCCAACGGGTGTCGGGAGTGTCGTTCCACTGCAGACGATCGACGGCATCGAGGACGCGATCGACGCTGGGCAGGTGGTGACGCTCGAGCTTCGGCGCGGGGTAGGGGATGTCGAATCCACTGACCCGGAGCACCGGGGCGTGCAGATGGTGGAAGCACCGCTCCTGCACGCGGGCGGCGATTTCCGCACCCACACCGGCAAAGCCTTGCGCTTCTTGGATGACGATGCAGCGTCCGGTCTTTCGCACCGATACGGTGACCGTCTCGTCGTCGAACGGCACTATCGAGCGGATGTCGATCACCTCGATGTCGCGGCCCTCGGCCGCGGCGGCCTCGGCGGACTTCAGTGCAACGTCCACGGACGGGCCGTAGGCGATGAGCGTCGCATCACGGCCGGGGCGCCGGACGACGGCGCGACCGATCGGCTCACGTGCGGTCAGTTCGACATCTGCACGGGAGAAATACAGCTTCTTGGGTTCGAGGAAGATCACCGGGTCGGGGTCCTCGATCGCCGAACGTAGCAGCGAGTACGCATCTTCCACCGTGGACGGCGCCACGACCTTCAGGCCGGGCGTGTGTGCGTAGTAGCCCTCGCTGGAATCACAGTGATGCTCCACCCCGCCGATACCACCGGCAAAAGGAACGCGGATCACGATCGGGATCGATAGCGCACCCTTGGTGCGGTTGCGGATCTTTGCGACGTGGGAGGCGATCTGCTCGAATGCCGGATAGGCAAACGCGTCGAACTGCATTTCCACGACCGGACGAAAACCGGCCATGGCCATACCGATTGCGAATCCGATGATGCCGGACTCGGCGAGGGGAGTGTCGAAGCATCGGTCGTCGCCGAAGTCGCGGGTGAGGCCGTCGGTGACGCGGAATACGCCGCCGAGGGTACCGACGTCCTCACCGAAGACGACAACGTTGTCGTCGGCGGTCAACGCATCCCGTAGTGCGGTGTTGAGGGCCTGGGCCATCGTGAGCATGGGCATTGTCAGTTTCCCCCTGTATCAGCAGCTTCGGCGGCAAGTTCGGTCTCCAGTTGCGCTTGTTGCTCACGCAATTGCGGTGTCTGCTCGGCGAAGACGTACCGGAACAGATCGAGCGGATCGTGTGGGCGGTCGACGTTCATGCCGGCGCGCAGTGTGGCGGCCTCGGCTTCTGCCTTTGCGGTCAGTGATTCCACGAACGCGCCGTCGATCAGATCGTGTGCGCGCAGATACTTTTCGAGACGCGGCAACGGATCTCGCCCCAGCCAGGCTTCCACCTCGGCGCTGTCGCGGTAGCGGGTGGCGTCGTCGGCATTGGTATGTGCGTCGATGCGATAAGTGTGTGCCTCGACGACCACCGGTCCGTTGCCACTGCGGACGAAGCGCGCAGCCTCGTCCATGACGGCCATCATCGCCACGGGATCGTTGCCGTCGACCTGCTCGCTGCCGATCCCGTAGCCGACGCCCTTGTGCGCCAACGTCGGTGCTGCGCTTTGACGTGACAACGGGACGCTGATCGCAAATCCGTTGTTCTGCACCAGAAAGATCACCGGCGCCTTGAAGACGGCGGCGAAGTTCAGCGCTTCGTGGAAGTCACCCTCGCTGGTGGCCCCGTCACCGCAGAGCGCGAGCGCGACGGTCTTCAGGCCCCGTCGGGACTCCCCGTAGGCCACCCCCGCTGCATGCAGCAATTGCGTCGCCAGCGGGGTGCACTGCGGCGCACTGCGAAGCGCTACCGGGTCGTATCCGCAGTGCCAGTCGCCGGCAAGCATGCTCAGAATCTGCACCGGATCGACACCCCTGGCGGCCAACGCCATCGAATCCCGATAGGTGGGGAAGAGCCAGTCACTCGGCTCCAGACTCATCGCTGCCGCGATCTGACATGCCTCCTGCCCTCGCGAGGACGGATACACGGCCAGGCGTCCCTGTTTGGTCAGCGCCGTCGCCTGCTGGTCGAAGCGCCTGCCCAGGAACATCTTTCGATACATCTTGATCAGGCGATCGTCGCTCGGTTTTGCGTAGCGGGCCTCGCTGCGCGTCAGTTCTCCGGCAGGGTCGAGGTACTGCACCGCGGAATCGGCCGGCAGGAACTTTTGATACCGCAGTTCCCCCAAGGGCTCGACAAGAGTCACTTCTACCTCCAGAAGACGTTGTGTCCATCAGTATTCGCACTCCGGCGACGTAATGACAGAAGGCGTCGAAGATTCAAGACAAACGGCTTATCATGGGGATTCGGGCAGCAATATGTCCATCAACCGACTCAACTACCGAAGCAGGAATGGACAGATGGCCACCGAACCGCACGCTCTCGATGCGATCGACCGCCGCATCATCGCCGAACTGGTCGCAGACAGTCGCATCTCCATGCGTGCACTGGCCGAAAAGGCGCACATATCCCGCGCTCACGCCTATGTCCGCATCGAAAGGCTCGAGGACGCCGGAATCATCACCGGGTTCACGACGCGGATCGCCCACGAGAAGGCCGGGCTCGGCTCCTCGGCGTACGTGGCGCTCTCGATCAGGCAGCACTCGTGGCGGGGTCTGGCGGCATCCTTGAAGGCCCTGCCGTTTGTCGAGCATTTCTCCCTCCTCGGTGGCGACTTCGACGTTCTGGTGCTGGTCCGCGCCCCGGACAATCAGGAACTACGCCACACCGTTCTCGAACAACTCCAGGGACTCGACGGGGTTCTCTCGACCAAAACGTGGCTGATCTTCGAAGAGGGAAACGGACCGGGACCCAACTGGCTGCCCGCCTGATCCGTCTATAGTCGCCGTTAGCAGTTGCACACGGGAGGTGACTCGAATGGCCCTGTACGGATTGGGAATCGGTTGGCGTCCCGAGGTCTCCGGAATCATCGCGCAGCTAGACGGCCTGGCATTCTGCGAAGTTATTGCCGAATCCATCGGAAACGAGGTACCGCCGCACCTCGGTTCGCTGGGAGTTCCGGTGATCCCGCACGGAATCTCGCTCTCGCTTGGCGGAGCCGAGGCGGTAGATCAGGCACGGATCGATCACCTTGCGCAGGCGGCTCAACTACTGGACGCCCCCTTGGCGAGTGAGCACATCGCCTTCGTGCGGGCGGGCGGCATCGAGGCCGGGCACCTGCTCCCACTGCCGCGCACCTACGAAGCCGTCGACGCCTTGGTATGCAACATCACCCGCACTCAGGACGGTCTACCGGTACCGTTTGCCGTCGAAAACGTTGCCGCCCTTTTCGACTGGCCCGACGACGAGTTGACCGAAGGGGAGTTTCTCGCGGAAATCGTCGAACGAACCGGGGCCCTGCTGGTTCTCGACATCGCGAACGTCTATGCCAATGCCCTCAACCGCGGGCGTGATCCGTGGGCCGAGCTGAGCCGACTGCCACTCGAGCGAATCGCATACTGCCACATCGCCGGTGGCAGTATCAGCGACGGCAAATACCACGACACGCACACCGATCCGGTGCCCGAAGCAGTGCTGGAACTCCTTGCGCAGTTCACCGCCGCCGGTCACCATCCCGCGATCATGCTCGAGCGAGACGGCAACTATCCGCCGGCAGTGGAATTGCTCGACGAGCTCGATGCCATTGCCGACGCAGCTGGTCTGGATCGCATCACGGCGGGCACCGATTGGTCACGCACATGAGCACGCTCGGTGAGCGTCAAGAGGCGCTGATTCGGGCTCTGGTGGCGGGCGGCGAACTACCCGAAGGCTTCGACAAAGACGATGCTGCCGTTGTCTCGACGGCGCTGCTCCGAAAGCGCGCAGGAGAAGTGGCGCACCATCTTCCGGTCGTGCGCCACACCCTCGGCGATCGCTATCTTCGGTTGTTCACAGCGTGGGCGGACGGACGGCCGAAGACGTCTTCGCATGCGGATGCCCAGGCCTTTGTCGCCCACCTCCAGGACATCGGCGAACTGTCTCGCTCGCCCTGGCATCAGAGGTTTCGAAGGCTCTTACGCAAGTGAGACAACAGCTTCGCTGGTGTACATGAGGAACGTCATCGATTCCTGGAAGTACAGCTCGACGGAGTTCGCATCGTGCGAGAGATAGCCGATGGACAGGTCCTGGCCCAGATGCAGTTCGTAGTCGCCACCACGCGTCGACAGCAGGAAAGCGCCGTCGATGGCCGGGGCCCAGATGATCTCGCCGTCGAGAACGCGTCGCAGGTGCTCGCGGATGGGGTAGCCGTGATCGGAGGTCTCGTTGATCGCGGTGAACGCGTCGGCATTCAGGAGCAGTGAGTACGGTCCGTTGACACCGGCCAAGCGCAGCGACGTGATCGCCTGGCTGATGGCCTCCGGGTAGTCCTTGGCGTCGATGGGGAGCTTCAGTTCCGGGTTGGAACCGCTGGCCCGGACGCCGGTGATGCTGGCTGCGGGGTATCCCTCGAAGATGGCGCGGTCCTCGGCGAAAGCGATCTGCTTGGCCGCGTCCTTGACGGGCTGCCAGTCGGAGTCCTTGGCGCCGCGTTCGACGTCGTCGATGGCCTGTCGACTGATGGTGAACGGAACCCGCAGTTCGATGATCGGCTGCGACTGACGAGCATGTGCGATGACGCCGTCGGCCAAGGGATTGATCGGCACCTGATGCCCGAGCGGGATGGCCGCGAGATCGTCACCCGACGGTCCCTCCACGTCCACGACACGACGACCGGCGACGTGACGCTTGAAGGTACGGCTGGCCTCTTCCTCGATCTCGGCCCAGGCTGCTGCCGAAATGGGTGCTAGGTCGCGGTGCAGGTTTGTCATTGCTGGGCACTCCTTTTGAGGCTGCCGATTCCGAGAGAACCGTCAGAGATGGGCGCTGTGAACGTCGCTTCGGGAACGAGCCTGGTCGGCAAGTCCGGGGGATCGTCGAGAAAGTCCGCCGTCGGAACGAAGAAGTTGATTCCGGTGACGGCGGTGGAGAAGTCGAGAATGCGGTCGTAGTTCCCGACGGGATTCCCGATGAACATGTTGGTGAGCATCTGCTCGGTGACCGTCGGGGACGCCGAGTAACCGATGAAGTAGGTTCCCATTTCAGCGGAACCGACGTGGCCGAACGGCATGTTGTCGCGCAGGATCTGGATCTGCTCACCGGATTCGTCCTCGATGACGGTGAGTGCGGTGTGGGAGTTGGCAGGTTTGGTGTCGTCGTCCATCTCGAGGTCTTCGAGCTTGGAGCGTCCGATGACGTTCTCCTGCTCCTCGACGGGCAGTGAGTTCCACTCAGACATGTCGTGGAGGTACTTCTGGACGATGACATAACTGCTGCCCGCGAAGTCCGGATCCTCGTCACCGACAGTGACCGCGACGTATGCGGCCTGCCCGGACGGGTTCTCGGTGCCGTCGACAAAACCCATGAGATCGCGTTGCTCGAAGTACTTGAACCCGTGGACCTCGTCGATCACCGACGCGGCGCCGGCCAACCTGTTGGTCACGACCGTGGCGAACTCGAAGCACAGGTCCATCTGACGGGCCCGGATGTGGAACAACAGATCGCCCGGCGTACGCGGAGCGTGGTGTTTGTCACCGGTCAACTCGACAAAAGGATGCAATTCTGCCGGCCGTGGCCCCTCGAAAAGCCGGTCCCACGCGTCCGAACCGATGCCGACGACGGCGGCCAAGCCACCTGCAGGAACCCGGAATCCGATCGAGCGCTGCAGCCCGGAAATATCCGCCAGAACGTCGTGAACTGCCTGCTCACCACCCTCGTCGATGGTGAAAACCAGGAAGATCGCAGCTTCCGTGAGCGGGGTCAGCAACGGCTGCGGTATCGCGGGAAGGGCCACCTCGGCCTCGTCGATCTCACTCGTTTCCGCCATGCAGACCAGTATGGACGATTCCGGCAGTCCCGGCATCAGTAGTGAGTAAGTCGCGTCAGGATGTCGCGTTACGGGGTTGCCGCCTGGGCGCCCGCGTCGAAGCCAGCCGGAATCTCGAAGATCTTTCCGTCGAACCCGGCGCGGTAGAGATGCCCGCCCGCGAAACCGGAATTGCCACGCCCGTAGGTCAACACGCTCGACGCCTGCAGTCCGCTGGTGAGCGAGCAGTACTGGCCGGGTCCGTCGATCCGCCACACCTCACCACTGATGTCCGTGGGAACGATTGCGCGATCTCGCGAGTCCAGGGTCAAACCATCTGGGGCAGAGAAGGTTTCGAGACCGCCGAGATCGACCAACGATTCCGAATACCCTGGATTGTCGACGGAGATGCGGCTGACACCCGGGTTTGCGAACGTGCGCGAGACGTAGAGCCAGCGATTATCGGCGCTCAGGGCGGCGCCGTTTGCACTCGGGAAGGTTGCCCACGCCGGGTCGACGGCGCCGCCTGGGCTGACCTTACCGATCAACGAACCGAAATCGTTGGTGGCATAGATCGTTCCGTCGTGCGCGACGGCGAGGCCGTTTGCAGCGCTCAGACCACCGGCGATCGGCGTCACGGCACCCGAGTTCACGTCCACACGCGCGACCGACGCAGCACGCGTCAGATCGCCGATCAGCACGCCGGCGTTTGCTCCGGTACCCACCAGCAGTGAACCGTCCGGGCTCCACGCGAGTGCGCCCGCACCGCCGGGAACCGTCGCGATCGGAACTGCAGCCTGACCAGGCGCATCGACGCGGAAGATTCGACCACTCACCAGGTCTGCCGTGTACAGGCGACCCTGCCCGTCCACGGTGACACCCTCGAGGGCTGCGCCCGGAATCTGGGCGCTGAGGATTGCGGGGGACGATCCAGGGCAGGGCGGCGCGGCCGCGGCACCGGACACACCCAGAGCCAGAAGCGAACCGGCAACAAGAGCACCGGTGATACCTACCCGAATACCGCGATCGAAGATCCTGGTGCGCATCTGCGCAACGCTAGACCTTCGGCCCGATTTCGCCTAGAGCGACCGAAGGAAAGAGATCAAAAGTTCATTGACCTCGGTAGCACGTTCCTGTTGTACGAAGTGCCCCGCGCCGCTGAGAAGGTGCACACCCCGCAGGTCGGGGACGGCGTCCTTCATGCGGTCCAATGCCTTGGGGCCGCTCATCGCGATGACCGGGTCTTCGGCGCCCGCGACGAAGAGCGTCGGGACGTCGATGTGCGCTCCGTCCAGATCCGCGCTGCGTTCCCAGTTGGCGTCGTACGCTCGGTACCAGTTCAAGCCACCTGTGAAACCTGTTGCAGTAAAGGCCTTTACATAAACATCCAGATCGTCCTCGGTTAGCCACGACCACGGCAATGCAGGCGCCTCAGGCAGTACGTCGAGGTAGCCGTTTCCTTCGGACGGGTTCTTCCAGACGTCGAGGTACCGGTAGGCCCCGGAGAGGGCATGGAAAAGCCGCTGAAGGAACTCACGTGGACGGGCGTCGAGTTCGCGCTCCGCGACACCCGGTTCTTGGAAATAGTGAATGTGCAGAAAATGCTTGCGCGCCATCGCGGCGTAGATGGTCGAGGGTTTGGCGGGAAACCGGTCGGGTGCGTAGGGGACTGCCAACGAGACCAGTCCCGCAACACGATCAGGGTGGCGCAGAGCGGTGGTCCACGCGACGGGCGCGCCGAAATCGTGGCCGACGAACACCGCTTTGTCGATTCCGAGAGCGTCGAGTAGGTCGGTCAGCCGGTTCGCGACGGCATCGTTGGTGTAGTCGTCGACGGTATACGGGCGCGTGGTGCCGCCGTACCCGGGCATGTCGAGCGTAATCGCTCGAAAGCCAGCTTCCGCCAACGCTGCCGACTGATGGCGATAGCTGTACCCGAGGCCGGGAAAGCCGTGACACATAATCACAGCTGTCCCAGAACCGGAATCGTCAATCTGCCAACGGAATCCGTCGACATCGATCGTTCTCACCGTCATGTCAGGCGGTGATCATGTCTTCCTGGTTCCAGAATGCGCGCATCGACAGGATCTTTCCGTCGTCGTCGAAGGTCATGACGTCGATGGGTGCGATGGTCAGCGTCTGCTCGCCGAGCTTGGTGATCAGCGAGAAGTGGAATGCCGCTTCGTTTCCGGCAATGCGGAGGGTCTGAAGGTGAGCTTCCTGGTCGAAGTTCTCGATCACAGAGTAGAACTCGAGAATGGACTCGTGGGTGGTGCGCACGTCGGTGCCCACCGGATCTTCGACGGTTGCACCCTCGGCATACAGGGCCACAACCTGGGCGGCAGTGCCCGTGGCAACTGTCTCGATGTAGGCGTCGACGGTCTTGCGGATTACCTCTGCGGACGGTGCCATGGTCTACCCCTCGTAGTTAGAACAGGTTCTAATTCTGAGGATAACCTACGTCCCTGATCCACGGGTCAGGTTTCGAGCACCTTGCGCAGCCGGGCCTTCTTCCGGTTCTCCCGCACGATCCAGACGACATCGGCGTCGTCCGACGCCTCCAGGGAGACGAACGCCGGCAGTGCATTCTCCGGATCCGCTGCGACCGCGACGCTCCAGCAGTACCCGAGCGCCTGGCGGAGAGTGCGTGTGTCGGCTTCACGACGGGCATCAGCTGGTTGCGCGACGATCCACTCGGTAGCGTCTCGGCACACCTGAACGGCCAGCGCAGCGTTCACCTTGTCCTTGAGCAACCGCGGCTCGCAGATCCCGGCGGCCGCTGCGCGAAGCGTCAATGGATGAGCGGAACGTGCCCACTGCTCGATGATCGCCCGCAACAATTCCGGATCAGTGTCACCTATCGCCTGAACGGCCATCGCGGCAGCTTCACGTGCACGCCACGACGCACTAGTGGTTGCCTCCGTCAGACTGTCCAGAACAGCCTTGTCGCGTGAACGAACGAGGATGAACCCGAGCCCGACGATCCCACAGCAGCGGATGTATTCGTCTTCGGACTCCACCGCCCACAGAACGTCGTCACTGTCGGCGCCGCGCGCGAACTCGAGCATGAGCGCGAGGTTCGCACGCGGGCCGGGCAATCCTGAACGCTCCTTCAGGTAACTCCACAGTTCATCGCCGTCCAGATCCGCGAACGTCATGGGAGTCCTGCTTTCTCGAGTGCGGGTGCACACATCATTTCACCGAAGGCCCTCTCACGAGGGGAGTTCGAAGCTCACTTGCTTGCGTCGACGCGCATAGAGGAACCCACCGACAAACGCGAGCACCAGTACTCCGGTCATCACCACGGCCAGTACGTTGCCACCCAGAAGAAGCGGGAGGTTTCCGGCAATGGCGATCGCAAATCCGATGAGGCCGACGAGCCCCAGGCTCGGGGCAAGTTTGGTGTGCCAGAAGCGCTGATCAACCTTGGTACGACGAAAGAAGACGAGAACTGCAAGGCACGTGAGCAACATGAGAGCCACGATCCCCACCGTTGCGACACCGGCGAACCACGCGAAGATCTGTGTCACCGGATCCAGACCGATGACGATGCAAGCGCCGAGAAGCCCCAGAGCACAGCAGGATTGCACCACTGACGCGATGTGCGGCGAACCATGCACGCGGTGCGTACGCCCACCTGCGCCCGGCAGAACGCCGGTGTTCGACAGAACAAAGATGTATCTCGCCAAGACGTTATGGAGAGACAGAACTGCGGCAAAGAGACTGGACACCAACAAAATTTGAATCAGATGGGCCGTCACCGATCCGGCAAAGTCGGTGGCAGTGGTGATCAACATGCCGTCGGGGTCGGTGCCCGCAATGTCCACGGCACCCGTATCACCCCAAGCCGTCACGACCGCCCAACTGGAGAGAGCATAGAAGCCACCGATAAGGATCAAGGCGGCGTACGTCGCTCGTGGGATCGTCCGCGCCGGATCCTTCGCCTCGTCGCGGAAGATCGCCGTGGACTCGAAGCCGATGTAACCAGCAAGCGCGAATACCAATGCGACGCCCGGGGATCCGGAGAAGATCTCCGACGGGGAGAACATCGCCGTCGACGGACCTTCCGGACCACCGTCGGCGATAATGAAAGCGTCGAGGACGACGACGATCCCGACCTCTGCGATCAACAGGATGCCGAGCACCTTGCCCGACAATTCGATATGACGAAATCCGAGGACGGCGACCAGAGCCAACGAGGCGAGCGAGAAGATCCACCACGGCACCTCCGGACCACCGTACGAGGTGATCAACGAACTCATTGCCGGGCCGAGGTAGCCGTATACGGCCAATTGCACTGTGCTGTAACTGACAAGCGCCAACATCGCACTGCCGACGCCGGCACCACGGCCGAGACCATGTCCGATGTAGAGATAGAACGCTCCGGTTCCCGGGATGTAACGCGACATCGCGGTGAATCCGACTGCGAAGAGCAGAAGTACACCGGTTGTCACGGCGAAGGTCATGGGGAAGCCCGCACCGTTGCCCCCGGAAATGCCCAGCGGCACAAGCCCACTGATCACAGTCAGGGGAGCGGCCGCGGCAACGACCATGAGGACTATCGAACCGGTACCCAGCGAGCCTCGAAGAGTTCGGTCATCGCCGGATGCATCGCGTGAAGCATTGACGGAAGTATGGGTCATACCGGCGATGTTAGAACCATTGAAGTCGATTCGGGACCCAATTCACAAAACTTTTACTTGCGAAAAACGGGACGAACCGTCCGTTCGTCGCGCTCCCGTCAGCCTTCTTCCTGCAGCGCCAAGCGTTTGAGCTCGTCTTTTGCGTGCAGAATGTGACGTTCCATCGCCTCCGCCGCGCGAGCGCTGTCGCCCCGCTTGATCGCCTCGAAGATCTCCTTGTGCTCCACCCTCGAAGCCTCGACCTGGTCTTCGAACACGAGATGATCGACGGGGACGAACATTTCGCCGCGAGCTTCGACCACAGCGGCCTCCAACCTGCTGTTTCCCGCCGCTCTGGCGATACCGCCGTGGAACCTGGCGTCACAAGCCCGGAACGATCCCCGACTTCCGGAAACCCCCAATTGCTCAATGGATTCGAGTAACTCGAGAAGATGACGATCGGTTCGCCGGACCGCCGCGAGGCTTGCCGTGCGCATTTCCAACCCGATACGGAGGTCGACGATCTCGTCGATATCTGCTTCGCGCGCTTTCAACTGGCCAACCCAGTCTTCATAAGGCCTGGTCAACTCCGAAACGAACGATCCGCCCGTGGCTCCTCGCCGCACCTCGATGTATCCCATCGCCTGAAGGATTCGGATGGCTTCTCTCACACTGACTCGACCGACTTCGAGTTGCTGAGACAGTTCACGCTCGGACGGCAGGCGATCACCGGGACTGAGCGCGCCGCTGTGAATGAGCAGTCGCAAGCGTCGAGCGATATCCTCCCCCAACGTCGGTGCACTGACCATGAATTCGATGGCCGGCAGCTTGTCGATCTGCACGTCTCGTACCCCCTACTCGGCGCCTGGACCGACTCTTACGCTTCGTCTTGACCTACGAAATCGAACGCTCCCATTCGCAACTGTCCTTGAATAGATACAGCAGCGCGCGGCACTTCGAACCCGTTACCCCAACTTTACAAGCCAAACTCTAGCGAAAAGCCATTCAATGGTTCTATGCTCGCTCCTATGACCCAATTCACGATGACGGCGGAGGCACTCCCCGCCATGCCCCTGATCGGAGTCACCGGCCGCGTCGACCGTGGCGGGCCGTCACTACCCAACGTCGTCGGCGACGCGCTGATGGAAATGTTCTTCACCGATTTTCCCTCGAAGATCCGCGCCGCTGGTGGTCAACCGATCCTGCTGAGCATCCACAGTGATCCGCGCCGAATCGTCGAGCATCTCGACGCCCTCGTCCTCAGCGGTGGTTCAGACGTGGACCCCAGGCGATACGGCCGCACCCCCGGACCAAACTCCTCGATGATCGACCCCGCTCGGGACGAATTCGAGTTCGCCCTGGTCGATGCGGCCTGGGAAATCGGACTGCCGATCCTGGGAGTATGCCGCGGACACCAGGTCGTCAACGTCGCCCGCGGGGGCACACTGATTGCCGACCTTCCCACCGACGCCGGTGAGGCGCACAGCTTCTTCGGCTATCCGCGTACCTACCGACCACAACAGGTCGCCCTGGAGTCCGGCTCCATCCCATACAGTCTGTTCGGCAACAGCATTCACGTGAACAGCCTTCACCACCAGGCAGTGGATACCCCGGGGAACGGGTTGCGGATCGTCGGACGCGCGCTCGACGGCGTCGCCGAAGCCATCCAGGCCGACGATCGCCCCGTGGTGGGCGTGCAGTGGCACCCCGAATTCTTCGTCGACATCGACCCGCTCTTCTCGTGGCTCGTCGACGCTGCAACCTCTCGCCAGACCGATCCTTCTCGCCAGACCGATCATCACAGAATGGAAGACAACAATGTCACGTACGCATGAGAACAAGGTCGCCCTCATCACCGGTGCAGGTTCCGGAATCGGCCGCGGTATCGCACTGCGCCTTGCCTCCGACGGTGCCCGCGTCGCGGTCGTGGACCTTCACATCGAAAGTGCAAAAGAGACCGTCGCACTGATCGAATCGCAGTACGGCACACCCGCGCTCGCTCTCGAGGCCGACGTGCGCGACCGCGCCGCCGTGAGCGCCGCTTTCGAGGCCACCGTCGCCGAATGGGGACGCTTCGACTACCTCGTCAACAACGCCGGTCTGATCACGATGAGTTCTCTGGAGAACCTCACCGACGAAGAGTGGGACCTCGTCCTCGACGTCAATCTCAAGGGCATGTTCATCGTCACGCAGATCGCCACCCCGTACTTCCGCGACGGCAACAGCGGCGCTGTGGTGAACTTGTCGACGGTGGAAGCGGACGTCGTCGTGTCCTCCCAGGGCTTCGCCCAGGTCCACTACAACGCGTCGAAGGGTGGAGTGAAGATGCTGACGAAGGCTCTGGCCGTCGAACTCTCTCGGTACAACGTACGAGTCAACGCGATCGCCCCCGGGCCGGTCCCCACCGCCTTCCTGCCTGGCATCGACGTCTCCTCCGGCGAAGTTCTCGACTTCATGAAGTCCAGGCTCCTGGTGCCGCGCGTCGGACGCCCCGAGGACATGGGTGCTGCAGTCTCCTTCCTCCTCTCCGACGACGCCTCCTACATCAGTGGAGTCCAGCTGCCCGTCGACGGCGGATGGCTCGCCCGATGAAAGGCCGGCTCACCACGGCCGAGCTCGCCGAGTCCGACATCGACACCGTCCTCATCGCCGGTATCGACCTCTACGGACGTTTGATCGGCAAACGAGTCCCGACGCGACTTTTCCTCGCAAACATCGACGAGGGCTTGCATGTGTGCACCTGTGTGTACGCCTGGGATGCCAGCCAACGCATGGACAAACTCGTTGTCGACTACGCCGGCGGACACACCGGCTGGCATGACTTCCGCCTGCAACCTGACCTGGGAACACTACGACGCGCGTCGTGGCTCGAGTCCACTGCCATCGTCATCGCAGACTCGGTCGACGAACATACCGGCGAGCTGGTCCCGATCGCACCGCGAACGATACTGCGCAAACAGATCGACAAGCTCGAAACCGACGGCCACACCGTCTACGCGGCAACGGAACTCGAGTTCCACCTCTACCGGGGTACCCCCGACGCGTTGCGGCGCAGCGGCTATCGGGATCTCGAACCCACCACCCTGGTGCCCTCGGACTACACCATCACCGCCGGCAATGCGATGGAACCCTTCTTCCGCAAGGTACGAACCGCGTTGGAGGAGAGCGCGATTCCCGTCGAGGTCTCTCAGGTCGAATACGGGCTGGGCCAGTGGGAGATCAATCTCGAATACGGAACCGCCCTCGAGATGGCCGACCGCCATGTGCTCTTCAAGCAGGTGGTCCACGATGTCGCGGCGGCGGAAGGGCTCACTGCGACCTTCATGGCACGCCCGAGCACCGACGGCATGGGCTCGTCGTGTCATATTCACGCGTCCATGCGGAACGACGACACCTTTCCGTTCCACGACGAAAACGCAGAAAACACGGCGAGTGCCGAACTGCTGCACGCCGTCGGCGGAGTCCTCGAGCACTGCCCGGAACTCATGCTGTTCTACACGCCGACCATCAACTCGATGCGCCGGACCAGAGCCAGCCACGACTTCTCAGGGAACGGCTTGACCTGGGGTTTCGACAACAGGACGACCACCTGCCGACTCATCACCGGGGCACCGTCCGCCAACCGTCTCGAAATGAGACTGCCAGGGGCGGACGCAAATCCGTATCTCGCACTCGCCGCCGTTCTGGCGTCGATGAACGACGGTCTGACACGAAAGCTCGATCCCGGCGCACCAGTACGACGCGACGGGTACAGCGACACGGACACACTCGAGAAGGTGAAGCAGCAACCGCTGCCCAGCACACTCGACGAGGCGGCGCGTGCGCTCGAAGCCAGTGAGTTCGCACTCGCGGCGTTCGGCGCCGAGGTCGTGTCGCACTACGCGGCGGTCGCCAAGGACGAATGGGATTCCTTCATGTCCGCAGTCACCGACTGGGAACGCGAACGCTACCTCGACAACATCTGACCTACACACGATTTCGCCACGAAGGACAGTCATGACCACTTCATGCTCACTCGTGCCCCAGAACAACACGATCGACGGAAACGTCGAACCACCGGCTATCGAACTCGGCGAATTTCTCTCCGATCCCGACACCGGAGAGAAACTGCAAGCCCAACTCTCGTCTTCCGCCGAACAGGTGGAGAGGGTAATCACCGCCGCGACAGAACTCCATCGATCGGGTGTCTGGACCCGTCGATCGGTAGCCGACCGAGTGCTCTTACTCGAGAGAACTGCCGAACTTGTCGAGGAACGAACAACGGCGATCGCTCGTGAGGACTCAAAGAACAACGGTCTCCCCCTATCGATCAGCACGCTGTTCGCGGGCGGACTTCCCGATCTGTTCCGTAGTGCTGCAAAGTATCTGGAAGACTCCTCGGGGTTCGAGCAGTTGGCGTCGGGCGCACAACTACATCGGCTGGCTTGGGGCCCGACCGCTGTGATCGCACCGTGGAATGCACCGAGCTTCATCACCGCGAAGAAGACCGCATTCGCATTGGCCGCGGGCGCTCCTGTCATCGCCAAGCCCTCCAACTGGGCTCCGTCAGGACCCAATGTGCTTACAGAAGCGATCTCGCGTGCCATTGCCGAACTCGACGCACCGAGAGCTCTGTTTCAACTCGTTCACGGAGGCGGGGACGTCGGGCATCTACTGGCCGCCGATCGACGAATCCGAGCACTGGCGTTCACTGGCGGCCGAGCAGCCGGCAGTTCCATCGCCTCTGCGGCCTCGGCCGACTTCAAGGCGCTTCAACTCGAACTCGGCAGCAACAATCCCGTGATCGTCCGCGCCGACGCCGATATCGATCTGACTGCGACCGCACTCGTCGACGGGTTCACCAAACTCAACGGGCAATGGTGTGAGAGTCCGGGAAGCGTCTTCGTGCCGCCGCACCTTCACGACCGTCTTGTCGACGCAATACTCGACCGCACGGCCGAAATCGCGCTCGGACGAACCGGTGACGACAACACTACGATGGGGCCGCAGGCGAACGAGCCTCAACTGCAACGAATGCGGGCGACTGTCGACTACCTCCTCGGCGTGGGCGGCACAGTTGTCTCGAGCACCCCTGTGCCGGACCTTTCCGGATGGTTCTTCCCTCCGACAGTGGTGCACGGGATCTCGTCGGAGCACACCAAGTCGGAGACCTTCGGGCCGATCCTGACCGTGCACCGCGCGTCAACCGACGAGCAGGCACTGCTCGAGGCGAACGCTCTCGATACCGGCCTGGCCGGTTACGTGTTCGGTGCGGACGTCGACGCCGCTCGTGAACTTGCGACCCGGATCGAGTGCGGCGAGAACAAGATCAACAGCACCAGTCTCCTGGACCTCGACGACAACTCGACCCAGAGTTTCTGGGGCGGAAGCGGTATCGGCGCACACGGCGACAGAGAGCTTCTCGACTTCTTTCGGGGATCGCGAATCGTCGGAGTCGATGCGCCCGGGCTGCCTCTCTAAGCCGAAAGAGGTCGTGGGAATGCGTGAAACGACACGGGTTGGCACCATGGTCGTCGAATGCCATGACACCGCAGCAGTTCTCGCCCGTATTTCTTCGCTGGGGTGGAAGCTTGGCGTAGACGTCGTCAGTCTGTCCACGTGGGTGTCCGTGACATCGCCGGGAGTCACCGGAATGTCGATCGCGTACCGTTGTCCGGCAACCATCTCCGACGCCATGTTGATCAAGCGTCTCAACAAGATCATCGGGATAGTTCGCATCAAGACGGACCACGGCCCGTTCGTTCCGGTGACACCACAGGTCGGCCTACACGTCACCGCGACTTTCCAACGCGTCGATCCAGTGGCGCTGGTGGCGTACCGGTACGGCGCAACAGTGTGCAGTCAAGCGAACAACGTTCTGTCGGTACAACTCACCACCACCCGATCGATCGCGGACACATTCGTCTCTGATCTGGCACAAGTTGCGGAGCGGCCGCTGCGGGGTGAGATCTCGCTGCAGAAGATTCATCTTGCATGACATCGAGGTGCGACCATGGAGATGCGCGGCTACGGGCGTTGGCCCGTAGCCGCACGTCATCGCATGATCAGTGAGCCGGAAGGAGGGACGTTTCCTGCTGCATGCCGTCTTCTGCGCCGATCTGGACGATGTTTCGCGGCAGGAATACGGCTGCGATCGCACCGAGAACTGCTGCAGCAGCACCGATCAGGAACGCGATGCGCATGCCCTCGTCGGTGTAGAACACAGCGCCCTCCATCGCCATCGCGATGTGCGAGTTCAAGACCGTGAAGGCGATGACGGGAAGCACAGCGGGGAAGATACTCTGGAAGACCGCAACCATGCTCGCCGTGGTTGCCTGCAACTGCGGCGGCACTGCCTCGATGAGCAGGTTCGGGATAGATGCGTAGCCCATACCCATTCCGACACCGAAGATTCCGGCAAAGATGATGAGCAGCGGCTTGTTGTCGTGAATGGTTGCCGTCAAGGTGAATCCGACTGCCATGAGGATCATCCCGATGATCATCAGCAGACGCGGTCGGATGTTGCGGCCCACGAGGAAACCTACGATCAAGCCGCCGACCACCACCATGCCACCAAGCGGCGCCTGGAAGATCGCGAATCCCTCTGCCGTGACCCCGAATCCGTATCCCAGGCCGAGAACTGCTGGGGTCATCACCATCATCGGCAGCAGAATCGTGAAGACTCCCGAGGCGCCGTAGCAGAACCCGGCACCGACGGCGGTGAGCATCACCGAACGCTTGCCGAAGTAGCGCAGGTCGATCAAGGGCTCACGGATGGCTCGGGCAGAGGCAACCCAAGCCACCAGCAGTGCGACGCCGCCGATCAGATAGGCCAGTGTCGAGCCGTTCTTCCAGCCCCAGGTCGGTCCGAAGCTGACGCCGATCAGAATTCCGGCGATGCCCGATCCGAGCAGTACCGCACCGATCAGGTCCAGCGAAGAGCGCAGTCGCACAGCTGATTCCGCCGTCGAAGCGAAAATCATGCCACCGAGCAGAACCAAACCGATGACGAAGAACCAGAAGATGCTCCGGAACCCGTGGTTGTCGATCAACCAGCCGGTGAGGAACGGCGCTGGGATCGCGATCAAACCCATGCCGGAGGTCGCGATACTGACAGCTAAGGCAACGGTTTTCGGCGGAAACACGTCGCGGATGAGGGAGTAACTCAAGAACAGGCAGGGAACGAGTAGGCCCGTCAGCGACCGGCCCAGAATCAAGACGGCATAGCTCGGCGCAATCGCCGAAATGAACGATCCGACCGCTGCACCGGCGACCGCCAAGAGCAGGACTTTACGTTTGCCGTACATGTCGGCGAGCTTGCCGAGCAGAGGAGACGCGACCGCGCCCAGCAGCAGGAACGACGTGAGCAGCCAAGCTCCCTGCGTCGTTTGATAATGCACCGAGATGGCGGGCAGCGCAGTGGAAATCATCATGTAGCTCACCGCGAGCATTTCGAGAAGAAGAACGATCGACGCCAGCGAGAACACCAGTCGCGGAGTCCACCGCTCCGGCATCGACGTCGATTCGGGCAGACTGGGAGACGAACCGTCGCTGTGGACATGAGACGCCATGGCTGGAGAATCCTTTCGGGACACCTGCGAATTCGATTGACCCCCTGCCGAATGCCATCGGCCGGGGCCTTGCGGCGAAGTGCAGTGAAACGACAGCTACCGTTCTCGGCAACGTGTTACCTGCATCACAGCCCTCACGTCGAACACGCGCTACAGAATGTTCCGCGGAGCGGGAGAATCAGGACAACGACTGATTGGCTCCAGATACGACTGTGCGCCGTTTCGGTAGCGGTAACTACCAAAACGGCGCACAGTGCGCGAAGCGCCTACAGAACTATGTTCACCATCTTGCCCGGCACAACGATCACCTTGCGTGGTGCGTTGCCCTCGAGCAGAGCGACGATCTTCTCGTCGGCCAGGGCGATCTCTTCGACAGCCTTGCGATCGGCATCCGCCGGGACGCTGATGCGGCTACGGACCTTGCCGTTGACCTGGATCGGGTACTCGACGGTGTCCGAGGCGAGCCACTTTTCCTCGACAGCGGGGAAGGGGCCGTGCGCAAGAGATTCCGTGTGTCCCAGACGCGACCACAACTCTTCCGCGAGGTGCGGCGCCAGGGGAGCGAGCATCAGTACCAGCGGCTCGACGGCAGCACGCGGCGCGCCACCCGGGAACGCCTTGGTGAGGTGGTTGTTGTACTCGATCAGCTTCGCAGCGGCCGTGTTGTCGCGCAGCGCCGTGTAATCCTCGATGACACCGGAAATCGCCTTGTTGAGCGCACGCAGCGTCTCCTCACCAGGAGCTTCGTCGGTGACACGGGGCTTGCCGGTCTCCTCGTCGATGACGACGCGCCACACTCGCTGCAGGAATCGCGCAGCACCGACGACATCCTTGGTTGCCCACGGACGCGAGGTGTCCAGCGGACCCATCGACATCTCGTACACACGCAGGGTGTCTGCACCGAACTCGGCGCAGATCTCGTCCGGCGCAACGGCATTCTTCAGGCTCTTGCCCATCTTGCCGTACTCGCGGTTGACCTCGGCGCCCTCGTAGAAGAACTTGCCGTCACGCTCGACGACCTCTTCTGCGGGCACGTAGACGCCGCGGGCATCGGTGTACGCGAATGCCTGGATGTAGCCCTGGTTGTAGAGGCGGCGGTACGGCTCGCTCGAGGACACGTAGCCCAGGTCGAACAGAACCTTGTGCCAGAAGCGCGAGTACAGCAGGTGCAGCACCGCATGCTCGACGCCGCCGACGTACAGGTCGACTCCACCGGGATCGTTGGGGCCGTGCAGTTCCGGACGCGGACCCGTCCAGTACGCCTCGTTCTGCGGGTCGCAGAAGGCGTCCTGGTTGGTGGGGTCGATGTAGCGCAGCTGGTACCACGAGCTACCCGCCCACTGCGGCATGACGTTGGTGTCGCGGTGGTAAGTCTGCAGACCGTCGCCGAGATCGAGCTCGACGTTGACCCAGTCGGTCGCCTTGTTCAGCGGGGGAGAGGGCTCGGAGTTGGCGTCGTCCGGATCGAAAGACACGGGTGCGTAGTCCTCGACCTCCGGAAGCACAACGGGCAGAGCCGAATCCGGCAGGGCGTGTGCGTTGCCGTCCGCGTCGTAGACGATCGGGAAAGGCTCGCCCCAGTATCGCTGACGCGCGAAGAGCCAGTCGCGCAGCTTGTACTGGATGGTGCCCTTGCCCTGGCCGCTCTCCTCGAGGCGGCTGATGACGGTCGCCTTGGCCTCGGCCACGTCCAGACCGTCGAGGTAGTCGGAGTTCACCAGGGGGCCGTCACCGGAGTACGCAGTCTCCGAAACATCGCCACCGGCAATAACTTCGAGAATGTCCAGTCCGAACGCGTTCGCGAACTCCCAGTCACGGTGATCGTGTCCCGGAACTGCCATGATCGCGCCGGTGCCGTAGCCCGTCAGAACGTAATCGGCGATGAAGATCGGGACCTTTTGTCCGTTGACCGGATTGACCGCGTAGGAACCGAGGAAGACGCCCGTCTTCTCCTTGTTTTCCTGGCGCTCCAGGTCGGTCTTGGCGGCAATCGACTTACGGTATGCAGCAACAGCTTCCGCCGGATTCGTGGCACCGCCAGTCCAGCGTGCGTCGACACCTTCGGGCCACTCGTCCGCGACGAGCTTGTCCACCAAGTCGTGCTCAGGAGCCAGCGTCACATAGGTGGCGCCGAACAGCGTGTCGGGGCGCGTCGTGAACACATCGACGCCGTATTGGCCTGCGGCAAAGGTAACTTCGGCGCCGTACGAGCGTCCGATCCAGTTACGCTGCATGGCCTTGACCTTGTCCGGCCAATCCAGGTACTCGAGGTCGTCGACCAGGCGGTCTGAGTACGCGGTGATGCGCATCATCCACTGCTGGAGGTGCTTACGGAAGACAGGGAAGTTTCCGCGGTCACTACGACCGTCGGCGGTGACTTCCTCGTTGGCCAGCACGGTACCCAAACCGGGGCACCAGTTGACCATCGAATCCGACTGGTAGACGAGGCGGTACGAGTCCAGAACCTTGGCCTTCGCGGCCACGTCCAACGAAGCCCACTCGCGTCCGTCTTCCAGGGCGCGCTCACCGGAATCGAACTCGGCTTGCAACTCGGAGATACGACGCGCCTTGCCGGCTTCCTTGTCGTACCAGGCGCCATGGATCTGCAGGAAGATCCACTGCGTCCAGTGGTAGAAGTCGACATCCGTCGTCGCGAGGCTACGACGCTCGTCGTGCCCCAGACCCAAGCGTCGCAACTGGCGCTTCATGTTGGCGATGTTGGACTCGGTGGTGGTCCGCGGGTGGGTACCCGTCTGCACGGCGTACTGCTCGGCCGGGAGCCCGAAGGCGTCATAGCCGAGGGTGTGCAGGACATTGCGGCCCTGCATGCGATGGAAGCGCGCGAAAACGTCCGTAGCGATGTATCCGAGCGGGTGACCGACGTGCAGTCCCGAACCCGAGGGGTACGGGAACATGTCCTGCACGAAGAGCTTGTCGGCGGGAACGCCGTCGGGCGAGGAGAGCGGACCGACCGGATTGGGCGCGTTGAACGTGCCTTCCTCACTCCAGCGGTCCTGCCAGTGCTGCTCGATCTGGCCGGCGAGCTCCGCGGTGTAGCGGTGCTGCGGAGTTGCGTCGGCTGGTGAATCGGGGGACTGCGGAGACTCGGTCACTGTGGTCGCTATCTACTTGGCTGACGGAAATACCGATAACCAGGGTAGAGCCTGCGCGACCCGGGCATACCATCAACTCCACTCGCGCCTATCCTGTATGGGTGATCGTTGTCGCTGTGGTGCTATTCGTGCTCGCTGTCGCCGTCGGTGGAGTTGCTGTCGCCGGACTGATCGGCAAACTCCCGCGCAACCGCTGGGCCGGTGTCCGCACCGAAGATTCCCTGCGGAGCGAGGAGTCGTTCGCCCTCGCCAACAAGGTGGCCGGTCCGACCATGCTCGCGGCCGCCGGAATGTTGGTCATCGGCGGAGTCGCAGCACTGACCATCGGCGGAGTCTTCGGCGTCGCGGTCGCGATCATCGCCGTCGTCGTCGCCGTCCTCACTGCCGGTTTCGGTGGAGGCATCGGTGCCCGCGCTGCCGCCGCACTCCCGCAGCAGAGCGGATGCGGTAACGACTGCAACTGCGGCGGACACTCCGAGCCTGCCGCAGACGAGCAGGTGGCGGAGACCCCCGAGGCCAAGGCGAACGCTGCCGCTTGCGGCACCGCTTCCTGCGGTGCCTGCGCGCTCAAGGATGCTTGCCAGCCGGCTCATTGATTCACGTGAAACATCGCGTGGTCGACCCGGCCGGGGTCGTATTCGGGCTAGTCGTTCCGCTGTTGTGTGCGGTCTTCGGCTTCGTCCTGACAAAAATGTGGGAGCCTCGCCTCCCGGAGCAGATCGCGACTCACTGGACCACTACCTCGCCGGACGGCTTCTCCACCCCGTCTTCCAACGCGTGGACCATTGCACTTCTGACGCTGCTCTTCGGTGGCGGTCTCAGCGCAATTGCCGCTCTTGCTCCTGCGATGTTGATGATGCGTCGATTCATGTTGGTTGTCGGACTGAGCGTGGTCGGGCTCATCACGACAGTGAACTTCGCTCTGCTCTACACCCAACTCGATGTCACCGATCCGACTACGACGTCACTCCCGCTGTGGTCTCTCGGTGTCGGCTTTGTCGTCGGCGCGGTGCTGGGTTGGATCGGTGCCTCATTCCTGCGTGACTACCGCGTCCGCACTGTTGCCGCGATCGAGCCCTCGGTGGGGTTGCCGCGAAGCACCTGCCCTCTACCTATCTCCGACGACGTCGGATTCAGCACCAAGGGGTCGGTGATCCTCGCTGCGATCACTCTGTCGCCCGGAGTCGTCATGGCGTTGGCGATGCGGTCAGTCTGGCCGCTGTTCATCTTCGGGGCACTCGGACTGCTCGTCGTCAGCCTGGTTCGCTTCCGGGTGATCGTCGACGAACGGGAAATTCGGGTGATCAACATGGGGACGGCTGCGATGACCTACGGCATCGACGAAGTTGTCGGAGCCGACGTCGCGGAGATCAAACCGTTCGCGGACTTCGGCGGCTGGGGACTCAAGTCCAAGGGTCGTCGCAACTACGGCGTCGTCACCCGCACCGGGCCAGCGGTGGTCGTCACGTTCGCCGGTGGCGACCGACTCACGATCACAACACCGAAGGCCGAAGACATCGCCGGGTCCCTCAACCGATTGGCCGACGCCCGGACTCGGTAACCGCCGAGCCGGAGCCGATCGCTTCCTGAGTCTTTTCCAGGTACCCACACGCCGCCGCCCTTGCTTCGCTGACATCTCGTTCGGCAATGGCTTCGGCGACTCCCCGGTGATGCGAGGACGTCAGCGACGGCGGATGTACCCCTTCGGTCACCTCGTAGGTGGCGCGAACGGTTTCGAGGATTCCGGCAAACAGGTCTGTCAGAACCGGATTGTGAGCGGCATCGACGACGGCGATGTGAAATGCGAGATCCACGTCGACGAAGTTCTCTGCTGGGACGTCACGCTTGGCGGCCAGCTCACGGAGTGTCCGAACGTCGTCGGCGCTGCGACGCTCACACGCCAAGCGGACTGCTTCCATCTCGAGCGCACGACGCACTTCGAAGACGTATTTCATCTCGTCGACGGACGCGTGTTTGCCGAGCAGGCCGCCGATGTCGGTCCGAGCACGCACGAAGGTCCCTGATCCGCGACGGATCTCCAGGACTCCTGTAGAGGTCAATGTCTTGATCGCTTCGCGCACGGTGTTCCGGCCGACGCCGAGAACACTCATCAACTCCGGCTCGGTCGGAACACGGTTGCCAACGGTCCAGGCGCCGTCGGAGATCTGCGTGCGCATCCAGTCGAGGGATTGCTCGTACGCGGACTCCTTGCGAACAACGGTCATCTACTCATCCTCACAGCATTCGCGGCGATCATTCCACTCACCTACGATACGTAGGACGACCCATGTATTTTCGACTCAGTCTTCAGGAGGGGCTTCCCACGTCCGCCACCGCTGTCGCCACCGAACAACGCACACGCCGCACCAACCGACACTTCTACGGCGTGGGCTACGTCCTCACCGTGATCCTTCTGGGCGCGAACATGCCCACCTCCGTCTACGGGCTGTACCGGACCGAGTTCGGGTTCACGCCCACCATCCAGACGCTCATCTACGGCGTCTACGTCGCCGGCCTCGTTCCGGCGTTGCTCTTCTTCGGACCGCTGTCCGACGCCCTCGGTCGACGCACCGTGCTTCTGACTGCGCTCGCGCTGAGCGTCGTCGGCACTCTCGTCCTGGCATTCGCCGACGCGACGGTGTGGTTGTTCGTCGGACGCGTCGCTCAGGGCATCGCGGTGGGTGCGGCCAGTGCGGCGGGCAGTGCCGCTCTGGTGGAGCAGGAACCGAAGTTCGATCACCGACGGGCAGCGCTCGTCTCGACGGTGACGGGTGCGTTGGGCGGTGCACTCGGACCACTCGTGTCCGGTGCGATCGCCCAGTACCTTCCGCAACCGCTGCGGTTGCCGTATCTGATCTTCCTTGTCGCGTTCATCCCGGCACTGATCGTGTTGCTGTTACTGCCGCGGATCGGGGACGTCACACGCCCGAAGCGGTTCTTCCAGATGCCGCATGTTCCCGCCACCATTCGAGAGACGTTCTGGCTCAGCTCGCTCGCCGTCGCGCTGTCGTGGGGCGCAGTCGGGCTCTTCCAGTCGGTGGTCCCGTCGTGGATGACCAGCCTGCTGAACATCGACAACCTCCTACTCGGCGGCGGGGCAGCTGCACTGGTCATGATCTGCTCGGTGATCGCGCAGCTCGGCGGGAGTCGCATGGACCCGAGGACGTCCGTCACCGTCGGACTGGGGATCCTCGCCCTCGGAATGATCGGCCTACTCGTGGTCGACCTCGTCCCCAGCCTTGCGCTGCTGAGCGTCATCACCGTCGTGGTCGGCGCCGGACACGGTCTGGCCTTTGCCGGCGGCATGAAGCGAGTCAACGCCGCCGCCCGAACCCACGCCCGCGAGAGCCACGGCGGAGTTCTGGCCGCGTTCTTCACCGTCAGCTACGCGGGACTCGCGATTCCGTCGATCATCGCGGGTATCGCCATCACCATCCAGGGAATGCAGACGGCCATCATTGAACTGTCGATCGTCGGGACGCTGCTGTGCCTGGCCGTGATGGGCTTCAACCTTCGTGGGGCTCGAGAGACCCGTCGACGCACGCCGTTATCCTTAGCCAGGTGAAGTTTCTCAGTAGGTTCTACATCGACGGGTTCATCCTCGGCATCATCATCGCCGGCGTGCTCGGAAGTGTGTTCCCGGTATCGGGTACCGCGGAGAGCATTCTGAACTGGGCCACCAAGATCGCCATCGGCTTCCTGTTCCTGCTCTACGGCGCACGGCTCTCGCCGCAGGAAGCGTGGAAGGGCGTCAAGCACTGGCGACTGCACACCGTCGTCCTCGCGGCGACGTTCGTGCTGTTCCCACTGATCGGCCTAGCACTGCGATTCCTGTCGCCGACCCTGATCAGCGACGACCTCTACACCGGCATCCTTTACATGTGCCTGGTTCCGTCGACGGTTCAGTCGTCGATCGCGTTCACCTCGATCGCCAAGGGGAACGTCGCGGGCGCGATCGTCAGTGCGTCGTTCTCCAACCTGATCGGCGTCTTCGTCACGCCGCTGCTGGTGGTTCTGCTGATGAACACCACCGGCCAGGCGACCGTCGACTTCTCGTCGATCCTCGACATCGTCGTGCAGCTGCTGATCCCGTTCATCGTGGGCCAGCTGATCCGCCCACTGGTGATCGGATGGCTGCAGAAGTACGCCGAACCCACCAAGTACGTCGATCGCGGATCGATCCTCCTCGTTGTCTTCGCCGCCTTCAGTGAAAGCATGAAAGAGGGGATCTGGAGCACCATCACGATCTGGCAGATCGTGATCCTCACAATCGTGTGCTGCCTGATCCTCGCGCTGGTTCTCGGCGTGACCACCTTCGCGGGGCGCAAACTCGGCTTCGATCTGCCCGATCAGATCGTCATCATCTTCTGCGGGTCGAAGAAGTCCTTGGCGACAGGCCTACCGATGGCAGCCGTGCTGTTCGCCGGGCAGCCCGTCGGCCTGATCGTGTTGCCGCTGATGATCTTCCATCAGATCCAACTGATCGTCTGCGCTGCGATGGCGCAACGCTTCGCGAATCGGGATCCGGTGAGCGTCAGCTAGCGAGCAACTCGTCTCGGGTCGCGTCGACGCAGCCACAACCGCCCTGCAGTTCAGCACAATCGATGGACAACGCATGGCGACCAGATGCCAGGTCGACACAGTTCTCGCCGGTGCATTCGAGCGATCCGTCGACATGTCGCAGCAAAGAATCGTGGCAGTGATCGACATCCGAAACACAATCCGCGCACTGGATCTGACGCTCAGCGATCATTCCTGCCACCTCTCTCGAAAACGATGACACAGGAATATCATCGGCCTCCGACAGGTCAGTTCCGTTCGACCTCGATGGGGTGGCTGGCCAGCATTGCCACGGGGAGCGGCTGGCGTCGTAGCACCCGCGCCCAGACATCGACTCGGGGCGGCGTCAGCACATCCGACGGCAGTGAGCTGATCACCATCCAGTCTTCACGCTCGAGTTCCGAATCCAGCTGCCCCAGAGTCCAACCCGAGTACCCGGCAAAGATGCGGATCCCTTCGACCAGAGGAGCGATGACCTCCGGGTCCGAGTCCAGATCCACCATGACTACCTTGCCGTCCACCCGCCGCAGGCCGGCGACGCCGTCGATCCGTGCACCGTTGCGAGCGATGCCCAGGCACAACGCCGAGTCACGCTTGACTGGTCCACCGATGTACAGCGCCGAAGGATGCGCGGTCAACGGCGACCACTGCGGCAGCACGTTCTGCACGGCCGTCTCACTCGGCCGATTGACGACGACGCCCAGGCTCCCGGCGTCGTTGTGCTCGATCATGTAGATGACGGTGCGGCGAAATGCAGGTTCCGTGAGATCGGTCGACGACACCAACAAACTGCCCGGACGAACCTCCGGTTCTATCCAGGCCATTCGATCCTCGGGTTCTTCTGCGTGCGCCACAAAGACATCATCTCACCGACGACTGCGTGCGGTGGAACGCAGACACAGGCGTGTTCAGGTCAGACCCGCCACATCGGCAAGTAATGCCAAATGCCGCTCGAAAATCTCACCCGCGTCGGTGAACGTATCTCTTCCGTACTGCCCGAACACCTCGAAGTTCACCGAGCCGAACAGCGATACCCAGACGAGAGTTGCGCGCACCGCGGCATCCGGCGGCAGGTCGGTGCCCAGTTCTTTCCGCACTCCCTCGAGGTCCATTGCCAGCGTGTCACTCAGGTCCGAGCCCCCTCGCACCGTGAGTGCACCCGCGCGATGGGCGCCGTCGATGATCCCGATCAGCCGGGTCACGACGAGGGTGCCAGGGCCGGTGGTCTGCTCGCCCGGAGCGTCGTAGCCGGGGACGGGGCTGCCGAACAGCAGACCGTAGCGGGCCGGCTCCCGGATCGCCCAACTCCGGACGGCGCGCCCGAGAGCAACGAACTGTCCTCGAAAATCTTCTGCTGCAACGGCATTCACAGCGGCGTCCACTTCCGCGCCCAATTCCGTGTACCCGTCCACCACCAACAAAGTCAGCAGTTCGTCGCGACTGGCGACGTAGCGGTACACCGCTGAGGACACGACTCCCAGATCACGCGCGACGGCCCGCAGGGACAAAGCTGCGGCGCCGACGGCAGCAAGATGCTCGCGTCCGATCCGGGTGATGTCCTGAAGCGTCTGTTCGCGCGCCCGCTCGCGAGGAGTCCCAACCATGAGTCCATCTTGCCCCATGACCGAGAGCAGTATCAACAAAAGAGAGCACTGCTCTTGACAGTACTTGGACACGGGTGCATTCTTGAAAACGAGAGCAGTGCTCTCAGTTCACCCGAAACGAGAAGGAGCACACCATGTCGAACCTCGAAATCGTCACCGGAGCAGGACCTGTCGGATCCGCCGTCGCGCGACAGCTCGCCGAGCAGGGCATCAATGTCCGCCTCCTGACCAGGTCCGGCAGCGGACCGGAGCACCCGTTGATCGACCGTCGACGCGTCGACGTCTCGGATTCCGAGGCCCTGCGCGCAGTCAGCGAAGGCGCCACGGCGATCTACCACTGCATCCACGCCGCCTACAACGCAGCCGATTGGGAGCGGGAACTCCCGGCGGCCGAAAAGGTTGTGCTCGACGCGGCCGCATCCATCGGCGCCGTCGTGGTCTTCCCCGAAAGCCTCTACGCCTACAACTCCGACACCCTGATGACCGAATCCGATCCACGCAACGCCACCGGCGGCAAGCGTGGCGTGCGCACTGCTCTGCTGCGTGCTCGCGAGGCTTCGGCAACACCCACCGTGAGCGTCGTCGCCTCGGACTTCTTCGGCCCCCGCGTCCGCACCGCCCACGCCGGCGAGCGCATGGTTCCGAAGATCATGGCAGGTAAGAAGATTCGTGTCATCGGTTCCGCAGACCAGCCGCACTCCTTCACCTACATTCCCGATCTCGCAGCAGCGATGATCGCGGCAGCACAGAACCCCGAACTCTGGAACTCCGTCATCCACGCACCCACCGGCCCCGCGCTCACTCAGCGCAAGATCGCCGAGGCCTTCGCCCGAGCCGCCGGGACATCCCCCGCCAAGGTGGGCGTCCTGCCCGCCTGGGTGCTCGACGCCGTCGGCAAGATCAACACCGACAGCCGCGAACTCGCGGAGATGAATTACCAGTTCACCAAGCCGTTTGTCATGGACTCGAGTGCCAGCGAAGTGCTGCTCGGCCTCTCACCGACGCCGCTCGATCAGGCCGCCCAGGAGACCGTCGCGTGGTGGCGCGCGGAACAGGCTCGCACCGCTGCTGCCTGAATCTGCAGCCAGGGGCTCTTGACGCAAGAACGGAACGGGTGTTCACTTCTTCACATGGCCTATCGCCGCACTCCGGCAGTACAGGAAAGACTGGACGCCCAACGTGCCCGACTGCTCGAGGCCGCCACGACGGCAGTAGCAACCCACGGCTATGCGGGATGCTCCATCGCCGCGGTGGCCAAGAACGCCGGCGTCGGCACCGGGACGCTGTATCGACATTTCGACGGCAAGGGCGAACTGTTCGCCGAAGTGTTCCAATCTGTCTGCAGCCGTGAGGTATCCGCAGCCCGGGACGCCGGAGACAGCGCCCGACATCTGGAAGGCAACCACCGCTCCGCCGTATCAGCGTCGGTTCGTACCTTCGCCGAACGTGCCATGCGCGCACCGGTTCTCGCCTATGCCCTGCTGGTGGAACCGGTGGATCCACTCGTCGACGAACAGCGCCTCATGTTTCGTGAATCGTTCCGCGATTGCCTGGCCACCGCAATTCGCTCGGCAGTCGACACCGGTGAGATACCGCCACAGGACGCCACTCTGACGGCAGCGTGCATCGTCGGGGCAATCGGCGAGGCCCTGATCCTTCCGCTTCGCGGCGGCACCACCGATCCCGCCACGATCGACGCCATTCTCGCCTTCACCCTTCGATCGTTAGGGAGCTTCGATGACACCCACGCATGAGGTCACTAATCAGGTTCCGCCCCTGATCGATTACGACGCAGCCGAATACGCGCCGATTCTCGAGGCACTGCACCGCGAGGGAGCTTCGGACGCGCTCGAAGAGGTTCATCGCGTCGGGGTCCGCGCCGGAAGCGCGCAAGCCCAGGAGTGGGGCGATCTGGCCGAGGAGCACCCGCCCGTCCTACGAACCCACGACCGCTACGGCAACCGTATCGACGAGGTCCGCTACGACCCCGCCTATCACCAACTCATGAGCACCGCAGTGGAATTGGGACTGCACGGCGCTCCGTGGGTGGACCCGAATCCACACGCACACCTCGTCCGCGCCGCGAAGATGGCCGTGTGGGGTCAAACCGACGCCGGTCACGGCTGCCCCATCTCCATGACGTACGCCGTGATCCCCGCGCTGCGGCACAACACGGATCTGGCCGCGCAGTACGAACCCCTCCTGACCACGCGGCACTACGATCCGGCGCTGAAAGCTCCCCTCACCAAACCCGGATTGATCGCCGGTATGTCGATGACGGAAAAGCAGGGCGGTTCGGATGTTCGTGCCGGAACCACAAGGGCAGTGCCACAATCCGACGGCAGCTACCTGCTGACGGGCCACAAGTGGTTCACCTCCGCGCCGATGTCGGACGTGTTCCTCGTCCTCGCCCAGGCACCGGGTGGCCTGTCGTGCTTCTTTCTTCCGCGGGTCCTGCCGGACGGCTCGCTCAACAACATGTACCTACAGCGCCTGAAGGACAAGTTGGGGAATCATTCCAACGCGAGCAGTGAGGTCGAGTACCGCGACGCTCTCGCGTGGATGGTCGGCGAAGAAGGCCGGGGCGTGCGCACCATCATCGAGATGGTCAACATGACCCGGTTGGACTGCACGATCGGCACGGCCACCGGCATGCGCGTCGGTACCATGCAGGCAGTTCACCACGCGAATCATCGAAGTGCGTTCGGCGCCAACCTGATCGACCAACCTTTGATGCGAAATGTTCTGGCAGATCTGGCGGTGGAATCGGAAGCGTCGACTACCGTCGCGATGTGGCTGGCCGCTCTGACCGACCGCGCAACCGCGGGCGATGCCCACGCGACCGCGCTACGACGCATTTCGTTGGCCGTGAGCAAGTACTTCGTCTGCAAGCGCGGACCGATCCACGCTGCCGAGGCACTCGAATGTCTGGGCGGAAACGGATACGTCGAGGAATCCCGGATGCCGCGCATCTATCGCGAGGCTCCGCTGCTCTCGGTGTGGGAAGGGTCGGGCAACGTCGCGGCGCTCGACACACTCCGGGCGATGGCGAAGCAACCCGAAACACTGCAGGTGTTCTTCGACGAATTGAAACAAGCGAGTGGCGTGGACGCCCACTTCGATCAGGCCGTGCGGGATCTCGAGGCGGCATTCGGCGAATTCGACGACATCGAATACCGGGCGCGAAAGATTGTCGGCGACATGGCACTCGCACTGCAAGCCTCGCTGCTGCTTCGGTACGGGCACCCCGCGGTGGCCGACGCATTCTGCGCGAGTCGGCTCGGAAATAGCTGGGGGAGCGTGTTCGGAACCCTGCCGAGGGGGATCGACGTCGCGCCGATCCTCGAGCGGGCGACCGTCAAGATCGGCGCCTGACCCACCCACTACAGTTTCCGCTTATGAACCGAGCCTCGAACCGCCGCGAGGCCTGGCAGCGCGTACTGCACACCCTGCGTGAATCACCCGGCCTCGGAAGGCTGGCGCTCGTCCGCTTTTCCAGCCAGTTCGGCGACGGAATGTTCCAGGCCGCGCTCGGCGGCGCAATCCTCTTCAACCCGGAACGCGAAACCGATCCGGTGGCGATAGCGGCCGGCTTTGCCGTACTGCTCCTTCCCTATTCGGTGATCGGGCCCTTTGCCGGCGCTCTGCTGGATCGTTGGGACCGCCGCCTGGTGCTCCTGTGGGCGAGCGTGCTCCGCGGGCTCTTCATCCTGACCACTGCGGTGCTGTTGGTGGCCGGCGGCGGTGACACTCTGTTATTGACGTGTGCGCTTGCTGCAATCGGAGTCAGCCGCTTCGTCGGGGCAGGCGTATCCGCAGCCCTGCCGAAGGTCGTCCGACAATCGTGGCTGGTGGCAACCAATTCCGTTCTCACAACCGCTGGTTCGGTGGTAGCTGCTCTGGGCGCTTCGGCAGCGGTAGCGATCATCGGCGTGATCGGCGCCGGGGATCGAGCGTCAGGCGCAGCCGTGGCCATCGCAGCACTGGGATCGGTGATCGCAGCCCTCGCCGCGGCCAGGTTCACCGCCCGCTCACTTGGTCCAGTGGCCGACGAAGTGATTCGTGCCAGCGCCATCCGTTCGGTAACAGCCGGACTGCGCACTGGTGCAACCGCTGTGTGGGAAGCGCCCGGCGTCACCACGGCAATGATCGGGATCGGAGCACACCGCATCTGCTTCGGCATCAACACCCTCATCATGGTGCTCGTCCTACGCGACACCTCGAACGGATCCCAACTACCTAGAGGGATGGCCGGATTCGGCGTCGCCGTCGGCGCAACGGCCATCGGAATGCTGATCGCGGCATTGGTCACACCGTTCCTCATCCCGCGGTTCGGTCGCTCACGGACGATCACGTACGCCCTCGTGTGCGCGGTTCTCGTCCAGCTCGTTTTCGTGACCACCCTGACTCAGGGATCGCTGCTGATCGCCGCTTTCCTGCTCGGAATCGCCGGACAGTCCGTGAAACTCAGCGGTGACGCGGCCATGCAGATCGACATCGACGACGACCGTCGTGGCCAGGTATTCGCCTTGCAGGACACCGTGTTCAACGTCGCGTTCATCGGCGCGATCGCGGCCGCGTCGACGGTGATCGCACCCGACGGCAAGAGCGTCGGCCTGGCCCTTGCCGGTGCGGGCGTCTATGCCGCCGGCTTGTCAGCGGTGCTGATCAACCGCAGAAGACGAGAAACTAACTAGCCCTGCTGGGTAGCCCACCACTTCAACAGTTCGGCTTCGGCCTCGTCACGATCAAGCGGGCCGCGATCCAGACGCAGTTCCTTGAGGAATGTCCATGCCTTGCCCACCTGCGGGCCCGCCGGGATGTTCAGCAGTTCCATGATGGCGTTACCGTCGAGGTCCGGACGCACCCGAGCAAGGTCTTCCTGCTCCGCGATGCGCGCGATCCGCTCTTCGATGTCGTCGTACGTGGCCTGCAACTGCGCGGCGCGACGCTTGTTACGCGTGGTGCAGTCCGCACGGACGAGCTTGTGCAGCCGGGGGAGCAGCTCGCCCGCGTCGGTGACGTACCGCCGCACCGCGGAGTCGGTCCACTGCCCCTTGCCGTAGCCGTGAAAGCGCAAGTGCAGGAACACGAGCTGCGAAACGTCGTCGACCATCTGCTTCGAGAACTTCAAGGCACGCATGCGCTTGCGCACCAGCTTGGCACCGACCACCTCGTGGTGGTGGAAGCTGACGCCACCGCCTGGCTCGTTGCGCTTGGTGTCCGGCTTCCCGATGTCGTGAAGCAGTGCGGCCCAACGCAATACAAGGTCGGGATCACCTTCTTCGAGGTCGATCGCCTGCTGGAGCACGGTGAGGGAGTGTTGGTAGACGTCCTTGTGCTGGTGATGCTCGTCGATCTCGAGCTTCATCTGCGGAACCTCGGGCAGCACGTACGCGGCCAGCCCGGAGTCGACCATCATGTTGATGCCGTCCACCGGGTACATGCCCAGCATCAGTTTGCTCAGCTCCACCTGCACACGCTCAGCGGTGATCCGCTCGATCTGCGACGCCATCTCCTTGATGGCCTCGAAAACGCGATTGTTCAACGTGAAACCAAGCTGCGAGACGAACCGGGCTGCGCGCAGCATCCGCAGCGGATCGTCGTTGAACGAGTTCTCCGGCGCCGACGGAGTATCGAGCTCTCCGGCCAGCAGGGCGTCCATGCCGTTCAGTGGATCGACAAAAGTGTAGGAACCGTCCGCGCCGATCTTCATCGCCATCGCGTTGACGGTGAAATCGCGGCGCACCAGATCGTCGGCCAACGTCGTGCCGTACTCGACTATCGGATTACGTGAGACGCGGTCGTAAGCGTCGGCCCGGAAGGTCGTGATCTCGATCTCCTGGCCGTGCTTGATGGCGCTGATGGTCCCGAACTCGATGCCGGTGTCCCACTGCTTGTCCACCCAGCCCTTGAGCAGAGCCTGAACCTTCTCCGGCCTGGCGTCCGTCGTGAAGTCCAGATCTCCACTGAAGCGGCCGAGAATAGCGTCGCGAACACTGCCACCCACCAGGAAAAGCTCGTGACCGGCCGCGGCAAAACGCTCACCGAGCGGGTTCAACACGTCGGACAACGTGCCGAGCGTTGCAGTGGCGTCGGCAAGCAGTCGTAGGCGGCGATCAGCGTCGGAGATAGGGACAGTCACGTGAAAGGAGCTTACTTAAGGTGCGCAAATAGCAGAACGCGCATACGAACGCGATAGACCGCTTTGCGCGGGTTACCGGGCAACGCTGCAAGGCCAACTAGTATCGATGAGGTGTCTGGTGCCGAACGAACAAACAGGAGTCGCCGCAACCCGCGGCGTCGACCTGCCGTCGGCAACCCCGATAAACCTTTGATGCGAACCGTCCGTGAAACTTCTGCGGGCGGCTTGGTCGTCGATGGCTGGGGCGGACCTCCGGAACGCCTCTGCGCTGCACTGATCGGCCGAACCGACCGGCGCGGACGCCTACTCTGGTCGCTACCCAAGGGCCATATCGAGCAGGGTGAGACCGCTGAGCAAACCGCGATGCGTGAGGTCGAAGAAGAAACCGGTATCCAGGGAACCGTCCTGGCACCGCTGGGCAGCATCGACTACTGGTTCGTGACCGAGGGTCGACGTGTCCACAAGACCGTGCATCACTATCTCCTCCGCTTTCTCGGCGGTGAACTCTCCGACGAGGACATCGAGGTCACCGAAGTCGCCTGGGTGCCGCTGACGGAACTGCACTCGAGACTCGCGTACGCCGACGAGCGCAAGCTGGCCGAACTTGCATCGCAGATGATCGCCGAAATGCCGCGAACGGAAATACGACAAGAACAGCACCCGAAGGAACCGGACGCCGGATGAGAATGGCTCTGCGGCGGGCCGGTGTGGCCGCTCTGGTGATGGCCGCTGTCGGTTTCGGGCCTGCAACGACGGCCGTCTCCTGGGCCGCTCCGTCCAGCCAGCCCAGTGAGCGCGCCCCGGCGCGAAACACCAACGATGCCAAATTTCTGCAGCTGACCATCGACTCCACCGCACCGACCACGGTGACGACCACCAGCGACCGCAACGTCGTGGTCAAGGGCACGGTGAAGAATGTCGGTGACCGTCCCGTCGAGGACGTCGGAGTGAGGCTGCAACGCGCTCCCGCGATCGACTCCAGTTCGGACGTGCGCGCAGCACTCGATTTCGACCAGACTGTTTTCGACACGGTCGGCGAATTCGACACCGTCGCCACCACCCTCGACACCGGCCAGTCCAAGCTGTTCACACTGACCCTGCCGCTCCGGAGCACAACCGGGTTGTCCCTCGACATCACCGAACCCGGCGTCTACCCGATGCTCGTCAACGTGAACGGCACCCCGGAATACGGCGGTGCCGCCCGACTCGACGACGCACGCTTCCTGCTCCCTGTCCTCGGTGTGCCGGCCGCAGCCGAATCGAACGCCACAGCCGGAACCCCCAGTTCGTCCGCCACGGCCGTCGTTCCCCCCGACACATCCGCCCCGATCGGCGTCACGCTGATGTGGCCGCTGGCCGACGCTCCCCGACTCGTCGGCGGAATCCCGGGCGCGGTCAACGAGCCCGTACGCCTGATCGACGACGAACTTGCCACCGAACTTTCCGACGGCGGCCGTCTGGACGCGTTGGTCGATGCGGTGGAGAGCGCCACCAAGCCCGAGAGCGATACCGATCGCCGCGTCACCGACGCGCTCTGCCTGGCAATCGACCCGGATCTTCTGATCACCGTCGAGAACATGACTCGCGGATACCTCGTGGCCGACAACTCGTCCGATCCCACCGGACCGTCGCACGACGGCCGTGGCAGCGACGCCGCCAACCAATGGCTCAGCCGGGTGAAGACTCTCGCGTCCTCGATGTGCACGACGGCGGTTCCGTTCGCGCAGGCCGATCTTGCCGCGGTCACCTCGGTGGCCAATCCGGAACTGACGGCTACCGCGCTCGCACGCCCGGCAGACATCGTCGACAACATCCTCGGCGTGACTTCACTGCGAGATTTCGTCTGGCCCGATTCGGGTGTCCTCGACTCGGCCACCGCAGAGGTGCTGAGCGTGAATCCCACCACAGCGATGGTGGCTGACACCTCCGTCGACTCGGCAGCCCCGCAGCTGTCGTCGCGGATAACCGGCTCACTCGACGCGCTTGCCTTCGACACCTCGGCAGCCGCAGCCTTGGCCGCCACCGGCTCGGAACCGCAGGTCCCGTCGTACATCCCCGACGACACCGCGCCGACCATCGACATCGAATCGCGCAGCGCCCGGCGTCAGGACGCGCTGGGTGCGATGGCCTGGGCCGCGCTGACGCCGACGTCGCTGCCGCGCAATCAGATCTTCGCGCCGCCGCAACTGTGGACCGCAGACAGCAACGACGCCACCGCGGTGCTCTCGATGCTCGCGACCCTCATCCGGTCCGGGCTCGCCTCACCTCAGGCCCTACCTGCACTGCTCGGCCGACAACCGGGCGCGACGGACGCCGCCACTCTCGACTACCCGGACCGGGCTACCCAGGACGGTCCGCAGACGTCCGTCGTCGAGACCGCAACCACCCAACTTCCGCGTATCGACGGGCTCGAAGCATCGCTCGTGGACGATCCGGCGGCTTCGCTCACCCCCCGGGGATTCACGGCGCCGCTCCGCGAAGATCTACTCCGCTCGATGACTTTGGCCGATCGCCGCAACGTCGACTCCGCTTCGATCGATCGGGCGGAGCGCGCTGCGACCATCCGCGCAGACAACGTCACCGAAGCCGTCGACGGGATGTACCGGGCCGTCAGTGTCGTGTCGCCGGGCGGCGTCTACACACTCGCGTCGGGGCAGAGTCCGCTCCTGCTGGTCGCGCGCAACGAACTGCCAATCGCCATCAACGTCGACCTGCGTGTGGAAGCCCCACCCGAGATGCAGATCAGTGACATCGGTCCCAAACAGCTGCCGCCGCGAGGTAGCCGACAGTTGACTGTGCCCGCGGAAATGAACGATTCTCGCAAGCTGGAAGTCAACTTCTCGCTGACCACGACAGATGGCCGCCAATTGGGTACGCCGACCAGCGTGACCGTACGGTCGAATGCGTACGGTCGTCCCCTGGCCGCCGTGACGGCGACAGCGGGAGGGTTGCTGCTGTTCCTGGCAGGGCGACGGCTGTGGCATCGATTCAAGGGTCAGCCGGACCCAGCAGATGAAGGGTACGAACGCTCATGACCGGGAATCCACCCGAGGAGGGTCGCCGCTCGGCGATCACCCGCAAGAGTGCCACGACCCGCTCGCATCCTCGGATGCCACCGTGGGAGCGCGGCTACCCGATTCAGCCGGTCAACCCGGACGCACGTTTCGACGACGCACCCACCATGACCATCCCGGTGATCCGCGACTACCCCAGGTACCGCGAAGCCGAGATGGAATTCGCCGATCGGCAGACGACCAAGTCGGACGAGTTCGACACCGACGCCCATGTTCAGGTCGGGGAACGCAAGGAGACGAACTCTCGACTCCTCGCGGCGACGGGTTCCATCGCGATCGCGACGCTGACGAGCCGCATCACGGGATTCGCCAAGCAGTTGATGATCCTGATGGTCCTCGGCCCGGCCATCGCCAGTTCGTTCACCGTCGCCAGCCAGATCCCGAACATGATCGCGGAGCTCGTCTTGGGCGCCGTTCTGACCGCGATCGTCGTCCCAGTGCTGGTCCGCGCCGAGCGGGAGGACGCCGATCACGGCGAAGCATTTGTCCGACGCCTCTTCACGGCATCGCTCGTCCTACTGGGCATGGCCGCGCTGCTCGCGACCCTGGCAGCACCCGTACTCACCAAATACGTCTTCCTGTCCGAAGACGGCAAGGTCAGCACCGACCTGACCACGGCGCTGTCGTATCTACTTCTGCCGGCGATCCTGTTCTACGGGCTGTCGGCACTGTTCACAGCGTTTCTGAACACCAGGCAGATCTTCAAGCCCGGAGCCTGGGCTCCCGTACTCAACAATGTCGTCGTCCTCGTGGTGCTCGTGGTCTATCGCTTCACTCCCGGTGAGATCTCGCTTGATCCGGTCTCGATGGGCGATGCAAAACTGCTCACCCTCGGTATCGGCATCACCATCGGCGTCATCGTGCAGGCCGCCAGCCTGATCCCCGCGCTTCGCCGCGAGAAGATCTCGCTCAAGCCGCTGTGGGGCCTCGACGACCGCCTGCGCCAGTTCGGCGGCATGGCCGTCGCCATCGTCTTGTACGTCCTGATCAGCCAGATGGGCATGATCTTCGCGACCAAGATTTCCTCACATGCCGACGAAGCCGGCCCTGCCATCTACAGCCAGGCCTGGTTGCTCCTGCAGCTCCCGTACGGCGTGCTCGGAGTGACGGTTCTGACCGCGATCATGCCGCGCCTGAGCCGCAACGCTGCGGCCGACGACACCCCGGCCGTCGTGGACGATCTGTCGGTCGCGACGCGTCTGACCATGATCACGCTGGTTCCGATCATCATGTTCCTGACCTTCATGGGTCCGCAGGTCGGTGAAGCGCTCTACGGTTACGGCCGCTTCGGACCCGAACAGGCCGAACGACTCGGCACCGCCGTGAGCTGGTCGGCATTCACGTTGATTCCGTACGCGCTGGTCCTGATCCAACTTCGTGTGTTCTACGCCCGCGAACAGGCCTGGACGCCGACGTGGATCGTTCTCGGCATCACTGCAGTGAAGATCGCTTTCTCGGCGCTGGCTCCGGTCTTCGCCTCCAACAGTGATCAGGTCGTGATCCTGCTCGGTGCGGCTAACGGCCTCGGCTACATCACCGGCGCCATCATCGGCGGATGCCTCCTGCACCGCAGCCTCGGAAATCTGCAGATGGCCAACGTGGGCAAGACGGTCTGGTCCGTAGTACTCGCCTCGCTGGCCGGTTCGCTGACCATGCTCGCGGTCGACCGAGTCCTCGGATTCGATCAACTCACCGAGCGTTTCGGCGGACCTGGCTCGATGGTTCGCGTCGCCGTCGGCGGCATCCTGATGCTCGCGATCACCTTCACGATTCTCTACTTCAAGAAGGTTCCGGAGGTTCTGTCGGTAACGGTTGCGGTCTCCCGCAAGATTCGTTCACTGACAGGTCGCGCCGAACCGGATACACGTAACAACACCGACGACGACGTCACCGAGCTGATTCCTGCAATCAGAACGAAATCAAACGAGCAAGAACGACCGGGTGCGCTCCCGTACCCTGGTCATGGGCGTACAGGATCGCAACCCGCGCGTATTCGGGGACGGGCTATCGATGGAGAAGGAGCGAGGGTGAGCGACGACAACGTTTCCGGCAACAAGAGTGCCGGGACTTCTGCCGTGAAAGCGTCCGAACAGAAGTCAACGGCATCGTCGGGCACACCTGCATCCACGAGTTCCTCCGCATCTGCCAGCCAGAAGCCGCAGCAGGGTCAGAAGCCACAGCAGGGTCAGAAGCCACAGCAGCCTGCCCAGCGGCCGGTCCAGAAGCCACAGCAGCCGGTGCAGAAGGCCGCTCCGCCGGTGCCTCCGGTCAGTGTGTCGAATACACCTTCGGCGCCCGTCTCTAAGACACCTTCAGCACCTGTGTCGAAGACACCCACACCGAAGACGCCTGCTCCGGACAAGAAGGCACCCGAATCTCAGAAGACGGCTGCCGCTCGGACATCATCGCCCGCTGCGCCTCGCACCGCTGCCGCCGGATCCGCATCGCGACCGGCACAGCGACCGATGCCCCGTGGACCCAAGCTCATCCCCGGCGCTTCTGTGGCCGGCGGACGCTACCGTCTGCTCGCTCCGCACGGCGGAACCCGCGGACTGCAGTTCTGGGAAGCTCTCGACGTCAAGCTCGATCGTGAAGTAGCCCTGACGTTCGTCGACGCCGATCAGCGCGGCGACGACGACAGCCAGTCCGGACCGCAGGCAGTTCTCTCACGCACCCTTCGCCTGGGACGAATCAACTCGCCCGGTCTGGCTCGCGTCCTCGACGTCGTCCGCGGAAGCTCGGGCGGCATCGTCGTCGCCGAATGGACTCCAGGCCGCTCGCTGCGTGAAATGGCCGAGACCACGCCGTCACCGATCGGTGCCGCGCGCGCCATCCGCGCCCTCGCGGCCGCTGCCGAAGCTGCTCACCGCACCGGCGGTGCGCTGTCCATCGATCACCCTGACCGCGTTCGCATCAGCATCAACGGTGACGCCGTACTGGCGTTCCCGGCGACGCTTGCCGACGCCGATTCCACCAGCGACGTCCGCGGCCTCGGCGCCATGCTGTACTCGCTCATCACGGCGCGCTGGCCGCTCGCCGAGCCGTCCGCCGGTCCAGTCGGTGGTCTGCTTCCCGCCGGCCGCGGCGCCGACGGCAACATCGTCGAACCTCGGGTCGTCCGTCCGGAGGTCCCGTTCGACATCTCGGCCGTTGCGGTTCGAGCTTTGCAGTCGGAGAGTGGAATCCGCACTGCTGCCACCGTGCAGCACATCCTCGATCAGGCGTCCGTCGTCAACGACAAGACGGAAATGATTCCGGCACTTCGTCTCGGCCACCGCGAACAGGGAGCGTCGGGTCATGCACTGAACGACCCGGAAGCCATCGAGGCCGAGAAGAAGAAGTCGACGCGAATGCTCGCGGCACTGACGGCGCTCGGCGTCTTCACCGTGATCGTCTTGATTCTCCTTGTGGTGTGGGTTGCGAGCTTCCTTTCGGGCGGCAGTAGCGACACCCCTCTCAGCGAGCAGAGTTTCGGATTGACCACCGAAGCCACTGCGCCCGAGAACAATTCACCCGCGCCCGCACCGGCGGCGGCAACCGTACCGGTAGCCGCCTCGGCCGTAACGGTGTTCTCACCCCAGGGCACGCCGGATCAGCCGGCAACGGCGAAGAACGCCATCGACGGCAATCCAGCCACTGCATGGTCGTCGGACTCGTACTTCCAGCCCTTCCCGTCACTGAAGAACGGCGTCGGCCTGATGGTGACGCTCGCCGATGCGGCCAACCTGAAGAACATTGCGATCACGTCTGATTCGCCCGGAACCGTCGTTGAAATCCGTTCTGCCCCTTCTGCGAATACTTCGCTGGATCAGACCAAGGAAATCGGATCCGGTGTGCTGAAGAACGGTGTGACCGACATTCCGCTCTCGTCGGACGGCTCGGGTCAGTATGTCCTGGTTTGGATTACGCAGCTCAGCACCGAATCCGGACAAAACCAGACATCCATCTCGGAGATTGCATTCACTGCTGCAAAGTGATCGCCCTTAGCCCTTCTGAAACCTACCGACTGGGCTAATATCCGCCCGTGCACAGTTATCGGGGGGGCACCGGGGGCGGAGCCGGAAAATTCGAATCCAGGAGTTTCGAGAACACAAATCTCGAGACGACGGATTTCGAATTGTTGACTGCTCATGTGGCGGGCGATCGGCATGCGTTCAGTGAACTTCTGACCCGGCATCAGGATCATCTATGGCACGTTGCCCGGCGTACGAGCTACTCGGACGAGGACGCGGCAGACGCGCTCCAGGAGGGTCTGCTGTCCGCGCATCGCAAGGCCGCGAAGTTCCGCGGCGACGCGGCGGTGCGAAGCTGGCTCCACACCATCGTGGTCAATGCCTGCCTTGACCGGATCCGGCGCAACAAATCACGGGCCGCGTTCTCTCTGTCTTCCGAGAATGCGGAGGAACCTCGAGATCACCGCGATTACGCGGCGGGAGTGGACATGAGCCTGACCGTCGAACAGGCACTGGCATCGCTGCCCCCTGAGCAGCGTGCTGCCGTCGTCGCCGTCGATGTCGAGGGGTATCCGGTAGCCGAGGCCGCCGAGAGATTGGGAGTGCCCGTAGGGACCGTGAAGAGTCGCTGCGCCCGCGCCCGAAAGCGCCTCGCCGCCCAGTTGGAGGACTTTCGCGAAGGCGGGAACCATTCGTGAACCGGCCGCGTCCTATCTTGTAAGCGTCCACACCGACTGCCGAGGGAGCGTTCATGACAGATCCGTCTGTTCGCGTTCCGTCTCCTCCGTTTCCGGAAGACCTCTTGGCGGATCTTCACGCCGGGGTTCTCGATCCCGAAACCAGTGCATCTCTGTGGCCACTGGTACACGCCAACCCCGCCGCCCAGGCGTTTGTCACCACTCTCGACGGCGTCACAGCATCACTTGCGGCACTGAACTCGAGTGAGGCCTCTCGCGATCGGATTCCGAATTCGCTTGCCGAGCGGATTAATTCGGCACTCGATCTTCAGTCCAGCCACGTCGAGCCGCCTGCAGAGACAACAGTCGTGCCGTTCCGGCGGCGCCCACAAGCGTGGGTTCTCGGTGCCGCAGCAGCCGTAGCGGTGGCTTTCGTGATCGTTGTGATCGGAACCCGAGATTCCGGACCTCCCGAAAGCGTTGTCGCTCAACCGATCACACCGACGACGTCTGCTGTCGACGATCCGGATTCGGCGTCGCTGCTCTCACTCATCGGATCCAGAGACCTTGGACCACTCGATGATCCGTCCAAACTAGCCGGCTGCCTACGCGCCAACGGCATCGACGAGGGCAGTCCCCTGCTCGGATCGGGTGAGGTACGCATCGACGGGGCACCGGCGATAGTCCTACTCTTCACGGGATCGCAACCGCGTCAGATCACTGCTCTCACTGTCGGCACCGACTGCAGCGCCGATGATCCGAATACTTTGTCGGTCAAGAGCATCGGCTGACGTCGACGTTCAGCGCGGCGTTGCCGCCGGTAGCAGGAGTTCGAGAATTCTCCCGCGCAATGCATCCGTATCGTCTTCGACCGCTATCAGACTCGAGAACATCGCTGCTCCGGCCGCCAGAACCAGCACGGCCTTGGCGTCGAGCAGCGCCGATTCGGGATCTTCGGCGTTCTGAAGGAAGAGTTGTGTACTCGGCCCACTGAACCCGCGCCACAATTCGTTGCGAAGGTCATCATGGTCTCGCAGCGCCGCCAGCAGTCCCGGCGACGCGGCGCGAACCTCGGGCCGCGAGAAGAGTTGGGCACTTCCCTCCACCACCCAACGGATCCAGCCGTCGCGATCGGTGCCCTCGAACGGTGTCAGATCCGGTGTTGCGCCCAGGATCGATCCCAGCACGAGGTGCGCCTTCGACGGCCATCGCCGCGCCATCGAGGCCCTGCTGACCCCCGCTCGGGCCGCGATCGCGCGGAGGCTGAGTTGCTCCCAACCGACCTCGAGGAGCATCGCTCGGGTGACCTCGAGAACTGTGTCGTCGATGCGTGGGTCTCGTGGGCGACCTGATCCTGTGGCATTCATCGTGTCGAATTGTCGGACAGATTGGGAGAAGGCGCTATATCGTCATATATACGAGTCCACTGGCATCGTAATGATCAGGCCGCCGCAGGAAGCAGAAAATGACCACAGTGCCCACACCGTCAATATTCGAACCCGCACGTCTCGGCCCTCTGACCTTGCGCAACCGCATCGTCAAAGCTGCCACTTTCGAGGGTGTCATGCCCAGGGGAGCAGTCTCCGACGATCTGATCAACTTCCACGCCGAAGTGGCCCGCGGCGGAGCCGCGATGACCACCGTCGCCTACTGCGCCGTCTCACCGGGTGGACGAGTCCACCGCGACACCCTTGTCATGGACGAGCGCGCACTACCTGGGCTGCGCAGACTGACCGATACCGTCCACGCCGAAGGCGCACTGGTCGCGGCGCAGATCGGCCACGCGGGACTGGTCGCCAACACGCTCTCCAACAAGACGAAGACTCTGGCGCCGTCGACCCGGCTGAGCCCACCGGCAATGGGCCTCGTCAAAGGCGCGACACTTGCCGAACTCGACGGTGTTGTCGCCGACTTCGAACGGACCGCCCGCGTCGCGGTGGACGCGGGATTCGACGCCATCGAGGTCCATCTCGGTCACAACTACCTACTCAGTTCGTTCATGAGCCCCAACTTGAACAAACGCCACGATCGATACGGCGGCAGCGTCGCCAAGCGCGCCGAGTATCCGCGTCGAGTCATCGAAGCGGTGCGACGAGCTGCTGGACCCACCGTGGCGGTCACCGCGAAATTCAACATGTCCGACGGGGTTCCGAAGGGTCTGTGGCTCGACCAGAGCCTGCCGATCGCACAGATCCTCGAAGACGACGGGCATCTTGACGCGATGCAATTGACCGGTGGCAGTTCACTTCTCAACGGAATGTACTTCTTCCGCGGTGAGGTCCCACTCGCAGAATTTGTTGCTTCCCAACCCAAGCTCGTCGGGTACGGGCTCAAGTTCTACGGCCCCAAACTCTTTCCGACGTACCCGTTCGAAGAAGGCTTCTTCCTTCCCTTCGCCCGCCAGTTCCGGCAGGCGCTGAAGATGCCGCTGATCCTGCTCGGCGGAATCAATCGCGTCGACACCGTCAACCACGCGCTGGATGAAGGGTTCGAGTTCGTCGCCATGGCGCGCGCACTGCTCAGGGACCCGCAACTGGTCAATAAATTTCAGGCCGAGAGCGCCGTCGAGGGTCTGTGTATTCACTGCAACAAGTGCATGCCCACCATCTACACCGGCACGCGCTGCGTGGTTCGGGACGCACTGGTGGTTCGGGAAGTACGCCCTGCGCTGTGAACCCCTGATTCTGAGCCGCGGGCTGTGAGCCACTTTTCAGCCGGGTGCGGGAACAACACCCCTTATCCTGGTGTTGATCGGTACGGCTCTCCAAGAAACGGAGGGTCTGCACTCACTATTGGAAGGCTCGCATGACCACCCAGCTGGAAAACACGCCCGCGGTCCATGACGTCATCATTGTCGGTTCCGGACCGGCCGGTTACACCGCTGGTGTCTACACCGCGCGCGCTGAGCTCCAGCCCGTGCTCTTCGAGGGAACCCAGTTCGGTGGCGCCCTCATGACCACCACCGAGGTCGAGAACTTCCCCGGATTCCGTGAGGGAATCATGGGCCCGGACCTGATGGAACAGATGCGTGAGCAGGCACTGCGCTTCGACACCGACATCCGCACCGAGGACGTCGAGGAAATCGATCTGAGCGGCCCGATCAAGACGGTCGTCGCGAACGGCGAAACCTACGCCGCGCACGCGATCATCCTCGCGATGGGCGCGGCAGCGCGTTACCTGGGGATTGAAGGTGAAGAGCGTCTCCTCGGCCGCGGTGTCAGCGCCTGCGCCACCTGCGACGGGTTCTTCTTCCGCGACCAGGACATCGTCGTGGTCGGCGGCGGCGACTCCGCGATGGAAGAAGCGACCTTCCTGACCCGTTTCGCTCGCTCGGTCACCCTGGTACACCGCCGCGAGGAGTTCCGGGCGTCGCGCATCATGCTCGAGCGCGCAAAGGCCAACGAGAAGATCCGCTTCCTGACCAATGCGGAGCCCGTCGAGGTGCTCGGTGAGAACAGTGTCACCGGGCTCGTCGTGCGCGACACCGTCACCGGTGAAACCTCTACACTCGAGATCACCGGCATGTTCGTCGCCATCGGCCACGACCCGCGCAGCGAGCTCGTCAAGGGCCAGGTAGACCTCGACGACGCCGGCTACGTCCGCGTCGCACCCGGTTCTACCGCGACCTCCGTCGACGGCGTCTTCGCTGCCGGTGACCTGGTCGATCACACGTACCGTCAGGCGATCACCGCTGCCGGCACCGGATGCTCCGCAGCAATCGACGCCGAACGCTGGCTGGCCGACCGCGGCGACATCACCGCCAACACGCTCGACGCTGCCGGCCACACGGTCGACGTCGTCGGCGCTCCCTGATTCATCAAGCTGTCGTACCCAACCCTCGAGGAGTAACAGTGTCGAATACCGTCACCATCACCGACGATTCCTTCAAGCAGGACGTCCTGGGCAGCGACAAGCCCGTTCTGGTCGATTTCTGGGCAACCTGGTGCGGCCCGTGCAAGATGGTCGCCCCGGTCCTCGAGGAGATCGCCGGCGAGAACAGCGAAAAGCTGACCGTCGCGAAGCTCGACATCGACGCCAACCCGGCGGCCGCCCGCGATTTCCAGGTCATGTCGATCCCGACGATGATCCTGTTCAAAGACGGCAAGCCGATCAAGACGATCGTCGGCGCCAAGGGCAAGGCTGCACTGCTCAAGGACCTCGCAGACGTTCTCTGACCGCTGGTTGAGCATCGTGGATTCTCGCAATCCACAGAATTTCTGAGATAATCGATCGATGTGCCTGATCGGGTCTACGACCAGGCACATCGATCGAATTCGTTAACCGATCCGAGAGGCTTTCACGCATGCACAGACTCCGACGCGGCGATCACGGCCCGGCCGTCGCCGAGATTCGGGGCACATTGACGAAGCTGGGATACCTCCATCACGGAACTTCCGGCATTCGACGTGAAAGCGCCGACGGTGCCCACTGGGTTGCACCCGACGCCATCTTCGATCATCAACTCGACAGCGCCGTTCGCGCATTCCAGCAGCAGCGTGGGCTCCTTGTCGACGGCATTGTGGGGCCGGCAACGTATCGCTCACTTCGTGAGGCCTCGTACCGCCTGGGTGCCCGTACGTTGATCTACCAGCTGTCAGCGCCGCTGTACGGCGACGACGTCGCAGCTCTGCAAGCAAAATTGCAGGACCTCGGCTTCTACGCGGGCCGGGTCGACGGGTTCTTCGGTCCGCAGACCCACGAGTCTCTCTCGTCTTTCCAGCGTGAAATCGGTATCGCCGCCGACGGTATCTGCGGTCCGCAGACACTGCGTTCGCTGGAACTGTTGGGAACCCGCGTCACCGGTGGTTCCCCGCACGCAATCAGCGAACAGGAATTGGTGAGACGCAAGGGCCCGCAGCTGGGCGGCAAGCGCATCGTCATCGATCCAGGCCTCGGTGGTCCGTCCACCGGCACCATCGTCAACGGCATCTCCGAAGCCGACATCCTGTGGGATCTGGCTATGCGCCTCGAGGGGCGGATGGCAGCAACCGGGATGGAAACCTTCCTCTCCCGCCCGCACAACGCCGATCCGAGCGAGGCCGAGCGCGCGCTGACGTCCAACGCATTCGACGCCGATCTGATGATCTCCTTGCGTTGCGACAGCAACTCGAGCCCGTCGGCGAACGGCGTCGCGAGCTTCCACTTCGGTAATTCGCACGGTTCGGTCTCGATGATCGGGCAGGTGTTGACCGGTTTCGTTCAGCGCGAGATCGTTGCGCGAACTCCGTTGCGGGACTGCAGAACTCACGGTCGGACGTGGGAGTTGTTGCGCCTGACCAACATGCCGACGGTGCAGATCGATCTCGGCTACCTGTCCAACGCGTCCGACGTTGCGGTACTGACGAATCCGCGGATGCGTGACACCATCGCCGAAGCCATTTTGATCTCGGTCAAGCGGCTGTACCTGTTGGGTCAAGACGATCAGCCGACCGGCACCTTCACCTTCGCCGAGCTTCTCGCAGAGGAACTTTCGGTAGCCGACCGCATTTCGTAGATCCTGCGGTCGGCACCTGCTCACACTCTGGCGAGTTCGCTGATCTCCACCATTTCGAGAGCTGCGGCCTTCAATAGACGGTCGAGGGCTTCTTCGACGTCGACTTTCCATTCGTGATCTCGATTGAGTTCGAGACGAAGGCGCGGATAACGATGGTGCGGTGCCACGACCTCGAAACCGTAATCCTCGAGGAACTCGGCACTGATCATGCATTCTGCGGGTGAACATTCCAGAGCTGCCGTTGCACTGGCCACGTCGGACGCAGGCCCCAAGCCGTCGCTACGGATACCGAATGCCTCGAGCGCACGAACTCCTCGTCGGACCAGATCTGTCACGACAGCGGCCAGCAGGCTCGGCCCTAGTTCTTCCTCTATGCCCGAGGGCTCGAGGCGAAGGCTTGTGAGAAGCACTGCGTCCGAGCTGACCGGGCTGGTGGGAAACAGTTGCGCGCGCGGGATCATGCGGGGAGGGGCGTACAACGCACTGCCGAGCGGCTTTCCGTCGCGGACGGCGACCTGTCCGCACGAACCCCACTCGAGCATGACCATCGACAGCCAGGCTTCCTTCTCGAATTCCTGATCACAGAATCCTCGGGCGTCGTGAAGCGCGCCCGGGTCCATCTCCCAGAACACGCATCGGCGCGCATGGGCGGAAAGCTGATCGAGGCTGTCGAGTGTGAGAGAGGTGATGACGTGAGTCGACACTGACTAACTCACTCTCCGTAGGTCCCCGAAGCGGTTTTGATGCTCGCCCGCCGCTTTTCTCTTCTCCAGGATAGGCCAGCTACGACATGTCGGCAGTGGCACGAGAGTTGATCGCCCTAATGTATTGCTGTTCAACATCTTTCGTCCCGCTTCAAGATTTCGAGAAGCTCGGACCACCTAGATTTGTCACAGTGACGAAAATAGGTGGTGTGCCCGGTCATCATGATTACGTCACCAAACGGGCATCCGAGTTCTCTACTTGGATTTCTGTGCTTCCATCATTCCGACGATGCGTTGTAGGTCGTCGACCGAGCCGAATTCGACCACAATCTTTCCCTTCCGCTTGCCCAGACTGACTGTCACCCGAGTGTCGAACGAATCCGACAACCGCTCGGCCACATCCTGCAGACCCGGCATCACGATGGGCTTGCGCTTCTGTGGGGGAGCGATCTCATTATCCGCCCGGTTGGCCAGAGTGACTGCTTCCTCCGTCGCGCGAACAGACATTCCTTCCGCGACGATGCGCGCCGCCATGACCTCCTGAGCGTCGGCACCCGCCTCGAGGGACAACAGTGCGCGAGCATGGCCGGCCGAAAGTACACCGGCCGCAACGCGACGCTGAACCGCCACCGGCAGCTTCAGCAGACGAATCATGTTGGTCACGACGGGACGCGAACGTCCGATCCGATTGGCCAATTCTTCGTGGGTGACTTCGAACTCCTCGAGCAGCTGCTGATACGCCGCTGCCTCCTCGAGGGGGTTCAGCTGCACTCGATGGATGTTCTCGAGGAGCGCGTCGCGCAGCATCGAGTCGTCATCTGTTTCACGAATGATCGCCGGAATCTTCGCCAGCCCGGCTTCCTGGCTCGCGCGCCAGCGACGCTCACCCATGACAAGTTGGTACTTGTCACCGTGACGACGGACCACGATCGGCTGCATCAAGCCGAACTCGCGGATCGAGTGAACCAACTCCGCGAGTGCTTCCTCGTCGAAAACGCTGCGAGGCTGCTTCGGGTTCGTCTCGATCAGGCTCGGTTCGATCTCGAGATAGACCGCGCCGGTCGGCTCGAGTTCGGTCTCCGGCTCAGCTTCCACCGGAGCCTTCGCAGCCGACGCCTTGGTGGCTTTCGGCGTTTTCGGGGCCGCTTTGGTCGGTGGGGGAGGGGAGGAGTTGCGCTTGTCGACGCCGATTACGACGTCCGCTGCAGCCGATCCCAGACCCGGCGCCGTGGCCGGCCCAGTGGGGATGAGAGCAGCCAAGCCGCGGCCCAATCCACCTTTGCGTGCTTGACTCATCTCACTGCTCCTGGGTCGTCGTGGTGGCAGAGCGGGCGGCAAGTTCACGGCCGGCGTCGAGGTAACTCATGGCGCCACGTGAACCCGGGTCGTAGTCGAGAACTGTCATCCCGTATCCGGGAGCCTCGGACACCTTCACGCTGCGCGGAATCACAGCGCGCAGAACGGCCTCACCGAAGTGCTTGCGTACTTCTTCGGCGACCTGGTCGGCCAGCTTGGTGCGCCCGTCGTACATCGTCAGAAGGACGGTGGAGACATGCAGATCCGGGTTGAGATGAGCCTGGACGAGTTCGATGTTGCGGAGCAACTGACCGACCCCCTCGAGGGCGTAGTACTCGCACTGGATCGGGATCAGAACTTCCTTGGCAGCGACCATCGCGTTGACGGTCAGCAGTCCCAGCGAGGGCGGGCAGTCGATGAGGACGAAGTCGACGTCGAGTTCCGCGAGCACCTTGTCGTTGAGCGCGCCTTTGAGTCGATTCTCGCGGGCAACCATGGAGACCAATTCGATCTCGGCGCCCGCCAGATCGATCGTTGCCGGGATGCAGAGAAGGCGCTCACTGTGCGGGCTGGTCTGGATCGCCTCCGGGGCCTTCACTTCGCCTATGAGCAGCTCGTAACTCGACGGGGTGCCCGAGGTATGGACGACGCCCAGAGCGGTGCTGGCGTTGCCCTGAGGGTCCAAATCGACCACAAGGACAGTGAGCCCTTGAAGAGCGAGCGCCGACGCAAGGTTCACCGTGGTCGTCGTCTTGCCGACGCCACCCTTCTGGTTCGCGATGGTGATCACGCGGCGGAACGCCGGCTTCGGCAGCGTCACCGAATGGGGATGAAGCACTTGGCTCGCTCGATGCGCGGCGGCCCCGATGGGGGTCTCCTCCGAGGAGATCGCCGCGTAGGGGGCGGTGAAATTGTCGTCGTCGTTGACGATCTGATCCGCACCCGCACTCGTGTGCTGCTTCGGTGTTTCACGTGAAACGGCGGATTCAGATCGACCCGACATTGACTGCTCCTTCGATTGGGAATCGATCACTAGGTGCTCTCATCATCTGTACATTGCTCTCGATTGCATGCGTGTAAATCATCAACGCTGGCGGCGCTTCGGGAGACGTTCGGCCTTCACCACAACAGTGGGGGTGCGGAGAATCTTGGCTCCGCATTCGAGTATTTCCAACTTACCTGCGCCCAACTTGGTGAGCGCCGTACGGTCTCGCTCGATCTCCTCGGCGGCGCTCGAACCCTTGAGTGCCAACATCCGGCCGTGCTCGTGAATGAGTGGGAGGGACCACCGTGCGAGCTTCTCGAGAGGCGCCACAGCTCGCGAGGTGACTACATCCGCGCCGCCCGCTTCCTTCACAACACCCGATTCCTCGGCTCGCCCTCGGACAACCAATACGTCCAATCCGTTGGACTCGATGAACTCCGCGAGGTACACCGAGCGTCGAAGCAACGGTTCGACCAGAGTCACCTTCAAGTCCGGGCGGGCGATCGCGAGAGGGATTCCGGGTAGGCCGGCGCCGCTTCCAACGTCCACAACCGACTCGCCTTCGGCAATCAACTCACCGATGACGGCACAATTGAGAAGGTGGCGCTCCCACAGTCGAGGGACTTCACGGGGACCAATCAGCCCGCGCTCGACACCATCCGTCGCCAGGGATTGGTAATACCGTTCCGCGATCTCATATCTGTCACCGAACACTGCGCGCGCAGTCTCTTGTTCGTCCCAGTCAACCGACGCCGCACCATTCTGTTCCACGTGAAACATCCTCCCGCGTAAACCGCGAAATCAACAATCAAGACCGAAATCATTATCCGCTCTGGAGCCGACATGTGTTCGCTTCTGCACACCGACTCGCTGTGAGTCTGCCGACTCGTTCATTCTTTGGGAAGTATTCGGCCCAAAATTCAAGCGGGGGAGGGGAGGGGTTCACGTTCCACGTGAAACGTCGCGCTGATAAGTCTTCCAATTCTGACGCGTTTCACGTGAAACATAGCCGGGCGATCGAATGCAGATAGGAGCGTAATTCTTAGTATCATCACAGTGACGAAACTGCCATGGGTAGTTACATGGATGGAATTCTGACCCAAAAAGGGTAATTGTCGACGAAAAGCGAGTTGCAGAAAAACGCCGGCATCGGCCAGTTTCGGTGTCTCGCCGCCGGTTGCCACGAGCTACCCAACCTTCGACTTGACTCTCCTGTTGCGGGAGACCGGAGACTTGGCACCACAAACCGAAATCTATCCAAGGAGCTTGGCACCACATGATGCGCATCGGAGAATTCGCCCTCGCCTCTGGACTCACAGTGAAAGCACTCCACCACTACGACGCCATCGATCTACTCAAACCCGCACGAGTGACCGCGAACGGTTACCGCACCTACTCACCCACACAACTGCGAGAGGCAGCGACGATCCGGGCACTCCGCAACATCGGCCTCGCGCTCGACACCGTCGCAGAAGCATTGAGCAACCCGCACTACATAAATTCCTTCATCGAACGGCACCGAGCACATGTCGCTGACGAACGCGCACGACAAGATGCTGACGCGGCGCAAGGGTCCGCGTTGATCGACTCACTTGAACTCGACTACACCGTGCGCCGCCGTTCCATGCCGGCTCAACACTGGGTTGGACTGCAACACGAAATCCGTAACCTCGAACTCGAGCAGGTTGAGTCGCCCCTGGCGACCCTGCGAATGGCCCTGACAGAAGCCTGCCACACGATCTCCGGTCCCTGGTGGACAACACTGCGCCAAACTGCAGAAGCTGAGGTCGTCGAAGTTCTGTTCTGCTGGCCGACTACCCAGATCCCCGCCGAGCCAGTTGGCATCTCCGGAACGATCGTCGAATCTGGCACACTCCCAGCGCGCGACGAACTGTTTGTGACACTCGAAACATCCGACGACGATTCCGATCTCGGCGATCTAGGCGCAGAAGCCGCACAGATCGCGATGATCGAGCAAGCAAACGATGACGGACTGGAGTTAGTTCACGGCAGCATCCGCCAGGTTGGAGTACTCGCTGACGACGGCACACCAGAAGCCATTGAACTCGTGATCGCCATCCAATAGGCGTCCACAACCAATCTGGGATGGAGATCGAGAGCTCGGGGCAACAATCATCGATCCTGTTTCACGTGAAACGAAGGGCTGACTATTCCGGCTGGGGGAGGGGAGGGGCTCACATGTAGTACGCCGTGTTGTCGATCGAATATCCGAACGTGCACAGTGCGCCGCCGACAGCCAATAAGGCAATGATGAAGCTGAGCATGACTGCTCTCCCGGATCCCCATGCCAGTGCAAGTGGAATGAATACGACGGCGACAACTCCCAGCGGCAACAACCAGCAGAGCCAATACTCCACCCCGCCCGGGCGGGAAAGACTGGACTTCCATTCTCTGCTGCAGTTCGAAGACCACGGGCCAACAACTCAGGCCGCACACGAGCATCCCGCTCAAAGCACTCAACATCGCCGCCCGCCTGCGAGATATGTTCGGGATCGAAGTCTCGGTCGCTACCCATTTTCGTATAACACCGTTGCAGCAGGATATGTGGGCCGAGCTGGAACCTGGCCACCTTTACCCCCTAGTACACGGCGGTCTCCGCGTCACCCCGTACACCGTCGGACAAGCTGGACAGAAAGGCCCGCGCCGGCACGACGGCAGCGAACCTCCGGTTGACGCCCGGATCAGCCCGCAGGGGCCTCGAACACCATCCTGACCTCGGTCACCTGGTAGTTCGCCCGCTTGAACGCCGCGGCCATGGGCGTGTTGGGCACGTCCGTGGTCGCGGTGATGCGATTGGCGCCATCGGCTGCGTGAAAGCGGGTGATCTCGCAGAGGATGTCGTCCACGTAGCGGCACCCGCGTAGCTCGGGCACTACTCCGAGGTATCCGACGTTGCGGTGGTAGGGCGTCGCGGACGGGATCGCGAAGCCGACCAGCGTCCCGTCCATGGTCTCCGCCAGCCGCCACCACGATCGTTCGCCGGGGCACGACCGGTAGAACTCGAGATCGTCCCGGGCCTGGCTGACGATGTCCGTAGCCGCAATGCCTCGTTGCGTGGCGACGTCCAAGCTGCCGACAACGACCCGCTGGAACACCGCAAGGAACTCCTCATCGGAGGCGGGACGGAAAGTCAGACGCTCGGAGGGGGCGGGCACACCGGCCGCAGGCGTCCACTCGAAACGCAGCCGCTCGATGATCTCGGTCAGTCCGGCCGCCTGGGCCGCCTCACGACGCCAGGACACGGCGTCTGCGACGGCGGAATTCGCGTCCTGCCCGGCGGTCGGCACGACCAGCACATACTCAGGTTTCGCATGGAACTCGGTGTGCGCCCGCGACATGAGTTCGGCGGCAAGCGCAGCACGATCCGGCACTTCAGCCAGCACGTGCAGGAAATCAAGGGCGAGCGGACGCTCACTGTCCTCACGCCCCCACCACAGGGCACGCGCGACGATCCTGGAGCCGTCAACGGCGAACCAACTCCATTCCGGACGAAGCCGTCCGGCCGCCACCTCTTCCCGGAGCGAGTCAGCGTCGACGAACTCGACCGGATCGTTCATCGCGAACCCCACGGGCTCTTCCAGCTCGGCCCGTGTCGCGGGTCGTATCAGCAAGATTGCTTCCCTTCACGACGCTTCATTGACGACAGGTTCCGAAATAGAGATAGGCCGTGTCGACAACGATAGGCACCTGACCTTCACCGTGCCGCCGGATTCGGTTTCACGTGAAACACTCTCGGACACAAAAGCGGGCCCCGGAAAATCCGGGGCCCGCATTCGATCAAGGGGGGAGTGTCAGTCCTTGAGGACAACCACTCGGCGAGACGGCTCAGCGCCTTCGCTCTCGCTGGAAACACCGGCGACTTTGGCGACGGCGTCATGCACGATCTTGCGTTCGAACGGCGTCATCGGAGCAAGCTCTTCGCGTTCGCCGGTCTCGAGAACACGCTGTGCAGCTTCCGCACCGAGAGCACTGAGTGCCTCGCGACGCCCCGCACGCCACCCGGCGATGTCGAGCATCAAGCGGCTGCGCTCTCCGGTCGACTGCTGAACTGCCAGACGAGTCAGCTCCTGGAGAGCATCCAGAACCTCACCCTTGCGTCCCACAAGCTTGGTCAGGTCGTCGCCGCCGTCGATGCTGACGATCGCCCGATCGCCCTCGACGTCAAGGTCGATGTCTCCGTCGAAATCGAGAACGTCGAGCAACTGCTCGAGGTAGTCGCCGGCGATCTCGCCCTCTTCGATCAAATCGTCATCGGAATCATCGATGTCTACATCCACATCGGTAACCGGCGCAGTGGTCTCGGTGCTCACGTCTGCGTTCTCTCCATCCACAACGATGTCAGCTTCACTGGACATTGGTCGTTCTCTTTCCTGGATCAGCGCCGTTTATTGCGCTTGGGGGAGTTGCCGCGGTTGCTCTGTGGCCGGTTCTGTTTGGGTTTCGACGTGGAACCACCACTGGAACCCGAGGGCTTCGGCTGTGGCTTCTTGAGCGAAACTTCCGGGGCGTCACCGTCGTCGTCGGCTGAATCCGCGGTCTTCAGCGCAGCCGGAGATCCCTTCTTCTTGCTGGGATCAGGACGGGCACCGGGCTTGGGCGCATTGTCGTTGCGGCGAGTGATCGCTTCCTGCTTCTTGGCTTCTTCTTCCGCGTCGATCTTGCGGAAGACGAGGTGCTGCTGACCGTAGGTCCAGATGTTGTTCGACACCCAGTACAGGAGGATCGCGATCGGAAGGAACGGTCCACCGACCAGAACACCGAGCGGGAAGACGTACAGGGCGAGCTTGTTCATGATCGCGGACTGCGGGTTCGCGGCAGCTGCTTCGCTCTGACGGGCAACCGAAGCGCGTGAGTTGAAGTGGGTCGCGATGCTGGCGATGATCATCAGCGGAGCGGCCACGAGGATGATGTTCAGCCGTGACGGAAGCTCGGGAACGTTCTCGGTGACGTAGGCCTGAAGCTGCGCAACCGGCGTCGTGATCGCGGCCGAGATGGGCGCGCCGAACAGACGAGCATCCAGGAACGACTGGACGTCAGTGGCCGAGAAGACGTAGTTCGGGGTGTTGAGGTTGTCCTCGGCGCTCATGCCCAGCTGGCCCATGCCGGTGCCGGTGCGGTTGAACGAGCGCAGGACGTGGAACAGACCGATGAATACCGGGGCCTGAGCCAAGACCGGAAGGCAGCCCATGATCGGGTTGAATCCGTGCTCCTTCTGGAGCTTCTGCATCTCGGTGGCCTGGCGCTGGCGGTCGCCCGAATACTTCTTCTGCAATGCCTTGATCTGCGGCTGCAATTCCTGCATCTGGCGGGTCGTGCGGACCTGCTTCACGAACGGCTTGTACAGAACCGCACGCAAGGTGAACACCAGGAACACCACGGAAAGCGCCCAGGCTATTCCGTTGTCCGGGCCGAGAATGAACCCGAAGACCTTGTGCCAGAACCACAGAATCGCGGATACCGGATAGTAAATGAAATTGAGCACGGCTCTAAGTACTCCTCTGTTCGTCCGTCGGACTGTGACACGCTGCGCGTGCTTCCGGACAGCTATGGCGGCTACCCGCATCACGGTCACGACGGGCAGGGACAGGGTCCCACCCTCCAGAATGCCAGGGGGCACACTTCGCCAACCGCACCACAGTCAAGAAAAGGCCTTTGATCGCCCCGTGAGTGCGCAGCGCTTCGACTGCGTATTCACTGCAGGTGGGGGTGAACCGGCAGGTCGGCATCCTCAAGGGCGACACATACGTCCGGTACAACTCGATACAGAAGATGAGAACAGTGGCGGGAGCGCGACGCACAGCCTTCAACACCGTGATGACACGGGAGGCTCTGGGAGTCTCGATCTGCTCAGAGAGCGGAGTACTCATGGCTCTTCACTTACCGACACCAATAGGTTCATTTTGGTCAGGCCCCCACGCAATTGCTTGGCCAGTTCGGCTGAACTGGCGGTAGCTGCGCCCGGAAGTGCGCGGATAACCACGTCTGTCTCCGGCGAAACCTGTCCGACGAAATCTGCACAGATATGACGAAGCCGGCGTGCGACTCGATGTCGAATCACCGCCGGCCCGACAGCCTTGCTCACGATCAGCCCGAAACGGGGACCGTGATTTGTTACTACCAGCGCCTCTACTTGCTCGCGATTGAACGCGTGCACGACAAGGTCGCGTCTTCCCATACGACGCCCACGTCGCGTCGCCACGGAGAAATCCGCGTGGCGACGCAACCGGAACGGCTCAGGCAACACCCCGAGCTCCTGAACTCGAAATCAGATCAGGCGGTGAGGGAATCGCGGCCCTTACGGCGACGCGCCGAAACGATTGCACGACCCGCACGGGTACGCATACGAAGACGGAAGCCGTGAACACGCGCGCGGCGGCGATTATTCGGCTGGAACGTCCGCTTGCCCTTGGCCACGGTCAACACTCCTCGAAGTTCATTGACGCCTCCCGGCGTCATTCAGTGATCGACGCCTTACGGCGCCTCTGGATCCAACAGGTACAGAACAATCAACTTCACTCGTTGTGGCTTGGAAGACCGATCCGACCTGACATATGTAGCCAGCACGAAGCGATCACCACCAGCGGGTGACCGTTCGAGGTTACTTACCACCGTTGCCAAGGTCAAACCAGCCCGATTCGAAGCCCTTCCGCGGCAACTGCGCCGACACGCCGACAGTTGCATTATTCCGCAGATTTCCATTCTGGTGTGCATACGGCCGTGACCTCGAGCGAGGCGGCAAGTGTGACCTTGGCAACAGTTCCGCTACGGACTGCAGGTGGCCCGCAGGCAAGCCGGACAGTTCCACCTGCGCGTGCTCTCGACAAGGCCTCATCAGCACATACGGGCATGAGCGCCGGACGCGACCCCGAATCCCGAGTTTCCACATTCATCCACAGGGCTGTGAGTGTTGACGCATCCCCGACACCAAGTGGCGAACGCCTCGAGTACCCACAAAGTTGCAGGTAGATCGATTTCTCGGTCACTTCAGCGAATTTGGTTGACGAAAAAACCGACTCAGTGCAGGTTTGTCCACATCTGTGGATAATTGTGTGGAAACACAGCCCAGGTGGCATATTCGTAGCCTGTTACGGGGTTCTCACCCCGGGTGGTAATCCACCGAATCATTCGACGCCGCAGCCATACGCTCGGCAGCTGCAGCACACCCACTGTCGGCGAAACACGGGAAGGAACCACGTGAACGACGATCCCAACGCGCTCGCACGGGTCTGGGTCGACGTGGTTGCAGAACTCACGAGTGATGACCCCGGAAGTAATCTTCCGGCTTTGAGCAGCAAGCAGAAGGCGTTTGTCCGTCTGGTGAGGCCTCTCACACTTGCTCAGGGTTTTGCACTCCTCTCGGTTCCATCGCCATTTGCTCAAGAAACGATCGAGCGCGATTTACGCGAGCCGATCCTGCAGGCACTCGGACGCCATCTCGGCGGTCAGGTCGAAGGACTCGGTGTCCGCATCGCACTCGAAGACGATGCCGACGCACCCGCCGAACCGGTCGAGGAGCGCACGGGCAGCCGTCAGTTCGAGTCGGTCAACAGCTCGGGCGCATACCGTCGTCGCAGATTCACCGAAGGCGACGGCGAACCGTCGGACTCGGAGACTGCCGAGACCGAAGAAGTCGACGACGACCGCGAAGCACTCGCGAGCGTTCACGAATCGTGGCCGTCGTACTTCACGAAGCCGCCCGCTACTCCTTCTGCTTCGGGGTCCGGCGCCAACAGCCTCAACGCGAAGTACACCTTCGACACTTTTGTGATCGGTTCGTCCAACCGATTCGCTCATGCCGCTGCCGTCGCGATCGCGGAGGCGCCGGCGCGTGCCTACAACCCCTTGTTCATCTGGGGAGCTTCGGGACTGGGCAAGACGCACCTTCTTCACGCCGCCGGCCACTACGCACAGCGCCTGTTCCCTGGCATGAGGGTCAAGTACGTCTCGACCGAAGAATTCACCAACGACTTCATCAACAGTCTTCGTGACGACCGCAAGGTCGCGTTCAAGCGTCGCTACCGAGAAACGGATGTCCTGCTGGTCGACGACATCCAGTTCATCGAGGGCAAGGAAGGTATTCAGGAGGAGTTCTTCCATACCTTCAACACCTTGCACAACGCGAACAAGCAGATCGTCGTTTCCTCGGACCGCCCGCCCAAGCAGTTGGCAACCCTCGAGGAGCGTCTGCGGACGCGCTTCGAATGGGGCCTGATCACCGACGTTCAACCGCCTGAGCTCGAGACGCGTATCGCGATTCTGAGCAAGAAGGCGCGGATGGATCGCCTCGAGGTCCCGCACGACGTCCTCGAGCTGATCGCCAGCCGTATCGAGCGCAACATTCGTGAACTCGAGGGCGCGTTGATCCGCGTCACCGCTTTTGCCTCGCTCAACCGTCAGCCGTTGGATCTGACGTTGGCCGAGGTGGTCCTGCGAGATCTGATGCCCGATTCGTCGAGCCTCGAGATCAACGCGGCGACGATCATGGCGGTGACGGCCGAATACTTCAACATGTCGATCGACGACCTGTGTGGGCCGGGTAAGGCCCGGCCGCTCGCTCAGGCCCGCCAGATCTCGATGTATCTGTGCCGTGAGCTCACTGATTTGTCATTGCCGAAGATCGGTCAGACCTTCGGCCGTGACCACACAACGGTCATGTACGCCGACAAGAAAATCCGTAAGGAAATGACGGAACGCCGCAAGGTGTACGACCAGGTTCAGGAGTTGACCGCAAGGATCAAGCAGCGCTCCAAGCGTTGACCTGCACTTATTTCGATCGATGCCGCTCGAGGCAGAGGTTTCCCTCGAGCGGCATCGGTGTATTCGAAGGGTTCCACGTGCGGTCCCCTCGAGGGCGGTTGTCCTCCTCGAGAGACGACACGCCGGAGTCAGACACGCCGATGAGAACAAACTCTTCGTTTCTTGTGAAAAGTATTCACATCTGTGGATAACTGTGTTGATAACTCTGGAAGTCTGTGGAGTTCTCGAGGAGGAATCCGAAAACTTTCAGAGAGTGCACAGAGGGGGTCGATTGGTCCTCGAGTCTGTCCTCGAGAAGTGCACAGGCCCTCGAGGGGACCTACCAGCGTCGACAACCGTTGCTCCACAGATTGCACAGGACTTATTACTACTACTGAGAATTTCCTAGGAAAAGCTCTTTGAAAATAGTTCTGGGGACAACTCCTGTTGAGAACCTCGCCTCAGGCTGCGCTCGTCCCGGCTTCGGCTTTCCACTTGCGCCCTCGAGGGCATACGGTGGGCATCGCTTGGTCTGTGTCAGACTTCAAGTGAGCTGATGCAGATCCGCAGCAGACGAACATGCCTACCGAGAGGAATAACCCGGCGATGGAGCTTGGAAGCCTGAAGTTTCGCGTTTCCCGGGAAGAGTTCGCTGATTCAGTAGCGTGGGTTGCTCGTAGCCTGCCCTCGAGGCCGCCCGTGCCGGTTCTCGGCGGAGTTCTTCTCGACGCAACCGAAGCCGGCCTCACCGTTTCCGGGTTCGACTACGAGGTATCCGCGCAGGTCCGCGTCTCGGCAGATGTCACCACTGCAGGTCAGGCACTCGTCTCCGGTCGCCTCCTTGCCGATATCACCAAGTCGCTTCCCAACAAGCCGGTCGATGTGACCCTCGAGGGCACTCGCGTGCTCATCTCGTGCGGAAGCGCCAAGTTCTCCCTGCCCACGATGCCGGTCGAGGACTACCCCCAGCTTCCGACGCTTCCGCAGCAGTCCGGGTCCATTCCCGTCGACCTGTTCTCCGAAGCCATCAGCCAGGTAGCCGTTGCAGCCGGCAAGGACGACACCCTTCCGATGCTCACGGGTATCCGTGTCGAGATCGAACAGAATTCGATCGTCCTCGCCGCTACCGACCGCTTCCGTCTCGCCGTGCGTGAACTCGAGTGGACTCCAGCAAACCCGGACGTCCAGGCAGCTGTTCTCATCCCGGCCAAGACTCTGTCCGAGTCCGCGAAAACGCTTGCCGGCAATGCAAATTCGCCGGTCGAGTTGGCTCTCGGTTCCGGTACGACCATCGGAAACGACGGACTCCTCGGCATCGTCAACGACGGACGCCGCACCACGACGCGTCTCCTCGACGCCGAGTTCCCGAAGTTCCGTCAGTTGCTTCCCGCTCAGCACACCGCGATGGCAACGGTCGAGGTCACGCCTCTCATCGAGGCCATCAAGCGTGTAGCACTCGTCGCCGAGCGTGGCGCACAGGTTCGCATGCAGTTCTCCGCTGACGGCCTGCTCCTCTCCGCTGGTGGCGACGACGCCGGCCGCGCGGAAGAGACGCTCAACGCGTCGTTCCAGGGCGAAGCACTCACCATTGCGTTCAACCCCGGTTACCTGATCGACGGGTTGAACTCGCTTCACAGCGAGAACGTTCTGTTCGGCTTCACCACTCCCAGCCGTCCGGCTGTTCTTCGCCCCGCGGCCGAGGAAGAGCCCACGGCGGACGAGTCCGGTAACTTCGCTGCGCCCTCGAGCGAATACACGTACCTGCTGATGCCGGTTCGCCTTCCGGGCTGAGTGGTACCCCGCACTTCAGTTCGCGCCTGACCAGGGAGAACAGTATGAAGATCGGACTCGTAGGTCTCGGCAAGATGGGTTTCAACATGCGTGAGCGCTTGCGCGCGCATGGCCTCGAGGTGATCGGATACGACCCTCGACCAGAAGTCACCGATGTCGGGTCACTTACCGAACTCGCTGCTTCCCTCGAGGGACCTCGAGTCGTCTGGGTGATGGTTCCGGCTGGTGACATCACCCAGAGCACCATTGCCGAACTGGCGGATGCCCTCGAGGGCGGCGATCTGGTCATCGACGGTGGAAACTCTCGCTACACCGACGACGCTGTCCATGCTGAGCTGTTGGGCGCCCGTGGGATCGGTTTCCTCGACTGCGGTGTCTCCGGTGGCATCTGGGGCCGTGAGAACGGCTACGGCCTGATGGTGGGCGGATCCGAGCCCGACGTGGCGAAGGCAATGCCGATCTTCGACGCTCTTCGCCCCGACGGCGACGCTGCAGACGGCTTTGTCCACGCAGGCCCGGTCGGTGCTGGTCATTACGCGAAGATGGTGCACAACGGCATCGAATACGGCCTGATGCAGGCGTATGCCGAAGGGTACGAGCTCCTCGAGGCGGAAAGCCTGATCGCGGACGTTCCCGGTGTGCTCCGAGCCTGGTCGAAGGGAACCGTCGTACGTTCGTGGTTGCTCGATCTGCTTGTCGACGCCCTCGAGGAGGATCCGGAGCTTGCGCAGATCACGGGCTATACCGAGGATTCCGGTGAGGGCCGCTGGACGGTAGAGGAAGCCATCAAGCACGCGGTCCCCGCTCCTGTCATCTCTGCTGCGCTGTTCGCGAGATTTGCTTCGCGACAGGATGATTCACCGGCCATGAAGGCAGTGTCGGCCTTGCGCAATCAGTTCGGTGGTCACGCGGTCAAGAGCGCTTCGCCCAAGAATTCGGCTTCTGGAAGCTAAGTGTTCGTTCGTAGATTTTCGCTGCGTGACTTCCGATCCTGGGATTCGCTGACGCTCGACCTCACGCCGGGAACAACCGTGTTCCTCGGTTCGAACGGGCACGGAAAAACAAACGTCCTCGAGTCGCTCGGGTATCTGTCGACGCTGTCGTCACATCGAGTGTCCGCGGATGCACCGATGATCCGCAGCGGTTCCGCCAGTGCCTTCGCCGGTGCAACGGTGGTCAACAACGGGCGCGAACTGACCATCGATGTCGAACTGATCGAGGGAAAGTCCAACCGCGCCAGGATAAATCAGTCTCCGACGCGTCGTCCGCGTGAAGTTCTGGGGATTCTGCAGTCGGTGATGTTCGCGCCGGAGGATTTGTCGTTGGTACGCGGCGATCCTGGTGATCGTCGACGCTATCTCGACGAGTTGTTGACGTCCCGGATTCCCCGAATGGCCGCTGTCCGTGCGGATTACGACAAGGTGCTACGCCAGCGTTCGGCGCTACTCAAAACTGCCGGCGCGGCTTTGCGTCGCGGTTCCCGTGGTGGCGAGTCCGACAACGTTCTCTCCACCCTCGAGGTGTGGGACGGGCATCTGGCCGCTCACGGCGCACAATTGTTGGCCGGGCGCCTCGAGTTGGTCCACGATCTGGCGCCGCATCTGGCAGAGTCGTATCGTTCCATCGCACCCGAATCCCGGCCGGCGTCGATTCGATACAAGAGCAGCCTGGGTGCGTCGTTTGATCCCGAATTCACCGACCCCGCAAGGATTTCCGGTATCGATGACGTTCCGTACCTCGAGGAGCGATTTCATCTCGAGTTGGCGCAGATGCGGTCGAAGGAAATCGATCGTGGAGTGTGTCTGGTCGGTCCGCATCGGGATGATCTGGAGCTGATTCTCGGCGACAGTCCGGCGAAAGGCTTTGCCAGCCATGGTGAATCGTGGTCTTTTGCGCTTTCGCTGAGACTGGCAGGTTTTGCCCTACTGCGGGCAGACGGCAGCGACCCGGTCCTGATGCTGGACGACGTCTTCGCGGAATTGGACAGGCGTCGCCGTCGTGCGCTCGCCACTGTTGCCGCCACCGCAGAACAGGTACTGATCACAGCTGCGGTTCCCGAAGATGTGCCGGACGAACTCGAGGCGGCCAAGTTCGGCGTCGAAGCCTCAGATACCGGAGACGGTCGGATATCCCGGATAGTGCCCGTAGGCTCGACAGATCAGGAGGTCGAGTTCGATGACTGAAGACAGCAGCGCGGCTCCGGAGCCCGAGCTCAAAGGGATCGATCTGGCGCGCCGCGCCCTCGAGGAGGCGCGTGCGACGGCCAAGGCCAATGGCAAGGCCGTCGGGCAGGGGCGTTCGTCGCCCAAATACGGAAGCGGCCGCCCGCGTCGGCGCAGCGGTTGGTCGGGCCCTGGCCCGGATGCGCGGGACCCTCAGCCGTTCGGTGCTCTCACCAGTGCGATCTCCAAGTCGCGTGGGTGGTCCCCCAAGGTGTCCGAGGGCACGGTCCTCGGACGGTGGCCGCAGGTCGTCGGTGAAGACATCTCTGCCCATGCCGAGCCGATTTCCCTGAAAGAAGGTGTACTCAGCATCTCCGCCGAGTCGACGGCGTGGGCGACCCAGCTGCGCATGATGCAGTCGCAGATCCTGGCAAAAATTGCCGCTGCCGTGGGTGACGGTGTCGTGAAGACGCTGCGCATCACCGGACCGAGCGCGCCGAGCTGGCGCAAGGGTGAAAGGCATGTGAAAGGCCGCGGACCTCGCGATACGTACGGCTGAGGAAAACTCAACCAGGCCCTGGTTCTACCTATTACTTCGTGTTACAGTTAAAACTCGCTAGTGAGTGAACTGTGTCACAAGGCTGTCGTTCCCCACCGTTCGGCAGGCATGAAGGAGTAGCCAGATGTCGCAGAAGATATCGACACCCGCTTCGTCGTTCGCCGAGCCGGATCACATCCTGTTGCAGGCTCGCAATGTCGAGTTCGACTGGTCCGATCTGCCCATGCACTGGATTCCGGGCGATCCGTTCAGCACACACGTTCTCAACGTGCTTCACCTTCTCCTCCCTGCCGGTGAGGAATGGTTTGTCGAGACCTTCAAGGAAGCTCTTCCTCTCATCGAGGACGAGAAGCTCCGCGAGGACGTCGTCGGATTCATCGGCCAAGAGGCGATGCACTCCAACGCGCACTCGGGCGTGCTGGTCCATCTCAGGGAGAACGGGCTCGATCCGACGCCGTACACGCAGCAGATGGAGTGGACCTTCTCGAAACTGCTCGGTCCGCGCCCGATGACAGGACTGCGTGCCGAGAATCACCTGGTGGAGCGCTTGGCGATCATCGCGGCCATCGAACACATCACGGCTTTCCTCGGTGACTGGGTGCTCAACGCCAAGGGACTCGACAAAGCCGGCATGCACCCGACCATGCTCGATCTGCTCCGCTGGCACGGCGCCGAAGAGGTCGAACACCGCTCCGTTGCTTACGACGTGATGCGTTACTTCGACAAGCGCGAGACACGCCGCATCCGAACGCAGATCGTCGTCACGCCGGTACTGGTGTGGCTGTGGATTCGTGGCACCAGGTTCCTCATGCGCAACGATCCCGAACTTGCCGCTCAGGCTCCCAGCCGTCGACGCCCTCACCTGTCCGATTTCATCGCGGCGGGTAAGCGAGGCACAGTTCCCACGTCGTTCGAGCTGGCCAAGCGGATGTCGACCTACTTCAGCAAGTCGTACCACCCCAGCAAAGAGGGCTCGACCGCCCAGGCGGTGCAATACCTGGCGTCGTCACCCGCAGCCCAGGCAGCCGCACGGTGATTTCACTCTCGAGGGTCAAGGACGTAATCTCCGGTCACGACGGGTTGCCGCGGTTTCCGGCGCCACCCGATCTGTCCGGCAAGAACCGTCCCGACCGCGCCATGCGTATCACGGAGTTGTTGGCGGACAAGTACCTTCGGGTGTTGACGGCCTACGACTACAACCCCGAGATCGCGGGCCACAACCCCGACACGGCCATGAACATGGTGGTCAGCACACGTGAGGTGGTGGCCACCGACGAGAACGTCGTTCGCCTGCGCTTCGAATCCGCCGACGGCTCTCCGATTCCGCCGTGGCATCCGGGTTCGCACCTGGATTTCCATCTACCTTCGGGTCTGCGGCGTCAGTATTCGCTGTGCGGCGACCCGGCCGATCGCACGGGATACAGCGTCGCGGTGCGCCGGATCCCCGACGGCGGTGGCGGTTCCATCGAGATGCACGCTCTCCAGCCAGGTGAACATGTCACGGTACGCGGCCCTCGCAACGGATTTCCCTTCGTGGGTGAAGGTAGCGCGCTGTTTGTTGCCGGCGGCATCGGTATAACGCCGATCATCGCAATGGTCCGTGCGGCAAGAGAATTGGGAATGGATTGGTACTTCGTGTACTCGGGCCGCTCTCGTGAATCCATGCCGTTCCTCGACGAGATCGCCACCTGGGATCCCGAGCGTGTCTTCGTGCGTCCGGACGACGAGTTCGGATTGCCCACCACCGCAGATCTTCTCGGACGAGCGCCGGTCGGTGGCGCCGTGTACTGCTGTGGCCCGACGCCGATGCTCGACGCCGTCCGCCGCGGATTCCTCGATACACCTTCTGCCGCTTTGCATTTCGAGCGGTTCGGGGCTCCGCCGGTGATCGACGGCAAGGAATTCGAAGTGCAGCTCGTCAATTCGGGTCAGGTGCTCACCGTGCCTGCCGACGAGTCCGCGCTCGACGTCATCAAGAAGACGTTGCCCGGGGTGGGGTACTCGTGTCAGCAGGGTTTCTGCGGAACCTGTCGTGTGAAGGTGCTCGCGGGTAAACCCGATCACCGCGAAAGGCGTCTGACCGACACCGAGCAGGAAACGGAGATGCTCATCTGCGTATCCCGTTCCGACGGTGGACGTCTCGTTCTCGATCTCTAGATTTCTCAGTCCGAAGGATTCACAGCCGAAGGGTCAGTCAATGTCCAAGCACTCTCCTGTCCATGCCGTGACCGCGCGTCGGGTGACCAACGGTTCCGTCAGCCTGGCCGTGTTCGAGCAGGGCAAAGCGGACGGCGAGACCATCGTTCTGGTGCATGGTTGGCCCGACACCCATGAATTGTGGAACCGCGTCGTGCCTTTGCTCGCAGATGACTTCCGCGTCGTCAGCTACGACAGCCGCGGGGCCGGCGAGAGCACGATCCCCTCGAGGGTGCAGGACTACCAACTGAGCGCACTCGCCGGCGATCTGTTTGCCGTCATCGACGCGGTCAGCCCGGGTAAGCCGGTGCACGTTCTGGCACACGACTGGGGATCCGTCGAAACCTGGGAGGCAGTCTGCGAGCCGGGTGCCGAAGAGAAGATCGCGTCGTTCTCTTCCATCTCGGGCCCGAATCTCGATCATCTCGGTAAGTGGATCCGGGCGAGCGCGTCCAAGCGTCGTTTCCTCGGCCCGGCGGCGCAGGGAATTGCGTCGGCCTACACCGTTCTGTTCCAGATTCCCGGCCTGTGCACCCTTCCGTTGCGTCTGTGGTTCTCCAAGCACTGGCCGGCATTTCTGGGGTTCTTCGACGGTCTGGACCCCCGTGTGGTCAACACCGCGCCCACCATCGCCGACGACATGGTGAACGGACTCAAGCTTTATCGCGCGAACATCCGGCCGTCTCTCGGCAAGCCGCGGGATCGGTACACGGACGTGCCCGTTCAGCTCATTCTGAACAAGTACGACAAAGCCGTTCGTCCGGTGGGATACGAGGACGCCGAAAAATGGGTCTCCGACCTGCAGCGACGTGAAATTCCCGCGGGACACTGGTCGCCGTTTTCACATCCCGGCGAGGTTGCCGAACATGCGCGGGCATTTATCGCGAGCCTGAGAGAGCGTCGCTTGGAGAAGCAAACTTCCTAGCGTTTCACCTTCCGGGGATCGTAAAAATTCGTCTGCGGCGCAGCCAGGGGTGTCATTGGCCGCTTCTAGTCGGTGCTTACCAGTAAGATGGTCAACGGTAACTAGCGGCAACATTCTCGAACCCGCTCCGACGACACCCGCAAGGGCTTGCTGACGGCTGCGCTCGAGTATTGACGGAGAAGGAGAGCTACCCACCCGTGGCTGCCCAGAAGTCAGATACAAGCACTTCCAGCAAGGACTACAACGCGTCGTCCATCACCGTCCTCGAAGGACTCGAGGCGGTACGTAAGCGTCCAGGCATGTACATCGGTTCCACCGGTGAACGCGGCCTGCACCACCTCATTTGGGAGGTCGTCGACAACTCGGTCGACGAGGCGATGGCCGGACACGCCACCAAGGTCGAGGTCACTCTCCTCGAAGACGGCGGAATCCGCGTCATCGACGACGGCCGTGGCATCCCGGTCGGCATGCATGCCTCCGGAGTTCCCACCGTCGAGGTCGTGCTGACCCAGCTGCACGCCGGCGGCAAGTTCGACTCCGACTCCTACGCCGTCTCCGGTGGTCTGCACGGCGTCGGTATCTCGGTGGTCAACGCGCTCTCCACCCGGCTCGACGTCGACATCAAGGTCGACGGCTACCGGTGGCAGCAGACGTACACCGATTCCAAGCCGGGAGAGCTCGTACAGGGCGATCCGACGAAGGAGACCGGCACCACCGTCAGTTTCTGGGCCGATCCCGAGATCTTCGAGACCACCCGCTACAACTTCGAGACCGTTGCGCGTCGTCTGCAGGAAATGGCCTTCCTCAACAAGGGCCTGACCATCACGCTGACCGACGAGCGCGCTGAGGTCATCGACGACGAAGCTGCCGAGGTAGCCGAGGCTCCCAAGTCTGCTGCCGAAGAAGCCGAAGAAGCTGCTCAGGCAGCGCCGCGTAAGTCCAAGACCCGCATCTACCACTACCCCGGTGGACTCGAGGACTACGTCCGGCACATCAACAAGAGCAAGACCCCGATCCACAACTCGGTCGTCGGATTCACCGCCAAGGGCACCGGCCACGAGCTCGAGGTCGCAATGCAGTGGAACTCCGGTTACTCGGAGTCCGTCCACACCTTCGCCAACACCATCAACACCCACGAGGGTGGTACCCACGAAGAGGGCTTCCGCGCCGCACTGACCGCAACGGTCAACAAGTACGCGCTCGAAAAGAAGCTGCTCAAGGACAAGGACCCCAAGCTCACCGGTGACGACATCCGTGAAGGACTCGCGGCCATCATCTCGGTGAAGGTCGGTGAGCCCCAGTTCGAGGGTCAGACCAAGACCAAGCTCGGCAACACCGAGGTCAAGTCCTTCGTCCAGAAGGCGTGCAACGAGCACCTCGCGCACTGGTTCGAGGCGAACCCCGCCGACGCGAAAACCATTGTGAACAAGGCTGTTTCGTCGGCACAGGCCCGCGTTGCCGCACGTAAGGCACGTGAGCTGGTCCGTCGTAAGAGCGCGACCGACCTCGGTGGCCTGCCCGGCAAGCTCGCCGACTGCCGCTCCAACGATCCGGAGAAGTCCGAGATCTACATCGTGGAGGGCGACTCCGCAGGCGGCTCGGCCAAGTCCGGCCGAGACTCGATGTACCAGGCGATCCTCCCGCTTCGCGGAAAGATCATCAACGTCGAGAAGGCGCGTATCGATCGCGTCCTCAAGAACACCGAAGTCCAGTCGATCATCACCGCGTTCGGCACGGGCATCCACGACGAGTTCGACATCGCCAAGCTGCGCTATCACAAGATCGTGCTCATGGCCGACGCCGACGTCGACGGTCAGCACATCGCAACGCTGCTGCTCACGCTGCTGTTCCGCTTCATGCGGCCGCTCGTCGAGCACGGCAAGGTCTACCTCGCGCAGCCGCCGCTGTACAAACTCAAATGGCAGAAGGGTGCGCAGCCGGAATTCGCGTATTCCGACCGCGAGCGCGACGCGATGGTCAAGGCCGGCCTCGAGTCCGGCAAGAAGATCAACAAGGACGACGGCATCCAGCGCTACAAAGGCCTTGGCGAGATGAACGCCAAGGAGCTGTGGGAAACCACGATGGACCCGACGGTGCGCGTTCTGCGTCTCGTCACGCTCGACGACGCGGCTGCTGCCGACGAGCTGTTCAGCGTGCTGATGGGCGAAGACGTCGAAGCACGACGCAGCTTCATCACCCGCAATGCCCGGGACGTTCGTTTCCTCGACGTGTAGGGCCTGCGGCCCTGTGCGCGGTTGAGGAGTCCTCGGACTCCTTTTCCGCACACAAGGCGCCCTCGCCCCTTCGTTCTTCTTAAGAAAGTGAGCTCATGACCGACACCACGTTGCCACCGGACGGTCCGCAACACGACCGGATCGAACCGGTCGACATCCAGCAGGAAATGCAGAACAGCTACATCGACTACGCCATGAGCGTCATCGTCGGTCGCGCTCTGCCGGATGTCCGCGACGGACTCAAGCCGGTGCACCGCCGCGTGCTCTACGCGATGTACGACAACGGATATCGCCCCGACCGCGGATACGTGAAGTCTGCCCGACCGGTCGCCGAGACCATGGGTAACTACCACCCCCACGGCGACTCCTCGATCTACGACACGTTGGTCCGTATGGCCCAGCCGTGGTCGCTGCGTTACCCGCTCGTCGACGGTCAGGGAAACTTCGGCTCCCGCGGCAACGACGGCGCAGCCGCCATGCGTTACACCGAGTGCAGGCTCACGCCGCTCGCGATGGAAATGCTGCGCGAAATCGACCACGAGACAGTCGATTTCACCCCGAACTACGACGGCAAGACTCAGGAACCGACGGTTCTGCCCAGCCGCATCCCGAACCTTCTGATCAACGGTTCCAACGGCATCGCCGTCGGTATGGCCACCAACATTCCGCCGCACAATCTGCGTGAAGTTGCCGAGGCCATCTACTGGGCGCTCGAGAACTTCGAGGCGGACGAGGAAGCCACCCTCGCTGCCGTCATGGAGCGCATCAAGGGACCCGACTTCCCGACGCACGGGCTCATCGTCGGTGGACAGGGCATCCAGGACGCCTACACCACCGGCCGCGGCTCCGTTCGTATGCGCGGCGTCGTCGAGATCGAAGAAGATGCCAAGGGCCGCACCACGATCGTCATCACCGAGCTGCCCTACCAGGTCAACCCGGACAACCTGATCACTTCCATCGCGGAGCAGGTTCGTGACGCCAAGATCGGTGGCATCTCCGACATCCACGACGAGTCCTCGGACCGCGTCGGCATGCGCATCGTCGTCACCGTCAAGCGTGACGCCGTTGCCAAGGTCGTGCTGAACAACCTTTACAAGCACACCCAGCTGCAGACCAGCTTCGGCTGCAACATGCTCTCCATCGTCGACGGAGTGCCGCGCACGCTGCGCCTCGACCAGATGATCCGTCTGTACACGACGCATCAGCTCGAGGTCATCGTTCGTCGTACCAGGTACCTGCTTCGCAAGGCACAGGAGCGCGCCCACATCCTGCGTGGTCTGGTCAAGGCGCTCGACGCTCTGGACGAGGTCATCGCCTTGATCCGTGCGTCGCAGACCGTCGACATCGCTCGCGCCGGATTGATGGAACTCCTCGACGTCGACGAGATCCAGGCCGACGCCATCCTCGGCATGCAGTTGCGTCGTCTGGCCGCCCTCGAGCGTCAGAAGATCGTCGACGAATTGGCCGAGATCGAACTCGAAATCGCGGACCTCGAAGACATTCTGGCTCGCCCGGAGCGTCAGCGCGCGATCGTTCGTGACGAGCTCAAGGAAATCGTCGACAAGTACGGCGACGACCGTCGTACCCGCATCATCGCCGCCGACGGAGACGTCAACGACGAGGATCTGATCGCCCGCGAAGACGTCGTCGTCACGATCACCGAGACCGGCTACGCCAAGCGCACCAAGACCGACCTCTACCGTTCGCAGAAGCGCGGCGGCAAGGGTGTTCAGGGCGCCGGCCTCAAGCAGGACGACATCGTCTCGCACTTCTTCGTCACCTCGACGCACGACTGGCTGCTGTTCTTCACCACGAAGGGCCGCGTCTACCGCGCCAAGGCTTACGAACTGCCCGAGGCGAGCCGTACTGCTCGCGGTCAGCACGTGGCGAACCTGCTGGCCTTCCAGCCGGACGAGCGCATCCAGTCCGTCATCCAGATCAAGACGTACGAAGACGCGCCATACCTGGTGCTCGCCACTCGTAACGGTCTGGTCAAGAAGTCCAAGCTCACCGACTTCGACTCCAACCGCAGCGGTGGCATCGTCGCCATCAACCTGCGCGGTGAAGACGAACTGGTCGGCGCTGTTCTCTGCTCCGCCGACGACGACCTGCTTCTCGTCTCGGCACAGGGCCAGTCGATCCGCTTCTCTGCCACCGACGAGGCACTGCGTCCGATGGGCCGCGCCACTTCCGGTGTCCAGGGCATGCGTTTCAACGGTGACGACGAGCTGCTCTCGCTCAACGTCGTTCGTGAAGGCACGTTCCTCCTGGTCGCCACCTCGGGCGGTTACTCCAAGCGAACCGGCATGGAGGACTACCCGGTGCAGGGTCGAGGCGGCAAGGGCGTGCTCACGATTCAGTACGACAAGAAACGTGGCACTCTGGTCGGTGCGCTCATCGTCGACGACGACGACGAGCTGTACGCGATCACCTCGGGCGGCGGCGTCATCAGGACGGCTGCCAAGCAGGTTCGTAAGGCGGGCCGCCAGACCAAGGGCGTGCGTCTGATGAACCTCGGCGAAGGCGACACACTGCTCGCGATTGCGCGCAACGCCGACGAGCCCGAAGAGCTCGCTGCAGAGACCACCGACAACGCAGACAATGCCGATGGAGCTAAGGAGTCCTAGTGAGCACTCCCAACCAGCCGGGCAGTGACCAGAAGAGCGAAAGCCCTTCAGGTTCGACGCCACCGAAGCCGGAGCAGGCAACTGCTCCGGCGGGGCCGCAGACCTCGAAACCTGCAGCTCCAGCGGACGGCGGACCCAAAGCTTCCGAGGCAGCTCCGGCGCCCAAGGCACCTGAGCCGCCTCGTGGCCCGTCGGCTCAGAAGCCGGCAGGTGGAGGTTCCGACGCTGCGGGTGCGGCCAAGGGTCAGGCTCCTTCCGCTCCTTCTGTGGCTCCGGCTGCGCCGGTAACCCCGGCGAAGGGTGACGGTCAGGCTCCGCCGCAACCGGTTGCCAATCAGGCTCGTGGCAGCCAGGCACCGCCGTGGCAGCGCGGACCCCAGCCGTCAGGTCAGCCGCAGGGGAAGCCAGCTCAGAATCCGGCTGCTCAGAATCCGGCGTCGAAGGCTCAGCCACCGCAGAATCAGGCTCCGCAAAGTCAGCCGCAGACCAACATCACGCGACCAGCTGGTGCTGGTGCTTCTGCGGGTCGACCGGCAGGTCCTGCCGGGGGTAAGCCACCTGCCGGTCCGCAGCGTCCTGCAGCGGCCGGCCCTGCACAGGGTGGCCCGGCCAAATCTCCCGCACCGAAGGGACAGCCTCAGGCGGGTCGTCCTACGGGTGCACAGGCAGGTCGCCCTGCCGGCAACCCTTCGTCCCGTCCCGTCGTGACGGGAACGGCGGCGGCCGCAGCTACCGGTGGCGTCGCTGGTGCGGCAGCAGCCAAGAGCAACGCACCGACCGTCGCAGCCAAGGCAGTTGCACCCCCGGGCGCAAATCCGAAGGCTGCAAATCCCACCGTCGCAAATCCGAAAGCAAAAGCTGCTGCGATCGACGGGCCCACTCGGCACATCGATCGCAAGGATCTGCCGAAGGACATGCCTGACCTCTCCGAGGCCAAGCATCCGTTGCCTGCTGCAGTGAAGGGTGAGAAAACTCACGCCGTATCGGCTTCGGTCGTCGACGGTGCGCCGCTGCGCGCAACGGTTCAGATCCGTCGCATCGACCCGTGGTCCACGCTCAAGATCACGTCCGTGATCTCGGTGTCGCTGTTCTTCGTGTGGATGGTGGCCGTCGGACTGCTCTACGTCGTCCTCGACGGTATGGGCGTCTGGGATCGCCTGAACAACGCGTTCACCGACATCGTTGCCGACGGCGGCTCCGACGGTCTGGTGACGGCGGGCCAGGTATTCGGCTACGCCGCGCTGATCGGCATCGCGAACATGGTGCTTTTCACGGCACTCGTCACGATCGGATCGTTCATCTACAACCTCTGCAGCGACCTGGTTGGCGGCGTAGAGGTAACTCTCGCCGACCGCGACTGACCTGGGAAAACATTGCTCCGCCGGGCCCGTTTTGGTGTCAGCGGCCCGGTGGGGTAATCTTTGGAATCGGTTCAGGGGCCTATAGCTCAGGTGGTTAGAGCGCTTTACTGATAATGAAGAGGTCGGAGGTTCAAGTCCTCCTAGGCCCACTCCCATGTGCCGAAGAAGGGTTGCTGGAATGAAGGTTTTCCTGCTTGTCGGGGCCGGAATTCTGGTAGCTCTCGGGGTCACCAAGCTGATCAAAAGTCAGCGCGGAGACAAGGTTTGGCACGATTTGGAAACAGGATAGAACCTAGGTACTCTGACTCCGGTCAGAAAACCGAACGGGGCCTTAGCTCAGTTGGTAGAGCGCTGCCTTTGCAAGGCAGATGTCAGGAGTTCGAATCTCCTAGGCTCCACAGTAAGAAAACACCCTCCCGGGATCCGGGAGGGTGTTTTTGTATGCCGATGTCCGGCCAGTCGGTGCCCGACTCGTGGCCCTCCCCTTTTGAGCGAACGGTACTTTCGGCGCGCTGAAGGCGATGAACGTGCCGTTCGCTCGGAGTGGAGTGGCCAGAACCGCGCCCACTGTGGTCCGTTCGTCCCGAATTCTCCGGAAAGTCTAGTGGTCATAACCAGCCGGGCGTAGCGTGAGGAGAACCCAATTTCAGGAGGTTCGTAGTGCTTCACAACGACATTCCCAGCAACGGTGAAATTGCCGCACTCGCGGAGGTGGAAGGGCCCACCTGCATCACCATCGTGACTCCGACTGAAGATGCGCCGCAGGATTACGACAAAGCCCGCATAGCCTTCAAGGACCAGGTCCGCTCGGCACTCGCATCGGTGGAGGATCCCGCCGAGCGCAAGCAGTTCGAGGCCGAATACGCAGAGCTCGACGACGACGACGATTTCTGGCGCTTCCAGTCGCGCTCATTGGTCACGTACGCGACGCCGGAGCGTCTGGTGACCTTCCGCCTCCCCAACCGTCTGCAGGCGCTCGAAACGGTCAGCGATCGGTTCCATCTCAAGCCACTGCTCCGTTCGGTGACGTTCCCCCAGACAGCGTTTGTTCTCGCTCTGGCAGAGGGTTCGGTGCGACTGATCGAGATCGCTGCCGATCAGCCGGCCGACGAGGTTCGTGTTCAGGGAATGCCGAAGAATGCTGCGGATCACGCGGGCAAGTCGTCGATCAACAGCCGTACCGAGGCGGGTCGGTTGTCGGGGTCGGACAGCCGAAAGTTGCGCGTCAATCAGTACGCCCGTGCAGTCGATCACGAGGTCCGCGGTGTCCTCGCGGGCCGTGACGTCCCCTTGATCCTGGCTGCTGCCGAACCCATCGCGTCGGTGTATCGCTCCGTGAATTCGTACCGCCACCTGGTCGACAAAACCGTCGAGGGAAACCCGGAAGCCTTGTCGACGCAGGAAGTGGCGGACGGTTCGCGGCCGGCGCTCGACGATTTCCACGCCGAGCAGTTGGCGGCGGTGCGTGAGACCTTCAATGTGCGCACGGAACAGGGGCGCACTCAGACGGACGTCGCCGACGTGGCAACAGCCGCGACGTACGGACAGGTCGATACCGTTTTCATCGACATCGATTCCGTCGTACCCGGAAGTCTCGATCCCCAGACGGGCGCTCTCACGACCGGTGAGTCGACCAACGGAAGCACCTACGGTGTCGTCGACGAGATCGCTCGTCGTTCGCTTTTGACGGGCGCTCGGGTGCTCGCTGTACGTGCGGAGGACATTCCGGGCGGCGGCGCAGTTGCCGCGATTTTGCGCTTCGCTCCATAAACAGACTGGATGCGTGTGCGCCTCGTGACCTGATTCGGGCACGGGGCGCATACGATTCCGGCATGAAACGTGTGTGGGAACGGCTGCGCCTCTATTGCAAGACGCTGCACCCGGTCGGGCTTGCCTTTGCTCTGGTCTTCTTCACCTGGTCGATGAGTCCGTCCCTGTTGCCGCGCGCGTGGTACCTGCAGGGCGTTGCGACGGGCATCTCGCTCGCGATGGGATACGGCGTCGGCGTGACGGTTGCGTGGATGATCCGCAAGTGCGGAGTGGAGCCGCAGTGGTCGGATCGCACCAAGAAGATCGGCTGGCGAATCCTGTTGGTCGCGGCCGTCATTCTTGTTCCGACGTTCTTGGTTCTCGGTTCGTGGTGGCAGCAGATCGTTCGTGACCTAGTCGAGGTTCCCCGCACCAATCAGGCGAATTACCTTCTGGTGCTGATTATTTCGCTCGGTATCTGGTTCATCCTGCTCGAGGCCGGTCGCGGTCTTCGATTCACCACCAACAAGCTCACCACAGTCGCACTTCGGTTCGTTCCCCTCGAGGCGGCGAAGGTCGGCAGCTTGATCGTCATCTTCGCTCTCGGCATCTTCATCGTGAACGGCGCGCTGTATAACGGGCTGATCGCCTTCGCGAACTGGAGTTTCTCCGGTGCCGATCACGAGACACCGGACGGCATCGAACAACCCATGATCGCTGAGCGGAGTGGTTCACCGATGTCTGCCGAAGCCTGGGATTCGCTCGGCCAGGAGGGTCGCACCTTCATGGGCAGTGGTCCCACCGCAGCCGAGATTTCTGCGCTGACCGGACGTGAAGCGAAGCAACCGATCCGGGTGTACGCCGGACGTGAATCCTCGGACTCGATCAACGGTGTCGCACAGCGGGTCGTCGACGAGTTGGAGCGCACCGGCGGATTCGACCGCGGAACCCTCGCAGTCGTGACGACCACCGGCCGCGGTTGGGTGAACGAGGACGTCGCGTCGGCGTTCGAGTACGTCGAGGGCGGGGACACGGCGATCGCGTCGATGCAGTACTCGTTCCTTCCGAGTCCGTTGGCCTTCATCGCCGACCGCGAGACACCGATGATTGCCGGTCGCGCACTGTTCAACGCGGTGTACGCCAAGTGGATCGACCTGCCCGTGGAGACGCGACCCGAGCTGGTCGTCTTCGGTGAGAGCCTCGGCTCTTACGGTGGCCAGGCCGCATTTGCCGGCGCTCAGGACATGATGACGCGCGTCGACGGCGCACTGTGGGTCGGAACCCCCAACTTCACTGCTCAATGGCAGGAAATCACGGACAGTCGTGACTCGGGCTCACCGGAGATCCTGCCGGTGATCGACGGCGGCCAGGCAATTCGGTTTGCCGGTGATCCGGAGGATCTGGAGCTGAAGTCCGACTGGGACGACGACCGGATCGTGTACTGGCAGCATGCCAGCGACCCGATCACATGGTGGTCCTTCGACCTGCTGCTCAACAAGCCGGATTGGCTCAAGGAACCGCTGGGTCGCGACGTGGATCCGGGAATGACGTGGGTGCCTCTCGTGACCTTCTGGCAGGTAACCCTCGACATGGTCTTCTCGGCTGACGTCCCGTCCGGGCACGGTCATAATTACGGCGAGGATGCGGCGGACATGTGGGCCAAGATCCTGCACCCCGAGGCGTGGACCTCGGCTGATACCGACAAGCTTCGTTCGCTGCTGACCTCCAATTTGGAGCCCACGAAGTAGTCGTAAGCGGTTGTAATTCAGCCTGTTAAGGCGAAAACCTCACAAAAAAGTGTTACGTGAGGTATGTGTTACTCTGCGTTCGCTGTGTGCCAAGCCACAGCGCAAGCGAGCGTGGGGAGATCGAAACGTGAAGAGCAGAGCATGGTGGGCGGCCGGGGTCTCCGTCGCAGCACTGGTCATGGGTGCTGTGACGGCCCCCGCCGCAATGGCTGAACCGGCGGATTTCTACACACCGCCGTCCGAGATTCCGGCAGGTGCCAACGGAGATCTCATCAAGAGTGAGCCGTCACCACTGCTGCTGAGCGTGCCCGGATCGAACGGTCCGTGGCCGGCAACCGCCACCAAGATCATGTACCGAAGCGAGGACGCCAAGGGTGCTCCCGTTGCCGTGACGGGCACCTATCTCGAACCGTCGAATCCGTGGACCGGGCAGGGGGCGCGTCCACTGGTTGCCGCAGCGGTGGGAACGCATGGACAGGGCGATCAGTGCGCACCGTCCAAGCTGTTCAACACCGGTATCGAGTACCAGTTCCCGACGGACGTCATGGTCGGTTACGAGTCCATCTGGGTGAACACGTTGCTGCTCAACGGCATTGCCGTCGTCGTCACCGACTACGAGGGTCTCGGAACTCCGGGCGATCACACCTACGTCAACCGTGAAGCCGAAGCGCACGCCGTTCTGGACTCGGTGCGCGCCGCTCAGAAACTCCCGAACACAAGCATTCCCGCCGACGGACCCGTCGGACTGTGGGGTTACTCGCAAGGCGGTGGAGCTGCCGCTGCAGCAACGGAATTGAAGCCGTCGTACGCTCCCGAACTTGATCTCAAGGGCACATACGCAGGCGCACCGCCCGCTGATCTGGCGGCGACGCTGCAGCAGGTCGACGGCACGTTCCTCACCGGAGTGATCGGCTACGCGCTCAACGGCATCGTCGCACAGTACCCCGAGGTCCAGCCGTTGCTCGACGCCGAGATCAACGATCGTGGCCGACAGATGTTGGCCGCCACCAAGAACCAGTGCGTCGCCGAAAGTGGTCTGCAGTTCGGCTTCCAGCAGTCGTCGAGCTTCACCAATTCCGGTGAATCGCTCTCCGCAGTTCTGGCCCGCCTACCCATGGCGCAGGCGATCCTCGACGAACAGAAGATCGGCAAGCTGACGCCGGAGTCGCCCGTGTTGATCCAGCACGGCCGCTCAGATGACATCGTTCCGTTCGGCCAGGGACAGCAACTGGCTCGTGACTGGTGCGGCAAGGGTGCGACGGTGCAGTTCTCCGTCAACGAACTGCCCCCGATCATTCCGGGACTGGCAATCAATCACGCGACGCCGTATCTGGTGGGTACCCCCGAATCCGTCGGGTACATGATCGATCGCTTCAACAACGTCCCGGCACCGTCCAACTGCTGACCTCCAGGCATCGAAAAGCCCCGGAACACAATCTGTTCCGGGGCTTTTGTATGTCGACTACGCGGGCTTCTCCGCCGAGTTCTCCTCGAGGCGAGGGGGTGCGGAAGCGACCGGCGGATGCTCGCGTCGGCGGCTCTTGAAGAACACCGCACCGCCGATCACCGCAACACCGGCGATGACGAACACCGTGACGCGCTTGCGGCCACGAGGCTTCTCGGTGCGTTCCGCGGACTTTGCGGGGATGGCCTTCGCGCGCTCGACGCCCTTCTTGGCGAGGACTTTGCCCTGACGACCCAGGAATAACCCGACCTGCCCGGCGCCGCGAGCGACCGACGTCGCGACCACCGCGGCGATGCGGCGAGCGTTGTCGGCTGCCTCGGACTCCTTGATACGAGCCGCTGTCTCTTCGAGGTAGGCGGCAGTCTCGTCGAAGGTGTCCTCGACGCGGGCGCGCGCGTGATCGAAGGTGTCGGGCAACTGCGTGCTGAGGGACTCGGTCACTCGTGTCATGACTTCACTGTGCCATAACAGTGAGGCGAGGACAGGGAGAGTTTTGCGGGGCGACATCCGCGAGAACGTCGGCAATGGCACGATGGTGGTGTGACTTCAACTCATCAGACCGCAACCGCAACGCTGCACACGAACCGCGGCGACATCAAGATCGCTCTGTTCGGCAACCATGCGCCGAAGACCGTCGAGAACTTCGTCGGCCTCGCCGACGGCTCGAAGGAGTACACCACCGCAAACGCCGCCGGCACCAAGACCGGCCCGTTCTACGACGGTGCCATCTTCCACCGCGTCATCGACGGCTTCATGATCCAGGGTGGCGACCCCACCGGAACGGGCACCGGCGGCCCGGGCTACAAGTTCGGTGACGAGTTCCACCCGGAACTGCAGTTCGACCGTTCCTACCTGCTGGCCATGGCCAACGCAGGCCCGGGAACCAACGGCTCGCAGTTCTTCATCACCACCGGCCCGACGCCGCACCTGAACCGTCGCCACACCATCTTCGGTGAGGTTCTCGACGACGATTCCAAGAAGGTTGTCGACGCTATCTCCTCCACCGCCGTCGATCGTGGCGATCGTCCGGTCGAGCCCGTCGTGATCAACAGCATCACCATCTCCTGAACAGGTAAAACAAGCAGATGACGAACCCCGGTTGGGGCGGCGGTGCGAGTGAGGGCATCCCGCCCCAACCGCGGTGCGTCCGCCATCCAGATCGACCTACCGCACTTTCCTGCAATCGTTGTGGACGCCCGGCGTGCCCGGACTGTCTCCGCGAGGCGGCGGTGGGATACCAATGTGTCGACTGTGTAGCTGCCGGTCAGCGTGATGTCCGTCCCGTTCGGGGCGTCGCCGGAAACACGGTGAGCCCCACCCGTGCGGTCCCGGTCGTGACGTACACCTTGATGGGGCTCAACGTCCTGGCGTTCCTCGCGACCTTCGCGCAGTCGCGAAGCATCATGAACAACCAGGTCGGCTCGTCGATCTTCGCGAACTGGGCACTCAATCCCGGTCTGGTTGCCAGCGGTGACTGGTTCCGGCTCATCGGCTCCGGGTTCCTGCACTTCGGCATCTTGCACCTCGCGGTCAACATGTACGCCCTCTACATCCTGGGGCGAGATACCGAAATCGTGATGGGCCGCTCCCGGTACATCGGCATCTACCTGGTTTCGCTCCTCGGCGGTTCCGCGTCGGTGATGGCGTTCCAGCCGGTGTTCTCTTCGCTCACGGCCCTGTCCTGGACTGCCGGGGCGTCGGGCGCGATCTTCGGCATCATGGGCGCACAGGCCGTACTTCTGCTGCGTTTGCGACGAAGCCCGGTCCCGATCATCTCGGTGATCGCGATCAATGTGATCATCAGCATTTCGCTGCCCGGGATCTCGTTCTGGGGCCACGCGGGAGGTCTGGTGGCAGGGGCCGCAACGGCCGCTGCCTTCCTGTACACCCCACAGTGGTTGGGCGCCGGTGATAACCGCGTGAAAGCCGTACGTATCGGCTGGATCGCTTTTGGTGCCGTCACCGTGGTGACGTTGGGAGTCATCGTGCTGCGCGTCGTCCAACTTCGCGAACAGCTGGGAATCAGTTAGCGAGCAATCCCCATCGGGTCGCCAGTGCTGCCGCGGCGGTTCGATTGGGGACGCCTACTTTCCGAATTACGCGTTCGACATGTGTAGCAATCGTTGCTGCTCCGATTCCCAGACGCGCACCGATGGCCGTGTTCGAATCCCCGGTTGGTATCAGTGCCAGCACTTCCAGTTCGCGTCGAGTCAACCCCATCGGCGGCTCGATCGAATGCCATTTGACGACGGCCAGGCCCCCGCGGGTCGGCGTTACCTCCAGACGAACTACCGAAGTCCCGTCAAGTGACAGGTAAGCGGCCGGGGCGCCCGTTCGAGCACAGTCGGCGCCGGTGGTGCGCACAGCCACTGGTAGTTCGATAGGGCCGTCGGCGACGGTGCCGTCCGGAGTGATCAGAGCTGTCGGCCGTGAATCGCGCAGCGCCGTCCGGTCGGGCTCGTAAGGGTCGAGGGTAGATGCCAACGACGCTGCCAGTAGAGCGATTGTCACTTTCGATTGCTCGTCGAGATAGTGCCCGGGTGTTGTACTCGCGTTGAACATTCCGAGATAGCGCCCGTCGCCCGCGAACAGACACTGGCTGATGCCGTCGCTGTAGAACGGTGCGATGACGGTATCGAACAGAGCTCCGGTCCGTAGGTGATCGTCGACGTCGTGCAGAACGATCGGCAGCCGCTGCGCCTGAAGCTGTTCGAATACGGGATGCGCTGCCATTTGTGTGTTGACGACGTCGAGGGATGCCGCCGGGTATCCCAGGCTCGCGACTGTCCGGTGGGTGCGTTCGGACGGATCCCACCGCGACAGTCCGGCGTGGTGGTACGGCACTGCTTCCTGCAATTCGAAGAGGGCGCGCGCCGGATCCATCACGGGTAAGGCGTCACGCAGCCTCAGCGCGGCAGCCAAGCGTCTCGAGGTCGGATCAGCCATCCCTGAATTATGCCTTGGGTCACAGCACGAGTCAGCTGTCTCCGCATCCCCTGATCGACGGACTCGTCCGAGCGCACCTGCTCCTAGGTTCTCCTCCATCACTGGACCTCGAGCACTTGGAGCACGACGATGGATGTTTCGGATTACGCAGCCTGCGATGCGACTGAGCTTGCCTCACTGATTGCAAGTGGGCAGGTGAGCGCCTCTCAGGTGCAGTCTGCGGCAGCAACTGCGCTGGATCAGGTGGACGGTGAACTCGCAGCAGTGGTCGGTGACCGATTCGACCCCTTGGACTACAACGCCGACGGGCCATTTTCCGGAGTGCCATTCGCGATCAAAGATCTGATCATTCACGCTGCCGGTGTCCCGCAGCGCAACGGCAGCAGGTTGTTCGGAGACGGCGTCACGTATCCGTACGACAGTCATTTGATGGCGCGCTTTCGGCGGGCCGGTCTTGCAACCATCGCGGTGACGACGTCACCCGAGATGGGATTCAACGCGACAACGGAGGCAAAGGCCTACGGCAAGCCGACGCGCAATCCCTGGGATACCACCCGCAGCCCCGGAGGATCCAGTGGCGGATCCGCGGCTCTTGTTGCGGCAGGCGCACTTCCGATGGCTCACGCGAACGACGGCGGAGGTTCCATTCGCATTCCAGCGGCGGCGTGCGGACTCGTCGGACTCAAGCCGAGTCGCGGACGAGTAAGCCCTGGCCCCGACTACTCGGATCCACTGCTGGGCATGGGAATCGAGTTTGCGGTCACCAGAACCGTGCGTGACTGCGCTTCGTTGTTCGACGCAGTCGCGGGGACGGAGCCGGGCGACAAGTATCTGTTTCCGAGTGCGGTCGACTCGTTCGCGGAGAGTGCTGCACGGGGATCGAGACAGCTTCGAGTTGCCGTCTCCGTGGATTCCGGTGATCCACGACGGCCGGTCGATCAGCAGTGTGTACGGTCGGTGAAGGTCGTTGCCGCACAACTGGAAGCGATGGGTCACCTCGTCGAGTGCGCGGCGCCATCGATCGACATGGAGATGTTCAATCGTGCGAACCTCGATGCGTGGTGCAGTTTTCTTGCGCAGGCTGTGGCAGGTGCGGGTGAACAACTGGGATTCACTCCCGGCACGGATCACCTCGAAGCGACCACTCTCGCGTGTGCCGAATACGGCGCGAAACTCGGTGCGCGGGACGTTTTTGCGGTGGAGAACGTGTTCAACACCGTCCGACGCGAATATGCGAGGTTCCTGGGGTCCTATGACGTGATCTTGACACCGACAACCAGCTCGCCGAATACTGCGTTGGGGCATCTCGACGCAGACGACGATGCATTGGACGCACAAGGTTGGGCGGACAAGATATTCGAGTTCGGATCGTTCACCGCAATTTCGAACGCGACTGGCAATCCTGCCATCTCGTTGCCGCTGGGTACCTCGTCCGAAGGCTGGCCGATCGGGATTCAGTTCGTCGGTGCTTACGGAGACGAGGCGACACTCCTCGCGTTGGCGGGTGACCTCGAGAAGGCTATGCCTTGGGAGCATCGCAGGCCGACACTGTTTGCGCGATAGTTGTGGAGCTTTCCTCCACGTTGCGCTCCAACTCATGGGGGAACTTCACATAGGTTGAGGTCAGCGGTGCTTCTACTGTGGCTTGAGTCACTTCGTAGATAGCACCGCTGACCTTTTCCGAGGAGTACCCCTGCCATGACCTCCACCGATAGCACCACCACTGACGGTGGGGTTGCGCCGAGCGAGATCGAATCTCGCGTGGTGAAGAAGGTAGCGCGACGGCTGATCCCCTTTCTGATCCTGCTCTATTTCGTGAACTATCTGGATCGTACGAACATCGCTTTCGCGAAGCTCACCATGAGCGCCGACCTCGGGATGACCGAGACGATGTTCGGGCTCGCCTCCGGACTCTTCTTTGTCGGCTATCTGCTGTTCGAGGTGCCGAGCAACCTGGCCCTGCACCGCTTCGGTGCCCGGTTGTGGATCGCGCGCATCATGCTCACCTGGGGCATCCTGGCTGCTGCGCTGGCATTCGTGCCCAACGTGGGCAGCCTTTATTTCCTCCGCATTCTGCTGGGAATCGCGGAGGCCGGCTTCTTCCCCGGAGTTCTTCTCTATCTGACCTTCTGGTTCCCGAAGAAGTATCGCGTACGCCTGATGGGCCTGTTCCTGCTGACGCTTCCGCTTTCGTCGGCGCTCGGTGCCCCACTCTCGGCCGCCATCATCCAGTACGGCGACGGTCTGTTCGGCCTGGCCGGATGGCGCGTGATGTACCTGATCGAGGGTCTGCCGGCCGTGATCTTGGCGTTTGTCGTCTGGTTCTACCTCACCGACCGTCCCGCCGACGCCAAGTGGTTGACCTTCGAGGAGCGCACGTGGCTGATGAAGTCCATGGCGGACGAGGAAAAAGAACTCGGCGACGCCGGTCACCAGTCGGCCGGCAAGACCCTGCGCGACCCCCGTGTCATCGGCTTCGGTCTGGTCTACTTCGGAATCACCTACGGCCTCTACGCTTTGAGCTTCTTCCTGCCGAGCATCGTCGCGGGATTCAAGCAGACGTTCAACACCGACTTTTCGCTCGTCGAGACCGGCCTGATCGTGGCCGTCCCCTACGCGATCGGCGCCGTCGCGATGGTGCTGTGGAGCCGCCATTCCGACAAGACCGGTGAACGAATGTGGCACGTCGCAGCGCCGACGCTCTTGGGTGCGGTATCCATTCCGATTGCGCTCTACCTGGATTCACCGTTCACCGTCATGATCGCCGTCTCGCTCACCGCCGTCGGCGTGCTGTGTGCACTCCCCGTCTTTTGGTACCTGCCCACCACGTTCCTGACGGGCGCCAGTGCGGCCGCCGGTATCGCGATGATCAACTCGATCGGCAACGCGTCGGGCTTCGGCGCTCCGTACATCACCGGCTGGCTCACCGATGTGACCGGAAATGCCAAGGCAGGTTTGTGGGTGGTGGGCGCCGTGATGCTCTGTGCCGCAATCCTTGTAGTGGTTCTGGCAAAGCGATCGAGCAAGCCTGCTCAGATCTGACCGAGTTTCCCCGCACTGGCACGCAGCCGGATCAGGAGCGCAAGATCGAGCGCCTGGTCCGGCTGCCGCCACTGTGTACCGATCAACCGGTCGATCGACTCGAGGCGTTGGTAGAGAGTGTTGGCGTGAATCGCGAGCGCTGCGGCGGTCGCGGAGTGCTTGCAATTGTGCGACAGGTACGACGCGAGGGTGTCCAATAGCGGAACGCCGCGTCGCTGCTCCTCCTCGAGGAGTGGGCCGAGGGACCGCTGCGTCAGCGCTTCCAGTTCGTCGCGGCCGGTGCGGCTGAGGAGAATTCGGTAGATGCCGAGTGAACTTGCCGGTTCCACGTGTGAGGCCCGCCCGAGCGTCTCGAGGACATCGACAGTGTGCTGCGCCTCGACATAGGCTCGCGCCAGACCTTCCGCTCCAACGGCGGGATCGGCGATTCCGACGGTCGGGTTCTCCGCCGGCTGCACCCACGCCGCCGCAACCTCTGCCGGTGACATTCCGGGAATCAATGCAATTACTCGTGAACCATGCTCGGCAACAACAGTTCCCGAGGGAAATGAAATTTCCTCGATGCTGCGACGAGTACGGTCGACGGCGTCTGCCGGGCGGGCCACCACGACAGTGTACGAGCGGTCGGGGTTGAGCCCGGCCAGGCGGAACTGGCCGGTGACTTCGGCCGGCGTCGGCGCAGGCCTGGTGATCAGATCGACCAGAAATGCGTCGCGTGCTCGACGAGTGGCTTCCCTGGCCGCCCGTTCACCGACCAGCGCAAGCGCAATGGCCGGGGCTGACCTTTCGAGTGCCAATCTCATGGCGGCGGTGGGTTCCTGGCGTGCGAGCAGGAACAGAACTCCGAGTTGGTCACCGGCACTGCGTACTTCGGTGGCGAACAGGAACTGCTCGCCGACGACGAGCGTCACGTCCTGCTCGCGTCGGTCTGCAGCAAGGATGTCGAAGACCTGATGCACGCTCTCGCTCACCCGTTGCAATCCCGGTGGAATCTCGGATGTTCCGGTCACGAAGAACACCGGCGAACCCGTCGACGCGGAGGTTTCTTCCACGAGTTCACGGACTCCACCGCCGCGTAGAACCACCTGTGTGAGCGATCGGTCCCAGGTCAGGGTCTGTTCGAGAAGTGCTGTGCGCTCGGCAAGTTCGGTGTTCGCTGCATTCACTTCTGCAACCGTCGCGCGATAGCGTTCGAGAGAGCGGGCATTCTCGATCGCCACCGAGGCATGAGCAGCGAGAGCGGACAGCAACGCAACTTCCTCGTTGCCGAAACGCCGCTCCTGCCGTTTGCACGCGCAGAGTGCACCCAGGATCTTGCCGTTCAACGTCAGTGGCACGGCCAGCAGGCCACGCATGTTCTCGGCCCGCGCTGCGTCGTCCGCCGGCCCGATGTGTGCAAACGATGGATCGTTGCGATAGTCCGAAGACCAAGCGGGAGAGGAGTTCTCGACTACTCGACCGATCAGACCTTCGCGGAACGGAACCGTGAGTCCGAGCAGCTGCGACGTAAACGCCCCGCTCGTGACTTCGATGATCAAGATGTCGTCATGAATGAGAGCAAGGTACGAAAGGTCGACGCCGAGTAGTCGTTTGGCCTGATCCACGATCTCCTGCAGGAGGGCGTGGTGATCGTGCATCGTGGTGAGCAGCGACGCGATGTCGTTGAGCGCCCCCAGTTCGGTGGCGCGCTGTCGGCGCTGAGCCAGGAGACTTCGTAGTTGAAGCGCCGATCGGGCTTCTCGCTCGATCTCGGCAGCGGCCTCCGGAGCTGACCCGGCGGCCAATTGATCGCGATGCTCGATCAGTTCCTCGGTGGATGCCTCGGCCAGGAGAAGCTGTAGCCAGTTCTCGTGCATCGGCACTCCCTTGTCAGACCAATGGTGAGTATGGAGAGAATGTCCATACGGTTTCCGGTTTCTCGGAGTAAATCTACATGGGGTGGTGTAGCCGCCGTCACTATCGTGGAGGCATGACACTCCTCGAGGCGCTCGGCTCGCAGATCGATGCGGATCGACTGATCACCGACCCCGACATCATGGCGAGCTACATCCACGACGACGCCGAGTGGGCTCCGTACGAGATGCCCGTAGCGGTGGTCCGTCCGCGCACAGCCGAGCAGGTACAGACAGTTGTGCAGGCGTGCATTGCCCACGGTGCGCCCGTCGTCACGCGCGGCGCCGGCACCGGTCTGTCGGGTGGAGCCAACGCGGTTGCCGGCGGCGTCGTGATCGCCTTCGACGCGATGAACGCCATCAAGGAGATCAACACCCTCGAGCGTTTGGCCGTGGTCGAACCCGGAGTGGTCAATGACCACCTCCGCGACGCCTGCGCCGAGCACGGTCTCTGGTATCCGCCCGACCCGGCCAGCGCGCCTTGGTCGACGATCGGCGGCAACGTCGCGACCAACGCTGGTGGCCTGTGCTGCGTCAAGTACGGCGTCACCAAGGACTACGTGCTGGGCATGCAGGTGGTCACCGGAACCGGTGAGCTGGTTCGGCTCGGGCGTCGAACTGCCAAGGGAGTGGCTGGGTTTGATCTCTCGGCGCTCATGGTCGGCTCCGAGGGCACTCTCGGCGTGATCACCGAGGTGACCGTCAAGCTTCGTCCTCAGCGCGATCCTGAACGCACCATCGTCGGATACTTCGACTCCATCGTCGCTGCGGGCAAGGCCGTCGAAGCCGTAGCTGCCGACGGTCTCACGCCGTCCGCCCTCGAGTTGATCGACCGACAGTGCCTGCTTGCCGTCGATGCCTGGAAGAACATGGGCCTCTCAGCCGACGCCGAGGTGGTCCTGCTCGGCCGCATCGACACACCGGGCGAGATCGGCGACGCCGAAGCCGAGCGAATGTTGTCCTGTTTCAATCGCTCCGGAGCCACCTGGAGTGCCAGGTCCACCGACCAGGAGGAAGCCGACGCACTGTTCTCCGCCAGGCGTCTGGCGTACCCCGCCCTCGAGCGGCTCGGCCCGGTGCTGACCGAGGACATCTGTGTTCCCAAGGCGGCGGTTCCGGAAATGTTGGCGCGCATCGAGGCCATCTCGGCCCGGCACGACACGCACATCGCGAACATCGCGCATGCGGGTGACGGTAACCTGCATCCGCTGCTGATCACGCCACACGACGACGAAGGGGCGCGGAGGCGTGCTCAGGCCGCTTTTGCCGAGATCATCGACAACGCCCTCGAGTTGGGTGGAACCGTCACCGGTGAACACGGCGTCGGCCTGTTGAAGATGGGCGGCCTGGCGCAGGAACTGTCACCGGCGGTTGTTGCGATGCATCACGCGATCAAGGGCGCACTCGACCCGCACGGAATCATGAACCCCGGCAAGGTGATTTGAAAGGCAGGGTGATCTGAAGAGCCAGCTCCGTAACCGAATCGGTTTCCGGAGTTACACCGCCGAAACGGCGAGTCCCTACGCTGAGTTGAACCACTTGGTTCAACTCGATGTAAGGAGTCACGGATGTTCTCTTCCGACTTGACGCAGGCAAGTGTTGTTCCCCGGCGCGTGGATACGGTGGCAGCGGTTCGGGCCGCGATCGCACTGGACGGCGCCGCGGTTTTCGGCGGGCTGCACACCGAGGGTGACGCGATTGCCTTTGCGTCGAAGTTGCTTGGTGAGAAGTACATTCGCGTCGGACGACAGTTCGAGGCGAGCGCAAAAAGTCAGGACGCCGAAGCCGCCGTCGTCGACACCCAACCGGTGGACGAACGCGGTAGGAAGCGCTCGTTCGGCATCTCCGGCGAGCGGATGACTGCCCACAACGACGGTTTTGCGTTCGGTGACTACGCGCCCGACTATCTTTTTCTGTGGTGCAAGCGCCCGGCGTACCCGAGTGGCGGTGACTCGTTCCTCATCGACGCGGTCAAGCTCACGCGGTTGCTCGCCTTCGATCCCGCAACCGCTGAATTGGCCGAATTCTGTTGGAGCACAGACATCGACCATTCGGAACCGAACTTCCCGCAGAACTCCTTTGCGCCGATCGCCAGGACGGTCCCGAGTGGACGCAACCAGGTTCGGTATCACCCGTATCTCGCGCCGATCGCCGGTGAATCGGAAGTAGCGCAGTGGCCGCTGGTGAAGCAGTGGAGTGAGGCTGTGATTCACGTGCGCGACAGCGGTCCGATGTTCCGCGCCGAAGCCGGCGAGATGATCTGCATCGACAACTACCGGGTACTGCACGGCCGCGACGGATACACCGACCCCGGCCGTGAGCTGTACTCGATCTGGGGATGGTCGAGTGACGCCGTGGCAGTGCCGCAGCAGGCTCTCGACATCGTGCAACCAGACCTGGCGGCGCTCGCTATGTAATCGGCCTCGCCGCAGAATACACGTTGGCAACAATCGATTCCGTCAGATGCCGGGCGGCACGGTCGACCACTGCGCGGTCGCCGCCACCGATCAGCGTCATCTGGAAACCGCGCCAGGCGGCAACGATCTCGTGTCCAAGAGTTTCGGCAAGCTCGGCGTCGACGCCGGTTTCGGCTATGGCGCGGGCAGTTTCGTCGGCCCATTCGTTGGCAACGCCCTCGAGGAGAGGGCGGTACTGCTCCGAGTCGAATGCGGCCACACCGAAGAGTTCGAAGAAGAGTCGATGGTAGGCAACAAGTTCGGGGTCGGCGAGGATGCCCCACGCGTCGTGTAGGCGGTCCGCGATGGGGATCTCGGAATCGCGGATCAGATCGAGGAGGTGGGTGATCCCGGGAAAGCGAAGCCCGGCGCGGCGCAGTGCCTCGAGGAGCAGTCCGGCCTTGCTCCCGAAGTAGTACAGAAGCATGCGATTGTTGGAGCCGAGTGCGCGGCTGAGCCCCCGAAGCGTTGCCGAGGAGACACCGAACTCGAGGACGTAGTCGGCGGCGAGGTCGAGAAGGCGGCCGCGCTCCGCGCGCTCTGAACCGCGCTCTGAAACTTCTGGACTACTCACCGCTCGACCCTACTTCTCGGGCGGCACCAATCCGTGGACAGCGAGCACGTCGAGGACGTCCTCTGGCGACGTACCGAGATCCCAGCGTCCGAAGATCAACAGCTTCTCCGTGTCGGTGGGCCGGTCGACGATGTCGATCTCGAGCATCGGGACGCGTCGACCCAGACGCGGGTAGCGGACAAGCCGCACGCGGTCGATCTGTTCGCGGGTGAACTCGTGACGGGCGCGCAATCGCTGCACCGCGATCGACTTGGTTCCCGCGTCTTCGATCACCGCCAGGCGGGGACGCTGACGCAGGGCGAGGCCGCCCATCACGAACAGTCCGATCACCGCGAGGGCGAGCAGGAAGCGTCCGGCAGGCTCGGTGGGCGCGAGGATCGAGGCGATCGCGAGGGCAATTCCGCCGCCGAACATCGCGTAGACAACACCCATCGGAGTGGCCCACGAGACGACCTCTGTGGCGTTGTCACGAGGCTGTGGATGAAATTCATCCTCGAGCATGTGGATAACTTCCTAGGTTGTCCACAGGAGTTATCCACAATGGGGATGAATGACACCCATGTAATTGAAAGACGGTCACGATCCGAGTCGAATCAGATAATCGCTGGTCAGCGCCATCTCATGGTCATGACAAGGCCCACAACCATGAAGCCGAAGCCGACGAGGAAGTTATAGTTTCCCAAGTCGTTCATCCACGTGATCGAATCCGCGGCCAAGTAGTACACAATCAGCCACGCCAGGCCGACAAGCATGAATCCGAGCATCACGGAGACGTACAACGTGCTCGACGGACCCATCTTCACCTTCACCGGAGTGCGGTTTGCTGGGTTGACTGTGTAGTCGTTCTTCTTACGGACCTTCGACTTGGGCATGGCGTCCTCGCTCTACGGTGTGACCTGCATGTGTTACCTACACGCTAACGTAGCTGTGTCCAGTTGGTCACCGGCCGACCTGCACAATCCGGGAGGAGCCACGTGTCTTCGGGTGAATCTTCACGAACTGTTTGGCACATCGGTGTACTTGCCGTCTGCCTGGTAGCCGGTCTGATGGTCGCCACGGCGCAGAGATCCGCCGAGGAAAATCAGCTGCAGGTCACCGAAAGCACCAGGCTTTCCGATCTGGTTCGCAGCGCCCAGGCCAATGCCGAAAAAGTTTCGGCCGACCGGGACGAACTTGCCGCCCAGCTCGATTCGCTGCAGGAAGACGCCGCTCGGTCCGACGCCGGAGTGGCAGCAGCCCTCGGTGACATCAAGAACATCTCCGCCGACGCTGGACTGACGGAGATGACCGGCCCTGGTGTCGTGGTCACGATGACGGACGCCCCGCGCAACGCCGACGGCAAGTATCCGGTCGACGCCACCCCGGACGACCTCGTCGTGCATCAGCAGGACGTCCAGAGCGTCCTGAACGCACTGTGGGCCGGCGGGGCCGAAGCGGTGGGCATGCAGGACCAACGGATCATCAGTACGTCGGCGCCGCGGTGCATCGGAAACACCCTCCTTCTTCACGGCCGTACCTACAGTCCGCCGTACGTGATGAGTGCGATCGGCGATGTTGCGCGCCTCGAGGCGGCACTCGCTGCCGAACCGGGCATTCGGATCTACAAGCAGTACGCGACCCGCTTCGGCCTCGGGTACACGCAGGCAACGCCGTCGCAGATCACGGTCCCCGCCTATACCGGCGGATAGCCCGGGCGTTTACCCTGCTCTCATGAGGATTCTCGTCGTCGACAACTACGACAGCTTTGTGTTCAACCTGGTGCAGTACCTCGGCCAGCTCGGAACCGAAGCCGTGGTCTGGCGCAACGACGATCCACAACTGACGGCAGACCTCGAGGGTGCGGTAGCTCAGTTCGACGGCATTCTCCTGAGCCCGGGCCCCGGCACTCCGCAGCGCGCGGGAGCGACGATGGATCTGGTGAAGGTCTGCGCCGACACCAAGACCCCGCTGCTCGGCGTCTGCCTCGGACATCAGGCGATCGGTGCGGCTTTCGGCGGAACCGTCGACCGCGCGCCCGAACTGCTTCACGGCAAGACGAGTCTGGTTCACCACAAGGACGTCGGCGTCCTGGCTGGACTGCCCGATCCGTTCACCGCTACCCGCTACCACTCGCTGACGGTTCTCGAGGACACCATTCCCGAGGAACTCGAGGTGACCGCACACACCGAGAGCGGCGTCGTGATGGCGATGCGTCACCGCGAACTGCCGATTCACGGCGTCCAGTTCCACCCCGAGTCCGTACTCACCCAGGGTGGGCACCGGATGCTCGCGAACTGGCTCGCAGTCTGCGGTGAGGCGCCTCCGGAGGGACTCGTCGCAGCCCTCGAGGCCGAGGTCGCGTCGGCGCTCGGTGGAGCCCTGCCCGCAATTCTCTGACACCTGTCCACAAAAAAGTGCCTCCCGGAAATCTCCGGGAGGCACTTTTATTCGCTCGCTCTAGCGGCCGGGGATTCCGAGTGCTCCGACGCTGACGGTGATGACCGCGTCCTTGGAGATCTCCGAGCCCGGAGGCTGCGTCTGCGAGACGATCTTGCCCACCATCTCCGGGGTGAGCGTCGTGCTCTGGTTCTGCACCAGCTGCGACGCGGTTCCCGCCCAACCGGCTGCGCGAAGCGTGGTCAACGCCTCGGACACCGTCTTGTTGGTCAGATCAGGCATCGCGACCTGGTTGCCGTTGGACACTCGCAGCGTCACGGTCGAACCCTTGGTGGCCGACGTGCCACCGGTCGGGTCGGTCGAAACGACCTGTCCCTTCGGCAGTCCCGAATCGATCTCCGTGATCTGGACGACGAACCCGGCACCTTCGATGTTGGGCCTCGCCACCTCTTCACGCTGACCGGTCACATCCGGGACACGAACCTGCTCCGGACCGGTGCCGACGGTGATCGAGACCGCGGAATCGAGAACAACCGACACTCCGACGGCCGGGTCCTGATTGACGATCTTGTCGACCTCGGCAATGGTCGACGCGGCCTTGCCGATGGTCGGATCAAGTCGGAGTCCGACGGAGTTGAGCTTCTTCTCGGCGTCGTCCTGGCTCAGGCCGGTCAGGCGTGGGATCGCTACCTGCTCGGGGCCGGTGGACACGTCGATGGTGACGGTGCTGCCCTTCTCGATGCGCACCCCGGCAACCGGACGCGTCGTGATGACGTTCCCGGCGGCGATCACCTTGTCCGTCTTCTGCTGACGCTCCACCTGGAATCCGGCGTTTGTCAGCGTCGCCTCGGCGACGTCGGCGGGCTGATTGGTGAGGTCGCCCGGAACGGTCACCATCTCGACCTTCGGCGAGTTCACCCGAATGAGGAAGAACGTCACCAGACCGATCACCAGAAGCGCCGCGATGCCCATCAGGGCGTAGCGTCCGCCCTTCTTCTTGGCAGGCGGCTCGGCGGCGCGAGTTGTCCTCGCAGCAACCGGCTCGACCGGATCAGGAGCAGTGCGGTAGTTCCCGGTGTCGGAACCGACGGCGCCGAGGATGGTGGTGCGGTCCTCGTCGTTCATCACCATCGGCGCACTCGGACGCTGACCGCCCAGGACACGCACCAAGTCGCTGCGCATGTCGCCGGCGCTCTGGTAGCGGTTGGCCGGGTTCTTGCTCATCGCCTTGAGAATGATCGAATCCAGCTCGCGCGGAATGTCGGGATTGATCTCCGACGGCGTCTGCGGATCCTCACGAACATGCTGGTACGCCACGGCGACCGGTGAATCACCCTTGAACGGCGGCTCGCCCGTCAGGATTTCGAACAGCACACAACCGAGCGAGTAGACGTCCGAACGCGCGTCCACCTGCTCACCCCGCGCCTGCTCCGGCGACAGGTACTGAGCGGTGCCGATCACGGCAGCCGTCTGCGTCATCGGGCTCGACGCGTCGGAAATGGCACGGGCAATGCCGAAGTCCATCACCTTCACGGCGCCGGCACGGTTGATCATGATGTTGGCGGGCTTGACGTCGCGGTGCACGATGCCGTTGCGGTGGCTGAAGTCCAAAGCGGCACAGACGTCCGCGATCACTTCCATCGCCTTGCGCGGAGCCATCGGCCCGGTGCCGCGAACGATGTCACGCAACGTGTCGCCGTCGACGTACTCCATGACGATGTACGGCAGCGGCCCGGCGTCGGTCTCGGCTTCACCGGTGTCGTAGACGGCCACGATCGCCGGATGGTTCAGCGCGGCAGCGTTCTGCGCCTCACGACGGAACCGCAAGTAGAACGTGGGATCGCGCGCGAGGTCTGCACGCAGCACCTTGATCGCGACGTCGCGGCTGAGACGGAGGTCGCGCGCCAGGTGAACCTCGGACATTCCGCCGAAGCCGAGAATCTCACCCAGCTCGTAGCGGGAGGAGAGATTGCGGGGTGTCGTCATTGGTCTTGTCCTAGCGGTTTTTCAGCGTCTCCGGGATCCGCCAACGGCTCAGTGGTCGTTGTGGTCGTCGTTGTCGTCGTGGTGGTGGTTGTGGTCGTCGGAGTGGTTGTTGTCGTGGTCGGCGTTGTTGTGGTGGTTGTCGGCTCGGTCGTGGTTGTCGTCGGCCGAGTCGTCGTGGTGGTCGGCTCGGTGGTCGTCGTCGTCGGCCGAGTTGTTGTCGTGGTGGGCTTGGTCGTCGTCGTGGTCGGCAACGTCGTGGACGTGACGACGGGCGGTGTCGGGTCGCTGGGACCGTCGGTCGCGATCCAGACTCCGCCGATGATCAACGCCAACAAGATCAATCCGCCGCCGGCCCATGCCACGGCCTTCTGCCCACTGGTCATTCCGCCGGCCGCCGCGTCGTCCGCAGCAGCTGCGCCTGTCGCCGGACCCGCGTACGTCGGCGGCATGACCTGCGTGGCACCCGTAGCCGGCGACGCGCTGGCGGCACCGGTGGCGAGCAGACCGGGCGGCGGTGGACGCCTACCCGCCCGAACGGCTGCAACGGCGTCGGCGAACTCGCCGCCACTGGCGTAGCGTCCGGCCGGATCCTTGGTCAACGTGATGTCGATGAGCTCGCGGATGTTGGGCGGCAGGTCGTCCGGCATCGGCGCCGGGATTTCCTGCACATGCTTCATCGCGACGGTCAGCGCGCCGTCACCGGTGAACGGGCGTCGACCCGAAAGTGCTTCGTATCCGACGATTCCCAGCGAGTACACGTCACTCGCCGCGGTCGCGTCCTGACCGAGGGCCTGCTCGGGCGCGATGTACTGGGCGGTGCCCATCACCATTCCCGTGCGTGTGACGGGCGAGTTCTCGACGGCCTTGGCGATGCCGAAGTCCGTGATCTTCACCTGGCCCGTCGGCGTGATGAGGATGTTGCCCGGCTTCACGTCGCGGTGCACGACACCGGCGTCGTGTGCGACCTGCAGGGCGCGGCCGGTCTGCTCGAGCATGTCGAGGGCATGCGGAACCGCGAGGCGACCGACGCGCGCCAGGACGGCGTTGAGCGGCTCGCCGTTGACGAGTTCCATCACCAGGTACGCCGTGGAATCGCCCGAGCTGTCGCGGGTCTCGCCGTAGTCGTAGATTCCGGCGATACCGGGATGGTTGAGCTGCGCGGTGGTGCGGGCCTCGAAGCGGAAGCGCTCCAAGAACTCCGGATCGGAAGAGAACTCGGACTTGAGTACCTTGACGGCGACGCGACGGTTGAGCCGGGAGTCGGTGGCTTCCCACACCTGACCCATCCCACCGGTGGCGATGAGACGGATCAATCGGTAACGATCGGCGATCAAAGCGCCGTTGTTCAACGCCACGGTTCAGCCCCCTTGGATTCCGGCTGCGATGACTGCACGACCGATCGGCGCAGCAACCGAGCCACCGGTAGCTGCGAGTCCGCGGTCACCACCGTTCTCGACGATGACGGCCACGGCGACCGTCGGATTCTGCGCCGGTGCAAAAGCGATGTACCAGGCGTGCGGCGGAGTTTCCCGCGGGTTCACGCCATGCTCGGCGGTACCGGTCTTGGACGCGATCTGAACGCCGGGGATCTTGCCGTCGCCGCCGGTGAAGTTCTCCGAGCCGATCATCAGATCGGTCAGCGTTGCGGCCACTGCCGGCGAGATCGCCTGACCCATCGACACCGGTGACGGCGTACTGAGGTCGGTCAGATCGGGTGCCTGCAACTGGGAGATCAGGTTGGGCTGCATGCGCACACCACCGTTGGCGACGGTCGCGGCGATCACTGCATTCTCGAGTGGGGTCACTGCGACGTCGCGCTGGCCGATGCTGGTCTGGCCGAGGGCGGCGTCGTCGGAGATGTCGCCGACGGTGCTGTCTGCGACCGGCAGCGGGATCGCGGGAGTGTTGGGTCCGATGCCGAAGGCGCTGGCCTCGTCCTTGATGGCGTCGGCGCCGTCTTTGATGCCGAGTTCGACGAAGGCCGTGTTGCACGAGCGCGCAAACGCCTCACGCAACGACGCCGTCGGGTTGGGGCCGCAGGTACTGCCGTTGTAGTTCTCGAGGGTCGTGTTGGTGCCGGGCAGCGTGATCTGCGGCGCCGCGGTCAGCTGGTCGTCCGGGGTCGCACCGTTGCCAAGAGCTGCGGCCGTGGTGAGCACCTTGAACGTCGAGCCGGGAGGGTAGGTCTGCGAGATCGCGCGGTTGACCAACGGATCGTTGGGATCGGCATTGAGCTCGTCCCACGCCTGCGTGGTTTCGGCGCCGTCGTGGCTGGCAAGCAGGTTCGGGTCGTAGCTCGGGGTGCTGACCATCGTCAGGATGCGTCCGGTGCTCGGCTCGATGGCGACGACGGAACCGGTGTAACCCTTGCTGGTCAGCTGGTCGTACGCCACCTGCTGCATGGCCGGGTTGAGCGTCGTGACGACGTTGCCACCGCGCGGATCGCGTCCGGAGACCAGATCGAAGAAGCGCTGGCTGAACAACCGGTTGTCCGAGCCGTTGAGAATCGGATCCTCGGTGCGCTCGAGGCCGGCGCTGCCGTACTGCATCGAGTAGAAGCCCGTGACCGGTGCGTACGGGTACGGATTCGGATACTGGCGCAGGTACTTGTACCGGTCGTCGGTGGCCTGGGAGGCCGCCAGTACCTGTCCGGCCGCCGAGATCTGACCTCGCTGGCGTGAGTACTCGTCGAGCAGCACCCGTGAGTTGCGCGGGTCGGCTCGCAGGTCGTCAGCTTTGATGACCTGTACGTACGTGGCGTTGGCGAGGAGCGCGACAACCATCACCATGACGGCCATCGCGACGCGGCGCAGTGGAGTGTTCATACGCGCGGCATCATCTCGGTATTGGCGTCAGCGATTGGGGGCGGGCCTTTCTTCTTCGTCACTACCGGCGCACGTGCCGCGTCCGAGATCCGGACGAGGATGGCCAGCAGTAGGTAGTTCGCGAGCAGCGACGAGCCGCCGTACGACATGAACGGTGTTGTCAGACCCGTCAGCGGGATCAGCTTGGTGACGCCGCCGACGACGACAAAAATCTGGATCGCGATGGTGAACGACAGACCGGCGGCCAGCAGTTTGCCGAAGCTGTCGCGCACTGCCAACGCCGTACGCAGGCCGCGCACGATGAGAAGCAGGAACAGCATCAGCACAGCGGCCAGGCCGATCAGACCGAGCTCTTCGCCGATGGTCGCGATGATGAAGTCCGTCTTCGCGAACGGCACCTGGTTGGGTCGGCCACTGCCCAGACCTGTTCCGGCGATACCGCCGGTGGCCAGGCCGAACAGTGACTGCGAGATTTGATAGCCGGTATTGGCGTAGTCGCCGAGCGGGTCCAGCCAGGTGTCGACGCGAACGCGTACGTGGCCGAACATCTTGTAGGCGAAGAAGAATCCGATGGCCAGCAGTCCGCCGCCGATCACCAGCCAGCCCACACGCTCGGTCGCGATGTAGAGCATCACCAGCACGGTGCTGAAGAGCAGCAGCGACGTACCGAGGTCGGTTTCGAAGACGAGAACGCCTACCGAGACGATCCAGGCGAGCAGAATCGGACCGAGATCGCGGGCACGCGGAAAGTCCATGCCCAGGAAGTGTTTACCGGCCGAGGTGAACAGGTCGCGCTTAGCGACGAGCACGGACGCGAAGAAGATGATGAGCAGGATCTTTGCGAACTCACCTGGCTGAATGCTGAATCCGGGCAGGCGAATCCAGATCTTCGCGCCGTTCACGCTCGAGAACTTCGCCGGCAGGATCGCGGGAATCGCCAGGAACACCAGACCTGCGAGGCCGAGTGTGTAGCTGAACCGCGCCATCAGGCGGTAGTCCTTCAAGAACACGAGCAGCAACACGAAACCGGTGATCGCCAGTGCAGTCCACATTACCTGCTGGTTCGCATCCGGAGACGGTGCCTCGACGCCGTTGTAGAGCGCAGTTTGTTCGTCGGCGAGGTCGAGTCGGTGGATGAGCACCAACCCCAGGCCGTTGAGCAGGGCGACGATCGGCAGCAACAGCGGATCGGCGTACGGCGCATACCGCCGAATTGCCAAGTGCGCGATCAGGAACAGGCCCGTGTACGCGAGCGCGTACTTGGCCAGATCGAGAGTGATCTTCTGTTCCTGGCTTGCCTCGACGAGCAGAAGCGAGACCGTCGTGATGATGACGGCAAAGCCCAGGAGCAACAGCTCCATGTTTCGACGGGTCGCCTGGACCGGCGCCGGGGCAAAACCTCCGGGCGGGCTCGGAAAAGCCGTCCCCGCAGCTGCGTTGGACGACATCAGTTGACCGTCCTGCAAGTCTGACCGGGAACAGCGGTCGGCGTAGGCGTAGTCGTGGGTGCTGCCGTCGTCGGCGTGGCCGGCTCAGCGGGCGGCGCGGGAGCCGGAGTGGTCTCCGGTGCCGGCGGGGGAGTGGGCGCTGCTGTCGTTGTCGGAACCGGCTCACAACGAGGAAGCAGATCGCCGCCGATGAGTCGGATCATCTGGCTCTGCGCATCTTCACGCTTGCCGGACGGCAGCCCGGCGCGCACCTGCTCCTGCGCCGACGGCTGCAGATCCGTCACCTCGAGGATGTTGCAGTTGCTGGGAATCGCGTCGGGGGAGACGAGGGTCAGGACGTCGTCGTCGCCGACGCAACCCACCAGATCCGCGTCTTGCAGCGAGTAGCCGAGCACCGAACCGGGGATTCCGCGCAGCACCGTCACGCGGCCGTTGTCTTCGCCGACGTAGTAGTTGTTGCGGATGACGGCGCGGCCGATCACTGCGCCGACGCCGACCAGTGCGATCAGCACCACAGCGAGAACCACCCACCACAACCGGTTCCGCTTCTTCTTCGGTTCCGGTTCGGGTTGGGAGACAACTCGCTTGGGCGTCGCGCGCGGCGGACGCATGGCAGCGGCGCGGCCGGCAGCCGTGTTGGGAGGAGGGGAGTCCTCTTCCTCCTCCGTCGACGCGGCGCCCGCGACGATGGGATGCGACTGGCCGTAGTCGAGGTCGATGACATCGGCGACGACGACGGTGACGTTGTCGGGACCGCCGCTGCGCAGAGCCAATTCGATGAGACGATCGGCGCACTGCTCCTGCGAGCCCTCGCGCATCGTGTTCTCGATGGTCTCGTCGCTGACCACGTCGGAGAGGCCGTCGGAGCAGAGCAGGTAACGATCGCCGGCGCGGGCTTCGCGCACGGTGAGCGTCGGCTCGATCTCGTTTCCGGTCAACGCCCGCATGATCAGGGATCGCTGCGGGTGCGTGTGTGCCTGCTCGGCGGTGATCCTGCCCTCGTCGACCAACGACTGAACGAACGTGTCGTCGCGGGTGATCTGCGTCAGATGGTCGTCACGCAGCAGGTAGGCGCGCGAGTCGCCGATGTGCACGAGACCGAGCTTGCTGCCGGAGAAGAGGATCGCGGTGAGCGTGGTGCCCATGCCGTCGAGTTCGGGTTCTTCCTCGACGTGATCGGCGATGGAATCGTTGCCCTCGCGGGTGGCTGCCTCGAGCTTGCCGAGCAGATCCTCGCCGGGCTCGTCATCGTCGAGATGCGCCAGGGCGGCAATCATCAACTGCGACGCGACCTCACCGGCCGCGTGTCCGCCCATGCCGTCGGCCAAGGCCAGCAGGCGTGCACCGGCGTACACGGAATCTTCGTTGTTGGAGCGCACGAGACCGCGGTCGCTGCGCGCCGCGTAGCGGAGAACAAGGGTCACGGGCGTAGCTCGATTACCGTCTTGCCGACGCGAACCGGAGTGCCCAGCGGGACGCGTACCGCAGTTGTGACCTTGGCGCGGTCCAGATAGGTGCCGTTGGTCGAACCGAGATCCTCGACGTACCAGTCGGCGCCGCGCTGTGAGAGCCGTGCATGGCGCGTCGACGCGTAATCGTCGGTGAGAACGAGCGTCGAATCGTCGGCACGGCCGATCATGACGGGCTGAGAACCGAGGGTGATGCGGGTACCGGCGAGGGCGCCCTGCGTGACCACCAGGTACCGAGGCACCTTCGCCTTGCCCAGTGAGGGCAGGACCTTTCCGGCACGGGTGTACCGCGGCGGAACCCTGACCCCGGAGCCGGCATAGATGTCGGAGCGGAGAGTGCGGAGGACTGCCCAGACGAACAGCCACAGTAGGAGCAGGAAGCCCGCCCGTGTGAGTTGCAGAATCAGGCCCTGCACGGCTGTCCACCTCCTTCTATGGCTCGAGCCCCGCCGCAGCGGGGTTCGAGCATTGTCGACTGGCAGCATCATAGGGGGCTCTGGGCCCCGAAGATCACGATACTGACAGCCGCGTGACGGCGGCGCGCCGACGGACCGCCGAATGTTCGATTGTTATCGGAAAAATCCTGGCGTCCGTTTCTCAGCTCAGAGAATGCGAACCAGAATCTCCGAGTGACCTGCACGAATGATGTCGCCGTCTGCCAGCTGCCAGTCCTGGACCGGTGCTCCGTTGACGGTGGTGCCGTTCGTGGATCCCAAATCGGACAGCATCGCGGTGCGGCCGTCCCAGCGGATGTCGATGTGGCGACGTGAGACGCCGGTGTCCGGGAGGCGGAACTGAGCTTCCTGGCCGCGGCCGATGACATTGCTGCCGTCGCGAAGCTGGAAGTGGCGTCCGCTGCCGTCCTCGAGCTGCAGGGTTGCCGTCAGGCTCTGGGCCGTCGGTGCGTAACCGCCCTGCGGCTGGGCGTAGCCCTGCTGCGGGTAGGCCTGGGTCTGCTCGAAGTTGCCGCCCTGCTCGTAGCCGGCCTGCTCGTACGGCTGCTGTGTGTACGCCTGCTGGTCGTAGCCGCCCTGGTGGTAGCTCTGCTGGTCGTAGCCCGGCTGATCGTAGGACTGGCCGTTGTACGGCTGCTGCTGGTAGCCCTGCTGGTCGTAACCGCCGCCCTGCTGGTAGCCCTGTTGGTCGTACCCACCCTGGTACGCCTGCTGGCCGTAGCCCTGCTGGTCGTACGGCTGCTGCTGGTAACCCTGCTGGTCATAACCTTGCTGGTCGTAGCCGGCCTGCTCGTACGGCTGCTGCTGGTTCGGGTACGCCTGCTGGTCGTAGCCACCCTGCTGCTGGTTGTAGCCCTGCTGGTCGTCGCCCGTGCGGTAACCGTCGCCGCGGTCGTAACCGTTCTGGTACGGCGCTTCCTGGCCCTGCGGAGCGGCGTAACCGCCGTCGTCGTGGGAGTACCCGTTCCGTGCCGGCTGCTGCGGTTCGGGCTGGCGACCCGCCGGTTCGCGGCTTGGTTCGTAGCCTGAGTTCTGCGTCATGGGGCCGGCTCCTGGTTGTGACGGGACTGGATTGGAAACAGGGGGAACAATCGGTGCGGGTCGCTGAGGCGGCCGTTGTGGAGGCCGCGACGAAACCTGCGGAACATGCGACGGCGGTGATGCCTGCTCGGCGTCACCATCCGGGTCGACGGTTCCGCGGGTGCGGAACTGACCGGTGTGGAGCGTAGGCGAAGGCTCGAAAGTGACCGAGATGTCGCCGTACGTCTGCCAACCCTGATCGCGGATGAAATCCTGCAGGTGTCGGCTGAAAGCTTTGGTCGTCAGTTCGCGGTCTGCTGCCAATTCTTCGTGATCGGAGTTGTTGATGGTGATCACGTAGTTGTTGGGGGCGAGAAGAATTCCGCCGCCGAGGTGCTCGACGCGGTCACGTGCCTCCTGCTGGAGCGCCGCCTCTACTTCCTGCGGCACAACACCACCACCGAAGACCCGCGCGAATGCGTCGCCGACAGCTCCTTGGAGCTTTCGTTCGAAACGCTGCACGATGCCCATCGGGCCCTCCTCTCGCCTCGCATCTACGACGGCAAAATGCTCGGCAAGTAGCGCCGGCACCGCCTTGTCGCGTGTCGTCCAAACTGCTGTACAGGTTCCACGGTACTGTCAAATGTCGCTTCGGCAGTACCTGGCCGCTGTTTCAGCATGGTATCGGTTCTGGGCTTTTGGGTGCTCGGTGTTCATCGATTCGTGCCCTGATCTGCACGAATAGAACTTTCAAAGTTTGTCGTGATAATGTTTCGGCGTTGCTCGGGCGAGTGGCGGAATGGCAGACGCGCTGGCTTCAGGTGCCAGTGTCCTTCGGGACGTGGGGGTTCAAGTCCCCCTTCGCCCACCACAAGACGAGGCCCCAACTCCTTTGAGTTGGGGCCTCGTTTTTTTGTTGTCGGCTATCTGGCCGCAGCCTGAATGAAGCTCAGAACGAAGTCCAATGCGGTGCCCGCAAACGGGTTGCCGACTGGTTGAGGGGTCGCGGCGGGCGTAGTGATCTGCGGGGTCATCATCCCTGGCGGCAGTGTGCCGGGTGGGAGATTGATGATGGCGTTGATGTCGTAGATGGTGTTGTCGGGACCGTTGGTCACCGAGAACGAGATACTGCCGAAGTCGACGACTGGACTATCGGCTGATGCAGTACCAACTGCACTGCCGAAGGTGATCGCGGCAGCGAGCGCGCCGACGCCGAGGGCCGCGGTGGTCCGGGACAAACGGGTAGGCGTTTCGAGTCCATTCACAGATGTGCTCCCTTTCGTGGTGACAGCATCCGTGCACGGGATGCCGAGCAGCCAGGAGATTGCAACCACTATCGAGGAAGATAACGGACATTCACCCCATGGCGGGGTGGTTCGGCACGAAGTGCTTCGTCGTTCCCAGCAGTCAGAGACTTGGGAGTTGCCCAGGAGATTCTTGTCGTCTTGGTTGAACGTCTGTTGGCCGATGAACCCTCAGTAACCGGGTGAAACGTGACGTTCTCGCTCGACGCTGACCCTTCGTATTTACGTATATCCGTAGATGCGGACATACGCGAAAGCTAAATGGAGCCCCACCGGGAGGCAACCCGGCGAGGCTCCAGACCGGGACCTCTGGAAGGAAAAACCTGATCATGACCGACTTTAGCCTCCGGGCAGCTCGTATTCAGCTAGGCGCTTTGCTCGCCGCACTCGCACTCGCGATTGTCATTGCGCTCGGCGGAGAACCCGAAACGTCTATCAATCGTTCTTGGTCTCAACAGGTCAACGCATCACTACTGGTGAGATGATGCGTGATCGTGGAGGCGTGGATGGGCAACAAGGTACTCGGATTCACCGTGGAGCAGGAGAACCTGATCTGGAATTCCACCGCCGCGGAGAATCGCTAGGAGAAATTGAGCGGATCCTGGGAGCAACGATGCCCCGAATTCGTCCCCTACGTGAGTCCGGGGGCATCCGACCGGTCCCACGAGCACGGAGAATCGGGCACATCACCGCAGACGAACGAGAAGAAGTTTCCCGTGGAATTGCCGCAGGCGACAGTGCTCGGACGATTGCCGAGAATGCCTGCGAGGGTGCGTAACCTATGTGTGAGTCACCGAATTTCAGAACGCCAGGTTGCGAAGTGACGCCACCCGATTCATTTCGGTCGATCCAGTGTTCGTTGGGCGCGGTGGAGCAAGAGATGACAGCTAGAAGCCGTCAACCCTGAAAAAGGGGGTGACGGCTTCTAGCTGTTTTCAGAGAATGATCGCTATAAACATCATGACGTGCATAAATGATACAATCCGCTTGAAGAATTTTGATAAAGACTTAATATCTTCTTTAGATAGTTTAATGGAGATTCTTCTCTTTTTTGATCTATATTTTATTTCCATTTCTTGTTCAAGCCCCCGTGCGGCCAGAACCCTTTCTTCCGGATCAGTCTACGGTTTCCATGCTCGATTGATTATCGATTTTGGGAGGTTGCCGCCAACTGCTTGCGAATTATTTCGACAAGAACTACATTTTATCATCAAATGCGTCCGAAGGTGTTCGGATATTGAAGGTTTGCGCAACAGGCGTCTGGTACATCAAACCTAGCGTTCAGAGCGTGTTTTGATTGTACCGGTTGAGGACGGTGTCACGGATATTTACCGCTCGCGCAGCGCGAAGAGGCCCAGCAACCATCAAAGGTTTGCTGGACCTCTTCGTATCTTTCAGTCAACGAGGTAATGAGCTTCGATGTAGGCGACGGTGGAGTCATAGGGCTCCCCCACCGGCTTCAGCATGTACCGGCGGAAGACCGCCGCCGTAGCGCGGCGAGCGCCTCTGTTGCGAGCGTCGGCGTTGTCCCACGATCGGGCGAGCGTGCGGGTGACGACCTGGTCAATTTCCTCGGCCAGGTTCCTCTCCGTGACTGTGAGGCCGGACGGTGCGTGGTCGTGAATGATCCTCGATAGGACACCCACGTGGTCGTCGTCGAGCACTATGACGGCTTCGTCGGGATGCTTTCCGGCGTTCACGATTGCGCGGGCGATCCGGAGTGCTTCGGACAGGAACTCCAGGGCGTCCTGGGAATTCTGGAGGATCCGGTCCCGTAACAGCTTGATCCGCTCGGCGAGGGCGGTGTACTTCGCTGATCCTGGCTCGACGCCCTTTTCGAGGGCGGCCTTGATGTGGTCCAAGATCTCCGCTGCGGATGGCGGCGTCTTAGCTTCGCCGTCGTTCTTGTCTGGCTTGGGGCGGACGAGGGCCAGTAGTTCCTTAAGGATAGAGATGCCCTGGGCGTCCAGGACGAGGGTTTCCTCCTGGCCGGCGGCCACGGAGAAAGAGTGGATGTGGGCATTGATGATCTCCAAGACCATCGGCCCCAGCTCGCCGAGGCGTTCCTTCCTCTCCTCATCGGAGGACTTCTTGAACAAGGTCGTATACACGGACCCGAACAACGCGAAGCCATCCCTGTACTTGGCGACCCGCTTGTCGGTGTTGATGAGCGGGTACAGACGGCCCAACAGGCGGTAGTCCTTGGTGAAGACCTCGGCTGAACCAGAGTTGGCGTCAAGGAAAACATTGATAGCTCGCACAGACTCGTAACCGTGGACTGTCAAGTCCAAGCCATCCACGTCCGCGAGGAGGTCTTCGATGCGGGCGAATGTGGTGCGGAACTCGGTGACCAACTCTGACATGTCGGTGACGAACCCACCCCCTTTGGCGGTCTCCTCAGCAGTCGGGTCGAGGACGGCCCGCTGGACCTCTTCGGCCAGACCGATGTAGTCCACGACCACGCCGGAGGTCTTCACGAACCCCGTCGGAGAAATCCAGGTCCGGTTCGGTCGGGTGATCGTCTGGAACAAGTTGTGGGCCTTGAGTGGCTTGTCCAGATAGAGGACGCCCTCGTTGGGGGCGTCGAACCCAGTCATCAGCTTCGCGGTCACGACCAGGAAGCACAGCGCGCCGTCCGGGGTGAGGAACCGCTGCTTCTGCTCCTCTTCCTCTGCCTCCGAGAGTTGGAATGCCCGCATGGCGGGGTCTTCGTCCTTGGCGTCCGAGACCGAAATGTTCACCTCGGCAGTGATTCGGTCATGCTTGCCCACCTCGGCGAGCACCTGGGACGCCTCGAAGCCTGCCAGCAGCTCGTTGATCTTCTCCGTGTACGCCACGGCCAGCTCACGGTTGTAGGCGACGACTTGGGCCTTGAGGCCGTTTCGGTAGGCGCCGGCCAGGTAGTGGTCCACGATGTCCTGGCAGACCGCGTGGATACGGTCGGGGTTGGCGAACACCGAGGTGAGGCGCCCGAATTTGCGGGACAAGGTCTCACGGTCGGGGTCATCGAGGTCGAAGTCATCGGCGAACTGGTCGAACTCGGCCTGCAACGCCTGATCGTTGAGATCGAAGGCGACAGGGTGAGGGTCCAGCATGACCGGGACCGTTGCTTCGTCCAGCAGAGACCGGGACACAGAGTAGCGGTGCAGCACCTTGCCTGGGTCGCTTTCCTCGCCGAAGAGGGCGAAGGTGTCGGTGGCGAGATTCCTGACGGGGGTGCCGGTCATGCCGAAGAACTTCGCGTGCGGCAACGCTGCGCGCATCTGTCCGGCCAGCGACTTAGACCTGGCGGACTGAGTGCGATGCGCCTCGTCGACCAGCACGATGATGTTGCTACGGATCGACTGGTTCTGGCCGGCATCGGCAAACTTGTGCACGGTCGTGGAGATGACGCCGCGCACGTCGTCGGCCAGCAGGGAACGCAACTCCCCGCTGGTGGCTGGCTGGTGGAAGTAGGTGTCCCCCATCGCGGAGGTAAACACTCCGGAGGTTTGCCGGACGAGCTGGGTCCGGTCCGAGAGCAGGATGATCGTGGGTGACTCGGTGCGAGTGTCGGACAGCAGCAGCGAGGCGGCGAACACCATCAGCAGGGTCTTCCCTGATCCCTGGTGGTGCCAGATCAGACCTTTTGACCCGTCTTCCAGAACCCGCTGGTGGATCAGGTGAGCGGCTTCCATCTGCGGGTAGCGGGGCAGGTATTTCTTGTCGGCTCCACCCCCGGACGTATCGAAGAGAGCGAAGTTGGCGAGCATGTCCAAGACTGTGGCTGGGCTGAGTAACAGCTCGACGGAGCGTTGCACGTCGGCCAGCCCCGATAGGTTCTCGTCGTCGGCGGTAGACCGGAACGGCTGCCACAGGTTCGTGGGCGCGCCGGCGGCACCGAACCGCAGCTTGAGTCCGTCGGAGGCGACGGCGAAGACGTTAGGAGTGAAGAACCACGGGTACTCGGTGACGTACACGTTGTTGATCTCGCGGGCGGCATCAGCCCACCCGGACTTCGCAGTCGGCGACTTCACTTCCACCACGATGAGGGGTAGGCCGTTGACCCAGTAGACGAGGTCGAACCGGCGGGAGGTTTTGCCGGGGACAGTGATGGTCACCTCGTCCGACACGACCAGAGTGTTGGTCATCGGATTTTCGAATTCGATAACCTTGAGGGCGTGCCACACACCGTCGGCGTCTCTGAACTCTTTACGTCCGCACAGCAGGTGCAGCACCTGCTCGTTGGCTCGTACCAGCCCGCCTTCGACTGCGTTGACCGTGGCGACGATATCCTCGACGACGGTGTCCACGTCGAACCCGTCGATCACCTCCGGGTTGAACCGGACGATGGCGTCCCGTAACTGGCTGGTGACCACCGTCTGCGTCGTCTCACGGGGCAGCTTCCGCCCTGAGATGAAGTCCCAGCCCATAGGGAGGGACCACTGGATCATTAGGTTCTGGAACTCGCGCTCTCGTATGCCTTTTGCCACGGCTTAAACCTCCGATTTGGCGGACTCGATGTCGATGGTGTGGTCAAGCAGTCCTGATAGCAGGTTTGCCCGGGTGGCACGAAGGCTGGCAACCTCAGCCGCCAGGACTCGTGATTCGGCTCGGAGTGCTCCCAATACAGTCCCGAGAGACTTGTTTTCCATCCAACTCCAAGGCACCTTCGTCGAACGGATCAGGCCCATGTTCAGTGAAGGGACGGCACCCGGTCGGACCAGGCTTGAGAGCGCGAAGCTCTCCATGACTGCCAGTAGGTACTCCGAACTCGTCGCTTTGTCTGGTGTGATGACTAGGTGGTTCTCATCCAGCGCTCCAGGGGTGTCCATGATCCGCTTCTTCTCTGTAAGAATTGCTGCCCCCACCCTCGGGAATGTCACTGCGCCAGCCTCGACCACAACTCCACCAATCTCAGCCATCTCGGAGGGCGTAAGCCGCGTATCAGCAAGTGTGTAGCCGAACATATTCTGCGGGCGGGTCATATCTGCAATTTTGTACCAAGAAATCTTGCCCGTTTGCTTGCCCTGGGACTCCTTCGGAAGTCCCTTTCCCTGCGACACAACCCCCAGGCTTTCGAGGGGCACCTGTTCCGTATCGGCAGACCTTCCGATCAGGCCGAGACGGACTTTGACGACAGCATCGACCTCAGCCTCAAGTGCAGTGAGTTGGTTGTCGACTGCCTCAAGAATGTTGATGATTCGCTCTTGTACCGGCAGCGGAGGCAAAGCGAACGGAATGTCCCGGAACGAGGCGTCGGAGATAGTTTTGCGGCGTAAGACCGTGCCCGAGGCGCGGTTCTGCATCTCGTCCCAGAACGCTGGCGTCTGGAAGAACAGCCGCAGGAACTCCGGCAGCACGATTTGGTCAACCTCATATGTGATGAACACACCGGAGACGTGAGTGCCGTCATGCTCCGTACGCGCGACGCCTGCAGGCGCTTCAAACGCAGTAATGGTACGTAGTACGACGTCGTTCTCTCGCACCATGTTCAGCGCTGCGTATTTTGAGACACCGCCGACGAAGGGCTCTTTCTCACCGAGGCCGCGCCCGTACATCTGGACACTGACTGCGGGGTAGGTGGCCCCGTCCTCCACAGCCACCTTTCGGCGCACACGAGTCAGTTGGTCGCCGAGGGTGACCTGCTTCCAGTCACTCATCGAAGCCCACGATTCCTGCGGCAGCAAGGAGAGCCAGCATGTGCTGCTCGGCCTTCTGGCGCTCTGCTCGGGCGATATTGTAGGCGTCGATAAGGGTGCCGAGGTCTTCCTGCTCGGCGGCAGCCTGCTTGATGTAACGACCGATGTTGAGGTCATACTCGTTCGCCACGATCTCCGTGGTGGAGACGAATCGCGTCGCGAGTCTTCCTTCCCCGTCCGAGTCCACGGGGTTACCGTCGGCATCGAAGGTGCAGTGGTAGGCAGCCACGACGTCGGCGATGTCAGTGTCGGTGAGGATGTTGCGATTCTTGGCCTTGGTGACCCGTTTGGAGACGTCGATGAATAGCACCCCCTTCTTTCGCTCGTCGGCCTTGGTGCCGGGTGCGCGGAACACGAGGATGCAGGTCGGGATCGTCGTGTTGTAGAAGAGGTTGGAAGGCAGTCCAATGACCGCTTCGAGCAGGTCGTCATCCAGGACACGCTGGCGGATTGCTGCTTCCTGGCCGCCTCGGAAGAGCACACCGTGTGGCAAGACGACTCCTGCTCGCCCCTTCTTCGGGCCCATGCTGGCGATCATGTGCTGTACGAATGCCCAGTCCGCCGACGACTGCGTGGCGACCCCGCCGAGGGCGCGCGGGTCATTGGTCCAGGGTTTCCACTTCAGGCTGTAGGGCGGGTTAGCGACGATCACATCGAACTGCGCGACCGACCCGTCCGGCTTCTTGAAGCGCGGGTCCTTCAGGGTGTCGCCGACCTCGACCTGGAACTGGGTCAGGTTATGCATGAAGAGGTTCATGCGTGCTACACCTGCAGTGTCCAGTACAGCCTCCTGCCCGTACAGGCTGAGCGTGTAGCCACGCCCACCGTGGGCCTTCAAGAGGTTCGCGGAGGCGATGAGCATGCCGCCCGACCCACACGTCGGGTCGTACACCGACTCGAAGCCCTGTGGGTCTAGGACCTCGACGATCAGTTCGACGACCTCGCGGGGGGTGAAGAATTGGCCGGCGCGGGTGCCGGATCCGTCTGAGAATCGTTTGAGCAGGTATTCGTATGCCCCGCCAAGTACATCGTGGGACATGTTGCCCTCGTGCATCTTCGGGGTACGGTCCATAGCCTGCATGACCGCTGCTAGAACCTCGCCCGACAGCACCTCCTCGGAGGTCCAGGTCATGGATCCGAAAAGGCGGGAGAACTTGTCGGGGTTGGCCGTCTCGATGGCCTGAAGGGAGGCGCGGACCCGTTGGCCGAGGCTGGGCTGTGTGATCGTGGCAAGGACGGATGTCCAGGAGGCGCGACGCTCCTGAACTGTGCCGGGATGGATGAACGGGATCTCGAACGACTGGTAGTCGCGGTACTCGATCTCGTGGGCTTCGTCAGTGGAGAGGTCGTCCAGACCGTCGTTGTCGGCCAGGAACTCCTGGTGGTGGTGCTCCCAGGTGTCCGACAGGTATTTCCAGAACATCAGCGGGAAGACGACTGAGGAGTACTGCGCTTCGGGCATCGCCACGCGCAGCTCATCGGCGGCGTCCCACAGCCGGTTCTCGATTTCCTGCTGGGTCACTGTCATCAGTCGGGGTGTCCTTGCTTGTCAAAAAAAGGGGAGGCGACCCGGAGGCCGTGATGGTTCCGGCTTGTCAGCCTATTTCGGAGGTTCCCGGCATCTACACACCGGCCCTTGTCTGCAGGTATGGACCCGCAACAGAGGATCGACTCGGCCTCGTCGGGTCGGAGTGCTGATGGGGACAGTGCGGCGGGGACACTGCCAGCCCCGCACGCACTCCATCTTCGACCGTGGCCCTCATCGGGAGGGACAGGTGACCTCGCCGGTCACTCGTCGGCGGGGATCGTGACGTTGTAGCGCAAGGCGTCCCTCATGGCTTCACGGACTGACTGCGCGTGTGCGAGCAGGGCGCTGGCTTCGTCGGTCAGTAGTGCGACGGCCACATCTGCAAGGCGCACGTGCGCCTGCTCGTCGCCGGATACCAACGGGATCTCGAGGAGTCGGAGGTCGGTCCGACCGATGCCGGTGCCGGTCTGAAAGCGGTTGTTCCACGATCCGGTGAGGACGAGCGCGAGGTAGTGGGGGCTGAGTTGACCCCTGTCGGTACTACGAAGTCGGTAGGTGCCGTATCCAAGGAGATGTCCGCCACCGGTGTCATCGACCACGGCGCCGACCGTCCCGTGGGTGGAGACCAGCACGTCGCCGTCCTCGGTGAGCTCGGCCCGCAGGTCCACGGGGACTGTGGCGGTGTCCTCGACGACGGGGAGCTGCCCGTTCTTGATTTGAGTAGGCGTGAGGTACAGGTGCGCGAGTTCGTCGGAAAGATCAGTGGACTTCACCCGTCCGGGGCGCATTTCGAGAAGGCCCTGGTCGATGAGGTCCCCGACGGTGACGATACGGGCACCGTGGGTTCCCGCGAAGTGATGCAGGGAAGCGCTGGTGCCGGAGATGCGGTCGAGCGTTTGGTTGAGGTTCTTCCAGCTGCCCAGGTAGGTGTCCACGACCTCGCCCGGGTTACGGCCGGCGACCTGGATCCACCGGGCGGGCGACAGGTTTCCGTCGGCGGCGAGGACGTCGCGCACATCGACACGCTGGTGCGGCACGTCGATGTCGGCACCGCCCAGTGCGGGCAACCAGCCGCCGATGCGCTTCTCGACGTCGGAGACGTCGGAGGCATCGATGAACAGAACATTGGGGCGTCCTTCGCCTGAAGGGGCCCGCAGTACCCACACGGCGAGATTGACAGCAACGTGCGGCAGCATTTTCCCGGGCAAACCGATGATGGCCTCGACACAGCCCCGACGCACGAGTTCGGTCCGCACCACCTTCTCACTGCTACGCACGAGGGTTCCGACAGGCGTGACCACGAATCCGCGGCCCTGCTCGGCAAGATGGGCGACAGTGTGCTGGATCCACGTCGTCTCTGAGGAACGGCGGGTGGGCATCCCGAACTCCCACCGGGGGTCGGATACATGGATTGACGGGGGAAGTTGCGCCCCGTACGGGGGTTCGGCGATGACGATGTCGGCCCGCAGTTGCGCGTCGAGGTCGTACGTGAGGACGTCGCCGTGGATCAGTTCGATGTCGACGCCGCGCAGGTAGGCGCGCTGCTCGGCCTGCTGTCGCGCATGCTCGTTGATTTCGTGCCCGACGATTCGATCCGGGTGTAAGCCGGCATCAAGGGCCGCCACGAGCGCGGCACCGATGCCGCAGGCCGGGTCGTACAGGACACGGCCACCGTTGGTGGCCGCCAGATTTCCGAGTACTTCGGAGACCCTGGAGTCGACGAAACCGTGGTCGAGCCCGCTCCGGACCTGTGCGCGCGCAACCTTGGCGAGAACGTAGTCGGAGACCGCGGCGAGGGCGTGGCCAGTGGGGGCGATGTTAGAGACGGCCCTGACAACTTCCTGCACTGCGTACCTGTCGGCACGGACGGCCTCGACGGGCTGCTCGACGAGAAACGACCACCGTGAGTCATGTTGGGCTTCCTGCCGAGCCACCCGGGACAGGACGTCGAGCCCTCCGTGGATGACGTCGTCCCGGACGCGGTCCCATGGTGAGTGCTCAGTCGGGGATTCGTCGGAGAGCTTGCGTGCGCAGGCAAGCACGAGGATCAGGTCACCCATCGTCTGCGGGGAGATGGCGCCGCGCAGGGCGTTCATGGTGGACCAAACGCGAGCTTCGCCGTGGTCCTCCTTGACGGAGTAACCACGAGAAGAGAGCCATACGAGGACTTCGTCGCGCGCGAACAGGGGTTTTGCGGTGTTACCGCCGCGGGCTTCAGGGAAGTCGTCGGCGCGTTTGCGCCAATTGCTGACGGCGCCTCGGGAGACGCCGGCCATTTCGGCGATGTCGCTGGGTGCCACGAGGGCCTGGCTGGTGGTGTCGTTCATGGTGTCCTTGCTCATGCTGCACCGCCGAGGGCGCCGTCGGTGTAGTGGTCGGTCAGATAGAAGATCTGGTGTGCCGCTAGGCGGAGTCTCTTGGAGAGCCCACCGGGGTGGGCGATAACGGTGACGCGTAGACCGCGTGCCGCGAGGGCAGCGATCTTGTCGGTGAAGATTCCGTCGCCGGAGATGAGGACGATCTCGTCGAATCGGTTCTCGACGTCCTCGTCGAGAACCGAGAGGAGTGCGCGGTCCGCACCGTCAGGGCCGGAACCGACGACGTATCGCAGGTTGGTCCAGGCGCAGCCGACCGGCAGGAGTCCGATGTGGCTGGTGCCGATGATGATGTGGTCTGCCGCTCCGATCCCGAGCACCTTCTGGGCCTGCGTTTTGGCCCATCGGGCCGCGTCTTCATGCAGGACGGCCCCGCCGATGACGTTCTCGATGTCGATCAACACGAGCCGACGGCCCCGCAGGCACCGCTTCAGCGGAAGCACCGCCACTACATGTGAAAACATAACGCACTCCTATATTCTGCGTATATCTGATTGTCATCTCTCAATAACCTAGCATGTGTGGATCTGATTCACAACATTTTCGGGGGGTATGTAATTTACGGTTTCCCGGTGGGGGCTGGTCGTGGCGATTGTGTAGACACACAAGGTTGGCCAGTCGGCACAAGGTGCCGCCAAGATGCGGCCGTCGGCGCCGCCGAACGCTCGGCTACCTCCGCGGTTTACTCCGCCGAGGCGCAAATCAGGCTCACTCGCACTAGCAGAAGTGCCCCGGGAGTCGCCGCGTACTTCGGCCGTTCGGTTGGCACGTATGAGGTCATCAATGTCGGACCCCTACGGCATAGTTCCAACGCAACATCCTTACTGCGACCGGAGCTCGATGACTGAAGTAGCGCTCGACGCATTGCTGAAAAACCTTGATGACCGCGTCAAGACCGAATTGCAGTCCACTCCCGACGTACAGGACAAAGGGCACACGCTTGACGTCAGCGCGCTGCCCATCAGCGCACGCGTCTGGCATAAAGCAACTGATGTTGTGGCGGTCTTTGCTGATCTGAAAAACAGCAGCCAGTTGGGCGTCGGCATGCACGCAGCGAGTACCGCCAGCGTCTATGAAGCGGCTGTAGGCGGCCTGGTGAACATTTTCGACAAGTTCGACGCGGATTACCTCGACATTCAAGGCGATGCAGCATTCGGGGTCTTCTGGGGCGAAAAGCGCTACGAACGAGCAATCTGCGCAGGAATTACCGCGAAGACGTTCAGTAACGGCTTAAGCGAACGCCTTGAAAAGAAGTGGCCAGACCAGCCAGAGACCGGCTTCCGCGTGGGTGTTGCAGCCAGCACGATCCTCGTGAAACGAATCGGTACTCCGCGCAATCTTGCGCAGCAGAAACCTGTATGGGCAGGGCGTGCAGTGAACTACGCCAGCAAGGCCGCTTCTGCGGGTGACCGACATCAACTGGTTGTCACCGGCACGGTCTGGGATCAGATCGAAGGAAACGACTACCTCACCGTCACTTGTGACTGCGGCGACGGCCCGACCGACAGTTTGTGGGAAGACATCACGATCGGCCGCCTCCGCGAGGGCGATGAAGCCGAAGCTGCAGGTAGGCTACTTAATTCAGCCTGGTGCGCTACCCACGGAGAAGAATTTTGTCAGTCGATTTTGAAGGGAGAAACCAGCCGCAGCGAGGTCGATGCCATGCTTCGTAAGGCTGTTCGCGCATCGCAATTTGATCAGGCCTACCGTCAACGAGCTCACCAGACGCGGATGCAGCGGCGTGGATTGAGATTGAGGAGGTCGAACTAATGGTTTCGACAAATCCACAGCCCGCGCCCGTTCCATCGCCGCCTGCGACGCCGATTCAGAGCGAAGCAATCGATTTCGGGTGGCGTGTTCACGGTGCCCAGGAGGCGTGGACAGCCAAGGTTGATGTCAAAGCCAGCATCGTTCTGGCACTCGACGGTGCGGTGCTCGCCGCGATCATTGGAGGACACAACGAAGGTGGAGTTTTCGATCAGCTTGTCGGGTGGCGAAATGTCCTTCAGGGAGTAGCTGCTGGGCTCATCATCATCGGCCTTATCCTCGCCGGGTTAGTCGTGCGGCCAGCTCTCGGCTCGAGTCGAGAGCACGAGAGGGACTACCAAGATCACTTGATCTATTTTGGTCACTTGAGGCACTGGAATGGTCAAGCGAGTGCTTTGGCAACCAGGCTTCGTGCGTGGTCGTCGGACGATGAAAATGAGCAGCTCGCCGAACAATTACTGAATATGAGTCGCCGTAACTGGTGGAAGCACCGCCTACTGCAGTGGGCTCTTTACATCTCTGGAGTCGCAGCTCTGTTTCTAGCTGTCGCGGTTCTCTGGCCCTACTGAAATCACCAGCTGTATGGACGGCGTCTGCTGCTTAGGAACGCCGATTCCAGGACAAGTTGTCGAAATTGGATCGGTATTAGGCATCTGGTCAGCCGCGGCGATTGCGCAGGTGGAGTGTGTCGAAAACCCGTGTCGACTATCAACGTCGAATCACTGCGGGCGTCCGGAGTTCGCCGGTCTCGATCTGAAGCGGCGCAGCCAGCGCGCCATCAGGGTCAGTTCAACCTCTTGCTCAGAGGCGCGGCCGGAACCCAGGCGCACTTGAGTTACGGCCGGTATTTGTGTTTCGGGCGTGTCCGACAGAAGTTCTCCGTTTTCCTTGGATAGTGACGATTGGTTCACGTATGTCCGAAATGTCGTCCCCATCGGGGACGCCTCAACCCCGAGCCTTCAGCGCTACCCGCGCCGCATTGAACCCACCCATCCCGTGGACCCCGCCGCCCGGGGGAGTTGCGGACGAGCAGAGGTAGACGCCCGGGGCGCCGGTGGCATAGGGGTCCAGCCCGAACCGGGGGCGCGCGATGATTTGCCGCGCAGTGTTCGCACCCGCGGAGATGTCGCCGCCCACGTAATTGGGGTTGTACGCCTGCATCTGCGGCACATTGCGCACGTGGACGCCCACGATCCGGTCCCGGAATCCCGGCGCAAAGCGCTCGATCTGACGCGTGACCGCATCGGTGGCGTCGCCCGGATAGCCATGCGGCACATGCGCATACGCCCACACGGGATGGATGTCTCCAACGGAACGGGAGGGGTCGGCCAAGAACTGCTGGCCCAACAGAATGAAGGGCTTGTCCGGCATCTGAACCCGTACGGTCTGGCGTTCGACAGCAGCGATTTCCGGCATCGTCCCGGACAGATGCAGGGTGCCGGCCTTGCGGGCATGCGGATTCGTCCACGGCACGACGCTTCCGTCGGAATCACCACGCACGGCGTAGTCGACCTTGTAGGCGGCGGTGCCGTAGCGGAATTTGCGGTAGGCCCGGGCAATGCGGTCGGGCTGCCGACCGTCGAGCAGACGACCGGCCGCGTCTGGTGCGATGTCGAGCATGACGATGTCGTAACCGGCGATCTGGGAGTAGTTGGTGACCCAGTTCCCGGTTTCGATGGTGCCACCAAGGCTGCGCAGGATCGACGCGAGCGCCGCAGCAATTGATCCTGAACCACCTTGCGCCACAGGCCAACCGTGAGCATGAGCGGCCGCAGTGAGCATCGAGCCGACAGCACTGGACAGGGGAAGGGTCAGCGTCCCGAACATGTGCGCCGCGACGCCACCGAACAGCGCCCGCGCTTGTGGGGTCTTGAACATCCGAGCGAAACCCGTCGCGGGAAGCAGAGCGCCCGTCCCGAAACGGGCGAGCATCAGCGGGTGCTTCGGGAGATGCACGATGGGCTGGAAGACGTCCTGCACCAACTCGTCGAAGTTCTCGGCGAGGTATCCGAAGACGTCGAGCCAGCGCTTGCCGTCGACACCCAGTCCATCAGCGGTCCGGTTGATGTCGCGCCACAGAACCCCGGCGGTGCCGTCGTCGAGTGGATGGACCAGATCGATCTCGGGCCACAGCCACGTCAGGCCATGCTTGGCGAGCCCGAATTCGCGGTCGAGTTCCTTGAAGTAAGGAGAAGCCAAAGCGGTGGGATGGAAGGCGGAGCAATCGTCGTGGACGAGTCCGTCGACGATGTATTCGCTACTGCGGGTGCCACCGCCGATCTTGTCCGCACCCTCGATGACATGGACGTCGATTCCGGCGCGGGCGAGTTCGATCGCCGCCGCGAGGCCGTTGGGGCCACTGCCCACCACTACTGCTGTTGTCATTTGCGCTTCGCCACCCGTCTTCTCAAGGGTGAGCCTACGGAAATTACAGCGATGGCATTCTGCGAGCAAACAATTCAGGCCTAGACCTTGGTTGATCGATCAACTTTTGTTACAGTTCGAGGCGCACTGGCCGCAGCTGATTCTTATCGCTGCGGCCAGTTGTTGCATTCATCGCCCATCGCGCCTGTTTCCTGCGGATTCGGTATCCTGTGAATCGGAACTTCTCTGCACAGACGCAGCTCCGAAATCTGTCGAGGGGCCTTCTGGCTCCCTGCATCGCCGCAGTTCAGAGCAATTATAGGGCTACCTTAGTTGCGCCCGTGCCGGGGTTCTGAATTATCGTTTTCGTTACACGGTTGACTCACAAAAGTTTCAACCGACCGAAGACTCACGTCGCCGGGTGCCAGAACGCACACCATCGCGTCTGCGCAGGGCGGCTACTTCGGTGGTACCGAACACATCGTCGTGTCGGTGCTTTGAAGGACTTGCATTGCAAGTTGATGGCCATCAGCGCTGCTGGTCGTCGGTGCATCTTTATGGCATACGAAGGCTGGGTATGAAGCAACTTCCAGGCCCCCAGGGCCTCTATCACCCGTCCAATGAGCACGACTCCTGTGGAGTCGCATTTGTTGTCGACATGCATGGTCGCCGCAGCAGGGACATCGTCGAAAAGGCGATCACCGCTCTGGTCAACCTCGAGCATCGCGGCGCTGCCGGATCAGAACCCAACACGGGTGACGGTGCGGGCATTCTGCTGCAGGTTCCCGACAAGTTCTTCCGAGCTGTCGTGGACTTCGCGCTGCCCGCCGAAGGCGCGTACGCAACCGGTATCGCATTCCTCCCTCAGGGCGATGCCGATGCACACGAGGCTGCTGCTGCAGTCGAGAAGATCGTCGTCGAAGAGGGCCTGAAGGTTCTCGGCTGGCGCGAGGTCGGAACAGACGACTCCTCGCTGGGCGCACTGGCGCGCGACGCGATGCCGACGTTCCGTCAGATCTTCATCGGCTCCGAGGATGACAAGTACACCGGCATGGATCTCGAGCGTCGTGCATACGTGGTGCGTAAGCGCACCGAGCACGAACTCGGCTCCGAAGGCGCCGGCAAGGGCGGCCCGGGTAGCGAGACCGTGTACTTCCCCAGCCTGTCCGGCCAGACGTTCGTCTACAAGGGCATGCTCACCACCCCGCAGCTCAAGGGTTTCTACCTCGATCTGCAGGACGATCGTGTCGAGAGCGCACTGGGCCTGGTCCACTCGCGCTTCTCCACCAACACGTTCCCGTCGTGGCCGCTGGCGCACCCGTTCCGCCGGGTCGCTCACAACGGTGAGATCAACACCGTCACCGGCAACGAGAACTGGATGCGCGCTCGCGAGTCCCTCATCGACAGCGACGTCTTCGGTGGCCGCGAGAACCTGGACAAGATCTTCCCGATCTGCACCCAGGGCGCCAGTGACACCGCTCGTTTCGACGAGGTGCTCGAGATGCTGCACCTCGCCGGCCGCAGCCTCCCGCACGCAGTTCTCATGATGATCCCGGAAGCCTGGGAGAAGCACGAGAGCATGGACTCCGCTCGTCGGGCGTTCTACGAGTACCACTCGGCACTCATGGAGCCCTGGGACGGACCGGCGTCGGTGTGCTTCACCGACGGCACCGTCATCGGCGCCGTGCTGGACCGCAACGGTCTGCGTCCGTCGCGTCTGTGGATCACCGAAGACGGCCTCGTCGTCATGGCGTCGGAGGTCGGCGTTCTGCCGATCGATCCGTCCACCGTGGTCCGCAAGGTCCGCCTCCAGCCCGGCCGCATGTTCCTCGTGGACACCGCGCAGGGCCGGGTCATCAGCGACGACGAACTCAAGTCCGAACTCGCTGCCGAGCACCCGTACCAGCAGTGGATCGACGAAGGTCTGATCCACATGGACGACCTCCCGGATCGTCCGTACACGTACATGTCGCACGAGCGCGTCGTGCTGCGTCAGCAGCTCTTCGGTTTCACCAGCGAAGAGGTCAACCTGCTGGTCAAGCCGATGGCACTCTCCGGTGCCGAGGCTCTGGGCTCGATGGGTACCGACACTCCGATTGCCGTGCTCTCGTCACGTCCCCGGATGCTGTTCGACTACTTCTCGCAGCTCTTCGCTCAGGTCACCAACCCGCCTCTCGACGCCATTCGTGAAGAGGTTGTCACCAGCCTCGGCGCGACCATCGGCCCCGAGGGCGACCTGCTGCACCCGAATGCGGACTCCTGCAAGCAGATTGCGCTCCCGCAGCCGATCCTGCACAACGACGATCTGTCGAAGCTCGTTCACGTCAACGACGACGGCGAATTCCCGGGCTTCCGCAGTGTCGTGATCCGCGGCCTGTACCCAGTCAAGGAAGGCGGCGACGGTATCCGTCGTGCGCTCGAGGGCATCAAGTACCAGGTCTCGCAGGCAATCGAGGGTGGCGCACGCATCATCGTGCTCTCGGACCGCGAGTCCACCGAGGACTACGCGCCGATCCCGTCGCTGCTCCTCACCTCGGCCGTGCACCACCACCTGGTTCGTGAGAAGTCGCGCACCAAGGTCGGCCTCATCGTCGAAGCCGGCGACGCCCGCGAGGTGCACCACATGGCGCTCCTCATCGGCTTCGGTGCCGCAGCGGTCAACCCGTACATGGCTTTCGAGACCATCGACGAGTTCCTGCAGAACGGTGAGCTCGAGGGTCTGACCCTCGAGAAGGGCATCGCGAACTACATCAAGGCAGCCGGCAAGGGTGTCCTGAAGGTGATGTCCAAGATGGGCATCTCGACGCTCGCGTCGTACACCGGTGCTCAGCTGTTCCAGGTCATCGGCCTCTCGCAGGAGTTGACGGACGAGTACTTCACCGGTCTGCAGTCGCAGCTCGGTGGTATCGGCCTCGACCAGATCGCAGCCGACGTCGAAGCACGTCACCGCATCGCGTACCTCGATCGCCCCGAAGAGCGCGCTCACCGCGAGCTCGAGGTCGGCGGCGAGTACCAGTGGCGTCGTGAAGGCGAGTACCACCTGTTCAACCCGGACACGGTCTTCAAGCTCCAGCACGCAACTCGCACAGGTCAGTACGAGGTGTTCAAGGAGTACACGACCCTGGTCAACGACCAGTCGGAGCGCCTTGCCGCTCTGCGTGGTCTGTTCGACTTCAACATCGGCAAGCGGCCGTCGATCTCGATCGACGAGGTCGAGCCGGCCAGCGAGATCGTCAAGCGTTTCTCGACGGGTGCGATGAGCTACGGCTCCATTTCCGCCGAGGCTCACGAGACTCTCGCCATCGCGATGAACCGTCTGGGCGCCCGCTCCAATTCCGGTGAGGGCGGCGAACATCCGTCGCGCTTCACGCCGGACGAGAACGGCGATCTGCGTCGCAGTGCCATCAAGCAGGTCGCGTCGGGACGCTTCGGCGTCACCTCGCACTACCTGAGCAACTGCACCGACATCCAGATCAAGATGGCGCAGGGAGCCAAGCCCGGTGAGGGCGGCCAGCTTCCGGCTCACAAGGTGTACCCGTGGGTGGCTGAGGTTCGGCACTCCACGCCTGGCGTCGGCCTGATTTCGCCGCCGCCGCACCACGACATCTACTCGATCGAGGATCTCGCTCAGCTGATCCACGACCTGAAGAACGCCAACCCGCAGGCCCGCATCCACGTGAAGCTGGTCTCCGAGGTCGGCGTCGGAACCGTCGCGGCCGGTGTCTCCAAGGCACATGCCGACGTCGTTCTGATCTCCGGTCACGACGGTGGCACCGGTGCCACCCCGCTGACCTCCGTCAAGCATGCGGGCGCACCGTGGGAGCTCGGCCTCGCCGAGACCCAGCAGACGTTGCTGCTCAACGGTCTCCGTGACCGCATCGTCGTGCAGGTCGACGGCCAGCTCAAGACGGGTCGCGACGTCGTCGTCGCTGCCCTGCTCGGCGGCGAGGAGTTCGGTTTCGCCACCGCACCGCTGGTGGTCTCGGGCTGCATCATGATGCGCGTCTGCCACCTCGACACCTGCCCCGTCGGTGTCGCGACGCAGAACCCGTTGCTGCGTCAGCGTTTCAGTGGCAAGCCGGAATTCGTCGAGAACTTCTTCATGTTCATCGCCGAAGAGGTTCGCGAGCTTCTCGCGGAACTCGGTTTCCGCACGCTGCTCGAAGCCGTCGGCCAGGTCGACATGCTGGACACCACGCGCGCTCTCGATCACTGGAAGGGAAGCAAGGCAGGCAATCTCGATCTGTCGCCGATCCTCACCCAGGTCGAGTCCGCGTTCATGGACCAGGACGTCCACTGCACCGGCACACAGGATCACGGTCTCGACAAGGCACTCGATCAGCAGTTGATCGTCTCGGCCCGCAACGCACTCGACAAGGGGGAGGCGGTCTCCTTCGAGTCCGCGATCACCAACGTCAACCGCACGGTCGGCACCATGCTCGGCCACGAGGTCACCAAGGCGTTCGGTGGAGAGGGCTTGCCCGAGGGCACCATCGACATCACGTTCACCGGTTCCGCCGGTAACAGCTTCGGTGCTTTCGTGCCCAGCGGTATGACCCTGCGCCTGCACGGCGACGCCAACGACTTCGTCGGCAAGGGCCTTTCGGGTGGACGCATCGTCGTACGCCCGCCGCTGGATGCAGCGGAAGGCTTTGTCGCCGAGGACAACATCATCGGTGGCAACGTCATCCTGTTCGGCGCCACCAGCGGCGAGGCTCTGCTTCGCGGTGTCGTCGGCGAACGCTTCGCAGTCCGTAACTCCGGCGCCACTGCCGTCGTCGAGGGTGTGGGCGATCATGGTTGCGAGTACATGACGGGTGGAAAGGTGGTCATCCTCGGAGCCACCGGACGTAACTTCGGCGCCGGCATGTCCGGTGGCGTCGCGTACATCTACAACCCCGACAAGGCATTCGAGAAGAACCTCAACACCGAACTGGTGGACCTCGAGGATCTTTCGGGCGACGACTTCACCTGGTTGAAGAGCGTCATCGAACGTCATCGCGACGAAACCGGCTCCGAGGTTGCCACGCGCATACTCGGAGACTGGTCGCAGCAGGTGGGTCACTTCGCAAAGGTGATGCCCCGCGACTACAAGAAGGTTCTTTTGGCCATCGCGGCCGCAGAGAAGGATGGCAAGAACGTGGACGAGGCAGTTATGGAGGCAGCTCGTGGGTGATCCAAGCGGCTTCCTGAAGCACACGTCGCGCGAACTTCCGGTTCGCCGGCCGGTGCCGTTGCGCCTGCTCGACTGGAAAGAGGTCTACGAGGAGTTCCCGAACGAAACCCTCAAGACTCAGGCCAGCCGTTGCATGGACTGCGGAATTCCTTTCTGCCACAACGGTTGCCCTCTCGGAAACTTGATTCCCGAGTGGAACGACCTGGTCTACAAGGACCACTGGCACGACGCCATCGAGCGTCTGCACGCGACCAACAACTTCCCGGAGTTCACCGGTCGTCTGTGCCCCGCACCCTGTGAGGCGTCCTGTGTCCTGGGCATCAACCAGGATCCGGTCACCATCAAGCAGGTCGAGGTCGAGATCATCGACAAGGCCTTCGACGAAGGGTGGGTCAAGCCGGTTCGCGCCGCGCACGCCACCAACAAGAAGGTCGCAGTTGTCGGCAGTGGTCCGGCCGGTCTGGCTGCAGCGCAGCAGCTGACCCGTGCCGGTCACGCAGTGACGGTCTTCGAGCGGGCAGACCGCATCGGCGGCCTGCTGCGCTACGGCATCCCCGAGTTCAAGATGGAGAAGCGGCACATCGACCGCCGTCTCGAGCAGATGGAAGCCGAAGGCACCGTCTTCAAGACCAACGTCAATGTCGGCGTGGACATCACCGCGGACGAGCTGCGCGAGCAGTTCGATGCAGTGGTTCTGGCCGGCGGCGCCACCGCAGCTCGCGATCTGCCGATCCCGGGTCGCGAACTGGACGGCATCCATCAGGCGATGGAGTTCCTGCCGATCGCCAACCGCGTGCAGTTGGGTGACCTCGACGCTCCCACCATCACCGCTGAGGGCAAGAAGGTTGTCATCATCGGCGGCGGCGACACCGGTGCGGACTGCCTCGGCACCTCGCACCGTCAGGGCGCGGCCAGTGTCCACCAGTTCGAGATCATGCCGCGTCCGCCGGAGACTCGCGCGGAGCAGACTCCGTGGCCGACGTACCCGCTCATGTTCCGCGTGGCTTCCGCTCACGAGGAAGGCGGCGAGCGTCTGTTCTCCGTCAACACCGAGAACTTCGTCGGTGAAAACGGCAAGGTCACCGGTCTCAAGGCTCACGAGGTCGAGATGAAGTCGGGTCGCTTCGAGAAGGTCGAGGGCTCGGACTTCGAGCTCGAAGCCGATCTCGTGCTCCTGGCAATGGGCTTCGTCGGTCCCGAGAAGCCGGGTCTGCTCACCGATCTCGGTGTCGACTTGAACGAGCGTGGCAACGTCGCCCGCACGTCGAAGTGGAACACCAACGTCGACGGCGTGTTCGTGGCCGGCGACATGGGCCGCGGTCAGTCCCTGATCGTCTGGGCCATCGCCGAGGGACGTTCCGCAGCAGCTGCTGTGGACACCTACCTCGAGGGTGTCACGGCCCTTCCGTCACCGATCCACCCGACAGCGGCTCCGCAGCGCTAGAGGCTCTTGCACAGCCGCACCCCACCGGATTCGGTGGGGTGCGGCTGTGTTTCTGCAAGTAATTCGCACGATCTGTAACAAACATTCATCGATCGTGCATCGGACAGACACAACGCCCAGACAGTATGATTCCTGAGCATCGATAGTGGTGTATGGGTTGCTTCAGGTAAATCAGGGGAGTTTCATGCGTGCGAGGCGTCTCGTTGCGGTGTTGTCGGCACTAGCTGCGGCAGTAGTGGTACCGGTTGTCAGTGCTCCCGTGGCGTCGGCTGATCCCTGCCCCAGCCTGTACGTCGTGGCCATCCCGGGAACTTGGGAGCCCTCGGGCACCAGGCCCGGCGCCGGCATGCTCGCCCCGGTGACCAACGGGCTTCCGGGCTCCGTGCGCACCGATTACGTCACCTACTCGGCGACGGCGTTCCCCTGGGAATCCAACGTCTACGCCAAGTCGAAGCAGCAGGCCGTCGACAATGCCCGCGGCATGATCGGCGCCATGGCAGCCTCGTGCGGTGACACTCGCTTCGCCATCGTCGGATACAGCCAGGGTGCCGACGCGGCAGGCGATCTCGCCGCCGAGATCGGAACGGGCATCGGCGTTGTTCCCCCGACTCGGGTGGAGGGCGTCGGCTTGCTGTCCGATCCCCGTCGTTCCGAGTCCGACGTCCTGATCGGCCCCGCTGTCGGCGGTAACGGTGCCAGTGGCCCGCGCATCGGTGGATTCGGTTGGCTGTCAGGCAAAACGGTGACGCTGTGCGCGGTCGGTGACCTGTACTGCTCGACGCCCAAGGACGATTTTGTGATGCGTCTGGCCGGATTCATGGCTCAGGCGTCCGATCCCACTCCCGCAAGTGCGCTCGCGCTGCGCGACGAGGCCGCCGTGATCGTCAATGATCTGGTGACAGCCGGCGGGCTCCCCGCACTGATCGCTCAGCTCGATCCGGGCGCGAATTCGCGGCGCGTCGATCAGTTGGTCGACTTCTACGGCTCGCAAGTCCACACCGACTACACGCGTTACGTCGTTGACGGCGCGGGCAATTCGGCGACATCCTGGCTGCACGGCTGGTTGGCCGGCAAGGCCTGATCACATCGCTCGTCAGCAGTATGTCTGCTGCGCGGTGTCGACGTAGATCTCGGCGATTCGCTGCGAGGACATCGGCGTGATCTGTGAGTACACCTCGCCCACGGAGTTGAACTCCGCCAGCACCTCGGACCGAGGCATGCCGTCGGCAAGAGCCTTGCACGTGCCGTCGGCGTAAAGGATTTCTGCGGAATCCATTCCGGCGGGCGGGATCCCGGCCAGGCGCAGAGCGGCGATGTACCGCTGTCCCTTCTCACCCGCGTTCGCGACGATCTCTTCCGGTGACCGTGCATCGATCGGCGAATTTGCCGGTGGCGCTACCGGTAGCGCCACCGGTGGGGGCGTCGATTCGACCACGCTCGGCGCGGCTTCCGGAGTTGCGGCGGGTGGGCTGGTCGCCAGCGCCGACAAGGACGCGGGGGCAGCTGAACTCGACGTCGCCGCCACCGTGGTGCTGGTGGCAGCAGATGTGGATTCTGCTGCATCGCTGTCGGATTGGCTGCTGCAGCCGCTGAGGAGTAAGCCCGCTGCCGCGACGCAGAGGACCAGTCTGTTCGTGTTCATCACCCGTGAGTGTTACACACCGTACCGCTTAGTTTGTCCGTTTTAAGGAAACTCCCTTTTGCCCTGTTTTTAAGTCGAAGTCCTGTGATATACATCTGTTCAGTTGTTACTTGTGAGTAGGAGCACACCACAAGACCTTGTCGGCGGCGGTCGAAACACAAGCAATAACTGCGAGTTTCGTCCCCCATCACATAAACGGCAGGGAGAATTCAGTGCAGAAATCTCAGAAGAACGGCAACAGACGTCTCGGCACGCGCGTGGCCGTTATTGCAGGTACCGCGTGCGCGGTCCTCGCTTTTGCGGCACCGATGGCCTCGGCTCAGGATCCGGTCGACAATTCGGTACCCGGGGCCGCAGTGTGTCCGGCTACTGCCGAATCCTGTGTGTCGGTTGTGGTTCAGAGCGGAACCTTCGACAACAACGGCTTCAACCTCCCGATCGGAAAAGGCGACATGATCATCGCCGCCGAGGCCGGCTCCGGTGAAGGTGAGTCCACCGTTCTTCTCCCACGCGACGACGGACACAACGGTGTCTATTCCAAGCCGCTGACGGTTCCCGGCGGCGTTCTGGGAATCGATCTGCCGTTCGGCAATCTGTTCGGCCTTGCCGCCGTCACCGCCGAGGTGCAGGCAGTAGAGGCGCCGACCCTGAACGGCATCATCACCGATATGGATCTGAGCATCCCGGTCCGGATGAAGATCAACAACGCGTTCCTCGGTGACAACTGCTACCTGGGTTCCGCGGCTGCGCCGGTGAATCTCCGTCTCTCGCCTGACCCGTCGGTGGTCCCGACCTACACGGTGCTCCCGGACAATGCGCTGAAAGTGAGCCCGGTCGGGAACGAGGCCACCGGCTTCGCGCTGCCCGCCGCCAGTGGCTGCGGACCGTTCGGAGTACTGAATCCGATCGTCAACTGGCGCGCAAAGGTACCGGCCACTTCCGGAACCTCGCTCAGCACGATCTCCGACGCCTACCTGTACCCGGGCGGCCTCACCGGTAGCGATCCTCTCGACGATCTCGGTGGTGGAACAGGATCCAGCGGTTCCAGTGGCTCGAGCGGTTCGTCCGGAAGCTCCGGTTCCTGAAAACTCGGATGCCTTGAAGCAGCGGTGGTGACGGAATGTCACCATCGCTGCGGCGTCCGACCTGTAATAACCTGTGCCTCAGGGTGGGCGAAGGCGGCACTCCATCAGGAGGACCTGCGCGGCCACGAAATCACAGGGGAGTCCTCAAATATGTTTCGAGACAGCGTTCTTGCGAGTCCGGTCCTGCGCCGAGGTGTGACGGCACTGGCGGTTGCGGCGGCAGCCACCATGTTTCTCGGCACCGCAGCTACCGCGGAGCCGGCGGCAGTCGTCGGTGAGGTGTCCGCGGACTCCATCGCGGCAGCCCGTGCGCAGGCCATCGGAACGACGGTCACCGTCGTGGGAACCGCGACTACGCCGTCCGGAGTGTTCGAATCCAGCTTCTACGACAAGGGCTTTGGTCTCCAGAGTGGCAATTCCGGCATCTACATCAGCGATCCGAACAATTCCGGGATTGCTCTCGGCGATCAGGTTCGGGTCACCGGAGTCCTTGCGGATCAGGAGGGCCTGCTTGTCGTCCGTCCGACTGCCGTTGAAGTAACCGGTACCGCAGCTCAGATCACCCCGGCGCGACTGCCCCTCAATGCAATCGGTGAGGGCAGCGAGGGTCGTCTCGTGACAGTGTCCGGAATCGTGAGCGGACCCGTCGTCGACGACCTTCCCTACGGTCACAAGATCCTGGTCTCGGGTGTCGAAGGAAACACCGTCATCTTCGTCAACACCCAGACCGGAATCGCTGTCGACGCCGTCGAGGTAGGACGCCCGATCACCGTCACCGGTTTCAGTGGCCAGTACGCCAGCACCTACGAAGTTCTTCCCCGTTCGGAAGCCGATGTGCAGCAGGGTTTCACGGGCAGCCTGAGCTTCGGCAGCTGACCTAGATCTCGAACCGAGCTCCGACGCGCATCGATCCGGGAGACAACCGGCTGATCGTGCGTCCGAGCTTGGCTTCGACGGTGACGGGCACGACGGCTTTGTTCGTGCGAACTGCTTTCACGATGGCGCTAGCCACTCGATCAGGCGTGAAGTTTCGCTTCCGGTAGAAGTTGTCGACCTTGGTCTGATTTTCGAGCTGCTCCTCGGCGGTGGTCCCGGCGAACTCGGTGGTCTTGAGGATGTTCGTGTGCACGAGGCCGGGGCAGATGGTGCTGACGCCGATGCCGTGTGGAAGCAGTTCTGCCCGTAGGCAATCCGAGAGCATGAATACCGCTGCCTTGCTGGTCGAATACGCGGTGAGGGCCTTCTGAGGCGTGTACGCGGCGGCCGAGGACAGATTGACGACGTGCCCGCCGGTTCCTCGGTCGATCATCATCGGGGTGAAGGCGCGGCAGCCGTAGACAACTCCCCAGAAGTTGATGTCCATGACGTGCTCGAACTGGCGTTGCTCGGTGTCGGCGAACGTTCCGGAGAACCCGATTCCGGCGTTGTTGACGACGATGTCCGGCACGCCGTGATGTGCCGCGACGATCTCTGCGAACCGGATCACTGCCTGTTCGTCGGACACGTCGACCTGGTAGGCGTGGGAACCGCCACCGAACACCGCTTCGGCTCCGCTGGCCTGAGTGGGTGTGTTGATGAGCGCCGCAGTGTCCTGCGCGCTTTCGAGGTTGATGTCGGAGACGACGACGATAGCTCCCTGGGCCGCGAAGGCGAGGGCCGTTTCACGCCCGATGCCGCTGCCCGCACCGGTGATCACCACCAGCGTGCCGGTGAGATCGCGCAGTCGTCGCTGCAACTTCGTTCCGCGTCGCCAGCCGGTGACGTCCTTCAGTAGCCCCATTGGTTGCCCTTTTCGTGTGTACGTTTGTGGCGTGTGTCTCTAGCTGACTTCCCCTCTGCGAAAGGTATCCGATGAGCGAGCTTCGTGTAGTTGCAACCATCCCGGCAAAGTCCGGTTCCGAGGACGACGTCCGATCGGCTCTGACAACTCTCGCGGAGGCGAGTCGGTCCGAGGACGGCTGCGTGTCGTACGAGTTGTTCGAGTCAGCGGCTGCGCCCGGCACGTTCGTCACGATCGAAACTTGGCGCGGGCAGGAGGAGTTGGACGCTCACATGCAGTCCCCGCATTTGCAGGCTGCGCTGGCCGCTGCCGGTCCGCTCCTCGACGGCGCCCCGGCGATTCATCCGTTGAAAGGCGCCTGAATCAGAATGAATTCCTGTCCTTCGCTAAGGGTCTGACCTGCGAATGTCGCTCGAAAACTGACCAATCGTCGCGCTTCATTCCACTGAGCGAGACCTACGACTAATACCTGTGCCTTAAGTCACAAACTGTCTCGACAATGCTTCACATCACAGTTTCTGACCTGGAGGTTTTGAATGAGTCGCAGTTCTCGGCGCGGTCACCGCAAGGTTGCCGCTGTCGCGCTGGCTGTCTCCGCCGGCCTGTTCGTCTCGTCGTGCGCTGACAGCGGGAACGGGGGTGGAAGCGGCGACGCACCGGATTCCGGTTCAGGGTTGTCCATCGGCCCGGTCAACGAGCAATCCGGCGAGGGTGACGCGGTCAAGGGTGGCACGCTCACGTTCAGCGGGTACTCCGCCGTCACGAATCTCGATCCCGCGAAGACGCAGATCGCCGGTTCGGTCGCCGGTTCGGAGTTGGGCGCCATCTACGACACGCTCTTGCGATACGACCCGGCGTCCAAGGAATTTGTTCCGAAGCTCGCAGAGTCGATGGAGCCGAGTTCGGACTTCAAGACGTGGACCCTCGAGCTGCGCGACGGTGTGAAGTTCAGTGACGGCACTCCGGTGGATTCGGCGGCCGTCTCGGCGAGCCTCAATCGCTACGTCACCAACAAGGGACCGCAGTCGAGTCTGTACGCATCGAAGGTCGCGTCGGTCGACACTCCGGATCCATCGACGGTCGTCTTCAATCTCGTCGACCCCTGGACCGGTATCGAGTCACTGCTCTCCACCGGCCCCGGCATGATCGTCGCGCCGAGCGCCCAGCAGGGCGATCAGTTCACCCCGATCGGCGCCGGTGCGTTCACCCTCGAGAAGTTCGCTCCCAACGAGGAATTGATCCTCGACGCTCGGGAGGACTACTTCGACGGTGCCCCGAACGTGGACAAGCTGCGGTTGATCAGCATCGTCGGTTCGCAGTCCACCACCGAATCGCTCGAGAGCGGCGGCACCGACGTCGCGTACATGCGTTCGCTTCCGAACGTGTTGGATCTGATCGACTCCGGCTACCCGGGCTTCGTCGACATTCCGTCGCTGTCGTACCTCTCGCTCGTCAACACGGCTCCCGGTCGTCCCGGTGCCGACGTGCGGGTACGTCAGGCATTAGCGCTCGCAACCGATCCTGTCGCTCTCGACAACCGGCTCAACGAAGGTAAAGGTCTCCCCGGGCAGGTCGTCTTCCAGGACACCTCTCGCTGGCACAACGACGTAGCTCCGATCGGCGTCGACACCGCCAAGGCGAAGCAGCTTCTCGACGAGGCCAAGGCCGACGGTTTCGACGGCAAGATCACATACCTGACGCTCCAAGAGAATTCGGCGCAGGCGATGGCTCTGGCACTGCAGTCGATGGCCAACGCCGTCGGATTCGACTTCCAGATCGAGTACGTCAATTCGGTTGCCGACGTCGTCAAGCGTTTGTACGCCGACCGCGACTTCGACATGGCAACAGGTTCCGCCAACCTCGCGGAAGCCGATCCGTTCGAGCGTCTGTACTCGAATCTCAAGTCGGGTGGACGAAACAACGCCACGAGCTTCTCCGACCCCGAGATCGATTCGTTGCTCGACCAGTTGGGTGTAGCGACGTCGAACGACGCGAAGATCGAGGTGCTCGCCAAGATTCAGGAGCGCGCCAATGAGGTTGTGCCGTGGCAGGTTTACGGCAACACTCCCTGGCTCGGTGTGTGGGGACAGAACGTCCACGGCATTCAGCAGAGCCTCGACGGAATCATGTTCTTCGACAAGGCCTGGAAGAACTAGACACCTGAAGAACTGACCAGACCCGAGAAGCGTTCCCCACGGGGACGCTTCTCGGCATCAGAGAGTGTGATTGATCAAGAAGTGAGATCGAGGGCGGCGCGGACGATGCTGTCGGAGTCGAGGCCGTGGTACCGGTAGACGTCCTCGAGCGAACCGACCTGACCGAACCGGCTCACTCCGAGCGCAGCACCCGGAACGTTGTTGATTCCCGTCAGGAACGCGAGGGTGTGCGGGTGCCCGTCGAGAACGGTCACCATCGGCGCGGATCGGCTATTCGGAAAGACCTGATCCAGGATCCACGACGGGCCGTCCGCGAGGCCGCGCCGAGACTGGAGTGCTTCGAAGAGCAAGCCTGGGCTGGTCACGCACACGACGTCGGCGGAAATACCCTGCTCGCCCAGTCTTTCGGCTGCGACCAGTGTTTCGGTGACGGTGGCACCCATGCCGACCAGGGTGACGGCGGGATCAGGGTTGTGCCGCAGTGTGTATGCCCCGGCCACCACCTGACGTCGACGGCGTTCTCGCGCAGCCGGATCGGTCGGTACCGCGGCCAGGGCCTGATCGACCGGACGAGTCGACAGACGCAGATACGACGAGCTCCCGTCGGGGCGGCCCAGGCGTCCGATGCTGTCGAGGAGCGTCCACTCCACATCGACGGCAAACGCCGGTTCGAAACTGACGCATCCCGGCTGTTCCAAACCGATGGAGGGGGTCTTGATCGACTGGTGTGCACCACCTTCGGCAGCCAAGGTGACGCCTGACGGAGTGCCGACCATGATCGACTGTCCACCGGCGTAGATGCCGTACGACCACGGTTCGAGAGCCCGCTCGATGAAGGGGTCGTACATCACGCCGATGGGGAAGAGCGGCTGGCCCCAACGACTCCAGGTTGCACCGAGTTCGCCCATCAGACCGACCAGGTTGGTCTCGGCGATACCGAGTTCCATGTGCTGACCGGTGGGCTTCTCACGCCAGTGCATGATCGTTTCGGCGTCGTCGGCAAACCAGTTGTGCCGCTCGTTGGGGGACCACACCCCGACCTTGTTCAGCCAGCCCTGCCAGGTTCGTGGTGGAACTGACGTCCGGGCTCAGTGTGACAACACGTTTCGCGGCGTCCGGCGCTTCGCGGCTGAGGTCGAGCAGCACCCGACCGAGAGCTGCCTGAGTGGTGGATGTGCCGGAGGGAGTGCGGCCGATATCTTTCGGAACCGCCGGAGGCACCAGATGCTCCACCTTCGGGCGAGCCAGGCGCCCAGCGGTTTCGGCGCAGATGCGGCCCGACGGGCTGTCGGTCTCGAACCGTTCCCAGGGCTTCGACGGATCCAAACCGAGTTCCGCCGCCAGGTGCTCGTACTGCTCGATGGTGAGCAGCGACGAATGGTTCTGCGGATGACCCTGCGTCGGCAGGCCCCGGCCCTTGATCGTGTACGCGATGATCACGGTGGGACGGGTGTCGTCGATCTGCGCGTACGCCTCTCGCAGAGCGTCGAGGTCGTGGCCACCGAGATTGCGGATGGCCTCGAGCACCGTGGCGTCGTCGAGGTCGTTGATCAGCGACGTGATCGCGTCGGCGTCCGCCGCGTCGCCAGGCAGTCTCAGACGCACCTCGTCAGCCGTGCATCGCAGCAGACGCTGGTACTCCGGATTCGGCATGTCCAGGATTCGTTCGCGCAACGCGGTGCCGCCGGGCCGGGCGAACAGTGATTCCAGCAGTGCGCCGAACTTCACGGTGATGACCTGCCAGCCGGCGCCTGAGAACATGCGCTCCAGGCGGGTTGCCGCGATGTTCGGGACCACCCGGTCGAGTGATTGCCGGTTGAGGTCGACGATCCACACGATCTCACCCAGTTCGGCAACCGAATGATCGAGAACTGCTTCCCACACAGCGCCCTCGTCGAGTTCGGCGTCACCGACAAGGGAGTACTGACGCCCGGTTCCGGCGCCGCCGAGGGAGGCGTCGACGTATCGGCGTGCGATGGCGCCCCAGATGGGAGCCGTCGCACCGATGCCCACCGAACCGGTCGAATAGTCCACCGGATCAGGATCTTTTGATCGACTCGGGTAGCTCTGCAGGCCCCCGAACTCGCGCAGTGTCGTCAGGTAGGACTCGTCGAGTTCACCGAGCAGATAGTTGATGCCGTGAAGCACCGGAGCGGCGTGCGGCTTGACGGAAACCCGGTCGCCGGAACGAAGTTGGCCGAACCACAGTGACGTCATGATCGAGACCATCGACGCGCAGGAGGCCTGATGGCCGCCGACCTTGAGCCCACTCGGGTTCGGACGGACACGGTTGGCGTGATGGATCATCGCGGTCGACAACCACAGAACGCGCTTCTCGATCTCCGCCAGTGACTCGGGAGCGTTCTGGTTGATGCTGGGGCTGTTCACGGCCGGTCCTGCCTTCAGTAGTGGACATCGATCACCGCACCGCCTGTACCCCAGATCGTGGGGCCGACGATGTGGTTGTGATGTTTGGCAGGACTTCCTGAGGCCGAACCGTTCGGTGCGGCAAAGTCCAGCCGCACCTGTTGATCTGTTGTGCAGATTCTGCGTCAAAGTCCATCATCGGCATACAGATTGGGCAATAGCTACCCAGTGGATTGAGCAATGTGCGCAACACCGAGGCCTGTGCGCCGTGACAGGTGGGCACTATGCGCAGCGCACTGCGAGTCGCGCGCGGTCAATCCATCAGGTCGTGGACGTAGCACCAGCGCCAGGATTCGCCGGGCTCGTGCGAGCGCATGACCGGGTGCCCGGTGTCGCGGTAGTGGTTGGTGGCGTGTTGATGAGGGCTGGAATCGCAGCATCCGACGTGGCCACAGGACAGGCACATGCGCAGGTGAGACCAGTTATCCTCGCCCAACGCGGCGCACTCCTGGCAGACGCCGGGTGTCAGCGCCGCCGGATCCGTTTCAGGCGCATTGGTTAGTTCCTCGCAACCGGTCGGAGCGGGTGCGGGTTGCTGTGTGCGAGCTGCTGCTCGCTTCAGGATTTTCTTCATCGCCTTCCATACTGCATGCTGCCAGGGTGAACGGCATATTACTGGGGGTTGTAGTAGCGGCGTTGCTGGTGGCGGCGGTCGCGCGAAGGTTCGGGCTGTCTTCGCCGCTGATCCTTGTCCTGGTCGGTTTGATCGCCTGTCAGATACCGGGTGTTCCGGAATTGGAACTTGATCCCGACCTCGTCCTGTTCGTCGTGTTGCCTCCACTTCTGTACTCGGCAGCACTGGACAGTTCATACCTGGCTTTGCGCTCGAATTTGCGTCCGATCGGATTTCTCGCAGTGGGGCTGCCCCTGGCGACGACGGCAGCGGTGGGCTTTGTCGCCTACCTGATCGTGCCGGAGTTCTCGATTGCAGCCGCACTGGTTCTCGGCGCCATCGTGGCGCCGCCGGACGCGGTGTCCGCGAGCGCAATCGGACGCAAGCTCGGTCTGCCGCGCCGAATCATGACCCTGCTGGGCGGGGAGAGCCTGCTCAACGACGCCACCGCTCTGACGGCGTACAAGGTTGCTCTCGCCGCCGCCGTGGGTACTGGTGCGACGCTGATCGGCGGCTTCGAGACCTTCCTCGTCGCAGCGGTTGGTGGAGCGGTGATCGGACTTGCGGTGGGCTTTGTCATCTCGAAGGTTCGCGGCAAACTCCAGGATCCGGTGATGGAGAGTGGAATCGGATTGGTGGTGCCGTTCTTCACCTACCTGGCTGCAGAAGAGATCCACGCGTCGGGCGTCATCGCCGTCGTCGTGGCCGGATTGTTCCTCGGCCAGCGCTCCACCCGCGCGAGTTATGCGACGCGCTTGCAGGACACGGCAGTGTGGAAGGCCGTCGACCTGATCCTGGAGTCGTTCGTCTTCCTGTTGATCGGGCTCCAATTGCCCAGCGTTGTCAACGGATTGCAGGGGTACAGCACCTCGATCGTCGTCTGGGCGTCGGTTGCCGTTCTCGTGACCGTCGTGGTGGTGCGGATCGCCTGGGTGTTCCCGTTCACGTATGTACCGCGCTGGCTGTCTCCCCGCATCAGGGCGAGGGAACCGGAGATTTCGGCTCGGGCGGTGTTCGTCGTGTCGTGGGCCGGTATGCGAGGGGTCGTGTCACTGGCGGCTGCCTTCGCGATTCCTTTGACGGTCAACAGTGGGGAGGACTTCCCCGGCCGTTCGCTGATTCTCTTCCTGACATTTGTCGTTGTGGTCGGCACGCTACTGCTGCACGGCCTGACGCTGCCGTGGGTCATCCGTGTCCTCGGCGTGCAGGGCAACGAAGCGCAGTCCGACGCACGCGCTGAGGCGGCAGCACAGGACAAGGCTGCGCGTGCCGCTGCGGCGCGGCTGGACGAGTTGGTCGGAGCCGACGCCGACGACGTTCCTCAGGTCCGGAATCGTGCCGCAGACATCTTGCGAAGCTGGAACACCCACCGCGCGAACTCGGCGTGGGAGCGACTGGGGCGCAGCGACGAAGATCTGGGGGAGAGCCCGTCGAATGCCTTCCGCTCGCTGCGCCTCGAGATGATCGATGCCGAGCGAGGTGTCTTCATCGCCGAGCGCGATGCCGGCCGGATCGACGACGAGGTTCTCCGAAAGGTACTTCGAGAGCTCGATCTCGAGGAAGCGACGCTGGATCGAGACTAGATCTGGACTAGACCGCCTGGTCTGATCTCGGCGAGGGTATTCGCTGGCCAGGGTCGGTTTACCCGACCGTTGAGGCCTGCAACTTAACCGATTCCACTGAGCGAGACTCGATCCAATTTTCTGTGCCTCCCATCACAGACTGTTTCGTGTTCCACATCACGTCATGGTCTTACCCCGCCTTGGAGGCATTCGAATGAGTCGTAGTTCCCGCCGCGGAAGTCGCAGATTGGCTGCGGCTGCGCTGGCGATCACCGCAAGTATGTTCCTGGCGTCGTGCGCCGACAATGGCTCGAGCAATGGCGGCGGCGAATCCGCTGATTCCGGTTCCTCGCTGAAGATCGGCATGGTCAACGAGCAGGCCGACCCCGGCACTCCCACCAAGGGCGGCACGCTGACGTTCAGCGGCTACTCGGCGGTCACGACTCTCGATCCCGCGAAGGCTCAGGTTGCCGGCGCCACCGGTGGCAGCGAGCTCAGCGCCATCTACGACGTGCTCATGCGTTACGACCCCATCGGGCAGAAGTTCGAGCCCAAGCTCGCCCAGTCGCTCGAGGCGAGTTCGGACAGCAAGACCTGGACGCTGAAGTTGCGCGACGGTGTGAAGTTCAGCGACGGAACAGCTTTCGATTCCAAGGCAGTGGCGGACAGCATCAACCGCTACGTCACCAACAAGGGACCTCAGTCGAGCCTCTGGGCTTCCAAGGTTGCCTCGATCGACACCCCGGACGCGACGACGGTTGTCTTCAACCTCGTTGATCCGTGGACGGGCATCCAGTCGATGCTCGCCACCGGACCCGGCATGATCGTCGCCCCGAGCGCCCAGCAGGGTGACCAGTTCACCCCGATCGGTGCCGGCGCCTTCACTCTCGAGAAGTTCGCTCCCAACGAGGAACTGCTGTTGGCTGCTCGCCCCGACTACTACGACGGCGCACCGAACATCGACAAGCTCAAGCTGATCAGCATCGTCGGCGCTCAGCCCACCGCCGAAGCCCTCAAGACGGGCGGCATCGACGCCGCGTACATGCGTACGCTCACCCCGATCCTGGATCTGATCGAGTCGGGCTACCCCGGCTTCGTCGACATCCCGTCGCTCGGCTACATCGCGAACGTGAACATGGCCCCGGGCCGCCCGGGCTCGGATGTTCGTGTCCGCCAGGCGATGGCGCTGGCCGTCGATCCGGAGACGCTCAACACCCGCGTCAACAACGGCAAGGGACTGCCCGGCCAGGAGATCTTCCAGGGCACCTCGCGCTGGCACAACGACGTCGCACCGATCGGCGTCGACCCCGCCAAGGCGAAGGAACTGCTCGATCAGGCCAAGGCCGACGGCTACGACGGAAAGATCACGTTCCTCTCCATCCAGGAACCGTCCGCGCAGGCGACCGCTCTGGCCATCCAGGCGATGCTCAACGCCGTCGGATTCGACGCTCAGATCGAATACGTCACCGGTGCAGGTGATCTGGTCAAGCGGATGTACGCCGATCACGACTACGACATGAGCACCGCAGCACTGAGCCTCGCCGAGGCCGATCCCTACGAGCGTCTGTACACGGGCATCAAGTCCGGTGGCCGTAACAACGCAACCGGCTACTCCGACGCCGAAATGGACGCTCTACTGGACAAGTTGGGCGTCGCAACCACCGACGACGACAAGAAGGCAGTCCTGGCACAGATTCAGGAACGCGCCAACGAGACCGTCCCGTGGCAGGTGTGGGGCAACGTTGCAGCACTCGACGTCTGGAACCAGAACGTTCACGGTCTCGAGCAGAGCCTCGACGGAATCGTGCTCTTCGACGGAGCCTGGAAGTCCTAGAGAGCTTGAAGTTCACGGCCGGCCCCGCGCCGATATTGCAGCGGATCGGGGCCGGCCGCGAACGAAGACCTGAAATCAGAGGAACTGCTGTGTATTGCGAGCTCGCTGTCCGAAGGAGACGAAATCGATGAACATCGGCGCAATAGGTAAGAAATTGGGCCAGCTCGTCATTGTGATCCTGATCGTCAGCTTCGGAACCTTCGTGCTGGCATCACTGATCCCCGGCGATCCTGCTGTCTCCGTTCTCGGTGAAGGCCGAACGCCCGCCGAGTACGAGGAAGTTCGGCAGCAGCTCGGGCTCAACGACCCACTCCTGGTTCGCTATTGGGACTGGCTGACCAGCGCTCTGCAAGGCGACCTCGGCAACTCGCTTGTTCCCCCGCAGCAGGACGTCCTCACCGCGATCAGTTCCGCTCTCCCCGTCAGCGTTCAGTTGGCAGTGATGGGTCTGGTCATCGCACTCGTCGTCGCCGTGCCGCTCGCACTCTGGTCGGCGCACCACGAAGGCGGCGTCATCGACCGCGTCATCAGCGCCGCGACGTTCGGTGTTCTTTCCGTCCCGAGCTTCCTCGCCGGTCTGTTGCTGATCATGGTCACCGTCAACTGGCTCGGCTGGTTCCCGCGATCACAGTGGGTGCGCATCGGCGACAGCCTCTCCGGAAACCTCTCACACGCAATACTTCCCGCAATCACCATCAGCCTCCTCGAGATGGCGATGTTCACTCGCGTTCTCCGATCCGACCTGGTGACGACGCTCCGTGAGGATTACATCCTCGCGTCGAAGGCCAAGGGAATGCCCACGCTGCGAGTGCTTTTCAGTGACGCGCTTCGGCCGTCGTCGTTCTCGCTCATCACGATGATGGGTCTGGCTCTCGGCGGCATGATCGGCAGCACCGTGATCGTCGAGACGCTCTTCTCGTTGCCCGGAATGGGCACGCTCATCGTCCGCGCAGCGCAGCAAGGTGATTCGCCGATGCTGCTGGGCGCGGTGGTCGTGATCGCCGTCATCTACGTCCTCGTCAACAGTGCGATCGATGTTCTGTACACCTATCTTGACCCGAGGAGTCGTCGTGTCCATGTCTGAAGTGACGCCAGACGGAGCGGCCCCGTCGCCGGCCCCGTCCGAGGTGATGACATACCGGCAGCAGACAGTCCTGCTGGCTCCCGGTCCCGTCGAGACGTTGGAACAGCCCAAGAATCTGGTCCTGATCGGATCGACTCTCACAGTGGTCGGCGTTGCGCTTCTCGGCACCGCGCTCTTCGGTTCGGCCATCATGATGACCGTCCGCATCGTGCTCGCGCTCGTTGCCCTGGTTTTCCTCTTCAAGGGTCTCGGCAAACTCGGTACGTCCAAGTGGGGCAGTCAGTTCGATCTGTCGTACTGGTTGGCGTGCATCTGGCTGGTCGCGCTGATCCTGGCCGCGATCTTCGCGCCGCTGCTGCCGCTCGGTGAGTACAAGGACACGGTCAAGACCTTGGCCGAGCCGGGCTTCGCCTCGCCGAGTCTGCTGTCCGATCACCCGTTGGGTACCAACAACTTCGGTCTCGACCTCCTCGCCCGCGCACTGTTCGGGGCTCGAGCATCCTTGACCGTGGCCATCTGCGCCGTACTGATCGGCATGATCATCGGTGGCACCATCGGCGTCATGGCGGGTTACTTCCGCGGCAAGGTCGATGCCGTCGTCGGAATCCTGACCAACTCGCTGCTGGCCATTCCTTCCCTGGTCCTGCTGATCGCACTGGCTGCAGTGCTCACGTCGAACCTGCGCAACATCACGCTCGCACTCTCGATTCTCTGTATTCCCAGCATGGTTCGAATCGCGAGGGCCAACACCATCGTTGTCGCCCAACGGGAGTTCGTGCTTGCCGCCCGTGCCATGGGCGCCACCAAATGGCGTGTCATCTGGCGCGAGTTGGTTCCCAACGTCCTCGTTCCCGTCGCCGCGCTCGGCTTGGTGGCCGTCTCCGGTCTGATCGTCGCGGAAGCCTCACTGAGCTTCCTCGGACTCGGTATCGCACAACCCGATCCGACCTGGGGCAACATGATTGCCGAAGGTCAGGGCGGGATCGTGGAGAAGCATCCGTTCATCGTCCTGGTACCAGGCGTCTTCCTCTTCCTGACGGTGTTCTCCTTCAACCTCATCGGCGAGAAGTATCGGAGTAAGCTGTGACCACTTCAGCTCAGAACGGCGTTCCGCTGCTGCAGGCGGACAACATCAGAACCGTATTCGCCACTCCGCGTGGCCAGTTGCGAGCAGTCGACGGTGTCTCGATCCACGTCTCCGCTGGTGAAACTCTCGGCATCGTCGGCGAATCCGGTTCCGGCAAGTCGGTTCTCGGGCGCACCATCATGGGTCTGCTCCAGAAGGGTCCAGCCCTCGACATCAGCGGGACGGTGACGTTTGCCGGCCGCGACATGTCGACGATGAAGAAGTCGGAGATGAAGCACTTCTGGGGACCCGAGATCGCCATGGTCTTCCAGGATCCGATGACCTCGCTCAATCCGTTCAAGCGCATCGGCACCCACATCACCGAATCCTTGAAGTTCCACCTGGGTCTGAAGAAGGACGCGGCCCGCGATCGCGCTGCGGAACTCCTGTCGATGGTGGGTATCCCCGAGCCCAAGCGTCGGCTCGATCAGTACCCGCACGAACTGTCGGGCGGTATGCGACAGCGCGTGGTCATCGCGATGGCCCTGGCCTGCGAGCCGAAACTGCTGATCGCGGACGAGCCGACGACCGCTCTCGACGTGACGGTACAGAAGCAGATCCTCGATCTGCTCGCCTCACTCAACGACAAGCTCAACATGGCCGTCATCCTGATCAGCCACGACCTCGGTGTGGTGTCGGGTCGATCGGATCGTGTCGCCGTCATGTACGCCGGTTCCGTCGTGGAAACGTCGGCGACCGAAGAGTTGTTCACTCGTCCGCGTCATCCGTACACCGAAGCGCTGATGGCCGCGATTCCGCGACTCGAATCGCCGACGCACACAGTGCTGCAGACAATTCCGGGTGGGCTCCCGGACATGACGAAGCCGATCACCGGTTGCCGCTTCGCCGCTCGCTGCCGGTACGCCCAGGACGACTGCCTGACCGGCGACCCGGCTCTGGCTCCCGGCGGCCCTGGGGACAACACAACCGAAAGTCATACGTTCGCGTGCCACTACCCGGTCGATACCCCGGAAGGCACAACGGCATTGGTCGCCAACGAGAAGGCCGGCACGACCGCAGCGGGCCTGACGCTCGCGGTGAAGGAGATGGTCTGATGACTGCATCAGTGGATACCAGAAAGCCCGAGACGGTGGACGCGGCCTTGACGGTCGAGGACCTGGTCGTCGAATTCAACGTCGGCAAGGGTCAGACGGTTCATGCTGTATCCGGGATCAGCTTCACCGTCGCCCCGGGTGAAACCTTGGGTGTGGTCGGTGAATCCGGCTGCGGCAAGTCCACGGCGGGCCGGGCGATCATGCAGTTGCCTTCGCCGACGTCGGGTTCCATTCGCCTGGGACGGACGGAGATGACGGCACTGGGCGCGGAGGAGTTGCGTCGCAGCCGCACCCAGTTGCAGATGATCTTTCAGGATCCGATCTCCTCGCTGAACCCGCGACGCAAGGTCAAGGCTCTCATCACCGAGGGTCCGTCGATCTGGGGCGGAAAAGACAAGGCCGCCATCGAAGCTCGGGCGCGCGAGGTTCTCGCCGAGGTCGGGTTGGACCCGGACATGGTGTGGGACCGGACCCCGCGCGAGCTCTCGGGCGGACAGTGTCAGCGCGTGTGCATCGCCCGCGCGTTGATGCTCGACCCCAAGGTCCTGATCTGTGACGAGCCGGTCTCGAGCCTCGACGTGTCCGTGCAGGCGCAGATTCTGAACCTGCTCGAGGACGCGAAGAAGCGTCACGGGCTGTCTTTGCTGTTCATCGCGCACAACATGGCCGTCGTGAAGAACATCAGTGACCGCGTGATGATCATGTATCTGGGTCGCGTCTGCGAAATCGTTCCCGCAGAAGACATGCAGAACCGTGCGCTGCACCCGTATACGCAGCTACTGCTGGCTTCGATTCCCGATCCCGACGCCACCGTGACCGCGGCGCAGAACGTCGAGCAGAAGGTCATCGAACTGCCGTCGCCGCTCAATCCGCCCAGTGGCTGCCGGTTTCGTACCCGGTGCCCGCTGGCCACGGATCTCTGCGCGGAGGAAGTTCCCGAACTCCGTCTCGTCGAGGGCGGCCATCAGGTGGCGTGCCACAACGTGTGACTACACGCGAAGCATGTTGCGTACGTGACCGGTTTCGTTGATCGAGCCGACCCTGCGGCTTCCATTACGGGAAACAAGAATTCGCGTCACGGAGACGTACTCGATCGGGAAGGTCAACGGACGCTCCAGCCCGAGTAGTTCCTGCAAAACGATGTTGACGACGCCGCCGTGGCAGAAGATCGCGACGGTGGCGTCGTTGTCGGTTGCCGCGACTATCTCGTCGATCGCACCGAGGACTCGCGCACGAAAAGCGTCGGCGTCCACCGACTCGGGTAGCCAGCCGGCTTTGATGCGCGCATATGTTTCCGGTGCGCGTTCCAAGACCTCGTGCATCGGGATGTAGTGCGGTTGCTCGTAGTCGTATTCCGCCAGGCCCTCGAGCTGGGTGACCGGAAGATCCAATACCTGCGCTACTGGGACCGCGGTCTCGAGTGCGCGCTTCTGCGGGCTGCTGAAGAGCCCGGTGATCCGGTACGGCGCCAGTGCTGCGGGCAGCCGTAGTGCCTGAGCGTGGCCTTCGTCGGTCAGCGAGGGATCGGCGCGGCCTTCGGTGACCTCGGCCAGTTCGGGGAGCGCGTGTCGGATCAGAAGTAGTTGCACCTACGTCACCTTGCCATGTAGAGATCGAACGCCACCACGAGGTTTCGGCCGTCGCGTTTTGCCTGGTACATCGCGTTGTCGGCGATGTCGAGCAGAGTCTCCATGCCCGGCATCGCACGATCGACCCAGGCGACGCCGATACTGACCGTTCCCGCGAAACCGCGAATGGATCGCGCGTGAGCCTCCTGGGTCTGCCGAATCCGCTCCGCGAGCTGGATGGCTTCCTCGAAGGTGCAGTCGCCTATCGCGACGGCAAATTCTTCACCACCCAGTCGACCGGACAGTCCCAGTCCTTCGGTAGTGGCGAGGAGGGTGTTTCCGAATTGTTCGAGGACCGAATCGCCGGTGAGGTGACCGAGGTTGTCGTTGATGGATTTGAAGTGGTCGAGATCGAGCATCATGACGGCGATCGGTCGTTGCGCCGCGTGCTGGGCGTCGAGGAGTTCCTGCGATTGGGTCCAGAACGCGTGGCGACTCAGCGTTCCGGTCAAGGCGTCGCATTCGGCGATTCGTTGGAGTTCTCGCTCAGCGCGTCGCTGTGCGCCCGTCGCGACGGCCACGGCGATGGGGGAGAGTGCCATCAAGATGACGGAGATTCTGGTGGTCACGCCTTCGCTCAGCAGGTGAATCGGATCTGCCAGTGCCAGTCGCCCCTTGCCCGCCATGACCAGTGCCCAGGCACTCCATCCGGCTGCCAGTAGCGAAGTGCTGAACAGTGAGACGCGCATCGCGCACCACAGGAGCGCCGGCATCGGGAGCAGTAGCGCAAGAGCACCCTGCACCTCCAAGGCGAACGGCAGACAGACCAGGAGTGCGGCTAGCGGCGCAAGGATCTGTGTGAGCCGCCTCACGCGTAGACTCTGCCGCACAGACGGCCCGAAGGTTCTACGAATGTGTTCGAGCGTCGGTGCCGACAGAACGATCGGCAGCACGATCAGATACGTACACAGGTCGGCGAAGAACCACCCCACCAATTCCGTTGCCGCACCGCTTCCTTCGTGGAGTTGAGTGCGGAGTGCGCTGGCGGACCCGGCCGTCAGAGATGCCAGAACCGAAACGAGAAAGACTCTGGTGGTGTACTTCGCTTCGGAGACTCGCTGTGGAAAGCAGCCGAGCAAGTTCGCGGCGATCAATCCCGTCGTGACTCCGATCAGGTTGATCGCATTCAGTTCGAAGGCCCGCTGCACGGGGCTTCCGGTCGCAAGATCCGCTGTCATCAGCGCGGCGCCGCCGACAGCCAGTCCGATCGGCGCAAACGAGCGAGGGTTACGAAGGAGAATGCCCAGAAGGATCGCGTTGGCGGGCCAGAAGGTCGAGAGAAACCCGGGCGGACGGGCGGCGATGCCCGCCAGGGCGACAACGAGGATCGCCACGAAAATCAGGCACGAGCGCACCTGACGTGTCGAACGGTCCATGGTCAGCCTGTCGTAGAAAGCAGAAGCTGTCCGAGACTAGCAATGATCCGGCTACTGTCCGAGTTGTAACTTTAGGTGTCACTCTCGACGGTTCGGCTGCGTGAGGCGCCGGATCAATTCCGCCAACTCCTCGGGCTGATCGATCATGGCGTGGTGATGCGCCGGGCGTAGTACGTGAAAGCTTCCGCCGAGGTAGGTGGCGAGTTTCTGCTGTTTCGCCATCCAGGCGATGGACCAGGGGGTGGTGTGGCCCGTGTGCGCGGCGACGACGCTACGGTCGATGTCGGGTAGGGGGTGCGCGCTCGACCGTCGTAAAGCGGTGAGCTCCAACGCCATATCGGTGTATGCGACGTATTCGACCATCGCCGCTTCCAGATAATGAGGCTCGCGGTAGATCTTCCGGACCCATTCGAGCGTCGCGTCCGAGGAGCCGCTCGGCGGCACGGACTGGTTGAGGATCTTGCGCGTCGTGGTGCCGAGGAGACGTTGCAGCCCGGTGGTGCTGAACGAGGCCGCGGCGGCCCGGGAGGCGATCAGCAGCAGGTCACGGGGGAAAAGACGTTTCGGCTCTTTCTCGGCACTGGAATCGAGGAGGAGCATGCCCGCTGCGCGATCGGGGAACAGGCGCGCGAAGCCTTCGACGTAGAAGCCGGCGATGGAGTGGCCGACCACCACCGCGGGCTCCGCCAACCCCAGAGCGTCGAGAACATCGAGGATCCGCTGAGCTTCACCGTGCACGGTCGGCACTTCGGACGACGGCTCACTGAGTCCGAAACCCGGGCGATCGAAGCGGACGACGGTGTGGTCCGACTGGAGATGACGTGCGCAGTCATCCCAGTCGAACCAGTTGCCCGCCAGCCCGCCGCACAGGACCACGACGGGGCCGTCGCCTTCGGCTAGAACATGCAGCCGGTTCTCGCCGACCTGCAAGATTTCGCCCGGTGGTTTCACGTGGAACAATTCCGGCACGCGAGAATCCGGACTACTGACGCGGTTTTGCGAGGGGGAAGGCCAGCGTCTCGCGGATGCTGCCACCCGTGATCAGCATGACGATTCGGTCCACGCCCATCCCGAGACCACCCGTCGGCGGCATCGCGTGTTCGAGGGCTTGGAGGAAGTCCTCGTCCAATTCCATCGCTTCTGGGTCGCCGCCGGCCGCGAGCATCGACTGCTCGGTGAGCCGGTTGCGTTGATCCACGGGGTCCGTCAGCTCGCTGTACGCGGTTCCGAGTTCGACGCCCCACGCCACCAGGTCCCACTTCTCGGCGACGCCGGGGATGCTGCGGTGCGGCCGGGTGAGCGGCGACATCGAGGTGGGGAAGTTGGTGTAGAACGTCGGGAACTCGGTGTAGTCCTCGACCAGGTGCTCGTACATTTCCTGCGCAATGGCGCCGGTATCCCAGCTGGACTGGTACGGAATCTCGTTGGCGTCGCACAGCTTCTGCAGGTCTTCGAGACTCGTCTCGGGGGAGACGTCGACGCCAAGTTTTTCGGCGACGGCGCCGTGCATCGTTTTCACCGGCCACTCGCCGGAGATGTCGACCTCGACCAGTTCTCCGTCCGGGCCGGGTCGCATGATGATCTCGCGACCGAACGCTGCGACGGCCGCCGCCTGGATCAGCTCGCGGCACATCCGCATCATGCCCTCGTAGTCACTGTGCGCCTCGTACGCCTCGAGGATCGTGAACTCGGGATTGTGTTTGAAGTCGACGCCCTCGTTGCGGAACACGCGGCCGATCTCGAACACCTTTTCCATACCCGCGACGCACAGGCGCTTCAGGTACAGCTCGGGTGCGATGCGGAGATAGAGGTCGAGGTTGTACGCGTTGATGTGTGTCAGGAACGGTGCGGCATTGGCACCGCCGTGCACCTGCTGCAGGATCGGGGTCTCGACTTCGAGGTATCCGCGACCACCGAGTGAATCGCGCAGCGATTTCACGACGGCGCTTCGGGCCTCGAGCAGTTCGCGGGCCTTCGGGTTGAGAGCGATGTCGAGGTATCGCTGGCGGACACGGGTCTCGGGATCCGAGAGGCCCTTCCACTTGTCCGGCAGCGGGTGCAGGCACTTGCCGTTCATGCGCCATTCGACGGCGATGAGCGACAGTTCGCCCTTGCGGCTGCGGCCGATGGTTCCGCTGACCTCGATAAGGTCACCGAGATCGAACTCGGCGGCGAACTCCGCCAATTTCTCGCGGCCGACGTTGTCCTGGTCGACCAGGACCTGAATGTCGCCGGACCAATCGCGCACGTCCGTGAACACCACTCCGCCGTAGTCGCGGACCCGCAGGAGGCGTCCCGCGATTCGCACGCGGGTGCCCTCCGGTGACTTCGCTGCCGCCGCGATCGTGTGCGTCGGCGGATAGGCGACGGGGTACGCGGCGATTCCTTCGTCGGCCAGTTGCGCGAGCTTGTTCATGCGCACCCGGACCTGCTCGGGTCGACGCGGGCCGTTGGTCGTGAACGACGGCGCCGAGTCCGGCGGACTGCCGTCGGCGTGCAGTCCTTCGGACGTCACCAGAGCGGCGGGCACCGCCACATGCGTGCCGGTGTGTTTGACGACCTGGCTCGACTTGCGCCCGAAACTGGGCAGCACCACAAAGCCTTCGGCGATGGCCGACGCGAATCCGACGCGCGGCAGTTCGCGGTTGTCTTCGAAGCAGAGGAAGCGTGGCTCCCAATCAGGCTGGTACTTCACATTCGAGCGGTACAGGGCTTCGAGCTGCCACCAGCGCGAGAAGAAGACGAGCACCGAGCGCCAAATGCGGAGGATCGGGCCGGCGCCGATGCGCGAACCTTCCTCGAATACCGAGCGGAACACGGCGAAGTTGAGCGAGACCCGTACGACGCCGATCTCGTCCGAACGTGTGGCCAACTCCGCGACCATCAGTTCGACGACTCCGTTGGGCGCAGTCGGCTTGCGGCGCATCAGGTCGAGCGACACGCCGTTCGGACCCCACGGCACGAGCGAGAGCATGCCGACGACGCTTTCGTCCTCGGTGCCTTCACCCATGACGGCCTCGACGAGGAGGCAGTCGCCGTCGAGGTGATCGCCCAATCGGCCGAGCGCCATGGAGAAGCCGCGCTCGGTGTCGGTGTCGCGCCAGTCGTCGGCGCGGATGATGACGGCCGCCATGTCCTCGGGCGGGATGTCGCGATGGCGTCGCATCCGGACGGTGACGCCGTGGCGTCTCACACGGGTGACGGCCTGACGGACCGGACGCATATCGCGTCCGTTGAGATTGAACTCGCGGGTACGCAGGATCGCTTCGTCGCCGAGTTGCAGGACGCTCAAGCCCGCCTTTTTGTACGCCGTCGCTCCGGTTTCGCTGGCGCCCATGACGGCCGTCGCCCAGCCGTACTGCGACGCGAGTCCCTGCCAGGCTTCGATGGCGTGCGGCCAGGCTTCGGGATCGCCGATCGGGTCACCACTGGCGAGGCAGACGCCGATTTCGACGCGATACGTGATCGCGGCCTTGCCGCTCGGCGCGAAGATGACCGCCTTGTCGCGTCGGGTGGCGAAGTAGGCGAGTGAGTCGTCGGCGCCGAAGTTCTGGATCAGACCGCGGATCGCGGACTCGTCGTTTCCGGTGAGGGCGTTGTTGGAGCGTTGCGCGCGGAAGAGCGTCATGACGGCGGCGAGTAGTGCGATGGCGCCGAGGAGACCGAGGATCGTGTTGACGAAGACGCGTGGATGACCGTCGAACACCTCGTTGTCGACCGAAGCCGCGGCGGTGACGCGGTTCAGTGCCCACAGGAATCTTTGGTTCTGCGGCAGGTCACCTGGGAAGAGCTCGACCAGGCCCCAACCGATCACGGTCGCTACAGCCATGCCGCCGATCAGCACGCCGAGAGCTTTCCAGCCGGCGCCGCGTCGTACGCGTGTGTAGAACTCGGGCCTCGCGGCGATCAGGATTCCGATCACGATCAGTAGAACGACAACGGCCACGGCGTTGTTCGGGTTCTTGTCGACGATCGCGGAGGCGATGTTGGTGAGGGTGATCAGGGACAGGTAGATCGTCAACAGCCACCAGGCGATGCGCTTGCGGCTCGCGAGGGCCGCGGCGAGCAGGGCGACGACGAGCGCCCACGACAGGCTCGTATCCGGTGCGTCGAAGTAGTAATTGTCGATGTATTCGCGTGGGACGCGGAGGATGTGCCGCAGTACCGGCGAGATGCTCCACAGGAACACCAGTACCGAGAAGACTCCGAGGATCAGTCCCGAGATATGGGGAACCTGGCTGAACCGCCCTTTGCGGAATCGACGCGCCTGGCGCGGATTTTCGGGTGGCGATTCCACCAACTCTGCAGTGGTGTCCGATACCTCGGTCAATGGTGCCATCGAGCTTCCTCTCCTACCGGTCGATCAGATCCTCACGCTAAGTGTGGTCTGTCGTGTCCAGTTTTGTGGGAGGAGGAAGATGATTGACATGACCGACAACATTCCAGCAGTACCCATCCGCGACGAAATGATTCGGCTCGGTCAGTTTCTGAAGCTCGCGAACCTCATCGAATCGGGCGCGGAGGCCAAGGAAGTGATCGCCGACGGCATGGTGTCGGTCAACGGTGAGGTCGAAGATCGCCGTGGCCGTCAGCTTCGTGACGGCGATGTCGTCGAGATCGGCGGGATGGCCGCCAAAGTGGAAGCCCCCGCCTGATCCCGCGACTTCTGACTAGCTTTCGCGAACGACGACGCCGTCCTGGTCGCTGTTGACGATCTCGCCTGGGTTGAAGGTGACGCCGCCGATTTCGATCGGCACGTTCTTCTCACCCGAACCGGTCTGAGTGCTCTTTCGCGGGTTAGTACCCAAAGCCTTGACGCCGATGTCGAGGGTGCGCAGGATCGCCGAGTCGCGGACAGCTCCGTTGACGATGACGCCGGCCCAGCCGTTGTCGACGCCGCGGCCGGCGATGATGTCGCCGACCAGCGCGGTGTGGATGCTCGCGTCGCCGTCGACGACGAGGACTCCGCCGTTGCCCGGTTCGCTGAGCGTCTGCTTTACGAGCAGGTTGTCCTGGAAGCACTTGATGGTGGTGATGGGGCCGGCAAAGACCTCACGTCCACCGAACTGGGTGAACTGCGTGTCGCAGCTGCGGATGTCGGGTCCGATCTCGTCGGCAAGGTCAGCGGTCGCTACAGGCTCGGTCATGCCCCACAGAATAGTCGGCAGCGAGCCGACCACGGGTTCCCAGACCTAGACCGCATCCGGTAGACATCGACGGTGGACACATCGCGCTGGTACCGATCGTTCGCGGAAGTGGAGGCTCGAGGGAACTCAGCGACCTACGAGGAATGGGGCCTCGGCGTATCGGAGGATCCAGCAGTCCTCGCTCTGATCGATCGACTTCCAGAACCCCGCAGGCAACCCAACCTGATATTCGGGGCGAGCCGTCACCTCGGTGCCCCGGTCGCGCCGTATGCGTCGTTTCGCCGGTGGCTGAGGGAGAACTGGTCCGAGGTGGAACAACTCGCGCGGATCCGGACTACGCAGACCAATGAAGCCGGCCGCGCTGCCGTCCTGGTTCCCGTCCTCGGATTGTTGAAAGGGCCGCTCTCACTTATCGAAGTCGGTGCCTCGGCGGGCCTGTGCCTCTATCCGGACCGCTACAGCTATCTCTATGGCAGGGAAAGGTACCTGCATCCAGTAGAAGGTCCGTCCACTGTGTTGCTCAAGTGCGCGACGACTGGCAATCCGCCGATTCCGGAGAAAGTCCCAGACGTGGTCTACCGGGCGGGTATCGACCTCAATCCACTCGATGTAAGCGATACCGACGACATGGGATGGTTGGAGAGTCTTGTGTGGCCGGAACAGGACCATCGCCGTCAGCGATTGCGCCACGCTGCTGCCCTCGCGCGTGCGGATCCGCCTCGTCTGGTTCGCGGAGATCTCACGTCGGCTGTTGCCGCTCTCGTCGAGCGTGCGCCACTCGACACCACGATCGTCGTCTTTCACAGCGCAGTCCTCAACTATCTGATCCCCACTGCCAGAATGGAATTCACAGAAGTTGTTCGCGCTTTGCCATGTCACTGGATCGCCAACGAAGGTATTGGAGTTCTGTCTGAACTCGACGCCAAGCTGACCGTGGCACCCGAGGAATGTCGCGGCAAATTTGTTGTCTCTCTTGACGGCACACCCCAGGGACTAGCCGGTGGCCATGGGCAGTTCCTCGACTGGGTAGGCCAAACCAGTACGGCGCCAGCGGATTAGCAACCGGGGAGTATGCCGTTCAGCACTATGTCGGCGAGTGAGTCGGCGAACGGCCCCGGGTCCGGGACGTCCCGAACCGACATCGCGAAGATGGCCGCGCCCGCCATGATGTCGAGAAGAGCGTCGGCGTCGACGCCGTTTCGGATGTCGCCTCGCTCCCTCGCCGCTTCCAGTCGACGGTTCAGTTCGACGCGGACTCCGGCCAGTTGCCGCACCACCAGAACCTCACGCAATTCCGCGTTTGTTCGCACCTCGCTCATCAGCCCGGGTGCAGCGGCTCGCGTGGCAGGAGCTGCGAACAGTGCAACCGCGCCGTGCACCAGCGCGCGGATCTGATCCGCGATCGTGCCTTCGGTGCCGAGTTCGGTGTCGATGTCCGCGCCCTGTTCGACGTCGAGCACCGGATAGATCGCGTCGTTGACGATGTGCGCCTTAGAAGGCCACCGACGGTAGATCGCCGGGCGCCCCACTCCCGCACGGGTGGCGATGGCGTCGATGGACGTGCCTGCATACCCCTTTTCCTCCAACAGTTGCCTGGTCGCGTCCAGTACTGCGTCGTCGATTGCAGGGTTTCGCTGCGGGCCCAGGCGGTGCTGAGTTTCGGAATCTTTGGACATTTTGGGCAAATCCCTTGCGGTATCGCTGTGATGGCCGTTACATTCTGTCACGGCTTTAGTCGATACATATTGTATCGACTATCGGCACGTGCGCATCGGCGCCACCGAACCACGAGGAGTGGTGATGAACCTTCGAACCGAAACAGAAACCTCAGGCGAAGATCCCGACTACGCCGAATTCGCCAGACCCGGCGAATCCCGCAACGACCCGGCCGAAATGCGGCGCAGCCTCGAAGTCTGGCTCGCGACCGTGCTGTGGCGAGGCTCGAAACCCTCCGTGACCTCGGTCGAGATACCGGCCGCGAACGGCATGTCCAACGAAACTGTGCTTTTCGACGCGACGTGGATCGAGGACGGGATTCGAGCCGAGCATCGCCTGGTCGCCCGCATCGCCCCGCGAGACAGTGCGGTACCGATCTTCCCGACGTACAACCTGGACCAGCAGTTTCGGGTCATGAGCGCCGTCGCAGCTCACACGTCGGTGCCGGTCCCGCGGGTGTACTGGTCCGAGAGCAACCCGGACGCGCTCGGCGGCGAGTTCTTCGTGATGGAACGGCGTGACGGCGAAATCCCGCCAGACGTCATGCCGTACACGTTCGGATCCTGGCTCTCGGAGGCCTCAGTCGACGACTGTTCTCGACTCCAGCAGTCATCGGTCCGGGTGCTCACGGAGTTGCACGCTATGGCCGATCCACACCTGGCTCTCCCCGAGTTGCGCGGCGGCGGTGCCGAACCGACTGGGGCAGAAGCACTTCGCACGCACATCGAGGACCAGCGAAGCTATTACGAGTGGGCAACCGCTGACGGACCTGGATCCCCGTTGATCGAGCGCGGTTTCGACTGGATCGAGGCGAACTTCCCCACCGATGCCGGTTCCGCAGTGCTGTGCTGGGGAGACTCGCGGATCGGAAATGTCATCTACCGCGACTTCGAACCGGCGGCGGTCCTCGACTGGGAGATGGCTGCACTGGGGCCGCGTGAGCTGGACCTCGGATGGATGATCTTCCAGCACAGGTTCTTCGAGGATCTTGCGGCCATGGCCGGCCTTCCCGGAATGCCGGACTTCCTGCGTCGCGAGGACGTGGCAGATGCCTACCGCTCGCTGTCCGGCCACCAGGTATCGGATCTCGATTTCTACATCGTGTACGCCGCGTTGCGGCATGCGGTGATCATGTTCCGAGTCCAAAGCCGCGCAGTGGCTTTCGGGCAGGCCGAATTCCCCGACAACCCGGACGAGATGATCCTGCACCACAAGACACTCGAAGCCATGCTCGACGGCACTTATTGGGCATCGCTCGCAACGGCGCCGCTCGCAACAGCCCCGGTCACAACAGGAGAAGCACGATGACACTGTCCCCGCTCGACGACTACCCCGTACATCAGATCGCCGAGACCATCCGCCACGTGGGCACCTCGGATCGAAACTTCTACGACCGCTACTACTTCAACTGCCATGCAGGCGTCGACGGCGACACCGAGCCGCTGTTTCTCATCATCGGTCTCGGTCAGTACCCCAATCTCGGTGTGTGCGATGGCTTTGCGGTTCTTCGGCGCGGCGAAGACCACATAGTCTTCCGGGCATCCCGAGCCTTGGGCGACGATCGTATGGACCTGTCAGTAGGCCCGTTGAGGATTGAGATCATCGAGGGTCTGCACCGTCTGCGGGTGATGTTGGACCCGAGTCCCGAAGCGCCGGACCTGAGCTTCGACCTCACATTCGAGTCCGACGGCCCTGCCAATCTCGAGGCCAGGCATTTTCACCGTCAGCTGGAACGAGTCACCTTCGACACTCAACGATTCGTGCAGACCGGAACATGGTCCGGATCACTGACCGTCGACGGCGACGTCATCCCAGTCACCCCGGCGACGTGGCGGGGTAATCGCGACCGATCCTGGGGTGTTCGACCGGTCGGCGAAGCGGAACCTCCTGGACGCAAGGCGGATCCGTCGATCGCCGGCAGTCAGAACTTCTTCTGGATCTACTCGATCATGCAATTCGGTGACTTCACCATCGTCACGGTCGTTCAAGAAGATCAGCAGGGACGCCGAATCCTCGAGGATGCGACACGCGTCTGGGCGGACCGTTCGCGGGAGCCGGAGTGGTTGGGTCGACCCGACCACCAACTCACCTTCATTTCCGGTACACGCGAGGTGAAGAGCGGAACTCTGTACTTCCGGCGCACCGGTGCACCAGGCGAATCCGACCACATCCTGGAGATCACCTGTGAACCAATACTGCCCAATTACATCGGTGTCGGCACAGGCTACGGACTCGAGCAGGATTGGCGCCACGGGATGTGGCAGGGCGAACTGGTGGTTCAAGGCCTGCGAGAAAAGGTTTCGGACATCGAACCGTGGAAGAAGATGCTGTGCCCAGTCGACAACTTGGCCCGGTTCACCCTCGTCGAGGACGGCGTAACGCGCACCGGGACAGGCCTGTTCGAGGTAGCAGTGATCGGACCTCACCAGCGATACGGATTCACCGGAATCGGTGACGTCGCACCGTAACCACAGCTCACCAAACCACAAAGAGAGGTGCTGCCACATGTCCACACGATCACGAATGTTGTTTGCTCGCACTGCGAAGGCCGCCGCCCTTGTTGTCACCGGAGGTCTGTTGTTTGCCGCTCCCGCCACGGCCATCCCGCTCGACCTGGGTTCTCTGAACACGGGATCGCTCGGATCGGTCGATCTCGGCTCGCTCGATCCTGTGCTCGCGCCGACACCGAACTTGGCCTCCGTGGCCAATTTTCGCGACATCGCCGGTAACGACGGTAAGGGATACGCCACCGTCGACGGCTCACACCTCAAGCGCGGCGTCATCTACCGGTCCAATGCGCTGACCGCGACCAGCGACGCAGACAAGACGACGCTCGCCGGCCTCGGACTTGCCGACGCCTATGACCTGCGCGGCGCAACCGAGATCTCCAATCCGTTCATCGGTGGCGCAGACAAGCTCCCGGACGGCGTAACGTACACGAATATCCCGATCGAGTTCAAGGATCTCACCCAGCTCGCGACAACGATCAAGTCGCCGGAGGAGGCCATGCAGTTCTTGGTCGATACCAACCGTAGTTTTGTCACCGATCCCGTGCGCCGGGCCGGCTTCAAGCAGGTTCTTTCGGACATCGCTGCGAGTGACGGTGTGCAGTTGTTCCATTGCACCTCGGGCAAGGACCGCACGGGTTGGACCGCGATGTTGCTGCAGTCCATCGCCGGTGTTCCCGCACAGACGATCATGGACGACTATCTGTTGAGCAACACCTACCTTCAGGCGACCAACGAGAAGATCCTTGCGCAGATCTCTCAGGCCCTGAGCCCGCAGGTAGCGACCAATCTCGAGCCGGCCCTCGGTGTCGATGCGTCGTACTTGGAAGCTGGACTCGCGCAGATAGTCAGCGATTACGGAACCGTCGACGGTTATCTCACCGAAGGTCTCGGACTCACTCCGGACACGATCGCGCTTCTGAAGGCCAAGCTGGTCGGCTAGTTTCACGCTGTTAAAACGCTTGAACGAACGTGTACCAGTCGCCGTCGAACTCCTGGCAACCGATCTCGCCGTCGCGGCGGGGCTTGCCGAGATATGGTGCGCCGTCAGGTAAGTACGCCAATCCGATCGAATCGATCAGACCGCCCTCGATGTGGAAGCGGCACCCGTTGCCGACGGGCCAGATCTGTAAGACCCGATAGACGCCAATTGTTTGGTTGTCCATCGACTTCTGGCAATCCGCGGCGACTGCTTCGAGGGAATCTTTCGACAATGCAAACGCAACATGCGAAGGGACGGACAACGTCACGAGCGCGCCGGTGACGAGGACTATCACCGGCGCGATTGTGCTCAAACGCAGTGTCTTGTACTTCATCCAACCAATCAGGCTGAGTATCAACCACACTCCACCCAAACCGAGCAATACTGAGGTGGCGAGCGCAAAGAACGGAAAGTACACAACCGGCGGCATGAAGGACCACACGATGACCCCGCACGTGAGGGCGACAAGCACTGCGGTGACAATCGCTGTCACCTTCCACCAAGATGCCGGGCCTCCACCGTCGGTCATCGGATCGCCGCTAGTCATCGGATAACCCTTGCACAACGCAGTAACTGCGGAGCTGCAATGAATGGAATTGTTCCACTGATATACGGCGGAGTCGTCGTGCGTAGATCCGAGAATTGAACATTTCCGGTGCCGGCCAGTCCTCTATCGCCTGAGGGTATGGTCGGATTGTGAACCAGGATCTGATCATTCGCCGCTACCAGCCCTCGGATGAGGACGTGGTCGTCGACCTGTGGTCTCGTGCAGCCCGCGGAGCCCACCCGTTCCTTGCGGGTGAGGGGACCGGTGAACGGGAGCAGAAGATGCGAGAGGTTTATCTGATTCAGGCCGACAATTGGGTGGCTGAACACAAGTCCGAAGTCGTTGGCCTGTTGGGAATGATCGGCTCCGAAATCGGGGGACTGTTCGTCGCGCCGGCATCACAAGGGTTGGGTGTCGGGCGGGCGTTGGTCGAACACGCTTCCACAATGCACGGCGAGGTGACACTCGAGGTTTACACCCTCAACGATCGCGCCCGCAGGTTCTATGAGCTGATGGAGTTCGAAGAAGAGGGGCGTCGACTCGACGCCGAGACGAACCACGAATTGATCACCCTGCGTCGCACGGGTCGAGACTCATCCTTCGCGCCGGCATGAGAGATACGGATCAGCCCAGCACGGGCCTGACATTGTGCACCGATCTGACGGCTACCGATTGGCTGGTCGATCAGGATTTGCCTTGGTATCAATTGGCAGGGCGCGGCCCGATCGGATTTCCGAAGTATGCGCGCTTGCGGTTCATCCCCGATCCGAGCTTTCCTGGTCAGAAATCCAATGATGTCGATTTCGATCAAACCGGGCCGGAAGAGAAAGTGCTGATCGGCTATGCCCTGGATGTGTTGTCCAGTTACACAACCACACCTGACGAGTGCTATTTCTGTATGTGGACCGGGTGGGAGTCGGCGGTCGGTGATGACGTTCCGCGGTTCGAGATCCCCAATCGCGACTACTGGCTCTTTCGTGGAACGCTTGCCGACTACGCCGATTGGAGCGTGGAAAACTCAGCTCGTTGGCCGTGGGGTTCTTCCCCTGATCCGGCCTTCATCTGGCCGGCTGATCATGCCTGGTGCATTACCAATGATGTCGATCCACATTTCGCGATCATCGCCGCCCCCGAGGAAGCGATCACACGAATTGTGGCCGATACGCGGATCGACGCCGTGCTCGACGACCCGGATATCGTCCCGCCGTACTGGTACTGACGCCAGATCGCTGACAGTTGTCGAGTTCTGTCAGCAGGGTGTCCTAGCGCGATTACGCTTTGGCCTGCTGGTCTGCCTGGAGGTGCTTGACCGGACATCCGGCGGGGAAGGTGCCGAGGTCTTCGACCTTGTATCCGGTCGGGTAGCTGCGGATGTTGGGCAGCTCGCGGGCGAATTTCCGCTTCGTGCGTACCGGGAAGAAGCGCAGCAGACGCGCACGGACCTTCAGCGCACCGCGTGAGACGACGCGCATCGCAGTGCTCGGGTGCTTGTAGTGGAAGGCGTCGAGTAGGTGATCGTCCATGAGGGCGAACGCGAATCCCTTGACCAGAGCCTTCGGCGCCAGGTTGTTGGGCGGGAAGGTGCACATCAGGTCGAGGGTGGAATCAGCGACGGCCCGGGCGCCGGGATCGAATGAAAAGTGTTCGCGCTCATAGTCGTCGAGAAGTTTGACGAATCCTGCGTAGGTGTCAGGAGTGTCTTTGATGTTCATGTACCTGCCCAAGTGGCGGTAATAGTTCGTCGACCCGACGATCTCGTTCTCGGTCATTTTTCGCCAGCCGTACTCGTCGAGCCATCTGACCGGCGTGACGACGAAGGTGGCCAGGACGTAGAGCATGTCGTCGTTGGAGATGTCGTACGAGCCGTGCATCTGATTCATTCGACGGACGCTCTTGCGGCCTTCGGTGCTGCTGAGGCCGTGCTCGAGGATGGCGTCGAGGATCAGGCTGGTGTCGTCGTAGCGTTTCTGAACCTTGTCGGTGAACTCGCCCGTGGAGAAAAGGAGCTTGCCGATGGAGGGGACTGCGTACGTACGAAACAGCGCGAAGCTGAGCGCTTGATTGATGTCCCAGGGAAACTCCTGCGCCGCGAGAATGCGCGACATCTCTTCGTAATCGGTTTCGGGATCGAGTCGATCCGTGCGACTGCGGAGGTCGTAGCGCTTCATCTGAACACTCCCTGAGACTGGTCTGCGCGCGGCAGAGGTAGGTGTGAGCTGCACCACCGACTGTAGTTCTGACAACACGCGTTGTCTAGGGGGTGTGAATAGTCGTCTTTCCTTCGTTTCGGGCGTTGTACCAGGGGTATCCGGAAAGTGTTGTCGACCCGAGGAGCAGCTATGAGCGTCACACGCACGGCCGGGGTTTTTGCGGCCATCGGACTACCGATTGCCGCGAGCGTCATGTTCGCCGGAGTCGCCTCGGCTGATCCGCCCCATCCTTTCGGCGGCGCCGCCGTCACCATCGGGTGTCCGAATCAGGGGTCGCTGGCTTCGTTGACCGGTCTCACCGGCCAGTCCGGACCAGAGGCCAATCCGCCCATTGCCAAGGGCGACATTCGCTTCGATTCGTTCCCGGCAGCTGCGCCTATCCCGGCGGCCGGTCAGGTCACTGTTGCGTGGGTTAACACAGACACCGGCAAGTCCGGAATCGTCGACCTGGTAGGGACGTACCCGTATCTGTCCGCGACGGTGAATACCGGCGTCGGCAATGTCGTTGCGACGGCGTTCGGTTCGATCAACTGGGGCAGTAGTCCGATCTGCCAGTCGAATCCGACTATCGGCAGGTTCATAGCCTGATCGTCACAGCCCGAACAGGCAAGGGTTGGCGGTATCGCGTGATTATCTGTCATCTCGGAGATACCGCCGTGCCCGTCCCATCCCATATTCTGAAACATGTTAGGTGAAGGCATATTTCAGGGATGGAAAAGGTGGCGACGTGAACGGGTCGAGCGCGCGTCAGTTGATGAGCCAGATGCTCGTCGAGAAACGAAACAGTCTTGCGCCCGAAAAGGTCGGCATGCGCTGCGAGGGTTCTCGCCGCATGCACGGCCTCAGTCGGCGTGATGTCGCACAGATCGCCGACATCAGTTTCAATCACTATCAGCGGCTGGAACAGGGTACGTCCGTTGGTGTTTCGGCTCCGGTCATCGGACGTATCTGCGACGCCTTGTTGATGGAAGACGACGAGAAGGCGCGCATGCTGGCGTTGCACCAGGCATGGGCGCGCCCTCGTCGACCTCGGTCCGGACCTCAGGCCGCCGGTGAAATCTCCGGTAGGCAGCGGGCCAGTTCGTCCGGCGTGAAGAAGAAACTCCCGGCGCTCACCGGAGCGCACGGTGCCGCGAATGCTGTCTCGCGCTCGTTGTAGAGCATTCGGACCACGCGCTTACCGTCCGGTCCGCCGAACACGTCCCACTGCACGTTGGCGGCCATCGGGCTGACATTCGCTCCGCGCCAGAGATTGTTCGCGTAGGTGTAGAGATCGCCCTCGGCTTGTGAGACGGTGCTTCCCGGCAGTTTCAAGAGCGCCGCGAAGGGGATGATCGTTTCTGCGTGTGCAAACCGGAAGTCCGCTCCCGGGACGGCGGCGTCGCCGGTGCAACATCGCCGGCGACGGCTGGAAACGCACCGGTCAGGCCCTGAGCGAAGTTCTCAGCGCTGTCCACAGCACGGTCGACACCCGACGAGGTCAACGTGATGGCTCCCTGTTGCGCTGCGATGGCGTCGAACAGTTGGGGGAGGCGTTCGGTGACCCGCGCCCCGAGCTGCCGATGTTCGGTGACCCCGAGCCCGCTGAGGTTGCCGTATCCGAGCTTTTTGTTGGCGGCCATGAGATCACGAAGCGCCGGACCGAACTCCTTGCCGACGGGAGTCAATGCGTTCTCGGCTTCTGCGATTTCCCACAGCTGCAGACTCAGGTCGTCGTACTTCAGGCTCGACAGCGCCCGGGAACCGTGGCGTGCAACGCTTTCCGTGTACACCGGGGAGTATCCCGTCGGCGGGGCCTGATAGTCGGCGACGCGTTGGCCGGGGGAGTACGGCGTCTTGGACGTGAAGCCGCCGTCGGTCGACGCCGGAGTCTCGGCCGAGCCGGAACTCGAACCAGCGTCGAGCGAGCCCAAGGGCGACGCCGTGGCGATGGACTGAGCGCCACAGGTGACAAGCACGAGTCCGAGCGCGCCGGCAGCCGCCAGCAAACCGAAGCGTGGGCTTCGCATGGTGTGTGAGTCCTCTCCGTCGGTGCCGAGGTGGCACGACGGAAGGAAAGTTAGAACAGCTAAGCGTCCGAATTGCACCTATTTGCCTTTGCCCATGTGCGGATGGACGCGGGGTTACAAGTTTCGGATCCGAGGAGCTCAGGAGGGTTTGGCAGCAATTCCGATCGACACGGACAGCGACAACGCGATGAGTGTCATGGCCAGCCACTGGTAGCTCTTGGGCGTCGGCTGCTTCTTACGTCCGAACTTGCTCACTGATGTCTCCCGTTTCTCCGTGGGTACTCAGCACATATTACTGTTCCATTACCCCGATGGCGCGGTCGACCGGGAACTGTGCGCGATCAGACAGCAGGCGGACCGAAAGAGGCCCGCCTGCCGTTGTCGATCAGGAGGTCGTGCGCAATTCCCGTCGCAGGATCTTGCCGGTGACGGTCTTGGGCAGTTCCTCCACGAGCACCACGGATCGTGGGTATTTGTACGCCGCCATCCGCTGCTTGCAGTGATCGATCAGTTCGTCCGGCGTCACCGAGGCCCCCGCGACGAGGCTGACGAACGCCTTCACGGTCTCACCGCGGTATTCGTCGGCGATCCCGACGACGGCCGCCTCCCGGACTGCGGGGTGCTCGGCAAGGACGTCCTCGACCTCGCGTGGCCACACCTTGTAGCCGGACGCGATGATCATGTCCTTCTTACGGTCGACGACGTAGAACCAGCCCGCTTCGTCCATGAACCCAACGTCGCCGGTGTGGAACCACCCATCGCGAATGGCCGACGCACTCTCCTCCGGCTTGTTCCAGTAACCGCGCACAACCTGTGGACCACGGACGACCAGTTCGCCGATCTCTCCGATCGGCAGGACCGCACCGCCCTCGTCTTCGATGCGGACGACGGTGTTCGGCACCGGAACGCCGACGGACAGTGCGCCGGACGTGGGATCGACCGGAGTATCCGCGCCGACGGGAACGGCATGGGTCGGCGACGTCGTCTCGGTCAGCCCGTAGATGTTGTGCAGCGCAGCACCGGTCATGGCTCGGACGGCCTCAGCGGCTGTCGGCGAGATGGGTGCGCCGCCGGAATACAGCAACCGCATGGAGGTGAAGTCTTCCGGCGCGCAACCCGGAGTGTTGAGCAGTGCGGTGAACGCGGTGATCGCGCCGACTGTGAATGTCGGGCGGTGCTCACGAATCGCGTCGAGCATTACCTCGGGCTGGAAGCGGTAGGCCAGCACCAGCGGCATTCTCGCCAGCACCGACACCGCGATGTGACCGATCAACCCAGTGATGTGGAAGAGCGGTGCGACGCCGAGAACCGTGTCTTTCGGGGTGAGCCCTAGCCAGTCACGGTAGACCTGGGCGTTGAAAGTCATGTTCGCATGAGAGGTCATCGCTCCCTTCGGCGGACCTGTGGTTCCCGACGTATATGTCAGTACCGCAATGTCTTCCGGTGCAGCGTCGGTAGTGATCGGATCGCCGAGACGATGCTCGTCGATCAGTGTCGCGAGATCGTCGGTACCGAGATCCTTCTTCACGATTCCGTCGAAAATCCTCGGATCGTTGCGACTTTGGTACTCGAGTTCCGAGGTGGTGATGACTCGCCTGACCGGCGAGTCGGCGACGACATTGCGGCCGACGGACTCGTAGAGCCCCTCGAGAGCGATCAGAACCGCTGCTCCGGAATCTTCGAGTTGGTATCCCAGTTCTCGTTCACGGCTCATGGGATTGATCGAGACTGCGACGCCGCCGGCTTTCCAGATCCCGGCGAGGGCGAGTACGAATTGCGGAACGTTCTGCAGGAAGAGCGCGACACGGTCTCCCTTCGCCAGGCCACCTGCTCGGAGTGCGCGGGCCAGGGCGTCACTCTGCTGATCCAGTTCGGCGAAACTGAGTTGACCGTCGAAGTACTTCACGGCCGTGGCGTCCGGATCAAAGCGAACCGTGGCCGCCAACATTTCGAGCATTGTGGGATGTTCGACGTCGATGTCGGGGGGAACGTCGTTGCGGTACAACGCCAACCAAGGGCGATCTTCGTATGTCATTTGATGGCAACCGGATTCACGGGAGAGCCGCTGGCCTTGGCAACCTTGAGCGGTGCGGCGACGTACAAGAACGTGTATTGGCCGTCGGATGCGCAGTCTGCAGCCAGCTTCTCCAGATCGCAGATCTCGGTGAAAACCACGCCGAGATTGCGCATCAATGCGTTGTGGAGAACCAGTGCCACACCGTTTTCGGGGTCGGTGGTGACCTCGTTGGCAATGGTGTCGGTGACCAGGTTCGGAATCTCCATGTCTTGGAACCACTGGACGAGTTCGGGGCTGTAGATCAAGCCGGGCTCGCAGAAGCCCTCGTAGAAAGCTTCACCCTGGTCGAAGAACAGCTTGAGGAAGTTGGTACGTATGACGAGGATGTCACGCTTCTCGATAGTCACGCCCTGCGACTTTGCGCACGCCAAAAGGTCATGGTGCGTGAAGGTTTCGGCCTTGTCGAGGTTTTCCTTGCCGCGGAACTTCGCCATGTCGAGCAGTACCGCCCGCCCGACGACGCCGCGGTCGGCAATCGGTTCGACGCTGGCCTTCTCCAGGCCGCCGACAGTGGTATCAGCCGAGTATCCGTTCCACAGGGCACCGTCGTACCAGACGTGGCCGAGTGCGTCGTACTGCGTCGAGCCCTGCAGGAACGCATCGATCTTGTCGTCCGCGTAATGCAGACCACCGGGGAAGTTGGGGGCGTCGTCGCCGTCCCAGCTGCTCTCGTCGAAGATCTGTGTGCGCTCGGCGGGGCTGCGTCCCGGCCACACCGGATCACCCTTGGGATCGCCGATAAGACGTTGGAGTGTGAACACGGAACCCTGCTTGATGGTTCCGACGCCACGAAGAACCTGTCCGGCGTCGAGGTAGTTCAGTGAACCGACCTCGTCGGACTCTCCCCACTTGCCCCAGTTGCTGGGTGCGTCGCGCAGGAGTTCTCCTAGATATGGCGCCTCGGTCATGGTGATTCGATCCTCTCGCTACCGACACCGAACGATCGCTCGGGCGGACCTGGGTTTTTGTGATTGACATCATGTTCAGGCCGATAATCAGTAGTCAACAGGATCGACGATTGCCGTGGTCATCGCATTGTTGGAAATCCTATGTTCGGGAATACTGAACACTATGACCGAATTCGAGAACGCCGTCCTGATCGGGGCGTCGATCCGGCAAGCGCGGCGTCACAGCGGGCTCTCGCTGCGCGAATTGGCCAGGCGTCTCGATGTCAGCCCGGCGACGCTCAGTGCTGTCGAGACCGGAAAGACCAGAGTCAGCGTCGACAGGTTGGCGGCAATCGGAGGGATCCTGGGAGTGCGTTTCGACGCTCTGCTTCCGGCTGCGATAGTGCGCCCCGCAGAGCAGCCGCGATGGGGAGGCGACGACGCCGACCCGGATGCACATTTTCGCCCGAACGAGTGGCGAAGGTTCGGCTCGAGTTCGTTCGATCCGGTGTTGGCGGCGGCGCTCGCGGAGATGGTGAAGACCGGGTATCACGGCGCTGCGATGCGTGAGATCGCCAAACGTGCGCAGATGAGTGTTCCGGGTCTGTATCACCACTATTCGAGTAAGCAACAGATGTTGGCCGAGATTCTCGAGCTCACCATGGCCGAGCTCAACACGAGATCGTTGGCGGCTATCGACGAGGGTGGAAGTCCCGACGAAAGGCTGGCTTTCCTTGTCGAATGTGTGACCTTGTTCCATATCTATCGCCGCGATCAAGGATTCCTCGGTGCCAGCGAAATGCGCAGTCTCACAGACGAGAACAGGTTGCGCATCACGGAATCACGCAACTACCAGCAATGGTTGATGACGAAGCAAGTCGACGACGGAATTGCCGCGGGTGTGTTCGGGACGGATCGACCGCGACAGGCTGCGCGTGCAATCGTCGTGATGTGTGTCTCTGTCGCGCAATGGTATCGGCCGAGCGGACCGCAAACGCCCGAGGAAATTGCACGCGACTATGCGCGTTTTGCGCTCGATCTGGTGCGCTGCGATCGACCGTGACGGACGTCATCCGGTTCGAGTAAGGAACGAAACACAATGTCTTCCAAGCTGTCTCACAAGGCCTACGTGATCGGTGCCGGCATCGGAAACCTCTCGGCTGCCGTCTATTTGATTCGAGACGGTGAGTGGAACGGTGAGGACATCACCATCATGGACCTGGACATGCATGGAGCGAATGGCGGCGAATCTGCCGCTACCGTCCAGCGTCAGTACGGCCATCGCGAGCTAGGCGACGACGCGGGCTTCATCAACCGTGGTGGTCGCATGCTCAACGAGGAGACCTACGAGAACCTTCGGGACGGGCTGAGTGTGGTTCCGTCCCGGCGAGAACGATTACAAGCACATGCAATTCGACAACAACGATCGATACCTGTTGGCGAAGCTGATGAGCTTCGCCGGTGCATGAACCGAATGATTCTCGAGTTCAGTCGCATTCAGACTCTCGCGGGTATCACCAGGTCCGCGTACAACCAGTACGAGAGCATCATCTCGCCGATGCGTACCTTCCTCGAAGGTAAGGGGGTGAAGTTCGTCAACGAACTGAAGATCACGGAGTTCGTGTTCAAGGACACCCCGCTTCGAGACGAGATCATCGTGACGGGACTCGATTACGAAAACGTCCGCACCGGCGAGAAGGGCCGAATCGACGCAGCGGAGGGCGATTTCGTCTTCGACACCAACGACAGCATCACCGACAGTTCGTCGATCGGCGATCTGGATACCCCGATCGCAGAAGACATGAGAAACCCACCGAGTGCGCTGCTGTGGAAGCAGGCCACCGAGCATTTCCACGATCTCGGGAATCCTGACAAGTTCGTCGGGGACCGGGCGCAGAGTGAGTGGACCAGCTTCACCGTCACCACGTCGTCACACGAGCTCATCAACGAGATTTCCCGAATCACCAAGCAGCTCCCCGGAAATGCGCTCAACATGTTCGTGGACTCGAACGTGCTTCTGTCGATCGTGGTCCACCATCAGCCGCACTACCACGCGCAGACAAGAGATCATGGACAGCGTCGTCAATTCGATTCCCAGCCACATGCCTTACGCCTGGCGTTCATCAGTTAGTTCGCGGAGCTGCCGTTCGACATGGTGTTCACCGAGCAGCACTCGGTGCGCTGTGCTCAGGTGGCCGTTTACAAGTTCCTGGGGATTCCGGAAGACAAGCTCACCAAGATGCATCACTACGAGAAGGACCCGAAGGTTCTCGCCAAGGCCGCAGTGACGATGTTCCGCTGAGGGGTGCTCAGCGACCGTGCCGCTTCTCGTAGTCCTCGCGAGTGCGATCGGCGCGGCGCTGGGCCTTCTCGTCGAGCAGTTCGGGATCGAGTCCGTGGCTCAGCAGGCGGTGGCGGCGGTAGATGGTGCCGAGCGCCACGACGAAGTACGCGAGCGGGATGAGCAACAAGGCCATCATGGCCAAGGGAATCCAGATCGGTCCCGGAATCAACAGGAACAAGAGCAGGATCAGCGTGGCCGGCACGGTGAAACGAATGATGTAGCGAGCCTGCGCGCCCGGTCCGACCAGATCGTTTCGCACCCAGTCCTGGTACCGGTCGGGGAGTGTCTTTCCCAGGAGGTATCCGCAGTACTGGGGAAAGTTCGGGCGAGTCTGTTCGGCCATGGCCTCCAGGATAGTGCCTGGTACTGCCGCTTACACCGGTGCCTTGAACGTGCGTCGGTAGGCGCTCGGTGAAACGCCGAGGGCCTCGTTCATGTGTTGACGCATGGATGTCGCAGTCCCGAAGCCGGTTCGAGCAGCAATCGCATCGATCGACAGGTCGGATTCCTCCAGGAGTTCCCGCGCCCGATCGACGCGTCTGCTGGTCAACCAGCGGTTCGGCGTCGTTCCGACTTCGTCGCGGAATCGACGGCTGAACGTACGGACACTCATGTTGGCGCACGCCGCCAGGTCCGCCAGCGTGATCGGGTCGTCGAGATGTTCGAGGGCCCAGTGCCGAGCGTCGGCAGTCGATTCCGAAGGCTTGTCGGCCAGTGGGCGGCGGATGTACTGCGCTTGGCCACCGTCGCGCCACGGCGGTACGACGCAACGCCTCGCGACGGTGTTCGCCACTTCCATGCCGTGGTCGCGCCTGACGATGTGCAGGCAGAGGTCGACCCCTGACGCCACCCCGGCCGAGGTCAGGATGTGGCCTTCGTCGACGAACAGCACGTCGGGGTCCACGTTCACCTTGGGGTAGACGCGCTGGAAATGGTCGGTGTTGCGCCAGTGCGTGGTGGCGCGGAGTCCGTCGAGCAAACCCGCCGCGGCGAGGATGTACGAACCGGTGCAGATCGAGACCAGTCGAGTGCCCGGGCGGATGTGTTGGAACGCTGCGGCCAACTCGGGGGAGAGGTAGCCGTCTTCGTACGCCGGGCCTAGTTCGTATGACGCGGGGATGACGACGGTGTCGGCGGTGGCGAGCAGCTCCTTCCCGTGGTCGACCGAGATGCTGAAGTCTGCGTCTGTCTGCACGGGATTGCCGTCGACGGTGCACGTCAGGATCTCGTACAGCGGCCGATCCTCGACGTCGAGGGCGCGCCCGAAGATGCGCGCGGGGATCCCGAGTTCGAAGGGGATGACTCCGTTCAGCGCCAGTACGACGACGCGATGCGGACCAGACATGGCTCGATTCTTTCATATATTGGCAATCCGGCCACTGTTCTCGATCGAATCCGAACTGCAGAATCTTCTCTGTGACTTCTGAGACCGCTCTCCCCGAATCGGGCCCACAGCAGGTAAGCCCGCCGCGCTTTCACCGCGCCTGGTCCGTCGCGATCGTGGCATTTCTGGCGTTGGTCGGAGCGGCGAGCTTCCGCGCCGCCCCGTCGGTCCTGATCGATCCGCTGCACGAGGATTTCGGTTGGTCCCGCGCCAGCATCTCGGCCGCAGTCTCGGTCAACCTGATTCTGTACGGGCTGACCTCGCCGTTCGCTGCTGCCCTGATGGAAAGGTTCGGTATCCGGGCGGTCGTCACTTCGGCGTTGGCGCTCATCTCGCTCGGCAGTGGTCTCACGATCTTCATGACCTCGAGTTGGCAGCTCATCCTGCTGTGGGGCGTGTTCGTCGGCCTCGGTACCGGTTCGATGGCGCTGGCGTTTGTCGCCACCGTCGTCGATCGCTGGTTCGTCGAGAAGCGTGGTCTCGTGACCGGCATCCTGACGGCCGGTGGTGCGGCCGGTCAGTTGGTGTTCCTGCCTGTCCTGGCGAAGATCGCTGAAACCTACGACTGGAAGAGCGTCGCATTCACGGTCTCGTTCGCCGCACTGGCCGTCGTGCCGTTCGTTCTGCTGTTCCTGCGTAACTATCCGTCAGACGTGGGTACGACGCCTTACGGCGCCCCCGCCGACTACGCCCCACCCGCCAAGCCTGCCTACCAGCGCGGCGGTGCCGGAGGCCGGGCGATCTCGGTGCTGGTGATGGCGTCGAAGACCAAGGTGTTCTGGCTTCTCGCCGGTACCTTCGCGATCTGCGGCGCGAGCACCAACGGCCTGATCGGAACGCACTTCGTTCCGGCGTCGCACGATCACGGAATGCCGATCACCACGGCCGCGTCACTGTTGGCGTTGATCGGAATCCTCGACATGGTCGGCACCATCGCTTCGGGTTGGTTCACCGACCGCATGGACTCGCGAAAACTTCTCGGCATCTACTACCTGTTCCGCGGAATCTCACTGCTGTTTCTGCCGTTGTTGCTCGCCAACACCGTTAATCCGCCGATGATCACGTTTGTCATCTTCTACGGGCTCGATTGGGTGGCGACGGTTCCACCGACCGTCGCGCTGTGCCGTCAGCACTTCGGTGCCGACGCTCCCATCGTGTTCGGTTGGGTGCTGGCATCGCACCAGATCGGTGCGGGTCTGGTGGCCTTCTTGGCCGGCCTCGTTCGTGATCAGATCGGCTCGTACGACGCCGCCTTCTTCGTGGCCGGCGCACTGTGTGCGATCGCTGCGGTCATGTCGTTGTTGATCGCAAAACGTCCGAAAGAGGCAGTATTGGTTGACTCTGTCTGATTCGGCACTGTGATCGGTACCACCGACGGGGTAAGTTGTGTGTAACTCCAAGAACTACTCACCAGTAGGGGTACTGAAATGCCTGCTCCGTCCGCTGCGACCTTCTCGCGGCTCGCCGATCTGATCGCCATCGACAATGTTGCCGATCGCCCGACGAAGTCCATCACCGAGGTGTTCACCGGCAAGGAGCTGGCGACCATCCCCGTCGGCACCGCCGACGACGCACTTGCGGCCATCGCCCGTGCGCGCGTCGCCCAGAAGGAATGGGCCAAGCGCTCCGTCCTCGATCGCGCTGCCGTCTTCCACCGCTACCGCGACCTCATCCTCGAGAACCGCGACGCACTCATGGACATGGCCCAGGCCGAGACCGGAAAGTCGCGTACCGCAGCTCAGGAAGAAGTCCTCGACATCTCGATGACGTCGCGTCATTACGCACGCGTGGCGCCGAAGCTGCTGCGTCCGCGTCGCGTCTCCGGCATGCTTCCGGGCCTGACGAAGACCGTCGTCCGCTACCAGCCCAAGGGTGTCGTCGGCGTCATCTCGCCGTGGAACTACCCGATGACGCTGGCCGTGTCCGACGCCATCGCCGCGCTGCTCGCCGGTAACGCTGTTGTTCTCAAGCCGGACAGCCAGACGCCGTACTGCGCGCTCGCCTGCGTCGAACTGCTCTACAAGGCGGGTCTGCCCCGCGACCTTTTCGCCGTGGTTCCCGGACCGGGCTCCGTCGTCGGCACCGCCCTGGTCGAGAACACCGATTACCTCATGTTCACCGGTTCCACCGCGACCGGTCAGCTCCTCGCCGAGCAGGCCGGCCGTCGACTGATCGGCTTCTCCGCCGAACTCGGTGGCAAGAACCCGATGATCGTCGCCGCCGGCGCAGACCTGCGCGAGGTCACCGACGCGGCTGTACGTGCGTGCTTCTCCAACTCCGGTCAGCTGTGCATCTCCATCGAGCGCATCTACGTCGAAGAGTCCATCGCTCCCGAGTTCATCCGCATGTTCGGTGATCGCGTCAAGAAGATGAACCTCGCCGCCGGTTACGAATTCGGAATCGAGATGGGCAGTCTCGTCTCCGAGGCGCAGGTCAAGGCAATCTCCGCTCATGTCGACGACGCAGTCGTCAAGGGCGCCACCGTCATTGCCGGCGGCAAGGCCCGCCCGGACATCGGACCGCTGTTCTACGAGCCCACCCTGCTGACCGGGGTTCCCGAGGACGCCGAGTGCTACCGCGACGAGACCTTCGGGCCGCTCGTCTCGATCTACCCGGTCAAGGACGTCGAGGAGGCCATCGCTCAGGCCAACGACACCGAATACGGCCTCAATGCCAGTGTGTGGGCGGGAAGCAAGGCCGCCGGTGAAGCTATCGCAGCGCGTATCCACGCCGGCACCGTCAACGTCGACGAGGGTTACGCTCCCACCTGGGGCAGCACCGCTGCACCGATGGGCGGCATGGGTGCCTCGGGCGTCGGTCGTCGTCACGGCGCCGAGGGTCTGATCAAGTACACCGAACCGCAGACCGTTGCTACCACTCGCGTCATGAATCTCGGTGGACCGCGCGGACTTCCGGCCAAGGTGTGGGCAAAGCTCATGCCTCACGCCATCAAGGTCATGTCCTGGGTTCCGGGCCGGTAACGGGTGGAAACCGCCAGCGCGTACATCGAGGCAACGCCGGTATCGGTGTGGAAGGTTGTCAGCGACATCGAGGGTATGGGTCGCTTCAGTCCTGAAAACACCGGCGGAGCATGGACTTCCGGAACCCCGGGCACCGTGGGTGCAAAGTTCAAGGGCACCAACAAGCACGGCCTGATTCGGTGGAGCACGCACTGCACGGTGGTCGACGTGGTCGACTGCCGGAAGTTCTCCTTCGAATCGGATGAGCCGAAGGCGCGGTGGACGTACGTGGTCGAGCCTTCGGGAACGGGCACTGTGCTTACCGAGACTCGTGAAATCTATGCGACGCCTGCGCTTTACGTGCGCATGATGTCGGGTAGCGGCCTGCTCGGTCGGGGTCGAGATCAGCTGATGCAGACCGGAATGGAAACCACGCTGGCGCGCATCAAGGCGTTTCTGGAGAGCTAGAAACTTACACAAGTGGGGCTGCACTCGAATCGAGTGCAGCCCCACTTGTGTTGTTGGCGATCTAGCTTGCAGTGCTGATAAGCGCAGCGTCGATGAGCGCGGTGTAGACACGCTCCGGTTCTTCGGCGATGCGGTTGAGTACGTACAGCCACCACTGTGTTCCGAAGATGACGTATTCGCGTGTGGTGAAGCCCGCTGCTCGGAGGGCGTCCAGCTGTTCGGTGCCGAGGCCGAGCAGCATCTCGAACTCGACGTGCTCGCCTCTGAGCTTCGAATCATGCTCGGCGCGTAACGCTTCGAGGATGTCGCGGTCATGCGTCGCGATGGAAACCTGGTGACCCGAGTCGACGATCCGGGCTGCGTAGTCGAGATACGCGTCGCGCAGTTCGGCACTGCCGCGCGGGTAGGCGACGGACTCGGCTTCGAGGAAGGCGCCCTTCACCAACCGAATGCGACCGGGTCGGTCGAGCAGCGCGGCGAGATCCTTTGCCGTGCGGTGCAGTCGGGCCTGAACGGTGATTCCCACGTGAGTGAACCGCTCGGCCAGGCGCGCGTGCATGTCGAGGACCAGGTCGGTGCGATCGGAGGCTTCGGCGGAGATGATCAGCTCGGCACCTGCGCGTTCCGTGGTCTCGGCCAGGCGCACGACATTGCGAAAGCACTGCTCCGGATCGATCACCAAGCCGATGTGCGACAGGTCGAACGACACGGTGCTGTCGATACCCGACGTGCCGATCCGTTCCGCGAGTTCCACGAAAACATCGGTTTCGGCGTTCGCGAGATCGGGATCCCGGACGCTTTCCCCGGTGTATTCGATGCTCGCCTTGTGTCCTCGCGCGAAGATCGAGGGGAGGCGGTCGAAAGCGTCGTCGATGGTTTCGCCGCCGATGTAGCGAGCGGCGACTTTCCGTGCGAGTGCTGCCGTCGCAGCGTCCGCCATGGTGCGTTCTTTCAGGGATTCGTCGAGTGCGAGGCGGCGTAGGACGTCGGCGGCCTGGGCTTGTAGATCCGTGTTCACGGATTCAGCCTATCCGGATGAGGGGGCGGGAATTATTCTCCGGACCCTTGCGTTCGATCTATTGTCGATATATCGTCGATACGTCAAACAAACACAGACAGTCCAGGAGGACAACATGTACGCCCCACACAACAACCCAGAAATGCAAGAACGTCGCGAGCACGGCCGTCGAGGTCCGCATCGTGGACATGGTTTCCGTCGAGGATTCGAGGGAGAGAGGCCCGAGGGTCGCTTCGAAGACCGAGCAGAAGGACGCCCCGAAGGCCGACGCAGTCGCGGAGGTCAGCGCGGATTCGGCCGGCCCGACCAGCGCGGATTCGGCCGCCCTCACTTCGGTGAAGCCGGCGCAATTCTCCGTCCTGCGATGGGTCTACTCCGCGGAGCTGCCGTCGCGGTAGCCGCAGGTGGGAGCGCTGAGCAGGTCGCCAAGGCAGAGGCAATCCTTGCCGAGGCACGCCGAGCACTGTTCGAGATGCTGGCGGAAAAGCCGGCCGATGTAGAACCGACTGACGCAGAAGCTACCGACACACTGCCGGCAGAGTGATCACGGCGCTCAGGCGCCGACGGTGACTTCCTCGCTGTTCATGCCGGAAACGTGGCCGTCGGCGCCCTCTCGCCAGTACCCGACAACATTGTGCTTGTCGCGAGCAATTCCTCGAACTTCCCTCAGATGCTTACGAATACGACGGCTGGTTGCGCTTTCGCACGCCACCCACGCGTAGACGTCGGCCGATTCGGATTCGGGAAACTCGACCTTCTCCACAGCCTCGAATAGAGCGCTCGGCGCCTTTCCGAGACCACTCCCCACGAGCCACGTGTATGTGACGTCGCCGCGAGTGACAAATTCCTGTCGATCCTCTTCGGTTTCGACCTCGATGATCGCTTGTGCGACATCGCCTTCACGAAGTTCTTCGACAATCCTGCCCAGTCCGGGGAGACCCGTGGCGTCTGCGACCAGCAGCTGCCAGCGAGGACCCGCCGGAGCCTGGTAATGGGAACGAGAACTGTCCGACCAGAAGACGCCGAGTAGGTGACCTGGTTCGGCCCGCAGGGCCCAATCCGCTGCAATACCGCCAGGGTGCACGACGAAGTCGATGTCCAGACGTCGGCCGCCGTCGTGCACCTTGCGCACGGTGTAATGCCGCCACGGTGGCTCGGTTCCGAGATCGGCCTTGCCGTAGTCGGGATTGTTGAAGTAGTTGTATTCTGCTTCCGTTTCACCGGGTTTCGGGAACGCGAGGTCGATGCGCTCATCGCCCTGTCCGCCGGTCGGCCAATGCCAGTCGCCTTCTGCCTCGATGCTGATTCGCCGCATGTGCGGGGTCAGGGACGCGACGGTGACGACGCGGGCGGGTTCGCAGAAAGACATGCCTCGACCCTATTGGTCCGGCGTGTCGAAGTGGAGACAGATGCTGTCGCAAGACGGACATCGAGCGCAGTCGAAAAGGCCAGCGTATGCCCCGGAGCATGATTCTTCCCCGGTGCACACGCTGGCCTTTTCAGTTATGTCGGTTCACGCCGCTGTCGGTGGGCTGTTCCCGCCGATCGGATGCTGATACGGATCAACGGACATCGGCGGGTAGAACACCGTCTTTCGATCGGGGCCGATCTCGACCCGCCATTCGGTGTGGTGCAGTGTCCGGTGGTGATGACCGCACAACAAGATCAGGTTGTCGAGATCCGTTGGGCCACCATCACTCCAGTGAACGATATGATGAGCATCGCACCACCCCGACGGAGTCCCGCACCCCGGAAACGCACACCCGCCATCACGAACCGCCAACGCCCGCCGCTGCGGCACCGTCGCCGTTCTCGCTTCCTTGCCGCAGTCGAGCGGAACACCATTCTCATCCAACAAGATCCGCGTCACGGTGCAGTCGCAGGCGAGCATCCGTGCGGTGTCGATACTGATCGGGCCCGCCCAATCTGTCCACGCAAATCCGAGTTCCTGAGTGGACGGCAGCAAGTCCTTCAAGGCCTGCAGATCCGTCATGTCTTTGGCGCTGGCCGTAACGGTGATGTGTGGTTTCACTCCGCCTTCGATCGGGCCCAACCCCGCCCGCTCGTAACGGCGCAACAGTTCGCAAAACCCGTCCGCCCGCCGTAATGCCGGAGTGCGGGTGTCCTTGACGCCGTCCTTCTCCGGCGTCGGAGCCGACAGACTCGACAGTAACGTGATCAGGCGGGCCCCGTTGATCGCATCCAGATCACCCTTCACAGTTACTCTGCCGTACAAGCCTTTCGAGGCGTAAAACTCGTTACGTTCGGAATCCTCGCCGACCGGAACACCGTCCTCACGCTTGCCGTACTGCTTCTCAATCCGCCGAATCGCTGCCCGCACCGCATCACAATCGGCAATGTTCTTCGACGCCAACCCCAACAAGATCCCGCGAGCCTTGTCCACCTCCGCCGGCGTCATGTTCTTCGGCGGATGCTGACAAAACGACGCCACCTGACGAGCCTTCAACGCATCCACATCCCCGCGGTGAAACGCATCCCCGACAACAGGTTCGAGCATCAACAACCGCGCCAACCCGACCAGCAGACTGCACTCACCGATCTCCAAATTCGTCGAACCGTGCAACCACTGCGCGATCACCCGAAAACCCTTCCCGCCGAGAACCTCACGGGAAAACATCTCCACGATCAACAACACCATCCGCGACTGCAACTCATGCCGGACACGCACCAGATCCAGAACCTCACCCTTGAGGCCCTCACCATCCAGCTGCCACGCATCCCGACCGTCCATACCGAAAGTCTAATCGAACACACTTTCGATAACCAGAGACAAAACGGACAACTTCGGAAACCGTAGCTATTCGAGAGCTGTTGAAATGCATCACTATTCGAGCAAGATATTCACGCCACCCGCGTATTCGCTCGTGGAGAGAGCGCCGGTTCGTTTCTATGCGTTTGTTGGAGAATTCGGCGTATCAGACTGTCCGACTGAGAACGTTGGCGGCGAAGATGTTGATCGGTCATGTTGGGCCCCGGTACCTAGTCCGGTTGGGTTGCCGACCTCAATTTGCCCCGACTGAATTGTCCGAAGCCTCAGATCGAACCCAACTCCCGCGCACGGGCGACGGCCGACGTCCTCGACTTCACTCCCAGCTTGCCGAAGATGTGGACCAGATGCGATTTGACCGTGGTCTCACTGAGGAACAGTTCTTTACCGATCTCTCGGTTGGACCGACCCGCTGCGACCAGCTTCAGCACTTCGATTTCCCTTGGGCTGAGGCTGGTTTCGGGCTTACGTACGCGAGTCATGAGCTTCGACGCGATCGCGGGGGAGAGAACGCTGTCCCCGCTCGCAGCGGCACGGACGGCCGACAGCAACTCGACCGGGGGTGTGTCCTTGAGCAGATAGCCGCTGGCTCCAGCTTCGACGGCGCTCAAGATATCGGCGTCCGTGTCGTAGTTGGTCACGACGAGCACGTGCGGCGGATTCGGCAGCGCGCATACCGCGCGGGTGGCGTCGACCCCCGTCTTGCCTGGCCCGAACCGCAGGTCCATGAGCACGAGGTCGACCGGCGTGGTGGCGCAGAAAGCTATGGCTTCCTCGGCGGTCCCTGCTTCGCCGACCACCTCGATGTCGGATTCGCTTTCGAGTAGCGCTCGTAGCCCGGCGCGCACGATCGCGTGATCGTCGGCGAGCAGCAGGCGGATCACTGTTCGCCGACTTCGAGGGGAAACGTCACTGCGACGGCCGTGTGTCCCGCCTCGGACTCGATGGAGAACGTTCCGCCCTGCAGTTCGACGCGTCGACGAATTGCATTGAGGCCAAAAGATTCCGCCGGCCCGCGTTCGAGAACTGCCACGTCGAAGCCGTGACCGTTATCGACCACGTCGAGGCTGACGGTGTCGTCGGAATACGTCAGTGTCACAGCCATTCTGGTTGCATCCGCATGGCGGAGAACATTGGACACCGCGCCCTGAGCGATACGCACCAATGTTGCTTCGAGGGGCATCGGCAGCCGGACCGCCTCGCCTTCGACCACGGAGCGAGCGTCCAGTTCCGGGCTGCTCGCGCGTTCGCAGATTCGACGAAGCGCGTCGGCGAGCGACTGACCGTCCAGGGCCGCCGGCGTCAATTCGGCTATGAGTTGGCGGGTTTCGGCAAGACTGTCTGCGGCAGTTTCGCGCGCGAGGCTGATCTGTCGGATGGCCGGGCTGTCCGGATCGGCGCGCTCGGCAGCGTGAAGGAGCATCTGGATGCTCGAAAGTCCTTGGGCCACGGTGTCGTGAATCTCGGCCGCGAGCCTTTCGCGTTCTGCGAACTTCCCCGCATCGCGGGACGTCGACGCCAATTCTTCGCGGGTATTCATCAATTCGTCGATGAGACGTCCGCGCTCAGCTGCCTCGCGGTACAGCGCTTGATATCCGAGACCGATTGCAACCGCTACGGCAGCGCCGATGATCGGACCGACGGCGCCGGCAATCGTCCATCCACGATGGAGTCCGGTGCCGATCACGGCGACAGCCGTTGCCGCGGTGACCGCAAGAAGGCTCCAGGGGCGTCGCAGAAGATGGAGATAGAGGAAGAAGAGTCCGAACGCGAGGTAGGCGGCGTCGGCGGATACCGCCATCGTCGCGATCCACACGAGGGTCAGCGCGGCTAACCACCAGCGGGCAGCATTGCCGCGCAGCCTTTTGGCGACCCCGAACAGATAGACGGCAACAAAGATCACGGACAGCGCGGTGATGGTTGCGGTCAGGTCGGATTCGTCGATCAGCGCTCGGAGAAACACGACCCCGGCCAGCGCCATGACAAGGACATGCAGACCCAGTTGTAGGCCGGCGAAGACAGGCGTGAGCGGAGATCTGTGCATCTCGCCCAGCTTAGCGAGGTTCGGCCTCGGATCATCCATCAAAAGTTGTAAACCGGCATGGTTCTTTCGAGCGCTGGAAAGTCGATCCGAGGTGCGATGGAAAGAGTCTGCATCCGCGGGAGCGTAGAGGCAAGCACAGGAAAGGAATTCACAGTGTTTGTCGCAATGAGGGACTTACGGGCAGCGCGAGGTCGATTCGCGTTGATCTCCGTCGTGGTTCTGTTGGTTGCACTTCTGGTCAGTTTTCTCAGCGGTTTGACTGCGGGGCTTCGCCATCAGAACGTGTCCGCCATCGAGGCCATGAATGCCGACACGGTCGTGTTCGCCGACACCGGAGCAGGTGCGTCGTTCGACGAGTCGGCGCTCACGCAGGACCAGGTCAACGCCTGGACCTCCACGTCGAAGGACGTCGATCCCATCGGAATCGGTCGTGGGAAAGCAGGATTGGCCGGCGGAAATCAGAAGTCGGTCGCCCTGTTCGGTGCTGACGGCGGTTTCGGGGACGTGACGCCGTCGGCGCAAGGCACGGTGGTGTTGAGCGAAGGTGCCGCCCGCGATCTGGCGGCGAGCGCCGGCGATCAGGTGAGCGTAGGTACGCAGCAGTTCACCGTCAGCGCCGTTCGCGGTGACGACTGGTACAGCCATTCACCCGTCGTCTGGATGACACTTGACGACTGGCAGGCGGCCAACCCGCGCGGCGGAGTCGCGACGGTGCTGGCTGTCAGCGGAGCCTCTGACGCTTCCGCAACCGACAAGTCGGCTGCGACGACGTCGACTACGGTCAGCGGCTCGCTCGACGCGATCGGTTCGTACAAGTCGGAGAACGGGTCGTTGACGTTGATGACGCTCATGCTGTTCGCGATCTCGGCCCTGGTGATAGGTGCGTTCTTCACGGTGTGGACGATCCAGCGAACCCCGGACATCGCGACGCTGAAAGCACTGGGCGCGACTACCGGTTCGCTGGTGCGCGACGCATTGGGTCAGGCACTCATCGTGCTGATCGCCGGCGTCACCGTCGGGATCGGGCTGACAGCGGTGGCCGGTTCGCTGATCGGTGACGCCATGCCGTTCGTCCTGGACGCATCTACGACCGTCGTACCTGCCGTGGCATTGATCGGACGCGGTCTGCTCGGCGCGGCCTTTGCACTTCGATTCCTCTCGACCACCGATCCACTCACAGCATTGGGGAGCGCACGATGACCATGACTACCGGCACCACAGTTCTCGATATCCAGAACGTCGACCTGACGTTTCCCGACGGACAATCGCGGGTGACGGCGCTGGACGACGTTTCCCTGCGGCTGCACCGCGGCGAGATCGCCGCGATCACCGGGCCCTCGGGTTCAGGTAAGTCCAGCCTGTTGGCGGTGGCGTCGACCCTGATCCGTCCGGATTCCGGGCACGTCTACCTTCGGACGCCGGAGGGCAGCACCGACATCGCGGCGCTGAGTCGGCGGGCGGCGTCGGAGCTGCGACGCTCGTCCATCGGGATCGTCTTTCAGCAGTCCAACCTGGTGTCGTCGTTGACGGCACTGGAGCAGCTCGAGGTGATGGCGCATTTGGGGCAGTCCGTGTTCACGTCGCGGGCCCGTCGCAAGGCCGTGAAATCAAAAGCGATGGATTTGCTGGACGCTGTCGGACTGGCGGATCAGAGCGGAAAACGGCCGTCCCAGCTGTCGGGCGGGCAGCGGCAGCGGGTCAATCTCGCGCGGTCATTGATGAACGATCCGCAGCTTCTGGTTGTCGACGAGCCCACCAGCGCGCTCGATCAGGAGCGCGGTGCTGCCGTCATGGATCTGATCATCGGGGTGGTGCGGGAACACGAGGCGGCAACCCTTCTCGTGACACACGACCGAAGTCACCTGTCTCGGATGGATACTGTCTATCGTGTTGTTGACGGTTCCTTGGCGGAGGACCAGGAGGCGCTCGCGGCGTAACTCAGGCGGGCACGATTCGGGCATTCGTCACTGCATCCGGGCGGGAAGTCAACCCGCGATTTGCTGGGCAGTTAGACTGTTGTCGACTCGGGCAACTTGAGAGGACGTGTTATGGAACGCCGCCGCAACGTTGCGCAGCCGCCACGATCGCCGATTGCGGATCTGGAGCAGATGCCTGCCCTGATTCTCCTCGACAGGCTTCCGGTGCCGGTCATGGCCGTTCACCGCGACGGCAGCATCGTTTTTGCCAATCCGTCCTTCGCTGACATGCTGGGATACCCCAAGAAGGCCGTCTCGGCGTTGCGTTTGCAGGACATTCTTTACGACAAGGATGCCGACGACGTCAGTGCCGAGCAGGCCCATCGCGAACTGAGTTCCGAACCGGGCTCGGTCAAGGAGTTCGTGCACTCCGACAGCACTTTGGTGCGGGCCACGGTCAGCCAGTCGCTGCTTCGCCGTGACGACGACACGATCACCCTTGCCGTCCTCCACGATCTGACGGAGCGCCTGTGGAACAACCCACGGCACATCGACGACAAGCCCACCAAGTAGATCGAGTTACTTCCTGGATGTGACGGTTCGGTCCAGGCCGAGCGTGGCGGCAAGGGTGTTGACCACCCATTCTTCGTACTGTTGGCCGGTCCAACCCGCGCCGACCACGAGGTCTGTGTACGTCTCGGGACTGAGCAGCGTGAGTGACACGTTCACGGCTGTTTCGAGGTCGACCGTCGGCGCTTTTTCGACAATGCCGACCATCAGATGTTCCTGCACCGTGCGTCGCTGCGTGCGGTTGATTTGCCACAAGCGGGCGGCGTCGTCGTCCGCGGAAGCGGCGGCCCGCAGCGCCAGCAGGATGTCTGCGGTGCGCTCGAGGATGAGTCGTCCGTGGTGAACCTGAATCCGGAGTTGCCCGAGGGGATGTGGGGCGCCGAGTGCTGCCGCCACCCACGGTCGGTCCAGAGTTGCTGTCTTTTCCTCGTCGCCCGCAACGGCCACGTCGAGTAGTGCTGACAGCACGCTCGGCTTGTTGCCGAACACGAAATAGACACTCTGCACCGACACGCCCGCCGCCGCGGCAAGCTGTTTGATCGTGGCGGCCGCGTAGCCGGGATCGACAAAAACTTCACGCGCTGCCGCGATGATCTTGCGCCGCGCCGACGTGTCTTCCCGAAGAACCTCAGTCATGATTAGAGTTTAACTCTAGAGTCGAACTCTAGCGACTCGGGAGGCGAAATAATGGCGAAGGTTCTTGTACTCGGTGGCTACGGTGCCGTCGGGATTCCCCTGATGAAACAGCTCGCGAAGGTCCCCGAAATCTCCGCGTACTCCGCCGGGCGCGATCGTGCCCGCGCGGACGTCGTCGTTGATCTTGAAGAACCAGGCGCGTATTCGGCTGTGGTTCGAGACTTCGATGTCGTGCTGAATGCGTCGGGTTTCGAGGACGTGCGCCTGGCCGAAGAAGCGGTACGTAGTGGGGCGGCATTTGTCGACGTCACGGCGACCTCGAGCTACTGCGAAGAATTGGAAGCGGTCGAAGGACCCGTTCTGATCGGCGTCGGGTTGGCGCCGGGATTGACCAGTGTCCTTGCAACCGAGGCACATCGACTCGGCGCCGGGCCCGTGGACATCGTGATCGGACTTGGCGGCGGAGAACTACACGGACCGGCCGCGACGGCGTGGACGTACCGGATGTTGGGCACCAGGTTTCCAGACCCCGACGGCCGATCGATCCGGAACTACACCGGGATGAAGACGTTTCGGATGCCGGCCGACGCGACCGGGTACCGCACCGGTCCTGCTGTGCGGGCAGATTTCTCGGACCAGCATGTGTTGACGCGCGACCTCGGCGTGCCGGTCAGGACGTACCTGCGATTGGACACGTCCGCTGCGACGCTCGGGCTCGCCGCCATGACGTGGGCACCCGCGCTCCAGAAGGTAGTACCGAAGAAGCTGTGGGGCTCGGATCGTTGGGTCGCGATGGCCAGAACGGATACCGTTACGGCGCTCTGGGTTTCGGGACGCAGCCAGTCGGCTGCGACGGCAACCATCGCCGCACGAGCCGTGCAGGTGCTTCGAGACGCCGCGATCTCGAAGCCGACGTGGTTCCACTCGGTGGAGACCGCGGAGTCGTTGCAAGCTGCTGTTCCCGAACTGTCAGTGCGGCAATGGGATGGTGCGAGCAGCGCGTCCGGCAAGACTGTCGACTAGTCGGGACGAGCCGAGGAACGGTAATCCGGCGGCCGCATTGGTGAGACAACCGGGAACGACGACGCGGACGACATGCAGGCCGGCGCGGAGAACATCAGTTGTGGTGAGATCGACCCATGCCGGCCTGAAACCAGCTGTAGTCAGTACGCTTTCGGTGTCCGCGTGTGACGTCAGAGAGTCCAGTTGCACCTCGCCGACGACGGCATCGGCCAACTCGCTGTCGAACCGTGTTTGGATCTCCGGGTCCAGGTGGAGCTGCAAATGGCACCCGTAATCCATGACGTCGGCAAAGTCCGATCGGTAGACGTCCGCGTAGCGTCGGTCGGCTCGCCACGGCGCAAGCGGGCTCGTCGGGGATGATGCGGCTCGACCGATGCCGCTCTCCGGGTCGTCGTAATCGGCGGAAAGAAGTTGCAGCTGAAGCGCTTCCCCGAGCGACTTGAACGCAGCGGTCTGCGCGTCCTCGTGGCAGGCCGTTCCCATGGTCGAGTATCCGGTGCGGTGGTCGAGGACGAGGGCGCCAAGTACCGGGATGCCGAAATCACTCTCGAATGCCAGCCATCTGGTCGACAGGGTTTCGTGATCGCCCAGTCGAAGCAACGCCTCGGGAACGCCGGTGACAATCCGAACACCACGCCGCCCGGTCCAGGACAGCGTCATCGCGTCGCGCTCGACTATCTCGCGCAATGCATTCCGTATCGCGAATTCCGTCGTGGGCCCGGCGGCGAGACCCGCCTGAGCCACTGGCGAGATCACGGGCCCGGTCCGGGCGACATAGTGAGGATACGAACCCCAGACGAGTTCGGCCGGTACCCAGATATCGGAACCCGCGATCAGGTCGACTCCGCGAGTCCAGTCGATCTCGAGATTCTCGGTAGGTTCGACAAACGGGAACTGTGGCCGCGCGTACTGGGCGGCGTCGAAACGTGCGAGTTGAGACAGGTCGATGCTCGTTCCGATCAACGCTCTGCCCAACCCTCGGACGATCGGTTTGGCGACGATGTTGCCGCAATATCGTTCCACCGCTTCGCCTATTGCAGCCGCGGTGGGCCGCGCACGGTCACCGAGATCGAAGCAGTATCCGGCACCTGCCGAGTCACTGGACCAGGGTGAAAAGCGAGTTGAATCGCTGGCATACGAGTGAATCAGCTTGAACTCCGGCGGAAAGTGCTGGGGAACAACGGCGTCGACCAACTCTCGAATGATCCCAGTTCGGCGGTCGACGAGCAAAGACCTCATGCGAGAGGAACCGGCAGATGCAGATGGGTGGTCGATGCGCTGGTCAATCTGCTACCTCCAAGGAGAGGAAAAGCTGCCGGGGCATTGTTGAACAGACCGGGTGTCAGGACACGGACGACGTGCAACCCGGCAATCGAGATGTCGCGGGTGGTGAGATCGACGGAAATCGGCTGGTGCCCTCGAGACGTCAGAAGCGCTACGAGAGAATCCAGATTCAACGGCGCTTCATCGGGAATCTCTGATACCGAACGTGTTTCGGTGTAGTCGAAAAGATGCTCTTCCGCCGCGCGAGCCATCACGGGGTCGAGATAGAGTTGGGCGACGGTCGGCAGATCGACGACGTCCTTCCATTGCGGATCGAACTCGTCTCGGTAACGACGGTCGGCCCGAAAGGGTTTGTACAGGTGCGCCGGCAGCGTTCCGTCAGCCACGCTGCGCCAGGTCGGCCCGTCGGGGTCGGCGAGGTCGATGGTGATGGCCAGTACCGCGTACGCCTCGACAAGAGCCTTCGACACGGCCGCTTCCACCGTTGGTCGACAAGCGGTGCCCAGGGCGACCAATCCACGTCGGTCATCCCGGATCCACACTGCGGCGACGGGAATGCCGAAGGGGGAAGGAAGCAGCAGCACTCGAACGCCCCGGGTCTCGCTCTCCAGGTCCCCGAGGTGGCGGTGCGCGGGCAACCGCTCCCAGTCGGAAAGTTCGATTGCCGGCTGTGACCGGTCTCCGCACCACCACAGTGCGGTGGCATCGCGTTCGAGAAGTTCCAGCAGAGCTGACATCTCGGCTTCGGCGCGTGAGCGCCCAGCAGCGATTCCGGCGTACTGCAACGACGCGATCGGTGGTTCGTGGCGACGGGTGCCCGTGTAGTACCCGAGATAGGTCAGGGCGGCCGGCACATAGGTGGGCACTCCCTCGTCCATAGTGTGACCCAGTGCCCAGCGGACATCCAGAGCAGAGGTGAAGGGGACGAAGGGGAATCCGGGAAGGCGGTACTGGTCCTCGCTGTACAGCGCGAAACTCGCCGGATCGACGACCCATGAGCCGGCCAGTGCCAGCGCTGATGCACTGCTGTGGACCAGATCTTCGGGGACCACGTTGCCGCAGTATCTTTCGGCGGCCTCACCGGTTGCCGCCCCGCGTGCCGCGGCATCGTCGCGTATCGAAGCCCCGAATCCGTAGGGGTCGGCGCGAAACCGCGAACCACTCCCGCCGAAGTTGCGGGTGTCGGCCACCTTCGCGGCCCACCCGACCCAGCCTGTCGGCATGTCCGAGCGAATGTGTGGTTCCAGTGAGGTCAGTACGCCGCTCCGGGCGTCGACGAGCACGTCATTCATCGTCGGTTCCTCCGAGCATCGGCAGGGTCAGCGACCCGGAAAATGATTGGTGCAGTGCGATACTGCGTGTTCCTCGATAGCGATCGCCGTCTCCGAGATTGCGTGCGAGCCGTGGGAAGTCCGCACCCGAGATCCGCAATGACAGAACGTCACCGGGGCGCACGGTGTGGAGCACAGGATCGAGATCGATGGTCTGCGTGCCGGATCGAAGGCTGACGCCAGCGCCGCGTGCGATCGACCTGGTGACTCCAGCGGTATCGACGACGCTCAGCTCGACGATCCAATCGGCTTCGCCCTCGGGCGAGTGCACGTTCAGCTCCACCGAAGGTGTTCCGGACAGCACACACTCGAGCTGCATGTCGAAAGTCGAGACAACACAGTCGTTTCGGTTGTCTGCCGCGTCGTACCAGAAACTGTACGGTTCGCGCGCCAGGTCTGGTTCCAGACGAACGCGATTCGCACCCGTGACATACGGCTCGGTCGACCATTCGCCCACACCCCGGTCGAACACCCGATTGACAGTCAGGGGCCGCGCCGAGAATATCGATTCCATCCACTCGACCTGAAGGCCGCCGAAACTTGTCTCGCCGACCATTCCAGGGCGGAGGTCATGCGCCCAGGGGCCCACGATCAAACTTTGTGGCCCGCGCCCCACGGATGCGAAGTGTCGTAGCGTCTCCCGAATCATCGCATCGTCCCAGCCTCCGATGTGCAGTCCGGCGACGTCGAGCTCGGACAATTCGTCTGCGGAGACGAGATCGTCGCTGCCGTACAGTTCGCGTTCACGAGCCCGGCTGATCGGCGTCACCCAACCTGGTGAATCGCAAGTCAGGCCGACTTTCTCGATCATCGACTGCACCGGGAGATGTTCCAGCAAAGACGAATTCGAACGCATCAGGGCAGGGATGAAACCTTCACGGGACGAAGCCGAATCTCCGTGCTCGCCCCACCACGCCAGATGCTCGGCGAGGAGAAGTATCCCCGAGGGATCACGTTTGACGCGATCGCTTCCGATGGTCGGCACTTTGGAGACGACGCCGCCAACGTGAAAGGGCCGATCGGCGCTGTTGGTCTCGGCAGTAAACGCCCAGGCAGTTCCAGCCGCGTATGAAGCCCCGCTGGCGATGACGCAGTTCGGGGTCCACGGCTGATCCTGCAGCCACTCGGCGAGGGCGGCGGCGTCCTCGCGCTCGTGAACGTACGGTTCCCAAGAACCGGCGGAATCGTGCCGTCCACGTACGTCCTGACAGATGAATGCAATTCCTCGCGATCGCCATTCGATTCCCTCGGCCAGATGCCACCCGCGCCCGTATGGGGTGCGGATCACGATCAGACCTCGAGGTGAAGACTCTGGTGGGAGAAGAACATCCGTAGCCAGCGAGGATCCGTCTGCCGCTGGGATCGTCACTCCGAGTGAGATCACCGGAGCGTCGGCGAAGGTTCGAGAACGCCGCCTGGCAGAGGTAGCACGGGATGGCGAGTCATCATGAGGGTTCGCGGATTCATCCGGATCTGGTGATGAAGGTGTGATGGCGGTGCGCCACGGGTACCAGCCACGACGTCCGAACATGCGAGCGCACTGGCCATTGCGGCTGCGGTGGGTGAAAGTTCAAGCGGGCGAGGTTCGCTGCCGGCGAGGTGATTCCACAGCGCCTGCAGATGATCCGGCACACGCGACGCGGCAAGCCGTCGACCGCAGACGTCCCGGTAGCTTGCGCTGTCGATACCGTCGAAGAAGGGCCCGATGCAGATCTCACCCAGCTCCGCGTGGACGCGTTGCCACGGTGTTCGGTTTCGGCGGCACCAGGTATCGAGTTCCGACCACTCGTCATGAGGAGGAGCATCGGCCACCGAGAATACGAGGTCTGAAGATGCCACGTCGTTTTCGTCAGGCGCAGTGGTGGATACGACTTCGAGATCCGGAAGAGCCTTGGAGAGCAGAGCGATGCAGGCATCGACTACGGGTCCGATGCCGTCCATCAGCACACGCTGTGGACCCGGAATCTCCGGCGCTCGACCTGGAACAGCCAGCACGCCGCGAGCGACGAGAGCGTCGGCGATCTCGCTCGCTCCGGCACCGAGCAGCGAACTCGACCGCCGGAGGAAGTTGTCGAGTTCTGCGAGATCTTCGGCAGGAGCACCGATCGTGACTGCGTTCTCGTCCGGTGTCAGGTAGTGCCAGATACCGTCCGGTGTGGGATACAGCTGGTGTCCGTCGGCGAGGGCGTACACGGATCTCCTTGTCGGTGCCCGCACCCGACGAGTCGGATGCGGGCGGGGTCATCGGCAGATCAGGCTGTCGAAACAGTCTGGATCAGGAAAGGTTTCAGCTCTGGAAGCTGAACGGGTTGTCGACGAGGGCGTTGGTGCCCACACCCTGCAGAGCGTGTGCGGACGTTGCCTCGGCAACCGGCTCGAAGGTGAACGGGTTGTCGACGAGAGCGTTGGTGCCGACGCCCTGGAGTGCATTGGCCGGAGCCGAGTTGGAGACGCTGTCGAACGAAATGTTGCTCATTGTCATCCCTTCCGTAATGGAAACCATTTCCATTACGATGCCACCGTACGAAAGATCGCGACGGAGAGCAACAGGTACAAGAGAGTGCATACATGAGCGAGACCCCGACGACGGGATCCGTCGAAGCGCAACCACATGTCTTTCGGGACAGATCGTTTCGATTGTTCTTCACGGCTCGTACGATTGCCGTAGCCGGTGCGGCGGTCACCGGAGTGGCCATGCCGATCCTGGTGTTCGACATCAGTCGGTCTCCGTTTCTCACCTCGCTCGCGGCTGCGGGGACGGTACTGCCGTACCTCGTGTTCGGCTTGTTTGCCGGCGCCGTGGCAGACCGAGTCAACCGGCGGACGGTCATCCTGTCTGCGCAGGCCGTTGCTGCACTTGCTTTGGCGAGTATTCCGGCAGCGCAGGCGCTAGGCGTACTGACGGCGTGGCATGCCGTCGGCGTATCGATGTGCATCGGAACGTGTTTCGTGTGGTTCGACGGCGCTGCTTTCGGAGCGCTGTCTGCTCTGGTCGGTCGGCAGAGGATACCGGCCGCCAACAGTGCGCTGTGGACGTCCAGCACGCTGATCGATGTTGTCTTTCCGGCGATAGCCGGCGTGCTTGTGGCCTCGATCGGCCCGGCCTACGCATTAGGCGCTGATGCGCTGGCGTACGTAGTGGCCGGACTGGCCATGGCGTCGATCGGAGCCTCGTTCTCGGTTGCCCCTGCAGCGGCGCAGCGGTCGGAACCCGGAATTGCGCGTGACATACGCGAAGGCCTCAGCTTCCTTTGGCAGTCGCCGCTTCTGAGAGCCTTGACCGGCGTCGGCTTCGTCAATTCGCTGACGCAGGGTGCAGTTACGGCTCTCCTCGTGGTGTACGCGTCCGAGAGGCTGGGGATTTCGACGTCGAGTCCGATGATCGGCGCCGTGTGGACGGCGGTCTCCGTGGGTGGAGTGGTCGGCGCTCTCGTGCTTCCACGGCTGCCGGCGCGGTGGCCGGTGGGGGCGATCACGATCGGTGCGCTGACCATCGCCCCGGTGGTGCTGTTCGTCGTTGCGACAACCGGCAACACCGGCGCCGCGATCACGGCACTCGCTGTCTACTCCGGCTGTGCGACCGTCACCATCCTCAACGGCATCGGTGCACGTCAGCGTCTGACTCCGGATCGTCTTCAGGGCCGGGTGAACACTACGGCGAGGATGGTCGCCTGGGGTGGTTCGCCGGTCGGCGCGTTGCTTGCGGGGGTAATCGCAGGACGCTGGGACATCGGCACCGCCTACCTCGTTGCGTGCATCTCTGCGCTGGTCGGGGCGCTCTTCGCGTGGGCGAGTGCGCTGCGGACCGACCCTTACCCGCACAGATGAGCATGTGACTATTAATGAAAACGACTGTCGTTATGGTTAGATCCACCTGTTCATGACTGCGAACCCCACCTACTCAGGAGTGCGATGACGCTGACCAGCGAGGCAGCACCACGAGTGCCGTCGCGCGCGCATCCCGTCGGCGAGCGCGGGTACGTCCCGTTTCTGTTGGCCACGGCGGTTGTGCTTGCCGCGGTCTCCACCGTCGCGGTGTGGTCGGGTGCCGCGTCGGTGTCCTTTGCCGATGTATTCGCGGTGTTGTACGCGCACGTCGGCGGTCCGCTGGTCGACCCGCTGCTCGATCGGATCGTGTGGGGATTGCGGGTACCGCGCATTCTGATTGCGGCATTGGCGGGCGCCGGGTTGTCGTTGGCCGGCGCCGTGCTGCAAGCGTTGGTGCGCAACCCGATTGCCGATCCATACATTCTGGGCGTGGGTTCCGGAGCATCCTTCGGCGCAGTACTGATCATGACGACCGGCATCGGAACCGGTCTGTCGATCGGCGTCCCCGTGGCAGCGTTCCTGGGAGCCATGGTCTCCCTGATCGCGGTTCTCGTCCTGGGAAGGCGAGAGGGAATGCTTGTCCCGCTGCGCATGGTCCTGGCGGGAGTTGCCATCGGCTATCTGCTCTCGGCTGCAACAAGTTTTGTCCAGTTGCGCGCCGATCCGAGCCAGCTTTCGGGAGTGCTCTTCTGGTTGCTGGGCTCGGTAAGCGGGGCAAGTTGGTCGGATCTTGGTGTGCCCGCCGCGGTGATCACCATGTGTGCTGCGGTGCTGTTGACGCAATCGCGCCAACTCAACGCGCTGGCTATGGGAGACGAGAGCGCACAATCGGTAGGCGTCGACGTGCGTCGGACCAGGTTGCTACTACTGGTGATTGCGTCGTTGTTGACCGCGGTTGTTGTATCCGTTGCCGGCGGAATCGGTTTCGTGGGATTGCTCGTGCCGCATGCCGTACGACTCCTGGTCGGATCCGATCACGGCAAGCTGCTCCCCACGACCGCGCTGGTTGGAGCCACCTTCCTGGTGATCGTCGATCTTGCGGCTCGAATGTTGGATGCGCCCAACGAATTACCACTCGGGATCATCACCGCCGGATTGGGCGCCCCGTTTTTCCTCTGGTTGCTACGACGGGACGGCGGTGCGCAGTCATGAGATTGTCGGCCAGCGGAATTCACGTCGTTCGGGGCGGACGCCTGGTGGTTTCGGGTGTAGACCTGGAAGCGCCGGAGGGAAGTGTGGTCGGGCTCGTCGGACCGAACGGCAGTGGAAAGTCCTCCCTCCTGCGCGCGTTGTACCGCTCGATGAAGCCGCAAAGCGGAATCGTGAAGGTGGACGAGGTGAACGTGTGGGGCGATCTCTCGCCACGATCGGCAGCACGCATCATCGGTGTTGTGGGGCAAGAGCATTCATCCGATTTCTCTTTCAGTGTCCGCGAGGTTGTTGCAACGGGTCGGACGCCGCATCACAGCGCATTTTCTCGACTCGGTGAGATCGACCGGGACATCGTCAGCGCAGCGCTGGCACGAACCGGCATGCAGGGCTTTGGATCACGACTCTTCGCCGAATTGTCGGGCGGTGAGAAGCAGCGTGTGATGTTGGCCAGGGCGATCGCCCAGCAGCCGTCGGTGTTGGTCCTGGACGAGCCCACCAACCACCTCGACATCCGTGCTCAGCTCGAATTGATGGAACTGGTCACTGAACTCGGCACCACGACGGTGGTTGCGATCCATGAACTTGCGCTGGCCGCCGCATATTGCGACTACGTGTGCCTGCTTTCAGAGGGTGCAGTTCTCGCATCGGGACCCACCGGCGAGGTCCTGACCGAGGATCTGCTGTCCGAAGTCTTCGGGGTTCAGGTGCATCTCGGCACTCATCCGTTGACCGGGCGCCCCTTGCTCTCGTTCGCCCCTCCTCTCCTACCTACGAAAGAAGTAGTGTCTTGAAAACCTCGATACGTACTGCCGCGCTGTTCTGCTCGGCCGTGGCCGCCACCGCCGTACTGAACGCGTGCGGGAACTCCACTGCCGATTCGGCTGCGGCCTCGTCCGAGAAGATCACGGTCACCAATTGTGATCGCGACATCACGTTGCCCAAGACGGCCGAAAGGATAGTCTCGCTGTATCCGTCGATGACGGAGCTTCTCATTCAGCTCGGTGCCGCCGACCGCATTGTCGGACAGTCGAATATCGACCTCTCGCCACCGAGCCCCGATCTCGCGCAACAGTTCGCCGCCGTGCCGGTACTGAGCACCGGAGTTCCAGCGAAAGAAGCACTGCTCGACGCCCGCCCAGATCTGATCGTCTCCGACGGCGAGTACTGGTTCGACGGTGACCGATTGCAGAGCATGGACGAATTGCGCGACCTCGGCATCCCGATCTTCGTGAACAGCGGGTATTGCCACAAGGCAGTCACCGAGGGACGGATCGACGACGTCTGGTCCGACATCGAAGGTCTCGGTACCCTGACGGGAACAAGTGACGAGGCAGCAACTCTCCTGGCAGACGGCAAGAAGTCGCTCGCTGCAACCGAGGCATCTGCGGCCGTGAGGGAGCCGGTTCCCACTGTGATGGTTCAGGTTTCGGAGGGACAGTCCTACGCTCTGGCGAGAGGCCTCTACAGCAGTGTGCTCGAGGCCGCCGGGGGAAGCAATCTCTTCGAGAGCGATCTCCCCGACGGAAAGTACTTCGGCCAGGTAGCCACCGAATCGGTGCTCGCGAAGTCGCCACAGGCGCTCCTCGTCGTCTACTCCACCGAGTCGACGCGGGAATCCACGCTCGAGGCTGCGCGCACGGCATTTGCCGGGACCCCGGCCGCAGCGTCGAATGCGATCTTTGCCGTTCCGGAGGCGTGGTTCGCCGGCGAGTTGGTCTCGATCGACGGGGCTGCCGAGGTGTCTCGCCTGCTGCACCCGGGTTCGTGACCGCGCTCGCGCGGATCGAGGCCGTCGTATCGCTGCATGCTGCGCTGGACCGGACGGTGAGTCCGTCGGAGCTCCCGTTCGACGAGGACGCACTGCCGCCGATTACGTGTGAATCCGTGGAACTGCTGGCCCCGACGCCACTGCCGGCCTGCGGGTTCCCGGAGGTCTTGCAGGCGCGACGGAGCCGCTACAACCCGGCGGCAGATGCGTTGGGAGCCGACGAACTGTCAAATGTGCTGTACCACAGTCTTGTCAGCAGCCCGACGGCGGGCGGGATGCGCGAACTGACGCTGTCGTTTGTTGTCAGCCAACCCGGACACTCGCTTGGAGCCGGGGTGTACCGATACGCCCGAGGCCGGGCCGAGGTTGTCCGGCTCGGCGACGTGCGAAAGCACCTTCGTGCGAGCCTTCTCCAGCCCGAGTTCGCGGAGGTGTTTCCGGTTCTTCTGTTCGTCGTCGCGAACGTGGAAGCGCCGCTGGAGAAGTACGCGATGCGGCACTACCGCACGATGCACGTGGATGCCGGTGTGCTGGTTCAGAATCTGTACCTCGTGACCGAGGCGCTGGGACTTGCCGGCTGCGCCGTCGCAGGATTCACGGATGTGCGCGTGGCATCTCTGTTGAATCTCGCGACGACGCAGCTTCCCGTCATGGCTTTTGCCTTGGGACGACCCAACTAGTTCAGGCGAGGATGCGCGCCTTCTGGATCTCGAACTCGACGTCCGTCAACACGCCGGCGTTCTTGAGTTCCCCGAGCTTGGTGAGCTGTTCGAGCTTTGCGTCCATCGATGCTGTCGGAGCTGCCTGCGGCGGCAGGGGTGGTAGATCGGGAATCGGTGGCACCGGCTGGGCCTGTGCTGCGCGGGCCTGATCTTCGGCCGCCCAACGCGTGCGCTGACGGCGCTGAACATTGCCGTGAATGGAGCTTGCGACAGCTACCCGGCCGGCTCGCCTCAAGAAACTCATGCGTCCTTCTCCGTATTGTCGAGTGCAACAGCAAGTTCGTCCAAGGTCAGGTGACCTTCGGTGACAACCTTTGCCCCGCTGCGGGTCCAAGCATCGATCACCGGAAGTATGGCCAGTTCCTCGTAGACGAGCACGGCGGCAACACTTCCGGCGGCCAACTCGTCACCAACGGCAGCGATGTCGCCGGCGTCGAGCAGTCCGGAGGCAGCGCCGTCGAACTGCGCCAGATCGAAGTCTGCGAGTTCGAAGGTGGACGCGGGTACGACGGATACCGTTCCGTCGGCGGCTTTGGTGACGAACTCGAGGTCGAGGATGCGGATCACTCCGGAGTCGACGAGAGCGAGCAGCTGCTCGAATCCCGCGGAGGTCGGTGCACCGCCGGGAAACTCGACGGCAACGTATTCGATCGGACCGAATTGGTCTTGGTTGGACATCGGTTACTTCTTGCCCTTCGTGGGTTGCGGTTCTTCCAGAGCAGGTACTTCGTTGGGCATGCGCCCGGCCGGAATGATGGCGAGCAGAGAGAGCCCGGCGAGTACGAGCAGCGAGGTTCGCAGTGCGCGCAGGCGCGCTTCGGTGTTGATCCGGATGGCTTCATCGATCTGTGCTTGTGTCGCGGAGGTGCTTTCGAGCGTCACGACGAGTTGATCGTTGGGGACGAAGTTGACCTGGTCGAGATTGATCCCTGACTCGACCTTGAGCGATGCCGGGATGGTGGGGTTGTCGATCAGCTGCGAGCTGACGAGGGTACCGAGGATTCCGACGGCGAACACGCTGGCCACCGCGATGCCGACGCTGCCGGACATGTTGTGTACCAGTCCTCGCCAGGCACCGACGTCACCGGCCAGTTCCTTGGGGGCTGCTGTGAGGAGGGTGTTGAACACCAGCGCAACGATGGCGCCCTGCCCGAGGCCGAGGGTGATCAGGCCGATGACAACAAAGATCTGATGCCAGTCACCACGAATAGTGAAGGCCAACAGGATGAGTCCAGCGGCAACAACGACGAACCCGGTTCGTGCGATCAGACGCGGGGAGTACGTCTTGTACAGGCGCGCGACGACGGTGCTCGCGATGAAGATCGAGAGTGTGTACGGGATGATCGAGAACGACGTCTGCAAGCTGGTGCGGCCCTGGATGATCTGCATGTACAGCGGAATGAGGAAGTTGGCCGCGGTTCCCACGAACATCATCGTCGCCATGCAAATCGTGGTGGCGCGCTCGGCGCCGGTCTTGAGGACGTCGAGGTTGAAGAGCTGAGGCTTGTTCTGCGCCTTGCGGCTTCGCGTCCACTGGAAGAACCCCTGCGCGCAGATGGTGCCGAGGACGATCAGGATGGCCGCGGGTGAAACACCGATGACCGAGAACGGCGCAGCGTCGGTGGCCAGGATGACGCCCCACGAGTTCAGGCCGCTGAAACCGAAGCTGAGCAGGATGACGGCAACGGCAGCCAGTGCGGCGCCGGCCCAATCGATGGTGATGTCCTTCTGCGGGGGAACAGGTTTGACACGGAAACTCAGGACCAGGTTGACCACGGCGAGCGCCACGACGAGGGCGAAGGAGTAACGCCACCCGATCGTCGTCGCAAAGGAACCGGCGATCAGCAGTGCCAGCACACCGGCTGCGGGGATTGCTGCTGCCAGGTAACCGATGGCCTTTGCCTGCTGATCGCCACTGAAGTTCGTGGCGATGAAAACCGTCAACGCGGGGGCGATGAGAGCGATCACAGCGCCGGACGCGGCTTGCGCCACGAACAGCATTGCCGGGCTCTGGCTCAGAGCGACCGCGGCCATCGCCAGACCGTGAATCGCGACGGCAATCTGGAAGACCAAACGGGTGCCGTAACGGGCGCCGATCTTGGCGCCCAGCAGAATGAATGCAGCCATGGCAAAGGTGCCCGCGGTGATTGCGGTGCCGACACTTGTTGCGGGCGTGTCGAGATCGGTGGTGATGCCGGCCATCGAGACGGTCAGAGCATTGACGGCGAACGACGCCTGAATCTGGGTGAGGACTACCACGATGAGTGGCAGCCAGGAGGCGGTGCTCACGGCGGCCGATGTGGCGGCCGCGCCAGGCTTTACGGTCATGATGGGTCACGCCTTCCTCGACACTGCGTGTACTCGCGACGTGCCCGGATCAGCCACGCACGGTTACATTAGCCGGATTTGTGCTGAATGGTCGCCTGCGGGCGGTTGGTTTCTTCGCGGTAGACCACCATCTCCCGTTGCAGGGCGCGTCGGAAGCGTGGTTGGTCGGCCAGGAGTACCGCCAGGACGGTCAGCAACAGCCAGGTCGCCGCCGCGCTCGCGAGGAGCAGCAGGACCGGAATCCACGGTCCGCCCATCTGCTCGAGCAGCGTCGTCTTGGCCCAGACCCGCCAGTAGAGCATCAGATTGACGATCAGTCCGACACCGTACGAGATGACAAAAGACAGCAGAAACTGCTTCCACGTGCCGTCGTGGCGCCGCGCTGTCATCGGTTCGGCCCGCAGCGGCAGGCTCACCGACATCACGTTGGCGACCCCCAACCAGAGCAGGATCATGGTCAGCACCTGGCCGCAGGCCTTGACCAGATCCGTACTGCTTCCGGACCGCCACGCGAGGATGACGCTGAGCAGGAACCCGGCGCTGCCGACGAGGAGCAGCATCACCGCGTTCTTCGCGACGAGCACGTGCCAGAGCCTCGTTCCACCGGAGAGCGCAGCGCGGACCCGACCGGCGTCGAAGCTGAGCGCGTTGGTGCACACGACACTTCCGACGACCCCCGAGAGTGCGTACAGCGCCAGGTAGGGCAGTCGATCTTCCTTTGCGTCCCACTGGAAGAGGCGGATGAATGCCAGGTACGCCAAGCCCATTCCGAGGCTAAGGCCCAGGCGAAAGGCGATCGACCGGGGCTTCCCGCCGACGACGTGCTTTGCTTCCTCGCGGATGCGCGAGGAGAGATCCTGCAGATGCCGGACGAAGGGGTTGCCGGAGTTCAACGGGACGTAGCCGCGAATCGCAGCGGCGACGGTATCCGTGTCGCCGGCGTCGAGAGCGGCGACACGTGCTTCGAGAACCGCAAGGTGAGCGGCGCGCAAGGCTATCCGTGCTGTGGTCACCGCGGCGACGGCGTCGGCCTCGGCCTGAGCAGCAGTGCTGATGCTGGCGTCGGCGGGCAATGGAGGCTGCAACGTCGTGATCAGTTCGAGTTGGCGAGCCATGTGCGGCGACGGCGACAACCCGCTGTACGACGGTCGGCTCAGCGCTGATCGTTCGTCGTCGAGCGAATCACGGACGGACGCGGCAGCCTTGCGGACGGCTGCCGGGTTGTGCCAGCGTACCGACCGGGCGTCACGCTCGGCGGCGACGGCCCGGGAGGCAACCTCGGTCAGATCCTCCACCGCTGTCAATGTGTGCTCCACTCGGTTTAGGTTGGTTTCATGACCACCAACTCGGAAAAGGAAGATCTCCAGCGGTACCTGCAGGCAGCACGCGACGTGCTCGTCTGGAAGCTCGACGGGCTGTCGGAGTATGACATTCGGCGTCCGATGACCCGGACAGGGACCAACTTGTTGGGTCTGGTCAAACACATGATCGGCGTCGAGCTCGGGTATTTCGGTCCGACGTTCGGCCGACGTGTTCCCGATCTACCTGCGTGGTTGCGTTCGGAGGAACTCAACGTCGACATGTGGGCCCGCGCCGATGAGTCCAGGGCCGACATCGTCGAAACCTATCGCCGCACCTGGGCTTTCGCCGACGTCACGATCGAAGAACACGATCTGGATTCGCCTGGATTCGTGAAGCCGTGGCCGGAGGATCGGCGCGACGTCACGCTGCATCAGATACTCGTTCACGTTGTCGCCGAGACCCATCGGCACGCTGGTCACGCGGACATCGTGCGGGAACTGATCGACGGCGCCGCGGGGATGAAGGCGGGTGACAACAATCTGGCTCCCGGTGATCAGGCGTGGTGGGCCGAGTACAACGACCGTCTCGAGACGGCGGCACGCGAAGCCCACCACGCCTGAACTATTCGAATACTGCTGCCGCGCCGATCACCACGACAACGATCACGAAGTTGATCAGCAGGAGTGGCCAGACGAAGCGTAGGAACTTGTCGTAGCCCACCTTCGCCATCGCCAGCCCGCCGACAACGACGACGTTGGTCGGGGCGACCATCAGCATCAGGCCGTGGCCCATCTGGAAGGCGGTGATGACGAGGGCGCGGCTGACTCCGGCGAAGTCGCCCAGCGGGGCGAGCAGCGGCATCGCCAGGGTGGCGTGTCCGGAGCTGGACGGGATCAGGAACGCCAGCGGAATGTTGACGAGCATCACGAGGATCGCGAATACTCCGGCCGAAGCGCCGCTGACCAACTGCTCCATCGCGTTGAGGATGGTGTCGAGGGTTTCGGTGTTGGTCATGATCACCGAGACGCCGCGAGCGAGCAGGATGACGATCGCCGGGCCCACCATGTCGCCGGCTCCACGCGTGATCAGGGAGACGATTTTCTTCTCACCCATCTTCGCGACTATGCCGACGAGAACGGCGGCGAGGATGAACAGCATCGCCAATTGCGGGAACCACCAGTTCAACTCGAACCAGTAGGGCTCGGTTGCCGTGACGTGGTACGCGTCGTACTCGGCCGGACCGGTGGTGGCGCCGAAGATGCTCGACCACGGGATGACGGAGAAGATCATCAGTCCGAAGGTGAGCCCGGTGATGAGCAGTACCAGTTTCTGAGTTCCGGTGAGCTTGCCGTCGATGTCCACCGGCTCGGCCGGTTCCTCGTCTTCGTCGTCCTCGATGTCGAAACCGACAAGCGACTTGGACGGATCTTTCTTCACCTTTGCGGCGTAGCGGAGAACGAATACCACTGCCACTGCGGTCAATACGATCCACAGGATCACGCGCAGCACGATGCCGTCACCGATGGACACGCCTGCCTCACCGGAGGCGACGCCGATCGAGAACGGATTGACGGTCGACGCCATGTTTCCGACCAGAGCGCCGAGGATGATCATCGTCGCCGCGACCATGCGGTCGTAACCCAGTGCCGTCATCAGCGGTATGAGCAGGGCGTAGAAACCGAACGTCTCGACCGAGAAGCCCATCGTCGAACCGAGCAGCGAGAACAGCACCATGATGACGGTGATGAGCAACCAGCCCTTGTCGCTGAGCTTGGTAGCGAGTTGGGAGACAGCGGTTTCCAGGCTGCGGGTGGCAAAGCTGACCGAGATGAACGCACCGAGCGCCATGATGAAGAGGACTACGCCGACCGAACCGAAGAGCCGTCCGATGTTGTCGGTGTCGACAAACCCGGTGAGCGAATCCTGTACGCCGTACAGGCCGTTCACGGGGGAGAGGATCAGTTGCTGGATTCGTTCCCAGAATGAGAGCGGAGACGTGACGGTCTCGAAGCTACCCGGAACGGGTGAGCCGTCTACGTCGACGCCGAAGCGTCCGGACGGAATGAACAGTGCCGCAACCCAGACCAGAATGGTGACGATCGCGAGCATCGTGACCGCACCGGGGAACTCGAACTTCTTCTTGGCCGGCGTTTGCGCGGATTCCGTGTCGGTGTCGGTGCTCATTTCTTCCCCTCGAAGGTGTCGGCATACTCCTGGAAGAACAGTGCTTTGGCGACGACGGCCTTCTCGAGCTCGTCGAGCAGGACGCGTTCATTGGGGCCGTGGATGTTCGCGTAACCGTCGGTGGCGCCGAACAACAGCTTCTCGGCAGTGGGCACTGCTGTATCCAAGGCCATCACGAGGGGGATCGAGCCGCCGCCTGCCATCAGCCCGGCCGGCTCACCCCACGACTGCGATAGTGCAGACAGTGCCGCGTCGAAGGCCGGTCCACTTTCGGCTGCCGCGAATCCGTCGCCGGTTTCTCCCGCGGTGACGGTCAGTTGCAAACCGAAGGGGCGCAGGGCTTCCAGGTGCCGTACCAGGGCAGCTTGTGCCTCCACTGCCGGCTGACGCGGATGCACACGCAGATTGATCACAGCGCGGGAGGTGCTGGCGACGGCGTTGACCGCACCATCCACAGGGGGAGCGTCGATACCGGTCACGGTGATTGCCGGGCCCGACCAGATGCGTTCGCCGATGCCGCCGGTTCCGAGCAGGGGGAGCCCGTCGCGGATCTCGGCGAGGGTGCGGAACTCTTCCTCGGTGTACGAACTACCGTTCCACGGTTCGCGTAGGAGGCCGTCGACTGCCACGTCCCCGTTGTCGTCGTGCAGCGACGCCAGTGCGCGGATGAGCGCGAGGCGGGCGTCCGGTGCGGCGCCGCCGTAGAGGCCGTTGTGCTTGTCGGCGCCGAGAGTGGTGAGTTCGACGATCACCTGGGCGGATCCGCGCAGTGCGACGGTCAGGGTCGGTGATCCGGGGCGAACGCTGCCGACGTCGGCGATAACCATTGCGTCGGCCGCAAACAATTCGGGGGCTTCCGGCGGATAGTTGTCGAAGGGGCTGCCGAATTCTTCCTGGCCCTCGATGACGAGCTTGACCGTCACCGGCGGCTTTCCGTCGAAGACTCGAAGTGCGCCGATCATGCCGATGACATTTGCCTTCGAATCTGCCGTACCGCGGCCGTAAATCGCGCCGTCACGCTTGGTCGGTTCGAAAGGCGGAGAATCCCAGAGTTCGACGTCGTCGGCGGGAACGACGTCGTAATGCGAATACATCAATACCGTCGGGGATCCGGCGGGGCCGGGAACTGTTGCAATGATGACGGGCGCGGTTTTACCTGTTATTTCGAGTTTCTCCATCTTCGTGACTCCGGATTTTTCCAGTAGAGAAACGATCAGATCGTGGGCCTCGAAGAGGGGTTCGCTGGGGAAACCCTCGGTTGCTATCGACGGGATGCGAACGAGTTCGACTAGTTCCGACTCCAGAGTCGGCATCAAACCGGCAACTGTTTCCTTGATCGTGGAATAGGAGGGTGACGCGGATTCTTCCGGCACGGAACTGACTCCTTCTGGGAAAGGCGAAAAACATTAGAGGCAGAGTCTTACACCCGATATATGGGCTGTGAAAGGGCAACCCGAACAAAAATTCGAAGTGGGGCGTCGGTCCCGCGATTCTTGACATTGACGTCAACGTCAACACACACTGTGATGGTGACCACCAGCGAAACGCAGGAGCGAGCGCGGACAGCCCGCAAGCTCGGGGACGGTCCACGCCGTGCCGGCCTACTCGACACCGCGGCGCTCTGTTTCGGCGAACTCGGATACGACGCTGTGACGGTCGAGACGATCACGAACAGGGCCGATGTGTCCCGGGCGACCTTCTACGCGTACTTCTCGTCCAAGGATGAGGTCTTCCGCGCCGTCGCCGAAATGATGTGCGGACGGTTTCTCGACGCCCAGCACATGGAGGGGCCAGCGGCCGAGGATCTACGCGAAGTTCTCAGAACGACCACGTCGGCGTTCATCACGGCCGTGTACACCTATGGGGACCTGCTCGCGGTCATCGAGCATCGGGCGCGGGTGGATTCCGAGGTCGAGCGCAGTTGGTCGGCGGTCCGCGGAAAGCTCGTGAGCCGCTACGTGCGCTTTGTCGAACGTATTCGACAGGTTCACGACGTAGATCCCTGCGTTTCGCCCCCGGTGCTCGTGCAGATGATCTCGGACGCGCAGATGGCCGGTGGAGCACGATTGAGCAAAGCGAGTGCTGACGAGCAGAACCAGTTCATCGCAGATATGACGACGATGTCCGAGCGGTTGATCGGGTTCGAAGAGTCGAAATAGATTTCTTTTACGAATGGAGTGATCGGTGGCAGAACAAGACGTGCTCGAAGCGGCTCTGGCGGAAATCTCCGCGCTGCAACAAGCGCATTGGCCCGCCGGCATTCCCCGTGCCGTCGAGTATCCGCTCGAAGGCGGGGGACTTGTCGACTACTTGCGGCATTGGGCGGCAGAGCGGCCGGATGCTCCCGCAATCGTCTTCTACGGCAGGGTCATCACGTATTCCGAATACGACGAGCTTTCGGATCGTTTTGCCGGATGGCTGCTTTCGCTCGGCGTCGAACGCGGCGATCGCGTCGGCGTACACCTGGTCAATTGCCCGCAGTTCCATATCGCGATGCTCGGCATTCTGAAGGTCGGTGCGGTTCACGTGCCGATCAATCCGCTCTTCCGTGAACACGAATTGATTCACGAACTCAACGATGCCGGCGTCAAGGTCCTACTGACGCAGAACACTTTCTCGAAGTTGGTGAAGAAGGTTCGCTCGCAGACATCGCTCGAGCACGTCGCGAAGACTGCGGTCTCCGACATGCTGACCGCGATCCCCACCGTCGAACTTCCCTTCGAGGTGGATGATCCGCGCCTGAGCGACTGGCAGTCGATCATCACCAGTGAGCGCGCGACTCCCGTGTCGACAGAACTCGATTCCCTCGCCGCCCTGAACTACACGGGCGGAACGACGGGAATGCCCAAGGGCTGTGAGCACACTCAGCGCCACATGGTTTACACCGCGGCCACCGCGACGCTTGCCGGTGGTGACCAGGTGGGTGCCAATCCGCCGGTATCCCTGGTGTTTCTGCCGATCTTCTGGATCGCGGGTGAGGACTTCGGCATTCTGGTTCCGCTCGTCAACGGCGGAACCGTTGTCCTGCTGAATCGTTGGGATGCGGAGACCACGCTCGACGCGGTCGAGACCTACGGCGTGACCTCACTGGTCGGAACCGTCGACAATTACGTCGAACTGATGGACACACCAGGATTCGCGGAGCGAAATCTCTCGACACTCCAGAACGCCATGGCAGTCTCGTTTGTTCTCAAACTCGATTCGGCCACGCGCCAGCGGTGGCGCGAGGCTACTGGCGGTGTTCTGCGCGAAGCGAGCTACGGCATGACCGAAACCCACACCGCGGACACGATCACCCTCGGTTTCCAGGACGGCGACTACGACCTGAAAAGCGAGCCGGTGTTCTGCGGAATACCGGTGCCCGGCACCGACGTTCTGATCGTCGATCACGACGGCAGGCCGGTTCCCGTCGGCGAGCACGGACAGATCATCGTGCGCAGTCCGTCGATCCTTTCCGCGTACTACCACAACGAGGCGGCCACCGCCGACGCCATCCGTGACGGCTGGCTGCAGACCGGCGACGTCGGAAAGTTCAGTGAGCGTGGTGGTTTGCACTACCTGGCGCGAAACAAGGAAATGATCAAGACCAACGGCATGAGTGTCTTTCCCTCCGAGGTGGAAGCGCTGCTCATGCTGCACCCGGCGATCGAAAAGGCTGCGGTGGTACCGAAACCGGACCCGGACAAGGGACAGGTGGCTTTTGCGTTTGTCCAGCTGGTTGAGGGTTCCGACACCGCGGCCGACGAGATCGTCTCGTGGGCGAAGGAGAACATGGCCACGTACAAGGTGCCCGAAGTGGAAGTGCTCGAGGCGCTTCCGATGACTGCGACAGGAAAGGTGCGCAAGGGCGATCTGTTCGAGCGCACTCAGGGGGACAAGTGAGACTGCTGATTGCGAACCGCGGCGAGATTGCGCTGCGGATCATTCGAACTGCCCGTGAACTCGGGATCGAGACGGTGTCGGTCTACGCCGAGGACGACGCGTCCAGTCCGCACGTCGCGGCAGCCACGGAGTCGGTACCGCTCGGAGCTTCGGGAGCTTCCGCGTATCTCGATCAGGGCCGCTTGCTGAAGATCGCGGCCGAAACGGGCGCCACACACGTGCATCCCGGCTACGGATTCCTCAGTGAAAACGCTGAATTCGCGCAGGCGTGCACCGAGGCAGGCATCGTCTTCGTCGGTCCGGACGCTCAGGTCCTCCGGACTTTCGGAGACAAAGCCAGTGCCCGTACTGCGGCTGTCGACTCCGGCGTACCGGTGCTGCCGTCGACATCGGCGAACGCCGCCCTCGACGAGGTACGCGAATTCTTCGAGCGCAACCCCCGCGGCATCATGATCAAGGCGCTCAGCGGCGGCGGTGGCCGCGGCATGCGCGCAGTGCGTGACCCGAAAGCACTCGACGACGCGTACCGTGTGTGTGCGGCCGAAGCCCAGTCGGGATTCGGCAGTTCGGCACTGTTCGCCGAGGTACTCAGTGAGCACGCTCGCCACATCGAAGTGCAGATCGTGGCGGCACCGGGGCGCGGCGGAACCCATGCGCTCGCTCTGGGTGACCGTGATTGCAGCGTCCAACGTCGGCATCAGAAGTTGATCGAGGTAGCGCCCGCGCAGGGGCTGTCGAGGGCCCTGCGCGGGCGTCTGCACGCCGCGGCCGCGAGGCTGTGCGCCGAAGTCGGCTACCGCGGAATCGCGACGGTCGAGTTCCTCGTAGAGGAACGCGGCTTCGTCTTCCTCGAAGTCAATCCGCGAATTCAGGTGGAGCACACGGTAACCGAGGAGGTCGCCGGAGTAGATCTCGTCGCCGTGCAGCTCGCGATCGCGAACGGAGTTCCGTTCGAGAACCTGGACCTACCAACCGGAATCACCGCTGTGGAGAAGGACTCGGAGACAGTCGGATCCGTGGCAATCGCATCGGGAATCGCGATCCAGGCCCGCGTCAACATGGAAACCATGACGCCGGACGGCAATGCGTTGCCGTCGTCGGGCACGCTCGACAACTTCACTCCTCCGGGCGGGCCCGGTGTGCGAGTGGACACCTTCGGCGCTGTCGGGCTCTCGCCGAGTGCACGTTACGATTCGCTGCTGGCGAAGGTGATCACCCACACGCGTCGCTCGGATTTCCCTGCCGCGGTGCGCAAGTCGATTGCTGCTTTGAGTGAGTTCGCCATCGACGGCGTAGCGACCAACATCGAGTTCCTGCAGGCAATTCTGTCCGACAAGGACTTCCGTGACGGCTTGGTCGACGTCGATTGGTTGGGTTCGCGGTTGGCGGACCTCGTTCCCGAAGCCGGCCCACAAACGCCCTCCTCGGCTGTGGACGTGGCACCGGACGAGGATGTGGTTCGTGCGCAGATGGCGGGCATCGTCGTCGAACTCGCCGCCGTCGGTGACGGCGTCCACGCGGGTGGCCAGGTTGCCGTCCTCGAGGCGATGAAGATGCAGCATGTGCTCTCGGCGCCCGTTGATCTCGAAGTAGTCCGCGTCCTGTCGTCACCGGGGAGGTCGGTGGGTGCGGGCGAACCGTTGCTCGTCGTCCGTAGCGCAAGCGCGGGATCGAAGCTCGCAGAGGTCGACGAGGTGAACCTCGACGACGTGCGTCCCGATCTCGCGGAGATCATCGCTCGTCACGAGGTGACCCTGGACGCGGCCCGGCCCGCGGCAGTGGCGAAGCGTCACAAGCTGGGACGCCGGACTGCTCGCGAGAACGTCTACGACCTGGTCGACGACAACAGCCTGGTCGAGTACGGCGCTCTCGCGTTGGCAGCGCAGCGCAGTCGACGTAGCGAGGAAGACCTGATCGCCAACACTCCTGCTGACGGTTTGATCGGCGGAGTGGCGACCATCAGCGGCGGCGAGAGCGTCGTGATCTCGTACGACTACTCGGTGCTCGCCGGTACCCAGGGCATGCGTAATCACGCCAAGACCGACCGCCTGCTCGAGATCGCCGACCGAAAGCGAGTTCCGGTAGTGCTGTTCGCCGAAGGCGGCGGCGGGCGTCCGGGTGACACCGATGCCGGCGCCGGGGCGGGTCTCGAACTGGGAACCTTCCGCGCCATGGCGGCGCTGAGCGGCCGGGTGCCCATGGTCGCAGTCGTGTCCGGTCGTTGTTTCGCGGGCAACGCGGCCCTGGCCGGCGCTTGTGACGTGCTGATCGCAACACCGGACGCCAATATCGGCATGGGAGGACCGGCGATGGTCGAGGGCGGCGGCCTCGGAAACTTCCGTCCCGAGGACATCGGCCCCATCGACGTGCAGCGGCGCAACGGCGTCGTACACCTGGTGGCTGACGACGACGCTCACGCGGTGGCCCTGGCCAAGCAGTACCTCGGCTATTTCCAGGGTGCGAGCCCGGACTGGACGGCTCCGGATCCGCGGCTCTCCCGGCACGTGGTGCCGGAGAATCGACTGCGCTCGTACGACGTTCGTGGAGCAATCGACGCAATCGCGGACGTCGACAGCGTCCTGGAATTGCGTCGAGATTACGGACGCGGTGTAGTCACTGCACTCGTTCGTGTCGAAGGAGTTCCGTACGGTGTGCTGGCCAACAGCAGCGAGCATCTCGGCGGAGCGATCGACGCGGAAGCCTCGGACAAGGCCTCGGACTTCCTGGAACTCCTCGAAGCGCACCGAATCCCTCTGGTGACCCTCTGCGACACACCGGGTTTCATGGTGGGTCCGGATTCGGAGGAGGAGGCGACGGTCCGAAGGTTCGGCAGATTCTTCGTTGCCGGTGCTCGCCTCACCGTGCCGTTCGGAACGGTCATCCTGCGTAAGGGTTACGGGTTGGGCGCCATGGCGATGGCCGGTGGTTCCTTCCACGCACCCGAGTTCACGGTGGCGTGGCCGACCGGAGAGATCGGGCCGATGGGTCTGGAAGGCGCCGTGCGTCTCGGTTTCCGCAAGGAACTCGAGTCCGTCGAAGATCCGGTGGCTCGGGAAACACTGTTCGGTCAGTTCGTGGAACTGGCCTACGCACAGGGCAAGGCGCTCATGGCGGCGACTACGTTCGAACTGGACGACGTCATCGATCCGGCCGATACCCGCGGATGGATCAGACAGCTTGGCAGAAACAGTTGAGATCCTGCTGATTCGAGTTGTTGCCGCACGTGGGCAGGGCAACTAGCCTTGCCCACGTGTCGGCTGCGCGAGATAACGTCCTGATCATTCATTGGCACGACCTGGGGCGACACCTCGCGAGTTACGGTGTCGCCGGGGTCAACAGCCCCCATCTCGACCGACTGGCAGCAGAAGGTATCCGGTTCACCGACGCACACGCGACGGCGCCGCTGTGCTCGCCTTCGCGCGGTTCGCTCTTCTCGGGTAGGTATCCGCACAACAACGGTCTGATCGGGTTGGCGCACCACGGCTGGGAGTACCACGCGGAGGTGCAGACGCTCCCGCAGATCCTCGCCGACAACGGTTGGTACACCTCACTCTTCGGCATGCAGCACGAGACTGCGTATCCGAAGCGACTGGGCTATCACGAGTACGACGTCACGAACTCGTTCTGCGACTACGTGGTTCCGCGTGCCCAGAACTGGTTACGACGCTTCCCGCCCGAGCCGTTCCTGCTCACCACTGGATTCTTCGAAACGCATCGGCCGTACCCGGCGGATCGCTACACCCCGGCGGACACCGCAGCCCTCGAGGTTCCCGGATACCTTCCCGACGTGCCGCAGGTGCGCGAGGATCTGGCCGAATTCCACGGCAGCGTAGAGGTGGCCGACGCCGCGGTGGGGGAACTGCTCGCGACCCTCGAGGAAGAGGGGCTCGCCGAAAACACCTGGGTCTTCTTCCTCACTGATCACGGCGCGGCGTTCCCGCGCGCCAAGTCGACGCTCTACGCCCCGGGTACCGGTATTGCCTTGATCGCTCGGCCTCCCGCGCGGTATCGCAGTGGCGGAAAGGAATACGAGACACTGTTCAGCGGTGTGGACCTCGTTCCGACCATTCTCGATCTGCTCGGAATCGACGTCCCCACCGAGGTGGAAGGGCGCTCGCACGCCGATGCCCTCGTCGATCGCGGAACTGAACCGTCCGAACCCGTCCGTACTTCCTTGTTCACGGAGAAGACCTTTCACGACAGCTTCGATCCCATTCGTGCGGTGCGCACCAAGGACTACAGCTACATCGAGAACTACGCTGTCCGCCCGGCTCTGGATCTACCGCTCGACATCGAGGACAGTCTTTCCGGAAAAGCGCTGGGCACCGAGCATCTGGCGGTACGCGCACCTCGGGAGCTGTACGACCTACGAACCGACCCGAACGAGAAGATCAATCTGATCGATCGACCGGAAGTCTCGGCGGTACAGGCGGAATTGTCCTCGCAGCTTCACACCTGGCGCGCCGAAACCGACGATCGACTTCCCGACGAAGCACTGGGTAGCGCGATGGCCGTACACCGCATGGCGGCGTACCTCGAGAAGATCGGTGTCCGACCCAACGTGCGGTCCGCCTACAGCGCGGACCGCGGCTATCTCGAGTCGGACACCGAAAACCCCTAGGTTTGAGCGGTCTCTCGCTCCTCCAACAATGCGATGACCCGCTCGACCAGTTCACTGATGTCAGCGCCGGTCGTGTCGAAAGCCAGGTCCGGAGCTTCCGGCGTTTCGTAAGGTGCGTCGATTCCGGTGAGCCCCTTCAGTTCACCGGCCCGCGCACGCGCATACAGGCCCTTGGGATCTCGGCGTTCGCATTCTTCGACGGGGGTGGTGACGGCAACTTCCAGGAAGGTGAGCCCGGCAGCTTCGTTGAGAGCGCGCGCAATTGCTCGATCTGAACGCAGTGGCGAGACCATGGATGCGATGGCCACCACGCCGGCGTCGGCGAACAATCGGGTGAGATGCCCGACGCGCCGGATGTTCTCGGCCCGGTCTCCCGGCGAGAACCCGAGATCGTCGGAGATGCCGTGGCGGACGTTGTCACCGTCCAGAAGATACGCGGTGCGCCCGGCCTCGACCAGCGCACGTTCGACAGCCACGGCGACGGTGGACTTTCCGGAGGCAGGCAGGCCGGTCAGCCAGATCGTCGCGCCCTTCTGGGTAGTCGACGCCCACCGTCGTTGACGCTCGAGTGAGGACGGGTGCCATTTGATGTCACTGCGGGTCTGCTCGCCGGGAACAACGACGCGGGGTTCGAGAATGGTGCCTGCGCCGACGGTGTCGTTGCTCTGCTCGTCGATCAGAATGAACGCACCAGAGTCCCGATTGTGGTCGTAGGTATCGGCGATCACCACGGAACTGGTTCGGAGCGTGACCGTTCCGATGTCGTTGAGCCCCAGCTCCACCGGGCTGTCCTGCTCGTCGAGTGTCTCGGGGTCGAGTCGGGTGTGCAACTCTTGAACCGTAGCTCGCACGGTCCGGGACGTATGTTTGAGTGCTATCCGGTCACCGGCGCGCAACGGGGTATTGGACAACCAGCAGATCGTGGCGTCCAGTTCTCGGGCCAGGACCGGCAAATGAGCCTGTGTGCCGCCATTGACAAGAACGTCGCCGCGTCCGACATCGATGTCGTCCGCAAGCTCCACCGAAACCGACAGTGGTGCAACGGCAGTACTGCGGTTGTCGTCGAGAGTGTCCAGACTGATCACGGTGCTCCTCGATCCGGACGGCAGGACCACTACCTCGTCTCCGACGCTCAGTGTGCCTGCCGAAATTCGGCCGGTGTACCGGCGACGATTCTGCGGATCGGGGCGCGAAACCCATTGCACGGGAAGCCGAAGTTCCTCGATGTGTGTCGCGGGCGCATGGAGTTCGACGCCTTCGAGATATTCGAGAAGTGTCGGCCCGTTGTACCACTCGGTGTTCTCCGAGCGGGTCACGACATTGTCGCCGGCTTTCGCGGAGACGGGGATGGCAAGTACGTCGCCTCGCCCGAGCTGGCGTGCCAATACCCGCAATTCTTCCTGTACCTGAGCGAATCTCGTTTCGTCGAAGCCCACCAGATCGATCTTGTTCACCACGGCCACAAGGTTCGGAAAACCCAGTAGCGCTGCGATTCTGGCGTGTCGACGCGTCTGACGCAGCACGCCGGTCCTCGCGTCGACCAGCAGGACCGCTACGTGAGCGTTGGATGCTCCGGTGAACATGTTGCGCGTGTAGCGCTCGTGCCCCGGAGTGTCGGCGAGTACGTAACTTCTTGTGGGAGTGGAGAAGAACCGGTAGGCAACGTCGATCGTGATTCCCTGTTCACGCTCGGCGCGCAGTCCGTCGGAGAGTGCGGCCAAGTCAGCGACACCGTGCTCGTCGGTCACGGAATCGAGGTGATCGGTTGGCAGGCTGTCGGTGTCGTGCAACAGTCGGCCGATCAGCGTGCTCTTGCCGTCGTCGACGCTACCCGCCGTTGCCAGCCGCAGGAGTTGGCGAGTGATGGTGGTGGTCATCAGAAGTAGCCCTCACGCTTTCGGTCTTCCATCGCGGCGACCGACGTTCGGTCGTCTGCGCGAGTCTCGCCTCGTTCGGAAACCGTCGCTGCCGAGATTTTGGTGACGACGTCGTCGATGGTGGCGGCGTGCGATCGAACGGCGCCCGTGATGGTCAGATCTCCGACCGTTCGATACCGCACCCATTCTTTTGTAGCCGAGGAATTCTCGGCGTCGGTGCTGAATTCGGAAGCGGCAAGGAGCATTCCGTCGCGCTCGAATACCCGCCGTTCGTGGGCGAAATAGATGGACGGCAGTTCCAGTTCCTCCTGGGCGATGTAGCGCCAGATGTCGAGTTCGGTCCAGTTGCTCAGCGGGAAAACACGGACGGACTCGCCGCGTCTTATCCGTCCGTTGTATAGCGACCACGGTTCGGCGCGTTGCGCCCGTGGATCCCACTGGCCGAACTCGTCACGGAAGCTGAGAACTCTTTCCTTGGCGCGCGCACGTTCTTCATCCCGGCGGGCGCCGCCGAACGCGGCGTCGAATCGTCCGCCTTCGAGAGCGTCGAGCAGGGTTCTGGTCTGCAGTCGGTTTCGCGATCCGCTGGTCTCGGTCGACTCCTGTACTCTCCCTTGGTCGATCGAATCCTGAACGGAGGCAACCAGAAGTGTGTGTCCCCCCTCCTTGATTCGGCGGTCGCGAAATTCGATGACCTCCTCGAAATTGTGACCGGTGTCGACGTGCAGCACCGGGAAGGGGAGCGGCGATGGTCGAAACGCCTTCTCGGCCAGCCGAAGCAGGACTATCGAGTCCTTGCCCGCCGAGAAGAGCAGTACCGGTCTTTCGAGCTCTGCCACCACCTCTCGAATGATGTGAACCGCTTCGGATTCGAGAACTCGGAGTTCGTCGACGACATCGGTGACGGTGCTCATGTGACGGGGTATCCGTTCTGTTCGGCGTCGATGCGGTAGTGCTGCACCCATTCGCGGGATCGTCCGTCGCTCTGACGGCGCAGCGGCGGTGGTGGGGCCAGTTGTCCGTCGAGGCCGAGGGAGATGAGGGTTTTTGCGACTACGGACTGCGGGTCTTCGGTGAGATCGCGGAACCCGATTTCGATGGGGGAGATGTCCTCCTCAGCGAACCAGCGCTTCCATTGGCGTTCCTGCTCACCGAGAATCGTCACCAGGTGCGCGATTCCGAGTGCGTTGTACTGCGCACCGTCCGAGAGATTCGGTGGAGTCGCGTCGTCGCGCCAGACCTGTGTCTGCACGGCGCGCCACATCGACACAGCCTGAGCGACAACATCTTCCCGATAGACGTGGATGAACTGCAGGTCGTGATCGAGGGTGTCGTGGAGTGCGGAACGTAGGTCCGTCCCACTGCGCCAAGGCAATCCGGCCGCGCGATCGAGCAGGAGCGGTGTCTGATTCCACATCAGCTTGCCGCCCCAGACTCCGTTGGGGGTTCGGCCGAGTTCGAGAAGTTGTGTGCGCCACTGTTCGGAGGTGCGAGTGTCCGGCGTGCCCGGGTGAAACGGGGCGAGCAGGCTCAGGACGGACTCGTCCGTGACGTCCTCGAACCACTGCCTCGGTTGAGGCGATCGAGAGGTCTCGGGGAGGTACTGGAAGAACTCTTCCGGCTCACCCGCGACCCCTGTTGCTCGCAGTGATTCGACCAGCAAAGTACTGCCGCTGCGCTGCGAAGCGCAGACGAGAAACGAGCGTTGGGCCTCCGTCATGCGAGCAACGCTAAGGGGGGCCGGAAACCGCCGCAAGCTGGGAAAATAAACTCACGTAGAGGTTAAATGTCGACGTGAAACATTAAATGTGCGGGTCACGAAATCTTGCGCTGAAGCACGTCTTACGCAGTTGTCGCAAGGGCCGCGGCGAGCCCGAATGCGATAGCCATGAAGACAACTTCACCGGTGGCGCGGCGCAGAGATCCGTCCGCGCTGATGCGGTGTGCAGCGCTCGCGACCACCCACGTCCGGCGCCACCACCATCCCAGGGCGACGAGCAGTGCGATCACCACGATCTTGGCGAGGATCACCCGGCCGTATGCGGTGTCGTAGAAGGCGGAGAGCGAGTCGAGTCGCACGACGGCGTTGACGATACCGGTGACGACCAACGCGAGGACGCATCGCCAGGCGAGGGCGGAGTACTTGGGCAACCAGATCGCCCAGGCACCGCGCGACGGTACGGCAAGCGCGAGTGCGGCGAGCACGCCGAACCACAAGGCCGCAGCGAGGACGTGAACGGCGTCGAGGATCGATCCGAAGCTCTGCTGCGCCATGTGCCCGGTGATCGGGCGGGCAGCGAGCGCCAACGCGGAGACGACCAATGCCGGTGCGACGGGCACTGTCTCGGGATTGGTGAACCCGTAGATGCCGTAACAGACCACGGCAAACGCGCACGCGATGATCGCGACACCGACGCGGCCGACGTTGACCTCGGAGACGAATGCGCCGAAGTGCCCGATGGTCAGTGAGGTGACCGGGGCGCCGTCTGCCGCTGCGGCATTGAGCACGAGGAGCGTGATCTCGGCGACTAGCCAAACCGCTGCCGCCGCGGTGAGCTGAGTCCACATGATCGCGGGGGTTGTTGCCGGACGGCGTTCACTGCGGCCCATCCAGGCAAGCGTCGCGATGCCGAGCGTTAACGAGCCGCATCCGATCGCGAGAACGCGGACAGTGCTCGACGATTCGGGTCCCGACGGGCTCGCGAGGCCCCAGGCGATGAGGACTCCCAGCAGAGCTGTGGGTACGGCAAACAGCAACCACCACCTGTTTGCCGTACCCGTCACGCGATCAGCTCGACTTCGGCTTACGGAGCACGAAGAACAGCGCACCGCCGAACACGACGACGCCGGCGACGATGAAGATCCACACCGGCATGCTGCCGGACTCCGACTCACCCGTACTCGACGCGGCGGCAGCACCGGGAGTGCCCGACCCCGCCTCGGTGAGGGTGAACGTCAGGGTTCCGTTGACGGGGTGGCCGTCGGCGGAGGTGACGCGGTACGCGATCGTGTAGACGCCGGTCGGCCCGAGATCGCCGAGGTCTGCACTGACAGTGGGTCCTTCGACGGACGGATCGCTCTTGGTCCAGAGGTTGCCGTCCGGGCCGGTGACCGTCAGTGCCGCGAACTGCGCCTGCAGAGCCTCGTTGAACGTGACCGAAACCTTGTCAGGCGCAACCTGAATGGACGCGCTGTTCTCCGGGTTGGAGCCGACAACCGCGGAGTGCGCACTGGCCGTGCCCATTCCGAGCATCGTGGCCAGCATCGCGAGCATGCCGACGGCGATGACCTTGATCCGGGTACTCATCAGCGCTTGCTCCTGACCAGTGCGCCGAGGCCGAGCGCAGCGCCCAGCGCGCCGAGCACCAGGCCGACGCCGCCGAGCCAGCGGGCGGTGTTGTCCGACGAAGAAGATTCGGATGCAGCGGACGTCTCGGCAGCAGGCGCTCCGTGGGCGTCACCGGTGGACGCGGCGAGAGTCAGCGTCGGAGCGGGCTTGTCCGGCTCACTACCGTCGGCAAGCTCTTCCTGATCCCAGTTGACGACGTTCCCGTCGCTGTACGTCTGGACGGCCTTGAACTCGACCTCTTCCTGCTCCGGCAGCGGGCCGGCCGAAAGCACGAACTGCTGGAACTGGCCGGGTGCGATTCCGACGCCGGGGTCGGCGGTCCAGGTCACGGACTTGGCGACCAACGAGGTGGGGTCCTTCTCGACGACGGCGGTCCAGCCGGGCATCGGTTCGGTACGTGCCGACTTGAGGTCGGGGAGTGCCACCGTGAGCTTGGTGGTCGAAGCGGTATCGGATTCTGTGGGCACGCGGAACGTGAGAACGGAGTATCCGCCCTGCGTAGCTCCTGGTGCGACGACGCTGACGTGTGCTGAAGCAATTCCGGCGGCCAGCAGCACGGCGCTGCCGGTAGCGACGGTCGTGACAACCGCACGCGAAATCAGGGTGTTCTTCATGTCGGGAAGTGTCCTCTTGGTCTGGTGAAGGGGTGGGGAGTTCTGCGTATCTTCAGACCAGGGCAGGAGGGCCGCGCCGCGAAATGCTGGCGCGAAGTAGTGCGTCGACGGGTCCGTGATGGATTCCGGTCGAGACGGTGTGGCCGCGGGAAGTGACGGCGGCGGGAGCCAGGGACGTCAGGACGACGTGAAGAGCGTGGGTGACAACCCGGTAGAGGCGCTCGGCAGCCAGGACCGCCACCGCACAGGCAACGGTGGCACCGACGTGAGCACCGAGCATCAGCAATCCCGGAGCGGGCGAATGAGCGTGCTCGGAGAGCGTCATGGTGGTGTGCGCTGCAAGCTGACCCAGGCCAAGAGCCACGATCAGTGCAGCGGGCCCCCGAGAGAGGGCGGGAAGGGTGGCCGTCACCGCGCCGACGGTTGCACAGACCGCGAGCAGCAGGGTCAGCGACGACGACTGTGGCAGTTCGCCTCCACCGATTCCGTGCGCAGCGACAGCGAGAGCAGCCGAAGCGGAACCGACAGCTGTCCCCCGGAGGGTCGCGGTCTGCTCGGCTGCTCTCACTGGCGTTCTCAGGTCTAGCGCACGCCGAGACGTGCGAGCAGATCTGCTTCGACGCCGTCGAGTTCGGAAGAAATTGCCTGATGAGCTGCCTTACGGCGAGCCTGCGGCATCTGCTCCGCAGCGCGAACTGCCGTGCTGAGATCGCCGAGGCGCTCACGGATGGCGGCAGCGAAACGCTGCGTCTCCGCGTCGTCGGGCTTGCGGCTGAGGATCTCGGTGACCGAGCTCTCGGCGCCGGCGATACGGGCGCTCAGCTTCGCACCGTGACCGGTGTAGTCACCGAGCTGGTCGACGGCGATGCCCATCTTCTGTGCGCGCGTGGTGTCGAGCTGGGCGCGCACAGCCGTGGCCGCGCGGTACGCGATCGGCAGCAGGACCGGGGCAAGCAGACGTGCCACTCCCAGGTACTTACGCACCTTGGCGACTGTCAGGCCCTGATTCGCAGCGGCCTTCTCCTGCGCCTTCAGGGTCGCGATCTGCGCCTTCTCGATCTTGTGCTGTGACTCGATCTCGGCTTTCTCCAGCTTCTTGAGCGACTTGGTCTCGACCTTGTCGCGCTTACGCTGGCTCTTGGCGTTGAGCTTCGCCTCGACCTCAGCCTTGTGCTTGAGAGCCTTTGCCTCCGCCTTGCGGGTGGCACGAGACTTTCGCTTCTTGAACAACCCCATCGAAAAGGACCCCGTTTCCAGGTGTTTGTGTGTTGCCAGGTACCTGCGCTTCGGCTTCAGCCTAGGGGAGCACATAATCTTCGTCATCGTGTGTTCCGTTAACAACCCCGCGCCCCAGCTCCCGATCATCGATTCGGGGGCGTTGACCCGATGCCGTCATCGGGTGCGTCTGGACGGGCTGTTTCCCGGGAAATCGGCTTCGGAACCCGTCGACACCGGCGTCAAGCAGCGCCAGGATGCCGCGATCGCGAAGCGCGCGGAGATCGCCGAACTCGCGATCGGCGCTGCTCCCGAGCGTTGGGTGAAGATCAACCCTGATCAATCGGCGTCGGCGCAGGCTCGCGACACTCTGGCTGCCTGTGAGGCCGGCGCGGACCGGATCTGGGGCGCCGTGTTGCCCGTCGAACGCGACACCGGACGCAAGGGCCGCTGCGAAATGCTCATCCGTGACGACGAGGGCGGCGGGTACATCCCCGTCATTGTCGTCAATCACAAGGTGACCGATCCCGGCCAGGGCGCGATCACCTCGGGGCTCTTCGAATGGGAGCCCGCGGTCGATCCCAAACGCAAGGTCCGCAGTCAGGTCCGCGATCAGATGCGCGTCGCGCAGGTCTATCGGATGCTCGAGCGTCGTGGGCTGGCGAGCCCGTCGTTGACGGCCGGGGCGATCGGATACAACGGAGACTGCATCCTCGTTCACGATCTCAGTGCCATTCTCGACGATTACGACGAGCGCTTCGCCGACCGTATCGCTGTGGCCCGCGGTGAGGTGCTGACGTCTCCGTCACAGGTCAGCGAGTGCAAATCGTGCCCGTGGTGGACCGAATGCAAGCAGGAGTTGGTCCGCAACCGTGACGTCAGCCTCGTCGCTGTCGGATCGCGAGCGGAGCTTCTGCGCGACGTCGGCTGCAACACGATCGATCAGCTGGCCGCCTGGGAAGGTGAGCCGCTCGAGGATTGGCCGCACGGAAATTTCGACGACGCAGTGGTGATCGCCAAGGCGTGGTTGGTGGATGCTCCGTTGGTGCGGCGGTTCGAGAAGATCTCGGTGACTCGGGCGGACATCGAGATCGACGTCGACATGGAGAGCTATCAGGAGCACGGCGCCTACCTGTGGGGGACGTTGCTCAATGTCGGTGGCTTCTCGATGTATCGAGGATTTGCGACGTGGGATCCGCTGCCGACGCGTGACGAGGCGCGGTCGTTCGCAGAGTTCTGGGGTTGGTTGATGGCGGAGCGAGCCGCGGCCGCTGCTTCGGGTAAAACCTTTGCCGCGTACTGCTATTCGCGTTCAGCCGAGGACAAGTGGTTGTTGGACTCGGCGCGCAGGTTTGCCGGTGAACCCGGGATTCCCAGTAAGGACGAGATCCGCGAGTTCATCGACAGTCCGCAGTGGGTCGACATCTATCAAGCGGTGAGTGATCAGTTCATCTGCCCGAACGGCAAGGGACTCAAGAAGATTGCCCCCGTCGCCGGATTCAACTGGCGTGACGCCGAAGCCGGTGGTGAAGCGTCGATGGCGTGGTACCGCGAGGCAGTCGGCTACGACGGTGAACCGGACGAGACGCAGCGGACACGCATCCTGCAATACAACGAGGACGACGTCATTGCCACCAAGGTCCTACGTGAGTGGATGACGGACCGCGCGGAGAAGGAAATTCCGCTGGCCTTCGAGTTGTAGTACCGCCCGGAACCTGCATGCGCGCTAACTCTTCTCTCGCCAAGTCCGTCAAGTGACAACGGTCGCTCCGCTGGCCAAAGTCGCGAATTTCTTCAGCGCATGCGCCTTGTTGGCCTATGTCGTGCCTCCGGGGAGAAGAGTTCCGCTGATCTGGGGAGCCGCAACGCTCGCGGTCATCCTCAACTCGGTGCGTGTGTGGCTGCCTAGCGTCGTTCAGGGAGAGAGCTATTCGCCCAAGCACACGACAGGGCACGACTACTGGGCTCTCATGCGCGAAGTGGCACTGCTGGGTGTTTTGTACACGATCCTCGCGGCTCAGATGCTCCCGGTGATAGACGGTTCACGAAAGTTGTTTCTGATCGCGACCATTGCCGGTGTGGGTGCCGGTGCAGTTACGGCTCGAAGGCGCTCGGTATGCAGTCCCTGGCGGAAGGCTTTGTGCGCCTTTATTAACCGTGGGCGGTTAATAAAGGCGCACAGCAGGGAGGTTAGCGCGGCGCCATGCGCAGTGCGCCGTCCATGCGGATGGTCTCGCCGTTGAGGTAGTCGTGCTCGACGATCATCTGTGCGAGCTGCGCGTACTCGGACGGCTGGCCCAGACGCGACGGGAACGGGACGCCGGCTTCGAGGCCCTTGCGGTACTCGTCGGTGACTCCCGCGAGCATCGGGGTGTCGATGATGCCGGGGGCGATGGTGTTGACGCGGATGCCGAACTGCGCGAGGTCACGGGCAGCCGGAACCGTCATGCCGTGCACGCCGCCCTTGGAAGCGGAGTAGGCGATCTGGCCGATCTGTCCTTCGAAGGCAGCAACGGAAGCGGTGTTGATGACGACGCCACGCTGGCCGGACTCGTCGACGGCCTCGGTCTTGGCGATTGCGTCGGCGGCCAAGCGCATGACGTTGAAGGTACCGAGCAGGTTGACGGTGATGACTGTGCGGAACAGTTCGAGGTCGTGCGGACCCTTCTTGGACAGGATGCGTCCGGCCCAGCCGACACCGGCACAGTTGACGACGATGCGCAGCGGGGAGCCCGACTCGACGATCTGGTTGATCGCTGCTTCGACCTCTTCACCGCTGGTCACGTCGGTGGGGATGAGGGTGACGCCGGCGGGGACGTTGTCGCCAGCGCGCTCGATCGACGCGGGCAGATCCAGGCCGAAGACGGTAGCGCCGGCGTCGGCGAGGCGCTTGGCTGTTGCGGCGCCGAGGCCTGATGCCGCTCCGGTGACCAGTGCTGCGGTTCCCTTGATTTCCACTTCGTGTGCTCCTCGAGTTAGCGATCGGTAAGGCGGTGGTACGTGTCGAGAACCATAACGCGAGGGTGTATGTGAGGGCGAACGCGCGAGGCCTGCGAAGGGCTGGGTACCTTGGACGCGAGGTCTGAGAGCAAAGCACCGGACGAGAGGGGACCTGCGTGAGCAAGGCGCCTGTGCGTCCCGCCGCTTCTGTCGAGAATTTCGAGCGGTTGCAGCGCGACCCGCTCTTCGAAGATCTTGCCGAGTTGATCGCCGAGGTTCTCTCCTACGCTTTCGACGCGCCCGCCGCCGTCGAGATCGAACAGTGGACGATCAGTTGCCTGCCTTCGACCAACCGATCGGCGGAGCGCCATCGCTTGTTCACTCTCAATATCGGTCCGATGGAGATTCTGAGCGTCGAGTGCCACCTCGTCGGCGGTGAGCCGATCGAGCACGTGATGTCCGTGTACGTATCCAGTTCGGCATTGGAATCGCGAACCGGCTGCAGCATCGAAGAACTCGATGCCAAGCACGATCTGGTCGTCATCAGGCGCACGGAATTGGCGTCGGCCGACGGCGACGGGACCGTGATCGACTGCAGTCTCGAGGACTCGGATGCATTGGAGCAGTTCGCTCAACTGCCCGTCGACATGACGACGGTTCGTCCGCTCGCGGAGCATCTTGTTGCCAAGGGCAAGGGCCCATTTCGGCAGTATCACAACTCCGGATTTGCCAAGTACGTATTGGAAAGGTCGCTCGACCATGGTTGATCAGTTGCCCATCCGACTCCCGCGTGTGCTGCGAGACGGGGACGATGACGGCGCGGTCGACGTGCTGCAGGAATACTTCACGAGGCCGCTCCGAAAGACCGGTTATCTCCGAACCGGTGCGTTGTGGGATTCCTGGGATCCCAGTGGCAATCGCGATCGTGATGCGAACATCTTCACCGCGGAAGATCTTGTTGCGGTGACGCTTCTGTCGGTTCAGGTTCCGGCGCAGGGAGCCTTCTTCCTACTCGGGGAGAACAATGCCGAACTGAACCGACTCCTGGCCGACGTGGGCCCGGATCGCGATCTGTCGAACGAACCCGAGTCCTTCACTCCGGAATCTCCGGTGTGGCGGTTGGAGATGGCGCTTCGAGAGATTCACGGCGTCGGGCGAACCATGGCGTCCAAACTGATCGCGCGCAAGCGTCCGCGGCTCTTCCCGATCTACGACGACGTCATCGGGCGGGAGTTGGGAACGAAGGCTGCCCATCTGGAGCCCGTTCGCGCAGCCATGCGGGAAGACGAGTTGCAGAGTCGACTCCTCGACCTACGTGCACGTGCAGGTCTCGACGAATCCGTTCCGGTCATCAGGGTGTTGGACGTGCTGGCGTGGATGCAGGGTAAGGGATACAAACCGGCACTCTAGCTTTCTTGTCGGTGGGCGGGTCTAGTGTCGAATGTATGTTCGATAATGGATTGACGAGCGGTGTGGGGACATCCGTCGATGACGGCCGTCCTGTCGTCGATCCACTCGTGCTGCCGGACATGCTCTTTGCCACGGCGCAGAGTGAGAACATGCTTGCCGCGCAGAAGGTGCTCGGCGCATCCATGTTGTCGGAATCGAGATTCAATGCCGAACTCGACGTGTCCGGTGATGTCGACAAGGCGTGGCGGATCGCGTGCAACGAGATCGCTGTGATGCTCACGTGCTCACGTCGTACTGCCGAAGTCCACATCGAGATCGGTGATGCCCTACGGGAGTTCCTTCCGCTCACCAAGGCCGCCTTCGCTGCCGGCGAGCTGGACTATGCGCGTGTGCGCAAGATTGTCGACGGACTCACCGGTGCCGACCCGGAGGCGATCGCGGCGCTCGAGCGTCGTGTACTTGCCTCCGCGCATCGCCTTCCGCCCGGTCAACTGGAGCGCGACATCGAACGTCAGCTCTTTGCCTACGATCCGGACGCTGCCGCCGAACGTCGCCGGAAGATGCTGGAACACCGCGATGTTCGCACGCGTGCAGATCGTCACGGACTCGCCCAGTTGCAGGCAACACTCAGCGCGAACGAGGCTGTCGAAGCGCTTGGCCTGATCAACGAGGCCGCCGGAAGCGTCTGCAACCACGATCCACGAAATGCCTCGACGCGCCGGGCTGACGCGCTGGTCGCTCTTCTCCACGGCGAACAGGGGCTGACTTGCCAGTGTGGCAGTGAAACGTGCGCAGCTGCATCCAGAGCAGTTCGATCAACTGCGTCTCGATCAACTGCGTCCTCACGTCGGAAGCCTCTGCTGCACATCGTGTGTGATCTGGCGACGCTCCTCGGATTGACGTCAGATCCCGCGAGCATCGACGGGTACGGACCGATCGATCCTGATTTTGCTCGCGAGCTTGCTGCTGATTCCACCTGGCAGGCTTTGTTTGTAGATTTCCGCGCCCAGGCCGCCGAGAATCGACCGCGCCGGCAACATGCTCCGACTGTCCTGCCGCTTGTCGCCCGACGTGATCGCCTAAGTCGCGAACCGAAAGGCTGCGGAGATCGGATTCGGGCAATGCAACGGTTGGTCGCGCGTGTCCCGGACATAGTTCGAAGATTGGATGGGCATGGCGCCCAGCCCGATCCACCTCCCGGCGCGCTGACCTATGCTCCGGGAGCGGCACTGGCCGCATTGGTACGGGCCGTCGACGGTCACTGCCGATTCCCTGGCTGTTCAGTGTCCGCGAACAGGTGCCAACTCGACCACATCACCGAATTTGATCCATCCGATCCGAGACGTGGAGGGTGGACCATTGCGGGCAACCTCCAATGCCTGTGTCGTCATCACCATCAGGTGAAGACATACAGGTTGTGGACGCCGGTCATGCTCGAGGATCGTGCCATTCACTGGACCGACAGCACCAGCGGGTTGACGGCTGTCACAGTTCCGGAGAGGATCTGACCTGTGCCGGAAGGACAATGCGCGGGAATCGTCGGCGGGGGAATCGGCGGACTGACGGCTGCCATCGCGCTCCGCCAAGCTGGCTGGGATGTCACCGTGTACGAGCGTGCGTCCGAGTTCACGGAGGTAGGTGCCGCCGTCGTGTTGTTTCCCAACGCGCTGGCAGCGTTGGACGAAATCGGTGTAGGCGAACAGGTCAGGGCGAATTCCCTTCCGTACAGCTCGGGCGCGATCAGGAATCTGCGCGGGCAAAATCTGGTGACGCGCAGAATTGGTGACCTCGCCGGCGGCCGCGATCTGGTGACAATCCACCGCGCCGATTTGATCGAGGTGTTGGTTCGCGCAATCCCCGCCGAGTGTCTACGCACCGGAACCAGGGTGACGGGTGTGGGCTGCGGAGATCATGGCCGCGGCGAGATAGTCACCGACGGTGGTACCGATCGATCTGACGTCGCTCGATACGACCTAGTCGTTGCCGCGGATGGTGTGCACAGTGTTGTGCGGCAGCAGATCTGGCCGGGCGAGGGGACAGTGGTGCATACCGGAGTGTCTGCCTGGCGCTGGATCATCGATGAGCCGCCGCCGGATTTTGTCGGGCAGGTGTGGGGGATTCGAGGAGAGTTCGGCATTCTCCCCTTGGCAGGTGATCGCACCTATGCCTTCGCAGGTGCTCAACGCGGCGTCGACAGTCTCGAGCATTTTGCTGACTGGCCCGAACCGGTGTCGCAACTGGTCGCGAACGCTGATCCGGCTCGCATCATCGAGAACGAGTTGCTCGAGATTCGGACCCCGAAGTTGTTGACACGCGGCAAAGTTGCGTTGATCGGTGATGCCGCTCATGCCATGCGCCCCCACCTCGGGCTAGGCGCGGCTTTGGCGATCGAGGACGCCGTTACTCTTGCTGCCTATGCGCACGATCTCGCTGGCTACACAAAGGCTCGGCGTCGTAGAGTTCTAGCTGTTCAATGGATTTCGCGGCACATGTCAACCGTCGTGATGCCGGCGAGTCGCCCGCTGGCGGCGGTGCGTGATGTTGCTGTGCGGTTGACTCCCGACATTCTTGCCTTGTCGGTATTCGGTGTGATCAATCGCTGGCGGCCTCGGCCGATCGAGAGGCGCTGACTTCGAAGATGGTTTCCAGACCGTCTTCTTCGTCCCACTGCTCACCGACTTCGTGGAAACCGTTTTGGCTGAGCAGATTTCGCGACGCATGTCCCTGTCGTAGAAACGCCGGGTCGATGCGATATCCCATCTCGACCATCCCACGCGCTGTCGAGTGGGTTCCCAGTTATCTGCTTGCTCCGGTAGCACCACAAGCCCTGGCATTCTTCGCCGAGGAGATACGCGGATCAGTTGAAGTCCGCGTCCGTCGAGTGTTCAGGGTGTTTCGGTAACTGTCACAGGTCGGCGATCGGGGTCGACAGCGTTATATCCACACCGATGCTCCGAAGATTCCCGTCCAGAACTTGCCAGATGGAGCGTTCGAGGAATTCGGCCAATTCCGTGCTGGTCACGTCGGAACCTGGTTGGCTGAGCCAACGGTTGACACTGACGTCGACCAAGCCGATCACGCCGAAAGCCAAGGGCTCAGCCATCTTCGACGGTTTGCCGCGGCTGGTGAGGATCGCGCCCAAGAGGTTTCCCAACTGGACGGCGATGGCCGTCTTGGTTCCGGTCACCACTTTCGAACCGGTGGCCCGCGTACTCGGCGAGCCCTTGCCTAAAAAGTGGTGCAGTCGTGGGTATTTCACAATCCAGCGAAGGTACGTGTCGACGGCCCGTGAGATGGCCTCGCCGACGGTGCCCTGTGGAGTCAGGGTAGGGGCCAGGTCGGTCATCATCATCTCGAGGATGCGGACTCGCAGCTGCTCGTCGAGGTCGGCTCGATCCTTGAAGATCCGGTAGACAACGGAACGAGGGACGTCGGCGCGCTCGGCGATCTGCTGGACGCCGACGTCGGCGCCACCTTCGTTGACTGCATCGAGTGCTGCGTCGAGGATCCGCGCTTTGCGCTGCTCCTTGTGATCGTTCCAGCGAGTGCTGCGCCCGTCGGGCTGCGCCGACTCGGCTGTTTTTGTCATAAATCGAACGATACTCACCCCGCCATTGACTGGACAAGATGTCTCACATACTTTGGTGGGACAGCGTGTCACACACAGATACCGTTCTCTTCAGGAGTGGCAATGAGTAACAGGGTTTTTGTCGTCGGCGTCGGCATGACGAAATTCGAGAAGCCGGGATCCCGCGAGTGGGACTACCCCGACATGGCACGCGAGTCGGGTACCAAGGCGCTCGAAGACGCAGGTATCGACTACTCCGAGGTCGAGCAGGCATACGTCGGCTACGTCTACGGTGAGTCCACTGCAGGTCAGCGCGCTGTCTACGAGCTCGGTCTGACTGGCATCCCCATCGTCAACGTCAACAACAACTGTTCGACGGGATCGACCGCGCTCTACCTCGCCACGCAGGCAGTCAAGAGCGGTCAGGCCGATTGCGCACTGGCGCTGGGCTTCGAGAAGATGCAGTCCGGGTCCCTCGGATCCACCTATGACGACCGCGAACAGCCACTCATGCGGCACCTCCTCGCTCTCGCCGAGCTGCAGGAGTTCGCGATGCCGCCTGCTCCGTACATGTTCGGTGCTGCCGGCGTCGAGCACATGGAACGCTTCGGAACCACTGCAGAGCAGTTCGCGAAGATCGCCGTCAAGAACCACAAGCACTCACTGAACAACCCGTACGCCCAGTTCCAGGACGAGTACACCCTCGAGCAGATCCTCGAAGCACGCCAGATTCACGGGCCACTCACCAAGCTCCAGTGCTCGCCCACGTCCGACGGATCCGGCGCGGCGATCATCGCCAGCGAAGCATTCGTCGAGAAGCACGGGCTCGCTGCTCAGGCGATCGAGATCGTCGGGCAGGCCATGGTCACCGACATGAACAGCACCTTCGAGGACAAGAGCGCCATCAGCCTCGTCGGCGCGGACATGACTCGTAAGGCCGCTGAGAAGGTGTATGCGCAGGCCGGGATCACCGCCGACGACGTCGACGTCATCGAACTCCACGACTGCTTCTCCACCAACGAGTTGCTGACCTACGAGGCACTCGGACTGTGCGCAGAAGGTGACGGCGGCAAGCTCGTCGACGCCGACGACACCACCTACGGCGGACGCTGGGTGGTCAACCCGTCCGGCGGCCTCATCTCCAAAGGCCACCCCCTCGGTGCAACCGGCCTCGCACAGTGCGCCGAACTCACCTGGCAGCTTCGCGGAACCGCCGACAAGCGTCAGGTCGACGGCGCAAAGGTCGCGCTCCAGCACAACATCGGACTCGGCGGCGCAGTTGTCGTGACCGCATACAAGCCCTACGCACGCTGAATCACACCCACAACCCGCTAGCTACCCACTAGGAGTTTCATCATGGCTTCCGTTTCCGTCTCCGCCGTACTGCCCGCGTCCCCCGAGAAGACCTGGGATGCGCTCTCCGACCTGTCTCGCTGGGAAGAGTGGCTCACCATTCACCAGGGCTGGAAGAGTGAACTCCCCACCGAGGTTGCGTTGGGCGCCAAGTTCACCGAGGTCGTCTCCGTGATGGGTATGGCCAACAAGATCGAATGGACCGTCGAAGAGGTCGAGGTTCCGAAGATGGTCAAGATCGCCGGAACCGGAATGGCCGGCGTCACCGTCGAATTCATCCTCTCGGTGGAGGCCGACGGTGCGGGTTCGAAGGCAACCGTCGACGCCAGCTTCAAGGGCACCATGATCGTCGGGCCGATCGGCAAGGCAGTCGCGAAGAACGCCAAGGCTGATCTCGAGGCCTCGCTGGCGAAGTTCGCCGAGCTGGTCGGATAACGCTCGATGACGACACCGAAGACCAACGCGGTCGAATTCGATACGTCCGGGCTGGACGTATGGACCGATCCGGAGCACTTCGAGGTAACAGCCGAACGCATCGCCGAATACGCCGCTGCCACCAACGATCCCATCGAGCGACATCTGAAGGGCGAGATCGCTCCGCCGGTCTTTGCGGTGGTGCCCGTCTTCATGTCGATGGCACCGGCTGCCCTGTCGGTGGCACCGGTGGAACTGCTGATGAAGCTCGTTCACGGTGAGCAGGATTTCCTGTTCCACCGTCCGATCTTCCCCGGTGATCATCTGGTCGCTCGCGCCAAGCCCATTGGTTTCGAGGGTCGCGACAACGGTTCCACGGTCGTCATCTACGTCGAAACCAAAACCGAAAAGGGCGAATTGGTCAACGAGCAGTGGATGACGGCGTTCTTCCGTAAGGTCGACGCGGGCCCCGGCCTGGGTGAGAAGGCTCCAGAACACCGATTCGACGACGCTCTTCGCGCGGGTAGTCCGGCAGCGATTGTGAATCAGCACATCGACGAGGACCAGACGTTCCGGTACTCACCGGCATCCGGCGATCCGATGCCGATCCACCTCGACGAAGAGATCGCTCGAATGTCCGGGCTCCCCGGAATCATCAACCACGGACTGTGCACGATGGCGTTCACGTCGTGGGGAGCCCTGACCGAACTGGCCGGCGGCGAGACCGAGCGGTTGCGCCGTCTCGCAGTGCGATTCGCGAAGCCTGTGCTCCCGACCCAAGACATCGAGACGGTGTTCTACAAGTCGGGTTCGGCAGACGGAGCCACGTCCTACTCGTACGAAACCAGCGCGGTCGGCGACCTCGTCATCAAGGACGGCCTTGCTGTCATCTCCGACAAATGAGTCTTCATGTCCGACAACTGAACTGATGGGAATCTGAACTGATGGGAAGTCTCGACGGTCGCGTAGCGATCATCACCGGAGCAGGACGCGGCATCGGCCGTGAGCATGCGCTGCTCTTCGCTCGTGAGGGTGCGAGCGTCGTGGTCAACGATCTCGGCGGTGCAAACGACGGTTCCGGTGCAGATGCCGGCCCCGCGCAGCAGGTAGTCGACGAGATAGTCGCTGCAGGCGGCAAGGCCGTCGCCAACACCGACAACATCGCCACCTGGGACGGCGCCGAGGGCCTCGTCAAGCAGGCCGTCAGCGAGTTCGGCCGACTCGACGTACTGGTCAACAACGCCGGCATCCTTCGTGACGCGTTCATCGCGGGTATGGACGAGAGTCAGTGGGACTCAGTCATTGCCGTGCACCTCAAGGGGCACGCAGCGACGCTGCACCACGCCGCCGCGTACTGGAAGGACCAGAGCAAGGCAGGGGCGACCGTCAACGCTTCGGTCATCAACACAGCCTCGGCTTCGGGTACCTTCATGCCCAACGCGGGCCAGGGCAACTACGGCGCCGCCAAGGCGGGCATCGCAGCCCTGACCTTGGTGGCCGCTGACGAGCTCGATCGATACGGCGTGCGCGTCAACGCAATTGCGCCGATTGCACGCACTCGGCTGACGCTGGCGACACCCGGTATGGGTGCGTTGTTCGCGGCCGAGGTCCCCGAGGGGGAGTTCGACGCGTTTGCGCCGTCCAACATCTCACCGTTGGTGGCATATCTCGCGGCAGCGGACTGCAAGCTCACCGGCAAGGTGTACGCCGTTCAGGGCGGAGCCATCACGGAACTCGCCGGCTGGCACGGCGTCAACACCATCGAGAGCGAGGGTCCCTGGACCACCGCCGACCTCGCCGAACGTCTGTAAGCGCATGGCACGCAACGCATACGAACTCGGCCTCGGGCTGAATGAGGAGCACACCGCGCTTGCAGATTCGGTGCGCTCCTTCGCCGAGCACACCATCACCACCGAGCAGGTGCGCTCGGCGGTGGAGTCGCGGACCGAGGACAAGTTCCCCGAGTTCTGGAAGGCACTGGTCGGACAAGACCTTCTCGGACTCGCGGTTCCTGAAGAGCAGGGTGGTCACGGCGCCGGTCTGCTGACCTTGGCGGTGGCACTGGAAGCATTGGGCCGCAATGTCTCTCCCGGCCCGTTTGTTCCGACGGTATTGGCAAGCGCCGTTCTCGGCGCCGCTGATTCCAAGGCGGGACCTGAGTTCCTGCCCGGTTTGATCGACGGAAGTCGTACGGCAGCAGTCGCCTTGGGTGCGCCGTTGGCGGCCGAGTCATCGGACGGCGGTTACACGATCACGGGTGCACTCGACGGTGTGCTCGGTGGTGAACACGCCGACGTGCTGTTGGTCCCGATCCAGCTGCCCGAGGGTGTTCGCTATGCGGTGCTGGAGAGCAGCGCGGTCTCGATCACCGTGCAGGACAGCATCGACGTACTGCGCGGGAGTGCGCGTATCGAAGCTGATGGAGCACAGATCAGCGCCGAACGGGTACTCGACGGTCTCACCGAGGCGCGGGTACGGTCCATTGCCGCAGTGGTTCTCGGCGCCGAAGACGTCGGTGTCATGTCCTGGTGCGTCTCCACCGCGTCGGAGTATGCCAAGACGCGTGTGCAGTTCGGGCGACCGATCGGTCAGTTCCAGGGCGTCAAGCACAAGTGCGCGCAGATGGGCATTGCGCTCGAGCAGGCACGCGCCGTTGTGTGGGATGCGGCAAGCGCATTGGACAAGGGCGACGACACGGCAGATTTTGCCGCCGACATCGCAGCGGTCATCGTTCCCGACGCTGCAGTGCAGGTAGCGCAGGACTGCGTGCAGGTCCATGGCGGCATCGGATTCACGTGGGAGCACGACGCGCACCTGTACTACCGCCGCGCGCTCTCGATCCGCGGCATTCTCGGTACCCGCGAGGATCGTGCCAATCGTGTAGCGCAGCAGGCACTTGACGGTGTCAGCCGGGCTTCGGTTCTCGAACTGCCGCCGCAGGCGGAGGAGATCCGCGGCGACATCGCGGCTGAGCTGGCCAAGTTGGTCGATCTCGACGAGGACGACCAGCTGATCGCGCTCGGCGACGGCGGCTGGGTTCAGCCGCACCTGCCGAAGCCCTACGGGCGCAGCGCCGCTCCGCTCGAGCAGATCGTCATCTCCCAGGAGATCAAGGCTGCGGGTATCTCGATGCCGCAGCTCCTGATGGGCACCTGGGCAGTGCAGGCCGTCGTGGCGCATGGTTCGGACAAGCAGAAGCAGGAACTGGCAGTACCGACCCTGCAGGGTGAGCTGGTGTGGTGCCAGCTCTTCAGTGAGCCCGGTGCTGGTTCCGACCTCGCATCACTGTCGACGAAGGCCGAAAAGGTCGACGGCGGTTGGAAGATCACCGGTCAGAAGATCTGGACCACGGTCGCTCAGTTCTCCGACTGGGCAATGCTGATCGCCCGCACGGACGCCACCAAGCCGAAGCATCAGGGCATCACCTACTTCGTGCTCGATATGTCGACACCGGGCATCACCGTCCGCCCGCTGCGTGAGATGACGGGCTCGGCGTTGTTCAACGAGGTGTTCCTCGACGACGTGTTCATCCCCGACGAGAACGTGGTCGGCGAGGTCAACGACGGCTGGAACGTCGCACGTACGACGCTGGCGGGCGAGCGCGTCGCACTGAGCCAGAAGATGGAGGCGTATGCCTCGGACTCCGATCTACTGAAGTTCGCGAAGTCAGCAGACCTGAGCCCGATCGGACGCTACCGCGTCGGCGAGCTGGTTGCCGAGAGTCAGGCTATCGACCTCATCGGCTCCCGCGTTGTGCTCAAGCAACTTTCGGGAATCGACGTGAGTACGACGTCGAGCGTCGGCAAGCTGTTGGCGATGAAGATCAGCCAGTCGATCGCCGAGTTCGTCGTCGCCGAACTGGGTGCTGCCGGAGCGGTCAGCATCCCAGGTCAGCCCAGCGACAAGGCGATGGAGCAGCTCATTTCGGGCCGGGCCACCACCATCTATGGTGGCACGACCGAGGTGCAGCTCAACGTGATCGGTGAGCGCATGCTCGGGTTGCCGCGCGACTGACAGTTTCCACCGGGCGGGGCTCAGTCCTGGATTCGTCTCCAGGGCTGAGCCTCTTCCAGTTCGAAGGCCAATTCGAGGAGCGTGCGCTCGTCGCCGAGATCGGCGGAGAAATGCGAAGCCAACGGCAAACCATTGCTGGTCTGGTGCATCGGTAGCGAAATCGCGGGACCGCCGGAGATGTTGTTCAGCGGCGTGAACGACGTGTACGCGATCAACTTGTCGAAGAGTTCCTCGAAAGGCTGAGCGGGAGAGAGGTATCCGAGTTCAGGGGTGGTGTGTCCCAGAGCCGGCGAGAGCACGACATCGTACTTCAAGAACATGGCGCTGTACTGCTGCTGGAGGCGTCGCAGGCGGTAGAGCACGCGCGGCGTCTTCACGAGGTTCTTGCGGTACAGCGTGTACAGGCCCTTGGTGAGATTGTCGGTGCCGGACTTGTCGAAGTCGGGTCCGAGCATTTGTTTGCCACCGGTGGAGATGGCAAACGACAAAAAGCCCCAGTAAATGCTGAAGTCGTCGATGAATTCGGGGCCGACGGGCAATGCCGCGTCCTCGACATGATGGCCAAGGCTTGCAAGGAGTTCGGCTGTAGCTTCGACGGACTTGCGCGTCTCGTCGTCCGTCTTGGTGACGGTTACGGAATCGGTGATCACGCCGACGCGCAGGCGGGTTGAGCTGGGTCCTCCGATCAGGCGAACCGGTGCGAGTCGTGGATTGCGGTAGTAGCTTTCAGCCGCAGACATCCATCGTGCAGTGTCGCGAACAGTGCGAGTAACGGCGCCCTGAGCGATCAACCGGATCGGCATCGACTTGTCGGCGGGGTCGGCGACAGTACGACCGCGAGTGGGTTTGAGTCCGACCAGTCCGCAGGCAGCGGCGGGAATGCGAATCGATCCACCGCCGTCGTTGGCGTGCGCGATCGGGAGTACGCCGGCAGCAACAAGCGCGGCCGCGCCTCCCGAGGAAGCGCCCGACGAGTACGCCGGATTCCACGGGTTGTGGACGGGTTCTTCCGTCATGTATTCGGTGGATGCACTGAACCCGAATTCGGGTAGTCGAGTCTTGCCGATCGAAATGGCCCCGGTGGAGAGGAACTGCTTCGCGAAATCGCTGTAAGCCTTGGCGGGGACTGCGGTGAAGGCGGTGCTGCCCTGCTGGGTGGGAAGGCCGGCGCTGTCGGTGTTGTCCTTGATCGCGGTCGGAACTCCGGCGAAGACGCCCGTCGCCGGCCGGTTGCTCCTGGCGAGGGCGCGATCGAAATCTGTGCAGGCCAGACCGTTCAATTGCCCCTGCACTGCCTCGGCGCGCGCGATCGACGCCTCCATGACTTCCCGTGCGGTCACCTCGCCTGATTCGATCCGGGCGGCGATGCCGGTGGCGTCGAGGTCGCCCAGTGCGTCGTCGGTGAAAGCGTGGACGGGGGTGTTCGCGGTCATGGGGATCCTTGTTAGGCGGAGGCACTCAGGTCGTCCGTCCAGCATATTGGACGGACGACCCCTGAGTGGCGCTATCTGTGGATTGCGGTATCAGCTACCGAAGATCGTCACTGCCTGCTCGGCTGCTTGCGGCGCCTGCTGGAACACGCCCTGAGGGATGAACTGCTGGGGAATGAACTGCTGGGGGCCCAACTGCTGGAAGTTCGTGACCATCGGGTGAATGACGTTGTTGAATACATCGTTGAACATGCGTTGTGTCCTTCGGTTACAGCGTTTTTCGAACTTCTGACTCCACCGACACTAAGCATGGTTCTGGCGAGTTTCAACGAAAAACACTGATACACAGTCACGTTCAAGTCAATTGCCAGCTGGGGGCCAGGAACCGGCCTACCTTCACAGCTTGGACGCTGCGCCGTGCAGGTTCTTCGCCGTCGGGGATGTCTCGACGGATTTGGGGTCGGGATACGTGCCCAGTACGCGATCGGCCGTTCCCGCGGTGGCGACGGTGAACCAGTAGTGCTCGTTCTTGAAGTGATGGTTGCGATGGTTGCGCCAAACCGACCGGTAGAGAGCAGTTTTCGGCTTGTAGTCACTGTGGATGAGGAAATGGGTCCACTCGTAGCCGAGGCCGAGGATGGAAATGCAGGTCAGGAACGTCAGACCTAGTTCGACGCGGGGAAAGGCCAGGAGGGTGACGGCCGTCAGAACCGGAATGACGATCAGGAGTGTCTGCCACGGAATGAAGATGAGCGAGACGGTTCGCGGGGCGAAATGGTGCTCCCGATGGCTGCGCGCCAGGCGCGAGTCGAGGGTGACGCCGGCAATGGTCCGAGGCTTCCAATGGAGAACGAAGACGTGAATGACCCACTCTACGAAGGGGAATGCGGCAAGCATCACGAGTGGAACCAGTGCGTCGGTGATCTGCCAGTCGCCCAACGAGATGCGCGTCGCTGCGGCGGCCAGCAGCATGGTGCCGATCATCCACGGCGTCGGTGACTTGCGGAACGTCCGTGCGGCATCGGCCAGAGTAAGAGGCTTGCTCATGGTTTCAGTCCTTCCAGAAAGGTGAGAGCGTCGCCGATTGCCGTCGTACCGGTGTGGAGCAGCGTCGCTGCCAGGGTCTCGGCGGCGGGCTCGTCGTGTGAAGTGATGGAGGAGGCCAGTTTTCGATACAGATCGGTTTGGCCGACTTCGGCCACCATGACGGAGGCAAGTGCCGTCATGGCCGGCTCGTAGGCGGCGCGAAGGCTGTTGAAGATCAAGCGGAAGGCAATGGAATCTGCGCTGTCGACGACGACGTCCCAGAACGCCAGGGCGCGGCTTTGCAATTCGACCGGCTCTTCGGTGGCGCCTAGTTGATCCACGGCCGTGTCGAGTTCTCGGGCAGATTCTGCGGAGATGCGACGGGCGGCCAGCACCGCGATCTGCGGTCCCATCAGCTCACGAGTTTCCAGGACGCTGCGCACTACGGTCAGGTCGGGGACGCCGTCTCTAACCAGCAATTGGGGCAGAAGTTCGGGTCCGCCCTGGCGTCGGAAATCACGCACCGACGTGGACTCGCCTTGGCGGACTTCTACCAGTCCGGCCTGGGCGAGTTTCTGGATTGCTTCCCGGACGGCGGGCCGGGAGACGCCGAACGCCTCGGCGAGTTTCCGCTCACTGGGCAGGGCTTCACCTGCAGCCAGCTCTCCGGCCAGTACTTTCACGGAAATCTGGTCGAAGACTGCGCCGGAGGCCGAGGTACGTGCAACGGGTTGGAACATGTACCGACCGTAAACGCTTACTGGTGAGAGGTCAAGTGGTATTACCAGTGGACCCTCACTTCAGGGTGCGGGTGATGTCCGTCAATTTGTTCAGGAAGTCCGTGTAGGTGAGTGCGAATCCGACCTTGTCGTCGTAGTCGAGCGGTGCGACATTGCCGGCGACCACGGCTGGAACACGTTGGCCGGAGACCCGATTGTCGGTGGCGACCACCGGAACGGCGAACATGTTGATCAGCGTGTGGCTGAGTAGCCTCACCCAGAGTCTTGCCGTCGAGGATCGGCTACGTCGAATCGGTAGTGTGCGGATCCTCGAGCGACGTTTCTCGTTGTACCCGATGAAGCGATTCGGACAGTTGCTCGGACCAAGCGGAGTGGCAGAAGGTCATGTGCCGGTCGCGATTTGGGGCGCCGATAACCTTGTTCGCTGAAAGTCAGTCGATCGGCGTCCGATTGTCATCGACGAGGTGCGTAGCGGAGTCGGTCGCACGGGAGCGCTTCCAGATCATCCGAGCCAGTGCGCCCAGCACGGACACGGCCAGGACAACGACACCGCCGATGATGCCGGCCGACGAGTCCGGGAAGATGCCCTCGAGCAGCAGCCAGACACCGAAGACGAAGAACAGCACCGCGGCGCCGATCTTGATGAATCCGTCCGGAAGGTGCTTGCCCAGCACTGAGCCGACGATGATGGCGAGAGCGTCGGCCGCCACCATGCCTACCGTCGACCCGATCCAGACGCCGATCCAGTCGTTGTCGGTCGCAAGGGTGATGGTGGCGAGCATGGTCTTGTCGCCGAGTTCTGCCAGGAAGAACGCTGACGCGACGGCGATGAAGGCGGATCGCGTGACGCGACCGGCCTTGTTCTGCTCGTCGTCGGTGAGATCGTCACCGCGCAGGGTCCAGAGGCCGAAGATCAGGAACGCGATACCGCCGACGATGGAGATTGCCGCAGTGGGGAGTGCGACGCCCAGGTAGTGGCCGACGGCGACCGAGACCAGGTGAACAAGGGTGGTGGCGACGGTGATTCCGCCGAGAACGACCCACCAGCGATAGCGCAAGGCAAACGTCATTGCCATCAGTTGCGACTTGTCGCCGAGTTCCGCGACAAAGATGACGCCGAAACTCAAAAGTATTGCGGCAAGCAAGATTTACTCCTCCGGTCGGTGTAGGTCGGAGGAAAAATGCGAGCCTCCGGCCTGGGCAGGCGCAGCGGGTGCGCATGTCCGGCCGAAGGTCTCGCCCACCGAGGCCACAGGACCTTCGGTTCGCCAGGCCGGGTGCTTCGCGATCCGCACATGACGGAGCGCGTCGAACCAGTATGTCGACACAAGCGATTGGGGGCTACTCCCCTTCGTTGCTACCCACGTTAGCGCGGTCGAAACGAATTGGCAAAGCGCACAGCAAGTTTGGGAGTCCGAACTTATCGCTTACCGGGGCCGTCACGAGGCGAGGAGCATGGCCAAAACAGCGGTGTCGGGATCGCTGATCGGATCGATGCCGACACGGCTGATCATGGAGACGACTGTGCCGTCCGGCTCTGCCTCGACCCAAGCCGCACGATGCTCCAAACCCAAGTAGGGAAGGCCGGGCAGTAGTACGCACCCCGACGCGCTGCCCTCGCATTCCGGCAGGCTGGACGTGGTTTCCGACGGCGGGTGCAGCATGATCAGGGCCGGTGGCTGGTGATCGGAGAAACGACCGGGTGTCAGGGCGAAATCGCCCAGCACCGGACCTTCGGCAACCACCAGACCGACAGTGCCCGGCTGCGGATCCTCGGGAACGTCCTCACGAACCCCGAAGACCGTCGTCGTCGGCAACAAACCCGGCATCGAGGCCACTCGGACAGCCAGGGCGAGAAGCTGCGCCCACTCCTGGGTGGTGTCCGGCCAACGCCCGGAGATGACGAACCCCTGCAAAGACCCGGCGGCTTGGAACGGAGAAATGCCTATAGCTTCGTTTCTGTTCATTTCTGTCCCTCCCTAGGTGCTGGGGCAAATCTCGGGCAGACGCGCATGCGTCGGTCCGGCACACCTCGTTGGGTAATCGAAATATGCACCCATTCGGTACTGGCACACAAGACGGGGAGAGTGCCAGCCAGGTTTGCGCTGGTGAGGGCGGTGGTATGCGCAGGCATGACTCTGTCGAAGAACCGTTCTCGGCTGGAAGACCTGGCAACGCAGGCGTGGATCTTCGGATATCCACTGTTGATTGCGGCGGTATCGCGTGACGTCATGACGGCGGTGCCGACCCCGGTGGCGATGAAAGCCCCGCTCAACCAGTTCGCTTATGCGCGTACAACGCCCGACGCGACCTTCACCGATGTCGTCTCACCCAACGCGGACACTCTCTACTCGTCGGGGTGGCTCGACGTGTCGACGGAACCGCAGGTGCTCTCGCTGCCGGACTTCGGCACGCGGTATTGGCTGGTCCCCATCCTCGACGCGTGGAGCGACGTGTTCACGGTGCCGGGATCTCGGACGGTGGGGCGCACCGGGGGGCCGTATATGGTGGCCGGGCCGAATTGGAAAGGCAACGTACCCAAAGGTTTGACGCTGCTGCGTTCTCCGACGGCAATGAATTGGATAGTCGCGCGTTATGCGACGTCGGGGGGAACGGACCTGGCTGAAGTGCACACCCTGCAGGACCGGACGCGACTGACACCACTGTCGGAGTGGACGGGTGACCCGCAGGACTACACGCCCGGTGAAGTTCCGGTGAACGCTGCCGTCGACACCCGGACGCCGCCGGTGGACCAGGTGGCCGCCATGGACGGCGAGGCCTTCTTCACCACCCTCGACGCACTTCTCGACGACAATCCTCCCCGCCCGGAGGATACCGAGATGATGAAACAGCTGTCCGACATCGGAATCGGCTCCTCCTTGCCCTGGAAGTCGCGTCCGCAAGAGGTGCGTGATGCCCTCGACCGAGCTGCACGAACCGGAATGGACGTGCTGAGCGAGATCGCCAAAGAGGCCGAGGGTAGTCCGAAGAACGGCTGGACGATGCACCGCGGCTTGGGGCATTACGGAACTCATTACGCTCAGCGGGCTTTGATCGTCTGGCTCGGTTTCGGGGCGAACCTTGACGCCGATGCCGTGTACCCGCACGCCACCACGGATGTCGACGGGAAGCCGCTGACCGGGGCGAAGAAGTACGTCCTGCACTTCGAGAAGGACGAGCTACCGCCGGTCGAGGGCTTCTGGTCGCTCACGATGATGAACGAGCGGCAGTTCTTCGTGGACAACCCGATCGACCGATACGCGATCGGCGATCGAAGCGATCTGGCGTTTGCCGACGACGGTTCCCTCGACATCTATCTCCAGCACGAATCCCCTGGTGGTGAGAAGGAGCGGAACTGGCTGCCGGCTCCGTCCGGAGACTTCAACGTTTTTCTGCGCCTGTACTGGCCGAAGGCTGCGGTGCTTTCGGGATCGTGGACCGCGCCCGGTATTCGGGAAGCAAGTATTCGGGAAGCAAGCTGAAGGTCCCCTCGCTCCGCACCCGTAGAGCACAACTCGGTATCAGCCGCGCGTTTCGATGGGCAGAAAGGCCACGATAGCCATACGATCTGTCGGTATTGCCCTGTTTGAAGAGCTGTTGAATCGGTCAGAGACACCCGCTTGCTTCGGAGGCTACTGATGGTCACGCAGAACCCGTTCGTGCAGTACGGCAAAGAGATCTGGTGGATGATCCTGATCCGCGGAATCTTCGGCGTGATCTTCGGAATCATCGCACTGGTGTGGCCGGGAATTACCGTGGTGGCCTTGGTTTTCCTGTTCGGTATCTACTCCATTGCCGACGGCTTGATCACGATCGTTCGAGCCATCCGGGACCGCGAACACCTGAGTTCTTGGGGATGGTGGGTGTTCACAGGCGTCGTTTCGGTGGGAGCCGGTGTGGTCGCTCTGGTCTGGCCAGGCATCACTGCGCTGGTGCTGCTGTACATAATTGCCTTCTACGCCATCATGTTCGGAATCTTCGGAATCGTCGGCGCCTTCAAGATGAAGACGCTGCCCGGATCCAGTTGGGGATGGTTGCTCGCAGCCTCGGTGCTTGCTGTCATCTTCGGCATCATTCTTCTCGTCGCGCCCGGCGAAGGCATCATCAGCCTCATCTGGTTGTTGGGTTGGTACGCAATCTTGTTCGGCCTCTTCATGATTGTGGGAGCATTCCAGATCAGGAGCCGGGCAAAGGAAGTCGGTGTTCTCTAAGAAGGGAAAGGCGGCCGTCGCGGCTCCCGCTCCGATCCCCACGGTGTCCGGTAGCGAGAACTGGTCGATCCCTCGCGGTTTGATTGTCCTGCTGGGTCTTGCTGCCACCGTGGTTGCGGTCGGCGGAATGAAGGTGTTCGGAGGCATCCTCGGGCCCGTGTTCCTCGCCCTGGTGCTGACGATTGCCGTTCAACCCATTCAGGATTGGTCGCAGCGACGAGGGTGGCCCAAGTGGGTCGGGATGTTGGGCTCGCTGGTCACCGTCTATCTGATTCTGCTCGGGCTGGCCGCGTCGTTGATCGTGTCGACGGCCCAGTTGGCGACGATCCTGCCGCAGTACTCCGAGGAGATGACCAACCTCCTCAATGAGGGCCGCGACAAGTTGGCCGACTTCGGAGTGAGCACCGAACAGATCCAAAGCACGCTCAGCAGTATCGATCTCACGAAGGTAGTGGGTGTGCTCGAAAGCGGGCTGGAGGGTCTGCTCGGCATTCTGTCGGATCTGGTGTTCATTCTCGCGCTGTTGCTGTTCATGGCCTTCGACGGCATGAGTATCCGCTCGCGGTTACACGTGCTGGCCGAGCAGCGCCCCGAAATCTCCTACGCGCTCTCCACTTTTGCCGCAGGGACTCGCAAATACCTGGTGGTCTCGACGGTATTCGGCCTCATCGTGGCGGTGCTCGACGGTGGCGCGCTGTGGCTGATGGGCATTCAGCTACCCGTTCTGTGGGCATTGCTGTCCTTCATCACCAACTACATCCCCAACATCGGGTTTGTCATCGGCGTCATCCCGCCGGCACTTCTTGGGCTCTTGCAGGGCGGACCATGGCTGATGCTCTGGGTGATCGTCGTGTACTCCGTCATCAACTTCGTGATCCAGTCCATCATCCAACCCAAGTTCGTCGGCGACGCCGTCGGACTGTCGGTGACAATGACGTTCCTCTCACTTGTCTTCTGGTCGTGGGTACTCGGGGCGCTCGGAGCGCTGCTGGCGATCCCGCTCTCATTGTTGGTGAAGGCTGTCCTGCTCGACATCGACCCAGCCACACGCTGGGCTGACATCCTGATCAGCGGGCCTCGAGCCGAACCGCATGAAGACCCTAAAGAAGAAGAGAAACCTGCGCCGGCACCGACCTAGAACTTCTCAGTGTTTCTACAAGTTGTTGCTTTATCGTCTCGCCCATGAGCGCCGAGAACACCACCGAAAACTCCCACCGCCAGCCGTCACGCCTCGGTCGACGGCTGGCAGTGGGTGGCGTGGCCGCGATTGTCACGGCTGCGGTGGCGGGGATCGGGTTCGTGATCTTCGCGGGCGGTGCCGACACTTCGAACACCGTCGCGATCGTGAACGCCGACGCGGGAACCACGCTCGACGGCAAGGAACTTCGGGCCGGCGACACGCTTGTGGACACGTTGGGCAAGAACGAAGACTTCGACTTCCAGGTAGTCGACAACCCCGGCGGGAACTACTTCGCGACGTTGACGGTGCCGGAAGACTTCAGCGAAACCGTCGCGTCGATGTTCGGCACGGACCCCCGCCAGGCGAGCGTCGAGCTGGCGGTGAAGGGCTCGGATTCGGACAAGTCGGCCGAGTTGACTCGGGCCGTATCGGCGCAGGTCGGCGCGGACGGAATCAAGGGCCTGCTGGCTCAGACGTCGGCCGCCAGGCGCTCGATAGATCAAAACCTCACCACCGCACAGATTCTGGTCGCCGGAACCAATGAGGCCGGAAAGTCCATCGATCAGGTGAAGGCAGGCGCCGGCACACTCCTGCCGTATCTCGAGACCGCACGGTCCGGGGCGTTGGAGCTGATGAGCGTGGCGGAACAGGTATCCGGTGTTGTCGATCAGGCGTCGGGATCGGCGGAAGAGTTGGCCACGCGCGCTGATTCGCTGGGCTTGACATTGGGGGAGGCATCATCCTCGACCGCGGAATTGAAGACACGAATCGACACGTTGCAGACTGCGTTGAACGGCCTTCCGATCCCGCCTGACGTGACGGCGCAACTGGCCGGTGTGAGTTCGGATCTCGGTGCGCTGAATGCGCAATTGGGCACCGTTCCGGCGCTGTTGGGTGGTTCGGTCGGACCCGATACTGAGCTCGGTGATCTGGTCCGCACCGCCGTCGGGCAGCTGCAAGGGGCGAGCGATCAACTGAGCAGTGCTGCCGGACAATTGAACGACGGACTCATCCCCATCGCCGATCAAGCGCCGCAGATGCTCGGTGACGTGACCGACCAGATCACTCAGGGATTCACGACGCTGCAAGGGATCGCCAAGTCATTGGTCACGGGCCTCGACGGCGCAAAATCCGGTATTCCCGCGATGACCACTCCGCAGCAGGTTCAGCTGACCTCGGTGCTGTCGGATCCGGTGGCCGTCAATCAGACCACCGCGAGCAGCGGTGACTCCGGAACTCGCACACTGGCATTGGTCTTCGGAGCTACGACGGTCCTGCTCGGTGGTGCTCTGCTGACACGAACGGCGGCGCCCCTGGTGAGGCGCCGCCGTTCGCGAGAAGAGCGTGACTAGACGATCAGACCTGCGGTCTGGGTACGTGCACGGTCGAAGCGAGCCGAGACGTCGTTCCAGTTGACGATGTTCCAGAATGCCTTGACGTAGTCGCCCTTGACGTTCTGGTAGTCGAGGTAGAAGGCGTGCTCCCACATGTCGAGGAGCAGCAGCGGCGTGAGGCCGATGGAGATGTTGCCCTGCTGATCGTAGAGCTGGACGATGATCAGACGCTGTCCGATCGAGTCCCACGCGAGGATGGACCAGCCGGAGCCCTGGATGGCGTTGGCGTTCGCGGAGAAGTGAGCGCGGAAGAGATCGAACGAACCGAAGTTGTCGTCGATCGCTGCGGCGAGTTCGCCTTCGGGCTTGTCGCCACCGTCAGCGCTGAGGTTGTTCCAGAAAACGGTGTGGTTGGTGTGGCCACCGAGGTGGAACGCCAGGTTCTTCTCGAGCAGGTTGGCCTGCGCTGCGATGGTGTCGTTCTCACGAGCCTCGGCCAGCTTCTCGAGTGCAGCGTTGGCACCGGCAACATAAGCCGCGTGGTGCTTGTCGTGATGCAGCTCCATGATCTTGCCCGAGATGTGCGGCTCGAGGGCTGCGTAGTCGTAGGGGAGTTCCGGCAGCGTGTAAACAGACACGAGGGTCCCTTCTTTGCGGGCTGGTGAGCCCTGGTGCTTTAGAGTGCGTCGATCACCGGTCACGGCGTGACGTCACTCGCGTATGTGCAAATCATTCTTCGGGTTTCCACCCAATAACATTCGTACACCGTCCGCAACAGTCCGGCTCAGGTAGTAATCACCAAAGAATAAAGTTTGGGAAACCGAACTTGCTCCGGCCTAAGGGTAAGCTAATATGCGCAAATTCGTCGTAAAGGTGAACGGAACCTTAAACTTGCGCGATGCCCGCACCAGTTTTCCTCCCGGAATCACCAGAGGCGGCCGCGCCTCGGGTGAATCTTCCGGGCGCTGACCTGCTGCGAGCCCTGGCGGTTGCCGCCGTGATCTACTCCCACATCTCTTTTTACGTCATCGACGATCTCGGCTCGGGTTGGTGGGTGATCGACATCGTCTACGGCGTTTTGATCGAGCCGGCCGAACTCAACCAGCACCTCTCTTTTGTCGGTGTCGCCGTATTCATGATGCTTACCGGCGCTCTGGTGACGCGGTCCGCGATTCGCGACGGCCCCGGAAAGTTCTTGACCAACCGATTCAGTCGCCTGCTGCCCGCATTCTGGGTGGCGACCGCGATCGCCATTCTTCTGGTCCGCCTCGGAATCAACGGAATGTTCAGCGGTCAGGAAGGTATTTCCGATACCGAAGCGTTGATGAGCTTTTTTCTCGGCGGATTCTTTCTCAAGCCCGAGGTGGCAGTTCTCGGAGTGACCTGGACACTCACCGTCCAATTCCTCTTCTATCTCGCGTGCGTCGCGGCTCGCCCGATACTGCGGCTTCGACCGATGGTCATGCCGCTCGCCGGTGGTGCGCTGTGCTCACTGGTTCTGCTCTACAACGTCTACGCGCCGCTGCCGTACACCGTGCCGATGCTGTCCAAGATCGCCGCGACGCTGCCGGCGGTCTTCCTCGGCCAGATCATGTACCTCGCGTGGGCGAAGCTCGCTCCCGGCCGCTGGCTGATCGCGGCCGTCCTCGTCCAGATGCACGTCATCATCGTGGCTACCCAGTTCCGCGTGTACTGGGCCGGCGAGCACTACCTGTGGACCATTTCGGTAGTCGCCGCAGCGGTTGTCCTCATCGGGCGCTACGACGGCGTCCCGACGCGCTGGTCGGTCGTGAAGTGGCTCTCGACGCGCAGTTACGTCATCTATCTCGTGCACACCCTGATCCTGTACCGCGTTGTCGAGAACACCGTTTTGTACGTGGGACCGACGCTGGCGTTCGCACTGTTCCTTCTGGTCACGGCTGCGGTAGCAGAAGTCGGCTACCGCTGGGTGGAGCTGCCGGGTGCCCGTGCGGTCACGGCGTGGCGAAACAGCCGCTCGCGCGTAGCATCGAAGCATGAGCTGGTACGACGACATTCTGGGACGAGCGTCCGCAAAATCCACGCTGATCGCGCCTGAGGACGCCCTCCCCGGGCGAGAGCAGAAAATGCCGGTACCTACCGCGCACTACGTAAACGGGCATCCGTTGACGCCGCCGTTTCCGGCCGAAATGCAGACCGTCGTCGTAGGTATGGGTTGTTTCTGGGGCGCCGAGAAGGAGTTCTGGCAGCTTCCCGGTGTGTACACGACCGCTGCGGGTTACGCGGGCGGCTTCACTCCCAATCCGACGTACGAAGAGACGTGCTCCGGCCGTACCGGTCACACCGAAGTAGTGCTGGTCGTCTTCGATCCCGCAGTGATCTCCTACGAGCAGGTCCTGGCGCACTTCTGGGAGAACCACGATCCGACGCAGGGAATGCGTCAGGGCAACGACCAGGGCTCGCAGTACCGTTCGGCGATCTTCACGACGTCCGCGGAGCAGGAAGAAATCGCTCATGCATCGGCCGTCGCATTCGGTGAAAGGCTTGCCGAAGCGGGATACGGCGCGATCACCACCGAAATCGGTCCGCTGCGCGACTTCTTCTATGCGGAGGATTACCACCAGCAGTATTTGGCGAAGAACCCCGGCGGCTACTGCCCGGTGCATGCCACCGGCGTCAGTTGCCCGGTCGGATTGCTCCGTCAGGATCAGGTTCCGGCGCAGACGGACATCCTTCCGCCGAGTGAATAACCGGACAGGTGTTGGAGGACACATGTGATTCAGCTCGTTAACACTTGCAACTAGATCGAAACAAAGGGAATCTCGATGTAAGAGTGTGTCGTCGAGAGAACTGAGCTCACAATGTCAGGTAGTACGCGAGGAACTGCGTCGCTGCTCCGACGCACCATTCATGTAGGCCACGATCCGATGGTTCGCCGCAGTGATCGGATCGAAGGGTTCATGTCCTTCGGTCTGATCATTTTCGCGATTCTTCTGCTGCCTCTCGCGGTATGGGCAGGGGCTGCGACGGCTTCGAGCCAGAACGCACTGATCGCCAAACAATCCGCCGAATTACACAGCATTTCGGCGACGACAACGGCAGATTCGAAGCAAACCACCGCCTCGACAGCCGATTACATTGCGCCGACCACCGAAATGGCCAGCGCGCAGTGGAACTGGAACGGCCGGGTTCACACGGGCGATGTCACTGTCGACTCGGCGACGCCCGCCGGCACCGAGGTCCCCATCTACGTCAATGATCACGGCGACAAGACCGTAGCTCCGATCACTCAGAGCGCTGCCGACGTCGCAGCCGTGGTGACCGGGGTGTTCACCTGGTTCAGCGTGATGTCCCTGCTGGTCATCGCGTTCATGCTGGTGCGGGTTTTTCTCGACCGTTCCCGCTCGGTCCAGTGGGACCGAGACCTACGCGCGTTCCTCGACGCGAACGCGCTGTAGATCCCGGCCCATTCTTTACCGCAGTTGGGGCATGACCTCGCTTGCGACGAGTTCGAGATGATCCAGATCGGCGAGATCGAGAGTCTGCAGATACACACGCTGTGAACCGGCTTCGGCAAAAGTGCCGATCTTGTCGACCAGTTCCGAAGGTGTTCCCGCCAGACCGTTCTCACGCAGTTCGTCGACGTCTCGTCCGATGGCCTCGGCGCGTTTCTTGATCTCCGCCTCGTCGCGGCCGCAGCAGAGAACAAGAGCGTTGGAGAACACCAATTCGTTCGGATTCCGCTCGATGTCTACGCAAGCCTGACGAACCCGCGCAAAGATGTCCTTCGTTTCCTCGAGGGACTTGAACGGGATGTTGAACTCGTTCGCGAACCGAGCGGCGAGTGCCGGAGTCTTCTTCTTGCCCGTGCCACCGATCAGGATCGGCGGACCGACGACCTGGTGCGGCTTGGGAAGCGCGGGAGAGTTCTTGATCTGCACGTGCTTACCGTCGTAGTCGAACGTGTCGCCGACTGGAGTACGCCACAGACCGGTCACGACGTCGAGAGTTTCCTCGAGCAGTTCGAAGCGATCCTTGAGCGCAGGGAACGGGATCCCGTACGCCTGATGCTCTTCCTCGTACCAACCGGCACCGATGCCGAGGTCCACGCGGCCACCACTCATCTGATCGACCTGCGCGACCGAGATGGCCAGCGGGCCGGCGTGACGGAACGTAGCCGACGTCACGAGGGTGCCGAGGCGGATGGTGGACGTTTCGCGGGCAATTCCGGCGAGCGTGATCCACGCGTCGGTAGGTCCGGGAAGGCCGTCGGTATTCATGGCGAGATAGTGGTCCGAGCGGAAAAATGCGCCGTAGCCGAGTTTTTCGGCGGTCTGGGCAACAGTCAGTAGTTGTTCGTAGGTAGCGCCCTGCTGGGGTTCGGTGAATATACGCAGCTCCATGACTTCTACTCTGCCACTATTTTGCGGAGGTCGGGACGACGGCACCGACTTGTCCACCGCCGAAACACAGGGTCAGTCCCGGCGTTGTCGGCGTGATCTTCACGCTGTTTCCGTGGCCGACCAGGCGCACGAATGCCGAGTGCAAACCCTGCGTCACGGGTACTGATACGGCGTCGCCGGACTCCAACGCGACGTCGATCGTTCCGTCGGTGCTCGCGAGGTAATTGAGCTGAACCGTCCATTCCCAGCCGGCAAGGGGGCCGTCGAGTGGGAGTTCGGTAGGGCCTTCGGCGCGGGCGCCGCAGTTCGGTGTCGACCCTTCGGGAATCCTTCTCGTCCAGGTCACTTCGGCATCGACAATCTGTCCGCTGTCATCGATCGTGCGCAGAATCGGAGTGCTGGAAGAGAATTCGGGTCGATCAGACAGCGGCGCGAGAACATTGCTTGCCAAATTGTTCGGAAAGGCGACGGGAAGAAGTACCTGGATCGCGACGGGTTGCTCGAGCAGTGGAGCGTCCTGATTCTGGGACAACGACATTCGTGCGTTGGCGAGGTAGTCGCGAGTCGGGTTCTCGCGCCAGATGTCGACGAACGTGACAGTCGAGACGAGCGAACTGACAACGAAGAGCATCGACAGCCCGGCGGCGACTGCGACGGGCATGCGGGCCGGACGTCGCCGAGGCGAGGCGAGAATCAGGGCGGCGGCGAGGGCGAACACCGTCGCTGAATCCGTGAAGTAGCGCAAGGTCTGCGCCAATTCGTAGGTGGTGTCGGCGTCGGATCGGGTCGCGGTCATCGCCACGACGGAGGCCAGGAAGTACAGCGCCGCGGCGGCCCAGATCCAGGCGGCGCCGCGTCTGGCACGCACTGTCATCACGACCGTCGTCAGCAGTGCGGCCCAGGCCGCGACCACCAATACCGTCGGCGGATCGGCCCATGCGGGGCTGGGGATCCACCGCTCCCATTGCCAGGGACCGCCGAGAAGAGTGGGAAGCATCCCCAAAGACGTGCCGTGATGCAGCAGTTCGGTGGACATCGAACGGCCGTAGCCGGTGATCGGAGATTCGACAGTTGTCAGATACACCGGAATCCAGATCGCGAGCACGGCGGCGCAGGCCGTCCACAGGGGTCGGCACTTCGTGACCGCACTTCGTATCGGCGTTCCCTCACCTTGTGTGCGCAAGTACAGCACCAGAAAAGCGAGTGCCGCGAACGGAACGAGGACCGCCTTCTCGAAGAACAGCAAGGAGACGACAAAAACCGCGGTGCCCGAGAACACGTAGCGCACATGCCCGGTGCGGTACAGCTTGATTGCGTCGCCGCATGCCCAGGCCAGCGCGATCTGGAGCGGCAAGGCGTTGAGCGCGGCCGCCCACCACGAGAACGCCGGAAGCGTCAGCGGGACGAAGAGATACAGGATCAGCGGAATCAACAGCGCCGGTCGCCAGCCGAGGACCAACCGAAGAGTGCGCAGAAGCGCCAACGACGCAGCGACCTGGCCGATGACGAGCAGCGTTGCCGACAGCGCCCAGTTGTACGGCGCGATGCGGGTGATCAGCCCGGTGACGAAGAAAGCCGCGGGCATGAAGTGACCGTCGTGGTCGTAGAGCAGGAGTTCGCTCGAGAAGAGAGGGAAGCGTCCTCCGCGGCCCATCAGGATGAGGTCGTCCCAGTAGAAGTAATTGCTCGCGGCAACCCAGGCGCGAATGACGAGCTGACATCCGATCAACACGAACGCGAGCTGCGCGACCCGTTTCGGGGTGAACGTCAGAGTTGGCTCGGGCTGTGGAGAAGTCATCGACGGTCATGCTTCCAGGTGTGTCAAAAACCGACTTCCCACAAAAAGGGGATAACGGTCTTTTCTGTCTTTTCGGGAGCAATTTCTGAATGGATTGTGAACTTTGCCGGGATAAATGACGCCGACGCCCAAAAGTTCACTGACCTGCGGTGTCAAATTCATCCTCGAGCCTGTGCATCGTTCGCTAACACCTGTCAGCAAATTCTCAGGGTCTTGCCCGTGACCTGTGGATAAAGCCCGATTCATTCATCCAGAACTGTGGATGAACCTGTGGAAACTGTGGATAACTCGAGTTTTTAAGTGGCGGAGGTCACATTATTCGAACAATGCAGGTGAACGCGGTGGAGGTTCGATCACAAATCGGGAGTAAATCCATTTGCTGCCGTTACCGATACGGCGTGACAGAATCGAAGTTGTGAGTGTCGTTCAGGTCTGCGCCCGATGCGCCGCGCGCTGGCCCCTAGTCGGCGGCCCGACTCAGTGGTGCCCGCGCTGCAGCGGTGTTCTCCTGATCCCCACCCGCACCGAGATCTACCAACCGCCCAACCGTCGTGGCTTCCGCTGGATCGCGCGCTCACCGTCCGACCCACGCGGAGTGGGGGACGCACCAGTGCGTCGTAGCCTCACCACCCCGCGCTACGACGCCGTCCCGCAGTGGGGACTCCAGGACGTCGTCGACACCTCACCGGTACCGCCCTCGCGTGCGGACCGGATGGCCGACCGAGTCGGGCCGTTGCTGACGCTCGCGACGATCCTCTACGGACTGGCGGTGTTCGCCGAACTGGGCAGATACGCGATCCTGGTCCGCAACCGCAGCACGCTGATCCCGCGGCCGCTGCTCACGGTCTCCGACGCCGCCGTGTACTTCACTCAGTTGGGTGGACTGCTGGTCTCCGTCCTCGCTGCCGTCGCCGCTGTGTGCTGGCTGCTTCGTCGGCGTCGTGAACACTTCGCACGTGCCCGGGAATCCGATCCGCGTACCGCCTCGGAAGTGGTCGTCGGCTGCGCTGTGCCGATCCTCAACCTCGTGATGCCAGCTGTTTATCTCTTCGAGCTGGTTCGCCGTGATCCGCGCGGAATCCTGCTGGTCAAGATCTGGTGGGGCTTTTGGGGATTCAGCGCTCTGCTACTGGTGGTCAACGCGTACTGGCGATCACGCCCGGGGATTCAGGCAATGGCCGACGGGGTTCTGCTGAACGCATTCATAGCGCTGATCGCTGCCGTCACCGCCGCGTTGACGCTCATCGTGATCCGACGGATCGAGCGCAAGAGTTGGCGCGGCGAGCCCGAATCGGAAACCCGGTGGGTGCCGGTGCCACGCTCGGTGTTGGAAGAGAAGACGGTGCTCGAAGAGAAGACGGTGTCGGAAGAGAAGGAAACCGCAGCCCTGTGAGCCCAGATCGCCGAGGTCCACTCGTCGTTGCGCACCGAGGTGCGTCGGCTGCGCGGCCGGAGCACACCCTCGCCGCCTACGAACTAGCTCTCGAGGAGGGTGCGGACGGGCTCGAATGCGACGTTCGGCTCACCCGCGACGGACACCTGGTCTGCGTTCACGACCGCAAGGTCGACCGCACTTCCAGCGGGACGGGGATCGTCAGCGAGATGACTCTCGATTCGCTGAACGCTCTGGACTACGGGTCGACGAGCGAACCGGCCGAACTTCTGACTCTCTCCGATCTCATCACCCTCGCCCTGGATTTTGCGCGCCCCGTGAAGCTGTTCATCGAGACCAAGCACCCCGTGCGGTTCGGCGGATTGGTCGAGGCCAAACTTCTGGCGGAACTGCACCGCTTCGGGATCGCGTCGCCGCCGTCGGCCGACCACTCGCGTGCAGTGGTCATGTCGTTCTCGGCGAGTGCGGTGTGGAGAGTGCGTCGTTCGGCACCGCTGCTGCCGACGGTCCTGCTCGGTGACGCGTCGCGGTACCTCGGCGGCGGTGCGTCGACCGCTGTGGGCGCCACGGCGATCGGGCCGTCGATCAAGGCGCTGCGCGAACATGCCGATCTGGTCGATCGGGCTGCTGCGGCGGGTCGCGCGACGTACTGCTGGACCGTCGACGACAAGGCGGATGTGGACCTGTGTCGTGAGCTCGGGGTCAGTTGGGTTGCCACCAACCATCCCGGGCGCACGAAGCAATGGCTGGGCAGCGTGTAGATTTTGCCCTCGTGGCCAAGAAGAGCAAAAGAAACAGTGGACCGAAGCAGGGCAGCGCACGCGCAGAGAAGCTGGCGGCACGCCAAGCAGAGCGTGAAGCCGCTGCCGGCGTAGTGAACCGCCCGTTCGAGGGCCTTGCCGCCGAGTGCGATCTGGTCGCGCTGCGTGAATTCGTTCCGTCCGCCACGGCTCCGTTGCCGGTCATCGGCTCCGACCGTCCCGTCACGTTGGCGACGGTCCTCCCCGGCGCTGTTGCCGCACTCGTCCGCGACGAGGGCGAGACGGCCACCGGATTTGTCGGTGTCCAGGTTCAGGCGCACTCGGCCGACCTCGGCGCAGACCTCGCCGCTTCGGTGAACTGGATCAAGGACGCGGCCCCCGGCGACGCGCTTTCTGCCGCGAACCCCAATTCCGAGACTCCCGCAGTCACCGCTGTCGTCGATCCGTCGGCGCTGCTCGACATCACCGTGCACCAGGACTTCAACTGGTGGATTCCGGAAGGCGTCGAAACCGACCCCGAGGTTGCCGCCACCGTGCAGCACGCCAACTCGGCGATCATGCCCTCTGCACGCCTCGAAGGCGACGGCCTCGTTGCCGCGTGGTGGGTCGACGCCGGCGAGAAGGCGCACCTGCGTTGGGTTCGTCCCGAGAGCGAAGACGACCTGATGCTCGCGCTGGCGCGCGTGCACGCGACCGGTGGACTGCACCTGGGTGAGGGCTCGCGTTACGCAGGCTCGTTCCGCACCCACGGTCTGTTGGTTCCCGTCTTCGACCTCGACCGCGAAAAGCATGCAAACGAGTGGGTAGCGGCCACCGTCGAGCTCGGTGAGCGTCTTGCCGAGGCTCTGACCGTCGATGCTCCGCTGACCTCGGCCGAGCTGCGCTCGCGCGACGGACTTCGTGGTCGTCAGGTCACGCTGCGCTGATTTTTTCGCCCGAACTATAGGCGTTACGCAAAGTTACGGTTAATGTTGGCGACATGACCTTGTCGCATGACATCTCCGGTAGCGGTCCCACGCTTGTGCTCGTCCATGGCATCGTCCATCGACGGCAGGCGTGGGATTCGCTTTTGGACCAGCTGACGCCGTACCGCCGCGTCGTCACCGTCGACCTGCCGGGTCACGGAGAGTCACTGTTGCCCGAACTCGGTCCGGACGTCATGGGACAGCTGATCGACGATGTCAGTGAGTTCGTCAAGGAAGTGACTCCGGCAGGGGAGCGCGCCCACGTCGCCGGAAACTCCCTCGGCGGCTGGATTGCACTCTCGCTGGCGGCGCGCGGAGATGTCGCGTCGGCGACAGCTCTTTCGCCGGCCGGGTTCTTTGTCAATCACCTCGATCAGGTGCGAGCGATCAATACGTTCCGTGCACTGCGCGGCACGGCCAAGCTCATGGGCGACGGATTGCCACGCGCATTGCGGTACAAGCTGATTCGCTATCCGGCGCTCGCCGCGTTCTTCGCTCATCCGAGTCATGTCGGGTATGCGGCGGCCTTGGCCGACTGCCGTTCGCTCGTGTCCAACGAGCTCGTCGACCTGGGTCTAGAGATGGACTTCGTGCTGCCGCCCATCGTGGATCCCACTGTGCCGGTGACGGTTGCGTGGGGTCGACGCGATCTCATCCTGCCCGTGTATCAGGCGCAGCGCGTGAAAAAGCCGTTCCCGCAGGCAAAGTTGATGGTTCTGCCCGGCCTGGGGCACGTACCGATGACAGATGCCCCCGAGCTGATCAGTTCGATCCTGCTGGCAGGAAGCGAACCGCTCGGCTCGAGGGCAAAATCTGTGAGTGCTGCAGGCTAGATGGTTCCGCCCGCTGCGTTCGGTGCACCGGTGGTGTCACCGACCGTGCTCATCTCGCGGGACACGAAGTCTTCGAGGTCGAACAGGTTGGCGCCCGCGCGATCCGCGATGGTGAGAAGTGTTGTCATGCTTGCCACTTCCTCGACCTGCTCCTTGAGGAACCACTGCATGAACTGCTCGCCGAGGTAGTCGCCTTCTTCGCGGGCAGTGCTCGCGAGCTGGACGATCTGCTCGGTGACCGTCTTCTCCTGAGTCAGCGCGAGAGCGATGGGCTCGCGGGCATCCTTGAAGTCGGCCTTCGCAGCGTCGACGCCGGTCAGTTCGACGTTGATGTCGCGATCGAGGAAATACTGAACGATCATCATGGCGTGGTTACGCTCTTCCACAGCCTGCTTGTAGAAATGCTTTGCCAGCTGCGGCAGATCCGCATTGTCGAAGTAAACCGCTGTCGCGATGTACTGATGCGAAGCGTTGAACTCGTTGCGAATCTGGTCTCGGAGTAGTGCGTGGAATTTGGTCATGTGAGTCTCCCCAGAAGTCATAAATTCCAAGATAGTGCAGGTCAGAGGCCACTGTCATCCCAGTATGACCTTATTGTGGTAAGCGTTCCCAAACTAAAGAAGACCTAATTTTTCTTCGAATTCGGTGAGGTTATCGAGCCCGGTGAAATCGAATGTTTCATTTAGGAATGTCCATTTCACCAGGCGAGTTCCGCGCATTTACCGTCACTTCCCTGTAGTTCCACCTGTACGGTGGCGTGCTCGAGTTCGAAGGCCTCGGAAAGCAAGGTTTGGGTGGCCGCCAGCACCGTTGTGGGATCGGCGTCACTTGCCGCGGTGACGTGAACGGAAGCAACTTCCATCCCCGAGGTGAGCGTCCAGACGTGTAGATCATGCGCGTCGACGACGCCCGGGAGGGTATTGATCTTCTCGATGATCGAGGTGACGTCGATGCGATCGGGAGCCTGCTGGAGCAGGATGCGGACGGCATGGCGGCCCAGGTTGAAGGCGCGCGGCAAGACGAAAAGGCCGATGGCTACGCCGATGACGGGGTCGGCGTAGCGCCAACCGAACGCGAGCGTGACCAAGCCGCTGACGAGGACGCCGATGGACCCGACCATGTCCGCCATGACTTCGAGGTAGGCACCGCGGATGTTGATGCTTTCCTTCGCGCCGCTGCGCAGCATCAGGAAGGCGATGACGTTCATCGCCAATCCGACGACGGCGACTATCGCGACGGGGAGGCCGGGAACCTCGGGCGGATCCGAGAATCGGCCGGCAGCCTCGTAGAGCACCCATCCGGCCACCGCGAAGAGCAGGATCGCATTGGCCAGTGCTGCAAACACTTCCGTGCGGTACATGCCGAAAGTACGGTCGGGGCGCCGGGCGGCACGCTGTGCGACGAGGATCGCGGCGAGCGCCATGAAGATGCCGAAGATGTCGGTGAACACGTGCGCCGAGTCCGAAAGCAGTGCCAGCGACGAGGTGAAAAGTCCGACTGTCACCTGCAGTACGAACGTCACCAACCCGAGGCCGGCGGCGATCCACAGTTTATTGACATGCTTGCCGCTGTTGCTGGTCGCAGCCTCGGCGGGGGAGATTCCGTGCCCGTGTCCGTGTGACATCGAAGATCCTTTCGTCGACGTCAGCTTAGGCACATATGCATATATGCGCAATAGTGCATATTTTAAAAACTATGCAACATAGTTGTAGGGTGGCGGCGTAGACCTTCATTTGTCATCGACGCGAGGACCGAGAAGTGGGACGACATCGAAAAGCCGAGCCGATCAGACCCGGCGGGCGCATAGCCGCGGTTTCCGTGGCGACGGGCGCAATCCTGGCGTCCGGCACTTCCATCGGGCACGCATCGCCGCCGCCGGTTGCGGTGGAAAATACGGCGGTGTCGGTGCCGGAGATCCTCGACCGTGTTCGAACGACGGATCTTGCCGGAATAGCCGAACAACTCGGCAAGACGCGACAACTCGAATCCGAGCGAGCGGCGCTGGCGTACGAGGCAGAGAAGCCACAGGTGATGGCCCCTGTCAGCGGGACGATGACGTCCAACTTCGGTCCACGGTGGGGAACCACCCACTACGGTCTCGACATCGCGAACGCGATCGGTACGCCCATCGTGTCGGCGACCGACGGTGTTGTGCTCGAATCCGGTCCCGCCGCGGGATTCGGGCTCTGGGTCCGCATCCAGCAGGATGACGGGACCGTCGGCGTCTACGGACACATCAACGAGGCGCTCGTGGTTGCGGGTCAGAAGGTGCGGGCGGGTGAGCTGATCGCGACCGTCGGCAATCGTGGACAATCGACAGGTCCACACCTGCACTACGAGGTGTGGCAATCTGACGGACAGAAGACCGATCCGCTCGCGTATCTGAATTCCCGGGGCGTGTCGTTCGGGGAGAAGACCACGGGCGACTGAAGTTCTGACACGACGCGATGGAGGAGCAATGCAGGGGCTGGGCGGACTCGAAGCCGAGGTCATGGATGTGCTCTGGCAGTCCGACGACGCGCTCTCGGTCAAGGATCTGGTCGAGATCTTGGGCGAGCGTCGACAGCTCGCGTACACCACCATCCTGACCGTCGTGACGCATCTCTACGACAAGGGTTGGGTGAGTCGCGAGAAGAAGAGTCGCGCCTACTTCTATCGGCCGAGCCGCAGCCGTGAAGAAGCCACCTCCAGGGCTCTGCGCGAATTATTGGACAGCAGTTCCGATTCCGCTGCCGTGCTGTTGCACTTCGCCAGGACCATGACGGACGCCGAGAACGAGGCCCTGCGCCGAGGTCTTTCCGGGGAAGGTGCGCAATGACATTGGCGTTGCCGATGCTTCTCGGTGCGGTACTCGTGGGATTCTTGGTTCCGAGAGTGTTGCGAGTTGTTTCCTCGGCGTTGTCTCCGACGGTGCTGCTCGCGGCGTGGCTCGGCAGTATGGCGTCGGCTCTGTATCTCGCTCTCTCCGCGGTCTTGGTTCTGGTCTGGCCGAGCCACGCGCCGGTCGAGGGGCTGGTCGACGGTATCGCTCGGTGTTTCAGCGCCTTCGCGCACGGTACGAGTTCGTGGGTGGGTGAACTGATCACCGGCACAGCCGTTGCTGTGGTGGGTTTGATCGCCGTTCGGATCGTGCTGGCTGGGCGCAAGCAGGCACGTGAGCACGCGAGAGTCCGAGATTTCCATCGTGATGTTCTCTCGATCGTCGCGCGCCGCGACAACTCGGAGTCCGACGTGTTGTGGTTGGATCATCCGCTGCCGATGGCGTACAGCGTCGCCGGAAAGCCTGGATTTGTTGTTGCGACGCAAGGCTTGTCATCCGCTCTTACCGGAGGCGAGCGTGACGCGGTCCTCGCGCACGAGCGTGCGCACCTGAGCGGCGGTCATCACCGAATCGTCGGTGCGTGCGAAGTCTTGGCCGCTGTTCTGCCGCGAGTGCCGTTGTTCGCGGCGGCACCTGCTGCCGTCGGCGCGATCGTGGAACTGTCGGCGGACCGGCACGCCGCTCGCGTCACCAGCCCGGCTGCGGTGCGTTCCGCTCTTGCCGTGGTGTCGAAATCGCCGCTTCCTCAGCCGGACTGGAGCTTGGGCGATCGCGGCGGCGCGACCGCAGTGCGATTGCGTTCCCTGGTCGACGGCGACGTGGCGTCGCCCCGGCGACTGACCTGCGCGGTGGCGGCTTGTGTGCCGGCGGCTGTCACGACGGCCGTTGCCGCAGCCGTGACGGTAGCCGTCTCCGCGGGTATCTGCGCTGTTCTGACCTGATCATTCTCGCAAAGCCGAGTCGATCTGGGCTTTCAGATCTTCGTAGGTCGGCATCGGGGCCAGTTTCACATCGTTCAGAAAGAGGGTCGGCGTGCCCTGGACGCCGAGGCGTCGACCTTCTTCGAAGTCGCGCTCGACCCGCTCACGGACGCCGCGGCTGCCGAGGTCGGTTTCGAATCGGGTCATGTCCAGGCCGAGATCTTGTGCGTAGGAGCGGAACAGCGCCTCCTGCGATTCGGCAGATTCACCCCACTGCGACTGAGTCTCGTACATCCGTTGATACATCTCGACGAACTTGCCCTGGCGAGATGCGGATTCGACGACCTGCGCCGCGAGAGTGCTGTTGGTGTGACTCGGAATCGGAAAGTATCTGATGCCGAACGTGATCCGATCCTCGTACTCGGCTCTGATTCGCTCCATCGTCGGGTACAGCGCGCGGCAAGCCTCGCATTCGAAGTCGAGGAACTCGACCAGGTTCACCTTGCCGTCGGCGGCCGAGGTCAATCGATACGCGTCGTCGGTGAGGACGGCGCTGGATTGTGCTGCCCGATCGGTGCTCTCGTTGTCCGCCCTGATCGGATCGATGGTGATGAACGTGATCAGTGCTACCGCGAACACCGCGATCAGGGCGGCGGATATCTTCATGCTTCTGGACACTGCTGTGCACCTGGACCTTCCGTCGAATACCTAAATACTATCCAGCATAGTATTTAGGTGTAGAGTCGGCGGTACCTGCATGGAGACGAAGGAGGGCCCCGCCGGTGAAGCGTTCGTGAACGACACGCCGCCGCCGTCGATCGGGCAGATGCTGGAGTGGGATACTTCGGCCCTCCCGCTTCTTCCTGCGCTGGGAGTTGTTCTTGCACTCTGGTATTGGACTAGCGCTCAGCGAGTGCGCGCGAGTGGGCGACCATGGCCGTGGCATCGGACAGCGTGTTTCCTCGGTGGCTGCCTGCTGCTGATCGCGGTAACCGGACTGAAGGTCGAGAGCTACGGCTACGAACTCTTCAGCGTCTGGATGTTCCAACACCTGACGCTCTCGATGGCGATCCCGCCGCTCTGGGTATTGGGCTCGCCGGGACTGCTGCTACTACGTTCGACGCCGCACCGAGGGATAGGAAAGGGCATTCTCGCGCTTGCCCTCTCGGCACTGCGTAGCCCACCCGCGCGATGGATGCTGCACCCCGGTTTCACGATCCCGGTATTTCTGTTCAGCTACTACGGGATCTACCTGTCGCCGATCTTCGACACCGTCTCGGCGTTACCGGCTGGACACGTCTCGCTCGAGATCTTCTTTCTCGCCAGCGGTCTGCTCTTCATCGCGCCGGTGCTCGCCACCGGCCCACTGCCGGTGCGGCAGAGCTACCTCGGGCGGTGTTTCGACCTGTTCGTGGAGATGCCGCTGCACGTGTTCATCGGCGTCGTACTCATGATGGCGACAAAGCCGCTGCTGACCACGTTCGTGGATCCGCCTCCGGAGTGGGGCGTGGACGTGATGCAGGATCAGCAGCTGGCGGGAGCCCTCGCGTGGTCGTACGGAGAGCCCGTCGCGCTCGTGGTGGTCGTGATCTTCGCGATGCGCTGGAACCGGGACGACAAACGGATGAATGCCGCCCTGGACCGCCGCGCCGAGATCGACGGCGACAGTGATCTGGAGGCGTACAACAACTTCCTCAGATCACTGAGCGCCGCCGAGCGGCCTGAGACTCGGTAGGCCGGTGGCCCTCAGACGCCGCCGCCGGCGGGCGTCGGCGTCATTGCGTCGGCAGTGGCCGGGGTGTTCATCTCGCGTGCGACAAACGTTTCGAGGTGGAACAGGTTGTCACCGGCGCGGTCGACGATGGTGAGAAGTGTTGTCATGCTTGCCACTTCCTCGACCTGCTCCTTGAGGAACCACTGCATGAACTGCTCGCCCAGGTAGTCGCCGGTATCGCGCGCGGTGCGTGCCAGCTGTGTCACCTGCTCGGTGACCGTCTTCTCCTGCTCGAGTGCCAATTCGACCGGAGCCCGGACACTGTCGAACTTCGTCACGACGTCGTCGATGCCGGGTACGTCCACGTCGAGGTCGTTGTCGAGCAGGTACTGGATCATCATCATCGCGTGACCGCGTTCCTCGGTGGCCTGGCTGTAGAAGCGCGCGGCCATCTGCGGAAGATCGTGTGCATCGAAGTACACCGCTACCGCGATGTACTGCTGCGATGCAGTGAACTCGTTACGGATCTGCTGACGCAGCAGAGTGGTGAATTCGCTCGAGTTCTTCGCCTGTGTCATCCCAACAGGTTACTGGGTCGTCGCCGCGGAGAGGGAGCTACTTCTTGTCGAGCTGATCGATGATGAAGCCGAGAGATTCCGGTCGGTACCCGTAGACGAACGAGTCCTTTTCGCCGACGTACCAGTCGCCGCACTGGAACGAGCTGCTCTTTTCGATTCCCGCCGGCCACCACTGAGCGGACAGAGACGCCGGGCGTGTTTCGACTGTGGGAAGTGCTGTGCAGATGTTGTGATCGATCTCCGCGACGTTCGCTTTCATTCGCAGGATTCGTTCGTTGCCGGTGGTGCGGATGATCTCGTCGATATCCGTCGCGCCGGCCGGTACCCAACTCGGCAGCGTGTCGATTCCGTTGGATGTTCGTGCAAAAGAGAAGGTTTCGGTCTTCTTGTACGCCTTGGAGTCGTCGAACTTGTCGAAGGTTCCGGAGCAGGACGTCACGAGTGCAGCAGCTCCGACGGCTGCGGCAACGACGGAGAGAGTTCGGTACCTGTGGTGTGTTTTGTTCATACCTTCACGGTATTTTTCGGCCGCCGATTCCGCGTCCTGCCGAAAAGCGATTTGTTCGCCCGGATTGTCCTCCCTCGGTACGACCGGAACTCAGGGCGATCACCCGGTGGTGATCAGATCCTGCGGAATCTGCTGATCGTTGGCGAGGGCGTCGAAGAACTGGGAAGCGCGTGCCTTGTCCCACAACAGCACGTTGCCTGAACCGTCGACGTCCTCGAAACCAGCGACGGGAACCGTCGTGGTGGTCATCCCTCCCCGAAGCGCCCAGGCGAGTGAGGCCAGATTCCAGATGTGATCGCTCTTGTCGACCTGTAGAGACTTGGCGGTATCGGAGACGAGTGGCCACAACCGGAACGGATTGAGGAACGTGGTCGGGCTGGTCGCCTTGGACAGCAACGCCGACATGAATTGGCGCTGGTTGTTCATGCGGTCGAGGTCGGCGAGCGCCGTCGCGCGAGTTCGCACGAACCCGAGTGCGTCCGAACCCTTCAAGTCCTGACATCCGGCGGGGAGGTTGATCCCGGCCAGCGGGTCGTCGATCGGCTGTGCGAGGCACACGTTGACGCCACCGACGGCGTCGACGATGCCGGCGAACCCGCTGAATCCGATCTCGGCGTAGTGGTCGATGCGAAGTCCCGTTGCTTCCTCGACGGTCTGCACCAACAAGGGGGCACCACCGAAAGCGAAGGCGGCGTTGATCTTGTCCGAGCCGTAGCCGGGAATCGGAACGTACGAATCGCGGGGGATGCTGACCATAGTCGTCTTCCCACTCTTGGGGACGTGGACCAAGATGACCGTGTCAGTGCGCTTGGGGCCGGTGTCACCGCCCGTCGCAAGGGCTTGCTCCTGCTCGGGGGTGAGCCCCTCACGACTGTCGGAGCCGACGATCAGCCAGTTCGTTCCCGGAGTGTCGGCGACGCGTCCTGCATAGTCGGGCAGCGCGTCGATTCGATTGAGCGAACTGTCGACGTAATAAACCGCACCGGCCAATGCGAGCAGCAACACCAACAACGTGATGCCGATACGTTTACCCCAGCTACGACGCTTGCGTGGGCGTCGCTGCTTCGGAGGTTCTGGAGGGCGCGGCGGGGCGTTCGGTGGGGTTCGGCGCGGCGGAGCGGGGGCGTACTTGGCCTGACGCTGCGGATCCTGACGCTGCCCACCCTGACGGCGGGGATCGTCCTGGAACGGCTGCGGGCGCTGGGTCGGTGCCCAGTCCTCGCGCCTGGGTTGTTGCGGCGCTTGTTGTGGGGCCTGTGACCAGGCCTGATTGGCCGGATTCTGCTGCGGCGGGCGTCCGTCGCGGCGGATGACTGTCGGACCTTCCGGCGGCATCGGTGGACGCCGCTGCGGGGGTGGGCCCTGACGGGGTGGATTCTGGCGTGGAGGGTTCTGCCTCGGAGGCATCGGTCCACGCGGAGGTGGCCCTGGCGGCTGGCGCCGCGGAGGGCGCTGAGGATATTCGGAGTCGCCGGTCACCAGTTCACGGTACCGGTCACGGCAGCCAGGAGACGTGATCGCGCAGGAGGGCGTAACCGATGAACGCCACCATGTCGATGAGAGCGTGGGCGATGACCAGTGGCCAGAGTTTCCCGGTGCGCTGCCAGTATCGGCCGAACACGAGCCCCATGATCACGTTTCCGACGCCGCCGCCGAACCCCTGATAGAGGTGGTAACTGCCGCGCAGAAGTGACGATGCGAGCAGTGACTTGTTCTCGCTCCAGCCCAGCGTTCGCAGGCGAGTGATCAGGTAGGCGACGACCAGCACCTCTTCGGCGCCGGAGTTCGCGATTGCGGACAGTACGAGGATCGGTACCCGCCACCAGTGGTCGTCGAGCGCGCTGGCCTGGACGGTGAGGTTGACGCTGAGCGCCTGAGCCACGAGGTAGAACAGCAGGCCGGGGAGACCGATCACGGTGGCCAAGCCGAATCCCGGGGCTATGTCGCGCCGGAATCGAGGTTTGGGAGTCAGTCCCGCAGCACGCGGACCGATCCCCGAACGCCACAGTAGATAGAGCCCCAGTGCTGCCCATGCGAGAAGCTTTGCGACGCCCAGTAATTGGCGCGCCAGGTCGATCCAGTCGATGGCGGCCCGCGACGGATTGAGTGCAACCGTCTGATCCGAGAGCGCAACCGGCGTCGCCAAGGATTCGGCGAGCGAGAGGATCCCGGACAATCCGCTGAGTCCGAAGGTGACCAGCAGGACGATCGTGATCTCGATCCAGACTCCGCGTCTGGCGGCCGGATCGAGCGCCGGGCCGGCCGGGACGGGAGACGGCGGTCGTAACCACGTGCGGACGGTTTCGCGGGCATTCACCCGCGCAACGCTAGCCGTTGGAGGCGCCGCCTGATCGGAGGCCGTTGAGGAAAGGGCACCCGACCAGCATGCGGATGGCGCGGCTCAATGCGTGAGCGTCGTCGACCGGGTTGGCGAACGGCATCCACACGTCGCGGTCACCGGTGTGATCCTCGACCCGCAGGCGCAGGCCGTACCGATCGATGCCGAGTGGCCGAACGCGTCCGGTGCGCATGTACGGGGGAAGCTTGCGCACGAGCAGGTCCACGAGGTCGCGGTGGTCTTCGTCGAGATGCTGCAGCCACGCCGTTTCCATTTCCCAGAAGGGATCAGGGCTGGCGTTCAGCAGTTCGTCCACGGCGACGGGTTCTGCTCCCGTCGAATCAGCGACTACAGCCGAGGCCAGGCTCAAGCGAAGAAGGACCGAGGTGTGGCCGATGTCGAGAAGTCCCGGGTGGGGATGTTCGGATGCGACGTCGTCGGCGAGGACGCGTGCCTCGTAGTCGGGCACCGCGTGCAACGTGCCGCGAAGCCACACGAGGGAACGTACGGGCTCGCGCAGTCGCAGTGGTGCGTGATCGGTGATCTCGAGGACGGCGGGCAAGCCGCCGCTGCCGGAGTTCCAGGCCAAAGCCGCAGCTGCGGAGGCATGTGGGACTGCAACGACGACGTCACCGTTCGAACGCAGGTGATGCACCGACGTGACGGTGGGATCGCTGCCTTCGATGGCGAGAACTGCGTCCTGTGCGCGCACACAGGCGCTGCGGACGCGTTCGGCGGTGGACGGGCCGGTGCTGGTCTTCGTTGCCATGCTGCCCCCTTGGCGGGTGTTCTCTCGAACTCCATCGGATGATGAGGTAACCCTAACCTAAGGTGCTGCGGTGTGAATCGCAAGACTTTTACGCAACTCGCGTGGAATCCGTCGAGTTCGCCGGGGTTACGGTTTGTCCGTGGCCATTCCTCTCTCACTCGGGCTGCCCGCCCCGAGAAATTCGCGCGGACTCCTCGAAGCACTCTTTCCCCCGGTCGTTCCGGCGTCTGCCCTGATCGGTGCCGAAACCGCAGGCCGGGTTGTCGTGCTTCTCGACATCGATCCCGAGAAACTACGTGCGGACACCGGTGCGTCGTACGAGGCCGTGCGTTTCGACCTCGACGTCACCACCGACCAGATCGACGACGCGATCGCGCTGCGTCTGCCCGCTCCGCTCGCGGTGTACGTCGACGGCGGTGAAGAGGATCTGACGCCTGCTGAAACGGCAATGCGACTGTGCGAAGGTGGCCGGATTCCCGGACTCGCCGCCGGTCGTACTCCCATCGAAGTGGCCGATTTCCTGGCGGTACTCGCGCACGAGTCCGTCGGTTTCGTAGCCCGCGCAGCCGACGCCGACGAAGTGATCGCCCTGCTGTGTGGCACCGTCGCCGCACTGCGCGGCGATGACGTGCGCGCCGCGATAGTCGATCCGAAGCCGGAAAAACTCACTGCTCTGATCCCGGAAGCCGCGTCGGCCATGCGCGAGGTGCTGCTCACGCTCGAGGTTGCGGATCCGCAGGCGGTGGAAACCGCTCTGCGTGCCGCGGGTTTGCAGTGACCGGCGCGAGTCGGTGCGTAATCTCGTAGGCGTGCCAAGAATCGCGTATTTCGGTCCGTCGGGAACCTTCACGGAGATAGCTCTCGCCCAGTTGGAGGCTGAGGGCGCGTTCGGCGAAACCGTCGAGCGAGTACCGGCAGGCAGTCCGCCGGCGACGCTCGACATGGTTCGCGACGGTTCAGTCGACGGGGCCGTGGTTCCCTTCGAGAACTCGGTGGAAGGCGGCGTAGCTCCGACGCTCGATTCACTGGCCCTCGGTTCGCCGCTGCAGATCGTGGCCGAAACCGATCTGGACGTGAGCTTCTCCATCCTGGTTCGGGCCGGGACTACCGCAGATCAGGTCCGCACGATCGGGGCCTACCCACATGCGGGCGCACAGGTCCGCGGATGGATCGCCGAGAACCTTCCACAGGCCGAGGTGATGCTGGCCTCGTCCAATGCCGGTGCGGCGCTGGATGTGCAGGCGGGAACCGTCGACGCCGGTGTGTCCACGGCGCTGGCCGGTCAGATGCTCGAACTCGACAGCCTGGCGGACAACGTCGCCGACGTGGGCGGCGCCCGCACACGCTTCGTGCTGGTCACCAAACCGGCCCCGGTTCCGCCGCGGACCGGTGCCGATCGCACCGCGTTGGTGCTTCACCTCGACAACGCTCCGGGCTCCCTGGTACGTGCACTCTCCGAGTTCGCAGCTCGCGGCATCGATCTGACTCGGATCGAATCGCGGCCGATGCGAACGGAATTGGGTACTTATCGCTTCTTCGTGGACTGCGTCGGGCACATTGAGGACTCGTTGGTGGCCGAAGCGATGCGTGCACTGCATCGCAAATCCGGAGTCCGCTTCCTCGGATCGTGGGCAACAGCGAATTCAACCGGGCCGCAACCACCTTCGGACGAAGAAGCAATCAACTGGATCGACGAGCTCAAGCGGGGAGAGGGAGAACGATGACCGGAAGGCTCATCCTCGTTCGGCACGGTCAGACGGAGGCGAATGTCGCCAAGCGTCTCGACACCGCCTTGCCTGGAGCAAAACTCACGCCGGCAGGGTTGGCGCAGGCCGAAACGTTGGGCATCGGCCTGGCTTCGGCGCCGCCGCTGGCACTCGTATCGTCGTTGGCGTTGCGTGCCCGGCAGACAGCAGGTTTCGTGGAGCAGGCAGCGGGCGTCTCCCTGGATGTGCGGGACGGACTGCACGAAGTGCAGGCCGGGGATCTCGAGGATCGCACCGACGAAGCCGCGCACCGACTGTTCATGGAGACGTTCCATCACTGGCACACCGGCAACCTCGGCGCTCGCATCCCGGGCGGTGAAACGGGATACGACGTCCTGGAACGGTACGTTCCCGTGGTCAATGCGTTGCGCGAAGAATTTCTCGAAGGCTCACGAGACGGCGGCGACATCGTCGTGGTCAGTCATGGTGCGGCGATCCGTCTTGTCGCCGCCCAACTTGCCGGTGTCCCCGGCCTGTTCGCCGCCAACAACCACCTGGCCAACACCGAGACCGTCGAACTGTTGCCCTCGGCCGACGGAGGCTGGGAGTGCCTGCGGTGGGGAACGGTGAACCCACCGTTCGAGCATCGGCTCATCCCCGGTGCCGACGACGTGATGGGCTGACCACCTGCTTCACCACCAACCGGTCTGGACGCCCAGCTGGCGCCCGAGTTCGGTGGACAGGGTGCTCACGTAACTGGCGGTCAGGTGGTGGGAATCGTGATACACCAACACATTTCCCTCCACGACCCGGCACAACTCCGGTCCGCACACACCGTCGCTGAGGTCGAGTAGCCGGACGTTGGTCAGATCGGCAATTGCCGACGGCGCCGGATTGACGTCGCTGAGCATTTCCGACCGTGGCATCGCGCAGTGATCGGGTGAGGTGGTGGTCGCCAGACAGTCGATCGCGCGGTAGGCGACGCCGTCGTGGTGCAACCACGGGGTATCGCGAATGGCGAGCACGTCGATACCGTCGCGTCCCAGCTCCTCCCACACGTGCACGTACGACTCGGGCGTCACGTCGCCGGGGCCGTCGGAACTCGGCCTGGTTGCCGTCGTGAACACGAAATCAGGTGAGGCGTCGGCCAACTCGGTCAGCACTCCACGCGACCAGTCGACGCAATCCGGATAGTCGTTGTCCGACAACGTCTGCATGGAGTCGATGGTGAGCGGGCAGCCCATCTTCAGATACGTGTCGACGCGGAACCCGTGGCTCTTGCCGAGTTCGTCGAGCGCAGTGAGCCAGTGTTCGGAGTGCGAACCGCCCGCGAGAGCGATGGTTCTGTCGGCATCGGCGTCGCCGTAGGTGCAGTGGACGACGTCCCGCTCGAGAAAATCGGCGATACAACCGTCGAGCGTGCTGGCCGGAAGGTCCAGCGGCGCATCGAAGATCGAGGGAACCATCGACGCCTTGAGTACATCGGCACCGTCCGTGAGCGCGAGTGCGCCGGGATGGGTAGGGAGGTCGAGGGTGTCGACCGCCCGTTGGCCCGTCGTTTGGCTGCTCGCGTACGACTGCCACGCGACCGAAGCGGCGAGGACCACGGCAGCGGTGATGACGCAAGCCAGAACGGTGTATCGACGCGAGCGGCCTCCGCGCTCCACCGGAACCTCGACCAGGCGTCGGAGTGCGAGCGCCCCCGCGACGGAGAGGGCGATGATCAGTGCCCCGCCGAGCGGGCCGGCTTCGGGGCGTCCGGTGATCACGAGTGCAAACACCAGGATGGGCCAGTGAATCAGGTACAGCGCAAACGCGAACGAGCCGAGCCACGTCAGCGCCGGATGGGCGAGCGTCTTCGACGTCCAGGGTGTGTCGTCGCCGACTCCGGACAGGATCAGCGCAAGAGTTGCCAGCACCGGTACCAGCGCCCACGGGCCGGGGAACTGCGCCGCGCCGTCGAGAACCATGCCGCACAACAGGATCGACGAAAGACCCGCCCAGCCGATCGTCGCTCTGACCGAGAAGGGCAGGGATGCGATCTGCCGACTGCGCATGCTGGTCGTCAGAACGGCCAGCAGACCCCCGAGGGCCAATTCCCACAACCTGGCGCCGGAGTCGTAGTACGCCCAGGCTTGGTGACGCGAAGATTTGGCGAGTGCGTAGAGGAAAGATCCTGCGGTCAGAATCAGAAGGGTGACCGCGAGTGCCGGGCGGAAATAGTTGGGATTCACACGTGAAGCCACATAAGCGATCACGGAGACGAGTGCGATGGCCAGGAGATAGAACTGACCTTGTACGGCCATCGACCACAGGTGCTGCAGGGGAGTGACCGAGCCGTCGGCGGCCAGGTAGTCGCTCGCGGTGCTGGCGAGCTGCCAGTTCTGGAAGAACCCGAGCACCGCGATCAGTTGATCACCCAGATCGGCCCAGCGTGTTCGTGGCAGCAGCAGGGCGGTCCCCAGTGCGGTCAAAATGCTGACCACCGCGATCAGGGGGAACAGCCGCAGAAACACCCGCCGCAGTGCCGGGACCGGGTTCAGTGAACCCCCGGCTTCGGCGCGTCGAACCAATGAGCCGGCGAAGAAGTATCCGGACAAAACCAGGAAGACGTCCACCCCGCCCGATACCCGTCCGAACCACACGTGGAACACGACCACCAAACCGATGGCGAGGCCACGCAGTCCGTTCAGGTCTTGTCGGTGCGGTGTTGTTGCCCGTTCTTCGTTCGGTCGGTTGATCGTGGCGACCGAGCCTTGTTCGCCCGGTGACGACGGTTGACGCGAGAACTGCATGCTGAAGTAAGGCTCCGGGCGTTGAAGGGACGCCCCGAGGTTACCCGGAAGTCTCCGGCACCGATTCCTCGAGTTCTGTTACCAGCGCGTTCACAGCTTGTCGCAGGCGATGTGATGTTCCGGAACTGATGGACGTCCATTCCGTGCCGTCGGCAGCCCGAGTGGTCGAACCCACGAGCCGACCCGCCAAGGTGTCGTACACAGTCACTGCGCCGGTCATGAGCGTCGTCGCTCCCAAACTGTGTGGTATTCCGACCAATTCGGCGAAGGCGGTACAGGTGACGATTGCCCTACCCAGTTGGCGCGCGCCGTCTTCGGGTATCCCGGCGTTGATCAATGCCGAGGTCACGCTGTCTGCATCCGGGCCGGCGCCGAATGCCAGGCTCAGAATTTCTGTCGGTGCGTTGATCACGGCGATCGGCATTGCTTCGGCGCTGCCGAGCGCGGTGACAACGGGTACGGCCGGTTCGGACGTGACACTGCGTAGTGCGAATGAAGATTCGGTTGAAGTTGCTTCGACACAAAGGAATTCGCCCTGCGCGATGCAGAGGCGTGAAATGCTTCCGCCGACATGCCGACGCAGCGCCAACTCCCACTTGGGGTGAGTCAGGACGCGCAGGCGGGCACTGAGTTCGTGATGGATCTCCCCGCCGGGGAGGAGATCGCGCTCGGAGAGTGAATCTGCCGCGGACTGCATCGCCGCATGGTGAGCGCTCGCACTGCCGTGAACCGTCGCGCCACCGAGAATCACGGGAAGCGCATCGAGCCCGAGTCGCTCACGTACATAGTCGATTTCGTCCTGTGACAGGGCGACGACAGGCAAATTCCTCCCATCAGACGAGGTGCCGAGGTCCACCATCAATGCTCTGCAGTTTCGAGTGCGCCACCGATCACGGACGGGATGACTGTGCGACCGTCGGCGAAGTGCTCGAAGTGCTTCAGATAATCGGGTGTGTCGTGCTCGGTCTCGTCTTCAGATTGGGCCGCATGACGGCCGCCGGCGATCGGCGCAGATCCGCCTGCGGTTCGGGCCGGATCCACTTTGACGGTATCTGCGGTGCCCTGAACCGGCGAGGTCACGGGATTCTGGCGTGCGGTGCTCTGGCCGGTGGAGGGATCAGGAAGAGCGTGCCGGCCGGTGTGGCCGCTCGACGACGAGCCTGCACTTGTTCCGGCTCCGGTAGTCGCGGAAGCTGCGCTGACCTGTGCCGGTGCCCGACTTGCCGACGGAGTGACGAACATTGATGGTGTGGAAGCGCCGAGTCTTGCGCCGCCGAGTCCTGCTCCTGCCGTCGCGAGAGCTGACGCGGCACTGGTGGCGCCCGTGACTGCGGTGGTGGTGGCACCGGCCTGTGAGGCAGCGGCGGCAAATACCGGGTTGGAAACTACGGATGCGACAGCAGCGGTTGCGGCGCGCACGGGATCCGCGATTGCGTCAGCGAGCGTTGATGCCGCTTGCACGACGGACTGTCGTGAGGCGCTGCCTGGGCTTTCAGCCGAAGCGGATGCCCCAGCTGTGGGTTCCGCGATGGACGGTGGTGATTCGAAGTTCTGCTGCACGGCCAGATGGGCCGTTGCGGCGTCGTACGTTTCCATCGTTACCGCCGCTCGAATTTTGAGAGCTTCTTCGGCAGCCTCGGCGGCAGCGGCACCGCCGACCAGGGCACCGCCGATGGAGTACGCGGCGACCTTGGCCGCTTGAACTGCTGCAATCTCGGCCAGGGACGGCATGGCGAGGGTGGCAACCGTGTACGAGCCGGACTGCACCTGGGCCTTACCTGCGGTTTCTCCCGCGAGCAACGCGGCCGCCGCAGCCCATTCCTGGAACGGTGCGAACTTGCTCAATGCGGCATCCGCTGCTTCTCCGGACCACCCGGTGCGAAGATCCGCCATCACGCGAGAGATGGACGCAGCGGTGTCGGTCAGTCCGGACGACACGGTGGACCAGGCCCCGGCCGCCACGCCGAGAGGGACCGGCCCGGCTCCGGCGACCAGTGCTGCGGAGTTGGGTGCTGCGCCCCGTGGATACCAGATGACGCCGGTGATGCCGACCATTGTTCTTCCCCCCAGGAAGTGTGACTGTGTTGTCGCGCTCGAAGTTGTCGCGTTCGATTTCTGTCGATCAGATCGGTGCGGCGGCCAGACTGGTCTTTGTGAGCTGGTCTTCGAGCTCGTAGGCAGCTGCATTCTTGCGCAGAGCTGCCGCAGCCGAGGTGAGCTCCTCGATTGCCCGATCGGTGGACGAGGCAAGGCTGCCAAAGATGGTGTTGAAATAGTTTGCCGCGCTGCCGGACACTTCTTCGGATCCCGCTGGGAGAACGCGTAGCGTCGGCTGCGCAGTAGAGACGATTCCGCGCAATCGCGTCGCCGCAGACTCGAGTTCCATTGCGGCGGCAACTAGGGCTTGAGGGTCGACGTGCATAGTGCCGAACTCCTTCCTGACCAGTGCGGATAAGTGGTCGGGAGGTCGTGCGCACAGCCGTCGAAATCCCCCCCGCACCTAGTTTGATGCGTGCCGCCCGCTTTTGGTTCCCCCCGAAATCGGACGACTTTGCCCTCAGCCCCAGCCGAGTTCGTGCAATCTGTCTTCTTCGATGCCGAAGTAGTGCGCGATCTCGTGGATGACGGTCACGGCAACCTCGTGAACAACCTCGTCCTCGGATGCGCAGATGTCGAGTATCGAATCGCGGAAAATAGTGACCGTGTCCGGCAGGTACCCACCGTAATGAGAATCCCGCTCGGTCAGAGCGACGCCCTGATACAAACCGAGCAGCCCCGGTTCTTCCTCGTCACGTGCTTCGACCAGCACCACGACATTGTCGATTGCCTTGGCAAGTTCGGGCGGAATCAGATCGAGCGCCTCGCCGACCAGTTCCTCGAACCGGTCGGGCGTCATAGTTACCGTCATGGCTTACGACGGCGGAGCTGCGCCGGGCAACGGCGTCGGCAACGACCGACCTTCCGGTGCAGCGGGTGGCGGAACCGGAGCGGCGCCGTTGATCAGGATCTCGCCCTTGGCGCTTCCGGTGATCGCGGCAAACCCGCCGGTTTCGACCTCTTTGCCGATCGAACAATTGACTCGGCGACTACCGGCCAACCAGCTTTCCAGTGAAATGTTGTCCCAGAACAGCGTCAGCGTCTTGTCGCGAAGTGCGTCAGCGGAACCCAGGTACTCGTTGGATGCCTGAGTGCAGACGCCTTCGAGATAGCGGTCCTGATCTTCCACCGACGGCATCGCGCCGGGGAACTGAGTGCCGAGGTCGATCACCGAAATAACTTCGTATGCATGCGGTTTCGCACAGTCGACCGGATCGGTCGGGAGGTTCTGGTTGATGCCGATGCACGTGCCGACGTCCCACACGTTCGACTGGTCCTGATCCGCCACGCGGCCCGCGAACGGTTGTAGTTCGCCGGTCGTCGTCGAGAACTGCAAGCCGCAACGCAGTGCGCGCTCGCCCGAGGCCCAACCAGATTCGCTCGGGAACATCAGGCCGACGCTGAACTTGCCCTTGGGATCGAATTTCGAACCGAGGTAGGACATGACGATGGGTGTGCAGTGCTCGTCGCGGAGTTCGGCGAATCGAAGGGCGCCCGGGTACCGGGAACCGGGGCCGAACTCGGCGCCGGGGAACACCGACAGGTCGAGTGGACCGGCAACCTCGAAGCGGTGCTCACTTCCGCACTGAACCTTCGACATGTCCGTGCGGTCCCCGCCCGACTCGGTCGCGGGCGTCCAGTTGAGGCAGTCGCCGGCCGCAGCCGCGGTGAAAGCGTCGTCGCGAGCAGAGCCCGTCGCTGCTGGACCGCCGCCACTGACACTGACCGAGGACGAGTCGTCCTTGTTCAATCCACCGGAAATCGCGATCGTTGCGATTGCGGCGACCACCGCACCCACCGCGACAGCAGCCAGAACCCGACGGGTGCGGCTCGCGGAGACAGTTTTCTTCGCCGGCGCCCCCTGGGGATCTGCCGGATCTGGCGACTTCTCGATCTTGTCTTCGGACATCGATTCCATCATGCCTGTTGCCGTGGCGATATCGAACCTTCACTACAAAACTCACAATCGCGTCTGTGAGTATTTTGTAGTCATGAGCGAAAACACCCCACTCGATCCCGAGGCTGTCGAGCTGGCGGGCCGGCTCTTCGACATGGCACGAACCGGCGACGCAGCCGGGCTGGCGTCGTACGTCGATGCCGGAGTTCCCGTCAATCTGACCAACGAGAGTGGCGACACGCTCGTCATGTTGGCGGCGTATCACGGTCACGCTGACGCCGTCGTTGCCTTGATCGATCGCGGCGCCGACGTCAACCGACCCAACGACAAGAATCAGACACCACTCGCCGGAGCCGTCTTCAAGGGCGAGGATGCGGTGGTGAAAGCGCTGGTGAACGGGGGAGCCGACCCGAAAGGTGGACACCCGACTGCCGTCGACGCGGCTCGGATGTTCGGACGCGAGGATTACCTGAGTCTGCTCGAATCGTGATCTCCCCCTCTTCGACGTGGACGTGAGCGTCGGCGAGCTGCGGTGAGTGGGTAAAGTTCGAAGTCGTGATTGACCTCAAGTTTCTCCGTGAGAACCCCGAAATCGTCCGCGAGTCGCAGCGCACCCGTGGAGAAGATCCAGGACTGGTCGATGCTCTGCTCGAAGCCGACGCGTCCCGACGCGCTGCCGTCCTGACCGGAGACAACCTCCGCGCAGAGCAGAAGGCCTTCGGCAAGAAGGTCGGACAGGCATCTCCGGAGGAGCGCCCCGCGCTGCTCGAGGGTTCCAAGGAACTTGCGGCAAAGGTCAAGGAAGCCGAGGCCGCGCAGCACGAGGCGCAGGCTGCGCTCGACGCCGCACACCGCGCGATTTCCAACGTCGTACAAGAAGGTGCGCCGGCCGGTGGCGAGGACGATTACATCGTGCTCGAACACGTCGGTGAGATTCCGAAGTTCGACTTCGAGCCCAAGGATCACCTCGCACTGGGTGAGTCGCTCGGCCTGATCGATATGGAACGCGGCGCCAAGGTTTCGGGTTCGCGCTTCTACTTCATGACCGGCTACGGAGCCATGCTCCAGCTCGGACTGCTGCAGTTGGCCGCGCAGAAGGCGATCGCCAACGGCTTCACGATGATGATTCCGCCTGTACTCGTACGCCCGGAAATCATGGCGGGTACCGGCTTCCTCGGCGCTCACTCGGACGAGATCTATCACCTGCAGGATGACGACCTGTACCTCGTCGGAACTTCCGAGGTGCCGATGGCCGGCTACCACTCGGGCGAGATCCTGGAACTGAACGAAGGCCCGAAGCGCTACGCCGGTTGGTCCTCGTGCTTCCGCCGCGAGGCCGGCAGCTACGGCAAGGACACCCGCGGCATCATCCGTGTCCATCAGTTCGACAAGGTCGAGATGTTCACGTACTGCCGTCCCGAGGATGCCGACGCCGAACACCAGCGTCTCCTCGGCTGGGAGCGAGACATGTTGGCCGCCATCGACGTTCCGTACCGCGTGATCGACGTCGCCGGCGGAGATCTCGGTTCCTCGGCCGCGCGTAAGTTCGACTGCGAAGCGTGGGTTCCGACACAGGGCACATACCGCGAGCTGACATCGACGTCCAACTGCACGACCTTCCAGGCTCGTCGCCTCGGAGTTCGATACCGCGACGAGAACGGCAAGCCGCAGACGGCTGCCACTCTCAACGGCACCTTGGCTACGACGCGCTGGATCGTGTCGATTCTCGAGAACCATCAGCAGGCCGACGGCTCGGTGCGAGTGCCCGAGGCATTGGTGCCGTTTGTCGGCACGGATGTGCTTCGCTGACACGCTGAACCAACACAATCAGGGCCGCGACGTACTTCGTCGCGGCCCTGATTCGTACTTTCGGACGGGTAGGTTTGGAAGTTTTTCTGAACTGACCGCGAATTTGTTTTTTCCCGCAGAATGACTGGATGACCGCTAAAAGCGTTGCCGAAGGATCGCTTTGGCGATAGTTTTGCGTTCAATCGGGCCTCTATGCCCTGCTTTTCCAATCGGTGTCCGCCGGGGCGAGGGTGAGTCCGGGGTGAATTGGACAAGTGTCTTGCCAAAAGTAGTACACGTACTAGTTTTTTCGCTATGTTGTGACGGCGCGCACACGTTTTGTCCGAATCCACTGCTCATGTTTGCCCTTCCGAAGGAAGTGCCCATGCCCCAAATCTCTCAGTTGCGGCGATTCGCCGTGCCCATAACCGGAACCGCCATGGTCGCCGGGATGCTGCTGATCGGGTCCCCAGCCTCGGCAGTTCAAAGCCAATTCAACTTCTCCACCTCATGCCAGGCGAAAGCACTCATCACTGTCGACAAAGTGACTACGAGTTCTGTCACCGTGGATGCCCCCACATCAGTTGCTCCGGGTGAAACCTTCACCATCCGAATGCAATCCAATGGCCAGTCGTTTCCGAACTCGGATTCGGGCGCCACAACAACCAATTTGTCGCGCTTGAAGAACGATTTCGATGTCCCGGCAAATGCCACCTTCGTCAGCGCGGCGATCGTGCCCGGAACCTCGTTCAACTTGGAGAACGTTGCCCCCAGTGTCATCCGCATCAACGAGGCTGGAAGCCCTGACGCGGCGGGTCCATATCTCCGAATCTCGGGTAACAACGAGGTGATCGGAAACAGTCCCAGTACCAGCACGAACAGTGAGGGTGGGATCCGCGCACCCAAGACGAAAAAGAACCTCGACGGGAGCACCAACACCAACGGTGACAGTTGGTTCAGGATGCCTGCAATCGATATTACGATGATCGCCGGCGCATCCGGTGTGATTCAGCCGAAGGTCAGAACTGCCGGTGACGCTGCTACATACGGCAACGACAAAAATTTCAATACACAGCTTGCAAAAGCGAGTCTCCTCGGCACGCAATGGGCCCCGACCAGATGCACGCCTCGAGATGCGAAGGGTAGCGCTCTCAACGCTGGTGCAGGTCCACTCGCGACAATCAGCATTGCTTCGGCTCCGGTGGATGTGGAGACGACGACGTCACTCTCGGTTCCGGCTACGGCGATCACGGCCACTGCGGTTGATTTGACGGCGACGGTTGCTCCCTCGAATGCTGTCGGCACTGTGC
>NZ_JAJNCL010000007.1 GCF_021025955.1 Rhodococcus qingshengii | reverse complement strand
CGGTGATGAACAACCTTGTCCTGCTGTGCCGCTCGCACCACCGGCTGATGCACCGCAAAACGGGGTTCGTCGGAAAATGGGAAATCCGAATCGGAGCCGACAACAAACCCTGGTTCATCCCACCGCCCTCGATCGACCCCGGGCAGCATCCCCGGCCGGCGAACACCACATTCAAAACCTGACGACGGACCTCAGGCACACCAGAACACGGCCCAGCTCCGCATCGGACATCAGCACCCGATACGGAGCCCACAGGCCATGCCGCATCCAATACTCACAATGTTCGAGCGGGACGCAAGACCGATCTACCCAACAACTCACAAACCTGCAGCGCCAGAGCGAGATCCAACTTGTCTCGACCCGCAGCAACAGGATCGCCGAGCGCCTTGTTTATGCGATATTTCACCGTATTGCGGTGCAAGTTCATGTGATTGGCCGTGTGCAGATGACTTTCCCCGTGGGCAAAATACACGCTCAGCGTCGTCCGCAAGGATGCGGCAGAAGGTGTATCGTCCGCCAACGGACCAAGTACCTCCCAGACCCATGACTTCGTAGAATCGATGTTCTCCGAGAGGAGTGATACCACGGCTATGCCTCGGTCCCCGAAACTCACCACGGGACGCTGCGGCGTATCCGGCACGGCAGCAACGGAATAGGCTGCAGTAGCCTGTTCGTGGGACCGTTTGAATCCTTCGACCCCTGAACCTGGCAGTCCGATTGCCACCCGCGCTCCGCCGTCCAACGGCACTGCCGCCGCGAGAACTTCCGGATCCGCCGCAGGCACCCGTCGACCGAAGGGCAACCACGCCCACACGGTGCGTCGATCGATGGCGGTGATGATCGGCGGCTTGTCTGCTCCCGCCGCCGCGCCGAGATCGCGTACGAGTCGGTCCAGGGTGTTGATGCCCATGACGTCTGCATCCCACGTCGACCAGACCACCAGGGCGACGTGGTTCTGACCAAGGCGGTATCCGGTCTCCGCTTCGAAAGCAGCGGTATCTGCGTTGGTGCCGGACAGGAGGGCGTGGATCGCAGCCGAATGGAGGTTTCCCTGCGCTGCCATCCATCGACTGCGTTCCCGCTCGTATGCGTCGAAGACGTAGAGCGTGATCCAGTCGATGTAGCTGTAGACCACATCCGAAGTGTGTTTCAGGACAGCCAAAGTGAGTCGTGCCGGAATATCCAGTGTGCTGATCTCGTCGTGACAGATTCGCATCAGATCGCCTTGGCCCATGTGGTAGGCGCGAACGAGAGAGTTGGACGGAACGTCGCGTTGCGCCAGCCGCAGAGCGTATTCCACTGCGGCAGTGGTGGGTTGGAGATGATCGATCGGAATGTCGTTGGCCAATACGTGGATGATCGTCGTGATGTTTCCCTGCACGCTCGCTTCGAGCATTTCGAGCAGATTGGCATCTGCGTCCAACTGGTCGATTTCGTGCGCCATCATGAAAGCCATCTCACGCGCGATATCGGCGCTGCGCGCGTCGAGTCGCCGCGCCAATTCGGCAACCACGGCAAGCACTTCCGGCTCCGCGGCTGCAGGCACCCGGGCGAGGCGCCGCATTGCACCGGCGCCTCGCTCCTTGTGCGATGGGCTACTCACAGAACTTCCGCGCCCTTCCGCCGCAGGTACTTCAGAGCCGATTCGGCCGCGTTGTACCCGCACATTCCGTGTGCTCCGGCACCCGGCGGGGTCGAGGCCGAACACAGGTAGGTGCCCGCGATCCCAGTGCTGTAAGGATCGACTGCAATACGCGGACGCAAGACAACTTGCAGCTCGGTGTTGGCACCTCCGATGATGTCGCCGCCTACCTGATTCGGATTGTCCTGTGCCAGGTCAGAGGTGCTACGACTCGACGTCGCGACGATCTGTTCCCGGAACCCTGGTGCAAACCTCTCGATCTGACGAGTTATCGCCTCCGTAGCATCGCCGGCGTAGCCGTGAGGCACATGGGCATAGGCGTACAACGGATGAATGTTCCCGGCAGAGCGGGTGGGATCAGCCAGGTATTGCTGACCGAGAAGCACAAACGGTCGGTCCGGCATACGGCCTGAATTCATCTCACGCTCGGCTGCCACGATCTCCTCGAAACTACCTGCCAGGTGGACTGTTCCGGCCCGAGCGCAATCCGGATTGGTCCACGGCACATGGCCTTCGATGGCGAAATCAACCTTGAAGGCCCCGGGAGCCTGCTTGAACTTTCGATAGGACTTCGCCACTCGGCCGGGGAGACGATCACCCAGGATTTCGAGCGCACCACCCGGATTGACATCCAGCAGAACAACATCGGCGTCAGGAATCTCGGAGGCAGTGCGTATCCGAACGCCGGTGTCGACCTTGCCACCGTGATCGAGAAGCATCGCCGCCATGGCGTCGGTGATCGAACGCGAACCTCCCTCGGCGACCGGCCACCCGTAGCGGTGACCGGCCGCCGTGATCATCAACCCCACCGCCGACGTGGCCGGACGGTTGAGCGGATAGAACGCGTGCGCGGCGACCCCGCCGAACAGCGCTCTGCCCTTCTCCGTCTTCCACAGTTTCGCGGTCACGGTTGCCGGAAGCAGTGCTCGCGGGCCGAAAGCCGCAAGCTGCAACGGATGGCGCGGAATGTTGACGATCGGGCGCATCAGGTCGGACGCCAGAGCGTCGAATCCCGTCGACAAGTCACCGAACATCCGTTGCCATCGCTGCCCGTCCGCGCCCAACCCCGCCGCGGTCTGCTCCAGCGAGCGGTACAGAACGCCCGCGTCGCCGTCGTCGAGCGGATGCGCACAGTCCACCTCTGCCCATCGCCAGATCAGCCCGTATCGCTCGAGGTCGAGTTTTGACAGGTACGGCGAGCCGATGCCCATCGGGTGAAACGCCGAGCAGTGGTCGTGGATCAATCCGGGTACGTCGATCGGACCGGAGCGGGTGCCTCCGCCGATCTGGTCGGCGGCCTCGAGCACTTGCACGTCCACACCGCTACGTGCAAGGTGTACCGCGGCAGCGAGCCCATTGGGCCCGCTGCCGACGACTACGGCCTTTGTCACTTACTCACCTCTTGCTCGCTACCGCTAACCCTCGTACGCATCTTCGGTTCGGAGACGACCTGCGGATCTGTCGCCGCGCGGTCGGCCCGTACGTCCAGTGTCCACTGAACGTCGAACGGAATGGGCCCGTTCGGCAACCACGGTTGTTCGGCAACTGCGTCGGCGACCTTGAACGTACCCCGTTCGATGACGCCGAGAGCCGCATCGATCACCTGGTACTCCTGCGTTCCCTTGTGGATGGGCTGCGATTCGATCCAGGTCACCAGGAACTCACCGGGCGCGAAGTTGCAGCGACGCTGAATGGCGGCGATCAGTTTCGCGTCGTGCAAGTGACCGTCACCGAAGTTGAAGGCGACGATGGAGTTGCACATGAACTCGGCTTCCCGCAGCGAGTACGTGTTGATGTCGTCGCCGAGGTGCCTGATCATCAGAGAGAACAGCGCACGCCCCTGGCTGTGCATGGAACGCCAGCCCAACAACTGATGCAGAACGACGTCGGACACGTCCTCGGGATACATCGTCATCAACTGATTGCGGGTATCCGGCGACGGACGCTTGATGCACTGGTCGATCTTGGCTTCGGCGCCCGGCGCGAAAGCCCACGTCGCCGATGCCCAGTTGCCGGCGTACTGACGCATCGACGGCAGGAACGACACCAGATCGGGTCGATGGTTTCCGAGAATCGGGAAGAAGGCAAGGGCTGCAACGATTCCCGCAGTAATCCACGGCGAGGACATGGCGCCGAGTCCGTAGCCGTCCCACGCCGGGAATCCCAGGAACAGGAAGACCGAGGCGTAAGCGAACAGAAGATTCCATTCGAGCGGAACTGCCAGCGGGAAGGTCGACGCGATGAACAGGTGGAATCCGACCATGAGGATCACGGCAAGGATCGTGAGGGTCTTGTTCGTCGAGAACAGCAGTATCAACGGGGTGACGATTTCGACCATCGTTCCGGCCACGTGAGCGACGCCGCCGCCCAGGTGCGAAGGCCGCAGATCCTCCGGGAAGTTCCGGTAGTGCGCACGCTTGATCTTCTTCGACGGGATCCACGGCGTGTTGCTGAGCATCGGGGGGACCACCAGCGAGAAGTGGCGACCGAACTTCGAGACACCGGCACCGATCCACACCATGACGATCAGCAGTTTGAGCGCCAGGATCATGTCGACGAAGGGCAGGAATGTGAAGAAGAAGATTGCCGGCAAGTACTGCTCGCTACGGGCAGCGATGAAGGGCACCTTGTCCCGCAACCCGAGAATCACCATGAGCACGAGGAAGGAGTACAAGACCGTCGGGCGTACCAGTCCGGCATTGTCGGCGATTGCCGAATCGATTCCTGCGGTGTGAACGCCGGGAAGAACAGCGGCAACAAGAAGATTGGCGACTGCGGCGACGTAGATGAAGACGTCGAACACCGTGCGGGTGTCACCCGAGGTGAGCGGCACTTTGCCCGGCCATGGTGGCAGGCGAATCGTGCCGGGGCGAATCCAGTAGAGAACTCCACCGGTCATCGGCTTGAAGTGGCCGGCGAGCGGTCCCCAGGATCCTGCCAAGCCCAGCATCTCGAGCATCATCGTCCAGATGATGAGTTTCTGGTAGACGATCGGCTGGTTCCACCACGAATCGACGTCGAACCACGAGAGGCCGGAAGTCAAAGTGGCAACGGCAGTTCCAGCTGCCAGGTAGAGGAACAACAATTTCATGATGTAGACGGTGTGGACCATTTTCGGCGTACCGAAACCGTAATCCACCCAGTGCGTGGACATGTCACGCAGACGCTCGAGAAACGGCTTGTCCATGAACGTTGCCGGATCGACGGGAGGGAAGTTTCCTTCTTTGAATCCCATGATGTGCTCCTGAAATACGGAATGTGGGCATGACGGATCGACTCGACGGACGTCGTCGAGTTGTGCTGGTATTACGGGGAAGTGACTAGTGAGCGGGAGTTGCGCTCAAAGCTCGTCTCATTCCAGGTTTGTCGATCTTGCCCACCGGGTTTCGGGGAAGCGCATCGACGACGTAGATCGCCACTGGCACCTTTACTCGGGTGAGCAAGGCCGTGACATGTTCGAGCAGTTCGTCTTCGGTGACGGGTGCATCGGGGTAGGCAACGACATAGGCAACTGGCACCTCTCCGTAGACCTGGTGCGGAGCGCCGATGACGGCGGCCTCGAGCACGGAAGGATGTGTGGCGAGAGAGTTTTCGATCTCCTTGGGGTAGATGTTCTCTCCCCCACGGATGATCATGTCCTTGATGCGGTCGACGAGGGTCAGGTAGCCGTCCTCGTCCAGGACTCCGACGTCACCGGTGTACAACCAACCGTCCCTGACTGTCTTCGCGGTCTCCTCTGGCTTGCCGAGGTAGCCACGCATCACGTTGTCGCCCTTGATGACCACCTCTCCGGCAGTACCGACGGGAGCAAAGGTTCCGTCCTCGGCAAGAATGGCAATCTGCTGGCCGGGCAACGCCGGTCCGACCGTACCGAGTTTGCGCACGCCGTCCACAGGATTGCAGGCCGACGCGCAGGTCCCCTCGGTAAGTCCGTAACCCTCCACGATCACGAACCCGAAGCGCTGCTCCGCGCGGTCGAGAAGTTCCTTGCTGATCGGCGCCGCACCGCACACGGCAAACCTCAAGGATGACGTGTCGATGGAGGAGTCTTCCGGCTGTGAGGTCAGCATCGCGTAGATTGCCGGCACTGCCGAGAAATACGTGGGGCGAAGCCGCGCAACGTCGTCGAAGAATCTCGAAACCGAGAACTTCCCGGTGACACTCACCTGTCCGCCGACGAGCAAGGGCGTCAAGACGCTGACGCAGATCGCGTTGACGTGGAACAGCGGCAGAATCAACAGACAGTGATCTGCGCCGGTGACACCGATGTTCTTGCCCATCGACAAAGCCATGAATTGCAGGTTGGCATGCGAGAGCATCACTCCCTTGGGTCGTCCGGTGGAACCGCTGGTGTAGATGAGCAAAGCCAGATCGTCTGCTGCAACATCGATTCCGGGCCGGGGATCCGTCGGCGGCACTGTCGCCAAATCGTCGACGACCAACATCGCACGGCCGCCCGAGGGTGTGTCGGCAGTGGCGGTGATGACCAACTCGGCACCGGAGTCCGCGATCTGGTAGTCCGCTTCGTTCGCAGTGAACATCGGGTTGATGGGTGTAGCCGCAGCACCGACGCGCCAAGTAGCCATGATCGCGATCAGCAACTCGACGCGATTGGGCAGCATGACCGCCACCACGTCACCGAGTCCGATCCCGAGTCCGGCCAATTGCGCGGCAACAGCTTCCGTGCGATCTGCGAACTCCTCATATGTGAGTTCGACGTGGTCGTCCCGCAGGCACGGCTTCTTTCCGTACTTCTCTGCAAGATCCCAAGCCAGATATCCGATGTCCGCCACGAGAGTCAGCACCTTTCATTCGTGTGTGACTCAAAACACTATCGGCGTCCCGTGGTCGAAGAAACGGTCCCAGGAGATCAACTTATCCAGGTTCTTTGTTCCCGGAGCACAACGCCGCATGTGCTGCGCACGTCAGATCAAAGGCTGATGCAACACCTCGTTAGCCCGCTGCGTCACCACTTCGGAGATCCGACGCAAGACTGGCGACGACAGTTTCCACTGCTGCCAATACAGCGGAACGTCGTCCACGAAGTCCGGGTCGAATTCGATCAGCGCCCCGGAATGCTCGTCGTCGCCACGCTGCAGGTCCGGTATCAGCCCCCAGCCGTATCCCCGCCGAACCGCGTCCGCAAAATCTGCCGACGAAGGAACAAGATGGCGGGGCGGATCGACGGGATGGCCGACTTTTTGATCGAGATACCGATCCTGCAAGAGATCCTTCCGATTGAACACCACCAACGGCGCGTCCGAAAGAGATTCGGCCGTAACACCATCCGCAAACCAACGACGACAGAACTCCGCGCTCGCCATCGGTCGATACCGCATTATGCCGAGCCGACTGGAAGAACAACCTTGAATCGGCGACGCGACCGACGTGACAGCTGCCATAACCGAACCATCGCGCAACAGCTCAGTGGTGTGGTCTTGGTCGTCGAGATGGAAGTCGAAACTGACCTCGTGCGTGAACTCCGCGAGAGCACCCAGAACCCAGGTGGACAGCGAATCTGCGTTGACCGCGATAGAGACTCGGGCGAATGTTCCCGAACCGTTTCCAAGGCCGAGTTCTCGCACGGTATCGCGCGAAAGGGCATCTATCTGACGGGCAAGACGCAGGACTTCCCGTCCTGAATCGGTAACCCTGATGGGTTTGGTCCGCAGCACCAGGATCCGGCCTACCGCGGTCTCGAGAGCTTTGATCCGTTGGCTGACCGCCGACGGCGTGATGTGCAACTTCCGCGCCGCCGCGTCGAAGGTTCCCTCGTCGACCGCAGCGTGCAATGCCCTCAGTTGCTCGAAGTCCAACATAATCTGAAGCTACTCTGATGCATCCTAAGAATCATTAGCTGGACTGATTAACATCTGCGGGGCAGGCTCGACAACATGCTCAGCACCACCGACCCTGCGTCGGCCCTCGTCGGTTTCGGAGTCGGACTCTCTCTGATCGTCGCAATCGGCGCACAGAATGCATTCGTCCTTCGCCAAGGCCTGACGCGCTCGCACATACTCCCGATCGTCGCAGTCTGCGCCGTCTCAGACGCAGTTCTGATCCTTGCAGGCATCAGCGGAATCGGGGCCCTCCTCGAACACGCACCGTCTCTGATCACTGCCGTTCGCATCGCCGGTGCCCTCTTCCTACTCAGCTATGCACTCTTCGCCGCCAAACGAGCACTTCGACCGCAGACGTTGGCACCGGATCAACATGGCAACGCGTCGAGGCTTACCGCCGTCACGATGGCATTGGCACTCACCTGGCTGAATCCACACGTCTATCTCGACACCGTTGTGCTGATGGGTTCAATTGCCAACGGTCGCGGCGAGATCGGACGGTGGTGGTTTGCGGCCGGCGCCATCACCGCAAGTGCAGTCTGGTTCAGCGCCCTCGGTTACGGCGCACGTCTGCTGACACCGCTTTTTGCAAAACCCAGTGCCTGGCGGGTTCTCGACGCTCTGATCGCCGTGATGATGACAGTTCTCGGAATCAGTCTGCTCACCGAATTGTGACCCGCCGATACAAACACTTTCCGGTGGCGGGATGGGTTACCGTCCAAGGTGAGGAAGGCTCAATTCACCTGTCGAGAGTTGTGACCATCAGGTAGGGCTGATCACGATGACCGAGGACGATGTCGACTCCGAACCGCGTGCCTCCAACCGCGGACTGGGCTTGCTGTGTCTACTTGCTGCAGTCGCCGGCGTCGTTGTCGGATTTGTCGGCGGTGCGTTCCGATGGTGCCTGATCAGGGCCGACGAACTTCGTCAGACGATCGTGAACTGGGCGCATCACGTTCCGTATGTCGGGTGGCTCGTGCCGGTCGTCCTGGTGGCCTTGTGCACCGTACTTGCCGTTCTGATCGTCAGACGAGTACCCCTCGCACAGGGAAGCGGGATCCAGCACGTAGAGGCAGTGTCCCGCGGTGAGGCTAGACCGCCGGGAATCAATCTCGTGCCTGCCAGATTCATCGGCGGGCTCTTGGCGATCGGCTCCGGTCTGGTTCTCGGCCGTGAAGGCCCCACCGTACATATGGGTGCGGCGATCGGGGCAGAAGCGGGACGGCGGGCCCGCCTTGCCGAACCGGACGTCGCTATGCTGCAAACATCCACGGCCGGAGCAGGACTCGCCGTCGCGTTCAACGCGCCGATCGCCGGCGCACTGTTCGTCTGCGAGGAGGTGACGCACTCGTTCCGGCTGCGCACTGTTCTGCCAACGCTTTTCGGCGTTTCGGTCGCGGTCGGCTCTGCGCGACTTGTCATCGGCGATCAACCAGATTTCGAGGTCGGCACCGTGCCGACACCTCAACTCGCACTCTTGCCGCTGTTTGTCGTCTTCGGAGTTCTCACCGGGCTACTGGGTATCGCGTACAACCGCTTGATTCTAGGAATACTCGATATCGTTGCACGACTCGACAGGATCCCACCGACCGTCATCGGCGCAATGATCGGCGCCGTCATCGGCCTGACGCTGTTCCTCGACCCACTGGCCGGTGGGGGCGGTGACGTCCTTGCACAGATGATCGTCGGTGGCAGGACCTTCGTTCTGCCGATTCTGCTGCTGTACTTGGTGGTTCGGTTCTTCACGGGCCCACTGTCGTACGCCGCTGGAACTCCCGGCGGACTTTTCGCTCCCCTACTCGCACTCGGCGCACTCTGGGGGTCGATCTTCACCGGACTGTCGAGCTTCGTGCCCGGAGTCGGCGCCGGACTCACGATCACCATGGCCACCGTAGGCATGGCCGCGTTCTTCGGTGCCGTAGTACGCGCACCATTCACCGGCATCGTGATCGTGATCGAGATGACAGCGGTGACGTCGACGCTGGTCCCGATGCTCGCGGCCACGGCCGCAGCGGTATTCGTCGCTACCTTGGCAGGGTCGGCCCCCATCTACGACAGTCTCCGAGAACGGATGTTGGAAGCACGGCGCCCGCCTCTGGGATGATCATGATCAACATCGGGCCCGCCATAATGTGTACGTTGAGGAGCATCCATGACCCCACGAACCGACGTCGGGGAAGTCCTCGCCCTTGAGCGGGAATTGCAAACTGTCGAATGCAGGCGCAACAGCGCACGTGTGCTCGCGTTGCTTGCCGAAGACTTCATCGAGATTGGCGCGTCGGGTAGCGTCTGGGACCTCCCGTCGACAGTTGAATCGCTGCGGAACGAACCCATCGACGGCGAAGCCATCGAAGTCCACAATATGACCGGTCGAATCATCGACGACGGATACGTCCTCACGCAGTGGGATTCGGTTCGCGGGATGCGTCGCGCGCGGCGCACATCCCTGTGGCGACGCGCCCCGGTCGGATGGCAACTGGTACACCATCAAGGCACGCCGCTCCACTGATTACGCGCCGCAAATCTGCGAATACTCTCTAGATCAAGGGCGTTCCGACATAGTTCTCGGCAATCAAGGTTCGTCCGGCCACCGAACGCGTGACCATGTCCAGTTCGGCCAACTGACGACGATGGCCGAAACCGCTGTCGTCTGGCAAGCGATGGAGCATCGACGACATCCACCACGAAAAGTGCTGCGTCCGCCACACTCGCGGCAGCACCGTTTCGGTGTACCCGTCCAGCATCTTTCGGTCGGACGAGGTGAAGAAAATGTCCATTGCCTTTGCCAGAGCGTAAACGTCGGCGATCGCGAGATTCATTCCCTTCGCGCCGGTCGGCGGCACGGTGTGCGCCGCATCCCCTGCAAGAAACAGGTTGCCGTGCTGCATCGGCTCACAGACGAAACTGCGGAACTGAAGGACCGACTTCTGAAAGATCTTGCCGTCCTTGATCTCTGCGCCCTCACCGTCGACTCGCATGTGCAGCTCGTCCCAGATTCGATCGTCGGACCAGTTGTCCACGGAGTCGTCCGGATCGACCTGAAGATAATGACGCTGCACCTCGGGCGTCCGTGTGCTGATCAGCGCAAACCCACGCTCGTGGTTGGCGTAGATCAATTCTTCCGATGACGGCGGCGCCTCGGCCAGGATGCCGAACCATGCGAAGGGATACTGCCGAAAATGATCCGTGCGGATCGCCGGTTCGGGAATCAGCTTTCGCGTTTCGGTTCGTGACCCATCGCAACCGGCCACCAGGACGCACTCGAGCTTCTGGTCGCTTCCGTCCGAGTCGACGAAAGTAATACTCGGGCGACCTGATTCGTGATCGTGTACTCGCGCGTCGGTCACTCCGAATCGAATGTCCCCGCCATCAGCGAGGCGTCGCGCAATCAGGTCCTTGAGCACCTCGTGCTGCGGGTACACCGTGACTGCGCGCCCGCCGGTCAGTTCGTCGAATGCGATGCGGTGCCCTCGCCCACCGAATCGCAACTCGATTCCGTGATGTTCGAGACCTTCTCGCTTCAGTCGGTCACCGAGTCCGGTCTCGACCATGAGATCAACGGTGTTCTGTTCGAGCACACCCGCACGAATGGTGCCTTCCACCTCTTCACGGGTGCGGCATTCAAGGACGATCGAATCGATTCCTCTCAGATGCAAGAGATGCGAGAGCATCAACCCGGCGGGACCACCACCGACGATTCCGACCTGGGTGCGCAACGAAGACATACAGAGAACTCCTGAGGTGAGTGGCGATTGAGACCACCCTCAACCACGGCCGCTCCCCGGAACAGCTGCAATTTCACTCAGTGAAAGACCGAAAATGAGCTATCGAAACCCGCCGCCACCAAGCCCGCGTGATATTCCGCGAGCAGCCGCGGCCAAGGCCGGCAGTAAAGGAGCCGGATCCTGCTCCACCGGAACAACTGTCGACACCGCTGCGACGACATTGCCGCCGGCTTCGCGGACCGGAGCGGCGACGGCAAGAGTTCCAACGTTCAGATACTCACGACACACCACGAATCCGGTGCGTCTGATCTCGTCGAGAGTTGCTCTCAAGATGCGCTCGGACGTAATGGTTTTGGGTGTGAACGCCTCGAGGCCGGCTCGGAGGACGTCGTCGAGAAGCTCGGTTCCGCCGTGCGCCAGGAGAATCAATCCACCGCTGGACGCGTGCAACGGCAACCTACCGCCGGCGCGGCCGACCACGGTGACGGCGCTACGCGAGGACAAGCGCTCGAGGTACAGAGCCTCGGTGCCCTCACGGACAACCAACTGCACGTTCTCCCGGGTGACCTCGTAAAGGTCCTCGAGGAACGGCAACGCCACCTGTCTCAGACCGTGCGCCCCGGGAGCGAGAGCGCCGATCTCCCACAACCGGACCCCGACCTGGTATTTGCCGTCGCTCCGACGCTCGAGGGCGCCGGCAGCGACCAATTGCCCACACAGTCGATGGACGGTGGGCAGAGGCAGATCGGTGCGGCGACTGATCTCCGATTGAGTCAACCGAGGAGACGTCGCATCGAACGCACCGAGCACGATAAATGCCCGGCCGATCAACGAACGGTCGCCTGATGCCATTCACACAGTGTGACTCACAAAGCCGTGTGACTGACATCAGGCGAAACGTGTTCAGACGGTGCAGAGCTACGCGGAGTGCGCCAATTCCGGTTCGCGTTCGGTCACCGGCGGCGCGGCCTCGATCTTCATCGGCTCCTGCGCGTAATGGAAGTGCGGACGACGGTGGCCGATGAACGAACCGAACCACGACATCACAGCGACGTACCGATTGCGGAAGCCCACCAGGTACATCACGTGCACGGCCAGCCACATGAACCAGGCGATCGTGCCCTTGAACTCGACCTTGCGGACGCGACACACAGCGCTGAATCGGCTGATGATCGACATGCTGCCCTTGTCGAAGTATTTGAAAGGCGTTCCGGCCTTGACCTTTCCGTTCACAGTCTTCGCGGCGTGACGGCCACCCTGCATTGCAACGGGCGACTGACCCGGCAGACCGTTCAGCGAAGTCATGTCGCCGATGGCAAAGACGTTGGCAAACCCGCCGACGGTCAAGTCCGGATTGATGAGCAGACGACCCGCGCGGTCACTCTCACAACCGGTTGCCTCTCCGAGCACTGCAGCGAAGTCGTTCGCGCGTACACCGGCCGACCAGATGACGGTCTCGGCGTCGATGCGCTTCTCTTCCTTGGTCTTTGCCGAAGAGACGGTGACACCGTGCTCGTCGATGGCGGTGACCATGGTGTTGAGGACCACCTCGACACCCGACTTCTCGAGCGAGGCCTGCGTGTATTCACTGAGCTTGCCGCCGAAGGCCGGAAGCGCTACACCGGCGCCTTCGACCATGGTGACCGTGACCTCGTCGGCACTGATGTTGTTGATGGCCTTCGCAAAGTAGCGACGCGCCAGTTCCTTGATCTGTCCGGCGAGCTCGACGCCGGTCGCGCCTGCACCCACGACAACAAAGCTGAGCAGGTTGCGGCGAACCAGCGCGTCGTTGGTGGTGTGGGCTTCTTCGAAGCAGCGCAGGATCTGCTTGCGCAGTACTTCGGCATCCTCGACGGTCTTGAGCTTGTAGGTGACCTTCTCGAACTCGTCATGACCGAAGTACGCCTGCGTGGCACCGGTGGCTGCGATGAGCGAGCGGTACCCGAGCGTATGGCGGGTACCCGAGGCTTCGTAGACGACGGTGTTCTCTTCTGCGTTGACCTCGACGACGCGGCCGAGGCGCACGTCGGCGTTGGGGTACTTCTGCAGGATCGTGCGGATGGGCGGAGCAACCTCGCCCGCCGACAGAACACCCGTCGCCACCTGGTAGAGCAGCGGCTGGAAGAGGTGCTCGGTGGTGGCGGAGATGAGGACGAACGGCGTCTTGGACTTCGCGAGGGTCTTGGCCGCGGCGAGGGCTCCGAATCCCGAACCGACGATCACTACCTGAGTCTGCTCGTGTCCAGTCGCGTCGATGCCTGCGCGACCCGCAGCTGTTCTATCCACAACAAATCTCCTCAACCAAATTGAAAGTATGACTATTACGGTATGGACTGATCATGGGTCCGGTCCAGCTAGCTGGAGTATTCGCAAGACTGTTATCTCGATCGCTCATAAGTAAGCTGTCCTCATGGACTTCCGCCAACTCAAGTACTTCCTCGTCGTGAGCGAGGAACTGAGCTTCAGTCGAGCTGCGGAGCGCTGCTTCATCTCGCAGTCGGCAATCAGCCACCAGGTCGCGCGACTGGAGAAGGAACTGGGCGCGACGCTCTTCGAACGCTCGACCCGAGCTGTTCGGCTGGCCCCGGCAGGATCGCGACTGGTGCCCATCGCGCAGCAAGTCCTCAGCCTCGAAACGATGGCGTACTCAGTCGCACGCGACCCGAGAGCCCGGATCCGGATCACCGGAAACATGAGCTTTGCCGCTCAGACGCTGGACGCCATCGCACACGTACGCGAACTTCACCCCGACCTGGACGTCGAGTTCGTCATCAAGAGTTTTGCCCACCGCATGGACGCCGTGGCCTCCGGCGATGCGGACATCGCACTGATTCGCGGCGGCGTCGACCGCCCCGGGCTCGAGCCCCTGGACCTCGGCGTCGAGGACCTCTTGGTCGTCATGTCGAGTCGGCACCCCCTGGCCGGCCAGCAAAGCGTCGATCTCAACGATCTGGCCGCATATCCCCTGCTCTTGCCGCCACGCCAAAGCCAGGTGCTCATCCACAAGGTGGTCGAGGACGCGTTTCGCGAAATAGATCGACGCGTACAACTGGGCCCCGCAATTCCGAGCGACCACACCGCCACGCTGGACGTGATCACCAACCCTCGAGCCTGGACCCTGCTGTATTCGATCACCGCAGGCGAATCTCCACGTGCTGGAATCAGCTTCATGCGAGAATCGCATGGCCGCTTGCGAATTCCGGTGTCCGGGGTGACCCGCAGCGGCATCACCTACTCCACCGAGTTCGCCGATCTGATCCAAGCACTCAAGGACGCAATGAACCCGTCTTTCACTGAATGAAAGTGTGATGGCGATCGACCTCCTCGCAGAGCAACGTAGTGGGCAACCATGTGATGCGGCGCGCAGCCGCATCCCTTTCTCGAGGAGCGGCCATGTCGAGTTTGTTGAGTGAACCTGTGTGGGAATCGAAGATCTTCGACGGTGAATGGATCCGCGGTAACGCCGAAGATCGGATTGTCGTCGAACCGGCCACGGGCAAGCAGTTGACGACGGTGGGCATGGCAACACCCGACGACGTGGCAGCCGCTGCGACAAAAGCTACTGCAGCTCAGAAGGATTGGGCAGCACGACCCTACACCGAACGCGCCGCTGTTCTGCGCCGCGCCGGTCAATTGTTCGAGCAGTACGCCGACGAAATCGGCGAATGGGTGATCCGGGAGGCCGGCAGCATCCCGACCAAGGCCGGACTGGAAACCCATACCGCTGCCGAGGAGTGCTACAACGCCGCAACCCTGGCCGCACACCCCGTGGGTGAAGTACTGCGCTCGGAGCAACCTCGACTGAGCTTCTCTCGTCGCGTACCCGTCGGAACCGTTGGCGTCATCGCACCTTTCAACTTTCCGATCATCCTGTCGATTCGTGCAGTCGCTCCCGCACTGGCACTGGGTAATTCGGTGATCCTCAAGCCTGACCCGCGCACGGCGATCTGTGGCGGTGTGGTTCTCGCTCGCATCTTCGAAGAGGCCGGCTTGCCTGCCGGCGTGTTCAGCATGCTGCCGGGCGGCGCTGACGCCGGTGAGGCAATCGTGGTTCATCCGAGCGTTCGCGTCATCGCATTCACCGGGTCGACCCGGGCGGGACGGGCTGTCGGCGAACTGGCGGGCCGCCACCTCAAACGAGCGCATCTCGAACTCGGCGGCAACAACGCGCTGATCGTCATGGACGACGTCGACCTCGAAAAAGCCGCATCTGTCGGCGCTTTCGGCTCATTCATGCACCAGGGGCAGATCTGCATGACCACCGGCCGTCAACTGGTCCACGAAAGTATCGCTGCCGACTACACCGCACTCCTTGCCGAACGCGCCGACAAGCTTCCGGTAGGCGACCCGTTCACCGGTCAGGTCGCACTCGGCCCCATCATCGACGCCAAACAACGCGACCACATCCACTCCCTGGTCACCGGAAGCATCGCGGCCGGAGCAAAACTGGCTGCCGGTGGCACCTACGAGGATCTCTTCTACCGGCCCACCGTGCTGGCTGACACCCCACTGACCGCCCCGGCCTTCGCCGACGAGGTCTTCGGGCCGGTCGCACCGGTGACCTCCTTTGCCACCGTCGAACAAGCCGTCGCCATCGCCAACGATTCCGAATACGGATTGTCGCTGGGCATTCTGACCTCCGACGCCATGCGCGGACTCGAACTCGCCCAACAGATCCCCACCGGCCTCGTACACATCAACGATCAGACGGTCGGCGACGAAGCCGTCATCCCGTTCGGCGGCATGGCATCTTCGGGTAACGGTGGCCGCGTCGGCGGTATCGGCGCAAACCTCGACGCCTTCACCGAAACGCAGTGGGTGACGGCCCAGAGCACACTCCCGATCTACCCCTTCTAGTCCGTCAAACACCGAGCTAGACCGATAAATACCAGGCGCGACCCAGGGACTCACTGACCAGCATTGACGGGATCGATCTCGCGGACTTACCATCCAGAGAAAATTACTTCGCCACATTAAGCATTTTCTCTTGTAATTCCCGAGAAGGACCCACTTGACGAATTCAGTGACCACCGACAGTGCTGCGCAGCCAACGGTTTGCGACACCCCGGATGTATCCGTCGTAACATCACCGCGCCGCGAGGCCGTCATCATCGGGGCCCTCAGCCTGGCCGCGATGATCGTCTCCATGATGCAGACGCTGCCCGTTCCGATCTTGGGACGCATTCAGTCCGATCTGGGCGCATCCGCGGCTGGAATCAGCTGGGTGACGACGGCGACGTTGCTCTCGGCCGCCGTCTTCACTCCCCTGTTGGGCCGCTACGGCGATCAGCACGGCAAGAAGCGCACGCTGGTCGGCGTTCTGATCGTGATGGTCATCGGTTCGATCGTCGCCGCGTTGGCACACAATCTGCCACTTCTCATTCTCGGACGCGTCCTCCAGGGAACTGCCACCGCCATCTTCCCGCTGGCTCTGTCGGTCCTGCGCGAAGAGGTTCGCCCACACAAGCTTCCCGGCGCGATGGCATTGGTCAGCGGAACTCTCGCATTCGGCAGCGGACTCGCACTCGTAGCCACCGGACTTCTCACATCGGCGCCGGATGCCGACTACCGCAACGCCTTCTGGATGGCCACCGGGTTCGCGTTGCTTGCCCTCGTCGCCGTCATCACGCTGGTGCCGGCAACTAAACACAAGAGCGGTGGACGCGTCGACGTCATCGGTGCGCTGAGCCTGGGCGCTGCACTCCTTCTGCTCCTGTTGTCGATTTCGCAAGGCCACCAATGGGGTTGGTTCTCGCCCTTGACCATCGGTGTTTTCCTGGGGTCGATCGTGATGTTCGCAGTCTGGGTCTGGATCGAGAAGATCGTAGACGAACCACTGGTCGACATGCGGATGTTCGTCCACCGGCCCGTGATGATGGCGAACCTGGCTGGGGTCATGCTGGGCTTCGGAATGTTCGCCAACTTCCTGGGCATCTCCTATCTCGTCCAACTTCCCCACGCCCTCACGGGGTACGGATTCGACGCCAGCATTCTGCGTGCGTCGGTGGAATTCCTACTGCCGGGAGCGATTGCCTCGCTCATCGCAGCGCCGATCGGCGGGCGCCTCATCAGAGTGCGCGGGCCACGCTTCGTCCTGGGACTCACCGCGATCTGTGGTGCGGTGCCGTTCGCCTGGCTCGCATACGACCACACGCACACCGCATCGGTCATCGGGGCCGGCATCGTGATCGGCACCGCCGTCAGCCTGGGTTACGCGGCCATGCCCGCGATCATCATGTCGAGCGTTCCGCATCGCCAGAGTGGAATAGCCAACGGCATCAACTCGATCTCGCGTTCCACCGGCAGCGCCATGGGCAGTGCAGTGGTAACCACGATTCTCGCCTCGATGACCATCGCGAATCTGCCCGAGGGCGTCGCCGCTCTGCCCAGCGAATCCGCCTTCACCGTCACGTTCGTCACCGCCGCTGTGGCCTTCGCCCTCGTCGGTTTGGTCGGGTGGCTGGGTCTGCGCCCGGCACGTTCCCCAGCCTCCTCGGAACAACCTCCCGCTGCGTGAGATCGGAAGTACCGCAGGGGGTTAAGCGCACCGTAGCCTGCGCAGATGCCAGGTGAGACGCTCTACGTGATCGACCGGATAGTCACGAATCCCGGATGCGGGCAGAAGTTTGTCGACGAATTTCGCGCCGGCTACCTGCCGAATGCCAGTCGCCGCAACCTGACTCTCGACAACATACTTGTCAGTCCGCCGCTGTGGGCCGAGGACGAGTCCAACATCGTCACGATCACGTGGACCGTCGAAGGGACCGCCGGTTGGTGGGCGATGACTCGTTCGAGCCGCGGTGACGGCACTCTGAGGCAATGGTGGGACGCAATGGCTCCACTCATTGCGGAACGAAGCCGCACCATGGCTGCCACCGCCGATGACGTCGAGGGACTGGCCGATGTATAACGTCACGAGGGTGGTGTTTGCAGCCGACAGCACGGACTCGGCCAGCTGGGTCGATGCGATGAACACCATTGCAGCAGTGGCCGAATCGTCGGGATCAGTTCGCCATCTCGTCACCGCCACACTGCCCGGCGTCATCAACGGCGGAGATCTGATCATGCATCTCCAGTTCGAGGACGAAGCGGCGTGGCAGGCCGCTCGCGGTGCCGTTGACGCCGGACTTCACCACGGCGCCATCGAGCACTTTCACGGCGCCGAGTACGTTTCGGGCACCGAGGGTCGCTCGGGCGCCACCGGCAAGAACGGGGTGTACCGAGCGCTGCTGATTCGCGTTGCACCCCATACCTCCGAGGACGCAATCGAACGCTTCGAAAGTGACTTGCTGAAGATGCCAGGGCATATCTCCTCGATCGCTGCCTGGCGGCTCAGTCGAGTGAGTGCGGCAACCGGCGCAACATCTGCATGTGACGAAGCACCGTGGACCCATGTGTGGGAGCAGGAGTTCACCGATCTCGCGTCACTGCAGACCCAATACCTCGACCATCCGATCCATTGGGGCGTCGTTGATCGATGGTTCGACCCCGAATGCACCGAAGTCATTGTGCGGGACAGAATCTGTCATACCTTCGGCGAATTGAGCGAAGAGTTCCTATCGAGTGACGGCTGACGCCTCGCGGATCATCGCCCAAACTTTCTGTCGTGCCGGTTCCGTGAGCGACAACGACGGAATAGTGAGGAACCCGTGAAATAACCCGTCGAAGCGATGATGCTGCACGGGGACGCCGGCCGTGGCAAGCAGTTTCGCGTATTCGTCGCCGGACGAGCACGGCGGATCCAGTTCGGCTGTCACGATGACGGCCGCTGGAAGATCGGTGAACGACTCTGCCCGAGTAGGTATCACCCGCACGTCATCTCGGCGCTCGGGTGCATATTGGTCCCAGTACCACTTCATGGCCGTGGTCGTGTTGTAGTGGTCGGTGCCGTAGAGACGGTAGGACTCGGTGTCGAAATCGTCGTCGATCACGGGATAGATGAGAACTTGCGCCGCAACCTCCGGACCTCCACGATCGCGGGCGGCGATGGCAACTGTCGCAGCAAGATTGCCACCCGCGCTGTCGCCGGCAAGCACGATCCTGCTCTGGTCTGCGCCGTACTCTGCCGCGTGCTTCGCTGCCCACTCTAGTGCGGCATAGACGTCGTCGTGTGCTGCCGGGGCGGGATGTTCAGGGGCCAGACGATAATCGACGGAGACCACAACGGCGCCGACACCTTCCGCCATGGACCGGCAGAATTCGTCATGGCTGTCCAGGTCGCAGAACACGAAGCCTCCGCCGTGAGCGAAGACGACCAGCGGAATGTCGTCGGAGGAAGTGTGCGGGCGGTAGACGCGGATCGACAGATCTCCCCCGGGACCGTCGATTGCGAGATCTTCGACCGCACGCATATCGGGAAGCCGCTCCAGCGGGGCTCGTCGATTCCGAAGCAGAGCACGTAACTCCGATGGGTCGAAGCTGGTGACGTCCGGGAATGCTGCGTTGAGCGTGGCCAGCATTGTGACGACTTCCGCGTGAATTGTCATGGGCACTCCTGATCTCGGACGTCGGGCATTCGCCAAGGTAGATCGCCCACGGCCGAGTGAGAACACACCTTCCCGATCAGTGGTCTGTTTTGTAGCGAGAGTCGTGAGCAACGAGAAGGGAGACCACACCTCGTTGTGTGGTCTCCCTTTTCGATTCGGTTCAGCCGATCAGGTGTCAGCTCCTACTGCGAGCATCCACCTTGTCATCGTCATCACGATCGCCGGTCGCGAGCTCGATGCCCGAAGCCTCTATCTCGGCTTCGCTGCCTGCTTTCTCGAGCTCGACCGGAGTGTCACCGGGCGCAACCTCCTCGGCGTCAGGCGCTTCCGGTAGCGGTTTCTTGAGGCTCAGGATGATCGAGCCTGCCAACACCACGATGATCACCGCGAGGCTGACCAGTGAGGGAATCTCGGGGATCGACGTGCTGATCACCTTGTGGCTGGCCTGCATGATCAGCTTCACGCCGATGAAGGCGAGGATGATCGACAGACCCTTGGACAGGTAGTGGAACTTCTCGAGCAGACCCGAGAGCAGGAAGTACAGGGCACGCAGTCCCAAGATCGCAAACGCGTTGCTGGAGTACACGATGAACGGATCGTCACTCACTGCCAGCACTGCCGGGACGCTGTCGACTGCGAACACGAGGTCGGCGGCTTCGATGGCGACGACAACGGCGAACAGCGGTGTTGCGACGCGCTTTCCGGCTTCCTTGACGAAGAACTTGGTTCCGGCATATTCCTCACGGACCGGCATGATCTTGCGCAGCAGGCGAACTGCCAGCGAGGTTCCCGGATCGAAGCTCTCGTCGTCATCCTTGAGCAGCTTGTACGCGCTGTAGAGCAGGATGGCGGCGAAGACGAACAGCACGGCCGTGAACTTGCTGACCACGGCAACGCCGGCGGCGAGGAAAATACCGCGGAAGATCAGGGCGCCGATGACACCGAAGAACAACACGCGGTGCTGATACTCACGGGGCACCTTGAAGTAACCGAAGATCAGGGCGAACACGAAGAGGTTGTCGACCGAGAGGCTCTTCTCCAACAGCCAGGCCGTGGTGAATTCGACGCCCGAGTTCACCCCCAAGGTCAGGGTGACAACCACCGCGAACACGAGAGACAAACCGACCCAGAGTGCACTCCACCAGGCCGCTTCCTTGAAGCCGATGACGTGCGCGCCGCGGTGGGCGAGCAGGTCGATGAGCAACATGACGACGATGACTGCGGCGAACGCGGCCCACGCCCACATGGGAACGTTCATCGCTGACCACCTACCCGAATGGCACTGATGACTGCGGTCACGGGGAGCTCCTTCACTGAGTTCGGACGGCCGTCTCGCCGTCTTCTCCAGTGTTCCTTGCCGACTTCTATCCATCCCTGTCGAAATATCGACGACTTTTACACTTGAAGTTGCCGAGACCATGCAATCTGAGGGTGTTGCGTCCGAAACCGCTGTTGGAAGGCATCTTGTTCTAGCCTGGCAGGCATGAGCACCTCGTTGTACTACTCCGCCGTCCGCACCACACCGCTGACCGATGACGAGAAGGCCGAAGTCGACCGACTCATCGCCGTCCACAACGACGATTTTCCGTTCGACTACGAGGTCCTGGACCTCTACCCGTCGGATATTCCCAACACCTTGCTCAACGGTTCGACCAAGATCTCGAGCGATCCGACCGAGGTAATCCCTTCGCTCGTCTACTGGTTCAGCGCTCTGACCGAGCTTCGCAGAGCAGTGCCGGACGCCGACTGGGACGTTTCACTCGACGACACCCCTGCCGATTGGGATGACAACACCGGCTACTCGCTCCCCGGTCTCGACGACCTGCAGTAGCGAATCACTCGGCCGGCAAGATGCTGACCCCGTAGCTCTCCAGAGCGATGAGAGCCAACTCCGTCGGCAGGCGTCGATCGTCGACGCTGCGACCTAGTAGCGTTTCGGCCTGATCGAGTCGATACCGCACAGTGTTCTTGTGCAGGCCGAGCGCCGCGGCCGTAGCGGCCGCGGTGCAATTGTTCTCGTAGTAGACCCGGACGGTGTCACGAAGACGCGTCGTGACACCGTCCGCGCCGGCCAGGCCCTTCAGTTCCCGAGCCACCAACGCACGCAGTTCCCCCAGATCTTCGGTAAGCAGACAGGGAACCTGAACGTCCTCGTAGACGGTGACGGGCGAAGAACCCGTCGACCGGACTGCGACGCGCTGCGCGGCGAGCGCCTCGCGATGACTGCGAGCGAATCCCTCCATTCCGTAACCGCTGGCCCCCACTGCGACACGAAGATCCGCATTCCGAGCATGATCGAGCGACGCCCACTCCAGGTGGTCGAAATGCGCGACCCACGACCACACCTCGCGCGCACCCGAAGGTAGCGTCAGCACACGCTCGCCGTTCGACTCGTCCACCAAGGAACGCGCATACGAGTCCAATCGGGCCAATACGTCTGCAGCCGGGTCGGTGTCATCCGTCCAGAGAACAAACGCAGTGTGATGGCGCCGCATCGGGTAGTCGAGAATCTGCGAAACCTCTTCGGAGTGAAGAGCTTCGCCGGCCACAAGCGCGTGCACCGTCTCGGAGCGACGCGCAAAAGCGCCGCGCGCCAAATTCTCCCGCTCCTTCGCGTAAGTGGCCACCAACAATTCGGTGGTCACCTCCAGCCATCGCATCGCCGAACCCCACACCCGTACGAGAAGTGCGCGTTTGAGTTCCGGACCGATCGGCAGTGCCTCGATCGACTCGTCGACGAAGCCCAGCATCGCGAGGCGTCCGGCGCCGTAGATCTTGAGCAGGACTCGAAGATCCATTCCGCGCCTGGCAACGGTGAGCGCAAGCGCAACCGACTCCGCCGGCGGCGTGACCTCCTGGGAACCGCCCGCGATCGCGGCCACGATGACGCGGAGCTGCGCCGCGGTGCTTGCATCCACATCGCGTCGCAGCTCCCTGTCCGCTGCGACTTCCGGATTGGCCAGGGCAATGGCGTCGTCGATGCGTTGGACAAAACCGTCGATCACCTCCGGCTGGAGATAGATGGGTGCGAGATTTGCAATCCAGCCGTCCAACTCCGATGTGTCCATATCCGCCTCCCCGATTCGTGACCCCGATTCGTGGCCCTAATTGTGACTTTGTCACAAACCTGGCGTTTGAGTTCGGCCACTAAGCCCTAGTAACCCGGTTTCGGCTGGTCCACAATCACATCTCACTGCAGATTCACCTCACTGCAACCCCATCCCCTATCTTTGGAGACGCTGGAGCAAATGAACAAGCCTTTCGACGGTCAGGTAGTGGTCATCACCGGCGGCGCCCGAGGCATCGGATACGCCACCGCGAAGCGGCTCATCAGCCTCGGTGCGACGGTCGCGATCGGCGACATCGACGAAGACACTTTGATGCAGGCGGCGCAGGATCTGGGCATCCGCACGTTCGGCCGCCTCGACGTCACCGACCCCGCATCGTTCTTCGACTTCCTCGACACCGTCGAAGGTGAACTCGGCCCGATCGACGTACTGGTCAACAATGCGGGCATCATGCCGGTCGGCCGGATCGTCGACGAGGACGACACCGTGACCAGGCGCATCATCGAGATCGACGTCCTCGGCGTGATCACGGGAACCAAGCTCGCATTGCGGCGGATGCTGCCTCGGGGGCGCGGACACGTCATCAATATCGCTTCGCTTGCCGGCGAACTCCCCTGCCCTGGTTTGTCGACCTACTGCGGCGCCAAGCATGCAGTCTTGGGATTCACCGATTCGGTCCGCAAGGAAGTTCGTGGCACCGGAGTGCACGTCTCGTCCGTATTGCCGACGCTCACCAACACCCAACTCACCTCAGGCACTTCGGGAATGAAGGGATTCCGCGAGGTTCAGCCGGAAGAGATCGCCGAAGCCATCGTCGGCTTGATCACCAAACCTCGACCACGCGTGCGCATTACGCGAGCGTCCGGACTACTCGTCCAGGCGCAAGGGTTCTTCCCCCGGCGACCGTACGAGGCATTGAGCCGCCTGTTCGGCGTCGAAACGCAGTTTCTCGGCGACGTCGACATCGCAGCGCGCGCTTCCTACGAGGAGCGTGCCCGCGCAAGCTGATCAGGTCAGCTCGGAAGCAGGCCAATCGAGCAGCTTCGCGCCCAGTACAGCGGCGTGCAGCGCGAAGCTGTCGTTGGGGTCGTTGACGTTCTGGCCGGTGAGTTCACGGATACGGTCCAAGCGGTACGTGACCGCGCGGACCGACAAATGCAGGTCTCGGGCGGTCTTTGCCGTATTGCCGCCGGCGGAGAAGTACGCGAGCAGGGTGTCGATCATCGGCCCAGCGCCACCACGCGCCTCGAGCAGCGGCGTGAGCAGCGTCTGGATCAGGTCGGTAACCGCTGGTCTGTCGTTGACCAGGACTCGGTAGACCAGCAGATCGCGAGCGTCGATGATCGGCGCGTTCAACGACAGTCGCTGCGCCAGGTCGAGTGCGTCGAGTGCCTCCCGGTACGACGCCACCACGCCCGAAGCGGTGGCGCGCGGGCGCCCGACCGCGATCTGCCAAGTGCCGTCCAATACGCGTCGCTGCAACTGCACTCGCCCGTCGTTATCGGTTACGGGGCCTGGTCCTGGTCCGAGAGCCGACCGAATGCCGGCCAGCACGTGGTCGACGGCATCACGGTCCGGCGCCGCGAAAACGACGACCAGTTTGCCGCTCTTGCTGGCAACCAACGCGTCGGCGTCACCCTTGCTGCCCAGAACGGCACGTTCGACAGCCCGCACCAAAGGGTTGTCGTCGGTGAACTCGCGGGCAGCATTCACTACCGCCACGGCATGCGGACCACTGAGGTGGAGACCGAATCCTGAAGCACGACCCAATAATCCGACGACGTCAGCGCCGCCGGTCAACAAGTCGTCGACGAACTCGCGGCGTGCCGATACCTGCGAGCGAACCAGCGATCGCCTGGCCAACTGAAATCCTTCGGCCAATTCGGCCACGGCATCGTCGACGGCGCGCAGCATGACTTCACCGGCGGCGACTACGGCAGTCGGATCCGATTGTGCCGCAACAACAGCGGGAAGCTCACGCCACAGGCGCCAAGCCGAGGATAGATACAGATCGAGCAGGGCTCGCAGGGCAACACCCTGCTGCGCCGCTTCTTCACCGCGGGCACGGAAACGATGCAGCTGACGACGCTGCAGCGGCTTCCCCTCGCATACGGCGACACTGAGCACGTCCAGGAAATCACCCAGCAGTTCGACGGGTAGGCCACCGGCGTCGTCCGCCCCCGCCGCGGCGACACGGCGTATGGCGTCGTCAGTTACCCCGGTTCGGCTCACCCTCGCATTCTCTCACTGTCAGCGGAATTGCCCGGCGTCAGGAAAGGCGCATCGAACCCGTGTCGATGTACCGCTGATGGAACGAGAATGCCTCGCCCAGGATGTGCGGCGTCTGCCCCGCGCCCGGCTGAGCGTCGGCGCGAGCGATGTAATCGTGGAGCAGTGGCCGGAACTCCGGGTGAGCACAATTGTCGACGATCAGGCGCGCGCGTCGCCGCGGAGACAGACCGCGCAGATCCGCCAACCCCTGCTCGGTGACCAACACCTGGGTGTCGTGCTCGGTGTGGTCGACGTGCGGAACCATCGGCACGATCGCCGAGATCTCACCGCCGCGTGCCGTCGACGGGCTCAGGAACATGGACACGTAGCCGTTGCGGGCGAAGTCCCCCGAGCCGCCGATTCCGTTCATGATCTTCGTCCCCATGACGTGCGTCGAGTTCACGTTGCCGTAGATGTCGGCTTCGAGCATGCCGTTCATGGCGATGATTCCGAGTCTGCGCACCACCTCTGGGTGGTTGCTGATCTCCTGCGGACGGAGCGTGATGTGGTCGCGGTAGAAGTCGATGTTCGCGGTCAGTTCTTCGATGCCCTCTTCGGTGAGCGCCAAAGCCGTCGACGACGCGTGCGCGACGGTTCCGTCCTTGATCAGCTTGAGCATCCCGTCTTGGATGACCTCGGAGTAGCAGGTCAGGCCGCGGTACGGCCCCCGATCGAGACCGCCGAGCACCGCGTTTGCGACATTGCCGATGCCTGCCTGCAGCGGAAGCAAGGTATCCGCCGGCATCCGTCCAGCGCGCACCTCGAAGTCGAAGAATTCCAGGACGTGGCCGGCGATCGCCTCACTGACGGCGTCAGGTGCAGTGAGAGGGCTCGCGCTGTCTCGGCAGTTGGTCTCGACAACGGCCACAACCTTCGCAGGATCCACTCGGAATGTCGTCTGGCCGATCCGGTCTTCGACGCGGGTGATCTCGAGCGGCTTGCGATGCGGCGGCAACGCGGTGCCGTAGTAGACGTCGTGGATACCTTCCATCGCCTCGGGCACCCAGGAGTTGACTTCGAGAATGACCTTGTCTGCGACGTCGAGCCATGTCTTGTTGTTGCCGATCGACGCGGAGGGAATCAGTTCACCTGATTCGGTGATACCGGCGACTTCGACCACCGCGACGTCGACGTTGCCGTAGTAGCCCTCCCACACCTGTTGTGCAACGTGGGAGAGATGGATGTCGACGTAGTCCATGCGACCGTCGTTGATGCGGCGACGCGCGGTGGCTTCGGACTGATACGGCATACGCAGCGCGATTCCGTCGACCTCGGCGAGCAGCCTTTCGGTCTCGGTGGACACCGAAGCACCGGTCAGGAGATTGATCGTGAAGTTCGATCCGTCGCCGCGGGTGTGGTGAATGCGCTCGGCCAAGGCCGGAATGATGACCTTGGGTGTACCGGCGCTTGCGAAACCGCTGATCGCGACCGTATCGCCGGGGTGAATGAACTTCACAGCGTCGGACGCGGGCATCACCTTCGACGCAAAGGCTGTGGCGCGAATGCGGCTGGAGGTGGCTTTGTGTCCGGTCTCACCGAAAGATGAACTCACGTCACCAGGATAAACACGGCACATCGGAGCGATTTATGGGGATAACCCAGACAGAATCGCTCCGACGTGATACGAGGTCAGATCAGCTGACGACGCCGTAGGCGCCCTCCCCGACCAAACTCGCGATTCGATATTTCTGAATCTTGCCCGAGCCGGTCAGAGGGAACGCTTCCGCGCTGAACCATTCCTTGGGTGCCTTGTGGCGCGCCAGTCGTTCGGTGCAGAACTCGACCAGTTCCGCTGCGGTCGGTTGGTCGGACTCGTCCTTCCATCTGATGACGGCAACCACCCGCTCGCCCCACACCTCATCGGGAACACCGACGACCGCCACATCGAGGATCTTCGGATGCGTGAAGATCACGGACTCGACCTCACGCGGATAGATGTTCTCCCCGCCGCGGATGATCATGTCTTTGAGACGACCGGTGACCCGGACGTACCCACGTTGATCCATCGTCCCCAAGTCGCCGGTATGCAACCAACCGTCCTTGTCCACGGTGGCGGCCGAAGCCTCGGGATTGCGGAAGTATTCGGTCATGACGAGGTACCCGCGCGCGCAGATCTCACCTTGTTCGCCGAGTGGCACGCTGTCCCCGGTCACCACGTCGGAAATCTTCACCTCGACCTGCGGCAACGCGAGACCGACCGTCTCCGATTTGTCTTCGGGGGTGTCGGCGGGGCTGGTCTGCGTGATCACGGGACTGGCCTCGGTTTGTCCGTAGACGATGCTGAATCCAGCACCGAAGGCCGACTCCACCGTGCTGACGAGTTCGGGCGGGACCGACGACCCACCGGACACGACCACCGAACAGGCCGAGAAATCGCGGCTCGCGAAGCTGGCGTCGTTGATCATCGCGATCAGCATCGTCGGCACTCCACTGACCACGTCGGCCCGAAAGCGCTCTGCCGCATCGAGAACCGCAGTCGGATCGAAATACTGGATCAGACCGATGGACATTCTTCGCTGCGCGGCACCGAGAACCAGGATGCCGCACCCGGCAGTGTGAAACAGCGGCATGGCCGAGACCACCGAACCCTGTTCGGGGAATTGACCTCTCCGACTGACAAAATCGGCATTGTTGACCAAACCTCGGTGATGCAGCAATGCGCCCTTGGGCACACCGGTGGTTCCCGACGTGTACTGGATCTGCGCATTGTCGTCAGGACAGACTTCCGGCAGTGCGCCTCGCTCGCCCGTCCAACCTCGAACCTGACGATCCCAGTCTTCGAAGTTGACTGCCAGAACCTTTTCTCCCGCAATCGAAATTGCCTCGGATGCCACCGTTGCCATGTCACCGCCGCGAAACTTCCCGGCGTGGAAGAGCCCGCGTGACTGGGACTGTGACAGGACGTACGCCAGTTCCTCGGCGCCCAACGCCGGATTGGCAGTCACCAGGACCATTCCGGCGAGCGCGGCGCCGTATTGCAGAATCACCCACTCCGGAACGTTCGGAGCCCAGACGGTGATCCGGTCTCCGATGTCGAACTGCGACAAGAGGTAGTGCGCACATCCGTCAGCTTCCGCCAGAAGTTCGGCGAAGGTCCAGGTGCGATCGGTTTCGGCGGCCCCGGACAGCGAATGCGATTGCGTCGGAACCACTTCTCTGATTGCAATCAGGTTCGGCGAGTCCGCGGCGCACTGTCGCAGCAGCCCGCCCACCGTTTGTTCCGCAATCGGGTCCGACACGTCGGCGGGGAAGTACGACGTTTCGAGAACACTGCTCATCTCACATCCACTTTCTATCGAGGAGGGGTGTCGGATTCGGGGAGCGGCCCGCCTCCGTCTGGAATCTTGCGGCCGGAATCGCGGTACTGCACCGCGGCATGGAAGCCGTCGCGTTCGGCAAAATCCTTGAACCAGCGCCCTTCCGGAGAGTGACGCGTAATTCCGTCGAACAGGGTTGCCAGCACCTGGGTGCCGTGCAACCCCATGTTGTCGTACGCCTGATTGATCATCATCTTTTGCATTGCCAATTGATTGAGCGGGACACCGGCGATGCGATCCGCCAAGGCCTCCACCGCAGCATCCAGTTCGTCGGCGGGCACCGATTCGAGTGCCAATCCCCAATCGGCGGCGGTGACACCGTCAATAGTGTCTCCCGTCAACAACATTCGCTTGGCACGTTGGGCCCCGAGGCGGTATACCCACATAGCGGTGGTCGGGCAACCCCAGACGCGAGCAGGCGGGTATCCGATGCGGGCGTCGTCAGCCATGATCAGCATGTCGCAGGACAGTGCAATGTCGCTTCCACCTGCGACCGCATGACCCTGAACTTTGCAGATGGTCGGCTTGAGCGATCGCCAGAGGGTGAAGAAGTCGTCGGTGTTCTGCTTCATACCCCGAAAGTCCTTGATGGGGTCCCACACCGGGCCTTGATTCCACTTTCCGTCGAGATCTCCTTCGGCGAACTTCTTGAGGTCGTACCCGGCGCAAAACGCCTTGCCTGCGCCTTGCAAGATGATCACGCGAACGTCGTCGTCGTCATTGGCCGCCGCAACTGCATTTCGGATGTCCGACGGCATCCGATCATCGATTGCGTTGAGCCGATCGGGGCGGTTCAGGGTGATGTACGCCTTACCACCAGAGGTCTCGTATTTCAGGGTCGCAAAATCTGTCATCATCGGTCCTGTCGATCGAGCACACCTCGAACGAAACGAGTTGCGCTAGTTCTGAGTGAGCAGCAGGCGAACGACGCCCGCCCATTGACTGATCGAACGACGCGCGGAGGCATCGCTCTTGTGCACTGCCCGGGACAACGCCAAACCACGGAGCATCAGCACGGTTAAATCTGCAATTTGCGAATAGTTCTCGGAAGCAACAATTTCAGGCCCGAATGCGTCGTGGACAACTCGCTGCAGATCCCGCCCAGCGATGCGCTCCGATTCGCGGAGAACCCCCGCCAAAACCGGATCCGTCCGAGCCGCCGACCACAGTTCGAGTTCTGCTTGGAACGGCGGCTGAGTCAACGCCGAATACAGAGCGGAGATCGAGTTCTCGATCGTATCCACCGACGGGTCCTGTCGAGACATCGCCGACCTCACCGCCGCCTCGTTCCGCACGACGATGTTCGATACCAACGCCGCAGTGAGCTCCTGCATATTCGGAAAGTGGTGCAGGAGAGCGCCACGACTGACTCCGGCAGCCGTTTGGACCGACTGCGTCGTCAACGACGAATACCCTTCCGCTATCAGTAAATCCGTTGCCGCATCGAGAATCCGGTGGCGCGTCGCTTCGCGCTGCGCGTCACGCAGAGTCACGGTCGCACCTCCAGCTTTTCGAGTGGCATGGCTCACAGTTTCACAGTCCATTTAGACTGTCAATAGGTCTCGGCTCCGCGCGTACGCTCGGGGAACCCGACCCGCATACAGGATGGAGCCTCGCGTGGAGACCACTCCGCTGACCGTCACACTGACGCTCGATCAACTTGCCTCACGCGCTGATTCCCTGATCACTGACAACCGCCGGCACATCCTCGGCATCACGGGAGCGCCGGGAGCCGGAAAATCGACGGCATCACAGGCTATTGCCCGGAAACTGGGTTCTCGTTGCGCCATCGTCGAGATGGACGGTTTTCATCTGGCCAATCGGGAACTCGACAAGCTGGGCAGGCGTGATCGCAAAGGCGCTCCGGACACGTTCGACGCAGGCGGATACGCGGCTCTACTACGCCGACTCCAAGTCTCGGATGCCACCGTTTACACACCCGTCTTCGATCGCGAGATCGACCAATCAATCGGCAGCGCAACCGCCGTCGAACCACATACACCGTTAATCGTCACCGAAGGGAACTACCTCCTTCTACCGACCGATGAGTGGCCTGAAGTGCGTTCGGCACTCGACGAGGTCTGGTATCTCGACGTTCCGGAGGCGACACGCACGGAACGATTGGTGAAACGCCACAGCCGCTTCGGAAAGAGTCCCGAAGCGGCTGCCGAGTGGGTGAAACAGGTCGATCAACCGAACGCCGACATGATCGCGGCCGGAAGATCACGTGCCGATCTGATCGTGGAGATCCTCGGCTGACTGCCGAAATTCGGCAGCTTCACGTCATACAACTGAACGCCGAAGACTCGGTAGTTTGGTTTCAAAAACCCTGGTCAAGTTGACTCTATATCTCCATACATACGTACGTATGGATACCTCTCTCGGCCATCCCCTACGGGGCAAGAAGCTCTACCGCTGATCGCGCCGTCAGTTGGTCTCCGCAGTGAAGCTCGACAGTTGCGCAGCAAACAGATTCAGTACGTTGCGGTTACTCGTTCAGTGAAAGCATGGATGCGCGCAACGACGATCGCTTACCTCGAGTGGTGCCACACCCACGGCGTGTTGCCCCGAGCCACCGACGACCTGGCGTCGTTCGAGGGCGTCAATTCCGGCCGCTGCACGAGCGGCGCTCAATCTCGGTCTGTCAATTCCCGGAAGCATCTTGGTCGCCCAGGACAGTGACGAGCCCGCTCTACTGATCTCCGATCCCCCGATCACCGCCGTCGACTTTTTCCCGGAAGAACAGGCAGCGTCGGCGGTGGGTGCACTCGGCACCGATAGACTGATTTCCTGACAATCGTCCGTCGCAGACCGAGAGGAATCAAGCCATCGCGCACCGCTCCCGCGACCGCTTGGCCAGGTACCTCGCCGTAGCGCTCGTCTGCATCTTCACGCTCGTGATCTCGGTCGCCAGCGCCTCCGGTCTCGACCGCGATGTCCCTCCGGTACGCATCGCTTACGCCGCTGCCGCAGATACTTTCGGCGATCTGTATCTTCCGGCCGGATCGGACGGCGACCTGCCTGTCGTCGTATTGATCCACGGCGGCGGCTGGGCGCAGAAGAGCAATCTGGAGTACGCGGGTGCGTGGGCAAAAACGCTGACCCCCTACGGAATTGCGGTCTGGAACATCGAATACAGACGCATAGGCGGGCAGGGTGGTTGGCCTACGACACTCTCCGATACCGTTGCGGCGACCAATGCGCTTGCCGGCATCGTTCAGGAAAAGGCCTCCGGGCGACTGGATTTGAGCCGCGTGCACATCGCCGGATACTCCGCGGGCGGACAACTGGCGGCGTGGGTCGCGTCGCGACCACAACAGGACACAGATGCTCCCGCGCCTGAACTCACCGTGCCGATTCGTTCGGCGACGATCATGGCCGGCGTCTTCGACATGACACTCGCCGCAACCGTGGGCAAAGATCGATTTGTTCGAAATCTTCTGGGCGGCATGCCCGTCGATCACCCTGACCGTTACCGCATCGCATCACCGATCGACCACCTCCCCATCCGCCTCCCCGTCACGGCGATCCACGGACTCGGCGACAAGGTCGTGTCGATCGAACAAAGCCGGCGCTATGCCCGTGCCGCACGAGCAGCAGGCGACGTGGCCGATCTGATCGAACTGCCCGGCGTCGGCCACGGCGACTTCGGAAACCCGACGAGCACTGCCTGGGCTACCACCAAGCAAGCAATAATCGATCACGTAAACACTCCTTGAGCAGGTGAAACCGCCTACTGTGAGCACGATCGCCTGCAAAAGGATTAGCTGAAACCGACTCCATGACGTACGGTGGGCTTATCAGAGGGCAGCCGTCAGTCAGGCAGCCGGTCGCTTCGCCCGGAACGACAGTTCCAATATTCGTTCCAGGGGCAGACTTCCAGTTCGGTGCAAATCCGCGCCTTTGATCACTACGCACTTTCATCAGTCCCGCAGATTGTTGACCAGGCCGAAGGCTCCGACGGAGTCCGTCGCCAATCGCGTACCGACTGCACCAGTATCAACATGCGCTACACACCGCTCAGGTCCAAAACCTGCGTGGTTCAAAGGAATACCTTGATCAACACCATGATTCACCCCGACAACACGACAAACGGTCTACGGATCCCGACAACTTCGGGCCGGACCCGCCAGCGTGCACTCGAAATCGTCTGCACCCTCTACCGTTGCAGCACCGACGAAGCTGCCGACCTGCTGGTCCGACATTCTCAGACCAACAACCTCAAGGTCACCAGCCTGATCAAGGCGCTTGTCGCCCTGATCGACGAAGACACGTCCGGCACCGGCTACGGAAGCAATAACGCACTGGCGTCTCACTTCTGGCTGCGTGAGATCAGAAATCTCAGCCAGGCACACCGACGCAGCGATCACTTTCATCGCCATCTCGTCAGCGCGTAACCGGCACTGAGCGCCAACTGACCTGAAACGACAGCTGGGGCAGTACACGGAAATCGTGTACTGCCCCAGCTTCGTGTTTTCAGTTGTCAGGCGGAAGCCGATTCTCGGTAGTCAGGCGGAAGCCGATTCTCGGTAGTCAGGCGGAAGCCGATTCCTTGTTGAGGTCTTCCCGGACGTCGTCGATATCGGTCGCCTCATCCACATGCTGCGGAGCGAAGAGCAGGCAGACGATGCTCAAGATGCACATGCCGATCAGCAGGGCGATGACCGGCCAGATGCTGCCGGTTGCCTTGTACATCAGCGTCGACACCAGCGGTGACAAGCCGCCGAAGATAGCGCCTGCACCCTGGTACGCCAACGAGATGCTCGTGTAGCGTGCCTGCGGCTTGAACATCTGCGACAGAACAGCGGCAATCGGGCCGTACGTGGCAGCCAGCACCAGTCGCATGACAGCGAAGGTCAGGAAGATCAGGAACACGGACCCGGACTTCAGCACCAGGAACTGCGGCGCTGCGAGTATTGCGACCGCGGCAAGACCCCAGATGACTACGCGAACGCGTCCCACCTTGTCACCGAGCCACGCCACTCCGAGAGTCGCGATCAACTCGACCACCGCCGCGACGCTGAGCGCGTTGAGAATCAACGTCTCGGACAAACCGACATCGGGGTCGGTTGCGTACGCCGTGATGAAGGTCGTCACGAGGTAGTAGCCGCCGACTGCGACGGGCAGAATGCCGATGCCCAGGATGATCGGGCGCCAGTTGGTCACCAGCGCGTACTTGAGCGGCAGCATTTCCGGTACGTCCGCGGACTTCACCTCGGACTCGAAAACCGGGGACTCTTCGACCTTCAGGCGAACGACCAAGCCGACGAGAATCAACAGCGCCGAGCAGAGGAACGGCAGACGCCACGCCCACTCCCGCAGAGCGTCGTCGCCGAAGGTGGAGAGAATGCTGAAGAAACCGGTGGCCAGAAGCGCGCCGGCCGGGTTGCCCAGCTGGGCGAATCCGCCGTAGAAAGTCTTCTTGTCCTCGGGCGCGTGCTCGACGGCCATCAAAACGGCACCGCCCCATTCGCCGCCGACGGCAAAGCCCTGGACGAAGCGGAGCAGTACCAGCAGCAACGGCGCCCAGAACCCGATCGACGCGTAAGTGGGCAACATGCCGATGAGGAACGTGCCTGCACCCATCAGCGTCAAAGTCACAACCAATGCTGTGCGTCGGCCCATCTTGTCACCGACATGGCCGAACACGATTCCGCCGAGCGGACGAGCGAAGAAACCGACGGCGTACGTCGCGAACGCCGCCGCAACGCCGGTCAGGCGGTCGGTTCCGGGTGGGAAGAAGATGTCACCGAACACCAGGGCGGCTGCCGTGGCATACACGTAGAAGTCGTACCACTCGATAGTTGTACCGACGAAGGCTGCAAATCCCGCCTTGCGGGCCTTCACGATCTGTTGGTCTCGGTTCATTACTTTTCCTCGGTGGTCGAAGTGCTCGACAATAGGTGGTTATGACCTGAATGTGTGAGTTCGCCGTCGATCCAGGTCTCCCGGACCTCGATCTGCGCAATCGCGTCGGCCGGAACCTCGAGGGGATCCGCGCCCAGAATGACGAAGTCGGCCCGCTTGCCGACCGAGATGCTGCCCAGTTCCGCTTCACGGCCCAGCGCACGCGCACCGTTGAGCGTGTGAGCCTGCAATGCCTGGTCGGCGGTGATGCGGAGTGCATCGGAGCCGAGCTGATGGCCCTGACGCGTCACACGAGTGACGGCTGCCTGAATTGCTTCGAGCGGCTTGGGCTCTGCGACGGGGGCGTCGGAGCTGATGGTCACGGGAACCTCGGCAGCGATGAACTCCCCGAGCGGGTTGAACCGCTCGCCCGGAGTGCCGATCGCAGCGGTGACGCCCTCTCCCCAGTTGTAGTAGTGCTGTGGCTGGTTCACCGGGTAGACACCGGCCAGGTTCATCCTTGCGATCTGCTCGGCCGTCGGGAGTCCGCAATGCTCGATGCGGTGACGAGCGTCGGCGTCGGGGTGAGCTTTCTGCGCAGCTTCGATGGCGTCGAGCACCATGTCGATGGCGGTCGGTGACTGAGCGTGCGTGGCGGTCTGCAGACCCACCGAGTGTGCCTTGGCAATCAGCTCCGAGTAGTCCGCCGGCTCGTGGTAGAGCTGCCCGGTACGGCACGGGTCGCCCACGTAACCGTCGGGGAAGTATGCGGTCCAGCCACCGAGAGTGCCGTCGGCGTAGAACTTGATGCCGCCGAATGCGAGACGCGAATTGCCGAAGGCGCCATGCATTCCCGTGTCGATGACGTGATCGAGAAGGTGGCTGAGCATGTACATGGAGACGCGGGTCTTGAGCTGATCCTGCTCGGCCAGACGCAGGTACATGTCGAATTCACGACGGGTCACCTGGCAGTCACCGATGGTGGTGACGCCGCCGGCCAGGAACTTGTCCTGAGCGACCGACAGCTGACGAAGGTGCTCTTCGGGCTCGTCCTCGAGATGGAAGTTGGGTCCGTGATGACCGACCTTCACCCCGTTGACGCCGGTGAGGATGTTGCACGCGGCGTCGGACAGCTCGCCCGTCAGCTCGCCGTCTGAATCTCGGAAGAACTCTCCACCGGCCGGGTTCTCGGTGCTCGCATCGATGCCGTGCTTGTCGAACGTGAAGGAGTTGACGACGCCGCCGTGACCGCTCGCGTTCATGAGGTAGACCTCGCGATCGGTGGCCACCTGATCGAGCTCTTCCTTGAGCGGGTGACGCCCTTCGATCAGGTTGCGGTGCTCGTAGCCGTATCCGCGAATCGGAACACCCGCAGGTGCTGTGAGCGCCGCTTCCTGAAGCAGCGCAATGATTCCGGGGATCGAGTGAGCCTTCTCCGGACCGCAGTCCACCCAGCTGAGCATCTGCCCGTACATCAGCGGGTGTGCGTGCGGATCGACGAATCCGGGGACGACGGTGGCACCCTCGAGTTCGACCACCGCGATCGTGCGAGTGCTCAGGCGACGCGCCTCGGTGCGGCATTCCTCGAGTGTTCCCACCGCTGCAAAGCGGTTTCCGTACACCAGGAATGCTTCGGCTCCCGCCGTGTTGTCGTCAACGGTGTGAATCTTGGCGCCGGTGAAGATCGTGGCGGTGGCGTCGAGCGGCGAGGCTTCGTGCGTGTGCAACTTGCGCATGGTGGTCCTTCGTCGAGATGGTGGTGCAGGTCACTGCGTGTTGAGCGAAAACTACGCCCTGACCTGGAGCTATGCAATGCATCAAAGTTTCAGACCAGGCGGTATACAACTTTTTTGTAGTCGTTTTCGAGCATTTCTGCACTTATCCGCATCATTCATGACCACATGCGACTGTTCTAATAGGAACCTCATACAGAAAAATCTCTGGAAAAGTTGGGACATCCATGACCGTCGACCTCGATTCCAAGCTCATTGCCGCACTTCAGCGCAATGGGCGAGCGACGTACCGCGAACTGTCCGCGGCGGTCGACGCACCACGAGCGGCGGTGTCCACCAGAGTCCAGGCACTGCTCGACTCCGGAACGGTGTCCGTGGTTGCCGTCGCACACCCCGAACTTCTCGGACTGAAGGCGCTCGCACACGTCTCGATCGCCGTGTCCGGACCGATGGCACCGGCGCTGGACGCGTTGATCGAATCCGAGGCCGCCGTCTACATCTCGGCAGTCAGCGGGCAGTACAACGTGATTGCGGAACTTCGGGTGCCCAGTCACGACGATCTGTACCGCGCCATCGCCGAACTCCGCTCACAACGTGGCGTTCGATCCGTGAGCACGCTGGTCTACGTCGACGTCATCAAGGGAATCTTCATGCCCGAGACCGCTTTACAAGCCGACATCCGACTCGATTCGACGGACGTTGCCTTGATCGAACTACTCGAGCGCAACGGGCGCATGCCATTTCTCGAGCTGGCCGAACATACCGGTCTGTCGCCGAGCGCCGTACGCAACCGCGTCAATCACCTGATCGCGAGCACGGCACTTCGCGTCGGAGCCGTCGTCAAGCGGCGAGGCGGTGGCCGGACATTGGCGATGGGCATCGGCGTCAACCTGGGCTCACGGGACGACAACGCGGTATCGGAGATCGAGTCGCTGCCCGGAATCGAATTCCTCGCCCGAACCCTGGGACGATACGACGTGATCGCGACGGTTGCCGCCAACTCCTCGAGCGACCTGCATGCGCTGTCCGAACGAATCCGCGGGATCGACGGTGTCAGCGGCTTGGAATCCTGGGCACATCTCGAGGTATTCAAGGAGCACTACGCCCGCAGCCTGGACGTACGGGGATAGTTCACAAGTCATTGACCCACTTACGGGGCACGCTAACCTCGGACAAGTCATTGACCCACTTACCCGAGGTTGCATATATGTCCGACTCCGGACGCAAGGTCGACACCGTCGCCGCGACGATCGAGGAGGCCATCGCGTCCGGACGATGGACCGTCGGGTCAAAACTCCCGCCGGAAACCGCACTGGTCGAGGAATTGGGAGTCGCCCGAAACACCATGCGCGAAGCGGTACGGGCGCTTGCACATGCCGGAGTTCTGTCCGTTCGCCACGGCGGCGGCGTGTACGTCACGGCGGCGTCGCCGGTCGAAGGGCTACTCGGGCGTCGACTCGCCAGAGGTGACCTTCTCGACGTGCTGAGCTTGCGACGCGGACTCGAGGTCGAAGCCGCACGACTCGCAGCGCAGCGCCGCACCCCCGAAGACCTCGCACGAATCCACGCAGCCTGGAACGCCCACCCCGATCACGCCGGCGGCTTCGGCACTACCGAAGCCGGCATGGCCCTGCACCTTTCGATCGTCGAGGCGTCACACAATTCCGCGCTGATCGACGTCTATCGGGGAGTCCTTGCCGCCGTGGCGGATTCACTGTCCGCGGTGTGCGTCGGTCCAGGATTCCACGTCGACGAACATCAAACCTTGATCGCAGCCATCGAGGAACGCAACCCCGACGAAGCAGCACGCGCGGCAGGCGCAGCACTCGATACGGTCATCGACGCAATCGAGAGGAGCTTGTCATGAATCGGAGAAACTGGAACAGTGCAACGTATTCGACTCTTGCCGAACACCTCTCACCGGCGTCGATGGAGGCACTACGCTCGATTGGACACGTCAGCACGGTGTACGACGTCTGCACCGGAACCGGGAACTTTGCGCTCCCGGCGGCCCAGTGCGGCATGGCGGTCCACGCACTCGACCTCTCCGGCAGCCAGCTCGAGGCCGCGCGCGAACGCTGGATTCCCCGCCCCGGCATCACTGAACCCACCTTCACGATCGGCGATGCACAGTCCTTGCCGTGGCCGGATTCGAGCGCCGACGCCTGCGTCAGCATCTTCGGGATCATCTTCTGTCCCGACCCAGCGATCGCTCTCGCGGAGATGATGCGGGTGACCCGGTCAGGCGGAAAGATCTGCGTCGCAACGTGGTCGGAGAACGGGTGGGCAGCAGCACTCCGCAGAGAGGCAGCCTCAGCATGGAAAGGCATCGCACCGCTACCGACGACGTGGGCGAGCTCCAGCGAATTCGAGAAGGCAGGAGCGGGATTGGAATCGGTGAGCTCGTCCTCTCATGTGCTCGAGTGGCACCTACCAGCCGGGTCGGATCCCGTCGAGGAACTGTGCGACCAGGCACCGGCGTTGAAGAACTTTCGCGAGGCAGTCAGAGAAACCGAAAGCTGGGCTTCGATGTCCGCTCACCTGCGCTCGACGCTTGCTCCCTTTCTCAGGTCGAGCGCAACCGGACCCGTCGCTACCAGTGAATACATCCTGCACGTCGGGACTGTCCCGAGCCCTAGGACCGCGCCCCTTCGAACGCGCGGGTAACCCGTGGGGCCGGATACGGTCTCTTCACCGTCCACCGACCCGAAGAGGCCCGCTCGATGTCTGAATCGAACTCCCTGCCTGAAACGAAGCAAGCGTCGAAACACACCTTGTCCATGACCGTCCTCATGACGCCGGACATGTCAAACTTCTCGGGCAACGTGCACGGCGGAACGATTTTGAAGTTCCTCGACCAGGTTGCCTACGCGTGCGCGAGCCGATACGCCCAGACCTACGTCGTGACCCTGTCGGTGGATCGTGTGGTGTTCCGCGAACCGGTGCATGTCGGAGAACTCGTCACGTTCAGCGCTTCCGTCAATTACACCGGGCGCACGTCGATGGAAATCGGGATACGAGTCGAAACCGAAGACATTCTTCTCGGAAAATCTCGACACACAAACAGTTGTTACTTCACGATGGTAGCAATGGGCAGCGACGGAAAACCCGCTGAGGTACCCCAACTCCGACCGACCGGAACAGTCGCGAGGCAGCGGTTCGAAGCCGGGCGTCGGCGTCGTGAACTGCGCAGAGAGAACGAGCTTCGTGAACACTCCATCCGGGCCGCAGTTCGCGACTTAACGCCCGAACACGATGACTAAATCCAGTCTGCTCCCCAACGACGGCGGAATCAGCGTGCTGGTCATCCTCCCTGCCCTCGACAAGCTCGGGTCGTTCGCTGACGACCTGTCTACCCCTTTCCTCGAGTACACCAACGCATTACCCGGCGTTCCGCCGATTCGTCGTGGGCACCTCGTGGGGAAGATCGTTGGTACCAAACACTTCTCCACAACCCTCACCGAACCGGTAGGTAACGGGTTCGCACTCATCGGCGACGCCGCGGCGACCAACGACCCGTTGGGGGCATCGGATGCTCGTGGGCACTCGAGACCGCTCAGATGCTTGTCGACGCCACCGCGCTCATGCTGGTGGAGATGACGGCACACACACTCGATTCACATCGCAACGTGAACGCCGCATTGACCGAATACCGCAGTGCTAGAGCGAGTATGACGAGTCACATCGACTACATGAGTGGTTACGCCGGTGGGCGAAAGTTCACCGTATTCGAACGTCTGCTGATCTCCGCGACCACCCATGACAAAGACGAATCTCGAAGGTTCTACTTGTTCGTCTCCCGGTTGATACCTGCCGAGCAGTATCTCTCGGCTCGCTCGGTCGCTCGGGCAGCACAAAAACATCTCAGGCACCGTCTGCGTCGTAGATCTGTGGCCTGGACGTAATCTGCCAAGCGTTTTTTCGGCGCCCGCAATGGGGAACCCTCCGATCGCAACCGAGCCGGAGGAGCGACCATGCGTGCACACATCGCCATTCCGAGTGAATCGACATGTCACAGGTACGTAGTCGCTGTCGCCAGCTCCACCTTCGCCGAGTCGGTGATCTGGTGCGACGGTCCCGCGTTCGACGCAGTACTCGTTCTGGGTAGCGAAATTCCGCAGCACAGCGGCCACCGAGCGGTACTCGCCTGGAATCACTACTTCGGGTGGGCTCTTGGTGTGGAAACCACACCGGATGCATCGTTCGCCGTTGTCGAATGCCTCGGCATCGGGAGAATGCCGGATCCGGAACTGTGCGCCGACCGCGCTGTCGAGTTGATTGCCCAGGCGGGTAGTTAAGGAACTCGTCGCGCGGCGCGCAATCCGCCGGGCATAAGATCGAGCGCGAGTTTCGCACGCCCGACGAAAGAGAGCCCGACATGGACCCGCTGAACAGGCCTGCCGGTCAGCTGGCTCTCGAGAACGAACCGGACGGCAGGGCGACTTTGCGCGCGCGTCAGACGCCCCGCAGTGAGCGTCGCAAGATCGGGAAAGGCCTGCGCAAGCGAGTGGCACGCTCGTCGCTCGGTGATTGGACGCCCCCACCCAACCGACGTGATCCGGTCGATCAGGTCAACACGGCACACGAGGGAAGACTCGACTGGTTGGTTCCGATCCGCGTGGGACGCATGGTCGCTTCACCGTACGGATTCCTGCGCGGTACCGCCGGCTTGATGGCCGAGGACATGGCGCAGCTACCGTCTACCGGCATCACTCCCGTCATTTGTGGGGATGCGCACGTCGGAAACTTCGGGTTCTACGGATCCCCGGAACGTGAACTTGTCATAGACCTCAACGATTTCGACGAAGCGCATCCTGGGCCTTGGGAATGGGATCTGAGAAGACTCGCCGCGAGCATCTGGGTGGCTGGTCGGCAGAACGGTCTCACCGAAGCTCAGTGCGAAACAGCAACAACCTCGTGTGTGTCCGCGTATCGCCTCCACCTGGCAAAGCTGTCCGAGCGTCCACTGTTCGATCGTTCCTTCGACCGGGTCGATCTAGACGGACTCACCGATCACGTCACCGATCCCGGATTGCTGGCCGAGATCCGCCGCGCCGCGGAGCGGGCACGACGGCGTACGAGCGATCACGCGGTTCCACGATTCACCGTCGAGGATCACGGCCGACGCCAGCTACTCGAAAACCCCCCGCTCACAACACGACTCACCCCACAGGACACCGACTTCCTCCTGGAGGGCCTCGACGAGTATCTCGAAACCCTCGCACCACACTGGCGTCGAGTTGTTTCGGGTTACAACGTCATCGACGTGGCGCACCGAGTCGTCGGAGTCGGAAGCGTCGCCCTGCGAGCCTATGTCGCTCTGTGCGAAGGGAGCATCCCGGACGACGTCATCTTCTTGCAGCTCAAACAGGCTCGCAGATCCGTAGTTGCACCCTTCGTCCACGGCGACTCGGCCTGGCATGACCACCAAGGACGGCGCGTCGCGGAATACCAGCAAGCACTCCAGACCGTCAGCGATCCGCTACTCGGTTGGTGCACCGTCGACGACCGCCAGTACTACGTCCGTCAGTTCCGGAACATGAAAGGTTCTGTGGACCTGAACAATATCGATGCAGCAGCCTTGACCGATTATGTCGCGATCTGCGGTCGCCTACTGGCCAAGGGACACGCCCGAACCAGTGGCGCGTCACTGATTTCCGGTTACCTGGGAACCTCGGACACGGTCGACACCGCCCTCACCCGGTTTGCTCGGCTCTACGCCGATCAAACCGAACGTGACCACGACGCTCTGTGCCGGGCGGTATCGGCCGGTACGATCGCCGCGGAGCCGGGGATCTGATCCCTCACGCCGCGACGATCCTGCCCTGCTCGAACTTCACTCCTCCCCAGATCCCGGTCTGACCAGTGGCAGAAGCGAATTCACGACACGATTCCGCAATCGGGCACCTGTTGCACACGTCGGTCGCGTAGTCGTATCCCTCGGACGGAAAGGGAAACCAGCGGTCCGGCTCGGGGTCTCCTCGGCATTCCGCCTGCCACCAGGTTCGGTCGTCCGAGATCGGCAGAAGCTCAGCCAGATTCGAGATTTCGTCAGCGCACATCACTTACTCCCTTCGACCGTCACGTCCGACTCAATTCACGCCAGATCTTCTGCTGCACTTTCTCGATGCGCCGAGGTGCCTTTGGTTCCCAGAGCAGCCGCATACCGGCCTCAGCCGGTGTGCGATCCGCTTTGCGCTGATTACAGGAACTGCAGCACGCCACCAGATTTCCCCACGTATTCGGGCCGTTACGGCTTCGTGGCTGGACGTGGTCGATGGTGGTCGCTCGGGCGGCGCAATACGCACATTGACGACCGTCCCGGTCGAAAACACCGGCAAAAGTGGCCCGACTGGAATCGGTGACCGTCACCCGGTGAGCAACGTACACGTACTCGACGAGCAGGATCGACCGAGGCAGTGGGATCTCGATGTGCTTGGAGCGCACCGGAAACATCGGGATCACGTCTTCGGTGGACTGCGCGGAACCGGTGGTAATCAGGACGACCGCCCGATCGGCGCTCACTTCACCGAGGTACTCGTACGTGGCGTTGAGTACGTGGACGGACCGGTTCATCCAACTGTGAGAGGCGGCGGCAGGTGCGCGGTTCGAATTCCGCATGAGAGTTCTCAGTTCGTGTCGGGGAGTGAAACTCCTGGACACGACGGCGCGTCAGGAGCAAATGCAAGAAATGGGGAACGGCATATATTCAGCGCCACTCTGTTCCCCGAATGCGGGATGGGAAATGCCGCGGGGTGAGTGCCCGCGCAGGTGCAACGCTTGCTTCCAGTCGCGCATGCCTGTTCCCTTCCACTTCTTGTTCTCTTCACGGCGATTGCCGACGCCCATCATCACACGGAAGGCATCCTCAGCGATATTGATTTATCAGGCCGGAAGAGCCGTCCTGGAAATACCGCGGTTTGACGCCGGAACACGCGGCTTGATCGAATGAGCCATGACTTCGTCGTACATCGACCTTCGCTCGGACACCGTCACCAAGCCTGACGCGGAGATGCGCAAGGCGATGGCCGACGCAGAGGTCGGTGACGACGTCCTCGATCACGACCCGACCATGGCTGCGCTCGAAGAAGAAGTGGCGCACACTCTGGGGTTCACGGCCGCACTGTGGGTGCCGAGCGGATCGATGGGCAATCTGATTGCGCTGATGCTCCACCTTCGCCGCGGCGATCAGTTCCTCGCACCGGAGCACTCTCACGTCCTGGGTTCCGAATTGGGCACCGCCGCCTGGCTCGCCCAGGGAATGCCGATGGCATTGCCGCATGACGGCGGACCCGGGCGTCCCAGCCCCGAGACCGTCGTGAAGGCGGCAGGCTCCCCCGGCCCGTATTTCACGTTGAACACCACGCTGCTCTGTCTCGAAAACACCCACAATTTCGCCGGCGGCGCCGTCATGAATCCGACGGAGTGGACGAAACTGGTCGCCGCGGCGCGATCACGCGACTTGAAGGTTCACCTCGATGGCGCCCGCCTCTGGAATGCCGCTGCTGCACTCGATGTTTCGCCCACCGAATTGACTTCCGGCGCCGATACCGTCCAGGTGTGCCTGAGCAAGGGACTCGGTGCGCCGGTCGGCTCGATTCTGGCCGCATCACCTGAATTGATCACCGAAGCCCGAAGGATCCGCAAGATGCTCGGCGGCGGCGTTCGTCAGGGCGGGGTGCTTGCCGCAGCCGGCATCGTCGCGCTTCGCTCACAAGCTCGCCTGTCCGACGATCACGACAATGCGCAACGCCTGGCGTCGGGCCTTCGTGAGCGCGGTTGGGCTGTCGACGAACCCGCAACCAACATCGTTCTCGCTGCCACAACCGATCCGTCGGCTACCGTCGCTCAGCTGGCCGCTGTCGACGTCGGTGCGGTCACCGTCGCCGGGAAGGTTCGGTTCGTGACACATCGAGACGTGAGCACTGCCGACATCGACACCGTTCTGTCCCGAGTAGCCTCCTGAACTACAGAACCAGCGGTTGAACCTCCTGCGCGACAAGGCGAATGAACTCTCGGACGTCCGGCTCGTCAACGGTCGGTTGGAGTACCACGGTGGTCGCACCTGCGTCAGTCCATCGTTGCGCTGCTACCGCAACTTCGGCCGCGGTGCCCGCGGCAATCGCTTCCTCCGGCGACTCGCTACCGGACGCTGAGGCTTCGGCAAGGGCGCGCTCACGACCGCCTGAACCAAACGCGCAGATGACGTAAACGACCACCTCGTGATCCTGTGCTCCGATGTGAGCGATCGCTCGACGCACGCCGTCCGGGGTCGTCCCTCCCGAGAGCACGGTGCCCTGAGCCAACTCGCCACTGAGCGCCAAAGTCTTCGGCCCCGTGGCACCGACGAGCAACTGCGGCACCTTTTCCGGGGGCCACGCCAGCTCGACGTCCGTGAGATTCACGTATCGACCGGAAACCGTCACCGACTCACCGCGCAGTAGCCGCTCGACTGCTCCGAACTGCTCCCGGAGGAGGGTCAACGGCGAATCGGCCTTGGCGCCGATCTGCCGCATCCAACTCTGAACGCCGTGACCGAAGCCGACCCGCAGTCGATCCGGATGAACTCTGGCCAGCGCCGAAACCTCCATCGCCGTGATCGCAGTGTTGCGCATCGGGGTCGGCAGCACACCGATCGCTACTCCCAGACGCTCAGTTGCAGCCAATACAGCTGCAGCAGTGGCAATTCCTCCACCGAAGAAGCAGTCCTCCCACAGCCAAACCTCCTCGATACCCGCTTCGTCGGCATACCTCGCATGCCGAACCAGATCCTCCGGGGACTGCTCCGGGCGCACGACGACGGCGATCCGTGCGGCGCTCATGCCGTCACCAGAAACGCGGCGATCTCGTCGGCTGTTCGACGGCCCTGTTCGCGGCCGAGTTCAGCTGCCGGACGTCTGGTTGTCGGCGAGAGGGAGTTGGTTCCGATCGCTTCGACGACGGCGTCGGCGGCGAAGATCGGCAGTACGCGCTTGGGCGCCATCACATCGATTTCCTCTCGTAGACTGCCACCCAGAAGATTCGGGGCGGGGTCGGCCGCAGGTGAAAGAACCACGACCACATCGCAGTCGGCAGCCAAATGAACATTCGAGCCACTTGCCATTCCGCCGTCCATGTACCGCTCGCCGTCGATCGTGACTACCGGCCACACCCCGGGGACAGCGCAACTCGCTCCGACTGCGCCGATCAGGTCGACGCCGGAGGCATTGCCGAACACCCTCAACTCACCCGTCTCCGCGTTGATCGCCGGGATGCGCAACTCCCGGTCGGGCCACAACCGATTGGGCAGCCGCGCCTCGATGACCGCACGACGCACGACGGTTTCGACGGTATCGGCTCTCATCGCTGCCTCGCCGAGCAAACGGAGCTGCTCGGCCCGGTCCTGCGACCCTGCGATCGCGTCGACGAACATCTGACCGAGTACCTCGACATCGACCTTCGGATCGATCTCGCCGGTCGCCTCCGCTGTTTGTGCGTCGAAAAGTTCTTGCAGTGGTGCACCGCCCGCAATCTGAGCGCTCACCGTGGAACCTGCAGAGGTGCCGATCAGCACGTCCGCCGTCAGCAACGCTGCGGCAGCGTCCGGAGATTTGTCCTGAACACCCAACAGGAAACCTGTTTCCCAGGCGATTCCCGCAACACCGCCACCGGCAAGTACCAACCCCAATTTCACGCCGTCCACCTCTCGTCGATCGTGATCCGTGCCCGAAGTCGACGTTAGACCTACTCTGAAGTGATGTTCATGCGCAGCGCAAAGACATTTGTTCCCGACGCACTCCGCGGGTTGATCGCATCCACCGACGACATCGCCTGGAATCCCGACCCGGGATACCTCACACGCGCGAGGCCACTTCCCCGCGGACGGGTCGCGCTCGTCTCCGGCGGCGGCTCCGGTCACGAACCCATGCACGCCGGATTCATCGGCGAAGGGATGCTCACGGCCGTCTGCCCCGGGTTGGTCTTCAGCTCACCCAACGCACTTCAGATCCACAAGGGATCCAAGGCTGCCGCTGCAGGAGGTGGCGTCCTGCACATCGTGAAGAACTACACCGGCGACGTGATGAACTTCGGTATCGCGCGAGAGTTGCTACGCGAGGACAAGATCGATACCGACGTCGTACTGGTGGACGACGACGTCGCGACCGAACGCGCGGACGGCAGCGGCCCGGGGCGACGCGGTACTGCGGCAACCATCGTGGTGGAGAAGGTCTGCGGCGCTTCCGCCGCCCGCGGCGACGACCTGGCCGAGGTGACCCGGATCGGACAACACGTCGCGCACTCCGCACGAAGCATGGCCGTCGCTCTGCGCCCTTGTACCTTGCCGGGGGCTGACGAGCCGTCCTTCGACCTACCGGACGGCCAGATGGAACTCGGTATCGGAATCCACGGCGAACGCGGCACAGAACGCGTGGACGCCCTGCCCGCACCGGAATTGGTGAAGCGGCTGACGGACCCGATCATCAAGTCCCTGAGTCTCGCCGAAGGTGATCGCGTCATCGCCGTCGTCAACGGTCTCGGTGCCACCCACCCGCTGGAGTTACAACTACTGTTCGCCGAACTCGGAGAATATCTGGACGAACAGGGAATTCACATCGAGCGGACATTGATCGGAACATTCGTCACTGCATTGAACATGGCCGGGGCATCCATCACCCTTGTTCGCACAGACAAAGAGATCCTCGAATTATGGGACGCGCCAACAAAAGCGCCCGCCTGGCCGAATGCTATGGCGCGTGAGTACACCGGTGTCGGCAAGCGCGAATCATTCGGTCCCACATTCACACCCGACACCTCACGCACGGCCGAAAGCAGCTTCGTCGGCAGCTGGATTGCGGACTGGGCCGAAAAGGTACTGGAGCAGGAACCGGCACTGACCGATCTCGACCGACGAGCGGGCGACGGCGATTTCGGAACCAACATGGTGGCCGCACTGGATCAGCTCGACATCTCGGCGATCCGTGACACATATTCCACCGCAACGATATTCGATGCAGTCTCACAGACGTACCTCGGCCATGCCGGTGGTACGTCCGGCGCGTTGTTCGGCATCTGGTTCCGGCATTTCTTCCGCGTTGCCGCAGACTCGGCGGACTCCGAACTCGACCTCGGCGCGATCGCGGCTGCAGCGCGAGCGGGGCTCGACAACATCACCTCGCTCGGTGGCGCACGCGTCGGCGACAAGACGATGGTCGACGCGATAGTTCCGGCGGTCGAGTCGTTGGAGCAATCCGTGAGCTCGGAAGCCGATCGGGAGGCTGCGCTGGCGAGCGCAGCGGAAGCCGCAGCGGCCGGGGCGGAGTCGACCGAAACCATGCTCGCAAACCGCGGACGTGCAAGTTATGTGGGCGAAGCCGCTCGCGGAGTGGTCGATCCGGGAGCGCTACTCATAGCGTGGTTCTTCGCTTGTGCAGTGGGGCACTAGCGAGCACTTCGGAGCTGTGACTAATCTGGCAGCCACAGCACATCGTTTGTGACGGCCCGTGGGCAAAAGCACCGGTCTCACACACCAAACAGGAGCAGCCCATGCTGAGCACAATGCAAGACGCCCCCCTCTCCATTGCTCAACTTCTCCGCCACGGCGCCTCCGTTCACGGCGCCTCCGAGGTTGTCACGTGGACCGAGTCCGGCCCGCGACGCGTGTCATACGCAGACGTCGGCAAGCGTTGTGCACAGCTTGCGCACGCCCTGCGCGGGCTCGGGGTCGAGGGTGACGAGCGAGTCGCCACGTTCATGTGGAACAACTCCGAGCACCTCGAGGCATACCTGGCGATCCCCTCGATGGGCGCTGTGCTCCACACGCTGAACATTCGCCTGTTCCCCGAACAGTTGATCCACGTCGCCAACCACGCCGAGGACCGCGTGATCATCGTCGACCCGTCCCTGATTCCGCTTCTCTCTCCGCAGCTTCCGTCGCTGACGACCGTCAAGCACATCATCGTCACCGGCTCCTCCACTGCAGGACTCGAAGCTCCCGAGGGCGTGCAGGTTCACACCTACGAGGGCTTGATCGCCGATCAGCCCACCGAGTTCGACTGGCCCGAGGTCGACGAACTCAGCGCTGCCGCAATGTGTTACACGTCCGGCACCACCGGCGATCCCAAGGGCGTCGTCTACTCCCACCGTTCGATCTACCTACACTCCATGCAGGTCTGCATGAGCGACGGCCCCAACCTCGCCCAGGGCGATCGTGCGCTCGCCGTGGTGCCTCAGTTCCACGCCATGTCGTGGGGACTTCCCTACGCCGCGTTCATGATCGGCGCCTCGCTGATCATGCCCGACCGCTTCCTCCAGCCCGCCCCGTTGGCTGCGATCATCGCCAGCGAGCAGCCGACGTTCGCCGCGGCCGTACCCACCATCTGGCAGGGCCTGCACCTCTACCTCGAGCAGAACCCTCAGGACATCTCCTCGATGCGCGAGGTTCTGATCGGCGGCTCCGCGGTACCGCCCGCCCTCATGCATGCATTCGAAGCCGATCACAACGTCTCCGTCCTGCACGCCTGGGGCATGACCGAAACCTCCCCGCTCGGATCCGTTGCCCGCCCGCCGGCCGGCGTCACCGGCGACGCAATGTGGAAGTACCGCTACTCCCAGGGGCGATTCCCGGCATCCGTCGAGGCACGTCTCATCGACGACGACGGCAAAGTTGTTGCACACGACGGAGTTTCCGTCGGCGAGCTGGAAGTGCGCGGCCCCTGGATCACCGGGTCGTACTACGGCGTCGACGCGGAAGACAAGTTCAACGACGGCTGGCTCAAGACCGGCGACGTCGGATCCATCACGGCCGACGGCTTCCTGAGCCTGTCCGACCGCTCCAAGGACATCATCAAGTCCGGCGGCGAATGGATCTCATCGGTCGACCTCGAGAACGCCGTGATGGGCCACCCCGACGTCACCGAAGCTGCCGTCATCGGCGTGCCGGACGAGAAGTGGGACGAGCGCCCGTTGGTCGCGGTTGTTCTTCGCGCCGGATCCGAGACCACGATGTCCGAACTGCAGCAGTACCTTTCGGACAAGGTTGCCAAGTGGCAGCTCCCCGAGAACTGGGCTGTGGTTCAGGAAGTTCCGAAGACGAGCGTCGGCAAGTTCGACAAGAAGCGCTTGCGGGCCGACTACCACGAGGGCGGACTCGAAGTAACGCGACTCTGACACGGAGTGAATTCTGAAGTACGAATACTGAAGGTGGGCAACAGGTTTTCGACCTGTTGCTCACCTTCGTTCAGGCCGAGACACTTTTACGGACGATGCCCGACCGTATGAAATGCGATGTCGACGTACTTCTGCGCCAATTGTGACGGTGACATCGGGCCACCGGTCTGAAACCAACGCGGTAGTGACTGCGCCATACCGAGTATGGCCCGGACGGTCTCTTCGGTGTCGGCGACCGAGAAATCTCCAGACGCCACACCGTCGTCGACGATCCTGCGCATGAGCAACTCGAGCCGCTTACGACTGGCGGCGTATCGGCTGCGGCTTTCCGGTGAGACATGCCGGATCTCGGTGTCCAACGCAGCATGCCGCGACCGGTGGGTCATGTAGAGAACAATCGCCTCCACCACCAACGCGAAGCGTCGAACCGGGTTTTCGCCGGCTTCCGCCTCTGCCGCTTCGGTTCTGGTATTCAGCTCACTCATCGAGATCTCGAACAGAGCGACGAGGACTGCCTCTTTGTTCGCGTGGTGATAGTAGAGCGCGGGAACGGTTACCCCGACACGATTGGCGATCTGCCGCACAGTCGTGCCGTGGTAACCGTTCTCGTCGAACAACTCGAGCGAAGCCGTCAGGATGTCGGTCATCACCAGCGGCGGGAAGGACCTCCAGTCCGCTGCCACCGAATTCACCGACCTCACCTCGCCAGTCATGTATTGGCCGAAATTACCGCGGTGCCATACGGATTGCACCGTCGAGGCGGATCGTCTCACCGTTGAGCATCGGATTGGAGACGATGTGCGCAGCAAGCGCGCCGTACTCGCTGGGATCACCCAGGCGTGAGGGGTGGGGCACCTGCTGACCCAACGATGCCTGGGCGGCTTCAGGCAGTCCTGCCAGCAACGGGGTCTTGAACAGGCCGGGTGCGATGGTGTTGACGCGGATCAGCAGCGACGCGAGGTCACGGGCGATGGGAAGCGTCATACCGACGACGCCGCCCTTCGACGCGGAGTACGCAGCCTGCCCGATCTGACCGTCGTACGCTGCGACCGAGGCGGTGTTGATGATGACGCCGCGTTCGCCGTCGATGGGTTCGGTCTTCGAAATACGTTCCGCAGCAAGACGAAGGACGTTGAAGGTGCCGATCAGGTTGACGTCGATGACCTTCTTGAACGCGTCGAGCGGGAAGGCGCCCTTCTTGCTGACCGTCTTCACTGCGTTGCCGATTCCGGCGCAGTTGACTGCCACGCGCAGGGGTCCGAGAGACTCGGCCACGTCGAGTGCAGCGGTGACCGCAGCCTCGTCGGTGACATCTGCCGCCGCGAAGCGGACCCGGTCGCCGAGTTCCTTGGCGATGGCTTCACCGTTCGACGACGGAAGGTCGATGATGACGACGCTGGCGCCGTCGGCAAGAAGGGCTTTGGTGGTGGCCAAGCCGAGGCCGGATGCTCCACCGGTGACGACGGCGACGCTGTCGTTGACGATCATGGGAGTTCCTTTCGAAAGGTTATGTTTTTCAGATACGTTCGATGATGGTGGCGTTGGCCATGCCTGCGCCCTCGCACATGGTCTGCAGACCGTAACGTCCGCCGGTGGCCTCGAGGTGGTTGACCATCGTGGTCAGCAGACGAGTACCCGAGGACCCAAGGGCATGGCCGAGAGCAATGGCGCCGCCCCACGGGTTGAGCTTTGCCGGGTCGGCGCCGAACTCGTGAGCCCAGGCGAGCGGCACGGGAGCAAATGCCTCGTTGACCTCGTACGTGTCGATGTCGTCGATACTCAGACCGGCGCGAGCGAGCACCTTGTGTGTGGCCGGGATGGGCGCGGTGAGCATGAAGATCGGGTCATCGCCCGCGACGGAGAAGGAATGGAAGCGTGCTCGCGGCGTCAGCCCCAGCTTCGACGCCATTTCTTCGCTCATGATCAGTGCCGCGGACGCGCCGTCGGTGAGCGGCGACGAGTTACCGGGAGTGATCGACCATTGTGCCTCGGGGAAACGCTGCGCGTACTTCTCCGAGTAGAACGACGGCTTCAAGCCGACGAGGCCCTCTGCGGTAGTGGACGCACGAACCGTCTCGTCGACGGTGTGCGAGAAGGTCTCACCGGCGGCATCGGTCACCGAGATCGGCAGGATTTCCTTGTCGAAGAGCCCCTTCGCCGCTGCCTCCGCTGCACGCTGGTGGGACTGCGCAGCGAATGCGTCGAGAGCCTCGCGGTCGAACTTCCACTTCGCGGCGATCAACTCCGCGGAGATGCCCTGATTGACCAGTCCTTCGGGGTAGCGAGCCGCGATGCCCGGACCGGAAGCGTCCTTCCCCATCGTCGTAGTGCCCATCGGGACACGACTCATCGATTCGACGCCCGCCGCGATCACGATGTCGTATGCACCGGCGATCACACCCTGCGCCGCAAAGTGCGCAGCTTGCTGACTTGATCCGCACTGGCGATCGATCGTGGTGGCGGGTACCGACTCGGGGAATCCTGCCGAGAGGAGCGCGCTGCGGGTGATGTTGAGAGCCTGCTCACCGGCCTGCCCGACGCAACCGCCGATTACGTCGTCCACCAGGGCGGGGTCGAGGCCGTTTCGCGAGGTGATGGAACGCAGAACGTGGGCCATCAGTTCGACGGGGTGCGTCCCGGACAGTGCTCCGCCCGGCTTCCCCTTACCGGACGCGATCCGGACTACATCGACGATCACTGCCTTGGTCATCTTCGTTCCCTTCGAGGACGTGCATTGCTGGGGCGGTCCGGCACCCGAGTTTCGTGGCGCCGGGCACCGGACCGAGATCGAGGGCGCACCCTGACTTAGCGCTCGCTAAAGAATTACCACCGACGTGACCCGCGCGTCAAGAGGAACCGTCAGGCTTCGAAGCAAGTGCTGACCAACGATGGTTCGCGCGATCAGTAACCTCGCCAGGCCCCAAGCCATCCGTTAGTACTTTCGAATGATAGGTTTTCAATCTTCGCCCGAAATGTCCGGAATCGGATAACCTTCCGCCACAAGCAATCCAAGCCACATGGGGATTCGGGACGTGGCACCAATCGATGACAAACCGCAGGGGGACTGACCGGGAGGTTGAGCGTGGACCTGCGATACGTTGCCTTCACACGTGCCGACTCGCATTTCTACGACCGAATCAGAACTGCCACTCGACCTGAAACACCGACTGTCCAGCACTTTGTCCCTGCAAAGTCGGTGGAGTGGCCACTCTGGCGGCGCGGTCCCCAGGGCGGACCATGGAACTACTTCCAACCGCCTGGCGCCCCGCTACCCGACCAGGGATGGAAGATTCACTGCTCCGCTACCCAAGCCAATGCACAGGAACTGCTCGATACTGTTTCCGCGTATTGCGGCCACAATCTGGTGCCGTTCAAATTTCTTCGGACGGCGACAGACCTCATGTTGTCCAACAGCAAGCAGGCCAATCGAACTTCCAGCGGAAAATTCATCACGATCTATCCGTCGGATGGTGTTGCCACACAACGTGTCATCACCGAACTGGACAGGCTTGTCGCGGGTGCCGACGGGCCCTACATCCTCAGCGATGTGCGCTGGAACCGTGGACCGCTCTACCTTCGATACGGCGCGTACCTGCCCATGCAGACCTACGATTCGTTCGGCGATCGTGTCCCGGCAATCCGGCGTCCTGACGGATCGCTCGAGCCAGATCTGCGCGGCACTTCCTTCAGAACTCCCGATTGGGTACAAATCCCGGACTTTGTTCGTGCGCAACAAGACAAACTCAAATCACCAGGTGAGTTCCCCTTCTCGATTCGAGAAGCCCTGCACTTCAGCAATAGTGGAGGAATCTACTCTGCGTTCGACAGCAACGGCGTCAATCTGGTCATCAAAGAAGGCAGACCCTTCACCGCCCCGGACGCCAACGGCCGGTACGCAATCGACCGCATCCGCAACGAGTACGACAAGTTGACACACCTCGCCGACAACCCGTACTCACCTTCTGCCATCAGCTTGTTCGAGCGCGAGGGACACCACTTCCTTGTCACCTCGCGCGCTCCCGGTACTCCCCTGAATCAGGAAATTGCGCTCCGCTACCCACTGATACGTGCGGACCAGACACTCGGTTCCCGAACGGATTACAGAACCTGGGCGCTCGATATTGCACAACAGCTGACCACCGCGGTCGAGAGCTTCCACAACGCCGGAATCGTTCATGCCGATCTTCACCCTGGCAACGTCATGTGCTCACCGTCTGGTATTCGGATCATCGACTTCGAGATGGCCCACAACATCGACGAGCATCCGCCCCGGTCCACCGGAGCTCCCGGATACACCGCACCGCAACAGTTGACAGGAATCGAGGCGGATCGATACTCCTTGGGATGCATCGAGCTGGGACTCTTTGTCCCACTTACTACATTGTTCCCTCTCGATTGCAACAAGATTCCCGAACTCATCGACTATGCGGTGTCTCGATTCGATCTTCCTCGTGCCTTCCGTGCCTCGCTCTACTCGATGCTCGACGTACAGCCGCCGGAACCGGAGGAACGCCCACATCGTTGGGACACGTCGTCGAAGGAAACCTTGCAACTTACGGCCGCTCTACTGCGCTGCGGCATCCTCGCCTCGCTTGATCTCTCCCGCTCTGATCGACTCTTTCCCGGCGACATCGCCCAGTTCGAACTGAACGGCTACGGCATTGCTCACGGCTCTTGCGGAAACCTGCTCGCCGACGATCTTCCCACCGACACCTTGGAGTCAGTTCTGGAATGGACTGAACACCAGGTTGATTCGGATGCGCAACCACAGTTCGGCTTCTTCGACGGGCTCGCGGGTGCGGTGCACACCTTTCGGCAACTAGGACGACACTCGACTGCCGACAGATGGGTCGAGACTTTATGCAGAGCCCCACTCGACGAGCTCGACTCCAGCCTTTTCAGCGGCCTTTCCGGAATCGGTTGCCTTCTACTCGAGGAATCGGTTTCACGACCGACGGTGTCACCCACTCTCGCTGTCGTGACCGAGACTCTGCGCGAACGAATTTCAGCTGCTCGCTTGCATGTCCGCGACACCGGCGGAACGCCTTGGGCAGTGGCCGGCCGAGGCGGGCTGATGCGGGGACCGAGCGGACAAGCGCTGTTCTGGACTCGCCACTACGAACTGAGCGGTGACCCTCGATCGCTGAAACACGCACGCCAGCTCGTCGACATCGATCTGTCTGTGATGCAGATGTGCCCTGACGGGTCGATGCAGCTGAGAGAGGAACGCCGGACGATGCCGTATCTCGGATCGGGATCCGTCGGTGTGGGTCTAGTGCTTCTACAGCTTCTGCGCCATGTCGACGAACCGCGCTACGCGGCTGCGGTGCGTGCGATATCCCGCTCCACCACAGTCGAATTCACCGCTCAAGCTGGGCTGCTCAACGGTCGAGCTGGATTGATTCTCTTTCTGGTCCAGCTCTCCACGACCCCCTATGCCGACGCCGATTGCGGAAGCACATTGGCCCAACAGTTACAGCTTCTGGGTTTGCACTCCGTCAATCATCAAGGAAGCCTGCACTTTCCAGGTGAGCAGAACTTGAGACTCTCGACAGATTGGGCAACCGGATCTGCAGGAATACTGGCATTGCTCCGACATACCGGATCGGCAACTGCCCGACAGTCGTTTCCACTGATGTGCGCGTCGAACTGCCACATCTCCTAATTGTTCGGAAGTTATCGCCCCCGGAAGAATGGAGCACAGAAGTATCAGGCCAAGAACCTGAAATGAAATCAGTACCGCAAGAAAATTCGATCGATCAAATCCATCGGTAAAAACCGATCAACAAAGGAAATAACAATGGACGCTATTCTCTCCCTTCAAGACCTTTCAGTCGCCGCCGGCAACGTCGGAGATGCCGGCCAGCTTGATCAGAACGCGGCAATCAGTTCGCTCAGCTTCTTCTGCTGAGCTCGGGCCGATACCTCGGATCAAATCCGGGGTATCGGCTTTCGAAATCCGTGCATATCACCAAACGAACAGTATTGTTTGATCATGAGACGCATCAACACATCACCGAGCCGCGTACGCCGATGATCTACGCGACCTGGCGACAATGCCGAGGGCAGATCGTATGGTCATTGGCGGTGATATTCCTCCTGATCCTGACCGCCGCAATTTCAGGATGGTTCGTTCAGCGTTCAGGCGAGAGTTGGGTTTTCGGAGAGATCTGCTCACGCTGGTACGACGGAGGTGGCGGTTGCCGCGCCGACACCGCTCTCACCTTGACGACGCTACTCGTACTTCTACTACCGTTCGTCTCGGGAATGCTGGTCGGCGTCACTACATTCTCGAGAGACTTCGAGCAGGGGCCCGAGAATCTCGATCTTCGGGAATCCACCAGCCTTGTTCGGTGGTATTTCTTGCGGATCCTGGTGGTCTTCGTGCCGGTCACGCTTGCGATGACACTCCTGGGTTTGGTGCTCGGTTGGACCCATTCGCTGGGCCGGGGAGCAACCGCAACAGATGAAATGACCTCGTTCTCGTTGATGGAGTTCCCCAATTTTCACACGACGGGAATCGTCTTCGGCGCCTACACCTTTGTCGCCATGGTCACCGGCAGCGCGGCCGCTTTGCTCGTACGCAACACAGTCGTCGCGATGGTCACGACTCTTCTCATGTTCTTGATCGTGCCCGTCGCCTTGAGCGCAATGGTCCGCGAGCATTACTCGGCTCCCGACATCGAAGTCCAACCCATCGACGGACGGGCACGTGCCGCAGAATACGCACCGTCTCCGTACCAAAATCTCGACTCGAGGTGGGTCATCGGTGCCGGCTTCGCCGACGTGGACGGCAACATGATCGACGCCGACTACTCAATGTGCAGGGGCTCAGATAACTCCGATCAAAAGCAGCAAGACCGCGAGATCGACGACTGCCTTCGGGAGCAGAGAATCGATCACTACGCCTTGGCCTATCACCCGCAGAGCCAGTACTGGCTATTTCAGTTCATCGAGACTGCCGTGATGCTGTTGTGCGCCGGGGTGATGATGATGCTCGCACTAGTCGGCGCACGTGGACTACGTCGGCGACCCGCCTATAACCGAATGTCCGAAATGTCGAAATCGATTTGATAGCAGCAGTTTTCGATCCACACCCTCTTGTGTTCGAATATTTGTTCGATTAAGCTTTCGGTATGGACAGTCGGGAAGCGTGGCAGCTGGATGGCGAGGGCCTCAAGAGTGAGGTTCTGGATCTGGTGCGCGTCCGGCACGAGTTGCAGTCGCGGATGGTGTTGCTGATCGTGGAGATGTTTTCCCGTGAGGTTCTCGGCGGGAAGGGTTTTCGGGCGATCGCGCAGTGGTTGCATGGTTCGACGAATCTGGAGATCGGTGAGTGCAGTCTGCTCGTCGGGTTGGCGCGGTTGTTGATGCTCGAACCTGTTGTGGGCGATGCATTTCACCGTGGTGACGTTGATGCGTTGAAGGCACGGCAGGTGGCGTCGTTTTGTCAGCATCCACCGAAGAACATGACGCCGGCGGATGTCGACAAGGCCCGCGGGATCCTGCTCGGGTTGGCGTCGAAGAACATTGCCGATTGTGATGCGGTGCGGGCGGCGATCCGCCGAATCGAGAAGCAGTACGGCAAACGCGAGGACGGCGTCCCGGTCGGCGAGGATTCCGAACGTAACGAGTTCTACGCGTCGAAAGGCTTGTACGGGCGGGTGTCGGTGAAAGGTGATCTGGATGCCGTGAACGGGGCCCGTCTGATCACGTTGTTGTCGAGCCTGTCGGCGCCGACGCCGGAGAAAGACGGCGTGAAGGACACCCGCACTCCGGCGCTACGGCGCGCGGACGGGTTTTGCGAACTACTGCGCCGGTACGAGCGAGCGGGGTTGGGTCCAATCGAAGGCGGGGTGAAACCGCACATCACGATCACCGCGTCGGCAAAGGACATGACCGACCTGAAGGCATTGAAGGATCTGTTGCCGTCGACTCAGGAACTGGGGTGTGCGTGGACGGATTGGGTGGGCCCGATCAGTATCGACACTGCCCGGATGCTGGCCTGCGACTGCACCGTCACCCGGATCCTCCTGGACGAGAATGGTGTTCCGCTCGACTGCGGTAAGGAAGCGAGAACGGCGACTGTTCCGCAGAGGCGGGCGTTGGCGGTTCGTGATGGTGGGTGTGCGTTTCCGGGGTGTGGGACGCCGTCGGGGTGGTGCGATGCCCACCATATTGTTCATTGGAATGATGGTGGCCCAACAGATCTCGACAATCTGATTCTGTTGTGCGGCCATCATCACCGGACACTGCACCACGCCGAATGGCGAGTGGAGATAGGCCCGGATCGGAAGTCGGTGTTCTATCCACCGATGTCGATCGATCCGTATCAGCACCCGATCGGCGGGAACAGCCCACCCACAGCGGCGTGAATCGCGACAACCGAATACATCAGCGCCGGGGACGAACCATGCCCCGGTGCTGGCGCACGTTTTTGGTCAGATCCCAACCCCTCAAATCCCAGCCCCTCAGATCCCGGCCCTACGCACGAGAGCGTCAGTGGCAGAAGGGGAAACGACGTCGATCGCCCGAAGAAACCCCGCATATCGTGGATACATCTCGGCGGGGCGAGTGTTGATCGCCCGCAAGATCCACGACGCAGCTTGATCGGCTGTCAGCGCCGGCTGGCTCACGTAGTCAGCCGTCGGCGCGATCATCGGTGTTCGTATGAGCGGGAATTGCACTGTCGTGACATCGACACCGGTGCCGTGACACTCCGCTCCGAGGCTTCGGCCAAAGGCACTGAGAGCAGACTTCGACGCGTGATAGGCGCTGAACCTGGGCATCACCCCGGCAGTAACTCCCCAGGTTCCGACGTTGATGATGTGTCCGGACTTCGCCTCGAGCATTGCGGGCAGCAGACGCAAGGTCAGTCGTGTAGGTCCGAAGTAGTTCAGTGCCATGGTGCGCTCGTAGTCGTGGAATCGGTCCACCGAATCCAACGCACTACGCCGGATCGAGCGACCCGCATTGTTGACGAGGATGTCGATCGACCCGAATCGATCCGCAATCGTCTCCGCGAGTTCGTCCACGGCTTCCCCGCGGGAGAGGTCCGCAGGCACGATGTGTGCCCATCCCCCTCTGCGGTGAATCTCGTCCCGCACGTGTTCGAGGTTTTCCTCACCGCGCGCGACCAGGATCATCTCTGCTCCCCGACGAGCCAAGAGGTGGGCGGTCGCCTCACCGATCCCCGAGGAGGCCCCCGTCAAGACGATCGTCTTGTCGGAGAGCGTGACGCTACGCGACGGAACAAGTGAGCGCAGACGCGTCGGCGGACTCAATGCAAGATTGCTGAGAATCGATCTGATCACGTCGGCCTCGGTTCGATCTTCGCATGCGATTCGGTGCGAACCCGTCCCTGAACAGCCCACTTCGGACGCACCGCGGAAATTACTCAAAAGTAAGTTATGGCGCCGTTTCGGCCGTGTCAAGAATTCGTCGAGATCCAGGAGTATCTGCCACTAGCTTTTCCTGATACCTCGGGTTACATTAAACCCAGACCGAGTGCCAGCGATCACACAACCGGCCCTCGATTCCACCGAATACCGCGAGAAACACCAGCGGTGACCGAAACGAAGAGGAGACGCCATGACGCTCACATCGCCGCTCGACAAGCGCGCAGAAGCATCCGACGACTCGTACAACGAGACGCTTCGACTCCTGTCCGAGGGCTCGGTGCACAAGCACTTCGACCCGTACCTCGACATCGACTGGGATTCCCCCGAGTTCGCCGTCGTCCCCAACGATCGCCGCTGGATCCTGCCGGCCGAGACAGACCCGCTGGGTGCACACCCCTGGTACCAGGCGCAGTCCGAGGCCAAGCAGATCGAAATCGGTATGTGGCGCCAGGCCAACGTCGCGAAGGTCGGTCTCCAGTTCGAGAACATCCTGATCCGCGGCATGATGCAGTACGTCTTCACGCTGCCCAACGATTCGGCCGAGGCGCGCTACTGCACGCACGAGTCCGTCGAAGAGTGCAACCACACGATGATGTTCCAGGAGATGGTCAACCGCATCGGTGCCGACGCTCCCGGCATGAGTCGTCCAATGAAGATGCTTGCACCCTTCATCCCCCTTGCTGCGGGTCCGTTCCCTGAACTGTTCTTCGTCGGTGTCCTCGCCGGTGAAGAGCCGATCGACCACATTCAGAAGAGCGTCCTGCGCGCCGGCGGCCAGATCCACCCGATCATGCAGTCGGTCATGGCTATCCACGTAGCCGAGGAAGCACGTCACATCTCGTTCGCGCACAAGCTTCTGAGCCGTCGCATCCCGCTGATGTCACGCCCGAACCGGTTTGTCCTCTCGCTGCTGTTCCCGATCGTCATGCGCATTCTCTGCGACGCCATCGTCATCCCGCCGAAGTCCTTCTGGAAGCAGTTCGACATCCCGAAGTCCGTGAAGAAGGACCTGTTCTGGGATCTGCCCGAATCGCGTCAGACCCTGCGCAACTACTTCGGCGACGTCCGCATGCTGGCCACCGACACCGGCCTGATGAACCGTGCCTCGCGCTTGGTGTGGAAGGCCTGCAAGATGGACGGCCGCGCATCACGCTTCCGTAGCGAACCTCACCGCAGCTCGCACAACGCCGCCGCGTAGCTCCCGGACAGTCGAGATCGGACTCATAGCGCCATGCCACACGTAGTCACGCAGTCCTGTTGCAGCGACGCCTCGTGCGTCTACGCCTGCCCGGTCAACTGCATCCATCCGACGCCGGACGAGCCGGACTTCCTCACCGCCGAGATGCTGCACATCGATCCGCAGGCCTGCGTCGACTGCGGGGCATGTGTCTCGGCCTGCCCGGTCGACGCCATCGTCCCCGAATCGAAGCTGACCGACCCGCAGCGAGTCTTCCTGTCCATCAACGCGGATTTCTACAAGGAAGAGCGGCCCCGGCCACTTCTCGCCAAGGTCATCCCGGCAGCTCACGTCGACAAGGGTCGACCGCCGTTGCGCGTAGCGATCGTCGGTTCCGGCCCGTCCGCAATGTATGCAGCGGACGAGTTGCTGACGCAGCCCGACGTGCAGGTCAACGTCTTCGATCGCCTTCCTGTGCCTTACGGCTTGGTTCGCGCCGGCGTTGCTCCGGACCATCAGAAGACCAAGCAGGTCACCCGCTTGTTCGACAAGATCGCCGCGCAAAAGGGTTTCGAGTTTTACCTCAACGTCGAGATCGGCAAGCACATCTCGCACAGCGAACTGCTCGAAAATCACCATGCGGTGCTCTACGCAGTCGGCGCTTCGTCCGACCGTGGTCTCGGCATTCCGGGTGCTGATCTGCCCGGCACGGCCTCGGCCACTGACTTCGTGGCCTGGTACAACGGCCACCCCGATCACGCCGACGACGTCTTCGACCTCTCGCATCGCCGCGCGGTCATCATCGGAAACGGAAACGTCGCCCTCGACGTCGCTCGCATCCTGACGGCCGATCCCGAGAAGTTGGCGGGTACCGACATCTCCGCTCACGCACTCGCCGCTCTGCGGAAGAGTCGCGTCGAAGAAGTTGTCATCGTGGGTCGACGCGGAATCGCGCAGTCCGCGTTCACAGTCCCCGAGTTCACCGGCCTGATGGCACTGCCGGACATCGAACTGTCCGTCGGACCCGACGACATGGTTCTCGACTCGGCCACGGAAGAACTGGCAAAACGAGGCGAGCTTCCGCATGCCGTCGAGCAGAAGTTGCGTCTACTCGAAGCCCTGAAGAACCGTGATCACGTCGACGTCGGCAACAAGCGCATCACGTTGCGCTACCTGCTCACGCCTACCTCGATCACCGGCGACGATCAGGTCAGCGGAATCGAGTTCGCTCGTAACGCCCTTGTCGACGCCAACGGAACCGTGCAGATCGAAGCGATCGGCGATACCGAGACCATCGATGCCGGCTTGGTCCTCACCTCGATCGGCTACCGCGGAGTGCCCATCACCGGCGTCCCGTTCGACGAGCGTGCTTCGGTCATTCCGAACGAGAACGGCCGCGTCCTCGAGGCTCCGAACGGTGATCCCGCCACCGGTGTCTACGCGACCGGTTGGATCAAGCGCGGACCGAGTGGGTTCATCGGCACCAACAAGTCCTGCGCGCAGGAAACGATCAGGATGCTCGTCGACGACTTCAACGACGGACGCCTGACCAATCCGGTCGCCGACGACTCCGCAGTCGATCGTCTGGTCCGGGCGCGACAGTCCGACGTAGTCGACCGCGAGGGCTGGCACGCCATCGACAAGGCGGAACTGGAACGCGGCGCTGCGCACGACCGTGTCCGCGAAAAGGTTCTGGATCAGGTCGAGATCACCTCCATTCTCGACGCTGCGGCCCGGGTGAAACCGACGCGTCGATTCGGTCGACCCGTTCGCGCTCGCTGATCCGCTACAGGTAAACAGCTGCTTTCACGCACACGGCCCCGCCTGCAGACTCGTCTGCCCGGCGGGGCTGTCTGCGTTCCGGCAGCGTCCCACTCAGCGAAAATATATGCCCGTCAGCGGCCAAAATCGTGTAATACTGCAACCTGTTCCAGTAAGCGGCACAGCGAGCTCACGATCCCCCCGGATCAGGCTCGCCAACCAGATGAGGATTGCATGAGCGAGACTGCAACGCCGGCGCCGAACGGGAGTGTGACACCTGCAGTAGAGGGTTGGTTCACGACCGGCGACGAACCTGCTCTGATCGGCACGAAGTGCCAATCCTGCGGCACCATTTCCTTCCCTCGTGAGGCGACGTTCTGCAAGAACCCGAGCTGCTTCAGTGAGGAGTTCGACGACGTGGAACTCTCCCGCCGCGGCACTGTCTGGTCGTACACCGACGCGCAGTACCAGCCCCCGCCGCCGTACATCCCGCGCTCGGATCCGTACGAGCCTTTTGCTCTCGCAGCAGTCGAACTGCCCGAGGGCATCGTCATCCTCGGCCAGGTGGCCGACGGATTCGGCGTCGACGATCTCAAGGTCGGCAATACCGTCGAATTGGTTGTCGAGCCGCTGTACACGGACGAAACCGGAGTACGTACGACGTGGCGCTGGAAGCCTGTCGCCGCCGATCAGGAGTCGCAGTCATGAGCAAGGACGTCGCAGTACTCGGTGTTGGTATGCACCCCTGGGGCAAGTGGGGGCAGTCGTTCGTGAAGTACGGCGTTGCCGCCGCTCGCGCCGCGCTCGCCGATTCGGGTGTTGACTGGCAGGACGTCGACTTCATCGTCGGCGGCGAGACCGTCCGCAACGGGTACGGCGGATACGTCGCCGGAGCCACCTTCGCACAGGCACTCGGCTGGAACGGCGCTCGCGTCGCCACGTCGTACGCCGCGTGTGCGACGGGTGCCCAGGCACTCGATACCGCCCGCGCTCGAATCCTGGCCGGCCTCAGTGAAGTTGCCCTGGTCGTCGGCGCCGACACCACACCCAAGGGCTTCCTCGCACCCGTCGCCGGTGAGCGTTGGGACGACCCGGACTGGCTGCGCTTCCGCCTCATGGGTATGACCAACCCGGCGTACTTCGCGCTCAACGCGCGTCGTCGCATCGACCTCTACGGCGCCACCGCGGAGGACTTCGCCAACGTGAAGGTCAAGAACGCCAAGCACGGGCTGGGCAATCCGAATGCGCGCTACCGCAAGGAAGTGACCGTCGAGAACGTGTTGGCCTCCCCCGTGGTGTCCAATCCTTTGCATTTGCTCGACATCTGCGCGACGTCCGACGGCGGCGCCGCAATCTTGCTGACGTCGATGGAATACGCCCGCAAGATGGGCATCGCGGAACCTGTTCGCATCAAGGCTATTTCGACGGTCACGCCGACGTTCCCGCAGACGATCATGGATATGCCGAACTTCTCTACCGATTCCAGCTCCGCCGTCCCGGCTCCGGAGCGCACGTTCAAGGAATCCATCGGCTACGCCGCGTACGAGGAAGCCGGGATCTCTCCCGAGGACGTCGACGTCGCCGAAGTCTACGACCTCGCTACCTCCGTGGAACTGGACTGGATCGAAGACCTTGCCCTGTGCAAGCGCGGCGAGGCCGAGCACCTTCTACGTGCGGGTGACACCAGCATCGGTGGCCGCATCCCGGTCAATCCGTCCGGCGGACTCGCGTGCTTCGGCGAAGCCGTTCCCGCACAGGCACTTGCGCAGGTCTGCGAGCTCACCTGGCAGCTTCGTGGACAGGCCGAAGGCCGCCAGGTCGAAGGTGCTCGCATCGGAATCACCGCCAACCAGGGCCTGTTCGGCCACGGCTCCTCGGTGATCGTTTCCGCCTGACCCTGTTCTTCTCTCGTGGCGGTCGCTCACTCAACCGTGAGCGGCCGCCACGATCACGTCTGCCACTGCCCCTGGCTGTGAAACCAGCGATGCATGCGACGTCCGTAGTTCGCTCGTGTTCGCTCCCATCCGGTTTGCCATGAACCGCTGCGCCGTCGCGGGGATCACTCGGTCCTCACCGGCGACCAGATACCAGCTCGGTGTGTTCGCCCACGACGGAGGCCCGCCGAGCTCGAGGTTCGCCCACAAAGCCGCAGACTTCTGATGCGCCAACATCGTTGCCGCTGTCTCGTCGGAAACGTCCGGAGCGAAGACGGAATGGAAATACTCGTCCGTGACATAGCCGTCGACATTCTTACCGCCGATCGCGTGAGGATCGTCCACGATCTTCAATCCCAGAGCCGGCGGCAGCAATTGGCTGCCCGGGAATCGGATCGGATCGATCGTGATCTGTACCGGTTCTCCCTGAACCGGAGCAAACGCCGCGATGTACGAGTGGCCTACGAGCACGACGGGTCCGTCGATGTCCGCAACCGTCTTCTCGATCACGGACGCATCGTAAGCTGGCCCACGCAGAGGATTGTCCGGCACCACGACTCGATAGCCGCGCGAGCGTAAGTCGGCGGCGACGCCGTCCCAACTGGTCGCGTCGGCAAAGGCGCCGTGAACCAGAACGACAGTTGGCTTGCCACCGCGGCACCAGAGCCGAAGATCAGTCCGGCCGCGACTGTCACGAGCATTGCCAGAACTGCTGTGAATACACGTGAGATCTTCATGCGTTTCCTTCACTCTCGTCGAAAAGCGAGAAACTGCGGTAAGCCTGGACATGCCCGTTTCGATCCTGGAAACACCGGGTGCGACGGACATGAGTGTCCGTGCAGACTTCTGGGCTCACACTGCACAGCTTCTGGTCGAGCGTCCGCATCGCGGGGCATCAAGGCTGCATGGCTTTGCTCCTGGATACTTCCGTGTTCGAGCCTGACCAACGCGCGGACGCCTTTGCCGACGCGATGGGTCGTGCCTCGGTTCCGTGCGCAATCCACGTGGAGAACCCGGGACGGGTGAGCGCGAGAATGAACGTGTGGGACGTGGGCGCCGCATCACTGTTCCGCTCCGAGTCGACTGGCATGCGTTTGACCCGAACACCACGCCACGTCCGGTCCTCATCGATGCCCGTTCTTGCGATTGCCCTGTAGGAGAGTGGGATCGGCCATCTCGACCTGTATGAAGCACAACGTAGAGTCCCGGCCGGTGAACTGCTGATGACAGACCTGACGTCGACCTACGATTTCTCCTGGTCGGGAACGGGTGCTTCCCAGTGCCTCTACGTTCCGATGGATCGGCTGGGATTGCCGATCGACACCGTCCGCGACGCAGCGACCCGGCCTCATCACAGCAACCTGTACCCCTTGATGATTGCGCACATTCGCCAATTGTTCCGTGGCGCCGACCTGCCGATCGCGGCCATCGCGCACCGGGCGGGCTTCGTCGACGCCGGCCACTTCAGCCGACGCTTTCGGCAGGCCTACGGAGTCAGCCCGACTCGTTGGCGTCAGCTCCGCGATTGAAGCAGCGCCACAACGTCTGCCTGACCACGACTTTCGGCATTGTCCAACGCGGTCTTTCCCGACGCATCCCGGATCGAGGGATCTGCCCCAGCGTCGAGGAGCTGAGTGATCACATCGACATAGCGCGCGGATCCGTCACCGTACACAACAGCTTCGAGTAGGGCAGTCCACCCTGGATCATTGACGTGATTGATCGGGACCCCGGCAGCGATCAGCATCCGGACCGTCTCGACATGTGAGTGTTCACTCGCGGGAATCAGAGCCGTACCGCCGTAACGGTTCACGCTGTCGACGTCCGCGCCGTGGGTGAGCGTGAGCGCCAGAATCTCGTTCAATCCCTCGGCTCCGGAATACAGGAAGGCCGAATCCTGCATGGAGTCCTTCGCATTCACGTCCGCCCCGGCAAGAATCAACGTCGACGCCGCGGCGACGGCGTTGTTCTTGGTGGCCTCGACGAGCGGAGTGCGTTCGCCTCCGCCGCGAGCTTCGATGTTCGCGCCGGCATCCAGGGCAGCGGTGATCGCTGCCGGGTCATTGCGGTCCACAGCGTCGAAGAGGGCGCGTTCTGATTCCGGCGTCGATGGTGACATGGCACTCGTAGGCGGTGCGGCTGCCGTGGTAGTCACAGACGACGCGGTAGTCGGTGCCACCGAGGTGTCGGACGAACTGCAACCCGCCAACGCTCCGGCCACTGATACCGCGAAGATTGCGCAGCCGAGGACAGGCCTACGCGGCCGCGCCGTCACAGCGGATCACTTTCTTGGACAAGAGTTTCAAGCGTCATCCTGACGGCGTCCAGATGTTCGGCCATCGCCCTGGAGGCGTGGTCGTAACTCCCGGATGCGATTCCTTCGACTATTCGTTCGTGTTCCTTGTTCGACTTTTCCTGGCGACCGGCAACAAGATTGAGTGTCTCGGATTGCCTTGTCAACGCTTCACGGATATCGACGATTACCGACTCGAAGACCCGATTTCTACTGGCTTTTGCAATCAGTCCGTGAAATTGCGCATCGAGTGCAACCCATACGAGCGGATCATCTTCCTCACGCATCTGCTGAACCAGTCCGCGGAGGGCCGCCAGTTCCTCCGCTGTGTGTCGTTGGGCAGCCCATCCTGCGGCCGGAATTTCGACATGAGGCCGCGCTTCGACCAATTCGTTGGCCGCATAACTGCCGAAGTCGAGGTCTCGCGCTATCGAGTCGCTGACGACGAAGGTGCCGAGCCCGGATTTTGTCTCGGTGAGCCCGAGAGCATGGCACGAGCGCAGGGCTTCACGGATGACCGATCGACTGACCCCGTGTCTTTCGGCCAGGGACGCCTCGGACGGGAGCCGCTCGCCGACTGCTAGTTCGCCGGAGGTTATCGCGGCGCGGAGGTCTGCGAGTACTGCCTCGGCAGCACTCACCCGCGAGGCAACAGGTCGCCTGGTGGCCCAGCTGTCTGACAGGTTCATGCCGTCATTGTCGCGACTGCCGAAGTCCCGCGTCAAACATCGCACCTGGTGAAGGGTTGACGTGCCGGAGTGAGCGAGGTAACAATGACACCTGTCAGACAGCCTGATAGCCCGATAGCTGGGCGGGTCTACTACATGTCCGTCAGCGCTGCGATCCCGAAATACACCCACCGCGCAGAGTGATGCTTGCGCGAAGAGACACGAGGAATTGATCAAGTGCTCGAAACGCGAACAGAACACGATCTGCTCGGCGATCGCGAAGTTCCAGCCGATTCGTACTGGGGTATCCACACCTTGCGCGCAATGGAGAACTTCCCGATCACTGGTCGAACAATCGCCACGAACCCGCATCTGATCCGCGGCATCGCTTACGTCAAGTGGGCCGCAGCCAGCGCAAACGAGAAGCTGGGCATCCTCGACCGCCCGCGCGCCGAGGCCATCTCACAGGCATGCAAGGAAATCGTGGACGGTCGGTGGCACGAACAGTTCGTGGTGGACGTCATCCAAGGTGGCGCCGGAACGTCGACGAACATGAATGCCAACGAGGTCATCGCCAATCGCGCGTTGGAAATCCTCGGCCACCAGCGCGGCGACTACGAACGACTTCACCCCAATGAGCACGTGAACCTGAGCCAATCGACCAACGACGTCTACCCCACGGCCGTAAATATCTCCACGATCTTCGCGATCGAGGACCTGCTGGATGCACTTCATGTACTTCAGAATGCGTTCACGACCAAATCTCTCCAGTTCGCCGACACAGTGAAGATGGGACGCACCCAACTGCAGGACGCCGTGCCGATGACTCTGGGTCAGGAGTTCGGCACCTACGCGGTCATGATCGAGGAGGACCGGGCGCGTCTGGCTGAGGCCGCTCTACTCGTTCACGAGATCAACCTCGGCGCCACTGCTATCGGCACTGGCCTCAACGCACCTGCCGGCTACGCCGAGGTGGCCTGTTCCGACCTGGGCGCGTTGACCGGACTGCCGCTGGTGTTGGCAACTGATCTGGTCGAAGCGACCCAAGACGTGGGCCAGTTCGTCCACCTCTCCGGCGTACTCAAGCGGGTTGCTGTGAAGTTGTCCAAGGTGTGCAACGATCTTCGGCTCCTTTCCTCTGGTCCTCGAGCCGGATTGAATGAGATCAATCTTCCACCGGTGCAGGCAGGTTCGTCGATCATGCCGGGCAAGGTCAATCCGGTCATTCCCGAAGTCCTCAATCAGGTCGCGTACGAAGTCATCGGCAACGACGTGACGATCACGATGGCTGCGGAATCCGGGCAGCTCCAACTCAACGCCTTCGAGCCGATCATCGTGCACTCACTGTCCGAAGGAATGCGACACCTCGGCGCGGCTTGCCGCATTCTGGCAGACCGGTGCGTACTCGGCATCACGGCCAACACCGAACTGCTGCGCGCGCGAGTCGAAGACTCCATCGGCCTCGTCACCGCGCTCAACCCCTACATCGGATATACCGCGTCCACTCGGATCGCCCAGGAGGCGCTGATTTCCGGGCGTCGCGTCGCCGATCTCGTAATCGAAGCCGGCCTGCTCGACCGCGAGGAACTCGATCGGTTGCTCAGCCCCGAATATCTCGCCAATCTCCGCGTTTCGGGCGAGAAGCCTCATGCTACCGCCGTTGCGGAGGAGGTTTGATGACCGTCGAACGGGAAGAGACACCTCACGCCGTAGTTGCCACTGAAGAGGATCTCGGATATCAGAAGGCGCTCGGCCCCAGACAGATTCAGATGATAGCGATCGGTGGTGCGATCGGAACCGGCCTTTTCATGGGCGCAGGAGGGCGACTACAACAGGCGGGCCCGGCCTTGGTTCTCGTGTACGCGCTGTGCGGGTTCTTCGCGTTCCTGATCCTGAGGGCACTCGGCGAACTGGTGATGCACCGACCGACTTCCGGATCCTTCGTTTCCTACGCACGTGAATTCTTCGGCGAAAAGATGGCTTTCGCTGCGGGTTGGCTCTACTGGATGAACTGGGCAATGACTGCCGTGGTCGATGTCACGGCTGTGGCGTTGTACATGAACTTCTTCAAAAAGTACTGGGCGCCACTGGGGCACATCGATCAGTGGATGTTCGCTCTGATCGCGGTGGTGCTGGTTCTCGGACTGAATCTGGTGTCCGTGAAAGTCTTCGGAGAGCTGGAGTTCTGGTTCGCGTTGATCAAGGTCGTGGCGTTGACCGCGTTCCTCGGGTTCGGCGTCTATTTCGTACTCTTCGGCACGCCCATCGAAGGGCATTCCTCCGGATTCAGCCTGATCGCCGACAACGGTGGGCTGTTCCCCAACGGAATACTGCCGGCAGTCGTCGTGATTCAGGGCGTCGTGTTCGCTTACGCTTCAATTGAACTCGTGGGAACCACGGCAGGAGAGACCGAAAATCCCCGGAAGGTGATACCCAAGGCGATCAACACAGTGATCATTCGGATCCTCGTCTTCTACGTGGGATCGGTTCTACTGCTCTCGCTGTTGCTCCCGTACACGGAGTACCACGCCGGTGAAAGTCCATTCGTCACATTCTTCGGATCGATCAACATCCAAGGCGCGGATGCGATCATGAATCTGGTCGTTCTCACGGCAGCCTTGTCTTCCCTCAACGCCGGATTGTATTCGACCGGACGAATTCTCCATTCGATGGCGATGGCAGGCTCGGCGCCTGCCTTCGCTGCCAAAATGAACAAAGCCGGAGTGCCGTACGGGGGAATCGCACTCACCGGCGTGGTCATCCTGTTCGGCGTCGGGCTCAATGCTGTTGTCCCAGCGCAAGCCTTCGAAATAGTCCTCAATCTTGCGGCCCTCGGCATCATCAGTGCGTGGGCGGTAATAGTGTTGTGCCAGTTGAAGCTCTGGCAACTTGCGAAACAAGGCAAAGTCACTCGCCCTCCATTCCGCATATTCGGCGCACCGTACACAGGGATCGCGACACTGATCTTTCTTGCGGTCGTTATCGTGTTGATGGCATTCGACAACCCTGTTGGAACGTGGACCGTCGGATCCATCGCGATCATCGCACCGCTGTTGATGATTGGTTGGTACGGCGCCAGGAATCGTGTAAGCGCGTTGGCCATCCACCCCCGCAGCATGACGTGAAAGGACCACAGTGTCGAAAGTCGCAGTTGTGACTACCGGAGGCACCATCGCCAGCACCCGGGATGCGCATGGAATCAGCCGGCCCGCAATCACCGGTGCAGATCTGCTCGGCAATGAGCAGACCGACATCGAGCTTCGGGTCGTGGACGTGATGTCGAAGGACAGCTCCAGCATGACCTTCGCGGATATGGATCGTGTTCGCGACGCCGTAGCCGATGAATTGAAGGATCCCGGACTCGACTCGGTGGTCGTGCTTCACGGCACCGACACGATGGAGGAAACTGCGTTCTTGTTGGACCTGCACCACGACGATCAACGCCCGGTGGTCTTCACCGGGGCGCAGCGCACGTTCGACCATCCCGAATCCGACGCTCGTTCGAATCTCGCCGCGGCGATCTCAGCCGGGCTGGACATCTCGTCACACGGGCGTGGTGTCCTCATCGCATTCGGCGGTTCGGTCCATCCGGCCGCAGGTACAAGAAAGGCCGATACGACGGCACTCGATGCCTTCCGCTCCGTGCACGACCCGGCCCTGCTGCGCACTCCCGAACCATTGCCGTGGCATCCGATTTCGGACACCCGCGTCGACATCATCGCCGTGTATCCCGGGGCAGATCGCGTTCAGATCGACGCTTGCGTGCACGCCGGGGCGCTGGGACTTGTTCTCGACGGACTCGGTTCGGGAAATGCCAATCCGACGATCGTCGAGGCCGTCCGAGACTGCGTAGACGCTCACATTCCGGTAGCTGTGACAACTCGGGTGCCCTCGGGGCCGATCTCCCCGGTTTACGGCGGCGGCGGTGGCGGCCACGACTTGATCGCCGCAGGCGCTGTATTTTCGACCGATCTTCGGGCCGGGCAGGCACGTGTACTTCTGGCAGCCTTGTTGTCAGATCCGGATCTCGTGGGCCTGGAAAAGGTATTCGACCGATATTCGAGGTTTGCTCGCACCCCGCCGTTCGGGCGGTAGCACTGGCAACGCCGTTCGTAGATCGAAACTCACTCCACTAAATCAGGGACTTTGGTCCGAATTTCTTACTTGGGCGCTTACTAGGTGTCCGAATTGGGTAGTTCTACATCATCTAACTCGTTCAAAATTTCGATCCAGCGGTCGCGTCCAGTGGAGCCAGTCGAACAGGAGTCGGATGAGCAGCCCATTTCGTGATGCCGCTGCAGTGACACTCGACGCGTCTCAGCGCGGTGAGCGTGCGTGCGTGCCCGGCGCTCCGATCAACGGTCGCTTTCACCCGCCGTCGGCCGTCAAAGGACTGGTCCCGCGTCCGCGCCTGCACCGCAAACTCACCGCGTCCACCGCTGCCGATGGCGTCGGCCCTGGACCCGTGGGATTGCTGTCCGCCCCTGCCGGTGCCGGGAAGACCTTGCTGCTGGCCGATTGGGCGCGCGAGTATTCTCGAGCTTCCCCCGATGCGGACCTGGCGTGGTTGACTCTCGCCGAGCGCGACAACAACGTGTCGGTGCTGTGTGAATCCCTGGCCGAAGCAATCGCCACGCCTATCGATCCGACCGGCCGGAGGCTTCCCGCGCAAACGGGATCCAGACGACCGGTGGAGCAATGGCTCGCGCACTTCGCCGAAACTCTCGAAACGCACGGTCGTCGAACGACGCTGATCCTCGACGACGTTCACACACTTCACGATCCGCTGTCGATCAGTCTTCTCGATCGGATACTCACACACACCCCAGGCAATCTGTCGATCATCGTCGCCGCACGATACGAACCACCCCTCACGTGGCATCGTTTGGCTCTGGACGGTCGACTCACTCGCTTCGCATCCACCGATCTCGCGTTCGACCGCTCCGAGATCACTACGATGTTCAGTGAATACGACATCATGTTGGGCGAAGACGAGTTGGCAATCGTCGAAGACTTCACCAAGGGGTGGGGCGCTGTTGTTCGCCTCACCGCAGCGTTTCTGGCTGGCCGCAGTGACATCGCCGACGCGCTGGACGAATTCACGCACACACCACGGCCGATCGCCGATTTCCTGGTCGACGAGGTGCTGACGTCCTTACCCGAACCCATCACCTCGTTCATGCTGCGGACATCGATAGTCGATTCGTTCTCCGCCGAACTGGCGGAAACTCTGACCGACTCGAACGCACGATCCGAGATCGACTCTCTGATTCAGTTCAACTTCCCGGTGACCCGTACCGATTCGGCCGACCACACAACGTGGTTCAGCTATCACCCGCTGTTGCGCGAACATCTTCGGGCAGAGTTCCGTCGCGTCGATCACGACGAGAGGAATCGCGCACACGTGCGCGCAGCAACCTGGTACGAAAGCCATCATCTCGAACTCGAGGCGCTCGAACTCGAGGTATCGATCGGCGACCCGTGCCGTATTCTCGCGTTTCTCGAACGCTGCGGGCTGGGACTCGTACTCGACGGTCACAGCGGTGACGTCGTGCGAGTCCTCGAATCCGCGCCGACGCAGGTCTCGGAATCCCCGATCACTCGACTGATTCTGGCAGCGGCCGCCCTCCATTCCGGTGACGTGACCTCCGCGATGACATGTCTCGACCTTCTCGAGGCAACTCATCCCCCCATTGCAGACGATCCGTTGTTCCTGGCGATGAGCCTGGAAATCTCCTGCGTTTCGGCAACTTCCGATAACCAACCATTGGTGTCACGCCTGCAGCGACGCCCGAACAGCACCCACTCCGACGTCGAGGCCTATGTGCACCTCGAATTGGCGACGGCGCACTTGCTCCGGCGCGAGTTCGAGAGGGCGACTGTCGAGTACACCCAGGCCGCCGCCCTCGGGGCACTACGGGTCCGGTCGCGATTCGTCCTGAAGTCACTGACCGGATTGGGGTATGTCGCTTCCCTCAGCGGCGACATCGTGGCGATGAGGGCGCATTCCACCTACGCTCTCGACTACGCGATCGAACACCGAATCACGACGACAGCGGAGTACGAGCTGTCAGCGTCGGTGGTCGCCTTCGCGGCGTACCTGTGCGCCACGGGTGATCTTCCGTACCGCATCCCCACCATCGGAAACTATCGGAGCACAGACGTTCTCGGCGCCAGCGCGCCAGTGTTCGGCTGGCATACCGTCGTGACCTTCGGGCTTCACAGCCTCGACGACGCGGCCGACCGACGGTCGACTGCCGCCGACATTCGCGACGCCATGCTCAGTGCGATCGGACTACGCACCTTCGCGTTGGCGACCCTCGCTCTCCTACCGCCCGTCGTCAACGCTTGTTTGTCGGTCGGCGAAGTGGAATGGGCCGGCCGACTCGTACGCGATGCGGCCGATCGGTTCGGCGAGACCTCCGAGATACACCTCGCACGAGGTGCCGTCGCGTTCTCTGCCAACAAGTTCGCAGAAGCCCTCGCCGAAGTCTCCGAAGCTCTCGCATCCTCCGCAGAGCCGCTGCTTGCGCATCACATCTACGCATGGACGCTCGAGGCCGGGATCCACGCCGCAACAGGTCACGAACGCAAGTCTTTCCGCTCTCTTCACAAAGCTCTCCACGCCGCAGAAACCGGTGGCCTCCTGCGCCCCTTCCTCGACCACGGCGCAGCCCTGCGGCCGGTATTCGACGATTTCAGTGGACATTTCGGAGATCAGGAAGTTTTTGCCGAACAGGTACGCAATCGAATACGCCCACAAGAGCTGGTGAGTGCGCCGATCCTCACCCCGGGCGAGCACACCGTGCTACGCGAACTGGCTTCGGGAGACACCACGGAGTCCATCGCCGACACGCTGTTCCTCTCCGTCAACACGATCAAGACGCACCTTCGCGGGATCTATCGCAAGTTGGAGGTGAGCAACCGACGCGACGCGCTCAAGGCTGCGCGACGCGGCGGCCTCATCTGAGCAAGACTGCTTCCATGCTCCCGAAGCTGTACTCCGATTCGCGCGATCGCTTGATGGTGTGGGCCAGACGCACACCGAGCCGGCGCCTGGCGACCGATGCAACCGTCGACGTTTTCGAAGTCGGCCTCGTCGACAGCGCCATGACTCTGGCAGCCCAAGCCTTCACGTCCTTGCTCCCGGTCATGATCGCGGCGTCCACCCTGGAGAAACTGAAGCCGTTGGCCGCCGCCGCCAAGGACGACCTAGGAGTCCAACTACCCGACGCCCAAATCACCAACACCTCCACTGCGGCCGCGTTCGGAATCGTCGGTTTGCTCATGCTGCTGATCAGTTCCACGTCCTACGCTCGCGCTCTCGGCCGGATGTACGGGCGCATCTGGAGCGTGCCGACTGCGACGCTTCGTCAGGCGTGGCGTTGGATAGCGGTCGTGTTCGTCGTAGCTACATCGGTGGTCGGGGCGGCCCTGTGCCGAGAACTGAATGGTGTGCCGGGGGTGGGCAGACTCCTGGAATTTGTTGCTGTCTACGTGGTGTGGGCGCTCGTCTGGACTGCCGTGCCGATGCTGTTGACGGCCAATCGCATGACCACTCGTATGTGTGTCGGGTCCGGGTTGCTCACCGCGACGGGTCTGAGCGGACTGCACGTGGCAGGCACCCTTTTCCTGCCCCGTATGACCAAGACCTCTCAGGACGAGTTCGGCCTCCTGGGCGTGATGTTCACCGTCATCGGCTGGCTGTTCGTCTTCTCGGCCATCGTGGTTGTCGCGTCGTCGATCGTCGGATCGGTGGCCAAAGATTCCGGCCCACTGGGAATCTGGCTGCGAACCTCACGCTGAGGTGCCGCCTCCACCTGCAAGCGCCTGCAACACGGTCGGATAGACGTCGATGCCCAGCAGCACGACGAGGAGCGAACCCGGTACGAGCGGAAGCCATCGCTTGACGCCCAGGACCATTGCCAGGCTGAGCAATCCGATGATCACCGTCGGTCCGTCGACCTCACCCAGTTCCTTCACCAATGATGATCGTGAGCGCCAGACCCACGATAAAGCCCTTCAGAACCGGCTCGAAGATGAAGGAGGCGATGAAGCCGAGGCGCATGAATCCCGCCAGCAGAGTCGCGCCGAGAACGAGATGGAGGATGGGCACCCACAGCGGAGGGTGTGCGCTGGTAAACCTGGAGTGCCCTCAAAATGGTGTATGCGCCGGCCAGCGCGACTATTCCGAGATACCACCCGACCAGGTACGCGATGCTGTTGATCCGCGCTCGTTCGGAAAAGAGCACGCAACAACGGCAACCACCGCCAGTGGGCTCATGATGATCCCGAGCGCCAGCGGGATCTGTTGCAGTAGCAACGATCCCATAACTACCTCCAGTTGTCAGAGACCGCCGATGCCCTTACCGATGAGAACAACACCGATAACCAGGATCAACACACTCATCACTGTGGCGTTGTTGTCCTGCAACCACACCTTCAGCTTGGCCAGCGGACCGCGCAGTCGCTCCGCGGCAACGAGGTAACCGATCACGGGGACGCACACTGTCGAGGCCGCGATGATCGTGAAAACCAGAATGGCGACAACAACTTCTCCGGATCCAAGCGAGGCGGATCCGATCGAGATTCCGGCCGCGATACACATCATCAGATTCTTCGGATTGATCGCAGCCAGAGCGAAGCCCAAGCCGAGGCCTTTGGGAGCGGTCATGTCGTCGATGGCTTGCATCCACTTCGGGGTTTCGTGCTCGCCTCCGCGTCCGCGCCATTGCTTCGCTCCGAACGCAAGAAGCAACACACCCAACGCCAGCTTGATCCACGAAACCGTCGCTGACGGATCACCCTCGGAGTCGCCGAGCTTGCTGGACAAGAGCACGAAGATCACAGTGGCGACAACGATTCCGAGTATCCAGCCCAGAGCGAACCCGACGCTCGTGCTGCCGGCTCGCTTGGACAACAACATCAAGATTGCGGCGATGATCGGAATCGGCGATACCGCGACGCCGACCGCGAGGGGTAACAGATCCCCGATGACAGATCCCATGCCGACCTCTTCTCTCTCCCGGTCGACACTAGGGGCGGGGGCCCTGCGCAGCCTCACACGAAAAGGATGAACAGAACCGTGGCGACATTCACCCGTAGGGGATGAAGCCCGAGGAGCGTGCGCGAGTAAGACTGGATCCCACGGATGCGGAGTCCTGGATCGAGCAGCGACGCCGATTGCACTTGACGACACCTGATTTCGAGACTCGGCGCGGGGCGGGTCCGAACCTCATGGCCCTACGAAATGGAGCGGACCCTGATGAATGCTCCCACTCGGTATCAATTCCTCATCGACGGCGAAGTGTCGGACCGCGTCAAGGCCGCGTTTCCCGAACTCAGTGTTGCGAGTGCGGCCGGCGGATTCACCAGTTTGTACGGACCCGTCGCGGACCACACGGCCATGCGAAGCGTCATGGCCCGCCTCGATTCCCTGGGATTGACCGTCGCCGAACTGCGAAGGCTCCCGGACTGATCCGAGACGTCGGACTGCCCCGCGCACGAGCGATGGTCCCGACCGAGTCGATTCGGTCGGGACCAACAGCTCTCGCAGTTATTCGGTGCCTAGACTCTGTCCCTGTCCCAGGTCGCGACGGCCCAAATCACTACGACATCGAGCGCGATGACAAGGATCGACCACACTGGGTAGTACGGCATCCACAAGAAGTTGGCGATGATCGAGAGCGACGCAATGACGATTGCCGCCGCCCTGGCCCACACTGCACCGGTGAAGAGGCCGAGGGCCACCAAAATTCCGATGATGCCCAAGATGATGTGGATCCAACCCCACGTCGAGATGTCGAACTTGTACGTGTAGTTGATACCCACGACAAACAGATTGTTGTCAGCGACGGCCGCGATGCCCTGAAGCAGAGCGACAATGCCTGCGGTGAGCAGCAGAATTGCTGCTGCAAACGTCGTACCGACCGCGAAACCCTGCCGGACAGGGTGATTCGCGGGTTCCCGCGGTGGAGCAGTCATTAGCGTTCCTTTCGACAGAATGCACTTCCCTTACTCAGTCTCGAGGGGCTGGAAAGCGAAAACATCACCCGTCGCGGATGAACCGCAGGTCATCGACCCGTACCCGCTTGCCGGCGTCGCAAACCAACATTGGCAGACTGGCACCGTGCAGCACACCGTAGTCGTGATCACCGATATCTATGCTCCACCTGCGGTGATCTTCGATCTCGAACTCGACATGGACGAACACTCCGCCTCGCTCCGAGCAACAGACGAGGTGGCCGTCACCAGTACGGGTAGATCAACGCTCGGAGAGGGCGACGAGGTGTCTTTCACTGCTCGGCACTTCGGGCGGAGATTCTCGATGACAAGCCGGATCACGCAGTACAACCGTCCCTACTCATTCACAGACGAGCAGGTCCGCGGCCCGTTTGCCGCAATGCAGCACGAGCATATCTTCGACAGTCAGCCGGGCGGCTGGACGCGAATGCATGACCGCTTCACGGTTACGGCCCCGTTCGGCATGCTCGGACACCTAACACTGAGGTTGGCTGTCGCCCGCTATCTGCGGCGTCTTCTCGAGCAACGGGCCGCGCACATCAAGAGCCGTGCAGAAGCCGGCGCCCCTTTCACCGACTGAGCACCCTCTCTGACGCGCCGCAGCGAGTGCTCACTCGACAAAACCTGTGCTCACTCAGCAGCAGTCGCACTCGTCACCGTTCTCGTGCACAGCCACGACCGGGCAGCACGGATCACCCTTCCACGCGTTGATGCCTTCTTTCACCGCGATGACGGCGATGACCAGTGCCGCAATCGGATCCGCCCACGACCAGCCGAGCAGCGAGTTGAGCAGCAAACCGACAAGCAACACCGCAGAGAGGTAAGTGCAGAGCAGCGTCTGCTTCGAGTCCGCGACCGCCGAGAGCGAACCCAACTCCCTACCCGCTCGGCGCTGCGCATAGGACAGGGCCGGCATGATCGCCAAACTCACTGCAGCCAAGACTATTCCGACAGTAGTGTGCCGCGCTTCACCCAGACCGAACAGTGACCGAATCGCGTCGAAAGACACGTACGCGGCAAGCCCGAAGAACGAGAAGGCAATCACTCGCAGTGCCGTCTTCTCACGACTCGCCGGATCCGGAGCCGAAAACTGCCAGGCGACCGCTGCCGCCGAGGACACTTCGATCACCGAATCAAGACCGAACCCGAACAGGGCCGCGGACGACACTCGCGTCCCCTCCGTCAGCGCGATAATCGCCTCGACGACGTTGTAGCTGATCGTGATCGCCACGAAGATGCGAATTCTTCTCGACAAGAGCGCTCGTCGGGCAGTCGACTGACCGACGTGATCGAGCGGCGCAACCATCAGCAGCACCCCTCTGATTCGCTGTCCGGGCAGTACGACGGATCAACCGCGAGAACGACCCCGAGCAGGTCGTCGAGAGCCTGACCGATGTGTGCGTCGGCGAGTTCGTATCTGGTCCGGCGCCCTTCGGGGACGGCCACCACCAAGCCGCAGCCACGCAGACAAGCCAGATGGTTGGACAGCTTTTGCCTGGTCACAGCCAATGTTTCAGCGAGGTCGGACGGATACCGGGGCGCGGTCTTCAGCTCGAGCAGTATCCGTGTTCGAGTCTCGTCGGAGAGAGCATGCCCAAACCTCGCAAGCACCGCCACGTTGGTCACCACATTCATGCCGTCGACATCCATGGGTACGACAGTACATCGAAATCTGTATTCAGAAACTAGTGAACTCGGATGGTTCAAGATCCGGCCATCGGGTAACGCAAGCGTGAAGCCACCCAACCAGGTAAGCGAACACCGGGAGCCCACATCCGATGAACCGCACAAAAGTCGACGATCGCATAGCGATGCCAGAACTTCCGAAAACCGGCAGCATCTTTCATGCCTCCTGGCCCGTGCGAACAGGGGACATTCACACCGACAAAAGCCTGCGCCTCGACGCGATCGCGCGATACCTCCAAGACGCGGGCTTCGACAATCTTGTCGACCGCGGCGCCATGGAGACCCATCCACTGTGGATGGTGCGGAGGACGGTGATCGACGTACGCGAACCCGTCGTCTGGCCGGATCGAGTTCACCTGCAGCGCTGGTGTTCCGGACTGTCCAGCAGGTGGTGTTCGATGCGGGTTCGCATCAGGTCCGAAGCCGGCGGGTTGATCGAAACCGAGGCGTTCTGGATCAACATCGACCCGAAGACGGGAATGCCCGCAACCATCAGTGAAAAGTTCACCGCCGCGCTTGCATCGACCGCAATCGACCAGCATCTTCACTGGCGTCGGTGGATCGACCCGACCCCGGACACGACGCCGTCAGCGGATACGCCATTCCCATTGCGCTCGAGCGATTTCGACCCCTTCGATCACGTAAACAACGCGATCTACTGGCAGCCTGTGGAAGACGCGCTGACCGATGACCTGAGGCGCGGACCCTTTCGGGCGATCCTCGAGTACACGCAGCCCATCAAGAGAGGTGAGCAGGTGACTGCGCGAGGGGGCGCGAACACCCTGCACATCGACGCCGGCGGCGAAGCACGTGCGTCGGCGCGCTGGTTCGCCTTGACTCCGAAGAGCAGCGATCAGGGGTGAAGCTTTCCGAATCCCACGACGGCAGAGTCGGATTGCCAGTCCAGATCATGCACCCGCACCTTGCCGAACTCGTTGCCGCCAACCGTGATCGCTGTATCGCCGTCCACTGCCACCACGATGTTGGTGTGTTGACCGACCCATCTCGAACTGTCGTAGATCACCACATCACCCACGTTAGGGGTGTACCCGCTGCTGCTCTCGGCGTACGCGCCGATCCCCTGGTAGTACTCCTGCAAGGTGTACACCCCCGGAATGCGCCAGCTTCCGGAGTTCGGGTTCGACAATGGTCGACCCGCTTCCCTCATGATCCAGCTGACAAAATCGGCGCACCACTCTTCGTCGATACCGTCGGAATAGAAGGTGCCCGGACGGTCCTGTTCGTGCTCGGATCGGAGTAGTTCGAGCACCCGACCTTGATCCGACGTAAGCACACTCGCATCCACCGCCGGGAACTCAGCCGTGTCCCAGGGCAGGTACCGCGATGGCGCGACCGCGACGACAACCACCCCAACCACGATCACGAGGCCGAGCACCCCGGCAATCCAGAGCAAGATGCGGCGTCGGCGGTTCGATTCGGCAGGGCTCACCCTCACGAGTGTGCCAGCCTGCCGCGAACCGAATCGCCGGCCACCCCGATGACCTGGTAATTCTCATCAAATCCACACGAATGTGCCATCGAGCTATTGCTATGGCACCAAAGTGATGCCATAGTGATGCCATGGATTTGACACCGTACGTCGACAACCTTCGCCACGAACTCGCGGTGGCGGCCGAAGCAGGCGGAGAAGACGCAAAGGCACTCGCCGATCGTTTGACCGCACCGTTGGAATCAGCAGTGCGACTCACCCTGCTCGACGCATTGTCTGCGGCAGCTGCCGAGATCACCCGGGACCTCGCCCCCGGCTCGGTGGACCTGCGCCTGCGGGGACGCGAACCCGAATTCGTGGTGGCACCGGCCATCAGCGAACCGGCTCCAGCTCCCGTCGAAGAAGAACCGGTTCCGGCTCCGCGCCCTGTCACGGAGTCCGACGACGCCTCGATGACTCGAATCAACCTGCGTCTGGGGCAAGACCTCAAAGACCGGATCGAGGCAGCGGCCCGGGAAGCCGGGATCTCCGTCAACGCGTGGCTGGTTCGCTCGGCTGCAACCGCTCTGGAAGGCGGCATGAACAGAAGCATTCCGAGACAGCGCACGTCCCAAGGTTCCGATAGCTTCACCGGCTGGGTGCACTGACACCGGCCTACTTTTTCGCACCACCCTCTTTCATTAACCGAGACAACCTCATCGGGAGTATCACCATGCCCACATTCAGCACACCTGACCCCATCACCTTGAGCTTCGACGTGGCAGTCGGGCACATCCGGATCACGGCGAGCGACCGCAACGACACTGTCGTGGAAGTGCTGCCCAGCAACTCGTCTCGCGAGGTCGACGTTCGAGTCGCCGAACAAACGCGCGTCGAATTCGCGGGTGGCCGGCTGCAGATCAAGACTCCGAAACAGCGCGGCCTCGGCATTTTCGGGAAGACAGGATCTGTCGACATCTCCGTTCAACTTCCCTCCGCTTCGGAACTCGAAGGCACTGCCGCAGTTGCCAGCCTCCGCGCCGACGGCACTCTCGGACGATCACGCGTGAAGGTCTCGGCCGGCGATTGCACACTGAACACCACGGGACCGCTCAACGTCAGCACCGGGGCCGGCGCGATCACCGTCGAGCATGTGGCCGGAGACATCGACACGAGCACCGGGTCCGGAAGCATCCGCATCGGCCGCGTCGACGGCAACGCGGAGGTCAAGAATTCCAACGGCGACATCAACATCGGCACGATCACCGGCGCGCTGAAGGCAAAGACCGCCAACGGCAGTGTCGCTGTGGAGCACGCCGAATCCGACGCGAGCGCCGCAACCGCCAACGGCGACATCCGTTTCGAGACGATCGAGAGTGGAGTCGTATCTGCAAAGACGGCTGCCGGGCGAATCCATATCGGCGTTCGATCCGGAACCGCCGCGCGATTCGACGCTCATACATCCTTCGGTCGCGTCGACAACCAGATGAATGCCACGCACGGACCGGCTTCGACCGAACGCCGGGTAGACGTTCGGGCGCACACCAGCTACGGCGACATCGTCATTCGACGTTCGGAGCCTCGAGAAGAATCCAACAAGAAGATCTAGCGAAAGGAACGCTGATGTCCCGTAAACCAGCCATCACCGCGACGGGCCTGAAGAAGGCCTACGACGACAAGACGGTACTGGACGGAATCGACATCTCCGTCGACCGCGGAACGGTCTTTGCGCTCCTCGGCCCCAACGGCGCCGGCAAGACCACCGTCGTGGAAATCCTCTCGACCCTCGTTCCCGCAGACGGCGGTGACATCCGCATCGCCGGGTACAACCCTTCCGACGATCCCGACGCGGTGCGTTCGCGTATCGGCGTCACCGGGCAGTTCTCGGCGGTCGACGACTATCTGTCCGGTGAGGAGAACCTTCTCCTCATGGCGGACCTCCATCATCTCGGTAAAGACGAACGTCGAACTCGCACTGACGAACTCCTGAAGAAGTTCGATCTGGTCGACTCCGCAGACAAGCTGGCCTCGACCTACTCGGGCGGCATGCGCCGACGGCTCGACCTGGCAATGACGTTGATCGGGTGGCCGGAGATCATCTTCCTGGACGAACCCACCACCGGTCTCGACCCCCGGAGTCGACGCACCATGTGGCAGATCATCCGGGAGTTGGTCAGCGACGGTGTCACCATCTTCCTCACGACGCAGTACCTCGAGGAAGCCGATCAGTTGGCCGACCACATCGCCGTCCTCGACCAGGGACGGATAGTCGCCCAAGGTACGGCGGCGGAACTCAAGCGGCACATCCCCGGCGGCCACATTCGACTCCATTTCTTCGACCGAGATCAACTCGATACTGCTGCAGCTGTTTTCGACGAATCATCGCGTGATGACGCCGCCTATGTCCTCCAGGTCCCCAGCGACGGGGGTGTCCGCTCGCTGCGTTCTCTTCTCGACCAACTCGACGCCCACTCGATCGACGTCAAGGAACTCTCCGTACACACACCGGACCTGGACGACGTGTTCCTGACTCTGACCGCCACCGAAAGGACCGACGCGCGATGACCACCATGACGCTTGCCTATCAGGACTCGAAAACCATGCTGCGTCGCAGCATTCGACACATCCTTCGATATCCGTCGATGACTGTGATGCTTGTCGGGATGCCAGTCGTCTTCCTGCTGCTGTTCGTCTACGTGCTCGGTGGGACGCTCGGGAACGGCCTCGGCCCCGGCGGTGGTGGCCGAGCCGAATACGTCAATTACGTTGCACCGGCGATCATTCTGATGACCGTGGCATCAGCGGCACAAGGTACTGCCATCTCCGTCGCAACCGATATGACCGCGGGGATCATTGCACGATTCCGCACGATGGCGATCACACGCACGTCCGTCCTGACCGGTCACGTTCTCGGCAGTCTCCTTCAGACGATTGTCAGCCTCGTTGTTGTCATCGCCGTGGCGATAGCCATCGGCTTCCGGCCGACTGCAGGCTTCGTGGAATGGGCCGCGACGTTTGCCCTCCTCATCCTGGTCTCCATCGCCATGATCTGGTTGTCGGTTGCCTTCGGCCTCGTCAGCAAGAGCGTCGAGACGGCCAGCAATCTCCCGATGGTGTTGATCCTCTTACCTTTCCTGGGAAGCGGATTTGTCCCCACCGACTCGATGCCGACCGTGTTGAGATGGTTCGCCGAGTATCAGCCGTTCACTCCGATCATCGAGACTCTTCGAGGACTTCTTCTCGGCGAAGCTATCGGGAACAACGCGCTCCTCGCGATCGGATGGTGCGTCGCCATCACCTTCTTCTCCTACCTCTGGGCGCGGAGTTTGTTCAACCGACGCCCGGTGCGCTGACCGCGAAACACACGTTCTTCGAGAACAGGTACGGTGTCGCTGTCGTCGAGTTCCGAGGCGATGGCGACGTCGTGTGGAAACCCCATGACGATCAACTCGCGTCCTGAGGCACAGTCCCGCAGGCGGTCCTCGTACGAATCCGCCACCGCCGCCCACGCATCCGCCGCCATCCGCGCCTCGGGCGATACGTGGCCGTCCCAACCAGCCGCGGTCAACGCCGTGACAACCGCACCGGCGCCCCACAGATCCTCCCCCGCAGGACGCAACTCTCCACCGGGCCACTTCTCCCCGGATGCGACTATCGCAACCCGCGATCCCGGACCATGTTCGTGCACAATCCAATCAGCGACGGCGGAAGCGTTCCTCAATGAAGCGCCGACACACACCGCAACCTGGGACGCCAACGCAAACGCGATAGTCGACCCGTTCGGCGAAGGCAGTACCAGCCGACTCGGCACCTCGGACTCGCGAATCGTCCTGGGAGACAGACTGATCTGCCCCTCCCTGGCCACACTTCGTCGTACTGCAAGGACCGCATCGGCATCACGCGCGTAATCGACAGCGCTCTCGTCGTTCCAGGAAAAGGGAAGTACGTCGATTCCCGCGTCGGCGGCTACGCTCAGCGTCGTTGTGAACGAGAGAACGTCTACGACCACTGCCACATCGACGCCGACAGCAATTGCTTCGGCGCCGCGCAGGCCCCAGTCGAATCGAAGTCCGTACTCGAGTTGGCGATGCTCCGGATTCATCGCACCAGCATCTCAGAAACGAATCAGGTTGTCCGGCACGCACAAATCCTCGTGCTCGTACAGCGCTCGCACGGCAACTGGATCGTCGCCGGCGCACACCTCGGCTATATCGTCCAGCAGTAGGTCATAGTCGGAGCCGGTCTTTCCGTCGTAGGCGTCAGTCATACGACCCCACTCGTCCCACGGCAGGGTTTCGACCTTGTTCATCGCGGCAAGGTCCTTCACAGCGTTGCCGCGGATCTCGGCCGACCCCCAGTTCTGGGTGCCGTACACCCCGAACTGGGACCCGTCCATCTCGCCGCGTCGATACGCCAGCCATGCCTCACCACCACTGAGGAATTCTCCCGGCTGCAGGTTATGGGCGTGAGGAAGGACGTTCTGTCCGAGGATCTCCGAATCGATGCGGATCCACCGCTTGCCGGCGTCGTCCCAGTACTCGGTGATCCAATGGTCGACGCCCTGCCCCGGTTGAAAGTAGGTGGCAAAACCACAGCGGACCCGCGCGGCAAATCCGCGATGGCGCAGAAACGCACAACTCAAAACTGCAAAGTGCCGACAGGTTCCGACGAGACGCTTGTCGGGTTGCCGGGCAGAGGTCACCGGTGCCGGATCGAGCGCAAGCAGGCGTTCGAGCAGAACGCTTGCCGGCCGGATCTGGTTTTCGTCGAATCGGTCGGTGGGCAGATTCAGCGACCGCGCATCGGTGGGTTGGACCACCAGGTACGGCACTACCCGGCATATTTGCATGGGGTCGGTGGGGAGTGACTCGAGGGCGAGCGGGTCCACTCCGTCGATGCGGGTGAACGGTCCTGCTGATGTGTAGTCGAGAACCGCCGTCATGGGCGGAGACTAACAAACCCTGCCGACACTGCCGCTCCACTATGGTTAGGGTCCCATAACCATGAAACCCGAGGTTGCTGTGAACCCAATGTTGAGCCGCCGTGCCATGCTGTCCGTCACCTTCGCCACAGCAGCAGGTTTTGCCCTTGCTGCCTGCGGCGACAGCGCGAAGGACGAATCCACTCCCGGCACCGAAGGTGCTCACGCCGAGGCCAACGCCTTCCCGGTGACGATCGACCACAAGTTCGGCTCCACCACCATCGGGCAGGCACCCAGCCGCATCGCAGCGGTCGGCATCGGCGACGCAGACGTACTGCTTTCCCTCGGGCTGACTCCCGTCCTGGTCCCGGTGTGGAAGGGATCGACCGACGACGGAATCGGAGTCTGGGCCGACTCGGCAGTCCAGGGCGCCGAGCCGACACCATTGGCCAACGCCACCACCGATTTCGACATCGAAACGATCGTGGCCGCAGCGCCTGACCTGATCATCGCCGTCAACAACGCGATCGACGAGGATCTGTACAAGCAGCTCAGCGCCATCGCGCCGACTGTGCTTCACGCCGCCGATCAGACGGATTGGGTTCTGCCCTGGCAGGAAGTCACGACCCGCATCGGTACGGCTGTGGGCGTTCCCGCGCAGGCAAAGCAGGAGGTCCAGGAAGTCGAAGACCTCATCGTTCGCACCCGCGCGGAGAACCCCCAGTTCGAAGGCAAGACAGCAGCTCTCGTCATTCGCTGGAGCGACGGAAATCTGCGAGCGTTCAGCCCCGAGGCAGCGCGCGCTCAGCTGCTCACGCAATTGGGATTCACGGCTCCTGCCGCACTGAAGGATCGGTTCGCGGGCAAGCTGAACTACGAGATCTCCGCCGAGAACTACGACCTCCTCGAGTGCGACTACCTGCTCTTCGACAACTACGAAAAGGCTCGCCCCGAGATGGAGACGCAGCCGGCGTTCACCAATCTGAACGTGGTCAAGACCGGCGGCCTGATCAGCTTGGACCCCATCGTCAGTGACGCGGTGTCCATGCCGAACCCGCTCACCATTCCGTTTGTGCTGGAAGATTTTGTAGCAAAGATCAATCAGACAATCGCGGGTCGATAACCTTCGTTCGACCGGACCACACCCACAACACCACAGCCGACACGGCCACGCAGACCGAAACGATCACCCATGGTGACGCCGGCGCTGCGTGGCCGTTGTCGACTAGGTCGTACACGAATCCGACTCCCACGGTTCCCAGGAGCGCGAGCAGACCGCCGATCGTGTTGAGCATGCCGAAGTGCGCTCCGAGGTTGCTTTCACGACCGAGGATGGCAATGGTGTCTCGCATCGGCGGCACCATCAACATCTGTCCCAGGTGCAGCAGCCCGATCCACACCGCCAGACCGACTATCTGCGTCGACGCCGAAGCTGCGGAGTCGACGCCGGTGACCAGCGGAACCAGGAACGACACCGAAATGAGCACAAGCCCGAAGGTGATCGCGCGTCGATGCCCGATGCGGTGGGCAACCGCGACCGTCGGTCCCTGCCCGATGATCACCAACACCGCTGCGCCCACGTAGAACCATCCCAGCGCCGACTGCGAACCGATTCCGCGCTCGAGCTGTTCCGGAAGCATCAGGTACAGCTGGCTGTACGCAACCAGCTGAAAACTGCAGAGCGCCGCGAAGAGCAGAAAGTTGTTGTTGGTCAGGACGCTTCGCCAGACGTCGCGCAGCGTATAGGTCGACACCGGGCCGTCGTGGGCATCGCCCGGCCGCGGGAACCAGATGAAGAACCCGACCCACATGATCGCGAACAGCAACCCCGCGCTCGACGCCGTCCACGAGAACGGAAACATCAACAGAGCAGCACCCAACGCCGGACCGATCACGGTTCCCAGACGACTGCACATCTGTTCCACTGCAAACAGATCCGTACGACGCATGACTCCTGAGGTTTCGAGTTCGCGTCCGTATTCGGCGTTGGCCGACTCCACTGCGGGTGCGAACAGAGCTGCGGCGAACCCGACCAGAAGCACACCGACGATCACCGCCGCCATACTCTCGGCCAATCCGAGCATCAGGAAGCCGACCACGCGAACTGCGATGCCCAGCAGAATGATCGGACGCTTGCCGAACCTGTCGGCAAGGCTTCCACCGATGAAGAACATGCCCTGCTGACTGAACATCCGGAGCCCGAGGACCAGGCCGACAATCCAGGCCGCGAATCCGAGGTCCTCCGAAAGGTGCACCGCGAGAAAGGGGACAACCAGATAGAACCCGATGTTGAACAGCACCATCGAAAGAAGGAGCAACTTCACCACCGGCGGCAGGACACGAACCTTCGCGAAGGTCTTGTTACCGGGGAAACGCTCACTGAATACCACGACCAGAAGACTATTGCCCGCGCGGTGTTCTGTGGAAATCTGCCATTTTGCAATTGGTTAACTGTCCGTTTAGGTAGCGATGGTAATCATCTTCCGGGGGGTTCGAGCACACGACAACGAGAGCCGGGATTTGATGAATGGATTGACGCGCCGCCAGATGGTCAAGGCGATGGCGGTAGCCGCAGGGACAGTCACCGCGAGTGCATTTACCTTGGGTGCCAATGCCTCCGTCGCAGGAGCGAACCCCGCGACGGAGATCAAAGTGCTCTCCCTCAATACCTGGCACGGCGGAACCAAGATCAACGGTGGCCTGCAGCTGATCGCCGACATGATCATCTCGACCCAGGCGTCGATAGTTCTCCTGTCGGAAGCCGGCACTGCGACAACTGTATTGGCCGACATGCTGACCAAATCAGGAACCACCTTCTACGGAGCAGCGTCCTCCGACGTGGGGATTCTCTCCAAGTTTCCGATCGAGGAGACAGCCGACCTGAACTCGATGATCAAGGCAGTCGTGACGGTCGACGGCAAACAAATCGCTGCTTACTCGGCACATCTGGCCTACACGTCCTACGCGACCTATCTACCGCGCGGATACGGCGCGGGTGTTCCCAAGCCTGGAGAGTTCTCCGAGTTCGGCTGGAACAAGATGCCGTCCGGTCCGGTCACGGACCCCGAGACGGTTCAGCGTGTGAACGTCAATTCGGGACGACCCCTGGCAATTTCGACGTTCATCGACGATGCGGCCGCAGAACGGGCGAAGGGCAGGTCCGTCATCCTCGGCGGCGATTTCAACGAACCGTCGGCCCTGGACTGGACCGACGGCACGCGAAATCTGTTCGACCACAACGGTGTCGTCATTCCATGGGAATCCACCCGTCTGCTCGACCAAGCCGGATTTGTCGATGCATACCGCAGCAAGTACCCGAACCCGGCTACACACCCGGGCTTCACCTGGCCGTCCGACAATCCCGACGTCGACACCTCACAGCTCACCTGGGCACCCGAGGCAGATGAACGCGATCGGATCGACTACATCTTCGCCGACCGCGCTTCCGACCTGAAGTTGGGATCTGTCGGAATCATCGGACCCCGAAAGACGATCGTGCACAACAAAAGAGTGGAGGAGAACTCCCAGGACAACTTCATCGCTTCACCGACGCCGTGGCCGACCGATCACAAGGCCGTTCTTGCGACGTATCGTTTTGCCAGCTTCGGCGGCGGATCATCTACCGGTTCGTGGAGCGGTTCCTGACAGGGCATCTCGTAGCCAGTCGATCATCATCGGCGTCAACTCGGGCAGCTTGGTCACTGCGCAGTGCCCCGCATCCGGGATGACGTGTACCTGCGTGTTCGGGCGCTCTTCGAAGAGTGTTGTGTCCGAGAGCGGGATGTGAACGTCGTCGGCCCCGTTGACCACAAGCATCGGGGTCCGGCCGTCGTCGGCGGTCATCAAGACACTGCGATCGAACGCACGGAGACCCTGTACCAGCGCCTCTTTGGTTGCCGGGGCATCGAAACCCAGTGCGTTTCCGACGATGTCGCCCATGCCGTAGACCAGGCGCTCGGCGTTCGCGGTCTCGAACGCACCCTTGACCGGGGCACCGATGTTGATCACCGCATCGACGGCGCCGGTCAACCCCGAGCGCACGGCGAAGTTGCCGCCGAAGGAGACTCCCAGGTGCGCCACCTGCCCGTTGCCGAGAGCGCGAGCCGTCGATACGAGCCCGTCGATCACCTCGTCGCCGAAAGCATCGAGAGGAACGGGTGATTCACCAGTTCCCGGCTGATCGAAAGCAACAACCGTCACCCCGGCGTTCTTCGCGAACGCGCTGGCCAACGGATGCATGTCCATCTTCCAGCCGTCGACGCCGCCGCTGAGCAACAGGACGGGTGCGTCTTCGTACCGTCCGTCCGCCGAGAGGATGTGTACCGGTAGCTCGATCTCGCCGTTTCGGTAGGGCAGGGACAGGATTCGACGCTCGAACTCGAGCCCGAATCCTGGTGCTGCCTTGACGTATTCGTCCACCTGATTGCGCAGAGCCCGTCGACGGGATTCGTTGGCCAGCACCGGGAACTTGGCGATTCCGTAGATCATCGCTGCCAGGGAATGATTGCCGGCCGCGGAGTACTTCGCCGCCAGCGCCGACCACTCGTACGACCAACCACCCGGCGCGTCGGCCCAGGTCGAGTTGATGGACGCGCGCAGTTCCTCGAGATCCGAGACGGGGAGCCCGAAGCTCAGAAACTGTCCTGTGCGCTCTTCGAAGAGGCCTCGGTGATCGACAGGAAATTCGTATGACATGGGAAAACGCCCCTCAAATCATCTCTAATGCAACGATCAGTTGCATTAGCTCAGTGAACCACGTGTCTCCAGCTAACACAACACCTTGTTGCGATAAGGTTGACCCATGACCTCGACACCACAACGGCCCGGAGGGCGTAGCGCCAGGGTGCGCGAGGCCGTCCTGGCAGCCACCGCGGCCGAACTGTCCGAACGCGGATTTGCAGCGATGACCATCGAGGACATAGCCGCCCGTTCCGGAGTCCACAAGACCACGATCTACCGGCGGTGGAGCACACTGTCCCAGTTGGTGGCCGACGCGGCCGTCGAAATATCGGCAACCACCGTTCCCATCCCGGACACCGGTTCCATCGAATCCGACCTGCGCGAGATGGCCAGATCGATAGTCGCACTGGTGACCAGCGAGTCGGGCGGTGCATTGGTGGCCGCACTGTTCTCGGACGCGGTCCGCACACCCGAGGTGGCGAGACTCAAGCGCGAGTTCTACTCCGCACGTTACGAACTGGCTGACATCGTGGTCCGCCGAGCAGTCGAACGCGGGGAAATCTCCGAGAAGATCTCAGCCGCTGATCTTCTGGCGGCCGTAGCCGCGCCCATCTACTATCGACTACTGGTCGCCGATCTACCCGTCGACCGGTCGGTTGCCGATCGTGCTGCTGCCGGCGCGCTCGCCGCGGCCCACGCCGGGGCACTCGATCAGACCGAATGAGCCAGTGAATTCAGCGCTTCCACGATTGCCTCGTTGAATCCACCGCCGCCATGCCCGGCGCCGTCGAGTACCACCAATTCACTGCCCGGCCACCGCTGGTGGATCGCCCAGGCAGTGTCGAGTGGCCCGGAAATGTCATACCGTCCGTGCACGAGAATCGCGGGAATCTCGGCAAGACGGTCCATTCCGTCCAGGATCTGATTCGGCGCCAGGAAACAATCGTTGGCCCAGTAGTGCGTGACCAGCCTGGTCATCACTCGACGGAAGTCGGGATTCTGGTATCGAACACTCGGAGTCCACCCAGGCATCAGCGACACATGCACGTCTTCCCAGCGGCACCACTGCAACGCAGCATTCTCCCGCACAACAGGATCCGGATCGGCGAGCAGTCGCGCGTATGCCGCGGGAAGGTTTCCGTCACGCTCTTTCTCCGGCAACGGCGCGACGAACTCTTCCCACTCGCGCGGAAACACTCTGCCCATGGCGCGGGTGATCCACTCGATTTCGACCCTCGTCCCGCCGGTGATCGCGCCCAAGGCCATCGCGATCACCCGCTCGGGAAACGTCTGGGCGTACACCAGTCCCAAACTCACGCCCCAGGAAAGTCCCGTGACGATCCATCGCTCGATACCGAGATGCTCACGAAGACGCTCGATATCGCCGAGGATGTGCGCCGTGGTGTTCACGGTCAGATCGACGTCCGGACTGCTCGCAAGAGGAAGACTGCGCCCACAGCCCCGCTGATCGAACAGAACTGCGCGAAAGGCTTCGGGATCGAAGAAGCGCCTGGCACCGACAGTGCATCCCGCACCGGGACCGCCATGGAGATAGAGAACAGGAATACCCGTCGGATTCCCGACGGTCTCCCAGTAGAGACTCTGACCATCCGCCACTTCCAACAGACCGGACTCATACGGTTCGACGGGCGGGTACAGGACAGCAGTCATAGGCGGTGATTCTTCCATCAAGCCGGCTACTCGAGTAGGCAGCACGCGGCCGAGCAATGGCCTAGCGTGGACAGGACACCACTGCGACGGGAGTACACCAGATGCGTGATGGGTTCAGGTTGCCGGGGTACGGCGGCGCAGCGGTCTTCCTTCGCAGTCATGCGGTTCCCGCCACTGTCTTCGAATCCGACGTGCCCACACTTGTTTTCGACGTCGGGCTGCTCAGCCCCGATCGGTTCAATCAGTACCTCAGCCGACACACGGATGAGGGGTTTGTCGAACGGCTGGCGGCGTTCTTCTTTCACGCGGCCGCAGACTTCCATCCCGAAAAGTCGCTCCCACCGTTCACCGACGAACGACTCGGGCTGATGATCTCGGTCTGTTCCAGCACCGATCGAGAGGTGGAACTCGACTTCTCACTGGCCGAGGATCCCGAATCGGAGGACACCGAACGCGACGAGATGACCTTCGAGACAAGCCGAGTCGTCCTCGCGACCTCGGCGCAGACGGTTTCTCGACTGACCGGTGGAGTAGCCACCCACTTCGACGGGGAGTTGTAGAGACATGGGTTTTCTCTTCGAGGTTCTCGATTTTCCCGAAGGCAGTCGGATGACCGATCTGTGGAACAACACGTGGGCCGAGCCGGCAACCGGAGAGGAGATCGCGTCCGGCCACTTCATTCACCTCGGAGACGATCAGCACGTCGACGTGGAGACAGATTTTCTCAGTAGTCACCTGCCCTTCAACGTGGCAGGCTTCGGCGGAGTCTTTCCCGACGGCAAACCCTGGATGTTCGTCATGCAGAAGGCACCGGCCGACCTCGCGACAAGGCTGCGCGGTGAGGACGATCCACACTCGCTTCTGCGCGGATCACTCGACCGCGCCATGTCTTTCAATCCCGATGCACTGGTGGCGGAGGAATTGTCCTGGAGGCATGACGATCTGGTGAAGGTGTACGAGGAAGAGGGGATCCCTGCGGTATCCGTTGCCGATTGGTCGGCCGCGGACCTCCTGCGCGGCCTTTTGGCGCAGTGTTGCAATGCCGAACTTGCCGCCGTCGTCGCCGGATACCCCGAATGTGCCTACCCCGAATCGGCGCACGCGTGCGAAGCAGACGTGTTCTCCGACGTGTTCGCCGGTTGGGTCAGCGGAATGCGGTGATGTGACGGAGGAGACCCCACCCTCTCGATATTTCGGAGTAGACTCATTTATGAGCGTGATCCGAAATGAGACGAGGTGAGCGGGATGACGAAATCGGACCAAGAGTTGGGTCGTCGTGAACGCAACAAACTCGAGAAGCAGACACGCATCTTCGACGCCGCGGCCGAACTGTTCGCGGAAAAGGGCTACAGCGCAGTCACAACTCAAGAAATTGCCGACCGCGCCGATGTAGCCGGTGGCACCCTCTTTCGTTACGCCGCAAGCAAAGCCGAGCTACTGCTCATGGTGTACAACGCGGAGTACCGCAAGCAGATCAAACTGGGCGAAAAGCGTGAGGCCAAATCGACGGGCACAGAAGATCGTGTGCTCGAGCTGGTTTCACCCCTGCTGATCGCAAGTCGCCGAAACGACGAGAACACCGGTATCTACCAACGCGAAGTGTTGTTCGGCGAGCCCAGCGAATGTTTCCGGGCCGAAGGTCTGGAACTCTCGCAGCGCCTGCAAACGCGGATTGCACAAATCTTGCACGAGGCGCACCCCCACCACACCACCCGAACCACCACTGCAGCGCGAACGATTTCCAACGTGCTGCACTTCGAAATAGCCCGCGCGGCATTGGACCGGATCACGGCTGACGAGCTCACGAACATCGTTGCCGCACAGGTCCGATTGACGCTTGCCGGACTACCCACCGAATAGGATTGAGGATCGAAAATGACTGAACTGAAGCAGATCACCGTTCTGGGTACCGGAGTTCTCGGCTCACAGATCGCCTATCAGACCGCCTATCACGGCTTCGACGTCGTCGCGTACGACATCAACGCCGAGGTCATCGAGAAGGCCAAGGCTCGGTTCGACTCGTTGGCCGCTGCCTACAAGGCCGAGAACGTCGAGGGCGCCAAGGAAGGCAAGGCCGGCGAAGCGTTGCAACGGATTACGTACTCGTACGATCTCGCCGAAGCCGTCGCCAAGGCCGATCTGATCATCGAGGCAATTCCCGAGGACATCGCCATCAAGCGCGACACCTACGAGAAGCTCGCCGCAGTAGCCCCTGAGCACACGGTGTTCGCAACCAACTCCTCGACGCTTCTGCCGAGCGACCTCAAGGAGTTCACCGGCCGCCCCGAGAAGTTCCTCGCACTCCACTTCGCAAATCACGTGTGGGTCAACAACACTGCCGAGGTCATGGGCACCGAGTCCACCGACCCCGCCGTGTACCGCGAGGTCGTCGAGTTCGCGAAGAACATCGGCATGGTGCCGATCGAACTCAAGAAGGAGAAGGCGGGCTACGTACTCAACTCGCTCCTGGTCCCGCTCCTCAACGCGGCCTCCGACTTGCTGATCGACGGCATCGCTGATCCCGACATGGTCGACAAGACTTGGCGCATCGGCACCGGAGCCCCGTTCGGCCCCTTCCAGATCATGGACGTCGTCGGGTTGACCACCGTCTACAACATCTCCTCCCAGGGCGGCGAGAAGCAGCGCGAATTCGCCGACTACATCAAGAAGAACTACATCGACGAAGGCAAGCTCGGCGTTGCTGTCGGCGAGGGCTTCTACAACTACAAGGGCTGACCGACTTACCGGCTTACCGCGCGGTGGCTACGACGTGAATTCACGTGGTAGCCACCGCGCGGACGTCTGTTGTCAGCAAGTCCGAAACCACCCTGAGCGATTGTGACGCAAGCTTCTTCACGTGCGAACCCATCCTCAGGAGAGATCCCCACATGCGTCGTTCTGCCATCTCGGCACTCACAACACTGGCACTGCTCGGTGCCGGAACACTGGCCGGCACACCCGCCGTCGCCGCTCCCCTCGCGTGTGGCGGCATCTCCACCGGTTCGTTCTCAGGTTCCGTCAGTGGTTCGGAGTACCTGTGCGCCAAGGAAGGTGACCTCCTGGACGTGCGCATCGGCGACGTTCACGCGACGCAACCTTCCCTCGGCTACGACGAGGTGTACTACAAGCTCGGGCGATACACGCTCGGAAAAGACACGATCAACAAGAAGTTCGACGACTGGTGTGAGGCGAACGGCCAGATCCAGGCCGCGACCGCCACTGCGGCGTCGACGCTGAAGGACCCGTCGTCCTTCACCTGCCAGCTCCCGGTCGGTCAGGAAACCGCCGAGAGCATCGCACCTATGAAGACCGTAGTCGTCGGCCCCCGCGGCGATCTCTACCTGACCGACGGCCACCACACCCTCACGTCCTTCATCGAGACCGCAGACGGGGGTCCCGACCTTCACGTGCGACTTCGAGTTCTCGGTAACCTCAGCGGCCTGAGTGAAGGGGCCTTCTGGACCGAGATGGAAAAGAACAAGTGGGTCTGGTCGCGTGACGTCGACGGAAACCAGGTGCCGGTCCAGTCCCTGCCGAAGAGCGTCGGCCTGGCGAACTTCGCCGACGACAAGTACCGCAGCTTGATGTACTTCTCCCGCGACATCGGATTTGCCGCTGGCTCGATCCCGTTCCAGGAGTTCTACTGGGGTGCGTGGGTCCGCGACACCGCGCCCGTCGACCTCACCAACTGGAATCGCGACGATCTCTCCAGCTACCTGAGCATCGTGAAGTCGGTGACCAAAGCACAGACTGCATTGACGGGCGATGCCGTCGTCGACAGCGGATTCACTGCCACCGATCTTGGCGTCCTGTCAGCCTGGAACGACGGCAAAGCCGAGTCCAAGGGAGAGTTCGCAAAGCTGTCGAAGCCGTACACCGACGACAAGCCGGGCAAGATCGCTTACGCACTTGCCTACAAAGCAACCCTCTGACCTGCTCGGATCCAAGTCGCACCCAACAGACCGGCCTGACCCGTGACGGTGTCCTGACGCGTCTCGACCTCGCCTTCTCTCGTGATCAGTCCGAGAAGATCTACGTCCAGACCCGTATGCGCGAGCAGGGCAGAGAGTTGTTCGCCTGGCTCGAAAAGGGCGCGCACGTGTACGTCTGCGGCGACGCCACCCGGATGGCGAAGGACGTCGACGACGCGTTACACGAGGTGGTCGCCGAACACGGTGGGTTGGATGCGGACGCTGCCGAGGATTACGTCAACAACCTCAAACGATCGAAGCGGTACCTGCGGGATGTTTACTGAGATGTGCCCGCACCGTGGCGAATGTCGTTGTGCAGCTTTGGCGCGCATGTCGGACCTGGACGCGCTGCTTGCGCGTCCAGGATTCCGCGGTGAGCTGATCGACACGGCACCCGGGGTAGTCGGCGAATTGTTGTCCCTCTTGGGCGATGTCGTCACGATCACCGTTGCGGGGCCAGCGGCTGTCAACAACTCGGGCAAGTACGCCGTTCCCACCGTTCCCGGCGATCCGCTGGTCTGCACGCCAGGGCTCGTCTCTCTGCGTTTGAACCCTTCCGCCCTCGATTCGGTGGTGACCACTGATGCAGAGCAGCACCTTCCGCCGACGCTCCGGATGTTCGACACTCACGGATCGAGTTCGCACACCACCTATTTGACCCCGGCCTCGGATCGTCTCGCCTTCGAAGCGATACGAAACGTAGATGACGCTTCGAGAGAAGCCAGCCCTCCCATCCAGACGTCGAATACGCCCGCATTCTGGGCCGAAGCCGATCAGCTGACACAACTCGACTTCATCCTCGCGGACGGCGGCAGCGAACGCCGCAACGGATTGGTCGCTCTGGGCGCCCTCGGTTACCGGCGAATCGATCCACACCTCATGGCTGCCGGGATGGAGCACCTGTCCTACCACCAACTGCCCGTCACGGCCGTCGTCGCAGGCAACGGTTGCCTGCAGATCCACCGTGGTGATCTCGAAGCTGCAGCGATGTTCGGGGGGACGTTGACTTTGGCGTCGGACACCTGCCGGACGATGATCGACCTGAACGGCGTCGCGGAGTGCTGGCTGATCCGCACGCACGGCGTTCACGGACTGACCAGCTCGATCGAGATGTACGACTTCCGCCGAAAATGCGTGGCAGTCTTCACCCAAACAGGCCCAGCCGAACCCGCAGTCATGGACATGTGGGAAGACGTCATGAGTTCCATTTCGGCCGCATCCTGACGCCGACTGCTGCTGATCGAGTGTAAGAAATCGGCGTACTGCGATAACCAAGAGGGGCAACCGAAGCCTAACCTTAGGTTTCGGTCACTTGTCGTGCCCGCACCCTGACGCTGATTCAAGGAGTTATCCATGCCCCGCCCTCTCGTCGAACCGTCGCTGGTCCCGGCCTTGCGCCCGGCGCTGCCTGCATTGGCCGCCGGGGTGGTCGCGGCGGCTGCGTCGGGGGTCGCGATGCTCGGAGCGCTCTGGTGCGTCGTGCAACTCATCGGTGAACCGTCCATGAGTTGGGCCGGATGGGCATGCGGGCTCTGGCTCGTCGGCGTCACGCTCGCCGCCACGTCGTCGTGGCTCTCGCACCACGCCGAGGCGCTGTTCGAGGCCAGGCTCAAGCGCCAGCTCGCTGCCCACCTCGTCCGGTTGCCGGCAAGCACGCTGTCCCGCTACAGCGGGGACGCGCTGAGGAGGCTCGTCTCCGACGACATCTCGGCGCTGCACCATATGACTGCGCACCTACCGGCCGAGTTCGCGACACTGATCGTGGTCCCGGCGGTCACGATCGCGGCGCTGGCCGTCTCAGCCGGCCCGGTGGCGCTTCTCGCTCTGGCTCCCGGCATCGTGGCAGCACTGTTCTACCTGATCGTGATCCCCCGAATGGCTGCGCGGCACAGCGCTGAACGTGCGGATGTCATGGGCGACATCGTGACCGCCGTGGACGACTATGCGCGCGGCATCCGCGTCTGCCGGATCTACGGCGCGCAGACCGGTGCTGCCGCTGACTATGCAGAATCGACAGCACGGTTCACTCGGGGAATGCAGGAGCGCGTTCGACTCGTGGCTACCCCTGCGGCCGTCGCCGTTTCCCTCATGCAGGCGACGGCAACGTTTGCGATCGCCTATGCCGTCGGATTTCGCTGGGATACAACGACGTTGGCTGCCACCATTCTCTTCAGTCTCGCAATCGTGACGCCGGCCCTGCGGCTCGGGCACGGCCTCGACTACGTCGCGGCTGGACGCTCTGCTGCAGTCCGACTCGCCGCAGCGCTGGAGGAAGCCACCCTCCCTGCTGGTCAAGCATCAACCGTTCCGGCCGCGAGTCCCTCCGATCGACTGGAGATCATCGGCCTGACTGTCACGATCGCGGACCGCAGAGTCATCGACGGCGTCACGCATGCATTCCGCCCGGCCGCGATCACTGCGATCACGGGACCGAGCGGAACGGGTAAGTCGACGCTCCTGAAAGCACTGGCCGGCTTCGAAATCCCGGAACTGGGTACCGTCCGCTACGCGGGCCGGAGCGTCATCACAATCGACGAGAACCTGCGGCCACGGTCCATTCTGCTCACGTCTCAGGGCGCAGACGTGTTGCCGGCTACGGTGCGCGAGAACATCGCGTTGGCCGCCCCCGATGCAACGGACGCGGAATGCACCGCTGCACTACGCCGGGCACAGATCGACGTCAGCCTCGATGCCGATGCCACTTCACTCTCCGGAGGAGAACGTCAGCGTGTCGGGCTTGCTCGGGTATTCCTCTCGCCCGCAACGGTACTGCTGCTCGACGAGCCGACCAGTGCACTCGACGATCGGACAGCGGCCGAACTGTTGAAAGAACTGCGACATCTCGCACACGACGAAGGAAAGACGATCGTGATCGTCACCCACGACCCCGCTCTTGCAGACGAGGCCGACGATCGGCTCGACCTCGACAGTCCCAACTCGCACAACGCCGCCTCGCACAATGCAGCCCTGACTGGAGCCGAATAATGAACAGCGCCAATGCGGCCCGCCGACGCTTGATCACCATCGGATTCGGTTGGGTGTCCGTCGCTGGCCTCGAGGCGATCGCGTACACCACCCTCGCCCTCTCGATCGCTGATCACCGGTCGCCGGTTCTCGTGCTGGCCACGGCAGCGATCGCTCTCTTCGTGACCGTCCTGGTCTCGCGGGGTGGCTACTTCACCGGGACTCGACTCGTCGGCGATCTCTACGACGCGCTCGGCGACGCCTTCGCCCGTGCAAAGCTGTCGTGGTTCACCGACGCCAACCGGGCACTGCTCGCCACCGTCGCCGGCCGCGGAATCCCGTCACTGATGAGCGTTCCCGCGCACCAACTTCAGACCTTCCTCGTTGCACCACTGATCCCGCTGCTCCTGCTTCCCGGAATCGCGGTCGTTGCGGGACCCGGCGTCATGCTGCTCGTCGGCGGACTGCTCGCCGTTTCGCTCGCCGCTCAGACGCTGGCCCAACGCGCGCTCAGCCGAGCGGACGAGCGCCGACACGAGGCAGAGCTCGCAGCAACGCAGTCGACGCTCGAACTCACCGACCATCTCGAATTACTGCGTACGGCAGCCGGTCCCACGCGCTCCGTCGATCGTATCGAGCGAAGCTGGCGGGACCAGGAGACCGCGCTTGCACGGACAAATCTCGCCGCGGCACCAGCGACATTCATCTCGGCGATCGCCACCATTGTGCCGTTGGCAGGCGCAGTGATTTTCCTCGCTGCCACCGGATTCGACGATCCCGCAGCCGCTCTCGCCCTCGTCATCCTCACCGCTCGCGCCGCTGCGCCGCTCGACGAACTCGCCCTGGCCGGAATCGGAGTCAACGAACTGCGCGCAACGGTTCGCGACTACCGTGCCGCGACTTCGGCTCCCGCGCTGCCTGAACCCGCACCCCAGGACGCCGCGCGCCCTGTTGGAACGGATATCAAGGTCGTCGGGGTGGACCACGCTCCGGTTCTGCATGGCATCAACGCGGAGATCCCCACTGGTGAGCGTGTTCTCGTCGCAGGGCGCTCCGGTACGGGGAAGAGCACACTTCTCGGGCTGCTCATGCGCTTCGACGATCCGAACCAAGGAAGCGTCTCGCTAGGCGGAGTTTCATTGCGCGACTTGCCCTACGACGACCTGGCGGCGCACATCGGCTACGTGCCGCAGGATCCACTCGTGTTCTCCGGCACGCTCGGCGAGAACATCGGACTCGGAAGACCAGGCGCTTCCGAGACCGAGATCGAGGACGCCGCCAGGCGTGCTGCCCTCAGTGCCGTTCTCGACCGCTCGACGCTCGGCCTTCATCAGGACATCGGGCACCAGGGTGCCGCTCTCTCCGGTGGCGAACGTCAGCGGGTGGCGATCGCTCGCGCCTTCCTCAAAGACGCTCCCGTCCTGGTGCTCGACGAGGCAACCTCGGCTCTCGACGAGGGCACCGAACGCCGCATCGCCGGCGCTGTGCGGGAATTGGCGGCTACCGTCGTCGTCGTCACCCACCGCGACCCCGCCATCTGGGAGCCCACCCGCACGATCACCCTCTGACATAACTGCCCTACAGCCAGGCCTACATCGATGCGGCCTGGCAGACTCAGCGAAAGCCTTTGCCCCGTAAAGCGAACGGTTCTTCGGATCAGCTTCCTGTGAGGACCAGCGCTGGGAGCATTGATGAGCCGACGGCGGCCGACCCAATGCCTAGAGGAATCAGCGCCGACATCATGTTTCGGTAGTCAACGGCCTCGATGGGCGGAAGCCCGGGGATGGGATTGGGAACGGGAGCGTGACGTTCCCAAGCCCCACATCGATTCGAAGTGAAGCTAGTGTCGCCCCACATGATTTCTACTGTTTCCGGCCCACCGCCGAAGTTGTTGTCGATGATGTCCCGGCCATAACCTGTCCGTTCCCAGTAACAAGACCGGCCGCCGGAGGTACTCCAGAGACCAGGCAGCATCTGGCCCTCGCCACTGCCAACTCGGTAGGTGCCATCGGTACCGGCCGGAATATACGTACCTGCGTTTGCGACACCTCCACCCACAAAGATCAAACCGGCAGATGCTGTGGCACACAACAGTGCCCCGACTAACTTGCTCTTCACTGACTCTCCTAAAACTCGCAAACTCGACCAGCGAACCTTAGGCGACCGACCGGTCGGATCGTGCACACCTGCCCGAATTGTGAAGTATTTCACCCCGGAGTGAACGAAGCCCTCGACGATCAGGTCCAGCGTCGACCCCGTGTTATCACTGCGACACGAACGACCCGCCGCCACACAATCCTGTGGCGACGGGTGAGCGCTTTCCGTTCTGTAGTTGTCCGCCTACAGCTTCGTGCTGATGAGCGGCACGATATGTTCAGCCGCCCATATTGTTCCGATCGGACCACCACTCGTGATCGCCCACAGAACATCCCCGCCGTCGGCGGTGCGAGGAGGCAGGCCAACCCAATGACCGGAGGACACAGCTCCCAGGGCTTGGAAGAGCTTCCCGCCGGTCAGCTTGTCGAAATCCTCCTCGCTGCCGGCGGCACTGCGGCCGATCAGCAGGAAGTCCGCATCGATGTTCTCGAGAAGTTCCTCGCCGACAGTACTCTGGGTGACGAACTCTTTTGCGTGCGGGTTCTCGGCGAAACCGAGCTCACCCAAGAATGTTGCCGGAGCCGAACCGGGCGCCGAAAGGTACTGCAGCCCATTGCCGGTGCCGTAGAAGATCGCCCAGGTTGCAGTCAGACTCGCGAGTTGCGGGTTCTCCTGGCGCACATTCGCAAAGTACTGATCATGGTCGGCCACGATCTTTTCGGCCGCCTTCGAGAGGTCGAGCGTCTCGCCGAGTACGCGGATCGACTCCTTCCACGGCACGAGCATCCGCGACTTCGTGTCGGGACTCGTCACAACCGGTGCGATGGAGGACAAACGCTCGTAGTAATCGCCCAGGGACAAACCACCCAGGCCGTCAGCCCAGCCGACGGCGACGATGAGGTCCGGTTCGCTCGCGGCGATCGCTTCGACGGGAAGTGTTCCACCCATCGCGAACTCGAAGGTGTCGAGATTCTCTGCGCCGTAAGGCAACAAGTACGACTGGGAAGCCGATTCCTTCACCATCGACGAGGAGAGGACGGGTTTGACGCCGAGCGCGAGGAGCATTTCCGTGTCGACGGCATTGGGCACGATGGCGGCGATCCGCTCCGGTCGCTTCTCGAGAATACTTGTACCGTAGGGCGATTCCAGGGTCAGCGGGTAGGTAGTCGTTCCTTCCGCAGCCGGAAGGGCGTTCCCCTCCGAACCGGGAGAGGATGCCGTTTTCGAGTCTTCGGCCGAGGCCGAGCACCCGGTCACGAGTAGCGCTGCGGCGAGCGTGGCCCCGATCAGTCCGGTGATCCGTGATCGTCTGGTGCGCAGGACTGTCATTTCTGCCTTTCGGTGTTATCGAACACTTTCGGTGTTGCTGAGGTGAAGGTGTTGGGTGAGCGATGGAGCCAGGTCAGGAATCTGCACGCACGGCCCCGCCTCGTTTCCAGTAGCCGGTGAAATCGATGTCCGTCCTCGCAATTCCTCGATCACGAATCAAATGACGACGAAGCGAGCGAACCGTCGCCTGTTCGCCTGCAAGCCAGCCGAATACGCGTCCGTCAGGCCATTCGACAGCACTGACCGCGTCGAGCAACAAAGTAGTAGCGCCGGACTCGGCCCCCTCGCGTGGCAACCACGTGACACTCACCCCGGACAACTCGCGCACCGATTGGATGTGAGCCGAGTCCGCAATTTCGACGAACACATGCCCCCTGGCATCGGCGGGCAATTCCTCGAGCAGACGTGCGATCGCCGGCAACGCGGTCTCGTCACCGACGGCCAGCAGATACTCGTAATCTTCCGGGAGTCCCTGCGATACAGAGGGGCCCGCGATGTGCATTCGGTCGCCCGGGCTGGCGTCCCGCGCCCAGGTGGTAGCCACTCCCTCGCCGTGAACGACGAAATCGACGTCGAGTTCCCTTGTTCGCGGATCGTAGCGGCGCACGGTGTATGCGCGGGCGAGCGGACGGCGCCCCGCAGCGAAAGTCACACTGCCGTCGACCATTACCGGCAGGACCGGGTCGGTTTCGCCGGGGTAGGTGAACAGCAATCGGATGTCGTCGTCGAAGCCCGTACTCGCGAAGGCGGGTTCGGCAATTCCGTCGGCGTTGGTGAAGGTGTCGAGTTGGGCTCCGGTGAGCGTCACTCTCCGCATGCCCGGCGTCACCTCTGTCACCCGATGTACCTCGAGTTCGCGCAAGGTAACGGGGTACGCCGTTGTCGGACGGGTGTTTCGGGGCACGGAAAGTCTCCTCGGAAGCGCACAGACGGGGGTCCGGCCCACGTTCGATCACGGCGGGAGGGCCAATAAATAAAGCTAGCCTGCCCTAATCGGATACGGTTATCCGTGCGTGCCGACTTCTTACACTCATCGGTCGGCTGGAAAAGAAAGCATCGACGTCGGGAGGGCATCGTGGGACCACGGTTGGTGTTCCCCGCAGGCGAAGTCCCCGAGATCCCCGCTGCTCGGCTCGCCTCGATCGTGAATGAACGCGAGCCACTGCTGTTCTGGGTACATACCGGGCGCGCAGAACTGCAGATCGGCGGCCGTACCCGCAGCGTGACTGCGGGGGCGGCAATCTGGGTACCGGCGGGAATCGCGTACAGCATCCGGGTCGATCCGGGCGCAGTCGCATTTCCCATCCCACTGCCCGCGGCCGACCTGCCGCCCGCGTTGAACCGGGTCATCGACTTCGAGATCCCAGCAGACTGGCAGGACTGGCTCGTCCACCAATTCGCGCACAACTTGGGATTTCTTCGGGGCGAGACGGCAGCGGGAGCCGGACTGATCGAGCTTGTCGCGGGAGCCCACGCCAATGAGGTCGGCGCTTCGGTGCCGCACTCCCCGCCGAGTTTGCCTCGCTCGGCCGAAACCCTCGAGATCGCTCGCACGCTTCTACGGACCCCAGCCGATGACACGGAACTTTCCCAGTTCGCCCGGCACCTCAAGATCGGTGTCCGCACCCTGCAGCGCCGATTCACCGAGGAGACGGGGTTGCCGTTCGTGCGCTGGCGCACCTCGGCCCGGATCGCGGCAGCAACCGCTTACCTGGACACCGGCCGTGAAATCGGCTGGACGGGTGCGCAGGTCGGATTCGCAACTCCCGCGGGATTCACCCGTGCCTTCCGTGAACACACCGGCATGACACCCAGCGACTACGCGCGGGCCCACCGACGCCCGACGCCGATCCAGGAGAACGAGACTCTGGCACAGGGCGTCGCGCTGTTGTCGGAGGAAGGCGTCCAGTCGGACTCCGCACCGGCGCCCCCGACGATCCCCGCAAGCGGAACGTGGGCAAGGGTCAACAACTTTCACGTCGTCGTCTGGATCTATCGAGGCTCCGCCAGGGTTACTTTCGGCGACCGAACGTGGAATCTGAGGCGGGGCGACGCAATGTGGCTTCCAGCGGGGGTGCGCAACAGTGTCGAGATCGCGGAAGGCTCTCTGCTACTTCCCCTCGGGTCCCAGCCGGGCGCCTCTCCGGTCGCCGCACCGCCGCCACGTGTGCTGCACTTCGCTCGCGAAGCGGAGACGTATCTGTTGCACACGGTGGTCGCGAATTACACCCACCTGCGCCCCGAGATCCACGACCCGGCGCGGATCTCGAGGCTGGTCCGCAGCTCTGCGGCGGCTCGTCCACACGGCAGCCGTCAGAGCGATCCAGTCGAGACGATCCTTGCCGCACTACGGGCCGACCCCACCGATTCCCGCACGCTGTCGGAGTGGAGCGCTCGACTCGGCGTCGACGAGAACTTGCTCCAGAAAGGCTTCACTGCGGCCACCGGCCAGAGCTACCCACGCTGGCGAGCCCAGTTACGCATGACCCTCGCGCGTGCCCATCTCGAGGAGGGTCTCTCGGCCGGAGAGACTGCCCGTCGACTCGGCTACGCGCACGCCTCCGGCTTCACCAAGGTCTTCATCGCTGCCCACGGCATGTCGCCGCGGGATTACCAGCGCCGCGGGTGGCGAGGCGCGACCGAAGGACTCATCGACTCGTGAACCAGCGACGGATTCACACCTACCGCTCGGCGACGCCCTTCGATTCCGGCGACAGAGCCGGGAACCAGATATCTGTCAGAACCTCGGCCGCCTGAACCCGCGTCACATCGATCGTCCCCTGCACGGCCCAGCGTGTGAAGAATCGCTCCAGCTGACTCACGAGCAGTTCGACGCGCAACCTCGCCTCGTCGTGCTGTTCCACCGGCCACCGGCCCAGATATTTGGGCATGGCGTTCGGTAGTTCGGTCATTCCGTCTCGCGCTGTCTCGCGGAACTCCGGTTCGAGTGCCACGGCCTCGTCCCAGGCCGGCAGCAGGCGCTTGTTCTCGTCGAACCAGTCGAAGGCACGTTCCAGCCATGCGGTGAATTCCACGCGAGAGTTCGTGTCGAGGACTCGATCGAGATCGATGTAGAAAGCGAACGCACTCGCCGCCATCCCGGCCGCGCCGATCGTCTTGAGCATCTCCACCTTGCTGGCGAAATGCACGTAGAACGTGGCTCTACTGCATCCGACGACCGAGGCGATGTCGTCGACCGTGACTGCCGCATATCCCCGCTCTTCGAACAGGGTGCGTGCGGCGTCCACGAGTTTGGCCCGCGTCGCGCGTTTCTGCTCGTCGCGAAGGGTTCCCCGCCTGTTCTTCGGGCCATCGGTAGTCGTGCTCACGTCGCCCACCTTGCTCGCATTTCGACCTTCTGGCAAATCACCGACTTACCGTCATCAAAAAACATTGCGTCATTCATTGACACATCGTCAGCGAATGGCGCACTATGACTCAAGTCACTTCTCGGGCATCGATTCTTTTTCTCGCACGCCCGAGACAGAACAGAAAGCGATGGCGAATGAGCCCCTCCCCCTTGCCGAGCGTGTGCATCATCGGCGCCGGGCCCACCGGAATCACGACGGCCAAGCGAATGAAGGAATTCGGAATACCCTTCGACTGCTACGAAGCGTCCGACGAGGTCGGCGGAAACTGGTACTACAAGAATCCCAACGGGATGTCAGCCTGCTACCAGAGCCTGCACATCGACACGTCGAAGTGGCGCTTGGCATTCGAGGACTTCCCGGTCTCCGCTGACCTTCCCGACTTCCCTCACCACTCCGAACTCTTCCAGTACTTCAAGGACTACGTCGAGCACTTCGGCCTGCGTGAGTCGATCATCTTCAACACCAGTGTTGTTGCAGCAGAACGTGATGCAGACGGACTGTGGACCATCACGCGCTCTGACGGCGAAGTTCGCACCTACGACGTCCTGATGGTCTGCAACGGACATCACTGGGATCCCAACATCCCCGACTACCCGGGTGAGTTCGACGGCGTGCTGATGCACAGCCACAGCTACAACGACCCGTTCGATCCGATCGACATGCGCGGCAAGAAGGTAGTCGTGGTCGGAATGGGGAACTCCGGCTTGGACATTGCTTCCGAACTGGGGCAGAGATACCTAGCCGAGAAGCTCATCGTCTCAGCGCGCCGCGGAGTCTGGGTACTCCCGAAGTATCTGGGCGGCGTGCCGGGAGACAAACTGATCACCCCGCCCTGGATGCCCCGCGGTCTGCGCCTGTTCCTGAGTCGTCGATTCCTCGGCAAGAACCTGGGAACCATGGAGGGCTACGGACTACCCAAGCCAGACCACCGTCCGTTCGAGGCCCACCCGTCGGCCAGCGGCGAGTTCCTGGGACGCGCCGGGTCGGGCGACATAACCTTCAAGCCTGCCATCACCAAACTCGACGGAAAGCAGGTTCACTTCGCCGACGGCACCGCCTCGGACGTCGACGTGGTCATCTGCGCCACCGGCTACAACATCAGCTTCCCCTTCTTCAGCGATCCGAATCTTCTGCCGGACAAAGACAACCGATTCCCACTCTTCAAACGAATGATGAAGCCCGGAATCGACAACCTCTTCTTCATGGGACTGGCGCAGCCCATGCCGACGCTCGTCAACTTCGCTGAGCAGCAGAGCAAGCTCGTCGCGGCCTACCTCACCGGCAAATACCAATTGCCTTCCGCCAGTGAGATGCAGGAGATCACCAAGGCCGACGAGGCGTACTTCCTCGCTCCCTATTACAAGTCACCGCGCCACACCATCCAGCTCGAGTTCGATCCCTACGTCCGCAACATGAACAAGGAAATCGCCAAGGGCACCAAGCGTGCAGCGGCCTCCGGAAACAAGCTACCTGTTGCGGCCCGTGCAGCAGCACACGAACTCGAGAAGGCGGATCGCGCATGAGCACGGTGAACGGTCACTGCAACAACGAGTTCGACGCCGTCCGCACCGCCTTCGAGGCTCAACTCGAATCCGGCGAAGAACTCGGCGGGTCCATCGCCATCACCGTCGCCGGAGAATCCGTGGTCGATCTCTGGGGCGGGTACGCCGACGAATCCCGCACCACTCCCTGGGGCAGCGACACCATCGTCAACACGTTCTCCATCACCAAGACCATGACAGCTCTGTGTGCGCTCCTGCTGGTCGAACGCGGCCTATTGGACGTGCACCAGAAGGTCGCGCATTACTGGCCCGAATTTGCGGTAAACGGCAAGGAAGACATCGAAGTTCGCCACCTCCTCTCGCATACATCCGGGGTCTCCGGCTGGGAGCGTCCGATCGAACTGAAGGACATCTACGACCTCGAGGCGTCCACCACCCGCCTCGCTACCCAGAAGCCTTGGTGGACCCCCGGTACGGCGTCGGGCTATCACGCGATCAACTACGGCCATCTCGTCGGTGAGGTCATTCGTCGCATCGACGGGCGGACCCTCGGCAGGTTCTTTGCCGAAGAGCTTGCCGGTCCACTGGGCGCCGACTTCCACATCGGCACGTCCGCAGAGCATTTCGGTCGAATCGCCACTCTGGTGCCGCCGCCCGCGCTCGAGTTCGACCTGTCCACGCTCGACCAGGACAGCATCTTCATCAAGACCCTGACCTGCCCACTACTCGACTACCCCGAGGTCAACACCGCGCCCTGGCGGGAAGCCGAGATCGGCGCAGTCAACGGCCACGGCAACGCACGTTCTATAGCCAGGGTCCAATCTTTGATCTCGAACTGTGGTGTGCTCGACGGCCAGAAGTTGCTCTCGCAGAGCACCATCGACCTGATCTTCGAAATCCAAGCCGACGGTATCGATCTCGGGATCATGACTCCACTCAAGTTCGGCATCGGCTACGGACTGCCACATCCGGTTACCGCACCACTGGTTCCAGGTGGACGCGTCTGCTGGTGGGCGGGAATCGGCGGCTCGATGCTGGTCAACGATCTGGACCGTCGGATGACTTTCGCCTACGTCATGAACAAGATGGCACCGGGTCTGATCGGATCCGATCGCAGCAACTCGTATCTGAGTGCCGCATACAACTCCGAGGTCAGCGAGGTCAGTTCATGAAGGCAGCTCAGCTCATGGGGCCTGGGCTCCTCGCGATCAACGACGTCCCGATCCCCGAAATCGGCCCGTCGGAACTCTTGATACGAGTCGGTGCAGCGGGAATCTGCCACTCCGATCTCCATCTCCTGCACTTTCCGTACAAGATGCGCGAAGAGCCGCTGACCATCGGCCACGAGATCGCCGGCACCATCGAAGCGGTCGGGACCGGCGTCGACGGTCGCTCGGTCGGCGAACGCGGCGTCGTCTATCTGTGCTGGTCGTGTGGACAGTGCCGAGAATGTATGAGCGGCAACGAGAACATGTGCCTCGCCGCTGGACGCACTGCAATGCCGCCCTGCCCCGGGCTCGGTCCCGACGGCGGTATGGCCGAGTACGTCAAGATTCCGGCTCGCTCCTTCGTGCCCATCGGAGACCTCGACTTCCTGCAGGCCGCACCACTCGCCGATGCGGCACTGACGAGTTACCACGCCATTCGCGGTGCCCGCGAACATCTTCAGCCCGGTGCCACCGCCGTGGTAATCGGCGTAGGCGGGCTCGGTCACGTTGCAGTACAGATACTTCGGGCAATCAGTGCCGTTCGCATCATCGCTGTCGACGTCGGACAGGATCAACTCGATCTTGCCAAACGCTGCGGCGCAGACATCACGCTCGAATCGGGACCGGACACCGCGCAGCAGATCCTCGACCTCACATCGGCCAGAGGCGCAGAAGTCATCTTCGACTTTGTCGGTGTCGATGCAACGGCTCAGATGTCGGTTCAAGCGGTTGCGCCGAACGGCGCGTATCGCATGGTAGGTCTCGGAGGCGGAAACCCCGGAATCACCGCCGAAGCGGCCGGCGGGCCAGGCTGGCCGTGGGGCGCATCGATCCGGAAGTCCTATGGCGGCACCAGAAACGACCTCGTCGATTCCATCGCCCTGGCACAGGCCGGTCTGGTAACCGTAGAAGTAGCCCGCTTCGACCTCGCTGATGCCCGCGACGCACTCGACCGTCTCGAACACGGCAAGGTCACTGGACGCGCAGTGCTCGTACCCTAATCTTCGAAAGGCACTTCACGTGACTACTTCCGCTGATACACAAGCATTCATCGCGTCGGTCATGGCTGGGCTGACCGGCCCCGGTGGTCCTTTCGAGATGCAAGTCGAGGATGTACTCGGCAGCTCGATGCCCGTCATGAAGAACCGTGACAAGGCACTCGGCGACGTGCTCGCCGCATCCTTCGATTACGGATCACGCGACTACCTGGTGACCAAGGAACGACGCTTCAGCTACCTCGAGCACGGCGAGGCCGTAGCAGCATTGGCCACCGCGCTGCGTGAGCGGTACGGCGTTCGCAAGGGCGATCGGGTGGGGATCCTCGCCGCCAATACGCCGGAATGGGTGATGACCTTCTGGGCGGCTCAGTCGCTTGGCGCCATCGCCGTCGGGTTCAACTCGTGGTGGGTGGCCCGTGAGGTGCAGTACGGCATCGATCACACCACGCCCACCGTGGTGATCGCCGACGCGAAACGCGCACAAGTTCTTTCCGAAGTGAACACCGATGTTCCCGTGCTCACGATGGAAGAAGATCTACCGGCCTTGATGGAGAAGTATTCGGGTTCGGCACTGCCCCGCACGTCCGTCGACGAGGACGATCCGGCCGTCATTCTTTACACGAGCGGAACCAGCGGCCGCCCCAAGGGAGCTGTTCACACTCATCGAAACGTGTTGGCCGTCATCGACTACCACCGCTACAGCGATCGCCTCGCTGCGGCGTTCACCGGCCGACCCAGCGACGGCCGGCCGAGTGACTTGCGGTATCTGCTGACCGCGCCGCTGTTTCACATTGCAAGCCTGCATAACCTGGCGATCCCACGACTCGCGACGGGCGGAGCCGTGGTCATCCACCAGGGCGCCTTCGACGTCGACGAAGTCCTTTCCCTCGTCGAACGCGAGAAGGTCACCAACTGGGCGGTGGTCCCCACTATGGCAACCCGTCTCCTCGAACATGGCAGTCTCGAGAAGTACGACCTGACCTCACTGAGCGCCTTTGCACTCGCGTCTGCGCCGTCATCTCCGGCCTTGCAGGACCGCCTGCGCGCACGACTGCCTTTTGCGCAGCACACCTTGGTCGACAGCTACGGGCTCACCGAATCCTCCACCGGCATTTCGGTTGCCACGCCACCAGAACTCGCCGCGTTCCCCGGAACTCTCGGACGGCCCATCATCGGCGTGAGTGTGGAGGTCCGTGATCCATTCGGTGTTGCGGTTCCCGACGGCGAGGAGGGCGAAATCTGCGCTCGCAGTCCGTATGTGATGTCGGGATACTGGAACGACGAGACTGCGACTGCTGCCGCCATCGGTCCCGACCGATGGCTCCGAACCGGCGACTTCGGAGTTCTCGAAGACGGCCGGCTCCGCCTGACCGGCCGCCGGTCCGATCTGATCCTGCGCGGCGGCGAGAACGTCTACCCCCTCGAGATCGAGCAGACTATCGACGAGCATCCCTCGGTACTCGAATGCGCTGTGATCGGGATTGATTCGGCAGACCTCGGCCAAGAAGTGGCGGCCGTTGTCGTTCTTCGCAGCGAGGGAGCGGCGACTGAAGAAGAACTACGCGACTATGTCGCCGAACGACTGGCCTACTTCAAGGTGCCAGTCAAGTGGAGACTGAGCACAACTCCTCTGCCTCGCAATGCAACCGGGAAGACGATACGCGCAAAGGTGGCTATCTCATGACCTACGACGCCGTGATCAACAACGGTCTGTGGTTCGACGGCACCGGGGCGAAACCAGCTGTCCGCAATCTGGGTATCCGAGGCGGGCTGGTCACTGCCATCTCCCTCGATCCACTCGACGAAACCGACTGTCCCCGTGTCATCGACGCGCGGCGCAAGTGGGTGATCCCGGGCATCGTGGACATCCACACTCACTACGACGTCGAGATCCTCGAAGGCCCGGCGCTGAGCGAATCTCTCAGACACGGGGTCACGTCGATCTTTGTCGGATCGTGTTCTCTGTCCACCATTCATGCCAGCCCGTCGGACGCCGGCGACCTTTTCGGCCGCGTCGAAGCTATCCCACGCAAGCACGTCGTCGAAGCACTCACGCGGGCCAAGACCTGGAACTCCGCGAGAGACTATGTTGCTGCACTCGAGGCGCTTCCGCTAGGTCCCAACGTTGCAGCCTTCATCGGACACTCCGACATGCGAGCCGCCGAGATGGGACTGGATCGTGCTACCAGGAAGTACGTGCATCCCACCGACACCGAACTCGCGTCGATGGAAGCACAGTTGACCGAAGCTCTCGACGCAGGATTCGTCGGGATGTCCAGTCAGCAATTGTTGTTCGACAAACTCGACGGTGAGACCTGCCGCTCACGCACGCTGCCGTCGACGTATGCAACCACGAAAGAACGACGCCGACTCAATGCGATCCTGCGCCGCCGAGGACGGGTATTTCAGGCCGGACCTGACCTCTCCAACCCGATGGGTACCGGAGCGATGGCGTTCTCCAGTGCGGGTATCTGGCGTAAGCGGCTCAAGACGAGCATGCTCTCGGCGGCTGATATCAAGTCCAACAAGTTGGCGGTGGTAGTCCTCGGCCCGCTGGCGCACCTGGTCAATCGACTCGGCGGCGACCTGCGCTGGCAGCACCTACCGGTTCCTTTCGAGGTATATGCCGACGGCATCGACCTGGTTGTCTTCGAGGAGTTCGGATCCGGCGCTGCAGCACTGCATCTGACCGACGAGATGGAACGCAACGTTCTGATGCAGAGTGAGGAGTACCGGCGACAGTTCCGCAAGGACTACGACCAAAAGTTCGGTGTCAAAGTTTGGCATCGGGATTTCTTCGACGCCGAAATCGTATCCTGCCCGGACGAATCCCTGGTCGGCAAGAGCTTCGGGCAGGTCGGCGTCGAACGAGGCGGCCTCCACCCTGTCGATGCATTCCTGGATCTGGTCCTCGAACACGGCACGAAAGTGCGTTGGCGCACAACGATCTCGAACCACCGGCCGGAGATTCTGGACAAGTTCGCCCAGGACAACGGCGTCCAACTCGGGTTCTCCGACGCCGGAGCGCATTTGCGTAATATGGCGTTCTACAACTTCGGCTTACGACTACTCCGACGTGTCTACGATGCCCAAAAGATCGGCCGTCCCTTCATGACCGTCGAGGCAGCGGTGCATCGCCTCACCGGTGAACTCGCCGAGTGGTACGACGTCGATGCCGGGCACCTTCGATTAGGTGACCGCGCCGACCTGGTTGTGATCGATCCCGCCCATCTCGACGATTCACTCGAGGCGTACGCCGAAAGTCCGGTCGTGGAGTACGACAACCTCTCCCGCATGGTCAATCGCAATGATCAGACCGTCACGGCAGTGTTCGTCGGCGGCGAGTACGTCTTCGGCGACGGAGAAGCAGCACCCGTTCTCGGCAACCGCCGAACCGGAAAGTTCTTGAAAGCAGGTGCCCATTAACACGTCCAGATTTGCCGGCAAAACCGCGGTTGTCACCGGCGCAGCATCAGGTATCGGTGCAGCCATCGCACTACGACTTATCGGCGAAGGCGCACAGGTAGCCGGAATAGACATCGATGCAGAGGGTTTGAAGGAGATAGCCTCCCAGCACGGCGCGTCTTTCCTCGCCGTTCCCGCTGACGTCACCAAGGAATCCGATGTTGCCGAGGCTATTGCCGCTGCGGCTGCGGAATTCGGCGGTATCGATCTGGCTTTCAACGTTGCCGGGGCGTCGAGGGTGGGGCAGATCGTCGACCTCGACGAGGCCGACTGGGACTTCACCATCGACCTGGTGCAGAAGGGCGTCTTCCTCTGCACCAAGCATGAAGCGCGGCATATCCGAGAGCACGGTCGCGGTGGTGCGATAATCAACGTGTCCTCATTGAACGCGCACGTACCGAGCCCCTACGGGAGCGCGTACGCGACAGGCAAAGCCGGGGTCGAGATGTTCAGCAAGAATGCCGCGATCGAACTCGCTGCGTCGGGGATCCGGGTCAATGCCGTTCTACCCGGCCTGGTCGACACGCCACTGGTCGCGCCGGTCATGAACTACGAACCCGCCCGCGACATGTTTCTCAGCCGAATTCCCATGTCCCGAGCGGCAACTCCCGACGAGATCGCGGGCCCCTGCCTCTATCTCGCCAGCGACGACGCCTCGTACATCACCGGAACCAGTCTGGTCGTCGACGGCGGCTGGGAGGTCTCGAACTACCCGGATCTGACGACGCTGGGCAACTAGGTTCAGTTGCCGGGCAACACACATTGAGTGTCGAGGCCGAGGACGTGGTTGAGCCGGCCGAAGGCCAACCACGATCCGAGGCACATGCTCAACTCAACGATTTCTCGCTGGGAGTAGTGAGCTGTCATACGTTCCCAGAACTCGTCGTCGAACCCGTGGTGGTCGAGGGCGTATCTCTCGGCGTATTCGGCAGCGAGACGCGTCCTGTCGTCGAAGGCATCTGTGGTGCGCCAGTCGGTGACAGCCTGATCGAAAGTCGACTCCACAGTCTCGCCGTCACGCTCGGTGCGCCAGTCCTGACAGAAGATGCACCCGTTGATCTGAGCGATCCGAAGCCTGGCCGCCTCGAACTCGCGGAGTGCGAGAGTGCCGTCCGTGTAAACCTTTTGAGAGAACCCGGCGGCCGCGGGCCCGATGCCGGGAACCATCTCGCCCCACACGTAGCCGATCGGGTTCTTGCCTTCGGGTATGTCGATATTCATGTGAGTACCTCCGAGTTTCGGGCACCGAGCTTGCCGACGCCGGGTGTGAGCGGAACGTCCAGCGCGTCGTAGAGGCCGGGTTCAGCCTGACGTAGCCACGGAATTGCGTTGACGAGACGTCCTACGGCCGTGGCATTTCCACCGGCCGCGCGGTTTCCACCTTCATCGGTGGCCTCGACGTTGATCTCGATACGTGGTCGTCCTTCGACGATCACCTTGTGCGCGCCGTCGCCGCCGTCGGGCGGAAGCGGCCAGTCGCGGGCACAGGACGGATGAATACGCGTGACGTGTTCGATCACGATCAAGGGTTCCCCACCGACGATTCCCTGAACCTCGAATCGCAGTGCGCCTTGGGTGCCGGCCGCGAACTCCCCCATATGTTCGGTCGACACGGTTTCGTCGAGCGGGCGGCGCAGCAAGGTCTCGCGGATCTCGTCGAGTTCCACCCCGAGTGCCCGGGCGATGAGCCGAATCTGCCCGCCCCAGACCATGGTAGGAACACTGGGCGCGACCATCGGAGGTTCGTAGTCCATCGGCTGACCCATCCCGATCAGGTAGCGGACAGAATCCGGCTGTTCGTAGGTCGTGTAGTCGAAGATTTCCTGACACCGGATCTGGTCGATTGTCCCCGCGAGCCCGCTGACGAGAATCGGCAGGATGTCGTTGCCCCAGCCTGGGTCGATACCGGAGACGAACAGAGCGCCGCCGCCCGCCTTGGCAGCAGCTTCGACGGGATCACGAAGTTCGGGAGGCGCAGATTTCGGGTCGTACAGCGCATATACCGACGGCGTGACCACTACAGCTCCAGCGGCCAGCGCCCGCGTGATGTCGGCAACCGCGTCATCGGGCCGAATGTCGCCGGACGCCGCGTAGACCACCGCGCCGGGAGACGCTGCGAGCACGGCATCGGCGTCGCCGGTAGCCGCGACGCCCAGGTGCACTCCCAGATCGGCGAGGTCACCGGCGTCTCGCCCGACCTTTGCAGGGTTGGCAACGATGACGCCGACAAGTTCGAGGGCAGGATTGGCTGTCACAGCGCGAATCGATGCGCGCCCGACGTTGCCGGTGCCCCACACGACGGTCGGAATCTTGGACTCGGCTTCATTCGAAACTGCACCCATCAATCGGACATTACCCAGCTCAGCGCGTCAGGTCAGCAGAACTGCAAGAATTCGTTTCACTTCATCCGGTCAGAAATGCCATTGCCTGCGCAGTCAGTGCACCGTCACCCCGCCTCCGATAAGTCTCGGCGGGCCGGCCGTTACCTGGCCTGCTCATCTCGCCGGTACCTTCGAGCGCGTCAAACACCTGCCGGCGGAAGCTGTCCTTCTGGAACGGACGATCGAAGATCACCTCGTACAGTCCCCGAAGTTCGGCGACGGTGAACGTCCCGCCCGACAATCCGTCCGGATCCACGTACGACGCATACCTCGCGCGTAGGTCCGTGACCGCGAGTCGCACCATGTCGGCGTGATCGAACGCGAGTCCGCTCACTGCCTCGTCGTCGTACACATCGACGAGAAGCGCCGAATCGGGCAGTGCCGATTCCGGTAGGCCCGCGGTATGCGCGACCGACAGAACCCAACCGCGGTCGTCGCGGTCCGGTCGGTCGAAGATCGCCAACTGATGGAAGCTCGTCTGGGCCAACTCGGCCTTGACCGACAGGGCACGATCGGCTGCGGCCATGAGCAATTCGCGTTCGTGCAGAAATGTTCCCGGTAGCGCCAGCGCACCGAGGCGGTGCCGAACGGCCAGAACTTTCAGAGATCCACCGCTGTACGTCAGCACCGCGACGTCCACTGCCACAGACGGACGCGGATAGTCCGTCAATCCCTTGCCGCTCGTGTCTGTCCATTTATTCACCCTTGCATGTTATCTCAAACATGATCTATGGTTAGCGCAAAGTTGATCAAACGATCTCCGCGAACTTGAAAAGGTGGCTATGAAACTCACCGCACAGCAGTCCGATCGAGCGGCCGGCGTTCTGCTCGGCGCCGCAGCAGGAGACGCACTCGGCGCCGGCTACGAATTCACCTATCCGAACTCCGAGGTCACCATCGACATGATCGGTGGCGGCCCGTTCAACTGGGCTCCTGGAGAATGGACCGACGACACCTCGATGGCAGTTGCGATCGCTGAGGTGGCCGCGACCGGAATCGATATCGGAAGCTCCGGCGGTCTCGATGCCATTGCAGCACAGTTCATCCGGTGGTACGACTCAAAGCCCGCGGACATCGGCAACCAGACGCGAGCAGTGTTGTCTGCCCGCTCCGAAAGCGCAGCAGCGATGGCGGATCGTGCGCGGGCGATCAGCGGCCACAAGGCAGGCAACGGCTCGCTCATGCGGACTGCTCCCGTCGCCCTCTCTTACTTGGACGATGCAGAAGGTGCCAGGTCGGCAGCGCACCGGATCAGTTCACTCACGCATGACGACCCGCGCGCCGGGCAGGCCTGCGAATTGTGGACCCACGCCATCCGCCATGCCGTTGTCGCCGGCAACTTCGAGGGGGTTCGCGACTTCCTCTCCGTTGCCGATCAGGAGGTCGCCGAATACTGGGGCCCGCTGCTCGATCAGGCCGAAACCGGGAACCCGCAGGACTTCTCCAAGAACGGCTGGGTGGTGCATGCACTTCAGACTGCCTGGTGGGCAATCACCTCCACGGATAATTCCGATGCTCGCCACCTTCAGCACGCATTGGAAGCGGCCGTACGCGCCGGCGGGGACACCGACACGACCGCGGCTATCGCAGGCGGGTTGCTCGGCGCCCGTTGGGGAGCGTCGGCGGTTCCCGCGCGCTGGCGCCGAATCATGCACGGCTGGCCGGGATACCGTTCCTCCGATCTGGTTCGCCTGGCGATCAAGACTGCTCGCGGCGGAACCGACGACCAGAACGGTTGGCCGTCGACGACAGAACTCGATTACTCGAGGTTCCGCGGAACCCACCACCTGACGACGCACCCGCACGACGACGGCGTCATGCTCGGCGGCGTCGATGCGGTGTCCACTGCAGACTACGACGCCGTGGTCAGCCTGTGCCGCATGGGAACACGACGGGTCGCCCCTGATCACGTCGAGTTCTGGTTGGTCGACGACGGTCACGATTCCAACGCGAACCTCGAGTTCGTTCTCGACGACGCAGCGCGCACCGTCCAGGCGTTGCGGGCTGAAGGAAAGCGCGTACTCCTTCATTGCGTTCAGGCGCACAGTCGCACACCGTCGGTTGCGGCGCGATACTCGATGTTGATCGGACGTGACCCCTACGACGTACGCTCGGCGATGCCGTGGGCTCGTCCGAAGCGTGAACTCTGGAACACAGCCGTCGGAAACACAGCCGTCGGCTACGCGTCAGGCGGACACGCAGGAGGATCAATGCCCACTATTACAGTCGCCGAAGGTGACATCACGACGCTGACCGTCGACGCGATCGTCAATGCGGCCAACTCCAGGCTCCTCGGCGGTGGCGGTGTCGACGGCGCGATCCACCGAGCCGGAGGACCGGAGATCCTGAAGGCTTGCGAGGTATTGCGCAACACCAGCCTTCCCGACGGCCTCCCGGTGGGCGCGGCCGTGGCCACCACCGCGGGAAAGCTCCACGCCGAGGCCGTGATTCACACCGCCGGCCCGAGGTATTCGCGCTCCGAGGACCGATCCGGATTGCTTCGGTCGGCGTACACCCGCAGTCTCGCCGTTGCCGACTCGATCGGCGCACGTACCGTCGCCTTTCCGTTGATCTCGGCAGGGGTCTACGGCTGGCCGAAGGAAGATGCGGTCCGACAGGCCGTTTCAGCGATTCGCGCGGCGAAGACCGACGTCGAGACGGTCACACTGGTCGCATTCAACAAGGAGACGGCAGAACTGATGCGCCGCGCGATCGCCTGACCGTCTACCGGGCCCACTTCACGCCACGTTAAAGCAGTGCAGAGCGGTCAGAGAAGTGGAGAAATTTCGCCGGTTGGACGTTTGTCCAACAATTTGTCCGAATCGCATATTTTGCGGCTCGCTCTGTGTTCTACTCCTCTCCAGGGTTTGAGCTGGTGGTGAGCAAACGACGAAGACGTATTCGCTTCTCTGTCAGCTCGAGGCCGGTTCCCGGACCCGGCTTCGAGCCGAGAGCTCGATTTTTTCGAGCGCTACTCAAGGAGAATGTGAATGGTGTCGACGTTGATGCGCCGAGGCGTGGGGGTGGCCGCGTCGTTGACCGGATGCGTTGCCCTCGTAATCGGCGGAGCCGGAGTCTCGTCCGCCGCTGATGTGGACCTTCCGTTCACGGCATCGTGCCACGGGTGGCAGTTCCCAGGACCGATCACGCACAACGAGACGCGTGATTCCGGCGTCACGATCAGTGCGCCGGCCGTGGTCCCGCCGAACTCCACCTTCACCTACCGCCTCGCCCCCAAGCCGATGACGGTCCCCAAGGACGGTTACGACCTCAGATCCGTCGTGAACTGGACGCGTCTCAAGTTCGATTTCGATATCCCTGCGGGCACCTCCTACGTGGGGGCACAGATCGTGGCCGGCACCAGCTCGAATTTGGGTGGGGTCGCTCCCTCGATCACTCGTGTGAACGATGCCGGTTCACCCGATCCGAATGGGACGCATCTTCGTATCTCGGGCAACAACATCACCGCGGGCAACGGACCGAACACCGACGACAACGGCGGCGGCGGAATCGAAGTCGGTGGAGGAAAGACGTTCCAGCTCCCGGCAGTCGACGTCACCGTCACGTCCGGGGCCGTCGGCACCCAGATCAAGCCCATGCTCCGCGTTTCCGATACCAACTCGGGTTCCTACGACAGTGCCGCCAACTACCTGACCTTCTTGCAACAGGAAACCCTGCTCGGCGGCGTCAAATACTGGCTGACCACCAATTGCTCACCACGCGACAATCGTTCGGCCGGATTGAACGCAGGCGGCCAGCCACTCGCGGTGATCAATGTCGACTCCAGCCTCGCTCAGACACAGACGCGAATCGACGCACCCGGTAAAGCTGTCGTCGGTGACTCCGTGGAACTGACGGCAACGGTCACTCCGTGGCCGTCGGGAGGAACAGTGCAGTTCCGTGACGGAGGGGTCGACCTCGGCGCTCCGGTGGCCGTCGTCAACGGCGTCGCGAAGGCCAACCGCACGATGACAACAGTGGGCGACCACAACATCACGGCGCACTACACGGGATCTGCAGGCTTCATGGAGTCGATATCGGGTGCCGTGACGATCAACGTCGTCGAACCGTCCGAGCCCGAGCCTGGGACCGGTAGCCTCGGCAGCCTTGGCACCCCTGGATTCGGGTCGTGAAAACTGTGAACAGAAAACAGGATTCATCGATGAACTCGAAACTCCTACGCGGCTCTGCGATTGCAACCGTCTCGGTACTGGCCGGTGGCTTGTTCTCCATGGTCGGCGGCGGGATCGCCTCTGCTGCCCCCGAGACCAAGAGCGTGGCCTTCACAACTGCATGCCATGTGCGCGAGATGGACGGTGCGGCAAGCCCGATCACGTTCAACGAGACGCTCGGCTCGGGGGTCACCATCACCGCGCCGACCACCGCGGCACCAGGTGAGACCATCACCTACCGCGTGCAGCCGAACGAGATGAAGGCAAACGGCGGAGGCCATGCCAGCCGTGGAGTCGTGCATTGGGCCCGGATCAAGTACGACTTCGACATCCCGTCGGGCGTCGAATTCGTGAGTTCCCAGCTTGTGGCGGATAGTGCGTACGGCCTCGGATCCGACAGTGCCACTCCAACAGTCACACAGATCGACGACGGCGGTAATCCATCGGCATCCGGTACGCACCTACGTATCTCCGGATCGAATCGGACCACCGGAAACGGTCCGTCCTCCGCAGTTCGATCGAGTGACGGCATCATCGTCGGTGCCAACACCAAGTTCCGACTCCCCGCAGTCGACGTCACAGTCAAAGCCGGTGCGGCCGGTAGCGAGATCAAGCCTTCGCTGCGAGTTTCCGATCCCGGCTCCGCCAACTACGACGACGACCGAAATGCGCTCACATTCGTCCAGCGCGAAAAGGATGTCTTCACAGTCAACTACTGGGAGCGCTACAACTGCTCCCCGCGGGACAACAGGAACTCCGGCCTCAACGCCGGTGGGCAAGCCCTGACCACCATCTACGTCAGCCAACCGACAACCACCACAATCCAGATGCCCGGCTCGATCCAAGCCAGCACACCGACCGAGCTTGTCGCAAAGGTGGATCCGGCTCCGGTCAACGGAAACGTGCAGTTCAGGGTGGACGGCGCTGACGTCGGTACCCCTGTCACGCCCGGTGCCGACGGCACTGCCCGGCTACCGCATACCTTCTTCACCGCCGGAACCGCGCGGGTCTCCGCAACGTTCCAGGGAGTCAACGGATTCCAGAGTTCCAACTCGACAGAGGCGATGGTCACGGTTACTGCCGCACCTGTCGTCAAGCAGACCGACACTGCCGTGAACGTTCCTACCGATGCAAAGACGGGCGTATCGGTGTCGCTGAGGGCGCAGGTCACGCCGACACCCACTGGTGGCACTCTCCAGTTCAAGGATGGCGCTGCAAATATCGGTGCCCCGATCCCGGTGGGCGCTGACGGAAAAGCCACTCTGGAACACGCATTCACCTCGGCTGGATCTCATGCAGTGTCGGCCTACTACTCCGGCGCAACAGGATTCATGCCGTCAATGGCATCGGCCCAAACGGTCACCGTGTCTGATCCCGCGCCGTCCGATGTCAGTACCTCGACCTCACTGGCAGCTCCCGCGACGGCCAAGCAGAATGTCGCGACAGAACTTTCCGCGACGGTCAGTCCCAATCCGGGCGGGGGCTCAGTTCAGTTCTTCGACGGTGACCAACCCATCGGACAGCCCGTTGTCGTCGGAGTCGATGGTGTGGCGCGACTGATTCACACTTTCGCCTCGACGGGCGATCATCGGATCAAGGCGTCATTCGCGGGTCGTAGTGGATTCACGCAGTCTGCGTCGGACGAATCCGTCGTAAAGGTTTCTGCTGCGCCTGATGATGGCGGGAACGGCGGCTCAGGCAGCCTCGGTTCACTGAGCGGTCTCTTCGGTTCCTGATCGTATCTCTCGACACTGTTGCCGCTGCACCGATTCGGAGCAGCGGCAGCAGCATGTCGCGGCCGTAGTCATAGAACTGATTGATCTATCGATGGAGCGCAAGTGTCCAGGAATTCTCTTTCTCGACGGTCGTTTCTCGCTGCCGGGGTCGGTGCAACTGCAGTCGCCGCCACTTCCCTTCTGCCGCCGTCGCTTCAACGTGCACTGGCGACACCCGCAAACTCCGGCGGGCTCGATTCGATCGAGCATGTAGTCCTCGTCATGCAGGAGAACCGATCTTTCGACCACTACTACGGTGCGCTGAGAGGTGTTCGCGGCTTCGGTGATCCGAATGCGTTGCGTCTACGCAGCGGCCACAGCGTCTTCGAACAACCCGGGCCTACCGGTCCTGTGCTCCCCTTCCCCATCCGCGACTCCGCTGCGGCACAACACATGGACACCCAGAACGTCACCGGACTGGATCACAGCTGGGCGGGCGGACATGCCGCACTCGCCGACGGCTGGCACGACGGCTGGGTAGCAGCAAAGACCGGTACGACGATGGCCTACTACGACCGGCAAGACATCCCATTCCATTACGAACTGGCGGACGCGTTCACGATCTGCGATGCCTACCACTGCTCCGTTCCGACGTCAACGAGCCCGAACCGGAACTATTGGGTCTCTGGATACACCGGATACGAGCCACTTTCGCCGAATCCAACCGAGTCGGTCCTGCTTTCGGATCCGCCCGGCCCCGAGGGAAGAGCTGTAACGAACGCGGCCTACAACCCCTGGCACGCCGGCTACGGATGGCCGACGGTCCCCGAGCGGTTGCAGTCGGCCGGCATTTCCTGGAAGACCTACCAAGAGTGGGACAACTTCGGAGACAACAACCTCGAATACTTCACTGCCTTCAAGAAAGTGGCGGCAGGGTTGCTTGGCCGGCCAAGCCTGCTCCCCTACGAACTGCAGACCTTGGCCGGGTTCTATCTCGCCCTGCCGTCGATGCCGGCGCCGGTCCAGGACGCAGCGGTACTGGCTCTCGAGAATGCTGCAGACCAACTGTCGCCTGCTGATCGCCAACTCTACGATCGCGCACTGTACCGATCCCGGCCCGGCACACTGGCCGCCGAGTTCAGGAAGGACGTCGAGTCGGGCCGACTGCCGCAAGTCAGTTATCTCGTTCCGTCCGAAGTGGATTCGGAGCACCCATCGGGATCGTCACCCGCGGCGAGCGCAACACTGCTCTATCAAGTGCTCGACGCCATCGCCTCCGATCCCGATCTGTGGGCGAAGACGGCCGTGATCGTCAACTTCGACGAGAACGACGGGTACTTCGACCATGTACCGCCACCTCGACCGCCGCGCTCGGTCGAAACCGAATGGGTCGGCAATCAGCCGCTCGGTCTCGGCCCGCGGGTGCCGATGACGATCATCTCACCGTGGACTGTTGGCGGTTTCGTTTGTTCACAAGTGTTCGACCACACCTCCGTCACACAATTCCTGGAGAAGCGGTTCGGAATCACGCAGCCGGAAATCGACCCGTGGCGACGCACGGTGAGTGGCGACCTGACGTCGGCGTTCGACTTCGTCAACCCGCGTAGCCGACCGACTTTGGCGCGCCCGCAGCCCACTCCGCCTCTGGAACCGCGGTGGACGCCGACCCCACCCACCGAACAGAGAATGCCCCTGCAGGAAAGCGGCACTCGACCAGCACGGGCCCTTCCCTATCAGCCCGACGCCTACACGACGGTGAACCCGGAAACCGGCTCGTTGACGGTCCGTCTGGTCAATGCCGGTGCCGCATCAACTCACCTGGCCTTGTACCCGTACGCAGGTGAGTTCGACGAGCCACGGCATTACGACCTCATGGGCGAGGTCGATGACACCGTTGCGCTCAGTGATCGCGTCTACAGCCTGACCCTGTTGGGTCCCAATGGTTTCAGGCGCGAGTTCAGTGGAGCTACAGACAGTGCGGCAGCTTCGCTCGACGTCTCGACAACCATCGACGCAGGGTCGCGCGCGCTTGTACTGACCGCGAACAATTCCGGAAGTCGTGCACTCTCCGTCGACGTCGACGGGGACCGACAGAAGCTCGCTGCCGGCGCACGCGGTCGGTGGGCGGTGGCGGCGGTGGACGGCTGGTATCAGGCCACCGTGACGGTCGACGAAGATCCTGAATTCAAGCGCGTGCTCGTCGGACACATCGAAAACGGGCGTACCAGCGTAAGCCAACCGACGTGAATCGACACCGAGTGATCAAGACCAGATCTGAATCCCCAGTCGGACAAGTTAATCCATCCACACACCGAGTAGGAGTTTCCGTGCGTCGTATCCCGCTCTCAGCACTGATAGTCGCGGGCTCACTGATACTGGGCGGCGGCATTGCCGCGGCTCAGGGCAGCCTGCCCACGTCGGGGAGCGCCGGAGGCACGGACGTGCCGCCGTCGTACCTGACCGACGACGCCGGCCGCTCCTTGATCCTACGAGGGTTCAACACGGCGTCGAGCGCAAAAAGCGCACCCGGCGGCATGCCGAAGTTCACCGAAGCCGACCTCGAACGCGAACATGCCGACATGGGAACAAATTTCGTGCGGTTCCTGATCTCCTGGCGTTCGGTCGAGCCTGAACCGGGACAATACGACCAGTCGTATCTCGACCGCGTCGAGGACCGGGTCAGCTGGTACGCCGAGCGCGGATACAAGGTCATGCTCGACATGCATCAAGACGTCTATTCCGGCGCGATCACACCAGAAGGCAACAGCGGCAACGGTGCCGGCAACATCGGCAACGGCGCACCGGCCTGGGCGACCTACATGGACGGCCTTCCCGTCAGCCCTCAAGATCGGTGGGAGCTGTACTACATCCAACCCGGGGTGATGCGCGCATTCGACAACTTCTGGAACACCACCGGCCAACACCCCGAACTGGTCGAGCACTACGCGAACGCATGGCAGGCGGTGGCCGAACGTTTCGCAGGCAACGACACCGTCGTGGCCTACGACCTGATGAACGAGCCGTGGGGCGGTTCCCTCCAAGGCCCCGCATTCGAAGGTGGACCACTCGCCGCCCTGTATCAGCGAACCACCAACGCCATCAGGGAAGTTGATCAGGACAGCTGGGTATGTGTAGCCCCGCAGGCAGTCGGCGTCAACCAAGGTGTCCCCAGCGGACTCACCAAGATCAACGATCCACGAGCCGGCGAACAGCGAATCGCCTACTGCCCACACCTGTACCCACTGCCCCTCGACCTCGGTGACGGATACTCCGGCCTCTCACGCACACTCACCGACGCGACCATCGACACCTGGCGCGACAGCGTCGAACACATCGCCGGAAACGTACTCGGCGGCGTCCCGGTCATTCTCGGCGAATTCGGGCTCGACACAACACTGCCCGGCGCAGCTGACTACATCGACCGCGTCTACACGACCGCCCGAGAACTCGGCGCGGGTGTCTCGTACTGGTCCAGTGATCCCGGGCCTTGGGGCCCGTACCTGCCGGATGGAACGCAGACGCTCCTCGTCGACACCCTGAACAAGCCGTATCCGCGTGCCGTCGCGGGCACACCCACCGAGTGGTCCTCGACAGTTGACCGCCTTCAGCTGACGTTCACCCCGGACCCCGCGGTAACGGCACCAACCGAGATCTACCTACCCGCGAGCGGCTTTCCCGGCGGAGTCGACGTCGCAGGCGCCGACATCGTGAACTGGAACCCCCAAAGCCGTCTTCTCACAGTGGAAACCGCGGACGACGCGGGCCCCGTCACAGTCACGGTGACGCCGGCAGGTTGATCGCGAGCGTCGAAATTCCTGGATATTTGTCCAGTTCTTTCGTAACGTACAAGCGACGGGTGATCAGCCGACGGAAGGCGAGTATGTCCACGGAGAAGATGTCTGTCCAAGATCGTGTTGCGCGGGTGGTGCTCGATGTTGTTGGCGCCTTACCGACCGGCGCGCAGCGCATTCTCGGTGGCAAGCCGAAGACGATCGACGGACAGACTCTGCACCCCGAGATCCAGCTTGCACTGCGATTGCTCTCGGCGGTCGAGGGTGCGAGCTTCGAACATCTTCCTGTCGAAGAGGGACGAGCTCAGATCGACGCCGAATCGCGACTGTTCGGCGGTACGCCCATCGACATCGAGACGGTTCGCGACCTCGAGATCCCGGCCGGGGACCACGCGATTTCCGCTCGGCTGTATCGCCCGGCCGGGGTCTCCACGCCCGCTCCACTCTTGGTGTACTTCCACGGCGGCGGGTTCGTACTCGGCAGCCTCGAGAGCGGCGACAGTGTGTGCCGCTTCCTGGCCCGCCACGGCGAGGTCAGTGTGTTGTCGGTGGACTACCGGCTAGCACCGGAGTTCCCCTTCCCCGCCGGGGTCGACGACGCCGTCGCCGCATTCCGGTACTGCGTCGAACATGCCGCAGAACTGGGTGCCGATCCGAAATCCATTGCGGTGGGCGGAGACAGCGCCGGCGGAAACCTGGCTGCCGTCGTCGCGCAGTCCACTACCGAAGACGACGTCAAACCCGTATTCCAACTGCTCTTCTTTCCCTGGGTGGACCTTTCGTCGAAGCGTCCTTCGCACAAGATGTTCGGCACCGACTTCTTTCTCACCGACGCCCAACTCGATTGGTATGCGGCCCATTACCTGTCGGGCGGCGCTTCGGCCCTCGACCCGCGAGTGTCACCGCTACTCACTCCGGACCTGGCCGGCCTGCCGCCCGCGTACGTTGCCGTCGCCGGTTTCGACCCACTACGCGACGAGGGTGAGGAATACGCGAACCGGCTGCGAGAGGCCGGAGTCCCCGTTGCACTGAGGCGTCACACTGGATTGATCCATGCCTTCGTCAACACCACCGGCGTCGGCCACACCGGACAAGACGCGATGTTCGAGGCCTGCGGCGCTCTGCGGGTAGGACTTTCGGGCCCGCACTGAGGGCTGGTCACGAAACGGGGAGTGCCAGATCCGCCCACTCGACCATCGCTTCGAGCACGGAGCGCAGTTCCATCCCCGTCGCGGTGAGTTCGTACTCCACTCGCGGCGGCACCTCGGCGTAGGCAGTCCGGGTTACCAGGTCGAACTCCTCGAAACGTTTGAGCCTGGCCGACAGCGTCCTTGGACTGATGCCGGGCAAAGCGCGTCGTAGTTCCGTGAAGCGCATCGGGCCGTGCGTGAGCTCACGCACGATCAGCGTTGCCCACGGTCCGTCGAGGACCAGCAGGAAGCGCGCAACGCCGCACTCCGGAAGAACGTGACCTGATTCACTCATCGATTTTCCATTAGTTCACTTGAAGTAACTGGTTCCCGATGTGAACTATAGGCGTCATGACTTACACAGTGCATGGCGCCACCGGCGCACAGGGTTCTCCCGTTCTCGCAGGATTGGTCGCGGCTCTCGCCGGATCGGCAGGGGCCGAAGTCCGAGCAATCACCCGTAACCCTGACCAGACGTTCGAGGGTGCGAACACCGTCGTCGCGGACAATACGTCCGTCAACTCTCTTGCCGACGCGTATCGCGGGGCAGATGGGGTGTTCTTTCACCTGCCACTCGCCGGAGATACCGAGACGCTTGCGGGTTACGCCCACAACGTTCTGGCTGCAGCGCGAGTGGCACGCCCTTCGCGGTTCGTGATCTCTACCAGCGGCACGGTGATCGGCGACGCTACTTCGCCGCTTACCGGTCCCAACACACCCGTTCTCTCCGAGCTCGTCGACGGACTTCGCGCCGAAGGCATCGCGGTGACCGTCCTGACCCCACGTTTGTTCCTCGAGAATCTTCTTCTGCCCACCGTGCTGTCGGGGGCGAAAGACGAAGGCGTCCTGCGCTACCCGCTGCGTGCCGATCTCGCGGTCGCATGGAGTTCACACCTCGACGTCGCCGATGCAGCCGTCGCGGCCCTGACTCTCGACGTAGCACCGGACGCAGTCGACATCGGACAGATTCCGGCGATCACCGGTATCGAATTGGCCGAGGCATTCGCCGAACACTTCTCGCGCGCGGTAACTTTCGAAGCCGTGACACCCGATGCCTTCGGTGCATCGATTGCGCCGATCATCGGAGCGGGCGCAGCAGCCGGGGTTTCCCAGCTCTACACGGGACTCGAATCTGCCGACAGCGTCGCGTTCGACTCCGCGACGGGTTCTACTACTGCCTTGGGTATCACTGCCCGCAGCACTCGGGCCTGGCTGGCAGATCTCGGGGTGAACTGACCGGGCAACGCAAACGGCCGGCTCCGCGAAACATCGCGTGGAGCCGGCCGTTCTCCGGGGTTACCGGTGCGTGCGGGTCTTCAACTGACGGTTCAGCTGCCGACTCCCGAAGTCCAGACCGGCACCGTCACTGGTGGCCAGCACGGTGAGTCCAGCGGCGACCAGCAACGAAATAAGCACAACGCTCATGGTGAGTCACCTTTCTTCCTGTCGTGAAACGGTTTTGCGCCTCCGGGACATGCCGACATATCCGGCACCCCACTTCAGCTGACCTCAAAGTATCTGTAACTATGGGTTACGCGCAATGTGTGGTCCCTCACCTGAAAGCGCAGGGTGATGCGCAGATCACGCTGCATTCGACGGCGGACTTACCTGGCTAGAACCATGTTCACGAACTCGTCGGCGAGTGCGTGAGCGTCCGCATCGCTGCGAGGAACCGCATCGGGCGCACTGTGCACCAGTTGCATCTGCCCCAGGTACATCGAATACGCAAGTACGCCACGATGTTCCGCCTTCTGCCTGTCCATACCCAGATCGATCAACAACGTCACGATATAGGCAACTCGACGCTCGGTGACACGTCGAACCGCCGCCGAAACCACAGGATGGTCGATCCCGGCAAGCAGTTCCAACTCCGCACGACGATCGGCCAATCCGGTCGTGACCGAATCCACCAGACGACGCAATCGCGCCTCCGCCGGTTCACCAGAGGACTCAACGGAGGAGATCAGTCTCTCGGTTGCCAAAACTTCCCACCGATCGAGCGCAGCTTGCAGCAACTCGTCACGGTTGGCGAAGTGCCAATAGAAAGAACCCTTGGTCGATCCGAGCGTGCGCGCCACCTTTTCCACGGCAACTGCATCAGGCCCATGGCTGGTCAGAGCCTGAAAAGCTGCATCGATCCACTGGTCGCGAGAGAGTCGGGCGCGGACATTCGTCACCTCCGTACGGTACCGTATGGGTAGGTTCCATACGGCACCGTACGGAGGACGAAATGACACTCGCTTTCAAGGCCATGCCTGCGCCGGACTGGGCAGAGACCACCACGATCACCATCCCGTCTGTTCCGACCCATACATCTGCGGAGTGGGCACAGGCCGTCTTCGACGTCAGAAATGTCCCCGCACCCGTCCTCGCGATGTTCTGGTTGAGGGAGCGGGTAGTCGGATTGCTCGGCATCGCCCAGGGCCGCCCCGACACCTTTGCCGTCGACAAGATCGCCGACGGCGAGGCCCTCATCGAAGCGGATGAGAAACACCTACGATTTGTCGCCTCGGTTCAGGCTGACAACGACGCCGGCCTCCTGCACGTCGTCACTGCGGTGGAGCTGAAGAACTGCGCGGGCCGAATCTACTTCGCGCCCGTTCAGCTACTACACGGCGTGATCACGCGGGCAATGATGACGTCGGCCCGAAAGAGACTGTGCACGTGATCAACCGTCGAGCTCGCTTCCCTCGTACACCTGTGCCGGTGTCGGGGGCGAGACCTGCCAGGCGACGGCGATCAGAACTACCGTGAATACCGATGCAGGCCACAGAGCGTGAAGACCGATCCACCGATGAACCAACGCACCGATTACCGCTCCGGCGATCAATCCCGCGCACATACCGAAGTGTTGCAGCCACGCCCACTTCGGGCCGCCCAGGAAGGCTCCGGTCAGACGCTGGCCCATCTTGACCAGCGCACCGGTCATGTACGTGACGCCGATCGTGACCTCGCCGTCGCGTTGGAACACCGAGTTGACGGCTCCCATCGCCAAAGCCATCGCCGAGATCGCGCCGGGGGTGACGTCGAGGCTGCTCATCACCGAACCGATGGCCAGCAGTCCAGCCACAACCGCAAGCACCGTGACCTTGCGGGTCCGGACGGAGTACCGCTCCGTGAAGTGGGTGACGACGGTTCCCAGCGCAATTCCCAGGAGGAAGAGCACGATGATGCCGCCGGCCACCCGCGCGGTCGACCACACCCCGTCGGCAAATGCGACGCTCGCCTGCGTCATGTTGCCGCTCATGAACGAAACGAAAGGCCCACCGAGCGTGATGAATCCGAGCGCGTCGACGTAACCGGCCAGCCCGGCGAGCGCTGTCGCCAGGCCGATCAGCGACCTGCTGTATCCCGTCACCCGACGAGCTCGGTTCAGCTCAGCTTGCTGGTGCGCAGCTCGTGGCCCTTGGACGTCTTGCAGCGGCCGGTCTCGAGATCCCACTGCCAGCCGTGCAGATCGCAGGTGAGGTTGGTGCCGTCGACGACACCGAACTTCGACAGGTCAGCCTTGAGGTGGGGGCAACGGCGCTGAATCTCGTACCCGCCCAGCTCGATAGAGGCGCTGTCGTCGTGGGCCTCAGCGAACCAACCGTCGGCGTAGGCGATGCGCTCGTCGGTGAGGCACTTGAAGAACGTGTAGAGGAACTCGTTGTAGCCACCGATGCGCCACGCCGTGAAACGCGTCGACAAGAAGATGGTGTTGACCCAGTCGGGCTCGTCGTCACGCAGAACAGTGCGAACCAGTTCGGGAGCGATGCGGAAGCCGTAGCGGTACTTGCCTTCTCCGTCGATGGGCTCGCGAACGATCCGCTTCGGGAAGTCGAGGACAACGGTCTCCTCCCCCATCACGAGTCCGACGGGGTAGCCGATTCCGTCGCAGATGAGATCGGACTGAGCCATGATCGGCTCGAACTTGGCCTTGAGACCGTCGAGCAGCGGCTCGCCTTCGGCCGGAGCCCACGTGGCCTTCTGCGCAGCGATGACCGGTGCCATCTTCTGCGCCATCTTCTCGATGTACTCGGCCTTGTTCGAGAAGATCCTGTCGACATCCGCGTCCGGGATGGGGTGCGTCAGCGCGACCTTTTCGCTTCCGCGAAGTTCGACTGCCGAGCCGGGGATCATCAGGAGACCACGATCGTTGCCGTTGATGCGCATCTGCTCGAGGAACGTGATCTGGTCGGGGAAGATGTTTCCCTCGTCGCCGTGATCGTCGTTGAGGTAACGCAGGTCGTCGTCGAGGAAGACCGGCGGGCCGGCCGACGGGACAACCCAGGCAGCGTCGACCTGAGAGATGTAGTTGCGGCAGCGGTCCATGCCACGCTGACGCTTCTGCTTGCCGAAGTTGCGCTTGGTGCCCTTCGGGATGTCGTAGACCATCGGGTACCAGATCGCGCCCGAGTACTGCAGCAGATGGATGTCGACCTTCCCGAAGGCGTCGGTCAGCGGGTCCAGGTCGACGGGCCTGGCGTCGTTCATGTTGAAACAGGTGGTTTCCCCGTCCGAGACGACGAGGCCCGAGTCACCGATCGGACCGTCCGCGGGAGCGCGCAAAGCGATGATCATGATGTCGAGATCACCCTTGGGACCGCTGACGGTGTGCTTGACGGAGTCTTCCGTCTCGAAGAACTTGTGAAAGCCGAGCTTCTCGAGCTCACGCTTGAGGTCCGGCACCGGGTAATCGGGGAGCAGGACGGTGGCGTCCTTGTTGACGTGCGCGATCAGATTCTTCGGATCGAAGTGGTCCTTGTGCAGGTGCGAGACGTAGAGGTAGTCGCAGTTGCCCAGCGCGTCCCAGTCCAACTCGGTGTTGTCGGGGAACGGCACCCAGGACGCGAAATACGTCGGGGTCACCCATGGATCACACAGGATGGATCCGGCCTCGGTCTGGATGTGAAATCCTGCGTGGCCGACGCTGGTGATCTGCATTGCAACCTCCGAAATCGTACTGCTGGTCAACTCAGCATAGTCGGCGCGATCAGGGCCAAATCGCGATCGAGAAGGCCGTCTGTTGTGACGTCATGCACGTCAGAGGTCGAAAGTGGGTTGTGAATCAGACCTGCCGGTGACGCGAACAACACTCCCTGCGCTGGCGTGTTCGCCGTATTTCTTGGCGCTCGCGGGAGCTGTTTCAGCATTCCCGAGGACAACCTCTAAGGCTAACCTAACAAGCATGACTCAACTTCTTTCTCCCTCCACGACCGATCGCGACTACTGGGCGATCGTGGACAACGTGACGCGACGCGGTTTCTTCGGCGTCGGAGCGGGCGTCGCTGCGGCCGCGTTTCTCGCCGCCTGCGGCAGTACGGAAAGTTCGACGCCCGAGAACGCGGAGACCTTCGAGTTCACCCGCGGCGACGAAAAGCTGATCATTCCGACGGACCCGCAGAACGTCGTCGCCCTCGACCCGCGGGACGGCCTCGAATTGTCGATCCTCGCCGGATACCCGGTGACCGCCTACCCGACCGGCGCCGCCGAACACCTGCGCCGTGAGGTCCCGGGTGCCACGGGTGTCGAGATCTTCGCCGAAGGCGCTTCGGATCCCAACTTCGAATACATCTCGACCCTCGGCGCAGATCTCCTTGTCCTCAGCGCAGGCTGGTGGGACACCGGGTCGTACGGCAACGACCGGATGCAGCAGATCGCACCGGTCCTGCCCGTCGGCAAGGACTTCACCCCGGAGTGGCGGAAGGTGATGTCGGACTTCCTGACCGGTATCGGGCGCAGCGATCGCGCCGAAGAAGTACTGGCCGAGTACGACGCCCATGTCGCTCGGGTCCGCCCGACCGTCGAACCACTGATGGCCGGGAAGAAGGTTGCCTTCGTTGCCGCCGCAGAGGATCAGATCGCGTGGTTCCAGAACGATTTCCGCACCGCCGTCGCCGAGGACCTGGGGTTCGAGGTGCTCCGTGAAGGCCCCGACCTTCGCGTGATGCTCGGGTCGGAGCAGTTCAACCGTCTCGAAGAAGCCGACGTCATCTTCGCCTTGGATCGCAGCGCCTCCGGCAGCGTGTACACCTCGCCGACGTGGAAGCGCCTGCCCGCCGCACAGGCCGGTCGCGTGATTCCGTTCGACTACTACAAGGCCGCGGGATACGCCTTGACCGCCAAGGTCCTGGTCGACGACTTGGCGGCCGGGGTCAAGCGGTAGAACCGGTCCTGCGTCAACCCGACGGGGCCCCGATCATTCGGCACCGGCGGCTCGTCCTGTCACGCGGTCCCGAAACTCGCGGAACGCTTCGAAGCCACCGGTAAGCGCCTGCGCCAGTTCCTCGGCGCTGTCGACCCAGACAACGTCCTCCAACTCGGAAACGTCGTCGGGCTCGTGATTGCGCTCGGGAACGAGAAACGTCGGGTCACCCTGAGGGTTGACGATCAGGAACCCAGCGGCGGCACAGAGGTCGTAGACGAACGCGCACTCGGCAGGCGACAGTGTCGCGTGGAAGATTCCACCACTGAGTGGATTCCTCTGCTCGAGCGAGTCGAGATGAAGGTCGGAGAAGACCCCGTCGATCGTCAATGCCCTGTCGTCACGGTCGACGATCTCGCCTCCGTACGGGCTCTCGACCACGTGCAGCCCGTGCTGATCGAGGAAAGCGGCGACCGCCGCCCGATCAACATCGAGTTGCACGTCCTTCGTCATACGCATGAAGTGCAGCGAGAAACCCATCGATCCCCCTCGTCCATTCACGACGCACTTGCGCTCGCCAGTACCTCGACAGTCAAGAAGCGTAAAACTACCTTTTCAGTAGGGTGCGGATCGTTTCGACCACTTCGGCAGGCGCCTCTTCTGCCATGAAGTGACCAGCGGACAGCGTGCGGTGTTCGAGATCGGGCGCCCACGCTTTCCACAAAGCCTCGGCGTCGTAGCCGAGCATCGAACCCCAGTCCTGCTGAATGACCGTGACCGGCATGTGTAGTTGGTTGCCCGCATCGCGATCGGACTGATCGTGTTCGACGTCGATGCCTGCCGACGCCCGGTAATCGGCAACGATCGACGGCACCGCCTCCCGTGAGGCGCGCAGGTATTCGGACCTCACGTCTGCCGGAATCGCTTCGCGGTTCTGCGTCCACACGTCGAGAAAGTACTCGAAGAACGCGTCGGCGCTGGCGCTGATCATCTGCTCGGGAAGACCGGGTGGCTGGGCCATGAGATAGAGATGGAAAGCCACAGCAGCATTCGATCCGTGCAGGATGTCCCACATATCCAAGGTGGGGAGCACGTCCAGCGAACCGAGCTGCGTGATCACATTCGGATGATCCAGCCCCGCTCTGATGGCAACCAGTGCGCCACGATCGTGGCCGACAAGGGCGAACTTCTCGTGTCCCAATTTCTTCGCCACCTCGACAATGTCGGCAGCCATTGTTCTTTTGGAGTAGCTGTCCGGGTTTTCCTCGACCGGTTTGTCGCTGGCTCCGTATCCGCGGAGATCCGGGCAGATGACGGTGTGATCCGACGCCAATGCAATGGCTACGTGACGCCACATGAGGTGTGTCTGGGGAAAACCGTGAAGAAGGACGAGTGGTGTTCCGCTTCCGCCGACCGCCACATTGAGTCGCACGCCGTCCGTGGCGGAAATCTGCTGGTAGTCGAAGTCTGGAATGGTGATCGTCATCGGTTGCTCTCGTTCGTCGGGGTGATGGACATCAGCCTCGCCGCAGTCGATGAGCATTCGATGAGCGCGATAGCGTGGGGAAATGCGAGACCACACATTTATCGGAGTTCTCGGACCCGTGGTCGCGTGGAACGAGTCTTCACACCAGATCGATCTGAAGGGCCCACGACACCGAGCGGTCCTCGCTCGTCTGATCGTCGCCCGCGGACGTGTTGTTCCGGTGGACGTGATTGTCGACGACCTCTGGGTCGATCCTCCGGCCGGTGCGACCAGCGCAATACGAACATTCGTTTCCGCACTGAGGCGCGCGCTCGAACCGGATCGCGCGCCGCGAACGAAGCCGAAAGTCATTGTGACCGAAGGGCCCGGCTACGCCTTTCATGCGGCACCCGACGCGGTCGACGCTTGGAAATTCGAAAGACTGGTGCGTGAAGCCGCCGAATCGTCGCCGGCGCGATCACTCGAACTGCTCCGAACGGCGCTCCAACTGTGGAGAGGGCCAGCGTACGCGGAATTCATCGAAGAGTCTTGGGCACGATCGGAGCGATCGCGCTTGGAGGAACTGCGTCTGACGGCCGTCGAGCGAATGGCGTCCACCCAACTGGATCTCGGGCAAGCCGCGGAAGCGATTCCCGATCTGGATGCTCATGTGACGGAACAGCCTTGGCGAGAGGATGGTTGGCGATTGCTGGCCCTCGCCCTGTACCGCTCCGACCGTCAGGGCGATGCGCTGGCAGTCCTTCGTCGCGCACGAAAGTTACTCGCCGAAGAACTGGGCATCGACCCCGGTCCACGACTGACTGACCTCGAGTCCAACATTCTCCGCCGGGAGAGCCACCTGAATCCTGTAGCGGCAGAAAAGATCTTTGCTCAGGTGTCGGCAGCGTACGACCGGACTGTAGCAGCAGGATCGAAATCGAGATTGGAGTCCACCGTCGGCCTCCTCCGAAGTTTGGCAGTTACGGGCGGAAGCGGACTGGAGACTGCCCGAAACCAGCGACTGACCATCATCGGCGCCGCTGAGCAAGTGGACGATGTCGAACTCACCGCACGGATCATCGGCAACTACGACGTGCCCGGGATCTGGACACGATCCGACGATCCTCGGCAGGCTGCGCAGATCGTCGAGGCCGCTCAGCGCACCCTCGATCGCCTTCCGGACGGCGACGAACTCGCTCGGGCCAGACTGTTGGCGACGATCGCACTCGAATCGCGCGGACTATCCGGTCATCGTGGACTCGAATGTGCCCGTGCCGCAGTGCAGATCGGTCGCGCTCTCGATGATCCAGGGCTCCTGGCCTTCGCTCTGAACGGATTGTTCATGCAGACGTTCTGGACTACCGGTCTTGCCTCCGAGCGCGACAACATCGGCCGTGAACTGGTCGACCTCGCCATTCGACACGGCCTGGCTACCTTCGAGATCCTCGGCCATCTGATCCGCATGCAAGCCCTCAGCGCGATGGGGCAATTCGATGCAGCCGGGCTACATGCCGGGACAGTTGACCGATTGGCCGGACGTCATGAGCGACCGTTGGCAGCGGTGTTCACCACCTGGTTTCGCGCTATGCGTGCTGCCGCTACCGGCGCGGAGGCGGCGCACTGCGAGAAGCTGTGCGAAGCTGCGGCGGTGAACCTTTCCGATTCCGGTATGCCCGGCCTCGAGGACGGCATACTGTCTCTCGCAATTCTGTCACTCCGAGTGTGGCGCGGTTTGCCGGCAAGATTCGACGCCGCCACACAGTGGGGCCCCTACGAACCCTGGGCCCGGCCGCACGTCCTTCTCGCGCACGGAAAGGTGAACGAGGCCGCCCAGGCAGTGGACGCAATGCCGGACCCACCCAAAGACCTACTCTCCGAGGCACTGTGGTGCCTGACTGCTGCTGCGGCGATTGCAGTCGGCGACAGTCGAGCCAAGGAGCAAGCCCGAGCGGCACTCCTGCCTGCCGCAGCCGAAATTGCCGGCGCTGGAAGCGGAATGCTCACTGCGGGACCTGTCTCGCACTATCTCGCGAAGCTGGGCTAGACCGGGCCCATCAGGTGAATGCGATCACCGTGTCACCCCATGCCTCCCGGATCTCGCGGTCGAGGTCAGCGACGACGGCATCGTGCTTGTCGATCAACAGTGTCGAGCGTGTGTCGGTGTCGTAAGTGGGCCACCCCGGGGCCGCACCCAGTTCGCGATCGGACCCGGTCTCGTAATCACCTGCAGCTCTGGCGAAATCCAGCCACCTCGCCTGCATACGCTCCGATACCTGACGCGCCGCGCTCAGCCCGCCCAGTTTGTAAGTAATGTCCCGCGCTCCATGATTGATGTTGCCGAAGACGTAGGCAAGTTCGGTACCGTGGGTCGCACCGATCTTCAACGCCTTGAGCATCGGCGGCGCGTAGTCGAATCGGTACAACCACGTCGGTGCAATCTTGCTGTGCGCCTCGGCAATCCACAGCGTAGGCAGACGAAATCCGAAGTCACGGGTCAGCCCGAGACCGGCACCCAGCTTGGACAGCCCCGAATACGCGCCTTCGATCTGAGAATGATCGGGTAGCTCGAGCCCAGGGTGCTCGTCGGCGATCTCTGCGAACATGGACGTGATCACGACGGGATCGATCGGCATCAACGGCGACTTCATCATCCGGAAGAGCGAAGACTCGTCTTTGTTGGTTCCGATGATCAGCGGAATCGGGTGTGCGTTACCGTGACGGAACGCTCGCACCGGGTAGTCGGGAAGCAGATCACCGTCGACAATTGGCGCGAACGCCAGAGTTCCCGGTGTCTCCTGAGGAACGCGCGCGAACAACTCGTCCGAAGGCCCGACCAAGTCTTCGGCGGACGTGGACCGCAACAGCCCCAGATCGGCTTCGCCGCCGCTGAAGATCTCGAGAAACATCTTCGCGACGATCTCGCCACGTTCACTCCCGTACACCGAAGTGGCGGGCGAACTTTCGACGATGGCGCGATGAAACAAGCCGCGGGCGGACGGGACGGTCATCAGCGTCGTCACGGCACCGCCACCTGCCGACTCGCCGAACAACGTCACTTTGTCGGGATCACCACCGAAAGCCGCGATGTTGCCTTGAACCCATTGCAGCGCTGCGATCATGTCGCGGAGAGCGACATTGGGCTCGAAGGTATGTTCGCTCGAATTGAAGGAAGAGAAATCGACGAAGCCGAAAACACCGATACGGTAGTTGATCGAGACGACGACAACGTCACCGTTCTCGGCCAATGTGGTTGCATCGAAAAGTGGTTGGCTGGATGCTCCACGGAAGTACGCACCGCCGTGAATCCAGACCATCACCGGTTTACCCGGCGCATCCGCACCGCCCGGGCGCGGCGCCCACACGTTGAGGAACAGACAGTCCTCGTTCATCGGAACGTTCTCACCGAGCGGGATCATCGCGAGTCGACTTTGCGGCTCACATGGTCCGAATTCTGTTGCGTCCTGGGCTTCGGTCCACGGCTGCGGCGGAACCGGCGCGCGGAATCGCAGCGGACCGATCGGAGGCGCGGCGTAGCGGATCCCCTTCCAACTCGACACCGAGCCTTCCGTCGATCCTCGAACCGGCCCGTACGTCGTCTCGACTACCGGCGCTTCGCTGGGTGTGATCGTCATTCGATTTCTCCTCGAAAACAAAGTGGCTACTTCGACAGGGCTTCGACAACGTGCGAGAGTTCCAATGCTGCCAGCATCAGGAATAAAACGGTCATGATTGCCGCATTGTGGCGGATCAGAGTGCTTTTGGTGGAGCTCAGCGCATCGGTCACCTTCGCCGAGGGCACGGCAGCCAAGGCGGACAACACGATCAAGGCGATCGACGCTCCGACCGCAAACAGTACCGAGTACGCGATCACGGTTATCCAACTGAAGTGCCCGCCACCGATGATCGACCCTGCCTTGAGTTCGAGCGGCAGGTTCTTCGCGTTGGGTACGGTCAGCAACAGTCCCAGGACGGCAGCTTTTCCCGGTTGCATCGAGTCGATCTGAGCCAGCCACGACGGCATCGCCGGCTCGGCATCGTCTTTCGGACGGCTACGCCAACTCGAGTAAGCAAGCGCCAGAAAACCGACAGTGAACACAACGGCGAACACCGTCTGGACGGTATGCGCGCCGCCGCTGGACTTCGATTCCACTCCGGTGGTCGAAAGTGCCGTCGCTGCTGTAATCGCAGCCGCGGCCAGGACGATGCTCGCGGTGTACGCAAAAGCATTTGCTTTCGCCCGAGTCGACAGCAGGATCGCAATTATCGCAACCAGAGGAATCGGGCTGATGACGACGCCGGTGGCGATCGGGATGAGCTGCGCAGTAATCGATTCCATTTCTGTGACCGTACAAGCCGCCAATCCGGCCACTGGCGAAATGTTCGGCCACCACGACATCGCCACTCACGGTGTCACAGAAGCACGGCGGTGAGGACCACCCGGTCTTCCTCTTCGACAAGTTCGAGGGACGTTACCGTACCGGCGAGCGATTCGAGCCCGATCCCTGAGTCCCGTGCCACCGGCAGCCGACCCGGCGAACTGATTCGCGCTACTACCGCCCGAGCATCGGAAAGTGTCACCTCGAGGAAGACGGGGCCTCCTGCACCGTGTTTCACGGCGTTGGTCAGTCCCTCCGACAGGATCTCCACCACGCTGTCGAGCCGAGCGGAGCCTGAACCGATCACCGCCCAGACTTCGTCGTCGACGTGACTGACAACAGGAATTGCGTAGCGCCACACCGTGACAAGATCATGGACGCGTTTTCGGGCGTCAGCATCGGCCGGCCGATCCGGAGGCGCGGACAGGTCACTTTCCAGGCCGTCGAGAATGTGGGCAATGGTTGCAGCAACATCGACTCGACGACCGGCAACGGTGCCCGAAGACCATGCGGCCGCAACGAGTTCGCCCTGAACCGACGAGTGCAACAACCTGGCGAGGCCACGTCGCGTGTGCATCAGCTCACTGTGAGTGCGAGCTGCATCGAGCGCTTGCCGACTCAGGGCACTGCGGAGTTGATGCTCCTCGTCCTGGCGCTGAGTATCCGCCGCCCGGATCAGGCACACGGAAAGCGCAACTACCGGGTAGATGGCAATCGACGAGAGATAGAAAGTGGCGGCACGGCCGAACATCGTCAGGAGCAGACACGTCGCGGTACTACTGATCAGAGCACTCGAGCAGTACACGGCGGTAAGAGTTGCGAGCCTTCGGAGAGGGCCGTCACCCTTGCGAACGGCTCGGCGAGCACACACATTGCCACCGACGAAGATCCAGAATCCGAGGGCAACCTGGACCGCCGTGAACGTCACGCCGTAAGTCGCGAGCAGGTAGACGGTCACCAGTGCCGTGTACGCGAACACCGGTAAGTACAGTGGCGCCGGTTCAACGCTGCGTACGACGCCGATCAGTCGATCTCTCGCCGTCAGCCGCACAGTCGGCGTCGGTGATTCGATCGGGGGAATCTCCCGGAACAGTCGATGACTCATCGGGCGAACCACGTCGTCGGAGATTCGCTTCAAGAGAGCTGCCCCTCGCACTCCCTCGAGTTCCGTTTCAGCAACCGCGTGCATGACTGTCTCGATACTGCGCTCGAGCTCTCTCCGACACTGCGCACGGGTCTGCTCGAGGCGGAATCGATCGCGGGTCTGTTGGAGCTGCACGGCGGCCACGGCAACCTTCAAACTCCGTTGCAGCGCGATGCGGTCGCGGAGAGCACTTACCAGTACGGCGGTCAACGACAAGAAAACAACGGTGCACACGACATTGAGTGCCACCCGTACGAGCATCGGTCTGGGGTCGACGGGGAGTTCGAGCGCGCGGGTGATCGCGTCGAGGACGAACGGGCGGATCGCGCCGATCACTGCGAACAGGGCCAGGGCCGCGAGCTGCGATCGGCGTGCTGCAAGGACAGCCCTCGCAATCAGCAGCATCACCCCGACAACGCTGTGGGTCGCAAAGGCACCGACTGCCATCACGCCGACCTCGCGCACCCCGGTACACAGGTAGTAGTTGGCCATCACGGTCACCGCGAACGGCAGCGTCAGAATCCAAGACCATTTGGTGACGATGTTCCGATCACCGAGTCGAAGCCACCACTCGCGCGGGTTCACACCGAGTCGGTCACTTCGGGTACACCGAAATGGCGGATGAAGATGCTCGCAGCAAGCACTCTCGGATTGGTGGACGAATCGTGCGTCAATCCCAGGCTCTCGAGAGTGCGCGCTATGAGCTTCTCCACACCTCGGATCGAGGACCCGCGATGCGCTGCGATTGCGCTGTTCGACCAGCCGAGCGAGATGTAACGCAGAAGATCGAGCTGTGATCTGGTGAGGCTCGACAAGGCGGAGTCCGGATCACTCCCGAGCGTCGGTGGCTCGGTTTCCGTCAACGCGGCCTCCACTACGCCGATCAACTGATCCGCCGACTGGACAGCCGCCTTGTCCACGAACAGCGATTTCGGCGGCACACCGGCAGAACCAGGTGCCGTCGATGCGTTGGGGTAGTTGGTCAGGAACACGATCGCGCAATGCGGAGCCTTCACTGTGACGATGTTCGCGAGATCAACGCCGTTCGGCCGCACGCCCAGATCGATGTCGGTAACCAAGAGGTCGGGGTCGAATCCGTCGAAGTCCGCGAGCGCTTCGACCGCCGATCCGGCGGCATGGACCACGAACCCGGCGTGGGTGAGCGCGTCACCGACGAGTGCACGCATCAGTGGTTGGTCCTCCACCACCAATACCCGTCGCATCCATCGGCCGCTCTCCATGACCAGAGATTAACCGTTGGGAGAGTGCGGATTCGACCGAGCAGGCAGCGCCGGATTCCGAGTAACGCGGTAGTTATCGACAATATGTGTTCCGAGAATTTCGCCCGATATGTCCCAAGCGTCAGAACGCAGCCGTCGAGATCGACCTGGTACCCATCACACGCGTCGACCCGGAGAAGATCGCCCGCACCTACGACGAGCCGGATTTCGTGAACTTTGCCAACTCGCGCAATCGGACCAGATCCCAGGCATGCCTGGGGCGACGGACGCCCGGACGGTCTCGGGGGACTCTGACTCTCAGTGCTTGCGGACTGACCGTGCACCTGACGGGAGTTGGCATCACCAGAGCCTCACCGTCGACGCCGACCGGAATCTCGTCGGTGTCTGCGTCGATGATCACCTCGAATCCGGTGCCCTGAGCCAGCCCGTGTTGATGCGCCCGATGGAGCAACCCGACGGCCTGACGGGCGCTGCCGACGGAGATCGCGACGATCCCGAGAGTGCCCCGATCCAAACGCGGGCGATGGCCGAGCCCCGCCAAGTCGTTCATTTCGTACGGTCCGTTGCTGATCAGCACAGCCTGGGGCCCGACCGCGGACACGCTCGGGGAGCGGGCAGTCAGTACCGCTCCGGCTCGTCCGGCGAGCAGATCCGGGAGCATCTGCAGGAAGGTGCTGGTCTTGGCGTCGCGGTACTCCGGACTCTGGACGACCTCGGCGTAGGCCCCGAACGATGCGTTGTTGACGAAGGTTCTACCGCCGACATTTCCCAGATCGACCGTGACCTCGACGCCGTCGACAAGCGCGTCGAGGCACCGTGACGGATCCTCGAGGTCGAGACCCAGGTCTGCGGCGAAGTGGTTGCGCGTCCCGGCGCTGACGACGAGGAAGGGCAGGTCGTGTTCGGCCGCGACAGCGGCAACCAGTGCCTGAGTTCCGTCACCACCGGCAACGCCGAGCAGATCGGCACCGTCCGCGACCGCCTCCCTGGCCAATGCCGTCACGTCGATCTTCTCCGGCCCCTCGAGAAGTGCAACCATGGCACCCAGTCCTTCGGCCTTGCGTTTCAAGTCGAACTTCTCGACCTTGCCACCGCCGGAGTTCGGGTTCATCACCAGGAACGGTTTGGTGGGCGGCGATGCCGGTCGCTCGACCACCGGCAATTCCTTCTCCTCCCCCTCCAAGGCGGCCCGCGCGCAGATACCGGCTACAACGAACACCCCGATCGCGAGCAGCACCACCCACAGGAGGCGTTCTCGGACCAGGAAGGTGAGCACCACGATCGGTGTCAGAACCGCCACAGCCAACGAGATCCAGCGGAGGAATCCGCGGGTGGTCAGAAACCAGTACACCGCTACGACGCACACAATCACCCCGCCGGTCCCCAGGATCAGCATGGTCAAGGTTTTCAGTCCGGCGAAAATAAGCAGCACCATCACTGCAAGAACCAGCGCCGCAAATGCCGCGCGCGCCAACCAACTCTGTTTCGACGAGGGCCGATCCGTGTGGGCAGGAGTCGTCATCGAGCCACCTCCCGCAGTTCGCCTCGTCGGTTATTCAACTGTTGATGCTGCCGTGTCTGTCTCCTCAGGACTAGCCACTTACCCACCCCCGGAAACCCACTTGTCACGCGCTGATACTTTATGACGACACCTCGTCATAAAAAGGAGAAGGCCGTGACAACACCGACGTCCGCAGCATGGGGATCTTCGGAGGAGCCTCTGACCGTGACGCGGAAAGCCGGTCTTCACGGACTGCGATGGACGGCCTGGCTGGCCGGCGCGACAGGCCTCGCACAATTGGTGTCGATCGGGCTGAACCTAACCGACACCGTCCGCGGAATCGTTCCGGCAACGTACCCGCCCGCAGATGTGGCCTGCGGCGTCGTCGCGCTCGTTCTTCTGGTCACGCTGCTTGTCGGCCGACCCAACGGTCCCGCGATGTTGTCAGGTCTCGCCCTCCTCATGGCCATGCTGATGTCGCCGACCCTCCACAAACATGCACCCGAGTCGCTCTGGCTGGCGGCGGCACACGCCGTCTCGGTCGTAGCCGTCGTCATGTTGTCCGTGATGACTTCGCGGTTCTCCAGTGCCGAGTTGGAACGGTCGTGACACCGGGTTCACCCCTCTCGCTTGCGGCCGAAGAATGGATCACTGATCTGACTTCCGCGGAGATGGAGCGATTGCGCAAACGCACGACGCTTACCGCCGCCGAAGAGCAAGAGGTCTGCCGATCCGTACGCTGGATCGCGCAGCAGATGATGCTTGTACCCGTCTCGATGTGGCAGGGGGATCCACGCCTTGTTGCGGATCTGTTCGACCTCCCCGTGACCACGAATCAGACACAGGAGGATCGACCATGCCGAAGCTGACCGGTGGCGCGACAACCGCAGAACACAAGATCGCGACCCGAGAAGCCATGTTGGACGCGTTCATTCACGAACTTCACGAGCAGGGCTGGCAGAACGTGAAGCTGCAGACCGTGGCTCAGGCAGCCGGCGTCTCGCGGACAGCGGTGTACAACTACTTCCCCGACAAATCTGCGTTACTGCTTGCCTGGTCCACCCGCGAGATGGATAGATTCCTGCTCCTGGCCGAGCGTGAACTCGCGGATCGCGAGAATCCTGTCGACCGAATCGAGATCCTCGTCAAACTGACACTCGTCGAGTTCTCACTGCAGCGATTCACGGGAATCGCTTTGGTCGAATTGTTGTCAGCGCAGGATCGCGAAGGCTTCCTCGAACATATTGTCCCCCTGTCTGTTCTGGTCGAACAACTCGTCCAGGAAGGTATCGACGCAGGCACTTTTGTCGATTCGGACGCCGGCGCTACGGCGCAACTCATCCTCGCCTGCGTGGAGAGCCGACGCCCGATGCTCATGGCCGGTGACCGAGTGGATAGCGTCGTGGCAACCACCGTCCCGTTCATCATGCGCGCGTTGGGCGTCTCGTGGCCGACTTTCCTCACCGCCGATCCCACCGATCGGTCTGCTCACGATCGGTAGGATCGCAGGTATGCACTTCGACCTCCCGCCCATCGATCAGCAGGCCGAGCGATTGATCGAACTCGGGGTACACGAGATGGCCGGACTTTCTGCGGGCGACGTCAAGGCAGCCGCCGCAGCCGGACAAGGCGATGTGGGACTGCTTACCGTGCACGAAAAACTCGCTCCAGCTTCTGTTTTGGCTTCACAGCTCGAACACAAAAACAAGCGGGGCTTCATCGTCGTCGACATGGCCGACGTCGATCTGTTCGCCCCTACCGAGCCGGCCGCGTTGCCTGACACCGCGATGTATCTGCTCGGTGAAGTCGACCGCGGGGATCACATGGCCAATTGGAGCCCGGACGAAGCGCTGCCTGCAATCGTCCAGGTAGAGCGGACGCCGCTGACACTCACCGAAGGCATCCACTGGTTGCTGCAGCGACCCGACGTCCTCGAACGCGGAAAGTGCTTCATGACCATCGGTTCCCGATTGCGCAAGCCCGATGGATCTTTCGACACCAGGACTCCCGCCGTGTGGATCAGCAACGGAACCGGTCGCGACGGCAAAGACAACCGCAACGCCCCGAAAGTCGGGTGGTGCTGGTGGGGTAACCGCCACACGTGGTTGGGGTTCGCATCGGCGAGCGACCGGGTTCCTCTCCCTAACTAGAGCACGGTTGCGCGGTCGAATCGGTACCGATCCTTCCACGGCATTTCGGCCTCGAGCATTGCAGCGGCAGAGAGCAATTCCGCGTCGCAACCCCACTTAGCCGAAATCATCACACCGAGCGGAACGCCGTCTTCCGTCCAACCGAGTGGCAGACTGATCGACGGGAAACCGGTTGTATTGGCGACGACGGTGTTTCCGGTGAATGCGACCATGTCGATCAATTCGGTCGCGGGATCTTCGTCGTTGCGCAACTCCCCGATCGCGAGCGGAGGCTTCGTCACCGTCGGGGTGACAACAAGGTCGGCGTCGGCGTAGTCGAGGCTCCATCGCCGCGCCCAAGCCTGAACAATTCCGATTGCCGCGGCCAGATCGCCCGACGGCACCTCGCTTGCTTGAACTCGCAAGTGCTGCACTATCGGACGGAGAAGGTGCTCGTACTCCTCCGGGATCGGCTTGGTGCCGGCCAAGGACGAGAACATCTTGACGAACGCATCGACGAAAACATCATCACGGGCTTGGGGTCGCTCGAACACGTTGTGCCCCAGGCTCTCCAAAACACTGCCAACCTTCGATACAGCGTCCGAGAGTTGCGGATCCACGGCTCCGCCGGAGACCGATCCGTGAGCTAGAGCGACGGTCAAGGGCCGAGCGCACACTCCCCCAGCCTGTACGACGAACTCTTCGAACGACTTCGGCCGGGGCGGGTGGATAGTTCCGGCGCCAGGTCGAGTCGCCAGAACGTCCAGCAGCGCAGCGGTATCGCGAACCGTCCGGGCGATCGGCCCCTTGCTCGCAAATCCGAAGTTGTCATGCCCCGCCACGCCCATCGTGATCAAACCGCGGCTCGGCTTGAGGCCCACCACTCCGCACGTACTTGCCGGAGAACGCAACGACCCCGCCGTGTCACTTCCCTGCGCAAACGGCACCAGACCAGCTCCGACAGCGGCAGCAGCACCACCACTGCTGCCGGCAGCACTACGTGTGCGATCGAACGGACTGCGAGCAGGCGGAGCAACTTCCGGCTCGGTGTAACAGGCTGCCCCGAACTCGGGCACCGTCGTCTTACCGATGTCGATCAGCCCACCTTCTCGGATCGCCTCGACGATCTCGTCGTCAGCGTCCGGCACGAAGTCGCGAAAGAGCGCCGATCCGAAGGTCGTGCGAATGCCACGAGTAGCGTCAAGGTCTTTGATTGCCGTCGGAACGCCGAACAGGCGGGGAAGGGGCCCGGCGTCCCGCTCGTCCAACCTGCACTGCGCTTGTTCGGCGAGGGCGACTGCGTGCTCCCCGGCGATCGTCGTGAAGGCACCGACGTCGTCGGAAGTGGTCGCACGGTCGACGAAGTACCTGGTGACTTCGGGAATCGAGACCTGCTTGGCGGCAATCACACCGGCAAGTTCGACGGCGGACAGTTGATGGAGGTCAGTCATCGGGAAGCGCTCCTTGTAGGTCAATAGACACTTGTAATTTCGATACGCGTATCGCTATTGTTGTCAGCATGGTATCCGAATCCGCCAGCTCCGCAAGGGCCGGTCGACCAAAAGCATTGAGTCACAGACAGATTCTCGATGCAGCGGCAGCGATCGCCGATACGGACGGCCTGGATGCAGTGTCATTTCGAGTGCTCGCCGAACGACTCGGCATATCGCCGATGTCCGTCCACCGCACAACCGGCGGCATCGACGCCTTGAGGCGAGATCTGATCTCGACTCTCGTAGGCGAAGCCGTCTCGTCGATCGAATGGCCGACCGACTGGCGCGAGGTTGCCCGCACGTTCGCCTACGGCCTCCACGATCTCCTGATGCGCCATCCCCTTGTCCTGGAAGCCCATCGGCAGGCATCACTGGAAGCACCTGGTGCCGACGACACTGCCCACCGAGTCGTTCGAGCGCTTTCGCAGGCCGGCCTCGAGGACGAACAGGCCACGTACGCGTACGGCGCCCTGCATGATTTCGTGACCGGACACGTCGCAATTCAACTGGGACGCGGAGCTTTCGACAGTGCACCCGCCGATCGACGCGAGGCATCGGTGTTCACGCTTCATCACGATCCCACCCGAAGGTTCGAGTTCGGAGTCGCCCTCATCCTGGACGGTGTGGCGTCGATCGCGCAGCAAGGAACCACACCATGACGAGCAGCGTGACCACAACCGAAATTCGCGACGCCTCGGGGCGTCGTATCGCATTCTGCGAGTACGGCGATCCGACTGGCCACCCGGTAGTCGTGGCCCACGGATCACCTGGCAGCCGATACGAGGGGCTCTCACTCCACAACGCGGCTGCGACGGCAGGCATACGGCTGATAGTCCCCGATCGACCCGGCTTCGGACGCACGGATCCTTATATGGACAGGGGATTTCATTCCTGGGACGACGACTACGTCACCCTGATCGATCACCTCGAGGTGGACTCGGCCACACTGATGGGTTTCTCCGGAGGCGGCGGCTACGCGCTCGCAGTCGCTGCAGCCGCTCCCGAACGAGTCTCGAAATTGGTGCTGGCGTGCGCCATGATTCCCGGAGCCCCACGAGATACTTTGCGGCGCAGGATAAAACTGGTATCCGCGCTGTATTTTGCCGCCAACTGGGCTCCCCGCGTGGCCGGCGCAATGCTCGCGGGAACTGGAGTGTTCTCCAAGCTACGCAGCGACTCCGTCTCGATCTGGCCGGCCGCCGATCAAGCTGTCATGACCGATGAGTCGCATCGCCCCGCTCTCCAATTGGATTCATCCGAAGGGATCGCGCAGGGCGGGTCAGCAGCGGTTGTCGACTTGGCTCGGTATCGCCACGAGATGCCTGGATTGTTTCAATCCATCTCGGTACCAACGGTTTTCCTGCACGGAACCGAGGACGGGAACGTACCCATCGAAGTAGCCCGCTGGGCACACTCTTTGATCCCCCACTCTCGCTTCGAAGAGGTCAGCGGGGGCGGTCATCTGTTCGTAGTCGCGGACCCCACCCCACTGATTCGCGCCCTCACATAATCCCCCTTGACTCGAATGCATGTTCGAGTATGGTTTGTGTAGGGGATCGGGGGATTCAATGAGTGTTCTGTTGTCGGATGTTGTGTGTGGCTCTGCGGTGGGGTTACGCGGACGCCTGTGGCAGTTGTCGACTGCTGAGTTGCGAGAGGCCGCGGTGTCGGCGAGTGCGGAGATTCTGCGTCTCGAGGCGGTGCGGGTGGCTGTGGTGGACGAACTGTCGATGCGCCCGGATGATCAGGTGATCGCCAGCCGCGGTGTCGGTTCGTGGTTGGCGGCGAACACGATGTTGCAGGTTCGGGACGGGAAGAAGATCGCCGCGCTGGGTGCGGCGTTGCGGCCGTTTCCGGCAGTGGCAGCGAGATTTGATTGCGGGGATTGCTCGTTCGATCACGCCGTGTTGATCGTGGCGTTCTGTGAATCACCACCGAAAGGCATGCCTGAGGAAGCGCTACCGAAGTGCATCGACCTGTTGCTCGCTGCTGCGTCGGGGGTGGAGGCGACGACGACGAAGGTGCGCAACGTTATCGCGACGTTGGAGCGGTTGTTCGAATCCGATGAGATTCCGCCCGCCGAAGACGTGGATCGCAACGAGCTCCGCATCGCCTCGACCTTGAACGGTCGGGTGGTGGTCCGCGGAGATTTCGACGCCCTCACCGGCGAAATGCTGTTATCGGCGTTGTCGAATCTGACGATGCCCACCCCGGCGCCGGACGGAACCCCGGATGCCCGGTCGGCGGCGAAGCGGACCGCGGACGGGTTCACCGAACTGATCCGCCGCTACCTCGACTGCGCCAAAACCGGTACCGATGGTGGGCAGCGTCCGCACGTGAACGTGCACATCAACGCCCGCGATCTGGCCGAGCACCGCGATTGCGCCGCAACACCAACTGATGGTGGAGTGGCTGTGTCGAATCTCGACGTCGGACACATGCCCTGGCTCGGGCCCCTGTCGGTCTCGCAGACCAGGCTTCTCGGGTGTGACTGCTTCCTCTCGACCGTCCTGCTCGACGATCACGGAGCGCCGCTCGATGCGAGACCAGGAAAGAGGTTGGTCACCGCCGAACAACGAGTCGCCCTGATCGCCCGAGACAAAGGCTGCGCCTTCCCCGGCTGTTCATGCGTGCCCGCCTGGACTGATGCGCACCACATTAGGCACTGGGCCAACGGTGGCCCGACGGTGATGAACAACCTTGTCCTGCTGTGCCGCTCGCACCACCGGCTGATGCACCGGAAATCCGGGTTCGTCGGAAAATGGGAAATCCGAATCGGCGTCGACAACAAACCGTGGTTCATCCCGCCGCCCTCGATCGACCCCGGGCAGCACCCGCGGCCGGCGAACACCACCTTCAAAACCTGACGACGAACCTCAGGCACAACAGAACACGGCCCAGCGCCGCATCGAGGAGACCTCGATGCGGCGCCAAAAGAAATGCTCAGCCTAAGTCGGCGACAATCCGCTCGGCGAGAGGCCGTGACGAAGCCGGATTCTGACCGGTGTAGAGCTTGCGGTCCACCACGACATAAGGCGACCACGCCTCAGCCTTCGAGAATTTGCCGCCCAATTCGCGTAGGCGAGTTTCGAGCAGCCACGGAGCCTTGTCCGCCAGACCAGCCTGCGTCTCCTCTTCGTTGGTGAACGCGGTCAGCTGATAGCCGTCGAACAGCCAGCTTCCATCGGGTCTCTGTGCCGGCAAGAGTGCCGCCGGCGCGTGACAGACCGCCGAGACCACCTTGTCCGCGTCCAGGAAGTTCACGAGAAGCCCACCGAAGGATGCCGACACCGCAAGATCCTCCATCGGTCCGTGTCCACCCGGTACAAAGACCACGTCGTAATCCGCAGCATCGGCGTTCTCCAGAATCTCCGGCGAATCGAGAACCGGCTGCAGATCGGCGATGTACTTGCGCATACTGTCGGCGCCTTCTTGCCCGCCGTTCACCTCGGGTGCCAGGCTTCCCTCGTCCACAACGGGAGCTTTACCGCCAGGCGTCGCGATCACGATGTCGTAGCCGGCGTCGACGAAAACGCGATGCGCCTCGACCAACTCTTCCGCCCAGTACCCGGTCGGGTGGGGTGTTCCGTCCTTCAGCGTCCAGTGATCTGCAGAAGTGACTGCAAACAACAGCTTTGTCATCGCGCAACCTTTCGTCGTAGTCAGGAACCGTCGTAGCCAGGAACCCCGAGACACGGAACCCCGGCGAACGCTCCCTTGGATGAAACGCACTCAACCGGAGGGAATTCCGCATCGGCCGTTTCAGTGCGACTTCTCACCAACGGGGCATGCAACCCGTCATACCCACATTCCAGCTCGGATATTTGGGTCGACCAGTGCGATCAGGCCAGTACGAAGGCCACGGCAAAAAGTGTCCAGGCGGCAGCAAGAACCGTCGACGCCGCAGTAACTGCCCCGGTCACGGCAGGTCGAGTGCTGCAGTTGCGCGCCGCGATGATCCCGACCGTCATCAAGGTCAGCGCCATCAGGAATGACAGAACCACGATCTTCACCAGCAACCCCTTCGACGTCGGCCAACAGAACCGAAGGCCATTTAGATAGTACACAAATAGATCGTGCATTAATCAAATGGAATCAGTCAGGGACCTCTTGACAACATTCGATTGAAACTGTCAGGCTAAACCTGACGAATGGAGAATTTCTCATGCAAGATCTGATCGAGACCGCCCTGACCGCAAAGATCGAGACCGCCGCAACTTCGACGGTCAACGTCGCAATCGCCGAGGCCGGCGCGCAGGCGGACAAGATTGTCGGACCGGATCCATTACCTGGCAGCCCCGAATGGGAGGCAGAACAGGACACCGACATCCCGGCGCAGCGTCAGATGGCTTGGCAGTTGGCAAGCTTCCGGATCCAGCTCGCCGCAGGCATCGATTCGACGGCAAGCGTCATGAGCCTGCGAAGATTCGGCGCAACATGGGCAACCATCGGCCGCGCTGCCGGAATGACCCGTCAGTCCGCGCATGAACGGTGGGGTCGACGTGTATCGGACATGCTCGATCCGTACGGAGTCGGGATGCCGCCCATGGTGCCGAATGATGATCCGACTCAGCCCTGACTACCAATCCCGTGACTACCGATCCGGCAGCAGCGCATCTGCTTTCGCGACCAGCACAGCGCGCTCACGATCGTTCCCAGCCAGCCGAGCGGCATCGAGGAGTTCGGTTCTAGCCTCCTCGGATCGGCCGAGCTGACTGAGCAACTCCCCCCGAACACTGGGAAGCAGGTGATAACCGGCCAATTCACCTGAAGCTACAAGCTTGTCGACGAATTCGAGCGCAGGGCCAGGACCGTAGGCCATCGATACCGCCGCCGCATGATTGAGGTCGACCACAGGTGAGGGCGCCAGTTGCGCCAAAGCCTCGTAGAGGATGACGATCTTCTTCCAATCGGTGTCCTCGAAAGTTGCTGCTCGCGCGTGGCATTCGGCGATCGCGGCTTGCAAGCCGTACGGGCCGCGTCCACGCCCGACGGCGTCAGCCCGTTCCAGCGCCGCTAGCCCACGCGAGATCTGTAGGCGGTCCCACCTAGTCCGGTCCTGATCCGCCAGCAGGATGGGCTCACCTGTCGAGGTAGTCCTGGCACCGAATCGTGAGGCCGTCAGCTCCATCAACGCGACAAGGCCGTGCACCTCGGATTCCCGAGGTACCAGCTCGGCCAGTATCCGCGCGAGCCGCAGCGCTTCTGCACTCAGATCCGCACGCATCCACTCGTCCCCCGAACTGGCTGCATAGCCTTCGTTGAACACCAGGTACAGCACTCCGAGTACGGCGCCCAACCGTTTCGAAAAGTCTTCTCTCCCTGGAACTTCGAATACCGCTTTCGAAGCGGTCAATGCCTTCTTCGCTCGCACGATCCGCTGCTGCACTGTCGCCGTCGGCGTGAGGAACGCTTTCGCAATCTCTTCCGTGGTCAAACCGCCCACCACCCGAAGCGTCAACGCCACCTGCGCTTTTCGATTCAGCACGGGGTGGCAGGCGATGAACATCAGCCGAAGGACGTCGTCGTCGATGCGATCCGGATCCCAGCTGACGTCGTCGAAGTGCGAAGCGTCGTTCTCGAGTTCGCGCGCAAAGTGGGCGTAGCGTTCGTCCAATCTCTCGCGTCGTCGCCACCCGTCAATTGCCCGTCGCGTCGCAACAGATGTAAGCCAGGCACCGGGATTTCGCGGAACCCCGGTGGCAGGCCACTGCTCGACGGCTTCGAGCAGAGCCTGCGCGGCCAGATCCTCGGCAAGATCAAGATCTCCGACGGTGCGAGTCAACGTGGCGACAATCTTCGCGGATTCGATACGCCAGACCGCGTCGACAGCCGTTCTCGTTTCCTCTCGCACCGCCTCGTCGGTCATGGTTCAGCCTGCGACCGGACGATCAGTACCGAGTTCTTCGCGCCAGCCGGCCTCTTTCTGGATGTACTCGTTGTCCTGATCGAAGTCCGACATCTCACTCACCCGACGCACCTCGAGCTTGCTTCCCGGCCCCAACGGGCAGCGCTTTGCCCACTCCAATGCTTCGTCCTTGGTCGACGTTTGAATGATCCAGAATCCCGAGAACAACTCCTTCGTCTCCCCGTACGGACCGTCGGAAACCAGCGGAGGATCGGACTCGAAATCGACGATGAATCCCTCCTCCATCGCCAATCCCTCACCCGCCAGCAGCACACCGGCCTTGATCAGGGACTCGTTGTACTGGCCCATCGCAGTGATGATCTCGTCGAAGTCCATGTCCTTGGATGCTTCGATGGCCTCGTCGGTGGAACGCATGATCAGCATGTACTTCATGAGAATCTCCTTCGTTCGTGGGCCGTGCCGTTCGGCCCCTCTGCCTACACGTCGAACGGCACACTCACCGATCGACAAACTTCCGAAAATAATCTTCCGAGGACATAACCGCCGGTCGGGATACGCTGCCCACGGTATCGGCAGACGGGCCGTCCGGCCGGTCAGAAGTCGAGAAATCCCGGCACAACTTCACGAACGAGCCCAGTCGCGTCAGCGCTCCCGTAGAAATACACCGAGCCGTAGCCAAACAGGTATTCCTCGACGAACTCGGGTTGCGGCTCGGCAACCACCGGCCACCCCTCTTCATTGATCTGGAACAGGAAGCGTTGCCCGTCCGCCTCGACAGCATCGGCGTAGGACGGTTCATTTTGTATGAGTACCGGTTGCTGCGCGATCAGTACCAACGGCATCACCTCACCCTCTGCGGGAAGATTGATCAACTCCGCGCTCCCGAGCCCCTTATGACCGCCGGCCGATTCCGCACTTCGTGATGACGGCGGGTGCGGGACTGCCCTAAGCCCGATATCCGGGTATTCGAGGTCGTCGTCGCCGATGGTGAAACCTCGACGGATGAATACCGAAAGCTCTCGCGCGCCGAGCCACGGCGCCGTGGGTGTCCCGAGCGTCAGGAGATACTCATGCGTCTGCAAAATCGGCTGACCAGCGAAAACCTGCGGCGGGCGACCACCGATCCTGGCCCCAACTTCCGAATCGATCGAACCCACCCCGAGATGTACTCTGTCCACCGGCGTCATCCTAGGGAGATCCGACGGGCGTCGGAAGAAGACTCTCCGATTTCCTACAAGCCACTGGTGACGTAGGCCACATTCAGGCTCGATGATGAGTGCATGACAACCTTCCCCACGCTCGACCCCGAACTCGCCGCAGCACTCACCATGCTCCCGAAGGTGGACTTCGCTGACCTCCCCAACGCACGGGCCACCTACGATGCTCTGGTCGGCACCATGTTGGCCGACCTGTCATTCGACGGAGTCACGCTTCGTGAACTGTCCGCTCCTGGCCTGGACGGCGATCCGGAAGTCACGATTCGTTTCTTCACCCCGGACAACACCGCCGGTGCTGTCCCCGTTCTGCTCTGGATCCATGGCGGCGGATTCGCAATCGGCACCGCAGAGTCCAGCGATCCATTTTGTGTCGAGGTAGCGCGCGAACTCGGATTCGCCGTTGCAAACGTCGAGTACCGCCTCGCCCCCGAAACCCCCTTCCCCGGCCCCGTCAACGACTGCTACGCCGCACTCCTCTACATCCACGCCCACGCCGAGGAGCTGGGAGTCGATCCCAGCCGCATCGCAGTAGGAGGGCAGAGCGCAGGCGGTGGACTGACCGCAGGCACTGTCCTCAAAGCCCGAGACGAGGGCGTTGTGCCCGTGGCATTCCAATTCCTCGAAATCCCTGAACTCGACGACCGTCTGGCGACGGTCTCGATGACGAACTTCGTCGACACCCCCTTGTGGCACCGCCCCAACGCCATCCTGTCGTGGAAGTACTATCTCGGCGAGTCGTATTCCGGTCCCGAAGATCCTGACGTCTCCATCTACGCTGCACCGTCCCGGGCCACCGACCTCACAGGTCTGCCGCCGACCTATCTGTCCACCATGGAACTCGACCCGCTGCGCGACGAAGGAATCGACTACGCCCTTCGGCTGCTCCAAGCGGGAGTCAGCGTCGAATTGCACTCCTTCCCCGGAACCTTTCACGGGTCGGCACTGGTCGCGACCGCCGCGGTCAGCGAAAGGGGTGCCGTCGAAGCCCTCACTGCGCTCCGGAGAGGGTTGCGTTCGCTGTCGTCAGTCTCGTAGCGTTGCGAGATGCAAGGACTGATGTACCGGCTTGCCGAGCTCGATGCAGACTCGGCAGGCCTGGTACGTGTCATCGACTACTTCGACGCCCTCGTGCGGCACGGCTCCGACACCGCATCTTTGCTTCGCGCGAGCGCGCAGTTGGCGGACTGCGTTGTGGGTATCGAGATCGTGGAACACGGTAGAAGCAAGAAGAATTTGCGCCGTTGTGACCCCCGCGGCCAATGGTCACCCGAACCCCAGTTCCCTCCGAGCATGGCCAGGGACATCACTGTAGACGACGAAGTTCTCGGGAGAGTATGGATCGAGCGTCCTGGTGCGCACTTGCCGCTCGACGAAATGCTCGTCGACCGGATGGCCCTGACCGCAGCGATAATCCTTCAACCCCGACGCTTGCCTACCGAAGCCGAGCACACTCGAAATCTGTTGTTCCCGATGGATGAACTTGCGGTGCTCACCTCCTGTGCCGGTCTCGGCATCGAACCCCATACACCAGTCCGTGTAGTGGCAACCAAGGCAGTCTCAGACACAGCCGACGGCACTGCACACCTTGTTATTTCGCAAGATTGCACACCTGGCAAAGCCGCTGGGATAGAAGCTGACGGCGAGTATCTGAATCTCGTGGCGGGTTCGTTCGCACCGACACCCGAGCTGTCCGAGGCAGCACTGTCGTCATCCATTCGCGCCGGAATATCTTTGGCTGCTTCGGCTTCCGAAGTGAACACAATACTCAGCACTGCACGATTCGCCCGTGCACAGGCGTCAGCAACAACACCGATCGTGAACGCCGAGGATCTCGGTGCCCTCAACCTCCTGGCGCCTGGATCACACATCGATCACTCACGAATACCAGATCTAGTTCTTGCCAAAGAGATCGGCAACACCAAACAAGGATTAGAACTACTCGAAACCTTGAGGGCATACCTGCAATCCGGAACATTGAGGGCCGCAGCCGATGCCATGCATCTTCATCACAGCAGCGTCGCGCACCGATTGTCGAAGCTGTCCCAGCACGTCGGATTCCACGTCGACACCATCGAGAACCGAGCACGCACAACGGCCATGATGCTGGTCCTCGATGGCGGATAGGCCCCACCCCGCATCACATGCGCTACGCAGTCGTCGACGATCTTTCGCGTTCAGCGAGCGCAACAAACGGCGCAAGCGCCGGATTCGGATTATCCTGGCGGTAGGTCACAGCAACGTCGAGAGTTGGTTGCTCACCAGCGATCTCACATAGATGGACGCCTGGGATTCGGAGCATCCGTGCCCTGCCCTGGGGGATCGGCGCAATACCCACCCCGTCCGAGACGGCATGTAGTACCTGCTCGTCGTCGGCCTCAAATCGAACGATGCTAGGCGCCCCGTCAGGCCAAAGTTGTTCGAGCGTACGCGAATACATTCCGGGAGCATTGGCCTCGGGCCAGAATACAACGGGGACGTCCACCAGATCTCCGAGTTCGACTGTCGCCCGGCCCCCGAATGGATGATCCGCGGGAACCGCAACCAGTATCGGTTCCGTATCTAGGACGATCAGGGGAAGTTCGCGATCGCCGTCATCGAGTGGCGGGCGCACAACCGCGATGTCTACCGCTCCGTTTCGGACGAGATCAACTGTCTGCGCTGAAGTGCCACGATGGACGACGACCTCCACGCCCGGGTACAGCTTTCGATAGGTGCTGACCAGATCCGCGACTGCGCCGCCTGCCCACGAGCGGGTGTACGCGATGCGCAGTTCCCCATCCACACCGCGCGCAGCCAACCGAATTCGTTCGACCGCCCGGTCTGCACACCCGAGCAAAAAGCGCGCCTCTCGTACCGCCACTCGGCCGGCGGCGGTGAAGGTGAACTGCGGACCACGACGATCCACCAACGGCACTCCGAGTTCGCGCTCGAGAACCTTGATCTGCTGACTGAGTGCCGATTGCGCCACGTGGACGTTCGCGGCGGCGCGAGTGAAGCTGCCGTGATCCGACAGAGCGATCAGATAGCGGGCACGCTGCAGGTTCATACGGCGATTATAAGAAGAACAGATGGTGGTGTCACTACTTGGTCTTGGACAGGGCATCACCTGAGGTCGGAGGATCGAGTTCACGGTGCTCCACCGCCTGTCCCCCGAAAAATTGTCACCCGAACGATCACAAGGTTGCATATGAACCCCCGAACACTCGTCGAACCGCGCGAACCTGGAACGGACGCGAGGCTCCTCGACGCCATCGCGGGGATCGTCGGCGAAACGCACGTCCTCACCGATCCCGAACTGATCGAGGGCTACACACGCGACTGGACGGGACGTTGGATCGGCGACGCGATCGCGGTCATTCGACCGGGCAACACTTCCGAAGTGTCTGCGGTGCTTCGAGCCTGTTTCGACGCGGGGGTTCCCGTCACACCTCAAGGCGGAAACACCGGACTGGTCGGCGGTGGAATCGCCTCGGCTGGGTCCGTGGTGCTGAGTACCAGACGTCTCGAGACGATCGAATCCGTCGATCCTATCGGCCGGACAATCGCGGCCGGCGCCGGTGTGACCGTTGCTCGCGCCGACCTTGCCGCCTCTGCACACGGACTCCGATTCGGAATCGACTTGGCATCAAAGGAATCCGCGACACTGGGCGGCATCGTCGCGACCAATGCCGGTGGTACACGCATGGTCCGATACGGAAATACACGGGCACAGATCCTCGGCATCGAGGCAGTACTCGCCGACGGTTCCGTCTTGAGCAGGTGGACGCCACTCGTCAAGGACAACGTCGGTTACGACATTCCAGGCCTCCTTGCCGGTAGCGAGGGAACTCTAGCCGTCATCACCAGAGTCTTGATGAAGCTGGTCACCCCCGCGACCGACACCCAGGTCGTGCTCGCCGGTGTGCGCGACGTCGATCAAGCGCTTCATTTGTGTAATCGCGTGCGCCAGGGCGGATTGACCGTCGAAGCCGCCGAGATCATGACCGACGACGGCATCGCCCTCGTCTGCGCTCACACCGATGCCCGACGTCCGTTCGGCACCCCTTCACCGATGTACACACTGATCGAGGTTTCGTCGCCGCGCGAGACGGAAGAGTCGCTCCTGGAAGTTCTCTCCGCCTCTGCCGATCTCATCGAGGACGCGACAGTCGAGCCAGGTCCGGCCCGGAAGCTGTGGACCCTGAGAGAGAGCCACACCGAAAGCATCAGCGCATCGTCGACGACGCCGGTGGTCAAACTCGACATCTCCGTCCCCCTGTCCGTGATGGGCATGTTCATCGAAAGCCTCCGAGAGACGCTGGCCGATCGTTTCCCCCTCGTGCGGTCAATCCTGTTCGGGCACTTCGCCGACGGAAACATTCATGTGAACCTTCTGGACGCCGAGCCGAGGGTCGCCGACGAACTGACCGATACGGTGTTCCGACTCGTCGCCGCCCACCATGGAAGCATCAGCGCCGAGCACGGGATAGGTCGCGCGAAGTCGCCGTGGATATCGCTCGGGCGCACTGAGACCGACATCGCCGCAATGCAGTTGATCAAATCGTCCTGGGATCCACGTGGAATCCTCAATCCTGGAATACTGTTGCCGGAAAAGGTGTAAGCAGAAGGGGTCTCGTGCAGGATCTTTACGTCGTCACTCATCCTCATGCCGAACACACCGCGCAGGATGTGGTCGGAGGTTGGCACAATTCGGTTCTCACGCCTGCCGGCCGGCGTGATGCAGAATTGATCGCCGAAGAGTTGAAGCGTCGACGCACAGGCACTTCGCACCCGATCCGCATCACCTCGTCCGACCTCGAACGGTGCGCTGAGACATCCGCAATCATCGCCCGGACACTCGATGCTCCGGCGACGACAGACTCTCGATTGCGCGAAATCAGCTTCGGAGAAGCCGAAGGGCGCTCGAACTCGTGGCTGGCCCAGCGGCAGGTACCGGCTCCCGACAACAACCGCCTCGATCACCGTGGCCCCGTTGCCGGTGCGGAGACCCGCCGCGAAATCGCGTCGAGGGTCGGCGAATGCGTTCACGAATTGATGACCGACCTCGACCACCATCACATCGTCGTAACACACGGCTTTGCACACACATTCGTCGTCTCCGCCTGGCTGCAGCTGCCTGTCGAAGCGGCCGGCTTTGCAACCTTCGCGACCACACCGGGTGCCATCACGCATCTCCGACACGACGACTACTGGCGTAATCGAACTCTCGCGCAACTAGCAGATACCTCGCACCTGGACTGTGGCCCGATGACCTGATGCGCCATGTCTCCGACGATGAACGCCGTGCACGCATGGGCATAGGTCATGCGCTGGCGCCTTCGTTCCGTGTCGATTCTCCGGAAGGTGCGACCAAGGCCATGACGGTGCTTCACGCCACCGAGTCGGCGACGGTCTATCTGTCTTGCTGGGCGAAGGTTCGATCCTCGGATGCCGCCGACGTCGACCGCGCCTCGCACGATGGCGCTCCCTTTCTCGGATGACCCAGGCGCGCACCCAACTCCAACTCGGGATTGCACCCGGCACGGTGTCGAGGAACCTGGGTTACGCGCACCTGTCCGCATTCAGCCGAGCGTTTCGCACTGCGCAAGGGATCTCACCGCAGCGTTTCCAAGCTCAGTCCGTCGAACGCGCCCTCTGGTTGCATTTGGTGCCGCGCGCCACCGAGCCGAGCACTCGGGTTCTTCACACCCACTGGACGAGTTGCCACACGATTCCGTTGGGGTCGACGAACTGGCAGTAACGCTCGCCCCACGGTTCGGTCTCTGGTTCGGTGACGACGGAGGCACCTTCGGCGGCGATTCGGGCGAACTCGGCGTCGAGGTCATCGACCACGAATGCAATGAGCATGCCCTGCCCTGCCGAACCTGCGACGAAGTCGGGCTTGAACGTCCCGAGGCCGGTGCGCAGGAAGACCACGTTGACCCCCGCATCCGGATGATTCAGGGAAACGAAGCCGTCGTCGGCCATGGCCTCGGTGAAGCCGAAATGGGTTTTCGCGAAGCGGGCCGACGCGTCGGTGTCGGCAACGTTCAAGGACAGAGCAGTGCTGGTGATTTTCATCGCGGCCTCCATGATCATAAACCTTATGCAGTGCATACCGTATGCACCGTATAAGGTATATCACGGTTGAGATATTCCCGATTCTTGGAGATGACTGATGGCACGCGAACTGATCGACCTACTCTGGCGCGATCACCCCCTCGCGCCGAAGGGTGGCGCCCGCGGCCCGCGTGCGAAGGTCACGACCTCGCAGGCGGTCGACGCTGCGCTCGCCCTCGCAGATACCGAGGGGCTCGACGCCGTGACCGTGCGTCGCCTCGCCACCGACCTCGGCATCTCGGGAATGGCGCTGTACACCCACGTCGGATCCCGCGACGATCTGCTGGTGCTGATGGTCGACGCCGTACACGGAAACGGCCCACGCCTGCCGTACGCAAACTTGACCTGGCGCCAACGGGTGCGCCAGGTCGCTGTGGAAGAACTTGCCCTCTATGCGGAGCATTGGTGGCTCCTCGACATCACCGACCAGCGCGCCGCGTTAGGTCCGGGCACCATCGCGAAATACGACCACGAACTTCATGCCTTCGACGGCACGGGACTGACCGATATCGACCGGGACTCCGCGCTGACATTCGTGGCCGACTTCGCCCGATCCTCGGCGCAAGCGCGGCGCCCCGACCCTCGAGCAGCCGACATGGCCGAGGTGTGGTCGTCCTGGAGCCAGCGCCTGACCGCTTACCTCGGCGACGACTTCCCGTTGGCGCAGCGAGTCGGCGGCGCGGCCGGCGAGGCCAAGAACACCCCGTACAGCCCCGAGGCGGCATGGGAGTTCGGACTGGACCGGGTCCTGGACGCCCTGGAGGGCCTTGTTCACATCGAATGACCAGCTCACATCGAATGACTAGTTCACTTCGAATAACGTTCTTGCGATTCGTGGGCGAGAATATGTCCGTGCTGCGCTTCGGTTGGTCTCGACGGTCTGGTGGCAACCCCTCATTGTTCGATCCGCGAGAGCTGTTGCACGCCTACGAGAATCGATCGACCCTAGAGGTACGAGATTCCGGTGAGCTTCTGATCGAGATCCCGCTGAGCGACGCGAGCATCTTGGAGATCACCATCCTCGATCCCTCCGCGGACTGGATCGAGCCCCGAGTACGAGGGCTCTGCAGTTCGCTGGACGAGATCGACCGACGAGCCCAACGCATCCTCCGCGGGGGATTCAGCATCGGCTGGATCGAACTCGAATCAGAGCGACACGGCATCATCGACTACTGGGAAACCGGGGTGAACAACGAGTACCCCGTCGCCATCGTGTGGAACGGAAATTCCTGGGAAGAAGCGACGACCAGCTAGCCCCGAATTCAGCGGCATATATCCGCCAAGACGGGGTAGACGAGTAGATACCAACGGCTCATCGACCGAGCTCATCAACTCAACTCCTGCGGTGGTGAAAAATGTTTCTCAGCGACCAGTCGATCCGTCGCCGCACCCGCCGTTTCGGAGCAGCGCTGACGCCTTCTCACAAGTGGCCTCCCCCGACCGAAACACAGCGCGTCGCGCGCTGGAGTGAAAGATCGGAGATGCTCGGTGCGCTGTCGGTGCTTCTGTTCTGGGCTTTCGGCTTCGGCATCCTGCTGGGCGCCGGCGCGATTACAACAGGAATCTTCGCGCTCCGACGTCACCCGAGGAAGTCTGGCGGGCATTTGCTCTCGAATGCCCGCCAGCTGCCCCGGGATGCAATAGTCGGCCTCTTCACCGGATTCATCGGTCTTGCGCTGAGCGGATGGTTCTTCGTGGTGGTCCTACCCAACATGTAGGCGTCTGCTAGCCAAGGCCGTTCGCGTCCGTGGCCAATGTTCGGAGTTCCCGTCGCAGGATCTTGCCCGTGGTGGTGAGCGGCAAGCTGTCGATGAAGGTGATCTGCCTGGGGTACTGGTAGAAAGCAAGGCGGCTTTTCACGTGGGTCTGCAACTCCTGGCGAAGCTCTTCCGAAGAGTTCGTTCCTTCGGACAGAACGACAAAAGCGTGAACAGCTTCCCCGCGCAAAGGATCCGGAACACCGATGACGCCGGCCATGGCTACCTCGTCGTGCGAGAGCAGGCACTCTTCGATCTCTCCGGGGCCGATGCGGTACCCCGCGGACGAAATGACGTCATCGGCACGCCCCTGGTACCAGAAGTTCCCCGCTTCATCGGTCCGACCCAGATCACCGGTATGAATCCACCCGCCGTAGACCTTTTCATCAGTCTTCAACGGTTGGTTCCAATAGCCGAGGAACTGTCCGGGGTTGCCTGCCTTCACACAGATCTCGCCTACCTGCCCCACCTCGACCGGCTCGCCGAGCGGATCGAGGAGGGCGACGTCGAAACCCGGAAAAGCGCGACCCATCGAGCCGCTGGCGGGACTCCACTTCGACCGCGACGTGCCGATGGTCAGATTCATTTCTGTCTGCCCGTAAAACTCGTTGACAGCTACGCCGAGCGTGCTCGCAACCCATGCCTGCAATGCGTCACCGAGCGCCTCGCCACCAGTTCCCAATGCCCGCAACTGAATACCACGCGCAGCAGTCTTGTCGACACCGATGCTTCGCATCTGCTTGAGCGCAGTGGGCGGAATGAAGGCGCCCGTCACCTTGTGACGGCTCAGAATCTCGACCGCACGCGACGGCGTGAATTTGTCGGGCGTCGCAACAACAGGGCATCCCAACGCAAGAGCAGGAAAGAGAACGTCGAACAGACCACCGATCCAGGCCCAGTCTGCAGGTGTCCAGAAGACGTCTCCCCGCTGCGGCGCATTGTCGAATGCCGTCCGCATACCGGGCATGTGCGCCAAGAGAATTCGGTGCCCGTGGAGGGCGCCTTTCGGATTCCCCGTCGTTCCCGAGGTATAGATGATGATGGCGTGTGAATCGGGGCCTGTCGCTGCCAGTTCACTACTTTCCGCGGCAGCGTCGATGAGGCTGTGGAAATCGAGGAGTCGCGCGGGCCTCGAATCGGAGGGCTGATCCGTCTTTCCGACGACTATCACGGCTTCGAGGCCGGGGATCTCACCTATTCCGTCGGCAACTCGTTCGTAACAGTCCTTTTCGACCACAAGCACTTTCGCGCCGGAGTCACGCATTCGATGTACTAGCGCGTCCGACCCGAACTTGACAGAAAGCGGAACGGTGACCATTCCGGATCGGAAGGCGCCCAGATGTGTCGCGAGGACCTCGATCCCCTGTGGGACCATCACACCGACGCGATCCCCTGAGACAAGGCCGAGATCCGCAAGCACGGTTGCGAACTTTCGGCTTGTCGTAGCGACTTCGCCGAATGTGTACCGACTCCAGTGTCCACCGGTGTCTACGACGAGGGCTAGATCATCTGGATTCTGCACATCGACACATGCGTGCGCGATGTTGAATTGCTCTGGCACAGTCCATTCGAAGTGTTCTGCTTCGAGATCCTGCCACCATGACATATGCGGCCGAGAACTCACCGAGCACCCACTTCGAGGTCGAGGAAATGGGTCTCGCCTACCAGGAAAGAGAATTCGCCGGAGAAAACAAGGTCTCCGTCTTGGTTGACGAGTGAGCCTTTCGACGTCACGATCGCGGTCTCACCGTCCGAGCGAGGGCGCACCGACAGCACTTCCGACACCGCATGCACCGAGTCGCCGAGGTAGGTCGGCCGGTGGAACCTGACGTGGTCGAGCCCATAGAAGCACTGCAGGTAACGGGGATCCAACTCCACCAGGCCGAGCAAGGTGGACAACATGAGAGCACCGTGGGCGATCTGTCGACCGAAGCGCGTCTGCTGCGCGTAGTCGGGGTCGAGGTGAAGAGGATGGCGGTCCCAGGTGAGGTCGGCGAAACTTCGCACATAGTCTTCGGTGACGACTCGCGGGTCCGTTACCGCAATGTCTCCGACAGAGATCTCTTCGAAACTCATTGTGATCATTGAAGTTTCCTCTATTAGTTGACAGCCGTTGAGCGTTGATCGACCGGCGGCAGATACGCCCCGTTGTCATCGATGTACATGTCGCGACTTCCTTCGTCGAGGTCGGTGTCACGGACGAAGTAGACGCTGATCAGCGAAATAACCGACAGGGCAGCGATATACACAGCGACCGCGAACGATCCACCTGTCGCGCGAACCAACATGGCCGCGACCATCGGTGCGATTGCGCCACCCAAGAGAACACCGATCTGGAAAGCGATGGACGCCGCGCTGTAGCGCACCCGCGCATCGAACAATTCGGCGATGAACGTCGCCTGCGGTCCGTACGAAATGCTGAGCATGAAGGCGCCGACGGCCAATGCGCCTGTGGTGATCCAGAAGTTGCCGGTATCTATCGCGGCGAAGGCAACGAAGACCCAGAGACCCATGCCGGTGATGCCGACCATCAGGATCCGGCGTCGGCCAAATTTCTCGGACAGTTGACCGAAGATCGGAATGAAGATGACTGCAACGAGTGCGGACACCATGACCGCTCCGAGCATGAGGTTTCCGGACAGCAGATCGAACTGGTCGGCGTAGGTCAGGCTGTAGGTGTTGAGGATGTAGAAGTAAGCGCCCGTGCTGATCATCGAACCTGCGGCAAGAATGATCTGACGAGGATAGTTCTTGAACGCGTCGACCATCGGAATCTTGACCGCGGTGTTCTGCTGCTTCACGCGTGCGAATGCGGGAGTCTCTTCCAACGCGGTGCGAATGTAAAGTCCCACGGCGACCAACGCGATACTCAGCAGGAAGGGAATTCTCCACCCCCACACCAGGAATTGGTCTCCGGTGAGCGCCTTGGTACCGAACATGACGGCCGTCGCCAGCAGAAGACCGGCCGGCACACCGACCTGCGGCATGCTGCCGTAGAAGCCTCGGCGATTCTTGGGTGCGTATTCCACAGCAGTCAGAACTGCGCCACCCCACTCACCGCCGACACCGAAGCCTTGGATCAGCCTCAGCACAACGAGAAGAATCGGGGCCCACACACCGATCTGATTGGACGTCGGAAGGACGCCGACCAGGAATGTTGCGGCTCCCATCAGAAGAAGTGCAAGAACCAAGACCTTCTTGCGTCCGATACGGTCCCCGAAGTGGCCCATCACAACGCCACCGAGCGGCCGAGCCAGGAAGCCGACTGCAAAGGTGGCGAAGGAGAGAATCGTCGCGAGCGCGGGATCTGCGCCCGAAAAGAACAGCGGCGCAAAGACCAAAGCGGCGGAGGCGCCGTAGATCTGAAAGTCGTACCACTCGATCGTGGTACCGACCAGAACTGATCCGGCCACCCGCCGCAGGGCAGGCCTGTCGACAGTTGCGGGGGATGGGGGATTCGCGTCGTTCATGTCATTGCTCCTTGTATGGAGTGCCCTGTTAGCTCTCGCACCGAGAGGGAGGCTCGACAAGGACACTATGCAGTGACCCAGGGCACAGTCAAGCTTTTTTCAATCGATCGATTGATTATTTGAGATGCAATTCGCCAGTATATGAGCAGCTATCAATCGACTGATTGACCGTCATTCGATTTCGGCGGCGATGCTAGCATGATTGGGCAACCAACCGAAATGAGGATCATGGACCTGGGGCGCGTTCAACGGGCGGCAGTCACGCTGTTCGCGACGAAAGGGTTCGCCGCCACGGGCATTCGTGAACTCGGAGCAGAAGCCGGCATCAACTCGGCAACGCTCTATCACTATGTCGGCAGCAAAGAGTCACTGCTGGCTTCGATCATTCGGTCGTGCCTCGACGAGCTGACACAGTCGGGAGAGCGGGCGATGCGCCGCAGCGCCGATCCCGTAGTCCAGCTCGCCGGCCTGGTGTCGTCACACGTCGGCATTACCGCCGTCAACCAACTGACTGCCCGCGTCGCCGAGTACGAGATGCGCGGGTTGACCGGCGACAACCGCATCGAGTTGCAGACGCTGCGCGACGAGTACGAGCTTCTTTTCGGACAGGTCCTCGAACGCGGCCAACGCGTGGGCGCCTTTGACATCGAAGATCTGGCATTGAGCCGACTCGCGATACTCGAGATGTGTACCGGGGTCGCACACTGGTACCGGCCCGGTGGGCGTCTCGAGTTGGAAGATGTACAGCGATTCTTCGTCAGCACCACCTGCAAGCTTCTGTCGGTTCCTGCCGAAGAATTGCACGGTGTGGAGTTCATTCACGACGTCCGAAAGCTGGACAGCGAACCCGAGACTCAGTCGTCCGAGATTTGGGGAAGCACTGCACAGAGCGATTTCGCGCGCCAGTCCGAGCTGTAATCAGGCCAGAACTCCCGGGCTCTGGTACGAACTGAACATGCAACTACCCGCGGACAGTCATGTTCACAGCGAGTGGTCGTGGGACACCGGCGGACCACAGTCCGACGCTTCCGGGCGAATGCAACAGACTTGCGCGCGTGCCGAAGCAATCGGATTGCCGGCGTTGGTGTTCACCGAGCACCTGGACTTCGACGACCGTTGGCGCACAGACGCCGCGGACCTGATGCCCCACCAACGTCACCTCCTCACCGCTGACGGATACGCTCGCGCACCGATCCTCGACGTCGACGGCTACCTCGACAGCATCGAACAATGCCGACACCGTTTTCCTCAATTGCGAATTGTCACCGGAGTCGAGTTCGGACAACCGCACCTGCACGAAGCGCAAGCGGCGCAATTCCTCGATCTCGGCGGCATCGACCGAGTATTGGGTTCCTTGCACACGCTCGAAGTCGGCGGCGATCGGAGTGAACCGAACACTTTGTTCCGAATTTGGGGCGCTGACGAGGTGATCTGGGCGTACCTCGAAGAGATTCCGCGCATGGTAGCGGGTTCCCGCGCCTTCGAAGTGTTCACCCACATCGACTACGCGGTGCGCGCATGGCCGACCGAAAGCGCCGGACCTTTCGATCCCCGCCGATTCGAAGACGGATTCCGAAATGCCATGCGCGCCATCGCCGACAGCGGCCGAGCCCTCGAGATGAACACCCGTCGGCTGTGGCCCTGGATACCCCAGTGGTGGAGCGAAGAGGGAGGCAAAGCGGTGACATTCGGAAGCGATGCCCATGTGCCCGAAGCTCTGGCAGCCAACTTCCCGGAAGCGACAGCGATGCTCGAGCACTACGGATTCCGCTCAGGTGAAAGACCCGAAGACTATTGGACTCGCTGATCCACATGATCCGTCAAGCCCGATATTTCCGTGAGCACGGGTTGTCGGAGACGGATCAACCCGCAATAGTCGACGTATGGATCGGTACAAGATCACGATGCCCGACGGCTCTTCGACCGAGGAACCTTTCAACTCCGACAAGGAAGCAATCACTTGCGCAGTGGATGCCAACCGAGGAGTCAGCAAGAACCTCGTAGTCGAAAAATGCACGGCTGCCGGTCATCTGGTTCCAACCGCGCAGGCGCCCGTGAAACACACAGGTCGTCACAAGAAGAACCGTTCGAAGAGTTGAATACTCGACTAGTTCACACTCTCTAACTCGCTGTGTCGCGACCGGATGCGTGACGCAGAAGTAGTTGGATCGCGTGCTCGACAGTTGCTCCCAGGACGGCTTCGGGGTCGCCGGAGAAAACCTGCTTCTCCGTGTCAGCGGTCCCATGGTCGACGACTCCGAACCAGACAGTTCCAGGTGGATCGTTCTCCTGTGTATCCGGTCCGGCTTCGCCGGTGACAGCCAGCGTCAAGGTCGCGCCCATCAGCGTGGCAGTGCTGTGTGCCATGACCCGGGCAGCCTCCTCACAGACCACTGGCCCGTCCGGAACATGAAGTAAGGAATGCTTGACCGCTCGGGTGTACGCGACGATCCCACCACAAAACCACGATCCGGCGTTCGGTGCCTTCCCCAGGTGCGCGGCGATGTTCCCGGCAGTCAGCGATTCCACCGTGGCGACTGTGAGGCCGCGCTCTTCGACCAAGGTAGCCAGCCGACCGCACAGCGCGTCGAGGTCCTTGTCCGACGGAAGCGCGGGGCATGGATCGTCGTTCATATGTTGTCCCTCCGGCCGTGTCATCGACACAAGATGGCCGATGCAGCAAGATGATCGATGCAGCAGGAATGCACGTCCGACGCACCGACGTGAACGTGCAACACGATGGATCTGTCAGATCATCACGTTTTCTTGTCTTCGCTCCTCCCTACGCCGGTTTGATGTGCCGGCCCCACTCCGCTTTCGCTGGAAGCCGATTCAGTCGTCTCCGCGGCGGGTTGCTCGTCTGCAGGGGATGCAGTTCGTCCTCCGGGAGTCTCTTCCGCCGGTGGTGCCTTGAACTCAGAATCGACGACAGGTTCGCCGGCCCCTCCCGTATTCGGTCCACCAGAACTCTCGGCCGCCTTGAAGGCCGACTTCTTTGCGGCCTCCTGGCGTCCCTCGTAGGGCGGCACAGTCGGTTCGGATGCGGTGGGCTCGGCGGGAGTTGTCGCGGTTCCTTCTACCCCCGAGATCGTCACCTCGTCGTCGAACGAGCCGGAAGGGCGATCTACCGGACCGCCTCCGGGTTCATCCGAGCCCGTGCCTCGGGAGCCCGGGGTTCCACGCGCAGACTGAGGTTCTTCGGACGCCCGTTCGCCAGATTCGTTTTTCATGACTAACCCTTCGCCAGTATGCAACTCGCGACGCGACCTACAGACGGGATTATTTCTGCACGGGGGAGTCGACAAGTCCTCATTTCCAGTGAACTCGGCACAAAATTGGAAGTCAACGCCTCCCCGTTGCCTACAGGTCCCCGTTGCCTACATCTCACTGCTCCCGTGCGAACTGCACCCTTCGAAAGTGCGTCGGGCACATTCGTCGATCACATCAGCCACACGTGACCGACGCGCGAGTTGACGGCGCTGCACGATCGCCCCGTTTCCATTGCTGAAGACCTTGTCCAAGGAAGCCGTGACCTGCTCGAACTCGCCGAATGCGGTCAGAGCAGGTTCGACATGATCCACCAATCGCCGAACTGCCTGGTGGGCGGTCAGCAAGCGCACGGATTCCACGTCCAGCGACCTCCCGTCGAGTCCGTCGCGTGCCGCCCGCCAGCAAGCCGCCCGGAGTAACTCGTGATCCACAGCGGGCGCCGCCTCACCTTTGGTTATCGCGGCGGATGCGGTGCCGACAAGGGCCTGCACCAGCGTGGCCAGAGTCAGCGTCTCCTCGACGGTGGCAGGCACGTCGCTGATCCGAATCTCCACGGTAGGAAGGTGATCCGACATGCGCACGTCCCAATAGACCATGTGCGGATCGAGAATTACCCCTGTCTCCAGCATCGCTGCAACAGCATCTTCGTAGTGCCCCACGGACTCGAAGTAAGGTGGCGGGCCCGAACTGGGCCACCTGCCGAACAGGACGTAACGCCAACTCGCATAGCCGGTATCGCGTCCACCGCTGATCGGGGAGTTCGCCGTCAACGCCAGCAAGGTCGGTAACCACGGGCGCAGATGATTGACGATCTGGACCGATCGTTCTCGATCGTCCACACCCACATGAATGTGGCAGCCACACATCACACCCTCGGTGATCGCACCGAATTGACCGGCCATCCGCTGGTATCGCGACTTCTGCGTGATCTCGTCGACCGGCGGATCGTAGAACGGCGTCCCGACTGCAATGAGCTGACAACCCACGCGAGCAGCAGCGTCGGCGGTAACGGCACGAGATTCACAGAGTTGATCACGAAGATCACGAATATGACTTCCGATCGAGGTGGACGTCTCCACCTGACAACGCGTGAGTTCGAGTTGCAGCGAGATACCGAGTTCTCGCCCGGCAGCTGCAACTTCGACGTTGCGCGGACTGGGATGCCCAGTCCGCGGATCGCAGAGCAAGAACTCCTCCTCCACACCGAGAGTCGGTGTACCTACGGAGAACAGGTCGGGAGTCGGCTTCGCATTCATAGGACTTCCTCGCACCGGCGTTCCGCCACATCCGGTACTTCGAGCCTACGACTTTCTCCGCCTTTCGGCACTACTCGATCGGTTTCACCCACCCACCGATCGGGTAGTTGCCCTGTGAACCGACGACAAGCGGCAAATCGCAAGTATTCACGAACTCAGGATGGAGTGTGCTGTGACCAACACGAGCGGGAGTTCACCGGTAGATGACGAACACACCAATCGATCGCACGTCGGGGAGGCAATCAGCGACGGCCGCAACTATCCCGGATATCTGCTGATCGGGCTGGGCCTGGCTACGCTCGGATTGACCTTGGTGGCAGCGGGTTACGGATTTCGCGGATGGTCGATCATTGCCGGCATCGTGTGCGTGGTGTCCTTCATCGTCGGGACAGCGGTTATCTTGATGGAACACCGTGGGGTCAAACGACTGGATGGTCAGGAACTCTTCGATCAAGAAGGTCATTGAACCGAACGCTCGAGTCGTATTCTGCACAAGCAGAATGCGACTCAGTGATTGCGGAGTTTCTCGATCAGCTCGCCCTTGCTCAGCTTCGAGTAGCCGTGCAGATCGAGTTCCTTCGCACGTCTCTTCAGATCATCTACCGTCCACTCCTCATACGGTGAGGATTGACCACCGGACTTGGCGACGTTCGACCGCCCTCGATTGGCGGCCGCATTGGAGATTCGGGCCGCCTTCTCCTTGGAATCGCCCTTCTCGCGTAGCTCTTCGTAGAGTTCTTGATCCTTGAGTTGAGGTTGTGAGTCCTTGCGAGCCACTATTTCGTCCCTTCACTCGTCTTCACTCCGGCGGTGTGGCCGAACTGCCGATTCGGCCACACCGCAAGTTCGAACGTACGCCGGCACTCAGGATGTGGGCGGCACCTCGAAACGCCCCCACACGCGGTGCGTCTTCAGAAGCTGAGCCAGCGAGGCCAGGGCCCCTTCCGCGTCCGCATCGACCACGACTCCCAATGCAGACTCGTCGATACCGGCGGCAGCCAGCGCACTCATGCTCTCACCCCAACCACCAATTGCCTTGCTGTGACGATACATTTCGTTCAGCAGAGTCTCCACCCGTGGATCCAACTTGCCCTCGCCGATCCGAGAAACGTCGCCGCTCAGCAGAATTGCATCGAATTCGATCGAACGAGCGGTGAGGTAAGTCCGCTGCACTGTCACCGCGTCGTCACCGTCCCCGATGGTTCCGCCGTGCGGGCCGAGTATCAGCGGCACCATACCGGCGTCGAAGATCTTGTCTCGAACGGCGACAACCGTTTCGAGGTCGGAGTTCTCGTCGACCAGTAGTGCGATGATCCTTCCGTCTACCGGCCATTCCCCACCAACCTGGGACAGCGCAGGGCTGAGCTCCGGATCACTCAACGGCTCCGTCGGTTCGGGAACCGGAAGGCCAAGCCCCCCTGCGACGATCGACACGAGACCCGCGTCGATGTTCGCCAAGATCCCCAGATTCCGGGTCTTGATGTTCTCCTCGTAGCACTTGCCCAATTCGAAGGCATACGCCTGCGCGACGTGCTCCTGTTCGACAGGGGAGAGACTGCGATAGAAGAGTCGAGCTTGCGAGAAGTGATCGTCGAACGATGCCGGCGCCTGCCTTACCTTTCGCCCTGAAACTTCCTCGGGCACCTCGATATAGGCCGCGCTGTCCGCCGAGGCCAAGAACGGGCACCCACCGTCCAACGAATTGGGATGGTACGGCGCGACTCCGGTATGCACACCGTCCTGATGGAAGCCGTCGCGAAGCATGTCATTGACAGGCGCGTGAGGACGGTTGATCGGAATCTGGTCGAAGTTGGGGCCACCGAGTCGCGTGATCTGGGTGTCGAGGTACGAGAACAATCGTGCCTGCAGGAGACGATCGTTGGTGATGTCGACGCCCGGAACCAAGTGACCCGGATGGAATGCAACCTGCTCGGTCTCGGCGAAAAAGTTCGTCGGATTGGCGTCGAGTGTCATCGTTCCGATGACCTGAACCGGCGCGAGTTCTTCGGGCACGATCTTGGTGGGATCCAATAGATCTATGCCTTCGAACATTTCGTCTTCGGTATCAGGGAACACCTGCACGCCCAGATCCCAGGACGGATATGCGCCCGCCTCGATGGCGTCGGCAAGATCGCGGCGGTGGAAGTCTGGATCCACACCGCCTGCGATCTGAGCTTCCTCCCACACGAGTGAATGCACTCCGACTGCCGGCTTCCATTGGAATTTCACCAGATTCGTCTCGCCGTCGGCGTTCACGAGCCTGAATGTGTGAATGCCGAAGCCCTCCATCATGCGATAGGAGCGCGGGATGCCTCGATCGGACATGTTCCACAGTGTGTGCGCGGTGGCCTCGGTGTGTAGCGACACGAAGTCCCAGAAGGTGTCGTGAGCGCTCTGCGCCTGCGGAATCTCGCGGTCCGGGTGGGGTTTCGCGGCATGGATGACGTCAGGGAATTTGATTCCGTCCTGGATGAAGAACACCGGGATATTGTTGCCCACCAGATCGAAGACACCTTCGTCGGTGTAGAACTTGGTGGCGAACCCGCGTGTGTCACGGACGGTGTCCGCCGAACCGCGTGAACCCAGAACCGTCGAGAACCGCACGAATACGGGGGTTCGGGCACCTGAAGCGAAAACCGAAGCTTTACAGATGTTTTCGGCTGCACCGTTTGCCAGGAACGTACCGTGTGCGGCCGCGCCGCGAGCGTGGACGACTCGCTCCGGAATTCGCTCGTGATCGAAATGCGTGATCTTCTCACGAAGGTGGTGGTCTTGAAGAAGAGTCGGTCCTCGCTCACCCGCAGTGAGTGAGTGGTCGGTCTCGTAGAGTCGTGTACCGGTTGCAGTGGTGAGGTACTCACCCCGCTGGCCGCGACCGTTTCCCTTCACCTTCCCCTCGGCACCCGCTACCGTACGCACTTCCGGTTGCCTCTGGTCGTCCTTGGGAGGCAACGGCTGTCGAGGCTTTACCGGCTCTGTCAGGTCCGGCGTTCTCGGGGCCGGTGCACCTGGGACGGACTGGGATGAAGGCATCGAACAGCTCCTCTTGATCGTGATGCTGGGCGCACGAATTCTGTTACGCCGTAATAAAGTAGAGATTTCATTTCGAACGCGGAGCCACGACACACCCCCGGGCTGGGATCAATCCCAGGCCGAGGGTGACGAGTGCGCCCCGACTATTGCTCGGACTTCTGCCGTGCTTCGTCCGCGGCAGCTTCCGCGCGAGCCTTCTCGGCTTCTGCCTCTTTCTTCGCTACTTCTCGCTGGCTCTCGGCCTTGTCCTGTTGGGCGCGGCCCTCTCGGGTCAAACTGTCGTTCCCGGAGACCGCACCAACGGCTTCCTTGGCCTTACCCTTGACGTCCTCTACAACGCCTTTGATGCCCTCGCTGGGGCCGCTCTTGTCGTCTGGCACGTTGACCCTCCAATTCGTTCGGATTCTCGCTCGGGGTTCCCGCGCAGGCAGGACTCCCGTACAGAAGGCCCTACCCCGTCGAAATTCGCATAAACATTTTGTGCTGGACGTGGTGCGGGCATGACTCCTGTGATCGAACTGCGACGTTGTTGCACCAGTGCGAATTTCGTTCAGCGTTACGTGCGCGACGCTTTTGTTCAGTCCGGGCTCGAGTAGCGATCAACCGTTCTCAGAAACTGTTGACCGGGCACAGGAATTGGCGGGACTCGTTCCAGAAGGGGAAGAGGTCCGTGGTCGTGGCCGCGGGGTGGTCGATCCCGGCGAGAGTGTAGAAATCGAGAATCGTCCGACCAGCGGTTGCGCTGACCTCGCATGCCTGCAAGCTTAGCTTTGCCTCCGCCACGAAGCCGATGCTGCGGGCAAAGGGGCCGAGAGTCCCGGCACCGACAAAACTGTCGAGGTCTTGCCCCCATTGGTTGTAGTCCGACTGCAAAGCGAAGCTGCACGTTACGCCGAACAAGTCGGTGCAGGTGGTCGGCTTCCCACCGATCGTGTGCACAGTATCGGTAAGCTCGTGCGAGGTGCGTTCGCGCGGGGATCCGGAAAGTAAAAGCAGGACGGCGACGGCCAAGGCAACCACCAGAAGGATGCTTACGACCGTTGCCAGTATCGCCTTCACAATCCCTCGATCCACGTAAGTTTATGAGGGCAAACGATTTTCGAACGCCGGCCAAAAGATTTGTACCCGTGGCGTTCGCGGTCCAAACATCGACCAGGCGGGGAGCCGTATATCAGTCTGGGGGATCCGTGAGAGACCTTTGGGGAGAATCAACACTCCCTTCCACTATCAATATATAGCTCACCGGGGGCCTTGCGGCAAGGCCCGGGTAGTGCCGCAGAATGGCTCTTCCGATCCCGCACCACCGACTACGGGATCGGAAGAGCCAGCGGAAGTGAGAGCACGTGCCAACCCAGGGATACGAAGAAGAACTGCGATCCGAGCGGAACTATGTGGAGGGGCTCTACGCACGCCTCGATGCGGAGCGCGCCCGAGTCAAGGGCACCTAGCAGGTTTGGGCGGCCACGGTCTCGCATACTCCGCGATCATGGTTGCGATGGCCGTGGGCTACGGATACTGCGCGTGGCACTTGTGGAGAAATCCGACGCCTGGCGGGTAGGCTCTGGCCGCCATCATGAACCTCGGAATGATCGCAGCCCACCAGAGCATGAGCATGCCACGATCACATAGTGGGTCGTACCATTCGGTGCCGACTCCGCATGCGGTCACGGCGATGCCGTACTCGAACGCCGCCCTGGCAATCGCGGCAACAGAAGTAGCATTCGCCACCGTGGTCCTCTTCGCCACCACCCGCTCGACATCACCACGCCAACTGCTCCCCGCTGCTAAAAAGGCTGGAGCATTTGCCGCGATGCCATTACCGACAAGCTGACCAGCTACGGCGTCACCCACCGCGAGACACTGGCCTCGGTCGAGCATCGCCGGTCGAAGCATTGAACAACCGGGCCGAGAATTCCCATCAGCGGAGCCGACAGCAGGAGCTGGCCATGAAACGCTTCAATCGGTCGCAAACGCGCAACGCTTCCTCTCCGCTTTCACTGGCATCTCATCGCAGTTCCGCCCCCGCGGACACCGACTGACCGCGCCCGAGTGACGTACCGAGATGACCGACCGTTTCACTGCCTGGCAGGACGTCGCCGCGACCTACGCCGCCTCGCGAAAGAGAACGACCCGGGGTGTCCCGCAACAGCCTGTCCCAAACAGGCTTTGCTGCAAGGATTTTCGACCAACATCACCGTGCCCTGTTCTGGGTCGCAAACCTACTAGCCGCCACTTTCACCGAGAAGCGTCACTCTCTGCGCCGGATCCGGCTGCTCCTCAACGGTTGCAAGCACTGACGCGCCATGCCAGTGACAGGCTTGCAGGGCAATCTGAATATTCAGTGTTTCATCAGAATCGTCGAGACTGCGCCCGCACGCATCCAAAGCCTGCTGCACTCGATACTGAATAGTGTTGCGATGTAACAATAGTCGCGATGCGGCAGCCGCAAAACTCCGGCCGTTCATCAAAAATGTTCGGAGGGTTTCACGTAGTCGCTCCGCCCTCTCCGTGGCGAGGGCAAGATTGCCGAGGACATCGACGACGAACTCCCGCAGACGCACGAGATCGTCGGACATGAGTGTGATGGAAGCGATCTGCGAATAGACAATCACGGGTTGCGCAGATTTCGCCGCCGAAGACGCGACTCTCAGCACCTGGTGCGCTTGTTCCCGAGTGCGCCGAAACCCGGCCAGACCAGAAGCCGGACTACCGAGAGCCAGACGCACGTTCAGCTTCGCGGCTGCAATCTCGCCGGCCACCGACGCGACGTCTAGGTCCAATTCCGGTGGAACGGAAAACCATACCCACATCTCGTTCCCACCGGTCGCGACGGAAAGTGGCGGCGAGGCACACCCGAGGTGCTCCGCGAGCCTGTCGCGGGCGACCTCCAGCAAGTCCGCAGAGGCTTGATCTCCGAACTTCGAGAGATGGATACCGTCCAACCCGGAGGCGGGATCCTCGACCCTGATACAGACGGCCAGGTGATGACCGTCCAGACGGTAATTCAGTGCTCGCTCGACCATCGGAATGTCGACGAGGCTACCGTTCATCAGCTGAGTCACCCAGCCCCATGCGAGACCGTTCCGGCTACCCCGCCACCGATCACGTTCCTGGACGTAGGCGAACTCGACCTGATCGCACACTTTCTCGATGTACTGCGCTGCCCGGTTGACGATCTTCACGATCGTCACGCTGCCGTCAGCGTGTCCCAACGCCGTGACACGGCCCATCGCTGCCTCCAGGAAACGGGAATGCCCGATCCGATACGCGCGAATCAAGGCAGAGAGTTCGATGTCTCCTCGCGCCACGGCTTGAGCGTGTTCTAGTGCGATCACTGGCGCTGCAAGATCACGTTCGTCGACGTCACTGACAAGGAAATGCACTGCAGCTTTGACATTGGCACCCGCGCTGGCTTCAAGTAGTTCGCTCAGACCTGGATTGTCGTCCAACTCCGCGATCTCGGCCCGTAGTAGAGAGACAAGTTCACCGATGAAATCGCCTTCCAGCATCTCCATGGCAATTTGGGGCATAAGGTCCCGAATCGGTAAGGCCATCCGTCTCTCTTTCTGTTGTCGTTCCGGTTTGCAACTCAGTGGAATCGCCGTTAGCGGCACGATTGCCCGTAGGTCCGCCACCTTCGGGCCAGGGCGCTGTGCGCATCGCACAAAGCCTGCCAAATACTTCGTATCAAGAGCCTATGGCTGAAGTCACAATCGGACAATACTGTGATCAGCAGTCACCAACAGATGAGTGGAGTTAGACACGCGTACCCGCAATTCCTCAGACCAAGGAAGCCGTGGCCTGCACTCGACACAACACGATCTCAGCTAGACAGGTCGCCTACACGGGTTCTGAGAAAGGCTGCCGCATGCTTGACTTTTCGTTCGACTCAAACATCCTCCGGACCTGCTTCGAGCGTTCGCCGCAAGAGCAAGAACAGTGGGAATTGCTCTTTCGGACACTGTTCGCCGAAGCCGAACTGATCGCCCGCCAAGTACGGATCGCAATGCAGATCGAACTACCGTCCTACCAAGGGCTACCAACCGGCAAACTTGACCCGGAAGTCCTGATCGAAGTAACGGGAGTGCTGCACAATGCGCGGCTGGGCGCCACTACCGCCGGTACTTCCCCGCTGTCCGAACTGAGTGCGGTAGGTGCCAGACGCGGCCGTCAGGGAATTCCGGTCGACGAGATGCTTCGAGCGTGGACGATCGGCGTGCAGGTTGTCATTCGTCATGCGCGGGAACGAGCCAAGGCGCTCGGAATCGACACCGAGCGGATACTGGAGTTCATCCAATCGACTCTCGCCTGGTCCGATGCCGCCATGGTCACCACGACGACCGCACATCGCGGGGTGGAACTCGAACTGGCTCGCAAGAGCCACGAACGGCAGTCGGCGTTCACTCGGGACGTACTGTTCGGCACAGTAGCCCCTGCTGAAATTCTCAGTCATGCCAGCACTTACGGACTCGACGCCCGGCAACAGTACGTCGCGGTGCGGGCCCGTCATCACGAAGGTTCCGCGGACGGACAACTCGACAGAGTACTTCCGTTCCGTTCCTCCGAGTCGGGACGTAGCGGCGCCAGCGTACTCGTCGACGGTGATCTCGCAGGATTTCTTCGGGAACCACCGCAAGGTCTCACCGCGGCGGTCATCGGTGTCGGCCCGGCTCGCACTCTCGATCAGTTGAGCGAGTCGTTCCGCCTCGCCACCCGCGCACTCGACACCGCCCGCGATTTCGGCCTGGTCGGCATCCACGACATGACGAGCCTCGGGCTCAAGGTCGCGGTTGCCGCAGATCGTGACGTCGGTGAGGCGATGTACCAACGATATGTCGCACCCATTGCCTCGAGCAGTTCCGGCGAGGAGTTGACGGCAAGTCTGCGCGAATATCTTGCGTGCGGGATGCACGTGGAACGCACCGCCGAACGACTCTTCGTTCACCAGAACACCGTGCGATACCGCGTTTCTCGTTGTGAGGAAATCATCGGCGTGAACTTTCGTGATCCAGGGGTGGCCTTCGAACTGTCGTGGGCCCTGGACTGGACAATTGTCCGAACGCAGTCCTGATCCGCACCCTCATAAATCCTGTTGGAGCAGCCTCCAATCCCGAGGCCCACAAACTCGGAGCTCTCTCCGTAGCCACCGCGAATGCGAAACGGCAGAATTGAATTCACAGAGATAAGGCAGCGATCCTGCCGAAGTCGATCAGCACACAACTCGTAATCGACTGACAAGAGCAATGTTTCGCGCTGTCGTCTTCCCGTGACCCGCGGCCACGGACGGCAAGGTCGCCACCGGAGTTCGGAGAATCAGGAGTTTCACGATGTCCACCCATATCCAAGACTCGGCGCCGAGTCCGCTTCCGCCGCGTGCCCTCCCCGATCCAGGAGAGTCGATACCTCGTTTTGCCGTGCCGACGTTGGCAGTGTTCTTCAGCTCGTTGGCAGTCTTCGGATTCGGGACGTGGATCGCGCTGGCGGGCCTCGCACCGACCTGGGTCACGATCGTCCTCAACACGGTGGCGTGCTTCGCGATGTTCACCGTCGTCCACGACGCCTCCCACTACTCCATCAGCCGAAATCGCCGTGTCAACACCATATTCGGGCGGGTGGCGATGCTCTTCGTCTCCTCGGCGCTCTCCTTCGTCTCCTTCTGCTACATCCACATCGAGCATCACCGATACGCGAACGAAGACGACAAGGATCCGGACACCTTTGCCAGCCACGGATCGTGGTGGCAGCTCCCGGTCCGATGGGCGTTGCTCGACGTCTCGTACGTCCCGTTCTACATCCGTCGGTTGCGCACTCGTCCGTCACCTGAGGTGATCGAAACCGTAGCCCTGCTGGTGTTGACGGTGGCCGGCCTCGTCTGGGCCGTCGCAAGCGGAAACATCTGGATCGTCGCGGCCGTCTACTTCATTCCGCAGCGAATCTCGGTGCTGTTCCTCGGCTGGTGGTTCGACTGGCTCCCCCATCACGGACTCCAGGCCACGCAGCGTGAAAACCGCTACCGCGCGACCAGAATCCGCGTCGGAATGGAATGGCTTCTGACGCCTGCGATGTTCTCACAGAACTACCATCTGGTCCATCATCTTCATCCGTCGGTTCCGTTCTACCGGTACATCAAGACGTGGCGCCGGAACGAGGATGCATACCTGGTTCGCGACGTGGCAATCGGAACGTACTACGGGGTCCAACTGACCACCGATCAGTTCCGGGATCGTCAGGGTCTCCCGCGTACCAACGACGTCCAACCGACTCTCGACTTCCATCCGATTCCCGTCGCCGTGGTCGAGAACATCACCAGCGACTGCGTGGCCGTCACGTTCGACGTCCCAGCTGAACTCCGCGAAGAATTCCGTTTCGTCCCGGGTCAGCATGTGCGCGTCCAGGCCACCATCGACGGAACGCGGGTACGCCGAAACTACTCGATCTGCACCACCGACGGAGAGTCACGTCTGCAGATCGCGGTCAAGGCGATACCGGGCGGCGCCTTCTCGACGTACGCCAACGACCGACTTCGGCCAGGCGATCTCCTCGAATTGGGTCCACCTACCGGAGAATTCGCGCATCGTCCGGATCCTCGCGTGGCTCAAAAGTACGTAGGCTTCGCAGCAGGCAGCGGAATCACACCGATCCTGTCCATCATCGCCATCACCCTCGGTACGGAACCGGACAGCCACTTCACTCTCGTCTACGGGAATCAAACCGTGGAGTCGACGATGTTTCGAGCCGAACTCGATGCGCTGGAAGTGCGTTACGCCGGCCGCCTCGAAATAGTTCACGTGCTCTCCCGCGAGAAGAACGCGAGCAGCGGCGCATTCTCCGGACGTATCGACGCCGCCAAACTGGCCGTCTGGTTTCAGGGCGCGCTGGTGCCTGCAACCGTCGATCGTTGGTTCCTCTGTGGCCCTGTCGAGTTGGTGGGTTCGATCCGTGACACTCTCGCCGAGTTCGACGTCGATCCTGAGCGCGTGAACTTCGAAGTCTTCCACGCCCCGGTGGACGCCGCCGCGGTGAACCAAGCGGAGTTCCGAGCGGCGTCGGTGGACTTCCGACTCCGCGGCAGCGATCATTCCACCGAATTATCGCCAGGTGAAACACTTCTCGATTCCGCTCTGGCTCTGCGCAGTGATACTCCGTATGCCTGCATGGGCGGAGCCTGCGGTACCTGCAAGGCCAAGTTGGTGAGCGGAACCGTGTCGATGGACTCCGATTACGCACTCCGCCAGTCCGAAGTCGACGCCGGCTACATCCTGACCTGCCAGTCGCGTCCCACCAGCGCCGAAGTGCGTATCGACTTCGACAGCTAGTTCCCCTAATCCCTTTTTCGTGCACATGTCACAACCGGAGAAGACCTTGACAAATCTCGCAACAATACTGACAGACAGCGCATTCCGCCATCCGGAGAAGATCGCACTCGAGTTCGGCGAAACCGAAGTCCCGTACTCGGCCTTGGACGACGCGAGCGCACGGGTGGCAGGACTGCTGATCGAGCGTGGCCTCAATCCGGGAGATCGGGTGGCACTCATGCTGCCCAACGTCTCGCACTTCGCCATCATCTACTACGGAATCCTCCGCGCCGGCGGCGTGGTGGTACCGATGAACGTTCTCCTCAAGGAACGTGAAATCGCTTACCATCTTGCAGATTCCGGCGCTCACACCTTGTTCGTATGGCCGGATTTCGCTGCGGCAGCACACGCCGGAACGGCCGAGACCGGCGCCGAATGCCTGGTCACGCATCCGGGCGAGTTCGAGCGACTTCTCGGGTCGGCGGATCCTTTCCGCACCGTCGTCGGCCGCGACGACGGTGATACCGCCATCATCTTGTACACCTCCGGAACCACCGGCTCACCCAAGGGCGCCGAACTCACACATGCCAATGTGCGCGGCAACGTGCAGGTGGTCGCGGACATGCTCGACCTCGGCCCCAGCGACGTAGTGCTCGGCGCGCTGCCACTGTTCCACGCCTTCGGTCAGACGTGCGGGCTCAACGCCTCGGTGGCAGCAGGCGCGCGACTGGTGATGCTTCCCCGGTTCGACGCCGCCGCGGCGTTGGCAGCAGTCGACAATGCGAAGGTCACCGTCTTCGAGGGCGTGCCCACCATGTTCACCGCAATTCTCAACACCGCACAGGACGCCGACACCAGTTCGCTACGACTGTGCATCACCGGCGGATCCGCAATGCCGGTCGAGGTGATGCGAGGTTTCGAGGAGCGGTTCGACTGCACCGTTCTCGAAGGATACGGACTGTCCGAGACTTCCCCGGTCGCGTCCTTCAATCATCCTGGACGAGAACGTAAGTCGGGGTCGATCGGCACCCCGGTTGCGGGCGTCGAATTCAGACTCGTCGACGACAACGGCACCGAGGTTGGGGCCGACGACATCGGCGAAATCGCAGTTCGTGGACCCAACGTCATGAAAGGCTACTGGAACAATCCCACCGCCACCGCTCTGGTAATCGACGACGGTTGGTTCCGCACCGGCGATCTCGCCAGGGTGGACGAGGACGGCTACTACTACATCGTCGATCGCAAGAAGGACATGATCATTCGAGGTGGATACAACGTCTACCCCCGCGAGATCGAAGAAGTCTTGTACACCCATCCGGCGGTTCTGGAAGCAGCCGTCGTCGGGATCCCCGATTCACTGCACGGCGAAGAAGTCACCGCGGTGGTCTCGCTGCGGGCGGACCACGCCGACGTCGCCCCCCAGACACTGATCGACTTCGTTCGGGATCGTGTTGCGGCATACAAGTACCCGCGCAAGATCTGGCTGACGGACGCACTACCCAAGGGCCCAACGGGAAAGATCCTCAAGCGCCACATCGTCGTGCCGGACGAGAACGTGGTCGCGGTCGAGAAGAACGTCGTCGCCGCTGCCGAAACGATCGGACGCTGACCAGACGTCCCGGCCTCTACCCCGAACCGAAATCGGAGAATTCTGTGCCACATTCACCTCTGCTCGGCCACGAACGTTCCGCAGCGACGACCGCTACTTCCCGTAACCCGGCCTGGTTGACCGAGAAAATCGTCAAACGCCTCTCGACACACATCAGTGCAGTCGACGGCGCGCCGGACACAACACACGTTGCGCCATACACCCTTTCGCCCATCGCCACCTTGCCGCTCTCGAATGCCGTCGACGTCGCTGCCTCGTATCATCGCGCGCGCGGTGTGCAAGAGTCGTGGAAGCAGACCGGCATACGAGCCCGCGCGGCAGTCATGCTCCGATTCCACGACCTGGTACTCGCTCGCCAGGACGAAGTTCTGGATCTGATTCAGCTGGAAAACGGGAAGTCACGCAAGGATGCGTTCCTCGAGGTGGCCGACGTCGCGATCACCGCTCGATACTACGCGCGTCGAGCCGGGGCACTGCTCAAACCGCACCGCCGACGGGGAGCACTGCCGATCCTCACCAAGACCGTCGAGCATCACCAACCCAAGGGCGTCATCAGCGTCATCTCGCCGTGGAACTACCCGTTCTCGCTGGCGGTCGGCGACATCATCGCCGCGCTCCTGGCGGGAAACACCGTGGTGCACAAGCCTGACCGGCAGACCGCCCTGACTGCCCTGTGGGCGCTCGATCTCATGCGTGAAGCCGGACTTCCAGAGTTCGCGTGGCAGATGGTGCTGGGCGCGGGAGCCGACCTCGGCGACGCATTGATGGCCGGTGGTGACTACATGATGTTCACCGGCTCCACCGACTCGGGACGCCGGATCGCCCGCGAGGCGGGTCAGCGCCTGATCGGCTGCTCACTCGAACTGGGCGGCAAGAACGCTCTGGTCGTCCTCCCCGACGCGGATCTCGATCGTGCGGCGGAAGGTGCGGTCCGCGCGTGCTTCGCCTCCAGCGGCCAGCTGTGCATCTCCATCGAACGCATCTACGTTCCGCGGGCACTGGAATCGGTGTTCCTCGCGAAGTTCTCCTCCCGCGTTGCGCTGATGAAGATGGGAACGGCACTCGACTACTCCTGCGACATGGGTTCGTTGAGCTCGCCGGCACAACTCGCCACCGTTCTCGACCACGTCGACGACGCCAGGGCCAAGGGCGCCGTCGTCGTTGCGGGCGGACACCCGCTGCCAGACATCGGTCCCCTGTTCTTCGCGCCGACGGTGCTCAGCGGCGTCACCGAATCCATGACGTGTCACTCGGAGGAAACTTTCGGCCCCGTAGTGTCCGTGTACACCTACGACGACGTCGACGACGCCGTCCGCATGGTCAACAGCTCACGCTACGGTCTCAACGCAAGTGTCTGGACCGCCAACGGGCGTCGGGGTGCGAAGTTCGCCGCACGATTGCGCGCCGGCACGGTCAACGTCAACGAAGCCTACGCGGCGGCGTGGGCAAGCGTCGATTCACCGATGGGCGGCATGGGTGATTCCGGGCTCGGCCGCCGTCACGGCGCCGAAGGAATTCTCAAGTACACCGAAGCGCAAACTGTTGCGCAACAAAGAATCCTGGGATTTTCTCCGCCTCGCGGTATGTCGTACCCCACCTGGGCCTCGCTGCTGACCACAGCGCTCACGACGATGAAGAAGGCGAGACTCTCTTGACCGAATACGACTACGACGTCCTGGTGATCGGATCAGGATTCGGCGGCGCCGTGTCTGCTCTGCGACTGACCGAAAAGGGATACCGCGTCGGCGTTCTCGAAGCTGGAAGACGATTCGGGGACAAGGACCTTCCCAAGACATCCTGGGATGCACGGCGATTCCTCTGGGCGCCGCGCATCGGCTGCTACGGGGTACAGCGGATCCACCTGCTGCGAGACGTCACCATCCTCGCCGGTGCAGGCGTCGGCGGCGGCTCACTCAACTACGCCAATACGCTGTATGAGCCCTCTGACCCGTTCTTCGACGACCCACAGTGGGCTCACATCACCGACTGGCGAGACGAACTGACGCCACACTACGACCAGGCTCGCCGAATGCTGGGGGTGACCCAGAATCCGACCATGACGGCCGCAGACGACGTCATGCAGGAGGTCGCCACCGACATGGGTGTCGGCCATACCTTCCGGCTCACACCTGTCGGCGTGTTCTTCGGCGCTGTGGGAGATCAGCCCGGCACGCTGGCCGCAGATCCGTACTTCGGCGGCGCCGGTCCAGCCCGCCGATCCTGCATCAGCTGTGGTTCCTGTATGACCGGCTGCCGTCACGGTGCGAAGAACACCCTCGACAAGAACTACCTGTATCTGGCCGAACAGGGTGGAGCGCAGATACATCCGCTCACCACAGTCACCGACGTGTCACCGCAACCCGGCGGCGGATACCGGGTCGACGCAGTCCGCTCGGGTCGCTCTTCGGTATGCCGCAAGAACCGGCGGACATTCACCGCCGAGCAGGTCGTGTTCGCCGCCGGCACGTACAACACCCAGAAGCTGCTGCATCGCCTGCGCGACACCGGCTCCTTACCGAACATCTCCGCTCGGCTCGGCGTCCTGACCCGCACCAACTCGGAGTCGATCCTCGGGGCGAAGTCATCGCGTAAGGATTCCGATTTCACCCAGGGCGTCGCCATCACCTCCTCCTTCCATCCGGACGATCACACCCACGTCGAACCGGTGCGATACGGCAAGGGCAGCAATGCCATGTCGCTGCTGCAGACCGCATTGACCGACGGCGATCAACGGCGTCCTCGCTGGATGAGTTGGCTCGGCGCGCTGGCGTCCAATCCCCGGAATTTCACCTGGTTCTCGCCGCGGCACTGGTCCGAACGCACGATCATCCTGCTGGTGATGCAGACACTCGACAACTCGATCACGGTCTCGGGTCGCAAAAATCTGTTCGGCAGGCACACGCTGACCTCGAGCGCCGGACACGGTGACCCGAATCCGACGTGGATTCCGGCAGGAAACGACGCAGCACGCCTGGTCGCGGAGAAGATCGACGGTGTGGCAGGCGGCGCAACCGGCGACCTCGCCAACCGTCCCATGACCGCCCACTTCATCGGCGGCTGCGCTATCGGCGATTCCCCCGAGACCGGCGTCGTGGATCCGTATCACCGCCTGTACGGGCATGACGGACTTCACGTCGTGGACGGTTCGACCGTGTCCGCCAATCTGGGTGTCAATCCGTCGTTGACCATCACAGCTCAGGCCGAGCGTGCAATTGCGCTGTGGCCGAACCGAACCGAAAGCGATTTCCGGCCTCCCATCGGAGCCGCCTACCGACGCCTCGACGCCGTCACCCCACGGCTCCCGGCAGTGCCCGCCCACGCGCCCGCAGCACTGACTCCAGAGAGGACGGCCGATGGTGGCCGACACTGAAGTCGAACTTCGCGCCGAACGCACGCCGCTGCTCTCGACCAAGACGAAGAGCAAGCTCAAAGCAGTTCCTACGGTTTTCGGTGACTTCTACATCACCGCCTGGGAAACGTTCCGGTACATGTTCAAGCGTCCGGTGCAGTGGCGTGAGTTCCTGCACCAGGCCTGGTTCATCGCCAGCGTCTCGATCGTGCCGACCATTTTGATGTCGATTCCCTTCTGCGTCATGGTCATCTTTCAGATCAACCTCATTCTCGGTGAGATCGGTGGCATCGACCTCAGCGGCAGTGGTGCCGGTGTCGCGGTGATCCGCGAGATCGGGCCCATCGTCACGGTTCTCGTCGTGGCCGGCGCCGGAGCCACCGCCATCTGTGCCGATCTGGGTTCACGAAAGATTCGTGAAGAGCTCGACGCAACCGAAGTTCTCGGCATCGACCCGATTCAACGACTCGTCGTTCCGCGGGTGCTCGCTGCGACCGTGGTGGCGTTGTTCCTCAACGGCCTGGTCACCGCGGTGGGGATCGTGGGCGGCTACATCTTCAGTGTCTATCTCCAAGGTGCGACTCCCGGCCAATTCGTCAGCAGCCTTTCGCTGCTGACCGGCACCGCCGACCTGGCAATTGGCACCATCAAGGCCGCCATCTTCGGGCTTCTATCCGGACTCGTGGGATGCCACTTGGGTATTCGTGTCCAGGGCGGCTCCAAAGGCGTCGGTGAAGCCGTCAATCAGACGGTCGTCGTGAGCTTCGTGCTGCTCTTCCTCGCGAACTCCGTCATCACCACTCTCACTCTTCATAGCTGACAACGAAAGCGCAGGTCGTCTGATGTCTGGTGTGGCCAATTCGAAATACGGAGGTGGCAGGTGAGCCCGTCATTGACCAAACTGGTCGACAAACCGGTGGATTCGCTCGCCGACTTGGGCAAGCAAATGCGGTTCTACGGATCCAGCATCGCCGCAGTGCCCAAAACCATCCGCCGGTACCGTAGCGAGATCATTCGGCTCATCGCCGAAGTGAGTCTCGGCACCGGAGCATTGGCCGTCATCGGCGGTACCGTCGTCGTGCTCGGATTCCTCACCGTCGCAGCCTCGTACGAGGTCGGGCAGCAGGGCGACACGTCCCTTGGCCGCATCGGTATCGGCGCACTGTCCGGCTTCGTCTCCGCCTTCTTCAACACCCGCGAAGCGGTACCGCTCATCGCCGGAATTGCCTTGACGGCCACAGTCGGCGCCGGCTTCACCGCAGAATTGGGGGCGATGCGCGTCAGCGAAGAGATCGACGCACTCGAAGTCATGTCGGTTCCCTCCACCTCGTTCCTGGTGACCACGCGACTGATCGCCGGTGTCATCGCAGTGGTGCCGCTGTACGCGATCGCCCTCATCATGGGCTACGCCTCCACCCGTGCGGTGGCAATCTTCTTCAGCAACCAGTCCGGTGGCACCTACGACCACTACTTCAACGTCTTCCTGATCCCGTCCGACGTCTGGTGGTCGCTGGTGAAGGTGCTCGTCATGGCGATCGTGATCATGTGCGTCACGTGTTACCACGGGTACAACGCGTCGGGCGGCCCCGCCGGCGTAGGTGTCGCGGTGGGTCGTGCGGTACGCACCTCCCTGATCGCGGTCATGGTCATCGACCTGCTGGTCGGGATCGCAGTGTTCGGCGGACCGGGTGCCGGCGTGCACATTTCAGGGTGATCACATGACAAACCGTCACCGCGAATCGCGGACTCGAAACGCTTGCCTCGGCGCCGCTCTCGTCGCCCTCGTTCTCGTCCTCACAGCAGCCTCGATCGGCTTGTACAACGGCGCATTCACTTCCACTGCGAAGGTAGTCATCAGGACCGACCGAACAGGTCTGATGATGGATACAGGCTCCGACGTCAAGATGAACGGCAAAGTCGTCGGACGCGTCGCGTCGACCTCCTACTCGCGAGGCAACGCAGTGATCACCATGGAGATGCAACCCGATCAGCTTGTCCACATCCCGCGCAACGTCGACGTCCAACTCAACGCGACGACGCTCTTCGCCCGCAAATACGTGAATCTCGTTGCGCCGGAATATCCGTCTCGTCAAAAGTTGACCAACGGTGACGCCATCTCGAACACCGAGGTCACGGTCGAGGTCGAGAGTATTCTGGGCAACCTGATGTCAGTGCTGGATCAGGTCGATCCGGCCCAGGTCAACACCGTCCTCGCCCAGGCGGCCACCGCCCTCAACGGGCGCGGATCGGATCTGGGCAGCACGTTGGAGGAACTCAACGAGTACCTCGTCGAGTTCAACGGCTCGATACCGACACTGCAACGCGATATTTCGCTGCTCGCCGACAACGCGGCCACCTTCGCCGACCTCTCACCCGACCTGCTCTCGGTCCTCGACAACACCAGCGTCACCGGAACGAGCCTCACCGACAAGCAGACACAGCTGAGCGCCTTCCTCGTCAGCTTCACCGGTCTCGGCAACTCCGGTCGCACACTCCTCGACGCGGCGGGCCAACCCCTTGTCCAGGCAGTGCACGAACTGAACCCCGTCCTCGATCTGTTTGCCGAATACTCACCCGAGTACCAGTGCCTCTTCGCAGGACTCACTCAGTCCGACCGATACCTGACCCGCGTCCTCGGTGGCGGCCGCCCGGGACTGAACATCCTCGGCACCATTCCGATGGGCGATCCGTTCTACCAGTTCCCCGGAAACCTCCCCCAAGTCGGCAACGTCACCAATGCTCCGAGCTGCTATGGAATGCAGGACGGGGTAACGACATTCGATCCAGGTCACACCAACTTCCAGGACGGTAGCGATGCCTACCAGGTCCTCCCGAACCCGTTGGACGACATCGGCGGACGTCTGGCGTCCCTACTGTTTGGACATCAGAAATGAACGTACGCGGACCGGCGATCAAACTTCTCGTCTTTGTGATCGTGACCAGCACCATCACCTTCCTGCTCGCGACGGTGGTCGGCAACATCCGTTTCGGCCCCCAGAACTCGTACGCGGCTGTCTTCACCAACTCATCCGGTATCAAGGTCGGGGACGACGTGAAGGTGGCCGGAGTGCCGGTCGGTAAAGTCAAGAAGGTCGAATTACGCAGCGCCGAAGAGGTACTGGTGAGCTTCGCGGTTAACACCGACCGTCCGATCATGTCAGGTACCACCGCGAAGATCCGCTACAAGAACTTGATAGCCGACCGCTACCTGCAGCTCGAGGAGGGTCCAGGCGCCTCGGTTCCGATCAAGCCGGGCAGCATCATTCCGGTCACCCAAACTCGCGGCTCACTCGACATGGACAAGCTGCTCAACGGATTCCGTCCGCTGCTGCAGGGTCTGGACCCGGATCAGACGAACAAACTCACCGCATCCCTGATCCAGGTGGTCGGCGGCGAGTCGAACAACATCGCTCAACTGGTCCGCGACATCGGAACATTGAGCGTCACACTGGCCGACAAGGACGAGGTGATCGGGCGCGTGGTGGACAACCTCGGGGCCGTGACCACGACCCTCGACGAGCGCAGTGACGACCTCTCGAACATGGTTCTCGATCTGCAGCGACTCGTCAGCGGGCTCAGCGACGATCGGGGCACGATCACCAACGCCGTCGACAGCTTGGACGGGGCCACCGCCACCATTTCCGCGGTGTTGGCCGACGCCCGTGCACCGTTGGCCGAAGACATCGACCAACTCGGTCTGCTCGCGGCCAATCTCAACTCGCGGACCACCGAACTGGACTTACTCCTCGGAGGTCTCCCCAATGCGTACCAGAAGATCTCACGAGTGAGCAGCTACGGAAACTTCGTGAATCTCTTCGTCTGCGGCCTGGCCATTCGATATCCGGGAATCGGCGGCGGAGCCGAGACTCCGATGTACATCGCGCCGGCGGATCGGTGCCACTGATGTGGAGGAAAAAGATGGACGCGAGCGACCCAGCGGGTACGCGGCAACCCGCGAAGACGAAGAAGCCCGCCACGAGAAAAACACCGATGAAGGAGCGCAGCCGCGTTCACGTCGGACTTGTCGGCACCGCGATCATTCTCGCGTTCCTGGTGGTCATCTTCAATTACCGATCCATCCCCGGCGTCAGTGACGCGGTCGCGTACAAAGCGGAATTCGCCGACGCCAGTGGGCTGGTCGTCGGCGACGACGTGCAGATCGCCGGCATGGTTGTCGGCAGAGTCAAGAACATCGATCTCCAAGACGATCACGTCCTGGTGAGATTCGACGCCGACAGCAACGGGATCGACGTCGGCAGCGAATCCGGTGCGGCCATCAGAGTGGGAACCGTACTGGGCAAGCGGTTTGTCGATCTCACACCTGCCGGCGCGGGCACACTGCCGAAGGGATCGACAATCCCGTTGTCGCGCACAAGTTCCGGATACGACATCACCCAGTCGTTGGCTGAGGTGACCACCGCCGTCACCAAGACCGACAAGCAGCAACTCGACGACGCCCTGCTCGTCACCTCCGAAGTGCTCGCCGACCTCTCACCCGATCTCGCCGAGTCGTTGACGGCACTGACCCGAGTGTCCGCCACCGTGTCCTCCCGAGATCAGGCACTACGAGATCTGTTGGCGCACACCGGCGGAATCACCGAGGTACTTGCCGACCGCAACAACCAGTTCACGATGTTGCTGACCGACGGTCAATCTCTGTTCCACGCACTCAACGAGCGATCCGAAACCATTCACCGGGTAATCGTTTCCACCAAGAACGTCTTCGACCAACTCAGTGCCATTGCCCAGGACAACGAAACGTCCCTGCCGGATACGCTCGAGCAGGTCGGAGCAACACTGGAACTGCTGAACAAGAACTACGACAACATCAACGCGTCGATTCGCGGTCTGCGGACCTTCTCCATCCAGCTCAACGACGTTCTCGGCAGCGGGCCGTTCTTCAACAGCCTGCTCGCCAACATCACCCCGGTAAATCTCGACGGACAACAGCCTTCCAGTCCAGGAGCACCACGATGAAGAAAGCCCCCCGCTTCACACGCGTCGTCATCGGAGCGGTGGTACTCGCTCTCGTGATCATCGCCGCAAGTGCTTGGTACAGCTCGAGTTCGACCAAGCATGTCGTCGCCTACTTCGAGAACACCACCGGGCTCTACAAGGGTGATCCGGTCAACGTGCTCGGAGTCAAGATCGGCACCGTCGACTCGATCACACCGGAGGGCGATCGAGTCAAGGTGGAGATGACATACGACAGTGCCCGCAATATCCCGGCCGACGCGAAGGCCGTTGTCATCGCCCCCACCCTGGTCAGTGGACGGTACGTGCAGCTCGCACCCGTCTATACAGGGGGCGCCGTCCTCACCGACCAGGCAGTGATCCCCATCGAACGCACCACTGTGCCGGTGTCTTTCGACGAGGAGAAAGAGCAGCTGAATGCACTTGTCGATCAGCTCGGCCCCAACGGACTGAACAACGACGGAACGCTGTCGACTCTGCTCTCCTCTTCGTCGGACGCCCTTCGTGGACACGGTCAAATCGCGAACGGGTCACTCGAAGGCCTCTCGGATGCCGCGAAGACACTGGCGGCCTCCGGCCCAGACTTGTTCACCACCGTGCGGAACCTGCAGTCGTTCGTGAGCGCGCTGGCCGCCAACGACCGTCAGATCGTGGGCTTCAGCGATCAGTTGTCGTCCGTGTCGAATCTGTTGAACAACAACCGGACCGAACTCGATGCTCTGTTGGGCACGCTGGCCACCGAGATGGGACGGATTCAGAATTTCGTCGGAGACAACCACGAGAAGCTGGTCGCCGACGTCACCGAACTGCAGAAGATCACGCAGCTACTGGTCAATCGACAGGACGACCTTGCACAGATCTTGCACACCGCTCCGACGACGCTCGGAAACTTCTACAACATCTACGACCCACAGACCCAATCACTGACTGCCGGTCTGGCCTTGCCGGACGTCCCGGACGGACGGTCACTGTTCTGTGTCCTGGCGACCACCGTCAACGCGCCGCAGGAAATGTGCGCCACGGCCGAAAAATCGTTCGTGGAACAGGTGACTGCCGGTCTCATTTCGCGTGACGGCGAACCCGCCGGCGCAACCGATCTTCCCGGCCTGCTGGCGCCGACCACCGGAGGTACCCGATGATCGACGTGAAGAAGGCGCTGTACCTCGCAACCGCAGCGACCACCACGATGCTGGTACTGAGTGGTTGCCGCTTCGACGGCGTCAACTCGTTACCGTTGCCGGGAACGGCGCTCAGCGGCGACACGATCGAAGTGACCGTCGAGATGAAGGACATCCAGAATCTGGTCAACAACTCGGTGGTCAAGGCAGGCAACGTCAATGTCGGCGCCATTCGACGCGTCGAGATCGACGATTGGAATGCGAAACTCACCGTCGAGCTCAATTCCAGTGCGGCTCTACCCGCTACCGTTTCGGCGACACTGGGGCAGACCAGTATCCTCGGCGCGCAATATCTCGAACTGGCTGTCCCGGACGGTGCCGATACCAGCCGACCACTCCGCAACGGCGACACCATCCGACTCGACAACACCGACGAGTATCCGTCGACGGACCAGGTCCTCTCGGCGCTGTCGGCTGTTCTCAACGGTGGCGGACTGCAGCAACTACAGACCATCACCACCGAATTGAACAACGTAATGGACGGACGCCAGGAAGAACTGCGCAGCCTGATCGGCAACCTGCAGGTTTTCGTCGGTGGACTCAACGAGCAACGCGACAACATCGTGCGTGCGATCGACAACGTCGACCGACTGTCTGCCACCCTCGGCGCTCAAACCGCCACGATCGACACGGGACTCACGACAATCACGCCGGCGCTCGGAGTACTGGCCGAGCAGCAGACCCAACTCACCGGCATGCTCGACAGCCTCGGGCACTTCGGCGCCGTCGCCGACCAAGTTCTCTCGAGTAGCAGTGACGATCTCGTCACCGACCTGCGGAACCTTGCGCCGGTTCTCACCGAACTGGCAGCTTCCGGGACGAATCTGCCCGATGCACTCGATCTCATGCTCACCGTTCCGTTTCCGGTGTCCACCATCGACCGCACGGTGCGAGGCGACTTCGTCAACCTCTACCTGACCGTCGATCTGAGCGCCAACGGCGTCGTGAACAAGATCCTCCCGAGCATCCCCAAGGGCATCGCCGAGAGCATCTTCTCTTCGACCCAAGCAGCCAATCCCTTTCTCGCTCCGACACTCCCCGCCCGAGGGGAAGGAAACTGATGCACAAATCACGCCTGGTCAAAACACAGCTGAGCATCTTCGCCGTCCTGACCGTGTCCAGCCTGTTGTACGCCGGGTTCAACTACTCCGGCCTGCAACGGACAACGGGAATTGGAATGTACTCGGTCACCGCGCATTTCAGTGACGGATCGGGAATCTACGACAATGCGATAGTCACCTACCGCGGAGCCGACATCGGCACGGTCGAATCGATCGATCTGACCGACGACGGCGTCGCGATCACACTTCAACTCAAGTCCGATCAACCGGTTCCCGCCGACACGAGCGCCGCAATCAAGAGCGTCTCCGCGATCGGCGAGCAGTACGTCGATCTGATCCCCTATTCCAGCGACGGACCGTATCTGGCCTCTGGCAGCACCATCGAGATGAGCCGCACCTCCGTACCGACATCCGCAGGCACGCTACTCGACAACGTGCATTCGCTTCTGGCCGCCGTCCCGTCCGGCGCCTTGCAAGAGACGCTCGACGAAAGCTCCCTGGCGCTCAACGACGCCGGATCGCAGCTCGGTTCGCTGATCGAATCGTCCAACGAGCTGGTCCGCCTCGCGAACGCAGATCTCGGACAAACCATCACTCTGATCGACGACGGTGAAACTCTGCTGGCAACCGGCAACACGGTGGCCGACGATCTCAAATCGTCCACTCGGGATTTGGCTTCCTTCACCCAGCAGCTCGCCCGCAGTGACGACTACCTTCGAGATGTTCTCGACACAGGCGCCGGATTTGCCGACACCACGGGATCACTGCTCACCGGACTGACCCCGACGATGCCGACCTTACTGGCCGACCTCCAGAGCGTCGGGCAGGTTCTTCGAGTCAACGTTCCCGGTCTACAGCAGATTTTGGTGATCTACCCGGCGGTGTCCGCGTCCTTGAACTTCAGTGTTCAGAATCAGGACTTTCAACTCACCGACGACACGATGGTCGCCCAGGCACCGCTGGATGTGAAGTTGCTCGACACCTTCGGTCCACTGACCTGCACAGAAGGTTACCAAGGTACACAGCGTCGTGATCCTCTCGATCTGACTCCGGAGCCAACCAATCACGAAGGCAGCTGCTCACTTCCGCAGAACGATCCTCGCGGCGTTCGCGGTTCCCGCAACATTGCCTGCGTGTCGAATCCGGCGATCCACACCAAGTTCGTCGCCGATTGTCCGGGCGGGGCGCCGTCCACGTGGCAGGGCATGTTGTCCTCCCCCGTCGGCTCCTTCGACCGGTATGTATCCCCCAAGTCGATCCACACGAACAACGCGGCACCTGCAGCCTCCGAAGCGCCGCTCACCACCGCCGCCGTACCCATTCCGTACAACCCCACTACCGGTGCTTTCATCGCACCAGGCGGTCAAAGTTACACCGTCGCTTCGCTTGCCACTACATCACCGAAGAAGGAGACCTCGAGATGGGAAGAACTCTTGACCGGACCACTGGAAGCATGACGGCGGCAGAAGACACCGCGGGCACTGCCGACACCAAGAACACGGATCAGCGCGGCGATCTGGACTCCTCGCCCACCCGTCACACCTTCTTCGCCGTCGCCGCCGTGTCGGTACTGGTGATCGGACTGATCACGGCGGTGATCGTCATGATGTTCTCTGTTCGCGCTAACGCCGGTGCCGATCGCCGCGACGCCCTTGTCGTGGACACGGCCAAGCAGGTGGTGGTCAACCTGACCACCCTCGACTTCAATTCCGCCGACGCAGACATCGACCGAATCCTGCAGGGAACGAGCGGAGCCTTCCGTCAACAGTTCGCGGATTCGTCAGGCAGCTTCCGCGAGGTACTCCAACGCGGCGAGGTCGGCTCGACCGGCGAAGTGAAGGAAGCCGGTCTGGTTCGCGTCGACGACGACAACGCCCAGGTACTCGTGGCTGTGGCGTCCGTGGTGAAGAATCTCGATGCGCCGCAGGGTGAAGCGCGCGTGTACCGAATGATGGCCAGCCTCGAGCACTCAGGCGATGCCTGGCTCGTATCAGATGTGGAGTTCGTATCATGACAACCACCGACACCACCGTCCTGGCAGCCGAAGTAGCGTCGACTACTGCGCCCCAACCGATTCCGGTCAGGCGCGGACGATTCTCCCGCACCGCTGATCGAGTCGACAGGTGGAGCGCACGTCGGCGCTCGACCGTACTGATCCCGCTCGGTGTGGTTGCCGCCGCGCTGAGTGCGACGGTTGTGCTGCTCGGCATGGAATTGCGCACCGACAGCCTGGTCTCGTCGGCAAAGGTGGACGCGCTCGATGCGGCTAACATCAACGTGCCGAAAATACTGTCCTACAATGCGGATTCGATCGACGCCGATCTGTCCGCCGCGGCCGGCCATCTGACAAGTGACTTCAAGACTCAATTCGTCAATCTGACACAGCAGTCGATCATCCCGCCCGCCAAGCAATTGGGGATCACCACCGCTGCGTCCGTGGCCGCCAACTCGGTGGTGAGCGCCACCCCCGACGCGGTGACCGTTCTCATGTTCCTCAATCAGAGCACTACCACCACCGAATCCTCGACACCCAAACTCGATTCCAGCCGGGTGCGCGTAGACCTGCAGAAGGTGGACGGGAACTGGTTGATCTCGGGTCTGCAACCGGTGTAACCCCACCGGCGCGGCAACATTCGGCACCCCACACGACTACATTTCGAACAATACGGAACTCTCGGAGGAACAATGGCCGGCGTAGAAATATCAGTGGATGGGCTCACAAAATCCTTTGGTTCACAAGCAATTTGGCGAGACGTCACACTGACGCTGCCCCGTGGAGAGGTGAGCGTTCTCCTCGGTCCTTCTGGCACCGGCAAGTCGGTGTTTCTCAAGTCGCTCATCGGATTGCTTCGCCCCGAGTCGGGGGCGATCATCATCGACGGCACCGACATCCTGTCGTGTTCGAGCAAGGAACTGTACGAGATCCGCAAATTGTTCGGAGTCCTGTTCCAGGACGGCGCGCTGTTCGGATCGATGAATCTCTATGACAACGTGGCATTCCCGCTGCGTGAGCACACCCGGAAATCCGAAATCGACGTCCGCAAAGTCGTCATGGAAAAACTGGACATGGTCGGATTGACCGGTGCAGAGGACAAACTGCCCGGCGAGATCTCCGGCGGTATGCGCAAACGAGCAGGGTTGGCACGAGCACTGGTTCTCGATCCGCAGATCATTCTGTGCGACGAGCCCGATTCGGGTCTCGATCCGGTGCGAACCGCGTACCTCTCGCAACAGCTGATCGACATCAACGCCGAGACCGATGCCACCATTCTCATTGTGACGCACAATATTCAACTGGCCCGCACGGTCCCCGACAACATCGGGATGCTCTTCCGCAAGGAACTTGTCATGTTCGGGCCCCGCGAGGTCCTCCTCACCTCGGACGAGCCGGTAGTCGAGCAGTTCCTCAACGGTCGTCGCATCGGCCCCATCGGGATGAGCGAGGAGAAGGACGAGGCGCAGATGTCCCAGGAGCAGGCGATGATCGACGCCGGCCACAGTGACGGCGGTACCGACGAGGACGTACGTGGTGTGGTGCCACAGCTGCAACCGACCCCTGGACGACCCTTCCGAACCGCTGTCACCCGCAGACAGAATCGCGTCGAGGGAATCATGCACACCCTGCCTGCACCCGCCCAGATTGCGATCAGCGAATCCCTGAAGTCGGAAGGACGGCACAGTACGGAAAGTCGCCCTTACGAAACCAAATCCCTCCCGAGGCTGACCACTGCCATCATGTAGCGGCGGGCGATCGTCCTCCGCGTGCTGAATGTGGTCGGTGATAGTTGTAGTGAACATTCCAGATCTCGACGGCGGTGCGTCATTGCTCCTCGCTGGTGTACTCGCGGGAGTAGAGCAGTTCTCCGGCGAAGATATGGTTGTACCGTTCTACTTTCCCATTGCGTTTCGGAGTGTACGGCCTGATCCGTTGGTGTCGCGAGTTTCCGAGCGAAGACGTGAAATCCGCTGCCCGGTATCATGATCCGTTGTCGGCGATCACGCGCTCGATCCGGTTGATGCCGTGCGCGGCGAAGAAGACTCGGGCGTTGTTCATGAAATCGATGGCTGTCGCGGCGGTTTCGTTGTCTCTGGCCTCGGTGCACATTAGACAAGTTCTTGTGCGACAATCGTTCCCGACCGGTCAGCAGCTTTTTCGGTTGGCCCATTCGGGGTCGATTTTGCCGCCGCGGCGGTCCTTGAGATCCCACGTGACCCGCCGGCGGACCTTCGTCACCGCCGCGTTCCAAGCTGCACGAGGTGAAAATGGTCGACCACCAAGGTCGCGTTCGGCAGTAGTCCCGGTGTGAGTACTGCTTTCGCGTAGGCCGCGGCCGGATCGATCGCGACGTACTCGATTGCCTCGCGGAACTCAGGTGTGCGGGCGAGGAGCCAGTCGATCACCGTCTTGGAAGTGCGGCCTTCGGCTTGCCCGAGGATTCCCTGATCCCCGGACAGGTCGACGAACCCGGTGTCCCACGGATCGACTCGTACCCATTTTCCGGTGTCCTTACAGTGCTCCCACCTGGGCTTACCGCGACGTGTCTCATCGATGCCGAGCGCTCGCACCGGCACGGGTTCGGTCAGTCGCGCATTTGCGTGGGCGATGAACGCCCGGTGCGCGGTCGGCCAGGACACGAAATGGGTGGCGGCGACCTCGGTGGCGGAGCGGGCGCCGTCGCCGATCGCGGCACCCATCTGGGTGCGGAGTCGGCCGGTTGTCCGAGCCCGCGGCGGTATCTGTTCGATGGCGTCGGTGAAGGTTGCGCGCTGGCAGTAATCCTCTCGGCATCTGCAGCGGGTTTTGTTCCAGCGCAAAACTATTCGATCATCACCGTAGGGGATGGCTTTCGGTGTGCTCGTCGTGTGTTGCTTGACCGAGATGGAGAAGACCCCACATCCTGGGCAGGCTCCGGCGAGGACTTCGTCGGCGACCGTGTCGATTATTGGTGTGCCGTCGTCGTGTCGGGTCACGTTGATCCCCTGCAGTCCAGGTAGCCCGAACAGCAATGTCGTAGCATCGACCATGCCTCTGGTTCTCCGTTGTATCCGAATGCGTCGCAACATTCAGATTTCAGGAGGCCAGCGGTTTCGTCGTGTCAGACACGCAAAACAGGTCTGGTCAGCGTTGCCCGCTCAAGATCGAAGAGGCGGTATCGAGGGGCGCGAGGATCTGCTTCTTCGATTCGGCGAGTACCTGGAAGCCACACAAAGATATGCGCCGTCACTGTCGCTGAGCGTCGGCCGGGATCGAAAACCTACTTCTGCGCTCTCAGGAACTCGACCGGAGTCCATGCTGGCCAGGTAATCTCGCCGACCGGATCGCCGTCGACGAACCGAGCAACGATGCGCGTGACATCCGGGGCGGCGTTGTCGTATACGGTCGCGTGGTCGGACCGATCAATCGCGTCGACGACCAGCGACCATAGCCGCTCAAATCGCTCTCGAATCTTCACCTCAGGACCGAATGCCCACCCTCGACAACCCACCCGGCAACACGAGCGACCGACAACTCGACCGGAACCAGGACCACGTGCAGCACGACAACGAAACCGGCCTGGCGCGCACGGTCGATCAACTCCAATTTCGACGGATGCGAAAATACCGTCTCGGCGATGAACGACTCACCCCGATCAATCAGGGCCCCGCGCATGGTCGCCGCAATCCGCGCGGCCTCATAGGAATGTTCCTCGTCGTGGAGCCTTTGCTTGCGAGCGTCCTCGCGGTGTTGGCGATCGAGGTCACTGCCGAGAGCGCGCTGCTGAGATTTGATTGGTCGGCCTTGTCGAGTACCTGGCTGGCGTTGTTTTCGGCTGTCCCGGCGGGAGCTGCAGCGAGCAGGTACAACATCGCTCTGCGCGGAAACGGCGAAGCACTCATGGAAGGCGACGCCGAGGTGCGCGCGCTCGCCAAAGACGTGAAAAGGCTGGACGTAGCCGACAACGGACTGTGCTTCGGCCGGTTGGACTCGCTGTCGGGTGAGACTTCGTACATCGGCCGAATCGGCCTTCTCGATGCGGACCACGACTACGAACCGGTGCTGCTCGATTGGAGAGCGCCGACCTCTCGCGCGTTCTACGTTGCCACCGCTGCCAACCCGGAGAACATGCGTCGACGCCGTCAGTTCCGCACCCGGAGTCGACACGTGGTCGATTTCACCGACGAGGCGCTCGGACGCCCCGACGGCGTAGAACACGAAGCACAGCGACTCCGCCCTGCTTGCGGCAGTCAACGCACCCCGCGGTGAGGGAATGCGGGACATCGTGGCGACGATCCAGGCCGAGCAGGACGACATCGTCCGTCTCGAGCACCCCGGGGTGTTGGTGATCGAGGGTGGCCCGGGTACCGGGAAGACCGCCGTCGCCTTGCACCGCGTCGCCTACCTGCTCTACACGCAGCGAGCGCGGATGGAACGTCACGGCGTTCTCGTGGTCGGGCCGAACCCGGCGTTCTTGAACCACATCGGCCGCGTACTGCCCTCGCTGGGAGAGTCAGACGTGGTGTTCATGACCACCGGTGATCTCGTTCCCGGGCTAGCCGTCACCGCCGAGGACACCCCTGCCGCCGCCGCACTCAAGGGGTCGCTGAAGATCCTGGACGTTCTCGGTGCAGCGATTGCCGATCATCAGCGACTGCCCGAGACCCGCTGTTGATGGAATTGGCGGACGTCACAGTGCGGATCGACGCCGAAACCGCGGACTGGGCCCGAGAAGAAGCCCGTTCGAGCGGACTCCCCCACAACGACGCTCGCGCTGTGTTCGCCGAAATCCTCATCTGGGCGCTGACCGAACGGGCGATATCGCGGATCGGCAAGGGGTGGTTGACACGCAGTGACCGTGAAGCCTGGGAGCAAGTGCGGACGGACCTGACCGCAGAGCTGGTGGAAAACAGCGCGTTTACCGCGGCACTCGACACACTCTGGCCGATCCTGACTGCGAAAGAGCTACTGACACAGCTGTTTACTTCTCCGGCACGACTACGCGCGGCAGGCGCGGACGAGAAGTTGCTTCGCCAGGACGGTGACGCCTGGACCGTCTCGGACGTTCCGTTACTCGACGAGTTGGTGGACATGCTCGGCCGGGACAAGCCCGTCGACCAGAGTGCCGAACGTGAACGCCGCGACGAGGCCGCGTATGCAGCGGGCGTGCTGGACATGATGATCAGCCGCGAGGATCTGATGGACGACGAGGATCACCTTCTCGCCCAGGACATGCTGTACGCCGAGGACCTGGCTGACCGCTTCGTCGAACGCGATACCCGGGAACTCGCCGAACGCGCTGCTGCAGACAGAGACTGGACGTACCGGCATATCGTCGTCGACGAGGCACAAGAGCCGTCCGAGATGGATTGGCGCGTCCTGATGCGCCGTTGTCCGGATCGGTCCTTCACGGTGGTAGGTGATCTCGCGCAACGACGTTCACCTGCAGGTGCCCGCTCGTGGGCGACGATGATGGAGCCGTATGTCCCCGGTCGCTGGATCTACCGATCACTGTCGGTGAACTACCGCACGCCGGCCGAGATCATGAGCGTCGCCGCCGCCTTGCTCGCCGAGTTCGCGCCGGGAGTCCAACCACCGAGTCCGTCCGCGACTGCGGGATGGCGCCGTGGTCCAAACAGATCTCGGCCGACGAACTGGCCTCCGCCATCGACGAATTCAATCAGGACGAGACTGGGCGCGAAGGTACGAGCATCGTCATCGGACCTGCGGATGTGCCCGGCGCCGTGCCGGTTTCGGAAACAAAGGGTCTGGAGTTCGATGCCGTACTCGTGGTGGAACCGGAACGAATCATCGCCGACGGTCCGCGTGGCGCGTCGGAACTCTATGTCGCCCTCACCCGCGCCACCCAACGTCTCGGCGTCTTGCACGAGGGGCTATTGCCGCAGGCCCTGAGCGGCCTCGTCCAGTTCGGGACGGCGAGGTCACCGCAATCGTTCGCGACGAGCGATCGTGCTGTGTAGCCCTTCGGCAGCGGCGCGCACGTAGGACACTTGGCTCTCGGGAACGAAGCGGCTGGTGGGACCGGTGACGCTGATGGCGGCGACGGGTTTGTCATTGGTGCCGAATACCGGCGCCGCAACGCACGCAAGACCCGGCGCTGATTCCTCGCGCTCGAACGCAATACCGGTCTCGACCACTCTGTTCAGTTGGGTGTTGAGAATGCCGGGCGCGACAATTGTGTGCGGGGTGCGCCTGGTCATCGGTTCCGACAGCACTTCGCGGCGAAAATCGGTGTCGGAGAACGCCAGGAGTGCCTTTCCGATCGCGGTGCAGTACAGCGGTATCCGGCCACCGGTCCGAGACGGGGAGTTGGCTTGTCGATGTCCGCCGATCTTCGCGACGTACACGACGTCGTGGCCGTCACGGACCCCCAGGTGGACTGTCTCGTGGGTCCGCTCGTACAAGTCTTGGAGGAACGGCATCGCCATCTCCAGGAGGCTACGTTCGAGGGAGGCGAGCATGCCGAGTTCGAAGAGACCGCCGCTGAGTCGGTAACCGCCGTCGATACGGTCGAGTAACCGGTTCGCGACCAGTTCGTTGGCCAGGCGGTGCACCGTCGCCTTGTGCAGTCCTGTCCGTTGAACCAGGACGGCCAGCGGCAATGTGTGGTCGTCGGCCCGAAAAGCCCGCAGGATCGTCACCGCCTTGCCCAGCACGGTGTCGAGGTTTGCGCCGCCAGTCACGTGCCCAGCGTATCGCTGAGTGAGACAGTTCCCTGGCGCAACCTCGGTACTGCGGCGAAGGTAGTGGTCATGAGCCAGCCCACGAATACCAGTACAGCTAGCGAGACCGACATCGCAGCTGCTGCGGACCGCCTCGCAGCCGCCATCGCGAGCGGTACTCCCTGCGCGCCCGTGCGCGATCTGATCGGCGCCGACGATCTTGTCGCCGCCTACGCTGTCCAACGCCGCGTCGATGAAATCCGTCGGCAGGCGGGTGCCGTCGTCGTAGGCCGCAAGATCGGCCTGACCTCGGTGGCAGTCCAGCAGCAACTCGGTGTCGACCAGCCCGACCTCGGCGTTCTGTACGCCGACATGGAGTTCCCGGCCGGCGGCGCCATCCCCATGAGCCGTTTGATCCAGCCAAAGGTCGAAGCGGAAGTGGCCTTCGTGCTGGGCGCCGACCTCGTGGATGGACCGCTGGACAGCGCGCAGGTGCGCGGGGCGATCGACTATGCCGTCGCAGCGATCGAGATCTGCGACAGCCGCATCGAGTCGTGGGACATCAAATTCGGTGACACCGTCGCCGACAATGCGTCCTCGGGCGTCTACGTCCTGGGCACCGAACGTCGGACCCTCGACGAGGTGGAACCCGCCGGCGTCGTCATGTCGATGTCCGTCGACGGCACCGAGGTGTCCACCGGCGTCGGAACCGCCTGCCTGGGCGATCCGATCGAAGCCGTCGTCTGGCTCGCCCGCACGGCCCGCGAGTTGGGGCAGCCACTGACGGCAGGCCAGGTGATCCTGTCCGGCGCACTCGGCCCCATGGCGCCGGTCACCGCAGGCAACGAAGTCACCGTGACCGTCTCCGGGCTCGGTTCCGTCACCACCAGCTTTTCCAGCGAAGAGGACAACGCATGAGCAAGGTCAAGGTCGCGATCATCGGATCGGGCAACATCGGCACGGATCTGATGATCAAGGTGCTGCGTAACTCCGACTACCTGGAGATGGGCGCGATGGTCGGCATCGACCCGGCGTCGGACGGCCTCGCCCGCGCGGCGCGTCTGAACGTGCCGATCACGGCAGAAGGTGTCGAGGGTTTGATCGGTCTCCCGAACTTCGACGAGATCGAGATCGTCTTCGACGCCACCTCGGCAAAGGCTCACGTCGCCAACAACGCGCGGCTGGCTCCCCTCGGCAAGCGCATGATCGACCTGACGCCTGCCGCCATCGGCCCGTACGTCGTGCCGGCCGTCAACGCGGACGAGCACCTGGATGCACCCAACGTCAACATGGTGACATGTGGTGGCCAGGCCACGATCCCGATGGTTGCCGCTGTTTCTCGGGTCGTCCCGGTGGCGTATGCGGAGATCGTCGCGTCCATCGCCTCCAAGTCCGCAGGTCCCGGAACGCGCGCCAACATCGACGAGTTCACCGAGACCACGTCCGAGGCGATCGTGGCTGTCGGCGGCGCCCGCCGCGGCAAGGCCATCATCATCCTCAACCCCGCTGAGCCGCCGCTCATCATGCGCGACACGGTCTTCTGCCTCGTCGACGCCCCGGACCCGGCTGTTCACGAGGAGATCCGTCAGTCGATCGAGAAAATGGTCGGCGACGTCTCCGCGTATGTCCCAGGCTACCGGCTCAAGCAGGAAGTCCAGATCACCGAGATCCCGGCCGACCAGCCGGTCGAGACGTTGCTCGTCGACGGCAATCGCCCCACCCATCAGGTGTCTGTGTTCCTCGAGGTCGAGGGTGCTGCACACTACTTGCCTGCGTACGCCGGCAATCTCGACATCATGACGTCCGCCGGAATGCAGATCGCGGAGCGCATCGCCCAGCAGAAGGAAGCAACCAAGTGAGCAACCGCAAGATCTTCGTCCAGGACGTCACCCTTCGTGACGGCATGCACGCTGTTCGCCACCGCATTTCGCCCACCGACGTCAAGCGGATCGTCACAGCTCTCGACGCTGCCGGCGTCGACGCAATCGAAGTTGCGCACGGTGACGGGCTCGCTGGTGGCTCGCTCAACTACGGTCCCGGTTCGAACACCGACTGGGAATGGATCGAAGCAGCAGCCGAGGTACTCGAGCACGCTCGCCTCACCACGCTGCTGCTTCCGGGTGTCGGCACGATCAGTGAGCTCAAGCATGCATACGACCTCGGTGTTCGGTCGGTTCGCGTTGCCACCCACTGCACCGAGGCCGACGTCTCCGCGCAGCACATCGAGACCGCCCGCGAGATCGGCATGGACGTCTCGGGCTTCCTGATGATGAGCCACATGGCTCCGGCCGAGGAGTTGGCGAAGCAGGCCAAGCTGATGGAATCGTATGGCGCGCACTGCGTCTACGTCACCGACTCGGGTGGGCGCCTGGTGATGAACGACGTCGCGGATCGTGTTCGCGCATATCGCGATATTCTCGACGAGGGCACCGAAATCGGTATCCACGCCCACGAGAACCTTTCACTCTCGGTCGCCAATTCTGTTGTGGCCGTGCAGAACGGCGTCACACGCGTCGACGCTTCGCTTGCCGGTCACGGCGCCGGCGCCGGTAACTGCCCCCTCGAAGCGTTCATCGCTGTTGCGAACATCGAGGAGTGGGAGCACGGCTGCGACCTGTTCGCCTTGCAGGATGCTGCCGACGACATCGTCCGTCCGCTGCAGGATCGGCCGGTCCGCGTCGATCGGGAGACCCTCACACTCGGCTACGCAGGCGTGTACTCGAGCTTCCTGCGCCACGCCGAGGCTGCATCGGAGCGCTACGGAATAGACGTTCGCACACTGCTGCTCGAAGCCGGACGCCGCCGTCTGGTGGGTGGCCAGGAGGACATGATCGTCGACATCGCGCTCACCCTTGCGGCGCAGGAAGCTGTCTGACGCGCTGCCGAGTTCGCTGATCCCCGAGTCCCGCTCCCGTCTCCGGACGGGGGCGGGACTTGTCAGTTCGGCCAAGAGAAGCCACCGACACAGCACCCGAAAAATGACAAAGTTCTTCGCACGACATATCTGACGCTCAAGATAGAACCTTCTCCGCTACAGACGAATTCAGGAAACCAGCTTCATCGATGCAAGACCTGCAGGGCAAGACCTTCGATATACTGAGCGCGTGGAACCTGCCGAATACCGTGACGAATTGAGATCTGTCCTCGATACCGCGTCGGCGGCAGTGAGCGATCGACTGGCTGCGATTCACAACGCGGCAACCCTGCGCACCGAAGGGATCGTCATCGATGTCTCGGTCGACCAGGACGGCGAGGGAACATTCGGCGTCTGGGCACGATTCGAGGGTCCTGACGCATTCAGCCTCAATCAGCAAGTCGGTGACGAGAGAGAGCTATTCGGCGTGATCTGGGGCGAGGAAGGCTGGGAACCGTCGGCTCCGCATCGACCGCGAGAGTGGTCGCACTCAGTACTCGAGGAAGTTATCGTCGGTGTCGTCGCCGAATGGATCGACACGCTCATTCCCCCGACTGCATCCGAACTGCGCTGGGAAGTAACGACTCCCGACGGAGCGACCGACCCGATACCTGTAGGCCCCGATTTCAGTCGTGGACATTCGCCACGATGAAGCGCGGAAGCTGTCGGCGAGATGAACGACCTTTGCGATGTCACCGGCCGGCTGAACCGTCGATCAGTTCGCGGACGATGTCAGCGTGCCCGGCATGGCGTCCGGTCTCTTCGATCATGTGCACGAGCGCCCAGCGGACACTGGGAGCTGGTCGTTTCGCCCCCGGTCGCGGGATGGGTGCGGCAAGATCTGCGCATCCGTCGAGAACTGCGTTGGCGCGCTCGACCGTCTCTCGATAGCGACGGACGACTTCGTCCACGCTGTCTTCCGATGACGGATGAAAGGTCGCTTTCCAATCCGTCACGTTTTCGGCGAGAAACATCGATCGTTCGACAAAGGTCAAATGAGTGACCAGCCCGAGCAAGGTTGTTCCCGACCGAACAATTGTGGTGCGCACCTTAGGTTCCGGAGCGCCCTCAACCTTGGCAGCGATCGAATCACGCAGGTAGTCGAGAAACGCGCGCAGCGTATCGGTCTCGCTATTCCCTGTCCGGGGTGGTGGGACATCACGGCGGCTCCGACGCGACATTGCCATGGTGGATCTCCTTCCTCGGTGAAGAACGACGAAGAGGCTTCATTCCTAGATGGGCAGTACCGATCCTTCCGAACTCACTCCGATCCCGCATCAAATTTTGCCGTTGCGGCAAAGGCCGGCTTTATTGCCGCTATCACCGCGCCGAATGCAGGTCGCGTACAAGTTGAGGTGTCCGCAACCGGCCGACCTCGAACGGCCACCGCCGCAGAGGATAAGCGAGACGAGCGACGAAGTAATTGACGTACTCGACGACACCGAATGCCCACACCACCACGATGGCCGCCGCAGCGACGAAATGATCTGGTAGCCAGATGAGAACGCCGAGGAGACCGACCGCCAAGACCGCAATGTCGAGGACCCGAAACGCACGATAGAGCGTTGCGAGGCGGGCCGGCATCGGTGCCTGCTCGACCCAGCCTCGGGCAAGCAGCCAGTAGACACCTGCTTGTACGAGAACCACCAGCCATGGGGCCAGCGCCGACCACAGCGCCGCGGAGTCGTGCGAACCTGCGAGCCGAGGCATCACGACGCTGACAGCCACAGCAGCAAACACTCCCGCGGCGGCCAGTTCACTAAGACCGAGGCTCAGGTACCTGCGCTGCAAACTCTTTCGTCGTTGTTCCACCACGTAAGAACCCTATCCGTTGATCACCATCCCTTGCCACGTGGCGGTCGGACCGATTCTGCAGCGCGAGTGAGGAATACACTTCATCTCGACTTCGATCTCGAGCGCCATGAGGCGGGTGGATCATCCTGGGACGTGTTGGCGGATCCGGCGGGAAACCTTTTCTGCCTGGGTGATCCGCACTAGGCCGGTCTGAAAGCTAGTCGAGATCGAGTCCCACTACCCATCCGACAGAGCCTGCAAATGCGTCACCCGAATAGCTGCACATGCATTCGTTGACTTACAGTCTGGGTGTCCCGGCGGCACCCCAGACTGGAATGTCCGCTGCGTCAACATCTGCCGATTGGGGGCTGGACGGATGGAATCGCCTGACCTACTGGGTCTGACGGCCTCACTGACGTCGTCGACGCTTATCCTCGCGTTCGTTGCTGGGCTCATGCCGCGACTCGTCGGTGATGAACCGAATCCCGTTGTCGGCATACGCACGAAGGCAACGATCTCGAGCCCCGAGGCGTGGCAATTGGCCCATCAGATTGCGCGGCCGCTTCTGCGCCGAACGGTGTGGACAGCCGTAGCGGGACTGTGCCTGCAGGTCGCGATCGGTGTCCTGACAGGTTTCGGATCTGTGGTGTCGGCTGTCCCCTCAACCGTCGTGTTTCTAGCGGTGCTCCTTGTCCTGCTCTTTGCAGGGTTGAAGGGCAACGCCGCGGCGAAGTCGTTGCAGCGTTGACCGCCTGACCCTGCCGCTGTCAGACGCGCCCAAGTTCTCAGCTCCCGATACGCGGTCGTTCGCGTCGGCGTGGTCCACGGTCCCGCATCTCGAGGATAGCGGCTGCCGTCGACGCGATCGTTTTGTCGTCGTCGTGGGTGAGCCGGGCGAGCGCTTCCTGTGCTGCCGCGCCGGGAATCTCGGCGAGCGCCTGCGTGATCCGCAACCGCGTCGGGGCGTCGTCGGTGTTATCGAGCCTGTCCTGCACTGCTGCGACGACTTCGCCGCTTGCAGGTGAGCGCTCCGCCAGAAGGCCCAGGACCTCGCCGGCCTCGACGTCGCGCCGCCCATCGGCGACCATCTCGAGGAGAGCGGGCATCGAGACAGCCTCTCCGCGAGATCCGAGGGCGAGGGCGGCGTCGGCGCGGACTATCGCGTCCGAATCATCGAGAGCTCGCTTCAGAGACCGAGTTGCTTCCTCGGTGTTGATCCCGGATATGGCCGACGTCGCGCGGCGTCGAACCTCGACGTCCTCCGATTCGAGCCCCTTCGTGAGACCTTCAAGGCCCGCACCTTCGGTCCTCGCCAACGCCCATTGCAGCGCTCCAGCCACGTTGGCATCCTTCTCCGACAGGATGGCTTCGACGAGTGCGTCGACGGGCAATGCCGCATTCGCGTCCTGCGACAGGATCGCTTGCTGACGGTGGGCAGCGAACTCGGATTCGAGTGCACGCAACAGCGAGACCATGCGCAGGACGTCGTCCCACTCCGAAGGGGCGGTGGCGTCGACCCTTTCGAGTTTGGTCAGCAATTCCTCCTCCGCCGCGATCCGTTGCCGAGTGTGTTGCATCAGTTCACCCACCAAATCGGCTGGGGCGAAGTCCGGCTCGTCCAGTGCACGCTTGGCCTCGTTCAACGAGAGCCCCAAGGTCCTCAGGCTTTCGACGTGGAAGAGTCGACGGATGTCGTCCGCGGAGTACTCGCGGTAACCGCCGGACGTGCGGCCCGTCGGCTTCACCAGCCCCAATGTGTCGTAGTGACGCAGCATCCGTGTGCTGACACCACAACGCCGCGAGACCTCGCCGATCAACATCCGTCTCCCCTTCCTACGCGTCCGGGCCGATTGCCGCGACGCGCTTCGCCAACTCGTGTGAGAGAGCGAAGCCACCGTCGGGGTCGTGCCAGAGTTGCTTTGTAGCATCAGCATGCGCCCGAACCCGCGGATTCGGGCTTGCACCGGCCGCGTCGAGCACAGGTAGTACAGCCTCGCCGAGTCCTGTCAGAGCTCGGCTGAGACTGAGCTGCATCTGGAGTTCGCCCCGTCCGAGTTCGGTGGCCAGATCGGTCGCGAGTGCACCTTCACCTCCTACCGGCACGAGAGCCACGGCCGCACGCCACGCGCTGCGCGCGACTTCGTCGTCCTGGTCGTGAACCAGCGCAGAGACCTCGGGCCACGCGATCGGATCGCCGATCTTGGACAAGGTGTGGAGCGCCTGGCTGCGGGCTTGCGAACCGTCGGACCCGAGCTCACGGATCAGCCTCGGCACGGTGATTTCGGCCGGCAGGCGGCACAATGCCCAGGTCAACATGTCGCGGACGAAGAAGTCCGGCTCGACGGCACACCGATCGACCAGGGCATTCGTCAGCTCAGGGTCCGGGCGTGTGCCGGCGGCTAGCGCGGCGCGCAGCCGAACCGAGGGATCAGCTGCGGCCAGTGCATCGACGAGGTGAGCATTCTGCCCACCGTGGTTGGTTGTGTTCACGACAACCACCTCCTTCGTCGACCATTGGAGTCCTTGTCACTGTGTCAAGGTCAAGCGCCGCTGTCACCGACACGTGAAACATCGCCTCGGTTCACACACCGGTTGTCGATCCTGGCCGAAAGATCATCAGCACAACGACGACGACCCACAGCAGCTTGAAGATTCCCGTCGCAGCACCCAATCGGCGGGTGAGCCGCGTTGCGACGTCCACGCCGGACCCAGCTCCTTCGATCGCCGCCAGAATCAGCCGCTGGGCGGGAGCACTACCGCTGTAAGTACTACGGCGGCAACGGCGGTGAGTGCGATCGAGCTGATGAGCCTCCATCACGCGCGGCTCCGCCAAGCGCAATTTCTGCTCGAGACTACCGACCACTCGATCGAACGTGTTGCGGGACAAGTCGGATTCAATGCCGTCACCACGTTCCGCGAACGCTTCCGCGACTTGGTCGGCACCAGCCCACAGCGGTACCGGACACAGTTTCGAACTTCCCGCTAGCGGGCCGGTCAGCCCTTGACGTTGCCGGCAGCGGTGTTCAGAACTGTGGCGACGTCGTCGAGGATGTACGGGATGGTCAGGACCGTCAGTCCGCCGAACGCGAAGTTCTTGTCGACGCTGAAGTCCTTGGTGGATGCAGTACGCCCATCGACGATCACCGGCTGAGCTGCCACCAGCGGCTCGGCGAGGAACGCGTTCAGCGAGTCCTTGTCGTAGGCCACCACGAACAGCACGTCAGACGCAATCAGAGGGGCCTGCTCGGTGCTCAGCTCGAAGTACACTGCCTCCGGATCCTTGGCAGGATCGACCTGCTGGATCGTCGGCTCGTTCTTCAGACCCAGCTGCTCGAGAAACTCGACACGCACGTCGGCGTTCTTACTCACCGCGAAGGTGCTCGGGCTGTTCGGGAGTGCGATGGTGACGGTCTTACCATGCAGCGCAAGGTTCTTCGCAGCCGTCGCGCTGATCGCGGCGTTGGTCTTGTCGATGAGTGCGCCGGCCTCGGCCTGCTTACCCAGCGCCTGACCGGCGATGGTCACCTGGTCCTGCCACGACGCGGTCCACGGCTCGTCCGGGAAGGAAACCACCGGCGCAATCATCGACAGTGCGTCGAATTCCTGCTGAGTGAGCCCGGAGTACGGGGCGAAGATGAGATCCGGTTCTGCCTTGGCGAACTGCTCGACAGGCGCTTCGCCCGTTCCGTCACCCGACAACAAGGTCGGCTGCTCGCCACCGAGCTTGTCGAGTACCTCCGCGTCCCACTTCAGAATGCCCTGCGCGTCGGCCCCGTACTGCGGCCCGGAGAAAGTGGGCATCGCGACCGGGACGACGCCGAGCGCAAGGAGGGCGTCCTGATTGGACCATCCCCAGGTTGCGACCCGCCTGGGCTCCTCCTTGATCTCGGCCGTGCCGAGAGCCGACGTGATCGTCACCGGGAACGCGGCCTCGACCGCGGATGAAGGCTGGGTGCTCTCTTTGTCGTCGGTGCTGTCTTTGTCGTCGCTGCTGCCGCAGGCCGCCATTCCGGCCGCCAGGCCGCACGCCGCCAAGACAGCTACCATCCGGCGGACACCGCTGCCACCACTTCGTCGCTCTGACAGCCCTCGTCCCAAAATTCTCGCCACGCCAGGACCTCCCGGTCGATCGACCTGCTCAGACACCCCGAGCGGGTGACGGCGCCTAACGTAGCATGAAGGTAACCCTACCCTCAGTTGTTGTGCCCTACTTTGCACTCTGCCGTCGCACCATCTCCGCGATCCAGATGGGCGCAAACGGCGAGGTGCAGTTCGGGGGAGTCGGGTAATCCTCGAGCACCCGCAGCCGCTCACCGATCTCGATTGCCCGGGCGCGGTACCCGACATGTTCGATCCCGATCTGAGCCAGGCAGTGATTCATCGCCCATTGCAGGCGATCAGGGGCATCCTTCATCTCCACCTCGACGACGTCGAGTAGTCCTGAAAGATCAAGATCCTCAGGATTCTTCGCGACACGTTCGGTGGTCAGAGCCCACCCGGCGCCAGCGACCACAGGATCAGGGTCAGCGGTCCAGGCCACCCGCAACTCCTCGGCGTGCGGGTTCTTCTTCACCACGTAGTTGACGAGCCAGTCCTGCACCTTGGGAGTTCGAGCCTCACGCAACATGACATCCAACTCGTCACGCTCGAACGCCTTCGGGCGGCAGATCAAAAGGGCCAACAACCGCGCCGCGGTATCGCCCGTGGCCCAAAGCTGTTGTGCGAGTTCCTGCTGAGTCTTCAACCGCTTCGCAACAGCGCGCAGCTTTGTGAGGTTCACACCGTGATCGTCACCGTGCTTCTCGTTCACCACACGCGCCTTCGGATCTTCGAGAGCAGCCAATTCTTCCATCACCGCGGCAACCGTCGTTTCGGCCACTTCGTCCTCCAGTCACTACTTCTGCGATTCCCCTACTGCAATCCACCCACTGCAATCCACCTACAAGCAAAGCACGGGAAGGCGGGCGACCTACGTTTGAAACTTCGGCCAATGGGTACATGCCTGCTCCTGAGGTGGCGGCACGTCACCATGAAGACAGGATGAACCTTGCACATGCGACGCGCCGCGAGGGCAGAGAACGTGGACGAAACTGCACGCCGCGACGAAGGCGGAGGTACGAACGTTCTCACCCGGGCGATAACCGGCCCACTCCTTTTCGTGTTCATCCTCGGAGATGTTCTGGGCGCCGGTATCTACGCATTGGTGGGCGTCATCGCCGGTGAGGTGGGTGGAGCCGTCTGGGTACCACTGCTCGTAGCGCTGGTCATGGCGTTGTTGACAGCAACGTCGTATGCCGAACTGGTCACCAAATATCCGCGCGCGGGCGGTGCTGCGGTGTTCGCCCAACGGGCGTATGGGAAACCACTGATCTCGTTCCTCGTCGGCTTCTCGATGCTGGCGGCCGGTGTCACGAGTGCAGCGGGACTCGCTCTCGCATTCTCGGGCGACTATCTCAAAGCCTTCGTCGACGTCCCGACCGTTCCGGCAGCGCTCGTCTTCCTTCTGCTAGTAGGACTTCTCAATGCGAGAGGCATCAAGGAGTCGATGCGCGCCAACGTCGTCATGACAGTCGTGGAGGTCACCGGGCTTGTCCTGGTTGTCGTCCTTGCCTGCATAGTTCTCGGGCACGGCGACGGAACCCTGAGCCGCGTCGTCGAGTTCGACGACAGCCGATCACCTGCACTCGCGGTGTTGGCAGCTGCGTTGCTCGCGTACTACTCGTTCGTCGGCTTCGAAACGTCCGCGAACGTCGCTGAAGAAGTGAAGAACGTGAGCAAGGTCTACCCACGCGCACTGTTCGGAGCCTTGCTGACGGCGGGTGCCGCCTATGTCCTTGTCGGCCTTGCTGTCTCGGTGGTCCTGCCCGCCGACGAACTCGCCGCATCCTCCGGCCCCCTGCTGGCGGTGGTGTCTGCCGCCGACGTCGGTGTTCCGCCTCGCCTGTTCAGCCTGATCGCACTGGTCGCCGTCGCCAACGGCGCACTACTGACGATGATCATGGCGAGCAGGCTTACATACGGAATGGCGTCGGAAGGCCTGCTCCCGAGCGCATTTGCACGGGTGCTCCCGCGTCGCCGGACCCCCTGGGTGGCGATTGTCGCGACCACAGCAGTTGCCATGACTCTGTGCGTCACCGGTTCGTTGTCGGCCCTGGCGGAGACGGTGGTACTGCTGCTGCTTTTCGTATTCATCAGCACCAACATCGCCGTCCTGGTTTTACGTCGTGACGCAGTGCAACACAAACACTTCCGAACGCCGATCATCTTTCCGATCCTCGCGCTCGGTACGTGCGTTGCATTGCTCACCCAGCAGAGCGCCGCGACATGGTTGCGGGCATCATTGCTCCTGGCCGTAGGAGTAGTGCTGTATGCCCTCTCCCACCGTCGATCCACGAAATGAGGTGCGATGTTCAGGAGGGGGTGTGATGACCGACAGTTCTGACGCGTCAGATGTCATTCAGCGTCGGGAGCGAAAGATCAACAGGCGAACCCTGGCATACGGGCTGTCCGTCGTTCTGGCTACCGCGGTGCTGGTTGTCGCGATCGTGTGGTTGGGCTCCCGACGAGGCGAATGCTTCGGCACCGATACCTTGCTGTGCTCACCGAAAGATCGCCGGCTGGCAGTCTTCGTCCCGAGTCTGATGTTGCTGCTCGGGACCGTAGGCGCGTTCTTGCGAGCCTCCCTGCGATTACACCGGCTGCGGCGCCTCTACATCCGTCCTTACATGGCGTGGGCCTTGGCGGGACTCACCCTGACGTATCTGACCGGAGCTTACTTCTTGATCGGGGTTTAGATTCTCTGAATACGTCTGTTCAGCAACCAGATTCACAGACAGAGTCGACAGCTGTAAATCAGAATCGCGGATCGTCGATCGCCGTGAGGACTACTTCCCGCACTGACGTCGAAGACGACAAACTCGAGATCGAGCGCACCGTGTCCACAACGTCGTGCACCGGGACCAGGGAACCCTCTCCCCTGGCCGCAGCGATGTCTCGGGGTACATCCAGTCCATCTTCTGTATTGAGATAGCCGAGGTGCAGGACCGTCACTGCGAGTCGGTCCTTCCGGTAGCCCTCTCTCACCGCGTCGGCAATGCCGTTGATCGCGGACTTCGATGCACCGAACGCAACCTCCGGCCTGCCACTTCGCGGGAGTCCCGAGGTAGAACCGGTCAGGATGATCCGAGGTCGAGGACGGTCGATCATCCGCGGGATAAGGCGCTTGAGCAGGAGGATCGTGCCCGTAACGTTGGCATTGATCATTTCCAGCATTTCGACGTCGGATTGATCTGTGAACACATAATCGGAAGTGAAGGCATTCCCTTCCCAAATTCCGACGTTGCAGATCAGGGTATCTACACCACCGCCAAGCTCCTGATCGATCGAGTTCGCTGCCGCAACAGGGTCGGTCAGGTCAGCTTCGATCCACTCGGAGACGTCGAACCCGTCAGGGCGCCGACGAGAGATGCCGAGAACATCGTGGCCATCGCTCCTCAAACCCTCGATCAACGCACGACCAAGACCTCGGCTCGCACCGATAACAACCGCCCTCGCCACAATTACACCCTTCGTCGCTTGCTCATTCCCATCCTATCGATCCAGCCGTCGCCGAACGCCTTGACGGCTCGCACATTCAGGTGAGGGGTTTTCCACCCGTCACACCGATGACTTCCCCAGTGGTGTAGCTTGATTCGCCTGAAGCGAGAAATACGTAGGCAGGGGCAAGCTCGGCGGGCTGACCTGCCCGCCCGAGTGGAACGTCGTCCCCGAATGTCTCGAACTTCTCCTTGGGCATCGTCGCCGGAATCAGTGGCGTCCAAATCGGTCCAGGTGCAACGGCATTGACCCTGATCCCCTTTCGTGCGACATCGGCGGCCAGCCCCTTGGTGAAGTCGATGATCCCCGCCTTCGTCGTGGCGTAATCGAGCAGCTCGGGAGAAGGGGAGGCTCCTTGGGTGGATGAGGTATTCACGATCGTCGAGCCGGGCATCATCTGCGCAATCGCCGCTTTGGAGAGCCAAAAGAGTGCGTAGAGGTTGGTTTTCATCACACGGTCGAACTGTTCGGTGGTGATGTCGGCGATACCGCCCATCTGCACCATCTGAAAGGCCGCGTTGTTCACCAAGATGTCGAGTCCTCCGAGTTCACGCACCGCGGTTTCGACCAAAGCAGAACAATGTTCCTCACTTCGGAGATCTCCCGGCACCGAGACGGCTTTCCGACCTGCCTCTTCGACCCAGCGAGCGGTTTCCCGAGCGTCTTGTTCTTCCTCGTCGAGATAACTCAGGACAACGTCAGCGCCTTCCCACGCAAATGCAATCGCGACCGCTCGTCCGATTCCCGAATCGGCTCCGGTGACGATCGCACGCCTACCTTCGAGTCGACCACTTCCGCGATAGGTGTTTTCACCGTGGTCGGGAGGAGAGATCATGTCTGCGGTGAATCCGGGGTGGGCGATCTCCGGCTGCCGCTCACGTAGGGGGGCAGGGAATCGCTTCGTCGGGTCCTGCATTGCGTACTGGTCCGGCATATCGGTGCTCCTCGGTTGACGCAGTTTCTGGGTGGAGTTGTGGATGGACGCACAGCACATGCCACCTTCCTGCCGGTTAGAAATCGAAACCTCGGGGTGGCCGGTGTCTCACTCGTCCAGGCAATGGCAATCTGTTCATTCGCCGTGGTTGCCAAGCGGTGGTTACTAAGCGGTAGGTCGGGGTAGCCCGCGTAGCGGCGGTGGATCCGCGGCCCGCGGAGCACTCGTCGAGCAGAAGCTGAACATCACGTAAAGCACGCACCGACGAAGGGACGACCCCGATATGAGCAACTCCGAAACCACGTCCGCCTTGATCACCCAGCTGCGAATCCTCCTCGGTCTGACACACGCCGAAATCCAGGTCGCCGAAACACGCGTCGCGCAGGCCAGAACCGAGGCTGTTCGACGCGAACTCACGGAAAACGCAGAGAACGGTCGCGAAAGGGCCAGTTCGATCGAGGCCACCATTCGCGATCTGGGCGGCGTACCCGAACTGATCGGTCCGTTCATCGGACGGGCGACTGCCGGAATGAAAGCAATGGTCGAACAGGCTCAGCCCTTCGACGAAGCGATCCTCGGCGACCTCGGGCTCGAACATCAGCTCCTCGACCGTTCCCGCTACCTCAAGGCCCTGGCCACCGCCGGCGGCGATCAGACCGTCGCGACATTGGCCGACCGACTCATCACTGCACATTCGGCGACTGTGGACTGGCTGACGACCGTCCTGGCTGAGGAGGCACTCGGCGGACCGGCAGCTTTGCGGCGTACTCCGATGCAAGCTGCCACCGGCGCAGCGATACGGCTGGTCAACGTTCCGGTCTCCTGGTCCACCCGCAGCCTCGACCGCGCCATCGACGCGGTTCGCACCTCGCCGCCGGTATTGGGTGAGCTGATCAGCTGGGGCGCATACGCAGGCGACGTGACCGTGAAGACGCTCTCGGCCAGCAGGGACGCCGCTATTGCCACTGCAGAAAAAGTCACTCGCCGAGAAGGCGCGGACGGTGCCGCAGATGTCTTCCGTTCGGTACGGAAGTCGAGTGGTCTACTCGAGCCCACGGAACTTCCCATCGAAGACTTCGACGAACTCAACGTCACCCAAGCCGTCTCCGCGGTAAAGGAACTGACTGAAGCCGCACAGGTACGAGACATCGTCGCGTACGAGGAAGCGCACAAGAACCGACATGGCGTCGTCTCCGCTGCCCAGGCCAGACTCGCGGCGATCGCCCAAGAAGTCGTCGGAATAAACTAGAGCGCTCGATCGAGATGCTCGGCGTCTGACCCGTGGAACCAGATACGCGAGAGTTAGACCTACGAGACCGAACCGAAAGGCACGAAACATGGTCGAAGTCACCCGAAAGTTCACCGCCGAAGTACCGATCGAAAAGGCGGCCGCGTTTCTCCGCGACTTCGCCAACGCCCCACTGTGGGATCCGGGCACCGAGAGTTGCACCCAGATCTCGGACGGTCCGATCGCAATCGGAACCCAGTGGCGCAACGTATCCAAGCTGTTCGGCATCGGCACCGAACTGACGTACACCTTGGTGACCGACGAGCCGACTCACGTTGTACTCGAAGGCAAGAACAAGACCGCTACCAGTACCGACGACATCACCTTGACCGCGATCGGCGCAAGCTCCACCGAAATCAACTATCGAGCGAACGTCGAATTCAACGGCGCGGCCAAGATCGCCTCCCCACTCCTGAAAGCGGGATTCGAGGCCAAGGTGGCACCCGAAACTGTCAAGAAGATGACGAAGGCTCTCGAAGCCCTCTGATCAGTGCAGCGCGCGCGGAATCGAGAATTTCCTCGGAGAGAAGAGAACCCTTGGTAGCTCGCGAAAGAACTAGTGCACCGATCATGGTGGAAAGCCGGACGAGACCGTCGGCTTTTTCATCGGCTGTTTCATCGGCTGTTTCATCGGCAACGGCTGCGGCAAAATCCCTCACTCCCTCCGTGTAAACCCGACGGGCCTCGCTGTCTGCAGGCTCGCGCGCCATGTCGGCCGCGAGCGCGGCAGCGGGGCATCCGTCTGCCGGGTTGTCGCGATGCCCCACGGAGAGGTAGTTGTCGATCAGGGCTTGCCGAGCCTCGTCACGTTGCCCTGCATGCCTTTCCAGTCCCGCAGCGTGCAGCTGAGTCAGTTCTGCAAAGGCATGGCCCGTCGCTTCGTCGATGAGCGCATCCTTTGACGCGAACTGCTTGTAGAAACCACCGTGGGTCAGTCCTGACGCCTTCATCAAGTCGGCAACGCTGAGGTGAGTGCCCTTCTCTCGGAACAGGCGAGCTGCGGTTTCCACGACGCGCCGACGGTTCTCTTCCGCTTGTTGCTGCGATACGCGGCCCATCAAACGCCTTCCTGTTTGGATTTCACTTGACATCTATCTTAGCTCGAACTTAGATTTGATTCATAATCTAATTGTCGGAGCCGCCGACGATAGCCATAGCACTGGGAGAATCATGGATCTGAACAAGACGGTTGCCATCGTGACCGGGGCCAATCGCGGGCTCGGACGCCATCTAGCCGCGGGGCTCGTTGAACGCGGCGCAAAGGTGTACGCAGCCGCCCGCAATCCGGAAACTGTCGATCTGCCCGGTGTCATTCCCCTGAAATTGGACGTGACGGACACCGAATCGATCGCGGCCGCGGCACGCACCGCCTCCGACTCGACGTTACTGGTGAACAACGCAGGTATCTCTACCTCGGCACCGTTGATCGTCGGCGACATAGATGACGTTCGCCGCGAGCTGGACGTCAATTTCTTCGGCCCACTCACCGTGACCCGAGCCTTTGCTCCTGTCATCGAAAACAACGGCGGCGGAACAGTACTCAATGTTCTTTCCGTACTGTCCTGGCTCCATCCGGCCGCACTCGGGTCTTACGCGGCATCGAAAGCCGCGGCGTGGGCGATGACCGACGCTGTTCGTGAAGAACTGGCGCCGCGCGGAATCTCCGTCTCTGCACTACATGTCGCATACATGGACACCGACATGGCCGCGGGCGTACCCGCCGAACAGAAAATCGATCCCGCCGATGTCGCCACTCAAGCACTGGACGGCATCGAAAGCGGGGTGGCCGAGATCCTCGCCGACGACACCACCCGCTACGTCAAACAAAGCCTGTCGTCGTCGAACTCCGAATGACCTAGACCCTCTTGGCGGGTGACACTCATCCCACCGTCTTGAGACTGGCCAATCTGCTCAGAATCGGTGCCCGCCAAGCCTCGAGGTCTTCGGGACCGTTCTCTTCCCACAACTCGTGCAACTCCGACGTGTCGCTGTCGGAGACTGCGCGCTCGAGAGCGTTGAGGATCCAGGTCTTCTGCTCCGGGCTCAAGGTTCCGGCATACCCTGCCGCGTCAATCTCGTCCAGCTGCACGGGCTTCGGCGCAACCCCGTGCGCAACCGCAAGAATCTCGGCGACAGCGATGGCTGTTTGAGCATCATCGGCATCGAGGTAGCCGTCGTCGGGGTGGCTTGCGTAATCGTCGATGTCGTAGTCACCCGCCTGTATCGCGCTGAGCAGGTCGCCCGCTACGTCGTTGTCGAAAGGTCCTGAACCCCAAGTCCCCATGCTGTCTCTCCGATCCGTGCCCGCGTCATCCGTCGTAGCGATAGTAGTGAATCACCGGCCTCGGCCAGGTTCGTCCGGCTGAAAGTGCTGCATTCGCCGGATATCGACTCAGCGCAACGGGACGCGAATGATCTGGTCGTCACCGGGGTTCGGGTCGCCACGACCGTCTGTGTTGTTCGTCAGTATCCACAGCGACCCATCGGGAGCGATGGCAACGTCGCGAAGGCGTCCGTATGTGTCGACGAACTGCTCGTCAGCCGTTGCGGGGTCGGTCAACGGCACAGCCCGCAGTCGCTCACCGCGGAGATTGGCGATGTAGATCGTGCCGTCGTGGATGACGATTCCGCTGGGGCTGGCATCATCAGGTGACCATTGTTGGAGCGGGTCGATGAATCCGCCTTCACCCGCAATCCCTTCGACCTCGGGCCACCCGTAGTTTCCGCCTGCTTCGATCTTATTGAGCTCGTCCCAGGTGTCTTGCCCGAACTCGCTGGCATACATCGTGCCGTCCTCGGTCCAGGCAATGCCCTGCGAGTTGCGATGCCCGTAGCTGTAGACAAGCGAGTTCGGAAACGGGTTATCTTGCGGCACATCACCATCCGGAGTCATGCGAAGGATCTTCCCGGACAACGAATCGAGATCCTGAGCCCGGTCGCGACCACCGGCATCACCGACGGTGGCGTACAGCATCCCGTCCGGGCCGAACGCCATGCGACCTCCGTTGTGGTAGTTGGCCGACAGGAGGCCGTCGAGAATCGTCTCGGCCGGTCCGAGTGCAAGCGCTCCGGGATCGCCGGTGATTCCATAACGTTCGATCCGGTTTTCCCCGTCGGCGGTGAAGTACACGTACAGGTCGTTTTCATGTACTGCGATCCCGAGGAGACCGCCCTCTCCCCTAGGGCTGACGCCGTCAATGACTCCCACTTCACGGACGCTTCCACTGCCGTCGACTTCGAGGATTCGTGCGCTGTCGCGCTCACTGACAAGTGGAATCCGGCCGTGGAAAGCGATCGACCAGGGCGCGTCCAAGCCGTCGGAGAAGGTCTCGGGTTCACCGAACGCCGCAGCTGGCGCCGATCGTGTTGTCGTACTTGCCCCCGGACCAGGCCCTTCAGCGTCCTCGGCACTGCAAGCAGTCATCAAGGCCGATACGAGCACGGCGGCGCCAAGTACTCGGATCTGTCGTCGTGTCATGGGCGAGTCTCCCTGGTTCAGACAGTCTTTGCGCCGACGGTAGCGCGGAATCGGCCACGTCGGGAGCCCCTTCGAGTACCCCCAACAATCGGGACTCCCTCGCAGGCGACGGGCGTGATGCCCTGGACGGGCGCGCCACGACATGCGCGTCGTGAACAGAAAGAGAACTGACCACCTCATGATTTCCGCCCCGACCGTCGAAGAAACCGGCCGCCTGCCGCTCGTGATCCACGTGCTGGCCGTCGGAGTTTTCTTGATGGGCACAACCGAGTTCGTCGTCGCCGGCATTCTTCCCGAGATCGCGAGCGACCTCGATACGTCGATCGCGAACGTCGGCCTGATGATCACCGTCTTCGCGATCGGAATGATCGTCGGCACGCCGACGATGGCGATCTTGACACTCAGGGTTCCCCGACGCGCGACCTTGAGTTCGGCGCTGGTTGTCTTCGCGATCGGACACGTCGTCGTCGCGCTCTCGTCCAACTTCGGACTCATTCTCGGCGCCCGCTTCCTCACCGCCGTGGCGACGGGCGCATTCTGGGCAGTCGCCGCAGTGGTCGGAGCGAAAGCGGCAGGCCCGGCGTCTTCCTCGCGCGCGCTCGGCATCGTCTTGGGCGGAGGCATGCTCGCGAACGTCATCGGTGTTCCGCTCGGCGCTCTGGCCGGTCAAACCATCGGGTGGCGTGGTCCTTTCTGGACCCTCGCAGCCCTCGCACTCGTTGCCGCGGTCGTCGTCCATCGATTGGTGCCCGCCGAATCCGACTCCGGTGCGGTGCCGTCTTGGCGAGCGGAGATCGCGAGCCTGCGGGACGGACGCATCTGGCTCGTTCTGTCCGGTTGCGCCGTCGTATGCGGCTCGTCGCTGGCGGCATACAGCTTCATCTCGCCGCTGTTGACCGAAAACACGGGACTTGTTGCGTCGGCAGTGCCACTGGTGCTTGTCGGCTACGGACTCGGTGCGTTCGTCGGCTCCAATCTCGGCGGCCGACTCGGTGCAAAGCATCAGTACGGCGTCTTGTTCGCCTCGGCAGCGATGACGTTTCTCGTACTCGGTGCGCTCTGCCTCTTCTCGTACAACGCATTCGCGACGGTGATTCTCGTAGTCATGCTGGGACTGTTCGGCATGTCGACCAATCCCATCCTGATCGGGATGGCTGTGCGGTACGCCGATCAGGCGCCGACGATGGCTTCCGCTCTCAGCACCTCGTCGTTCAATCTGGGCACAGCGGTCGGCTCCTGGATCGCCGGGTTCGCGTTCGCCTCGAGTCTCGGTGCCACTGGTCCGGTGTTGGTAGGCACCGGCGTCGCCGCTCTCTACTTTCTGCCGCTGATCATCCTGTTGCGTAAGGAACGCACGAAGCGCACCGTCGTCGAAGTCTTCGACTGACGACGCACATCAACCGTCGCGCAGTTCCTCAGCCGTCCGTCAGCGAACGCTCCGACACGTGAGGCGCAGAGTCCGCATTATCACTGGCTGCCAACGAGGCGAGTAGCTGCATCCGCTCGGCGGAGGGCGATCCCGGCTCTGCGGTGTAGATCGTGAGTGTCAACCCTGGCTCGGCGGCCATCTCCAAACCTTCGAAAGCAAGCGTCAGCTCCCCCACGGCGGAGTGGTGAAAGGTCTTGAATCCGGTCCCGTGATGGCGGACGTCGTGCGCACCCCACCGCCGCCGGAATTCCTCACTCCGAGTGCTGAGTTCACCGATCAGGTCGTGCAATTCCTTGTTGTGCGGATCTCGCCCAGCCTCGGTTCGCAGAATCGAGACAGTCACTTCGGCAAAGGCGTTCCAGTCCGGATAGAACTCGAAAGCCCTTTCGTCGAGGAACGTGAAGCGTGCGATGTTCGGCGGCTGCCCCGGCATGTCGTACACATCCTTGTAAAACGCACGCGCGAGTGGGTTGACCGCAAGAAGATCCATGCGACCGTTCCGGACGAAGGCGGGTCCCGCTGTGACTGCATCGAGCACCCACTGCAGGCTCTGATGGGGCTTCCAGCACTTCGTATTTCGCCGACGCGGGGGCCTGGCTACCGGGCTCGCCGCGTGCGCGAGATCAAAAAGGTGGGCACGCTCGGCGGCGTCGAGTAGTAGTGCCTTCGCAATGCTGTCGAGCACTCCCGGCGATGCGCCGCTGATCGCTCCGCGCTCGAGCCTCGTGTAGTACTCGACGCTTACTCCGGCAAGGGTTGCCACTTCACTTCGACGCAAACCTTCCACGCGGCGGTTCGATCCGGCCGGAAGCCCAACTTGCTCAGGCGTGACTCGGGCGCGCCGCGAGGTGAGGAATTCGCGTACCTGCGCTCGATCGTCCATGCCATCGAGGGTAAGTCAGTGACCGGTAGCGAGGGAGTCCCTCGCAGTACCACTATCGCGCAGGACTCCCGCAGGCCGCCAAATCGTGATCAGGTTGAAGGGACACGAAGAAACCGATGGTGAGGAGCCACGTCATGCGCGCTGTCGTCATGCATGCCCCCGGCGATGTCCGGGTCGAAGAGATCGAAGCACCTGTGATCGTCGAACCGACCGACGCGATCATTCGCGTTACAGCCACCTGCGTCTGCGGTTCCGATCTCTGGCCGTACCGCGGCATCGAAGAGCTGAATGGTCCGACGCCGATGGGACACGAATACGTCGGCGTCGTCGAACAGGTCGGCGCTGACGTCAACGACATCGAAGTTGGGGACTTCGTCGTAGGCTCGTTCGTCGCGTCGGACAACACCTGCGAAATCTGCGAGGCGGGCTTTCAGTCTCGCTGTATCCACCAGGTCATGATGGGCTCGGTCGGCACCCAATCCGAATACGCTCGCATCCCGCTCGCGGACGGCACCCTCGTCCCTGTCCGCGGAGAGCCGACCGAGCGGCAGGCCCGCAGTCTCCTTGCAGCCTCAGACGTACTCGGCACCGGCTGGTTCGCCGCCGTAGCTGCGGAAGCTGGACCTGGCAAAACGGTCGCCGTCGTCGGCGACGGCGCAGTCGGACTCCTGGCGATCCTCGCTGCCAGACAACTCGGCGCCGAGCGGATCATCGCCATGTCACGTCACGCCGACCGGCAGGCACTCGCCACGCAATTCGGCGCCACCGACATCGTCGAAGAGCGGGGCGACGCGGGCATCGCGAAGATCAAGGAACTCACCGGCGGCTACGGCGCCCACTCGACCGTCGAAGCCGTAGGCACCCAAGAATCGATGATGCAGGCTATCGGAGCTACCCGTCCCGGCGGACATGTCGGCTACGTCGGGGTATCCCACGGTGTCGAACTCGACGGCATGAACCTGTTCTTCGCGACGGTGAGCCTGCTCGGCGGTCCCGCGCCGGTCAGGCGATTCCTACCTGAGCTGATCGAGCTCATCATGACCGACCAGATCGACCCAGGCATCGTCTTCGACCTCACTCTCCCGTTGGAGGAAGCCGCCGCCGGCTACCAGGCAATGGACGAGCGGCGCGCCACCAAAGTGCTACTCACCCTCTGACCGATACCGAAGGCGCGCAAGGCAGAACTCGGGCTCTACGCACAGATCGAGGAACGTCTCGGCTACCAACGAAAGGCACCTTTTGTTTACCGAGCAGCATGTTCACTGATCACCGCACATGCGTACGACACCGAAGGTGAGGTTGGGCACTTCGCTTGGCGCGCAGCTGCTTTGAGTCATAATGATGCCACGCGACTGATCTGAACCCCGACAGCGGAAACCGATTGTACGAGTGAACGTTCGACGAAATGGACTCAGCGCTACTTCGTAGCAACGACGCTCGTCTCTACCTACGGTTGCGTACTGAATTCCTTGTGGGGCAGTCTTTCTGTGTACTGCTGACGAGCCGTATTACTGACGAGCCGTATTACTGACGAGCCAAGGTCGGAGAACAATGGGTCATTACAAAAGCAACGTCCGTGATATCGAGTTCAATCTGTTCGAGGTACTCGGGCTCGGCCAACTGTTGGATGCAGGTGCTTACGGGGACCTCGACACCGACACTGTGCGCAACATTCTTGCCGAGGTAGCGAGGCTGGCGGAGGGCCCGGTCGCCGCGTCCTTCGCCGACGCAGATCGGAACCCTGTCGAATTCGACGCACCCAACCACGCGGTAGTCGTCCCGGAGCCCCTGCGCAAGACCGTCGAGGCGGTGAACGAGGCTGGTTGGTCGCGGCTCGGACTACCAGAGGGCATGGGCGGCGTTCCTGCTCCCGCGCCGCTGGTCTGGGCGATCGGCGAGATGTTGGTCGCGGCAAACGGATCGGCGAGCTTTTTCAACATGGGTCCGCTGATGGCAAGCGTGCTCTACAGCATCGGAAACGAACAGCAAAAGCACTGGGCCAAAGAGGGTTTCGAGCGGGGCTGGGCCGGAACGATGGTGCTGACGGAACCCGATGCCGGCTCAGACGTGGGCGCAGGCCGAACGAAGGCGATCGAGCAGAATGACGGCACGTGGCACATCGAGGGTGTCAAGCGGTTCATCTCCGGCGGCGACGTCGGGGACACTGCCGAGAACCTCTTCCACTTGGTGCTTGCACGACCGGAAGGAGCCGGTCCAGGAACCAAAGGATTGAGCCTGTTCTACGTTCCGAAGACCCATTTCAACTCGGAGACACTTGAACTGGGAGAGCGCAACGGCGTCTACGTCACCGGCGTCGAACACAAGATGGGCCTCAAGTCGTCCCCGACCTGCGAACTCACCTTCGGTGCGACGGACGTGCCCGCGGTCGGCTGGCTCGTAGGTGACGTGCACAACGGTATCGCCCAGATGTTCCAGGTCATCGAGAATGCTCGAATGATGGTGGGTACCAAGGCTACCGGAACATTGTCCACCGGCTATCTCAATGCCCTCCAGTACGCAAAAGAACGAATTCAAGGCGCAGACCTCACCGAACTGACAAACAAGACCGCGCCCCGTGTGTCCATCACGCACCACCCCGACGTCCGACGCAGCCTGGCGATGCAGAAGGCCTACGCCGAAGGCCTCCGAGCGGTCTACCTCTACACCGCGGCACACCAGAATGCCGATGTCGCCGAGTTGGTTTCGGGGGCTGATGCCGAATTGGCGGCGCGGGTCAACGATCTGCTGCTGCCGATCGTCAAGGGCGTCGGCTCCGAGAAGGCCTACGAACTGCTCACCGAGAGCCTGCAGACCCTGGGCGGCTCCGGGTATCTGCAGGACTACCCCATCGAGCAGTACATCCGCGATGCCAAGATCGACACCCTGTACGAGGGCACCACGGCAATCCAGGCGCAGGACTTCTTCTTTCGGAAGATCGCACGCGACCGCGGCGTTGCACTCGCTCACGTAGCCGGTCGCATACGAGAGTTCATCGACAGTGAGGCCGGGAACGGTCGTCTCAAGGCCGAGCGAGTCTTGCTCGAAACCGCGTTGACCGACGTGCAGGAGATGGCCGGGACGCTCACCGGCTATCTGATGGGTTCGCAAGACCAGCCTTCCGAGTTGTACAAGATAGGCCTCGGCTCGGTGCGCTTTCTGTATGCGGTAGGTGACCTGCTCATCGGATGGCGCCTGCTCGTGCAGGCCGAAATCGCGCTGGCAGCCTTGGACCGCGAAGCGCCTGCAAAGGACCGGTCGTTCTATCGGGGGAAGGTGGTCATCGCGTCGTACTTCGCGAAGAACATCCTGCCCATCCTGGCGTCGACGAAAGAAATCCTGGGTTCCCTCGACAACGAGATCATGGAACTGGAGGAAGAGGCGTTCTGACAACGTGCCACAGTGAAGGCATGCACATGCCCGACATCGACTACGTAGGAGTTTGGAGCTTTCCGATCATGGGACCGGATATGCCAGAGGACGCTCCCGCCAACGTTGTCGAGGCGTGCCAGGCCGTCGGCAGGGATCTGCAGTGCCGATGGCACGGCCCTGACACGTACATGCAGAACTGCGTGTGGACGGTGTCGATGCTCGATGACGGTCACTGCCACCTCGCGCTCGACGCTGGACCGCGGCCGAAGCACAAGAGTGCAGGAACCAGCCCACTGAGGGGCTTCGGGTTGGGCGGGCCGCACATCGAACAGCCTGTGCAGGCGCTGACGGCCCTGATCGCCGGCGAAGTCCAGGATGAGCTGGCCGGCGGATTTCCCTTTGTGCACTGGCCCATCGAGAAGGACCGGTTCTTGATGCCGTCATTGCGAGACGGACGCGCGGTATGGGTGGTTCGCAGCTCGGATCGCATTGTCGCCGAGATCGGCGAACTCTGCTCGAGATGAGGATGCTTGCTGCGTGATTCAACCGTGGTCGAGGACCGGCGACGGAATCTTGTTGGAACGGTACGAGTCTCCGCGACGGGTCGGCCGCCAGAGACGCCAGTGTTTCGCTGACAGCCGGAACGGGAGATGGTCTTGTAGGTGACGAGCGCCGGACGACAACCGTTCGTCTGCAGGCAGGTTGAGCCACAGGGACAGTGAGGATGCCGCGTTGCCGAGGGTTGCGCGTATGCCTGACTCACCCAGAGTCCGGCCGTATCCATCCACGGCAAAACGGCCGAACGCGTCGGGGGTGATGTCGGGGTACGGCGCGCGGGTGTTGGGGTCGATCAGGCGTACGGGCGCGCTGTAGGTCAGTGCCGCCACAGAACGTCCGTGGGTTGTGACCGCATCGCAACCAACGAGGGCATCGAGCGCTTCGTTGACAGAACCAGGTGGGACGTTCCATTCGGTATGGGTTTGCGCTTTGCTGCGGGGCCCACCGAAGAGCTCGGTAGCGAACGATGACAACTGCGCGGTCGGCTCGGATGGCCCACTCTTGTAGATCTCGAACGTCCACGACGGCAACGACACTGGTTCGGTGCAGGATTCCAGGAATGTCTGCAGCCGCTGAAATGCAGCATCGGGACGCTTGGCCCGAAGCGAGTGCGCACCACCCGCAGACCCGGGCAGCCCGTCGTACGTCACTACCTCCGGCAATGTGATGTCGGGTGTCCGCGCCATCACAGATTGATCAATCGCGTAAGCACTACCTCTGCCGGTTCGGCAGTGGCGTGACGGTACCCGGTGCCGGCCCACAGGTGCATGCGCTCGGGATCGCCCTGCGCAACAGCGGCTTTGCGCATCGGGTTGGTCAGATGATGGATGGCCGGATATCCGATGGGCGCCTGTGCGTCGTAGCGGTCGATGAACTCGTTCCGAAGTGCCCGTGCGGGACGTCCCGTGAAAGCTCGTGTGACGACTGTGTTTCCGAGCGAGGTGTCGGCCAGAGCCGACTTGTGCGGAGCCGAGGCACCACTCTCCTCGGTGCGCAGCAGTACGGTACCGACGACTGCCGCGTCCGCTCCGGCACGTAAGGCTGCAGCGACGTCGGCGGAGGTCGCCAGTCCACCTGCCGCCAATAGCGGAACCGACGTGCGGTGACGGACCTGAGCGATCAGTTCGGTGATCGGTGTTTCTGCCGGAACCTGCAGGGGAGTGAGCGTTCCGGAGTGGCCGCCGGCGGCCGACGATTGCACGACAAGCAGATCGGCACCGGCGTCGACGGCAAGAAGCGCCTCTGCCTCCGAGGTCACGGTGAGCACGACAGTCGAACCGGCCGCGCGCAGTGCCTTGACGACGCCGGGGGCGGGAAAGCCGAAAGTGAAACTGACCACCGGAACCGGGTTTGCCAGGAGGAGATCGATCTTGTCCTCGAAATAGTCGTCGTCCTCGACCGGTTCGCCGACGGGAAGTGTGACGCCGTAACGATCCGCCTCTACCTGAATCGCCTCGGCATAGGTTCGGAAGGCGGTGGCGTCGACAGGTACCGGGTTGGGTACAAAAACATTGACACCGAACGAGACTCCCTCGGTGCGCACGGTGTCCATCTGGTCGGAGAGAGCCTGTGGCGTCTTGTATCCGGCGGCAAGGAAGCCGAGGCCGCCGGCCCGCGCGGCGGCCACGACAAGAGCCGGCGTCGATGCTCCACCGGCCATAGGGGCCGCAATGACAGGGACTTTCAGGTCGAGATCGGTTGTGAGTGCACTCATTCGAACATCTCCAGTCCTACGCCGGATAGCGCTCCGGCGGTTTCGTCATCTGACATCAAAAACTACCTTCTCATTCGAGGTGGCCGTCCGAGGGCCCGCATCGAGATCGGAAGGGAATCGGTATCGCAAGGCTGCGGCGGCCACTCCCGCGCCCAGGACGACGGCCGCACCCAACAGCAGAGCGTCGCGATACCCGTCTCGCAGCAACGGAGTGACAACGAGTGGGCCGAGAATCTGACCGACGCTGTATCCAGCGGTCAGCAACGCCACGGCGCGTGGGAACTGCAGGTGCGCGCCGATTGCCAACACAATTGACCCGATACCAAGGAAGGTGACACCGAACAGGAAAGCCGAAATCAGTGCGGGGCCGACGCCTCCGATCACAGCAGGAAGCGCTATGCCCACCGCCTGAATCAACAGGGCAACGAGAAGCAGAGTCGGCCTCGACCAACGCAGGCTGAGCCAAGCCCACAGGGCGCAGGAGGGAAATGCGGCCAGACCGACCACTATCCAAGCGCCGCTGCCGACCCATTCTGGAGCGGCGAGATCGATTGCGGCAACAAGGAACGTGCCCGCGATGATGTAGCCGATGCCTTCCAGGAAATAACTGATGAAAAGGGCGGTGAACCAGCGTTGGAGACTGGGAGTTCCCGGCGCGTCCGGTGTGATGATCGGACGCGTTTCCGGCGTCAATCCCCAGGCGGCGACCGCACACACCACTGCTAGGGCCGCAGATGCCAGCCAGGCAGTGCTCCAGGTGCCGACGAAGCGGATGACGAACACGAGGACACCGGACAAGGCGATACCCAACCCGACTCCGCCGAACCCCCACCCGGCCAGGAATTGGGACGTTCCCCGAAGGTGGGCGTGCAAAGCGCTGACGGCGATCATGAAGACGAGCGCGCTGGCAACGCCGGCGACGAGCCTGAGGACAAACCAGATCGATCCGTCGTGTGTGGTGGGCATGAGCACCAACGTCGCGATGAGAACCACCAACGACGTACGCATCACCGCTGCCGAGCGCACCACCCCGGGAATGAAGATTCCCGCGAGCGCACCGATGAGGTACCCGACGTAGTTGGCCGTGGCCAGGGTGGCGCCGAGCGAGGCGGACATACCAGCCTGAGAGTGCATCAACGGCAGGATCGGTGTGTAGACGAACCGACCGATGCCCATGCTCGCGGCCAACGCAGCGCCAGCTTGGACTGCGTGTGTTCGCGGAGAAGTCGCGCTCTGAGCTGAGGTCATGGACTAATCCTGTGCCTCGTTCGTGCCGGACCGCCACGACCGCTTTGCTCCTGACTGATAGGCGCAACCTCCCACCGCACGTAGCATCCGGGCACGTAGCATCTGGGATTGTGGAGCTGCGTCAGCTGAGATACTTCGAGGTCGTCGCCGAGGAACTGCACTTCGGACGGGCAGCGGCACGGCTACTGATAGCCGGGCCCTCGTTGTCGCAGCAGATCATGGCACTCGAACGAGACCTCGGCGTCAAGCTGTTCGTCCGCGACCGACGCTCCGTCGCCCTGACCCCGGCCGGCGCTGCGCTGCTCCCCGACGTCCGCGCACTGCTCGAGCGAGCCGAGAATCTACGTCGTCGCGCGGAACGTCTGTCCGGAGCGGAGCCCGTCCGGATCGGCTACGTCAATTGGCTTCCGACGGATCTCGTCGCACGCACCTCAGGGGTCGCGCAACTGCACGTCGATCCGTGGGTGGTGCCCTCGCACGCGCAGGCCGCGCGAGTGGCAGACGGTAGCCTCGACCTTGCTATCGCCTGGGTGCGGAAAACCGATGTCGCCCAACATGCTCTGAGCGCAAGACTGCTCGGTGCGGATCGGCTGTACGCGGTCTCCACCGGAGAGGACACCACACCGGTGCGGGCACGCGACGTCGTCGTACTCGTCGACGACGACACCACCTCCTGGTATTCGTGGAACGTCTACGCCGAAGAATTCGCTCGCGATACCGGCGCACAGATCCTGCGCATCAACGACGGTGGTATCACGGGCCCCGCATTCTTCGATCACGTCCGAGCTATCGGCCGCCCCGTGGTCAACTCGCCCAAGGGTCAGACCACAACGCTACCAACCGATCTCAACGCACGCTCAATGGTCGATCCGGCAGCAATCTGGACGTGGTCGCTCCTGTACCGCGAGAACGAAACACGCTCTGCTGTTCTCGCCGCTGTCGACGCTCTCACTCGAGACGTCACCGATCTCGGAATCCAAGAAGACGGAATATGGCTACCCAAGGACGATCCCTACCGGAGGAATTGATGGCACGACGTGCAATTCGTGTGTTCTGGGGGCGGCGGCCCGAATCGGCTCAGGCCGTGTCGATCCGGTGGCGCCGGACCTTGGAACAAGTCGAGTTCCTGTTGCCGGAGGCAGTCGGTGGGTCGTGGCAACAGGTCCACTCATCCGGACCTGCCACCACCCTGACCGTCGAACAACTGACCCGGGTGCTCGATAATGCACGGACTGCCGAGAATTGGTCGGATCGTCTGGGAATAGGATTGAGACTCACATCCGGCGGTGGCCCCGAATGGGAACTCGAACTCTCCGGGCTGGCGGGCGGCGAACCGGAAATCGTCCTTCAGTCGATGGTTCTCACTGTCAGCGCGCCAGCTACCGCCGAAGTTCCTGAGACAGAACTACTTCGAATGCTCGCCGTTGTGTGGGAACCGGACTTCGGAGACGTCACCGACGACAACATCCTCGACGCTCTCGAAGACAAGGCCGACTATCGCGTCGGCGATCCCGTAGTAGGCCGAGTCGGTTTTCTCTCGGCAGCCAGGGCAGATGCGCTCCCTGCCGAGTTGGGAGTCACAACCTCCGAAGTGCCGGGCCGGGGCGTACTGCTTCAGATCGGATCCGTCGATACAGTCCTTCGGGCATACGAACGCCTCCGTGACGCCGGGGCTCTGGAACCGCTGCCCCGTCCATTGGATCGGGCAGTCTTCTGAAACCTTGCTATCGACGATGATCGCGAATCGGTAAAATTTCAGCCCTCTCCCGGCTGCCTCTTCGCGCCGCCGTTGCGAGCTTCGATGGCCTCGATGGACTTCGTGAACGACTTTCCCAACACCTGAGTTCCGAAGAGCCCGAGTACTGACGCCAGGAGCTTTCCCTTGAGATTCTTGCCATCGCGGACCACGACGGCGTCGACATCGGTCAGCCCCGTCGGTTGCTGCGTGAGTGTGTAGGTGTGGCTCGACGCCCCGCCCCACAAGTTGGAGTCAGTAGTTGTCATCACGACGCGATGCGGGTCGGTCCAGTCGTAGTGCAGGCGTTCCCAAATACCGCTGGAGCCCTCCGTGACATCCGCGTCGTGGGGCCCTTGTTGGTGCACTTTCAGGTAGGTGTCCGCGCTGCGGCCGAAGATCTCCTCGCGGCCCGGCCCGAAGTCGGTCAGGCCGGCGAGGACCTGTTCGGGCGTCGCGGTGGTCGTCTGGTGAAGATGGATCGTGGTCATGGCGCCTTCCTTCAACTGTGGATGATCCGGTGCTGAAATACGGAGGAGTGACCCATCCAGCACACCACTCAGACGAAATGAATGAAAGAGGACAGTTCGCTCTGCCTCGATCCGCTATTCGCCGCTGCGCCGCCTGGCAGTGATCGCGCCGTGCGGCCGGTAGCCGCTCCCCGTCCGGGTATGGGTCTCGATCACGTCGAAACCCGCTGTGACCAGAACCTGGGCAAGTTCAGCCACCGGCCATCGATAACCAGTCGTCGCGGCGTGATTAAAGGGCTCTACGGTTGCGCCTTCGAAGAAGCCCACCAGCAACCCACCACCTGGGCGGATCACGCGCGCGAATTCAGCGAGCGGTGCCTCGATATCTTGCGGGTGATGGTGAATGAGCGAGTACCAGGACAGCACGCCGCCCAGTGAATTCGTTTTCGCGTCCAATGCCTCGAAGCCCCCGACCTCGAAGGAAAGATCTGGGTATTGGTTGCGGGCTCGTTCGACGAACTCGGGCACGAGATCGATCCCGCTCACAGCCAGCCCGCTCTGGGCCAGGAAGTCTGTCCACTGCCCCGGCCCGCACCCGGCGTCGAGCACGGGGCCGGTCAAAGTGGCGGCCCAGCTGGTCACCAGGTCCCGATCAGATACATGCGTCGAATCCATCGAGCCGAAGAGGTCCGTGTACTCCTGGGATCGGGCCGAATACGAGTCTCGGACTACGTCACGGCGCGTTGCACTCGAATTCTCCACGCCGTCAATGATCGTCGATGTGCACCTTTCCTTCACTACAACTCGTCGGACCGAAGGTTCATACGCTGTTGACTGCGAGCGATCACGACCGGAAGGTGTTTCATATGGAGGAAGAAAAGGATCTGTCGGCGAAGATCCGCGAACTACTCAGCACGCGATCAGCCGAGTCAAGCATCTGCCCTTCAGACGTGGCCCGCGCGACGGCACCCGACAATTGGCGTCCGCTGATGGAACCCGTCCGAGAGGCTGCCCGCCGAATGGTCGCCGACGGCGAAGTCCAGATCACCCAGAGCGGCGAAATCGTCGATCCGGAATCCGCACGAGGTCCGATAAGGATTCGCTGGGCTCGTTGACCAACCGAGTGACTTCTGCCGGGTACTGCTCTCGCAGCGTGACGTCAGCGGAAACGGTCCAGATGCTCACGCAGAAACGCATCGAGGCTTCGGGGCTCGCGCCCCAGGACACGGACCACCGTGTCGGTGGGTGCTTCCGGGCGCGAGATGGCAAGGTGCTGGATCTCCAGAATGTGCTCGGCGAGCCATGGAGGCATGTGGGCATTGTCGATGAGGTTTTGCCGCAGTTCGTGCGGTTGCAGGTCTATATAGCGGACGGGGCGACCGAGCATGCGGGTCAGAGAATCGGCGATACCGCCGTAGCCGACTGCCTCGCTGCCCGTCAGGACGTAGGTGCCGCCGGCGAGTTCGGCGCGTGTGAGCACGGCCGCGGCGACATCACCGATATCTCGGCAGTCGATCCAGTTGCACTGCGCGTCCCGCATCGCGCCCAGAATCACCCCTTGCGCAGCCACCGCCGGAGCCAGGAGCAACAGATTCTGCATGAACGCATAGGGGCGGAGCAGAGTGTGGCGGATCCCGGATGCGCGCAGGTGTTCGCCGACGGCATGGTGGCCACGGGAGAGAGCGATGGGGGAGTCGGCCGCGGCGGCAGGGTCGGAGATCTTGACGATGTGTTCGACGCCGCTCTCGGCGGCTATGTCGATGACACGCGTTTCGAGCTCGACCTGTTCCGGGCCGTTGGCCATGGCGAGGAAAAGCTGTTCGGCCCCTTTGAAAGCCGTGCGTAGCGAGGTGGGGTCTGCGGCATCGGCCGGCACTACTTCGACCACACCGTCGGCCAAGTCGCCGAGGTGGGCACGCAGCCTGTCCGGGTCGCGGGACAGCGCTCTGCTCGGCACACCCGAGGATGCGAGACTGTGTAGCAACGCGCCGCCTGTGGTTCCGGACGCTCCCATGATGACGATCATCGTGTTCCTTTCGGTTGTTCCCCGGGAAGCCAGGGATCTTTGACATGTGTTGTCTGTCAGGGATTCTGACGTCGCCATCGCCAGCTCACGATGACGGCAGCGACAGCGGCGGAGATAGGCAGATCGAACTGCAGCCGAGCGAGCCAAGCGGTATCGACCATGCTCGTGTGGGCTGGTAGCCAACGGGAGGCGAACCACCCGACGAGACCTGCAATTACAGCGGCTCCGACGGCAAGAATTGCCGCCACCATGATGCGAGGCAGGGCCGTGGTCCACAGTCGTGCCCCTGCGCGGCGCTGCAGCCAGGAGCCGATCAGCAACGCCACCACTGCCGACGTGCCCGCGATGGACGTAAATGCCGCCATCGTGAGGCCCGATTGGCCGGATGCGACTCCGCCCGCACCCGCCATCAACGCCGGGGCCAGATAGGCGACCAGCACCTCTCTCCACAGGGTGAAAGGTCGTGCGCCGCGACGATCGGCGACCGGGACGCGTCGATTGGAATCGGTTATCTCCCTTTTGTTTTCGCGACGGATTGGTGGGGTGAGTCCGGGCATGAAGGAGACCAACTTTCCGATTATAATTAGGTGGCTAACTATGTGGGCATGGAAGGAGAAGCCTCCGTCGAGAATTGACGACGATTCGAATCGCTACGCGAATGCCTGGAATCCCAGCCGACTACTCCGCAGTCAGCGCACCGATACCGCGAACGACCCGCGAGAGCAGATCCAGAAAGACCGCACGCTCGTCGACGGTGAGCTCGTCGACCATTTCCTCGAGGCGAGCAAAGTGTTCGGGCGCCATGTCACGTAAACGCTGAGCGCCACGAGCAGTCAGGACGACCACCGCACCACGCCCGTCCTCGGCGGACGGACGTCGAGCGACCAAACCCTCCTGCTCGAGCCCATCGACCAGGCCGGTGACCGTGGCTCGTGAGACGCCGAGATCAGCGGCCAGCCGAGAGGGAGATTTCTCCCCGTCGTGGTCTTCCAGATCCGCAAGCAGTCGGTAACGGCCGGTCGACAGTCCATACCTCGCGAAGTGAACCTCGGTCGCTCGACCGAGCCGCGCGCCCGCCGAGATCAGCCGCACCGCAACCAGCACCGCCTGCGGATCGGACCCGAGGCCGTAATGCTCCAACTGCCGCCGCGCCTGATCCAACGTGGGTGAGTCGTGATCGGTTCCGTCCACTGCCATGCAACTAATATGGCACCTAACTACATTCTGGTCAACCCGGTATCTGAGCTTGTTTCAAACCCCGAGCAATTCCTGCGGGTCGCGTAGCAGTCTGGATGCTCATTCGGATATGGCAAAACCTTCTCGAGGGCGAGACCTATCGCAAAGGCCGTGTAGTCGTCGTACGGCCGCGTGACGATCTGTGTGCCCGTGGGGATTCCGTTCCGAGCGAATCCGGTGGGGATTGTCAGCACCGGGCAACTGCTCAGGATATTGAAGGTGATTGCCGGTACAGCCTCGAGATAGAACTCCAATTCTGTTCCAGCCACATTGATTCCGTGCCCGACGTAGTCGTCGCCGGCAAGAAAGCCCTCCGTCGCCACTGCCGGAGTGATCAACGCGTCATAGGTGTCGAACAAGGACCCGATCGACGAATACAGTTCGGCTTCGATCGCGAGTCCGTCGAGGAAAGTCGCGTCACCACGGGTGCGGCGTGCCCATCGGGCGAATTCCTTCGCGTACTCCGTGACCTTGTCGGGGTGCGCGGACGCTTCGGCGGAGATCGATGCACCGAACACGTGATCGTAGTGAATGGCGGCCGCACGCATGATTGCAGCGCGTGACAGGTCGACTTCGATGATCTCCGCGCGTGCGCCCAGTGCAGTGAGGGTGTCCACCAACTTGGCGGTGTTCGCGACAACGTCCGAATCAACCGGCCAGTCACCCAACGCGGGGATCACGGCGCTACGCATTCCTGTGCACGAATGCGTAGCGAGGCCGGGCAGCGGCGATGTCGGTACATGCGAGGCGATGTCAGTGGAGGTCGGTCCCGCGATGACCGACTGCATTGTGAGGCAATCGCTTACGGTGCGGGCCATCGGGCCGCAATGACAGTAGCGATCGAGGTTGAAGGGCGGGTCGACCGGGACACGACCGTGTGGCGGCTTGAACCCCACAATGCCGTTGAACGACGACGGAGTTCGGATCGATCCCGCGACGTCGGAGCCGGTGGCCAAGGCCGCCATACCGGTGGCAAGTGCGACTGCCGATCCACCGGAAGACCCGCCGGAGGAGTATTTCGTGTTCCACGGATTGCGAGTCACTCCCCATAGCTCGGACTGTGTGAACGCGGCCGAGGAGAATTCGGGCGCCGTCGATCTAGCGTGAACGATCGCACCGGCGTCGATGATCTGCTGCACGAAAGTCGAAGTGTGGGTGGCAATCACATCTTCGTAAACCTTGGAACCTTGGGTCCACCGTTGCCCTTGGATCGGTTCGTCCTCTTTCACGACAACGGGAACACCGGCGAGCGGAAGCCCCGCATCCCAGCCTCGGGCGTAGTGGCGTTCGGCTGATTTCGCTTGTGCCCGTGCAGCATCGAAGAAAGTATGTCCCACTGCATTCAAGGTTGGGTTGAGTGTCTCGATACGTTCGATTGCAGATTCGAGCACTTCCACCGGAGACAGCGATTTGTCTCGGTAGCGACTGAGCATCTCGGCCACGTCCATGAAGGTTGAATCGAGTGTCTCGCGCATATTTGTTGTCCTGCCTGTACGAAAGTTTTGCGTGGGCGACTAGGTTGTCAGTTCATGTCCGCTGCGACGGGTTTGCGGATTGTCGCGAGAAGGATTGCGAGAGCAGCGATTCCAGCCGCGATCCAGAAGACCGACTGGGAACCGGCGTGGTCGTGAATGCGTCCGCCGGCGAACGCGCCGAGGGCGATGCTTGCATTGAAGACTGCAACCCACAGCGCCGAAGCAGCCTCTCGGTGGGCGGGAGCTGCGTGCGCGATCCATGTTTGAGTACTCACGGATACACCACCGTAGAAGAGGCCCCAAGCCGCCATGAGCAGTGCGGCAGCGATCAAGGGATCCGCCGAAATTGGGAACAGAGCGAGTGTGGCCGCTATCCCCACACTGAGGATGACGACCACCATTTTCGGGGACTTGGCGGCGGACGGCCCGGCGATGAAGTTGCCGACGACACCGAGGGCACCGTAGATCAGCAGCATCGTGCCGACCTGCGAAGGGTTCACCCCTGCGAAGAACTCCAGTCCCGGTCGCACATAGGTGTAGGCCGCGAAATGAGCGGTGATGAGGAGAGCGGTAATCGCGATTCCGACCCGGACTCCCGGGTTCCGAAAGGCCTCCACGAGACTGCCGAGCGACAGGGCTTGATCAGCCGGCATCGTTGGTAGGACAGCGATCATAGCGAGCGCGATCAGCGTCGCTGCGCAGCTGAGAGCCCAGAATGCAACGCTCCACCCGGCCGCTGCCCCGATGTACGTCCCGGCAGGAACACCGAGAACTGAGGCAACAGCGATTCCGCTGAAGATGATCGTGGTCGCCAACCCGACGGATCTGGTCTCCACCAACCTGGGAGCCAGGCTCGCGGCGAGTGCCCAGACTCCACCCATGCTCACTCCGAGCAGGACGCGAGCCGCAGCGAGGACAGCGAAGCTGGGCGACAGGGCCGTGAGGGCGTTCGCCGCGGCGACGACAAGCATCAGAACAATGAGCGTCGACCGACGATCGAAGCGCCGGGTCACAATGGGCACAAACGGCGCAGTGGCCGCTGCCACCAACCCGGTAATGGCCAGTGAGAGCCCGATGGTCCCTTCGCTTTCCATCAGAGCAGCACCGATCGGGGTGAGTAGTCCGACCGGCATCATCTCCGCTGCGACAACAATGAAGGTGGACGATGCGATCAGGGCGACAGCAGCCCAGTGGTTCTCGGTGGTGTGTGCGTGGGTTGAGGACGTGGGCGCAGGGCTGTGCTGCCCGGGCGCGGAATGTGGCATGTAACCAGCGAAGCTCTCGCAGGCCACCGGATCAACGGCGAATCGCTCATCCAACCATTAGCCCAATTCATCGATGGGCAAGGATGGAGTGCGCGGACGAGTCGAGGATCGGAGTGAAATATGTCGGAACTTCCGATGCGTGAGATTGAGTGCTTCCTCGTACTCGCTGAAGAACTGCACTTCGGTCGCACCGGAGAAAGGTTGTTCATCTCCCAGAGCCGGGTCAGTCAGCTGATCAGCGCGTTGGAGCGTCGTATCGGCACAAGCCTCGTAGCGCGGACCAGTCGCCGTGTGCATCTCACTGAATTCGGCGCCGAATTTCTTGCGTCGCTGGCTCCCGCCCACAGAGCACTCTCAGCAGTGATCGACGACGCTCGAACGAAGGCGCGCAACATACCGACACCGCTTCGGGTGGGTTTCCAAGGAGCAATTTACGATTCGATCGCGACGGCCGTCTCTCGCTTCGAGATGCAACATCCGCAAATATGCGTGACCATCAAGGAATTACCCCTGGGTGATCCGTTCAGTGATGTACTCGCCGGGCGAATCGATGCGGCGGTAGCCCTTCTCCCTGTCGAAGAACCCGAGCTGACAACCGGGCTCGTCTTTTCTCGACAGCCCCAGACGCTGGCCGTCTCAGTCCATCACCCGTTCAGTGAACTGGACGTGATCGACGCCGAGCAGTTAGCGCAGATATGCCTGGTACCCATCACCGGACCCGCCCCTGACTATTGGCATCGCGCGAATTCCCCGAGCACGACGCCGAGCGGAGCCAAGGTTCCCACGCAGGGTGGGGCGAGCACCGTTCAAGAAGGCCTGTCGCAGGTCGCGTTCAGCCAGGTCGGCCTCATCCTTTGCGCCGCGACTGCCGCCTACAATCAGCGCTCGGACATCACATTCGTGCCGATCAATGGATTACCTGAATCTGCATTGGGTCTCGTGTGGCGTACCGATCTCGAGTGCCCCCACCATCGCCATTTCGCGAAGGCCATCGAGGAAGCACACAAAAGCCTTGTCTGACGGCGATCAATCAAGTCGCGGAAGGACTCCGGGACATTGGTGCGCATCGTGTGTGGGATGATCGCGCCATGTCGGCGATCACCGACTACTTCACCGCGCGCACGGATGAGCATGCCACCTCCGCCCTCGAGGGACTCGTCGACTTGGAACCAGCGGCGAACGATGCCTCTCGCCCGCGGATTCAGTTGACTGCGGGTGGGACTCCAGTTCTGCAGGCGAAAGGCATCGATCCAGTTGTCGCGCTGGGCCGACTGGAAGCAGCCCTCACCGCCCGCTCCTACGACGACGTCGCAAAAGGTCCGCGCAGCGGGAAACTCGTCGCAATGAGCGACGACGGCGACACCCTTGTGCTCACGGTTACCGACGAATTACGTGATGCACTAGCGGAATTGAACGCCGAAGGTGTCGCCGCCGCCGCGGCCGCCTGGGCGATCGACGAGACGAGTGAACCGTCGGAGGACTCAGTGCCGTTCCTGACCGCCTTCGCCGAACTAGCGACCAGAGCTGTGGCTCAGGGCGAACGAATGTACGGCTACGTCGTCATTTGAGCTTCGCGACTCCACCGATCTGATCGGACAGGCCGTTCGTCTTCGACAACTCCCGACCTACCGTCAGCCCGGGATCTGCAGGGCGAGATCGTTGCGGTCGAAGTCGGAGAACTGCTGGGTGTCAGTGCAGTATCCGCAGCTCGCTCCGAAGAACTCGGTGCGGGCGTTCGGATCGTCGAGTAGCCAGTACCGCAGCCACGCCGTGCTCGGCCCGCGCATATCGCCACCGGTGATCGCAGTACCGAAGTGCGTGGCGCCGCGCAGTTCCAAATACTCGGCAGGCACGTGGTCGGCATCCTCGTACATCGCCCGCACGATCGCCGGCCAAACGATTGCGTCGGCCTCACCGGCAAGATAAAGAACTGGCTCATCGATGAGGTCGACATCATTGAGCGGGCCTGGCTGGATCGCGACGGCGGTGTCGACGCGGTCGTCGATCGCAGCATTGATTGCCGCAGACCCGCCCTGCGAGTGCCCTACCGCACCAATGTGTTCCAGGTCGACTTTGCCGAAGAAGACGCTCGACGGGCTGGCCGCCTTGTCCGCGATGAGGTCGATTCCCGACCGCATCGTGATGGCGAAGTTGCTTGCCGGGGTATTGGCGGCGACCACGATGAATCCATGGCTGGCGTAGTGGCGCAACAAGGAGGTGTACGCACCGGGGAGCACACCGGTCCCGTTCCCCCAGATCACAACAGGGTGCTTCTCGCCGCGTGCGCCGAGCTGGCGCGGGTAGTACAGAGTATGCACCAGCCCGATCGACACATTCGGCGTGTACGGCCCTGCGCTCGCCCAGTCGTGCCCGACGCTCGGGATGCCGGGCGTATCGGCAGCCGCCGATCCGGCCGGAGCCGTGAGTCCGAGTGTCGCGCACAACGCAACCGTCGCTGCAGCATTCGCGAAATATTTCAGAGATTTTCGCATGAAGGCCAACCTTTCGAAGTTGATCCGGAGTGACGCGTATTACATATTTACCGGGAGGCAACCCGTCGGCTTTGTTCGCGGAAACGGACTATCCCAGAAGTGTTGTGCCTGTGCACAAAATCATCGTTCTCGGCGGATGACCGGCCGCCGCGAATACCCAGAGCCCCAGGGAGAGATCGCCTCCGCCTACGACGTTGGCGCGGAGCACACAGCCGTAGGAAATATTCGACGATCTGAGTGTTCTGGCCGTCTCTTGCCACGGCTGCGATCTTCCGTGGTGGCGTGTCCTCGAGCTCACGGTCCATCCAATCGAAGAAACAATTCGCGTCGTGCGACAGCAGCGGATTTACCGTGGGTATGCCCAATCGCGGAGTCCTAGCAGAAGCCGAGGATCTCGACTAACTTTGCCGGACCGACTGCAATGGTCAGCTTCGGCGGAGTGAAGAGTTCGAGGCGCTGCCGCACTGGATTCGACGTCCGTCACCAGAGTGCCAGTGATGGATACAGCCCCAATACTCAAACCACACGTCATCACGCAGCTGTTCCCAGGAACAGACAATCAGTGGTTAGGTAATTCGATATTTCGAGGATCGAATCCACCAAAGCCGATTCTCGTCCGGAACTGGAGATGCAACGGCACGCTTCATCTAAGCCGTGAGGATTGGTAGATAATTGCAGATCAAGCCTGCAATATTGCCCATGAACTCACCTCGCCCCATGGTTTCGCCAGCCAAGCACACAATAGACTGTGGCGTGCGCCACAAATCTCCTATAGGGTAACGGCTGTTAGCCTGCGACGGGGTGCGAGACATTGCCCAGCGCCGGATCCACGCTCTATCCCACTCCTGAACAGACCGAGCGAGAGCTGAGCGCTCCTGACGACGTCGTGGTGGATTGAGGATCAAGAAAGAAAGATGGTATTGCCGTGCAGTCATCACTTGTCTCTCTGCCGTCCATGGAGAGAGTCCGCATTGGCGCTCCGGTCGCGGAGGCCGCAGCCCAGGAAGCAGAGTTGCTCGGGGCGAACCGAGTCTTCGTCGTATGCAGCGGGACGCTCAACTCGCAGACCGACGAGATCGCTCGGGTGATCGAGGCCCTGGGTGATCGATTCGTGGGACTGTTCGATGCGGTTCGACCTCATGTACCGCGCGAAGACGTCATTGCCGCTACCCGAGTTGCTGCCGACGCCGATCCGGACATGCTGTTGTGCGTGGGCGGTGGATCGGCGACAGACCTGGCGAAGATCCTCGCGATCACTCTGGAGCACGGAGTTCGCGAGGCATCGCAAATGGACGCCTATCACCTGCAGGTCAATCCCGACACATCGGTGACCGCCCCCACCTTCTCCGCCCCGAAGATCCCGGTAGTGGTGGCGCCCACGACCCTGGCGGGCGGTGAGTTCAACGCGTTGGCCGGGTCGACGGATGAGAAGAGCAACGTCAAGGAGGGTTACTTGCATCCGGCGATGACCCCGAAGGCCGTCATCCTCGATCCTGCACTCACTCTGCACACGCCGGAGTGGCTGTGGCTGTCGACCGGGGTTCGCGCACTGGACCACGCCTTCGAGACCTTGGGCTCGCTCGAATCGAACGGGTACTACGACGGGATGGCGATGAATGCCATACGACTGCTCTCCGAGGGACTCGTCCGAGTGAAGGAAGACCCCGAAGACGTGGATGCCCGTCTGATGTGCCAGGTCGGTGCGTGGTCGTCAATGGTCGCGATCGTCGCAGGCCTCGACATGGGCGTCAGCCATGCCGTCGGGCATGCACTCGGCGGTTCGTTCAACGTCCCACACGGGTACACCTCCTGCGTCATGGCGCCTTTCGCGCTCGAGTACAACCGCGAGGTCAACGAGCATCGCCAGGCGCTGATCAGTGCGTCCTTGGGTGCGCCGCAAACGCCGGCACACGAGTTGGCGGACTCGCTGATCCGACGACTCGGCATGCCGAGATCGCTGGGAGAGGTCGGGCTGACCGACAACGACCTCCCCAGCCTGGCTAAGTACACGTTCAAGGACATCTGGTGCGGGACCAACCCGAACCCCATCGCGAATCCGGACGCGTTGGTTCCTTTGTTGCGGCGGGCACTCTGATCGAGCCCGAAAACAGGTGATCCCCCTCCACGTCGGGTGGAGGGGGATCACCTGTTTTCGGGCTGAACGGGCGTCACCGTCGGCTGGGCGTACCGCCGGTACCACTCTGCGTTCCGGGATGGTGACGGAGAATTCCGACGACGATGTAATCCACGTAGGTTGCCACCAGCGCCTCGATATCGTGGTCGTCCCGGAGCCACCAGCTCACACCATTCATGAGGTCGAGCACGGCAACAGCCGCACGCTGTGGGTCCGCGATCTCGAACTCTCCGGCGCGGACCCCGGCAGCAATCACATCGCGCACACGCCTCTGGTAGTACTTGCGGTACTCGAGCACCCTCATACGGTGTTCGTCGGTAAGTGCCGAGATCTCTCGTAGGCTGACCAGATGCTCGACCCTGTTCATCGCTAAATACCGCAGATGAACATCGATCAGCGAGGTGAGTCGCTCGGCCGGTGTTCCGGTCTCGTCGAGGACAAGTAAATGCTCCTCGACCGGGTCCCGGGTCATCTTGAGCGCGATCGCGTAGAGGATCTCCTCTTTCGAGGTGAAGTGGTTGTAAAGGCTCGCGCCCTTGATTCCCACCGAATCTGCGATGCCACGCATGCCTGCCGAGTGGTAGCCCTGATCAGCGAAGTATTCGGCCGCCGCGGCCAGTATGTCGTCACGTCTGCTTGGAAGACCTTCAAGCCGTGGTCGACCGGATCCGGGTGTCGCGCTGCTGGCAGGATCGATGTTCAGCGTTTCAGTCCTTTGCATACAGGCGGCGTAGTTCTCTCTTGAGCAGCTTCCCCTGAGGGTCTGTGGGCAGCTCATCCACAATCGTGATCGCCTTTGGAACCTTATAGCCTGCGAGCACGGTCTTGCAGTGGTCTCGCAACTCCTGGCCGGTGAGGTCGCTGCCGTCTACGACGATGACGAAGCCGGTGACCGCCTCGGACCAGTAGGCGTCCGGAAGTCCCACGACGGCGGCGCGCGACACCCCGGGGTGGGCTTGTAGTACGCGCTCGACCTCCTGGGAGGACACGTTGTAGCCGCCCGTCTTGATCATGTCCTTGCTGCGATCGAGGAAGAACATGTTGCCCTCGGAGTCGCGACGTACGATGTCGCCGGTGTGGACCCACCCACCGTCGAGGACAGCGGCGGTCTTCTCGGGATCCTTGTAGTAACCCAGCATCACCGACGGCGTGCGACAGAGGAGTTCGCCTCTCTCTGCTTCATTTCCGTCGGCGTCGACCACCTTGACCTCGAGATGGCCTACAGGCTTGCCGATCCAGGTCGGATCCTGATCGGGGATGTCCTCGAGTCGCTTGAACCAGCCGACGGAGCCCAACTGCGTCAACTCGGACTGTCCCCAGTAGGTGCCCCACACCGATGCGGGCGCCGCGTGGTGCCATGCGTCCACCGTTCGCGGCGAGACCTGACCGCCGTAGGTCAGGCAGCGCTGGATGGTCCCGACAGTCTCAGGACCGAAGTCAGGGTGATCTGCGAGCGAGATGAAGAATGTCGGGGTTTGAGCCAGGACGGTGATCTGCTCCGTTTTGATCATCTGCAAAGCGTCGGCAGGCGCCAGGCTGGCCGGGAGCACGAGCGTCGCTCCCAGTAGCAGGAGCGAGGTCAGGGAGCCGATTCCGGCAATAGTGTGGAATGGCATGACGTAGAGCCAGACGTCATCGTCCAGGCATCGCAGTCCCCATGTGTACGCCGGTGCGGTGGAGACCAGGTAGTTGCGATGCGGCAGCATGACGCCCTTCGGAGCCGCCTCGGTTCCACTGGTGTACACGATCATTGCGAGATCGTGCTCGTCGACATCGCAATCCGGCTCTGTCGGCGACGAGGACTCGAGGAGTCGATCGAAGCAGTGGCCGCCGAACTCATCCGTGCTGTCGAGAACAACGATTTCGGGGCGGGTTCCGAGCTCCGCCAGTGCTTTTTCCAGAACCGGCAGGAATTCCGCGGCCACGACTACAACCGCGGGCTCGAGGTGCCCGATCTGTTGAGCCACTTCGTTCGGTCCGAAGAGAACATTGATCCCGGAGTACACCGCCCCGATTTTGAGAGCACCGTAGTAAGCGACTATCGACTCCACGCGGTTGCGGGCCATCACGGCGACCCGGTCACCGCGGGAGACCCCGAGTCCGAAGAACATGTGGGATGCCCGGTTTGCATCCTGATTGAGCGCGCCGTAGGTGGTCACGGTGCGTCGACCACCTGGGGCATACGACACGATCGCCGGCTTCGAGTATCGACTCTGCGAGTGGCGACGTAGCTGGTCGCCCAACGTCGCTCGCCCTAGCGGTGACGTCTGGATCGTTGTGAGGGATCGGACAAGCGGACCTGAACTCCGTCGCATATCGGTGGCATCCGATTCGACACTTATCGACAGATCCATGGTTCCTCAACTTCCTGAATACTTACAGCCGTTAGTATGATGTGCCTCATACTGTCATCGGCATCACCCCGGGTCAAGCAAAGTTTCCGAGCAAGAACCGGAATATTGAAATCACACTTGGTTGTACCGCTAACGACTGTTAGCCTGCATGGCATGACTATCGTCACTGACCTGGACCGTGACCACCTGCGTTCGGCGGTGTTACGGGGCAATGTTCCGACCATGCTCGCCGTGTTGCTGGAGCTGACCGCCGATGAGCGGTGGATGGCACCTCGCTATCAACCCACTCGCAGTCGGGGAATGGATGACAATTCCACGGGAGGGCTTTCGGAGGAGGTTCAGTCCGAAATCCGGAGCGCGTTGATCGACGCACAGGAAAGCTGGTGGGCGCTGGACAAGCCGTCCCGGCGGACGCTGGACAGCTCGGAGGTCGAGCAAATCCTCAACTTCACCTGCAGCGAGACCGTACCGCCGGACTTCGCGCCCATGATGGCGGAGATAGTCAACGGTCCGCAGATCAAGCCCGCCGCCGACAAGCGCGACGAGCGACTGCATGCCATCGTGATCGGGGCCGGCATCGCGGGGATGCTGGCCTCTGTCGAGCTCACCCGCGCCGGAATCCCTCATGTGATCCTGGAGAAGAACGACGACGTTGGCGGATCATGGTGGGAGAACCGCTATCCGGGCGCCGGAGTTGATACACCGAGCCACCTTTACTCGATCTCGTCGTTTCCTCGTAACTGGTCGACCCACTTCGGCAAGCGCGACGAGGTTCAGGGATATCTCGAAGACTTTGCTGAGGCCAACGACATCCGGCGCAATATCCGCTTCCGTCATGAGGTGACGCGCGCCGAGTTCGAGGAGTCGAGACAGAGTTGGCGTGTGACCGTCCGGCGACCAGGCGAGGCGCCGGAGACCCTCGAGGCTCCCATCCTGATCAGCGCGGTCGGTCTGCTCAATCGTCCGAAGATCCCGCGCCTTCCGGGAATCGAGACCTTCCGTGGTCGCCTCTTCCACTCCGCCGAGTGGCCGAGCGAGCTCGACGATCCCGAGTCGCTCCGTGGGAAGCGAGTGGGCATCGTCGGTACCGGAGCCAGTGCTATGCAGATCGGCCCGGCCATCGCGGATCGTGTCGGATCGCTGACGATCTTCCAGCGCTCACCACAGTGGATCGCACCGAACGACGACTACTTCACGACCATCGACGACGGCGTCCATTGGCTGATGGACAACATCCCCGGGTATCGCGAGTGGTACCGGGCGCGTCTGTCGTGGATCTTCAACGACAAGGTGTACCCGTCCCTCCAGGTCGACCCCACCTGGCCCGAGCCGAGCGCCTCGATCAATGCGACCAACCATGGTCATCGCAAGTTCTACGAACGGTATCTCCGCGATCAGCTGGGTGATCGAACAGATCTGATCGAGGCATCTCTTCCGGACTATCCGCCCTTCGGTAAGCGGATGCTGCTGGACAATGGCTGGTTCACGATGCTTCGTAAGCCCGACGTCACACTGGTGCCCCACGGAGTCGACGCCCTGACACCTTCTGGACTCGTCGACACGAACGGCGTCGAGCACCAGCTGGACATCATTGTCATGGCGACGGGTTTCCACAGTGTGCGCGTTCTTTACCCGATGGACATCGTCGGTCGATCCGGCCGGTCCACCGGAGAAATCTGGGGCGAGCACGACGCGCGCGCCTACCTGGGGATCACAGTTCCTGACTTCCCCAATTTCTTCGTCATGACCGGACCGAACACCGGCCTGGGACACGGGGGGAGCTTCATCACGATCCTGGAATGTCAGGTCCGCTACATCATGGATGCCTTGAAGTTGATGCAATCGGAAAACCTCGGCGCGATGGAGTGCCGGACCGAGGTCAACGATCGATACAACGAGGCCGTCGACCGACAGCACGCACAGATGGTCTGGACCCATCCGGCAATGGAGAACTGGTACCGAAACCCGGACGGTCGTGTCGTGTCGGTCCTTCCCTGGCGGATCAACGACTACTGGGCCATGACCTACCGAGTCGACCCGGCAGATTTTCGAACTGAGCCGGCCCGCTCCGAGTCGGTCCCGACCCCGACCGCGCAAGGGTGATCATGCAGGACGAAGCCACCGGCGGAGTGCACGGCGGGCCGCTGTCGGGTATCCGGGTCATTGAAATGGAGGCCATAGGACCGCTACTGCACGCTGGTCTCATGTTGGCAGATCTTGGCGCCGATGTCGTGCGCATAGTGCGCCCCAACTCGATGGGAGCAGATGACGGAATCGACGATGCGAATGCGGGGATGCTCCGGGGGCGGACCGAAATCACTGCAGATCTGACCAAGACCGAGGATCTCGCCAAGGTGCGCAGGCTGATCAGCCGAGCGGACGTCCTGATGGAGGGCTCTCGGCCCGGCACGATGGAGAAGCTCGGCCTGGGCTCCGAGGTCTGCCTGCAGGACAATCCGGGGCTGATCTACGGCCGAATGAGTGGCTGGGGCCAGAAAGGACCGATGGCCCGAGAGGCCGGGCACGATCTGAACTACCTTGCGCTTTCAGGCGCGCTCGAACAGCTCGGACCGGCTTCCGGGCCGCCGTCACCGCCACTTAACTACGTCGGGAACTTCGGCGGTGGATCAATGTTCCTGCTCGTAGGGGTACTTGCCGCGCTGCACGAAAGAGAACGCACTGGCCGAGGCCAGGTGGTGGATACAGCGATGGTCGACGGCGCCAGTTCGTTGACTGCGCTCGTCCGATCGTGGCAGCATGCCGGCCGCTGGTCAGCCCGTCGTGGAACCAACCTCCTCGACGGATCTGCCCCGTTCTACCGCGCGTACGAGTGCGCAGACCACAGGTACATGGCGGTAGGGGCCCTCGAAGACGTGTACTACGACCGCTTCGTGTTCGGACTCGGATTGGATCCCGCCTCGTTGCCGAATCGCTGGGACCAATCGAACTGGGACGAGTTGTCCGAACGCTTCGGCAGAACCTTCGCCACACAGGATCGCGACGCCTGGGTCGAGGTCTTCGACGGCCTGAACGCTTGTGTCACTCCCGTGCTCACACTCCACGAGGCAACACTCCACGACCATGCAATACAACGGACGGCCTTCGTCGACGCAGGAGGCTTTTCGATGCCCTCCGCCGCACCCCGGCTGGACTCGTCACAGGGAGCAGCCCCACCACGGAAAAACGACGAACTGGACGCAACCGTGTCGCGATGGGAGACTGCCCCGCTACTCGGCTGACCGATGGATTCGCAAAGCGTTCCTACTGAAGGTGGCATCGCATTCGCTGGGTTCGTTCGGTTCGCCGATCCCGCCCTGTTCGCAGCGCACGCGTTCCATCAATGCAAGGATCGTTTCGGCCGCTCCGTGATGCGCGAAGCCGCGATCGATAACAGCGCGACACCTACGGGTGTGGTGATCGAGGGCTATTCGATTTGGTCATCGACCGTGGCTCGGTTGGGCGGGACTGGATCGATCTTCGCGAGCGACGAAGATCTGACAGGCGCAGACCAGGGCGCGTCGAGAGTCGGCGACCGTTTTTCGAATCCTCAGGAGAGCCTCGGAGCTCTACGGGGGCAATTTCACTCGACATCGGTCCACTCGCGTGGCGGCGTGTCCATGGATGTGGCGGTTTGTCCATGGATGTGGTGAGCGAGAGAACTGATGGCGCCAGGCGGGCTACGATGCGGTATGCGCAGGCTGGCCGGATCGTTCGATCGTGATCTTCCCGGATTGCCGCGTGGCGCGTTCATAAGTACTGCTGCGCACTTATGAATAAGGAGTCGCCGCGGTCATCGCCGGGGGCGCCACTCTCGCGGGCGCCGGGATGGCCGAGGTCGCTCCCGACATCGCAACCAACTTCGAGGCCCGCCGCTCCGGGAATGGGACTTCCGGTAATTCGGGCAGTACCCCGAAACCGAGTCCTAGCGCGCAAACCGCACCCAGGTCGAGGCCCAATAGCGGGTTCCGTGGGTCACAAGGACATGCCTCCGTCAACGGGAATGACGGCGCCGGTGGTCCAGTTGTCTTCAAGAGCGAGGCGGGCGATCCAGACCGCGGCTTCTTCCGGGGTGCCGGCGCGTCTGAGGGGGAGCGTGGCTGTTCGGGTGCTGAGAAGTTCTGTTTCTTGTGCTTCGGTCATGCCGGCACTACGAAAGAGTGAAGTGGGCATGGGGCCTGGTGCGATGGCGTTAACACGTACTCCGTCTGGGCCTAGTTCTAGGGCCCAGCATCGGGTGAGCTGGGCAAGTGCTGCTTTCGAGGCTGCGTAGTGCGAGTTGCTGGCTGTGGGCTTGAGTGCCACGGTGCTGGCAACGTTGACGATGGACCCGTGCGATGCGCGTAGAGCAGGCAAAAATGCTTGCGTGACGAGCGTGGGTCCGATGACGTTGAGGTCGTGGAGTTTTCGAATTTGCTGCGTGGTTGTGTCTTCGAGTGAGGCGTAGAGATAGGCTCCAGCGCAGTTGACAATGTAATCGATGCGCCGGTGACGTGCGATTGCTTCGGCAGCTGCTGTGGTCACGCCTGGCTCGTCGGTGACGTCAACGAGGCAGGTGAGAAGGTGCTCGTCGGAGGGAAGAGCGTCGAGAGTGCTCTGATCCTTGTCCCAGGCTTCGACGGTTGCGCCGAGTTGGCGGAGCAGGGCGACGGATGCCCGTCCTATCCCCGAGCCCGCGCCGGTGACGATTCCGATCGGGGAGGATGGGTTGTGTGGCATCGCACTCACTTCCGTTCTGTGTGTCGCTCTAGGATACTGGGCTGGGTCGAGACCTGCGGGCGTACAACAGAGTCGGGCATTCCTCGCGTGTGGGTATCTGTTTCTTGCCGCAGGCCAGTAAAGTGGAAAGCCATGCGTCAGAATCCTAATAGTTTTCCGGTGCAGGCGAATCCGTCCTGCGGGTGGCCACTGATCCGACCTCATCTGCACCGTTTCGCGCGCATCACTACTCAATAAGGGACACCCAGACAACAATCCGCTCGCCGCAGCTCATAACTGTCAGTACTTCGGGAAGTTAGCCGAACCGCACAAGGGTTGGGACGGCGTGGATCAGGGCGGGTGGCCATCACTCTGCGAGCTGGAGATCGGGTGCACTTCCCTTGTGCGGGCTCCCTCGGCGTTGCTCCGACGGGCTGCTGCCGGTGATGCGTTCGCTAATAAGGTTGTTCGGCATACATCCGGCGTCCCCGTTCGGGGCGCATGTTGTCCCGCCGCTGCGGGTAGCGTCAGTTGAGGTGCGGTCGGATCAGACCGTTCTCGTAGGCGGCGATGACGAGTTGTGCCCGGTCGTGGGCCTGCAGCTTGGTCATGATGCGGTTGACGTGGGTCTTGGCGGTGTGCGGTGAGATCACCAGGTCAGTGGCGATTTCGTCGTTGGACCGGCCGGCGCCGACGAGAGTAAGGACCTCCATCTCCCGCTCTGTAAGGTGCGCGAGCGCTGGCGGCACCCGTTCGCTGTCGGCGGCGGGGTGAACGTACCGGTTGATCAGGCTACGCGTCGCGACCGGTGAGAGCAGAGCATCACCGCGGTGGATAGCGCGGATCGCGGCGATGATCTGGTCGTGATCGGCCCCTTTGCCGATGAACCCGCTCGCGCCGGCGCGCAGCGCTCCGACGATGTACTGATCCTCCTCGAAAGTGGTGAGTATCAGTACCCGCACCGACTCGAGGTTCGGGTCGGAGCAGATGGTCCGTGTGGCGGCAATCCCGTCGACACCTGGCATCCGGATATCCATGAGCACCACATCCGGTCGCAGACGGCGAGCGAGTTCGATCGCGCGCTCACCGTCGCCGGCTTCGCCGACGACGGTGAGGCCGACGCTGTGGGTGGCAAGGGTGGTGATCGCAGACCGGATAAGAGTTTGGTCGTCGACGACAAGAATGGTGATCATTGTGTGTCCCCCTGTGCGGCCACGTCGTCCGGTGCGTCCAAGTCGTCCGGTGTGTCCAGGTCGTCATGGGCGGGTTCTGTGGGTAGATCGGCAACAAGCAGCCACCTACCTGTTCCGTCGGCCCCGTAACGGAGGGCGCCGCGAACCGAGTCGACCCGTTCCCTCATACCGATCAGCCCCTGGTTCATCCCGAGGTGTCGGGCCCCTGCTCCGTCTGAAGCGGTCGGGTTGCTGACGGTAATGCGCAGCGCACGAGGCAGGTAACCGATCAGCACGTGAGCGCGGTGTCCGGTGCCGTGCTTGTGGGCGTTGGTGAGCGCTTCCTGGACTACGCGCAGTGCAGTCACATCGATCGACGCCGGCAGTTCGTACGGATCGCCATCGATGTGGACAGCGACTTCCATTCCATGACTGGCGAATTCACGCACTACATCGTCGAGTTGGGACAGGCCGAACGGGCCGATCGCGGTGGTGGGGTCTCGTAGGGTGGCCATGAGGTCGCCGATCTCGGTGAGCGCGGTGCGCGACGCGCTGCGAATGATAGCCAGCGATTTCTCGGCGTCGGCCGGTCGGTTACGTAGCGAGGACGCAGCGACGCCGGCATGGAGGTTGATCACCGAGATCTGGTGCGCGACGACGTCGTGGAGGTCGCGAGCAATCGCCAGCCTGGTCTCGGCGACCCGCTGCCCGGCCACCGCGTCGCGAGTTCGTTCGGCACGCTCGGCACGTTCGGTGACGGACGCGACGTAGTCGCGTTGCGTGCGAACCGCATCGCCGATCGCACCACCGAGCAGCACGGTCAGGACGTTCTGGAGGCCGCTGTATCCGTCGACGAAGACGAAAGCGAGCATGGCGAGGGCAACGAGAGCGGTGAGTACGAAACCACGTCGCCGGGTCGCGTACAGCATGGTCGTGTAGACGGCGACTCCCGCCGCCAAGACGAGGCCCGGATTGAACAGTCCGAGTGGCACACTCACTGCGACGACACCGATGACCGCGGCCAGGACCGCGAGCGGCCGCTGGTGTCGGCCCATCAGGATCGCCGCGGCCACCGCATTGAGGGCCAGGACGTCAGGTGACCACACGAAACCCGCACCCGGGTGGGGCGGGACCACGCCAGGGATAATCACGAGGACCACCGTGGCGGCCGAAACGATCCACCCCCTCGCACCGCGATGCCCGACCGAGGCGCTGCGCGCGACCATGTCCGTCTCCTATCGGTCGCCGAATATCCCACCCGCATGGCGGCCACCTCATCATTTCAGAGGCTCGAGGTGTCCACGTCCCACGAGGAGATCAATCCGTGTACCGCGCCTGCGGTACGACGGTGTCCACGCGTGGGGGATTCTTCCACTCGCGAATCCGAGGAAGGTCTATTCGACGCCGAAACGACCTCCATGAAAGACAACCAGACGGCGACGCCCTTGATTTCCGTACGGGATCTGCACAAGGCCTACGGATCCGACGGCACCACATTTTCGAGCACTCCACCACGTAGATATCCGACTTCCAATCCAGGAGAACCTGAGGCATGAGCATTTTCGACCGGTTCCGAGATCCTCCCTCGAGGCAGCAAGAGGTGAACATTCCGACTGCTCTCCCCTCCAATGGTTTTCAGCAGACCGCCAGCAAGCTGCACTCGTTCAACCGCTACGAGATCAAATACTTCGTCGACGAGTTGAAGGTGCCGGAGTTGCGCCGAGAGCTAGTGGCACGAATGGAGACCGACCCTTACTCGCCGAAGGGCGGGTATCCGGTGACATCGCTGTATTACGACACACCTGATCTGTTGTTCTACTGGGAAAAGATCGAGGGGCTGAAGTTTCGACGCAAAGTGCGACTTCGTCTCTACGGAGAGCCGTCGGACTGTGTCGATGACACACCGGTCCAGATCGAGATCAAGCAGCGGGTCAATCGAGTCACGCAGAAGCGACGGATCGCGCTGCCGTACGGGACCGCGCAGCGGTGGCTCGACGGTCGAGAAGAAATCGATGTCGATATTTCGCAACGTCCATTCGTCAACGAAGTGACAACGCTGATGGGAAATCTTGATCTTCGTCCGATAGTGACCACTGGGTATCTGCGGGAGGCGTACGTCGGTACGGAAGCCGATCTCGGGCTGCGTGTGACCATCGATCACAAGGTGCACGGGCGGGACCGAGACTTCCACTTCGCTTCGGGAGCGGAGAACAGGTTCATCATCCCTCCGAAGCTCGCGATCGTGGAACTCAAAGCCAATGAACGAGTGCCTTATTGGGCTACGGATATGACGGCGCGAATGAATATGTCCATCATTCGAGTATCGAAATATTGTCAATCGATCGAGGCCTTCGGCATGGCCCCTCGATCACGTAGCGGTGCACCGGAATTGGCGATGCCCGCAGGTTTCGACAGTCGCGCACCGGAAGATCTACTTCGGCACCGCACACGTATCGCGTGATCCGACAGCACTATTGAGCATCCACTCCCAACACCGAAACAGGAAACCATGAACTTCGAGATACAGGACCTGAGTGGAACATTCTCCACTTTCGACATCATCGTGTCGTTGTCGTTGGCGTTCGTTCTCTCCGCCATCATCGGCTGGGTCTATCGATACACACACAAGAACGTCTCGTACAGCCAATCGTATGTGCAGACATTGGTCATGGTGGGCATGATCGTTTCGCTGATCATGCTTGTCGTCGGGTCCAACGTCGCTCGCGCATTCGCTTTGGTCGGCGCGTTGTCGGTGATCCGATTCCGCAACGCGATCAAGGAAACCCGGGACGTCGGGTTCATTTTCCTGGCGATGGCGATCGGTATGACGACGGGCACCCGCTTCTATGTTCTGGCGATCGCTGCGACTGTAGCGGTGTGTCTTGTCATGTTGATCATGTACAAGTTCAACTGGTTCAAGCTCGATGTCCAGCGTCAGGTTGTCAAGGTTCAGGTTCCGCCTGGACAGGAATACGTCGCATACGTCGAGGACGTACTCATCAAACACTGCTCGGAGTTCGAGTTGGTCTCTACTGATTCGGCGCGATCGGGTGCGCTCAATGAGCTGTACTACACCGCGCAAATGAAGAAGGGCAATAAATCTGCAGAGTTGATATCTGCACTGAGCGCCGTCAATGCAGGTCAGCGCGTGACCGTTCTGACCGGATACGACCAGACGGACATCTGATGACTATGACGGGCACCGGCTCTCCGCCGCCGCGGAGCAAGTTCAAACATCGGATACCGAAGACGCTGCGTCAGCATTGGAAGCTGTTGGTGGTGTTCGTCGCATTCGTCTCCGTCCTGGTTTTCGTGTTCGGTGAGACACGAATTCGTCCCTACATCACCGGTGACACATCTGTCATCGCCTCCGAGATCACCGACAACATCAGTGGCACCGTGGAATTGTTCGACCCCTCGGTCTCGCATCAATTGTCACTGGAGATAACTGATTCCGAGTACAACGACATGATCTCCTCGTTCCGGAAGAGTGGCGACAAGAAATGGATCACCGCGGACATCACCATCGACGGAACTTTCATCAACGATGCCTCGGTGCGGCTGAAGGGTAACTCCACTCTCATGGGTGTTCGAGGAGATGGGGTGATGCCAGGAGGGGAAGGGTTCACGCCGCCTGACGGATTCGAGATTCCTGAGGGACTGGAACTACCAACAGATTTCGACCCACAGGACATGATGGCGGGAATGGGGTCGACGGCCTCGGCCGATGACCCGACGTCACTTCCCTTGCTCATCAGTTTCGATGAGAACTCCGAGGGCCGCGCGTATCAGGGGATGACCGAGTTGTCGGTCCGGCCTGGATCGCCGGTGGTCAACGAAGCGATGGCGTTGTCGTTGACTGCCGATAGTGATCAACCGACGCAGCGTTACGCGTACACGGTGTATTCGATCAATGACAGTGCGACGTCGACTCGTCTGGTACTCGAACATCCGGACGACACTTATGCGAACTCACTCTTCGAGTCGGACGGGTACCTTTACAAGGCGGATGCGAGCTCACGATTTGCGTACGTGGGCGATGACCAGACCGCCTATGCGGGCCAGTTCAAACAAATCAATGCCGTCGACAACGGAAACCTACAACCGGTCATCAGCTTTCTGAAGTGGATGGATGCAGCCAGCTCGGCGGAGTTCGACGCGCACCTCTCCGATTGGATCGACGTCGAATCCTTCGCTCGATACGTTGCAACGCAAAACCTCATCGTCAACGGCGATGACATGAGCGGCCCCGGTCAGAACTATTACCTCTGGTACGACCTGGACACCAAGAGGATCTCCGTGGTGTCCTGGGATCTCAACCTCGCCATGCAAGGTGATGCCGCCACCGGCCCTCATGACAGTGTTTCGATCGCTATGGGCCCAGCAGGCGGCGGAGGACCCGGGGGCGGCGCGGGGCCGGGGGGCATACCGGCTGGCGGAGGACCTGGGGGCGGCGCGGGGCCGGGGGGCATACCGGCTGGCGAAGCCCCAGAAGGCATGCCGGAAGGCGGCGCCCCTCGACAAGGCGTGGACGCGACAGCACCTGGTCAACAGGGATTTCCTGGTGGTCCACTCGGTACCACGAACTCTCTGAAGAAGCGTTTCCTCGAATCGCCTGCTTTCGCCGAGCTGTACGAGAAGACGTATTGGGACCTGTTCGAGCAGATGTACCAAAGCGGCCGCTCGACCGAAATTCTCGACTCACTCGCGACGTCCATCCCCACCAGTGACGAACTGACCGCAGAGACGCTGCAGTCGAGCATCGATCAGATGCGCACGTGGATCGTCCAGCGCACATCAGCGCTGAACGAACTGCACACCCCCTGAACTGACCAGGGCAGTGGCACCGTGTCCCTCATCCACGCTGCCACTGCCCTGGTCTTCCCTGCAGCGACGCGAAAGACACATTCATGTTCTCCGGTTTCAAACCCGAGTCCGAACTGTTCTACGCACTGTTCACCTCCACGGCACAATATCTGGAACTCGGGGCCAAAACTCTTACCGAATTGGCCAGCCCACAAGCCGATACCACCAGCATTGCCGAACGCATGGTCGGGTTCGAGCACGAATGCGACCGCATAAAGCGCGAGCTGTTCCGAACCGTGAATTCAACTTTCGTCACTCCGTTCGACCGTTCTGATATCTACATGCTGGGATCAACTCTCGACGACGTGATGGACCACATGGAAGCGGCGTCGCATCTCGTGTCTTTGTACGGAGTGCGCGAACTACCGCACCATCTCTGCGACGTGATCGACACCCTCGACGCGTGCGCAAAGATAACGGCGGAAGCGATGCCCAAACTGGCATCGATGCAGGGACTCGAAAGCTACTGGATCAAAATCAATGAACTCGAGAATACGGCCGATCACCTCTATCGAACATGTCTCGCCAACCTCTTCGACGGCCATCTCGATGCCCTGACCGTCATGAAACTCAAAGACATCGCCGACGAGCTCGAAGACGCAGCCGATGCTTTCGAAAAGGTCTCGCATGTGATCGAAACCATCGTCCTCAAGGAATCGTGACCAGCTGTGCTGATGCTGCTCCTGGTCATAGCACTCGCTATGGCATTTACCTTCACCAACGGTTTTCACGACTCGGCCAATGCTATTGCGACATCAGTGTCCACGCGTGCGCTGACATTGCGTTCAGCATTACTGATGGCCGCAATCGGCAATCTTCTCGGATCCTTCTTCGGCGCCAAAGTCGCTGCCACAGTGGGAGAGGGAATAATCGAGCTCGACGTCAGCACTCACGCCTTACTGATACTCGGGTGCGCCTTGGTAGGTGCGATCGGCTGGAATCTCATCACGTGGTGGTACGGATTACCGTCATCGTCCTCGCACGCTCTTGTCGGCGGGATGGTCGGGGCCGCGCTGGCCGGCGGGATGACTGTGCTGTGGGGTGGTGTGATCGAAAAGGTGCTGATCCCGATGGTTGTCTCGCCGATCGCCGGCTTCATCCTGGGATATATGGCCATGTCAGGCATCATGTGGCTGTTTCGACACGCATCTCCGGCATCGACCAGTCGAGGGTTTCGAAAGGCCCAGACATGTTCTGCGGCGGCCATGGCCTTCGGCCACGGGATGCAAGACGCAGCCAAAACCATGGGCATCGTGGTCCTGGCTCTTGTCGTCTCGGGTAGACAAGACGACTACTCGATTCCGTGGTGGTGTTTCTTGCTGACGGCAGTTGTTCTTGCCCTCGGGACCGCAACAGGTGGGATGCGTATTATGCGGACTCTTGGGCGCAAGATCATCGAATTGGATCCTCCCCAGGGTTTTGCAGCGGAACTGACCGCATCCTCGGTGCTCTACGTCGCTTCTGCCGGCATGGGGGCGCCGGTATCGACAACACATGTGATTTCGTCGGCGATCATGGGTGTCGGCTCGACCAAACGTCTCAGCGCCGTCCGGTGGGGCGTAGCGGGAAACATGCTCATCGCCTGGGTTACCACTTTTCCTGCAGCAGCAACGATTTCAGCCGTCGCCCTATACGGCGTCACGGCACTCCTGTGACGACGACGTACACAGCAAGCGATGGAAACAGTGTCGCGGACGGAACGTGCTTGTGTAGTGAAAACTCTTGTGCGCGTTAGTCCCGACGATCGGGCCACTGCTCGGGTTTGCCATCATCGATACTCCCGACGTACTGCTGATCAGGAGTGACAGCCTCGTTCGCAGACGGCCCGCGCTCTAGTCACCGAACCCAAGGCAAGGCGGAAATACGTTCCTGCCGAGTTTGTTCACCGTCACGACACTACTCGGTATTGTTGCGGTTTTGGGATTGCAGGTGCGACAACTGCTCACGCTCATCTCCACAGCCGAGCACGTGAACAGATCCCGGCCAATCCTTGTACTCGTCTTCGGCGCGGCGGCGCTGTCCGTACCACTGCACCACTGCCCACCCACTTCCTGACTACCCTGGACCATGTGATGGTCGAGCTACGCGGTGCGGCCCCCAAAACGCACGATTTCAACTCGATCGGATTCGGAAACGAGCTGTCCGGGGTGACGAACCGGACGCCCATTGATCGACACGGAATCCTCCATGACCATCGCTGCAGCCTGCTGCACCGTCAGCACGGGGTGTCGGGCGATCAGTGCGTCGACAACCGATCTCGTGGTAGCCATGAAAGAAAGTCTCGGCTGTCGCGGTGGATCGAAAACCTCGGCGAACCAAGCGCCCGCAGAACATTGGGTGAACAACACCGAATCCCGACACGCAGCCCGCCCGCCTGACATCAGTGAGCCTGCATCTCCGCCGTACGAACCACCGGAGTCCTGGATACCCGCCGATCAGCGGCGCTTCGGACTCGACCGACGCCCACACCAACCGGGGCGCGATCCCCGGGGAGACGACCATGCTGTGAACGCATGATCGATCGGCTATCGGCCTGCCTGGGTCAGGTACGTCATTCGTTCACCGCGACTTTTTCGGGGAAACCGCATGGCGGTGGGAACTTTCCCGGCAAGGTAAACGTAGATTAAAGAACAAGGCTTCTTCCGCATCGACAGAGAGACCCATGGACAGTCACAGACCCAGGCCGGACACACCCCACTACGTCACCGCGCGTGATGGCGAGGTGTCCGGCTCATGATGATCGCCCTGACACTCCTGCTGGGCGTCCTGGTCGTTCTGCTGATCACCGCAGTCACCGGCTACTTCGTTGCACAAGAGTTCGCCTACATGGCCGTGGACCGATCCCGGCTCAATTCTCTCGCCCAGACGGGCGATTCTGGTGCAAAGCGGGCTCTTGCGGTGACCCGCCGCACCTCGTTCATGCTCTCCGGAGCTCAACTGGGCATCACCGTCACCGGTCTGCTGGTCGGTTACGTCGCCGAACCTCTTATCGGTCAATCGCTCGGAACGATCTTCGGCGGCATCGGCATCCCCACCGCAGTGGGGCTCGGGATCGGTGCCGTGCTGGCGTTGCTGTTCTCCACCCTGGTCCAGATGCTCTTCGGTGAGCTGTTCCCGAAGAACCTGGCCATCGCACGTCCCGAACCGGTGGCCCGGTGGCTGGCTCGCTCGACCACCCTCTATCTGAAACTGTTCGGCTGGCTGATCTGGATCTTCGACCAGGCATCGAACCTGCTACTTCGCGCACTGAAGATCGAGCCGGTGCACGACGTCGAGCACTCCGCCTCCGCCCGCGATCTCGAGCACATCGTCGCCGAGTCCCGCGAAACCGGGACTCTGCCGCCCGAGTTGTCGACGATGCTCGATCGCATCCTCGATTTCCCCACCCGCCCGGTGGAGCATGCGATGATCCCCCGCACCCATGTCGATACCGTCCGCGCCGACGACTCCCTCGACTACGTCATCACTCTCATGGGGCGAGGGCACTCCCGATATCCCGTCGTGGGAGCAGATTCCGAGGACATCGTCGGTGTCATCCACCTCCAGGATGTTCTCGGGCTGACTCCTACTGCTGATCTGACCGCGCGCGCACTCACCCGCCCCGCCCTGATCCTCCCGACCACACTTCCCCTGCCGAAAGCCTTGTCCGAACTCACCGACAGCAGAAACCAACTTGCCTGCGTCATAGACGAATACGGCGGATTCGCCGGCGTCATCACCCTCGAAGACATCGCCGAAGAACTCGTCGGCGAAATCACCGACGAACACGACCCCGACCTCCCACGCGAACTCCCCAGCGAAGACGGATCCTGGACCGTCAACGGTGGCGTGCACCTCGACGAGGTCGAACGCACCATCGGACACGACCTCCCGAGTGGTGACTACGAGACGATCGCCGGCTTCACCATCGCCCATCACGGCGAACTCCCACCAGAGGGAACCCGGATCCGCGTCGAACTGCCACCTGATCCTGCCGACCTGATTTCCGACGACGAACAACCCCGACATTCGCTGGTCATCGATGTCCTGACCGTCGAGCGGCACGTCCCCGCCTCACTACGACTACGCCTCGACCCAACCGAGATCGCCGGGACTGAAACCGCGGAGGAGAACCGATGAGCAACCCCTGGATCGTCATCGCCATCACCGTCGCTCTCATCGCACTGAGTGCCTTCTTCGTCGCCGTCGAATTCGCCCTCATCTCCGCCAAACGGCACCGCCTCGAAGATGCCGCCCCCAACAGCCGCTCCGCCCGAGCCGCTCTGCGCAGCGCCTCCGAGCTGACTGTGCTCCTCGCCGGCTCCCAACTCGGCATCACCGTATGTACCCTCGCGCTCGGCGCGATCACCAAACCCGCCGTCCATCACTGGCTCACCCCTGCCTTCTCGAGTTGGGGCATGCCGCTCTGGATCGCGGACGTCGCCGGTTTCGTTCTCGCGTTGATCATCGTGACTTTCCTGCATCTGGTCGTCGGCGAAATGGCACCGAAATCCTGGGCGATCGCCCACCCCGAGAAATCAGCCACACTGCTCGCCATCCCGATGCGCGGATTCATGTGGCTCACCCGACCTCTACTGCAATCGCTGAACTCGATGGCCAACTGGCTTCTCGTCAAAGTCGGTGTGCAACCGGTCGATCACGTCGGCAGCGGCCAGGACCCCGACACCTTGCGGCACCTGGTCGAGCACTCCACCAACGTCGGAGCCCTCGACGCCGGTTACTCTGCGCAACTCTCCGGCGCCCTCGACATGCAGACCTTGACCGTCCGCGATCTGCTACGGAGCAACAAAGCTCCGACCTCCGTTACCAGCTCCGCGACCATGGACCAGGTGCGGGCAATCTCGAAACAATCAGGGCACCTACGAATCCTGGTCCGTGACAACGGCGTTCCCCTCGGGATTGTGCACGCCCGCGACACCCTGCTCCAACCCGACCACACCCGTGCCGAGGCCATCATGCGACCGGCATTCACCCTCGCCTCCGAAACCCCCGTCCACCTCGCACTCGCGTCGATGCGGGAAAGTCGCAATCACCTCGCCGTGATCACCGACGAACGAACGACAGTCGGCATCATCACCCTCTCCGATGTTCTCTCACGACTGTTCCCCCGCCCCGAACCGGCGATCTGACACCGCATGAGGACGGCCTTTCTCACGGACAGCGCTCTCCTAACGGCAATTGTTCGGGAAAGCTGGCGATCTCAGATCTCCCCGTCCCAAGCATCGATGCCCTCGTGGGTATCCGGAGTTGGAATGCCATGCCCGAGCCCCCGTGCCTTCATTTCCTCGTTCACGAAATAGAACCGTGCTTTCTCACGCGGAGTCAGGCGATCACACCGGCGATACAACGAGCGGTACTCATTGACGAGATCGCCGCCCGCCATTCGGTAAACCGACAGCGGCACCTGCTCACCCCACATCTGATCGCGGCCTCGGACTGCATGATCTGCCGCCCGGTGCTCGTCGCGGTTTGTCATTGGGCATGCCGTCTTCGGTCAGCTTCGCTCATGCCACCCCACGTTCCATACAGCTCACCCGCACCGAGGGCGTACTCGCGGCACTGACCGAGCACAGAACAGGTCTGACATATCCGCCGCGCCCGCAGTTCCCGGCGGGATCGGGCATCGCCACGCTCGCCTTCCGGCGAAAAGAACACCGCCGCTTCGACCCCACCGCACGCGGCGTACTTCTGCCAACAACTTGGTTCAGCGGCAAACTCTTTCCCGGACTGCGCCGAGTGCACTGCGGACATCACTGCGAATTCCTCTCTCACCCCAGGACCTCGGATCGCTGAAACCAGATCCGAAACCAGGAGACGTATCTCAAAACTTCTCTCTTACAACGCCACTGACAGGCAATCAGGCGACTTCCTACGGGTTCATGCCAGTATCAGAATGTGGCATGGCCGCCAAGTGACGCCGTGAAGACCGCCGGCCGCGGCAACGGGTGAAGGCGGTAGTAGCTGTCGAGGTTGATCGCTTCCTCCTCGGTAAGGCGCCCTCGACGGAAAAGACCAGCCAGGTGCAGGTGATCAACGAGATAGTTCATAGCGGGATCCTCGTCAGCATTGGGTGCAATCAGAGACAATCAACACGAAACAGGCTGCAACGCAGCACCTTCTCCCCATACTCCGGCCAGGATGTGTGGCCGGCCGGAGATAGAGCGTCCACTGCGGACGGCGTTGCCGCATTCGACATCACAGCTACGTCCAGCCCCGGCCAACAATGACCGAATTCGATCCGTCGTCACGGTTGTATCGGCCTGACCGACCTGACTGCAAACCGCAGGTCGATCCGATTCGGGCACCCACCCCCCGGTAGGTAATCGGGACCTGAATGCGCGACAGATCGCCATCACATGCCATGCCGTCACCGCAGCACCCGCGGTCGAGCACCCAACCGGCCGCCTCCCGGGACCGGACGGACCTTCGGAACGCCGAGGCGGGCCGACTGTCCGGCATTGGCGTAACGCAGAAGCAAAGCGAGCACGAGGAAAGAGAGGACGAGGACAAGGGTGAGAACAATCGAACCCACGGCGGAGCTTCCTTTCCGAGACCACGAAAGAACCAAGTTCACTCAGAATCGATCACCGAACCGGCCGAGGGAAGAATCCTCCCCAGATCTTCGCGATATCCATACAGCCGAGGTGCCGATCGTGGCTCGGTGGCCTAGTCGGTCACATCATCTGGATATGCACGGCGACGCGGGTTGCGGCTCGTGGGCCGAGTGGTCTGTCAACCGGCTGGATGCTCCTCCCGTGTTCCGTTTCCCGGTGCAATGTACCTAAGGGCCGAAACTCGCGGACATGGACGATGGGCCCGTTTCTCTAAACTGGACCGGATGCCGTATTGCGGGTTCACCGTTCCGTGGGCGAAAGAGGCGAACGAGGCACCTCCGAGAAGAGAGTCTGACGCGCACGGTTACTCCGGCCAGCCAGTTGGCGTCGACGACGGAGGATTTCGGATGCCAGATGCGATTTCCGCACTCGATTCTTCAGCAGCGAGAACTTCAGTGAGGGAATCGATTACAGCCCTCAGATCTTCTGCCGTGAGCGAGTTCGGCTTACACGCCGAACCTCTGACACCGGTAGTTCGCGTTGCCACGCGGCGAGCAGAACCTGTCTATCGCCGATCGCTCATTCGGCTCATCTCAGAACCTTTCGTCATCTTTCTTTCGATCGCCGGGTCGGGCGGGCCCTGAGCACTCTGGACGCACACAGCCCAGAGTCCGGCAAGGAGACCAGTGAGGGTGACATGGTCTTGCCTTGACAAACACCCGCCCGATTGTTTGCCCCCTCAAACGGAACGGGTGCCCCCGACCCGACGTAGGTTATTTGCGCACTGTTGTGGCCGACAGGGTCGAAAGTCCCAGTTCCATTGTGATGAAAAAGCTTTGACAGTGGCCGAAGTGTTCTGCCTTACAGCCGGTTCGGTGTTTGCACCAACACCGACATCGGTCGCAGCGATCTCCGGCGAACGAGCCTCTCACTCACACTCGGAGCATCCGCTGCAGGCGACCCCGAAGAACTCGTGCACCTCGCCCTCGCCGGCGAAAAGATTGCAGCACTACGACTCTGCCGATTCACCGACAGCGCCCACTGCAAGCTCGACGGCGACGCTGCCGCGATGTTCGGGGTCCGACCCACCCAAATACACTGGGAATGCACCTACCTCGCCAAGGCACTCGACACAGACGTCTTCACACGAGCTACCAGTCGCAGGCCACGCGAACTCACCCCGACGGAACGACCCCCAACGACGCAGGAAAAAGCGAGAGCGGGCGGCCTGCATTTTTCTCAAATTTACATAACTGCAGGTGTTTGTCTCAAAATCTCATGATGCCTGATATTTGTCTCATCACCAGGCGATGGCGGCAAGCAGCTATCCTCGCGCCATATCCACGAACTTGGACAGGTGAAGTTGGTGCGCCACAGTAATTGTCGCGGTCGGGCCGTTACGGTGCTTACCCAGAATCAGGTCGGCCTCGCCACCACGGGGATCGTCTCGCTCCGTCGCGTCGGGGCGGTACAGCAGAATCACCATGTCGGCGTCCTGCTCGAGCGATCCGGACTCACGAAGGTCGGCGACCTGAGGACGCTTGTCGGTTCGCTGCTCAGGACCACGGTTGAGCTGACAGATCGCGACAACCGGAACTTCGAGCTCCTTCGCCAAAAGCTTTAGGCTACGGGAGAATTCGGAAACTTCCTGCTGGCGGGACTCGACCTTTTTGCCGGAGCTCATCAGCTGGAGGTAGTCGATCACGATCAAGCGAATATCGTGTTTCTGCTTGAGCCGCCGCGCTTTTGCGCGAATTTCCATCATCGTGAGGTTGGGGGAGTCGTCGATGAAAAGCGGCGCCTCACTGATCTCACTCATACGACGTGCGAGCTTGGTCCAGTCGTCGTCGGTCATCTTGCCGGAGCGCATGTCACCGAGCTTGATCTTTGCCTCTGCGGACAGCAGACGCATGACGATCTCGGTTTTGCTCATTTCCAGTGAGAACATGACGCTGGCCATGCCGTGAGTGATGGAGCAGGACCGCAAAAAATCCATTCCAAGGGTCGATTTGCCCACACCAGGACGAGCCGCGACGATGATCATCTGACCAGCGTGAAGACCGTTGGTAATCTCGTCGAGATCCTTGAATCCGGTGGGCACACCGAGGGAAATTCCGCCGCGGCTGGCGATGGAGTCGATCTCGTCCATCGTGGGCTGGAGGAGCTCGGTCAGGGGTACGAAGTCTTCGGTGGTGCGGCGCTCGGTGACTTCGAAGATCTCGGCCTGCGCGCGGTCGACAACCTCGGCCACGTCCTGACCCTCGGTGCCGGCGTAGCCGTACTGGACGATGCGAGTACCGGCGTCGACCAGACGACGCAGCACGGACTTCTCGGCCACGATCTCGGCATAGAAGGCGGCGTTGGCCGCCGTGGGCACTGTCTGGGTCAGGGTCACCAGATAGGCAGCACCACCGATACGACGAAGCTCACCGCGACGGTCGAGCTCGGCGGAAACCGTCACGGGGTCAGCGGGCTCACCACGGCTGTAGAGGTCCAGGATCACGTCGTAGACGGACTGGTGGGCGGGCCGGTAGAAGTCACCCGGGCGCAGTACCTCGAGGACGTCAGCGATGGCGTCCTTGCTCAGCAGCATGCCGCCGAGCACCGACTGCTCGGCAGTCATGTCCTGTGGTGGCTGGCGTCCGAACTCCTGGTCGGGCTCAGCCTCGGGAGGGCCCGGGTAGTCCGGCCCTGAGAAGTCGGAAGGTCCTCGATCATCTACAACAGCCACAAGCGAGACCTTCCCGTAAAACACTCGACGACACTGCCAGAAACCGCAGCGCCCTCATCATTTGTACCTGCCCCCACCGACATCCCCTAGCCGCTGACGGCCGGTCTGTAGATAGACGCCGAGATGACGTTAGGGACTAGTGGGTCCGCATACAAACCGGACTGTGGATAAACCTGTGGATGCTTTGTGGAAACTCCCGCCCCACGGTGTGCACCGCCTGTGGAGCATTTGGGGACTACTCTGCATAGTAACCACAAAAGACCAGGTAGATGGCTATCCCCAATTTCACAGCCCTGTTGATGAAAATAGTTTTTCCACAGTCGGCGCGTCGGCGCGTCGGGCGTGTTGCCTCGCCCGATTCGTCACCGATCACCGAAGTCGAACATCACAGTGTGAGAGTTATCCCCAGGTCCGATTCGGGACGCTGACAGGCGGCACACCGCATCCCGAAACAAAACGTCGGGCCCCATACACCGAAGTGTGCGGGGCCCGACGAGACGAACAGTCGACTATGCGCCGACGACGTTCAGGTTGAACTTGGCAACCACATCGGGGTGCAGGTTCACGACCACGGCGTGCTTGCCCGTGTTCTTGATGTGAGCCTTCGGCAACACGATGGAGCGCTTGTCGACAACCGGTCCACCGGCAGCCTTGATCGCAGCAGCGACGTCAGCGACGGTAACCGAACCGAAGAGCTTGCCCGAGCCACCGGCGGTCTTGACCGTCAGTGTTACGGACTCGAGGCCCTCGATAGCTGCCTTGAGCTCCTTGGCGTGATCCAGGCCGCGCACAGCGCGCGCTTCCTGTGCACGACGGATGCCCTCGACCTGCTTCTCGGCGCCACGAGTGGCGACGATTGCCAGTCCGCGGGGGAGCAGGTAGTTACGGCCGTAGCCGTCCTTGACCTCCACGGTGTCGCCAGGCGCACCGAGGTTGTCCACGTCAGCGGTGAGGATGAGCTTCATGTTCTTTCCTCCCTTTCCTTAGCGAGCCACGGTGGCGTAAGGCAGCAGTGCTACCTCACGTGAGTTCTTGACGGCAATGGCAACGTCGCGCTGGTGCTGGACGCAATTGCCGGTGACACGGCGAGCACGGATCTTTCCGCGATCGCTGACGTACTTACGCAGCAACGTCGTGTCCTTGTAGTTGATCTGCGTGTTCTTCTCTTTACAGAAGGTGCAGACCTTCTTCTTCATAACCTTGTCGCGCAAGGGCGGCTTCGGCATGTCTTTGCTCTTTTCTGGATGTTCCTGATCAGGTACGGATCAGAAGGGCGGTTCGTCGCTGCCCGCACCACCGAAGGAGCCCGAAGCCTGAGGCGCACTGCCCCAAGGATCGTCTCCACCCGAAGGTGCAGCGCTCGGACGTCCGCCACCCGATCCGCCGGAGGAACCGCCGAAGTTGCCGCCTCCACCGCCGCCGCCACGGTTGGCCTTGTTGACCTTTGCCGTGGCGTACTTCAGTGAAGGACCGATTTCATCGACTTCGAGCTCGACGACAGTTCGCTTTTCGCCCTCGCGAGTTTCGTACGAACGCTGCTTGAGCCGGCCGCTCACGATTACTCGTGAGCCACGGGTCAAGCTCTCCGCGACGTTCTCGGCTGCTTCGCGCCAGATATTGCAGCGCATGAACAGCGCATCGCCGTCTTTCCATTCATTGGAATTACGGTCGAAGGTGCGGGGCGTGGAAGCAACCGTGAAGTTTGCAACCGCGGCACCCGCCGGGGTGAAACGAAGTTCAGGATCAGCCGTCAGGTTTCCGATGACGGTGATGATGGTGTCGCCAGCCATGTGGTTCCTCCTGCATTGATGTAAGACCGTTGGGCGCGAGAGTAGAGCTCGCTACCGACAGTAATTACTTGTTGTGGCGCAGAACCTTCGTGCGCAGAACCGACTCGTTCAGACCGAGCTGACGATCGAGCTCAGCGACGGTGGCGGGAGTGGCGTTGATGTCGATCACCGCGTAGATACCTTCAGCATGCTTCAGGATCTCGTAGGCGAGACGACGCTTACCCCAGACATCGACCTTGTCGATCGTGCCGCCGTGCTGGCGCACAACATTGAGGAACGTATCCAGTGAAGGAGCGACAGTGCGCTCGTCCAGGCTGGGGTCAAGGATGACCATCAATTCGTAATGACGCATAAGACCTCATCACCTCCTGTGGACTAAGTGAAAACGGCCACGGACTATCCGTGGCAGGAGGGTCGTTGCGTCAGCAACCCTCGTAGGTTACACGAGGGGCCTTGACCAGGGAAATCGTCCCGCCCCTCAGGGAGGATCATCGGGTCGATACGCGACGCGTGGCGCAGACGCGTCGCCCCGCAAGCCACTCCGCCCCCTAGGGTGAGAATCATGCGAACAGACCGCAAGACCCCGGCGTCGATCCTGGCGTTGGTCGTCGGATTGTGCGGCCTGACGATGGCGCTGGGCTATTTCAACAAGGCCAGATGCGGCGGCGCACCGTTCGCTCCCGACGGGCGAAGCCTGAACTTCGACGTCAACAAGAACATCGACGTCTGCTACTCCGACATTCAGTTGCTGTGGCTCGGACGAGGTATCGATCAGCATCTGTTCCCCTTCGTCACCGGCGGGATAACACCCGAAGGGTTCCTGACCGGCGGAACCGTCGAGTACCCGGTGCTCAGCGGGATTCTGATGTGGCTGGGCGGAATCGGCTCACACACCGACACTGATTTCCTTCTGCACTCGGCACTGATCCTGGCTCCTTTCGGGCTGCTCACCGCGTGGATGCTCGGCAAGATGAGCGGCGCGTACGCGCTCGTGTGGTCGGCAACACCGCCGCTGGTGTTGTACGCATTCCACAACTGGGAGCTCCCGGTGGTGGCTACCAGCGTCGGCGCGATCTTCCTGATGACGTTCGAGCGGATCCCACTACGGACCCGCGCGGTTCTGGCGGCCGTCATCCTGGCGATCGGCTTCTGCTTGAAGCTGTACCCGGGAATGTTCGTGCTGCCGCTCATGGCCTACGTGCTCCTGCACGGAACTGAAAGCAAGCGCTACGACGTTCGTGGGGCGCTGATGACGGCGGGCGCGGCGATCGGCACCGTTGTCCTGGTCAACCTGCCGTTCGCCCTCATCTCGTACGAAGGCTGGCGCGCGTCGTTCAGCTTCCAAGAGAAGCGAAGCGCGGACATCACCACCAACTCAGTGTGGTTCTGGGGGTTGCGCCCGTTCTACGGTTTCGGAGTTCGCGAACTCAACGCCGACTACGACGCACTGGTGAGCATCCTGTCCCCGGTAATGATCCTGTTGTCGTTCGCGCTCGCGATGTATCTGGGTTGGCGCCGCTACGTCCGCGACGGCTACTTTCCGTGGATTGCAGTCAGTGCCGCGATGCTGTGCGGATTCGTGTTGCTGCACAAGGTCAATTCACCGCAGTACACACTGTGGATCCTGCCCTTCCTCGTACTGTTCAAGATCCGGTGGTTCTGGATCGTCGCCTATCTGATCGTCGATGCAGCGTTGGGCATCGGCGTCTTCCGGTACTTCTACCAACTGGACATGAATCTCGATCCGAGCAAGTACGAAGCCGTCGTCCAGGCGAGTGTGTGGGGCCACGTCATCCTGCTCGCCGTGTTCTTCTTCCTGTTCCTACGAGTCCCGTTGCGGTATCCGCTTGCCGGCGGAACCGATCGGATTGTCAACTCCGACAACAACCTTCCGACTCACTCACGGGAGCACGCCTGATGACTGCATCGTGGTTCGAATCACCGACGCTGACCGGTGATCGTGTCCAACTCGAACCCCTGGGCGTCGCGCACACCGACGCTCTGCTCGCAGCTGCTGACGACCCGGCGATCTTTCGTTGGACCGCGGCGCCGATCACCGATCGGGAACAGGCAGAGAAGTACATCTCTGCAGCCGTCGACGACCCGAATCGGATCGCCTTCGCGCAGGTGAACATCGCGACGAACGCCGTGGTCGGCACTACGTCCATGTACCAGATCGACCCGGTAAACCGCAGTCTTGCAATCGGATACACGTGGTTGTCGCGATCGGTTCAGGGAACCGGGATCAATCCCGAATCGAAGCTGCTCCTGCTTCGTCACGCCTTCGACCAGCTCGAAGCCGTACGCGTCGAGTGGCATACGGACGAGTTCAACGAACAGTCCAGGGCAGCGATCACAAAGCTCGGCGCCCAGTTCGAGGGCCTGCTGCGCAAGCACCGACGACGCGTCGACGGCAGTTGGCGCACAACGGCACTGTTCGCGATGACCGACGACGACTGGCCGACCATCGCACCTCAGCTGGAGACACGTACCCGAAACTAGCCATCACCTGCACTCTTCGACGAAGTCCATGCCAAGATTCACCTCATGAGCGATCAGGGTGGGTACGGGTACCAGGGCAATCAGAATTGGCAACCGGCTCCGTACGGGCAGCCTGATCCGTACGGCAGGCGGCCGACGAACATGCTCGCGGTACTCGCTCTCGTCTTCGCCTTCCTCATCGCGCCGTTGGGGATCGTCTTCGGGCACATCGCACGCGGCCAGATCAAGCGGACCGGCGAAGAAGGTGACGGACTCGCTCTTGCCGGACTGATCATCGGCTACATCTTCACCGCACTGGGCATCCTGGCCGTGGTGGTGTGGATCGCGTTCTTCGGGCTGCTCGCGGCCGCTTTCGGCAACGCCGCGAACGAGGCGAGTTCGCGGAGTTTCACCTACACGACGCCGTACTCGTACTCCACGACCACGACTCGGGCACCGAGTGCACCCACCACAGCGCCGAGAACGACGACACCCCCACGCGTCACAACCTCGATCGGTCCGGCGCCTACCGTCTCCGGCACCGACCGTCAGGGCTTCATCTCCGGCGGTCCCAGTTGCAACTCCAGCAATCCTGCCGTCGCCATTGCCGTCACGACTGGATCCCGAATCGTCATCTGTGAGACCGGAGTTGGCCGTTACTACTACAAGGGTCAACGGCTGAGCGACGGCGCCACCATCGAACTCGACGATCCAACCCCCACCGGCAACGGATTCACCGTCACCAACAAGGACGTGACATACAAGCTCACCTCCGCCGGATTGGTCATCTCCGGTAGCGGAGGCGAGTTGAGCAGGGAAACGGCGGTCGAGTTCTGGATGAACTGACCCGCGTCAGCCGGCGCACGGATCCTGGTAGGGAACAGGCGGTGACGTCAAACCGTGACGGGATCCGGTTCCTTCGCCTTGGACGGCTTCAACCAACCTGGTAGCCAGGCAGGTTGGTTGTCCGGTGCCTGATCGAGAACGCCGCCCGCCGGATCGTCGATAAACCCGTACCGCACGAGATCCTCCGACGGCCGGTAGATCTGCCGCACCACCAGCGCGCACAGAACCAGCACTGCGACGTCCCGGATCACGACGGTTCCGGTGAACCACTGCTCGGGCAGACCCTTGTTGGACACCCCGAGGTAATACATCATTCGTGGAACCCAGACCAGGGCGTCGATGGTCATCCACGCGAGCAGGAGTCTGCGATGCGGCAAGGCCAACACGGCCAGCGGCACCAGCCACAGCGAATACTGCGGGCTCCACACCTTGTTGGTGAGCAGGAAGCCGGCCACGAGCAGGAAGCACAGCTGCGCAACGCGCGGACGACGCTGCGCCGTCAGGGCGACGTATCCGACACCGATGCAGACGGCCACGAACAGCAGTAGAGAGACGGCGTTGAGATTCGACGGCGACTCACCTTGCGCGAGAGGACCGTCGAGGCCCTTCCACGACGTGAACGACGCGATCACGTTGTAGAACGAATCCGGATCGGCCCCGCGTTCGGAGTTGAGCCGGAAGAACTCGTACCAACCATGGGGGTACAGCGCGGCGATGGGCAGGTTCACCGCAAGCCATGCCGCGACGGCGCTGAGTGCGGTCACCAGCCAGTCCCTCGTCTTGCCCGCGCGCAGACACAGGACCAAGAGCGGTCCCAGTAGGAGCAGCGGGTAGAGCTTCGCGGCGCCGCCCAGGCCGAGCAGGATTCCCGCGAGCACGGGCCGCTTGCGTGCCCATGCCAATAACCCACCGGCCGCGAACGCCGTCGCCAGAGGATCGAAGTTCGTGAACACGTGCACGATCACCAACGGGGAACACGCGATGAGCGCGCCGTCCCACACTCGTCGTCCGGCCAGCAGGGTGCTCGCCCACACGGTGACCAGCCACGCCAACGCCAACCCGAACGCCACGACGTTGAAATAGAGCGCCACCTGAATCGCGCCCGGCAGCCAAGTGATCGAATCCCACGCCTTGGCGACTTTCATTGCGCCGTACTGATAGAGCCCCGAGATGACCGGATACTCCATGTACCGCATCTGGATCGAACCGTCTCCGCGTACTTCTTCCCACGACGTCTTGTACGGGAATGCTCCCTGATCGAGGCGCTCGGCTCCGTACAGCGGAACGGTGTCGGAGTAACACATGGCCACGTACTGACGGCTGCCACTCCAGTCGAGGCCCACCTGCCCGCTCTCGCCGACCGGCGCCTGCTGAATACAGCCCGCCTTCGCGAACCAGCCGAAAGCCAAGAACACCACGGCGAGCAGAAGGATCACTCGCATCGGTGTGAAGAAGCGAGTGCGTCCGATCAGTGCGTGACGACCTACCGGACCGCCGACGGTTCCCGACAGCGCAGACACCATCGCGTCGTTGCGACTGGGAACGTCCCGCCAATCCGCCGAACGACGATCTTCGGCCAGCGGAGCGGGGGAGGTCGGTTCGGCATCATCAGCATTCGCGGCCACTCCGCGAGGTTACCGTCTTTCGAACCGACCACCCTCCAACTACTGGCCGGGGCTCACACCTGCCGGTTCTTCCTCGGTGGTCTCGCCTGCCCCTGGTACCTGCGGCGTGGTCGTCGTCGGCCTGGAGATTCCCGGGATCGGAATCGTGATGCCCGGCAGAACCTCGACCTGCGTCGTCGTCACCACGGGCGGCGGAGTGGTTTCCGTCGTCGTCGGTGCGGTGGTCGGCGGCGCCGACGTCTTGGGCGGTGCGGGTGCCGTGTACTCCGGAACACCACCGGCCTGGCCGTTGATCTTGCCCGGCGTCGGGAACTTCTCGTTGTCAGTGCCGTCGAGGGCGCCGTCCATCGTGTCCTTCCAGATGTCCGAAGGCAGACCCGAGCCGTAGATCATCGCGCCACCCGAGTTGGTGATCGCTTCACCGTCGGGAGTTCCGACCCAGACCGCGGTCGAGAGTGACGGCGTGTAGCCGACCATCCACGCGTCCTTGTTGGCTCCGGTGTCACCGAGCTGCGCGGTACCTGTCTTCGACGCCGACAGACGTCCGCCTGCCAGGTTGTGACCGCGCGAGTACGCCGCGATCGGCTGCATCGCAGATGTCACGTTGTCGGCGACGGCAGCGTCGATGCGATCCTCGCCCGCGGGTGCGCCGCGGTCCAGCAACACGGTGCCGTCGGCCGCGACGACCTTCTGCACGAAGTGCGGTGCGTGATACGTGCCGGACGCGGCGAGTGTCGCGTACGACGACGCCATGTCGAGCACGCGGGCCTGGTATTGGCCGAGCACGATGCCGTTGTTGGGGCCCGAACCGTCAGCCTCGGTGAGCGACGGGCCGACGCCTGGGATGTCCTTCGGGATACCTGCTTGGTGTGCGATGTCCGCGATTGCCTGCGGACCGTTGCCGTCGAGGCTGAGCATCTGACGGTAGAAGCTGGTGTTCAGCGAACGCTTGAGTGCTTCGGCGATGGTGCAGGTGCCGCAGCTTTCACCTTCGACGTTGCCGATGGAGATGCCGTTGACGGTCAGCGGCGAGCTGTCGTACATCTGCGAGAGCGGGATTCCCTGATCCAGGGCGGCCGCGAGGCCGAACACCTTGAACGAAGAACCGGTCTGAAGTCCGGCATTCGCGAAGTCGAATCCCGCGCCGTCCTCACCGCCGTAGTACGCCTTGACCGCCCCGGTCTTCGGGTCGACCGAGACAACTGCGGTACGCAGATTTTCGGGCTCACCCTTCATGTTGGAACGCGCTGCCTCGACCGCTGCGGCCTGCGCCTGCGGATCGATGGTCGTGGTGATCTGCAAACCCTCGGTGTTGAGCAACTGCTCGCTGATTCCGGCGTCGCCGATCTCCTTGAGCACCTGGCGCTTGATCAGGCCTTCGGGTCCGGTCGAGCCCTGGCTGCTGTTGTCGACCTGGGCGAGCGGGATGTAGGCGGGGTACTGCATCGGCGTGCGCGCGGCCTGATCCAGCGTGCCTGCGGACACCATGCCGTCGAGCACGTAATCCCAACGGGACTTCGCGCCGGTCGGGTTGGTCTCGGGATCGAGGAGCGACGGAAGCTGAATCGACGACGCCAGGACGGCGCCTTCCTCGATGGTCAGCTGGTCGACGGGCTTACCGAAGTACGCCTTGGATGCTGCGCCGATGCCGTAGGCACCACGCCCGAAGTAGATGGTGTTCAGATAGGCGGAGAGGATGTCGTCTTTGGACCACTCGTTCGCCATCTTGGACGCGATGACAAGCTCTTTCATCTTTCGCGTCAGCGAACGCGACGAGCCGACGATGGCCTGCTTCACGTACTGCTGCGTGATTGTCGAGCCGCCGCCGGCGCTGTCGCGACCGAGTACGTTGTCTCGGGCTGCGCGTGCGAAACCGGAGATCGAGAAGCCTGGGTTCGAGTAGAAATCGCGGTCCTCTGCGGCCAGAACCGCATTCCGAACGTGCAGCGGTACCTGATCGAGCGAAACCTCGACGCGGTTGCCGTCCGGCGGCACGACGGTACTGATCACCGTGGTTCCGTCGGACGCGAAGACAGTCGCGACCTGGTCGTTCTTGAGATCGCCCGGTTTGGGGACGTCCTGCACGATGTACGCAGCCATGAATGCCAGAACCGGCAGAACAAGACCGAGCGCCACCAAGACGTAGGCCGAGCGGCGAACTGTGCGCCACTTGGACTTCTTCTTCACGGTGCTCTTTCTTCCCTTCGGGGGTTGTCCGTCATTGCCACCCCCACCGGAGCCACCAGTCGGCGGCTTCGTCGGCGGAGGTCCGACCGGCGGGCGGGTGCCCGCATTGGTACGGGTGGTCGCTGCTGCTGCCGCGACGCGCTGGGTCGGTTCGTTCGCCTGAGCGCGGGCAGGGCGATCTTGTGGCGGTGGGCCGGAAGGTCGGCCTTGCGGCGGACGACCCTGCGGCGGGGGTCCGGCAGGACGGCCTTGAGGAGGCGGGCCGGAAGGTCGACCCTGCGGCGGGCGCCCCTGGGGCGGGGGTCCCATCGGACGGCCTTGCTGCGGACGACCCTGAGGGGGCGGACCCATCGGAGGGCGTCCCTGGGGCGGCGGACCCATGGGACGTCCCTGCGGCGGACGACCCTGAGGAGGTCCGGCGGGACGGTTGGGACCGACAGGACGGCCACCCGGGTTGTTGCCGCCCGGGTTGTTGTTGCTGGGGGAACTCACGAATCAAATCTCCAGTGGTCACGGACCGATCACGTGCAGACTTCGATCGGGCCCTTCTTCGGGTGTGGCGTTACTCGCTGGCGGTGCGCCGGCTTGGTGGGCGTGCTCGCCGCGGTCGCGGCGGCGCAGGTACTGCGCCGAGCACATAGGACTGCACCAAGTGGTTCCAACTGCAGGTACGGCACACCTCTACAACGTGCACCGTGAACTCCTCTGCTGTTTCCGCAAGCCGAGCGAGCTCGTCCGAGGTTCGGGCGGATCCCGAAACTTGGCCGAGCTTGTCGCCGAACACCCAGGACACGAGCGTCAACTGTTCCTTGCGGCAGATGGGGCAGACGACGTCGCTGCCCCGGCCGTGGAACTTCGCGGCTCTGAGTAGGTACGGATCGGCGTCACACACTTGCTTGACGTCGGTCCTACCCGCAGACACTTCGGCCAGCACAGACCGACGCGCGAGCGCGTAGTCCACAACTTGCCGCTGTATCCGCACCTGACCAGCGTACGTGCGTCCGCGCCGCGACGGACGGTTCGGGAGGGTCACGATGAACACATTTCGGGGGCTGGGGGCATAGCGACCAGCCATTACGATCACTTCCTGTGAAGTCTTCCCGTTCTCCGATGACGCGTGCTCGTGATCTCGATCGCGTCGAAACGTGCAATGTATTGGAAGCTGCATACTCCGAAGGGCAGTTGAGCGCGGAGGACTATTTCGAACGGACCGAGAAGGCGAAGTCCGCGAAGACCCTGCTCGCGCTCGCACGCCTGGTCAACGATCTGCAGGTGCCGAAGATCGAGACCAAAACGGCGCCTCGGACGTCGACGACACGAAAGGCCTTGTACGTCGGTGCTGCTGCTCTGATCGTCATCGGCGCGGTCGCCGCAGTGGCGTGGAGTCGGTCACCGTTGACGCCCTCGGAGGACATCACTGCCAGTTATGCCAGCACTACTTCCCTCGCTCCGCCGTTGCCGACCACCACCCCGGTGCCGGAGCCGACCGTCGAACCGATCCTGATCGCACACATCGACACGTTGACGCCGGAAGGAATCGGAGCTTTTCTCGAGATGTATCGAGAAGAGTTCGGTGACATGTTCGTAGACGGCGCCAGCTTCCACGGCGACTACTCCTCGGTGAGCCGGGAGGTCCCCGACGCTCCCGCTCTCACAGAGTCCATCAGTTTTCGCGACGGCTTCGAGCGGGATGTGACATCCACTCCGCGGCGAACTGGCCAGCCGACCTTCGACCTCGGTTCCATCCAGATCGACAAACTCGCGCCGTACATGGCGAACATCGGCGGCTATGTCAACATTTCGGACGCCGCGATCACGCACTTGATCATGGACGCGAACTACGGCGTCCCGGAGATCGCGATCTATGCGGAGAACGGACTCGGCCACCAAGGACGAATCGAAGTCACGCCGTGGGGCGAGATCTCTCGTTCCTACCCGTACGGAAGCTAGGGTGAGCCGGTGAGTGGGTCCCCGACTACTACCTCTACGCGCACCCGTGCGCGCGACGTCGACCGTTCCGACACCTGCGCCGTTCTCGACTCCGCCCTGTCCGAAGGACAGATCACGGCCGACGAGCATGCGAACCGAACGGCGGCGGCCATGACCGCGACCACCCTCGGCCAGCTCGATCTGCTGGTCCGCGATCTGCAGAAAGCGACGCTGCGCAATGCCGTCGCCAAAGTTCGTCGTATCGACAAGATCTGGTACCTCGCGGCCGCATCGGTTGCCTTCGCGGGCCTGATCGGGTTCCTCACCTTGTCCGCCGACGATTCACCCCCGCCGTCTCCACCGGCTGCAGCCGAACCGGTCGGACCGCTTGCCCCCATAGTGAGTTCGACGCTGAACACGGTCACGGCAAGCGGGATCGGGGAATTCATCACCAGATACAGCGCCAAGTACGGCACGACGATGATCGATTCCGCCAACTTCTACGACGGCTATGCAAGCGTCACTCGCGCCGCCGCTGTCTCGCCGAATCTGGAGGAGGACATCGACTTTCGAGGCGGTTTCACACCACGCGACAGCACGTCGACCCGGGCGGCCAGCACTGTCACCTTCGACCTCGCTACCGTCGACATCGACAAACTCGCCGGGTATCTGGCAGGAGCGTCCGCAAATCTCAATGTTCCCGACGCCGAAATCACACACATCAGCATGAGTTCGTCGAGCCAGGATCCACGCATTTCCATCTACGTGAGCAACAACCTCGGCGCGAGCGGATGGATGGACCTGACTCCTGACGGACGCCCGATCCGCCTGTCTCCCTTCACTCCCCACTAGGTGCCACGGACATGCCAAACGACCTGACCCGGACCACCCGTGCTCGCGACGCCGACCGCGAGGCCACCTGCGCAGTGCTGGACTCCGCCTTCGCCGACGGGCAACTCACCGCGGCCGAGCACGACGAACTGACCGAACTCGCCGCGGTTGCAGTCACTCTCGGCGATCTCGAAGAATTGACGTTCGATCTGCAGACCGAGGCGTCCCTACCCGTTCTCCGGAAAGAACCTTCGCTCGACACGCGTTGGATCGCCGTTGTGATCATCGCCCTGTCACTGGTCTCGGCTATCGGTTTCGGAATCAAATACGTCGCGTCCGACGTCACGATCTTCTCCACCCCCGAGCCACAGTTGCACACCGTCGACGGCCTGGGTGCAATGTTCCGCGCCATCGAAACGGAGTACGGCAGCGGACTGGTCGACGAGATGACCATCTATCCCACTTATGCACGGGTGACGCGCGCCGATCCTGCCGCGCCGCGCAAGGGCCTGGACAGCTACTACCGAGGTGACCTCGAGGACACGACTTCAGGAGGATCGCGCGAACCCGACGTGGCACAGATAGACGTCACACAGCTCGATCCTCGCATCGTGATCGCTCTGCTCGACGGCGCCGGAACAACGACGTCGGTGCAAAATCCGACCACTCGGTACGTTTCTGTCGACAGCACCGAAAATGTTCCGACCATCCAGATTCACGTCGGCAACGACCTCGACGAGAGCGGGTCCCTGACCGCTGCCCTCGATGGCGAAATCATGTCGATTTACCCGTTCAAGCCCTGATCTAGCCGTGACACCTTGGTACACGTATCGGGCCGCAGTGTGGTTTTATATATCGGCGCGATATAGTTGGTTATCGCATCAAGCGGTTAGGTTCAACGACTCGGGAGGTTTGTCAGTTGCTCGAACTCGCAATCCTCGGGCTGCTCCTCGAGTCACCGATGCACGGATACGAGCTGCGCAAGCGGCTCACTGGTCTGCTCGGCGCATTCCGCGCGTTCTCGTACGGATCGCTGTACCCGGCACTGCGGCGCATGCAAGCCGACGGATTGATCTCGGAAAACGTCGACACTGCCACCGGCGCTCTCAAGCGTCGGGCGCGGCGCGTTTACGAGCTCACCCCGGAAGGGCGGCAACGGTTCACAGAACTGGTCGCCGACACGGGACCGCAGAACTACACCGACGACGGTTTCGGCGTTCACCTCGCCTTCTTCAGTCGCACCCCCGCAGTAGCGCGGATGCGGATCCTCGAAGGCAGGCGACGCCAGGTCGAGGAGCGCCGCGAGGGGCTCCGCGAGGCCGTCGGTCGGGCCAGCGGATCGCTGGACCGCTATACCCGTCAGCTCCACCAGCTCGGACTCGAATCGAGTGAGCGCGAAGTGCGTTGGCTCAACGAATTGATCGCAGCCGAGCAATCGACAACAGGAACATCCCGGAAAGAAGGAGAACCCGACCATGGGTGAGAACAGCACCGCGGTGCGCGTAGCCATTGTGGGCGTGGGTAACTGCGCCTCGTCCCTGGTTCAGGGCGTCCACTACTACAAGGATGCCGACGAGACCCAGACGGTCCCCGGCCTCATGCACGTCAAGTTCGGTAAGTACCACGTCCGCGATGTGCAGTTTGTCGCCGCTTTCGACGTCGACGCCAAGAAGGTCGGCTTCGACCTCTCCGAGGCCATCCTCGCGAGCGAGAACAACACCATCAAGATCGCCGACGTCCCGCCGCTGGACATCCCGGTGCTGCGCGGCCCGACCCTCGACGGCATCGGCAAGTACTACGCCGAGACCATCGAGCTGTCCGACGCTGAGCCCGTCGACGTCGTCAAGGCACTCAAGGACGCCAAGGTCGACGTCCTCGTTTCCTACCTGCCCGTCGGTTCCGACGACGCTGACAAGTTCTACGCACAGTGCGCGATCGACGCAGGCGTTGCATTTGTCAACGCCCTGCCCGTCTTCATCGCTTCCGACCCGGAGTGGGCTGCCAAGTTCAAGGACGCCGGCGTCCCGATCGTCGGTGACGACATCAAGAGCCAGGTCGGCGCCACCATCACCCACCGCGTGATGGCGAAGCTGTTCGAAGACCGCGGCGTCGTGCTGGACCGCACCTACCAGCTCAACGTCGGTGGAAACATGGACTTCAAGAACATGCTCGAGCGTGATCGCCTGGAGTCCAAGAAGGTTTCCAAGACCCAGGCCGTGACGTCCAACCTGACCGGTGCACTCGCCGGCAAGGTCCACGATCGCAACGTCCACATCGGCCCCTCGGACTACGTGGAGTGGCTCGACGACCGCAAGTGGGCATACGTTCGCCTCGAAGGCCGCGCCTTCGGTGACGCTCCCCTGAACCTGGAGTACAAGCTCGAGGTCTGGGATTCGCCCAACTCTGCAGGCATCATCATCGATGCAGTCCGTGCAGCCAAGATCGCACTGGACCGCGGCATCGGCGGACCGGTCTACCCGGCTTCCGCTTACCTGATGAAGTCCCCGCCGGTCCAGATGGCCGACGACAAGGCTCGCACCGAGCTCGAAGCGTTCATCATCGGCGCTGACGAAGCGTAGTTAGACTCACACTGATTCGGGGTCTTGCGCCAGTGGCGCAAGGCCCCGATTCTGTTATCCGCAGGGTGTTTCCGCATCCGCGCGGGTAATCACGCCTGCGGCTGCCGAATCGCCGCGCGGGTCCGTGTGCCGATCAGCGTGGAATGATGGACATCAGAACCATCACACGGATCGAGGACCCCATGTCGATTACGTCGCTGCCAGTGCTCGATCTGTCGCTGGCGCAGAACCCCGACACCGCCGAGCAGTTCCGCACTCAGCTCCGCGAGGCCACCCACGAGGTCGGATTCTTCTATCTCGTCGGCCACGGAATTCCCGACGACCTGCAGCGGCGCCTCCTCGACGTCGCCCGCGAATTCTTCGCGCTACCGACTGCCGAGAAGCTCGCGATCGAGAACGTCCGCAGCCCGCACTTCCGTGGATACACCAGGCTCGGCGGCGAACTGACCGAAGGCAAGCAGGACTGGCGGGAGCAGATCGACATCGGCGCCGAACAGCCCGCCGCCGAGCGCACCGACACCTCACCGGCCTGGGAGATCCTGCAGGGGCCCAACCAGTGGCCCGACGCCCTTCCCGAACTCCGCGACGTCATCACCGAGTGGAACGACACGCTTACCTCGATCGCATTGAGCCTCTTGCGCGAATGGGCGGTCGCGCTAGGGCAGGACGCAAACATCTTCGACGACGCGTTCGCTCACGATCCGTCGATCCTCATCAAAGTGGTGCGTTACCCCGGACGCCCGAAAGGTGCCGGCTCCCAGGGCGTCGGCGGGCACAAGGACGCGGGCGTGCTGACACTTCTCTATGTCGAACCAGGCAAGGGCGGTCTGCAGGTCGAGCACGACGGCGACTGGATCGACGCACCGCCGATCGACGGGGCACTGGTGGTCAACATCGGCGAACTGCTCGAGGTGGCAACCGGCGGATACTTGAAAGCGACTGTGCACCGCGTAATTTCACCCGAGGGTGACGGTGAACGTATCTCGGTGCCGTTCTTCTTCAACCCGAACTATGCGGCACAGATCCCGGAGTTCGACCTACCGTCCGAGTTAGCGGCGCGCGCCACCGGCGTCACCGTGGACGCGAACAACCCGATCCACGATTCCTACGGGGCGAACGCCCTCAAGAGTCGACTACGCGCGCATCCCGATGTCGCGGCCCGATGGTGGCCGGACATCGTTGCGGCACAGAGCGCTACCTGAAACTGAACTACAAGCCCATCGCAACTTTCCACGCCGTGTGCATCGCACCTTCGATGTAGTCGACGTTCACCGCGTCGCCAACCACATGCACGTCGGAGACGACGCCGATCAGAGCGTCGGCCAGTGGCGCCTGCGCCGACACACCCGACGCGACGACAACCATGTCGGCCGAAGCTGTCAGTGTCTTGTCACCGGAACGGAATTCGACGTGCTCCTTGGTGATTCGCTGCACCGTTGAATTGCGGTGAATGTTCACACCGACATGCTTGGCGTGGCGCACAGCCGTCCAGCGGCGCGGCATCGCCATCGGAATGCCCAACTGCTGACCTTCTTCGATCAGCGTCACATTGCGACCGCGCTCGGCCAGGAACTCCGCAAGCTCGAGTCCAACAAGCGAACCACCGATCACCACCACGTCCTTGCCCATGGGCAGGAACTTGCGAGTCACAGCTCGGATCGCCGCGGGACTCTTGGTGATACCGGACAGCTTGCCCAACTTGGCCATCGTCCGCAGGAACGGCGGTACCTGTGAGACGTCGCCGGCGCCGGTCATCAAGGCGCGCAACGAGTCACCGGTATGTACGTGCGGGAGATCGCCGCCCGGAACACTCGGCCGCTCGCGGACTGCACCCGTAGCCACGACTACGGCGTCGGGATTCAGTGCCCGGATCGAGGCGACCGAGGCTTCGGTCTTCAGTCGAACATCGACACCGAGACGCTTGATTTCCACTTTCAACCAGCTGAGCAGACGCCCGTTGTCCGGGGTAGTGAGGCTCGAGAACCACAGGGTGCCGCCGAGGCGATCGGACTTGTCCAACACCGTGACTCGGTGCCCGCGTTCAGCTGCCACGCGGGCCGTCTCGAGACCGCCGGGGCCCGCGCCGACCACAACAACGTGCTTCGCAGTGCTGGTGCGAACGAAGGGGAGCAGCGCCTCGTTGCCCAGGGCGGGATTGACAGCGCACAGCGGGGTCGCGTCCCAGAAGTTCTCCTGCACGCAGACGTAGCAATTGATGCAAGGCCGAACACGCTCGGGTGCACAGTCTTTGAGTTTGTTCACCAACTGTGGGTCTGCCAGCAGCTGACGGCCCATTGCGGCGAAGTCCGTGCGACCTTCCGCGATCATCTTCTCGCCGACCTCGGGGAGCATACGTCCGACGGTGATCACGGGAATCGAGATCGCCTGCTTGATTCGCGTTGCATTGTCGGTGTAGTAGCCGACCTTGTCGGGCAGGGGGCCGTCCGTGAAGTTGGCAAAAGCATTCAGTGCGGTACCGGTGACATGGATGGCGTCAGCGCCGGCCTCTTCGAACATCGTGGCGGCCGCAGCAGCCTCGTCGACAGTCAGCCCGTCGGTTTCGCCATACTCTTGACCGGCCAGACGCACGATGACGGCAAGCGAATCACCGACCTCCTCCTTGACCGCCCGAATAACCTCACAAGCCAGGCGAGCCCGGTTCTCCATGGAACCTCCGTACTCGTCGCTACGCTGATTCGTATACCGACTCAGGAACGCTCCGAGGACGTAGTTGTGGGCACAGTGAATCTCGACGGCGTCGCCGCCCGCCGCCTTCACCCGTCCGGCAGCCTCGGCGAACATGAGGACCAGCCAATCAAGATCTTCCTTGGTGGCCTCGTGGTAGGTCGCTCTCTTGCCCTCGTTGATGGCAGCCATCTTGCCCAGTTCTTCGGGTGTGCAATCGGCCATCGCACTCATGTCACCCGGCGGCTTCGGCGTGGACGGGACCAACTGCGGTCGGCCGTCGAGGGTATCGATGCGCGCCACCTTGCCGTGGTGTGTCATCTGCACACAGAGCTTGCTGCCTGCGTCGTGCACCGCGTCGGCCAGCGCTTTGAGTCCGGGGATGAACCGGTCTTCCGAGAGCCCCGGTTCCTTGCGGCTCGTGCAGCCAAGCGGGTACGCAACAGCGCAGCAACCGGTGATGATCAGACCCGTTCCACCGGCCGCGCGAGCCACGAAGTGGTCGATGTCGCCCTTTTCGATTTCCCCGTCTTCACACAGGTTCATGTCCATGGCAGGGAGAACGACGCGATTGGGCACCGTCATCGGGCCGATGGTGCCTGGTGCGAGGAGGTGCGGAAAGGTCTGGCTTCGGATCGTCACGAGTGGACGCTAGAACTGGACGACGCCCATCCGTTGCCGCACTCCCGATCAACGAGACTTCACGCGCTGTGACGTGCGAGGCACTCGGCTATCACCGCGAGCGCATATTCGAGGTCTGCGGATTCCACTCGCCCGTAGCCGATGACCAATCCGCCGGGAGTTCCGTGCGTTCGGGTGGACTCGACCAGGGTGGGCACTTCGACGCCGTACTGGAGTGCCTCGCGAGCGACGGTGGCTGCCAGATCCGCGTCGAGCATGAGCGTCGTGTGCATGCCGGCGCCGAGACCCCGCAGTTCACCGAACGATGACAGCGCTTCCTCGACCGCCCGATCGCGCTCGCGGTACCGGCGCCGGGCGGTACGTACCGCCCGATCCCATTCGCCGTCACGGAGCAGGGACAGGAGTGCTTGCTGCAGCGGAACCGACGGGAAGTCGCCGATTCGTTTGCGGTATGTCGCAATGCGGTCGACCAGGTCGAGGGGAGCGACCAACCAGCCCAGTCGAATTCCCGCGCCGAGTGTCTTGGCAACCGTTCCGAGATACACCACCCGGTCAGGGGCCAACTGCGCAAGCGCAGGCAAAGGCGCTACGTCGTAACGGAATTCGGAGTCGTAATCGTCCTCGAAAAGGACGACGGCGCGGGCCCGTGCGAACTCGATCAACTGGTTGCGCCGACCCACTGGAAGCAACCCACCCGTCGGATACTGATGGGACGGTGTCACATACACGCCGCGAACATTCTCTGGCGCCGATTCGAGTTGGTCTACACGGAGACCGTGCGCATCAACCGGTACGTCCAGCAGCGACCACCCACACGCTGTTGCAGCCGAGGACGCATACCGGTACCCGGGGTCTTCCATCGCCAGCACTGCGCCACTGGTACGCAGCGTCGACAACGCCAGTCCGAGGCCGTGGGTGGCACCCGAGGTGATCAGGATTCTCTCGGGCTCAACCGACATTCCGCGGGCCCTTGCCAGCAATTCCGATAGTGCCGAACGCAATTCGTAGTCGCCCGCAGGATCGGGATCCTCGAATGGTGGCGGTTTGGCCCCGACGTCACGCCACGCCCGCCGCCACGCTGCCGATGCACGCGGCGGCGTCCACGGCACGCCCGGCCGGAGCTGCACCCTGGGCGACATCTTCTCGGCGGGCTTCGCGGTCGTAGTCGTGGGAGTGACCACAGGGGAGGGCGCCTCGGCAACGAAGGTGCCCGAGCCGTGCACAGCGACCAGCCAACCCTCTGCGATCAACTGCTCATACGCCCGTTCCACGACGCCCCGCGCGACCGCGAGTTCCGCCGCCAGTTTCCGGGAGCTGGGTAACCGCAGACCCACCGCAGCCTGGCCACTGCGAATGTCGGCTCTGAGGTGGTCGGCGACCTGGACGGGGAGCGCCCGCCGATCTGTCCGATCGAGGACCACGGCTACCGCCGAAGGAAGAAACATTCAGAACCCTCTCGGAAGTGGCCTATCGAAGTCTCCACTGATTGGACCATGACTTGAAGCCACTTTGCCAGCAGTATTGTCTGCATGACAGATTCCGTTGTCTTTGCTGCCCCTGCTCCTGCCCCCACTGCACCTGTTCCGCTGTCCCCGACAGCACGCACGACGCACAAGCGCGCCCGCCACCACGGCATCGCAGAACGCGCGGCACTCGTCGACGTCTTGCAGTCCGCGAAGCTGTGCCACATGGGCGTGACCGTCGGCGGAGTTCCCATGGTGTTTCCCACCGCCTACGGATTCGACCTCGACGGCCCCGACCGCGGTGGGTCTATCTATGTTCACGGTTCAGTGGCTTCACGGAGCTTGGCTCCCGACAGCGAAATCTGCATCACCATCACGATCCTCGACGGACTCGTGCTGGCTCGATCGGGATTCCATCACTCGATGAACTACCGCAGCGGCGTCATTGTCGGATCACCTCGAGTCGTGACCGACAACGACGAGCGAGTGAAGGCTTTGGATCTGATCGTCGACCAGGTGGCCCCCGGACGTTCTCAACACTTGCGGGATCACACGCGCAAGGAAATGGCGGCAACCGTCGTTCTTGCACTGCCGTTGTACGAGGCTTCCGTCAAGGCCCGCACCGGCGGTCCCGGTGATGATGCCGCCGACGTCGGTGTCGAAACCGTTTGGGCTGGAGTAGTTCCCGCAGCTACGCACTTCGGTGAACCGATCCCGTCCGAGGATCTCGACTCCGGTATCGCGCTACCGGACCATATCTCGACGATGCTCTGACCGCACACGCCGTACACACCGGGGCATGGCGATGCCCCGGTGTGTACGTATTCAGTTGCGCCCGTTCAGGCTGCGGTAGGTGGGCTGTTCCCGCCGATCGGCTGTTGATACGGATCGATCGACATCGGCGGGTAGAACACCGTCTTCCGATCCGGTCCGATCTCCACCCGCCATTCCGTGTGGTGCAGTGTCCGATGATGATGACCGCACAACAGAAGCAGGTTGTCGAGATCTGTTGGGCCACCGTCACTCCAGTGAACGATATGGTGAGCATCGCACCACCCCGAGGGTGTTCCGCACCCCGGAAATGCACACCCACCATCCCGAACCGCAAGCGCCCGGCGCTGCGGCACCGTCGCCGTTCTCGCTTCCTGACCGCAGTCGAGCGGAACACCATTCTCGTCCAACAAGATCCGCGTCACGGTGCAGTCGCACGCCAACATCCGGGCAGTATCGATACTGATCGGGCCCACCCAATCCGCCCACGCAAACCCCAGCTCCTCCGTCGACGGCAGCAAGTCCTTCAACGCTTGCATATCTGTCATGTCCTTCGCACTGGCGGTGACCGTGATGTGTGGTTTCACCCCGCCCTCGATCGGACCCAACCCCGCCCGCTCATACCGCCGCAACAACTCGCAGAACCCATCGGCACGCCGCAACGCCGGAGTGCGAGCGTCCTTCACGCCGTCCTTCTCCGGTGTCGGAGCCGACAGACTCGACAACAACGTGATCAGACGCGCCCCGTTCACTGCATCCAGATCACCTTTCACCGTCACCCGTCCATACAAGCCCTTCGAGGCATAGAACTCGTTGCGCTCCGAATCCTCACCCACCGGAACACCGTCCTCACGGTTGCCGTACTGCTTCTCGATCCTCCGGATCGCCGCCCGCACCGCATCACAATCCGCAATATTCTTCGACGCCAACGACAATAAGATTCCACGAGCCTTGTCCACATCCGCCGGCGTCATGTTCTTCGGCGGATGCTGACAAAACGACGCCACCTGACGAGCCTTCAACGCATCCACGTCACCGCGGTGAAACGCATCCGCGACAACAGGTTCGAGCATCAACAACCGCGCCAACCCGACCAACAGACTGCACTCACCGATCTCCAAATTCGTCGAACCATGCAACCACTGCGCGATCGCCCGAAAACCCTTCCCTCCGAGAACCTCCCGGGAAAACATCTCCACGATCAACAACACCATCCGCGACTGCAACTCATGCCGGACACGCACCAGATCGAGGACCTCACTCTTGAGGTCCTCGCCATCCAGTTGCCACGCATCCCGACTGTCCATGCAGCAATCATATTCGAACACAGTTTCGAACACAAGGGCGGGATTGGTTGAAACTAGCTGCTAATCAACGACTTTCGCATTCCAGACAGAACGGGCATGTTCTTGGGTGGCAGGAGAAACCTCTGCTTGGCCGCCCATGAAGGGCCGGACGAGGTCCAGAGGCAAGGGGAAGACAACGGTGGAGTTGTTCTCGCTACCGATCTCGTGAAGCGTCTGCAGATAACGCAATTGCAGAGTGGTCGGATTGCGGCTGATCACCTCGGCCGCCTCGGCGAGCTTGGCCGAAGCCTGAAACTCTGCGTCGGCGTTGATGATCTTGGCCCGACGTTCACGTTCGGCCTCTGCTTGCCTGGCGATGGCGCGCTGCATGTTGGCTGGAATCTCGACGTCCTTGATCTCGACGGTCGTGACCTTGACGCCCCACGGTTCGGTCTGCTGGTCGATGACTTTCTGCAGATCCTCGTTGAGGCGTTCACGTTCGGAAAGCAGCGAGTCCAGCTCAGCTTTACCGAGGATGGAGCGCAGTGTGGTCTGGGCGATCTGTGAGGTGGCGGCCAAAAAGTCCTCGACTTCGACTATCGAACGGTCAGCGTCGACGACCCGAAAGTACGTGACGGCTGTGACCTTCACGGGAACGTTGTCGCGGGTGATCACTTCTTGGACTGGTATTTTCAGCGTGACGGTTCGCAGACTGACCCGTTCCATGCGATCGATCGCCGGCACCAGAATGACCAGGCCAGGACCCTTCAAGGTGATCAGTCGACCGAGGCGGAACACCACTGCGCGCTCGTACTCGCGCAGGACCCTCACCGACATACCCAGGATCACTGCAATCAGCACGACAAACACGGACAACACGACAAGCACGGTGGTCATAGCGGCAGCTCCCACGGTTCACGACGGCGCACTTTCAGAGTCAGACCTCGAACCTGCTCTACGACGACGGATTCGCCCACGGCAGGTGCAGAATCGTCGAACCCGAATTCCATTCGAGCACTCCATAATCCGCCGTCCAGCTCGACCTGGCCCTGCACACCGGTCCAACTGCGGACCGTCGCATCGGAGCCGACAAGCGACTCGGTCCCGGTACGCACGGGCGCGCGGCGCGCGGTAAGCGCTTTTCGGCTCGCTACCGCCACTACGCCCAGGCCGACCACCGCAATCCCCGCCGTCACCGGGATCGCGATCAATTGGCCGATACCGTCGGACGTGAAGAGCATCCAGATACCCGCCCCGATCAGAAGAGCACCCAGCCCACCGAGCACCCCCACGGTTGGGGCATGCGCCTCGACCACGATCAACAGGACGCCCAGCAGCAGGGCAACGACACCGATCGTCGTCATCACTCGTCTCCACGCTCGCGAGGACGCGGTCACGTCGCGTAGCCATTGTGCGATCGCGCCCTCGACTCCAACGGTAATCACGTTCGGCCGGATCTGCCACAAGCGCTTCACGCCAGTTCAGAGAAGCACTTCACCGATCTGTCGCGCGGTCACCTTGGCAAGGTCGGCGAGGAACGGAATCCGTTCGTCGATCATCAGCTCGACCGGACCACGAAGCCCGAGAGCGTAACGCACAGTGCCGGATCCATCGATGATCGGAATTCCGATCGTTCGGTAATCCGGGGTCAACTCCTCGTCGTTGAATCCGTATCCTCGCTCACGAGTCAGTTCCAATTCCCGGCGGATACCGGCAACATCGGTGATCGCACGCTGAGTGGTCGCTTCACGTGGCAGAGCAGCGAGTTCGGAATCGTCGATATCGGACCAGGCCAGAAAGGCTTTCCCCAGGGCGCTCGCATGCAAAGGAAGGCGGACACCCTGGAGCACGTGCCCGTCGGCCTCGCGCCACCGACTGAATCCGAGCAACACCACCTCACTTCCGCTTCGCACTGCCAGGGAGGCGGATGCCCCTGTCGTCGCGGCCAATTGCTCCAAATAGGGCTCGGACAGATAGATCCGATGCTGCCGGTAGGAGACCTGTCCGTAAGCCGCCAGCGCCGCGCCGATGCGATACCGACTGGTTGCGTCGTCCTTCTCGAGGAACCCCGCGTCGACGAGCGACTGCAGCAATCGATGCGTGGTGCTGACCGCAAGCTCTTGTCGCCGCGCAACTTCCGAGACTCCCAGTTCTTCGCCACTGCGAAAACATGTGAGCATGGTCAGGGCACGGGTTACCGTCTGAACTCCCGCGCCGCGTGCGTCCGTCACGAACGATCCTTTCGCTGTGGCCTGATCGACCTGAGAATCGGACGCTAACACGGACCCAGCAGTCCGGCCATCCTTTCCATCAGGTGGAAAGGAACCAGACGACGGTCCATAAAAGCCCAGATGAATAGACTTCCGATGTTGTCAAGATTTCCAATCTCCAGAAAACAAACGGGGGTAAAACGGACAGGCACCCAATAGCGTCATCGTCGTCAGTTCTGACGAATCAACGCCTGAAGGAGCCACATACATGTCCCGCTTCCGCCGACTGCCACGAGCTGCCGCTGCGCTCGCCATGATCCCGCTGGCCGGGTTGGCGGTGGCGTGTGGGTCTTCCGATTCCGACAGCGCCGCAGGCAATTCCAGCGCCGACTTCACGCTCAAGGTCTTCGATCCCGGAAACTCCGGCGCCATCGCCGTCGGCAAGCGCGACGGAACCTACGACGAGGCGTTGGCACCTCTGGGCGCAAAGATCGAATGGGTCAAGACCACACCGGGATTCAGCTCCAACCTCAAACTGTTCAACAGCGGAGAACTCGACATCCAAACCGGCGCATACAGTCCCGTCGTCGGTGCACTTTCCAAGGACGTGGGTGTCCGCATCTTCGCCACCTCCGACCCGTACAACAAGGACCAGGCCGGCATCATCGCCACTCCGGAATCCGGTATCAAGACCGTCGCAGATCTGGCAGGCAAGCGCATCGCCGTCAACCCTGCAGGTAAGGGCGAGTACATCACGCTCAAGGCCCTGACACAGGCCGGAGTACCGATCGATTCCGTCGAACGCGTTCCGCTGCAACAGGCTGACGCGGCGTCGGCGTTCTCCACGGGGCAGGTCGACGCGTGGGCATCGTTCCTGATTCCGTATCAGGAGGCCAAGGCCAAGGGCGCGGTCGAGATCGCAACCGAGGCGAGCATCGACTCCGTGGACAGCACCATCATCGCCGGCCGCACCGCAGTACTCGAAGCGCATCCCGATGTGGTCCAGAAGTTCCTCGAGGTCACCCAGGAACTCACCGCGAAGCAGCAGGCCGACCCAGCAGCCTTCGAGAACGTCTTCGAACAGACCGGTCCGCGTGCACTCTCCGGACAGCGGCTCGACGACGCGATCACCCTGGGCGGCCAGATCACCAACTTCCGCTATCCGACTGCAGCCGACGCTACCGACCTCGAATCGATCTCCACACTGTTCGCCGAGAACAAGGTGATCCAGCAGCCCCTCAAGGGCAGCGACGTGATCTTCGACCTCCAGGGTGCTGTGGCAGGTTCGGCAGCGGCAGCGCCCACCACCGAGGGGAAGTGACCCGATGGTGACGCTGACCCGCCCCGCACGAACGGCGTCGCAGTCAGTGGAACATCCGCAACTCGAAACGCCCCGCTACCGGCGCAATCGCAGCAGGCCCAAGTGGGTCTCGATCCCCCTCCGCTTCCTCGTGCCCGCGCTGCTGGTTGCCGGATGGTGGATCGGATCGGCTACCGGACTGATCCGCGAAGAGATCCTGGCCGGACCTCCGGCGGTGTGGACGGCATTCGCCGAGCTGTACCAGTCGGGTCAGTTGGTCGACTTCGGTCTCGCGTCGCTTCAACGTGCTGCACTCGGTGTTTCGGTCGGTGTGATCGTCGGATTGGTGCTCGGGGTTCTGTCCGGTCTCTCCTCGCTCGGTGAAGAACTGATCGACTCGACCATGCAGATCAATCGCGCGGTTCCGTTCCTCGCGCTCGTTCCGCTGTTCATCGCCTGGTTCGGTATCGACGAAACTTTCAAGGTAGTCCTGATCGCGGTCGCGACCGTCGCCCCCATGTACGCGTACACCTACCTCGGTGTGCGCGGGGTCGATCGCAAGATGGTGGAAGCGGCACAGGGTTTCGGACTGACAGGTTGGCGACTGGTGTTCGGAGCGATTCTTCCGACCGCCCTGCCCGGTGTTCTGATGGGGCTTCGAATCTGCCTGTCGCTCAGCATCACCGGATTGATCGCCGCCGAGCAGGTCGGCACACGTGAGGGGATCGGATACCTGGTCACCCTCGCGCAGGAATACAACCGCACCGACTACATGGTTCTGTGCATCGTCATGTACGCGGCGCTGGGTCTCATCTTCGACGCCGTGGTCAGGCTGATCGAGCGGTACTCCATGCCGTGGCGGAGATTGTCGGTGGCGCGATGACGAACACGACCGTCGGCTCGCTGCCGACCACCGAAGCACCTCTACCACCGTTGGCAACGCGTGAGCGGACCGGTACCACCGCGGCCGAACGACGAGCCGGATCACCGGTGGCAGTCTCACTCACCGGAGTGCGGAAGTCGTTCGGCGACAAGACTGTTCTAGGCTGTATCGACCTCGAGATCACACGCGGAGAGTTCGTCGTTCTCCTCGGCCCCAGCGGCACCGGCAAGACGACCCTGTTGCGAGTGCTCTCCGGTTTGGAAGCACCGGACAGCGGCGAGGTGCTGGTTCCGCGCGACCGCACGGTCGTCTACCAGGAACCGCGATTGATACCGTCGAAGCGAGTTCTGGCCAATGTCACAGTCGGACAGAAGCGGTCACGTCAGGTGACCGACAATGCATGCAACGCACTCTCCGAGGTCAACCTTGCGGACAAGCACCGTGCCTGGCCGGCCACCCTCTCCGGCGGCGAGGCCCAACGCGTCGCATTGGCGCGCGCTCTGGTTCGGGAACCTGAACTACTACTGCTCGACGAACCGTTCGCAGCCCTCGACGCTTTGACCAGGCTCCAAATGCAAGACTTGGTAGGCGATCTGGTCGCCCGTCACCGTCCGGCTGTACTACTCGTCACGCACGACGTCGACGAAGCCGTACGACTTGCCGACCGCGTGCTCATCCTCGACAAGGGCGGGTTTGCCGTGGACGTCGACATCAACCTGCCACGCCCCCGCGATCGGAACGATCCCGAATCTTTGCGCTACCGAGCGAGTTTCCTGAAGGAACTCGGTGTCGGCCGCACCTTCCCCGACGGACAGGACAGTCATGACATTGATCGCTGATTCCGCAATCGACACACTCTGGTACACCCGCTGCCCCGTTCCCACCGCCAGCGGTCTCGCCAACAGTCTCGGTTGGCTCGACCGGACGGCAAACGAATCCGGAGTGCGTTTCGGCGTACTGCAAGATGCCGGACCGGAATTGGCAGTGCGCCATTTCGATCACCATCTCTCCGGACTCATTCGCGAAGGCGGCAACGTCCCCGCACTGGCCGCGCGTGCCAGTGGTTCTCCGACGCGGCTCATCGGGCTCACCTGGATCGACGAGGCCCAGGCGATCCTGGTGCGCGGAGACTCCGACATCCGAGAAGCAGGTCTTCTGGCCGGCGCTCGGGTCGGAATCCCGGCCTGGGCTGCGGATCAGGCCAGGAGCTTTCCTCGCGCCATGGCCCTGCACGGCTTCGCCTCGGCACTTCGACTGGGCAAGTTAAGTTTTGCCGACGTCACCCTCGTCGAGGTTGCGACGACGGCAGCACCTGAGGTTCGCACCGCCTCATCCACCCGCAACACGACGTGGGGTGTCGAATCCCTGCTCCGCGGCGACGTCGACGCCATCTACGTCAAGGGCGCCCGCGCCCAGGAAGTTGCCCGCGAACACGGCCTCGCCGTTGCCGTCGATCTCGATTCCACTGCATCCCTCCGTGATCGCGTGAACAACGGCACCCCACGACCGATCACGGTTCATGCCGACCTACTCGAACAGCGCCCGGACATCGTCGTCGGTTTCCTCGCCGAGAGCCTGAGAGCGGCGGACTGGGCCGCAGCCAATATCGACGAGGTCCGAGCCGTGCTGCAGACCGAAACACAGTCCGGGCCCGAAGGTGTGGTGGCAGCTTACGGCGAGAACTTCCACACCGGACTGCATTTGAGCCTGTCGGACGAGCGTGTGGACCTGCTCGGCGTGCAGAAGCAATTCTTGTATGCGCACGGCTTCCTTGCCGCCGACTTCGACCTGCAGTCCTGGGTGGCGCACGAACCACTGGAACGGGCACGCGCACTTGTTGCCGCGCAGAAGGGCACAGCAGAATGACGGACGTCTACTGGGAGCTGCCCTCGCGCGGTGACGGACGCCGGGCCGTGGCCGCCCTGAACAGTCGCGGCGGCTTCGGGCCGCAGCGACCGACTACCGTCGCGACCGATGTTCGCCCCGGAAACTTCGGGCCCTTCGACGAGTTGGCACAGATCGTTCTCGCAGCCGAACTGTCGGGCGTCGACGGCGTTGTCGCACCGTACGATCCGAATGGCGAAGAATCCTGGATCGTTGCTGCCGCCGCCCTACGTCAGACGCGTCATTCGCGAGTGGTCGTGGAGTTTCACCCCACATTCGGCACCCCCGTCTACGCCGCCAAAATGTCGGCCACACTTCAGCGCCTGTCGGCAAGTCGTCTCGAATGGCGAGTGAAGGTAGAGACGGACCCCGAAGACGCCGCTGCTCGCGGAGACGTGATTCAAGGAGCCGACCGCTACGCGCGCGCGGCGGAGTTCCTGACCGTCGCACGCGGTGTGTGGAACGAGGAACAGATTCTCCCCGGCGGATTCGGCGGCACGGGTTACGACTTCGACGGCGAATACTACGACGTACTCGGCGGCGGATTCCGAGGCATCTTGTCGGGACTCCGTTTTCCCCGAGTACATCTGACCGGAGACTCATCGGAAGCTCTGGAACTCTCGGCCCACCATGCCGATGTCCATCAGTTCACCCTTGCCGGTGACGAGTTGTCGACACGGATCACCACCCTCGACGACCGAGCATCCGAACTCGGCAGGACCGTCGAGAAGGTCCTACGCATCCCGATCATCGCGAGGGAAACAGCCGACGAAGCCTGGGCTCGCGTCGAACGGCAACTGAGAGAATCCGATTCCGCTGCACTCGAGATCGATCGGGGCGGCATCCTGTGGTCCGGATTCGACCGCATCGGCTACGAGCACAGCATCGGCCTCGTCGGAAGCTACCAGGAAGTGGCACAGCGATTGTCGTCGTATCGCGATCTCGGCGTGGACGGTTTCGTCCTGTCCGGTCGGCCACACATCGAAGAGTTGCACCGGGCGGGCGAGCATCTCCTGCACCTGGTCGATCCCGAGGGTCGGATCCGCAAGGAAGAGAAGGCCACCGCATGAGCATAGATTTCTACTGGCGGATCGGAATGGAGGGCGACCACGCGTCGCTTCGTACACCGCGTCGCTACAACCGCGGTGACGCCGGTGGATACGGGCCGGGCAACATCGCTCCCGCGATCCGGGGAGGCGAGTTGGACGGATACAGCTACATCGACCACATGGCCGCGGTGGCAAAGGCTTCCGAATCCGCCGGCTTCCTCGGTGGGCTGCTGCCGTCCTTCCCGATGACCGAGGATCCGTGGGCGACCGCCGCAGCGTTGGCCGCCGAGACCACCACGTACCGTTTCATGGTTGCGTTCCAACCGGGGTTCCTTCACCCGGTCCAGGCCGCGCGGATGTCGGCCAGTCTGCAGCGCGCAACCGGCGGACGTCTGGTTTACAACATCATCAGTGGTGGAGGCGGAGCGCCTCAGCTGTGGTGGGGCGACAAGGTCGACCACGACGATCGCTACACCAGGACATCCGAGTTCCTCGATGTGCTCAAGGGTGTGTGGGACGGCGAACCTTTCGACTTCGACGGTCGCTTCTTCCAAACCCACGGCGCTGCACTGCCACCCGGGCTTCCCGGCCAGCCGTTTCCCGAGGTGTACTTCTCCGGATCTTCGGCAGCAGCCGTCGCCGCCGCCGGACTGCACTCCGACTACTACCTTTCCTGGCTCGAGCCGTACGCCGATCTCAGAGCCAAGATCGACGGTGTGCGGGAGAATTCGGCCAAGCTGGGCCGCACCCCGAAGTTCGCCGTACGCATCGACGTCGTAGCCCGGCGCACCGAAGAAGCTGCGTGGGCCGAGATCGAGAAGGGTTGGGCCTTCGTCGACAAGGGCGCCGCCGACCGAGCAGCGCAGGGCGATTCGGTAGGAGCCGCCCGCATCAAAGGCTGGGTACCCGAACACATCACCGGCTACCGGGATCTGGAGGTGCAGCCCAACGTGTGGTGCGGTTTCAGTCTGATCCGCGGAGGCCCGGCGTTCGGACTGGTCGGTAGCTACGAGCAGGTCGCCGAAAGACTCGACGAGCTGCGCGAGCTGGGCGTCGACGCCTTCATCCTCGCCGGCAACCCGCATCTCGAAGAGGCATACCGCGTCGGCGAAGAAGTTCTTCCCCTCCTGCAGCGCACCCCGATCACACCTTCTGGACTGGAGACTCGATGACCACCACCGAAACTCGACTCGAAGCCGATACTGCAGCATTCGTCGAGGAAGCGCGCAAAGTAGCAGACAAGGCATTCGACGTCTTCCGTAAGACCGGAACGGTTGCAGCCAACGGGACCGTCAACTTCGTCGAACGCGTGCCCGGTACCGAAATCGCAGTCGCCCTGAATGATCCGGGACCGTGGGCGGACGATCCGTCGGTGTCACCGGTGGTCGCTACGTTCGACGGAGAAGTGCTGTCCGGCAACGGATCGGCCGGTTTCGTCACCGGCTACGCGTCCGTCTTCCGTCAACATCCGGAAATCACCAGCGTCGTCCACATCCACACTCCGTGGCTCGGCGGTTGGGCACAGACTCATCGGACGCTACCCATCCGCTATGCGGCTTCGCAGAGGCTGACGCTCTCCCGAGAGATTCCGCCGCACATCGATCGGTCCCGTTCTGCCGGCGATTTCATTCTAGAGCGTCTCGAACACGATCCCGATCTGGTGGCGATCTTCGAAGCCAACGGCGGGGTCAACGTCATCGGCCGCAGCGGATTGCTCGACCTCGCGAAGTTCGTCGTCCTCCTCGAGGAAGGCGCACAGTTCCAGGCGATCGCCGAATCCCTGGGCGGTTCGGTCGAATTCGATCCGTCCAACCTCGCCGTCCAGTGGAGCCGTAGCGGGCTCGCCGACGAGGCGCGCCGACGAGGCCTCATCTAGCCACCTCCATCACTGATTCAGAACAGGAAACCGTAGATCTCATGACCGTTCGCGTCGGATACTTCCCACACAACAATTCACTGTTCGTTCTGCGCCACACCGGAATCCTCGAACATCGTCTCCCGGATGTCGAGTGGGTGGACCTGCGCGAGCTTCCCGCCAAGCCCGCAGTCAACCCGGAGAACGCCTTGCCGACCCTGCACTCGGACTGGCTGTTCGAGGAGGGCGGATACGACGTGATCGGAACCGGATTCACGCCGCCCGTCACCGGATTGGCTCAGGGCCGCGATCTCGTCTACATCGGAATTTCCGGCCCCCGCGTGGAGAACGGGCGCCTGGTAGTCAAAGCAGAGTCCGAGATCAACACGGTAGAGGACCTGCGCGGCAAGCGAGTCGGCATCGCGCACGGATCGTGGCAGACCACACTTCTGTTGTTCGCCTTGGACCAGGCGGGGCTGACCTGGTCCGACATCGTCCCCGTCGATACCGACGTGCGCGGTGGTGGAGCAGATCTCGTCGACGGCACCATCGATGCCTGGGTAGGTGCGTACCCGGGGCTGACGGACATCGAAGCGAACCACGAGCTCCGCACGCTGATCGCCACCGACGGGCTCTTCAGCCACCCCTCACTGTGGTTCACCCGGCGCGATTTCGCGGAGACCAATCCCGAGGCCCTTCAGGCGATCATCGAGGCTCTGCAGGAATCCGATGCGTGGATCGAAGCCAATCCCCGCGAAGCCGCACAGATCTTCGTCGACGACGTCGAGAAGCGTGGTGGGTCCGCAAGCCTCGATGCCTGGGAAGCTGCACTGCGCGGACGTCCTTTCGGCGTCAACCCGATCACCGACGAGTTCCTCGACGAGCAGCAGCGGGCGGCCGATCTCCTGCTGAGCAACGGACTGCTGCCGAAGGCGGTCGCCGTCCGCGAAGCAGTCGTGCCGTGGATCAGCGAGTTCGTCGGTTCGGATCGTTCCTCGATCTGATGACCCACACCTGACAGATCAGCTTCACACGTGACAGATACCGGACGGTCTGCCATTGTGAAGAGATGCGGCGGCGCGTGGGTGAGAGTTGGTCCACGCGACCAGTCTCAGGGGTAACCCCTGGGTCGGCCAGAAGAGTTGGATACTGCGTCCACCGGCGCTCGGCACGCTCCGCGTGCTTGCCGCCGCTCCGGACAAAGGATTTGGTCACCCCACGCCGCCGCATCCCGGGCTCGAATCATGCGTGACTTCGAGCTCGATCCCGAGTTGGCGCGGCGCCTGGCAGTTGCTGCTGCCGATGCTCCATGGACTCTCGGTGGGCTCGAAGAGGCATTCGGAACGGTCCACGGTGTCTCAGCGACATCGCTCGCCGTCCGAGTGCTCGACCTCATGCCGGCCCCACCGTTCGAACCACAAACCCTGTACCGATTGCTACGCGAACTTCCGCGGCTTCGACCAGTCCCGGTCTCACTGGACACCAACGAATCCTCGGTGTGGCGGTTCGACGTCCCCCGTTACAACACCAGTGCAGATCTGGCGCGTTCACTGGATCTGACGATTTCCGAACTCGAGTGGTTTGCCGACCGCGGGGAGTGGCTGCGTACGAAACCCCTACCGCTACGCCACTACCGGCCAATGCAGATCAGCAAGAAGGCCGGCGCTCGCCTCCTCGAGGTACCGAAACCCCGGTTGCGCGAAATCCAACGGAAGATATTGCGCCGCATACTCGACCAGGTGCCCGCACACGACGCGGCCCACGGGTTTGTCCGTGGTCGAAGTCCGCTGACCTTTGCAGCGCCACACGCACAGTCGGAAATCGTGATCGGTGTGGACCTCGCACAGTTCTTCCCGTCGATCACCGGTGAGCGAGTCCACGCGATCTTCGCCGCCCTCGGCTATCCACCCGCAGTGGCAGGAGTTCTCACCGGATTGTGCACGGTTGCAACACCTGCCGATACCCTGCGCGGCCTACCGTATAAACAGGCATCACAGCTACGCACCGCGCATCTTCCGCAAGGCGCGCCCACTTCGCCTGCACTGGCGAATCTCGTCGCGCGCAAACTCGACATCCGGTTGAGCGTTCTCGCACAAGCGAACTGGCTCACCTACACCCGATACGCCGACGACCTCGCCTTCTCCGGAATCGAAGTGGCAGATGTCGGCACCCTCCTGTGGACGGTCGAGCAGATCGCCAGGGACGAAGGGTTTGCCGTCCATCCGCGAAAGACCAAGGTGATGCGCCCTCATCGACGCCAACACCTCACCGGGCTGGTGATCAACGACCAACCGTCGTATCCGCGTGACGACTACGATCGTCTGCGCGCCCTGCTTCACAATGCTGCGAATACCTCTGCACAGGAACAGAATCGGGATGGTATCGAGAATTTCCGGGCTCACATCCACGGCCGGATCGCGCACATCGGCGAAACCAGCACTACGCGCCGACGCACATTGCTGCGCATAGCCGAACGTGTGAATTGGGACGACTGACGCCCCCGAAATCAGACCCGCGGGGTGTACGCCATGCATTCGACTTCCATGTGCGCACCCAGCGCCAGTCCGTCTGTTCCGAACGCGCTGCGTGCCGGCAGTCTCGATGCCGGGAAGTACTCGAGATAGACCTTGTTGAACTCCTGCCAGCGAGACATGTCGTCAAGCATGACAGTGCATTTGAAGATCGCTTCGACGCCCGAGCCGTAGGCGATCAGCGAAGCGACAATGTTCTCCATGGTCTGGCGGGCTTGCGCTTCGAAGCCGTCGGCCAAGGTCCCGTCTGGGAGCATGCCGATCTGACCCGACAGATACAGAACATCTCCGACACGCACTCCGGTGGAGAACGGTGTGTCGAAAGCGGGTGGGATGAACTCGACGGTCTGAGATGAATCCATTAGGTCTCCTCGGAAGTGGAATATGTTTGGCGAGTGCGCGGTTTCAGCGCACTGGACGGGCACGAACGTCGGCCAGGAAGTGCGCCACCAACTCGTTCCACGCGTGTGGGTCCTCGAAATAGGGGGAGTGACCGCGGTCGGCAAGCTCGACCACTTCTGCGTGAGGCAGGAACTCGGCGGCGCTGCGAATCCGCTCGGGTGTCATCAAATCGTCCAGCTCACCCGCGATCAGGAGAACCGGTGCAGCCACCGCCGCAAGATCGGCCGGCAAATAGTTGTGGGCCTTCAGAATTCGGAAGAACTCGGTGTCAGGTGGGCGATGGCCGAAGGTGCCGAGAGCTTGATACAGATATGCCCTCGCCATGTCCAAGCTCGGCAACCGTCCGCCCACAGCGGGGTGTTCCCCCAGGGGCCGCGCCGTGACCGGCGCTGCGGTGAGCGGAGGTGCGATGTCCGGCCCGAAGCCGACGGGAATGCCGCCGGTCGTGCAGGCCAGGACTACCGACTCCACCCGGTCCGGAACAGCGATCGCGGTCCCCAATGCGGCCCAACCGCCCATCGACTGGCCGACCACGTGCGCTCGATCGACCTCCAACAGGTTCATGATTTCGATCAGATCCGAGACTGCCGCAACCGGGCCGTGGTTGCCATTCTCGTTGGTGGACCGTCCGAATCCTCGCTGATCCCAGCTGATTACCCGATAGTGCTGAGCGAAGTACGGTACCTGTTGGTACCAGACCGCGGCGTTGCCGCCGAGACCATGCGTGAGAATCAGATCCGGGCCCTCGCCGGCAGTCTCGTACCAGACCCGTTCGCCGTCTGCGACGGTGATGAAGCCCTCGGTCCGTGAAATCATCCTTCTTCTCCTGTGTCGGACGGGCGCTTGCCCGAAGTGTGGTCGGTGAGGAGTTGCTGCACTTCATCGGTCGCCCGCAGCAGATGTTCTTCGACCATTCGCGTCGTTTTCGCATCGAAGTCGGTATCGAACCCGATCACCGTCAACGCGCAGAGCGGAGATCCCTTGCGGGAAGACACTGCACGCGAGACCGAACCGATGATGTCCTGGGATCGTTTGTGGACAACGGCGAATCCGGTTTTCTGCGTCTCGGCGATGTCGGCGAGAAAGCCGGTGGGGCCTTCCATTGGATAGCCGCTCTTCTCCACCATTGCCAGGTAGGGCGCCCGGGTGTTGTCCTCGAGCGCCGCCACCAACGCGAGCGGACCCGCGAACCGGTGTGGCGGAAGCAGATCCCCGAGCATCCGAGTGATCATCTTGAGTCGCTCGGGACGCAGCGCCGCGATGATTCGCGTCCCGCCGCTCTCGAGAACCTGCAGATTCACCATCATGTCCGTGCTCTCGGACAGCGTCTGCATGGTCGGATCGCACAAGGCCGCCAAGGAATGCGCCGCCGCTTCGTGAGAAACCTGCAGCGCAGCCGGTCCGGGGAGATAGCGACCGTCGTAGCGGAAGACCCACCCACGGTTCGCGAGTTCTCCGAGCACTCGGTGCGCAGTCGGGCGGAGCATCCCGACTTCTTCTGCCAGTTCACTGAGCTTCATCGGCGTGGTCGAGCGCGCGATGGCCTCGAGCAGATCCAGCGCTTTGTCGACGGCGGACGCAGAACCCTTCGTCATCCGATCCCCTCCCGGCGCCGTGTGAGTACCCGGCGATCCGAAATCTCGTGTTCTTGGAAAACCCTTGGCATTCGCCTAGGAAATTACTATAGTCACAACAATCATTCCGGCGTACGGAATTCTTTGAGCGTCTTCACCTTCCCACCGGACTCCCGGCAAGGAAGTCCTATCTTTCCCAGCGAGAGGTTTTCGGACATGACGGTTGGATATACCCTTCGGTCGACACCACGGTTCAGAGTTGTTGCCATAGCGGCGGTCGCGACCGCGGCATTGGCACTGACCGGCTGCTCGAGCGACGCCACAGCCTCCGACGATGGGGGCACGCAGACCACGACGATTCGCATCGCTCCTCAACCGATCGCCGACTTCGCACCGATCTGGCTGGGCATGGAACAGGGGTTCTTCACCACTGAGGGACTCGACATTCAGCTCGTCGAGGGCGGGGCCAGCTCCTCGGCTCAAATTCCGTTGCTGCTCAGCGGAAATGCAGATATGGCAGCCACAACTGCCGCTGCCGCCATTCAGGCACGCAGCCAGAACATGCCCGTCACCATCGTCGGAGGACTCACGAATTTTGCCGCGAGTGACGACGTCGACCAGTCCGGCCTCGTTGTCGCCAAGGACAGTTCCATCAGTGGCTTCCGTGACCTCGAAGGCAAAACCGTTGCGATCAGCGGTTTGAAGTCCGTCAGCGAGGCGGTCATCTCTGCCGCGGTGGAGAAATCTGGTGGAGCAGCCGACAAGATCTCGTTCATTCAGGCGCCCATGCCCAACCTCGGCGACCTGGTTTCCACTGGCGGTGCCGACGCGGCATTCCTCATCGATCCGTTCCTGAGCAAGGCAACCGACTCGGGGCTGAAGATCCTCGGCCACCCCTTCCCCTTGGCCGCACCCGGTGTACCGGGGACCTCGCTGGTCGCTTCGGAATCGTTTGTCAATGCGAACCCGGACTCACTCGCTAAATTCCGTACGGCGCTTGCCAAATCAGTTGACTACGCCAATCAGAATCCGGGCGCGGTCAAGGCCGCACTCTCGACACAAGCCAAGATTCCGCTCGAAATGCTGGCCAACAGCAAGAATCCTCAGTTCGTCGCAGTAGTGGAACCGGGCGCTCTCGGCACGGAGATCGAACTGCTGGTCAAGTACGGGGTACTGACGGAGTCGGTTGACAGCGATTCCTTGCTGACTCCGGCCAATTAAGTTGTCCGCCTTGATAACCCTGCAGACTCGCCGCAGGCAGGTCCTGCTCGGTCGGCTGCTGACGCTCTTCGCGTTGGCAGCCGCCTGGCAGGTATTCGGAATGCTGGGCGACGAGAACGTCAAAGGTGTGCCGAAGTTCAGTGACGTGGCAGTGGCGTTCGTGGACGAACTCGGTACCTCTTCGCTGTGGGCGTCGTTGGGACAGACCTTGACCACAACCGCCATCGGATTGGCTCTGTGCCTGGCCATCGGAATCCCGGCAGGACTGCTGCTCGCCGCGCACCCGTTCCTGACAGTCTCTTCGCGCTTCGTCATCGACTTCTGCCGGACCGTGCCTCCGCTCGCGATCATCCCGCTCTTTCTGTTGATCATGGGCCCGACACAACGTATGGCGGTTGCGCTGATCGTGGCGGTAAGCGTGTGGCCGATCCTGCTCCAGACCATCCACGGTGTCCGCAACGTCGATCCGGAACTACTCTCCACCGCACGATCCTTCCGGCTTCCCCTGTGGCGCAGACTCGCTCTCGTAGTTGCACCCGCGTCGATGCCGTACATCTTCACGGGAATTCGTATCTCGGCAACACTGAGTTTGCTGCTGACCATCGGCGCCGAACTGATCGCCGGCGTTCCCGGAGTCGGCAAGGAAATCCTGCTGAGCCAATCCGTCCCTGATCGAATGTTCGCACTGATCATCGTCGCCGGAGTACTCGGCATGCTGCTCGCCTTCGCTGTGATGGCAATCGAGAATCGTTTACTTGCTTGGCATTACATCCCGAGGAGGATGACGACGTGAGAATGATGTCCGGGATTCGACTCCTCGCGTGGGAGCTGTGGTTGCCGATCTTGATCGTCGGAGTGTGGTACTTCGGATCCGCGTCGAGTAAGTCGCCGTACTTTCCGCCGCTGTCACGAATCTGGAAAGCGTTTGTGGACAACTGGTTCGGGTCAGGATTTGCACGCGATGTCGTGCCGAGCCTGACCAATCTCGGCTTCGGTCTCGCCGTAGCACTGGTGGTCGGCATCGGGGTCGGCCTTCTTCTTGCGCTGTTTCCACTGGCTGCAGACATCGCCGATCCGTTTCTCCAGTTCTTCCGTGCAATACCCGCACTGGCCGTACTGCCGGCCCTGTTCATCGTCTTCGGCACAGGTTCTTCGGGCAACGTCGCCGCCATCGCCTTCGGCGCGGTCTGGCCGATACTCCTCAACACCCTCGACGGCATACGCTCCATCGACCCGAGTATTCGATTGGTGGCGCGCAGCTATCGGATCCGAACGCCCCTGCTGGTCACGCAGGTACTCCTCCCCGGAGCGATGCCTCAGATAACGGTCGGCATCCGCACCAGTCTCGCGATCGGTGTCGTCATCATGGTCGGCAGCGAAATGTACGTCTCCACTGCAGGAATCGGTCACTTCGTGATCGTCGCGCAACAGACCTTCGCGATCGCAGACATGTGGTCCGGAATTCTCCTTCTGGGAATCATCGGGTACGTGCTCAACCTCGGATACGGCGTGATCGAGCGCTGGCTGCTCAAATGGCAGCCTCGGACCCACGGCGCACTCGCAGTGAAAGGAAACTGATGTCATCCACAGAATCTGCGGCATCCACTCCCGCAGTCGAACTGAACGGCCTCGGGGTGACCTACGGCGGATCTACCGGCCGCGAAGTGCTTCGCGGGATCGATCTTTCGGTTGCATCGGGAGAAATCGTCTGCATCGTCGGACATTCCGGAATCGGCAAGAGCACGCTGATTCGTTGCATCGCCGGTTTACAGAAGCCGACTACGGGTGAGGTCCGCATCGCTGGGATCGCGATCGACGCTCCGCCCGCCACTCTTGCGCTCGTGTCGCAAGATTACGGACGCACACTGATGCCTTGGCTTCGAGTAGGCGAGAACATTCGCCTGCCGCTGCGGGGCAACGGCCTGGCACGCAAGGTTCAGAACGAGAGGGTAACCGAGGCACTCGCCGTCGTCGGTCTGGAAGGTGCTGCGCGTTCCTACCCTTGGCAGTTGTCCGGCGGAATGCAGCAGAGAGTGGCGATAGCTCGCGCTCTGGCCTATCGACCGCAGGTACTTCTCATGGACGAACCCTTTGCGTCGGTCGATGCGCAGACCCGCGCGGAACTCGAAGACCTGCTGCTCACCCTTCAGCGTGATCTTGGCATCACCGTCCTCCTGGTCACCCACGACGTCGACGAATCGGTGTACCTGTCCGATCGAGTGGTCGTCCTCGGCGGAACTCCGGCATTGATGCAGGACATCGTCGACGTTCCTCTGACCGGTGCTCGAGATCAACTGACCACGAAAGCGGACCCACTGTTCATCGAGGCCCGCACGAGAGTGTTGACGTCGATCCAGCAGTCGAAGGTGGTGACATCCGTCGGGTAGAGCGGCCTCGCTTAGGCTGGCTCCGTGATCCTTCTCCTCATCGGCCTCGCGCTGCTCGGATTCTGCGGCTACCGGTTCAGACAGGACAGGCGGAGGTTGAGCAACGGTGTCTATCTACTTCTCGGACTGATCTTCACCGGTTTCTGGATGTTGCAGTCGGGTGCGCCGGGAACCGAGGTCCCGTCGTTTGTGATCGCGACGATCGCTCTGCTCTCGCCGTTGCTGGTGCTCCTGCTCGCAGGGTTCCTGATCGTCAACGGGGTCACGATGCTGCGGCGCGAGGGATTCAGCATCGCAAATCTGCTCTCGCTCGTCGCCGGCCTCGGACTGCTCGTTCCCTATGTGCTGCTCGCATCCGCGTTGCTGGCGCAGAGGTACTGGCTCGCAGTCGTTCTCGGATCATTCAGTCTGGTCGCGTCGTACCTGGGGTTCTTGTTCACGAGCTTTCTGCTCTACTCCTACGTCTACGGACGCCAGAAGTACCAGCCCGGGATGGACGCGATAGTGGTGCACGGAGCTGGGCTTTCGGGCGCCGACGTGACGCCCCTGCTGGCCAGCCGTCTGGACAAGGCAGCGGACGTCTTTCGTGCCGAGGTCGGCGAAGGACGTTCACCGCTGTTGGTCGTCAGCGGCGGGAAAGGATCGGACGAGGTCGTCAGCGAGGCGGAGGCAATGTGCGTCTACCTCGTCGATCACGGGATCCCGCGTGAGAACGTGATGCTCGAGGACCGTTCGACCACCACGCTCGAGAACCTCGAGTACACGCGGGACCTCCTCCGCGCCGACACCACGGACCCTCGGATGGTTCTGGTCACCAGCAACTTCCACATCCTCCGAACCGCGACGTTTGCCCGAAGCCTCGGATTGGACGCAGAAGTCATCGGTTCCCGCACCGCCCGGTACTACCTGCCGAGCGCGATCCTGCGCGAGTTCGCCGCCGTCACGGTGGAGCACAAGTGGCTCAACGGAACGGTCTGCCTGATCCTGGCCGCCCTTCCACCGCTCGTGGTCTGGGCGGCAGGAGGCATGTCGTAGCAAGCTTCACCGAATCAGGCTCTCGATTCCCGTCGGTCGGCGACCCAACAGCAGTTCGACGGCCGCACTGCCGGCGAGGAAGTCATGGTGGTTGTAGAAGTCGAACATCGCGGCCAGACGCGAGCTGGCGTTGACGTCGAGGTCGTTGCCGATCCGTTCGCGCCATTGATCCACACTGATCTGATCTATCGTGACGGTCCGTGACGTCTGCTTCTCCACCATCTGTGCCACCTCCATGACGCTGACTGCTTCAGGGCCGCCCACTTCGTACGTCGCTCCGTGATGCTCGCCCGGGCCCTCGCTCAGAACCACAGCGGCAACGGCCGCCACGTCCGCCAAACTCACGAACGAGAATTTCGTGTCCGCGCTGTACGGCAGGACGATGGTCTCGGATCGACCAGTGAGTACCGCCTCGAAGTTCTCGGCATACGCGCACGGCTGCAACACAGTCCACTTCAGCGGGGAGCGATGCAGTTCGTCCTCACATCTGGCTTTGTCCAGGTGATGCGGCATGGACGGGCTGAACGGCCACGCGACGGAGTGATAGACAAAGTGCTCCACTCCCGCCGAAGCCGCTGCCGTCAGCGCATTGCGAAGAAGCGCCGGCTCGTCGGGATGGACGTTGGGGGCGATGAAATACACGCCTCGGCACCCGGCGAGCGCCTTGCGCAGTCCGTTTCCCGTTTCGAGTTCGACCTCGAAGTCGCCGTCGATACGGGCCTTTCGCACCAGTCGCCGAACTGTCACGCTCGGGGGAAGTGCGGCGACAACTGCCTCGCCGGTCTTACCCGCGGCGCCGATCACCGCGATGTCGGCGCCGCGAGCAATTCCGTTCTCCATGAGAGTTTTCCGTCCTAGACGTAGTCGTAGACCGCTGAGGTGGCGCCACCGGAAAGCTGTGCGTAGCCCGGACCCCGATCGAAGAAGGGTTCGTTCTCACCGCGCTCCGAACGCAACTGATCCCGTAGCTCCGTGGTAGCAGCCTCGTCGACAGACGGCTCGTCACCCTCGATCACGACAACTCCGTAGTCAGCGCGTGCGCCCTCGACGGAAACCTTGCGCCACTGAATATCTCGCAAGACTTCCTCGGTGGGACGCTCCAGTGGATCTCCCCAACCGCCGCCACCGGTGGTACGAATCCGTACGACCTCGCCGGCCTTGATCGGCTCGGCATCGGTCAGAGCGTCGAACTCACGCTCGTTCGGTCCACCCGGATTCAGGACCACGGAGAACGGCCGGCCGGCCTTGCCGCCCTTGACTCCCCAGCAGGCGAGGATCGAACGGTCCGCGATGGACATGAAGTGCGCATCCTTGAGCATGCGGATGTGCTTCTCGTATCCCAGGCCGCCGCGGTAGCGTCCGGCTCCGCCGGAATCCATGGCCAGACCGAGCTTCTCGACGATGAACGGGAAGCGGCTCTCGGTGAACTCGGTCGGCAGGTTCCGCGAGTCGGGAACGACGTGAATCGTGTCCTCACCGTCGGCGTAGTAGCGTCCGCCCGATCCACCGCCGAGTACCTCACGCATGAGGTACGAGTGACCCTCGAAGTCCTCACCGTAAACACCGGTGTATCTGATGGTTTCCTGATCGGCGGGCATGTTGCCGTCCACGGCCTTGGCCACGACTCCGGCCAGCACTCCGAGCAGACGGAGGATGACAAACGTGCGAGCATTGGTGGGAGCGGGGAAGATCGGAGTGATCAGCGTTCCCTTCTCGGGGAACTTCATCTCGATCAGCGGTACGACGCCTTCGTTGACATCCAGTTCGGCCATGCGCTCCGGGGTGTCCGCGAGGTTACGCAGAATCGGGGCCAACCACTTGATGAGGAAGTTTCCGTCCGCGTAGTCGCCGCAGTGGTTGATCGGGCCCTTTGCCTGCGGCCCGGTTCCGTTGAAGTCCAGGATGAGTCGCTCGCCGCCCTCGTCTTCCGGCCGCGTCTTCGTGAGCGTGATTCGCTGGATGTGGAGCATCGGCTCGTCGACGCCGTCATGCTCGGCGTAGTCCTCCCAGGTGTACTCACCGACCGGGATCTTGCTGAGGATCTCGCGGCGGTACGTCTCGGTGGTCGCGTCCATCATCGCGTCGAAGCACGACTCGACAGTGTCGACGCCGTAGCGCTCGAACAACTCGGTGAGTCGACGCGCACCCATCAGGCACGCCGAGCACTCGGCATCGAGATCGGCTGCGAGAGCGTCGGGCATGCGGGAGTTGCGCGTCATGATGCGCAGCGCCGCCTCGTTGGGAACGCCCTGGTCCCACAGTTTGATCGGCGGAACCATCAGTCCCTCTTCGTACACCGTGGTCGCACCGGACGGCATGGAACCGGGGCAGCAACCGCCGATGTCGTCGTGGTGACCGAATGCCTGAACGAAGGCGACAACTTTCGGTTCGGCATCGGGAGTGACGCGTGCGAAGACCGGCACGGTGACGCAGAGGTCGGGGAGATGGCCGATTCCACCTTCGGACAGGTAGACGTCGTTGTGGAAGTACACGTCTCCCGGCTTCATCGTCTCGAGCGGAAAGTCCCGCGCGATCGGATGAACCAGAGCGGAATACGAACGGCCCGTGAGCTTGCGGAGGTTCCGGTCGTGAATACCTGCACGGAAGTCGTGAGCGTCACGGATCATCGGTGAGCGCGAGGTGCGCGAGATGGAGGTCTCCACCTCCATCTCCACGCTGGCCAGGTAACCGGCGACGATCTCGACCAGAATCGGATCAGGTGACGCGCCGTCGGTAGCGGTGAGTCGGTACGGCTTGGCCGCGGTGGCAGCAGCAGCATCGAGAATGGCGGTCATCACTTCACTCCGTTCGAGTCGGAAGACTTCGAGATACGAATGTTCCCGAAGGTGTCGATACGTGCCGAGAAGCCGGGATGGATCGGAACAGTCGAGCTGAACTCCTCGATCACGGCGGGTCCTTCGATGACGTCACCCGCACCGAGCAGTGTGCGATCGTAGGTGGCCGTCTCGACCCAGCTGTCGAAATAGGATTGGCGCGAACCGGTTCGGGCGGTCTCGGCACCGTTTCCGGCGGCGATCTCCTTGAGCGTCGGACGCTTGATCGGACCGATGCCGCTCACGCGCAGGTTGACCCATTCCACGTGCTGCGACGGGTCTCCCCGGAAGTCGTAGCCGTACAGTTCGCGGTGCGCCTGGTGGAACGCCTCGGCCGCGTCGTCCATGATCTGCGCCGTGACGGTACCTTCCGCCACCGGGACGCGTACCTCGAAGGCCTGACCGAGGTAGCGCAGATCCGCAGTACGGGAGTACTTGCGCTGCGTCTCGTCGAATCCTTCTTCGGCGAGCGCGATCTCGGCTTCGCCGGCCAACGCATCAAACTGGCTCTGCAGGTCTTCTGCCTTCAACCGGTCGTGACGACTGACGTGCGTCTGGACGTAGTCGTTGCGGACATCGACCGTCAGCAGACCGAACGCGGAGACGTTACCCGGATTGAGCGGGACGAGAACGTCTTTCAGACCCAGGATGTCGACAAGACGGCAGGCGAGCAGTGAGCCGGAGCCGCCGAAGGTCACGAGGGTGAAGTCGCGAACGTCGAGACCACGCTTGACGGTGATCTGGCGCAGGGCGTTGGCCTGATTCCACGCCGAGACCTCGAGGACACCGACCGCGCACTCTTCGTACCCCAGACTCAGCTGTGCTGCAAGCTCTTCGAGTCCCTTGCGCGCCAGTTCGGTGTCGAGGGGGATCTCACCACCGAGCAGGTGGGGTGGGATGCGACCGAGCAGGACGTGCGCGTCGGTGATGGTCGGTTCGCTGCCGCCCTTGCCGTAGCACAACGGTCCGGGATCGGCGCCGGCCGACTGAGGGCCGACTCGGAGGGTGTGCTCCGGCGTCATCCACGCGATCGACCCACCACCGGCGCCGACGGTCACGACATCGATCATCGGGATCTTCGACGGGTAGTTGCCCACTCGCCCTTCGGTGGTCAGCGCGGGCTCGCCGCGAACCACGACGGTGACGTCCGTCGACGTTCCGCCGCCGTCACAGGTCAACACCTGCTCGACGCCGGCTGCGTCGGCGATCAGCGCGGCACCGAGAGCGCCGGCAGCCGGTCCGGAAAGTACTGTCGTAATAGGCTGGTGAACAACTTCTTTGGCCGAGAGGACACCGCCGTTGGACTTCATGACGTAAAACGGGATATCGCGAGGTTCGCCGTCGGTGGTCGAGAACTCACGCAGACGATTCGCGATGTTGTTCACGTAGTTGCGGATGTTCGGCTTGACCGCGGCGTCCACGAGTGTGGTGATGGACCGCTCGTACTCGCGGTACTCACGAAGCACCTGGCTCGAGATGCTCACCGTCGCGTCGGGGAAAACTTCAAAGAGGATGTCGCGTACGCGCTCCTCGTGCGTCGGATCGGCGTACGAGTGCATGAGGCAGACACCGATGGTGCGAATGCCGCGGTCCTTGAAGAACTGCGCTGCGCTACGGACGCTCTCTTCGTCGAGCGGGCGAATCTCGCTGCCGTCGAAGGAAAGCCGTCCACCGACGGTGCGTACCCGATCGGCAGGAACGATGCGTTCAGGCTTGACCCAGAAGTACGAGTTGCCGTAACCGTCCGGCACCGACTGACGAGCGATTTCGAGAACGTGCTCGTAGCCCTCGGTGGTGATGAAGCCGAGATTCTCGACCTTGCCTTCGAGCAGCTTGTTGGTCGCGACCGTCGTCCCGTGGCTGACCGCACCGATCGAGTCGCCGCTCTCGCCGAGCTTGGCGAGCACTTTCTCGATACCGGCGAGAAAGCCCTCGGCGGGGTCCGCCGGAGTGGACGGGGTCTTGGTAGTGACGATGGCGCCGGTTTCGTCGTCCACTGCAACGATGTCGGTGAACGTTCCGCCGGTATCGATACCGACCCGAATCTTCCTGGGTTCCACGCTTCCTCCTGAGATCTTTGGCTCGTCTCGTCTGGTACCGATCGACGGTTGCGGCCTAGCCGGTGAGTGGCTCGTACCTGACGTGTAGAGCTATTCCACAGGTTCGGAAGAGCGGATTCTTTGTCACATTTCGCCGAATCGGGGGACCAAGGTTCGGCGCACGATCACGAGCGGATCTTCGCCGGCGCCCGTGTGGGTTACACGGACGTGAAAAACGCCCCGAACCTGGTCGGTTCGGGGCGTTTCCCTCATCGCAAAACAGCTGTGGAAGCCCTGTCGAAACGCCGCTGAACTACTCGCGACACCCAGAACGCGCCAGGAATCCGCCTATAGCAACACCTGACAAAGCAATGGCCGCGCCGACGACGGCGCTGACCATCACCGTGCGAGCATCGGCGCCACCCGCTGTCGGTACACCGGCCGGAAGAACCGTCGGTGCCTCGACAGCTCCGGAAACTACCGGCACCGCCTCGACCGACGCTGCCGGGATTGCCGCCGCCACGGCGGCAGTCACCTTCTCGGGGATGCCGTTGGCAATGACGCCGTCGATGCTCTTGAAGAACACCCCGGCCATCTTCTTGGCGACACCGGTGATCATCCGCTGTCCGACGCCGCCGACCATCCCGCCGACTACCGCGTCGGCGTCGTACGAAAGCAGCGTGCCACCCTCGTTCTCCGTCAACGTGACCGTGACGTCCGCCTTCACCGTGCCTGGAGCACCAGCGCCCGAAGCCGTCATGACAAACGAATTGGGCCGATTTTGTTGCGAAAGAACAACTTCACCGTCGTAGACGCCCTTGATCGACGCGACTCCTGCCATGATCGAGAGCTTGTAGTGATTGTCCGTGAGCTGCTCGAGCGACTGCACACCGGGAATGGTCGCGGCCAGTACACGACCGTCCTGGAGCTTGTCGTAGACCTCTTCTCGAGGTGCCGTCAGCTGCGCGGTGCCGGCGATTCTCATGCATTCTCCTCTGATGACGAACCCGCATGTGCGAGTCGAAGTTCGAACAGTTCGGACGGTGAAATGGGCATGGACGTGATCGAAATTCCTTCGGCATCCTCGATGGCGGCCGCGATGACGGCGCTGGTCGGGATCACACCGGCCTCGCCGGCGCCCTTCATACCGAGTGGGTTGAGCCCCGACGGCGTGACGGTGTGATCCATCTCGAGTGAATCCGGCATCTCCGTGACAAACGGCATCAAGAAGTCCATGTACGACGCGTTGAGCATCTGCCCGTGCTCGTCGTAGACGATTCGTTCGTAGAGTGCGCCGCCGATACCTTGCGCGACGGCGCCCATGACCTGGCCTTCGACGATGCGCGGATTGATCACGTTGCCGCAGTCGTGGATGACGACGTAACGACGGACCGTGATCTCGGCTGTGACGGGATCGGTTTCGACGATCGCCGCGTGCACTCCCGAAGCGAAAGTCGAACTGGGCGGCGAGTAGTAGCCGGTGGCTTCCAGACCGGGCTGCTCGCCCTCGGGAATCGGCGGCTTCGACATGTCCGTGTCGGTCTTGGCAAAACCGGTAGCCAGCTTCGACTCACGGTCGAACGCATATCGTAGCGGGTTCGACAGAACGGCAACAACACTCAGCGGCACAGAAGTACCTTCCACTCCGGGCTCGGTGCCGAGTTTGCACACGTGACCACCCTGGAGTTCCAGTTCGCCTTCCGGCAGATTCAAGATTCCGGACGCGATCTTCTTCGCTTTCTCCGCGACCATCTGCGCCGCGACGTGGAAAGCCGAACCCGACATGACCGCGCCACGTGAGGCGAAAGTTCCGACGGCATAACCGAACCGGCGAGTGTCACCGGTGACGATCTCGACGTCGGAGACCTTGACTCCGAGATCGTCTGCAACGATCTGGGCGAACGCTGTCTGGTGACCCTGGCCCTGCGTCGTCAAGCCCGTTGCCGCCTTGACCTTTCCGGACGTCTCGACCACAACGTGTGCGCCCTCGTAGGGTCCGGGACCGGTTCCCTCGACGTACGCGCCGATGCCGATGCCGACACTCCGCCCCTCGGCGCGAGCCTTCTTCTGGTACTCGGGAAATCCGTCCCAGTCGATGAGCTTCTTGAGCTTGTCGATGCCGGCCTGGTAGTCACCGGTGTCGTAGATCAACGGGCGTCCGTCCTGGAACATCAGACCGAAGTCGTACGGCATGTCCTCGGGACGAATGAAGTTCGCCTCGCGGACCGCGATCTTGTCCTTGTTCAGGTACTTGGCGATGGCGTCCATTGATCGCTCCATCGCGAACACGGCCTGCGGACGTCCGGCGCCTCGGTACGGGGTCACGATGACTGTGTTGGTGTACAGCGAATAGGCGTTGACCCGGAACGACTTCGGCTTGTACGGCCCGAGAACCTGCGTCGCGGTGTTGATCATGACGATGATCCCGTACGGCAGGTACGCGCCGTTGTCGTGCCAGAACGTGAAGTCGAAAGCCAACAGACGGCCCTCGTCGTCGAATCCGATGTCGATCTTCTGGATCTGTCCACGCTCGTGTGCGCTCGAGATGAAGTGCTCACGGCGATCCTCGACCCACTTCACCTCACAGGAGATGCCGGCCTGGCCGAGGCGTCGAGCGGCCCACGTGATCATCACTTCTTCGGGCCACGGATGGACGATCTTGACACCGAATCCACCGCCTACGTCAGGAGCGATGCAGTGAACCTTGTTCAGCGCCATACCCAATCGCGCGGCAATGGCGGCGCGGGCGGAGGTGGACGTCTGAGTGGAGGTCCAGAACGTGAGGGTGTTCTCGTCGCCGTCCCAGCGTGCGTAGACACCCTTGCCCTCCATCGGCATGGATGCCGAACGCTCGATTTCGAGATCCAGCGTCAGTCGGTGCGGCGCGGCCGCAAGTTCGGCATCCGGATCACCGAACCCGTGCTGCAGATGAGCGGCGATGTTGTCCGGAACGTCAGTGTGAACGGCATTGTCGGCAGTGCGGGCGACGTCGATTCCCACTACCGGCTTCAGTGTCTCGTACGTGACGTCGATCTTCGCGCACGCATCCTCGGCGATGTACCGATTGTCGGCGACCACCATGGCGATGGCTTCTCCGACGTGGTTCACCTCGTCCTTTGCAAGGGGGTACCCGTTACGCGGAGCGATGATTCCCGGATGCGGAATGAGCAGTGGCAAGTTCTCCGCCATCTCCGGGGTGTCGGCCAGGAGATCTTCGTAGGTGTAGATGGCATGTACGCCAGGCACTTCCAGTGCCTGATCGATGTCGATGTCGATGATTCGCGCATGTGCATGCGGCGACCTGACGAATGCCGCGATCAGCGCGTTGTGACCCAGATCGTCGAGATACCGCCCCTGACCGCTGAGCAGACGCGTATCTTCCTCGCGCGGAATCGGTTTGCCGAAGAACTTGCCGTCGTCGGCAACCGAATGATCGGCCGTCGAATGATCGGAAGCGGGGTGCTTGGCCCCGTTGCGCTTTGCTGGTTTGACCGGAGTACTCATGCCTTACCCGCCCGTCCTCCGACGGGATTCGTTGTTCCCCGCACCTTGCGATCCAACGCCTCCCGAGTGGATGCGTCGTCGATTCCGAGCGGGAACTGCCCGGCTCGTTCACGCTTGATCTCGGCAGCGCGTAGAACCGACGCCCTGATGTTCTGGTATCCCGTACAACGGCAGAGGTTTCCCGCTATCGCGTCGGTTGCTTCCTCACGCGTGGGATTGGGGTTCTCCTCGAGAAACGCCGCGATGGTCGTCACGAAACCCGGTGTGCAGAATCCGCACTGCAAACCGTGACAATCCTTGAACGCCTGCTGAACCGGATGCAAGGTGCCGTCCGGCTCGACGAGTCCTTCGACGGTGGTGATCGATCGACCTTCGAGGCTGGCGGCGAGGACGAGGCAGGATCGCACCGGCTTTCCGTCGAGCAGCACAGTGCACGCACCACACACACCGTGTTCACAACCGACGTGCGTTCCCGTCTTACGGAGGTGGTGACGAATGGCGTCCGAGGCCAGAGTGCGGGAGGGGAGAACGACAGTGCTCGTCACCTCGTTGAGCGTGAACGTCACGGCCACATGGTGTTCACCGGTATCTGCTGCCAACTCGGCGAGTTGATCATCGATGGAGCGATCGTTTTTGGACATGGTCACCACTTTCCTGCCAGTACTGCGTTCTCACTGAGAGCATCTGTTGCCGCTGCAAACCCGACCCGCGCCGTGAGCGCGGACACCAGTTGCGAGCGGTACGCCGCCGTCCCGTGAATGTCTGCCTCGGTATCTATCTGCGCGCGGGCGCATTCCCCGAGGGTGCGCCAGCGCGGATCTCGCTGATCCGTCGCAGATGCCCCCGCCAGCACGTCCGTGTAGTCCACGACCTGCCCCAGCTCTCCGGCGGACACGTACGTCATGTGTGCTTCGGCCACCAGACCGTCGACCACGCGAATACGCGCGACGACACCGACCAGTGCGTAGTCACCGTGGCGACGGGCGATCTCGTCGATAGCGGTTCCCACACCGGGCTCGGCGGCGGGCACCGACACCGACACCGCGATCTCGTCAGATTCCAGGCTCGATTCGAGGGGACCGACAAAGAGATCCGGCGACGCGATCTCGCGGGTGCCACGCACCGACTGAACGGTCACGCTGCCCCCGAGCAGTGTCAGGACTGCCGGCATCTCCGCCGACGGGTCGGCATGGACGATGGAGCCGACGCTCGTCCCGCGGTTACGGATCGTGGGGTGCGCCACCAACTGCAGGGCGCGGTTCAGCAGAGGCTGAACTCGGCGAGCACCTTCGTCGGCCGCCAGCACCGAGTGCGTGGCCAGGGCCTGGAACCGCACTCCTTCGTCTTCGGACGAGGTCACCGAAGCGAGGTCAGGAATCGATCCGATGTCGACGATGTGGGCGGGGGCGGCGAGGCGCATGGACAGCAGCGGCACAAGCGATTGCCCACCGGCGAGCACCTTCCCCTCGTGAGATACCTCGGAGAGGATTCGGCACGCGTCCTCGACCGAGGACGGTCGGTGATAAGTCAGCGGCGACGGTTTCATTACTCAATCCTGCCTCTATGAGTCACTTCACGTTTTGTGCAGATGTGACAACGGTCACGGGTCATACCTGGCATACATTCAACTTGGCATCACGTGAGCTGCGCCACGGGCACTTCCCTTTCGTCATCCGACGCATTCGCCCCCTGCTTTGCGCTCGGTCGCCTCCCGGACTTCGGCCTGTTCAGCGCGGGGTTCCAGGACCCGACGAGCTGGCAGAGGTGGTACATCACGATCACCACGATGGTTCCGAGCGCGATACCTCCGAGCGAGAACGTGTCACTGAACTTCAGGGCCGTGTCACCGATACCGATGATCAGGCCGGCCGCGATCGGCATCAGATTGAGGGGATTCCCGAAGTCGACACCGTTCTCTTTCCAGATCTTGGCGCCGAGCAGACCGATCATGCCGAACAGAACCACAAGAATTCCGCCGAGAACGCCGCCGGGCGTCGCTGCCATGACGGCTCCGAACTTGGGCGAGAAGCCGAGCAGGATCGCGATGAAACCGGCAATCACGTACGCGGCGGTCGAGTACACCCGAGTGGCTGCCATGACACCGATGTTCTCGGCGTGTGTCGTCGTGGGGGAGCCGCCTACTGCGCTGGCGATGGCGGTGGCAAAACCGTCACCGGCAATTGCGCGTCCGATGTACGGGTCGAGATCGTCGCCCGTGATCTCTGCGACTGCCTTGACGTGGCCGGCGTTTTCCGCGACCAGTGCGATGACACCGGGAAGGACCAGGACGATGAATGTGAGGCTGAACGAGGGAGCGTGAATACCGACGATTCCGTTAGCTTCGTCCGAGAACGGCGGCAACCCGAACAACGACGCCGAGTGCACCGAATCCCAGTTGACACGAAAGTGCTCGGTGGGTGCGCCACTACCACTGGCGGACGTGATCGGACCGGAGACCCGGTCGAGCACCCACGAGAAGATGTAACCGAAAACCAGCGCGACGAGAATGGCGATACGTCCCAGGAAGCCGCGTAGCGCAACGCTCATCACGATCAGTGCCACCATCACGATAAGTGCCACCCATTGGTCCTGCGGCCAGTACAGCCCCGCGACAACCGGCGCCAGGTTGAAACCGATCAACATCACCACTGCGCCGGTGACCACCGGCGGTAGCGCTTTACCGATGACGCCACCGCCGAGAAAGTGGATGGCGATACCGACGAACCCCAGAACCAACCCCGACACCAGAATCGCACCGGTCACTTCCGCCGTCGTTCCGCCCTGGGCACGAATAGCGGCGACGCCGCCGACAAAGGCCGCGGACGTACCGAGGTAACTGGGGACGTGCCCCTTGACCACCAGGAGGAAGAAGAGTGTACAAAATCCCGACATCATCACGGCAAGTTGAGGATTGAGTCCCATGATGATCGGGAACACGAACGTCGCGCCGAACATCGACACGACATGTTGACCACCTAATCCGATGGTTCTCGCCCAACTGAGTCGCTCGCCGGGAGCAACCACCTCACCGGGCCCGATATTCTTTCCATCTCCGTGCAACGTCCAGATAGGCATGACGAGACCTCTCGCGAAGAAGGAAGGTGTTCGAAATGCTTTGTGCCCCAGCTCACAAACACCGTGTCTGGAGTGAAACGCTAATACAGCACCAAGATTTGGACGTGATGACAATCTGCCAGAACCCGCTCACCGAGATTGGCAACAATGGTGACAGATGATGCGGGCAGGGGTCATCGTCAGTGCTGGAGACAGTTTCGACGGAAACTGGGACCGCGATACGACGGGCCCCAACATTTTCGTCGGCTTAATGATTCCGTAACACGATGTCTGTCAACGGAAAACGAGGTACCTAGCCGAGGGCTGCGAGGATCCCTGCTGCCATCTCCGCGACCTGATCATCGGTCATGACAAACGTCGGCGAAATCTGCATCGCACCCTGACCCGCAGCACGACCCGAAATACCGTGCTCACGCAACGTCTTCACAAACGGCAACGCCTCCGCCGGATCAGCCAACTGCACCGCCGCGACCGCACCGAGCCCACTGCGCACCTCCGCCACCCGCGGATGCTCCGCCAGCGGCTGCAAATGCGTATGCAACGACGCCTCCAAACGCTTCGACTCCACGAGCAAATTCTCACGCTCGAGAATGTCGAGGTTCGCCATCGCCGCCGCCGCAGCACCAGCATGCCCGCCGTAGGTGTACCCATGGCGCCACCACGAACCGGCATAGAACGGCTCCGCCACCCGCGGCGCGATGAACACCGCACCCATCGGAACATAACCCGACGTCAAACCCTTTGCCGTGGTCATCATGTCAGGCTGCAAATCGAAACGAGTGGACGCGAACCACTCACCACCGATCCGACCGAAACCCGTCACGACCTCGTCGACCACAAACAGGATGTCGTGCTCACGGCAGATGTCACGCA
>NZ_JAJNCL010000006.1:321750-381874 GCF_021025955.1 Rhodococcus qingshengii | reverse complement strand
AACTGCTGTACTCCCGCGAATACACCAGCGAAGCTGAGCGGCGCACCGCCGTCGAGGTCTGGAATGTTCACTACAATTATCACCGACCGCATTCGACACGCGGAGGACGACCGCCCGCCGCTTACCGCCGGCATCGCGTAACTAACGTCCGTGCCTCATACAACTAGACCTGTAGCTCGGGACGGAGCCGTTCCGCGATCGCCTCCGTCTCCTCGATGCTCAGCTCGTGAACTGAGTCCCATTCCGTACCTCCGCCATCGATCGTGCCGGCTACATGAATGTGGAAATGCGGAATGGCCTGGTGCGCATCAACCCCGTTGTTTTGCCAAATGCTAATCCCGGGGCGTTTCTCCACCTGGTCGATTGCGTGTGCCACTTTTCTGACGAGCCGCATCACTGCATCTGATTCCATGTCATTGATGTCCAGCACAGTTGGGGCATGGCGTGTCGTGATGACCAGCAGGTGTGAGGGTCCCCGCTGTTCACGAGTGACCAGTACAGCCGCGAGCTCTTCGCGGTGTAGGACGGTGAAGGGGCGGGCACCGCTCAAGTAGTCACAGAAAGCGCAAGGGTAGGCGGCCGGGACTTCAAGATGGTTCATGACGACTTCCTCAGCGAAGCGAGAAAATCCTGGATTTCTAACATGTCGACGCGCTTTTCGTCTTGAGGCCTGATCACGATTCGCAGTTCCTCGCATACCCGCTGTGTTCGTGAGGCGAACATGAAAGACAGGATGAGAAATCGGATGGCGTCCTGGATGGGCAGCACGGTGGACATTCCCGACTGACCCAGTCCAATGACCGGAGCCGAGACAGCCTCGCCATTAGATCGGATGCGCACCTCGTCCCACAGTTTGTCCATTGACTCCCAGAGGACGCCCATGGTGGACGACGCTTTATTGTGCTCGTCAAGGCTTGTGTAAGCCACGCAGAAATAGTGTTTGCGCTGGTGCTTGATTGTTGCGACGGTGCCGAGTGGATAGCGGTCGTTGTTGCCCGCCTTGTTGACGGTGCGAATAACCTGCTTGGTTGCCAGTGCTGCCTGGAGGTCCTGACGCAGGTTACTCGCGTCATGCTGGTACACACGGTCCAGGAACTGCCCCTGCACACTGTTTATCGCAATGATGTTGGGGGTTTCGATGTCGAAGGTGTCGGCCATTCCAATGACTAGATTCGTGTCCTGGTGAAAGAGATCGCCCGTAACCAGACGTATCTCCGTGTCAGGGGCGGCGTAATGCTGCTCCACCGGATAAGGCCACGACCGGTACCCTCCGTAAAGGAGGGCAACCGCCGGAATCATCAAAACCTCGGGAAAGCCCTTTCCGACAAGCATGTCAGGCCAGAAGAGAGCAAACAGACCGAGCACAGCCGACAAGGCACCCAGCGCGGCAAGACCGTGCATAGCCAGCCCGCGCCAAAACCTCTTGTTGCGCAGATCGCGAGTGAAATTCACGCATCACAGCCTGTCATATACGGACTGCTTGTACTGGTAGCAGCCTGTGTTGGAGCTGGTCGCGAAACCGGGGGCATAGTCGTCCAGCGCGTACTTTATGATCGCGGGGCTGAATGCTACAGACATCGTGTAGTAGCTTTCGTCGAGAAGTGGGGAGGGGATGAAATTCCTGTCTACGGTCTTATCGCCATCGTGATTCGCGATGACCACGGGCAGATCAAACTCCATCATCACCTCCACCTCGTATGCGAGAAAGGAAACGCCGTCGCCGCCTTTTTTCTTGGCCTCTGGCGTACCGATAATTATGACTTGCTTCGCATTACTCATCCGCTGGCGCAGGTTCCGTTTTATGGTCTCAGGCTTGCTCGTATCCCGTGAGATGAAGAGGTCATGCGCGTCGGCGAAATTGAATTCGATCTTCTTATTGTCGCGCCATGCTTCCATCAGTCGGTACAAGTGAATGTTCTCACTGGCGAAAGCCACGTAGGTCTTGTTGCGGTAGCTCATGTTCCTCGTCCGTGAATTTGGCTGGTTCTGAGTGTAGGTCGTGCTCGTTACTGCGCCCGGCTATGACCCGCTTCGGTCCAGGCTTGACGGGCAGACCTGGCGTTCATAGTGAAAGCGGGGCCGGATGATTAGCTGAGTATCTCGGCTTGGTAGTCGAGGAGTACCTGGTCGGAGATGGCAGCTCCGAATTGGCGGAGAATCTGTTGAGCGAGGTCAACACCGGTGCCGCGGGTGTTGGCGAGCAGTTGTGCGGTGGCGATCGTATGCGAGGCCAGTACCTGGGCCGACTTTATGATGAGGTTGCTTGGCACCTCACGTTTTCGGTCGCCGGAGATGAGTTGTCTACCGGCGACGTTGTTGAGCGCGATCTCGAAGGTAACAGTGTCGCATTCGAGAGTGGTGACCCACCGGGCGGCGAACTCGGCGATTTCGACCATGTAGAGCAAGACGTCCCAGACAGCGACCGCGCCGGTCGCGTCCGCGTGCGTGGCGGTCAGTTCGGGGCGGTCAGAGTTCAGATCGGTGGTGAGTACTCGGCGGTGAAGGAATTGGGCACTGGTGAACAGACGCCACGCTTCCTCGTGATCGACGATCTGCGCGGAAATATCTTGGCCGATCCAAGTGCCGTGTCGGTTGAGCGGGTCTCTTAGATCGACCATGGGCACGGGCCACCCGCGGAGTCGTACAACGTGGTCGATGAGGGTTGGTTCGAGGACGTCGGGGCTGAGTCTTTCGCTGTTGTAGATTCCTGGTCGAACGGCGACATCGGTGTAAGCGAAAGCCCCAAAGAACCCAGCTTGGGTATCGGTGGTCGAACCGTTGTGGTTGGTGGGTAGTGGCCAGGCTTGAGATCGTTCAAGGTCGTATGCAGCTTTGTCGGGGTCTTGCTGGAGGGCGTTGGCGCTCAGAGGAAGTCCCGCTGCACCCGCGCGCCGGATGAATTCCCGAACGCCTTTGTTAATGGCGATGTCGAGCAGATCGCGCATGTCGGACGATGACGGAACCGTTACCGACTCAGGCTTTCCGCGTGGCCGAACGTAGGTGAATCCGTTTTGCAGGACGTCGGGGAACTCTTTCTTACATACATGTGGAACGCGGTCGAGCTCGGCGACGTCGAGGACGACCACCGTCACACCGTTTGACAGCTCGTACCTGCGAATTTGAAATGATACGGGCGGATCGCTGTACTTCGCCAGCGCGCCACTGACGTTGTCGAAATTGGACCATTCGGTGGCTTGAGTGGGAGTAAGTCCAGGCATCATTTCGTGCATTCGTTTGTCGTCTATACCTAGGCAGACCACACCGCCGTCGCTGAGATTGCCCATTGCCATGACTGCACGAGCAATTTTCGCAACGTAAGACTTGTCGGTGAAGTCTCTAGGGCCTTTGACCTCGAACGACCGCGTCTCGTGATTCAGTGCGAGCTGTTGCTCCACATCCCTTTGTTCGATCATGAATTGGACAATAGGCACAACCAGCGATCGCGGTTGTGCGAACGGACTTCGTTTGGGATCAATTTCACATCGACCGCGGAGTACACGACCCGGTGTTCGATATCGTGTGTCTTCTCACGCTGATTACCTGCGCCTTGGTGGTGTTCACTGATTGGTCTGTGCCGTCGTGGCTTCCGTGGGCGGAGACGGCTGTGATTGTGGGGTTGATGTTGACGACGGTTGAAAAGTGGTTCTGGCCCACTTTCCGTGATCGAATTTGAAAGTGTCAGTCGCTGAGGAGTATTCGTTTACGGAGCAGGTCAAATCCGGCACGTCCGTACATTTGTCGTTTGAGCATCTTGATAGTCACGTGGAATCTGAATTGTCAAGGACATTCTCGTTTGCTCTGGTTGACCGAAACGATCGGAAGCAGGGTCGCGGTCGCCGGAACACCGATCTCACGTGGCGTGGCACCGGTCGGTGTCGGGACGTCGATCAGGCGCTCCAGGAGGTTGTCGAGAGCGCTCTGCCCCTCGTCGACGGCGTCGCGCTGGTCGTCACTGAGCGGGATGGCGGCGAGCATACGCGCCAGATTGTCTTTGGCCTCCAACAGTTGGTCTTTGCCAGAGGGCTTGGGGGCGTGGAAGTCACAGCGGGTGCACGCCATCCTGTGTGGGTATTGTTCGAAGAAGGTGTGGGTGCAATACCCGTGCCTGAGGTGGTAGTACTGCCAAGGCTCGTCGTTGGCATCGGCGCCGGAGGTGACGGCGTCGCGATCGACGAGGACCTCGATGGTACGGACGTTGTGGGAGAAGTACCCGGCGTCGGTGAAGGCCCGCGTGAGCGTGGTGGGGCTGATTTTCGCGCGGTACTGGATGGATTGGGGTGAGCGGTGGCCGAGCCACGCTTTTAGCTCGAACTCCGGTCATCGGTTCCTTGGCGTTGTAGAGCTGGCTGGCGATTTCCGGCCGTGCCCGGTGGCTGGTGATGCTGCCTCGGACGTCGGCGGCCGGGACACCTGCCTTGTGGCAGAGCATCGGGATGATCGTGCTGTTGACGAAAGGACGACGAGACTCGGCGGGCACGGAAGGTGAACAGCAGGTCGACTCGCTCGCCGGTGCGGCGGTCGAGAAACTGCGGTTGGGTGGGGCGCATCGCCTGCCAGATGTCGAGAGCCTGGCCGAGGATCGGGTCGACCGGCTTGGTGAACGCGGTGCCGGTCTTGTGCGGTGGGACTTCGAGCAGGCAGACCGCATCATGCGCCAGGACCTGATCGGAGTCGCCGGCGAGGGGCTTGTCGTCGTGCTGCCATCGGATGCAGCCGACCCGCAGGCGGGCGATCTCGTCGCTGCGCTGCCCAGAGAACAACCAGGACAACGCGATTGCGCGTACCAGCTCGAGTGGATAGAAGTGCCCGGATCGCGTCTCGGGGAGATCGACTTGCGACAGATTCAGCCCTGCCCAGAGCAGTTTGGCCCAGATCTCGTCGGCGAATACCCGTGGGTTCGGGCCGAGCAGCGCGGTGATGCTGCGCGGAGTGGCCAGCGCCCGCCCAGGGGCGAATCGACGCGGCAGCCATTCCCATTCCTGGCAGTCGGCTTCCTAGCAGTCGGCGAAGAACCTCCGGATCGCCGCGAGATGGCCCTCCTTGGTCGAGGCCGTCGCGGCTTGCCGATGCGATCTTCGATTCCGGCGGTACGTTGCACGTAGTCGCCGACGTTCATCCTGTCGAACGCCGCAATCCAGGCCGCACACATCTGCCGAGTCCATGCCGCCGGATCGGCGGCGTCGGGGTGCTCGGCTGCGAGCCAGCGGCGGACCTTGAGCAGGCGGGACCGGACGTTGCCACGTGCCCCCGGCGTCAACGTCGAAGTCGCGTACCAGCGGTCGACCCGCTGCTGCCAGACCTGCGCACCGCCAGTCGCCCGAGCAGTGCCACGACCGGTCCTCGCGCACGGCGGGTCACAGAACCCCAGAGCATTCACCGCCCGTTGCACGGCATGCACAGTGTTCAGCCGGGCCCCGCCGAGCAGTTCGTCATGGCGGACACGATCGAACAGTTCGGTGCCGAGATCTTCCATGTGTGGGCTGCGGTTGAGCAGGAACAGCTGGCAGGTCACCATCGGCAGAAGTGTGTCGTCGCCGTGCCCGAGCCGATAGCCCCACTCGGCGAGCACTTTACGAACCCTGTCGATCTCACCGCTGACCCGGTCGTGACCAAAGATTCGCCACGACAGAGTGAGTCGTTGGAAGCTGCCGAGCTGGTGGAACTCGGTGAAGGAACCGAGCAGGTAGGCGTGCGCGGCGAGGTAGGGGAGGACCTCGTTGCCGGCCCAACTGGGCGCGTTCCGGCGGAACTCTGCCTGATCGCGGCCGAGTAGATGGATCCGTTCTTCGGTGCTCCAACCCCAAAAGGTCTGCCCCACTTCGGCGCAACGCACCAACAGCACTGCGATTGCATCGGCAATGGCGCGCCGCCGATGCGCAGTGGGCGGCGAATCCAGCCCTGCATTGACCGCCTCCAGCGGTCGCAGCAGTCGTCCGATCACACGCCAGCCCGGCGCCGTCGGATCGTGATACTGCAACCGCCGCAGATTGCGGATTCCGAGTTCACCGATGGCCCGCGACTCTTCCGCGCGGACCGCAATAGTGGTGTCGAACTTATGTCCGATAATCGATGAGCGCCAACGAGATTCAGGATCCGTATCCACGTCGACCTTCAACGTCGCGGTCACCGTAGTGTTCCTGCCGCCGCGAGCATCGCGATGCGTTGCGCGTGGATATGGTCCATGCTGCGGCCGAACTTGTCGGCAAGATCCCGCCCAGAGAGGTGGATATATCGCAGCGTCGAGTCAGTATGGCGATGCCCGGCGAAGGTCGCGATCGTATGCAGCTCCCAACCCATCCGGGCCAGATCCGTCAGACACAGATGCCGAGTTGTGTGGGTGGAAAACCGCGGAACATCGGCGGCCAACGCAATCCGGCGCACCACCTTCGACCACGTCCACAAGCTCAACGGCTGAGCGCGATTACGGCGGGACTCAGAGAAGGAATAGCGGTCCACTTGCCCTACTCAGACTCGCCCGGTGCACGAGATAGCCCGACAGCAGCACACCGGTCGCAGCCGAGTACAGCCGCAATCCGCTCGAGCCGGTTCTTCGTCGTCTCCGCCCGAATCCTCAGGGTGCGGTGGGCGGGGTCGAGATCGTCAGTGCGCAGCGAGCACAGCTCCTCACGGCGCAGCGCTGCGTCGTAGGCCAGGGCGAGCATCACCGAAGTTGCGGACCGGTTCCGCGGCGGCGACTTCGAGGATGTCCGCCCACTGCTGTTCGGCGGGAATCCACGGTAGCTTCGTCAACCGGGGCACAAGCCCACACTGATGCCCACTGTCGCGCCGACCGGGCGTATATCGGCCCCGGCCACGGGATTGGAGTCGCGCAGCCCCTCCTCCATGAGGTAGTCGTAGAACAGTCGCACCGACACCAGTCGTTGCGCGGTCGTGGCATTCGCTAGCCCGGCACCGGAGTCGATGGACACGACGTTCGGGCCTCGGAGGCTGGGACGTTCGGTCAGCTCCCGCACATAAATACCGATATGGGCGCGGGTGGCGGTGAGCGGATCGACACTCTCCCGCTCGCACATCTGCAGATACTCGGAGAGCCCCCGCGCGTAGGCGTCGATCGTTCGGGGAGCCCGCCCGAGATCGGTCCACAGTCGCAGCCACTCGGTCGCCTGTGCATGCCGGCCCAGTACCGGCCACTTGTTCTCCAGTGTCACCGTGCCGCTCATATCGTCTCCTCAGTTCCGTGGGGTCAACCCCGAGGAGAACATGATCGTCCCCGCGGTCAGATTCCACAGAAGGATCAAGATGCTGAAACGGCAATGTACGGACGTGCTGGATTCGACTTGCTCCGCAAACGAATACTCCTCAGTGACTGATACTTTCAAAATCGATCACGGAAAGTGGGCCAGAACCAGTTTTCGACCGTGGTCAACAGCCAGCAGTGTCTGCGACGGCGAGCCCACTGGATGTAAGAAACGGACCGTGACAGCGCATTGCATTTCTCGAAAGGCCCGCTGTAGCAGAGAACAAGACCAGATGCCGGACACTCCACTCCCAAGGTAAACGGACGACATGGCTCGACAGGTCAGCTTTGGACTTTCCCTCGACCATGGGAGGCCGCAGAGCCGCGTCCCTAACTGGTACAGCGCTAAACTCCACTCACGACGCGGACAAAATATTCACAGGCAGGGTCCACGGCAACGAAATCGAATGGTTACGACGATTCGATCGACGTCTTCGGGAATGCCCAAGTAGGGGGAACAGCAGTGATGGAGTCAAGCGAGTCGACGTGGTGGATGCATCGTCCAGGTACCGAGTTCAAGGAAGCCGTATGGCTCGACGGTTGGGATGATCAAAGTCTGTGGGGATGGGAGCTGGGGAATTACTTCCTGTCATTGCTTCCTAACGGTGCTACGGATGAGATGCACCCGCATTTTTTCGGGCAGCCCTTCTCCCACATCAGCGCTGTCGTGGCGGCCGTCGCCCGTGTCAGCCGAGCAGATCCGCTGAGTGTGTGCAAAGCTCTCGAGATTTTGCCGTCTCCAGGTCCCGTACCAAGCGACGCTGACATCATTTCGATTCAAGAGAGTGCACGCCAATTAGGTGGCGGTGACTATGTGGCGGGACAGGTCGCTGCATGTGATTGGCTTCTCGGTCGCACCGCGAGTTGTCCCGGGTCGGGGTTGAACTGGTATGTCGGACAACGTCCAGACCGGTCCATCATCACGGCCGAATCCGAGATCAATACCGGAGAGATCTTCCTCGACCCTGCCCATCCACGGGAAGGCTATCGGAGGGGCGTCGACGAAGTATTGGGCCGGATTGTCGCACGATTCCGGTAGTTTCGTGGGGGTCCTTCGGTGCCGGCCGGAATTATCAGAGGTGTTCGAGCTCGGCGCTCCACTATTCGGGGTGAACCTCATACTGACAGTGCCGGACGTTATGGTCCCTTGTCATGTGGGCAACAATCCTGTCAGTAGTCGCCATCTCTGCGACGGTAGTCAATTTCCTTTTCACTCAGTGGCGGACCGACAGGAGAGAAGTTGACAAGTGGCGTCGCGACGAACTGCTGAGGCTAGTCAGCTCAATGCTTGCACTCTCCTCGCAACGCGAGGCCGAACTCAGCGCAGACCTCAGCAGTCTGGAGGCGGAAGGAAGAGCTTCTCCAGATGACTCGGATCCCTGGGCTTTGACACGGCAAATGAAGATCGTTGTGCAGCAGATTCTGCTTCTCGACGAGTCTCTCTCGCAACAGGCGAACAAAATTTGCTTGGTCCACGTCGAGTCTGAGACGGGTTACTACCCCGATCAGAACCCTTACAACGACACTGGCCAACTGCTGCCTGACCGTGATCGCCTGGAGAAGGCCCATCACGAGCTTGTCGCGACCTTTCGCTCGAACGCTTGGCGAAGAAGTCGAGTGTTCGGGCGCAGCAGATCCATCTGAAGTCCATCCAGCCCTTTCACATCAACAGCTCTCATCATTGATTTGCTACAGCCGTGTTTAACTGCAATCGCGTGGCCGAGGTGCGTTTGGATCGGCATGGACTCGACAGGCATCCTATGTTCCGTTCGAAGTCGTGTGGACTAGGTGATGAGCCGCGTCAGCCAGGCATATTTCAGTGAACCCGCCGTTGACAGCTTTCGCCACTCGTAGAAACCGGACTCTGATACCGGCAGAACGCGGCATGGGGTCTGAACCGTGCCGGGTTTCTTGCCGCTCCTATGCTGGCGACATCTCCGGTTGGAGAATCGATAGTTGAGAGTAATAGACGGCCTCGAACTCGTCGGGAGTGACGTAGTCCAAGGTGCTGTGCAGGCGGCGGGTATTGAACCAATCCACCCATTCCATCGCCCAAGAATTCGATGTCGTCGATCGTCTTGATCGCCCCTTGCAGAAACGGACTGCTCTTGGAAACTGCTTCTGTCTTGAACAGTCCGATTGTTGACTCCGCAAGGGCGTTGTCGTAGGCGTCGCCGACGCTTCCAATCGAAGCTGCAATCCCTTCCAACACAAGCGTTTCCGCGAAGGAAATTGATGTGTATTGACTGCCGGCATCGCTGTGATGGATCAGTCCGTCACCAACCCGATATCCACCGTGATCGCGTCGCCACAGCGCCATCTTCAATGCCGTGGTAACCATGGCCGTGTCCTTCACTGTCGAGGCATGCCAGCCGACAATCGCCCGGGAAATGCAGTCGATCACGAATGCGACGTAGACGAACCCCGCCCACGTTCGGCAATAGGTGAAATCGGTTACCCATGTGCGGTTCGGAGCTTCGGCGGTGAAATCGCGATCGAGCAGGTCGGGTGCCCGGCGACTGTCCTTGCCGCCCGGAATTGTGGTTCGGTGCTGTCTGCCCCTGACCACCCCGTTCAGTCCTTCGTCGCGCATAAAGCGGTCGATGGTGCAGGCCGCGACGTGGTGGCCTTTGCGGCGCAGGTGAGCAGTCATTTTTCGGCGACCGCACAACCCTTCCACGGTGCCGATTGTTGCTCGCAGTTCCTCGGTGAGGTGGGCGTCGGTGATCGTCCTTGCAGATGGTGATGCGGTTTTCCAGTTGCGGTACGTGCGTGGGGCGACCTGAATTCCTTGTGCGGTGAGCACTCGGCAGATCGACTCGACCCTGAAATCTTGTGCACGCATATCGTCGATGAACTGGACTATCAGCGGCGGCGAGGGTCGAGTTCCCTCGCGAAGAAAATCGATGCCAACTTCAGAATTTCCTTGGCTTCCTTGAGTTCTCGGTTCTCGCGCTCGAGATCTTTGATGCGTTGCTGTTCCACAGAAGTGGCACCGGGAACTTGGTTGGCATCAATCTGGGCCTGCTTGGTCCAGTTCCGCAGCGATTCGGCACCGATACCGAGTTTCGGGCCTATCACCTGACATGCGGAGTAAACGGACCGATATTCGTCGAGATGATCGAGGACCATCCTGACGGCTCGCTCACGCTGCTCGAGGGGGTAACGCTTGGGCATGATCTGCATCCTCCACAAAAACGGATGCGGCATCAAACCCGGCACGGTTCAGTGTATGGACTCGGGTTTTCGGGTGTGAGGGTTATTCCCAGCGGTTTTTGTCGGTCCATCGTGTGTGGTTCTCGTAGTATTTTCTGTCTTGTTCTTTTCGGTAGTTGGAGATGTCTTCGTCGGTTACGCGTGCGTAGGCGACTGCGATCGCGCTCAGGGCGATGGTTCCGAGGATTTTGAGTGCGGTGCGTCCGTTCATGTTGTCAGGGTAGTCGGAGGTGTTCTGTGGGGGTGTTGAGTCGGTGTTTATGACAGCTTGAGTCGAGACCACCGTGACGGCCAGACCCAGACCCATCTGCGACTCGCCGGACCGATGGTGACGGTTTGAGCTGAGCCCACCTCAGAGTTGGTGCCATCTGGTTTGTTCGGATGCCAGCAGCTGGTGGAGGGCAGTGATGGAGACTGGGATGGAGTTGTTCGCCCGAATTCGACGTGATGCCCGGGTCGAGGGGTGTTCGATCCGGCAGTTGGCCCGCCGCCACCAGGTTGGCCGGGCAACGGTGCGGATGGCGTTGGCGCAGGCGGAGCCGCCGCCGAGAAAAGTTCCGGTGCGCTGTTCACCGAAGCTCGATCCGTTCAAAGCCGCGATCGACGGCATGCTCACCACTGATATCGGGGTACCCCGAAAACAACGTCACACGGCCCGACGTATCCTCGCCAGGCTGGCCGACGAACATGGAGCGCAGCACCTTTCGTATTCGACGGTGCGTGACTACGTGCGGGTCCGGCGAGCACAGATCGACGTCGAAGCCGGACGCCGCATCGAAGTATTCGTCCCACAGGAACACGCACCCGGTGCCGAGGCGGAAGTCGATTTCTGTGAAGTGTGGGTGATACTGGCCGGGGTGAAAACCAAATGCCACATGTTCGCCTTCCGACTCTCGCACTCGGGAAAATCCGTGCACCGCGTGTATTCGACGCAAGGGCAGGAAGCGTTCCTCGAAGGACATATCGCCGCATTCGACGAGATCGGCGGTGTCCCGACCCGTCACATCCGCTACGACAATTTGACTAGTGCGGTGCAGAAAGTGATCTACGGGCAGTCGAGAGTGCGAGTGGAGAACCCGCGGTGGGTGTTGTTCCGTTCGCATTTCGGGTTCGACCCGTTCTACTGCCAACCCGGTATCTCCGGGGCGCACGAAAAAGGCGGCGTCGAGGGCGAGGTGGGCCGGTTCCGTCGTAATCGGTTGTCCCCGATGCCTGTTGTCGACTCACTCGATGAGCTCAACGAGAAGATCCGCGGCTGTGACACCGCCGACAACGGCCGGCGAATCAATGACCGGATCCGCACTATCGGGCAGGACTTCGCCGTCGAAGCACCGCTTCTGCGCCCTGTTCCAGGCGAGGGCTTCGATCCTGGATTGTCGCTGGAACCGCGAGTCGACCGTAGTTCGTTGATCACCGTGCGGATGGCGAAATACTCTGTCCCCGCACGTTTCATCGGCCGAAAAGTGCGAGTCTCGTTGCGGGCATCGGAAGTGGTGGTCTTCGACGGACGGGCGGTAGTCGCTCGCCATCAACGTGTCGTCGCCCGTGGCGGTCAGAGCCTCGATTTCGACCACTACCTGGAAGTACTACGCACCAAACCCGGTACCCTGCCAGGGGCGAGCGCTTTGGCCGCAGCCCGCAGGAACGGGACGTTCACCTCGAGCCATGACGCGTTCTGGGCTGCGGCCCGCAAAACCGACGGTGACGCCGGCGGAACCCGCCAACTCATCGACGTCCTGCTCCTGCACCGCACCATCGATAGCGATGACGTAATCGCGGGCATCGAAGCCGCGCTGACCGTCGGCGCGGTGACCGCCGATGTCGTCGCAGTCGAAGCCCGCCGACACGCATCATCAGAGGTCGATGCGGGTGGGTCTGATTCAGGCCGTCATCTCGTTGCTCGTCGCGCCGGCCGGGAGCAACGCGTTGTCAGCCTGACCCAACGCCGTCTCGCCGATCCGGCAGCAGTCATCGCTGGCCTGCCGGACGATTCTCGGCCCGCACCGACTGTCGATCACTACGACCGACTCCTGCGACTACCCGAACGCCGCAATCCCGCCCAGTCCGCCGCCCGAGCCGAGTGAAAGAAGGCCCGAACATGGTTCGTCCACCCGTCACGGTTTCCACCACGTTGCGCCGACGAGGTCTAACCGAGGAAGCCGCCACCGCCGCGGTCGATCAAGCGTGCCGGCGACTACGACTGCCCACCATCCGCGCTGTCGTAGAGGACGCCGCCACTGCAGCCCGCAAGGACCAGCTGTCGTACTACGGATTTCTTGCGGAGTTGCTGCTTTCCGAATGCGACGATCGTGACCGCAGGAGTGTGGTGCGGCGGATCAAGGGAGCGGGGTTCCCTCGCGAAAAGTGGTTGGCTGACTTCGATTTCGATGCCAACCCCAATATCAATCCCGCCACTATCGGCACCCTCACCACCGGCGACTGGATCCGCAAGGGCCAACCTCTGTGTTTGATCGGGGACTCCGGAACCGGGAAATCGCATCTCCTCATCGGGCTCGGCGCGGCGGCCGCCGAAGCCGGTTCCCGCGTCAAATACGTCCTCGCCACCCGGTTGGTGAACGAGCTCGTCGAAGCCGCCGACGAGAAACCACTCGCCCGCACGATCGCCCGTTACGGCCGAGTGGATCTACTTTTGATCGACGAACTTGGTTACATGGAACTCGACAAGCGAGGTGCGGAGCTGCTCTTTCAGGTGTTGACCGAACGGGAGGAGAAGAATTCCGTGGCCATTGCTTCGAACGAGTCGTTCTCGGGTTGGACGAAAACGTTCACCGACCCGCGGCTTTGCGCGGCGATCGTGGATCGGCTCACGTTCGGCGGCAACATCATCGAAACCGGCACGGATTCCTACCGGCTTGCTCATACCCGAGCTCAGCAATCCGCCTGACCGATACACCATTCCTGCACGGGGCTCTCGACACTTCCGTATCCTGCGTGTCACCACCAGGTAGTACAAAGACACGACGGAGGCTTTGTGAAATCCATGAACCGGGCTGGATCGGGTGAGCCGGTACTACTGCTGCACGGATACACCTTGTCCCATCATTCATGGCACAGAGTTGTCGACTACCTTTCGCGTGACTACGACGTCCTCGCGATGACAATGCCAGGGCACTGGGGCGGCCCTCGTCTGCGACTGCGCGATGTAGGGGTCCGCGGGATCGCCGATGGCGTCGAACGTGAACTCGACAAGCTCGGTTGGGAAACCTGCCATGTAGCCGGAAGCTCACTGGGCGGAGAGGTCGGATTCGAACTCGAGCGCCGTGGCCGCGCGAGATCTCTCGCTGCAATAAACCCGAGCGGAGGATGGAAGCATTTCTCCTACAACGAGTTTCGGCTTGGCCTGGTATTTGTCGCACAGTTTCCACTCGCTGCTGCTGCCCGCGTGTTCGGTGATCGATTGGCAACTCGCGAGATCTTTCAACGCCCGATCATCCGAAACTGCGTCAGTGACATGACTGCGGTCACCCCCGACGACGCTGCAAACACGATCCGCGCAGTCTCTCGCTGTCCCATCTACCTGCCCATGCAACTGGCCTATCTCCGCGATGGACCGCTCACGGACCAGGACATCCGCCGCGTGACCGCGCCGACATCGTTGCTGCTGTCCGAATTCGACACCTTCCTCACCCGGGACAAGTGCATGCAGCGACTGATCGACGAATTGCCCGGCCACGTCGAAGAGGTGACCCTCTCGGGCGTCGGCCACATTCCGATGCTCGAGAATCCCGAAATCGTTGCTGATGCCCTCCGCGCCCACCTCGTCGGGGTGGCCGATCGACAACCTGGGCGAGCCCTCTGATTCCTTGTGCTACCCAGTTAAACCGATTGTGGGCCCGGATCGGTCGAACGCCCTGCTGCGCTGCGCGAGGAGACGCGGAGCCGGGCCGCCCAATTCACACGCATTAACGGTACGAAGCGTTCCCCACTGCAGAGGTTCGCTGGTAGCCGATCTCTTCGCCGATCTCCCCACACCGCGAATCGATCCACAGACGCCAAAGCTGAAGAGACCAACACTGAACACGCTCAAACCCGGTCTACAACATTTCGACCGAAACCGCCTGGGTGGGTTCGAATCAAGCCGCCCTAGTGGGTTCGAATCAGATTGACATTCTCAGACGATCCGACGTAAGTCCGATGGTGAGGTTCGCGAGTAGATGAAACTCGGACATTGTCTCCACCGCATGCCGACGCGGTTTGTCGTCTGTCGAGTACCCCATGATGTTCGTATCACGTTGCGTCGCATACGTGCTCAGACGCATGAGGACTTGCCGGAGATGATGGACGCTTCTCTCCGCCGACGATTCCGGCGTTTCTTTCTCCGACCCGACCGGTTTCACCTGTCCGTAGTAGATGACTGCCGTCGAGCTCGGCAAGACGGCGCATCCGACGCCGAACAGCATGGGCCGCTTCGGGGTAGGTCGCAATATTTCGGGTGGTGAACAGTGAGGCGCCCTCCTTCTCCCAGCGCCGAGGATGTTTCTTAGACCGCTCGATCTCGAATGCCAGTAAGTTCTCTTTGATGTGCTCGAACAATCCACCGAACTCTCGGACATTTTCGGGCCGGCATCACGAAACCTGCGTAGCCGAACACCGGTGATCGTTGAACTTCGGATGTCGGTGGTCAATGTATGGGCCGATATGGCCGAACTCGTCGAGGTACGCCAGAAGCATTCGGCAATCGAAGCGAAGCTACCTGTAAAACATGGAAAGCCCGCCAGGGGAGACCATTCCTATGCGCTTGTCTGTTTCCCGGCATTTGGTGAGGTGCCACTCGAAAAGCTCTCTGACCATCGTCTCCACTTCGTTCTCGTCGTATATGCATGGAGCAAGGAGCCATGCCTGTTCGGCGGCGGCGGTCTGGATCAGGTCGCTGGGGAGACGGAGGCAGATGCCTCCACTGCGCTCGCGGTAGGCACGCCATTGAGAAAGGGAATCTCCTTGTTTGCTCAGCGAGATCATGAACGAGGGCTTTCCCGTAATTGCATGGCCTGCCTCGAGTTGCTGGGTGCAGATCGGCGACCAGATGGTCCCCATTCCTCGCGCTGTATTGACCGCGGCACCCGGGCGTGAGGTCGTATTTGGGATCCGGCCCGAGCACGTCGAGATCACCGACTCCGGAGGGCTACAACTCGAGATCGACATCGTCGAGGAACTCGTCTCCGAAGCATTCGTCTTCGGACGCACCACTATCAACGGGCGGACCGAGAATCTGATCGCTCGGGTCGACTGGCGCAATCCCCCCCAAGACTGGCCAGTTTGTGCGAGTACGCATCGACGAGGCACATGCGCACATCTTCTCGGCTCACACGTCAGGGGAGCGCTTACTCTCGTGAAGCGCTGGCAGAGAAAGCATTCGAACACGACGGCCAGCAGTCGATGAGCTCTCTCGTCAGGCGAGCCCTTTGTTGATCAACAGTTTGCTCACAAAGTGAATGTCGCATTACTGCAACAGAAACTGACCGACAAAGTGTCTTCGGTCAGTTTCTGATTAACCCTTAGCGTGAGCCCGGGCAACCCTGGAAGGCTCAGCTAGTGCGGAGAGGCGTACATGAGGCGATCGTAATGGCATAGTGCTCGAAAAAACTGGCTACGATTCTTTTGTAGATCTTTGTAATCTAAAGCTTTTATTAATTGCTTCTTAAGATCGTCGAGGGAGTATAAATCCGGATCCAAGAGCAGTAGGCAGTCGATCTTGAATCCGAAGGTATAATCGGATTCCATTATTTCGGTTGGAGTGCTCAAAATGCCCTCGACGACTCGTTCATATCTGCTTGAAGGCTGTGAGGGGACGGTCATGTCAATTGTTCTATTGGCACACTCCCTGATTATATCGGGTATTCCGCTGTAATCAATCTTTCCGAGATCTGAAATGCGTCCCGACTCGCGCAGGTACTTAAAAACTGGAAGCCATCCGTAGCTGGATCTTTTCAAAACTTCCGGCAATGCCAGTGTTAGCATTCGTTCGGCACTTGCACTGAGAGGTTTCGTCTCAAGAATATCGTTTGCCACTCGAAGGCGATCGAGTCCACGTAAGCCTACTGACGAAAGCTCTTCAATGTCTCCGACTTCATACTCCCCGACTCCGAAAACAATCTTCAAATTCTCTGATCCAGGTGAATTGATCGGCACTGCTGTTACTGATTGGCGTTTGGTATTTGGGTCTCTGACTAGGTCATATACGTACTTTGTTAGTTCCCGTACTACTTGAGCAGGGTACGGACGTTCGAGATTGTGCATCGCCTTGTAGAGCGGAGAGAAATCGTCGACGGTGATTTTCTTCAGCGGTATCACCACGCCACCCTCGAAACTTATGCTGTATGGCTCGATTGTCGGACTAGTTATTCCAGGCTTCCAGTCTACAAAATAGAGGCGAGTGCCAATTTCGGCGATCTTCTCGGGCCCGGCTGCTTGTGCTATGTCTTCTAATATCCTTCGAATATTCTCATCGCTCATTCTGTATCCCATGAATATTACGGGATGTTCAACGAATATGGTTAACAGCTTTGCGGCAAGATACTTATTCCGATCGTTGAAGTATTCGTAATCTTCATGTGTGAGAACAATTGACTCCGGTTCCTTTGTGGTTCCATGTATTTTGTATGACTCTGCTACGAATTGAGCGTCACTGAGGAGGAGTCCGCGTTGCCCTACGTATGATGGAAAATTTGGGAAGATTATATCAGTGAGCGAGTCGTAATTTGTAGTGATGATTCCGCTCGTGACTACATCTTTAAATAGTTCAAGTTCGGACTTTAGGTTCTTCAAGTCGAAACCCGGCGTTCCGGAGATTAGCGCAGATTTTTTCGAAATATATTCGGAAACTTCAATCTTTAAAGCCATTTGCTTATTTGTGGCTTTGCCCTTGTTGCGCAGCCGACTTTCTTCGTATTCTTTGCTATTCCACCACACGTCGTGAAACTTCTCGGCAAGATTGGAGGCGAGTAAAGGGAGGTCTCCGTCGGCGGTTGCATACTGGTAGTCGTAGTCTTCCCCGATGGCGTCGCTGAATATTCTCAAAAGCCCCTGCCAGTCGGGAAGTCCAAGGTAACGCATTGATATTCCGCTACCGATAAATAGGTAGGGTAGCGCCGAATGGTCGGCAAATTCTCGTGCAAGTTTTTCGGTGAAGCTATCGGTCATAGTTGTGATCCTCGCTCGTCTCCGTTTCGGACAATCTACTTGATTCATCTGCTTTGTCGGAACCGCCGCTGCTCGGCTTATGGTGCGTGGGTGACGACACACCGGAGAGCTGCGCAGTGGGCCCGGTGGGGGCTTTGTGTCGTTTTGGGGGTTGTGTGTGTTCTGACGCTCGTTACCTGCGCCTTGGTGGTGTTCTCTGATCGGTTTGTGCCGTCGTGGCTTGTGAGGGTGGAGACGGCTGTGATTGTGGGGTTGATGGCGGTGCTGGCGTATGGGGAGCGGCGGGTTTCACGTTCACGTTGAGTGGGCGGTGTCCTCGGTGTGTGCTGGCGTGTTTGTTTTGTGGCGTTGACCTGGGGCGATGACATGTCCCTGTATGGGTGTGTGGGGGGCCGGCGAATGAGAGGTCGGCGGGGTGTTTTCGCGGTGGTCTGATTGGGGGGAGGTTTTTGGTGGGTATTCCGGTTCGACGGTTTCGGATCGGGAGGTGGGTACACGATTCAGGACGTCAGGCGCGGGATGAGTGATCGCAATCTGGTTGAGGAGCGTGAGCGGTTGGAGAGTCTGGACGAGATGACTCGCTGTGAGGAAATGCGGCTCGAGATCGTGTTGGACGAGTTGGTCCGTCGTCGACAGCGAACAGGGCAGGGTTGGTAGTTTTCGTTGATGGATTCCGTCTCTCTGGTCCGGTTGGCCGAAGCACTGAATGCCGCGTGGGGACCTGATACGTGCGCTCCCGAAGACGTGAAGGATTGGTCGGAGGCGAATCGGGCGCGCGGGCAGTGCGCGACTACTGCGGTGGTGGTCCACGACTATTTTGGTGGTGATCTGGTGCGCGGCGAGGTGCACGTTCGTGGGGAACGAGTGGACTTTCACTGGTGGAACCGGCTTCCTGACGGTTCGGAGATCGATCTGACGCGTGAACAGTTTTCGGTGCAGGAGAAGGTGATCGGTGGGGTCTACGTTCCGCGTCCGACGGGTTGGACGCGGCTCGATCATGAGTACTCGCTCCTCTCGGACCGCGTTGCCGCGCACTTGGAGCAATCAGGATGAATGTGTCGCCTTCCTCCGTTCGGTGCTCTCGTGGGCGGGAGCGATCGGATACGGCGGTAGTCGGTAAGGTCTGGACCGTGAGATTGGTTGGTGGTGTGGTTTTTCGTCCGGCGCCGGTGGACCCCATCTCGTCGAGATCGACATGCTGGTGACCGCCGACGCCATCACCGCAGTGTTGTAGGGAAAAACACTTCGACCTCTGTCAAAGTTTGCTCATCACAACGAAACTGGGTCTTTTGACCCTTTCGGCTACAAATGGTGCGCAAGTACCCTTCCTCGGGTCGGGGGCACCCGTCTGTGGGCTGTGCGTGTCCAGAGTGCTCAGGGCCTGCCCGACCCGGCGACCGAAAAGAGATGACGAAAGGTTCTGAGATGAGCCGAAGGAGCGACCGGCGATCGGCAAGTTCTGCTCGACGCCCGGCCACGCGAACTACCGGTTCACCGGTGTCACAGGTTCGGCGTGCGAACCGAACTCGCTCACGGCAGAAGATCTGGGGGCTGTAATCGAGTCCCTCACTGGGGTAGTCGCTGCTGAAGATCCTAGTGTGACGCTGTCATAGTTTTTGCCTCGCAGCCCTCAGTGGTTTTCCGGTCGGCGGCCGATGAACGGGAGAATCTCTGGCAGAGTGTCGATGCCGTCGGATGCGAGGAAGTGCCCAGCACCGTCGATCACGTGTGCGGTGACGCCTAACTGTTGGGCGAGTCGATCGGTGTGCGTGGTCGGTACGTACGGGTCCTGGTCGGAACGGATTACCGTTATCCGCTCGACGTGGTCACCGATGGTTCTGACGTCGCACCCACCTACGATGTATACGTCCAAATCCGGTAGTGCGGGAAGCGGATCCAGGAAACCTGATACCAGGACGAGTGAGCCCAGATTCCAGGGTTCCGAGAGGCTGGACAGGTATCGAAGAGCGGTCAGGCATCCCAGGCTGTGTGCGATGAGGATGGTGTTGCGGTCGGGAATCCCGACCTCCGCAGCTAGGACATCGAGCCATTGCTGCCGGTCGGGGGCATCCGGATTCGGGAGGGCCGGCACGACAGTTGGGCCGCCTGCGGTTTCGAGTTCTTCTGCGAGCCAACGGAACCAGTGGTCGGCCGGGGTTGCGGAGTAGCCGTGGATGATGAATGCCCGGGTGGGTGCTGATCGGATCGTCACATCGCACGAGGGTAGAGGTTCACGCTGGCGTGAAGGTCAAGGCGACGAGGAGGACCCATGTTGATCGGTGAGCTCGCAGACAGGACAGGTGTGAGTGCTCGCGCGCTGCGGCATTACGAAGAGCGGGAACTGCTGATTCCGGTGCGCGATTCCTACGGCTACCGGCGTTACGACGAGTCTGCTATCGGGGTCGTTCAGCAGATTCAGACCATGGTGGCCGCAGGACTCGGTACCGAGATGATCCGCCGTTATCTCGACTGTGTGCGTACCGACGATCACCACATGACTTTGGACCAGTGCCCGGACCTGAGCGCTGAACTCGATCGCATCGCTGCACGTCTGGACCGTCAACAAGCAGCGGTGGCGGCCACTCGGCGGAGATTGGCGACGCTGAGAACACCTGCCACCACAGTGGACGAGGTGTTGTAAGTGGACGCCTGTGCCTGCGCTGCTGCAATCGAGGGGACTGCCGCACCGTCCGGGGAGCAAGAGTGAGTACCGGGTTGTGTCGATCGGTTTGACTGTCTGATCGGAAAGGTCCGGCCCGCAGCAACCGGGCCGGACCTTTCCAGTTTGTGTGGTCCCGAAAAGGCCCCTCACCGTCCGGTGAGGGGCCTTTTCGGGTTCTGTGGTGGGCGGGTTGGGGTATTGGTGGTGGATGAGGTCTGGGAGGGTCTGGGCCATTCGACGCAATGAACGGCATGCGTGGCTGCTCGGCTTATGGTGCGTGGGTGATGGCATGCGGGGGAGGGGCGCGGTGGCGTCGGTGGGTGCTGTTTGGCGTGGGCTTGGTGTTGGTGGTGGGGGCGTTCGGTGCTTTCGCGTTCGTTGGGGTGGGACGGTCTTCGTATGAGCTGTGCGCATCCGATTCCGCTTTGGCGTTGGAGAGTGCGTCGAGGGTGTGGCTGCCGGTTGTCGGATCCTCGTGTACTTATGCGCCTCCGACGACCAGCGCGTGGTGATGGTGGTATTCGATGGTGCGGCGTCGGCGTTCGCTATCGCCGGGTGGGTGTTGATTGGTGCGGCGTTCTATTCGCTGCGGCGACAACCACCGCCTGAACCCGAGTGGTCGATGCCGGTTGATCGGGGATAGAGGCGAGTTTTTGTCGCGTGCGTGTGGTGGATCTCGGTGAGCTGCGCGCTCGGCTAACAGCGGCGCCGTTTAGTCGGTGAGCACCAGGAAGGAAACTTTTGCTTGGCCAGTCCGTGCGAAGGTGGCTTCGTTGATTAGCTCGCTCAGTGCTTGTGCGCCGTAGTTCGCCATCCGTTGGGTGGCCAGCGGTGTTCGTCCGCGTGCTGTCACGACTTTGCCGGCGAAATCAATTGTGTCGGTGATGGTGAGGGGTGATTCGTAGTCGGATGTGTTGCCGCCGTGGGTGTTGACGATTCTGTCCGCGACGAGGCTCACTGTCTCTTCGGAGAACGGGAAGCTGGCGACGATTGTGGGAGTGATGTCCGCGGGGCCACCGCGCGGAACGAGCTCGGACGGTTCGGAACTGAAGGAAATGGCTAGTGATCGGGTGAAGGCGATCGTTTTCGTCCACCACAACGAGCCCACTACAACAACCATCACGATGAGCACGATCAGTGTGCGATGGCGATTGATGTAACTCCTCATCTGTTAGTTGTACAGTGCGCAGCCCCGGTGCCACCGTTAAGCCTGCCACGGGGTATCGCGCCTTGTGCTCGGGAGTGGTGCGGGCGTCCCGGTGTGCGCTTTGTGCCTTTGAACTGCGGTGATGGCATGTCCCGGGGTGGTTGTTGGGGGTGTGTGGGGCGCCGGCGGATTTAGGTGCCGGCTGCGGGGTGTTCCGGTTCGGTGGTGTGGGGGAGTGGCACGCGCCGGGAGGGGCGGTATGAGGCACGACTTCGAATGGTCTTGAGTGATGTTGTGTATCAGTGATTTTGGTCATCGGATGCGCAAGCGGTGTCTCAGGAAACTATGTCGCCAGCGGCATAAGGAAGCGGGGGACGTGTCGTATTACCAGGTCATGGCGGCACCGCTGGGGCGATCGTTGGTCGAAGTGGGTCGAGGTGCCGTCCGTCGACGCCTATTGCTCCCTGTACCGCTGAGCTTTCGGCTGTAGGACTTCGGTAGCCTCGACTCAATACGCGGGCCGCGGCGAGGAGAACAGATCCTCGAGCGGCGTCCTACACGGCTGATCCGACCCGGCGCGTCGACGGTTACGGTCTGCTTCATCTCTACTGGGTGCGTGACGGCGAGGCGAGTGAACCGCTTGCAACATCGGCGTCCCGTCCGGAATTGCTAGGGCAGTTCACTTTTGAGTCGCGGTGGCCTCCCATCAGGTGCGAAAGCGTGTACATTTCCGGCATGCCCATCAACGAATCGCGTTATCCGTCAACGCTGAATCGCCGATCCGCCCTTCGAGGTGCCGCGCTCAGCCTCGGGGCGTTCGCTGCTGGTCAAGCTCTCGGGTCGCCGGCGGGCGCGCAGGCGCAAACGCCTGTGCAGATGCGCCGAGAGAAGACTGCGGTGGTGATCGGTAGTGGATTCGGTGGGGCGGTGGCTGCGCTGCGACTGGGGCAGGCGGGTGTACGGACGACGGTCTTCGAACGCGGGCGCCGGTGGCCGATCGACCCCGCTGGTTCCACGTTCTGCACGATCAACGAGCCTGATCGCCGCTCTGCCTGGTTTGCAGATCAACCGCCGATTAATCCGCTGACCAAGTTCACGCACATCGACCGCTACCCCGGTCTCATCGATCGAGTGCGGGGCAATGGGATAGACGCCCTCTACGGCTCTGGAGTCGGTGGCGGATCGCTCGCATTCGGTGCATTCACCCCGCAGCCTCGGCGCCAGGACTTCGTCCAGGTCTTTCCTACGCAGATCGACTACGGAGAGATGGACCGTACTTATTACCCCCGCGCGAAGGGGATGCTGGGCACTTCGCCGTTGCCCGCGGATCTACTCGCCCACCCCAACTACCGCGGCGCGCGCGCCTGGCTCGACTACATCGAGGACTTCGGTGGCGAACCGGTACTTCACGATTTCTGTGTGGACTGGGATGTCGTCCGCGACGAGTTGGGAGGGCGCGCGCCTGCGTCGTACTCGATCGGCGAAGGTCCGTACGGCAGTAATTCCGGCGCGAAGAACAGCGTCGACCGCAATTACTTGCCGGCCGCAGAGGCAACCGGAAATGTGACGATTTGTGCGCTGCACGAGGTGACCGAAATTCGGGAGGTGTCCGGACAAGACCGCTTCGAGGTATCGGTCAACAGAATCGACGAGTCGGGTGCGGTGCTCGAGCGTACGACAGTTGTTGCTGACTATGTGTTCATGGCTGCTGGTTCGTTCTACACCACCTCTCTTTTGGTCACTGCGAAGGCGAAGGGCACTCTGCCTCGGTTGAACGACCAGGTCGGTAAGGGATACGGAACCAACGGCGATTTCCTCCTCTCGCGAACGTTGCTGCGGCGCGACTGCGGTGCCAAACAAGGCGGCCCCGGTGTCGCGGTTATGTACGACGACGACAACCCTGAGGGGCCGGTCTCCATCTCGTGGGAGGCTTCTCCTTTCCCTGATATCGCAGGTGGCGGCACTATGGCCAATCTGATCCAGGTCATCACCAATGAGCGTGGCAGCATCGACTACAACCCCGCTTTGGGTAGAACCGAACTCAACTATCCCTATGGTGAGGCGAACAGTGACGTCGATGCACGCGCGCGGAACTTTGCGGGCCGTTTCCACGACCGCACCGAAACCCGATTCGGCTCGCCCGTGACGGGAATCCCCATTTACACCCGCTTGGGGGATTTCGGTTCAGGTTGCACATGGCATGGACTGGGCGGCGCGGTGATGGGGCAGGCCTGTAACTTCGAGGGCAAGGTCGAGGGATATTCGAATCTGTTCGTGATCGACGGCGCGCTGCTTCCTGGGTCGTCTGCTCTGGTCAATCCCGCTCTGACGATTACCGCGATGGCAGAGCGGTGCATGGACAACATCCTCACCACTTACCTCTGACGGGACCAGTGTCCCCTGCAAGAAACAGAAGTCATTGTACTGCAGCGGTTTCCGTGTCCATCCTGTTTGTCGGCGAAACGCCGCGGCCGGCATACAGCGTAGTCAAGGGTTCGCAATCACAGAGCTGGGACAGGATGGCGCCACCCCGCCAGATCAGCGGCGTGGTTCTCGAAACTGCCTTTCTCAGCTGCGCCACGACATGCGCGCGAACCCGCCCGATGAAGTGTGCCCGGGTTGCAGAGGCGAACGAGATTCGGGAGCAGATTCTCGCCAACATTTCCCTACTCTCTGGAGCCTTACGGGTCGAGTCCTGCACGTATTCGTCCGTGCACGTTGCGGGCGGGGTGCGGGCGACCTCGACGGCCACGCAATGCAGGGGACCGACGAGGCCGGTAGATGCCGGGCAAGTGATCCCGGATGCCTACATCTCGACGTTACGGGCCGTCTGGCGCTGCGGTGGGTGAGGTTCGTGCTGCGTGCAGTGAGTGGTTCGACCTGAGTCGCCGCTGTCGGGCGAACTGCCGATTCCGTCGAAGGGAACGCGATGAGCTGGAGTGGCCGACGGTGCCGCGATCGGGACCGTCGCCCGTGTGGGCGAGCCTCATGCGTGGTCCCTGGTCGAGGGGTTTGCTGTGGCGCCGACGCAACAAGAGGGCCATCAGGGGGATCGGATAACAAGCTACGAATTCGGCGTCCTGTTCGAACGGGATGTAGCCGACTTCGTCGACGAGAATCAACCCTATTTGCCGTCGCCGCGCCAACTCTGCAGGTAGCTTTCCTCCGGCGTGTGCGGCTTTGAGGCTGGTCACCCAATCGACGGCGGTAGCGAATGAAACGCGATGTCCGGACTGAGCCGCTTTGATCCCCAACCAGATCGCCAGAAGCGTTTTATTAGTGCCCGGCGGCCCCAGAAGCACCACATTGCGCGCCTGCGTCAAGAAGACTCCAGTTCCCAGATATGCCACCATCTCTCGACTGAGTGACGGTTGATAGTCGAAGTTGGACTCCTCCAATGATTTTCGCGTCGGAATCCGGCCAATCGGATCCGGTTCTGAGTACGGGACGATTCCCTAGCCGTGACTTCTCTCGACAGCACGGCCGCAAGGTAGTCCTCGTGGCTCCATCCGTCGCTGCGTGCCTGCTCGGCCAGCCGCGGCGCCGATTCCCGAATACGCGGCGCCCATCATTGCACCAATCATCATTACACGATGCAGTACAAGGGAATTGGACTCCAAATGCTCGATCGTAGTCGCCCAGGTCCCGCATCTACCGGTCCTCGTCGGCGGCAGCCGGCACCGGCTTTGCTCCATTTGGGACTTCTTGTTACAGAGCAGTTTTGGTCCACGAGTGTTGATCGGTGATCGCGACATCGCCACTCGCCAGCCACGCTTTCATCATGTCGACGACCTCCGGCGCCTTTACCACTTCGGTACCGAAATGCTGGTCTGCAGATCCTGCTCGGTGCTCAACGGCGAAGGCCTTGATATCGATGCGTGTGGTTTGTATGTAGACCTCGTCACTGGTTTCGACGACGACGAAATCGTCCACTTTCATTGCTCCAACGAAGTGGTCGATTAAATCTGGAGTGATCGTGGGAAAGGTCCCTTCGCGAGAGGTCGAGAACCTGCCGGCGACCGACCCGCGCGGACTCAGCACTATGTCGAGCTGTGGGTCATACATGCCATAGTCGGCGGCGAATGCTCGAGGCACCATCACATCGCGAGCATCCTGTATGCGTCGCCACGGAGATGGAACAAACACCGCGGTGCTGGTTCCACTCAATGGAGTGACCGACAAGAAACCCTGTTCTTCCGTCAGGTCTGCGTTGACTGCGCTGATGTCCGCGGCAAGGTTGGAGGCGATCAATGTCGCCGGTTCGTCGGCCTCGTCCTGGGCCAGTGCGAAGGCACGGGCAGCTGCGGCGTCTTGGCAGTGCTCGGCGGGCAAAAGCCAGAAGTCATAGCTCATCTCACGATGGTAGTCATTTCCCAGGTCGCCCCGCTGTGAGGCAGGCGCTGTACAAGCACGGCATCGAGCTTCTCAGCGGGCAGGATCGTCTCCGTCCTCGAGCCTCAAAGCTTGAACACCGACCGCAAGATGTGTGCGATGACCCCCGAAGTAGTAGGCCGACGCCGCCGGAAGGCTGGCGCGGTGCCAATCCTCACATCGGGCACCTTCGCGAGCCTTGTTGCGGAATGCGCTGACGATTCCGGTACCTCGACTGTGACAGGCACCGACTCCGACACCTCCGGCGTCACAACTGCTGGGGTGACTACGCCTGCTCCGGCGATTCGCCCATCATTGCGTGGATCCGATGTCGCTGCTTTGGTGGCCCCCGAGTCGGTTGCGCAGATGGTGGTGCGTGCTGCGATTCCCAGCCGCCCTTGTGAATGACCCGTCCCCAGGGGCGGTTGTTGTGGGTGTGTGGGGCGCCGGCGGTTTTGGTTGCCGGCGGGGTGTTCGGGTTCGGTGGTGTGGGGAGTGGTGCCGCGTCGGGTGGGGCTCATTTTGGGTGTACTTGAATAATGTTGTGTGTCAGTAGGTTTCGGTATTTGTTTGGTGTGGAGCGCATTTCTTGGGACGCCCACGACAACAACATGGGTGAAATGGGCAGGCGTGGTGTGTAGGTGTGTCTGCCTGGTCGGTTACGGTACGCCGCATGCACAGTGATGAAGCCATTGCGCGGCTGGTGGCCGCTGTTCGTGAGCTGGACCCTAAGCCCCGGGAACGTCGGTGGGTGAGCGTGAGCTTCTGTGTGCTCGACGCGGTCTACAGCATCGGTGCGCACTACGACAATCACGTTGTGCCCGTGGTCCGTCGGGTTGCGGCGGACTTCGATGTGGAATCACCGTCCGTGGAGATGTCGGTGCCGGAGGCGGCAGATCCGGTCCCGCTCGATGCATTTCTCGATCGCTACACCTCGGTGGAAGCGCTGGTGGAGACGACGAAGAACCGGCAGAACACTTCGACACGTGGCGGCATATGTAAGGCTGACGCGGTTCTTCGGTACGCGGAGGTGTTGCGTGAACACGGAGTACTCACCCTCGACGATGCCCGCCGGCTACTGACCGACACAGTCCGACTCGACGCGGCCGAATCCGCGTTGCGGAAAGTTCCTGGTGAGGGCGGTGCGGGTGTGCGCCGCGGCTATTTGTGGATGCTGATCGGGCACCAGGACACCGTCAAGCCCGATCGGATGGTGTTGCGGTGGCTCGCTCGCCGCGGAGCGGAAACAACACGGATTCCGCGCGTCCGCTCCTTCGTGAGATCGCTCGGGTGCTGAGCGAGGAAACAGGGCGGGTAATCACTGCGTGGGAGGTCGACCACGCCATCTGGCAGGCCGCCCGTACCTCGTCTACGGCGACGGAACTGTCGAGTTGGGAACCGGAGTCAGGTAGAATATGAGCAACCAGGAGACGCCTCGCCGCCGGAGATTGAGCGTGTGGTGGGGCGTCGTCCTGGGACTAGCGTTGGGGCTCTTTCTATTTCCAGTTCTGGCGCTCCCGCACTTCCCGCGCGTTGGACATTGCTGATCCGTTGGCGACGCCGGGTCCGACGCCGACGTCGTACTGGGTAACGGATCGGTGCAGCATTGGCAGCGTTCGTGCCGGCTGCGGTTTTGGGGTGTTTCCGTCAATTGACTCGCGAACCGCAAACGGCGTTGTGCATACTCACAACTGGACTGAGGCCGATTCAGGGCACGATGGTCGAATTCGTGCGAAGGATGATCGAAGCCGAAATACCAGAGCAGGTTCGGCCCGACCTGCCCGTCGAGGACATGGCATATCTGCGCGTCATTCCAGCCGTGATTCCGCGACCATTCGTTGCCTGGATCGTCTCGGCGGCAATGCTCTGCGCTGCAGTGGTGGGTTTCTTTACGGCGTTCAGCTCCGATATGCCGTCTCTGCTGTCGATGGTGGGAGCCTCCCTGCTGCAGTGCTGGCATTGGTACTTGCTGCGGTGCATCAGGGGATCGCATTGCGCAACAAGGGCGCCATTGCCCGTGCGCGCGGTGGGGTTCGCGATATGCGGTCGAGTGAGTGATCAGTCGGGGCTGAAGAATAGTTCCATCGAGATCCAGAACCACGCCACCATTGCCGCGACCGGCAGGAACGCGAGCACCAATGGCAATCCAAATTGCCGGCCGGTGCGGCTGGGAATAGTCGTAAGTCCGAGCACGACGAAGACGGCGGCAGGCGCCGCCCAACTTATCCAGTAGGTGAGCGGTGGCGGGTTGGGGCCGAACGACGTGAATGAACGATTCGGATAAATCTGCGGTTGCGGGACATCCGCGAAGTGTTGCCACAGGAGTACCAATGGCAGGTAGCCGAACAACCCCAGTAGGAGGCCGACGACGAGTCCCGCGAAGATTCGTTCGCCCCTCATCTCGATGCACCCGTCCGAATCAAACGTCTCACTGCCTATGCGACTTCAGGTAAGTCACGAGGCTGCATCCGTAGAGCCCACGCCCGGGCCGCAACGAACGTCATGGCCAATACGAGAACCACCAGCAGTACGACCGCGATCCAGGTGGGAGCGGCATTGGAAAAGCCCAGGCTCCAGGCAGTTCCGACACCCACAGTCATCGCCGCCAATGCCCCGACCGGAAGCATCGCCGCCACCGCCCGCGCCGTGCGCGTAGTAAAGCGATCCCCGGCAGCGCGAAGAACTCCGAACACGGAGGCGACCGCTAGGCCGTAGGCCAGGAAACCGCTGACGGCATAGACCAGGAGCGGGGTCCATCCGATATCAACCGACCTGGTGAATGCCATGCTGATCAAGACCAACAGGGGCGTCAACCCAAACGTGACTCCCACGAGGCCTGCCACCACAGTTCGAAGCATTCGATTGTCCTGGCCTCCGGAGATCCGCACACCCGCGAGGTGGAGTACGAACCCGGTCAGCGTGCCCAGAATGCTGCCGATCACCGCAGCCTCGATGGGCCAGGTCCATTGCGATTCACCCGCGAAGCCCGAGATCGTCGTGCCACCCGAAAAGAGGGTGATCGTGGCCGACGCCTGTGAAGATCCCTGTGTCACCGCCGCCGCGACGATGGCAACGGCCGCGCCGAACAAAGCAAACCCGACAGCCTGTTTCCACATCTAGCCATCTTGACCCATCCGGCTCGAGAATTCGGCGCAACAACAGGTCTCTACCTACTTTGCCTATCGGGGTCCGATCGGCGCGAAGTTCCGCATCTCGTCCCGTCCGGGCCGGATGACGCCTGCGGCGGATTCGGGAACCTCGTTCCAGGCGCCGGGAAGGTCTCGCAGAGGCTCGGAGACGACGATTCGGGTCTCCTCGCTCAGATGGTGCAGGGCTTCCACCTCTGGATGGAGCTTGCGCAGCGTGGAAATCTCGGTGGAGAAGAACAACGATCTCGACTGATGCTCGCTCGAATAGCGAAAGATCCAGGTGGAGATGCCATCCGACGTGGCAACGGTCATCTGGACCGGATTGTCGATTCCCTGCGAGCGAGCCGTGTGCTCGACGAATCCGACGGCCCTCGCGACACCTTCGAACGGATCGTCGGTCAGGCCGAACGTCAGCGCGAGGAAGAACAGAGTTTCCGAGTCCGTTGATCCTTCGAGGTCGGGGAACAGAGACGGATCAACTGCGGTCACCAATTCCCGTTTCATGTCGTGGAATCCGCGCAGTGAACCGTTGTGCATCCATATCCAATTGCCGTGCCGAAATGGGTGACAGTTGCTGCGCTGCACTGCAGTTCCCGTCGAGGCGCGGATGTGGGCGAACAGCAGAGGGGTGCGCAATTGGGAGGTGACCTCGCGCAGGTTCGAGTCGTTCCACGCGGGTTCGATGCTCTTGAACACCGCCGGTTGGGGGCCTTCCCCGTACCAGCCGATTCCGAAGCCGTCGCCGTTTGTAGTCGTAGCCCCGAGTTGAGAATGCAGGCTCTGGTCGATCAGCGAGTGCTGTGGTCGGAACAGCAGGTCATGGGCGAGTATCGGTTCTCCCGAATACGCCATCCACCTACACATACTTTCAACTCAAGCGGATCGAGTCGGCGTAGACGATGCGTGCGCCGCAGCGTTTGTCGAACGGCTGGGCCTCCATGTCGACACCGCCCAGATCACGACGATGTTCAGCGCGATGATGAGAGTTGACCACCAGGGGTAATACGGCAGCCACAAAAAGTTCGCGATGATCGAGATCGCGCAGATCACGACGGCCGACACCCTTGCCCAGGCCGCTCCGGTGAACAGTGCGAGCCCGACGAGAGCGACGAGCGCGCCCAGTACGAGATGGATCCAACCCCAGGTCGTCAGGTCGAATTGATAGACGTAGTCGATCCCGACTACGAACACTTCGTTTTCGGCGACGGCAGCGAGTCCCTGGAAGAACTGCACGATGCCGACCGTCACCAAGATGACGGCTGCCCCGATCGATGTTCCTACCGCGAAACCCTGCTTGACTGACGTTGTATCCGACATGACGGTTTCCCTTGATTCGGTGGGGGCGACCGGACACGTGCCCGGCACGCTCGTTGTAGTGATCGTTGTTCCACCGACCGACCGCCGTGAAACGGAAATGCCTGTCCAATGCGGTGAGGAATCAGTGTGTTCTGCCTCGATGTGCGGGCGAAATGTAACTTCTGGCCCCTGTGGATGCGATGTAGCCCTTGCCGGAACGCGTGTGCGGAGGAATTGCTCGTGACTGAAGTTCACAGAAAACAGGAAGAATTCGGCACTTAATTCGCCCTATTTGCCCAGCTGTACTGGTATTTTGACTGAATTGACCGGAAGCTACGGTCCGCGGAAAAGAGTAGCGAGAGAATGACGATCTTCGGCAGGCGTAACGCGGGCATCACCGCGACGGCCTTCGTCTTGGCGACCGTTGTGTCGACGGCACTCCCCGCCGTGGGATCGGCAGCACCGGTCGCACTCACCCGCGCGTGCACTCCCGAGATCAACGACAATTCGATGTCACTCGATCCGGCCGTGATCGACGGCTGGTACGACATCTCGACTGGTTCGCCCGGAACGAAGATCACCTCGATCGATGCGTGGCGGACCGTACCGGGAGATGTTCTCGAGTTTCGCGCGTCGGTGACGATCAGAGCGCACGGTAGTCCAGTCCGAGGGACCCTTCGGGTCGATGGTGCCGGCCTGACCGGAGATCAGGATTTGCTCTCCAGAATGACGTTGACTCAAGATCTTGGTCGCTCAGGATCAACGGTGACCGATGCCGACGACGGCTCGGTCATTCCAGTTCGTGCCAAGCTCTCGTTCGACGTCACAACTCCTGGACAAGTCGCGCAGAACCAGGCAGTCAACCTCTCCGCAGTCAAGATCGTCTTGGCAGGCGACACCACCGATCCGGGAGGTGAATGCCCCGGCCCCGGCGACGGTGGGAATGGAGGTGGCGGAAACGGCAGCGGTGACAACGGGTCCGGTGGGGATTCCGGCGACGCACTTCCCGGTCGTGACGTCGGAAACCGAGTACCGATTTCCCAGGTCCCGTCCGGCCCGACTTCTCGCCCGTGACAGCGGCACCTGGATCCACGGTCAGTCGAACATGGGCCGCTGCAGTAGTGGTGGCCGTGCTCCTGACAGGGGGATGTTCTGACGACGGTGACTCGCCGACCCGTGTCCTCGCGACCGGCCAACAAGATCTGCCGCCCGAGGTTCGCGCTGCGGTCGACGGTCCGGATGTCCCGACCACGCTTCGTATAGTCGACAGCACCGCTGACATTCTGTCGATCAAAACGACGACGGTCGGCTCGCTCATTCCTCCCGAGGATGTCAGTGAGATCGGGTGGTGGGCGGACTCGGCCTTTCCCGGCTCCGGCGCGGGCACCGTGGTGATCACCGGCCACATCAACGACATCTATCAAGGTGACGGTTTCGGAAAGAAGTTCTCGACACTGGAAATCGGCTCGATCGTGACCGTAACGGGCGCCGGGGGACAGACCTGGAACTACCGTATCGATGCGGTCGATCACTACGGCAAGGACGGCGAGCTGCCGGTCGAGAGATTGAACAGCCTCGACGGACCGGAAACCCTCGCGCTGATCACCTGTGGTGGCGAATTCGTCGGTCCGCCGCTCGGATACGAGGACAACGATGTCGCGTGGGGAACCCCGGTCGCCTCATAGGCGAAAACTCGCTCTCGGTCGGTTGATAAACTGGGCTCCGCGTTCGTGGCCATCCACGCACGTTTCGAAAGTCCGAAGAAGGAGATTGTGCTGTGGTTGACCTCGCCTATGTCATCGCTGGGTCCGAAGCGACTGGCGGTGCCGGCCTGCAGGTCGACCTGAAGACGTTCCAGGCATTGGACGTCTACGGCGTAGCGACCACCACATGCATCGTCTCGTTCGATCCCAAGAACAACTGGGGTCATCGCTTCGTGCCGATCGCTCCTGACGTGATCGCTGATCAGATCGAGGCTGCCACTGCGGCTCACGATCTGGACGTCGTCAAGATCGGCATGTTGGGCACTCCCGCCACGATCGAGGTTGTGGCAGAGGGTCTGCGTCGGCAGTCCTGGCGCCACGTCGTCCTCGACCCGGTCCTGATCTGCAAGGGCCAGGAGCCCGGCGCGGCTCTCGATACCGATACAGCACTTCGTGATTCGATCCTCCCGCTCGCCACCGTCATCACACCCAACCTGTTCGAGGCACGCACCCTCGCCGGAATGGACAGCATCGAAAGCGTGGACGACCTCATCGAGGCCGCACGTCGTATCCACGACCTCGGGCCCAAGTACGTGCTCGCAAAGGGTGGTGTCGAACTCGCCGGTGGCGACGCCGTCGACGTGTTGTTCGACGGCACCGACGTGACGGTTCTCTCCGCCCCCAAGGTCGGCGAAGAACGCGTCTCGGGTGCCGGTTGCACGCTGGCCGCCGCAGTGACCGCGGAGCTGGCGAAGGGCGCCGACGTGGGCGAAGCCGTCGCCCTGGCAAAGAAGTTCGTCACGGCGGGCATCGAAGGCCGCGTCTCGGCGCACACGCCGTTCGACACCGTCTGGCAGGGCGCTTTCAAGGGATAGGCGCACTGCGGCTCACATCGCCGCGCGAGGCCTGGCAGGATCGAGTGCGTGAGTACTGCGAACCTGAATCGAAGCGAAGTCGCCGAACGATCTCGAGCCATCTCCGTCGCCGGTTACCGGGTGGAGTTGGATCTGCGATCGGCGGTCGACTCCGCCGTGAAGACCTTTTCGACGGTCACGACAATTGATCTGACGTCCTCGGTGGAGTCCACGTGGCTCGATTTCATCGGTGCTGCAGTCGATTCCGTGGACGTCGACGGTGCGTCGATTCCGGTGGAGTACGACGGATCCCGGATCGTGCTGCGCGGACTCGGCGGATCGAACGTCGTTCGGGTGGCAGCTCACGGCCACTACAGCCGTTCCGGCGAAGGGCTGCACCGATTTGTCGACGACGCCGACGATCAGACGTATCTGTACACGCAGTACGAGCCCGCCGATGCCAGGCGTGTTTTCCCCTGCTTCGAGCAGCCGGACCTCAAGGCGCCCTTCACGTTCGAGGTGACAGCACCTGACGGCTGGGAAGTCCTGTCGAATCAGCCCCCGGCCCAGACCCTCTCCGTCGATGGTGCGCAACGCGTCACTTTCGCGCCGACGCTGCCGATCTCGACTTACATCACCGCGATCGCGGCCGGGCCGTATCACCGGGTGGCGTCGTCGTGGAGTCGCGGCGAACTCACTGTCGAGTTGGGTGCTTTGTGCCGGGCGTCGTTGGCTCCACACCTCGATGCGGAGAACGTTTTCGGCATCACTCGTCAGGGGCTGGACTTCTACGCCGAGCACTTCGACTATCCGTATCCGTTCGGTAAGTACGACCAGATCTTCGTCCCCGAGTACAACCTCGGCGCCATGGAGAACCCGGGATTGGTGACCTTCACCGAGGCATACGTGTTCCGCGGCACCGCAACCGACGAGCAGCATCAGCGCCGCGCCAACACGATCCTGCACGAAATGGCGCACATGTGGTTCGGCGATCTCGTGACCATGGTCTGGTGGGACGACCTGTGGCTCAAGGAATCTTTCGCCGATTTCATGGGATCGCTGGTCAGCGCCGAAGCTACTCGCTTCACCGATGCCTGGGTAGCATTTGCCATCAAGCGGAAGGCGTGGGCGTACCTCCAAGATCAGCTGCCGACCACGCATCCCATCGTCGCCGACATCGTCGATCTCGAAGCTGCAAAGCTGAACTTCGACGGAATCACCTACGCCAAGGGTGCCAGTGTCCTCAAACAACTTGTGGCGTTCGTCGGGCGTGACGCGTTCTTCGAAGCGGCACGCCGGTACTTCAAGGCCCACGCGTACGGAAACACCACGCTTGTTGATCTGCTCGACGTGCTCGCGGAGACTTCCGGACGTGATGTGCGCGAATGGGCCCGAATCTGGTTGCAGACCACCGGAGTGTCCACGCTGTCGCTCGACGGAACAGACCTGGTCCAGACGGACCCGAGGCCGCATCGGCTCGCAGTCGGAATCTACGACTACAACGAGTCCGGAGATCTTGTTCGCACCGAACGCGTCGAACTCGACATCACCGAATCCCGCACGTCGGTCGACCTTCCGCCCGGAGCACTCACACTGCTCAACGACGAAGACCTCACCTACGCGAAGGTGCGATTGGACGCGAAATCGCTGTCCACGGTCGAGGCATCCCTGGACCGCGTGAGCGATCCGCTCGCGCGCGGGGTGATCTGGTCGTCGCTGTGGAACTCGGTGCGTGATGCGCAGCTCTCGGTGTTCCGATACCTCGACATGGTGGAACGATTCGGCCCCGCGGAGAAAGATCTTGCGATTCTCAGCTCGATCCTGACCGATGCCCAATACGCGGTTCTTCACTACGTTCCGAAAAGCTTGCGGCCCAATGTAAGTGCAGGCTGGTTGGAAACGACCTGGAAGGCGGTGTTCGAAGCCGAACCGGAGTCCGGAAGACAGCTGGCATGGGCACGGGCTCTGTCGGCCGCTGCAGCGGTCAACGATGCTCGCGCCGACGAGTTGCGGTCGATACTCGACGGCACCTGCCCGGGACCGGTCGGACTGGCTCTCGATCCTGATCTGCGGTGGGCATTGTGGATCGCCCTCTCCGCGACCGGGCATGCGAGTGTGAGCGACTTCGACAGTGAGCTGAGCAAGGACAGCACGTCAGCGGGTCGAACGGCGTACGTCCGCGCTGTGGCGTCGATTCCCGATGCCGCGACCAAGGCGGCTGTCTGGGCGTCGGCGACCACTGATGGCTCACTCTCGAACGACCGCCTGGATGCGACGATCGCCGGATTCCGTTCGGGCACGGACGCGTCATTGATCGAGGGATATGCGGTCGAGTACTTCTCGTCCCTGGGGAAGTGGTGGTCCGAACGGAGCATCGAGATCGCCCGACGGTTGGTGAACGGACTCTTCCCGGCAGCTGAAGACACCTCTGCTGTCGATTCCTGGATCCAGGCCAATGCGGAGGCGCCCGCGTCGCTGCGGAGGCTGGTTCTCGAGCGTCGGGATCACCTGGCCCGAGACCTACGTGCCCAGGCGTCGAACGCAGTGATCTGACGCCATCAGCTCCGAAATGTCCTGTTCTTGGATATTGTCTAAACAGGGCTGCGACGGGAGACGACGTGCACACGATCACGGATCTGTCGCTGGTCACGGGCCCGGTTCCGCCCGTGGTGACGGTGCTCGGAATTCTGGCACTTCTGTGGCTGATCTTCTCGAGATCGAGGCGTCACGTGTTGATCTCGATTCCGGTCTGCATCGTGGCGGCAATCGCGATCACCCTCGTGCTGTACTGGCTGATCGAGAAGGTGTGGCACCCGTTCCCCGATCCGATTGCCCGTCCGGTCTACGTGTGGATCGGGTTGGGCATTCTCGGCGTGTTGCTGGGTGTCTCACGGATATTTGCGGCGACGCGACTCGACGGCCGCGTGCTCACCGTGGTCTCCGTGCTGCTGGTGGTTGTGTCGAGCGCGGCTCACGTGAATCTGCAGTTCCAGTCGTATCCGACGTTGGGAACAGCGCTGGGACTCTCGGACGCGGAGAAGGTCTCGCTCGCCGACCTGGACGACGGCAAGGACGGGGCGGTACCGGTTTCGCAATGGAAGGCTCCAGCGGACATGCCGTCGGCCGGCAAGGTCAGCACAGTCACGATTGCGGGGACGGTCTCCGGATTCAGCGCCCGCGACGCCGAGATCTACCTACCGCCCGCGTATTTCACCAACCCGCGACCGGAGTTGCCGGTGTTGGTACTGCTTGCCGGCCAACCAGGCGCGCCTGAGGACTGGCTACAGGGCGGACGTCTCGTCCAGACTATGGACACCTACGCCGCTGCGCATTCGGGAATAGCGCCCGTTGTCGTCGTAGCTGACGGGACCGGGTCGGAACTGGCGAATCCGCTTTGCGTCGATTCTCAACTCGGGAACGTCGCAACGTACCTTTCGCGTGATGTTCCCGACTGGGTGCGCGGGAACCTACAGGTGGATCCCGACCCGAGGAAGTGGGCTATCGGGGGCCTTTCCTACGGCGGTACCTGCGCGTTCCAGATGGCAACGAACTTCCCCGCGGTGTATCCGACGTTCCTGGATCTGTCCGGTCAGATCGAGCCCACCCTCGGTGATCGGAAGCAGACGGTCGATGCGGCGTTCGGCGGCAATGAAGCCGCGTTCGTGGCAGTGAATCCGCAGGATCTGCTCCGGGAGAAGAAGTTCCCCGACAGCGCCGGAGTGTTCGTGGTCGGTAAGCAGGACAACGACTACCGCCCTGGACTGCAGACGCTCTACGAAGCCGCAAAGGCCGCAGGGATGGACGTCCAGTACGCCGAGGTAGACGGTGGACACAGCTTCCAGGTGTGGTCGGCTGGATTGGCGAGTCAATTAGGTTGGCTGGGAACGCGACTCGGTCTGCCCGGATGAACGATCGTCTGGAAGTTCCGAAGACCCGATGATCAGCGGGTGAATTCTTCCGGTCGCCCCGGCTTCGGAGCCCAATCCCTGCGGATCCGCCACACTCGCGAGTCGAAGGTCGAGTGCGCCGGTCCATTCTCGGGTCAATTGCGCATCGAGTGCGTCGACGCGCTCGAGTAGCGGAGGGTGCTGGTCCGGCGGGCAGGCTTCGAGCAAGGTCGCGAATACCGCGCGTAGACGACGCTGGACCTGCGCGGAATTGGTACTGAAGTGCCTGATCTCGTCGGTCGCGACAGAGACGTAGTCGGTCCAGGTGCGTTGCCGGCCCCGGATCAGAGTGAGATTCGAGGTTGACGTGTCGAAGCGGACCCGCGGGGCGAGGAGTACCAGAAGGTCCTCGATGTGATCGAGAGCCTGGACTGCTCGGCCCGGATCGTTGATGGCAGGTGAGAGCGCCTTGAGCGCGATGTCCACGATCGACTGCAGCGCCGCACCGGGGCTGACGACCGGACTGTGCGTGTCACCGAAGATCAAGCACGACATCAATGTGTCCGGACGTACCTTCAGTGATGGCCCGCGTACCTCGAAGAGGGGCGCGTTCTGGGCGACGAACTCGCCGATGCTGGGGACGACCTCGACCGAGACGTCCCAGCGGCCGGCCAACCGCTGCAGTCGTGCGAGATCGATCGCCAGCAGAATCCGGCCGTCGGGTGAGAGGTGGCGCAGGCGAATCACCAGTGCGTCGGCGTTCTCGGAGGTTTCGGACTCGTGCGGTTGGCTTAGGGGAAGTGGCTGACTGGGTTTCGGTGCGCCAGAAGGCAGGTCCTCGTACAGCGGATAGGCACGAATCGTCGCGCTCCGGCCCTGGGCCGCTATCCAACGCAACAACCGACTGGAATTGAGAATCGACCCGACCTTCGCCACCAACGCGATGAACAGGATCGCACTGGCCAATGCCAGAAGCAGTGCGATCGCCGTGGAGATCGTCGGTGAAGAATTCTCCGAATCGAGCGCCAGATCGAGCGCAATGATCAGGGAGAAGACGAACGTGGCCAGAAACATGCCGATCGACCACCGCATCACTCGCTGCTGTGCGAGCATCGGCACCACCCGCACCGAAATCTGCGAGGCACCGAACTGCATTGCGAGGGTGATGGCAGTGAACACCAGACCGGTGAGAGTGATCATTCCGCCGGCGATGACGCTGAGCAGCGTCGCAGTGGCCCCGGCGTCCACGCCCTCAGAAATGGTACCGATGTCGCCGTCGCTCACCAGGTCTCCGTCGATTCCGACGAGGATGTTCGCGGTGACGACGGACAGCACGACGAGGATCACGGGGAGGCGCCAGACCGGGACTGTTCGTAATCGTCGGCGAGTTCGGCGCCAGCGAATTCTGTCCGAAAGCCGCCGTGATAGTCCGACTTTCGTCGTAGGCGTCGTGGTGTCGACGACTGGGAGCGGTGGTGGGGTCGGGGGAGTGGAACCGAAATTTCCCGACACCATTTCCTGAACGTAGATCTTCGCGTGGATCATCGGCTCGCGATACCGCTGCTCACGGGCGACTGCGCGGCTCATCTTGGCGGGCTTGTCGCGGTAACGCGAACGCGCCCACGGCGCACCCGGGCGACTCAACCGAATTGCTCCGACCAACAGAAGCGGGGTGAAGAACAGTCCGATCAAGCCGGTCCAGAGTTTGCCCTTCATCAACGTGATCACGGCGAGTCCGAGTTGGATCACGATCGCGACGACAATGCCGATCAACGTCGCCAGGCTACGGTCCTGCTCATACGGGTCGAACTCTCCCGCGAACCCGATCGGGTGGACTCCGAGAAGGAAAAGGAACGAGATCGCGATGGCAACGAACACCGCGTCGATGGACGAGCGACCCTCCTCGGCCCAGTAGACATCGCGCAGATGTAGCACGAGTGCGTACTCGTCGAGGACCAGCGCGCTGCCGATACCGAACACCGACGCGAGAACACAGTTGGCGATCGGGGTGTGATAGTCGGCCAGAGCGATGAAGGCAAAGCCGGACACGAGCATCATCATCAAACCGAAAACCATGTGGTGGATGTGCATTCCACCGGGCGTGACATTGCCTGGCCACCACGAGACCTCAGCTCGGATCATTCGAACGCTGAACCGAATGAACAGGAACGTCAGGACAAAGGCGAGCAGAAGGAAGAACAGAGGGAGTCTGCCGGTGTCGACAACCGTGTGCTCGAACCAGGACCGCACGGCGTCAGCTCTTGCTGGTGGCGAGCTTGATCAGCTGAGGCGCCGTCGCGTCCGGAAGGTAAGCACGCGTCAGCGCGATTCCGATTCGAGGCAGGTCGGCCTCGTCGCGGAAACACAGGAAAACGGGCTCGTATCTCGGCTTGAACTTCTTCTTGAACGCGTGAAGAGACCGGAAGCCGTAGAGCGGTTCCATCGCGGCTCCGAGCATGTCGAGCAGGCGGTCCATCGATGCGGCGTCGGCGCCGTCGTCGCTGCGGGCCAGTGGCGCGCCGGACAGTGAGACGAATTGGGCACCTTGTTCTTTGAATTCGAGGGCCGACGATGCGATGAGGAACTCGACCACCGGCCGGAAGCCGTCGGGGCGTCGACGCATGACGTCGAGCGTCCAACCCTGGACCACTCCGCCTTCGCCGTACACCGGCAACCACGAGGTGACGCCGTGAATGCTTCCGGTCGGGTCGACGGCCAAACCGACCCGGACGTCGCGGTCGAGCGCCTCCTCGACGCTTCCGAGGGTGAACCCCATCTCGGGTAGTCCCTTGTCACCCACCCATTCCTCGGAAATGGCGCGCACCTGAGCCAGCACGGAGAACGGCTCGTCGGCCAGAGTTGTCATCCGAAAGGTGATGTCGTCCTTCTTGGCCTTGTTGAGCGCCGAGCGGATGTCCTGCCAAGACTTGCCGGTGAATTGCAATTCCGGCAGGTCGACGATCGTGTCTTCGGCGACCTGAACGGTGCGCCAGCCGCGCCGGGCGGCGGCATCGGCTGTCTCCTTCCCCACGGAGAACAGGCACGGAGTGAGGCCGTTGGATTCGGACATCGTCGTGAATTCGTCTACCGCTGCGGCAAGTCGGTCGGGGCTCGCGATCGGATCGGCGAGGACTACGACGACGCCGACGTGCCGTTGGAATGCAACGACGCTGTCACCCGACTCGCCGAAGTAGTAGTTGTTGCCGTCCCACGTCGTCATCCACGACATGGTTCCGCCGCCATGCTGTTTGAGCAGTTCCCGAGCGGCGGCGCGCGGATCGTTCCCGGACAACGGCCCGCCTCGAATCTTGCGCCGCATCGGTACGTGAAAAGCGTGACGGCCCTTGATCAACAAGATGAGTTCGAGAAGCCAGAGCAGCGCGGTTCCGACCGTGACGGCGCCGGCGCTCTCGTAGTCGAAGAAGATTACCGAACCGAGGACGAGGGCGGTGGCCAAAACCGTGAGTGAACCGAACACGACGGCAACCCACCAGGCCCAGCGGCGTCCTCGTCGCAACTGATCCGCGATCAGTGCAACGATGACCACGTCGATCAATGCGGTCCAGCCTGAACCGGTTTCGGCTTCCGTCGGCCCGAACGGTCCGCTTCCGGGGAACAGCCACACGGCGATCTCGACCACTCCGATCAGGAGCAGGCCGATGAATCCGAGCAGGCGGATCTCGCGTCGGGTTCGGGGGATGAACCCGCGCTCTCCGTCGCCGAAGAACTTCTCGCCCACCGGCAGGAATATCGCGACCGCGATGAGGTGCTGCACGTCGGCGAGGCGGCCTTCGAAGAGGAACGCGATCGCAATGTACGCACACAGAATGGCGCGCACTCGCATTCGCCAGGGCGAGCGCAGAGTTGCCGTGGTCGCGGCGAGAGCGGCGATGATTGCGGTGGTCACGCCGACATCGCGGTGGGTGGCGAGGTTGCGAGCCCAATCCCAGTCGGTGTGGCTGCCCGCCCAGAGGAGGAGCGATGCACCGAGTTCGCCCGCCAACTGACCGCTGATCGTGACGATGGCCGCGTTCTTGGTTCCCAGGCGCCATTCGCACCAGCCGACCGCGAAGGCAAAAACGACGATGATCGAAACATACTGACCCGGCGTCAATCCGAAGAACCACCCCGAGACGAGAGTCCACCACTTGCCTTCCTGCAAGGCAGGAACTCCGTAGGCGATGTCGTTGAACCACGAGTAGGTACGGACGTGATTCCACAGGGCGCCGGTCGCGATCCCGACGACGGTGATGGTGAGCACGACGCTCGCGGTGAACGGCACACGCCGCAGGACACTCAGGGTGTCGGAGGCAAAGCGGGAGGCCCGATTCGACCCGCCCGGCGCGCTCTGGTCGGTCTGCGGGGTGGGGGTCTGGGACTGCTCAGCCATCGAGGTTCTCTTCTCGCCATGCCGCACGGTGGATTCTGCCTGTTCAGCATGACAGGAATACAGACCGATAATCAGGCGAAGCGGTCAAAATGGACCAGACTGGCTGGGGGTCTCAGTCTCGTGGCGCTACTGTCGAGCCATGGTGAACGGAGATTTACTGAATCGGGACCACGTGGTCGCCTCACTTGCCGCTTTCGAACCTCAGTCGGTCGAATTGGACGGAAGGCGCTCGGCGTCGGTGGTCATCGTCGTCATGCGGACTGCGGACGGAACACCCGTGTTCCCGGTGACGAAGCGGCCGAGCAAGATGCGCGCCCACCCCGGTCAATTCGCGTTGCCGGGTGGAAGCGTCGACCCGGGCGAGTCGTCCGAACAAGCAGCGGTCCGGGAACTTTCCGAGGAGCTGGGTGTCGACGTTCCTGAGTCGAAGATCATCGGCCGGCTCGACGACTACGTCACCCGTTCGGGATTCGTGATCCGACCGTTTGTCGTCTGGTCCGGCGAGGACATCAGGGGACTGGTACCCAATCCCGACGAGGTGGCCCAGGTGTATGCCGTCACGTCGGAGGAGCTCGACGTGGACTCGCGATTCGTCACCATCGAGGAATCACCGAACCCGGTAATCCAATGGCCGTTCCGAACGAGCCTGATCCATGCGCCGACCGGAGCCGTCATCTATCAGTTCCGTGAAGTTCTGAACGGACGGACCACGCGCATCGACAACCTCGAACAGCCGGTGTTCGCCTGGCGATGAGAGCAGCTCGACACGCTCGGGACAGTTCGGGCTACGGCGCCTCGGCGAATAGTCCGTCGTGCTGTGGAAAGCTGGCCGCACGGCAATCGAACGACGCGAGGTGTGTGCAGTGAACTCTGGCGAACAAGAACCGATCCCCACGGATCGGATTCTCACTGTTCCCAACGTGCTCAGTATCGTGCGTCTACTCGCTCTGCCGCTGTTCGCCTACCTGTTGCTCGTCACGCACTCGGACGGCTGGGCATTGGCGCTGCTGATGCTCAGCGGGTTCACCGACTGGCTCGACGGCAAGCTGGCCAGAGTGCTCGGACAGACCTCGCGTCTGGGAGCGCTTCTCGACCCGCTGGTCGATCGTCTGTACGTCGTGACGACACTGGTCACCTTCGTCGCCCGCGATTTCATTCCCTGGTGGGTCGCAGCGATACTCATCGGCCGTGATCTTCTGCTTGCGTTGACGCTGCCGATCTACCGCAGGCGTGGCCTGCCACCGCCCGAGGTGGTTTATCTCGGCAAGGCTGCGACCTTCCTACTGATGTTCGCTCTGCCGTTGATTCTTGCCGGGCACGGAGACTGGGCCATCGGACCGTTCACCCATGCCTTCGGTTTCGCTTTCCTGATCTGGGGAACCGTCCTGTACGTGTGGACTGCCGCGATCTACGTGCTCAAGGCCGTTGACGTTGCGCGAACCCACGAGGTCGTGCCCCGATGAAGTCGACCGGGGAGGACGTCCGTCGTAACCCGGTACCGTCGCTGCTTCGCTCACTCATGACCGAACATCTCGACCCGGGCTACGAGGCAACTGCATTCGAACGCCAGCACGAGCACACCAAGAACAGATCCTCGAAGACGGGGCCGTGGCTGGCCCTCGGCGCACTGTTGATCGGGTTCATCGTCACGGTCTCGGCTGTTCAGGCGACGAAGCAGGTGACCGGCACCGAAGAGGTTCGAAGCGAGTTGGTGGCGAAGGTCCGTGATGCGGAGGATCGAATCGATTCGCTGGCCGCCTCCCGCGATTCACTCGGCGGCGCCGTCGACGCCGCGCGCGGCGTGGCGCTCGAAGGCGATGCACGCGGCAGCGCCGTCCTCGACCAACTGCGAGCGGTCGAATCCGGCGCAGGAGCCGAAGCTGTTCACGGGGAGGGACTGGTGGTGACGTTGACGGACCCGGCCGGACGCCCGAACCTCTCGGATGCGTCGCAACGGAGTGTCGGCGGCAAGACCGTCGTTCTCGATCGCGATCTGCAAACCGTCGTCAACGCATTATGGGCGGGCGGCGCCGAGGCGATCGCCGTCGGCGGCGTGCGAATCGGGCCGACGGTGACCATCCGTCAGGCGGGCGGCGCGATGCTCGTCGACAACCAACCTGTTTTCTCCCCGTACCTCGTCGAGGCGATCGGAGACACGCGAGCACTGCAGCGGAAATTCGTCGTCAGCGACGCCTACGTGAGAATGTCTAGCGTCTCGCAACTGTACGGAGTCGGTTTCGCGGTGGCCGAAGACGATTCGTTGACTCTGCCGCCTGCGGCGCCTCGCGCCGTCCGAGTGGCAACAGAACCCACAGAACCCAAGTGACAGAAGGAGTTCGATGAAGGCCGGTTCCGCCCTGTACGGACTCGCAGCACTGGTCGTCGGCATCGTCCTGGGCGTAGTTTTCAGCCCGCAGGTGCCCGACGTGATCCAGCCCTATCTTCCGATCGCTGTCGTTGCGGCGCTCGACGCCGTCTTCGGTGGACTACGCGCGTATCTGGACGAGATTTTCGACGCGAAGGTGTTTGTGGTCTCCTTCGTCTTCAACGTGCTCGTTGCGTCGTTGATCGTCTGGCTCGGTGATCAGTTGGGTGTGGGTACTCAACTCTCGACGGCAATCGTCGTCGTGTTGGGTATCCGGATCTTCGGCAACGCAGCGGCATTGCGACGCCGACTGTTCGGAGCGTGAGTCATGGCGGATCACTCCACGACCGAGCCCGAAGAACCACCTGTCACCACTGCGGGTGAAGGTCGTCACGAGCTGCGTTCACCGTCGAAGCACCGCACCAACGTCGTCTTCGCCATCCTCGCGGCCGTGCTCCTGGGTGTGCTCGGTGTCGCGATTGCCACACAGGTACGCAGCACCGTGGCCGGAGATTCACTCGACGCCGCGCGCCCTGCCGACCTCCTCGTCGTTCTCGACAACTTGAATCGGCGCGAAGCCGCGCTGAGGCAGGAAGTTGCCAATCTTCAGGAATCGCTTGCCACTTTGGAAGCCGGCGGCAACACCGGAGCAGCGTTGGACGAGGCGCGGGCGCGGCTGACCTCGCTCTCCATTCAAGTGGGGACTGCTCCTGCTACCGGACCGGGTGTGACGATGACCCTGACAGATCCGGCGGGTGGTGTCGGCTCCGAAGTCATCCTCGATCTCATCCAGGAATTGCGTGCTGCCGGTGCCGAAGCCATCTCGATCGCAGGTGCGAACGGCGAACCCATTCGTATCGGCGTGAACTCGTGGGTGAGTGGGCGCGGCGGTGAAATCGAATTGGACGGAACCCGGATCGAGCAGCCGTACACTGTGACCGCGATCGGGGATCCGCCGACGTTGGCAGCAGCGTTGAACATTCCCGGAGGCGTCTTCGACAACGTCGCACGCAACGGCGGAACTTCCTCGGTCGAGCAATCGCAGCAGGTCACGATCTCCGTCTTGCGACAATTGAATCCGCGCCAATACGCTCAACCTGGAAATTGATCTTTTTGCGTCCGACTTTCGGACGGCCTGTGAAAGGAAGCCACTGTGAGTGAGCTCGATACACCTACCGATCTGCGCTACACCGCGGAGCACGAGTGGGTGAAGCGGACCGGCCCGACCACAGTTCGAGTCGGTATCACCGACTTTGCTCAGTCGCAGCTCGGTGACGTCGTGTTCGTCCAGCTTCCCGCTGTCGACGAAGATGTGACCGCCGGTGAATCGCTCGGCGAGGTCGAGTCGACCAAGAGCGTCTCCGACATCTTTGCTCCGTTCACTGCGAAAGTTCTTGCAGCCAACGGTGAATTGGACGGACAGCCTGACCTCGTCAACACCGATCCGTACGACAAGGGTTGGTTGGTCGAGCTCGAGGTTGCCGACGAAGCCACACTCGATGCCGCACTCGCGGCAACTCTGGATGCGGAGGCGTACAACGGACTGACGTCCGAGTAGAAAACCTACGCGTGGACCGGCCAACTCGCGTTGTGTCGCGGCCTGTCTCGCTGCACACGGCGGTCTGCGCAGGGTACGGTCGTTAGGTACGCATGTGCCGAGTCGGGGCGCAGGGCCGTATCGAACGTGACTGTGAAAGATGCTCGTGAAGAAAGTGCACTGCGTAGTCCAGTGATTCATGATCTGGATGATTGACCCAGGAGGAGAAACAGTGAGCGAGAACGGTAACGACGCGGGCTATGGGGAGTCGCCGGCGGAGACCACTTCGGTTTTCCGTGCGGACTTCCTCAATGAGCTCGACAACACCTCCTCTGCAGCACCGGCCGCCGAGCAGCCGGTTTCGGGCGTGGAAGGCCTTCCCGCCGGAGCCGCACTTCTGGTGGTCAAGCGGGGACCGAATGCAGGATCCCGCTTCTTGCTCGATCAGCCGACGACGTCGGCAGGTCGGCACCCGGACAGCGACATCTTCCTCGACGACGTGACCGTCAGCCGTCGTCACGCCGAGTTCCGTCAGGAAGATGCAGATTTCCACGTCGTCGACGTCGGAAGCCTCAACGGCACCTACGTCAACCGTGAGCCTGTCGATTCGGCAGTTCTCGCGAACGGTGACGAGGTTCAGATCGGCAAGTTCCGTCTGGTGTTCCTCACCGGCCCTCGTGCCGGCGGTTCGCAGGTCGGCGAGTCGTCAGCAGGTGCGGGTAGCTAATGACGGCAGTGCGGCAGCAGAGCCAGCCCGGAATGTCGATTGGTTCCGTGCTGGATCGGTTGCGTCCAGATTTTCCCGACGTGACGATTTCGAAGATCCGTTTCCTCGAGTCCGAGGGATTGATCAGCCCACAACGGACACCGTCGGGATACCGCAGATTCTCCGTAGAGGACTGCGAGCGTCTTCGCTTCGTGCTGACCGCGCAACGCGATCAGTACCTGCCGCTCAAAGTGATCAAAGAACAGCTCGAAGCCATCGACAGCGGCGCGGCGACGGTGAGTGCGGAAGTTCCTCCGCCTCGTCGGGCCCGCGTCCTGTCGATCGCTTCGGGCGATGTCTCGCCCGAAGCTTTCCGTGTCGACCGCGAAGTTCGAGTCGGTCGTCAGGACCTTCTGGCGCGCGCCGACATCGACGATCGGTTTCTGACCGATCTGATCCGCACCGGTTTGGTCGTTCCCGGCGCGGCGGGCTTCTTCGACGAGGACGCCGTGACATTGGCGCGCACCGCGAAAGCGATGTCCGAGTACGGCTTGGAGGTCCGCCATCTGCGGGCGTTCAAGTTGGCTGCCGATCGCGAAGCGGGACTGGTGACTCAAATCGCCGGACCGGTTGCCAAGGGTCGTGACGCCGGAGCGCGTGATCGCGCCGAGGAAATGGTCCGGGAACTCGCTGCCCTGTCACTGACTTTGCACACGTGTCTGGTCAAATCGGCGGTTCGGGGAAGTCTCGATCGCTGAGTTCCTCGATCAGCGGGGCTCACTCGAATAGAATTTCAGTACGACCGCATCGGAGTCGGTCTACTGGATCACGTCAGGTTGGAGGCAAGCTCGATGGGCGAAATGCGTGTGATCGGAGTTCGTGTCGAGCAGCCTCAGAATCAGCCGGTCCTGTTGCTGCGGGAGTCCGACGGCGATCGGTACCTGCCGATCTGGATCGGGCAAACCGAAGCTACCGCGATTGTTCTCGAACAACAGGGAGTTGAGCCGGCGCGTCCACTGACTCACGACCTGATCAAGATTCTTATCGAATCGTTCGGTCGGAGTCTCAAGGAAGTGCGGATCGTGGACCTGCAAGAGGGCACGTTCTACGCGGATCTGGTCTTCGACGAGCAGACCACCGTGTCGGCACGTCCGTCGGATTCGATTGCATTGGCCTTGCGCATCGGCGTTCCGATCTTCGCGTCGGAAGCCGTTCTCGCCGAAGCCGGCCTGGTCATTCCCGACGAACGCGAGGACGAGGTCGAGAAGTTCAAGGAATTCCTCGACACCATCTCGCCGGACGACTTCAAGGCGACTGACGGTTAGTCCTGTTTGTCCGTAATCAGGCTTTAGTCTTCAACTCTCAAGTAGAGGTTGAGTCTCGGTCGGCGTGTTGCGTTGACCGAGCACCCTCGTGGTCTTACCGTTGCGTGCGGTGGAGATCTTCTCGCCTTGTCGATCGAGGCGTACTCTGGGTAAGTCCACTCATGGAATTACCTGCCTTGGATTCACATCTGAAAGTTCGGTCGGCACGGGATTCTCGTGACTGCTGATAGCACAGGTTGGTTACATGATGGCGAAGCGAGAGGGAGACGGCAGTGGAAGAACGGTCGAATGAGCGCGGAACGGGCATAACCGGTAGTGCCGATCCGACTGCAGAAATGTCTTCCGAAGAGCTGCAGCCCGGCTTGTTCCCGGACGACTCCATTCCTGACGATCTGGTCGGATACCGAGTACCCAGCGCTTGCCAGATTGCCGGGATCACTTATCGCCAACTCGACTACTGGGCACGGACATCGTTGGTCGTGCCGTCCATCCGCGGCGCTGCCGGATCCGGTAGCCAGCGTCTCTACTCCTTCAAGGACATCCTTGTCCTGAAGATCGTGAAGCGTCTGCTCGACACCGGAATCTCACTGCAGAACATCCGCGTCGCCGTCGACCACCTGCGCAAGCGTGGCGTGCGCGATCTTGCCAACATCACGCTCTTCTCCGACGGCACCACCGTCTACGAATGCACGTCTCCCGAAGAGGTCGTCGACCTTCTTCAAGGTGGGCAGGGTGTATTCGGCATCGCGGTGAGCGGCGCCATGCGTGAACTCACCGGAACCATCGCCGACTTCCCGGCCGAGCGCGCCGACGGCGGTGAAAGTGACCCCAACCCGGAAGACGAGTTGGCCTCACGACGCAAGAATCGCGCCAGCCGCAAAACCGGATAACGTACGTCACATCTCTTTGGAGGATGCCACGGTGCAGGTAGGCGCCTCGGTCTACTAGACTGGGCCTGCGTCGCCGGCGTACGGGAGAGCCTCGGATACCGATTCACCGACTTGTCTTTGTTTCAGTCTTTGTTACAAAGGCCAGTGGTGAGCGGGATCAGGGCGCCGAAGGAGCAATACCTCCCCGTCAATCTCTCAGGCACCAAGGACCGTACGGGCTCCGACGCCTCTGGAAAGCGGTGGGACAACCCACCCGCCGACGGGGAAAGGCTGTGGCTACCGTCGATTGGCGGGTCACTACCGAATCTCTCAGGCGCTCGGGAATCGAGCATGCGACAGAGGGGGAGGAACACACCGCAGGTCGGTGTGTGTCCTGATCCTCCGATCTGTCTGGGAGTTGTCGTGATCGACGCTGCAAGCCGTATATTTGCCGACCGCCATGTCGGTCCGAACGCCGCGGAACTCGCGCGCATCCTCGAACTTGTCGGGGTCGATTCACTCGACGAACTGGCAACCAAGGCCGTTCCTTCCGTCATCCTCGACGCTGCACCGGACGGCATCGCTGCCGGCCTCGATGCTCTGCCGCTGCCGGTCGGAGAGCACGAGGCACTCGCCGAGCTGACCGCTCTCGCCGCCCAGAACACCGTCGCGACGTCGATGATCGGCCTCGGCTACTTCGACACGTTGACGCCGCCGGTGTTGTTGCGCAACATCATCGAGAACCCGGCCTGGTACACCGCGTACACCCCGTACCAGCCGGAGATCAGCCAGGGCCGCCTCGAAGCGCTCCTCAACTTCCAGACGATGGTCGCCGAGCTCTCCGGCATGGAACTGGCCAACTCGTCGATGCTGGACGAGGCCACCGCAGCCGCCGAAGCCATGACGCTCCTGCGCCGCGCGAACCGCAGCAAGTCCCCGCGATTCGTCGTCGACGCCGATCTGTTCCCGCAGACCCTCGCCGTCATCGAGACTCGCGCCGAGCCTCTCGGCATCGAGATCGTCTCCGCAGACCTCACCGCTGGTCTTCCCGAAGGTGACTTCTTCGGCATCATCGCCCAGATTCCCGGAGCCTCGGGACGGGTCGTCGACTACACCTCGATCATCGCGGAAGCTCACGAGCGCGGCGCACTTGTTGCCGTCGGCGCCGACCTCCTTGCGATGACGCTCATCACCTCGCCGGGTGAACTCGGTGCGGATGCGTGCTTCGGCACCACCCAGCGTTTCGGTGTTCCCATGGGGTACGGCGGACCGCACGCCGGTTACCTGGCCGTGCACTCCAAGCATGCGCGTCAGCTGCCCGGGCGCTTGGTCGGTGTCTCGATCGACGCCGACGGAGACAAGGCATACCGCCTCGCGCTGCAGACTCGTGAGCAGCACATTCGCCGCGAGAAGGCGACGTCCAACATCTGTACCGCTCAGGTGCTCCTCGCCATCCTCGCTGCGATGTACGCGAGCTACCACGGCGCCGAGGGACTCAAGGCGATTGCGTTGCGCGTCGCTGCCCGCGCACACGCGTTGGCAAACGGCCTGCGCGAGGGCGGCGTGACCGTAGTCCACGATTCGTTCTTCGACACCGTTCTGGCGCAGGTTCCGGGCAAGGCGGCCGACGTTGTCGCTGCGGCCAAGGAATCCGGGATCAACCTGCGCCTGGTCGACGCTGATCATGTCGGCATCTCCTGCGACGAGGCCACGACCGCCGATCACGTCCTCGCGGTACTCGACGCGTTCGGCATCGAAGACGCCGTTGTCGCCATCGAAGCAGAGGGCAACTCGGTTCCCGCTGCTCAGGAGCGCACCTCCGACTACCTGCAGCACGAAGCCTTCACCCGTTACCGTACGGAAACGGCAATGCTCCGTTACCTGCGCGCGTTGTCCGACAAGGACATTGCGCTCGATCGCAGCATGATCCCGCTGGGTTCGTGCACCATGAAGCTCAACGCGACCGCCGAGATGGAATCCATCACCTGGCCCGCGTTCAACGCGATCCATCCGTTCGCGCCCACGTCGGATGCACCCGGTCTGCTGAAGATCATCAAGGATCTCGAAGACTGGCTGGTCGCGGTCACCGGCTACGACAACGTCAGTCTCCAACCCAACGCCGGTAGCCAGGGGGAGTACGCGGGTCTGCTCGCGATTCGCAACTACCACCTCAGCCGGGGCGACGACCACCGCGACACCTGCCTCATTCCGTCGAGTGCTCACGGCACCAACGCGGCTTCTGCCGTCATGGCCGGGATGCGCGTCGAGGTTGTCGCCTGCCGTCCCAACGGTGACGTCGACGTCGACGATCTGCGTGCGAAGATCGCCGATCACGCCGAGCGTCTCGCCGCGATCATGATCACCTACCCGTCCACACACGGTGTCTACGAGCACGAGATCTCCGACATCTGCGCGGCGGTGCACGACGCCGGTGGCCAGGTGTACGTCGATGGCGCCAACCTCAACGCACTTGTCGGCCTTGCGCGTCCGGGACGCTTCGGCGGCGACGTCAGCCACCTGAACCTGCACAAGACCTTCTGCATCCCGCACGGAGGCGGCGGACCGGGCGTCGGACCGATCGGTGTGCGCTCACACTTGACGCCATTTTTGCCCGGACACCCGATGGCCCCCGAACTCGGTGGTGGAGGAACGATCTCGGCAGCGCCGTACGGCAGTGCGTCCATTCTGCCCATCACCTGGACCTACATCCGGATGATGGGTGCTCAGGGCCTGCGCCGCGCCAGCCTGACCGCCATCGCGTCGGCCAACTACATCGCGCGTCGACTCGACGAGTACTTCCCGGTTCTCTACACCGGCGAGAACGGCATGGTCGCGCACGAGTGCATCCTCGACCTCCGCGGGTTGACCAAGGACACTGGCGTCACCGTCGACGACGTTGCAAAGCGCCTGGCCGACTACGGATTCCACGCTCCGACCATGAGCTTCCCTGTGGTCGGCACACTGATGGTCGAGCCCACCGAGAGCGAGAACCTCGAAGAGATCGACGAGTTCTGCGAGGCGATGATCGCCATTCGCGGCGAAATCGATCGCGTCGGCGCCGGCGAGTGGACGGTGGAGGACAACCCGCTACGCGGTGCTCCCCACACTGCCGGAAGCATTGCATCGCAGTGGGATCACCCGTACTCGCGTGAGATCGCAGTCTTCCCGCGTGGCAAGGCTCGCCCGAAGGTGTGGCCGTCCGTACGTCGTATCGACGGTGCACATGGCGACCGCAACCTGGTCTGCTCGTGCCCGCCGATCGAAGCGTTCGCAGGCAACTAAGCCGTGTGCCCGCCGGAGATCATCACCTCTCGCGTACGAGTTCGAGAACGGTGATCTCCGGCGGTGCGCCGACGCGTACCGGCGGGCCCCAAGCCCCGGCGCCACGCGTTGTGTACAGCACTGTGTTTCCGACCTTGTCCAAGCCTTGCACCGACGGCTGCTGCAGCGGAACGAGATACCTCAGCGGCCACATCTGACCGCCATGAGTGTGCCCGGACAGTTGCAGATCGATACCCATCTCGGAGGCCTCGATCGCTTGACGTGGTTCGTGCGCGAGAAGCAAGGCGAAAGTATTCGGATCGCGACCTGCGAGCGCGGCAGTAAGGTTCGGCTCGTACGGGGCCGGCGAGGTGTAGTCGTGGATGCCCACGATGTCGATGGTGTCGCCGTCATGCTGGATCGAGGCGCGGCTGTTGCGAAGCGTCGTGATCCCCAATGATTCCCACACGTCGAGCCATTTGCCACCGTCGTCCGCGTAGAACTCGTGGTTTCCGCTGACTCCGAAGATTCCGTCCGGCGCCTGAAGATTGGCGAGCGGAGCAAGATCGGGAGCAACTTTTGCGACGGTGCCGTCCACGAGATCGCCGCCGATCGCGATCAGATCGACATCCTGCGCGTTGACGATTTCGACCACCTTGCGGGTGAAGTCGACCCCGCGGGCCGGTCCCACGTGCAGGTCGGTGATCAAGGCGATCCGGTATCCTTCGAAGCCCTCAGGTAGGCGAGCGAGCGGCACGCGGACGCGGGAAATCTTGGGGCCCGACGCCTCGTAGACGCCGTAGCCGGCGGTGCCGATCGCCGCGAGAGTGACTGCCGCCGTGGCCAACTGCAACGTACGACGCTTGGCCGGGTCGACTTCGGTCGTGGTATCCGTCCGGCGTGCACGTAGTCGACTGATCCCGGCAAACAGGCCGATCACGAGCAGTCCGGGAATCAGGTACAGCCACGAAGCCAGCCAGACCCATCCGAGAAATCCGATCGGTTGCGCCCAGGACGTCGGGAAGATTTCGCCGCTGCCGACCCCGATGAGCGTCGAGACCGCCAAGACGACAAGCGCAGTGTCGGCAAGACGAGCCCATCGCCTCGGGATGCCGGTGGCGCGAACGAGTCTGCGGTGCAGGAACCAGGTCAGAAGGGCGAGAAGGACTGCAAAAACCGCGACGCGCCCCATCAGGACAGCATCTTGGTCACTGCGGCCGCGAGAGCGGGGTCGGACGTCGAATCGACCCGAACCAATGTTCCGCCCGTCCGATCCGAGACGTCTTGGAGTGTGGAGACGTCGTCGCCCGCACCGACGACGATAACGTCGACCTGTACCGGACGCGACGGATTGCCCGCAGCCGCGATCGCGCTGAGCAGTTCGGCTCGCGTCGTGGTGGATTCGTCAGGTGTACTCGAGGTGATCAGCAGCACCGAGTTGACGCGCCCCGCGTCGAAACCGTCCACGGCGGCTGTGTAGGAGCCGGCAAGCGCCGGATACTTGGAAGTCTTTCCGCCGGCCCGAAGCCCGTTGAGGAAATCGGTGATGGTGGCACGCCGATTCGGCTCGGACAGTGAACCGCCCGGAACCAGGATGCGCTCGGACGGTTTTCCGTCGGTGCCCGTGCTGAACTCGCGAAGGCCGATGTCCGAAGCGTCAGGGCTGCGACCCAATTGGGTGTTCACTGCCGCGGCAATGTTCGCCAAGCGGGTAGTGCCACCGTCGTCGGTACCCATCGACGCCGACGTGTCCATCAAGATGGTCGCACTACGCGGAGAGACCGGATTGGCGACGATGTCACCGAGCGCAGCTGCGGTTTCGGCCGAAGCCGGTTTCAACGTGGACGAGATCTTGGCCGGAGACACCGCACCGAGATCAGGAAGATCTTGACCCTCGACCCGGAAACCGGCGCCGACGAACAACTGTGACTGATTCGGCTCACGCATGAAATCGGCAAACTGTGCCGCTGCGCGCGACGCGGTTTCGTCGATCCCGCTGCCCGAGACGATGACCGCCGGATAGTCCGCGACTGGCGTTGCGCCGGCGGGGGAGTACGTCGTCATCGCAGCGTTCGCGCTCTGCGCTATCGACTGTTCCGTGGCCGGAACGGCTTTCACCGAATCCGGTGTTCCGGCGCTCAGTGCCCCGAGGGCTTCGGCGGTGGACGTGGGGGGAGTCGGCAACGATTGGAATTGCAACGCCCGCGCACTGAGCGCAGCGTTGACCTGGGCGGACTTCGCCTGATCCGTCGTGACCGGACCGGCACCCGCATCGGCGACGTCGGCAGCGATTGCCTGTGCCGCCATCGAAGTTTCGGTACTTCCGACTGGCAGGGCAACCGTCAGATCCGAAGGCAATGACTTCCAACTCGATGCTGCGCTGGCTAATGCTGCCGCGGTCTCGGGGCCGGCTGCCAGAACGATCGGGGAACTCGCGAGCGAGCGAGGATCACCGTTGATCACGGCCTTGCCCGACAGTGGCGCGAGTTCGAACGAACTCGTCGGGATCCACAGGGAGGGACGCGGTCCCAATGCTGCGTCGTCCCAGGGTGCCGCCGGACCGGCTTCGAGTGCCGTCGAGACTGACGCGGACGGCGCACCGTGCACCACGACGGCGATACAGTGATCACGCACCACCGGCGAGGTCTGGGTGTACCGCTTGGCCAGTTCCTCGACCTGCGGGGCGATGGACGGATCCGCGGTGACGTCGAGCGTCTTGTTGCCTTCGACGCACGTGCCGGCTGCCTGCTGTCCCTGATCGTCGATCCGGTTGCTGAGGGCCTTCCATCCGAAGAAGCCTGCCACGATCAAGACGATCAGCACGACGACGAGAATCGGCCCCTTGCTGATACCTCTGGCGCCTGACCCGCCGCGATGTTCGCCCACGTACCTTGCCCTACCTTGGTCACTCGAAGAATGTCTGTTGAACGGACTGTGTCCTCGGCCAGTCTAGTGACGAAACTTCGGGGCCTACGCGAACAGCCTCGACACCGGGAGCGGTGCCGAGGCTGTTCGGGTTCAGCTTCGAGTTCGAAGAAGGTGAAATCAGGCGTTGGCAGCCTTGTACTCGCGGCGGCGGCGATGCAGGATCGGCTCCGTGTATCCGCTGGGCTGCTTCGCGCCTTCGAGGATGAGTTCCTTGGCAGCCTGGAACGCGATGTTGGAATCGAAATCAGGTGCCATGTTGCGGTACTCGGCGTCGCCCTCGTTCTGACGGTCGACAACCGGGGCCATGCGCTCGAGTGCACTGACAACGTCGCTCTCGCTGACGATGCCGTGACGCAGCCAGTTGGCGAGCAGCTGGCTCGAGATGCGCAGCGTGGCGCGATCCTCCATGAGCGCGACATCGTGGATGTCGGGAACCTTGGAGCAGCCGACGCCCGCGTCGATCCAGCGGACGACGTAACCGAGGATGGACTGGCAGTTGTTGTCGAGCTCTTCCTTCTTCTCCGCATCCGTCCAGTCGGTGCTGGGAGCGAGCGGGATGGTCAGGATGTCGTCGACGCTTGCGCGAGGCTTACCCTTCAGGCTGTCCTGAACAGCGAACACGTCGACGCGATGGTAGTGCGTCGCGTGCAGCGTTGCGCCGGTCGGCGACGGAACCCACGCGGTGTTGGCGCCGGCCTTGGGGTGGCCGATCTTCTGCTCGAGCATGTCCGCCATCAACTCGGTCATGGCCCACATGCCCTTGCCGATCTGCGCCTTGCCCTGCAGACCGCACGCCAGACCGGTGTCGACGTTCCAGTCCTCGTAGGCGCCGATCCACTTCTGCTTCTTCATCTCTGCCTTGCGCACCATCGCGCCGGCTTCCATGGACGTGTGGATCTCGTCGCCGGTGCGGTCGAGGAAGCCGGTGTTGATGAACACCACGCGGTCGCTGGCTTCCTTGATGCAGGCAGCGAGGTTGACCGTCGTACGACGCTCCTCGTCCATGATGCCGACCTTGAGCGTGTTCTCCGGAAGCCCGAGGACCTGCTCGACACGACCGAACAGTTCGGTGGTGAAGGCAACTTCCTCAGGGCCGTGCTGCTTGGGCTTGACGATGTAGATCGAGCCGGTGCGGCTGTTGTCGAGCGGGCCGTTGGCGTCACTGATCGAGAGGCCGTGCACTGCACAGGTGCTGGTGATCAACGCGTCGAGGATGCCCTCGGGGACCTCGTTGCCGTCGGCGTCGAGGATCGCGGGGTTGGTCATGAGGTGACCGACGTTGCGGACGAACAGGAGCGAACGACCGTGCAGGCTGAGTTCGCTGCCGTCGACGGCGGTGTACTTACGGTCGCCGTTGAGCGTGCGGGTGAAGGACTTGGCGCCCTTCTTGATCTCCTCGGACAGGTCACCGCGATTGAGACCCAACCAGTTTCGGTAACCGACAACCTTGTCGTCGGCGTCGACAGCGGCGACCGAGTCCTCGAAGTCCATGATCGTGGTGACGGCGGATTCGAGAACGACGTCCTTGACGCCCGCAGCGTCGGTGCTGCCGATCGGGGACGAGGCGTCGATCTGAATCTCGGCATGCAGGCCGTTGTTGAGCAGCAGGATGCTCGTGGGTGGGTCTTTCTCGCCGAGGTAGCCGACGAACTTCTCCGGCTGGGCGAGCGTGGTGACAGTACCGTCTGCCAACGTGATCTTCAGTTCACTGCCGTCGACAACGTACTTGGTTGAATCTGCATGCGATCCTGACGCGAGAGGTGCTGCCGCATCGAGGAATTCACGTGCCCAGGCGATGACCTTGTCGCCGCGGACCTTGTTGTAGCCGGAACCCTTCTCGGCGCCGTTCTCCTCGGAGATGGCGTTGGTGCCGTACAGCGCGTCGTACAACGAACCCCAGCGGGCGTTGGACGCGTTGAGTGCGAAGCGCGCGTTGAGGATCGGCACGACCAACTGCGGGCCGGCCGTCGAGGTGATCTCAGTGTCGACGTTCGCTGTGGTGACCGAGAATTCGGCAGGCGTCGGCAGGAGGTAACCGATCTCCTGCAGGAACGCCTTGTATGCGGCGGCGTCGATGGGAGCGCCGGCATGATCGCGATGCCACTGATCGATCTGAGCCTGCAGATCGTCACGCTTGGCAAGCAAGTCGCGGTTCTTCGGTGCGAGCTCGGTGATGACCTTGTCGGCGCCGGCCCAGAACGTCTCGCCATCTACACCGGTGCCGGGAAGAGCCTCCTCGACCACGAAGTCGTAGAGAACCTTGGCAACCTGAAGACTGCCGACCTGAACGCGCTCAGTCATGAATAGCCTCACTTTTCCGAAAGCGGAGCACCACATATGGATGCCATGAACCAACATCAATGTTACCTGGGAGTATTCCCACCGCTGTCCGCGCCCTGAGCTGCGATAATCGGGCGCGAAGAGCTGAAACGATCAAGTGAAATTCGTTCTGTCTAGAGTTTGCGTGCGGAAATCTCGAAACCAGCCGCGCGTAGACGCTCGACCAGGACGTCGCCGAGCGCTGTCGCGGGTGTCAAAACGCCGGTGGCCGGGGGGAGATCCTTGTAGTCCTTCGCCAACGACAACGCAGATTCGCCGAGCATTACCGCCGTCGCGCTGTATCCCGGGTCGCCCTTCGCTTTCACTCGTGACGCGTATCGAGCGCCGGTCGTGGTCGTGGTGAACACATCGAGCGTGAAGTGACCCTTCTTCTGGGTGCTCTCGCTCGGACCTTCGCCGGGAGCCGGTAATACCTTGTCGAGAAGGAAGCGCGTCGGGGGAAGGGCGAGTCCGGCGACCAGCGCACCGAGGCTGACCGCCACTCCGCCCGCGATTACCGGTGACACCACCGAAGAACCGACACTCATCACCTCGCTGTACTTGAACTTCTTGCCGTACGCCCACTCTCGGAGCGCGTTGCTGCGACGGACGACTCGTGTGTTGTACGACGCCATCACGAACGGTGCCTTCCACCCCTTCAGCGAAGGATCGATCTTCTTGCCGTCGACCACGCTCACGTCGCTTTGGCGTCCGAGTTCGGGCTCCCGATCACGATCGGGGCTCAGTGAGTACGGCGAGGCGGCGAGTTTCCGCAGGCGCGCATCGTCTTTCGACACGTCGATCTGGTTGCGAAGCGAATCGATCGTGCCACCGCTGACGCCGCCGCGCAGTGCCGTGACCACCAGGGTTGTGTCGGTGAGCTCGCCGGCGCCGTCGGCGGCGACCTTCTCGTGGAGGACGTGAACTCCGAGATCGGAAGGGATGGAATCGAATCCGCAGGAATGCACGATCTTTGCGCCGGTCGAGACCGCGAGCTCGTGATTGGCGTCGATGCTCTCGCGATGGAACAGCACCTCTCCGGTGAGATCAACGTAATGAGTTCCGGCGGAGGCGCATTCGTGTACCAGAGCGTGACCGTACTTGGCGTACGGGCCGACCGTGGTGGCGACGACCCGGGTTCGCTGCGCGAGCGCCTTCAGCGCCGTGGCGTCGTCGGCGTCGGCGATGATCAGGGGGAGATCGGCAGCGGCGGTACCCAGATCGGCGCGAGTGGCTGCCAACTTCTCGAGCGAGCGGCCGCCGAGACCGATCTTCGTACCTTCGGGCGCGTGTTTGACCAGGTAGTCGGCGAGTAGCTTCCCGACGAAGCCGCTCGCTCCGTAGACGATGATGTCGAGTTCTCGGGCGGGCGAGGTTCCAGTCATGGAGCCAGCCTACAAACGAGTACCCGAAAGTGATGTGACCGAGGTCACTCGGCGGGGAGGGGTTCCTTGACGACGAGGATCGGAGCCTCGACTTCGAGCAACAGGCGTTGCAGCGGGCGTTCGAGCAGGAACTTGCCGATGGGGGACATCCGGCGCGTTCCGACGATCAGGAGATCGACACCCGCGCAGTGCACCAGGTTGACGAGCGCGGTCACCGGATCGCCGTCGTGCTCGGTGGTGCGCAGATCCCACCTCGTCTCCGAGAATCCACCGGCGTCGAGTGCCGACTGGATCTCGCCGCGAAGAGCGGCCCGATCATCCTCGGTGTTTCCGATGCTGACGGTGTCTCCGATGTTGACGTCGTCCAGGACGTGCAGAACCAGGAGTTCCTCGCTTCGACCCACGGATTCCCGTGCAGCGGCCACGATTGCGGCGCGGCCTTCCGGGCTGTCCTTGTGTACGACGGCGATCGTCATGGTTCCTCCGAGTCGGTGAGCAGGTTCGCAGTCCATTATCGCCTGCAATGCTGTGCCCTACCTGAAATGAGCTGCTCGACACGGGGGTTTGGCGGTGACGAAATCGCCACACCGGGGCGCGGGCGTGCCGCCCATCACGAAGGCGGCGTGCCGCCCATCACCACGGCGAAGGTTTGTAGTCCTTGAGGAAGCAGCCGTGTAGGTCGACGCCCAGTTCACCCTGAACGATGGGGTCGTAGACGCGGGCGGCACCGTCGACGAGGTCGAGTGGTGCGTGAAAACCTTCGTCGGCCAGACGCATCTTGGTGAAGTGCGGGCGTTCGTCGGTGATCCAGCCGGTGTCGACGGCGGTCATGAGGATGCCGTCGTCGAGCATTTCCTTGGAGCTGGTGCGGGTCAGCATGTTCAGTGCTGCCTTGGCCATGTTGGTGTGCGGGTGGCCGGGCCCCTTGTACGCGCGGCTGAACTGGCCCTCCATGGCGGAAACATTCACGACGTACTTTCGTCGTGCAGCGGCCGCGGCCATCGACGGGCGCAAGCGCGAAACGAGGATGAAGGGCGCGACCGAGTTGCAGAGCTGGACTTCGAGAAGCTCGATCGGATCGACCTCTTCGACGGTCTGGACCCAGCTGTTGGTGTGCGCGAGGTCGGGCAGCAGCCCGCCCGCGTCGATGGCGATGCCCTGCTCGATGCGATCGGGCGACGCCGACTTGGCGACGAGAGCGAGCGAACTGACCGCGTCGGCCGAGAGATTTCCGGAGGTGATGCTCGCGACGTCCGACAGCGATCCGGCCAGCGCCGCGGGGTGAGCGTCGCTCGTCTTGCCGAAGGTCAGGACATCGGGCAGTTCACCGGCAGGCAGTGCACCGGACTCGGCGTCCACCAAAGCGCCGTAAGCACCGGGGGAGCGTCGAACTGTTTGTGCGGCGTTGTTGATGAGGATGTCGAGTGGACCTTGTGCGGCAACAGAATCCGCGAGTGCAACAACCTGGGCGGGGTCGCGGAGGTCGATGCCGACGATGCGCAGACGATGAATCCAGTCGTTGCTGTCTTCCATCGCCTTGAATCGGCGGATCGCGTCGTTGGGGAATCGCGTCGTGATCGTCAGATGTGCGCCGTCACGCAGCAGGCGCAACGCGATGTACATGCCGATCTTCGCGCGGCCGCCGGTGAGAAGTGCGCGTCGGCCGGTGAGATCAGTGCTCGCGTCACGTTTGCTGCGGCTGGTGGCAGCGCAATCGGGGCACAGTTGGTGGTAGAAGGCGTCGACTGCGGTGTAGCGCTGCTTGCAGATGTAGCACGGCCGCGCCTTGATGAGCGTGCCGGCGGAAGCGCCCGCGGTATTCGACTTGATCGGAATGCCGGCGGTTTCGTCGTCGATGCGATCGGGTGAACCGGTCGCCGTCGCGGCGACCACTTGGCGGTCGGCTTCGTTGACGGCTGCGCGCGAAGCGAGGCGGCGCTTCTTCTTGAGTCGCTTGAACAGATGGCCGACAGCGCGCTGCATGGTGATCGAATCGGGATGCTCGTCGTCGAGTTCGGCGGCTTCGGAAAGGACCTTCAAGCAGATTTCGAGTTCTGCGGGGTCGAGTCCGGTGAGTTCGGCTCGCGCAGATTCTGAATCGGCTGTTTCCAGCGAATCTGCCTGCAGTGCATCCGACTTCTTGGTGTCTGTATCCACTTCGAACTTCTGTTCCATCTCGATCGCCGCTCGCGCGGACTGCTCCCTGGTTCGGGAACTTCGCCAATTACGAGAAAAGCTCCGGTTCGATGAACCGGAGCTTTTCCTGTCTGTCTCAACACAGAGTGTCCGAGGGGGGACTTGAACCCCCACGTCCGTTAATAGGACACTAGCACCT
>NZ_JAJNCL010000006.1:0-321650 GCF_021025955.1 Rhodococcus qingshengii | reverse complement strand
ATTCCGCCACTCGGACTCGGCCCCGATTTCTCGGTGCTGGGAAAGAGTATCCGATGCCATCCCCAGGTCCCAAATCGCCCCATTGCTGTGCACCTTTACTAACCGCCGGGGGTTAATAAAGGCGCACAGCAGAAAGACCCCAGCCTGATCAGGCTGGGGTCTTTCTGCTGTATTCGAGTGTCCGAGGGGGGACTTGAACCCCCACGTCCGTTAATAGGACACTAGCACCTCAAGCTAGCGCGTCTGCCATTCCGCCACTCGGACTCGGCCCCGATTTCTCGGTGCTGGGAAAGAGTATCCGATTAGGTGAGCTGCCCCAAATCGCCAGGTTGCGGGGCATTCCGGTCGCCCGCGTCGATTGATTCGATGGTAGGAAAGTGGAATGACCACAACCCCGAATAATCCGAATCCGAGCAGAGCCGAAGCAGAAGTAGTCGAACTGGTCAGTTCCCTCGTTCGCTTCGACACCTCGAACACGGGAGAGCTCGAAACCACCAAGGGCGAGCGTGCGTGCGCGGAGTGGGTTGCCGCGCAGCTTCAAGAAGTCGGTTACGAGACGGAATACGTCGAGTCCGGCGCACCCGGACGCGGGAACGTTTTTGCTCGCTTGAAGGGAGCGGAGTCGGGTCGCGGTGCGCTGATGCTTCACGGTCACCTCGACGTCGTCCCGGCCGAGCCCGCCGACTGGAGCGTGCACCCCTTTGCCGGCACCGTCCAGGACGGTTACGTGTGGGGGCGCGGCGCCGTGGACATGAAGGACATGGTCGGGATGATCCTGGCCCTCGCCAGACAGTTCAAGGCGGAAGGCGTCGTACCGCCGCGTGATCTGGTGTTCGCCTTCGTGGCGGACGAGGAAGCGGGCGGAAAGTACGGCTGCCAGTGGCTGGTCGAGAACCGCCCGGATCTGTTCGAGGGAGTGACCGAAGCCGTCGGTGAGGTCGGCGGCTTCTCGCTGACGGTTCCGCGGCCTGACGGAACCGACCGCCGGCTCTACCTCGTGGAGACTGCGGAGAAGGGTCTCGGTTGGATGCGTCTGACCGCCAAGGGACGCGCCGGGCACGGCTCCTTCCTCCACGACGACAACGCGGTCGCGACACTCGCCGGCGCGGTCTCGAGGCTTGCTGCCCACCAGTTCCCGATCGTGATCTCGGATTCGGTTGCCGAGTTCCTCACCGCCGTCGGCGAGGAGACCGGATTGGACTTCGATCCGGGATCACCCGACATCGACGGGACCCTCGCGAAGCTGGGCACGATCGCCAACATCATCGGCGCGACGTTCCGTGACACCGCGAACCCGACGATGCTCAAGGCCGGATACAAGGCAAACGTCATTCCGCAGACGGCCGAGGCGGTCTTCGACTGCCGCGTGCTGCCGGGACGGCAGGCCGAATTCGAGCGCACGGTGGATCAACTGATCGGCCCCGACGTGACCCGCGAGTGGATCACCAAGCTGGATTCGTACGAGACGACGTTCGACGGCCATCTCGTCGACGCTATGAACGAGGCGATCCTCGCCCATGATCCGGAGGCTCGCACAGTTCCGTACATGCTCTCCGGCGGAACCGATGCGAAGGCATTCGCGAAACTGGGCATTCGCTGCTTCGGCTTCGCACCTTTGCAGTTGCCGCCCGAGCTCGATTTCAGTGCGCTGTTCCACGGCGTCGACGAGCGAGTTCCGGTGGACGCACTACTGTTCGGGACACGTGTTCTGGAACATTTCCTGCTCAATTCCTGACGAGCACGTGGATAGATCCGTGAGCTCGACGCACATCGAGCTCTCTTGTCACAGAAAGGATTCGCATGGCGCACGATCCGTACGAACCATTGCCGAAGTTGCCGAGTTTCGAGTTGACCAGTGACGACATCACTGCGGGCCAGCCGCTGAAGCTTGCTCAGGCCAGTGGAGCCTTCGGTGTCCCCGGTGGCGAAGACATCTCACCGCAGCTCTCGTGGTCGGGCTTTCCGGCCGAGACGAAGAGCTTCGTCGTGACAGTGTTCGATCCGGACGCACCGACTGCGTCGGGGTTCTGGCACTGGGCCGTGGCGAACATCCCCGCTTCCGTCACCGAACTCCCCGCTGGTGCCGGCGCGGCGGACAGCGATGTCCTGCCCGCGGGAACCGTCACCCTCCGCCACGACGGCGGCGGATTCGGTTTCATCGGTGCAGGCCCGCCTCCCGGACATGGTCCGCATCGCTACATCGTCGCGGTGCATGCCCTCGACGTGGAGACGCTCGACGGAGTCACCCCTGACTCGTCGCCGGCGTTCCTCGGTTTCAACGTGTTCCATCACGCGATTGCGCGTGCAACCCTGACCGGGACGTTCGAGGTCGAATAATCACCCCGCTGTTCGCCTTTGTTAACCGCGGGCGGTTAACAAAGGCGAACAGCAGTTTCTAACGAGGGTTCTCAGCTCCGACTGCCTGGGCAATTGACGAGAAGCCCGCTGCGCGCACGCGCTTGGCGATGCCTTTGTGGATGCTGCGGGCCCAGAATGGTCCGCCGTAGATGAAGCCGGTGTATCCCTGCACCAGCGTCGCGCCGGCGAGGATGCGCTCCCACGCCTGATCGGCTGTCTCGATACCGCCGACCGAGATGATGGTCATCTTGTCGCCGACTCGGGCGTACAGCCGCCGAAGTACCTCGAGCGAGCGCTCCGCAACCGGTGCGCCGGACAGCCCGCCCGCGCCGAGTGCAGCAACCTCGGCGTCCGGGGTCTTCAATCCGTCGCGGCGGATCGTGGTGTTGGTCGCGACGATTCCGGCAAGTCCTAGTTCGACTGCCAGATCGGCGACAGCGTCGACGTCCTCGTCGGAGAGATCGGGAGCGATCTTCACCAGTACCGGCACGCTGACGGTGTCGAGCACGGCCTGCAGGATCGGGCGCAGTGATTCGACGGCCTGCAGATCACGGAGTCCGGGTGTGTTCGGCGAGCTGACATTCACGACCATGAAGTCGGCCAGCGGACCCAGAAGCTGCGCGCTGGCGGTGTAGTCGGCAGCGGCGTCGGCGGCTTCGACGATCTTGGTCTTGCCGATGTTCGCGCCGATCGGCACCGTGACGCGGCGCTGCCGCAGGAAGTTGGCTGCATGACCGGCGCCGTGATTGTTGAAGCCCATCCGGTTGATCAGAGCGTGGTCGGCCGGAAGCCGGAACAGACGCGGCGCGGGGTTACCGGGCTGAGCCTGGGCCGTCACGGTTCCGACCTCGGCGAAACCAAAGCCCAACGGGCCCCAGGCGTCGACTCCGGTGGCGTCCTTGTCGAACCCGGCCGCCAGGCCGAGAGGTGCCGGGAACGTCAGACCGAACGCCTGACTGCGCAATACCGGGTCGTCGACTACAAGAACTTTCGAGACCAGCCAGCGAAGGGGAGCGAACCGTGTCACCAGTTTCATCGCGGTGAAGGCAATGTGGTGGATGCGTTCCGGTGGTACACGGAACATCAGGCTCAGCAGCAGTTGGTACACGATTCTCCAGCTCTTCGGTGGTGTGATGTTGTCAGCGCCTTCGACGGCGGCGGATCTTGTTCGTATCTCGAACGATCAGTGCTGAATGCCGTCCGGATCGGTCACGTGCAGCGGCGTCTTCTTGCGCTTGAGAAGCACACGTCGGCTGCCGTCGGGGTAGAGACGAACACGGGAGAGTTCCCACCCGCCGAACTCGGCGGAGATCGCCAGCCGCATCGACGCCGTGACCCGCGAAACGTTCGGCGGTAGCCGGAGTGGCACGTAGTCGAACTTGTCGTCCGACGTTTCCCACGGCGCGGGGATCCCGCGCGCACGCTTTTCCATCAGTTCTCCCGTGACGGGATGACCTGCAGCCCGTCACCGGTTGCCGATCCGACGATCAGATTGCCGTTGGAAGAGTCTACGGCCAACGAATTCGGCTGTCGCACCGTCTTGAACCGTCCGGTCTCCACAGGGATGCCGGACGACAGGTCGAAGCCGACTACCTCGTTGGTCGCGGTCAGCGTGACCCACACGCGATCCGCGGTTTCGTCGTAGGCAACGGCGTACGGTGACTCGCCGACGGGGTAGCGCTGGTGCATCAGGAGCGGATTGGCAGTGAAGACGAGCAGTTCGTTGCCGGTGGTGTCGGTGACCAGAATGCGTCCGAAGCGATCGGTGGCCAGATGAGTTGCGCCCTCACCGGCACGGAGAGCGACGCCGAGTTTGCCGTCTTCGAGATTGATCGCCGTCAGCGAGGTCTGACGGTGATCGAGGGCGCTCAAGTTGTCGCCGGTGACCGCAAGTTCGTCGACGGATGCGAATCCCGAAACCTTCTGTGACTGATCGGTCTTCGGGTCGACGATGTGAACTGAACCATTGTCTGTGCCGATCGCGATGCGGCCGTCGGTGAGTTCGACCGCGGAGTTCGCCTGGCCGTCGACCGGGATGGACGTCTGTTCGCCTGAGGCCAGATTCAGCTTCACTACCTGGCGATCCATCGACAGCAGCGCGTTGCCGTCAGCGGCGATCGAAACGTCGCGTACGTCGGAATCCAGGGCTGTCGGACGACCTGTCGAGGCCGCGTCGGCGCCGGCCAAGCTGTCCGCAGGAACGACCAGCACCGAGCGAGGGTCGTTGGCAACCACCACAGCGCTGCGCGTGATCGGGTCGAATGTGATGGAATCGATCAGACCTGAATACGGGTGAACCACGCCGTCCGGGGTGCTGGTGGTGGCCGGCGAGACCGCGGCCGTAGCGGGATCGATCGTGATGAGGTCATCTCCGCCATCTCCGGAAGAACATCCTGTGACCAGCAGAACCGCCGCCCCCATTGCTGCTGCAGTGGTGCGGATCCCTAGGCGAGCCATGTGTAGTTCCTCGTTTTCTTGTCATCTGTTCTTCACGCAGTGCGACTGTCATCGATCATCCCTGATCGCAGTCGGGCGCCGTTCATCGCGTCGAGGAACTACCGACCATTCCGCTCACACCCTTGACGCGATACCGTACGAACAGCGATTGCGGTTGACGCTGCAATCACCGAGGAGATCATTGTGATTCCCACAGAACCCACCGATTCCGGCGCGCAGTCGCCCGAACCGGCGCGGCCGGGCTTCGAGATCGAGGACCTCACCGTCGGCGCTCACGCACATGGTTTCGGCAGGTCCGACGGTCGGACTTTCGCGTTCCGCGTACGCAAGAGCGTGTTGTTCGTCGAGGTTTACGGCGAATACTGCGAGCACAGTGTGCCGACCCCGTCGGATGTCATCGCTTCGGCCGAGCGATCGGTGACCGATATCGATCTGACGGACGAGCGAAGCATCGCCGGTGTGGTCCGCGACGCAGTTCTGTCGACGGAGACTGATTGGTCACAGCCCGGTCCCGGTGACGGAGTTCGTGAGGGCGACGGTCGCAGCCTGCCGACTGTGAGAGCCGTCCTCAACAGGCTGGGATCGATCATCGATTCTGTTCGGTGAATTCTCGGCGCGGGATCACCAGGGTTGCTCCGGTCTTCGGATGCGGGAACACCTCCACCGGATATCCGTAGACACGGGTCAGAAGCTCTTCGTGCAGCACCGATTCCGGGGGACCGTCAGCGGCGATGCGGCCATTTTCGAGCACGACGATCCGATCCGCGTACGCCGCCGCCAACGCGAGATCGTGCAACACGACGACGACGGCATCGCCGTCCGCAGCGCGGGCGCGCGCCACGGACATCACCGCCTCCTGGTGTCCGAGATCGAGTGCTGCCGTCGGTTCGTCCAGCAGGATGGTCGACGTCTCCTGCGCCAGTACCCGCGCAAGTGCGACTCGCGCCTGCTCGCCGCCGGACAGCACGGCAAACGGCCGATTGGCGAACCCCTCGACATCGCAGGTCTTCATCGCCGCGGTGATGGCAGCGCCGTCGCGGTCTTCTCGGCGAGTTCCGGCCCAGGGTGCGCGTCCCATGCGAACGACCTGGCGAGCACTGAACGAAAATCCGATGGTGTGTTTCTGGGGGAGCACCGCGCGTCGGCGCGCCATGTCGATCGGCGACCACTGAGTGAGGTCGGTGCCGTCGACGTCCACCCGCCCGGCGACGACGGGCTGATCACCGGCCAACGCCGCAAGAAGTGTCGACTTACCGGCGCCGTTCGGTCCGACGAGGACGACGACTTCTCCGGCCCGGACTTCGATGGACACGCCTTCGAGAATGTGCCGACCACCGCGCTCGACGGTGATGTCGCGTGCCTCGAGGGTGACATCACCGACGCCAGGGCTCTCCGGTTCGGGGGTGACGCGGCCGAAGAGTTCGCGCCAGTTTCGTACGAGGCTGCTCATGCCCACCCGCCCTGTTGTGCGCGAGTGCGTCGGAGAAGCCAGAAGAAGAACGGTCCACCCACCAGAGCGGTCAGCATTCCGAGGGGCAGGTCCGCGTTGTCGATCAGCGACCGTGAGCCGAGGTCTGCGACCAGCAGAACCAGTGCGCCGGCGAGGGCGCTCGCGGGAATCAGCGCGCGGTGGCCAGGTCCGACGAGAATGCGCATCAGGTGCGGAACGACCAGACCGACGAAGAGGATGATGCCGGTGAAGGCAACACTCGCCGAGACCAGGAGAGCGACGATCAGTACCGCGAACTGGCGCAGCCGTTCGACGTTGACGCCCAGGTGACGGGCCGCGTGTTCACCGAGCGCCAGCAGGTCCAGGCGTGGGGCGATCATCATCGTCGCGGCGATCCCGACGACGGTCATCGGGGCCACGATCAGGACTGCGTTCCAGGAAGCGCCGTTGAGTGAGCCGAGTTGCCAGAACACGATCTGATCGCGAGCAGACGGGCTGGCGACGAAGGTGAAGAAGGCGATGAGACCGCCGGCGAACGCGTTGATTGCAACGCCGGTCAGCACCAGAGTCACCACTTCGGTTCTTCCCTCGTGCCGAGCGAGCAGATACACCGCAGCGGTGGTGACCAGTCCGGCGACGAACGCCGCGGCAGCTACAGCCCAACCGGCCACGAACGTGCCGCCGACGACGATGACAGCGCTCGCGCCGACCGCCGCACCCGCGGACACTCCGATCACTCCGGGCTCGGCCAGCGGATTGGAGAACACACCTTGCAGAAGCGCACCGGAACATCCCAGCGCCGCGCCGACACAGATGGCGAGCACGACGCGGGGGAAACGAACCTCCCACAAGGTCACTTCACCACTGGGATGGGCGGGCATCGGACCGAGATCGAGCCCGATGCGGTGCAGGATGCTGCCCAAAACCTCGAGTGGCGACGTCGGAACCTGACCGATGCACGCCGACAGCACTGCGACGATCACCAAAACGAGAGTCAAGCTGATCAGAACCGCACTCACCCGCGACCGCGACGCGGGGCCAGACGCCGACTTGTCGGCGCCCTTGACGTCGTGTGAATCCTCGGTTCCGGACCCAGTCCTACCTGCGTCGGAACTATCTGTCTCTGTACTCACGAATCAGCACTCACAAATCTCTGCTCACGATCCACCAGGCTCGTAGATCGCTTCGGCAAGTGCCGCCATGACACGTCCGGTGTTCGGCCCGAAGCTGAGCAACACTCCGTCCTCCATGTCGACTACTCGTTTGTTCTTTCCGGCCGGTGTCTGAGCAATGCCAGGGACCTTTTCGAGGCCGTCGATACCGCCGATCGATGCCAACCCGTCCGTCATCATGAGCAGGGCGTCCGGTGCGGCGGCGATGAGCGCCTCGCTGGTGATGGGCACGAACTGTTGTGTGATGCCCGAGGCGGTTCCTGCATCGGTGGCGCCGAGTGCCTCGATCAAGGAATCTGCTCCGGACCCTTCACCGCCGATCATGGTGATGGCCGATCCGCGCATGTAGAGGAACGCGATCTTCAGTGGATCGCCCTCGGTAGGGACCAGATCACGAGCTCCAGCGATCTCCGATTCCGTCCGATCGACCAGCGCCGCGCCCTGGGCGGGGACGCCGAGGGCGTCGGCGACGGCCTGGAGTTGTCCCGGCACACCCTCGAGTGTTCGGGTCGGATCGAAGAAGACGACTGGAACACCGGCGGCGCGCAACTGATCCTGGACGCTCTTGGGCCCGATACTCGTGTCGGTGAGAACCACGGTGGGATCGAGGTCGAGGACCGCCTCGGTATTGAGCGATTGGCCGCCGACCGTGACAACCGGCACATCCGCGACTGCGGGGAACTTGGCTGCGGTGTCGCGGCCGACAAGATTGTCACCGAGGCCGAGCGCCACCGCCGTCGTCGCGAGCGTCCCGTAGCGGTCGGCCGCAACTATCCGGCTGTTGTCGGTGATGGTCACGTCGACGCCGTCGAAGCTCTTCACCGTCACGGGCAGTGTCGCGGTCGGGTTGTCGGACACGGGAACCGGGCTGGAATCTTCGAGTACCGCGGTCCGGGCACCCAGAGATGTCGTGGAATTGTCGCTGGACCCGCAAGCCACCAGACCGAAACCGGCTGCTGCGACCAGTGCCGCCGCGGCCAAGCGCTTCATCATTTGACGAGGTAGCTCTCGATGTCGCCTTCGAGGTCGGCGAACAGGTCGCCGTTGAGGCGGTACGCCAGATTCACCTCGTCGATGAAACGCTGCTGTTCCTCGGCGGGAATCTGCAGTGCATCCAGATTCGAGCGGTAATTGTCCTTGAAGGGCTTCGGCTTGGGGATGCCTTCGAAGATGTAGAAGCGAAGTCCGTCGGTCTCGAATCCGTAGGCGCGCTCGAGCATGCGGCGGATGATCTGTCCGCCGGACAGATCGCCCATGTAGCGCAAGTAATGGTGTGCGACGAAGCCGGCGGGCCAGTCGAACGCCACCTCCTTCAGCCGCGCGATGTAGCGCTCGGTTGCCGGCAGTGCCACGAGTTCGTCGCGCCAGTTCGGTCCGCCGAGGAATTCGAGATCGGCCTCGAGTGAAGCCACCCGCAGCAGATCCTCGGACAGGAACGGAGTGACCAACTCGTTGTCGGCGTGTGTGCGGCCGGCCTCTTCAAGGCTGGTGTAGACGAGGTAGGTCTGTCCCAGAAGAGCGGCATAGCCTGCGGTGGTCAGCTCACCGCCGAGCAGAGCACCCACGAAACGCGACTGCTCGGTCTCGCGGTGCGCTGCGTCCGTCTCTGTCTTGATTCGTTCGGAGAAGGCTGGGCCTGCGTCTGCGGAAAGGCTGTCTGCGTCGAGCGCGGTCATGGATTCTCCTGAGGCTGTAGTAAAGCGTTGCCTACTAGGTTAGCCTGCCCTCGCCAAGGCGATGCCTTCGGTATTTCGATCAGCGGGACGAACTAAGCGCTCACGTCGTCGAGAGCCGCTGCAATCGCTTTCGGCAGTTCCAATTCTTCGGTTGCCAGTACTCCTGTCAACTGGGCGAGATCACGCGTACCGACGACGGCACTGGCCACCCCGGCACGATCGCGCGCCCAGGCCAGTGCCACCGCCAGTGGGGAAGTACCCAGACCGTCGGCGGCGGTAACGACGGCGTCGACCACCCGGATCGAGGAATCGGTGAGGTAGCTCTGAACGTCCTGTGAATGTGCTTCGTCGGCGCCGCGGGAATCGACGGGAATGCCGTCGCGGTATTTGCCGGTCAGCACGCCGCCCGCGAGGGGTACGGCGGCGAACACTCCGACGCCGTGATGGGCGGCCGCTGCGAACAATTCCTCCTCGACGCCGCGTGCGAGCAGTGAGTACTCGGCCTGCGTCGCGGCGAGTGTTGTTGCGCCACCGGCTCCGACGGCCGTCGCTAGCTGCCAGCCGAGGTAGCCGCGCACCCCGACGTACCGCACCTTGCCGCTCGAGACCGCGTAGTCGAGGGTTGCTGCAACCTCGTCGACGGGCGTGAGCGGATCCCAGGTTGCGACCTGCCACATGTCGAGGAAGTCGGTTCCGAGTTCACGAAGAGTCGCATCGAGTTGGCGGAGCAATCCGCGCCGCGAGCAGTCGACGCGGTCGGTGCCGATCGGAGTGGGATCGATTCCGGCGCTCGAGCTGATGATGAGTTCGTCACGCGGAACGACGTCGTCGAGCAACTCGGCGAGGATCCGTTGCGCCGCACCGGCGCCGTACGCGGGCGAGGTGTCGACCAAGGTTCCGCCGGCCTCGGCGAAGGCGAGCAGCTGCGCCGCAGCCTCGTCGCCGTCCGTGTCGCGTCCCCATGTCAGTGTGCCGAGTCCAAGTCGCGAGACCCGAAGTCCGCTCGTTCCGACAGATCTGTGCTTCATAACCGCCTGCATCTCGCGCCCGACTCGTGTGCGCAAGTGCGGCACCCGAGAGATCTCACCACGTGCAGACTAGTGGGCGCTCGCCCCGCGTCGGGGTATTCGGACACGGACGTGCCGGGCGCGGCGCGCGGCAGCGAGCACCGGTAGCGTGGCGCCGGTGAAACGTGAACCCGACACACGAAACCTGTGTGCAGTATCCCCATTCGAATCAGCCGGGATCGGTGAGTGATGGGCGAAGCGATGACCTGGCTCCAGGCCGTGATCCTGGGCCTCGTGCAAGGATTGACCGAGTTTCTGCCCATCTCGTCTTCCGGACATTTGCGAATCGTGTCGGAGATATTCTTCGGCAGCGACGCCGGTGCGTCCTTCACCGCGGTGACGCAGCTCGGCACCGAGCTGGCAGTGCTGATCTATTTTGCGCGGGACATCGTGAGGATCATCACTGCCTGGTTCCGGGGTGTGTTCAACGCCGAGCACCGGGGCGATCTCGACTACCGCATGGGTTGGTACGTCATCATCGGCACCATTCCGGTCGGCATCCTCGGCTTCTTCTTCAAAGACCAGATCCGTACCGGCGCACGCAATCTGTGGTTGATCGCCACGATGCTGATCGTGTTCGCGCTTGTCATTGCCGCTGCCGAGTACTACGGGCGCAAGACTCGGCCCATCGAAACGCTCACAGCGCGCGACGGCATCATCATGGGTTCGGCGCAGGCACTCGCGCTCATCCCGGGCGTCTCGCGCTCCGGTGGCACGATCAGCGCCGGTCTCTTCCTCGGGCTCACCCGTGAGGCCGCAGCTCGCTACTCGTTCCTCTTGGCGATTCCGGCAGTTCTCGCCTCCGGCCTGTTCAGCCTTCCGGACGCTTTCGAACCGGCAGGTGAGGGCCTGAACGCGAGCGGCCCGCAGTTGCTCGTGGCGACCGTCATCGCCTTCGCGGTCGGCTACGCAGCAATCGCCTGGCTGCTTCGCTTCGTGGTGAATCACTCCATGTACTGGTTCGTCGGATACAGAATCGCTCTCGGCGTAGTCGTCCTTGCGCTGCTGGCCACAGGGGTCGTCTCCGCGACATAGAGCCCGTTTCGGCGTCGACCACCCGTCCGTCGGGCCACCGCCCCATTAGGGTTGTGGAATGACAGTTGTCCTACTGCGGCACGGGCGGTCGACGTCCAACACTGCCCATACCCTGGCCGGTCGAACGCCGGGTGTGGAACTCGACGACCACGGCCGGAAACAGGCTGAAGGCGTCGTCGATCGGCTGGTCGGTCTGGACATCGCGGAGATCGTCCGCTCGCCGCTGTTGCGGTGCGAGCAGACGGTCGGCCCCATTGCCGTCGACCGTGGTCTGACGCCGGTGGTGGAGGATCGCCTCATCGAGGTCGACTACGGCGACTGGACGGGCCGCCCTCTCAAGGAACTGCTGGAGGAACCGCTCTGGAAAGTGGTGCAGCGCCACGCTTCCGGTGCGGTGTTCCCGGGCGGTGAAGGACTGGCCCAGGTGCAGGCGCGAGCCGTTGCCGCGATCCGTGAGCACGACGCACGGCTGGCCGAAGAACACGGCAAAGACGTCGTCTGGATCGCGTGCACGCACGGTGACGTCATCAAATCGGTTCTCGCCGACGCGTTTGCGATGCACCTCGATTCGTTCCAGCGCATCGTCGCCGAGCCCGCTTCGGTCAGCGTGATTCGGTACACGGCCACGCTGCCGTTCGTACTGCGGGTCAACGACACCGGAGACGTGCTCGCAGCGATCGGTGCAGCGAAGGCCGCGACCAACGGCTCGGCTCCCGCGCAGGAGTCCGTACCCGGCGGAGAGGTCGGTGCGTGAGCTGTGACGGATAATGGGTACTCAGTGATGTTCTGCTCGAACTCGAGGAGGTGCAATGTCGCGCGCGATTCACGTATTTCGCACTCCTGACCGATTTGTCGCAGGAACGGTGGGCGAACCCGGTGACAGGTCTTTCTATCTCCAAGCCGTGCACGAAGCACGGGTGGTGAGTGTGCTGCTCGAGAAGCAGCAGGTTCAGGTTCTTGCCGATCGCATGGGCCTACTCCTCGAAGAGGTACATCGCCGGTTCGGAACCGAAGTTCCGCCGCAAGCCGACGACGTCTCCGATCTCAGCCCGTTGGTCACTCCACTCGATGCGGAGTTCCGGGTGGGCACGATGGGACTCGGTTGGGACGCCGATGCCGGCGCGGTCGTCGTGGAGCTGCTTGCCGTCAGCGAGACGGAGTTCGACGAATCGGTTGTCCTCGACGACGCCGACGACGGTCCGGACGCGGTCCGTGTGTTTCTGACACCTGAGCAAGCGCGCGAATTTTCGCTGCGGTCCGAACGCGTCATCGCGGCAGGACGCGCGCCGTGCCCACTGTGTGGTGAACCGTTGGCGCCCGAGGGACACGTCTGCATCCGCACGAACGGATACCGCCGCGGCGAGTCCTTCGGTTTTGCGATCGACGACGCAGACGACGACGAGGTCTGACGTCGTGGCCGAACCTGGAGTGCCGGACGTTCTGCTCGAGGGTGATCTGACTCTGATCGGTCAGATCACCACGGCGAGCAACGCCACGCTGGTGTGCGAGTCGACTCTAGCGGAGCAGTCCACCCGTGTGGTCTACAAGCCGGTGCGTGGGGAACGCCCCCTGTGGGATTTCCCGGACGGCACTCTGGCGGGGCGTGAGGTCGCGTCGTACCGCGTGTCCGAGGCGCTGGGCTGGGGAGTGATTCCGCGAACAGTGTTGCGGGACGGTCCTTTCGGTCCAGGAATGGTGCAGCAGTGGATCGACACCGTTGATCGCCGCGCGGACGGATCAGGCGGCCTCGAGATGGTCGACCTGTGCAGTCCCGGCAATGTTCCACCCGGGTGGTTCGAGGTTCTGCAGGCCTTCGACTCGGAGGGTGAACCCGTCTCCCTCATCCATGCGGACGATCCGCGGCTGCAACGAATGGCCGTTCTGGACGTCCTCATCAACAATGCCGACCGCAAGGGTGGTCACGCCCTCGAGGGCGTCGACGGCTCGGTGTACGGGGTTGATCACGGAATCTGTCTTCACTCGGAGAACAAGCTGCGGACGGTGTTGTGGGGGTGGGCCGGGCAGCCCGTGCCGGGCGCCTTGATTGCCGACGTCGCCGAATTCGCGACAACTCTCGACGGGGGTCTCGGAGACGAGTTGTCCGGGCTGATCACCGAGGAAGAGATCGTGGCTTTGGCGGTGCGGGCGATGCAGTTCGCAGAGTCCGCTGTGATGCCCGAACCGAACGGCCATCGAACGATTCCCTGGCCTGCTTTCTAATCGCCCGAATTTTCCTGCTGTTCGCGAGTTGCCGTCTTCAATCCGGGTGAGCGAACCAATCGCAGTAGTTGTTCTCGCAGCGCGGCGACATCCCCGACCCCGACGGTCAACGCCGCATCTTCCTTCTCGAGCGTCAGTAGTCGCTCGTACGTCTGTCGGCCGGCGTCGGTTATCGCGATCACGCGCCGACGCTCGTCCCGCGGATCGGTGTCTCGGGTGACGTAACCCGCTCGTTCGAGACGGTCTATCGTGCGACTCATCGTCTGATCGGTGACCCGGGCATTCTTCGCGATGTCGCGTTGCGACGCCGGTCCACCAGCGATCGAATGGAGCACGATGAGACCCGCGTGAGTCATATCCTGAGACCGCAGAACCTTCTCCCACGAGTGCTCTACCAGGCGTGCAGCGGTGGACAACAGTCGGCCGGTGGGCCAGTCGTCCAGGCCGTCGCTGCTCATGTTTTCGCCTTCCGGTTGCAATTACTCAGCATACTGAACAAAATAGTCGACAAGTCCTCTCTGTTGCCGATCCCTGGAGACCCAGTGAGCACACCAGTACAAAATCGTCCTGTTCGACGCCTTCGATGGATTGTGCCAGCTCTCCTCGTGATCGGCTGGCTGGCAATCGGAGGGTTCGGGGGGCCGTTCGCCGGAAAGCTCAGCACGGTGCAGCAGAACGACAACACCTCGTTCCTGCCCGCGTCAGCCGAAGCCACCGAGGTGGCGAAGCTTCAAGAGAGCTTCACGGACACACGCTTCGTGCCGGCCATCATCGTGGCGGAACGATCGGGTGGACTCGAACCCTCGGACTCCACCTTCCTGTCCCAGACCGTCGATTCATTCGTCGGTACCGAGGGGTTCGGTGACGCGTCATCGCCGCCGATCCCGTCAGCCGACGGCCAGGCACTGCAGATGTTTTTGCCGGTCGACAGCACGCTCGAGGTCAAGGACAGTGTGAAAGCGCTGCGCACGGCGCTGGAATCGAGCCCTGATGGACTCACGGTCAAGGTGACCGGACCCGCGGGGCAGGTTGCGGATCTTTCGGCAGCATTCGCGGGCATCGACGGATTGCTGTTGCTGGTCGCCGGGTCCGTAGTGATCTTGATTCTGATCGTCGTCTACCGGAGCCCGATCCTGCCGTTCGTCGTGATCTTCTCGGCGATCTTCGCCCTCGGTTTGTCGAGCTTGCTCGTATATCTGCTCGCGGACGCAGACGTCATCGCCTTGAACGGTCAGAGCCAGGGAATCCTGTTCATCCTCGTGTTCGGCGCCGCCACGGACTACGCGCTGCTCCTGGTCTCGCGCTACCGCGAGGAGTTGCGAATCGAGAAGGACAAGTACGCGGCGATGCGTACCGCGTGGCGCGCGACGCTCGAACCCGTCGCAGCGTCGGCCGGAACAGTCATCGCGGGCGTTCTGTGCCTGTTGCTCTCCGACCTGAACTCCAACCGCGGACTCGGCCCAGTGGCGGCCATCGGGATTGCTGCGTCCTTCCTCGCGTCGATGACATTCCTACCCGCGATGCTGGTTCTGTTCGGGCGAACTGCCTACTGGCCGACCAAGCCGAAGTTCGACGCCGACCGGGAGCACCACGACGAGGCGAACGATCACCGGTTCTGGGCCGGGCTCGCTGCTCGAATCGGAAGGCATCCGCGGCGCTTCTGGGTGGCGTCGACGTTGGTGTTGGTGATCTTCGCCCTGATGATGCCGCAGTTCAAGGCCAGCGGTGTCTCTTCGTCCGACATCTTCTTGCTCGACGTCGATTCGGTTGCAGGCCAGGAGATTCTCGGTGAGCACTTCGACGCCGGTTCAGGGTCGCCGGCCGTGGTCATCGCCAATGCCGACCAGGTCGATGCGGTCGCGGCAGCAAGTCGCGTCGACGGTGTCAGTGATGTGAGTGTCGTCCAGAACGGGGGAGTGCCTCTGGTGGTCGACGGACGAGTCTCCCTGCAGGCGACGCTGACTGACGCCGCCGACTCACTCGAGGCCGAGGACACAATTGTCCGGTTGCGTAATGCAGTTCACTCCGTGGACGGCGCCGATGCGTTGGTGGGCGGCGTCACTGCGACCGATCTCGACACCAAGACCACGTCGACTCGGGACCGGACTCTCATCATTCCGGTGGTGATCATCGTGGTGTTCGTCATTCTTTCGCTCCTGCTGCGTTCGCTTCTGGCGCCGTTGCTCCTCATGGGCACCGTTGTGCTCTCGTTTGCTGCGACACTGGGCATTTCGTCGCTGGTGTTCGACCACGTTTTCGGTTTCCCCGGTGCGGATCCTGTGGTTCCGCTCTTCGCATTCGTGTTCCTCGTGGCGCTGGGAATCGACTACAACATCTTCCTTATGACGAGGGTGCGGGAGGAAGCGCTGAAGATCGGCACTCGCGCGGGTGCTCTGCGGGGACTCACAGTCACCGGCGGGGTGATCACTTCTGCCGGAGTTGTTCTGGCAGCAACCTTCTCGGCGTTGGCGGTGATCCCGCTGTTGTTCCTCGCGCAGATCGCGTTCATCGTGGCGTTCGGCGTCCTGCTCGACGCCCTGATCGTCCGATCTCTGCTGGTACCGGCCTTGACCTACGACATCGGTCAGAAGATCTGGTGGCCGAGCAAGCTCGCGTCGACGCCCGAACCGGAGCAGGATCAGCCAGCACCCTCCCAGCCTCAGAGCAGCCTCCACTAGGCTCGGCAACATGCAGTCTTGGTCCGATACCGCACTCCCGTCCGTTCCCGGTCAGGGGCCGCCGTTGCGGCTGTACGACACAGCCGACCGTCAGGTTCGTCCCGTCACGCCGGGTAAGAAGGCGACGATGTACGTCTGCGGCATCACCCCGTACGACGCCACCCACCTCGGTCACGCGGCCACGTACCTCACGTTCGACCTCGTGAACCGCATCTGGCGCGACGCCGGACACGACGTTCACTACGTCCAGAACGTGACCGACGTGGACGACCCGCTGTTCGAGCGCGCCAATCGCGACGGCGAGGACTGGATGGTCCTCGGCATGCGTGAGACGGCACTCTTCCGTGAGGACATGGAAGCGTTGCGGGTTCTACCGCCGAAGGACTACATCGGCGCCGTCGAGTCGGTGAACGAAGTAGTCGAGTTGGTGGAGAAGTTCGTGGCGTCCGGCGCCGCCTACGTCGTCGACGACGCCGAGTTCGCCGACGTCTACTTCCGCGCCGACGCGACCGAGCAGTTCGGTTACGAGTCGGGGTACGACCGCGCGACGATGGAGAAGTTCTTTGCCGAACGCGGCGGAGATCCCGATCGCGTCGGCAAGCGCAATCCGCTCGACGCACTTGTCTGGCGTGCGGAGCGTCCGGGCGAGCCCTCGTGGCCCTCGCCCTTCGGGCCGGGACGCCCCGGTTGGCACATCGAATGCGCCGCCATTGCGCTCAACCGCATCGGCTCCGGATTCGACGTCCAGGGCGGTGGCAGCGACCTGATCTTCCCGCACCACGAGTTCTCGGCTGCGCATGCCGAATCGGCAACGGGTGATCGCCGTTTCGCGCGGCACTACGTGCATACCGGCATGATCGGCCTCGACGGCGAGAAGATGTCGAAGAGTCGTGGAAACCTGGTCTTCGTCTCCAAGTTGCGCGGCGAGGGGGTGGACCCCGCAGCAATCCGTCTCGGACTGCTCTCCGGCCACTACCGCCAGGATCGCGCGTGGACCGAAGAGGTCCTCGAGGATGCTCAGTCGCGTCTGAAGGTGTGGCGGGAGGCAGCGGCCCTCGGCACCGCACAGTCCGTCACCGACACCGTCGCACGGTTGCGTCAGCACCTGGCCGACGACCTCGACACCCCGAAGGCTCTCGACGCGCTCGACGGTTGGGCACGCCGCGCAATAGAAGGTGGCGGATCCGACGCACAGGCACCCGGCGAGTTCGCCGATGCCGTGGATGCGTTGCTGGGTATTTCGCTTCGCTGAAGTCCCCCCGTGCGCGGTTGAGGAGCCTCTGCGGTCCTCAACCGCGCACAGCAGTTTCTAGGCGTAGTCCAACGCACCCTCGGCTGGGGTCGGCACCCGGCGCCGTAGCGGCGAGCCCAGCGCCCGCGCCAGATCCGTTCCATCGTGCTCGGCGAGCAGCTCACCGTTGGACCACACCAGAAGCGCGGCGCTGACCGCCTGTTCGGCCGTGGAGTGCGCGAGGTCGTAGTGCGCACAGCCGGGGACGTCTGCGTACGTGATCCATAGGTCGTAGCCGGTCATGAAGAGATCCAGGTCGAACTGAACGCTCAGGCCGAGAAGCTCGCTGCGACCGTTGTCGTCGACACCGGCGAAAGCCTCGTCGAGTGCCAACAGACGCGGGGCGTGCGGGTCGGCCGAGTCCAACATGACGTGCGCCGCGGCGAAGAGCGGAAGGTGCAGCGAAACCGACTGCTCGCCACCGGACAGTGCGCTGTGCCGCGCAACAGTAAGCCGATCTTCCTTGCCCTCACCGCTGATGAGGGTGAACGAGAACACGCGCCACTGCCGGTAGTCGAGCGCCGAGGACAAGATCTCCGGGTACGAGCGTTCGGGGTGTGCAGCGCGGGCGGTGCGGATCTGGGTCGCGAAATGCGCTCGCAGAGTCGCAAGTTCGTCAACCCCGAGGGCCGACGCATCTCGATCCAGCAGCTTGGAGATCGCCCGCGAGCTGTCGTCGAGGTTGTCGGCGAGCACCCAGTGAACGCCGATGGTGTTGCCCGAGGACATACGACGCTCACGCATCTCGGTGCCCATCTGTGCGATCAACTCTCGTGCGTCGACTGTGCGCTCATGGATCTGCTGAGCCAATCCGGTCAGCAGGGCATCTTCGAGAATTCGACGCTCGGATTCGGTGAGCAACTGCTCCTGATCGCCGCGAGCATCGTGGATCCGCGTTGCGAATTCACCGATCGACGAATAGCCCTGATCGTCCTGCACTCGTACGACGGTCAGTCCGTCCGGTGCATCCCACTGCAGACGGTAGTCCTGTCCGGCTGCTGCGAGTTGGGCGTCGAAGTCCTGCAACGCCGAGGTCAGTGCCGTGCGGGTTGCCTTGCGGGCGCCGTCGGTGACGCGTACCGCCGAGGTTGCAGCCTCGAGCGCTCGGTACAACTTGTCGACGTCTTCGGGGAGGACGGGCGGGTGGGCCGCGTCCTCGCTGCGATCTTCGTTCTGGATGCGGTAGACCAGTTGGTCGGGGCTCATCCACGCCGCCGAACTTGCCGGCCAGCTCAGATGTTCCTTGACGCCCAACAACTCGAGAAGATCCGGGCGAGCATAGGGTGCGAGTCGTTCTGCATCACTGCGGGTTTCGGTCAGGGTATGACGCAACGTCTCGACAGCGGTGTTGTATGCACCCTCTGCGGTGCCGATCTGGAGCACCGCAGCGTCGTATGCCTTTCGCGCAGCACGCTGTTCGACCTTGCATTCTTCGATCTTCGCGCGCGCTTTTGCCAGGTCGAGATCGATCTGCTCGGCGCTGGCACCGAGAGTGTCGCGGAGCGTCTCGAGACGCTGCACCTGCTGGAGCAGACTCTCTTCGGCGATGGCGGCTTCTTCGGCGAATTCCTCGGCATTGGCGCGTGATTCGTCGAGGCGGTCGCGGGACTCGCGCTCGAGTTCTACTTCCTTGGCGTGCTCGCGCCGGCAGCGCAGCGCCAGTTCACCCTGCTTCTCGAAGTGCCGGATCGCCGCGGCGAGGGAGTCCAGTTCACGGCCGACGTGCGGCGTCCGGTGGTGCGACGCCGTCGCCCGGAGTTGCTTTTCCTTCGCCGCGAGATCGGCGATCGCCGCGTCGAGTTCACGTTGCGCTGTTTCAGTGGCCTCCGAGCGAGTGCGGAGAGCACCGGCGGATTCGGTAACGGTCTTGAGTGCACGCAGGATCGAACCGGTCTTCGGCAATTCCTTTGCCGCAGAGTTGATCCGGCTCAACTGCTCGTTGGTCTGCGTCACCAGTGACTTGGCTGCATCGACTGCTGCGGCAAGCTCTTCCAGGGCCGCGTCGATCTCGGTGATCCGAGCTTCGCGTCGACGCGCCCGTGCTGTCGTGCCGATGTACTCGGCGTCGGCTTTGACGTGGCGGCCACGCGCGACGCCCTGCCAGAAGCGACCGTCGACGCCGATCGCGACGCTTGCATCGGAGTCGCCCGGTGCCTCGACGAGACTGATCGACGCGAGAATCTCCTGTACCCGAGCGTCGGGCACGTCGGCATTGCCTTCGACCTCGAGGACATCGGCCAGCGTTCGTCCCTTCGGACGCTGCTTGACGGGTAGAGCGGTCAGGAACTGCTCGCTGACGTGATCGGGAATCTTCTCGTCCGGGCAGACCCAGCCGTCCAGCAGATTTGCTGCCTGGAGCGCGGATTCGATACCTGTAGCCACGTCCAGTTCGACGGAGTCGGCGAAGCGGACCAACTGCCACAGCGGTGCGCCGCCCAGTTCACTGCGGTTGTCGGTGCGTGCGTGGAAGGCCGGCGGAGCATCGTCGTGTTCCGCCGAGACGGCTTTGCGCTCGGATTTGAGAGCCGCGATGGAGGCGTGTGATGCCGAGATTTCCGCTTCTGCTTCGCGCCGACGCTCGCGCAGCGTCTCGGTTCCTGCCTCGGTGTGCTCGGCGAGAACTGCGGACAGCGCCGGAGCGTCCTCGTCGCCGACCTCGGCGAGCGCTGCGTCGAGAGCCTCGAACAGCGACGTGTCGGCGCCAACAGCCGAGAACAGAGAGGAGTGATCGGTCCACCACGCGCGCAGCCCACTGGCGCACCGACTGCGTGCGAGTTCCACGGCAGCTTCGCCCTCGAGCACCGCTGCCTTGGACGCTTCGAGCAGCTCTTGTCCACGGCGAGAGCTGTTTTCAGCCCGGGTTCGTTCGGTCGCCGCCTTCTCGACGGTCGCCAGAGCGGTGCGGACAACGCGTACGTCACCGTCACGCTCCTCGGCATGGCCACGGACGGCTGCCGTGATCTGGTCGCTGCGTGAGCCGTCGGGCAGGGGAGTCCAGACGATGCCTGCGTCCTCGGCTGCTGCCTGCAGTTCGTCCTCGGCACGCGAGAGTGCTTCGGCCGCACGCTTGACCGACGATGCGGCCTTGTCGGCTTCGTCGCCGCGTTGTGCGAGTGCGGCCTGCGCTTTTCGTGACTTGTCTGCCTGCTGCTCGGTCGAGAGCTTCAGCGTCGCGACGGCCTGGGCGAGATCGTCGAGTTGCTGCTTGCCTTCATAGGCGCTCGAGCGTTGCAGTGCTTCGACATTGGCGCGCGCGTTCTCGAGTGCCTGCTCGGCCTGGTTGAAGCGTTCCTCGGCAGCTGCCCGCGCCTCGCGGCTGCGGGTCTGGGCGAGCGACGACTCGTCCATGGCGGCAACACCTCTGGTGACCGCTGCGAGGCGGGTACTGACCTGTTCGATCTCTCCGCGGGACTGTTGACGCAGGTACTTGGTGTAGACCCCGATGAAACTCTGTGCCGCCTGATCAGCTGCCGCCAGCCCCTCGAGCGCGCGGCCGACCTCCTCCATGTCGCTGAACGAACGCGCAGCTTCGAGGACCAGCTGGTCGTCGAGCGGGCGGAGGCCGTCGGTGAGCGCCTGCGAGAGGCCCTTCGGATCAAGGTTCTTCGCGAGCTGGGGGCGACGAAGCGTGAGAATGAGGTTGATCAGCTGGTCGTAACGCTGCACACCGAGACCGAACATCCGCGCGTCGATCGCGGTGCGGTAGTCGAGGGGACGGTCGGTGATGGAATCGCTGCCGAGTTGTTCGGCCAACTGCTTCTTGGTCAGGGGACGATCGTCGTTGCCGATCAGCGAGAAGTCGACCCCGACGCGGCCGTCGGCGACGAAGTACCAGCGGGTGACCTTGTCGTTGGTGCGTGTCGCACGCATGCCGATTCCCACGGTCACCGACTCGGGATCTTCCAGTGGGCCGCGGCAGAACTCCATCCACACGTAGGAGTGCGCGCTGTCCTGACCGCGGTAGAGCAGGTTGGATTTCATGGTGCGCTCTTCACCGGCGAACGGGTTGAGGCGCCGCGGTTCGATGCGGCCGTCGAAGACGAACGGGAACAGGACCTCGAGGGCCTTGGTCTTGCCGGATCCGTTGGGTCCTCGCAGAACCAGTCGACCGTCGGCGAACGAGAACTCTTGGTCTCGGTAATCCCAGAGGTTGATGATTCCAGCCCGAGTAGGTCGGAAGCGGGCGTTGCTCATACGTTCTCTACCTCTGATAGTTCGCCGTTGGGGGAAGGTTCGGGGCCGAATTCGTCGACCGGATCCGGGGCGGAGTTGTCCACCGCGAAGTCGATCCGAGGGTCGCGTTCGCGCACGGAGACCACGACGTCTCGGTACCGGGCCAACACGGGTAAGACCAGAACTCCGCCGTCGACCACGTGCGTCAGGCGTAAACGCTGCAACAACCCGAGCGCCTGCTTGCGCAGTCCGTTGTGATCGGCCTGCCACTGCGCCGCGAAGGTTCGCCCGAACTGGTCCACCAACTCGGTGACCTTGTCGGCGAGCCAGTCGTCGTCGATTTTCGGGTACGTGACGGGTTCCGGTGGCTCGGTCGGTTCGCCGGCAGGAAGAGCGAATTCTTCTTCCTCGTCGGCGAGGTCCTCGAAGATTCCAGCCTCGGGGATGGCGGCATCGAGCTGTTCGATCAGGTGATCGTCCGACACGTGCGGGATCGGAAGTTTCGGCAATTCGGGAGCGTCGACGTCGAGTACGCGGTCGGCAATCTCGCCGGCCAAGAGAAGCGCTACCTGAGCGATCGTTCCGGTGCTCGGGAAGCGGACGTCGGAGAGTCGACCGGTGGGATCGATCATCGCGATTCCCTCGGCGCGACGCTCGGCCACCAACCCCGTCAGGAGTTCGACTTCCGACGCGGTCTTGGGCTGCGCCAACGCGATCAACTCGTGCTGATCGAGTTCGCCGGCCAGTACGACCGGGCGCTCGACGAGAGCCCGACGCACCCGGCGCCCGATCTCTTTCGCGTCCACGGGAATTCCGTGGTCCTCGGAGGCACTCGAGGTCTCCGCCGCCAGTAGCCCTCGGATGGAGTGCAGGTGCTGCAGGGCGCGCGGCGGACGGAACAGGGCCACGACGACGGAACGATCTATGTCGTAGAGCGCCTCTCCCGCTTCGGGATTCGATGCCCAGCCGTTTGCGTCACCGTCGGCGAGGGCGATGGCGCCCCGGACGCCGAGCCAGCCGACGGCATCGACGAAGGCGTCGCGGTCCGACGCACGATCGGTGGACAGCTCGACGCCGTCCACCTGCGCGGCGTCGGCCGCGACGTGATCGGCCAACTCCGACAACGTGATCTGGTTTCCGGCGCGGCCAAGAGCGGCCAGGCACAACGCCAGATATGCGTAGCGCGTGCGATCGAAAGTTCGCTCAGAGGCAGTTCTCGCCGGTGCAGACGGGTTGAGCCGATCCGACACCGTGAACAGGCGCGCGGTGGTCTCCGTCACCTCGAGGCGGTATCCGAACAGTTCGAGCAAGTCGTCACGTAGCTCGGTGGCCCAACGGCGCAAGAGCGGCAACGCAATACGATCCGGGTACGTCGAGGTGATCAGGTGATTGGACAGAATCACGCGCGCCGCTCGTTGGTACGAATCGAGGGCAAGGGGCGTGATCTCGCGAGCTCTCATCGAACACTGACCTCGATACCGTCGAGATGCATACGTCCGCGAGCAGTCTTGATGGTGGTCGAACCGTCCGAGGGACTGAGCGTGAGCTTCACCCCGTTCTCGCTACCGGTGGAACTCTTGACGCGTCCCACCACCGGAACGCGCGCGGTCAGTGCTGCATTGAGCAGACTCAGCAAAACTTCGGTCTCCTGCTCGTTGAGTTCGCGCTGATAAACACCGTTCGACGCGAGAGATTGCGCGGCGGCGCTGCGGGTACGTTGCGCCGCCAACTGCTCTTCGCGCAGTCGGCGGATGCTGCCGTCGTTGCGGGCAACTTTGCTCGGCAACCCGGGTGAGGGCGGCCGGCCGGTTTCGGCGAGTGTCCGCGCGATCTCCACCGGCGGTGCCTCCCACCACGAACGCGAGTGCGAAATGATGTCGGCGTCCGGATGCACCATCGACAGGTGGCGGGGTCGGCCGAGATCGAAGACAGCTTGAAACAGAGCGTGAGCTGCGTCTTCGGACGGGGTGGCGGCAAACCAACCGGCGAGGTGCCTGAGTTGGCTCTCACGGCTGACGCCGCCGCGACGGGTCTCCGTGACGCGGCGAAGGAGCGCCAGAACCGCGGCGATCGCACTCATCGTGCCTTCACGCAGGCGTTCGGACTCGCTGATCCCCGATTCCGCGGAGACGAACCAGGCGGTCAATCCTCGCCAACGCGCAGCCCAGTCGTCTTCGCGCTCGGCGATCGGGACGAACACCCGCTCGTCACTGGCGGCGGCGAGGCGGATCATGCGATCGACACCGGTTGATTCGACGTGCTCGATCGCTTCCTTGAGCTTCGGGGCGTAGCGCGCCAGATCGGAGCTGAACTCGCGCATGTGCGTGAGCAGAGCGTCCTTGTGCGTGAGGAAAGCCTGCGGAGTGATCTCCGTGGTCCGCACCAAGTCGCCGAGTGTCAGATAGAAGTGCGCAGCTCGATCGGCCATGTCGGAGAGCGTCGAGTCGAGGCGCTTGAGCTTGCGGAAGATCAGATCCCCGTCGGAGCTTCGGTTTGCCTCTGCGAGTTCGGACATGTCTGCGAGCAGATCCGCAAGAGCGAGACGAGACAGCGACGCCGAGTCCAGGCGTGCGGCAAGAACGTCCTCGACTGATCGATAGACCTGGTATCCAGCCTGACCGAACTGGTAGACGAAGTGGCGATTACGGTACTCGGCCAGCGTGGCTGCACGGGTGCCGTCGTAGCTGCGCTCGAGGATCTCCCAGACGTGGAGCTGATCCAACAGGGGAGTGACCTCTGCTGCCGACAGATCGGCGGCCGGATCCGAGCCGCCGATCTTCTCGAGGATGTGCGCGACGGTTCCGGCATGCAGCAGCACGGTGTAGTTGGCCCGAGCATGGTCGAAGGCACGAAGCACCCAGAGGTACTCGGCCCGTTTTTCCGCGATCGTGAACGAAAACAGCTTCAGTCGATTGGTGTCGGCGTACGCGGCGTAATCGGGCGCACTCGTTTCTTCCACCATGACAGGGTAGGCGAGAGACGCCCCCTCTTTTTCCTACGGGCGATCCGTAGCAGGGGATGCGGCGCGTCGCCACTGTGATTCGTTCTCGATCATCCACGTGAGCAGGTGCTCGGCTGCCGCTTCATCGGAGTCCGGGCCGACCAGAAGATCAGCGAACGCCTGGCTCGGTGCGACGATGCGGATGCCGTCGCGAGTGAGCAATCGGTCGAACGCGGACGGTGACAGGGGAGCGGTGATCCACACGTCACCGCCGGATTCCACACGCCGAAGGCCGAGAGCGTCGGCGAACTGGTCGACGTTGTCGGCATGGAAGTGTGCGCGTTGGGTGGGGGCGTACCGCGCAAAGGGCGCCGCGGCTACCGAGGCGGTACCGGCATAGATGTGACCGCTGAGCTGACGCAGTTGATCGAAGAGTGCTTCCAACCCGTCCGGTGCGTGAAAGCCGTGAGGCGTTGGTGCTTTGGCCCCGGCCTCAGCCGCCCATTCACGAAGCATCTTCGGCCAGCGGACGTCACCGATCCCACCGCGGGGGAGCCTGGTCACCAGTTCGCGATCCGACAGTGTCTGAACCACCCGATAGGTTGCTCCCGTCGACGCACCGGCCAGGCGCACCAAGGCAGTGATCGCCAGTGGTGCCGCGAAATCGGCGAGCGCACGCACGACGCGAGCTGACGGATCGCCCGTCAGCTGTCCGGAAGGACGTCCGGGCCCCCGCCACGGATCGGCATCGGCTCCGCGTCCACGAACCCAGACGGCGGGTCGATCAGCGGTCAACGAGACGTTGCCCGTGGCATCTGCGTACGAGATCGCGTGGGAATCGAGCTGCCGGCGGACCGGCTCGGACAGATATTTTGCGCACACGAAGCCCGATTGACCGGTGGGGAAGCGATCGGCGATACCGGGAACGTCACTGCTCAGGACACCGTGAGCGGCGTATACGCCGAATTTGGCCACCGCGCCGTCAGGGGAGCGGAGGTCGAGACGAAGCGGCGCCTCGGACAGGTCGGGGGAGCGCTGTGTCGACAAAGACCAGGTAGGAGGCAAATTTTCTTCGATGACGGCAACCGATCGCCGAAAAATGTCGATCGGCCGTTCCGGTTCCGACTCAGATTCGCTCATGTTCCAATGGTATCAATATCTGTCGCTGACGGAAACACGAGATTTGCCGAATATCGCTCAAACAGTCGATCACAAGACAACGGCGGTCCTTTTCCCCAAGCTCGTCACCATTCGCACAACAAAAATTCCGAAACCGGCCAAGACGGATCAGCGTTGCTTCGGCATCACCAGGGGAGCGACGACGGCGAGCAGTATCGCAGGGATCAGGAAGCTCGCGGCAGGCGAAGAGTCGTAGATCGGTGTCAGGGCCAGGGGAGCAAGGGCAGCGCCGCCGAAGCGCATCGCTTGCACGACCGACACGGCGCCGCCGCGGTTGGGTCCCTCAGAGCCGAGTACCGCCGCGTTGACGCCTACCAGGACGAACTGGCTCGCGACGCCTGCGACAAACCATGCGATCGCGATCACCGGTACCAAGCCGGCGAGGCCGACGACGGACACCAGAACTGCACCGCCCAGGGCGCCGATCATCACGGAGGAACGTGCGCCGATGCGATCGATGAGGATTCCGATGCGCCGGGCCGAGAGGATGCCGGCCACACCGAAAACGGTGAGCAGTAGGCCGCGGACGGTGGGGGATAGTCCGAACTCGTCTTCGAAGCGGAAGGCAAGCAGGAAGCTCAGCCCACCGAGGGCGCCCCAGCCGAGCAGTGCAGCGATGCCGATCCGGAGCACTTCGGGGCGCAGTGCATCTCGTAGGCGTGCGGGAGTGGTCGCTGTCGGCGCTTCGGACTTCGGGAGTCCGACGGCTCCCAGGATGCCTGCGACCACTGCAATGACGAGAAAGGCCAGACGCCAGTTGAATTCGGCCGCGAGGCCGCCGATCAACGGAGCTGACGACTGCCCTGCGGCCTGGAAAGCGCCGAAGGCTCCGAGTGCTCGACCCAGTCGAGCCTGCGGTGTTGCGGCCGCCAACGAAGCAAGCAGTAGCGGTGTGGTGAATGCGTTCGCGGAGCCCTGCAGTACCCGGGCGGCCAGGAAAATCTCGAGAGTCGGGGCGAGGAAGCACGCCAACGACGCGAAGACGTAGACCCCGTATGCGATCCGCACGGTCCGGACTTTGCCCCACCGCGTCCCGAGTGTCCCGGACACCAACATCAGAGCGGCGAAGGGGAGCAGGTACGCGGTGAGCGAGGAGGCGGCCGCCGACGGCCCGACCCCGAGATCGTCACCGATCTCGGGGAGGATCGAAGCAACCACACCGCCGCCGAACGGGCCGAGGAACCCGCCGGCGTACAGCGCGATCAGTTGAAGCCGGAGGCGCATGGGGCGCTGTGTACTTCCGCCTTCTTCCTCTGGAGTGTTCTTGCTCACAGTCCGAAGCTGCCGGGGCCTCGCCGTCTGAGGTAGCGCTCGAATTCCGCAGCGATGGCGTCGCCGTCGATCTTGGAGATTGCTTCGCTGATGTCGGTTTCGGCGTCTCCCCGCTCTTCCAGGGTGCGCACGTATTCGCCGATTTCCTCGTCGTCCGCGGTCATTTCGTTGACCGCTTCCTCCCAGTCCTCCGACTGAGCCGGGAGTTCACCGAGGGGGACCTCGATGTCGAGAACATCCTCGACTCGTTGAAGGAGGGCCACCGTGGCCTTCGGGTTGGGTGGCTGCGAGACGTAGTGCGGAACCGCTGCCCAGAACGAAATAGCGGGCACACCAGCACGAACGCACTCGTCCTGAAGAACTCCGGTGATGCCTGTCGGGCCTTCGTATCGGGTCTGTTCGAGGTTGAATCGTGCAGCAGATTCGCTGCTGTACGCCGTGCCCGTGACCGGCACCGGGCGGGTGTGCGGAGTGTCGGCGAGCAGGGCGCCGAGGATGACCACGGTCTTGACGTTCAGTTGGTCGATCAATTCGAGCAGATCCTCGCAGAAACTGCGCCACCGCATGTTGGGTTCGATCCCGCGAAGAAGGACGATGTCGCTCTCACTGCCGGGAGGCGAACAGACCGACAAACGTGTTGCCGGCCAAACGATTTCGCGAGTGACACCGTCGACCTGACGGACCGTGGGACGGTTGACCTGGTAGTCGTAGTAGTCCTCGGAATCGAGTTCGGCGAGCGGCTGGGCATCCCAGATCAGCTCGAGATGTTCGACCGCACCGCTGGCTGCGTCACCGGCGTCGTTCCAGCCCTCGAAAGCTGCAACGAGGATGGGATCACGTAGGACAGGGATGTCGCCCTCGAGGCGGTCGCTGCTGTCGACGGCAAAGCCGTCAGGGCTCTCGAAGGCCGCGGAATCGTCGAAATCGACCGGGCCGTCGGGAGTGACGGGGAACTCACTTGGACTCACCCACCCAGCCTACGGCCAGAGCTTGTCGGTGCGCCCACTACTCTGGACGGCATGTCTGCCCCATTTAACTCTGCCCTGCTTGATGCGCTGAAACAGCGCGTTGTCATCGGCGACGGAGCGATGGGCACCATGTTGCAGGCCGCGGACCTCACCCTGGAGGACTTCCTCGGGCTCGAGGGGTGCAATGAGATCCTCAACGACACCCGTCCCGACGTGCTCAAAGACATCCACCGTGCGTACTTCGCCGCTGGTGCCGATGCCGTCGAGACCAACACCTTCGGTTGCAACCTGCCCAACCTCGCCGACTACGACATCTCTCACCGGATCCGCGAACTCGCGGAAAAAGGCACTGCTCTCGCCCGTGAAGTAGCGGACGAGATGGGACCAGGCCGCGACGGCATGGCCCGATTCGTACTCGGCTCGATGGGACCGGGAACCAAGCTCCCCAGCCTCGGACACGCACCGTACGCAGTCCTTCGTGACGCGTACACCGAAGCTGCGCTCGGCATGATCGACGGTGGCGCCGACGCCATCCTGGTCGAAACCTGCCAGGACCTACTTCAGGTGAAGGCTGCCATTCTCGGCAGTCAGCGTGCGATGGAGCAACTCGGACTGCGGTTGCCGATCATCACGCACGTGACGGTAGAGACAACTGGAACGATGCTCCTGGGCAGTGAGATCGGTGCGGCGCTGACGGCACTCGAGCCACTCGGTATCGACATGATCGGCCTGAACTGTGCCACCGGGCCGGCCGAGATGAGCGAACATCTCCGGCACCTGTCCAAGTATTCGACGCTGCCGGTGTCGGTCATGCCCAATGCCGGCCTGCCGCAGCTCGGCCCCAAGGGCGCCGAGTACCCGCTGACCGCCGACGAATTGGCCGAAGCCCTCAGTGGTTTCGTTTCCGAGTTCGGACTCGGCCTCGTAGGCGGATGCTGCGGTACGACACCCGAGCACATCAGCGCGGTCGCCGACGCGGTCCGTCAGGTCGAGAAGGCCCAGCGCACCCCGATCCACGAGCCGAGCACCTCTTCGTTGTACTCGGCGGTGCCGTTCGAGCAGGACGCCAGCATCCTGATGATCGGTGAACGCACGAACTCCAACGGCTCCAAGGCTTTCCGCGAGGCAATGCTCTCCGCGGACTACCAGAAGTGCCTGGACATCGCCAAGGACCAGACCCGCGACGGCGCACACATGCTCGACCTCAACGTCGACTACGTGGGCCGCGACGGTGCCGCCGACATGTCGGAACTGGCCAGCCGTCTGGCGACGTCCTCGACGCTGCCGATCATGCTCGACTCCACCGAGCCTGCCGTGTTGCAGGCCGGTCTCGAACACCTCGGTGGCCGCTGCGCTGTCAACTCCGTCAACTACGAAGACGGCGCCGGCCCCGAATCGCGTTTTCACAAGATCATGACGTTGGTCAAGGAGCACGGCGCGGCAGTCGTCGCCCTGACCATCGACGAAGAGGGCCAGGCTCGCACCGCCGAGACCAAGGTCGCCATCGCCAAGCGTCTGATCGAGGACATCAAGGGAAACTGGGGACTCGCCGAGTCCGACATCATCGTCGACGCGTTGACCTTCCCCATCTCCACCGGTCAGGAAGAGGTGCGACGCGACGGCATCGAGACCATCGAAGCGATCCGTCAGCTCAAGGCTGCGTACCCGGAACTGCACTTCACCCTGGGTATCTCGAACATTTCGTTCGGTTTGAACCCGGCGGCACGTCAGGTCCTCAACTCGGTGTTCCTGCACGAGTGCACCGAGGCCGGTCTGGACACGGCGATCGTTCACGCGTCCAAGATTTTGCCGATGGCGCGAATTCCGGACGAGCAGCGTGAAACCGCACTCGACCTGGTCTACGACCGTCGTAGCGAGGGCTACGACCCACTGCAGAAGCTGATGGCTCTGTTCGAGGGTGTCTCGGCTGCGTCGGCGCGCGAGTCCCGTGCGCAGGAACTCGCCGGACTTCCGTTGTTCGACCGGCTCGAGCGTCGCATCGTCGACGGCGAGCGCAACGGCCTCGACGACGATCTCACCGAAGCGATGACGGTCAAGTCCCCGATCGAAATCATCAACGAGACACTGCTTTCGGGCATGAAGACCGTCGGTGAACTGTTCGGTTCCGGACAGATGCAGTTGCCGTTCGTTCTGCAGTCCGCTGAGGTCATGAAGGCAGCAGTTGCGTTCCTCGAGCCGCACATGGAAGCGACGGACGACGACGGCAAGGGTCGCCTCGTCATTGCGACAGTCAAGGGCGACGTCCACGATATCGGCAAGAACCTTGTCGACATCATCTTGAGTAACAACGGTTACGACGTCGTGAACCTCGGCATCAAGCAGCCCATCGCGACCATTCTCGATGCTGCGATCGAGCACAAGGCCGATGTCATCGGCATGTCCGGACTGCTCGTGAAGTCGACAGTGGTCATGAAGGACAACCTCAAGGAACTGAACTCTCGCGGTGTCTCGGAACAGTTCCCGGTTTTGCTGGGTGGTGCCGCGCTGACGCGTTCGTACGTCGAGAACGACCTGCAGGAGGTGTACGAGGGCAACGTCAGCTATGCCCGCGACGCCTTCGAGGGTCTGAACTTGATGGACCAGATCATGACTACCAAGCGCGGCGGCGGCCCGGCGCCGGACAGCCCGGAGGCCATCGCTGCTCGCGAGAAGGCCGCCGAGCGTAAGGCTCGTCACGAGCGTTCCAAGCGCATCGCCGAAAAGCGTAAAGCTGCAGCGGTTCCCGTCGTCCTGCCGGAGCGTTCCGATGTCGCTACCGACATTGCGGTGCCGACACCGCCGTTCTGGGGCTCGCGCATCGTCAAGGGAATCTCTCTGTCCGAGTACTCAGGGCTGCTCGACGAGCGCGCTCTCTTCCTCGGTCAGTGGGGCCTTCGCGGTCAGCGCAAGGGCGACGGTCCGACGTACGAGGAACTGGTCGAGTCGGAAGGCCGTCCGCGGCTTCGATACTGGCTCGATCGGCTGACGTCCGAGGGCATCCTCGCGCACGCCGCGGTTGTGTACGGCTACTTCCCGGCGATCTCGGAGGGCGATGACGTCATCGTGCTCACCGAACCGAAACCGGATGCACCTGAACGGTTCCGGTTCACCTACCCGCGTCAGCATCGCGACCGTTTCCTGTGCATCGCTGACTTCGTGCGCTCGCGCAAGGAAGCAGAAGCGACCGGCCAGGTGGACGTTCTTCCGTTCCAGTTGGTGACGATGGGTCAGCCGATCGCGGACTTCGCCAACGAGTTGTTCGCGTCGAACTCGTACCGTGATTACCTCGAAGTTCACGGAATCGGCGTCCAGCTCACGGAATCTCTGGCGGAGTACTGGCATCGACGCGTTCGTGAAGAGCTTGTGCTCCCCGAGGGGCATACCGTCGCGGAGCAGGACCCGACCGAGGTTGCCGGTTACTTCGATCTCGAGTACCGCGGCGCTCGTTATTCGTTCGGATACGGCGCGTGCCCGGACCTCGAGGATCGTGCCAAGTTGGTGGCGCTGCTCGAACCCGAGCGAATCGGCGTCGAATTGTCCGAGGAACTGCAGCTGCATCCCGAGCAGTCCACTGACGCTTTTGTCCTGCACCACCCGGAAGCAAAGTATTTCAATGTCTGAGTTGTTGACCGAAGTATCCGAAACGACCCTCGGTGGAGTCCTGTGGGACATGGACGGCACCCTGCTCGATTCGGAGAAGCTGTGGGACATCGCGCTTCGTGAGCTGTCCCTACGCCTGGGCGGACCGATGACGGAAGCGACTCGCATCGCCGTCATCGGTGCGTCGAGCCCCTTCGCACTGGCGACGGTGTTCGACGCGCTCGGTTTGGAGAAGCATCCCGATGCCATCGGCGAGGCGAAGGACTGGATGTACACCCGCGTCGGCGATCTGTTCGAGGACGGCGTGACCTGGCGACCGGGCGCTCGCGATGCTCTGTCGACCGTGCGCGACGGTGGTCTGCGTTCTGCACTGGTCACCAACACCGAGCGAGTTCTGGTCGATCGGGCACTCGGCATGCTCGGCCGTGAGTTCTTCGACCACTCGGTGTGCGGCGACGAGGTCCCCAACGGAAAACCGGCTGCGGATCCGTACCTGCGCGGCGCGCACCTGCTCGGACTCGAGCCGGCGCAGTGCCTCGCGATCGAGGACTCACCGACCGGTACGGCGTCGGCCAGCGCCGCGGGTTGCGCGGTGCTCGTCGTTCCGTGTGAGGTCGACGTCCCGGCCGGTCCTGGCCGCGTGTTCCGAGAGTCCCTGGTGGACTTGTCCATTCACGATCTTCACGACGTTCACTCGAGCGCGGCACGTTAGGCTGGATTTGCTGTGGCTATTCCGAAAATTGTTCTGTTCTACCAGTTCACGCCCTTGGCGGACCCGGAAGCGATCAAGCTGTGGCAGCACAGCCTCGCGGAGTCGAACAACTTGACGGGTCGGATCATCGTTTCGCCTCACGGGATAAATGCGACGGTCGGCGGTGACATCGAGGACGTCAAACGTTACGTCCGCGGTACGCGTGGCTACGAGCCGTTCCGCACCGCTGACATCAAGTGGTCGGACGGACTCGGTCACGATTTCCCTCGCCTGAGCGTGAAGGCTCGCCCGGAAATCGTGACGTTCGGTGCCCCCGACGAGCTGAAAGTCGACGAGAACGGTGTAGTCGGCGGCGGAGTTCACCTGGCGCCCAAAGAACTACACGAACTCGTCGACAGACGCGGTGACGAGGTCGTGTTCTTCGACGGGCGCAATGCTTTCGAAGCCGAGATCGGCCGCTTCCGAGATGCAGTGGTTCCGGACGTGGCCACCACTCGCGATTTTGTCGACGAACTCGACAGCGGCAAGTACGACCATCTCAAGGGCAAAGCCGTGGTCACCTACTGCACCGGGGGAGTGCGCTGCGAGGTGTTGTCTTCATTGATGCGCTCACGTGGCTTCGACGAGGTCTACCAGTTGGACGGCGGAATCGTCCGTTACGGCGAAACTTTCGGCGACCGCGGTCTCTGGGACGGTTCCTTGTACGTGTTCGACAAGCGGATGAACATCGAGTTCTCGTCCGAAGCCAAGACGCTCGGCGTCTGTGTCGATTGCGGTACTCCGACGCCGCGGTTCCGCAATCGGATCGACGGTGACGGTCGCACCCTCGAATTGCTCTGCGAAAGTTGTTCACCAGACCTTGAGCAGGACTGAGCAGTGCCCAAGGCTCCGTTGCCGATCCGAAACGGTCTCGGGCCGGATCGGCTGCGGATGCCGGCCGAGTCGTCCGCGCGTACCGTCCTCGAACACCTGGTCGCCGAGAATCCGGGGGAGCGGGATCTGTGGGCGGACCTTGTGAACGCCGGTGATGTCGTCGACGAGCACGGGCGGAGGATCACCGGCGAAACGCCTTATCAGCCGACCCGTTTCGTGTACTTCTACCGCGAACCAGCTCCCGAGATTCCGGTTCCGCACGAGATCGAGATCCTGTACCGCGACGACTCGATTCTCGTGATCGACAAACCACACTTCCTGGCGACCATTCCGCGGGGAGCACACATTGTCGAAAGCGCGGTCGTGCGACTGCGTCGTGATCTGGATCTTCCGGATCTTGCGCCAGTTCACCGCCTGGACCGGATGACGGCGGGGGTCATCGTGTTCACCGTGACACCGGACCTACGACGGCCGTACCAGGAACTGTTTGCCGAGCAGCGGATCGTCAAGGAATACGAGGCGATTGCAGGCTTCGATCCGGAACTGACTTTCCCTCGCACGGTGCGCAGTCGCATCAACAAGGTTCACGGCGAGATGACGGCCACCGAGATTGCGGGCGAGCCGAACAGTGAGACGTCGATCGAACTGATCGAGGTGATCACCGACTCGGCCGGCCGGATGCTCGGGCGATACAGGTTGCTCCCACGGACCGGCCGGACCCATCAGCTTCGCCTGCATCTGAACTCCCTCGGTATCCCGATCGTCGGCGACAATTACTACCCCCAGTACCTACCCGCGGTGCCCGGTGACTTTTCCACGCCATTGCGATTGTTGGCGCGGGCGCTGGAGTACCCGGATCCGATCACCGGGCAGACCCGCAGGTTCGTCAGTTCGCGCAGCCTCGACGCAGGGCTGTGAACACCGCTGTTCGTGGGCGTGTGAAAACCGCTTCCGTCCTCGTGAAAGAATGTCTACCCGTGAAGACCTTCGAATCCTTGTTCGCCGAATTGACCGAGCGTGCTGCTACTCGCCCCGAGGGATCCGGCACTGTCGCCGCCCTCGACGCCGGTGTGCATGCGCAGGGCAAAAAGGTCATCGAGGAAGCCGGTGAAGTGTGGATCGCTGCGGAATACCAGAGCGATGAGCAGCTAGCCGAGGAAATTTCCCAGCTGCTGTACTGGACGCAGGTGTTGATGGTCGGTCGCGGACTGACCCTCGAGGACGTGTACCGACATCTGTGATCGGAGCTGATCAGCGAGATGCTCGCCATCTCGCTCGTCCAGGGCTTCCGATTCACGTCGTCTCACGTCACCCACACCTTCCGAAAGGACATCCACCATGCTGCGCGTAGCAGTTCCCAACAAAGGCTCACTGTCCGAGTCAGCCGCCGAGATTCTCAGCGAGGCCGGCTACCGTCGACGCACTGATTCCCGTGATCTGACGGTTCTCGATCCTGCCAACCAGGTCGAGTTCTTCTTCTTGCGCCCCAAGGACATTGCGATCTACGTCGGCTCCGGTGAACTGGATCTCGGCATCACCGGTCGCGACCTCGCCGGCGACTCGGGAGCTCCCGTGTCCGAGCGCCTGTCGCTGGGGTTCGGCCGTTCGTCGTTCCGCTACGCAGCACCAGCCGGCAAGGATTGGACGGTCGAGGATCTGTCCGGCCTTCGCATTGCGACGTCGTACCCGAACCTCGTGCGCAAGGACCTCACAGATCGCGGGCTCGACGCCACCGTCATCCGTCTCGACGGCGCCGTGGAGATCTCGATTCAGCTCGGTGTCGCCGACGCGATCGCCGACGTGGTCGGATCGGGTCGTACTCTCCGTCAACACAACCTCGTGGCTTTCGGTGAATCGCTCTGCGATTCCGAGGGTGTCCTGATCGAGCGCACCGGAGCTCCGCAGGACGATCCCGCTCGCAACCAGCTCATCGAACGCGTACGCGGAATCGTCTTCGCTCAGCAGAACCTGATGATCGACTACGACTGCCCGCGCACCATCCTCGACGACGCCATCAAGATGACCCCCGGTATGGAGTCACCGACGCTCTCGCCGTTGGCCGATCCCGACTGGGTCGCGGTTCGCGCCATGGTTCCGATCAAGGGACACAACCAGGTGATGGATGCCTTGGCCGAACTCGGCGCCAAGGCCATCCTCGCTTCGAACATCCGCTCGGTACGCGCTTTCTGATCACTGTCTGAATAGATTTACGCGCATTCGCGCCCGTTCCTGGAAATCAGGAACGGGCGCGAATCTGCAAAGTCTGGGCGATACGGCCGACGGCACCCTGCTCGTCGTAGAGCACTCCCGCACACATGCCGACGCCGTCCGGACCGGTCGTGGTTTCGGCGGCAACACCGACCCACTCGCCCTCGGGCACACGGAAGATATGCACCGTGAGATCTGTGTTGAGGAACGTCCAATGCTCCGGGTCGAGCTTGGCGCCGACGCCGTTGGAGATGTCAGCCACCGCCAACAAACGCTCGAGAGCAGACATCTTCTCGCCCTCGACCAACTCGGGCTTGGGGCGCGCCCATACCTTCCCGGTTCCCACACACCCGATCGGAGCAATCCAGGACCAGTCGAGAGTCTTGAGATAGCCGACGCTCCAGAGACCCTCGAGAACGCCCGGGGTGCCGCTGTCGCGGGGTTCGAGTGGAGGATCGACAACGTGGACGACGTCGCCGGTGTCGACTGTCTCCATCCGCCAGGCCGTGCCGCGCGCAACGGCGCGTGCAGATCCGTCGGCAGTCGTTGCCCACAGCTCGGCAACGATCAATTCGATTCGGCGACCGGGTCGTTCGATCCAGGACCGTACTTCGAGGTCGGCGATCGGAATCGGTCCGAGAATCTCGACGACAACGCGCGTCAGACGGGTTTCGTCGCGCGCACCGCACCGCTCGAGGGCTCGCACCAACAGCGCCGACGGGGGAGCGCCGTGCTGCAGCGTCGGGCCCCAGATGCTGACAGTTGCCTGCGTGCTCGCGAACCGCTCGTGCCCTTCCTCCGTCGTTCCGAGGTAGCGGTAGTACGAACTGTCCGTCATGTTATGAATTCTCCTTTGCGACAACAGGTTCGGTGCTCAACAGATCCGGCCAGCCTGGATACGGCGGAGGTGTTCCGCCGAACGAGGGGCACAGTGATTTGTGATCGCACCAGTCGCACAGTTTGCCAGGCTTGGGTCTGAAGTCTCCGGTCGCACCTGCTGCGAGGATCGCTTTCCAAATGGCGGAGAGGGTTCGTTCGAATCTGATCAGCTCGTCGTGATCCGGGGCGTACGTGAGAATCGAGCCGGAGGCCAGATAGATCAGCCGCAGTTGCGCGGGAACGATTCCGCGAGTGCGCAACAGTACGAGCGCGTAGAACTTCATCTGGAAGAGCGCCTTGGATTCGGTGAACTCGCGGGGCGCCTTCCCGGTCTTGTAGTCGACGACCCGCACCTCACCCGTCGGCGCTACGTCGATCCGGTCGACGAAGCCGCGGAGTCGAACGCCGTTGTCCAATTCGGTCTCGACGTACACCTCGCACGCCTCGGCATCGAATCGAGTGGGATCTTCGAGTGTGTAGTACGTCGCGACCAGCTTGGCGACTTCGCCGAGAAACGCGTCCAGGTCGTCCTCCGGAATCAGATCAGCAGCCTCGGGACTCTCGGCACTGACACGTTCCCACGCGGGGCGGACGAGTTCGGCTGCGCGATCGGGAACCCGGTGACCGGTCGGGAGTGCAAACAGCGCTTCCAGCGCCGCGTGTACGACGGTGCCTCTGACCTGGGCTCTGGTTGGTGTTTCCGGAATTCTGTCGACAGCTCGAAACCGATAGAGCAGGGGGCATTGTTTGTAGTCACCCGCCCGAGACGGAGAGAGCGCCGGCCGACTACGCGGGCGCTCGTGTGATGTTGCACCCGTTGGAGTGGGGGTTGGCAATTCGACAGAGCTCACACCTGGCAGGCTATGCGGTTGGTCCGACAACTCCGTCGGAGCCGGTGGCGAGGACACCGGAAACAAACGAACAGGGATCATCTGCGCATGGCGAACGAGCTACAACCAGAAGAAGGCACGACCGAAGTGGATGAGGTTGTGCAGTCCGCTGTCGCCGAGATTCCCGAACAAGAGCTTCCAGAAGCTGACATCACTGCGCTGGGAAAGCGTCCTTCCGGGCCCTTCCGCGTCGGCGACCGAGTCCAGCTGACCGACGGCAAGGGACGCCACTACACGATCGTCCTCGAGGCGAACCGTGAGTACCACACCCACAAGGGCGGAATCGTGCACAACGACCTGATCGGTGCCGACGAGGGCAGCGTCGTCAAGTCGGTCAACGGCACGCCCTATCTTGCACTGCGCCCACTATTGGTCGACTACGTGCTCTCCATGCCGCGCGGTGCCCAGGTCATTTACCCGAAGGACGCGGCTCAGATCGTCCACGAGGGCGACGTGTTCCCCGGAGCGCGCGTGCTCGAAGCAGGAGCCGGCTCCGGCGCACTGACATGTTCACTGCTGCGTGCTGTCGGACCCGAGGGCAAGGTCATCTCCTACGAGGTCCGCGACGATCACGCCGAACACGCGGTTCGCAACGTCGAGACCTTCTTCGGGGAGCGTCCCCCGAACTGGGAACTGACCATCGCCGACCTCGCGGAGTTCGATCCGGAAGCGCACGGCGGCAAGGTCGATCGCGTCGTACTCGACATGCTGGCTCCGTGGGACGTCCTGCCAGCCGTCTCGAAGGCTCTCGTGCCTGGCGGCGTTCTGATCGTCTATGTCGCGACCGTTACTCAGCTCTCGAAGGTCGTCGAGGCGATGCGCGAGCAGGAATGCTGGACCGAGCCCCGGTCGTGGGAATCGATCGTGCGCGGGTGGCACGTCGTCGGGTTGGCGGTTCGCCCCGAACATCGGATGCAGGGCCACACCGCGTTCCTCGTGAGCGCTCGTCGTCTGGCCGAAGGAACTGTCACCCCTAAGCCCCAGCGGCGCGCGGGCAAGGGCTCGAATACCGCAGCCAAGTAATCACAGTCAAACAAATAAGAGCGGCGATCCGGTATCCGGATCGCCGCTCTTTGCCTTGCCTGAAACTTATGCGGTTGCCTGAAACTTAGGCGGTGCAGGAAGCGCGGCCCATTTCCAGAAGAACGCAAGCCGAGGTGTCGGACAGCTTCCAGGAGCCGTCCTCGAGCTCCCAGGTCCACGGCTGTGCCGGAGCAGCGCCATGGGGGCTGACGACGGCGACGTCGGCGGTTGCGGTCTGACCGTCCACCTTGACGTTGTCCACGGTGAACGTGATCGCGTAGGCCGGGTTACCGCCCAGCGCGGCACTCATCGTCTCGATGTTGGCCTGGCGCTTCGTTCCGTCGACCACCAGTGCGGTCTTCTCCTCGATCGGCTTGGCCGGATCGATCAGAGCGACGAGCGAAGCGTTGAGTTCGTCGGCTGTCGGAGCTGCAGCGGCAGCCGCGGCTGACGTCGTGGCGGAAGCCGAGGCCTTGGCCGTGGTGCTCGAGGCGGCGGCGGAGGTCGAGCTGGCAGCCGTCGAATCCTTGTTGTCGTCCGAGCTGCATGCACCCATGGTCAGGACGGCAGCGACGGCACAAGCGCTGATGAGAGTCTTGCGGATGATCACAGCGATACCTTTCGTTGTAAAGAGAGACAGGCGCTGTCTCCATCTTGTAGGCAAGGCTAACATGACCAAAATCTGGCTCGAGACCAGTCGGCACGGTCCCCGTGCGGGTGTGAATTCGCACTCGCGCACCGTGTCTGGCGACAGTTGGGGCCTTATGCCGGTAGCGTTGATGGATCGCACTGGGAGGAGACGCACATGAGCTCGACAGAGAACCCGGATTCGGTTGCGGCAGCAGAAGAACTCCACGCGCTACGAGTGGAAGCACAGGTACTGCGCCGACAACTCGCACAATCGCCGGAGCAGGTGCGTGAGCTGGAGTCGAAGGTGGACTCGCTGTCCATCCGAAACAGCAAGCTGATGGACACCCTCAAGGAGGCCCGTCAGCAGCTCATCGCACTTCGTGAAGAAGTCGACAGACTCGGTCAGCCGCCGAGCGGTTACGGAGTCCTTCTCTCGGTACACGAGGACAAGACCGTCGATGTGTTCACGTCCGGTCGCAAGATGCGATTGACGTGCTCACCGAACATCGACACGGACACCCTTGCCCTCGGACAGACGGTTCGCCTCAACGAGGCACTCACCATCGTCGAAGCGGGCACCTACGAGCAGGTCGGCGAGATCAGCACGCTCCGTGAGGTACTCGACGACGGACTGCGCGCGCTGGTGGTCGGGCATGCCGACGAAGAGCGCATCGTCTGGCTCGCAGCACCGTTGGCGGCCGTCTTCGCCGATCCCGAAGCCGACATCATCGCGTACGACGCCGATTCTCCGACCAGAAAACTGCGTCCCGGTGACTCGTTGCTCGTCGACACCAAGGCCGGATACGCCTTCGAGCGCATCCCGAAGGCCGAGGTCGAGGATCTGGTTCTCGAGGAAGTTCCGGATGTTCACTACGACGACATCGGTGGTCTCGGTCGTCAGATCGAGCAGATCCGTGACGCCGTCGAGCTTCCGTTCCTGCACAAGGACCTGTTCCACGAGTACTCACTGCGACCGCCGAAGGGTGTACTGCTCTACGGTCCGCCCGGTTGCGGTAAGACGCTCATCGCCAAGGCAGTCGCCAACTCGTTGGCCAAGAAGATCGCCGAAGCTCGCGGTCAGGACAGCAAGGACGCCAAGTCCTACTTCCTGAACATCAAAGGCCCGGAACTTCTGAACAAGTTCGTCGGCGAGACCGAGCGTCACATTCGGATGATTTTCCAGCGTGCTCGCGAGAAGGCGTCCGAGGGCACTCCGGTGATCGTCTTCTTCGACGAGATGGACTCGATCTTCCGTACTCGTGGTTCGGGAGTCTCCTCCGACGTGGAGACTACGGTCGTTCCACAGCTGCTCAGCGAGATCGACGGCGTGGAAGGGCTCGAGAACGTCATCGTCATCGGTGCGTCCAACCGTGAGGACATGATCGACCCGGCCATCCTGCGTCCGGGCCGACTGGACGTGAAGATCAAGATCGAGCGTCCCGACGCGGAATCTGCTCAGGACATCTTCTCGAAGTACCTGGTGGACGGTCTGCCGATCAATGCGGACGACCTAGCCGAGTTCGGTGGAGATCGCACTGCATGCTTGAAGGCGATGATCGTTCGCGTCGTCGATCGCATGTACGCGGAGAGCGAAGAGAATCGTTTCCTCGAGGTCACGTACGCCAACGGTGACAAGGAAGTTCTGTTCTTCAAGGACTTCAACTCGGGTGCGATGATCCAGAACATCGTCGACCGCGCCAAGAAGTACGCGATCAAGTCGGTACTCGACACCGGTGCTCCGGGTCTGCGTGTGCAGCACCTCTTCGATTCCATCGTCGACGAGTTCGCCGAGAACGAGGATCTGCCCAACACCACCAATCCTGATGACTGGGCACGTATTTCGGGCAAGAAGGGGGAGCGGATCGTCTACATCCGCACTCTCGTCACGGGCAAGAACGCCAGTGCAAGCCGCGCGATCGACACGGAGTCGAACACGGGCCAGTACCTGTAGCGAAACGAACACCGATCGGGCCGGCCACTCCTCGAGAGTCGTCGGCTCGATCGATGTGTCGCTGCTGTTCCCTTTGCTGCGATTGGACCGGTCGGTCGCGCTGGTTTAGAGTCCCGCCGTGCAGATACATCTTCGACACAATCCGTCGTCCACTGTCGCTCGCTGCTACCTCGCGCCCGGCGAACCGCTGCGCGTGGAGAGCGGGGCAATGCTCGCGCATTCCGCCGGCGTAGTTCTCGAAGCGAAGGCGCAGGGCGGCGTCCTGCAGGGACTCAAGCGGTCGATGCTCAGTGGAGAATCATTTTTCGTCACGACGTATACCGCTCCGCCGCAAGGTGGTTGGGTCGATGTGACGGGCGTTCTTCCCGGCGATCTGATCCCACTGACCATCACGTCCGATCGCCCGTTCTTCCTCAACCGTGGAACATGGTTGGCCAACTCTTACGGCGTCACGGTCGAGTCCAAATGGGGAGGCATGTCCAACCTCTTCGGTGGTGAGGGCGGATTCGGCCTGCGGGCAAGTGGCGACGGTGAGGTAGTCCTGGCCGTCTACGGCGCGATCGACGTCATCGACTTGCAGCCGGGCGAGACAATTACGATCGATACCGGTCACGTGGTCGCCTACGACCTCGGGATGAACTTCAACATGCGGCGCGCCGTTCAGGGACGCACCATTCAGTCGATGAAGTCAGGCGAAGGATTTGTCTTCGACTTCACCGGCCCCGGACGCGTTCTCGCGCAGACCCGCAACCCCAGTGCGTTCGCGGCGTGGCTCTCGGCGATCACCCCGGGCTGATCACAGTCCCAGTGGTGTTCAGTCTCAGTGGTGTTCAAGCTCCAGTGGTGTTCAGCTCCAGCAATAGTCGGCCAGCAGTGCGCGTGAGTCCGGAACGAACGGCCACGACGGATCCTGCAGGTGGGCGCCGAGTTCTTTCGGCGTCCACCACCAACCTTCGGCGATCTCGCTGGTTTGATGTGCCATCGGCCCGTCGTATCTGAGTTCGAACGCGAACAGGTGACAGCGCAACGGAGAGTTCTCCCACTCACCGTCCCAGGATTTTCGAGCGATTTCCGTCAGTTGGAGTGGCTGATCTGCTGTTCCGAAGATTCCGAGTTCTTCGCCGACTTCACGGATCGCAGTTTCCTGCGGCGTCTCACCTGGATCCACGACACCTCCGGCAAGATAGTCGTGATAGCCCCCGAACACCGCTTTCGTGTCGGTTCGCCGATGAACGTAGATGCGAGAGCCGTCCCCGGTGCGAACCAGGACGCCCGCGCTCGCGTGCCAGAGCCCACCCGAGTAGACGACGGAACGCGTTGCTCGGCCGATCGGATTACCCGTCCGGTCGTACACGGCGACTACCTCGTCCGCGGGATTCAGGTCTGCGGTGAGAGGTTGGTGCATTCCTCCAACTGTGCCACGCCTGTAGGTGCCGCGCCGCAATCACATAGGCTCTTGTGTCATGCAGCGGATCATCGGTGTCGAGGTCGAATACGGAATATCTTCACCCAGTGAGCCGTCGGCGAATCCGATTCTCACTTCAACCCAGGCGGTGCTTGCCTATGCCGCCGCAGCAGGCGTGCCACGAGCCAAGCGGACACGCTGGGACTACGAGGTCGAATCTCCCCTTCGTGACGCCCGAGGCTTCGATCTGGGGCGAATGAGCGGTCCTGCACCGGTGATCGACGCGGACGAGATCGGCGCCGCGAATATGATTCTCACCAACGGGGCACGGTTGTACGTCGACCATGCACATCCGGAGTACTCGGCGCCCGAGGTCGCCGACCCGCTCGACGCCGTGATCTGGGACAAGGCCGGCGAACGCGTCATGGAAGCGGCTGCGCGGCACGCATCCAGCGTGCCGGGTGCGCCACGGCTGCAGCTGTACAAGAACAATGTCGACGGCAAGGGTGCCTCGTACGGCACGCACGAGAATTACCTGTGCTCGCGCGACACCCCGTTCGCCTCCATTGTCACCGGCTTGACACCGTTCTTCGCGTCCCGGCAAGTGATCTGCGGTTCCGGTCGTGTGGGTCTCGGTCAGTCCGGCGACGAGGCCGGATTCCAGCTTTCGCAGCGATCCGACTACATCGAGGTCGAAGTAGGCCTCGAGACCACGCTCAAGCGCGGAATCATCAACACCCGCGACGAACCGCACGCGGATGCGGACAAGTACCGCCGGCTGCACGTCATCATCGGCGACGCGAACCTCGCGGAGATGTCGACATACCTCAAGGTGGGAACAACGGCGCTGGTACTCGACCTGATCGAGGCAGGTGTCGACCTCACCGATCTGCAACTGGCACGTCCGGTCACCGCCGTCCACCACATCAGCCACGACCCGACTCTGCGCAAGACCGTAGCGCTGGCCGACGGTCGTGAACTGACAGGGCTTGCGCTGCAACGTATTTACCTCGAACGTGTCTCGAAGTTCCTCGATCGTGAGGCCGATCGTGACCCGCGAGCGGACGATGTCGTCGCCAAGTGGGCGATGGTTCTCGATCTCCTCGAGCGCGATCCCATGGAGTGCGCAAACATCCTCGACTGGCCGGCCAAACTGCGCCTGCTCGAAGGTTTCCGCAATCGTGAGGGACTCGCGTGGTCGGCGCCGCGATTGCACCTGGTGGATCTGCAGTACTCCGACGTGCGGCTCGACAAGGGGCTGTACAACCGCCTGGTTGCTCGCGGCTCCATGGAGCGGCTTGTTACCGAACAGCAGGTTCTCGACGCGGTCACGAACCCTCCCACCGACACTCGCGCATACTTTCGCGGCGAGTGCCTACGTCGATTCGGTGCCGATATCGCGGCTGCGAGCTGGGATTCGGTCATCTTCGACCTCGGAGGCGAGTCGTTGATCCGAATCCCCACCCTCGAGCCGCTTCGAGGCACCAAAGCGCACGTCGGAGCGTTGCTCGACTCCGTCGACAGCGCCGCGGAATTGGTTGATCAGCTCACTCACTGAAATCAGCCGATGCGGCTCGCCGTCGCGTCTCTCCACACCTGACGGTGCCGCTCGGTAGGGTGAAGGTCCGAGCGGGATCAGTTACCGACTCTGCTGGGCCGAACAGGATGCTCGCGAGAGCTCCCTTCACACAAGGAGGTCGACGGCGATGGCTCAAGAACAGACGCAGCGTGCCGGTGGCGGCGAAGACGACGAAACCACTGGTGGCGACGGCAGTGCCGGCCAGGAACGTCGCGAGAAACTGGCTGCAGAAACCGACGACCTGCTCGACGAGATCGACGACGTGTTGGAAGAGAACGCCGAGGACTTCGTCCGCGCCTATGTCCAGAAGGGCGGCCAGTGACGGTGGATCGCGCGCCCCGGATCACAGACGGGGACACACGGTTGAGCTTTGGCTCGAATCTGTCGTCATTCTCGGAATACCTTCGGGTGCATGCACCGGAGCATCTTCCGCAGAACCGCTTCGCCGACACAGGAGGTGTTGTCATGGGCGGGGGAGACGTGGCTCCGCACGGCACCACCATCGTCGCGATCAGCTATGCAGGTGGTGTTCTGCTCGCCGGTGATCGTCGAGCGACGATGGGCAACCTCATCGCCAGCCGCGACGTGCAGAAGGTATACGTCACCGACGATTACTCGGCTGCGGGTATCGCCGGAACGGCCGGGATCGCCATCGAACTGGTCCGGCTCTTCGCGGTCGAGCTCGAACATTACGAGAAGATCGAAGGCGTCCCACTCACGTTCGACGGCAAGGCCAATCGACTTTCGTCGATGGTTCGAGGAAATCTCGGCGCAGCGATGCAGGGATTGGCGGTTGTGCCGCTGCTGGTGGGTTACGACTTGGACGCCGTCGATCCGTCAACGGCCGGCCGGATCGTCTCCTACGACGTCGTCGGTGGGCGATACGAGGAGCGCGCTGGATATCACGCAGTCGGGTCGGGTTCCCTGTTCGCAAAATCGGCGCTCAAGAAACTCTATTCGCCGGGAATCGACGAGGACACTGCGCTTCGGTTCGCCGTCGAAGCGCTGTACGACGCAGCAGATGACGATTCGGCTACCGGTGGTCCCGATCTGACACGCGGGATCTATCCGACAGCGGTCACCATCACCTCCGCCGGCGCGGTGGAGTTGTCGACAACGCGGGCTGCCGAGATCGCCAGGGAGATCGTCGCGGCTCGCACTGCGACCGCGAGTCCGGAAGGGGAGTCTGCGCTATGACGATGCCGTACTACGCATCAGCCGAACAGATCATGCGCGATCGTTCGGAATTGGCGCGCAAGGGAATTGCCCGCGGACGCAGCGTCGTCGTTCTCACCTACCGCGACGGAGTTCTCTTTGTCGCGGAGAATCCGTCGCGGGCGCTGCACAAGGTCAGCGAACTGTACGACCGTCTCGGATTTGCTGCAGTGGGCAAGTACAACGAGTTCGAGAATCTGCGCCGCGCGGGCATCGTGCACGCGGACATGCGCGGGTACTCGTACGACCGTCGGGATGTCACGGGGCGTTCCCTCGCCAACGCGTACGCGCAGACCTTGGGAACGATCTTCACCGAGCAACCCAAGCCGTACGAGGTCGAGATCTGCGTTGCCGAGATCGGCCGTTTCGGAAGCAGTACGCCGGCTCAGCTCTACCGGATCACGTACGACGGTTCCATCGCGGACGAGCAGGAATTTGTCGTCATGGGCGGTACAACCGAACCGATCGTGACTGCGATGCGTGAGTCGTACCAGCGAGACCTCGACCTGGAATCCGCAGTGCGGATCGCGGTAGGGGCGCTTCAAAAGGGTGGCCCGGCGCCAGCCGGAACCACTGAGGCGGAACCGCGAACACTCGATGTGAGTGCGCTCGAGGTTGCCGTCCTCGACAGCAACCGTCCACGCCGCGCGTTCAAACGGATCGCTGGAACGGTTTTGGAAGAGATGCTTCCAGCTCCGGCACCAGCTGAGGATGCGCCGCCGGCAAACGGCGACGCACCCTCGTAGTTGCTGCGTAGGTTTGGGAGTTACTGCAGGTCTGGGAGTTACTGCGTGATTCTGTAGACGGCCACCGTGCCCGGTTCGGTGTCGAAATCGAACCGGCGCGCGTCTGCCACCACTTCACCGTCGGTGGCGATGGCTACCGGTGAATCGGCCACTCGAACCGACATCGAGGAGACGAGTTCGCGGACGTAGACCCGCGAGCTGCCCAATGTGCCTGTGGCAGCCGCAAACAGAAGGCGTGAACGCGAGAATTTCTTGTCCGCGCGCAGGTAGCGGACGTCGAGTAGTCCACGGTTCATCTCCGGACGCGACATCGGCACCTGATCAGCGGGGGAGTATCGCCCGTTTCCGACGAACAGCATCCAGATGGTGCTCCGCTTCCCGTCGATTGTGACAGTCATCGGCTCCGCCGCTGCGAGAACCCGGATCATTGCGGCGCCCGCGGCCGGCCACTTACCGAATCGCGGTTCCCACTTCTCCCGCAGTCGCACGGCGTCCGGGTATCCGCCGAGGCTGGCTGTGTTGAGAAACCGTGCAGTCACTCCGGAATCCGTGCGCACCAGCGCGTGGTCGACAAATGCGGCCTGCCCTGACTCGACTGCCTGTGCGGTCTCCTCTACGTTCACCGCCCCGACGTCGCGGGCGAAGTGGTTCAAGGTTCCGCCGGGAAAAACCGCCAGGGGTAGTTCGTGTTTTGTTGCCGCGGTCGCGACCGTGACGACTGTTCCGTCGCCCCCGCATACTCCCAACGCTTTCGGCGAGAGTTCGGGGATCTTGGCGTCGATCTGCATGTCGAAGTCGATGTCGGCGTCGAATTCGTAGATGCTCGCTGCCGGTAGTGACTCTCGAATCGATTCGACGATCCCGTCGTCCTCGGAGCCTGAACCCGGATTGGTGAAGACCAGCAAGCCTTCTCCCCGAGGGAGCGCGGGGACTACGCACTCGGGTCCGAGTTCGGCGGGCTCTTCGTCGCGCACCGCCCACCAACGTCGTGTGCCGGCAGCAATAGCGCCGCCAACCGCGAGGCCGGCGAATACATCGGACGGCCAGTGCACTCCGTTGTGAACGCGTGAGTACGCGACCGCTGCGGCCAGTGGTGCGAGGGCCGCGCCTGCCGCCGGGGATTCCATGGCCACTGCCGCGGTGAATGCCGCTGCTGATGACGAATGTCCGGAGGGGAACGAGGACGACGTCGGAATGTCGACGCCTCGCTTCGGGCTGAGCCAGACGCGTGCCGGTGGGCGCCGCCGGGGGAAGAGGGGCTTGAGTATGCCGTTGGCCAGCGCACTCGAACCGGCAAGTGCGAGCATCCCACGTGCCGCTGCCCTCCTGGGGCGGCCACCGATCATCGCGAGCAAGGCGGCGACAACCATCCATAAAACGCCGTGATCGGCGGCTCTGGAGAGAAACCGCATGGTCGGATCGAGCACGGAAGGGCGCAGTGCTCCAGTACTTTCCATGACTTTGACGTCGCTTCGGACAACTTTTCGGCGAATAGGGCTCACACCGTCACACTATGCCGCCGCCCGACGTTGTCGAGTCGTGACTTACGACGCGATCGAAGTACACGGGTGAACCTCGCATTCTGGTTGTACTGTCGAAGTGTGCAGAGACGAATCATGGGTATCGAGACGGAATTCGGCGTTACCTGCACCTTTCACGGGCACAGGCGACTGAGCCCCGACGAGGTTGCTCGTTACCTCTTCCGTCGTGTCGTGTCGTGGGGTCGCAGCTCCAACGTCTTCCTCCGCAACGGAGCCCGCTTGTACCTGGATGTGGGTTCGCACCCGGAGTACGCGACGGCCGAGTGCGACAGCCTCATCCAGTTGGTCAATCACGACCGAGCCGGTGAGCGTGTGCTCGAAGAACTGCTGATCGACGCCGAGGCGAGACTCGCCGAGGAGGGGATCGGTGGCGACATCTACCTCTTCAAGAACAACACCGACTCGGCCGGAAACTCGTACGGATGCCACGAGAACTTTCTCGTCGCGCGCGCCGGTGAGTTCTCCCGGATTTCGGATGTCTTGTTGCCGTTCCTCGTCACGCGCCAGTTGATCTGCGGCGCCGGCAAGGTGCTGCAGACACCGAAGGCCGCGACGTTCTGCCTCTCACAGCGTGCGGAACACATCTGGGAAGGTGTCTCGTCGGCGACCACTCGTTCGCGTCCGATCATCAACACCCGCGACGAACCGCATGCGGACGCCGAGAAGTACCGCCGTCTGCACGTGATCGTCGGCGATTCGAACATGGCCGAAACGACGACGATGCTCAAGGTCGGTTCTGCAGCGCTCGTGCTCGAAATGATCGAGGCCGGAGTTTCGTTCCGCGATTTCGCCTTGGACAACCCGATTCGTGCGATCCGCGAGGTCAGCCACGACGTGACCGGCAAGAAGCCTGTCCGGTTGGCCGGTGGACGTCAGGCCAGTGCTCTCGATATTCAGCGCGAGTACCACTCCAAGGCAGTCGAACATCTGCGTAACCGCGAACCGGACCCGCAGGTCGAGCAGGTTGTCGATCTCTGGGGTCGTACCCTCGACGCTGTCGAGGCTCAGGATTTCGCGAAGGTCGACACGGAGATCGACTGGGTCATCAAGCGCAAGCTGTTCCAGCGCTACCAGGACCGTCACGGCTTCGATCTGTCCGATCCCAAGATCGCGCAGCTCGACTTGGCCTACCACGACATCAAACGTGGCCGCGGCGTCTTCGACGTGCTGCAGCGCAAAGGCTTGGTCAAACGAGTCACCGAGGACGAGACGATCGACGAGGCCGTCGAGAATCCGCCGCAGACCACCCGCGCCAAGCTGCGTGGCGATTTCATCACCGCAGCCCAGGCAGCCGGCCGGGACTTCACGGTCGACTGGGTTCACCTCAAGCTCAACGATCAGGCGCAAAGAACTGTGCTCTGCAAGGATCCGTTCCGTTCTGTCGACGAGCGTGTCGAGCGTTTGATCGCATCGATGTAGGTCGCCCATTTTCACGATGTACAAGACGGCAGGTCTGTTTTGCGGAGACGCGCCGGGCACGAAAGTGTCCGGCGCGCGTTCGGTTATCGGATAGCCACTAGGATTTCGGCGTGGCGACATCAAAAATCGAGCGGTTGATGAACCTGGTGATCGCATTGCTGTCCACCAGACAGTTCCTCACGGCGGAGAAAATCCGCGACAGTGTGGCCGGGTACAACGATTCCGCGAACTACGAGGCGTTCAGTCGCATGTTCGAGCGCGACAAGAACGAACTTCGTGACCTGGGTGTCCCTTTGGAAACCGGTCTGGCAGGACGGTTCTCGACGGTCGAGGGGTACCGGATCAATCGCAATGCCTACGAGCTTCCGGACGTGGATCTCACCAGCGAGGAATCTGCTGCCGTCGCCGTCGCAGTGCAGTTGTGGGAATCTCCGGAACTAATTTCGGCAGCCCAGAGCGCGCTACTCAAACTCCGAGCGGCCGGCGTGCAGGTCGACGCAGAAGTCAGTGCCGCACCGGTTACTGCGATTCCCGCGCGCACCCGCGGTTCGGAGCCCGCCCTCGGAAAGCTGCTTGCAGCAGTCGACGCCGGCCGAGCAGTTCATTTTCAGCACCGCGGCGCATTGAACGAACCGTTCACCGAGCGCACTGTGGAACCGTGGGGCGTCGTCACTCACAACGGCAAGTGGTACCTGGTTGGGCACGACGTCGACCGTGATGCGGTGAGAACCTTCCGGCTCTCCCGGATCGGTGACGACGTCAGGGAGTTCGGGCCCGCCGGATCGGTCCACAAACCCGAGGGTGTCGATCTTCGGGAGGTCGTCGACCGGGTGACTGGGTCGGGCGTGGTGACCGGGACCGCTACGGTGTGGGTCGCAGACGGTCGCGCACACGAGCTTCGCCGGCTTGCGACGTCGTCGTCCGATCGGCGGTTGACCGATCGCGACGGCAGCGTGCTGTCCATTCCCGTCCGATCCTGGGAGTGGACCGCTCGGTTGATCGCCGGACACGGGGTGGATGCACTGGTGTTGGACCCACCGGATTTGCGTGCGGAGGTCGTCGCGAAGCTGCGCGCCGCGGCGAGCCCAATCGCCGGCAATGACGGACAGGGGGAGAACTGATGAGCAATCGACTGTCATCTCGGTTGGCGCGGCTGCTCAACCTCGTGCCGTACTTCATCGCGAATCCGGGCATCAGTCCCGCCGAGGCTGCCGAGGAACTCGGTGTCAGCACCACTCAACTGATGACCGACCTCAATCAGCTGTGGGTCTGTGGACTGCCCGGGTACGGTCCGGGCGATCTCATCGACTTGTCCTTCTCCGAGGAAAGCATCGAGGTCACGTTCTCGGCCGGAATCGATCGTCCGTTGCGCCTCACCTCCACGGAAGCGACTGCATTACTGATCGCGCTTCGGTCATTGGTGGAAATGCCGGGGATGGTCGATCCGTCTTCGGCCCAGCGCGCTATCGCGAAGATCGAGGACGCAGCAGGCTCGGCCGCGGCGCGAGCCGTCGGCCAAGATCGCAGTACTTCGCCGGCTCCGGATATCGCCGAAGACCCGATCGCCGCGACGGTCAGGGCCGCGCTCGCTGACAAGACCGCCCTTCGATTGACGTATTACTCGGCCTCGCGAGACGCGGTCTCGGAGCGCATCGTCGATCCCGTTCGTATCGTGTTGGTCGACAACTACAGCTACCTCCAGGCCTGGTGTCGCCAGGCCGAGGGTGTGCGGTTGTTCAGATTCGATCGGATCGACGCCGCCGTCCAACTCGACGAACCTGCCGATCCTCCGCCACAAGCCCTCGAGGAGGATTCGAATCTCGAGTTGTTCAGCGGCGACGGTTCGCTTCCGGAAGCTCGGTTGTTCATCACCAAAGAGTGGGTGTGGATGCTCGACTACTACCCGATGGATGTCGTGCACGTGAACGACGACGGGTCGGTCGAGGCGACGATGAGTTTCGGAACTCTCGAATGGATGGCAAGGCTGGTCCTCGGGTTCGGTGAGGGTGTTCGGGTCCTGCATCCGCCGGAACTGGTGTCCGAAGTACACGATCGGGCCGTTGCGGCACTCGACGCGTACGACGTAATCGGTTCGTAAAACTTCGGGAAACTTCACCCTCAGTGAGTTCGCAGGAAACAAACAGGTAAAAGGTAGCTGAAGTAAGTGCTTTGACACCTCCGGGCGCCGGTTGTGTCCGGTAGCATCGAGGAATCTGATCATGGGAGGTCGTTATGGGTGCAATGCAGCCGATGCATTGGCTGATTGTCGCTGTTGTCGTCGTAATTCTGTTCGGGTCGAAGAAGCTTCCCGATGCAGCACGCGGTCTGGGTCGTTCCCTCCGCATCTTCAAGAGCGAAGTCAAGGAAATGCAAAACGACGATGCGGCGCCCGCAAGCGCGCCGGTCGCACAGCCTGCTCCGGCACAGTTGCCGACGGCCAACACCGCGGTGGTCGCAAACGGTGCAGCAGCACCTGTTGCGCAGCCCACCGAAGTCAAGCCGCTCTAGTACACACTGCGTTCTAGCCGGGGTGAAATATCCGTTCACCCCGGTTGTCTGCTGACCAAGACCAGGATGCACAGTGCGTATTCCGTTAGACCCGCGTAACCGCAAGCGGAAGGTCAATCCAGACGGCACCATGTCGTTGGTCGACCACCTGTACGAATTGCGGACTCGTTTGTTGTTCGCATTCCTCGGCGTGATCATCACCACGGCGTTCGGCTTCTTCTGGTACTCACACTCGATACTCGGTCTCGAGAGCCTGGGCGATCTGCTTCGCGGACCGTATTGCGAGCTTCCGTCCGAGAGTCGCGCCAACCTCAGCACCGACGACGCGTGCCGATTGCTGGCGACCGGGCCGTTCGAGCAGTTCATGCTGCGATTCAAAGTGGCGCTCACCGCCGGTATCGTCCTTGCCTGCCCGGTGTGGCTGTACCAACTGTGGGCATTCATCACCCCGGGCCTCTACGCAAAGGAACGTCGATACGCGGTCGGATTCGTCACCGCCGGTGCTGCCCTGTTCATTCTCGGCGCGATCCTGGCGTACCTCGTCGTGGCAAAGGCTTTGCACTTCCTCCTGACCATCGGCGACAACGTCCAGATCACCGCGCTCAGTGGTTCGGAGTACTTCGGCTTCATCATCAATCTGCTGCTTATCTTCGGTGTCAGCTTCGAGATTCCGTTGCTCGTGGTCGTACTGAACTTTGCCGGCATTCTGACCTACGAGCGTTTGAAGGCCTGGCGTCGAGGGTTGATCTTCGGGCTGTTCGTTTTTGCCGCAGTTGCTACGCCGGGTTCGGATCCGTTCTCGATGCTGGCGCTCGCATTGGCACTGACGCTTCTCTTCGAGGTCGCGGTCCAGATCGCTCGCCTCAACGACAAACATAAGGCCAAGCGATCCGGTGAAGACTGGGGCGCAATCTCCGACGAGGAAGCTTCCTCCATCTCGGCTCCGTCCGATCTGAACGAGGCCTTCGACAATCCGACCAAACCCAAGGCCGAACCGAGTGGATTGTTCGGACGTAAGTCCAAGCCCAAAGCTCCGGCCGCGAAGAAATCCGACACCGCCGGCGACAACGCACCAGGCCAGGATTTCACTGACACTCTCTGAGCGCCGTGCCACCACGTCGGCGGCGTGTGAAACCCTGACGAGGTGGTTATGAACAAGAGCGAACTGAGCACATTTGCGTCCAGCCTGAAGTTCGAACTCGATCCATTCCAGGTGAAGGCATGCGTTGCGCTCGAAGCGGGCCACGGTGTCCTTGTCTGCGCACCAACCGGCGCAGGCAAGACCGTGGTCGGCGAGTTCGCTGTCCACCTGGCTCTTGCGGCCGGCCGCAAGTGTTTCTACACGACGCCGATCAAGGCATTAAGCAATCAGAAGTACGCAGAGCTCGTCGAGCGCTACGGCGCGAGCGAGGTCGGCCTGCTGACGGGTGATTCGAGCATCAACTCCGACGCACCGGTGGTCGTCATGACCACCGAAGTCCTGCGGAACATGCTCTACGCCAACTCCGAGGCACTGCGCGGGCTTTCGCACGTCGTCATGGACGAAGTGCATTACCTGGCCGACCGGTTCCGTGGGGCGGTGTGGGAGGAAGTGATCCTGCACCTGTCCGAGGATGTTCGCCTGGTGAGCTTGTCGGCGACCGTGAGCAACGCCGAAGAGTTCGGTGCCTGGATGGAAACCGTCCGCGGCGATACCACCGTGGTCGTGGACGAGACGCGGCCGATCCCGCTGTGGCAGCACATCATGGTCGGTCGACGGATCTTCGATCTCTTCGACAGTCGAAGTCATCCTTCGGCTGGGCCGAAGACAGTACTCGTGGACCAGGATCTGGTTCGCCACGTCAAGCAGCGTCAGGCGCTCGAACGCGTCGAGAGCTGGCAGCCGCGTGGCCGCGGACGGCGTGGCAGCTACCAGAGTTCCAACGACTTCCGGCCCTTGCCGCGACCTGAGGTCATCGCTCAGCTCGATCAGTCCGGACTGCTCCCGGCGATCACTTTCATCTTCAGCCGCGCCGGTTGTGATGCGGCTCTTGCGCAGTGCCTGCGGTCCAGACTCGATCTCACTTCGCCGGAGCAGGTCCGCGAGATCGACACCATCATCGAGAAACACACCGGGGAACTACCCGAGGAAGATCTCGAAGTCCTCGGGTATCGGGACTGGTGCAAGGCACTGCGACGCGGACTGGCATCCCATCACGCTGGCATGCTGCCGGCATTCCGGCAGACAGTCGAGGAACTGTTCGTCAAGGGTCTCGTGCGAGCGGTTTTCGCGACCGAGACGTTGGCCCTCGGTATCAACATGCCGGCACGCACGGTGGTGCTCGAACGCTTGGTCAAGTACAACGGTGAGTCACACGCCGAACTGACACCGGGCGAGTACACGCAGCTGACCGGCCGAGCCGGCCGACGCGGTATCGACGTCGAAGGACACGCTGTGGTCCTGTGGCAGCCCGGGGTCGAGCCGACGGATGTCGCCGGTTTGGCGTCGACGCGGACGTTCCCGCTCCGCAGTTCGTTCCGCCCCTCGTACAACATGTCGATCAACCTCGTCGAGCGCATGGGAGCGGCCGATTCACGCAAGCTGCTCGAGCGTTCCTTTGCACAGTTCCAAGCGGACCGCTCGGTGGTCGGCCTGGTGCGTGGCATAGAGCGGAACGAAGAAGCACTGAAGGGTTTGCAGGAGAAACTCGGTGGTGCAGACGGCGAGTACTTCGAATACGCGTCGTTGCGTGAGCGGCTCAGTGCGCGCGAGCGGGCGCTCGAACGTAAGGGCCGCGAGGATCGCCGCGAAGATGCGGTGGAGTCTCTCCGTGCACTCGCCCGCGGCGACGTGATCGCGATTCCCATCGGTCGTCATTCCGGAGTGGCAGTGGTCCTCGTCCCGGACAACGATCCGAAAGACCCCCGTCCGCTGGTTCTGACTGCCGATCAGTGGGCCGGCCGACTCTCCTCGAGCGATTTTCCGGAAGCAGCCGAGGCTCTGGGAAAGATGCGCCTGCCCAAGCATGTCGATCACCACACCGCCCGGATTCGGCGCGATCTGGCCTCGGCGTTGCGTAGCACCGGAATCAGCGCCCCTCGGCGGAAGAAGCGTCACAAGGCGGGCGCGTCCGAAGACGCCGAGGTCGCTACTTTGCGACGCGCTATTCGCTCGCATCCGTGCCACAGCTGGCCCGATCGCGAACATCTGAGCCGGATCGGTGAGCGCTACAACCGATTGGCCCGCGAAACACAGGCGATGAGGGAAAAGGCCGCGGCCACCACCAACTCGTTGGCGCGCACGTTCGACCGAATCATCGCGCTACTCAAAGAGCGTGAATACATGACTGCCGAAGCAGCGCCCGAAGTCACCGAATCCGGACGACGACTCAGTCGCATCTATTCGGAAAGCGACCTTCTGGTCGCCGAGTGCCTGCGGACCGGTGCGTGGACAGGTCTCAGCCCGGCCGAACTGGCGGCAGTCGTGTCCTCGGTGGTCTACGAATCACGTCGAGACGGCGACACGGTCGATCGGGTGCCGACAGCGGCACTTCGTCACGCGCTCAACGACACTCAACGACTGTGGAGCGAATTGCGGTCGGACGAGATTCGCCACAAGCTGCCGCCGACGCGCGAACCCGATCTAGGATTCGTCACTGCCGTTTACCACTGGGCTAGTGAAAATTCGCTGGTCGACGCTCTGATCGCAGCCGGAGTGCAAGGCCGCGCGCTGTCTGCGGGTGATTTTGTCCGGTGGTGTCGTCAGGTGATCGATCTCCTCGATCAGGTCCGACTGACATCGACGGATGCCGACGTGGCGAAGACCGCGTCGCGGGCGGTAGCTGCGATTCGTCGCGGGGTAGTTGCTGTCGACGCAGCATGACCGCAACTATGTGGTTTGATTCGCAGACTGGTATTTCGAGTGGGAGGCGAACATGAGCGGGCCTTACGGACCGAACGATCCGAATCGGCAATGGGGTCCTGGTGATCAGCAGCAGCAGCCGAACGAGCAGCAGTGGGGGCAGAATCCTCAGCAGCCGGGCGGTCAACAGCAGCCTGGTCAGCAGCCCGGCCAGCAACAGCCGTGGGGTCAGCCTGGTCAAACACCGCAGCCCGGTCAACAACCCGGCCAGCAACAGCCGTGGGGCCAACCTGCCTACGGCCAGCCGGGTGGTCAGCCTGCATACGGTCAGCCGCAGCAGCCTGGACAAGGACAACCCGGCCAGCAGCAGCCGTGGGGACAACCCCAGCAGCAGCCTCCCGCTCAGCCGTGGGGTCAGCCCGGGCAACAGCAGGCACCGGATGCAACCCAGGCATGGGGTCAGCCTCCTGCTGCCGCGCCCCAGCAGGCGTGGGGCGCCGCGGCTCCCGGCCAAGCTCCGGGACAACAGAATCAGTGGAACCAGGCTCAGCCGTTCCCGAGCCCCGGTGCGCCCGGAAACCAGGCAGGTAAGTCGAAGAAGCCCCTGATCTTCGGTGCGATCGGCGTTCTCGTTGTTCTGGCGGCTGTCGTGGTTGCCCTGGTGGTCGGTGTATTCGGCAAGAACACACTCGATCAGAGCGCGGCTCAGGCCGGCGTCGAGAAAATCGTCACCGAGTCCTACGGGGCAAAGAACGTGAGCAATGTTCAGTGCCCCGCGGACCAGGAAGTCAAGTCAGGCAACAAGTTCACCTGCACGCTCTCGATCGCGGGCGTTAAGTCGAACGTGACAGTGACGTTTGTCGACGACAACGGCACGTACGAGGTCAGCCGCCCGAGCTGACGCACTACTGGTCGGAACGGCTTGCCGCCGCCGCCTTCAGCGCGGCGGCAAGCCGGCCGGCCGAGCGTTCGATGTTCAGCGAAGCGGCCACTTCGTCGAAGCGTGCGGGATCGATGGGGGTCGCCGGGAGTCGGTCGTCCTTCGAGAACTGAACGTCCGCGTCGCGAACGACTCGTACCACCGGCAACGCAGCGTCGAGGTATGCCATTGCCTCTGGTGAGGTGAGTTTTGCGCGAATTCCCTTGGCCATATCCGATTCGGGGTCAGCCGCGGCCGCGCGAAGTCCGGCCAGCGAGCCGTAGCGGAGCATCAGCGTCGACGCAGTCTTCTCGCCGACACCCTTGATGCCGGGTAGACCGTCGGAGGCGTCTCCGCGCAGTACCGCGAGTTCGGCGTATGCCTCGCCCGCACGGTCACCGGGTACCCCATACTTCTCGGCGACCTCGACCGGTCCGAACAGTTCCGCCTTGGACAAACCGCGGCCCACGTAGAGGACACGAACGGGCACGTACTCGTCGGTGACGACCTGCAGTAGATCGCGGTCACCACTGACGACGACGGTGAGATCTTCGCGCTCGGTGGCGGCAAGCGTTCCCAGCACGTCGTCGGCTTCGAGTCCGACAGCACCCGCCGTCGCGATACCCGCTGCTGCGAGTACGTCCATGATCATGTCGACCTGAGGTGTCAACGTGTCCGGAACTTCTTCGGACGAACCGTCAGATCCTTCTTCGACGCGATGCGCTTTGTACGTCGGGACGGCGTCGACGCGAAACTGCGGTCGCCAATCCAAGTCCAGGCATACGGTGAGACGACTCGGCTGGTGTTTGGTGATCAGGGACGCCACCATGTCGGTGAAACCGCGCACCGCGTTGACTGGTCTTCCGTCGGGGTCGACGAATGACTCGGGCAGCGCGTAGAACGCACGAAACCACAGGCTGGCACCGTCGAGGAGAAGCAATGGCCCACTCATGGCCACCATCCTGCCAGTCACCACTAACCTGTAAGCCATGACGTCTCCAGCCGACCAGAATTCCCGATTCTCCAGCGCCGTGTACGGCGCACGTATCGCTCGCGCCGCCGAGTTGGCTCGATCAGCAGGACTCGACGGTCTGGTGGTGACTCCCGGTCCGGATCTGCGGTACCTGACGGGTTCTCGGGCTGACTCGTTCGAGCGTTTGACCGCGCTGGTCATCGCTGCAGAGACCGCGAAGGCGTCGGTCGTACTTCCTCGGTTGGAGTTGGCGTCGTTGAAGGAATCGGCAGTGGGCGACCTCGGGTTGACTGTCCTCGACTGGGTCGACGGTGTTGATCCGTATGCCATTGTGGCGGCTCAACTCCCGGCCGGCGCCAAGGTTGCAGTGACGGATGCGATGCCTGCGCTGCATCTGATCCCGCTCGCAGACACCTTGGGCGCGTTGCCGATCCTCGCCACCGGCGTCTTGCGCGAATTACGGATGGTCAAGGACGACGCCGAAATCGAGGCGTTGCGACGGGCCGGTGCGGCGATCGACCGTGTTCACGCCCGCATGGCCGAGTTCTTGATCGTCGGCCGTACGGAAGCCGAAGTGGGCGAGGCGATTTCGGCGGCGATTCTCGAAGAGGGGCACACCGAGGCTGCGTTTGTGATCGTCGGATCGGGCCCGCACGGCGCCGACCCGCACCACGAGGTTTCGGACCGGGTGATCGAGAGCGGCGATGTCGTGGTGATCGACATCGGCGGACCGGTCGAGCCCGGGTACAACTCGGACTCCACCCGTACGTACAGCATGGGGCAGCCGTCCGCGGAGGTTGCAGCACAGTTCGCGGTACTCGAGGCGGCGCAACAGGCTGCTGTCGATTCGGTGCGGCCAGGTGTATCCGCAGAATCCGTGGACATTGCCGCCCGTGAAGTTCTTGCCGCACAGGGGCTTGCGGAGGTGTTCGTTCACCGCACCGGTCACGGTATCGGGCTGTCCGTGCACGAGGAGCCGTACATCGTCGAGGGCAACACCATCGAACTCGTCGAAGGTATGGCCTTCAGTATCGAACCGGGAATCTACTTCCGCGGCAATTGGGGCGCCCGCATCGAGGACATCGTCGTGGTGACCGCGGACGGTTGTGAGTCGTTCAACAACCGTCCGCACGGCCTGACGGTCCTCGGCTGATCAGCTTTCCTTGAACGCCGCGGACCCGAGTATACGTGTGACGTCGATTTCGATGACCACGCGCGCAGGGTTGACCCGTGGCTGGCGGTACCGCTCGGCATAGCGCCGAACGGCGTCGGCCACGGAGTCCGCGTCCGTGAGTACGCGTGCCGGCCCCTCGAGCGTGAGCCAGCGGCCACCGTCGACCGAACTTACTGCGGCGTATCCACCACGCGCTGCGTTGATCGCCTTCTGTGAGCCACCGCCGGTGATCACGCGCGCCTTTCCGGCTTCCTGGTCCCAGGTGAATCCGACGGCCACAACGTGTGGGGTGCCGTTCGGACGCAACGTCGTGAGTGTCGCGAGGTGGTATTCACCGACGAACTTCAGCCCGTCTTCGGTGAGAGTCTGCTGCGACGATGGCGTAGTGGAGGGGGTGAGCGTCATGCCACGACGGTAATCCAGGACACTGGAGCGGTGACTGCGGGTGCGAACGTGAATGACATCGAGACGGTACTGCTCCTCGGCGGACGAAGTGAGATCGGCCTCGAGATCGCGGTCAGGCTCGCGCCGGGCCGCAACATTGTTCTGGCTGCCAGACGCAGCGGCGAACTGTCGGAGCAGGCGCAGATGCTCAGGAACGCCGGAGCGGTCGGCGTCTCCACCGTCGAGTTCGACGCCGACGCCGTGGACACGCACGGAGACCTCCTGGGCGCCGTAGTCACCGAGCACGGCCGGATTTCGGTTGCAGTGCTGGCTTTCGGAATTCTCGGCGATCAAGCGCGTGCCGAAACCGACGCGGCGCATGCGGTCGCGGTGGTACACACCGACTACGTGGCTCAGATCAGCATCCTCACGCACCTCGCGGAGATCATGCGCCGACAGGGAACCGGAAAGATCGTGGTGTTCTCGTCCGTCGCCGGCGTTCGGGTTCGCCGCGCCAACTACGTGTACGGGAGTGCAAAGGCAGGCTTGGAGGGTTTTGCCAGCGGTCTGGGCGACGCGCTGCACGGTTCGGGCGTCCAATTGATGCTGGTACGGCCGGGATTCGTCATCGGCAACATGACGGAAGGGATGTCGCCCGCCCCGATGTCGAGCACTCCGTCGCAGGTCGCCGACGCCGTCGTACGGGGACTGAACTCCGGGGCGACGCGTGTGTGGGTTCCGCGAATCTTGCAGCCGGTGTTCTTCGTCATGCGGCTTCTGCCTCAGACGATCTGGCGCCGGATGCCGCGATGACCGCGCACCCGGTGGTGATCGTCGGCATCGGCGCCGACGGCTGGGAAGGGCTATCCGAGAGCGCAAAGGGTGCAATCCTGGGTGCGGAGGTCCTGATGGGGTCGCCGCGGCAGTTGGAACTGGTCCCGACGACACACCTCGGGGCGCGGCGAGCGCACACCCGGCTGGCGTGGCCGTCTCCGATGATCCCGGCGTTGCCGTCGATGTTCGCCGAGAGCGCCGATCGGCGTGTGTGTGTACTCGCGAGCGGTGACCCGATGTTCCACGGCCTCGGCGTCACGTTGGTTCGGCTGCTCGGCGTGGACAACGTGCGAGTGATCTCCCACCCGTCGTCGGTGGCGTTGGCGAGCGCGCGAATGGGATGGGCGTCGGCCGACATCGAAGTCGTGAGCCTGGTCAACCGAGACTCGGCGACCGTCTTGGCTGCAGTGGCCGACGGTGCGCGCCTGCTGGTTTTGAGCAACGGGCGCTCGACACCGGGTGAGGTGGCTCGTCTGTTGTCCGGAGCGGGTTTCGGTCGATCGACTCTGACTGTGCTGGCCCAGCTGGGCGGGGCCGAGGAATCGCGGACCGTCACGGTGGCAGACGAGTGGGATCACGCGGACGAGGACGTGGACGCGTTGAACGTTCTGGCCGTCGAGTGCATCTCGGTCGATCATCCGTTGCGGCTGACTCGAATCCCGGGTCTACCGGATGCTGCGTTTGTCGGCGACGGTCAGATGACCAAGCAGGAGATCCGCGCGTTGACGTTGTGCGCACTCGCACCGGAGCCGGGAGAGCACCTCTGGGATGTAGGTGGCGGGTCGGGAACCGTGGCCATCGAGTGGATGAGAACCCACCCGCGTTGCACCGCAACAGCATTCGAGAAGGTTGCGAGCCGTGTTTCACAGATCGGCACCAATGCGCGCAATCTCGGCGTACCTGCGTTGGCGGTGAAAGGAACCGCACCCGAGGCGTTCGCGGACGAAGCTCGTCGTCCTGACGCGGTGTTCGTCGGCGGCGGCGTCACGCAACCGGGAATGCTCGATGCGTGCTGGGAGCAGCTGAGTGTGGGTGGACGTCTGGTCGCCAACGCCGTGACCGCCGAATCCGAATCGTTGCTGCTCGGCTGGATGGGTCGCCATGGTGGGACGCTGCGACGGTTCCAGGTTCAGCGCGCCGAGTCGTTGGGCATGTTCAACGTTTGGCGCCCGCAACTTCCGGTGGTCCAATGGTCCGTCACAAAAAGTCAGCCGTCTGCAGACGCGGACACCGATACGCCGGAGGAATCCTCACAATGACCGTTCATTTCATCGGTGCGGGTCCCGGTGCGGCCGATCTGATCACTGTCCGCGCGCAGCGCATCATCGCTGCGAGCCCCGTGTGCCTGTACGCAGGCAGCCTCGTTCCAGCGGAGTTGCTCGAGTGGTGCCCGGTCGGCGCACAGGTCGTGGATACCGCTCGCCTGAGCCTGGACGAGATCACCGCGATTCTTGTCGAAGCGGATTCCGCTGGGCTGGACGTCGCGCGCTTGCATTCCGGTGATCCGTCGATCTTCAGCGCTGTGGCCGAGCAGGCCCGTCGTCTGGACGCTGCGGGGGTCGATTTCGACATGGTTCCCGGTGTTCCTGCATTTACTGCGGCAGCAGCCGCGCTGGGGCGCGAGCTGACCGTTCCAGGCGTCTCCCAGACCATTGTTCTCACCCGTGTCTCCACCTTGTCGACGGCAATGCCGGAGGGTGAGGATCTGCTGTCCCTGGGCCGCAGCGGCGCCACGATGGTGGTTCACCTCGGCGCTCATCGCATCGAACAGATCGCATCCGAGTTGGCCGAAAATTATGGCGAAGACTGCCCCGTGGCGGTGGTCGCCTTTGCCTCACGGCCCGAGGAGATCGTTGTTCGAGGCACTTTGAATACGATCGTCGAACTTGTCCATGCAGCCGGCATCACGAAGACCGCCGTTGTAATCGTCGGCCGAGTGTTGACTGCGGAAGGATTTCCGGACAGCTACCTCTACTCGGCAGTGCGTGAGAGAAGCACACACTGACCTCGGCAGGTGTTCGTCGTCGCGTACTCCTACTCGGCGGCACGGGCGAAGGCCGAGTGATCGCGTCTCGGTTGGCAGGTTCAGCCGACCTCGAAGTTGTCACCTCACTGGCCGGCCGGGTTCGTGATCCTCGATGGCCCGAGGGGGAAGTGCGCATCGGCGGATTCGGGGGAGCGGAGGGACTCTCGGAGTGGTTGTCGGCCAACGATATTCGCGCGGTCCTCGACGCCACGCATCCCTTTGCCTCTCGCATCACCAGAAATGCATCCGAAGCATGCCTCGCGACTTCCGTTCCATATGCCATGTACCGACGCCCGCCATGGCGCAAGCAACCCGGTGACACGTGGCTTCCGGTACGCGATCTCGATCACGCCGCAGAGTTGGTGCCGACGGTCGGCTCACGCGCTTTTCTGACGATCGGGAGGCAAGCAGTTCCGGCGTTCGACCGCGTGAAGAACGTCTCGTTTCTCGTGCGCTCGATCGATCCGCCTTCGGGGCCATTGCCGCCTCACTCGCAATTGCTGCTCGCACGTGGTCCGTTCGACGTCGAAGCGGAAGTCGACCTGATGAGAACTCACGGCATCGACGTCGTGATCACCAAGAACAGCGGCGGCGGGCAGACGTACGCAAAGATCGCGGCGGCCAGGCAACTGTCGATCCCGGTGATCGTCGTCGAGCGACCACCGGTCCCGGAGGCGGTCGAGGCATTCGACACCGAAGCCGGGGCTGTGGACTGGCTCAGGGCTTTCGGTGGTGGAACGGCGCCGTGAGGCCGACATTGCGTTCGCTTCAGGTTCGTCTAAGGTTCCGTACCCATACTGGAGGGATGTTGGGATCTTTCGACGCCGCACTGCGGGACCGCGCATGAGAGTGTCGGTTCCCGGAATGAGCCGTCGAAAACCATCGGGAATTCACGTGCGGACACTCCATGCTCGCGTGAAATTGTTGACCGCAGGCCTGGTGGCGATCGCGGTGATCGTGTCGGCGTCGGCGGTGTACATCGTGTTCAACGCGTATTTGCAGGGCAACGTCGACCGGCAACTCGAGCGCACGAGTGATGCGATCACCGACACCGTCAATTTCGGCGGTGTCACACCGGTTCTGGGATTGACGGCCGGCGCGGATACAGCGGTCATCCAGGCAGTGGGGCTTCTCACTGCCGACGGCGCCTTGGTGACGGCAACTCCCGGTCTGCCGCCGTTCAGCACCAGCGCGGACGCCATCAGGTCGATCGCAGACGGCAATTCGTCGCAGACGATCGCAACTGTCGATGCGTATCGAATTCTTGTCGAGCCCTCGGTTGCCGGGCAGACTTTGGTTGTCGCCCAATCCTTGGGGCCGACGCGTTCGGTCCTCAAGCGGCTTGCGGTGGTGTTGGCGGCACTGGGTGCGGCTGGGATCGCGCTGGCATACGCTGCCGGAGATGCAGTGGCTCGCACAGGATTACGGCCGATTTCGCGGCTCACTGCGGCGACGCGACGAGTTGCCGAAACGGATGATCTTGCGCCGATCCCGGTGACCGGTGACGACGAGTTGGCTTCGTTGACAGTCAGTTTCAATCGGATGCTCGGGACGTTGTCGGAATCGCGGGCACGTCAGAGAAGTCTGATCACCGAAGCGGGCCAGGATCTTCTGGCTCCTTTGACAGCACTTCGCACCAATATCGAATTGTTGATGTCTTTCGATACCAAGTCCGGCGCGATTTCCGAGCCAGATGCAACGCAGTTGCGTGAAGAAATCACCGACCAGATGATGGAGTTGACGCTCCTCGTCGGAGAGTTGGTGGACCGTGCGCGGGTTGACGAAAGCACGTTGGGGAGAGGAGATTCCCTCTAAAACGGACGTCTGACCAGCGCCTTTGTTGCATTTGTCATTGAAGCAATGGAAGGAGCGCTGGTAATGTGGGGCAATTGTGAAGTTTTTGGGTATAGCTGGAGTGTGGCGCGAACCGTGGGGTTTGCTGGGCGGGGGCCTTTGGAGGACGAGAGGGATTCAGTGGTCAAGCAAGCACGCGCCGAGCTGACTCGGCAGCAAATCGTTGCCGGCGCGGCCGCGCAGTTCGAGAAGACTGGTTACGGCAGCACCAGCATGGCCGACATAGTCTCGGGGGCCGGTACTACCAAGGGCGCGTTGTATTTCCATTTCGCGTCGAAGGACGAGCTCGCGCAATTCATCATTGCCGAACAGCATCGGCTCTCGATCGAATCGGTGCAGGCGATTTCCGCGACGGGCAAGGACCCGTTGGAACAGATGATCATGCTCACGCACGAAATGGCACGCCAGATTGTCGACGAGCCGATCGTTCGCGCGGGCATTCGTCTCACGCTGGAACTGAGCACGTACGAGGGACCGGTGGAACCGTACGCCGAATGGATCTCGGCAATCACCGATCTCACCGCCAGAGCTCAGGCGGAGGGTGAAATCCGAAAATCGGTCAGCGCAGAATCGTTCGGCAGGTTCATGCCCTCGGCATTCACCGGGGTACAGCTGGTTTCGAATGTTCTCACCCGACGCTCGGACCTTCCGGATCGTGTCGACGAGATGTGGCAGATCCTGCTTCCGGGAATCGTTAGCGACGAACTTTCCGGCGACATCGAGCGGCTCGTCAAGTCGCGGTGGACTCCGGCGGCGGCGTAACCTGCGGGACATGACCGTTACGCGGATTGTTTCGGATCTGTCGAGTAGTTCTCTCGAGGCCGCGCAGCGCTTCTACACCGAAGTGCTGGGCCTCGAAGTGGTGATGGATCACGGGTGGATCGTGACGTTGGCTTCGCCGACGGATCCGTCTCTGCAGATCAGCATCATGACGCACGACGCGCATGCGCCCGTCGTGCCGGACGTCTCCGTCGAGGTGGACGATCTCGACGCAGCGTACGAGGCCGCGGTGCAGCGCGGCGACACGATCGTTTATCCCGTCACCGTGGAGCCGTGGGGTGTGCGCAGATTCTTCGCTGCCGACCCCGACGGTCACGTGATCAACATCCTCAGCCACCGACGCGAGCAATGATGGCGTCCCGCCCGGGCGGGCTGACGTACCTCGAGGTGGGCGCAACGTCAGGCGTTCTCCCGGCCGGCTATCACCACGTTCACGAGAGCGCGACCGTCGGATCCGGACGTGGAGATTTCGAGGTCGCGGCCCGTACCGTCCTGGAATGGGGAATGCACCGCGGAGCCGGTTTAACCGTCCGTACGGCAGCCCCGACCGCGGTGGCGGGTCAGGATGCGACTTTCGGACTCGGTCCGGTGACTATCCCAGTTCGGATCGTCTATGTCGTCGACGAACCCAATCGCAAGGGCTTCGCGTACGGAACCCGCGCGGGCCACCCCGAATGCGGGGAGGAATTGTTTGTCGTCCAGTTCGACGAGGCCAGCCAAGCGGTTCGTATCGAGATCGTTGCGTTCTCCAAGCCCGGAACGTGGTGGGTGCGTCTCGGCGCTCCGATCGGACGTCGAGTACAGGCGTTTGTCACGCGCCGCTACATCCGTTCCGTCCGCCAGAGCGTCGCCCGATCGCGGGTATGACCGCTCGAAAAATGATTGGACGGGCTTCGGTTCGGGTTGATAGCTTGTCCGAGACCGTGACAACACGCCAGGAGGTGAGACCCATGAACGCAGTAACCATGTGGGTGCTCCCACTCGTGTTCACGGATCGGCGATCGACGTAGGTGTCGCCGGGAGCGCCTCGAATAGGCAATCCCGAAAGGTAACACCATGCAATCCAATTCTCAGACCATCGAATTTACTTCCGAGACAACGTCGAACGGTGCCGTCGAACGTCATTTCGTTCTGGACGACATCACCGGTGTCCTCTGGTCACCCGCATCCGGATCCGTCGGATCACCCCTTCTGCTGTCCGGGCACTCCGGCGGCATGCACAAGAAGGCGCCAGGTCTGGTTGCCAGTGCGCTCCACAGCGTGAGCTCCCACGGGTTCACGGTCGCCGCAATCGATGCGCCCGGACATGGCGACCGGCCGCGGAACACACAGGACGAACAGTGGGTCGAGGCGATCCATCAGGCCCGGGCGGCCCGCGAGCCGATCGCCCCGATCGTCGTCGAGTACAACCGGTCGCTGGCGGAGCGTGCAGTGCCGGAATGGCAGGCGACCCTCGACGCCCTGCAAGCGCTGCCTGAGGTCGACGCCGATGCTCCGATCGGCTTCGGCGGCGTGTCGTTAGGGGTCGTGACCGGGCTGATGTTGGCCCCGGCCGACTCCAGGATCGCTGCCGTGAGCTTCGGTGGAGTTTTTGTGGACAGCTCTCTCCTCGAGGCAGCACGAAAGCTCACGGTCCCGGTCGAGTACCGGATCCCTTGGGACGAAAAGGATTACGACCGCACGTCAGGGGTTGCGTTGTTCGATGCCTTCGGCTCGAAGGAGAAGACGCTGCACGCATACTCGGGCAGGCACTATCCGGTGCCCGACTACGAGCGCGACAGTTCGGCTCGGTTCTTCGCTCGCCACCTCGGCGGGAGCAGTGGCGCTCCTGTGAGCTGACGTGAACACGTATCGGCGTCCGGCCTGTGTCGGACGCCGATACGATCTCGACCAGGTTTCGTTTCTCAGCAAGACCCGATGTAGTGGCGTCAACGTATCCTGCATCGATTTGACCGAAGCTATTCCGATGATCATTTTCGTGGCGCTTGCGATGGTGGTGATCTCGATCCTTTGCTCGCCAGTAGCCGTCCAGCTTGGCCATTTCTGCTGAGACGCTCGAGGGTGCGCGCTAATCGACCCACCGGACCGTCCCTCGTACTGCCCGCTCAGCATGACCCCGAGCGGGTTCCGACCGTAAGGTCTGGTATCAATTGCTCCATGAAGAAGACAATTCTGGCTTTGCTTGGGGTTAGCGCGTTTCTGATCTCGGCATGCGGAAGTGCGGATGACACGCACGATGAAGCCAAGGCCGAATCGGTGTGTGTATCAGGGATCAAGGATAAGGCTGGCCCCATTGGTGATATCACCGTCGCCGATATTGTCACCGTCGCGGGTAATGACGGGAGCTTTTCTGTCAATGGAAAGTTGACGGGTTCGCTCGATTCCGGAGCGGCAGTTGCTTACGACGTGAGCTGCGTTGCGAAACTAGACGGGAAGTCGCTTGTCTCCAGCGAAGTTTCGTACGTCTCTTCGACCAGTCCCGAAGCTAGCGGTGCTGCCACGACCTCGGCGAAACCTAAATCGGCAACACCAGCACTACCGACGATCGGACAGGCGGTGACCAGTGGCGGCGCGATTATCACGATCAACAGTGTGGTCGAATCGCAGTCGATTACGGCGCAGCCCGAAAGATCCATCACGCGCGGCGATTATGCCGAGCAGGCCCCAAGGTCTGGTGGGAAGTTTGTGATCGTTGATACGACGGTTCTCAACGATGGGAAGGTCTCGATGGACCTGACATGTTCGTTCCCGATTCAGAACAAGCTCATCACTGCGGATAAGCGGCAATACGACCCGATTGACGACCTGTACAAGATTCAGGGTAACCCCGAATGCAACGACGGACTACAGCCCGGGTTCGACAGTCGCATGGTCTATGTCTACGAAATCCCCACCGCAGCTGTGCCTGCACAGTTTGGGTTCGCTGACATGGAGACCCAGACCTACAACAATTTGACCTTGATCAACGTCGCGAACGCTGGTTAGTGCTCGCAATGGGGCACACGCAACGGGGCACAAATGGAAATTCCGAGGTCTGGCTCGTTCTCAGGTAACAGCAAGAGCTGACGCCTATCTCACCGCAGTAAGGCGCAGGATGGCCCTCGACCATTGGCGCTTACACCTTGAGGTTCAAGTGCCAATGGAACAAGGGGCCAGAGTGTTCGATGGCGACAAGTGGTCCTTAGGATCCGCCGGGCGGAACGAACTTGTTCGTGATCCAGTTTGATGCTTCGATCTCGTCGAGGATTGTCCGGAGAACTTCGGTGGCTAATGCTCTTGCGGTACCGAGTGTTCGGTCAATACCGAACACCGAACAAGACTGGTGGTAACTCTTCTCGCGTCCGAACTGAGGCGACGACATGTCCCGGATGGTTGTTGCCATGGGTTATGGGCTGCGTCAATGGAAGCTACGTGCTGGTCGTGTGGGCGAAGAGCGCCATCGTGCACGAGGACTTTGGCTGTGTCGGCGGACGCCTACAGAAGGGCGCCGCTGCGGTCGAGCAGATCATCGACACCGTGCAGTCAGTCCGATGTTTCAACCGCGCACCTCCAGTCGCACTTCGCCTACCTGCTGGTATTCGAACCGTCCGATACCTGACCCGGGGGCGGCATCGGAGTGGGCAGATATCGCACGGCGACTGCACCCGACTGGAACTCGTGGCGATCGACGAGTTCGAGTTGGATGCGCTCGCGCAGACCGGCAAGCAACGTCGGTCCGTGTCCGGCGAGGACCGGTTGCACAAGGAACTCGTACTCGTCGATCAGTCCCAGGTCTGCCAATGCCAGGGGGAGTGTTACGCCGCCAACCCACAGACCTTCGCCGGGCCGCTCCTTGAGTCGCTGAACCGCTGGCCCCAAGTCTCCCGGCACCAGCTCGGCATTCCAATCGACCCCGCTCAGCGTGTTCGACACGACGTACTTCTTCGCCTGGTCCATGGCCTCGGCAAACGGGATCTCCCACGCGTCCATCCAGTCAGGCCATGTGCCCGTTCCGGGCCGCCGCCACGCCGACTCCATCATCTCGTAGGTCACACGGCCGAACAGCAAGGCATCGGCTCGTTCCATCTGAGCGGTCCAGTAGCGCATCGACTCCTCGTCGGGTGGTAGCCCCGCCTCGTGATGGCAGCAGCCGTCGAGGGTGACGTTGATCGAGTATCGAAGTGGTCTCATCTCGTTGTTCTCCCCTGATACGCGCAGAGTGACAGCACCGGACCGTACTCAGACTACTGCCGGGCTGTCGGTGTAGATCAGGTTCGGGACCTGGAGTCACGCGGGGGTCGACCGAACAGTAACCAGACGAGCGCACCGAGTACAGGCACCGCGATCACCAGCGCGCACCACCAGAATTTGGCGCCCGAACGGCCGAAGTCGGTGCGCACGATCGCCGCGAGCGCGCTAATCGTGATGAAGATCCATGCAAGAACGAAGGCGGTGAAGGTGACGTCCATCCAAAGCGGAATGGTGGGGTTATGGGTCGATTCGTTCACGCGGACGCGAGACGTTCGGAGACCAACGCGTTGAGGGAAACCCCTTCCTCGGCGGCGGCTCGTGCCAGCTTGCGGTGCAATGTCGGGCTGATCCGGACCTGGAATTTGCCCGAATATCCGCGTTCGCTCAGCGGTTCGGGGATCCGCTCACCTGTCTCTGCCATGTCCTCGAGCGTCTCGGCCACCGCTGTACGGATGCCGTCGAGCGCGGCTGCTTGAGTATCCGCGAGCCACGACAGGCCGCGGAACTCCGTGCAGGTTCCCAGGAACTCTCCGTCGGGTTCGTACCACTCGACTCGGTATGTGTAGTGCTCCACTGCGGGGATCACGGCGATTCTCCTTCCTTGCGCAAGCTGCTTGTCTCTCTTCACCATGCAATACTGATACTGCATCTAGTATCACCATGGGCTACCGGAGTGTGCAACGTGTAACTGCCCATACCGCGAAATTCTCTATCCCGAGACGAAGGTTGGAGTCGTTCACGCTTCCAGCCCACTTTCGACGACTGTGCCTTGATGAAACAACACGCTCCATCGATTCTCGGTGAACCGCCAGATGGATGAACGCTCGGTAACCCGATGCGCCTGCGCCAGCCGGTACGTCACCAGATACAGGTCGGGCGCGATCCGGCTCAGCGCTGGCCGGTCAACCCTCCACCCGAGTTCGGCGGCGTCGTTCACCTCGCCGCGGAGGCGTCGGCGCTCAACTACCGATTGCACGTAGTCGCGGGTGTATCGAGCACCCGAGGCGCCGATTTCCCGGAACTCCGGGTCGACGACCGCATCGAACTCGTCTCGTGACATCGCTACTCGAGTTCGGTGAAACAGAGGTTCGAACTCCATCAACTCGTCGAGGATCGGGCGCAACTCGTGCGGGGTCGTCACGACTGCTCCGAGAACTGCGCCCTCATCTCGATACCTATCTCCGCGTGGCGCAGGAGGAAGGCCTTCTCGTCATACCCCTTGCGCCGCAACCAGAGAGTGACCTCGCTGTTGCATTTGCTTGCATTGCACGAGCGGCACGCCGGTGCGATGTTGTCGAGTGTGTAGCGCCCACCGCGGGAGATCGCCAGCACGCAGTCGCGCTGCGGCGACTCGTCCAACTCGCCGCAGTACGCGCACCCACCCCAGGCTGCTTTGAGCGCGGACCACTGCTCGACGGACAGGTCGTGCTCCACCAGATCCATTCGGCGTTTGCGTTTGCGCGCGTATCTGGCTTTCCGGGTCCGGTTGACGGGCATGACGCCATGCTATCGCCGAGTGGTGGTCACTCCGGGTAGCGCCGCGGGGTGAACACCTGACGGCCCGAACCGGTTTCGACGACGGTTGTCATCGACGAACCGACGATGAGCAGCGTCCGCATGTCGATCTCGGAAGGCTCGAGCTCGCCGAGGGTCACGACCCGAACGGATTCCTCGGCGCCGGCAACATCGCGCCCGATGACAACGGGAGTCTCGTGGGAGCGGTGCTCGAGCACGAGGTCCTTCATGGCTTGGACCTGCCACGTCCGGGACTTCGACGCCGGGTTGTAGACCGCAAACGCCATGTCCGCGGCTGCAACTGCCGAGATACGTCGCGCGACGACATCCCACGGCTTGAGGCGGTCAGAGAGGGAGAGCACCGCATAGTCGTGCCCGAGGGGAGCGCCGACACGACTGGCAACAGCGTTTGCCGCCGTCATACCGGGAAGGATGCGGACCGGGACGCCGCGCCACTGGTCTTCGGCGGCAACTTCGAGAACCGCTGCAGCCATGGCGAATACGCCGGGATCTCCCGACGAGACGACAGCTACACGGGCGCCGTTCTTCGCCAGGTCCAACGCCATCGCGGCGCGTTCGGCTTCGACGCGGTTGTCGCTGGAATGACGACGCTGGCCCGGACGCGTCGGCACGCGATCGACGTACGGGCCGTAGCCAACGAGGTCGGTGGCGAACGAAAGCTCATGCGCCACTTCGGGTGTGGTCCAGGCGGTATCGCCCGGCCCGAGGCCGACCACGACCACCTCGCCGCGCGACTCGGCTGCAGGTCGCGGGTTGTTCGACGGGCTCGGAACGATGGCGATCGAGAAGTACGGAACTCCGTCCGGGTCGACCTCGGCAGCGGATTCGACGCGTTGACGTGTGGTGCTCGCGCGCTCGACGTAGTGCGCTTCATCCAAGCGGCCTGAATCCTCGAGCGATTGCAGGACCGGTGGGAACGTGCGTCCGAGTTTGAGAATGGCTGCGGCGTCGGTTTCCTTGAGCCGCCTGGTCAGCTCGGCCTGCGGCAATGTTCCGGGCAAGATCGTGAGGATTTCTTCACCCTCGACCAGCGGTTTTCCGAGTGCAGCCGATGCCGCGCTGACGGAGGTGACACCGGGAATCACCTCGGCGTCGAAGCGATCGGCCAGCCGCTTGTGCATGTGCATGTAGGAGCTGTAGAAGAGCGGATCGCCGGCAGCGAGCAACGCGACGGTTCGACCGGCCTCGAGGTGAACTGCGAGTCGCTCGGCAGCCGCTTCGTAGAACTCGTCCATCGCGCCCTGATATCCGCCGGGATGGTCAACGGTCTCGGTGGTGACGGGGTAGACGAGGTGTTCTTCGATCTGCCCTTCGCGCATGTACGGCGCTGCAACTGCGCGGGAGATGCTCTTGCCGTGCCGCGCAGAGTGGAACGCGACCACGTCTGCCTCGCCGATGACGCGGGCGGCCTTGACGGTCACCAATTCGGGATCGCCGGGGCCAATACCGACACCCCAGAGCTTGCCTGCACTCATTCGACTTCGCTCGCAATCGCATTGACGACCGCCGCAGTGATTGCGCTGCCGCCGCGTCGGCCGCGGAGCACGAGATGATCGATTCCGCTGGCGTGTTCGATGAGAGCTTCCTTCGACTCGGCAGCGCCGATGAAGCCGACCGGACCTCCGACGATGGCGGCGGGACGGGGTGCTCCGGCTTCGATGAGGTTCAGGAGATGGAACAGCGCGGTGGGTGCGTTTCCGATCGCGACAACAGCGCCCTCGAGCTTGGCTCCCCACAGTTCGAGTGCAGCGGCCGAGCGAGTGTTGTCGATGGTCGACGCCAGCACGGGGACCCGAGGATCGCCGAGGGTGCAGATGACGTCGTTGCCGGCGGGCAGACGCTTGCGCGTGATGCCGGCCGCCACCATCTGGGCGTCGCAGAAGATCGGCGCGCCGTCGCGCAGAGCGGCACGCGCGGCCGAGACGACTCCAGGCGTGAAGGCGACGTCGTCGACGAGATCGACCTGGCCACTTGCGTGAATCATGCGAACTACAGCTTGCGAGACATCCGCCGGGAAACGGCTCAGGTCGGCTTCGGCCCGAATGGTGGCAAAGGACTGGCGATAGATTTCCGCGCCGTCACGGATGTACTCGATCATGTGCCACACGATAGAGGCATCACCGATCGGCCGGATTCACCCGGTAACCGTCACCCGTCGCAATCACATCCGCTACGTCCCCGCGGGGACGTCCGCAGCTGCGGTCGCACCCGGCCCAGTGCTGGCGCCCGACGACGGGCAGTTCTGCCTGCTCTACCGCGGTGATGGCGTCGGTGCGCACATCGGCGAGCGACTTCTCGCATCCCGGGCTTCCGGTGCAGGCGGTGACGTCGAGCCACGGTGAGTTCTCGTCGAAGATCAACCCCATCGGCGCCAACACCCGGACTACCTGCTCGGCAGCCCATTCGTCGAGGTCGAAGATATGCACCGATCGCCACGGCGTCACGACGACGGGTTTGTCGACGGCGGCGAGGAACTCGGCCAGCCGAGCGTCGAGCAGCCCGAATCGCAGGCCGCCGCCCAGGGCAACCGTTCCGTCTCGCTGCTCGAGCCAACCGATGGTGGGCCGTGCATCATGCGTGAGATCTGCCGCGCCGATGGACTCGGCGCTCAGACCCAACTGCTCGAGGGTGCGTTCGATTCCGTCCGGAACCTCGGCCAGGCGCCAGTGCTTGTCGCGGACGTCGAGGAACGATCGAGCCGCCTCGAGGAGCAATTCGACGGCGTCATCTGCATGTACGCGGTGAGTGGTGTGGTGACCGGCGAGCACCAGGGAATGCTCGGTGGCGCTGCGCGCATGGAGGCCGAAATCGCCCCGCAGCCCAGTGATGTCTCCGCGCCCGTCGTCAAGGGTGAACAGGGTTCTCCCCGGCAGATCCGCCAATGCCTGATCCGCTTGGATCGCCGAATCGAGACGGTGGACCAGTTCACGAATGTCGGCGACGCCCCCGATACGGCCGGACAGTGGGGACGCGAGAATGTTGCGTACTCGCTCGTGCGTCGCGGACGGCAGCAGGCCGGCCGAAGCGATTCGCGCCGCGAAGGCTTCGGGGTCCGAGACCGAGCGCAACTGAACATTGCCCCTCGAGGTGAGTTCCATCTGCCCGTTACCCAGATCGCGCGCCGCGTCTGCAAGCGTCTGCAATTGGACCGGGGTGAGGAGACCGCCGGGTAGGCGCACGCGAGCCAGTGCGCCGTCGGCGGCGTGGTGAACTTGCAGTGCACCCGGGCACGCGTCTGGCTGTGAACGGTCCGTGGGCATGGCTCCAGGGTACGACCTGTCATGAGTGCCTTCTGCGGACCGGTAGCATCACCACCACCAGTGACGGCAGTTGAGGAAACCGGTGAAAGTCCGGTGCGGTCGCGCCACTGTAAGTGTTGCTCGAGCGGGACGTGTTTCCGCTCGGAAACACGAGTCAGACCCTCAACCGCCGTCGATGACAGATCTGTGCCACGGGGCGCGAAACCCCAGGAAGGCTTCACCCGTGATTCTTCTGCTCTCCACGTCCGACACCGATCTGCTGAGCGCCCGCGCCAGCCAGGAAGCCGGCGACGGCGTCTCCTATCGCTGGGCCAACCCCTCACGCTTGCTGGTCTCGGAGGACTTGCCGCCCTTGCTCGACGGCGTCGACCTCGTGATCGTTCGTATCCTCGGCAGCCGTCGCAGCTGGGAAGACGGCCTGGACATGGTCCTCGCCTCCGGACTCCCCGTAGTCGTTCTCGGCGGCGAGCACGCGCCGGATGCCGACCTCATGGAGTGCTCGACGGTTTCCGCCGGTGTCGCTGCCGAGGCGCACAACTACCTGGCCGAGGGTGGCGCACAGAATCTGGCACAGCTGCACCACTTCCTGTCCGACACCGTCCTGCTCACCGGCCACGGGTTCGAACCGCCGGCCCACCTGCCTTCCTGGGGAATCGCTGATTTCGCGCCCGATCTCGACTCGGCGACCGGTCCGGTCATCGCAGTTCTGTACTACCGCGCCCAGCATTTGGCCGGAAACACCCGGTACATCCAGGCGTTGTGCGACGCGGTCGCCGAGGCCGGTGGCACCGCGCTGCCGATCTACTGCGCATCTCTGCGAACCGCAGAAGCCGAACTTCTGAGCACGCTCCGCCGCGCCGACGCCATGGTCGTGACAGTTCTTGCTGCCGGTGGCACGAAGCCCGCGACCGCGTCCGCCGGTGGCGACGACGAAGCCTGGGATGTCGCCGCACTCGCTGCGCTCGACGTCCCCATCCTGCAGGGCCTGTGCCTGACCAGTAGCCGCGCCACCTGGGACGAGAACGACGACGGACTGTCGCCTCTCGACGTTGCGACCCAGGTCGCGGTGCCGGAATTCGACGGCCGCATCATTACCGTCCCGTTCTCCTTCAAGGAAATCGACTCCGACGGACTGTCCACGTACGTCCCCGACGTCGAGCGCGCTGCCCGTGTCGCCGGGATCGCGGTCCGTCACGGCAAGCTGCGCCACATTCCCACCACCGAGCGTCGCGTTGCTCTGATGCTCTCGGCGTACCCGACCAAGCACGCCCGCATCGGCAACGCCGTCGGTCTCGATACTCCGGCGAGCGCAATCGACCTTCTCACTGAAATGCGTTCTGCCGGTTACGATCTCGGTCCGGTCGACGGTCCGGACGCAGTTCCCGGCCTGGCGGCGAAGGACGGCGACGCGCTGATCCATGCCCTGATCGCGGCCGGCGGACAGGATCCCGACTGGCTCACTGCCGAGCAGCTCGAGGGCAATCCGATCCGCATTTCGGCAGCGAAGTACCGCGAATGGTTCGCCACCCTGCCCGAGGAACTGCGCAGCGGCGTCGAAGAGCACTGGGGCGCAGCGCCCGGCGAGCTGTACGTCGACCGCTCGCAGGATCCGGACGGCGAAATCGTCATCGCGGCACTGCGATTCAACAACATCGTGCTCATGGTCCAGCCGCCCCGGGGATTCGGCGAAAAGCCCGTCGCGATCTACCACGATCCGGATCTGCCGCCGAGCCATCACTACTTGGCGGCCTACCGCTGGATCGCGGCGACGCCTGATGCTGGTGGATTCGGCGCCGACGCGGTTGTGCACCTGGGCAAGCACGGCAACCTCGAATGGTTGCCGGGCAAGACACTCGGCATGTCCAGCAACTGCGGCACCGACGCAGCGCTCGGCGACCTGCCGCTGATCTACCCGTTCCTGGTCAACGACCCGGGTGAGGGAACACAGGCAAAGCGTCGTGCCCACGCGACGCTCGTCGATCACCTGATCCCACCGATGGCCCGCGCCGAAAGCTACGGCGACATCTCCCGTCTCGAGCAACTGCTCGACGAGCACTCCAACATCTCCGCACTCGACCCGTCCAAGCTGCCGGCCATTCGCCAGCAGATCTGGACGCTGATGCGTGCTGCCAAGATGGACCACGACCTCGGCCTCGCGGAGCGGCCCGAAGAAGACGTGTTCGACGACATGCTCCTGCACGTCGACGGTTGGCTGTGCGAGATCAAGGACGTCCAGATCCGCGATGGTCTGCACATTCTCGGCCGCGCTCCCGAGGGCGACGCCGAAATCGAACTGGTCCTCGCCATGCTGCGTGCCCGTCAGATGTGGGGTGGCGAACAGAGCGTTCCCGGTCTGCGTGAGGCTCTCGGGCTCAGCGAAGACGGCGACGAGTCCCGCAGCCGTGTCGACGATATCGAGGAAAAGGCACACGCTCTGGTTCGCGGCATGTACGACGCCGACTGGAACCCCGCCGCCGCCGAAGACCTCAGCGACGACGAGACCGTCGTGAAGATCCTGCAGTTCGCCGCCACCGAAGTGGTTCCACGCCTCCGACAGACGAACAACGAGATCAAGCAGGTCCTGCATGCGCTTGACGGCGGTTTCATCGCGGCCGGTCCGAGCGGCTCGCCGCTGCGCGGCCTGATCAACGTGCTTCCCACCGGTCGCAACTTCTACTCGGTCGACCCCAAGGCAGTTCCGTCGCGTCTGGCGTGGGAGACCGGTCAGGCGATGGCCGAGTCGCTCGCCGCTCGCTATCTCGCAGATCACGGCGAATACCCGCGCTCGGTGGGTCTGTCGGTGTGGGGAACCGCCGCCATGCGTACCTCCGGCGACGACATCGCCGAAGTGTTTGCGCTCCTCGGTGTTCGCCCCGTCTGGGACGAAGCAAGCCGACGCGTCGTCAACCTCGAAGTCATCGATCTCGAAGAACTGGGCCGACCGCGCATCGACGTCACCGTCCGCATCTCCGGATTCTTCCGTGATGCGTTCCCACATGTGCTCGCATTGCTCGACGACGCCGTTCAATTGGTGGCAGCGCTGGACGAGACGGACGAGCAGAACTACGTGCGCGCTCACGCACAGGCGGATCTCGCCGAGCACGGCGACGCCAGACGTGCGACCACCCGCATCTTCGGTTCGAAGCCCGGAACCTACGGCGCCGGCCTGCTGCAACTCATCGACTCCAAGACCTGGCGCGGTGACGACGACCTCGCCGAGGTGTACACCAACTGGGGCGGCTTCGCGTACGGACGTGGGCTCGACGGAATCCCGGCAGCCGACGACATGCGCAGCGCATACCGTCGAATCAACGTGGCGGCAAAGAACACCGACACGCGTGAGCACGACATCGCTGATTCGGACGACTACTTCCAGTACCACGGCGGCATGGTTGCCACCGTGCGCGCGCTGACCGGGAAGTCACCCGAGGCGTACATCGGCGACAGCACTCGGCCGGAATCGGTTCGCACACGCACACTTTCGGAAGAGACCGCGCGTGTCTTCCGGGCGCGCGTGGTCAACCCCCGCTGGCTCGACGCCATGCGCCGTCACGGGTACAAGGGTGCATTCGAGATGGCGGCCACGGTCGACTACCTCTTCGGGTACGACGCCACCACCAACGTCGTCGCGGACTGGATGTACGAGAAGCTCGCCGAGACATACGTTCTGGACGAGCAGAACCAGAAGTTCATGACGCAATCCAATCCGTGGGCCCTGCACGGAATCGCCGAGCGACTTCTCGAAGCCGCCGAGCGAAACATGTGGGAGCACCCCGAGCAGAAGACACTCGACGGCTTGCGTCAGGTGTACCTCGAAACCGAAGGCGAACTCGAGGGGGAGTGAGCCAACGGTTTCGAGGTCGGGCGCTGGCGGATGTCAGCGCCCGGACTTGATGATTTCTGCGATGTTGCGTTCAGCCAACGCGGTGATGGTCAACGCCGGGTTGACTGTACCGGTACTGCCGGGGATTATGGCGGCGTCCATCACGTACAGGCCGTCGTACCCCTTCACTCGTCCGTAGCCGTCGGTGGCCTTGCTCATCACAGCACCACCGAGCGGATGCGCGGTGAACGAGGCGTTGACGTCCTTCGCGAACGGCAGCGCCGATGGCAGTGTGGTGCCGGCGAACGCCATCTTGTTCTGCACCGCGCGCAGTGCCTCGACGGTGGCGTCGTTGCCGTTCTTCGGCCAGTTCAGTGTGACGCGATTGGAGCCTGCGTCGTAGCTGAAGTCCGCACGCTGCGGATTGAGGGTCATTCCCAGGCTTCCGAGCATGCCGATGTTGAGTGGCAAGCCGGGGACGTACCAGTTTTCCATCGTCAGCGGCATCCCGGATTCGTCGACGATGCGCGACGCCGACGGTGATGCCTGAGCGAGGCCGTCGCTGAATCCGAACGAGCGCACCATCGCGGCGTCGCCGTTGGTTCCCCAGCCCTTGCCGATGTGCTCATTGAGGTTCGGAAGCGTTCCGGTGGCTTGGGCGCGGACGAGTAGTTCGGTTGTGCCGATCGATCCGGCACCGAGGAAGAGTTTGTCGCAAGTAATGGTTTTGCGGGCCAAGACCTTTCCGGCCGGATCGGTGGATTCGACATCTACCGTGTAACGGCCGCTCGTCTCTCGTCCGATGGACAGCACCTGGTGGCCGTAGCAGACCGTGGCCCGGCCGGTAGCCTCCGCTGCAGGTATGTAGTTGAGGGTGAGGTCGAATTTCGCCCCGTTGGAGTTACCCATGTTGCTGTCGCCGACGGTGGCCGATGCACGACTTTGGCCGCGGAGTTCCGCGCGGACGACATCCCAGTCCCAGATTCCGTCGATGCGCTGCGGGTTGTAGCCAGCTTTGCGGGCATCCTGATCCCAACGCCGGGAGTGTCCGAATTGCGGGCTCTGGTAGATATCCTCGGGCATCGAGCTCAATCGCAGCATTTGGCGGACTTTGGGGTACCAGGTGGCATTCATCTCGTCAAAGCTGAGTGAGCTACCGAAGACGGCGTCGAAGAACCGTCGTTCCGGGGCGATCATCACACCGGTGAAGATGATCGAACCGCCACCGACGGCTGCTCCGCGCCAGACCGAAATATTCTTGTAGTCCGTGGCGTCGAGAACGCCTGGGAAGTTGTCGCAGAAGACGGGAAATCCCGTGAGGTTGGTGAAGGACGTGCGATGAAACAGTCCGCGCCCGTCGGCGAGGGCGTCCGAGGTGTGGATCTCTCGTTGCGGATCGCGGGGCCAGCGGAGCCCTCGTTCGAGGATCGTGACCTGAGTACCGCTTTGGGCCAGTCGAAGTGCGGTTGCGCTGGCGCCGAATCCAGAACCGATCACTATGGCTTCCGTATGTTGCGCCGGAATCGGAGACGGGACGAAGAGCTCCGGAACAAGGCGGCGGTAGTACGAATTGCCCATGGGCAATTCGCGCGCAGGTGCGGCGTGAACGGTTGGCGTCGACGCAAGCGGTGCAACAGCCGCTACGGCAGCTCCGATCCCTGCGGTTCTCAAGAAATCCCTGCGATGCATTTCTGAATCCAACTCCCACCAGTTCGTGCCCCGGGAGCGGATCGCTTCCAGGGTCAATCAGTTAGTTGCGTAAGAATAACTGTTTCCCGCAAACTTGATGTGCATTGGATCTGTGAAGTGTCGCACCGTTCGAAAAGATCGTGCATATGGGATATTTCGCCATTTTCGGAGATTGATTGCTGAACAGTCACCAGATATCGCACTTATCGTCGGACTGAAGCCGCAACTATCCTCGAAGTGTGAACCCCGACTTCAAACGCGTCTCCGAGGCCGAGTACGTCCTACTCACGACCTTCCGCAAGGACGGGACGCCAGTGGCGACTCCGCTCTGGGCCGCGCTGGACGGCGACACGCTGCTGATGTGGACCGTCGCCGACTCCTACAAGGTCAGGCGCATCAGGCGAAACCCGTCAGTCACCGTCGCTGCGTGTGACGTTCGGGGAAATCCGAAGGGTGAACCGGTTGCCGCCGTCGCCGAGATCCTCGACGGACCGGGCACCGATCATGCTCGCGACGCGATCGCGCGTCGCTACGGAATCCTGGGTTGGATCACCATGAAAGGCAGTCTCCTGCGCCGCGGCAAGACCGGAACGATCGGACTTGCCATCACTGCAGCCTGACCGAGCATCAGTTGCCGAGTAGATCGTCCAACGCTGAATCGAACCGCGGATAGGTGAATGGGAAGCCGTTGTTCGCCAACACTTTCGACACGGCATGCCGACCCGTCAGGCCCAGGGCAGCGTCGCTGCGCAAAAGGAACGCGCCGATTCTGACCATGAACGCGGGCGTCGGCGGCGCAGGTGGGCGATGAAGGTGCTTGCGCAGCCCGGCCATCAGTTCTGAGTTTCGGACGGGATCCGGAGCCGTCGCGATGACCACGCCCGAGGCAGCTGAATCGGGTTCCAGGGCCCACCGCACGATCGACAGCCAGTCGTCGATGTGAATCCAACTGGTCCATTGACTACCCGAGGCAACGCGTCCACCCAGCCCGAGACGCACGAGCAACAGGAGTCGTTCGAGTGCCGGCGTGCCTTTTTCCAGGACGACGCTGGTCCGTAGGATCACTACTCGTGACGTGTTGGCGCCCTCGACCGATGCCTCCCAGTCCTTTGCGACGTCGGTCATCTGAGGCGGCCCGTCAGCGAGAGGAGAATCCTCGTCCAATCGGGTCTCACCCGCATCGCCGTAGATCGCGAGCGTGCTCGCCTGGATCCACACCGGAACAGGGCTCGCCAGTAGTTTCGACGCTTCCACCAGCGCGCGGGTCGGATCGACTCGGGAACTGGTGAGCAATGCGATGTTTGCCGGTGTGGGTCGGCGATCGACCAACTCGCCGGCCAGATTGATCACCGCGGCGCCGTCGAGTTCTCCTGCCCAGTCGCCTACCGTGATGCCGTCCCACTGAACCTGCCTGTGTCGACCGGGTTTCGGTGACCGAGTCAGGACCACGACGTCATACCCACGGTCGGCGAGATCGTCGCTGATTCGGCGGCCGAGAGCGCCGGTGCCGCCGGCGATCACGACCTTCGTCATCACTGCGCCTGGCTGACCGAGGACATGTGAAAGTCGGGAATCCGCATGGGCGGCATGGCCGTGCGGGTGAACCAGTCTTTCCACTCGCGGGGAAGCGTGATCTCGGTGCGTCCAGCCTCGGTGACCCGCCGCAGGAGATCGAGAGGGCTCTCGTTGAAACGGAAGTTGTTGACGGCGCCGACGATCTTGCCGTCCTCGATCAAATACACCCCGTCACGGGTGAGTCCGGTCAACAGCAGCGTCGTCGGATCCACCTCACGGATGTACCAGAGGGTTGTGAGCAGCAGTCCCTTCTCGGTACCTGCGATCATGTCCTCGATCGAGGTGTCGTCGCCACCGGTCAGGGTGAGATTGTCGCCGGGAACTGCGACGGGTCGACCGAATTCTTGTGCAGCGTGGCGCGGGTATGCCAGCGCATTGACGACGCCGTCTCGGACCCAGTCGACGGGTTCGATCTCCATGCCGTTGTCGAACAGTGAGACGGATTCGCTCGACGACGTCGTGATCACGAACGGCGCGGACTGCAAGCCCTCGGCGCCGGGGTCGGAGGTGAGTGTCAGTGGCAATCCGAGCTTCTCGCCGATCCGGGTACCACCGGTGGTGGAAAGTGCGGTGTGGCCCTCTTCTGCGCCGCGACCCTCCATGGTCCACATCAGATAGATCATCAGGTCCGCGACAGCCGAAGGCGGAAGAATCGTCTCGTAGCGGCCGGCGGGCAGACTGAACGAATTTTCCGCCCAGTCGAGTCGAGTGGTCAACTGCGACAAGAGCTTCGGCACTGAAATGTCACCGAAATCGACAGTTCCGGATCCGACCCAGGCACTGGCGTCGCCGCGCTTGCCGTTGATCTCCACGGAGCCGGTGGTCTGAGCCGTTCTACGTCGCACGCCCGTCGAAGTTCCGAGCCAGGTGGTGTGCAACTGGTGGTGAGCGAAGCCGAACAACTGGTCGCCGCCGTCGAAGGCCGTGGACAGGTCGGCAGCCAACGGCGCAAAGACACCGATGTCGGTCAGGGCGGCCGGCAGGTCCCAGTCGGTCTCTGCCGCCGACTGCGTGATCAGGTCGGACGCGTCGTCAGCGGGAGTGGCTGTGCGCGCAGCTTCTTCGCTTGCCTGTACGAGCGCGGAAATCTGCTCCGGATCGACGCTGCTGGAACTGACAGTGCCCACCTTCGCGATGTCACCTTCGCGCACGATCGAAATCACCGTCCACGTCCGGGACAGTGAGACTCCGTTGGTGGTCATCGAATTGTTGGCCCACCGCAGCGACGCCTCACTCGCATCGGTCACGATCACCAACGATTCGTCTACCGTCCTCGCGGCCAATGCACGCTCGACGACCTGCTGCGGATCGATCACTGCTGAGCCTCCGAACGAGTATTGAGGATGTTGACTCCGCGGAACAGAGCGGACGGGCAGCCGTGGCTGACCGCCGCAACCTGACCGGGTTGCGCCTTGCCGCAGTTGAATGCGCCTTGCAGGCGCCAGGTCGACTCTCCGCCAACGGCTTCCATCGAGCCCCAGAAATCCGTTGTCGTCGCCTGATACGCCACGTCACGCACCTGACCGTCGAGCTTTCCGTCACGGATCTTGAAGAACCGCTGACCGGTGAACTGGAAGTTGTAGCGCTGCATGTCGATCGACCAGGACTTGTCTCCGACGACGTAGATGCCGTTCTCGACGCGCGAGATCAGGTCTGCGGTCGAGGTGTCCGTATGGGGATCGGGGGAGAGCGAGACGTTGGCCATGCGCTGGATGGGAACGTGATGTGCGGAGTCGGCGTACGAGCAACCGTTGGAACGCGTCAGCCCCAGCCTCGGCGCGAACACGCGGTCTAGTTGATACCCGACCAGTGTTCCATCTGCCACCAGATCCCACCGTTGAGAGGCGACGCCGTCGTCGTCGAATCCGACGCTGGCCAGGCCGTGCTCTTCGTTACGATCGGCGGTCACGTGCATGAGCGATGTTCCGTATTTCAGCGTTCCCAGCTTGTCCGGCGTCGCGAACGACGTACCGGCGTAGGCCGCTTCGTAGCCGATCGCGCGGTCGTACTCGGTGGCGTGTCCGATGGATTCGTGGATCGTGAGCCACAGATTGGTCGGATCGATCACGAGATCGGTCGGACCTGCTTCGACAGTGGGCGCCTTGGTCTTCTCGGCCAGCCACTCCGGGATCTGCGCGAGCTCTTCACCCCAGTTCCATGTGCTCTCCGCCCCGAGGTACTCCCATCCGCGACCTACCGGCGGCGCCAAGGTTCGCATCGATTCGAAGCTGCCGGCCGACCTGTCGACGGCGGTCGCCTCGAACTCGGGGTGCAGACGCACCCGTTGCTGGGTGATCGACGAACCGGCCAGATCCGCGTAGAAGGTCTGCTCCTTGACCTGGAGGACACTCGCCGTGACGTGGTCCACGCCGTCAGCGGCTTGGAGCCGTCCGGAGTAGTCGACCAGCAGCGCTACCTTGTCGGCCGTCGGTGTCGTGAAGGGATCCTCGAGGTACGGCGACACCCACGTCGCGTCGGCGTAGACGGGCTCGTCGGCGAGGGTGACCGGATCCCGATTGAGCGAGCGTAATGCCTTCGCAACCTCGACCGCTTGGCGTGCCAGCGCAGCCGCGACGACAGGGGATACCTCGGCGTGCGAGGCGAATCCCCACGTGCCGTCGACGATCACACGGACGGCGACCCCGATCTCGTCTCCGTCGGACACGGCCTGAACTACGCCGTCGCGCAAGCGGATCGACTGTGTGAGCACGCGGTGGACACGAACATCGGCGTGCTGGGCGCCGGCTGCTCTCGCTGCCGACAGCGCCGCATCAGCGACAGCTCGCAGCGGGAGGGCGAGGAAATCTGCATCGACATTTCGGGTGGCGGTCACGCACACGACGCTAGCCGACGACCGACGATCTCAGCCGAACTGCTGCCATCCGAGGCGAATCACCATGGCGATCACGACCACCAACAGCGTGATCCGGACGAATCCGGATCCCTTGCTCAACGCCATCCGCGAACCGATGACCGCGCCGAGAACGTTGCACACCGCCATCGCCAAACCCAAACTCCACCAGACATGTCCGGTGACGGCGAAGTAGGCGAGCGCGCCGAAATTGGAACCGAGATTGATCACCTTCGCCATGGCCGCGCTCCGAACGAATTCGGTTCCGAGGAAGGTGGCGAAGCTGATGATGAGGAACGTGCCGGTGCCGGGTCCGAGCAGACCGTCGTAAAGCCCGATGAGTCCGGCGGAGAGCAGCAGGACGAGGACGGTCTTGCGCTGCGTCGGACGATGTGTGGCGATCGTAGTGCCCAGCGTCGGACGCATGGTCACGAAGACGGCAACGGCGACGAGGACGACCATCACGATCGGAATGAAGTACTTCTTGTCGATCAGTGAAACGGCCGCAGCTCCGCACGCGGCTGTCACCGCGGCCAAGGCAGCCGCCGGAGCCAGCTGCCGCCACTCCATGGGGATTCGACGCGAGAACGTGTACACCGCGGCGCTCGTCCCGGTGAAGGCCGTGAGTTTGTTGGTGGCCAGGGCCGCTTGCGGGGTCAATTGGGGTGCGACCAGAAAGAGCGCGGGCAGCAGAATCAATCCGCCGCCGCCAACGACGGCGTCCACCCAACCCGCCGCCGTCGCTGCCGTCATCAGCAGTCCCCAATCAGCAATATCCACGGCGGTGACTCTTTCACAGCTGTGACACTCTTGAGCACATGCGGAGGTTCAGCCTGTGGCTGCGAGGAAAGCCGATGATCGCGGACAGCGCTCTGGCGCTCGTGTTCTTCGCGCTCGAAGTTGTCACGTTCGTGAGCTCACCTCGCGAGGAACGATGGCCTCAGCTCGTCGTCGGATTTCTGATCTGTCTGCCGGTCGTGTGGCGTCGCAAATTTCCCCGCACCTCCGCAGCGGCCATATTGTCCATGTCGTATTTCGCGACCCTGATGATGTGGGCGACAGGGGACCCGGCTGCGGAACATCCAGGACTGCTGGCACTCGGCGTCTCGCTCTACACACTCGTTGCGTACGTCGATCGACGGACCGGGGCAATCTTCGCCTGCTTCCTGGCGCTGGACATGACTCTCTCGTTGCTCGTGATCCGCGAAGACGTGATCCTCACGATCATCATCGCGACGCTGCTCTATGCGCTCGCCTGGATTACCGCCGAGTTCTTGAGCGCGCGACGCGCTTACGACGAGGAAGTGGCAGCCAGGCTCGAAGTGGCCGAGTACGAACGGGATCGGCGCGCCGAGGATGCGGTGGCCACGGAAAGAACCCGAATCGCCCGCGAACTCCATGACGTCGTTGCCCACGCGGTCAGCGTGATGATCGTCCAAGCGGACGGAGCGTCGTACGCGGTCGAATCCAATCCGGCGTTGGCCAAGAAAGCTCTGGGCAACATCTCCAGCACCGGACGCGACGCCCTTGCCGAGCTTCGCCGTACCGTCTCACTTCTGCGCACCGAGGTCAGCAGCGACGCGATGCCGCAACACGGAACGGCCGGTATTGCCAAGGTCGTCGAGATGATGCGTGCCGCCGGACTCGGCGTGCGCCTCGAGCTGACCGGCGAGCTCGACGACGTCAGTCCATCGGTCAGCCTGGGCATTCATCGCCTCGTCCAAGAGTCCCTGACCAATGTCCTCCGTCACGCCGGCGCAAATCCGAAGGCACGAGTCACCGTGCGCCGCACCGAAACCGCGGTGCTGCTCGAGGTGGTCGACAACGGAACGTCGAGTTCGACCTTCTCTCACGGTTCGGGGAACGGACTGGTCGGCATGCGTGAGCGGGTGGCGGTACTGCACGGGACACTCGAGACCGGACGACGCCCCGACGGCAGTTGGCGTGTGTACGCGGAACTACCACTCGAGATCCACGATTGATACTGGCTGGGATCAATCGCGTTGGCACCGACGTCTCAGGCCCGATAGGTTTACGCCGTGCCCATCACCGTGCTGCTAGTCGACGATCAGGAACTCATGCGGATGGGCCTGAACATGGTGCTCGAAGCACATGAGGACATCTCGGTCATCGGTGAGGCCGGCGACGGAGCCGCGGCGGTCGCAGCTGCGGTGGCGCTGAAGCCTGACGTCGTGTTGATGGACGTGCGGATGCCGATTGTCGACGGAGTGAAAGCCACGGAGCAGATTCTTGCCTCCGGGATCGAGTCTCGAGTCCTGGTGATGACGACGTTCGACCTGGACGAACACGCGCTCGGCGCCCTGCGAGCCGGAGCGAGCGGCTTTCTTCTCAAGGACACCCCGCCCGAGGATCTGGTGTCGGCCATCCGCAGCGTGGCGGCCGGTGATGCGGTTGTCTCCCCGAAGGTGACACGTCGTCTGCTGTCGAGGTTCATCGTGGACGGTCCGGCGCCGCGACGCGATCCGGTGGTTCTCGACGTCCTCACCGAACGCGAACGCGAAGTCCTCGGACACGTTGCCACGGGACTGTCGAACATCGAGATCGCACAGCAGCTGTATCTGTCCGAATCGACGATCAAGTCGCACGTCGGACGGATTCTCACCAAACTTGACCTGCGTGATCGTGTGCAGGCAGTTGTGCTGGCCTACGAGACCGGACTGGTGACTCCGGGCGCGTAGGCCAGCTGCCGGTCAGGCCGCGAGCGCTTCGCACTGCTCAGAGATCGAGCGCTTGGCTCTGCTCAGGCATCGAAGGCGCCCACTGTGGGGAGCACGATGCAGGACTTTCCGTCCGCGTAATCGACATTGCCGAACAGTGCGGCAAATACCTTGCCGTCACCGGTGTCGACGACCTTCGAGAGCAATGGCGTATCGAGTACCGGTAACTTCTCGTCCAACGGGACGATCCCGCCCTTGAACGTGCCGACGTTGATCCAGGCGACACTCAACCCTGAGGTTTTGGGAATGCCCACGTAACCCGGGATTGCCTGGAAACGAAGGTGATCGGCCTCGACCCACGGCGGCAGGGGGAAGTTCGGACCGGCCTGCGCGGAGCTGAGCGTGACGGTGACAGGCTCGCCGGCGATGCCGCACCCGACCGTCGGTGCCGGGTACATGAACGACTGAGGTTTCGTGACGCCGATGTCGGGGATGTCGAGGGCTGCGGTGATCTGGTCGGCGCCTGCCGTGCCGATCAGCTGCTGGACCGCGGCAGACGCTTCGGGGGAGATGGCTGCCGCCTGGGCGATCAGCGCAGCAATACCTTCGGGTGCAACCGGTTCTGCGGCGGCGGTTCCGGCGCTCATCATCGTGCTGCCGGCGGTGAGTGCCACGACGGCGGCGGTGCCGGCGAGGGCGGCCGGGATGCGTCGGGCGAATGTCTTGCCGGGGAGTCGGCTCATGTCGGGCTCCTTCATTTCATGAGGCCGGAAAATGCGGCCCGAAGTGACTTGACCACGTCCAGAGTCTCAACGTCAACTTGAGGTTTAGAATCGTTAGCGGAGCGTTAGTTAACGCCAGGCAAGTCGACGGCGCCCCGCGGAGGCCCCATGTGACTCACGGCACCCGTCTGTTTTGCAGGTCTGCATCGTTGTCGGGAGAAAAACCGGCCCCTCGAGCGTTGAACGGGTAGACCGTCTGAAAGGGGACGTCATGATCGCCGCCGTATTCCTCCTCTACGTGATCGTCGAGATCGCCGCATTGGTCATCGTGGGCAACGCCATCGGTGTCGCCTGGACCGTGCTGCTGTTTCTCGCCGGATCGCTTGTCGGATTGATCCTCATGCGTTCGCAGTGGCGACGGGTCATGGACGGATTCCGTAAGGCCACGCGGGGTGAGGGATCGCCGTCACTGGCGGTCGCCGACGGCGCCTTGGTCGCGGCCGGCTCCGCATTGATGTTCGTACCCGGGCTCGTGACTTCCGTTCTGGGCCTGCTGCTTCTGATTCCGCCGACCCGCTGGGCACTGCGCCCGCTTGCAGTCCTCCTGGCAGGCAAGCGCGCAGCAGCATTTGCTGCCGGTGGTGACGCCTTTGCCGGAACTGTCGGCTACGCGGCGCGCATGCGCGGAAACGGCGAGGTGATCGACGGCGAGATCATCGTCGAGACACCCGAAACCACCGAGTACGTAGCAAGCAACGGCAAGGAACTGGTCCTCGAGGGTGAGATTCTGGACACGGATACACCCACCCGTTCGCGGGGGCCGCAGTACTAACAGGCAGACTGGATGCTCGTGACTACTCGTCTGCTGGTCAACGGCCGGATCTACAGTTCATTTGCACCTGACGCGACCTCGATCGCCATCACCGACGGCACCGTCGTGTGGGTGGGCGACGAGCGCGCCGGACGGGCGTTGCACCCCGCCGCTGAGATCGAAGACCTGGGCGGTGCGTTTGTCACTCCAGGGTTCGTCGACACCCACGTCCACATCACCGCGCTGGGACTCAATATCGTCGGCCTCGATCTCGTGGGTGCGAACTCTCTGGACGAATGCCTCTCGCGAGTACGAACATTCGCAACCGCGAACCCCGAAACTGCCCATCCCGACGCAGTCATCTGGGGACACGGTTGGGACGACACCGAATGGGCCGAGCAGACGCCGCCGTCGACCGCAGATCTCGACGCGGCCGCACCTGGCCGCAAGATATACCTCTCGCGGATCGATGTTCACTCGGCCGCGTGCTCGAGCGCATTGCGCGACGGCATCTCCGGCCTCGCCGACACCGCTGGATACTCAGCCGAGGGCCCGTTGACGTTCGACGCACACCACCTGGCGCGCAATGCCGCTCGGAATCTGCTGACGGAAACTCAGCGCGCTTCTGCTCGTACCGCTGCGCTCGATCTCTGCGCCTCACGCGGAATCGTTGCCGTTCACGAGTGCGGGGGACCGGACATTTCGGGACTGACCGATTTCCAGGAACTGCTGGCCCACGACCACGGAGTGGAGGTTCGGGGCTACTGGGGTGAACGCGTCGACAGCGAAGAGGACGCGCGCGCACTCCTCGACAAGACCGGTGCACACGGACTCGGCGGGGATCTCTTCATCGACGGTTCTCTCGGTTCACACACCGCCTGGTTACTCGAACCCTATGCAGACCAACCTGATTCGACAGGAAATGCCTACCTCGACGTCGACACGATCGCCGCACACATCCGGGCCTGCACCCTCGCGGGTGTCCAGGCCGGATTCCACGCCATCGGTGACGGCGCCGTGTCGTCGGCAGCTGCCGCGTTCCGGCAAGTGGCCGACGAACTGGGTGGCCCCAAGGTCGCCGCACTGGGTCACCGCCTCGAACATGCGGAGATGATGTCGATGGCTGACGCGGAAACCTTTGCCGCCTTGGGCGTCATCGCGAGTGTCCAGCCGGTGTTCGACGCACTGTGGGGCGGTACCGACGGCCTGTACGCGACACGTCTGGGCCTCGACCGCGCGGCAGCGCTGAACCCGTTTGCACCCGCAGCCGGTAAGGGAGTCTCACTCGCATTCAGTTCCGATGCGCCAGTCACCCCGATCGAGCCGTGGGCGATGCTGCGCGCCGCAGTCCAGCACCGCACCGACGGAAGTGGAATCTCGCCGCGTGCGGCCTTCTCCGCCGCAACACGCGGTGCCTGGCGCGCGGGCGGAGTGCGGGACGGCGCCGCGGGAACGCTCAATCCGGGTGCACCGGCCTCCTACGTGTTGTGGGAGGCAGGCGAACTCGAAGTGAGTGCACCGGCCGATTCGGTTCAGCGATGGTCAACGGATCCGCGCTCGCGAGTACCCGCTCTGCCCAGGCTGGCGGAAGATGCGCCGATTCCGGTCTGCATCAAGTCGGTGCATCGCGGACGCGTCGTCTATCAGCGCGGCTCGACGAGTGAGTGAGGCCGGTGCAGAGGCGCCCAGCAGTGATCGCTCCCGCGTGAGCGCTGTGCTCACCGGTTCGGCATGGCTACGTTCGCTGTACGCAGCAGCAGGCGGATTCTTGATCTTCGCCGGGTTCCCACCTCGTCCGTTGTGGTTTCTGGCGCCAGTCGGGATCGCTCTTCTGACGTGCGTGTTGACGAACTTCGGTCGCGGCGGACTGCGTCTTCGTGCCGGCTTCGGTTACGGGTACCTGGCCGGTCTCGGATTCCTGGTGCCGTTGCTTCCGTGGATCGGTGTGTTCGTCGGCGCGGTCCCGTGGATCGCGTTGGCCGCGGTGGAGTCGTTGTTCATCGGACTGTTCGGGTTGCTGGCGGTCCTGGTGGCGAGGTTGCAGTGGGCACCTTTGTGGATTGCCGCGACCTGGACGCTTACCGAGTGGCTTCGTTCCAGCGTTCCTTTCGGCGGATTTCCCTGGGGCAGGCTCGCATTCGGTCAATCCGAAGGGTGGCTCCTCCCACTCGCGAGTATCGGAGGTGCGCCGCTGCTCAGCTTCGCGGTGGCCCTGACCGGTACCGGCTTGGCAGCAGTCGCCGTCGCTGTCGTGGCAAAACGATGGGACCGAGGATTCTTCGGAGCCGTTGCCGCCGCCCTCGTTCCCGTGATCATTGCCCTTGTGGCGTCGCCGTTCCTGGCCACCATGGATTCCGGCGACCGAACGATCACCGTCGCCGCGATTCAGGGAAGCGTTCCGCGGTTGGGCTTGGACTTCAATTCGCAACGCAAGCAGGTCCTCGACAATCATGTGAGCGAAACCGTGAAACTTGCCGCCGAGGTGGACGCGGGCCGCGTCGATCAGCCTGACGTCGTGATCTGGCCGGAGAACGCCTCGGACATCGACCCCCTGCGAAACGCCGATGCCGCCGCCGACATCACCCGAGCCTCCGAAGTGATCGGAGCGCCGATTCTTGTCGGCACCGTACTCGTGAATGCCGATCGCACGACCACGAACTCGGTGATCGTGTGGGACGGCGCCAGTGGTCCTCAGGAACAACACGACAAGAAGATCATCCAGCCGTTCGGCGAATACCTGCCTTACCGGAGCTTTTTCCGGAACTTCTCGTCCTACGCCGATCGTGCGGGCAACTTCGTGCCCGGCGAGGGCAACGGGGTCGTCCACGCAGCGGACGTACCCATCGGCGTCGCAACGTGTTACGAGGTGGCGTTCGACCGAGCCTTCCAGGAGTCGGTCCGCAACGGTGCACAACTTCTCGCGGTACCCACCAACAACGCCACGTTCGGTGACACCGAGATGACGTATCAGCAGCTGGCGATGTCGCGCGTGCGGGCAGTCGAGCACGGTCGCGCGGTGGTCGTTGCTGCGACCAGCGGTGTCAGCGCGATCATCGGTCCCGACGGCGCGGTGACCTCGCAGACCGAACTGTTCGTGCCTGCCGCCCTGGTGGCGAAGGTGCCGCTCTCGACCAGCACCACCTTCGCCACTCGAGTGGGCCCGGCGCCAGAAATCGTGCTCAGCATCATCGCTGTCGGAGCGATTGCCATGGCGGTGATCGCCAGGCGCCGAGACAAGGCCGAGCTACCTGCCGAAAAGACGGCAGCAACCTGAGCCTCGGGAATCACTCCCCACCAATAGGGAAGGCAAATAGGGAGGGCCGCATCATGCGACGGCAGTCCCCTCGAGTTCGACCATTTGACCCGGGATTGCCAGCCGAACCACGCCGAGCATCGTCGTGGTTGGTGCGACCCCGGCTGCGGTAAGCCGTGAGGCCAACATGCCGTAGTGCGTGAACAACGCGTCCACATCTGTGGTGTAGACGTTGAGACGGACCAGGTTTGCCAGACTCATACCGGCCTCGGCGAGCACTGCCTCCATGTTGTCGAGGCTGAGCGCCACTTGCGCTGCCATGTCGCCTTCATTCCGAGGTCGACCGTCTTCGCTCATCGACGTCTGGCCCGAGATGAACAGGGTCCGAGTCTGCCCGGAGACGATTTCACCTTGGTTGAATCCCATTTCCGCCGACCACGTCACCGGGTTGACTGCCGTTCGTTCCATTGCCACGTCGACTCCATTCGATTGTTCGAAAAACGTATGGTCGGGGGCTCGACAGCCGCCATCTCCACCGTCGTGGAAGAAGCCTGTCAATAAATCACGACACCCTCTGTCATGTATTTCGGTAGATTTTCGGAATGCGTGCTGATCGGTTGGTCTCGCTCGTGCTGATACTGCGCCAACGGGGCCGTCAGTCCGCGGACGCACTGGCACGTGAGTTGGAGGTTTCCACACGTACCGTGTTGCGCGATATCGAGGCTTTGTCTGCGGCCGGGGTACCGGTCTACGCCGAACGCGGTCGAAACGGAGGTTTCGCGCTGCTGTCCGGTTTCCGAACCGAACTGACCGGACTCAACCACGACGAGGCACTTGCACTGCTGACCGCGGGATCGGCGCGTGGCGAGCAGGTTTTCGGACTTGGCTCGGAGCTCGCTTCAGCCATGCGCAAGGTCGTCGACGCGCTACCCGAAAGCAATCGAGTTCTCGCGGACATTGCCGCCCAGCGGTTTCTGATCGACCCGGAGAAGGATCTGCTCTCACGGCGAGCGGTCACCGAGGAAGTGCCCGACGCGGTCTTGATCGAGGTCCGGCGTGCGGTGCTTGCCGGGCACAAGCTGCGGATCCACTACGCAGCGGTGAACCGGGCGCCGAAGTGGCGCACGGTGGATCCGGTCGGCCTGGTCACGGTGCGCGGCAAAGGCTACCTGTTGACCGTGACCTCGGGCGCTGACCGGACTTATCGGTTGTCTCGGATTCTGGCCGCAGTGGAACTCGCCGAACTCGCTGAGCGGCCGGCCAGTGTCGATCTCGAACAGATCTGGCAGGAACGCAGTACGCGCTTTCGGGCGGGCGGAGACCAGGTCGCCGTGCGGCTTCGGCTGGATCCGGCACGCAGGGAGGAGTTGGTAGAGACGGCGCTGGGCGTGCATGCCGAGAGTGCCGGAGACGACGGATGGCTGCGGATGGAGGTTACCTTCCAAGATTCGCGACATGCCGAATGGGCGTTGTGGCAGCTTGGCGTCGATGCGGAGGCGTTGACCCCGCAGTCGCTGCGCGTTGCCCTGTTGAGCCGCGCCGCCGCAGTGGCGGAAAGCTACCGCGACTCGTCCTGACGCTTCGGGGGCCGTCTTCGCGGGTACTCGCTGTGCCACACGTTCCAGCGCAAAGGCGGCGTTCCGTGACCGAGCCCGAGCCCGAGAAGACCCAGCCACAGAAGACCGAGCCCCAAAAGACCGAGCGACAGAATGCAGTTCGTAAAACGAGCGTGGTCGATGCGGTTCTGCAGTCACCGCTCGCGGGCCTGTCACCGTGGATTCTGCTGTCTTTACTCTCCGGGCCGGGAAGGTTCGAGGAATCCGCAGCTGCCGCGCTGGGGTTGTCACTGCTGATTTTGGCGGCCAGTCACCGGCGCGGTGGCACCGTGAAGCTGTTGGAGGTCTTCGACGTCGCGTTCTTCGGCGTTCTGGCGGCCATCGGGCTCCTCGCGTCGGCGAACACGATTCGGTGGTTCGAACTCTGGGGAGGCGAACTGACCAACATCGCACTGGTGGTCTTCGCCTTCGGGTCGATTCTGCTCCGCAATCCTTTCACTTTGCAGTACGCGAAAGAGTCGACGCCCGAGGAGTATTGGACGACGCCGTTGTTTCTGCGCATCAACTACGTCATCACGGCAGTATGGGCGCTCGCCTTCACCTGGTCGGCTGCGGTGGGCTTGTTCGGAGATGCACGGCTGCACGACAGTGACAACTTCTGGACCGGATGGATTCTGCAGTTGCTCGGAACCTTCTTCGCGATCTCGTTCACCGAGTGGTACCCCGAGTACGCGCCGAACAAGGCCGCTCAGGCGCAGGGCCTCGACACCGAACCCCCGCAGTCGATTTTCAGGCTGTTAGATTTTCTGCCGGTGTTCACAGCCGTGACCGGAATCGCCGGGCTGGTGACCGACTCCGTTTCCGTGACTGCAGGCGTCACGTTGATCCTGGTCGGCGTTTTCGGATATCTGGCGATGCGAAGATTCACGGTCGACTAGAAGGTCGCAGTCATCGCGCGCCGACGGGAACCTGGTGCACGATTGTTTCGGTGACCGGCACAGTGTTGACCGCCTCGATCGCATCCCACTTGTACTGGCCGCATGTGCCCTGGGGAACGAGCGGCCGCATACCGTACCCCCGGTCGTCCGCAAGCCACACGGTCGGCGGAACAGGCTGGTCTGTCATGCACGAGGGATCCCGAGGGTCGGAGGGCACTCTGAAGGCGGACAGTACCGCCGACAGATCGCCCCTACGATGCTGCTCAACCCAACCGACCGTGTGACCGCCACCGCCACCGCCATCGCCATCGCCATTTGTACCGAAGTCGCACGTGATCACGTGAGTGGGGGTGAATCCGTCGGGGATCGATTTCGGCTCGGAAACGATCACTCCGCTGCCGAGCGACGTGCCGAGATTGTCGGCCAGGCAGGTCGCCGGCTCGAGCATCGAAAGATCGACTGTCGGAGGAGCAGGGGCGGAGCCCCGCATCGGGGACTCGGTACTTCCGCAGCCTACAAGGAGCAGCAGCGCGCTCGCGCCGACAAACATTCCTGACGGTCTCATTTCGCCACCGTATCCGAGGTGTCCCGATGCCGCATCGAAGTTTCATGCCGTATCGAAGTTCGGTGTACCGAAGTTTGGTGTGTCGCAGGGTGGGGGATACAGCTCACACTGGTGCACGAAGCAGTGCCGATAGTTCTCCAGCGCGAATCCCACATTCGCGCACTGTCGGCTCGCGAGTGCGCCTGGATGCTGAATGACGTTGTACTGAAATATCTTTCAGTACGGCGAAGCATCTGGAGTTGCCACGTCGAAGAAGGGCCGAAGTATGACGTCGACTTGCGAACGATCACTCCCCGAAAAACGATCAAGACCGCCCGGTGTAGAACCGGACGGTCTTGATCGAAGTGCTAGTTCATGCGCCGCGACGCTTGGCCTTCAGCAAGTCGAGACGCTCTTTGAGGAGCTCTTCGAGTTCCTCGACCGAGCGACGCTCGAGCAGCATGTCCCAGTGGGTACGGGGAGGCTTGACCTTCTTGGCTTCGGGGGCAGTTCCCTCCATGAGGCTGCCTTCGAGGCCGTTACGGCACAACCAGGTACCGGGGATCTCGGCTTCGTCCGCGAACGGGATGTCGAAGATCTCGCCGTTCTCGCACTTGTACTTGGCCATACGACGGGGCGCGAGGTCATGGTCACGGTCGGTCTCGTAGCTCACAGCTCCGAGTCGGCTACCTCGAAGTACGCGATCTGCCATGGTGGTGTCCTCTCTTCGTTCGTCACCGCTGGTGGGCGCCCTGACTTGGGGAGTAGACGCTCACACTCATCTACAACGCCACGAGCACCCGATTGGTTCCCGTGTGGCGAGAAGACGCAACCTCTCCATCTTACCGGGTACCGTGCGCGTTCATCGAAGGCGTCCGAATCTCGAGTACAGTGTCGACTCATGGCTGAGAGCACACGCGTCGGATCACCGCAGACTGCGCGTTCCGGTAACCCGTGTGTGTGGTGCGGCCGCGAGGTCGCGGTGACGGGAGTGGGTCGTCGTCGCCGGTACTGCAGCCAGTCCTGTCGCCAGCGCGCCTACGAACAACGCAGTGCCGTCAAAGGCACGTCCATCCCGGCTGACGCCGTCATCTTGACCGCCGTCGAGGCTGTCGAACTGGTGGATCGGATGTTCGAGGTCCGCTGCGCCGCCGAAGATGTGGCGACAGCTGTTGCCGAGGGCGCCGAAAGTTCGGAACTCACACAGTTGTGTGAACGGTTGACCGAACTTGCCCGTGAAGCCGAACGTTTCCGGTGAAGCAGGTGTGGGCAACCGGTTTCTAGCCTTGCGTTGAGCACCGCAGCACTGCGGTGCGCATGACGCCTGACGACGACAAATTCTGATCCTGAGTTCGGACCTTCGGGGAGGTTCGGACTTCGAAGCGACCCTTCGTCGAGGTCGATGACCTTCGGCTGCGCTCTCGCAGGATCGCCACATGGTTTCCACTCGATATCGAGGCGGTGCGATGTTTCTCTTCAATCCCCGAACCACAGTTCCCAGCGCTGATCGTGGCAACGCCGATCGTGGCAACGCTGTGTGGGGGTGGGCGTGATGGATACCGACAAGAGGATCGATCCGCTGGCCGGATCCCGGAGTCTGCCGGCCGGGGCATTTCCTCTCTCGGCCGTGCAGCGCAGCATGTGGTTCGCGCAGCAACTTCACCCGACGGTCCCGTACTTCATCGCGCAGTACATCGAATTCCACGGCGACCTGGACATGCAACTGCTCAGCCGCGCTGCGGTAGAGGCTGCCCACGAGTTCGAGTCGCCATTTCTGCGGTTGATGTACCCGGATGGGGAACCGTGCCAGATCGTGGACTTCACGATCGATCCGGGCATCGACTACTTCGACTTCCGTGAGCGTGAGAATCCGAGGCTCGCGGCATCGGAGTGGATGGACAACGACTACGCGACGACGCTCGACTTGACGCGCGATCGCCTTGTCGAAATGACAATCCTCCAAACTGGTGATCGAGATTACCTGTGGTACACCAGGATTCACCACGTCGCTCTCGACGGATACAGTGGAATGACGATCGTCAATCGGATCGCGGCGATCTACACCGCGGCCGTCGAGGGCCGCGAGCCGGCGGTGAACAAGGCGCTCGACGTCACGACACTGTCCGAACTCGACCAGAAGTACCGCGAATCAAGCCGATTCGAAGCCGACCGCGAATACTGGGCCCAGCGCGTGTCCGGCGTCGAACATGGTTCCACGTTGGCCACCCGGGAGGGACCGCCGACTGCGCACAGTGAACTCGTCAGTGCCGCGATGTCGGCGAACGGCCTTGCCGCGTTGGACGAGTGGAATACTCGTTCCGGTGCAACTGCGGCGGCGGTGCTGATTTCGGCACTGGCGTGCTACTTGTCCCGCAACACCGGATACGACGACGTTCTGATCAACCTGCCGGTCTCGGCGAGGACCACAGCGCCGCTGCAACGGTCCGGCGGCATGCTGGTCAACGTCGCGCCGCTTCACATCCACGTCGACCCAGGCGAAAGCGTCGACGATCTGGTCGGGCGGGTTCAACTCGAACTTCTCGGTGCGCTTCGTCATCAGCGGTGCAGTCTCGAGGACATCCGGCGTGATGCGGGCCTGGCGGTCGGCGACGCGCGTCTGTCCGGTCCGATGATGAATGTGATGCTCTTCCGGCAGGAGATCACGCTGGGATCACTGACCGGCGAGTTCCACATCGTCACGTCGGGGCCGGTCGAAGATCTCCTGGTCAACGTGTACCAGAGCGGCGATCCGGCCCAGACGTTGATCGACTTTCGTGGCAACCCCAATCGATACGGACACGACGAACTGGCTGATCACCACCGAGCCTTCACCGAGTTGGTCGCTGAACTGACATCAGCGCCGGCCGGTACGCCGATGAACCGGATTCATCCGGCAAGTGCCGCGGCAGGGGCGCGCAGTGCACAGCGGAGGGAACACGAGCGGTTCTGGGCGAGATACCTGGGGGGCGCCGACGAGGGCTCGACACTGGGCCTCGAGACACTGGGCCTCGAGCGGATCGACGCCGAATCGGAGCCGACCGGTACGAATCGGCTGAGCGTCCCGCTCGATCCCGCGGTCGTCGAACTCGCACGCTCGGAAGGTGTCTCGCTCTTTGCCGTTGTCCATGCGGCATTTGCTGCGTTGCTGTCGAGATCGACCGAGCGCCGGGACGTGTTGATCGGGACGAGGACCGAGCTGGGGATCTTGCCCCTACGCTGCGAGGTCGATCCGGCAGCGCCGTTCAATGAATTCGTGGGTTCTCTTGCGCAAGAACATGATACGTTGCTGGTCCGATCGGCGACAGGTGTCCCCGAGCTGCCCGCACTGCATGTCCATCTCAACGACGGATCGCGAGAGACGACGATCGCCGGCCTCGACGTGGCGATCGACGTCCACGCGGACGCCAATGCCCTCGAGATGGCGTACTCCGCACAGCACTATGCCGAGGCCACGGTCCGAGGTTTTCTCGCGAGACTGGTTAGGGTTCTCTCCGGCGCAGCCGCAGCCCCGCAAACGCCGATGGGAGACATCGATCTCCTCGACGAGTTCGAGCGTGAGTCCCTGGTACCGGCACGGGGAGAGGTCGCGTCCGACCCGCTGACGCTCCCCGACATCCTCCGGCGAGCCGCCGCAGCTGACCCCGATGCCCCAGCGCTCGTCGTCGGCGATCGTCGGGTGAGCTACCGGGAACTCGACGCCGAGTCGAACAAGCTCGCCCGCGAATTGATCGCCCGCGGAGTTGGCCCCGGCACCTACGTCGCCCTGGCATTGTCGAGGTCGATCGAATCCGTGACCGCGACGTGGGCGGTAGCCAAGGCGGGCGGAGCCTTTCTCCCGATAGATCCGCACTACCCCGAGGACCGTATTCGGCACATGCTCACCGATTCAGGAGCTGTTGTCGGAATCAGCGTGGGGGAGCACCACGGCGGGCTCGCCGATTCGGTGGATTGGCTTCTTCTCGACGAATTGAACGCCGACTGCTCGGATGCACCGGTTGACGATGCCGAGCGTCGTTCACGCGTGCGCTACGACGATCCGGCGTACCTGATCTACACCTCCGGCTCGACCGGTGTCCCCAAAGGCGTCGTGGTCAGTCACCGCGGGCTGAGCAGCTTCGCCGACGAGGAGCGATCCCGGTTCGGAGTCGAACCGGGAGATCGCACACTGCATTTCTCTTCGCCGAGCTTCGACGCTTCGGTCCTCGAACTTCTCCTTGCCTTCGGCGGCGCAGCAACGATGGTGATCGCGCCACCCACGGTGTACGGCGGCGACGAACTGGCCCAGGTGATGCGTGTCGGCCGGGTGACACATGCCTTCGTCACTCCGGCCGCGCTGGCAACCGTCGATCCCGCCGGCCTTCCGGATCTTCGGGTGGTCGTGACCGGCGGCGACGCCTGCTCGCCCGCACTGGTCGATCAGTGGTCGCACGGACGCTCGATGTTCAACGCGTACGGACCGACCGAAACCACCGTCGTCGCCACCCTGACCGGACCGCTGAGCAGCGATGTTCCTGTCACCATCGGAAAGCCGATGCGCGGCGCCGCGGCCGTCCTCTTGGATTCACGGCTTCAACCGGTGCCCATCGGTGTCGCCGGCGAGCTCTACGTGAGCGGTATCGGCCTGGCGCGCGGATACCACGCGCGTGCCACGATCACGGCCGAACGATTTGTTGCCGACCCCAACGGTGTTGCGGGAGAACGTATGTACCGCACCGGTGACCTCGCGAGGTGGAACGGCGCCGGTGAACTGGAGTACCTCGGCCGTAGCGACTTCCAGATCAAGATCCGCGGTTTCCGCGTCGAACTCGGTGAGATCGACGACGTACTGCGCCGCCATCCGAGCGTCGCGCAGGCCGTCACCGCCGGAGTTGCGGGCCCGAGCGGGGAAACACTGTTGGCGGCGTACGTCACGGCGGCTGCGGGCACACACATCGACAACTCCGAGTTGATCGCCCACGCCGGATCCTCGTTGGCAGCTCACATGGTTCCGTCGCGGATTGTCGTACTCGATTCCATTCCCTTGACTCCGGCCGGAAAGATCGACAGGAAGGCGTTGCCGGACATCGATTCGGCGGGCGGATCGGCCGAATACCGTGCACCCGAGACCTCGACCGAGAAGCGGATTTCAGCGGTGTTCTGCGATCTGCTCGGCGTCACCCGGGCGGGAGCAGACGACAGCTTCTTCGAGCTCGGTGGTGACTCGCTGATCGCGACTCGTGTCGTGTCGCGGGTCAACGGAGCGCTCGGGACGACGCTGAGCGTTCTCGACCTCTTCGAGGCACCGACTGTCTCGGCACTGGCTGCCCGCGCCGACCTGGCGGACTCGCGGAATACGCGAGCACCTGCACTGACGCGTATCGATCGCCCCGATCGGATACCGGTATCTCTGGCGCAGCAACGAATGTGGCTGACCAATCAACTCGATCCGAACTCACCGGCATACAACATTCCGATCGCGGTGAGAATGACCGGCGCCCTCGACGTCGATGCGCTGTTCACCGCCCTGCGGGACGTGATCGTTCGGCATGAGGTCTTGCGGACTGTTTTCCCCGAGAGTGCTCGCGGTCCGGTACAGCACGTTCTCGGCGTGGATGAGGTGTTCGGTCACCTCGAGGTGGAAACCGTACCTGCCGCAGCGGCTGCGGTGCGGGCGAGCGAACTGGCGCGAACGGGATTCGACGTCAGCGAATCGGTGCCGATCCGCGCGACTCTGCTCGAAGTGAACGAACTCGAACACACCTTGGTCCTCGTCGTGCACCACATCGCCGCGGACGGCCTGTCCATGGCGCCGTTGGCCCGTGACGTGATGGTCGCGTACGCCTCGAGGGCGAGCGGACGCGTACCGGCGTGGCTGCCACTCGAAGTCCAGTACGGCGATTTCAGCGAATGGCAACGCGGAGCGCTCGGCGAAGCGTCCGATCCGGATTCGATACTCGCCGAGCAGTTGCGGTTCTGGTCGCACACGCTCACCGAACGCGGCGAGCTTGCGGAACTACCGATGGATCATCCGCGGCCGGCAGGTGTCTCACTGCGCGGTCACGATCTCGATTTCCGCATCGACTCCGCGACGTATCGCCGGGTCGGCGAGATCGCGGCGCGCAACGATGTCAGCGTCTTCATGGTGATCCACGCCGCGCTGGCCGTCCTGCTCAGACGAGAATGTGGAGCGAACGACATCACGATCGGCACCCCTGTGGCCGGACGTAGCGAGCGAGCCCTCGACGACGTCGTCGGAATGTTCGTCAACACGGTGGTGCTGAGGACGGTTCTCGACGGGGGACTCACCTTCGGCGAAGTTCTCACCCGCGTGCGCGACGTCGACGTGGCGGCCTTGCAGCACACCGAAGTGCCGTACGACGTACTCGTCGAATCCCTAGCAGGCAACCAAGCGCCGCTGTTCCAGGTCATGCTGGTGATGCAGGGCGCCGCTCCCACCGAGCTCACCTTGCCCGAGCTCGACGTCACGGTTGACGAACTCTCCACGGGTGCGGCAAAGTTCGATCTTCAGGTCATTCTCACCGACCGCGGCGACCATCTCGACGGCCAGTTGAACTACGCCAGCCAACTGTTCGACTCGGACACCATGTCGGGCCTCGCCGATCGCTTCACGATGCTCCTCGACGCGGTAGCTGCCGACCCGGAATCCGTCGTCGGCGACGTCGACCTCACAGCCCCGGGTGAGGCAGAACTGGTCCTCGAGCGTTGGAACGCCACCGAGCACGTAGTACCGATCACCACCCTGGCCGATCTGTCGGCAGAGCAGGCAGTCCGGACACCCGAGCGCGCCGCGCTGATCTTCGGTGAGCGGACACTGACGTATGCGGAGTTCGACGCGAGGGTGAGTGAACTTGCCAGAACCCTCATCGGCCGCGGCGTCGGCCCGGACATGCGCGTCGCGGTGTCGATTCGCCGGTCGGCCGAACTGCTCATCGCCGTCCACGCCGTGATCCGTGCCGGTGCGGCGTACGTCCCGGTGGACCCCGATCATCCTGCCGAGCGCATCGCCTACGTCTTCGACATCGCGGAACCGATCTGCGTGCTGAGCCGACGCCAGGACCGTGGCGCCCTTCCCACAGAGGTGCCGATCGTCGACGTCGATGTCGATGTCGAGCATCCGGTGTCCACGACGGCGCCGATCACGGACGCTGATCGGGTCGGACCCCTCCGTGCGGACAATGCTGCATACGTGATCTTCACGTCGGGATCGACCGGTCGACCGAAAGGTGTTGCCGTATCGCACCGTTCGATCGTCAATCGCCTTCTGTGGATGCAGGACGCGTATCCGCTTCACGCGTCGGACGTGGTGCTGCACAAGACTCCGGTGACATTCGACGTCTCGGTGTGGGAACTCTTCTGGCCCCTGCAGACCGGCGCGCAGTTGGTGATCGTGGAACCGGAGGGGCACCGTGATCCTGGATACCTGTCGGCGTTGATCGCCGACAAGGGAGTCACGACGGCGCACTTCGTACCGTCGATGCTCGCGGAATTCGTCGCCGTCGCGACTCCCGAGCAGTGCGAGAGCTTGCGTCAGGTGTTCTGCAGTGGTGAAGCTCTTGCGCCCACGACAGCGGAGGCGTTCACTCGTCTGAGTCCTGCGGGGTTGTTCAACCTGTACGGACCCACGGAAGCTGCCGTCGACGTGAGCGCCGCCGAATTCACCCCCGACATGACCGTCACCGTTCCGATCGGCGCGCCCGTATGGAACACCAAGCTCTACGTCCTCGACGGACGGCTGCATCCCGTCCCGGTGGGTGTACACGGCGAGCTGTACCTGGCGGGAGTACAACTGGCGCGCGGATACCTGGGGCGTAGTGACCTCACCGCCGACAGATTCGTTGCAGATCCGTACGGCCCGGCGGGCACACGGATGTACCGAACCGGCGATGTCGTCCGATGGCGCGCCGACGCGCTACTCGACTACGTCGGCCGACGCGATTTCCAGGTGAAGATCCGCGGCCAGCGCATCGAACTCGCCGAGGTCGAAGCAGCTTTGCTGAGGCTCACAGGTGTCGCGCAAGCTGCTGCCCTCGTCCATCACGACAACGTGGTCGGTGACAGCCTCGTCGGCTACGTCATCGCCGAAGCAGGGAACTCGATCGACACGGACAGCCTGCGCACGGAGTTGAGAGGCCTCCTCCCGGCCTACATGGTTCCGGCAGTGGTCATCGACCTCGACGTGTTCCCGCTCGGCTCGACCGGCAAGCTCGATCGGAAGGCCCTGCCCGCGCCCAGCTTCGACAGCTCGCAGACGTATCTTGCGCCGCGAACGCCGGTCGAAGCCCAGCTGGCGTCGATCTTCGAAGAGCTCCTGGAATCCGGTGCCGTCGGTGTACACGACAATTTCTTCGAGATCGGCGGGAACAGTCTCGTCGCTGCCCGCGCCGTGGCGCGAGTGAACGATTTGCTGTCGCTGAACTTGTCGATCAGAGAGTTGTTCGACGCGCCGACCGTTGCTCAGTTGGCGGTCGAGTGCGCCACGGCGCGAGGGGGACCGGCCGTCCTTCCGCTCGAGGCGTTGCCGAGGCCACAGTCGATTCCGCTGTCGCTGGCACAGAAGCGCATGTGGTTCGTCAATCAATTCGACGTCACGTCCGCGGCATACAACGTCGCCATAGCGATCAGACTCAGAGGCCGGTTGGACGTTGCCGCATTGGAGAGCGCGATCACCGACGTACTTGCTCGACACGAATCGCTGCGCACGTTGTTTCCCATGATCGAGGGAGTGCCGGCGCAGGTGATCGTGGAACCCGGTGAAGCGTTGGGCACGATGTCGGTTGTCGGCGCAGACGCCGAAGCGGTACTCACCGAGATCGAGCGCGTAACCTCGACGGGCTTCGACGTGACGCAGGCCCCGCCGATCAGGGCCGAACTGATCGAGGTCGACGCCGAAGATCACGTCCTGGCTGTGGTCGTCCATCACATCTGCGCCGACGGATTCTCGATGGCACCGTTGGCGTTCGACGTGATGAGCGCGTATTCGGCCAGACATCGAGGTGAGACCCCCGACTGGGCTCCTCTCCCGGTCCAGTACGCGGACTTCGCGATCTGGCAGGAACGGGCGCTCGGTCGGATCGACGAACCGGACAGTACGCTCGCCGGTCAGCTCGAGTACTGGACACGTCAGCTGGCAAGTGTGCCTGAGCTTCTTGCGCTCCCTGCAGATCGGCCGCGGCCGCGTGTACAGGACCTCTCGGGCGGCGTCGTCCGGTTCGACATCGATGCCGGCATCCACCGTCGTCTGAGCGAAACCGCGATCGACCATCGAAGCAGTATGTTCATGGCGATTCACGCCGCCTACGCAGCGCTCTTGGCCAGATTGTCCGGCATGGAAGACATAACGATCGGCTCACCGATCGCCGGGCGGGGTAGTGCCCTGCTCGATCCGATGGTCGGCATGTTCGTCGGAACATTGGTCCTGCGCGCCGACGTGGACCCCTCGGCCTCCTTCACCGATCTCCTGGCCAGGGTTCGCAGCACCGACCTCGACGCCTTTGCTCACGCAGACGTCCCCTTCGAGCGCGTCGTCGATGCGCTCGCTCCGGAGCGGTCGACGTCGCATTCACCGCTGTTCCAGGTGATGCTCGAGTTCAAGAACACTACTCGACCAGTCGTTCGTCTGACGGATCTCGACGTCGAAGTACTAGAACTCGAATCCGCCGTCTCGAATTTCGATCTGCAACTCACTCTTGCCGAAACTTTCGACGAGGACGGTCAGCCGGCGGGCATCGAGGCCGGGTTCACCTACGCGAGAGCGCTTTTCGACGAGGCGACCGTCGACGGTTTTGCTCGGTATCTGATTCGGATTCTGGATGCCGTGACCGAATCGCCGCACACACCGGTCGGCGACATCGATCTCGTGAGCGATCTCGACACGATCCGCACCGCCGCACCGGAACTTCCCGAGCAGGTTCACTTCTCCACCTTGCTCGAGCGGAGGTACATTGGCGAACCGCAGAGAACCGCGCTGGTTTTCGGCGACCGACATCTGACGTACTCCGAACTCGACCGCCGCGCCAACCGGCTTGCGAGACTGTTGATCAGCCGCGGAGCCGGACCGGAATCCGTTGTCGCCCTGGCATTGCCGCGCTCACTGGAATCCGTGGTGGCAATCTGGGCGGTTGCTCGGACCGGCGCCGCGTTCGTACCCGTCGACCCGGCGTATCCCGTCGATCGTGTACACCACATGATCAACGACTCGGGATCGGGCGTCGTTCTCACCACCGCTGAGCATGCCGGTGTCGTCCCGAACGAGGCGGACGCGATTTTGCTCGATCAGGCCGACCTCGAACAGATCGGTGATCACCGGATAGAGGCTTCGGAACTGCTGGGAACTGCATCTCTCGACAATCCGGCCTATGTCATCTACACCTCCGGTTCCACCGGCGTCCCCAAAGGCGTCATGGTCACCCACCGTGGGCTTTCGGCGCTCGCCGAGCAGGAGCGCAATCGCTTCGGAGTCGAGTCGACCTCCCGCACGCTGCATTTCAGCTCACCGAGTTTCGACGCCTCGATTCTCGAGCTCCTCATGGCGGTCGGTGCCGGGGCCACGATGATCATTGCTCCACCGAGCATCATCGGCGGAACCGAACTGACGAGCCTGATCGCCGATCAACACGTCACTCACGCCTTCATCACCCCAGCCGCTCTTGCCACGGTCGATCCGAGCGGACTGGACGCGTTGGTCTGCATCGGAACCGGCGGCGACGTCTGCCCGCCCGATCTCGTCGCTGCCTGGGTCAGTGATCACCGAATCATGATCAATGCCTACGGGCCGACCGAATCGACGGTCGTAGCCAGCATCACCGAGCCGATGTCACCGACCGATCGGGTGACCATCGGACGGCCGTCGACAGGCATCACCGCGTGGGTTCTCGACAATCGCCTACACCGCGTCCCGGTCGGAGTGACGGGGGAGTTGTACGTCGGCGGTGACGGACTCGCCCGCGGCTACCGCAACCGCGCGGGCACCACCGCCGAACGGTTCGTACCCAATCCCACGGTCGGTGCCGGCACGCGGATGTACCGCACCGGCGACCTCGCCCGGTGGAACAAGAACGGAGAACTCGAGTACCAGGGTCGTGGCGATTTCCAGGTCAAGATTCGCGGATTCCGCATCGAACTCGGTGAGATCGAGGCAGTTCTGGCTCGCTATCCCGGCGTTGCACATTCCGTGGTGACAACGCTCGAACGCGACGGAGGCGCCGCACGGATCGTCGGATACGTAGTGCCTGCCAGCGACGCTCAGACTGTGGATCCCGAGGCCGTCATCGCCTTCGCGGGTTCGGCGCTGGCTCCGTACATGGTTCCCGCAGTGGTGGTCGTCCTCGACGAACTTCCGATGACGGCCAACGGAAAGCTCGATCGTCGAGCACTACCGATTCCCGACTTCCGGGTAACCCAGGCACGCTCGCGGGCTGCCGAATCCGATACCGAGCGCACGCTGGCCGCCCTGTTCGTCGACGTCCTCGGTGTCGAATCGGTGGGCGTCGACGACTCGTTCTTCTCGATGGGCGGCGATTCGATCATGTCGATTCAGCTTGTCGCCCGCGCCCGCGACGCTGGACTCGTGTTCACCCCTCGTGACGTCTTCGAGGTGAAATCGGTCGCCGGTCTTGCGGTATTGCTGGCGTCGACCAAGGACGACGAACCCGAGGTGCTCGAGGAACTTCCCGGCGGCGGCGTGGGCCACGTGCCCTTGTTGCCGGTAGCGCAGTGGTGGCTCGACCGGCTCGGCGCCGAGCACCAAGGGCTCGATTCGTTCTCCCAGGCCACCCTTCTCAACGCGCCGCAAGGGCTCCACAGTGTGGAGCAGTTGACCGCAGCGCTTCAAGTCGTACTCGATCGTCACGACATCCTTCGCGCGCGCCTCGAACTCGGTGACGAGCGCGGGCTCGTCGTCGACGAACCTGGATCTGTTGCAGCCGAGGACATCTGCCAGGTACTCGAGGTGGAGGCCGAGCCGGGCACCGCAGTGTTCGACGCGGCGATCGTCGACGCCCTGGGCGGTGCACGCCGAGAACTGGACCCCAGCAGGGGTGTGATGGTCCGTGTCGTCTGGTTGGCCGGCGTGCGCAACACCGGCCGGTTGCTACTGGTGATCCACCACCTCGCGGTCGACGGTGTCTCCTGGCGCGTCCTCGTACCGGAACTTGCGTCGGCTTTCCACCGCATCGATGCAGGCGAGGAACCGGAGCCTTCGTACTCGGGCACGTCGGTTCGTCGTTGGTCGTACGCGCTCCGCGCCATCGCGCCCGATCGAAGAGTCGAATTGCCCCGGTGGCGTTCGATACTCGAAGGTGCCGACCCGCTGATCGGAACCCGGCCGCTGGACCCGCGGCTCGACACGTTCGATTCGGTCGGCCGAGTTGTCGCCGACGTACCCGTCGAACTGTCCGAAACAGTCCTGACCACGCTTCCGGCGCTTTTCGGTGGATCCGTCAACGACGGCCTCGTTGCCGCTCTCGCGCTGGCACTGACGCAGTGGAGGCAGGCACAGGGCATACGAACCGACAACGTGCTCGTCTCGATGGAGGGCCACGGACGCGAAGCTCACGTGGTCCCTGGAGCGGATGTGCTGCACACCGTCGGCTGGTTCACGAGCGTCTTCCCGATGCGGATCGACCTCGCCGACATCGACATCGCGAACGTGATGAGCATCGGCCCCGACGCCGCGGTGGTGCTCAAGCGCGTCAAGGAAGAGCTACTGGGTGTTCCGGACAGCGGTATCGGGTACGGAGTTCTGCGCTACCTCGACGAGGTAGGTCGAGCGGAACTCGAAGACCTCCGCCAACCGCAGATCTCGTTCAACTATCTGGGGCGTTTTTCCGGCACCGAAGCCGGAGAGTCGCTGGGGGACTGGGCGCTGGCGCGTGACGTCGATCTGGAAGCGGCAGCTCAGTCCGACATGCCCGTGGGTTCGGTGCTGGACGTCAATGTCGTCACCACCGAAATCTCGGGTGCACCGCACATCGGCGCCACTATCGCCTATCCCACTGCCGTGCTGGCGGACGGTGATGCGCGCGCCATCGCAGAACTCTGGGTACAGGCGTTGCGCGCTCTGGCAACGTACGCCGAGCAGAGCGAACGCGGTGGACTGACACCGTCGGACATCGACCTGATCGACCTGGACCAGGAGTCCATCGATCGCCTCGAGCTCGCGTTCCCGACGCTGACCGACGTCTGGTCCCTCTCACCGCTGCAATCCGGACTGCTGTTCCATGCCCGATACGCAGAACACACCGTGGACGCGTACACCGTCCAACTCGCACTCGAACTCGACGGCGTCGACGCGTCCCGGTTACACCGTGCCGCACAGGCGCTGCTCGACAGACACGAGAACCTACGCGCTGCGTTCACGACAGACACCGGTGGGCGATCGGTGCAGGTGATCAGCGCCGCCGTGGATGTGCCGTGGACCGAGATCGATATTTCCCCGTTGGCTCCCACCGAACAGGCGACCGAGATACGCGAACTCCTCCATGCGGATCGGGTGCGCGGCTTCGACATGGACATTCCGCCCCTACTGCGGTTCCTGCTTCTGCGTACCAGTGACGACGCATACCGGTTGATCCTGACCAACCACCACATCCTCCTCGACGGATGGTCGATGCCGCTGCTGGTCCGCGATCTACTCACCCTCTACGCCACGGACAGTGATCACAGCGCCATCCCGCGCGTGCATCCGTACCGAGATTATCTGAGCTGGATCAGCACTCGAGACGAGAGCAAGTCGATCGAGGCCTGGGACGAAGCGCTTCGCGGACTCGACGATCCGACACTGCTCACCGGAACCCACGCAGTCGACGAGGACGGTGCAACCTCACGCTCGACCACCACGGCGCTCGGAGAACGTGAGACGGAACTCCTGCGCGGATTCGTCCGCTCCCGCGGTCTGACGACAGCATCCTTGATCCAGGTGGCCTGGGGAATCGTGCTCGCCGAACTCCTCGGCCGCGACGACGTCGTCTTCGGCGGAACGGTCTCCGGACGCCCACCCCAGGTTCCGGGCGTCGAGTCGATGGTGGGCCTGTTCATCAACACCGTCCCCGTGCGAGTTCGCCTCGACCCGCGAGAGTCTTTGGCAGCACTGTGCGTTCGTGTCCAAACCGAGCAGGCGCGGTTGTCCGATCACCATCATGTGGGTCTTTCCCACATCACATCGGCAGTGGGGGGTGCTGCATCATTCGACACCCTGACCGTCTTCGAGTCGTATCCCGTCGACCGCGGTGGACTCTCGTCGGGCACGGACATCGCCGGAATGCACGTCCTCGACGTCCACGATGCCGAGGATGCGGCGCACTATCCGCTCGCGATCGTCGCTTCCGCAGCAGACGGACGCTTGCGGCTCAAGTTCGAGTATTTCCCAGGAGTCCTGGGCGATCACGACATCGACGCGATCGCGGACCGGCTGCTCCGCACCCTCGAACTGATCACAGCGCAACCGGATCTTCCGCTGGCAAAATTGCGCCTGATGCCGGATTCCCAAGTGCAGCAACTGGTTCCCGCGCGAGGAAAGCAAGGGCGATCGGTCCGGACACTCGATCGCATCTTCGTGGACACGGCGAGCAGATTCCCCGAACGGATCGCACTGTCCTGTGGTGACAGAAAGATGACCTACCGAGAACTGGACGAAGCCTCGAATCAGTGGGCACGTGTGCTGATCGCCGAAGGCGCCGGCCCGGACTCACGGGTGGCAATCTGTGTGGAACGTTCCTTCGAATCCGTCGCAGCCGTCTGGGCGATCACAAAGACCGGCGCCGCCTTCGTGCCTATCGATCCGCGCTACCCGAGTGACCGGATCTCGTTCATGCTCGAGGATTCGGCATCCTCGCTCGGAATGACTACGGCGGCACACGCACCGAGCGGCGGCGGCGCGACGAAGTGGCTCGGACTCGACGACCCGACGAGCATCGCTCGGCTCTCCGGAGTGTCCACGGCACCGCTACGCGAGGACGAGCGCCGGAGACCCACTCGGCTGGAGAACACCGCCTACCTCATCTACACCTCGGGCTCGACAGGCCGACCCAAGGGTGTCGTCGTCACCCATACCGGCCTCGAGAACTTCGCCGACGAACAGCGCCATCGCTACGGTCTCACGGAGAATTCGCGCGCACTGCACTTCGCCTCACCGAGCTTCGATGCGTCCGTTCTCGAATATCTGCTCGCCTTTGCGGTCGGCGGCGAACTGGTCGTAGCTCCGACCACCGTCTACGGAGGAACCGAACTTGCCGACGTTCTCCGGGAAGGACACGTCACCCACGCGTTCATCACGCCCGCGGCCCTGACATCGGTGGATCCCGAGGGAATCGACGAACTGACCACCATCACGGTCGGCGGCGAAGCACCCTCGGCAGACCTGGTACGCACCTGGGCGCCGGGAAGATCGTTCGTCAACGTCTACGGTCCCACCGAAACCACCATCTCCTGCAATCTCAGTGACCCCATTCCGGCCGGCGACAAGGTCTATCTCGGGCCACCGAACCGAGGATTCAGCGAGGTTGTCCTCGATCGCAGACTCCAACCGGTGTCTGTCGGTGTTCCCGGGGAGCTGTACGTGGCGGGAGTCGGACTCGCGCGTGGCTATCACGGGCGCTCACCACTGACGAGCGAACGATTTGTCGCCAACCCGTACGGCGAGCCGGGGGAGCGGATGTACCGCACCGGCGACGTCGTGCGGTGGCGCAGTAACCGCACCATCGAGTACCTCGGGCGCAGTGACTTCCAGGTCAAGATCCGAGGTTTCCGCATCGAACTCGGCGAGGTCGACTCGGCGTTGGGTCAACTACCAGGCGTGGAGTACGCGGTCACGCTGGCGGTCCGCGGACCGTCGGACGAGCAGGCTCTGGCGGCGTACGTCGTCTGCGACGACGAACACCCCGTGACCGCCGAGGACATCCGGGCAGCGGCACGAGAGGTGCTGCCGGCACACATGGTGCCTGCGAGCGTCGTCGTGCTCGACGAACTGCCACTCACCGGCGTCGGCAAGGTCGATCGGGCTGCTCTCCCGAAGCCTCGCTTCGACACCGATGCCGAAACGTTCACGACAGCGACCACCGAGTTGGAACGACTGGTGGCGGGCGTCTTCGAGGACGTGCTCGGGATGACCCCGATCGGCATCGACACCCACTTCTTCGATGTCGGCGGAAACTCACTGACCGCGACGCGCGTCATCGCCCGCGTCAACGCGCTACTCGGCACCGACATCGGAGTACGAGGATTGTTCGAGTCTCCGACAGTTCGGCAGCTGTCGCGCCTGGCCGAGAGCGTCGGCCGCGGCGAGAACCCCCGACCACCGTTGACTCGACGGTCTCGCCCGAACCCACTGCCTGTGTCGTTGGCGCAGAAGCGGATGTGGTTCCTCAACCAGTTCGACGTGACGTCACCGGCCTACAACGTTCCCCTGGCCGTGCGCCTCGACGGCGATATGGACTTCGCCGCCTTGCAGGACGCCGTAGCGGACGTACTGGGCCGCCACGAGAGCTTGCGGACGAAGTTCCCTTCGATCGACGGACAACCGGTACAGCAGATTGTCGCCACCGAAGCGGTCATGCCGATCCTGGAACCGGAGATCGTCGCTGCTGCACAAGTTTCCGATCGAATTATCGAACTGGCCTCGGCAGGGTTCGACGCCTCGGCCGATGTCCCGATCCGCTGCGCAGTCCTACGCGTGGACGGGGACACACGCAGGCACGTCCTCGTGATCGTCGTCCACCACATCGTCGCCGACGGGTTCTCGATGAACCCCCTGGCAGTCGACGTGGCGGCGGCATATGCGGCCCGCAGCGCCGGCAACGCGCCGAACTGGTCGGAACTGGCCGTGCAGTACGGCGACTTCGCGTTGTGGCAGCACGAGGTACTCGGGTCCGAAGAAGATCCGGACTCCGCTCTGACCCGTCAGCTCGACTACTGGAAAGACCGTCTCGCGGGACTGGGTGAGCCGATCGCGTTGCCGACGTCGTTCCCACGTCCGGCGAAGCCCTCGATGGCGGGCTCGGTGCACCGGTTCGCTGTCTCGCCGCAGATCCATCGAGCGCTGACCGACCTGGCACGCGAGCACGGCAGCACCATGTTCATGGTCATGCATGCAGCGCTGGCAGTGCTCGCGGCGCGTCTGGCCGGAACCGAGGACATCGCCATCGGTACACCCGTCGCCGGCCGCGGAGAGGCCGAACTCGATCACCTGGTCGGAATGTTCGTCAACACACTTGTGCTGCGAACACAGATTACGCCCGACGCATCGTTCGAGGACGTACTCGCCCAGGTTCGTGAGGGCGATCTCGGTGCATTCCAACACGCTGACCTGCCCTTCGAAAGGTTGGTCGACGCACTCGACCCGGAACGCTCGACGTCACACACTCCGTTGTTCCAGATACTCATCGAGTTCCGCAACAACGCACTACCGCAACTCGAACTGCCGGGGCTGTCGGTCTCGGGAGTCGAGTTCGACCTACCCGTCGCCAAGTTCGATCTCCAACTCGCGGTCACCGAACGTTACGGTGCGGACGGAAATTCGGATGGTATCGATGTCGAATTCGTCTACGCCACAGACTTGTTCGACGGTGATTTGATCGAATCGTTCTCACACAGACTGATCACCCTCCTCGCGGCGGTCTCCCGAGACCCGTCGACTCCTACCGGCGACATCGACGTCGTCGGCGCCGACGAGCGTCGACAGATGCTGACCGAGTGGAACACTCATGCCGAACCGGCTCCGGCCGACAACATCGCGGACCGCTTCTTCGAGGCTGTTGCAGCACATCCGTCGTCGACCGCGGTCAACGACAGCGACGGAGCAATGACGTACGCCGAACTGGACGGGCGCGCGAACCGCCTGGCGCGGCTTCTGATCAGTCGCGGTATCGGTCCGGAATCCGTGGTGGCCGTTGCGATGCCCAGAACGACCGACCTCGTGCTCGCCCTTGTCGCCGTCATCAAGACCGGCGCGGCATACCTGCCGGTCGACATCACCTATCCGGCCGAGCGCATGCGATTCCTTTTCGACGACGCGCGGCCGGTATCCCTGGTCACGACCGGAGACTTCCGCAACGATCTGCCGTCGGAGATCATCGAATCCGGCATCGACATCGTCGAACTCGGATCTCCGGAGATCGCCGTACGCCTCGATCACTCCGCGCCACATCGCATCACCGACGCGGACCGGACGACACCACTTCTGCCCGACGCGGTCGCGTACGTCATCTACACCTCCGGATCCACCGGGCGCCCCAAAGGTGTCCAGGTCAGCCATCGAAACGTCCTGACTCTGATGGACAACACGTCCCCGACGTTCGGGTTCGACGACACGGATGTGTGGACGATGTTCCACTCGTACGCATTCGACTTCTCCGTCTGGGAACTGTGGGGTCCGCTGCTGCACGGTGGCCGGTTGGTTGTCGTCGACTACTACACGACCAGATCGCCGGACATGTTCCACGAACTGCTCCGCCGCGAGCGAGTGACGGTGCTGAACCAAACACCCACCGCCTTCTACCAACTCGCCGAAGCCGACCGCGCGTACACACCCAACGGCACGGATTCCGACCTTGCCCTGCGTTACGTCGTCTTCGGTGGCGAAGCTCTCGATCTCGGCCAATTGCGTAAGTGGTACGACCGGCGCGCCGACACGGTGCCGACGCTGGTCAACATGTACGGGATCACCGAGACGACAGTGCACGTCAGTCGAATCGCGCTCGACCGCAGCGACAGCGAGCACGCGTCGGCGAGCATCATCGGGCGAGCAGTACCAGGATTGTCCGTCTACGTACTCGATCGGCGACTGAACCTGGTACCACCAGGTGTGGTCGGCGAAATGTACGTCGCCGGTGACCAGGTGACTCGGGGATACCTCGGGAAACCCGCATTGACTTCGGTGCGGTTCCTTCCCGATCCATTCGGTAGTTCGGGGGATCGAATGTATCGGAGCGGGGACCTGGCGAGGTGGAACGACGCGGGGCAGTTGGAGTACGTAGGCCGCAGTGATTTCCAGGTGAAGGTGCGTGGTTTCCGCATCGAACTCGGAGAGATCGAAGCCTCGATGCTCCGCTGCCCCGGCGTCGCGGCTTCCGTGGCGCTCGTGCGTACCGACGGCGCCTCACCCCGGATCGTCGGGTACGTGGTCGCCGAAACAGGCAGTGCCGTCGATTCCGCGACCGTTACCGACTTCGTTTCCGCCGAACTCGTGGAGTACATGGTGCCCACCGCTGTCGTCGTCCTCGAATCACTTCCGCTGACCGTCAACGGAAAGCTCGACCGACGCGGCCTCCCGGCACCGGACTTCGCCGTCATGGGAACAACGGAGGCGACGCGGGCACCGGCCACCGCTACCGAGGCGGTCCTCGCGGACCTGTTCGCGGAAGTGCTGGGGCGGGGCAGTATCGGAGTGGACGATTCCTTCTTCGGTCTCGGCGGCGATTCGATCATGTCGATCCAACTCGTCTCACGGGCGAAGTCCGCAGGCCTCATCTTCACGCCGAGGGACGTCTTCGAAGCGAAGACGGTTGCCGGACTCACCAAGGTCCTCCTCGTCGAATCAGCGCAAGCTGCACCGGTTCTCACGGAGCTACCCGGCGGGGGAGTCGGCACCCTACCGCTCACTCCGATCATGGAGTGGCTCGTCGAACGCAGTCTCGGAGACCTGAGCACGATCCGCAGTTACAGCCAGAGTGCGCTGATCGCACTGCCCGCGGATGTCTCCGGCCCCGCGCTGGAGCGCGCACTGCAAACGATCATCGATCGTCACGACGTACTGCGGGCGCGTCTGGACACCGCGACTCACCAACTCGAGATCCGCGAACCCGGCACCGTCGCCGCCTCCGACGTCCTGCGCCGAACCCCCGTCGTGTCCACCAACGGCGAAGAATTCCGGGCCGCCGCGGAAGCCGCGATGCAGGACGCATCCAGCCGTCTCGATCCCGAGCACGGAAAGATGATCAGCGCACTCTGGTTGGATCCCGTCGGCGCGAACGGCAACCAGGCCGAGGCAGGCCGGTTGCTCCTGGTCCTTCATCACCTCGCGGTCGACGGTGTGTCCTGGCGAATGCTCGTCCCCGGCCTGGTCACCGCCTACGCCTCGGCGTTCGACGGCGAAACGCCGATGCTTCCTCCCGGTGGAACCTCGATACGGCGTTGGGCGACAGCCCTCGCCGAGACCGCCGCGGATCGACGTGACGAGATCGACTTGTGGTCGAGAATGCGAGCCGACGAGCCACCGCTCGGAACGCGCGGACTCGACCCTGCCGTGGACATCGGATCCACTGTCGACCGCGTCAGCGTCGACGTTCCGACCTCGGTGACCGAGAACATCATCTCGACGGTGCCTCGACATTTCGGGGGCTCGGTGAACGACGGGTTGCTCGCAGCTCTCGCGATTGCCGTCACCGCCTGGCGTCGATCGCGCGGACAGCGCAGCGGGGAAGTGCTTCTCAACCTCGAAGGACACGGCCGCGAGGAGAACGCAGCACCGGGTGCCGACCTCTCGCGCACGGTCGGCTGGTTCACCACCTTGTTCCCGGTGCGGATCGACCTGACCGGACTCAACGTCGTCGATGCGCTGTCCGGTGGAACAACCGCGGCCTCGGCTGTGAAGCTCGTCAAGGAAACTCTGCTCGACATTCCGGACAACGGAATCGGTTTCGGCATGCTCAAGTACCTCGATCGAAACGAAGAACTGCGGGAGCTGCCCACGCCGCAGATCTCGTTCAACTACCTCGGACGATTTGCCGGCTCCGATCCCGAGCACGGCGAAGTACCGTGGCTGCCGATCTCCGAAGTGACCCTCGACGAAGCGCACAGCGGAGAGCTTGCTGCCGCGTCGGTGCTCGACATCAACGCCGTCACCACCGACACCGCACACGGTCCGGTACTGCGGGCTACCTGGTCATTCCCCCGCGGCATTCTCAGCGAGGCTGAAGTCACCGAGCTGGCGGAGCTCTGGGCCCGTGCACTCGGCGCGCTGAGTTCGTACGTCGACGAACACTCCGAGCGTGAGCTCACGCCCACCGATCTCGATCTCGTCACCGCGGATCAACAGAGCATCGAACAACTCGAGCGCAGATTCCCCGACCTGACCGACATCTGGTCACTGTCACCCCTGCAATCGGGCATGCACTTCCACGCCCAGTTCGACGAAACGGAAATCGATCCGTACATGGTGCAGCTGACCCTCGAGCTCGGGGGCCGAGTCGAGGCGCCGCGATTGCGCCGCGCCGCGCAGGCCCTGGTCGATCGTCATCCGAGCCTGCGTGCGGGATTTGTCTCCGCGCCAGGAGGTCGGGCGCTGCAAGTGATCCGGTCCGGAGTCGAGATCGGCTGGACCGAAATCGACCTGTCCGGGGCCGAAGACAGCGAACTCGCGTTCGCTCAGCTGCTCGAGAGTGATCGCGCTCAGCGTTTCGACATGGAAACAGCCCCCCTGATTCGGTTCATGCTCGTGCGAATCGGACCAGACGCGGCACGCTTCGTCGTGACGAACCATCACATCCTTCTCGACGGCTGGTCCACCCCGCTGTTGCTTCGAGACCTGCTCACTCTCTACGCAACTGACGGCGACCCCGAGATTCTGCCCAGAGTTCAGTCGTACCGCGACTACCTCACCTGGATCTCGAAGCAGGAACCCGAAATTTCGCTGCGGGCGTGGCAGGAAGCGCTACGAGGCGTCGACACATCCACCCAACTCTCCCAGGCAGGCACCGCCGCCGAAACCGTGGCTAGTGACATTCACTCGTACTCACTTCCGACCGAACGAGCCGAGGCTCTTCGGGCATTCGCGCGAAGCCGCGGTCTGACCATGGCGACGCTGGTCCAAGTGGCCTGGGGAATCGTTCTCGCCGAACTCCTCGGCCGCGACGACGTCGTCTTCGGCGGAACCGTGTCAGGACGCCCACCCCAGGTGTCCGGGGTGGAATCGATAGTCGGCCTGTTCATCAACACCGTCCCAGTGCGAGTCCGCCTCGACGCCCGAGAAACCCTCGCGGAACTGGCCATTCGCGTCCAATCCGAGCAAGCGTCACTGCTCGACCACCACCACATCGGCCTGTCGGACATCGCGGGAGCCGTCGGCGCCGCCGGATCCTTCGACACACTGACGGTGTTCGAGTCGTATCCCGTCGACGAGGCAGCCCTGACCGCCGAAACCGACATCGCGGGAATGCACGTTCTCGGCATCGACGGACGCGACTCGGCGCACTACCCGATCGCCGTGGTCGCATCGGAAAGTCACACGCTCAATCTGAAGATGGAGTACCTACCCACACACTTCTCGGCCCACGAAGTCGCGAAGATCACCGAGCGCGTCGGCATCGTCCTCGAACATCTGGCCTCGGCACCGGATCAGCCGCTGGCCCGCCTGCAGGTTCTCACGGAGTTCGAAAGCCGCGATCTAGCGCCGGTCTTCGGATCCCCGGGTCGCTCCGCTCGAACGCTCCCGGAGATACTCGCCGACGTTTCCGCCACATATCCCGACCGCATCGCGCTCTCGTCCGGCAGCCGCTCCATGACCTACGCCGAACTCGACCGGCGCTCGAACCAGTTGGCCAGAGCCATGATCCGCCGCGGCGCCGGACCCGAAACGTCGGTCGCCATCGGCATCGAACGGTCCATCGAATCGGTTCTCGCGGTCTGGGCGGTCGCCAAGACCGGCGCAGCGTTTGTCCCCGTCGACCCCACCTATCCGGCCGACCGAATCGAACATATGCTCAGCGATTCCGAAGTGCTGTTCGGGTTGACCGTCGTCGACGCCATCGAGACATTGCCACCGATCGTGTCCTGGTTGGTGCTCGGAGAAGAAGCCTTCGACGACGACGTCGCCACCAGTTGCACCCTACCGATCGCCCAGGACGAACGGCTCGCACCGGTGGCTATGGACAACGCCGCCTACGTGGTCTACACCTCGGGATCCACCGGACGACCCAAGGGAGTGGTCGTCACCCACACCGGACTCGACAGCTTCGCACTCGATCAGCAACGCCGATTCCACGCCGATCACCACTCTCGGACCCTGCACTTCGCCACCCCGAGCTTCGACGGAGCCGTCTTCGAGTACCTGCAGGCATTCGGTGTCGGAGCAACCATGGTGATCGTCCCGACCGACATCTACGGCGGAGCCGAACTGGCAAGTCTGATCCGCCGCGAACACGTCACTCATGCGTTTGTCACCACGGCGGCACTCGCCACCGTCGACCCGGCCGGCCTGGACGAATTCCGGCACGTCGTCGTCGGGGGAGAGGCACTGCCACCGCATCTCGTCGGTCTGTGGGCTCCCGGACGAGAATTCGTCAACGCCTACGGCCCGACCGAGACGACCGTCATGGCAGACATCAGCGAACCCATGACGGTGGGCGCACCCATCACAATCGGTGGCCCGATCCGCGGTGTGCACGAAATGATCCTCGATTCGCGCCTGCAACCGGTACCCGTCGGAGCTCCCGGTGAGCTGTACATCGCCGGCATCGGCCTGGCTCGCGGCTACCACCGGCGTCCCGGCTTGACCAGCGAGCGATTTGTCGCCGACCCCTTCGGGAAGCCAGGCGACCGGATGTACCGCACCGGTGACATCGCCTCCTGGCGAAGCGATCACACCATCGAATACGTCGGGCGCAGCGACTTCCAGGTCAAGATTCGCGGATTCCGTATCGAACTCGGCGAGGTGGACGCCCAGATCACCGCGATGGCAACTGTCACGAACTGCGTGACACTCGGCGTCGACGGACCAGCCGGCGCAACCGTTCTCGCGTCCTACCTCACCGTCGAGGAAGGATCGACACTGACCGGCGCACAGATCACCGCGCACCTCGCCGCACGCGTTCCCTCGCACATGGTTCCGGCCAGCATCATGATCGTCCACGAGCTACCGCGCACCGCGGTCGGCAAGCTCGATCGAAAAGCCTTGCCGACCCCGGAGTTCACCGGAACCGGCGTGGAATTCCGGGCTCCCGGCACCAGCCTCGAGCGTCGGATCGCCGATGCCTTCATCGATGTACTCGGCGTCGAGCAGGTAGGCGTCGACGACAACTTCTTCGAACTCGGCGGCAACTCGCTGATCGCCACTCGCGTGGTCTCGCGGCTCAATTCCGCACTGAACATCGACGTCGGGGTGCGCGTGCTGTTCGAGGCACCGACGACAGCTCAACTCGCCGAACGGCTTTCCGACGCTGTCACTGCCGTCGGCACTGTGCCGCTCACTCCCATGGAGCGCGACGGTAACGTCCCGCTCTCGTTGGCGCAGAAGCGCATGTGGTTCCTGAACCAATTCGACACACGCTCAGCCGCGTACAACATTCCACTAGCTGTTCGCCTTACCGGTGACCTCGACGTCACCGCCATGCAACAGGCGATCGCCGACGTCGTCGAGCGGCACGAAACCCTGCGGACGGTGTTCCCCGCCGTCGGCGGCGATCCGATTCAGAAAGTGCTCACCGCCGACGAGGCAGTGCCGCCGGTCCGTGAAATGACGTTGGGGGAGGACGAACTCGCAGAGCGCATGCAACGACTCGCCACGACCGGCTTCGACGTGTCGGTGGACCTGCCGCTGCGCGTGGCACTCTTCCGACTCGACACCGGTGAACTCGTTCACATTCTGTTTGTCGTGGTCCATCACATCTGCGCCGACGGTTCGTCGATGGCGCCGCTCGCACGCGACGTGATGACGGCCTACCTGGCGCGTACGGCAGGGACCGAGCCCACGTGGACACCACTCGAGGTGCAGTACGCAGACTTCACGTTGTGGCAGCATCGCGTCCTCGGATCGGAAGACGACCCGGAATCCGTCATCAGTCGCCAATTGCACTACTGGAGTGAGCAACTCGCCGGACTCGACGACGTCATCGCACTACCCACCGACCACCCGCGACCCGTGCAACAGACCTTCCACGGTGACCGATTCACTTTCGACATCGACGCGAACACCCACCGCGCGCTCGCGGACCTGTCCAGGTCCCACGGTGTCACGATGTTCATGGCACTGCACGGCGCACTGGCCGTGCTGATGTCGAAGCTGTCCGGTGCAGACGAGGTCACCATCGGCACCCCGATCGCCGGCCGCGGTCAGGCAGCGCTCGACCACCTCGTCGGGATGTTCGTCAACACGCTGGTCCTGCGAACCAGCGTCGATCCCGACATCACGTTTGCCGAACTGGTGGAACACATCCGCGAAATCGATCTGGCCGCATTCCAGAACTCGGATCTACCTTTCGAGCGGCTCGTCGACGTGATCAACCCGACTAGATCCACGTCGTACTCGCCGCTGTTCCAAGTAGCCCTCGAACTTCAGAACAACGAACCCGCGCACTTCCACCTGCCCGGCCTCGACATCGACGGGCTGACCGTGGAAACCAAATTCGCGAAGGAAGACCTCGAGCTGATCGTCGACGAGAAGTTCGACGAGACCGGCGCCCCTGCCGGGATGTCCGCCGCCTTCGACTTCGCGACGGATCTCTTCGAACCCGGCACCATTCGGCGGTTTGCCGACCGACTTCGCCTGATCCTCGACGCTGTCGGACGTGAACCTGCAACACGTATCGCCGACATCGGTATCCTCGCCGCCGACGAAACAGCCGCTCTGGTGCCGGCATCCGGTGCAGCCGCGACTCGCGCGCGGGTGTGGCCGGAGATCCTCGCCGAAGCAGTCGCCTCGAACCCGGATGCCTCGGCCCTCTCGAGTCGCGAGAGGTCGATGACCTACCGCGAACTCGACGAGGAATCGACAAAGCTGGCGAGAGCGCTGTGCCGGCGCGGTGTCGGACCCGAAGACTTTGTGGCCTTGGGTCTGCCGCGGTCCGCCGCGGAGATCGTCGCCATCTGGGCGGTCACGAAGACCGGGGCGGCATTCTTGCCCGTCGACCCGAACTATCCCGACGACCGCATCAACCACATGCTCGACGATTCGCGGGCCGTACTCGGCATCACCGACGACGCTCACCGCAGTCAACTTCCCGACACGGTCGAGTGGATGGTCCTCGATGAAGCGGAGACCGTCGACGAGATCGACGGCCAGAGCGCCGCCGCGATCACCGATCGCGACCGCACGATCCCCCTGCATCACGGGCATCCCGCGTACCTGATCTACACCTCGGGTTCGACCGGGAAGCCGAAGGGCGTCATCGTCACCCACCTCGGGTTGTCCAACCTCAACGCCGAAGAACATCAGAGATTCAACGTCCAGCCGTACTCGCGGATCTCGCACCTGGCATCACCGAGCTTCGACGCCTCCGTCTTCGAACTCATGATGGCGTTCGGCAGCGGAGCCTGCCTGGTCGTCATCCCACCCACGGTCTTCGGCGGATCCGAGTTGGCCGAAATCTTTGCCGACGAACATGTCTCACACGCGTTCATCACACCGACCGCGCTCAGCTCCATCGAAAGCTCCGCGCTGCCCGAACTCCGCGTGCTCGCCGTCGGCGGCGAGGCCTGCCCACCCGAACTCGTGGACATCTGGGGCCGAGACCGTCGCATGTTCAACGGATACGGACCCACCGAATCCACGATCCAGGCCAGCGTCAGTGAACCCATGCGGCCGGGCAAGGAAATCAACATCGGCCGTCCGGCCATCGGCTTTGCCGGCCTGGTCCTCGACGGGCACCTCAAGCCCGTGCCAGTGGGAGTCATCGGGGAGTTGTACGTGACCGGCCCCGGACTCGCCCGCGGCTACCACAATCGTCCCGACCTCACCGCCGACCGATTTGTCGCCGATCCGTTCGGCGAATCAGGCCAGCGGATGTACCGCACCGGCGACCTGGTGCGCTGGCGCTCCGACAGAACCCTCGAATACCTGGGCCGCAGCGATTTCCAGATCAAGGTCCGCGGATTCCGCATCGAGCTCGGCGAAATCGACTCTGTCCTGATGGCACACCCCTCCGTCTACTTCGCCGCGACACTCGGGCACGAAGCACCGTCGGGGGAGACGATGATCGCCTCCTACATCCAGCCCGTGGATGGACAGACCGTCGACGACTGGGAGCTCCGACGCCACCTGTCTTCTCGCCTACCTGCGCACATGGTTCCCGGCGCGATCGTTGTCGTCGACCGTATTCCGGTGACACCGGTCGGCAAGCTGGACCGCAAGGCACTGCCGACGCCGAGTTTCGAGCGTCGTACGGTCCCGTACGCACCGCCGACCAACGGCACCGAACGAACGGTCGTCGACATCTTCGAGACCGTGCTCGGTCACGAACACATCGGCGTCGACGACGACTTCTTCGAACTGGGAGGAACGTCGATCGTGGCCACTCGAATCACCATCGAACTCGAGAAGCGCCTCGGGATGCGAGTGCCGTTGCAGGCACTGTTCCTGGATCCGACGCCTGCCGGTGTCGCGCGGGCGGCCGACGGAATGGACGCACACTCGCCGGATGACTCGTCGGATCTTCTCGCTCCGATGATCACGCTGCGCGCCGGATCCGATCGTGCACCACTGTTCTTCGTCCATCCGGGTATCGGGTTGTCCTGGGGCTACGCGGAATTCGTCAAGCATCTCGAGTTGGATCAACCCGTATACGGTCTTCAGCTACCGTCACTGAGCGGCGGGCCCAGCTTCGACTCGCTGACCGAACTCGCCAACGACTACGCGAATCGCATTGCAGCCGTGGCATCGACCGGCCCGATCCATCTGGCCGGCTGGTCGCTCGGCGGCGTCATCGCACACGCCGTGGCGCACAATCTCACTCGGAGCGGACGGGACGTGACGCTGTCGATCCTCGACAGCTATCCCTCGTCGGATTCCGATCAGCCCGCAGAACTCTCGGTCTCCGAACTACTGGCGGGGCTCGCGATGCCTGCGGGATCCAACACAGTCGAGACTTTCGAAGAAGCGGCGAAATTGCTGGAGCGGACCCTGGGTGCCGGGATCGGAATCGAAGCGGAGCATCTAGAGCGGATCAGTCGCGGCTACTCCCACTCCGTCGAATTGACGAATCAGCACCAACCGCCGGTTCACTCTGGAGACATCGAGTTCTTCGTAGCCGGAAGATCTACCGGAAACGGACACGATGTGGCCGAATGGCGTCGCTTTGTTTCGGGAGACATCCGCGTCGTCGAAGTCGACTGCGAACACAACCAGATGATCGAACCGACACCGGCGATGTCCATAGCTGCACGATTGCGAGAAGTTATCGCTCAGTGGGGTGTCTGAACCAGGTTCGACATGGGTATGAGTGAAACACACAGGGTAATGGATCCCGCGTGGGTCCGGACGAGGGGAAAACGTTGAAACTGCGAACCCAACGGGTGTTTACCGGATCGATGCTGACTGCCGCGGCGCTGACCGCCACACTGCTCTCCGGGTGGACTGCACAGGCAGATCCCGCGTATCCCGCACCGGACCCGGACCCGTTCTATTCGCAAGCAGCAGCCGAGGGGAGCGCCGGCACGCCGATCTCCGTACGGCGAGCCCCCGATCTGACGACTTTTCCGGGCGTCGCGATCTGGCAGGTCAGCTACCGGTCCACGAACTCAGAGAACAAGCCGATTGCCGCGGTCAGCACTATCCTGGTCCCGCCGAATCAAACGCAAGACGGCCCCCTGCTCTCCTATCAGCACATCGTCAACGCACTCGGAACAGGTTGTGCGCCATCGCGAGCGCTCTACGCATCGGATCCCAACATCGTCATCCGTGAAGCACCCATCCTCAACGTCGCTCTGCAGCGCGGATGGACTATCGCGCTTCCCGACCATCTCGGACCCAACAGCGCATACGGCGCCGCAAGACTGGGCGGACAGATCACGCTCGACGGCATACGCGCCGTCCAGAAAGTCCCAGAATTGCGTAGCGGCGCCAGCCCTGTCGGCATCGCTGGATACTCCGGTGGCGGTATGGCCACCGCGTGGGCAGCCGCGCTGGCGCCGACCTACGCACCCGAGGTCAACCTCGTCGGTGTTGCCGAAGGCGGCGTTCCGATGAATCTGTCCAAGATGGCCAATGGACTCGGGCAAGATCCGCACCCGGCATTCGGCCTTGCCTTCGCCGCAGCGATGGGCCTCGAGCGGGAGTATCCCGACCTCTTGCCGCTCAGTAATCAACTCAACGACCTCGGTCGGTCGATGCGGTCCGAACTCACCAATGCCTGCACCAACGACATCCTGAGAGTTGGCGCCGGGCGCAGCGCTTCCCAGGTGTCGACGTCGACTTCCCTGTTGTCCAGTCCTGAAGCGCGAAAGGTGATGGACGACAACAGCGTCGAACTCTATCCAGGAGTACCGACCGCCCCCGTGTTCGAATGGCACACGCCCGACGACGTGCTGATTCCCATCGATTCGGTGGTCAACACCATTTCGAGGTACTGCGCCGCAGGAGCAACAATTCAATCCCAACTGTTCCCCAGCCCGGACCACCTCACCACCGCTGTCCTCGGTCTGCCCACCGCGTTCGAGTATCTACAGGACAGATTCGACGGAGTGCCCGCGCCACGGTCGTGCTGAAGATCTCTGGCGTGATGTATCGAGCAGGCGCGGCGCGTGGCTAACTTCGTGTGCCCGTGGCATCGTTAAGTGTATGAGCGACACGGATGACACCGGCGCGGCCGGCAATGGCGATTACAGTCTCGACCCCGACGACCAGCTTCAACCCGAAGACACTCTGATCGATCGAGGCGTCGACGACATTCTCGACGAGGGAATCTCACCACCGGAACGCCCACTGGGACTTGATGCCCACGGGTTGACCGGCAGCGAGGAATCAGCGGGGGAGACCCTCGACGAGCGCCTGGCCGAGGAAGAACCCGATCCGTACGCGTCGCTGGGTGATCCGCTTAAGGATCCCACCGATGCCGACGAATTCGAACGGGAAGAAGAATTCCCGAACAGCGACGAAGTGGGTAACCGCCGCGTCGGGCGTCTCGTTGCCGAAGACGAGGGCCGATACGAAGACGAGGAAAGCGAGCTAATCGCCGGAGACGTCGGAATCGACGGCGGCGCAGCGTCGGCAGAGGAAGCCGCGATGCATCTGATCGACGACTCAGAGGACTGAACGACCGCCGACCTGTTGTGACTGTTGATCGGTGAGAACGATGGAATGGACGTGATTTCCGCCCATCCTCTTACTTTCGTACATCGCCGAATCGGCTAGGCGGTGTAGATCGTGCAGGCCGCTTTCTGCTGCCTGCACGTCCGGCCAGCCGCCGTTGTGTACGGCTATGCCGATGCTCGTCGTCGAGAGTGGTTCGCCCGTAGGGGAGTTCATGACGGGGTGAATCCGCGCGAGCAAGTCGCCGACATAGGGCAACGGCATCATCTGAACGACGACGAATTCGTCACCGCCGATACGAGCGATCGCTGCGTCCGATCTGGCCCAGTCGTGGAGTCGATACGCGGTCCGCAAGATGACGCGGTCACCCACGTCGTGACCGTAGGTGTCGTTGAAGTGTTTGAAATTGTCGATGTCGATCACCACAACCAGCAAAGACTGATCGAGGCTGGATTTCGCTTGTAGGAGTTCGGAAGTCCGCCGCGCCAGTCCACGCCGATTCAGCAGATCCGTCAATGGATCGAGTTCGGAGCTCTGCGCGTCGTTGCTCAGGAGCGCCAGAACAATCTGTGTGACGACCGGTATGACAGTGATAACAGGGATGGCAAAGGCAATGCGTCCCAGTACGTCTGAGGCTGACGAAGGCGCATCCGTGAAAACCCCGATGCTGGCGACAACGATAATCGCCCCGGACCACAGGAGGTGCCACAGTTGCGCTCGAAGGTTGTGAAAGAAGGCTACATACGAGCCGACGAGCCCGAAGACAAGACATCCGAGCAACCGCTGATCCGGATTCGCCTCGGCCAGCACGATCACCGCAACGGCGAAGTCCCCGCCAACGACTAAGAAATACGACCTTTCACGGGTAGTCGCAATGACCGGCAGGGCAATTCCGCCGATCATCACAAGCACTGCGACGACGACGTCCAACGGAAATCCGATGGTCTGTACCGAATGGGTGCCCAAACGCTTCAGCAGACTCGTGCCACCCAGGAGGAAAACCAATACGCCGATTCCAATCCGAGTCGGCATCAGAATTCCGTTGTCGCGCAAGAATCGCGTGAATCGGTCAAACTGGTCTGGCACTGCGAGCCAGCGGTGCACGACCTTGGGTGTGTCGCTCATCGCGGCCCCTGACCATGAGAAGCGGCCGGTCGAATACAACACATGCGGCGATAGTAGTCCGTGGCAATGACAATGGAACTGCACTCGCGTCCAGCCTGTCGCCCCCAATACGTCACAGTGACGAATTGGGGGCAGGTGGGTGGAGGTGGGCAAGTCGCGTTCATCAACACTAATCGACATCAGAGCGCTTATTGGACGATCTTGCTTCGTAACCGACTAGGTAACTCGGCGTAGTCGTAGTCGCCGGCAAGGCCAGACGGCCATCGCTGGCAACTCGGCCGGCGACAGTCGAGGCGCAATGATCAAGTCACCCGAGGCGCTCAGTGATCTCGGACGGAAATGTGTAAACAGTAGGCAGCTGAACCGACAGATCGACATGGGTAGGTGACGTCGAAGATGAATACAAGAAACGGCACGTGAGCCGGATATCGCCAGTTCCATACTTTGCCGATAATCTACATTATGTCAAGTAATGGATATTCGAACGTCCCCCGTCAGCTCGTCCGCTAGCTTTACCCACATGGATTCCGTTGCGCTCGTCCTCGGCTCACCGCGTGAACCAGCATCTGGTTGAGAAGCGAAACCCCATCTACGGCTGGTCGAACTTACCCTTGCGGATTTACCGTACAGAAGACGGCCTCGAACGGTGGCGCGCTGAGGTACTCGACTACGAACGCCAGTTTCTGGAATACCAGATCGAAGATCCGGGCCGTCACATCGGAGGCGAATGGTGGTCTATCCCTTTTGCCAACGGCACAACCGAAACAACCAGGGCCTGCGATGGTATGGGGCCCCTCGGGGTGTTCCTCGAAGAAGACAGCCCCTCGAACGAGGCTCGGGTGCAGCCGGTAAGGACCTACGGTGCGCCCCGCATCTACGAGATCACCGGTCCGCAGGACTGGGCGAAACTGGTCGATACCTATCCCCTGCCAGTACCCGCTTCACGTCGCTCCGTTTGGTACGACACGACCGGTGAGTACCGTGACTGGTTCATTCCGGACTGGGTTTCGGTGTCCGCGGATTACGACGCTGTCCACCTGACCATGATGGCTTATCTGACCACGCCGGGCATCGCGATCCCGTTGTCGGCCAACGCAGGGGCCACCGTGCTCGCCGGGTGGGATCCGGACGCCACATTCTGGCTACGAAGCAACAACATCACCCTCGACGGCGACCCGGCAGGCTGACGTTCGGCGACATCGACTTCAGCAGGTGCGACCGCACGGCCGCCACCGCGCGGTGCCCTAGATCTCCTGTTCCAGGGTGAACGTCGGAACCCCCTCCTGCACAGGGAGCACGTTCGTCTTGCTCGACAACCGTCAACCGACCGGCATCTCCCACGGCGCCACCGGAAGCGTGTTTCCGGTCTCGAGATAGGACTTCAGGTTCGACAGCACCGCCGACCATCCGCCCGCTACCTCCATGCGAGCCGATTCGTCCGCCAAATCGGTGTGCTTGACGGTCAGGCGCACGATCGCATCGAAGGATTCGATGTCGAAGCTCACCCGAGAGATGTCAACGCCCGGCTCGCCGTTCGGGTCAGCCCAGGTGGTGACCAACCTCGATGGCGGGTTGCTCTCGACCACGGTGCCGACTACATCCGCAATGTTCGAACCGTCGATCCGTCGATGCGCCCACGTTGATCCGGGCTGCCAATCGGAGACGTTGCTGTGTCCCCAATACTCCGCAGTGGCCTGTGCATCCGTGAGCGCTTTCCAGACGTTCTCGGCCGTGCTGGCGATGTAGGTGACATACACAAAACTGGGCTTGTCGGTCATGGCTTCCTCCGCGAGTTTTTTGACGGCACTGAGCGCATTCAGGCGCGGTACCTCGAACTTGTTGATCCATCGCTCTCGAATTTCTTCGAGCGCAACGGGATTGAGATAGTGAAGTTTGGATCTCCCCTGCCGAACCGTGCTGATCAGATTTGCTTCCTCGAGCGCGGTGAGGTGTTGCGTGACAGCTTGTCGACTCATGTCGAGGCTGTCGCACAGCTCTCCGAGCGACTGGCCGTTGGCTACGAACAAGCGGTCCAGAAGAAGCCTCCGTGTTGGATCGGCAAGAGCTTTGAACACTGCATTCATCCGGTCGATCACAACCTCACAATATGCAAGTATTTACTTGCATGTCAACGGTTGGGCGTGCCGGGTTTCCGAAGTAGGGATCAATGAGGTGTGATGTCACTAGGCAGATGTGATCTGAATCCCGGATCGCAGCACACGAGAGGTTGGGCACATGGACTGGGCAGCAATTGGAGTAGGTGTCGGGTATGCGTCGGTGGCCCTGTCGATCCTGGTTTTCGTCGGCGGGTGCATCGCGCTGTTCATCTTGTCGGTCCGCCAGTAGCCGACACCTCGACAAAGTGGTGATCACCCCCGGTTCGGCGAAGCCGATCGCATCGGGAGTGATCACCACCGGGGCCGCTTGATCGATTCGGACCCAGCTGCGCTCGATGGGCTGCTCGCAGAGAAGCTCGGCCGCGGTGGGACTACCGTAGGACTGTCGCCTAGAACTTGAGGAGTACGGAATGAGCATCCAGTCGGTTGAACCGCACCGCCACCGCGTAGTGGTGATCGGTTCCGGCTTCGGAGGATTGTTCGGCACTCAGGCTCTCAAAAAAGCCGATGCCGACATCACGATGATCGCGCGTACAACCCACCATCTGTTTCAGCCTCTCCTCTATCAGGTTGCCACCGGCATCCTCTCGGTCGGGGACATCGCTCCCGCTACGAGGCTCGTGCTGCGCAAGCAAAAGAACGCCCAGGTACTGCTCGGTGAAGTCGAGACGATCGACCTCGAGAACCGGACTGTGACCTCGCGCCTGCTCGAACGCGTCACGGTAACGCCATTCGACAGTCTGATCGTGGCAGCAGGTGCCGGTCAGTCGTACTTCGGTAACGATCAGTTCGCAGAATTCGCCCCGGGTATGAAAACAATCGACGATGCCCTCGAACTGCGTGGACGTATCCTCGGCGCGTTCGAACAGGCCGAGCTGTCGGACGATCCTGCCGAGCGCGCGCGCTTGCTGACCTTCGTCGTGGTCGGCGCCGGCCCCACCGGCGTGGAGTTGGCCGGACAGATCGCCGAGCTTTCCCGCCGAACGCTCGACGGCGCTTTCCGCAAGATCGATCCGCGTGAGGCACGTGTTGTGCTCCTGGACGGCGCGCCTGCAGTCCTACCCGTGTACGGCGGCAAGCTCAGCCGTAAGGCAGCCGAGACGCTCGAGAAGCTCGGCGTAGAGATCCAGCTCGACGCGATGGTCACCGACGTCGACAACGACGGTCTGATCATCAAGGAGAAGGACGGCACGCTTCGCCGTATCGAGTCGCAGTGCAAGGTGTGGTCTGCCGGAGTTCAGGCGAGCCCGCTCGGGAAGCAGCTCGCAGAGCAGAGCGGCGGAGAAACCGACCGCGCCGGCCGCGTGATGGTCAATCCTGACCTGTCGCTTCCCGGACACCCCAATGTCTTTGTCATCGGCGACATGATGTCGCTCGACAAGCTTCCCGGTTTAGCTCAGGTCGCCATGCAGGGAGGCAAGTACGCGGCTAAGCAGATCAAGGCGGAACTGAATGGTCAGTCCCCCTCGGCGCGAGTTCCGTTCAAGTACTTCGACAAGGGCAGCATGGCAACGATCTCGCGCTTCAGCGCGGTAGCCAAGGTGGGCAAGCTCGAGATCAGTGGTTTCATCGGATGGGTTGCCTGGCTGGCAATTCACCTTCTGTACCTAGTTGGGTTCCGTTCGCGCGCCTCGACGCTCTTGTCGTGGGCGGTGACGTTCTTCGGGCGTGGCCGTGCTCAGATGGCGTCCACCGAGCAGCAGGTCTTCGCGCGAAACGCGATGGGCGAATTGGAGAAGAAGAACAAGGAAGCGACGGCGGCCGGCAGCGCCTCCAACGGCGAGTCGAAGAAGACCGCAGGCAAGCAACAGAAGGCTGCCGGCTGATCAGCACCTGAGTGAACAACGAAGGGCGGCAGTGGAGTTGAACTCCACTGCCGCCCTTTACCGTGTTCTCAGTTTCCGATCTTCGCCACCTCGGTGATGTTCGCGAGGCGAACCTGTCCCTTGGAGACGAGTCTGTCGTTCTCGTCGGTGATGCGAACCTCCCAGAGTTGCTGAGTGCGTCCGCGATGAATCGGGGTGGCTTCTGCGGTGAGTATGCCTTCCCTCGTTGCACGCAGGAAGTCGGTGTTGTTGTTGACTCCGACCACGTGGCCTCGCTCGCCCAGCCACACGGTGCCACCGATGCTGGCGAGAGACTCCACCACCGAGCAGTACACGCCTCCGTGCTGAATACCTGCGGGCTGGTGCAGCGTGGGCTTGACCGTCCATTGCGCCCGCACACGATCTGGGCTCAGTTCGGTGTATTCCAGGCCGATGGTGGCGTCGAAGCCCGTTCCGAGCCGTTTCATCATCTCTGCGGTCTCATCAGTGTCGACCATGCCATCTCCATCTGTGATTCTCCGGCGCCGGTGTGGCAGCCACTCCCTACTTGATTACACGAGAGGTAACTCGAGGTTGGAATCAGGTCTGAAAAGGAATCGGCGGGTTTCACATCGATCGATGTGAAACCCGCCGTGGGAAGGACCGGGAGTCTCTGCAGCCCTCAGGACTCCGGCGCGGTCCGGCAGTTTCGCCACTCTCGCGGTGTGTAACTCTCCGCAAGGTGTTCCACAATCATAGGCAAGGCTGACCTAATTTAGCAAGCCCTTCGTCAAACTGGTTCCAGCGAGGACGCAGCGAGACCTTACGGCGCGCGCGAACCGGCAACCCGGCTGCGACAAAGGCGTCGAGGAGTCCCTGTCCACGGCGCTGCGCTACCGATTCGCCATCACCGACCAGGATGGGGACATAAGCGGCTGCACCCAGGATCGACTCCCCGACCAGTCCCCAGAATCTGAACTGGTCGACGGGCGCACATCTGGCCACGGCGTCGTAGATGGCGCGCAGCGACGTCAGGCAACGGTGTGCAGTCCAGATGAGGAGGGCCTCTTCACATGGCATGTCGACGACGCCGTCACTTCCGGACTCTCGCCCGTTGGGTGCCACACGAAGCGTTTCGTCGACCACGCCAGCCCAGTCGATTCCGCCGTCGCTGTCCATGTGGATGAACAGGTTTTCGAGCCCCGGGTCCCAGGCGGACCCCTCGGAGACGATGGATGCGGCAACTCTGCCGACCACGGCATGAATGAGCGACGTCGCAACCTGTATCGCGGCAACTTCAGCACTGTCGAGATCTTGAAGTGAGCGGGCGAACATCTGTTGCACCCGATCCCCACACAAGCCTTCACTGAGCTGCCACCAGCGTCGTTTACCTTCGCCTGCCATGGCGGCAACCGCGTAGACGCGCGGATAGTCAGGGTTGAGTGCTCGTAGGCGAACGCTGGTGCGACTCAATGCGTTCGACCGGAGTTCGAATTCACGAACATCCGCATGCTGGGTGGTCAAGGTGATTGTCACCGTGCACTCCAATCGGCCGAAGTTGTCTTGTGGTTATTAATGTAGGTTAGCCTCACCATAATTCAAGAGTAAAGAACTGTGACGCTGGGCACCGCATATACACCGGAACTTGCCCCACAGGGAGCACGCCCACATAGGGTTCCGTAACCTAAGATGCGAATTCCCTGCGCACAAAGACCAGGAGCTCGAACCGCCAGTGACGATGATCAAACCTCTCGGGAACGGACATCCCCGAGGACCCAGCGAGACGTACGGGCGGCGCATAGTGCCGCGCGGCCCGGCTCCTGTCCGAATGCGTGTCCTAGCTGGGATTTTCGACGCGGGGGTGTTCCTGCTTCCCTTGCTCGTCGGCTGGTACATCGTTCAGTCGCTCCGAGACGAGAACGGTGGCGGCGAAGCCGACCGCGCCGTATTCGGTGGCACGGCAATAGCCATCGCCGTCGGTCTCCTTGTGTGGAACCTCGGATTCCGCGAAGGTGCCACGGGCCGGACCTCGGGAAAGGGATGGGTAGGTCTGGTCACGCGTGACGCGAAGACAAAGCAACCCATCGGTGTTCGCCGGGCTCTGCGCAGGCCGTTCGATCGAACCGGTATCGAGGTGGTCCGTGAAAGCACGGCGCGCGAAGAAGGGTTCGAGGAACTCGCGCGCGACAACAGTGTCGGGGCAACTCGTCGTCGCCGGCTGATCGGTCTTGCGGTGCTGACGGTTCTTCTCGCGCTCGTCATGCTCGCGAGCATCGCGGTGGGCGCTCGGCCGCTGACGTTTGCCGAGATCTTCCACGCCATCTTCAGCTCGGACGGTACCCAGACGGACATCATCGTGCGAACATTGCGTGCTCCGCGGACCATCCTGGGTCTTGTTGTCGGCATCGCACTCGGTATCGCCGGCGCCCTGATTCAGGGACACACGCGTAACCCGTTGGCGGATGCCGGTCTACTCGGGCTCAATGCCGGCGCGGCGTTCTTCGTTGTCATGGCGATCTATCTTTTCGGCTTCACCGCACCGAGTCAGTACCTCTGGTTCGCGTTTGCAGGATCGTTCGTCGCCAGCATCGTCGTCTTCGGCTTGTCCTCGATCGGAAACGGCGGCGCAAGTCCTCTGAGTTTGGCTCTGGCGGGCGCAGCCGTCGCGTTTTTCCTGCAAGCCATGACCAATGCCGTGATCATTCTCGACCAGACCAGCCTGGACGCCTACCGTTTCTGGGTAGTCGGGTCGGTGTCCGGTCGCGGGTTCGACGTTCTCTGGCAGGTCCTCCCATTCCTGATACTCGGTTTGGTCATCGCCCTGGCAAGTACGCCGGGGCTCAATGTCCTCAGCCTGGGTGAAGACGTCGCAAAAGCGTTGGGAACGAACATCGCGTTCAGTCGCACACTCGGCATCATCGCGATCACCCTGCTGACCGGCGCCGCAACTGCAGCGTGTGGACCGATCGCGTTCATCGGATTGGTGGTCCCCCACGTGGCCCGGGCCATCACCGGACCCGACTACCGCTGGCTGGTCCCGTACGCGGGGTTGCTCGGTGCGGTCATGCTGATCACCGCGGACATCATCGGCCGCGTAGTCGTGCGCCCCGGTGAGTTGCAGGTCGGAATCATCCTGGCCCTCTTCGGCGCCCCGTTCTTCATCGCTCTCGTACGCCGCAGGAAGTTGGCAAGTCTGTGACGCTCAAGCAAGAACTCCGGGTACTCCCCCGGACCGTCCCCTCACGTAAGTCGATTCGCATCGGTGGATTCTCGCTGGTCTACCGTCCACTCGCGGTGTCGGTGAGCATTGCACTCGCGGTCGCACTCTTCCTTCTGCTCTGCATCAACATCGGACGCGGCGACTATCCGATCTCGATCCCCGATGTCATTTCCGTCCTGCTGGGTAATGGAAGCAAGACACAGAACCTGATCGTCTTCGACCTCCGACTTCCTCGCTCGCTCACCGCACTCTTCATCGGTATGGCACTCGGCATCGCCGGTGCGGTCACCCAGACGATCGCTCGCAACGCCCTCGCAAGCCCCGACATCCTCGGAATCACGGCCGGATCGAGTGCTGCCGCAGTTGCTCTCATCGTGCTCGGCGGCGGCGGATCGTTCGTGGGACTGCTTGCCACACTGGGGATTCCGTTAGCCGCACTCTGTGGCGGACTACTGACAGCAGTGGTGATCTACGCCTTGGCCTGGCGCAAAGGCGTCGAGGGGTTCCGCCTCATCCTGATCGGCATCGGCATCAACGCCATGCTCGTGGCAGCGACGGGGTGGCTCCTCATCTCGGCGGACATCAACGACGCTTCCCGCGCACAGGTGTGGCTCAACGGTTCTCTCAACGGTGCCACCTGGAATCAGATGTGGCCGGTAGCCATCGCTGTCGCGGTAGTCGGCGGTTACGCGGTGATCGCCTCGTTCACGATGGGAGCGCTGCGGTTAGGCGACGACAACGCCACCTCACTCGGTGTTCGCTTGCAATCATCGCAGGCCAAACTGTTGCTCTCCGCAGTGGCGCTGGCCGCCATCGCAACCGCTGCAGCAGGTCCGGTCGGCTTCGTTGCCCTGGCTGCGCCGCAGGTCGCCATGCGTCTGGTGCGCTCTGCCGGCCCGCCCATCGTGGCTTCCGCGCTGACCGGTGCTGTACTGGTGGTCGGAAGCGACGTCATCGCTCGAACAATTCTGCCGGTGGAACTCCCCGTCGGAATCGTGACTTCCGCACTGGGTGGTCCGTTCTTGCTCTACCTGTTGGTTCGCAACAATCGGAAGGTCACAGCATGACCACCATCGTCCAGTCCACCGACGCTCCTTCGCGTCTCGTCGCGCAGAATCTGACGCTCGGGTACGGGGATCGAATCATCGTCGACGGGCTCGATCTCGAGATCCCCACCGGCGTGATCACGACGGTCATCGGGCCCAACGGTTGCGGCAAGTCGACACTTCTACGCGCTCTGGGCCGTCTACTCAAGCCCAAGGGTGGATCGGTCATCCTCGACGGCAAGGCGATCAGTTCGATGAAGACCAAGGAAGTCGCGCGGGTCCTCGGAATGCTCCCCCAGGCTCCGGTAGCGCCCGAAGGGCTCACCGTCGCCGATCTGGTCTCACGTGGACGCCACCCGCACCAGTCGTGGATTCGGCAGTGGTCCGCGGACGACGAGGGCGAGGTCGCCGAGGCACTCGAGCTGACCGGCGTCTCGGACCTTGCAGATCGGCCGGTCGATCAATTGTCCGGTGGCCAGCGTCAGCGGGCCTGGATCTCGATGGCTCTCGCCCAGGGGACCGACATCCTGCTCCTCGACGAGCCCACCACGTACCTCGACCTTGCGCACTCGATGGAAGTCCTCGACCTGGTGGATCAACTCCACGAGGAAATGGGGCGCACCGTGGTGATGGTTCTGCACGACCTCAATCTCGCAGTTCGGTACAGCGATCATCTGATCGTGATGCGCGACGGCGCCGTCGTCGCTTCGGGAGTCCCCAAGGACATCATTTCGGCGGAACTTCTGCTCGAGGTATTCGGTCTCGAAGCTGCGGTCATCGACGATCCGGTCTCGGATCGGCCCCTGATCGTCCCGATCGGCACCCGGCACGTCTTCGGCGCTGTCGGCGGGCCGGCCAGGCCCGCCTGAAGATCGCGAATCAGCGACCCAGAATCGTCCGAACGAGTTTGAATCCCTGACCGATCGACACGGTCGGCAGATACGCCCGCCCGACCGCGTTGCCGATGCTCGGTAGCGCGGCCGGATCGGCAAACGTCATGTGCATCGGCACGTACCGGGGTTGGAACTTCGATTTGAAGGCCAGCAGCGATCGGAAGCCGTACACCGGTTCCAGTGTGCGACCGAGTAGATCGAGGACGCTGTCCATCATCGCCGAGAAGGTCGTGGCCTCAGGTTCGGCTGCGTTGGTCTCGGCTGCGTCCGTAGTGGAGTCGGCAGCGATTGTTGCCAACGGCGCACCGGACAGACTGAGGAACTCGACACCCTCCTCCTCCAATTTCAGTGCGGCAGAAGCAATGAGGAACTCCATCGCGGGCCGGAACCCTTCGGAGCGTCGCCTCATGAAGTCGAGGGTCCAGCCGACGACCTTGCCGTCGCGGTGCACCGGCAGCCACGACGTGACACCGTGCACCGTGCGATCCTCGTCCACGGCGATCAGGCAGCGCACCGCCTCGTCGTCGACCTCGTCGAGTCCGCCGAGAGTGAAGCCCATCTCGGGCATCCCCTTGTCCGCTACCCATTCTTCCGAGATCGCGACGATCTGATCCTTGATCGCGAGAGGCGCGTGCGGGAAGGAAATCCACTCGGCCGTGATCCCGGACTTCTTCGCCCGATTCAGTGCCGTGCGCACGTCCTGGAACCGCTTGCCCGTGAACGCGATTCCGCCAAGATCGAGCACTGTCTCCTCAGCGACCTGTAGGCCGCTCCAGCCCATGGAATCGGTAATGGTGCGTGCGTCGTCGGTCACCGAGTAGAAGCACGGGATCCAACCGTTCGACGACGCGAACTCGGCGAACCCCTCGATCGCTGCGCGCATCCGATCAGGAGGACCGACTGGGTCACCGGTGGTGAGTGCGACTCCGGCGATGACGCGGTAGGCGACGTAGCTCGAACCGTCTGCACTGAACCAGTAGGTGTTGCCCTTCCAGGTCGTCATCCACGACAACGGACTGCCGGTGCCGGCTAGCAACATCGATCGCGCACGTTCGGCGGCTTTCGGATCAGCGGTCTTGACGGGCTTGAGGAAGCTCACGAAGACCAGCACGGCAGCAACGCACCAGAACACGACGCCGGTCCACTCGAATAGCAACGTCGACTCGATGTCCACCGGAAGCAGGCGCGGGTCGATCAACTGCAGGTACACCGGCGGCACGAGGCGCTGCGGGAAGTCTGCGAGCAGCATGGTGACAGTGGGCTCGCGGTCGAACCCGTGCCTGGCGAGCATTCCGCCGCCCACGTAGATCACGGCGAGGACCCCGAGCAACGTCACGATCGCGACGCCCAAGCGTCTGTATGTCTTGGCCGGGGCTGCCACGTCGAAGTATCGGCGTGTGGAGATCAACAGGATCAGCACGAACAGCGGCGTCAGGAACGGCACGAGTGTTCGGTACACGTTCGGATCGCTGATTCCGTAGAACAGACTGTCGCTGTCCACGGCGTCGACGAACCTGATGACGAAGTTCCCGATCGAGAGGACGAGCAGGACCACCTGGGCGCACACGGTTGCCATCCAGGCGAATCTGCGGCCACGACGCAGCCCGTCGCTCAGCACCAGGACAAAAATCGACGGCATCAGCGAGAGCAGGGTCGGCCCGATACCGGAGAGTCGGAGCTCGAGGAGACCTCGTCGACAGTCCGGGTCCGACGCGGACTCGGCGCACAGTTCTCGAACCTCGGCCACCGTCCACGGAACTCCGCGGAAGAGGTCACGCAGGACGGCAAGTGGACCTACCGCTTGCGGGGACAGCGCGGCGATCATCGGGCCGATCGCACTGGCCGCCACGACGATGGCCACGAGGACGCGGCCCTCCCGCTGGGTCCCGGCAATTCGCTCACCGCGAGCCGACCGCCCCACGACCCACTGGCCGATCACCAGACCTACGACGGCGGCGAAGAACCTGATGACATCTTGAAGCTGGCCGCTGAACAGGGCCAAGGTGATCGTCAAAGCCAGGGTTCCGACGCGGATGCGTCGACGCCACAGTGTGCCCATGTTCGAGCTGGCGGCCATGGCGGCGCCGACGATCCATGCACTCGCGCCGACAGCGGAGCCGACGTGTAGGCGGAATCCCCAGCTGGAGTCGAAGACCTTCGCGAACGATGCCCAGCCGAGTCCGAGGAGCACACCGAGGATTTGGGTGCTCGCTCCGGCGATTGCGAGCTTGACGGTCCCCACGCGCCGCTCGAGGGGCGCAGCGACCGCGATCAGGAGCACGCTCGCACCGATGTACCCGAGCAGGTTTCCAGCCCACAGAGTGGAGGTGAGCGGAGTCCAGATGCGACCGTGCTGGATCGAGCCCATTCCCGCGCCGATCGCGTGCTCGAGATCGCGGGACGGTCCGTGCACGAGACTGCCGGTGGCAGCGCCGAGGATCCACATGGTGAGAAGTAGAACGACCGTCAACGGGGCGTCGCGAATGCCGAAACGAACGATGTCGGCAGCTTTCTGCGCGACTGCCCATGACCGTGATGTGGATTCTTCGGTGCCCGGCGAACTGTCGATCGTCATCTACGTGCGGCTACTTTCTGCGGATCGACTGTGGGCTTGCTCAGTATCGGGCATTTCTCTCTGCTCTCACCACCGTAACCGTCATGCAGATCACTATGGCCAATACCACACCCCCACCGAGGTGGTTACTACTACCAGTAGTACGTATTTCGTCGTGGAAGTCCGTAGAATCGAAGAATGGCAGGTCTAGGTGAACTTGAACGCGCGGTGATGGATCATTTGTGGTCCACATCAGAGCCGCAAACTGTGCGACAGGTGCATGAAGCACTCGCGACGCATCGCGAATTGGCGTACACGACGGTCATGACCGTTCTGCAGCGCCTGGCGAAGAAGCATCTGGTGATTCAGCAGCGTGACGATCGAGCGCATCGCTATCTTCCCGTCAACAAGCGCGAAGAACTGGTTGCGAGCCTGATGGTCGACGCTCTCGCCCAGGCTCCGGAGTCCGGCGGTCGCGCTGCGGCACTCGTTCACTTCGTGGGCCAGGTCAATGCCGACGAAGCAGATGCTCTCCGCGAAGCGCTCGCTGCCCTCGAAGTGCGCGAGTCCGCGAAAAAGGCTGCGCAGCCCGGAATTTCTAGGCCGATCTGAATTCGTCGTGCATGATGTGTAGGACATGAACGCCACTACTGCACTGGTTTTCGGACTGCTTGCCTTGTTGCTGGCCGGTCCGGTACCTGCACTCCTGAGCCGCTCGACGTGGCCTTACCGCGCTCCACGCGCGGCGTTGGTTCTGTGGCAAGCCGTCGCAATCGCTGCGGTGTTGTCGGCATTCAGCTCGGGCCTGGCCATTGCCAGCCAGCTGCTCGTTCCCGGCGCTGACGGAAGACCGACGACGGCTCCGACGGCCGAGATCGATGCCCTCGGGTTGCCGCTGTGGATTCTGTACGTGGTTGTTTTTGCCCTGACGCTTCTGATCGGCGCAAAGCTGATCTTCTCGGTCATCCAGGTCGCCGTGAGGACCAGGCGTCGCCGTGCACGTCACCGTGTGTTGGTCGACTTACTCGACGATTGCGCCATGCCCGCCTCGGTCGAACGCACACCCGACCTGCGAGTGCTCGACGTCGACGAACCGATCGCCTACTGCCTGCCTGGCCTGCGTCAACGAGTGGTCCTCAGTCAAGGCACTCTGCAGAACCTCGATCATGCCGAGGTCAAGGCCATCCTCACGCACGAGCGTTCGCACTTGCGGGCTCGTCACGATCTCGTCCTCGAGGCATTCACCGCCGTCAACCACGCGTTCCCCCGTTTCGTCCGTAGCAAGTCGGCTCTCGGATCCGTACAGCTCCTGGTTGAGTTACTCGCCGATGATTCGGCAGTCCGCGCTACCGGACCGACTCCCCTGGCGCGAGCACTGGTCGCGTGTGCCGGATCGACCGCACCGCGCGGAGCGATGGCAGCGGGCGGTCCGTCAACGCTCATTAGAGTGCAGCGCCTCTCGGCTGACGATGCCGATCCCCGGATTGCGATTTTTGCGTATCTGGGGGCGGTCGCCATTCTTGTGGTGCCCACCGTGGCTGTGGCAGTGCCCTGGCTCACCGAACTTCGCCTGCTTTTCAACGCCTACTGAGTCTTGACCAGCGCAACCACGTGCAGTAGTGCAGGTCACAGCCGGGGTTACCTGACTTAGACCTAGCCGGTGGCGTAGAGTGGACCACGGCCACCATCGTGGTCCGTCAACATATAACGGCACACAGCCCAATTCCCCGCAGTATGCGTTCGGATTGCCAGGTGACATGTGCCCTGGCTCGTCCCTTTGCGAACTGTGTCGTGTATTTCAGCATGGCTTCTTCCGCTCCGCGACGTGCCCGTAGTCCGGAGAGGTTTCCGCGTGACCAACGCTGTCCAAATGTCGTCTTCCGAGAACATCGAAGACACCACCATCAACACCCCCGCTGCCGAAGAAGCAGTCGCCACCGAGCCGGGTATCACCTTCGCCGAGATCGGCCTGCCCGAGCAGCTTGTTGCCGCATTGGCGCGCAACTCCATCACCGTCCCGTCTCCCATCCAGGCGCAGTCCATTCCGGACGCGCTCGCCGGAACCAATGTTCTCGGCCGCGCACAGACCGGATCGGGCAAGACCCTCGCATTCGGCCTGCCGATGCTGACCCGCCTCTCGCGTCACGAGGATCGCCCGGCCGCCAAGCGTCCCCGTGCACTCGTGCTCGTCCCCACCCGTGAGCTTGCTTTCCAGGTGGTCGACTCCCTCAACTCCTACGCCGGCGCACTCGGACTCACGGTTCGTCCCGCTGTCGGTGGAACGCCGTTCGCCAAGCAGGTCGATCAGCTCCGCCGCGGCGTCGACGTTCTCGTCGCCACCCCGGGTCGTCTCGGCGACCACCTGCGTCAGGGCACCTGCATCCTCGACTCGGTGGAAATCACCGCTCTCGACGAAGCCGATCAGATGGCGGACATGGGCTTCCTGCCCGAGGTTCGTTCAATCCTCGGTGAGACCCCCGCAGACGGACAGCGCCTGCTGTTCTCGGCAACCCTTGACCGTGAGGTCCAGTCGCTGGTTCGTCAGTTCCTGGCCAACCACGTCACGCACTCCACCGAAGACGGTCGCGCGAGCGTCGACACGATGGAGCACTACGTCCTCCTCGTCGACCGCGGCCAGAAGGATTCCGTCCTCTCCGAGATCGGTGCCCGCGACGGACGCACGATCATGTTCGCCCGCACCAAGCTCGGTTGCGAGGGAATCACCGACCGCCTCCGCGCAGTCGGCATCGCCGCCGAGTCGCTCCACGGCGGCAAGGCACAGAACCAGCGCACCCGCGTCCTCGAGCGCTTCAAGAACGGTCGCACCCCGGTTCTCGTTGCCACTGACGTCGCCGCACGCGGAATCCATGTCGACGGAATCGATCTGGTTGTTCACGTCGATCCCCCGGCCGATCACAAGGATTACCTGCACCGCGCCGGCCGCACGGCTCGCGCCGGCGAGAAGGGCACCGTCGTGGCCATCGTGCTCCCGAATCAGAAGCGTGGGTTCAAGCGTCTGACCGGAATGGCCGGCGTCAATGCCGCTGCCGTTCCCGTCACCCCGGGTTCTGCTGAGCTGGCTCGTATCACCGGCGCCAAGAAGCCGACCGGAGAACCGTTGCGCGAGAGCTCTTCTCGTGGCGAGCGTTCCTTCGGAGATCGTGGCGGAAGCCGCGGCGGATACCAGGGCAACCGCTCTTCCGGCGGATACCAGGGCAACCGTTCATCCGGCGGATACCAGGGCAACCGTGACGGCGAGAGCCGCGGCGGATACCAAGGTGATCGCTCCAGCGGTGGATACCAAGGCAACCGCGACAGCCGTCCCTCGACCGGCTACCAGGGCAACCGCTCCTCCGGCGGATACCAGGGCAACCGCGACGGCGAGAGCCGCGGCGGATACCAGGGCAACCGCTCTTCCGGTGGCAGTGGATACCAGGGCAACCGCGACAGCCGTCCGTCCTACGGAGACCGCGACAGCCGCCCGTCAACGGGCTACCAGGGCAACCGCTCTTCCGGTGGATACCAGGGCAACCGCGACGGCGGCGACAATCGCGCAGCCGCAACAAGCGGCGGTGGCTTTCGCAGCCGCACCGACCGTCGTAGCTATGACGGATTCGACGGCCCGAAGCGCGATCAGCGGTAATACCCGCGCTGAGCTGCGGCTCGACAACTGAACACTGAGAACCTTCCGGCTGCGCCGGATGCTGTATCGAGACGGATGCAGGTCACTGCAATTAAAGTGATCTGCATCCGTGTTTTGTATGCACGGTCTGATGTTCACGCGCGTCGCGGCCGCACCGTTTTCGGCTGCGCACAGCGCAGGATTTCACAGCCGCGGACCGAGAGGGAAAGCTGTAAGCATGTCAACAACTAGCACCGAATCACCCCGAGCTCAGATCGGCGTCACCGGCCTGGCCGTCATGGGTTCGAATATTGCCCGCAATTTCGCCCGCCACGGTCACACCGTTGCCCTGCACAACCGCAGCATCGCCAAGACCGATGCTCTGATCGCCGAGCATGGTTCCGAGGGCGATTTCGTGCGCACCGAGACCGTCGAAGAGTTTGTTGCCGCACTGCAGAAGCCGCGACGCGTCCTGATCATGGTCAAGGCCGGCGCACCGACCGATGCTGTCATCGAAGAGCTCGCGAACGCCATGGAGCCCGGCGACATCATCATCGACGGCGGCAACTCGCTGTACACGGACACGATCCGTCGTGAAGCAGCGATCCGCGCCCGCGGTCTGCACTTCGTCGGCGCTGGTATCTCCGGCGGCGAAGAAGGCGCACTCAACGGTCCGTCGATCATGCCGGGCGGTCCGAAAGAGTCGTACGAGGCTCTCGGCCCGCTTCTCGAGTCGATCTCCGCTCACGTCGACGGCACACCGTGCTGCGCGCACATCGGCCCCGACGGCAGCGGTCACTTCGTCAAGATGGTCCACAACGGCATCGAGTACGCCGACATGCAGCTCATCGGCGAGGCGTACAACCTCTTCCGTGACGCGCTGGGCTACGACGCCGGTCAGGTCGCCGACGTCTTCACCGAATGGAACAAAGGCACGCTCGAGTCCTACCTGATCGAGATCACCGCCGAGGTGCTCCGTCAGATCGACGCCGAGACCGGCAAGCCGTTGGTCGACGTCATCGTCGACGCTGCCGAGCAGAAAGGCACGGGCCGCTGGACGGTCAAGTCCGCTCTGGATCTGGGCGTGCCGGTCACCGGTATCGCCGAGGCCGTGTTTGCTCGCGCACTGTCCGGTAGCCGCAATCAGCGCGCCGCAGCCCAGGCGCAGGGCCTGGCTTCGGGTTCGCTCGGCGACAAGCCGGCTGACGCCGAGCAGTTCGCCGCTGACATCCAGGCCGCGCTGTACGCGTCGAAGATCGTGGCGTACGCGCAGGGCTTCGACCAGATCGCTGCCGGCAGCGCCGAGTACGACTGGAACCTCAAGCCTGCCGACCTGGCAACGATCTGGCGCGGCGGCTGCATCATCCGTGCGCAGTTCCTCAACCGCATCAAGGACGCGTTCGACGCGGATCCGAGTCTGCCGAGCTTGATTCTGGCGCCGTACTTCCGCGAGGCCATCGAGGCCGGCATCGACAGCTGGCGCCGTGTGGTCGCCACCGCGACGATGCTCGGCATTCCGGTACCGGCGTTCGCGTCTTCGCTGTCGTACTACGACGGTCTGCGCGCGGAGCGTCTGCCGGCCGCCCTGACACAGGGTCAGCGCGACTTCTTCGGCGCTCACACCTACGAGCGCATCGACAAGCCGGGCAAGTTCCACACGCTGTGGAGCGGTGACCGCAGCGAAATCGAGGCCTGATTCACAGCGGGTATCGGTAGATGCGGTTATCTGCGTCTACCGATACCCGGTAGCCTGAACAAATGCAGGAATCGACGATCGACTCGCCCACCTCTACCGAAGGGCGTTCGTTCGTCGACCTCGGAATCCCCGCCGTGATGGTGCATGCGTTGCGCCGGAGCGGCATCGATGCCCCCTTCCCGATTCAGTCGGCCACCATCCCGGATGTGCTTGCGGGCCGGGATGTGCTCGGGCGCGGCGCGACGGGTTCCGGAAAGACTTTGGCCTTCGGGCTTCCGATGTTGGTGCGCCTCAAGGGTGGGGCGAGCAAGCGGAATCGTCCTCGCGGTTTGGTGCTCGCTCCCACCCGCGAACTGGCGATCCAGATTCACAAAGCACTCGACGACGCCGCTACCGAGATCGGTTTGCGGGTGGCCAACGCGGTCGGTGGTGTTCCCATCAAGCGCCAGGCCGACATCTTGACCAGGGGCGTCGATCTACTCATCGCGACTCCCGGCCGTTTGCTCGACCTGCTGGAGCAGCAGGCGGTGGTGCTCGACGACGTCGTGATCACGACCATCGACGAGGCCGACCACATGGCAGACATGGGCTTCATCGACGAGGTCGCGAAGATTCTCGACACGACACCGAAAGATGGTCAGCGTCTTCTCTTTTCGGCAACCCTCGACGGTAAGGTCGACGATCTGGTCGCGGGTTACCTGCGCGAACCGGCGTCGCACTCGACTGCTCCCCCGGTTGCGACCGTCTCGACGATGGAGCATCACCTGCTTTTCGTCGACCGCGACGACAAGAGATCCGTTGTCGCACATATCGCTTCGCGTGCGGGGCGGACCATCATGTTCGTCAAGACCAAGCACGGCGTGGATCGCCTTGCGCAGCAGCTGCATTTGATCGGCGTCGCTGCCGGCGCACTGCACGGTGGAAAGACGCAGAACAACCGGACCAAGACCCTCGCGTCGTTCTCCGACGGAACAACCCCCGTCCTGGTCGCCACTGATGTCGCGGCCCGCGGAATCCATGTCGACGACGTGACCCTCGTTGTTCACGTCGATCCCCCGGCCGAGGCCAAGGACTACCTGCACCGCGCCGGCCGAACCGCTCGCGCCGGTGAATCGGGCGTCGTCGTCACCATCGTCACCGACGAAGAACGTGACGCTGTCGAGAAGTTGACCAAGCAGGCAGGCATCAAGGTTCACGGTGTGCGTGTCCGCCCCGACGATCTGGAACTCACGCGTATCACCGGAGCAATGGAGCCGACGGGCATTCCGGTCGAGGCTCCCGATACGACCGTCGCCGTCAAGCACACCGCCAAGCGTGGCCGCCAGGAACACGACACCGCAGGTCGGACGGCTGCCGGCGGCCGCATGAAAAAGGACGGCGACAAGCGAGCCGCCTCCTCGCGGCGCGTCACCGATCCCAAGAGTGTGAAGAAGATCCGGGCCGACGGCACCCCGGTCCCGACCCGTTCGGAACGTTTGGCCTCCAAGGGCCTGACGCCGCGGCGGGGTGCACCGGGCGCAGGAAAGCCGTCTGCCGGAAATCGAGCGGGCAAGCGCGCACACTGAGGACATGGGTGATCTTCCACTGATCTCGGTTCTCTGCGCACTCGTCGCCGCACTGCTCTTCGCGTGCGCGTCCGTCGCTCAGCAGCGGGCAGCGTCGGCGGTTCCCGAGGGCGAGGCGCTGGTGGCGTCGCTGATTCGGAGCCCTCGGTGGTGGGCCGGATTGATAGGCGACGGCGGTGGTTACGTCATGCAGGCCGTTGCACTGTCGTTGGGTTCGGTGTTGGTGGTGCAGCCGCTGATCGTGACCTCGCTGCTGTTCGCGCTGCCGCTCTCGGCGAAGTTCTCGGGTATCCGCATCACCCGTTCGGCGTGGTCACTGGCGATCATGCTCGCGATTTCGTTGGCGATCTTCCTCGTGGTCGGCGATCCCACCGAGGGTGACAGCAATGCCCCGTGGTCCGATTGGGCTGTGCCCCTGACGGTCACGGTCGCAGTCGCCGTGGTCGCAACCATCGGCGGCTTGTCCAAACTCGACAGTGGTTGGCGCGCACTGCTTCTCGGCTCCGCGGCCGGCATCTTTTACGGCGTTGCGGTCGCGTTCACCAAGTACGTCACCGACCTACTCGGACAGGGCGTCGTCGGGGTGATTTCGGCCTGGCAGACGTGGGCTCTGATCGCCTCGGGTGCGATCGGGGTTTACCTGCAACAACGCGCGTTCCAGGTCGGGCCGCTGTCGGCGTCGCTGCCCGCTCTCACGATCGGCGAGCCGATTGCGGCCATCTTCCTGGGGATGACGGTTCTGGACGAACGCCTCCGCGTCGACGGCCCCGGGATTGCTCTCATCGGGTGCGCTGTCGCCGTCATGATCATGACCACGATCGCACTCTCCCGCTCACAGGCACGCGATACCGAGGGCGCCGCGGCGGAATCGACGGTAGGCTCGTGAAACGTGCAGTTCCTCGAAGGGCAACGCCCCCCATACGACCTGACCTACGACGACGTATTTCTCGTCCCTAACCGGACAGAGGTCACCTCCCGGTTCGACGTCGATCTCACTTCTTCCGACGGATCCGGAACCACCATTCCCGTCGTCGTCGCCAATATGACCGCAGTCGCCGGCCGCCGTATGGCCGAGACAGTTGCCCGCCGCGGCGGGCTGGTCATCATTCCGCAGGACGTCCCCACCGAAGCCGTCGCCGAGACCGTGGCATTCGTCAAGAGCCGCCACCTCGTCGCCGATACGCCGGTCACCTTGAGCCCGGACGACGCCGTCTCCGACGCGCTGGCGCTTCTGCCCAAGCGCGCTCACGGCGCCGTCGTGGTGGTCGAGGACGGTAAGCCACTCGGTGTAGTCACCGAGGCCGCCTGTGCTGACGTCGATCGGTTCACGCGTCTGCGCTCGGTCGCCATCACCGACTTCGTCACCGCCCCGGTCACCGCTACACCTCGCGAGGTGTTCGAACTTCTCGAAGCCAAGCACGATCCGCTGGCGGTCATCGTCAACGAAGACGGCACTCTTGCCGGCGTCCTCACCCGTACCGGTGCGATTCGTGCGGGAATCTACGATCCCGCAGTCGACGAGCGGGGCGCACTCCGGGTTGCCGCGGCGGTGGGTGTCAACGGTGACGTGGGCGCGAAGGCAAAGGCACTCGTCGACGCCGGTGCCGACGTGATCGTCGTCGACACCGCGCACGGTCACCAGCAGAGAATGATCGATGCGCTCACCACTCTCAAGGCGCTCGACCTCGGCGTCCCGTTGGTCGCAGGCAACGTGGTGTCGGCACAGGGCACCCGCGATCTGATCGCGGCCGGCGCGGACATCGTCAAGGTCGGAGTCGGGCCGGGCGCTATGTGCACGACGCGCATGATGACCGGCGTCGGACGCCCACAGTTCTCGGCCGTTGCGGAATGTGCCGTAGCGGCACGTGAGCTCGGCAAGCACGTCTGGGCCGACGGCGGAGTTCGCCACCCGCGCGACGTCGCACTCGCCCTCGCAGCGGGTGCGTCGAACGTCATGATCGGCTCGTGGTTCGCCGGTACGTACGAGTCCCCCGGCGACCTCAAGGTCGATCAGGCGGGCAATGCGTACAAGGAGAGCTTCGGCATGGCGTCCAAGCGCGCCGTTGCCGCTCGCACGGCCACTGAAACGGCTTTTGATCGCGCCCGTAAGGGATTGTTCGAGGAGGGCATCTCCAGTTCGCGGATGCGTCTCGATCCCGAGCGCCCGGGTGTCGAGGACCTGATCGATCAGATCTGTTCCGGCGTGCGCAGTACCTGCACGTACGCGGGTGCGCGCTCACTCGAAGAGTTGCACGAGAAGGCAGTTCTCGGTGTTCAGTCCGCTGCCGGATTCGCCGAAGGACGGCCGCTTCCGTCAGGTTGGTGAACAGGGTTCCGTGACAGTCGGCGGGTGCTCGGGTCCCTACTCCCGGACACCCGCCGGTATCATTGGTTCCGTAAACAGAAAACAAAACTCGGTCGGGTGCCCTTCGGCGACCCGACCGAGCCCGCTACAGCCGAGAAATCCTCGGCTCCGACGAGAGGAACCCGGTGCCCGAGGCACCCACACACTTACCCGGCGCTACACCCGTCGTTTTATCCGAGGAATCGTCTGATTCCGCCGGTTCGGAGGGCTCCTCTAGCGAGCCGGGAGACAAACCCGGCGGCCCCCGTGCACAATTCAGGTGGCGATGACACATGGACATCGTTTTCACCATTCTCAGCCTCTTCGGCTTCATCGCGCTGACTGCAGGCACCGCCCTCTTCGTGGCGGCCGAATTCTCACTGACCGCGCTCGAGCGCAGTACCGTCGACGAAGCCGCTCGCGACGGCGACCGACGCTCGCGCCAGGTTCAACACGCACACAAGACTCTCTCGTTCCAGCTCTCCGGTGCCCAACTCGGCATCACGATCACGACACTGATCACCGGTTACCTGGCCGAGCCCGTTCTGGCGCGGTTCATCACACCGGTTGCGAAGGCCGTCGGACTCAGCGAATCCGCTGCCTCGACAACGTCTTTGATCTTGGCGCTGGTACTCGCGACGTCGTTCTCGATGATCTTCGGCGAGCTCGTACCCAAGAACCTCGCAATCTCCAAGCCGATGCCCACCGCTCGTGCAACTGCGGGCCTGCAGGCCGGCTTCTCGCTGATCTTCCGATGGGCCATCAACGGCCTCAACGGAGCCGCCAACTGGATTGTGCGACGCCTGGGCATCGAACCCGCGGAGGAACTGCGCTCGGCGCGATCACCGCAGGAACTCGGATCCCTCGTGCGGACGTCCGCGCAGCGCGGGTCCATCGACAAGGGCACGGCGATGCTCGTCGACCGTTCATTGCAGTTCGGTGACCGCACCGCAGAAGAACTGATGACCCCGCGAGTGAAGATCGAATCGCTGGAACTCTCGGACACCGTCGCAGACCTGATCGTGACGGCGTCGCGGACCGGCTACTCGCGCTTCCCGGTCGTTCGCGGTGATCTGGACGACACGGTCGGTGTCGTACACATCAAGCACGCGTTCACGGTTCCCGCCGAGCGCAGGCGCACGACGCGAGTCGACAGTCTGGCTCAACGTGTTCCGGTCGTGCCGTCGAGCCTGGACGGTGACACCGTCATGGAGCGGATCCGCTCGGACGGCATGCAGGTCGCTCTGGTTGTCGACGAATACGGCGGAACAGCCGGCATCGTCACGATGGAAGACCTCATCGAGGAAATCGTCGGCGATGTGCGCGACGAACACGACGAGCCCGAGCTGGACGTGCAACGCGTCGGAGACGGATGGTCGTGCTCCGGCCTCTTGCGCATCGACGAGGTCACGTCGGCGACGGGATACACCGCCCCCGAAGGCGACTACGACACCCTCGGTGGGTTGGTGCTCACCGAATTGGGACGCATCCCCGACGAAGGTGACGAAGTGGAGTTGCCCGATGTCGACTCGTCCGGCGATTCCCGTGGCAAGTGGATCGCGCGAGTGACCAGCATGGACGGCCGTCGTATCGACCGGGTGACCATTACGCCGGTCCCCGCTTACGTCGAACCCGAATCCGCAGACGACGACAAGAAGGAGTCCGACGATGAATAACCTCTTCGGTGTACTCCTCACCGTCGTGCTGCTCGCGAGTAACGCATTCTTCGTCGGTGCGGAGTTCGCGCTGATCTCCGCACGACGCGACCGCCTCGAGGCACTGGTCGCGCAAGGCAAGAAGCGGGCACTCACAGTCATCAAGGCCGGTGAGAACCTGTCGCTGATGCTTGCGGCGGCTCAGCTGGGCATCACGATCTGCTCGATTCTCTTGGGTAAGGTCGCCGAACCTGCCATTGCGCACCTCCTCGAGGTGCCGATGGAGGCCGTCGGCCTGCCTGACGGACTGCTGCACCCGATCTCGTTCGCGATCGCGCTGTCGCTCGTCGTCGTGCTGCACATCCTGCTCGGCGAGATGGTTCCGAAGAACATCGCGTTGGCCGGCCCCGAGAAGACGGCCATGCTGCTCGTTCCCGTGCATCTCGCCTTCATCAAGATCGCTCGCCCGATCATCGCGTTCTACAACCTGTGCGCAAACGGCGTGCTGAAGCTCCTGCGCGTCGAGCCGAAGGACGAACTCGACGTCACGGTCTCTGCCGTGGAGTTGTCCGCGATGATCGGTGAATCGCGATCCGAAGGTCTGATCGACGCCGAAGAACACCGGCGGTTGAAGCAGGCTCTCGAATCGACCGATCGCACGGTGTCCGAGGTTCTGATCACTCTCGACAAGGTTCGGACCATTCCCCTCACACCGTCGGGAACAACACTGGGTGAGATCGAGCGTGCGGTCATCGAGACCGGATACTCGCGTTACCCGGTGCGGGCGAGCGACGGATCCCTGGCTGGGTACGTACACCTCAAGGACGTGCTCGACGAGGTTCTGGACGAAGCTGCCGGACCGGACACCGTCGTTCCGACGTCGGATATCCGCCCGCTGCCCATCGTTCCGCTCAGCACGCCGCTGGCCGAAGCGTTGGCCGGCCTTCGTCGGGCCAGCTCGCACCTCGGCGCAGTCACCGACGCTGACGGAGTGGTGATCGGTATCGTCGCGCTCGAGGATCTCCTCGAGGAGTACGTCGGCACGGTTCGCGACGGCACGCACCGCGGCACGGATGCTGTTCCCGGACAACGAAACAGCTGATCGATGACACGTTCGGTGCATTCACTCGCACTCGCGCAGAGCGAGTGGAAGGCTCGGCGGGCACTTCACCTCGAGAAGGTGGAGAAGCTCGTCGAGCCGCACCGAGCGCGTCGTAGCGCCGGTATCTCGCACCCGGTGCACGACTTCCTCTTCACGTACTACAACTTCAAGCCCGCTCAACTGCGGCGCTGGCACCCCGGCTACGGAGTCGCGCTCGAGAATGCCGGTGAATACGCGGCCTTCTCCGGCTACCGCGTCGATTCGGGTACCGCGACGGTCGACGATTCAGTGCTGGAGCGTCGCCGTCACACTGTCGAATTCGTGTGGAATCTGTTGGACCAGACGTCTGCGCGGCCCGCTGTGCTCGGCTGCTTCGGACTCCACGAATGGGCGATGGTCTATCGCGGCGGCGAGGATGCGATCCGGCACCAATCCGTGCCGCTGCGGCTCGGATTCGCGGGTACCGATGCGGTCGTCGAATCCTTGCCGCTCAAATGCACGCACTACGACGCGTTCCGGTTCTTCACGCCGGACGCGGGCCCCAAGAATTCGCTCCCCCTTGCACGGGAGACTCAGGCGGATCACGAGCAGCCGGGCTGCCTGCACGCCGGTATGGACCTGTACAAATGGTCTTTCAAGTTGTTGCCGCTCGTCGATTCGGATCTGGTGATGCGGTGCTTCGAACACGCGCTCCTGGCCCGCGAACTCGACATGCGCGCGAGCCCCTACGACCTCGCCGAGTACGGGTACTCCCCCATTCGCATCGAAACTCCAGCCGGACGCGCCGAATACGTGCGTCAGCAACAACACTTGGCGGATCGTGCTGCGCCGCTCCGCGATACGCTGGCAAAGAAGTGCCGGGAGCTTCTCGACCACTGAACTGCCGAAAGGCGTCGCATGGATCACGGGTACGGGTTTTATCTCGACGAATACCAACGTGACGTGGGGATGCACACCGACGACCGGCGCGGGCGCATCGAATGCCCGGACTCGGCGGGCTTTCTCGCGGCGCACTTGCCGGTGTTCGACCTCGCTGCGGGTTCGGTTGCGGCGTTCGCCTCCGCGATTGATCGAGGATCCGGGCACTGGACCCTGAATCCCGAACGTATCGCCGCGTCCTTTTCGAGCGATCGCCTGTTCCGCACCGGAGGTGAACCGATCAACGGGTTTTCCGTGTACTCGGGATTCTTCGCCGCCCGTGACGGTTGGGTCCGCACGCACGGCAACTATCCGCACCATCGCGACCGACTGCTCACCATTCTGGAACTCGAACCTGGATCGTCCAAAGAAGCAGTGGCGCAACGTATATCCGAACTCTCTGCTATCGAGATCGAACAGCGAGCCGCAGAGATCGGTGCCATCGCGGTCCGCGTACGTACCGAGACCGAATGGCGCCTGAGTGAGCAGTGTGCAGCCGCGAGGTCTGCGCCTCTGGTATCCATCCGAGCAAGCGACGATGGGAAACCCCGCGCACTCCCGACGCACCCACGTGTTCTCGACCTGACCCGCGTCATCGCCGGCCCGATCGCGACCCGCGCCCTCGCGCTGGTCGGCGCCGAAGTTCTGCGGATCGATCCCCCGGCGATCCCTGAAATCGGATGGCAGCACCTCGACAGTGGCCAGGGAAAGCGGTCGGCGCTTCTCGACCTGAAATCCTCGGAGGGTGCGACAGCGTTCCGCGAACTCCTCGAAACCGCCGACGTGCTGGTCACCGGCTACCGGCCGGGTGCACTCGAAGCGCTCATCGGGCGAGACCTTCCCGCGCATCTGATTCACGGGCGTGTCAGCGCGTGGGGTTGGGAAGGTCCGTGGGCGGATCGGCGCGGCTTCGACAGCATCGTGCAGGCCGCGTCCGGCATCTCGTTCTTCGAGGGTGGAGAGAAACCCGGCGCCCTTCCCGCGCAGGCACTCGACCACGCGAGCGGGTACTTCCTTGCAGCAGGGATCCTCGACGCGTTGACATTGCGCTCGCACGACGGCCGCGGCCGCTCTGTCGACGTGTCGCTGGCAGGTACCTGCACCCGTCTTCTGGACGCGCCTGGGCGAACCATCCACCCCGGCCTGCCGACGGCACCCGGCTTCGATGCTGTTGTCAACCACGGCGACGTGACCACCGCACGACCCGCGTTGGCAGAGTTCGAGGACTACCCCTCAACTGCACATTCGTGGGGATCGGATCCGGCGGAGTGGGCTCACTGAGGGAAGGGCACATTCAGGGCAAGATGGACCTGTGAAGTCACATACCTACACACTCGACCTCCAGTGGACGGGCGATCTGGGATCCGGAACGTCCAGCACACAGGCATATTCGCGCAATCACGCAATATCCGCGGTCGGGAAGCCGGAGCTTCTCGGCAGCTCCGATCCTTCGTTCCGCGGTGACGCGCAGCGGTGGAATCCCGAGGAACTGCTCGTAGCCTCGCTCGCCCAGTGCCACATGCTCTGGTACCTCGGCCTGGCAGCGGCCGCAGGGGTGGTTGTCCTCGACTACAGCGATCAGCCGGTCGGCAGCATGATCGAGGAGTCCGACGGCGGTGGGCAGTTCATCGAAGTGACGTTGAATCCGACAGTGCTGGTCGCCGACGCGTCGATGGTCGAGACGGCCGAGGATCTTCACGGCCCGGCACACACGAAGTGCTTCATCGCTCGTTCGGTGAACTTCCCGGTCCTGCACTCGCCGACGATCCTGGTGGCCACCGATGAGTGATGTGCACAAGCTCATTGTCGACGTCGACACCGGTATCGACGACTCGCTGGCACTGCTCTATCTACTCGCCAGCGCCGAGGCCGAGATCGTGGGGATTGCGAGTACCGCCGGAAACGTTCCCGTGGAACAGGTCGCGGCCAACAATCTGAACTGGCTCGCACTCTGCGGGGCCCCGGACATCGAGGTTGCACTCGGTGCCCGTGAGCCCCTGGTCATCCCGCTGCGCACCACCGAGGAGACTCACGGTCCACAAGGGATCGGGCATGCCGTGCTCCCCGATTCGGGCCGCGAGCTGTCGGTTCGTACCGCCACCGATCTCTGGGTGGATCTCGTTCGTGAGTACCCCGGACAACTCACCGGACTGGTGACGGGACCCCTCACCAATCTGGCCCTGGCGATCAGACGCGAACCCGACCTTCCCTCTCTGCTGAAACGACTGGTCGTGATGGGTGGGTCGTTCAACTATCCGGGCAACACGACGCCGACCGCGGAGTGGAACGTCTCCGTCGATCCGCATGCCGCCAAGGAAGTGTTCGACGCTTTCTCCGTAGTGCCCGCGCACCGACGTCCGATCATCTGCGGCCTCAACGTCACCGAATCCATCGAGATGTTCCCCGAACATGTGCGTCGGCTCGCCGAAGCTGCCGGGAGTACCCCGGAAGAGATCATCTCTCCTGACGACGGCCGCGATGTCAGGAGCTCCGCGTCCAACAGCGTGATCCGGCACATGTCCGACGCGATCCGGTTCTACATGGAGTTCCACCGTGAGTACGACCAGGGATTTCTAGCTCACATGCACGACCCGTTTGCGGCTGCCGTCGCGCTCGACCCGACTCTGGCGACCCTGAAACCGGCAACGGTAGATGTCGAAACCGAGAGCCCACTGTTGATCGGAACGACTGTCGCGGACTGGGTCGGACATTGGAAACGCAAACCTAACGCGGACATCGCCGTCAGCACCGATCCGGCGGAATTCTTCGATCGACTTGTCCACCGAGTGGGAAATTACGCCCGCGCAGTGGGTTGATCGAGCGCGGCACCGGCTATGCTCGCATGGACAGAACACCAACGAACGAGAACCGAAGGACCCTGACGTGCAGATTTCCAGCCACGATGCCTCCCCGGCATTTGCGCTCGGATTGATGGCGTTCTGGCCCACTCGTCGTAGCGCTTGCTTCGATCAGGCGTGTTGCTGAGCGGCGATTTCTCGCTGCCTGCACCCCTGACTTTGTCGCTTCTTCGCTCGGAGTCTGTCTTCTCATGTTCAACCTTCTTTTGTTCACCCTTGTCGGCGTCGGCGCTCAGCTCGTCGACGGCGCCCTCGGCATGGCCTTCGGTGTCACCGCAACCACTCTGCTGATGATCGGTGGGCTCGGTCCAGCTCAGGCGAGCGCCGCGGTTCACCTGGCCGAGGTCGGCACCACCCTCGCTTCGGGTGTGTCGCATTGGAAGTTCAAGAACATCGACTGGAAGCTGGTCGCCAAGCTGGGCGTGCCCGGCGCTGTCGGTGCATTCATCGGTGCCACCGTTCTCTCGGGTCTGTCGACCGAAGCAGCAGTCCCCATCACGGCGACGATTCTGCTTGCAATCGGTATCTATGTGGCACTTCGCTTTTCGGTCCGCCCACCGGCCGTCGCGAATGCTCGCACGACCCCGCACACCGCTCGCTTCCTGTCTCCGCTCGGCCTGTTCGGTGGTTTCATCGACGCATCCGGCGGCGGCGGTTGGGGCCCGATCACCACCAGCACACTGCTCTCCCGCGGCAAGACCGCACCGCGCACGGTGATCGGCTCGGTCAGCGCGTCGGAGTTCCTGGTCGCGTCCGCTGCATCGCTGGGATTTCTCATCGGGCTCGGTCACGAGTCGATGGGAAACCTCCTCGTTGTTGCCGGTCTCGCTCTCGGCGGTGTGATGGCAGCACCGTTTGCGGCGTGGTTGGTCAGCCGGGTGCCCGCGACGTTGCTCGGAACGGCCGTGGGCGGCGTGATCGTGTTGACCAACGCGCAGAAGCTGTTCAAATCCTTCGACATCACCGGAGCGGTCACGGCGGCCGGATACCTCACCATCATCGCCGCCTGGGCAGCGTTGCTGTTCTACGCGTGGAAGCGGTCCACGCTCACCCCGGCCGAAGCAGAAGGCGACTTCACGGGAGTCGAACTCGCGGTCGAGACCGAACTCACCGAGCCTGCAGCCAAGCGCGAACGATAACTCGTCACAGAAGAAATCCCGGGTATCCGCGCTCGGATACCCGGGATTTCTTGGCTTTCGCCTTAGTTGCTTCCGTCGAACGCGTCGAGAATCCGCCCCGCAGCCAACGCCGCCGTCAGCGAACCGTCGCGCACGCTCTGCTCGACGTCGGCCCGGATCGCACGCACCCGCTCGTTGCTGGAGAGCCTGCGCAGCAGCTGATCGTTGACCATCGTCCAGGTCCAGTCGACCTGCTGCTGTCGACGCTTCTCCTCGAACTGCCCCGCTTCGGTGAGCACCTCACGGTGCTTGGTGACAGTTCCCCAGAACTCGTCCAGACCGACACCTTCGAGGCCGCTCATCGTGATGACGGGCGGCTTCCAGATCGCGTCATGCGGGTAGATCAGGCGCAGCGCTCCGGCCAATTCGCGGGCTGCGCCTTTCGCCTCGCGCTCGTGCTTGCCGTCGGCCTTGTTGACCGCGACCAGATCCGCGAGTTCGAGTACACCCTTCTTGATCCCCTGCAGCTGATCGCCCGTACGAGCGAGGGTCAAGAACGTGAAGCAGTCCACCATGTTCGCGACGGTGACCTCGGACTGCCCGACGCCCACCGTTTCCACGAGGATGACGTCGAAACCGGCAGCCTCGAGAAGCACGATGGTTTCGCGAGTTGCCTTCGCGACACCGCCGAGTGTGCCGGACGTCGGTGACGGACGAATATATGCGTTCTTCTCGACCGTGAGCCGAGCCATGCGCGTCTTGTCGCCGAGAATTGAGCCACCGGTGCGAGTGGACGACGGATCGACCGCCAACACCGCAACCCGATGCCCCTTCTCCAGCAAGTACATTCCGAGCGCGTCGATGAACGTCGACTTGCCGACGCCGGGGACGCCGGTGATGCCGATCCGGTGTGCTCCCCCGGCCTCGGGCAGCAACTTCAGCAAAAGCTGCTGCGCGAGAGCCCGGTGGTCGTCGCGAGTGGACTCGACGAGTGTGATCGCCCGAGCGAGGCCGGCACGCTGATTTCCGCGCACCGCCTCGGCGAGAGAATCAACTGATGGCCTTGCCGCTGGCGACGGCGTGTCGATGGGCTGACGTGCCATCTTCAGTGACCCCCTTCTCAGCTGTGGTCGTGACCCAGTTGGGCGGAGAGCTTCTCCAACAATCCGCTGGCGGCGTCGGCGATGACGGTGCCGGGCGGGAAGATGGCAGCAGCGCCGGCTTCGTAGAGTTCGTCGAAGTCACCGGGCGGGATGACGCCGCCGACGACGATCATGATGTCGGGCCGACCGGCCGCAGCCAGAGCTTCCCGCAGCGCCGGCACCAAGGTGAGGTGACCGGCTGCCAACGACGACACACCGACTACATGGACGTCGTTGTCGGCCGCCTGATTGGCGACCTCTTCGGGGGTCTGGAACAGCGGTCCCACGTCCACGTCGAATCCGATGTCCGCGAAGGCCGTGGAGATGACCTTCTGGCCACGGTCGTGACCGTCCTGGCCCATCTTCGCGACGAGAATACGGGGACGACGTCCCTCGTCTTCGGCGAACTTCTCGACCAGTTCCATTGCCTTGCTGATGTTGCTCACCGTTCCTGCCTCGTCGCGGTACACACCACTGATGGTGCGGATCTCGGCCTGGTGGCGTCCGTACACCTTTTCGAGGGCGTCGGAAATCTCGCCGACGGTAGCCATCGCGCGGGCGGCGACGACAGCGAGGGCGAGGAGGTTGTTCTCCATGCCGCCTTCGGTGGATGCTGCTGCGCGCGTGAGGTTCGCGAGTGCGGCCTCGACGGCTTCCGGATCACGTTCTGCGCGAAGGCGAACCAGCTTCTCGAGCTGTTCCTTGCGCACCTTGGAGTTCTCGACCTTGAGAACTTCGATGGTGTCGACCTCGTCGGGAACGTACTTGTTGACGCCGACGAGCGGCTGCCGACCGGAGTCGATGCGTGCCTGGGTGCGGGCGGCAGCTTCCTCGATGCGCAGCTTCGGGATGCCTTCGTTGATGGCCTGAGCCATTCCGCCGGCTTCCTCGACCTCTTCGATGTGCTTACGAGCCCGGTTGGCGAGTTCGTTGGTGAGCCACTCGACGTAGTACGAGCCGCCCCACGGGTCGATCGGGCGAACGGTGCCGGACTCCTGCTGCAGCAGCAACTGGGTATTACGGGCAATACGCGCGGAGAAGTCCGTCGGCAGAGCGATGGCTTCGTCGAGAGCGTTGGTGTGCAGCGACTGGGTGTGTCCCTGCGTGGCTGCCATGGCTTCGACGCAGGTACGCGGAACGTTGTTGAAGACGTCCTGCGCGGTGAGCGACCAGCCCGAGGTCTGCGAGTGGGTACGCAGCGACAGAGACTTGGCGCTCTTGGGGTCGAACTTGGCAACCAGCTCGGCCCACAGGAGGCGTCCGGCACGGAGCTTGGCGACCTCCATGAAGAAGTTCATGCCGATGGCCCAGAAGAAGGACAGGCGAGGCGCGAACTTGTCGATGTCCATCCCGGCGTCGAGGCCGGCGCGGATGTACTCGACTCCGTCGGCGAGGGTGTATGCCAGTTCCAGATCGGCCGTCGCTCCGGCTTCCTGGATGTGGTAGCCCGAGATGGAGATGGAGTTGTACTTCGGCATTTCCGCGCTGGAGTACGCGAAGATGTCCGAGATGATCCGCATCGAGGGCTTGGGCGGATAGATGTAGGTGTTTCGAACCATGAACTCTTTGAGGATGTCGTTCTGGATCGTTCCGGCCAGCTTGTCCGGAGTGACACCCTGCTCGCCTGCCGCTGCGACGTACAGCGCGAGGATCGGCAACACGGCACCGTTCATCGTCATCGAGACCGACACCTGCGAGAGGTCGATTCCGTCGAAGAGCTGACGCATGTCGAGGATGGAATCGATTGCGACACCAGCCATTCCGACGTCACCGGCGACGCGCGGGTGATCGGAGTCGTAGCCGCGGTGCGTGGCGAGGTCGAAAGCGACCGACAGGCCCTTCTGACCGGCCGCGAGGTTACGACGGTAGAACGCGTTGGACTCGGCGGCAGTGGAGAAGCCTGCGTACTGGCGAATGGTCCACGGCTGGTTCACGTACATGGTCGGGTATGGACCGCGCAGGAACGGAGCAGCACCCGGGAAGCTGTCCAGCGGGTAACCGGACTCGGTGGCGGCCGTGCGGTCGGCACCGGTGTACACCGGCTTGACGTCGATGCCTTCCGGGGTGGACCAGACAACCTGCTCGGCGGCGTAGTTGTTGGCGTTGGCGCCCTCTTCGATGAGCGCCTGTGCCTGCTCGACCGACGGCGGTGTGGGTGCCGGAGACTGTGGGTCCTCGAGTGGGACCTCGGCGAAACTGCCGATCACGTGCTTGACCTCTCGTGTCGTCACTTGGAGCTTCCCGTCTCGATGAAGTCGAGCAGTTCGGTCAGAGCCGACACTGCGTCGATGCGGGCGGTGAGGAATCCGTCCGGGCGAGAATCGCCGGTCGCGTCTGCGACTGCCTTTTCCGGGCCGGCCAGCAGCACCTTGGTGATACCGGCGGCGCGAAGTTCGGCGACGGCTGCTGCGGCACTCTCTCCGTAACGCTTGTCCGTGCCACACAGCACGGCGACGGTGGCACCGGAAGCCTTGACGGCAGCGGAGATAGCCTCGGCGCCCACCTCGAGCGGGCCGGGGTTGATTGCGTCGATGCCGCCCGAAGCGAGCAGGTTGGACGCAAACGTGGTGCGCACGTTGTGTTCTGCGACTGAGCCCAGCGGCGCGAGAAGCGCAGCGGGACGGGCGCCGCCGGCGGCTAGGAACGCATCCGAACGGTCGCGAAGCGCTTCGAACGCAGCTGCGTAGCGGGCGACGGCCTGACCGGGCTCGACTGCTTCGGCGGACAGCGGTGTTTCACCGAGGTTCGGGAACTCGTTGACACCGGTGACCGTGGTCTTGCGGTGTGCGATGTCGGAGTCGCGCTTGGCTTTGGTGGCAGCGATGCGACCGGAGACGATTCCCGCCTCGAGTGCAGCAAGATATCCACCGGCTGCTTCGATTTCCTGGAAGAACTCCCACGCGGTGGCGGCGATCTGCTGTGTCAGGTCCTCGACGTACCAGGAGCCCGCCGAAGGATCGAGGACACGGCCCAGGTGCGACTCTTCGAGCAGGAGCAGCTGTGTGTTTCGGGCGATGCGTGAGGAGAACGACTTGCTGACGCCGAGGGTGCCGTCGGCAAGCGCGACGTCGAACGGAAGAACCGTCACCGCGTCTGCTCCGCCGACACCGGCGCCGAATGCGGCGAGGGTGGTGCGCAGCATGTTCACCCAGGGATCACGCTGAGCCATCATCGCGGCGGAGGTGACCGCATGCTGGGGCGCTCCACCGAAGTCGGAAGCTCCGCAGACCTGGGCGATGCGGGCCCACACGAGACGTGCGGCACGGAACTTCGCGATGGTCTGGAACTGATCGTCGGTTGCCGAGTAGCGGAAGGCCAACTGCGACAACGCAGCACCGATGGTCAGGCCGCTCTCTGCGGTGAGTGCGCGGAGGTATTCGAGGCCTGCGGCAATCGCGGCTCCGAGTTCTTCGGCATCCCCGGCACCGGCGTTGTGGAACGCCGTGCCGTCGACGGTGATCGCGTGCACAGTTTCCGCGCGAGCTGCAGCGAGGGCGGACAACTCGACGGCGTCGGCAAGTTCGACGTCGGCTGAGCCGGAAAACGAACTGGTCAGCGGAGCGGCACCGAGGTCGATGCGGATACCGGCGCGATCGCTGACGCCGTCACCGGCCTCGGCACGCGCGTCGAGGAGCGAGAAGAGTGCACGGGCGGCATCGCCGGCCTCCGCGCCTGCGTCGAGCGTCAGCGGCGCGAGATCGAGAAGCACGCCCTCGAGCGCAGCGCCGAGGTCGGTGACCGGAACGCCGCCCCCGCCCACTTTCAACCAGAGTGCGCTGACGCCGTTTTCGAGGGCGTCCAGGACGCTGCGATTCGTCTCGGCTGCCGAGGCCGTTCCGAATGCTGCGGAGACCAGCCAGCCGGCATTGACGTCACGGTGAGCATCGACACCCCGCACGTACGGGAACGTGCCCGGCAGGGTCTGCTCAGGACGCTCGTCGCGTGGGCTGTAGAGCGGTGCGACAGTGACGCCGTCGTAGGTGACGGTTTCGAGCAGTTTCTGTGGCTCGGGGCCCAGTTCTGCCGCATCGACTCTGCGGGACTTGGCGAGCACACCGGCTACGGAGCGCTGCCACTCCGCGTATGCCTGCTCGACAGCCTCGGCTTCTGAAGCTAATGACACTGTGTCCGCTCCCTCTCATTTTTAGCGTGAGCGCTGTACCGATAATCGGAATTGTTCGTTAGTTCTGTGATGCTAACCCGCGTCTGAGCTCAGATATCGTGAGGATCACGTCAGGTTCTTCACAGTGCCGTTCACGACGCCGTTCACGACCACTTCCCGACCGGTCCGCCGGCGTGTGTGTTCAGTGATTCGGACCCGTGCAACTGGTCCTTACCTAGCGATTGTTCAGCATGTATGTGAGTTACTCACGAGTTCGTTTCACTGGCCGGGACTGCAGGTGCGGACCACCTGGGTGGTGTAGTGGTTTTCGTCACAGCACAGCTTTCATTGTCGCCTGGAGCACGTGAATTTCCAGCATTCGGGATGGTCTTCGGCACACCGTTCCCAGCGTGCGAGCGACTCGGTTCACCGTTCACAGGTAGCCTTGTGACCTGTGATGGGACGCCTGCTGGACCGAAGATTGATCGCAATAGTCCTGGTAGTGCTCGCTTTGTTCCTCGCAGCCCTCCTCGCCCCACATCCCACGGTGTCTCAGGTGCGCGAGTGGGCGGACTCGGTTGGCCCGGCGTTTCCCCTAGTGTTCTTCCTGGTTCATTCGATAGTCACCGTCGCGCCGTTTCCGCGGACCGTCTTCACTCTCAGCGCGGGGGTTCTTTTCGGCTCGGTGACCGGCATCGCCCTTACTGTGGCGGCAACGACTGTGAGCGCCGTGCTGGCCCTCTACCTGGTCCGCGCCATCGGCCGCGACGTCGTTTGGCAACGGATTTCGAGTCCGACGATCCGGCGGGTGGACGAGCGGATCGAAAAGCGGGGGTGGCTGGCCGTCGGGTCTCTGCGCTTGATCGCGTTTGTCCCCTTCTCAGTGGTGAACTACTGCTGCGGCATTTCGTCGATCCGGATCGTGCCCTACATCCTTGCCACCGTAGTCGGCATTTTGCCCGGCACTGTCGGGATTGTCGTTCTGGGCGATGCGCTGTCCGGCGAAGCCGATCCTCGTCTCCTGATTCTGTCCGGGATCTGCATTGCAATCGGGATCGCCGGTCTGGTGTTCGACGCTCGTCGTCAGCCTCCACGGGGCGAAACCACCGTCGACAGCAGTCAATCTCAAGAGGTTGATTTGATTGAGTCAACCCAAAACGATTGACTACTCAAAGTCCACTACATAACATTGACTAATGTTCGTACTGACGGTGGATCAACGAGGTAGCCGACGGGACGTCGATCGCGTCGGGGAGATTCTCGGTGCGCTGTCCAGCTACAAACTCCTTCGACCCTTCGAGCGCACTGCGGGCGACGAGATTCAAGCGGTGACCGACAATCCGGCACTGCTCGTCCTCGTCGCACTGGAGCTGATTCGGCGCGAACACTGGAGTGTCGGGATCGGGATCGGCCCAGTCGAGCAGCCTCTACCGCGGCAGACTCGCGCCGGACGCGGGCCGGCGTTCGAAGCTGCGCGGGTAGCCGTCGAGCGCGCCAAGCGAGCGCCGGCCAAAATAGCCGTCGAGCAGGCACCGGCCGAGAGATCACGCGCCGAACTTGCCGCCGACGTCGATGCCGCGTTCACCTTGCTCGGCACGATTGTCACGAGACAGACGAAGGACGGGCGCGAAGCCATCGCTCTGATGGACAGCGGACTCACTCAGGTCAGCGCGGCCGCACAACTCGGAATCACCAAGCAGGCCATGTCGAAGCGACTACTGACCGCCGGATGGCATGCAGAACTCGCCGGGCGTCGCCTCGCAGAACGACTTTTGGTCAGACTCCAGCCCTAGACTGCTCACGCTCGCATCAGTAGAACTCGTCGACACAGCAGGGGGCTCGGATACATGGTCGTTCTGGCGTTGATCGCACTCGCCGTCGCCGCCGCGGCACCAGCAGTTGCAGCGGCGCTGGGACCGCTCAGTCGTGGTCGACTGGAGGTGCCCGAATGGGCGTCGTCCGTGGTCGCGCTGCCGGCGCTGGGTGTTGCCGCGCTCGCATCGACCCGAACGAGCCCGGTCACCGGTTTTGCGCTCGGGGCGACGCTTGTCCTGTGCGTACTTGCCGCCGCCACTGCCGGTGCACCGTTGGTGCTTGCCACCTTCAAGATCGCCCGTCGCCAACCGGACGGGAGCCCGGCACCGGATGCCGGACCTCTTCGCGGCGGACGTGTGATCGGGATACTCGAGCGGCTCGCGGTGGCGGCGTCGATTCTCGCGACCTGGCCGGAAGGCATCGCGATCGTCTTGGCAGTCAAAGGACTCGCACGGTACCCGGAACTTCGCGAACCGCACGCGTCCGAGCAGTTCATCATGGGAACCTTCGTCAGCGTCCTCTGGGCGATCGCTGTATGTGGAACGGGACGGGCACTCATCACGTAGGTGATGAGTGCCCGTCCCGATTACCACTACGGATTACTACTACGAGAGGTGACTACTGGCGCTGGCCGCCCTCGGGCGGCTGACCCTGGTACGGGTACTTCTGCTGGAAATCTTCACGCTCGGGCGGCAGCGGCAGCTGACCGGGCCAAGGATTTTCACCCTGCTGCGGCAGCGCGGGATCTACCAGTCCAGGCTGCTCGGGCGCACTTTCACGGCGGTGCCTGACCGCAGCTGCCGGGTCTTCGACGGGTGTGCGCGCAGCAACTTCAGCGGCGCGCACTGCTTCTGCGATGGCCGGGTCGGATTTTGTCTCGAACCACTCTGCCACCTCAGCTGAATCGTCCTCAGGGTTGGGAAGATTCTCTTCGGCGGCCGGCGGCTCGTAACGGAAAACACCGTCCTGCCCCTGCGCGCCTAGCGTTTTCGCAAATCCCTTCAGTGCGTCACCGAAGTCGCTGGGTACGAGCCAGACCTTGTTCGCATCGCCCTGCGCCATCTGCGGCAACGTCTGAAGGTACTGGTATGCAAGCAATTCCGGAGTCGGCTTACCGGACTTGATGGCGGCGAAGACCTTCTCGATGGCCTTGGCCTCGCCCTGGGCCTGCAGGTACTTGGCCGCGCGGTCACCTTGAGCGCGAAGGATCTGAGACTGACGCTCACCCTCGGCGTTCAGGATCGACGCCTGCTTGTTGCCCTCGGCAGAAAGAATCTGACTCTGCTTTGCACCCTCGGCGGTCTTGATAGCGGACTCACGGTGGCCTTCAGCCGTCAGAATCATGGCGCGCTTTTCACGGTCCGCCTTCATCTGCTTTTCCATCGACTCCTGGATCGAGGGCGGCGGATCGATGCTCTTGAGCTCGACTCGGGCCACTCGCAGGCCCCAGCGACCGGTCGCCTCGTCGAGGACACCGCGAAGCTGACCGTTGATGGAATCACGCGAGGTCAACGTCTCTTCGAGGGTCATTCCGCCGACGACATTTCGCAACGTCGTGGTCGCCAACTGCTCGACGGCAGCGATGTAGTTGCTGATCTCGTACACCGCAGCTTGCGGGTTGGTGACCTGGAAGTACACCACCGTGTCGATGGACAGTGTCAGGTTGTCCTGGGTGATCACCGGTTGCGGCGGGAACGAGACCACTCGCTCGCGGAGATCCACCTTGGCACGTACGCGATCGGCGAACGGGATCAAGAATGTGAGCTGCCCGGACACCGTCTTCGAATATCGGCCGAGCCGTTCGATGACCGCGGCTTCTGCCTGCGGTACCAGTGCCACCGATTTCGCGACCACCAAGATCACGAATAGCACCAACACACCGAGCACTATGAGTGCTGCCATTAAGGTCCCCTCCAGACGATTGCTGTTGCGCCGTTGATTTCCATCACCGTCACCTTGGTGCCCGGCGGGTACACCTCGGTGGTGTCGTACGGCCTGGCAGTCCACACCTCGCCGTCCAACTTGACCTGCCCGGAATGCTCGCCCACTTCTTCCAGAACCAGAGCGTGCTTACCTTCGAGTGCCTGAATTCCGGTCGGGGTCGGCGGCGGACTACCGAAGCGACGCAACATGATCGGTCGCACACCCAGGACGAGGGCGGCGGAAAACACCCCGAACATGACGGCGTCGACCCACACCGGGAAGTCGGTGACAGCACTGACACCGGCAGTAGCGAGCGCCCCACCGGCGAGCATCAGCAGGAAGAAATCTCCCACCAAAGCTTCGGCCCCGGCGAGCACCAGTGCTCCGATCAGCCAAATAAGTGCAGCCACAACACCATCTAACCAGAGAGTGTGACCCAGGCCGCTGCTACGTCAGTTCGGCTCGGTAACGAAATCGACAAGTTGTTCGACAGCACCGATCAGCGGAGCTTCGAGGTCGCGGAAGCTCTCCACCGAGTTGTAGACCCGCCGCCAGCCCTCCTGAGGTGTTCCCCAGCCCAGTTCTCGGCAGATTCCCGTCTTCCAATCCTCACCGCGCGGAATCTTCGGCCAGGCTGCGATACCGACGGATTTGGGGCGCACTGCCTCCCAGACGTCGATGTACGGGTGACCGGTCACCAGTACATTCGGGCCGAGGCCCTGAGTCAATTGGGTTTCCTTGGAGCCGGTGACCAGGTGGTCGACCAGGACCCCGACGCGGCGGCCGGGACCCGGACCGAATTCGGCAAGCCTCTCCCCCAGATTGTCGAGACCTTCAAGATGTTCGACGACCACACCTTCGACGCGAAGGTCGTGACCCCACACTCGCTCGACGAGGGCAGCATCGTGCACTCCCTCCACCCAGATCCGGCTGGGCAGAGCCGTACGAGCCCGCAAGCCTTCGACTCGCGTCGAACCCGAAGCCGACCGTGTGGGCTTGGTGGATGCGGGTTTGGGTGCCGGTCGGACCAGCGTGACCGGTGAGCCGTCGATGAGGAAGGCCGCCTCGCGCATCGCGAACAACCGCGTCCGGGAACGACCGTCCTCGAGCCGCACGAAATCGCCGTCGTACGTGCGCTCGAAACCGACTACCGCCCCGCAGAATCCCGTCGCCGCATCCTCGACGACAAGATCACGTTCGGCCGCCACTTCAGGCGTCACGCGCTTCTGTTTGCGGGTATGACCCGCAAAAATGTCACCGTATCCGTTGCCACCGCTCACGCCGGATCACGCTAGGTCACAACGCCGGGGCCGCGCATGTCGCCACGCCGAACTAAACTTCACGGTCATGAGTTCTCCCAGCGCAACCCTCACCGTGTGGGCAGCGTCATGGCTCGCCGGCGACGCTGCGCCGGACGACGTCATCGACGCCCTTGCCGCGTGGGCACCGATGCACCTGATCGGCGCCGCCGATGCGGAAACTGCGGTCCGCCATGATCTCGAGTGGCCGGGAGTCACGGCTTCCGGTGTGCCCACCCTGTTGAGAATCGCACGCTCGGAGGCTGCTGAGGTCCGCCTGGTCCTTCCTACGGCCGGTGACGTACGTGGCCTGCCCACCGGGACCGAGTTCGCGCGCGCTGCGATCGCAACGGGTGAAGGGATACAGATCGGCGCCGTCGGCAAGCCGGGAGTCGGCCTCGTGCCGTCGAAGGAAGGCCAGGACGTCTTGCGGTGGACGGTCTTCGCCATTCCCACTGTGGCGGGCAGCGCCGAATCGATCGGACTCCGCGAAGCCGAATACCAACTGCGCCAAGCTGTTCGGGACGCAGCCGAGGTGCTCGCTGGGCTTCCGACCGTAGCCACCGGAACGCCTGGAAACGACGCTCGTACGCTGGTCGCCGAAGCCTTGCAGGCACAGGCCGGACACCGCTGGCCGTCGACACTGTCACCACGGCATCTACAGGTGATCGACACAGCCGACAACGTGGCAGCCATTCTTGCCGTCGCTGCGTCGGTCTCGACCAATCAGGCCCCGAGCGTGTCCACCGCGCAGACGCGTGAAGACCTGCTGCGACGATTGTGGGACGTCGTCCGCATCGCCCGTGTTGCTTCGGCCAACAGCGTGTCGATCAGAGCTTGAGCACGAAGTTCCGGCGTTTCTCGGCAAACCCGTTGCGGTCACCGAACATGTCGATCTTCATCTCTTCGAGTTCACGTTCCTCGTAGGGCTGCACCGGATCACGTTCCAGCCGAAGACGTTTGCGCTCCAGCATCGATTCCACGCGATCTCCTTCGAGTAAGTCGACGGCGACCTTGTCCAGCCACGCCTCGAACAGATCCGGCCGCCTGGGCCGATCGCGTCGACAAGTCCGATGTCCAATGCGCGACGGATACCGATCGCACTGCACACGCTTCCCCGGCTTGATCCGACGCCGCCTCGATGACGTTGAGGTGGATACCGTTGCTGAAGCTGTCGTAGTCACCCGTGCGGACTTGGTGTCCAGCCTCGCGAAGAACAAGACCAGCCCGCTGCGAGAGACCGATGTCGGAGGTGACGAGAAGAAGCACGCGCATCGGTGGCGCGAAAGTCGCGCGTGGACGTGAGCGCCGGAACAGCGCCGCCGTCGACGCTCGCAGACGACCGTCGGTTTGTTTCAAAAAGCGATTTTCAAGCAAACCGTTCGATCGGTCAACCCACAGTCTTGTGATTGATCGCGATATGGCGGTCGATACGAATATGTTCATCCAGCGTCGGGTAGCGCAAACCGGTGTCCTGGCTGTACCCCTGACGGCGCAACCAATCCAGGACGTCACCCCAGAACCAGATCCCCCCGGCAACCGAGTTGTACGGAATCGGGAAAGGTGTAGCCGCCTGCCGGACCCCTCGCACCCACTGCCCGACAGCTTGTCGCGTCACCCCCGCGCGGTCGGCAATGTCCTGACGTGACACCAAATCGGGATGTGTCCGCTGGGGACGCACGCCTGCAGACACCAACTGGTCCACCACGGTGATAGCCGTTGTCGCCGCTCGCATACCTTCCGAGGTGAGCGTCAGCAACTGCAGCCCGCGTCGGTCCTCAACCCTTCCGCCCAAGCTCTCTTCGATCGCCTGCTCTTGCGAGACTGTCAGCATCTGAACGATGAATGTGAATTCGTAACGGTGATAGAGGTCTTCGGCCACGCAATGAACATAGCCGTAAGCTGCACTGTTTCCACATGGACACACCCGGATCCCGCCCTCGCACGCACAATGGGCAGATGATCGACGTGGACGACAGTCAGTTCGAGGACATAGTCAAGCGGGCGCTCGACAGCCTGCCACCGAAATTGGGTGCGGAGATGGCCAACGTCGCGGTGACCGTTCAACTCGAAGGTGGACGACCGGGGCTACTCGGGCTGTATCAGGGCATACCACTGACCAAGAGAACCACCACGTACGCCGGCGTCCTTCCCGACCACATCACGATCTACCGCAGGGCAATCTGTGCGATCTGCAACACCGAAGACGAGGTGATCGAGCAAGTTCGTCGGACCGTGATCCACGAAATCGGCCACCACTTCGGGATCGGAGATCCCCGGTTGCGTGAACTTGGATGGTGACAACCGACTCATCTACAAGTCGGAAATCAGCTAGAGGTTGATAATCGACGAATTGTCATGTCAGCTGTACCAAGCCCGCAACAATTGAACACTTACAGGAGTTCGCATGGTCAATTTGATCCAGATCGCCCCGAAGAATACCCCGACGTTTGCGATGAGCCGACAGAAGGCCGCCGAACTGCTGGGCATCTCGGTCGACAGCGTCGCGTTTCTCCTCAAGTCTCGCTATCTCCCGGATCTGGACGCCGGCCGGTTGATCTCGATGGCCAACCAACCCTGGTTGTACTCGGACGGCGACTTTCCCGTCCTACAGCAGGGCGCATCCGAACTTGCACCCAAGAAGATGCTGCCCGCACGTAAGTACATCGGCGAGAGCGCAGTTCACTCCGACACCGAATGCGTGGAAGCCAACCAGGGGCAGTGGGCGGGATTCAACGTCGACCATGTGCTCGGCGCCCGCTTCCTGCCTGTGACGCTGCGCAAGTTTCCGGTGTCGGTGCTGCAGATCCACGACGTCAACGACGACGACGAAGAACGAGTGTCATTTGTCGCGACCCTCGCCGGACGAGTCCGCGAACTAGGAGCGCCCAAGCTCAACTACATCGACCCGTCACTGAGCCCCGAGGATCGACAGATCGTCGAGACGCTCCTCACCTCGCGCAGCACGTCCACCGTTCCGGGGCCCTGCGGAAAGCTCAAGCAGCCGAACACCTGAGCGGCGGGCCGTCAGCGGGGGCGCTGAACGGCCGCGCAGCAATTCACCGCACACGAGCGACCGTTGGTGGTCGAGCCGAGCAGCGGCTCGACCCCCAGTCGCAGTGGCTGCTCGGCCTCGGCCAGTTCCCGAATGAGCGTGGGCACCAGCTGCGCAAAACGCTGATCGCGGCCAGGTGTTGCTGCGCGAACGAAATCCATCCCGAGTTCGGCTGCCTTGTCCTTGGCCTCGGTGTCCAGGTCCCACACCACTTCGAGGTGATCGGAGACGAAACCGACGGGGCACACGATCACGGCGCGAACATCCTTGGCGGACAACGTATCCAGGTGATCACAGATGTCGGGGTCCAGCCACGGAACCTGCGGCGGGCCTGATCGCGACTGCCACACCAGATCGAAATCTTCGACGCCGACGGCTTCGGCAACCAACTTCGCAGCCTCGGCAACCTGTCGGCTGTAGAGGTTTCCGCCCTCTGCCGGCGGCCCTGCATTGCGGTCTGCGGCACTCGGTACCGAATGCGCCGTGAACACCAGGCGCGCAGTATCGCGAGTCGCTTCGGGCAACTCTGCGCGGGCCGCGCGCACACCGTCGGCGAACGCGCCGACGACCAGCGGATGGTCGTAGTACTGGCGAAGTTTTGTCAATGTCGGTGCGCCGTCACCGACCGCGTCACGGGCGCGGGCGATGTCTTCGTGGTACTGCCGACATCCGGAGTAACCACCCCAGGCCGACGTGGCGAACACGGCGGCGTTGCGGACACCGTCCTCGCGCATCTTGGCGACGGTGTCTTCGACCATCGGGTGCCAGTTGCGGTTGCCGAAGTACACGGGCACATCCACGCCGGCTGCTGCCAGCTCACCTTCGACCCGTTCGATCAGGTCTCGGTTGAGCGCGTTGATGGGCGAAACTCCACCGAAATGCATGTAGTGCTCGACGACGGCGTCGAGCCGCTCCGGTGGCACTCCCCTACCGCGCGTGACGTTTTCGAGGAACGGCCGTACGTCTTCGGGTTTTTCGGGACCGCCGAACGACAAAACGAGAAGAGCATCGAACTGCATGTCCATACTTGCGGTCATGAGTTCAATCTTGCGCGATGCCGTTCGGCGGGGGTCACCCGGGTACTCAACTGCGTAGTAGAAGGGGTGCTACTAGCCGACCATCGCGTGGAAGCCGCCGTCGACGTAGATGATCGACGCGGTCGTGCCGGGCAACCAATCCGAGAGCACGGTGCAGACGGTCTTGGCCACGGGCTCGCGATCGTCGACGTCCCAGCCGATGGGCGCAGCACCGTCCCATGCGGTGTTCAGCTTGTCCAACTCCGCGCCCGGACCGGTGCTGTCACCGGCGATGGCCTTGGCGGCCAGGGTCTTGATCGGGCCGGAGGACACCAGGTTCGAGCGGATGCCGCGAACGCCGACCTCTTTGGCGACGTAACGGTTGACGGCCTCGAGGGTCGCCTTGGAGACACCCATCCAGTTGTAGAACGGCATCGCGCGCGCCGGGTCGAAGTCCATACCGACGATGGACGCGTTGTCGTTGAGCACCGGCAGTAACGCCTTGGCCAGTGCGCTGTACGAGTAGGCGGATACCTCGAGTGCGACCGCCACGTCCTCCCACGGCGCGTCCATGAACGGGCTTCCCAGGCAGGAACGGGGAGCGAAGCCGATCGAGTGGACCACGCCGTCTATACCCTCGGGAGCCAGCTCGCGCACACGCTCGGCGAGAGATGCGAGATCCTCCGAGCTCTGGACGTTGAGCGAGATTGCCGGCGGCACGGGCTGCGGCAGGCGCTGGGCGATGCGATCGATGAGGCGCAGACGATCGAATCCGGTGATCAGTACCTTCGCGCCCTGCTCCTGCGCGACCTTGGCCACGTGGAACGCGATCGACGAATCGGTGATGATGCCGGTGACAAGAATTGTCTTACCCTCGAGCAAACCGCCCATGAGATGTCCTCCTGATTTCAGACGTACGAGAAAGGTGTGCGTGTGCGAAAAAGCGGGTCAGTGGCCCATGCCGAGTCCACCGTCGACGGGGATGACTGCACCCGAGACGTATGCCGAATCGTCGGAGGCGAGGAAACTGACCACTGCTGCAACATCTTCCGGCTTTCCGGTCCGCTGCAACGGGATGAACTCGGTGGCCTTGTCCTTGACGTCGTCGCCCAGTGCTGCCGTCATGTCGGTCTCGATGAAACCTGGTGCGACGACGTTGGCGGTGATCGAACGAGAGCCGAGTTCCCGGGTCAGGGAACGAGCGATACCGACGATCCCTGCCTTGGACGCTGCGTAGTTGACCTGGCCGGCTTGTCCCGCCAGACCCACCACCGAGCCGAGGAAGATGAACCGTCCGAAACGCGCGCGCAGCATCGACCGGGTCGCACGCTTCGAGAGGCGGAACGTACCAGTGAGGTTCGCGTCGACGACGCTCGTGAACTGCTCTTCGCTCATTCGCATGATCAGAGTGTCGTCGGTGACGCCGGCATTGGCGACGATGACCTCGACCGGCCCCTGGTGCGCTTCGACCTCTTTGAATGCACGGTCGATCGACTCGGTGTCGGTGACGTCGCAAACGACGCCGAACAACCCTTCGGGGACACCGGAACCGCGATGAGTGACGGCTACCTTGTGGCCGTCTGCGGCGAGCCGCTGAGCGACGGCCAAGCCGATTCCGCGGTTACCGCCGGTGACGAGCACCGAGCGCGGTGTGGTGACGGTCCGTTCGGAAACCACTGTCGTGGGAGGGGTAGACATGGCGATCAACCTATCAATTCTCTGCGGGCCGCGTACCAGCGGTATTTGGACAATTCGGAACTGCTCTCGATCAGGGCAGACGCTGCCTGCGTACCAGGGCAATCGTCAGACCAGCGGTCGCGAACGCGACGCCGAGGACCAACCACGGTCGACTCGCGTCTCCTCGTGTCGTCTCGAAACCGATCTGCTCTTCGAGCGTGTCGTACACCTGGCGCAATTCTTCGAGGCTCGATGCCGTGAAGAAACTTCCGCCGGAAAGGTTGGCGATCTCCTTCAAAGACGCGTCGTCGACCGGGACGGGAATTCGGTCGCCTTCGATCTCGACACGTCCGTATGTCGTTCCGAAGGAAATGGTGGAGATCGGGACGCCCTTGTCTTTGGCCTGTCGGGCAGCGGTGAATCCGCCCCGCGGATCGTCCGAATTCTCGGGAACGGTCTGCTTACCGTCGGACAGCAACACGATGCGCGCCGGTGGTGCCTGATCGCTACCGCCGAGAACAGCCGACAGCGTGTCGATCGACTGCAACGAGGTGAAGATCGCTTCGCCCGTCGCCGTCCGCTCACTGAGCTTGAGGTTGTCGATGGCGACCTTTGTCGCGTCACGATTCGTGGTGGGCGACACCAGAACCGAAGCTGTTCCGGCAAATGCGACCAACCCGAGGTTGATGCCAGGGGTCAGACCGTCAGCGAACGACTTGGCAGCTTCTTGCGCTGCTGCCAATCGCGTCGGCTCGACGTCGGTGGCCTGCATCGACAGCGACACGTCGATCACGAGGATCACCGTGGCACGGTTTCGTGGGACCTTCTTGTCCGCCGTCGGACCGGCAAGGGCGACAGTGAAGAACACCAACGCGACGACCATCAGAATCGCCGGAATATGACGCCACCGCCCGGGCCGAGAAGGCGCCACCTTCTCCAACAGTGCGAAGTTCGTGAACCGAAGTGTGTGCTTGGCCCGCTGCTTCTGCACGAGTACGTAACCGACCACCAACGCGGCGATGACAGCGAGGAACAGCAGCCACCACGGTGCGGTGAATTGAGAAAGACTCACGAACGAACGCCCCCAGTTCCGGCGCCGGCACCATAACTGTGTCGGCGTGCCGAGATGAATCTCACGACGTCGGCGATCCAGTCCCTGTCGGTGTGCAGGGACATCAGCGGAGCGCCGCAACGACGTAGAGCTTGTCGGACCTCGACGCGGTGCTCAGCGGCGACTCTGGCGAAGTCGGCTCGCAGTTGCGGCGTCGTGGTGAATTCTCTCGTCCGACCTGACTCCGGATCGTGGAGCACCACGTCGCCGACGTCGGGCAGTTCGAGGTCACGCGGATCGACCACTTCGACGCCGAGCACGTCGTGCCGTCCCGAAATGGCGCGCAGCGAGCGTTCCCAGTCGATCGGCCCGAGGAAGTCACTGATGACCACCGCGAGTCCGCGCCGCCGCTGTGGGCGTCTGAGCGCTTCGATCGCGCCGACCAGATCACCGCGTACCCCGTCCGGAGCATGCGGAGTCGTCGCGATCTTGCGGAGCATCGCCTGTGCGTGAATTCGCCCACCGCGTGCCGGGATTCGAGTTGTCTGAGCGCCGGTCGAGATGATGGCGCCGACGCGGTTACCGCCCGAACTGGTCAGGTGAGTGATGGCTGCGGCTGCAGCGACAACCAGGTCGCGCTTCTCGCATCCGGCGGTCCCGAAGTCGAGGCTTGCGGACAGGTCGATGACGAGCCACGTTTCGAGCTCACGATCTGCGACCGACTGGCGCACGTGCGGGTGCGTCGTACGGGCGGTGACGGACCAATCCATCTGCCGAACGTCATCGCCTGGCTGATACTCGCGGGCGTCACCCGGTTCTGAACCAGGTCCGGGAATCAGGCCGAGGTGATCGCCGTGCAGCACACCGTCGAGGCGACGACGAACCGTCAGCTCGAGGGTGCGCAGCGCAGCGGTGAGTTTGGGATCGCTGAGCTCGCCGGATCGGAACGACGGCGGAGAACCGGTGGATCCGGCGGGTGTCGCCTGGCCACCGTCGCGGCCTTCGGTCACTGCGGGCGACTCATCGTCTCAGCGGTCGCTATCGGCGCGCCGTTGCCCTTCGGATTAGCTGTGCCCTGTGCGTTGAACTGGGGTGCTTGCGGTGCGCCCTGCTGGAGCGGGCCGGGAACGGTGGGGACCGGCCGCGCGGCGATCTGCGGCAGTCCGACGGTCTGCAGCACCCGGGCGATGACGGCGTCGGGAGTCACCTCGTCGGCCATGGCGTCGTAGGAAAGAACGAGGCGGTGGCGCAACACGTCCGGGATCACCTCGATGACGTCCTGCGGCACGACGTAGTCGCGCCCGCGGACGAGAGCGAGAGCTCGCGACGCGGCGATGATGCCGAGCGTCGCTCGGGGTGAGGCGCCATACGCGATCCAGCCTGCGACGTCCTCTAGTCCGACCTCACGCGGCGTGCGCGTAGCGGCGATGACCCGGACAACGTAGTCGACGAGCGCGTGGTGAACGAAGACATTGCTGGCGACGCGTTGGAGCCTGACCAACTCCTCCGGACCGAGGATCTGGTGCGGCTCCGGGGCCGCGACGCCCATCCGGTAGACGATTTCGCGTTCTTCTTCGACCGTTGGGTAGTCGACGAGGATCTTGAACAGGAAGCGGTCGCGCTGCGCTTCGGGGAGCGGATAGACGCCCTCGTTCTCGATGGGGTTCTGTGTCGCCATCACCAGGAACGGGTCGGGCATGTGGTAACGCTTGCCGCCGATCGAGACGTGGCGTTCGGCCATCACCTCGAGGAGCGCGGACTGCACCTTGGCCGGGGCACGGTTGATCTCGTCGGCCAATACGAAGTTGGCGACGACGGGTCCGAGTTCGGTGTCGAACTCCTCGCGGCCCTGACGGTAGATGCGCGTGCCGATCAGGTCGGTGGGCACCAGGTCCGGGGTGAACTGGACGCGGGAGAACGAACCGCCGACGACCTTCGCGAAAGTCTCGACGGCCAGCGTCTTGGCGACACCGGGGACGCCTTCGAGGAGGACGTGCCCCTTGGCAAGAAGTCCGACGAGAATGCGCTCGACAAGCCGGTCCTGCCCGACGATGACTCGCTTGACCTCGTAAATCGCTCGTTCCAAGGTCTGAACGTCGGCTGCCAGGGAAGGTGCTGCTCCGTCCGCACTTCCGCTCGCCTTGCTTACGTCGACCGTTCCGACCGAATCTTCACGTGAGGTCACCAAGAATCCATCGCTTTCACCTAGAAAAGTACCGACAGTAACGTGTTCCCCGTCAACTATTCCAGGTAGTTGCGCTCGATGCCGTAACACCACGTCGGGAACTTGATACTTCCCCTGACAATGCGGGCGTCAGCGACAATTTCCTCTGACCGTCAGGACACCAGTCGGACGGCGTACGGCGTCATTCCGCCCCAACGAACCGGGGAGACCATGACACTCGAACCGGATTGTGGCGCCTCGAGCATCTGCCCGTTACCGAGGTAGAGCGCCACGTGCTGGCTGGCGTTGGGACCGTAGAAGATCATGTCGCCGCGCTTCATCTCCGAAGACGGAATCTGCGTGCCCGCGGTGTACTGATAGCCGGTGTAGTGCGGCAGCGAGATTCCGATGCCTGCGAAGGCGTAGATCATCAAGCCCGAGCAGTCGAAACCCACTTTGTTGAAGTCGCCGTAACTGTCAGCGACGCCGCCGTCACGGATGCCTCGAGTCGGACCGTTCTCGTCGCCGCCGCCCCAGGCGTACTGCACGCCGAGCTGAGACATTCCGCGGTCGATGACGGATTCGATTGCAGCGCTTCCGGTAACGGAAGGCTTCGGAGTGGTGGGTTTCGGCGTCGTCGGCTTGGGGGTGGTGGGTTTGGGCGTCGTGACCGTTTCCTCGTCGGTGCCGGTCTCTTCGTCCGTGCCTGTTTCCTCGTCGGTCCCGGTTTCTTCGTCAGTCCAGGTGTCGTCGTCGTCCGGGATGACGGTCGGAGTCGGGTCTTCGACAGCGGTGTGCGGACGCTGAGCTGCTGCCAGTGCTGCAGCTCGATCCTTCGCTGCCTGGTCGGCAGCTGCGCGGGCAGCAGCTTGTGCGGCAGCTTCCTTGGCGGCAGCTTCGAGCGCCTTCTGATGAGCTTCCTCGGCGCGACGCTGTTCGTCCCACGTCGCGTACGCCTGGCGTTGGCCCTGCAAGCCTGCGACTGCATTGCGGGCGGCGTCGAGTTGGGCCTGAGCGGAGTTGCGCTCGGCTTCGATCGCGGCTTTCTTGGCTACCTGCTGATCGAGAGCGTTGCGCGCGATCTGAATCGCCTGCTCGGCGAGATCCTTCAGTTGTGCGGCGACCTCGGCGGCGGCGTCGGCCTGCTGCTTTGCCTGGCGGGTCGCGGAGTCCTTGTTCGCCTGCTCGGTACGTGCTCGTTGGAGACCGTCGAGGACTGCGCTCTGCGTATTGGCGAGCAGTTTGAGGACCTGTGCGCGGTCGAGGACGTCGCCCGGGCCCTTGGCGTCGAGGAACGACGAGATGGACGCAGTGTTGGTGCCCTTGACGTAGCTCGAGCGTGCGTACTTGTCGAAGTCCGTCTGAGCGACCTCGATCTGCGCCGACGCGTCCTTCAGAGCCTGTTTGGTGACTCCGACGGCCTGCGCTGCGGAGTCTGCGGCGCCGCGGGCGTTCTGCAGATCCACGAGAGTCTTGTTGACGTCTTCACGCTTGATCGCAACTTCGTTGTCGAGTGCCGACAACTGTTCGTTGGCCGATGCGACTTGATTGATGAGCGCGCTGACGGTGCCGACGCTCGACGACACCTGCGAATCGGCCGCAGCGATGTCCGAATCACTCGGATTCGGCGGCGGCGGCGGTACGGCCGAGGACATGGCCGGCGTTCCGACGATCAGCGATCCGACGACGCCGAATCCGATGACCAGTTGCGCCAGGCGCATCGACCTACGGGAAGGACCACGACGGGACTCGCCGCCACGTGTTACTTGCCTCACAAATAACTCTCCCTCGCGTGTAACGCCACGGCCCGCTGGGTCGCCGATCCGTGCGGGGAGGGAATGCGCAGACCAAGCACTGGTCGCCCACAGCCCGAGAGCTGACGGTAGACCCGGACGTGCCGTAAGAACGCCACCGACGGAACCTCGAGAACAAGGCAACCGACAAGTACGCGTCGAACAACATCAGCCTGTCTGCGACACTTCTTCCCCAAAAAGTGCCAGTTGTACCGTACGACACTCAAGCGTTCTTTGGAAACTTTAGCCACAAATAACACAAACGGTATTTGAGCTGGTCGAACGGCATGCAGGCACCAAAAAGGGCAGGTACTCACCGCAAACAGCGGTGAGTACCTGTTTTCGACGAGTTACTGAAAATCTCGCAAAAGGACCAAGGTCAGACGGAATCGGCCCGGTGGTCGGAAGATGTCGCAATCTCTGAAGCAGAAGCGATATGTCTGGTTTGCGTGTTTTCCGGCTCTCGCCGCCACTTGACGGTGAAGGTAATTCCGGCAATTACCGCCACTACGGCGATGACAAGAACCGTGTACAACGTCCACGGCGGACCAGGCGCCACGATCTCGTGCGAGAAACGGTCCGCGGTCACACTCGCGCTTTCACCGAATGATCGGTCCTGTGCAGTTTCGAGTTGGACGCGAGAGATCGAGTCGCTGTAGCTGCCCATCCAGTCCGGGCTCAGAACGAGGACCGTGCCGCCTTCAGACTTGCCGACCGTCGTGGCCAGGTCCCGAAGATCGGACGGCCGGCCCGGATTCGCATCGACGACGACGACGCTCAAGTCGACACCGCGTTCGCGAGCGTCGGTCACCACCGCGGCCAGCCCGGCAACATCGGACTCGGGGGCGGAGACGCCGTCCGTCGAGAGATCCGCAAGTACGTCGTCGAGATCGACGTCCGACGGAACAGCGGCGTGCGACGGTGACTTCACGTGCACAGGCGCGAAAGCGTGATTGGTAGGAGCAGACATCTCTCATCCGGGTGCTGTTCGGATTCCGTCCACCGCTGAGTTGCGGGGAGTTGGTCCGAGGTCGTTTTTCGGCGGCCGACCCGCGACGGGCCTGCATGCACCCTACTTCAGGTCGACTGCCGCCCGGCGTCAGACACAACCGTCGCGCGTGCCACCCGAGCGGTAACTGTGGGTGCGGTCACCCAGCCAAGCCTGCGTTGCGCAGGCCCGCAGTCTGCATGAAGATTGTTTCGGTCAGCTTGCCCTGAATTCTCACAGGACAAGCGTACTGTTAGACTTGGACCGAGAGGTACCACCGGTCAGGACAGGTTCTACTGCAGCTCCGATGTTCGGACAGTTCTCACGCGAACTGTGCGATTGGCGTGAGCTACGGAGGGATCTACCAGCCGAAGTACCTCGCTTCAGCTGCCGACACAGCCCCGTCGGTGGCGACCCTCATAGACGAGTGGAGCAGACGTGAGCACCAGTATCGATTCATTCGGAGCCAAGGGAACCCTCGAGGTCGGTGAGAACTCTTACGAGATCTTCCGCCTCTCGGCCGTCCCCGGCACCGAGAAATTGCCCTATTCCTTGAAGGTTCTCGCCGAGAACCTTCTCCGCACCGAAGACGGTGCCAACATCACCGCGGATCACATCCGCGCCATCGCGAGCTGGGATCCCTCAGCTGAGCCGAGCATCGAAATCCAGTTCACGCCTGCCCGCGTGATCATGCAGGACTTCACCGGCGTCCCTTGCATCGTCGACCTCGCCACCATGCGTGAGGCAGTCACCACCCTCGGCGGCGACCCGAACAAGGTCAACCCGCTCTCCCCCGCCGACATGGTCATCGACCACTCGGTCATCCTCGATGTCTTCGGCCAGGCCGACGCACTCGAGCGCAACGTCGACCTCGAATACCAGCGCAACGGCGAGCGTTACCAGTTCCTCCGTTGGGGCCAGGGCGCATTCGACGACTTCAAGGTCGTCCCCCCGGGAATGGGAATCGTTCACCAGGTCAACATCGAGTACCTGGCTCCCACCGTCATGTCCCGTAACGGACAGGCCTACCCCGACACCTGCGTCGGCACCGACTCGCACACCACGATGGTCAACGGCCTCGGCGTGCTCGGCTGGGGCGTCGGCGGCATCGAGGCCGAGGCAGCAATGCTCGGCCAGCCCGTCTCCATGCTGATCCCCCGCGTTGTCGGCTTCAAGCTCTCCGGTGAGATCAAGCCCGGCGTCACCGCAACCGACGTCGTGCTCACCGCCACCGAGATGCTCCGCAAGCACGGCGTCGTCGGCAAGTTCGTCGAGTTCTACGGCAACGGTGTTGCCGAGGTTCCGCTCGCGAACCGCGCAACGCTGGGCAACATGAGCCCCGAATTCGGTTCCACCGCAGCGATCTTCCCGATCGACGCCGAGACCATCGAATACCTGCGCCTCACCGGCCGCAGCGACGAGCAGCTCGCTCTCGTCGAGGCGTACGCCAAGGAACAGGGCCTGTGGCACAACCCCGACAAGGAACCCGTCTTCTCGGAGTACATCGAGCTGGATCTGGGAACCGTTGTTCCCTCGATCGCCGGCCCGAAGCGCCCGCAGGACCGAATCCTGTTGTCGGAGTCCAAGACTGCGTTCCGCAAGGACATCCACAACTACGTGGAAGAGAACTACCCGACTGAGCACACCCAGCTCGACGAGGCAGTCGAGGAATCCTTCCCGGCTTCCGACCCCGCAGTTCTGTCGTTTGCCGACGACGGAGCGGTCGACGTTCTCTCCGCTGCCAACGGTGCAGAAGGCCGTCCGAGCAAGCCGGTCGTCGTCAAGTCCGACGCCGGTGAGTTCGTTCTGGACCACGGCGCTGTCGTTGTTGCCGGCATCACGTCCTGCACCAACACGTCCAACCCCTCGGTCATGCTCGGCGCTGCACTGCTCGCACGCAACGCCGTCGAAAAGGGCCTTGCCACCAAGCCGTGGGTCAAGACCAACATGGCTCCCGGTTCGCAGGTCGTCACCGACTACTACGAGAAGGCCGGCCTGTGGCCGTACCTCGAGAAGCTCGGCTACTACCTCGGTGGTTACGGCTGCACCACGTGCATCGGTAACACCGGACCACTGCCCGAGGCAGTCTCCAAGGCCATCAACGACAACGACCTCTCGGTCACCGCGGTGCTGTCGGGTAACCGTAACTTCGAGGGACGTATCTCCCCCGACGTCAAGATGAACTACTTGGCTTCCCCGCCGCTCGTGATTGCCTACGGCCTCGCCGGAACCATGGACTTCGACTTCGAGACCGATTCGCTCGGTAACGACACCGACGGAAACCCCGTCTACCTCAAGGACATCTGGCCGTCCACGCAGGAAATCGAAGAGACCATCAAGTCCTCGATCGACCAGGACATGTTCCGCAAGTCGTACGCAACCATCTTTGCGGGCGACAGCCGCTGGCAGAACCTCGAAACCCCGAAGGGTGACACCTTCGAGTGGGACGTGAACTCCACCTACGTGCGGAAGCCACCCTACTTCGACGGCATGACGATGGATCCGGCTCCGGTCAAGGACATCAAGGGCGCCCGCGTCCTCGCTCTGCTCGGCGACTCGGTCACGACCGACCACATCAGCCCGGCAGGTCCGATCAAGGTCGGTACCCCCGCCGCGCAGTACCTCGACTCTCACGGCGTCGAGCGTGCGGATTACAACTCGCTCGGCTCGCGTCGCGGTAACCACGAGGTCATGATTCGCGGTACCTTCGCGAACATCCGTCTGCGTAACCAGCTCCTCGACGACGTCTCGGGTGGATACACCCGCGACTTCACGCAGGAAGGCGCACCGCAGGCATTCATCTACGACGCGTCGCAGAACTACCAGGCAGCAGGCATCCCGCTGGTCGTCCTGGGCGGCAAGGAGTACGGCTCCGGATCCTCGCGTGACTGGGCAGCCAAGGGCACAAGCCTGCTGGGTGTCAAGGCCGTCATCACCGAGTCGTTCGAGCGCATCCACCGCTCCAACCTCATCGGCATGGGCGTTGTCCCGCTGCAGTTCCCGGTCGGCGAGTCCGCAGGTTCGCTCAAGCTCGACGGCACCGAAACCTTCGACATCGAAGGCGTCGAGAAGCTCAACGAGGGCGTCACCCCGAAGACCATGAAGGTCACGGCGACGCGCGAGAACGGCGAGAAGGTCGTGTTCGACGCAGTCGTACGCATCGATACCCCCGGCGAAGCGGATTACTACCGCAACGGTGGCATCCTGCAGTACGTGCTTCGCAACATGATCCGGGGCTAGTCAACCGAGCCCTGCTCTAACCCACGTGGCGGACTCAGCGAGGTGCTGAGTCCGCCACGTGCGTTCAGAGCACAAAGAAAGCGCGAGACGAGGACAACAACGTGCCCAAGGTCAGTGAAGACCATCTCGCGGCACGGCGCAGTCAGATCCTTGACGGCGCCCGCCGCTGCTTTGCGGAATACGGCTACGACGGCGCCACAGTTCGCCGTCTCGAAGAAGTCACCGGTTTGTCCCGGGGAGCGATCTTTCATCACTTCAAGGACAAGGACGGCTTGTTCCTCGCGCTTGCCAGCGAGGATGCGAGCCGGATGGCAGATGTCGTCGCCGAAGAGGGCCTCGTCCAGGTCATGCGGGACATGCTCGCGCAGCCCGATCAATTCGATTGGCTGGGAACGCGACTGGAGATAGCGCGTCGACTACGCAATGACGCCGATTTCCGTGAGAAATGGTCGCAGCGCTCCGCAGAACTGACGGAAGCGACCAGTGCGCGCCTAGCCCGACAGAAATCGGCCGGCCGACTCCGTGACGACGTTCCCACCGAAATCCTGATCGGGTATCTGGATCTGGTGATGGACGGTTTGGTTGCGAGAATCGCCTCCGGCCACGGCGTCGACAACCTTTCGGCTGTTCTCGATCTGGTCGAGGAGTCTGTGCGGCGAAGGGATTGAGGGGCTTCGCCCCTGTGCGCCTTTTTGGTAGTTCCCACTACCAAAAAGGCGCACAGGGGGTTAGGCGAGTTGGATCAGCTCGAGGTACTCCTGCGACCAGTGGTCCTCGTTGCCGTCGGGTAGGAGGATGACGCGCTCGGGGTTGAGTGCTTCGGCAGCACCCGGATCGTGAGTGACCAGAACGACGGCGCCGGTGTAACTGCGGAGCGCGTCGAGCACCTGCTCGCGTGAGATCGGGTCAAGGTTGTTGGTGGGCTCGTCGAGAAGCAGAACGTTGGCGGCCGACGACACCAGACCGGCCAGAGCCAGACGCGTCTTCTCGCCACCCGAGAGCGTTCCGGCCGGCTGTTCGAGCTGCGGGCCGGTGAACATGAAGGCACCGAGCAGCGAACGCAGTTCCTGCTCCCCTGTGTCCGGCGCGGCGTGGCGGATGTTCTCCCACACGGATGCGTCGTCGTCGAGGGTGTCGTGCTCCTGAGCGAAGTATCCGACCTTGAGTCCGTGACCGGCGATCAGCTCGCCCGCGTCCGCCTTTTCCGCGCCCGCGAGGATGCGGAGCAGCGTGGTCTTACCCGCACCGTTGAGTCCGAGGATGACCACACGCGATCCACGGTCGATTGCGAGATCGACACCGGTGAAGATCTCGAGCGAGCCGTACACCTTGGTGAGGTTCTTGCCCATCAGCGGAGTCTTGCCACACGCTGCGGGTTCGGGGAAACGAATCCGCGCCACCTTGTCCGAGACGCGTTCGGCGTCGAGGTTCGCCATCAACTTGTCGGCCCGCTTCGCCATGTTCTGCGCGGCGACGGCCTTGGTTGCCTTCGCGCCCATCTTCGCAGCCTGAATCCGCAGCGCGCCGGCCTTCTTCTCGGCATTCGCGCGCTCACGACGGCGACGCTGCTCGTCCGTGGCGCGTGCGTCGAGGTACTTCTTCCAGTTCATGTTGTAGACGTCGGCCTCACCGCGAACGGCATCGAGGAACCACACGCGGTTGACGACGTCGTTGAGCAGGTCGACGTCGTGGCTGATGACCACCAGTCCGCCCTCGTGGTTCTGGAGGAATCCACGCAGCCAGGTGATGGAGTCGGCGTCGAGGTGGTTGGTGGGCTCGTCGAGGAGCAGTGTCGTGTCGGAGCGGGCACCGCTGCCGTCGGAGGCGGCAAAGAGGATTCGCGCCAATTCGACACGACGACGCTGACCGCCGGACAGCGTGCTGAGCGGCTGCCCGAGAATACGGTCTTCGAGGCCGAGGCTGCTGGTGATACGTGCGGCTTCGCTCTCGGCTTCGTAGCCGCCGAGGGCCGAGAATCGATCCTCGAGCTGGCCGTACTTCTTGACCGCGCGGTCCTGAGATTCCTGATCGAGCACCTCGCCCATCAGGATCTGCTGCTTCTCCATCTCGCGGAGCATCGTGTCGAGGCCGCGTGCGGAGAGAACCCGGTCCTTGGCGAGGATGCTCAGGTCGCCCTCTTTGGGGTCCTGCGGGAGGTATCCGAGTTCACCGGTGCGTACGACGCTTCCCGCATATGCCTCACCTTCACCGGCGAGGATGCGCAGTGTGGTCGTCTTTCCGGCTCCGTTACGTCCGACGAGGCCGATCCGATCGCCCGGCTGGATGCGCAGCGACGGCCCGGGAGCCGTGAGAAGGGTGCGGACACCGGCACGAACTTCGAGGTCAGTGGCGGTAATCAAGCAAACTCCTCAGGAAAAACGACGAATACGGGTAAACAATGCCTGACTTCAGACACAAGAACTATCGATTTTACCGTGACCTGACGGTCGTTCCGACCAGCAGCGTGTGAGTCCGCTAACGTTCGGGACATGACTAGCGAAAACAGCACTCGTCCTCGCGACCTCGAAGGCCGCGCCGCCATCGTCACCGGCGCAAGTCGCGGGATCGGCAAGGCTGTCGCCGCCGAACTCCTCGCGCGCGGCGCAGACGTCCTGATTACCGCCCGCAAGCCGGAGCCCCTCGAAGCCGCCGCTACAGAACTCTCCGCTCTCGGTCACGGCGGAAAGGTCGTCGCATTCGCGGGCAACGCTGCCGATGCCGAAGCCCGCTCCGGTGCCGTCGACCGCGCCGTCGCCGAGTTCGGTTCGCTCGACATTCTGGTCAACAACACCGGAATCAATCCCGTCTTCGGTTCGCTCATGGAGGCGGACCTCGACGCCGTGCGCAAGATCTTCGACGTGAACGTGGTTGCCGCCCTCGGTTACGTCCAACAAGCACATCGGGCGTGGATGGGCGAGCACGGTGGAGCCGTCGTTAACCTGGCAAGTGTGGCCGGGATCCGATCGACGGGCGTCATCGCGGCGTACGGCGCGTCGAAGGCTGCGCTCATCAGATTGACGGAAGAACTGGCCTGGCAACTGGGGCCGAAGATTCGTGTCAATGCCGTAGCTCCCGGGATCGTCAAGACGCAGTTCGCGGCAGCCCTGGTCGCTGGCGGCGAGGACAAGGCGTCGGCGGGCTACCCGATGAAGCGGCTCGGCACCCCGGAGGACGTTGCCGGCCTGGTCGGCTTCCTCGTTTCCGACGCGGCGGCATGGATCACGGGCGAAACCGTCCGGGTCGACGGTGGTCTGCTCGCAACGGGATCGATGTAGTGCACCGACCATGACCACAGACGACTCCTCCGCCGACGTGGTGATCGTGGGCGGCGGGCCGGCGGGACGGGCACTCGCGACCCGCTGTATCGCCCGGCAACTCACCGTCGTCGTTGTCGATCCACACCCCCGCCGGATGTGGACTCCGACGTACTCGGCGTGGGCGGACGAGCTGCCGTCGTGGCTGCCGGGCGAGGTGATCGCGAGCCGGATTCAACGTCCGAGCGTGTGGACCAACGGACAGAAAACGCTTGATCGCGCATATTGTGTATTGAATACACCATCACTGCAATTATTTCTCTGTGATGCTTCTATGCAGTTCAGAGCAATGAGCGCGCGAACACTGTCCTCCACCACCGTCGTATGCGTGGACGGATCGCAGCTGACGGGATCCATCGTCATCGACGCCAGGGGCACCGATCCGACAGTGACAACCGCGCAGCAGACCGCCTTCGGGGTGATCGTCGACCGCGCCCTGGCATCTCCGATTCTGGGCGGCAACGAAGCCTGGTTCATGGACTGGCGAAGAGACAACGGCACTTCCGACGCCGACGCCCCGTCGTTCCTCTATGCGGTCCCACTCGATGGCGAGCGAGTTCTCCTCGAGGAGACCTGCCTGGCCGGCCGGCCGGCGTTGGGGCTCCGCGAACTCGAAGCACGTCTGCGCACCCGACTTCACAATCGGGGCTGCGAAGTCCCCGACGACGCTCCGGTCGAGCGAGTCCGTTTTGCGGTCGAAGGCCCGAGGGGATCCTCACCGGACGGCATCCACCGGTTCGGCGGGCGAGGCGGTTTGATGCATCCGGGAACCGGATACAGCGTTGCCTCCTCACTTGCCGAGGCAGACGCTGTCGCGAAAGCAATCGCCGACGGTGGGGATCCCAACGCTGCACTCTGGCCACGATCGGCCAGGGCGGTGTCTGCCCTTCGACGCGTTGGCCTGAACGCACTTCTCACCCTCGACTCGGGCGACGTCGCGACATTCTTCGAGGTGTTCTTCGATCTACCGGTCGAGGCTCAGCGGTCCTACCTGTCCGATCGGCGGGACGCGTCCGCGACGGCGAAGGTGATGGCAGCCCTGTTCCGGTCGTCACCGCGGCACGTTCGAAAGACGTTGATGCGCGCGCCGTTTCTACGGTGAATGATCCGTACCGACTCTGCTCCGTACCGACTACTGCACTTCCATCGAGCTTGCGATCATCGGCCAGGAATTGTGTAGGTCGTCCTGCCAGTAACCCCACGAGTGCGTTCCGCTCGGCTTGAAGTCGAAGGTCGCGGGGATGCCCAGTGCGTTCAATCGGTCCGCCAATCCGTGCGTGCACCCGTTGACCGCGGATTCGATGATGCCGCCGACGATGATCTGATTCAGGAGGGCTCCGGGATTTCCGTTCACATCGGGTGCCTGAAGGTTGTCGTGCGGACCTGGCAGCCCGGATCCGGTGGAGACGTACAGTTCGGTCCCCCGCAGGTTCTCCGCGTTCACGACGGGATCGTTCTCGCGCCATCCCGGACCGTCGAACGGTCCCCACATGTTTGTCGGATCAGCGCCTCCCCGCGCGCCGACAACCAGCCGTACGTAGTCCTGCCCTGGCTGGGTGGAGGTCTCCGCGCATCCGCTGTAGGCCCCGACACTCCGATACAGCCCTGGTGCTGAGATCGCGAGATTGAGTACCGAGGTCGCGGTCATCGAGATCGCCGCGATGGAGTTGACCCCGTTAGTACCGAACTGCGCGTCGATCGCCGGCGGTAGTTCGCGGGTGAGAAATGTCTGCCACTTGTTGCGGCCGAGTACGGGATCGTCTTTCTGCCAATCGGTGTAGTAGCTGAACGCTCCCTCCAACGGCGTCACGACGTTGACGTTCTTGTCGGCGAAGAAGTCCAGGACATCCGTCCGCCCTTCCCACGTTGCACTGTCCTCGCCACCGCCGGCGCCGTTGAGCAGATACAGCGTCGGGCGTGGGGCGCTGGTGTCGGCGGGAAGGATCACCTCGAGTGGTATGTCGCGGTCCATCGCATCCGAATGAACGGTGACCCTGACGGTGCGTGCCTGTTCGGCTGTTGCGGGCCACGGTGCGAACAACAGTGGAACTAGTGAAATCGCCAGCGCAGCGGTGACGCGTCGACGGTAGGTTCGGATACTCATCGGAGTATGCCCCCAGGTGTGCGAGTCGGATTCTCGGAGCGGATACCCGCTCGCTGTCCCCCGAACCGGCTCACCCGGACGCAACGGTTCGGGATCAACCGAGAGTGTTTGCCTCGCGCAAACGGCCGGCGGCGACCATCATGGGAGACATGCGCTCGATTTGGAAAGGCTCGATAGCCTTCGGTCTGGTCAACGTTCCGGTCAAGGTGTACTCGGCGACCGAGGACCACGACATCCGATTTCACCAGGTCCATGCAAAAGACGGTGGCCGCATCAAGTACAACCGCGTGTGTTCCGAGTGCGGCAACACGGTCCAATTCGCGGACATCGACAAGGCGTACGACTCGGAAGACGGGTCACGGGTCATCCTGAGCGACGAGGACTTCAACAAGCTCCCAGCGGCCGAGAAGCACGAGATTCCGGTGCTGGAATTCGTGCCGAACGACCAGATCGATCCGATCTTGTTCGAGAAGAGCTACTTCCTCGAACCGGATTCGGCGTCACCGAAGGCGTACGTCCTGCTCTCGACTGTGCTCACCGAGAGTGATCGAACAGCATTGGTGCATTTCACGCTGCGTCAGAAGACGCGTCTGGCCGCGATGCGCGCCCGCGACGGCGTCCTCGTGATCCAGACGCTCCTCTGGCCCGACGAAGTTCGCGCGGCGGAGTTCCCTTCGCTCGACGACGTGGAGAAGCCGAAGGTCAAGGAACTGAAGATGGCGCAGACGCTCGTCGAGAGCATGGCGGGCGACTTCGATCCGACCGAGTTCACCGACGATTACCAACTCCAACTCCGACAGTTGCTCGACGAGATGATCGAGAACGGCGGCAAGAAGGTCATCCCCGCCGCCGAGGTCGACCAAGAGGGCACCGATGCAGAGGTGGTCGACCTGGTTGCCGCACTGCAGCGCAGTGTGGACGAAGCCAAGTCGAACGCAAGCAAAACCTCTGCCGGCAAAACGAGTGGAAGCAAGACGCGAGCGAAGAAGCGCGCCTGAGTCAGCCCCGCACGTCTTGGATCTCGATCAGAGCGTCCAGTTCTGCGTCGACGTCCGGAGCCGCGTGACGACCCGTTCCGACCGCCAGGTTGATCACGGGTCCGATCGCCTCCAGACCTGCCTCGGTGAACATTTCGGCGTGTGACGTGGGCACCGGACGGTCGATGATCACCCCGGACACGAACGGGCGCCACGCCGACGCAGTTCGCAGCGGGTCGAAGGTGTCGGTCTGTGCCGAGAAGAAGAGCAGATCGCCCACGAACTTGCCCGGGCGGTAGCGATGGGCCAGCTCGGCGCCGGCCGAGTACTCCTCGAACAGTCGCTCGATCCGCTCGCTCGAGACCAAGGGATGATCGCCGATAGCTCCGCGCAAGAGTTCTTCGGCGTCCTCGGGTGTCAGGTCGCGCTCGTCGGTGTCCGGCACCGAGATCCCCAACCCGCCGATCAGTTCGGCGAGAGAAGGCTGCGCGCCTGCCATAGTCGGGTCTTCGAGAACGAAGCTGTCGAGCAGTATCAGGTCGGCGACGCTCTCACCGGCTGCTTGCAACTGCACCGCCGCCGCATGAGCGATCAATCCGCCGATCGACCACCCCAGCAGGTGATACGGACCGTGCGGCTGGACTCCGCGGATTTCCTCGACGTACCGCGCAGCGAAGTCCTCGATCAGCTCCGCCCGGAATTCGGGGTCCGTCAGGACCGGCGACTGCAGGCCGTACAGCGGCCGACTCGAATTGACGTAGCGATCGAGCGCCCCGTAGCACCAGGCCAATCCGATAGCCGGATGGACGCAGAACAGTGGCTCGGCGCGGCCTTCCGGGCGCAGTGGCAGGACTACTGCAAGTGCGGAGGTATCCGCGTCACTTGTCACAACTGTTGCCTCGAGTTCGAAGAGTCTGCGCGCCAATGCCTCCGGAGTCGGGTCGGAGAATATCCATGCGACGGGGACGGTCAGGCTGGTGCGTTCCTTGATGGCAGCGACCAAACGCGTTGCCATGAGTGAGTTTCCGCCGAGTTCGAAGAAACTCGAATCGGCGAAGGTGTCGGCGTCGGCGAGATCCAGTACCTCTGCGAACGCAGCGCAGATCGCAATCTCGTCGCTGCCTTCCGGGCCGCGTCCACTGGGCGACTCCCAGAGGGGAGCAGGTAGAGCGGTGCGATCCAGCTTGCCGGCCGGTGTGGTCGGGACTGCATCGATCGCGACAACAGCGGACGGGATCATGTGCGCAGGCAGGTATATGGCTGCGTGGCGGCGTAACGCGGAGGCGTCGACGGCCCTGTTGGCCGGGACGACGTAGGCGACGATCCGAGCGTCGCCACCTTGACCGACGACCACGCTCACGGCCGAATGCACAGACGCCTCCGACGCCAGCACCGCGTCGATTTCGCCGAGTTCGATCCGGAACCCTCGCACCTTGACCTGGTGGTCTGCGCGTCCGAGGTAGACAAGCGACCCCGCGCGATCTTCACGCACGAGATCCCCGGTGCGGTACATGCGAGCGCCTTCGGGTCCGTGCGGGTCGGCAACGAACCGAGTCGCCGTCAGCGCGGGGTTGCCGAGGTACCCGCGGGCGAGACCGTCGCCGCTCACGTAGAGCTCACCGACGATTCGGCCGGGAACCGAGTGCAGACGGGAATCGAGAACCATCGCCTCCACGCCGCGGATCGGACCGCCGATCGTCAGGGGCTCCCCCGCTGCGAGCGAATCGCTGATGGTGACCGCGACGGTTGCCTCGGTGGGGCCGTACGCGTTGAACATTCGACGTCCCGGGGCCCACCGAGATACGAGGTCGACAGAGCACGCGTCACCGCCGACGACAACGGCTTCGAGATGGTCGAGTCCAGCGGGATCGACAGTCGCCAGCGCGGCCGGAGTCACAAACGCATGGGTGATTGCCTGCTCGTCGAGCAATTCGTGCAATTCGACGCCGCCGATAATTGTCGGGGGCGCTATCACCATCGTTGCGCCGGCGCCGAAAGCCAGCAACAGCTCGAGCACAGAAGCGTCGAAGCTCGTCGAGGCGAAGCTCAGAGCGCGGGAGTGTGCGGTGACGCCGAAGCGTTCACGCTGTTCGTCGGCGAACGCTGCCAGTCCGGCGTGAGTGACCAACACGCCCTTGGGCTTTCCGGTCGAGCCCGAGGTGTAGATCAGGTAGGCCGGATTGTCGAGCTCGAGTGGCGCGTCGGGCAGAGTCTCGGAATGGACGGCCTCGATTTCGGCGGTGAATTCGGCCGCGTCGAGTTCGATCCACGACGTGACATCCGGGAGTTCGGCCAGATACCGGCCTCTGGTGATACCGAGGACTGCCCCACTGTCGGTGAGCATGTGCTCGATCCGCTCGGCGGGATACGCGGGATCGACGGGAAGGAACACCCCGCCTGCTTTCGCCACGGCCCAGAGCGCGATTACGTAGTCGGCTGACCTTGGAAGCGCCAATGCCACAATCATTTCGGGAGTGATTCCGCGAGCGATCAGTGCAAACGCCATCGCGTCGGAGCGGCGGTCGAGTTCGCCGTACGTGAGCGTGGTGGATGCCGCGACGTCGACAAGCGCCGGGGCATGCGGATCGGCGGCGCCGCGAAGCAGCAATTCCGGCAAGGTGAGAGCATCGCCGGCCGGACGTCCGTGCAACGCGCGCTGACCTTGTCCTACGAGGTCCACGTCACCGACGACGACGGAGGGCTGGGCGGTCAGTGTCTCGACGATCGTTTCCAGCATTACCGCAAACGACTCCGCCGTGTCGGCGTCGAAGAGGTCCTGTGCATATGTGAGGGAGGCCGCGTAACCGCCGCCCTCCTCCGCGGTCTGTTCGACAACGGTGAACTGCAGGTCGTACTTGGCGATGTCCGGTGTGATCTCGTGGGCACGAACGGTAAGTCCCGGGAGATCCCACGCCTTCGGATGAGCGCCGTGGAACGAGATCATCGTCTGGAACACCGGATGACGGTCTGTAGTCCGGGTCGGCGCCACGACGTCCACGACCTGCTCGAACGGAATGTCCGCGTGGGCGAACGCGTCGAGATCGACGGACCGGACAGTACGCAGGACGTCGACGAAGGTGGATCCGGGATCAATCGTCGTACGCAGCCCTACCGTGCCCACGAACATCCCGACGAGGTCGTCGAGAACTCGGTGTCCTCGCCCGGCGACCGGGGATCCGATCACGATGTCGGTGCTCCGGCTGAGCCTGGCCAGCAGCACCGCGTAGGCAGCGTGCAACACCATGAACGGCGTCGCCGCATTCGCGCCGGCAACCGCCTCGACCGCGATCCGGGTGTGCGCCGGGAGCGAGACCGCGGTGTGGGCACCGCTCAACGACTGGGTGAGCGGGCGAGTTCGATCGCCGGGAAGGTCGATCAGCTCGGGCGCTCCCCGCAATATTTCCCGCCAGTACGACGCCTGTGCCCCGAGCACGCTCTCGGATTCGTTCACCGCGCCCAGCGCTTCCCGCTGCCAAATGGCGAAGTCCGCGTAGTGCACCTCGAGAGGCGTGAACTCGGGGGCGTGTCCCGAACTTCTCGCGACGTAGGCGGTGAGTACGTCCTTCATCAACGGCGCGATCGACCACCCGTCCGCCGCGATGTGGTGGATCACGATGACCAAAGTGTGTTGTTGCGGCGTCGACTCGAGCAGAAGTGCCCGAACGGGGACTTGGGTTGTGATGTCGAATCCGCGCGACGCAAATTCTCCGGCGAGCTCTGCCGGTTCGCGGGTGTCGGCGTTTCCGAATTCCAGCGAGGTGAACGCATCCTGGATCACCTGGTGTGGACCGGTGTCGGAGTCGGGGAACACCGTGCGCAAGATTTCGTGCCTTTCGATCACGTCGAGGACAGCAGCTTCGAGGGCCGGCACGTCGAGGGCACCGTCGAGCGAAATCGCGGCAGGGACGTTGTAGGCCGGCGAGCTGGGATCCATCTGGTTGAGGAACCAGATGCGTGCTTGCGCGTAGGAAAGCGGAATCCGGTCCGGGCGATCGGCAGCGCTGATCGGCGGCAGTGCCTTTACCTCGGCGGAAGTGTCGAGTGCGGCGGCAAGTTCCCGAATTTCGGGGTGCTCGAACAGCATTCGGACAGAGATCTGTCTACCCAGGGTCTCCCCGAGGCGCTGGGCCAGTCTGGTGGCGAGCAGGGAGTTGCCACCGAGTTCGAAGAAGCTGTCCGACGCACTGATCTGTTCGATTCCCAGCAGTTCTGCCACGACGCCGGCGACCTGGAATTCGGTCTCGGTGATCAGCGGCTCGACACTTCGTTCGGACGAACGCAGTGTCGGTGCGGGCAGCGCCGCTCGGTCGAGTTTCCCGACAGGGGTGAGCGGAACGCGCTCGATCGGGGTGATCGCCGACGGCACCATGAAGGCCGGGAGCGAGCGGCGCGCGTGGCTCAACAGCTCGTCCACCTCGACGACTTCCGTGCCGAGCACCACGTACGACGCCAACATCGTCTCACCGGAAGCCGCGTTCACGCCCACGGTGACCGCGAACTCGACGCCGGGGTATGCGCTGAGCACGGAGTCGATCTCGCCCAGTTCGATCCGGAATCCGCGCACTTTCACCTGGTGATCAGAGCGTCCGACGTATTCGAGCGTCTCATGCGGCGTCCACCGAACCAGGTCTCCGGTCCGGTACATGCGGGTGCCGGACGGACCGAACGGCGCCGCCACGAATCGCGTCGCCGTCAATGCGGGTTGGTCGAGGTAGCCGCGGGCAAGTCCCAGGCCGGCGATGTAGAGCTCACCGGTGACCCCGACGGGAACCGGCCGAGCGGAACCGTCGAGAACCACTGCGGACACTCCGCGGACGGGTCCGCCGATGGTCACGGTCTCTCCCGCTGTCAGGGCATCGCTGATGCACACCATGACGGTGGTTTCCGTCGGCCCGTATCCGTTGAACAACCGCCGACCGGGTGCCCACTTGCGGACCAGTTCGGGTGAGCAGGCCTCTCCGCCGACAATGATCGACTGCAAGACGTCCAGCCCGGTGGGATCGACCGAGGCCAGTGCAGCCGGAGTGATGAACGCGTGGGTCACCTGGTGATCGGTGACAAGTTTCGCGAGGTCCTCGCCCCCGTACACGTCGGGAGTTGCGATCACCATCGTCCCGCCCTCACCCACGGCGAGCAGAAGCTCGAGGATGGATGCGTCGAAACTCGGTGAGGAGAAGTGCAGTGTTCGCGACTGCGCCGAGATGCCGTAGCGCGCTGTCTGCTCGGCGGCCAATGCGCTCAGCCCACGGTGAGTGACGCTGACGCCCTTGGGCTTTCCCGTCGATCCGGAGGTGTAGATGATGTAGGCGAGGTTGTCGATTCGGATCGGTGCGGCCGGAACCGGCTGCCCGACACCGTCGTCCTCGACGTCGTCGATCGTCATCCACGGAACCGGGCGGGGCAGCGACTCGATCACCGCTTCCGTCGTCACTCCGCGGGTGGCTCCGGAGTCGGTGAGCATGTGCAGAATGCGATCGGCGGGGTATCGCGGATCGACCGGAACAAACGCGGCGCCGGTCAAGGCAACGCCCCACAACGCGACGATCGAGTCGATCGAACGCGGAATGGCTATTGCCACAATATCTTCGGCGCCGATTCCCTCCGTGGTCAAGCGCCGAGCAAGGGAAGACGCACGGGCGAACAGGTCGCGGTAGAGCACGGTGGTGTCACCGGATCGAAGGGCCACCGATTCGCCTGAGCGGGTAGCAGTCCGTGTCAAGATCTCGGCCAAGGTACGCGAGGCTGTCCACGCCGGACCGCGGACCGGCATCAGCGACACCCGCTCGAGGGTGCTGAGGAATTCGATGTCGTCGATCGCCGTGTCCGGTTCTGCGGCGACGGCGCGGGCCACAGACTGCACACGGGCGGCGATCGATTCTGCGGTGACGGTGTCGAAGAGCGCCTCGGCAAATCTGAGCGATCCGGTGATCTCCGTGTTCTCGGAATCGCCGGCCAGCAGGGTGAACTCGAGGTCGAACTTCGCCACGGACGGTTCGAGTGGCTGCGCCTCTAGATGCGCGTCGTGGGCCGTGACCTGCGGCGAGAGCAGATTCTGGTGGTACGACAGCATGACCTGGAACAGGGGGTGCCGTGTGGTGGACCGGTCGAGATCGAGGGCGTCGACCAGCACCTCGAAGGGCAGCTCGGCGTGCGCGAACGCAGCAAGGTCGAGATCGCGGACCACCTCGAGCAAAGAGGTGAACGACGCTCGGTGATCGACCGGTGTGCGAAGCGGTACCGAATTGACGAACATCCCGATCAGGGAATCCAGTTCGGGTCGCCCGCGGCCTGCCACCGGGGTGCCGATCACCACGTCGTCGGTTGCACCGAGACGGGCGAGAACAACCGCCAGGATCGCGTGTACGACCATGAACTGCGTCGTACCACTGCGCCTTGCCAAGGCGGCGAGTCGCTCCCCCGTCGCCGCGTCGATGACGATCGGCACCGAGCCGACAGCGGTCGTGGTGACAGATCCGCGTGCGCGATCCACGGGTAGCAGTACCTCGTCCGGGGCACCCGCCATGGCAACTGTCCAGAATGTCAGCTCGCGGGCAATCAGAGACTCCTGGTCGTCGATCTGCCCGAGCGAGTCTTGCTGCCACAGCGCGTAATCGGCGTACTGCACGTCGAGTGGAGCAAAAACTGGTGCATCTCCGACAACGCGTGCGGAGTACGCCGCGATGAAATCTGCGGCAAAGGGAGTCAGGGACCAGCCGTCGAAGGCGATGTGGTGGATGACGACGACCAGTACGTGAGCGTCGGTGTCCTCGCGCACGAGCAGTGCCCGAATCGGCAGATCCGAACCGAGATCGAACCCCCGCGCCGCAAACTCCGTTGTCGCCGCGTCGACTCCTTCGGAGCCGACATAGTGCTCGATAGAGAACTGCACGTCGGAAAGCGCTCGGATGACCTGGCTCGGGCCGTCCACGCTGTCGACGTAGATCGTTCGAAGTACCTCGTGGCGTGCGATGACGTCCGCAAGTGCGTCTTCGAGTGCATCGCCGTGGATGTGTCCGGTGATCCGGATCGCGAACGGGATGTTGTAGACCGAGGACTGCGGATCGAAGCGATTTACGAACCACAGTCGTTGTTGTGCAGCGGAGAGTGGCAATCGGTCAGGGCGAGCACCGGCGCTCAGGGCAGGTCGATCGTCTGATTCTTCGGCGTTTGCCGCCAGACGCGCAGCGAGAGCTTCGACGGTCGGTGCTTCGAAGATCGAGCGCACGTCCACGGCGAGTCCCGTCGCTGCACTCAACCGCGCGGACACCTGCGTCGCGACGAGGGAGTTGCCCCCGAGATCGAAGAAGCTGTCTCCTGCCCGGACCTCGGGTACATCGAGCAGTGAAGCGAACACGTCGGCAACGGTTCGTTCGAGCCCGGCCTCGGGTTCACGACCCGTTCCCAGGATTTCGCGCGGTATCGGCGTCGGCAATGCTCTGCGATCGAGTTTGCCGACCGGGGTCAACGGAATCGCGTCGATCGGCGTGATCGACGACGGGATCATGTACCGCGGCAGCGTGTCGACGAGTCCCACAAAGAGCGACTCGATATCAGCGTCGCCCCTCAGCAACACATACGACGCCAGGGTGGTACCGGCGGCGGATTCGACGGGAATCGTCGTGGCGAAGTGAACGAGAGGGGAATCCATCAGAGCAGCGTCGATCTCGCCGAGTTCGATGCGGAACCCGCGGATCTTGAGCTGATGGTCGCTGCGGCCCACGTAGCGAAGAGTCAGGTCCTTGGTCCAGCGGACCACGTCACCGGTTCGGTACATCCGGGCACCGGGCGTCGAGTACGGATGCGCGACAAAACGATCCGATGTCAGCGCGGGACGAAGGTGGTAGCCACGCGCGAGGCCCGGCCCACCGATGTACAGCTCGCCGACGCCTCCGATCGGGACCGGTTGCAGCCGTGCGTCGAGCACCACGGCGTCGATCCCGCGGATGGGACCGCCGATGGTGATCGGCTCGCCCGGTGAGAGTGGATCACTGATGGCGACCATGACGGTGGTTTCGGTCGGACCGTATCCGTTGTGCAGTCTGCGCCCGTTGCCCCAGCTCGAGACCAGTTCCGGGGTGCACACATCGCCGCCGACGACTACGCATTCCAGTGCCGACACTCCCTCCGGATCGACGGTTGCCAGAGCGGCCGGAGTGATGAACGCATGTGTGACTTCGCGGCTTCGGAGGAACTCGCTCAACGCGTCCCCACCGTAGATGTCGGGGGGTGCGATCACCATCGTCGCGCCGGTCGAACCGGCGAGCAGAAGTTCGAGTACGGCGCCGTCGAAGCTCGGAGACGCAAAATGCAGAGTCCGCGAATCAGCGGTGATCCGGTACCGATCCTGTTGTTCGCGAGAAAGATTGACCAAACCCGCGTGAGTGACGACGGTGCCCTTCGGCACTCCGGTCGAACCGGACGTGTAGATGACGTACGCAGCCGACGCCGCAGTGATCGATCCTGTTCTGTCCGCGTCGTCGATCGCAGCGTCGGAGTAGGCGGCACATTCTGCAACGGTGTCCGCGTCGCCGAGGTCGATCCAGACTGCGACGTTCCCGCCGACCGCCGGACCGGCCGCAACCTCGGCGGACCGAATTCCGATTCGCACGCCCGAATCCTCGAGCATGTGCGCAACGCGATCTGCGGGATAACGGGGATCGACCGGGACAAAAACGCCGCCGGCTTTGGTGACCGCCCAGACTGCGAGCACCGAGTCGACAGATCGGGCGACGGCCAGCGCGACCGGTGTTTCGGGGCCGACGCCCAGGTCCATGAGGTATCGAGCGATCCGATTCGATCGGCGCTCCAACTCTGCGTACGAGAGTGACCGCTCGGAGTCTTCGAGGGCGATCGCGTCGGAATGGGCCAGCGCGGTCTCGCCCAGGATCTGCGCCAAGGTCGATTCGCCGAGCGAGAGGTCACCGCGCCGCGGCAATATCACGGCGCTCTCCCTGGCGCCGAGTACACGAAGGTCACCAACCGGTGCAGACGGTTCCGACACTGCCGATTCCACGAGTGTCACAAAATTGCGCGCCAACGCTTCGACGGTCGTCCTGTCGAACAGGTCGGTGGAATAGGTGAACGTGGCATCGATTCCCGCTGCGGACCCGCCCTCGTGACGCTCCGTGACGGTGAGCTCGAGGTCGAACTTGGTCAGCCCCGTCTCGACCGCCCGCGCCGTCATCGACACTCCAGCGAGTTCGGCTGTGTGAGTGGTGGTTATCCGCGAGGTGATGGCCGCCTGAAAGACCGGGTGATGCGAGGACGAGCGGTCCAGTTCGAGCGCGTCCACGACGACGTCGAACGGCACGTCCGCGTTGTCGAAGGCATCCACATCGCCGGCTCTGACCTGCGCGAGGTACTCCCCGAAGGTTGCATCACGATCGACGACGGTCCGCAAGGCAAGGGTGTTGACGAACATGCCGACCAGCAGATCGAGAGACCTGTCCCCTCGTCCAGCCACCGGTGTTCCGACGACGACGTCGTCAGTGCCGCTGTAGCGGGCCAGAAGGAGCGCGAAGCACGCGTGCAGCGCGATGAATGTAGTGGCGTCGTGATCCGCAGCGAGCGCAACGAGCTTCTGGTGGGTGGAAGCGCCGATCCTGATGTCGACGCCGGCTCCGCCCATGGACGGATCCAGTGGGCGCGGATGGTCTGTCGGCAGGTGGAGTTGCTCAGGCGCTCCCGCCAGCCGCTGCTTCCAGAAGGCAATCTGCGAGTGGGCAAGAGACTGGGCGGACGTAGCGTCACCGAGGTGTTCCCGGTGCCAGAGCGCATAGTCGGCATATTGAACGGGAAGGGGCGCCCACTGAGGTCCGTTGCCGCCGATTCGGGCAGCGTAGGCGCCGGTGAGGTCGGCGGCCAGCGGAGCGAGTGACCAACCGTCGGCCACCATGTGATGCAGAACTACGACGAGGACGGCCTCCTCGTCTCTGCCTTCCTTGTCGTCGGCGACAGTGATCAGCAAGTAGCGCACCGGGCGTTCACGGACCAGATCGAAACCGGCCGAAGAGAATTCGAAGATCACTCTCTCGAGGCTTTCGCGTTCCACCTGGATCGACTCGAGCCCCGCGATACCCTCGCCGAAGCCCAGAACCTTTTGCGTTGCGTTGTCCCCGACCTGAGGAAACACGGTGCGCAGTGACTCGTGGCGGGACACCACGTCCACGATCGCGGCGCCCAGTGCGTCGGCATCGACGTCGCCGCGCAGCGACACCGCCAGCGGAATGTTGTAGGCACCTGATTCCGGTGCGACGCGGTTGAGGAACCACAGTCGCTGCTGCGCGGGAGCGAGCGGTAGTACCGCCGGCCTGGCCACGACCTGAATACCGTCGGCGTCCGGCGTCGGTGCGGCACGCTCGATCGTCGCCGCGATCCCGGACACCGTGGGGTGATCGAAGAGAGCACGCAGCGGCATCCGAACCCCGGTAGCTTCGGTCAAGCGCGCTACCGCCGTCGTCGCTACCAGCGAGTTTCCGCCCAGATGAAAGAAGTTGTCGTCGAGTCCGAGCGGTCCACTACCCAGGATGTCAGCCAGAACCGCGGCAACCTTGCCCTCGGTCGGTGTCGTCGGAGGCCGGAAGACTTTGGTGGAGGCCAGGATCGGCGACGGCAGCGCACGCCGGTCGAGTTTTCCGTTGGTGGTCAACGGAATTGAATCGATGACCATGAAGGCATCGGGAACCATGTAGGTCGGGAGGACTTCGGCAGCGTGGGCACGGAGGACGTCGACGTCCACGGCGCCGGAAGCCGTCACGTACGTCACGAGAGCGCCACCGGCCGGCGTCGGAGCCACGAGGGTCACGGCGTCGTCGATTCCCGGCGCGCTGAGGATGACGGAGTCGATCTCGCCGAGTTCGATACGGAATCCGCGGATCTTGACCTGTGCGTCGCCGCGTCCGAGGTATTCGAGTTGTCCGGGCGCGATCCAGCGTGCGCGGTCGCCGGAGCGGTACAGCCGTCGTCCGCCGGCATTGAAGGGATCCGCGACGAACCGGCCTGAGGTGAGATCGGGTCGGCCCAGATAACCACGGGCGAGTTGACCGCCGGCGACGTAGATCTCGCCCGCGATTCCCACCGGGACCGGCGAGAGATGCTCGTCGAGCAGGTACACACGAAGTCCGTCGATCGCGTCACCGATCCGGCTGCCGGTAACCGCACTCGCGCTCGGTCGGTCGAGTTCGAGATGCGTGACATGCACCGTGGTCTCGGTGATGCCGTACATGTTGACGAGTGCGGGCCCGGATTCCGAGAGATTATCGTGATTGTCGTAGCCCGCATGATTGTCGTACCAGCGTCCGAGGCGACGAAGATCCAAGGCTTCGCCACCGAAGATCACGTACCGGAGCCGAGTCTCCGAATCGGCCCGGAGGTCGGCTTCGATGTACTGGTAGAAAGCCGAGGGCGTCTGATTGAGCACGGTGACGCCTTCTGCGGCGACCAGCGCTCGGAAGGCATCGGGGTCGCGTGAGACTTCGTGATCGACCAGCACCAGAGTTCCACCGTGGAGCAGCGCGCCCCACAGTTCCCACACCGAGAAGTCGAAGGCGAACGAGTGGAACATTGTCCACACATCGTTGCCGTCGAATCCGAACTCGACGTGCGTGTTCTCGAACAATCGCACCACGGTGGCGTGGGTGACGGAGACGCCTTTGGGTCGACCCGTCGACCCCGAGGTGTAGATCACGTACGCCAGATTGTCGGCTCCGTGCCCGCGCGGGCGCTCATCGATTTCCAGACTCGCACCGGAGTACTCGTCGGAGTCGACTCCGATGACCGCCACATCGGCGTTCGGGAAGGTGGAATCGGAAATGACGCACACCGGTTGCGCATCCTCGACCACATACGCCAAGCGCTCGGCCGGGTGCGCACGATCGAGCGGGAGATATCCGCCGCCGGCCTTCAGCACCGCGACAGCCGCGATGATCATGTCGACTGACTTCGGCAGCATGATTCCGACCAGCGACTCGGAGTGCACGCCGTGATCGACAAGCTTACGCGCCAACCGATTCGATCGTCGATCGAGTTCGAAGTACGACACTCGCTCGTCGCCCACGACAACGGCGATCGCGTCAGGGGTCGCGCGAACACGGTCGGCAAAGATGTCGAAGAGCGTTCGGACCGGTGTAGTCGGCAGAACCGGCGGTACAAGCGCCTGGCGCGCGTCCGCGCGGAGCAAGTCCACAGCGCCGAGCACCGAGTGCGGAGCACTGACCATTGCGGTCAAGATTCGTAGATAGCGGTCGGCGAGGTCTTCGGCTTGCTCTTTCGTGCCGAGCCAATCCAGAACGCCGGAGATCGGCTGATCGAAGTCGGCATGCTCACCCGTCGGAATAGCAAGGGAGACAAACAGTTCCGGAGCTGTCGCGAGGTCGGACCCGATAGGCGCACCGACCATGAGTCCAGGAAATCTGGGGTGTGCATCGAGCGGTTCCTCGAAGCAGACCATCGCCCGGAACAACGGGCCCGTCTCCACCCATCGACCATCACCGAGGGCAGCGGTCACCGAAGACAGAAGAATGTCTGCGTGTTCGAAGGCGTCGATCGCGACGGTGTCCACCGCACCGACCAGATCGGTGAGCTTCATGGTGTTCGACACCGTCGAGCGAAGCACCAGCTGGTTGGCGAACATCGAGACGAAGTCGTCCGGATTGGAGGCGCCGTATCCGCGAACCGAGACTCCGATCGACACCTCCTCGGCCGAACCGACGCGGCGCAGCAGTCCGGTCATCGCAGACTGGAACAGCACGAACAGACTCGTGTTCATCGTCGTCGCCATCGTCTCGAGGCGGCGGCAGAGGTCTGCCTCGATCTGGAGGGGCGTGGACGTTCGACCGGTTCCGGCGACGACCGGCAACCCCAGCTCCTCGGCCGGGTTCGACAATGTCGACGACCAGTATTCGACGTTGCGGGCGTGCTGGACTTCTGCGATCCACTTCCCCGCGGCGTCCGGGTCGATGTCCATCAATCGAGTTCCCGATTCTGCCGCACAGAACAATTCGAGGAATTCGAGGAACCGTTGATGGTGACGCGAGATGACCTCGTCGGTGTAGAGGTCTGGATTCGCGGCGAAGTCGATCTGGATCTCTTCGGCTGCGGAAGTCTGATAGACGTTGACCGAGAGGTCTTCGATCGGCCCGGTCGAGATCACGTGGAGTTCGCCGTGCGCGTCGCCGAGGGTGATTCCGGAGTGGAACAGCATGAGGTTGATCAGCGGTCCGTGGAAGCCGCGGCCGTCGGCGATACTGTGATCACCGGCGTTGAGGACGCGTCGCAGGTCCTCGTGGCGGTACTTCTGATGACGCAGTGCGCCGGTGAGTTCGATCTTCACCTCACGAAGCAAGTCCCCCACTGCGATGTAGGGGTCGACGCTCGCGCGTATCGGGACGACGTTCGACATCATTCCGCCGGACCTGCGAGCAGCTTTGGTCGTACGCCCCGAAACCGGGAGACTGAGTACGACATCACGAGTTCCGATCGCGCGGGCGAGGTAGGCGGCCAGAGCGCCGATCACCACTGACGACGTCGTCACGTCGTGCGCTTCGGCAAGGCGTTCGAGGGAGCTTCGCAGTTCCGAAGGCACCGTCGCCGACCGCAGCCGTGACCATGCCTGCGACGGAGCGGTCGAGGACGCGAGCGAGGTTCCGCTCGGCTTGTCGGCCATCTTCGTAGTCCAGTAGTCGCGATCGCGCTCCCACCGCGTAGAGCCGAGATAGTCGGACTCAGCCTTCACCAAAGCCTGGAGAGGCGCAGTTACTGCTGGGGGAACTGGCAGATCTCGTACGGCGGCGGTGTAGATCTCGGCTGTGCGGTTCATCATCGACATCGCACCGAAACCGTCGAGGGCTACGTGATGGATGCGGCTGTACCAGTAGGAATGGTCGTCGCGAAGAATCAGGACCGCGAGCCTGACCAGGCGATCGGTGAACGGATCGATGGCGGCGGTGTGCTCGCGCCGCATCCATTCGCGCGCCGCCGATTCCGGATCCGATTCGGCGCGAAGGTCGACCACGTCGAGGGAATCGTCCATGTCGACATCGAGCCACTGACGCGCAACCCCGTCTACTTCGACCAGGCGCAGATATCCGGAGCCGATCTCACGGCCGGTCTGTTTACTGGCAGCGGTCAGCAGCTCGATGTCGAGCGGGCCGTCCACATCGACGTACTGAGCGATGCTGACGGGAATCTCGGGTCGAAGCTGTTGTGCGACAAGCAGGGAAAGTTGCGCGGCAGAAAGAGGGAAGGTGAGTTCGTCGTCCGGACGAGCTGCGGAAACGATTCCTCGGTCGGGACTGCCATCCACACGAATCTCCCTCTTACCACTTGATCATGATGCAAACAGGTATATGCGCCCGCAGGACGCTTCGAACTCGGGGTACTTCGAAATGAGACGAATACATCGGAAAGCTCGGGTGAAACTGGCAAATCGCCCGCCGGAGATCACATCGTGACAATCAGCTGCGATGTTACCGATCAGTCAGCTTCCAGCAAATATTCATCAAACAACCATTTGGGACTATTGTCCTGAATATCATGGCTAAAACGGCCCTATATAACAAACCGAAGCGCCGGTACCCGACGAACGGGCACCGACGCTCCGGCGAAATCTTTTCAATTGATCGTGCTGAGATTACTCGTCAGACGGTGAAGCCGAGTGCGCGCAGCTGCTCGCGTCCGTCCTCGGTGATCTTGTCCGGTCCCCACGGCGGCAACCACACCCAGTTGATCTTCATGTCGGTACACAGATCGCTACGCACCAGTGCGCCGCGTGCCTGGTCCTCGATCACGTCGGTCAACGGGCACGCCGCCGACGTCAGAGTCATGTCGATCGTGACGACACCGTCGTCTTCGAAGAGTCCGTAGACCAAGCCGAGATCGACGACGTTGATTCCCAGTTCGGGGTCGACGACGTCGCGCATCGCTTCTTCGAGTTCGTCGAGTCGCTCAGGCGACGGAACAGTTCCACTGCCCTGTGCGCCACCGAATTCCGCAGTGGAATCGGGATTCGGATTCACCGGAGCGCCGACCTCGGCGTCCTGCACTGGTTGTGTCTCGGTCATGATCCCTGTCCTTCAGTCGTGTCGACCAATTCACTGCTGCTGTCCGCCGCCGTGACAGCACCGCCGTCGACAATCTGGACTACAGCATCCTTGAATGCCATCCATCCGAGCAAGGCGCACTTGACGCGTGCCGGATACTTCGAGACACCGACGAACGCGATGCCGTCACCGAGAACGTCCTCGTCCCCCTCGACGGTGCCCCGACTGCTCACCATCTCGTTGAACGCCGTCACCGTCTTCAGTGCGTCGGTGACCTGCATACCGATGACGAGGTCGTTGAGCACCGACGTCGACGCCTGGCTGATCGAGCAACCCTGCCCGTCGTACGAGACGTCTGAGACCGTTCCGTCCTCAGAGATCTGGACGCGCAACGTCACCTCGTCGCCACACGTCGGGTTGACGTGGTGCACCTCGGCGCCGAACGGCTCACGGAGTCCGCGGCCGTGCGGATGTTTGTAGTGATCGAGGATCACTTCCTGATACATCTGCTCCATGCGCATGATTCAGTTCAACTCCCCTGCGACACCGAAAAATTCCTGCGCACGCTTGATCGCTGCAACGAGAACATCGATTTCCGAGGTGGTGTTGTAGAGCGCAAACGACGCACGGGCCGTCGCAGCAACACCGAACTTACGATGCAGCGGCCACGCACAATGGTGTCCGACGCGGATCGCGACGCCCTCGTCGTCGAGGATCTGTCCGAGGTCGTGGGCGTGAATACCGTCCACGACAAAGGAAATCGCTCCGCCGCGGTTCTCGGACGTCTGCGGTCCGATGATGCGCAGACCTTCGACCGCCGACAACTTTTCGAGAGCATCTTCCACCAACACGTGCTCGTGCGCGGCGACGGCGTCCATCCCGAAGGTGTTCAGGTAATCCACGGCAGCGCCCAGTCCGACCACCTGTGAGGTCATCGGTACGCCGGCCTCGAAACGCTGAGGCGGCGGCGCGTAGGTGCTGACCTCCATGGTGACCGTCTCGATCATCGAGCCGCCGGTGATGAACGGAGGCATCGCTGCCAGCAGCTCACGACGGCCGTACAGAACTCCGACGCCCGAAGGGCCGAGCATCTTGTGGCCGGAGAAAGCCGCGTAATCCACTCCCAGTTCGTGGAAGTCGACTGCCATGTGAGGCACCGACTGGCACGCGTCGAGCACGACAAGTGCACCGACGGCGCGTGCTCGTCGCACCAATTCCTCAACCGGTGCGATCGCACCCGTCACGTTGGACTGGTGGGTGAACGAAACAACCTTCACCGCGTCCGTCAACTCCAGCGAATCGAGATCGATCCGGCCGTCGTCGGTGACGCCGTACCACTTGAGGGTCGCACCGGTTCGGCGCGCAAGTTCCTGCCAGGGAACGAGGTTGGCGTGGTGTTCGAGTTCGGTGATGACGATTTCGTCGCCAGGACCGACGTGGCGGTCGAAGCGATCGTCACCGAGAACGTAGGTCACCAGATTCAGGGCCTCGGTGGCGTTCTTGGTGAACACCAACTCGTCCGAATCCGCACCCACGAAGGAAGCGATGGTGGCGCGAGCATTCTCGTACGCGTCCGTCGCCTCTTCTGCGAGCTGATGAGCACCCCGGTGTACTGCCGCGTTACACGTGGTCAGGAAGTCCCGTTCGGCATCGAGAACCTGGACCGGTCGCTGCGAGGTAGCGCCGGAATCCAAGTACACCAAAGGTTTTCCGTCGCGCACGGTTCGCGCCAGGATCGGGAAGTCGGCCCGAACCGCTGTGACGTCGAGCTCGCGCACCGAGGTGGTCATCGTGATTACGCTCCCTGGGTAGCTGCGGTGTCCGCGGTGAAACGAACGTAGCCGTTGGTCTCGAGCTCGTCGGCCAGCTCCGGTCCACCGGACTCGACGATGCGGCCACCGACGAACACGTGAACGAAGTCGGGGTTGATGTAGCGCAGAATGCGCGTGTAGTGCGTGATCAGCAGAACGCCGCCGTTCTCGCGCTCCTTGTAGCGGTTGACACCTTCGGAGACGGTGCGCAGAGCGTCGACGTCGAGGCCGGAGTCGGTCTCGTCGAGGATCGCGATCTTCGGCTTGAGCATGCCCAACTGCAGGATCTCGTGGCGCTTCTTCTCGCCACCGGAGAAACCTTCATTGACCGAGCGCTCGATGAACGAGGGATCGATCTCGAGCTCGCTGAGGGCTTCCTTGACTTCCTTGACCCAGTGGCGCAGCTTGGGAGCCTCGCCTCGCACAGCCGTAGCGGCAGTGCGCAGGAAGTTGGACATGGAAACGCCGGGAACCTCGACGGGGTACTGCATTGCCAGGAAGAGCCCGGCGCGTGCACGCTCGTCGACGCTCATTGCGAGGACGTCTTCACCGTTGAGGGTGATGGAGCCGGACGTGACCTGGTACTTGGGGTGACCGGCGATGGCGTAGGACAGAGTCGACTTGCCGGAGCCGTTGGGGCCCATGATCGCGTGGGTCTCGCCGGAGCGGACCGTCAGGTCGACGCCCTTGAGGATCTGGATGGGCTCGGCGTTCGCATCGGAGTTGGCGACCTCGACGTGCAGGTCACGAACCTCGAGGACCGAGATGGCCGGTGTAGTGGTGTTGTCACTGGTAGACATGAAATTCCTTCAAGATGAGGCGGGGCGAGCGTAGCGACGGGGTGGTGTCGCCGGCGGGGCGGTCAGGAGCCGACGGCTGCGAGTTCGGCTTCGACTGCGGCTTCGAGGCGATCGCGCACCTCGGGAACAGCGATCTTGTTGATGATTTCGTGGAAGAACCCACGAACGACCAGACGACGCGCCTGATCCTCCGGGATACCGCGAGCACGCAGGTAGAACAGCTGCTCGTCGTCGAAACGTCCCGTTGCACTTGCGTGGCCGGCTCCGACGATCTCACCGGTCTCGATTTCGAGGTTCGGAACCGAGTCGGCGCGGGCGCCGTCGGTGAGCACCAGGTTGCGGTTGAGCTCGAACGTGTCGGTGCCCTCCGCTGCGGCGCGGATGAGAACATCGCCGATCCACACGGTGTGCGCATCGGGCTTCCCGGATCCGGGATCGCCCTGGAGTGCTCCCTTGTAGACCACGTTGGACTTGCAGTTGGGCTGCGAATGATCCACCAGCAGACGCTGTTCCAGGTGCTGGCCGGCGTCGGCGAAGTACAGGCCCAGCAGTTCGGCATCGCCGCCCGGTCCGTCGTACTTGACGGTCGCGGAGAGGCGAACCAGGTCGCCGCCCAGGCTGATCGAGGTGTACCGGAGCACTGCGTCGCGGTTCAGACGAGCGTGGTGTGACGTCACGTGAACTGCGTCGTCCGCCCAGTCCTGAATGGCGACCACGGTCAGCTGCGAGCTGTCACCAAGAACGAATTCGATGTTCTCCGCGAAGGTTCCGCTGCCGCGCTGGTCGATGACGAACGTCGCCTTGGCGAACTGCGCCAGACGAATCTGGGTGTGTCCGTATGCGACGTTGTCGACTCCGGGGCCGGTCATGGTGACCACGACGGGCTTCTCGACCTCGACCTCGGCGCCAACCGAGATGACCGTCGCAGTCTCGAAGCTCGAATATGCCTGCGCTGCAATGCGATCCGCAGGAACACCAGCTTTGCCCAGACGCTCGTCGTCACGGCCGACGGTCTCGACGGTGATGTCGCTTCCCCCGTCCACCTCGACGGTGACCTGAGCGTTGGCAACTGCGCTGCCGTCATGCAATCCACGCAGACGACGCAGCGGGGTGAACCGCCAGATCTCGTCACGTCCGCCCGGGACCTCGAATGCATTGACGTCGAACGAGGAGAACTGCTCACCCTTGTTCGTGATGGGCGAGCCGGTGGCTGCACCCTTTACTGGAGCGGTCGGGTTCTCCCCGGCAACAGCTCCGATGACTCCGGTCTCTGGCGTGGTCACTAACCCACAGCCCCTTCCATCTGAAGTTCGATAAGGCGGTTGAGCTCGAGCGCGTACTCCATCGGGAGTTCCTTCGCGATGGGCTCGACGAATCCACGCACGATGGTGGCCATCGCCTCGTCCTCGGTCAGTCCGCGGCTCATCAGGTAGAAGAGCTGATCGTCGCTGACCTTGGAAACCGTGGCCTCGTGACCCATGGTGACGTCGTCCTCGCGGATGTCGACGTACGGGTAGGTGTCGCTGCGGCTGATCTGGTCGACGAGCAGAGCGTCACACTTGACGGTCGACTTCGAGCCGTGGGCACCCTTGTTGACCTGTACCAGACCGCGGTACGACGCACGTCCACCGCCACGGGCGACAGACTTGCTGATGATGGTCGAGGACGTGTGCGGCGCGAGGTGAAGCATCTTGGCGCCGGTGTCCTGGTGCTGGCCCTCGCCGGAGAACGCAACGGACAGAACCTCACCGCGGGCGTACTCACCCATCAGCCAGACGGCCGGGTACTTCATGGTGACCTTGGAACCGATGTTGCCGTCGACCCACTCCATCGATCCACCGGCTTCGACCTTGGTGCGCTTGGTCACCAGGTTGTAGACGTTGTTGGACCAGTTCTGGATGGTCGTGTAGCGGCAGTGGCCGCCCTTCTTCACGATGATCTCGACTACGGCCGAGTGCAGTGAATCGGACTTGTAGATCGGCGCGGTGCAACCTTCGACGTAGTGCACGGAGGCATCTTCGTCGACGATGATCAGGGTGCGCTCGAACTGACCCATGTTCTCGGTGTTGATGCGGAAGTACGCCTGCAGCGGGATGTCAACGTGGACTCCCGGCGGAACGTAGATGAACGAGCCGCCCGACCACACGGCGGTGTTCAGCGCGGAGAACTTGTTGTCACCGGCCGGGATGACAGATCCGAAGTACTCCTTGAACAGCTCCGGGTGCGTCTTGAGGCCGGTGTCGGTGTCGAGGAAGATGACGCCCTGCTCCTCGAGATCCTCACGGATCGAGTGGTAGACGACCTCGGACTCGTACTGAGCTGCGACGCCGGCAACGAGGCGCTGCTTCTCTGCCTCGGGGATGCCGAGCTTGTCGTACGTGTTCTTGATGTCCTCGGGCAGGTCTTCCCAGGACTCGGCCTGCTTCTCGCTCGAGCGCACGAAGTACTTGATGTTGTCGAAGTGGATGCCTTCGAGGTCGGAGCCCCAGTTCGGCATCGGCTTCTTGTCGAAGGTGCGCAGAGCCTTGAGTCGGATGTCGAGCATCCACTCCGGCTCGCTCTTCTTCGCGGAGATGTCCCGCACGACAGCCTCGGATAGTCCGCGCTGCGCGCTGGCTCCGGCTTCGTCGGAATCGGACCAGCCGTAGCCGTAATGACCGAGGGACGCGATGGTCTCTTCCTGCGTGAGCGGCTCGGTGCCTGCAGCTGCAGTGGTAGTCGCCTGGTCTGATGTGACGGTCATGCGAGCTCCTTCCGGAGTCTTGTTTCTTGACGGCTGCTCGGTCTCAGCGAGGGCTGGTCGCTGCGGTCGAGCAGTTCTGACTTTGAAGAACTAGCTGAAAAATCTCTATTCGAACGCTGCTCTGAGGTAACGCTCAGTAGAACAACGCTCTGTAGAACACTGTGGTCCGGTCATCTACTCCCGGTGGACACGAGGGGCACGTGCGTCGTGCAGGCGCAGTCACCGTTGGCGATGGTCGCCAGACGCTGGACATGCGTTCCGAGCAACTGCCGGAATGCTTGCTGCTCCGCCTCGCACAGTTCCGGAAACTCTTCTGCCACATGGGAAACCGGGCAGTGATGTTGGCAGATCTGCACGCCGTTGCCTACCGGCCGGGTCGACGCTGCGAACCCCACCGCATTGAAGGCTTCGGCGATTGCGTCCGCTGTCGCCTCGACGTTGTCCACATCTGTCGGATCAGCCGGTTCGACGTCTCCGACGATCGCCTGAACCCGACGCTTGGCGAACTCCTCGATTGCCGCGTCCCCGCCGATTTCGCGGAGTTGCCGCATCGCGGCTCCCGCCAGATCGTCGTAGGTATGGCCGAGGCGCCCGCGACCGGTCGCGGTGATCTGGAACTGCTTGGCAGGTCGACCGCGTCCGCGCTGGCGCAGCGACGCCGCCGAAGCCGTTCGGGCTTCACCGGACTCGATCAACGCGTCCAAGTGACGTCGGACACCTGCGGCACTCAAACCGAGGCGCGTGCCGATTTCGGAGGCCGTAATGGGGCCTTCTTCGAGTAGCAGCTTGACCACTGCGGCCCGGGTCTGGCCTTCGACGCTCACCGTCACCGGATTTGCGGCAGCACTCGGCGAGGTCGCTACAGTGGGCTGACCTGCAACTTCCTTGCTTCGAGGGTCTGACGCATTTCTTTTCACAACACAAGTGTGACCGAATTCTTTTCGCAGGTCTACTAAGGGCAACCTGCATTACATTCGGGAATATCCGGACAACGCACGTTGTTTGTGCTTGTCTGTCCGGCTGGATGGAGCCGCTACGCTGCCTGGTGTGCCGCAGACCCCCGAGAAGACGACGACCGCGCGATCGGCGCGCGCGATCCTGCTGGACAAACCCAAGGCACTCGCGCTTTCCACGATCGGCGTTCGGCCTTTCGGTTCCGCTCCCCGGCAGAGTATGGCCGCCGTGTTGCACGGCGACGAAAGTGAGCGCCCGGGCCTGAACGAGAAGGAAACCGCGCAACTGCGAGGGATCCGCAGATTCGGCGCAACCGGCGCGGTATTGATGGCAGTGGGCGCGCTCGGCGCCGGCGCACAACCCGTCCTGCAGAATCCGACCGCGGGCCTTCGAGTCCTCAGCCTTCCCGGACGTATGCCGACGGTCTCGCTCACCATGACGATGACCGGAACGGTGCTCGTCGTTCTCGCCTGGCTGATGATGGGCCGATTCGCCGTCGGAGACATACGCAGCCGATCCGGCGCACCGCGGCGCATGACCCGCTCTCAGTTGGACCGCACACTCCTGCTCTGGATCCTGCCGCTCTCCGTCGCACCGCCGATGTTCAGCCGCGACGTCTACTCGTATCTGGCACAAAGCGAAATCGCGGCCCGCGGACTCGATCCGTACGCCATCGGCCCCAAGGCGGCGCTGGGCGTCGACCACGTTCTCACCCGCACGGTTCCGACGATCTGGCGCGACACGCCGGCTCCGTACGGACCGTTCTTCCTGTGGCTGGGACGCGGGATCAGCTCACTGACCGGCGACAACATCGTTGCCGGAATCTTCTTGCACCGCCTGCTCGCATTGGCCGGCGTTGCGCTCATCGTGTGGGCGATACCCCGACTGGCCAAGCGATGCGGCGTCTCCGCCGTCAGTTCACTCTGGCTCGGTGCCGCGAACCCGCTGCTGCTCTTCCACCTGGTGGCCGGCATCCATAACGAAGCTCTCATGCTCGGGTTGATGCTCGCCGGAATCGAGATCGCCCTCCGGGCAGTCGAAGGGTCCGGGCCTATCCGTGGGCAAGCGCTGTTCTATCTCGTCGCGGGATCCGGGTTGATCGCGTTGTCGTCGACCGTCAAAATTCCGTCCTTGCTTGCACTGGGATTTGTCGGCATGGCCTTGGCTCGGCGGTGGGGTGGAACCTGGAAAGCCCTGGCGGGCGCCGCGATTCTCCTGGGCATCGTTGCCGCCGTCGTCACGTTTGTCATCAGCGTGGCCAGTGGGCTCGGTATGGGTTGGATCAACACCCTCGACACCGCGACGGCAGTCCGGAGTTGGATGTCCATCCCGACGCTCCTGGGCGTCGGCACGGGACTGGCGGGTGTACTACTCGGACTCGGCGATCACACGACGGCGATCCTCACGATCACGCGGCCCATCGCGACTCTCGTCGCCATGCTCGTCACCGCTCGGATGATGATCTCGGTATACATGGGTCGCATTCACCCGGTCGGTGGACTCGGCATCGCACTCGGAGCCATCGTTCTCCTGTTCCCGGTCGTTCAGCCCTGGTACCTGCTGTGGGCGATACTTCCGCTCGCAGCTTGGGCCACCGCGCCAATTTTCCGCATCCCCGCCGTGGTATTCACCTCGATCGTCAGCGTCATGTTGATGTCCAACGGCGCCGAATACCTTCCGTTCATGATCGTGCAGGCCGTCATCGCGACCATCCTCACCGCCGGAACGCTCATCGTCTTCACCCGCAATTCACTCCCCTGGCGTAGCGACAAGCCAGTAGCGGAGATCACGAAAGGCGGACCGGTAGACGAAGACAACTCGGCGGGGGCTTACGCTGATTCCCCGTGACCTCGAGAGCTTCCAGATCGTCGACGCCGGCGGTACAGATTCAGGGTGTCGTCAAGTCCTTCGACGGTGTTCGAGCCGTCGACGGTATCGATCTCACTGTCGAGACGGCCCAGGTCGTTGCCCTGCTCGGCCCCAACGGAGCCGGTAAGACAACCACCGTCGAGATGTGCGAAGGGTTTGTCACCCCCGATGCCGGCACCGTTCGAGTGCTCGGTCTCGATCCCATCGCCGACTCCGGTGAAGTCCGCTCGCGAATCGGCGTCATGCTGCAGGGCGGCGGAGCGTACCCCGGGTCCAAGGCCGGAGAAATGCTCGACCTCGTCGCCGCATACTCGGCCGACCCACTCGATCCCACCTGGCTTCTTTCCAAACTCGGCCTCACCGATGCGCGCAAGACGCCCTACCGTCGCCTTTCCGGCGGCCAGCAGCAACGACTGTCTCTGGCGTGCGCGCTTGTCGGCCGTCCAGAGTTGGTATTTCTCGACGAGCCCACCGCTGGACTCGACGCTCAGGCACGTCTACTCGTATGGGAACTCATCGACGCTCTGCGCCGCGACGGCGTCAGCGTCCTGCTCACCACGCACCTCATGGACGAGGCCGAAGCGCTCGCCGACGAACTGGTCATCATCGATCACGGCAAAATCGTCGCGTCGGGAACGCCCGCCGAGGTCACCAGCAAGGGCGCCGAAGGACAACTCCGCCTGACGACGGTTCCCGGTTTGAGCCTCGACTCGCTGGTCGGCTCCCTCGCCGGGTTCCGCGTCGAAGAATCCAACCCAGGCACCTACGTCGTCGAAGGTGCAATCGATCCGGCAACTGTGGCGACTGTCGCGACGTGGTGTGCCGATCAGGAAGTGCTGATCAACGACATCCGCGTCGATCAACGGAGTCTGGAAGACGTCTTCCTCGAATTGACGGGCCGGGAACTGAGGGGATGACGGAGATCAAGGTCATGAACGAAACAGCAGCGAGCGGCCAGAACAGTGGGACTGCCAACGGAGCCAGGGAACGCCGGCTCGCCGAGAACCGCTTCGAGCCAGGCACTTTCTCGCCGGATCCCCGTCCCAGTTCGGCGGCCGAAATGCTGGCGGCGCAGACCAAACTGGAACTGACTCTTCTGCTCCGCAACGGTGAGCAATTGCTGCTGACCATGTTCATCCCGATCACCCTGCTCATCGGACTGTGCCTACTTCCGATCGGCGATTTGGGTGATTCTCGGGTCGATACCGTGCTCCCTGGTGTCATGATGGTTGCCGTGATGTCGACGGCGTTCACCGGACAGGCCATTGCCGTCGGATTCGATCGCCGATACGGCGCGCTCAAACGACTCGGTGCAACGCCGCTACCGCGGTGGGGAATCATCGCCGGTAAGAGCGCTGCCGTCATCATCGTCGTGGCACTGCAGGCATTGCTGCTCGGCGCTATCGGTTTGGCGTTGGGGTGGCGTCCGTCGTTCGCCGAACTGGTACTCGGCGCAGTGGTCATTGCCATCGGTACTGTCACGTTTGCAGCGCTGGGACTGCTGCTCGGCGGCACTTTGCGAGCGGAGATCGTTCTAGCTCTCGCCAACGTCTTGTGGTTCATCATGGTGGGCATCGGCAGTGTGGTCTTCGCCAGTGGCGAACTTCCGACCGCTGTTCACACGCTTGTGCGCATAGTTCCGTCCGGTGCTCTCGCACACGCTCTAGAAGCGGCCCTCGACACCTCGATGGACTGGTTCTCCATTCTCGTACTTCTCATCTGGGCTGTGGTGGCCGGTGTCTGCGCAGCAAGGTGGTTCAAGTTCACGTGAGTACACGACGGACAGCTCAGATCGTCGGCTGTGTGGCCGCAACAGTGATGTTGTGTGCCGGACCCGCAACGGCGACTCCCTCGGTGTCCGGTCCACTCGCACCTGCAAATCCGTACCTCGGTCCCGTCGGTACTTCCACCATGCACGGTGACGCGGGCTCGTCCGACGTCACTCCGCTGCCTGGTCCAGGAACCGGCACACACGAGGTGACAGCTTTCCCGATGATGGCCGCCTGCCCGACGGTCCTCCAGGGTTCCGACGGCATGGTCGTCTCACTCTGCACGACGATGATCGGCCAGATCCCGACCATCCATTTGATCGATCCGAAGGCCGACGCCACGCCGTTGGGCCGGTCGGTCGCGCAACTGCCGCTCGCGAAGGGCAGCCTCCTCGGCGGCGTCTACGCCTACCTCGACAACGAGAACCGTCTCGTCGCCGTCGACGGCAACCGTCAACTGGTCCGCATTTCCCATGCGCAGAATCCGGACGGCAGTTGGCGGCTGGAACTCGCCGATGTAGTCGATCTCAGCGGTGCGGTTGCCGCCGACGACAACGTCACCGGCCTCGCCCCGGATTGGGACGGCAATGTCTGGTTCGCCACGGGGCACGGCACCGTCGGGTATGTCGGCACGGATCGAATCGCGCACAGCATTGCGCTCCCCGAAGGTGAACAGGTGCAGAACAGCATCTCCACCTCCCCGACGGGCACTGCCGTCGCAACTACCCACGCGCTCTACCAACTGAAGCGAAACGGCGACGAGGTCGTCACCGACTGGCGTCAGCCGTACGACCGCGGGCCGGCCCGTAATCCGGGTCAGCTCAGCTGGGGAACCGGATCGACGCCGACATACTTCGGCCCGTCGACGGGCAGCGATTTCTTGACCATCGTCGACAACGCCCACCCGACAGTGAGCTTGCACGTCTATCGCGCTGACACGGGCGCCGAGGTGTGCACGCAGACGGTGTTGTCCGCTGCCAGCCAGGACGGCTCACCGAGCGGCAGCGAGAACTCCCCAGTCGGCATCGGTCATTCCGTCTACGTCGCCGGCACCTACGGATACCCGTACCCCACGACTCCTGAAGGCGCCGGCCCAGCTGTCCCCGCCACGGCACCCTTCAACGGCGGCATGACCCGCGTCGACATCGACCCGGTCGGCTGCCATGTCGTGTGGGACAATACGATTCGCAGCTCCGCGGTACCCCACCTCTCGACGGCTGACGGCTCGATTTACACCGTGACACGGAACGGTGCTCCGAACACCTCTCCGCTGGACGGTTACTCGTTCGCGGTGATCGACTCGAAGGACGGGTCGCAGATCGGTTCGACTCCCCTGCCGGCGACCATCCTCAACGACACCCTTCAGATGTCGGCACTCATCACCGAGTCGGGCGAGTACTTCCAGGGAACGATCTCGGGAATCGTGCGGGTTAGCGCGAACTGACGCGCGCTGGCACCATCGGCGCGGGGCAGCTCGCTTCGCGCCTGCTTCAACGCCTGCCCCCAACGACACTGTGTAGTTGATGGGGAACTACGATCGTTGGCGTGGTGAATCGTGTGTATGCCGGATTTTTGCGCTTGGTGGATCGACTACCTCTCCCCTCGCCGAAAACGCAGAAGATCATCGCGTTCATCGTGATCCTGACGCAGGGCGGTATCGCTGTCACCGGTGCGGTGGTTCGCGTGACGGACTCGGGACTCGGTTGCCCGACGTGGCCGCAATGCTTCCCCGGTAGCTTTGTCCCGGTCGGCCACGGACAGGTCGCGGTCATTCATCAAGCCGTCGAGTTCGGCAACCGCCTACTCACGTTCCTGGTTGTGATCGTCGCTGCCGCAATCGTGCTCGCGGTGACTCGCGCTCGCCGACGCAAAGAGGTGCTTGTCTACGCCTGGATGATGCCGCTCGGCACTGTCGTTCAGGCAGTGATCGGCGGTATCACCGTCCTCACAGGTCTCCTGTGGTGGACGGTGGCAATCCACCTGGTGGCGTCGATGTTGATGGTCTGGGTTGCCACGGTGATGTACGCGAAGATCGCCGAACCCGACGAGGCAACAACTCTGATCGTGATGCCGAAGCCGCTGCGCTGGCTTACCGCGCTGTCCGGAGTGGCGCTCGCCGGCGTACTGGTCGCCGGAACTCTGGTCACAGGTGCAGGCCCGCACGCGGGCGACAAGGGACTGGAACGCACGGTGCCTCGCCTCGAGGTCGAGATCGTAACGCTGGTTCATCTGCACTCGCAGCTGCTGGTCGGATACCTCGCGCTGGTCGTGGGACTGACCTTCGGCCTGTATGCGGTCGGAACGTCAGCGGCCGTGAAGCTCCGCTTGAAGGTTCTGCTGGGACTGATTCTCGCGCAGTCACTCATCGGCGTCGTGCAGTACTTCACCGATGTGCCTGAAGTTCTGGTGATCATGCATGTCGCTGGTGCTGGACTGTGCACGGCTGCGACGGCAGCAGTTTGGGCCGCGGGCAAGACGCGCCAGTTCACGCCGGTCGGCTCGCCGATACCGGCTGTCTGACGCTTGAAGACACGTGTGGGGCGGTAGGAACACCGAAATGTGTTCCTATCGCCCCACACGTCATTTCAGGATTCGTTGCGTGCTTTCGGGAACCGAGTCTGATTGGCAACCCAACCGGCCATCTTCTTGAAGTGGCCTTCCTGCGGGGTGACGATGCTCGTCAGCTCGCGCTCCCACTCGGCAACGGTGACGTTGTCGAAGGATGCGACGACGGCATTGGCCGTGGCGAGGTCCTCGACGACCTGGTCACCGAGGATGCCGTCGGCACCCACGAGAGTGATGCGAACGCCGGCAACGCCGACTGGCTGGATGACGGCGCTGGCGGTTCCGCCGTGCTCGGCGACGAACTTGGTGATGGCATTCACCGTGGACTTCGGCAGTTCCGGCGCGGACGGGGTGGCGTCCGACTTCTCTGTATCGGTGCTCATGACTCGACAATACTGGTCGGTAGCCCGGAAGCGACACCAGGCATGGACTGAGGCTCGGTCGCCGCGGGTGTAGAACAGAAACCATGCGAGCCATCTACGTGACCGAGACCGGCGGACCAGAGGTTCTGACTCTGACCGAACAACCCGAACCGACACCGGGCCCAGGCGATCTACTCGTCCGTACCGAAGCGATCGGCATCAATTTCATCGACACGTACTTCCGAATGGGCCAGTACAAGCGGCCGCTCCCCTACATTCCCGGCGACGAGGGCAGCGGTGTCGTCGAAGCCGTCGGTTCCGATGTCACCGAATTCGCCGTGGGCGACCGTGTCGCGTGGGCCGCGGCCACGAGCAGCTACGCCGAGAAGGTGGATGTTCCCGCCGCAGTCGCAGTGAACGTGCCCGACGGTGTCCCGGCATCGGCCGCAGCGTCAGCGCTCCTGCAGGGGATGACGGCGCACTACCTCGCGAAGTCGACGTATCCGATCCAGAGCGGAGACACCGTGCTTGTGCACGCGGGCGCGGGCGGCGTCGGGTTGATCCTGACCCAGATGGCCGTCAGCCTCGGGGCGAAGGTCGTCACGACTGTGTCATCCGATGCGAAGGAAGAACTCTCGCGTGGCGCCGGTGCCTCGGAGGTCTTGCGGTACGACGAGGACATCGCAGCACGCGTTCGGGAGTTCACCGGCGGCGAAGGCGTCGCGGCGGCATACGACGGCGTCGGCGCAACAACTTTTGATTCGAGTTTGGCTTCCGTGCGTATCCGCGGCACCGTCGCATTGTTCGGTGCAGCCAGTGGTCCGGTTCCGCCGGTGGATCCGCAGCGGCTCAATTCGTCGGGCTCGCTGTTCCTGACGCGACCGACGCTCGCTCATCACATTCGCACTCGTGAGGAACTGACCTGGCGTGCCGGCGATGTCTTCGATGCCATTGCGGCCGGGAAACTCGATGTTCGCGTCGGCGCCGAGTATCCCCTCGCCGATGCGGCAACAGCGCATCGGGATCTGGAAGGTCGAGCAACGACCGGGTCGATCGTTCTGATTCCCTAGCGAAGTGCTGTGCGCCTTTGTTAACCGCCCGAGGTTAACAAAGGCGCACAGCTGAATCAGCTGAGCATGTCGCTGATCGTCTGGAGTCCGAGAACCGAGTCGACAGCGAGGCCGACGAAAACGATCGCAAGATAGTTGTTGGACTGCAGGAACAGGCGCAGCGGCTTGACCTGAGCACCGCCACGAACGCTGCGGTACAGCTGATGGGCCATGAGCAGGAACCACGCACCGGCGACGATGGTGATGGCGGCGTAGATGACGCCCGAGGCGGGCACGAGGACAAGCGTCGTGACGACCATTGCCCAGCTGTAGAACAGGATCTGCTTGGTGACGTGCTCTTCGGTGGCGATCACCGGAAGCATCGGGACACCGGCAGCTTTGTAGTCTTCTTTGTACCGCATGGCAAGTGCCCAGGTGTGCGGCGGCGTCCAGAAGAAGATGATCAGGAACAGCACGACGGGCTGCCAGCTCAGCGAACCGGTGACAGCTGCCCAGCCGACGAGCACGGGCATACATCCGGCAGCGCCGCCCCAGATGACGTTCTGCCAGGTACGACGCTTGAGAACCATCGTGTAGATGAGGACGTAGAACGCGATCGTGATCACGACGAGGATGCCGGCGAGGAGGTTGGCTCGCCACCACAGCCACAGGAACGATGCGAGTCCGAGAAGAAGGCCGAAGACGAGCGCGTTACGCGTCGGCACCGCCTCGCGGGCCAGCGGACGCTTCGCCGTGCGCTTCATGACCTTGTCGATGTCGGCGTCGACGACGCAGTTGAGCGAGTTCGCACTCGCCGCGCCCATCCAGCCACCGAAGAGGGTGCTCAGGATCAGAACGATGTCGACTGTTCCGCGATCGGCCAGCAGCATTGCCGGAATGGTTGCCACCAACAGCAATTCGATTACTCGCGGCTTCGTGAGCGCGATATAAGCCAGAACCTTGCCCGTTGCGCGACCCCACACCGTATCGGTATTGGTCGCCCGCGGGGCGGCACCTGGGCTGCCGAAGCCATGTCCGCTCGGCTGTTGCCCTGTCCGCACGTTCTCTCCTTGCACCACGCGTTACCGCACTAACTCTTCACGACACACTGCTGACACTGTTCTCTACTACGAACGATGGTAGACCGCAGCCATTGAGGAACCGAATCGACCCGGGCAGCCAGGACCATTAGGCTGGGTTACGCAGTGGAGGGACACCCCACCCTCGCAATCCACGTACACCATGTCAGGAGACATCTGCCAGTGTCGATCACAGACGAGATCCACGTCCTCACGCAACCCGTCCACCCCTCGGACTGGACCGACCTGGACACCAAGGCTGTCGATACCGCCCGCGTGCTCGCCGCCGACGCGGTTCAGAAGGTCGGCAACGGCCATCCCGGAACTGCAATGAGCTTGGCGCCGTTGGCATACACCCTCTTCCAGCGCGTCATGCGCCACGATCCTTCGGATGCAGAATGGGTCGGCCGTGACCGCTTCGTTCTCTCCTGTGGTCATTCGTCCTTGACGCTGTACACCCAGCTCTACCTGTCGGGCTATGGTCTCGAGCTTGCAGACCTCGAAGCTCTCCGCACGTGGGGCGCACTGACCCCCGGCCACCCCGAGGTCGGCCACACCGTCGGCGTCGAGATGACCACCGGTCCGCTGGGCCAGGGCCTCGCCTCCGCAGTCGGTATGGCGATGGCTGCGCGTCGTGAGCGTGGGCTGTTCGATCCGGAGACCCCGGTCGGCTCCTCCCCCTTCGACCATCACATCTACGTGATCGCGTCCGACGGTGACATCGAAGAAGGCGTCACGTCCGAGGCCTCGTCCCTCGCCGGTGTCCAGGAATTGGGCAACCTCATCGTCTTCTACGACGACAACAAGATTTCCATCGAGCACGACACCACCATCGCTCTCGGCGAAGACGTCGGAAAGCGATACGAGGCGTACGGCTGGCACGTTCAGCACGTCGAAGGTGGCGAGAATGTCTCCGGCATCCTCGACGCGGTTGCCGCAGCCAAGGCCGTCGTCGATCGTCCGTCCATCATCTTGCTCCGCACCATCATCGGTTTCCCGGCGCCGAAGAAGATGAACACCGGCGACGTCCACGGCTCCGCTCTCGGTGCCGACGAAGTTGCAGCGGTCAAGGAAGCCCTCGGCTTCGATCCGGCCAAGTCCTTCGACGTCGACTCCGACGCTCTGGCTCACGCCCGTGAGGTCGTCTCCCGCGGCGCCGACGCACGCAAGGCATGGCAGGTCGAGTTCGACGCGTGGGCCGCACGTGAGACCGAGCGCAAGGAACTCTTCGACCGCCTGTTCGCCGGCGAATTCCCCGCCGGCTGGGCCGACGCTCTCCCGACCTACGAGGCCGACGCCAAGGGCGTTGCGACTCGTAAAGCCTCCGGTTCGGCGCTCAACGCGCTCGGACCGATCCTGCCCGAGCTGTGGGGCGGCTCCGCCGACCTCGCAGGCAGCAACAACACCACCATCAAGGGTGCAGATTCGTTCGGCCCCTTCTCCATCTCCACCAACGACTGGAACGCGCAGCCCTACGGCCGCACGCTCCACTTCGGTATCCGTGAGCACGCGATGGGCTCGATCCTCAACGGCATCGCGCTGCACGGCCCGACCCGCCCGTACGGCGGAACCTTCATGGTCTTCTCCGACTACATGCGTCCGGCGGTTCGCCTGGCCGCACTGATGAAGACTGCCGTCACCTACGTCTGGACCCACGACTCCATCGGTCTCGGCGAAGACGGCCCGACTCACCAGCCGGTCGAGCACCTCGCTGCTCTTCGTGCGATCCCGAACCTCGCCGTCGTCCGCCCGGGTGACGCCAACGAGACCTCGTTCGCATGGCAGGCAGCACTCGAGAACAAGACGGGCCCGACGGCTCTGGCACTCACCCGCCAGGACATCCCGGTTCTCGAAGGCACCAAGGAGAAGGCTGCCGAGGGAGTCAAGCGCGGCGCTTACGTCCTCGTCGACGCAGCCAACGGTTCGCCTGAGGTCATCTTGCTGGCGACCGGTTCCGAACTGCATCTGGCCACCGAGGCTCGCGAGACCCTCGAAGCTCAGGGAGTCGCAACCCGCGTCGTTTCCGTGCCGTGCCTCGACTGGTTCCTCGAGCAGGATCAGGCGTACCGCGACGAAGTCATTCCGCCCGCTGTCCGCGCGCGCGTATCTGTCGAAGCCGGCATCGCGATGCCGTGGTGGCGCATCCTCGGCGACGCCGGTCAGGCCGTCTCGCTCGAGCACTACGGCGCTTCCGCCGATTACAAGACCTTGTTCCGGGAGTTCGGCATCACTGCCGACGCGACTGTAGAAGCCGCGCAGCGCTCCGTCGCAGCTGTGAAGGGATGATCTCGATGACACAGAACGTGAATACCGAAAAGCTCTCCGCTGCAGGCGTTTCCATCTGGCTCGACGACCTCTCGCGAGATCGCATCCAGTCCGGCAACCTGCAGAACCTGATCGACACGAAGTCGATCGTGGGCGTCACGACCAACCCGTCGATCTTCCAGGCAGCACTCTCCAAGGGATCGGCCTACGACGCTCAGGTCCGTGAGCTCGCACAGCGCGGCGCCGATGTCGACGCCACCATCACCGCGGTGACCACCGACGACGTGCGCGCTGCGTGTGACATCCTGGCTCCGCAGTTCGAGGCGTCGAACGGCGTCGACGGCCGCGTGTCCATCGAGGTCGACCCTCGCCTGGCACACGACACCGACGCCACTGTCGCGCAGGCGATCGAGCTGCACAAGATCGTCGATCGCCCGAATGTCCTGATCAAGATCCCCGCGACGCTGGCAGGCATTCCCGCCATCGCCAAGGTGATAGGCGAGGGCATCAGCGTCAACGTCACCTTGATCTTCTCGGTCGAGCGCTACGAAGCAGTCATGGGCGCATACCTCGAAGGTCTGGACACTGCCAAGGCTGCCGGCCGCGACATCTCGTCCATCGAGTCGGTCGCCTCGTTCTTCGTCTCCCGCGTGGATTCCGAGATCGACAACCGCCTCACGGCAATCGGCACGCCGGAAGCGCTCGAGCTTCGCGGCAAGGCTGCACTCGCAAACGCTCGCCTGGCGTACAACGCCTACCAGCAGATCTTCGAGGTCCAGCCACGCTTCCAGGCTCTCCTGGCCGACGGCGCCAAGGCTCAGCGTCCGCTCTGGGCGTCGACCGGCGTGAAGAACCCGGACTACCCCGACACGCTCTACGTCACCGAACTGGTTGCACCCAACACTGTCAACACCATGCCGGAGAAGACGCTCGACGCTCTCGCCGACCACGGTGAGATCACGGGCGACACCATCTCGGGCACCGCTAAGGAGTCACAGGCGGTCTTCGATCAGCTCGCTGCAGTCGGAATCGATCTTGCGGACGTGTTCAAGGTCCTCGAGACCGAGGGCGTCGACAAGTTCGAGGTGTCCTGGAACGAGTTGCTCGACGCAACTGCCGAGCAGCTCCGCGCAGCAACCCAGAAGAGCTGAGCCTGTGAGCGATTCCGCGGCGGCATCAGATTGGGTGAATCCCCTTCGGGACAGCACCGACAAACGGCTTCCGCACATTGCGGGGCCCTGCGCCCTGGTGATTTTCGGTGTTACCGGCGACCTTGCCAGGCGCAAGCTCATGCCCGCCATCTACGACCTCGCCAACCGTGGACTGTTGCCGCCCGGATTCGCTCTGGTCGGGTTCGCCCGGCGTGACTGGACGGACGAGGACTTCACGAACGTCGTCCTCGAAGCAGTCAAGGACGGTGCTCGCACCAAGTTCCGTCAGGACGTGTGGGAGCGGCTCGCCGAAGGCATCCGGTTCGTGGAGGGCAGTTTCGACGAGGCCGAGGCCTTCCAGAACCTGTCCGACACGTTGGCGACGCTCGACAACGAGCGTGGCATCGGCGGCAATCACGGCTTCTACCTCGCGATTCCGCCAAACGCATTCCCTCAGGTCCTCGAACAGCTGTCCGCTTCCGGCCTCGCGCAGGCCGAGGACGGTCAGTGGCGACGCGTTGTCATCGAGAAGCCGTTCGGTCACGACCTCGCGAGCGCCCGCGAACTGAACGCCGTCGTCAACAAGGTGTTCCCCGAGGACACGGTCTTCCGTATCGACCACTATCTCGGTAAGGAAACGGTCCAGAACATCCTGGCTCTGCGCTTCGCGAACCAGTTGTTCGATCCGATCTGGAACGCTCACTACGTCGACCACGTTCAGATCACGATGGCCGAGGACATCGGGCTCGGCGGACGCGCCGGATACTACGACGGCATCGGCGCGGCCCGCGACGTGATCCAGAATCACCTGCTGCAACTGCTCGCGTTCACGGCGATGGAAGAACCCATCAGCTTCGAGCCATTGAACCTGCAGGCGGAGAAGATCAAGGTCCTCTCCGCCACTCGCCTCGCAGAACCCCTCGACGAGACCACCGCCCGCGGCCAGTACGCGGGCGGCTGGCAGGGTGGGCTGCCGGTGGTCGGGCTCCTCGAAGAAGACGGCTTCGCAGCGGACTCCATCACGGAGACCTTTGCCGCCATCACCCTCGAGGTCGACACCCGCCGCTGGGCGGGTGTGCCGTTCTACCTGCGTACCGGCAAACGACTAGGCCGTCGCGTCACCGAGATCGCAGTGGTGTTCAAACGTGCACCGCACCTGCCGTTCGACAAGACGATGACCGAAGACCTCGGCCAGAACGCTCTGGTCATCCGCGTGCAGCCCGACGAGGGCGTCACCATGCGGTTCGGCTCGAAGGTTCCCGGATCGAGCATGGAAGTCCGTGACGTCAACATGGACTTCTCGTACGGTCAGGCTTTCACCGAATCGTCACCGGAGGCGTACGAGCGACTCATTCTCGACGTGTTGCTCGGCGAGCCGTCTCTCTTCCCGGTGAATGCCGAAGTTGAATTATCTTGGGAGATACTCGATCCCGTCCTCGCTCACTGGGCTGCCGGCGGTAAGCCGGAACCCTACGAGGCCGGAACGTGGGGACCACCGTCTGCGGACGAAATGATGCAACGCACCGGACGCGAATGGAGGCGACCCTAGTGATTCTCGATTTGCCGTCCACCACCACGGTCCAGGTCAGCAAGAAACTGGTCGAGGTGCGTAAGACCGGCGGCGCTGTCACCTTGGGGCGAGTGTTGACGCTCGTCGTCTGCACCAGGGACACCGGGAACGCCGAGGAAGCCATCGAGGCCGCCAACGAAGCCAGCCGCGAGCACCCTTGCCGCGTCATCGTGCTTCTGCGTGGTGACGAGCAGAGTGAGCCTCGGCTCGATGCTCAGATCCGTGTCGGCGGCGACGCCGGCGCCTCGGAGGTCGTGGTCCTGCGTCTCTACGGTCCGCTGGCGGATCACGAGAGCAGCGTCGTCATCCCGTTCCTGCTCCCCGACACCCCGGTAGTCGCGTGGTGGCCCCTCGAGGCACCCGAGATTCCGGCGAAGGACCCCGTCGGGAGGCTCGCGATACGGCGCATCACCGATGCCACCGGTGCCCCCGATCCGACGGCCACCATCAAGGGGCGACTCGCGTCGTACACCGCCGGTGATACCGATCTCGCCTGGAGTCGCGTCACCTACTGGCGCGCGCTGCTTGCGTCGGCTCTCGATCAACCGCCGCACGAGAAGATCACCTCCGCAGTGGTCTCCGGTCTCAAAACCGAACCGGCACTGGATATTCTCGCCGGTTGGCTGGCGGCCAAGATCGACGGTCCGGTCATTCGGCGTACGGGTGAGCTGACGGTCGAGTTGAAGCTCGAGACCCGCAGCATTTCCATCAGTCGCCCGCAGGAGGGTACGACTGCGACGTTGATCCGTACCGGTCAGCCCGACGCGCTGGTTTCTCTGGGTCGCCGAGAGACACGCGATTGCCTCGCCGAGGAATTGCGTCGACTCGATCCCGACGAGATCTACGAGGAAGCTCTGGCTGGATTGGAGAAGGTGACCTATGAGTGATGTTGTCGTAGAGAAGTTTTCCGACGCCGGCCAACTGGTCGATGCTGCTGCCGCACGCCTGGTCACGACCATCGTCGAGGCTCAGAAGGCTCGAGGAGTCGCGTCCATCGTTCTGACCGGTGGCGGAACCGGCATTGCACTTCTCGAGAAGTTGCGGAATGCTCCCGGCGACATCGACTGGTCTCAGATCGATCTGTACTGGGGCGACGAGCGGTTCCTGCCGTCCGGCGATCCCGAACGGAACGAAGTGCAGGCACGTGAGGCGCTCCTCGATCATGTATCGGTCGATCCCGACCGGGTACATGCGATGGCCGCGTCCGACGGTATCTACGACGGTGATCCCCACGGTGCGGCGACGGCGTACGAACAACTGCTGGGCGCTCAGGCTCACGGCAATCAGGTTCCGACCTTCGACGTGCACCTGCTCGGCATGGGCGGCGAAGGACACGTCAACTCGTTGTTCCCGCACACCGACGCAGTTCGAGAAGAAGCACGGTTCGTTGTCGCGGTAACGGATTCCCCCAAGCCGCCACCGGTTCGCATCACGCTGACGTTGCCCGCTGTTCGGCGTGCCAAAGAGGTCTGGTTGCTCGTCTCCGGCGCAGCAAAGGCCGAGGCTGTTGCCGAAGCCGTTGGTGGTGCCTCGGCCGAGGACTGGCCGTCCGCCGGAGCCACCGGTTTGGTTGCGACGCGTTGGTTTCTCGATGCAGACGCTGCATCGCAGCTTCCGTGATCTGATTTTCACAGATCTGATTTTCACACCGGCCGGGAATCGTCTTCGGGCGATTCCCGGCCTGGTGGAAGGTCGACGACTTTCTCACTGGGGCGAGTTTCGATTACCCGCCGACTCCGGATCAGATGCGAATTTCCTTTTGACGGAACGGAACTCAATCCCGAGATCCCGTTCCTCCAACGGGCGCTCTGCCCGACACAACGATTCATCTCTCCCCCTGTTTCGCTCCCCCGAGCAATTACTACCTTGGACGCCGCGGATCAAGGTTCGGTTCCGCAGATCGCCGTCGCTCTTGAACGAAGCAATCCGGGCGAGAACAATCGAACAATGTCGTGGACACCGAATCCGGACGCTCTTCGCGGGCGAGTAGCTGTTGTTGCCGGGGCGACGAGGGGCGCCGGACGAGGAATCGCCGCAGCCTTGGGCGAGGCGGGTGCAACTGTCATCTGCACTGGTCGGAGCACATCTGCCGGGATACTTCAGTCGGACTACCCGCGCGGCGAGACCATCGAAGAGACTGCGGAACTTGTCACCGCGCTGGGCGGCGTCGGAGTGCCGATTGCTGTCGATCACCTCAAGAGCAAACAAGTGGCTGATCTTGCCGAACGCTTGCGCGCCGACTACGGACATATCGACATCTTGGTCAACGACATCTGGGGCGCAGAGTTGCTCAAGGGTGGGCCCGCGGAGTGGAACACGCCGGTATGGGAACACGATCTGGACAGGGGCTTTCACATCTTGCGCCTGGCGATCGACACCCACATCACCACGTCGCATCACATCCTGCCGCTGATGATCGATCGACCTGGTGGACTGGTCGCCGAAATAACCGACGGAACTACTGAATACAACGCGTCGAACTATCGCATCTCGGTGTTCTACGACTTGGCAAAAGTGTCCGTGAACCGACTCGCCTTTTCGCAAGGCCACGAATTGGCCCCGTTCGGATGTACTGCCGTCGCCATCACTCCGGGGTTCCTGCGATCGGAGATGATGCTCGACAATTTTGGTGTCCGTGAATCGAATTGGCGTGACGCTTTGTTGCCGAATCGGATTGGTCCGACTGCGCCACCGGATTTCGCACGCTCCGAGTCACCGAGATTTGTCGGACGTGCGATCACGGCCCTCGCCGCCGATCCGAACCGGAAGCGATGGAATCAGCGATCTGTCAGTTCCGGCGAACTCGGAACCGACTACGGGTTCACCGACGCCGACGGGAGCCGACCAGATTTTTGGCGAGCCAACTGAATCCGACTGTGATTAAGATCCGTTCATGGCCGAATTCGCGACGATCGACGAATACATCGCGTCGTTTCCCGCCGACGTGCAACCAGCCCTCGAAAGCATCCGCGAGACGATGCACAACACGGTTCCAGGCCTCGATGAAACCATCAGCTATCAGATGCCGACCATGACGGTGAACGGCAAGAACCTGGTTCATTTCGCAGGCTGGAAACACCACATCTCGATGTACCCACTCCCGGCGGGTGACGCAGAGTTCGAGAAGTCCCTCGACCCGTACCGATCCGCGAAATCAACCGTGAAGTTCCCGCTGAACAAACCGATCCCCCTCGATCTCGTGGCTCGGATCGTCGAATTGCTCGCGCAACGCCACTAGCCTGAGTTCCCGTCGGAGCCTCGTGGGAACGTATGGCCGTGCAGAGACAACCCATCCGCCGCATCAAGGCCGGGCCATCGTCGGGCGCTGACGTAGGCAGCTGGCCGATGACGGTGCCTGCGGTCGCGCAGATCGTTCAGTTCGGTCTCGAACTTCCACCAGGTGTCACGATTTTGGTCGGCGAAAACGGAGCCGGTAAGTCGACCGTCATCGAAATTCTTGCCGCCGTTCTCGGACTCAATGCCGAAGGCGGGTCGACCAATACGCGGCATCAGACCCGATCAAGTGAACCGGGCGGCCTCGACCTTCTGGTCGAACGGAGCCCCGGCGCATCGAAATGGGCGTACTACCTTCGGGACGAAACCTTGCACGGGTTGTACACGTACCTGGAGGACAACCCCAATCCGCGGCACCCTGAACCGCAATATCATCACCTTTCCCATGGAGAAGCGCTGCTCGAGATCTTGTCGTCGAGGACCTCCGACGGCGGGTTCTATCTCATCGACGAGCCCGATGCCGCCCTCTCTTTCCAAGGAACGTTGACGCTCGCCGCGTTGCTCGGTGAGCTGGTGGACTCCGGCGCACAGGCGGTGATCGCGACGCACTCGCCGATCATCGCGGCGCTGCCGAACGCCAACCTGCTCGAGATCGGCGAATGGGGAATCAGAGCCGCAGGATGGGAAGACCTCGATCTCGTCTCGAACTGGCGACGGTTCCTTCACGACCCACAGACGTACCTGCGCCACCTGATCTAACCTGGAACTCCACCCCCAGGAGGCCTCCATGGCATACGACAAAGCGCTAGCTGAGCGTATCCGCGACGCGCTCTCGGGCGAGGACGACGTCGAGGAAGTAAAGATGTTCGGTGGCCTGAGTTTCATGGTCAACGGGAAGCTGGCCGCCAGCGCGAACTCACACGGCAACATCATGGTTCGTTGTGCCCCCGATCGTGTCGACGAGCTGCTGACGCACAAGGGTGCAAGTTGGCCTGAGATGCGGGGGAAACCGATGAGCAAGGGATGGATCGTCGTCGACCGAACCGGCACGAGTTCGAACGTCGAATTCAATGCGTGGATCAAGGAAGCGCTGGACTTCGTTCACTGACTGGTACTGGCGGTTCGATCAATTTCGGTCGATTCGGCAAAAGTGAACTGGGCGGCCCTTAGACTCCGGAAAAGCATTGGATTGGGCGCCTCGACGCCGCGGAGGAAAGGTGGTCCGTCGCGTGACGTTCACACCCAATCAGCCGGATCATCAACGCGCCTTCGGGTTTCAGCCGCCGACGACCCGCGCAATTCCCTCCCTCATGCCCGACCGTTTCGGACCGAATCTCGTCGGATCGTTGTGGGCGTGCGCCGGGATCGTCGCCGGCAGCCTCGGCCCGTGGACGTCGTCTTCCGCCCTCGACCACAGTGGTGTCGACGAATGCGGGGCGATCACTCTCGTCCTCGCGATGTGCGCGGTCGCCGCACTGATCGCGATCATGGTCCGCGACGTCACCCCCGAGATGAAAAATCACTGCACCGGGCCGCTGGTGGGAATCGCTGTCTTGATCGTTGCCGTCGGAAACGCCGCGACCATCGTGGGACGTAGTACCGAGGTCGCCGGGCCCACCACCGGGCCTTCCATCGGGTGGGGACTGTGGGTGGTCATCGTGTCCGCAGTGATCCTGTGCATCGCGTCATCGACCGTCGCGCACCTGATCAGGTTCCAGGCGGCAATGATCACAAGGTCTTGATCAGCGGTCACAAGGTCTTGATCAGACCGCCGTCGATCACGAAGTCCGCGCCCGTCACATTCCCTGCACGATCGCTGGCGAGGAACAACACCAGGTCGGCAACCTCTTCGGGGAAAGTGAACCGCCCAGTCTCGGCGCCGGCCGCGGCACTTTCGACGATGTCGTCGGCGGCTGATCCACTCGCCTTCGCCAATGTCGAGGCCACTCCGTGCTTGCCTAGCCACAACTCCGTTTGCACCGGCCCCGGACTGACGGTGTTGACGCGGATCCCTTTCCCGCCCAACTCTTTCGACAACGACTTCGAGAAGTTGGTCAGCGCTGCTTTGGCGGCGCTGTAGTCGATCACCATGGGGTCGGGCAGGAAGGCGTTGACCGAACTGATCGTGACGATGCTCCCGCCGCCTCGGCGGATCAACTCCGGTATCGCAGCGCGAACCGTGCGCACAGCCGACAAGAACGTCAGATTGAACGACGACGCCCACTCTTCGTCTGTGATAGCCGCGAACCCGCCCGTTCTCGGAGTGACGGCGCCGACGTTGTTGACCAAGATGTCGACGCCGCCCCTCGCTGCTGCAACCTCGAGCAGTCGGGTAGATCCTTCGACACTCGCGAGGTCGACGCCGACAAAGGTGACGGCGCCGCCGGACTGCATAGATTCGAGTTCCGGCGAGAGCGTCCGAGAGCCGGCGACAACATGGACGCCCTCGGCTGCCAACGCCCGCGTGACAGCCAGTCCGATGCCTTTTCCTGCGCCGGTGACCACCGCGGTTCGCCCGTCCAATTGCAGATCCACAGCGGTCCCCGTTCGGTCCTGTGCGCAGCGGGAGGTGTGCGTGCGACAGCCCTAGAGTCGCCGCACGCACACCGCGGTAAACCTGCCGGCCTTATCCGCTGTCACACCTAGCCACTGTTGCGAAGCGCAGTGGCCAGGCCGTTCATCGTCAGTTGGATGCCCCGACGCACTTGATCGCTCTCGTCGCCGGAACGATATCGACGGATCAGCTCGACCTGTAGATGGTTGAGAGGTTCGAGGTACGGGAACCGGTTGTGGACCGAACGCTCGAGGCCCGAGTTGTCAGCGAAGAGGTTCTCGTTTCCCGTGATTGCCTTGTACATGCGAATTGTGCGTTCGTGCTCGTCGGTGATCATTCCGAAGACTCGATCGCGCAGTTCGGCGTCGGGTACGAGGTCCGCGTAGCGGGCCGCCAAACCGAGATCCGACTTCGACATCACCATGGCCATGTTCGAGAGCACGGTTCGGAAAAACGGCCACTTCTCGTACAGGGCCGTCAACGTGGCAAGCCGACTGTCGTCTCCGTCGATCCATCGTTCGAACGCGGCGCCGGTGCCGTACCAACCCGGAAGCATCACGCGAGACTGACTCCACGAGAGCACCCAGGGAATTGCACGCAGGTCGGAGATCGCCTTGGTCTGCTTGCGAGAGGCCGGGCGAGAGCCGATGTTGAGTGCCCCGATCTCGGCGACCGGTGTGGACGCTTCGAAGTACTGCACGAATCCTGGTGTGTCGTGCACCAGTTCGCTGTACGCGGCGCGGGCGAGGGCAGCAAGCTCGTCCAATACCGCGTAGGCCGCATCAGCGTCGCTGCCGAGACCTTCGACGTCGAGCAACGTCGACTCGATAGTCGCGGCGATGAGTGTTTCGAGGTTGCGATGCGCCAGCCGCGGTTCGGCGTACTTAGCGGCAATCACCTCACCCTGCTCGGTGATCCTCAGAGAACCGGCGACTGCACCGGGAGGCTGAGCCAGAATCGCTTCATAGCTCGGTCCGCCGCCACGTCCGACCGTTCCGCCGCGGCCGTGGAAGAGCCTCAGTCTGATTCCGCTCTTACGCGCGGCATCGACGAGGTCGAGCTCGGCACGGTACAGCGCCCAGTTGGCAGCTAGATAGCCGCCGTCCTTGTTGGAATCGGAGTACCCGAGCATCACTTCCTGACTGTCACCGCGGGAACGGACGATCGCACGGTAGATCGGGATGTCGAGCGTCGCCAGCAGTGTGTCGGCGCCGCCCTGCAGATCCTCGATCGTCTCGAACAACGGAACGATGCCGATCGGGCAGGAGGGTTCGCTACCGACGCCCGGATCGAGCACCCCGACCTCTTTGAGCAGCACTGCGGCTTCGAGCATGTCACTGACCGAAGTGCACATGCTGATGATGTAGTTAGGTACCGCGCCCGCTCCGAGAACGCGAACTGCCCTCGCGCCGGCCGCCATGATGGCCAGTTCCTTGGTGGTCAATTCACTGAACTCGGCGTCCGGCGAAGTCAGCGGTCGCCTCGTGGTCAGCTCGGCCGACAACAATTCCACTCGCTCGGCTTCCGGCAACGACGCGTAGTCCGGGTGAACGCCGGCCCACGCCAGAAGTTCTGCGACGACGGCTTCGTGTACCTCGGAGTTCTGCCGCATGTCCAGACCGGACAGGTGAAAGCCGAACACCTCCACCGCTTCTCGGAGCCGATCGAGTCGATCGTCGGCAATGGTTTCGTCGCCGAAACGACGCAGCGAGGTGTCGATGATTCCGAGATCCCGCTGCAGTTGTGCCGGATCGGTGTACGCCTCCAGACCGTCATCGGAACCGTGAGCGGGCAACTCCCCCAGCACCGACAGTGCGGTGGCGCTCAATCGCCCACGGATACCACGAATCGCACGACGGTACGGCTCGTCAGCCCGGAATGCCGAATCGTCGCCGGAAGTGGACGCCAGCAGGTCGAGTTCGGGCGTGACGGACACCAACCGCGCCGACATCGACAGTTCACGCTCGAGATGTTCGAGTTCCTCGAGATGATGCTCGAGAGCAGTTGCCGCAGCGCGCGAAGTCGCGCGCTGGACGATTTCACCGGTCACATACGGATTGCCGTCCCGGTCACCGCCGATCCACGAACCCGGCCTCAGGATCGGTTCCGGCAGAAGGCCAGCTTCCGGCCAACGCGCACGCAGAGCCTTGCGGACCTCCGCATTGATTTTCGGAATCACCTCGAACAACGCCGCGTCGTAGTAGCGCAGGCCCACCTCGATTTCGTCCTGGATACGCAGACGACTGAGCCGGATCAGAGCCGTCTGCCACAGGGTCAGGATCTGACGACGTAATTGCAGATCGACGTCAGCGGTTTCTGCGACGCTCAGCGCCGTGCGCTCGCGGTATCGCATCAATTCTGTGATCCGACTCTGCGTCTCGAACACCGTGCGGCGACGAGTCTCCGTCGGGTGAGCGGTGATGACGGGCGAGACCAGAGCGCCCCGCAACGCTTCTTCGACGGTGGCCGAGTCGATATCGGCCGCATCGAGTTTGGTGTACGTGGCCGCGAGAGTGCTGTCTCGGGGCGGTTCACCCGCATTGACGTGGATGGCCCGTCGACGCTCGCGGTGGATGTCCTCGGCCAGGTTGGCGAGCAGCGCGAAGTGACTGAACGCACGGATGACGGGAATGGCGTCGTCGGTACTGATCTCGGCGAACAGTGACACCAGTTCTGCGCGGTCGATCTCCGACCGACGGACTCGGAACGATTCGACCCGTGCTCGTTCGACAAGATCGAAAACATTGTCGCCGGCTTGCTCTCGCACTATTTGTCCGAGTATTCCGCCGAGAAGCCGGATGTCTTCGCGCAGCGGCTCGGTGGCCTCTCGCGGTGTTTCTCGATGCGACGCGGTTTCAGTCATCACACAATTATCGACCGAAACAAAGAACCCCGCTCGATAGGCGGGGTTCCGTGTCTGAAATTCGTGGGTGAAGAATTACCGACTGTACGAGCCGACAATCAGGCGAACTTGATCTCCAGGCCGATGCCGACGATCGAGATGAGCCAGATCAACGCGGTGAAGACCGTCAACCGGTCGAGGTTCTTCTCGACAACAGTCGATCCGGACAGGCTGGACTGGACACCGCCACCGAACAGACTCGACAAACCGCCGCCCTTACCGCGGTGCAAGAGCACCAAGGCGATGAGGAGCAAGCTGGTGACGACCAGCAGGATATCCAGGAACAGTTTCATGTCTGTCTACGTCCACCAATCCAATAGGGACAACTACAACCGATAACACCATACAGGCGCGCACAGATAGCCTGACCACATACCCACCTTGCACACACCTCTGCACCCGGCCAGGCACGACTCTTGGTCAGTGGCATCGATCACACTGTCGAGATACCGATTCAGTAGTTTTTCAGTTGACGCGACTCTACCTCCGAAAGGCCCGCTCCATGCTTTCCGACACTGCCCTACCCGACACGCCACGTCTGGCTTCGATTCACAACTTCCGCGATGTGGCCGGTCCCGGGTACGTCACAACCAGTGGACAGGCGATGAGCCGCGGAGTCTTCTACCGCGCAAACGTTCTGACGCCCTCGCCTGAGGATCTCACAGTCGTGGAATCGCTGGGACTGACCGCCGTCTACGACGTGCGATCCGAAACCGAAGCGAATGAAACTCCCGATATCGTGCCAGTACCGGCGATGTACGCCCATATTCCCATCCTGTCCGGCAACATCCACGCCGAAGCAATGGCTCTCCGAACAGCTGACGCTGCAACAGCTTTCATGCAGAACATCAATCGCAGTTTTGTCGCGGACCCCGTCACTCGGAACGGATTCTCGCAGTTGTTCGCCGCCCTGGCGACCACCGACGGGCCGCAACTCTTCCACTGCACGGCGGGCAAGGACCGTACAGGTTGGGCGGCAGCGCTACTGCAGACCCTCGCCGGTGTGCCGCGCGAAACCATCACGGCGGACTACCTGCTCACGAACACGTACTCGGCCGAGTACATCGATGCAACAGTCGCGAAGATCGCCGCTGCCACAGATGCAGACAAGGGCGAGGTCATCCGATTGCTGCTTTCCGTCGACGCGAGTTACCTGGGCGCCGCCTTCGAAGAGGTGGACCACCACTACGGGACCGTCGAGAACTATCTGACCGCCGGGTTGGATCTTGCTCCCGAACTCGTCGGAGCTTTGGAAACCAAACTCGTGAGCTGACTCGCGAACAAAAAACTGCGGGCGCGTGACCTACTCAGTCACACGCCCGCAGTTTCAGTGTCATGCAGTTTCAGGGTCCTGCAGTTTCAGCTCACCACCCGATCACATCACGGGAGTGGACCGCCTGCAGCGATCGCAGACAGTGTTGCGAACTCGTCGGCCTTGAGTGACGCGCCGCCGACAAGAGCACCGTCGACGTCGGTCTGGCCGACGATCTCTCCGACGTTCTTAGAGCTGACGCTACCGCCGTACAGGACGCGAACGCCTGCTGCGACCTCGGCGTCGGCAAGTTCGGCGACTGTTGCTCGCACCGCAGCGCACACTTCCTGTGCATCCGCGGCAGAAGCGACACGGCCGGTGCCGATGGCCCAAACAGGCTCGTAGGCGATGACGATCTTGGAGATCTCCTCCGCGCTCAGGCCCGCCAACGAACCCTTGAGCTGGTCGACGTTGTAGGCGACGTGATCGCCCGCTTCGCGGATCTCGAGGCCTTCGCCGATGCACACGATCGGCGTGAGGCCGTTCTTGAGAGCGGCCTTGGTCTTCGCGAGGACGGTCTCGTTGGTCTCACCGTGAAGGGTGCGACGCTCCGAGTGACCGACCACGACGAAGGTGCATCCGAGTTTGGCCAGCATGGAGCCGCTGATCTCACCCGTGAACGCACCCGAGTCCTGAGCCGAGACATCCTGCGCGCCGTAGGTGAGGAGGAGCTTGTCGCCCTCGATCAACGTCTGGACGCTTCGGATGTCGGTGAACGGCGGGATAACCGTGACGTCCACTTTGTCGAAGTACTTCGCAGGCAAGGAGAAAGCGATCTTCTGCACCAGGGCGATTGCCTCGAGGTGGTTCAGATTCATCTTCCAGTTGCCGGCGATCAACGGCTTACGTGCCATGTCGGATCAGCCTTCCAGTACTGCGATGCCGGGCAGCTCTTTGCCCTCGAGGTACTCGAGGGAAGCGCCACCACCGGTGGAAATATGCGAGAAGCCCTCGTCCGGGATACCGAGCTGACGCACGGCTGCTGCGGAGTCGCCACCACCGACGACGCTGAAGGCGCCCTTCTCGGTTGCCTCCACGATGGCCTCGGCGACACCACGGGTGCCTGCCTCGAACTTCGGGAACTCGAACACGCCCATCGGACCGTTCCAGAACACGGTCTTGGCGCCGGTCAGGATCGCGGCAAAGCGCTTGACCGACTTCGGTCCGATGTCCAGACCCATCCAGCCGTCGGGAATCTCGTCGAACGGAACGATCTTCGACTCGGCATTAGCCGAGAAGGAGTCCGCGACAACAACATCCTGAGGGATGTGGATGACGTCGGCGTACCGGTCGAGGAGATCCTTGCAGGTCCCGATCATGGACTCTTCGCACAGCGAATTGCCCACGGACACACCCTGAGCCGCAAGGAACGTGTAGAACATTCCGCCGCCGATCACCAGAGTGTCGACCTTCGGTGCCAGTGCCTCGATGACAGCCAGCTTGTCCGAGACCTTGGAACCACCGAGCACCACCGCGTACGGACGCGCTGCGTCCTGCGTGAGCTTGGCGAGCACCTCGACCTCGGCGCCGACCAGGTAACCCGCGTAGTGCGGGAGCAGCTTCGCGACGTCGAAGACCGACGCCTGCTTGCGGTGAACAACACCGAATCCGTCGGAGACGAATGCGCCGTCGTCACCGACCAGCTCGACGAGAGCCTTGGCGAGCTTGACCCGCTCGGCTTCGTCCTTGCTGGTCTCGCGAGGGTCGAAACGGATGTTCTCGAGCATCAGGACGTCACCGTCGGTGAGTCCTTCGGAACGAGCCAGCGCGTCCTGTCCCACGACGTCACCGGCGAGTTGCACGTTGCGACCGAGGATTTCGGCCAACTTCGCGGCAACCGGCGCGAGGGAGAACTTGGGATCGGGCTGACCGTCGGGGCGCCCGAGGTGCGCGGTCACGATGACCTTCGCTCCACCCTCGGCAAGTGCCCGCAGGGTGGGAGCGGACGCAACGATGCGGCCCGGGTCCGTGATTTCTCCGCCATCCAACGGGACGTTGAGGTCGGAACGCACCAGTACGGTGCGCCCCTCGACCCCAGCGTCCAGCAGATCCTTCAGCGTCTGAACTGCCACTGTTATCGAAACTCCGCTCAGAGAGACTTGGCGACGAGGCCGATGAGGTCGGCGAGGCGGTTGGAGTAGCCCCACTCGTTGTCGTACCAGGAAACGATCTTGACCTGGTCGTCGATGACCTTCGTCAGACCCGAGTCGAAGATCGACGAGTGCGGGTCGGTGACGATGTCCGAAGAGACGATCGGTGCGTCGGTGTACTTCAGGATGCCCTTGAGGGGTCCTTCGGCAGCAGCCTTCATCGCGGCGTTGATCTCGTCGGCGGTGGCCGACTTCTTCAGGTTCGCGGTGAGGTCGGTGACAGAGCCCGTGGGGATCGGCACGCGCAGTGCGTAGCCGTCGAGCTTGCCGAGCAGCTGCGGGAGAACCAGGCCGATTGCCTTGGCTGCACCGGTGCCGGTGGGAACGATGTTGAGGGCGGCTGCGCGGGCGCGACGGAGGTCTGCGTGCGGAGCGTCCTGCAGGTTCTGATCCTGGGTGTACGCGTGGATCGTGGTCATCAGACCCTTGACGATGCCGAACTCGTCGTCGAGAACCTTGGCGATGGGGCCGAGGCAGTTGGTGGTGCACGACGCGTTGGAGATGATGTTCTGGCTGCCGTCGTACTTGTCGTCGTTGACGCCCATGACGATGGTGATGTCTTCACCCTTGGCCGGAGCCGAGATGATGACCTTCTTGGCGCCGGCTTCGAGGTGTCCCTTGGCCTTTGCGGCGTCGGTGAAGATGCCGGTGGACTCGACGACGACGTCGACGCCCAGCTCGCCCCAGGGAAGTTCGTTCAACGGGCCGCGGTGCGCGAGGGCCTTGATGCGCTGATCGCCGACAACGATCGTGTCGTCACCGTCGAGCGACACGTCGTACGGCAAACGGCCGAGGATGGAGTCGTACTTCAGCAGGTGAGCGAGCGTCGCATTGTCAGTCAGGTCGTTGACTGCCACGATCTCGATATCGGTGGTTCCGAGCGCCTTCTGCGCATCCACCGCCCTGAAGAAGTTACGTCCGATACGGCCGAAACCGTTTACGCCAACCCGGACAGTCACAATTCGCTCCTTTGACCATGATTCTGGTGTGCAACTTGACCCACGCATACTCCGAATCCGTGTGTGCACGACGCGGACGTGGGGTTCATCGGTCGATGTGACTCATACCCTAATGCGCGTGGCCCGAACGTGCGCAGCCCACCCTGACGGAGGGCAGGTCACCCCTCTTCGAGTAGCTCCGCATTCACTGCCGATTCGGTGTCGGGTATGCCCGTTTCCTTTGCCTTGCGATCAGCCATGGACAGCAGGCGACGGATACGTCCGGCAACGGCGTCCTTGGTCATCGGCGGGTCCGCCAACTGGCCCAGTTCTTCGAGGGACGCCTGCCGATGCTCGACGCGCAGTGCGCCCGCCGCGGCGAGGTGATCGGGCACGTCCTCGCCGAGGATCTCCAACGCACGCTCGACGCGTGCAGCAGCGGCGACGGCAGCGCGAGCAGAGCGTCGTAGGTTGGCGTCGTCGAAATTGGCGAGACGATTGGCGGTGGCGCGGACCTCGCGTCGCATCCGTCGCTCTTCCCACACCAGACGCGTGTCCTGGGCTCCCATTCGGGTCAGGAGATCGCCGATGGCCTCGCCGTCGCGGATCACCACACGGTCCGTTCCGCGCACCTCACGTGCCTTCGCCGAGATGCCGAGACGCCGCGCAGCTCCGACCAATGCCAGTGCGGCTTCCGGGCCCGGGCAGCTGACTTCGAGCGCCGACGAACGGCCGGGTTCGGTCAGGGAACCGTGTGCGAGGAACGCTCCGCGCCACGCTGCTTCGGCGTCGCCGACACTTCCGCCGACCACCTGCGCAGGTAAGCCGCGAACCGGGCGTCCGCGAAGATCGAGTAGTCCCGTCTGGCGGGCGAGCGCCTCACCTTCCTTCGCCACACGCACGATGTAGCGAGCGGACTTACGAAGTCCGCCTGCACTGAGTACGTGAACGTCGGCGGAGTAGGTGAATAGGTCGAAGATCTCCCGGCGCAGACGTCGCGCCGTGGAGCCCAGATCCACCTCCGCTTCGACGACCACCCGGCCACCGACTATGTGGAGTCCACCGGCAAAGCGCAGTAACGCGGAGACCTCTGCCTTGCGGCAGCTGACCTGAGTCACCACTAACCGGCTCAGTTCGTCCTTGACCTCCGCTGTCATTGCCACGAAGCGTTCTCCCTCTGTTCTTCGGAATACTGTTCTTGCCGGGAAGGCTGTGTCGAATCCCCCACTGCCGCACTGCTCGACAGTTCGGCCAACACGTCGGCCAGTTTTGCCGGATCGTGTACATGCGCTGCGCCCGGTGAGGTGTCCGCGACATCCGCGTACCTCACTTCGGCCGAAAATTGGTCCGCCGCACGCTGCAGATGTTCACGTTCGCGCCCGGCAGGTACCGACGCCGAGTCGACCACCACGTAGTCGACCCGGAAATCGGGCACGTGTTGGGAGAGTACGTGCAGGTGACGCTCTGCGGAGAATCCGGCGGTCTCCCCCGGCTCGGGTGCGAGATTGAGCACCAGCACCTTTCGAGCCTTCGTCGACGAGAGTGATTCGACGAGTTCGGGTACCAGGACATGCGGGATCACGCTCGAGAACCACGAACCCGGGCCGAGGACCACAAGATCGGCACGATCGATCGCGGACACGGCGTCGGGGCACGCGGGGGGATTGGACGGGAGCAGTCTCACGCGCCGGACCTTGCCCGGCGTCGTCGCGACGGCAACCTGACCACGAATGCAGCGGCTGACGCGGGGGTCCTCTTCGAGTCCTTGAACGTCGGCTTCGATCTCGAGCGCGATCGGCGACATCGGCAGCACACGGCCACGGATTCGCAGCAGTCGCGCCATCTCGTCGAGCGCGACCACTGGATCGCCGAGTACCTCGGTGAGGCCGGCCAGGATGAGATTGCCCACCGAGTGCCCGGCGAGCGCGCCGACACCGCCGAAGCGATGCTGGATGGTCCGCGTCCAGTCGACGATGTCGGGTTCGTCGGACGCCAGAGCCGCCAGCGCCATCCGTAGGTCGCCGGGCGGGATGACGCCGAGCTCGGCGCGCAGCCGGCCCGACGAACCACCGTCGTCGGCGACCGTGACCACCGCGGTGACGTCCACCGTCAGGCGTCTGACGGCTTGGAGGGTGGCGAACAATCCGTGCCCGCCGCCCAGAGCGACGATGGCCGGCCCCTTGAGCGCATCCGGCGAGTGCTGTCTCGGTTCGCTCATTCGCGCCCCAGATCCCGGTGCACGATGCTGACCGAGATGTCTTCCTCGGAACCCAAACGCCTCGCGAGAGCTTCGGACATGGCCACGCTGCGGTGCTTACCGCCGGTGCACCCGACCGCAATTGTCATGTAGCGCTTTCCTTCTCGTCGGTATCCAGCGATCGTCAAATCCACCAGATGACGGTAGGTGTCGAGATAGTCCTCGGCACCCTCTCGGGACAGCACGTAGTCGCGGACGTCGGCATCTTGACCGGTGTGCGGACGAAGTTCGGGGATCCAGTGGGGATTCGGCAGGAATCGAACGTCACAGACGAGATCGGCATCCATCGGCAGGCCGTACTTGAATCCGAACGACTGAACCGTCACCTTCATCGTGCGGTTGGCATCGTTCCCGAACGCCGTTTCGATCTTCTGACGCAGCTGATGAGCCTTCAACGCCGACGTGTCGATGACCAGATCGGCGGCCGCCTTTACCACTGCCAACTGCCGACGCTCGGCTGCGATCCCCTCGGACAACGTGCCGTCGATGCCGTCGTTCTGCAAGGGATGGCTGCGGCGCACCTGTTCGAACCGCCGGATCAACACGTCGTCCGATGCTTCGAGGTAGAGCACCCGAGTGTGGATCGGTTCCGCCTCGAGTTCGGTGAGCACCCAACCGAGGTCTCCGGTGAAGAGTCGACTCCGCACGTCGATCACGACGGCGAGACGATCGACCGGCGGATCGGAGGTCAAACTCAGACCGACCATCCGGGAAATCAGCTCAGGTGGCAAATTGTCCGCGACATACCAGCCGAGGTCTTCGAGCACCTTGGCCGCGGTACTCAAACCTGCTCCGGACAATCCCGTCACCAGCAGGAAATCCATGGTTCGACTGTCTTTGGCGCTGTCGGTAGTCACTGTGCACTCGGCCCCGTCGTCGGCATGGACAATTCTCGCGACTCGGAGCCCTCGTCACCGCTACCGGATTCAGCGCTGGGCGCGTCAGCAAACGTAACAGGCGATTCGGATTCCGTGTCCAGCTCATCATCCCCTACCGCGGCGGGCAGCGCGCGAGCTTCAGCACCCGCATCGGCCGCCGCCGAATCCGTTCCCAGTGCGGCCAGAACTGCTGTGGCGGTGGTCTCACCGATACCAGGGACCTGCATGATCTCCTCGACCGTTGCCGTTTTCAGCTTCGCCACGGAACCGAAGTGAGCCACGAGAGCGGTACGACGAGTTTCACCGAGCCCCTTGACCGAGTCCAACGCCGAAGCCGTCATGCGCCTTGAGCGCTTGCTGCGATGGAACGTGATCGCGAAGCGGTGAGCTTCGTCGCGGATACGCTGCAGTAGGTACAGCGACTCGCTCGTTCGGGGAAGGATCACCGGATCTTCCTCGCCCGGCACCCATACCTCTTCGAGGCGTTTGGCCAACCCGACCACCGCGACGTCGGTGACACCCAGCTCGTCGAGGACCGCAGCTGCCGCCGTGACCTGAGGGGCGCCGCCGTCCACGACGAACAGATTGGGTGGATAGGCGAAGCGCCGAGGCCGACCGGTGGCCGGGTCGATCGCCGCTTCGGGAGCGAGATCTCCGCCGTCCGCGTCCATGGTCGCCGCCGAGGCCGCTAGAACGCCCAGGTCGCGGTTGTGGCGCAGGAACCGCCGGCGGGTGATCTCGGCGATACTCGCCACGTCGTCGGAATGACCGTCGCCGGCAGCTTCCTTGATCGCGTAGTGCCGGTAGTCCGACTTGCGCGGGAGCCCGTCCTCGAACACGACCAGTGACGCCACGACGTCGGTACCCTGGACGTGACTGATGTCGATACATTCGATTCGTAGCGGAGCCGAATCCAGGTCCAGCGCTTCCTGGATGCCCTGCAGCGCCGCAGATCGTGAAGTGAAATCCCCGGCACGCTTCAGCTTGTGCTGCGCCAGAGCCTCTTTCGCATTTCGCTGGACTGTTTCGGCGAGGTCCTTCTTGTCGCCGCGTTGCGGAACCCGCAGTTGCACTTGCGATCCCCGGAGCTCGCTCAACCACGCCTGGATCTCGGTCGCATTGGCCGGCAGTACCGGCACGAGAACTTCCTTGGGTACGGCGCTGATCCCGGCCCCGGAGCCCGCTCCCGGGTCGAGGGCCGCCTGCTCTCCGTAGAACTGCGTGAGGAACTGTTCGACCAGAATCGGCAGGTCCGACTCGGCGTCGAGCGCAGCCCAGTCGATGGCGTCGCCTGCCTTCTCCACGACCCATCCACGCTGACCGCGCACACGTCCGCCGCGCACGTGGAACACCTGGACCGCGGCCTCGAGATCATCGGTGGCAAAGGCGACGAGATCGGCGTCGGTGCCGTCACCGAGCACCACTGCCTGCTTCTCGAGTGCCTTCCGCAAGGCTCCGATGTCGTCACGCAGACGAGCTGCGGTCTCGAAGTCGAGATCCTCGGAAGCCTGCTGCATGCGCTTTTCGAGGTCTTTGACCAGCTTGTCGGTGCGGCCGGCGAGGAAGTCGCAGAAATCTTCGACGATCTGTCGATGCTCCATGGAACTGACGCGGCCGACGCAGGGCGCCGAGCACTTGTCGATGTAGCCGAGCAGACACGGACGGCCGATCTGGTTGTGCCGTTTGAAGACTCCGGACGAGCACGTCCGTGCGGGAAACACTCGTAGCAGCAGATCGAGAGTTTCGCGGATCGCCCAGGCATGGGAGTAGGGACCGAAGTACCGGACGCCCTTGCGCCGCGGACCACGGTAGACGAACAACCGCGGGAACTCTTCGTTGAGCGTCACAGCCAGAACCGGATACGTCTTGTCGTCGCGGTACCGCACGTTGAACCGCGGATCGAATTCCTTGATCCAGTTGTACTCGAGCTGAAGCGCTTCGACTTCGGTACTGACGACGGTCCACTCCACGCTGCCGGCAGTGGTCACCATCTGCCGCGTACGGGGATGAAGTGTCGTGACGTCCGCGAAGTACGAGTTCAAACGTGAACGGAGGCTTTTCGCCTTACCGACGTAGATGACCCGACCATGCGGATCACGAAATTTGTAGACGCCCGGCGCGGCCGGAATGGTTCCGGTAGCGGGGCGGTAAGTCGAGGGATCCGGCACGGTTTCAGGTTAGTCGCCGCCACCGACCGACTCGGAAACGCGCAGGATGCGGGCACCGAACCGGCCGGAAGACGTCAGTTGCCCTTGTGCGCGACCGGTGCGTAGCGGTCGGCGAGTTCGCGGAACTTACCGACCGTGTCGACGGCGTACTCGCGGTCGTTGGACTGGATCGCCATCACTGCCATGTACTCGTCGTCGGGCAATTCGATGCGTGCCCAGGCGGCGCCGTCGGGGAACGAGAGCCCCTCGAACAGATCCCAGTCGACGATCTTCTCGCCCAGGATGTTTCGTACGGCGATTCCTTGCTTGCCCACCTTGACACGAGGCCGGGTCAACATCAGTACACCGAGAGCAAGAATGGTGCCGATGCCGGCCATCGCAATTTGGTCCGCGGCGCGGAAGTACACGCCGGTGGACCCCTGGCGGAGCAGAAGCGCAAGTGTGACGTGAACGATCACCAGAAGGACAGCGACGCCGATCGCGTACCGCGTCGACTTACGCGGTGAGGCGATCAGTTCCCAGTTCTCGTTGTCGCCGGGTGTGCTCATCGAAACGAATCCTCGGTCCATGGTGCTCGGAGATGACGCAGGGTCACTGCGGTGTCCAGTGCGGCGGCGCAGGCCTGTGCGCCCTTGTCCTCGACGCTACCCGGCAGACCTGAACGGTCAAGAGCCTGCTGCTCGGTGTCAGTGGTCAGGACACCGTTCCCCACGGGAGTACTTTCGTCGAGCGACACGCGTGTGAGGCCGGCGGTAACCGCGTCGCACACGTACTCGAAGTGCGGAGTACCACCGCGGATGACGACGCCGAGTGCAACAACGGCGTCGTGGGTGCGAGCCAACGCCTGCGCAACGACCGGTAGTTCGATCGCACCGGCGACACGGACCAATGTCACGTCCTTGATCTGTGCCTGCTCGGCGACGCGCTGTGCGCCGGCGATCAGGGCCTCGGAAATGGTCGCGTGCCACTGCCCGGCAACGATCGCCAGCTTCAGATCCTTGGCCTCGGCGATCGCGAGTTGCGGCTGACCTTCGCCGCTCACAGTGCGGTTCCGGGCTGTGCTGAGTCCTGGTTCGCCTCGTACTCGTCGAGTCCGATCAGATCGTGGCCCATCCGGTCGCGCTTGGTGCGCAGGTAGGTGAGGTTTTCGGCATTCGCGCGCAGCGGCATCGGAACGCGGTCGGTGATCTGCAGGCCGTAGCCGTCCAGACCGACACGCTTGGCCGGGTTGTTGGTCAGCAGACGCATCGACGAGATGCCCAGATCAACGAGGATCTGCGCACCGATGCCGTAGTCGCGGGCGTCGGCAGGAAGTCCGAGTTCGAGATTGGCGTCGACGGTGTCGGAACCGGCGTCCTGGAGCTGATAAGCCTGCAGCTTGTGCATCAGACCGATGCCACGACCCTCGTGTCCGCGCATGTACAGGACGACGCCTCGGCCTTCCTGAGCGACCATGTCCAGTGCAGCATCGAGTTGCGGGCCGCAGTCGCACCGCAGCGAACCGAAGACGTCGCCGGTGAGGCACTCGGAGTGCACGCGGACGAGTACGTCGCTACCGTCACCGTCCGGGCCCGCGATGTCGCCGCGCACCAGCGCGACGTGCTCGACCTCGTCGTAGATGCTCGTGTAGCCGACAGCGGTGAACTCACCGTGACGGGTGGGGATGCGGGCTTCGGCGATACGCAGCACGTGCTTCTCGTGCTTGCGACGCCACGCGATGAGGTCGGCGATCGAGATCAGTGCAAGGTTGTGTTCGTCGGCGAAGACTCGCAACTCGTCGGTCTGAGCCATCGCGCCCTCGTCCTTCTGGCTGACGATTTCGCAGATGACGCCGGCGGGACGCAGGTCCGCCATGCGGGCAAGGTCGACTGCAGCTTCCGTGTGGCCCGGACGACGCAGTACTCCGCCTTCCTTCGCGCGGAGCGGCACTACGTGGCCGGGACGAGTGAAATCGTTGGCGCCGGTTTCGGGGTTGGCGAGCAGACGCATCGTCGCTGCGCGGTCCGATGCCGAGATGCCGGTACCGATTCCCTCACGGGCGTCGACGGTCACTGTGTAGGCGGTGCCGTGCTTGTCCTGGTTGGTGGCGTACATCGGGGGCAGGCCCAACCGATCGCAATCGTCACCGTCGAGCGGCACGCACAGGTAGCCGGAGGTGTAGCGAACCATGAACGCCACCAGTTCCGGGGTGGCCTTCTCGGCGGCGAAGATGAGATCGCCTTCGTTCTCACGATCCTCGTCGTCCACAACGACAACAGCTTTACCTGCAGCGATATCTGCTACTGCGCGCTCGATACTGTCGAACCTGGTCACGTGCTCGCACTCCAAAGTCTTGACTTTTCACATCATCGAATACAACGAGTGCATCCGACGGATGCACTCACAACCCTACGACCAATCGGACGGGTCCGATCAGCCTGGTCCTACCGACCGGCAGAGTGAAGTCGCTCGACGTACTTCGCGATCACGTCCACCTCGAGGTTCACCGGAGTGCCGACCACCGCGGTACCGAGCGTCGTCAACTCCAACGTCGTGGGGATCAGTGAGATCTCGAAGTACTCGAACCCACGGTCGCCGCCCAGCGCGGAGACCGTCAGCGAGACACCGTCGACGGTGATCGAACCCTTCTCCACGACGTAACGGGAAATGGAGTCCGGCAGTGCGATCCGCACTACCTCCCAGTTCTCGGAAGGCGAGCGGGAGATGACATGGCCCGTTCCGTCGACGTGCCCTTGAACCAGGTGACCGCCGAGTCGGCTGTTCAGCGCCGCGGCACGCTCGAGGTTGACGCGAGAGCCGACGTCCAACTTCGCCAGGCTCGAGCGGTTCAGCGTTTCCTGCATGACGTCTGCGGTGAACGAACCGTCTGCGAGCACGTCGACGACCGTCAAGCACACACCGTTGACCGCGATCGAATCACCGTGACCGGCGTCGGAGGTGACCAGTGGCCCGCGCACTGTGAACCGTGCAGCATCGACCAGTTCTTCCTTGGCAACAATTTCGCCGAGTTCTTCCACAATTCCTGTGAACACGCGCCCTACTCCTCGTTCCCCGGAGCAGAACTCTCCGGAACCAGACTCAACAAAATATCGGGGCCGATCGTTACCGCGGACTCCAAACGGAATCGGTGGGCGTCGGTAATGGTGTGCACTCCGGCATCGACGAGCGCGGAAGCGCCCGCGCCGAGAAGTATCGGCGCGATGTACGCCTCGATGACGTCGACATATCCGGCGGCGAGGAATGCTCCGGCCAGACGTGGCCCACCCTCGAGCAGTACGTCTGTGTACTCCCCCAACGCCTCGACCACTTCGTCGATGTTATCGGTGTTGAGCACCAGAGTCGGCGCGGTTTCATCGAGAACGCTTGCAGTCGAAGGTATTTCACGCTTTCCGACGACGACGCGCACGGGCTGGTGCCCCGCGAGCTCACCCGTGGGCTGACGCGCCGTCAGCCACGGATCGTCGGCGAACACGGTGCCGGTGCCGACCACAATTGCGTCGATCTGTGCCCGCTGCGCATGCACGCGCGCTCTCGCCTGCGGACCGGTGATCCACTGACTCGTTCCGTCCTCGGCGGCGCTGCGTCCGTCCAGGCTGGCTGCGTACTTCCACGTGATGTGCGGGCGACCGGTGCGCTGTTTGTGCAGCCAGGATCGCAGTGGACCAGCTTCCACCTCGGGTGCTCGCAGTCCGGCCGTGACGCTGATGCCGGCTCGCATGAGCGTCGCTGCGCCGCCTGAGGCTTCCGGATTGGGATCACCGACTGCGTACACAACTGCCGAGACTCCGGCGTCGATCAACGCCTGTGAGCAGGGTCCGGTTCGTCCCTGGTGATTGCACGGTTCCAGTGTCACCACTGCCGTACCACCACGCGCTGCATCGCCGGCCTCGTCGAGAGCCACGACCTCCGCGTGCGGTCCGCCAGGCGGTTGCGTCATACCGACGCCCGCGATGGTGCCGTCGGCCGCCAGGATGACCGCGCCGACGGGCGGGTTGGGGCTGGTGAATCCGCGCGCGGAATCAGCTGCGGCCAGCGCGATCTGCATCGCGGCGTCGAGATCAGCCGTCGACGCCTGTCCACCCTTTGCCATCGAGCGGCTCAGACCGACAGCGTCAGGTGCGGCGACGCCGAGGCAGCCTGCGCACGGAGCTTGCGCACCGCCTCACCGGGATCGCTGGCTCCGTACACCGCCGAACCGGCGACGAAGCAGTCGATACCTGCTTCCGCTGCCTGCTCGATCGTGGAAGCGTTAATGCCGCCGTCGATTTCGACGAGCAGCGTCAGCTCACCCGAATCGACGAGCTTGCGAATTGCGCGTGCCTTGTCGAGCACCTGCGGCATGAAGGACTGGCCGCCGAAGCCGGGTTCGACGCTCATGATCAGAAGGGTGTCGAAGTCCTTGAGAATTTCGAGGTAGTCGTCGATCGGGGTTCCCGGCTTCACGCTCAGCCCGGCCTTGGCGCCCGCCGCACGAATGTCGCGGGCAACCGAACGCGGATCGTCGGTGGCCTCGGCGTGGAACGTGACGTTGTACGCGCCGGCCTCGGCGTACGGCGGTGCCCAGCGCTCCGGATTCTCGATCATGAGGTGGCAGTCGAGCGGAATATCCGTCGCCTTCAGCAGACTCTCGACGACGGGCAGACCGAGCGTGAGATTGGGAACAAAATGCGCGTCCATCACGTCGACGTGAAGCCAGTCGGAGCCGGACACGGCAGTCGCTTCATCGGCGAGTCGAGCAAAATCTGCGGACAGAATGGACGGTGCAATCATCGGGGAAGCCACGACGCCGAGTTTAGCTGTGCTTCATTGCCGACCGTGCATGCACCACGGGGCAGGTGCAACCTGGTTAGTTCTTCACGACACTCCGCAGCTTGCGCACCTTGGCGGGTGCCTTGATCCGCCACGCATCTTCGAGCATCTCCGCCAAGTGCACCTCGTCGATCAGTTCGAGGTGCACGAGGATGGAGCCGTGACCGTGATAGTGATCTGTCGTGAAGAAAGGCGCCTCACCACTGGCGAGTAGCGCTTCCTTCTCGTCCAGACCGCACATCAAAACCAAGGCGCCCTCCGCTTCGGTGCGGAGTCGCGCAAAAGTCTTGCCTGCCACCTTGAGTGCCGGGGTGTTGTACGAGGTCGACTCCTCCACGGAGGGAAGAGCCGAACCCAGCACTACAACCTGTTCCCACGTAACCATGTAGGCACCATACGACTACCGATGCCCAGAAGTCATCCGATCAGGCCAGCGGCTTGCGCAAAGCGGCCATGAACATCGCGTCCGTGCCGTGCCGGTGTGGCCACAACTGAACCGAAGTCCCGTCTCCGACGTCCGGAACACCGGGCACCAATTGCTTAGTGTCGAGTTCCACGACGCCGTGACGCCGCACTGCGTCGGCGACGACTGCCAGCGTTTCCGACAGGTGCGGCGAACATGTCGAGTACAGCACCACTCCGCCGGGGCGTACCAGTTCGATTGCAGCGGCGAGCAATTCGCGCTGCAACTTCACGAGCGGCGCGACATCGGACGGCTGGCGACGCCAACGAGCTTCCGGGCGCCGACGCAGGGCGCCCAAGCCGGTGCAGGGAGCGTCGACAAGGATGCGGTCGTATCCGGGTTCTAGTCCGGATTCGCGGCCGTCCGCCACGTGCACGTCCACGGGAAGCTCGCGAGTGGTCTTGCGGATCAGCTCGGCACGGTGTTCGACGGGCTCGACGGCGTCGAGCCGTCCGCCTTCGATACCGGCAAGAGCGCCGAGAAGCGCCGCCTTACCTCCTGGACCTGCGCAGAGGTCGAGCCAGCGGCCGGCGTCTTCACCTTCGAGAGGAGCAATGCTGAGGGCGCGGGCAACCAGCTGACTGCCCTCGTCCTGCACGCCCGCCAAGCCTTGGCGAACCGCCTCGAGCTGTCCGGGGTCACCGCCGTCGAGATGCACGGCGTACGGCGAGTACGGCCCGATCTCGCCGCCGGTCACCAGCGCGAGCTCCTCGGCGGAGATCTCACCTGGGCGGGCGACGAGGTGCACGGCGGGGCGGGCGTCGTCGGCGATCAGGACGTCTTCGAGCTCTCCGGCTGCGGCGCCGAGCGAGTCCGCAAACACCTGCGCGATCCACAGAGGGTGGGCGTGCTCGAAGGCGAGTCGGCCGATCGGGTCCTTCGGGGCCAGCAGCTCGACCCACTCGTCCTGAGTGCGTTCGGAGACACGACGCAGGACTGCGTTGACGAATCCTGCTCGGCCCTGACCGTTTTCGGCGCGAACGAGGTCGACCGAGGTGGCAACAGCGGCGTGCGGGGCAACGCGGGTCCGCAACAGTTGATACGAGCCCAGACGGAGAACGTCGAGCAGGGTTCCGTCGATCTCCTCGATCGGCCGACCAGCTGCATGCGCGATGACCGCGTCCAACAGACCCTGAGCGCGTGCGGCACCGTACGCGAGTTCGGTTGCCAGCGCAGCGTCGCGCGCGTCGAGCTTGCGATCGCGAAGCAGTCCTGGCAGTACCAGGTTGGCGTACGCGTCACGTTCACGGACCGCGCGAAGTACGTCGCGCGCAGCCAGGCGCGGTTGATCGAGCCCGGCGGTGGCCGGATCCGGTCGCTTGGCCTGCTTCGGCTTGGTGTTCTTTCCACCGGCTGCGTTCTTGGCTCCGGGACCCTGTGTCCGTCGTGCCGGTCGTCGTGATTCGGTCACTGTGCTCGTACCTCCGCGTCGAGTCGGGCACCGCGTGCCCAGTCCCCTGCCGACATCAATTTCTTGCCCGGGGGCTGAACCTGCCCGAGTCGTACCGCGGTGGTCGCGGTACCGATGTACAGACCATCCTTGCGTACCGAGATCTCACCGGTTGCCAGGGTCTCGTCCGTGACGGTAACCGGCCCGACCTTGACCCGCAGGTCACCGATCATCGTCCACGCGCCGGGCGCGGGGGTGACGGCACGGATGTGACGGTCGATCGTGCGCGCGGGCAACTCCCACTTCACACGGGCAGCCTCCACCGTCACCTTGGGGGCGTATGAGACGCCGTCTGCCGACTGCGGAACCGCGTTGATCTCGCCGGCCTCGAGTCCGTCGAGTACTGATTCGAGTAGGGCAGCGCCGTTTTCCGCGAGACGTCCGAGCAGGTCGCCTGCCGTATCGGTGTCACGAATTCGCTCGGTCATCACTCCGTACACCGGGCCGGTATCCATACCGGCTTCCAAACGAAACGCGCTGGCTCCGGTCACCTCGTCACCGGCACTGATCGCGGCCTGCACCGGCGCGGCACCGCGCCAGGCGGGGAGCAGGGAGAAATGCAGATTGACCCAACCGAATTTCGGGATGTCGAGTACGTTCTGCGGCAACAGGTTTCCGTAGGCGACAACGGGTGCGCAGTCCGGTTCGAGCCGTGCGAGTTCGGCCGCGAAGTCGGGATCGGACGCCTTGGTCGGTGTCAGCACCGGGATGCCGTGCTCGTCGGCGAGCAATCCGATCGGCGATCGGGTGACTTTTCGGCCTCGACCGGCAACGGCGTCGGGACGCGTGACGACAGCGACCACTTCGTGGTTGGCCGACTCGATGAGCCGACGCAAGGAGGGAACAGCCGGTTCCGGTGTCCCGGCGAACACGACGCGCATGTCAGCTCTCCCGTTTCGGTGGGCTCTTCGGACTCTGATCAGCCGATCGGCCTGTCGAACGCGGTGGACTGCAACTCACGAAAATGCTCCCAGATGTGTCGGTGGATGGAACTGTCAGTCTAAGGACTGCACGAGCTGCGACCTACCTCCCGCCACACCGCATCAGTTTCTCGAGAATTTCTTTGATCAGAACCCTGCAGATTCACCGGTCGTCGGTATTGACTGTTTCTGTCGTCGCCACTCGGCGGAGGCTGATACGGGAAACACCGATCACACGGAGGAACTTAGATGGCAGGCATCGACAGTAAGTTCGACAAGGCCTACGCGGGAAAGTCCGTCGAAGAATTGGCGGACGCCCCGGTCGCGGCACTCAACGGCGTAAGCGATTCGGACGCAGAACATTTGAAGGCAGCGTTCAACATCAAGACGGTCCGCGATCTGGGAACCAACAAGTTCTTCCTGTGGGCTCAGGCCACTGCCAAGCTCGCCGAGTAAGGATCCTGACCGAAGTGATTTCGGCGCTCACGAATTGGCGTCGATGACCACTCGAGGAATATCCGTGCCGAGCGGCACCGCGCTACACGAAGCGTGCCGCTCGGCATCGGGATCCAGAACCGTCCGGATGACGTCGATCACGTAGGGGTCGTACGGCATGCGGAAATGACCGGTCAGGTTCGACGGGCACAGATCCTGGAGAACGATGTTCTCCGTACCGGCGTTCCGCAGTGCGATGTTCGAAGACGGCTGGATCATCTCGTCGACAGTCGACCCGATTGTCGTGTAGCGCACACCGGGTACGGTGTCACCGCCGTCGTTGAGCGCGTTCAATGTATCGGAACCCTGCATCTGCTCGCGGACAGCTCGGGAGAAGACTTCTTCGACGAAGTCTTCTCCACCGGGGATCGCGCGGACGATCGGAACCAACCCGAACATCACCCCGCCGTAGGTCGGCGAAGCCAAACCGACCCAATGATCGACGTAGGCGTCCCCGCCCATCTTGTTGACGTAGTACCGCGTCACCGTCGCGCCTTGCGAATAGCCGATGACGTCGACCTTGTCCGCGCCCGTCGCGGTCAGCACCTGATCGACGAAGGAACCGAACGCGGTGGCACTACCGACTATGTCGCCGACGCCGTACGTCTCATGTGCGACGTCCCCGTCGTCTTCTTTGATCGCACCGCCGTAGTTGAGGGCGAATACGCAGTATCCGTCCTCGGCGAGTGCGGGTGACAGAGCCGCCCAATCCGCGTACGCCTCGGTGTCGGTCCCGTGGGCGAGCACAACCGGCCGGGGATGCGCTGCGGAGGGCGCACATCCGAAATCGTTCGACCCGGCAGGGGCAGATCCGGGATGAGCATGCGCGAATGCGGTGGCTACGGAACGGGACACCTGGCCTGGGCCGATGTCGAGGGGAACGTCCATCGCATCGGCACTCGAGGACGGGAGCGCCGGTGCGGCAGCCGATATCGCGGGCGGTGCTCCGATCAGCAGCGCCACTGCTACCGAAAATGTCAGTCCCACAGACCGTTTGACGCCAGACATTGCTCCTGCTCCTGCTCTGATCCTACGAGGGAGCTGACCGTAACACCAGAAAGTTCGGGGCGCATACCCTACCGAACAGTAGGTATCTGGCGTCTCAATTGCCGCCTTCACCGGCATCGTCACCGGCGAGCACTCGGTACAACGATTTGCGTGCCTCGACCAGCACGTCGGCTGCGGCCTTGACCTGCGCGGGCGTGCCTACGGCGGCCACTTGACCGGCCGCGCCCATCAACTGGCCGATCAGTTCGCGAAGGTCCTGCTCAGGCTCCCCCACGCTGAGACGAACGTCATCCCACGGCGCCCCGAGATCGGCGCGATGCTCCTCGACGTACGCAACCCCTTCTTCGGTCAGCTTGGCTGTCTTGCGACCGGCGACCTTTTCGATGATCACCAGACCTTCGTCCTCGAGTTGGGACAGGGCGGGATAGATGGAGCCCGGACTCGGCTTCCAGACGCCGCCACTGCGCTCGACGATCTGTTGAATCAATTCGTAGCCGTGCATCGGCTCTTCGGCGATCAAGAGCAGAATCGCGGCGCGCACGTCTCCGCGACGGCCGCGGCCACCACGTCCTCGCCCGCGACCGAACTGTGCGCCCGGACCGAAGCCGGGGCCGGGTCCGCCGTCGGGACCGAATCGCCCTCGTCGGTGGCCTCTGCGTGGCATGTCGCCGAAGCCCGGACGCTCGTGCGGTCGACCACGACGCCCGCCGTCGTGCTCGCGGGGAGCGCCATCCGGCGCGCCATCGTCCGTCGGCACCCACATCACAAAGGGCGGCCGCTGCTCACGTCCGAAAGCGCCGAAAAAGCCTCGACGGCCGAACATCCCCTCGTTCGGGAAACTTGCATCCATCGTCAAACCTCCATCACTATCGTTGATAGTTCGACGATATATCGTCATACCGGAGTTCGCAAGATTATCGGTACGCGCAAGCACGCACCTGCTCACGCGACACTCAGCCGATGCGGCGCGGATCGATCTGAATGCGGACCGGACCCGAAGACTTCCGCGCACTGCGCGCGGCACGCGCATGTGCCAGAGCATCCGCAAGGCCGCGACCGTCCTTACGTGGGACGCGGACCAGCATTCGCTCCGGCGCGACACCACTCTCGTCCTCGCCGGAATACGGAAGCCGCTCCCCCGCAGGCAATTCCACTGGGCCAAGAAGCACAGCACTCGCCGGTAGTTCAGCCGACTCCACCAGCTCCGCGATCGCAGCGGATCCGCCGTCGATCGCAGCCATGTGCACGGCCGGAGGAAAGCCGACCTCGTCTCGCTCCTCGAATTGGGACTGTGCGTGTCCCACCGGATCCCACCGGACCAATGCCTGCACCGTCGGGATACCCGAGTCCGCGACAACCACAACTTCCCCGCCTTCGGCCAGCGGAATCACCATGGCAGCAGCCGACATCCAGCGTCTGAGTGTTTCCTCGGCGGCGCGAAGGTCCGGCCGACCGAGCAACGCCCAGCCGTCGAGCAGAAGCGCTGCGCCGTAGCCGCCCGTCATCACCGGCTCCGCACCGACCGTCGACACCACCAACACGGGCCCGTGCGGCAATTCCTTGACCACATCACCGCCCCCGGACAGTACGACTTTCACTCCGGGAAATGCCCGCCCGAGCTCTTCGGCGGTTCGGCCGGCACCGACCACGACCGCCCGCAATGCTTTCGCGCCACACGCATGACATCGGTAGGCGGCATCGGCAACCCCGCACCAGCGGCACGCCGGGGTCCCGGCGCCGTCCGGACCAGCCGCAGCGGGAAGCGCCAGTGGACCGTTGCACCGACGGCACCGTGCCGGGGCACGGCACTTTCCGCAGGCCAAGGTCGGTACGTACCCCCGGCGCGGTACCTGCACCAGGACTCCGTTGCCCTCGCCGAGGGCGCGCCGGGCAGCCGCGAATGCAATGGCGGGCAACCGAGCCGCTCTTGCTCCCGGATCGCGGGCCAAGGCTTGATCGCTGTCGGCCAGCGCCGTGATCTTGGGTGCGTGGGCCCGAACGACGTCCCGCGTGGCGACCAGATCGTGCGCCCATCCCGAATCGACGAGAACCTGGGCTTCTGCGGTTCGTGAGAACCCACCGATCACCACGGCGCACCCGGCGACGTAGCCACGCAGGACGGCAACTTCACGGGCATGTGGATACGGCGACCGCGGCTCGGAGAGATTGTCGTCGCCGTCGTCCCAGACGACAACCAGACCGGTCTCGGGTGTCGGCGCGAAAACAGCGCTCCGCGTGCCGACAACGATCCGGGCGGTCCCGCGCAGTGCAGCGAGCCACTTTCGGTATCGCATGGCTGGTCCCAATCCCGCGGACAGACCCACCACGGCATCAGCTCCGGAGAGTTCGGTGCATGCGGCGAGTACGCGGTCCAGGTCGCGTTGGTCGGGCACAACAAGAATCGCGGATTTCCCGCTTGCCGCTACTGCGCCGGCGAGTTCGGCCAGACGCAAGGGCCAGTTTTCGCCGGGCAACGCCTGCCAGACTGCGCGCGGACTTTTCGATTCGCGAATCGCGGTCAGGAATGCGTCACCGAATCTGTAGAGATACCAACCATGTTCGATCGGTTCTGGAGCAGACGGCGGCTCCGCAGGCTCCCACACTTCGGCTTCGACCTTCGCGTGGCGCGGCGGTACCGCCAAGCGGAGAACATCGGCACGGGTTCCGGCGTAGCGTTCGGCCACGCGATCGACGACCTGCGCGATTTCGGCCGTCAGGACCCGTTCGGACGAGATGACGCGTTCGAGCCAGCCGAACTTCCCCTGGTGGTCACTGGTTGCCTCGCGCGAGACGATGAAGCCGTCCACCAACCGACCAGCGAAGCGGATACGCACCCGGACTCCGGGCTGCGCATCCGCTTCGAGTTCACGAGGAACGAGGTAGTCGAATTCACGGTCGAGGTGAGCGAGCGGGAGCATCGGCAGCACCCGGGCGACCGGATCGACTTCTGCCGCTACTCTTTCCGCGCCCACCCGCGCCCCGTCTGTACGTCAGTGATCAGAGACCAGCTGCGCTACGCAGCTTGTCGGCACGATCCGTGCTCTCCCACGGGAGCTCGATGTCGGTGCGACCGAAGTGACCGTACGCCGCCGTCTGCGCGTAGATCGGACGCAGCAGGTCGAGGTCGCGGATGATCGCTCCCGGACGCAGGTCGAAGATCTCGGTGATCGCCTTCTGGATCCGTGCCGGATCGGTCTTCTCGGTGCCGAAGGTTTCGACGAAGAGTCCGACCGGGGCTGCCTTGCCGATGGCGTAGGCGACCTGAACCTCGATGCGATCGGCCAGACCTGCGGCAACCGCATTCTTCGCGACCCAGCGCATAGCGTAGGCAGCGCTGCGGTCGACCTTTGACGGATCCTTGCCGGAGAATGCGCCGCCGCCGTGACGAGCCATTCCGCCGTACGTGTCGACGATGATCTTGCGACCGGTCAAGCCGGCATCACCCATCGGGCCACCGAGGACGAACTTGCCCGTCGGGTTGACCAGAAGACGAACGTCAGAGGTGTCCAGGTCGGTGAGGTTCACGTCGGTCAGCACCGAGTGCAGTACCTTCTCGCGAAGGTCCGGCGTCAGCAGGTTGTCGAGGTCGATGTCCGCTGCATGCTGGGTGGAGATGACCACGGTGTCGAGACGAACGGCCTTGTCGCCGTCGTACTCGATGGTGACCTGGGTCTTACCGTCCGGGCGCAAGTACGGCAGCACCCCGGACTTGCGGACCTCGGTCAACCGGCGGGACAGACGATGCGCCAGCGCGATGGGCAGCGGCATCAGTTCCGGAGTGTCGGTGGTGGCGTAGCCGAACATCAGGCCCTGGTCGCCGGCACCCTGACGGTCGATCTCGTCGTCACTGATTCCGTCGACGCGAGCCTCGTGCGAGTGATCGACACCCTGTGCGATCTCGGGTGACTGGGCGCCGATCGCGACGTTCACGCCGCACGAGTTTCCGTCGAAACCCTTCGCGGAGCTGTCGTAGCCGATCTCGAGGACCGTATCGCGCACGATCTTCGGGATATCCGCGTACGCAGTGGTGGTGACCTCGCCGGCTACGTGAACCTGGCCGGTGGTGACCAGCGTTTCGACGGCCACGCGGGCGCGCGGGTCCTGGGTGAGCAGCGCGTCGAGGATCGAGTCGCTGATCGCGTCACAGATCTTGTCCGGGTGCCCCTCGGTGACGGACTCGCTGGTGAATAGCCGACTGCCGGACTTGCTCACAGATCTCCCTCTCGACGACTGAGTTCTTGACTACAGCTTATTGAAGTATCCGAATCACCGTTCGGTGACCGTTTTGTCATGCTTTGTTAGCTGGGGGCTGAGCCGACGATAACGGTTGGACCGCCTGCGCAACACCCTTGCACTCACCCGATTATCGTGGGGTAACTCTCACCACCGGGCGCGAGTCGCTACTCGGGGAAGAGCTTGACCAGGGCGTCGAGCACTCGGCTGGCCATCAGGGCCTTGGATCCGTGCTCGAGAGCGGACTCCGAACCGTCCGAACCGAGCAGCCAACCGTCGTTGTGATCGACCTCGAACGCCTTGCCCTCGCCGACAGCATTGACGACGAGGAGGTCGCAGCCTTTGCGGGCAAGCTTGGAGCGGGCGTAACTGAGAACGTCACCGTGAGCGTCACCGGTCTCTGCGGCGAATCCGACGATGACCGTTCGAGCATCCAGATCGCCGTCACGACGCGCTTCGACGAGGCCGGCGAGTATGTCGGCATTCCGAGTGAGGCTGATCGAGTCGGGTTCGTTTGCGCCCTTCTTGATCTTGCTGCCTTCGACGGTGGTGGGGCGGAAGTCCGCGACAGCCGCAGCCATGACGACTCCGTCGTGTCCGGGTGCGTGCTTCTCGACTGCCAGTCGGAGATCTTCGGCCGTCTTGATGTGCACGACGTCGACGGCGGCAGGATCGGCGAGATCGGCCGTGTAGCCGGCGATCAGCGTGACGTGTGCGCCGCGTTGTACGGCCAGACGAGCGAGTGCGTACCCCTGTTTGCCCGAGCTGCGATTACCGAGAAAACGCACGGGATCAAGAGGCTCGCGAGTACCGCCGGCGGTGACCAGAATGCGGCGACCTTCCAGGTCTCGCGGCAATGCATCCGAGCGCTCGAGGAGCAACGACGCCAAACCGACGATCTCGTCGGGCTCGGGAAGTCGCCCCGCTCCGGTGTCTTTACCGGTCAAACGCCCGGAAGCAGGTTCGATCACGTGGACGCCGCGCGAGCGCAGTGTCGCCACGTTGGACACCGTTGCGGGGTGTTCCCACATCTCGGTGTGCATTGCGGGGGCGAAGACGACCGGACAGCGAGCGGTCAACAAAGTGGCCGTCAAGAGGTCGTCTGCGCGGCCCATGACGGCTCGCGCCATCAGATCAGCTGTTGCCGGCGCGATGACGACGAGGTCGGCTTCCTGCCCGAGACGGACATGCGGAACCTGCGGGACGTCGTTGAAGACGCCGGTGTGAACCGGGTTACCGGAGAGTGCTTCGAACGTGGCGCGTCCGACGAACTCCAGAGCGGATTCGGTCGGAATCACGCGGACGTGATGACCACTCTCGGTGAAGCTGCGGATGATCGAGCACGCTTTGTACGCGGCGATACCCCCACCGACACCGACGACGATGCGCTTACGTATCGATGTGGGTGCGTCGGACACTCCCCCGACACCCGAACGAGGTTCGGGTGCGGCAGACGTGGTGCTCACTCGCCTTCGGTGTGCTCGAGGAGATCAGCGTGGATTTCACGCAACGCGATGGACAGCGGCTTTTCCTGCAGACCGGGCTCGACCAGGGGTCCGACGTATTCGAGGATGCCGTCACCGAGCTGGTTGTAGTAGTCGTTGATCTGGCGCGCACGCTTGGCCGAGTAGATGACCAGGGCGTACTTGGAAGAGGTGCGTTCGAGCAACTCGTCGATCGGCGGGTTGGTGATACCGAGCGGGGTGTCGTAGGCAGGCAGAGCGCCCTGACCTGCTGCGGACGCGGCTGAAGTGCTGCTCACTCTTGTGTCTCCTGAATTAGATCTTCGTTGAAGAACTAGATTTATCGTTCCGGATATCTGAGAAACGGGGCGGAAATCGGTTTCCGAAGGATGCGGAATCAGTTCCCGACCAACAAGGATACCAACTCATCGCAAGCACGGCTTACATCCTCGTTCACGATGACCGTGTCGAACTCGTCCTGTGCGGCCAATTCCACTCGCGCCGTCTCGAGTCGGCGTGCCACGACGTCTTCCGTTTCGGTGCCCCGTCCGGTCAGCCGTTGCACCAGAACGTCCCAACTCGGTGGTGCCATGAACACCAACAAAGCTTCGGGCATCGCCTTCCGGACAGCTCGTGCTCCGGCGAGATCGACCTCGACGAGAACGGGCTTTCCAGCTTCGAGTGCTTCTTCGATCGGAACTGCGGGAGTGCCGGAGCGCTGCAGGCCGCCGTGGATTTCCGCCCATTCGAGAAGTTCACCGGAGTCGATCATCCGTTGAAATTCTTCGCGGGAGGTGAATCGGTAGTCCTTGCCGTCCACTTCACCTGGACGGGGATCGCGAGTGGTTGCCGAAACACTGAAGACAAGTTCAGGCAACCGAGTTCTCAGCTCGCGAACGACGCTGGACTTACCGACAGCCGAAGGGCCGGCCAGTACAACCAGCCGACCCCTCCGCACTGCGGTCTTGCTCTCTGACACTGTTGCGTCAGCAATCATCAGACACTGTTGCGTCAGCAATCACTTGTCGGCTCAGGCCTCGAAGTCGAACTTGGTGAGCAGAGCCTTGCGCTGCCGATCACCGAGGCCACGAAGGCGACGGGTCGGTGCAATCTCCAGCTCGGTCATGATCTCCTGAGCCTTGACCTTGCCCACCTTGGGCAGTGCCTCGAGCAGTGCCGAAACCTTCATCTTGCCCAAGATTTCGTTGTCTTCGGCGTCCTTGAGGACCTGCTTGAGGTCGGTGCCGCCACGCTTCAGGCGCTCCTTGAGCTCAGCCCTGGCCTTGCGGGCAGCAGCTGCCTTCTCCAAAGCAGCAGCGCGCTGCTCATCAGTCAACTGGGGAAGGGCCACGGTTCCTCCGTCTCGTCGTGTGCAAATTTTGTCTATTCCGCTGATAACCAGCAGCGATAGCGACCGTACTCACGCCTGGCGGGAATTGCTAACCCACCCCCCGCGGTCCGATGCGGATCGCGGTGGGTTATGCGCGACGAATCGATGTCACGGATCGTCGCCATTTTCGGTGAGATCGAGACGGATTCGGCGCAACATGAACGTGCGTACCGTACCGAAATAGACTGTAACACAAAGTATTTCGACAATTGCGGCACGGCCGCCCCGTGCATGTGTGCGAAATCGTTACCTGCGGGAATGAACGTGGTCGCCGACACATTCAAAATTTTCGAGCATTTTCGGCGCCTATGCGCGTGTCGCGGCCTGTTTTCAGGTCTGCAGCGACGATTTCGGATCGTCGGCGTCGACCGTCTCGGGTTCGGTGCGGCTCGCGCCGGGGGCAGCCAGAGCGAGAACCACCGCGAGGCTCGCCCAGAGCAACGAATTCTCCAGTACGAAGCCGAAGGCCGGGACATCCATGTCCGCGCCGACGCGAGGAAGCCGAAACAGCACGACGGCAGCGGTGAGGGCGATTGCGATCCAGGACCACACGGGCACCGATCGAGTGCCCTCCCCCACCCCCGACTTGATCGGTACGAGGAGCACGCCCACCGCAGGCACCAACCACACGAAGTGGTGGGTCCAGGCAATGGGGGTCACGATCGCCGCCAGCAGGGCCACCACCGTGAAACCGGCAAGATCACCCCGCAGGCGCTGAGCACGCCGCGTTGCGACAATTCCGAGGACACCCAACACTGCACAGGCGAAGAGCCATGCGGGACCCACCAGGCCCTCGGGAAGTAGCCGCAAGGCCATTCCGCGCACGGACTGGTTGCCGAACACGGACGGGTCACCGACCGCGACGCGCCCCGAGAGTGAGGCGATGTCACCGAAGTAGTCGATCGTCTGGCGTGGGAGAACGGCAAAGCCGAGCGCCGTGGCGCCCAGGAATCCGGCGAGGCCGCCCGCAACTGCTTTCCAACGCCCGGTGATCACGTAGTAGCCGATGTAGACGAGTGGCACCAGTTTGACCGCCCCGGCGATCCCCACCAGCACACCTTCGGGAATCCACCGTGGCCGAGCCAGCACGTCGATCAGGCACAGGAGTGTCAGGAACAACCCGACCTGCCCGTACCCGAGGTGATCGGAAATTGGCGATGCCGCCGTCCACAGGACCAGGAAACCCACGTAGACGACTACTGGCCGCCTACGTGTGAACGGGACTTCGCGATAGCTGAGCACGATGATCGCTGCCAGCATCAGAAGGCTGACAAAACTCCATCCCCACTGGACCGCACCCCAGGAACCCAAGGCGACGGGAACCGCGACGAGCGCAGCGAAGGGCGGATACGTGAACGGCAATCTCGCGTTGAACGACTCGTCGTACAGGTTCGAGCCGTCGAGGACGGCTTGACCCGCCGTCCGGTACACGGCGAGATCGTCGCCGTGCACGCCGGTGACGGATTGGAACCCGGTGGCCAGCAGCGCACACGCCGCGATGAGAAGTCCGATCCGCCACCAACGATTCACCGACGGACGGTACCACCGGGTCCCACCGCTCGAACGAGCCTCGAGGTCACTCACGGATCAGTTCGCCAATGCGGCTTCGATCTCGTCTCGGTCACGCATTGCTGCCTCCCGAAGTGCTGATACCGAAGGACCATGCTGGAGCACTCCACGGGAAGTGTTCGGCAGCAGGAGTTCCGTCGATCCCGCGAAAATGTCTGCGAGATCCGCTGCCGTCGCGCCCTGCGCGCCGAGCCCCGGAGCGAGAATCGGGCCGTTGAAGTGGGACAGGTCCAGTCCGTGGTCCCGAGTAGCACCGACCACCAGTCCGACGGTGTCGCGTCCGTCGGCGTTCGCGTCGACCGCAGCGTTGACGATCGACTGAGCCACACTCACACCGTCGGCCGACGACTGTTGAAGTACGCCACCCTCGGGATTGGACGTTCGTGCCAGCACGAAGATCCCGCGTGCGTTCTGCCTTGCCAGTTCGAGTGTGGGAGCCAGCGCCCCGAACCCCAAGTACGGCGAGACGGTGACCGAGTCGGAGGTCAACGGCGAATCACCCAACCAGGCTTGCGCGTACGCGTCCATGGTCGACCCGATGTCACCACGCTTGGCGTCCGCGACGACAAGTGTTCCCGCATCGCGAAGGACCGAAATGGTCCGCTCCAACACGGCGAAGCCGGCGCTACCGTAGGCCTCGAAGAACGCAACCTGAGGTTTGACGAGCCCCACCTCACCGGTGAACGCCTCGACGCAGATCTCGGCGAAAGTCTCGAGACCTTCAGCCGTACGTGGCAGTCCCCACGCATCGAGAAGCGCGGGATGCGGGTCGATACCGACGCACAGCCGCCCCCGGTCCGCGATCGCGGACCGGAGACGATGCCCCCAACTGTGACTCACGACTGCTGTGCCGGCGACTGCTGTGCCGGCTGGCGAAGACCTGCGTGCAGTTCCTGCAGGGAGTGAACTCCGATGTCGCCGCGGATGGCCGCTTCGATGCCCTGCACGGCGGCCGAGGCGCCCTGGACCGTCGTGATGCACGGAATGTTCGACGCGACTGCTGCGCTTCGGATCTCGTAGCCGTCGACGCGCGGGCCGTTGTTGCCGTAGGGCGTGTTGATGACCATGGCGACCTCACCGCTGCGGATCTGGTCGACGATGGTCTCGGCGCCGGCCGGAACATCTTCACCCGACTGCTTGTACACCTGCTTGCACTCGATGCCGTTGCGCCGCAAGACATCTGCGGTTCCCTCGGTAGCAAGGATGGTGAATCCGAGATCTGCCAGGCGCTTGACCGGGAAGATCAGCGAACGCTTGTCCTTGTTGGCGACCGAGACGAACACCGCGCCCGTGGTGGGCAACGATCCGTAGGCAGCGGTCTGCGACTTGGCAAAAGCCGTACCGAAGTCGAAGTCGATTCCCATGACCTCACCGGTGGACTTCATCTCCGGGCTGAGCAAGGTATCCACGCCGGTACCGTCGGCGCGGCGGAAGCGGTTGAACGGCAACACAGCTTCCTTGACCGCGATCGGTGCACCGGCCGGGGTGTTTCCACCGTCGCCGGTCGCCGGCAGAATGCCGCTTGCGCGCAGGTCGGCGATGGATTCGCCGAGCATGACGCGGGCGCATGCCTTGGCCAACTGCACGGCCGTCGCCTTGGACACGAACGGAACCGTGCGGCTGGCGCGGGGGTTCGCTTCCAGCACGTAGAGGATGTCGTCCTTGAGGGCGTACTGGACGTTGAGCAGGCCCTTGACGCCGATGCCCTTTGCCAGAGCCTCGGTGGAACGGCGGACGTTTTCGAGATCAGCACGGCCCAGGGTGATGGGCGGGAGCGCACACGCCGAGTCACCGGAGTGAATGCCGGCTTCCTCGATGTGCTCCATGACGCCGCCGAGGTACACCTCGGTGCCGTCGCACAGAGCGTCGACGTCGATCTCGACTGCGTCTTCGAGGAAGCGGTCGACCAGAACCGGGCGGTCGTCGGAGATCTCCGTGGCGCGCGAGATGTAGTCGGCGAGGGAAGCCTCGTCGTACACGATCTCCATGCCGCGTCCACCGAGCACGTACGACGGACGCACCAGCACCGGGTAGCCGATGGCTGCTGCGATCTCGCGGGCGCCGTCGAACGTGGTGGCGGTACCGAACTTCGGTGCAGGCAGACCGGCTTCGGTGAGCACGCGACCGAATTCGCCGCGGTCCTCCGCCAGGTCGATGGCTGCGGGGCTGGTTCCCACGATGGGAACGCCGGCAGCTTCGAGGCGCTTCGCCAATCCGAGCGGGGTCTGGCCGCCGAGCTGGACGATGACGCCGGCAACGGTGCCCGACTGCGCCTCCGCGCGGTAGACCTCGAAGACGTCCTCGAATGTCAGCGGCTCGAAGTACAGGCGATCAGCGGTGTCGTAGTCCGTGGAGACGGTCTCGGGGTTGCAGTTGACCATGACGGTCTCGTACCCGGCCTCGGACAGCGTCTGCGCCGCGTGGACACACGAGTAGTCGAACTCGATGCCCTGGCCGATGCGGTTGGGGCCGGATCCGAGGATCAGAACCTTGGGTCGCTCGGTCTGTGGAGCAACTTCGGACTCGGCTTCAGGATCAAGCTCGTAGGTCGAGTAGTGGTACGGCGTCTTGGCCTCGAACTCTGCGGCGCAGGTGTCGACGGTCTTGTAGACGGGGCGCACGCCAAGCTGATCACGCAGAGCGCGAACGGCGTCCTCACCTGCGTGCGTGTCACCACCGAGTTCGGGGCGCAGAGCCGCGATCTGGCGGTCCGAGATGCCGTGGTACTTGGCCTGACGCAGGGCAGCCTCGTCGAAAGACTCTGCAGCGCGCAGCTTTTCACCGAGCTCGTGAATCTGCTGGAACTGGTCGAGGAACCACGGATCGATCTTGGTGGCGTCGAAGAGCTGCTCGACAGTTGCGCCGAGGGCGAATGCCTTCTCGATGCCGTACATGCGGCCGTCCTGCGGAACGCTCAGATCGGCGAGCAGTGCGTCCAGGCTCTCCGTCTCGATGTCGGCGCCGGTCCAGTAACCCGCACGCTTGGTCTCGAGTGAACGCATGACCTTGCCGAAAGCCTCGGTGAAGTTGCGGCCGATGCTCATGGCCTCGCCTACCGACTTCATCGTGGTGGTCAGGGTTCCGTCGGCACCGGGGAACTTCTCGAAAGCGAACCGCGGAGCCTTGACGACGACGTAGTCGAGTGTCGGCTCGAAGCAGGCCGGGGTTTCCTTGGTGATGTCGTTGACGATCTCGTCGAGCGTGTAGCCGATGGCAAGCTTGGCGGCCATCTTGGCAATTGGGTAACCGGTCGCCTTCGACGCCAGAGCCGACGAGCGGGAAACGCGCGGGTTCATCTCGATGACAACCAGGCGGCCGTCCTTCGGGTCCATCGCGAACTGGATGTTGCAGCCGCCGGTGTCGACGCCTACCTCACGCAGAATGTCGATGGAAAGGTCGCGCATCGCCTGGTACTCGCGGTCGGTCAGCGTCATCGCCGGAGCGACGGTGACCGAGTCTCCGGTATGGACACCGACCGGGTCGACGTTCTCGATGGAGCAGACGATCACGACGTTGTCGCGACTGTCGCGCATGAGCTCGAGTTCGTATTCCTTCCAGCCGAGGATGGATTCCTCGATCAGGACGTTCGCCGTCGGCGACGCGGCCAGACCGCCACCGGCGATGCGGTTGAGATCGTCGACGTCGTACGCCATGCCGGAACCAAGGCCGCCCATGGTGAAGGACGGACGCACGACAACCGGGTAACCGAGTTCGGCGACGGTGGCGTGGACTTCGTCCATCGTGTAGCAAACTGCGGACTTCGCGGATTCGCCACCGACCTTGGCGACGATGTCCTTGAACTTCTGGCGATCCTCGCCGCGCTGGATGGCGTCGAAGTCGGCGCCGATCAGTTCGACGTCGTACTTCTCGAGGATGCCCTGCTCGTGCAGCGCCACTGCGGCGTTGAGAGCAGTCTGACCGCCGAGCGTCGCGAGGACGGCGTCGATCTTGTTGCCCTGCAACGCTTCCTTGGCGATGACCTTCTCGAGGAACTCGGCCGTGATCGGCTCGACGTACGTGGCGTCGGCGAACTCGGGGTCCGTCATGATGGTGGCGGGGTTGGAGTTGACCAGGCTGACGCGCAGGCCCTCCTCCTGGAGGACGCGGCAGGCCTGGGTGCCCGAGTAGTCGAACTCGCAGGCCTGACCGATGACGATCGGACCGGAGCCGATTACCAGGATGTGCTTGAGATCTGTACGGCGTGGCATTAGTTCTTGACTCCGGTTTCTTTCCGTGCGGAGAGCAGGCTGGTGAAGCGGTCGAAGAGGTACGCAGCGTCGTGCGGACCGGCTGCGGCTTCCGGGTGGTACTGCACCGAGAAGGCCGAATCGTCCAGCAGGCGAACACCTTCGACAGCTCCGTCGTTGGCGCAGGTGTGGCTGACGACGGCGCGGCCGAACGGGGTGTCGAATTCCTGACCGGCTTCGCCTTCGAGCGCGAAGCCGTGGTTCTGAGCGGTGATCGCGATGCGACCAGTCTGATGCTCGATCACCGGGATGTTGATTCCGCGGTGGCCGAACTTCATCTTGTACGTGCTCAGGCCGAGGGCGCGGCCCAGGATCTGGTTGCCGAAGCAGATACCGAACAGCGGCAAGCCCTGTCCGATGACCTCTTTGGTGAGGTGGACGGCGCCGTCGGCGGTGGCAGGGTCGCCGGGGCCGTTGGAGAGGAACACTCCGTCGGCCTTCAGGTCGAGGATCTGCTCGAGTGAGGCGTTCGACGGCAACACGTGCACGCGGATGCCGCGCTCGGCGAACATACGCGGGGTGTTGGTCTTGATACCGAGGTCGATGGCGGCAACCGTGTACAGCGCCTCGCCGCCCTTCGGCTCGACGACGTAGCCGCTGGTGGTGCTGACCTCACCGGCAAGATCTGCGCCGAGCATGGTCGGCTGATCCTGAACCCGTCGGACCAGTTCGTCCTCGGCGGCGATTGCCTCACCCGAGAAGACACCGGCCTTCATCGAGCCGCGGGTGCGCAGGTGGCGAACCAGGGCGCGGGTGTCGATACCGGCGATTCCGACGATGCCCTGCTCTTCGAGCTTGGCCTGCAGCGAGCCCGTTGCACGCCAACTCGAGGTGACCCGAGAAGGATCGCGGACCACGTATCCGGCAACCCAGATCTTTGCGCCGGCGCGCTCACCCGTCGGTCCGACCGACTCGTCGTCTTCGTCGTTCCAGCCGGTGTTGCCGATCTGCGGCGCTGTGGAGACCACGATCTGGCGGTGGTAGCTGGGATCAGTGAGCGTTTCCTGGTAGCCGGTCATGCCGGTGCTGAACACCGCTTCGCCCAGGGTCTGTCCAACCGCACCGAAGGTGGTTCCGCGGAACACCCGTCCGTCTTCGAGGACCAGTACTGCGGGGCTGTTGTCAAAGCCGCTCATGCGTTCTTTCCGTTCTGCTCGATGTCGCCAGAGCTTGCGTCTTCATTGTCATTCGTCTTGTTCGAAGCAGTCTTGTTCGAAGCAGTTACCGGCTTGACCCAGTCCGGATAAACCGTCTTGTCGTCACCGCGCACGCCCGTGTCGATCTCGGTTCCACTCGGCAATTCCCAGCGGATCACCAGGACGCCGTCCTTGCTCATGACCTTGCCGGCGAGACCGCTCTCCGTGCGGATCGCGCGGATCGACTTCTCCGGGATCCAGATCGCCGACGCACCGTCACGCTCGACGAGAATTCCACCGCTGTAGCGGCTGATCTCGCAGGTGGCACGAAAACCGAGGTCGCCGACGGCGATACGGTCCTGCCAGCTGGGCGCAATCGTGCTGCCGACGTACAGGCCGGTGGTCGGCAGGACGAGCAGTTCACCCAGAGTTGCCGGTACCGTCGGCAACTCGCCGATCTTGTCTTTCTGGCGTCGAGCGCGTCCACGCCAGCCGACGTACATCAGGCCGATCATCGCGACCCAGAAGATCGCCAGACCGATGATCCACAGTGCTCTGTCCATGACGCGCTACTCCTCGCTACTCCGCAGCCGCACATTCCCGTCGTGTGCGGTGATGCGGCCACGTAACAGTGTGGTCGTGACCCGAGCGGGCAATGTCATCGACTCGTACGGAGTGTTATGCGCGACACTCGCCAGGTCGGGGCCGTGGACCGTCCACTCGGCCGACGGATCGACCAATGTCAGGTTCGCCGGCTCCCCCACCTCGATGGGGCGGCCCTGATCGTCGAGGCCGACGATTGCCGCGGGGCGCTCGCTCATGACCCGGGCAACACCGCGCCAGTCCAACAGGCCAGGCTGGACCATCGTCTCGACGATGATCGAGAGCGCTGTCTCGAGGCCGAGCATTCCGGGGCGAGCGACTGCGAATTCGCAGCACTTGTCCTGCTCGGCGTGCGGAGCATGGTCGGTCGCGACGCAGTCGATGATGCCCTCGGCCAGACCCTTGCGCAGGGCCGCAACATCGCTGGCCTCACGCAAGGGAGGGTTGACCTTGTTGATCGCGTCGTACGTCTCGAGACGTGAATCGTCGAGGAGCAGGTGATGCGGCGTGACCTCGGCGGTGATCGAAATCCCTTGGCTGCGAGCCCACTTCACGAGCTCGACGGTTCCGGCGGTGGATGCGTGGCAGATGTGAACGCGGGCACCGGCGTCACGCGCGAGCAGTGCGTCGCGGGCCACGATCGATTCTTCGGCTGCTCGCGGCCACCCGGCCAGGCCGAGACGTGCAGCGGTGGGACCCTCGTGCGCAACCGCACCGACCGTCAGGCGCGGCTCTTCGGCGTGCTGCGCGATCAGAACCCCCAGCGAGCTGGAGTATTCGAGCGCGCGACGCATGATCAGTGGGTCGTAGACGCAGTGACCGTCGTCGGAGAACATCTTGACCTTGCCGACGCCGGCCGCCATTGTCGCCATTTCGGCGAGTTGCTTGCCTTCCAGGCCCGCTGTGACTGCGCCGACTGGATGGACGTCGACGAGGCCGACTTCCTGCCCACGTCGCCAGACGTGATCGGTGACGACCACCGAATCGGCGACAGGGCTCGTGTTGGCCATCGCGAAGACCGCGGTGTATCCACCCAGAGCGGCTGCCGAGCTGCCGGTTTCGATGGTCTCGGTATCCTCACGACCTGGCTCACGCAGATGTGTGTGCAGGTCCACGAAGCCGGGAAGCAGGATCTGCCCGCCGGCGTCGATCACCTCGGACGCCGTGGCCGGATCGAGGTTCACGCCGATCTCGAGGATGGTGCCCTCGCCGACGAGTACGTCGGTGGGCTCCCCTTCTCCGTAGATCAGGACTCCGCGGAGCAGGACACTCACGGGTGATTCTCCGTTCTCGTTTCTCGTCACAGCGCACCGTCCTCTGAACCGACGAGAAGTCGGAACAAGACAGCCATGCGCATGTGCACACCGTTGGTAACCTGTTGCAGTACAGCAGTTTTCGAGGAATCGGCGACGGCGGATGCGATCTCCATGCCGCGCAGCATCGGACCGGGGTGCAAAACCACCGCATGATCGGCCAGCATCGCCAGTCGCTTCTCGGACAGGCCGTAGTTGATCGAGTACTCGCGCTGCGACGGGAAGAAGCCGCCGTTCATGCGCTCGGCCTGAACACGGAGCATCAGCACCGCGTCGAGGCCGGGCAGTTCGGCGTCGAGTGAATGCGAGACCGTGACCGGCCACGTGTGCGCACCGACCGGCAGCAGCGTCGGCGGGGCAACAAGAACAACCTCGGCGCCGAGCATCGACAGCAGCAGCGCATTGGAGCGCGCCACACGACTGTGCAGAATGTCGCCGACGATGGCGATCCGCTTGCCCTCGATGTCGCCGAGGCGCTGGCGGAGGGTCAGAGCGTCGAGAAGCGCCTGGGTGGGATGCTCGTGCGTGCCGTCACCTGCGTTGATGACTGCCGGGCCACCGTCGTCGGCCGCTCCGGTCCACTTGGCGATCTGATGGGCGGCACCCGACGCCGGGTGGCGCACGATGAGTGCGTCGGCACCGGCCGCGCGCAAGGTCATCGCCGTATCGCGTAGGGATTCGCCCTTGGACACCGAGGAACTGGACGCGCTGACGTTGATGACGTCGGCACTCATCCACTTGCCTGCCACCTCGAAAGACACCCGGGTGCGCGTCGAGTTCTCGAAGAACACCGTCATGACCGTGCGTCCGCGCAGCGTCGGGAGTTTGCGTACCTCGCGGCCCAGAAGCGCCTGCTCGAACCGTTCTGCCTCGTCGAGAAGTTCTACCGCGGACTCACGATTGAGGTCTGCGATGGAAAGAAGGTGCTTCACGCGCTCTTACCTCCGGAGATGACTACCGCTTCCCTGCCGTCGTGCTCCTGGAGGAGAACCTTGACGTCCTCGGACCTCGCGGTCGGGACGTTCTTGCCGACGTAATCGGCGCGCAGCGGCAGTTCACGGTGACCGCGATCGACCAACACCGCGAGTTGCACCGCACGGGGGCGACCGAGATCGCGCAACGCATCGAGGGCGGAGCGCACGGTGCGTCCGGAGAAGAGGACATCGTCCACGAGAACGACCAAAGCGTTGTCGACGCCGCCTTCGGGGACGGACGTTCGCTCGAGCGGGCGGTGCGGTTTGTTCCGGAGGTCATCCCGGTAGAGCGTGATGTCGAGAGATCCGATGGGAAGACGCACACCGGAGAATTCTTCGATCTTGGCCCGCAGTCGCGTGGCGAGTGTGGTGCCGCGCGTCGGGATACCGATCAGGACCACACGCGGGGCCGTTCCCTCTGGTCCGTCGAGTGCGGTTTTCTCGATGATCTCGTGAGCGATCCGCGCGATGGTCCGGCCCACATCCTGGGCGGACAACAATTCGCGGGTCTCGCTACTTGCCTCGGCACCGGCGGGTGCCTTCGCGTTATCTGGACCTGCAAGATCGGATGGGCGAGACCCTTCGGGCACGCTCATGCAGCGACCTCCTTCTCCGCCTCACTGGACGGATCGTTAAAGGATGTCTGACGGTCCCCACCCTATCAGCCGACAGACCTGATCCCGCCGCGCGAGCAGTGACTCTGACCGGTTGTGTGCAGGCACACAACTCGCGCAGTGACATCTGTGCGACTCGCACGGCGGGTGGTGGAACAAAACTTGCTACTCGGTACCCGAATCCGATTCCTGCGCGCGCTGAGATGTCGCAGCTGCAGCCGATCGGACCTGCGGCGCAACGAGAACAACCTGCCCGAGGATTCCGTTGACGAATCCCGGAGAGTCGTCCGTCGAAAGCTGCTTCGCGAGTTCGACAGCCTCGTCCACGGCGACAACCGGCGGAACGTCCGTCGCGTGGAAGAGCTCCCACACGGCGATACGCAGAATCGCGCGGTCCACGGCGGGCAGACGCTCGAGCGTCCAATCCTGCAGATGCGAGGAGATGACCTGATCGATGCGATCCAGGTTCTCCGCAACTCCGGAGACCAACGTGACGGTGTAGGCCGCGACGGGCGCTACCGCGTCGTCCTTGACGGCCAGGTCGGAACGCTCCGATGCGAGTGCGACCGGATCGAGGTCACGTGCTTCGGCTTCGAAGAGGAAGTCGACGGCACGCTTGCGCGCCTTGTGGCGTGCACCGAGTTTCTTATGTGTGCCGGACACTCAGGAATTCACACGCCCGAGGTAGTTGCCGTCACGGGAATCGACCTTGAGCTTGTCACCGGTGTTGATGAAGAGCGGCACGTTGATCTCGGCACCGGTCTCGAGGGTGGCAGGCTTGGTGCCGCCGGTGGAGCGGTCGCCCTGCAGGCCCGGATCGGTGTGCTTGACGACGAGCTCGACCGTGACCGGAAGCTCGACGAAGAGGGGAACGTCTTCGTGGGTCGCGACCTGGACGGCCATGTTCTCGAGCAGGAAACGCGACTGGTCGCCGACGGTGGCTTCGCTGATCGACACCTGGTCGTAGGTGTCGCCGTCCATGAAGATGTAGTCGCTGCCGTCGTGGTACAGGTAGGTCATGTCACGACGGTCGACCGTGGCGGTCTCGACCTTCACACCGGCGTTGAACGTCTTGTCCACTACCTTGCCCGAGAGCACGTTCTTGAGCTTGGTGCGCACGAAGGCAGGGCCCTTGCCGGGCTTGACATGCTGGAACTCGATGATCGTCCACAGCTGGCCTTCGATCTGCAGAACCAGACCATTCTTGAAATCACTGGTGGAAGCCACTTGCTTCGCGTCTCCTAGGGGTCGGGAAACCGTCTCAGACGACGGTAAGGTCTTTTGCGGTCAGTGTGAGCAGCTCTGGCCCCTGCTCACGAACAACGAGCGTGTCCTCGATCCGTACACCTCCGCGCCCGGAGAAGTACACGCCCGGCTCGACGGTCACCGCCGCGCCGGAAAGAAGTGTACCGGTGCCGAGCTTGCCGATTCCCGGTGCTTCGTGGATTTCGAGGCCGACACCGTGGCCGAGGCCGTGCAGGAACAACTCGCCATAGCCTGCATCGTCGATCACCGCACGGGCGGCGGCGTCGACTGCCGCACATTCGACGCCCGGAGCGAGGGCGTCGCAACCGGCAGCTTGCGAACGCGCGACGAGCTCGTAAATCTCCCGTTGCCAATCGGAAACGGACTCGAGCACGTAGGTCCGGGTCATGTCCGAGTGATACCCGCCGACCTGAGCTCCGAAGTCGAGTTTGACGAAGTCGCCCGACGTAAGAATCGCGCCGGTCGGCCGGTGATGGGGAATTGCCGAGTTGGCACCGGCCGCCACGATCGTCTCGAAGGAAATACCGTCTGCGCCGTTGTCGAGCATCAGGTTTTCCAGCTCGCGGCCGACCTCTCGTTCCGTTCGGCCAGGTCGCAAGCCACCGCGAGCGATCAACTGTGCCAACGCGCCATCGGCTGCGGTGCACGCGGCGCGCAACAACTCCACCTCGTGCGCGTCCTTGACCATGCGCAACTGTTCCACAAGGCCGCTCACCGGTTCGAACCTGATCTTCGGCGCTGCCTCGGTCCATGCCCGATGTTCGGCGAATGTCGCTACATGTGATTCGAACGCGAGAACGGGCACCGTGGACGTCTCGATCAAGTGCGCAGCACTCGAACGGGCGATATCGGCACGAAGGTCCGGCACCTGCTCCGCCACCTGAGTCACGTAACGACCGTCGGTGCAGATCACCGTCGCGCGTTCGTCGGACGCTGAATCGGACGCACTGACGACGAGCGCCGCATTCGAACCGGTGAATCCGGTGAGGTATCTGATGTTGAGGAGATCTGTGACGAGAATCGCGTCGAGTTCGCGCTCCGCGAGGAGGCGTCTGAGGGATTCACGGCGTGTTCTGAAGTCGACCGGCATCCCTCGAACCTACCGCCCGCGCAGACCTGCCGATCAACTCGAAACTCACGGTTACAGCAATAAGTGTGGGTTAGGCCACAAGGTGTAATGGGTTCTAGTTAGGCTGTACCCATGAATGCGTGGTTGGTACGTGGCCTCGGCATGGCCCTGATACATGTTGTGTTTCGTGCGTTGCTCGGTGCAGCAATCGCACAGTGGCCACTTCAGGGGTCCACCCTGCGCTGGCTGTCCCTGTTGATCGTCATCGTCTTCGCCGCGATCTGGGGTGGTATCGACGGCATTCGTGACCGCCGAGACTTCCCCGAACCCGAAGACGGCGCCGATCTGACCATGCTGTGGCTCAAGGCTGCACTGGTCGGCGGATTCGTCGCCGGCGCTGCCAGCTGGGCACTCAGCCTGGTCCCCTCCCTCGAACTGACCCAGCAGGGCTTGTTCTTCGAGGTGACCTCTGGTGCGGCGTTCACGATCCTTCTCATCTTCGTCCCCGCCATGGTCGCCATCACCGTCGGACGCTTCTTCGTCAGCCGTGAACAGCGCAAGAACGGAACAGCTCCGCAGACCCCGACCCACGAGCGTCATCGCGAACCAGTGCCTGTCAGCGAGGGCTACGACTCCCCCACCGAGCAGCACGCATACAGCGGAGCCGCCATGTCCGTCGAGGAATCCGACGCCGATACCGCGGTCTTCCCAGCGATCGATCTGGGCAAGCGCGAGCAGTAACGCCACCCTCTACACAACCAAATGCGGCCCCGAGGAAATTTTCCTCGGGGCCGCATTCGTGTGGCTGTACTTTCGACTTCGCTTCGTTCAGACCCGCTCGGCGAGGAACCTGATCGCCAGCGGATACGCGGCGACGCCGAGTCCGACGATCACACCGGTCGCGATCGAACTCAGGTAGGAATGGTGCCGAAACTCTTCTCGCGCATGAACGTTCGAGATATGCACCTCGACCAGTCCGGCGGTCAGCTCGGCACATGCATCGCGCAGGACCACCGACGTGTGCGTCAAGCCACCGGCGTTGAGAATCACCGGTTCCCCCGCGTCTGCTGCGTCGTGGATCCAGCCGAGAAGATCACCTTCGTGATCGCTCTGACGAACGACCACCTCGACGCCGAGATCCTTGCCCGCCACGACACACAATTCGATCAGATCGTCGTGTGTGGTCGCCCCGTAGACCTCGGGCTGACGCTTACCGAGACGCCCCAGATTGGGTCCGTTGACGACGTTGATCCTCACAACAGGACCGTTCCGCCGGCCGGTCTCGGATCGCGTGCAATCGCGGAGTACGCCGCGACCAACAAGCTCGGATCCGGCCCTTCGAGGCGGCCCGGCTTGGCCAGTCCGTCGAGAACCACAAAACGAAGCAGCCCGGCACGGTTCTTCTTGTCGGTCTGCATTCCCTTCAGCAGGTCACCGAACGCGTCACCGTCGTACGACGTCGGCAGGCCAACGAGGTCGAGGATCGACTTGTGACGATCCGCGGTGACGTCGTCGAGTCGACCGGCGAGCCGCCCGAGTTCGGCAGCGAAGACCAGACCGACCGAGACAGCGGCGCCGTGACGCCACTTGTACCGCTCACGACGTTCGATCGCGTGGCCGAGGGTGTGGCCGTAGTTCAGGATTTCGCGCAGATCCGACTCCCGCAGATCCGCGGCCACGACCTTGGCCTTGACCTCGACGGAGCGCCGAATCAGCTCGGGCAGAACAGTTCCCGACGGATCGAGAGCCGCCTTGGGATCGGCTTCGATCAGGTCCAATATCACCGGGTCGGCGATGAATCCGGTCTTGATGACCTCGGCCATGCCGGCAACGATCTCGTTGTGCGGCACCGTCTCGAGTGTCGCGAGATCGATGAACACCGCTCCGGGTTCGTGAAACGAACCGACGAGGTTCTTGCCCGCTTCGGTGTTGATACCGGTCTTGCCGCCCACCGCTGCGTCGACCATCGCGAGCAACGTGGTCGGGACGTGAACAACCTTGACGCCGCGCATCCAGGTGGCTGCCACGAAGCCGGTGAGGTCGGTCGCCGCTCCCCCACCCAAGCTCATGATCGCGTCGCTGCGAGTCAGACCGATCCGGCCGAGTACGTCCCAGCAGAAGCCGGCGACGGCAAGATCCTTACCGTCTTCGGCGTCGGGAATTTCGATACGGTGAGCGTCGATTCCCTTCTCCGCCAATGCAGCCCGTACTGCCTCCGCGGTCTCTGCCAGTGGCGGCTGATGGAAGATCGCGACAGTGCGCGCGCCGTCGAACTCGGCAACAAGATCGCCGAGCAGGCCACGGCCGATCACGACCGGGTAGGGACTTGCGGTCTTCACCTCTACACGTACGGGTTCGGTCACTGCTCCACTACTCCGCTCCGGTTGTTCATTTGTCTTGAAGTTTCGACACCAATTGCCCGACGACACGCGCCGGACTGCGGCCGTCGGTCCGAATCCGAATCGTGGCCGAACGCCGGTACAGCGGACGACGCCGCCTCATCAGCTCCTGGTACTTGACCTTGGGATCTCCGCCGGCCAGCAGCGGACGATGATTGTTCGCCCCCGTGCGGCGAAGCCCTTCGGCGACACTGATCTCCAGGTAGATGACCGTGTGTCCCTGAAGCAACTCGCGGGTGCGATCGGAGAGGATCGCACCACCGCCGAGCGAGACGATTCCGTCGGTGGCCTGCAACGCGTCGCGGACCACCGCTTCCTCGATCTCACGAAACCGAGGCTCTCCGTCGTGGGTGAAGATCTCCGGGATCGTCCTACCCGTGGTCCGTTCGATCTCGGCGTCCGTATCGACCAGTTCGAGTTCGAGGGCCTGCGCAAGGCGTCGACCGATGGTCGATTTGCCGGCGCCGGGCGGACCGATGAGTACAGCCTTCGGCTTCATCGATACGTGAGCCCTATCGAGGCGGTCGGGCTGCGATGCCCTCGGCGTAACGACGGTAGTTGGCAGTGGTTTCAGCAATGGAATCACCACCGAACTTTTCGAGTGCAGCCTGAGCCACGACAAGCGCAACCATCGACTCGGCGACGACGCCGGCGGCCGGAACCGCGCACACGTCGCTGCGCTGGTGGATGGCAACCGCTTCCTCGCCGCTCTCCATGTCGACCGTCGCCAGAGCGCGCGGAACCGTCGAGATCGGCTTCATCGCAGCGCGAACTCGTAGAGCCTCACCATTGGTCATGCCACCTTCGATTCCGCCTGCGCGGTTCGTGGAGCGCACGATGCCGTCCGGTCCCGGACGGATTTCGTCGTGAGCCTCGCTGCCACGACGGCGCGCGGTCTCGAAGCCGTCACCGACCTCGACACCCTTGATGGCCTGAATTCCCATGAGAGCAGCGGCAAGTCGTGAATCGAGACGCTCGGCGCCACTGACGAAAGTGCCGAGTCCGACCGGCAGGCCGTGGATGACGACCTCGACGACGCCACCGAGGGTGTCGCCGTCCTTCTTGGCCGATTCGATTTCGGCGATCATCGACTCTTCTGCAGCCTTGTCGAATGCGCGGACCGGGCTCGCGTCGATCGCGTCCAGGTCTTTGCCCTCCGGCACGGGGCCGACGTAAGGCTCGGAAGCACCGATGGAAATGACGTGTGAAACGACCTCGGCACCGAATACTTGACGCAGGAACGACCGCGCGACGGTTCCGGCGGCTACACGGGCTGCGGTCTCGCGAGCGCTGGCGCGCTCGAGGACGGGACGCGCGTCGTTGAAGCCGTACTTGAGCATGCCGCTGTAATCGGCATGTCCGGGACGCGGGCGCGTCAGCGGGGCATTGCGAGCCTGATCGGCAAGCAGGTCCGGGTCGACCGGGTCGGCGGACATGATGGTTTCCCACTTGGGCCACTCGGTGTTGCCGATTTCGATCGCCACGGGGCCACCGAGCGTAAATCCGTGGCGGACACCGCCGATGATCGTGACCTTGTCGGCCTCGAACTTCATCCGCGCGCCACGGCCGTAACCGAGTCGACGACGGGCAAGTTCGGACGAGATGGCCTCAGAGGTCACTTCGACCCCCGCGACCATGCCCTCGAGCATCGCGACGAGGGCGGGACCATGGGATTCTCCGGCAGTTATCCAACGCAGCACGCCGACCATCTTTCCACGTCGCGGACCTCAGTTGTCACAGTGGCCCTCCCGGTGAACACAGATGGCCCACACGCACGATGCGTGTGGGCAATCTCAGCAGTACTTGCGGGTCTAGAGAAGGCGGAATCCTCCACCGTTGGCGTTGATGTCAGCCAAACCGATGTTGATGTCCGCCGAGTTGTCGGGAGCGTGGAACGGCGGTGGAAGCGGCTCGAAGCAGTAGGGCGGGAAGCCGTTGCTGATCAAGCCCACCAGGCGATCGCCGACGACGAGTGGTCCACCGGAGTCACCGGGGATCGAGCAGGTGTGCTCGACGATCTCACCGTAGACGGAGTCGTAACCCCAGGTGATACCGCACGTGTTGCCGGTCGAGCGGCCTTCCTTGCATACGATCGTGCCCGGTGCCGGCGGAGCGCCGATACCGTTGATCGTCGTGCCGCCGACGGTACGCAGCGGGGCTACCTTGGAGTCGTCGAGATCGATCACCGCAATGTCCGAGACCGGACTCGAGTAGGAGAATCGGCCGATGGGGCCGGCTTCGGGTAGGTATTCGGCGAACACCCGGTCCCCGACAACTCCGCAGTGTCCGGCGGTGAGTGCCACGAGCGAACCGGCGTTGTCATAGCCGACCGCGGTCAGTGTGCAGGCAGCAACTTGCTCCGGATCGGAGTGATCCACGTCCGGCAGCAGGATTCCTGAGCCCCCGCCCAGTGCCACCGACGATGGTGCAGGCGCGGCGCCGGCGACGCCTGCCCCTGCAGCCACAGCCGCCAAACAGGCTGCCGCGGCGACGAAAAGCCTTGTGCGCATAGGTTCCCCCGATAATCGAGTGCGAAACGAGATTCGTTTTGTCCCGTTTCCGAAGCCTCAGTCAACGTCAGGGTGTGGACATTCGGCAAGTCCGACGCGCCGCCTACTGGGACTGCGCGCCTGCGATACCCGCCTGTATGAAACCGACGGTTACGTCTTTCCTGCAGAACACGGTCCGTCGTTGAATGGTCAATAACACCAGGTTTTCCGCGGATGTTGCGCTCGTCACGTCCACCAGGCAAACGCAATCGAACCGCATGCTGCCAGGCACATCGAGGGTCCGTGCGCAATGGGCGAATTGTGGGCTACCGATCCCGACTGTCGCCGTTCCAGCTTTCGCAGTTCGATCACGATACCCAGGGTTGCGGTGAGCACCGACGCAGACACCAACGACCACAGCCAGGCGTCAGCGTCCACCAATCCGGTCAGAGCACCCAGAGGAAGAGAGAGCTTCACATCGCCGATACCCATGGAACCAGGCGACATCACGTGCGCCAGGAGGTGGATTCCGGCGAGCAGTACCGATCCCACCGCGGCCACCCACACCGTTCCCGACATCGTCGCGTAGACCATCACGACTGCGTAGCCCGGCAGCGTGAAGCTGTTGGGCAGCCGGCGCACAGCCAGGTCGACAATCGAGATTGCGACACACCACCACACCACGGCGAGACCTGAGATCAGTTGCGCCACCGTGGTAGTCAGTGCGCCGACGACAACCCAGCCTATTGCGACAGCGCACTGCGGCGCACAACAGCGAGTCACGGCTGGTCGACAACCGTGTCGCCGCAACCAACTGTCGACGATCGCCCGAGCACCGAACCCAGCGATTACCCCAGCGCCTGCCAAGACCACCAAAGTCCACATGGTTTCGAGCTTGGAGTCCGGCGTTCACCAGCGGCAGACTACGAATCGCCTTGTGGACTACCTCAACACTGTGAGCAAAGCTAGGCGATAGCGGCTGCCATCGCCTCTCGCGGAGCGGGCTTGCCCGTGAACTGCTCTACCTGTCCGAAGGCCTGATTGAGCAACATCTCGAGGCCACCGATCACCGTGCCACCAGCCGCCTCGACAGCCGAAGCGAGTGGCGTCGGCCAGGGGTTGTAGATCGCGTCAAGGACAAATCGCGCCTTCCCCAATTGCTGGGCAAAGGGCGTTGCCGCATCTGCGGGAACGGTGCTGACCAAGACCGAGGATTCGGCGCAGATTCCACTGAGCCGTGCGTCGTCGAACGCAACCAGATCAATGTCCAACCCGACAGCACCACCGCATTCGATGGCACCGGACGCGCGTCCCGGATCACGTGCGACCACGGTGACTGACCGAACTCCCATGTCGGCCAACGCGACCAGCGCCGGCCGCGCGGTGCCTCCCGCGCCGACAACTACCGCCGAAGTCCCGCTGAGATCGCCGACACCGCCGGCGATCAACGCACCACTGACTCCGTCGACGTCCGTGCAGTCGGCACGCCAACCGCCGTCGATGCGAACCAAGGTGTTGGCCGAGCCGATGGTCACCGCCCGCGGTGTGCGTTCGGTGGCGTACTCGAGTGCTGCGATCTTGCCGGGCATCGTCACGGAGAGGCCGACCCATTCGGGGCCGAGTGAGTCCACGAGGGCAGGCAACTGCTCGCCGGTGCACTCGATCCGCTCGTAGGTCCAATCGCGAAGACCCAAAGCCTCGTACGCCGCAAGATGCAGCAACGGCGATTTCGAATGAGCGATCGGACTTCCGAGAACAGCTGCTTTGCGTGGCGTCTCGAGTGTTGCCGCGGTACTACCGTCCACTGTCGAGAATCCCACTTTGCTGTGCCAGTTCGATGTTGGCGAGATGCTCTTCGTAACTCTTGGTGAAGAGTGTCTGGCCTTCCTTGTTGATCGTGACGAAGTACAACCAGTCACCGTCTGCCGGGGATTCCACGGCCTTGAGAGCGTCGATGCTCGGCGAAGCAATGGGTGTCGCGGGCAGGCCGGGCATCGCGTACGTGTTCCAGGGAGTGACGCGCTCACGGTCGGCATCCGTGGTGGCGACCTCGGTGGTGTCGAGTGAGTAGTTGACCGTGGAGTCGAACTGCAACGGCTGATCGACCGCGAGTCGGTTGACGATCACTCGCGCGACCTTGGCCATGTCGCCGGGCAATGCCTCACGCTCGACCAACGACGCTGCCACCAACAACTGGTACGGCGACATACCGACGCCGCTTCCGGCTGTCAGAATCCCGGTGGCCTCGTACTTGGCGGCACTGCCCTCGACCAACGCACGCAAGATCTCGGTGGGCGTCGCAGTCGGGTCGAAATCCCAACTGCTGGCCGCGATCAAACCTTCCAGCTGACGGTCTTTGTCCGGAACGCTCTTGACCGAAGACATGGCCCAGTCCGGGACGCCGAGCGAAGCCAGATCGGAAGATGCTCCCGCAGTGTTCAATTCATCTGTCGATACACATTTCTGAGCGGAAACCGGGCCTACACAACTCGCCTCGGAAATGAGGTTGTAGATACCCTTCTTGAGCGAGCCCGTCTGCGCGTCCGAACTGTCGTGCAGCTGACGTCCCTCGGCGATGACAACACTGCCTACGCGGGAGTCCGGGGCAACCAAGGCGTCGAGTGCGCTCGCGGCGCTACTCTGCACCGGCACCTGGTAGAAGCCGGGTTGCACCTTCTGGATCTCCGACGGATTGGCGATCGCCGCGTTGTAGAAAGCAGCGGAACTCGCGACGACGTTTTTCGCCTCGAGCGTCGCACCGATTTCCGATGCGGTTTCTCCACTGTTGATCTGGATGACCACGGGTGCGCCTCCTGGGCCGGCGAAGTCCTCCGCGGCCTTGTTGCGATCCATGTACCAGAGAGCGCCGTATGCACCGACACCGAGGACTGCGATCACCAACACCAGTAGGGCGAGAACACCGACCTTCTTGCCTCGCTTGGCGCGCTTGTTGCGCGCTTCGCGTTGCTTGCGTGCCTCGGCTCGCGACATGTGCGGCGGATCGATGTTCTGCGGCAGCGCACGCATGACCATGGTCTCGTCGTTGTCGAAGTCGAACGAACTGGTGGGCCGGCTTCCGCCGCCCTCATCCCACCGCGCGTTCACAGATCGCCCTCCAGTGCAGCGTCCTTCGACGACTCCCCTGGTTTCACAGCTCTACTCCGCTCGTCCAGCCAGCCTTGCAGGATTTCCACCGCCGCAGCCTGATCGATCATCGGCCGCTGCCCGCGTGCCTTGACTCCGCTTTCGCGGAGATTGCGCGCAGCCGTGACAGTCGTCAGTCGTTCGTCGGACAGTCTCACCGGGATCGGTTCGACGGCCCGCTGCAGTCGTTTGGCGAATGCAGTCGCGATACCGGCGGCTTTACCTTGCTCACCGCGCAGCGTCTGTGGCAGTCCGACGATAACCTCAACGGCCTCGTATTCGGACACGATGTCGATAATGCGCCGGATATCCGGCGCGTCGGGCCCACGCTCCTTCGAGCGTGGAACCGTTTCCACCGGTGTAGCGAGGATGCCGTCGGGGTCGCTGGACGCGACGCCGATGCGAACACTGCCGACGTCGATGGCGATGCGCCGCCCGCGACCAGGGTCGTCGATGCCGGGGCGATCGGGACCCTGCTGCGTAGCCACCACCGTCAGCTGCCGCCCGCCAGCTCTCCGACTCTGTCCCGGATCGCATCGAGCGCCGCCGGGATTCCTGCGGAGTCCGAACCCGAGCCCTGGGCCATGTCGGGCTTTCCGCCGCCGCGGCCGCCGATCTTGGGTCCGAACGACGCGACCAGTTCGCCTGCCTTCACACCGAGACCCTGCGCTGCCTTGCTCGAGGCGACCACAAACGGAACCTTGCCGTCGACGTCACCGAGGAGAGCTACGACGGCAGGTTCGGAGCCGAGGCGACCCTTGATGTCCGTGACGAGGCTGCGCAGATCGTTTCCACCGACTCCGGCAGGAGCGGGTTCGGCGATGACGAGGACGCTGCCGATGCGCTTGGCCTTGGCGACGTACTCGCCTGCCGACGCCAGCACAGCCTTGGCCTTGGTCTGCTCGAGTTCCTTCTCGGCCACCTTGAGTCGCTCGACGAGCGCCTCGACGCGAGCAGGCACCTCTTCCGAAGGAACCTTCAGTGAGGAGGACAGTCCGGCCAGGAGCGCGCGCTCCTTGGCGAGGTAGCGGTAGGAATCCAAACCGACGTACGCCTCGACGCGTCGGATTCCGGAGCCGACGGACTGCTCACCGAGCAGCGTGACCTGACCGATCTGAGCGGAGCTTCCGACGTGAGTACCGCCGCACAGTTCCATCGAGAACGGGCCGCCGATTTCGACGACACGAACCTCGTCGCCGTAGTTCTCGCCGAAGAGTGCCATCGCACCCATCGACTTGGCCTTGTCGAGGTCCGTGACAAAGGTGTTGACCGCGTAGTTCGACGCCACGGCTTCGTTGGTGAGGGCTTCGATGTCCTGCTTCTGGGACTCGGACAGCGCGCCCTGCCAGGAGAAGTCGAAACGGAGGTAACCCGGCTTGTTGAGCGAGCCGGCCTGCACCGCGTTGGGGCCGAGCACCTGACGCAGCGCAGCGTGCACCATGTGGGTACCGGAGTGCCCCTGGGTTGCGCCCTTGCGCCACTCGGCGTCGACGTGCGCGAGGACGACGTCACCCTCGGTGATCTCGCCCTTCTTGACCGTCACCTTGTGCGTCCAGACCTTCTTGGCGATCTTCTGCACGTCGTTGACCTTGGCTTCGAGGCCCGGAGCGGTGAGCGAACCGATGTCGGCGATCTGTCCACCGGACTCTGCGTAGAGCGGACTTCGGTCGAGGATGACCTCGACGTCCTGGCCGACTTTCGCCACCGGCACGCGGACGCCGTCGACGATCAGCGCGAGGACGTGAGCCTCGGAGACGAGTTCGTCGAAACCGGTGAACTCGGTGGCGCCTCGATCGAGCAGTTCCTTGTAGACCGTCAGGTCCGCATGCGCGTGCTTACGCGCTTGAGCGTCGTCCTTGGCGCGCTTGCGCTGCTCGGCCATGAGCGTGCGGAAGCCGTCTTCGTCCACGGTGAGCCCGGCCTCGGACGCCATTTCGAGCGTGAGGTCGATCGGGAAGCCGTAGGTGTCGTGCAGTGCAAACGCCTGATCGCCGGCGATGACCGACTTTCCGGACGACTTGACCGACTCGGCAGCATTCTCGAAGAGTGCCGAACCCGAAGCCAGCGTCTTGAGGAACGCGGTCTCCTCGCCGACGGCAACATTCTCGATGCGCGTGAAGTCGGTTTCCAGAACCGGGTACGACGGCGCCATCGTGTCGCGGACGACGATCATGAACTCGCGCATGGTGGGCTGCTCGCTGCCGAGCAGTTTGGCTGAGCGCACGATACGACGCAGCAACCGGCGCAGGACGTAGCCGCGGCCGTAGTTGCCGGGGTTCACACCGTCGGCGATCAACATCGCGGCGGTGCGTGCGTGGTCGGCGATGACGCGGAAACGGACGTCAGAAGTGTGATCGGTCCCGTACACGCTGCCGGTCAGTTCGGCGGCCTTGTCGATGACGGGGCGGAGAAGGTCTGTCTCGTAGACGTTTTCGACGCCCTGGAGGAGGAACGCAACGCGCTCGACGCCCATGCCGGTGTCAATGTTCTTCTTCGGCAACGGTCCGAGGATCGGGTAGTCACCCTTGTTGGTGCCCTCGCCGCGCTCGTTCTGCATGAACACGAGATTCCAGATCTCGATGTAGCGGTCCTCGTCGGCTTCCGGGCCGCCTTCTACGCCGTACTCGGAGCCGCGATCGTAGAAGATCTCCGAGCAGGGGCCACAGGGTCCTGGGATGCCCATGGACCAGTAGTTGTCCTTCATGCCGCGGCGCTGGATGCGCTCTTCGGGCAGACCGACCTCGTCGCGCCAGATCGCAAATGCTTCGTCGTCGTCAAGGTAGACGGTGGCCCACAGCCGGGTGGGATCGATGCCGTATCCGCCGTCTTCGACCGAACCTGTCAGCAACTGCCAGGCGTGGGAGATGGCTTCCTTCTTGAAGTAGTCACCGAAGGAGAAGTTGCCCGCCATCTGGAAGAAGGTGTTGTGGCGGGTGGTGATGCCGACTTCTTCGATGTCCAAGGTGCGGACGCACTTCTGCACGGACGTCGCGCGCGAGTAGGACGGCGTCTGCTGCCCGAGGAAGAACGGCACGAATGGAACCATGCCCGCGTTGACGAACAGAAGGTTCGGGTCGTCGAGAATCAGCGAGGCGCTGGGCACCTCGGTGTGGCCGGCCTTGACGAAGTGGTCGAGGAATCGCCTGCGGATCTCGTGGGTTTGCACTAACCGGTCCTTACCTTCAAGAGCGTCGAGCTATGGGTGTCCAGACTAACGCGTCGACCGGTGGAACCTGGCAGGCGTCAGCCACGAACTATTCGGCGGAGTTTGCTCACCCGATCTGCGATCTCTCGCTCGTTGCCGTGAGCGGTGGGCTGGTAGTAGTCGACACCCACCAGATCGTCCGGCGGATACTGTTGCCGCAGAACACCATCACGTGTGTCGTGCGGGTACTTGTAACCGACTGCGTTGCCCAACTGCTCGGCGCCCTTGTAGTGCCCGTCACGCAGATGCGGCGGCACGAGCCCGGATCTTCCGGCGGCCACATCGGCCATGGCAGCGCCGAGAGCGGCGATGACCGCACCCGATTTGGGGGCTGTCGCCAGATGAATGGTGGCTTGTGCCAGAGCAAGACGCGCCTCGGGCATGCCGATCAGCTGCACTGCCTGCGCGGCGGCGGTAGCAGTCTGCAGAGCCGTCGGATCGGCCATGCCGATGTCTTCGCTGGCGTGAACGACCAGACGCCGTGCAATGAATCGAGGGTCTTCGCCCGCGGTCAGCATCCGTGCGAGGTAGTGCAGAGCGGCGTCGACGTCGGAGCCGCGAATGCTTTTGATGAAGGCACTGATGACGTCGTAGTGCTGATCTCCGGCACGGTCGTACCGAACCGCAGCCTTGTCGACGCTGGCCTCGACGGTCGCGAGGTCGAGCACCACCGGACCAGGCACGTCACCGGCCGTGTCCAGTGCAGCCCCGGCAGCGGCCTCGAGTGCCGTCAGGGCTCGGCGTGCATCACCGGAAGCCAGACGGACGAGGTGTTCCATCGCGTCGTCGTCGATCGTGATCGCTCCCCCGAACCCTCGCTCGTCCGCGACCGCACGCTCGAGCAATTCCTGGACATCGGCAGCGGTGAGCGATTGCAGTTGCAGGACCAACGAGCGCGACAACAGCGCGGAGACGACCGAGAACGACGGGTTCTCGGTTGTCGCGCCGACCAAGAGAACGATCCGGTTCTCGACCGCGGCGAGCAAGGCGTCCTGCTGGGTTTTGGAGAAACGATGAACCTCGTCGATGAACAAAACGGTCTGTTCGCCGTTCAGCAGGCGACGACGCGCGAGTTCGATGACACCGCGGACTTCCTTCACACCCGCGGACAGGGCAGACAAGGCCTCGAACCGGCGGCCCGTTGCACCCGAGATCAACGAAGCAAGCGTGGTCTTGCCGGTGCCGGGAGGTCCGTACAGAAGTACCGATGCGGCGCCGGATCCCTCGACCATTCTGCGCAGTGGCGCACCGGGCCCGAGTAAGTGCTGTTGCCCGACAACCTCACCAAGGGTGAGCGGGCGCATGCGGACAGCCAGAGGAGCACCGGGCGGCACCGAGGACAAGGCACGCTCGGCTACCGACACGACATCTGGTTCGTCGACGATCTCGGGCTCTTCCGGTGTTGCCTCGAAGAGACCGTCTTCGGCCACCGCACTGTCTTCCACTTGCCAATCGCTCACGAATCGACGCTACTAGAGACCACCGACGCCTGACGCAATCCGCAGTTCCAGCCAGCCCTCACGTCCTCGGCGAAGGCGCTGTAATAGCGTTGTCGCCATGAGCACCTCCGAGATCGCCACCGTCCTCGCGTGGCACGATGCACTCAACTCCCAAGACGTCGACACACTGCTGCAGTTGTCGAGTGACGACATCGAGGTAGGCGGCCCCAAGGGCGCGAGCCAGGGACTCGCTGCCCTGCGCGAGTGGGCCACCAACGCCGGCATCACGCTCGTGCCCGGCAAGATGTACGTCCACCACGGCGTAGTCGTCGTCGAACAGACCGCAACGTGGGCGGCCGAACCGGACAAGTCCACAACTGTGGCCTCGGCTTTCCGAGTCGTGGCGGATCAGGTCACGTCGACGTTCCGGCATCCTGATCTCGAGACGGCGCTCGCAGCGACGGACTTGTCCGAGAACGACCTCGTATCCGAGAGCTGAGCCTCCGTCAACTGAACGGACTCGACAAAAAGGGCGCCCGTGCACGGGCGCCCTTTCTCATGTGATCAGCCAGATGCTCAACTGAACTCTGTACGCAGCGCCGCCACGACCTCGCGGGCGTGCGCTTCGACGGCGCCGTTGCCGGCGAGCTGCGCCGAACGTGCGAGCCTGGCCCAACGGCCGACCAGGGCGTCGGCGCGTGGGATCGAGAGATAGTGCTCTCGGACGGCAGCGATACGTGAATGATCTTCGGGTAGGTACAGATAGGTGCTGAGCCAGACCCAGATGAGTTGGGCTTCGACGATCCTGCGTCCCAACTCGGCCTCGTCGGCCAGGGCGGGCCACATCCCGACGACCTCGGCCCGCCAGGCATCCACCATCGCCGACGCCCGCTCTTCGGTCAGGTCTATGTTGCACAGGCAACCGGGGAACGACACAAGCGCGTAGGTGATGTCGAGGAGAGCGTCGCGGTAGCCGCCCCACTCGTAGTCCAGGAACTGCACGCCGTCGTCGTTGACGATGATGTTGTCCGGGCACAGGTCCGACGGACTGAATGCACGGAACCGGCCGCCACTGAACAGCGTTTGCGCGTGCTGCACCTGCTCGAGAATGTCTGAACTCACATCGATGCCGAGACTTTCCACCAGCATTGTGGGAACGCCGGCCACTGCGCGTCCCACTTGATCCGCTACTTCGTCGGAGCAATGGGCGACCTCGGCGCGACGCAGCAGCGCGGTGAAGTCATCTTCACGGCCTACTGTCGCGGCGTGCATGCGGCCCATGGCCTGCGCCATGGCCATCAACGTGTGCGTGACGGTGTCCGGGTCGGAGTCTTCGAGACGGACGCTGATGGCGGTGGCGTCGCCGAGGTCACTCAGGATCAGGAGACGAGCGTCGAGGTCGGATGCCAACAGTTCGGCGCCGGGGCGGGCGTCCTTGGCAAGCGCGTTGGCGAACTGATACGACACCGCTTCACGGAGAAAGGCGGTTTCGACGTCGAAGTCACCCTCGGACGCGGCGGGGAGCGCAATCGCCGTCTTGGTAGCTCCCTGAAAGTTGTCACGGACCTGCTTGATCACCAGCGTTCGGGGCAGGGAGAACGGGTTTTCGGCGACACGCACGCGCAGTACGACGGTGCGGCCACTCCCCCCGAGATCGACTGGATCCACCAGGGTTACGGGTGCCCCTGTGCGGCGTGTCAGCAACTGCTCAGCAGCTGCGACGACTTCGGAAACGGGGTCTGCCAGTAATGCGGTCATCACCGACCAACTTACCCGTTAGTGACTCCGATCATGCCCAGCTCATCCGCTCACAGCGGAGAATTCAAGCCCTCACGTCAACAGAAATTGCCGTCTACCTGCGGTGATGACAAAAGTCCCTAATCGCCACACCGTCGCACAGTTCTCGCGAGAATTCTGCTGTCGGTGAGCAGAACTCCGAATCGGCCACATCATGGAGTTTTGCCCTCGTCGACAAATCGAGAAATACCTTTCAACGCTGCTTCGAATTCCTCGTCGGCGCGCGTTCTGACCCAGAGAACGAGTACACAGGCGATGACTATCCCGAGCAGGTTGACCGCCAGTTGCAGAGACGACAATCCGGCGATCCGCCACTCGCCATTAGCTGCCGCAACCACGGCGAAACCAGCGGCGGGAACTGTGGTGACCGAGATGAACACCCCGACCAGGGCGGCGGACTTCGAGGAGACGAGCGCCAGCATCCCCGCCGCACCGGCAAGAAGCGCGACGACAAACGAAATGGGCCCGACCTTGTAGACGAAATCGACCTCGTGGAGTGATTCGAGACTGACGACGTCCATCCATCCGAAGAACTTCACCACGAACGTGGCAGCAAGAGTCACGCCCATCGCGATGGGGAATCCGACGGCGAGCGCAAGAATCGAGCGTCGGCGCAACCGTCGATCCCGCCGCACCAGTGCCACCGCAAGGGCTGCCAGCGGCCCGAACTCGGGGCCGACGACCATGGCGCCCACGATCGTGATCTGTGAGTCGGTGACAACGCCGATTGCAGCAAGGAGGCACGCGATCGTCAGGAACGCGACGAACAATCCGTTGAGAGTTGATTCTTCCCGAGTGCGGGACAGCAATTCCTCCCACACGACGGAATCCGCTGGATCACCCGGCACGTCACGCTCGGCTTTGCGCGCCGCCGCCGACAACACCGTCTCGACCGGTACGAGCGTCATTCCGCCGTCCTCGGCGACGCCGAGAGCGGTCAGAACATCGACGACGTCGTTGGCCGCTTCACGGGCGACGTCGGCCTCCACCATGTCGCCGGCAGGATGAACTGCGACATCACGCAATACGACGATGTGTGTCGCACCCCGCTGCGACGCGAGCGCACCGAGAACTTGCTCGGTGCGCTCGGTCGGGCAGATCACCCGCAAATGCAGCATGGCGATCCGGTGTCGGCTCTACTTGGCTTCGCCGGTGTCGCCTTCGGACTTCTTGTCCTCTGACGTCTTCTCCTCGGACTTCTTCTCGGGCTTCGCGTCGATACCCGATTCCTTGCGCTGCTGAGCCGAGATCGGTGCCGGCGCATCCGTAAGCGGGTCGACGCCGCCGCCGGACTTCGGGAACGCGATGACCTCACGGATTGAATCCATGCCGGCGAGGAGCGCGGTGATGCGGTCCCAGCCGAATGCAATTCCGCCGTGCGGAGGCGCGCCGAAGGCGAAGGCGTCGAGGAGGAAGCCGAACTGCTCCTGCGCCTCTTCCTCGGAGATACCCATCACCTTGAACACTCGTTCCTGAATGTCCTTGCGGTGGATACGAATACTGCCGCCGCCGATCTCGTTGCCGTTGCAGACGATGTCGTATGCGTAGGCGAGAGCGGAATCCGGATCGGTGTCGAACGTGTCGAAGAACTCCGGCTTCGGCGAGGTGAACGCGTGGTGCACGGCCGTCCAGGCGGAATGGCCCAGCGCAACGTCACCGGAAGCAGTGGCGTCGGCAGTCGGCTCGAACATCGGAGCGTCGACGATCCACACGAAAGCCCACGCGTCGGGATCGATGAGGTCCTTTTTGCGTGCGACCTCACCACGGGCTGCGCCGAGAAGTGCGCGCATCGGCTTGGTTGCACCTGCTGCGAAGAAGATGCAGTCACCCGGCTGAGCTCCGACATGAGCGGCAAGACCCTCACGCTCGGCGTCGGTCAGGTTCTTGGCAACGGGTCCACCGAGGGTGCCGTCTTCGCCGACCAACACGTACGCCAGCCCCTTGGCCCCGCGCTGCTTGGCCCATTCCTGCCAGGCATCGAGCTGCTTGCGCGGCTGGCTTGCACCACCGGGCATCACGACGGCGCCGACGTACTCGGCCTGGAACACGCGGAACGTCGTGTCCTTGAAGAAGTCCATGCACTCGACCAGTTCGATGTCGAAACGGAGGTCGGGCTTGTCGCTGCCGTAACGACGCATTGCCTCGTTGTAGGTCATGCGGTCGATCGGCGTCTTGATCTCGTGACCGACCAGCTTCCACAGCGCCGTGAGGATTTCCTCGGCGAGCAGGATGATGTCGTCCTGGTTGACGAATGCCATCTCGATGTCGAGCTGGGTGAACTCCGGCTGACGATCGGCGCGGAAATCCTCGTCGCGGTAGCAACGCGCGATCTGGTAGTACCGCTCGATGCCGCCGACCATGAGGAGCTGCTTGAACAGCTGCGGGCTCTGCGGCAGTGCGTAGAAGCTGCCGGGCTGAAGGCGTGACGGCACGAGGAAGTCCCGGGCACCCTCTGGCGTCGAACGCGTGAGCGTCGGAGTTTCGACCTCGACGAACTCGTGGTGTGAGAGAACGCCGCGGGCTGCAGCACTTACCTTGGAGCGCAAGCGAATTGCGGAGCCGGGGCCCTCACGACGCAAATCGAGGTAACGATACTTCAGGCGTGCTTCTTCGCCGACCTGATCGTCGAGCTGGAACGGCAGCGGTGCGCTTTCGTTGAGAACCTCGAGTTCTGTGGCGTTGACCTCGATTGCTCCCGTGGGGATCTCGAAGTTCTGGTTGCCCTCGGGGCGAACCTCTACCGTTCCGGTCACGCGAACGCAGTATTCCGCGCGCAGACGGTGCGCCTGCTCGGCCACGTCACCTGCCCGGAAAACTACCTGCGCAACTCCGGATGCATCACGGAGATCGATGAAGATCACTCCGCCGTGATCACGACGCCTGGCTACCCAACCGGTGAGCGTTACGGTCTGCTCTGCCTGCTCGGGTCGCAATGAACCGGCGAGATGTGTGCGCAGCACGGGATTCCTTTCGAACTACTTCCAATAACCGACGACCGACTACTTTGCCTGCGATCCTACGGAGCGAACTGCGCAGAGCGGAAACGCGGACCCGCATCGCATGCGAAGCTATCCCCAGAAGTGACGGCAAGCACTGGTTCACGACAGCAGAAAGCGGACATAGATGACCTTCAACGAGGGGGCTCGCGGTGAAGCGGGACGCGTTCAGGTTCAAGGCGGCGGGGGCGGCGGTGGCCGGGGCGGCAAAATTGCGATCGGCGGCGGCGCGGGCGGCATCATCGTCCTGATCCTGGCGCTGCTGTTCGGTGGCGATCCCGGCTCGCTTCTGGGCACGTCGACAGAGACGTCGAATTCGTCGACGGGATTGTCCTCGGTAGACGAGTGCACCGGCGCTCAGGCAAATGCAGACGTGAACTGCAGAGTAACTCTGACCGTCGGAAGCCTCGACGATGTCTGGGAACAGCAATTGGTCAAGCAGACCGGCACGGCGTACGTCCGACCCGAGGTCATCTTGTTCAGCGGTTCGGTCAACACCGGGTGCGGCCAGGCGTCGAGTGATGTCGGTCCGTTCTACTGCCCGGCCGACCAGACGGCCTACTTCGACACGAGCTTCTTCCAACTGCTCGTCGACCGTTTCGGTTCCAGCGCGGGACCGCTCGCGCAGGAGTACGTGGTCGCTCACGAGTTCGGACATCACATCCAGAATCAGCTCGGCGACATCGGCCGAGCGCAAGCCGACCCGCAGGGCGAACAGTCGGGTGCGGTTCGCACCGAACTCCAGGCAGATTGCTACGCGGGCGTCTGGGCACATTTCGCGGACACGATTCCCGACGATGCGACTGGTCAACCATTCCTGAAGCCACTCTCGGAGAAGGACATTCGTGACGCTCTGTCGGCGGCTTCATCTGTCGGAGACGACCGTATCCAGAAGTCCACGACCGGTCGGGTCAACCCCGAGGGCTGGACACACGGCTCTTCCGCGCAACGTCAGGCGTGGTTCAAAACTGGATATCAAACAGGCCAGGTCTCCTCGTGTGACACCTACTCGGCGAGGGATTTGAACAACCCGCCCGACCTGAAGCGGTAGAGAACCCGGAAACCATCCCACCGACACTTTTTTCTGTCTTGACAGAATTAATTGTCGCGGGATGGTTCTCTCATGTTAGAAGTCGCAGTCATCGATCGCCCCGCTGCCGCGGAAGCATCGCTCGACCCGATACGGCAACGGATTCTGGCCGAATTGGCGGTGCCGGGATCGGCATCCTCGCTGGCACCTCGGGTGGGACTGACACGCCAGAAGGTGAACTACCACCTGCGCACTCTCGAAGAGCACGGACTGGTCGAACTCGTCGAGGAACGCAAGCGTGGAAACATGACCGCGCGCATCATGCACGCCAGCGCCGCGTCGTACGTCATCTCCCCTGCCGCCATGTCTGCGCTCGCCCCAGATCCGAGCCGGTTCCCTGATCAACTCTCGGCGCGCTGGGTCGTCACTCTCGCAGCACGGATCGTCCGAGAGGTCGGCGAGCTGATCGCCGGAGCAACCGCGGCCGGAAAGCCGTTGGCTTCCTTTGTGATCGACAGCGAGATCACCTTTGAGACGGCATCCGACCGCGCCGCATTCGCCGGCGAACTCGGCGAATCGATCAACTCACTCGTCGCCAAGTACCACGGCGGCAATTCCGAAGGCGGACGCAAACACCGCTTGGTTGTCGCCCTGCATCCCAGTCTCACCACACCCGAAACGGAGCAGTAGCGATGTCCGAGAAATTCGAAATCCGCCGCGAGGTGGTCGTCCCCGGAACTCCCGAGCAGATCTGGACCGCCATCTCGGCCGAAACGGCCGGCTGGATGTTCCCCTCCCCTCTCGAGATCCCCGCCGACGGTGGCCACCCGGACAGCCCGATCATCGCGATCTGGGAGCAGCCCCAGCGAACTCGCCATCCACATGCAAGGCCCCGACGGCTGGTTCAACAACCTCGAATACGTCGTCGAAGCACGCGACGAGAGCACCGCCGTTGTCCGCTACGTCCGCGCCGGAGTGTTTGCCGACGATTGGGACAACCAGTACGACGGCGCGAGCAATCACACGGACTTCTACCTGCACAGTCTCGGCCAATACGTGCGGTACTTCGCCGGTAAACCCATCACCTACGCCTCAGTCGAAGGCCGGGAATCCTCTTCCTCGCCGCAAGCGATGGGAATGCTTCGCAGCGCCCTCGGAATCACCTCGGGCACCGCTGTCGGTGACGCCGCGTCGGTGGAAGTCCCCGGAATCGGAACCGTCGACGCGATTGTCGACTACATCAACGACTGGTTCATCGGCTTGCGCGCCGAGAACGCCTTGCTGCGGTTCTACGGCCGAAATGCCTTCGGCGGCAACGTCGACGCGGCCCACCACCTCTTCGCCGCGGATACGGACGGTGACGCAGCGACGGCAGCGTGGCAGGCCTGGCTCGCCGGCGTGTTCGCCTGAGTCGTCACACTCCCCGCTCTGCTGACACGCGACCATTGTCGATCGCGGTCAGCAGAGCGGCGTGATCGCGAGCGTTGCGTTTGGCGTAGGCAGCGGCGAACTCCCCGATCGCGAAGTCGAATTCGGTTCCGTCACCGAGATATTCGGCGATCGCTATCCGATCGGACGAGCGAGCGTGCGCGTAGGCAAGGACCCTGGCGCACAAGCGCCCGTAGAGTTCCAAACCCTCCGGCACCATTTCTTCGATTACTGCCGACCCTTTACCGTCGCGCAGTTGGCGAATGTAGAAATCGTGCTCGCCCTCGTCGAGTCCCGGCCCTCGTTCCCAGCCGAGAAAGATGTCACTCGTCGCTTGCATCAATCGTTGCCCGTTGACGACGCGTTCCCCTTCGTTCTTGAAGGTCGGGCCGTCGACGTACCCGGACAGCACCGAGGGCTGCGCCTCTTTGACCTGCAGAATCAACGGATCGTCGTCGTCGACGCCTTTCATGAGGATCATCCACGCGCGTGTTCCGACGCTACCGACGCCCACGACTTTTCTGGCGATGTGCGTCATCTCGAAGGTGTCGAGGAGAACGCGCCGATCCCATTGCAGTGTGTCGCGATACGACCGGACACGTTGGCGCAACAGGTTCTCGATCTGCGTGAGACCGGTCCCGGCGAACAACTCGTCTGCAGGCACGATCAAGGGCGGATCACTGATGAATCGTCGCCGGCCGTCGACGATTTCGGTGAACTTGCCTGCCGCCTGCACACTGTCGCGGCGGCGAGCCTTGTCCAGCGTCGCTTGTGTGCGAGCGACCACGCGCTTCTTCAGGTCGATTTGGAGAGCCTCGAGTCCGTCCTCGGGTGCGATGTGCGAGTACCAGACTGCAAGATTTCCCAACCCTGCCTGGGTGATCATGGTTTCCCGATACTCGGCCGCGCATCCGCGAACGATCTTCTTTCGCTCCTTGCCCGAAAACCCGTTGTCCTTCGCGGCGATCACCAAACTTGCCGCCAGTCGCTTGACGTCCCACTCGAACGGGCCCGGGTAGGTTTCGTCGAAATCGTTGATGTCGAACGCCAACTTCCGCTCCGGCGTTGCGTAGATCCCGAAATTGCTCAGATGTGCGTCACCGCAGAGGTGGCTGCGAAGGCCCGAATCCGGACTGCGTGACAAATCGTCGGCCATCACCAGCGCAGCGCCCCGAAAAAACGAGAATCGCGATGCTGACATCCGCCCATAGCGAATGGGTACCAGGTCCTGGACCCGGGACTGCGCCTGCACTTCCAGCAGCGAAATCGGGTCGCGGTCGCTGTCGGCGAGATCCGCCAGCGCCGCCAGCGGGGTGTCTCTACGCGCCTGACGGCCGCGGGCCCGCCGCTCGCCGACAGTGAGATGCTCGGTACGCACTGCTGTCATCTGCCCGACCTTTCACTCGCAACGGCTATCGCTACGAACTCGACGCGTCGGGCGTCGTGCGGCCTCCTGATCCGCGCGCTGCGCGTACCAGGAGTTCCGGACTTGACACCAACGCCTTGCGCCACGGAAGTACCCCGTCGATCTCGATCTGAATCGACAGGCTCAGCACGGTCCGAATCAGAACGATCATGCCCAGAACTGCGGCGTCGGTCAGCGACGGTGACGACGTCACCGTCTTGACGAGATCAGCGGCGACAAGGATCTCGAGCCCGAGAAGGATGACCGCGCCCATCGTCTCGCGCAGAGTACGAAACGCTGAACTACCGTCCCGCGTTCGACTCCATGCGCGCCCCGCGATCACGAATGCGAACATGAACCCGAGAACCATGGCGACAACACCGAGTACCTCGAACCATTCGGTGACCAGCTCGAAGAACCTGATTTTGTCCATGGTCATGATTCTCGAGGTAACTCACCGATAAGTCGAGAGGACACGACGGTGTCAGCTGAAGATCCGTTCGATGTCGTCGAGCCGCAGCTGTGTCGCGCGAGGAGAATAGCCCGAGCCCCACAGGCTGTCGTCGACGTAGTGGACGCTCCCCGAGCGGACAGCGGGAAGACGCTCCCAGAGCGGGTTCATCGCCAACTGCGCGCGGACGTCCTGCTGGTCCTGGAATGCGCCCACGATGATCACGTCGCTGGTCACCTGGTCGAGTTGCTCCGCTGTGAGTGTGCGCGTGAACTCCTCCGATGTAGCTCGATCGCCGGGGAATCCGAGAGCGTCGAGAAGAGCGTCGACCTGGTTGTAGACGACACCGTTCTCGCCGGTACGGAGGAGGGTCACCGACGGCAACGAACCGAGGGCCGAGAGTCGATTCTTGATTGCCAGGAGTCGGTCTTCCGTTCGCGCGTTCAATTCGGCTGCGGCGTCTTCGCGTCGGACCGCGACGCCCATCGAGGTGACCAACTTCTTCATCTCGTCCCACGTGAGGAACCCGTTGAAGCCGGCAAACACCGGCACGCCTGTCGTAGAGAGTTCGTCGTAAGACTCTGCCGCGTAAGCATTTCCGGCGGTCAGGAGCATGACGATCAGATCCGGCGACGCGCCGATGATTGCTTCCTTGTTCCATGTTCCCGCCGTGCCGAGGTTCGGGATGTTCGCAGCCTCCGGCATCGTGCGCAACACCGCGTCACCGCTCACACCCTCGAGACCGAAGAAGCCGCCGACGATCTTCTCCGGCGGCACACCGAGGTCGAGCACCGTCGCCATGGCGCTGACATGGGCGATGACCATTCGCTGCGGATCCGAAGGAATCTCGACACTGCCAGTCTCGTCCTGCGCGGTGACGAGACCTGCAGACGCCAAGCCGTTTTCGTCACTGCTGCACGCGGCAAGAAGCGTCGCGGCCGCCGCGCCGAGCCCGGCGCCGAGGAAGCCCCGGCGCGTCAGCGCATCGACGATGCGGTTCCACTGCTCGTCAGAATCCAGTGCGGGGTCTTCGAGTGCGGGGTGCAGGCAAATCGAGTTCGACACAGTTCGGTCCATTCGTTCGGCAGTCGAGAATCTCCTCGATTGTGGCGATCGAACAGTCGAAATTGAACAGGATTTCGAGCCGACATCTATTGCTATCCGGTCACACCTTCTTGACGACGCTCGACTTCAATTGCATCGGTCCGATGCCGTCGACTTTGCAGTCGATGTCGTGGTCGCCGACGCCCTGAACGAGGCGGATGTTGCGCACTTTGGTACCCGACTTGATACCGGTGGGGCTGCCCTTCACCTTAAGAGACTTGACCACCGTCACGGTGTCTCCGTCCGCAAGGACGTTTCCTACAGAGTCCTTCACCACTCCCGGAGCCTCACCTGCACCATCGGCCGGTGCCCACTCGTGCGCGCAGGACGGGCACACCATCAAGGCACCCATTTCGTAGGTGTACTCGCCGGCGCATTCGGGACATGGGGGCAGGGTGTCTTCCACGCGGGTCATTCTATCCAGCAGACGCGCGATTCCCATTTTTGCACTTCATGAACCATTCTTGAGACAAATATTGCACTCGATGAAACTTTGCACTCTGTGCAATTATGGATGAAATGGGAACCGAAACACTCGGATTGCGCGAACGAAAGCGAATTGCCACGAGGCAGTTGATCGAGCACACGGCGGTCGAACTCGTCCTCGAACTGGGCTACGACGAAGTGACCGTCGAGAAGATCTGCGAGGCCTGCAATCTGTCGACCCGCACGTTCTTCAACTACTTCCCCACCAAGGACGCAGCGATCGGTGGGCTCATGCTCGTCGTGCCGAGCGAGACGACCATGCTCACGCTCATCAGCGAGCACCCGGACGATCCGCTGCGCGGCGCCCTCGCGGTATTCGAGGTGGCGATGCAGATAGTCGACGAGAGACCCGATCTGCTCGCGCATCGACGCGAATTGTTCGAACGGCATCCCACACTCTTGCAACAGCACCTGGCTACGTTCCACGACCTGGAAGACACACTCACCAGACTCTTGACGCGCGAGCTGCGCAGGCGCCCCGACTATCGACAACTTCCGGCAGACACCGCCGCGGACGAAGCCACTGCGACGGTCATCACAGCGGGCGCAGCGATGCGCTACGTCTTCCGAAAATGGCAGGGCAGCGAACGGGCCGGCCCCAGAACCGAACTGCTGGATCCTGCACTACTCCTGATGGCTCGAATTCTCCGATCCGCGAACTGATTTCGCCAGCCGTCACTGAACTAAGGAACTTCATGTCCACTCGAGAAGCTGCGACCGTCGACCCCGACGGCGCGCACACCGACACCGACGCCGCGCCTGACAAACGGTCGATCATCCTCGTTTTTGTCGGGCTTATGATCACGATGCTTCTGGCATCGCTCGACCAGATGATCTTCAGCACCGCGCTCCCGACCATCGTGGGCGAATTGAACGGCGTCAACCACATGGTCTGGGTGACGACGGCATACATCCTCGCCTCGACCGTCATGATGCCGGTGTACGGAAAACTCGGTGACCTGATCGGCCGCAAGGGCCTCTTCATCGGCGCCATCAGCATCTTCATCGTCGGTTCGGTGATCGGCGGTTTGTCCCACGACATGACCACACTCATCGCTGGTCGCGCAGTACAAGGGCTCGGCGGCGGCGGTTTGATCCTGCTGTCACAGGCGATCATCGCCGACGTCGTCCCGGCCAGGCAACGCGGCCGGTACATGGGTGCGATGGGCGGCGTGTTCGCACTGGCTTCGGTTGCCGGCCCCCTTCTCGGTGGATGGTTCACCGAGGGCATCGGCTGGCGCTGGGCATTCTGGATCAACATCCCCCTCGGGCTCCTCGCCATCGCGAGCGCGATGGCATTTCTGCACCTGCGGAAGCCGAACCTCGGCAAGCCTCGCATCGACTATCTGGGCATGGTTCTCGTCGCGACGTCAGCGACGTGTCTGATCCTGTTCACGACCTGGGGCGGAAACACCTACGCCTGGGGATCGGCCGTCATCATCGGGCTGATCATCGGCTGCGTCGTGACGGCAGTGGCTTTTGTCTTCGTCGAAAAGCGTGCCGACGAACCGGTAATTCCGATGCATCTGTTCGCTCAGCGCAACTTCGTGTTGACCACCGCCGCCGGCCTGATCATCGGAATCGCCATGTTCGGTGCGCTCGCCTACCTGCCGACCTACATCCAGATGGTGACCGGCAAGAACGCCACCGAAGCAGGATTGATGATGATTCCCATGATGGCGGGCCTGCTCGTCGCCTCCATCGGGTCCGGCCAGCTGGTCAGCAAGACCGGCCGCTACAAGATCTTCCCCATCGTCGGAACGTCGATCGTCGCAGTTGCTCTGGTCCTGCTCTCACGTCTGACGCCCTCGACTTCGCTGCTGGTCTTCGGTTGCTACATCGCTCTCATGGGCATCGGGCTCGGCCTGGTCATGCAAATACTGATCCTGATCGTGCAGAACACCTTTCCCGCCGCTGAAGTGGGAACTGCCACTGCGTCGAACAACTTCTTCCGTCAGATCGGTGCTTCGTTGGGCAGCGCAATCGTGGGCAGCCTGTTCGCCTCGCGCCTGACCAATCTGCTGTCCGAGAGGCTTCCGGCAAACGGAGGCGCAGTCGGTGGGGATGAGAACTCCTTGACACCGGGAATTCTCTGGAAGTTGCCGAGCCAGGTTCGCGAGATCATCGTCGGCGCATACAACGATGCACTCGCGCCGATCTTCCTGTACCTCGTCCCCTTGGTCATCGCAGCGGTCGTCTTGTTGCTCTTCGTCAAGGAGAAGCCGCTCGCGACGACGATCGATCGATCGGCACCCCCGCTCGAGTAATTGACTATCGTGGCGTGATGTCGCACGCACCGAATACGCCCAGACGCACTCTCGCTGTTCTGGGCGTATTCGGCGTTGTAGTGGTCGTTGTTGCCGGCGTGCTTTGGTGGTTCGCCCGCGGCGACGACGCCCTTGCCGGCGAGAACCTCGACTCGTTCCCCACAGTGGACCACAGCACGCTGACCGCCCAGCAGCGTGCGCTGCTGACCGTCCTCGAACAGGAATGGGCATCGGGCAGTCCTGGCACCAAATACGCCGAGGGTGTCGAAGAATCGTGGTGTGCCGATTTCGTGAGCTGGTCGATGAACCAGATCGGGACACCCTTTTCGAACCCTAACTCCGGCTCGTGGCGCATCCCCGGGGTGTACACACTGCAGGAGTACTACGAGTCGGTCGACGCGTTTGTCCCCTACGGCCAGAACTACCAACCGAAGGTCGGCGACACGATCCTGTACGGCGACTCGAGCCCCTTCGGTCAACACGTCAACGTCGTTCTGATCAACGACGCCGGCACTCTGACAACAGTCGGCGGAAACGAGAACAACAAAGTCATGCTTCATCGCATAGTGCCCTCGGAAGTTCCGGGAATCGTCGGGTTCGGCGTCCTCTGAGCCACCCCCTTCCCTCTTTGCGTGATGAAACTTTATCGATGTGGGCGGCGAGATTTCCGAATTGGTGTGACCGTTGGACGGAGCGAACGGATTGACAATATTCGGATAATTCATTGTTTCCGTCGTCGACAGATGTTACTCCTAGGCGAAGGGCTGGATCTGGCAACTAGATTCGTATCCAGCTGCCCCCTACCTCAAGACAGGAATTCGATGCGCCCCGGTGAGCTGACCACCCTCGAGCAGATGCAACTCATGGCCCGCGCGGCTGCTGCGCAGGCCATGAGTACTCCGTCGATGCTCCGACTCCGGCTCGGCCGCTACCCCACTCGGACACTCGAGCTGCGCAAACGCCCACTCCCCGACACCAAGCTGTGCACCGAAGCGCTCGATCACGCCAAAGGCTCCCTCTCCCCCGCGGTCTTGAACCACAGCTTGCGCTGCTGGATCTGGGCCGACGTCTTCGCGCAGATCGATGCGATCGAGTACGACCCAGAAGATCTCTTCACCGCGTGCGCGCTTCACGATGTCGGCTTGGGCGCAGAGGAATCGACCGCGCACGGGTGTTTCACCTCCATCAGCGCCGCAGACGCGGAAGAACTCGCGACCCGAGTGGGAACTTCGGAGAGGTCGGTACAGCGAATCGGCGAAGCGATCCGTCTGCACATGGATCTGACTGTCGATCGCGATGCGGACGCCGACGCCTATCTGCTGCACGCCGCAGCACATTTCGACGTTGCCGGTCGACGTGCGCCCGAAGTATCCCGAGCAGCTGTTGATGAAGCAATCGCGGAGTACCCACGAACAGGGTTCACCGACGAGTTCGCACAGTCGATGCGGCGCGAGGTCAAGCTCCGCCCGCTCTCTCGCGCGGCGACGCTCTGGAGATCGGGCATGGCACTGCCGTTGCGAACCAATCCCCTGGATTGGAAGAGCCGGTAGCTACGTCCAGTCCTCGAGCACCGCGGTTCGTGATCCTCCGACATTCCCGGTATTCACCACGCCCACGGGTTCGATCAACATCACCTCCGCTTCCTCTTCGGCGATGGGACAATGTTCGACTCCGCGAGGTACGACAAACAGTTCGCCGGGCCCCAGCGGAACATCTCCGTCGCGCAGTTGGATTCGAATCTGCCCCTTTGTCACCAGGAACATTTCGTCGGTGTCGCTGTGGGTGTGCCAGACGAATTCTCCTTTGATCTTGACGATCTTGATCTCGTAGTCATTGAGTGACGCAATCTTCTTGGGTGACCAGTGCTCGGTGAACTGACCGAACTTCTCGCGGAGCGATATCGCTGTTGCCGAACTGTCCATGGTGTTCCTTCCTCCGGCTCGCCATCACTGCGACGACGAACCCGCACCACTCTTCGTCACCCGAGGACGGTGCGTCTTGTACGTTTCTGACATGGATCCACACGGCGCACAGATCAGCGCCTGGGCACCGGGCCTCGAGGGAATCACCGAGGTTTTTCATGCAGATTTTGTCGGCCACGCCTATCCGAAGCACACGCACGATCAGTGGTCGCTGATGCTCGTCGACCGCGGAACGATTGCATACGACCTCGACCACCGAGCACACGGAGCAGCCCCTGAGATCGTGACACTGTTGCCGCCCGGCATCGCGCACGACGGAGTCCCGGTCACCGAGGCCGGATTTCGGCAACGAATCCTCTATCTCGAAACGTCAGTTCTCGGCGAGGATCTGGTAGGCCGAGCAGTCGACTGTCCCGAGATTCGCGACCCCCTGCTGCGCCACCGTATCGATCAACTGCACTCTGCACTCGGTCCGCACGGTGAATCACTCGAGGCCGAAAGTCGCCTGGGGTTCATCGGTGAAAGATTGAACGAGATCCTCTCACCGCACGCAGATCGAGTCCGTCACACTCCCACCGTCGACGAACGCGTTGCCAATCAACTTCGGGAGCTACTCGATGCGCGACTCACAGCGGGAATCACGATGCGAGAAGCGTCGAGCATTCTGCAGCGGAACCCCACCTATCTGATCAAGAACTTCACGACGCACTATGGTCTTCCGCCTCACAAGTACGTGACGGGACGCCGGATCGATCTGGCACGACGCGCAATCCTGGCGGGGCGCGAATTAGCGGATGTGGCCGTCGACGTCGGATTCCACGATCAAGCCCACTTGTCGCGACACTTCGTCAAGCACGTCGGGGCGCCACCCGGCAGGTACGCACTGAACGTGGCCGGCAGAGAGCGCTAGCCACAGCACTTGGCACCGGTTTCATCGAGCAGACACTGTTTCCAGTCAGCTGGAGCCTGTGTGCACTGAATGAAAACGGTGTCAGGTCGCAGCGATCAAGCAGCCGTCTCGAGGTCGACCAGCAAGAAGTCCTCGCGCCGCCGCCCCCATTCACGATCGGTCAGCTGATACGAGCGCAACGCACGAGGTGCACGGGCCAACTCGTAGAAGCGCTCGGAGCCAGGCACGAACTGCCTCGTAGCCCAACCCCAATCTGTGCCCTGCGGAATCTTCGGGTCCGGAAGCATGTCGGACTCCAACGACATGAGCCGCAGGCGCCGAACTATTCCGGTCGTGGCGGCATCCTCGCCGAAATCGATCCACGCCTGACGCGCGTTCGGGTCGTCACGAGCCGTTCCGGCAACTAGTTGCAACGCACCTGTGACGTCGATCCGAGAAGGCACCGGCGGGTCTGCATTGAACATGAGTTGCAGAGCACCGGCGCGACCGATCGCCGGTTGTTCCGGCTCCCGGACATCGGTGCCGTCGCGAGGCAGTCTCCACATCAACGGTTTCGAACTCACGCGCACTTCCGCGGTCAACGCCCACGCCGGCTCGGCAACCGCCCACCGCCGCGGGCGGTCGGCATTCCACGCGAGCCCCCAACGGACCGTCTCCCCCAATTCAGGAGGGACAAACCACCGAAGACGCAGACCGTCGACGACTACCGGGCTGATCATCGCGTCGAGGTTCGCCGACGCACCGACCACTCGACCGGGTCCACCTCATCGTCGAGCCCGAGAACCACGCGAGCTGCATTGCGTCCCTGATCGAACAATGACTGGCGAACCGTGGTCAGCCCGGCCTCGGATGCGGCTGCGGTGTCGTCCCACCCGACGACCGCGACGTCGTCGGGCAGGGCGAGGCCGAGCTCACGGATCGCGTCCAGAACCCCCAGAGCCAGTTCGTCACTCATCGCCAAGATGACATCGGGCCTTCGGCTCTCGGGAACGTCGAGCAGGGACCGAGCCATCCGCGCACCCTCGCTCCGCTCGTTGACGGTGACGACCCCCACCCGCACCGAGGGCCAATCGAGGCCCGCGTCGCGGACGGCGCGCTCGTAACCCTCGAGCCGATGCCGGGATACCGGAAAGAACGCTTCACTTGAAACCACGTCCATCCGAATCTCGGACCGACGCTCACGATCCCACGGAAGGCTGATCACCGCGGGCCGCTGCGCCCCCGACAACCCGACTGCCGCGATCGCAACGGCGCCGGCAACATCGTCCATCCCGACGAGATCCACACCCTCGTGTAACGGCCCACCCTGGATGCATGCGGGTTTGCCGGTGCCGACAATCGCGTCGAGGATGGGATCGTCGAAGACGGTGGTCCAGACGACAAAACCGTCTACTGCCGCGTCGCGAACTCTGTCGACGTCTCCGGGTTTCCCCGAGTTCGGCAGCATCATCAATCCAGCATTCGCGTCCAGGCAGGCGTCGGCGACTCCCGAGAGGAATCGCCGGGCTACTGCGTCTTCGAAGGCGTACGTCAGCTTCTCGCTGAAGACGACCGCGATGTTGTTGAATTTGCCGCTCCGCAAGGACTGCGCCGCCCGGTTGGGGCCCGCGTACTCGAGCTCTTCGGCAGCGGCGAATACCTTGGCCCGCGTTGATTCCGACACGCGCTCGGGCTGCGCGAAGGAGTACGACACCGACATCACCGACACGCCTGCGGCCTTGGCGACGTCGGCCATCGTCGGTCGACTCGAACGCTGCGCACGTATGGCCATGAGCATCAGCATAGCGAGTGCAAAATACCCATTGCGCAGGTGTGTATCGATACATGTATCGTTACACAACATGACTGCTCGACTGCCGAAGGCAACCACGCTACGGCTGATGACACTGGCCGGAGCAGCCTTCGCCTACGTGACGGCCGAAATGCTCCCCGTCGGACTGCTCAGCGAAATATCGTCAGACCTCGACGTCACCGAAGGGCGTGTCGGCCTTCTGCTGACCTTCTACGCATACGGTGTCGCGGCCTTGACGCTTCCGCTGATCGGAGCGGTCAAAACCTGGCCGCGCCGACGCGTCGTCGTATTGACTGTGGCCACCCTCGCTGTGTCGCAACTGGTCGCGGCGTTGGCCGTCAACTATCCGATGCTGGTGATCGGGCGGTTGCTCTGCGCTGCGACGCACGGCGTGTTCTGGGCAGTAGTCGCGCCGGTCGCAGCGACTCTGGTTCCGCGCGGACAGCAGGGCAAGGCCATCGCGATGGTGTATGCCGGTACGTCTCTCGCTTTTGTTCTCGGAGGTCCCCTGTCTTCGGCGATCGGCCAGTCCTGGGGTTGGCGGACCGCGTCGGCGGCAATCGGTGTGGTGGCAGTGATCATCGCTTTTTCACTGCATCGTGCGTTGCCCGAAATGCCGGTCGATCAACGGCATCGGAACAAGCGAGACAAACCGAAGCCGACACCGGCGATGAAACGGGCACTCGCCGTCATCTGCGCGGCAACGCTGTTTGCCGCCCTGGGGCAGTTCGCTTCGTACACGTTCTTCACTCTTCTGGTGGAGGAAAGCCTCGGCTCGTCCGGTGGCGTCCGTACCGCGATGCTTCTGGTGTACGGCGCCGCCGGCGCCGTCGGGGTGTGGGTCGCCGGCAAGTACTACGACCGCCGACCGCGCCTCTTTACGCTCATCTCGATCGCGACGGTGGCAGGCGCGCTGGCCATTTTCTGGCTCTTGGCGCCCTCGATGGGAGCGTTCGCAGTTGTCGCCACGATCTTGTGGGGCGCGGCGTTCACCACCGTTCCGATCTGCCTACAGTCCTCGGTTCTGCGTGCCGTCCCGATCGGGACCGACCGTGCCTCGGCCGTCTACGTGGTCGTGTTCCAGATCGCGATTGCGACGGGGGCGTTGCTCGGCGCCGCTGTCGTCGACGGTGGTGGAATCTCGCATCTCGCGGGAATCGGGGTCGCTTTGATGATCGGTTCGTTGGTGATTGTCGGGTTCGGCCGACGCGCATTTCCCCGCGAACCGCAGCGGTCCACTCACTCCCCCACCGACGCGGCAGCCAGCCTCGCGTCGTAGATCAGGGTGTAGCGCCAGAACAGTCGCCTCTTGATCTGGCTATCTGGCAGATACCGGGTGGCCGCGCGCCGGATGTCAGCCATCGACTCACCTGCTTCCGCGGTGGGAGCCGTCATCGGCTTCAGTTGCTCCACCGCAACCTGTCGATGCTTGACGACGCCGACGACGGGATTACAGACGGCCGCCAACACCGACAGGAGTCCGTCGGTCACTGTCGTCGATCGATAACACCCGACTACGACGAGCCGACCGCCTGGTTCGAGCAGGCCACTCAGCCGCTTCATCGATTCTTCGAGTGGAAGATGGTGCAACGCTGCGACGACCGTGATCGCGTCGTACTTCGCCTCGGATGCAAAGTCCTCGATCCGCCGTGCTTCGATGATCACGTTCTCGTCGTCGACAAACCTTGCGCGCACGGCGGCCGACGTGCAGGTCGGGTTCCACACCGACCACCACGTCGAACCGCCGACGCAAGAGGTCGATCAGATTGCCGGTCCCGCTCCCCACGTCGAGAGCGCGACCGGACCTGACCCCGCGCAGATTACGTAGAACCCACCGGCCGTAGTGATCGTTGTGACTCCACGGATGGCGCCGGTTGAAACCGTCCAAGCGGGCAATCACACCCATACCCGACGGTATCAATCCGCGCCTCCGGAACCGGCCGTCACAACCGCGGGTCGACCGGCTCCGATTCGAGAGCCAACACCGCAAACACTGCCTGGTGCGCTCGCCACAGCGGTTCGCGGTCGACGAGCCTGGATACCGCCTCCATGCCGAGCGCGTACTCGCGCAGCGCCATCGACTGCTTGTGTCCGAGGTTGCGGTTACGCAATCTCGCAAGCGTCGACGGTTCGAGGTAGTCGGCACCGTAGATCAATCGCAGGTACTCCCGGCCGCGGACCTTGATCCCCGGCTGAACCTTCGCGTTGTACCCCCGCGGTCCGTGAATCTGATTCGCCAACGGCTTGACGACCATCCCCTCACCGCCCTCACCGGTGAGCGACGCCCACCACTTGGTCGCTTCGGACACCGAGTCTTCGGAGCCGAGATCGACCACCAGTCGACGTGTGGTGGTAAATCGATTCGGCGCTGCCTCGGCCAGGCGGTCCGCAATTCCGAGGTGCCATTCGTGATCCCGTTCCCCGTACGACTGGCCCTCGGTCGCCAGAATCTGGAACGGCGCGATGGTGACGCCGTCCAGTCCGTTCGTCGGCCACACGTACCGTCGGTAGGCCTCGCCGAAGCGCTCGATACTGGCGGCCCGAACAGTTGTCTGTTCGAACATCTCCGCGACGTCCAGGCCCCGCGACCCGGCCTGCGCCAACACGGCCTCGCGAGCTGTGAGGTCTGATCGCCCGGCCGCCGCGACCGACGCGTACTGCGAGCGCAGCAGACCTTCCGCTTTGACGTTCCACGGCAACAGTTCGCAGTCGAGGAGCAGCCAGTCGGTGCCCAACTCTTCCCACAACCCAGCGGAGGTGACTGCGGCGGCGATGTCGTCGATCAACTGCTGAGTCAGGTCGTCGTCGAAGAATTGGCGGCCGGTGCGGGTGTGCACCATCCCGGTGAGCGCATCCGGTGCGTCGAAGCGGGACTGAGCAACCGATCGATCACGGCACACGAGCACCACTGCCCGCGAACCCATGTGCTTCTCTTCGCAGATCACTGTTCCGATTCCGCCGGCCCGGTATGCGTCGAACGCGGTCGACGGGTGTTCCAGATAATCATCGGATTGGGCCGTCGCGCAGGGCGCCATGGTCGGCGGTAGGTACCGCAGCCATTGCGGCGCGACCGCGAATCGGCTCATCACTTCCAAGGCGCCGGCAGCGTTGTCGGTGCGAACGGACACTCGCCCGCGCAGTTCGGTGTCGACGCCTGTTGTTTCGAGGACGTCGGCGAGATCGAGCACGTCCGGATCGCGAGTCGGCGGAGCCAGCGGCACCACCGGCTCGTACCAAACCTGCTCCGCCGGAACCGACACGATCTCTCGTTCCGGGTATCGAAGAGCGGTGAGGGATCCACCGAACACACAGCCGGTGTCGAGGCATGCTGTGTTGTTGATCCATTCCACCTCGTGGACCGGAGTGTGGCCGTAAAGGACCATCGCAGATCCTCGGTAGTCCTGCGCCCACGGGTATCGAACCGGCAAGCCGAATTCGTCCGTCTCACCGGTTGTTTCACCGTAGAGCGCAAAGCTCCGCACTCGGCCGGATGCCCTGTTGTGGTAGTCCTCCTTGAGGCCGGCGTGCGCGACAACGAGTTTGCCGTCGTCCAGGACGAGGTGTGCGACGAGACCGTCACAGAAGTCGACGACGCTTTCGCGGAACTCCGCCGACTCGGTGGCCATCTGCTCGAGGGTCTCGGCGAGTCCGTGACTCGGCGTGACCTTCTTACCGCGCAGCGCCTTGACGAGTTTGTTCTCGTGGTTACCCGGAACCGCTATCGCATGTCCCGCCGCGACCATCCCCATGACCAGACGCAGCACACCGACCGAATCCGGACCTCGATCCACGTAGTCGCCGAGGAAGACGGCAGTTCGCCCCTCCGGCGGCACGGCATCGACAGCTCTGCCGTCCGTCCCGAAGTCGACGGTGTAGCCGAGTTTCACGAGGAGCGTCTCGAGCTCACTTCGACATCCGTGGATGTCACCGATGACGTCGAACGGACCACGCTCGACACGCAGATCGCTGCGGAGCGGGTGGCGCAAGAATGTGGCTTCGGAAACCGCGTCCTCACCTCTGAGGATGTGAACCGAACGGAAACCTTCCTTACCCAACCCGCGGAGCGAGCGAGTCAACTGCTGGTGCTGGCGGCGAATCACGTCGCGTCCGAACGTCCGATCAGAGCGTGCGTCGTTTCGTGCAGAGCAGACCGATTCCGGAACATCGAGCACGACTGCCACCGGCAGTATGTCGTGCTCGCGAGCCAACGCAACGAGTCGCTTGCGCGCAGCGGGCTGGACGTTGGTCGCGTCGACCACCGTGAGGCGTCCGCGTCGCAAACGCTTGGCCGCGACGAACTCCAGCACTTCGAAAGCATCGGACGTCGACTCCTGTGAGTTCGGATCGTCACTGACCCACCCTCTGAATGTGTCACTCGAGAGGGTTTCGTACTCACCGAAGTGGCACGCCGCAAAGGTCGACTTTCCCGAGCCACTGACGCCGATGAGTACTACTAGGGCGAGATCTGGAATCTCGTACACCGTCATGACGTTCGTGCCTCCTTCGTGAAGATTGCCATCTGTGTCGGCCCGCCAAGGACCGGATCAATTGCTCCGATAAATTCGAACTCCACGGAATAGCCGTGGGCTCGGGCCGTTTCGGTTGCCCAGTCGTCGAATTGGGTCCGCGAGAACTCGAACCTGTGATCGGGGTGCCTGAACTCTCCCGCCAATGCCGGATACAGCACGTTGTAGTCGGCATTCGGAGTAGTCAGCAGCACATACTGCGGTGCTGCGTCCACGAAGACCGATCTGACCAGCGCGGGCAGGCGCGCCGTGTCGACGTGCTCGACCACTTCCATCAGCACGGCTGCGTCGAAGCCTTTCAAGCGTGCGTCGCGGTACGTCGCGGACGACTGCATCAAAGACACACGTTCACGTTGGACGTCGGAAAGTTCGGTGAACTTCAATCTCCGCTGCGCCCGCGTCAGTTCACGCGCGCTCACATCGACGCCGACAAGTTTGTCGAATTGTGAGTGGGGCATCAGTGCCTCGATCAGTTTCCCTTCGCCGCAACCGATGTCGACGATTGTTCGAGCATGCAGTCGCTGTAGCGTCGCCAGAACGGCTTCGACTCGAAGCCGTGCCAGCGGCGGATCCGGGCGCGGCTGTTCGATCTGCACCTCCGCTTGTTCGGGAATCAATCGGTCGACTACCGATTCGACCAGGTCACGTCGACGCGCCAGGTAGCGGGACATGATCAGCGCGGAGTCCGGATGCGAAGCCAACCACTCCCCAGCGACGCGGATCAACTTGTCTGCCTCGTCCGATCCCACCCAGTAGTGCTTCACGTCGTCGAGTACCGGCAACAGCACATAGAGGTGCCGAAGGGCGCTCTGCACGGTGTGTTCCCCGGTCAGGGTCAGCGACACGAAGTCGGAGTCTCCCCAATCCGGCAAGTGCGGATCAAGTTGCACCGGAGTCGCTGTCACGTCCCACCCCAGCGGCTCGAACAGACGGCCCGGCAAGCCGGCATCGCCGCCACACGGAACCACCGGAATCGAGACGGTCAACGCTAGTTCGGCTCCGACGAGTTCCGGGTGGGATTTGCACGTTCCCGTCAACGCGGTGCGAAACAGCTTCGAAAGGGCAACCGAGAGGATGGACGACGCCGCATACGGTCGATCGTTGACATACTCCCCCAGAGAAAAGTTGTCACCACTCTTGCCGCGTCGATACCTACTCTGCACAAGTTCGATGGGGTCGACGTCCACAATCACTGCCACAGTGGTCTTTTCGTCCGAGGCCTCCGAGTACAGAACCGTGGCGGTACCGATCGCCAAGTCGAAGCTTTGCACTCGGTCGGGATGTTTGTGCAGCAGGTAGCTCAACGCAGTCGCATCAGGAGTCTGCGAGGTCGGGGTGGAGGTCAGTGTGAGTAGCACCAGGCGAATGTAGCCCGGCAGACGTCCGGAGCGCCTCCGATTTACGCGCCCCGCAGCAGTCAGAACAAGGTAAGAGCTGCTCCCGCACCCACCAGTTCACGCGGCGCCTCGCGCGATTGCTTGCCAGATGCATTGACGTCTCGATGCTCCGAACGACCACCCAACCCATGACGCTCGACCAGTGGCTCGACGCGGGTTGCGAGCCAACGCTTGTATTCGGGAGTGACATACGCGCCTCGCCCGTACAGCTCGCGGTAGCGACGGATGAGTGCCGGATGTTCCTGAGCAAGCCAATCCATGAACCAGCCCCGAGTACTGCCGCGCAGGTGCATCGGGAAGACTGTCACACTCGTCGCACCGGCTTCGGACAGTGCCTCGAACAGACCGTTGAGGTGACTGGTGGAATCGGTGAGGAACGGAATGACCGGCGCCACCATCACATTGCACGCGAATCCCGCGTCGGTGATGGCGCGGATCATCTCGAGGCGCGCCCGCGGCGACGGGGTACCAGGCTCGATCTGCTTCTGAAGTGCGGCGTCGTTGATCGCCAACGACACTCCGATGCCGACGTCGACCTGCGCCGCCGCCATCTTCAACAGTGGCAGATCCCGTCGCAGCAGAGTTCCCTTCGTCAGGATCGAGAAGGGAGTTCCCGATTCGGTCAACGCGCGAATGATGCCGGGCATCAAGCGGTATCGCCCCTCGGCTCGCTGATAGGGATCGGTGTTGGTGCCCAGTGCCACCGCCTCCCGTTTCCAGGACTTTCGCGCCAACTCCTTGCGGAGCACCGCGGCGATGTTCGTCTTCACGACCACCTGGGAGTCGAAATCCGCGCCCGCGTCGAGGTCTAGGTACTCGTGACTCGGTCTCGCGAAGCAGTATCGGCAGGCGTGTGAGCAACCTCGAAAAGCGTTGACGGTGAAGCTGAACGGCAACGTCGAATCTTCGGGCATCTTGTTGAGCGCGCTCTTGCAGAGCACCTCGTGAAACGTGATTCCCTCGAACTCCGGAGTCTGCACGGAGCGAACCAACCCGGCCCGTTCGAGTCCGGGTAGCGCTCCGTCATCTGCATCCAATGCTTGACCCGACCACCTCATAGCCCCAAGTCGAACACTTGTTCTAAGCTATGTCAAGATGGAGCAAATACCCGACCGTGCCTCACCACAGCCGGGAAGTTGTTGGCAGAATTCGGTGCATGTCGAACAGAATCAATATTTCGTCCGGTTCCGAATGGGAACCCAAGATCGGTTACTCCCGCGCCGTGCGCATCGGCAACCAGATCGCAGTATCCGGCACCACCGCTCCTGGTGAGACCCTCACCGATCAGACACGCGCAGCGCTCGAAACGATCAAGGCAGCACTTGCCGAGGCCGGCGCCTCGCTCGACGACGTCATCCGCACTCGCATGTACCTTCGTGACATGACGCAGTGGGAGCAGGCTGCTCTCGCCCACGGTGAAGTGTTCGGCGAGATTCGTCCCGCCACGACCATCCTCGAGGTCAGCTCGCTGATCGACCCCGCTCTGCTCATCGAGATCGAGGCCGACGCGGTCATCAGCTGATGACCAATCCGGACGTTTGTGACAGTGGGCGCCTAGTCTGAGCCGATGAAACCGATGCGGCTGTATCCGTTGACGCTCGCGCTCGGCATCACCGTCACTTTCTTCTCGCCCGGTTCTGCACTCGCAGATCCGGGCGAGAGTCTTTCGACGGCTTGCGGCAGCCCGCTGAGCAATGCCGAGGTGGATCGGATTGCCGAACTCAGCGATGTGACGACGCTGAACGGTGCCGGACTACCTCGCCTCGAGACCGCTGTCGAACGTCATCGGGAAATCACGTCGATCCTCGTCTCACACCACGATTGGCGAGGCCTGTTCTCTATCGGCCTCGATGCTGTCGAGCATGAGGCGGTAATGCCGCTGCAGCGAGATCCCGCAGCTTTCGACAATGACGAATGGGCCCATTCGGTCAGCTATGAATTGCTACGCAGGTACCTGGTGAACGTCCACGCTGAGTTCACGGGTACCCCCACCGATCCGGCGTGGAGCAACTATTTCACTCTGACGCGTCAGTGCGGCGCCAGTCCCGCGCGGGTCGCCATGGCCGGCTACAACGCGCACCTCACCGTCGACCTCGCTCATGCCGTCGCCACATCCGGAACCACTGCGGAGGATGTTCCCGATTTCTACAAGATCGTCGATTCCATTGCCGTCAAGGGTGGTTCGATCGTGACCCTCACCAAGGCCGAATACGACGCAGACCTCGGACCGCTCTGGCGGTTCTACTTCGTCGGCGAAGGACTCGACCGATTGGCCGGAAACTCGCAGCCCTCGGAACTGCTGCTCCGCGCAGCCGACAGCGGATACAACACCATCACACTTGCCAACGGGTTCGCCCTCCAGAATCCGCAGACCCGTCCTGGCGCCGAGCAGGAGATCGACGCACTCTGGCGCACCACGGATTCGGCGCTCGACGTACTCGCACGACTCGGCGGTCTGTGACTTCTCACCCTCTGCCGACCTGAAACGGACACACCTGAGACAATGACCCCATGACGGGGCACTCGGCTGGGCAAGGCATGCAGAGTCCCGCCATGCGCCGGGTACGAGACCTTTTGCGCGGACCCGCAATTGTCTGCAGCGAACAGGCCACCATCCGTGAGGCCGCGAAGTTGATGACCGACGCGGGACGCCGCGCTGTTGTGATCCCGACGGAGACAACCGGTTTCGGAATCTTCACTGAAGGTGACTTGCGAGCTCGCGTGGTAGTCGGTGGCGTCGACAGCAATCAGCCGGTTTCGACGGTGATGACGCCGTCTGCGGTGACAGTCGACCCTGATCGACTGGGCGCCGACGCGGTTACCGACATGCTCGAGTACGGATTACGCCACCTCCCGGTGGTGACCGATGCAGGCACATTGATGGGTGTGCTCGAACTCAGTGACCTCCTGACTTCGGCCACCAATCAGGGTTTCGAACTGCGAGCAGCACTCGCCACGGCGGAAGACGACGCGCACCTCATCGAAACGGCCCGTGCCGTACCGGTTCTGGTGACGGAGTTGGTGGCGTCGCGGGTCTCACCGCTCGACATCGGCGCGACGCTCGCCGTGCTGATCGACGTCACAGTCAGGCGAGCCATAGAGTTGGTGGTTGGCGGTGACGAACGACCGGATTTCGCGTGGCTTTCGCTCGGCAGCGTCGCGCGGCGTGAAGCGCTCCCGTCTTCGGATATCGACAGCGCGCTGGTGTGGGGCGGTGAATCCCATCACGAGGGTGCCGACGCGGCGAAGCGCATCCACGACATCCTCGATCTCTGTGGGTTCCCGCGAGACACCAAGAACGCCGTCGCCACCCAGGCCAGGTTTGCTCGAACGCTGCCACAATGGCGCACTGCGCTGCGAAAATGGGTCTCCAATCCGTACCAGGACCAAGCGCTGGTCATGTTGTCGATGCTGGCGGATGCCCGCGTCGTCGCGGGCGACCCGGCGCTGGATCCTCGCCCTGCAGCGTTGGATCAACTGAGACTGCATCCGGCCGTGATGCGTGTACTACTTCGCGAAGCGGTCGGCGACAAGGCAAAACTTCATTCATTCAAGGACGTGATGACGCGTCGGACCGGAACCGTCGACCTCAAGGCCAGCGCAGTCCAACCCATCGTGAACATCGCTCGATGGACGGGGATTTCCGTGGGCGCCCGCACGAGTTCGACGCTCGAACGACTCAAGGCTGCAGCGGGGAGCGGTTTTCTACTCGACGACGACGCCCAGGTGCTGATCGAATCTTTCGAGGTGCTGCAGCAGATTCGCGTCCGCCACCAGACCGATCAGTTCTCCGCGGGTAGGCCACCAACCGATGAGGTCGTGATTTCCGAACTCACACCGCTCTCACGCAGCTTGCTGAGCAACGCGGTGCGCGAGGTCGCAGGTGTGCAGCGACGCCTCGAGTACGCCGCGTCCGCGTCGGCGCTACCCGACATCGACCCGTGAATCGCACTGCGCTCGAACAGGTTCTGGCCGCGGAACGGCTCGAAGGCTGGGATCCGAACGATGAGCAGATCGCGGAACTCGAAGCCGTCCTGATCGGGATGCTTTCTCGGCGTGAGTATTTCGAGCAGGAGTTGGCGCGGGCCGTCGGCCTCTCGTCAGCGATTCCCCCGCGGATCCGTTGGCAAAGATCAGCGCCGTACGTCTATCGCGGTACGTCGGTACTCAAGAACAACTTCGACGTACGAGATCCCGCGGCATTGCAGTCGCTGGAATTTGCGGCGACTGCACTGCGCCTGGGCGAGGCACATTTCGGAGACGAACTGGTACCGCACACAGGCGACACTGTCGAACTTCTCCTCCTTCACCAGCATGTTTTCCAAGACCTGTACCAGTGGGCCGGCCACATCAGAACCGTCGACATCAGGAAGGGCGCGGCCACCTTTGCTCCGGTTTCCGCGATTCGGAACTACCTGTCCGAGGTGGAAGAGATCATCGCCGCCGTCGACTGGGCCACGCTCGATCGCGGCGCTGCGTCGTTCGCACTCGCGTCGGTGTACTCGACGCTCAATCATGCCCACCCGTTTCGGGAAGGAAACGGCCGAACCGGAACCCTCTTCCTGCATCGACTCGCCGCCGACACCCGGTATCAGCTCGACCTGTCGGGGGTGAGCAGAACCGAGTGGGTATCGGCATCGAGGGATTCTGCGCCTTTCCGTCCAACCGGAACCCCGTCGCCGCGCCCGTTCATCGATCTGTTCAATCGCGCTCTGACTCGCTGACGCAATCAACTGCCGCTGGTTCGCGTCGGGACTGAACACCTTTACTGCTGAGTGAGCACCGCTTCCGACACTCTGGAAGCGGTGCTCACTCGAAGAAAAGGGTGCTCGCTCGACCATCAACCGGGCAGCGCGAACTCCCCCGCATCCGACCAGCGCTGACGCTCCGCCCCGAACGCGACGGACTGCGTCGCGCGGAACTCCTCGATCGAACGCGAGTTCGACGCGAGGAACTCCTGATGCTCGGCCAGCGAGAAGCTTCCGTCCTCGATCTCGACTCCCCCGCCGCGGCCGGCGGCGGTGTCCGCACGCAGATCCATCAACTCTTCCGGCTCGACGGGATACCAGGAGATCCGGTCGAAGAATCGCAGTAGCCAGGGAGTGCCTTCCTCGAACGGGCCCGACTTCGCGGGGTGGCGGTGATTCCACACCTGCGTCGTACGTCCGACGAACTGGTACCCACCTGGGCCTTCCATGCCGTAGATGCAGAGGTAAGCCCCACCGATCCCGACGGCGTTTTCGGGAGTCCAGGTGCGGGCAGGGTTGTATTTGGTCGTGACCAGGCGATGACGCGGATCGAGCGGTGTCGCGACCGGCGCCCCGAGGTAGACGTCGCCGAGGCCGAGCACCATGCACTCGGCGCCGAAGACGGTGTCGAACACGTTGTTCACGGATTCGAGACCGTTCATCCGGCGGATGAACTCGATATTCCACGGGCACCACGGCGCATCGGCGCGAACGCCGTGCATGTACCGCTGGATCGCTTCGCGGGTTGCCGGGTCGTCCCACGAAAGTGGCATCCGTACAGTGCGACTCGGCACCACGAGTTCGTTGGCCGCGGGCAAGGTGTCCTCTGCCTCGGCGAGCATTCCCATCAGTTTGTGGACGGGCAGGACGTCCGGGTCGACGCGGACCTGCAGGCTGCGGATTCCCGGTGTGAGATCGAGTAGTCCGGCCGGTTTCCCGAGTTCGAGTCGCTGATGCAGCGCGTGTGCACGCGCACGCAGGGCTAGGTCGAGATTCATGTCGCCGTACTCGACCAACACGTTGTCGTCACCCGAGCGGCGATATGTCACCGGGGTGTCGCCGTCGCGGCGGGCGATGACGCCGTCGTCGCCGTCACCGCCGGTGGAATGCACAACCGAGCTGGAGGCTCGACGCGATACTCCGAGGTCACGGCGGGAGGCTGCTCGTTCGGCCCGGACCGGTATGAAGCGAATCTTGTTCCCGGGAGCCAACTGTCCGAGCTTCCAGCGATCAGCGGAAACGACCGTGATCGGGCAGACGAAGCCACCGAGGCTCGGTCCATCGGGTCCGAGGAGGATGGGCGTGTCGCCGGTGAAGTCGAGTGCACCGATCGAATACGCGTTGTCGTGGATGTTCGACGGGTGAAGTCCCGCTTCACCGCCGGTGGTTCTGGCCCAGTCAGGTTTCGGACCGACCAACCGGACTCCGGTGCGGTCGGAGTTGAAGTGCACCTCGTACTCGGTGGCGTACAGCGTGTCGATGTCGGAGCGGGTGAAGAACTCCGGCGCCCCGTGCGGGCCCTCGGTCACCGCGAGTTCCCAGCACGTATGCATCGCCGGAACATGCTCGGCGGGAACAGATCCCGCTACGCCGGTCGACTGTCCGAGTTTGAGAACGTCCCCCGCCCGCAGAGTCCTACCTTCGTGTCCACCGAACCTGCCCAGGGTGAAGGTCGACGCACTGCCGAGATAGTCGTCGGTCTCGATTCCGCCCTGTACCAGTACGTAGATGCGCAGTCCCGGACCGCTGACCGTTCCGACGTCGAGCACCGCTCCAGCGGGGACGAAAACCGGTCGCCACTGACCGTGTGTGACGCCGTCGACGGTTACCGACACCGGGGCGCCCGTGACGCACACAGTGGTGTCTTCGTCAAAGGTCATCACAGGTCCGGCCATCGCGCATTCGATGCCCGGGGCGCCTTCGGGATTTCCGAGTGCGGTGTTTCCCAACCGAAACGACAAGTCGTCCATCGGGCCCGATGGTGGAACTCCGATCTGCCAATATCCGACGCGTCCGGGATAGTCCTGAACCGTCGTCAACATTCCGGGACGCACGATGGTCAGTTTTGCGTTCATTCGTCTACCTCCGGCCGTGTGACGATCATCCGGACGGCCGTCGGATCGAAGCCGTTGCACGGGTTGTTGATCTGCGGGCAGTTGGACACGAGGACGAGCGCGTCGCGTTCGGCACGCAACGCGAGCCGCTTGCCCGGCGCTGACAGTCCGTCGACGATGCCGAGCGTGCCATCGGGGTCGACCGGGACGTTCATGAAGAAGTTGATGTTGGACACCAGGTCCCGTTTACCTAGCCCCCATTTGGCACCCTCGACGAGGAAGTTCTCGACGCACGCGTGCTGATGCTTGGTGTGGTGGCCGTATCGCAGCGTGTTCGATTCCTGAGAGCACGCGCCGCCGACTGTGTCGTGGTTTCCGACCTCGTCCGCAACAAGTGTCATGAGCGGAGTTCCGTCGTCACTGCGGAGCACGGAGCCTGTGGTCAGGAACAGATTCCGCTGGGCGGCGACAGTCGCTGCTGCCGAATACCGAACGCTGTGATCGTCACCGGCGTAGACGAGTGTGTCGACGGCTTGATTTCCGTGCAGATCGACGATGGTCAGGACGTCGCCGGCACGAACGAGCGCTGACCACGGCCCGAACGCGTCAGCGATCTCGTCGAGGATCACCGTTCCGGGAACGAGGGCGGGGACATCCAAGGTGGTGGTCATGCGATCTCCTCCAGGTTCGAAGCTGTCCAGGCGTCTTCGGTATTGAGCACTGCGCGTTGATATTCCGGCCCGCGATCGACAAGGCTGTCGAGTTCGTCGGCCGCATTCCACGCGAGCACTTCGAGGGACGTGGTGGGAAACTCCAGCGCCGGATCGAGTGGGTGCGCGGTGTTGGCGATCATCACGATGACGGGCAGATGGATCAGAAGGTCAACCGTTGCACCTGCTCCGGCGGATCCGGTGCTGGTGAGAGCGCCGTCGGCCTCGACGCGCACACCGTGGAAGAACGACAACGGAGGCGCTATGTCCTGCGGCCCGAGTCCGTTCTTCGCGGCAGCCACGGTGAAAAGTTCGCGTCCGGCGGGTGAGGCACTGTGCAACGAACCCTGACCGTATTTCGCCTCGTTGATGGCGCGCGATGTCGTTCCACAGAACGCGTCGTGGTGACCCGAGGTGTCTGCGACGACGGTCGCGAGTATTCGCCCCTGATCGGAGAGCAATGGGTGCCCGACGCCGAGATACGCCTGCCACGGCACCTTGACCGTATCGGCGACGTTGAGTCGCTCCCAGGGAGCATCGGCGCGGTAGAGCAAGATGTTTGCGCAGGCGCTGCCAACGACATCGCGAAGTCGCAATCGCGTTCCACGGGAGAGAACCTTCGTCGTGTATCGCCCACCCGGTACGGTCTCAGCCCAGGTCAGACGCTTTGAGGCGACGTCCTGGGGTGGGTTCGGCCAACGAGTTGCAGGCAAGACGGGCATGGAATCGGTGATCGTTCCCGCTTGGGACCGGGCATGCTCGCGGGCTCCGGCGGTGGTCTGGGTAGTCATGGTCAGGCTCCGATCGTGACGGGATTCGGGGTGGCGCGGCCGCGCGGGAAGCAGGCGACTCCCAGCCCCACGACCAGCGCTATCGTGATGGGCGCGGCCCACTGCAGGATGGGATATTCGCCGGTGGGATTGAAAATCTCGGCCCGCGGCCAGGACAGGTTGATCACCATCAGTGCGCCGTACACCACCGCGGCGATGTTGACCGGGACTCCCCAGATACCCAGGGAGAACAGCTTTTCACCTTCGGCATCGAACTTGGGGCCGGCAGCGGTGCGCGGCCATCCCTTGAGCCGCTGAGCCAACAGCGGCACGGTCACCATGAGATATGCCAAGTAGATCAAGATGATGCACACGCTGGACAGGGTCGCGAAAATTGCCGAGTTGCCCACGTTGACGGCCAGAACGGCAATGCAGATCAGGCCGATGAGGATGGACGGTGCGATAGGTGTTCCGGTGCGGGGGTTCACCTTTGCCAGGATCGGCGAGGCCGGCAGACGCCCGTCGCGGGCCATGGAGAACATGAGCCGTGATGCAGCGGTCTGAATTGCCAAGGTGCATACGAACACTGCGATCGAGACGTCGATCAGCAGCACAGTGCCCCACGGCGAACTCAGGATAGATGTCAGTACGTACGGCAAACCTTCGGTGGCCAGGCGGCCGTCGGTGAGCGAAGGCGCTGCCATCAATGCGCCGAGGATCATCAAGCCGCCACCGAGTGCGGACGCAGACAGAGCAAGACGGATTGTGCGAGGTGCAACGCGTCGGGGATTGCGAGTCTCCTCGGCCAGTTCCCCTGCCGACCCGAAGCCCACCATGACGTAAGCGGCCATCAGTCCGGACATGATCCATGCCCAGGCGTATCCGGGTTGACCCCCGGCACTGCCGGTGTCGAAGACGACGTCCGGTCCACGCTGAGCGTGGGTGAAAAACATCCCGACCACAGCGATGACACCGACGATTTCGCAGGTCACACCGATGTTGTTGATACGCGACATCCAGTTGACGCCGATGCAGTTGATGAAGGTGGTGAGAACCAGAAGTACCGAACCGAGTAGCACCGCATTGGCGGCACCACTCGAGGAGGTGAGCGCGCTGTCCTCGCCGATGATCTGGAACCCACTCCACACATTGGGGAGCACAACCTGCAAGGCGATGGCGGCAGCCGACGCGGTGACGATCTGAGCGAGAATCATGAACCACCCGGCGAACCAGCCGACGATCTCACCGCCCATCCGCCGCGACCACTGGTAGATGGCACCCGAAATCGGATATCTGGCAGCAAGTTCCGCAAAGTTGAGAGCGACCATGAACTGGCCGATGAAGACGACGGGCCAGGTCCAGAAAAACGCCGGTCCCGCGAAACCGAAACCGAGACCGAATAATTGGAAGATCGTCGTCAGAATGGAGACGAAGGAGAAGCCCGCGGCAAACGACGCGAACTTTCCCAGCGATCGATGCAGCTGCTGCTCGTAGCCGAACTCCGCGAGGTCGCCGTCGTCGTGAGGTGAAGATGCGAGCGCGGATGCGGTTGTGGGCTGCGCAGCCGGTGTGGTTGCACTCAACGGCGTACTCCTTCGGCGTAGCGATTCAGAGGCGAATAACTGTCGATTGATAGTTTTCGCGAAATCCACTCGCCGCAGGTGACGCCCGCGTATACGATTCGCCTGATTCTGTAACAGGCTCGTTGAGTACGTTTCGAGCACGTGACCGAATGCTCACAGCGGCGGCCACCCCGCATGTAAGGCCGCAGCCTGCCACTATGGAAGGCGTGACCAACGCCGGCCCCGGACGACCCCGCCTCACCGCTCGCCGACGCCCGGGTGGCACTGCCCGGGCGGAGATCTTGGATGCAGCCGCTGAACTGTTCACCACCCGAGGCTTTGCCGCGACGTCGACACGCCACATCGCCGAAGCAGTCGGGATGCGTCAGGCGTCGCTTTACAACCATTTCGCCACCAAAGACGACATCCTGGTTGCGCTACTCGCCGACACGGTGACTCCGGCGCTCGAATTCGCAGAGAATCTCAGGCCGCTCGACGCCTCACCCGAGGTGAAGCTGTACGCGCTTTCATACGTCGACGCGGCGCAATTGATCACCGGACGGTGGAACCTCGGCGTCCTCTATCTCTTGCCGGAACTGAGAAGCGACCGGTTCATGTCGTTCCGAGCCGATCGCGATCGGCTTCGCGAGCAATACCGGGCACTCGCCCAGGCGGTGCTCGACGCGATTGACGATCCGGCTTCAACTCATTTGGCCGAACTTCCATTTCGACTGGTAGAAAGCGTGATCAGCGCGCGAGTCGACGCGCTCGAAGGCACCCCGATCCCCGAAGCCTCCGTCATCGCCGGGTCGGCGCTGCACATTCTGGGGTGGCGTCAGGATCTTGATCCCCTCCATACAGAAGCGGCAGAGCTCATTGCGAACGCAGAAACGCCGAAATTGTCCGGAGCTGCATCAGCTCCGGACAATTTCGACGCAATGAGGACCTAAACGGCCACGAGACTAGACCGAGAGAGACTGTCCCGGGAAGATCAAGTTGATGTTCGGAACCTGGCTGGCGAGGTTCTCGATCGAGATGCCGTGTGCAGCAGCGATCTTCGACAGGGTGTCGCCTGCCTTGACCACGTAGTTACCGCTTCCGGTGCTTACTGCCGGAGCCGACTCGACGGAAGCCTCAGCGGTGACGGGAGCTGCTGCGGCCTCGTAGTTGCCCGCGGTGGTGCCGGTGGTCAGGTACTGACCGCAGACGGGCCATGCACCGACGCCCTGGCCTGCGAGGACGTTCTCGGCGACACGGATCTGCTCAGCCTGGCTGGCGTTGGCAGCGTTGCCCGATCCACCGAATGCATTCCAGGTGCTCTGCGTGAACTGCAGACCACCGTAGAAGCCGTTTCCGGTGTTGGCGGCCCAGTTACCGGAGGACTCGCAGTTTGCGACTCCGGACCAGTCGTGGCCGGCTGCCGACGCGGTGCCGGTGCTCATAGCGAGCGGGATCGCGACGACTGCGCCTGCGGTTGCAACTGCGCCGAGGGCGCGCTTGAAGGTGATGCTGGTCATTGGGTAAATCCTCTCCGCTACCGCGGACGAGGTCGGCCCGGACGCTTTCACGTCTCGTCGATCGACTCGTCTTTTTCACTCCTGCCCCGCGAAGGTTTCGGGAGTACCGGACCCGCGGGGCAGAAGCACGCAGTTGCGGGTCGGTGTTTGCCCGGTAGTTTCGGGCTGTCAACGACCGTAGGCGATGGTCACGGATTGGTCACGGGCAAGTTTTCCAGCACTGCCGTACCAGTTTCAGCCGAGATTCGAACGATAACCACAGGTCAACTGATTGATTCGAGCTTCAACCATACCGATCGTTATCCGTCCGTTATGTGGTAACCGTCACTGCGATTTTGTGACCCACCGCACCGAAATCGGCCGTGTCGGACCGCCAACGAGACCCCTGGGGATGTTAAGAGAGTCCTGGCAACGAGAAAAACCAACCGCCCCAATCATTATGGAGAATGGACTGGTGATCGTCGCAGTAGAAGGACCTAGCGCCGCCGGCAAAACCACCTGGTGCCGAACCCAACTCGGTGGCGAATCCGCAGCGGAAGGATTCGTCGCCGAGTATCAGCCCACCGGGTTCGAGCCGGACGGCACGGATCTCGACGTCCAGGCAAGTTACTGGGCAACGGTCAATTCGAAGCGATGGTCGCAAGCGAAAGATCTAGAGTCGAGAACCGGTATCGCGCTCTGCGACAGCGACCCGCTGAAACTGCACTACAGCTGGTGTCTCGCTGCGGTGGGCGCAGCGCCTCGGGAGCGATTCGAGTACGAGCTCGCGGCAGTCGAGACAGCTTTCGCGCACCTCGGACTGGGTTTCGCGGATCTGACCGTCATCTCGATACCGTCACCGGAGCAGCTTCTACTGCAGCGCGAAGGAGACCTCAGCCGCCGACGACGGCATTTCGCGCTTCACGCGGCGCTCGCCGAGCCGCTCACCCACTGGTACTCGGCGGTGGACAGGGTAGATCCAGGTCGCGTTGTGTGGCACTTCCCGACACAGCTCGATCTCTCGCGCTGTCCCCCGCCTCGATCGGATCGCAGCGATCTGGGCCTGCTTCGCGCGGTGATCAACGAGCTGCCGCCTCTCCCCAGGTAGGGAGCGGCTGCTCGATCTCAGCGCGCTCGTTCGACCCTGGCCTCGTCCCACACCGGCGACTCGCTCTCGTACACGTTCCCATCCGATCCGAAGACGAGGAACCTGTCGAACCCGCGCGCAAACCAACGATCGTGGGTTACCGAGATGACGGTGCCGGCAAACTGTGCAATGCCCTGCTCGAGCGCGTCAGCCGAATGAAGGTCGAGGTTGTCGGTGGGTTCGTCGAGCAACAACATCGTGGCGCCGGAGAGCTCGAGGAGCAGGATCTGCAATCGTGCCTGCTGACCACCGGACAGGTCGTCGTACTTCTGTTCCGCAGCTTGGGACAATCCGTAACGGTCCAGCGCGCGGCTCGCCGCTTCACGCCCCATTCCGTTGCGGTGCTCGTCGCCCATGTGCAGGATCTCGAGCAGCGTATTTCCGGTCAGATCGGGCCTGGAGTGTGTCTGCGCAAACAATCCGGGACGCACCCGGGCACCCAGCGTCGCGGTACCCCCGTGCTCGACCGGCGCGATGTCGAGCGCCTCGACGGGCAGATGCTCGGTCCCCGGATCGGTCCCACCTCCTGCCAGGAGACGGAGGAAATGCGACTTCCCGGATCCGTTGGAGCCCAGCACGGCGACGCGGTCTCCGTACCAGATCTCGGTGTCGAACGGCTTCATCAATCCCGTCAGCTCGAGATCCTGACATACCAAGGCGCGCTTGGCGGTTCGCCCGCCCGCCAGGCGAACTGTCACCTTCTGCTGAAGTGGAATCGCTTCGGGCGGTCCTGCCTCCTCGAACTTCGCCAACCTGGTTTGCGAGGCGTGATAACGCGCAGCGACGCCGTCGTTGAACTTGGCCTTTTCACGCAATCGCAGAACCAGGGCACGTAGTTTCACGTGCTCCTCGTCCCAGCGTCGACGCAGTTCTTCGAATCGAGCGTTGCGATCCTCGCGGGCCTGGTGGTAACTGGCCAGCCCAGCGCCGTGAGTCCACGACGTCGCACCGCTGATTCCCGGTTCGAGAGTCACGATGTGGGTGGCCGCGTTGGCGATCAGTTCGCGATCGTGGCTTACGAACAGGACCACTTTCGGGGATTCCGAGATCGTCTTTTCCAGCCATCGCTTGCCCGGAACATCGAGGTAGTTGTCCGGCTCGTCCAGCAGGAGTGCGTCGTCGGGCCCAGCGAACAGTGCTTCGAGTACCAAGCGTTTCTGCTCGCCACCGCTGAGGGAGTTGGCCGCGCGCCACTTCGCACGGTCATAGGGAACACCGAGCGCCGAGGTGGTGACCTTGTCCCAGAAGTCTTCGGTCTCGTAGCCGCCCACGTCGGCCCAATCGGCCAACGCATGCGAATACTTCATTTGAGTTGATTCCTCGTCGCGCTCGATCATCGCGTTCTCCGCTGTGTCGAGCGCCAGCGCCGCGTCGCGGATCGGTGCCGGAGAGACGGACAACAGAAGATCGCGCACGGTGGACTCGTCGCGAACTTGGCCGACGAATTGCCGCATCACGCCGAGTGCTCCGGATCGAGTGACTGCGCCCTCGTCAGCGACGGCGTCTCCGGCGATAATACGAAGCAACGTCGTCTTACCAGTCCCGTTGGGCCCGATCAGTGCGGTTTTTGCACCGTTTCCGACTCGAAAGCTGACACCGCTGAGCAGTTGTCGACCATCAGGGAGGAAGTAGTCGACGTCGGCGATGTTGAGGTGGGTCACGGGCTCAAGCGAACCCTATCGGCGTCGATCTGCCAAACCATTTGTTCGCTCGCCGGCCTCGCGCCCACTGTTGTCAGAAACGCGTGCGAACGCGTCGAGCGCCGCCAGATAGCCGAAAACCATTGCGGGACCGATAGTTGCGCCTGGCCCCGCATAGGTATGACCCATCACCGGCGAACTGGTGTTTCCGGCGGCGTAGAGCCCGTCGATGACCGAACCGTCCGCGCGCAGCGCCCGCGCGCGAGCGTCCGTGTTGATACCGCCCTTGGTTCCCAGATCGCCGGGAACCATCTTCGCCGCGTAGAACGGACCCTTGGTGAGTTCTCCGAGGCTGGGATTGGGCTTGTTGGTGCAGTCACCGTAGTAATGGTCGTATTTACTTGTCCCCCGGCCGAAGTCGCGATCAACTCCGTCGCGCGCATAACTGTTGAATCGCGTGATCGTCGCCGACAACGCATCGCCTGGTACTCCGATCTCGGCAGCGAGTTCGGCAATCGACCCGGCTCGAACAATCGCACCCGATTCGATCCACGACCGAGGTATCGGCCCGCGCGCCGGAACTCCCGCGAACAGGTAACGGTCACGGTAAGTCTGATCGAAAATCAGCCAGGCCGGAATATTCTCGGCAGGGCCGTCACCTCGGCCATGTTTTCCGCCGAACATTGCATGCGCCGCTTCGACGTAGGGAAGTGACTCGTTCATGAACCGATTCCCGCCCGCGTTGACCATCAGACTGCGCGGCAACGAACGTTCCGCCAAGGCGAACCACGGGCCCTTGGGCAGTGGAATCGACGGCGCCCACCACGCGTCGTCCATGTACGAAATTGCTGCGCCGACGCCCAGAGCTGCTCGGATACCGTCCCCGGTATTGGTCGGCGCTCCGAGAGTCCACTGCGCACTACTCGGTCGACGCTGATACTCGCTGCGCATGTCGTCGTTGTTGTCGAAACCGCCGCACGCGAGGATGACGCCGCATCGCGCGCGCAGCGTTGTCTGTACTCCCCCGGACTCGAGTCGCACGCCCACCACACGTCCGCTGTCGGTAACCAAATCCACAAGTTTCGTTCCGAGTTTCACCGGCACGCCGGCTTTCCGAACTCCGAGCATCAGTTCCGCCATGAGCGCTGGTCCGAGCCCGATCAACTTCTTCTTCCTGGCCTTCGCAGCCAGGGATCTCATTGCCACCCGAAGCATTCGCACCGGCCCGCGCCAATGCCGAATCCCCGTGCTCAGCCACCGGTAGTCAGATTGTTGGACAACCATGTTGAGCGGAACCTTCATGTACGGCGGATGAAGTGTCGCGAGATCGTCGCCCAGTGCTCGGGCGTCGAACGGGCGCGGTTCGCACGATCGCCCGCTTGCAAGTCCGCCGGGCGCCTCGGGAAAGTAGTCGGAGTAACCCTTCACCCATTCGAGCTCCAGAGCCGAATGTCGGATCAGGAAATCGAGGGCTTCGGGGCCTCGATCGATATACGTATCAATGCGGTCGGTGTCCGCGTCCTCCCCGACAATGCTCTTCAGATAGGTTCGCGCAGAGTCGATATCGTCTGCCGGCGCCTCGCGGCGAAGTATCGAATTTCCCGGAATCCACACGCCGCCCCCGGACCGGGACGACGAACCGCCCCAGTATTCGGACTTCTCCACGAGGATCGTCGAGAGTCCGTTGTGGGCTGCCGTGATGGCTGCGGACATGCCGGCCGCCCCCGACCCGACAACAACCACATCCACTACGGGCACATCCGCTACGGGCGGCACGGCGCCCTGAGAGTCCTCGTCCATCACTGGTCACGACCTTTCGTGTCATCTTCGTCCTGCGTATGCCACCGGGATCCCCGAACGGCGTCGAGCGCCCCCTCGACGCACACGGGAAGCGATGCCCCGCGTTTTTGGGGGTGACGTATCCATTGCCGATAGCCGAACTCCGCCGCAGCCAACATCAAATGAACGAGAAGTCCTGGGCGGCTGTCATTTTCCGGATCGAGTTGCATTCGCTGTGCCACCAACTCGACCAGCCGATCACGATGTTCGGGCGCGATCAGCGCGACTCGATCCATCAGGTGCGGCGCGGTACGGAACGCCGATCGCCACTGATCGATCTCCGAGGACTCGAAAGCATTGGAACGCTCGAGGATTGCCCGTGAGATCGCAAGATCAGCCGACTCGGATGCCGGGCGATCCTCGAGCAGCGTCACGATTCCGGCACCTCCCTGCCTGACCGGATCCAACAACAGATCCTCCTTGTTACGAACGTGCCGGAAGTACGTGCTCGCCGACACCCCCGCCGCCGACGCAATCTGCTCTGTGGTCACATCTTCGAAACCGTCACGCGCGAACAGTTCGAATGCCGCACGTTGAATGTCTGCTCGCACCTGCAACCGTTGTCTCTCCCGTAGTGACATCAGCAACGTCCTCCCGCCTCGGCCGAGATCCGGCCATTCTCGATAATGGGAGTCTCGCCTATTGTGACAGTCACTGTCAATATCCAATTCTCTGTCAGATATCAGCAGACCCCGGCATTTCGTTGACAGGGCATTCGATTTCACGACAAGCTTCGAAGATGAAGCGATGGTTCGCGGCCGGCCTCGGAACGGCGATCGTCTCGCGATCACTTCTGCGCAAAGCACTCATCTACAAGTTCCGACGCGACGTCCGTGCACTCAATTCCGGCAACTACCGGCCGCTGTTGAATTCCTATCACCACCACGCGGTGCTCAGATTCGCAGAGGGTGATCATCGGTGGGCAGGAGTGCATGCCGGACAGGGCCAAATCGAGACGTTTCTCCAGGAATTTGTCGACGCGGGGCTTCAAGGCGCGGTCACCGAGGCGTATTTCGGTGGTCCGCTCTGGCGCATGACACTGCTCGCCCGATTCGACGACCGAGCCCTTGGCCCGGACGGCGCCGTCATCTACCAAAATCGGACAGTGCTTCTCGTTCGAACCAAGTGGGGGAAGATAATCGAGCAGGAAGACTATTACGAGGACACAGGCAGAATCGGCGACTTCGACAAGCGGCTTCGCGAAATCGAAGCCGGACGAACCTGTGGCACAGTCGTGGAATGACAGATGTCAGGGCTGACCGGTACCGAAAACTATCGGCATTCCTCGCTTCCCGGAACGATGCCGAACTAACCCAACTGGTAGACACCGCTCGCGTCACGAGTGTCGGAGTGGGCGGCGCCGCAGGACTCGTCAGTGTCGGCGAAAACAGGCTCAACGGCGTTCCGGTATTCACCAAACGAATTCCACTGAGCGAACGGGAACTCGCCGACGTGGGCTCCACGTCCAATCTCTTCGACCTACCCATGTTCTGCCAGTATGGCATTGGAGGGCCAAGCTTCAACGGATGGCGAGAGCTGGCCGCGAACGTCGTCGTCACCGATGCCGTTCTGGCCGGCGAAACACAGTCCTTCCCAATGCTTTACCACTGGCGGGTGCTGCCCGGCCGCTCACCTGTTGCATCCGAACACGCGGACATCGACGCGGTGCTTGCCGCTCAGAGCGGCAGCCCGGCTGTGCGGACGCGCCTCGAGGCGCTCGCCGCTGCACCAAGCAGCCTCGTACTGTTCTGCGAGTACATCGCACACCCGATATCGGATTGGCTGCAGGACAACCCGGCCGGCAAGGCTGCCGAAGTCGAACGACAGTTTTCGGAGATCGTGGCGTTCTTGCGCGATCGACAGTTGCTCCACATGGACGGACATTTCGGCAATATGCGCACCGATATGGAGCGGATCTATCTCAGCGACTTCGGACTGGCCACATCGCCACACTTCGACCTGTCAACTGCCGAGCACGACTTCGCCCGGCGTCATGCCACTCATGACGCCGACTACGCCGCCATGCTTCTGGTCAACTGGTTGGTGACCGAGGTCTGCGGGGTACCGAGGTCGACAAGCGGCGGACCAGTCGCCCGCAACGAGTACGTACGCTGGTGCGCCACAGGTCATATCCCAGGTGATGTGGCACCGGGGGTGGCTGCGATCTTGACCCGGCACGCACCTGCCGCTGCGGAGATGAACGACTTCTACTGGCGATTGTTCGACGGCGACTTCGACGCGCACTACCCTCATATAGAGGCTGTTCCGAGATCCGGTCGAGGACAGGGTTTTCCCTGAACTGCCGTCTCCACATCTCAGGGTTCATGTCATCCTCCGGACCGATGTGCTGGTCAGTGTCGGTAGGGCACAGTTCTGCACATGATTGAACTGAGGGGATTGACCAAGGTTTACGGACCGACGAAAGCGGTGGACGATTTGTCGT
>NZ_JAJNCL010000005.1 GCF_021025955.1 Rhodococcus qingshengii | reverse complement strand
GAACCCGACACCACATCCGACAACAAGACACTCATTGAATCCCCCGATCCCCACCTCAAAGCATACTCGAACACGCGTTCGAGTCAATGCTTTCCGGCCAGCAAAAACCCAAGCAGGGAATGGATCGACCGTCGCGAACGTATTACTTGAGTAAGCAATACTTGCGATCGCAAATAAATGGAGGGCGTCACCGATGACAACTGATGAACACGTACGTGGTCGCGCGTGGCGCGACCTCGTCGTCTCCCACAGCGTCATCCTCGGCAAGATGGAGGCGGACCTTCGAACCACCACCGGTCTCACCCTTGGCCAGTACGACGTTCTACTCCGACTGCACGAAGCTCCGGGAAACACGATCCGAATGGGCGATCTGGCCGAACTGGTATTGGTCACCACCAGTGGCGTGACGCGCGTCGTCGATCGATTGGTCGAGGCAGGACTGGCCGAGCGCGTTCGACCGGACAACGATCGACGCGTCGTGACGGTATCGATGACGCCTGCAGGCAAGAAGACACTTCGAAAAGCGTCCGCCATACATACACGAGGGATCGCCGAATACTTCTCCGATCTCATTGAAACCGAGGAGCTTCCGGTACTCGAACGCTTCTTCTCCCGACTTGCCGCACATCACACGAATCAAGGCGGCACATGCGATGCGCACGTCGATCAACTTTCCATCACTCCCACGAACAGATAGCGAGAACAACATGGCTTTCGAATTGGGCGTCTACCATTTCGGTGAACTCACCCCAAACCCCACAACCGGCGCGATGATGAATCCCGGTGTACACCTTCGCCATTTGGTGGAGCAAGCAACCGTCGCCGATCAGGTTGGACTCGATGTCTTCGGCGTCGGCGAGCACCATCGTACCGACTTCGCAGTCTCGGCCCCTGCAGTTGTGCTCGCGGCAATGGCTCAGGCTACCGACAACATCAAGCTGTCCAGTGCCGTAACTGTGCTCAGTTCCGACGATCCCGTCCGTGTGTTCCAACAGTTCGCGACAGTCGACCTGCTTTCCGAAGGCCGTGCCGAGATCATTGCCGGCCGAGGTTCGTACACGGAGTCATTTCCGCTTTTCGGGTACGACCTGTCCCAGTACAACGAACTCTTCGCCGAAAAGCTCGATCTACTACTTAAACTGCGCGACGAGAACCCGATCAACTGGGAAGGACAACTTCGCGCACCGCTGATCGACGGTGACGTGACGCCCCGCCCGGACCGTCAGATTCCGGTGTGGATCGCAGTCGGAGGTACTCCGGCCTCTGTCGTGCGTGCCGCGAAACTTGGCCTGCCCCTCTCGCTTGCCATCATCGGTGGAAGCTACCAACAGTTCGAACCGTTTGTCGATCTGTACCGCAGGGCTGCAGCGGAGTTCGGACACGATCCGAAGAAACTCGCTGTCTCGATTGCTTCGCCAGGATTTGTCGATACCTCGAAGCAAACAGCACTCGACACGTCGTACCCGCACTTCCAGGCCGGGTGGATGCAGAATCATCATCAGCGCGGAAACGGAGTTCCCATGCCGCGCAGGGCATATGAAGCGCAGGCAACCACCGCGGGTGCGTTCTTCCTCGGCGGCCCGCAGGAAATCATCGACAAGACGATGGCGCAGTACGAGCTGTTCCATCATGACCGCATCATGATCCAGATGGGGTTCGGCAACGTGCCACAGAAGGACATGCTGCGTGCGATCGAGATCCTCGGCACCGAGGTAGCCCCCGTTGTGCGTAAGGAAATCGAATCACTGAAGTCGTCCGAAAAATAGGAGTTTCGATGAGCACACCGCTCAAAATTGTTGCCGTTGTCGGCAACCTCCAAAAGCCCTCCAAGACTCGTGCCCTCGTCGACCTGATCGTCGAAACCCTGGGAGACTTCGAGCAGATCGACACACGAGTTTTCGAGATCGTGGATCTGATTCCAGGTCTTGCAACTGCTCTGGAACGCGGTCAAGCCGACTCAGTGACCGCCGAAGCGCTGGCAGCAGTCGAGTCCGCCGATATTGTCATCGCGGCGTCACCGGTGTTCCGCGGTTCGTACACGGGAATGTTCAAGCATTTCTTCGATCTCGTCGACCAGTACGCGCTTGCCAACACTCCGGTGATTCTTGCCGCTACAGGTGGCAGCGACCGCCATGCTCTCGTGTTGGATCATGCCCTGCGGCCACTGTTCGCTTTCTTCCAAGCGCCGACCGCTCCGGTCGGGATCTATCTCAGCTCAGGCGATTTCGACGGAACCACGATCCTCAACCCCGAGGTATTCGAACGTATCGAAATGGCAGCGAAGGACGTCCTGCCGGCAGCCAGGATGCTCGCGGAGCGGGACCGAGTCGCACTGACGTGAACGCCCCTCATCTACACAACAATGACCCGGAAACCACCACCAGCGGTCACGACTGGCTATGCGGCTGATCTAGCGCACTCACGTCGCTGACCCACATCGCATCACCGAACATCGTTTTTCAGTGATTCTTCGGCTCCATCGCAGTAGCGTCGTAAGGGCCACCTCATGTCAGGAGCCCCCATGACGACCCCGGATCAACCCACCGTCCAGCAATCCGTTCCTCAGCACCCAATTCGACCACCTGTCAATGCCGGTTGGGCAGTGGTCTCGCTGCTGTTCTTCTGGCCGCTCTCCTTCGCCGCCTTCACGCACGCCTTCAACGTGTATCCTTTGTGGGCCGACGGCGATGTCGCCGGATCGCGGTACGCGTCCGATCGAGTGAAACGACTCGGTCAGATTTCACTGTGGATCGCAGGCGGGCTGCTACTCCTCGTCTGCATCCTGTACGCGATTGCGGCAATCGTGTGGTTCGCCAACGGCGGCCACGACTACGGCCCGCGGCGAATGCGCTGAACAACCAGACAACCACACCACCAAAACATCACCTCATCAATCGATCGATGAACTCCATGGTCTGGTCCATCGAAGCGACCGTCGTTTGGCCGTGACTGATCCCGTTGAGCTCCTGATACTCGAATTGCGTTCCTCGCGTTCGCATATCGAACAATTGCGCCCAGGTGAGCGCGACGGGAACCGTCGTGTCCGAAAGACTCTGCACCACACGTAGTGGTCGGTCGTATCCGTCGACCGGCACCTGCATCATCTCGCGGAACAGATCGTACATGCGCGGCGTCCATACCGACCGAGAGAACAACGAGCCCAACTGGATTCGCTCGGCTCGAATTTGTCGGCCGAGATCCCCGGCGCACAGAGATCGCGCCTTTTCCATCCACTCGATTCCCTGGGGCGAGAGAACCTCGCGAATATTCTCTTCGGGTCGTTGATCGTCGATTCCAGCCAGGACATACAGCGCGTACCCCACTAATCCAGTGATGCCTATTTCGGGAAACAGCGGTCCCCCCAACGGGAACAGACCTTCCATGTGTGTGGGTCCTGCAACAACAACCGAGCCGCGGAAATCCAATTCCGGTGCACGCGAGGTGGCCTCGTGTCCCGCGAAGTACGTCGCGTGACCACCTTCGGACAGACCTACGACCATCCACCGCGGGCTCAGCACGTTCCCGTACAACTCGTGTGCGGCCTGCAAGATGTCGACGGCATTCGCACCGGCGGCATGCCCGTCGAGATACGCCAATACCCCGTCGGTGCCCAGACCCGAGTAGTCGGTAGCGACAACTGCGTACCCCTGGCCCAACCAGCGTTCGATCGGTTCGATCTCCCCGGGACCGAATCCGGTTGACGACGGCGCACACTGATCCGCACTGCCCAGAGTTCCGTGGGCGTAGGAGATGACGGGCCAGCCGCCGATCGGTGGCGCACCTTCCGGTAGAAACACCGACCCTGACGACTCTCCCCACCTGTTGGCAGTTCGCAGAGTCCGATAGACAACTCGCTCCGCTGCACCAGTACCGACTGGAAGGGCTGCGGAGAGCAGTTCGTGCGATTCCAACGCACCCGCGACTTCCGGTTCGTCCGCCGTCGCCACGGCAACACCAGACACCACCACAAGACTCGACAACAGCATGCTCGCCACCGCGGCCGCAAGAACGCCTCTACCCGAACGACTCACCACGCCAACCCCTCCCGACCCGTGCAGAGCATGATGTCGATATGCAGATCATCATCACCGGTCACAGCCTGCCCGGACGGGATTGTTCCGAAACCGCAACCTTCGAAGGACGGAGCAACATCCACGTCGGCGTCCAGCGCCGGGGCAAGCCCCACGAAATCCTCGACCTCGTACCGGGAGACACCGAGACAGCGCGGTGGGAACTGGCCACGAACCTCGAGAGAAAGCCAGGTCCCTGGGACATTCTCGGACCATACATCCAGGGCAAACCGGGCGGACGCTTCATCTACCTGTCCTGGGTGACGGTGTCCGAGGACCAGACGTTCGAGATGTTCCGACGCGCAAAGCTGATGCTCGATGCGATCCCCGAGCACGTCGTTGACGAGGCGGACGGTTCCGGTGTGCTCCACGGAGATCTCGGCCTCACCGACGCCGCAGCTAAACCCCTGTGCGCGGCGATCCGGCCGCCAACGATCACGTGGACATCCTCGCCTTACTGAGCATTGTTCAGTAGTGTGGTGAACGAACACTTACTCTGCGGGTGACCACGCGATCGATACGGAGTCCGAACTGATGAGCACCGAACACCTCGATGTCCTGATCGTCGGCGCCGGCTTGTCCGGCATCGGTGCTGCGTATCGAATCCAGACCGAACTGCCCGGTAAGTCGTACGCAATCCTCGAGGCTCGTGCGAACAGTGGCGGAACCTGGGACCTCTTCAAATACCCCGGTATCCGTTCAGATTCCGACATGTTCACGCTCGGCTATCCGTTTCGCCCGTGGACAGATGCCAAAGCAATTGCCGACGGTGATTCAATCCTCCGGTACGTGCGCGATACCGCTCGCGAAAACGGGATCGACAAGAAGATTCGGTACAACCGGAAGGTGACGGCAGCATCCTGGTCGTCAGCGGACTCGACGTGGACAGTCACCGTGACGACCGACGGCGAAGACGAAATACTGACCTGCAACTTCCTGTATCTCTGCAGTGGTTACTACAGCTACGAGGGCGGATACACCCCCGACTTCCCCGGACGCGAATCGTTTGCCGGCGAGGTGGTGCACCCGCAGTTCTGGCCCGAAGAACTCGATTACTCCGACAAGAAGGTCGTTGTGATCGGAAGCGGCGCCACCGCAGTCACTTTGGTCCCCACGATGTCTCGGGACGCAAGCCACGTCACGATGCTCCAGCGATCACCGACGTACATTCTGGCGCTGCCATCCAGCGACAAGGTGTCGGACACCATCCGTGCGTTATTGCCGAATCAACTCGCGCACAGCATCGCTCGATGGAAGAGCGTCGTAGTGAACCTGAGTTTCTACCAACTGTGCCGACGCAGTCCGGCGCGCGCAAAGAGGCTGCTGAACCTCGCGATCAGTCGCCAACTCCCGGACGAGATCCCACTCGATCCCCACTTCACACCCACCTACGATCCCTGGGACCAGCGCTTGTGCGTCGTACCGGACGGCGATTTGTTCAAAGCCCTCCGATCTGGGAAGGCTTCGATCGAGACCGATCACATCGACACCTTCACCGAGACCGGGATTCGGCTCGCGTCAGGACGTGAACTCGACGCTGACATCATCGTCACTGCAACAGGATTGAAGATGGAAGCGTGCGGCGGAATGTCGATCGAAGTGGACGGCCAACCCGTCACCCTCGGTGATCGTTACGTCTACAAGGGCATGATGATCAGCGACGTACCGAACTTCGCAATGTGCGTCGGATACACCAATGCCTCGTGGACTCTGCGAGCCGATCTCACGTCGATGTACGTGTGCCGACTACTGACCGAGATGGACAAGCGCAGCTACTCGAAGTGTGTGCCGCACGCGACCGAAGACATGGACCAGCGGCCGATCCTGGACCTGGCGTCGGGGTATGTCATGCGCGCGGTCGAGCAGTTCCCGAAGCAGGGATCTAAGTCACCCTGGAACATGCGTCAGAACTACATCCTCGATCGACTTCACTCGACGTTCGGGAGCATCAACGACCACATGACGTTCTCGAAGGTGCCAGTTCGAAATTCGAACCCGGTACCGAGCAAGAGTTGATCGGCGCCCGCACGACCAGGTAGAGCAGTCGGGCAAATCCACCAATCGATCCGAGAACAAAAAACACGCCCGAACCTGTGACGACGGCACAGAGCGCACCCAGGACGATGATCGTCGACGCCTCGATCATCCGACCGGCAGACTCCGATCCGAGAACGTGTATTTCATCAACTCCTTCGTCCATAAAACTATTTTCAGCCAACCGTCCAGCCGGTTTGTAGGGACTTTAGTCCCAAGTCGCGTCAAAATGGACTCATAATTGCAGGTCAAGCGTTCAGTTGGCGATCCCTGTCGGGCGATTCTCAGACTGTTCCGTAGTGTGCGCATCACAGAAAGCAGAACCAATACCGGGGACACAATGAAGGTGATCGTTTTCAGGGCAACGGGGATGACCGGCAACAGTGTCTTGCGCTAGTGCCTGGACGATCCACAGCACACGTGACATCACACTCGCCGCCACCACAACACTGTCGCGCTTGAACCCACAGATGGTGTTCGTCTACGTCTCCGGTGAAAACGCCGACTCCACCGAATCCAATAGGACCATGTGGAAGCGAGTACGTGGCGCAACCGTGAACGCGTTACTCGCACTCCCCCTCACCACCTACATCTTCAGGACGGGGTTCATCCGTCCGCGCCCGGAATCGCCGTCGAAGACGTAGTGGTACAAGCTCTTCTATCGGCCGTGTCCTGCGCAGCGACAAGATCAACGAACTCGCGCGGACCTGACAGCCTTGCCTCGAAAGACGAAACCGCGGGCGACGAGTTCCAATGCCACGGCCACCGAGCAGGTTTGTGCCAACAGCAACCCTGCCAGTACAAGAATTTGCACAGCACCGGCCTGAACGGCCGATCCCGTCGCGAGCAACACACCGACAAAGGCTCCGGGCAATGTCACGAGGCCGACGGTGCGGGTCTGGTCGACTCCGGGCAGCAAAGCATCGGACGCAGCGGTACGGGCGACTTCCCACCGCGCATCGCGTTGCGAGAAACCTAGGCTCAGTGCGGCTTCCACTTCCCCGAACCGATCGTCGACGGCGTCGAGTCCGCGTTTGGCTGCCATCGATGTTGCAGTCATCGCGCCACCCAGAACAATTCCGCCGATCGGCACCAGAGCGACGCCTTCCAGCGGAACCACTCCGGACAGCAACATCAGTGGCAGAACCACACCGATTCCCGACGCCAAGGCGATGGTCAGCCATACTCCGGAAGTTCCTGCGCCGGAACGTCGTGCCGCGGTGAACGACGCCGCAGCGAACATCCCGACGAGCACGAGGAGCGCCGACCAGATGTGAGCCAAGGCGGCGGCGAGGATCAACGAAATCGCAGCCAACTGAAGAGCGCCACGAGCGAGCGCACCGGGGACTACCCGAACGCTACCGAGAGAGGCGAATCGGTAGACGAGCGTGGCGACAAGAGCCATGACGATGCAGAGCACAACCAACCGGACGCCGGAGTCGGCTATCGAAAGGCTCATGGGTCACAGTGTTCCCTACGAACCGATTCGATCCGAACCCGCGATCCGAACTCGAGAACCGCTCAGAACACCCAACCGCGAAGTGCGACAAACCGCAGACCGCCGACAATTCCGCTTACTGCGATCACAAGGCCCGCTTGAAGAAGTCCGTCGGCGCCGGGCAACAGGAAGCCGAGCGCACTGATGGCAGCCGAACTGGCGATCAACCCGACCAGAGCGAGTCCACCGCCTTCCCACTGCGCGGTGAACCAGTTGACGCGATCCGCGGCATGGAAGGTGAGCCGGCGATGCAGCTCATTGGCAAGAATGGTGCTCAAGACCGCACCAACTGCGTTGGCGACCAGCGCTCCGTCACCGCGCAGCGCCAGAAAAGCGGCAAAGTACAAGATGTTGCTGGCTCCGCCGACGAGGGCAAAACGAACGAGCTGAGCAAAGGCACCGTCGCCGGCAAGGGCGCGAAGCCTCGTTGCCGCGAAACCTGCACTCCGCGTACCCACCATCGAGATCGGATTGCTCCCGACCCAGATGTCAGACGTGCTCATATCGGCTTCTCTCATACGGACAATCGGAACCACACGTTCCGCTTAGCAATATAGCACTAACGGAATCGATCATTCCGCTTAGTGCCGTAGACTGTGAGGATGCCGACAACACACCCCGACGCTTCTCATGCGGGGACCTCGGCCGACTGCTCACAGCCGCGCCTTCGGTCCGACGCCAAGGCCAACCTCGAGCGCATTCTCAACTCCGCTCGCGAGGTGTTCGCTGCCCAAGGACTCGACGCCACGCTGGCGGACGTCGCGAAGCACGCCGGCGTCGGAGTCGGCACCGTCTATCGCCGGTTCGCCAGCAAGGACGAACTGATCCAGGCACTGTTCGACACGCGGTGCTCCGAGATCGAAACGATCGCCGCCACCGCCCGAGAGATGCCCGACGCCTGGGAAGGTCTTGTCTACTTTCTCGACGTGATCTCCCTGCGCATGGCAGACAACCGCGGATTCGGCGATCTCCTGATGGACGGACGCTTCACGTCCGACACCTTCGCTCGCGCGCGCGCCGGGATCGCTCGACACACTGCGGTACTTGTCAATCGCGCCAAGGAACAGGGCACACTGCGCAGCGACTTCGAAGTCAACGACATTCCACTTCTCATGCAGGTCGTCAAGATGGCCCAGAAGTTCGGTGGCGACGAGGCCCCTCAGGCTTACCGCCGCGCACTCGGGTTCATGATCGACGGACTCTGCGCGTCCCGCACCGGCCATCGGGAACTGCCCGTGCCGGCGCTTTCCTCCGAGCAACTCGATCACGTCCTTCATCGGTTTCAGGCAACGCCTGGGAAGAACTGCTGACTCGATTTCGGGGTCGACGCCATTGCGGCGTCGACCCCGAGATTTGCTGTCAGTGAGCGATTACCGGCTCACCTTCAGGTGAATCCGGAAGCAGTCCGCTCCGAAGAACCAGTCCGGTCAACACCGCACCGACCGCGAAAATACCTGCTGCCCAATAGAACGTCGTGGTGTAGCTCTCGACGGCAGCCTGCGCCTGAGTCAGCGGATTCGTCTCGCGGCCCACCAGGTAGTTGGTCGAAGCCGAAGCAGCAATCGTGCTGAGCAGTGCGGTACCGATCGAGCCGCCCACCTGCTGCATCGTGTTGACGGTGGCAGATGCGACGCCGGCATCTTCGTGATGCACGCCTGAAGTTGCTCCCTGCATCGACGGGGCGAAGATGCTGCCCATGCCGAGTCCGGTGACAACGAGACCGGGCAGGATGTGGACGGCGTACGTGCTGTCCACGGAGATCTGGGCCAGCAGCGTCATTCCGATCGCCGCGATGACCATTCCGCTCACGATCAGCACTCGCGGACCGACGCGCGGTAGCAAGACTGCTGTCGAAAGCGTTGCCGCTGTTACGATTCCGAACACCATCGGCATGAATGCGAGGCCGGTCATGATCGGGCTGTACCCGAGGATCAGCTGCATGTAGTACGTCAGGAACAGGAAGACTGCGAACATGCCTGCGCCGGAAAGGAAGATCGCCAGGTACGAGCCAGCCCGGATTCGGTCGAGGACCACCCGCAGCGGAAGGAGCGGGTGCTCGGACTTGGTCTGCCAGTAGATGAACGCCGCCATGAACACGACGCCGGCAACGAGCCACGAGATGGTGGGAGTTGCGCTCCACCCGTCCGATTCGGCCTTCGAGAATCCGAAGACGATGCTGAACAAGCTGATCGACACCAGGATCGTTCCCGGGATGTCGAGTTTGGGTCGCGAGTCACTGGTGTGCGGCGCGAGCAACAGGACTGCTCCGACCAGGGCGATCGCCGCGAAGAAGAGATTCACGAAGAGGCACCAGCGCCAGTCGACCCACTCGGTGAGTGCGCCGCCGAGCAGCAGTCCGATGGCGCCACCGCCGCCGGCAACGGCACCGAAGATGCCGAAAGCCTTGGCACGCTCACCGGGGTCCGTGAATGTCACGGACAGCAGCGACAGGGCCGCCGGGGCAAGGAGCGCACCGAATACGCCCTGGCCGGCACGAGCGGCAACAAGCATTTCGAAGTTGACGGCTGCGCCACCGATGGCGGAAGCCACAGCGAAGCCGATCAGGCCCACGATGAAAGTTCGCCTGCGCCCGAACAAGTCGCTCAATCGACCGCCGAGTAGCAGCAAGCTGCCGAACGCCAATGCGTATGCCGTGATGATCCACTGGCGGTCCGAATCACCGAACTCCAGTGAGCGCTGCGCAGCAGGCAGCGCGATGTTGACGATGGTGGCATCCAAGACCACCATCAGCTGCGCAATTCCCAGAACCGCGAGAACCAGCCACCGCTTTGCGTGGTTGTCCCCTGAAGGCGCTGAGGACTGCTCGAATTCAGTCCGTTCAGCAATGTCTGACATAGTCCCTCGCCCAACCTATGCGGAGATGGCTTCTCCGGTTAGCAAAAACGCTACACGAAAACGGAGAGACTGTCTCCACTTGACGGGTAGAGTGGGGACATGAGTACCGCAATGGAGCGCCCCCTTCGCGCCGATGCTGCACGTAATCGGCAGTTGATCATCGACGCCGCACGTGAATTATTCGCCGAAGAAGGGATCGACGTCACACTCGACGACGTCGCCCGGCGCGCGGGTGTCGGCGTCGGAACGGTCTATCGGCGGTTCGCCAGCAAGGAAGAATTGATCGACGGAGTCTTCCAACAGAACTTCGCCGACATGGCGGCGGCCGCGGACGCGTCACTTGCCAATCCGGATCCATGGGACGGACTTGTCACCTTTGCCGAATTCGCTTGCAGCCGTATGTCGGTCAACCGCGGGCTCAAAGACGTCCTGAACGGAACCGACGAGGGATGCGAACAAGTCGCATGCCAACGATCCATCATCGAACCGTCGGTCGAGAGGATCTTCTACCGGGCCCAGGAGGCCGGGATGCTGCGCCCCGACGCCGTACCGACGGACCTGTTCGGCCTCATCTTCATGGTGGGCGCAGTCACCGAATTTGCTCAGCCCGTCAACCCGACCGTGTGGCGTCGATACCTCTCGGTGATGCTCGACGGTCTACGAACGGAGGGCTTGCACCGTGACGCACTACCCCTTCCTCCGCTGAGTTCGGAGGAATTGCACGAGGCCAAGCAATGCCTGAAAGACCGCCGCCGTTGAGCGGTTCGGTCAGATCTGCTCACGAGGAATGAAAATCCACATCACGATGTAGATCAGAAACTGCGGGCCGGGCAACAGGCACGAAAGCACGAAGAGCAAGCGGACCGTCGACGACTTCCAACCGAAGTATCGTGCGATCCCGGCGCACACTCCACCGAACATTGCTCCCGAGCGTGCGCGGGCGAGCCTGCGGGTCTTCATCGGCGAAGTCATGTTTCGTGTCCCTTCAGTAGATCTCGCGGACTGTCCGCGTCGACTTCCACTATCCGCCGCCTGGTCACTCACGCGCATCAGGCCATGGACCCATCTTTTCCGGCCGCGGTACATACCCAGGTACCAGGCTGCCCCCGCGTCGGACTCAGGGTTCTCCCCTACACCTCAGCCCCAGACTTCAGCGCGGGAACAGTCGCCGAAGCCGTTTCGGTGCCGCGAAAGGTTGCCAGTTGTCGACGTCCTGCGCCAGACGGTCGGCGACCGTCCACAACGCCGATGGGTTGTGAGTCAATCCCATGTGACTACCCTGCACCGCAACGCTTTCCGATAGTCCGGACGTGGTTTCACAACATGCTTGCCACGGAACGATTCCGTCATGCCTCGAGTAGACCGACGTGGCAGGAACCGAAATGCTCGACCCCTGTTCGGATTCGATGCCGTCGACTGGAGGCAATATGGCGTGGTTACCGGACAAACGAGCGTAGAGCGATCCGACCCTCGTCTGCTCCAGACTGGTGAGAGCGAAAGGACTTCCAAGTGTCACCACCTGTCGCACCGAATCCGGCAGGTCCCTCGCCAACTTACGAGCGTAAATACCGCCCAAGCTCCAGCCGATGACCGACACCTTCTGCTCGTATCGATTCGCCACCTGGGCCAATGCGGCAGGCAATCCGTCGACCACCATCGCTGTCGGGCCGGTGTTGACGCCCAGATTCCAGCCCTGGACGCGGTATCCGAGGAAACTTAAATACGCCCTCAAGGCAAGAGTCGACACGTCCGATGTCAGCAATCCTGGGAGAACGAGGACTGGATGCCCGTCTCCACGCGGTGATCGGAGTAACCAAGGAGCCGCAAGAAGCAGCGAAGCAATGTCGACCAGTCCGCGCGTCGGCTCGCTCAGACACATCGCCAAGGATGGCGGCCCCGGAACAAGCGGGCCGACTTCACGAATCAGCGTCGATCGCTGTGCCCAATCGAATTCGGTCTCGGCGAAATCGATCGCTGAGACTTCCACACCTACGGACACCTGAACTCCTGTCGGCCGGTGCCCTTGCCGGGGTGCGTGGTGGGGCGGTTCCGCGGGCTGTGTGCTCAACCCGCGGAACCTTGTCCTCATCCGCCACCGGTAGCGAACCAGGACCCGTTCTGCCCACAGATTCGTGACCAAAGGCATCTCGACCACACGAACACTGTGTGATCCAGAACACTAGTTTTGGTTACGTTGCATCTACGTTGCGTAGATGTTTCGTCGCCTCCAAGGAGATTTCGTCCCACAGAAGCGCGACCCACGTGGTCGCGGCGCCGGCGTCCTAGCGATCGCTCAGTTCGAGCAACTCTCGGGTGGCAGATTTTCGGCGGCCCACGTTGTCAGTTCACTGAGAGCGGGGAGCAGCGCCTGCCCCGACGCTGTGAGTTCGTACTCCACGGCTATGGGCGGGCCTGCATCGACGCTCCTCGTCACCAGGCCTGCCCCTGCCAACTCCGTCAGGCGTTCCGAGAGCACCGAATCACTGATCCCGCCGACCGCGCGCTTGAGTTCGGAGAATCCCGCCGGCCCGTTCAGCAGCGTGCCGAGAATGACGCCGTTCCACCGTTTGCCCAGGAAGCCGAACGCGCGGGCCAGAGCCCCGTCACATGCGCGGGGCTCGTGTCCCGCTTCGCTCTTGCTTGCCACCCCACCATCCTAGCCACAGTGCTAACGTATCCGTAGGTACTATTTTTTTACTAGCAACTAGCTTTACCGGGTAATGCTCGGTCGAGCTACCACGGAACGGAAACCCCCCGATGTCTCTCGACGCAGCCACCCCATTCACCGCCCAGCAACTCGACGAAGCCGGCCGCGAGCTCCTCTTCACCGCGGCTCGCACCGCCAACTCCTTCTCGAACGAGCCTGTGACCGACGACGAACTAATTGCAATCTGGGAGCTCGCGAAGTGGGCACCGACCGCGGCCAACACCAATCCGCTGCGCGTGCTGTTCGTTCGTACAGAGGAAGGCAAAGCACGCCTCGTCGAGCACATGTCCAACGGCAACAAAGCCAAGACCGAGGCGGCTCCTGCAGTTGCGGTTCTCGCGGTCGATACCGAGTTCTACAAGCACATCCCCGACCTGTTCCCCATTCGCCCGGAGATGAAGGACCACTTCGAATCCGACGAGGCTGCCGCCAGTTCGACGAGTCGGTTCAATGCCGCACTGCAGGCCGGCTATGTGATCCTCGCGATTCGCGCACAGGGTCTGGTTGCCGGCCCGATGGCCGGGTTCGACGCCGACGGCATCGACGGCGATTTCTTCGCAGACGGACGTTTCAAGACGATCCTCGTGGTGAACATCGGCCATCCCGGCGAGAACCCGTGGTTCGATCGTCTGCCGCGTCTCTCCGATGAGGATGCGCTCAGCTGGGCCTGAGGCCAATTCGGACAAATCAAGCGATGCGGGAGGGTTCTGCGGGAACTCTCCCGCTTTGCTATCTCCAGTGCGTTTCAACTCTGCTCGCAGTGGGTATCAACACGCGTCTCGCAAAATCTCACGTCCAGAACAACATCCGACACGCTGCAATCGGAATTAGTTGCAGTATCTCAGTTTTTGGACGACAGTCGAGGGAAACCCCTCGGCCTACGGAGCCTGTGGGGAAAGCCCTTGTGCGCCGGTCGGTGTCGAGGGAAGACGTTCGAGCGAGCAGAAGTCCGAAGAAAGTGGGTTCGGAAATATGGGCGCGCTATGGGATTTTGTCGTTGCACGACGACAACAGTTGTTGACCGACTCGTACCTTCATGTTTCAGCAGTTATCCAGTCCGTGATCATCGCGACGATCGCCGCCGTGATCATCGGCATTCTCGTCTACCGGAGCCCGGCGGGATCCTCCATCGCTACGGCGTTGGCCAGCACGATCCTGACGGTTCCTTCATTCGCTCTCCTCGGATTGCTCATTCCGATTCTCGGTCTCGGCGTCGCTCCCACGATCACCGCGTTGATCTTGTATGCCCTGCTCCCGATCATTCGGAACACGATCATCGGTCTAGATGCGGTCAACCCGGCGATCACGGACGCAGCCCGCGGTGTCGGAATGAATCGCATGCACGTACTGAGTCGAATCGAGCTACCGATCGCGTGGCCGTCGATCCTCACCGGCATGCGGGTCAGCACACAGATGCTCATGGGCATCCTCGCCATCGCGGCGTACGCCAAGGGGCCTGGTCTGGGAAACCTGATCTTCTCCGGACTCTCGCGTGTCGGTAGCCCGAACGCTGTTCCTCAAGCGCTGGTCGGCACCGTACTGATCGTCATTCTCGCTCTGATTCTCGACGGAATCTACGTCGTCATCGGTCGTCTCACTACTTCGAAGGGGCTGCAATGACTGAAACCATTCCGTCTGACGTATCCACAGATCAGAAGGTATCCGGGGTCGAGATCGTCCTGGAGTCCGTCACCAAGCGGTACCCGGGCCAGAAAGCTGCAGCGGTGGACAATGTTTCGCTGACTGTTCCGGCCGGTGAGATCGTGGTCTTCGTCGGACCTTCGGGTTGCGGCAAGACGACGACGATGCGCATGATCAACCGCCTGATCGAACCTACCTCCGGCAAGATCACCATCGACGGCAAGGACGCGCTGTCGATCGACCCGGACAAGCTCCGCCGCGGCATCGGGTACTCGATCCAGCAGGCAGGCTTGTTCCCGCACTTCACGATTGCGAAGAACGTCGCGACTGTCCCGGGTCTCATCGGTTGGGACAAGAAACGTATCGCAGCGCGCACCGACGAGATGCTCGACCTCGTCGGCCTCGATCCTGATACCTATCGCGACCGCTACCCTCGCCAGTTGTCCGGTGGGCAGCAACAGCGTGTGGGCGTGGCGCGGGCGCTGGCCGCCGATCCCCCGGTGCTGTTGATGGACGAACCTTTCGGTGCCGTCGATCCGATCACCCGCGGCCTGCTCCAGGACGAACTGATGCGTCTGCAGTCTGAGTTGGGTAAGACCATCGTCTTTGTCACCCACGATTTCAACGAGGCAGTCAAACTCGGTGACCGTATTGCCGTGCTGGGCAATCAGTCCAGCATCATGCAGTACGACACTCCGGAAGCGATTCTCGCCAATCCCGCAAACGACATGGTCGCGGGATTTGTCGGGGCGGACGCCTCGCTCAAGCAGTTGACCTTGACACGGGTGCGCCAGATCAAACTCAAGCAGTGCCTCACCGCCCGCGAAACCGATTCGGTCGATGATTTGAGAACCGCACTCGCAGCGCGTAAGTGGAAGTGGGCCCTGATTCTCGATCAGCGCGGACGGCCGCTTCGCTGGGTCTCGCCCGGCCACCTAGCCCATGCGTCGACTCTTCGAGGTGTCGGGAACGAGATCGGCGAAGCCGTGTCCATCCAGTCCACCCTGCAGGATGCGTTGGAAGCTCTTCTCGCCGAAAGCAATGCGTCCACCGTGGTCACCGGACGGCGTGGCGAGTACGTCGGTCTCATCACCATCGACACACTGGTCAGCCATCTCTCCGAGATGCGCGAGGAGCATGCGCACGACCACGACGAAGAGCCAGACACCGAGAACGTCGAGGGTTGAACATGACTGCCACGACAGAGGAGCGCGTCTCCGCGCCTGAGATGGAACCGGACGCCCCCGATCTAGGTGCGGCCGAGAACGCCGCCACGCGCCGTGCGGAACGGATGCGACTGTATGTGCAGCCGGTCATCGTCCTGATCCTGGTTGCGGGCGTGTTGATCTGGGCATTCAGCCGTGATCTCAACGCGACGCAGAAGGCGAGCATCAATCTCGACAACATCGTCACACTGACCTGGCAGCACGTACTGATCACCGCCGCCGTGGTCATCATCGTCGTAGCCATCGCGGTTCCACTAGGAACTCTGCTGACCAGGCCGAAATTCACCCGGCTGGCACCGTTCTTCGTGGGAATAGCCAACATCGGAGCCGCGGCGCCTGCCATCGGCCTGCTCGTGCTGTTCTATCTCGCAACAAGAACGACGGGCTTCTGGATCGGCGTGTTTCCCATTGCGTTCTATTCGCTGCTTCCGGTGCTGCGCAACACCATCCTCGGCTACCAGCAAGTGGACAAAACCTTGATCGACGCGGGGCGCGGGCAAGGAATGTCTTCGCTCACGGTCTTACGTCAACTCGAGTTCCCGATGGCTGTCCCGTACATCCTTGCGGGCCTTCGTACTTCGCTCGTTCTGGCGGTCGGCACGGCGACGCTGTGCTTCCTGGTCAGTGCCGGCGGACTCGGCATTCTGATCGACACCGGATACAAGCTCCGCGACAACGTCACCCTTGTTGTCGGTGCCGTACTGGCGGTGTCGTTGGCCTTGCTGATCGACTGGCTCGGCGCGCTCGCCGAAACTTATCTCGGGCCCAAGGGATTGCGATGACCAAGACTTCGATCACCAGAACGTGGGGCTGGAAACTCGCGGTTGCCACGATCGGCCTCACACTTGTCGCTTCCTGTGGCCTCGAGTCCGGTGGCGCACTGCCCCTGGCCGTCGGCCCCGGCAGCATCGAGCCGGTTCCGGAGCTCGAGGGTGTGAAGATGACCGTCGGCTCCAAGGACTTCACCGAGCAGATCGTGCTCGGGTACGTCATCGAATTCGCGATGGCCGCTGCGGGCGCCGATGTCCGCGATCTCACGAACATCCAGGGCTCGAACAGCACCCGTGACGCACAGTTGAACGGGCAGATCGATCTTGCGTACGAATACACCGGAACAGGCTGGATCAACTACCTCGGCAACGAGACTCCACTTCCCGATTCACAGGCGCAGTTCGAGGCCGTCCGTGATGCGGACCTTGCTGCGAACGACATGGTGTGGACCGATCCGGCGCCGATGAACAATACGTATGCATTGGCGATGAGCAAGGAGACCGCTGAGAAGACCGGTGTCAAGACCGTTTCCGACTACGCGAAGTTGGTCGAATCCGATCCCGGAGCTGCGGTGACGTGCGTCGAGACCGAGTTCAACGTCCGCCAGGACGGATACCCCGGCCTGGCAGCGAAATACGGATTCGACGCCTCACGTGCCCAGCGCCAGATCCTGCAGACCGGCATCATCTACCAGGCGACAGCCGACAGCGATCAGTGCAAGTTCGGCGAGGTGTTCACCACCGACGGTCGCATCATCGCACTCGATCTCGTTCTGCTCGAAGACGATCTGCAGTTCTTCCCGAAATACAATCCGGCACTGGTCATGAAAAAGGACTTCGCGGAAGCACATCCGCAGGTAGCAGAAGTCATGGCACCGATCTCGGAGCGACTGACCAACGAGGTGATGACCGAGCTCAACCGGCAAGTCGACGTCGACGGCAAGGAGCCGGCGGACGTGGCCCGCGACTGGCTGGTCTCGGAAGGCTTTGTCACCGCTGAGTGATCGGCTGACTGCAACAGCCGAGTAGTCACCGCTTGCGTCCGACGCAGAACACCCGCCGGAACGGAAAGAGCGTTCCGGCGGCTGTGGCGGGGTAGGCCTCCCGCAGCAGATCGGAATACTGGCACTCGAACTCCGGAGCGTCAGCCTCGCCGAGAACGTCGAGCACGGGCCGTAACCCCGTCCCCCGTACCCATCCGAGCACCGGATCGGCACCTGCCAGCACATGGACGTATGTCGTCTCCCAGGCGTCGACGTCGAATCCGTGCTCCTGGAGACGCTGCGCGTACTGAACTGGACTGTCAACGCCTTCAGGGCCGCGTAGGACGCCACCCAGTCGCTCACTCCATTCCGCTGACTCCGCGAGATCTCGCATGAGCGCGTGGGACGGTGCATCGAAGTTACCCGGAACCTGCCACGCCAGCCACGATCCGGATTCCAGGGTGTCCGCCCACTGGTCGATCAGCTCGCGATGGCTCGGAACCCACTGCAATGCAGCGTTACTGATGACCACGTCATAACCGGTGGCGTCGAAGGACATGATGTCCCCCAACTCGACGGTGACGTTTCCCGGCAAGTCTGTCGGGGCCTGCGCCACCATTTCGGGAGACGAGTCGAATCCAGATACCGACGAGTCCGGCCACCTTTCCCCCAGCATCGCGGTCAGGGTGCCTGATCCGCAGCCGAGGTCGGCTACGCGAGTCGGGTCCTCGGTGGCCACCCGGGACATCAGGTCGACGAACGGGCGTGACCGCTCCCCCGAATAGTGGCCGTAGACTTCGGGATTCCACGTGACAGTGCGCATGAACTCATCCTGCACCCTGTTCCTGAGAATTGCCGCCCTCGAGATCACCGACGCGGCACCACCGCGGACAGTACGTTCGGCAACCTCGACCAGTCCGCGGTGATGTAACTTGCGTGCTCACCTGCCAACAGCTCGAGTCGCTCGCTCGCCTCGGCTTCCGAAGCATGGGATCCGTCGATCTGCGGAACGACCTTGTGCGCGTCGGTCATGACGAGGAGGTAACCCCGTTCGTGGTACCAACTCGGATCCACGACTCCCGAGGTGTATTCGAGAGCGTCACCGTCGAAGATCACGAACCACGGACGGATCCCCGGGTCGGTGTAGCGGTCAAGACGTGGGTCTCCCGGTGACGCACGGTGAGCAGCGGGAAAGGCGGCGCCGAGTTCGACGAGCCCGGCGGAGGACAGATCTCGCAGGTGCGTCGCATACTGCCGGTCCGTCCACTCCGTATCGAGAGGGTTTCCCTCCTCGATCGTTCCCGGAATCAGCTCGAACAGAAATTTGCCGGTCATCTCGGAAATGCTCGGCCATCCACGCTCGGTGACGGCGGCATCCGGGGTGGAGTAGGAGTCCCCCATAAGATCGGCCGGCGTGAAAACCGCGTCGCCGAGAGTCCCGAGAATCAGCGCATCGAGATCGGCTGGTCCGCGTCCGTACCCGGTGGTGAAACCGTCCTTGAGTTCCAACTTGATCATCACCGGCGGATGCTCGGGATTGGCCTCGTGCCACGCCCGCATATCTGCCAGGCATCCGCGGAGTCCCTGATCTCGCAGACCGCTTCGCAATCCGGATGCGTCCTGAGCGCCGACGCAATTGCTGTCGCTCGCCACCGGATTCATGTGCGACACACGCCAGTCCGGACCGCCGCCGTTGGTCCACAGGTCCAGCTCGAGCAACGACGCCTCGGAATCCAAAGCGTCGGCGAAGTACGGAAACGTCGCCTTCTCGTAGGAATTGTGGACCCCGACTGACGTGGTCTCGGAAAACGAGCGCGCTTGGTTCGTAGTCGTCTCGGCGCCGGCAGAGGGCGCCGAGACGACCGAGACGACCGCCGCAAACGCGCTCATACCGGCTACCAGGATTGCTCGCATGTTCGACACTCTCGCAGAAATCACCCCGCGGCAGGATGAAATCGTCAGAGTTAACTGGACGATCGTCCTAGATTGCATCAGAGTGGGGCATGGTTTCAGGCGGTGGATGAGGGCAATTGTCAGGCCAATAGCATCATTGCCGGAACTGATCCGAGTCAGAGCACTCGCCGCACACTCGCAGGAGGAATCGCATGCAGCTGACTCAATTCGTTCACCGATCCCTGCGAGCATCACCCGAAGCGGTGATGACGATCTCCGATGGCCGAGTGCGCACGTGTCGGGAATCGGTCGACCGGATCAGCAGACTCGCCGGAGGGTTTCAGGCTTTGGGCCTGCGCACCGGTGACAGAGTCGCAATCTTGGCATCGAACTCCGACTACTACCACGAGGCATTGCTGGCCTGCTGGTGGTTCGGAGCAGTGGCCAGTCCGGTCAATTCTCGCTGGAGCACGGCGGAAATCACGTACGCCCTGGAAGATTCAGGATCGACGGTATTGCTCGTGGACGAGAATTTTGCTTCCGTCGGATCTGTCCTTCGCGATGCGTGTCCAGGCCTGACCACTGTCGTCTACTGCGGCAGCGGCCCGGTTGGCGACGGAATGCTCGACTATGAACGGGTGATCGCGGAGGCGACTCCGGTCGACGATCTGCGCGTCGGGAGCGACACGCTTGCACTACTCCTCTACACCGGCGGGACCACCGGAGTGCCGAAGGGCGTGATGATCAGTCATCAAGCGCTGATGACCTCGGCGCTGGGTACTCTCGCGGCAGGCAGCGTGGCAGTCAGCAACGGAACGAACCTCGCGGTCAACCCTCTGTTTCACATTGCCGGGATAGTCGGATGGTTGGCTCAGTCGCTTATGGGTGGAACCCAGGTCTTCGTACCGAACTTCAGCCCACGGACGTTCCTCGAGGCCGTGGACCGCCATCGCCCGACGACCGTGGGTCTGGTGCCGACAATGCTCCAGATGTTGGTCGCCCACGAAAACGAAACGGGCGAAGACGCAACCACCTACGATCTGTCCAGCGTCAGGATCCTGAGATACGGCGCCTCGCCCATATCGCCGACGCTTCTCGGGCAGGTCATGCAAATGTTCCCCAACAGTTCCTTCGTTCAGGGCTACGGGATGACTGAAACCGCGCACATCAGCATGTTGAGTCCAGCCGATCACCTCGAAGGTGGTGATCTCCTCCGCAGCGCTGGTCGCGCACTCCCTCACTGCGAGGTGAAAATCGTCGACCCGGCCGGCGCGGAACTACCACCCGGCGAGGTGGGCGAAATCGTCACGTTCGGCAGCCACATCATGCTCGGATACTGGAACAAACCGAAGGAGACCGCTGAAGTGCTCCGCGGCGGGTGGATGCATACCGGCGACGCGGGGTACCTCGACGCCCGCGGTTACCTGTTCATCGTCGATCGCATCAAGGACATGATCGTCACCGGTGGCGAGAACGTCTATTCCACCGAGGTCGAGAATGCTCTGGCACAACACGAATCCGTCGCGGCCTGTTCCGTGATCGGCCTGCCCGATACCCAGTGGGGCGAGCGTGTCCATGCCGTAGTCGTCCTTCGACATGGTTTCGACGCCGACACCGAAGTACTGCGCGCCCACGTGAAAACGCTGATCGCCGGATACAAATCTCCGCGCACTTTCCAATTCGTCGATGCGTTGCCACTGTCGGCAGCAGGCAAGGTGCTGAAGCGCGATCTTCGTTGCAACGCAACGTAATCCTCTACGACGGTCAGGATTACAGCGGCAATGTCGGTTCTGGGTCGGTGATCAAGCGGTGCAGTGACGGCGACGCAGCTACGGCCTCTCCCAGTTGCGTCGCGCTCGCGATTTCGTCGCCGAACTCCGATCGCCAGGCGTGCAGTCGACGCGTCAGTTGTTGCAATCGGTATTCGCGGGTCATGCCGATCGCACCGTGCGCCTGGTGGGCGGCGCGCACACTCGCGAGCGCATTTTGTGACACCACCAATTTGGTTGCGCTCACTTCGAAGTCGGCATCGCCTCTGGTGAGTGCATGTGCAGTGCGATCGACAGCCAGCGTGGACATCGATGCCATCTGAGCGAGGGTGACGATGTGCTTCTGGACTGCTTGAAACTGCGCGATGGGCCTGCCGAACTGCACCCGCTCAGACACGTAGCGCCGGGTCAACGTCGACACCGACTCCATGGCTCCTGCCATCTGTACTGAGCGCAAGAAGGCACCGAGTCTGCTGAGAATCCGGGCATCGACCGGGTTCTCGCCGTCAACGGTCCGCGCTTCTGCGAACGTCAGGCTCTCACGCGGTTGCCCCGCAAGATCCGTCCCGGAACCGATCTCGGCATCGGAGATGTTCAGGAGTACGACGCGATCACCGAGAACTGCCGCCAACACTGATGCGGCGCTACCCCACGGCACATCGTGGAAGGTTCCCGATACGAGGCCGTCGCCGATCCGACGCACATCGTCGCGCGGCGAACCCGGGGCGACCGTTGCGATTCCGGAGGGCACGGGTAACCCGGCCGCTGTTGCCAGCCTGCCCGCGAGGTACGTCTCGGCGAGCGGCAACGGCGCAGCGTGCCTCGCAGCGGCGCGCTGGACAGTCACGGCGTCGAGGAGCGAGCCACCGGAACCACCAACAGATTCGGGAAGACCGACCAGCGGCAACCCCAGTTCCACTGCTGCGCTCCATAATCCGCTGGGCAGACCGTCGATCTCGGCCTGCGCTACCACCTCGGTGCCCGACTTCTCGGCGAAAAATTGCTCGACCATCGCTTCGAGGTCAGCGTCGAATGTGTACGCGTTGACCTCTGACCCCGAATTCATCGGTTCAACCCTTTCACGATCACGGTGCGGAGAATTTCGTTGGTACCGCCGCGAATCGACCACGACGGCGCCACCAACACGGCCCGGGCGAGCAGTGACTCGTACGGATCGTCGGAGGCAAGGTCTGGGGCCCGGCCGAGGTGCCGTGCCACGGTCGCAACACAGTCCTGTTCGAAGCGTGTTGCCATTTCCTTGATCAGCGCGGCCTCCGTGACCGGCGAGCGCCCGGAGTCGACCATTCGTGCAATGGACAGTGACATCCCACGAAAAGCCCAGCAGCGCGCTGCAATCGAGCCCAGATCGGCCAGGGCCTCGGGGCCACCCTGCGCCGCCTGGTTGGCTGCCCAGTTCTCGAGGACCGGCATCAGCGACATCCAACGGTCGACGCCACCTCGCTCGAGTGCGAGTTCACCGGTGTTTTGTCCCCAGCCCGCTCCGACGTCGCCGAGGCGACGCGAGTCCGGCACGAAAACGTCCTGGAACGACACCTCGCAGAAATCCTCGCTTCCGTCGATGAACGGAATGGGTGAGACGGTCAGGCCCTCGCTGTCGCGATCGACGATCAGCTGAGTGAGTCCGTTGTGCTTGTCTGCCGAGGTTCGAAGCAGGGCGAGTATGTGTGAGGCGTGGAAGGCGCCGGTGGTCCAGATCTTGGTGCCGTTGACTTTCCAGCCACCATCGACACGTTCGGCGCGAGTGCGCACCGATGCCAGGTCCGAACCCGAGTCGGGCTCACTCATCCCGATCGAGAACGAGAACTCACCGCTCGCGATACCGGGAAGGAAGTACCGCTTCTGTTCTTCCGTGCCGTTGGCGGCGATGCTCGGACCCGACTGTCTGTCTCCGATCCAGTGATAACCAACCGGCGCTCCCCTCGCGAGAAGTTCTTCCACGACGACCAATCGATCCACTGCTGACCGTCCGCCCCCACCGTATTCCTTCGGCAGCGACATGCCGAGCCACCCACGGCTACCGAGATCTCGCGAGAACACCGGATCCACCGCCCCGGACATCCCGAGTCCGAGTGGGTAGCTTCCGGGGGTGAGCCGCTTGTCGAGGTACTCCCGTACTTGTGCCTGAAGATCGAGTTCCTCGGTCGTCAGTTCTGTTGCGTCGAAACGCATGAACGTCTCCGATCAGTTGAATGTGTCGATCCGCCACCCGTGGCGGATACACGAAATTTTCATGCACCCAGCAGCAGGGCGCAGCCGATCTCCACCAGTCTCTCCGACAGGTCGTCAGGACGGAAGAAGTTGGCGGCTCCACAACCGTCAGAGCAGCACTGACGGTGATTCTGGCTGTCGCGGGTCCGAGCCCCGGACGAACGCCGTCGAGCATCTTGACCCACAGCGCGACGTACTCACGTTGATTCTGTTCACACGTGCGGCGGAACTTGTCCGGAAACTAGTCGAGTTCACTGATTCCACCGCTGCGAGTGCGCGCAGCCCTTCTGGCAATTGTTTCAGCGCTTGCAGGCCAACCTGTTCCGTGATCTGCGAAACTATCGAATTGACAAGCTGTTGCAGATTTGGAAACGAATACGCGTCCGCCATCAGCTCGAAGTCGATCATCCCCCGCCGAAATCCGCGCCTACCTGTCAGCCAATGCTTGCCCACTGCAATTCCGGGTGGCCGAACTGCAAATCCTCGTAGGAGCCATACGACTTCACCAGGTTCGTGCGATTAGCCGACACTCCGGTGCGCGGATTCCACGATGAGAGGTCGATTTCGGCGGCTTCCGTGGCAGCGACCAATCGATACTGAAATAGCAATGCCGCATATGATTTGGGGCTGCGCCCACTGGTTCGAGCTTCTTCGACGAGTGTTTGCACGGTGCCTAGGCCCGTCGGCAACGCCGGATGGACGATTTACACTCGCCGAGTTCGGATACCGACCCTGATTTCTGTACCGACAGCAACGCAGACAGTGCAAGCGCGAATGCCATCGCCGCTGCGAGCGCTTTCGATATCTCCACGCCGTTGCCACCTGTTGTTGCTTTATCCCGTTCGCGAGGCACCGAAACCTCCCCATCATCGGTTTACCTATTACCCGCCACAATCAGAGCACGCGGATCAACGACTGTGCCCCCGGGTCCGGAGACTCGGGGGCATAATCGAGAGGTCTAGTGATTAGCTGCTACCCGAAGTCAGGCATGTTCTGACCGCTGTCCTTGTAGAACTTCCACGTGCCGTCCTGCGGCGACTCCATGATGCGAAAAACCTCGGTTGCCCCGACGATCCACAGCTGGCCGTTGTACCAGTGCAGAGTGGAGCCAGATTCGACACGGCCACTGGCGAGTTCGTTGCCGTCGGCATCGACGACCGCCACCTTGTTACCACCCGCAGTCCAGCCGCCGGTGAGGCCGCCACTCTCGACCGTGTCCGTGAGAACCGGCTTCGGATCAGCCGAGGGAGTGGTCTCCGGCGACGTGGTTTCCGGGGTGGTCGGTGCCGGAGTTGTCGTGCTCGGTGCCGTCGTGGTCGTGGTCTCGGTTGTGCTGGTCGGCTCGGTAGACGTTGTCGACTTGACGGTCTCGCTCGTGGACGGAGCTTGGGTGGTGTTCGCCTCCAACGCATCTGGCTCGTTCGGCACCATCGCTTCGGCCTGCATCCGGCTCAGAGGATTCGACCCGTTCGGCGCCGGGGTAGTCGGATCCCAGGTGTTGGTGTTTTCCCAGACCTGGTTTGGCTTGCTTGTGCTCGAACTACCCTCGCACGCAGTGCGACCACTCACCCAGTCTTTGAAAGACATGCCGGCGCCGGTTGTATATCCGGACGAGGTCATCGGGCCATTGATGGTGTAGACCCTGATGTACAGTCCAGTGCGATCCGAGTCAGATACGCTCGACCACTGAAGTTGCGTAGAGGTGAAGGTCTTCGTGTCCTTCACCGTGTTGTTACTCCTGTTCATCAGTTCGACCTTGTAACCCGTTGCCCCGGGCACAGCGCTCCAATATGGGTTCCCACGTTGACTCGTGACAGAACCCGACGTCGAGCATCCGATACTTGCGGTCAACGGCGTCGGATAGAAGTTGCCCGTCGCCACCTGCGCACCAGTCGAATTGACCGCGTCAGTGGGATTGGCCATCGTCCCGGTGGTCTGAGCCAGGCCGAAAGCCATTGCGGCAGCGCCGCCGATAGCGATCAACGACCGCAGCGACTTCATGCGGGTGCTAGCCCGACGCATTTCAATCATTATGAGCCTCCTGAAGCTCCCCGCAGGTTTCGTCAGCATCGACGCGGGCGTCATTTGTAGTGGCGGCGCGGGCATTCTCCAGACGCCGGTCTTTAGTTCGTCCAAATGCGATGACCAGCACCGCGCCTACAAATCCGCCGCCGAGGAAAGTTGCGAGCGGACTGGAAAGCCAAGCAACGACGTAGCCGAGCCCGCCGACACTGGTGAACACGCGGTCGGCCTCGGTGATGGTGTAGGGCAGCCGATCAGCCACATTGTTGGCATCGCCCTTGAGCGTGGCGAGCACGGTGTCCGCTCCCGCCGGTTCGAGTTCGACCACGCGGTGGGTAATGCGCACACCTTGGTCGTTGTCGACGCTGATCACGTCGCCGACAGCGAGTTCGGTTGCAGGCACGGCCTTCGCCAGCGCCAGCGCACCGGTAGAAATTGCAGGCTCCATCGAACCCGAGCGAAAAACCAGCGGCTTGATCCCGAATATCAGGGATGCGAAAGTGGCGATGAGGCAGATGAGCCCGGCGACCGCAGCCACATTCAAGGCAATTTCCTTGCCACGACTTCGTCCCACGGTCACCTCCTCATCAGTGCTGTCCATCTCGATGATCACTGCCCCGTTGCGGTGAAGTTGAAGCCCAGATCGGCGATCTTGAACCGCTCCGTCTGACCCGCGGTCGAATCGACGGTCACCTTGATGCACACCTGCTCCGAAACACCGGCAGCGAGTGATCTGCCGGAGACGAGTGTCGGGTTGCCGGAGAACGCTTGCTGCGTCCCGATGATCGGTCCTGAACAAGTACTGCCGTCGTTGGCACCGGTCTGATGTAGGGAAACCTTGAGCTTCCCGATCAGCGCGGACGAGCCAGTGGCCGTTGCCGATACTGCCCACTGGAAGTTGGCCGTTCCGGTGTTCTGAACCGTCAATGCCCCGGCCTCACTCTGGCCTGGCAGCATGCTGTTGCGCTTGAGTTCGGTGAATTGGTGTGCGGGCCGCTGGTTGTCGACTTTCAGCTGGACCGACGAAGTGCTGAACATGCCGGTGGTCGCGGTAGCGCTGTCAGACCACGCCGCCATCGTGCCGACCGCCCCGAGGCCCAGGACCATACCGAGTGAAAGCACGGCCCGGGTACGTATCCAACCGGTCTCGCCCAGACGGCTTCGCATCCGCGCCCCGAGACGCGCGCCGCCGCCCGATTTCTGTTCTGTAGACATTCTGCTGTCCTATTTCGATTCGGAGTTTGGTGCCGATGGATCGGCGGGCAATACCGGCGCGCCGAGTTCAGGGCCGGAAAGAGTCGGGTCGGTGCCACTTTCGTCGTCATCGGCCTTGCCCCGCTTGTCGCGGATGCCGCTGACGACCATCCACACCGCATATACAGCCAGGCCGGCAGCCACGCCTGTGGTGAGAATCGAACGCGATTGCCCGTTGATCACCGAGTTCACCCGGCCCAGATACGGCACCGAGTAGATGACACGACCACGGATCTGCTCGGGCACCAGCGACCACGAGTCGGCGACGGGGTTGTTGTCGCCGCGAGTGTGGATGCGACGCTCCCCTTCCCCGGTGTAGTAGATGCCCTCGATGCGGTGGGTGACCACCGCTGGATCGCCGGAGACGGGCTGGAACGTGATCACGTCCCCGGTGGTCAGATCCTCGTTGGGGGTCGGCTTGACCACGATGAGCGTGCCAGGGGGCATGGTCGGTTCCATCGAGCCGGTGAGAACCGTGAACGCAGTGGAGTCGGTAAGTCGAGGGATAACGACCATCACCGCGAGAACGCCGATCATCAACAGCAACAGCACCCACGAGACGATGGTGCGAGTCCACCACCAGAGAGTGGTCTTCTCGCCTGCGTCTTGTTCGGGATCATGTTGCTGCTCAGATGTTTCCACGTGTGCGCTGTGCCGGGGTCCATACTCGGCACGTTCGCCCGCGCGCCGGCTTCTCGCGGTGACGGTCATGACTGGCTCACTGAGCTTGCGTCGAACGTGAACGTCGCGTTGGACTGTTGGCTCGCTGCCGCGCCCTGGCCCAGCGTGGCCCGCAGGCACAGCACCTGCATCTGCCCGGCCGGAACCAACTGCTCGGAAAAGGCTGCGCCGTCCATGGCACCGTTGTAAAGCTCGGTGCCCACGTCACCAGTCGCGGTGCAGGCCGCCTCGTTGGCTACCTTGGCCACGCGCAGGCTCAGCGGCGGTGGGGTGGCGCCGTTGAGTACAACATCGGAAAGCACGTAGTTCATCTGCACGTTGCCGGAGTTGATCACCGGCAGGGGCATCTGAATGCTGTCGCCCGGGCCCTTGTTGTCCAACTTGAACCCATCGAGGTTGAACTGCTTGACCCCTTCACCGCCGGCAGAGATATCGAGCATGCCCGCCTGGATAGTGCCGCCGGTCGATTCTGCGGTATCGCGCCACAGCGCGCCGGTCTGCTGCACCGAGACGAACCCGATGAGCAGAACCGACGACGCTGCGATCGCCCATTTGTACTGGGTCTTCACGTGACCTTCTTTGGCTTAGTTGAGCGTCTGCTCGAGGGTGACCGAGGCTCCGGACAGCGTGGCTGCCTCGCCCGCACCGTCCGTGTTGGCGGTGTCCGGCTTGAACGTGATCGTGGTGGTGATATCCCGCGTGCCGGTGCCCGCGGTGACGCTTGCGTTCTGGCCACCGGCAGTCGCGACCTCCAGCTTGCTCGCGAGAGCCCCGGAAATACCGCCGACGGTCGGTGTGAGCGTGGCCTTGAGGTTGGTGCCGACGAGGTTGTAGTTGTACGTAGCGGTGTAGGTGAGGACGTCACCGGGGACGATCTTGTCGGTCGTCGGGTTGAATGCACTCCCGCCGAGCTTCCACACACCCGAGCCCGCCGCTTCGCTGATCGTCATCGAGCCTGCGGTGACGGCTTGGCTTCCGCCAGTGCCGGTCGATGCATTCCATGCCGCCATGGTGCCGGCGCCGCCTGCGAGCAGAACAGCAGCCGCACCTGCGGCGATCGCACCCTTTGTGGTCTTGTTCATCTGGTATTCCTCCTGTGCAGTTCGCGGCGGGACATCCGACGCGCTTGGTTGAGCCCGGGCCGTGCGGATGTGCACTCCGGTGAAACAGCCCCAGGAAGGGGCATGGGAAATCAAGCCGCCGAATTGAATTCGGTGGCCGAGAAGGCTGGCGATGCGCGGAGATGGTCGAGATCGCCCCGCGCATCGCGAGGTCTAAGTGGCCGGTCGGGCCGGAGTGGTTATCCGCCGAGGCTTCCGAACAGGTCCAGGCTTCCGAGCGAACCGCTGCTGCTGCCACCCGGATCGGTGGTTTTCGCCGTGACCTTGACCGTGACTCCTGCGGAGGCGGGGCTGGTCCCACCCGCATTTGTCGCAGTGGCGGTGATCGGATGACTGCCGGGTGTGGTGATAGTCAGGTTGCAGCTGAAGTTCCCGCTCGTATCCGCGGTGGCGGTGCAGGTGGCACCCCCTCCGGTGACCGTGACGGTGCTGTTCGGCTCTGCCTTGCCAGAGACCTTGACGGGTGTGCCCACCTCGACCTCGGCGGCGCCCAGAGACAAGTCGGTCGGAGCACTGGGGGCTACCACAGCAGGCTCGCCCTCCACCAGGACCAGACCCCAGCCGGGGTTGATCTCGTATCCCTGCAGGACTTCGCCGGCCGGGATGCCGATCATGAAACCGACCATCACGTTGACGTTTTGCGCGAGAGGCGTCTTCACCAGCTCGATCCGAGTCGCGGAATTCGCATCGGGTCCGATCACGAACTGCTGGCCGCCCTGGCTGCCGATTTTGCCCCGCACCGTCGCAGTGCCGCCGCCCGAAACGGACCAGCCCTCACTGAAGAGTGTGAGTGTGGCGGGAAGGTCACAGACATTGCGGACATCGAAGGCCAATTGTGTGCCCTCGCCACCGGGGATCGGGATGTAATCCGTCCCGCTGGGGTCGAAGGCTGGCGGCTTGACCCAGGGACCACCGTTCTGGGACATCTCCAGGCACTGGTCAGTGATGTCGTCGCCCGGGGCGGCCGAGGCGATACCGGGTGCGAGCAGCGCACCCGAAGTCGCGAGGAGCAATGCAGCCGGCAGCGCCGCCAACACAGCAGTGGCGCGCCGAGGGAGACGGGATTCGTGTCCGTCCCCGACCGGGAAAAATCGAGGCATGTGAAGACTCATTTCATCTGTCCCGTTGCCGGGTATTGAGGTGAAGAGATGGCGGAACAAGGTACATCCGCCATCGGTGCCAAACATGTTGCAGAAAGCTTGCGAGTCGAACCGAGATGCTGTGCATGCCCTCGCTCCTGCATAGCTACTGTTCCACTTCGGATCAATTTTTATCACACGTATCAGCTTTTGTGGCGGTTTTCCTGGTCAAACGTTCAGTAGGAATTTCGACGTCCGCCGCGAGCGAATTCTGCACCCTGACCAGTGCAGTTAGAAAAAGTTAGCTGTGCATCATAACTAGTTCTCGGAAAACGATTTGTCGTCAAACGGGCGATTCGTTCCAATAAAAGCAAGAACACGTTCTACATTCTCTTGGTATGTCCGAGAATCCTCACGAACGAACTCGCCGAGAACAGCGACCCTCGAGCAAACAGAAGGATCGAGCCGTTTCGAGTACCCATTGCATTTCGTTCACGAGCGCCACGGACACGGGCGCCATCGATAGCTGCGCCTCGCCGGATCGGCCGGCCATGACAAACTCTCGCGCGCTCCGAAACCAGCACTCCACCAATAACTTTGCCCGACCATCGAATAGCGACTTGCCCCTTCTGCATCCAAAGCTGTGGGCCGGGAAGCGAATTCGCTCCCCGGCCCACGTGCATCTACAGTTACGAAGCCGGTAAGGAGTTGACTACCGGCACCCAATCCCAAGGTAAAACGACGAGCATCTACGCCTCGAAGACGGTCTCACCGCCGACAACCGTGCGCAGGACCGACAGTTCATTCAAATCCTCAGAAGCACTCCTCAACGGATCTCCGTCGAGCACAACAAAATCCGCCAAAAGTCCCACCGCTATCCGACCTTTGTCCGATGACTCACCGGTGAGACGAGCGGCAGCACTCGTGTAGCCGGCCAGCGCGTCGGACGTGGAAACCCGTTGCTCCGCACCCAGAACATGACCTTCTCGCGTCACTCGATGTACGGCTGTGTTCATGGTGAAGAGCGGGTTCACCGGAGTGACAGGGCAGTCGCAATGCAGCGCGTAGGCAAGCCCCGCCGCCACGACCGAAGCCACGGGGCTGATCCGCTCGCCGCGGCCCGGTCCGAGGAACCGATCACGGTGCCGGTCACCCCAGTAGTAGACGTGGTTCACGAAGATCGACGCCACCACCCCGAGTTCGACCATCCGCGCGATCTGATCTTCCCGCAACGTCTGAACGTGCTCGAGTCGATGTGTGACCTCGACGTCCGGGTGCGCTGCACGCGCCGCGGCAATTGCGTCCAGTGCAAAATCGATGGCCTGATCACCGTTGGTATGAATAGCAACCTGCCGGCCGGCAGCGTGATGTTCCTCGACGAGCGCCCCGAGCGCACCTGCCGGGATTGCCATTCCGCCGCAGTGGCATCCGTCCAGATCGTGATATGGCTCGGTCAGCGCAGCAGTATGCAACTGAATCGACCCGTCCGAAATGAGTTTGACGCCACCCACACGAACTCGGTCTGTCGAATCGGCGAGTTCGCCCAACTGATTGTGCACCCCGTGGCCGAGATAGAGACGCGCACGCAGACGCAGGTCACCATCGGCATCGAGTTGCCGGTACGCCTCGTACATCTCGGCCGTGACATACATGTCGTGGAAGCTCGTCACGCCCACCGACGCCATGACTTCCTGCGCCCGCAGCATCGCGATCTTGGACGCATCCGGGTTCATCTCCGGAACAAGGCCGTGCACCAGAGACATTGCCGGAACCTCGCACAGCTCACCGGTGGGTACACCGTCACTGTCGCGAACGATGACACCACCCTCCGGATCGACCGTTGCGGAATCGATCCCGGCCTTCACCAGCGCGACCGAGTTGACGTAGATCCCGTGAGCAGACAAGTGCCGCACCAGAATCGGATGCTCGGTGGAAGCCTTGTCCAGATCAGCCGCGGTCAGGCCTCGATCTTCCGCCACGAGGCTGTCGTCGAAGCCCCACGCTTCGATCGGATCACCGACTGGTGTGATCGCGGCCCGCGCAGCCAACGCCGTGATCAACTTCTCGATGGTCGGGCACGTATTCGTCGTTGCGTCGACCCCGCTGAGCATCAAACCCCACATCATCGGATGAAGGTGTGTCTCGATGAACCCCGGCACAATCACCGCGCCGGCGAGATCGACAACGGAAGTGTCGGAATCGGTCAGCGCCGAGATCTCGGCATCAGTTCCGAGGGCAACGAATCGGCCGTCCTTGACCGCCACAGCGGTCGGGTTATCGCCGACCGGACCGTCCATGGGCCTGAAGTCGCCGTTGATGTAGATGTGGTCAGCCGCCGTGGTCATACGCTTGTCTCCATTCGTTTTCCGACAACAGTCGTCGAGGACTTCTTCGCGGGTATCCGCGTCGCCACAACCACTCCGGCCAAAATCATTCCGGCACCCGCGAGTTGGACGAGAGTTGGGGTCTGCGCGAGCAGCACCGCGCCGAACACCATCGCCGACGCCGATTGCAACACCAGGCTGGCGGCGACTGCACTGGCAGGCAGACGCTGACTGGCGCTGGCCACCAGCAGCCACCCGATCACCTGAGACACCAACGCGAGCAGCACAAGCCAGCCTTGAGCTACGAGCGAAGGCGTCAGATCCAAAGTTCCGCTCACGAGGCCGTAGACACCTGCCGTGAGGGCAGTGGCTCCGGTCGAGACGAACATCGGCAACGCCGTTCTGCCCGCCGCCCGAGTAGCCAGCCCCATGAGGAAGATGTAGACCGCGTAGGCACCTGCGGCGATCACGGCAAACGACGCTCCGACAGCAGGATTCGACCCTGTGAGCGTGGTGCTCGTCCCGGCTACCAGAGCAACTCCGACAAAGAGCAACGGAAGGCTGGCGACCAGTTCCCGGCCGAGCCGTTGGCGCAGAACAACATAGCCGAGGATTGCGACGAACAGCACCTGCAGGTTCAGGATCACAGTCGAAAGACCTGCTCCGATCGAATGAATCGACTCGTGCCAGAGCACCAGATCGATTCCGAGGAAAGCGCCGGCGAGTAGAGACTTCACGATCCAGGGCGCCGCCGTCGACGCTCGTGGTGACCGGCGGCGCTGGACGAGCACGAGCACGCCGAGAGGGATGAGCGCATAGAGACACCGAAAGAATGCACCCGTCGACGGAGACACTCCGGAGAGTTCGTAGAGCACCGAGGTCAACCCGAGGATGCACGCACCGGCGACAACTACGCGCAGGTCACGACGGCGTAGTTGATCGCCGGACCGCTCACGCGGCGATACCTCATCACTCATGGTGATAATGTATCACCCGCATGAGGCCTGTTATACGGGGAAGATGCGTGCATGAGAACTCCGGTTACCCGTGAACGCGTGATCGCTGCCGCAGCGAGCCTGGTCGACAGCAAAGGCGCCGACGCTCTGGTACTGAGTCAACTCGCCGAGACCCTCGACGTCCGGCAGTCAGCCCTGTACAAACACGTCGACGGGGTCGACGACGTCCACCATCAACTCAGTCTCCTCGCACGCAACCTTCTGGCCGAACAACTGCGCGCCGCCGCGGTCGGCCTCTCCCGCGACGACGCCGTCATGGCGCTCGCAGACGCGTGGCGCGCCTTCGTCCGAGCGCACCCCGGTCTCTACGCCATCACCGATCGCTACCCCACCGCTCCGCATCCCGATCTGGTCTCGGCCGTCGGCGAGGTGGTCGACGTCATCAACAAGGTAATCGCGGGATACGGTCTGAGCCCGGATGATTCGGAGCAGGCGGCGTGGTCTCTTCGCAGCGCGCTGCACGGTTTCTGCATCCTCGAATCGGTAGAGGGACAACCGGCCGGCACCGACCCGGATCGGGTGTATCGACGACTGGTCGAACTTCTCTGCGCCGGTATTGCTCGTATGTAAATACCGGCTCCTGTTATCGTCGGATGAAACGACAGACCAAAAAGGATCAGACATGGTTGGTGAACTCGACATCTCCGGATAAAACCGGGCATGACGGCCACCGGCAGACGCCTCGGAGCGCAGCCGTCGTGGCCATGTTGTCGTTCACTTACCCGACCGCTTGCGGAGCAGCGTTGCCGCGCCCGCACAACACCTGAGGTCTATTCATGTCCGATACCTACATCGTTTGCTCGAATCTGTCTTTTGCCTGGCCGGACGACACTCCGGTCTTCGACGAATTGTCATTCACCGTGCCCGGCGGCCGAACCGGGCTGGTCACCCAGAACGGCGTCGGGAAAGCACTCTGCTCAGATTGATCGCCGGCCAGTTGCGGCCACGCGCCGGCAGTGTGTCCGTCGACGGCGTTCTCGGATACCTTCCGCAGGACCTGCCACTGACGGGCGATCTGACCATTGCCGAGGTCTTGGGCATCGCCCCGACGCTCGCTGCGTTGGACGCTGTCGAATCCGGGGACACACAAGAAGAACACTTCACGACAATCGGGTCCGACTAGGATATCGAGGAACGAACGCGAGCCCAACTCGGTCGACTCGGTTTGGCCGACATGACGTTCGATCGTCGCCTCGACGCTCTGAGCGGCGCGCAGGTCGTCTCGCTCGGACTGGCGGCGCAACTCCTGCGACGCCCCGATGTCCTTCTCCTCGCCGAACCCACCAACAACCTCGACCTGGACGCGCGCCGCAGGCTTTACGACGTTCTCGACGACTGGAGTGGTTGTCTGTTGGTAGTCAGTCACGATCGAGGACTACTCGACCGCATGGACCGCATCGCCGAACTTCACAGCGGCGAGATCAGCTTCTACGGTAGCAATTTCACCGACTACGAAGCTGCGGCACGCTCGGCTCGCGAAGTGGCGGAGAAGAACATCCGCAACGCCGAGCAAGAGGTCAAGCGCGAGAAGCGCGAACTGCAGCAGGCCCGAGAACGCGCTTCACGACGCGCAAGTAACGCTGCCCGCAATCTCGGGAACGCGGGCTTGCCCAAGATCTTTGCGGGGACCATGAAGCGCAATGCTCAGGAGTCGGCAGGCAAGGCCAACGAGACACACCTCGCCCGGGTCGACGCGGCAAAGGAACGACTCGACCAAGCCGGTCGAGCTCTCCGAGACGACCAGACCATTTCGCTCGAATTGCCGGGAACCCACGTACCGGCTGGCCGGACGGTATTCCTCGGCGAGCGAATGCAATTCGCGTTCGACGATCGCGTGATCTTCACCGACCCCGGAGCTAACCTGGCCATTCGAGGGCCGGAACGTATCGCCCTGACCGGGCCGAACGGCGTCGGAAAGTCGACGTTACTGAGAATCGTGAACGGGGACTTGGCGCCGACTTCCGGTGAGATCAAGCGAGCCGACGGTCGGGTGGCCTATCTGTCGCAGAGACTCGACCTACTCGACCCCACGCGCACCGTCGCCGAGAACTTTGCATTGTCTGCTCCAGGCCTTCCGGCACCGGAACGCATGAACATCCTGGCGCGCTTCCTCTTTCGTGGCGCGGGCGCTCATCTACTAGTCGCTGCACTCTCGGGTGGTGAACGATTGCGAGCTACGTTGGCATACGTTCTCTTCGCCGATCCAGCCCCACAACTGCTGCTTCTCGACGAGCAGACCAACAACCTCGACTTGGTGAGTGTCGCTCAACTCGAAAGCGCCCTGAACGCATATCAGGGGGCATTCGTGGTGGTCAGTCATGACGAGAGATTCCTGGCCGAGGTGAAGGTCCAACGCTGGCTGAGGCTCTCGAACGGCTGTTTGACCGAGGTCGCTGCACCGGATGTAGTGGACTGATCAAACGCTTAACAGGCGAAAGGCCTTCACACACATCGTGTGTGAAGGCCTTCGTCTGCACGGGCGGTCAGGGAATCCTGGTGTAGACCGGGTCGTCGAACGATCGACGTTGCGTCACCCAGTCCGTGGGTAAGACGTTTTCGATCACGTCTTCACGGGATTCGTCGAACACGACGATCCGATCGGCGATTCGCCATTCACCATGGCGCCTTTCGAACCTGTCGACGTACCGGCACTTGATCGTCGCAAGCGTCTGCACGGCGTCCGGACCTGATCGCTCCTGACGCAGGAAGCACAAGCAGTACGACTCACACTGAGCGACATCGCCGTTGACGTCGATCAGTATATTGGAGATGCAGTGAATCGACGAGTCGATCGTCTTGTGCCTGAGCTTCATGTCTTCGATGAGCCCGTCGACAGTTCCGATGTAGCCACCGTGGTTGTCTATTGCGTCGTCGAAGTAGCAGAGGGCAACGCTGTCGAAATCCTTCCGATCGACGGCCCGAGCATAGCGATACAGAACTTCGGTAATTGCTTGCTTGTCAGCGAGGGACACGGTCAGGCTCCTGTTCTACCCGGATGATCAATCAACTCGCAGTTCAACACCCTTGGTCTCCTTGATGAAGAAGACCGTGACGAGGGTGATCACGGCGCAGAAGACGAAGTATCCGGCCGGGGCGAGGGAATTACCGGTCAAGCTGATCAGATAGGTGGCGATGAAAGGCGCAGTGCCGCCGAGGAACATGTTGGTGACGTTGTTGCCCAGGGCCAGACCGCTGTACCGCACAGACGCTTTCAGCATTTCGACATAGGTCACGTACGAAGCACCGTTGACGACGGAAACACAGATGAAGAGCACCGACTGACCGACAACCGCCTGCCATATGCCAGAACCGGCCATCATCATGAACATCGGGATTCCGAGAACCACGGCGGCGGCGCTACCGGCGAACAGCACCGGCCGACGCCCGTACTTGTCTGCCATGTATCCCGAGATCGGCAAGGTGATGACGCCGAGAACCAGTGCAAGGGAGGTGGAAAGGAAGGCAACCCGCGACGAATGACCGCCCGTGGTCTGCAGGTAAGTCGCGGCATATACCGAGGCGATGTAATAGCCACCAGTGATGAGTGCGCCCAGCATGATGATCTTGACGACGCTGCCGCCGGAGGTGCTGAGCAGTTCCCGGATGGGAAGCTTCTTGGTCTCACCCTTGTCCTGCAGTTCTTCGAACTGAGGAGTGTCTTCCATCTGGCTACGGATCCAGATACCGATGCCACCGATCAGCAGGCTGAGCAGGAACGGGATGCGCCAAGCCCATTCGAGGATCTGTTCTTGCGAAAACACCGAGGTCAGGCCGAGGGCCATGAGCGAAGCTGCCAGCGAACCCAGGTAGGTGCCGGTGTTGACCATCGACGTCTGCGTCGCACGCCACCGTTTGGGAGCGGACTCGGAGACAAACGCGTTGGCGCCGCCGAGTTCACCGCCGGCCGCGAAGCCCTGAAGGCAACGAGCCAGAACGAGGATGGACGTGGCCCACACACCCAGCGTGGCGTATGTCGGCAGCAAGCCCATTCCGGCTGTCGCGAGAACCATCAGGAGGATGGTCCAGGACAAGGCGTTCTTGCGGCCGTACTTGTCGCCGATGTGGCCGAAGAAGATTCCGCCGGGCACACGTAGGAAGAAGGCCACCGCGAACGCCGCGAAGGTACCGAGCAGTGCTGCGTTCGGGTCGTGGGAGACGAAGAACAGCGCGGCGATGGTGGTCGCCATATACCCGTAGATACCGAAGTCGTAGTACTCGACGACGGTACCGACGATGGCCGCGCGAATTACCTTCGTCGTCGACTGTCGTTCGGTTGCCACGCTGCTGCCCTCGGTGAATTCGGCTCTCGCCATGGTCTCATTCTCTGACATGTTGTTCCCTGCCTGGATTGGATACTGACTGGATTCGGTGCCGCGCAGACGTCGGACGTCAGGAGTGCGCGATGGAATGGACCGGTGCGCTGTCAGCGCTGGTCCTGGTGTAGTTCGCCGCATTACGTCCCGCTACGCGGCCCATGGTCAAAGCGTTGGCAACTGCATTGCCGCCGCCCACGTATCTCAGTCCGAGAATTCCCGCGCCGGCCTCACCGGCCGCGTACAGACCCTCGATAGGTGCTCCCGTGCTGCCGAGTACGGCCGCATCGGTGTCGATCTCCATTCCCGCATGCGTGCATACGAGCTCTGCAGGAAGGATTTTCGCGGCATAGAACGGTGCAGTCGCAATAGGATCCGGGTTGCCGACGGCGCCCTTGTTCCGCAACGTGCGATGGCGGAGAAAGTCGTCGTCGTGGCCGCTGGGCAGTTGCTCGTTCCATCGACGCAAAGTTTGGGTCAGCGTCGCAACCGGAACACCAGTCGCCACTGCGAGGTCTTCGATCGTGTCAGCGCGAATCGTGCCACCGGCGGCAACTTCTTCCTCGATGCGTTCGGGATTCCAATCGGCATATCCCGGAGCGAGATTCACGCGAGCGTTCTCGTCGAAGATCATCCACCCGTATCCGCCCTGATGGTCGATGATGCCGGTCGAGACGGCGTACGAGCTGTCCTCGTCCATGAATCGACGGCCGTCCTGGTTGACGTAGATCCGTGACTTCGGCGGAAAACCGGCCTGCCAGTGATGGAATCGCTGGAAGTAGACGGTGGGCAGCATCAAGCCCCAGCCGTCGCCGGCTACTGAAGCTCCGAGGTCTTCGGCAAAGCGAAGGTGATCTCCGCGGCTACCCGCCGCCGCGACGACGAACAACGCGTCCCCAGCCTTGTTCGCGTCCGGGAAGTGCCGTTCCACCAACCCTGGATCCTGCGCGAATCCTCCGGAAGCAACAACGACGGCGCCTGCAGGTACCTCGATGTCGTCGGCGACAACACCGACAACCCGGCCGCCTTCCACGATCAGCTTCTGCACCCGTGTTCCGAAGATGACCTCGATCCCGTGCTTTCGACGAGCCTTGTCCAGCACTTGAATCAGTCCGTATCCCTGATCCTTCGGCACGTGGCCGCGCCAGACGTCCTCGACGCCGGCTTGGGCGAGCCCAGGTTGGTGAGCGTTACCCGAGATCGCCGCGGGAATCTCGACGCCGAGTCCGATGAGCCATTCCAGTGTCGGACCGGCGTTTTCGCAGAACGCACGAATCAATCCAGGTGAGAGCATCCACTGGTTGAGGTCCATGTAGTGCTGGAAGAACTTCTCTGCCGAGTCGTCGACGCCGAGGCCGGCCTGCACGCTTGTTCCGGCGGCTGTGAAGATGCCGGCCGACAGCGCAGTGGATCCACCGAGTTCGGTTTCGGACTCGAACAGCAGAACGGATGCGCCTTCTTCAGCTGCCGACACCGCAGCGGCGAGACCTGCTCCGCCGCCACCGATGACAACGACGTCCCAGTGCTCGGTCATGAAAGTTCTCCAGTCTCCGCGATGATGCGGTGGTAAAGACCGTTCGACACCAACCCGCCGTCGACAGTGAGTTCCGTACCGGTGGTGTAGGTCGAACTGTTCGAGAGCAGGAAGAGCACTGCTTCGGTGATCTCGTCTAGAGTTCCCATGCGTCCGAAGGGAACCGACTTCAGTGACGCGGCGACGAAATCGTTTGCGCCGCCGAGCAGCGCCGTACCGACCAGTCCCGGGTGCACCGAGTTGACGCGTATCCCCCACTGCGCGAAGTTGCCCGCGGCCGACTTCGACAGACCTGTCAGACCCCACTTGCTCGACGAGTATGCCGGGGAGAAGTATCCGATCTGACCGGCGATGGACGAGATGTTGACGATCGATCCGCCACCACTCTCGCGCATCAGCGGCGCTACCGCCTTCATACCGTAGAACGGGCCGAAGAGGTTGATCTTCATGGTCAGTTCCCAGATGTCGTTCGGGGTGTCCATGAATTCGAGCCGACGCGAGATACCGGCGTTGTTGACCAGCCCGCCGAGTTCCCCACGGGTGGTGCGAATTTCGTCGACAACCCGGTCCCAGGCATCGGCATCGGTGACGTCGAGAAGATGAGCGGATGCCGATCCGCCGGCGGAGACAATGTCGTCGACCACGCCGGATGAATCCGAAACATCGGCAATGCAGACATGCGAACCGCGCGCTGCGAGAGTGCGCGCGTGATGCGCTCCCATCCCGGCAGCACCGCCGGTAACGAGAACGACGCCGGGATATGTCGTGGACTCAGACATGCCGCGAACCACCGTCCACCGCAATGCTGTGCCCGGTGACGTAGCGCGCGCTGTCCGAGAGCAGGAACAGCAGCGGGCCGAAGACCTCTTCGGGCGAGCCCAGACGATGCAGCGGTACCGCGTCGAGTGCGTTCGCGAGCGCGATCGGATCTTCCTGGACCCACTTCGTCATCGCCGTGTCGATGTAGCCGGGCGCAATGGAGTTGACTCGAATACCCTTGTCGCCGAACTCCACTGCGAGAGACTCCGTGAGGTGCGCAACGGCAGCTTTCGACGTGCAGTATGCGCCTCTCCCCTTCCGCACACGCAGCGCAGACACCGAGGACATGTTGACGATGGCGCCGCCGGGACCGAGGTGACGTGCCGCCGCCTGGGCACCGTAGAGCACTCCTTCGACATTGACACTCAGCGTTGCGCCGATCTGCTCCGGGGTGATCTCCTCGGCCAGCGCAAACGGGAAGATTCCCGCATTGTTGATCCAGAAATCGACCCGGCCGAACTCCTTCAACGCCAACTGAGCAAGCAATTCATGCTCGTCGGGCTTGGTGACGTCGACCCGAGCTCCGACCACGCGGCCCGGTTTGTCCGCCAGTGCATTCGGTTCGAGGTCCGTGTTGATTCGTGCGGCCGTGGCGAGCATCTGCTCTTCGTTGATGTCGGCGCCGACGACATGTACGCCGCGTGTTGCCAGTCCTTCGGCGAACGTCGCACCCATACCCTGGGCCGCGCCGGTCACCACTGCGACCTTGCCTGCCAACTCCGGGTACACCGCCGACATCTGCGTCACTACGGTACGGCCCGGGTTCGTCTGGTCAGAGCTTTCGGTCATGATGTACTTCTCCTACTGAATATTGTTGCGCAAGAAACATTTCGGTACTTCAAGCTTGTTCGGACGCTCGGGGCGCGTCGTCGCGGGAGACGGTGCGGCGGGCGATCTTCCACTCCTCACCGACCCGAACCACGTGATCTGTGACAGTCGTCATCCGCAGTAGCCGCGAGTCTCCGCCGCGAGCGGTGGCAACGATCTGCAGGTACCCGTGCACTGCGAGAGCACTCTCGTCCACCACCTCGACGACGAGATTGGTCAGAACGTGACGATGCACCTCGTCGGCAGCTTCCGCCGCAGCGGAGAAACGAGCAGCAAAAGCCGCAAGGTCGACGAAACCGACCACGGATTCCGGATAACTGGGGGAATGAAACTCACCGCCATCGGTGAATGTCTGCGCCCAATCCTGCTGGCGCCCAGAGTCTATGCAATGACTCTGGTGGCCGTACAGCTGATGGATTGCGACAACGTCCTCCGTTGCCACGACGCTGTAGTTGCTCATGAAGGTTCTCTCCGAACACGCTGCGCTGCATCCACCCGAAGGTTGTGCAGCTCCGTAAAGTGTGCGATAATCGCACACGCTGTGCGATATGTTCAAAGCGTAGGTGGCATACCTCACAAACGTCAAGAAAGGGATTTGATGTCAGAGCTGAGCGAGGAACACCGACCGCGCAAAAGTGCAGTTCAAGTGGACTCGAGCATGTCGAAAACGCTGCACCACGGACTCGAGATCCTGGAACTCCTGACGTCCTATCCACACGGCCTGTCGGTCACCGACATCGCCGACGGAGTGGGAGTCCACCGAACCGTCGCGCATCGATTGATCCGCACACTCGAGGCTCATCACCTGTGCCGCAAGGACTCCTTCAAGCGCGTCACTCTCGGCGCCGGGCTGGTCACCCTTGCCGAACCGGTGGAACAAGATTTGCGCACTCTCGCTCGCCCGATTCTTCAAGAACTCGCCGAGGCCACCGAGGCGACAGCGCACCTGGTGGTCCGCGAGAGCGACACCGAAGTGCGCGCCCTGATGGTGGTCGAACCGCGCAGCGCCAAAGTCCACGTCGCGTTCCACCCAGGGCAGGTTGATCCGATCGACCGCGGCTCGGCCGGGCTTTCCATCCTTGCCTCACTCCCGCCGACGAGTGGGGAACGAGAGGAAGTGACGGCCGCACGCGCACGCGGCTACGCAGTGACCGTCGGCGAAGTCATCCCGTCCGTCCTGGGAATCTCGGCAGTGATCCCCGGCAGACGCCGCGACGCCATTTCCAGCCTCGGAATTTCCGTCTTCGACTCTCAGGACCAAGCAGCGCTGGGCGCCGAGGTCGTGGCAGCCGCAAAAACCCTCGGCAGCATGTTGCGCTGATCCAGGCACCAGGCTGATCCAGACACCAGCCGGGCCCCGGGAATACTCGGGGCTCGACTTTGTTGACTCCTGGTGAGATAGTTGAACAATCAACTACCTGACTTCAGCTTCACGGACACGAGGAGTACGACATGCCTGCTGTGACAGTCGAGAACATCTTGGCCCTGCCCCGCCTCGACGAGCCGGCCGCGTCAGCAGTCGACCGCCCGGTCAAGAGCATCACCACCGCACCGGTCGGATACGAAGGTGAAGGCTTCCCCGTTCATCGCGCCTTCGCGGGCATCGACCTCTCCGCCCTCGACCCCTTCATCCACATGGACCAGATGGGCGAAGTCAACTACGCACCCGGCGAACCCAAGGGCACACCGTGGCACCCGCACCGCGGCTTCGAAACCGTTACCTACATGATCGACGGCATCATGGAGCACCAGGACTCAAACGGCGGCGGCGGCATTATCGGCGGCGGCGACACCCAGTGGATGACAGCGGGTGGCGGCATCCTCCACATCGAAACTCCGCCGGAACACCTCGTCGTCAGCGGCGGCCTGTTCCATGGTGTCCAGCTGTGGGTCAACCTGCCCCGCGACAACAAGATGGCAGCGCCGCGGTACCAGGACATCACCGGCAACAAGGTGGCACTGCTCTCCTCCCCCGACGGTGGAGCCTTGGTACGCGTCATCGCCGGAGACATCGCCGGCAACGCCGGACCCGGTTCGACATACACACCCATCGCGCTCTCCCACACGACCGTGGCCCCGGGTGCGAGCCTGACACTTCCCTGGAACCCCGAGTTCAACGCGATCGTCTACGTCCTCGCCGGCGAAGGCACGGTCGGGGCCGAGCGCCGGCCCATTCGTGTCGGACAGACAGCTGTCTTCGGACGTGGTGACTCCATCACCGTCGCCGCTTCCGATCGCCAGGATTCACGGACCGAATCCCTCGAGGTCTTCATCCTCGGCGGCAAGCCGATCCGCGAACCCATCGCCATGGCCGGGCCGTTCGTCATGAACACCAAGTCCGAGGTCATGCAGGCTTTCGAGGACTTTCAAGCCGGACGCCTCGGATCCATCCCGGCGGCACACGAGACGCTGAGCTGACATGTCGTCGGTAGTCGTCCAACGAGCATACGAACGTGCGCATCTCAACTACGGCTGGCTCACGGCACGTCACAGTTTCCCCTTTGCCGGAAACTTCGATCACGCCGCGTACGCGCACGGACTTCTGTTGGTGAACAACGACGACATCATCGAAGCCGACTCCGGTTTCGACACTCATCAGCACCGCGACACCGAGATCGTGACGTGGGTGCTCAGCGGATCTCTGGTTCACCAGGATTCCGCTGGGCACTCCGGAGTCATCCATCGAGGCCTCGCGCAAAGAATGAGTGCCGGTACCGGAATCCTGCACTCCGAACGCAACGATCGCTGGCGCGCCGACGGCTCACGTGTCACCGAACCCGTTCACCTCGTTCAGATGTGGATACCGCCGGACGAATCCGGAGTGACTCCGAGTTATCAAGAACTCGACATCAATTCCGAACTCGACGCCGGTGGCCTGATCACCCTGGCGTCGGGGATGCCCGCGCATCGTGATCACAGCGCGATAAGCCTGCACAACAAACATGCGGCCCTTCATGTTGCACGCCTCGAGACCGGCGGGTCGGTATTCCTGCCGGACGCACCGTACGTGCACGGCTTCATCGCCGGCGGCACGGTCGACGTCGAGGGAGTCGGATTGCTCGGTCCGGGAGATTCGTTGCGTCTCAAGGATACTGGCGGTCAAAGAGTCGAGGGGATCGACGATGCGGAGATACTCGTGTGGGAGATGCACGCGTCTACGAACTGACGACACAACCGAGTACGCCCAATGCTCGGACTACACAGGAGGTTCGTCGTAGGGTGGATTCCGGTAGTGGTGGATCCGGCAGTGATGGATCCCGGTGGCACAGAAGGAGGAGCCATGGCATCTGGTCGAGCACAGGCCCCACGGACGACACCGCACGTCGATGTGCACCGCTCCGGTGATCGCTTGAAATCCCGCGTCTCCTGGCTGGATTCAAAGCATTCGTTCTCGTTCGGGCAGCATTACGATCCCGACAACACCCATCACGGATTGCTACTGGTCAACAACGACGACACCGTACTGGCGGGAACCGGCTTCGATACCCATCCGCACAAGGACATGGAGATCGTGACGTGGGTGCTTCGCGGTTCGCTCGTGCACCAGGATTCCATCGGCCACACCGGCGTCATCTATCCAGGGCTCGCCCAGCGCATGAGCGCCGGTACCGGAATAATGCACAGTGAGAAGAACGATTCGTGGCGTCTGGGCGGCGAACAGCATTCCGACCCCGTGCATTTCATCCAGATGTGGGTGGTGCCGGACGAAGGTGGACTGACTCCCGGGTACGAACAACTCGAGATCGACGACGAATTGCTGCGCGGCGGTCTGATCCCGGTCGCCTCCGGAATGGGTCGCTACAAGGATCATTCGGCGATTCGCATCAACAACAAGAACGCCGCCATGCACGTCGCACGCATTCTGCCTGGCACCTCTGTACATCTTCCCAGCGCACCGTTCCTGCACGTCTTCGTCGCGCAGGGCACTGCCGAGATGGAGGGCGTCGGCACACTGTACGAGGGCGATGCCGTCCGGTTGAGCGATTCGGGTGGGCAGCAACTGACCTCCGACGCCGGGGCCGAAGTCCTCGTCTGGGAAATGCATTCCCGTATCGGAGGTTGAGACCCGGTCTCGGCCGGACTGTGCGCGCTGGAGATACTCGACGGATGAGCATCGACAACTCCGCCGCGCCCGTCAAGAAGCTTGACCCCCTCAACACCTTGATGGGTGTGCGTGCCGTGTCGGTTGCGCCCGGGGACCTGGCCTTCGTCCAGTCCGTCGGCCCGCGATTCCACGATCACCGTGGCAAGACCGTGCTCGGTTCCATCGGAGTCATGATCGACGGAGCCATGGGCGGCGCGGTGTACTCGGGACTGACTTCCGGGCATCAGTCCGTACTTGCGCAGGTCACGGTCAGTGCCGGCGCAGACATCCCGGCCCTCGCAGACGTCGGTGCCACCGGCACACTCGTCCATCTCGACGACGGCGTCGGTCTGGCATCCGGGCAACTTCACGACGACAACGGCACCCTCCTGGCCGTGATGGCCGGCCGCGCCATGGTGGTCTCGCGTCCTCCCGTCGTGGGAATCGACGACTACGTGGAGGGTGAGCCGCTGCCCGTCCCGACGCCGGAAAAGAAAAGCAACCTGAGCGGGTTGTCCGGGTCCGACGTCGTCGAAGGAATCCGCGACGGCAAACTCGAACGCGGTCCGCTCGCCGGGCTCCTCGATCTTGCAGTCGTCGACGTGACCCCGGGTTCCGTCGTGGGCGAGTTCGCCCCGGTCACCTGGATGGCCAACCCGTTGGGCGCCGTTCAGGGAGGTGTCCTCATCTCAGCGGTCGATGCCGTCACCGGTCTGGCAGCGCAGACGCTGACCAGCGTCGATCAGGACTATCGCGTCCTCGACCACAAGATCGACTTCCTGCGCTCCCCCGACATCGGTGGGCCGATCATGCGCGCCGAGGCCGTCGTGATTCGTGCCGGGCGCAGGCTCGCACTGATCGAAACTCGCATCGTCGACGACGGCGGACAGGTCTACGTACGGGCCACCTCGAGCATTCAGATGCTCTCCCAGCAAGTTCACAGCGGATAACCAGTTCCGAACCAGGTCGCCCGTCCACCATTGAGACAACAGCCCACACAATGGAGGTACAGCGGCGTGAACAAAGACATCGAAGCAAGCCGGCTACGCGTGAGCCGTCGACGGGCCCTCGCGCTCGGCGGAACCATCAGCCTGGGCGGGCTCATCGCAGCGTGTTCCGGTAACAGTGGCACCGCCCCGACGACTTCGACTGCGGCTGCATCGACGACAACCACGTCCGGAACTTCCGCCGCTGCCACGTCCGGCGATGTCGTCACCGCACTTCTGGCCAAGGCGCGTCAGTGCGTCATGAGCAAGGAAGAGACGCAGGGTCCCTACTGGTTCGACGTCGACTCCATTCGCGGCGACATCCGCGAAGACCGTCCGGGCACCACACTCCAGGTGGCAATGCGCGTGCAGGACAACAGCCAGTGCAACGTCGACGGCAGCATCGGCGCGGTCTCTAACGCCGTCGTCGAGATCTGGCACTGCGACGCCGGCGGCGTGTACTCCGGTTTCGAATCCGGTTCGCTGAGCGCCAACGGCGGCGGTGGCGGCGGAACTCCCCCGGCCGGCGGAATGGGGGAACCTCCGTCAGGCGCACCCGCTGGGATGGGCGGCGGCATGGGCGGTTCTGGCGAGACGTCGGACGGTTCGTACAGCGTCGGCGACACCGAAGCCACCACCACCGACGACGGCACCTACCTGCGCGGAGCCCAGACCACCGATGCAAACGGAATCGCGCAGTTCACCACCATCTTCCCCGGCTGGTACATGGGCCGCACCACCCACATCCACGTCAAGGTGCACATCGACAAGAAGACGGTCCTGACGTCGCAGACCTTCTTCGACGAGACGCTCCTCGACGAGGTGTACTCGCAGTCCCCGTACAGCGAGCACACCGGTCGTGAGAACAACACAAACAACGCCAGTGACGGCATCTACGACGACACTGGCCTCATGACCGTCGAAAAGCAGTCGGACGGTTCCTACCTCGCCGTCATCAACCTGGGTATAGACGCCTGAAGTAGGAGCCAGGTCAGCCGCCGACGTATGCCGCGAGGTGCTTTCCGGTGAGGGTGGAACCGTCGGCAACCAGTTCCTCGGGAGTGCCCTCGAAGACGATCCGACCGCCGTCGTGACCGGCACCAGGGCCGAGGTCGATGATCCAGTCGGCGTGCGCCATCACCGCTTGGTGGTGCTCGATGACGATGACTGACTTGCCGGAATCGACGAGTCGATCGAGCAGGCCGAGCAACTGCTCGACGTCGGCCAGGTGCAGTCCGGTGGTCGGCTCGTCCAGGACGTACACACCACCCTTCTCCCCCAGGTGTGTTGCCAGCTTGATGCGCTGACGCTCGCCGCCGGACAGCGTCGTCAGCGGCTGGCCGATCGTGAGATACCCGAGCCCCACGTCGACCAGTCGTACGAGGATCTTGTGCGCCGCAAGCGTCTTGGCCTCACCGTCGCCGAAGAACTCCTCGGCCTCGGCCACCGACATTGTGAGAACCTCGTTGATGTCCTTGCCACCGAATTTGTATTCGAGTACCTCAGCTTGGAAGCGCTTACCCTCGCACTCCTCGCAGAGAGTGGCAACGCCGGCCATCATCGCCAGGTCGCTGTAGATGACGCCGTTGCCGTTGCACGTCGGGCAGGCGCCCTCGGAGTTGGCACTGAACAGCGCCGGCTTCACGCCGTTGGCCTTCGCGAATGCCTTGCGGATCGGGTCGAGCAGCCCGGTGTACGTTGCCGGGTTGCTCCGGCGCGAGCCACGGATCGCGCTCTGATCGACCGACACCACGTCTTCGCGTTTCGCGAGTGAGCCGTGGATCAGCGAACTCTTGCCCGACCCGGCGACACCGGTGACCACGACCAGGACGCCCAGCGGTACGTCGACGTCGACGTCCTGCAGGTTGTGCGAGTTCGCTCCGCGAATCTCGATTGCCCCGGTGGACTCGCGCACAGTCTCTTTGATTGCGGCCCGGTCGTCGAAGTGACGGCCGGTGACGGTGTCGCTGACACGCAAACCGTCGACGGTGCCCTCGAAGCAGACGTTGCCGCCGGCGCTACCCGCGCCCGGACCGAGGTCGACGATGTGGTCGGCGATCACGATCGTCTCCGGCTTGTGCTCGACCACGAGCACCGTGTTGCCCTTGTCCCGCAGGCGCAGCAGGAGGTCGTTCATCCTCGCGATATCGTGCGGATGCAGGCCGGTGGTGGGTTCGTCGAATACATACGTGATGTCAGTGAGCGAGGAACCCAGGTGACGAATCATCTTGGTGCGCTGAGCTTCACCGCCGGAGAGCGTTCCCGAGGGCCGATCTAGACTGAGGTAGCCGAGTCCGATCTCCACGAACGAGTCGAGCGTTTCACCGAGCGTCGTGAGCAACGGCGCGACCGACGGTTCCTTCAGTCCACTGACCCATTCCGCGAGATCGCTGATCTGCATCGAGCAGGCGTCGGCGATGTTGACGCCCTTGATCTTCGACGACCGCGCACCCTCGCTCAGTCGCGTCCCGTCGCATTCGGGGCAGGTGGTGAAGGTGATCGCCCGCTCGACGAAAGCCCGGATGTGCGGCTGCATCGCGTCGACGTCCTTGGCCAGGAACGACTTCTGAATCTGCGGAATCAAACCCGTGTACGTCAGGTTGATTCCTTCGACCTTGATCTTGGTCGGCTCTTTGTAGAGAAGGTCGTTCAGTTCTTTCTTGGTGTACTTCTTGATCGGCTTGTCGGGATCGAAGAAGCCGCAGCCGCGATAGATCCGGCCGTACCAGCCCTCCATGCTGTAACCGGGAACCGTGATCGCACTTTCGTTGAGCGACTTGGTGTCGTCGTACAACGCGGTCAGATCGAAATCGCTGACCGCCCCTCGTCCCTCACACCGCGGACACATGCCGCCGGTGATCTTGAAGCTGCGACGCTCTTTCGTCTGACGGCCGCCGCGCTCCATGGTGACCGCGCCTGCACCGGAGATGGAAGCGACGTTGAACGAAAACGCCTGGGGCGAACCGATGTGAGGCTTTCCGAGACGGCTGAACAGGATGCGGAGCATCGCGTTGGCGTCGGTGGCGGTTCCGACGGTCGAGCGCGGGTCGACGCCCATCCGCTGTTGATCGACGATGATCGCGGTGGTCAGTCCGTCGAGAACGTCGACGTCCGGCCGCGCGAGTGTCGGCATGAATCCTTGAACGAACGCGCTGTACGTCTCGTTGATCATCCGCTGCGATTCCGCGGCGATCGTACTGAACACCAGCGAACTCTTTCCAGAGCCGGAGACGCCGGTGAAGACCGTCAGCCTCCGCTTCGGGATCTCGACACTGATGTCTTCGAGATTGTTCACCCGCGCACCTTGCACGCGGATCAAATCGTGGCTGTCTGCGGTGTGCAAGGCAGTCATCGTGTCTCCATCTGTCAGTCGATCGCCGACGGTCTCAGCGCAGTTGACGGTCTCAGCGCAGTTCTTGAATTCAGCGCAGTTCTTGAATACGGATCAGGTTTCCCGCTGGGTCGCGGACGGCGCAATCGCGAACGCCGTAGGGCTGCTCTGTCGGTTCCTGGACGACGTCGATGTCGCCGGCCTGAAGCCGCTCGAACGTGTCGTCCAGATCTTTGGTGGCCAGGAGAAGTCCGCCGTAGGTGCCCTTGGCCATCATCTCGATGATGGTGCGGCGCTCCTCGTCGGTGATGCCGGGATCGACGGCCGGCGGATGCAGCACGATGGAAGTGCCGGGCTGGCCGGGCGGCCCCACGGTGATCCAACGCATCCCGTCGTAACCGACGTCGTTGCGAACCTCGAAGCCGAGCGTGTCGCGATAGAAGTTCAGGGCGGCATCAGGGTCGTCCTGCGGAAGGAAACTCGAGTGAATGGTGATGTCCATGGCGATCACGTTAATTGCGGTTGTGGGGTCTGCGCTTCTCGATTCCTGATCGGTCTGGTGACTTGTTTCGACACACAGGACGGCATTCCGGCCGTCGACTGCTCGGCCTCGCGCCGATAGACACTGGGCGGAACCCCGACCAACTCGGTGAACCGGCTGCTGAAGGTGCCGAGTGAGCTGCAGCCCACTTCGAAGCAGACGTCCGTAACACTCAGGTCGCCGCGGCGCAGAAGCGCCATCGCGCGCTCGATGCGCCTGGTCATCAAGTAGGCGTACGGCGGTTCGCCGTACGCCTGGCGGAATTGACGACTGAGATGCCCCGCAGACATGTTCACTCCCCGCGCGAGCGCCTCCACGTCCAGAGGCCGCGCGTACTCGCGGTCGATACGGTCACGCACGCGTCGTAGTCGCGCGAGGTCCTGCAGGTGCGGATCTGCGGCAGGTCTGCTGGTCACGTAATCGATCGTGCCATGCCATACCGACGTTGCCCAGCGCAATAGTTGAACTGGGGCTTGGAGCGATCATGCACACACCGAGCAGTTCGTCATGATCGTGTAAGGATGGAGAAATGACCACGGCTCATCGCTCAGGCATCGACCTCACCCACCTCGACGGCGACACACGGGCGCAGGACGATCTGTTCGTCCACGTCAACGGAAAATGGCTCGCCGAATACGAGATTCCGGCAGACCGCGCCGTCGACGGGGCATTCCGCACGCTCTACGACAAGGCCGAAGAAGACGTACAGACCATCATCACCGAAGCCGCGGAGTCCAACTCCGCCGCCGGTACCGATGCTCAGCGCATCGGTGACCTGTACTCGAGCTTCATGGACGCCGATTCCGTGGAAGCTGCGGGCCTCAGCCCCATCGACGACGAGCTGGACGCCGTCGCAGACGCACCGGACCGTTCGTCTCTCGCCACCGTGATCGGACGCCACCAGCGCGTCGGCGTCGGTGGCGCCATCTCTCACTACGTCGACACCGACGCCAAGAACTCCGAGCGATACCTGATTCACTTCAGCCAGTCGGGCATCAGCCTGCCCGACGAGTCGTACTACCGCGAGGACAATTACGCGGAAATCCGCGAGAAGTACGTCGCGCACATCGACAAGATGTTCACCCTCGCCGGCGTCGGGTACGACGCGCAGCGTGTGTTCGAACTCGAGAAGAAGATCGCGGCCGGGCACTGGGACGTCGTCAAGCGTCGTGACGCAGATCTGAGCTACAACCTCGTGGGCTTCGAGGAACTGACCGAGCAGAACCCCGGGTTGGACTGGGCGGCGTGGCTGTCGGGTCTCGGCGCCGATTCGGAGAAGTTCGCCGAGATCGTCGTCCGTCAGCCGGACTTCCTGCACACCTTCACCGCTCTATGGGCATCGGAGTCACTCGACGACTGGAAGGCATGGGCGGCGTGGAAGGTGCTTCATGCCCGCTCCCCTTACCTGCATTCGGCCCTGGTGGACGAAACCTTTGCGTTTTACGGCACCACGCTCTCCGGGACGGAAGAGAACCGTGAGCGTTGGAAGCGCGGAGTCAGCCTTGTTCAGGATCTGCTCGGAGAGGCCGTCGGCAAGCTCTACGTCGATCGGCACTTCCCCGCAGAGGCCAAGACCCGGATGCTGGAACTGGTCGCAAACCTGCAGGAGGCGTACCGCCGCAACATCTCCGATCTCGAGTGGATGAGCCCGCAGACGCGTGAGGCCGCATTGGCCAAGCTCGAGAAGTTCACTCCGAAGATCGGTTACCCCGACAAGTGGCGGGACTACGCAGGTCTCGAGATCTCGGCTACCGACCTGGTGGGCAACTACCGTCGTGGATACGCCGCCGAGTACGACCGTGACCTGGCCAAGCTGGGCGGCCCCGTCGACCGTGACGAGTGGTTCATGACGCCGCAGACCGTCAACGCCTACTACAACCCGGGCATGAACGAAATCGTGTTCCCCGCAGCCATTCTCCAGCCGCCGTTCTTCGACGCGGCAGCCGACGACGCTGCCAACTACGGCGGCATCGGCGCCGTCATCGGACACGAGATCGGTCACGGCTTCGACGATCAGGGCGCCAAGTACGACGGCGACGGCAACATGGTCGACTGGTGGACCGACGAGGATCGCAGCGAATTCGGCGAGCGCACAAAGGCTCTCATCGAGCAGTACAACGAATTCGAGCCGAAGGAACTGCCAGGCCACCACGTCAACGGCGAGTTCACGATCGGCGAGAACATCGGCGACCTCGGCGGTCTGTCGATCGCGATCGCGGCGTACAAGATCGCAACCGAAGGTACCGAACCGCCGGTCATCGACGGACTCACCGGCTTGCAGCGCGTGTTCTTCGGGTGGGCGCAGGTGTGGCGCACGAAGGCTCGGGAGGCCGAAGCGCTTCGCCGTCTGGCCGTCGACCCGCACTCGCCGCCGGAGTTCCGGTGCAACGGCGTCGTCCGCAACCTCGACACGTTCCACGAGGAGTTCGACGTCAAGCCCGGTGACGCACTGTATTTGGAGCCGGAGAAGCGTGTGAAGATCTGGTAGCAGGGGGGCAAGCCCCTGTGCGCGCTTGAGGACCCTCTGGACTCCCTGAGCGCGCACGGGGCCGAAGGTCCTACCGGGCGTACATGATCACCCCGACACCGACGAGACAGATCAGCGCACCGGCGATATCGAAGCGATCCGGGCGAAATCCGTCCATCACCACCGCCCAGAGTAGCGACCCCGCAACGAAGATGCCGCCGTACGCAGCGAGGATACGGCCGAAGTTGGCATCCGGTTGCATGGTCGCGACCAGGCCGTAGAGGCCGAGCGAGATGACGCCCAGCCCTACCCAGATCCAACCCTTCTGCTCGCGAATTCCCTGCCACACCAACCACGCGCCCCCGATTTCGAGCAGCGCGGCGAGAACGAACAACAACAGCGAACGCGCGACGGTCATGCCGCACACAGTATCGCTACAGACGGACCCCGGTCTCCGCGGAGAAGAAGTACACCTCACCTGCTTTGGGCAGCAGGTGAAGCGACTCCCCTGGTGACACGGACATCTTCCGGTCAACGCGGATGACAATCCGGCCGGATCGGCTCTGCCACTGGCAATCCGGAGCGCCCTTCGCGTACACGAACGATTCGGCGCCCAACTCTTCGAGCAGGTCGGCATCCACGGCCAGCGAGCCCTTTCGCCACGCTCCCACCAGATCCCACGACTCCGGGCGAACTCCCACGACTACCCGTTCCCGCTCGGACGCCCCGGTGGGCAGCGGTATCCGTAGATCACCGAGCACCGCGACGGTGCCCTCGACCGGCGCTTCGATCAAGTTCATGCCCGGCGACCCGATGAAGGCGGCCACAAAAGTGTTGACGGGGTTGTCGTAAAGTTCGCGCGGCTTCGCCACCTGCTGCAAGCGACCGTCCAGCATTACCGCCACCCTGTCTCCCATCGTCATCGCTTCCACCTGATCGTGGGTGACGTAGACCGTCGTGGTGCCGAGTCGACGCTGTAAGGCGGCGATCTGCGACCGCGTACTGACGCGTAGTTTGGCGTCCAGATTGCTGAGCGGCTCATCCATGCAGAACACCCTGGGATGGCGAACGATGGCTCTACCCATAGCAACTCGCTGACGTTGCCCACCCGACAGCTTGGCCGGCTTACGTCCGAGCAGCGGTTCGAGTTCGAGCATCCGCGCTGCCTCGAGTACCCGCTCCCGGCGCTCTGCCTTTCCTACTCCGGCATTCTGCAGCGCGAAGCCCATGTTCTGCTCGACGGTCATGTTCGGGTACAGCGCGTAACTCTGAAACACCATGGCGACGTCACGTGCTCGCGGAGCGAGGTGCGTGACGTCCGTGCCGCCGATCTCGATCCGGCCGTCCGACGCGGATTCGAGACCGGCGAGCATTCGCAGGCTGGTGGACTTACCGCAACCGGAAGGTCCTACGAGTACCAGGAACTCACCGTCTGCGATGTCGAGGTCGAGACGGTCGACTGCCGGTCGATCGGTTCCTTCGTAACGGTGCGTTACTCCCGCGAATTGCACGTTGGCCATGAGTGTTCTCTCCTACTACTTCGGCAGCTTGGGGGTGATCTGCCGGTCGATGATCTGCTGCAACTGGGTCGCGACGCCGGCGAATGTCGATGCGACGTCGGCCTTCTGGAGAGCGATCTGCTCGAGTCCGGTGCCGATGATCTGATCGCCGCCCGGGACGAACACGCGTGCGTAGTCCTGCGAGCGCGTGCGCGCAAGCTGATCCACCGCGGTACGGGAGTTGGGGTTCGCGTCGAGGAACGCCTTCATGCTCGGCTCCGACGTTGCCGACTTGCGGACCGGCATGTAGCCGACGTTCTGCGAGAAGTACGCCGTGTTCTCACCATTGGTGATGAAGTCGATGAACTTGAGCGCGTTCTTCTTCCGCTGATCGGAGATCTTCGACGGGATGGCGAGCCCGGCGCCGCCGGTGGGGCAACCGGGAGTTCCGTCCACGGCGGGGAGGAAAGCGGTGCCGAAGTCGAAGTTCGCAGTCTTCTTGATGCCGGACAGATCACCCGTCGACGCGATGGTCGACGCCAGAATGCCGGTACCGAATTCGTTTGCGATGTCGGTGGAGACCGCGGCGTACTTCTTGTCGTGAATCATGCTGGAGAGGAACTGCCCTGCGGCAATGGTCTTCTCGTTGTCGAGCTGCAGATTCCACTGGTCGGAGTACGAGCCGCCGAACGTCCAGATGGGGCCTTCGTAGGTCCAGCCGAGGTAATCCTTCGCGTTGCCCCACCCGTGTGCCAACTTGCCGTTGCCCACTACCTTCTGCAACTCTGGTCCCCACTCGTCGAACTCCTGCCACGTTGCCGGCCCACGATCGGGAAGACCGGCCTGCGACCAGACCGCCTTGTTGTAGTAGAACAACGGCGTCGACCGGGCGTAGGGAAGCGCGTAGTGCTTACCCTGGAAAAGGTAGTCGGCGAGCAGCGAATCGACGTAGTCGGCCGAGTCGACGCCCACCTCGGAGAAGAGTCCGTCGAGCGGCTCGATCGCCCCGGCCAGTGCGTAGTTGAACCACCAGACATCCGACAGCACAACCACATCGGGAACATCTCCACCGGAGAGGGCAGCGTTGAACTTCTGTGCCACCTCTTCGTAGTTCTTGCCGCCGTCCACCAAGTTGACCTTCAGGTCCGGGTACTTGGCCTGGAAGCGGTTGATCAGTTCCTTCTCCACGTCGGTGGACTTACCCGGGTGGTTCGACCAGAAAGTGATGGTGTTGGAATCACCCGCAGCACCGGATGTTCCCGCAGCATCAGCGCTTGACCCGCCGGAACCCGCGCACGCGGTCAGTGCGGCGCCGGCGGCGATTGCGCCGCCGAGGCTCAAGAATCCGCGCCTGTTCATGTTTGCCATTACTGCTCCTCGAAAAAGAAATGTGACGGGAAAGCTGTCAGCCCTTGACCGCACCGGAGGTGAGGCCCTTGATCATGTGTCGTTGCAGCAGAAGGAAAATCACCAGGATCGGTAGCATCGTCAGCACCGTTCCTGCCATGACGGGACCCCAGTTGGTGAGTCCGTCGTTGTTCTGCAGTTGGGTCAATCCGATCGGCAGCGGCGCTACCGAGGAATCGTCGGACATGAGGAACGGCCACAGGTACTCGTTCCATTCGTTCACCACCGTGATGATGCCGAACGCCACCATCGTCGGCCCCGACACGGGAAGCACCACGCGCCAGAGCAGCCGCCAGTGGCCGGCGCCGTCCATCCGCGCCGCCTCGATGATCTCCGAAGGGATCGAGAGGAAATGGTTGCGCATGAGGAACGTACCGAAGGCTACACCCGCGAGCGGAACTATGATGCCCTGGAACGTGTTACGCCACCCCCACTCTGCTACGAGCGCGTAGTTCGAGATCACGGTGATCTGATTCGGAACCATCAACGCTGCGATGATGCCGAGAAAGACGAAGTTCTTCCCCGGGAAGCGCAGAAACACCAACCCGTAGGCACTGAGAGTCCCCAGAACGAACTTCGCCGCGGACAGGATCGTCGTTATCACTATCGAGTTCCGCAGAAACATCCAGAACGGGACCGATGTGGTTGCTTCGGAATAGTTTTCGGGATGCAGCGACGACGGCCACCACGTTGCCGGCTGCGTGTAGATCTCCGGGCGCTCCTTGAACGAGGTCATCACGATCCAGTAGAGCGGCAGGACGATGATGACCAAGGCGATCACCATTGCCGCGTACCCGAGGATCTTCACACCGACCTCACGCCGGTCCAGGTTCTTGCGGTCCGGTCCGGGTCGGACGACGGAAGTCGGAGCAGCGCTTTTCTTTTCCTCTACCGCTGTCATTTCTCTTCTCCCCGATCCATGGCACGAACCTGGTAGACAGTGATGATCAGCAGGATCAGGAACATGATGGTGGCAACCGTCGCGCCGTATCCCGCCCGGAAGTTTCGGAACGTCTCGTTGTACACCTGGTAGACCATCGTCGTCGTCCCTGTCCCCAGCGGGCCACCTCGGGTCATGACGTTGATGATGTCGAAGACCTGGAGCGAGTTGAGCATGACGGTGATGGAGAGGAAAAACGTCGTCGGGCGCAACTGAGGTAGGAGCACCCGGCGAAACTTGGTCCACGGCTTGGCGCCGTCGATTTCGGCGGCTTCGTTCAATTCTTGCCGAACTCCCTGCAGCGCAGCGAGATAGATGACAAACGTGTAGCCGAGGTTCTTCCACATGTATGTCACCGTCACCATGAACAACGCCCAGTGGGGATCCTGATAGAAGTCGGGCGATTGAAGTCCGACGCGATGCAGGAGATCCTGAATCAGGCCGAAGTTGGGGTCGAAGACGAACTGAAACGCGACACCGATCGCTGCACCGGAGATCACGAACGGCGCGAAGATGGCCGACCGGACCAGGTTTCGCCCGACGAGCTTGCGGTCGAGCAGCATGGCCAACGCCAAACCGATGGCCATCGAACCCACGACTGTGACCAGCGTGAATACCACTGTGTTGGTGACGATCTGCCAGGTGTCGCTTCGTCCGAACCACTCGCGGTAGTTGCTCAGCCCGATGAACGTCGCCTTCGGGTCTGCAATGTTCCAGTCGAAGAACGAAAGTCGGATGTTGTCCACCAGCGGGCGATAGGTGAACAAGATCAGCAACGCGAGATTGGGGCCAACCAAGAGCGCAAAGAGCGCGTAGTCACGCCATGGTCTGCCCCACAGACCTGGCTTGCCTGAAGTGGGCAGCGTTCTTTCCGGACTCGATCTCACTGAGGCAGTCTGACCGCCCGCAACGAATGAATGGTGAACGTACAAGACACTCGAGCTGAACGCGACACGAAAAAGGCCCTGCGCGAATACTTCTCGCACAGGGCCTTCGTCGACTGCGTCTAGCGGTTCCAGTCACCCAATCCGTCGGCGCCACTGAGGACTCCACCTGCGGTGTTCTGCACGATCACCGGGTCGCCCTTGCCTGCGTTCTCGAAGAACCACTTGGCGTCCTCGGTGCTGACATTGAGGCAGCCGTGGCTGACGTTGGTGAAACCTTGTTGCGCAACCGACCACGGAGCTGCATGGACGAAGATGCCACTGTAGGAAATTCGCGTCGCGTACTCGACGTAGGTGCGGTAACCCTCGGGAGAATCGATCGGAACGCCGTACGTGGACGAATCCATGTACATGTCGCGCAGCTGCTCGCCGACGATGTACGTGCCGTTCGGTGTTTCGTGGCCCGGCTTGCCGAACGACGTCGGCATGGTGCGCACGACCTCGCCGTTGCGGGTGACGGTGACCTGCTTGGTGTTGTCGTCCGCGACCGTGACGAGCGCATCACCGATGTTGAACGTGGAGTGCGAATCACCGGCGTCGACGGTCACGGAGATGTTCGCCGGCCAGAACTGTGCCGGCTTCCAACGGACCTGACTGTCGTTGATCCAGTAGAAGCTGCCCTCGACCGGCGGATCGGTGGTCACGCGAATAGCGCGTTCAGCCGTCGCACGGTCGCCGACGGCCTCGTTGAATCGAATGATGATCGGCTGTGCGATGCCGACGGTCTCGCCCGCGGACGGGTTGAGCGACGGTGCAGAGAAGTTGGGGACGCCGATGGGCGCCTGGATCGGCGTACCCAGGATGCCCGGAACCGGAATTGCCGGGTCGAGGTACGGAACGCCGGGGATCACCGGCAACGGAATGTCGGGTCCACCGGGAAAGAGCGGAACAGCCGCGGAGGGTCCGGCCAGAGCGAGGCCGGCGGCCACTGCTCCGACGATTGCCACGGCAACCCGTGACGTCCGACGACCCTTTTTGCTGACCATGTCACTACCTTCGCTCGACTGACCACGTACTCACGTGGATCGTGCACGGCCGGCATCGATACCCGCCTGGTACCGATGCCGATGCACCATTCGGACGCGCCCTCTGGGAGCACACCTACACACCCGAGCACGCCAAAGAGAGCAAACCGCACATTTCCATAGTCATTAACACACAAAAGCGGCAATCGAGCAATTCGGATGTTCGCCCAAACGTTGCTATCCCTCGCAGCGGGCAGCCGCCAACATGGATTCGATGGAGATGAGTTTGGTTCGCGGTCGTCCGGTTGCGGCACCGGATGCGCGTTCTGCCTTGTCGATACGCTGCCAACCTTGATAGTCCACCTGATCCGGCGACCGGTCTGCCAACAAAACCTGCAACTTGTCGGCATCCTCGGTCGGGGTGGCGAGGCGCCCACCAGCGAAGTCGTCGAAGATCATCGACACGGTCTCGGCGGAGCAGTACTTGTTGGTGCCGATCACGCCAGTCGGTCCGCGCTTGATCCAACCTGCGACGTAGACACCCGGGATCGGCGTGCCGGTCTCGGTGTCGACTACTCTGCCGTTCTCGTTGGGGATTACGCCGCGAGCGTCGTCGAAGGGCAAGTCGGCCATCGGTGTGCCGCGGTATCCGACCGACCGAAGCACCAGTGAAGTGTCGATCGTCTCTTCGGTTTCGGTAGGCCGGGCGGAAAGCTGACCGGTCGGCGTTGCCACCAATTCGTTTTTCACGATCCGCACCTGTGAGACTGCACCGTCGCCGAGGACCTCGACGGGAGAGGTGAGGAACCGGAGAACGATCCGCTTGCGAGAAGGATCTGCGGTACGTGAAGCAAATTCCTGCGCCTGCTTGACCTTGAGCAGGACGGACGGCTCCGCGGCATCGCTTTCCACGAACGCCTGACTGGCCTCGTCGAGTTCGGCTTCGATCGGGTCGACCACTACGTCCACGTTCGCCATCTGTCCGAGCGCCAACAGTTCGGGATTGGTGTACGCGGCCTGCGCCGGCCCACGACGCCCGAGAATGACGACCTCACGAATCTTGCTGTTACGCAGCGCTTCCAATGCATGCTCGGCGAGGTCCGTCTTCGCAAGCTGGTCAGGGTCGGTCACCAGGATGCGTGCGACGTCGAGTGCGACGTTGCCGTTTCCGACGATCACCGCTCGCTCGCCGGACAGATCGAAAGTCCGATCGGCGTATCCCGGGTGGCCGTTGTACCAGGCGACGAACTCGGTGGCAGCGTGACTTCCCGGCAGATCCTCGCCCGGGATCTCGAGCTTGCGATCCCCGGCAGCGCCTACCGCGTAGATCACTGCGTGGTGATGGTCCAAGAGTTCCGAATGCGAGATGTGGGTGCCCACCTCGACGTTGAAGTGGCAGCGCACAGTCTTCTTCGCGACGACGGCGCGGAACTGATCGGTGACCCCTTTGGTTCCGGGATGATCCGGAGCCACGCCGGCGCGCACCAATCCGTATGGAGTGGGAAGTCGATCGAACATGTCGACCTCGACGCGAGGCTTGCCGGTCAGTTCCATCGCCGCGTAGCAGGCGGCCGGGCCGGAGCCGACGATCGCCACTTTCAGCGTTCCCAGTTCGGGATCGATCTTGGCCATCGTGATCGGCTCGGGCCAATCCGGGCCCATCGGATGCTTCTCGAAGTACGACGCGTTCATCTGCAGGTACGGCGCGTCGTCCTCGTCGAGTTCGTTGTCCGGGAAGATCGCCTCGACCGGGCATTCGTCCACACACGCACCACAATCGATGCAGGTGTCGGGATCGATGTAAAGCATTTCGGTGGTCGCGAACGGAGCTTCGTCCGGTGTCGGGTGAATGCAATTGACCGGACACACGTCAACACACGAGGCGTCGTTGCAGCACGGCTGCGTGATTACATACGCCATGACATTCCCCTATCCCTGAAACACGAAGCACGAACTGATTCCCAGACTATAACGTGTTCCAATTTGGCGCGAGAATCGTTTTCAGATCACCCCATTGCGCTTCAGCAGCCATACAGCCTGCACGGTGGCGTGACCTCGCCATTCCAACGCAGCGGCGGGCGAATAGCTGTCGAAATCCACCGCCCAACCGCCGTCGTCATGTTGTCGCGCAGCGAGCGCAGACAGTTCGGACTCGATCACTGATGCCTCGAACAACGCGCGGGTCGGGCCACCGGGAAGCGGTGAGAAATCGAGGGGCCGCATGAACTCGCCCTCGGCTCCCCCGTCCACGTGAACCAGGCCGTCGGCCGGGATTCGTTTACCCAGTGCATTCACCAACGACGACACCTCGGGGGCCGTGCTGTGTACCGCGTCGAGAAACTGCAAGGCAAAGGCCAACTCGAGGGCATGCAGAGAATCCGCCCCGTCGATCGCGTCGAGGCAATATCGAACGGCAGAGGCGAACCACGGATGTTCGGCAACGGCCTCGTCGAATTCGGCGACGCGAGTCGCTGCAGCACACACGATGCTGGTGATCTGCAACGACGGCGTCGTCGGATCCGCATCCACCCAGAAGGGCGCACAACCGGCCGGGTCGGCGATCGGGAAGGCTAACGGCAAACCGCCGCCTGCCAGCGAATTCGTCTGCAACCAATCGCACAGCTCGACCGCTCTGGGCGTCGGCGTTCCGATGTCCGCAAAGGCTTCGAAGGCATGCAGCGCTCCGCCAGGTTGGCTGGTTGCCGAGCGGAGATCCGGTTCGAGTCCCCAGCCGTACCCACCGTCCTGGTTGCGATAACCGTCCACGGCCGCACAAGCCGCGGCCCGGTCACCCTGTCCGAGAATCAAATTCAGTCGATACCGATCGAGAGCCCTGGCATGTCCCGCCATGAACCCGACGGCCGCCCTGAGATCAACACTCATGAATGACGACTCAAGATTCGTCGCCGTCGAGCCGGAAGCCGACCTTCAACGTGACCTGGAAATGCGCCACGGCGCCGTTCTCGATGTGACCGCGAGTTTCCACCACCTCGAACCATTCGAGGTTGCGCACCGTCTCGTTCGCCCGGGCGATGGCGGTGCGAATTGCCGCATCACTGCTCTCAGTGGACGAGCCGACGATCTCGGTCACCCGGTACACGTTGCTGCTCATGGCATTCCCTTCGTGTCAGATTCGACGAACCAACTCCTGCGCCTCGGCACCGAGCCTCGCAAGGCGAAGATCACCGAGAGCTGTCACAGCACTACCCAACCTGTTGGTGGTGAAACCGAGTGAGAGTCCGCTGGACAGGTCCGCGTACGCACCCGAACCGCCGACTCCGTAGTGGCCTATCGCATTACGCGGCTGCCGCCGCGCGGCGATGATCGGCGGGTGGTAACCGAGAGTCCAGTTGGGCCGCACCGCCAGCACGTAGTCCCGATCGCGAGTCTGGATGGTCGACATCTGGTCGATGGTCGATTCCTTCAGGAACCGCTTCCCGTCGATCACACCGCCGTTCGCAATGGCGCCGTACATCTTCGCGAGAGCACGCGCGCTGAACACTCCGTTCCAGCCCGGCATGACGGCGTCGTGGACAGCCGGGTTGCGCACCATGACGTCGAAACCGTCCGGCATCGCGGCCTCCGCGAGTCCGCGAGTCGGACCGACGTGTGAGAGCACGGTAGAAGCGAAGGCCCAGTTCAAGCCAGCAGGGTTGATATGTGGAAACAGCTTCGCAATCCGTGGACGCTCGGTTTCGGGTACGCGGTACCAGAGTTCGTCGACTCCGAGGGGCTTCGCTATCTCCGCTTGTACGACGTCGATGAACGGCTGACCGGACACCCTGGCCACAAGTTCGGCTACCAACCACCCGTAGGTCACAGCGTGATAGCCGGGGCCTCGAAGCCGACGCGAATCCGGCTTCTCGGCAGCCAGGGCGGCAACAACCTCGTCGTAGTCCATCAGGTCGAGGGGATGCGGCATCAGGCCGCGAACGCGGTGAAGGCCCGCTCGATGCGACATCAGTTCACGGACGGTGATCTTGTCCTTGCCAGCCGCCCCGAATTCGGGCCAGTACTGAGCAACCGGAGCGTCGTAGTCGATGAGTCCACGTTCGGCGAGCCGATGGACAACAGTGCTGGCGACGCCTTTGCCGGTCGAGAACGACAGCGACACCGTGTCGTGGTCCCAGCGCCGATCACGATCGGCATTGCCGGCCCAGATATCGAGCACTTTCTCGCCACCCAGGTACACGACCAGCGCGCCGCCGCCTTGTTGCGGTTGGCGATACATCGCGAAGAAGCGGTCGGCCAAGGGAAGGAACCGCCGGTCCACATACAACTCGGTGCGCGAAGGCACCTCCACCCGGGCGAGCGAACCCCGTCGTGCATTGGGAGTCATCGCGTCCTCCGATCCCCGCTGATCAAGTTGCCCGGTCACCCGATCGGTGGCAGGAGCTTGACACCATTGTGACCACTGTCACGCAAGAGGCTCAGGGCCGGGGTGCTCTCACGGGGTGACCCACGTCGAAGTGCCGTCGCTGAAACATCCCTGACCTGTGGCGATATTGAAAACAAGGGTGGGACCACCTGAGCAGATCGCCCCGACGTCCGCGTCACCCACCGCCGCTCTGCCACCAGGCCCACTGAGCACGACGGCAAAGGGCGAGGAGTCGGTGCGGCCGAGTGCCAGCGAACCCGGACCGTACGCAACGGCGGCAAGTAGACCCCCGCGCGACTCCGCCGCAGCGACTCCGCCGAAGAGTCCCACGCCCGCCGACCGGCCACCGTCTCGCGAATCCGCGACGCCGACGCCGTCGCCCTCCACGTGTGAAATCGCGTGGCTGGAGGGATCTGCCACCGCTCGGCACGCGGACGCCCCCTCGACGATCGTCTGATCTTGGCCGCGCGCCGAACAATCCAACGTCGCAGCTGAGGCTGTTCCGCTACCGAGCGACAATCCGAAGGCGGCAAGAATCATGCCACCCGCCGCTATACCTACTGCTCGCGTTTTCCGGCGATCCATATCCAACCCCCACAGTGCATTCGACGTGACCGTACATTCGACGTCTAATCGAATTACCCGATATGTCCGCCTCTGACGCTACCCGTCTTTGTTCTTCCGATCGCGGTCCTTGCTCGGTTGAACACGTTTGGGTTCACCGGGCATTTTGGGATAGTTCGGCGGGTACGGCAGATCGCCAAGTCCCGCCGCCAGATCCTTCTCCCACATCTCCAACAGAACATCGAGGGCAAAGGCCTTGTCGTGCATCGCTTCCATCGGATCACCACGATCGGCGAGCAAGCCGGGAACCGTGGCGATGGTGCAGTCGTCTGGATGCACGTCGCGCAGTTCGTCCCAGGTCACCGGCGTCGACACGGTTGCAATCGGCGTCTTGCGAGCGGAATACGCCGCCGCGATCGTCCGGTCACGGGCATTCTGATTGAAGTCGATGAAGATCCGTTCACCCCGCTCTTCCTTCCACCACGCGGTTGTGGCGCGATCGGCACTACGACGCTCGACCTCACGAGCGAGGGCGATACCCGCGTGACGGACCTCGACAAAGTCCCAGCGCGCTTCGAGCGGGATGTAGACATGAAGGCCTCGGCCACCGGAAGTCTTGGGGAATCCCTCCAACCCCAGCTCGTCGAGCAGGGGACGAAGAACCTCGTCCGCGATGGCAACGGCCTCGTCGAACCCGGTTCCCGGTTGCGGATCGAGATCGATGCGGAGTTCGTCCGGGTGGTCGGTGTCCGGGCACCGCACGGCCCACGGATGAAAGGTGACGGTCCCGAGATTTGCAGCCCACACGATGTTCGCGGCACTGCGCACTCGAAGGACATCGGCCTTGCGGCCGGAGGGGAACGTGACCTCGCAGGACTCGACGTGCTCGGGCCGCTTTGCCGGCAGCCGCTTCTGGTAGACCTCTTCGCCCTCGATGCCGTCGGGAAACCGCTGCAGATGCGTGGGGCGATCTTGGAGTGCTCGCAGCGCTGCGCCCTGCAGCGCCACCGTGCGGTAGTACTCGACAAGATGACGCTTGGTTCCGCCGTCCTCACCCAGCTGCGGATAGTAGATCTTGTCCGGGCTCGACAACCGGACCGCGATCCCGTCGACGTCCAATTCCTCTGCCGGACTTGCCATCACTTACCACCTGCAAGTACATCCGCGAAGTCGTATCGCACCGGAACCTCCAACTGATCGAATGTGCATTCGTCGGGGACCCTGTCCGGACGCCAGCGCAGGAATCGTGCAGCGTGCCGAAAGCGTTCCCCTTCCATCTGGTCGTATGCCACTTCCAGCACCCGCTCCGGACGAAGCGGAATCCACGAACGGTCTGCGGCAGATCTCCACCGACTGGCCTCGCCCTCGGCCACAACATCGTCCCCGAGCCGCAGAGGTTCAAGCTCGGCCAGCAACTCGATTCTCCGCGCTGCGGTGAAAGCCGAAGCGCCACCGACCATCTTCAATTCCGAACCGTCGAACAGACCCAGAAGCATCGACCCGATACCTGGCTGGCTCTTGTGGGGACGGTAACCCAGCAGTACGACATCCGCGGTCCTGGCGTGCTTTACCTTGATCATCTCGCGCTTGTTCGGCAGGTACCGCCCCGCCAGCTTCTTGGCGACAACCCCGTCGAGACCCGCGCCTTCGAAGGTTTCGAACCAGACCATTGCTTCGGCACTGTCTGCCGTCGCTGCTGTCACGTGGCAACTCGGTCCGCCGCCGACGGAATCGAGGAGCAGCGCACGCCGCACACCGAAATCCTCGATCGAGACGTCTCGATCCCCGAGTGCAAGTAGATCGAACCCGACAAACTGTGCGGGCGTTTGTTCCGACAACAATGCAACGCGGCTCGCTGCGGGATGAATACGTTCGGACAATGCTTCCCAGCTCAGGCGCGTCACACCGTCGATTTCACGGGGAACCACCAGTTCGCCGTCCACTACGCATTTCTCGGGCAATTCAGCTTTGACGGCTTCAACTGCTTCGGGAAAATACCGCGCCAAGTCTTTTCCTCCCCGCGACCCGAGCACCACTTCATCACCGTCGCGAAAGATGATTGCTCGAAATCCGTCCCATTTCGGCTCGTACGACCACGTCGGATCCCCGGACTCGGGCTGCGGCGGCACGGTAGCCGCGGCCTTCGCGAGCATCGGGGCAAGCGGCGGCATCAGGGGTAGGTCCACCCACTCATACTGACAGTCCGGTTGGCAATTCGACTACCGATGTATTGGAATAGGTCCCGAACAATCTACGAACCAACAGAACTATCCAGAATAACCAAAGGGGTCCTTATGTCCGGAATCGTCCGGCGACTTTGCACTGCGGTGATCGCAACTTCTGCAATCGCCGCCTTCACCGTCGGTTGCGGTTCCGACATCGAGCCGAAAGCCATCGCGGAATCATCGTCCTCGGTTGCCGATTCGACCACTACCTCAGCGGCGCCGACAACCTCGAAGATCACCGGCCAGGAGGGTTCGGACGACGGCGGCGACGTCGACATCGACGTGTCGATCGGTGACTGCGTCAAACTCGGCGGCACTACGACGGCCGCCGAGATCGACAATGCGGACTGCGGTAGCAAGGAATCCAATTACAAGGTGGTCGCCAAGGTTCCCACCTCTGATCAGTGCGCCTCCGATGTCGACTCGTACTACTACGAGACTCTCGCGGGTGACGAGCAGGGCGCTGTCTGTCTCGACGTCGACTGGGTAGTGGGCGGATGCATGGATCTCGGCAGCGGCATGGACGAGCCTGCCCGCATCGAATGCTCGGACACCAGCGGCACCAATGTCGTCGAGGTCGTCGAAATTCTGCAGAACTCCACGTCGATCGACGAATGCGGTTCGGGGGCAGACTCGGGATTCGAGCACCCGGAACGTAAGTTCACGGTCTGCGTCGCCACGCTCTGATTCGAGCGTCTCTCCCGAACAAACCTGTGCGCCTTGCCAACCGAACTCGGTTGACAAGGCGCACAGCGCTTTCTACAACGAGTGCGTTCTACAGCCATCCCCGACGCTTGAAGATCGTGTAGAGACTTCCACACGTCAGGAACATCATCGAGAGCGCAAACGGATAGCCCAAGTGCCAGTGCAGTTCCGGCATGTCGTCGAAGTTCATCCCGTACACGGTTCCGATGAGCGTCGGCGCGAAGAGAATTGCCGCCCACGCCGAGACTTTCTTGATCTCCTCGTTCTGCGCGTAGCTTGCCTGCGTCAGATTGCGCATCTCCTCGTTCTGGTTCTGCGACACCAGAGTTGCGTTCACCGTGAGGATGTTTCCGAGCAACTGACGAAATCCATCGGCTCGCTCCACCACCGTCGTCGCATGGTCGGTGACGTCGCGGAGGTAACGCTGGAGTTCTTCGTCCGTGTGGTACTTGTCGAATCCTGCCGACAACCCACGCAGCATCCCCAGCAGCGGACGAGTCGCCCGCTGGAATTCGATTACCTCACGGGTCAGTTCGTAGATGCGACGCGATACTCCGGGATCGCCGCTGAACACTTCGGTTTCGATCTCGTCGATGTCGTTCTGCAGGCCGGCAACTACCGGGGCGTACCCGTCGACGACTGCGTCGAGAATGGCGTAGAGAACGGCCTCGGTACCCAACCGCAACAGGTCAGGATCATTCTCCATACGAGTCCGCACCGCGGACAGATCCGGCGATTCACTGTGACGGACGGTAAGAATGAAGTTCGGACCACAGAAGATGTGCACCTCACCGAATTCGACCCGCTCGGTCTCGTCGCGGTACCGCGCTGCCCGCAGGACCACGAACAGCGTCTTGCCGTAGCGCTCGAGCTTGGGGCGCTGGTGCGCGACGATCGCATCCTCGACCGCCAGCTCGTGGAGGTCGAAATGCTGTGCAGCGGCATACAACTGGGCGTCGTCGGGCCGGTACATGCCGATCCACGCCATCGACTGCGAATCCGGAAGGCAGGACAGTGCCTCCGCCAGCGTCGACGGTGACGCTATTCGCTCGCCGTCGCGGTACACGCCACTGTTGACGACGGTCGATTCGACGGGCGCCACCGCCTCGGGCGGGGCAGCCTTCACGACGGTGCGCACGGCTCGCGAGTGCCCGGGATGTGAGTCACCGAGACCTGCAGAACGACGTGGCAGTACCGACCGTGAACGACGAAATTCGCGCATGCTGAACAGCTTTCGAGGGAAGAGTGAACGACGACGCTTGCTTCACAGCAAAGCCGAAGCCGATGAACACACGATGAAGCTGCAGCAAAATACCGGATCAACCCGGGCGGCTACAGCTTCAGTTGGTACTCGGAGGTTGGCCACGCATTACAGCCACACCTCCTCTTCCCTGAATTCCTGCGCAAGTCCGCGCACGACGCCAACATGCTACCCCGACTGTCAGGGCACGACAAACCGAACGACAAGCCGCAGGAAAGCACGAACCGGCCGGAGGAAACCCGCACGGTGAATGCAGCTTTCAGTCAGCTCGCTGCGCGCAATCCGCCGACCAAGAGCTCGACGATCTGGTCCGCCAACGACTCCGTCTCCGCCAACGTCTGCCCTTCACGCCTTCGGTACCAGAGGTCGATGCCGTTGAGACTGCTGAGGAGTACTTTTGCGGCCATTCGAGGTGAACCCGCACGAATCGAACCATCCGCGACACCTTCGGTCATCACGTCGACGAACAGATTCTCGTAGTCGAGCCGCAGCGAATTCAGTTCCACCAGGACTTGCTGCTGCCTCGGCTTGAGCGCCGAGTTCATCTGGCCCCGGACCCCCTGGTGGATCGTGTGGTGATATCCGAGATGTGTCATGAGATTGACCAAGTGGGCGTGCGACATCGCTTCGAGACGCGCAAGGCCGCTGTCTGCGCCGTCCATCCGAGCCTCGACCTCGGCGCGGAGCAGGCTCATCCCGCGCTCGTAGATTGCCAGGTAGATGTCGAACTTCGAACGAAAGTGGTAGTAGACAAGACCTTTGGTGGCGCCGATTCGATCGGCCAGTAAATCTACAGTCGTGGCCGCGTAACCGTCTTCGGCAAAGGCGTCGGCGGCGCTGGTGATGATCGCGGATCGCACGTCCGGAAGATCACTACTCATTCGACTTCCACTCCCGTTCACACTGCCTGCCAGCCCTTGACTGTTTCCACGCTATCGCATAGTAATACTGAGTAGTATCCCAGATCAGAGAGGTTTTCCAATGTCGTTGGATTTTTCCGGCAAGGTAGCGATCATCACGGGCGCAGGCGGCGGACTCGGCCGTTCGCATGCACTGGCCCTCGCCGCTCGCGGTGCCCACGTCGTCGTCAATGACATGGGTGGCTCGGTCAACGGCAGTGGCGGCGCCGATACCGCAGCAGCCAAGGTAGTGGCGGAAATCGTCGAGCTGGGCGGCGAAGCCATCGCGGACCACTGCGACATCACCGATGCCGACGCCGTTGCCGCCATGGTTGCGACAGCAGTCGCCAAGTGGGGCCGCGTGGACATCTTGATCAACAACGCCGGAATCCTGCGTGACAAGTCCTTCGTCAAGGCCGAGCTCGACGACTTCCGCAAAGTCATCGACGTGCATCTGATGGGTTCCGTCATCTGTTCCAAGGCGGTCTGGCCGCACATGGTCGAACAGAACTACGGACGCATCCTCATGACTACGTCGGCATCGGGAATCTACGGTAACTTCGGCCAGGCGAACTACGGCGCCGCGAAGTCCGGCGTCGTCGGCCTGATGAACGTTCTGTCCATCGAGGGCGAGCGCAAGGGCATCCGCGTCAACTCGCTGGCCCCGACCGCCGCGACCCGCATGACCGAGGATCTCCTCGACGAGAAGACTCTCGCTCTGCTTGCACCCGAATCGATTTCACCCGGCGCGCTGTTCATGGTCTCCGACGATGCGCCCACCAAGACCATCCTCAGCGCGGGTGCCGGCGTCTTCGCGATCGCTCGTATGGAGGAGTCGCAGGGTGTGTACATCCCCGAAAGCGCACTCTCCCCCGAGGTCGTTGCCGAGCGGTGGGCCGAGATCAGTGACATGACGAATTCCGTTCAGGTGCCCGCGGCATTCGATCAGACCCGCCGGTTCGTCGAGAAGGCTGTAGCGGAGCAGCCGACCAACTGAGCGGGGCAACCCGCCAACTGATCGACCATGCTCCCCCTAAAGTGTGGTGGTGACCACACCCACGGGAGTATCGATCGTCGACATCGTCGACAGGCTGGGAATGACGTTCCTCAGCGGTGGCGACACCGTCGACGGCGCCCGCACTGTAAGCCGCGTGACCCTGCATGAAGGGTCCGAAGCTACGCAGGACAGTGCGGGCGCCGTCGTGCTCGGTGCAGGTCTCGCTGGTTCGGCCGATATCGCAACGGCGGTAAGAGAATACGGCTCGGCAGGCGCGGTAGCGCTGATCGTCAAGGAACCCCTGGACTTCGACGGACTCGTCAAGCAGGCGGTGGCCGACACCGACGTCGCGCTCCTCGGAATGGTCAAGGATGCGAGCTGGCTCCAAAGTGCGTCGTTGATCAACGAGATCCTCGAATCCGGCAACAACAGGGACCGCACGACGGCCGCCGATGCCGACCTGTTCGATCTCGCCAACTCGATCGCACAGGTGATGAACGGCCCCGTCACCATCGAGAACCAGTCGAGCCGGATCCTCGCGTTCTCGGCGGATCAAGCCTTCGGCGACGAAGCCCGCAAGCAGAGCGTCCTCGGACATCAAGTGCCGCAGCACTATTCCGACCGACTCAGGTCCATGGGGTACTTCAACAAGATCTACGGCTCGGCTCTTCCGGTCTTTCTACCGGGTATCGGGCCGGGCATCAGACCCCGAGTCGGCATGCGAATACATGCGGCATCTCAGATCCTCGGTTCGATCTGGGTGATCTTGGATGAAGAGCCGAACGAATTGCAGGTCAAAACGCTCGTCGAGGCTGCGGGCGTGGCCGCCATGAGTTTGCTTCGCGCCAAGCTGGCCGCGGATTCGGCACGACGGCTGAGGCTGGGTGAGGTGATCACACTACTCAGTGGCGGTACTTCGGCCAAGGAAGCGGCCGAGCGACTGGGCTACGGTCGTTCGAAGGCAACCGTGCTGGCGGCCGGCTTCCGTGGCGGCGCCGGCGCGTCGTTGGAGGCCGAAGCCGACGTCGATCAACTGGCCCTGACATTCAATACCTATCTCCACCAGGTATTTCCGCTGTCGGTGGCGGCAGCGATCGGCGGCACCGTCTACGCCGTCATCCCCCACACCCGGCACCAGACCGACGACGACTACGTGCGCCGGATCGCGTCGGAGTTCGCAGACCGTTCCCGTTCGGAGAAGTCGGTGGTCATCGGAATCGGCGCGACGGTGACCGACGTGATGACGCTGGAGAAGTCACGCGACGAAGCCGACAGAGCGCTTCGCGTTCTGAGGTCGACGTGGAATTCCTCGGGCCGGACCGTCGCGCGTGCCGACGACGTGCAGATCAATTCCCTGCTTCTACGCCTCTCCGACGCCCTGGCCGACGAGAACGAGACAGCGTCAGGTCCGCTCGCCGTGCTACGCGAATACGACCGTACGCACGACATCAACCTCGTCGACACTCTCCGCGCCTGGCTCGACACGTTCGGCGACATTCCGGCGGCCGCCTCCTTGGTTCACATCCACGTCAACACGTTCCGGTACCGCCTCAAGAAGCTCGCCGGCATCGCTGGGATCGATCTCGACGACCCCGAGACCCGATTCAGCCTGATGCTCCAGCTTCGTCTCTTCTATCCGGCGGTGTCGTAGCGATCTACCAAATATCACGGAACCTTCGTAAATTCGGACGATGCTCTCCTTCTTTCGTTGGGTGAAGATTCATGCAATCGTCTTTTGCTCCCCACTCGATAGGCCGCGCGTCGCTCGGGTCGGGACTACATCTCCCGGAGGCACCATGAAACAACGGTCCTACGCACTACTGGCTGCAGCAACCGGCACCGTTCTTGCCCTGACCGCGTGCTCGTCGGGCGACTCGTCGGGTTCGGGCGGTGGGGAGCCCCTCACCGACGGCACCTTCAAATTGGCTCTCGTAGCAGACCCGGGTGCACTGAATCCGCTGATGACCGCCGCCTCGCCGGCACACCAACTGGCACGTTTGAGCTACGACTATCTGCTCCATCCAGATCCCGATACCGGTGTCACCAAACCGTGGCTCGCCGAAAAATGGGAAGAGACAACCACTTCCGCATCCTTCACCATCCGCGACGGCGTCACCTGTACCGACGGTTCCGCCCTGACTGCTCAGACTGTCGCAGACAACGTCAACTTCATCACCAACGCCGCAAACAAATCCGCTCTCCGCGGGGTGTACGCACCGGCAACTGCGAGCGCCACCGCCGACTCGGCAACGCGGACCGTCATCGTCACGACTCCGGAGCCCTCGCCGTTCTTGCTTCTCAACCTGGCGCGAATACCTATCATGTGCGAGGCCGGATTGAAGGATCCGACGGCGGCAAACAAGACGACCTTCGGGTCGGGCATGTTCCAGATGACCGAAGCCGTGGCGAACGATCATTACTCGTACGTCCGGCGCGACGGGTACAACTGGGGGCCGGACGGCACTACCTCCGATACAGCCGGAGTACCCAAGAATGTCGTCGCATCCATCATCACGAACAACAGCACAGCGGCGAACCAGGTGTTGTCCGGTGATCTGAATGCCGCAGCGGTTTCCGGCCCCGATCAGGACCGCATGAACGCCGCGAACTTGGATACCGTCAAACAGCCTGCTCCGGCGGGCGAGATGTTCTTCAACCACAGTCCTGGCAATCCGACGAGCGATCCTGCCGTACGCAAGGCTCTGGTCCAGGCTCTCAATCTCGACGACCTCGCCGAGATCTTCACGGCCGGTCGCGGAACCCGATCGACCACGATGGTGTCCATCGAACCGCGGGCCTGCATCTACGACTCTGTCGCCGGAAACCTACCGGGCTTCGATACCAGTGCGGCCGCAGCAACTCTCGAGTCTGCGGGCTGGAAGGTCGGCGCGGATGGTAAGCGCAGCAAGGACGGCACACCCCTCCGAATTCGGATGGTCTACGAGACGTTCGGTGACGCGACCGATGCTGCCGCCGACGTCGCGGTCAACGCGTGGAACGACCTGGGCGCCACCGTTGAACTCACCAGTGGAGACTCGAACAAGATTCTCGATGTAGCACTCAGCGGCAAGGACAACACGGCGTGGGATGTCGCGTGGGAGCCGATCAACGTCGCGCTGCCCAGCATGTTGGTCCCCTTCCTCTCCGGTCCGGTGCCCGCTGCGGGAATGAATTTTGCGTCGATCTCCAACCCGTCCTACGACGCAGCCGTCGTCAAAGCCTCCGGACTGACCGGCGAGGACGCTTGTGCCGCTTGGGCAGACGCTGAGTCCGAGATCATCAAAGCAAACTCGGCGGTACCTTTTGCCGACAAGATCACGACTCTCTACTTCAACAATGCAGGTCTTGCATTCGGCCGCAATTTCATCGGTTCGGCCCTGCGCCTGTACCAGTAGTGGTTCGACGGCCTGCCCGGTCGACAACTGTGCATTGACGCTCAGAGTCGACCGGGCAGGGCGACCGTAATCCACTACGAAGAGTCTCCGAACTTTCGTGAATCGCCACGATACGACTGAGGGGTCGTCGCGTTAGTGTCGTCCAATCGTCATTCGTTCCTTGCCCGCCGCATCTGTTTTCGACTTGGGCCAAGGATTCTGCCACCGGAGGCTCCATGAAAAAACGTACTTGCGTCGTGCTGGCAGTCGCCGGCTGCGCGACCCTTCTCTTGTCCGCTTGTTCTTCAGGCGGGTCGCCCGGAGGTAACAGCGGCCAACCCGTCACGGACGGAACATTCCGGCTGGCACTGTTCGGTGATCCAGGAGCGCTGAATCCATTGATGACCACGTCCACCTACGCCCACAGTCTTGCGCGTCTCAGCTACGACTACCTGATTCACGTCGATCCCGAAACCGGGGACGCAGGGCCTTGGCTGGCCGAAAAGTGGTCAGAGACAACCACTTCAGCCGACTTCACAATTCGTGACGGTGTCACGTGCTCTGACGGATCCGCGCTGACGGCACGCACCGTCGCAGACAGCATCAACTTCGTCACAGACGAGACCAACGGGTCCGCTCTCCGCGGGGTCTACGTGCCTGCAACAGCAACTGCCACTGATGATCTCGCGGCCCGGACGGTGACAGTCACTACCCCGGAACCGTCCCCGTTTCTGCTCCTCAACCTGGCCCGCCTGCCGATCATGTGTGAGGCGGGATTGACGGATGCGGCAGCGGCGAACAAAACCACCATCGGGTCCGGCATGTTCCAGATGACCGAGTCCGTCGCCAACGATCACTACACCTTCGCCCGGCGCGAGGGCTACAACTGGGGACCGGACGACACGACCTCGACCACGGCCGGTCTACCGGAAGCCGTCGTCGCGTCGATCGTCCCGAACATGAGCACCGCCGCAAACCAACTTCTTGCCGGCGATCTGAACGCGGCACAGGTGTCCGGCGCGGATCAGGACCGATTGAACTCTGCTCCGCTGGATACGATCAGGCAACCCTTTCCGTCCGGCGACATGTTCTTCAACCACATGCCGGGCAATCCGACAAGCGATCCGGCGGTTCGGAAGGCTCTCGTCCAGTCGCTGAATCTCGACGATCTCGCCGAGATCTACACCTCAGGACGTGGCACACGTTCGAGCACGATGGTGTCCGTCGAACCACGCGCATGTGTCTACGATTCGGTCACGGGCAACGTACCCGACTTCGATTCCAACGCAGCGGCAGCAACTCTCGAGTCTGCGGGCTGGAAGGTCGGCGCGGATGGTAAGCGCAGCAAGGACGGCGCGCCGTTGCGGATCCGACTGCTCTACGAGGCACTCGGTGACTCGTCCGACGCCTCGGCGGATCTCGCGCTCTCCGCATGGTCGAACCTGGGCGCAACCGTCGAACTGATCAGCGGCGACGCCAACAAGATTCTCGATGTCGCGCTGAGTGGCAAGGACAACTCCGCGTGGGACGTGGCGTGGGAAACAATCAACGTTGCAGTGCCGAGCATGCTCGTGCCCTTCTTCTCCGGCCCCGTTCCGGCCGACGGACTGAACTTCGCGTCCATCTCCAACCCGAACTACGACGCAGCGGTAGCCAAGGCGTCGGCAGTGACCGGCGATGCTGCGTGCTCCGCGTGGGCGGAGGCCGAGTCGGAGATCGTCAAGGCCAATTCGGCGATTCCGTTCGCCGACCAGATCACCACGCTGTACTTCTCCAATTCGGGGCTCGCCTTCGGACGCAACTATGTCGGCTCCGCCCTTCGGTTGTACGAGTAACCGTGCTGCAGCGACCGGGGAAATCGTTCTGTTTCGCCGGTCGCTGTCCGCATACGGACAGGTATTCACTGATCGCGCCGATTTTCGTGGGAGCGGACGAAAATCGACCCGATTTTCGTGAGGATCGACAGAGATGCGCGTCACGTCATGCGCCAAGATTTAGCAGTCAACACTCAATCGCGCCCTCACGTTTTTCGCTCGGGCCCCAGCTCCATCCCGGAGGCACCATGAAACACCGCTCCTATCCAACACTCGCGGCAGCCGCAGGGCTCACGCTCGTGTTGTCTGCCTGTGGCTCGGGAGGCACGTCTTCGGGCTCCGGTGGCGGTGAACCGGCCACGGACGGGACATTCCGGTTCGCGATGCAGGCCGATCCGGGCGCACTCAACCCGATCATGGCGGCGTCCTCGGCAACTGGCGAGATGTCGAAGTTGGCTTACGACTACCTGATCTACCAGGACCCCGATACCAGTGAAATCAAACCGTGGTTGGCAGAGAAGTGGGAGGAGACCCCGACCTCTGCGTCCTTCACCATCCGCGAAGGTGTGACCTGTACCGACGGGTCAACACTGACCCCGCAGACCGTCGCCGACAACATCAATTTCGTGGCCAACCCGGACAACGGTTCCCAGTTGCGCGGCCAGACCGTGCCGACCGGCGCGACTGCAACCGCCGATCCTGCAACGCGCATTGTCACGGTGACCACTGCGGCGCCGAGCCCGTTCCTTCTGCTGAACGTCGGCGCCCGTCTGGCGATCATGTGTGACGCCGGGCTCGAGGACCCGACCGCTTCGAACAAGAAGTCGCTCGGTACCGGCATGTTCGAACTCACCGAAGTTGTCCCCAACGACCACTACACGTTCGAGCGTCGTGAGGGTTACAACTGGGGCCCGGACGGAACCACCTCTGACACCCCCGGTGTCCCCAAGACGGTCGTCGCCGCCATGGCACCCAATGTCAGCACAGCCGCCAACCAGCTTCTCTCGGGTGAGCTCAATGCCGCCCCGATCGGAGGGCCGGACAAGGACCGCGTCGACGCCGCCAACCTGGACTCAGTCCTGAGGCCGAATCCCGCCGGTCAGATGTACTTCAATCAGATCGCGAGCAATCCCACCAGTGATCCCGCAGTGCGTAAGGCACTGATCCAAGCAGTCAATCTCGATGACCTTACTCAGGTCATCACTGCGGGGCGCGGTGTCCGGGCCACCAGTCTCGTCGGCGTCGAACCGCGCGCCTGTGTCTACGACTCTGTCGCGGGTAACATTCCCGACTTCGATCTGACTGCCGCGAAGGCAACCCTGGATGCGGCGGGCTGGACTGCCGGCTCTGATGGCAAGCGAAGCAAGGACGGCAAGCCGCTGAACCTTCGCCTCGTCTACGACGGCACCGACGATCCGCGCAACGCGGCAGCCGAACTCGCTCAGTCGGCATGGTCCGAACTCGGCGCTAACGTCGAGGTGACCGGTGGTGACTCGAACAAGATCATCGACGTCATTCTGAGCGGCAAGGACAACTCTGCCTGGGACATCGCGTGGGTCCAGATCAACACTCCGCTCCCCAGCACCTTCGCCGCGTACTTCGCCGGGCCGATTCCCGCAGCAGGCAAGAACTTCGCGTCGGTCAGCAACCCCGCCTACGAAGCAGCCGCAACGAAGGCCTCCGGCCTGACCGGTAGCGAGGCTTGTGATGCCTGGGCCGACGCCGAGTCGGAGATCACCAAGTCGTTCTCCGCTGTGCCTTTCGCCGACTCGGTCATGAACGTGTACTTCAACAAAGCTGGGCTCGCATTCGGTAAGTCGTACACCGGTTCTGCGTTGCGTCTGTACCAGTAGGCAGCATCCCGCACTGAATCTCTTCCCGCCCCAGCATCCCGCCCTCCGGAAAGACAGCCCATGAGTCAAACTATTGAAGCCGCGAAACCAGAAGCGGCGCCTCAGGCTCGAGCAAAGTGGCTCGAGTCCGACAGCTGGCCTGCATATCTTCTGCGTCGTTTCGGCACCTTCGTGATTTCACTCTGGGCGCTGGTGACTGCGGCGTTCCTGATGCTCCAACTGATTCCGGGCGACCCGGTTCGGTTGGCACTGGGAATGAACGCACCGGTCGAACTGGTCGAGACGACGAGATCTCAGCTCGGTTACGACCTTCCCTTGTGGCAGCAGTACTTCCGATTCATCGGCGGGTTGCTGAGCGGGAATCCCGGTGACTCGATCACCTTGAGGACTCCGGTCTTCGAGGTGATCGCGTCCCGCCTACCGGCAACACTCGAACTGGCTGTACTCACAGTCGTCACGGTGTTGGTACTGGGCATTCCGATCGGCCTCATCTTCGCTGCACTGACCCGCAACGGTAGACGACGCGGAGTCGAGATCGGTTACACCGCAACGTCGGGAACCATCGCCGTGATCCCCGAGTTCATGTTCGGCACGGCATTGGTCTACCTCTTTGCCGTCACGTTCCCTGTTCTTCCCGTCGCCGGCCGCGGCGGACCGGAAAGCTACATCCTTCCGGTCGCGGCCATGTCGATCGGTGCCATCGCCTCGATGTCGCGCATCGTCCGTGCAGAGGCGCTCGGCGTGTTGGACATGGATTACATCCGCACGGCGCGCGCCAAGCGAATGACTGTGGCACGAATCTACTTCCGTCATGCAATGCCCAACCTCTTGACATCGACGCTGACGCTTGCCGGACTCCTCTTGGGCGCACTGATCGCCGGCACCGTGCTCATCGAGAGCATCTTCGCCTGGCCCGGCATGGGCATGGCGCTGGTCAAGTCCATCACCGAGAAGGACTACCCGCTCGCCCAGACACTGGTCGTGATCTACGGCGCCATCGTCCTTCTCATCAATTTCATCGTCGACGTGGTGCTCGCTCTCATCGACCCACGATCCACAATTCGGGAGAACTGAGTTGAGCACCTCACCTACGGCCCCCACTGCGGCCCCCAAGACGCCTCCGCGACGACACTGGATTGTCGGAACGTTCCGCACCCCACTGGGAATCCTGGCCCTCACCTTCCTGACCGCTCTGATCGCCCTCGTCATCTTCGGACCGATGATCTGGGGTGACGCCGCCGTCGCGGCCAACCCGAAGGCACTGTCTCAAGGACCGAGTTCCGAGCACATCTTCGGTACCGACGCGGGCGGGCGTGACGTCTTCGCGCGCACGATGACCGCCGCGAGGCTGTCGGTAGTCATGGCGCTCGGAGCCGTAGCACTCGGTGTGACACTTGGCCTGATCCTCGGTACGCTCCCGACGCTCGCTCCCCGGTGGGTCGGACGAATGGTCGTGGCATTCCTCAACTTCGCCATCGCGTTCCCCGGTCTCCTTCTGGCCATCTTCCTGTTGGTCGTTCTTGGACAGGGCGCTGGCAGCGCGGTGATCGCCATCGGTCTCGCCCTGGCCTCGCCGTTCGCGAGGTTGACGTACGCGCTGGCTTCGTCGGTCAACGGACGCGACTTCATCGACGCAGCACGCATCCTCGGGGTCACCAAGCCCGGGTTGTTGTTCCGCCACATTCTCCCCAACATCCGTGAACCACTCATCGTCAACGCCAGCATCGCCGTGGGCAGCGGTCTTGTGGTCTTTGCCGGACTCTCGTTCCTCGGCTTGGGCATTCAGCCACCCGCGTTCGACTGGGGCCGGATGCTCAACGAAGGTCTGTCGAAGATCTTCGTCAACCCGGCAACCGCACTTGCGCCCGGCGTCGCCGTCGTGCTTGCCGGCTTGACCTTCACGTTGCTCGGCGAGGCTATTGCTCGCGGCGCGGGAGTTCGCAGCCCGATCAGCAGTCGTCTGCCGAAGTGGAAGCCGATCAATGCACGTACAGCTCAGACGGACTCGACGCCCAGCGACGAAGACGCGGTACTGACCGTTCGAAACATGTCTGTCGCAGTTCCTGCTGGCGGCGACTGGCGCCGGCCGGTCGACAATATCAGCTTCACCGTTCACCGCGGCGAAACCGTCGGCATCGTCGGCGAATCGGGTTCCGGAAAGTCGCTGAGCTGCATGGCAATCGCGCAGCTCACCGACTACCCCACCGTGGTCGACGCCGGCCTCATCGAATTCGACGGCACCGTGTTGATGAAGGACGGCAATCGGCCGGACAACGCGGCCTCACGCAAAGTTGCCCGTCAACTCGGCACACGCATGGCGATGGTGTTCCAGGATCCGATGTCGTCCATGAATCCGTCTCTCAAGGTCGGATACCAGGTCGCCGAGATCGGTTGGCTCCATGAAGGTATGAGCAAAGCCGAAGCGAAGAAGGCGGCAGTCGAGCGACTGAACGCCGTCAAGATCCCCGACGCTCCCCGCCGCGCGAAGCAGTACCCCCACGAGTTCTCGGGCGGTATGCGTCAGCGCGCGATGATCGCCATGGGTCTGATGGGCAAGCCCGCGCTGATCATCGCGGACGAACCCACCACTGCGCTCGACGTGACCGTTCAGCGTGAGGTCCTCGGGCTGCTCCACGAGGTTCGCGAAGAAACCGGCGCCGCAATCCTTCTCATCTCGCACGATATGGCCGTCATCACCGGCATGTGCACCCGTGTCCTGGTCATGTTTGCCGGCGAAATCGTCGAAGACATCGCAGTCGACGACCTGGTCGCCGGACGCGCACGACACCCCTACACCCGCGCGCTGATCGCCGCGGTCCCCACCATGACCACCGATCGCGACAAGCCGCTCGCCACCGTCGACGAAGCCTGGCAGGTGGAAAGTCTCGACATCGAAGAGAGCGCCGCCGACATCGAATTGGACGAGCTGATGGCAGTTGCAGAGGAGATCCGATGAGCAGGCTGGAATTTCGCGACGTCAATGTTCATCTGGGAAACGGTTCCAAGAAATTCCACGCCGTCAAGAACGTCAACCTCGACATCCCCTCCGGATCGGTCGTCGGCCTCGTCGGTGAATCGGGTTCCGGAAAGTCGACGCTGGCGAGAGCAACCGTCGGTCTGGCCGAACCCAGTTCGGGCCAGATCCTTCTCGACGGCGTGGACGTCGCTCACGCCCGCGGCGCGACGGCTCGTCTGCGCCACCGGATCCAGATGGTCTTCCAAGATCCGTACTCGTGCCTCGATCCGAGAATGACCATCGGCCAGTCCTTGGCCGAGGCGCTGCGGTCCACCGAGCGTCGTGACAAAGCTCGCCGCAGCCGCGGTGACCGCGCGGCCGAGGTGGCTCGACTCCTCACCACCGTCCAACTGCCGGTGGAGAAGGCGCACGAATACCCGTCGTCGTTGTCGGGTGGTCAGCGCCAACGTGTTGCTCTCGCGCGGGCCTTGGCTGCTGCACCAGCGGTCCTGCTTGCCGACGAAATCACCTCTGCCCTCGATGTATCCGTACAGGGCGCCGTCCTGAATCTCTTGGTGGATCTGCAGAAGCAGCTGGGTCTGACGGTTCTGTTCGTCAGTCACAACCTGGCGGTGATCCGCTACGTCTGCGATCACGTCGCAGTCATGCTCGGCGGCGAGATCGTCGAACACGGACCGGTTCTCGACGTGATCGATTCGCCCAAGGAGGCGTACACGGCCAAGCTGTTGTCTGCGATCCCGACATTCGGGGAGCCGATGTTCCAATGACAACGCCGACCACTCTCGACTCCCCCGCTGCCGTAGCCCGTGCCGAAGAACGTCGTTCGGCGAGAATCCAGGATTACGCGTCCGTGGTTACACCGACCAGCATCGCTGTATCGGCGTCGGGACGCATTGCATACGTACGTACCGAAGCGAATCCGGCCGCGGATACCAACGAGCACTCGATCTGGTTGGCTTCCCCGCAACTACAGCTCACCGCGGGACCTGCCGACACCTCGCCGGCTTGGCATCCCGTTTCCACGCTGTTGGTCTTCGTTCGGCCGGATTCCTCGGGCACACAGCAACTGTGGAAGGTCGATGCCACCGGCGGACCCGCCGTTCAGATGACCACCGCGGAACAACTCCCGCTCGGTGCTGGGGCACCGGTGTTCTCTCCCGACGGTGCTCGAATCGCCTTCAGTGCCCCGGTCGACCGCACTGCCGCCGGATCGTCACACCTCTTGGTGGCGAAACGCCTCAACTACAAGGTCGACGGATCCGGTGTCCGGGGCAGCGTTCGGGCGCACTTGTTCGAGTTCGATCTGGCCGCCGGCTCGCTTCGGCAACTGACGGACGGCGATTGGGACGCTTCGCATCCCGCGTACAGTCCCGACGGCACCGAACTTGCTTTCACCGCGACGATGGACGGCGACGCCGATCTGACGCGTGCGAGTTCCGCCTGGACCGTATCGCTGACGGATCTCGCTTCCGCTCCGCGGATGCTGGGGCACGCACGCGGCATCGTCGGACCACTTGCGTGGACACCTGCGGGCGACGCCGTCGTAGCAGTCGGTTGGCACACGCCGATCATTCACAACAACGAACTTCTTGTCCTGCACCGCGACCAGCGAGTGGAAGACCGCAGTCTGACATCCGAACTCGACCGAAACGTCATGCCTGGCGGGACCGGTTATCCCGGTGGCGCACCGCGTTTCACCGCCGACGGCGCCATCGTCTTCTGCATCCGCAACCACGGCTCCACCGAACTGCACAAGATCGATTTCGGATCAGGCTCCGTCTCAACACTTCTCACCGGAGAACAGACAGTGGTCTCCGGTCTTGCCCTGACGTCCGGGAAGGCCGTCGTCACGCTGGCAACGGCGACGTCCTTCGGTGAGGTCGCCGTCATCGACCTCGAGACTCGCGCAGTCGAAACCGTCACCGAATTGAACACGGAACTGACAACCGCCGTCGCGTTTCCAGTCGCCTCCGAGCGTTGGTTCGACATCAGCGACGGCACCCGTGTTCAGGGTTGGATCCTGCGTGACCCGAACGTCACGGGCGCCGGTCCGCTGGTTCTGGACGTCCACGGCGGACCACACAATGCCTGGACCGGTACGCCCACCCCGATGCACGCGTACCACGCGGAACTAGTCGCGCTCGGATACACGGTCTTGATGATCAATCCGCGCGGAAGCGACGGCTACGGCAACGAGTTCTTCGACGGTGTGCGTGACGGTTGGGGTGAGGCGGATCGCGCCGACCTGCTCGAACCGGTCGAAACCCTTGTCGCCGAGGGGATGGCCGATCCGAAGCAACTGGTGCTCACGGGCTACAGCTACGGCGGTTTCATGACGTGCGCCCTGACGTCCGTCACCGATCGGTTTGCCGTCGCAGTCGCCGGTGGCCTTGTCTGCGACATTGCGAACACGGCGGGCCCGTCGGACGAGGGCATCTTGCTGCAGACGGTCGAATTCGACCCGCAGTCATCTCGGGTGCAGGAACTTTCGCCGCTGGGGCGAGTCTCCCAGGTGACGACACCGACCCTGATACTTCACGGCGGTAGCGACGTCCGCTGCCCGGTCAACCAGGCAGAACAGTGGTTCGGTGGACTGCGTTTGGCCGGCACCCCGACCGAGCTGGTGGTCTTCCCGGACGCGTCGCATGCCTTTGTGTTGACGGGTCGGCCCTCCCACCGTCTGGATTACAGCACTCGCCTCGTCGACTGGATCGAACGTCATCTCTCGCCTACGCCGACACTGACCACGGTCGATCCCGACTACTGGCAGTACCGACTCGACACCCTGAGCGCGAAGTACGGGGTTCCCGGTGCCTCGCTGGGAATTCTGACCACTACCCGCAGCGGTTTCGACCGCACCGTGGTCACGTCCGGTGTCGTCAGTACCCGCACCGGTGTCGCGGCCACTCCCGACACGTTGTTCCAGATGGGTTCGATCAGCAAAGTCTGGACGGCCACCCTGATCATGCAACTCGTCGAAGAAGGGCTGCTGGACCTCGACTCGCCTGTCCGGAACATACTGCCGGACTTCGCGGTTGCCGACACGATAGCCACCGAAACGGTCACGACACGCCACCTGTTGACTCATACCAGTGGCATCGACGGTGACGTCTTCATCGACGGCGGACGCGGCGACGACTGCGTCGAGCGATACGTCGCAGCCCTGTCATCGACGGTGCAACTCTTCGCCCCCGGCACCGATTGGTCCTACTGCAACACCGGCTTCGTCATCGCCGGACGAATCATCGAGGTTCTCCGAGGTAAGAGTTGGGACGCAGTTCTGCGCGAGCGGATCATCGAGCCGCTCGGCCTGACCAAAACCACGACTCTGCCCGAGGAGACGGCACTGCACCGCGCCGCGGTCGGACACGTCGGCGGCGCCGAAAATCTAGAGCAGACACCACAATTCCTCATCCCTCGTTCGATGGGCCCCGCTGGCCTCATCAACAGCACAGCCGAAGATCTACTCCTGTTCGCGCAAGATTCGATGCGCGAGAATCCGGTGCTGCTTCAGCGTTCCACTCACCTGGCGATGCTCGAGGAACGCCGCCAGATCAGTGACGTGTCGTCTGCAGACGTGATGGGAACTACGTGGCTGCTGCACAATTGGGGCGGGGTAGTGGCGCACGGCCACAACGGCGGAACTCTCGGCCAGCAGTCGTTCTTGCGGGTGGTCCCGTCGTGCGGCATAGCGGTAGTCCTGATGGCCAACGGCGGAGCGATGGACGCTCTCTCGGGCGATCTTCTGGCTGAAGTGTTCGGTTCCATCAGCGGCGTCGCCGTGACACCGGCATTCTCACCTGGTGACCCCCACACCCGCAACACGTCCTCGCCCGAGGAACTCGATGCGCTGTGCGGTCTGTACCGCGATGCTGCCGCCGATTTCGTCCTGGAACGGACCGGCAGTTCCCTGACCGCCCGCCGCACCGATCACATCGATCCTTCGCTCAACGCCGAAACGGCAGAGTCCGTCTCTCTCAGCTTGATCGAAGTTCACCCTGGAGTATTCACGACCCAACTACCTCAAGCAGCGGGTTGGATCCGGATCACTTTCTCCGACAACGGGAGTACACAATTGTTACACGTCGGAAGCCGCGCATATCCGCGAGTGAACAACCGATGACCGTTCTCCGCGATCTGGCCGAGCGCCAACTTCCTCAAATCCTCGAGGACGCCATCGCTCTCATCGAAGTCGAGTCGCCGTCCCACGATCTCGAAGCTGTTGCCCGTAGCGCGAAATGGACATCAGACCTTGTCCACGAACGACTCGGCGTTACACCGGAGTCGATAGTGAGGGAAGGCCGAACCCATCTGCTGACCCGTTTCGGCAGCTCACCGACGCGGCTGATGCTGCTCGGTCACCACGACACCGTGTGGCCGATCGGCACCCTGACGCGCCTGCCCGCAGCCGTCACCGACGGAGCACTTCGAGGTCCGGGTGGCCTCGACATGAAACTTGGTGTCGTTCAGGCAATCCACGCCCTCGCCATCGTCCGAGAGTTGCACGGAGATGATGCACTCGACGGAATCACACTCCTCGTGACCGGTGACGAGGAAATCGGTTCACCCACGTCGCGGTCCCTCATCGAGGAACTTGCTGCGGGCGCGGTGCTCGTCCTCGAGGCCGGCGGCGACGGCGGTGAACTCAAGACCGTCCGCAAGGGAGTGTCGCTGTATCGGATCCATGTTGCCGGCCGCGCTGCGCATGCCGGGTTGGAACCGGAAAAGGGCATCAACTCGGCAGTCGAACTGGCTCGTCTCGTGATCGCGATCAACGACTTGTCCTCTCCCGCGCAGGCAACCACCGTCACGCCGACCGTCATTTCGGCCGGAACCACCACCAACACGGTTCCGGCAGAAGCATTTGTCGACGTGGACGTGCGCGCAACCAGCGCAGCCGAGCAGGAGCGGGTCGATTCGAATATCCGAGCCCTGCAGGCAATCCACCCCGAAGCCGTAGTAACGGTCTCGGGTGGTGTCAACCGGCCTCCCCTCGAAGCAGCGATGTCCGCACCGTTGCTTGCCTTGGCGGAACGTGTTGCGCTCGAGCATGATCTGACTCCTCCCGTCGGCCTCGCCGTCGGCGGAGCCTCGGACGGAAACTTCACTGCCGGCATCGGCATCCCCACCCTCGACGGCCTCGGTGGCGTCGGCGGCGGTGCACACGCCGAGACCGAGCATGCGCTCGTGTCCGCTATCGCCCCGCGAACGGCGTTGGTTGCGGGCCTTATTCGTTCGATCACGTCTGAAGGGGGCCCTCGTGTCGAAAAGCAAAGCGGTTGAGTTTCGAGAACTGGTCGACAATCGCGAAATAGCCGATCTATCCGCCGTTTTCGATGAGATCTGGGCCACCAGTCCCGGACCGGCTCATTTCGGCACGGCGATGTTGGTTGCGCTTCATCACGGTGGTCACTACGTGGTGGGAGCCTTTTCCGAAGGCGAAATGATCGGTGGTTGTGTCGGATTCTTCGTCGAGCCTCTCGGCGAGGTTCTACACTCACACATCGCCGGAGTACTACCGGGACACGCAGGCAAGGGAATCGGCCGCGCCCTCAAGCATCATCAGCGAGACTGGTGCATCGAGCGCGGTGTCAGGACGATCCGGTGGACCTTCGATCCACTGGTCGCACGAAATGCATATTTCAACATTCAGCGTCTCGGTGCCGCACCGACCGAATACAATCCGGATTTCTACGGGTCGATGGCAGACGGCATCAACGCAGGCGACGCCAGCGATCGAATGCTCGTAAGTTGGGATCTCGGCGTCGATGAATCTCCGAGTTCTGCTGTGGCCGTGAATGATACATTCAAGGTGCTTCGACCCACCGAAGACGGTACGCCTCGAATGCTCCCGATCCCACCCGACTGCATCGATATCGCAGTCGGAATACCCAGAGACATAGAGCATCTGAGAACAGTCGACCGCGCCTCTGCCTTTGCCTGGCGACACGCGCTTCGCGAGTACCTCGAACCACTGATCGCCTCGAAAGAATGGCAATCGACCGGCTTCGACCCCAGCGGCTATTACATGTTCACGAAAATCTGCGAGACAACCGGAGAAGAGCAAGTCCATGCACATTGAGTCCGTCGAATTGCGCGAACTGCGCATCCCTCTCGTCTCCCCCTTCACCACGTCATTCAGCACCCAGCTCGAGCGCAACACCCTCGTCTTGAAGGTGAGCGGCACCACCGACGGCCCCAACGGTCCGGTGGAGACTGTCGGCTGGGGCGAGTGCGGCTCGCTGAGCGATCCGTACTACAACTCCGAATACACAGCTGGTGCGCGGGCGATGCTTCGCGAGTATCTCGTTCCGACGCTACGTAAGTCGCAGTCGGATCAACCGCTCACCGCCGAGACTGTCGGCAGCGTACTTCACCACATCGTGGGTCACCAGATGTCGAAGTCGGCTATCGAAATGGCAATTCTCGATGCTGAACTGCGCGCTCGCGGACAGTCGTTCGCTCGGTACCTCGGTGCCACTCGCACGCGGGTTCCGTCCGGTGTATCCGTCGGTATTCAGGACAGCATTCCGCAGTTGCTCGAGACCGTTGGCAATTACCTGTCGCAGGGTTACGTGCGAATCAAGCTGAAGATCAAGCCGGGCTGGGACATCGAACCTGTCGCAGCAGTGCGCAAGGAGTTCGGCTACGACGTCCCCTTGCAGGTCGACGCGAATGCCGCGTACACACTTGTCGACGCGCAGCTGCTGCGTCGCCTGGACGAATTTGCACTGCTCCTCATCGAACAGCCGCTGGCCGAGGACGATTTGGTGCAGCACGCCAAGCTTGCCCAGTCCCTCTCGACTCCGATCTGCCTCGACGAGTCGGTCGAGTCGGCCAAGGATGCGGCGGACGCCATCACGCTCGGCGCCGCTTCGGTCATCAACATCAAGCCGAGCCGTGTCGGTGGATACCTGGAAGCCAAGCGAATCCACGATCTTGCCTCGGCGCACGGTATTGCTGTGTGGTGCGGCGGAATGCTCGAGACCGGAATCGGCCGCGCCGCCAACGCAGCTCTCGCGGCGTTGGACGGTTTCACGCTTCCGGGTGACATCTCGGCGTCCGATCGCTTCTACAAGGAAGACATCACCGAACCGTTTGTCATCGAGGACGGCCACATCGCTGTGCCCCAGGGACCGGGCTTCGGTGTGACTCCGCGTGAGGACGTCATGGAGCGCTTCACCGTCGGAACCGAAATTCTGTAGTTTTCCACTGCGTCAGCTGCAGTCACCTCCGCCTTCACCCGGCGGAGGTGACTGTTTGTCGTTTGTGTCGGTAGGGCGGTGCATAGTGATTCGGACATGATGTACCGCACCGAAAGGCCCCCGATGAGTAGCTGGTCCGATCGCCCGATCTGCGCGTTCGACCTCGAAACCACGGGACGAGATCCGTCGACCGCTCGTATCGTCAGTGCTTGCGTCGCGGTGATCGACGGTTCGAGTGTCGAAACACGCACGTGGCTACTCGATCCCGGCGTCGACATCCCCGCCGGCGCCTCGGCCATTCACGGCATCAGCACCGAGTTCGCGGCGCAACACGGCCAGAACTACTCCGAGGGCTACGAAGAGATCCGTGAGGCTCTGCACAATTCCTGGGCGCGCGATCACGCTGTCGTGGCGTTCAACGCGTCCTATGATCTGACGGTCATGCATGCCGAGGGTCTGCGCATCGGCAAGCCCGCCTTCGTTCCGGGGTTGGTCATCGATCCGTACGTGATCGATCGCGCCATGGACACCTTCCGCAAGGGAAAACGAACGCTCGCGGCCGTGTGCGAGCACTACGGGATTTCCCTCGAGTCGGCCCACGAGGCTGAGGCCGATGCCAAAGCAGCGGCAGCGTTGGCCCGCGAGCTGGCCGTGCGGTTCCCTGACATCCTGGGGCTCGATCTCATGGTCGATCAGGCCGATTGGCACGCCGAGCGCCAGCGTGATTTCGCCCAGTATCTTCTCAGCCAGGGGAGAGACGTGGCAGATGTGAACGGCCAGTGGCCGATTCGCATCATCGCCTGACGCCCTCCCCGGCTCGAACAACCGAGAGCGACTACACCGGGACCGGCGGCCACACCGGCGCAATGGACCACGGACGGGCCGTTTCGAGCTGCGAGGCCACCTGTATCAGCAAATCTTCACGGCCGAACGCGCCGACCAACTGCACGCCGACGGGCACACCGGCCGAGTCGTGCCCCATCGGCAAGGAAATCGCAGGCTGACCGGAACTGTTGAACGGACTGGTCAAACCGCTGTATCCGGCCGAGTGTTCCCAGATCGACATGGGATTTGCCGTATCGAGCAGACCGAGCGGAGCTGCCGGCCGAGCCATCGTCGGCGTCAGCAACAGGTCGTGATCGACAAAGAACGCACCGATCACCTGGGCTGCCCGCTCGAGTTCCTGCAACGCTGTGACGACGTTCGTCGCAGTTTCGGACTTCGCGCGGTCGTAGATCATCCGGGCCATCGGCTCGAGGTCGTCGTCGCGGATTGCGCGGTTCAGGACCTCGAGTCGTTCGTCGACCTCGATCGTCATCGGAACACCCATCAACACGGAGAGGCCGGCAGTAAGCGCATCGAGCGGAAAGTTCGGGGCACCCTCGGTGACATCGTGACCGAGTTCTTCGAGCAAGCCGGCGACACTGGTTGTGACGGCCGCACACTCCGGATCAACCGGAGTGCCGTCCGGCAGCACGTTGCTCAGACCAATCCGCAACCGCCCGGGATCCGCACCCACTTCCTCGACGTACGGCCGCTTCGGCGCCAGGATCACGTAAGGATCGCCCACAGTCGGTCCGGCGGAGAGATCGAGAAGCAGCGCAGTGTCGCGGACACTTCGGGTGAGCGCGTGATGAACACTCATCGGCGACGAGAAGAGCGTGCGCGCCGGTGCCGTCGGAGTGCGTCCGCGGCTTGGCTTGAGGCCTACCAAGCCGCAGGCAGACGCGGGAATACGGATCGATCCACCACCGTCGCTGGCATGTCCGCCTGGCACGATCCCGACGGCAACAGCTACAGCGGTGCCACCCGAAGATCCACCGGGCGAACGATCAAGTGCATACGGGTTGCGGGTGGGCCCGAACAGCGCAGGTTCGGTACTCGCGTTCTTGCCGAACTCCGGGGTGTTCGTCTTGCCGATGACAACCAGACCAGCCTGACGGTAGCGCTCGACGAGCGTCGAATCTTTTTCTGCCACAGCGTCGGCGAACAATCGAGATCCATTGGTGCTCGGCAATCCTGCGACGTCCATGCCGAGGTCTTTGATCACGAACGGGACGCCATGCAGTGGACCTTCCGGCAGGCCGCCTGATACCTCGTTCCGCGCTTCCTCGCGCCGCTCACTGATCACTGCGTTGACTGCAGGGTTGCGCTCGCCGAGCCTCTCCAGGCTGAACTCGAGGACTTCCTTGGCGGAGACGCCGCCGCTCTTGATTGCTTCGGCCAGACCGGTCATGTCGTTGTTGTCGAACAAATCCTGCATCGATGCCCTCATCACTCGTGTAGAACTCTGCCGGTAGTGAGGTCCGTCATATCAACCGGGACGGCGACGCAGTTCCGAAATTCCGCTTGGCGGGACCGATCAGAGAATCAAGCCCTCACAGAATCAAACCCTGCCGCCGCGCTTCCACGACCGCTTCGTGACGACTGCGGACGTCGAGTTTTCCCATCAGATTCCGCATGTACGTCTTTATCGTTTCGACGCTCAGGGACAACCTCTCGGCGATCTCGGCATTCCGTAGTCCGAGAGCGACGTACCCCATCACCTCCCGCTCGCGTGGCGACAGGCCAACGGCGTTCGCGGCTGCAGTGTTCGCAGAGGGAATCGGCGAGGCCAATGCCCGAAGCTTTGCCTCGACGGCGTGGACCTGCGCGCTGAGAGTCGTGTCCTCGAGGTTCGCCGCGATCTCGCCGAGTGCCAGTACGCTCTCGGTCAATCCCTCGGATATCTGGGCGTCGCGGTTCGAACCATGTTCCACCGCAGCGGTATCGAGCATCGCGACGCGCCGATCCACTTCGTCGCGGATCTCGAATTCGCGGGCCAACGCGTACGACGATCGCATCATCGTCTCGGCGATCACGTCGCCGATCGGCAGGTTGGCACGCAGTCCTCCGTATATCGCTCCGCGAGTAACCCCGCGTACGACGATCGGGACTGCCATCAAGGATTCGATCGCTTCGGCGCCCACTTCGTAGTCGTAGTCGTGAGTGATGTGCGACGAGTTCGCGTAGTCCTGGACCGCGCCCGGTCGTTGTTCTGCGATCGCCCGGCCACCGAGTCCGCATTCGGCGTCGATCTGCAGGTTTCGCAGGATGTTGCTGCGAGTGCCGACGTGGCCGGTGATGGTGAGCGACCGGTCGCTGACACAACCGCCGAACAGAACCGGCAACTCGGTCCGTGGATGTAGTCGACGCAGCTCGGCGCGCAACGCGTCGTCGTCGCTCGGCCTCAATACCCTGCTCACACGCACCTCCCGGCATCCCACATACCCAATTCAGAGGGTAGCGGCACCTGTGGCTGGGCAATAGCGTGCATCCAGACCATTTGTAGCGCCGATCACAATTACCGTGATCCGGCCGTCCCACGTCGCCCCTCCGGAGGAACCCGTGTCTGCACCGACAGCACTCGCAGCCAACAACACCCCGCTAAGTCCGCTGCGCTTTCTCGAACGCAGCGCTGCGGTGTTCCCCGATCGCACCGCCGTCGTTCACGGCGACCGGACCTACTCGTACCGAGAGTTCGGAGACGAGGTCGCATCGCTAGCCCGTGTACTGCGTGAACGCATTCAGCCCGGTGACCGCGTTGCATATCTGGCTCCGAACGTCCCCGAGATGCTGTTCGCGCATTTTGCCGTCCCACTCGCCGGCGGAGTCCTGATCGCCTTGAACTCACGCCTCGCTGGTCCCGAACTCGAGTACATTCTCGATCACTCGGGAACCACGATCCTGTTCGTCGACTCCGAATTCGTCAGTTCGGTCACCTCGTCCAAGACAAACGTGGCGAGCCTGCGCGAGATCATCGAGATCCCGGACTCCACCGTCCCGTATCCGGACGTTCCCGCCGGAATCGTCACCGGGCAATACGCCGATCTGATTGCCGAAGGCGAAGCACTCGCCGACCAGCCACTGCACTGGGGCGTCGACGACGAGCAACAGTGCATCGCTATCAACTACACCTCGGGCACCACCGGAAAGCCCAAGGGCGTCATGTACTCCCACCGCGGGGCATACCTGAACTCGCTCGGCGAGACCTTCCACAACGGGTTCGACGGATCGACGAAGTACCTGTGGACACTTCCGATGTTCCACTGCAACGGGTGGTGCACACCGTGGGCCGTCACTCAGGCTGCGGGCACACACATCTGCCTGCGTGCGGTCCGCGCCGACGCGATCTGGGACGCCATCGACAATCTGGGCGTGACGCATCTGTGCGGCGCCCCCACCGTCTGCTCGACCATCGCCGATGCCGAGCAGGCACACAAGGTCGACGCCCTGCGCATCACCACCGCCGGCGCTCCCCCGTCGCCGACGATCATCGGAAAGCTCGAAGACATCGGCGTCACCGTCGTCCACGTGTACGGGCTGACCGAGGTCTACGGGCCGTACACGATCTGCGAGTACCAGGAAGCCTGGGACGACAAGCCCCAGTCCGAGCGCGCCGCACTTCTCTCCCGCCAGGGAGTCGGCATGGTGCAGGCTGAGAATGCTCGCGTTGTCGATGCCGAGATGAACGACGTTCCCGCTGATGGCCGGACGATGGGTGAGATCGTGCTCCGCGGCAACAACGTGATGCTGGGGTACTACCGCGACGAGGCCGCGACTGCCGAAGCGTTTGCCGGTGGCTGGTTCCATTCCGGCGATCTCGGCGTCATGCATTCCGACGGCTACATCCAGCTCAAGGACCGCGCGAAGGACATCATTATCTCGGGCGGCGAGAACATCTCCACCGTCGAGGTGGAGCAGGCGATCATGAGCCACCCCGCCGTGATCGACGTGGCAGTCGTCGGCGTTCCGGACGAGAAGTGGGGCGAGCGTCCGAAAGCATTCGTGGTGCTGGGCAAAGGGTTACAGGCTTCCGCAGAAGACATCGTGGAGCACACCCGCACCTTGCTGGCCGGGTACAAGATTCCCCGCGACATCGTCTTCCCCCTCGACCTTCCTCGCACCCCGACCGGCAAGGTCCTCAAGTTCGAACTGCGGGCGTCGAAGTAGCTCGGCCGTAGAAGCTCAGCGCACCGGAGTGGAACGCCGACGCAGATCGACAGGTTGACCGTCGGAGGGGAACGGTAAGGACGTGAAGTCGAGCGGGGCGACGTAATCGGCGTCGACGTTCCAGTCGAAGCGCAGGAGGAGGTGATGCATGATTGCTTTGATCTCGGCGCCGGCGAAGTGCATTCCGAGACATTTGTGCACTCCACCGCCGAACGGCTCCCACGCGTATCGATGAACCTTGTCTTCGCGTCGATTCTCGGCGAAGCGCTCGGGATCGAAACGCTCGGGATCAGGCCAGTACTGCGACATGTGGTGTGTGAAATGAGGGGCGACGGCGGCATACGTTCCAGCCGGTACGAAGCGACCCTGCACTTGGGTGTCGCGGACCGCTCGCCGCGCCATGACCGGTACGGGAGAGACGAGTCGGAGGCATTCCTTCATCACCAGATCAAGACTGCTCAGCCCGTCGAGATCTGCATAACTCGGCATCGAGGTCCCCAGAGCAAGCGATTCTGTCCGGCACTTGTCCTGCCACGTTGGGTGCTGACCCAGGTATTGCATCATCGTGGAAAGGGTGATGGTCGAGGTATCGTGTGCGGCCATCAGGAGGAAGATCATGTGGTCGATCACTTCGTCGTCACTGAAGCGTTGTCCCGCTTCGGATTCGATGTGACAGAGCACGGAGAACAGGTCATCGGTTTCGAGATCTCGACGCGCCGGCAGGTAACGGCGGAAGAAGTCTTCCAGGACCCGGCGGCCGTCGAGCCCTCGCTTCCATCGCGTCCCCGGCACGCGGTAGCGAACCAGAGACGTTGCTGCCTGGACGCAATCGACGAAAGCCTTCTTCACCGAAGATATTTCGCTCTCGGTGCTTCCTTCCGCCCCGCCCATGAAAATGTCGGTGGCGAGATCGAGGGTCAGTGTCTTCAGCGCCGTATAGGCACGGAATCCGTCAGCGGGAGACCATGCGTCGAGCGCCGAGTCGATTGCCGGGTTGAGAACGTCGACAGACTTCTCGAGTCGTGATCGAGTGAACGCCTGCTGCATGATTCGACGGTGTCGTAGATGTTCTTCGGAATCGAGCAGCATCAACCCACCGTGAAAGAAGGGGCCGATCAGCACCGACCAGCCGTCGCTGTTGACGAAAGCCCGATCTTTGTTCTGCAGCACCTCCTGACACGCGTCAGGTCCGAGTACAGCGATCCATCGCCGACCGACCATGGAGAACCAGGACACCTCGCCGAATCGATCCCAGTTCTCCTGCATCAGAGCGAGTGGATCGCGAATGTATGCCAGCGCATGCCCGACCAGGGGCAGCCCGGAACGACCCGAAATCGGGTGCAACGGCGAGTTCATCGGGGGACGAGCCAGGATCTTGGGCACTGCGACCTCTACTCTCACTCAATCTGACAGTGGCTCCTGTCAGATTGACAGTAGTCTGCGTCACACTGATGACTCTGTCAATATCGACCTATGACTCCTCCTACCTCGCGTCGATATGCCGGCCTGAGCGGCGATCAGCGCTCGGCGCTGCGGCGCGAGAACTTGCTCAAGGCAGGGATCGAAATATTCGCGGCCGCAGGCAATCGCGGCGCCACGATGACCGCTATCTGCGCTCAGGCGAAGTTGACGGAACGATACTTTTACGAAAGTTTCTCCAGCAGAGACGAATTGCTGGAAAAGATCCTGGACAGGATTGCCGATGAAGTCCGCGACGCCGGCCTGGCCGCACTACGAGCGAGTAACGGGACGCTCGAGCAGCGCGTACGAGATGCCATCGCGTCGTTTGTCACCATCCTCACCGACGATCCCCGCAAGGGCCGTGTAGCAATGATCGAATCCGCTGCATACGAACCCCTTCGTACACACCGACGCGCAGTACTGCACGGCTTCGCTCAGATGGTCGCGGACGAAGCCACACGAATGTACGGCGACCGAGCGTGGCCACCTCGTCAAGGTCAGATCAACGGACTGCTCTTTGTAGGCGGCCTCGCCGAGCTGGTCACCGCATGGTTGAACGAGGAGATCGCTATCTCCCCCGAGGAGATCGTCGAGGCGGCAACCTACCAATTCACATCCACCGCACACCGTTGAGACAGGACTGCCCGGCACCTCGATCCTGCCCGTCACACCGGGATGGTCCCCACAGGCGCAATACTTGTCCCCATGAGTGAACGCGCAGACTTGCCCGGAACTGACCCCGCACAGTTTCGGGTGCACGTCGCGTCTCAAGCGATTCGATTGTTCTCGGAGAACGGGTACGAAGCCACGACAGTCGAGCAGATCGCCGCTGCCGCCGGCGTCTCGCGTCGGACGTTCTTCCGGCAGTTCCGATCCAAGGAAGACGTGATCTTCGCCGATCACGAATCCCTCCTCGAACACGTAGCCGAGTTCCTGGCGTCCGAATCCGCCGACCCCTGGGCGTCCGTGTGCGAGGCAGCCGGACTCGTCTTCGATTTCTTCCGACGCAACCGTGACCTGTCGATGCGGCGATACCGCGTCGTACAGCATGTCCCGGCTCTACGCGACCGCGAGCTGGTCACCGGATTCCGCTACGAGCGCCTCTTCGTCGACTACTTGCGCAGCGCTGTTCCCCGCGAACCCGTCCTCGAGGTTGTCGGTTTTGCCGCAGCTGTCACCGCGTGCCACAACTACCTCTTGCGAAGCATGATCAAGGGCGACGAGGACGCCACAGCCGAAGCGCTGAGCCAGGCGCTTCTCGACGTTCGGCGGACGTACGGCGTGGCCCCCGGGTCCAAGACCAGCACGCCAGAATCGAAGTCTGTGCTGGTAGTAGCGTTCACCCCGGGCACTCCCGCCGAGGAGATCAGCAGAAAGATCCACGAACAACTCGGCTGACACTCGTCGTGCACCGAAACTTCACACGCCCATCCCTTGACCTGGCACTCAGTGCCGTGTTTGACTGGGGTCATTGGCACTGGTCTGTCCGCGAATCTCGCTGGTAACGCCGGAGCCACACCGACCGCCTTCAAGCCACCTTCACCAAGGAGCGTTCCCATGGCAGGAAACCCGGATTTCAATCTCTTCGCACTGAACGAAGAGCACGACGAACTGCGGGCCGCTATCCGCGGACTCTCCGAGAAGGAAATCGCGCCGTACGCCAAGGACGTCGACGAGAACGCACGGTTCCCCGAGGAAGCTCTCACCGCCCTCAACGCGTCGGGCTTCAACGCCATCCACGTCCCCGAGGCTTACGACGGCCAGGGCGCCGATTCCGTCGCCACCTGCATCGTCATCGAGGAAGTTGCCCGCGTCTGCGGTTCCTCCTCGCTGATCCCCGCAGTGAACAAGCTCGGCACCATGGGCCTGATCCTCAAGGGTTCCGAAGAGCTCAAGTCCAAGGTTCTCCCGGACCTCGTCAACGGCGGAATGGCGTCGTACGCACTGTCCGAGCGTGAAGCCGGATCCGACGCTGCCTCGATGCGTACCCGCGCAAAGGCTGACGGCGACGACTGGATCCTCAACGGCTCCAAGTGCTGGATCACCAACGGCGGCAAGTCCACCTGGTACACCGTCATGGCTGTCACCGATCCCGACAAGGGTGCCAACGGCATCTCCTCCTTCATGGTCCACAAGGACGACGAGGGCTTTGTCGTCGGACCGAAGGAAAAGAAGCTCGGTATCAAGGGCTCCCCCACCGCCGAGCTGTACTTCGAGAACTGCCGCATCCCCGGCGACCGCATCATCGGCGAACCTGGCACCGGCTTCAAGACGGCTCTCGAGACCCTCGACCACACGCGTCCCACCATCGGCGCACAGGCCGTCGGCCTGGCCCAGGGCGCACTCGACGCCGCACTGGCATACACCAAGGACCGTAAGCAGTTCGGCAAGTCCATCAGCGACTTCCAGGCTGTTCAGTTCATGCTCGCCGACATGGCGATGAAGGTCGAAGCCGCACGTCTGATGGTCTACACCTCCGCTGCCCGCGCCGAGCGCGGCGAGAAGAACCTCGGCTTCATCTCCGCTGCCGCCAAGTGCTTCGCTTCGGACGTTGCCATGGAGGTCACCACCGACGCCGTGCAACTGTTCGGTGGCGCCGGCTACACCACCGACTTCCCGGTCGAGCGCATGATGCGCGACGCCAAGATCACGCAGATCTACGAAGGCACCAACCAGATTCAGCGCGTCGTGATGTCGCGTGCGCTACTGAAGTAGGGCCTCCGGCCCTGTGCGCGGTTAAGCAGTCCATAGACTCCTTAACCGCGCACGGGGGCTTGCCCCCTGTCTGAAGAATCTTGAGGAGAATCGTGGAACTTGTAGGCGTAATCGGCGGCGGCACCATGGGTGCCGGTATTGCCGAAGTTTGTGCAAAAGCCGGTAGCTCGGTACTGGTGCTCGAAACCAAAGAAGAATTTGCGGCCGCCGCTCGCGAGCGGATCGCCAAGTCGATCAACCGCGGCGTAGCCAAGGGCAAGATCACCCAGGAAGACGCCGACGCCGCCATCGCACGCGTTCGCGTCACCCTGGACATCGAAGAGTTCGCCGATCGCGATCTGGTGATCGAGGCGGCTCCCGAGATCGAAGCTCTCAAGTACGAGATCTTCGGCAAGCTCGACAAGATCGTCAAGCCTGCAGGCATTCTGGCGACCAACACCTCGTCGATCCCCGTCATCAAGATCGCCAAGGCCACCTCGCGCCCCGGCCAGGTTGTGGGCGTTCACTTCTTCAACCCCGTGCCGGTCATGCCGCTCGTGGAGATCGTGGTAAGCCTCACGACGTCCGAAGAGACCGTCCTCGCCGTCACCGACTACGCAAAGAACACCTTGCGTAAGAAGACGGTTCGCGCGGGCGACCGTTCGGGCTTCATCGTCAACGCTCTGCTCATCCCGTACCTGTGCCAGGCCGTCCGGATGCTCGAATCCGGTTACGCCACAGCAGAAGACATCGACGAGGCAATGAAGGGTGGCTGCGGCTACCCGATGGGCCCGCTGACGCTCCTCGACACCGTCGGTCTCGACATCGCTCTCGCAGCGGCGGAATCTCTGTACGCGGAATTCGCAGAACCGCACTACGCTCCGCCCGCACTGCTTCGCCGCATGGTCGACGCCGGTCGCCTCGGCAAGAAGACCGGTCGCGGCTTCTACGAATACGCCTGAGTCCGACCGCTTCACTCTTCCGGCCCCTCACCTGTTGCAGGTGAGGGGCCGGAGTTGTTCTCGGGCAGATCTTGCCGAATCCATTGACAAATTCGCGTGGCGCAGCAAAAGTCATCATGTGACAACAACCGTTGTCACATGAGCGCAGGCGGAGGGCCAACCAAATGAGCAGCGATGCGGACACCGGCACTCGTTGGCCGATGCCCGGGGAAGTACCGAAGCCCCGGGAACTACAGGAGCCTCGGAAACTACGAGCCGATCCGATTGGCCCCGGTTCCCTGACGTGGACGCACTTCGGCGACATTCGCGGCCTACTGTATCTCGGACGCGCAGGCACGCTGCAGAACATGCACCCCGCGGTAAGTGGAGCACTGCAAGATCATTCGAACTTCTTCGACAACCCGCTCGACCGCCTGTTCCGCTCACTGCCTCCCATCTACGGCGTCGTGTACGACCGGACCGAAGAGGGCACAGGCGCAGTAGTCCGCAACTTCCACACCGAACTCAAAGGGATCGACGAAACCGGTGGGCGATACCACGCTCTGGCACCCGACACCTTCTGGTGGACACACGTCACGTTCTTCGAGGTGATTCTCGATTTCAACGAGCGATTCGCGTACAAGAAGTTCACACCGGAGCAGAAGGACCAGCTTGTCCGTGAGGCCGTAACCTGGTGGCGCTGTTACGGCCTCTCCGATCGACCGGCTTTCGACGACTACGCCAGCTTCCGCACGTATTGGGAAGACATGCTCGACAACCATCTGATCAACACCCACACCACAAAATGGTCGACGCGCATCGCCGAACACGACATCGCACCGGCTCCGAAGGTTCCGACGTGGCTGTGGCGTCTCACCTCACGCCCCACGATGGCCGTGGCGGACTGGATCAGCAAGGCACTGATGCCGGAGAAGGCGCGCGAAACCCTCGGATGGGAATGGACGCCGCGCGACGAACGAATGTACTTCTGGTTCGCCCGCTTCCTGACACTGACCGATCGGTTCTGGCATCTACTTCCCCGACGTCTGCAGTACGCACCGCGCGCATACTCGGGTATCCGCACACAGGATCTTTGAGTCTGCATCGGTAGGCTGGAGAGCGTGCCAGCCCAACTTCCCTCCGACGCGATCAGTGTCCGCGTGGACAGCTGGACGTGGGCCGTTCGACTATTCAAGACACGCTCGCAGGCGGCGACCGCATGCCGATCAGGACATGTTCGGGTCAACGGAACGTCGGCAAAAGCGGCTCAGCAGGTGAAAGCCGGCGACGAGGTACGGGTGCGTGTATCCGGCATCGAGCGCATCGTCGTAGTAGTCAAGCCGATCACGAAACGAGTCAGCGCCGTACTGGCCGCCGATTGCCTGCAGGATAATTCACCACCCCCACCGCCTCCCGAACTGATCGCGTCCATCCCGCGACGTGATCGCGGCGCCGGCAGACCGACCAAACGCGAGCGACGCGACCTCGAGAAGTTGCGCGGCCTCGAGCCCTAATCACTACCTCGAACGCAGTCACGACCTCGAAACAGGCTGACGCAGAACCGTCTTCAGTTTCTCGGGCGGCGTCCGGCGAGCGTCGCTGAGGTAGATCTCGTGATGATCGCCGTTGAAGCTCAGGCCGTTCGACGGGATGAACGTGTTGTGAAGCCGGTCCAGGGTGGGAGCTTCGTCGTCGTACGAGCCGACGTGAAGAATCTGGGCGGACAGGCCTTCCTCCAACTCGAGAAACCTGACCTTGTCGAGAGCGGCAATGTCCTTCTTGGCCCGGACTGCCTTGGCCCGGACTGCGTCAATCGACGCAGACAGTTCGGTCTCCGTGATCCACTCCGGTTGCGAGATCATCATCGTCCAATCCCACGACGCCTTGTCCCGCGTCACGAACACCTCGGGGTCATCTGCCCGCCACAACCCTTCCAGCGGGCCAACGACGAAGTCGCGATCCAGTTCCTTCTTGCTCGCGAATTTGGTCGCGTAGGACACCGAATACAGCGATTCGAGCGCCTCGGAGTACTCGGTGGCAGTGTTGGGATCGCCGTGACCGTCGACGGCGAAGTAGCCGAAGCGCGGGACAGTCACGAAGGCAAAATCGCGACGGCCGGGCGAATAGAGATCCTTGTAGGCCTTTTTGACGTCGTACTTCTCCATGTGCCACCCACCTGAGCTCGGACCAAGTTCAACATCAGGAAACTAGCCGAAGACACCGACAAGCGAATAGCGGACCGGCGTCCACTTGTTAATAGAGAGTGGACCTTTACTCTGGACGGAGTGACTACACCCCAGGCGACCGACGTCGTCCTAGCTCCGCACCGCAGCCCGTTGCGGATCGTAGCCATTTCCGCGATTGTCGCGTCGATCTTGGCCCTACTGTTCGTGTACCCCTGGTGGAGTTTGTTCATCCGGCCGGACTGGCCGACGGCTGTCACAGTGTTCGGCACCGTTCTGTTTGCCGCCCTCCTGATCACCCTGCCTGCCTCGATGGTGATCAGCCATGGCCACACCGATCGTGATCCCATTCGCATGGTCGGCGATGCGCTCCTCGGAATCGTCTGGGTCGTGTTCGTGTGGACGCTGCTCGGCGAAGTCCTGCGACTCGGACTCCTCTTCGGGGGCGTGGAGGATCCGCTTCGGTCGAGAATTGTCGCCGTTGCGGCGCTGATCATCTCGGCCGTTCTGCTGGTCTGGGGCTATCGGGAAGCCCTGCGGCTGCCACGGGTCAAGCACGTCGACGTCACCATCCCTCGCCTCGGTGCGGGGATGGACAAGCTTCGGGTAGTCGCAATTACCGACACCCATTTCGGGCCGATCAATCGCGAGAAGTGGTCCGCGCGCGTCATCGCGGCAGTCAACGAACTCGATGCCGACATCGTGGCCCACGTCGGTGACATTGCCGACGGAACGGTGGAGCAGCGCCTCGGCCAAACCACCCCACTCGCGTCGGTGGAGGCCAGACTCGCTCGTGTCTACGTCACCGGCAATCACGAGTACTTCCACGAGGCTCAGGAGTGGCTCGACTACATGACCTCGATCGGCTGGGATGCCCTGCACAACCGGCACCTCGTCGTCGCCAAGGGCGGTGACAACCTGGTCATCGCCGGAGTCGACGACGCCACCGCTCTGGGATCGAAACTCGACGGGCACGGCGCGAACTTCGATATGGCCCTTGCCGGCACCGACCCCGAATTGCCGATCCTGATGCTCGCCCATCAACCGAAGCAGGTAACCCAGTCCGCTTCCGCGGGAGTGGATCTGCAGCTCGCCGGTCATACCCACGGCGGACAGATCTGGCCTTTCAACCTTCTGGTCAAACTCGATCAACCGTCGGTGCACGGGCTCACCCGTCACGGCGACCGCACGCAGTTGTACACAAGCCGCGGGACCGGGTTCTGGGGTCCACCATTCCGAGTGTTCGCACCGAGCGAGATCACCGTCCTGACGCTGCACGGCGCCTGAACTGCTCAGACCTTCACGCCAGCCGACTGCGAACATGTCGGCAGCAGGGGGATGTCGGTGATGAGCTGCCACCGCTCCGACGTCCACGCAGTGCGGCGGTGCACCGACTTCGTCGATTCGTTCATCCGAGAAGTCTGACACCACCGCTACCACGTGGCCGGCAGAACCGACTCAAATCCGCGTGTGCGTCAAGATGTTGAGCGCAGTGGGAACTGCCTCGATCGTGATGGGCAACGGCCCCACCCGATCGCCGTCCGCGTAAGCGATGATGCCCTCGGAGACCAACCGGACCTTCTTCGATCGGTACGTCTGCACCGCATCCAAGGAAATGTGAGTTCCCTTGTACACCCGCGGAAACAGACGCACCAGACGCAACCTCGAACCGTGCCCGACGACGGTCAGATCCAACAACCCGTCCGACTTCGACGCGCCTGGAGTGATCAGCATGCCGCCGCCGTACGAGCGGCCGTTGCCCACAGCCACGAGCGTCGCGTCCACCGTGATGACCTCGTCGTCGAGTTCGATCCGGTACGGCAACGGCTTCATCTTCGCCAACTCGGCGAGCATTGCAAAGTTGTAGCGCATCGGCCCTTTGGGCCAGGACATCCGATTGGCCCGCTCGCTGACCAGCGAGTCGAATCCGCTGGCGATGATGGTTCCCGACCAGACGACGGAACCGTCGGCCAGCGTGATCTTCGCCAGATCTGACTGCTGCACGACACCATCTGCGATCACATCGGCTGCTGCTTCGGGATCGCCTGTGGGAATACCGAACTCACGGGCGTGATCGTTGCCGGTGCCTGCCGGGATGAGCCCGATGGGCGTATCAGTCAACGCGGCGGCCTGCAGTCCGATACTGATGGCACCGTCGCCGCCGACAACCACGAGTGCATCGGTACCCTCCTCGATCGCACGACGCGCCAACTTCTTGGCGTCGTCGGCGTCGGTTCCGATGATCTCGGTGACGGCAACTCCCCGCGCGCGCAGTCGCGCAACACCTTTGCGTCCTGCCGCCGGCGCGTGACCATGTCCCGCCATCGGATTGATCAGGACGGTAACCTTCTCGATCTGACTGCGGGTTTCGGTCACGGAATCAGCTTTCCAGGATTGAGGATGCCGGCAGGGTCCACTGCATTCTTTACCGCGCGAAGGATGTTCGCGCCCAATTCACCGATCTCGTCCTTCATCCACGGGCGGTGATCAGCGCCGACGGCGTGGTGATGGGTGATCGTGCCACCGGCCGCGATGATCGCATCGCCCGCGGCAGTCTTCGCCTTGTGCCACTGAGCGATCGGATCCTCGGTCTGCGCACTGACCACGGTGAAGTACAACGAAGCGCCGGTCTTGTACGTGTGCGAAATGTGGCACATCACGAGCGGCTGAGTACCCTGCTCGACGAGAGCCTTCGTCAGTGCATCGGTGACCGAGGCGCGCAGGTTCGCGAGGTTACCCCAGGTGGTTGCCGTCTCGAGGGTTTCGCACAGAGCACCGACGTCGAGCAAAGCGTCACGCAGATACGGCGCATCGAATCGCCCGTGTTCCCAACTGTTTCCGGGCTCTTCGCCGAGCGACATTCCGCCGTGTGCGGTGAGAATCGCGCGGGCCTCTGCCATCCGTTCAGCGGTGTGCGAAGCTGTGCCCTCGTAGGTGGTGATGCCGAGGCAACCACCGGTGAAGGCGTTCTCGCCGATCTTGTCGGTGGTCGCCAGGTTCACGCCACTCTCGGCCTCGTCGGACAACCGCAATACGGTCGGAGCCGATCCTTCCTGGACAAGCTCACGCAATGCTGCTGCGCCGGTGGCAAAGTCGGGGAAGCTCCACCCCTCGCGCACGGTGGTCTCGGGCAGGCGGTGAACCCGCACACGCACGTGCGTGATGACGCCGAAGGTGCCCTCGGAGCCGACAAAGAGCTCACCCAGGTCGGGGCCGGCGGCGGATGCCGGCGCGCGCCCGGTCTCGACCACACCACTCGGGGTGACGACGGTGAGGCCCTGGACCATGTCCTCGAAGCGTCCGTATCCAGCCGACGCCTGTCCCGACGATCGGGTAGCGGCAAACCCACCCAGAGTGGCGAACAGGAAGCTCTGCGGGAAGTGCCCGACCGAGAAGCCGTGCTCACGCAGTAGCTCCTCGGCGCGTGGGCCGGTGGTTCCGCCGCCGAACGTCGCGATGCCCGACTCCTCGTCCAACCCGACGAGTTGATCGAACCGACGCAGGTCGAGAGAAAGAACTGCGTCGAACCCGACGCGAATGGGATCGAGCCCGCCGACGACGCTGGTGCCGCCGCCGAATGGGACCACTGCGATCCGGTTGGCAGAGCAGTATCGGAGAACCCGCTCGACCTCTGCGTCTATCCCTGGAGTGACGACTGCGTCCGGTGCGTCCTGCGGATCGGCGCTACGACGGCGAAGCAGATCCGGGGTGCTCTTGCCACCGGCCCGAAGAATTCGATCAGAATCCTTGGTGCTGACGTACTCGGCCCCGACGAGCCCTGCCAGCGCTTCGACATGCGACTGAGCCATAGCGGACGGAGTCACCTGGACGTCTTCGATGGCGAGACGCGATCGAGTCGGTGCGGAGACGCCGAGAAATCCGGTCAACAAGGATGTGACTGCGTCCGACAGTTCACGCTTCTTGGCCGGATCGCCCCAGGCGTCCCACTGCATCGGCGGTTGCAAGGCAGACTTTTCGGTGCTCATAGCCACTAGTGTTACATATTTATGTGATGTGTAAACATCAAGTCGGTCAACCCGACGATCAACCCATCGTCTTGGATCCGTCGATGGCTTCACGAAGCATGTCTGCATGGCCCGCATGCTGGGCCGTCTCGGCGATGACATGCAGCAACGCGCGCCGCGCTGACCAGCGAGCCCCGGCCTCGAACCACGGCGCCGACGGCAGTGGATGCGAGATGTCGAGACTGTCCAGCGAGACCACCAACTCGTCGGTCCGGGCCGCGATCCGCTCGTACTCGGAAACGATGCTTGCCAAGGTTTCGCCCTCGACCATGGCGAATTCGTTCGCCCGTTCCTGTTGCATCTCTTCCGACCACTGGGTCGGGTCGAAGTCTCCACCAAGTCCGGCCGGCCCTTCCAAGATGAAGTCGACCCATCCCTTCTCCGCCTGACCCACATGCTTGATCAATCCGCCGAGGCACAGTTCGCTGACGGTCGGCCTCGAAGCAGCCTGCTCGTCGGTGAGATCCTTGACGGCGAAGAGAAGGAATTCACGATGCCGACGCAGGCTCTGGAGGAAATCCGCGCGCTCGCCGGTGACGGTGGTGGTCGGTGCGCTCATGATGTTTTTCCTTCGCTCGTGGGTTCGTGCCCTGTGAGAACTACGCTAGAAGGCATTGCGGACAGAAACGGTCCTCAATAGAAGGCGTTCAAGAAAAAACTCCCGGCACCCACCGATGAAGGTGGATGCCGGGAGTTCGAACGAGCTACGACGAGATCAGACTGTGCGAGATCAGACTGTGCGAGCCAAACGATCGGCCAGCAGACGCGTGAAGTGCGCCGGGTCGCTCAGCTCGCCGCCCTCGGCAAGCAACGCCATGCCGTAGAGAAGCTGAGCGGTTTCCTTCAGGTTCTCTACATTGTCATTGGCGGCCTGAGCCTCCCGCAGACCCGAGACCAGCGGGTGTGCCGGGTTGAGTTCGAGGATGCGCTTGCTGTGCGGAACAGGCTGACCCGAAGCCTTGTACATCTTCTCGAGTGTCGGCGACATACTGAACGCGTCGCCGACGATGCAGGCAGCCGACGTGGTCAGGCGCGTCGAGAGACGCGTTTCCTTGATGTCGTCGGACAGGGTTTCGGTCAGCCACGTCAGCAGCGCGCCGAATTCCTTTTCCTTCTCTTCGCGCTCGGCCTCGGCCGCCTTCTTCTCGTCCTCGGTGTCCAGGTCGACCTCGCCCTTGGCGATCGACTGGAAGGTCTTACCGTCGAAGTCCGAGACAGCGTCGACCCACATCTCGTCCACGGGGTCGGTGAGTACGAGAACCTCGAGGCCCTTGGCTTTGAAAGCCTCCATGTGCGGGGAGCTTTCGATGAGGTGACGAGATTCGCCGGTCATGAAGTAGATCTGTTCCTGACCGTCCTTCATACGCTCCACGTACTCGGCGAGAGTGGTCACGCCCTGTTCACTGTTGGTCGAGGCGAAGGACGAGACGTCGAGCAGCGTCTTACGGTTGTCGGCATCGGCCATCAGGCCTTCCTTGAGCGCACGTCCGAACTCGGTCCAGAAGGTCGAGTACTTCTCCGGCTCGTTCGCCTTCATGTCCTTGATGGTCGAGAGGACCTTCTTGGTCAGACGACGACGGATGGCAGCGATCTGCCGATCCTGCTGCAGAATTTCACGAGAGACGTTGAGCGAGAGGTCTTGTGCGTCGACCACACCCTTGACGAATCGCAGGTAATCCGGCACCAATTCTTCGCAGTCGTCCATGATGAAGACGCGCTTGACGTAGAGATGGATGCCGGCCTTGCGCTCACGCATGAAGAGATCGAACGGCGCCGTCGACGGAATGAACAGCAGCGCTTGGTATTCGAAAGTACCTTCGGCCTTCATCGGGATGATCTCGAGAGGCTCGTCCCAGGCGTGGCTGACGTGCTTGTAGAACTCCTTGTACTCGTCCTCGGACACCTCGTCCTTCGAACGAGTCCACAGAGCCTTCATCGAGTTGATCGTCTCGGTCTCGATAGTGACCTCGGGCTCCTCGCCCTCGGCCGGCGTCGACGTACGAGCGACATCCATACGGATAGGCCACGCGATGAAGTCGGAGTACTTCTTGACCAGTTCCTTGATCTTCCATTCCGACGTGTAGTCGTGCAGGCCGTTCTCGGAATCCTCGGGCATCAGGTGCAGGGTCACGGAGCTACCCTGCGGTGCCTCGTTCACATGCTCGAGCGTGTACGTGCCCTCGCCGGTCGATTCCCAGCGCGTCGCGTGATCTTCACCGGCGCGGCGGGTCAGCAGCGTGACCTTGTCCGCAACCATGAACGTGGAGTAGAAGCCGATGCCGAACTGACCGATCAGTTCTTCGGATGCCGCTGCATCCTTGGCTTCCTTGAGCTTGCGACGGACCTCGGCGGTGCCGGACTTGGCGAGCGTGCCGATCAGGTCGACGACCTCGTCACGCGACATGCCGATGCCGTTGTCGCGGATGGTCAGGGTGCGTGCTGCCTTGTCGATGTCGATCTCGATATGCAGATCGGAGACGTCGACGTTGAGGTCTTTGTCCTGGTAAGACTCGAGGCGGAGCTTGTCCAGCGCGTCCGAAGCGTTGGAGATCAACTCACGAAGGAAGCTGTCCTTGTTCGTATAGATTGAATGAACCATCAGATCCAGCAGCTGACGTGTTTCTGCTTGGAACTCGAGCTGCTCGGTATGCGCGGTCACTTCGATCCCTTTCTCTTCTCGGACTGATCACAGGGATTTTACTCGACCTCGAATACCGGGGGTCGGCCCCCGCACGGACAAGGGGAGGGCACGCGAACCTGTTTGTCCAGCTGGTCTCGAGTCGCTACGAGCATGCCTCACTTGTTCTGACATCGAATCTGCCGGTCGACCGGTGGGGTGACGCGTTCGGCGATCGGGCAGTCGCTGCCGCGATGATCGACCGAATCGTCCATCACACAGAGGTATTGACGTTGAAGGGTTTTGACGTTGAAGGGGCGAGTTACCGACTCAGAAACACCGGGATCGAATGTGAGTCGGACGATCTCGGCCCTTTCGGCGGTGAGTTTGCTGGTCTTCTCGCCAGGTTTCTTGCCGTCGAGGACGCCGGCGTCGCGTAGTTTGCGCCCTTCGCTGATCGGCGAGGAGTAAGGGTTGATCCCGACAGTGTCCTTGACCGGAACCATGCTGGAAATTGTCATCGTCGGGTTGATCCGAATCTTGGCCTGCAGGCGGGGTTACTGTGAACCGCTGGACTCAACTAACCCTGACACACAGAGCGTCGGCGCTAACAGAGTTCTAATCTCGCTCACGCACAGTGCTGGTATGACAAACGAACCGCGATCGACTCTGCGAGTCGCCATCGGAGCGGGTGGCACCGGTGGACATATTTATCCGGGACTCGCTGTAGCCGAGGCCTTGTGTCAGATTCCCGATGCCGATGTCGAGATCGACTTCTTCGGCGCGAAAGGCCGACTGGAAGAAAGACTTGTGCCCGCGGCCGGCTACCGACTCCACACCGCCGAGATCGAAGGCCTTACCGGTGTGCGCGGTAGTGCAAGAGCAGCGACACGACTCGCACGGTCCGGCATTCAGTGTGCCAGAACGATTCGTGAACTCGATATAGACGTCGTGTTCGGTACCGGCGGGTATCCCAGTCTGCCGATCGTGCTGGGTGCGCACCTCGCCGGTATACCGACGTTGATCCACGAATCCAATGCCGTGGCAGGACGGGCAAACCGACTGTGCGCGAACTTGTCTTCCCGGGTCGCAGTAGCATTTTCCGAGACTGCTCCGGCATTCAAGCGCACTGAGGTTCGGGTAGTCGGAACCCCGCTGATGAGGGAGATCGCCAGCCTCGACAAGCATGCGCTCCGTGATCAGGCACGTGCCAGTTTCGGTGCGGCGGCAGGACAGGCCCTCGTCATCGTCTGCGGCGGCAGCCTCGGATCTCGCCGAATGACCGATACCGCACTGTCACTGGCGCGCGAGTGGCGCGGCCGCAACAACATCCGCCTGGTTGTCAAGGCTGGGCCCGAGTACTTCACCGAGGCCTCCGCCGCTGTCGAGGACCTCGACAACGTGCTGGTGTTGCCGTACTTGGACCGGATGGATTTGGTATATGCGGGCGCCGATGTCTTTGTCGGAAGATCCGGAGCGATCACCGTCGCCGAGATTTCGCATGTAGAGGTGCCCAGCGTCCTCGTGCCTTACCCGCACGCGATCGGTGACCATCAACGACACAATGCCCAGGCTCTCGTAACTCGCGGCGGCGCCCGAATGCTGGGAGACGCGGATCTGACCACGGCAAACCTCGCGAGCGCGATTGACGACCTTCTCGGAGATTCCGCTGAACGTGCGACGGCTACAACCGATCTCACTCCGGGACTGAATGATTCCGCACGAACAGTAGCGAACTGGCTACGGCAGCTCGCCACCCGCAAACACGCGACGCCCGAAAACGTCAATACGAGTGAAGGAATCAAATGAGTGAAATTGTGCAAGTCAATGGATTCTGGTTCGGACGAAAGGTCTTGGTCACCGGCGGCGAAGGCTTCATCGGCAGCTCCCTGGTTGAGCAGTTGCTCATGCAAGGTGCGCACGTACGAGTTCTCGCGCACTACAAGCCGTACGCATCGGCCGGCTTTCTTTCGGATCACCTTCCCGATATCGAGATGATCGCCGGAGATGTCCGTGACAATGGACAAGTCCTCGATGCGGCAGAGGGGATCGACACCATCTTCCACCTCGCGGCACTGATCGGAATCCCATACAGCTACCAGGCTCCGCAAACGTATCTGGAGACGAATGTCCTTGGTACCCAGAATATTGTGGATGCTGCGCGCCGTCACGGCGCGCGGAGGGTGGTGCATACGTCAACCAGCGAGGTCTACGGAACTGCTCGGGAAGTACCTATATCCGAAACGCACCCGTTGCAACCCCAGTCTCCCTACTCCGCATCCAAAATTGCGGCGGACATGGTCGCGTTGTCCTATTTTCACTCGTTCGATACGCCGGTCTCGATCTGCCGACCGTTCAACACGTTCGGCCCGCGGCAATCGACACGCGCCGTGATTCCTGCGATCCTGCACCAGTTGCATTCCGGAGCAGGCGAGATCGCTGTCGGCGCGCTGACCCCGACTCGGGACTTCACCTACGTCGACGATACTGCCCGGGGCTTCATGGAGATCGCGGAATCCGAACGTACGCTTGGATTGACCTTGAATCTCGGCACCGGCCAGGAGATTTCGATCCGCGACCTGATTGACATGTTGATCGAGATCACCGGGTCTTCCGCATCTGTCACAACCGAAGACTCACGTCATCGTCCAGCAGGCAGCGAGGTTCACCGCCTGGTGTCCGACAACAGTCGAGTGCGGGAGTTGACGGACTGGATCCCACAGGTCTCCCTGAAAGCAGGACTCACGCACACCTCGGAGTGGATCAAAGCTCATCCGATCACCGATCCTCGCCGCTACCGCGTGTGATGCGAGACGTCGCACGGGTTGTATCCGTATCGGACTCACGTCAGGCACGATAAGTAGATGATCCTAGTCGTCGATGATGATCCGTCGGTCCGCGAAGCGGTAGTGACAACTCTCGAATCCGACGGGTACGAGGTGCAGGCGGTTTCCGACGGTTCGAGCGCTCTGGCCGCGGTCTCTGAGCATTCGTTCGATGCGATGGTGCTCGACGTCATGATGCCGGGAATCGACGGTCTCTCCGTATGTCGAATCTTGCGTGAGCAGGGCAATCGAATCCCCATCCTGGTTCTGACGGCACGCTCGGAGGTAGGCGATCGGATTGCGGGGCTCGACGCGGGGGCGGACGACTACCTGCCGAAGCCCTTTGACATCGACGAACTCGGCGCGCGGGTACGCGCCCTGCTGCGGCGGGCAGCGCCACCGGAACCCGAGGTGCAGTTCGGGGATCTTTCTCTCGACCCGCAGACACGGCGCGGCATCCGATCCGGCCGGAGCATGGACTTCACTGCCACCGAGTTCGCGCTGCTGGATCTACTCATCGCGAACTCCGGCCAGACGCTCACCCGTGAGGTGATCAGCGATCGGGTGTGGGGCCAAGATTTCGGACCTCAGTCGAATTCCATTGCCGTATATATTAATTACCTGCGCACGAAACTAGAGGCGGGCGGCGAGTCACGCATTATTCATACGGTTCGTGGGATCGGATACCGGCTGGAGTTGCCGTGACGCGTACGCGATTGGCCATCCGAACGAGAATGGCCATCACCACGTCGATTGCCGTGGCCGCGGTAGTGCTACTTTGCGCGGTGGGGGCGTACTGGATCTCGTCACGGGAGGTGTACCGAAGCCTCGACATCGGTCTCATCCGGGAGGCGACGGCGATCCAATTACGGATCGCCGGTGGCCAGGAGTTGGGCAGTGGCGCCGAATGCGCCTATCTTTCCTCGCCAGCTTGCTTCGAGGTCCTCGATGCGACAGGCGAACCGAGTGCTACAGACGAACCCGCCACTATCCTGCCGAAGCTCCCTGCACTCGATGCCGTCCTCGACGGCGAGTCAGGGCCTTTCCTCACGAACATCGACCTCGCGGGTCTACCCGGACGGATGTATGTGACACCGCTCGAGGACGGTGGTGCGCTCCTTGTCGGGGTCCGTGCCGATCAGCAACACCGGGCGCTAAACCGGATTGCGTGGTTGTTAGCGCTGTTGTGCGGTATAGGCATCATCATCAGCGCTATCCTCGGCTACATAGTCGCCCGCTACACGCTGCGTCCCGTTGCCAGACTGTCCCGCGAGGCCGAAACTGTTGCGAAGGAACGGGATCCGAGCCGAAAGATCACCGTCGAAGGATCGGATGAGCTTGCCAGGCTCGGAGAATCGATCAACACCATGCTTGGTGCACTCGATGACTCCGTCCAATCGCAGAAACGGTTGGTCTCCGACGCCTCGCACGAGTTGCGGACCCCACTGACGGGGATCATCGCGAACGCGGAACTTCTGGCCCGAAGCGGCATGCTGACGGACGAACAGCAGAAGAGGGTACGGTCTGCGCTCGCTCGCAGTACCGCGGATATGCGAACCTTGATCGACGACATCGTAGATCTCGCACGGGGTACCGAGCCGGACATCGAGAGGGAGGACGTCGCGTTCGAGCGCGTCGTCGAGCAGGTAGTCGAGGCGGCACGTGCCCATTGGCCGAAGATTGATTTCCACTGCACGACGAATCCACACACGGTAGGCGGTAACGATGTGCGGCTCGCGAAGATGGTGTCGAATCTGGTTGACAACGCGGCAAAGTTCACTCCGCCGGGTGGGACGGTGAACGTGAGCCTGGCAGGCGGTGTTCTCACCGTTTCGGACAACGGACCCGGCATAGATGAAGCGGATTTGCCTCGGATCTTCGAACGCTTCTATCGGTCACCCCGTAGTCGGGGCACCTCCGGCTCCGGACTGGGACTGGCTATGGCCCAACAGATCGCGCATGCCCACGGCGCCTCGATCAGCGTGGGCAACAACCCCGACGGTGGAGCGGTGTTCACCGTGCGCCTGCCGGCCCGAGAGTAAGTCACTCTGATCTTGTTCTAATGTTCAGCGCTTACTTTTCGAACTATGAGAACACAGGCATTGACTTCTATCGCTGTGGGCATCGTGTTGGTCACGCTTGCCTCCACGGGGTGTACCGCGAGTGCGGCGGACCCCGCGGTGAGGGTCGATGGAAGCACCATCACGGTGCAGATCGAGGGCGGCGAGGCCAGGATCGATGTCAACGACCTACGCGTGGACAGCGACGTCGAACTGTCAGCCGCCGCTGCGACAGACCTCGGAGTTCCCGGCAAGGTGTCAGTCGAGAACAACAGTGCCCATTGGTCATACCCCGACCGCGGCCTCGACCTGACAGCGGGATCCCACGCCGGCCGCCTGGTGATCGACCTGACCAGTTCGCGGGATCAGTCCGTGGCATGGCCGGTCACCGGGGCCGGTGCGCGAGATCTGCAGCTGCCCCAAGGCGAGGGGCTGAGTATCCCGGTCGACGACGCATTCTGGAACAACCCCGATATCGGATTGGTCGGGGACGAGGGGCAACGATTGCAGGACCTGACGATGCCGTTCTGGGGGTTCAGCGCGGGCGCTGTAGGGGCGAGCTATCTGGTGCCGACAGACTTGGGTACCTCCCTGAACTTCACCTCGGTTGAAGGCCAGCTGCGCAGCACTGCCACCCACGAGTTCAGCCAGGAGAAAGGCACCGACACTTACACGGTTGCCTTGTCAGTCACCGACGGATCGCCGGTGGCCCCTGCACTGGATTACCGCAGTCTGCTCGGGGAACAGGGCGGACTGCGCACTCTGCAGCAGAAGATCGCGGAGAACCCGGACACAGCCAAGCTGATCGGCGCCTTTCACGCCTATCTGTGGGGAGATGCGCGTACTCCCGAAGCGATACGCCAACTCCATGACCTCGGCATCACCAAGATGTGGCTCGGCTACGACTCCGATGATCAGCCGATGACCCGCGAGGCCGTCGACACCGCCACGAACTACGGCTTTCTCGTCGGGCCGTACGACACCTTCGCCAACGCACAGGACCCGTCCGGCGAGGTCGACAATCCCTCGTCTTCGTGGCCCGACGGGATTTGGCCCGGCGCCTGCGTCATTGACAAAATGGGCGACGTGGAAGGCGGATTCAGCGGCCGTGGCTGTTACCTGAGCTCAGAGGCATTGGCCGCCGACCCGGAGCTTGTTGCCTCTCGCGTCGCCGCAAAGGTGGGCAACGGCGCGAACAGCTACTTCCTGGACGTCGATGCCACCGGTGAGGTATTCGACGACTACAGCCCGGGCCACCGGATGACCCAGTCCGAGGACCGGCAGAACCGCATCGACCGGATGAAGATGATCGGCAAGGATCTGGTGTTGGGATCGGAGACAGCCGGGTCGTGGGCCAACAGCGTTGTGTCCTTCAGTCACGGATCCAGCACTCCGGTGATGAACGGCCTCTGGAAAGCGGAACGAGACAAGGCGAACTGGGGTGCGTACTGGGGGAAGAACGGCCCGGCCTTCTTCTTCAAACCCGTCGAGCTTTCATCAGAGCTGAAAACCGGGATGTTCGATCCAAAATACCGTGTGCCGCTGTACGAGACGGTGCTGCACGATTCGGTAGTCAGTACGGATCGATGGGAGTTGTCCTTCAACAAGCTGCCGGCCGAGCAAACCGATCGCGCGTTGTTGGCAATGCTCTACAACACGCCACTGAACTACACCCTGAACGCACAAACCATCGCGGAGGAAGGTCCGAGGATGGCGACCATGCAGAAGTTCTTCGCCACCCTGCAAGAAGCGGCTGGAACTGAGCCCATGACGGACTTTCAGTGGTTGTCCGACGACAGAATGGTGCAGCAAACCATCTTCGGCGAAGGAAAGCTGTTGGTGACAGCCAACTTTGACGACAGCACCTTCCAGGACCCCGACGTTGGCGATATCGGCCCGGGCTGCGTCAGTGCATCCATCGGCGCCGCGAGCACGACGCTGTGTCCGTGACCGATTCCGCCCCGATGACGCCCGCCGTACGCAACAGACCACGGTGGACGGTGATTGTCGTCGGCATGTCATTCGCCGCAGGTGCGGCCGCCGTATTCCTTCTCATTGTTGGTACCGCCGGCGGTCAACGACTCGACCGGGAAGTATTTCAGGCTGCGAAGTCGGCGCAGGACGGCATATCGGTGCCCGACGTCCTGCGGCTGGACATCATGACCAATCCGCTCATGTGGATCTCTGTCGCAGCCGCGATCCTGTTGACAGGGAATGTGATTCGTCAGCCGCTCGCTGCTGTGACGACGCTTGCAGTTCCCGTCGTGTGCATAGTGGCGGCGAGAACGCTTCGTCTCGAAGTTCTCGAGCGGCCTCAACTCGATCAGGATGTCCCCTGGCCGACGGCGAACACGTTTCCGAGCGGTCATGTCGCCGGCGCAATGGGTATTGCCCTCAGCCTGCTCCTGATCGCACCGCCGTGGATGCGCCTGGTCGGAGTCGTGCCCTGCGCGGCGTGGGTGGCGCTGGTCAGCCGCGACATCATGGGCGAGGGATGGCACCGCCTCAGCGATGTTGCGGGATCCGTATTGCTCGCAGCCGCAATCGTCAGCCTCTTCGCTGCCGTCTTCGTAGTGGGTGATCGCCGAATACGGGGGTTCATTTTGGTATCCACGCTGGTGGGTGGGCCGGTAGCGACGACGGTGATCGTTCTGGCCCTCGATCCACGACCATACGGTGTGCTCACCGGTGTACTCGCGGCAACGGTGGCGGTTCCAATGACTGTCTTTGTCTGCGCGATATCGCAATCTCCGAACTGCTCGCGTCACGGAGAGCGCCGGATAAGCCGCTTTCGAGTCTTCCACGCCCATTGCTTAGAGTTGTCAGCCAGGGCGACAACACACGTCAGATCAATGATCACCACAAACAGATCGGCGACCCGCAAGAAATGCGGCAATGAGGTTGCCATCGAAAGTCGAAGAAATGACACAGAACAATGACGAACAGACGGTCTGGATCCCTTCTCGTATACGCAGCAGCAACGACAATGGCGGCGGTCTTCAGTGCCGGGTGCGGTCAACACGACCTCGACACCACTCCCGCCCATCCCCCGACCGCGACGGCCCCACAACTGATTACCCCGCACCCGAAAATCACGCCAGTGCCAGCGGACGCCCCCTCACCCAGCCCTGAAATGCTCGCGGCAGTGCTCCAACCCGCACTCGACAACCCCGACCTCGGAAGTTTGACAGGTCACGTCACCGACGCCCAGACCGGCGCAACACTGTGGCAACAACAGACCGACACCCCGCAAGTGCCTGGTTCCATAGTCAAAGTTCTCACGACGGCCGCCGCACTACTGACACTGCCGGCCGACCACCGAACCACAACCACGGTCGTCCAAGGCGCCACCCCCGGCCAACTGGTGCTCGTCGGCGGCGGCGACCCGACACTGACCGCGAAACCTACCGGCACGCAAGGCTATTACACCGACGCCCCACATCTCGACGACCTGATCAGCCAGATCCACCGTTCCGGTATACACGTCAGCAGCCTCATCGTGGACAACACAATATTTGCAGGCCCGACAATCGCCCCCGGATGGGACACCGCCGACATCGCCGGCGGCAGTATCGCCCCCATCGAATCGGTCATGCTCGACGGCGGCCGCACAGACCCCTTGGCGGACTACTCCCCGCGCACCCACACCCCAGCACTGGACACCGGCCGAGCCCTCGCCGAACAACTCGGACTGGACCCGGCATCCGTCAGCGAAGGCACCGCGCCTTCTGCCACACCAGCAGCTCCCGTAGTGGCCTCGGTTCAATCAGCCCCGCTGAGCACACGCTTACGCGACCTGATGGTGCACTCCGACGACGTACTCGCCGAGACCGTGGGGTTCGAAATTGCACTCGCCCGTGGGTTACCCGCAACTTTCGACGGAGCGGTCGACGCCATCACTCACACACTGCAAGAGAGCGGATTCGACACCACCGGAGCACAATTGCGAGATGCAAGCGGACTATCGACCGACGACCGCATCTCGGCACACCTCATCGATCAGGTGCTCACCGCGGCAGCAGGGCCCGACACCCCAAAACTTCGCCCACTGCTCGACACACTCCCCGTCGCCGCAGCGACAGGCACCTTGGCAGATCGATTCAACCCGCCCTCCCCGGCAGCAGGGTGGGTACGCGCGAAAACTGGCTCCCTCTCCGGTGTCAGTTCGCTCGCAGGAATCGTCGTCGACAACGACCAGCGAGTCCTGACATTCACGCTCATGTCCAACGGAACCGCACCCGAGGCAGCAAGACCCGCCCTCGATGCCGTTGCAACAGCTCTGCGCGGTTGCGGGTGCCGATAAACCCCGAGACCTCGGGATCGTTCATACAACGTACGGCAAGACACATGCCCACACAGCTCGCATCGTGGCGACGACGTTGTTCGTCTACTACGTCAGGTGAGCGCTGAGACGACGAGACGTGTGGCGTCGGCGATGATCGCTTTGTCCGCGGTGTCGTCTCTATCCGAGCGTGTCGTCAGGATAGAAATCGTCACCGCATCTGAAGTATCCGTCCACACGACACCGACATCGTTGCTGGTTCCGTAGTCACCGCTGCCAGTCTTGTCGGCGACCGTCCACCCTTGTGGAACACCGGCCCGTATCTGCTCCGCACCAGTGGTATTGCCTCGAAGCCAATCCGCGAGCACCTCACGCTTGTCCGGCGTCAGCGCATCGCCGAGGACAAGACGCGCGAAGTCCCTACCGATCGCCCGCGGGGACGTCGTGTCACGATCATCGCCTGGAATCGCGGTGTTGAGCTCGGGTTCGAACCGATCCAGCCGAGTCACATCATCGCCGATACTGCGAATGTACGCATTGACTGCAGAAGGTCCGCCAAGCATCTGCAGCAGGAGGTTGGCAGCGGTATTGTCACTGTATTGCACTGCTGCGGAGCATAATTCACCAACCGTCATCCCGGTATCGAGCTTTTGCTCCGCAATCGGGGCGTACGACTGCAGATCAGCGGCAGTGTAGTGGACTACTGTATCGAGATAACTCAATGGATACTTACCCAATACAGCTGCGACAGCGAGGGTTTTGAACGTAGAGCAGAACGCGAACCGCTCGTCCGCGCGATACTCCACCACCCTCCCAGTGTTCGAACTACTCGCATACACACCCAGCCTCGCATCGTATCGGGCTTCGAGTTCGACCAGAAGATCACTCGGATCTCCCCCGCCAACCTTCGACGGCCCGGCATCTGCATTCTGATTACTCTTCGCCGAACATCCCACGACCGGAATCAACACCGCGGCAACCAAAAACACACGCCGCGTGACTGCACCACCCTCAACCGTCACTGTCAACAACCCTTCACAACTTACTGGTTAAATCCCAAAATCTATTCCACGCAACAACATACGTGAGGCGAAGAACGCTCGCCGACGCACGTTCCCCGTGTCTCAGCTCAGCGCGATGACCACTCCTCGGCAAAGATACGGGCCGCCTCCGGCCAAACCCACTATTCGGCCGGTGAACGACGCAGTCGAATTGCATCGTGAAAGCGCACCAAAAATCACCAGGGACTAGTGCGGTACCGACGAGGCGGGATGAGCCGTCCTGTTCCTAGTGGAGGCCGATGCGCCCTGGAACATCATTCATACCCACCCGTGCCGTACGGCCCTGACGCATTCGGCAACATCGGAACAGCGTCAGCATCGTTGAACATGCACCCGAATTCTTTCCGCTACAGGCTCAGACAACTACGACGAACTACAGACTGTGACCTCGAAGTCCCAGATACCCGCTTTCGGCTGATGTTGCATCTTCGACTTCTCTGCCTGAAGAAACCGACATCGAGAACTTCTTCCCGACTCTTCGTGCAGCGTGTACTGGTACAGCGAAAGCTCGAACGCTACTCGTCAAATCCACACCGGCCGGGCTTCTTTCAGGATCCATACTCCACTCGAGAACCTTTACGGCAACGGCGGCAGTACGTGTCCGGCGACGTCGGTGCTGACTCGGTGTCTGTCACCACAGTTGCATTCGTAGAATCCGCTAACCGGCCTTTCTGTCCCAGACGGTAGGCCTGCTCACCGAAACTTCGAGACGCCGCCGGCCAGCACCCGAAGGTGATCGTCCGAGGCACCCAAAGTGTGTTCGATGGCCACCAGCCGCGAGACGTAGTGCCCGACCGGATACTCGGCTGTCATTCCGATACCACCGTGCATCTGAATCGCTTCCTGTCCGATCTGATGCGCGGCGCGACCGACAGCCAGCTTCGCGCGCGACGCGATGGTCGGATCGATCACGCCGTCGGCAATGGACATGGTGGCGTACAGACTCATGCTGCTCGCCAGTTCGAGCGCCACATACATGTCGGCAGCCCGATGAGTCAGCGTCTGGAACTTCGCGAGCGGAACACCGAACTGCTTGCGCTGCTTCAGGTAATCCGTCGTCAGTCGCAGCGCTTCGGTCATGATTCCGATCGCCTCGGCGCACAGAGCTGCCTGCGCCCGGACCTCTGCTTCGACGATCACCTCCGTGACATCGCCGCCCTCACCAAGTTGTTCGGCCGCGACATCGGTGAACGTGAACTGCGCACCGCGACGGCCGTCGTGGGTGGCGTACGCAGTCCGGCTGACACCCGCACCTTCCGCATCCACCAGGAAGAGCCCGGTGCCGCCGCCTGGAAGTGTGGCACTGACGATCACGACGTGCGCGCTGTCGCCCTGCAGAACTGGGTTCTTGACGCCGGTGACCGTCCACCCCGATCCCGACTGCGACGCCGTGGTCGTGACGGTGCCGACCGGCCAGCGCGTGCCAGGTTCCGTATGCGCGAAGGCCGACAGAGTGGTCCCGTCGCTGAGCGCCGGCAGGAGCCGCGCCCGCTGATCTGCCGAACCGACAGCAGCGATCAAACCGCCGGGGATCAGAACACCACCCAAGTATGGCTCGGGTGCAAGCGCGCGGCCCAGTTCGGTCATCACGACCATGGTCTCGACTGGTCCAGCGCCCATTCCGCCGTCAGATTCCGCGAACGGCAGGCCGAGCAGCCCTAGCTCCGCGAACTGCTTCCACACCGCGGCATTCCATCCCTCGTCAGTAGCCGAGGTGGCGTTGCGCTTCTCCGCGTCGTAGCTGCGGTTGAGCAATTCGCGCGTCGTGTCGCGAAGCATCGTCTGCTCGTCGTCAAGATCGAAATTCATGTCAGATGCTCACAATCCGAGAATCGAGGAGGCAATGATGGAGCGCTGCACCTCACTTGATCCGCTGTAGATGGAAACCTTCCGGTAGTTCAGGTAGCGCGGTGCCGCTTGCTGCGCCCACTCCGGCGAGTCGATCTCGGCCGTATTCACTGGCAACGAGTCCGGACCCGCAACATCCATCAGCAATTCCGTTGCTGCCTGCTGCAATTCGGAGCCGCGGAGCTTGAGCAGCGAGGACGCCGGGTTCGGCTTGCCGTCTGCCGAACTCGCCACAACTCGCAGTTGAGTCAGATCCAGTGCAAGCAAATCGTTTTCCAGCTCAGCCAACCGAGCCGCGAACAACGGATCATCGAGGAGGGTGCCGGTTCCGACGCGAACCTCCCGCGCCTTCTCTTTCGCCGTGGCGACAAGGATTTTGGAGAACCCGACCCGCGTGACGCCCGTGCGTTCGTTGCCCAGCAGGAACTTGGCGTAGTCCCAGCCTTTGTTCTCTTCGCCGACAAGATTCTCCGCCGGTACGCGGACGTTGTCGAAGAACACCTCGTTGACCTCGACGCTGCCATCGATCAGTTTGATGGGGCGAACCGTGATGCCGGGAGTTGCCAGATCGATGAGCAAGAACGAAATTCCGGCCTGCCGCTTCTGAGCACTGGCATCTGTGCGAACCAGACAGAAGATCCACTCGGCGTGCTGCGCGAGAGTAGTCCACGTCTTCTGACCGTTGACGATGTAGTCTGCGCCGTCACGAACAGCGGCCGTCTTGAGTGAAGCGAGATCCGAACCGGCTTCGGGTTCCGAAAAACCCTGGCACCACCAGATATCGGCGTTGGCCGTAGCGGGGAGAAATTTCTCCTTCTGCTCCTGCGAGCCGAAGGCAGCGATAACGGGCCCAACCATGCTCACGTTGAACGGCAACGGGTTGGGCACCGACGCCAACTGCATTTCCTCGGAATAGATGTGGCGCTGAACCGGAGTCCAGTCCTTGCCGCCCCACTCGACCGGCCAGTGCGGAACGGCCAACCCGTGTGCGTTCAGAATCTGTTGTCCCGCGACGATGTCCTCGCGCGTCAGCTTTCCAAATCCGGCTGCACGTGCTCGAAGTTCGGGCGAGAATTCGGTGGTGAAGAACTTTCGCATCTCCTCGCGGAACGCGACTTCCTCAGTGGTCAGTTCGAGATTCATGTGGAGTCTGCTTTCTTCTTGCAGGATTTCAGAACAAGATTCGCGCGACGGTTTGCGCAACGACGGCGGGTTTGTCCACGCCTTCGATCTCGACGGTGTTGGTGATCTGACTCTGCAGTGAACCGTTCGGCAGTTCTTCGATTGCGGAGAGCACTGCAGTGTTTCGAACCTTGGCTCCGACCGGCACCGGACTCGGGAATCGAACCTTGTCGGACCCGTAGTTGATGACCATCTTGGCCCCGTCGATGCGGTACACGGACTTCGACAGAAGTGGCAGGAGTGAGAGCGTCAGATACCCGTGCGCAATCGGTCCACCGAAAGGTGAGTCGCGCCTGGCTCTTTCGTCGTCGACATGAATCCACTGATGGTCACCGGTCGCGTCGGCGAATTGATGGACCATCTCGCGGGTGACCTCGACCCACTCGCTCGAACCCAGCGTTTCACCGACTGCCCCCAGGAGATCGGACTTGTTCTCGAACACCCGTGTCATCTGATCCTCCACGTTCCCGAACACTGTTAGGTTAATTCGATAATAAACTCACGGTGTAAGGTTGTCCAGTACTCTCAGACGAAAGGGTTCTGTGCGATGGCGCGACCGCGGGTTCCACTACTGAGTAAGCCGATCATCAGGGACACCGCCCTGAAACTGGTGGACGAGCACGGTTTGACCGACTTCTCGATGCGCAAACTCGCCACCGTTCTCGGTGTACAGGCACCGTCGCTGTACAGCCACTACGCCAACAAGGACGAGCTACTCGACGACGTCGCGAACGTCATCATGGAGTCCGTCGACGTGAGCGGCTTCGACTCCGACGATTGGCGCGGCGCGCTGCGCACGTGGGCGCGGTCCTACCACGCTGCCCTGGGCAAGCATCCCAACATCGTTCCCTATCTGGCCTACGGTCCGAGCGTCAGGCCCATCGCCCTCGATCGCGCGAACGCCATCCACGGCGGCCTGGTGCGCGCCGGATGGCCGCAGCGCACGGCAACGCTGATCGGGGCTTCCGTCAAATACGTGGTCATGGGTGCTGCGACGGCAACGTTCTCCGGCGGATTCGTGGACGATCCCGCCATCTATGCCGAGCGTTACCCGCACCTCACGCGAGCACACCTGTTGCGTGAGCGTGCCGCCGAGATCGACGGCGCCAGCTTCGAACTCGCACTGGAATCCCTACTGGACGGATTGGAAGCCAAATATGCACTGCTGCAGAGAACTACAGAGCACTCTCCTCGAAACTAAGGGCTGTTACCGTCGATCAAGCACGCCGAGCATCGCAACGAAGGCCGCCTGACGATCCCCGAGAGCGGCAAAGAATTCCCGATCCGATGATTCCACCGCACGATTAGCCTTGCCGGCCAGGGCCGCACCCGACTGGGTCACCACCACTGAGCGTGCCCGAGCATCGGTCGGGTGTGGACGTCGTTCCACAAAACCTTTGGATTCAAGGGTCCGTATTACCTGTGACGTCATCATCGGGTCGGTGCGCGCAGACTCGGCAAGATCGCGTTGAGTTATCGGCGTCTCCGCATCCAGCCAGGTCAGTGCGGCAAGCAGAACGAACTGCACGTGAGTCAGGTCGAAAGGCCGCAGCGTCGCGCGAATCGAGGCCTGCCAAGCGTTGGTGACACGCCACAACATCAGACCCGGACTGTCGCCAGCATCCTCGAAATCGGTTTCCAGTTCCTTCACCACGGTCTCAGTGTGTCAGTTCGTTGTCGAGCGCAGAATCTCGACGTCGTTGTCATCCAACGGAATCAAGCCTCGGCGGAGTTGGTACCCCCAGTTCGGCGCCGATGTCAATGCCAATCGACTCCGGACTGCGTCGAGAGGAACGAGGTTGAACTGTTCGTACCGAACTCGCCGCCGAAACGGCTTGAAGCACCCTTCGTCCGCCTGCCAGATCTCACCCTCTTCGATCACCCCGAGGGCTGTGAACTCGCGCAACGGATCTCGGTCACCAATGGACTCGACCGGCGAATAGTAGACAAGCACATCGCCCGCATTCATCCGTGCCAATCCGGCTCTCTTTCCGTGCCCGATCTGTGCAATGCCGAGATCCACGGCGCGACGCCCATTTTCGGCAGAGACAACCCCTAACCAGGCGTTCATCGCCGACCCCCGGGCGAACCGATCGCAAGTTCAATCATTCATTTAGTATGCGCGCTTATTATCTCCCTCGCAACAAATTGAGTCTTGAACGTGTTCAACTTCAGGGCGTACGCTGAACTTGAACACGTTCAAAGAAGGGGAGCCCATGAGCAGTCGCGGGATCGAAACCAGGGAAAAGCTGGTGGAAACAGCATTGCGGCTCTTCCGCGACGAGGGCTTCGCAGCGACGACCATGCGCAAGATCGCGACTGAGGCAGGTGTCTCCCTCGGGAATGCCTACTACTACTTCGCCAGCAAGGACGAACTGGTTCACGAGCTGTATCTCGTCATCCAACGTGATCACCGAGAGCGTGCGCTCCGACTCCTGCGCAAAGGTGGCTCACTCGCGGAAAATCTCGCGATCGTTCTGCACACCGGACTCGATGTCATGGGGCCCTATCACGGCTTCGGTAGCGCGTTTCTGCACGTTGCCCTGCCCACCGCATCGCCGTCCAGCCCGTTCTCGGCCGAGTCGAGCGATGCGAGATCGATGGCCGTCGAATTGATGCGCGACGCACTGTCGGCGTCGAAGCAGAAGACGCCAGCGTCATTGGAGACCCAGCTCCCCACACTCTTGTGGCTCAGCTATCTGAGCGTGACGCTGCACTGGGTTACCGACTCGTCTCCGGGACAAACGCGCACCCGTTCCCTGGTCGACGGCCTGGTACCGATCATCGCCAGAGCGCTCACCCTCGCGCGGCTGCCAGTGGCACGAGGTCTGGTCGGCGATGTCGCCGCCTTGATGACAAAAGTCGTTTCTCCAGAGGGGAACACAAAACCATGAAGACCGTTGTTGTTTGTGGTGCGTCGGGTTACGTAGGCCAACACCTTCTTCGAACGCTCGAATCCAACGGGGTCGACGTTCGGACGATCGGCCGGGGAGGAACGAGCGATGCCACGTGGTCCGACGAGCAAGGCGTCGCCGATGTACTCAGCGGCACGGATCTGCTTGTCAACCTCGCCGGCCGCTCCGTGAGCTGCCGCTACAACAAGCGCAATGCCGACGACATGTTCTCCTCCCGAGTGGAAACGACTGCACTGTTGGGTCGTGCACTGACCCGTACGCCGCAGCCACCCTCACTCTGGGCGAATGCCAGTACCGGCACGATCTACCGAGACGCACGAGATCGACCGATGGACGAGAAGAACGGAGAGCTGGGAAAGGGATTCTCCGTCGCGGTCGCGCGAGCGTGGGAAAACGAATTGTTCTCAGCACCAACACCTGTTCGCAAAGTGGCACTTCGGATGTCGATCGTCCTCGGCGCGGGCGGCGGGGCGATCAACCCGTTCGTCAACCTCGCCCGAATGGGCTTCGGTGGACGAATGGGCGACGGCCGACAGATGTTCAGCTGGATTCACATCGTCGACGTCATTCGCTCGATCATCCACATCTACGAGAATCCGGAGATCTCAGGCCCGGTCAATATCGCATCCCCGTACCCTGTGACCAATGACGAGATGATGCGGCAGGTGCGCGCAGCGTTGGGTCGACGGTACGGTGCGCCCACGCCCGGTTGGATGCTGAAATTCGGGGCTCGGATCATCCGCACCGAGGCCGAGTTGGTACTCAAGAGCCGCTGGGTGGCGCCAGGGGTGCTCGCGGACAACAACTTCCGCTATCAGTTTCCGACAGTGGAATCGGCGTTGGAACAGATCGCTCAGGAGACCCCGCGAGGGTTGCTTCCGGTGACACTCGGCTGAAGTTCGGTCGCGATCGCGACCGCTCGCACGATATCTTGTTCCAGTAGATAGTGATTGACCGCAATCGCAGCCTTCGAGCCAGCAGCGGCGGCAGTGATCATCTGCGCGGGCGAGTCCGACACATTCCCGGCGGCCCATACACCAGGCGCGCTGGTACTTCCCGCAGGATCGGTTACCACCCAACCATTTTCGTCAGCTTCACATCCCAGGTCAGTCAGCAAAGCGTCGCGTGGAACAAACCGTGGACCGACAAACACCACACTCCGCGGAACAACCTGACCGGAGGCCAGCTCGACGCCGTCCAATCGACCGTCTGCCACCGAGACCCCGGCCACGTCGCCTTCGACGATGCGAATCCCCCTGACAGTCAGCCGCTCCCGCTCGGCGCCGGTCAGCTCGATGCGATTCGGAAAGAAGACGACATCGTCCGACCATTGGCGCACCAACGATGCCTGATGAATGGTGAACGGCCGGTTGTCACCCCCGAGTACACCGATCGGCGTATCACGAACCTCGTACCCGTGACAGTAGGGACAATGCAGAACGTCGACTCCCCACCGATCCTGCAGCCCAGCGATGTTCGGCAGCTCGTCACGTAGCCCCGTGGCCACCAGAACAGTCCGTGCCTCCAGCGACGCAGACACGTCGGTTTGCACAAGAAATCCACCGTCATCCGTCCGCTCGATTCCGATTGCGGTGCCAGTCGTCATCTCGCCGCCGTACTCGAGAACCTCCTTGCGGCCGGCCGCAAGTAGTTGCGCAGGGCTGTCCCCATCCCGCGCCAGGTACCCGTGCAGGTGCTCGGAGACACCATTGCGCGGGCTACCTGCATCAATGATCATCACTCGCCGCCGAGCCCGAGCCAGAACAAGCGCGGCACTCAACCCCGCCGCACCGCCACCGACAATCACCACGTCGAACCTCATGCGCTCCCCCAGTCCGCAGATCGTCCCACCCGAGACGGTGGGCTATTCTGACAATCTAGCAAATTTGTTTACCGGTTAACAAAACTGAGGAATCGTGAACGAACCGACACTGCGCTCCCGTACGTGCAACCTTTGGGCCGAAAACAATCCCGACCTCGACACGTCGCCCATGGAAGTTGTCGCGCAACTCAAACGGATTACGGCCCTTCTCGAACTTGCAGTCGAACCGGTGTACCGATCCGCGGACCTCAGCGTGTCGGAAGTGGAACTGCTTGTGCCACTTCGATACGCCGAGGAACCAGTCACGGCGATTCGTCTCGCTGAACGCCTCGGCATGTCTCGAGCCGGAGTAAGCAAGGCACTCGCCCGACTCGAGAAGCGAGGACTCGTCTCCCGCACGAGCAACCCCGAAGACAAGCGATCTGCACTGATCACGATGACGGCTAGGGGAAAAAGTGTCGTCGACGAAGTCTTTCCTCGCGAACTCGCCGCTCACGGTGAATTGTTCACCGAACTCGGACGGGACCGAGGAAGGGTCCTTGCCGCGCTTGAGCAACTGGCAGTATCCATGGAAAGTGGGCTGAATCGAATGCAGAGTACGTAATCGGGGCTACTCCTGCTCCCCGGTCCGCCCGCCGTACGTCGCAATCTTGTACTCCGTCGCAGCCAAAGACAACGTGAGCTCCTTGATCTGCCGACGAACGGTGTCCCGGTGTTCGAGCAGCATGTCGAGCCTCTCCGGAACTGTCCCTTCACCGGCGTCGACCAGTTCGACGTAGTGCTGCAAGTCGCGAATCGCCATGCCCGAGATACGCATGCGGGTCAGAAACACCAACCTGCGAACAGTTTCCGGGCCGTACACACGATGTCCGCTCGAGTCACGATCGACCGCGACCAGGCCGATTTTCTCGTAATAGCGCAGGGTATGTGCCGAAACATCCAGCAGGTCTGACACTTCGGCGATCGACATCGACTCCTCGACGCCCCCGGCGTCGACCAGTCGATGGATCACCTCGATCGACATGGGCCCGTCCACTTCCCCAAGTTCCTCGAGTGCCTTGCGCATCAAGTCTTCGGTAGCCATGACTCCCAGCCTAGAACGGGCGGACAGGTCCGGCAGCATCCGCGAAATCGGCGCTGCGAGCCAAGTCGGCCCAGACGGATACCTCGGCGAGATTCTTCCGATACGACGCGGATATCCGCTCCACGGCTTCCTTTCCGAGTGGCAGACGAAGTGGCACATTCTCGCTGTGCACCAGCGAGGTGATGATCTCTGCTGCCTTCTCCGGATCACCCTCCTGAACACCGTCTGCCGCCGCCATGTCCCGCAGAACAGGATCGAGCAAATCACGGTAGTCCGAGGATGATTCGGCGAAGCTCAGAACGCCAGGTGTGTTGAATGCTGTACGGAATCGGCTGGGCTCGACGATCATGACCCGGATGCCGAACTGCCCGACCTCACCGGCAAGGGCCTCCGACCAGCCTTCAAGCGCGAATTTGGACGCCGAATACGCCCCCACGCCGGGAAACGACATGCGGCCGCCTTGACTGCTCATCTGCACGATCGTTCCACTGCCTTGCGCTCGCATCGAAGGGAGGACGGCGCGCACCAACGCGGCGGGTCCGATCAGGTGCAGTTCCATGAGATCCCGCAACGCCGAATCGTCCACCATCTCCGCCGCGCCGACCATCCCGCGACCGGCATTGTTGACCAGCACGTCGACACGACCGAAATGCTCGAGCGCATGTTCGACGACGCTGGGTGCCGCCGCGGTGTCGCGGACGTCGAACGTCACCGCCAAGAACCGATCCGGATGCTCCGACGCGATATCTGCAACGGACTCGGGCCTACGAACTGCCGCGACTACCGCGTCCCCGGTTCGAAGTGCGGACACTGCAAGCTCGCGGCCGAAACCCTGAGAAACTCCAGTGATGATCCAGGTTTTTGTTGTCATGGTCGGCAACGCTAGGGGTTAGAGCGCGCTCCAACGCAAGCCTTTGGTTCTACAGCCGAGCTACACGCCGGCCCAAACCGGTCGCTCGCCGCGAAGGAAACCGTCGACACCGGCTTTGAAGTCGCCACTGCTGTAGATCATGCTCATCAGATCGTTGTTGTCGGTGATCGATCGGGTCCTGATGCGGCGCAGGGACTCTCGAATCGTCCACACGGTCATCGGGGCAGCCGCAAGGAGTTCCCGCGATACCTGGGCAGTCAGGCTCGCGAACTCGGTCTCTGTTGCACAGTCGCTGAGGAAGCCGTTCCGCAGAGCCTCGTCGCTCGACATGACCCCCGCCCGAGCGACCAACGACATCAGACGCGAACTGCCGATCCTGTCCGCCAGCAACGCCACGGAATGGACCGACAACGAGTTTCCGAGTGTGCGCGCGATCGGGAGACAGAAGCGGGACCCGTGCGTCGCGATCCGCACATCGCACGCTGCCGCTAACAACAGCCCGGCTCCCGCGCACACACCGTCGATGACCGCCAGAGTGGGAACCCGCACTTTCTCGAGTTCGATCAGCACGCCGACGAACCGACTTTCGTAGTCGAGCCCGTCGTGAAAACTCGAAAAGGTCTGAAAGTGGCGTATGTCGGAGCCCGCCGAGAACGCCTCTCCCCCAGCTCCGCGGAGGGTAAGCAACCGGATCTCGCGGTCGGAATCGGCGCACCGGCAGGCTCCGGCAATAGCGTCGTACATCTGCGGGGTCAGTGCGTTGCGCTTTTCCGGCCGGTTGAACACGACGTCAAGCGTATCGCCATGACGGATGATCGAGATGTCTTCGTGCGTTTCAGTCATGACACTCATGCCACGACAGCAAAAAGTGTCATGCCACGACGGTGCGCTGCGGTACGCCCGAATACTGGCTCAGCGGCCGGATCAGCGCATTCGACTGCCCCTGCTCGATGATGTGCGCCGTCCACCCGGTGATGCGGCTCATCACGAAGATCGGCGTGAACATTTCGACATCGAAGCCCATCAGGTAATACGCAGGGCCCGTAGGGAAATCGAGATTCGGCTTGATTCCGGTTGCACTGACCATCGTCTTCTCGAGGACCTCGTACATCTGCACCCACTTCTCGCCGTCCGTCGCTGCCGCCACGTCGAGGAGCGCCTGCTTCATGGTCGGAACACGCGAATCACCGTTCTTGTAGACACGGTGTCCGAAGCCCATGACCTTCTCCTTGGCAGCCAACTTCTCCGACATCCAGGCTTCCGCGCGGTCTGGGTCGTCGATCTCGAGCATGTCGTGCATGACAGCTTCGTTTGCGCCGCCGTGCAGCGGGCCCTTGAGCGTGCCGATCGCAGCCGTCACTGCGCTGTATATGTCCGAAAGTGTGGACGTCACAACACGAGCGGCAAACGTCGAGGCGTTGAAGGAGTGCTCCGCATACAGGATCAGCGAGACCTCGAAGGCCTTCACGATCGCCGGCTCCGGAACAGCACCGAAGCACATGTTCAAGAAGTTTTCGGCGAAACCCAGGTCCGACTGCGGCGCGATGGGATCCTGACCACGCCGGCGGCGGAAATCGGCTGCGACGATGGTCGGCAGCACGGCCGTCATCCGCAGTGCCTTGGCTAGATTGGCCTTCTCGGAGTTGTCGTCCTCCGCCGGATCCTCAGCGCCGAGGTAGCTGATCGCCGTACGGACCACATCCATGGGGTGGCAGTTGTCCGGCATCTTGGTCAGGAGCGAGAGCAGCGATCGATCGGCACGACGGGCCGCACGCTCACGCAGGCAGAGTAATTCGAGCTGCTCGGGAGTCGGCAGTTCGCCGTACCAGAGCAGGTGCGCAACTTCTTCGAAGCTGCAGTTCGCGGCAAGGTCCTGCACTGCGTAACCGCGATACGTCAACGAATTCGTCTCGGGCACTACCTTGGAGATAGCCGTCGTGTCGACGACAACCCCGGCCAAGCCCTTGTAGATCGTCGGAATCTGTTCGGTCATGTCCTACTCCCCTCCAAGCTGAAATTGAAAATGCCACTGTCGAATTCGTTGTAGCGCTCGTACTCGAGAATCTCGTACAACCTGCTGCGGTGCTGCATCTCACCGAGCAACCCTTCTTGCGTACCCTCCGCAAAAATCTCGCGCAGACCCTTTTCGATAGCGAACATCGCCAACCGAAGAGTGGTCACGGGGTAGATGACGGCGTTGAAACCGATCTCTTCCAACGTCTTCGCCGAAATGAGATTCGACTTCCCGAACTCGGTCATGTTGGCGAGGAGCGGAGTGTCGACTGCTGCGCGGAACTTCTCGAAGTCTGCTTCGGTGGCAAGAGCTTCGGTGAAGATCAGATCGGCACCGGCATCCGCGTAGGCCTTTGCTCGCTCGATCGCTGCGTCGATACCGTCGATTCCGGCAGCATCGGTGCGCGCGCAGATGACGAAGTTCGGGTCACGACGTGCCGAGACTGCAGCACGAACTCGGCGAACCATGTCTTCGGTAGGCACGATCGCTTTGCCGTCGAGGTGCCCACAACGCTTGGGGTTGATCTGGTCTTCGAGGTGCAGACCGGCTATACCGTCGTCCTCGAAGATCGTGACCGTGCGGGCAGCACTCATGGGTTCACCGAAACCGGTGTCGGCATCGATCAGCGTCGGGAGGTCGGTGACCCGCGCGATCTGCTTGCTGTGGGCGGCGACCTCGGTCAACGTGGTCAGCCCGATGTCGGGAAGCGCCAATCCGGCGGAATACGCACCACCCGAAACGTAGACACCTTCGAACCCGATTTCCTGAATGAGCTTGGCTGTCAACGGATTGATCGCACCGGGGAGTCGTTGAATCTTTCCGGACGTCAGCCCGGCCCGGAAGGCAATCCGCTTGTCGGCTGCAGACGTCGATGCGGCAATGAGGCCCGTCATCAGAAGAGTCCCTTGGCGACCTTGGGGGCCCGAGCGAGAACGTCTTCGGAAACGGTGAAGGTCAGCTGATCGAGTTCGCCTGCCTTCAATTCGGCGGTGCGCTGTGCCGCGTCGAGGAAGCGATCCTGTTCGCTCGGCTCGATGACGCCCTCGGCGAGGGTGCGGAACTTCGCGACGTACTGATCGCGAGCGAACGGACGTGCGCCGAGCGGGTGCGCATCGGCCACCGCAAGCTCGTCGACGATGACCTCGCCGCTCTTCAATGTGATCTCGGCGCGAGCACCGAAAGCCTTCTCGTCGGGATCCGTCGAGTGGTACCGGCGTGTCCATTCGGGATCTTCGCGCGTGGAGATCTTGTTCCACAGCTCGATCGTGTCGGGGCGCTGTGCACGCTCGGGCGCGTAGGAATGCTCGTGGTGCCACGTACCGTCCTGCAGCGCAACGGCAAAGATGTACATCACCGAGTGATCGAGAGTTTCGCGTGACGCGGTGGGGTCGAACTTCTGCGGATCGCCGGAACCGGTGCCGATGACGACGTGGGTGTGGTGACTGGTGTGCAAGACGATCGAGGCGATCTGGTCGAGATCGCCGACACGAGACCGCATCCGGCGAGCTAGGTCGATCGGCGCCTGGCTCTGGTATTCCGCGGAGTGTTCCTTGGTGTACGAGTCGAGGATGGCGCGCTTCGCCTCACCCGAACCCGGAAGCGGAACGTGATACTCCTTGTCCGGACCACCTAGCAGCCAGGCGATGACGCCGTCTTCGCCTTCCCAGATCGGTGAAGGTGCACCTTCACCGCGCATCGCACGGTCGACTGCCTCGACGGCAACCTTGCCGGCCAGCGCCGGCGCGTATGCCTTCCAACTGGAGATCTCGCCCTTGCGAGACTGCCGTGTCGCCGTCGTGAGGTGCAGCGCCTGGCCGATTGCCTGGTAGACCGTCTCGGTGTCGAGACCGAGCAAAGTTCCGATACCGGCGGCGGCTGAAGGGCCGAGGTGTGCGACGTGGTCGATCTTGTGCTCGTGCAGGCAGATAGCCCGAACCAGGTCGATCTGAATCTCGTAGCCAGTCGCCAGACCGCGAATCAGGTCTTTACCGTCACGGCCGGTGTGCTGAGCGACGGCGAGGATCGGCGGGATGTTGTCACCGGGGTGCGAGTACTCGGCGGCGAGGAACGTGTCGTGGAAATCTAGTTCACGAACCGCGACGCCGTTGGCCCAGGCGGCCCATTCAGGCGAGAACGTACCGGGGATACCGAACACGGTGGAGCCTGGCGTATACGGATGTGACTGTGCTTGCGCCCGCGCATTCACCACGGGGCGGCGCACCAGGGAGGCGGCAGCAACCGCCGCGTTGTCGATGATCCGGTTGACGATCATGTCGGACGTGGCATCGGTGACGTCGACGGAATCCGTCGCAACTTCCGCGATCTTCCACGCGAGGTGGTCTTCCTTGGGGAACTCTTCGGCAGAGCGGTGGGTGCGTACGAGATGCGTCTTCATCGATCCTCTTCTCACGTGCTTCGGTATCTATTTGCACGCTACGCAGCTCATTCACCGCGGGATAGGCCCTCGCAATTGCCTATTTGTGCAATAGCAATCCTGCAATGTTGCGAATGTTGCGAACAGCTTCTCGGTAGGGTGAACGCGATCGGCACCGAGGAGATTCGATGAAGAAGATGTACGCGGGAGCGCGGCTGCGACGACTGCGAGAAGAACGAAACCTGTCACAGTCCGCACTGGCAAAGGCACTCGAACTCTCCCCCAGTTATGTCAATCAACTCGAGAACGATCAACGACCGCTGACGGTCCCCGTCCTCCTCAAGCTCAACGCCGAGTTCGATCTCGACGTGCAATTCTTCGCCTCCGATTCCGACGCACGCCTGGTTGCAGACGTTCATCACGCCCTGGCCGAAACCTCGGAATCCGGGGACGTATCGCTGGCGGAGGTGGACGAACTGGTGGCACGGATGCCGGCGGTCGGACGCACCCTCGTGATGTTGCACCGCCGCCTTCACGCCGCAACAGAGCAGTTGGACCAGTTCTCGACGCAGTTGTCCGCCGAGACAGCATCTGATGTGTCGCTCGTGCCCATGCCCTACGAGGAAGTTCGGGACTTCTTCTACGACCGAAAGAATCACATCGCCGTACTCGACGACGCTGCTGAGCGGATGTTCGTGGACAACGGATTGTCCGTGGGCGCAGTAGATCTGCAACTGGCACGACTGCTTCGCGATCAGCATGGCGTCACCGTGACGATCCGCACGGACGAACCAGACAAGCTCGGCCCCAAGCGCTTCTACGATCCGGACAAGTCGATCCTCACCCTGGCGCGGCGTCTGTCTGCAGGACAACGCGCGTTCCAGATCGCGATGCAGCTGGCCTTCTTCACACAGGCTGACGTGATCGATACCCTTGTCGCCGAGGATGAATCGTTGAGCGCCGAGTCCGCAGCACTGGCGCGCATCGGACTCGCGCACTACTTTGCCGGCGCACTGCTACTCCCGTACACCCAATTCCTGGAATCCGCCGAGGCCCTGCGGTACGACATCGACCTGCTCAGCCTCAAATTCGAGGTCGGCTTCGAAACCGTCTGTCACCGGTTGTCCACCCTGCAGCGACACGGACAGCGCGGCGTTCCCTTCTTCTTCGTCCGAACCGATCGCGCCGGAAATATTTCGAAGCGTCAGTCTGCTACCGCTTTTCACTTCTCCCGAGTTGGCGGCAGTTGCCCGCTGTGGGTCATCCATGAGGCCTTCGCGAGCCCCGGACGCATCCTCACCCAGGTTGCGAAGATGCCCGACGGCCGGACATACCTCTGGGTGGCGCGCACTACCCACAGCGGCGGACTCGGATACCTCGCACCGGAGCGGAACTTCGCCGTCGGGCTCGGTTGCGACATCGGCTACGCCGATCGCATGGTCTACTCACACGGAATCCAGACGGACGACCCCGCGACCATCGTGCCGATCGGGGCTGGTTGCAAGGTCTGCGACAGACCGGCGTGCTCTCAACGCGCGTTCCCCCAACTCGGCCGCTCGATCTCCGTCAGTGAGAACAGCAGCAGCCATTTGCCGTATCCGCAACAATAGGGCGCAAACAATCGGGCGCACCGACTCCACCTGCGGTTTCCCTGAGCTACGACGCTCTTCTGCTTCCATGGACGTCATGCAACCCGATACCGTGCCCCCTCGTCGACTGGTTCTTCGCCGCCTTGCGGCCGTGGTCGGCGTTGCCGGAATCGTGACTGGTGTGGTTGCCTTGATCGCAACTCAGTTGGACGTCGATCACAACATCGTGATCGTTCTGGCGTCAGTGGCACCCTTGTTGATGATTGCTCCGCTGATCGGTGCCGTCGTCTCGGGTATCGGGCGTCAGTGGATCGTGTGCGCCGCAGCCCTTGTCGTACTTGCAGTGTTCGGATGGTCCGTGGGCTCGCTGTACATCGGCGGAACTGGGGAGTCGACGTCTGCGAACGGCCCATCGATTCGGATGATCCAGGCCAACTTGATGATCGGTGCAGCGGATCCGGAGTCGCTTGTGGCGATGGTCCGCGAACGAGAGGTCGACGTGGTGACAGTCCAGGAGTTGACGTACCAGGAAGCCGACGCGCTCAAAGCCGCCGGGCTTGAAGAGGTTCTGAGCCACCAGTTCCTGATCCCCTACGCCGACGGCGGTGGCGGGGCCGGAATCTACAGTCGCTTTCCGCTTTCCAATCCACGTAGCCTCGACGGATTCTCACCCGAAACACTGTCGGCAGAGCTCAATGTCGGTTTGGCGCAGCCAGTCACGTTGCTCGCGGTGCATCCGGCACCGGCGTACATCTCACCGGCTTCGGTGTGGGCGAGCAGCGAAGGCTTGGGTCTTACATGGACGAAGCCGCCGGGATGGACAATGTGATAGTCAGCGGCGATTTCAATGCATCCTACTCGAACAAACAGTTTCGGAATCTCCTCAGAAACGGATATACCAGCGCCGCCGATCAATTGGGTTCCGGTCTGATCCCAACCTACCCGACCGACAAGTCGTATCCGGCGATGGTCGGTATCGACCACATCATCACGAAAGGCGCTGTGGCGACGTCCCTCGAACGGATCGAGATCAGGGGATCCGATCATCACGGCCTGATCGCCGACATCACGTTGTCTTGAGTAAATACTGGATTGAGCAAACACCGGGGCATGGTTGTGCCCCGGTGCTCGCGTCTTCAGTTGTCGCGGTTCACGCCGCTGTGGGTGGGCTGTTCCCGCCGATCGGCTGTTGATACGGGTCGATCGACATCGGCGGATAGAACACCGACTTCCGATCCGGGCCGATCTCCACCCGCCACTCGGTGTGGTGCAGCGTCCGATGATGATGACCGCACAACAAGATCAGATTGTCGAGATCCGTTGGGCCGCCGTCACTCCAGTGAACAATATGGTGGGCGTCGCACCACCCTGATGGTGTCCCGCACCCTGGAAACGCGCACCCACCATCACGCACCGTCAACGCTCGCCTTTGCGGAACCGTCGCGGTTCTTACTTCCTTGCCGCAGTCGAGCGGAACACCATTCTCGTCCAGGAGGATCCGGGTGACGGTGCAGTCGCAGGCCAGCATCCGGGCAGTGTCGATGCTGATCGGACCTACCCAATCCGTCCACGCGTACCCGAGTTCCTCAGTGGACGGCAGGAGGTCTTTCAGAACTTTAAGGTCCGTCATGTCCTTGGCCGAAGCTGTCACCGTCACATGTGGTTTCACCCCGCCTTCGATCGGACCCAACCCCGCTCGCTCGTACCGGCGCAACAGTTCGCAAAACCCGTCCGCACGCCGTAATGCAGGCGTACGCGTGTCCTTCACGCCGTCCTTCTCCGGCGTCGGAGCCGACAAACTCGACAACAACGTGATCAACCGCGCCCCGTTCACCGCATCCAAATCACCCTTCACCGACACCCGCCCGTACAAGCCTTTCGAGGCGTAAAACTCGTTACGTTCGGAATCCTCGCCGACCGGAACACCGTCCTCACGCGTGCCGTACTGCTTCTCGATTCGGCGGATCGCCGCCCGCACCGCATCACAATCCGCGATGTTCTTCGACGCCAACCCCAACAAGATCCCGCGGGCCTTGTCCACATCCGCCGGCGTCATGTTCTTCGGCGGATGCTGACAAAACGACGCCACCTGACGAGCCTTCAACGCATCAACATCACCGCGATGAAACGCATCCGCGACAACAGGTTCGAGCATCAACAACCGCGCCAACCCGACCAACAGGCTGCACTCACCGATCTCCAAATTCGTCGAACCATGCAACCACTGCGCAATCGCCCGAAAACCCTTCCCACCGAGAACCTCCCGGGAAAACACCTCCACGATCAACAACACCATCCGCGACTGCAACTCATGCCGGACACGCACCAGATCCAGAACCTCACCCTTGAGATCCTCACCATCCAGCTGCCACGCATCCCGACTGTCCATACCGAAAGCTTAATCGAACACACTTTCGATAACCAGAGACAAAACGGACAACTTCAAGAAGACCGAAACTCGAGACTCGTTGAAATACATCATCATTGAACTGTCCCACGCTGCTAGGTCGGAGTGACCATCGCAAAGTTCGGGTCCGGCTCGTCGAGGTACCCGGCAAGTTCTGCGAGCGTCGCCGGGTCGCCGGCAACCGAGATAGTTCCATTCGCAATCTCGGCACCCAAGTCCGCACCACCGAGCAGCACACCGAGTAAGTCGCGCCGACTCAGACCAAAGGTCGCATCCACAGACCCTGCTCTCTCGAGTGGATCGATATCGAAATGAATCAGAACTCCGTTGCTGAGTTCCGTTCGATGAACGATGTTTTCGTCAGTGATGTTCCAATCGATGACGATGTGCGATCCCGCTGCGCGCACTCCGTCCACGCGCAGCGATACTGCATCGAAGACTTGACTCACCGACAGCGCCGCGGTGATGTCGGGCGCCGCGGCAACCGCGGGCGTTCCCACTGAGCCGTTCCGCAGTTCGTATGCACCGGTGAGGTAGAAGTTCCGCCATGTGCCGTTCTCAGCGCCGTACCCGAGTTGCTCGAAGGTATCGGCCTGTAGGTTCTTGGCCTCGACGTTGTCCGGTTCAGCGAAGACCACGTAGTTCACCACCTGGGCAACCCAGCGAAAGTCGGCGTGCTCGTATGATTCCCGAGCTTTCCGTAACACTTCTGCTGATCCGCCCATGAACTCCACGTGACGCTTGGCCGATTCGACGGGTGGATGCTCCCACAGATGCGCAGGGTTACCGTCGAACCAACCCATGTATCGCTGGTAGATGGCTTTGACGTTGTGACTGACGGAACCGTAATACCCATGCGTGTGCCAGGCCTGCGCCAATGCAGTTGGTAGTTCAATCGATTCGGCGATCTCGAGACCGGTCCACCCTTGGTTGATTCTACGAAGTGTCTGATCGTGGAGATACCCGTAGAGGTCACGTTGCAGTGACATGAACTCGGTGAGCCGCTCCGTCCCCCACGTCGGCCAGTGGTGGGACGCAAACACGACATCGGATCGCGAGGCGTAACGGTTGATCGATTCCGTCAGGTACGCAGACCAGACGTGAGGATCTCGTACCAGGGCACCGCGAAGCGTGAGCAGGTTGTGGAGAGTATGAGTTGCGTTCTCCGCCATACACAGTGCGCGCAAATCCGGGAAGTAGAAGTTCATCTCGGACGGCGCCTCGGTTCCGGGCGTCATCTGAAACTCGATCCGAACGCCGTCGATCGTCTCCGTGTGACCTGTCTTCGAGATCGACACCGTCGGCGAAATGAGCGTCGGCGTGCCGGTTGAGGTGGTCTGCCCCAACCCTGCTCCGACGGCACCGCGAGGACCTCGGGGTAGTGCAGCCCCGTACATATAGGCCGCGCGTCGAGCCATTGCCGTTCCCGCATAGACGTTTTCCTCGACAGCATGCTCCACGAGTCCAGTGGGGGCGACGATTACGCATCGCCCGGCAGCGACGTCGTCGTCGGTGGTCACACCTTTGACCCCGCCGAAGTGGTCGATGTGCGAATGCGTGTAGATCACCGCGACTACTGTTCGATCACCACGGTGCTCCCGGTACAACGCGAGCCCGGCGGCAGCGGTTTCCCGGGAGATCAGTGGATCGATGACGATGATTCCGGTCTCTCCCTCGATCAACGTCATGTTCGACAGATCAAGTCCGCGAATCTGATAGATCGAATCCGTCACCGCAAAAAGTCCTTGCTTGGCGACCAACCTCGACTGACGCCACAAGCTCGGATTGACCGTTGGCGGGCAGTCCTCATCAAGGAAAGCGTAGGAATCGTTGTTCCACACGACTTTCCCGTCCGAATCGGCAACCAGTCCCGGATCGAGCGCGGCGACAAAACCTCGCTTCGCATCGGTGAAATCGGTGTCGTCGGAGAACGGCAGAGTCTCGGCGACTCGGAAGTTCGCCGCTTCGATTGCGGCCGATGCTGCGCGGGGGTCGATCATGAGCCAGCCTTTCATGCAGAATTACGGCAATGCCGTATTGCCGTTCGAATGGAGGAAAACAGCAGGGCTAGCTCAGCAATTGCGCCTTTGCAGCCGCAAACTCTGCGTCCGTCAACAAGCCGGACTGATGCAGCTGCCCCAGTTCCTGCAATTTGGAGACCAGATCGTCGGCGCCGGAGGGGGGAACGGACTGTACGGGAGCGACCTGGGCCGGCGGGGCCTGTTGCTGCTGGTACTCCTGCTGCTGATCGTCAGCCTTGCGCTGGCTCCGTCGATCCATGGCGTTGGACGTCGCTTTTGCGGTTCCAGCCACTACCGCAGTGCGCGCTACCGTGCCGAGCAATCCGGGCCGCCCTCTGCGTCCACCTCGAAAAACCATGCCGAACTCCTTAGATGATTGTCGCTACTGAAATGCTGCTTCGACCGCTGCGACGACTACCTCGCGCGGGATCTGAACGTGTAGGACTACGTCGCCGCCGCCGCCGCGAACCGTCGACGCGAGTTCACGCGCCCACGTCTGCTCGTAGACGATGACTGCGGCGGACGTGCCTGGTTCGAGTGACTCGCGGACCACGTCCAGATCCTCGTCACTGATCAATGCCTTGGCTTCGATGGACAGTATCGCCAGTCCGATGTCGGTGAGATCTTCGTCGACGTCGATCTGCGACACCTGTCCGTCTGCGTCCTTGGCGATGTAGACGAGGTCGAGCAGAGTGACAAAACCTCGTTCCACCACGTTCTGCAGCGCGGCAACCGCTTCGGGATCCACACTAGAGCCTGGGAATGCCAGCACCACGAGCTCGACCGGTCCGATGTTCATTGCGTCGTTCATCCATCAAGCCTGGTGGCTCGGACGCTTGGGAACCTCACCCGCAGGGGATGAATTACCCGATGCGATCGAGTTATTTGTTGCGACGAATGACTTCACGGATCGGGCGTACGTGTACGCCTTCTGCTGCGAGGGCGCGCCGGGCTTTGCCTCGGGTGACGAGCACGCCGACGATGCCGAGAACCCAGACCGGATATTGCACCATCCAGGCGACGCGGAAACCGTCGAACGTGTATCCGCCCATGTGTCCGAGGATCACGCCCATCACTTGAATCACGATGAGCGAAGCGAGGAATCCGCCGATGTTGACCATGCCTTGCGCTGTGCCCATCGCCGAACTCGGATTGGACGTGCGCGCGTAGTCGAAGCCGATCACCGAACCCGGCCCGCCCACCGAGATGACGACCACCAGGATCGTCAACAACCAGAGCGGAGACGGTTCACTGCGTGAAAGAACGATCGTCCACATGAGCGCGCTGGCCACCATGATGGTGAGAACCAACCACGATCGACGCATAGGATAGCGACCGGTGAGGATGCCCAGTATCGGACCGGCCACGATTGCCGAGATGACCGACAACGTCAGCAATGAGCCGACCGTCGCAGAATCGAGGCCTTGAGCCGATTTCAGATACGGCACACCCCACAGCAATGCAAAGGTCGTGATCGAGAACTGTGTCCCCATGTGACTGAAGAACCCGAGACGTGTGCCGGGCCGCATCCACACCGTCTTGATCTGTCGCCCGATCTCCTTGGCGCCGGCCGGAACGGCCACCACTTCGGCGCCCGGAGGAGCGTCGCGGATGACGCTCAACGCCAGTGCAAACGCCAACAGTCCGACGGCGGCAGCGCTGCCGTAGGCAAAAGTCCAGCCCGGACCGGACAAAATCAACATGAACGGGAGCGCAGACATCACCTGGCCCAGCTGACCGAGGATGCCCGTGAACTGCGAGACCAACGGCACCTGCCGGGGCGGGAACCACTGCGGTACCAACCGCAGCACCGAGATGAAGGTGAGTGCGTCGCCGGCGCCGACGGCAATACGTGCACCGATCGCGACGGGCAGCGATTCGGTGAAGGCGAGTGCCAACTGCGCGGACATCATGATGAACGCACCGACTGCGATCATGATCCGCGAACCGTAGCGGTCGAGGAGGACTCCCGCCGGAATCTGCATACCGGCGTACACGACGATCTGCAGCACGACGAAGCTCGACAGAACGCTGGGCGAGGTCGAGAACCGATCAGCAGCAGACAGACCCGAGACACCGAACGAAGTGCGGTGAAGCACGGCGATCACGTAGGCAAAAACACCGACACCCCAGACCAACCACACTTTTTTCATCGGGTCTGTATGTTACTCCTGTCTTTCGCAAGGCTCAGGACACGATCATTCGCGACCCTGTGACACCCAATTCAAATCTGCTGAACGGAACCCTTCGGTGATCGCGGCGAGTGAGTCGAGGCGCGCGATCTGGTCTTCGCTCAGAACGATGTCCAATGCTCCGGCGTTCTCCGTGACGCGGGCAGCAAACCGAGTGCCGGGAATCGACACAGAAGGCAATCCGAACTGACGGCCCTTGGCGTCGAGCCATGCCAGGGAAACCTGTGCGGGCGTCGCGCCGAGCTCCTCGCCGACAGCACGGACCACGTCAAGAACCTTCTGATTAGCAGGGAGCGCGGAGTCCGAGAAGCGCGGGAAGCGTCGGCGTAGGTCGTTGTCACCGAGCGTCGCCGCATCGAACGATCCCGCCAAGAAGCCTCGACCAACGGGTGAAAAGGGTACGAAGCCGACTCCGAGTTCCGCGGCAGTCGGTACTACTTTGTTCTCGACGTCCCGGCTCCAGATGCTCCACTCCGACTGGATCGCCGCGATCGGATGCACCCCGTACGCACGACGCAGTTCGTCACCGGTCGCTTCGGACAGGCCGATGTTGCGGACCTTGCCTGCCTTCACCTGCTCGGCAATCGCGCCGACGGTGTCTTCGATCGGCACGTTCGGGTCGACCCGGTGTAAGTAGTAGAGGTCCACGTGATCGACGCCGAGTCGTCCCAGAGACTCGTCGAGTGCCTGCGGTACGTACGCCGGGTCTCCGTTGATCCCGCGCTGACCGTTGGCGATGTTGCCCACCAACCCGAACTTCGTCGCCAACTGCACCTCGTCTCGACGGTCTGTGAGAAGTTCTCCCACCGCACGCTCACTCGAGCCCTCGCCGTACACGTTGGCGGTGTCGATAAACGTGATCCCGATGTCCACCGCATGGTGCAACGTGGCGAGCGCCTCGGCCGGATCAACGGGGCCGTAGACAGGGGCGACGGACATCGCGCCGTATCCCTGGGCACTGACGGTGAGACCTTCGGCCAGAGTGACGGTGGGGACGGTCATGAAATCTCCTCGATTCGGCTAAGCGACAACCTCGACAGTCTTCACCGAATCGACGCCTCACGCACCGATTAACGTCACGCTGATCGGGTTACCCTCGAGTGATGGCATTCGATTGGCTCGAACTCGTGCTCACCGCCCACCGCGAATTCGGTTCACGACTCGCCGCAGTCGAGGACTGGAACGCACCCACGCCTGACTCCGACTGGCAGGTCGAACACCTTGTTCGCCACGTCATCGAGGAGCAGCAGTGGGTACCGCCGCTCCTGGCCGGACTGACTGTCGGCGAGGCAACTCCGGACATCGTTCCCGTCGGGGACGATCTGTGGACGGAATGGCAGAAGTATTCCGATGCCGCCATCAAGGCGTGGAAATCGACGGACCTCAGTGCCCACGTTCACCTCTCGTACGGCACGGTGAAGGTGGAACCGTATCTACGCCAACAGACCTCGGACGTCACGATCCACACCTGGGATCTCGCGCGAGCGGTCGGCGCGGACGAGCGACTCGATCCCGACCTCGTCGAGGCCGTCTGGTCCGACCTCGACGGGCAGCGCGACATGCTCGCCGAGAGCGGGCTGTTCTCCGCTCCCGTCGAACTTCCTGACGATGCGTCGTTGCAGGACAGGCTAATTGCCCTGACCGGTCGCGACCCTCGCTAGACGTTCAGCGACACACCCGCTGTGCGGGCGACGCCGTCCCAACCACCGGCAGGTGCACCGAGGCCGAGCAGAGCCGCAACCGTCGGCGCGACGTCGATCGTGCGAGCCTGCGTGTCGATCTTCCGTCCGCCGTCGAGAGCGGGATGCCCACCACTGAGGAAGAACGGGATGGGCAGTGTCACGAAGTGACCGTGGTTGCCGGGAATCGGGTTGGACAGTGGAGTCGGATCACTGAATCGCCAACCCTGAGCGCAAAACGCAACGACGTCACCGGCATTGGTACCGAGATCGAATTCGGCCGGAAGGTGGCTGGATTCGACGCCGTCGACTCCGTCCACGATCTGCTGAATCCGGCTGACGGCTTCCACCCGTTCGCCATCGGGTCCGATGAAGTAGATCAGGTCTGCGCCACCGTTCTGGGCGATCCGAATCTTGCCTGCCAGCAACGGGTCCGCGTTCAGCGGTCGATCCAGGCCGATGAGCCTCGCGGGCTCCGACCAGTCCATGGAGTGGTCTGCCAACACGATCAGAATGCTCCGATCCCAACGACCGGTGTCGTGAAGAAAGTCGACGAAGCGGCGAACCTGGTTGTCGGTGTTCTGAAGTGCGGCGGTGCGGGCGATACGGATGGACGGACCGGACAGATCAAGGTGGCCGACACGATCGACGTCACCGAGATTCGTGAACGACAGTCGCGGCGAGTTCCCGCCGACGATACGGATCAGGGCGTCGATCGTGAAGTTGTCCGGCGCATGCTCTGTACCAGGAACAAGCGGCTGAGGATCCCACACCAGTGAGGCGCGATCACCGAACAGCCCGTGCAGGTAGCGCTTGGACAGCACACTCGCAGTGGTCAATCCGAGTTCGGTACGCACCCGATCCAGAACCGTCGAGGTCTGCAGGTCGGAAGGCCGATCGAGGTCGCGCTTCTTGTCGACGGCGGGATCGTAGACGGAGTTGGCCGGCACTCCCGAACGCGCCGGCAGCACTCCCGTCATCATCGCCGTGTGGTTCGGCAGTGTCTCCGCGATCGTGATGGCGCTGGCATCCGGGTAGTGGATACCGCCGGCCGCAAGCCCGGTGAGCGTCGGTGTGAGCTCCGATCGCAGCTCGTCCGGCCGCATGCCGTCGACGACGATGACATGCACGTCCAGGTCTGGGATACCAGCGCTGGTGGGCACACTCGCGCGAGCGGGTGTACCGAGCAATGCCGTTCCCGCAACAACACTTCCACCGATCAGAACGCTACGACGCGAAACTTCGATGCTCACTGGTCGACTCCTGGTCGGTACGAGGCCTGATCGAGGGCGGCCGAGGTGGGTGAGACTCTACTGCCCGCGCCTGCCGGTAGTCGGTAGCTCACGGCGTAGTGCGCGTTGCTCTGCGGATTGGTGAGATCGTCGACGTAGTACCAGTCCATCTGGGTACCTTCGCGGGCGATTTCGAAGACGCCATAACCGTGCGAATCCAGTTCGACGTACCGCACGTGTCGGTTCACTGCCTTGAATGCTTCTTCTGCCGCAACGGTTACCGTGCGAGGCGGTACTTTCAGCATGTCGTCGATGTTGGGGGACGTCACCGACGGGACGACGAACTCGGCGCCGACGACCGGTCCACCCGGATAGTTGGCGGCATTGGTCGGTAGGTCGCACGCCCACGACGTGTGGATGTCACCGGTGATGAAAACGGTGTTGTCCACACCGTTCGAGGTGATCGCGTCGAAAAGCCTGGTGCGGTCGGCGGTGTACCCGTCCCACTGATCCGTGTTGTACGGGACACCGGCCTGCGGCACTCCCACCAGTTCGGTCAACGCCGCGGTGGTCGCCGGCTCCAGCGGCGGGAACACGCACGGCGTGATCATGACCGGATTGCCGACAATCTTCCACTGCGTCGGGGAGGTGACGATTCCGTTGGTCAACCAATCCATCTGTGCGCGTCCGGTAATGGTGCGCGACGGATCGTCGACCTGCTTCATCGTCGGCTGCTCGTCACGGTAGGTACGCAGATCCAGCATCGAGATCTCGGCCAGATTCCCGAAGCGGAACCGTCGATACAGCTGAACATTCGAACCACTACCCGACGGCCGGACGGGCATCCACTCGAAATATGCCTTGGCCGAGTTCGCCTTTCGATCAGCCCAATCGCCTTCGACACCTGGCGTGTGGTTTTCGGCGCCGTCCAGGTACGCGTTATCAGCCGATTCGTGATCATCCCACGTGGCGATGAACGGGAGCTTCAGGTGGAGTGCTGCCAGATCCGGGTCGGTCTTGTACTGCGCGTGCCGAATTCGGTAGTCGGCCAGCGAAATGATCTCGTGGGCCGGCTCGTGAAGGCGAACGGATCCGTTTCTCGCGCCGTACTCCCCCTGCCCGTACTCGTAGATGTAGTCACCGAGGTGGATGATCGCGTCGAGGTCTTCGCGAAACGCGAGGTGACGATAGGCACCGAAATACCCCGCCTCCCAGTTGGAGCAGGACACCACGCCGAAGCGGAGACGATCAAGATCTGCCGAGTTCGACGGAGCCGTGCGGGTGCGGCCCACCGGAGAAACGGCCGAACCCGCAGTGAATCGGTACCAGTAGGTCGTCGACGAATCGAGGCCGGTGACGTCGACCTTCGCGGTGTGATCGGAATCTGCCGAAGCAGCAACACTTCCGGACGCAACGACGCTCGCGAACCCCTCATCGGTCGCGACCTGCCAGTTGAGCGTCACCGCCGGCCCGACGCCGGAACCGGGCGTCGCGTCTGCCGTCGGGGTGATGCGGGTCCAGATGATCACCGCATCCGGCAACGGGTCGCCAGATGCCACGCCGTGCGCGAAGCCCGGGCTGCCACCCGGAACCTCGGCACCGGCGTGGCTCGCCGAAGCGACACCGAGACCTACTGCGCCGGCGAGGGCCGCCGATCCCTGCAGCAGGCCACGTCTGGATATTCGATCGAAGGCATTCGTGTGCACGCTAGGAGTGAACCCGCACCTGAACAGCCGTTCAAGAGAGCTTCGGGATGTTCACCCAGGCTTCGCCTGCGCTTCTCTGGAAGTTTGATCGAGTCGATCCCGTTTACAACCGGTAGTCGGGCGGCGTTTGTTGGCAAGTCGAGTCGCTCGTCTGCCGGAAAGACACCCCGCTGACGCCTATGCTTGGAAAATGACCGAACCCGACATCAAGCCCAGAAGTCGTGACGTCACCGACGGACTCGAAAAGACCGCAGCGCGCGGCATGTTGCGTGCAGTAGGAATGGGCGACGACGACTGGGTCAAATCGCAGATCGGCGTCGCCTCGTCCTGGAACGAAATCACGCCGTGCAACCTGTCCCTCGATCGCCTGGCCAAGGCCGTCAAGGAGGGCGTACGGGAAGCCGGCGGGTTCCCTCTCGAATTCGGCACTATCTCCGTTTCCGACGGCATTTCGATGGGTCACGAGGGCATGCATTTTTCCCTCGTCTCTCGCGAGGTGATCGCCGACAGCGTCGAGACCGTCATGCAGGCCGAACGCCTCGACGGATCGGTTCTTCTTGCCGGGTGCGACAAGTCGTTGCCCGGCATGATGATGGCGGCGGCCCGCCTCGACCTGGCCAGCGTATTTCTCTACGCCGGTTCCACTCTCCCCGGCGTCGCGAAGCTTTCCGACGGCAGCGAGCGCGAAGTCACCGTCATCGACGCGTTCGAGGCCGTGGGCGCCTGCTCGCGTGGGCTGATGAGCCGCGCCGACGTCGACACCATTGAACGAGCGATCTGCCCGGGCGAAGGCGCGTGCGGCGGCATGTACACCGCAAACACGATGGCCAGCGCCGCCGAGACCATGGGAATGTCGCTGCCCGGCAGCGCTTCACCGCCCGCACCGGACCGTCGCCGAGACGGATTCGCCCGCGAGAGCGGCAAAGCCGTGGTCGAGCTCCTGCGTCGAGGCATCACCGCCAGGGACATCCTCACCAAGGAGGCGTTCGAGAACGCCATCGCGGTGGTCATGGCTTTCGGCGGTTCCACCAATGCGGTGCTCCATCTCCTCGCGATCGCGCACGAAGCGTACGTCCCGCTGACGCTCGACGACTTCGCTCGCGTCGGCGCCAAGGTCCCGCACCTCGCCGACGTCAAGCCTTTCGGAAAGCACGTCATGACGGACGTCGACCGTATCGGCGGCGTCCCCGTCATCATGAAGGCCTTGCTCGACGCCGGACTCATGCACGGAGACTGCCTGACCGTCACCGGCAAGACCGTGGCGGAGAACCTGGCGCACATCACCCCGCCCGATCCCGACGGCAAGGTTCTGCGGGCGATGAACAAGCCCATTCACCCGACCGGAGGCATCACGATCCTGAAGGGGTCGCTCGCTCCCGGCGGAGCAGTCGTTAAGTCGGCCGGATTCGAATCCGACGTATTCATCGGAACCGCAAGGGTTTTCGAACGCGAGCGCGCCGCAATGGACGCACTCGAAGACGGAACCATCACTGGTGGCGACGTTGTCGTCATCCGCTACGAGGGCCCGAAGGGCGGCCCCGGAATGCGCGAGATGCTGGCGATCACGGGCGCGATCAAGGGCGCGGGTCTCGGCAAGGACGTCCTGCTGCTGACGGACGGACGATTCTCCGGCGGCACCACCGGCCTGTGTGTCGGACACGTTGCGCCCGAGGCCGTCGACGGCGGTCCCATCGCGTTCGTTCGTGACGGCGATCAGATCCGGCTCGACGTGGGTACCGGACAACTCGAATTATTGGTCGACGATTCCGAATTGGAAGCCCGCAAGAAGGGCTGGGAGCCGTTGCCGCCTCGCTACACGCGTGGTGTGCTGGCCAAGTACTCCAAGCTCGTGGGATCAGCCTCGGGTGGAGCAGTGTGCGGCTGATCCCAGCCCGCTGCTAGATGGGCCGGTACCCGGCGCCAACTCCTCCGTGGGCATTGATCGTGTCCACGATGGAGGTCATGTTGGTGCCGAGTTCCGGCCCCAGGCACGGCACCCAGAGATAGGCGTTCACCATCGCGACCAGTGTCGTGCCGACCGTGACCGGAGCTCCCGAATCACCATGGTCGACGCAGATCTGAGTCCAGGTGGATGCGTCGGCGCTCAGGTCTCCCCAGACGACGCCGCAGGTCGTGCCCGTCGTGCGGCCTTCCTTGCAGGCTGTGGCAGGGAAGCTGGCCGGAGCGCCGATCGAGGTGATGGTGGCCGCGCCCACCGTTCGAACTGGCGTGACCTTGCCCGGATCGAACTGTATGACGCCGTAGTCCAGCTCCGGGTTCGACTCGACGAACGTGCCGACCACGCCCGCACCCTCATTGCTTTCCGGGATCACGGAAGATCCAGGTCCACCACAGTGACCTGCGGTGATGCCCACAAGTCTGCCGCCGTTGTCATGACCGATGGTGGTCAACGTACATACCAACTGGTTGTCGATGATGATGCCCGAACCACCGCCCATGGGCGTGGGTGCAGCAACCGCGTTACTGCTGACGATGAAGCCGAGTCCGAGTGCCAAGACCAACGCTGCCAGAGCCGAAACAATTCGCTGCAACATCACAATCTCTCCGCCGGTAATCTCCCCGCTGCAAAAAACGCATACCCCGGAAAGTGCGGACTTACGCAGCGGTTCTAGTCGGTAGCTCCGAGCGCCTCGAGCATCTTGCGAGCCTCTTCGAGTTGACGACTCAACTCGTCGACTCGCGCCGCAGCCATGTCTCGCGCAGCGACGATGATGGACTCGACGGCTTCGATGGCGGTGGGCTCACCCAACTCGCGGACAGCTCGCTCGACTGCATCGGGTGCGACCGGAACCGCTTTGCCCGGACGCTTCGCGCCCTGTGTGACCGTCACACTCCAATCGTTGTCCGCACCCGCATGGATGGTGACGCTGATGCCGGCGGGCAGTTTCTTCGCACGCTTGACGGCCGGGCGAGGTGTCGCGGCAGGAGTAGCCGGGGCGGTCGACACCGGGGAGGGTGCAGACTGTGCCCGGGGCTTGGGCCGAACGGGCTCTACGAGTGGCTCCATCGGCTCCATCAAGGGTTCGGACTCCACAACTGGTTTGGGCCGCGGCGCCGGTTTGGCCGGCGACGCGGACACACGGTTGATGCGCAATTCTTCTGCCTCGAAAGGCAATTCGTCGTTGACACCTTTGGGACGGATGAGCACGGTATTGCCGTCCACCGACACGACTTTCGCCGAGGTACCGGCTTCGATCCCCAGGCTGGGGGTTGCCTCGCGCAGATAGACGGTGGCGCGCTTGCCTTCGGCGACAGCCGTGGCGAGCGCTGCCAGATTTTCCGCAGTGAGGTGATCCGGCGTTGATGCGGCAGCGCCGGAACGTCTACGGGGTGGCATGCGCAAGTCCTTTCAGAAGAATGTGGTGCATTTCAGTATCGATAGTGCTTTTCTCGGGGCAACTCTTGCACAAGCCACCGACGTGTTCGCTCTCACCGCCCGCATGAGCCCGAGGATTCGGAGGCGGTTCAGCCGATTCAGTACTGTTCTCGGGGCACCGCGTGGAAGATGGTGGACAGTAATTCGTTGCGGCAAGAAGGAGCACGGTGAGCAGTTCGGAGTCAGAGTGGATCGACGAGGTCACCGAACCCGCACCTGCTGAATCTCACGCTGCCGAACCCCACACTGCTGATCCGGTCGACGTCGATGCTCATCTGCTCAGCCGAATTCAAGCCGACATCGAGGAGTCTCTCCTCGGCGGGCCCCGTTGCTTCACCCAGTCGCAGATCGCGGAATTCGCCGGTGTGACACGTGAGCGTGCAGATCGTTTGTGGGTCGCGATGGGCTTTGCAGTCGACGAGGATCCCGACGCAGTCATGTTCACCCAGCAGGACGCCGACGCGCTCAAGACGATCACCGACATGGTCAATCGAGGAGTCATCTCGCAGAACAGTGAGGTGGCAGCCGCTCGTTCTCTCGGACAGTCGATGTCGAGGTTGGCTGAGTGGCAGGTCTCGCTGATCAGCACCCACATCATCGATCAGCTTGCGGACTCGGTGGATCACGAACCCGACGCCATCAGAAATGTCGTTCTACGTCTGGGCGCCGAAATCATTCCCGCTGTCGAATCACTCCAGACGTACGTCTGGAAGCGCCACGTCGCGTCGTCGACGGGCCGCAACGTGGGAAACCCGGGCGAAGAAGTCGCGAGTCGTGTTCTGGTCGTGGGTTTCGCCGACATCGTGGGGTACACCTCGCTGACCCGCGGCCTCGACTCCGCCGAACTCAACGATCTGCTCGAGCGGTTCGAGTCGGCGTCCACCGAAATCATCGGGCGCAACTACGGCTGGGTGGTCAAGACCGTCGGTGACGAAGTCATGTTTGCCGCCGAAAGTCCCCACCACGCCGCCGAGATCGCTTTGCAGATCCAACAAGCCGTCCTCGCCGATCACGACCGATCCACAGCTTCGGGTGGGTCTGGCCATGGGGCCGACGTTGGTTCGCTTCGGAGATCTCTACGGTTCGGTGGTCAACAAGGCCGCGCGCCTCACCAGTTCCGCTCGTCCCGGCACCGTGCTGATCGACTCAGAGCTGGCCACCCAGCTCGGCTCGGACGCCAATTTCAAACTGCGACACCTTCGTCCGCGACGAGTGCGCGGCATCGACCGCCTCGAGCAGTACGTGCTACGACGCAACCTGGAGCCGTGAGCGTCAGCTCGACACTCCGCGTGCAGCCAGAAAGTCGTCTACGATCTGCTCACACGCAGCCTCCCCGAGAGGCGTCAGCGTGGCCAGCTTGGTGAGCACCAAGGGGCCGACCAACTGAGCAAGTGCGACGTCGTAGTCGTACTCCCCCAACGCGTCGATCGCGTCTGGCGCGCGCAGGATCCGATCGAACGCGTGGCGGTACTGCTCGAAAACCGTCTGGCGCAGCGATCGCAATTCGGGCTTGTCCGTGGACAGGGCATCGACGCTCGAGTAACCCTTCAGCTCCGGCCCCAAGCCGAGCCAGCACATCGCCGTCACCTGGATCGGTGCGCTTTCGATGGCCTTGGCCTGACTGGTCAACAACTCGAGCAATTGCGCGCGGAGATCGCCTTCACCGGACATCTCCGGCACGGGCGGTAGTAGACGTGCAAATGCCGCGGCGAGTAACTCCGTGCCGCTGTCGAAATGGCGATACAGCGTCGCACGGGCGACGTTGGCCAACTTGGTGACGGCATCGATCGTCACGGCGTCGACGCCGCCTTCTGCCAGCAGCTTGGTCGCTGCGTCGAGCAACCTGGACCTTGAACGCTGTTTGCGCGGGTCCTCGTCGTTTCCCTGCTGTTCGATTCCCTGCTTGTCGATTCCCACCGTCACAACTTCAGTTATACCCACTTGGGGGTTGTGGAACTGCTGTTCTTGTAACGATACTGATGGTCTTGTTTCTATCGGGAGGTTTCGTGAGTAGCGATACGACGCTCGAACAGTCCACGTGGACCATCCGACAGATCTGGATGCTGACGGTCGCATGCTGCGCCGTCGCACTGGTCGTGGCAGCGATGGCCGCGCTCAACACGGCCCTTCCCGACTTGGCCCGCGATACCGGTGCAACACAAAGCCAGCTCACGTGGATCGTAGACGGGTACACGCTCACGCTGGCTTGTCTCTTGTTGCCGGCGGGCGCGCTCGGCGATCGTTACGGTCGACGCGAACTGCTCATGTTCGGACTACTTGTTTTTGCTGCCGGCTCGTCGATTCCGGTCTTCGCGGACGAACCGTCGTGGATCATCCTCTCCCGCGTGATCTCCGGCGTCGGTGCCGCGTTTGTCATGCCGGCGACGTTGTCTCTACTCACTGCAGGTTTCCCGCCGGCGCAGCGTGCCCGCGCCGTCGGAGTCTGGTCCGGCGTCGCAGGGTCCGGCGCAATCGCCGGACTGGTCGTCTCCGGCCTGCTCCTCGAAAAGTGGTCGTGGCATTCGATATTCGTCAGCCTGGCCGTCGTCTCCGTCCTGATCCTCGCGGTATCGTTCACGATCGTGACGTCGAAGGACTCGGAGGCAACTCCACTCGATCTTCCAGGCACCGCACTGATTGCCGGCTCGATCGGACTGTTTGTCCTGGGGATGATCGAGGCACCCGCCCGTGGTTGGTTCGATCCGGTGGTTCTTGCTCTGCTGATCGGCGGAATTGCCATGACGGCAGTCTTCAGCTGGGTCGAATTACGCACTCGCCATCCACTTCTGGACGTCAGACTGTTTGCCAATCGCGCATTCGGCAGTGGCGCAGCGTCACTGACCCTGCAGTTCCTGGCGACCTTCGGCCTGTTCTTCCTGATCGTGCAGTATCTGCAACTGGTACTCGACTACTCCCCCCTGCAATCGGCGCTAGCCCTCATGCCGATCGCCGTGCCGGTGATGGCCCTGTCCGTGGTTGCGCCCCTGATGATTCCGCGTATCGGTCTACGCGCCCTCACCGCAACCGGAGTCGCCTTCCTCGGAACCGGAATTGCACTCCTAACTCGCTTGGACGCCAATTCGACCTATGCCGAAGTCTGTGTTCCCTTGGTAGTGGCCGCCATTGGATTGGGTTTGTCGACAACCCCCGCAACTGCTGCCATCGTCTCCAACGCACCGGACTCCAAACAGGGAGTTGCATCAGCAGTCAACGACGCAACCCGTGAGATCGGCTCCGCCATCGGCGTTGCACTGGCGGGAAGTATCCTCGCCGCAGGCTACGGAAATCACGTCCAGCCCGCGGTCGACTTGCTACCCGAACCGGCCAAGGAACCGGTCTCCGGTTCTCTGGCCGCTGCTCTCCACGTCGCCGAAGCAGCCGGGCCGCAGGGTGCCCAGTTGGCCGACTTCGCCCGTGAAGCCTTCATCAAAGGCATGGACCAAGGAGCACTCACACTCGCCGCGATCATGTGGGTATCCGCGATCGTTCTGGGATTCTGGGCTCCGGGTCGTCAGCGAGACTGACCGCCTCGTCGATACGCCGGGGCCTTGGTCGCCTGCTTCGACTGCAACGTCTGCAGCAGGGGCATCGACCGGAGCGGTACCACCACCGAGAGAACCATGACGCTGGTCGACCGGGTGGCTATCCCCGACCGATTCAGTTCGAGCAGCGTCGCTTGCAAATCCTCGTGCGAAGCAGCGGCAATCCGGCACAGCACGTCGCCGGAGCCGGTGGTGGCAAAGGCTTCGAGCACACCGGGGATTGCCTCGAGTTCCGCTGTGACGGTGTCGAGCGCCCCCTGGGCGATCTGCAAAGTCACGAATGCCTGTACTCCGAAACCCGCTGCAGCCAAATTGATGTGCGGCGCGTATCCGGCGATGACGCCCGCATCTTCCATCCTTTTCAATCTCGCCTGCACTGTCGCCCGCGCAACCTTGACCTGACGCGAAAGCTCCAACGCACCGGCTCTCGGGTGCTTGTTCATCGCGTCCAACAGAGCCAGATCCACTGCGTCGAGATTCACGTCTGCTCCACTCGTCGTTCAACTATGCAAATTGCCTACAAAACAGTGCCACCATCTTCGCATTCCGGCGCTGTGTCTACTTTCAACTACCTCCGTTGACTACCCAACCTTTGAAGGACTTATCTGTTTGTACTGGCAGTGCCGAACATAACTCGAGCACCGCGCTGTGTACATCGCACTCAGAGGGGACTCATCATGACCGTCGAACAGACTCTCACCGACGACGAACAGTTGGCCGGCCTGGATCTGGAGCAATTGCGCCAGTTGGTCGGCTTGGTCGAGTACGACAGCGATCACGATCCCTTCCCCGTGAGCGGTTGGGACGGCCTCGAATGGATCGTCGGAAATGCCACGCAGACTTCACATTTTTTCCAGTCCGCGTTCGGCATGGAATTGGTGGCCTATTCAGGCCCGTCGACGGGAAACCGCGACCACCACGCGTTTGTACTCAAGAGTGGGGCGGTGCGGTTTGTCGTCAAGGGTGCTGTGGATCCGGCAAGTTCGCTGATCGAACATCACAGCCGTCACGGCGACGGTATCCGCGACATCGCGCTCAGCGTCCCTGACGTGGACAAGTGCATCGCACACGCCATCGCCCAAGGTGCGACAGTGTTGGTCGAACCGCACGACATCACCGACGAGCACGGCACCGTTCGCCTGGCCAGCATCGCGACGTACGGCGAGACTCGGCACACCCTCGTCGACCGTTCCCGCTACACCGGCCCTTACCTTCCCGGATACGTCGAACGGACGTCGTCGTACCGCAAGCGTGACGGCGCGCCCAAGCGAATCTTCCAGGCCCTCGACCACGTGGTCGGCAATGTCGAACTCGGCAAGATGGACCAATGGGTCGACTTCTACAACCGGGTCATGGGATTCACCAACATGGCCGAGTTCGTGGGTGGCGACATAGCCACCGACTACTCCGCGCTGATGAGCAAGGTCGTCTCGAGCGGCAATCACCGAGTCAAGTTCCCACTCAACGAACCTGCCATCGCGAAGAAGCGGTCACAGATCGACGAGTACCTCGAGTTCTACCAAGGGCCCGGCGCTCAGCATCTTGCACTTGCAACCAACGACATTCTCGGAGCAGTCGACGCTCTCGTCGACGAGGGAATCGAGTTTCTCTCCACTCCTGCTTCGTATTACGAGGATCCCGAACTGCGCGCGCGTATCGGAGAGGTAAGAGTTCCCATCGAGGAATTGCAGAAGCGAGGCATCCTCGTCGACCGCGACGAAGACGGCTATCTTCTTCAGATCTTCACCAAACCGATCGGAGATCGTCCCACCGTGTTCTTCGAGATCATCGAACGCCACGGCTCACTGGGATTCGGGTTGGGAAACTTCAAAGCTCTGTTCGAAGCGATCGAGCGTGAGCAGGCCGCGCGGGGCAACTTCTGAGGTAGGTCAGCTGTCTTGGGTCCATGCCCAGACCACCGCGGGTCGCCCGGTGGCACTGACCCGGACTCGTTCGTCCGTACGTTCCAGCCCTGGCAACGCTTTGAGTGTCCGGTTCAAGTTGCCCGGGTCCGGACGCACACCGGAAAGCTCCTCCGCCACTGCCAGCGCGTACGACGCCGGAAACGACGGTCCCAGTAGTGCACGCGTGAAAGCCTGATCACGCCACAACAGGGTGTCAGCGAGGATCGGGCGGGTATCGGCGACTATCCGATTGTGGTCGAACGCGAGGTCCCCCGGGTTGTCCCAACTCACCCATTCGGCCGAACCCGGCACCTCGTCCGACGAGATCACTGCCCACATGGTCACCGAGAGCGTCGGACCGCGAGGGTCGCGATTGGGCTCGTCGAACACGGTCAGTTGTCCACCGGCCAGGATCTTCTCTTCGGGAATTCCAAGTTTAGTGGTCACCGCTCGCCTGGCGGCATCCTGCAATCTCTCACCGGCGCCGAGAAGTACACCGGGCAGCGCCAATTGCCCGGTGTACGGCTCCGCTTGCCGCGGCGTGACGGCAAATCGCAACATCCCGGGCTCCGGATTGCCGAAGCGGAGCGCGACGACATCGATCGAGACAAGTGACTGGTCCACGCTGTCCATCATGCAGGCACTGGGCGTCGCACCTGACGATCGGCCCGGTCGGCACCGTCCGCGGTCAGAACCACCGGCGCCCCCATTTCCTCGCTCAGATACCGGGCGAAATCGTCCGGGTCGGCCGGAAGTTCCTTCGGCACGACCCCTACGGCTTTCAAGGAATCTGTCAGCTCCTGTTGGTGATCGAGATCCTTCCACTCTCCGACGGGAACGGACGGCAGTCCTTCGTATGCCTGCACTCCGTGTACCGGGGTGCCGGCAACCCGCGCACGATCCATCGCATCGAGATGAGTCAGCGCCAATCCGTCGACACCGCCGCTCACCTCGATTGCGTAGCGCAACAACAATTCGTCGAGGTGCCCCACCCGGAATCCGCCTTGATACTCACCGGCCCCGTTGTGCAGCTCGGGCAACACCTTCGCCAGCTCCAGATCCTCGGTCGGGAACGGTCCAGCTCCGTGTCGTGTCATGTACGTGCGGGTGACGCCGAGTACATAACTGTCCCGGCCCAACTCATCGATCATCGCTCGCACGTTGGACGGCTCGACAGTCGACCACGTGGTGTGTGGGTGAAACCCCCGCCACTCGTCGAGAAGGACACCTTGTGCCCCCTCGAACACCAGACGACCACCGGCTCCCAACGCAGCCAGCGCATCCGGGTCGGCGATGTCCACTACATCACCGAATTCGGCATACATGTCGACCATGTCGTCGATCGGCGGAAAACCGTGGCGACTCTCCGCGATCAACGGTCCGTAGAATGTGGCCAACGCCGACAACTTAAAACGCAAGGAATCAGGTCGCCGGCAGTCTCCCACCGTAGGCGCATTCGCAACTTCGAGCGCATACGCCGCAGTCTCACCGATCCCCTTGCCACACGAGCCGTGCCGGTTACCGCCGCGAGCATCCTCGCGGGCCCTGTTGGCGGCCACGTGAATCGGCGTCGTCAACAAAGCGCGCGCGTCGATCCGTATCAGATCGAACGGATTTCGAACTCCGAGCGCTTCCAGAGCACGCGTCTCCCGGGCGAGCGCGATGGGCTCGACCAACACGAATCGCGAAAGAAACGTCGGGACGCCGGACAGCGTTCCTGAGCCGAACTGCGAGAACGTGTGGTGGCGCTCGCCGACCGTTACGTTGTGCGCTGCCTGTGCCCCACCGTTGAACCGAACCACTGCGGCCACATCCAGATCGGCTTGATCGGAGCAAAGCCAATCGACCGTTGCTCCCTTCCCTGCATCTCCGAACCCGAGGTCTACGACGACGATATCGCGGTCTTCGAATGGCTCCATCATGATCTCCTCCTAGGCGAAATCGACATCGTCCGTACCGGTTCCGAGATCGTGGGGCAACCCGCCCACCGTCGCGGTGCTGCGCCCTGGAACCAGAGCGAGAGCCTTGCCGACAGTCTCCGCTTCAGCCCTGGAACCGATGTCACGGAGATCCGCCAGTCCGTCACGCAGGTCGATACGGTCCTCGCCGATTCCGACCGTCAGCGCGATCAGTTCGCACACCGCGGCGGGGTCGTCGAGTTTGACGAAGCGTTCACCGAGCAACTTCTTCCAGTGATCCGCGATTTCCGGATCGTTGAAGTACGACGACTGATCCGGCAGAACGAAGTAAACATTCCATATTTCTTCGAGTTCACGGTAGATCGACGGTACCGATACGTCCTGACGAACCTTGTCACCGATCACCGAACGGATGTGACGAGCCGAGAGTCTCGGCTTGTTCAACTCGTCGCCGATGACGAAGAGGTAGCCCTTCCGTCCCCGCTTCTCCCAGGCGTCGGTACTCGTGTGACGCGCCATGAAATATGCCGCCAATTCATAGCTTTCCGATTTCTGACCGCCTCCGTTGCCTTCGAGAAAAATGGTGCGTAGCTGTTCGTCCATCGCGTTTCCCGACTCGAACTGTCCCACTTGAAGCGGCACCCGGTCGGAATCTGCGTCGCCGATACCGCCGAACAGAATCTGCGGATCATCCGCATATCCCTTCCGTTGCAGCAGGCCGTGCAGCTTCCCGAGCTTGTCCTGCATGATGCGAGGTACAGCACCCATCGAACCGGTGACATCGAAAAGCACTGCTATCGGCAGAGAATCGGGGTGTCCGTCCGAATCTCGGCATTCACGCTTGTCGACGCCGAAGGGGTCGAGGGTCGGGTCCGCTTTCCAACTGCTTCGCGGACGCGACCGAAGAGAATCGGTGTAGCCGAAGTCGTCGACACCGCGCGCGGCACGGAAAGTCTTGCCCGCCAAATAGGTGTTGTCATCCCAGTATCCGTAGCCCATGATGATCACTGTCCTTTCGTGGATGGAACGGCGAACGGACGAAATATCCGCCGGCCGTATAGAAGATCGAGGAGTTCGTCGAACTCATCAAGTAGGTCGACCGCGTCGGGACGCAGTCTGGGGTTGTCCTGCAGGCAGCCCCGAGCAAAAGCCTTCATTCTCTCGTGAGCCTGCTCGCCCAGCATTCGCAGCATCAAGCGATGAGCCATGTAGACGTCCCATGCGGGAGACGCTGTTTCGCCGACTTCCGTTGGGTAGGAATCGCGATCGGAACCGATCGTCGCCACCGGGCGGTTGCCCGTACGGGTGGCAAAGGACCACCCGACCAGCACCACCCCGTGCCGATCAGGCTCGATCAGCACGTTGTCCGCAGTGATCGCGGTGTGCACCCAACCAGTCGCATGCGCCGCTGCGAGAGCCCGAAGCAGCCGTCGGTGCATCCACGCCCAGTCACGTGGATCGAGGCCACGTGGATACGCGTCACGAACATCGGCGAGGCTCACGAAACCGTCGGTCAGATCGTCCAGCACGTCGATCTGACGTCGCGAACCGGCGTCCACATGAGTGATTCGGTCGATCAACCGCGGGAAGTACGGGACTGCCCAACCGACATCGGACGAATTCTCGATGTCTGTCAGCACATTCCGTTCGGCCTCGATCATCGAGTTCGCCCGAGGGTTTCGCGGAATCTTGAGTACGACACCGGCACCGGACCGGTACAGGTTTGCGACCGAGCCGCGGGCTACCAGTCCACCCAACGCATACTCTCCCCGCTCGCCCACATATACAGGTCGAGAATCTGTGGGCTCGAACTCTGCCGTCCAACTCCGGTACAGCTCGTTCAACCGAGATGTTGCCGCCGAGTGCCGCACCCGATCTTCGGGCTTCGCCCGGTCCGGATGAATGGCGGAGGCTAGCCGATGAAAACGACGCTTTGCAGCGCGGCGGGTGTCGAGATCGCTGGAGTCTCCCCCGAACACATCGGCCGAAACTCGTGCTGCCTCGACTGTTTCGAGTGCCTTGCTCGTCGTTGTCATGGTTTTAGTCTAACTGACTAAAACAATGACGGCAAGGAACGCTCATTTCATCCAGGTAGTGGTGCATCACATGCAGGACACGGCAACGACAATCACCTGTCGGCGCGCAGGGCCGCAACAGCTTTGCGTAACTCGATCACTGCCGGACTGCTGTCGCCCTCGCGGGTACACAGATCGATCGAACACTGCTCGATATCGGAAATGCGCACGAAACTGATATCCGAGCGGGTGTAGTACTCGGCAATGGTTGCTGCCGTTATCACCACCGCCCGACCGTTGGCGACAACCTCGAGCGCTTCGTCCATCGTGCGGACAGAGGGACCGTACCGGACGGGCACACCACTCGGGCGCGGGTCCACCGACCACCATTTCACCCATTCGGGTGGCGCACCGTCACTTGAAACCTGCACAGTCCCATCTAGTTCAGAAATCTGGATGCTCACGCGGTCCGCCAAGCGGTGCCCCCGAGGCAGGGCCGCTACCCGCGGTTCGACGCCGATCCGTTCGAGCACCACACCGTCGAGCACCGGCAGTGGAGGGCGCACGAAGGCGGCATCGACGGTCGCGCTCGCCACCGCGGAAACCTGTTGGGACCAGTCCAGTTGGACCAGCTCCACCTCCGCATGCAACGAATCGATCACCGCACGTCCCAAACTTCCGGCCGCCCCGTTGATGAATCCGATCCGCAACCGCCTGGCCCGCCGACGCTCGAGTGCGTCGAGCCCGTTCATCGCGCGAACGGCGAACTCGAGAGCGGGCCGCGCATCCGCGACGAACACCTCACCCGCGGCGGTGAGCACCACCGGGTGTGAACTGCGATCGATTAACTCGACTCCCACCTGCTCCTCGAGTCGACGAATCTGCTGACTGAGAGCAGGCGCCGTGACGAACAACCGGTCTGCCGCTCGTCCGAAGTGCCCTTCCGCCACGACGACGAGCAACGAGGACACCAACCGCAGATTCAGATCTTCACCTCTCCTCGCCTTTTTCATTACCGTCCATTCGGTTGTTTTTGGCCACGATGAATCCACAAAGTGACGACCATCACGGTATCTGAACAGCGAAGTTAAGCAAACCGGCAATTGTCGAACGAAGTTCTACATGTACAGCGAATGCCTCGCCAGGTCACAGTTGTCGCAGATCCGGACAGCCCGCCGAATCTGCGAAACCAGGAGATGTGATGAGCAAGTACGAGCACGAATTCGTCCACATGATGGATGGCGTCGAAAAGCAATTGGAAACCATCGACAATCCGCGGCACCAGAAGATCCTCCGAAACTACCGGCGCCACGCATTGCTCGAGGTCTCCGGTCGTTACAAGGAAATCCTCTCGCCCGACATGACCGTCGAAGAACCCGTCTACCGGTTGTTCGAAGACGGGCAGTCGATTGTTCTGGACGGCATGGACGCCGTCACCAACTTCTACCAGTCACTCGCCGAGACGGACACCCTTGTCATGTGGACCGGACAGTCCGACTTCGCGGTCTCCGACAGCGGGTTCTCGGGTGAGACCCTCTTCAGTCAATTCGTCCCAGGATCGATTCTGGGAGACGGGGTGTTCGGCGCGGTGCACGAATCGAGTGGATCCACGCCCGCAGCCCCCGAACAGTCGTCGGACATCGACCCCGACGGTTGGTATCTCGTGCGTCGGACCTTGGCATTCGTCTGGCCGTACGACGAGCAGGGGCGACTCATCGGTGAGCATGTCTACGAAGATTCTGCTTCGAAAGTCGTGACCAAGGTGGACCCGAGCGAAGTCATCACGGCGGCGCGCGCAGCCGAACTGCTTGCCCCACTGCTCGAAACGCACCTGCCGTGAGCGCGCCCGTAGCCATTGTCACCGGCGCAGCTGCCGGGTTGGGCGCCGCTATTGCCGAGCGCCTTGCAGAGGACTTCGGCACCCTGCTTCTCCTCGACATCGAAGAGGCTGCACTCGCCGACACCGCAGCACGCCTGGAAAGCCTAGGCGTAGCAGTCCACACGGCACGATGCGACGTTCGACGTGAAGGTGACGTCAAGAACGCGTTCGACGTGGCTGCGTCGGCCGGAAGTCCGACTGCACTCGTCAACGGTGCCGGAATCGGCGTCTTCACTCCGTTTCTCGAGATCACCGAAGACCAGTGGGACAACACCTTTGCGGTGAACACCAAGGGCAGCTTCCTGATGTGCCGCGAATTCGTGAGTAGAACCGAGGGTCCGGCAGCGATCGTCAACATCGCGTCGATCGGTGCCCGCTTGGGCGGTGACATGCTCGCGCACTACGGACCGTCGAAGGCCGCCGTGATCGAGATGAGTCACAGCGTCGCCCGGATCGGCGCGACTCGAGGACTCCGTTCGAACACGGTCATGCCCGGACTGATCCTCACCGACATGTGGCTTCGAACCATCAAGGAACTGCGTCGACGAGATCCCTCGCTCGCAGATGTTTCCGATGCTGACGTCTTCGATTCTTTTGTCGCCCAGATGGTTCCGATGGGTCGAGCTCAGACGCCCGGAGACATCGCCGAGATGGTCGCGTTCTTGCTCAGCGACAAGGCTCGCAACGTCACCGGGCAGACGATTGCCGTCGACGGCGGCGCCGTGATGACCTGATCGGGTCGATGGCGGTCAGCCCCAGCGCGACTGGCCGCCGTCGAGCGGGATCGTGGCACCCGTGAGGTACCCGGCGTCTTCGCTGACGAGGAAGACGACGGCACGACCGATATCGGTCTCGGGGTCTCCGACGCGTCCCAGCGGGATACCCGCGACAAATGCCGCTGCCTCTTCAGGATTCTTGTCCATCCACCACTGCAGTGCTGGAGTCTTGGCGTGCGGGGCGACGTTGAGAACGCGGATGTTGTCCTTGCCCCATTCGCAGGCCGCGGCGCGGGTCAACGAGCGCATGCCTTCTTTGATGGAACCGTAAGCGCCGTAGTTACTGGCATCCCAGCGCACGGCCGCCGAGGTGACCATGTTGATGATGACGCCGCCCCCTCGACTGTTCATGTGCGGGTACGACGCCTGCATCATGCGCAGGGTGGCGAGTGGCCCCGTCGCGAAGGAACGCTCGAAGTCTTCGTCGAGCACGCTCAAGAGCGGGCCTGGCTTGCAGTCGTTGGCGTTGTTGACCAGGATGTCGATTCCGCCGAACAGTTCGACGGTTCGGTCCACGGCAGCGGTGATGTCGTCCTTCTTGCTGACGTCGCAGACCACCGCCTCACCGCGCACACCGATGTCAGCCAGTAGTCCGCACGTGGTGTGCAACTTGGATTCGGTGCGGCCGGCAACGGCGATCACGGCGCCCTCTTTGGCCAAGGCCAGGGCAATCCCCTGCCCGATTCCCTGACCCCCACCCGTGATGAGTGCGACTTTGCCTTCGAGCTTGCCCATGTGACTACTCCAATGTCCGTCGACGCAGAGGTCCCTTTGCGGAAGGGACCGGTCGATTCTGGTGACTGCCGCTGTTTGTCGTCTACACTCGATCTACAAAACAACCAAGCACTTGCTTGACCCTAAGGTGTGCGACCACGTCGCGTCAATCACATTGGGCGGCAATTCAGCTCGGCACCGCACCAGGAAGGCTCCACCGTGACACTGCCCAACCCCGTCGATTTCAGCGGACGCTCGGTGATCGTCACCGGCGGCACCAAAGGCATCGGCTACGTCATCGCCGAAACCTTCCTCGCCGCGGGTGCGAACGTGCTGGTCTGTGGCCGTAACGAGCCCGAAACTCTGCCCACCGCCGACGGCCGTAGCGCGGCCTTTCGCACCACGGACGTCCGCGATCCCGCCGACGCCGCAGCCCTCGTCCAGGATGCCGTCGAGCGCTTCGGCCGTCTGGACGTCCTGGTCAACAACGCCGGCGGCTCCCCCGACGCCGATGCCGCGACGGTGTCACCCCGCTTCGTCGAGAAGATCGTGGCTCTGAACCTGTTGGCACCCTTCAACGTTGCCCAGGCCGCAAATGCAGTGATGCAGACTCAGGACGACGGCGGTGCCATCATCAACATCGGCAGTGTCTCGGCAATCGATCCGCAGCCCGGAACCGCGGCGTACAGCGCAGCCAAGGCAGGCCTCCTCGTTCTTACCAAGGCATTAGCCCTCGAATGGGCGCCGAAGGTGCGGATCAACCACATCACCACCGGCCTGATCCGTACCGAGGCTGCCGCCGAGGTCTACGGCGCCGACGGCGGCGCTGCGGTCACCAGGACCATTCCGATGGAGCGCATGGCCGTCCCGGCCGATATCGCCAACTCCTGCCTGTTCCTGGCGAGCCCACTCTCCTCGTACGTCAACGGCGCCGACATCGCCGTTCACGGCGGCGGTGAGTACCCGGCTCGCTACATGGCGACCCACCAGGATTGAAACAAATACAAAGCGGCCCCTGAGCGGATTCGCTCAGGGGCTGCTTCTTCGTGCGAACAACTGCGGGGTGCGACGAGGGGTCAAGCACCCCGCAGTTGAGTATGGAGGGACTAGTGGGCGGAGAAGCTCACTCGTGCACCGGAAATCGCTACCTGACCATCCTTGGCGACCTGGAAGGCCAGGTCATCGGGAGAACCCCACGCAACGATGGACGGCGCTTCACCCGGATGGATTGCCGCAGCGAATCGACCCTCGAGGCTCACGAGGTCCGCCGGATGCACTCCGGCGACCCGGGCAAGCTCGAGCGTGCTCGCGGCCAACGTGCACAGGCCGTGCATGATCGGACGCGGCTGGTTGATCCGCGCCGCAGCCTCGGGATCGATATGGATGTGGTGCTTGTCGCCCAGGAGGCGGTACATCGCCGTCTGGTTCTCCGCTGTGGTCAGCACACCGGTCAGCGAAGGCTCGCCGGACGGCTCCGCCGGACGTGAGGGTCCACGTTCGCCGCCGAATTCGCCGGAACCGGGAGCAAAAAGTGACCAGGTCGCGACGAAGTACTCGCACTGCACCTTCACCTCGAACACCGCAGCAGCACCCTTGTCCCACACCTCACCGACCGAAGCCTTCAACGTCACCTCACCGCTACGCGGAAGCGGAGCAAGCACTTTCAACTCTTGCGAGCCGTGCAGTGCCGTCGAGGTGTCGAAGGCGCCCGCCGAACCCAGAGCGTCGGGAGCCCACTGCGCCAGTGTCAGAGCAAAGGTCGGCAGTACCCGAAGCTGATCCTCGAAGACGAGGTCCAGCTCGGTTGCCTTGGCGCCCACGGCAAGTGCGTACAGGATCGCGTCGCGCTCGGTGTACGACACGGTGCGGGTCCCGAGATCGGCTCCGCGCCAATCGCCGGCGGTCTTCGCAGCTTCCGAAGTTGTCACTGTCTTTTCCTCTCTCAAACAGCGCCGAGAACGAGACCGCTGGTGGGTACTGCTGTTCCGGCTGTGACCAATACGTTCTCGACGCCCTCGGGCTGGTTGGTCGACGTGCCTCGCACCAGTCGCACACCTTCGGCAATTCCGTTGACGCCGTGCAGGTACGCCTCGCCGACCTGACCACCGTGAGTGTTGGACGGCAGGCGTCCACCGATCTCGAGGTTGCCTTCGCGGATGAAGTCCTTGGCTTCGCCTGGCTTGCAGAAGCCCAGTTCTTCGAGCTGGGGAAGCACCAGCGGAGTGAAGTGGTCGTACAGGATCGCGGCGTTGATGTCGTCCGGTGTCAGGCCACTCTGGCCGTACAGCTGACGAGCAACCAAGCCCATTTCCGGGATACCGGAGATGTCAGGCCGGTAGTAGCTGGTCATCATGTGCTGATCCTTGCTACTGCCCTGAGCAGCACCCTTGATGATGACGGGTTTGTTGGCCAGATCCTTTGCGCGCTCGGCAGAGACGATGACCAGCGCCTGGCCGCCGTCGGTTTCCTGGCAGCAGTCGAGCAGGTGCAGCGGCTCGGCGATCCAGCGCGAGTTCTGATGGTCCTCGAGCGTGATCGGACGCTCGTAGAACCAAGCAGCCGGGTTGTCGGCGGCGTGCTTGCGCGCCACCACTGCAACTCGTCCGAAGTCCTCACTCGTCGCACCGTACTGGTGCATGTAGCGGCGGGCGAACATGGCGACCCACTGAGCGGGAGTCGACAGGCCCTGAGGGGTCATCCACGCATATGCGGCGCGGTCAGCCGTGCTGTCCATGGGGCGATCGTGCTGGCCCAGGCCGTAGCGCACACCGGAGCGCTCGTTGAAGGCGCGGTAGCAGACCACGACGTCGGCAACACCCGTCGCAACTGCCATGGCTGCCTGCTGCACGGTGGCACACGCAGCGCCGCCACCGTAGTGGATGCGCGAGAAGAACTTGAGCTCGCCGAGGCCGCAGTTGCGAGCCACGATGGCTTCGCCGTTGGTCTCCGACGTGTAGGTGGACAGACCGTCGACCTCGGACGGATCGATACCGGCATCCGCGAGCGCGGCCACGATGGCCTCACACGCCAACTGCAGTTCGGTGCGGCCGGAGTTCTTGGAGAACTCGGTGGACCCGATGCCGACGATGGCGGCGGCTCCCGAGAGTGGGCTGATCGCCATCAGGGCCTCTCCTCTTCCTTGAAAGCGACTGCGACGGTGCCGGATGCATGGTTGCCGAGGCCGTTTGCACCCTGCACCTTGACCACGACCACTCCGTCTTCCTTGGACACGACCTCACCGGTCATCGTCATGGTGTCACCCGGGTAGTTGGGCGCCCCGAGACGAATGGCGATGCGGCGCAGGGTCGATGCAGATCCGGCCCAGTCCGTGACGTATCGACCGACAAGACCGTTGCTCGTGAGGATGTTCATGAAGACATCCTTCGAGCCACGCTCCTGGGCCAGGCTCGGATCGTGGTGCACGTCCTGGAAATCGCGAGTGGCGATTGCCGTGGCGACGATCAACGTGCGGGTCAACGGGATCGCCAACTCGGGCAATGCCTCTCCGACAACGACGTCTGCGTAGCTACGACCGGCAAGAACGGTCATGCGAGCACCTCCACACCGGATGCGAGCTGCGCACCCAGACGCGCGAGATCGGAGCTGGAACCGCCGAGGGTGGCAGCAATCTGCTTGCCCCACAATAGGTGACGGTGAACCGGGTAGTCGGTGTCGACGCCCATACCGCCGTGGACATGCGTGGTGCGATGCACGACGCGCTGTCCGCCGTCGGTGGCCCACCACTTGGCGACCAGTACCGAGGTGCCGAGATCCAGTCCCTCGGAGATGCGCCAGGCAGCCTGCCACAGTGTCACGCGCATCGCTTCGAGATCGATGTAGCAGTCAGCGAGTTGATGATTGACGGCCTGGAAGGTCGCCAGCGGACGGCCGAACTGCTTTCGGCCGTTCAGGTACGTGACGGCCTGCGCGACTGCACCCGATCCGACACCCCATTGGATTGCGGCCAATGCCAGCTGAACTCGGTCGATCAGCCACGGAACCGTCGTACCGTCGGCCGCACCGATGAGCTGCGCCGGCGCACCGGCGAAGGTGACGTTGGCACAGATCTCCCAGTTGGTGGACTGCGTCTGTTCGAGCGTCACTCCCTCGGCACTCAGGTCGACCAGCAGCAGTGCTGTGCCGGTGGAAGTTGTTGCCGAGACGAGGGCAAGGCTAGCGATGTGAGTCATCGGCACTACTGCCTTCTCACCCGTCAGAGTCCAGTTGCCGTCGGCGTCCTGCTCAGCCGTGGTCATTGGGTCGCCGCCCGTGTACGGACCGAACTCTTCGAGACCGACGGTCAGGAATCGACTGCCGTCGGCAACTCCCGGAAGGAGTTCGGCGCGAAGGGAATCGGAGCCGAATTCATTGACAGCCAATGCTGCAAGGGTCGTTTCCCAGATCGGCACGGCCGCAACGTGACGTCCCTGCTGTTCGAGCAGTGCGTACAGCTCGGACAAGCCGAGGCCACCGCCGCCGAACTCCTCCGGCAGTGCGATACCGAGCAGGCCGGTGGTCGCGAGTTCGCGCCACAGTTCACGGTCGACGCGCTCAGCGGAGAGTTCGATCTCCTTGGTGCGCTCGATCGTTGCCTTGCTGGTGAAGACCTCGTCGGCCAGTGCGCGAATTGCTTCCTGCTCTTCGCTGAAATTGAAGTCCATCAGTGCTCCTCGCGTACGGCCGGCCGGAACGCGGGAAGCGTCAGATCCGGGTCGGCGTCGATCCAGTCAAGTTCCACGGGCATGTCGACCACGACATCTTCGGGCGCGATACCCATCATGTTGGCGATCAATCGGGTTCCCTCGTCGAGTTCGATTACCGCAACGATCAGCGGGTAGTCGAACGCGTCGATCTTGGGGTGGTGATTGACCACGAAGCTGTACACCGTGCCACGGCCCGACGCGTCGATCGTGTCCCACTCGAGTGACTGGCACTCCCCGCACATCGGGCCGGTGGGATGACGCAACGTCTTGCAGGACGTGCAGCGCTGGATCACCAGACGATGCTCCTTGGCTGCTTCGAACCAGAAAGCGTTGTCCGCGTTGAGAGCCGGACGCGGACGCAGTGCACGAGGAGCTTCGGGCGCAGCAGATTCCTGAGGCTTGAACCGCAGCGTCCGCCACCGCTGGGTGCCGACAACTTGGTCGTCACCGTTGCGGTAGGTCTTGAGCGTCGTGACGAAGTGCCCGACGCCGAGGCCGGTCTTCTTCTCCGGTGAAATCGACTCGATGACCTCGGTGTAGTTCACGCGATCGCCGGGGCGCAGTTCGGCGAAGAACTCCTGATCGGAATCGGTGGCCACGACGGAGGAGTATCCGGCCGCGTCGAGGGTGGCGATCAGATCGGTCCACACCTGCGAGGGGTCGTTGCCCGCCATCTTGTCGGTGAACGTCCGCATGATCCAAACCTGGAGCATCTGAGCGGGAGCGACGACGCCGTCACGGCCGGTGGCGCGGGCGGCTTCGTCATCGAGGTAAACGGGGTTGGTATCGCCCATGGTTTCGGCCCAATGCCGGATCATGGGGATGTTGACCTCGTCGGGCCCCCAGGTGGTGGGAACCAGAGTCTGGCCGACAAAAGCGTCGAGTTGCGCCGAAATGTCGCTCATTTGACCCTCTTCTCGCGAACGAGTCCCAAGCCGATGGTGCCGACCATGTCACGCAGAACTTCGTTGACGCCGCCGCCGAAGGTGTTTACGACACCCTGACGCGAGATCTGTTCGATCTGACCGGCAAGCAGCGCACCCGGAGACTCGGGGCGGATGCGTCCGGCGGAGCCGAGAATTCCGAGGAGGGTGCGGTAGACGTCGACGTGAGTTTCGGTGCCGTATGTCTTGGTGGCACCGGCGTCGGCTCCGGAGAGCGTGTCCTGTGCGACGGCTGCCGTCATCTTCCAGTTCAGCAGTCGCATGGCCTCGAGCTTGGCGTGTGTGCGAGCGAAGTCCTGTTGCACCCACGGGATGTCGATGGCGCCGTTTTCCTTGGCCCAGTCCAGGACCAGGTTCCACAGACCGTACGTGCGACCACCGATGGCCGCCAGGCCGATTCGCTCGTGGTTGAGCTGAGCCGTGATGAGCTGCCAGCCGCCGTTGACCTCGCCGACAACGTCCTTCGACGGAACGCGAATGCCGGAGTAGTACGTGGACGTCACCATCAAGCCGCCGACGGTGTTGATCGGTGACCACTCGAAGCCTGCGTCCTCGGTGGGGACGATCAGGATCGAGATGCCCTTGTGCTTGGGGGCATTCGCGTCGGTGCGGCAGGCCAGCCACACGTAGTCGGCAGTGTTGGCGCCACTGGTGAAGATCTTGTTGCCGTCGACGATCCACTCGTCACCGTCGAGAACCGCACGAGTCTTGAGTGACGCGAGGTCGGTGCCGGCCTCGGGCTCGGTGTACCCGATTGCGAAGACGATGTCGCCGGCCAGGATGCCGGGCAGGAAACGTTCCTTCTGTTCTTCGGTGCCGTACTTCATCAACGTCGGTCCGACGGTATTGACCGTCACGAAGGGGAACGGCAGACCCGCGCGCTGAACCTCGTCGAAGAACACGAATTGCTCTTCGATGGAGCGTCCCTGGCCACCGAATTCCTTGGGCCAGCCGATACCGAGCCAACCGTCCTTGCCCAGCAACTTCACGATCTCGCGGAAGTACTCGCCACCCACACCTTGCTCGCCGGCCGCGCGACGCTTCTCTTCCGGCAGCAGCGCCGCGAAGTACGCGCGCAACTCCTTGCGGAGCTCCTGCTGCTCGGGCGATTCCCTCAGATCCATCGCTGTTTCTCCTATGGCATTCATGGCTGGCAACTCTTGGCCTGGACGCTAACCAGATGCCCAGGTGGGCGCTGTGAGTGTCTCGATGAGCGGGAAGCCGAAACATGAGCGGCGTCACATAGGGTGAGATATGCGCATGGACTCCTCGGATCGCGTCGCTCTCACCGACTTGGCCGCCAGGTACGCACAGGCCGTCGACCGCCGAAACACCACTGCACTTGCGGCTCTCTTCACTGACGACGTGGCATTCGTCTTGCCGCCGGCACTGAACGGAACGGGTGCGCCGACGGAGATACGTGGGAACTCCGTCGTCAGCAGTTCGGTGGTCGATGCCGTCTCACATCTGCACTCGACCCGGCACATCGTCGAGCAGCAGATCCTCGACCTCGACAGCCCCACCACTGCGCACGGTGAGGCCTACTGCTCCGCCCACCACATCTATCCGCGGGGCGAGGGCCACCGGGACAACCGGATCGAGATTCGTTACCAGGACAGCTTCGAAAAGATCGACGGCACCTGGCTGTTCTCGCGTCGCGAACTGGTAGTCGATTTTGCCGAGGACGTTCCGGTCATCCTGCTCGGACAATAGGTACATGAAAAAATCGCGGTGATTCTGTATCTCCTCACGGGAGGTTTACCGGGCTAGCGTTCAGCAACTGTCACGCCATCTCGGCGTGCGTTCGGCTATGTCTTGGAGATTCACATGTCACGCTCGCGCACCAGAAGATTCCTCGCTGCCTTCGCAGTGGCCGCCGTCGCAGTCGGAACCGTAGCCGCGTGCTCGAGCGACAACTCCTCCGACGAGAACGCACCTCTTCGCATCGTCGCTTCTTCGGTTCCGCACGCCGAGATCCTGAAGTTCGTCGAAGAAAAGGGCCTGCTCGGTGACACCAAGATCGAGGTCAGCGAGATCACCGGCGATCTCGACGCCAACGAGGTGCTCGAAGCCGGAGACACCGACGCCAACTTCTTCCAGCACGTGCCGTACCAGGAATCGTGGTCGAAGGAGAAGGGTGTCGACGACCTGGTCGCAGTGGCGAAAGTCCACGTCGAGCCGCTCGGTGCATACTCCAAGAAGGTCACCAACGTGGCCGACCTACGCCAAGGCGCAACGGTGGCGCTGTCGAACAACGTCACGAACTTCGCCCGTGGGCTGTACCTGCTGCAGCAGGCCGGATTGATCAAGCTGGATCAGCAGTTGGGTGCTCCCGGCACGGACATCACGCAGATCAGCGAGAAGAACATCATCGACAACCCCAAGGGACTCACGTTCACCCAGGTCGATCCCCCGCAGCTGCCGCGCACGCTCGACGACGGAAATGTCGATCTCGCAATCATCAACGGCAACTACGCAATCGAAGGTGGTCTCAACCCGGCCAAGGACGCACTGGTGCTCGAGAAGGCCGAGGGCAACCCGTACGCCAATGTCCTGACCGTACGCACCTCGCTCGAAAACGATGCGCGAGTACAGAAGTTGGCCGAGGCATTGACGTCCGCCGACGTCGCGACGTTCATCGAGCAGACCTACCAGGGCTCGGTCATTCCGGCCAGCGCTACCTGATCGAGACCCGTCATGGTCTTCTCGATCGAATCGGTCTCCAAGGAATACCGCAGCGGCACAAAAGTTCTGCATGCACTCGATTCCGTATCCCTGAAAATCGAAGACGGCGAAATCTTCGGCATCATCGGCAAGAGCGGCGCAGGCAAGTCGACTTTGCTGCGCTGCCTCAACCTGCTCGAACGCCCGACCAGTGGCCGGATTCTGTTGGGCGACACCGATCTGACCGCGCTGAGCCCAGCGCAACTGCGCGACACACGCAAGCGGATCGGTGTCGTGTTCCAGCATTTCAACCTGCTGCATTCCCGTTCGGTCGCCGCCAACATCGCCTTCCCTCTCGAAGTGGCGGGATACTCGCGGGCAGATCGACGTGCCCGCGTCGACGAGCTGATCGAGTTGGTGGGCTTGGAAGACCGACGTGACGCTTTCCCTTCGCAACTGTCCGGCGGCCAGAAACAACGCGTCGGCATCGCGAGAGCCTTGGCGGCTTCACCCGACGTCCTCCTGTGCGACGAGGCCACGAGCGCCCTCGACTCGGACACAACCGATTCGATCCTCGACCTGCTCGCCGATCTCAATCGACGACTCGCTGTGACCATTGTTCTGATCACCCACGAGCTCAACGTGGTTCGACGGATCTGCCATCGCGCTGCGCTGATCGATCAGGGCCGCATCGTCGACGAGGGAACGCTCACCGAACTGGTCGCGGACCCGGACTCACCCCTCGGAGAGGCGCTACTGCCGACCGGAACGGTACGAACGTCCCCGACCGGAATTCCGGCGCTCCTCACCTTTGTCGATTCACTGTCCACCTCACCCGTGATTTCCCAACTCTCGCGAGATCTCGACGTCGACGTCACCGTGATCTCCGGCGGTATCGAGGACATCGGATCCCATCAGGTCGGTCGCCTTCGCGTGGAGTTCGCCTCGCACACGGGACTCGTCAGCAACGAAGAGACAAGAAAGTCTGTCGAAGAACATCTTTCGCAGCGCGGAGTGAAGGTGACGTTCTCATGAACAAGACGTCCTGGCAGGATTCCCTGGGCGAAGCATGGGAAGCCCTACTCGACACGCTCTACATGGTCGGCGTCTCGTTCGTGCTCACCGTGATCATCGGTATCGCTCTCGGTGTTCTGTTGCACGCGAGCGCGCCCGACGGAATCCGTCCCAACCGCGTCCTCAATTCGGTACTGGGCACCGTGGTGAATATTGGCCGTTCGCTGCCGTTCGTCATCTTGTTGGTGCTCCTCATCCCGGCAACGAGGGCGATCGTCGGAACAGCGCTCGGCGCCACGGCAGCGATCGTGCCGTTGACCATCGGTTCGGTGCCCTTCTTCGCCCGCGTCGTCGAGAACGCCTTGCGTGAGGTCGATTCCGGGCGCGTCGAGGCAGCACGGCCCATGGGCTCCACCGGCAAACACATCGTCACCAAAGTGCTACTGCCCGAATCAGTTCCGGGGTTGGTAGCAGGAGCAACCCTGACGGCAGTGATGCTGATCGGTTTCTCGGCCATGGCAGGTGCCATCGGCGCCGGTGGACTCGGCGACTTCGCAATCAAGTACGGCTACCAACGATTCAACACACCGGTGCTGTTCGTCGCAGTCGTGATCTTGATCGTGCTGGTGCAGGCAATCCAGTCGACCGGCGATCTTGTGGTTCGTTCAATGGCACACAAGCGGTAATTGATCAGCTCGAGACCATCGCGATCGCTGTTCGCAAGCCACGCCGCCTACCGGTCTGCGGATCGACGCCGAACACTTCCTTGATTCCGCCTCGGATGCGGAACTTCAACTCCGAGTGTGTCTCCGGAGCATCGTCCTGGGAAGCCGAGAGAAACCTGTTGGGCAGCGACAACTTCCAGATGGTGCGCAGCGTCAAACCGTACTGCTTCCACAGCGGCCCGGTCGTGTACGGGAGGTCGTACTTGTCACACAGGTCGCGCAACGGCACCGCGATTTCCGAGTACCGATTGCTCGGCAGATCCGGGAAGCAGTGATGCTCGATCTGGTAGCAGAGGTTGCCGCTCATGAAGGCCATGACCGGGCCGGCGTGAAAGTTGGCGGAGCCCAGCATCTGTCGTAGGTACCACTGAGCACGCGATTCGTTCTCGAATTCCTCGAGCGTGAACTTCTCGGCACCGTCGGGAAAGTGCCCGCAAAAGATGACGGCGTAACTCCAGTAGTTTCGGATGAGGTTCGCAACCACGTTCGCCGTCAACGTGGTCTTCCACGCCGGGCCGGTCAGAGCGGGGAACAGGATGTAATCCTTTGTCACCTGCCGTGCGATCTTCTTTCCGACGTCCTTGGCCATCTCCGATTTCTCGGACCACTTCACCTCGCCCTTGCGAAGTTTGTCCGTTTCAAGGTGATGCAGTGCCACGCCCCACTCGAACAGTGTCGCGAGCACGAAATTCGTGATCGGTTGAAAGAGATAGTCGGCGTGCCACTTCTGATCACGAGTGACGCGCATGATTCCGTAACCCACATCGTTGTCCAGACCGACGATGTTGGTGAACTTGTGATGAGTGAAGTTATGCGAGTGCTTCCATCCCGAGGACGGGCAGGTGTTATCCCACTCCCAGTTGCTCGAGTGAATCTCGGGATCGTTCATCCAGTCCCACTGGCCGTGGATGATGTTGTGGCCGAGTTCCATGTTCTCGATGATCTTGCCGACCCCCAGGAGCGCAGTCCCCAGAATCCAGGCAGGCTTCTTCTTGCTGGCGAACAAGACGATGCGGCCGGCCACCATCAGAGAGCGTTGAAACGCGATTGTCCGCTGGATGTATCGAGCATCGTGCGCGCCGCGCTTCTCCTCGATATCGACCCGAATGGCGTCCAGTTCACGCCCGAGCGCCTCGACGTCATCCTCGGTGAGGTGGGCATATTCTTTGATGTCGGTGATCGCCACAGTGTTTTCTCCGTATCGGTTTTTCTCCGTGCCGCAGGACTGGTCCGTCGGGCGGTACCCCTGGGAGTCGGTGCAGAAACGTCGGCTCCGATATTCATGTGCGTCTTCGTGCAATCTATGCCAGAGTCGATATACGTGAGCCCCGAAAACAAGATCACCATCCGCACCGCTACCGAGAGTGACTGGCCGGCTCTCCAACTACTCGACTCGGTGGGGTTCGGTTTTCATCCGTCTCCCGCGGTCAGCGAGCTGACAAAGGCGCTCTACAAGCCCGAGGACATCATCCTTGCCGTCGACGGTGACGTACCTGTCGGCGTGGCTATCGAGATCGACATGGAATTCACCGTGCCCGGCGGACGCCAACTCCCCACGCGCGGTATCACCTGGGTATCCGTCGCCCCGACTCATCGTCGCCGCGGCGTCCTACGCTCGATGTTCACTGCACTTCACGCCCATATCGAGTCGACCGGCGCTCCGCTTGCAGCGCTGACGGCCAGCGAGGCCGGCATCTACAACCGCTTCGGATACGGCCCGGCAACCGTCAGTGAGGGCATCACCCTCGATCGACGCTTCGCGCAGTTCCGCCCGGAGGTACCCGACAACGGCGGTGTGTCGATTGTCGACGTCAAGGCTGCCACAACGCTTCTTCCCGAAATCTACGACCGCTGGCGACTGCAGACTCCCGGCGCGCAGGTACGTCCGCAACCACTGTGGGATCACATGTTCGCCGACCCGTCCGAGGATCGTGACGGCGCCTCCGGACTGTTCTTTCTGACACACGCGGACGGATACATCGCTTACCGGCACACGAGCGAGGGCCGCGACAGCATCGCCCGGATCGACGAGTTCGTGACGATCACCGAAGATGCGCACGCGGCGCTGTGGCGCACGATCTGCGGCCTCGACCTCGTCACCCGGATCGAGACACGCCAACATCCTGCCGATCCACTCCGGCTGATGCTCACGGACTACCGCCTTGTCCGGACAACGACGCGCGCCGATCGACTGTGGCTGCGCATCATGGACGTGCCCGCGGCTCTCGAGGCTCGTGAATATGCTGCTGACCTGGACACAGTCATCAAGGTCGAAGATCCGTTCCTGAAGGCCGGCGGAACCTTCGCACTTCAGGTCAAGGGTGGCAAGGCCACCTGTACGGCCACTGACGCGGAGCCTGCGATCACGATGCCCGCCGACGTTCTGAGCAGCCTGTACCTCGGCGAGCACCAGGCCAAGGCCTTTGCTGCGGCGCACAGACTCCAGGCAACTGATTCGCAGGAAATCCAGAATCTCGACTTCGCGTTCAGCACGTCGAAGCCGGCAATCCTCGGGTACGGATTCTGATGATCTTGCCGACACGAGCGTCGACGATTTGTGCCCTCGACCGTATTCAGGGTTAGCCTCGAACAATGGCGTTTGTCGAAAAGATGGTCAATAGGCTTCCTGAGCGGGTTCTCGTGCGCGTCCTGCCGCACGCAGAAATGCTCAAGTTCCTGGTGGTCGGCGGCATCGCCTTCATCGTCACCACGGTGCTGTTCTTCGGCATCAAGTGGACGGTTCTACCTCAGCACCCGGTGACGGCCAACATCCTCGCGGTCCTGATCGCGACGGTTCTGTCCTACGTCCTGAACCGCGAGTGGTCGTTCGCTCAGCGCGGTGGTAGACAGCGCCATCACGAGGCTGCGCTGTTCTTCATCGTCGCGGGTATCGGTTTGGCCATCAACCAGGTACCGCTCTGGACCTCCAGGTACGTGTTCCACCTGCGTCAACCCGAGGTATCGGTGTTGATGGAGAATTTCGCGGACTTCATCAGCGGATCGATCATCGGGACCCTGCTGGCGACGGCCTTCCGGTGGTGGGCCATGCGCCGGTACGTCTTCCCCGAAGACGCCACCGACAGCCAGGTCGTTCTCGACATCGAAGCGACTCCTGGCGCCAAGACGCAGACAACCGACGCCACCACCCTCGACTGACTTCCCCGACCGACAACGCGGCCTTGTCAGCGCAATCCTCCTGAACGGGCTGGCCCATCCCTGACCGGGTGCGGGATTACGCTCCGAGCCCCAAGCGCTTCGAGCATTCGACCATCTCGTCGATGATCAGTTCCAACGACGTGCCACGACGGCTGGCGGACAGCACGATTCGATCGGCTCCCAAACCGCGTGCCCAGTCCAGCTTTGCTTCGTCGAGTCTGGGTAATGTCGCACCGAGAACGAGCGAGACGTCGGCGGGATCTCGGTCGACCTTGACCGCAGCAGCTTTCATCGCTGCAACGGCCTTGTGGAGGTCTTCACCAACAAGTCCCAGCGGCTGGAAACCGTCACCCAACCGGCCTGCTCGCCTCGCGGCCGCGAGACTGTGTCCACCGATATAGAGCGGAACTCCCGACTCGCGGTGAGGCTTCGGCCAGCTGTATGCACCCTTGAACGAGAAGAAGTCACCGTCGAAGTCGACCGCTTCCTTGCCTGCCCAGAGTGTGCGCATCACCGCGATTGCCTCGTCGGCAACCTTGCCACGACGCTCGAAGTCACCGCCGCACGCTTCGATCTCTTCCTTCATCCAGCCCAGTCCGAGGCAGATGCGCAGGCGCCCTCCTGAAAGTCGATCAAGCGTCGCCAAGCGCTTCGCAAGCACTACCGGATTGTGATTGGGCAGCACCAGAACTCCGGTCGACAGACCCAAAGTGTTTGTGGCGCCGGCCACGAACGAGAGCAGTTCAAGCGGATCCGGGATGTCGCAGTCATCGGGAAGATGCGACTTGCCGGTCGGAGAATAGGGGTATTCGCTCTCGGTGTCGGCGATGACCACCGAGTGCTCCACTGCCGAGATCTCGTCGAAACCCAACGATTCGGCCGCACGGGCGAATTGCAGAATCCAATCAGGGTCTCCACTTCGACCCAATTCGACCGGAACGACTACGCCGAGCTTCATACCGTTTCCTCCAGTGTCGCCATCAATTTCGGACCGTCCACGACGCGACCGAGGAACCGGTCCGCATCCGGATCTGTTGCAAGCCACACCGCCGCTGCAGCCGGCACGGATGCCGGTGTGGCAGCGAATCCGGCATCGACTATCGCGTCTGCGCCACCACGGGCTTTCCCTGATTCCGTAATGACAAATCCCGGACTCAGATTGAACGCCTTGACCCCGGCGCCCCGATACTCGGAGTTGATCGCCCCGGCGATACGCCCGAACGACGCCTTCGAGGCAGCGTAGGACAATCCCCAGCCGCCCTCCCCCGGCGGCGCAGGCGGATCCATGGTGGCCGAGCCCGATGCCAGGTTGACGACTACGCCGTTGCCACTCGTGATCATCGACGGCAGTATCACTTGAACCAGAGCGAGTTGGTGCAGATAGTTCCCGATCACCATCGCCTGGGCGTCGTCGATCTCGATGTCGAGCACCCGGTCCATGTTTCCGACCGTCTGTGCGTAGGCGTTGTTCACCAACACGTCGACGTGTCCCCACTCCGTCAGAATCCGTGTTCCGGCAGCTCGGACGGAGGCCAGATCGAGCAGGTCCATCGGGACGGCCAACGCTCGCACACCGAAGGCCTCGATCTCGGCGACCGTCGTCTCCAGGCTGCCGGGCACCGGAATCACTTGCTCGCCCTGCCTCGTTCGCGGAGCAGCCCGCCCCTCTCCTTCACGAACGGTGCGAGCAGTGATTGCAACGTCGAATCCGGCGCGCGCGAAGGCAAGCGCACACTCTCGGCCGATCCCCCGGGAAGCGCCGGTTACCAGCGCGACACGGCTCACAGGAACCGCATGCTGCCGTGTCATAGGAACCGCGTGCGGCCGTGTCATAGGAACCGCGTGCGGCCGTGAGTCTCGAACTCCTTCTCCAGGTTCACCACGTCAGCTTCGGTCATCAACGTGTATTCGGGGGTGCCACGGCCCACCCAGTGGAACACCGGTTCGTCGGTACGCCAGCGGTCGGCCTGCAATTCACGCTTGAGCACCTTGTTGGACCCTGTGACCGGCAGGTCCGTCGAAACGCGAACGAACCGCGGTGCCGCCTTCGTACCCAAATCCGCCTGCGCGGCAAGGTAAGCCGCGAACTCGACTGGGTCGAAATCAGCAAAATCGGCGACCTCGATCGCAGCCATCACCTGATCACCCGATCGCGGATCCGGCACCGCGAAGACACCCGTTGCAATCACCTTGGGGTGGCGACGCAAGATGTGCTCGATCATCAACGCCGACGTGTTTTCACCGTCGACGCGGATCCAGTCACCCTTGCGACCGGCGAAGTAGATGAACCCGGCCTCGTCGACGTAGCCGAGATCGCCTGTCCAGTACCAACCGTGGCGAATCTTCTCGGCTATCGCGTCTTCGTTCTTGTAGTACCCCTCGAACTTCTTCGATCCGGCCTTGTCGACCATCTCGCCGATGGCTTCGTCGGGGTTCAGTACGTGAGAGTGCTCGTCGAGGATTGCGCGGGGTCGCTCTTCGCGGGTATCGGGATCGACGATGACGATGTTCTCGTTCGCGGGACGGCCCAGTGCGCCGGCAGGCTGGTTCGGATCGAGCACCACCGAACCGGCACCTTCACTCGAACCGTATCCCTCGAAAAGCTTTGCACCGAAACGGCGGATGAACTCTGCCTTGTCTCCCGGCGACGCCTCGGTCCCGAAGCCGTGAGTGAGGGTGTTCTCGATGTCGTCGGGCAGTTCCGGCGTCGCCATGAGATACCCCAACGCCTTACCAACGTAGGTGAAATATGTTGCGCCGTAGAACCGAATGTCCGGCATGAATCCCGAGGCGGTGAACTTACGAACGAGGCAGACCGTAGCTCCCTGCGAAAGGGCCGGCGCCCACAGAGCCATCAACGCGTTGCCATGGAAGAGCGGCATGCAGCAGTAGCAGATGTCGTCGCGGTCGATGTCGTACTTGGCGCAGTTCGCGTAGGCCAACCGCGTCAGACGCCCCTGACTGCACCGCACTGCCTTGGACATTCCGGTGGTGCCCGAGGTGAAGAGAAGCAAGAACAGCGTCGACGCGTCGACGCCGAGGTCGACCTGAGGCGACTCGACCTGGTGAGCGGAAATCTTGTCCGGGTATGACGCGTCGTCGACCAGAACAAAACGGTCTTCGGTCAGTCCGAGGTCAAGGCCGGACAACTTCTCGTAGCCCGCTTTGTCGGTGACGATCAGCTGGCAGTCGACGTACCGAGCCTCAGCCTCGAGTTCAGCTCCACGCCTGGTCGGATTGATGCCGACGATCGTGGCCCCGGTCAGGGCCGCGCCGCCGAGCCAGAACAGGAACTCGGGATCGTTCTCGAGAAGTACTCCGATGTGAAACGGTCCAGGCGCGCGAAGCGCCTTCGCAAGCGAGCCGCGCGCTGCGCTCTCGCGCACCACCTCGTCCCAGCTCCAGTCCTGCGTCCGCGTCCGCAGACCCAGGTGCTGATCACCGAGACGGTCGATCAACATCTGCGCGACGTCCTCACGCTGAGGAGCTGCAAGAGCTGCATTCGAAGATGCTTCGGTGGCGGTGTTCGTCATCGTGTCCTGTGTCCTAGTCGATATCGGAATGTCGATTACTCCAACTGCGATACGCCTCGAACGTATCGACGCCTCGAGGCCGGAACCGTCCCAGTCTCGCTCAGTGGTAACCGCCGCCACAGATATGATTTTCTCGTGAGATTTTGTGACGTGAAAAGCGCCACAATACGAAAGGCCATTCCATGACTGCCCCCGCAGATCCGCAGTTGCTTCTGGACCAGGCGGTCTCACGCCTCACCGGTCCAGGTGGGCCATTCGAGATCGTCGAAGAAGAGGTTCTCGGCACCGTCATGCCCGTGATGAAGAACCGTGGTCACGCCATCGGTGAACTCATCTCGGCATCTCGTGCCTGGGGCGACGGCGACTATCTCGTCACCAGCGATCGTCGAATCTCGTTCACCGAGCACGCCGATTCCGTCGCCGCGCTGGCAACTGCTCTGCGGGACAAGTACGGAGTCCGCAAGGGCGACCGTGTGGGCATCCTCGCTGCCAACACTCCCGAATGGGTCATGACGTTCTTCGCGACGCAGGCGCTCGGCGCGATCGCTGTCGGTCTCAACGGTTGGTGGGTTCCGCGCGAGGTCACCCACGGGATTGAGCTCTCACGTCCGAAGGTTCTTGTCGTGGACGCCAAGCGCGGCGCCGCCCTCCCCGAACTGCCGGCAGACATCACGGTCCTCACCATGGAAGAGGACCTCCCCGCGCTCATCGCGGAGTATGCAGGCTCCGACGTGCCGAGCACCGACATCGACGAGGACGATCCCGCCGTCATCCTGTTCACCAGTGGTACCAGCGGCCGCCCCAAGGGGGCACTCCACTCGCACCGCAACGTGATGGCCGTCGTCGACTACCACAAGTACAGCGACGCGATCGGCGCCGCATTCACCGGCCGTGAGTATGACGCTTCCAAGCCGAGCCCGCTGCGTTACCTGCTCACGTCCCCGCTCTTCCACATCGCCAGCCTGCACAATCTGGTGGTCCCCCGTCTCGCGACCGGCAGCGCCGTCATCCTGACCGAGGGCGGCTTCGACGTCGACAAGGTGCTCGGACTGGTCGAACGCGAGCGCGTCACCAACTGGGGTGCTGTCCCCACGATGGCATCGCGGCTACTCGAACACGGCAACATCGCGAAGTACGACGTCTCTTCGTTGACTGCATTCTCGCTGGCGTCTGCGCCGTCGTCGCCCGCGTTCAAAGAACGCCTCAAAGAGCAGGTGCCGTTCGCACGCAATGCTCTGGTCGACAGCTACGGTCTCACCGAATGCAGCACCGCCATTGCGGTCGCCGTCGGCGCCGAACTCGAAGAGTTCCCAGGCACTCTCGGACGTCCGATCATCACCGTCTCGATGGAGATTCGCGATCCCTTCGGCGAGTGGCTGCCGGACGGCATCGAAGGTGAAGTGTGCGTGCGCAGCCCGTTCGTCATGCTCGGATACTGGGAGAACGACGAGGCGACCGAGTCTGCAATCGCACCCGGACGCTGGCTCCGCACCGGCGATTTCGGTGTCATCGAGAACGGACGTCTCCGTCTCACCGGTCGTCGTTCCGACCTGATCCTGCGTGGTGGCGAGAACGTCTACCCCACCGAGATCGAGCAGACGCTCGACGAGCACCCCGACGTGATCGAGTGCGCTGTCATCGGCATGCCGCATCCCGACCTCGGCCAGGAAGTGTCCGCCGTGGTGGTCCTGCGTCCCGGAGCGGAGACCACGGAGGCGGAGCTGCGTGACTACGCCGCCGAGCGACTGTCCTACTTCAAGGTGCCGTCGAAGTGGCGCATCACCAGTGATCTGTTGCCTCGCAACGCAACCGGCAAAATGGTTCGGCGCGAGATCACCGTATGACCGCGGAGCTGTCACGGATCGTTGCCGAGTCGGCGATCCGCGACCTGCTCTGTGAGTACACGCATCTGATCGATCAGGGCAGATTGCGTGAAGTCGCCGCACTGTTCGCCCAGTCCGACTACGGGCAGTGCGGACCGGACGGGGTTGCCACCACAGTCATTTCGTCCGACGCCGAGGCAGTGTTCGCAGCCTGCAGCGGCTTCATTCGGATGTACGACGAGCCGCCGGTTCCACGAACCAAACATCTGCTGACCAACACGCGGATCGCGGTCGACGGCGCATCAGCGACGGCACTCTCGTACGTCACGGTCATACAAGGTACCGAAGATCTTGCCCTGCAACCCATTTTGTCGGGGCGCTACTTCGATCGCTTCACCTGCGTCGACGGAACGTGGCAGTTCAACTCGAGGCTCTTCTGCATGGACAACATGGGCGACATGTCCGCCCACGCCAAGCGGGCACTGTAGAGGAACGACTGTGGAAATCGGCGTCAACATTTTGGGTCTCGAGACTCGACTGGACGACCAGCATCAAGGAGGCGTGACATGGACCGGGCACTGCAGGATCTCGTCGACAAGCAGGCTATTCGTGAGGTTGTTTTGACGTATTGCCGCGGCATCGATCGCCTCGACTTCGATCTCGTCCGCAGCGCGTACCATCCGGATGCGGTCGACCATCACACCGGCTTCGACGGCAACATCGACGAGTACATCGCCTGGGTCACACCGAAACTCTCGGCAATCGGCGGCACGATGCACCACATCGGCAATCATCTGATCGAACTGCACGGCGACCAGGCGATCAGCGAGGCGTACTCGATGTCCACACATTGGGGCGGCTCCGAAGATATCGGGATGGTCAACTTCACCAGCGGTGCGCGATTCATCGACCACATGGAGCGACGTGAGGGACGTTGGGCTATCAAGGAGCGATGGGCCGTACGAGAGTGGACCCGCTCGGACGAGGGTCGCTTCGTCAACCCCGAGGGGCCTGGTCCGCGCGGGCGACGAGATGCCTCGGATCCTCTGACAGAATTACGGCAAACCCTTGTGATGCAATGAGATTCAGGAATCGGACTTTTCCGACTGATTTGAGGATTCGATTCTATTCGAACACTTATTCGAATATACTGAATGGATGTTCAACCCCGCGACGGAGCTTTTCGGTATCTCAGCACAGCTGACCGGTACCGAAACTGATTGTGCCCTGGTTGATCTCATGACCGATCTGCATGCATGCGAGGCGATGCTGGTCGAACGCAAGCTCGCAGTCGTTGCCGAATTCTTTTCGCGGCGAAGCTTAGAGCATGTAGCCAGTGGGACCTGGTCGTCGACCGCACACGAGCTGGCGGAATCGGAAATCGGTGCGACGCTCACGATGGGTCGCGCAGCTGCCGGGAAGTTGATCGGGTTGGGTTTCTCGTTGAAGACCCGTTTGTATCGCACTCGAGCGGCGATGGCGCGTGGCGAGTTGGATCTATACCGCGTGGGTTTGATCGATTCGGCAACGGCGAACGTGAAAGACGAGTTGATCGACGAGGTCGAACGACTACTGCTCGAACAGGTTCTCGCACCAGCGGTTGCCGGCGGAACCGGCTTGACGGGAAGGCGACTGACGGCGGCGATCGATCGGATCGTGGCGATGGTGGACCCGGAAGGCATGCGAGAACGTCGACGTCGCGCTCTCACCGATCGGTTCGTCGGGGTCAGTGCCGCCGAGGACGGGATGGCCAAGATCTTGGGAAGCGTTCCGGCCGAGCAGGCTCGGGCATTCGACGGCCGGTTGCGCGAGTTGGCAATGTCGGTGTGCCGACACGACTCGCGAACATACGAGCAACGGCGAGCCGACGCGCTCTTCGAGTTGACCAACGGATCACCGTTCTTGCCGTGTAACTGTGACCGTGCTGATTGCCCACAGGATCGTCGGGGTGCTGTTGTCGTTCGTCGCCCCGTGGTCCACGTTGTGATGACTGATTCGACTCTGCACGGTGGCGGCGAGCCCGCCCACCTGGACGGGTATGGAGTGATCAGCGCTGAGCATGCCCGCGACATCGCACAAGACGCCGTCATTCGAAAGGTCCGCGTACCCGCTGATGTCGCCACCGAACCGGTGGCGGCGTCGGCACACGTCTACCGGCCAGGTGCAGTACTCGATAAGTGGTTGCGGATCATCGCGGGCAGCTGCCAGTGGCTGCATTGTGATGTCCCGGCCTGGAATTCCGACCTCGACCACAATGAACCGTTCCATCATGGCGCCCCCGAGCGCGGCGGCAAAACAGTCGAGTCGAATATGAGTGCGTTCTGCCGCAATCATCATCGCCTCAAGCATTCCGACCGGTGGCGGTTCGCGCCGAACGAGGATCGAACCATGTCACTGACGTCGCCGACCGGGCACAGTTACCGAACGCGACCCGCAGGGTTGATGGCCGGCCTACACGAACCGATACCGCCGCAAGGTGGTCGAAATCGGCGGACCCGAGCGGAGAACAAGGCTGCCCGTATCCAGAGCGAACGCAATAACCAGCGCGGACGGATTCAGAAACGAGCAGAGAAGCACGTTCAAAGTAGGCGGCGGAATTCACCGCACGCCAACCGAGAACCCATCGATTACGGGGACGACCCGCCACCGTTCTGAATGCCAAGCGGTCGGAAGGAGTGCCGAGGCGTCGCCAGGATCAGTCTGACGTCGGCTTGGTGTCGTCGTCTGTTGCCGGATCGTCTTCGGCAAGCGGATCTATGGTGTCGACACCTTCGAGGACGGTCAGCTCTTCTTCTGCCTCGGCGAGGAGCCCCTTGGCTTCAGCTTCGACCTTCTTCACCCATTCGGACATCCCGAGCCTCTTCTCTTCCGAAGCGAGTTCCCGCTGTACCTGAACTCAGACTACGTCGCCGGCGACGAGTTTCGCCGTCCCCTCTGGTCAGTACTCATGACCGAGTATTCAGGATTTGCGACGGACGGAGCACTCATGCCCGGACAGTTGGAAGGCAAAACCGCACTGATCACCGGGGCCGCCCGAGGTCAGGGCCGAAGCCACGCCGTGCGATTGGCGCAAGAGGGCGCGAACATCATTGCGCTCGACATCTGCCATCAGATCGAATCGGTGGCCTACCCGATGGGAACCGCCGACGATTTACGGCAAACAACAGCATTGGTCGAGGACCTCGGGGGAAATATCGTCGCACGAGAAGTGGATGTTCGCGATGTGCCCGCACTGCGAACTGCAGTATCCGAAGGAATCGCTGCGTTGGGCAGCCTCGACATCGTTCTGGCCAACGCCGGTATCGGAATGATGTCCCCGGACGTCGACGATGCCCGCGCGTTCCGCGACCAGATGGAGGTCAATCTTTTCGGCGTCTGGAATACCGTCCAGGCCGCAGCGCCCGCGATGATCGAGCAAGGGACGGGCGGCGCGATAGTCCTGACCGGTTCGACATTGGGACTCGTCGGACGTCGGGGTGATGGGACCGGCGGATCCGACGGCTACTGCGCGAGTAAACACGCCATCGTGGGGCTGGGACGCACGTGGTCACACTGGCTTGCTCCCCACAATATTCGTGTCAACTCCGTGCATCCGGCGGGGGCAAATACGCCGATGGTCGTCAACGATGCCGTCGCGAAACTGTTTGCGGACTCCCCCACGTCGAGCGGATCCGACGTCGGCAATCTCTTGGACGTCAGGCTGATCGAAGCTTCCGACGTCAGCAACGCGATAGCCTGGTTGGTCTCGGATCAGGCTCGATACGTCACAGGTATCGCGTTGCCTGTCGATGCGGGATTCACGGCCAAATAGACGCCGGATTCTCGAGCCGAGCAACTGCCGATCAGTCGACGGTCGGCGCCCACTGCACCCCGTTGATGTGCCCACCACCGTCGACGAAGAGAGTGTTGCCGGTGACGTAACGGCTGTCGTCACTCGCCAGGAAGGCCGCAACGGGGCCGATATCGTCGAGGGGGTCCCCGATCCGCCCCATAGGATTCTGTGCGGCCATGACGGCCACGTTCTCCGGATTGGCTTCGGCAACACGCTTGTACGCCGCGCTCTGCGCGCCGGGGCAGATGACGTTGCAGGTCACCTGCCGAGGAGCCCACTCACGAGCGGCGGTTCGAGTGAGCGTCCGCAAAGCTTCCTTGGCCGCGTTGTACTGCACCGAATACATGTGGGCGTTGACGCCGTTGAGGCTGCACATGTTGATCACGCGGCCCGTGCCGTGACGCTCGAGTTCCGGTAGTGCAGCCTGCATGGCCCAGAAAGCCGCCATCACTGCCATGTCGAAACCGCCGCGCAACTGCTCGTCGGTCATCTTCTCGAACCGAGCGAAACCGAAAGTCCGCCAGGCATTGTTGACCAGGATGTCGAGGCGTCCGAACCGCTCGACAGCCCGGTCGACCATGGTAACAACCTGCTCTTTGTCAGTGACGTCGGTGCGGATGAACTCCGCCTCCGCGCCCCATTCGTCCCGCAACCACTGGGTGGTTTCGAGGCCCGCTGCCTCGTCGATCTCGGCAACCAGCACCGACGCGCCTTCACGCGCGAACGCGCCTGCCACTCCGCGCCCGATGCCCATACCGGCACCGGTGACCACTGCTACACGTCCGTCGAGTTTGCCCACAGGGGCCCTCCTTCGTCAGAGCCCCTATCTGGGGCGCGGCACGGTCTTGTCGATGAACAGTCCCTCTACCGACACACACAATTCGCCGTCTGCAGTCTTGATCTCACCGACGGTGTGAATCTTGCGGCCGTCCTTGGAAAGGAATTTGCCGCTGATCGTGAGGGGCTCGAACAGCGGAGTCGGTCGATGGTACCGAGTGCTCAATTGTGCTGTCATGCCGGAAGTTCCACCCCAGGCGTTCGCGACGCCGAGAACGTGATCGAGCAGCAACGCCGAAACACCGCCGTGTACATGGCCAGGAGGGCCCTGGTACGGCAGCGTCAACGTGACCACTCCCTGCACCGACCCGTCAGCGAGCCCTTCCAGAACGAGCGGCGGCGCAATGGCATTCTCGGGGCCGGTCACCGGATCGTGTCGAGTCACGCCCTCACCGTTCCACATGTCGATCAAGCGCTCGGCCACCTCGGGTGAGTGCTGCTCGAGGTGCTCGGCGATGCTGTTGAGCTCCTCCGCAACCCGGTCCAGGTTGGCGTTTCCGCGGTCGGTGCGCAGCATCGCGTCGACAACGCGACGGGCCGCTGCCGTCGCCCGGTCAACCGGGGCGTCCTGCGGTGGCGACGTCAAAATCGTGCCGCCCGGGTGCGTGGCTGCTGTGGGGTGGGTGCCCAGGTCCATCAGTTGATCTCCATTGTTGCGTGTGTGAGAACCGGGGAGTTCTCGCGTTCGGGGCACGTCGCCGCCAAGGTCAGTGTGTTGCCGTCCTGCCATACCGAGGTGGTGATGGATTCGCCGGGGAACAGCGAACCGGCGAACCGCACCGAGTAGTTCTTCACCCGCGTCGGATCTCCGTCGAGAATTCCGTCTACCACTGCCTTGCAGACGATGCCGTACGACGCCAGACCGTGCAGAATCGGAGCGTCGAATCCCGCCATCTTCGCGAAGGAGGGGTCAGCGTGCAGCGGGTTCATGTCTCCACTGAGTCGGTACACCAGCGCCTGTGAGGGACTCGTGCTCGACGTCAGTACCTTGTCGGACGCCCGATCAGGCACCCCGGCAACAACTTCGGGACCGGCGCTGCCGCCGAATCCGCCTTCTCCGCGGGCCCAGATCTGCATTCCGGTGGTCCACAAGGGATTCCCGTCAAGGTCCTCGGCCGCCGTCTCGAGCACGATGACGGCAGCCTTGCCCTTGTCCCACACGTCAGCGATGCGAGTGGAAATACGAGCAGCGCCCGTCGAGGGGATCGGCGCGTGAAGTGTCAGCGACTGCCCACCGTGCAGAATCTTGCGCAGGTCGATGTCGATTCCCGGCATACTCATCGACGGTGCGGGCAGTACACCCGCCGAAACTCCCTGACCTGCAACCATTGCAAACGTCGGGAGTACCTTCAGACCCTTTTCGTACACCCAGGTGAGTTCTGCGGGATCCAGAGCATTCGCTCCTGCTCCGAGTCCCAATTGGTAGAGCATGACGTCGCGATCGGTCCACGACGCCTCGCGCACTGTCGGTTCGGCGGACAACGCCACCTCGAGATCGATAGCCATCAGTTCTCCAAAGTTCCGGCTCGGTAGACCGTCACGACGCACGCGCCGCCCAGCCCGAGGTTGTGCTGCAATCCGATTCGTGCGCCTTCGACCTGGCGAGCGTCTGCGGTCCCGCGAAGCTGCCACGTCAGTTCGGCGCACTGTGCCAGCCCGGTGGCACCCAGCGGATGGCCCTTCGAGATCAGACCGCCAGACGGGTTGACGACCCACTGGCCGCCGTACGTAGTGGCACCGGATTCGACGAGCTTTCCGCCTTCACCGGCGCCGCACATTCCGAGACCTTCGTAGGTGATGATCTCGTTGATCGCGAAGCAGTCGTGCAGTTCGATGACATCGACGTCGTCGATGCTGATGCCGGCTTCGGCAAAGACCTGCTCGGCGGCCGCAGCCGTCATCGGCGCGCCGACTACGTCGATCATCGACTTCTCGGCAAACGCTGCCTCGGTGTCGGTGGTCATGGCCTGAGCGACGATCTCGATCGCACGGTCCTCGAGTCCGTGCTCACGGACGAACTTCTCACTTACGACGACGGCAGCACCGGCACCGTCCGAAGTCGGTGAACACTGCGAGCGCGTCAGCGGCTCGTGAATCATCTTGTCGCCGAGCACCTGTTCGAGGGTGTACTCGTTACGGAACTGCGCATACGGATTGTTGACCGAGTGCTTGTGGTTCTTGACCGCCACGGCTGCAATCTGCTCGACCGTGGTGCCGTACTTCTTCATGTGCTCGACGGCGGCATTACCGAACAACTGAGCTGTCATGGGTGATCGGGCGAAGCCGTAGTCCTCGACCATGATCTTCAGCTGCGAGTCCAAGGTGGTGACCTTGGGCATCTCACCGTTGCCGGTCAGCGCCGTTTTGGTCATCTTTTCGAAGCCAACGGCCAGTGCGCAGTCCGCTTGTCCGGCCTGGACCCACTCGCGCGCCATCATCAGTGCCGTCGAGCCGGTGGCGCAGTTGTTGTTGACGTTGAAGATCGGGATACCGGACAGACCCGTTTCGTACAGGGCACGCTGGCCCGCTGTCGACGCGTTGAACACGTAACCGACTGCAGCACGCTGGATCTGGTCGTAGCTGATCCCGGCATCGGTGAGTGCATTCGAGACGGCTTCGGTCACCATGTCCGGGTATTCCCAGTCGCGGGTCTCGATCTTCTCGAACTTGGTCATGCCCACGCCGATGACGAAGGTGCGATTGCTCATGTGCAGGTCACTTTCCCGGTTCGGGGTCGCGAGGCAGACCCAGGATTCGCTCACCGATGATGTTGAGCTGAACATTGGTTGTACCACCCGCGATGGACATGCACTGCGAGTTCAAGAACATCTGCGTTGCAGACATCCGATGCTGTTCGCCCAGAAGTGAACTCGGCCCGGCCCACTCCATTGCCACATCCCAGACCTGCTGGATGTGCTCGACACCGATCAACTTCGCCACCGAGGATTCGGCCCCCGGCTGCGCGCCGGTGAGCGAGCGCAGCGTGGTGCGCAAACCGAGCAGACCGCCGGATTGCGCGTCGCACAGCACCTTTCCGAGCACAGTGAGCTGCTCGTCGTCGATGCCACCGGCTAGTCCGTCGACCAGGCTCAGAAGAGCCTCACCACCCGATCCGAGAGACGAGTCGTTGGACAGCGAGACACGCTCGTTGGCCAGTGTGGTGCGAGCGAGCTTCCAGCCGTCGCCCGGCTCGCCGACCAGGCACTCGTCGGGAACGAAGACGTCGTCGAAGAAGACTTCGTTGAACAGTGCTTCACCGGTGATCTCGCGAAGCGGGCGAATGTCGAGGCCGCTGTTCTTGATGTCGATCAGGAAGTAGGACAGGCCCTTGTGCTTGGGGGCGTCGGCGTCGGTGCGCGCGAGGCAGATTCCCCAGTGCGCGTCGCGTGCCATCGACGTCCACACCTTCTGGCCCTGCAACTTCCAGCCACCGTCGACCTTGGTGGCCTTTGTGCTCAGAGCCGCGAGGTCGGAACCTGCTCCTGGCTCGGAGAAGAGCTGGCACCAGACGATGTCGCCGCGCAGTGACGGCGGGACGAACTTGGCGAGCTGCTCTTCGTTGCCGTGTGCGATGAGCGTCGGAATGACCCAGTTGCCGATGATCATGTCGTGCGGCTTGATCTTCGCAGCGCGCAGTTCTTCGGCGATGACAAGCTGACTGACGGCGTCCGCGGACTTGCCCCACGGAGCCGTGAAGTGCGGTGCGGTGTAGCCCTTTTCCGCGAGGTACGTCTTCCGCGCGGTGGCTTCGAGTTCGAGTGCAGGAGCGAGCTCTGCGCGGACGTCGGCGCGGATCGCCTCGGCCTCGGGTGGCAACTCGATGCTGAGCACACGACGGGTGCCGGCAATGGTCAGCTCGGCAACCCGACGGCGCCAGGATGCCGTGGAACCCAGCAGAATTCGCAAGGACTGCGCGCGGCGAAGGTACAGGTGCGCGTCGTGCTCCCACGTGTAGCCGATTCCACCGAGCACCTGGATGCAGTCACGTGTGACGGAGAAACCGGCTTCGAGGGCCGTAGCTCCGGCGACGGCTGCTGCGAGAGAGGCTTCTTCGGCACCGACGCCGTTGGCGGGCGTCAGCGCGCGCGCAGCGTCCCAAGCGCAGACGCGCGCCTGCTCGGCAAGAGCGAGCATACGTGCAGCCTTGTGCTTGACACCCTGGAACTGGCCGATCGGGCGACCGAACTGCTGACGCACCTTCGCGTAGTCGGCCGACGTCGTGACTGCCCAGTCGGCCAAGCCTGATGCCTCGGCCGCGAACAGTGTTGCGGCAATGTCGAGTACACGCTGGGTATCGATGGTGAGGATCTCTGAATCGGTGAGGACCAAACCGTCGACGGTGACTTCGGAGTTACGACGCACGACGTCGTAGCTGGCCAAGTCCGTGACCACGAGGCGGTCACGTCCGAGCAGAACGAATCCGCTGTCCGTCGCGAGGAGGAACACGTCGCCGACATGGCCACCGAGAATCTGGCTGGACGTTCCGCTGAGGGTGGCGGTGTCGCCGTCACGGGTGATCTTCAGCGAACCCGGCTGCAGTGCAACGGCTCCGAGTGTGCTGCCGTCGACCAGTCCGGCCAGCGGCGCGGTGACTCCGGCGTCGCTGAGAACGGCGCTGACCACGACTGTCGGCAGGAACGTGCCGGGAACCATGGAGCGCCCGAGTTCCTCGACGACAATCGCGAGCTCGACTAATCCGTATCCGGCGCCGCCGAATTCCTCGGCTACGTGTAGTCCGAGAAGTCCCTGCTCGGCAAGCCCGTTCCAGAGTTGGGGGCGGGTTTCGACCTTCGCCTCGACCGCTTCACGGATATCGGTGGGTGTTGCGTGACGCGCCGCCCAGCCCCGTACGGAGTCGCGGAGGTCACGATCTTCTTCACTCAATCCAATGGTCATGTCTACCTCGTCAATTCGACAGTGTGAGTGCGGGTCAGATGCGTTCGATGATGGTGGCGGTCGAGAGAGCTCCACCGGCGCACATCGTGACCAGCGCCGTGGACTTGTTCGAGCGCTCGAGTTCATGCAGCGCGGTCGTGATCAGACGAGCGCCGGTCGAACCGACGGGATGCCCGAGTGCGATCGCACCGCCGTTGACGTTGACCTTGGACAGATCTGCGTCGTGAACCTGCGCCCAGGAGAGCACTACCGAGGCGAACGCTTCGTTGATTTCGACGAGATCGATGTCGTTCAGAGTCATTCCAGCCTTGTCGAGCACCATCTGGGTGGACTCGATCGGTCCGTCCAGGTGATAGAAGGGATCGGATCCGACCATGCCGGACGCGACGATCCGCGCACGGGGCTTCAATCCCAGTTCCTGTGCGCGCTCTTCACCCATCAGCAACACTGCTGCGGCGCCGTCGCTGATCTGCGACGAGTTACCGGCGGTGTGGATATGGCCCTCGATGACCGGCTTGAGCCCGGCGAGCGCTTCCGCTGTCGTCTCACGCAGCCCACCATCGCGCGTGACAGTGGCGATCTCGCCGGTGGGCGTACCGTCCTTGTCCACCACCGGAGCCTTGACGGGAACGATCTCGCGGTCGAAACGGCCTTCCACCCAGGCCTGGGCTGCGCGGCGCTGCGACTCGAGACCGAAGGCGTCCACGTCGGCGCGCGTGATGCCACGCTTCTCGGCAATACGCTGCGCAGAAGTGAACTGGTCACCCATGTCGATGGTCCAGTCGTCCGGGTACGGGTTTCCCGTTCCGGGCGCATTTGCCTGACCCAGGAACACACGGCTCATAGCCTCGACGCCGCAACCGATACCGGCCGAGATCTGACCCGACGAAATCAGGCCGGAAATCAAATGAACTGCCTGCTGGGCAGATCCACAGGCGCAGTCGATAGTGGTTGCCGCGGTGCTGTACGGCAATCCGGCGTGCAGCCACGCCTGCCGCGTGACGTTGTTGGACTGCTCACCCGCCTGCGTGACACAGCCACCGATGATCTGTCCGATGTCTTCCGGTGCGACGCCTGCCCGTTCGAGAACGCCGAGCTGTGCTGCTCCCAGAATCTCGGCGGGGTGCAGTCCCGCCAGGGCGCCGCGACGACGGCCGATCGGTGTCCGAGCGGCCTCGACGATGACTGCATGACCCATGATGTGCGCTCCTTCGTGGAGTTTTCGGTCGGTGAGCTGACTCACCGTCAACTTTTCTGTAATGTATTCTATTGTTGAGGCCAGGGCAATGCCGGAATGTGAGCCTTCTTTGAATCAAGCCTGACTTCAATAATAGAATTGATTTCAATTGTGAAGACATGAGGAACCCGCCCCGAGGAGGGGCGAGGTCACGTCAGTGTCGTGAGAGATTCACCAGAAGCAGGTCGCACCCCTTGCGGATGTCGTACTCCGCATCCGGGATGGAAATTCGACCGTTGAGGCACGATTGGATGACCCCGAACCACAGCTGCATCAGCAGACGCAACCCGGTGTTGTCTTCCTCGGTGGGGTTCTCGATCCCGGCCGCATCGAGGATGATCTGTCGGAAGCCGCGATCGATCTTGCCCACGTCCGGCACCGTCGCGACGTTGGCGGTACTGGACGACTGCAGCATCGCAGTCGAAAGGGCCGGCCGACGCAGTAACCCGCGAGTCGCGCGCACCAGGACCTCGTACACCGCGTCCTGCGGATTGGCCGACTGCACCTGATGCTTGGCAAAACTGTCGCCGATCTGATCGATCTGCTCGACCATCACAGCGACGAAGAGGTGCGTCTTCGAAGGGAAATAGCGGTAAAGAGTGCCGATGGCCACGCCTGCCCGCTTGGCAACTTCGTGCATCTGAACCCGTGAGAGTTCTTTCTCGGTCCCCAATTCGGCGGCCGCTTCCAGCATCCGCACATGGCGCGCCCGCTGCTCGTCCGAACTGGGCTCAGCAGCGTCCCTGACCTCGGCAATTCTCGGCAACGTCGCCCCCATCATCGATTATGTGTCCCGGCCGCGAACGACCGCGCTAATTCTCTCACCTGGACCACCTATCTCGGCATATTGCCCGCTCAGTGGGACCTGGCATGGCCTTCCAGTGCCGTGCGGTATTCCGTGGACACCCCACCCTCTTGGAGTAAGGACGCAATGATGCAGGACTGGAACAGCGAGTGCGACGTGTTGGTAGTCGGCTCCGGCGGCGGAGCGCTGACCGGCGCATATACCGCCGCTGCTCAGGGATTGACGACGATCGTCCTCGAGAAAACCGATCGTTTCGGCGGGACCTCCGCCTACTCGGGCGCCTCGATCTGGCTCCCAGGTACCCAGGTACAGGAACGCGACGGCCTTCCCGACTCGACCGAGAATGCCCGCACCTATCTGCGCGCGTTGCTCGGTGACTCCGAGTCCGAGCGCCAGGACGCCTACGTCGAGACCGCTCCCGCTGTCGTCGCTCTACTCGAGCAGAACCCGAACATCGAATTCGAGTTCCGTGCGTTCCCCGACTACTACAAAGCCGAAGGCCGGATGGACACGGGACGCTCCATCAACCCGCTCGATCTCGATCCCGCCGACATCGGTGACCTCGCCGGCAAGGTGCGTCCGGAACTGGACCAAGACCGCACCGGTCAGGATCATGCTCCCGGCCCGATGATCGGTGGGCGCGCACTGATCGGCCGTCTGCTGGCCGCAGTTCAGAGCACCGGTAAGGCAGAACTTCGCACCGAATCCATCCTCACCTCCCTGATCGTGGAAGATGGCCGTGTTGTCGGCGCCGAGGTCGAATCCGGCGGCGAAACCCGGCGAATCAAGGCGAACCGCGGTGTCCTGATGGCAGCAGGCGGCATCGAAGGCAACGCCGAGATGCGTGAGCAGGCCGGCACCCCCGGCAAGGCGATCTGGAGCATGGGCCCCTTCGGCGCCAACACCGGTGACGCGATCTCCGCAGGAATTGCTGTCGGTGGCGCAACCGCTTTGCTCGATCAGGCGTGGTTCTGCCCCGGCGTCGAGCAGCCCGACGGCAGCGCCGCATTCATGGTCGGCGTTCGCGGCGGACTCGTCGTCGACAGCGCCGGTGAGCGCTACCTCAATGAGTCTCTTCCGTACGACCAGTTCGGCCGGGCCATGGATGCTCACGACGACAATGGTTCTGCCGTGCCGTCGTTCATGATCTTCGACTCGCGCGAGGGTGGCGGACTGCCCGCCATCTGCATCCCGAACACGGCGCCCGCCAAACACCTCGAAGCCGGAACCTGGGTCGCCGCCGACACTCTCGAAGAACTCGCCGCCAAGACCGGACTACCGGCCGACGCATTGCGCAGCACTGTCGAAAAGTTCAACGACGCCGCAAAACTGGGCGTCGACGAAGAGTTCCATCGCGGCGAAGACCCGTACGACGCATTCTTCTGCCCACCCAACGGCGGCGCGAATGCGGCGCTGACGGCCATCGAGAACGGCCCGTTCTACGCAGCTCGCATCGTCCTCAGTGACCTCGGCACCAAGGGTGGTTTGGTCACCGATGTCGACGGTCGCGTTCTTCGCGCCGACGGCAGCGCCATCGACGGTCTGTACGCCGCCGGCAACACGAGCGCTTCCTTGAGCGGGCGCTTCTATCCCGGCCCCGGAGTTCCGCTGGGGACTGCAATGGTCTTCTCGTACCGAGCAGCCCAGGACATGGCGAAGTAACCAGCACAACGAGGCTGTGGGGCAGGGGCAATGTCAGAATCGCCTGCCCCACGACCTCTTTCGCACGGCGACGCGATTTTGTATCACTCCGGATCGATACCGGGCAAACCGTCCACACTCTTCGCGTTCTTCTCGGCGCGATAGGCGATGAGCCGCTCCGGACCCCGCTTCTCCGCTACGCGGTCGAGCACGTCACGATCGGATTGGTAGTCCATCAGCGGTACTGCGTATCCGCACGAATCCGAAATGCGCGTCAGATCGACCACGACGATCGACCGCAGCCCCGGATGCTCCGGGAACCTACCGACAATCGCGTTGAACGCTTCCGACCCTGCAAGCAGAACTTGTCCGTGACCGTGCAGTCGAACGATCTTCGGCGGACCGTCAAATGCCATGAACATCAGGGTTATTCGGGAGTTCTCGCGCACGTGCGCGATGGTTTCCACACCGCTGCCAGTGAGATCGAGGTACGCCACCCGGGTGGATGTCAGCACCACAAACGATCCGACTCCCCCTTTGGGTGAGCAATTGATCAACCCGTCAGGAGACAACGGCGCGGTAGCAACAACGAACAGCGGTTGAGCCTGCAACCACGTGGTGAGCTTTTCATCGATGCCTTCGTAGACTCGCCCCATGTCGAGAGTGTAGTTCGCGCCGACCGGACGTCACGGGGCAGACGCTGCGGCGGCTCGAATCTCCTCGCACATCGCTGCGAAGGCGCGGTCGTCGGCGGGATCCGCGGGCACTGCCAGTGCAATGCCGTCGCACAGACTCGCGTATTTCGAACTCAGCACCTCGGGGAGCTCGGCGTAGGTGCATTGCGTGACCAGCCTGTCGAGAACATCCTCGGTGAGGACGGCGCCCAGATCAGCCCACTCCCCAGCTCTCCCCATTGCGGTCAACTTCTCGCCGATCCCCGCCAAGCCGAGAACCTCGAGCGCGATTCGATATGCCGGTGTGGAGTAGAGAAAGGCAAGTTCGCTGCGCACCGCTTCTCGTTGAGCAAGTATCGCAGCACGATCTTTGCCGGTGATCGTCTTCGGAACGGCAATCAGTCGCGGCTTCCTTCCGCCTGCCGTCAATGATGGAATAATCCTCTCCGCGAGCACCTTCGGATGGGAGCTGGTGGGGTGAGCAACAAAACCGTCGGCGACGGCTCCTGCCAGTGAGCACATGCGGGAGTTCACTCCCCCGGTCCAGATCTCCGGAGCCTGAACATCGAGCGGCCCCGGATTGAAGTAGGGCTGCAGTCGGTTGAAGGTGTAGTGCGTTCCGGCATAGTCGAGTTCACCGCCCTCCTGGAACACTCGGAAGATCTCACGTACAGCACTGACGTAATCACGCAGTTGCGCAACAGGATCCGTCCACGGCATCGAGTACCGCCCGACGATGTTCCCTCGCACCTGCGTCGCGAGCCCCAGCTGGAATCGTCCGCCGGAGAAGTCCGCCAGATCCCACGCAGCCAAAGCCGTCACCATGGGACTGCGCGCAAATGCGACAACCATCGACGTCCGGACTTCGAGGGTGGTGCTGTGTTCGACGGCGAGTGCTGCCACCGCAAAAGGATCGCGGACGGTCTCGGAGATGTGTACCGTGTCGAAACCGAGTTTCTCGATGCGTTCGACGTGCTGAGCTACCTGCCGTAGCGGAGTGTCGGCAGGTAGCGAGGTCACCAATTCCATGTCAGCCCAACGGCTCCAGGCGAATCGACAACAGCTTTCCTTCGTTGGCGACCTTACGAGCGTGCTCGTTGAAGTCCGGTGCGGCGCAGACGAACAGCGTACGTCCGTCGGAGCCGCCGAGCCCGCACGCGAAGACACCGCTGTCGAAGGCAATTTCATCGATTATCTTGCCGGCGCTCACATGAAGAACACGACTTCCAAGGGCATCGGCCACCCACATCGAATCGTCTCCGTCGATGCAACATCCGTCGGGCGCAACGACGATCTGAGCGAGAGTGGTCTCCATCTCGGGGCCACCAGGTACCGGCCCGAACGACGCCCAATCACGGCGTTCACTCAGGGAGCCGTCGGCCTGAACCGCAAATGCACTGATTCGATTTCCCAGCGTTTCGTCCACGAGCAGATCTCCGGTCGACGTCAGAGCCATACCGTTGGGGAAGTGGAGATCTCGCGCCACGACGTGTACCGATCCGTCCGGGTCGACGCGGAGGAGATCTGCCGTCTCGACGGGAGCCAGGTTCATCAGGTCGAACCCGAAGTTGCCCACGTATGCTCGTCCCTGCGCATCGACCAGCATGTCGTTGACGTTGGCACTGACGTACTCGGACAAGTCTGCGTGCACCACCAACTCGCCGTCGGATTCTCGCCGCAGAATCTTCTGGTCCCGCATGGAGACCACCAGCAATCTGCCGTCCGGAAGCCACCCCAGCCCGGACGGCTGCCCTGGAACCTCCGCCTCGACGCGTATGTCGGTCCCGTCCTCGCGGGCCGAAATCACCTGGTAGGTGTAGAAGTCCGACACCCAGATCCGGTTCTCGTGCCAGCGCGGGCATTCGAAGTAGGTGTATCCCTCGAGAACTACCGCAACTTCTGGTGCCATCAGGCTCTCCTGCGTCGGTGAAGAATGGTGTGTCAGCCTCATTCAATCACCGGCGCCCCGGTCGCGGTGTGCAATTCCCGACTAGTCGCCGGCGCGAACTTCTTCCAACACGTCGAACGCGGATTCCCATCCGTCGTACACATTCCCGTCACCCTTGAATCCCGGAATCCCTACCAGGTGGAATGTCATTTCGGTTTTGTCACCCCGTTCTGCGAGCGTGACCGCTATTCGAGGCGCAGCGCCTACCGGATCACCCGGATTTCCCCAGGTGAAGACAAGCCTCTTCGGTTCGTCGACCTCGAGATAGGTTCCGCCGGTGGGGTACTCGGCTCCATTCTCGTCGTTGATCATCAGGTAGCGGTACGTTCCGCCAACTCTGGGATCGATCGTGACGTGCTCCCGGGGGCTGCTGACGCCCTCGGGATGCCACCAGCGTGCTGCCTCGTCGGGATCGGTCCACGCTTGCCACACGAGTTCACGTGGTGCGTCGAAGATTCGGGTGATGGTGAATTCTGCGGTGGTATCTGCATTCTGGTCACTCATTGTCCTTCTCCTTCTTCGGTCGACGTTGCTTCAGCTCACGTAGACGCTCGTCGAGGAGATCGAAGCGTTCGTTCCAATCCCGCCGATGTTCGTTGACCCAGGCACTGGCGTCGTCGAGTCCCTCTGCGCGAAGGGTGCAGGTGCGCCATTGCGCAGTGGCGGTCCGTTCGATGAGACCTGCCTTCTCCAACACCTTCAGATGCTGCGAGATGGCGGGTCGACTCATCTCGAACGGCTCAGCCAACTCACCGACGGTCATCGAACCATCCGTCAGGCGAGAGAGCATTTCACGCCTCGTCGGGTCGGCCAGTGCGCTGAACACTGCATCGAGCCGGCCACTTCGCTCGTCCATGTAAGCAACTCCTTAATTAAGGAATAACTTAAACATAGAACTCAGGAACTTGGGCGTCAACCCTTTCAACTCCAGGTGTATCGAAGCCGTTCGACGGTTGTCGCCTCGTCCATCTGGGAGAACGTCTCCCGCTCAGCTCCCTTCACGGACACCATCGCTTCGATGATCGACTCCCCGAAGATTTCCTTCGCCGCCGAGGAACAGTTGAACTTCTGCACTATCTCGCCGAGATCGGTGGGGACTCGGGTCACCCCGCGCTCATCGCGTTCCGCATCCGTGAGAGTCGATGGGTTCACCACAATTTCCGCAGGCAATGGCGCGGCATTGCCGATACCGATATGCGAAAGGCCAAGTATCGCAGCGGTCGCCAGATATGGGTTGGCCGACGGATCGACGATTTTCACTTCGGCGTTGGCGCCGTGCGGATTCGACGGTGACTCTGCGCAGAACCTCAGTGCCGCTTCGCGGTTCTCGAGCCCCCAACAGACGTAGGCCCCCGACCAACTGTCCGGGCGCAGCCTGAGGCCGGAGAGCGGTGAGGACGCAAAGACGGCCGTGAATTCCGTCAGATGAGCGAGGACTCCACCCAAGGCGAAAGCTCCCGCATCCGTCATTCCGTGCTCCCGATTGCCACCGGAGAAGATTGGCCTACCATCTGCGGTCATCGAAAAGTGCTGGTGTGCACCGTTTCCTGCGCCGCCCAGGGTGGGAAACGGCGAGAACGAGGCCGCCAATCCGTGCGCTCTGGCTGTACGGCTGATCAAGATCCGAGCCAACACCGCGAGATCAGCGGCTTGAACAGGAGCACTCGGAGCGATCGACATCTCGAATTGATCTGCTCCGTACTCGGCATGGACTTGCTCGATATGCAGTTGTGCGCGTTCGGCATTGCGCAGGAGGTCCTTGAGGAAGTCTTCGCGACCAAGGACTGCGCCCAGACCGTAGGCCGACCACTCACCGCCGCACACATCACCGAAAAGAGTGAACTCGATCTCGTGACCCACCCGAGCTTCCAGTCCGTCGGCAGCAAGCCGCGCCACGACCGCGGCAAGCGCGGAACGTGTGCACACGGCAGCCGTCGAACCGTCTTGCTCGTGCAACGTGGCCGGCGCCCACGACACACCCCCGCCGAGATCGCGGAGGTCGGATCGGTCGATACGCAATCGGAGATCACCGACGACCGAGAAGGAATCGGTGAAGGCAATCCGATCATCGCTACAGAAGACGTTCCAGCTCGGTGAGACTCCCGCACCGACTTCCTCGAAGACACCGGTTCGGCCAGCCGGCATCACTTTCGCGCGCGCGACACCTGCCATGTCGACGATCGAGCCGATGGTCAGAGCCGGTACTTCCCTCATCCAAAGGCAAATACCCCACCCGGTGGCGCGCCAACCCGTCAGATCAGGTTGTCCTCCACCGGCAGTCCGAACGCCGCCCGGCCGTACAGCGCCAACGCGCGCTCGGGTTCGTTGGCAACGTGAACACTGCCCGCATGAACGTCACGCCACGCACGCTCGATCGGGTTTCCGCGGGAGAGGGAGTTGCCGCCTGCCGTCTTGAACAGCATGTCGATCGCTTCCACCGAGCGTTCCGTCGCGCGAACCTGGTCACGACGCGCACGCAGCCTCATCGAGAGTGGGAGCTCCTGACCGGCCACAGCAAGTTCGTACATCTCCCGGATATTGCGATCCATCTGCAGAATCGCAGCATCGATCTCCGACGACGCGCGCGCGACGGCAACCTGAGCGAACTGGTCCTCACTGAACCGTCCACCACCCAGGCTCAGACGGACGCGCTCACGCATCACGTCCAGGTACCCCTCGTAACAACCGGCGACGATGCCCACACACGGAGCAGCGACCGTCGAGGTGAAGATGCTCCCGAACGGAAGTTTGTACAGCGGGCCAGGATTGACCGCTTGGCCAGGCCCACTCAGTTGCGCGGTTTCGTAATTGCGTTTCAAGCGGTGCTCGGGAACGAACGCGTTCTTGACCACGATCTCGTTGCTCGCGGTGCCTCTCATTCCCACGACGTCCCAGACGTCGCGGATCTCGTAATCGGTGCGCGGCACCAGCACCGTCATGAAGTCGACGGGACGGCCGTCCACGCCGACCACCATCGCTCCCAGCAATGCCCAACTTGCGTGGTCACAGCCGGAAGAGAAACCCCACTGGCCCGACAGTTCGTAGCCACCGTCCACCGCCGTAAGTCGACCGACCGGCGCGTAGGCGGACGAGATGAGCGTCGACTGATCCTCTCCCCACACGTCGTCCTGCGCTCGGTCGTCGAAAAGCGCCAGATGCCACGGGTGCACCCCCACCACCGAGGCGACCCAACCGGTCGAGCCACAGGCAGCGGAGATGGCCCTGATGACTTCGTAGAAGTGGACCGGATCGCTCTCGGCGCCTCCGTATCTCTTCGGCGCCAGCATGGAGAAGACGCCGGCTTCGGACAGCTCCCGGATGGTCCGTTCGGAGATCTTGCGCGAATCGTCGACCTTCTGAGCACGGGCCGCGATCTTCGGAAGCAGATCACAGACTGAGCTCAGAACCTTGTTGACCATAGGAGACACTCCTCGCACCGAACCGTGAGGGAGCGGATCGGCAGATAGACATAACGGCTGCCTCGCCACGATATGTCGGTCACGCGGTCCGGTGATCGGAAGTCCCGAAGGCCGGGATGAGCCGCCGGATCCTCGCGCTCTCCGCAGGTCCCGGCCAGTGAGACGAGGCCCCAGAGGCAATTCACGCTCCCTTAGCGTCGGGCGTCGACACTGACCCTGGAAAGGACGGGACTCATCGTGACGATCAATCAGTCCGACAACGACGAAGTTCGCGAGATCCAAGCTGGAACCGCGCCTACTCGCTTTGCACGTGGATGGCACTGCATTGGGCTCACGGAGTCCTTCAAGGACGGACAGCCGCATTCCATCGAGGCCTTCGGCACCAAGCTCGTCGTCTTCGCCGACAGCGAAGGCAACGTCAAGATCCTCGACGCGTACTGCCGTCACATGGGTGGCGACCTGAGCCAGGGCACCATCAAGGGCGACGCCATTGCCTGTCCGTTCCACGATTGGCGCTGGGGCGGCAACGGCAAGTGCCAGAAGATTCCGTACGCACGCCGCGTTCCCCCGCTGGCCAAGACGCGCGCATGGCAGACCCTCGACCAGGACGGCATGCTCTTTGTCTGGCACGACCCCGAGGGCAACCCGCCGACCGACGACGTAGCCATCCCCCGCATCGAAGGCGCGCTCAGCGACGAGTGGAGCGACTGGGTCTGGTACACCACGACCGTCGACACGAACTGCCGTGAAATCGTCGACAACATCGTCGACATGGCGCACTTCTTCTACGTCCACTACTCGTTCCCGACGTACTTCAAGAACGTCTTCGAAGGCCACGCCGCAACGCAGTACATGCGCGGCGTCGCTCGCTCGGACATGCGTCCCCACGCGGCAGGCACCCCGAAGATGGTGGGCAGCAACTCGGTTGCGACGTACTTCGGTCCTTCCTTCATGGTCGACGACCTGACCTACGAGTACGAGGACTACAACGTCGACTCTGTGCTCATCAACTGCCACTACCCGGTCAGCGCGGACAAGTTCGTGCTCCAGTACGGCATCATCGTCAAGAAGTCGGATCGCTTCCAGGGCGAAGCCGCCGACGCGATGGCCGCGAACTTCGGCACGTTCATCGCCAAGGGCTTCGAGCAGGACGTCGAGATCTGGAAGAACAAGACTCGCATCGAGAACCCGCTCCTGTGCGAAGAAGACGGCCCGGTCTACCAGCTCCGTCGCTGGTACGAACAGTTCTACGTCGACGTCGCGGACATCGCTCCCGAGATGACCGAGCGCTTCGAATTCGAACTCGATACCGCGCGACCCGTCGCCGCCTGGCAGAAGGAAGTCGAAGACAACCTCGCTGCAAAGAAGGCAGACGAAGATGCAGCCTCTTCAGTGCGCTGAGTGCAAGGCGCGGGTCCTGGTCCAGAAGAACAGTTGGGAACACACCACCGTTCAGTGGAGTGACCAGGCCCGAGCCCAGTGCCTCGAAATCGCCGACGAACGTGAATTCGGGCAGCGAGAGGGACGACCAGGTGCTCCTCGCAAGGAGTGCGGCGCCTTGATCGCATCCATCGTGAATGCTGCAACAGCGGGCGAGCTCGAGATCCTCAACGACGAACCGGTACCTCAGCCGATCGTCGACGACAGCGAACCCGTACCGGCTCCGTTTCACTAGTCAAGCCAACATCTTTCGAAGAAGGTAGTAATGATCGATCCTCAGTACTACGGCCCTTGGGCAGTCATCGCCGGCGGTTCCGAAGGTGTCGGCGCGGGGTTCGCCGACGAGCTCAGCAAGATCGGCATCAACCTCGTTCTCATCGCCCGCAAGCCGGGCCCACTCGAGGAGACCGCAGCCAAGGCACGCGCAAACGGCGTCGAAGTACGCACTCTCGCATTGGATCTGCTGGTTCCCGACGCGCTCGATCAGATCAAGGCGGTCACCGACGACGTCGAGGTCGGCCTGCTCATCTTCAACGCCGGCGCCAACAGCTACGGCCACGAGTTCGTGACCGGTGATCTGACGGGATTTGCCGGAGTCATCGAGCTGAACATCAACAAGCAGCTCGAACTCTCACACCATTTCGGCGGTTTGATGAAGGATCGCGGACGCGGCGGCATCATGCTGCTCGGTTCGCTGGCCGGATTCATGGGCTCCGAGCACCAGAGTATCTACGCGGCGTCCAAAGCATTCGGTCGCATCTTCGCCGAAAGCCTGTGGCTCGAACTCCAGCCGTACGGCGTTCACGTCGTCGAGTTCATTCTCGGTGTCACGCGCACACCGGCCATGATTCGCGCCGGCCTCAACTTCGACATCCCCGGCATGAACGTCGCCGAGCCCGAAGATGTTGCACGTGAAGGTCTCGAACACCTTGCCGACGGCCCGATCTGGGTTGCTGCAGGAAACTACGAAGGTGCCAAGAAGCGCAGTGGCTTCCCCCGAGACAAGATGGTCAAGGGCGCTGCCGAAGCGATGCGCAAGCTGCTGAACCGCTGACTTCTGCTGTGCACCTTTACTAACCCCCGACGCCCGAGAGAGGCGCACAGCATGAGCATCGACATCACCACCCTTCTCGACGAACGTGAGATCATCCGCTCCATCTTCGAGTTCGCCCGAGCCATGGATGCGCGCGACTGGGATGAACTCCACCGGATCATGACGCCGGACGCTACGGCGGAACTGGGAACCGGAACTCTGCGCGGACCTGCCGAGGTAGCGGCTTCCATCCGCTCGTTCCTCGACGAGTGCGGTCCGACCCAACATCTGATCGGCAACGTGCTGGTCGAGGTGGTCGGCGATCTCGCCACCAGCCGCTCCTACGTCAGTGACATGCATGTGGGCACCGGGAGCAAAGCTCACCTGAACTTCTTCACGCTCGGCGACTACCACGATTCGTGGTTGCGAATCGACGGAACGTGGCGAATGACGCACCGCACCAAACATTCACACGCCAGTCAGGGATCCATCGAGGTTCTGGGCGCCGGCCCCAGTGGTTGGCGGAGCTGACTCAGCTCAACATCGACGACCGGCCGGTCGCGAGTGGACTCTTGCTGGTGAGTCCGCCGTCGACCACCAGGGTCTGCCCTGTCATGTAGCGAGACTCGTCCGACGCCAGGTAGACCATGGCGTGTGCGATATCTTCGGGTTCGCCGAGGTAAGGCAGGGCGTTGGCCTGCTTCATGCCTTCGATGACGTCAGCAGGGATATTGTCCGCGAGTGCGGGTGTCATGATCGCACCCGGCGCTACGGCGTTGCACCGAACACCGTTCGCTCCGTACTGAACTGCAATGTACTGAGTCAACCGGATGACCGCCGCCTTGGCTGATCCGTAGGCAGACTGCAGGGAATCGCCGATCAATCCACCTACCGAGGCCGTGTTGACGATCGATCCTCCGCCGGCACTGTTCATGTGCGGAATGGCAAGGCGTGAAGCGACCACAGTGCTACGCACGTTGAGCGACATCACGCGATCCCACTCGTCCAGGTCCATCCGGAGCAGGTCGAGATCCTTGCGCGGATTACTACCGCCCACGTGATTGCACAAGACGTTGATGCCACCGAATTCGGCGACCGCCCTTTCGATCATCGCAGCCAGGGAGTCCTCGTTCATGACGTCGACGCCGAAACCCAGTGCACTGCCACCGGTCTCGCGTATCGCCGTCGCCGCTTCCTCAGCTCGCACCGGATCGAGGTCGGCAACCAGCACCTTGGCGCCTTCTACCGCCATGAGTTCTGCTGCTGCACGCCCGATTCCACTGGCGGCGCCGGTGATCACCACGTTCTTGCCTTCGAGCCTGTTCATATCTGTTCCCTTCGTGGAGAATCGCCATACCCGGATCTCACGTGCCCGGAATTGACTGCTGGGCGATTACCCGATCACTACCAGTGAACGCAGGATCGACAGCCGCGTCCAACTTTCTTGAATGAACTCACAAGTACGTGACCATGGCCCGCGCACCTGCTACACCGCCGAAATCGAGTGGCGACGGCAGGCTCGACTGTGCTGAAGTGGCACTATGCAGAATTCTGTTCGACCGCTGTCCATCGACGACCTCGACCGTGCCGCCGAGGTTCTCGGCGAGGCGTTTGCCGACTACCCCTGGACGAACTGGTGCGTCGCCGAAGACTCCCACGTGGAACGCGTCGCGACTCTGCAACGGATCTACCTCGAACACCTGGCACTACCGTTCGGGCGTTCCTACATCGATGCCTCAGGCAACGGCGTCATCGCAATCCTGCCGCCCGACGCCCCGGAGCCTGATGAAGCGACTGTCGAGAAGATCGTCGAACTGCACGGAGATCGATTCGAGCGCGTTCTTCAAGCCGACGAACAACTGTCTGCGCTTCCCGTCCCCGACAACGCATGGTCGTTGGCGACGATCGGTACGACGCCGCGCTCACGCGGAACCGGATTGGGTTCTGCGCTCCTGAAACATGCTTTGGCGGAGCTGGATCGAACTGAACAAGATTGCTGGCTCGATACGTCGACCGAACGAAATCTGCCGCTGTACCAACGGTTCGGTTTCACGATCGTCGGCCAGGCCTCGCTCCCCGACGGACCAGACGTATGGCGGATGCATCGACTTCAGGGCTGATTGTTCGACTTCAACACTCGCCGAATCATTTTCGACAAGGACGCGTATTGGGTGATCGTGTTGACGGCGATCCACCTCGACACCGGCCAGGTCCTGGTCCACGAGAAAACCCCGACCGACAGCAGTTGATCCTCTTCGAGAGTATCCACATACCGACGCAGCGCTGCGACAGCCGCGCGCAAACGATCCCGAAGCTCTCGAACCGAGGTACCTGCACTCGCCTCGACCACCGACTGATTCAGCGCGGGTGTTTGCGTCCACTTGTAACCCGCCGCCGGCGTCTGCGGAGTCTCGTCTCGCAATCCGGCACCTATCCACTCTACGACGGCCTCTGCCCACCAGACACGCACAGCGAGTACGTCGTGCACCGTCCACGCATCGACGGCAACGGCGTCGAAAACATCGGCCTCGGCGGCGCTCTCGAGTAACGCGTCGAGTTTCGAATACGCCGTGTCCAGCTCACTCGCCAGTTCCTCGCGTGACAAGGTCTGCGCCACAATGCCTCCGAACTTTCGTCAAAAAATGGAAGAAGCGGAGCCATCGCAATCCGATGACCCCGCGTCCAACTTAACGTCTACCGAAGCTAGTTCAGTTCTCCCATGAATCTGTTGACGTTCTCGGCGATCTCCTTCGACTTGGTGTGGTGCAGGTAGTGATCTCCGTCCAGCAAGACCAATTCACCATGATCGACCGATGCTGCCTGTCCTTCGTGCAGCTCTGTCCAGCCCTGGACCTTGGAATTCTGTACCGCGAACAACAGAATCGGAAGATCGGCCGGGAACGTCTTGCCGATCGCCGCGGCGAAGTTGCTCGAGAGGTGATCCATTTCGTTGAGGTACGTGTCGCTGAAGTTGTTCTTCGCGACCAGTCTGCTCATCTCTGCCTTCTCGGCATCATCGAGGTATGCATCGGTTTCCTCGCTGCCACCGAGTTTCGCCAGAACGTCGGAGAAGCCCAATTTCTTTGCAACGCGGAAGGCTTCGATCGGGAACTTGGTGTCCATGTTCGGCTGCCCCGGGACGCTGCTGTCGATGCCCACGAAAGCGGTGACCTCGTCGCCGTACTTCGCTGTGTAGTCCAAGGCATAAACACCGGTGATCGAGTGACCCATGAGGATGTATTCGTCAATCCCCAAGGCCTGCACAGCCTCGTGTATCTCTTCGACGATGTTCTCAGCCGTGCGGTCCTTGTCGGTGGCGTCGCTGTATCCGTAGCCGAAGGGCTCGATCGTGACCACGCGGTAATCAGGGGCAAGCTCGTTGATGAGCGATTTGAAGTCGAGAATCGGTGCAGACGTTCCGAACCCCGGTAGCAGCACTATGGTCTGATCGCCGTTGCCGCGGATCGAGTAGCTCATGTTCTTTCCGTCTACGGACACGAACTGGTTGCCGGTTTCCCCGGTCGGAACACTCGCCTTGGCGGAGCCGACATTGAATACGAGCGCTATCGATACCAGCACAACCAGAACTACGGACACCGAAGCAAGAACCTTCAGTGCAACGGTACGAATCTTCTTCATTCTCATCCTCATCTTTTCGGGCGTCGATACGGCTAGGAAAGGCTCGACATCGAGGCCACACTGGTTTCGTCGAGCACACGCAACACGTTGTTGCCCATCAGCTTTGCCAAGTCCTCCGCAGGCCAACCGCGTTCCGCCAGACGGTCTATCAACACCGCGAAACCGGATACGTCCTGCATACCGTCCGGAAAGTCGTCGAATCCATCGTAGTCACTACCCAAACCGATGTGGTCGATGCCCGCGACGTCTCGGGCATGCTCGACATGTTCGGCCAGATGGTCCACCGTCATCGCCGGCCGTGGGCCGACCCGCCCGCCTTTGAACCACTCGTTGTACTCGGAAGAAAGGAACATGGGCACAAAGGCGATCATGATGACCCCGCCGTTTGCCGCGAGCAGCCGCATGACGTCGTCGGGAACGTTGCGGGGGTGACCGCACAGCTGAGAGCAGGACGAATGGCTGAAGATCACCGGTGCCGACGACGTCTCGATGGCATCTCTCATCGTTTCCACCGAGACGTGCGACAGGTCGACGAGCACGCCGAGCCGGTTCATTTCGCGCACGATCTCGCGGCCGAAGTCCGTCAGCCCGCCGTGTACTCGCGTATCCGTCGCGGAGTCCGCCCACCCGGTGTTGTCGTTGTGCGTCAGAGTCATGTACCGAAGACCAAGGCGCGCCATCATTCTCAGGACTCCGAGCGAACTGCCGATGCTGTGACCGCCCTCTGCGCCTAACAATGACGCAACCTTGCCCTCGCTCCAGATGCGACGCACGTCGTCACCTGTACGCGCGAATTCGAAAGTATCCGGGTACCGCCCGATCATCCGGTACACATAGTCGATCTGTTCGAGTGTGTACTGGACAGCCTCGGTCTCCGTCCTGTCACACGGGATGTAAACCGACCAGAACTGTGCACCGACGCCACCGCGACCGAGTTTGTCGATGTCGGTTTGGAAGATGGAGTCCTTCTCGAGATTCTCCACCGAGTAGGCGGCAGTCTCGCGAGCCGTCCATGCCAGATCGTTGTGACCGTCGATGACCGGCGCAAGGCCGTAAGCATCCAGTGCCGCTGGGTGATTCACGTCCGGGAAAGGAGCGAGAGGTTTCATCATGAGTTTTCCTCGAGAAAGTAGTGCGGGCAGGTCGAGGGCCCTCATCGCCCTCGACCTGCCCGAGATTTCATTCAGCGGAGAGAATCATCTCGCCGCGACTAGTCGGAAATCTTCTTGAAAAGCCTGGTCATGTACAGATATTCCTCGCCATCGATCGTGAGATGAGCCATCTCACCCGAAGCGCTCTCGTTACTGATCGAGAACCGGGAAGCAGACAGAGGCACGACCTTGGTGGGCGCGGCCGGCGGCTCGCCGTCGATCTCGACTTTGGCGAAGTTCTGCACCTGGAATCCGCCGTCGTCGCCACGCGTGAGTTCGATTCGAACGGTTGTCGATTCATAGTTGCCGAGAATGTGCGACAGGTCGATGTCTTCTGCATTCGGCTCGGACTTCGGCTCCGGCAGAACGAGATCGAGCTCCTGCGCGATCTCCTTCTCGATGTCGTGGGCCAGGGCACCGCCGCCACGCGAGTTGGTGACTACGGCCATGGCGAGACCGAGCTCGGGGAACGTGTGAAAACGAGTGATCTGACCGATCGTCGCACCGCCGTGCTGCGCGGACGTCACACCGCCCCAGTCGGACAGGATCCAGCCGAGACCCCAGGCCTGATCGACGCTCGAGACCGCGGTCAGGTCGAATTGCGGAGTGCGCATCAGGCGCGCGGACTCTTCGGACAGAATGCGTTCACCCGTCAATGCGAGGCCGTCACGCATATGTGCAGCACCGAAGGTCAGGAGCGAGCTGACGGATCCGGTGATGATCCCGGCCGGACCGATACCGCGCGGAAGCAGCCACTGCTTGGTCGGAACCACCTTGTCCGGCGACGTCCGATCCGGGTTGGCGACGTGGCCGACAGCCGTGCGGAACAGCGGCGCGTCCTTGGCCTTGGTGATGATGTGCGTCAATCCGAGTGGCTTCCAGAGATATTCGACCAACGCCTCGTCCCACGTCATCTCACGAAAAACCTCGACGATGCGGCCGGCAACAGCAAAACCCGCGTTGCTGTAACTCAGGTGCCCGCCGGGCTCGGTGACGCTGATCGCGGTCGCGAGTTCGTCGACGTACTTCTCGACGCAGTCGTCGCCGTCACCGGTGTCGTTGAACAAGTCTCCGTCGATACCGCTTGTGTGCGTGAGCAACTGGCGGATCGTGATTTCCTTCGTGTTGGAAGGGTCTGCGATCGTGAACTCCGGAAGCACCTCCACCACCAGGGTGTCCAGCGTCAGCTTGCCCTCGTCGACGAGCTGCATGATCAGCGTCGTCGTCCAGATCTTGCTCGCGGATCCGTACTGGAACAGGGTGTCGGCGTCGACGTCAACGCGCGTGTTCAGGCTCGTCACTCCGGTGGTGATCACGCGGATATCCGCAGTGCCGTCTTCACCCAGCGCGATCACACCGACCTGCGCGCCCGGTACCGAATGCTTGGCTGCCAGTTCGTCGAGGCGTTCCTGCCACTTCGGGGCGACAAGTAGGTCCTTGGGCAAGTCGGTCACAGGTCGAACTCCTTCGATCATGGAAGCCAGTGGCGTAGATGGCGTTGCTTCGATCCGCTCAGGTCTCACTCGTCGGGAAGTGAGGTTGCGGAAGCAATAGCCGTCCACCCATGATCTCAGTGTGCTCGCAGTCACGTCCTGGTCGATTGCACCGAAGTTGCACCCGAAAATGGTGCGATCGGACGAGCCTGTGTTCAGGATTCGCCATTCGAAACGATCAGCGCTCGAAGGTTCCTTCCAAGCGATTGCGTGAACCCGGATGGATCAAGCGCGCCGCACTGACCAACCCGTTGGCCGACCAGGTGCGGCGGCGAATCAGCAGGCACGGTTCCCCTCGATCGATGCGGAGCAGCTCGCATTCGTCCGGGCTCCCCAACACCGCTTCCACGACATGCTCACCGCGAACCAGAGGCGCAACGTCACTCAAGTAGTTGTTGGGGGTGATCGCCGTGAAGTCCTGGCGCAGATAGTCGGGCGCCTCGTTCGGATTCACGAACCGATCTTCCACCTGAATCGGAGTTTCGTCCTCGAAGTGCACCATCAGCGAATGGAACACCCGTTTGCCCACCGATTCACGAAGGAACGTCTGCCCGTGGTCGGTTTCTTCCTCACGAACGAAGACGACCTCGGTTCGATGACGGTGGCCGCGGCGCTGAATCTCGTCGGCGATGTTCTTGACTTCGAACAGCGGGGACGCGGTCTTCGTGGCGGCGACAAAGGTACCGACCCCCATCATCCGCACGATCAGACCGTCGTTGGTGAGTTCACGAAGCGCTCGATTGATCGTCATACGTGACAATCCCAGCGCACTCACCAGTTGGTTTTCCGAAGGCAGCTGATCGCCTTCGGTCCACCGACCCGAGTTGATCTGCGAGACCACGAGGTTCTTGACCCGTTCGTAGGCAGGGGCGGACTCGCCGCCTGCCTCGTTGAACAGCACGGCGAGTTCTGCGTCCACCTCGGCAATCGCCATCGCCACCACCCGTTCGTCGAAAACCACCGAGTCGGTTCTCCCGTTCGGCCTCCGAAGTCTATCCGCCTCGTGCACCTTTCCGATCCATCCGCGAGCGTCCGCGCCGGACCTAACCCACCATGCGCCGCAATTGGCTCGTCGCAACCGAAAGCGCAGCAAGATCGTGTTGCCCGGATGCCTCGATCTCGGCGAGCGCGAGAGTGGACCTCTCGATTCTCGACGCATTCCTCTCTTCCCACCGGGAGAGTTTTTCCGCTGTCGAGTCACCCGCTTGCGCGTCGGCCAAGACGTCGAGGGTCAATGCCCGCACCGTCGAGTACAACTCGTCACGCAACGACAACCTGGCCAGCGCGTTCCATTTTCCGTCCTTGCTCAATGCCGACACTCGATTGAGCATCGGGACGAGCCCAACACGCTCACCGAGCCGGAAGTAAAGCTCGCCGGTCTCCGCGATTGTGCGATCGGCGAGGTCCGCGATCTCCACCACGTCCAGCAGCCCGAACTGGTCGAGCAGGATCTCCACTCGCCTGACCAGGTTCTCCGGCGCGCCCTTGTCCGTGATGAGGACAGTTCGCGCAGCCAGGTTCCGCTGATCTGCACCTACCAGCCAGCCATCGAGTTCTGCCGACGCCTCGGCGATGCGATCACCGAATCGGCTGATCTCCGCCCCGACGGCCAGCGGTTGGGGCCGACGCGTCAGCATCCACCGTGACGCCCGGTCGAGCAGTCGCCTGGTGAGCAGGATCAACTCGTCGGATACGGCTGTCGAGATCGAGGCTTCTCTGATGTCGCGCCACAACTCCCACAGGCCGAACACCTCGGAGACCACGGTGAAGGCCCTTACTGCGTCCTCCGGATCAGCGCCGACCTCTTCACCGAGCCGATACACATAGGTGATGCCTCCCCGATCGATGACGTTGTTCGTCAGGACCGTCGCAACGATCTCGCGCCGCAGTGGGTGCCGGTCGAGGGCGTCACCCCCTGCATCTCGAACGCCCTCTGGAAAATAGTTCGCCAGCACCTGACGGTAGATCTGGTTGTCGATCGAGCTTCCCGCCAACAGTGTGGATTTCAGATCAAGCTTGACGTGGGCCATCAGTGTGGCGAGTTCCGGCGACGTCAGCCCCGTTACCGCCTTCTCGGCCGCGGCGAACTGCTTCTTGGTCGGAAACCCTTCGATGACGCGGTCGACGATTCCGCGAGCCTCGAGGCTCGAAATCACTCTGCCGTGCACGCCGATCATCGCCCCCGCATCCGCACGTGTGGTGCCCATCAGTTCGTTCTGTGAACGGTTGTCTGCAAGAACGAGTTCGGCGACCTGATCGGTCAACGATTCGAGCAGTGCGTCGCGATGTGAGTCCGCGACGACGCCTGAGCTGATCAGGGAGTCGAGAAGGATCTTGATGTTCACCTCGTGATCGGAGCAATCGACTCCCGCGGAATTATCGAGAGCGTCGGTATTGATCCGCCCGCCGATGCGCGCGTATTCGATCCGTCCGGCCTGGGTGAGGCCGAGGTTGCCTCCTTCACCGATCACTCGCGCACGCACTTCGTTGCCGTTCACCCGAACGGCATCGTTGCTCTTGTCGCCGACTTCGAGATCGGACTCGGCGGACGCCTTGACGTACGTTCCGATGCCGCCGTTCCACAACAGATCTGCCGGGGACCGCAGAATCGCCCGAACTAGTTGCGGTGGAGTCAATTCGGTGACGTCGTCCTCGAGGCCCAGCGCCTGTCGCATCTCGTCACTGATCGGAACGCGCTTCGCCGAGCGCTCCCACACTCCGCCGCCGGCACTGATCAGGGTCGGGTCGTAGTCGGCCCACGACGATCGTGGGAGCGAGAAGAGACGTGATCGCTCGTCGTACGAGCGCTCCGCTGCCGGGTTCGGGTCGACGAACACATGCCGATGATCGAACGCCGCGATCAGGCGAATGTGATTGCTGCACAACATTCCGTTACCGAAGACGTCACCGCTCATGTCTCCGATCCCCACCGCGGTGAAGTCGTCGTGCTGAGTATCGACGCCGAGCTCCCGGAAGTGCCGCTTGACACTTTCCCAGGCGCCCTTCGCCGTGATACCCATGGCTTTGTGGTCGTAGCCGACCGATCCGCCGGAGGCGAAGGCGTCGCCGAGCCAGAATCCGTACTCCGCAGCAACTTCGTTCGCGATGTCCGAGAACTTTGCAGTGCCCTTGTCCGCGGCGACAACAAGATATGTGTCGTCTCCGTCGTGGCGAACGACCCGTCGCGCTGCGACAACGGCGCCGCTCTGCTTGTCGACGTTGTCGGTCAGATCAAGTAGCCCGCGAATGAAGGATCGGTAGCAATCGATTCCGGCCGCCAATGCAGCTTCCCGGTCTGCGTCTGCACCCAGACCTGGAACCGGCGGGCGTTTGACGACAAATCCGCCCTTCGCGCCGACAGGCACGATGACTGCGTTCTTGACTGCCTGCGCCTTCACCAGTCCCAGCACCTCGGTGCGGAAGTCCTCTTTCCGATCCGACCAGCGCAAGCCGCCGCGAGCGACCGTACCGAAGCGAAGGTGCACACCTGCGACATCGGGTGAGTACACGAATATCTCGAACTTCGGACGAGGGAAAGGCAATACGGACAGCTGCTCCGAATCGAACTTCAGCGATAGTGCGCCGAGCGATTCAGTGGGATAGACGAAATAGTTGGTACGCAACGTGTTACGGACCAGTTCGGACAATGCGCGCAGGATCCGATCGGCGTCGAGTCCTTGCACTTGTGCCACAGCCGTTTCCACCTCCGCTGCTGCGCGTGCGCCCCGATCACCCTCGACGGCGTCAGGATCGAAACGACTCTCGAACAATTCACACAGACCGCCGGCGATCTCGGGATGATCGGCAAGTACCTCGGCGACACGACTGTTGCTGTACGGGAATCCTGCTTGCTGCAAGAACTCCGCGCATGCCCGCAGCACCACTACCTGTTTCCAACAGAGTCCCGCGATCGCGACCAATTCGTTGAACGAGTCCGGCTCGGCCTCGCCGCGTCGAACCGCGGCAAATGTCGCAGCGAAGCGCGCGGCAAAGTCGTCGAAGCCGTCAACAGGAGCATTCGGATAGTCGAGCGTGAACTCGTAGATCCAGGCCTGTTCCGACCCCACCGGGACGAGCTCGTACGGACGCTCGTCGACCACGTCGACGCCCAGGCTCTGCAATACGGGCAGCACCTCGCCCAACGAGAGCGGATCACCCGATACGTACAGCCCGAGACGGTGAGTACCTGGTCCGTCGACAGATCGGGCCAACCGTGGACTTACTTCTCCGGGCGCGAGGCCCTCGAACACCGCCATGTCCTCGGCGGCTCGGACAGCGTCGAAATCCTGCTTGTATGCCACCGGAACTCGCTCGGCGAACCGAGCACGCCTGCGCCGCTCGTCGTAGTGCGAAGCATCCAGAACGAATCGCTCGTCCCATGTCAGGCACGCGTCAACGACGAGGTCCCGAATCTCCCGTGCTTGTCGCGCCGACGCGAAGTTCGCACCCCCGCCGACTGTGGCCGTGAAATGTACGACGGCCAAGGGGGATTCCGAGACTCGACTGGAGAACTCGATACTGCGGGCACCGAGTGCGTCGGCGAGTACCGACTCGGCCGTTGTTCTGATCGTCGTACTGAACTTCTCGCGCGGAACGAAGAGCAACGCCGACAACTCTTGGTCCGGCCCAGCCGCAGGAGAACATCCCACCGGTTGCAAGAACAGATGGATCGACGTGCGGCCGTCCACGGAAGTGAGTTCGTCCAGCGCGTCGGCGATTCGGGCCGGCTCGGCTGCAAACAGCACTGTGATCGGGATCGATTGGATTACTGCCAGCATCGATTGTCCGACAAACGAATCGACGGTGGATCCGGAGGCATCGAAGATGTCTGCGACACGTCTACGCACGAGCGGGGTTCGTCGAACATCCGCGACAAGGCCGGTCGCGGTCAAGGACCCGATGAACCGGTACGCACGGTCGCCGACAGACACATCGATCTCGGTGGCGTAGGCGGAGCCACCGAACCCTTGCCCGAGAGACACCACCCCGACCGAGAGGGGCGCCGCTTTCGAATCCGAAGAGCCGGTTGGATCGGGGAGCACGCCGAGAGTCTTCGTCTCCTCGCCGTCGATTGTCCGCGCACCGCCGACGACGCTGAAGTTTCCGGCGCTGCACCACCGGAGGAAGTCAGCCTCTTCTGCGTAGCCATCCGAGTCCAGTTGCTCGCGCGCCTCGTCGACAAGATCCCGCAGGGGTAAGGAATCGCGGAAGGCATGCGCGATTCGGTCGAGTATTCCGTCGACGTCCTCCGCGATCACCTGCGCCTGCTCGTCCGAACAATGTGCGGGTAGTCCTATGTGAATCCATGATTCGGTGCGCTCACCAATCTGGGCGCCTCCGGTGCTGTGCGCCGGTTGCACGACTGTGCCAAGCACGGGGTGCACCACGAATTCCGGTTCCATGCGAGCGCGGGCGAGTGTCGCCAGGACCGCTTCGACGAGCTGCGGCATGTCGTCGCCGACGTATTGAATCGCCGGGCCGTCCCCTAACTCCCCGGCCGGCGCGAGTCGCGAGATCGACGAATTATGTCCTCGCCGACGCGAAAGGTCCATGTGCGCGGCGACGATCGCACGCTTGCGGTCTTCGGCAAGCGCAGCGTATCGATCCGCCGACAAGCCCTCGAAATACGTACTGGACACCCTCCTCACATTCTCGGAGTCCGGTGTCATGTCGACTGAAACGAGGCTCATGTCAGCACCTTCCGCCGAAAGCCACGCTGCTTCCGACTTGTAGGGGGTTCGATCCGCAATCAACTTGTCTATACAGGAGTAGACAAGTTGATCATTGCAGAACGTGAGCCGCGACACAACAGCTACACCTCTGGACAAATTCGCCACCCTCGGCCATAGTCAGTCCATGCCAACTAGTGGCAATTTGATTCCATTAGATGAAATTCGTTAGTCACCTCGCCTCGAAGGAGCCCCCGTGACCACCCAGACCGCGCCCGACATCGACAACATTGATCTCGCAGAGTTCCGCAGCACCGTCCGAGCCTTCGCCAACGCCGAGATTCACCCCGGTGCGGCCGCACGCGACGAGTCAAAAGAGTTCCCGGCGCAGCTGGTCAAGCGCCTCGGGCAGCAGGACCTGATGGGCATTTCCGTGCCGGAGGAATTCGGCGGACTGGGTCTCTCGACACGAACCCAACTGGTCGCCATCGAGGAGGTTGCACGCACCGACGCCGCTCTGGCGTCGATCTACACCGCGCACTACCTGGGCCTCGAGCCGATTCTCGTCGGCGGCTCCGAAGAGCAGAAGCATCGCTGGTTGCCCCAGTTGGCTTCAGGCGAACTGCTAGCCGGCTTCGCACTCACCGAACCCGACGCCGGATCCGACATCGCGTCGATGCGTACCGTCGCTCGACGCGAGGACGACGGCTGGCATCTCTCCGGATCCAAGACGTACATCTCCAACGCGAAGGAAGCCGACCTGGTCGTGCTCTTCGCCAAGACGGACCCGAGCGCAGGATTCCGCGGCATCACCGCCTTCGTCGTCCCCAAGGGCACTCCGGGAATCAGTTACTCGGAGCCGCAGGACAAGATGGGAATTCGTTCAGCTCCGACATACACCGTCTACCTCGACGACGTCGTGTTGCCGCTCGACTCGGTGATCGGCACCGAAGGCCGCGGCGGCAACATCGCCTTGACCGCACTGAACCGAGCGCGCATCGACGTAGCGGCAATGGCGAACGGCATCGCTTTGCGCGCTTGGGAACTGGGACGTGAGTACGCAACGGAGCGAAAGCAGTTCGGCACGCCGATCTTCGACTTCCAGGCAATTCAGCTCCTCCTCGGTGGCTGCGACGCGCAACTGGTCGCATCACGCGTCACCGCAGACTGGGCCGCCGACGTCAAGGACGCCGGCCAGGACATCCGTCGCGCCGCATCGATCTCGAAGTACGTTGCCACCGAAGCCTGCTTCTCGATCGTCGATCAAACCGTGCAGATCCACGGCGGCGCGGGATTCATGCGCGAATCGGAAATCGAACGCCTGTACCGCGATTGCCGCATTCTCCGCATCTTCGAGGGCACCTCGCAGATCCAATTGCTCACCATTGCCGGCAACGCTCCGTCGCCGCGTTCCACCGATTTCTGAAAGGCGCGGACATGTCTGCACTTCCCCCACTCGACGGCATCCGGGTCATCGACCTCTCGCGCGTCCTCGCCGGACCCTACTGCACCGCACTGCTTTCCGACGCCGGTGCGGACGTCGTCAAGATCGAATCCGAACACGGTGAAGACTCGAGGCACCTCGGCCCGTTCCGCGACGGTGAAAGCATCTACTTCAACGTGCTCAATCGTGGCAAGCGTTCGGTGGCACTCAACCTCAAGAACGACGAGGACCGTGAGGCGCTGCTGACGCTCATCGAGACCGCCGACGTCGTCGTGGAAAACTTTCGCCCGGGCGTCACCAAGCGCCTGGGAATCGGCTACGAGGCTGCGCGGGCTCGCAATCCGCGGATCGTGTACGCGTCGATCTCCGGTTTCGGCCAGGACGGCCCCATGTCCGGCGCCGCCGCCTACGACCTTGTAGTCCAGGCTCTTTCGGGAATCATGAGCATCACCGGCTCGGAAGAATCCGGCCCGACCCGGCTGGGCGAGTCGTTCGGAGACCTGGTCGCCGGGCTGTTCGCTGCCTGGGGAATCAGTACCGCCCTGCTGAGCGCTCGGGCGACCGGGCTCGGGCAGCATCTGGACGTCGCGATGTTCGACAGCATGCTCGCCATGCTGCCGACAGCACACAGCCAACTGCAATCCACCGGGCTCACTCCCCCACGCGTCGGCAACCGTCATCCGGTGTCCACACCTTTCGACACCTATCGGGCCGACGATGGACTCTTTGTCCTCGCAGTTGCGAGCCAGTCCGGGTTCGAGAAATTGGCGCAGACGATGAATCGCATCGACCTGATCGCAGATCCTCGATTTGCCGACGACACCGCCCGGACCGAGAACGAGCCGGCACTGCGCAAGGAGATCGAAAACTGGGCTGCCGGAAAGACCGTCGCCGACGTGGTCGGCATTCTCGGCGACGCGGGCCTCGCCGGCTCGGAGATCTGGGACGTTCAGCAGGCACTCACCTCCGCACAGGCCGAGTATCGCGGAGTCGTCCAATCGTTCGAGCACCCGGTAGCAGGAAAGATCTCCTACGTACGACAACCCGTCGTCTTCGGTGAGAGCCAGCGCCCCGTTGTCCGCCGCAGCCCCCTGCTGGACGAGCACCACAGTGAGGTACTGCCGGGCTCGCGATAGATTCAGCGCAGACAACCCTCGGCACTTGGAGTAGGACATGGCCCCCGGCGACGTGACCCGCAGCGCGAATCGCACGTTCGAACTTCTCGGTGCGATCGTCGAGCATGGCGGGTTGACGCTCGGCGACGCCGCCAAGGCAACCGATCTGGCAACCAGTACCGCGCTTCGCCTGATCAGAAGCCTCGAACAAACCGAGTTCGTCGTTCGCGGCGAGGACAACGTCTATCGCGTCGGCCCACGGCTACTGCAGATCGGAGCTCGCGCTCTCGGCGACAATCAACTGTTGCCGAGAGCCCGGCCCGCGATGAAGGCCATCGCCGAAACCACGAGGGAGTCGACCTACCTGTCGACGATGGGACCGAAAGACACTGCGCTGTATCTCGATCAGATCGAGGGCACGCACGCGATCCGCCACATGGGGTGGGTGGGCCAGAGCGTCCCCCTGAACGGCACCGCCGTCGGCGCAGCGTTGAGCGGCAAGGTCGGTGAGAGCGGATACGCCATTGCGCACGACACCATCGAGGACCACTCGACCGGAGTTGCCGCGCCGATCTACAACGCAGTCGGTCAGATAGCCGGAGCGCTCAGCGTCGTCGGCCCGACATTCCGTCTGACGGACGAGGTCTGCGCCAGCCACGGTCGTGTCTTGGTGGAGCACTGCGCCCGGTTGTCCGCGGAACTCGGCAGCCAGACTCCCTGACCACCCCGAGCACTTGGCGATTCAGTCTCGTATCCGAGACAATGTGGTTTCCCCGCTCCCACTTCCGCCCTACCTCTAAGGACACACCCCAAATGACGACGAGCCGCGTGAAATCTGCTGAGCGCGTGCTCGACGTGCTCGATCTCCTGGCCCGCCGGGGTGTGCCGCTGGCGACCGCGGACATCTCCAGCGCCCTCGACCTACCCAAGAGCACGACGCATCACCTACTCAACGTCATGCGGGATCGACGGTTCGTCTCGTACTGGGCTGATCAACGCGCCTGGACTCTGGGTGTCTCGGCGTTCGAAGTAGGTGCGTCGTACATGCGATCCGGCCCACTGCACCGCGAGGGCCAACGATTCATGCTGGCACTCACGCAGTCGACGGACGAGACCTCCCACTTGGCGGTACTTCAGGGTTCTGACGTCATCTACCTCGATAAACGTGAACCGCTCAAGCCGGGCGTGCGGTTGGTGACCGAAATCGGGACCCGCCTTCCGGCGCACCTCACAGCAGTCGGGCGGGCGATTTTGAGCCGTCTGGATGCGGAACAGATCAGCGCGCTCTACGAGGGATACACCTGGCCGACGCGGACCGGAACGGGACCGTCAACCCTCGCCGAACTGCGAGAACTGCTCGCCGCAGCACGCGAGAGCGGGTATGCGGTCGAAGAGAATGCGACGACGTCCGGGATCAATTGCATCGCCAGTCCTGTGATCACGCGGGACGGCCGTCCGGTCGCAGCTCTCGGCGTCACCTTCCTCTCCGGTTCCAAATCCGCCGAGGAGAGTGCACTGATCGCCGACCGAGTACGCACGGTCAGCGCCGAGTTCTCCGCTGACCTCGGGGATCGAATGGTGGAGACCCCGACCGCCGACATGTAACAAATTTCTCCGCTGTGTACTTCTCGGGCCTTGTCTTCGTCTCATATTCAAGACTAGAGTCTCGTATACAAGACTTGTTGAATCACTGCCGCATCATTGGAGTCCCATGAACGCCACCCCTGCTGCCCGAACAGCCACCCGAACCATCCAGGTCGGAATCGGCGCTGTCACCATCGCCGACGTCGTCGACGTCGCACGAAACGGTTACGGCGTCGCGTTGACCGCCGAGTCCCTCGCCGCGATCGCCGAAAGTCGTGCACGCATCGAAGCCCTGGCCGCAGACCCCACGCCGGTGTACGGAGTTTCCACGGGATTCGGCGCGCTTGCCACCCGGCACATCCCGGAGCATCTGCGGACGCAGTTGCAGCGCAGCCTGATCCGCTCGCATGCGGCAGGTTCGGGGCCGGAGGTCGAACGCGAAGTGATCCGGGCCTTGATGCTCCTACGCCTGTCGACGCTCGCTACCGGACGGACCGGAGTGCGCCCCGTGGTCGCGCAGGCGTACGCCGACCTACTCACCGCAGGCATCACTCCGGTGGTGCACGAATACGGCAGCCTCGGATGCTCGGGAGATCTGGCACCACTGGCGCACGTGGCGATGGCAATCATCGGTGAAGGTTCCGTTCGCACCGCCGACGGTGAACTCACCGATGCGGCAACGGCATTGGCCGACCATGGCCTCGAACCGGTGGTTCTGGCCGAGAAGGAAGGCCTCGCACTGATCAACGGTACCGACGGGATGCTCGGCCAATTGGCACTCGCGATCACCGATCTCGATCATCTACTCAAGCTGGCCGACATCGCTGCCGCGATGAGCGTGGAGGGTCTGCTCGGCACCGATCAGGTATTCGCCGCAGATCTTCAGGCGCTTCGCCCCCACCCCGGACAGGGTGCAGCGGCCTCGAACATGGTGCGACTGCTGGCCGACTCCCCGATCGTCGCCAGCCATGCGGGCCCAGACTGCACCAGGGTTCAGGACGCGTACTCACTGCGGTGCGCTCCGCAGGTCGCTGGCGGCGCACGTGACACCGTCGATCATGCCCGCCTCGTCGCCGGACGCGAATTGGCCAGTGCTGTAGACAATCCCGTTGTCACCCTCGACGGTCGGGTTCGGTCGAACGGCAACTTCCACGGCGCTCCCGTGGCCTACGTCTTGGACTTCCTCGCCATCGTGACCGCGGACGTCGCGGGCATCAGCGAACGCCGCACCGACCGCTTCCTCGACGTTGCGCGCAATCACGGCCTGACTCCCTTCCTCGCCGACGACCCCGGAGTCGACAGCGGACTGATGATCGCGCAGTACACGCAAGCTGCCGTCGTGTCCGAACTCAAGCGACTCGCGAGCCCCGCCAGCGTCGATTCGATTCCTTCCTCGGCCATGCAGGAAGATCACGTCTCCATGGGATGGTCGGGTGCACGCAAGCTCCGCCGGTCCATCGACGGTCTCACCCGGGTTCTCGCCATCGAGATATTGACTGCAGCACGAGGAATCGATCTCCGGTCCCCACTCGAGCCCTCCCCCGCCACCGGAGCGGTTCTTCGGACGCTACGCGAGAAGGTGCAGGGTCCGGGTACCGATCGCTTCCTGTCCCCCGAGATCGAGGCGGCGGTGGACTTGGCGGCATCCGGCGCACTCGTTGCGGCCGCGGAGAACGCGATCGGTGCCCTGGCATGACCGCGCCCGGAGCGCTGAGGCCTCGCCCCCGATCTGAAATCGAAGCACTCCCCCGATACTCCAAAGCCGCCGGCCTCGAGCAGGTTCGGTGGCGGGCGTCGAGCAACGAGTCGACGGTTGCACCCTCGGCGGCGATTCTCGAGGCCGTCAATCTCGCGGCCGCACACTCACACTTGTATCCGTCGCTGTTCGGCGACACGCTCATCGCCCGGTTGAGCGATCGCCTGGGCGTCGACGACGACCAGGTATTGGTCGGCGCCGGTTCGTTGGCACTGCTCCAGCAGGTATTGACCGCATACACGGGCCCGGGCACCGAAGTCGTCTACCCGTGGCGCAGCTACGAGGCGTACCCGATTCTGATCGGAATCGCCGGAGCGAGCGGTGTACCTGTCGCACTCGATTCCGAACATCGGCACGATCTGAGTGCGATGGCGGCAGCCGTGACTCCGCAGACCCGCGCGGTACTCGTCTGCAACCCCAACAATCCAACCGGAAGCGAGTTCTCGACCGCGGAGTTCGTCTCGTTCGCCCGCTCGATCCCAGGTGACGTCCTCATCCTTCTGGACGAGGCTTACCGGGAGTTCGCGACCAGCGATGTCGACGGCGTCGACCTGCTTCGAGCCTTTCCCAACATCGTCGTCTTCCGAACCTTCTCCAAGGCTTACGGATTGGCCGGCCTGCGTGCCGGCTATGCCATCACCAACTCGGCGATTGCAGCGGACCTTCGTAGCGCGGCGCCCCCCTTCGGACTCAGCGCAGTTGCCGAGGCCGCGGCCTGCGCAGCGTTGACCGATCCGGCGCACACCGATTCGATAGTCGAAACGGTAACCGAGGGTCGCGCTCACCTACGTGAGCAATTGGCTCTGCGCGGCGTCGAGTCCGTCCCCAGCGGAGCCAACTTCGTCTGGATCCCTGTCGGCGAGAGAGCTTCTGCACTCGAAGCGGCTTGCGTCGCCCAGGGTGTCTCGGTCCGGATGTTCCCTCGTGAGGGGGTTCGGGTCACCGTCGGCGAGCGGGCCGCAGAAGACGCCGTGATCTCTGCTGTGGACGCTCTCGCACACAACCTTTGACCGACTGGAGAAAAGAATGTCCGTCCACGAACTTGCTCGGTCGATCGGTTCGAGTCGCCTGATCACCGACCCGGCGGTAATGGACTCGTACCGTCGCGACGAGGCTCATCTCGCCGAACCCGGCCATCCGGTAGCCGTCATGCTCGCCGAAACAGCGGCCGACATTTCCGAGGCTCTGAAATGGGCTACTGCTCACCGTATCCCGGTGGTAACCCGCGGTGCGGGAACCGGTTTGGCGGGCGGCGGGGCAGCCGTCGAGGGCTGCCTGGTCATCTCGACCACTCGCATGCGCTCGATTCTCGAGGTCAATCCGGACGATCAGCTCGCTGTCGTGGAGGCCGGGGTGATCAACGCCGACATCAGCCGAGCCGCAGACGAGTACGGGCTGATGTACGCCCCGGATCCGAGCAGTTTCGAGATCTCCACGATCGGCGGGAACATCGCCACCAACGCTGGTGGACTTCGATGCGTGAAGTACGGCGTCACCCGCGATTCAGTCTTGGGCCTCGAGGTGGTACTCGCTGACGGGCGGATCGTGCGAACGGGCCGAAGGACCGTCAAAGGTGTTGCGGGATACGACCTGACGAGCCTTCTCGTCGGTTCGGAAGGAACTCTCGGAGTCGTCACGAGCGCCACACTCAAGCTTCAGCCCAAACCCAAGAGAGCACCGGTCACCGTCGTCGGCAGTTTCGATTCTCTCCGCTCCGCAGCGGACGCAGTTGCCGCGGTCGTTCGTGACGGGATCGGGCCGAGCCTGCTCGAACTGATCGATCAAGCAACGCTTCGCGCAGTCGACGACTGGAAACGAATCGGATTGGAGGACAACACTGCCGCGATGCTGATCGCGCAGACAGACGGGGTCGACGCCGAAGCAGCAGCAGCGGCGATGCAGAAACACTTCGAGCAGGCCGGCGCCGATTTTGTCGCCGTCTCGCAGGACGCATCGGAAGCCGCACAACTACTCGAGATCCGCCGGCTCGCCTACCCGGCGTCCGAACGTCTCGGGCAATGCCTCGTGGAAGACGTCGGAGTTCCGCGGTCGAAACTGCCCGACATGCTCGAAAGTATCGACCGGGCCGCTGCCGAGCACTCGGTGAAGATCATGACGGTCGCCCATGCGGGTGACGGCAACGTCCACCCGACGTTCGTATTCGACCGCACCGAAGACGGCTCGGTCCCCGAAGCGGTGTGGACCGCCGCCGACGAGGTCTTCCGGCATGCCCTCCAACTCGGCGGAACTCTGACCGGAGAGCACGGCGTCGGCGTTCTGAAGCGTCGCTGGCTGTCACTCGAACTCGGCGAGGACAGCATGCAACTGCACCGATCGATCAAGTCCGCTTTCGATCCGCTCGGAATCCTCAACCCGGGTAAGGGTTTCTGATTCCCGAGTGGTGTTACACAGCATTTACGTGAAAACGGGTTCCGGGTATTGACGCCTGTATATACAGGCATATACATTTATCCGCAGTGACAGTGACCCAGCGCACAGAGCGCCGAGCAACAGGCACAAAGCACGAAGAAGGTGGGCAATACCCCGACGTCGATTCCGTCGCTCGACGGGCTCGCAGCAGAAAGACAGGCCTATGACTCACGATGGACCGGCCGAGGTCATCCTCACTCCGGAACGACGCACAATCGACGTCGTCCCGGATGCAGAACGACACGGCACCCCGCGCAGCCAGTTCACTCTCTGGTTCGGCGCCAACATGCAGATCACTGCAATCGTCGACGGTGCCCTCGCCGTCGTATTCGGCGCCGACGCCATCTGGGCGATCGTCGGACTTCTGATCGGCAATATCTTCGGTGGCGCTGTCATGGCGCTGCACTCCGCACAGGGCCCGCGCATGGGCCTCCCCCAGATGATCTCGAGTCGCGCACAGTTCGGTGTCAAGGGAGCCGTCGTCCCGCTCGTTCTCGTCATTTTGATGTACCTCGGCTTCGCTGCCACGGGCACCGTGTTGGCCGGACAAGCCGTCAACAAGATCCTGCACATCGACAGCCCCACCGTCGGCATCGTCGTCTTCGGTCTCCTCACCGCATTCGTCGCCGTCACCGGCTACAAGCTCATCCACATCGTCGGCAAGGTCGCGACCGTCGTCGGCATCGTCGGATTCTCCTACCTGGCCGTTCGACTGTTCCTCGAGTACGACGTCGCCTCGTTCGTCGGCATCAAGGGCTTCGACATCGTCACCTTCCTGCTCGCGATCTCGTTGGGTGCCGGTTGGCAGCTCACCTTCGGCCCGTATGTCGCCGATTACTCGCGTTACCTGCCGCGCAGCACCTCCGAGAGCACCACCTTCTGGTCGACGTTCCTCGGCAGCGTCATCGGATCGCAGTGGTCCATGACCTTCGGCGTCCTCGTCGCGGCCTGCGCCGGTGATGCGTTTCTGGGTAACCAGGTCGGTTTCATGGGAGACCTGGCCGGGCCGGCCGCCATCGCCTTCCTGATCTACTTCGTCATCCTGGTCGGCAAGCTGACGGTGAACGTGCTCAACGCCTACGGCGGATTCATGTCGATTCTGACCACCGTCACAGCCTTCAACGGACAGTCACGAATCTCGAGCACCGCACGCACCCTCTACATCCTCGGTTTCACTGCGATCTCGGTACTGATCGCGATCGCCGCCAGCGCCGACTTCCTGGACAACTTCAAGAACTTCGTCCTGGTGTTGCTGATGGTGTTCACGCCGTGGAGTGCGATCAATCTGATCGACTACTACCTGATCTCCAAGGAGCGCATCGACATTCCGGCGCTCTACGACGTCAACGGTCGATACGGAGCCTGGAACTTCACTGCCTTGGCCTGCTACGCCGCAGGTGTTCTCGCCCAGATCCCGTTCCTCGCACAGAAGATGTACACCGGCCCCGTCACGGACATGCTCGGCGGCGCCGACATCTCTTGGATCGTCGGGATCGTATTCACCGGCCTGATCTACTACCCACTCGCCAAGCGCACCAGCAATCCGCCTGCGTCGATGATCTACCCCGATCACACCACGATGACCGACTCTCGCGTCTGATCCCCCAACACTTTTCGAACTTCAGTACAGCTGGAACTTCAGCGAGCAAGGAGAACACAATGGAAATCAGCACCCCCGGCCACGAGCCGCGCCCCGTCCGCGCTCCCCGCGGCCCCGAGCTCACGACGCTCGGTTGGCAGCAGGAGGGCGCCCTGCGCATGCTCATGAACAACCTCGATCCCGATGTTGCCGAGCACCCGGACAGCCTCGTCGTCTACGGCGGAACCGGTCGCGCAGCACGTAGTTGGGCCGCATTCGACGCCATGGTCGCCACGCTGAAGACGCTGAAGAACGACGAGACCATGCTGGTGCAGTCCGGCAAGCCGGTCGGTGTCTTCCGCACCAACGAGTGGGCACCTCGAGTGCTGATCGCCAACTCCAACCTTGTCGGTGACTGGGCCAACTGGGAGGAGTTCCGCCGTCTCGAAGACCTCGGCCTGACCATGTACGGCCAGATGACCGCCGGCTCCTGGATTTACATCGGCACGCAGGGAATCCTGCAGGGCACCTACGAGACCTTCGGCGCCATCGCGAAGAAGCGCTACAACGGCTCACTCGCCGGAACCATCACCCTCACTGCAGGTCTCGGCGGCATGGGCGGCGCTCAGCCACTCGCCGTCACGATGAACGACGGTGTCGCGATCTGTGTCGACTGCGACATCACCCGCATCGACCGTCGTATCGCCCACAAGTACCTCGACACCAAGGCAGACAGCATCGAGCACGCGCTCGAACTGGCGACAGCGGCCCGCGATGCCAAGAAGCCGCTCTCCATCGGCCTCGAAGGCAATGCGGCAGAGATCTTCCCCGCGCTGCTGGAGATGAAGGCCCCCATCGACATCGTGACCGACCAGACCTCGGCGCACGATCCACTCGCCTACCTGCCGATCGGGATCGACTTCCCCGACATGAAGATCATGTCGGAGAAGGATCCGCAGAAGTTCACCGAAGATTCCCGCAACGCGATGGCCGCCCACGTCAAGGCCATGGTCGGATTCATGGACGCCGGCGCCGAGGTGTTCGACTACGGCAACTCCATCCGCGACGAAGCCCGCAAGGCCGGCTACGACCGCGCTTTCGACTTCCCCGGATTCGTTCCCGCTTACATCCGCCCGCTCTTCGAAGAAGGCCTCGGCCCCTTCCGCTGGGCAGCGCTCTCGGGTGATCCCAAGGACATCGAGGCCACCGACAAGGCCATCCTCGAACTCTTCCCCGAGAACGAGCACCTGCGTCGCTGGATCACTATGGCCGGCGAAAAGGTTGCCTTCGAAGGCCTTCCGGCCCGCATCTGCTGGCTCGGATACGGTGAGCGTCACCTCGCCGGCCTCAAGTTCAACGAGATGGTCGCCTCGGGCGAGCTGTCCGCACCGATCGCCATCGGCCGCGATCACCTCGACTCAGGATCGGTCGCCTCGCCGTACCGCGAAACCGAATCGATGATCGACGGGTCCGACGCCATCGCCGACTGGCCGCTGCTCAACGCTCTGGTCAATACCGCGTCCGGCGCTTCGTGGGTTTCACTTCACCAGGGCGGCGGTGTCGGTATGGGACGCTCCATCCACGCGGGTCAGGTGTGCATTGCCGACGGCACCGAACTCGCAGCAAAGAAGCTCGAAGCAGTTCTCACCAACGACCCCGGTATGGGCGTCATTCGGCATGCGGATGCAGGATACGACCACGCCATCGACACGGCAGCCACGCGCGGCGTCCGTATCCCGATGACCGAGAACTGAAACAGCTCCACCACCTCACCCTGAGTTAGGAATTACATTGACCACGAATGGTTCTCGAACCACAGTTCTGACCAACATCGGAACCCTCGTCACCAATGACCCGACTCTGGGTGAGGGCAAGCTGGGCGTACGACACGACGCGGCAATCGTCTTCGACGACGGCGTTGTTGCTTGGGTCGGCGATTCCGCCGACGCCCCGGCTGCCGATATCGGTCAGGATATCGGCGGTCGGGCCCTGCTTCCCGGCTTCGTGGAGAGTCACTCACACCTGGTGTTCGGTGGCGAGCGGGCCGAGGAATTCGCGGCTCGCATGGCGGGTGAAAAGTACGCCGCCGGCGGCATTCGCAACACCATCGAAGCGACGCGCTCGGCCACCGACGAGCAATTGCAGGCCAATGTTCGGCGCCTACTCGACGAATCCCTGCGCTCGGGCAGCACAACCGTCGAATGCAAGACCGGGTACGGGCAGAACACCGAGAGCGAACTACGCAGCGCGCTGATCGCCGGGCAGTTCACCGACGAGGTCACACTGCTGGCCGCCCACGTTCCACCACCCGAATATTCCGGCCGCGCCGATGATTACGTCGCCATGGCGTGCGACGAGATGATCCCTGCCTGTGCGCCACACGCGAAGTGGATCGATGTCTTCTGCGAGCGAGGAGCATTCAACCGCGAACAGGCACATGCAGTCCTGAGCGCAGGCGTCGCCGCCGGACTGATCCCCCGCGTCCACGGAAACCAGCTAGGCGAAGGGCCAGGAGTCCAGCTCGCCGTCGAGATGGGTGCCGCGTCCGTCGACCACGTCACCTACGTCACCGCAGAGGACATCGACGCCCTGGCTCAGAGTTCCACCGTCGCAACACTGTTGCCCGGCGCCGACTTCTCCACCCGCAACAAGTACCCCGAGGCCCGCGCACTACTGGACGCCGGAGTCACCGTAGCTCTTGGCGCCGACTGCAATCCCGGCACCTGCTACACCACCAGCCTCCCGTTCTGCATAGCAATTGCGGTGCGAGACATGCACATGACACCCGCTGAGGCAGTCTGGGCAGCCACTGCAGGTGGCGCCCGGGCGCTACAACGCACCGACGTCGGAACCCTTTCTCTCGGAACACGTGCCGACGCCATCGCGCTCGATGCACCGTCGTACCTCCACCTCGCCTACCGCCCGGGTGTGTCTCTGGTGCGCGAGGTCTGGAAAAACGGCGCACTCGCCACCAGCTACTGAAATACACTCACCGGGAGGCCGTCGTGGCACATCAGATCGCAGTCGACATCGAACCCAAGCCGTGGACCGGGCGCTCCGACGGTACCTCTGCCGAGCATCTGCGGTGGCATCATGCCGTGCAACCGTATTCAGTCGAAACCGCACCCGGTGACTGTGTACTGATCGGATTCTCCAGCGACGAAGGAGTCCGCCGCAACAAAGGCCGTCGCGGTGCCGCGGACGGCCCGGACGCGTTGCGAGCCGGGTTGGCTTCCATGGCGCTGGCCGAACCGCTGCAGATTCAGGACGCGGGAACCGTTGCCGTGTCGGGTGAAGAACTCGAGGCCGGTCAAGCCGCACTCGGGAACGCCGTCAGCGCTGCGCTCGATTCGGGACACTTCCCCGTGGTTCTCGGGGGAGGACACGAAATCGCCTACGGTACATACCTCGGCGTCGCGGGCTCCGAGTTGCGAACCGCCGGAGCCAAACTCGGAATCCTCAACTTGGACGCGCACTTCGACCTACGTGGCGACCCGATCCCCAGCTCCGGCACACCCTTTCGTCAGATCGCCGAGGACGAAGCCGCGGCAGGTACCTCGCATCAGTACAGCGTGATCGGAATCAGCCAGCCGAGCAACACCACTGCTCTGTTCGACACGGCTCACCGTCTCGGCGTTCGCCATCTACTAGACGAAGAATGCGGAGTGATCGGTCGAGGCGTCGTGGATCAGTTCGTCGCAGACTTCCTCGACGACGTCGATCTGGTCTACCTGACCATCGACCTCGACGTACTTCCCGCCGCCGTGGCGCCGGGCGTCAGCGCACCCGCGGCCTACGGTGTCAGCCTGGAAACCATCCAGTACGTATGTGACCGAGTCACGTCCAGTGGCAAGCTCGCGGTTCTCGATGTCGCCGAGCTGAACCCGAGCCTGGACGTCGACAATCGCACTGCCCGAACGGCTGCTCGCCTGATCCACCGGATAGTCACGAAGCACGTGCCGATTCAGCGCTAGCCTCGGCGTGCCTCGAGCGCATCGAGGATGAGATCTAGACCGTAGGCGAACTCACTCGTGTGGTCGTAAGCCGAACTCAGACCGTGGTCGACGATCATCTCGTGAAGGAAGGGCAACTCTTCGACAGGAAGGCGCTCGAGGATGTCACTCGCATCTTCTTCGACATCGCCGGGTGCGCTCATCGGTAGATTCGCCTCCTGGAGAACATATCCGCCGATGTAGCTGTCGATCAGCGAGGCTCCGTGGGCGGCCATCGGGAGTGTGAACCCGGCCTTCCGGAGGACTCCGAGCACAGCGTCGAGATGACGCAGGGTCGCAGAGCCAGGGTTGCGTCGCGAATCCAGCAGACCGAGAGCCCAACGGTGCTGCGACAGGACTCTGCGAGCGGAATAGGCGCGTCCACGGATTGCATCTCGCCAATCCAAACACTCACTGTCGGGCAGGTCGATCGCCTCGAAGACCGCATCGACGACGCCGTCGAGAATCGCATCTTTGTTGGGCACGTGGTGGTAGAGAGACATCGCCTCGATGCCCAACTCCTGGGCCACCCGTCGCATCGTGACGGCCTCGACACCACCCGCGTCGGCAACTCGGATGGCACCCTCGATCACGCGAGTTCTGTTCAGCGACTGTCGCGGTTGCCGTGACACACAGACTCCCCTCGGCGGAACGAATACGCTGACAACCTTACATACGTAAGTCACCCTTACAAGTGTAAGCCCGCCTTACGCTCGTAAGGCGCTAGCGAAAGGAGATCACAATGCCGATGCCGAGATGGTGGGGACACGTCAACAAGCGAGTGTTCAATCCTCGCGCGATCTCGAGTGGGAAGCGGCCGGTACTGACACACGTCGGACGCACATCCGGCACGACCTACCGGACGCCTCTCGACGCCTATCCGGTCGACGGCGGCTACGTCTTCATCCTGCCCGAGGCTGCTCCGCATCACCGAGTATCTTCGGATGGATCTGATTACTGCCTGAGGCTGCCCGTCACGCGAGGATCTCACGCACTGCGGACCTGACTTCCTCCATGCCGCAACCGGATTCGATCAGTTCAGTACCCGTATGCACCAGCGAGTTGATCAGCTTGGCGGTGAGCTTCGGGTCCGAGACGCCACGAAGACGGAGGGCCTCGACCAGAGGAAGCACAAGACTGTCGTGCATTTCCATGATCCGCGAATCTCGAAACGTTTGCGGGGTCAGTGTCGCCAACGCTCCGACTATCGCATGCTCCCCGTCGGCAACCAATTGGAGGTTTGCTTCGACGTACGCCCATACCGGATCGTCGGCGCCTGCCATCGCCTCGACGATCTTGTCGTTCCAGCGCGGGAACATGTCTTCGACGACGGCGCTGAGGAGATCCTCTCGGGACCGGAAATAGTGGTAGACACTCGACCTGGCGAGCCCGGCCTTCGCTGCCACCTCACCGAGCCCCGGCGGCCGGTCCGGGGCCTCGGACAGAAGAGCGTGTGCAGCGTCGAGGAGGGCACGGCGCTGAGCAGCACGATGCTCGACCACAGTGGGCGCATCGATCCTCGGCACCGAATCTCCTCCAGTCCCCTTGCGGGCTTACTCGCTCTGGCGCAATCGACCGTCAACCATTTCGAGGATGCGGTCGCAGTGCCCGAGCACGTCGTGATCGTGGGTCACCATGATCGTAGCGACGCCTGCCTCGTGAGTTTCGCGCGAGAGCAGTTCGACCACCTCATGGCTGCGTTTGCGGTCGAGAGCAGCCGTCGGCTCGTCGACGAGCAGTAGCGAGGGATTGCTCATCAATGCCCGAGCGATACCGACACGCTGGCGTTCACCACCGGAGAGTTGACCAGGTCGACGATCTGCACGGTGACTCATACCGACCGAGTCGAGCAATTCCTCGGGATCGCGACCCGGCCGCCCCGTGAGCTTGGGAATCAGCCGAAGCTGATCGCGCGCCGTCAGTGCTGGAATCAGATTGCCGGATTGAAAGACGAAGCCGACCTTGTCTCGTCGAAGTTTGGCCAGGGCACGGGCCGGCATCGCCGACACGTCGACGCCGTCGATGACAATCGTTCCACTCGACGGCCGACCGAGTCCGCCGGCCACAGCGAGCAAGCTGGACTTTCCAGCGCCTGACGGCCCGACGATCGCGACAAGTTCGCCGCCCGAGACCTCGAGGTTCACGTTGTCGAGGGCGAGCACGGTGGAGTCACCGTCACCGAATCGAAGACTGACAGCGGTCAATACCAATCCGGTAGTGGTCTTTTCGACTGTGGTCATCGGTTTTCTCCCAATGCGGTGAGCGGGTTGACACGGGTAACGCGGACGATGGCAACGGCTGCGCCGACCAGCCCGAGTACCGCCAAGAGCACTGCGCCGTTGACGACAGGGCCGGACTCGAGGGCGAACGGCATCCCCCCGCCTTCGAGTCCCGAACCGAGCCCCAAGCCCAGCAACACACCGATGCCGATGGAACCGAGCAGCACTACCAGTGCCTGCGCCATGCCGTCACGAAGCAGGAAGCCGGTGGAGGCTCCCATCGCGCGCAACACTGCGAGTTCACGACCACGCTGAACCGTCCAGATACTGAAGAATGCACCGACCACCAGCGCGGAGATCGCGTACAGAAACGCCTTGATCATCGACATTGTCATCATTTCCGCGGAGAAGCCTGGTGAGGAGTCGAAAGATTCCTCGAGCGTCTTGGCGGACGTTCCCGCCGCCGCATCGCCCGACACGAGGTCCGGCAACGCGCCACCAATGCCCCGAATCGCAACAACACTCGCTTCGGAATAGGCACTGGCGTTGGCGGTTTCGCCGATCTTGGCACCGGCGTGAACCTCCTGCCAAGTACGCAGGGGCAGGTAGGCCACGTCAACGTGACCGAAAGTGCGCTTGTCTTCGGTGAATCCGACAACTGTCAGCTCTGTACCGAGTCGATCGAGTATCACGGTGTCACCGATCGCAACACCATCATCACGGAAGGTAGAGCTGACGATGATGTCCGTGTCGGCTTGCAGTCCCCTCCCGTCGGCGGAGACTGGCTCGAGGAAGGAGCCAGGTTCGATGCCGAAGAGCGTGAGATCGACAGGCGTGCCACTACGAGTTTTTGCATTGACGATCATGTTGCCGAAGAGTTCGGCGTCTTGGACATCGGGTTGCATACGCCATGCTTGCGCCTGCTCCTCGGTGACGACCGAGCGCGAAAACGCCGAGTCGGCTTTGGTGTCCGGTGCGAAGGCAAACGCCTGAATCGGCGTCCGTTGCAAAGCGGAGACACCGTCGTTTACCAGGCCGGACGAGAGGCCGGACAGGATCACCATCAGGATCGAGATGAGAGCAACCACGGCGCCCATCAAGAGGAATCGGTTTCGCGCAAACCACAGTTCACGCAGGGCGAGGAACATTCGGGAAGCTCCAAAGTCGTCGATGCGAGTCACGCCGACTTTTATCGACGCCTTGTCGAAATCATATCGACAAGGCGTCGAAAAACTATGTGAGGTGCGTTACTACGACTTACAGTAGGCACCTCGGGGCAGTGAGCGCCGAATCAGCCCACAATGCCCACCGGTCGATCTCCCACAATCGAGATTCGGTCCATCACACGTCTCGCAGGGAAGTAGTCGCTGGCTGCATAGTGCTGGCACGTTCGGTTGTCCCAGAAGGCAACGGTATTCGGCTCCCACTTGAGACGGACCTGAAACTCCGGACGGTTGACGTGTCTATAGAGCATCGTGAGAAGCTCGTTCGACTCCTCTTCGGATACCCCCAAGATTTTCTGCGTGAAGGTCATGTTGACGAACAACACCCGCCTGCCGCTTTCGGGAATGACCCGAACCACAGGATGTTGCACAGCGGGGAACTTCGGACGCAACATCTCGACCGCATCCGCCGGCATCGACCTCCCGAACGAATTGATCCAATCATGTTCTGCAACAAGCGGGTCGATACGCTTCTTGATGCTTTCCGGAAGTAGATCGTAGGCAGCAGCGGTGTCAGCCCACAACGTGTCACCACCCACCTCGGGCACCTCGACTGCACGAAGCACGGCAGCGAACGAAGGAAACTCGTGCCACGTCACGTCGTTGTGCCAGTTGTTCTCGACGCCGCCGACCATCGCATCCTTGGCCAGCGTCGTGACATCGACGTCCGTCTGCCCGGGCTGCGTGTACTTGAAGAACGGATGCTGTTCGAGATCACCCCAACGCTCGGCAAAAGCTCGATGTTCCGCTCGGCCCAGGTCCTGATCCCGGAAGAAGAGGACTTTCCATTCGAGGAGAGCTCGGCGGAGTTCCGCAATCACGGCATCAGACAGGCCCCCGCTGAGTCGAATACCGGAGATTTCCGCTCCGATCGTCGGCGCGACCGCCTGGACTGCAAAGTGTTCGTACGGTGCCGGATCTACCGACTCGGGATTCCGGCGAGCAACAAGAGGACCATAGGCAGCAAGCGGGTCGGTGGGGATCGGAAAGATCGTTGCCGCAGGTAAAAGGGTAGCCATCGGGGCACTTCCTCGGAATCGACGATGTCGTAACGGACGAAATCCAGATTAAGGCTAGGTCCTTAACGTGTCAACGGTCACGTTCTCCGGCGCGAACCTTGACCCTGACGCCGCGTCAGGGTTGGAGAATGGTTTCCACAGACGGAATCCGAATCGACAAACGGGAGGGCGAGGCGATGATGACCATCGGCGAGCTGGCAAATCTGGCCGGCACCACTGTCAGATCCGTGCGCTACTACCACTCGAACGGACTTCTCGAAGAACCACAACGCCAACCCAACGGCTACCGCATGTACCGGGCGGTGGACCTGGCACGACTGAGCCGCATTCGCCGCCTGCGCGATCTGGGGATTCCTGTTGCCAAGATCGCCGAACTGCTCGACGGCGACGCTCACGACACGCGGTCCGCACTCGACAAGGAACTGGCAGCTAAAGCCGAACAGATCGCGGTTCAACGTGCTCACATCGAGTCGCTACGCCGCAACGCCGACCCCGAACTACCCGATGCATTTTCGGAAGTGCTCGCACAGTACGTCGTTGCGGGTGCACCGACAGCGTGGATCGACAACGAGCGCGAACTCCTGATCCTCGCGCTCACGGTCTCCGGGGGTGATCCCGAGGTCTGCGATTCACTTCTGAGCGCACACCGCCGGGCGTTGGCGGAGCCGAACCGCGAGCAGGCAATCGAATTGATTACTCGCATGTACGCCCTCACCGAGGCTCCGGCGGACGCCGACACGATTGCGGCCCTTGCCATTCAGTTCTGCGATTTCACCGAGAGAGTGCTACCCGAACAGGCTGCTCCGGAGGGCCCTTCACCCACGCGGCTGGTAGCGGTGCTGCGCGAGCACCAAGCAGATCGAAGAACTCCTACCCAGGAAAGATTCGCGAAGGCTGTAGCGGCCGAGTTAGCTGCCCGCCAGTCTCGACCCTGAAACCCCGCCACTGATTCCCCACATCGGAAGTGGGGCCATCAACGCTGCCCGAAATGGGCTCGACACAAGGACACGACACGACAATGACTGGATCCATCATGCCCAGATCACGCACGCCTCGACCACGACAATGGCTGGCTACCACAATCGCCGCCGCCGCACTCGCGGTACCTGCATTGGCGGCGTGCTCGGATCCTGCTGCTCCGCAGGAAGATCCACAATCGAATCTCAGCGCGTTCTACGATCAGGATGTCGAGTGGGGGCCATGCGCCACAGACACCGGAACGTCGACGGCAAGCGACTGTGCAATGGTCACAGTACCTTTGGACTATTCCGCCCCTGACGGCAAGACGATCGAAGTGGCGATCTCGCGGGTCGCGTCCACCGACCCCGCGCAGCGACGCGGGATCTTGCTCACCAACCCTGGCGGCCCGGGCGGCCGAGGACTGGGATTGCCCGAGATTCTGAATGCGGGCATGACACCGGAAGTCGCAGCGGCATACGACGTCATCGGCATGGACACCCGAGGACTCGGCAAGAGCACACCGATCGACTGCGGCGTCGAGCAGATGACATGGATGCGTTCGCCGGGTACCACGGATGAGGGGTGGAACGAGAGTGTTGCGCTCGCACGCGAGGCCGCCGACACATGCTGGGACAAGTATCCGGACTATCTGCCGCACATCAATACTCAGAACATCGCACGCGACCTCGACGTGATCCGCGGCGCCCTCGACCAGGAGAAGGCGTCGTACTTCGGGTGGTCGTACGGCACATATCTTGGTGCAACCTATGCTCAGATGTTCCCCGACAGGATCGACCGTGTGGTTCTCGACAGTGCACCGGACCCGAAGAAATACGGATACGAGATGTTCCAGGACATGGGCCCGGCCAACGAGAAAGCGATCGACGGATTCTCGCAGTGGGCAGCAGAACACAACTCCACCTATGCACTCGGATCGACGCCCGCCGAAGTTCGCGCCCTCATCGAAAAGCTGATCTCGGACGCTGCCACCACTCCGATTCGGATCGGTGACTACGCCGTCGACGATCACGTTCTTCCATTCCTGATGTACGTCAACGGAACCGGCGACACCGAGAAGGAGAGCGAGGCATTCGCACAGGTACTGGTTCAGTTGCGCGATCTCGCCGCCGGTAAGACCGTCGAGAACATACATCCCCAACTGACGGGACTGATGCAGGCGTGGTTCCAGACCGAGTTGGGAACCGGCCCTGACTATGCCGGAACAATCGCCATTGTCTGCGGAGACGTATCGATGCCGAGCGATCCCCAGTGGTACCGCAACAAGTTGGAGGAGCACCGTGATGATCAGCCGATCTTTGCCGGCACGCACAACACGATCATGCCCTGCGCATTCTGGCGCAGTGAGGCCCCGACGCGGATCGACATCGACAACAACGTTCCGACGTTGCAGATTCAGGCAACCGGTGACACCCGCACGACGTACGACGAAGGTCTCGGCATGCATGAAGCGATGAAAGGATCACGACTCGTGACAGTTCCAGGCCGCACACATGCGGTGTTCCCCGGCTACGCGAATACTTGCGCAAACGCCGCCGTCAACTCGTACCTACTCGACGGCACACTGCCGGCAGAAGACGTGGTGTGCGAGTCATGACGATATCCGGCGATCCCATCACCGGACGACCTGCGTGATCTGATGCGCGATTGCCCCTCGACAATCGCGCATCAGGCAGACAGAATAGTTCGGTGAGTCCCATTCATCGGGCCGATGGCGAGATTTCGGCAATTGGTCGTTCTACCGAAATCCTGAAGACTTTTCGTGACAGCTCAGGCGTTCTCAGCGCAGCAGCGCTGGTTCGACGGACAGGCATGGCCAAAACAACGGTGTATCGAATGGTCGACGATCTCGTCCGAGTCGGGTTGCTCGAACGGCAAGGAACCGACTACCGCCTGGGTCTTCTCCTGTTCGAGATCGGCGAATCTGTTCCACGCCAGCGAAACCTCCGCGAAGCAGCGCGGCGCCACATTTCGGCCTTGCGTGAAGCAACGGGACACAACGTGGGACTCGCTGTACTAGACGGTTTCGACGTGGTTTACCTTGATGTCTTCCGCGGTAACGACGGACCACGCCTTCCGCAACAAATCGGTGGTCGATGGCCTGCACACGCAAGTTGTTCCGGCAAAGCAGTATTGGCGTTCACCGACTCTGCAGATTTCACGATGCCCACTGTCCTCGAAGCACACACCGAGAACACCATCACCGATCCCGAACTCTTCCACCGAGAACTGGATCGTGTTCGCAAGCGTGGTGTCGCCTTCGACCGCCAGGAGGCATTTCCCCGGATCGTTGGCGCCGCAGCACCAATATTCGGCCCGGACGAAGACGTCCTCGGCGCCATCTCCATTTCCGGTATGGCAGGCCGAATAAATCTGACCCGTATCGACGCGGCGGTGCGGACGACTGCAATCGCCATCTCACGCGATCTCTCGAGTGCCCAGTCCGTCGTCCGCCCTGTCCTACAACGACGCTGACGCCGTCAACCGCGCCCGACGTACGGCATCCGGTTTGCCATGATCGTCAGAGTCGGGACACTCACGTCGAGTGGTAGATCTATCAGTTGCACAACGGTGTTCGCGACATGACGAGGATCGAATGTCGGCTCGGGCCTGGTGGTGCCGTCAGCTTGTCTTGCCGAGTGGCCGATTCCGGCTGTCATGTCAGTTGCCGCATTACCGATGTCGATTTGACTGCAACAGATGTCGAATTCTCGGCCATCGAGAGAGATCGACTTCGTCAAACCTGACACACCGTGTTTGGTCGCGGTGTAGGCGGCACTGTCGGGCCGGGGCGTGTGAGCGGAGAGCGACCCGTTGTTGATGATCCGGCCTCCTCTCGGATCCTGTGTTTTCATGATACGAATCGCTTCACGCGCACAAAGGAATACGCCGGTGAGATTGGCTGCGACTGTCGCGTTCCACGCTTCAGGATCGATCTCGTCCACACTCCCCGACGGCCCGAATGTCCCTGCGTTGTTGACAAGCACATCGAGTCTGCCGAAACGCTCAGTCACGGATGTGAACAACCGGTGAACCGATTCGGGCGAGGACACATCAGCGGGAATTACCACTGCGCGCTCGTGACCCCCACCTGTCGCTTCCAAGCTCACGCTGTTTCGACCAGCCAATACAACGTGGTGTCCTGCATCGAGTAGACCTCTGGCCATTGCGCGGCCGAGTCCCGACCCGGCACCGGTCACGACCACGACTCGGCCGACACGCTCAGTGATTGTCACCGTGTACCTCCGTTCCACGCCTGCCCACCAGGAAATCGAAATCGACTCCGCGGTCGGCCTGCATCACATGATCCACGAACAGTCGTTGATACCCACTCGTACTCTTTTGTAGGCGTGGCGGCAACGCCTCGAGACGCTTGGCCAGCTCGTCGTCGTCGACGAGTACACGCAAGACCCCACGAGCAACATCCAACTCGATCAAATCACCATCCCTGACCGCGCCGAGAGGCCCACCGGCTTCCGCTTCAGGCGCAACGTGCAAAACGACTGTGCCGAAGGCTGTTCCGCTCATTCGCGCATCAGAGATCCTGACCATGTCTCGCACACCCTGCTCGAGCAGCCTTCGAGGGAGTGGCAGATTACCTACCTCTGGCATACCCGGAAACCCCTTCGGCCCAGCACCGGTGAGGACGATGACGTCATCGGCTTCGATGTCGAGATCCGGCGAGTCGACGCGCGCTGTGAAGTCGTCCATTCCGTGAAACACGACCGCACGACCTACGTGGCTGAGCAACTCCGGCGACGCCGCAGACGGCTTGATCACTGCACCGTTCGGCGCGAGATTGCCGTTCAATACCGCTATGCCGGCTTGCTCCAGCAACGGTGCCGCCGTGCTACGAATTACGTCGTCGTCCCAAATTGTTTCGCCGGAGTTGTTCTCACCGAGAGTCTTTCCGGTAACCGTGGCGGCATCCAGATGGAGGATGTCCCCGAGTTCGGCGATCACCGCGGGCAGTCCGCCTGCGTAGAAGAAATCTTCCATCAAATAGGTACCCGAAGGCATGAGGTTGACCAGCAGGGGAACGTCACGACTCTGCTCCCCGAAATCGCTGAGCTCGAGGGGAATTTCCAGCCTCCCGGCGATGGCAAGCAAGTGCACCACAGCGTTGGTGGACCCACCGATAGCCGTGTTCACCTTGATCGCATTCTCGAATGAATTTCGGTCGACGACCGAAGACATCGTCAGGTTCTCGGCGACCATCTCCACGATTCTCACGCCGCTGTCGCGTGCAAGTACACGTCGCCGTGAATCCACTGCCGGGATCGCAGCATTACCGGGGAGTGTGAGGCCCAAAGTCTCGACAATCGACGCCATCGTCGACGCGGTGCCCATAGTGTTGCAGTGACCAGGCGATCGAGACATCGCCGATTCCGCTGCTCTGAACTCACATTCGCTCATGCACCCCGCTCGCACTGCTTCACTCATCTCGAACACCGAGGTTCCAGATCCGACAGTTTTACCTTGATGGCGGCCGTTCAACATGGGCCCACCGGATACGACAATGGTGGGAAGGTCACAACTGGCTGCGCCCATCACCAGCGCCGGGGTGGTTTTGTCGCAGCCGCAGAGCAGTACCACGCCGTCGATCGGATTGGCTCGAATCGACTCCTCCACGTCCATGCTGACGAGGTTCCGATAGAGCATCGTGGTGGGGCGGATGATCGTCTCACCCAATGACATCACCGGAAACTCAACTGGAAATCCGCCTGCTTCGATGACACCCAGTCGCACCTGCTCGGCCAGATCTCTGAAGTGAGCGTTGCACGGCGTGAGCTCGGAATACGTGTTACAGATACCGATAACCGGTCGGCCGTCGAACATCCGATCAGGGATACCCTGGTTCTTCATCCACGAGCGGTGGATGAATGCATTGAGATCATTGCCTCCGAACCAATCCTGCGACCGGAGTGTTCTACTCGTCGGTGTTCTACTCATCCGAACCCTCCAAACCAAGGATTGCCCTTGCCTCCCCAGGTGTTGCAGGCTGCATTCCGAGTCGCTGGACGATGTCGACGATGTTCTCCACCAAACGAACGTTCTCGGCCGGCTCTCCATTCGCGAGAAACGGATAGTCTTCGATTCCCACACGCACGTGCCCACCGAGCACGAGTGCATGACTCAGACCACGCAGTTGATCTGGCCCGCTGATGCTCACGGAGAAGACCGATTTCTCCGGTAGGTGTTCCACCATCTGCTGCAAGATCTGCGGGGAGTACGGCATCGCATTCTGGAAGATTCGATCAAGTCCCAGTACAAGATTGACGAGGTGCGGGCCAGGCTGCCCTTCGGTCAACGTACGTATCTCCTGGAGCAGATGTGACGGGCTGAAGGCCTCCCATTCAGGTTTGATTCCTAGTTCGCGCATTGACGCTGCCAGTTCGGCGGCACGACTGGGCGGCGTGTCCATCAGTACCTCACCGACCGGTGATGTCACATAGGCCGTTATGGCATCGAGCGTGCACGTGTCTGCACCGCCATGCAGGCCCTGCAGCCTCGCGTCCCAGTCCACGATGCGCGTTCCGTCACTGCGAACACTCACCATGTCACCATTGACTCCGCCACCGGTCGAGTTGTTGATCACGATGTCGCAGCTTTGGCGGACAAGCGTATTCATCCGCCGATAGATTGCGGCATCACAGGTCGCTTGATCGTCCGGTCGTCGAGCATGGAGTGCTGCCACGCTGGCTCCAGCGCTGTGGCAGCGTGCCACATCCGCCGCAATCTGCTCAGGCTGAGTCGGAATGAACGGATTGTCGGCAGCAGTGAGGAAGCCACCCGTCGGGGCAACTGTCACGATGACCTTGTCTCGCAGATCGCTCATGCCGGAACGCACTTGTAGCTGAATGCGGCGAAGAACATGGCAATCGCCGATGCCCCAGGGTCCTCGACGCCCCTGGCATGTTCTCCCACGTAGGTCGCGCGTCCGCGGCGGGCGAGCATCGCGCGAGTCGATTCGGCGCCCAGCCTCGCAGCCGTCGCCGCAGAGTCCAAGGCAGCGGACAAGGTTGCCCCGCTGACTGCCGCCTCGGTCAATGCGATGGTTGCCGGGACCATGGCGTCGACCATGGTCTTGTGACCCACTTGGGCATTGCCGAGACGCTGAACCGCAGCTGTCGCCGTACCCAGGGCAGAAGCCAAGTCTGTCGCGGTCACTTCAACTCCAGATACTGCTCCGATCCGGCCGAACCACAGACCGAGAAGTGGTCCGCTTGTCCCACCGATGTCGAGAAACGCATCCGACGTATGGGCGAACACTCCACCAGGACTGGTCGGCGGGTCGGAACGAAGTCGTTGCACCGCACTTCGCAGGCCCGTCCGCAGATTCATTCCGAAATCGCCGTCTCCGACAAGCCGGTCCAAATCTGTGAGGGAGTCGAATTGATCTTCGGCGGCGTCGGCGAATCGATCGATCCACGCCCGAGTGTCCCCGACGCTCAACGTTGTCATCATGAAACTCTTTTCAGTAGTGCATATTCGAGTTACCAAGCGAGTGCGGGAGTGCGTACCGCTGCATCCCAGAGATCCAGAAACTCCTCGGTCGAACGGAGAAGGGTGATAGAGAGCCCGTGCATATCCAATGCAGTGACGAAAGAACCTGCAATCACCCGATCCAAACCGATACCGGCATCCTCGAGGAAAGACTTCAATTCTGCAGTGGCAATGGATAATTCGAGTCCATGGGTTGCCCCTAGACCATTCACTATCGCTATCACACCGTCCCCGCGCTCCGCCCCGACAGCATCGAGGATCGGCTCCGACAACTGCGCGACGAGTTCGGCGGCGGGAACCGTCGGACGCGTCTCACGTCCACGCTCACCATGGATTCCGATGCCGAACTCCATCTCCCCCGGTGCCAGTTCGAATGACGGACGATCCTGTCCGGGAGGCGTACACGAGCGGAAAGCTGCACCCAACGTCGCCGACGCCGCCACCACCCGGCGCCCCAGGTCAGCGATCTCGGAAAGCGCCCAGTGCCGTTCTGCGGCCGCCCCACATATCTTCTCCACGGCAATTATCGCAGCGGTACCACGACGTCCGGGTCCACCCTCGTCTGCAGTCGCCGTCGCGAGGTCGTCGTCGACCATCACGATCTCCACTTGCCGTTCAGTTCCGAGTAACTCGGCCGCGATCGAGAAATTCAGTTTGTCTCCGGTGTAGTTCTTCACGATGAGAAGGGCACCCCGACCGGTCTCGACAGCGTTGACCGCAGCGCGGATCTGAAAGGCTGTGGGACTGGCGAAGACCGACCCCGGAACTGCGGCGTCCAACATGCCGGATCCGACGAACTCCGCGTGTAGCGGCTCATGCCCGGCCCCGCCACCTGAGACCAACACAACTTTGTCTCGGGCCACAACCGCGCGAGTCACAAACGACGGATCTCGGTGGTAGGAGAGCATTTCCGGGTGCAGGATCTGAAGTCCTTCGAGCGCTTCGCGGACTACATCCTCGGGCCTGTTGACCACATGGCCGATCATGACGAACTCTCGGACGCCGACGTTGCACCGACAGGGAAGCGAACCGCGAACGCACTCACACACGTGCGCACGTTGTCACCGACCCGTATCCCAGCCGCCGCTGCGGGCTCGTTGACATACGAAACAGTTCCGTTGTGCCACATATCCATTCCATTGCTGATCTCGGCAGAGTCGTGACTGACCGCTACGCCGGCAAGGCCCGCATCTCCCATGCGGACGATTCCGATGATCCCTGCGTTGTCCTTGCCGATTCCGGCATCGTTCAGCACGGCCAACGCACAGCCCGTCGCAATCGCCATCCGCCCTGACTCTTGACCGCCGTTGGATGCCGCAACGACGATGCGGTCGCGGTCCGACCGTTCGATCTGCGACATACTGTCCATGACGACGATCTGTCTACCGTTCTCCACACCGACAATGTTCCGAAACATCAGTCGACGCTCCTCTCTATCAGTGCCAGCACTTCTTCGGAAACGCGGCTGCCCACACGCACACCCGTTGCGACTGCAGTCGGATTGGCATAGGTCACGATGCCGCACTCCCACACGTCGTTGCCATCTCCGATACGCGAACTCTCGTGTCCGACTGCAATGCCGACGATCTTCTGGGCGTCGATCGCAGCCAAACCTGCGATTCCGGCCTTGTTCTTCCCTATGCCGGCGTCATTGCACACCACAACACGAACCCCGAACCCGACGGCGTACTCTCCAGCACTCGTCCCTCCGTGTGATCCGGTCACGATCACGTCGCCGGCCTGAGCCGAGGAAGCAAACGCGATCGAATCCATGATCCACACTCTTATTGCATTAGAGGAATGAACCAAAATGGGTTCGACACCTTCGGTTTCAACTACTCGCATGGACATCCACCCCTAGAATTCGACGTGCCTGGTCAGGACTTGCGGGTTCACGCCCGTACCGCCGAGCGATCGAAACAACTTCGGCGACCAGATCAGGCGTGGAGGGGTATCCCAGTTCTTCGTAGTGGTAGTCACCGGCGCCAATTGCCACGTGGCCACCGCGCTTGATCGACTCCTCTGCTGCCGCAAGAACATTGCCTCGGTAGGCCGAGACAATCCACTCCACTGGAAGATCAGCTGGCAGGAGATCCAGTTGCGCACGTAGCCCTGCAGCTGTCGCCGGATGTGCAGCCGGAAACTCGTCACCACCGAGAATGAACGCAATTACCAATGGTGACAGCGGATTCCGCACCCTTGCGTGAGCAAAGATCGCACGGGTCCAACTCACGTTGAACGACGTCTGGTACGGCACCATTCCCAATTCCTGAGCACGCGAGAGTAACTCGATCTGCGTCCGCGTGTCGTTGACGAAGACTCTGGATTCGGTTGTGTAACGGCCCGTCGTCGCATCGATCAAATCCATCGCCGCACAGCCCATATCGACGACCAGAAAATCCGAACGCCGTTTCGGATCACTTTGGTTCGGGGCAAGATTCGACAGCCGCTCCTCGACTGTGAACCCGGGAACATTAGCCATCGACGGCGCCAGCAGTAGATTCGAGACCGTCCGAACTCGCTCGATGATCGCTCCATAGGCTGCCGCCGAGTGATCAGCGGCGCCGTCCACTGTACGACCGTGAAAATGCATCAACGACGCCCCCGCATCCTCACAAGCGCGGGATGCGTCGGCTATCTCGCTGGGCGTCCACGGAATGTGGGGATTGGGTACACGCATTGTGTTCTCATTGACGTGCACTCCGATGACCACGGGTTTCTCGGTTGCACCCGACGTTGCATCAAGAGTCATGTCGCTCCTTCGGAAGATTCCAACCGGCCGTCATCGACTGACCTCCGTCGACTGTCCACGTCTGACCCGTCACGAAGCCGGCGCCGGGACCAGCGACAAAGGTCACGACTTCGGCAATCTCAGCCGGCTCCGCGTAACGGCTCAACGGGATCGACTGCAATATGGCGCTCTGCATTTCAGGGCTCTGGGCCCGACTTGCAAGCGGTGTCCGCGTCGAACCCGGTGCAACACAATTGACTCGGATCCCCTCGCCGGCGAGCTCGATCGCGAGTTGTGTGGTCAACGCGACCACGCCACCTTTCGAGGCGGAATACGCAGCACGGTCTACGCTGCCGCGTAGGCCGGAAACCGAGGCAACTGTCACCACGGATCCGCCGCCATCTCCGGCGAGCAGATCCACGAACTCCCTGACCACCGCAAACGTGGAAACGAGGTTCAGCTCGAGGGTTCGCCTGAATCGATCGGGTGTGGTGTGCCGGATCGGCGCATTGTCCGCGGCTCCCGCCGAGGTCACAACCGTGTCGACACGACCGAACAGCTCTTCGGCGAGGTCGCGAAGCCGTCGGATGTCCCCCTCATCGGTGACATCCACTCGAACGCCGACCGTCCGCGTATCTGGTTCTGGCGCAGTGTCTCCGGATGTATGCGACAGGTCAGCAGAGATGACATTCCAACCCAAGTCGGCGAATCGTTTGCATGTTGCCAGGCCGATCCCGGATGCACCACCAGTGACGATCGCTACCTTCCTACTCACGGCTACAGCACCTTCGTCATGTCTCGAATGGGATTCGACCCGTCCCACTCCTTCGATGCAGCCTCGACTGCGCGAAACAGATCACCTTTCCTTCCGCTGACCTCCGAGACCTCGATGACTGTTCCCGGACACGGGCCGTCCTCGTAGTACACGAATCGCTCGTCCGGCGCGCCACTACCGGACCTACCACTCTGCAATTCGATGAGCCCTCGGTTCTTGGATTCCTTCACATTTCGATCGAAATCCGTTGTCCAGTAGGCAACATGTTGAAGCCCTTCGAGGCCGCGATCGGCGAACTCGCGAAATGCCGACGGCTCATCGTTGTGTTGTTGAATCAGCTCGATCTGCGCGCTTCCGCTGTGCGCGAGCGCCACACTGAATCGAGGCGCACTCGACTTGCCGCGGAAGACGAAGTCGTTCAACGGTTGGTCCTCCACGAAGAAGAAGGGGCCAACGCCGACAACGTCGATCCAATGCTTGAGCGCGCTGTCGATGTCGTTGACCACATAACCCAATTGGCGCAAAGGCCCGAAGTATCTACTCACGAAGTCCTCGTTTGTTCGTTGCCGACGAGACCACGGTCGACGACTGTGATCCTGATAAGTGATGATGTCCTGCGCATGCTCGCCTGAAGAATGAAGAATTCCCGTTGATCGGGAATCTTCCGGGCCGAGATTCGGCTCAAGCCTGCTCAGGTGCAACCAAGGTTCCGGCGTCGCGCTCCGCCCGGTAATCCAGCGTCAGTTGGGCGTTGGCCTTGTCGGCCTTTCTGGTGATCACCTTGAGCAGCAGCACGATCAATGCTGCCGTCGCCAGCACCGCGGAGTACACCCCGATTGCCGGTGTGAAACTGTTGGTCGCGTCCTTGATCCAGCCGGTGACCTGTGGACCGAAATAGCCTCCGAGGTTACCCATTCCGTTGATGACACCGAAACCCGCCGCCAAGGCAGCGCCGGTAAGGAAGCTCGAAGGCATGGTGATGAAGATGCTCATCGAACTGTAGAGACCGATCCCGGCGATGCAGAATCCGAAGATGGCAACAACCGGTGTGGTGAAGGACAGCGCAGCAATAGCAAATCCGAGTGCTGCGACCGATGCGGCGATGGCGAAGTGCACGGGGCGCTCTCCGGCGCGGTCCGAATGACGCGTCCACCAGATCATCGGTCCGATCGCAATCAGTGCAGGTAGTGCGGCAACCCATCCGATCTGATTGGTGCTCATCCCGAATTGCGCGTAAATCTGCGGCATCCAAATCTGGAAACCGTTGAGGCTGAAGGTGAAACAAATGAACACGGCGATCAGTACCAGTACTCGTGGGTGCACGAGTCCCTGGAGGAAGCTGTGCTTACCGACGACCGCTTCGCGCTCTTGCGCCTCCGACTCGAGCGTATCGGTGAGCCAACCGCGTTCTTCCTCGGAGAGGAACTCCGCCTCGGAAGGCTTGTCCCGCAGAACCTTGTAGATCACAAACGCCATGACCACAGCGGGGACGCCGGTGAGAATGAATACCCATCGCCATCCGGAAAGCCCGAGAAAGCCGTCGATAGCCATCAGATGTGTGGTGATCGGAGTACCCAGGCCGGAGATACAGATGAACGTCACGATCCACGCCATTGCTTTGCCTCGATCCCGATTCGGGAACCACTTCGAGACGAAGAACAGCATGCCGGGCGAAAAGCCGGCTTCGGCAATACCCAACAGGAATCGTGCTGCCACCAATCCGCTGGCACCCTGAACGAACGCGGTTCCGATGGTAACCACGCCCCACGTGATCATGATTCGTGTGATCCAGCGCCGTGCACCGACCTTTGTGAGGATGTAGTTGCTCGGGGGTTCGCAGATCGTGTAACTCCAGAAATAGATTCCGGCCGCAAACCCGAACATCGAGGCCGATATTCCGAGTTCTTTGTTCATCGTCAATGCTGCAACGCCGATGTTCAATCGGTCGAGATACAGAACGATGTATGCCAATCCGATGACCGGCATGAAGCGGAGCATGACCTTCCGGACGGTCCTGGCCGGAAGGGGAAGATGCTCGGTGACTGTTCTTTCGTGACGCATGATTCACCTCGTACTCATTCGAACACATCATTGTGATGGCTGACACAGAGACGATGCGGGTCGCGATTCGAACTTCACAGACACGATTCCCGATGATCGGTACTCGATTCGTGAGCCATCGACCAGCCGGGGTGACAAGAAAGCGGAGTGCCTGTCGGTTTCGACAGGCACTCCGCGCGGTGAAACATAGGCACCCCGAGGGGATTCAACCAGCCAGCTCGCTCTTGATCTCGTTCTTGAGAACTTTGCCGACCTTGGAGCGAGGTAGATCGTCCCAGACGATGACTTGCTTCGGAGTCTTCACACTTCCGATGCGAGTCTTCACGAAGGCCATCACCTCGGCGCCGTCGATGTCGGCGCCGAGGTGTGGCTGCACCACTGCCACAACGCGTTCGCCCCACTTGTCGTCCGGCAACCCGATCACTCCGCAGTCCTGGATCCCCGGATACGCCATGAGCGCCTGCTCCACCTCGACCGAATAGACGTTGAAACCGCCCGTGATGATCATGTCTTTCGCACGATCGACGATGAACAGGAAATTGTCCTCGTCCAGGTACCCGATGTCGCCGGTGTGATGCCAGCCGTGGGCTGACGCTTCCGCGGTCGCGTCGGGGTTCTTGTAATAGCCTGCCATCACCAACGAACTGCGGATCACCACCTCACCACGCTCACCGCGGTCGAGCAGTGCGCCTTTGTCGTCCATGATCCCCACGGTCACCAATGGCGACGGTCGACCGGCCGAGGAAAGTCGCGGCGTTGCGACAGTGCCGTCCGGGCCGAAGTGCTCCTTCGGTGACATCGTCGAGATCATCATGGGGGCTTCACTCTGCCCGAACAGCTGAGCCATGACCGGTCCGATCTTGTCGATCGCCTCCTCTAGCCTGGTCGGGGAGATCGGTGCCGCGCCGTACCAAAAACACTGCAGCGAGCTACGATCCGTTACCGCGAGGTCCTCGTGCTCGAGCAACATGTAGATCAGCGTCGGCGGCAGGAAGGTGTGAGTCACCCTGTGCTTCTGAATGTTCGCGAGGAAGTACCCGAGATCGGGCTTTGGCATGATCACCACTTCGCCGCCGAGGGCCATGATCGGGAAGCACAGAACACCGGCGGCGTGAGTCAACGGCGCCAACGCCAGATACACCGGGCGTCCCTCGAACGGATAGCTCATCAACGTGATGGCCGTCATCGTCTCGATGTTGTGCCCGGTCAACATCACTCCCTTGGGCCGACCAGTTGTTCCACCGGTACCGACCAGCATCGTGACATCATCGGGTGCAACGACATCGAGTTCTTGTTCACCGAGCCAGCGTTCGAGGGACTGAGCTGAATCCCATTCGCCGTCGATACAGACGAGCGTCACCAGCTGGGGAAGCGCATCCTTGATCTGGTCGACGAGCGGCGCATAGCACTTCTGGAAGAAGAGAGCGCGACAATCGAACAGGTCCAACAGGTCTCGGTTTTCCGCAGCTTCGTTGCGAGGGTTGATCGGGCACCAGACCGCGCCAGCCCTACTGATACCGAATACGCAGGAGAACGAGATCGGGTCATTGCCGGACAGAATCGCGACCTTCTCGCCCGCCGCGATGCCCGAAGCCGCGAGCGACGCTGCGAAGCGTCGGCTGAACTGTTGCACCTCGCTGTAGGTGAGAGTGCGCTCCCCCATCGTCAAACACGGTGCGGTGGAACCAAGAGAGGCTCCCTTGTCGAGATAGTCGGTCAAACGCATGGGGAGCCTCCAGGGCGGGGCTCCCGGCGCGATGCACGCCGGGAGCCGTGAACATGATGACGAGGGCGACGAACTAGGCGTTGATGGTTACATCCGGCTCCAGAGCCAGCCCGAAACTGCGTAGCGCGCCGAGCAGTTCGCGATGGCCGAACGCCTGGCAAGCCGAGGCGAGCCCGGTCCGCTTCGGCGCCTGCTGAAGCAGCGAATGCGCTGCATATGCGTGCAGGAGGCCCGTCTGCTTGTAGTTGCAGTTTCCGTGGATCACGACGTGTGAGCGACCGAGCGGGCCCGACGCGTAGACAGAGTCCAGTGAGGTGTTGATACGCGGATTCTCACGAGGCGGCATACCTGCCTGCACCGAACCGGCGATCTCGGCCAGGGCGGCTTCCTGCTCGTCGGCGGGCAGGGTCTTGATCTGCTCCTCCACGATCTTCTGTGTCGCGACAACACCTTCCATCACGGTGCGATCGAAGACACCGCCCGCAGCCTTGACGTTGGAAACTCGCGGATCGTTCTTGAACCACACCGGGTGACACGTTCCGCCCCACGGCAATGCCAGCGCGGTTTCGTGCTGGCCGGGAACGACGACGTCGAAAGTCTGACCGGGCGCCCACTGCACGTACTTGTTCTGTTCGAGGTAGTACCAGTTCGCCTTGAGGATGGTGAAGATCGTCTGAGTGGACGCGTAAGTGGGGAATCCCTTCCACAGCACCAGGATGTCGAGCGTATCGAGGCCCGGCGTTTCCAATGCGATGTTGGCCGCTATCTCACCGGTGGTGTACATCTGCGCGATGCCGGGCGAGAGAAGCAGGCCCTTCTCCTGGTACTTGTCGCTGAACTTCTCCTGGACGTCGAGTACCCAGTCCTGCTCACCGGTGGTGTCCATGTAGTGGCAACCGGCATTCAACGCGGCTTCGACGACGGTGCCGCCGAGCTTGATGAACGGCCCGACCATGTTACTGACAACCTGTGCACCGGTGAACAGTTCAGTGAGCGCCTCGACCGTGTGCTCGACCTCGACAACCTCGTGATCGACGGTGCCCAAACCGGGGATCTTGTCGAGGACCTCTTGAATGCGAGCTGCGTTGCGGCCCGCCGCGATGAACGGGATGTTGAACTCGCGCAGGTATTCGCACACCAGACGGCCGGTGTACCCGGAGACGCCGTAGACGATGACTGGCTTCTTTTCGGACATGTTCGTGGAACCTTTCGAAGACGAGAGAAGGGGATAGGTACGAATTGGGGGCGAGTTACATGCCCATGCCACCGTCGACCGGGAGGCCGATACCGGTGATGAATCGTGCGGCGTCGGAAGACAAGAACACGACGGCGTCCGCCATGTCGTTCACTTCACCGAGACGGCCGAGCGGGGTGAGACCGATGACGTCACCGACCGCTGCTTCGGCACTGGGCCAGAGGCCGAGCTTCTCCATGTCCGCCGCGAGTCCGAGCCCCATCTCGGTGGCTACGAGGCCCGGGTAGATGCAGTTGACGCGGACTCCGTAGCCGAGCTTGCCCGACTCGGCGGCGGCAACCCTGGTGAATCGATCGACCGCGGACTTGGTCGCGGAGTACCCGCTGATGCCGGGAAAGGGAATGGTTGCGGCGACCGAGGAGATGTTGATGATGGAACCGCCGGTGCCGGCTACTCCGCCCGGACGCATGCTGCGCAGTCCGTGTTTGGTTCCGAGCGCCGTTCCGAGGATGTTGACCTCACACATGCGTCGGATGTCGCCTGGATCGAGGTCGACCACCAGCGAGGAAATCTCTATGCCGGCGTTGTTGACGAGGATGTCGAAGCCGCCGAGAGCCGCCGCGGTGGCAGCAACCGCCTCTGCCCAGTTCGCGTCGTCGGTGACGTCCAGCTTTACGAAGCCGGTCTTGACTCCGCCCGAACCAACAGCCTCTGCGGTGGCACGACCTTCGTCTTCGAGAACGTCGCCGATCATCACTGACGCTCCCGCCTTCGCCAACGCCTCAGCCATTCCGGCTCCGAGCCCCTTGGCACCACCTGTGACCAGTGCTTTTCGTCCATCGAGATCAAACACGCTCATTTTCGACTGCCTCCATGACTGAAACGACTCTCGCGATGCCACCGTTCACAGCGACGCTGCCAAGTGGTGTGAGTCACAGAGTATTCAACTTTGTACGAGTGTCAAGAGAAATCTTGACGACTGTCAAGATTTTGTTACACGCTCGTCAAAGACTAAGGGTTACACTGATTCGGACGCGGCGATCGTGCCGCTGTGGAAACCGCAGGGAACAGGACGTGCCATCGTGACCACGACAGTCGAGAAGCCAAGCGGGGCAGGAAAAAAGGCGGTTCCTGCTTCTTCGGAGAAGCGGTCCAACGCCGACAAGGTGTCACGTCGCCAGGTCGACAAGTTCTCCGAGCGACGCGATCAACTGGCCGAGGCTGCACTGCAAACGCTGGCCGAACTGGGTTACGCACGCACGAGCCTGCGCGAAATCGCCCAGAATTCGGAGTTCTCACACGGCGTTCTGCACTACTACTTCAGCGACAAAGTCGACCTGATCACCCACTGCGTGCGCCACTACAAGGCGCGCTGCGTCACCCGCTACGACGGCATCGTCGCCACCGCTCAGACGCCGGAGGAACTGAAAACCGGTTTCGGCGCGCTGCTGGCGGAGACCATGATCGAAGAACCGACGATGCACCGCCTCTGGTACGATCTGCGCGCGCAGTCGATGTTCGAGGAGTCGTTCCGAAGCGACGTGGCCGCGATCGACGAGAGTCTCGAAAACATGATCTGGCGCATCGTTTCTCGCTACGCCGAGCTTCTCGACGTAGAGGCATCGGTCACCTCGCCGGCAATGTACGCGATCTTCGACGGCCTGTTCCAGCAGAGCCTGCTGCGCCATCTGTCCGGCGATCAGACTGCCGCAAACTATCTTTCGGAGAGCGTCCAGCAGATGCTGCCCCTGGTCGTGTCCACTCCCTGAATCAGCGAGCAGCGATGCCTTCCGCGACGTACCTGGCTCCGCGATCGAATTCGCCGACCACGTCGTAATCGGCGTCTTGCCGCCAGAAGCGGACCAACGCTCCGTACGTACCACCGATCATCTGCGCGAGAAACAGCGGCGGGTAGTCCGATCTCACTTCGCCGGCTTCGATACCGGCAGTGACGATCCGCAGAAGTTCCACGTGGAACCGATGATCGTGGGCCGCCCCCGCTCCAGAGGAGGCGAAGTCGCGCTCGAGTTCTGCAGTCACCATGCGCAGATAGCGCGGATGCATGATCGCTTGCTGCGCAAAGTCCTGAAAAATCCGGGAGATGCGATCAGAAGTCGGCATCGGCGATTCCATGAGCTGATCCACCAGTGCCGCAAGCTGATCGAGATGATCACTGTGCAGCGCCTCGAGAACCGAGTCCTTGCCCTGGAAGTAGTTGAAGAAGGTGGCTCGCGACACCTCGGCTCGCTCGGCGATGTCGTCGACGGTCGTGCTGGCGAAACCCTGCGCCGAGAACAGAATTCGAGCAGCCGAGAGCAACCTGTCGTTGGTGTCGCGCTTGTTCTGTTCTCGTTTGGAAATCACGTCGACCTGCCTTTCTCCGCCTCAGCACACAGTCTTCGCCACAGTCCGGAATGTGTCCAACGTCCGCCCCGTCAGGTAACGCACCACCCCTTCGATAGATGGACTACAGTCCAATTATGTCGACTGTTTCCACCGAACGCCACGACCGCGTCCTCATCGTCAGGATCGAACGCGAAGAACGTCGTAACGCGATCAATCGCGAAACTGCCGAGGGAATCGAAGACGCACTGAACCTTCTCGACGACGACCCATCCCTGTGGGTCGGCATCATCACCGGAACCCCCAACATCTTTTGCGCCGGAACCGATATCCGCGAACGCGCCGACCTTCGTATGCCCCGCGGCGGTGAGTACGGCGTGATCCGGCGTCAGCGGAACAAGCCCCTGATTGCTGCCGTCGAAGGATACGCACTGGGTGGAGGTTTCGAAATCGCTTTGGCCTGCGATCTCATCGTCGCCTCTGCCACAGCACAATTCGGCCTTCCCGAAACCAAACGCGGTTTGGTTGCGACGTCCGGTGCACTCTTTCGGGCGCCTCGGGCACTTCCGATCAACATCGCCCGCGAACTACTGATCACCGGCCGCACACTCGATCCCATACGGGCCAGGGACCTCGGCGTCGTCAACGCAGTCACTGCGCCAGGAAAGGCACTCGACGAGGCGTTGGTGATGGCGGCCGAGATCTGCGAGTCCTCCCCAACCTCGGTGAGCTTGAGCCTGAAGGCGATCGACGCGCTCTACGCCGAAGCCGATGCCGTCGGATGGAACGTCACCGACGATGCCAAGGAAGCAGTGTTGCGTTCCCCGGACATCGCCGAAGGACTCGACGCCTTTGCCAGTCGTCGGACACCCCGATGGAGCGGACTGCCGCCCGCATGAGCGACCACGATCCGAGACAGATTTCCTATAGGGCTGGTCGGAAAGGGTGTGAACCGGTTACAGTCTCTTCCGTGACGGGAATTGGCGCATACGAGACGGGCACGCTGCTGACGCGGCGACGCCATGTCGATTTTGCGCACGTCTGTACATCCGGGTGTCCGATCTACTGATCGGACCTATGACGTGAGCGCCGCTCACGTCGATTCTCGTATGTACACCCAGATCAGGGGACATTCCTGTCATGACCACCGCTTCCATCTCGCACCTGAGTTCCGTCGTAGCAGCCAACGCCGACGCCATCGACAAGGACACAAGCAAAGCGCACGTCGTCTTCAAGGCTTCCGCTCAGGCACACGACGCCGTTGCCAGCACCATTTCTCTCGGTAAGTACAGCGTCGAGGTCGACGAACCGCCGGCCCTCGGCGGCGCGAACACCGCAGCCAATCCTGTCGAGTACTACCTCGCATCCCTGCTCTCCTGCCAGGTGGTTACCTACCGCGTGTGGGCGGACAAGCTCGGTATCGCGCTCGACGACATCTCGGCCAGGGCAGAAGGCGACCTCGACGTTCGTGGATTCTTCGGCTTCGACGACGCCGTCCGCCCAGGTTTCTCCGAGGTCCGCGTCGTGGTGACCCTGACCGGCCCGGAAACTCGCGAGCGATACCTGGAGTTACAGGAGGCGGTCGACGCCCACTGCCCCGTACTCGATCTCACCCGAAATCCCGTCCCAGTGCATACAGTCGTCGAAACCGCCTGACCCGCACCAACCCACCTTCACCACGGAGTATGAATTCATGAGCGAGAACACCCCCGTCGACACCGATCCGACCGCCGATTGGTCATTCGAAACCAAGCAGGTCCACGCCGGACAGGGCCCGGACAGCGCGACCAACGCTCGGGCGCTTCCGATCTACCAGACCACCAGCTATGTCTTCGACAGCACCGACCATGCGGCGGCGCTCTTCGGCCTCGCCGAGCCAGGCAACATCTACACCCGCATCATGAACCCGACGCAGGATGCCGTCGAGCAGCGCATCGCCGCCCTCGAAGGCGGGGTCGCGGCTCTGCTGGTTGCGTCGGGTCAGGCCGCCGAGACCTTCGCGATCCTCAACATTGCCGAGGCCGGCGACCACATCGTCTCCAGCCCTCGTCTGTACGGCGGCACGTACAACCTCTTCCACTACACGCTGCCCAAGCTGGGTATCACCGTCGACTTCGTCGAAGACCCGGACAACCTCGAGCACTGGCGTGCAGCCATCCGTCCGAACACGAAGGCGTTCTACGGCGAAACCATCTCCAACCCCAAGAACGACGTGTTCGACATCCCCGGCATCAGCGCAGTCGCCCATGAGCACGGCATCCCCCTGATCGTGGACAACACGGTGGCAACTCCTTACCTCATTCAGCCGCTGAAGCACGGCGCTGACATCGTCGTCCACTCCGCCACCAAATACCTTGGCGGACACGGCACCGCGATCGCCGGCGTCATCGTCGACGGTGGCACCTTCGACTGGACGCAGGGTCGCCACACCAACTTCACCACCCCGGATCCCAGCTACCACGGCGTCACCTTCGCCGATCTCGGTGCACCCGCCTACGCCCTCAAAGCACGCGTTCAGCTTCTGCGCGATCTCGGCTCGGCCATCGCACCGTTCAACGCCTTCCTCATCTCGCAGGGCATCGAAACCTTGAGCCTGCGCATCGAGCGCCACGTGTCCAACGCCCAGAAGGTCGCGAAATTCCTCGAGGGCCGCGCCGAAGTCACGTCGGTCGCGTACGCCGGACTGGAATCCTCACCCTGGCACGAGCGCGGAAAGCAGCTGGCACCCAAGGGAACCGGCGCCATCGTCGCGTTCGAGCTCGCCGGTGGAGTCGATGCAGGCAAGAAGTTCGTCAACGCACTGACGCTGCACAGCCACGTCGCCAACATCGGTGACGTTCGCTCACTCGTCATCCACCCCGCCTCGACGACGCACTCGCAGCTCACCCCCGAGGAACAGCTCGCTTCGGGCGTCACCCCGGGACTCGTCCGCCTCGCGGTCGGTATCGAAGGAATCGACGACATCCTCGCCGACCTCGAAACCGGTTTGGCAGCAGCAGCTTCCTGATCAAGCACACGAAAAAGCTCGGTCCCGACAAGCGTCGGGACCGAGCTTTTTCGTTGCGCCAGAACTAGCTCTTGGGAGTGAACGCGGCCAGCGGTTCACTGTCGGACCAGTCGTGGCCCCAGTAGCTGTCCGCCGTGATTTCCTCAGCGGTGTAGAAGGTTTCGTCGACAAGCATGCCTTCGCAACCGAACTCGAGATCCCAGCCACCCGGTGCGCGCACGTAGAACGACACCATCTTGTCGTTCGTGTGGCGACCCAACGTCGAGGAGATCGAGAAGCCGAGCTTGGCAACACGATCGAGAGCCTGACCTACCGCGTCGAGAGTCTCGGCTTCCATCATCAGATGCACGAGACCGGGCTCGTCAACCGGCGGCGCCGGGCACAGCGCCAGGCTGTGGTGGCGCGAGTTGACACCCATGAAGCGAACGCGGCGAGCCGGCGGCGGTGCATCGATACCGCCGAGACGGATGGAACCGCGCGGGAGGAATCCGAGCACCTCGGTGTAGAAGGTGTACGCCTCGTCGAAACGCGTAACTGGAAGCACCACATGGCCGAGGCCCTGATCGCCGGTGACGAAACGGCCGCCGTGCGGGGTGACCAACGGGCTGTGGTCGAGCACCGGTCCGAAGAAGACCTCGACGCGATTGCCGTTGGGATCGTCGAATGCGATGACCTGCTCGGCATCGCGGTAGCTTGCGTCGACCTCGGAGAGGACCTCGACCTCGACTCCGGCCTTCTCTACTGCTTCACGAACGCGCTGGAGCGCGAAATGATCTCGCACTTCCCAGCCCACTGCGAGGGCCTTGTCGGTCTCACCGGGCAGGACGATCAGTCGCGCACGACGCTCGTCCAGGCGCAAGTAGAGGCCGTCGGCTTCCGGGCCACTACCGACCGCGAGGCCGAGTCCGTCGACCACGAGCTCGCGCCAGCGAGCCACGTCCTGCGTCTGGATCCTGAGATACCCCAGGCCCCGAATTTCAGTCATGCCTAACCGTCCTTGCTTCGAGAGTAATTGTGGGACTAGATCATCGAGCGGTGGATGCCTTGCGGTTCGCCACCGAGCTGCGAGAGCGTCGACGCATGGAAAATCGAACCGGGTACGTGGATCGCATGCGCCAAACCGGCATGCGCATCACGCCAGAACCGCTGCATCGGCGTGTTCAACTGCAACGCGCCACCACCGGAACGAGCAAAGATCTCGTCCACCGCGCGCACCGCCCGCCACGCAGCAGCAGTCTGCGTACGCCGACCGATCGCACGAAGCTCGAACGAAACTTCCTGCCCCTTCTCGGTCATGTCCCAGAAACGATCCACCGTCTCCAAGATCGCAGCCCGAGAAGCAGCGATCTCGGCCGCAGCCTCACCGATCGCGAACAGCACGTACGGATCTTCCTTGATCGGAACACCACTGACCGTCACCCGCTCACGCTGCGCCGCCATGTTGCACGCCAACGCACCCTCCGCGATACCGATCAACGACGAGGTGATACCCAGCGGGAAAATGCACGAGAACGGGAACTTGTACAACGTCTCCGTACGGCCCGCTTCCTTCCACGCCGTCCCGTCGTACACCTTTCCGGCGTCGATCGTGCGGTAGGTGGGCAAGAACGCGTCCTTGACGATCAGGTCCTTCGACCCGGTTCCGCGCAGGCCCACAACATTCCAGCTGTCCTGGTCGATGTCGTAATCGGAGCGCGGCAGCAGTACGTGCAGGTGCTTCGGCGGCATCAACGGCTTACCGGACTCGTCACCGACCATCGCGCCGATCATGATCCAGTCACAATGATCGGTACCCGAGGAGAACGACCAGCGACCGTTGAGGATGTAGCCGCCCTCGACCGGCCTCGCCACGCCCATCGGCGCATACGGTGACGCCATCCACGTATCGGGATCGGTTCCCCACACCTCTTCCTGAGCCTTGCGGTCGAAGAACGCAAGCTCCCACGGATGAACACCGACGATGCCGCTGACCCAACCCGTCGCACCGTCCATCGCGCCGATAGCCATTGCCGTCTCCGCGAATTCACGCGGATGCGCCTCGAGGCCTCCGAACTCCTTCGGCTGGAACATCCGGATGACGCCGGAGTCGCGCAGTCGCTTCGCGCTGCCGTCCGTCAAGCGCATCAGCTTGTCGCCCTCGACTCCGTCGGCGCGGATCTCGTCGGCGAACTGTGAGATGTTGTCCAGAACCTGACCCATGATTTTTCCGGCTTTCTGGTTTCGCTACCCGGCGAGTGCCTGGGCAGAATGAAAATCTGTTGGTGAAACGGTGGCAGGTAGCCCGCCGAAGTGCAGAAACGCTTCCCGGTGAGTGGGAGCACCCCCTGTGCGCCTTTTTGGTAGTGGGAGCTACCAAAAAGGCGCACGGGGGCGAAGCCCCTTACTTGCCTTCTGGACGCGTCAGGAATGCCAGAACGGACGCGACCCAGGCGTCACGGGCCTCGATCATCGTCCAGTGTCCGCAGTTGGGGAAGATGTGAACTTCGCCGTTCGGGATGTCGCGCATCGGCAGTATCGCCATGTCCACGGGGCTGACGCGGTCGTCGCGTCCCCAGGTCAACAGCGTCGGTGCCTTGATCTTGTTCAGCTGCGCCCAGTACGGCACGGCGGTTGACGCAGCGGCAGCCGCGCCCATGGCGGCCATGGCCTTGCTGCTGTACATACGACGGGCGATCTCGAGCGTCGTCGGCTCGGTGGCGAGAGCCCAGCGCTCTTCGATGAGCTGCTCGGTGACGACCGCGCGGTCGAAGACCATCGAGTGCAGCCACCGGACCAGAGCTTCGCGGGTGGGGTTGTCGGTGAACTCCATGAGAAGTTTAATGCCTTCACCAGGGCCGGGAGAGAAGGTGTTCTTGCCCATGCCGCCGATGGTGACGAGCTTGCTCACCCGGTGTGGTTCGTCGATCGCGACCTTGGTGGCGACGATGCCGCCCATGGAGTTGCCGATCATATGGACAGGTCCGACGCCGAGGCCGTCGAGGAACATCCCCACCGATGCCTGCGCCATCATCATCGGGTGGTCGGGGCCGGGATCGCTGACACCGAATCCGGGGAACTCGAGAACGTAGCAGTGGAAGTGCTCCGCGAAGTCCGCGAGAACGCCGCGGTAATTACGCCAACCGGTGACACCGGGGCCCGAACCGTGCAGCAGCAGGAGCGGCGGGCCGTCGCCGGCTTCGTGGTACCGGAGCACACCGAGATCGGTCTGCAGTTCCTTCAGGGTTCCCTCGTAGCTCAGTTCAGTCGTCATGGTCCGAACGGTGCCATCAGTGCCGCTGAGCTGCTATGACTCGTCCCGATCAGCGAGACAAGTCGATCTAAATACGTCAGATCCAGTGGTCGGACGACGCTGCCAGCAGGCGATCCATCGTCTCCGCCGAGAACGTATTGGTCGGAACGGGAGGCGTCTTGCGGCCGCGGCGAGGAGCGCCCAGTTCGGGGTACAACGTCCGCGAGACCTCGCGAGCCGCGTCGACGACCAGCGGAGCAACTCGCTCGAGCTGAGCGGTCCGCATGTCACCACACAACGCGATGCTGCCGACGGGACCCTCGTGTCCGCGAATCGCCGAAGCCACACAAGCGACCCCACGCGCCGACTCACCGCGCTCGAAGGCCAGTCCCCGACGCTGACGGATCCGGTTCAGTTCCTGATGCAGCACCGCGACGTCGGTGATCGTGTTCTCGGTGCAGCGGGGAAGAACCGACCCGAACAGAGCGTCGACACGCTCGGGGTCGATCCACGCCAGCATCGCCTTGCCTCCGGCCGTCGAATGGGCGAGCACTCGGCCGCCGACGCGGGACGGTAGCGCCGCGGCGAACCGCCCGCCGACCTTGTCGAGGTAGACACTCTCGCGCCCGTCGAGCACCGACAGATGAACAACCATGCCGGTCTGCAGGTGCAACTCGTGCAGAAGCGGCGCTGCGGCTTCGCGGATCTGGCTGTGGCCGCCGTCGCCACCACCGAGACCGAGTGCACGGCGCCCGAGACAGTAGCCGAACGACGCGTGATCAACCCAGTCCAGTTTGACGAGCTGATCGAGAATGCGGTGGACGGTGGACCGCGGCAACTGAGTGCGGCACGCGACCTCTTCCAGCGTCAGCCGCGCAGCGCGGCCGTCGAAGGCGTCGAGAATCAGTGTCATCCGCTCGACCATCGACGGCGGCAGATCCTTCTTGGGTTGCTCGGCGGCGGTCTGGACGGTGGACAGTGTGTCGTTCATGTCAACGATGGTCATGGACGCCTCCCGAAAACTGGAATTGATTCTACCGACTATAACCCAGGTCACAGTTTCTGGAAAGTGAATCAACCTTTTCGATCCCGATCAGCGGTAATTCACCTGCCTCCGCGTGAGCGGGAGGGTTATAAACGCCCGATGCACCTGGGAATCGTCACGCCGGTCCTGATTCAGCACCCGAGCACGCGTTCGGAGTGGGAGGCGAGCGCCGACATCGGTGAGATTGCCACAATTGCGGCCGCGGCGGATCGACTCGGTTTCCACCATCTGACCTGCAGTGAACATGTGGCGGTTCCAGAAGAGATCGCCACCGAACGTGGCGGAACCTACTGGGATCCGCTCGCCACCCTCGGTTTTCTCGCCGCACGTACGTCACGAATCCTGCTGGCGACGCAGGTGCTGGTACTGGGTTATCACCACCCCCTCGAGATCGCCAAGCGCTACGGAACGCTTGATCGCGTCAGCAACGGACGCTTGATACTCGGGCTCGGAGTGGGGACTCTGAAACAAGAATTCGATCTCATAAATGCTCCGTTCGTCGACCGAGGAGCGCGTGCCGACGACGCTCTCGCCGCACTTCGAGCATCACTGTCGACTCCGACTCCGGAGTATCACGGCGAGTTCTACGACTACTCCGGATTTGTCGTCGAACCCCATGCCGTCCAGAAACGTGTGCCCCTCTGGATCGGCGGCCGGACCAAGAGATCGTTGCGCCGGGCCACCACACACGGCGACGGGTGGGTGCCGTTCGGGCTGCGATTCTCCGAACTGAAGGAAATGCTCGACGCCACGACGCTCCCCGACGGATTCGACGTAGTGCTTCCCGCCGGTGCGCCGCTCGATCCCCTCGGCAATCGCGAATCCAGCGTCCGCGCCTTGACACGCGTCCGCGACGCCGGGGCGACCATCGCCAGTTGCTCGATCAGCGCCAGAAGCGCAGAACACTACTGCGAACAACTCGAGGAACTTCACCGAATCGCCTTCGCCGAGGGCTTCGCTTTCACCACCCCATGATTCGTCAACCTTCCTACGCAAAGGACGTACCGATGACCGACTCGACCGCCCTGATCGAATCCCTGCTCGCCCGAGTGGAATTGCTCGAGGACAAGCTCGCGATCACCGAACTGCTGACCACGTACAGCCCTGCCGTCGACAGCGGATCAGCCGACGAGGTCGCGAACCTGTGGCTCGAGGACGGCGTCTACGACGTCGATACCGGTGCGATGCACGGCCGCGGCGAACTGCGCGCGATGGTTCACAGCGCCTCACACCAGAACTGGATCATGAACGGCGCGGCTCACATGATGACACCCGCGCACATCCGCATCGACGGCAACAAAGCCGTCGCGACCTGCCATTCGCAGTTGGTCATCAAAGACCCCGAGAACCCGACTGGGTTCAAGGTCCTCCGCATCACCGCGAACCGCTGGGAACTGATCAAGACGGACGGCGAGTGGAAGGTCGAACTGCGTACCAACGCCCTCCTAGACGGCCGACCCGAGGCCCGCGCTCTCCTGGCCGCCGGGGTGACGGCCTAACCCCCTGTGCGCGGTTAGGGACCCTCTGCGGTCGCTGACCGCGCACAGCTGTTGAAAGTTCGGCTCCCCAAACTCTATAGTTCACTTATTCGAACCAACGGGTCCGAGTACGTGTGACCAGGAGACCGATGAGCACTAGTACGCAAGAGCCGACGACTCCGCGCCGACGACCTACGGGGAGATCCATCGCCCTGCTCGGTCCGGCGTTCGTCGCGGCAATCGCGTACGTCGATCCGGGCAACGTCGCCGCCAACCTCACCGCCGGCGCCAAGTACGGCTACCTCCTCATCTGGGTACTCGTACTCGCCAACGCGATGGCCGTCCTCGTGCAGTATCTGTCCGCGAAACTCGGTCTGGTCTCCGGCAGATCCTTGCCCGAAATGCTGGGTCAGCGCCTGCGTAAGAACAACCGTCGCGCGTTCTGGCTCCAGGCCGAGATGATGGCGATCGCGACCGACGTCGCCGAAGTCATCGGCGGCGCCATCGCACTCAACCTGCTCTTCAACATCCCGCTCTTCCTCGGCGGGCTGATCACCGGATGCGTGTCGATGGTGATCCTGACGATCCAAAGTCGGCGCGGACAGCGCACTTTCGAGTTCGTGGTCATGGGATTGCTGGCCATCATCACGATCGGCTTCCTGACCGGACTCGCCTTCACCGACGTCTCCGGCAGCGAGGCCGTCGCCGGATTGGTCCCCCGCTTCGAAGGAACCGAGACCGTACTGCTCGCCGCCAGCATGCTCGGAGCCACGGTCATGCCGCACGCGATCTACCTTCACTCCGCATTGGCACGTGATCGCCACGGCCACATCAAACCTGGGCCACGGTTGCAGCGACTACTCAAAGTCACCCGTTGGGATGTCGTCGTCGCGTTGATCATCGCCGGTGGCGTGAACATCGGCATGCTGCTTCTGGCCGCTTCGGCGCTGCGCGGAGTACCCGGCACCGACACCATCGACGGTGCGCATGCCGCGATCGAGAATTCACTCGGTCCGGGCGTAGCCGTGGTGTTTGCGATCGGACTCCTCGCCTCCGGACTCGCGTCGACCTCCGTGGGATGCGCGGCCGGCGCCGAGATCATGCATGGTCTTCTGGCCATTCGCATTCCGGTGATCACACGCCGAATCGTCACTCTCATCCCGGCACTGATCGTGCTCGGACTCGGCGTCGACCCGACGCTGGCGCTCGTGCTCAGCCAAGTGGTCTTGAGCCTGTGCATCCCCTTCGCGATCATCCCGCTGGTGCGAATGACCTCGGACCCCGAACTCATGGGCGACGCGCGAAATGCCCCGATCACGACCGTCGCGGCTTGGATTGCGGCGGGCTTGATCGTTGCACTCAACGTCGCTCTGCTGGTTCTGACGGTGACAGGCTAGAGCACCGGAGCCACCCAACGCGTCCCTCACAAACGCGCTCGACGGCTCCGGCCGGACTAGGAGGCTTGCTCGGCGAGAGTGGCCTTGGCCCAGCGGTAATCGGCCTTTCCGCTGGGAGAACGCCTGATCGACGGAACGTTCATGACGGTGCGCGGCACTTTGTACCGAGCGACCTGCGACGCGCAATGCTCACCGATCTCGGCAGCGTCCGGGACGTCGAAGCCTTCGCGGGTCGTGATGACCGCAGCGACGCGCTCACCGAACTTCGCATCCGGAATTCCCGCGACCAGAGCGTCGAGCACAGCCGGGTGACTCTTGAGTGCCTGCTCGACCTCCTCGGGATACACCTTCTCCCCACCGGTGTTGATGCACTGAGAACCACGCCCCAGCAACACGATCGAGCCGTCCGCTTCCACGCGTCCGACGTCGCCGAGCACCGACATCCGCACCCCGTCGATCACCGGGAACGTAGCCGCGGTCTTGACCGGATCATTGAAGTAGCCGACAGGCACGTGACCACTGCGAGCGATGTAACCGGTCTCGGGGGATCCGGGCTCCAGCGGCCGCATCCTTTCGTCCACGACGCGGGTCTCGTCGCGAGCGGCGATGCGCATCAGGCCGTCTTCGCCGATCTCGAGATTGCCGTCGACGCCCGACTCCGAGGAGCCGAATCCGTCGCGGATCACCAGGTTCGGGAGTATGGACTTGAGCTGCTCGCGCAGTGAGAGCGAGAACAATGCTCCGCCCGACGAGACCATTCCGACCGTGCTGAGATCGTAATCCGCAGCGTTCGCAGCCAATTCGTCTGCGAGCGGACGCGCCATCGCATCTCCGACGACGGTGATGGAGACGGCCTTCTCACTCCCGGCGATCTGCAGGGTCGTCTTCGCGTCGAACCGCGCCATCAGAATTGCGTTGGCACCCATGAAGAATCCGGTGAACAGCGAGTACGACGCCGCGCCGTGCATCAGGGGTGCAGTGCTGAGCATGTTCATCGCGGGCACGTTCGGGACCGCGGCATACAGAGCTTCAGCGGTGGTGTGCGGCGGACCGAACGGATTTCCTCCGGTGAGCGCCGCGAAGTAGAAGTCCTCGTGACGCCACATGACGCCCTTGGGCATACCCGTCGTGCCGCCGGTGTAGATGACAAAGAGGTCGTCGTTGCTGCGGGGCGCGAAGTCACGAGTGACGGACTGCTCCGCGGCAGCGTCGGCATATCGAACGATGTCGACGCCTTCGATATCGCGGACGGCTGACTCGCCGACGACAACGACGTGTTTGATGCCGGGTGCGGCCGGGAGAACCGCCTCCACGACGGAAATGAACTCCTCGTCCACGATCAGTGCTACTGACTGCGAATCGTTGTACAGGTAGGTCAGTTCGGCGTCGACGTAGCGATAGTTGACGTTGATCGGGACCGCTCGGATCTTGAGGCAACCGAGCAAACTTTCCACGAACTCGATGCTGTTGCGCATGTGCAGAGCGACGTGATCGCCCGGCCCGACACCGACACTCGCCAAGTGGCGGGCAATGCGGTTCGATCCTTCGTCCAGTTCGATGTAGGTGCGACGACGGCCATCGCACACGAGCGCCGTGCGGTCCGGAATCAAATCCGAAATGCCCTCGTACAGATCTGCCAAATTCAGTGACACTACTGGTGCCTTCCTTGATGTCCGGCCCGGTGAATTCGGGACCGACCGTACTGCGTTTTCGGTGAGAACTATCCGACCCTGGTGCCGACGAAGGCGGCCGAGAACTGAGCGGATCGGTGGTGACGCAAATGCGTACGCGGTGGGGTCGCCGCGTAGCCCCAAGGTGGCATGCGCCGCTCGTGACCCAGATCACCGCTCCCGCTCAGTGAGACTACTCGTCTTTCGGCCGACCTTCTGCTCAAAACTAGAACTAATTCTGATTTTGCTCGAATGATTTTTTCGGAACGACAACCGAACTCTCGACTTCAAATTAGAATGAATACTAATTTTGTTGAACCTACTCGCCAGACCGGATCGAAGGAGCACGACATGACGCAATCACTGAGCTTGGAAGGCAAAGTTGCCGCCGTCACCGGCGCCGGTGCCGGGCTGGGTCGCGCCGAGGCACTCGGACTCGCCGCTGCCGGCGCAGCCGTCATCGTCAACGACATGGGTGCAGCGGCCAACGATGTGGTCGACGAGATCAAGGCCGCAGGTGGACAGGCACTCGCCATCACCGGCGACGTCTCCGACTGGTCGCTCGGCGGGCGCATCATCGAAGAAGCTGTCAAGAACTTCGGATCCTTCGACATCCTCGTCAACAATGCAGGCATTCTGCGCGACAAGATGATCTTCAACCTGACCGAATCCGATTGGGACGACGTCATCCGCGTGCACCTCAAGGGTCACGCCGCCACCTCGCACGCAGCCGCAGTCCACTGGCGCGCAGCCAGCAAGGCAGCCGACGCACCGGTCTACGGCCGCATCATCAACACCTCTTCCGAGGCCTTCCTCTTCGGCAGCGCCGGACAGCCCAACTACTCGGCAGCCAAGGCCGGTATCACCGCTCTGACGCTCTCGAGCGCAGCAGGCCTCTCCCGCTACGGCGTCCGCACCAACGCGATCTGCCCCCGCGCCCGCACCGCCATGACGGCAGAAGCCTTCGGCGAGAACAACACCGGCGTAAGCGGCCTCGATCCGCTTGCACCCGAGCGCGTCGCGACCCTGGTCAGCTACCTCGCATCCCCCGATTCCGACGAGATCAACGGCCAGGTCTTTGTCGTCTACGGCAAGATGGTGGCGTTGATGGAAGCACCCAAGGTCGAGAATCGTTTCGACGCAGCCGGATCCGCGTTCACGGTCGAAGAGCTCGGTGGCCAGCTCTCGTCCTACTTCTCAGGCCGCGGACCGTACGAGACCTACGCCGCCTACAGCATCGCCGGCCTCGAAAAGATTGCCCTTGCAGTCGACGAGACCGCAACAGTTTAAGCAGCACCTACGAAGAGGAGCGTTTCCATGAGGTTGAACGGCAAGGTAGCGATCGTCACCGGCGGCGCCGGCGGAATCGGTCGTGCCATCACCCGAGTCTTCGCTCGTGAAGGCGCGAAGGTCCTGTTCGTCGACATCAACGACGAGCAGGGCCAGGCCCTCGAACAAGAACTCGCCGGCTCCGGCAAGTTCCTGAACGTCGACCTTGCCGCCGCCGGTTCGGCCGAGCAGATCCGTGACGCCGCGCTCGAGGCTTTCGGCAAGCTCGACATCCTGGTGAACAACGCTCACGCGTCCCGTCAGGCTCCGTTGCTCGAAACCACGCAGGACATGTTCGATCTGTCCTTCAACACCGGTTTCTACCCCGTTGTCCACCTGATGCAGGCGTGCCACGACGAACTCGCGAAGACCAAGGGTTCGGTCGTCAACTTCGCATCGGGTTCAGGTTTGGACGGAATGCCGACCCAGACGTCCTACGCGGCGGCCAAGGAAGCTGTGCGAGGCCTGACGCGCGTCGTCGCCAACGAGTGGGCGCCGGAAGGTATTCGGGTCAACGTGGTCTGCCCGTTCGCCGCCACCGAAGGTGTCGTCAAGTGGCAGGAAGCCTTCCCCGAGCGCGCAGCCGCATCCGTCGCCAAGGTACCGCTCGGACGCATCGGTGATCCCGAAACCGACATCGCTCCCGTCGTGGTGTTCCTGGCGAGCGAGGACTCCAAGTACATGACGGGTCAGACCTTGATGGCCGACGGCGGCAGCATCAAACTCCGCTGAGTCGAAGTTCCTCTCGGTGGGCTCAGCTCACCGAGAAGAGCTTGGCAGCGTTGTCGTGCACAACGGCTCGCAACCACTCGTCTCCGAGATCGAAGCGCGTAACCGCTTGCAAGGCCGTGAGATACGGGTACGGAATGTTCGGGAAGTCGCTACCGAACAGAATCCGGTCCTGCATGTCGACGAGCCGAGAAACATCGGCCTTCGGGAAGGCGCACTGCTCTTCCGTGAAGTCGGTGAACGCCATGGTCGTATCCAGGCGGACGTTGCCGTAAGCCTCTGCAAGATCAAGGAATTCGCTGTACTCGGGCATCCCCATGTGCGCGACGATCAACGGCAGGCGCGGGTACCGTGCCAGCAGCGAAGCGATGCGATCGGGCCCCGTGTACTCCCCCGGGGCGGGTCCCGAACCACAGTGAATCACGATGGGCGTCTCGGAGTCCTCGAGCTGACCCCAGACCTTGTCGAGCAGAGGATCGTTCGGATCGTAGTTTCCGACCTGGATGTGGGACTTGAAGATTCGCGCGCCCGACTCCAACGCCTTGCCGACGTACGACGCCGCCGACTCCTCGGGATAGAACGTGGCCGTGTGCAGGCAATCAGGTGTTTGCGCGGCAAATTCGACTGCCCACTGGTTGAGCCACTCGGCCATCGCGTGCTTGTGGGGGTAGATCATCGACGTGAAAGCCCGGACGCCGAACTCGCGGAGACGGTGCACCCGCTCCTCCTCGGCAAGTCGGTAGGCGATGGGCCATGGTCGACCGATCATCGGTCCCGCCGAATCGAAGTAACCCCACACCTTGTCCATGACGCTCTTCGGCATGAAATGGGTATGGACGTCGATCACGCCCGGAACACCCAACTCGCGCCAGAAAGCCCGAACCTCGGCAATCTCCTCCGGTCCGGTCGATGGGACCTCTTCGGTACACACGTCTGACACCCCTTTCGTTCGCTCGACCATACCGAGTGCCGTCGCGCTCACCGGGACAGGTCGTTGACGGCCCGCCATGAGCACCCGAGTGTGAACCCATCTTGCCGAACACCGTTGGAGGTTTAATGTCTCAGGCCGAGTCCGAAGTGGGGTCGATCAGTGCCGTCGAGGAACTGCTCGCAATCGAGGAGATCAAACGTGTCTTCGCCGCGCGCCTACGCTGCATGGACACCAAGCAGTGGCACGTCTACCCAACCCTGCACACCGCAGACGTCGTCAGCGAGACGTGGGGCGGACTCCCGACAGACAAGCAACCCAAGACCGGTGACACCTCGAACCAGGTAGTGGGAATCGACAAGCTCACCGCAGCAATTCGGAACATGCTCGACGGCGACATCCCCCTCACCACAGCGCACCACGCACACACCCCCGAAATCGTGCTGACCTCGCCCACCACCGCAACCGGTATCTGGGCAATGGAGGACATGTTGTGGTGGAACGACGGCGTGAAAGAGCTGCATCTGCACGGCTACGGCCACTACCACGAGGAATACCGCAAAGAAGACGGTAAGTGGCTGATCAGCTACCGAACTCTCACGCGACTCCGTGTCGACCAGGACCCCGGATTCTTCCGATTCATGAAAGCGCTGTGACGAAGTGACCAACCCGCTGTTCCAACCGCTCCGCATCCGTTCGCTCGAACTGTCCAACCGAATAGTCATGTCGCCGATGACGCGCACGTACTCCATCGAAGGTGTGCCCGGCAGCGACGTTGCCGACTACTACCGCCGACGCGCTGAGGGCGGCACCGGGTTGATCGTCACCGAAGGCGTCGCGATCGATCACGAGACGGCTGTCGATCACGCCAACGTCCCGAACCTCCACACCCCCGCTGCGCAGGCTGGATGGCGCAAGGTCGTCGACGACGTGCACGCGGCGGGCGGCAAGATCGTGCCTCAGCTCTGGCACGTCGGACCGCTGTGGGGCGCGATGACGCGAATGGACCCATCACTCAAGCCGATGCGCCCCTCCGGTGAATGGGGCCCGCTCGGCGTCACCTCGTACTCCGCTGCCTACGTCGAGCGCGCGCAGGCGAGCACCGAAGCGATGACCGAGCAGGACATCCAGGACGTCATCGACGCCTATGTCCGCAGCGCGAAGCACGCTGTCGAACTCGGCTTCGACGGCATCGCGATCCACGGCGGTCACGGCTACCTCCTCGATTCCTTCTTCTGGGAGGGCACCAACCAGCGCGACGACGCGTGGGGCGGCGACCTGGTGCGTCGTACCAAGTTCCCGGCTGCCGTCGTCGCTGCAATCCGCGCGGCGATCGGCCCGGATCTGCCGATCATCTACCGTTTCTCGCAGCACAAGCAGCAGGATTTCACCGCGAAGATCGCGGAAACTCCCGAGGAGTTGGGTGTCATCCTGGGTGCGCTGGTCGACGCCGGAGTCGACGTCCTCGACGCCAGCATCAGGCGCTTCGACGTCCCGGCCTTCGAAGGCAGCGACCTCTCACTGGCCGGTTGGGCAAAGAAGCTGACCGGTGCCGTCACGATGGCCGTCGGTAGCGTAGGGATCGGAAAGTCACTGCGCGACAGTCGCATCGAAGGCGTTGCGCCGGTGGTGGACAACATCCCGCAACTCGAGGAGCGCATCGGCAGTGGTGAGTTCGATCTGATTGCGATCGGCCGTCTCCATCTCGCCGATCCTGCGTTGGCGACGACCCTGCGCGCGGGCGGTCCGCTGCCGGCTTTCGATCGAGCGGTGCATGAGGGCAGCTTGATCTAGGGACTCCGCCCCTGTGCGCCTTTTTGGTAGTCCGCACTACCGAAAAGGCGCACACCGCCGAAGGCCTTTATGTTCGACCTATGACTACCTTCAACGCCTGGGTCGCCCGCGACAGCGACGGCACCATCGACTTCGCCCCCGAAACCGTCGACGAATCCATCCTCCCTGCAGGTGAGGTCACCATTCGCGTCGAGTATTCGAGCGTCAACTACAAGGACGCCCTCGCGGTCACCCCGAAGGGCGGGGTGGTTCGCGACTACCCGATCGTCCCCGGCATCGACGTTGCCGGCGAGGTCATTGCCTCCGAGTCCGACGCGTTCGCCCCCGGCGACAAGGTCGTGGCCCACGGGTACGAGATCGGGACCGCCCGTAACGGCGGCTACGCGGAGATCGCCCGGCTGCCTGCCGAGTGGGTCGTGAAGCTCGACGGCATCTCCACTGCCGACGCTGCTGCAATCGGCACGGCTGGATTCACCGCGGCCATGAGTGTCCAAGCCATTCTGGCCAGCGGAGTGAAGCCCGCCGACGGTCCGGTACTGGTGACGGGAGCGAGCGGCGGAGTCGGCACCGTCAGCGTCGACCTTCTGGCACGCGCAGGCTTCGACGTGGTCGCCTCCAGTGGCAAGCCCGGCGCGGCAGACCTTCTGACGTATCTCGGTGCGTCTTCGGTGATCGGCCGCCTCCCCGAGGATCCCGACGCCAAGCCTCGCCCGCTCGGAAAATCTCAGTGGGCTGCGGCCGTCGACTGCGTCGGTGGAAAGACACTCGCTCACGTTCTGAGCACGATCAATTACGGCGGTGTTGTCGCTGCCAGCGGATTGACCGGTGGCGCCGCGCTGCCTACGACCGTGCTGCCGTTCATTCTCCGCGGAGTCTCACTGCTGGGCATGGACTCGGTATTGATGCCGATCGAACCCCGTCGCGCGCTGTGGACCCGTCTGGGCTCCGACTTGGCGCCACGTCATCTGAAAGAGATCACGAACCTCGTCGCCGTCCGCGACGTCGTCTCGGTGATCGATCAGGTACGCGAGGGCAAGTACACGGGCCGGGCGCTCGTTCAGGTTGCCGACGGTTTCTGAACCGCTCAGAAAAGTGTGAACAGATCTGCCGGTTCTTCGGCCGTCGTGGACTTCTCTTTGTACGAGGAGTTCACGACGGTGGGTTCCTTCTTCACCGGCGCCGCAAGCGGGACCGACGCGATGTCCCCCGAGACGATGGCGCGTGCGGCTTCGCCGGCCAACTTGTCTGCCATCTCGTTGTAGTGGTTGCCGACGTGCCCGCGCACCCAGCGAAAGCGCACCGGTCCGACACGGTCGGTGATGGCTCGGTCGATGCTCTGCACCAGTTCCAGATTCTTGACCGCCCCGCCGCCCGCGGTCTTCCAACCCTTGCGCTTCCAACTGGGCAACCATTCGGAAGCGCACTTGATGGCGTACTGCGAGTCGGATTCGATGAGCAGAGGATCCCCACCCGGATGCGCGACGACGGCCTCGAAGAGGGCACGCAACTCGGCAATCTGGTTGGTACCGGACGCTTCTCCGCCAGACATGCTCGGACCCTCGTGATTGACCCACGCCCAGCCGATAGCCCCACCGGGGTTTCGCAGACAGGATCCGTCGGTGCTCACGATGATCATGGCTCGGACAATACGTTGCGCCACCGACACACGCCTTAACGGAGGATGGACGGTGGCGATACGCTGACCTCGATGACGCCGCTATCTCCGGCCGACGAAGTCACGGTGACTTCTCAGCGACCACTCGATGCCGCGCTGACGCTCAGCCCGCATCAGCGCGGACCCGGCGACCCCGCACATCGGCGGTCCGCCGACGGAGCGATCTGGCGAGTTTCCCGCCAACTTTCGGGTCCTGTGACCTACCGCATCACGCAGTCGGATCGGCACATGGTCCGCGTGCAGGCGTGGGGTCCCGGTGCCACGGAATTATTGGAAGGCGCCGACGCGCTGCTCGGCCTCGACGACGAAGCCGAAGATTTTGCCCCCGAACATCCCAAGATCGCCGAAGCTCATCGACGCTTCCCTCATCTGCGCATCGGCCGCACCGGCCGCGTCATGGAAGCTCTCGTTCCCGCGATCCTCGAGCAACGAGTTCACGGCATCGACGCGTTTGCCGCGTGGCGCCGCCTGCTGACCAAGTTCGGTGAGCGCCCACCCGGCCCTGCACCCGACGGAATGCGAGTCCCACTCACCGCGGACCAATGGCGTCGAATGCCGTCGTGGGAGTTTCATCGCGCAAATGTCGATCCCGCGAGATCCAAGACGATCGTTCAGTGCGCTCGCGTCGCCGACCGCCTCGAGCAGGCGTCATCGTTCCCCAGGGCCGAAGCGACCCAACGATTGCGAGCGGTGCCCGGCGTCGGGATCTGGACTGCCGCCGAAGTGGCTCAGCGCGCCTTCGGCGATTCCGATGCACTCTCGGTCGGCGACTACCACCTCGCTGCCGTCGTCGGGTGGTCACTGCTGGGAGAACCGATCGACGACGCCGAGATGGTGCAGTACCTCGCTCCCCTCCAACCGCATCGATACCGCGCCGTGAGGCTTCTGCAGGTCAGCGGCCAAGCCGTCAAACCCAAGTTCGGTCCGCGAACCGCCGTTGCCGACCACCGCTGGCACTGAGCACCAGGAGATAAAGAATGTCGACCCGATACGCACACATCGCCTTCTCCCCCGCTGCGGTGGAGCGTCAGCGGTCGACCGGGAGTTTCACCGTCTACGGTTCAAAGCTCGATCAGCCCGACGAAGGTCCGATGGAATTCGATTTCCGCGCTCAGGGATTCGTGAAATCCGTGGATTCCTTCTTCATGTCCACGGTGACGCCCGACGGTTGGCCGTACGTCCAACATCGCGGCGGCCCGCGCGGATTCCTGCATGTGTTGGGTCCGAATCGAATCGGATTCGCCGATCTTCCCGGCAATCAGCAATTCGTGACGCTCGGCAATCTGGAAGCGAACAATCGCATCTCGCTGTTCGTCATCGACTACCCGACGCGGACGAGATTGAAGATCTACGGGCGTGCGCACGTGATCGAGGCGGACGAGGACCCTGCACTACTGCAACAGCTCTTGCAAGTTCCCGGCGGCACCATGACGGCAAAAGCCCAGCGTTCCATCGTCATCGACGTCGAAGCGTTCGACTGGAACTGCAGTCGAAACATCACACCTCGCTTCGACAAGGAGCGCATGGACGAATCCCTCGCTCTGGCACGCCAACCCCTGCAAGCCGAGGTCGATCGGCTTACTGCCGAGGTCGAAGAATTGCGTGCGCGGTTGTCGAAAAACGAATGAGACTGGGCGGTTTCAGGGCACCCGGAGTCGGGTAGCCACCAAACACGGCCCGTCGCGCGGAGACGACGGGTCCCGTTGTGCCCGAGGAGGTCCGCACGATCGATCCAGACGGTGGAGTTCCGGCTAGCGAACTGCACCGCTACCATTCACGACTGGTTCCACACAGACAGATTGGCCGTCCCCATGAAACTGTCCCGAACTCTCACCATGTCCGTTCTCGTTGTCGCCGCTGTCGGCGCTGGAGCCGGCACCGCGGTCGCAGCGCCCCCGAATGCGGGCTTCGATCCGTCCCAACCCCTACTGACCCCGACCGCCGAGTCGAACAGCCAGGCGGCGTTGATGCTCTTCCCCGGTAACGATCCGAAGCAAGCCGCGTTCGACACGATGGCCAACGAGGTCAATATCGGCTGGAACAACGGCGGCGTGCAGTCGACGCTCATCGGAGCCAACCTCGGCGTCGGAATCGGTTGCCTGTCGATCTTCCCGAACTTCATCGCCGGCTGCATCGTCGGTGGAGTCATCGGAACGGTTGCCGGGGTCGGCGCGGGAATCACCAACGGAAACCCGAACGCTGCACCGGCCGTCGAGAAGTTCTTCGCGACTCCTTGAGAAACGGTCAGCTGTGCGTGTGGCCGGGGGTGGGTGTCTCGTCGTGAAAATGCGTGGCGCCGATCGAATGCAACAGTTGGTGAACGGTGTCGTCTGCCAGTTGGTATCGCATCGATCGGCCGTCACGCGTCGCGCTCACCCACCCCTGGCTACGCAGTAGCCGCAGCGCATGTGAGACGGCTGTGCCGCTCATCCCCAGCGCCACGGACAGATCCGTGACGCAGATACCCGGTGCGTGGTGAAGGCAGAGCAACAGACGCAGACGGTTGGCGTCGGAGAGAAGCTCGAAGCGACCGGACCAACTGGTGACATCGAGACCCTCGAGTGCAGCCCTGGCGCGACGAACATCCTCGACGCTCAGCGCGCCACTGGTGTCTGCTGCATTCGTCAACCGACTGCCTCCGTAGAACTTCCGATCCCCCGCCGCAAGTGTACCCAGAAGCGAACCTCGTCAGGCAGACTCCACCACGGCTGCCATGCCCTGGCCACCGCCGATACACATGGTCAACAGCGCTTTTCCGCCGCCGCGACGGCCGAGTTCGTGAAGCGCGGTTGTTGCCATACGCGCACCTGTCGCTCCCACGGGGTGCCCGAGCGAGATGCCGGAACCGTTGACGTTCAGTCGATCGAGGTCCTCGAAGCCCCATTCCTTCACGACGCCGAGAACCTGGCACGCAAACGCCTCGTTCAGCTCGACCAGATCGAAATCGGCAAAGCCTGCCCCTGTCCGAGCAAACAGTTTCGAGACGGCGGCAACCGGCCCGAGGCCCATCAGCGCCGGTTCACAACCGGCCGCGGCCCAGCTGTCGAGGAACCCGATGGGTTCCAGCCCCAGCTCGTCCAGACGATCCTCGGCGACCACCAACATCGCTGCCGCAGCGTCATTCTGTTGGCTGGCGTTACCGGCGGTCACGACGCCTCCCTCGGTCACCGCACGCAGCCGTGCCAGGATTTCGAGTGAGGTATCCGGACGGATCCCCTCGTCAGCACGAAACCGTGTGACGTTCCCTTTTCGATCCGTCAGTTCGACGGTGACGATTTCGGCGTCGAAGCGGCCGGATTCTCTTGCCAGTGTAGCTTTTCGGTGACTTTCGACGGCGAAGGCGTCCGACTCTTCCCGCGTGATCCCGCAGCGTGTCGCAACGTTCTCGGCCGTTTCGATCATTCCGCTGATCCGGCCGAAACGCCACTCGGGTTGCGAGCGCTCTCGACCACGATCGAGGCGGTCGAACAGTTGCAGCCCACCGGATTTGGTGCCCCACCGCGCTCCGGTGGTGTAGTGCTCGATCCCGCTCATCGATTCGACGCCACCCGCGAGAACCACGTCGGCCGCACCCGTCTGGACCATCATGGCCGCGGTAACGATGGCCTGCAGACCCGTTCCACATCGGCGATCCGTCTGGAAGCCGGCTACCGAAATCGGCAACCCTGCCTCGAGCGCCGCCCACCTTCCGATGCACGGTGCCTCCGAATTGGCATACGACTGCCCCATCGCGACGTCGTCGATGCGGGACGGATCGATTCCGCTACGACGCACGGTCTCCTTGACGACAGTGGCGGCCAAACTTTCCGCAGGCACGTCACGAAGTGCCCCTCCGAAACGGCCCACCGCGGTTCGGACCGGCGCGACCAATGCTGCTCGTTTCACAACTGACCTCGAATCTCGTTCTGGAAGAATGGAAAAGGATTCAGGAGACCAACAGGCGCACGGTATCCGCCACCAGCGCCGGTTTACCCGCTCCTTCGATTTCGATCGTGTACCGCACGACAATCGTCGCGCCCTTCGCGGTGCGCTCGAAGGAAAGAATCTCCGCACCTGCCCGCACCGAAGAACCGACCTTGACCGGTTCGGGGAATCGCACCTTGTTGCTGCCGTAGTTCACGGTCATGGAGATTCCGTCGACACGCATCACCTGAGCGCCGAGCACCGGCAACAACGAAAGAGTCAGATAGCCGTGGGCGATGGTTCCGCCGTACGGCCCCTGCGCTGCGCGCTCGGGATCCACGTGAATCCACTGGTGATCCTCGGTGGCGTCGGCGAACTTGTCGATCCGATCCTGTGTGACCGGGAACCACTCGCTGTAGCCCAAGTGCTCACCGACAGCCGTCTCTACTTCGTCGATTCCGTTGAAAATTCGCATAGTTCTCTCCTGAAAGGTGTTGAACAGCAAAGAAAAGCAACAGCGCCCGGCGCAGCTCTAATGTGCGCCCCGGCGCAGCTCTAATGTGCGCCCCGGCGCAGTGTCACCCGATACGTGTACTGCTCAGGCAAGAAGTAACTCACCGACAACTCGTTGGCGACGCCCTGCGCGTTGGAGTACAACCGGTCTACCCGCAACATGGCGTGCCCGATCTCGCAATCGACGTCCCTGGCTACGTCCGCCGTCGCCGGGGACACCGTGATCGATTGTGCTGCTTCGACAATCGGACTGTCGATCAGCGGTTCCAGTAGGCCGATCACCGTGTTGGCGCTGACTGCACCGGCAGCCATGGCAGGAAGGTCGATGATCTGACGAGCTATCGCCTCCGGCAGATGCGCCGTCGTCTGGACGAACGGAACTCCTTCGTGTATCCGCCGAAAGACCACGGTGTACACGACGTCGGTGTCGAGCCGAAGCCGACTGGCAGCCTCGATGTCCACGCGCCGTTGCAGCGGTGAGACTACTTCCATCGTCGTATCCCGCGAAAGGTTCATGAGATCTTCGATGGACCCGAGATGACGGAGATAGCGGCCACTGTTCTCGGTCACGAACGTTCCGCGCCCGGGTACCCGGTACACGATGCCCTCGGCAACGAGGTCGTGAAAGGCTCGGCGGACGGTCTGTCGGCTCACGCCATGATGCTGCGCCAGTTCGGATTCGGTGGGCAGTTGAATGCCGTCGCGGTAGGTACCGGCAGAGATCTGCTGACGAAGCTCACGAGAGAGGCGTTGGTACGCCGGCTCCGTCTCTCTTTCCTTACCACTCATAGCGACATGATCCTACTTGCTCACCGGGCCGTCACAGACCGCCGCGGGCAACCAACTGCGAAACGATCACGTTTCGCTGAATTTCGTTGGTTCCCTCACCGACGATCATCAGCGGCGCATCACGGAAATACCGTTCGACGTCGTACTCCGTCGAGTAGCCGTAACCGCCGTGGATGCGGACGGCGGACAACGCGATTTCCATTGCCACCTCTGAGGCGTACAGCTTGGCCATGCCTGCCTCCATGTCGCACCGCTCGCCGCTGTCGTACATTTGCGCCGCGTGCCAGGTCAGCTGCCGTGCCGCAGTCAACTTGGTTGCCATGTCGGCGAGATAGTTCCCGATCGACTGGTGCTTCCAGATCGGCTGCCCGAAGCTCTCGCGCTGCTGCGCGTAGGCAAGCGAATCCTCGAGTGCAGCCGTGGCGACGCCCAGCGCACGGCAGGCCACCTGGATACGGCCGGTCTCGAGCCCCTTCATCATCTGCCCGAATCCCTTGCCAGGAGTGCCACCGAGAATGGCCGACTCGGAGATTCGGTAGTTGTCGAAGGACAATTCACAACTCTCGACGCCTTTGTACCCGAGCTTCGGGAGATCGCGGGAGACGGTCAGTCCTTCGCCGTGCTCGACGAGAACGATCGAGATGCCCGCATGCCGAGGGCTTGCACTCGGATCGGTCTTGCACAGCAAGGCGATCACGCCGGACCGGCGGGCATTGGTGATCCACGTCTTGGCCCCGTTGACGACCAGATCTGTGCCGTCGCTCTTGGCGTTGGTCGTGATGGCCTGCAGATCGGAGCCACCGCCAGGCTCGGTGAGCGCCATGGTTGCCCGGATCTCACCGGTTGCCATTCGCGGCAGATACTTCACCTTCTGCTCTTCGGTACCGAACAGTGAGATGAGCTTCGCGACCACCGTATGACCGCCCATCGCTCCCGCCAGGGACATCCACCCTCGCGACAGTTCCTGCGTCACCTGCGCATAACAGGGCATGGACACCGGCGATCCGCCGTACTCCTCGGGAATCGCGAGACCGTAGATCCCGATCTGCTTCATCTGATCGATCCACTTCTCGGGATACTCGTTCGCGTGCTCCACCTCCTGAACCGTGGGCTTGACCTCTCGGTCGACGAACCGGCGCACGGTTTCGATCAGGAATGTCTCTTCGTCGTTGAGTTTGAGCATGAATCCGCCTCGACTTGAAAAAAGTTTGTACGGCCATATTTCGATATTGTTCGCGCAATGTCAATACCGCTCCTTGACATGGATACGCAGCAACTGCCAGCATCGAGGCAGTTCGGTGCACATCAACGCCGTTCACGGCAGCTCACCACTTTCACAACTGGCCGTACATTTGAACCCCAGATCGAGGTAATCGACACACATGGACGAGAACCACTACCGCTCGACCAGACGCCGCGCGTCTCTGGTCGCACCGGGTTCGGACGAGCGCAAGGCGCGCAAAGCCATCGCATCGAGCGCAGACGAGGTGATTCTCGACCTCGAGGATGCTGTCACTTCGGCAAACAAGGACCTGGCGCGAGCCCTCGTCACCGCGCTGGTGCAGGAGTTCGGTGCGACGCGCACCATTTCGGTGAGGATCAACGGCCTGGCAACGCCGTGGGCCCGCGACGACCTGATCGCCTGCGGCGCCCTCGGAGAATCGCTGACCAGCGTGATCGTCCCGAAGGTCGAGTCGTCCGACGAACTGCTCGAGGCCGAACAGATCCTCGCGACTGCAGGCGGGCACCACACCACCTTGCAAGCACTGATCGAAACTCCGCTCGGCGTCCAGAATGCCGACTCCATCGCCCGCGCGACTCCTCGCCTCCAGGGCGCGATCATCGGATACGCCGATCTCGGTGCAGCACTGGGTCGCTCGCGCTCGGCGCTGTCGGAACACTGGCTTGCCGTCCAGGACAGAATCCTGATCGCCTGCCGTGCAGCCGGCATCGCAGCAATCGACGGGCCCTTTCTCGGCATCGCCGACGACGACGCCTTCCGGCGCGCTGCGCACTGGACCAGCGCTCTCGGATTCGACGGCAAATGGGTCATCCACCCGGCGCAGATCGACTCGGCCACTGGCGCATTCACCCCTTCGGAGGACGCTGTCAGTGAGGCCCGGCGGGTATTGACCGCACTCGAAGAAGCCGAGGCCCTGGGTTCGGGCGCCGCCCAACTCGACGGTCAGATGCTCGACGAAGCTGTGGCCGTGGCAGCGCGTCGTACGCTTGCCCGAGCCGAAGGAGTCACCGTATGAGCGCGCACTACGTAGGAGGACCGTACTTCGACGACCTCACCCACGGACAGATCTTCGACGAAGCCCCCGCGGTAACGTTGACCAGTGGACTCGCCGCCGCCCATCAGGCAATCCTCGGCGACCGCATGCGCCTGCCTCTCGACGCACACCTAGCGGCGAGCATCACGGGTTCTACTGCACCAGTGGCGAATCCAGGACTGGTCACCGATGTTGCCATTGGTCAGTCCACCGTGGTGACTCACCATGTCAAGGCGAACCTCTTCTACCGCGGACTGCGATTCCACCGCTTCCCCGTGCTCGGCGACACCCTGTACACACGGACCGAAGTGGTCGGTCTACGGGAGAACTCGGCCAAGCCGGGACGCGCCGCCACCGGACTTGCCGCGCTACGGATGACGTCCGCTGACCAGAACGGCAACACGGTCCTCGACTTCTACCGCTGCGCCATGCTCCCGCTGAGCCCCGACCCGATCGAGACGAGAACTCGCCACGCCGACGACCTCTCCGTGATCGGTCCGTCCGAACCGGCGCCGTACGTATCACCTGACGGTTGGGACCTCGACACATATCGAGATCGGGTACCCGGCAGGCACTTCGATTCCGACTTGGTGGGCTCCGTCTTCCACAGTAGCGGCGACGTCGTCTCCAGTGCACCCGAACTTGCCCGGCTGAGCTTGAACATCGCAGCGACGCACCACGACGAGCGCGTCGGCGCCCACGGTCGCCTCGTCTACGGCGGCCACACCATCGGGATTGCTCTCGCCCAGGCAACTCGCGCACTGCCGAACGTGGCGACAGTGCTGGGGTGGCACTCGTGCGATCACACCGGACCCGTTCACGAGGGCGATACCCTCTCGAGCGAACTGCACGTCGAAGGTTCGTCGCCCCTCGAACACGGAACCGCAGTGCAGCTGCGTTCACTCGTGTTCTCCCACAATGCTTCTGCAACACAAAATCCGGTCCTCGACTGGCGTTTCACCGTGTTGATGGCATGACCGCACACTCTTCTACCCCGGAGGAACACAGATGACTCAGACCCCAGGCCCGTTGTCCGGGCTTCGCATCGTCGAGGTCTCGAGCTTTGTCGCCGCACCCCTGTGCGGGCTGACTCTCTCACAACTCGGTGCGGACGTGATCCGGATCGATCCGATCGGAGGAGCCTCCGACTACAACCGATGGCCGGTGACGGCCGAGGGTGAAAGCATCTACTGGACCGGGCTCAACAAGGGCAAACGCTCACTCTCGGTGGACATGCGTGCCGAGCGCGGCCAGGAACTGATTCGCCAACTGGTCACGGCTCCGGGACCTGGCGGCGGAATCCTGGTCACCAATGCCGGCGGCCGCAACTGGATGAGCCACGACTCCCTGGCCCAGTTGCGCAGCGACGTCATCACTCTCGAGATCCTCGGGCGCCGCGACGGCAGCGCGGGGGTCGACTACACGGTCAACGCCGCGTTGGGATTTCCACAGATCACCGGCCCCGCGGACTACGCCGGAGTTGTCAATCACGCCCTACCTGCCTGGGACGTCGCGTGCGGGCTGTACGCTGCCCTGTCGATCACTGCCGCAGTGCGTCAACGTGATTCGACCGGACATGGATCTCGGATCACGCTGCCACTCGAAGACGTCGCGTTGGCCACCGCGGGAGCTCTCGGCTACCTTACCGAAGTACAGGTGAACGGCCGCAGTCGCGAGTCCGGCGGAAACGCCGTCTACGGCACGTACGGAATCGATTTCGTCTCCCGCGACAACGAACGGTTCATGATCGTTGCACTCACTACTCGCCATTTCCGTGACCTTGCGTCGGTCACCGGCACCACGGCGGCTGTCGACGCCGTCGAAGGTGCCCTCGGGGCCGACTTCTCCACCGAAGCGGATCGCTACCGTCATCGAGAGGTACTCACTGCTCTGTTCTCACATTGGTTCCGGGAACACAGCGGCGCCGAGATCGCTGCAGCGCTGGACACATCGTCGGTTCTGTTCGAGAGGTACCGCAGTTTCGAGGAAGTGGTGAATTCCGGTGAACTGGAGAACAACCCGATGTTCTCCGCACTCGATCAGCCTCGAATCGGACGTTACCTGGCTGCCGCGAACCCAGCCTCGTTCGACGGCGCACACCTGAGCACCGGACCGGCCTCCGAGGTCGGCGGCGATTCGATTGCGGTGCTCGCGGATGTCCTCGGAACCACTGCTGATCACGCCTCGGCACTGATCGCGGACGGCATCGTCGGCGTTCCGGCGAACTGATCTACCTGGAACATGTTTTCGGCCTCGTAACAAATGTTCCGAGGCCGAAAACATGTCGAGAGTGCGTCAGAGACCAAGATCCTTCGCGATGATGGTCTTCATGACTTCACTTGTGCCACCGTAGATTCGTGTGACACGCGTGTCTGCGTAAAGACGCGCGATGGGATACTCGGTGATGTAGCCGTATCCACCGTGCAACTGGAGGCACTTGTCGATCACTCGACCTGCCGCCTCGGTGCAGAACAGTTTCGCCTTCGCTGCGTCGGGAATCGTCAGAGTGCCGCGGTCATGACATTCGAGTGCGTTGTCGGACACCAGCTGGATGGCATCAACCTCGGTAGCACATTCGGCCAGAACGAATTTGGTGTTCTGGAATGCCGCGACGGGCTTACCGAACACCTTGCGGTCTTTGACGTAGTCGATGGCAAAACGAAGCGCTGCACTGGCAGTGGCGGCCGCTCCGAAGGCAATGGTCAACCGCTCCTGAGCCAGGTTGTGAGTCAGATAGCTGAAGCCGTCGCCCTCTTCTCCGAGCCGGTCTTCGACGGGCACCTGTACGTCGACAAACGAAAGCTCCGCAGTGTCGGAGGTCTTGAGACCGATCTTGTTGATCTTGCGCCCCACCGAGTATCCGGACGACGACGTGTCGACCACCAGGATCGACAACCCGGTGCGTCGGTTCTCCGCTGTGCTGGGCGCGGTGCGGCACACCACCAGGACGCGATCGGCAAGTACCCCGCCGGTGATGAACGTCTTGGAACCATTGACCACGTAGTGCGTACCGTCCTCCGACAGCTTGGCCGTCGTCGCGATGTTCGCCAGATCCGAACCCGTTCCCGGTTCGGTCATCGCAATCGCGAACATCAGATCTCCGGAAGCGAAGCCCGGCAACCAGCGGCTCTTCTGCTCGTCGTTCGCGTACTCGAGCAGGTACGGCAGGATCAGGTTGGTATGTACCGACTGCGAGCCGAACGACGCCCCGGCGGCAGCAACTTCCTCGGCGACGACGACGTTGAACTTGAGCGACTTCTCACCGCCTCCGCCGTACTCCTCCGGGACTTGAATTCCGAGTACGCCCAACTCTCCCAGCCGCCGGTAGAAGTCACGGGGCGGGTAACCGTCCTCTTCCCACTTCTCGTGGACGGGGGTGACTTCCTTCGCGATGAAATCGCGGACGGTAGCCCGGAATGCCTCGTGATCCTCGTTGAACACGGTGCGCTGCATGTATGAACTCCAGTCGGTCGATGAGAACAGTGATCCCTTTTTCTCACCTTGCCTCAATATTCCGCCTTTGATCCAACACCCATCGGCTATGCGTCCGATAGGGCGTACCAATATGGCCTGACCTGCAATACATAGGCAACCGCTATCGTTCCGATCACCGACGCGACATTGCCCAAAGTGATCCAGAACACGTTCAATAGGTCAGCCGGCAAATACAACACCATCGATCGCTTCGAGGCCGCGCTTCGAGCACGATCGCATCCGCCCACCAGTCTCGAAGGGACGCCACGTGACCCCCATCGCGCCACAGCGTAACGACGTCCAGCCCGAAGCAACAGCAACGCCAGATTCGTCAGCAGTCCCCGTCTTCGGTACCCGCAAGCGTGCGTGGACGATGACCGGGCTCGTCGTCTTCCTCTACATCGTCAACTACGCGGACAAAGCAGTCCTCGGAATCATCGCTCAGCCCCTCGCTCGCGAGCTCGGACTGAAGTCTTCGCAAATCGGCATGGTCGGCTCGCTGTTCTTCCTGATGTTCTGCATCGGCGGATTTCTCGCCGGACCGCTCAACAAGTACCTGACCCTACGTTGGGCGCTGTTGATCCTGGCCGCAATCTGGTCCGTGGTCATGCTCCCCCTCGTTCTCGGTGCCAGCCTCGCGATGTTGATCGTCTCGCGCATGCTCCTCGGATTCGCCGAAGGCCCCAGCTCGGCGCTGATGCACACCGCCGCGTACTCGTGGCACCCGCCGGCCAAGCGCGGGCTTCCCGGCGCAATGCTCGCCGGATCCGCCTCTGTCGCAAAGATCGCCCTCGCGCCGGTACTGACCTTCATCGCCGTTCATTACGGCTGGCGCGCAGCGGTTCTCTCGCTCTCCGTCCTCGGACTCGTGTGGATGGGTTGCTGGCTGGCCGGTTGGTCCGAGGGCCCGTACACGAGCAAGGCCGTCAAAGCGACCAAGAATGCAGATCCAGAAGCAACCGAGGCGACCGCGACAGCAACGAAGGCAGTCACCGAGCCCAACGTTCCTTGGCGCAAGATCCTCCTCTCCCGCACCTTCGTCAGCTGCTGCTTCCTCATCGCCACCATCTACGCGCTGACCACCGTCGTTCTCACCTGGCTGCCGTCGTACTTCGAGGTCGGTCTCGGATACAGTGCGATGCAAGCCGGTTCGATGTTCGCGTTGCCCTCGATCGTCGGTCTGGTTCTCATGATCACCTCCGGTTCGGTCACGGACAAGTTGATCGGCCGCGGCTACACCTCTCGCACGGTTCGTGTCATCGTCCCCTGTGTCGGCGTTCTGATCTGCGGATCGATCCTCCTGTTCCTGCCTCAGATCTCCACTCCCATCGTCGCTGTCGCCATGGTCTCGATCGGCTACGGATTCTCGGCAATCACCTTCCCGCTCATCAACGCTGCGATCTCCGAACTGTGCCCGCCGCAGCAGACTGCCGGAACGATGGGATTCTTCCTCGCCATCATGTCGATCGGCGGCCTGATTGCTCCCTACGCAACGGGAGTCATCGTGGACAACGCTGCAACGCCGGCCGACGGCTACGCCCAGTCCTTCCAGGCAATCGGCATCATCGGAGTCGTCGCCGCGGTTCTGGTCCTCGTCTTCGCCAACCCCGAACGCGACCGCAAGCTCATCCGCGGCTGAGTACTCCACGTATAGCCATTCGCTAACAAAGCCATTCACCGAAAGACATTGCCGGGTCGTCCCACTCGTGATCGACTCGAGCAACGCCCCAACCGCACCGTCGCAACACCGGGCACGAACAGCAGGAGAGATACATGCGAGATGCCGTCATCGTCGACGCAGTACGTACACCGATCGGCCGTCGCGGCCGCGCCCTCTCGGAGATCCATCCGGCCGAACTGTCCGCACATGTACTGCGTGCGCTCGCTGAACGGACCGGACTCGACGCGGCGACGGTCGACGACGTGATCTGGGGATGCGTCAGTCAAGTCGGCGAGCAGGCCGGAAGCATCGCCCGCACAGCGGCACTCGCCGCCGGCTGGCCCGACAGCGTTCCCGGTGTCACGCTGACCCGAGCCTGTGGATCGAGCCAGCAGGCAGTGTCCTTCGCTGCGGCCACCGTCATCTCCGGCCAGAACGACGTGGTCGTAGCCGGAGGCGTCGAATCGATGTCGCGAGTACCGATGGGGACCGCCAGCAAAAACGGTGAGCACTTCCCCGCTTCGGTACTCGAACGCTTCGGGGTGGACAGTTTCAGCCAGGGAACCGGCGCCGAGATGATGGCCCGGAAATGGGCGCTCACACGAACGGCTCTGGACGAATACGCACTTCGCTCACACGAACTCGCGGCCACCGCCACCGATGCAGGTGCGTTCACCGGGCAGATCGCTCCGATCGCCAACTTGTCCCAGGACGAAGGCATTCGGCGAGGAGGAAGTCTGGAGTCGCTCGCGAAGCTGCCCCCGGCCTTCGACGCCGACGGAGTCATCCACGCCGGCAACTCTTCTCAGATCTCCGACGGAGCGGGCGCCACACTCGTCACGACCAGTGAGTACGCCCGGGCACGCGGGTGGAAGCCTCTCGTCCGTATCCACACCGCAGTGGTCGCGGCCGATGACCCGGTCATCATGCTCACCGGACCGATTGCCGCCACCGCAAAGGCATTGGATCGCTCCGGCTTGTCCATCGACGACATCGGCGCCTTCGAGATCAACGAGGCATTCGCGCCCGTCCCGCTTGCCTGGCAGGCCGAAACCGGCGCGGCCATAGATCGTGTGAATCCGCTCGGCGGCGCGATCGCGGTCGGTCACCCACTCGGCGGATCGGGCGCGATCTTGATGACTCGCCTGGCGCATCACATGCGCGATCAGGGAATTCGCTACGGGCTCCAGTCGATGTGTGAGGCCGGCGGCATGGCCAATGCGACCATTCTCGAATTGATCTGACCCGACAACGCTTTCGGGCCACACGTCATCCAGCAGGAAAGAAGAATTGATTCATGAAACTCGAGGGACTTTCCACCGCGATCACCGGCGGCGCTTCAGGTCTCGGCCTGGCCACAGCTCGACGACTTCTCGACGCCGGGGCGCAGGTCACGTTGATCGATCTGCCTTCCTCCGACGGTAAGCAGGTGGCGTCCGACCTCGGAGCTGCCGCGCAATTCGCCCCGGCCGACGTCACCGACAGCGAACAATTCGCAGAAGCACTCGACGCGGCGCACGAGCGCGGCGGACTGCGTGGCGTCGTCCACTGCGCGGGTGCCGGGCGTCGCATGCGCATTCTCGACAAGGACGGAAAAGCCGGATCGGTCGAGGATTTCGAGTTCGTCGTCAAACTGAATCTGGTCGGTTCGTTCAACGCACTCCGTCTCGGCGCCGAGCGGATGGCCGAACTCGACGCCGTGGACGGTGAGCGCGGTGCCATAGTCATGACGGCGTCGGTCGCGGCATTCGAAGGTCAGATCGGTCAGATCAACTACACGGCATCCAAAGCCGGCATCGTCGGTATGACGGTCACCGCTGCTCGCGATCTCGCCAGCCGAGGAATCCGCGTCAACACCATCGCTCCTGGCATCATGGACACTCCCCTGCTGGCGCGCCTGCGCGAAGACGTGCGCACCGCCCTCGAAGCTTCGGTTCCCAACCCTTCACGGTTGGGTCGCCCCGACGAGTTCGGTCAGCTGGCCGTCTCCATGCTCGAGAACGGCTATCTCAACGGCGAAACCATCCGGCTCGACGGCGCTATCCGGATGGCTCCCCGGTGACGGGCGTCAGCGTGATCGCCAATCCACAACTGCGCCACAACATGCACTACCCGGATACCACCATGGCGTACTGGGCACCCAGCATGGCGGCACTGTACGGTGATCGCCTCGCCGTCGTGGACGGCGAGCGCACGTGTACCTTCCGCGAACTCGGCCAGCGCAGTGCACAATTCGCTGGTGCATTACGGCAAGCCGGGGTGGGCGTCGGTGACGTGGTGTTGATGCACCTCGGGAACTGCGTCGAGTTCCTCCAGGCCTACTACGGCTGCCTGCAAGCCGGAGCGACCGTTACGTTGGTCAATCCGCTGCAGCCAGAGCTCGGCCTGCGCAAGCAGATCGAAGAGACGTCCGCCGTTGCTGCCGTCACTCAGAGTTCGCAACTGCACGTCCTTCTGGCGGCTTCTGCGGGAACCACCGTACGTACGATCGTGATGGTCCAGGACACCGAGGGCGCGCTCGATGTACCGGAGGCGGTCGTCGCGTTCGACGCTTTCGTCGCGGACCTACCCACCGAATTCACCCCTGCCACCGTCCGTAGCGACGACATCGCACACATCGCGTTCACGGGCGGAACCACCGGAGTGTCCAAAGGTGTTCGCGTTCTTCACCGCAACGTCGTCGGCAACATCACGCAGATGTGTGGTTGGAGGACCGGGCACGAATTGGAGGCAGGTCCTGACGGTCTCGTCACGCCTCGACGCATCGACGGCCTCGACGTGCTCGGTCCGACGCCGGGGACCGGGGCGACCATCGTGGTCTCCCCTCTCTTCCACGCACATTCGTTGCTCAACACGTCGTTCCTGTTGATTTCCGGTCTCACCCAGGTATTTGCCGGTCGGTTCGAACCCGGCCGGATGCTCGAGCTGATCGAAAAGCACGAGGCCACCTATCTCACCGGGTCTCCCGCCATGTGGCACGCACTGTCGGTTCATCCCGACGCTACGGCGCGCAACACCGACAGCGTGTGCGTCGTGTCCTCCGGCGCTGCCCCGATCGACAGCGTCACGCTCGCTGCGCTCCGCCGCGCATTTCCCAAAGCGCTGGTCGTCGAGGGATACGGACTGACGGAGGCCACTTGTGTGGTCACGGCCGCGCCGCTGATCAACGGCTCGCAATACCGTCAGAGCAGCGTCGGCCTCCCGATCTTCGACACCGAGATACAGATTCGCGATCAACTCGACCGGAAGACCGTTCTGGGCGAGAACGAACGTGGTGAACTGTGGGTGCGTGGACCTCAGGTCACCGACGGCTATCTCGGACACCCGGAAACCACCGCAGAACAGTTCGTCGACGGCTGGTTGGACACGGGCGACATCGCGTACCTGGACTCGGACGGATACCTCTTCATCTGTGACCGGGCCAAGGACATGCTCATCTACAAGGGGTACAACGTCTATCCGCGTGAACTCGAAGAGATTCTGGTCTCGCACCCGGCGATCTCGACTGCCGCGGTCGTCGGCCGCGAAGTGAGGAGCAACGGTCAAGAACCCGTCGCCTTTGTGGTGATGATTCCGGGTGCCGAGTTCGACGCCGAGCAGATCAAGGCGTTTGTCGCCGAGCAAGTGCTGCCGTACAAGAAGATTCGCGATGTCGTCGAGGTAGAGCTACTCCCGACGTCCGCCGCCGGCAAGGTCCTCAAAACCGATCTCCGGTCGAGGCTTCTCGAGTCGGTCGACAAGGCAGGTTCCAAATGACAACCTTCGCAGATCTGACGTCGCAACTGCGGGTACCCGTTCTCGCGTCACCGATGTTCATCATCTCGACGCCCGACCTCGTCATCGCGCAGTGCACGTCCGGGATCATCGGGTCTTTCCCGGCCCTGAATGCTCGTCCGCAGTCAGCACTTCGGGATTGGCTCAAGCTGATCACGGTGGCGCGCGAGGAGCACGATCGTGCGCACCCGGAGAAGCCCTCCGCACCATTTGCGGTCAACCTCATCGTCCATCGGTCCAACAACCGCCTGGAAGAGGACCTTGCGACCATCGCCGAGTTCGAGGTCCCGATCGTCATTACCTCGCTCGGCGCACGCACGGACATCAACGATGCGGTTCATGCGTACGGCGGAATCGTTCTCCATGACGTTATCGACAACCGCTTTGCGTGCAAGGCGATCGAGAAGGGCGCGGACGGGCTGATCGCGGTCGCCGCCGGAGCAGGCGGACATGCCGGTAGACAGTCTCCGTTCGCCCTGATTCGGGAGATTCGTGAGTGGTTCGCCGGTCCGCTACTGCTGTCGGGTGCGATCGCTCACGGTGATTCGATTCTCGCTGCGCTCGCGGCCGGAGCCGATTTGGCATACGTCGGATCAGCTTTCATCGCAACCGAAGAGGCTAACGCGGATCCGGCGTACAAGGAGATGATCGTGGGTTCAGGGGCCTCCGACATCGTCTATTCCAACCTGTTCACCGGAGTACACGGAAACTACCTGCGGGGCAGCATCGTTGCTGCCGGCTTGGACCCCGACAACCTAGCCGAATCCGATCCTTCCGCAATGAGTTTCGCGACCACTGACACGGATGCGAAGGCCTGGCGCGACATCTGGGGCGCGGGCCAGGGAATCGGTTCGGTCGACGCAGTTCTTCCGACGCATGCAGTGGTCGAGCGTCTCGCATCCGAGTACGAGGCGGCTCGCGCGCGTATCTGCCGACGCTAGGGCTGCGACAGGTATTCGTCGGACAGGTATTCGTGGACCAGGTTCACGAATGCCTGTCCCACCGGCGACAAAGTCGAGGGGTCGAAGGCGAGACCATACGCACGCAGGAATCTCGGCTCGCAGGCTCGTTCCACCACCTGACCTGGCATCGATTTCGCCACCGAGCGCTCGACCAACGAACCGCCGAGCCCAGCGATGACCATCGGTAGCCGCGACTCCCGCTGCTCCGTGACCACTGCGAGTTCCGTTCTTGTACCGGCTTTTCGGATCGAATCTTCGATCGCGTCCCCCATCGCCGCCCCGCGAGGAACGAATACCATGGGAATGTCCGGCATTTCCGAAAGGCGTACCGGCCCCTCGGGCAGATCAGTTCCCGCCGGGTAGACCAGGCGGTACTCCTGCTCCCCCAATTCTACGATCTCGAGCCCTTCGCCGGCCTCGAGCGGCAGATGCGCCACCGCGAATTCGCAGTGACCGTCCCGGATGAGACTTTCCAGATTGTCCTCCCGCTCGAGTTCCGAAAATCTGACTCGCGCTTGCGGATACCGTCGACAGAACTCCGCGATCAGATCGACGATCGTCCCGGAGGTCAGAGCAGGAAAAGCCATGATGTCGAGTCGACCGACAATCGCACCGTCGGATGCCGTCAATTGTTCCGCCGCGGCTGCAACGTCTCGCAGAACCTGTCGACTCGGGCCGACCAAGCTGCGACCGGCTGCACTGAGCACCATTCCGCGCCCGATCCGGTGGAAAAGCCTCACTCCCAGTTCACGTTCCAACCCGCGCAACGCCTGGGACACCGTCGGCTGAGCAACACCCAAAGCCGCTGCGGCACCGTTGATTCCCTTGTTCTCGACGACCGCGAGAAAGTACTCCATCTGTCGAAATTCCACCGCTCAGTCCTTCCCAGTGGATGAAGAGGACGTGGCGGCCATCTCGGCAGCCGTCGCGATGAGCGCGGCAGCGGCCGGCGATTGCTCGCCCGAGCGGTAGACGATGCCGACGTCGCGTCGAAGCGGCGGATCGAACGAGAAGGCACACACATCCGACATCTGCTGTTGTGCAACCTTTCTCGGAACAACCGTGGCGCCGATTCCGCGACGGACCAGGTCCCACGTCGTGACCGGATGGACACAATCCACGACGACGTTCTCGGCGCCTTCGCTGAGCAAACCCCGGAACTGGTTCGATTGGTCACCGAGGTCGACGACGAGAGGCAAAGTGTGCAGTAGCGCTCGAGGAACCGGATCCATCAACGGCGCCACCAAGCGGCCGGACAACGACGCGTGCGTGGCGAGCACCAACTCCTGAGTGACGATCGGAGCCGTGACCAATCCCTCGTACCCGATACTCAGATCGGTGACACCGACCTCGGCCGATCCGCGCCGCAACGCGTTGTCCACACCGGCCGGGCCGTACGTGTCGAGAACGCGCACGACGATCTTCGGGAAGTTGGCCCGGAATCGACGGACCAACTCGACCATCGGATCGATCGAGAACGCCGAGTACGAGACGACGTCCACACGGCCGAACTCGAGTTCGCGAACGGCGGTCACCTTGGCCTTCGCGCGCTCGACGTCGGCGAGTATTCGCCTGGCCGCGAGATCGAAAGTTCGTCCGGCATCGGTGAGAACCAGCCGTCTACCCGTCCGATCGAACAACGTGGCGCCGAGTCGACGCTCGAGCGTACGAATCGCCTGTGAAAGAGACGGCTGCGAAATGTAGAGAGCCTGAGCGGCCTTCGTTATCCCACCGTGGTCGACAACAGCGACGAAGTAGGTAACAAAGTGCAGGTCCACTCACTCATCATACGACCAGCGATCTGTCGCTCACTCCACGCGAGTTACCCCTGGTACCGCCCACTCTCCGGTGAAGATCGGCTCCCGCTTTTCCACGAAGGCACGAACCGCGTCGGTAGCGTCCGTCGCGAAATTGACGGCTTGTGCCCTTGCCTCGTTGTCGAGTGCTTCCCGCAACGAGAGCGAAGTGTGATGTTCGAGCATGGCCGCAGACTGACTCAATGCAGCAGGCGGACCGTCTGCGAGCCGTAGCGCCAGTGTTGACGCGTGTTCGTCCAGTTCGGCCGGTTCGACCAGATAGGTTACCAATCCGAGTTCGTAGGCTTCCTGAGCGTCGATCGTCTCGGCGAGCATCACCAGTCGCTTGGCTTGCTGGAGTCCGACCAGTCTCGGCAGGATCCACGAACCCCCGAAGTCGACCGACAACCCGCGTTTGGCAAAGATCTGGCTGAACTTCGTGCCTTTGGCTGCCACGACGAAGTCGCAGAGTAAGGCCATGTTCCATCCGGCTCCGACGGCAAACCCGTCGACCTTTGCCACCAGGGGCTTGGGAAACTCACCCAGGGCGGCTGCCGTTGCGTTGATGACGCGCATTCGATCGAGCGGATGCGACGAGCCGCGTTTGTCCAGATCGGAACCCGCGCAGAAGGTGCCACCCGCGCCGGTCAGGATCACCGAGCGAATCTGCGAGTCCTCTTGAAGTTCGAGGACCGCTTCACGGAGCGCGATCCAGGCGTCAAGATCGAGCGCGTTGCGGCGATGCGGTCGATCGAGAACAATCGTTGCGACAGCGCCCGTGCGTTCGATGCTGACGGCCGCGCGCTCGACGGTTTCGGCACTCATGAACCACTCCACACGGGAGAGCGCTTCTCGGCGAATGCGGTGGCGCCTTCCTTGGCATCACGGGACGCGAAGACCGGATCGATGAATTCGCGTTGCGCGACAAAGGCATCCGGATCGGTGTATTTGGCAGACATTGCCAGCACCTGCTTCGTCGCGCGCACGGCCAGCGGACCGTTTGCCGCTACTCGTGCCGCAAGCTCGCGTGCGACAACCAGAGCCTGTCCCGGTTCGGCAAGTCGATTGACCAGGCCGTGATGCTGCGCCACGGCGGCACTGAGCGGGTCACCCGTGATAGCGATCTCCATGGCGAGCTGATACGGAAGAATCTTGGGCAGACGCAGAAGGCCACCGGCGGCCGCGGCAAGCCCCCGCTTCACTTCGGGTAAGCCGAATTTCGCGTCGGAAGATGCCACGATCAGATCGGCTGCCAACGCCAGTTCACAACCGCCGGCGAGGGCCCACCCCTCGACGGCTGCGATCAGCGGCTTCGACGGCGGAGCTTCGGTCAAACCGGCGAACCCACGACCAGGCAGCGATGGTCGTTCTCCACGCGCGAATCCCTTGAGATCCATACCGGCGCAGAAGGTTCCACCAGCTCCGGTCAGAATTCCGATGGTGAGATCGGACCGTTCCTCGAACTCGTCGATCGCGGCCGCCAAGGCCTTCGCGAGTTCCAGGTTGACCGCGTTCTTGGCCTCGGGACGATTGAGTGTGATGACGGCAATGCCGTCGGCGAAGTCGGTGAGCACGACGCTCATGTTCGGTTCCTACTTCCGTGATGAGATTATTGAAAGGTCACTGAGCGCGGAGGCTCCATCGCACGGGCATGCCGCCGGACGGTGTCACGATCTCCCGCTTGGCCAAAACAACAAGATGAGCATGTGTTTCGCGGAGTGCCAGGCGAAGTAGCCGCGGCGACATCTGATCGAACGGGCGAGACCAGGAAATCGTGCGCGAGAGGTCCCAAGCCGTCGACTCCGGCTCGGCCTGCACCGCCTCCACAATTTCCGCCAATCTTTCCTCGTGGTGCCCCATCAACTGACGTGCACGATCAGCGATCCCCCGGAATCGATATTCGTGTGCCGGAAGGACTTCGCATTCACCCAGGGTTGTCGTCGCCTCGAGCGAGAGCAGATAACGATGGAGCGGGTTCTCGAGTTCACCGGGAATCGTGGAGATGTTCGGGCTGATCCTCGGCAACATGTGATCGCCGCTGAACAACAAACCCCTGTCCTCTTCCACGAAGCAGAGATGTCCAGGGGTGTGCCCGGGCGTCCACTGGGCGCGAAGATTCCATCCGGGTAGGTCGAGTAAATCCCCATCATCCAGAACAACATCGATGGATTCGTGCTCAGCGAACCGCACCAGGTCGACCCGAGAGGCGTCGAGCACTTCCGCCGGCGCGCCGAGTTCGGACAACTGCAAGTTCCAACCACTGATGTCGTCGCGAGTCTGCTCGGGGCCGTGGTATCCGAGAAGCGTCGCGTCGGCCAAGTGCATCGCCAGCGTTGCACCGCTGACCTGCCGAAGGCGCGGCGCCAGGCCGAAGTGATCGGGATGCAGGTGTGTGATTGCCGCATAACGCACTTCGGAAACGTGGTATCCGATCGACGCTATGCCATCGACCAGAGCCTGCCACGACTGTTCGTGATCCCAACCGACGTCGATGAGGGCTAGTCCGTCGTCGAGCGCGAGCGCGTAGACAAGCACGTAGCGCAAAGGGTTGTCCGGCATGGGAACAGGGATCGACCACAATCCGTCCCGAACCTGCTCCACCGGTGGAAGGACTTTGTTCGCCCACGCCTCACGTTGTGCGACGCCGACGTCTTCGGTCACGATCATGATGCTTCTCCGCTCGCGTTCAGCATGGTCCGCAGGCTCGACTTGAGCAGTTTCCCGCTCGCATTGCGAGGTAGAGAGTCCACGAAATGAATCTGGCGAGGCTTCTTGTACGACGCCAACTTAGCTGTGCTGAAAGCAATCAACTCCTCGACGCTGGGCGCCTCGGCACCGTCGACCAGTTTGACCACCGCGGTGACGGATTCACCCCAGCGCTTGTCGGGAACCCCGACCACCGCGACCTCGGCAACCGAAGGGTGCTCGGCCAGAATGGATTCCACCTCGATCGGATAAACGTTCTCTCCGCCGGTGATGATCATGTCCTTGAGACGATCGGTGACGAACAGATAGCCCTCGTCGTCCAGATGGCCGGCATCGCCCGTTCGGAGAAAACCGTCGTGGGTGAACAATTCGGCGGTCTCACGTTCACGTCGCCAGTACCCGCAAGTGTTGTTTCTACTGCGCGCGACGATCTCACCGGATTCGTTGGGCGGCAATTCTGCACCAGTCGTGACGTCTCGAATGGAGATCTCGACGCCGATCATCGGTTTTCCTGCAGAGCGGAGCAAGTCCGATCGCGGCCCACTCACATGATGGTCGTAGGCGCGAAGGACGGATACCGAACCCGTTGTCTCGGTCATCCCGTATCGCTGAACGAATTTGCAGTTCAACACGTTCATCGCGTGGGCGAGGAGTGCCGGTGTGATCGGCGACGCCCCGTACGCGACCACCTGCAAGCTGGAGAGATCGAAACTGTCGAGGGTGGGCAGATCTACCAGTGTCTGAATGACCGCAGGCACCAGAAATGCGTGGGTGACGTGGTGAGTCGCGATGGCATCAGCGACCCGGGCCGGCGCCATGTCTCCGAGCAGCACCAAAGGCACTCCGGCGGACAGGCACGTACTCATCCAGCCTGCACCGGCGATGTGAAAGAGGGGCAGCGCGTCGAGTGTCACTGCATTCGAACCGAATTCGTACACGTCGAACCCCACGGGTTCGTTGTACAGATTCCGATGCGTGGCCACGACTCCCTTGGGCCGGCCGGTGGTCCCGGACGTGTACAGCTGCAAAACTGCCGCGTCTGGATCGTGCCCAAGTCCGGGGTCGACGCCTGTCCCGGAAGCCACGAACTCCGCCCAGGTTCGCGAATCCGGCAGACCCCCTGCGGCTCCCACGGTGATGACCGTGATGTCCGGCAATGCTGTGGAAATCACTGCCGCGCCCACTGCGAACTCGTCGTCGACGATCAAGACGTCGAGTTCTGCGTCCTCGGCGATGTCGACGAGTTCGCGTGGGTTGAGCCGCCAGTTCAACGGAATGAACACAGCGCCTGCCTTCGCACACGCGATGAAGGTTTCCGCACCTTCGAGGCCCATCCGCAGTAGCGCGCCCACACGAGCGCCCGTCGCGGATACTTCTGCCAACGCACTCGCCAAGGCATTGGTCTCGCCGTCCAGCTCGGCCCACGTCAAAGCTCGGTCGCCGCACGTGATCGCCGGATCGAACGGCCGTGTCGACGCCGAGTGGCGTATCCGATTGGGTAGGTGAAGCTCGCTCACATCACGCTCCTGTGTTCCAGGTACTCACCGAGCGCGAACCGCGGTCAGTGGTACTGGAACAGTCGACCATCGCTATGGCCTGCGCTACAAAGACGAGAAGGCGCACAGAGCCATAGCTCAGACCTATGTCTGCAGGTCGCAGCAAGTCACCGCAGCCAGGGCATCGCCGTCTGGGAGAATTCGTCAGATGCAGGCACCCGGGATGGACATACGCAGCGCGCAGTATCTTGTCGCCGTCGTCGATCACGGCAGCGTCACTGCGGCCGCGGACGTTCTGCGTATTTCGCAACCGTCACTGTCGCAGGCCGTACGCAACCTCGAACGAGCACTCGGAGCCATACTCTTCGAGCGCACCACTCGCGGCCTGGCTCCCACCACAGTCGGACTTGCGGTCGCCGAGTCTGCTCGTGCGTTGCTTTCCGACGTTGCCCGGGCCGAAGCCGCGGTGGCTGCGGTAACCACCTTGCGTGCCGGGGAACTCGCCATAGCTGTCCAGTCCGATCTTGCCATCGACCCGGTGGCAGAGGTCGCCGGACGCCTCCATCTGACGGCACCCGGAATTCGGTTCTCCACGAACGCCGCCGCGAACGCACAGGACGTGCGAGCACTGGTCAGAGCAGGCGCGTGTGAAGTCGGATTTCTCGAAGCCCACCCGGGTACCGGTGTCTCCGACGGGCTTCGAGAAATCTCGGTGAGTACCCAGGAAACGGTCTTGTCTATCCCCGTTCACCTGGCCACAGAACTACCCGACCCGGTTCCACGCGCTGTAGTTGCGCGCTTGCCGATGGTGGTCGAGGCCTCTGCAGCCAGGCGCGGGCATTCGGTCGACGACGACCTGGAACTCACCAACGTCGTGGTGGAAGTACCTGATCGCCTTGCCGTCCGGGAGATGGTCGGTCAAGGTGCAGGCGCCGCACTGCTTCCCAGATCGATCGCCGAACAAGACACCCCAGCAGCTGAGGTTCGCTCGCTGTTCCCACCGATCACCCGGCAGACGATCTTGGTCTACCGCGACGGCCCACTCTCACCGGCCGGGTCCGCGTACATCGAGAAACTCTGCACACGTCACAAGCCGTCCACGAACAGCCTGCCCAACGGGGAGAGCATCTCCGGATCGAATTCGACGCCGTAATTCAGTGAGATCGCCGGCTCCACCGGAAATATCTCCGCGCCGGACGCGACCGATCTCTCGGCCAGCGAACGCTCCATGAATGCCATTCCCAAACCCGCAAAGACGAACGCGCCGACGGTCTCCCGCTGCGCCAGCTCCGTCGACATTCGAGTCCTGGCACCGGCAGCCTGCAGGGACGACTCGATAGCGAGCCGCGCCCGCGAGTGTTTGAGCACGCCCACTACCGGGAGATCGGGCAATGCCGTCAATGACACCGGCCCTCCCGCAGCGGGTTTCGCACCATTCGGCCAGACGTCGGGATGAACCCCCGACGGCACTGCCAGCCAGTACTCGTTCACCCCGATCACTTTCGCGGACAGCGCCGACATGTCGGGTGGCCAATAGCTGAAGACCACCTCGCATGCGCCGTCCGCCAACACCTGCTCCGACGTTGCACCCTGCGGCAACTCACCGACCCGAACGGTCACACCAGGCCACCGCTCACGAAAGTCCGCCACGATGCGTGCGATCGGCCCTTCGAGACCATGTGCCGCGGAGCAGATGTCGAGCCTCCCACGAGGCTCGTCGGCCGTACCGATCGCGACATTGAATGCTGCCGCACTGCTACGCGTCATCTGCCTGGCCGGCCCTACCAACGCCCGACCTGCTGCCGTCAGAACCAAACCGCGACCGACACGGTGAAACAGTTCGACTCCGAGTTCGCGCTCGAGACCACGAATACCCTGCGACAGCGACGGCTTGGTGACCGACAGATTCTGCGCGGCCGCCGACAAGGACTCCCCACCGGCAACGGCAAGGAAGTATTCGATCTGACGTAGGTCCACGCCATCGACTTTGCCACAAGCGCAGCCGAGGGTACCGCCGGCAAGTGCGGACGGTGTTCATACACGGTTCACTAATCAGACATTCGGGACACACCTTTTTCTACCCGGCACCACCTACCGTAATTGGTCCAGACCAATTACGGATGGGTCTGAACCACCGCGTCGAAGACAAGGAATCCTCGTGAGACGTACGACCATCGCGATAGCAGCCGTGACCGCGGCTCTCGCCGTTCCCGGCATCGCCCCCGCCGAATCCCACGCCGAACCCAGCTGGGGCAGTTCGTCCTTCGAATGGGGCAGCTCTTCGGGCGAGAACAACACGCCGCCCGCAGCGCCCGGCGTCAGCGTCCCCGGCGGACGGTACGAGCACCCCCTCGACCTGACCTTCACCGCCGAGCGGGGCGCCACCGTCCGCTACACCTTGGACGGAACGACACCCACCGCCGACAGCCAAGCTGCCACGCCGGGACGTCCGCTGCAGATCGCACAGGACACCAACGTCACTGTCGCCGCTTTCCGCGGCGATCACGCGAGCGCGGCCGTCTCGTTCGGCTACCTGATCAAGACCTCGGAGAAGCCGCTGGCTCAGGTCGTCGTGATGTCCGACGTCCATGTCGGCGATCACGTGAACAACGACAAGAAGTACGAAAGCTTTTTCGACACAATTGGTTCCATCTTCCCGAAACCCGACGCGATCCTCTCCAACGGCGACATGATCAACGACAACGGAGACGGCAAGGGGCCAGACCACAAGATCGTCGCAGAAATCTTCCAGGCAAACCTCACCAGGAAGGGCATGAACGACACACAACTCCTGATCTCCAACGGCAATCACGATGCAAGTCTCGCGGCGATCAGAGCCGGATATCCGGCGGAGTGGTTCCCGGATTCCGGTGGCGGATACTACGAATCCGACGTGAACGGTGTCCGTCTCTTCACGGTCAACACCGAAACCTACAACAGTGATTCAGCGCAACGTAATTGGCTGAAGTCCCGCCTGACCGAAATCACCGCGGAGTCCGGGAACCTGACCAAGCCGATCCTGGTCCAGGGACACCGGCCGGCAAGCAACACAGCCATGGACGGCCAGCAGGCGTCGAACCCTCGACTGACCGAAGACTTGAGTGCCTTCCCTCAGGCAATCTTCTTCTCCGGACACTCGCATCTGAACAACAACGACGACCGGTCGATCCATCAGCGTGACTTCACGTCGGTCAACGACGGCTCGATGTCGTACATCGAAATCGATCACGGCTACCAGATGGTGACCGAGTCCGGTCTCGCGAACCGATTCGAATCACCCACTGCCCAAGCGCTCTTCGTCGAGGTCTACCAGGATCGCACGGAAATCAACCGCATCAACATGGCGGCAGACAAGCACGACATCTACACCGGCGGCGCATGGTCAGCCAACTGGCAGCCGCCGTACTCGAGCGCCGGCACTCTCAGCGGTTCGGGGTGGACCGTCGAGCTCGACGGGTCGACCAACCAGCAGATCAAGGACAACTTCCGTTACACCTCGGGCGCACGCAACACGAATGCACCGGAATTCACCACGGCCACCCCGCTCTCGGTGAGCACCGGAGCGAACGGGGAAACAGCGCTACGGATCGCGCAGGCGAAGGACGACCAGATGGTCCATCACTATGCCGTCGAGATCACGGACACAGCCACCGGGGCGAAGGTGGTCTCGTCGAAGGTACTCTCCGACTTCTATTTCATGCCACGGCCGAACAGCCTCGACATTCCGATTCCCGATGCAGCAGCAGGCACCGCATACGAAGCCCGTGTCGAAGCCGTTGACGCATACGGCAACCGGTCACCGGTGACGACCCTGGCCTTCACCCGCTGACGTCCACCCGCTGATCCGACACGACAAGGCGGCACCGCGCATGTTCGCGGTGCCGCTTCTCGGTTCAGTTGTAGGTACGCAGCAGGCCCTTGCTGATGATCTGCTTCTGAATGTCGCTGGTGCCTTCACCGATCAGAAGGAACGGCGCCTCACGCATCAACCGCTCGATCTCGTATTCCTTGGAGTAGCCGTACCCGCCGTGGATGCGGAAGCTGTCCTGTGTGACCTCAGAGCAGAATTCGCTCGCCAGATACTTAGCCATACCTGCGGCGACGTCGTTGCGCTCACCCGAGTCCTTGAGCCTGGCAGCATTGACCATCATCAGATGGGCCGCTTCGACTTTGGTGCCCATCTCGGCGATCCGGAACGCGATCGCCTGATGCTCGGCGATCGGCTTGCCGAAAGTCTCGCGTTGCTTGGCGTAGGTGACCGCCAGCTCGAAAGCGCGCTGGGCGATTCCGCACGCGCGAGCGGCGACGTTGACCCGGCCGACCTCGACGCCGTCCATCATGTGCCGAAATCCCAAACCGGGTGTCCCACCGAGAACCTCTTCGGCTGCGATCTCGAAACCGTCGAAGATCATCTCCGTGGTGTCGATTCCCTTGTAGCCCATCTTCTCGAGCTTGCCCGGAATGGTCAGGCCCGGGAGTACCTCACCGAAACCTGCGGGCTTCTCGATCAATATCGTCGTCAGATTGTTGTGCGGCTTCTCCGCACCCTCGTCCGTCTTGACCAGGACTGCAACCAGCGTCGACGAACCACCGTTGGTCAGCCACATCTTCTGACCGTTGATGACGTAGTCGCCCGATTCGGTGCGCCGCGCCCTGGTGGTGATCGCGGCAACGTCCGAACCCAATGCAGGTTCGGACATGGAGAATGCGCCGGTGAGCTCCCCGGACGCCAGACGCGGCAGGTACTTCGCCTTCTGTTCCGGTGTCCCGTGCGCGGAAATCATGTGAGCCACGATGAAATGCGTGTTGATGACACCGGACACGCTCATCCATCCGCGGGCCAACTCTTCGACGCACAGTGCGTAGGTGAGCAACGACTCGCCGATACCCCCGTACTCGGGTTCGATGGTCAATCCGAACAGACCCATGTCCTTCATCTGCTTGACGATGTCGGTCGGGTACGTGTCCGAGTGTTCGAGCTCCTGCGCCGCGGGGATGACGACGCGATCGACGAACTCTCGTACCGCCCCGACGATGTCGGTCTGGGTTTCGGTCAATCCCGCCGTCTGCGCCAAACGAGTCACTGTTCCACCTGTCAGTCGGTACTTTGCACTCTCCTGTCGACGAAACAGATTCGACTACAGGAACTTTCAACCAGCGGCGAGCCGTGCTCAGCAGAGGTCGTGCGTCCATTCAATCCTTGAACGGTATATGTGTCAAAGTCGATTTCGCATACGAACCGTATGGCGGAAACTATGTCCGAACAGGCCGTTCCCGCTGTTGACAATCCCGCCGCGCGTGCTGGATATTCGAGTGGCCAGGTCGCGGTGGCCCTTCGATCGGTCCCTTCACGCGGCGCATTCCCCACCTCTCCTCGAGACAGGCGCATTCCATGCACGACGCAGTCATCTGTGAACCCGTTCGCACCCCGGTAGGCGGATTCGGCGGAGTATTCAAGGACGTTCCCGTCACCACTCTCGCCGGCGCTGTTGTGCGTGGCCTCGTCGAACGAACCGGCATTGCGTCCACAGATGTCGACGACGTCATCTTCGGTCAGGGTTACGCCAACGGAGAAGCTGCGGCCATCGGGCGAATCGCGGCACTCGACGCCGGTCTCGACGTGTCCGTTCCCGGAATACAACTCGATCGCCGTTGCGGTTCAGGTTTGCAAGCAATCATCTACGCCGCGATGCAAGTACAGACCGGGATGAGCGACCTGGTCATCGCCGGCGGCGCCGAGAGCATGAGCGGAACCGAGTTCTACTCCACCGACATGCGTTGGGGCACAAAGCGCCCTTCCGTCGAGTTCCACGACCGGTTGGCCAAACCGCGCACGAACTCCGGCGGAGTCAACTTCCCGGTCGCGGGCGGAATGATCGAGACCGCCGAGAACTTGCGTCGGGAGTACTCGATCACTCGCCACGAGCAGGACCGTTACGCGGTCCGATCACACGAGCGGGCAGTTCATGCCCAGGACAGCGGATACTTCGACGACGAGACCATTCCCGTTTCGGTGCCCGGACGCCGTGGTGAGCAAACGGTGGTCACCCACGACGAGCATCCGCGCCGAGGGATTCAGTTGGCCGATCTCGCTGCACTGCGCCCCATTCGAGGTCGCGTCGATCCCGAAGCCACTGTCACGGCCGGCAATGCGTGCGGCCAGAACGACGCCGGCGCAGCCGCGATCGTCACTACAGCTGCCAACGCCGAACGGCTGGGCCTGCGACCGTTCGCGAAACTGGTCAGCTGGGGTGTAGCCGGTGTGGAGCCGAACCGGATGGGCATCGGCCCGGTGCCTGCCGTGGCGAAGGCACTCTCCCGTGTCGACCTGTCACTCGACGACATCGACCTCATCGAAGTCAACGAGGCCTTCGCCGCACAGGTTCTCGCGTGCGCCAAGGCCTGGGGATTGAGCGCCCAGGACATCGAGGAACGCTTCAACGTCAACGGTTCCGGGATCTCGCTCGGACACCCTGTCGGCGCTACTGGTGGGCGGATCCTCGCCAACCTGCTGCGCGAACTCGACCGACGCCAGGCACGGTACGGGATCGAGACCATGTGTATCGGTGGCGGACAAGGGATTGCAGCGGTGTTCGAGAACCTGCGACGCTAGAAGCGTTAACCGATCGATCTGTCGCGGCGTAGTTCCGCGATCTGGTCGCCCGTAAGCCCCAACTCGGCCAGCAGAGAATCCGTCTGCTGACCGAGTGCCGGAACGTCACCCATGCGCATTTCGACATCCGAGTACGTCATCGGAGGCAGCACGGCATCGATCGGACCGTTCTCGGTGCCCACGGACCGCCACCTGGCACGCTTCTCCAACTGCGGATGTTCCAGCAGACCGGCCATGTCGTTGAGTGCCGCGGCCGGAACACCCGCGGCGGCCAGGCGCTGATCCAGATCTGTCGTCGAGTACAGACGAGTGAGAGATCCCACCAATTCGTCTACCTCAACACGGTTTTCGACGCGCACGATATTGGTGCGGTACCGCGGATGGTCGACAAGATCCTCGCGCTCGAACACGTCCACCATCAACGCGCGCCATCCACGATCGTTCTGGACGCCGATCAGGATCTCGCCGTCGGTCGTGGGGTACGAATCGTAGGGAACGATCGCGGCATGGCCGAGACCGACGCGCGGAATCTGCTTGTCCGCATACATTTTCATGTACATCGGATGACCCAGCCACTCGACGGTGGAATCGAACATCGAGACCTCGACGAGCGCTCCCTTGCCCGTTCGCTCTCTACGGAACAGGGCGCTCAGAATCGAAGTCAGCGCGTACATTCCTGCCGCGATGTCCGAGACCGGGATGCCGGTCTTGGTGGCCGTCTCCGGTGTACCTGTCACGGAGATCATTCCGGTCTCGGCTTGAACCAACATGTCGTACGCCTTGCGCTCGCGCCGTGGGCCGGCGCTGCCGTAGCCGGACATGTCGATCACGATGAGCCGTGGGAATTTCTCGCGCAGTTCCTCCGCGCCGAACCCCAGTCTCGCGGCAGCGTCGGGAGCCAGGTTCTGCAGGAACACATCGGCTCGCGCGACAAGGTCGAGAACGATCTGCCGGCCGGATTCCGATTTCACGTCGACGGCGATGGATTCCTTGGAACGGTTGAGCCACACGAAGTGTGATGCCTGACCGTGAACCGCCTGGTCGTAGTGACGCGCAAAGTCACCCTCGCCGACGCGTTCTATCTTGATCACCCGCGCACCCATGTCCGCGAGATGTCTGGTGGCGAGCGGTGCCGCCACCGCCTGTTCGAGTGCAACTACGGTGATTCCGTCGAGCGGAAGATCCGAGTTCGGCTGTCCCATGTCAGTAGTCACCCCAGAAGTTTTACACCCAGAAGTTTTGCACCCTGAATTCTTGCACTCGAACAGGACAGCTTCAGATGTGGCGGCCGCCGGTGATCTCGAGAACCGTGCCCGTCATGTAGCTCGAGAGGTCGCTCGCGAGGAACAGAACAACCGAAGCAACTTCCGAAGGCTCGGCTGCGCGCCCCATCGGAATCTCGGCCAGCTTCTCGTTCCAGATCCGTTCGGGCATCGCCTCGGTCATTGCCGTACGGACCAGTCCGGGCTGAACGGCGTTGACGCGAACGTTCTTGAACGCGACCTCTTTTGCCGCGGCCTTCGTCAGGCCGACGATGCCTGCCTTGGCGGCGGAGTAGTTGGTCTGCCCGAGCATGCCGACCTTGCCGGAGATCGACGAGATGTTCACGATTGCGCCGGTTTCGCGCTCACGCATGCGGGCTGCGGCAGCGCGTGTCCCGTTCCACGCTCCCTTGAGGTGAACGGCGATCACGTCGTCGAAGTCCTGCTCGGTCATCTTCCGCATCGTGGCATCGCGAGTCATGCCGGCGTTGTTGACCATGACATCGACTGGACCGAAAGCGCTTTCAGCCAGATCGAGCATTGCCTCGACCTGTCCGGAGTCCCGCACGTCGCAGGAAGCGAAACGGGCGACCGACTCTCCGCCGAGTTCGGCGACCGCAGCCGTCCCCACGCTCTCGTTGATGTCGCCGAGAACGACGGTCGCGCCTTCCTTGATGAAGGTGCGCGCAATTTCGAGCCCGATCCCCTGTGCTCCGCCCGTCACCACTGCGACCTTGCCGTCCAACAATCCCATGTCCACTCCGTTCGTGAGGTTAAAGCTCGTCAGGTAAAAAGGTGTCAGCGCTGGTTTTGCTTTTTCGCTTGCGCCACGAGCCCACCGCCGAGAATCAGTCGCTGGATTTCGCTGGTTCCCTCGTACAGGCGCAACAGGCGAACTTCACGGTAGATGCGTTCGACCGGCACACCGCGCATGTACCCGTTGCCGCCGTGGATCTGCACGGCGAGATCCGCGACCTTGCCCACCATCTCGGTGCAGAAAAGCTTTGCCGCCGAGGGTCCGAGACGTCGATCCTCACCGCTCACGTACCGCGCGGCTACCTCACGCACCATCGCGCGTCCGGCCATGACACCGGCCTGCTGGTCCGCCAGCATCGCTTGAACCAGCTGGAAGTCGCCGATAGCGGTACCGCCCTGTTCCGTGACCACGGAGAACGCGACAGATTCGTCGAGCGCTCGCTGTGCTGCTCCCACCGAGAGCGCAGCGATATGGACTCGTCCGCGTGCGAGAGACGTCATCGCTGCGCGGTATCCGGTGTCCTGGTCGCCACCGACGAGGGCCGACCCGGGAACCCGGACGTTGTCGAAGGTGACCTCGGAGGTCCAAGCACCTTCCTGACCCATCTTCTTGTCCTTGGGGCCGACCGTGACGCCCGGTGTGTCGGCCGGAACCAGGAACACTGCAATTCCGGGGCCATCGGAGTCCGCCGGGCGGGTGCGTGCGAACACCACGAACAGCTGCGCCAGTGGAGCATTGGTGATGAACCGCTTGTTGCCGTCGATGACCCAGTCGGATCCGTCCAGAACTGCCTTGGTCCGAAGGCCGGCCGGGTTGGAGCCTGCGCCCGGTTCGGTCAGAGCAAAGGAAGCCACGACGTCACCGGAGGCGATGCGCTCGAGCCACTGAGCCTTCTGCTCGTCGGTACCGAAGCCGACCAATACCTGCCCGGCAATTCCGTTGTTTGTACCGAACATCGAGCGCAGTGCCAGGGACGTATAGCCGAATTCCATTGCCAGTTCGACGTCTTGGGTGAGGTCGAGTCCAAGCCCACCCCATTCCTGAGGGATCGCGTAGCCGAAGAGCCCGATGGCTGCGGCCTTCTTGCGTATGTCCTCAGGAATGGCGTCGGTGTCGGCTATTTCTTGCTCACGCGGAACGACTTCCTTTCGGATGAACTCCCGCGCAGTCGCCAAGATATCTGCGAAGTCATCTGCATCGACCTGCATTCCCACCACTCACCTTGCTGTTTCCGAAGTCCATGCCGTCCTCCGAAGTCAATACCGTGAGGCAATCGGAGTCAAAGACCTGAAAACGAACCGAAGGTAAGGCAGAACCTATAGCAAGTCTCAGACGGTGCGCAGTTCCCGCTTCAGTAGCTTGCCGCTCTGATTGCGCGGAAGTTCGGCCACGAAACGGATGTGCTTGGGCACCTTGAACGGAGCGATCCGTTCCTTGACGTGGGCAATCAACGCCTCGGGCGTCAACTCGTCGTTGCCGTCCTTGAGCACGACGATCGCGGTGACGGCCTCGATCCACTTCTCGTCGGGAGTACCGATCACGGCAACTTCTGCCACTGCGGGGTGTGTGTAGACCGCATCTTCGACCTCGCGCGACGCCACCAGGATGCCGCCGGTGTTGATGACGTCCTTGATCCGGTCGACGACCGTGATGAAACCTTCTTCGTCCCGCACGACCAGATCGCCCGAATGGAACCAGCCGTCGCGGAAGGCCTCGGCGGTGGCTTCCGGATTCTCCCAGTAGCCGTTGCACAGCTGCGGCGAGCGGTAGAGAACCTCACCGGACTCACCGTCGGCGACGTCGATTCCGTCGGCGTCGACGACTCGGGTTTCGACGAAGAACACTGCGCGACCGCAGGAAGACGGACGATCAGCATGCTCGCTGGGCTGGAGAACCGTTGCCAGTGGACCGATTTCGGACTGACCGAAGCAGTTGTAGAAGCCGATGTCCGGGTAGCGCTCGCGCAGGCGATTGAGCACGGTGACCGGCATGATCGAGGCGCCGTACTGTGCCTTCTTCAGCGAGGACAGATCGCGGGTCTCGAGGTCAGGATGGTTGGCCAGCGGTACCCACACGGTCGGAGCCAGGAACAGCGATCCGATCTTTTCGGCTTCGACACGGCGCAGGATCTCCGGGATGTCCGGCGCCTGCATCAGACTGACCGTCGCGCCGACGGACAGGTACGGCAGCATGAAGACGTGCATGCCCGCGGAGTGGTACATCGGCATGCAGATCAGCGGGTTGTCACTCTTGTCGAGCCCCAGCGCGATCACCGACGACACGTACTCGTGAACCAGCGCACCGTGAGACATCATGGCGCCCTTGGGCTTCGAGGTGGTACCCGAGGTGTAGAGCAGCTGCGCCAGATCCGTCGACGTCGCACGCGGTTCGAAGACCGGCACCTCGCCTGCCTCACCGATCGTGACGACCGACAGTTCCGCATCCCGCAGTGCGATCACGTGGTCGAGATCGAGGTCGGAGCGGACCGAGTCGAGCGTCGACGCCAACGCTGGATCCACCAACACCGCACGGGCACCTGACTGCGCCACGAGGTACCGGAGTTCGTCCCCCTTGAGCGCGTAGTTGACCGGAACGTGCACCAAACCTGCTCGCGCACAGGCAAGGAATCCGATTGCATAGGCGTCGGAATTGGTTCCGTACGCCGCGACGCGGTCGCCGTGTTCGAGACCCAGACCGAGCAAATAGGACGCGACCCGGGTGACCGCGTCGTCGAGTTCGCGGTACGTGCGGGTGCGATCCTCGAAGACGACGGCTACGCGGTCGGGGTACTTGGCTGCCGAGCGCCGAAGCACTCCGTCGACGGTGTTGGTGCGTGGATCCAGGCTCATGCGCCTCAGGTTATAGGACGTCCAACTAAACCGGAAGAGCGATCGTTACTTATTGCGCCATTCAGGCTTTCGCTTGTCCACAAAGGCCTGCATACCTTCCTGAGCGTCGCAGGTCACGGCATTGGTTGCCATCGTTTCCGCCATCGCCTCGTACGCCTGCGCTTGCGGCAGATCGATCTGGTGATAGAACGCCTGCTTGCCGATCTTCACCGTCAAGGGGCTGGCCGTCGTGATCTTGGCGGCCAGCTCGCGCACCTCCCGGTCAAGCTCTTCGGGCGGGACGACAAAGTTCACCAGACCCCAGTCCGCAGCGGTCTGGGCGTCGATCGTCTGACCGGTCAGCAACATCTGCATCGACCGCTTGCGCCCTACCGCTCTGCTCAGAGCGACCATGGGCGTCGAGCAGAACAGTCCGATCTTGACCCCGGGAGTACCGAAAACAGCGTTCGACGCAGCAACGACCAGATCACACGACGCGGCCAACTGGCATCCCGCCGCGATAGCCGGGCCCTGGACTGCGGCGATCACCGGATGCGGAATTCGCTGCACGGTCTCCATCATCTCGGTACAGCCGTCGAAGATCGCCCGCTCGTCTTCGAGGGTTCTCCCGATCATCTCCGTCAGATCGTGGCCGGCGGAGAACACCGGGCCCTCGGCTCGCACGACGACAACCCGTACGCGCTCGTCCGCAGACAACTCGAGAAGGGCAGCCGTCACCTCGCGCATGGTCTCCGCCGAGAGCGGATTGCGGCGCGCCGGCCGATCGAGCGTCAGGAAACCGAGTCCCACCGATTCCTCGACGGAAATCTTCACTGCAGTGTTTTCTACCTGTGTCTGCGACATGTGTTCTCTCTACCAATCGAATCCGTCCCGGTCAACGAGACGAAAAGGGCATCCGCTCGCGCCGCGTCGATACGGTCCGGTCAATACTTCGCCACTACGAGGAGTGCCCATGAGCACCGATGTCGCCGTCACCACCGATCTCGAACAGATACTGCGCGCCCAGCAGGAAGCAACTCGCGCCGCCGGGCTGCCGTCCGCACAGACACGACGCGAGCGCATCCAACGCGTCGTCGATCTCCTGGTGGCAAACCACAAGGATTTGACCGAAGCGATCAACGAAGACTTCGGCGGTCGGATTCCGGCCTACTCGGTCATGAATGACGGTCTGGGATCGATGGTTTCACTCAAGCATGTTCGTGATTCGCTCGAAGAATGGATGATTCGCTCACCAAGAGCGACCGGAGCGATGCAGGACCAACTGGGTGCCACGGCGTACGTGTCGTACCAACCCAAGGGTTCGATCGGCATCATCGGAACCTGGAACGCACCACTCTTCACCCTCCTGAGCCCACTCGCCTGCGCTCTGGGAGCGGGAAATCGCGCGGTTCTCAAACCATCGGAAATCGTGCCAAACACTGCGGCCGTCCTGGCCGAGGCGGCGCGTCGAACGCTCGACCCCCTGGAGGTCGCGGTGGTGACCGGCGGCCCGGAAGTCGCTGATCTGCTGACGTCTCTGCCTTTCGACCACCTCGTCTTCACCGGCAGCACGACCGTCGGCAAGCTGGTCATGGCCAATGCTGCGAAGAACCTGGTTCCGGTCACCCTCGAACTCGGCGGCAAGTCACCGAGCGTCTTGAGCCGCAGCGCCGATATCAACTCTGCTGCTTCGCGTTTGGCTATCGCGAAATCGACCAATGCCGGTCAACTCTGCGTCTCTCCCGATCTGATCTACGTCCCGCGCGAGAACACGGAAGCATTCATCGGCGCATTCACCGATCAGTTCGCCGGACTGTTCCCCACCATCGCCGACAACAAAGACATGGTCTCGATAGTCAGCGATCGTCACCTCGCACGCATCGAGGGGTACATCGCGGACGCCGCAGATCGTGGAGCACGAATCATCACCGTTCCCGACGAAGAACTCTCCGCAGACACTCGTCGTCGCCCACTGCGAATTGTTGTCGACCCTCCGACCGACGCGCAGATCATGAAGGAGGAGATCTTCGGGCCGGCCGTCGTGATCCTGCCGTACGACGAACTCGACAGCGTCGTCGCCGACATCAATTCACGCCCGAAGCCATTGGCGCTGTACTACTTCGGTAACGATCTGGACGAGAAGGAATCCGTACTCGAACGCACCGTCTCGGGTGGCGTCACCATCAACGACGCGATGTCTCACCCCGGGCTGAGCGACGCACCCTTCGGCGGCGTCGGGGCTTCGGGCATCGGGCACTACCACGGGCGCGAGGGTTTCCTCGAGTTCAGTCACGCGCGAACGGTATTCGAAGCAGCGCAGCATGATCCGCGCGGCGAGTGGGGAATGCTTCCGCCTTACGGTGAGGGTTTCGAGCAGATGATGTTGGCTCAGGTCACGCCCTAGTGCCTCCGGCCCCGTGAGCCTTTTTGGTAGTGCGCGCTACCGGAAAGGCGCACCGGCGAGGCCGCGGCTGAGGAACTCCACCAGCTGACCCGGCTCGGTGTCCTCCGACTCGATCAGTTGGATCAGCTCTTTCTTGTCTTCTACCGCAAGCGGTTCGATGCCTCCGAAGGTGCGCATCGTGGACCCGGCCGGAAGAACACGAGCACACACGAGTGTGCCTGGCTCGAGGTTCAGCGAACCCCATTCGTCCGTGACCTTCACCAGATGGCCGTTGCGGACGTCACTGAGGGTCACCAACTGTCCCGGCTCCGTCGAGGCGACCTTGTACACAGAGCGCGCAATCTTCAACCACTCGTCGGCCAGTTCCCGCTCGTCGACGGGAAGCAGTTCTCCGCGACGCTCGACAAACGCCTCGAAGATACCGGCGTCGAACAAGGCAACGTCGACGGCCAAACCGCCTTCGACGGCCAGCGTCAGTGCTTCTTCACTGTTCCACTGCTCGGCACGGATGAGCGCAAGATCGAAGACGGCATCGAAGTACTCCGGCGTGCGCGAGAACAGCTGCGCCTTGACGTACAGCCAGTTGGCCCGATCGTCGAACGTCACCTCGGACTTGCCGAGATGGCAGACCTTGAACTTGCGACCGGAACCGCACCAGCACTTGTCATTTCGTCCGAGTTCGGGGTGCTCGGCCGGGGCATAGCGCTGAAGAACCTCGTGCAGAACCTCGGACTCGCCGCCCTCGATCCGGCCGAGAAGTGCCAGCGCGCGCGTCACATCGCTGCGATCGGCCGCCAGTAGCGCCAGATCGAAGATCGCGGGAGTCCAATCGGGATCAAGATCGTGCGCAGTTTCGTACGACGCCTCGGCGGCAAGGATCTTGCCGAGACGATCCGAGGCCTTGCCCGCCAGCCAGTGCGCTGCCGGCTTGACGCGACGCGACCCTTTCTCGGCGAGAGCAGTTGCAACAGAATGCAATACGGAATCGTGATCGTCGAGTTCGGACAGCAGCTCCAACGCCGCCGCAGCCGCGGGCGGCTCGGCGATACCGGCGAAGGTCTGCGGATCCTCTTTGACCTGCTTGCGCGCCCAGTCCGAGACATCCTCGACAGCTTCGACTTTCGCGGCCATCACCAGATCGACGAACGCAATCACCGACGCGGCTTCTTCCGGGTGCAGGTTCTCCCGAACCTCGAGCATGCGAGCGCGGTTCGCCAGGTGGTAGGCCTCGAAATCGAAACCGTCCACCGCGACGTAATCGCCGTCGCGGACGTAACCTGCCGCCTCGAGCATCTCGCCCAGCGGGGCGGTCGGCTGACGGAAGAGCGACGGCTCGTCGAGCATCAATTGCCAGACAATGGCATCGAGGGTGTCCGCACCGATGTCGGCAAGGACCGTCGCCAGACTCTCGCCGAATCCGGGTGCGGGATCGAGTACCTCGGGAATGGTGCAGAGCGTCAGCTCACGGTCTGCGACGAACAATCCGATCAAGTCGCCCGCAGAACACTCGGCAAGAGTATCGGTGTCGAGGAGAAAACCCTCGTCGTGCGGGAACTCCGGATCTTCGATTCCCCGATCAGCCAACAGATCGTCGTCGATCCCGCGATGCACGACGCTGATGCCGTGGATCTCATTGTCGTCACGATCGAGGAAAACTCGCAGCATCATCAGATCGGGATTGGCGTCGAGAACGCCGGACTTGATCTCCGCTTCGGTGAGGCGATGGGTCAACACTCGATGCTCGAACAACGTGTCGAGTGCGGCGTACCGCTCCTCACTCAAGTATCCGAGCAGTGGGTCCTCGACGTACTCGACAAATTCGGCCATGTCCTCGGCTGTACCGTGCCCGGCATCAGCCAACAGGGTGCCCCAGTCCGCCGCTGTCTGCGGGCCGTGCTCACGCAACAACTCCATCGCGGCTTCGGCGATCAAGTCATTGGCATCCATCGGTTCGTTCACCTATCCAACTTTAACGGGGTCGACTCGATACATCGTCACCGGTCATCGGTCGAGTGATCGGAGCCTCCACGCGACGCACGCACCACTTCTTCGGCGTCGAGTTCCTCGGAAGCGAGAACCTCGAGGACCTTCGCAGCCTGCGATTCCGAAGCCATGACCACCACGCCCACCACAAGTGCGCCAGTGGGGGCCGTCAGGACCCGAGCACTGATCACATCACCGGGCTGGCCTTCGACCGAGTGAGCAACCGTGACCGTCTCCTTGGTCCCACGATCGAGCAGCACGACACCGGTGTCGGAAGATTCGACCACCTCGTACACCGACCTCCGGGTTCCGAGCCACTGCGCGGCTGTCACTACTTCCGCCTCCGGGAGGAGTTCGCTGCGTCTAGCCAAGAAGTCGGCAAAGACCCCACCCTCGAACAGAGCCACATCCAGTGCCGAGCCGTCGAAGATCGTGGCGGCGATCAGTTCGCCCTCGGAGAGATTCTCGTTTTCGAGATCGTCGAGCCCGGTCACGGTGTCGACGAACTCGGAGGCAAAGGCAAACAGACATGCCTTCTTGTACAACCACCGACCGTCCGCCTTGACGGATTCATCAGCCTTTCCGAGGTGGCAGACCTTGTACTTTCGGCCCGAACCACACCAGCACTTGTCGTTTCGCCCGAGTTCCGGGTGATCGGTTGGGACGAAGTCCTGCAAAACGGCGTAGAGATTCTCTTCACTTCCGCCGTCGATCCGCCCGAGCAGTGACAGTGCACGGATCGCGTCGCCGCGGTCCGACGCGAACTGCGCCAATTCGAACAAGGCCGGACCCCAACCAGATTCGGCAAGTAGCGCTTTCTCGTAGTGCGCTTCCGCTTCGAGGACACGTCCCAGCCGATCGACGGCCTTACCGGCCAGCCAATGAGCCGCCGCCCGCACCGGCCGTGGCCCTCGCTCGGCCAGTTCCGCTGCAAGCGCTTCGAGAATCGCATCGGTCACCGGATCCTGATTCCGAAATCCGAGGTCGAATACCGCTACCGCTGCACCCGGATCTGCGAGTGAGACAAAAGAATCCGGGGCAGCGCTCACATGACGGTGGGCCCAGTCCGCGATATCGAAGTCGGCGATGCCCGCGTCGGTGTATCCGCGATCCGCCAGATCGACAAACGCGACGGCAGAGACTGCCTCGTCGTGGGTCAGGTCGTAGGTGCTGGCGACCAAGGCTGTCCGAATCTGCAGATCGTAAGCGTCGAAGTCGAATCCCCGACGTGCCAGCAATTCTCGCTCATGTTCGTAGCCTGCCGCCTCGAAGAACTCGCCCAGCGGCGCAATGGGAACCGTGAAGAGTGACGGATCCTCGAGCAGGAGTTGCCAGCACACGGAATCGAGTGCCTCGACTCCGTCGTCCTCGAAAAGCTCATCCAGGGCGGAAACAAGATCGGGCTCGTCTTCGATCTCCACCAGGCGAAAAGCAAGTCTGCCGTCTTCGACGGCAAGGCCGACGAGATCGCCGTCGGCACACTCGCCCAGAGTTCCGACCGGGAGAACCACAACTCGTCGACTGGGGAAGGGAGCAGCTCCGCGTTCCAGGACTGCTTCTTCCGCCGCGACCACTCGGATCGCCCCGTCCTCACCGCCGCCGCCGAATGCCAAGATCGGTTCCAGATCGGGGCTCGCGTCGAGGACGTCGGACGCAATCTCGGACTCACTGAGCCGGTGAGTGAACACGAGCCCTTCGAGGGCCGCGTCGAGGGCAACATACTTTCCGTTCGGCAGGTACCCGAGCATCGGTTCGGACAGGTACTCGAGCACGTCGGCCAACTCGGTCGCAGTTCCGTACTCCTCGAGATGGGTCGCCCACTCGTCGAGACTCAGCGGGCCTTGCTCACGCAGAACAGCCAAAGCAGCGGAGGCAATGGAACCAGCGGCGTCGTCGTCGAAATCAGTCACCCGCCAATGGTAGGCGACTTATTGCAGTCCACTGAGCCCCTCGCCCAGCACGGTCGCACCGAGGATCGCCAGGATGACCGCCATCATAACTGCGTTGTTGGCGGTCATCCATGCCTTCGCGGATGCGAGGATCTCGTCGGCTCGCTTGCCGGAGAACACCTTCACCAGGATCGGCGACGCGATGCCGACGCTCGCGATGACCGTGAAGATGACCGCCGCAACAATCTGTTGAGCAACAACATTCGTGGCGACCGCGATAGTGGCCGCACCGGATACCGCCAGCGCAGCATTCTTGGGATTGACCGCCGCGGACAAGAACGCCAACCCGAAAGCCTTGCGCGGCGTCAATCCGTCGATGCTCTTCATCCACTTCGGAACTGTCGGGTCACTTCCGTCTCTCGGTCGCGCTCGCCACTGCTTGTACGCCAATCCGAACAGAACGACGCCCAACACGATTCGTACGACGCTCGACCACACCGAAGTCTGCGACGACTCCGACTCCGCGAACGAATAGTCCGCGATCACGATGGTCGCTGCAACGACCGCCGATATGCCGAGCACCCACCCGAGGAGAAAAGACACCGCCCCTCGATGCGCTCCGGCGGTAACCATCACGAGCACGATCACCGCCATGGGCATAGAAACGAAAAGCAGACCGAGGGCAAGCGGGAGTGACAGACCGATCGCGGCTAGCACCAAAAACCTCCAGTTGAATGCACGATCGATGACCGACGCGAAATCATGACGGGGTTGGCAGCATGACCTCGATGAGATGCGGGCCGGGTTCCGCCAGCGCTGCGGCAAACTGCACCGCCAACTCCTCCGCCGTGCTCGCCCGTGACGCCGGCACACCCAGGCCCTCGGAGATCTTGACGTAATCCATGTTCGGAGACGACAAATCCAACATCGACTGTGCGACGACGCCGGCACCTTCTGCGCCGACTCGTTGCAGTTCGCCTCGCAGGATGGCGTACGCGCGATTGTTGAGCAGAATCGTCGTGACGTTCAACTGTTCTCGCGCCTGCGTCCACAACGCCGTGATGGTGTACATCGCGCTTCCGTCGGCTTCGAGATTGATCACCGGTCGCTCCGGCGCTGCCACCGCGGCGCCCGTCGCAACCGGGATCCCCTGGCCGATGGCCCCTCCGGTGAGCGTGAGCACGTCGTGGCGCGGCGCTCCGGCAAGGGCGATCGGAACCGCCCAACCGGAAGTGGCCGCCTCGTCGGAGATGATAGCGTCGTCTGGCAGCAGGGCGCCGATCACGTCGGCCCAATTTCGAACGTCCAGTGGCCCACTCGGCAGTACTGGCCGATTCGCTTCCTGCAGAACAGGTTCGACTCCCGGTGCCACGAGATCTGCCACTGCTTCCAGAGCACCGGCAACATCGTCGCCGACGCTCGCCAGCGTTGTCACCGCAGCGCCCTCCGGTGCCAGATCGCTCGGTTTTCCGGGATACGCAAAGAACGAGACCGGCGAAACCGCGCCGGCCAGAACCAGCTGAGTTGTTCCGCGAAGTTGTTCGGTGGCGTGCTCGGCGAAGTACCCCAAGCGCTCGAATGACGGTAGTCCCGCGCCCCGTTGAAGCCTCGCCGGAAAGGTCTCGACCAGAATCTGCACACCCGTCGCGACGGCGATCCGGGAAGCGGCGCGCAGTCCGGCTTCGGAACACGCTGCGCCTCCCAACAGTAGCGTCGCACGGCCCTCGGCATTGAACGCTTCTACCACCGAGTCGATCTGTGCTGCAGAAACGTCCGCCCGCGGCGGTATGTCCCGAGGCTCCGCAAGCACTCCGCCTTCGCCCCACGAGACGTCAGCAGGTAGGACCAGTGTCGCGATCCTTCCAGGCGAATCCATTGACGCGGCAACGGCGTCGGCCGCATCGCTACCGACGGTCGCGGTGGATTCGGAACGTCGACTCCACCCCTCCAGCCATTCAGTCAGCGCGTCGATGTTCGATTCGAGAGGAGCGTCGAAACCGTGGTGATAGGTCGCGTGGTCGCCGACGATGTTCACGATCGGTGTGTGGGCGCGGCGCGCGTTGTGAAGGTTCGCCAGTCCGTTCGCCATTCCGGGACCGAGATGGAGCAGCGTCGCGGCAGGCTTTCCGGCGATCCGTGCGTAGCCGTCCGCGGCACCGGTCACAGCGCCCTCGAACAGGCCGAGTACGGCTCGCATCTGGGGAACGGAATCGAGTGCGGCAACAAAATGCATCTCGGACGTTCCGGGATTGCCGAAGCACACCTCGACACCCGAGTCGACAAGACTCTGGATAAGTGACTGTGCACCATTCATTTCGGTCACCTCTTCTTCATGAAAGCTGCGAATGCTTCTTGCGCTTCATCAGATCGTCGCCGTCTCGCGAAATGATCCGACTCCACGTCGATGGTTTCCAGCAGGGCGTCGAGATGCGGTCGACGGAGCAGCATCTTCGTGAGCGCTACCGATTCAGCCGGGGAGTCTGCAATGCGTACTGCACGCTCCAGCGCCACGTCGAGCGCGGTGCCGGCCTCCACTACGCGATTGACCAGACCGGCATCGGCAGCCTCGTCGGCGTCGAACATATCTCCGAGCATCAACAGTTCGGTCGCGCGTTTGAGGCCCGCGATCTGTGGCAACAAATAGCTCGATCCACCCTCGGGCGAGAGCCCGAGCGGAACGAACGGCAAGCGGAATCGTGTACCTCGTCCGGCAAACGCCAGGTCGCAGTGCAACAACATCGTGGTGCCGATCCCGACTGCAAATCCTTCGACCGCTGCGACAATCGGTTTGCGTGCGGTGACAAGTGCGATCAACAGATCCTTGGCCTCACCGCCGTCCTTGCCGGCAGTGTCCTGAAAACTTCCGATGTCGTTACCACTGGTAAAGACACCACCGGCACCCGTCAGCACCGAAACCCGCACTGCATCGTCGCCGTCCGAATCCCGGATCGCGTTCGTGAGTTCGCGGTAGGTCTTCGCGTCGAGCGCGTTGCGCCTCTCCTGGCGATCCATCGTGAGCAACCGGACTCCCGGTGCGTACTCCTCGATCCGAACAGTCATCCGTACCTCCGTCGTAGCCGAGAGTCTCGATTCAAGCTACTAGGTCCGGAGTTCAGCGTTCGTAGCCCTTGCGCATATCGTCGACGATGCGTGGCCGGTCGAGGGTCGAGGGCTCCAACTCCCGCCTCGGGCGATCGCGCGGAAACACCGTTGCCGACGCCAGCGTCGGCTCGTCGAGGAACCGTAGTTCCGGCACATCAGGGGGCAGACGAAGATCGGGTGGAGTGGATCCTGCTTGCGCGAGCACATATCCCCAGTCACCGAAGCTCGGCACGAAGACGTGGTAGGGCGAGACACTCAGTCCGACAGCCGATACCGTCGACACCGTCCTCCAGTACGCGTCCGGTGTCGAGTACGGACTGCCGGACTGGACGACCATCAAACCGCCCGGATTCATCGCGGCAGCGGCAAGTCCGTAGAACTCCACGGAATACAACCTGCCCAGTGCAGGCGTGTCAGGATCCGGTAGGTCGACGATGACCGCGTCGAAACCCGGTTCCGGGCTTTCTCGTAACCATCGGAACGCGTCGTCGAGAACGACGTCCACCCGTGGATCCTCGAGCGCTCCCGCGTTCAGATCGCGAAGACGGGTGTTGGCCAACTCGATGACGGCCGGATCGAGTTCGACCTGCACGATCTGCTCGACGCTGTTCATCCGCAGCACTTCCCGTGCAGCGAGGCCGTCACCGCCGCCCAGAATCAGCACCCGCCGTGGATCGTTCACCAGTGCCGGATACACCAGCGACTCGGTATAGCGATGCTCGTCGACACTGGAGAACTGCAGGTCTCCGTCGAGGAACAAGCGCACGTCGTTGCCGCGCTCGGTGACGACGATTTCCTGGTACACCGACCGCTCGGAGGCCACCACCGGATCGGTGTACAGCCTCTGCCTCGCCGTGGTCTCGATGTCCGAGGCAGCGATCAGAAGCCATCCGATCAAGCTTGCCGCCAACAGCATTGCGACGACGGCGATCAATCGTGCGCGCAGGCTGAGCTGCCACCGGAGAAGTATCAGTGCGACAACTGCCGCGGCCACGAGATTGATCATGCCGGTGAGTGCGGCGCCGCGAATCATGCCCACCCACGGCAGCAGTACGAACGGCCACAGCAGGCCGCCGATCAACGCGCCGAGGTAGTCGGCGGCATTGAGGTTTGCCAGCACTTTTCCGGTGCTCTGAGCATCATTGTCGCTCCGACCAGATTGCAAGAGCGTCATCAACAGAGGCACTTCAGCACCGACGAGGATGCCGATCAGCGCCGTTGCGGCCACCAGAACTGCTGCGCTGGAACCGAAGAACGTGAAGGTCACGTACAGCGTAACGGCACTGAATCCGCCGATCAGGCCCAGCAGTATCTCGACCGTCACAAACGAAACGGCAGCGTGCCCCAGCAGAGGTTTTGCGGCCAGCGCTCCGATACCCAGAGCCGCAACAAATCCCGCGACGATCAACGACGTCTGGGTTATGCCGCCGCCGGTCAGACTCACGCTGAGCGTCAACAGCGCCAACTCGTAGATCAGGCCGCACGCCGCGCACGCGGCAACAGCCGCAAGGAGAAGCACTCGTGCACGTGAGCCGAGCATCGTCGAACGCTCGGCAACCTTGACATCGGGATCAGCGGCAACCATCAGGTGAGCGCTGCGGCGTTCACCAAACCGATGGACAGCAAGCTCACACCTACAGCCCACGCGGCGCCGCACATCTTCGGATCCTGCACCAGCGCAACCAGCTTGCCGGGAAGGAACGCGTTCATCAAACGCAGCGCGATCGCTTGCAACACGATCGCGAACAGTCCATACACCGCGGAGTCCGCGAGCCCCTGAGCAAAACCGTCCGAACTGGTCAGGATTGCCGTCACCACGATGATCGCCAGCGCAAGATGGTTGGAAGCCAACAGAATCGCAGCGTTCGGGTTCTTGTCGACGTACACCTGATGGCGGAGATTTCCGGGTGTCATGAGGTCGAGGACGAGGAAACCCGTGGCCAAGACCGCTACGCCGACGGCGAAATAGGCGAGGGTGCCGAGAACGCCACCGACGAGCAATGCCGGATCCACCGTCCCGATCTCGACGGAAGTGGATGCAAAGATGTTCGTCACGCCGTTCTCCTTCTCATTGAGCATTACCGTCATTTGGCACTACCCGAACCGCCGCTGCCGCTGCTTCCACCCGCTGGGGACCCCGGGTTGAAACCCGGCCCCAGGTACGCGTATCCGCCGCTGCGATACGTGCCGTCGATGTCCTCTACCTTGATGGTGCTGCCACCGCCCGAAGCTGAACTGACAGTGACGATGTCGTCGTCGTAGCGCAGGTATTCGTTGCCGCCGTCAGCACTTCGCGCCGCGGGTTCGTCCGCGTCGACAATCCGTGAGACAGTCGTGCCCACTGGATCTTTCGACGAGTACAAAACGACGTCGCCATCCTGGGACGTCTTGGAATAGTTGTCCGCGATGAAGTCTTTGGCTCCACCACCGCACGCCGACAACATAATTGCGGCCGCCACCATCACCGGAGCCAACCACGTACGCCCCCTCACGGTCGCCACCTGCTGCGTGTCTTCACGATCACTCCTGTCCCCTCCCCCGGGTACAAATGCCAACTCTGCCAACTCCACCCCTGTCGGTCTCGCACGCCACACAACGCGGTCAATGCCGTGGCGTCACCGGGAAACGATCCGCAGATCCAGCCGTCCTGACCGGCGGATTCTCTCAACGACGCAGCTTCCGAATCGAATTCGACTCGGTCCAGGACCGTTGAGGAAGACTCGAACCGGTAGTTTTCCGTGGACTCCACTGCGGGCAACGGTTCACCGCCGGCCGCAAGAGCATCACACGAAACCTGTTCGGTCAGCTTCTTTTCCGACGCCCAGGCCGTCACCACGTGCGACGCCCCGAGGACCCCCAGCGTCAACGTCGCACCGGCAGTTTCGATCACCAACTCGGCGAGGGTCGGCGGCGCGGGAGCTCCCAGTACCAACCCCAGTGCAGCGGCATCCACGTCGGTCGGTTCCACGTCGAGTAGATACAGACTCATTCCGGTGGGCCCGAGTGGATGACGGTGAGTTCGCTACGCGTGACCGCTCGTCCCGTGGAAACCTCCCACGACTGTCCGCGCGCCCACTTCTCGAATGCGATCAGGCCGGTCTTGTCGGCGGTTGCGTAGTCCGCGTATTCCATCGAACCGGCAGGGGCCGTACCCGTCGTACCCTCGGCAGTGAACTTCGCCGTTCCACTTTCGATCTTGCGGTGAACCTTGTCGTCGAGAATGACATCGCCGTTCGGGACCAGGTTGGTTCCTTCTCGACGCATCCAGAGAGTCATCTCCAGTTCGCCCTCGTCGTCCTCGACCGTCAGCCAGCGGCGACCGGTCGACCCGTCGAGAAGGTGCTCACGCCAGATGTACCCCTCTTCGTCGAGCGTGATGGTCCCTCGAACAACGTGGTCGATACCCGCGTACGTGATGATGTCGCCGACCCCGATCTTGTGAGGGTCGTACACCTCTGGATAGTCGGCGAGCGGGTCGACGCGGGCATTCGGCTTGCCCTGGCGTCCACGCAGGACCACGAACGCGACGGCAGCGATCACCACGAGTATCAGGACAACTATCAGCACGTTGGTCAACGGTTTCTCCGAAATCGTCTCGGCAGGGTTGCCGCGGGCCATACCCTACCGATCCGTTCTCAGCCTTTTCGGATGAGACTGCCGGCAATCTGGCCTGTCGCCGACCCGACGGGTCTCCAGCGCCGCGGGCAGATCGAAAGACTGCCCCGGCGCACCTTTGCGTTTACGCTCAGCCCGAGGAACTCCGCGCGAAAGAAAGCCGGTCGACTGACGATGAGCACGAACACGGAGCCGTCTGCCCGCACCGTCATGCACACACCACGATTCTGGCTGACACCATTGATAGTGGTCACCCTCTTGATGTCCGCGCTGGCAGCGCTGTACATGGGTGGGATACTCGACCCCAAGAAACATCTGGACCAGTTCCCGATCGCGTTGGTCAACCAAGACGAAGGCGACACCCTCCCGGGCGGTGATCCCACCGATCGCAAGAATTTCGGAAACGACATAGTCGCCGGCCTCGAAAGCGGAATCGACCACCAGAAGATCGACCTGCAGCAGATCGGTATCGCCGAAGCACAATCACGGCTGAACTCCGGCACGCTGTACGGGGCGATCGTGATTCCCAGTGATTTCACGAAAAGGACGATCATCCTGGCGGAGACGAGCGTCGTCGCCGGTGATGTAGAACAACCGATCATCACGATCTACACCAATCCTCGAGCAGGTTCCGTCTCCGCATCTCTGGTCCAGTCGATCGGTACTACAGCCCTCGCGTCGGTCAACAAGAACATGGGCGAGCAGCTCACCACACTTGTCACCGCGGAGTTGGAAGCGGGAGGCACTGGAACCCAGATCTCCGGCGCGAGCCGTCTGCTGCTCGAGAATCCGGTGAACGTACTCACCGTGGCTCACGATCCGCTTCCCGACGGCACCGGATTCGGTTTGGTTGCATTCTATTTCGCGCTGCTGTTGGTCCTTGCCGGGTTCACCGGAGCAACCGTCGTCAATTCCTTGGTGGACGGCATGCTCGGTTATGCGCCCACGGAATTCGGTCCGCTCTTCGTTCAGAACGATGTGGTGGGTATCAACAGATTTCGGACGCTGCTCGTGAAATGGGCGTTCATGATCGTGCTGTCCGGCATAGTCTCCGCAGTGTTCCAGTGGATCAGTCGCGCCCTAGGTATGCCGGTCACCCACGGGCTTGCATTGTGGGAGTACGGGGCGTTGGTCATCACAGCGGTCGGCATCACGGCAATGTCGGTGATGGCCGCGTTCGGCTCGTTGGGCATGTTGATCAACCTGTTCGTCTTCGTCATTCTCGCGCTGCCCTCGTCCGGCGGCACCATCCCCCTCGAAGCCAGCCCCAGGTTGTATGCCTGGCTGGCCCAGTTCGAGCCGATGCACCAGATTTACATGGGCACACGGTCGATCCTGTTCTTCGGTGCGCGCGGTGAGGCCGGCCTGCTGCATGCCATCTGGATGACGTTGGTGGGTCTCCTGATCGGCGTCGTACTCGGCATCGTGACCACCCGTTTCTACGACCGTAAAGGCTACGAGCGTACTCATCGCCCCAAGGTGGCGTGAGATGGTACCCAGCGAGGATTTGTTCGAAACCTGTTGAGCCGATTCATTTCGATTGCGCGTTTCGGGAATCTTCGAGCCCCCTCCGCACGTTGTACAACTATGGCTAATTACAAAACAGTCAATCCCGCGACAGGTGAAACCGTCAGGGAATTCGATACTTTGGATGACGCCGGAGTTGAAGCCGCACTTGCGAACACGCATCGCGGCTACTTGACCTGGCGCAACAGTGCGCCACAGCAACGTGCGGCCGTCCTGAGCAAGACCGCCGAACTGTACACAGAGCGAGCAGACGAACTGGCCCGAATGATCTCGTTGGAGATGGGTAAGCCGGTCCGCGAGGCCAAGGGCGAAGTACAACTCTCGGCCGCGATCTATCAGTGGTACGCAGACCACGGTCCGGCGTTGCTCGAGGAAGAACGGCTCGACGTTCCCGGGGCCGAGGAGTCGGTTGTGTACCGGCGACCGATCGGCGCCCTGATCGGTGTCATGCCGTGGAACTTCCCGTACTACCAGGTCGCCCGCTTCGCGGCACCGAATCTCATGCTGGGCAACACGATTATTCTCAAGCACGCGTCCAACTGTCCGCAGTCGGCCCTGCTGATGGAAGAAATTTTGCGACAAGCCGGATTGCCGGACGACGCCTACGTCAACGTCTTCGCGACCAACGAGCAGATCGCGGACATGATCGCCGATCCACGAGTTCAAGGCGTGTCACTGACTGGCAGCGAACGCGCAGGCACAAGCGTCGCCGAAACTGCGGGACGCAATCTCAAGAAGGTCGTCCTCGAACTCGGCGGATCGGACGTGTTCATCGTCCTCGATTCCGACGACATGGATGCCACCGTCAAGTCCGCAACCAAGGCACGTCTGTCCAATGCCGGCCAGGCCTGCAACGCGGCCAAGCGTTTCATCGTCACCGAAGATTTCTACGACGACTTCACCCGCAAATTGGCGACGTCCTTCGAATCCGTTTCTGCCGGTGACCCGTTGGACGAATCCACCGTCTTGGGTCCGCTCTCTTCGCAGAGCGCGGCAGACACTCTGATCGAGCAGATCGACGACGCTGTGTCCAAGGGAGCAACGCTGCTGACCGGTGGAAAGAAGATCGACGGCCCGGGCGCCTACGTTCAACCGACATTGCTCGCAGACGTGACACCGGACATGCGGGCGTACAGCGAAGAACTGTTCGGACCTGCCGGCGTCGTCTACAAGGTCAAGTCGGCCACCGAGGCTGTGGAACTTGCCAATTCGTCGGTCTACGGACTCAGCGGATCCGTCTGGAGCAGCGATCTTGATTCCGCGCGGTCGGTCGCTGCCGATCTCGACGTGGGGATGGCGTTTGTCAACGAGCACGGTACGACGTTGCCTGGCCTGCCCTTCGGCGGAGTCAAGCGCTCCGGAGTTGGCCGCGAACTCGGCCCGTGGGGAATGGACGAGTTCGTCAACAAGAAGCTGATCCGTGTCTCCAAGAAGTAGCTCGACGCAGAAGTAGCTCGACACAAAGGAAGGCCCTGACCTCGATGGAGGTCGGGGCCTTCTTTCTCACCCACCGGCCAGCAAGTGGGTCCGCTGCCTGGTCACTCGCTTGCTGGCGTGGCACCCCCACGAGTGAGACTCCACCCGAACCTCGTCGCGATGACAGCTGACACCCAGCCCAACAGCGCACCCACCAGTGGAGCAGTGACGGCGGTGTAGATCGCCTCGTTGGAAATACCAACCGACACGGCGGAGTCACCGACAAAGGCGAAATCGGTTCGGGATGCGAAGGACGCCCACTCGATCAGGCCGGAGACAACAATAATCAGAAACCCCAGCAGAAAACCGCAGCCGGCCAGAAGAACATGAAGTGCGCGCATCCGAGCAGTCTGCCTGTAACGCTCCGCAGGATGAAACCGACCTGCTGGTATGACACTTTCAGGAATCGCTCGCACTACCGTGATCGCCGCCGCCCTCTGCGCGAGCGCAGCCATCTGTTCCGCGACGTCTGCTTCTGCGGACGTAGTCGACGTCACGATCCTTCCGGGTCTCAGCAGCGGGCCGACGACGCCGTACGGAGCGGGCTGCACGTATCTGGTGGTTGCCAGGACAGAAGCGTTGAACGAGCCGAACGTCTCGATTGTCGACATGAACCGGGCGTCGACCATGTTCCCGCAGGAATTGATCTGGGACACCGTCAATCCCTACTTCACCTTGCCGGTCGTACTCGGCCACGCCGTCACACTGTGGACTCCGACGGCGCCCGGTGAGCACTCCCTGATGGCCTATCAGACATCCGCGGGCGGGCCGGTCGCAACGGTCAACGTCAATCCGGCCACCCCGATCGGTCCGGGGTGCGTCGTCGCGCCCTGAACCACCGCCCCTCAGCTCTCCAAGAAATCGACGAGCACCCGGTTCAGTTCATCGGCGGGAACCATCGGAATGCTGTGGTGTGAAGCATCTTCCAAAACCTCGACGCGTGCTGCGGGAACACGCTCACGTACTACCTTGGCCACTGTTGCCGCATCATGCACCCGCCCTCCCCGCGCGAGGACCACCAACAACTCGACATCCAGAGCGCTCGAGTCCTGCTCCGAAGGACGTCGAGGCACTACCAGATTGGGTCGTGGTAGATCCGAAGTGCCCAATTCCGCAAGTGAGAGCCAGTCGGAGTCGATGCTCAACTCGCCTGTCTCCCACTCCAACAGTCGCCGTCGGCGTGCTCGCGACGGCTTGATCAGCAACGGAAGCGCACGCAGAAGGTAGCCCGCCTTCATGCCGGAGAAACTCGAATTGGGATCGAGCAGAACAAGTTTCCCGACACGATTCGGTCGATGCAGCGCAAACGCCAACGCAATCATCGCGCCGTAGGAATGTCCGATCACATCGACGGTATCGGTGCCGGTGTATTCGACTATCGAGTCCATCCACTCGATAAGATCGTCGACGGACTTCATCCGATCACCATTCCGAATGCTGAGTCCGGCATCGCCCAGGGTGTCGACGGCAAAAACACGCCGGGATTTCGACAGCGCCCCAACATTGCCGAACCACACCGTCGAGGTGGCACCTCCCCCGGACAGAAGGATCAATGGCTTCCCGTCTTCGGGTCCACAGACATTCACATGTGTGCTGCCGAACCGGCCTGCGAGATCCACACCCAGCGGTTTCTGCGGCCATTTGGTCAGCACGGCGTCGTATGCACGATTGAAGTCCATCCCCACCCCATTTTCTCTCGATTATCGAGATAGTAGACAATCGAGAGACAACACACCAGGGCTGGGAGATATCCATGAGCGTCGGCGATACAGAAGACGAAGCGATGGCGATCGTCCACTCGCTTCGCGCGCTGACCGTCGACTTGAACGTGGCGGTTTCCGAATTTGCGACCAAACACACGATGCACTCCACCGACGTGCGCGCGCTGATCTGCCTACTCGATGCCAAGCGCTCGGACACGCCGGCGACGCCAGGCTGGCTCGGCGCACAGCTCGGCATCAACTCGGCGTCGGTGACCGCGCTCGTCGACCGGATGGTCAAGGCGGGCCACGTAGCTCGGGAGCGGGACTCGGCGGACCGCCGGCGAGTGATCTTGCAGGTCACACCAGCGGCGGTCACACTCGGCGAGGGCTTCTTCGGCCCACTCATTTCACGGGCAGTGAGCACCATCGGCAATTGCACGGCCGCCGAGCGAGCCACCATCGCGAGTTTCATCATGGCGATGCGAGCGGACGTGGAGCGGGCTCGCATCGATAGGGAGCCCTCCCTGTGACTGGCATACTTCCCGCGGGAGAACGCGCCTTTCTCGTGGACCTCGATTCCGAAGCCGACGTGCTCACGTTCACCGAAGCGCTGACGCGAAGCACCCCGGTCGGGGTCGAAGATTTCCTCCCCGCAGCCCGCACGGTCTTGGTCACGTGCACCCCGGCGGCAGATCTCACGTACGTCCGGCAGTGCTTGAACGATCTGGAGCAGTCCAAGTCCGCCGCGACCGCAGACGAGCATTCCGAGACAGAGACACTCACCATCTCCGTCAGGTACAACGGGCCCGACCTCGACGACGTCGCACGGTCCCTCGGAATGACCCGAGCAGAGGTGGTTGCGGCTCATACCGGCGCGATGTGGCGTTGCGCCTTCATCGGATTCGCACCCGGCTTCGCCTACCTGACTTCAGGCGACACTCGGCTCGACGTACCGCGTCGAACTCAATCACGAACCACAGTGCCTGCCGGTTCCGTCGCCCTGGCCGCTGGATACAGCGCGGTCTACCCGCGGGCATCGCCGGGTGGCTGGCAGATCATCGGCCGCACCGACGCCGTGATGTGGGACCTGAACGCCACACCACCGGCCACCGTTCAGCCCGGAAGACGCGTGCGCTTCGTGAACGAGGAACAAGGATGAACGGCCTGGAGATACTCGAAACCGGACCGCTGAGCCTGATCCAGGACCTTGGACGGATCGGGCACCTTCGCTCGGGCGTCGGAGTTTCCGGTGCGGCAGACAGGCGATCTCTCAGGCTTGGCAATCGGCTCGTCGGTAACAACGAGGGCGCCGCAGGCGTCGAAATCCTCCTGGGTGGGCTGAGTCTTCGGGCGCAGCAACCGACAACGATCGCGTTCACCGGAGCGCCGGCACAGGCCTACCACGACGGCATTCCGGTCGGGCATTCGAGCGTGATCTCTGTGCGGCCTGGTCAGACCGTCCGCCTGGACTACGCACCGAGTGGACTGCGGACGTATCTGACCGTCCGAGGCGGCATTGTGGTTCCCGAGATCCTCGGATCGCGCAGCACCGACACGATGTCCGGGATCGGTCCGGCGCCTCTCGAGCCTGGTGTTTTCCTCCCGATCGGGCCTTCGCCGACCGCGTTCTCACCCGTCGACCTCGCACCGGTGCCGCCGATGACAAACGAGACTCTCGACATTCGAGTCGTATTCGGTCCTCGTGCAGATCGATTCACCAATCCCGAAATACTCGTCCAGGGCCGATGGGCGGTTTCGACCGACTCGGACCGCATCGGTGCACGCCTCGATCGTGTCGGCGACGACGAACTGCTTCGACGAACCGATGACACCGAATTGCCCACCGAAGGCGTAGCGCTCGGATCGATCCAGGTCCCACCCAGCGGTCAACCTGTCGTGTTCCTCGCCGATCACCCCATCACCGGCGGGTATCCGGTGGTCGGAGTGGTCGCGGACGCAGATATCGATCGGCTCGGCCAAGCCCGCCCGGGTCAGCACATCCGGTTCGTCGGGGCCTGAGCAGCGCCGAGCGATGGCGTGTCGGACCTTGCCGTCACACTGATCCCGTGCGAGTTGTCCTGGTCCCCGGTAGTACGACGTCCACGGGAGCTGTGACGGCAACTGTCCTACGGACCGATCCCGGTGGAACGCCACTTGCCGATCCGGTCGAGTATCCCGACCTGATCGCAGCGGTACGCACCATCGAGGAAGCCGAGCGTCCGCGATGGGTGTGGCCGAGTACGGCGACCGTGTACCCACCACTATTGCGGGCAGGCGTACGGGTTCGGCGGTGCCACGACATCTCCCTGACCCGCGCGATACTCGGAATGCGCGTCGGCAAACCGTCACCGCCTGCCGAGGAGTTCGACGACGATCGTCTCGGGCTCTTCGACACTGCACCCGTTCTCGATCCCCGCGCCGTCGCCACCGAATTCGCCGAGCAGCGCGCAACCATCGGCGCGGATGCGCGCCTGGATTTGTTGATCGCAGCAGAGTCAGCCGGGGCACTCAGCGCCGCGGAGATGACGCATACCGGTCTCCCCTTCTCGACCCAGAAGCACCGCGCACTCCTCGAAGAACGGCTGGGGCCGCGCCCGACCGGATACGACCTCCCCCCTCGTATGCAGGAACTTGCCGCCCAGATCAGTGAGGTCTTCGGGCGCACCGTCAATCCTTCGTCTTCGGTGGAAATCACCGAGGCGTTCGGGCGCCAGGGCATCGAACTGCCGTCGACGCGCAAGTGGTTTCTGCAGGAAATCGATCATCCGGCGGTGCCGTTGCTCCTGCGTCACCGCGAACTCGCCAAGCTGTACAGCACCAACGGTTGGCAATGGATGGACAGTTGGGTGCGGGGCGATCGATTCCGCCCGATTTACGTTCCCGGTGGTGTCGTGTCCGGCAGGTGGGCGAGCCGGGGCGGCGGGGCCCTCCAGATTCCGAAGACCATGCGCTCGAGCGTCGTCGCCGATCCGGGCCACGTGTTCGTCGTCGCCGACGCCGGTCAGCTCGAGCCCCGAATTCTGGCCGCCATGTCCGGCGACCGCCGCATGATGGCCGCCGCCGGGGACGACGATCTGTACGCACTTGTCGGTGCCGAAGCCTTCGGCGGTGATCGCGCAAAAGCCAAGGTCGCAATCCTCGGAGTCCTGTACGGGGCGACGGCGGGTGAAGCCAAAGCACTGCTCGTCTTGTTGCGGAAGCGATTCCCGGTCGCCGTCGAGTACGTCGAGCAAGCTGCCAAGGCAGGTGAGCGCGGCGAGGTGGTGAAGTCACTGCTCGGCCGGGCCTGTCCCCCACCGTCTCCCGACTTCTACTCCCACGGCGACGCTCACGCCCGCGGTCGTTTCACGCGGAACTTCGTCGTGCAGGCCACTGCGTCCGAGTGGGCGCTGTGCCTCCTGGCCGACCTCAGGCGCCGCCTCGCCGAAGATCCGGACGGTGAGTTGGTCTTCTTCCAGCACGACGAAGTGGTCGTGCATACGCGAAATCCCGAGTCAGGTACCGCCCACGTGCTGGCCGCCGCGGCTTCGGCAACTCGATTGTTGTTCGGCGACACAGTCGTCCGTTTTCCCATGGACGTCGCAGCCCGCGAGACGTACGGCAAAGGCACTTCGTAGCGTCGTCAATTCCACTCCAAGTGGTTCCACCGCGCCCGTATTGCGTGTTCTACTGGAAAACGTTGCTTTGTTGGTGCTGGTCGACTGCGTTCGAGGAGAACCATGACCAAGCTGGATACAACTGACGCAGAACGGAACGAGCACGGAGCGGTCAAACGCCGTCGACTGCCGATCTTCACCGTGATTGCCCTTGCAATCTTTGCCTTCGTTGCAGGCGGATTCGGCGGTTCGTTCCAAGGCAAACTGGCCGAGGTTCAGAAGAACGACAACGCCTCATATCTCCCGAGTTCCGCAGAATCGACGATTGTCAGCAACCAATCCGCGAACTTCCTTGCCGTCGAGACGATCCCTGGTTTTGTTCTGTTCCATCGGGATTCGGCCCTCACCGAGGCAGACAAGTCTGCGATCAACTCGGCATACGGCGCTATTGCCGGGATCTCCGGAGTAGACGCCGACGGTATGCAGCCCACTCAGTACTCCGCAGACGGCACAACTGCGTCGATCTTCGTGCCACTCGTCGCCAAAGACGGTGATACCGCCGTGGCAGGCGATGTCCTGGCGACCACCGAGCAGAACGTCATCGACGCCGCAAAACAAGCAACTGGTGATGTCGAGGTACTCCCAGCCGGTCCAGGTGGGCTACTCGTTGCGTTCATCGACGCCTTTGCCGGTCTGGACGGAGCGCTCCTTGGCGCGGCACTCCTGGTCGTGGTCCTCATCCTGCTTGTCGTGTACCGATCGCCGGTGTTGTGGTTCTTCCCGCTGTTCTCCGCGCTCCTCGCAATCGGCTTGTCGTCGATGGTGATCTATTTCCTCGCGAAAGCCGAACTGCTCACGCTGACCGGACAATCTCAAGGCATCCTTTTCGTGTTGGTGATCGGTGCCGGTACCGACTACGCCCTACTCTTGATCTCTCGCTATCGCGAAGAACTGCACACGTATCCCAACCGCTTCGACGCGATGATCAAGGCCTGGCGCGAGTCTGCGCCGGCCATCACCGCTTCAGCTGTCACCGTAATTCTCGGGCTGCTCTGCCTGACGTTCTCTCAACTCAACTCCAACAAGAGCCTCGGACCCGTCGCCGCCATCGGGATCGCCTGCACCTATCTGGTGATGATGACGTTCATGCCTGTCGCTCTGGCCGCCACCGGACGGTGGGTCTTCTGGCCGCGCAAGCCCAAGGTCGATCACGCCGCAGACCTTACGACGCACGGGATGTGGGGCAAGATCGCCGAGGCCGTCGGCAGCAAGGACCGCCCACTGTGGATCGGCGCCACAGTCTTGTTGATCATCCTGTTCGCGGCCGGGATCGGCAGTCTCAAAACCGATGGCCTGACATCCACCGAAAGCTTCACCAATCGTCCCGACGCTGTTGTCGGACAAGAACTCTACGACTCGAAGTTCGATCCCGGAGCGGGCGCACCGGCCGTGATCACCGCAAACGCCGACCAGGCCGACGCCGTCATCAAGGCAGCCAGCGGAGTCGAAGGTATCTCACAGGATCCCGGTGCCGTGTGCACCCAGGTAGACGTCGCGAAGGTAAGCGAGCTGATCAAGACCAACCCCGCTGCCGTCGCGCAAGCCGCCGCTGCGGGTTGCGCCCCTGCAGCTTTCACCGTTGCACCGATCGACGGCCGAACCATGATCAACGCAACCCTCGCCGACTCCTACGATTCTCCGCAGGCACTCGACACCGTCAAGCGACTGCGGACGGCGGTGCACGACGTGCCTGGCGCCGACGCACTTGTCGGCGGCAGCACGGCCACCACCCTCGACGTCCAGGCCGCCTCGGTCCGCGACAGAAACCTGATCATCCCGATCGTGTTGGTGGTGATCTTCCTGGTCTTGGCCGCTTTGCTTCGCGCTCTGCTGATCCCGGTGATTCTCATTGTCACCGTGGTACTTTCCTTCGCGGCCACACTCGGTGTGAGCGGATTCTTCTTCACACACGTATTCGGGTTCGCCGGGGCGGATCAATCGTTCCCGCTGTTCGCCTTCGTGTTCCTCGTCGCGCTGGGTATCGACTACAACATCTTCCTGATGACCAGAGTCCGGGAGGAGACCGGAGAATTCGGTACCCGTGCAGGTGTCCTGCGCGGTCTTGCAGTGACGGGCGGTGTGATCACCTCAGCCGGAATCGTCTTGGCCGCAACGTTTGCCGTACTGGGTATCCTGCCACTGGTCTTCCTCGCCGAGATCGGTTTTGCCGTGGCCTTCGGCGTGCTACTCGATACGATCATCGTGCGCAGCGTCCTGGTGCCGGCACTCTCGCACGACATCGGGAAACGCATCTGGTGGCCGTCCGAACTGGCCCGCGCGAAAGACTGACCGACTACAGAAACGCTTCCTTGGTCCACAGATGAAAGAGCGCGTAGGCTCGCCAGGGTCGCCAGCGCTCGGACAACGCTGCGGCTTCTTTGCCCGACGAGACCCCCAGCGCACGTTTCAACACCAGATCATCAGGTACGAATGCGTCGCGATCACCGAGAATCCGGACGGTGAGATAGTCAGCGGTCCACGGTCCGATTCCCCTTAGCGCCAACAGCTCTCGCCGAAATTGGACAGGATCCGCATCCCAGGAGAGATCGAGACCGTTCGCTGCCGCAGTTGCCAACGTGTGCACTGTTCTTGCGCGCGCTGTGGTCAATCCGACGGCTTCCTGTATGTCCTCCGGCGATTGCGCTGCAACCACGTCCGGATCAGGGAAGGCAAGAAAATCCCCTTGCACCGGCGCTCCGAATGCGCTGACAAAACGACCACCGAACGTCCTCGCCGCGCCGAGCGAAACCTGTTGTCCCAGAACGGTGAGCACTGCGGTCTCGAACCCGTCCACCGAACCGAGCACTCGCAATCCTGGACGGGCTGCAACAAGTGGGGCCAACAACTCATCGCTACCGAACGCTGCTTCGACAGCAGTGTGATCGGCGTCGAGGTCGAGCCAACGACGCACGATCACCTCCAGCACTGCGGAATCCGTTAACGGCACATCGGAATCCACGACGACACCGTCGTCGGTCCACGACACCGACACGACAACCGGGCCGGAAGGCAACGGTATGACTCTGGTGTGAACACCGTCGTCGTGACACTCGAGGCCTGCGACGCAGTGAGCCCGCAGGGCACCGGTGAGCGGTTCGACTGCATAAGGCGCCTGAAAGCGCAGCGTCACTGCGCTCACCGGCCGGCTTCCAGATCCAGCAGAATCGCTTTCAGTTCGGGGCCGCCGGCGTACTGCCCGAGGCTGCCGTCGCTGCGCACCACCCGGTGACACGGGACCACCAACGGCAGCGGGTTCTTTGCGCATGCCGTCCCCACGGCACGAACGGCACGTGGGCTACCCGACGCTGCTGCGACCACCGAATAGCTAGCGGTGTGGCCGTATTCAATTTCGGGGAGATGGCGCAACACTTCGCGTCGAAATCCCTTCGCGAGTTGGAAATCCAAGTTCAGATCGAATTCCCGACGCGCACCGGCAAAGTACTCGTCCAGCTCCCGAACGACGCTGTCGAGCCTTCGCGGGTAATGCAGAACTCGGGGGCTGACCGTGTCGGCCAATCGTTCCAGAACCAGATCGTGCCCTTCGACGGCAAATGCAACCCGCACCAAACCCACATCGGTCGCTGCCAGCAGTAGCTTTCCAACAGGTGAATCGACGGTTCGGTACGCCACGTCGATCAATTCGGCTTCAGAGGCCTCCGTGGCCAGGCGCGCGCGAAGTCGGGTCAGAGCGTCGGCGTCAACGGCTGGAAGTGCCTCGAACACTTCGGCGTCGGTATTCATGAGTGACTCCCTTCCGCAGCGGTGGCGGACAAGTAGGTTCTTCTTAAGGTGGCGATACCGTCGGCACCCGCACGTCTGGCGGCTGCCGGAGTATTGCCGAGAATGTCCGCGATCTCTGCATACGGCAGCCCACCCAGAAAGTGATAGGCGACCGCCGCACGTTGTTTGAGTGGTAGTTGTTCAAGTGCGTCCCACAGTTCGTGATCCCACGTGCCCGGTACGCCGATTCGCGTCGGCAATTCCGGAACGTCGTCTGTCGGAACGGCCACGCGGGCACGCACTCGGGTGATGTCGATTGCCTTGCGGTGCGCGATGGTCACCAACCACGCTTCGATGTTCGCGTCCGGGTTCAAATCCGGATAGGCCCGCATCGCTGCGATGAACGTCTCGGACCACGCGTCCTCGGCGTCGACGGGACCGACGACCGCACGGCAGACCCGAAGGACCACAGCACCGTATTCGGTCACGACGTCTTCGAACGGTTTCAGTGTCACGATCGGTAGACGTTTCCGATCACCGAATTGTGAGTCGAGCGCATCAGAAGAGGACATCCGATTCGCCGCCGTGCTCGCGATCGAGCAGGAACCGCTTGCGTTCGAGGCCGCCGGCGAAACCGGTCAGACTTCCGTCGCTACCGACCACACGATGGCAGGGAACGATGATGCTGATCGGATTTTTACCGTTTGCCGCAGCGGCCGCGCGGATCGCAAGTGGATTACCCAAAGTTTGCGCGAGCTCCATGTAGGTCCAGGTTTCGCCGTACGGGATCGTTCGCAAGACGTCCCACACTCGCTTCTGGAACTCTGTACCCACGGGCGCCAGCGGCACGGAGAACTCCGTGCGATAACCCTCGAAGTACTCGGTGAGCTGCGATTCGACTTCACCGAAGACCGCCGGGGAACGATCACCGAATGTGGACTCGTCCGGCTTGTGACGATGCTCCGCCATGTACAGCCCGCAGAGGTTCTCACCTGCCGCTACCAGCGTCAACGCCCCGATCGGCGAGTCGATCACGGTATGCGTCCGGATTGCCGTCATGTCTCGATCCTTCCAGGTTGCGCGGTGCAGCAGGCAGCGGGTGAATTGATTGTCCGCGCCGGCACCGACACCTCGAAGACGGCGCGCACCTGGTGAATGTGAGATTTACCTGTACTTTGACGTCACATCAGGCAGTATCGAGGGATGGCTCTAGTTTTGCCCGGAAGCTCCACCGTCGTCCGCTCCGTCGGCGACGTGGTGCACTGGTCCCTGTCCACGGTCGCTTTTGCGGTCACCCTGCCCACTCGACTCGAGGCGCTCCTCTTCTCGGTGGAGAGGTTGGTGGCGCGCATCAACCAGATCGCCGACAACGCCGACCGCGTCGTCATCGGAGCCGCCGCCGTGACCGTTCGAGCTGAGACGCTGGTCGAGGCCGTCGAGCAGACCTCGGACATCGCGGGACAGATCCTCGAGATCTACGAGCCCATTGCATTGCAGCTCGCGCCGCTGGCAGCCAGATTCGCCGACGATCTTTCCGAGGCTGAGGTCAGCGCCGCGATCAAACTGATCGACCAACTGCCGGAGCTCACCGACCGGGTGACCGCGGTGCTGCCCATCCTCGGAACCCTGGACTCCGTCTCGCCCGAGATCCACGAACTCCTGGGCGTGGTCAAGGACCTGCGGCAGGCGATTGTCGGAGTGCCTGGCTTTCACTTCTTTCGCAAGCGGGGCGAAGCCAAGCTCGATTGATTTTTCAGGCCGAGTAGCCGTTGGTTCCGGCCCGCGTCATGACGACCTTCGGAACTACTGCTCGAGACGAGAGTTTGAGCAGTCCGTCCACCAACTCGACGATGTCGTCGACCTTGATCATTTTGTCGGGTGTGATCCGATCGTGCGTCCACGCCGACATGTCCGTGTCGACGTAGCCGGGAGCAATGGCCGTCGCGCTGACGCCGTTGCCGGATTCCTCGGCGTTGAGAGCCTCCACCATCGAAATCAGTGCAGCTTTGGTGGCGCCGTACACCGCCAGACCGCTCTCGGCATACACGCCGGCCATCGAGGCGAGAGCGATCACCTTTGCTCCGCCGGCGAGGTCCGCGTCCGCCGCAGTGCGCAGGAGCGGCAGCGATGCTTGCAGGAGCGCGAACGGTGTCCGCAGATTGACCGCGACGGTTTTGTCGAATCGTCGCATGGGGTAATCCGCTACTCGCCCACTGGTTCCCACTCCGGCGTTGAGGACGAGGGCGCGCATGGAGCCGAACCGCTCGCCGTGCGTGGCTACGAGCGCTGAGGCGAAGTTCTCGTCCGCCATGTCTCCTGCCGAGACTACGACGTCCGGCGATCCGGCGCGCGTAAGTTCTTCGGCGACGACCGCAAGTCGTTCGGCGTCACGGGCGGTGACGGTCAGTCCGTACCCTTGCGATGCCAGGCGCGTTGCGATGCCGAGGCCGATTCCCTTGGAGGCGCCGGTGACCAGTGCTGATCGAGTCATTCGAATTTTCCTTGCAGTGCATTGAGTCCGGCCGAGATCAGTTCCGGCACAGAAGATCCAGCCTTGTCGAATCCCCCACCGACGGTGGCGCCTGCTCGGAATCGGTGATCGATGCCCTGCGCCACGACGGCGAGTTTGAAGAACCCGAGCGCCATGTAGAAGTTCCAGTGCGCCAGCTCTCGACCCGATACGGACGAATACCGTTGCGCCAGATCGACAACGGAGGGTAGTGACGGGCTCGTCCACGCGGCAGGTTCACCCAGAACCAGATCCAAGGCGGGGTGCCGGTAGACGCACATCATCGCGATGTCCGCCAGCGGATCTCCCAGCGTCGAGAGTTCCCAGTCCACCACTGCGGCAACCTTGGTGACGTCGTTCGCCGCAAGAATCGTGTTGTCGATCCGGTAGTCGCCGTGCACGATCGACGAAGCCGATTCAGCCGGAATCATGTCCGCGAGGCTCGAGGCCAACCTGTCCACGTCTGCCGAGTCCTCGGTCTTGACGCGCGACCATTGACCGGCCCACAACTTCACCTGGCGGGCGACATAACCGTCGGGGCGGCCGAGTTCACCGAGACCCACGGCGTTGTAATCGACGTCGTGCAGGGCGGCCAGAACACGCACCAATTCGTCGACACACTGCGTGATCTGCTCTGCCGGAACCGCTTCCAGTTCGGTTTTGGTCCGGATCACTTGGCCGGTGACAAATTCGACCACCGTGAACGACGCACCCATCACCGAGGCGTCCTCGCACAGCACGACGGTCGGCGCGACGGGTACAGCAGTGTTCTGTAACGCCGAGGTGATTCGGAACTCGCGCGCGACGTCATGCGCCGACGGCGTGAGGCCGGCAGTGGGTGGGCGACGCAGAATCCACTTCGAGTTGTCGTCGAAGATTCCGTACGTCAGGTTGGATTTGCCACCTGAAATCAGTTCGGCTCGCAACTCACCGCTGACAGTGACGTCGGAGGCTTGCAGATATTTGCGCAGTGCCGCGAGATCGAGTCCTGGAAAGTCCGTCACTTCGATTCCTCCCGAGCGGCCCGCTTCGCGGCTCCGACAACACGTTTCGCAATGGCCCAGCGATGAACCTCGGACGGGCCGTCGTAGACGCGGAAGGGACGCACTTCACGGGACAACCGTGCCAGGGGCAGATCGCCGGACACGCCCATTCCGCCACACATCTGAATGGAGCGGTCGACGATCCGGAAGATCGCCTCGGCCGCATAGGTCTTGGCGATGGACGTCGCGTTGCTTGCGTGCCCGCCCTGATCGAGTTCGAAGCAGGCCTGCACCAGAAGTGCACGGCTGGCTGCGATGTCGATCTCGTTGTCGGCGACCATCTTCTGGATCATTCCGAGATCACCGAGTTTCGAGCCGAAGCCTTCGCGTTCGGCAACCCTGGCCACGGCGACGTCGTGGCCGCGGCGCGCTGCACCGAGCCAGCGCATCACGTGCGTCATGCGGGCGGGACCGAGACGAACCTGCGCGTAGGCGAAACCCTGATCGACCTCACCGAGTACGGCCTCGTCGGGTACGAAGAGATCTTCGAACGTCACCTCGCAGTGCCCACCGATCATTGCCTTGTCGAGGGTATCGATGTGTCGACCCACTACCAGGCCGGGAGTGTCCGTCGGCGCCAGGAACATGGTCGCTCCGCCGCGCTGCCCGGGCTCGCCGGACGTGCGCGCCATGATGATGAAGAACCCGGCGCCGTCGGCGCCGGTGATGAACCATTTCTTACCGTTGATCTTCCAGCCACCGGGGACTTTCTCGGCGCGGGTGTTCAAAGCCGAGGGATCGGATCCCGCTCCGGGCGCGGGTTCGGTCATGGCGAATGCCGACCGCATGTCCCCGCTTGCGAGCGGCGCGAGGAACTGCTGCTTCTGTGCTTCGTTCGCCACGTGGGCCAGCATGTGAACATTGCCCTCGTCCGGCGCCGCGATGTTGAGCGCCGTCGGCCCGAAGAGCGAGTAGCCGGCTTCCTCGAAGACCGGCGCGCGATCACTCATGTTGAGCCCGTGTCCGCCGTACTCGATCGGCGCATGCGGGGCGAAGACACCGGCTTCTTTTGCTGCCGACTGCATCTCGATGCGAATGGCATCGCCACCCGCTACGGCGATGTCACCGGCGTGTTCGTCTTCGATGGGGAGCACTACGTTGCGCGTGAAGTCGCGCGTCTTCTCGATCAGCGCCACCACCTCGGGCGCGTACGTCAGATCGATTGCCACCAGCCACCTCCGAAAGAACATCCCGACCGAGCGATCGCTCGGTATCAGCACTCTCGCACACGCCGATGCGTCGGGTCAACAATCTTCGAGCATCGCCTCGCCCTGATCGAGCCGGCCGGCAACGACCATGTCGCGGTACAGATCGTCCTTGTCCATGAGCTCCTCATGGTTGCCGATGTTGCGGATCCGACCGTCTTCCATGACCACGATCCAGTCGGCGTCACGCACCGTCGAGAGCCGGTGAGCGATAGTCACCACGGCCCCGGTGCGCGCCCGTTCGTTGATTGCGTCGACAATCGCGGCTTCTGTGAGCGTGTCGACCTGGGCAGTGGCTTCGTCGAGCAGAAGCAAAGCACTCGGCCGCAGAACTGCGCGCGCCATCGCGATCCGCTGACGTTGGCCACCCGACAGCGAAGTGGCCGTCAGAGCGGTGTCGAGTCCGTCGGGCAGGGCCTCGATCGCGTCGTCGAGCCGAAGCAAGCGCAGAACAGCCTGGACTTCTTCGTCCGTCGCATCGGGATGACTGAAGACGACGTTCTCCCGAATCGTTCCGGGCACCACCGGTGTCTCCTGCTCCACGTACGCGAGACTCGCCCGCACAGCGCGGTGATCGAGCGCGTCGTAACCGACTCCATGCAGGAGAACCTCACCCGATCGCGGTTCGACAAATCGCAGCACAGTCGAGAGCAAGGTCGTCTTTCCGGCACCCGACGGGCCGACGATGGCCATGTGCCCACGCGTCGGAATGACCAGCGAGACATCACGCAACGCCGGCTGGTTCGATCCGTGATAACTCACGGTGACGTCGCGCAACTCGATCAGCGGCGCGGCAGCGTTTGTTTTCGCGACCACGTCCACGACCTCGTCGTACTGCTCGGTGGGCAACGACTGCATCTCGCGAATCCGGATAGCTGCCGCGATTCCCGACTGAACGGAAGTCACGTTCTGCGCAAGCTCCGACACCGGCCCCATCAGGGTGAAGGCGTAGAGCAAAAACGCGATGAGCGTCGAGACTGCCATTTCGCCGTCGGCGACTCGCCAGGCACCGAAGCCCAGGATGGCAATGATCGATCCTTGAATGGCGGTCCACGCGACAGTCCACGCGGTTGCCGACACTCGAACCGCCGTGATCGCATGCTTTTTCGCATCGGACGCATTGTTCGTCACCAGAGCGCCGACGCGATCCTCGGCGAGGGAAACCTTGACCGTCCGGATCGCACGCAAGCCACCCTCGAGAACGCCGCCGAGCTGACCGAGCGATTCCTGGGTTCGCGCTTCGGCCGCGGAAATCCGGGGCATCAGAACGGCAAAGAGTATGGAGGCGAACACGATTGCCACCATGGTCACGCCTAACAACGGCAGATCCAGAACGCCCATCAGAACAATCGTTCCAATGGTCAACGCGGCTGCGTTCAGAATATTCACCGCGGCCGACGACGCCGCCTCCCGCAGCAGCAAGGTGTCCGACGTGACCCGGGTGACCAATTCACCCACGGATCGCGATTGCAGCGACGGCACAGTCGCAGCGAGGAATCGTCTCACCAACGAAGACCTGGCGTCGAACACAACCTTCTCGGCTGCGGTTCCGAGTACGATCCACTGAGCACAGCCGAGCACAGCACCGACGGCCAGAAGGACGACGAGCGTGAGGATCGGCCCCTTCAGCGACGCACCGGTATCGAGGGTGTCGAGAACCCACTTGGTGACCATGGGCGTTGCCAGCGTCGCCGCGGAGCCGCACAGCGCCAGTACCAATCCGAGCAGGAGCGACGGCAGATGCGGTCGAGCGAACTCCGAGAGGACGCGGAGATTGCTCCATTTCGGTGCGGGCTGAGAAGCGTCGGGTTCAAGCATGAATTTATGGAACACGAATGTTCCATAAAGGGCAAGAGAAATTCCGATTCGGAACACTGGATACCGAAACCGGACACGGCTACGCTTCGAATTCGTGACAACGATCCACAGCGCACCTGAACAAAGCGCGACCCGCGAGCGCACACGGAAGGCAATCCTCGATGCCGCCGTTTCGGCGTTCGCATCCAAGCCTGCCGCGACGCTCAGCGAGATCGCTTCGGCCGCGAAGGTCGGCCGGACCACTTTGCACCGCTACTTTCCCGAACGGTCAGACTTGGTCGACGCAGTCGCGGCCGAGGCCACCCGCGCCGTCGGAGAGGCAGCAGCAGCAGCTCGACTCGGCGAGGGTACCGGAGCCGAAGCGCTGGTTCGCCTGTGCCATGAATACTTCGAACTGGCCGACCTTTTGACGGTACTGTTCTTCACTCCCGGCGTGTATCAAGAAGATTCGTTTGCCGAGTCCGCGACGAACGACGACGGAGTCACCGACGCCATCGAGCGCGGACACTCCGACGGTTCCATCGACCCCGACATGGGTTCGGACTGGGTGCAGAACCTGCTGTGGTCACTGCTCTACACGTCGATGGACTACGTGAACCGCGGTTCCGGGACGCGCCTACAGGCTTTGGACCTGACGGTTCGCAGCCTCCGCCGCGGAATCGCCCCCGATCCCGCGGTCTAGGTTGTCGGCTGCTTGAACAGCGGCGCGCCGTTTGGTCACACCTAATTTTCGGTAGATCGAGCGAATGTGAGTCTTCACTGTGGGATAGGCGATGCCGGGGTGCGCAGCGATCTCGTCTGCAGTCATCGTGGTCCGCAGAAAGGTGAGAATCTCGTTCTCACATTCCGTCAGGACTCCGGCGAGTTGGGCAGAGAGCCGGCTCGACGCAATCGCCGACAATGCCCACAACGCAGACTGATTCGCGCAGTTGGGTCAACATGTCACTCCCCCACCCGCTTCGCCCCCACAGTCACTCCCCCACCCGCTTCGCCCCCACCATGCGCCTCGCTATCTCCAAATACCTCTCCACCAACTCGTCCGGAGACAACTCACCGTCCGGTCGATACCACACCGCCACGGCGACGCACATCGTCACCACGGCGCGGCTGACATCCTCGGGATGGTCGGCTTCGAACACTCCCGAAGCGACGCCGTCGAGGACGATCCGGTCCACCTGCTTCTGCTGTTCGTCGCGCTGCGCGATGTAACTCGCCCGACTGTCGGGCTCCATGCTGCGGATCTCAGAGGAGGCAACGAACGACTGCTCGCGTCGAAACATGTGGAACCGCAACAGAGATTCGATCACCGCGTCGAAGCGATCAGAGGGATCGTCCCCGGCATCGAGTTCGGCGGCGCGGCTTCGCTCCAACAACTCCGTCATCACAACGGTCGCCAGACCGATCAACAGAGCCTGCTTGGACGGGTAGTGGTGGTAGAGCCCCGGCACCGACAGCCCGGACCGCGACGCGACGTCACGGATCGAAGTCCCGTGATAGCCCTGCTCGACGAAGGCCTCCAGCGCCGCAGCGAGCGGTTTCGGTAGTCCCAGGTCTTCGTAATCGCGCCAGGACCCGCGTACCGGAAGCTCGTTCGTCATACCGATACCGTAGATCGCTCTTGCGCCGCCGCCGAACCCGTCGGAGCCATTGGTTACAGTCGGTGTTCACCGAAAGACAGGGACCAGTCATGATCCATGTTCGCCACACCGCGGTTGCTGCCGTGCCGGTTGATGTCGCCTTCGACCACATCGACAACTACCGCAACGTCCCGACATGGATGTTCGGTGTTTCCGAGTTCACCCCGTTCGGAGAGTTCGATCAGGGGCTCGGCGCCACGTTCGACGCGGCCATGCAGATCGGACCAAGCACGTTGCGCTCCAAGCTCGAGGTCACCGAGTGGGAGAAGAATCGGATCATCAAGCTGTCTTCGCTCGGCGGTGTATCCAACTCGTCCACGTGGGAGTTCGCCGCGATCGACGATTCCAAGACCCAGCTCTCCGTCGACTTCGCCTACAAACTCCCCGGCGGCATTGCCGGTAAAGCCCTCGGCCGGTTGATCGGGCCGTTCGTCGAAAACGCTGTCAAGAACAGCGAGGAAACACTGCGCCACAGCCTCGAGGAGCAGTTCGCGGCGAAGGCTGAAACTACCCGCGGTCGCCTTCGAGGCCCAGAGCGTTGGCCCACACCTGAGTAGCCGTCTTGACGACGTCCTCGAACGGGACGGGGTTGCCGTCGGCGCCAGGTTCCTCCGAGACGAACGAACTGTAGGCAAGACGGCTCACCATCGCCGACAGCGCGCGGGAAGCCAGCAGCGGGTCCAACGAGCCGTCTGCCTTGCCAGCTGCTTGCAAGCGTTCGATGGCTCGGGCATTACGAGAAATGAAGGTCTCGGCTCGGTCCCGACGCAGTTTCGCGAAGGCCGGATCGATGTGCGATACCTGCTCGAGCAGACCCATCAGTTTGGCGTTGCGGCGAAAAGCCGTCAGGTAGGCACGGTTACTCGATTCGAGGACCGCATACGGATTATCGACCTCGCGGACCCGTCCCATGCCGGGGTGCAGCATGTCTTCCTGCGCAACGTCGAGAACTGCGGCGAAGATCTGCTCTTTGTTGTCGAAGTAGGTGTAGAACGTGCCGGTGGAGCAGTTCGCTTCCTTGGTGATGTCCGTCAGACGGGCATCGAGATACCCTGCGCGCTCGAACACCGTTCGAGCCGCTGCGACCAGAGAAGCCCTGGTCCGGACGCCGCGGGCAGTCACCGGCAGGTCACGCAGAAGCTCCGTCGCTGCCATGGATGGTGGCGGACGGTCTTCCCAGTTCTCCTGAGGTTCGGCGCGAGAGGTCACCAGCTACTTATACGGCAAAGCCGGCGACATCTCGGCATCGGCGTCAGGTGATGGTGATTCCTCCGTCGACGGCGATGGTCTGTCCGGTGACGTATCCGCCCGCCTCGGATGCGAGCCACACCATGGTGGCCGCGAGCTCTTCAGGATCGCCCATCCGGCCGAGGATCAGGCGCGGAGCCATCGCGTCCAAGTAGCCGTCGTTATATTGGTCGGTCATTTCCGACTTGAAGAAGCCGGGCGCGATCGCGTTGACACGAATGCCCTTGCGCGCTCCCCACTGCTGTGCGAGGTCGCGGGTCAATCCGACGACGCCTGCCTTGCTCGCCGCGTAGGCGGCCTGTGGCAGTCCGGCTGTCGTCAGTCCGAGAATGCTCGAGATGTTGACGATGGAGCTGCCCGGCAGCATGACGCGGCCGCAGGCCTGTGCTGCCCAGTAGGACCCATTGAGGTTGATGTCGATGACGGCGCGGAACTGGTCCGGGGTCTCGCGGGTTGCCGGGACGGCAGTTCCGACACCGGCGTTGTTGACCAGCACGTCCACGCGGCCGAACTTCTCCATCGCGGCGTCGACCATGTTCTGAGCCTGAGCCGGATCGACGATGTCGGTGGCCACGCACAACGCTTCGCGGCCTGCGTCACGCACGAGCTTGGCCGTGTCTTCGAGCTTGTCGACGCGGCGAGCAGCGAGGACGACGTCCGCACCGGCCTCTGCTGCGGCTTTCGCAAACGCCACCCCGAGGCCCGACGACGCACCGGTCACGATGACCACTCGATCGGTCAGAGAGAACTTGTCGAGAACAGACATGCGCGGTGATGCTCCTGTGTCGTCGGGTTCGGGAAGTGACGTATGGACTGCTGTGACGTATGGACGGCAGTTGCGAAATTACAGGCCGAGATCGCGGCCGATGAGTTCCTTCATGATCTCGTTGGATCCGGCCCAGATCTTGGTGACGCGGGCGTCCATCCACGCGCGGGCGGCGCGGTACTCGGTCATGAAGCCGTAGCCACCGTGCAACTGAACACAGTGATCGAGGACCTCGTTCTGCACCTGCGCGGTCCACCATTTCGCTTTGGCGGCGTCGATGGCGGTCAGCTCGCCGGCAGCGTGTGCCGCGACGCAGTTGTCGACATAGGCCTGAGTGACCTCGATGCGGGTGACGAGATCCGCGAGAAGGAACTTGTTCCACTGCAGCGAGCCGATCGGCTGACCGAAAGCCTTGCGGTCCTTCGCATATTGCAGCGTCTCTTCGAGGATCGGCGCAGCGTGCGCGATGTTGGACACCGCAGCGCCGACGCGCTCCTGCGGCAGCATTTCCATCATGTAGATGAAGCCGCGGTCGATCTCACCGATGATGTTGGTGGACGGCACGCGAACATTCTCGAAGAACAGTTCGGCAGTATCGGACTCGTGCTGGCCGACCTTGTCGAGCTTGCGCCCGCGCTCGAAGCCTTCCATGCCGGTTTCGACGGCAAAGAGCGTGATGCCCTTGGACTTCTTCTCGGGGCTGGTCCGTGCCGCCACGATCACGAGATCGGCGTTGTAGCCGTTGGTGATGAAGGTCTTGGAGCCGTTGATGATCCAGTCGTCGCCGTCCTTGACCGCGGTGGTCTTGAGCGAGGCGAGGTCGGATCCACCGGAAGGCTCGGTCATGCCGATGGCCGTCAGCATCTCACCGGTGCAGAACTTGGGCAGCCAACGCTGCTTCTGCTCTTCGGTGGTGAGCTGAACGAGGTAGGGAGCAACGACGTCGGCGTGAATGCCGAAGCTCGAGGCAACAGCTGCACTGGCGCGCGAGAGCTCTTCTGCCAGAACCGCGTTGAAGCGGTAGTCGCCAGCTTCGCTTCCGCCGTACGCCTCCGGAACCTCGAGTCCGAGGAAGCCGTTGCGTCCCGCTTCGAGCCAAATTTCACGATCGATGAAGCGCTGGTCGATCAGCTTCTCTGCGACCGGAAGGATGTTCCGGTTGACGAATTCGCGAGCAGATTCGCGAAATGCCTCGTGATCGGGTCCGTACAGAGTGCGACGCATGACGAGTTGCTTCCTTTCAGCGTGGCAATGCCACACGTAACGATGCCCCTAAGCATTCGCTTAGAATCTAAGCACCTGCTTATAGTGAATCGAGAGCGGGATATTGTCAACATCGAAATCCGTCACACTTGGAGGAAACCGTGAGCGATTCACCTGACGTGGTGATCAGCCCCTCCAAAGCCGCGGCCCGTATCCGCGCGGCGGCTGTGGACGCTTTTGCCTCCGCCGGCTACGGCGGCACCACCACCCGTGACATCGCTGCGCGCCTCGATATGAGTCCCGCCGCCATGTACCCGCACTACCGCTCGAAAGAAGAGCTGCTTTTCGCGATCAGCTACGAGGGCCACACCGAAGCGTTGAAGGTGGTCGAGGGCGCCGACAGACCGGGCGAAGAACCGTCCGTTCGCTTGCAGGAACTGATCAGCGCGTTCGCCAGTTGGCAGGCCGGGCACCATTCACTCGCTCGCGTCGTCCAGTACGAACTCACTGCACTCACACCAGAGCACTACCGAACCGTCGTCGCGCTTCGCCGCAGCACGACGCGGGTGGTCCGGGAGGTTGTCGACGCCGGCGTCCAGTCGGGCGACTTCACGATCCCCGATGCCGAAGGCGTCACCCTCGCCTTGATGTCCCTGTGCGTCGACGTGTGCCGCTGGTTCCCGGCCGGCAACTACACGGATCCGGAAGACATTGGAAAGCTGTACGGAGACCTGGCATTAAGGATGGTGGGCGCCGCCTGAATCAGGTGACGCCGACCGTAGAAAGGACTCGGCCAGTGGCCAACCGCACCTATCTCTACTCGACCCCTGTTGCCCCGCACGAGAATCCGGCTGTCACTCGCACCCGTGGACTCAGGGGAGTCTCGGAGTGGTCGTACGCGATACCGCTGGTCCCCCGGATCCTTGTGTCCGTGAATCCGCTCGCCCGCCAGTCGATCATCTGGGACGACACCCCCGACCTGATCGCGGTCACCGCGCCCTGTGGTCCTGGTATCGCCCGGCTCGAAGACTTCCTCGGCCGCATCGATCACCCCGAACTCGGCACGATGGCCGGCGATGCGCTGCGTTTCCTGCGCAGCCACACCGAGCCCGACCACTACTTCGTCCTCGAGTGCGGCGAAATCTTCGACATGGACGACGAACCGTTCGCCGAACAGAGCACGGCCCTGATGGCCGGTCTGGCGAACATCGATGCGGAGATGGAGGCAGCTTTGGCCACGCTCGCACCCGCCAAGCCGCGCTTCTGGGAGCGACTGTTCACGCCGACTCAGGAGAGCGTCGAGGAACCGCTACGCGAACTCGGCCTCGGTTACTGGTCCGAGACCCTGTACTTCGATCTCGACCTCTCGCGATAGGCGAACCGGCGCAGCCATCGGTTTCAGACCAGTTGGTCCGCAAACAGGTACCCTCGGATTTCGTGCCCGACAACTCCACCGATCTGCCAACCACTGCGTCCACTGTCCTCGGCGGTTGGGGTCGCACAGCCCGAACGACCTCGCACGTCGTTTCGACCCCTGATGTAGAGGGGATCGCGAAGGCCGTCGCCCGCGTCGCAGACGACAATGCAGACAAGCCGTTGCACCTCCGACGCGGAGTCATCGCCCGCGGTCTGGGTCGGTCTTACGGAGACAACGCGCAGAACACCGGCGGCTTGGTAATCGACATGACTGCCTTCCGTCGAATTCACAAGATCGATGCAGAGACCCGACTGGTGGAGATGGACGCCGGAGTGTCCCTCGATCAGCTGATGCGGGCGGCACTACCGTTCGGCCTCTGGGTCCCGGTGCTCCCCGGAACACGCCAGGTAACCATCGGCGGAGCGATCGCCTGCGATATCCACGGCAAGAACCACCACACCGAAGGCAGCTTCGGAAATCATGTCCGCTCGATGGATCTGCTCACTGCTGACGGCAGTATCCGAACACTGGAGCCGCAAGGCCCGACATCCGAGCTCTTCTGGGCTACCGTCGGCGGAATCGGACTGACCGGGATCATCCTTCGCGTCACCCTCGAGATGACGCCGACCGAAACGGCGTATTTCGTCAACGACGGCGCTCTGACCGCGAGCCTGGATGAAACCGTCGCTTTTCACAGCGACGGCAGCGAAGCCGACTACACATATTCGAGCGCCTGGTTCGACGCGGTCAGTGCGCCGCCGAAGCTCGGCCGGGCCTCGATCACGCGTGGTTCGTTGGCGACCGTCGACCAGCTTCCACTGAAGTTGCAGAAGAATCCGTTGAAGTTCGATGCGCCACAACTGTTCACGACGCCGGACGTGTTCCCCAACGGCTTGATGAACAAGCTTTCGGCCTCTGCGATCGGCGAGTTCTACTACCGCACCGGCGGCAACTACGTCGGGAAGGTCCAAAATCTGACGCAGTTCTACCATCCGCTCGACCTCATCGGTGAGTGGAACCGTGCCTACGGGTCCAAGGGATTCCTGCAATACCAGTTCGTCGTGCCCGTCGACGCGACGGACGAATTCAAGAGCATCATCCGCGATATCCAGCGTTCGGGACACTACTCAGCGCTCAACGTCTTCAAACTTTTCGGCGAGGGAAACGCAGCGCCACTGAGCTTTCCGATGTCCGGATGGAATGTGGCCTTCGACTTCCCGATCAAGCCCGGACTGGGTGAGTTCGTCGCTTCCCTCGATAAACGGGTACTCGAATTCGGCGGTCGCCTCTATACCGCCAAGGACTCTCGGACTACCGCAGCAAGCTTCCACTCGATGTATCCGCGAATCGACGAGTGGATCCAGATGCGCAGAAACATCGATCCCACAGGTGTTTTTGTGTCCGACATGGCCCGAAGGCTCGAATTGATCTGAGGCGGCGCTCAGTTGGAAACCTCAGCCAACCGACGCTCCACGTAGGCCCGCTCCGGATCGGTACCAACCAGTTTCAGGGCTTGCCGGTACGCAGCTGCTGCCGCGTCGGTGCGCCCCAACCTTGCGAGCAGTTCGGCGCGTGCGAGGTGATACGGGTGGTAGTCGGCAAGTTTGGGCTCGGCGGACAGCTCTTCCAACGCTGCCAGCCCGACCTCCTCGCCGTCGCGCATCGCCAATGCAACTGCCCGATTGAGGGCCACGACCGGCGAAGGAGTCAACGTGAGGAGCACTCCGTAGAGCGCGCAGATCTGTGGCCAGTCGGTGCTCTCCACATCGGCGGCCTCGTCGTGCAATGCGGCGATGGCGGACTGCACCCCGTACGGCCCCGGCGCTCCCCCGGTCAACGCGACCACGACGAGATCGCTGCCTTCCTCGATCATCGGCTGGTCCCAACACCCGCGATCCTGGTCCTCGAGGAGCACGATCCCGCCACCGGCGTCGGTACGGGCATCCCGACGCGCGTGGACGAGAAGCATCAACGCAAGCAACCCGAGGATCTCGCGCTCATCGGGAAGCAATGCGCGCAGGATCCTCGCCAGCCTGATCGCCTCTACCGCCAGGTCGACGCGTTGCAGATCCGGCCCCGAACTTGCGGCGTACCCCTCGGTGAATACCGAATAGATCACCTGCAGAACCCCCGGGAGGCGCTCCGGAAGTTCTTCGGCGCTAGGAGTTCGGAAGGGAATCCGGGCCTGACGGATCTTCTTCTTCGCACGCACGATCCGCTGCGCCATGGTCGCCGAAGGCACGAGGAAGGCCCGAGCAACTTCGGGCGTCGTCAACCCGCCGAGGCAACGCAAGGTGAGCGCAATTCGGTCGTCCTCGGCCAGCGCTGGGTGCGAGCAGGTGAAGAACAGCTGCAACCGCTCGTCGGGAAGTTCCCCATCGACCGCGGGCGGCGCCGGGTCGGCACGATCGGCGTCCACCTGCATCACCGCCAATCGCGCCGCGTAAGCCTGATCACGACGAAGCCTGTCGACGGCTTTGCGACGCGCCGTGGTCAGCAGCCAGGCGCCGGGTTTGGCCGGCACTCCGTCCACGGGCCAGTGCACCAACGCGGCCTCGACGGCTTCGGAGGTGACCTCCTCGGCCAGATCCAGGTCACCGAAACGGCGGACGAGCGAGGCCAAGAGTCGTCCACGTTCCTCCCGGAACACTGACTCGACGGAGTTCTCGGCCTGCTCGTCCACGGCGAATCAGTCCCCGAACCCGGCCAGCGGACGCACCTCGACGCTGCCACCGTCGCGCGCGCCGGGGCACCGCGCAGCCCAGGCCAGCGCCGCATCCAGATCGGGAACATCGATGACGTCGTAGCCGCCGAGGATTTCACGGGTTTCAGCGAAGGGTCCGTCGGTGACGGTCTTTTCTCCGGACTGCGAGACTCGAACCGTTGTCGTGGTGGTCAGGTCGGCGAGGGCATCGCCGGACACCCAGATACCGGCATCCTTCATTTCCTTGTCGTATTGCTGCCAGTCCTCGAACGTGCACTGGGGTTCGGTGTCTCCGCCGGGCGCGGTGTAGATGAGCAACATGTACTTCATGACTGACTCCTTGGTCTGTTGTTTCTCTTCCGGCTTTCTTGCCTTACAACATGACGACGAACGGTTCTCCTCGGAATCGACAGGCGACTCGAAAAAACTTTCGGCGGGTTCGTCCGAGGTGCTGCCGTTAGGCTGAGTGTATGACCGAACGCGACCGGGACGCCGCTGGAAAGCCCCTCAATTCTCGGCCCCGCGACGGACTCGGCCGTCCACTGCCCCGCGACGCGCCGGGCGGTGTCCCGCGCATTCCGGACGATGTGCGTCTGCCGCCGGACGAGTCGATCACCGAGGCTCAGCGCCTCCTCGACCACGGCATGCCTTTTCACGCACACGAAATTCTCGAAGGAACGTGGAAAAGCGCGCCGCCCGAGGAGCGTGACCTGTGGCAGGGGCTGGCTCAACTGGCCGTCGGACTCACACATCTACTTCGGGGCAACAACACCGGCGCCGTCTCACTCCTCGGCCAGGGTCACGATCGCATCAGGCACTACGAGGTCGAGAGTCCACACGGCCTCGACATCCCCGGCCTGCTGATGTGGTCCGAGCACCTGCTCGCTGAAATCGATCGCCCCGGCGATTTCCCCGCCCCTCCGATTCCGAGGTTGAGAATCCCCTGATGCCCATCTTCCCCATGTTTCCGCTCGGCTCTGCATTGCTTCCGGGTGAGGTGTTGCCACTGAACATCTTCGAGCCTCGGTACCGCGCACTGGTCGAGAACGTTCTCGAAGCTGCCGACGGCCCACTGTTCGGAGTAGTGCTCATCGCTCGTGGCCACGAGGTCGGTGGCGGCGAATCACGCCACGACGTCGGCACTCTCGCTCGGATCGAGTCTCATGTCGCAATGGGTGCCGGACGGTATCAGTTGTATTGCCGGACCGAAGACCGCATCCGCGTCAATCGCTGGCTGCCGGACGATCCCTACCCACTCGCCGAGGTCGAATTGTGGCCGGACGAGAACAACGGGACACCTGTCACCGCTTACGAATACGACTCTCTCCTCGAGCGCATCGAGTTCATGTACGGCATGCTGGGAAAGCTCGCACTGCGAGCCGGCGAACAGACTCCGCGAATGCCCGTCCCACCGGATCCCTTGGATCCGCTGGGTTCTCGGCTGTATGCCCTCGCCAGGAACATTCCGATGGGTGACGCCGATCGCCTGGCGATTTTGACAGCGCCAGGCGCCGACGAACGTATTCGCACGCTCTCGGAGGCAGTCGAGAACACCATCGAGGTCGCGCAGTTCAATCTGCTTTGAGCGCGACTACGCCATCGTCTGACCCATGTCGATGACGATCTTCGTCCCGGTGACCGCGCGGGAGAGATCTGTCGCGAGGTAGACCACGGCATTGGAGATGTCCTCGACTGTCGTGCGCGGAACCGAGGTGAGCGGCCACTTGTAGGAATTCATGTACTCCGGATGAGCGGTGAGCACCTTACCGACGTTGGGATCGTTGCCCATCTCGGTCTCCACCGCGCCGGGGTGGATGCTGTTGACTCGAATGTCGAAGCTTCCCAATTCCGTTGCCGCAGTGCGGGCCAAACCGACGAGGCCGTGCTTGGCAGCCGAGTAGTGCGCACAACCAGGCGCTTCGGCGACGCCGGCAGCACTGCTCACAATCACGATGGAACCGCCGTTGCCGGCTTCGATCATTGCAGGAACCGCAGCTGTCATCGTGCGCCACACACCATTGAGATTGATGTCCACCAGCGTCGACCACTGCTCTTCCGGCATCTCCCAGAAACGGTTCCACGTTGCGATGCCTGCGTTGGCGATCACGACGTCGAGGCGACCGAACTTGTCGACGCCCGATGCCACCGCCGCGCGCAACGCCTCGAGGTCACGGACGTCCGCTACAGCGGTGACGATCTCGCGCCCCTCCGCTCGCACGAGACGGGCCGTTTCGTCGAGGTCGGCTTCCGTGGCAGCTGCGTAACCCACGTCTTCGGACACCGACGCGCACACGTCGACAGCGATGACGTCTGCACCTTCCTGCGCGAGTCGGATCGCGTGATTGCGTCCCTGCCCCCGCGCTGCACCGGTAATGAAGACGACCTTGCCTGCCAAGAGTTGTGTCATGGCCGGGACGTTAGACCCTGATGTGGCCGGTAGCCTCTGAGTTCCCGCTCGACGGGAATCAACCGTCCACGATCACGACGTGAAGATTCCTCGGACCATGAACACCTTCGACGCGTTCGAGTTCGATGTCGGAGGTCGCCGACGGACCGCTGATCATGGTGGTGGGGCGCTCAGGTGTCAGCTTCGCAATCGCCTCCGGCACTCCCACTTCCACACTGTCGCGAAACACGACGCAGATGTGTGTGTCCGGTACCAACGTCAACGCACGACGTCCCTGCTCCGGACCGGCGTCGAGGAAGATGGTGCCGGTTTCGGCGCAGGAGACCTTCGAGCCGGTGACAACGGCGTCGAGCTTCTCGAGTTCGGGAGCCGGTACGTCCGGGCTGTCCGCCACCAGCGTTCCGTCGAACCCGGCTACCCACGATCGGCCGAGGCCGGCGGGGATTCCCAATGTGCGTAGCCCGTGTGCCCTCAGTATCGAGGTGACGACCTCGGCGATTTCTGTTGCAGCGCACCGGTGGACATGCGCCTTGTAGTCCTCGAGGCGATCGACGAACAAGTCCATGCGCTCGTCGTCGGACATGGTTCTGCTCGTCCGGTAGTTTCGCGGGATCTCGCTCTCACGGGCGGGCGCCAAGGTGATGGCATCACGAATGCGTCCGAGTACCACGTCACGTGAATTCATCTGTCTGCCTTCCCGTCGCGACGAGCCTCGTCCAATGCCGCGCGGCCTTCGTCGGAGTCCCACCAGGATCGGAAGGTCTGCTTGGGTGGTGCGGGAATGTCTCTGGCAGCGGTCCAACCGTTCAATGGAGGTGGCAACGTGGAGATCTTCCCTTTCTTGCCGGCCACGACGCGTCCGAGCCCGGCGGCTTTCTGCGCGAGGGTCCATCGGCCCTCGGTCGACATCGCGAGAGAGGCGGCTTTCATCGCCAAAGACTCTGCCGTGACACCGGATTGCTCGACATTCTGGTGCCGCAATTCGACCAGCAGCGACGGGATGTCGATCTTGACCGGGCAGGCGTCGAAGCACGCACCGCACAGGCTCGAGGCAAAGGGAAGCGTCGAGTTGGGATCGTCTTTGCCATGCATGCCCGCGAGCTGCGGAGTCAGCACCGCGCCAATCGGTCCTGGATAGGTAGATCCGTAGGCGTGACCACCGGTGCGCTCGTAGACGGGACACACGTTCAGGCACGCCGAGCACCGTATGCAGCTCAGGGCTTCCCGTCCGATCTTGTCGGCAAGCGCGGCAGTCCGGCCGTTGTCGAGGAGGATCAGGTGGAACTCCTGTGGACCGTCATCGGGCGTCACGCCGGTCCACAGGGAGGTGTACGGGTTCATCCGCTCCCCCGTCGACGACCGCGGCAACAGTTGAAGGAAGACCTCAAGATCCTGATACCTCGGCAGAATCTTTTCGATGCCCATGACGGTGATCAGTGTTTTCGGGAGCGTCAGGCACATTCGCCCGTTGCCCTCCGACTCCACGACGGTCAGTGTTCCCGTGTCCGCGATGCCGAAGTTGGCGCCGGAGACGGCGACCGGCGTCGTCATGAACTTGTGGCGCAAAAACTTTCGTGCAGCAGCGGCAAGCTCGGCGGGGTTCTCCCCGAGGTTCGGATCGACATCTGGCATCTCACGAAGGAATATCTCTCGAATCTCGGACCTGTTGCGATGTATCGCGGGAACCAGGATGTGCGACGGTTTGTCGTGGCCGAGCTGGACGATCAATTCCGCGAGATCGGTCTCGTATGCGGTGATGCCCTGGGTTTCGAGATGCTCGTTGAGACCTATCTCCTGCGTGGCCATCGACTTGACCTTGATGATCTCGTCGGAGCCGGTGGCTTTGACAAGTTCGGTCACAATGGCGTTGGCCTCGTTGGCATCCGCTGCCCAATGCACCTGCCCACCGCGCGCGATGACTGCAGCTTCGAACTGTTCGAGCAGTTCCGGCAACCGCGCCATGACGTCGGCTTTGATCGCGGATCCGGCATCACGCAGTTCTTCCCAATCGGGAAGCTCGCCGGTCACGTTGATGCGCTTGGCACGGATGGTGTGCGTCGCCTTGCCGATATTGCGTCGCAGTTGCGCGTTGGCCAGCTCGTGATGTGCTGCGGCGGGAAACTTCTCAGTACCTCGCAGGAACCCTGCACCTTCGGGTGACCTCGGCGGGAAGCTGGGCAGACCCAGCGTAACAACGCTCATGCGTGCACCCGGCTTTCCACCGATGCCAGAATCTGCGCGAGGTGAATGGTCTTGGCGCCCATCTGCAGTCGTGACATCCCGCCGCCGATGTGCATGAGGCAGGAGGAGTCTCCGGCGCTGCAGAATTCGGCGCCGGTGTCGGCGACGTGGCGAATCTTGTCCGCCAGCATGGCCGTCGACGTTTCGGCATTCTTGATGGCAAACGTGCCGCCGAAGCCGCAGCAGGAATCTGCTTCGGGGAGTTCGACCAGATCGATGTCGCGGACGTTGCGCAGCAACTGAAGTGGTTTGTCTCCCACCCTCAGCATGCGCAGTGAGTGACAGGTCGGGTGATAGGTGACCCGGTGCGGGAAGTACGCGCCCACATCGGTGACCTCGAGAACGTCCACGAGGAATTCGGAAAGCTCATACGTCTTTGCCTTCACGGTCTGCACCTGTCCGCACAGTGACGCGGTCCCGTAACGCTCGGCGACGATCTCATGTTGATGGCGGATCGAACCGACACACGATCCCGATGGTGCGACAACGGCGTCGATCGACGTGTCACCGAAGGTATCGGCGTAGTTCGCGACCAGCGGCAGCGCACCTGGCTGGTAGCCGGTGTTGACGTGCATCTGCCCGCAGCAGGTCTGCCCGGACGGAAACACGACGTCGTGCCCGAGACGGGTCAGCAGGAGGGCGGTGGCCTTGGCGGCGTCGGGAAACATCGTGTCCCCGATGCAGGTGGCGAACAGCGCTACGCGCATGTGGATCCCCGCAATCTGTCGGTGTGGTCTGACCACAGTAATACATCCCTGGACAGGCCACCCCATGAACGACGCCCACCCGGTTATGCTCTTGCCTCATGCCGACCGAGCCGAGCCCACGAGCGTGGGAACAAGTACTGAGCCATCTCGAACGTCGGCTCGTCTCAGGCGAGGTGTCTCCCGGACAGCGCCTCCCAGGAGAGAGAATCTTGGCAGCAGAGTTGGGCGTCGGACGGTCATCGGTCCGCGAAGCGTTGCGAGTCATGGAAGCACTCGGACTCCTCAAGGCGCAGACTGGATCCGGCCCGACGTCCGGCGCGATGATCGTCGCCAAACCGACCGGCGGCATGACCATGCTGATGCGGATGCAGGTTGCAGCACAGGGCTTTCCGGTCTCTGACGTGGTGAAGACAAGACTCGTGCTCGAATCCGAGGTGATGCAGTCCCTGGCATCGCGGACCCCGACACCCGACCTCAGCGCGGCCGTCGAACTGCTCGACTCGATGGACGACGCAGCTCTCTCGGCCGAGGAATTCCTGCTACTCGACGCACAGTTCCATGTGGCGCTCGCCGACGCGGCGGGCAATCAGGTGATCGCAGCCATGATGACCGGCCTGCGCGAGTCCATCGAGGCCTACGTTCTCGCGGGCGTCCAGATCGACAGCTGGCTGAGCACCTGCACGCGACTACGTCACGAACACCGAGGATTGATCGATGCGGTCAACGCGGGCGACGGCGAACTCGCACGTCAGCGCATAGTCGGCCACATCCGCGGTTACTACTCGGAAAGCGCTCACTCCAGCCGGTGACAGGGGGTGGTAATTGCACCTCCAGAAGTCGTGTACTGTTGGTTTCACACCGACGCGGGGTGGAGCAGCTCGGTAGCTCGCTGGGCTCATAACCCAGAGGTCGCAGGTTCAAATCCTGTCCCCGCTACAAAGAAAAGGCCCGTAGGTTGCGAAAGCCACCTACGGGCCTTTTGCTGTGCGCCTTTAATAACCGCCGGGGGTTAAGAAAGGCGCACAGCAGTGGTTCACACCGCCACTTTGTGAAAATCGATCTCCGCGGCCAGCATCCCGGAGAACCAACGATCCAGGTCCTCATCGCTCACGGACTCGGGCATGGCGTCCACCTCGCACGCCAGCACCGCCACCTGAGACACGAACGGCGGAGCGACATGCATGTCCACCCAGTCCTGCAACGCTGGTTCGCGCTCGACCTTCAGGGCCGCAGCCTCCCGGCACCACGACAGATACAGGGTTTCCGCGGCGTACATGCCCACCAGGGCCGCCGCCCTGCCCTCTTCGCGAGCGAGGGCCAAGGCGTGTGTGGACAGCACGGCCGACTCCTCGACCAGCGCCGCTGCGTCACCCTTGTACGGGAAGCGGGAACGCAACTGCGCGAAATACTCGCGCTGTTCGCCGACCAGGTTGGACATCGACGTCACGTGGTCGAGCGCGTCGTCGAGCGTCGGGGATTCGGCGACCACCAACCCCAACACCTTGACGGCCGTCAGTACAAATGCCTCTTCGATCACGAGGTACCGGCGGAATCCCTCATCACTCAACGTCCCGCCGATGGTCTCCGTGATGAATGGAACCGCCCGCGCGGCAGCGAGGTTACTCTGCTGCCGCGCGAGCAGATCTGAGGACCGACTCATTCGCCGGCGACCCAACTGATCAAGCCGTCGAACAGGTCGGTGTATCCGGGCCACTGCTCACAGAACTCCGGCGGAGCCCAGTGCGGCGAGCAGTCCGAGGTGAAGACGATCGACCGTCCGGCGCCATATTCACCGGCAGCGACAAGCGGATCGCCGTTGATGGTGGCGGGAACCACTGCACCGTCCTTTGCGACGACGCGGTTGTATCCCAGGAGCGCCGGCCAGGAATCCCCGGCACCACCGAGAGCCGGGTGAGCAGCATCTACGACGGTGGGAACGATCCCGGCCGGTGTCTCGACGCGATCGTCCTCGGCCAGCATCGTCACGGGCAGTACCTCGGCGATCGCGGTCTGACGGAAAGCTGCTCGCGCCTGGAATCCGGAGAACGAGAGGTACCCACCGATCATCATCAGCGAGCCGCCGGCGTTCACCCAGTCACGAAGCGCGACAAGACGATCCTCGCCGGCGCGGAACTGGTCGAACACGCCGGGAGCCAACTGCAGCGAGTTCGCTCCGATGTCGGAGAGAACGACGACGTCGAACTGGGACAACGCTTCTGCGGTACCGGGGAACTGCGTCGGCACCAGGTGTGCGGGCATGTGTGTCACGTCGTGGCCACGTGAGGTGAGCGCATCCCGAAGCGGACCGACTCCCTCGACGTAGGAATGGACACTGAACTCGTCGACGCCCTTGACGTGCGTCGACGTCGTCATCCAGCTCTCGCCGGCGATCAGTACTCGTTTACCCATGACTGCTTCTGTTTCCTTTCGCGGCCTGCTCGAAGAGCGACCTCGGGTTGTCTCGCATCAGTGCGGACACTTGCTGGGGATCTACGCCTGCGCGCACCAACCGGGCGGCGAAGGCGAGTGGTACGTAGGAGAATCCGTTTCCGCCGTGCTTTCTGAGCATTGATTTGAGGAAGAGGTCATGACTGAGCAGGAGCTGTGATGAGTGACCGGAGGTGACCAATCCGGCTACCGCAGTGGCTGTTTCCGCCGGATGCGGAGAAAGTCCCTCACCGGGGAAGTCGAAAGGCATCCCGATCATGTCGAACTCGAGAAAGACACCGCGGTCGGCGAGCGATCGTTGGTAGTCGGCGTCGTGTCCGGACGGGTCCATGTGGCACAGGACCACTGCTAGCGGATCGACGCCCATCTCGTCGACCACGATGTCGACAACGTGATGTCCGACGCGCTGCCACCCTGGAAGGTGGACGAACAGGGGCACGTCCACCTCACGCTGAGCGATGCACGCCGCCCGCAAAGCCTTCGCCTCGTTCTGAGTGAAGAGCGGAGAGATACCGATCTCCCCGATCACTCCCGGAGCCAATTCCTTTGCCGGATCGAACTCCTCGACGAGCGAACCTGCCAGATCGTCGACACCGAGTTCGTGTACCTCGACCGGATGGGTCGTCTCGAGGTACCACCCTGAACCCATGATCACTCGCACATCTGACTTTCGCGAGAACTCCGCCAACTTCTCCGGCGCCCGGCCCAGTCCCGGCGGTGTCAGATCGACGATCGTCCGACCACCGAGGCGGGCGAAGTCCGCAAGGTCGTCCACCACGGCCGCTGCGTCGTCGACTCGACAATTGTCGAGACTGTAATACGGATTGTCGTGAAGAAGCCAGGCATCCTCGGCGCGTACCGGACCGGCCAACCGCTGTGCCACAACCGGATCCGGGGCCTCGGTGTACGCACCGGTGACGTCGTTGTGCAGATGTTCGTGTGGGAGAACCAGTCCGAGTTCCGAGCTGTCCACAGTTCCCGTGACAGTACGAACCTTGCTCATGAGCGTGCAGGCCCCGAGGGTGCGGACTGCAGGTGTCGCCACAGCGCGCTCAGGGTGTGTCCCCGCATGTTGATCCAGATGGCCAGGAGCAGAACGACACCGGTGATGATCGGTGTCAAGAACGGGCTCACACCGAGCAGGGTCAGTCCGTTGGCGATGATGCCGGTCAGGACGGCGCCGATGACGGTACCGATAACGGTGCCGCGACCGCCGAAGAGGTTGGTGCCACCAAGAACCACCGCGGTGATCACCGTGAGCTCGAATCCCGTTGCGGAGTTGGCCGAACCCGAGCCCAGTCGAGCCGCGATCAGCAGTCCCGCGATACCGGCAGCCAAGCCGGTGAAGACGAGCGTCATCATGAGCACACGACGCGTGTTGACGCCGGACCGTCGCACGGATTCGACGTTGGATCCGATACCGGTGACGTAGCGCCCGAAGCGCATCCGGTTGAGCGCAATTGCTCCGATGACCACGACGACGAGAGCAATCCAGGCGCTGGCGGAGAACCCGAGGAACTCAGCAGTTCCGAGCTTCGCGAAGTAAGTGTCGGCCGGAACCGGAACGGAGAATCCTTCGGTCCGATACAGCGCGATGCCGCGAATGACGGACATCGTCGCCAGAGTCACGATGAACGGCGGAATGCCCTGATAGGCGGCGAGCCACCCGTTGACCAGACCCCAGGCCGCACCCATCACCGGGGCGGCGACGAAGACCAGGGACGAATCGACGCCGGCCTGGATAAGCTCGGCACTCATCGCCGCGACGAACGCGACGATCGCACCGACGGACAGGTCGATCTGGCCTGCCGTGATCACGAATGTCATTGCTACCGCGATGATCAGAACCGGAGCGATCTGGGTTGCCAAGTTCGACAGGTTCGTGAATGTCAGGAACGACGACGTGGTCACCGAGAAGACGGCTGCGACAGCAACTGTCACCGCCAGCATCGCGAGTGTGGGCTTGTTGACGCTGTCCCACAAGGAGGGTTTCGCGGCGAGCTTGCGCTCGATCGGCGCCTGGGTCTTCTCGAGAGTGGTCATGCCGTGGCTCCCTGTGTTGCTGCCGATGTCCGTTGCGGCACCGGAGTTCGAGTGATGAGTCCGACGAGGGACTCGATGTTCAGGTCGCCGATCGGAACGTCGTCGACGCTCTGCCCCTCGTACATGACCGTGATTCGGTCACATACGCGGAACAGATCCTGCAAGCGGTGTGTCACGAGAATGACGCCCACTCCGGCCGCTGCGACGTCCGTGATCAGCTTGAGCACCGACTCGACTTCGGCGACGGCAAGCGCTGCGGTGGGCTCGTCGAGGATCAGTACGTCGGGTCGAAAGGAGACTGCGCGGGCGATCGCGACGGTTTGCCGCTGTCCGCCGGACAGTTGCCCGATCTCCTGGTAGGTCGACTTCACCTTGACATGAAGGTCGGCGAGAATGTGAGCCGCCTTCTCGTGCATGGCATGCCGGTCGAGGAATGGACCTTTTCGCGGTTCTCTGCCGAGGAACAGGTTGCTCGCGACGTCGAGCGTGTCGCACAGCGCCAGGTCCTGGTAGACGATGCCGATCTTCTTCTGCTGCGCGTCGAGCGGAGTCGAGAAGCGCACTGGTTCACCGTTGACGCGCATTTCGCCGCCGTCGTGCTGGACTGCGCCCGCGAGGATCTTCATCAGGGTGGACTTGCCGGCGCCGTTGTCGCCGACAACTCCGAGTACTTCACCCTTCGCCAGCCGAAGGTCAACTCCTTGAAGGGACTTCACCGGTCCGTACGACTTGGTGATGCCCGAGAGTTCGATCAGTGGAGGTGCCATGTTCACTTCTCCAAGTAGTACATGTAGTCGGCTACGTTCTCCGGGGTCACGATCTGGGTGGGGACGGGGATGTTCGCCGGAGCACCGCGACCACAAGCCAGGTCGATTGCCGAATTCATTGCCTCGTGGCCGAATTCGAAGGTGTTCTGCTGGACCACGCCTTTAAGCCAACCGGCTTTGAGTCCGCCTACCGCCTGATCCGAAAGATCCCAACCGACTGCTTCGATGCGATCCTGCGCCTTCTGACTGTTGACCGCCGCGACGAGTCCGATCAAAGCCGGCTCACCGGTTGCGTAGACGTACTTCATGTCGCCGCCGCCGGTCAGCAGATTCTCCGCTGCGGTCTGTGCGTTCTCCTGAATGTTACGTCCGTCCACGACGGTGCCGACGGTCATTCCGCGGCCGGTCACGGTCTCCGTGAAGCCCTTCTGCCGCTCCAGCTGGACTGTGCTGTTGAGAGCACCGACGATACCGACCGTTCCGGTGTTGTTCGCGACGTCGGCCAAGGTGTTTCCGATCTTGGCACCGCCCTCGGCATTGGCCGTACCGACCTGCGTCGACAGTGCCGGATCATCGATGGTTGCGTCGACCGCGACGACGGGGATGCCCGCATTCTTGGCTTTGACCACCGACGGCTTGATTCCGTCCGTGTCGATCGCATCGACGATGATCGCGTCGACACCGGCGGCGATCAGATTGTCGAAAGCATTGGCCTGTGCGACGGAATCGTCGTTGCCACTGATGATCTGCAGGTCGACGCCTGCCTTGTCCGCGACGTTCTTGGCCGCATTGTTGATCTGGTTGAAGTACAGCGCCTGAAGGTTGATCGTCACCAGACCGACCTTGAGCTTGCCGTTCGTCCCGTCACAGCTCTCGGCAACCCGGGTCGGCTGCGGGACGGACGAGCCACCCGATGCGTCTTTCGAGTCACTCGACGAGGCCGAGTCACAAGCGGTGAGCGTGAGCGCGACTGCAGCTCCCAGCGCCAGAGGCAAAGCACGTTTCATCATCGAGTCTCCAAAAGGGTGTGAGGGGTCAATGTTGCTGTGAAGCTATCCAATTCATCTCGGGTGGGGCATCCGCGGGGTCCGGCGGTGGCGCACGCCAAGGCAGCCGAGGCTCCCGCGAGTCGTGCGGCGTCCACCGGTGAGCGCCCGGCGTCGATGAAGGCGATGTACGTACCGCCGAAGCAATCACCGGCTCCGACTGCATCGACGACGTCGACCACTACTGCCGGTTCGCTCGTCACCTCGCCGTCCGGTGTAGCCAGTGTCCAACCTCGCGAGCCGTCGGTCACCAGCAGGTGGGTGTTGTGCTCGGCGGCCAGTGTCTGCCACTGATCGAAATCGATCCCGAACTCGCCTTCCCACAGGGCACGCCCTACGACGACGTGGTCGGCGAGCGCGAACGCGCGCAGTGCCGCGGCCTTGTTTTCACAACCGTCCAGATCGATTACCAGACTTACGCTTCCCGGGAATTCATCTGGGAGAAAGTCCGCACGGTATCCGTCGAGGAACAGTCGCCCACCACCGGCAGCGGCCAATCGTGTGATGACAACTCCGATGCGTTCAGCATCGTTCGGGTCGTCCTGACTGATGATGGAGCGATCGCCATCCTGCGCGATGAGTACAACTGCCGTCGACAGGAACGCATCTCGCGGCGCCCAGCTGGTGTCGACGCCGTCAGCCTCGAGAGTGTCAAGAAACTCGGTGGACCGCGCGTCCGGGCCCACGGCACCGGCAAAGATCACCTGCGCGCCCATTCTGGCCGCGGATACCGCAGCATTTGCATTCATTCCGCCGTCGATCTGACTGATGGCCGTTGCCTGCACGCGCTCTCCGAGCACCGGTACATGGGGGACATGTACCGTCACATCGTTGTTGGCGTATCCGCAAAAGACAATCATGGTTACTTTCCTGCAGCCCGGGACAGTTCGCGAACCTTCTCGCCTGCGACCCGCCCCCACCAGCGTCCGTTGTCCTTCACCGAAGATGCAACTATGGCGCCGTCGCATTCCTTCATCAGCGCTGCGACGTTGGCAGCCGTGATGCCGGATCCGATGATCACCGGAAGAACGGTGTTGTCGCGGATCACGGAAACCTCGTCGACCGAAGCGGCGTCGCCGGTGCGCGAACCTGTCGCGATCAGGACGTCTGCATCGAAGAACTCGGCGTCTTCGGTCTGTTCCGCGACGGTCCGGTCCGCGACGATGGCATGCGCACCGTGCTTGACGTGCACGTCAGCGAAGATCCGGACCGGATCGGCGCCGATGCGATGACGGAAGCGCGTCGTCTTGGCGGCCTGACCCTCGATGAAACCCTCGTTGGCAATGTAGGCATTAGCCCACTGATTGACGCGCACAAAACTCGCGCCCGCCGCCCACGCTGCGGCCACTCCGCACTCGCCGGCGTTGGACAGGATGCTGACGCCGACGGCCTTGCCGAACTCGCCGACCACCGCTGCAGTGATGACTCCCATGCTTGCGGCGGTTTCGTACCCGTGTTCGCCGGGTTTGAGGAACGGTATGTCCCAGTGATTTTCGACGATCACGCCGTCGAAACCGTTGTCGACATACGCGTGTGCTTCCTCGACAGCGAAGCGAGCAATCTCCGAAACCGGCTGCCCGGTGTAGTGCGGGCTGCCCGGCAGGGCCGGGAGGTGAATGGCCCCGATGAGAGATGGCGTGCCGGTGAACATCTCTGCCAGCGCCGAGGGCTTGGGCGGAAAGACTCCGAGCGGTGATGCGGTCACTTCAGCTACCCCATTCCATGCGCAAGATTTGCGCTGTATGTCCATGCACAAGATCTGCACACGATGTAATCGATTGCCTTGATGAATTAGCAGGTTATGCGATCAACACCGGGTTGTGTCAAGGATTTCACAATTCGAATTTGTAAACGATTGCCTCAATCGCGTTACATGCGGGACACTGGACCGTGCGGTTCGATAACGTCGGACCCGAATCGAGCAGAAAACGGGGGACGCATGCGCAAGGCGACCATTCGCGATGTCGCGGAACTGGCCGGGGTGTCGACTGCCACCGTGTCGCGGGCGCTGTCCGGCTCCCGCCCTGTCTCGGACGAGCTTGCAGCGACGATCAAACGAGCCGCGGATTCTCTCGGATACTCGGGAAACATCATCGCCAGCTCACTGCGTCGTAATCGGACGGACACTGTCGGAATGGTGGTTCCGAGTATTGCGAACCCCTTCTTCACTTCGCTGGTGGTCAACGTCGAACACGTCCTCGCTCAGCGCGGACTACAGCTGTTCCTGTGCGATTCTCGTTCCGACCCCGACGTAGAAGCGCAGCGGCTCAAGTCGCTCGTCTCCCGGCAAGTGGACGGAATCATCATCAGCCCGTGCCACGGCGAATTGAGTGCCGAAGCTGTCCGAGCCAGCGCGGCAACGCTTCCGGTCGTTCAACTGGACCGGTTCGCCATGGATACCCAGACGGACTGGGTCGGTGTCGACGACGACGCCGCGCAATCCCTGGTGATGGAACATCTGTCCGAGCGCGGCGCACGATCAGCCGCCTTCATCAGTTCCGAGCTGACCAATTCGTCAACAGAACTTCGCCGGGCCGGCTTCTTCCGCCACGCGGATCGAATGGGCATCGAAACTCGTGACGAGTGGACACAACTCGGCGAGTACTCGATCGAGTGGGGGCGCACGGCGTCCACCACCATCCTGACCGGCAAGACCCGTCCCGACGCTCTGGTCTGCGCCGACGACCTGATCGCGCTCGGTGTGCTGCAGACCTGCCACGCATTGGGCATCGACGTCCCCGGCGACGTTCTAGTCACCGGTTTCGACAACATCCCCTTCTCCGAGCTGTGCAATCCGCCGTTGACCACCGTAGGACAGCCGCAGGAAAGAATCGCAGAAGAAGCTGTGCGCCTTCTGGATCAGGCGATGAACAACACTTCCGAGTCGACAGCCCACATTGCGCTTGCTCCCGAACTGATTGTCCGTCAGTCCACCGTCGGCCAAGCGGCGGCCACCGCACCGTAAGCAGCAATTGCATCGTCCAGTTCCGAGACCTTGACGCTTTCGTTGGCCGCATGCATCAGCGAGGGAGTGCCAGGCCCCCAGATAACGACGGGAGCTCCGGGGGCGGCCGCGGCCAGCACCGAAGCGTCGGTGAAGTACGAAACCGGTTCGGTCGCAACAGGGATCGGCAAAGTAGCCAACCACGGATCCGACGCGTCGGTACGCACACCTCCCAGGTGAATCGACGTCTCTACCGAATCGACTTCCGGTTGGGCGCGCCACCATGCGAGCAGGTCTGCGCCGTCTCCCACTGTGCGGTGATCGATCACCGCACGTGCACTGTCCGGCACGATGTTCGGAGCTGAACCCCCGCCGACCAAGCCGAGGTTCCAGGTTTCCGCACCCAGGAACGCGTCCGACGACAGCGGAAGCTCATGTCGAGCTCGGTCGACGACGTCGAGCAGTTTGAGGACGGCGTTAGTTCCTCGCTGCGGCGTACTTCCGTGCGCGGCTTTTCCTTTGACGGACACCTCGAGCCACAGCGCACCGCGGTGCCCCAAATTGATTCGATTGCCCGTCGCCTCGGGAACGATGACGGCCCCGACCTCGAGATCAGCGACGGCGTCGGCCGAACGGACGGCACCGAGCGATCCGATTTCCTCGTCGCTCGTCAGCAGCAGTGCGATCGGGACTCCCCGCGCGAAGGCGTCGACTACCGCGGCAGTAGCGGCAACAAGGCCGGCCTTCATATCCGATGTCCCTCTGCCGAGGAACAATTCGCCGTCGACCTGCGCGGCGTACGGGTCGAACTCCCAGTCGGAGACAGTGCCCACCGGCACCGTGTCCACGTGGCAGGCGAACAGTAGTCTGGCTGCCGAGGGTGCAGCTTCGTTGGTGATCAAGGCCCAGGGATGATTGCCGGTCAGGTCTGACTCCACCTTCGCCTGTGGCGCACGCGAGAGAACCAACGAGACAATCGAATCCATTGCCCGCCGCTGAGGAGCGGCCTCCCCCGAGACCGTGTCGAGAGCTACCAGTTCCGAGAGAAGTCCGAGGGAATCCATGTACCCCATTCTTGCACTGCCACGGATTCAGTGCGCTGCCAGCTGGGCGATGACGACGTAATTGTCGTCGGTCGACTCTCCTTCGACGACATCACAATTGGCGAGGATCAACCGCCCCGGAACCGATTCACGCAACTCGTGAGTGCCCAGCAGCGAACCTTTGTGCAGCGGCCCGACTGTTTCGACGTCGTACTCGAGTGTGCCGTTCGGTGTACCCAGGAGAATTCGATCGCCCGGCTCCACTACCCGGAGCGCCCGGAACGGTGCTTCGCGAGTGGTGTAGTTGTGGCCGACCACGACAACTGTTTGTGTGGTCGACGTTCCCGGCATTCCGCTCTCACCCCACCACACCGGCAGTTCGTCGACAGGATTCAGTTGCTGCCCACTCTCGCCGCCGCGCATCAGTTTCTCCGAGTGCAACGGACTGCTCAGGTACGTGACCCCGGACGCAGACCTCAACTCGATCCGCTCGGGTTCTGCCGGATCGACGGTCACCGAAGCCGGTGCAGCCGCGATGTGCGCCTGCACCGGCGAGCGGTCAGGTAGTGATCCCGCGTTCTCGCCCGAACATCCGGATACGAGGAGGGCGAGGATCGCTACCGCCGAGAGACCGAGGCTACGCAGACGTGTTGCCCGGGCCGTCATGACGCTTGCGACGAACAACCACCGTCGTAGCTGCTGCGGCGGCAGCGCCCACGACTCCGACGCCGATCAGTACAGCCGGCAGGTTGGAACTGCTGCTACCGCCGGCGCTGCTTGCAGTGTCACCGAGAGCAAGTTCGACGGGGGGCAGGCTTCCGGCAAGTGCCGGATCGCCGTCGGCATCGGTGACGTAGTAGTCGACGACGTCGAACGCGCCCTTGTTGTTGTAGTAGCCGACCAGCTTGACGCCGGTCTTGTTCACTACAGCGGTGGTCTCGTCGACCTTCGTGACTCCGGAGCCGTCGTCGGTGTGCTCACCGATGATCACTTCACCGCCGACGCCTGTTCCGCTGTCGATCTCCTTCTCACCCTTTGCCTTGAGCTCGTCGACGATCTTCTGCGCTGCATCCGCTTCGGCCTTTGCGGCGGCTGCGGCGGCCTGAGCTTCCTTGGCCTTTGCTGCTGCGGCGTCGGCTGCGGCCTTCGCGTCTTCGGCGGCCAGGTAGAGATCCTGCGCCTTCTTGCTCGCCGCTTCGGCAGCTTCGGCCTTCTTGGCGGCTTCGGCAGCCTTTTCGTCGGCGATGGCTCGCTTGTCGGTGGCCGCATCCCCTGCAGCATCGGCTTCGGCCTGGGCCGTCTCCGCGGCCTTCTGCGCAGCGTCGGCGTCCTTTCGTGCGGAAGCCGCAGTAGCTGCCGCTTCATCTGCGGCCTTACGGGCGGCAGTGGCAGCTTCGACCTCGGTTGCGGCCGCGGACTCGGCTGCCTTGGCCGTGGTTTCGGCGGCGGTGGCCACCTTCTGAGTCTCCCTCACAGTGACTGCAAGCTGCTTGGCATTCCACGCTGCTGCCAGCGCTTCAGCCTTCGCAGCGAACGCCTTCGCGAAATCCCAGTTCTTGAGAGCTTCCTCTGCTTCCTTGTTCTTGTCATCGACCAGTTTGGCGTTCGCGTCCGCGGCAGCCTTCGCCTCATCGGCTTTGGCCTGCAGAGCATCAGCCTCGGCGCGCGCCTTTGCTGCCTCTTCGGTCTTGGGCCCAGAACCGGCGGCCTTCGCAGCTTCCTCGAGTTCAGCAGCCTTGGCTGCGGCGGCGTCTGCTTCTGCCTGAGCTGTTTTTGCTACCTCTTTCGCATCGGCCGCCGCGGACTCCGCAACCTTGGCTGCCTCTTCGGCTTCCTTGGCGGACTGTTCCGCGGCCCCTGCCTCCGCCTTGGCCTGCGTCGATTCGACCGCCGCCTTGGTTGCCTCGACGCTCGCCTGAGTCATTGCCTCGGTCGCCTTCACCGAAGTGTCTGTCGCTGCGGACGAGTCGACCCCTGCCGTCGCGGCTGCTTCGGCGGCCTTCGCTGCCGCGTCGGCTGCTGCTTTGGCTTTTGCTTCGGCTTCCGCCAGTGCTGCGGCGTCCGTACCTGCGGTTTCGACACTGCCCGCGCCCGCGACGCCGGCTTCAACCTTCTCTGGTGTGGTCTCGGTGCTCGTCGCCGCGTCGGCGTCGGTGGTGGCAGCTGCCTCTTCCTCGGCGCAGGTCACCAGCGGATCGGCACTCGGGGTACACACGGTTTCGGGCTCTGCCGATGCAATTCCTGTGCCGCCCACCGCCAATCCGAGAGCTAGAACGGCACCGGCGGCCGCAGAGCGGACCCTCCGAGAATGGGCGATGGACTTCTCCGACATAGCGCTCAACCTTTCGGCCTTCTTTACGAAGACGGCAATTCCGGCGTGGACAGCCTTTACTTCGTCGGCTGAGTTCCAGACGTTACGACCGGTCGGTCCGAAAAATTGAAAGCTTATGTTCGAGACGCAGGAATCAGGACCGCGGAACGCGCCCCATCAGGTAGAACTCCGGGTTGGGCAGCATGCCGGAGAAGCTCGCCATGCGATTGCTCAGCCCGAAGAATGCAGTGATCGCGGCAATGTCCCACGCGTCCTCGTCACCGAAGCCGTGCTCACGGAGAGCATCGAAGTCGGCGTCGGCGATTTCGTGCGAGGCGGAGTTCACCTTGGTGGCGAAGTCGAGCATCGCGCGCTGTCGATCGGAGATCTCTGCGGTGCGATAGTTGACCGCAACCTGGTCGGCAACCAGCGGCTTCTTCTCGTAGATACGCAAAATCGCGCCGTGCGCGACAACGCAATACGTACATTTGTTGGCCGCAGAGATCGTAGTGACGATCATTTCGCGATCACCCTTGGTGAGCGCGGAATCTTCCTTGAGCATGATCGCGTCGTGGTACGCGAAGAATGCCCGGAACTCGGCTGGGCGCCGAGCGAACATCAGGAAGACGTTGGGCACGAACCCCGACTTCTCCTGGATCTCGAGAATCTTGGCGGCGATGTCCTCGGGCACCTCGGTCAATTCAGCCTGCGGAAAACGGGTGCTCACTGTGCCTCCTGGTCAACGATCGATGTTCGATTCAAGATAATGATGATTAACTGAGTTGTCCAGATGCATTTCCTGCCCTACTTTTTCGGGCACGGATAGTCGGGTACGGCCCAAGTGATCTGCGTAGCGTGAAACCCGTGAACAGGAAGACACGATGATCGACGGACTGAACCGCGCGCTCGACTACATCGAAAGCAATCTGAGCTGCGAGATCGACACAGCCGAGATGGCAAGGCTGGCAACCACCTCGGAATATCACTTTCGGAGGATGTTCTCGGCCCTGGCCGGCATTCCCGTATCCGAATACATCCGTCGACGTCGACTCACCCTGGCCGGTGCCGAGTTGTCCGTCAGCAGATCAGGAGTGTTGGAGACCGCCGTGAAGTACGGCTACTCGTCCGCGGAAGCCTTCACACGAGCGTTCACCGCATTTCACGGCGTGAGCCCTGGCGCGGTCAAACGCGCTCCCGCCGTTCTCAAATCACAACAGAAACTTGTCATTCACGTGACACTAGAAGGAGCCACACCGATGGACTACATGCTTGTGGACAAACCTGCCCTGACGGTAGTCGGGTTCAAGACCCGGGTTCCACTGGTTCACGAAGGTCCCAATTCTGCGATCGAAGATTTCACCCGCTCCGTGGACAAGGTTGCGTTGCGAGGGTTGCGCGAGCTGTCCGATCAGGAACCGGCGGGAATCGTCAGTGTCGTCGACAATGTGGCGCATCCCAGAACCGAAGGCACAGAGCTGGATTACTACCTGGGAGTGGTCACCGGCAAACCTTCACCCACTGGTTTCGATGTACTGACGGTCGACGCACACTCGTGGGCCGTGTTCACCGCCGACGGGTCGGCAATCGAATCTGTGCAGTATTTGTGGCGAGATATCTACACGGAATGGTTCCCGGCCAACCCTTTTCGCTCCGTACCTGGTCCCGAGATCATGCGTACCGAATACAACGACGATTTCACCGTCGCACGGTTCGAGCTCTGGATTCCGGTCGAGAGCGAGCTGAACGACGTCGGGGCGTAAAACAGCCGCCAGGTCGGATGGAAGTCACGACCCGGCGGCTGAGCCATCAGATGAAACAGACTGTCAAAGAATCAGTTTCGCTCCGGTGGCAGCAACCACGTCCTCGACGCTGATACCCGGCGCCGTCTCCACCAGGCGGAGACCGTCGTCAGTCACGTCGATCACGGCCATGTCGGTGATGATTCGCTGGACGCAGCCCTTACCGGTCAGCGGAAGCGAGCACTCCTCGACGATCTTGTGCTCACCCTTCTTCGAGACGTGCTCCATCATCACGATGACGCGCTTTGCGCCGTGGACCAGATCCATCGCGCCGCCCATGCCTTTGACCATGTGGCCGGGGATCATCCAGTTCGCGAGGTCTCCGGTGGCACTGACCTGCATGGCACCGAGCACGGCAACGTCGACCTGGCCGCCGCGGATCATGCCGAACGACGCGGAGGAGTCGAAGAACGACGCACCGGGGAGAACGGTGATGGTCTCCTTGCCCGCATTGATCAGCTCGGGATCGAGTTCGTCCTCGGTGGGGTACGGCCCCACGCCCAGAACGCCGTTCTCCGAGTGCAATACAACGGTGATGTCGGTCGGGAGGTAGTTCGGAACCAGCGTCGGCATACCGATGCCGAGGTTCACGTACTGCCCGTCCTCGAGTTCGCGCGCGACGCGGGCCGCCATCTCTTCGCGGGTGAGTTTGGTGGGTAGTACAGAAGTCATGCTCGTACCGTCCGATTCTCGATGCCGACCGTCACGGGGCCGACGTGGACAACGCGCTGAACGTGAATGCCAGGCGTGTGGATCTCGGCGGGGTCGAGCTCACCCGGCTCGACGAGGTGCTCGACCTGCGCAATGGTGATGCGTCCCGACGTTGCTGCAGCCGGATTGAAGTTCTGGGTACTCGCGCGATAGACGAGGTTGCCGTGCCGGTCGCCCTTCCAGGCATGGACCAGTGCGTAGTCGGCAACGATGCCGCGCTCCATCACGTAGGTGACGCCGTCGAAGTCACGAGTTTCCTTGGGCGGACTGGCAACTGCGATGCCGCCGTTGCCGTCGTAGCGCAATGGCAGGCCGCCGTCGGCGACCTGGGTGCCGACGCCGGCCGGGGTGAAGAACGCGGGGATGCCCGCTCCCCCGGCGCGCATGCGCTCGGCGAGCGTGCCCTGGGGCGTGAGTTCTACTTCCAGCTCACCGGAAAGGTACTGACGCGCGAACTCCTTGTTGGAGCCGACGTACGAGCTGACAGTACGGCGGATCCGCCCCTTCTCCAGGAGTACTCCGAGCCCGAACCCGTCGGTTCCGCAGTTATTACTCACCGTTTCTAGTGATGTCGCGCCCTGCTCGAGGAGCGCATCGATGAGGATCTCCGGCACTCCGACGAGCCCGAAACCTCCGACAGCGATCGTGACGCCGTCCGGCACGTCGGCGACGGCCTCGGCAGCAGTGGGAATGACTTTGTCCATCATGTCGATCACAGTAGCGCGACGCGTACGTATTGTGAACCCCCGTCCGCATCACGAACATTTTCCACCCCCGGCATTGCCTGGGTCACATCTACGACCTATCCTGTTCGCAGAGCGCAACACATGTACACATTGCGAACAACTTCACGTAACCGAACGACGAGGTTCCCTATGCTGCATCTACCGCCGAGGTACCAGCGGCCGACTGGCGTCAACGCCCCGGCCGATTTCGCGGACTACAAGACGACTTCCCTTCGCCACCCGAAGCAACCGCTGAAGCTGCTCCCCCAGCGGCTCACGGAGCTCACCGGGCCGGTATTCGGCGAAGATCGCGTCGGCGCCGGCGAAAACGACCTGACCGCTGCCAACGGCGGCGAAGCACAGGGACAGCGCATAGTTGTCCACGGCCGCGTACTCGACGGCGACGGAAAACCGGTCCCCCACACACTGCTCGAGGTCTGGCAGGCCAACGCAGGCGGACGCTACCGCCACACCGGCGACAACTGGCCCGCCCCGTTGGACCCGTTCTTCAACGGGCTCGGTCGCTGCGTCACCGACGCGAACGGCCACTACAGCTTCACCACGATCAAGCCGGGCGCCTACCCGTGGATGAACCACGACAACGCATGGCGACCGGCACACATCCATTTCTCGCTGTTCGGCACGGCCTTCACGCAGCGCCTCGTGACGCAGATGTACTTCCCCGACGATCCGATGTTCTTCCAGGACCCGATCTACAACTCAGTGCCCGAAGAGGCCCGCCATCGCATGGTCAGCGTCTTCGACTACGACGCCACAGTCCCCAACTGGGCTCTCGGGTTCCGCTTCGACATCGTCCTGCGCGGCCGTAATGCCTCCGTATTCGAGAACGAGGAAGACCACGATGACTGATCAAACCACGAAGCCCGCACCTACTTATCCGGTCGTCCCCGGCGACTTCACCACCGCCCCCTTCGGTGTCACGCCCTCTCAGACCGTCGGACCGTACTGGCACATCGGCCTACCCTGGACGGACGGCCCCGACGCTGCCCCGAGCGACACCCCCGGACGAATCACGCTGGCCATCACGGTGATCGACGGTGCCCGTACACCCGTCGCCGACGCGATGATCGAAACGTGGCAGGCCGATACGCTCGGACGCTTCAACCATCCGGACGATCCCAGAGGAGCAGTAGACCTCACTCCGGCTGGTTTTCGCGGATTTGCCCGCAGCGCAGCGGATCCCACTGGCACTGCACTGGTCCACACCGTCAAGCCCGGTGCCCAGCCCACTGAAACGAATGTGGACGAGGCTCCACACGTGAACGTGTCGGTCTTCGCTCGAGGGATGCTCGACCGCCTGGTCACCCGCTTGTACTTCCCCGAGGATGCCGACGCACACGTAACAGATCCGGTGCTGTCCTCACTGAGCGAAAGCGAACGCGCGAAGTTGGTTGCAACGAAGGTCGACGGTGGGTACTCCTGGACGGTCTATGTTCAGGACGAGGACGCGAACGGCGTCGAGACGCCCTTCTTCGAGCTGTAAGAGGAGTACACATGCCCACTCGCGGCGCACTGTTCGACCCGGTGTTCGGGGCCACCCGAGTATCGGAGCACCTGTCCGACCAGGCGTGGGTCACCGCGCTGCTCGACGTGGAGGCCGCACTGAGCTGCGCGATGGCCACCGTCGGATTGGCGGACGGGGAACATTGCGCCACGGTGGCTGCTGCTGCGGCCGAACTCGCACAACCGGGTGGTCTGGACATCGTGGCGCTCGGCCGGGCGTCGGCAGCCGGTGGAAACCCTGTCATCCCGCTGGTGAAGATGCTTCGCGAAAGGGTGGGACAGGAAGGTGTGCCTGCCTCTGTGGTGCATCCGGGAGCCACCAGCCAGGACATCATGGACTGTGCTCTCATGCTGTTGACGCGACGCGCGGGCGCGGTGGTTCTTGCCGACCTGACACGCGCCGCCGATTCCGCCGCCCACCTTGCCCGCCTGCATCGCTCCACTCCGATGGTCGCGAGAACTCTGGGCCAGCAGGCACTTCCGACCACGTTCGGCCTTCTGGCCTCGAGTTGGTTCACGGCACTCGACGCCGCAGCGATTCGCCTCGAAATCGTGCTGTCCACGTTGCCGGTTCAATTCGGCGGAGCCGCGGGAACACTCGCTGCGTTGTATCCCGACGGGCTCAGGATCGCCGACGCGCTGGCCGACGAACTCGGCCTGGCCAGGCAGGTCACTCCCTGGCACACCGACCGCGTGACCATCGCAGAACTCGCGACCACACTCGGTATCGTCGCCGGCGCCGTTTCCAAGCCCGCCACCGACATCACCGTCATGGCGTCCACCGAACTGTCCGAGGTCGCCGAGAGCTCTCCGGGCGGCTCATCGGCTATGCCGCACAAGCAGAATCCGGTTGCCGCGATCACCGCCCGCGCGGCAGCGCGACGTGCTCCCGCCCTGGTCGCCACAGCCCTGTCGAACATGGATCACGAATTCGCTCGCGCCGCGGGCCCCTGGCACGCCGAGTGGGAAACTGTCACCGATCTCCTGCGTCTGGCAGGCGGAGCGGCGCACCAGCTTTCCGTGAGCCTCACCGGCCTGCAAGTACACACTGAGTCGATGGCCCGCAATCTCGACATTACCGGTGGCCTGATTCTCGCCGAGCGTGTCACCAAGGCCCTGTCCGCACACACAGATCGAGCACGCGACATCGTCACCGCGGCAGCCACTTCCGGAACCCGGCTGGATCGTGATCCCGCCATCGCAGAGCACCTGAGCGAAACCGAGATCGCCGAACTACTCGACCCCGCACACTATCTGGGCCACGCCACCGATCTGGTCGACCGTGCCCTCGCCGAACGCCCTACAGGAGGATCTCGATGAGCGTCGCGCTCAACTTTCAACAAACCGGCAATCCTGATGCTCCCGCAGTAGTTCTCCTGGGTTCACTCGGATCCGATCTGTCCATGTGGCAGCCGCAGATTCACGCGCTGTCGAATCGGTACCGCGTCATCGCCGTCGACCATCGCGGCCATGGCAAGTCGCCGGTTCCCGCGGGCCCCTATTCCATTGCCGATCTCGCCGGCGATGTCATCGCTCTTCTAGATTCGCTCGAACTCGAATCCGTTCATCTGGTCGGGCTCTCCCTCGGCGGCGCCGTCAGCCAGTGGATCGCCGCGCACCACCCCACTCGCGTCGAGACGTTGACCTTGATGTGCACGTCGTCGCAGTTCGCCCCGGCTCAGCCGTGGATCGATCGCGCCCAGGCTGTCCGTGCGGACGGTATTGCATCCATCGCGGCCGCCGTGGTCGGACGCTGGTTCACGCCGGGACTGGCCGACAACGATCCGGAACTAGTTGCCCGCCACGTCGCGATGGTCGAAGCCACACCCGACGAGGGCTATGCCGCCTGCTGCGAGGCACTTTCGGGGTGGGATGGCCGTGCCGACCTGGCCCGTATCGTCGCTCCGACGCTCCTCATCGCTAGCGAGCATGATCCGGCGACGCCTCCGGCGACGTTGAGCGCGATCGCCGACGGTATCGCCGACGCGGTACTGCACGTCGTTGATCCCGGTGCACACCTCGCCAACGTCGAACAGGCCGGGCGCGTCACCAAACTACTTGCCACGCATATCGCCTCGCACACATCTGCGCTCGCCCAACGTAGCGCCGCGGTGTCGGCTGGCATGACCGTACGGCGCCAGGTGCTCGGCGACGCCCACGTCGACCGTTCCATTGCCGGCGCCACCGAATTCACGGCCCCGTTCCAGGATTTCATCACCCGCACGGCGTGGGGTGACATCTGGTCACGCCCCGGCCTCGATCACCACACCCGCAGGCTCCTCACTCTCGCGATCCTCACCGCCGTCGGCAACGAACACGAACTCGACATGCACATTCGTGCTGCGCTGCGTGCCGGGATCGATCCCGACGAACTCGTGGAAGTATTTCTCCATACCGCGGTCTATGCGGGTGTGCCGAACAGCAACTTGGCTTTTGCGCTGGGAAAGCAAGCACTCGCGGACCTCTCGGCCGATCCTGAGGAGAACGAGACAACATGAGTGAGAACAGCAGCGAGCAAGCGCCGGGACCGTCCCCGGACTACGTGCAGTCGCTGGCCCGAGGGCTTTCCGTCATCAAGGCTTTCGACGGTGAGCACCCGCGTCGCACCCTCAGCGAGGTTGCCAGGCACACCGATCTCACGCGTGCGACCGCTCGCCGCTTCCTGCTCACACTCGTCGAACTCGAATACGTACGTACGGACGGTTCGGTGTTCTGGTTGACGCCGCGAGTCCTCGAACTCGGCTACAGCTACCTCTCCAGTCTGTCCCTTCCCGAGATCGCCGGGCCGCATCTGGAAGCCTTGTCCGCCAAGGTCCGTGAATCGACGTCCGTGTCGATCCTCGACGGTGACGACGTCGTGTACGTGGCTCGTGTTCCGGTCAGCCGCATCATGACGGTGTCCATCACCATCGGCACACGCTTTCCCGCGTACGCCACTTCCATGGGTAGGGTTCTGCTCGCCGGCTTGCCGGACGGCGCACTGGACGCCTACCTCGCCCGAGTGTCCTTCGCCCGCCTGACCGGCAAGACCATCTCCACCGCCGACGGACTGCGCGCCGAACTCGAGAAGATTCGCGCCGACGGGTTCGCGATAGTCGACCAGGAACTCGAAGAGGGTCTGCGCTCGCTCGCCGCACCGATCCGGGACGCAACCGGTGACGTGGTCGCGGCCGTCAACATCTCCACCCAAGCCGCCCGCTACAGCGCCGAAGCTGTTCGCGGTGAACTGGTTCCGGCCGCAGTCGCCACCGCGGACGCCATCTCCGTCGATCTCGGACGTACTCAGTCGTCCAACAATCACTCGGCAGCTACTCGCTGACCGGGCATACCCAAGGAAGAACCAATGCCTGACGTTGTCATCTGTGAACCGCTCCGTACCCCTGTCGGCCGCTTCGGCGGCGTATTCCGTGACGTCGCACCGGAGGATCTCGCCTCGACGCTGATCACCGAACTCGTCACGCGTACCGGCATTTCCGGCGCGGAGATCGATGACGTCATTCTCGGCCAGGCTTCGCCGAACGGTGAGGCTCCGGCGATCGGACGCATCGCGGCGCTGAACGCGGGTCTGGGTGTCGACGTTCCCGGCATGCAGGTGGATCGCCGGTGCGGGTCGGGATTGCAGGCAATCATCCAGGCCGTCATGCAGGTTCAGTCCGGTGGCAGTGACCTGGTCCTCGCGGGTGGTGCCGAGTCGATGAGCCAGGCCGAGTTCTACGCAACCGGAATGCGTTGGGGCGTCAAGGGTGAAGGTGTTGCGCTCAGCGATCGTCTCGCTCGTGCCCGCGTCACAGCCGGTGGACGCGACTTCCCGGTTCCCGGCGGAATGATCGAAACGGCGGAGAACCTGCGCGCCGAGTTCTCCATCAGCCGAGAGGATCAGGACGCACTCGCGGTGCAGTCACATCAGCGTGCAGTCGCCGCCCAGAAGAACGGCGTCTTCGCCGAGGAAATCGTTCCGGTATCCGTTCCGCAGCGCAAGGGTGAGGCCCTGATCGTCGACACCGACGAGCATCCGCGGGCCGATACCTCGATGGAATCGCTTGCACGCCTTCGTCCCATGCGCGCAAAGACCGACCCCGACTCCACCGTGACGGCAGGTAATGCCAGCGGTCAGAACGACGGCGCAGCGCTGGCGATCGTCACTACTGCCGACAAAGCTCGTGCCCTCGGACTGCGCCCCCTCGCACGCCTGGCAAGTTGGAGTGTCGCGGGCGTTCCTCCCCGCACCATGGGCATCGGTCCCGTCCCGGCGTCGGAGAAGGCACTCGGCCGCCTCGGATTGACCCTGGCGGACATGGATGTCATCGAACTCAACGAAGCCTTTGCGGCACAAGCCCTTGCAGTCCTGCAGAGTTGGAAGCTCGAGGCCGACGACCCACGCATCAACCCCAACGGCTCCGGCATCTCCCTCGGCCATCCGGTCGGTGCCACGGGTGGACGAATCCTGGCCACCCTGTTGCGCGAGATGGACCGTCGCGAAGCGCGTTACGGCCTCGAGACGATGTGCATCGGTGGCGGGCAGGGCTTGGCTGCGGTCTTCGAGCGCCTGTCCTGATCAAGCTCCGACGTGCGCGACGCCGGGGTCACCGAGTTCGCCGCGTAGACCGTCGAGAAAGACACGCAACAGTTCGGTCAGTTCGGCCTGCTGCTGCTCGGTGAGAATCGACGTGAGTTCGGCTTCACGGCCGAGGACTCGGTCCACCAGTTGCTCCACCAGCTCGTGACCGGCGGCAGTGAGTGTCACGAGAACGATTCGTGAGCCTTCGGTTGCAGACCTCTTCACCAGACCTGCGTTCTCCGCGCGCGCGAGTCGCTGCGAGATCGCCCCGGCCGTGACTCCGGTCTGCTCGGTGATCTGGCGAGTCGTCAACTGATACGGCTCGCCGGATCGCCGCAGGACACTGAGTAGGTCCAGCGTCGCGGTGTCCGCACCGGCCGAGGCGAGTACCCGTCGGCGATCCTCACCGAGCAGCTTGGCGCACATCCACAGCCTGGTCACGATGCCGATACCCTCTACCGGCGTGCCCGGCCTTTCGCGAAGCCAGGCCAACGCGACCGCGTCCACCGCGTCGTCCGGGTTGTAGTCGCCCACCACTGCACACCTCGTTTAGTTCTAAATGATACGTTCTTCGTATAGGTCTAAACGTAGCTCACGGAGGTAGGCATGACACGCACAGTCCTGGTAACCGGCGGTGGAACAGGGATCGGGCGCGCAGTTGCAGCAGCGTTCGCCCGAGACGGAGACACAGTTTTTGTCACCGGCCGACGCACGGAAACACTCGAAAAGACCGCGGAGGAGTTGGGCGACGCTGTTCACGCCTTGACGTGTGACAATTCCGACCCGAAAGACCTGAAACGGCTGCAGGATTCGCTTCCGGGAACCATCGACGTCGTCGTGCACTGCGCCGGTGGCAACACGGACTTCGACCGCGAAGCACCGTCAGATCTGGAATCAATGGCCGCCGCGTGGCGTGCCAATCTGGACTCCAATCTCATCTCGGCAGTTTTGACCACAGCCGCAGTTCGCGATCGAATTCCCAGCGGCGGTGCCGTCATCACCATCGGATCGATCGCCGCCGACAAGGGCGCGGGAGCGTACGGCGCTGCCAAAGCGGCAGTGGCGACGTGGAATATCGATCTGGCCGCCGAACTGGGCCCAGAAGGCATCACCGCGAACATCGTCTCCCCCGGTTACATCGCCGACACCGAGTTCTTCCGGGACTTTCTGACGGACGAGCGTCGCGCGATGCTGATCGAGTCCACCAGCACCAAGCGTGCCGGAACGCCGGACGACATCGCGTCGGCCGTCCACTTCTTGGCCTCACCTGGCGCCCGGCAGATCACCGGCCAGGTACTGGCAGTCAACGGCGGTGAGAGAACCAGTCGCTGATCATGCCAGGTGGCGCTCGAAGAACGAGTCGATTCGCTTCCAGGCATCCTGCGCTGCAACAGGATCGGGACCGATTCCGACGATGCGCTCCAACGGACGAAGCACCTTGGGTCCGGCCTCCGCGTCGTTGAGGAACGCGTGGCCGGCGGTGGGGTACTCCTTGACGTCGTTCTCGATACCGGCATTGTTGAGCGCCGTCTCCAGTTTCGCTGCTGCGCCCCGGAGCGAAAAGTCCTTGCCTCCGAAACTCCCGACGATCGGGCACGCATCCACCACGGCCTCATCGAGTTTGCGTGGAAGCTGACCGTAATTGACCGATGCAGCATCGAAATCTCCGGCGCTGACCATCGCGAAGCCGCCGCCCATACAAAATCCGATGACACCGATCTTTCCCGTGCAGTCCGGGGATTCCACCAACCAACTGCGAGCGACTTCGATGTCGGTGAACGCCTTGCCGTGGCCTCGAAGCATCGACGTCATGGTGGGCACGAGGCAACGCTTCGCCCCGCCCGCGCTGTAGAGGTCGACGGCGAGCGTCAAGAACCCCGCAGCGGCCAGCCGCTTGGCTTGACGCTGCATTACCTCTTCGAGCCCGAAGGCCTCGTGAATCATCACTACCCCCGGCCACGGGCCGGGGGTAGTGGGTGTTTCAAGTATGGCTCGTAGCGGTTGTGATCCGCCGACTACTGCGGCGCGGCCCGTCAGATCTATGTCCACCATGTCTCGATGCTAGGCCGACACGGCGTCCATAGGCTCGGAAGCGAGGTCAGGGAAGCTGTTTCCCCTGGCCCGCCGCAAGCCCGGTCAGGACCTCGGCGAGCTGCGGCAAGGCGTACGGCGCGCTCAGTGGACCGAAATTGTCGACGAAGGCATTCGAGAGCAGTAGTTCGACCGGCGCGTAGGCTCGCGCCTTCACAGCGGGGAGGTTCTGGAAAACTGCGAAGTCTTCCAACCTCGCCGTCGCCTCCGGATCAGATGCGAGGCTGAGCAGAATGTCTGCGGGCGCGAGTACTTCGGCCTGCTCCATCGACAGAGCAGCCATCTGCTCGGCGTTGTATCCGCGATAGTTGAGTCCGAGTTCGCGCAGCAGAACCCCGGGCGCACTGGCATCCCCTTGCACATACAACTGATCGCCGTACATTGAGCCGATCATGATGGCCTTGCCGCCCAGACCGTTGAGTGAAGCTGCCGTGTCGGAGATCAGGGCATCGGTCCGGGCGATCGCCGCAGTAGCGGCCTCGTCGACAAAAGCCGCCTGGCCGACCGTGGCGACGCCGTCACGCCACGACGTGGTCCAGTCCAACGCCACGACCGGCGCGATCTGCCTGAGCTTCTCAGCCGCAGGTTCGAGATAAGTCTTCATACCGATGATGAGGTCCGGCGAGTAACCCGCGATGATTTCCGGATTGATTTCGCCTGTGGTGCCGAAGCTTTCGAGATCAGCTATCCCAGCGGTACTCTGCCACGGCAGAGCGCCGCGGTCCCACGCTCCCGTATTGCCGTAGGCGACGGGGTGCACGCCGAGGGACAGGAGGAATTCGAGATCCGTGAAGTCGCTGGCGACAACGATCCTTTCCGGCTTTCCCGAGATCGTGGTGGTTCCGAGCGCATTGATCACCTTGCGTTGTTCGCCGGCATCAGCGGCATCTGAAGTCGTCGAACAACCCGCAAGGATGGCGGCCGCTGCCGCCGCGCCTACACCGAAGAACCCACGGCGACTGAGCTGGTCCACAAGTTCAGCGGACGTCGGTGATTCGCGAATCGTTCCGTACACGTGTGCACTCTCCTTATCGGCGTCTGCTGCGCGCGCCGAGGGCACAGCAGATGAGAGGTTAGCCCACCCTCAGCTCCCATGGGGTCCCTACGCTGTCGAGTTCGAGCGATCGGAGCGCGAGAACACAGCTGGGCAGCTTTCTCGCTGGTCCAGCCCGCAGGCCGGCATGCGAACTGCTAGTCCGGGCCTTCGACGGATTGATCAGACAAGTGTTGAAGATCGCTATCCCTCCCCCCTCGTCGGCCCCTGACAACGCGCTTATGCATGTCGCCCACCGTTCGACTTGCGCGGCATGGGAGGATAGAGACATCGAGATCGGGACTTCGATGTGAGGGCCCGGATCGAGTTTGTAGGGAGTTTGTATGGCACAGGGCATCGTGAAGTGGTTCAACGGCGAAAAGGGCTTTGGTTTCATCGCTCCCGACGACGGAACACCGGACGTGTTCGTTCATTACTCTGAGATCTCGGGCAACGGCTACAAGTCGCTCGACGAGAACCAGCGTGTGGAGTTCGAGGTTGGCCAGGGCCAGAAGGGTCCTCAGGCCACCAATGTGCGCGCTGTCTAATCAGTGACACATGAAGAGGGCCGCACCCGCAAGGGTGCGGCCCTCTTCTGCATCAAATTCACCCCTGAATCACTGACCCTGAATGACGGCCAAAGCTCCCACGATGTTCGACTCCGCAACCGACTTCGAGATTCCGAGATCAGCCAGAACACCTGATCCGTCTTCGAGTTCGAGCAGCGCGAGCAGGATGTGCTCGGTTCCGATGTAGTTGTGGCCCAGGCGAAGAGCCTCACGGAACGTCAGTTCCAGGACCTTGCGCGCACGAGCGTCGTACGGAATGAGTTCTGGTAGTTCGGAAGTCGGCGCCGGTAGTACACCGGCTACTGCAGCTCGGACGGATCCGAGCTCCACCCCCTGCGCCACTATCGCCTTCGCAGCCAACCCGGCGGGCTCCTCGACAAGCCCCAGGAGCAGGTGCTCGGGCTGGATATCTGCGTTACCTGCGGCGCGGGCTTCGTTCTGCGAGGCCATGACGACGTTCTTCGCCCGGGGAGTGAATCGGTTGAATCCTTCGTTCGGATCCATCGGCTTCTGATCACTCGACGCCTTGGGAACAAAACGCTTCTGCGCAGCCTGCTTCGAGACACCCATGCTCGCGCCGATCTCCGTCCACGACGCTCCCGACCTGCGCGCCTGGTCGACGAAGTGGCCGATCAGATGATCTGCAACTTCACCGAGATGGTCAGCGGCGATCACGGCGTCGGAAAGCTGGTCGAGCGCGTCGGTGTGCACCTTCTTGATCGCGTCGATGAGGTCGTCGAGTCGAACCTTGTTGGTCATTTCCACTGGCTTACTCATGCGTCAACCCTAGGTTGACGCAATCGAAAACGTCAACCCTAGGTTGACGATCGTCTTCGCCGCCCAGTGATCAGCCGGAAAAGAATTCACGCAGAGCCGGGACAATAGCGTCGTCGGCGACGCCATGACCCTGACCGGGGATCTCCAAAGTCTTTGTCCCCGAGACTTTTGCAGCGATACGCATCGCTGAGGCAGGTGCCCATCGACCACTGTCACCGCCGTACATGACCAACGTGGGGACGGTAATCGAGGCCAGCCAGTCGAGCGACTCGCAGCCGTGATCACACACCGCGACGTCATAGGGCAAGGTGTGCGCGATGGCGCACATTTCGGGCCAATCGGTACTGCGCTTGATCTCGTCGACCATCTCCGGAGACGCGCCGGTCAGGTCCAGAAAACGGATCACAGCACCTTCTCTGTCGCCGGCCGCAATCAACCGCTCCAGATCACTTTGGACGGTTTCGTCTTGCTGGTCGTCGTCCATGTACGGCGCCTCGTAGACGGCGAGCTTACGCATCGGAACGGCCTGCGCAGCGGCTTCCAATGCCAGCGCCGCACCCGACGACAATCCGTAGATCAGCGGTGTTTCACCGGTGGCCGCGACGACTGCTCGCAAATCCTCCACCTCGTCGCCGATCGAGAACGCGTGGCTGTCACCGCTGTCCCCGCGCCCGCGCCTGTCGTACGAATACACCGTGAAGTCCGCCGCCAACTCCCCAGCGAGAGAATCGAACCATCCTCGATCGCAGAACGCTCCGGCAACCAGAACTACTGCTGGTCCGGCACCGGAGCGTTCGTACGCGATGGTCGTACCGTCGCGGGATTGCACTACCTCTGGGGATTGCTCTGTTTTCACGTCGATCTCCTCAGGTCTGGTCAATGCCTACCTGATTAGACCGCCCGCACTACCGAAACTCATCGGTCCAGTCGGCAGAGGCTTCAGCTGATCTTGTTGTAGAGCGCATCCCAACCCTGTGCCACGTACGAAATCGTGTAGATCGAACCGTAGAACGTGGAGCCACCCAGACTGGTGACGTTGCCCGCCTGCACTGCCGGGAGTCGCTGCCACAACTTGCTCGCCACCAATGCCTGGTACGCGACACTGTCCTCGTTTTCGGTGATCATGAAGCCGTCGACGCCGGCCAGCACATCGAGGCCTTCGAGGCTGACGCCGCCCTCGGGATCGAGGCCCTCCGAGGTCGCAGTTTTGCCACCGATGTCGCCGAGCGTCATGTCGCTGGGCTTGTCGCCCTTCTCGGACGTACGGATGCTCGTGACGTACAGCGTGTTCGTGTCTGGCATGAACGAGACACTGGCGACTGTCTTGGACGCAATCTTCTCGGCATGACGACTACGGATGTCGGAAATCAGATTGTCGTAGTCGAGCGTCAATCGATCGAGGGTGGCTGTTCGACCGAGCCAGCCCGACAGTCGCGAGAGGTTGGTACGCCAATCATCGGTGAACTCGGTCGTCAGAACCGGTGCGATGGTGGACATCTCGGCGACCGGCCACCACTCGCTCTCGTAGTTCAGGCACACTATCAGGTCAGGTTCGAGCGCCAAGATCTGCTCGCGGTGGGGGATCTCCGACAGGAACGGTACCGACGAATCGATGGGTACCCACGGTGTCGCTTGGGCGTACGTGTAGCCGACGAGCGGAAGTTCCAGCGCTACAGCAGGTTCCAGGTCGAGCCGAGAGTCGACCGCGACAACCCTCTTCGGATTGACGGGAATGTCGTACGTTCCGAGAGGTGTCGTCACAGAACGCATTTCGGCTTCTCCCGGACTGCTTCCACTGTCACCGCACGCCGCCAGGAACGCGCCCAGTCCGGCGATTCCGGCGCCGAAGCCGAATTGCCGACGAGTGAGGTCCGAGACGAGGCGGTTGTCGGAGTAACCCTCGGGAAGCAAGAGCGTGGATTGAGCGGGCATGCGTGTCGAACCTCCAGAAGAATGAATCATCCACTGTTTGCAAGCGGATAAGGATGCCCTAACAGCGTACGCAGGGAGAGTCGTCGCGATCGGCCCAGAAATAGTCGGATCAGGCCAAATCGAACCCCTTACTTGTCGAGTTTGCGCATCTCGACGAAGTAGACCGCACTGAACGCGAGGTAGGTGCCGACGATTCCGAGGACCGAGATGATCAGGACGAGAGCGAGAAACATAGCCATGATGGTCTCCACTGACACGGGTTGTTCACGATGTCGATCGAGAGAGAATGGCTTCGAACTGCGGCGCTGCGACTCGAAGCGGGGCCGAAACTTTCGGTTACACACACCACGCTAGCCCCAGGCGTCTCGAGTTTCGATGAACTCGAGGTGAACTCTCCTACGGCTACGTCACACTTCTCTGTCGGACGGTCAGTTCGGTCCGAGCACCTGCCCCGACCACTCGACCAAAGGCGTCAGCGCGCGCCACGCTGTGCGAACTTCCTTCAATGTCCTGGCGCTGTCCAGCCACGACGGGCTTGGGTAACTACGACCAGCAGTCAGCGACTTGTGACGCAGCAACTCGATTCGCGGGTGGTCCACCGTGAACCCGCGAGGTGCCGTCTTGAGCTTGTCGCCGCCGATCGTGAATCCGGACTTCTCGACGGAGGCCAGGATCTTCTCGAGCTCTGGTCCCCGAACGTCGTCGTCGACAGCCGCACGATAACGCGCGATAGTCTCCGAACTGCTGGCATAGAACCCGCCGGCCACCATCAACCCTGCTGCGTCGATCTGCACGTAGTACCCACAGCTCTCGGCGAGACCGACAAACGCGCCCTGATGCGTCTTGTACGGAATCTTGTCCTTCGAGAAGCGAACGTCACGATATGGCCGAAAGAGCTTGGCTGAGCCGAATTCGTCCTCCAACGCCGCGGTCAACGACGCCATCGGACGACGAACCACCTCGTCGTATGTCTCCTTGTGCGCTGCCCACCAGGTCTTGCTGTTGTCGGCCTCTAGGTCTTCGTAGAAATCGAGTGCAGCAACGGGTATGCCAGTGAACGCAGCCATGACGTAAGCCTAGCTGCCTGTTCGGCTTTGGACCGCCTGCCCTGCACCGATGCCCGGATCGGCCGGAATCCGTAGACTGCATGGGGATGATTTCCGAAATACAAGCATGGGAACTGACCGATACCAACCGAGACTGGCTGATTCACCGACCCGTCGAGATCGCGATCTACGTGGCGCTCGCAGTCGTTCTGCGCTTCGCACTGCACCGCGGGATTGATCGAATGTCGAAGCCTCGCAAGTCTCCGAACGCCAAGGTGAACGAGCGCAGATCGCAGCGAGCCCGGACCATCGGTTCGGTACTCAAATCGACGGTGTCCATCGTCATCCTCGTCTGGTGTGTGTTGCAGATCCTCGGCATCCTCGGGATCAACGTCGCGCCGTTCATCGCATCCGCCGGCGTTATCGGTCTTGCCATCGGTTTCGGTGCACAAAACCTGGTGCGTGACTTCCTCTCCGGCATCTTCATGTTGCTCGAGGATCAGTACGGTGTCGGCGACGTCGTCGATCTCGGCGATGCGGTCGGGACCGTCGAAACAGTGGGCCTGCGTGTCACCACGATTCGAGATGTCAACGGCACCTTGTGGTATTGCCGCAACGGCGAAATCCTGCGAGTCGGCAACATGAGTCAGGGTTACGCCACTGCAGTTCTCGATCTCCCGATCGCCCACAACGCGAACGTGCACAAAGCGTGCGAGGTGGCGACGCGAGCTGTCCTCGAGGCGGCGGAGTCCGAACCGATCAGGGCCGACATGATCGACAAGCCGGAGATGCTGGGAGTCAATTCGGTTACTGCCGAGGCAATTACCATTCGAGTGACGGCGCAGGTCAAGCCTGGGCGTCAATGGGCAGTCCAGCGCGCGTTTGCGCGCTCGGCACTGACTGCGTTCGAAGAGCAGGGTATCGAGGCGCCCTACCTCCCTGTGTTGCGATGATTGTTGGGACGGAGTCAGTAGCCCTTTCCATCGACTACGCGAGCCCCCGGCGCGGTCGATACCGCCGGGGGCTCGCTTGTGCCTGAAGCGTGATTCAGACGGTGGAGGTCGAGACCTCCCGGTTTGCCGATGTGTTACCAAAAACCCTGTGCAGGAACATCGTCAGAGCAATGGCTGCCACGATGCCGATCAGCGGCGGGATTCCCACCTCGAACTCACCGGAAAGCCAAGCGAGGAACGCTGCGACGGCATAAACGGCGAGGTTGCGCCAGTGCACCGGCCGCGGCATGTAATCCTCGGGAATGCCGCGCCGCCACCGGCACAGGAAATCAGCAATGATCACGCCGCCCAACGGCGGGATGAACGTTCCGAGCAGGCTCAGGTAGTCGACAAGATGGTTGTGCACACCGGTCAGAGCGAGTGCTGTGCCGATCACGCACCCACCGATGACGAACGGAGTCTTGCGGGGCTTTCTGAACAATTCGGCGCCGGCCACCCCAAAGGCGTACGCAGTGTCGGCGTTGCTCTTCCAGAGATTCCCGAACAGCAAGACCAGGCCCCAGCCGACAAGCCCGAGGTTGTAGAGGATCAACACGAAGTCACCCTCGTGGAACGTGATGGCTCCGATCGCGCCGAACAGGATCATCAATCCGTTTCCGAGGAGGAACCCGATAACGCAGGCCCACACCGCTTGTGATCCGGAGCGAGCAAATCTGGTCCAGTTGGGCGCTTGCGTTCCCGCCGATACAAACGTGCCGACCACAGTGGTGATTGCGAGCGCGATCGTCATGGTCGTCTGCGGTTGAACCGAGACCAGGCCGGAGAATCCACCAACTTCTTCGAGGGACCGGAACACGACCCAGCAGGCCAACGCCAGGATCAAGGGCGTCGAGACGAGCGAGACCCAATACATTCCGCGGTAGCCATAGCAGGCGGTGATGCACATCAAGATGCTCGCCGCGATCATCACCGACGCCCTGGCGAAGTAGGAATCCCAGCCCAATGCCTGCGCGGTGAGATCGCCGATCGTGCCGATGATGACTCCGTACCAGCCGATCTGGGTACCGCCCAGCAGGATCGAAGCGAGCTTGGACCCGCGAGTGCCGAAACTGTAGCGCGCCATCACAACTGTTGTCAGTCCGGTTCGGGCTCCGACGAACCCCATCATGGCGACATAGACCCCCAAGATGGCGGATCCGGCGGCGATTACCACCATCAGTTTCCAGAACGAGAACGCGGTACCGAGCGCTGCTCCGGCCAACATCGTCGGCGTGAAGATGGTGAACCCCAACAACACCACCGCGAGCGAGAAGAACGGCTTTCGTGCATGAAGCGGAACCGGAGTAACGGGGTAGTCTGGATCGATCGGGTGGCCTGCGCTCTCCGAATCGCCTGCGACCGTGGCAGGTTCGACGGCGCTGCTCATACAACTTCGCCGATGTCTTCGAGCCACAGGCTCGGGCGCTCGGCCAGCATGCGGTCCATCAGTGCCACACACTCCGCGTCGTCGACGACGTCGATCTGAATTCCGCTGCTACGCAACCATTCCTCCGACGACTCGAAGGATCGATTCTCGCCGACTACGATTCGAGGGATCTCGTAGAGGCGAGCAGTTCCAGCGCACATGAAGCACGGCGACAAAGTCGTGTAGAGGACGCACTCGCGATACACCGAGGCCGGGAGCCGACCGGCTCGCTCGATGCAGTCGGTCTCGCCGTGACGGATGGCGCTGTTCATCTGGACCCGACGGTTGCGTCCGACTGCAAGCACCTCGCCGCGATGAATCAGTGCCGCGCCGATCGGCACGCCGCCCTCCTCCCAACCGATCTTCGCCTGTTCGATCGCTAGCCCTAGGAAATACTCATCGGTGTCTGCCGGGTGATTCATGTGCGCTCCTGGAGTCTGACCAAAATCGTCGATTGTGGCTCGTGTCACAATCCGACCACGGTGGTAACAGCCCGACAAGGGACAACCTGTCAGTTCGGCAGAACTAGCTCTATGACGAAGTGCCCCCTCGGCGGACGATATAGAAATGCTCCCGACTCTGCGACAAGTTCTTGCGATGCCCTCGTTCAAGGCCGCCGCAATCGAGGTGCTCGCGGGCGACGTCGATACCGCGGTGGTCCGCTGGGTCCATTCTTCCGAGGTATACGAGATGGGTGGGCTGCTGGCCGGAGGTGAGGTCCTTCTGACCACGGGCCTCGGTCTGCACGGGCGATCTCCCGAGCAGCTCACCGCCTACATCGACCAATTGGCGGACGCGGGATGCGTCGCACTCGCGATGGAAGTCGGGCGCTCGTTCCTCACGGCCCCTCCCGAACTCGTCGAAGCTTCACGCCGACGCGGGCTCGCATTCTTGGCCCTGCACGCGGTAGTGCCCTTCGAGCGGATGGTCGAAGACTTTCACGACCTGATGCTCCGCCGCACTCTCGGTTCGGCGCAAGCGGGCGAGCCTGTCTGGCAAGAACTTCTGAGTCTCGTGGTGGCGGGCCAGGGCATGACCGCGCTGCTCGACAAGGTGTCACGACTCGCGGGGTGCGCCGTCGATCTCCTCGACGCGGATGGCAGAACCGTCGAGCGCAGCACAACCGGCGCAGAGCGATCCGAGACCGAACGGACGATCCACGACGTACGCGGTCCGACGAACTCACTCGGTCGACTTGTCCTGTGCGGGACCGCAACCACACGCCGAACCGCCGTCGCAAACTGCGCCGCCGTCGCGGTGGCTCTGGAACTCGGCCGTCACGGCGATCTCGGCCCAAGACAGTCACTCGCCCAATCGGTGATCACCGACGTGGTGGGCGGTGTGCTCACATCGCACGGCGACTTGTCCGAGCGACTGACAGCGGCCGGGTGGACGCCGTTGTCGGAGGGGCACCATGTCCTCGTCGCCGCTGTCGACGTCGATCGGCAAACGCCGGTACGAGAGCTCGCTGACCAAGTACGCGACGCCGTGCGGGCCGTGCTCGGCTCCTGTGTTGTCGGGACTGCGGCCAATCACGTCATCGTGCTCGCGCATGGGTGGGCGTCCGCATCCCCCGCTCGAGTGCGGACTGCGTTTACCGAAGCCGACGAGCTGCTACGCCGCGGGCCGGGCGGTTCCGCGGTACGCACGCTCGGAGTGGCGACGCCGGTCGAGGATCTATCGGGCGTCGGGGCGGCGGTCGCGCAAGCTCGCGAAGTCGTCCAGATCGCACGGCGCTTCGGCACCCGGACCGGAGTGATCCTCGCGAGGGACGTCGGCGTCCAGCGACTGCTCGCCGCCGGAACGACACCCGCTTCGCTGTCCTTGTTCGTAACGGAGCAACTCGGTTCGCTGATCGCATACGACACAGCACATTCCGCCGATCTCGTCCGAACACTCGACGCGTACCTCGCACATCGGGGCGGCAAGGCGAGAACCGCGGATTTCCTCGGCATTCGGCGTCAGTCGCTTTACGCACGGCTCACGCGTATCGAGAAGCTGATGGGTGTTTCCCTCGACGATCCGGCACAGGTGGTCTGCCTCGGGCTTGCGCTGACCGCATGGCGCATGCGTACCGGCCTTGATCCGCAAGCAGCGTTCGAGCGCCTCCCCGGGTGAGCGACAACCTCTGCGATGATGAACGAATGACCGGAGCAGCGGAGTTGATGATCGAGATCCCTGCCGGCGAGGTGCATCTCAGAGACGATCGCAAAGGCACTGCGTGGACCTCGAAAGTCGAATCATTCCGCCTCGCTCGCCATCTCACCACCAGGGCACTGCTACACGGTGATTCGTCGGACGATTCGAACAAACCCGCGGTCGATCTTTCGTGGAATGACGTCATCGCAACCTGCAACTCACTGTCAGTCGCGGACGGTCTGACACCCGCATATCAACACGTCGACACCGATTCTCCGCAGTGGGATCGGGGCGCAACTGGCTACCGACTCGCCACCGAGGCCGAGTGGCAGTACGCATGCAAAGCCGGCACCTCCGGCTACCGCTACGGCGAAATCGACGAGATTGCCTGGTACAGCGACAATTCAGAGGGACGAGCACATGAAGTCGGAATGAAGGCACCCAACAATTGGGGCTTGTTCGACATGATCGGCAATGTCTGGGAATGGTGCTGGGATCTCTACGACCCCGAGGTGTACGGCACGTACCGGATATTCCGCGGCGGCAGTTGGGCCGAAAGTGCACGCGGTTGCGGCGCTACCGTAAGGAGGCGAAGCCACCCGACGTTTGCTATCGACGACCTGGGATTTCGCCTAGCTCAGACGATCTGAGGGCAGACGGCCGAGGACTTCGAGCACAGCCTCGATCTCTTCTCGACTGCGCAGCCGAACTATCGGCAACGACGGCACATCGACAAGGACCGCGACCATTCGCTCCGCGTTGCGTCCGTCGTTTCGCCAGGCCCAGCGCACCACATGATCCGGATCGAACAGAATGGTGTGCAGTGGCGGCTCCATGTTGCGGTTCCACAACACCTCTCGCTGCAATCGCCGACGCACGGTTCGTGTTATCACCTGACGCATCACCGTCCGCCGAGGCAGATCCAACCACAGCATCAGGTCCGCGCGCTCGGCCAGAAGCTCACGCACCGCACCGTACTGCCAATCGGTCACCCAAGCCGGCTCACTGGAAAAGCGTCGTACTTCGGTTTCGAAACTCTCGAGCGGAATCCAGTCGGGCCCGTGGAAGAGAGAGTCCAGCTCAGTGTGTTCGATCTCGAGAAGCCGCCCGATTCGACCGGCGAGAGTCGTCTTTCCGGCACCGGAGGTCCCCGCGACAAGGATCTTCTGCGGACGAATCGTCAGCGCGGTGGGGTCTACGAAAGGCACCGATACACAGTAGGGGCCTTACACTTCGCAGTCCACCCATTCGATGTAACCGGTGCCGTTGATCGACGCACCGTCGAAGCTTCCCCGGTAGGTGTATGCACCGACGTATCCCTTGCCGTGACCGTAGCGCCACTCCGAGTCGATCTCCGCCTCGAACTCCACGACCGTCCTACCGTAATCGCGTACCTGCCAACGCAGTACGCGCGGCACACGCATCTCGCGACCCTGTGGGTCGATGTGCAGGTTGTCGGCGTACTCGAGCACGTCGAACTCGACGTCGTCGAAGACCTTCGCACTACCGTCAACAGTCCGAATGTAGGCGAGCTTGCACGCCGTAACCCCAGACGCTCGAACATCGGTGAGCAACAACTGATGCCGGTCGTCCAGTTGAACGATCTGGTAGGTGAAGAAGTCGGCCGGGAGCTTCCACGACTCGGGAAGCGCGCGGCGAGTCAAAGATTGTGGTGTCATGCACCGCGCGTATTCAACGGTGCACGGAGCCGAAATGCTCACCGGTCCAATCGGACTCGAGATCGTCCCCGAACACTGCGCCAGGAGACTGACGTGGTCGTAGACCGGATTGCGCACGAACCACGACGCTTGATCTGTTGCCACGATCTCGAGATCGACGTCGAATGATTCGTATCGCCCGGTGACACGGAAGTTCGGATAGCTGTTCTCGATGATCAGGTTGTCACCGAAGGCGATTCGCGAACCATCTTCTTCGATCGCACACTCATCGGCAGCGTCGTAGGCCCGATAGAAGTGATGCCCCGGCGCTGCGGTGGAACTCAGCACGGTTGCGGTGTTACGCGCGTCGGGTGCAGCGAGATAGTCGTTGTCGAACACCACCGTCCCGGTTGCACCGATCAACGTCATGGTGTTGAGGTAACGGAGAGGCCCTGGCAACTCGGGAACAAAGAACCCGTAGTGCGTCCAGGCAAATTTCCGCGAAGCAAGATGCGGGCGCATCATCTCCGGTCGATCGAACGGGCATACCGATTCGGCCATCCGCTTGTCGATCAGCGGAAGCGCGCCGTCCAGCAAGGCCCGAACCGCCGGTCGCCACAACCGGCGCGAGTGGGTGGCGGAGGCAGTGCGGGAACGATCAACAGTTTGTCCGGTCACGCCCCCAAGTTAATGTAACCAGCCGTAACAAACAAGTGTCGAAGTTTCCTCGACGACCTCACCCCTGAACACCCGCGTCCTGCGCAAGGGGCGAATAGCATGTGAGAATCCGCGTACCGGAACCGGTCGCAGAGAGGGCGCAACAATGCAGCACGAAGAGTCGTCGTTCACCGGGGTGGCCGGCACCAAGATCGTCTACGACGTGTGGACTCCGGACCGCGAACCCACCGGGGTTCTTGTCCTCTGCCACGGTCTCGGCGAACACGCGAGGCGCTACGACCACGTAGCCGCGCGACTCGGGGAACTCGGTCTCATCGTGTACGCACCCGACCACCGCGGGCACGGTCGGTCCGGCGGCAAGCGCGTCCACCTGAAGGAATTCTCCGACTTCACCGACGACGTCCACACCTTGTTCTCGATCGTGACCGCAGCACACCCCGGCAAGGACAAATTCCTGCTCGGACACAGCATGGGCGGCGCGATCGCGCTTTCCTACGCCCTCGATCATCAGGCCGACCTGAAGGCGCTCGCGCTTTCCGGACCTGCTGTGATCATCGCAACCGGCACGCCGAAGATCGTGATGCAATTGGGCAAGATCGTCGGCAAATACCTCCCCGACGTGCCCGTCGAGAACCTGGAAGCGGCTGCCGTATCGCGTGATCAGAAGGTCGTCGACAAGTACAACGCCGACCCGCTGGTTCACCACGGCAAGGTTCCCGCCGGAATCGCGCGCGGCATGATCACCGCCGCGGAAGGCTTCCCGGCGCGCCTGCCTTCGCTCACCATTCCCGTACTACTTCAACACGGTTCGGACGACCGTTTGACGGACCCCGCCGGCAGCAAGCTCGTCGCAGATCTGGCCGGCTCTTCGGACGTCACCTTGAAGGTGTACGACGGTTTGTATCACGAGATCTTCAACGAGCCTGAGCAGGAAGAAGTTCTGAACGATCTGATCGAGTGGCTGCGTCCGCGGGTCACCGGAGCATAGTCATGTCGACGTGCGGGATCCTGCTGGCTGCCGGGGCCGGATCCCGCATGGGTAAACCCAAAGCGCTCGTCACAAACGCCGACGGTCAGTCTTGGCTTCGCCACGGGGTGACGACGCTGCAGTCCGCCGGACTCTCACCGGTCATCGTGGTTCTCGGCGCGCAGGCAGAAGACGCCCTCGAACTACTGCCCACCACCGATGTCATTGTGGTGATATCGGATTGGCAACACGGAATGAGCGCGTCACTGCGCTGCGGACTCGAGGCCGCCATGCGAATCGACGACGCCGGTGCGGCAGCGATCTCCCTGGTCGACGTCCCGGATCTCAATGCTGATACCGTGACGCGGATCGTAGGCGAGGGAACTCTTGCACGAAATATACTGCGAAGAGCCGTTTTTCACGGTAGACCCGGCCATCCCGTCCTGATCGGACGCGACCATTGGCCGATGCTTGCAGAGTCTCTCACCGGGGACGGGGGCGCCAATACCTACCTACGCGAACACGGGGTCGAGTTGGTGGAGTGCAGCGACCTCAGCAGCGGTGTCGACGTCGACTATCCCGAAGCCTGATCGCACGCCGCAATCCTCCCAGGTGGTGGGTGTCCGTATTCGGTGTAAAGATGATCCGATGAAACGTACCGTCGCCGCCCTGCTCGACATCGAGATCGACGAGGCGACCAACCTGGAGTTCAAGATCGCGGTGACGCGCGCGCCGGGTGTCGAACTGCTGGAAACGATGTCGTTCGTCCATGACGGCAATCCGCTCGAACCCCGCGAGATCACCGCCGAACACGGTACCCGAATCCACCTACTCGACTGTGCCCCAGGCAAACTGATCGTCAGCTACGACGCGACCGTCATCGGCCGGGCAGCACCGGCGTCGGTCAGCGACTACGACGTGTCGAAGTATCTGCGCCCCAGTCGGTATGCCGAGGCGGACAAGTTCTTCGGTTTTGTCGCCGGGCAATTCGATCTCGCCACTCCCCCGGCCGAACTCCTTCTCGAAGTCACTCGCTGGGTGAGTACACATTTGAGTTATGTTCCCGGCACCAGTCGCGGCACCGACAGTGCGGTCGACACCTTGCTCGCGGGCGCTGGAGTGTGCCGCGACTACTCGCACCTGACCATCTCACTTCTACGCGCCGTGGGGATTCCCGCTCGACTGGTGGCTGTCTACGCGCCGGGTTGCGATCCGATGGATTTTCACGCCGTAGTCGAGGCCGATATCGACAACGTGTGGCGCGTGGTCGATGCAACGCAATTGGCGCCGCGCAGCAATCTTGTGCGCATCTCGACCGGCCGAGACGCCGCAGACACAGCGTTCCTCGACAACCACGGCGGTTCGATCACGTTGCATGCCTCGGAAGTTCGCGCAGTCGTCGACGGCGTTCTCGACAACGACGACTACGCGACCCTCACGTCGATCGGCTGAAACAGCGTCAGGCGCTGATCTGGTTCTGCGAGGCCATCGTTCGTTCGAGGAACTTAACTGTGAGATCGACGATCGCCTTCCCCTCTCGAAGAGCTTTGCCGATCACCGGGAAAGCATGGATCTGCCCACTCCAGATGTGCGTTTCGACGGCTTGTCCTGCCTTGATCAGGTTCTCGGTCATGATCTCGACGTCCGGACGCATCAATTCGTATTCGGCAGACACCAGGAACGACGGCGGAATCAGACTGGCATCGGCATTGATCGGAGACTCTGCACCGACTATTTCGTCCGGACCTTCGAGCCACCGGTCCTTGAGCTTTTCCACCTGTGACATCGGTAGGTAGGCATCGCGTTTCATGAAATCGGGATCGTGGTCCTCGAGGTTCACGTTGAGAAGTGGCGAGTAGCCGATCACGGCTGCGGGCCTCGTGATTCCGCGTAGTGCGGCAATTTCGGCGACCTTCATGGCCAGGTATCCGCCCGCCGAATCACCGGCAACCACAATCTTGTTCGGGTCTTCCGCTGACTCGAGCAACGCGGCGTACGCGGCCATTGCGTCCTTGACGGAGGTGCCGATGGAACCTTCCGGCAGCTGGCGGTATCGCACGGAGATCACCGGTACGCCGGCCTTCGCCGACAGCAGGCCGCACAGTGCCCGGTGCGTTGCCAGACCGCAGAAGACGAAACCACCGCCGTGGAAGTACAGGATCGTGGCGCCGGCCAACTCGCCCTGCGCTTTGCGCGGATGCTTCACCTTCTCGCTGGGCACACCGCCCAGCGTGAAAGGCTCGATGTCGAGGTTCTTCGGCTTCGGCAGCTTGTCCGCCATCGCGTCGAGTCGCTCGAGTTGGCGGATACCGCGTTCGGTGGTCGGCCAGAGGGTGAACATCGGCTTCACGAACGTCCTGGTCAGGCAAAAGATAACCCGCGCTCGCGGACTCACGTTCCAATGCCATACCGTCGAATCTCGCGTCCGCATAGCGTCCTCCCAGGTCAAGCCGTTTTGTGCATTTGAGTTACACATACTTGTCGGCTGCTGTTGTGAACGATAACTGACGCTGCGTCGAAATGACACGACGGGTAGGGCTCAATTGCTCGAGCGTGTGCAAGTTCTGCTCGCGATCACGGCCGGGAGAGATACGCGGACAGTCCGCGGTGCCCTCCACACATCATCGCTTCATGATTCCACTCGAACAGCGGCTTCGCGATCTTCGAGGCCAGGCCGAGTGCTCCGGACACCGCTACTTGTTGCCGAAAGTCGGCGACGCAACCAGATCCAGCGGGGCGCACCGCCCAGCTACTCCAGCCGATCATTGCTCCGGAGAGATGCACTTTCAGGTAGCGCGCAATGGGGTCTTCGACCTCGCGTCGCCCGAAAACCAGCAACGTCAGAGGGACGGCGCTGCGGATGGCCATGGAGCCCGAATGCTCATCGGTCGTCCGGACTCGGCGTATCTGAGGCCACCACTGTGAATACCTCTCGGCGTCCGCGAGAACGTCGTAGACACGGTCGGCAGAGGCCGGGAGCGTCCAGACGCTGTGGAAGTTGAAGTCCGTCACGGTTTACGGCGTCCGAGCTAGCCGGTGCGCACTGTGAGATCACCGAACAACGAATACGAGACAATACGAATAACCGGTGCACCTGGGCCGGGATCCTGTCGACCCCCGTCGAATTCCCGATCTCCGAAAAGGTCGAAGCCACCCAACTCGACTGAAACCCCCTCCGGAACTCGCAGCCTCGTGTCCCCGAAGATCGACACGATGGTGATCGTCGAGGAGGACGCTGTGATGGTTGCCGACCGCAGATCGAACTTGACGTCCCCGAACAACAGCAGGGCGAGTGTCCTTTTCGCCAAAGACCAACGGCCGGAGCGCTTCGTGTCACCGAAGACACCGACGATCGTTGTTTGCGGCGGCGACATCACAGCGGGTGGTGCCGCACTGAACGGCACGATCTGCTCGAGCTGCCCCCGATCCGCGGTGGGCGACCACACCACTGCCGCCTTGTCCGAGTACTCCTCGAGCGTCAAACGCCCCTCACCCACCGCGACTTCCAGACGTGCTTGGGCATCGACACGCAATCGATCGACGTCGTGGCCTTCTTCAGCAGCAGTCACCCAAGCACCGTAACCCGAACAGCGGGTGCCTACACGCCTGGCCCGCTCAGTACTCGAAGGTCTCCACCCGTCGCAGGATCTCTTCCGCGATCTTGGCGGGACTTCCACCCACGTCGACGACGATGGCCTGCTCATCCGGATCGACGGCCTCGAGCGTCGAGATCTGGGAATCGAGGAGCGAAGCGGGCATGTAGTGATCGAGGCGAGCAGTCAACCGCTGACCGATCTGATCCCGCGAACCGGCGAGGTGCACGAACACGACGTGCTCACCGCGAAGGACGTCGCGGTAGCTCCGCTTGAGTGCCGAACACGTGACGATTCCCGGCTGACCGGCGTCGGTGTGACCCTTGATCCAGACGGCGATCTTGTCGAGCCAGGGCCAGCGATCTTCGTCGTTCAACGGGTGCCCGGTCGCCATCTTGTCGATGTTCGCCTGCGGGTGGAGATCGTCGCCCTCTTGAAGGTCCCAGCCCATCGCTCCTGCAAGCATGCCGCCGACCGTCGACTTTCCCGAACCCGAGACACCCATCAGGACGAGCACGGGATACTGCTTCTGCTGTGCCGCTTCGCTGTTCATGTGCTCGCCTACCTAGATGAATGCGCTCAACACGAGCACTCCGGCCAGGCCCGATACCGAGATGATGCATTCCATCACGGTCCAGGTCTTGAGGTTCTGTACCACGCTGACGCCCAGATACTCCTTCACCAACCAGAATCCAGCGTCGTTGACGTGTGAGAGGAAGAGCGAGCCTGCGCCGATCGCTAAGACCATCAGCGAGACATGTGCGGACGAGAGGTCGGCCGCGACCGGAGCGAGGATGCCCGACGCCGTCACCGTTGCCACCGTTGCCGAACCTGTTGCGACGCGGATCAATACCGCCACCAGCCAGGCCAGGAACAACACGGGAAGGCTGCTGCCCTTGATCGCGTCGGCGATCACTCCGGCGATACCGGTATCGATGAGGACCTGCTTGAAACCGCCACCGGCGCCGACTATCAACAAAATGCCTGCGATGGGAGGCAGGGAGCTTTCGAGTGACTTCGAGATGGCCTTGCGGTCCATACCGCCGCCGCGCCCCAGAAGCACCATTCCGACCAGAACCGCGAGACCCAGAGCGACAACGGGTGTTCCGAGGAAGTCGAGGACCGACTTGGGGAGTGCCTCGGAATCAGGAGCGATCACGTCGGCAAATGCCTTGCCCAGCATGAGAACAACCGGGAGGAGGATCGCTGCGAGAGTAGCCGCGAACGAGGGACGCTGCTTCTTCTCTTCCTCGCCTCGATCTTCGCCTGTGACAAAAAGATCCGGGACCTTCACGTCGACCCACCGTGCTGCGTACTTACTGAAAACCGGTCCGGCGAGAACAACCGTGGGGATCGCTACGAGAACACCGAGCGCGAGGGTGAGGCCGAGGTTGGCGTTCAAGGCCGAGACCGCAACCAGTGGCCCGGGGTGCGGCGGAACCAAACCGTGCATGGCCGAGAGGCCGGCGAGGGTGGGGATCGCGATGCGCATCAGGGACAGGCCGGAACGCCGCGCGACGAGGATGATGACCGGCATCAACAGGACGAGACCGATTTCGAAGAACATCGGCAGACCGATCACTGCGCCGACCAGAGCCATGGTCCACGGAAGCGCCTTGGTGCTGGATCGGCCCACCAGCGTGTCGACCACTCGGTCGGCACCGCCGGAATCGGCGAGGAGTTTGCCGAACATCGCGCCGAAACCGATCAGGATTCCGACGCTTCCCATGGTCGACCCGAAGCCGGTGGCGAACGCCGCGACCGACTCGGCCGATCCGAGGCCGGCCGCCAGACCGACGCCCACCGCGCCGATGGACAGCGCAAGGAAGGGGTGCAGGTCCAGCCAGGTGATCAGCGCGATGATGACCGCGACGCCGGCGACTGCAGCGATGATCAATCGTGCGTCGCTACCAGCGGGGACGACCTCGGCCGCCAGCAATGCTGTGGTGTTCATAGGGACTCCCAGTCCGATGAGTGATTGAGGTCACTGTTCCTTAATTAACCTACAATTTCAAGAGCAGACACTAATTTGTAGTATTTATGCGGCTTCCACCGGGCTTACTCCATACGCATGGGACGATCTACGTATGCCTTCTGTCCCGTTTCAGCAGTTACACGACTCGATGCTGGAACAGCTCGGCCAAGACATAGTCGGTGGTGTGCTCGCTCCGGGTACGACGATCTCTGCCGACGAGGTGGCAACGCGCTACGACGTGTCGCGAACCGTCATCCGTGAAGTTGTCCGCGTTCTCGAATCACTCGGACTGGCCTCGGTTCGTCGACGCGTCGGAATCACCATCCTCGGCTCCGAGCACTGGAACTCGCTCGACCCCAATGTCATCCGCTGGCAACTGGCCGGTCCTGATCGGTTCGAGCAGCTTTCGATCCTCAGTGAACTCCGTTCCGGCATCGAACCTCTGGCTGCGCGACTGGCCGCAACTCGCGCCACACCCGAGCAGTGCGGCGCACTCACTGCAGCCGTCATAGGCATGTCAGCTACCTCGCGCGCTGCCGATACCGACGCATATCTCGGCCATGATTCCGACTTTCACCGCACACTGCTCGCCGCTTCCGGCAACCCGATGCTGCGGGCGATGTCGCAGATCGTCGTCGAGATACTCGAAGGCCGCACCCGCCACTCGTTGATGCCCCACGAGGCCGACCCCGAAGCGATTCACCTGCACGGAGTGGTCGCGTCAGCCATACAGTCCGGCGACGCCGACGCTGCAGAAACCGCGATGCGCTCGATCGTCGCAGAATCCGCAGAAGCGGTCGAAACAATGCGCGAAAGCCCCGAACCGCCGCCTCATCTGTAAGTCGAGCCACAGACTCGGCGGAATTGGCCCGCAACTGCTCCGCGAGTGGAACGCTGGGCGCCATGACAGCACTCGCTACCCAGAACAGCGCACTCTGATGGCCCGCCCGGTACGCGTCGTCGTCCTCGGCGCCGGATCGTGGGGAACCACGGTGGCCGGCCTCGCTGCCCGCAACACCCCAACCCTGTTGTGGGCACGCAATTCCGAAGCGGCCGACGAGATCAATTCGCAACGGACCAACTCCAAATACCTTGGTGAGCGCAAACTTCCCAAGGGGCTCAAGGCAACCTCGGATCTGGTCGAAGCCGCTCGCGAAGCGGACGTACTCGTGTGCGGGGTGCCGTCGCACGCCGTTCGCTCCACGCTCGCCGAGATCGCCAACGAAGTTCGGGCGTGGGTCCCGGTGCTGTCACTGTCCAAGGGCCTCGAGCCCGGCACCCGGCAGCGTCCCACCGAAGTGATCGCCGAGTGCCTGCCCGGCCATCCCGTCGGACTACTCGCGGGCCCCAACATCGCCAAAGAGATCGTCGACGGCATGGCGGCGGCATCGGTCGTGGCTACCCAGGACGACCGCGTCGCCGCCGCGCTGCAACCGCTGTTCGCGTCGTCCGTCTTCCGGGTTTACCGCAACACCGACGTGCTCGGCTGCGAACTCGGCGGAATCCTCAAGAACATCGTTGCCATCGCCTCGGGTATGGCCGACGGTTTGGGAGTCGGTGACAACACCCGCGCGATGGTGCTCGCTCGCGGCCTCGCCGAAATGACCCGACTCGGCGAAGCGATGGGCGCCAACCCGCGCACCTTTGCCGGCCTGACGGGCGTCGGCGATCTGATTGCCACCTGCATGGCTCCGACTTCTCGGAACCGTCGCGTCGGTGAGGCTCTGGCACAGGGCCTGACCGTCGAGGAGGCAGTCGCCAAACTCGGCCAGGTCGCCGAGGGCGTCAAGACCGCCCCCACCGTCATGGATCTGGCCCGCGAATACGGCGTCGACATGCCGATTGCCGCGGAGGTCGAGGCCGTCATCGGTGGCCGACAAAGTGCCAGCGACGCATATCGCGGTCTTCAGAAAGTGGCCCCCGGCGGCGAGCACGAGGTGGCGTGAGGAATATCTACAGGTATCTAGCGATTTAGCTAGATACCTGTAGATCGTCCGAGATCAGGGGGCTGGAGTATCGACGAAGATGTCGATCTCCAACGGTGACTGACCGCCGTACTGCGAGAAATCCGAGATCCCCGCCTCACGCAAGATCTCGACGTCGAGCACTGTGCGACCGGTATCCGTGCCGGCTGGACGCCCGAGAATCTCGATCGCCGCATCGGCCATGATCTCGGGTGAACGCGAGTGATCGATACTGTCGTCTCCCCCGAGCAGATTTCCGACAGCGGCAGTGGCGATCATGGTCTCCGGCCACAAGCAATTGCTCGAAATCGGTGTACCTGAATACTCCGCGGCGATACCCAAGGCCGCCAATGTCATTCCGTACTTGGCCAGCATGTAGCCCGGATGAGCACCCAACCAGTGCGGCGAAAAGTTGAGCGGCGGCGACAGCGTCAATACGTGCGCGTTGGCCGAAACCCGAAGCTGCGGAAGGCACGCGCGGGTGAGCGCGAAGGTGCCACGGACGTTGACCTGCTGCATCAGATCGAATCGCTTCATCGATAGGTCTTCGCTTTTCGCGATGTCGAGGACGCTCGCATTGTTGACCACGATGTCGATGCCACCGAAGTGCTCTACCGCGGCTGCCACGGCCCGCGCGATGTCGTCGTCGTTCCTCACGTCACCAACTATGGGAACGGCATGACCCTCGAGTTCGTTCAACTCGTCGACAGCGGTGTGGATTGTCCCGGGCAGCCTGGGATCTGGCGTATCGGTCTTGGCGAGCAACACGATGTTTCCGCCGCGACGCGCTAGCGCACGGGCGATGGCAAGTCCGATACCACGGCTTCCCCCGGACATAATCGCGGTTCGTCCGCGGAAGTTCTTGTCGTCCAAAACGAATCCTTGTCATCGTCGACGGTCTTCGTCGCTGCGGATGTGGCCGAGGGAAGTCCCGACACGACCACTCGTCGCCTTCCACGATATGAGCGCCTTACCGCGATGACTACGTCCGCGGAGCATCAAGAATCATTGATCCGTTGTCCTGACGGGACAACGGATCAAGGCGATCAGCCACCCACCGGACGCAGGATCCACCATCCGCCGAGCACCAGCACCGCGACGTTCACGAGCAGGAACAAACCGACCCAGACGATCGCGGGTATCGGTGAGAGCCTGGCCAATTGGTCTGCGTCCGAGTCCGGTGCCCCACCTCGTCGCATCCGCTGCCGTTGAAGTTCCACGACGGGGCGTGGTCCGGCAAAGAGGAGGAAGAGCGTCAGGAAGTACGCTGCGGCCACTTGCTGCTCCTGGGTCCCCCACCAGACGAGCCCGAACAACACTGCTCCCACGACGGCAAGTGAGAAGATTCCGTAGAGGTTTCGGATCAGGACCATCATGACCGCGATCACGAACACACCGATCCACAGCACCGAGACCGCACGCTGCGCACCCAACAGACCGGCCGCACCGAGGCCGAGAATCGACGGCCCGACGTACCCCGCGAACGTCATCAGGATGACGCCGAAGCCGGTCGGCTTGCCGGACGAAATCGCAACACCCGACGTATCCGAATGCAGGCGAAGGCCTTTCAACCGTCGACCGACCAGGACTGCGACGATCAGATGAGCACCCTCGTGTGCGATGGTGACGACGTTGCGTGCGATCCGCCACAGGTGCGGCTCGAGAACGATGATCACGGCAATCAACGCGGCCAGCTGAACTACCCACGCCGGCGGATTGGGGCTGACGGCCGCCACCCGATCCCACGCGGTTTCGAGGGCGTTCACTCCGCTTGTCCGCGCAGGTATCGGCCGAAGTGCGGGACTGTGAATCCGATGGACCCCCGTTCGGCCGAGTAGATGAGGCCCTTCTTGATCAGTCCGTCCCGTGCCGGCGACAGCGAAGCCGGCTTACGGCCGAGCTCGACGGCGATCTTCGCGGTCGCGACAGGTCCGTCGTCTCCGGCGAGATCGGCCATGGCTCGCATGTACTCGCGCTCCGCGGGCGTTGCTCGCTCGTACCGTGATCCGAAGAAACCGACAGCGAGTTCTTCCTCCGCGGTTGGTGCGCCGACGCGCACGTCTTCTGCCGTGATCGGACTCGAGGCCGCCACATCCCACGTGGCTTTTCCGTAGGCCTGGACGAAGTACGGATACCCGTCGGCCGCTTCGTACAGAGCGTCGAGCGCGGATTCGGTGAACTCGACGTCCTCACGCTCGGCAGGTGCAATCAGGGCCTGATCTGCAGCTTCACGCTCGAGCCGGTCGATCCGGTGGTAGCTGAACAGGCGCTCCGAGTAGCTTTTCGACGCCGATAGCACGGCAGGCAGATGCGGAAGCCCCGCCCCGCCGACGATCAACGGTGCCGCGTCCTGACTCAACTCGTGGCAGGCCCCGCAGATCGCCGAGACATCCGCGGCACCGAGGTCCTGCATCTCGTCGATGAAGATTGCGATCCCGACGCCGACATCCCTGGCCAGAGACGACGCGTCGAGCAGCAACTCGACCAGGTCGATCTCGATGTCGCCGCTGTCTGCCCGACCTTTGATCGCGGGTGCGTCGATGCCTGGCTGCCAACGCTCGCGCATTCCCTTGTCCGCGGTGGCGCGTAGGGCAAACGATTTGAGGACTCCGAGGAACTGCTCGACTCGCTCCGGATCGCGATGGGAGACCGCGATCTCGCGGACTGCCATGTGCAGCGCCGACGAGAGTGGGCGTCGTAAATCCTGGTCGGGGCGCGCCTCGATCTTTCCGGTCCCCCAGCTGCGGGAGATCGCGGCCGAACGCAACTGATTGAGCAGGACGGTCTTGCCGACGCCACGCAATCCGGTGAGGACAACACTTCGTTCCGGGCGGCCACGTGCAATCCGCTCGAGCACGACGTCGAAAGCATCGATCTGCTTGTCGCGCCCGGCGAGTTCCGGCGGGCGTTGACCGGCACCGGGGGCATACGGATTGCGCACGGGGTCCATGCCCATCGACGGTACAAGCAGAGTAGACGAATATCCCGCTCTCTAGCGCGTGTCCTAGAGAGAACTAGGGACGGCAATATCGGCTCGACCTTGTCGAATCAGGCTCCCAGCATGTCGTCTAACAGTCCCGGCTTGACGCTCGGGCGAAGTCCCCGGCCACGTGGGCCCCAATTGCCCCGGCCAGAATGATTGCCGGATGCGCCGCGGCCAGATAGAGCCCCGACACGCCTTCGGCGAAGCCCAGCAGCGGGCGGCCACCACGCGGAATGGGACGGTCAGCGATTACCGCCTCGATCAGTTCCACGTGTTCACCACCCACGAGCTGACTGCTGACCGCCTGCAGCGTCGGCTCGGCCAGCTCGCGAGCATCTCCGGAGAACCCGAACGGAACATCTTCAGCCGCAATCAGTGTCGTGTCGCCCAATTGCCGGATCTCGAAGTCCGGAGTGGAGAGGATTCCGTTCACCAATGGGTGGGGCGTCGAGAATCTGATGAGGCAACACGGCGAGGCGTCGACCTCGACGTCGACTCCCGCCGACGCCGCGAGCTCGGGGATCGCGGTACCAGCAGCGAGCACGGTGGCCGACCCGTAGACGGGACCGTCGGCAGTCATTACACCGCACACTCTCATGCCCTCCGCGAGCATCGAGAGCACACTGACATCGGAATACACTGTGGCACCGTATGCTTCGGCACCTCGCAGGAGCGATCGAGCGAACGCAACCGGGTCAACTGCACCGTCATCGGGTGCGTACGCTGCTACCGAGGGGGCTGTCCGCAATCCCGGCTCACGAGCAAGGATCTCCTCTTTACCGATGAGGTCGACGGGATGGCCGAGTGCTCGATGAGCATCTACGAACACTCGAGTCTCCGCTTCCGTCCCCTCCCACGTGATCGCGCCTCCGCGACGCAGACCGAATGGCTCGACGAGTTCGCGCTCCAGGCGGTCGAATTCGACTGCGGCGCCTTGCCGGAACGGATCTGAGTAAGTTTCTGCGGCACTCTTCGAGAGGCCGACCCAGGCAAAGGAGTTGCCGGTCACCCCTCCTGCAACCGAGCCGTGCTCCAGCACGGTGACTCGGAGACCAATGCGCGCCAGGTGATACGCGATCGACGCGCCGACGACGCCGGCACCAATCACCAGGATCGGACCGTCGTTTCGACCATTTGGTTCCGTCACCAGTGGACCATATCTACGAGCCGTACCCTGGATCCACTCAATTTGGATGCAAGGACGTCGGCGTTAGCGGAGGACTAGGCTCATTCCCGCTCGACGCACATCGGGCACATCGTCTACGACGGAAACCTTCGACGGACTTCCACCCGCTCCCGACTGTGACGCGGTGGCCACCGAGGCGGCGTCGACGATCTACGTGGACCGTCCTACGACCGAGGAACGATTGCTCACCGTCGAGCTCGACGGCTGTCGGCGAGTCATCGCCGACGGATACGCACCGATGCAAGCGTCGGACGAGCTGTTGGCGTCTTTCCGGTAGCGCTGCGCCACAATGCAGTTGATCTCCCGCCCGGATGCGTAGGTCCCGATGTGACCAGTGACAGCCCGCAATCCTGTCAGGCGCCCGGGAACTGGAGGTACGCTTGGGTCTTTCCCAGAACCGTCTGGCCCTTGTGCATGACGGTGACATCGACACGCACAGTCCGCGTTGTGGAGTCGATCCGCGCGATCTTCGCAGCGATGGAGAGATCAGCACCATCGACGGCATCGACTACGACGGGCCGAGTAAAGCGAGTTTCATACGAGATCACACCGCTCGGGTCACCAACCCAGTCAACGATGGCTTGCAAACCAATTCCGGCGGTGAGCATTCCGTGCGCCAGAACTCCCGGTAGCCCAGCCGCAGTAGCGATTGCGTCGTTGAAATGGATCGGGTTCATGTCGCCAGAGGCACCGGCGTAGCGAACTAGGTCATCACGAGTGAGGACCAGATCGACCTTCGCGACGATGTCACCGAGGACGAGGTTCTCGAAGACCGGCACGGCGGGAATGGTCATGCCTCTTCTCCTCGCGCCAGCAGGGTCGAGGTGACCGTCGCGACCAAAGCCTCGGTCGCGTCGTGAATCTCGGAAACTGTCGACAGGATCGCACTGCCTGCTCGCACTGTCACCCCTGTAATCGTCAGTGTCGTAGACAGGTCATCGCCAGCGACTATCGGACGCTGATGCTCGATCTTCTCGGAAGTATGCACCACACGCGTTGGATCGAGCCCAGTATCCGGCGTGCGCAGCAGAGCCATGATCGCTCGTTGCTGGACAACGGTTGTGAATGTTGTCGGCGCGATGACATCGACGAACCCTGCTTCCCTGGCGACACCGACATCATGGTGCAAGGGATTGCTCGAACGCACAGCCAGAGCGAACTCGCGAATCTTCTCGCGCCCGACAAGGTACGACGACGAGGGAAACACCCGGCCGGCGAGCGCTGGGTTCACAGGAGACATCCCGGAATCCTAACGGCGGCCGACTTCGGGTTGATTCGTGGCCTGAGGTTTCGTCGGCCCGAGAATGCGATCCAGGAGGCGCTCAACCAACTGGACCGCCAATTCTGCTGTGCCGTAGCCGGGAAGCATCCCCTGGGCGAGCCCCGCGACAGCCGCCAGAATGAGTTCGGCGTCGAGGTCGGGATCTATTGACGGCACGACCGCGTCTCGATTGGCCACCCGTTGAAGCTGGCCGGAAATGAGCGCTGTCAACTCACGTGGGGCAGTGAGAGTTTCTTCGGCGGCGATTCCCTGTCCGGTCAGTGCGGCAGCGTGAAAGGCGCCGAGAACAATTGCTTCATCTCGACGTTGCTGATCGAGCGGGAGCATGCCGACAAGGAACGCTGAAATAACCTCGCGGGGTGTCGGTTCCGCGCCCAGAACAGACAACTCCTGCATGAGGCGAGCACCCGCATCCTGACGAACGGCTTGATGCGTCGCGAGGAGGAACTCCCGCTTCGTACCGAAGTAGTACTGCACGAGACGCACCGAAATCCCAGCCTCGGCAGCAACGGACTGAAACGTCACCGCCGCGAGCCCACCGTCGACAATCACTCGCCGCACCGCATCGGTGATCTCCCGTTGCCGCACTTCATGGTCGACCAGTCGCGGCATGTGGCTGTCCTTCCCCTTTCGAATGGATGACTTTGGCTCGTTAATGATACGCACGTACCGCATTAGTGATACGTTCATACCATCAAATCAATCGCAGCGAGAGGGAGGCTCATGCCGAAGATCGGACGATTCAAGAACGAGGCGTCAAAGCAGGCATACGAGAGCATCTACCGAGAGCTGGAAGGGACCTGGCCGGTTCCGTCGGCACAACTCGACGTGCCGACATCGTTCGGGACCACCCATGTCCGTAGGTCGGGGACCGGCACGGAAACGCCGATCGTCCTGGTGCACTCTCTCGGGGCCAACGGTCTGCAATGGCACATCGTCATCGAGGACCTGTGCCGAGACCGAGTTGTGTATGCACTGGACACGATCGGCACCGCAGGCCGCAGTGTGCAGACCGCTCCATTGACCGGGGAATCCGACTTCGCTATGTGGATCAGCGAGGTATTGAACGAACTTGGGATCGATCGTGTCCACCTGGTCGGCTATTCGCAGGGTGGGTGGCACGCCGTTCTCGTCGCACTCCATTCTCCTGAACGACTGGCGAGTGTGACGCTCATCGAACCGGGCGGGGTCTTCGACAAGCCCTCGTGGCGTGTGCTGTTGAAGATGATCCGCGCCGGTATTCGCCGCACCGACAAAAATATTCGCAAGCTCAACGATTGGCTGTCCCCCGGATACGTCCTCGGCGACCGCGAGTTCGCCCTCGCGAAGGAAGCGCTGAACTACAGGCCGGGCATCGGGTGGGCGCGGATACTCAAAGATACAGAAGTGCAGTCAATCTCGGTTCCCTTGCTCGTAATATCCGGTGCTGAGACGGTGGTCTCCAACCCCGAGCAGGTGGCCGCGAGGTTAGCCGATCTTCAACCTGAAGCCGAGGTGGAGATTTATGCCGGAACCGGCCACGGAATCCTGGGTCACATACCTGATCGGGTAGTTCCCCGACTCATGAGGTTCGTCCGCAATCACGACGACGCGAAACGAATGTGATCTCCCCGATCAGGCACCGGTAGGGCGATAGCCTCGCCATCATCTTTTGGACGGTCGATCAGGACGAGTCGACAGCTGAGCGACTGAATGCCGAAGTGCCCCGGCATGTTCGACACTTCGGCGCTTTCAATCTTGTGCGCCTCAATCAGGGGCGGGCTCAGGGTTTTCCTGGATGAATCGCAGATTGCGAACCCGTACGCTATCGCCA
>NZ_JAJNCL010000004.1 GCF_021025955.1 Rhodococcus qingshengii | reverse complement strand
CACTCTGCGGCGGCGGCGGACAAGGCGACGCACTCATCGTCCGCGTCCCCAAGGCGTAATTACTTCCTGCTGACCAGACGGGTCGCCGAGCCCTCATCGCGCTCGTCGACCCGTCTGCTTCGTGCCGGAGGTTACTTGGGATCGAGCGTCGTCGAGCGGTTGCGCAACAACGCCTCGATCTCCGATCGTCGGTATCTCCGATGTCCGCCAAGCGTTCTCAGAGTTCCGACTTTGCCCTCCCTCGCCCATCTGGATACCGTGGTCCGGTCGACGTGGAACAGTGCCGCAACCTGTTTGGTCGTCAGCCACTCATCGACAGGTGCTGTGTGCTCTTCTTCTCGGCTCATTGACAGACATTCGTAGCCGCAGCCCGAATGGACGGGTCCGATGACGAATTGGCTACCCCAGGTGTGCTGTGAAAGACTCGCTGCAAAACTTTACTACCTCTTGGGGAAACTATGTCGAAGTCGGTAACTCTGATCCGTTCCACATCACTCTCTTCAGTCGCTGAATATGCCTATGCAGCAACGGCTCCCGCCGAGGCCCGACTGATCTTCCTCGCAGGATCGTGCCCGTTGAACGAGGACGGCTCCACCGCCGCCATCGGCGACCACGCGGGACAGGCAGCCAAGGCCGTCGACAACCTCAGAACCGCCCTCTCGGACGCCGGCGCGTCCATCACCGATGTGATCAACACCCGCGTTCTGGTGGCGGCGAGCAGTCAAGAAGACCTCGTCGCGGCGTGGGAGGTAGTCCGCGACGCGTTCGCCGATCATGACGCCCCGAGCACTCTGATGGGAGTGACCGTGCTCGGTTACGACGATCAGTTGGTCGAGATCGAGGCAATCGCGGCCGTCGTCGACTGAACTCGAACCTGGCTGGACGTTCCTACCGGGGATCTTTCCTACCGTGGATCTTCGTGAGCAAGGGCCCGGTAGCCCTTTGCCCCCGCACGATCCACGGCGGCTCGCACAACAGCGAAGATGGCGCCCTGCAGTGCAGCGGCGATCAGGACTTCCCTACTCGACCTGCTCAGATCCTTGGGCTCGGGCGCATTCTTGTCGTCACCGATGCGCTTCCACACCTGTTGGAAAACAGCGCCCGCCAAAATGCCGCCCAGGACGCTCGTAGCCAGCGAGAGTGGCTTGTACATCGCTTTCGATACTGCGCTCATTGCGCGGATCCTCCGTAGTTCGATTCGTACCGCTTGAGCGGCTGACCGGCTCCCACTACCCCGCAGGCGAACTGTCGAAACATTGCACCGACGCGGCGCGAAGTTGACTGTCGCACGTTATGTTCCACGGTTGCCATTTCGCGGGCCGGGTAGGATCGTCTTAGCGAAAGAAGGTTGTGTAAGTCATGGAAAACTACAGAATCGAACTACCGGACGGTACTACGGTGATGGAAGATTTCGTCTCGGATCGCGCCGCCATCGCATACGCGGTCGATCTGAATCACGGGTGTAGCGAGAAAGTATCGGTATTCCGCATCACCGACGAAGGGGAAACCATCCCGACTCGGATGTGCCCCAAGCCGAATCCTGGTTCGCGGCGTCGCGCGCCAAGCGCCCGATAGAAGCCGGTCAAGAAGCATCCAGACGGGGGAAGAGCGTCTCCCTTGCGAGCAGCAGCAAGGCCGCAGCGACCGGAATCGCCAGCAACGCACCGACAATACCGAGCAACGCTCCGCCCAACAGGACCGCGACCACAGTCACCAACGCCGGGACCGCCACCGTCTTGCCGATGATCTTCGGAACGAGTAGGTAGTCCTCGAGCAGACGTAACGCGATGAAGAACGCAACTGTCGCCAATGCCGTTGGGACAGAGACTGTCAGGGAGACCAGGGCGACGATAACCCCTGCGATCGTGGAACCGACTATCGGGATCAGATCGAGCAGAGCGACCAGCAGTGCCAGGATCAACGGGTACGGCACATCGAAGATCAACAACCAAGCGAAGGTGCACACTGCGGTGATCACGGAGATCAGAACATTGCCGAGGACGTACCCACCAACACCTGCCAGTATCTGGTCACCGATGGCGATTGCTCGGGGCCGCCGCGAATGTGGCACCAGCCGATACAGATTCGTGCGGATTCGTGGATAGTCAATCAAGAAGTACGTCGTCAGTACAGCAACGATTCCGGCGTCGGCGACTGCGCTGAACACCGCCCGCCCCGCACCGAGCAAACCCGTCGCGAGCGCAGAACCCGAACCATCCAGTTGTGTAGTGAGGTGCTGTTCGAGGTGATACTTCTCGTCGAGGTCGTTGACGATCGGGTACCGGTCACGAATGTGTGTCAGAAGTTCGGGAGCGTGCGATGCAAACTGACGTCCCTGCTCGATCAGCGGGGTGATCGCAGCGACGAGAAACAGGGCCAACATCATGGCAATTCCGAGGAGTACCACGGTGACCGCGATCCAGCGCCGGAAATGTCTCCGCTCCAGCCAGACGATCATGGGTTCAATGCCCACCGCGAGAAACAGCGCGACCACGATCAGGATCAGCATGCCTCGCGCCGCCAGCAGCACCTCGATCACCGCGTACGTCACGGCAACTCCGGCCGCGGCGCTCAGACCGATGAAGAACGGTGAACGACGATCGAATCTCGGTCCGGGTTCGCCCAGCGGCCGGACGGGCGTCGCCAATGCCGCGGCTTCGCGTTCCGCTTCAGCCATCGGATCTACGGCTTGGACTTCGCTTTCGGATTCCGGTGATCGATCCGCGGAACTGGGATCCATTCAAGCCACCTCACGATCCGCAGGACTTCCCGGCACGGGAGTGAGTACCCGTGCCGTAATCGGATCAACCTCGCGGCTTCTCCGCTCCGCTTCGTGTCAGCGCGAGCCCGGTTCCCACAACGCCGATGATCGACACAGCGATGGCGATGCTCGGCCAACCGTCGCTCTGCCAGTAGACGTCGTCGAGAGTGATCAGTAGCGCGGCCTCGTCGACGATGAGTCCGAGCGCAATACCCAACGCGATGCCCATCCAGGTTCTTGCGCGAGGACTTCGGTCTACGAGTCCGAAGATCGCCACCCCGGCCAACAGCAGAATTCCCCATAGATAGTGATGCAGGTGAGTGCCACCGGCGCTGATGTCGCCGACATCCCTGGTATCGATCTGGATCAACCACGTCACCAGACGTGCTCCGCCGAACGTCAATGTGAAGGCCACCCACGCCAACACCAAGCCGCGGCGTGATTCGTCAACCTGATTCCATCTGCGAGGGAATCTGAATCGCTCGGCAGATTTCTCTTCGTCATGGTCTCGAGAAAGCATCCTTCATGTTTACCCGATGCCGCTCAGAGTCAGATTTCGGGGTGGATGCACCAAAACGTAAATCGATAACAAAGAAAGCGGTACCCGATCTCCGAAGAGATCGGGTACCGCTTTCTCAGCTACTCGCGCAGTATCGATCAATACCAGACTTTTCGTCCGCCCACTGCACGCCCGGTAGCACCGAGGATAGACAGAACTGCACCTACGACGACCAAGATGATGCCGACAGTGGTCAGAATGCTCAACCCCGTGAAAAAGCCGATCAACGCCAGAATAATGCCGAGAACAATCATGTGAGAACCTCATCCGGTATGCGTATAAAAATGATCTACTCAACTGACGCTACTACAGAAACTTCGCAATCGATAAATCCGATAAATACATTCATAAATACGAAACTCGTATTACTACCCAATAGTGTCGCCGTTAAAACATCAGCTTTTCTTTTACTTCTCCGTCACGGTTCCACGTCCTCGATCTTCGCCTCGACCGCCGGCGTGATGTGGCTCAATACGCAGCGCCAACGACCGTCTCGTCGCCCGAACACGTCGGTGGTCCACTCGTCGGCGTCGTACTGCCTGCCGTCGTCGTGCGCAGTATTGGTGATCCGCGTGGTGAACAGTGCAACGTCACCGAAGAAACGCACGCGAGCGCTCCCGACGCGGTCCATCGCCGAATGCGTCAGGTCCCCCGAGGCCACGAAGCCCAGAAACTTCGCTTTGGTCGACACCCCGGATTCCGAGACGATCACCCAGTCGTCTGCCATGAAGTCGCCGATCCGTTCGGCGTCGTTCGAGCACATCGCGACGTTCCACTCGTCTGCGACAGCGATCAACGCCGCACTCTCCTGATCCGACATGTCTTCTCGACGTCGAACCGACATGAACGACGAGAGGGCAGAGATGACCGACACCAGCCGCACCGAGCTTGCAGCTCAGGCGTATATCTACGGATTTCCCCTCGTTTTCAATCTCGACCAGGTCCATCGGTACGTTCACGACGGTGTCGGAGCGAACCCCGCCGGACCAGACCACGGTAATCAGATTTCCCACGAGCATTGCGTCGATCGTGGGCCGGTGGGCATGCGGTGGCGACGGCGACCTCCCCGCGGTGAACGCCTTGCAGGACGCCACCACCCTGACCGTCGTCGACTCCACCGGGAACTCGGCGGGTCTCCCAGTCCCCGACTCCGGGGTAAGCCAGGACCTCCTGTTCCTCGAGAAATTCCGCATCTGGTCACAGGCCTTTCCGCCGGCCCCACGCGATCGAGAACTCCAGGATTCGTTCTCGCCGATCGGAATCAACGAGCCCGGGGCTTCTCCCTATACCTCACACTCTGCCGACTCGATCTCTGCTGACGAGGCAGCCGCGTTGGCTGACGGATTGACGATCGGTGAGAAGAACCTGCTCGAGGCCCTCACGAAAGGCTCCAGCCCCGAAGTCAACGGATGGAAGCTCACATTCCACGCCTTCGACTACAACGTCGACCACTTCGAGGTCGGCACAATCGACGATCCACAATTCAAGATCGCCGATCCCAGGTTACGCATCGTCGAACGCGCCGCGGCCGCCAAGGGCGGGCTGTGGGGCAACCACCCTTACGAAGCGGCGTACATCATGACCTACGTCGACGATCAGGGCGAGCAGTTGAACGGAACCCACACCTACACAATCAGACTCGACCCCACTCCGCCGGTGAGCGCCCTCTCGTCGCTGACGATCACGATCAGCCACGAGGAGCCGAAAGATCTCACGGCGAAGGCAAACTGGCTGCCCGCCCCGCGCGGGGATTTCCGACCGGTACTGAGAATGTACGAACCTTCGCCCGCCGTGCTCGATCAGTCCTACGTCGTCCCCGCCATCACTCGCTCGCGAGAATGACGGCTCGCGTCTGACGGCCTGCCTGGAGTAGGCCGTCAGACGGACGCAGAATCAGGCGTGTGTGCCGCCGTCGACACGGATCTCCGTGCCCGTGATGAAGGCACCATCGTCGGATGCCAGCATCGCGATAACTCCCGCAACACTTTCCGGCCCGGCCATGGGGGCACCACCGGACTCCAGATCAGTGCTCAGAATCGGTGACAACTTGCCGAAGAGCGACCAGTCGGTGTCTTCAGGCAAGTACGACGCCGTAGTGTCGGTGATCCCGCTCTTCACACTGCCTGGAGCCACCGCGACGGCACGCAGACCCTGCTTCCCGTATTCGAGAGCCAGTGCGTGAGTGAAGGACTGGATTCCTCCCTTACTTGCGGCATACGCGGCCATGTACGGGTGCGCGAAGGCAGCGGAGGTGGAACTGAAATTCACCACGACTGCGTTGCCGGTGGCAAGGAGAGCCGGCAGTGCCTGACGAGTGACGAGGAAAGTGCCCGTCAAGTTCACGGAGAGCACCTGATTCCACAGGCCCAGCGAGGTCTCGTGGGTGTGCCCACCACGCAGTATCCCGGCGGCGTTGACCAGTACGTCCAATCCGCCGAGAGTCGAAATCGCCTGACCCACAACCTCGATGACGGAACTCTCGTCACCGACATCGACGACGAGGGTGTCGAGGCGACCCTCCGTCGAGGCATGTTCTGCCGACTTCCGGGTGTTCGCCAAACCCTTCTCGGAGATGTCGGCAGCAACCACTCGGCCACCTTCGGCGAGCAACCGCAGCGCGGTGGCCTGCCCGATTCCAGATCCTGCGCCGGTGACGAGAATACGACGACCTTCGAAACGATTCATTGCTGTGTACCTTTCACGAAAACGAGTTGGCTGGTAATCCAGGCTCGGTGGCGCCGACACTCACAACTCACCCGCGAGAAACTTCAGGTACGGGAAATGCGCAGCACTGCAACAGGTGCGGCACTGCGAAATCTCAGCGAGGCAATGCCCGCCGAAGTGGCGAATGTCAGACGGATCCGGCCGGTGCGGCCAAGGCTCTTTCGATCCAGACGAGACCAGAGGGGCGGCGGTCGATCGCCTTACGCCCCCGTCGGAATGTCGCTACGCCGAATCGGGCCGTGCGCAGTGCACGGCCGGAAGCGAGAGAAGAGCGGCGTATGGACATCACAAGCACGGTAGCAGCGCGAGCACAGGTCGCTCAAATGCATTGTTCGCGGAGCGTGTCCTTTCAGGTAAGCAGATGTCGCTTCCGGACAACTGAACCTACTTAGGCAGCACTCACCTGGTCGTCACCTCAACAATCCGATCCAGGAGCACAACCGATGACAAATGCACCCGACGTCGCCGGTACTACACCAACCAAGATGCCAACCAAGATGCCAACTGCGGTGCTACGCAGCGCCGACCACAATCGCGGACTCAACGACGTTCTCGCGACCGTCGAGGCAATGGAGCGACCGAGCGACCATCTACTGAGGATCACCGCTCGCTTGAGCGAGTCGACCGACGACCCAACCTGGTCACGCCCGAATGTGACGGTACGCATGAATCTCGGGCCGGGCTTCGACGACGCCTCGCGCGTGTACACGGTGAGTTCCTACGATTCAGCGAGCGGATCGATCGTCATCGACGTGGTCCTGCACGGACAGAAGCGCCAGACCAGGGAGGGTGGGCAGTTCGGTGCAGGCGACCTCGTCATCTGTTGTGACCCAGCCGATTCCGACGACGTCGGCAGGCAACTGCTCGATGATCGATTGCAACGCGGGTATTGCGGTGTCGTCCAGAAAAAGTGAGCGAGCTCGCCGATCCCGAGAGCTACGTAGTGTGGGGCGCCGGTGAGCGCAGTGAGAAGCGCGCAATCCGGAAGCACTTTCGGTCGACCGTCGGGCTCGACAAAAACGACGTCGCGATATTCGGCTACCGGAAGCAGGGCATCAGCAACGCCGAGATCGACCTCCGTCGGCGCGAGAACTACGGGCGCATCCTCGCCGACGGTGGAACCCTGACCGACATCGACGACCTGGCCATCGAGATCTGATCGCGTACACCGGCCGACCTGACCGGCCGTGCACTGCGGTGATAAGTTCCTCTGTGCCAGCGGACCTCCACACAGGGGGTCAGGGAATCCGGTGTGAATCCGGAACTGACGCGCAGCGGTGAGGGTGACCGCCCGGGCTTACGCCACTGGATGAGAATCCGGGAAGGCGCTCGGGTGGGGCGATCTCGAGTCCGAATACCGGCTGGCAGCAGGGGTCAACAGACGCCTGTTCACACGGTAACGGGTTCCGCGAACGAGCCCCTGCGAGAACGAGATTCCATGCGTCTGTCCAGACTTCGCCTACCCGCCGCTGCCGTTGCAGCCCTGTTGGGCGCATCGTTGGTTGCCTGTTCCTCCGACGACAGTTCTGCCGAACAATCCAGCGCCTCAGTCCAGAACTGTGGCCGAGACGTCACGGTGGAGCGACCGATCGAACGGGCGATCGCGGTAAATCAGCCTGCGGCCGAAATGCTGTTCGCGCTGGGAGTGCAGGACCGGATGGCCGGCTACGCCATGAGCGATGACGACGTCCTCCCTGAACTGCGCGAGGCGCGTGGTCAAGTGAAGGCCTTCGACACCGAGTTCCCTTCATTCGAGAGTGTCCTCGAACGCGAACCGGACATGGTCTACACGACCTTCAACTACACGTTCACCTCGGAAGGCATCGCCGACCGGACCAAGTTCACCGACCTCGGGGTCGCGACGTATCAGTCGCCCAGTGAGTGCACCGGTCAGGATGCCGAGCAGAGCAAGGCCCTCACGCTCGACGACCTCTACTCCGAAATCGGCGACGTGGCAACACTGTTCGATGTCAAAGACAAAGGTTCCGAGCTGACCGAGAGCCTGAAGGATCGCGCGGCCACCGCCACGGCGTCACTGGGAGCCGAAGACGTGACGCTGGCGTGGTGGTACGCCGCCACGAAGACTCCGTACTTCGCCGGATGTTGCGGCGCACCGGGAATCATGACCGATGCGGTGGGTGCGAAAAACGCCTTCGACGACAACAAACAGTACTGGCCCGAAATCGGTTGGGAGAGTGTGCTCGATCGAGATCCGACCGTGCTGGTGCTCGCTGATCTCGACCGCGGCGGAGACGGTGACAGTGCCGCAGACAAGATCGCGTTCCTCGAATCGGACCCGGTCGCCAGCAAGCTCACCGCAGTGAAGACCAAGCGCTACATCATCCTCGAAGGCACGACGATGGATCCCTCGATCCGCAATGTCGGTGGCATCGAACAGCTCTCCGACGGGCTGCGCCAGTTGGGTGTGGTCTAGATGTCCGCGGAGATCAGAGAACTGGTGCGTCAGTGGGACGACCAGCAAGCGGCATACATCGCGGATCGCGAGAAGCGCTTCGACGTAATTCTCGACGTTCTCGAATTGCAGTACGCGCAGACACCCTTCACGGTCGTCGACCTCGCCTGCGGGCCGGGTTCACTGAGCGCCCGGATCCTCGAGAAGTTCGAGCACGCCGGCGTTGTAGGGATCGATTACGACCCGATGCTGCTGGAAGTCGCCCGTCAGTCGTCGACTCGTTTCGGTGGCCGACTGCAGCTGATCGACGCAGACCTGGCGGGAGCCGATTGGCCGACTGCAGTGACTGCGCCGGTTCAGGCGATCGTGTCGACGACCGCACTGCACTGGTTGCAACCGCAGCAGCTCGTCGAGGTGTACCGGCAGTGCCGCGAACTGCTGAGCCCAGACGGTGTCCTGCTCAACGGTGATCACTTTCGCTTCGACGGCCGCTCCCCCGTCATAAGGCGATGGGCGAAAGCTCACGACGAGCAGACACAACGCTCCGCTTTTGCGGCCGGTGCTCCCGAGTGGGACAGCTGGTGGGACGGGTTGCGGGCCACTCCCGGCATCGGGGCACTGACCGACGAGCGTGAGCGCAGATTCGCCGGACGTGACGCCGCCGCGCCCACCGCCGTCGACTTCCAGTTGGCGGCGCTCGCGCAGGCAGGTTTTCGGGAGTCGGGAACGGTCTGGCAACTGTTCGACGACTACGTGGTCTACGGCGTGAGATGACGACAAGAGTTCGGCTGCGTGACAACCCGAAATCCGTCACCCTGCTGTGGGTGATCGGTGTTGTCACGCTGGCCGGTTCGGCCGCCGTGGCGATCACGTTGGGGCCGGCCGGTCTGTCGGTCGGCGAGGTGGCCTCGATCGTCGTCGGCCATCTCGGCGGTACCGCGGCGGACGTCACCCCTATCCGCGACGGCATCGTGTGGGATCTCCGTCTGCCGCGTACTCTGCTCGCCGCGCTCTGCGGTGCGGGCCTCGGATTGTGCGGAGCGATCATGCAGTCGCTGCTTCGCAATCCGCTGGCCGATCCGTTTGTCCTCGGTATCTCGTCCGGGGCCTCGACCGGTGCCGTTCTGATCGTGATCCTCGGAGTGGGGTCAGGGGTGGTCGGATTGTCGAGCGGCGCCTTCATCGGCGCGGTGATCTCCTTCGCTCTGGTGCTGCTGCTCGCCCATGCGGCCGGCGGCACGCCGGATCGGGTGATCCTGGCCGGTGTCGCCGCGACCCAACTGTTCTCCGCGCTCACCTCGTTCATCGTCATCACCTCGGCCGATCCAGAGCAGACCCGCGGTGTGATGTTCTGGCTCCTGGGCTCACTCGGCGGCGCCGATTGGCTCGATGTCGCGCTCTGCGCGGCGGTGGTGGCAGTCGGCCTCGTGGTCTGTCTAACTCACTCCCGTGCACTCGACGCCTTCGCCTTCGGTGAAGACGCGGCGTCGTCGCTGGGAGTGAACGTGTGGCGGGTACGGCTGACCTTGTTGCTGGCAACAGCTTTGATGACCGCGGTGATCGTGAGCGTCGCAGGCGCCATCGGCTTCGTGGGCCTCGTCCTCCCGCACGCGGCGCGGGCTCTCGTCGGTCCGAGTCACCGGCGACTGCTGCCCGCGTCCGCACTGATCGGCTCGATCTTCCTCGTCTGGGTCGACGCTGTGGCACGCACAGCCATTGCGCCGCAAGAACTCCCGGCCGGTGTGGTGACCGCGCTGGTCGGTGTGCCCGCGTTTGCCGTCATCCTCTGGAGACGGAAGGCCAGGCCATGACACTCGAAGCAACCGGTATCAGCTGGCGCGTCGGAGGGGCACTCATCGTCGATGACCTCGATGTCTCCCCCACCACAGGCAGCACGGTGGGACTTCTCGGCCCCAACGGCTCGGGAAAGTCGACGCTGCTGAAACTTCTTGCCGGGCAGAATCGTCCGACAGCCGGCGAAGTGACCCTGGACCAGACTCCGTTGTCCGACTGGAAACGCCGCGACGTCGCGCGCCGGATCGCCACCGTCGACCAGCACAGCAACACCGAGATCGATCTGACTGTTGCCGAGGTCGTCGAACTCGGACGCACACCGCACCGCGGACTGTGGGGCGGGCAATCCGATTCCGATCGCGACGCCGTCCGCGCAGCGATCGAACACACCGGCCTCGCCGGCATGCTGGACCGGTCGTGGCACACCCTGTCCGGAGGGGAGCGACAGCGCGTCCAGATCGCGCGCGCCCTCGCCCAGGAACCCCACGAGCTGCTACTCGACGAACCGACCAATCACCTGGACATCAACCACCAACTCGAACTGCTCGCGCTCGTACGACGCCTGCCCACCACCACGATCATGGCATTGCACGATCTGAATCTGGCCGCCATGTTCTGCGATTCGATAGTGATGCTGAACCGGGGATCCATCGTTGCCCACGGAAGCCCGACCGAGGTCCTCACCGCCGACCTGATAGCCGAGGTCTACCAGGTCGACGTCGAGGTCCGCTTGGACGGTCCCGGCGGAACACCTACCGTGCGATACCTTCCGCCCGGCTCGGATTAGACGCACCCGGAACTGTCATTCACGCGAGAGCATCGCCACTGCTTCGCGTTCGAGGTCGACGTACGGTTCACCACTGACGTCGATGGCCACCCGGTTGAGCGTTCCACCGGTAAACGCCCATGGTGACGTACCCGGGTAGTCGTCGGTTACGGGCTCCCCGCTGTCACGGCCTGCATTGAGCCCTTCGCCGCCGCCGATGCTGAACTTGCCTGGCTGAGTGCGGATTCTGCCCTCACCGACTTTCCGATCGCCGTAGTAGAGGCCGAGCACCCCGTGCGCAGTGCCCGGCGGATCCTCGCCTTCCTTCTCGAAAGTTGCTGCCAAGATTATATTTTCGCCGATCGGAAGGTCTTCGGTGGCATCGATCTTCTGCTGTTCACTGCCGAGGAAGTTGTACACGTAATGCAGGCGGTTGTCCTTGACGTACAGCGAATGACCACCGAACCTGCCGCCATGCGAAAAAAGCACACCGGTCGCACCTGGTTCGGCCAAATCGACAACTGCCCCGATCGAGAATGAACGATTACGAAGGTTGACAGCGACGGCCTCCGGCACCTCGGCTCCGCCCGGGCGGTAGACATACCGGTTTCGCGGCGGGGCCAACTGAGGGCGAGGCGTGGTGAGAAGTTCGACACCGGACCGATCGTCCAGTGGCAGAGCTTGATTGGCACCGGCCTCGTGGAACCACAACCCCACCAGCTCTGCCAGCCTGCCGGGTTCTTCATCCGCAAGGTTCCGGAGCTCGGCTCGGTCCACCTCCGTGTGGTAGAGCTCCCAGGTGTCTTCCGAGAAATGGCCCCACCCGCTCAGAGTCGGGTGCGTGGTGACGGCCTTCCAGCCGTCATGCCAAATTCCTCGTCCTCCGAGCATCGAATAGAACTGGGTGTGCTTGGCGGTGGGGATGTTGCCGGCGTCGAAGCTGTACCGCATGCTCACGCCTTGGATCGGGTGCTGGGTGTATCCCTTCACCGTGTCGGGCAAGTCGACGCCGACGCAGTCGAGCAGAGTCGGGACGACGTCGATGGCGTGGTGGTACTGATCTCGAATCTCGCCACGGGCATCGATACCCTCCGGCCACGAGATGATGCATGGGTCGCAGGTTCCACCGTTGAACGAGTATCGCTTCCACATCTTGAAGGGCGTGTTGAACGCCATCGCCCACCCGTTGGGATAGTGGTTGTACGTCTCGGTGCTGCCCAACTCGTCCAGTTTTGCCAGGTTCTCGGCTAGGTCGTCGGGTACGCCGTTCGCAATCTTGTTCTCGTTGACAGATCCGTCGGGTCCGCCCTCACCGCTGGCACCGTTGTCTGAGACCACCACGATGATCGTGTTGTCGAGCTGCTCGATTTCTTCGAGGTATCCGAGCAGGCGTCCGATCTGATCGTCGCAGTGCGAGAGGAAGCCCGCGTACACCTCCGCCATCCGTGAGAACAGTCGCTGCTCATCAGCGGAGAGAGTGTCCCAGGGGCGGGTGAAATCCAGCGGCGGGAACGGTTCGCCGTCGGGTCCGGTGCGGGTCTCAGGAGTGCCTATCGGGTTGAGTGAGGGCAGGGTCGTGTCTTTCGGGACAAGTCCCATTTCCTTCTGCCTGGCCAGAATCTCATCCCGCATGGCTTCGTACCCTGCGTCGAACCTGCCTGCGTAGCGATCGGCCCATTCGCGGGGCGCGTGATGCGGAGCGTGTGCGCACCCGGGTGCGTAGTAGAGAAACACAGGCCGGTCCGGAGCTATCGACTTCACGTCACCGATGTATTCGAGCGCTCTGTCGGTGATGTCGACGCTGAAGTGATACCCCTCTTCGGGCGTCGACGGCTGTTCGACGGGATGGTTGTCGTGGACGAGGTCGGGATACCACTGATTGGTCTCGGCACCGAGAAAGCCGTAGAACCGCTCGAATCCGCGGCCGACCGGCCAATTCCGTTTCGTGGAAGCAAGATTCATCTCGTCTTCTGCGCACAGGTGCCATTTGCCGACCATCGCGGTGCTGAATCCCTGCTCGACCAGAACCTCGGCGAGCGTGGCACATTCGGGAGGGATGTGACCGTTTCCACCGGGAAAACCGACCGCGCACTCGCTGATGCAAGCCATGCCGTTGGTCGTGTGGTTTCGCCCGGTGAGCAGACATGATCGCGTCGGGGAGCACAGTGCTGTGGTGTGCCACTGCCCGTACCGCAATCCGTTGCCCGCGATGCGGTCGATGTTCGGCGTCTCGATCGGTCCCCCGTAACAACCCAAGGCGCCAAATCCGACGTCGTCGAGAACGATGTAAAGAATATTCGGTGTGCCGGCGGCGGCCTTCGGCTGCTCGTACGGGCTCCAGTCGGGAATCGAATCGCGAATATCGAGGTTGACGACGCCTTTGAATGCGTTGGCCATGATCCGGCTCCTTGTAGGTGATCTGATTTCCAGCCTCTACGGCCGCATGGTGAATCGCATACCCCGATTGTGGTCACCGAACCGCTGTCGCCCGAAATGGGCGATGCCATTGTCGGCAAGAGATCCGAGTATGAGAGTGCCGGATTTGTCATCGACTCACTGGAAGCCAGGGACCACATGAGCAGTCAATTCGTTGAAGCCTCCACCTCCGACACCTCTGACCCGCTGCCGAGCTGGCAAGACGGCCCGCCGAAGCAATCCGTCAGGCAATTCGTCGAACGCGCGACGACTGACGGCAGTCCGGACGAAATCGCACCGGAAGAAAGGATCGCAGTCTTCGACAACGACGGAACCCTGTGGTGTGAGAAGCCGATGCCGATCCAACTCGACTTCATCCTGCGCCGCCTCGTCGAGATGACCGCCCAGGATCCGTCTCTTCGCAACCGTCAACCGTGGCAGGCGGCGTTCGAAAAGGACTACGCCTGGTTGAACGATGTGATCTCGAAGCACTATCGCGGCGACGACAGCGCACTGAAGGTGCTCGCGGCCGGTGTCCTGGCGGCATTCGCCGAAGTCACAGTCGACGAATTCGAGACCCGCGCCGATACCTACCTGCGCACTGCTTCGCACCCTACGCTCGGTCGCGAATATCTGCACTGCAGCTACGCACCCATGGTGGAGTTACTCGATTACCTTGCAGCCAAGGGATTCTCGAACTACATAGTCTCTGGAGGCGGACGTGACTTCATGCGTCCGATCTGCCAGGAGGTCTACGGCATCCCCCGAGATCGCGTCATCGGCAGCGGAGTGGCATTGACGTGGAAGGACGACGGTCACAGCGGCACGATCCTTCGTCAGCCCCAAACCGATGTCGTCGACGACGGGCCGGCCAAGCCCGTACAGATCTGGAACCGAATCGGCCGACGACCTGTCATAGCGGCGGGAAACAGCAACGGTGACCTACCTATGTTGAAGTTCGCCGAACACCCGAACATTCCGGCACTTCGCCTTCTGGTGCTCCATGATGATCCGGAACGCGAGTTCGACTACGTGGACGGAGCCGAGCACGCACTCGACGCCTCGCGCGCAAACGGGTGGACAGTGGTGAGCATCAAGAACGACTGGAAGACAGTCTTCGAACCACTCGCCGAATGACAGTATTGATACGTGACCCTCGATGATGTCGCCGACGAACTCTACGGCCTCGACCCCGGCGAGTTCGTCGAGGCGCGTACAAAGCATGTGAAGGCTGCCCGGGACGACAACGACCGCACGCTGGCCGCGGAGATCGGAAAACTTCGGAAGCCAACCACCGTGGGGTGGTTGGTCAATCTCATCTCGCGCAATGCACCAGAAGATCTGGATGCACTTCTCGCGCTTGGCGAATCGCTACGCGACGCTCAACGCCATCTCTCGGGCCCGGACTTGCGACGTCTGACGACACAGAGGCAGCAGGTGGTGCGAAGTCTCGCCCACAAATCAGGTGAGATCGCCGCTTCACGTGGAAAAAGCGTCGGCGAGGATCCGTTGCGTGATGTCGCGCAGACGCTCAATGCCGCCCTGGCCGACGAGGAGACTGCCGCGCAGGTCCGACTCGGACGAGTTGTGACCGCTGCCAGTTACAGCGGTTTCGGGCCGGCGGGACTTGCTGTAGTGGAGGAGGATTCTGCACAACACGCCCCTGCGATCCACACCGAAGAACGCGCTCCGGCCAAGTCCACTGCTCCGGATCGCAAGGCCGAACAAGCCAAGGCGAAAGCAGAGTTGAAGGAAGCCAGGGCAGGCGTCGAGAAGATCCGACGACGGGTCAAGGCCGAGACCGCCCAGTTCGAGGATGCCAGGTCAAAGCTGTCCGACCTCGACCGTCGCATCGAAGAACTCCGCGCCGATCTCGAATACGCAGAACAGGAACGACAGTTCGCCAAGAACGCCGAGAAGGCTGCCCACGTCGCGGTTCGAGAGTCCGAGGAGGAACTTCGCGAGGCCGAGTGGCGGGTCGACGAAGCAGAAGAGTGCCTCGACGAGATGGAATGAGTTGTACGTTCGGAGATCTTGACCTCTACAGCAGTTCAGGTTCTAGCGTGGTCTCATGACATTCGCCCGAATCGAACTCGACTACCTGGCCACCCAGACTCTCGGACGCCTCGCAACGGTTCAACGGAATGGAACGCTGCAAGTCAGTCCGGTCGGGTTTAACTACAACCCGGATACAGCCACGATCGACATCAGCGGTTACAACATGACGGGCAGCCGTAAGTTTCACAATGTCGCAGAGAACGGGCGGGTCGCGTTCGTCGTGGACGACATCGCATCTGTAGATCCATGGCGGGTCAGGTGCATCGAAATCCGTGGACAGGCAGAGGCTTTGGATGTTACGGGTGCTGCTGCGCATGGTCTCGACGCGCCAATCATCCGCATCCACCCCGAACGCATCATCAGCTTCGGCCTCGACGACAAAGAGCTGGACGTCCACCAGTTGGTCGTGAACGGACGCGACGTTCGAATGCACGAATCGAATTGATCAGCCTGCGGCGGCTTCGAGTTCACTCAGTGATTCCTCGAGGTGGCCGAGAAGCCGCTGCAAGTGCGGAACGTTGCGGCGGCAGCCGACGAGCCCGAACTGCATGGTGTCCGCGTAGCCGATGACGGTGATGTTCATTGCCTGCCCGTCCAACGGAATCGAAGCCGGATAGCAACTCTCGAGCTTCGCGCCATTCCAGTATCGCGTCGTCGTCGGGCCGGGGACGTTGGAAATCACCAGATTGAAGACTGGACGCCCAGTAATCAGTCGGGAGGAACCAGGGATCAGCGGTAGCCCGAGACCGGCAACGTTCAATGCGCTCAGCGCCGTGATCTGCAGGGGCGTCAGGCCCGACATCAGGGACTTGGCGCTACTCATCGAGTCGTGAACTCTCTGAAGTCGGGCCGCCGGATCCGCCAATTCGGTTGCCAGATCACACAACACCGCACCCACGGCATTGCCGGAAGCCTCACCCACTTCGCCTTTACGAAGAGATACCGGCACCATCGCGATCAACGGTTTGTCCGGCAACTCGTCCAGTTCGATCAGGTATCGCCGCAGCGCGCCCGCGCACATTGCCAACACCGCATCGTTGAGCGTCACGTCTGCAACGCAGCTGACCTTGCGCAGGCGCTCGATCGGCCACGACTGCGCCGCCACACGCCTCGCTCCGGTGATCGGGACGTTGAAGATCGATTTCGGGGCAGCAAACGGCAACGGTGCGACGTGGTCCTTCACTGCCGAGGCAGCGGCGTTCACTATCGCAGGGCCCACCCCGACCACATCTTGCACGGTGTCGATCACGGAGCCCACACGTCTCTGCAGGTCCAGCCCGCGACTGGCTCGGAGCCGCCTCGAAGAAGGTCGCTGCGCCCACGGCGGCATCGACTCTCGACCGAGCGGATCCGACGAGAGGCTGCGATACCACGCCTGAACAGCAGACACACCGTCCATGAGCGCATGGTGCGTCTTCATGTACACGGCAACTCGGCCGTCGGCGAGGCCTTCGATCACATACGCTTCCCATAGCGGCCGGTGCCGATCGAGCAGCGTGCCGTGCAGCATCGAGGTCAGCTCCAGCAGCTCACGAACTCGACCGGGCCTGGGCAGCGCAAGCAACCGGACGTGATATTCGAGATCGACGTCCTCGTCCTCCGTCCAACGCACCGGCGCGAAGTTCGACAGCAACTGCACCGGCTTGCGGCGAAAGAGGGGGCGGATCGACTCGACGTCGGTGAGCGAACGGTAGAGCGATCTGGCGAACTCGCCGTCGTCCCCTTCCGGTGGAACGAACAGTGACAGGCCGCCGACATGCATGGGGTGCTCCCGTGACTCCATCAGCAGGAACATCGAGTCGAGCGGCAGCATCAGCGCCATGGCGATCCGTTCTCTCGGGCGGGTGTCCGGAGCACCGGTTAACCGCTGTTCGACAAAGTTACTCGCCTTGACTGCCCACATTGTTGACTCCGACAAAACATAGCCCGGCTCGATTTTGGCGGGAGGCCGATGTCCCCCTCGACGACCGCCATCTTGGCCGAAGTACTTCACGGCGATTCGGGAGTGAATGATGAGACACAGGGCATTGCAACGAATTTCAATGCTCACAGCCACAAGTAGTAGCGGAGCCGATCGCAGTAATACTTTTGTCGGAATTGTTGCGGATTGTCTGTACATCCAAGTCACACGTGACTACCGTCACTCATCATCACAATCCGACTGGTCGCGACGTCGCGACTCACCAGGTTGCATCCTAAGGAGAATTACATGTCCCGACGTTCGACGTCGCGTGGGCCTTTCAACGCGCTCGCCACCGCAACTGTGCTCGCCACCGTCACTGCGATGGGTGCCCTATCGGCAGGTATTGCAGGCGCCGCCCCAACTGTGGAGGCTCCCTTCGGCGGCTGGGATTCATGTCCCATCGACAATCCCGAGACCAGTACCTGCATGGATGTCACAGTCACCGGCGGAAACATGAAGATCGGCAAGCTCTCCGTCAGCATTCCCACCGGGGCGATGCGCATCGCCGGCGGAGTTGCCTACCGGGAGAATCCGGAGGCTGAATTCGGATTCGACCAAGTATTCATCCCGCCGAACGACAACAGTCGGGGGATCTACGCCAAGCCCATCGAGATCCCCGGCGGCGCACTCGGAATCGACCTACCGTTCAACAATCTCTTCGGACTGAACAAGGCCTCGGCCACCGTCGAGTCGACGTCTGCACTCCCCACCGTGGATGCATTTCAGCTTGGTGTGAAGTTACCCGTCAAACTGAAGATCGCGAACCCTCTCCTCGGCGGCAAATGCTACTTAGGCTCGGACAGCAGCCCCGTCCAGCTCAACTTGGACGTGACGGAATACGGTGTCCTCGAAGAAGTTCCAGGTTTTCCGGACACCGCTGTCGTTCGAAATACCGGACACACCGGACAGCCCTTCGCGGTCCCGACAGCATCCGGATGTGGTCCGTTCGGCGTTCTGAATCCCATCGTGAACTGGCGTGCCGGTCTTCCCTCGTCCACCACGTCCAACTCCCTGACCACAACGAGTGACGTCTACAACATCGGTGCCGACAGCCTCAGGCCCCAGCCGGCCGGATCGACCGAACCCGCCGCCGTCATCGCCGAACGTAGCGCCAACTAGCAATTCAACTCACTACCAGCCGGAACCGTCAGCGCCGAAAGATTTCTCACCCCGAACGGAGATCACTTGTCCATGCGCACAATACGATTCAGAGCCGCGCTCGCCGTCGTCGCAGCAGGAGTCCTCACTCTCGGGGCGGTGTCAACCGCGACGGCAGCCCCGCTGCCCAACGCCCCGTTCGGGGGTTGGGGCAAGTGCCCGATAGCCAATCCGGAGACAAGCACCTGCGTCGACGTTGTCGTCAAAGGCGGCGAAATGAACATCAACGGGCTCAAAGTACCGATTCCTTCCGGCTCGTTGAATATCGCCGGCGGTGTCGCCTATCGAGAGAACCCCGACGCAGAATTCGGGTTCGACCAGATCTTCATACCCCCAACTGACGGCACCAAAGGCGTCTATTCCACCCCCATCGAGGTGCCGGGCGGAATCTTCGGACTCGGTCTTCCGTTCCCCGGCGGCCTGACCACTATCAAGGCGACCGTCGAGCCGGTCGCGTTGCCAACAGTCGACGCATTCCAACTCGGCGTCACACTTCCGGCAAGATTGAAGATCTCCAACCCTCTGCTCGGCGGAAACTGCTATCTGGGTTCTGCGAGCAACCCAATCCTGTTCAAACTCGGAGTGTCCGAAAATGGTGTCCTGGAGGAAGTTCCAGGATTTCCGGATACCGCCGCCGTCAGAAACGTGACGCACGCCGACCAGAGCTTCGCGGTACCAGGCGCATCTGGATGCGGACTGTTCGGCGCATTGAATTGGGCCGTCAATCTTCGCGCGAACGTTCCGTCTTCGAGTGGTCACAACTCTTTGACCACCACAAGCGATGTGTTCAACATCGGCGCCGACAGCCTGCGGACGCAGTAGAGCAAGCACCGGCGACTCGAGAAGTATCACCGACAAAAAGGAGATATCGATGTCCCATACAGTTCGCCGCACCACCTTCGTCACAGCTGCCGCCGCAGCCGCGATTGCAGTCGCAGCCGGCACCGCTTTGGCTTCGACCGTCGTCACTCCAGCGGGTCAAGCCGTGACTGCTTCGAGCAGCAATCTCAGTATCAAGACAGGAACGATCACACTCACCTGCTCCAGCACCACGGGCTCCGGAACCATCCCAGTCGCGCCGGGTAACTCCAACACCGGCACCGGCGGGGTCAACGTCAACATCGGCACCCCCAGCCTGACCGGATGCAAAGCCAACGGTCTACCCGCTGTGGTCACAACCTCCGGGACGTGGCAATTGAACGTCTCCGGGGACGCCATGCCCGGCGGCTCTGCCCAGGGATCGCTCATCATCCCCGCTAACGGTGCAGTCGTCACACTGCCCGGATCGACATGCACGGTCACCGTCGTAGGCTCCGGAGCTGGGGGCACGGGAGTCAGCACCATCGGACCGCTGCCCTTCGACATCCCCAACCAGCGCGTCGTGGCAAGCAACACCGGCACCGTGAACTACACACGCACCGGCACCGGACCCGTCTGCCCCGCCGCAGCCACCGGCACGGCAACCATGTCCGGCACACTGCAGTTCGCATCGGCCACACCGATCAACGTGACACCGTGACGATCGACAGGTAGACAGCAAATCTCGTTGGGGGATCGACGCTTCCGTCGGTCCCCCAACGAACGTCCGACGGCCCGGACCCACACACGACCATATCGGTTGCGGCGCAAAGTGGACCAGGGCTTCATTCATCTCCTACCTCGGTGGCGTCGAGTAACGCGCCGAGCGCGCGGTGGAGTTCGGCAAGCTCACGTCCGCCGGCTTTCGTCAGTACGCGAGTATTTTCCGCGTCCAATTCGCGGACAATGTCTTTGGCGAGCACGATAACCCGTTTTCCCTCGTCGCTGAGATCTAGGCAAACGGCGCGAGCATCGCGGCTGTCACGTTCGCTGACAACAAATCCGCCCTTCTCCAAAGCTCGCACGAGCTTGGATATGTAGATTCGCTGCAACCCTGTCTGTGCGGCAAGTTCTCGCTGACTAGGCCTCTCCCCCTCACTCACGAGACCGTGAAGTGACGCAAGCACCGAATACTGGGCGTGAGTCAACCCGAGATGCGCGACCGCTCTGTCAACTCCCGCCCGCCAGCGCAGGGCAAGATGCCACACCAGCGACCCCGTAGTCCATGTTTCTCGATCTTGCATACATATAGAGTACATGGCTACTATCCCAATTAGAGTATATGGAAGCTATTTTGAGGAGTCGCAATGCCTACAATTTCCGTGCTCGACTCGACCATGGCTTACAGCTCGTGCGGCGAAGGCACACCCTTCGTACTGCTCCACGGAAATCCCACATCCTCGTATTTGTGGCGAAACATACTGCCACACATAGGAAATATCGGCCGTGCACTTGCTCCCGACCTCATCGGAATGGGCGCGTCCGGCAGGCCCGCAATCGACTACGGTTTCCTCGACACCGCCCGCTATCTCGATGCCTGGTTCGACGAGATGGAGCTCGACGACGTCGTACTCGTCGGGCACGACTGGGGTGGAGCACTCGCCCTCGACTGGGCTACCCGCCACCCCGATCGCGTCCGAGGTGTCGCACTGTTCGAAACGATCCTCCGTCCGATGACCTGGAACGAGCACTTCCCGGGAGACGCACGAGCACGAGTCGAGGCCCTGAGAGCCTCTGGGACCGGCGAGGCAAAGGTACTCGACGAGAACTTCTTCCTCGAAATCGCGCTTCACAGAACAGTTCTCGGGGGTCTGTCCAAAAAAGACGTCGACGCCTATCGTGCTCCCTACCCCTTCCGTGAGAGTCGCCGGCCCCTGCTCGCGTGGCCACGATCCTTCCCCATCGAAGGAAGTCCCGCTGAAGTGAATGCACGTGTGTCGGCGTACAGCGAATGGCTCGCGGAAAGCACCGAGGTACCCAAACTCCTTCTCACCTTCAGCGGCCCCGCCGAACTTCTCATGGTCGGACCCGACGAAGTCGCGTGGAGCCGATCGAACATCGCGAATCTCGAGGTGACCGAGTGCGGTCCCGCAGGGCATCTCGCCCCCGAGGATCAGCCCTCGGCAATCGCCGCGGCAATCACCGAATGGACACAGCGGCAACACCGTTTCAGCCGCGAGTGACTCGACTCCGTCGCCAAGCGCTCCGAGCGCCGTTTCGCCGACGCGGGCGGTAGCGCCCCAGACCTTGCTCCGAAATATGGGACCGACACCACCTCCGCCGGATTTGTCCGATATAACTAACGGGCGAGTACGCCGGTTGGGTCGAGGTCGAGAACGAGGGGGCGTGGGTGGTAAATGAGGACGGACTGGGACAGACCTCGGAATCGGGGGCTCCACACAGAGTGGGCGGGTTTCTATATCACCGCAGCGGCGACCGATGGGAGTGGTCGGACGAAGTTGCGCGGATTCACGGCTACGAACCCGGACAAGTAGACCCCACGACTGAATTGATGCTCTCGCACAAGCATCCTGAGGACCGAAGACACGTTGCACAGACACTGCTCGCCATCCGCACTTCAGGCGGCCCGTTCAGTAGCCGGCACCGCATCATCGACACTGCCGGGGACACGCACTCGGTAATCGTCGTCGGAGACAGCGTCGTGGCTGAGTCAGGTGAAGTGATGGGGAGCTCCGGCTTCTACATCGACGTCACCGAAACCCTGGACAGCAACGTAAAAGCATCCGTCGACGAATTGGTCAACGAAATCACCGTGTCTCGCGGAGTGATCGAGCAAGCCAAAGGCATGCTCATGGTGATCTACGGCATTTCGGCCGATCGCGCCTTCGACATCCTCGTGTGGCGTTCTCAAGAGACCAACGTGAAACTCAGGGATGTCGCCGAGCAGTTGATAGTTCGGACACTGGACGACTTCCAGGTTCCGACACCACTGCGGACCTGGTTCGATCACTTGCTGTTGCAGGGTTGAATGACAACAGGGTTAAGGGATCTGCTTAAGGCGGTTCCCGTGGCTGGCTGCTCAACCTCGAGGAACCTCGCCCGCATTGATTCCGGGACGGTCCGATGCGGCCTATCCCCGTTGTTACCCAACACGGAGTAAAAGGAAACTACTCGTCGCCGGACTTCTTGTCGGAGGTCTCCTCGACCAGTTCAGGTGCCTGTTCGCGAGTTGCCATTCCACCGTCGCCGCCCTTGTCCACGGGCCCTGGGTGCCCGCCCTTGGGCGACTGGTCGTTGTCGTCTTTCTCGGTCATGCGGTCATCCTCGTCATCTGGTCGTGTCAGTCATACGGCGTGCGACCTTACCGGAGCCTCGGCCCACCTCCCTCTCAATCTAACGCTCTCAGGACTTCCCGCAACCCTCACCGATTTTGTTTGCATTTCAACACTTTCGGGCAGGTGACTGCGAACAGCATTTCCACGACGAGAGGTCGATCCCAGTGCGTGCAGTGACTTGGCAAGGCAAACGGAAAGTAAGCGTCGATACGGTTCCGGACCCCACGATCATCGAGCCCACCGACGCGATCATCAAGGTCACCACGACGAACATCTGCGGATCAGATCTGCATCTGTACGAGACTTTGGGTGCGTTCATGAATGCAGGCGACATTCTCGGTCACGAACCGATGGGCATCGTCGAAGAAGTCGGGTCGGATGTCACGAATCTCGAGATAGGCGATCGCGTCGTGATCCCGTTCCAGATCTCGTGCGGCAATTGCTTCATGTGCGATTCGAGTCTCTACACCCAGTGCGAGACGACTCAGGTCCGCGATCAGGGAACGGGCGCAGCGTTGTTCGGCTTCTCCGAGCTGTACGGATCGGTGCCAGGTGGTCAGGCTGAATACTTACGAGTCCCGCAGACACACTTCACACACATCAAAGTTCCCGAAGGTCCGGCGGATTCACGATTCGTCTATCTCTCCGACGTGCTTCCCACTGCCTGGCAGTCGGTCGAATACGCCGACATCCCGCCGGGTGGATCCGTGACCATCCTCGGCCTCGGACCGATCGGTGACATGGCTGCTCGCATCGCGCACCACAAAGGATTTCGGGTGATCGGCGTGGACCGTGTGCCCGAACGCCTTGCGCGCCTTGCCGAACGCGGTATCGAGACCCTCAACCTGGACGACTACGGCAGCAAGATCGGCGATGCCGTCAGAGACGCGACAAACGGCCGCGGAACCGATTCGGTGATCGACGCTGTCGGCATGGAAGCGCACGGGTCTCCGATCGGAAAGCTCGCGCAGCAGTTCGTCGGACTCCTTCCCGATGCTCTTGCCGCGCCTGCGATGCGCACCGCAGGGATCGATCGGCTCGGTGCTGTCTATTCGGCCATCGACATCGTTCGGCGCGGGGGGACCATTTCTCTGATCGGTGTATACGGCGGAATGGTTGATCCACTGCCGCTGATGACCATGTTCGACAAGCAGATTCAGATCAGGATGGGCCAGGCGAACGTCAAGAAGTGGGTCGACGACATCATGCCCTTGCTCACTGACGACGACCCACTCGGCGTCGACGCCTTTTCCACTCATCAGCTGCCGCTCGATCAGGCGCCACACGCCTACGAGATCTTCCAGAAGAAGCAGGAAGGCGCGGTCAAGATCCAACTGAAACCGCACGGGTAATCCAACTCCGCAGTACTATCGCCCGATATGCCGTATTTGGATCGCGCCGGAGAAGTATTTGTCCTCCACCTGGGTAATGAAGGCGAGCCGGATACGCCGAATCCGTTCAATCCCCGGTGGCTCGACCAGGTCGAGGACCTCCTCACCGAAGTCGAAAACTTCGACGGTCCGGGAGCGCTGGTCACGACAGCTGTGGGCAAGTTCTATTCCACTGGGCTGGATACAGATTGGATTCTACACAACGCCGATCAGGTCAACGGGTACATCGACCGCGTTCAAACCTTGTTCGCGCGAATGTTGACGTTTGCGATGCCCACCGTCGCCGCGCTTCCGGGACATGCCTTCGGCGGTGGTGCAATTCTGGCCGCCGCGCACGATCACGTCGTGATGCGAGAGGATCGCGGTTTCTTCTGCCTGCCAGGGATCACTATCGGCGCGAGTTACGCACCCGGAAGCATCGCCCTACTTGCATCACGTCTTCCGACACGCGCAGTCCACGACGCACTCGTCACAGGTAGGAGGTACGGCGGGATCGAAGCATTGTCAGCAGGATTCGTAGATCAAGTCGCGGCTGCGGACGATGTGCTCTCGACAGCTGTCGACTACGCGCGCACGTTGACGCGAACTCGTGGACGCACGCTCAATGAGATCAAGGAACTGCTATATGCCGAGCCGTTGGCCCTCCTACGAACGCCAGTAGTCGGAATCGACAAGCAGGTGATACTGAAAGACAACTGACCGATACCACCGACCGTCGTACTCGCTTCACACACGCTCCACAGAAAGAAACTGAAACCGAAATGGCTCGCGAACTTACCGTCTCCGACAGCGTCGTCGTCAACGCCGACGCGCTCTCCCTCTACGAGCTCATCAGCGATCCCACTCGTATGGGTGCCTGGAGTCCCGAAAACTTAGGCGCAACCTTGCGAGGAGACAGAGAAAGAGCCTTCCTGGGCATGGAGTTCGACGGGCACAACAAGCGTGGGCGCGCGCAGTGGACCACGAGATGTACAGTCACCGCTGCCGACGCCGGGAAGCTCTTCGAATTCCGTGTTCACAAGATCGGCCTGAGTACTCCCCGGATCCCCGCCTCCATCGCAACCTGGCAGTACCGATTTTCACCGGTGCCCGACGGAACCCGAGTCACCGAAACGTGGACCGACGACAGACGCGGCTGGCCGAACTTCGCCGCCGAGATTTTCGACAAAATTGCCACCGGAGGAAAAACGTTCGCCGACTTTCAGCGCGGCAACATCCGCAAGACGCTCCTGAACCTCAAGAACGCAGTTGAGCAGGAGGTTTCCGGCATCGAAGGTAACGCCGGCTGACCAGCCGACACCATTTGTGGCAGTTTCTGCCACTTTTGGTACAGTGCGGATATGGCAACAGCCCGCCGCACCGCACTGCTTCTCCGCGTCTCGCAGAGTTGTGCTGCCGCTTTCGTCGAACGCGGTGATACTTCGACAACCATCGCCGAGCTCGCGGAGCGCGCGGAAATCTCCGAGCGAACGTTCTACCGCTGCTTCGCCACCAAAGAGGAGAGCATCTGGCCGATGCTCGACGACGGGAACCGGAGTCTCGCCGCTGCACTCGGTAAGCAGCCACGCGATTCCGGACTGGCGCCGGCTGTCCGGAACGCCTTCGTCGCCTCGGTCGGTGAGTCTTTCGAAGACATGACACGATCCCTGATGCCGATCATCTTCGGCGATTCCGCACTCCGGAGAGTGTGGGAATCAGCGACTTTCGAGACGATGGAGCTCATTCGCCCCGAAGTGGCCCGGCTGATCGATCGACCGGAAACCTCGCTCGACGCCACTGCAGCGGCGGGTCAATCGACGCTCGCCGTGGTCGCAGCACTGCGGGAAATGGCAGACCACCGAACACCTGCACTCACGGCAATCAACCGCGCACTCGACGCGTTTTCGACGTCGTATCTCGCGCACCCAACAGGTAAGGAACAATCATGACTCAAGATCTCTCCGGAAAAACCGTTCTCGTCACAGGTGGCGCCCGCGGCCTCGGTGAAGCGTTTGCGCGCGGCATCGTCGCAGGCAACGGGCGCGTGGTCATTGGCGACATCCTCGACGAAGACGGCCGAGCGGTAGCCGAATCTCTCGGCGAGGCAGCGCGTTACGTTCATCTCGACGTCACCGATCCGGGATCGTGGAAGTCCGCCGTCGAGTTCGCCGTGTCCGAGTTCGGCGCAATCAACGGACTGGTCAACAACGCGGGAATCTCCGCTTCCGGCCAGACTGTCACCGATGAGCCCCTCGAAACGTTCCAACGGATCATCCAGATCAACCTGGTGTCCGTACATACCGGTATCCACACGGTGGTCCCGTTCATGAAGGCCGCCGGCGGCGGATCCATCGTGAACATTTCCTCGGCCGCAGGTCTGATGGGCATGGCTCTGACCAGTGGTTACGGCGCAGCCAAGTGGGGTGTGCGAGGACTGAGCAAGATCGCTGCCGTCGAGCTCGGTCGCGACAAGATCCGGGTCAACTCGGTTCACCCCGGCATGGTCCTGACGCCCATGACTGCACCGACGGGTATCAGCCTCGAAGAAGGCGCATTCCCCAACAATCCGTATCGCCGTGTCGGTCGCCCGGAAGAGTTGGTCGGTGCGGTCACCTACCTTCTTTCCGACGATGCCTCGTACACAACGGGTTCCGAGATCGCCGTCGACGGTGGCTGGACTGCCGGACCGTCGATCGAGTACATCGCCGGTCAGTAAAGTCGGGTTCCACCCCCGCCTGAGTCTGCGCAGTCCGAGCACCCTCAGGTGGACACCAACATCTCCCTGATTGCATTCGGGGAAGACAACTTTCGCAGTCGTTGTAGCGCCCGATACAGGTCTAGTGACACCTGATCGGTCGTACGGGCAAGCGATGTGGCAGTCGCCTTGATGTCGAGGCCGACGATCAACCGCAACACCAGGACGTCGCGTTCGACAACTGGAAGGTCTGTTGGAGGCGGAAGCGGCCCACCGCTGAACCCGTCGGATGCCGCCCGAGCAATCGCGACGCTCGTTCGCGCGTACAACAGGCGCAGGAACGGCTGATTCGTCTCCGATCCGTCGCACACTGCCGTGAGAACCGCGACGCACGCGGCATCCGCGGCGGAGTCGGAGACGGCCCGATCAAGCTCGGCGCGGCACCGCAGCACAACCATCGGACGAAATGCCGCATACAAACTGGTCATGGACTCACGGCTACCGCTCCGTGCCGCGGCGACCAGCACCTCCAGCGAGCCTTCCTGCAGCATGGGCTCACATTCTCTCTTTCTCGACGGAAATTCGTTGTGCAGTCCGAGGGATCAACTGGAACCGAATAGTCCGGCGAAGCGGTTCACAGTCGGCGCGGGTGCCTGATCTTGCCGGCCTTGCCATTAGTTCCGGTTGTCCTGACCCCGGCCGTCGCCCCGATCCCAGGCACCGCCCTGATCCCAGGTACCGCCCTGCCCGCCGTTTCCACCATGGTTCCAATCGTGGGAGTGATCGTCGCCCTGATCGCCATCCCAACTGTTATCACCCTGCGTAACATCGTGATTCACTGTTTCCGCCGAAGCTGGTGCCGCGAGCACCGCCAAGGGCACGGTCAACACCACACCCGTCACGACGAGCTTGGCCAAGAAATGCTTCTTGCGTAGTTCCGGTGCAGATAGTCGTGTCATGATCAATCCCTTCTCCGTAGATTTCCCGAGACTGTCTCTCGCAGTCCTGAATGGGGCACACACCAGTGAAGTCCTGCATTCTTGCCACGCACTGGCACTAACCTGGCAACTTCCTGGCAGGGTGGTGATTCAAACCGAACGCCTTGCACTGCAGAATTTTTCGATTGAGTCGGCTTGTATTGTCTGCCTTCGATCCGAACGAACCCACGGCCTGGTCGGCGGAAGGCCTGCTCGCCTATCTCCCCGGCCCGGCCCACGACGCCCTGTTCGAGCGGATCGACGAACTCTCGGCCACCGGTAGTCGCTTGGCGGTGAACGACTTTCCGGCCGGAACCGACCCGAGCAAGCTGGCGGCCATCAGATCCAAGTACTTCGCCAAGGACCCGTTCGGAGACCTGGACATTTCGCAACTGTTCTACAGCGACAAACGGTCCGATCCGGGCCAGTGGCTGACTGAACACAATTGGACCGTCCGTCGCTTCAGCTCGGTCGAGTTGGCAGAACTGTACGATCGCCGGATCCCCGAAGAAATCGCAGCGCTGTCGACGCAACCGTCCTTTTCGTCCGCGACCAAGAACTAACTCTCGCTGTCATCACGAAAGTTCTTCGGGTGCAGCCTTTCTCCCATTTGTCCAGCTGCAACGTGCGTGTCACCACGACAAGTAGTTGTCGGTACTCGAGGATGAACCGATTCAGTACTTCAGGCTGAGTACGTCTACACCTCAGACGGACGCACGCCGAAGAGAACGCTGATGAAATGAGTCCATGAAACTCGAACACACACGCAGGAAGAGTCGCCCGCTCACGCTGGTGGCACTTGCCTCCGCAGCGGTATTCGCCCTCGCCGCATGTACCTCCGGGCCGGATTCTGCACAAACCTCTGACAACAGCACAAAGGTCTCCGCCACCGAGACACCCACGACAGTCACGATCCCCGACAGCCCCGTCGGCAAGCAGATCAGCTGGCTTCTCAGTGCGTTCAACACGAGCGCGCCATTGACCCAGGAAGAAATCGCCGAGCACTTCGGACCCACCGCACCAGTTGTCCTGACGCCTCCGGACTTCGACTCCATCCGAACCGGACAGCCCTGGACAACAGTGAATTACAAGGGAGGCGATACCGACGGCACCGTTTCCATCACCAGTACCACCGGCGGCGCGTTCGACATAAACGTAGTCGTCGACGGCAACGGATTGGTCCTTGGAATGGCGATAACACCGACCAAAGACGATCATGTGCCTGCCGCATCGTGGCAAGAGCTCGAGGCAGCTGTCAAAGCACTTCCCGCGCCGACGAACTTGACCGTCACCGAGGTCACCGGAGGAAAGAACGCCGAAGTCTTCGGCGTCGGCGACACCTCACCACAGCCCACAGGGTCAACGATCAAGTTGTACGTTCTCGGCGCGGTCGCGACGGCTGTCCAGAACGGGACACTCTCGTGGGATCAGAAGCTCACCATCACCGACGACCTCAAGTCGATGCCCGGCGGGACCATGCAGGACCTGCCGTCGGGAACCGAAGTCACGGTCCGGGAGACCGCCGGCAAGATGATCTCGATCAGCGACAACACCGCCACCGACATGCTGATCGCTGCTGTCGGGCGCGAGCAGGTCGAGGCCGAGTTCGCCCCGATGGGCATGGCGGATCCTTCGCTCAACATTCCGCTGAAGCCGACCCGCGCACTGTTCCAACTCGGCTGGGGCAACGATGGCGCACAACGTATCGCCTGGCGCGACGGAACCCCGGACGAGCGTCGAGCAATACTGGCGGCACTGCCTGGCGGCCTGGTGGACATCCCGGCGTCAGCATTCACCACCCCCGCATGGCCTTTCGACATCGACTGGTTCGCCTCGCCCGCCGACCTGCGTGCCGCGTTGGTCTCGTTGCAAGAGATGGCGAAGACCGAGAGCGGTGCACCGGTTCGAGACATACTGGCCGAAGATCCGGCGCTCGGTGACGAGTCCGCGAAATGGTTCACCTACGGCGGATTCAAGGGCGGCAGCTCCATCGGGGTCCTTGCGGGTGCCTACTATGTGGAACACGACGATCGCGCCTGGGTCGTCACCATGCAAACTCACGGTGACGACGCTGCACTGGTTGCCGATCCGGCTCTGTACTTCGATCCGGTCGACGACGCGATGCTCCTGATCCAGAAGGATGCGACCAGCTAGAACGCACGTCCCAGCGCGAGCAGACGTCACCGAAAGGCCTGTCCCGACAAGTGAATCGTCGGGCAGGCCTTTGTCATCCCTCAGGAGAGTACGACGCTCTCGAGTCTGTCCGCGATCGCTTTGCCGACACCCCAGTCGAGTGCTGCACACCCGACCGACTTGAACACCGTGCGACCGTGACGCTCCACGCCGGATTCCATTACCGCGCCCAGTGATCGGAGGTCGGAGATGGGGAACTCCCGCTCGATTGCCGACCGGACTTCACCCGACCCCTCCAGACATCCGGCAACGTCGTCGAGAACGGTGACCGTCGAAGCATCGATGAGCCCGGCAGGGAGTTCCGTCATCGACGGACGGAAAGATCCGACTGCATTGACGTGGATGTTTGCCGGGAGCGCCTCCAGGTCGAACAACGGTGACGTGGCGCCGGTCGCGCAACACACCACGTCAGCATCTCCGACGCATTCGTTTGCCGACCCTGCTACCGAAAACCGGAGTCCTGGATGCCTCACTATTGCTTCGTCGACAAATCGTTGCGCATGCGCGAGAGTCCGGCTGTATACCGAAATCTCCTCGAATTCCCTCACTGCGCAGCAGGAATCAAGTTGTGTCGCAGCCTGGGCACCGGAGCCGAGGATCGCCAGACGCCTGACCTTTTCCGGCGCCAGTACGTCCGTTGCCACGCCAGAGACCGCACCGGTTCGCAGCGCGGTGAACCGGTGGGCTTCCACGCTGAACCGCGGAAGTCCGGTGGCTCCGTCGTACCAAAGGACAGTGCCTTCGATGCGCCTGCTTCCGTCGATGTCGTAGATCGTCAACGTCTTGACAACGGCGTCGCGGGTGGTCCGATGCAGCGCAGACATCACGAGCAACTGGCCGTCCGCCACGACCGTTCGCGGCGGCTGTTCGAGCCGCCCCTCGTGAAGTTCGGTGATGGCACCGGCCACCGCTGCGACAGCGACCCCGACCGGAATCAGCGAGTCGAGCCTGGCGAGGTCGATGTGTGGAGCCACTGCATGATCTTCGATTTCCATCGTTTTTCGATTCCGTTTCTCGGGGTGTACTTCAGGGCTAGTTCACTGAAATCTCTTGACATCCAATCGGTAAGGTATTACACCTAATGCATCCTCGCAAGGCTCCGTACGAACCCGCCGTTCCGAACGAACGGCCCGAAGGTGGATCTGATGGACAAAACAATGACGCGGTTCTCGAGGCGTACCGCTCTGGTCGGAACTGCAACTGCACTCGCACTGGTTCTCGGTGGTTGTTCAGGCGCAGCAAAGGACGCAGGCGCCTCGTCCGGGCCCGCCGGCGAGCCGCAGCGGGGCGGTGAACTGCGAGTTTCGATCGGCGCAGAACCGATTGCACCTGCGTTCGACATGGGAACAATGGCCGTCACCTCGGTGGGCACGGCATCGATCGCCACCCTCGCCTACAACGGTCTGGTGGACTTCCAGGACGGTCAGCCGGTACCCGAACTCGCTACGTCCTGGAAGCAGACCTCCCCCACGCAATACGTCTTCACCCTTCGCGATGGTGTGAAGTTCACCGACGGAACGCCGTTCGATGCCGAAGCCGTCAAATTCAATCTCGATCGATTGCTCGACCCGAACGGAACGGGTGCGAACCTGCCGCCGTCTTTGGAATCGGTTGAGGTCAGCGCACCCCATGAAGTAACCATGAATCTCTCCACCCCGGCCGGCGGATTCGTCGCCTCGTTGCGCCGTGGACGGGTGATGATGATGTCCCCCACCGCCGTGACGCAGTACGCCAAGACCGATCCGTTCAAAGCTTCGGTGGGCACCGGTCCGTACAAGTTCGAGGAGTACAAGACCGGTCAGTACATCAGGCTCGTCCGCAACGACGACTACTGGGCTGACGACAACTACCTGGATTCGATCAAGATCTCGATCCTTCCGGACCCGACCACCTCGATGCAGGCATTCGTCAACGGGGAACTTGATGTTCTCGGTGTGACACCGGCCCAACTCGCACAAGTCGAAAGCCGAGGCAACTCGGTCATCAAGACGTCGATCAGCAACACGTTCAACTACGTCAGTTTCAACCAGGCGGTCAAGCCTTTCGACAACGTCGACGTCCGCCGTGGATTCTCTGCGGCGATCAACCGTGACGGTATCGCACAGGGCATTTACCAGGGATACGCCGATCCGGCGAGCGGGCCACTCAGCCCGAAAATCGGCGATGCATACTCGGACCTCTCCGGCATTGCCTCGCAGACGTTTTCAACAGACAAGGCAAAGGAATTCCTGAAGACCGGAAACTTCGACTTCGGTACGACGATTCCGTTCAGCACCTTCACCCAGGCCCCGTTCTCGACAGAAGCTGATGCGGTTGCCGAACAGCTCCAGAACGTCGGAGTCAAAGTCGACATGAGCAAAGAGGAGTTCGGATCCTGGGCCCAGAAGATCTACACAGCAAAGAATTTCACGGTCATGAACAGCGGCCAGACCACGGCCACCGTCGATCCCGACGAGATTCTCTACCCTTTGTTCCACAGTAAGGGCGATCTGAACGCCTCTTCGATCAACGACCCCGAGCTCGACAAGCTGCTCGACGATGCTCGCGCCGAACAGGATCCGCAGCAACGGGCACAGATGTACCAGCAGGCATCCAAGCTGATCGCGGACAAAGCCTACGCAGCGTTCACCGTGTACCCGCAGAAGATCGCCGCAACCAGCCCGTCGGTCGGCGGATACGAATTCACGGAGGGTGGCACCAATCCGCTCTCGAGGGTTTGGCTCGCCAAGTGAGCGTGATCGAAGCGGTACCTGATTCCGATATGCCGCCGAAGGAGAGAGAGCCCGCGCCCTCGTCCGGGCGGCTGCGCCGAATCGCGCGAACCCTGTTGATCAACGCTGCGCAACTGGGAATCGTCGGACTCGCCGCGACTTTCCTGATGTTCGTACTTCTTCGGACAATCCCCGGCGACCCCGCTCGCACAGTGAGCGGGCCCGGCGGATCCGTCAGTCCAGAGCAGATCGCACGTATTCGTTCCGAACTCGGCCTCGACAAGCCCGTGGTAGTGCAGTACTTCGACTGGCTGTCCGCAGCCGCTCGTGGCGACCTCGGAAAGTCCTTGGTGCTCAACGACTCGGTGACCACCTTGCTGTCCGACCGAATCGTCGTAACACTCCAACTGGGCATGTACGCGCTTGCCTTCGCATTGTTGGTGGCGGTACCACTGAGCGTCCTCGCTTCGAGGTTCACCAGCGATCGCGCGAACCGGAGTGTGCGACTGGTCGGAACGCTGGGTATCGCAGTTCCCAGCTTCTGGTTGGCCCTCCTGTTGATCATCGCGTTCCAGAACGTCTTGCCGACGTTTGGATACTCGTCGATCAGCGACGGTATCGGTGCACATTTCCAACACATGATCCTTCCGACCATCGCGCTGGGTGTCGGAATGTCGACTCTGCTCTTCGAAACCACCCGTGCATCCTTGATCGGCACACTCAACTCCGATTACGTTCGCACGGCAAGGTCATTCGGGATCCCCGAGCGCCGCGTTTACTCTCGATACGCACTAAGGAACGCGCTACTTCCCACCGTGACCATCGCCGGACTGGAGATGGGCGCGCTGATGGGCGGAGCGCTACTCGTCGAAAACGCTTTTGCCGTACCCGGTATGGGCCGACTCCTCGTTCAATCCGTCTTGGCTCGCGACTACACAGTGGTGCAAGGTTGCATCCTCGTACTGGTCATCGTCGTCGTATCCGTCAATCTTCTGATGGATGTCGTCTATTCCTTCATCGATCCCAGAGTCAGGACCGACAATGACTGAGTCATTCGGGGCTGCGTCTTCCCCAATCGCGCCGAGCACACGTCAGCGGCGCCGATTCATGGCCCGCATTCTCTCCTTGCCCGGACAGAAGGTGGCATGGAGCATTCTGTTCGTACTGGTATCTGCGGCCGTGCTCGCGCCTCTTCTCGCGCCGCACTCCCCCAACGTCCAAGATCTCACGTCGACCCTGGCCCCACCCAGCGGTGAGCATCTCCTCGGAACCGACGATTTGGGCCGAGATCAGTTGAGCCGTCTACTATTCGGACTCCGCACGTCACTCGCCATCAGTGCTGCCGTGACGTTCGGTGTCATGGTCATCGGGCTACCGCTAGGAATGCTGGCAGGTTTCACCCGGGGAATTGCGAACACCGTCATTGCTCGGCTCATCGATGTCGGGTTGGCTTTGCCGTCTTTGCTGCTCGCGCTCGCGCTCATCGCCGCGATGGGAGCCGGGGTCACCAGTACGGTCATCGCTCTCGTTGCGGGCTACACGCCGTATCTCGCACGGGTCACCCGCAGTGTCGTGCTCAAGATTCGTGAAGAGGAATACATCGACAGCGCAGCCGTGAGCGGAGTTCCGACCTGGCGCATCATCGTTCGGCACGTCACGCCGAACATGATCGAATCGGTGTCGGTTCAGCTGACACTGATCTTCGCCTTCACCGTCATCGCCGAAGCCGGGCTCAGCTTCGTCGGCCTCGGTATCCAGCCACCGACCTCGTCTCTCGGCAACATGCTCGCCCTCGGGTCGACGCACAGCATCGACCTGCCTTTGATGTCGATAGTCCCCGGATGCACCATCGCTCTAGTCGTCATCACTTTGCTGGTCTGTGGAGACGGCCTTCGCCACGCGCTCGACCCGAGGAGCAACCGATGACGAAACCGCTACTGTCGATCACGGATCTCCGTGTAGCACTGGCCGACAATCCCGCACTGCGACCGGTGGACGGAGTCAGCTTCCAGATAGATTCGGGGGAGAGCGTCGCCCTGGTCGGCGAAAGCGGCTGCGGCAAATCAGTGACGTCGTACTCCGTACTCGGTCTCCTCGAAGGGTCCCTGGCGGCGCATGGAGAGATGGTCTTCAACGGCAGACGATTCGACATGTCCGACCGTGGTGCGCTGGCGCCGCTTCGAGGCACAGACATCGCAATGATCCCCCAGGACCCCGGAACCTCGCTGAACCCGGTAGTGAGCATCGAACGACAACTCGGCAATCTCGTCCGCATCCACCACAGGCTCTCCAAACGCGTTGCGGCCAAACGAGTACGAGAATTGTTGGCCCGAGTCGGCATTCCGGCCCCGGATCGGGTCGCCGGTGCGTTTCCTTTCGAACTGTCCGGTGGCATGCGACAACGTGTACTCATCGCAATGGCTCTGGCCTGCGAACCGACGATGCTGATCGCCGATGAGCCGACCACCGCCCTGGACACCACTGTGCAGGCGCAAATCATGGATCTGTTGCACAGTCTCATCGCAGACGAGGGGATGTCCATGATGTTCATCTCGCACGATCTCGGACTGGTTGCACAACAATGTAACCGGGCGTACGTGATGTACGCGGGCAAGATCGTCGAATCCGGATCGGTCGACAACGTACTGCGGGAACCGCAGCACCCGTACACGCATGCGCTGGTCGACTGTTTGGAAAGCATGAACTCGGGTGCACGGCGCTTGAAGACGGTACGAGGGATCGTGCCGCCGTTGCCTGACCGAAACCACGGTTGCCACTTCGCCCCACGCTGCGACCGCGCAGGCAACGAATGCCTTTCCAGCTCACCTGAACTCGAAAACAGCGGACACAGTCTCGCGGCCTGTCTGCACCCGATGACAGGCTCACATCAGCACGTTTCGGCCAGTGAGGTGCCTCGATGACTACACACCACTCCGTTTCCACACGGGAAGTAGCCCGCTTGGAGGGGATCACCCATTCCTTCCACACCCGTCTGGGCGGCCGCGCCGTGCAGGCACTCCGGGGCGTCGACTTGTCGATCCCGGCAGGTCGGTCTCTTGGACTGGTCGGCGAAAGCGGAAGCGGAAAGTCCACTCTCGGTCGGGTTGTGACCGGCCTGCTCGAGCCGTCCGGCGGCCACCTGGAAATACTGGGGCAGCGTGTCACCGGCAAAACCTCTCGCAAGCGAACCCCGGGATCTGTGCAGATGATCTTCCAGAACCCGCGCGCATCGATAGATCCGAAGCTGCCGATCTGGCGTGCCGTCGCCGAACCACTACGCATAGGCGGGCATTCGGCGCGACGCAAGGACGTCGACGACTTGCTCGACCGCGCCGGACTGAGTGCGTCGTACGGAGACATGTACGCGCACCAGCTTTCGGGCGGGCAGTGCCAGCGAGTGGCCATCGCACGCGCCGTCGCCGCGAAACCGCAACTCATCGTCGCCGACGAACCTGTCTCCGCCCTGGACGTTTCGGTACAGGCACAAATCCTCAACCTCCTCAAGGACATTCAAGAGGACTCCGGAACATCCTTTCTTTTCATCAGCCACGATCTAGGCGTCGTTCGATTCTTCTGCGACGAGGTTGCCGTCCTGTATCTGGGTCAGGTGCAGGAGTACGGTTCGACCGAGAGCATTCTGACCGACCCCGCACACCCGTACACGCGGGCATTGGCCTCGGCATCGCCGACACTGTTCTCCGAAGCCGCGCGAGAGCGAATCATCCTCACCGGCGAGCCCCCGAAGCCTGACAACCCGCCGAGCGGCTGTGTCTTTCACGAGAGATGTCACCTGCGCATCGGCGCGATCTGCGACACGGTCTCGCCTCCGACGTATTCCACGCCCTCAGGCGAGGCGCGTTGTCATCTTTACGCCCCGCCTCACTCCGCGAGTTCATGATCAGGTCACTGCCTTGATCGAAACATTCTCCTCCACAACAACTACCCGGAACGGAAGAACATGAGCACCAACCCCCTCAGGATCCTCGCCTCCATTGCCGACGTGTGTGACGACGCAAACGCCACCGTTGCGTTTCACGTCCGCAGCCTCGACGGAAAACTCGAAATCGGTTCCGGCGCCGATGCACGTTCGGTGACCGCCTCGACCTACAAGGTTCCCGTCATGCTCGAGGTCGCCGCCCAGGCATCCGAGGGGCGCATACAACTGGCTGACCGGATCAAGGTCCCTGCAGACAGGCGCACCATCGGCCCCTCCGGGATTTCAGCGATGACGGACGACGTCGAAGTATCGATCCGGGACTTGGGCCTACTCATGATGCAGGTCAGCGACAACACCGCCACCGACATCCTGCAAGAGATGGTCGGTACCGAGAACGTCATGAGCCGACTTCGCTCGCTCGGATTGAACTCGACCGACATCACCACCGACTGCGAAGGCATCATTTCGCTTGCTCTCGAGGAACTCTCGACCGAGAATTACACAACTTTGCAGAACACCTCCACCGGCAACCCGTTCGGACTGCCCGAGGACGAGTTCGTCGCGGCAATCGCAGCGGGCGAGTCGTTGAACGCGCGCGGCGGCAACACCAGCACCCCGCGCGAGATGACCGAACTGCTCAGCCTCATCTGGACGGACAAGGCTGCAGACGCCGAAGCCTGTGCCGAAGTGCGGCGGGTAATGGGCCTGCAGTTCGCGCCTCACCGCCTCTCCTCCGCGTACGTCGACGGCCCGACGATCTCCGGCAAGACCGGCACCTTCCTAGCCGGCGTTCGCAACGAGGTAGGAGTCGTCGACTTCGGCGACGGGGACGTCTACGTAGTCGCAATCTTCCTGAAAGACAAGAACAACCACATGCGTAACGGCAAGGTGGACGCGGCAATCGGGAAGATCGCCGCACTTGCGATCGACAGTCTTCGGAACGCAAGTCGCGGCGCGGCTGCGACGGCGGTAACAGCCTGATGACCCCTACGCTCGTAGCACCTCACTCGATGGCAGAGATGACGTGGCCCCAGGTGCAGGAGGCGATGAATGGCGGGATCCGCAACGTCATCTTCGCGGTGGGAGCGACCGAACAACACGGCCCGCACCTGCCACTGTCCACCGACACCCTGATCGGCACTGCCACTTCCCTTGCCGTCGCCGCACAGCTCGGGACGACGATGGTAGCGCCCACCATCGCGTTCGGGGTTTCCCCGCACCACATGTCCTTCCCCGGAACACTCTCTCTACGCGAGGCAACGTTTGTCGACGTGGTCGAAGACTACGTTCGCAGTCTCGCCGCTCATGGGTTCGACAATATCCTCGTCATCTCGAGCCACGGCGGTAACTTCGAACCCCTCGCGCATCTGATCGAGAGAGTCGGACCCCGGATCGGCGAGACACGGATTCATGCCCACACCGATCTTCTCCAGTTGCTCACAGCTTTCGAAGCAGTGGCAGAGGAGGATTCGATCTCTCCCGAGGCCTGCGGTTCCCATGCCGGTGATTTCGAAACATCGATAGTCCTCGCACTGCGACCCGACCTCGTCGACATGAACGCCGCCGAGCCCGGATTCCTCGGACGCTTCGACAAAGACACTGCCACAGCGTTGTTCGACGGCGGAACCAAAGCATTATCGGTGAACGGAATTCTCGGCGACCCCGTCGCCGCACTGGCGTCACGCGGCGAACGGTATCTCGAATCACTGACCACCGTTGTCTCGGAATACTTTTGTGCCGAGATCACCAAGCACGAAGGACGCGAAAGGTGACTGACGACGTACAGGAGGTGGTGCAGGCCGAGCTCGACGCAATGGTCACCGCAGACGCCCAACTCGGCATACAGGTTGCGGTGTACCAGCATGGTCAGCTGGTCGTCGATGCCTGGTCCGGACACACCGAACCCACTCGAAGTGCGCCAGTCCGAAGTGACACCCTGTTCCCGATCTTCTCGTGCAGCAAAGGTCTGATGTATACGACGGTGCATCTACTGGCCGAACACGGCGAACTCGACTACGACGCACGGGTCAGCGACTATTGGCCGGAGTTCGGACAGAACGGCAAGGGAGAGGCGACCATTCGACAGGTCCTCGTACACACGTCCGGAGTCCAAGACATCACACACGACTTTCACCTCGACGACTGGGACGGCACCTGCGCTCGCCTGGCCGAGTCCGAGGCCATGTGGATTCCGGGTAGCGAGACCGCTTACCGCGGACTGTCTTCCGGATTCGTTCTCGGCGAGGTAGCAACTCGCGTGTACGGGAAGCCCTTCGGCCAGATCGTCACCGAACTGATCTGTGAGCCTTTGGGTATCACGGATCTGTTCTTCGGCGTTCCCGCTTCGGTGAAAGACCGCATCGCAGTTCTCGCGAATGACGAATCAGTTCTGACCGGTCCCGCGTCGAGCCCCGATACGCGGATCATGGCCGAACTCTTCAACACCCCGTCGATTCAGGCATCAGCTGTACCTGCCGGAGGCGCCATCACCTCCGCCCGATCCCTGGCAAGACACTACGCGTCGTTGATCGGCGACGGTGTGGACGGAGTGCGTCTACTCCCGCCAGCGCGGACCACTCTGGCAACGACACTGGAAACCGATGCGTACGATCAAACGCACAAGGCGCCGGTCCGCAAGGGTTTGGGTTATCTACTGGGCGACAAAGGGAGTGCGATGGGCGGACGGTCGAATTCATTCGGCCACAGCGGGTTCGGCGGTTCGTACGGGTTTGCCGATCCGGACTACGGTTTGAGTTTCGCGCTCACGAAGAATCGACTGGTTGCCACGACGCCTCTTGAGGTGCCGGCCTCGGTCGTCCTGGCAAATACGGTACGAGAAGCTTTGTCCATCCCGAACGGTTGACCACCCCGGACCGAGTCGTCACGAAGACAATCGACAAACGGAGAGTCTCACTATGCACGTTTACATTTCGGTGGACATGGAAGGCATCGCAGGAATTGCGACGCTCGACCAGATAGTTCGTGGAGGTCACGGATACCAACGTGCGCAAGCACTGATGACGGCCGAGGCCAACGCGGCAATCGCCGGAGCATTCGACGCGGGCGCGCAATCGGTGCTGGTCAACGACAGTCATGGAACGATGGACAATCTGCTGCACGCCGAACTGGATCCGCGGACGCGGGTTCTGTTCGGATCGCCGAAACTGCAGTGCATGGCAGAGGGTCTCACCGCTGAACACGACGTGGCCCTCTTTGTTGGCTACCACGCTCCTGCTGGTGGTCCAGGTGTGCTGGCACATACGTTCTCGGCTCTGTTCACGGATGTTCGTCTCGACGGCAGGACCGTGTCGGAAAGCGATGTGAACTCGCTCTACGCGGCTACTCACGGCGTGCCGGTCGGCTTGGGTCACTGGAGATGACGTGATCTGCGGGTTGGTCAGCGCTACGTCTCCTTCGACCGAAACCGTCGTGGTGAAGCAGGCGCACGGGTGGTCTGCTACCAACTCGCTTCCGCCGAGTCTGGCGTGCGCAGCCATTCGCGATGCATCCAGACGAGTTGTGCAACAGTGTGACTCGTTGAAGACGACGGAGTTGCGCGACGAGTGGGTACTCGAAATCGTTCACCCGACAACAACTGCTGCGGAGATGGCGGAGGGCGTCCCAGGTTCTCGGCGAACGTCAGATCGAACCATCGAGCATCGCTTGAACACCGTCGACGACATCATCGGACTGATCACCGTCAACTATCAATTGGCATCTGCCGGTCTCCGCGGACAGATGACGATCGCCAACCGTCAGTAGAGGGCAAATTTCCATGAGAGTGACCGTTATCGGTGCAGGTTCGATCGGGTTGTGCTCGGCGCTGGCCTTAGGTGCCGAGGGAGCCGACGTGTGTGTAGTCGACGCGCGGGTTGCGGGAACCGGCGCGTCGAGCCATAACGCCGGGTGGGTCGTCCCGAGCATGTCAGCCCCCGTCCCTGCCCCCGGAGTACTGACCCAATCGTTGAAGTGGATGCTGCGTCCTGACAGCCCGCTGTACATCAGCCCCAGCCGCGACCCTCGCCTTGCCTCCTTCTTGATTGCGATGCTTCGCAACTGCACCACAACGAGATTCGAATCCGGTCTGCGAAATCTGATGGCACTCAATCATCGGACTTTCGAGCTTTTCGACGAACTCGAGCGCACTGGGCTTCAGTTCGAAAACCACCGATCCGGATTGGTGCAGCTGTTTCGCACACAGAAGTCGCTCGACTCCCACGCCGAAGAAATGACGCTGGTGCGTGCACTCGGCGGTGACGAATTCGACGTACTCACCAGTGCCCGAACGACTCAGCTGATGCCGGGACTCTCGAGCTCGGTTGTCGGTGGGATCGTCTGTCCCCACGAGAGATTCCTCGACCCCGCAGCCTTCGTCGAAAGCTTGATCACACAGTGCGAGAGCCTCGGGGTCGAGATCGTGGAGGGCACCGAACTGACGCTGTCGGAAGACTCCATCGGTAACGTGACGGCGTCTGGAGCAGAACGGCCGATGACGTCCGATCATTTTGTGGTCGCCGCAGGCGCTTGGAGCGCGGACGTGGTGCGAGGACTCGGGTACACACTCCCCGTCCAATCCGGGAAAGGCTACGGTTTCGACGTTCCACCGATTTTCCCCGTCGGAACTCGGGCGTCGTATCTGTCGGAAGCCAAAGTTGCCGTCACCCCGTTGTCCGGTGCGACCCGAATGGCCGGCACCATGGGATTCGGAGGCCGAAGTGAACACATCGACAAGCGAAGGGCCGAAGGCATACTGACCTCGGCAGCCGACTATTTCGACAACTGGGAACCTCCGCAGAATGCAGTCCCGTGGACAGGGCTACGCCCGATGACACCCGACGGGATGCCCATCATCGGTCGCTTACCTCACCATCCGAATGTCACTGTCGCCACCGGCCACGCGATGCTGGGTATAACCCTCGGCCCCGTCACCGGAGAGTTGGTCGCTCGCAGCGTGTTCGGCCGAAGCCTCCCTGCCTATGCCGGCGTGTTCGGGCCAGACCGCTTCAGTCGGACTTTTCGGAGCGTCCGGCCCACAACCCGCTGACGTGGTGGAGGTGTGCAGTCATGACAGCTTCGGCCGCAACCGGATCTCGTGATTCCAACGCCTGCAGGAGTTGATCATGCTCCCGAGCCGACCCGACCAAGTCCTTGCTGCCTGCAATGCCTTTTAGCCCGGACAGGCGAGTCTGATCGCGCAACTGCTCCACCACCTTGACCAGCCGTGCGTTACCCAGTGCAGCCAAGAGTTCCAGGTGGAAGTCCTTGTCCAGGGTCAGGAATGAGACCAGATCCCCCTCGGCCGCGGCGTTCTCGACGCGCTTGCTCAGCGTCCAGAGATCGGTGAGATCCAACGGGGGTTCGAGCACGGCAACCTTCGCCATTGCAGGTGGCTCGAGCATCAGCCGGATTTCGACGATCTCCGCGAGTTCGTCATCCGTCAGTTCGACGATGCGAAAGCCGCGGTTCCTCACCATCTCGATGAGGCCTTGGCTCTTCAGATCGAGGAGAGCCTCGCGTACCGGGGTGGGCGAGACCTCGAGCTGCGCTGCGATGTCGCCGATCGCGTAGAGCCGGCCGGACTCCAGTTCACCGCTGGAGATCCGGGCCCGAAGCAGTCTCGTGGCATCGCTTCGCAAGCTGGTCCGTGCCAGTGGTTGGAATACGGCACTCTGCTTTTCGTCGCCGGTACTACGATCTGCGCTTGAACCGGCCGGCTGCTTCGTCCCCATACCTGCACCCTAATACCCATCGATGTCCAATATGTAATACCTAACATTTTATGTGACAAAGATCGTTCCAGCTCGCGCCGATGTGCAAGCTGAGACCGCCCCGGCCGAGATGCCGAACTCGGTCGCAGGCTGGTTGACAGATGAGGTCCGGATACAGAGAACCGCTGCGCACCCGGTGTCACCAGGATGCGCAGCGGCTTCGGTAAGTCTTAGCCCGTGGGAGGCTCAGTCTCGTCCGACGAGAATCCGTCGAAGAATGCGATGACCTTCTGAAGAAGTGTCGCGATGTCGAAATCTTCCAAGCTACCCATTGCGTTCGTCCTTTCGTTTAACACTGGAGGATGAAACGTGCATCGTGCAATTCCCAATGTAAAGCATCAATGAAGTTATTTCTCGACCAGGCAACACTTCGACTGAAATGCCCCACTCAGCAAGATGTGAGCAAATTGCCGCAAATAACAGCCCCACTAGCAATATTCCCATTGCCCGCAACCTACGAATAGTTCCCAATTCACAGGTGGGTAATTTTTGAGAAAAATTTCTGGGCGCGTCGATTCCGATAGATATTCTTGGCGAAAGCCTCAACCAGAGACTGCAAGGTAGACGAAGTTTCGACACAGGAGGTATGCAACTCTATCGGAACCTCGACCGCGATAACGAATCGATTGCAGCACTATCCTTGGTACGTCGCCTCAGCTTTGGATTTCACATGTAACCACTAGCGATTTCCGCTGATCGAACGCAATACCAGTTCAGAAATTCGAGAGTTTCAAATGATACTGTGCACGCAATTAGCTGGTCATATATCGGCCGTCCCGCCGTAGCTCGAACTTCGTCAAAACTTCAAACAACCCCAATGCTGGACGTTAGTTTAGATGCGTTCGCATTTCTCCGGAACCAGCTCGATAAATGCGAACCCGCACCGATGTATCCGAGACTGCACGGCGGCGGCCCTTCGGGACACGATCCGAGCCTCTACGACGGGTGGGCGGGCAATCTCACCCGAGGGTGAAATAGGGGGTGAGACATGCCTGGGGGGCTCGTTTTACCGAGTCCGGCACAGTACGTTTTCCCAGGCACGCCAGTCCCCAGATTCACACGGCGCGCAAGGGCTCGTTGACGCTTCCGAGATGTTGGCAAGACCGACCACAGGCCCCGTTCTCCCGACGAGAACGGGGCTTCCTCGTGTCTGTTTCCGCCTTCCACCGACCGGGTAGACGCGAACATGAGCGCCACCTGCTCGACTGGATCCACCGCTGGCCGCTACGAATCGAACGCCCCGACCGTCGGCGTCGAAGAAGAATTCATCCTCGTCGACCCGACATCGTGGTTGCCGTCCACCGACAGTGCCGCGGTTGCGGAAACCGCGTCGACACTCGGTTTGGATCTTCAGCTCGAACTGTCCCGGTGCCAAGTCGAGACCAACTCTCCCGTGTGCCGAAGCATCGACGAACTCCGAACCCACTTGATCGACATGCGTCGGCTCGCGGGGGAAGCGGCCGAGTCGAACGGCTGCAGACTGTTGGCAGTCGGTGCACCGCTGTCGGGGCCTTCGCGTTTCGCGATAAGCGACTCGCCTCGCTACCGGCAGATGGGGCAACACTTCGGCGCCCTCGCTGCCGAACAGAGCATCTGCGGTTGCCACATCCATGTAGGCGTCGCTGATCGAGCAGAGGCAGTGCAGGTCTGCAATCACGTGCGCATCTGGCTGCCGGCCTTGCTTGCCCTGAGCGCCAATTCCCGTATTCACCAAGGAGTCGACACAGACTTCTCGAGTTGGCGGGCGGTTCAATGGTCCAGGTGGCCCGTCGCCGGACCGCCGCCGTTCTTCGAGACCGCCGACGATTTCGACACCGCGGTCGCGATGATGGTGGATTGCGGAGTGATGCTCGACAAGCGGATGGCCTACTGGGATATCCGACCGTCCTGCCACCTACCGACAGTCGAGATCCGGGTCTGCGACGTTCAACCGACGGTCGACGATGCCGTGCTGCTTGCGACACTTGTGCGTGCTCTGGTCGCCACTGCTCTGCGCGCCGTAGACAACGGCGTCCCCGCATCGCGTGCTTCTCTCGAGCGTCTTCGCATCGCGACATGGGTGTCTGCAAAGGAGGGCATCCTAGGAAAGCTGATCGATCCGGTTACCGCACACAGAATTTCGGCCACGGAGATGTTTCATCGACTCCTGATCCATCTCCGCGACTCACTCGACGAGACAGGTGAGTACGCGAGTGTGGAGTCGGCGCTGCGCCGCAAGTTGGTCACCGGTAGCGGCAGCGACTGGCAACATCGAACGCTGCGCCAGGTCTGCCTTCGGGAACTGATCGCGCGCGCCGTTCGACGCACCCTCCCGACCGCGCAGGCGGGCATGGATACGCATGGCGGGCCGACTCCGGATCAGTAGTAATGCCGCCGACCACCGACGGCATGCCCGGCCGCGCCCAGCGCGTACAGGATGATTCCGATCACCAGCAAGACGACACCAATCGTCCACAGGATCGGAATGTTCACCACGAAACCGATTATCAGCAGGATTACGCCGAGGATGATCATGACAAGCTCCTTCAGTGCGTTCACTCGGGCGGATACGCCCGCCTCGGGCCGCATACACCATGGATACCCGTCGGCCGAGCGTTTCATACCCACTCTGACCGGGTATTTCGCTGGGCACCAAAATATTTGAAGAATCGAGCACGCCATGATGAGAATTGTGACCCTGATCGTTCTGATCTGGCTGATCGTCGGGGCCGTCGCGGCCGGCCAGCGCGGTTACTACAGCAGTTCGCCGACCAACTGTGCCGGGGTCGGGACCATCGCGCTCACCGTCATCGCCGGCCCGCTGAACTACTTCGGCGTCAATCCCAAAGTGACGGATTGCACGCTTCCTCAACCGACCGAATGAACTGCCGAAAATCCACGCTAAACCGACTAGTCGTTACCCTGGAGGTGAGTCGACACACATCGAAGTGAGGGGCCACCATGACCACTGCACCAGATCGCACCCGAATCGAGTTCCCGGACATCAGCTCGCGTGCGTGGGAACACCCAGCCGATCGGGCCGCATTGGTGACGCTCCGGACGCTTCGGGGGTTCGACACTGTTCTGCGGACGCTGTCCGGTCTACTCCAAGAACGTCAGCATCGCCTCATGTATCTCGCCACGTCCGTGCGAGTCGACGAACGCCAGTTCAGCGACCTCAACGATCTGCGACGCGACTGCGTCGACATTCTGCAGGCCGACGAGACACCAGAGTTGTTCGTGCTCCAAACCCCGATGGTCAACGCCTTCACCATCGGCATGGACAAGCCGTTCATGGTGGTCACGACCGGCCTACTGGACGTGATGAACTACGAGGAGCAGCGGTTCATCATCGGCCACGAACTCGGCCACGCACTGTCCGGCCATGCGGTGTATCGCACCATCTTGATGCATTTGATGCGACTTGCCGGAACCATCGGCTGGTTGCCCGTCGGCGGGTGGGCCCTGCGCGCGATCATCGCGGCCCTCATGGAATGGCAGCGCAAGTCCGAGCTGTCCGGTGATCGCGCCGGACTGCTGTGCGGGCAAGACGTCCACACAGCGATCCGCGTCCAGATGAAATTGGCAGGCGGATCCCGAGTCAGTGAAATCGACATCGACGCATTCTTGGCCCAGGCTGCCGAGTACGACGCCAGTGGCGACCTCCGCGACGGTGTACTCAAGCTCCTCAACATCGAACTGCTCTCGCACCCGTTCTCGGTACTTCGCGCCGCAGAACTCAAGAAGTGGGTCGACAGCGGAGACTACGCCGCAATTCTGCGCGGAAACTACCCGCGGCGAGGAGAAGACGACGGAGCGAAGATCAGCGACGAGTTCAAGAATGCGGCCAAGACTTACAAGCAGAACTTCGATGAATCAGAAGACCCTCTGATCCGTATGGTGCGCGACATCGGCAGCGGACTGGGCGGCGCGGTCGGCGCCGTCGGAAACGGCGTTGGCGACGTGGCGTCGGATATCAAGGAACGATTTACCCACTGGCGCAAGACTTCCGACAGATCAAAGGGCGCCAACGACGCCGAGTGAGCAGAATCGGGACCTGCCACCGAAGGCAGTCGACGGCAGGTCCCGAGTTCTTGGTGTGAGGGTGATGCAGGCTTCCCTCTGCACCACCCTCACGTTCACAGACAGTACCAGCAGTCGAACAAACGTGCGAACTGAAAGCGGTCGTGTCGAATCCCCGGTTGTCGGGTACGCGGCATAGGACCACTACAGAAGGGAGCCGACATGCATGCTGGGCGACTGAAGAAGGTCGGTTCGAGTGACGGCCCGTTTGCCTCCGTGTACTTCGAGGACGTCCGCAACCGCGAGGATGCGCGCGAGCGCTTCGAACTCGAATGGCGCTCGATGCGCAACCAACTCTCGAAACAGGGCGCATCCGAAACACTGATCGCACGGCTGGACGAGGTGAAGGACAACCATCACGGAATCTCGGGGCGCGCCGGGCGGGCGATCGTCGCCACGCCGGAGGCCGTTCTGATCGACGACATTCTGCTCGAACCTGCCGGATCGACCATCGCAACCTTAGGCGAGTTGCCCTACCTGATTCCACTGATCGCACACGGATACGACACCGAGCCGTTCCTCATCGCCAAGGTCGACCACGCTGGCGCAGACCTGTGCGTGCGTGATGCCCGCGGGCGTGACGTGTACGGCGAATCGGTCGACGGCGACGGCTTCCCGGTCCACAAGGCACACGTCGGCGGTCAGGAGCGGTACACCGACAGCCAAAGCCTCGTGGAGGAGAACATCCGGAAGAATCTGACCCAGGCCGTGGAGCGCGCGGCGACGCTCGCCCGTGAACACAAGGTTGCACTGGTAGTCGTGATCGGAGAAGTTCAGTCACGCAAAGCTTTTGCTCAGCTCCTACCGTCGACGCTACGGGTGGTGGACGTCGAAAAGGGTTCGCGTTCAGTCGGTTCGACACCCGCAGAGGTGTCGAAGTCTATTCGTGAACTGATCGACACGCAGCGGCTGCGCAGGATGGATACGGAAACCGAACGCTACGCCGCAGAGCAGGGACGGGACTCCGGCCTCTCCATCGACGGGACCGCACGCGTCCTCGACGCACTCGAGCAGGGCAAGGTCGAGACGCTGCTGCTCACCGACCCTGACGACAAGGAAGTCACGAGTGGAAAGTTGATCGGGCCCGCCGATCGCGTACTCCCCTACATCGCAATCCGGACCGGCACCGAACTGGTACAGATCGACGAACGCCTGGTTCTCGCCGACGGATACGGCGCGATACTTCGGCACCCCTGAAACACCGGCCTGCTGATCAGATTCGGGGGCGAGCACGTTCAGCGAGAAGCGTGCTTGCCCACCGAGTCCGGAAATCCATCGGCAATCGCTGCCACGAGCTCCAGATATGCCCGCGCAGTGCGCTTGTTCAACAACTTCAAGTCGATCGGACCGCCCTCGCCGAGGTGATCGTCGTAGGGCAGGGTCTTGACCGCGCGCACTCCACGCTGAGCGAAAACGTCCTCGAGCTGGTCGAGATCGAGCGAAGACGAACCCGGTCGCGTCGAATTGATCGCCACAACCGACCTGCTCACCAGATCTGCGTATCCATGTTTGGTCAGCCAACTGAGCGTTGCTGCTGCACTACGGGCACCGTCCTGCGCCGTCGGGCTGACGACAACCAAGGCGTCTGCTTCGTCGAGAATTCCGTACATGGCCGAGTGCATGATTCCGGTGCCGCAGTCGGTAATAACGATGTTGTAGTGCACCTCGAGAATCCGCAGGGTATCGAGGTAGTCCTGCTCGTTGAACGACTCCGAAGTTTCCGGATCTGCTTCACTCGCAAGGATTTCGAGCCGGCTGTCGCCTTGCGACGTGTAGTAGCGAACATCGCTGTACGTACGAATGTCGCCGTCGGCCAACAGATCACGAACGGTCAGATGATGTTCACGTCGTTCACGATCAGCCAGAGTCCCCAGGTCAGGATTGGCATCGATGGCTACGATCCGATCCCCGCGGATCGAGGCGAACGTGGACCCGACGGTCTTGGCCGCCGTGGTTTTTCCCACACCACCCTTGAGCGAGATGAAGGCTATCTTGTACACGCCGCGCACCGTGCGGTTGGCACGGCGCACCAGAGCTTGGTGTTCGAGTTCGGCAGCCGACTGCCCCGTGTTGATGCGACCGCCGGTGAGTTTGAACAACACACTGCCCAAACCGCGTTCAGGTGGACGCTTCGCCCGCTTGATGATGTCCAAGTCGTCGACGGAGGTCATAGGCCTGGGCGTCGAGGTTCGAAAATCGGTCGGCTCTTCACGCCGCTGCTGACGCATCCGCTGACTGGGCAACGGTTTTGCGGCTGGTTCGTCGAATTGCGGTGTGAACGTGACAGTTCGAATCGACGTTGAGTAGCCGTCGTCAGACGCGTCGAAAAGGCCGTCGCCTCTAGTCGTTCCCGAGTTGTTCCCCAGGACTCCGCCATTCGAACTGTTGTTATCGCTGCGCACCGTTTTCCTAGGTCGAGGTCGGAATCAATTCGGACATAGCCTCTCGGACGCTATCACTCTGGCGGGCTTGCCGTTCTCTGCTCAATACCGTCACAGCACAACAGACCGTTACACCCGCCTTTCGATGACTTTGGTCCCCCCACTGGTGCCATTCTCAGCAAATACGAACGTCGTAACGATATGCGGCACATATATCTTCATCTGCCGCTGAAAACAGCTCTCCGCAATGTCAGGGCAAATCCCTTGGTACCAAACGAGAAAAGAGAGGGCGATCGCCTCGGCGACCGACCCACCTTCATGGACAAGTGTTCAGCTGCTGAAGAATTCCGGGCTTCCGCGAACGTCCGAAAATCGTCGACAGATCCATACTTCCGAATGAACCGCTCGTGTCGCAGTGGTTGATGGTGGGTGCGACATCAACGCCGGTGGCTTCTGCCGCATTCACGTTCACCCAGAAGTGTCCGCGGTTGTCTTCGCAACTTTTCTGCCGGCGCCGAGGAGGTTCAGGATGCCCTAAGCCGTCCCCCGGAGCCATCGCGACCCGGTCACCTACTAAGCCCGGTAGTAGGCGCCTGTATCCTTTCGCGTATGACGCCGGGTCCGAAAGATGTCGCGCAGCTGCGCGGCGCCTTCGTGGGCGGCACATCCGGCGCGGTCTCTGTCGCGGCCCACGCCCTCGGTGGCGGCGGCATGGCCCCGTCCGAAAGCGCAGTGGTGTTGTTGATCCTCGCGTGCGCGAGCGTCGGCGCGGTGGTCACGTCCATCGACACCCGCCGCTCCCCCGCGCTGTTACTTGCCCTCATGCTCGCTGCGGGTCAGGCCATCGGTCACGCGACTTTGACCATCGCTTCGGATCATCAACACGGGCTGCTCCTGTCACTTCCGATGCTTGCGGCGCACATCGCTGCCGTCGGAGTGTGCGCAGTGCTGATACGCGGCGCAGAACGCGGGTACGTCGTGGCGGCGTCGACGGTGGCCGCCATCGTCGCAGTGCTTCTGCGCCCGTGGGCACCTGAACCGTCACCGTTCGCTGCGCGTACTCGATACCGCACCAAAGTTGTTCTGCGTCAACTTCTCACCTCTGGCCTGGGCACTCGGGGCCCACCGGCATTCGTGTAACTCACCTCCCCTTTCCTTTCACGCACGTGATTACGTGCGCCACTTTGCTGTACGCCTTTGTTAACCGCCCACGGTAACAAAGGCGCACAGCGGGATCGAGTACACGCATGTCCGCACCCGAATTGGAGCGCGCACAGACGCGCGCGTCCAACGACAGTTCTCCCCCGAAGAATCAGGTTGGCGGCGCCAGACCACTGATCCTGCGCCTGCACTTCTACGCCGGCATCCTCATCGGACCGTTCATCCTCATCGCCGCGATGAGCGGTGGTCTCTACGCGATGGCGCCCACCATCGAGAAGTTCGTTTACGACGACTACCTCCAGACCGACACCACCGGACAGATCGCGTCACTGAACGACCAGATTCGTTCCGCTCAGCAGTACCGCCCCGACTTGACTGTCTCGGCAGTACGTCCGTCCCCTGGCGCCGGAGAAACCACCCGGGTCCTGTTCACCGATCCGTCACTGGGCGAATCGGAGAGGCTCGCGGTCTTCGTTGATCCGGTGCTCGCACAGCCGGTCGGCGAGTTGGCGGTGTACGGAAGCAGTGGTTCACTGCCACTGCGCACCTGGATCTCCCAGCTACATCGCCACCTTCATCTGGGCGAGCCCGGCCGCCTCTACAGCGAATTGGCCGCGTCGTGGATGTGGGTGGTCGCTCTCGGCGGTGTCTACCTCTGGTTCCGTCGATACCGCACCGCCCGGAACGCTCGACTGCTCATGATCGACCGAACGTCCACCGGACGAAGCCGGACGCTGAACTGGCACGGTGTCGTCGGCATCTGGATAGCAGTTGCATTGGTCTTTCTCTCGGCGACCGGCCTCACGTGGTCGACGTACGCCGGAGAGAACGTCAGCAATCTGAGAACCGCATTGAGTTGGACGACGCCATCGGTCGTGAAGACTCTCGGCGATGCTCCCCCACCGGCAACGGGCGGGCACGAGGGTCACGACATGGCCCCCGCTGCCACCGGCACGCTGACAGACACCAACGTCGGACGCGTCGACACCGTCCTCGGTATCGCCAGGTACAACGGGATCACCGGTCCGGTCGAAGTATCGATACCCGCGAACGCCGAGACAGCGTTCACCGTCGCCCAGACACGTCAGCCCTGGGTGTACAGCAACAACACCATCGCAATCGACGGAGCGACGCAAAAGGTCACCGACGAGTTGTGGTTCTCGGATTGGCCACTCGCAGCCAAACTTTCGGCCTGGGGAATCCAGCTCCACATGGGTCTGCTGTTCGGCCTTGCCAACCAGATCGCACTCGCCGCATTAGCACTCGCGCTGGTCAGCGTCGTGATCCGCGGCTACATCATGTGGTGGCGCCGACGCCCCACCCGAGGCTCCGACTGGGCAGTCGGCCGGGTTCCCGCCCGCGGCGGAATCCGCAACCTCTCCCCGATCAGCCTCGTTGCGCTCGTCGCGATCACGGCGTTGGTCGGCTGGTTCGTGCCGCTACTCGGCATCAGCCTTCTCGCATTCCTACTGATCGACGTGTGCATTGCGGCGTTCAAACGCCGTGCCACCATCTGACCATTCACGAATTACGGAGACACACATGACTGTTCGTACAAAGATATTCGCAGCTGTTGCACTCACCGCGGCTCTCGCTCTGACCGGCTGTTCTTCCAACTCCGACAAGGAAACCGAAGCTGCACAATCGATCATCGTTCAGGATCAATGGGTCAAGGCGGCGCCGGAAGGAATGAGCGCGGCGTTCGCCGAACTCGTCAACTCCAGTGACAAGGACGTGCGCGTGGTCTCGGCAACCAGCCCCGCGTCGTCGCGACTGGAACTGCACGAAGTTGTGACCGGCGACGGCGGAACTATGACGATGCGCCCCAAGGACGGCGGTTTCCTGGTCCCCGCCAACGGTTCTGCCTCCCTCACACCGGGCGGTGACCACCTGATGTTCATGGACTTGTCCGCGCCGCTTCTCCCCGGCGCAGAAACCGACCTCACCTTGATCTACGACGACGGTTCCAGCACCACGTTCACGGCCCAGATTCGCGACTTCTCCGGTAATCAGGAGAACTACGACCCGAATCACGGTGGCTGAGAACACGAACCCGCCCAGCCGAGCTCTCAGCCGGCGGCGCCTTCTCGGAGGAGGCGCCGCCGCCCTCGGCGTCGCGGGAATAACCTGGGGCGCAACCACAGTGGTCGAGCGCCGCGAACACGAGCAGCAGGCAGGCAAGCTCGTGGAACCGTTCTACGGAGTCCACCAAGCCGGCGTCGACACCACGCCGCAAGCGCACGGCACCTTCATCGGGTTCGACCTCTTGCCTGGAACCGATCGAGCTGTAGTCGTCGGAATCATGAAGATGTGGTCCGAGGATGCGTCACGGCTCACCGCCGGCAACCCGGCGTTGGCGGACACCGAACGGGAACTGGCTGTGGATCCGGCCCGCTTGACGGTGACCGTCGGCTACGGCCCTGGCCTGTTCTCCAAACTGGGATTACAGGCACGTCAACCGGATTGGTTCGAACCGTTGCCGAGCTACGCGATCGATCGACTCGACGATCGATGGGGCGGCTCGGACCTGTTGTTGCAGATCTGCGGCGACGATCCGGTGACCATCGCTCACGCTGTGCGAGTCCTGACCAAGAACGTCCGATCATTGACGACCATCCGATGGACGCAAAAGGGATTCCGCAACGCTCGCGGCACCATGCCTGAGGGAACGACGATGCGCAATCTCATGGGCCAGGTGGACGGTACGGTAAATCCTGCTCCGGGAACAGTGGATTTCGATTCGCTGATCTGGCACGACGGAGCCGGTCAGTCGTGGCTGGCGGGTGGAACCTCGTTGGTACTGCGACGCATTCGTATGGAAATGGATACGTGGGACGAACTCGACCGCTCGGGGCGCGAACTCACCATGGGGCGCACCTTGTCCAATGGCGCTCCACTCAACGGAACCAACGAATTCGACGAAGCGGACTTCACTCTCACGGACAAGTTCGGCATTCCGGTGATCCCGCCAGGATCACACATCGCCAGAGCCCACCGAACACACGAGAAGGAGCAGTTCTTCCGTCGGGCGTACAACTACGACGACGCACCCGAGAGCGGGCAGACCTCGAACTCGGGATTGATCTTCGCCGCATTCCAACGGGACATCGCCGAGCAGTATCTACCGGTCCAGCAGCGGTTGAGTGACTTCGACGCACTCAACGAGTGGACGACGCCGATCGGTTCGGCGGTGTATCTCATTCCGCCGGGATGCAGCGAGAACGACTATCTGGGAAGCGGATTGCTCGGATAGCGACGCCATGCAAGAACGGCAACAACACTGTGGGGCGGGATCTGATTGAATCCCGCCCCACAGTGTTGCTTGCCTAGAACTGTTGTCTTACTTGGATTTACGAGGTCCCGGCATAGCCGCACCTGGACGGGCGGTGGTCAACCTCGTGACCCAACCACTGACTGGCCACTTCTTCAGGCCGACGTTGTGGGGAGTGACTTCCGTTCCGACGTAATTGGCAGCAAGCTCGTCGTCGACGGTTCCGTTGAACCGCCACAGTTGGCTTCCGTCGGCATTGCGGGTGGACACCTCCCATGACTGAGCACGGAATGCACCACGAATGATGCTGTCCGCAAACACCAGAACCGGGATGCCGATCTCGGCGCGGACAGCCGCACCGGCAGACCACTCGGCGCGCGCGAGTTCGTAGATCTCTTCCGGCGTTGCTCCCGGACGAGCGGAGGACGGTACATGAAGGACGATGCTCGGTGTCGGGAGTTCCGGCGCGGGATCCGCCGAGTACCGCAAGGCGAGTTCCTCGACGCGGGTCGCACGGGCGTCCTTTTCCGAGGTATCGCCAGCAAGGTTGGTCAGGCCGTCTCCCGCGTCGGCGATCCGCAAGGCTTCCACGATTCCACGGACGACTTCTCCGGTGGTGGCGGCCGAATCGGTGGCGGCGGAGACCGAGCGGAGGAGTACGAAGTGCTCCACCGCTGACCCCGCGTCGTAAATTTCGCGGATCCGAGCGATCTTGGCTGCGGTCACAGCAGTATTCGACTCGGCCGGGCCGTCCGCTCCTTCGAGATTCGCGAGTTCACCGAGCGCTTCGAACACCGGCGCGAACACTTGGTTTCCCGTGCCGTGCCCGACATGAAATACCTGGTCGTTGCGCGGGTCGCGCAAAGCAAAGACATACTGCCCCAGCCTCTTCCCGACCTTTTCGGTAAACGGCTGCGGAGCCGGCTTCCGGACGACGACCTCGGTGGACAGAGTGCGCATCACGGCCAGACGGAGTGCGTCGGGCACGCTACTGGAACCGTCAGCACCGGAAAAGATTGCCGCCGAAGCAGCGCTGATCGAGGTGAACGTGCGGCCGACTTGCTTCTCGAGAGATGCAGAGACCGTACCGACCGCAGTCAGTTTTGCATCGAGGGTGCCGTCACCCTCGACAAGGAACTCCTTGATCAACGGAGCAACGAGCAGGGTGGAGCCGATAGCGCGAGGAACTGTCCAGACAATAGCCATGGCACGAGCCTAGGCGATCACTTCGAGACGCGAGGCGAACGCGACTCAGCCCGCCGCTGCCGGCCCGGCCAGTCCCTGCACAAGAAGGTTCCACGCCGAGTGCGCGACTTCTCTTCGCGAGCTCTCGGCGGTCCGTTCCATGATCGCGGCAAACATGGCGATCGCCAGGATCACGTCCTCAGCAGTCACGGACTCGCGTATCTTCCCAGCTCGACGCGCCTCCTCGAGGCGTCCTTCGAGGAGATCGGTCAAACGTGTGCCGGCCGAATTCAGTCGAGAGTCGCCGAAGGAGACAGGCTTGATGACCTCCACGAACACGATCGAGGTAGTGATCTGGTCGACCAACAAACGAAAAAGATCGTCGAGAGTCGAATCCGGATCGGCAGCCAAGTCCTGCAGCTCGACGATGTTCAGCGAACCGAGATCGGCGTCATGCTCGGTTGGCTCCGACTGGCGGATGTGCCACCGAACAGTAGAACGCCGATGGAGTGGATGGAAGCATCCGCGAGCGGTACGGGCGATGGCCATCATCACCCGGCACCCACTGCGATCGAGACCGACGCCGAAGTCATGCCAGGAATGGCTACGACCGAAGAACTCGAGAGATTGGGCGCCGCTCGAGGCAGCGATGCCGAGGTCCTGTTCCTTCAACTGATGGAACGCCACCACCGCGGCGGGATCGCCATGGCGCTGGCCGCCGATGCCCTACTCGAGAGTGGGCCAGTGAAACAGTCCGCCCGCGACATGATCAACACCCAGAGTCAGGAATCCGGGCTGATGGCGCTGATGCTCGGACAACGTGGGGCACAACCACTGCACTGACCCGCATGTGCACTGACTACCATAGGTGTCGACCTGCGAACTACAGCGCCAACCGCGACGACGCCTCGTCCAGAAGGAATCGGCACTTCATCATGACCCTGCTCGTTCGCGGAATCGACTGGTCGAACCCGACAGCACCGCGGATTCGCTGCGTCGACGACACCACTTCCGCTACGACCTTCTTCACTCACGACTCGGTACTGCGATTCTCCGTCGACAAGGCGAAGGGCCGCCGTTGCCTCGGCTGGCGAGATCTCACCGCTGAAGGTCCAGGGCACTCGCCGTGCGACCGCGGGGCCACGGTCACCGCAGGACGCCAATGTGACCGATGCCGAAATCGCGAGGGGTTCACAACAGTTCATCAGGCACACGTCAGCGGCGCGCACATTCATCCGAACGTGCGTACCTACCTCGCACAACCACAATGGCTCTACGTCGACGTATTCGCCGGCGGTCAGATGAAGGTGGGGACGGCGTCCGAGTTCCGCAAGCATCCGCGAGTCGCCGAGCAGGGAGCGGTCTGCGCATTGTTCGTAGCGCGGTCGACGGACGGTTACAGCATCCGTTCGCTCGAAGCCCGGGTGTCGGAAGAATTCCACTTGAGCCAGGCCATACGTACGTCTCGAAAGATCGAAGCACTGACGGGATCTTTGGATCGCGAAAAACTCCGAAAGTCGTTGCATCACTTCGTGTCGTCTGTCAAAGACGAGCTGAATGACATCGGGTCGGACATCGACGGAATCGAGATCCTGGAGGTTCCCGAAGAATGGACGGCGCCGGCGTGTGCCGACGTGGTCTTCGATGCGGCACCGTTGATCGCGTATCCGCACACTTTCGAGTCCGGGGAGCATTCACTGTATTTGGAGGGCCTTGCCGGTTCGATCGCATCGCTGCGGATCGACCCCGACCCTGAATCACCACGCTTTGTCGCGGACGTGTCCGGACTGGTCGGTCGAACCATCACCGTCGGCGAGTTCGTATCCCCTGGCGTGGCGATTCAGGAATCGTTGTTCTGAAAGTAAATCAGCAGCTTCCTGCGGTCGCTGCGGCGAATCCGCGAGTGACCTCGGCCTGCTCGTCGGCAGACAGGCTCGACCATTCCGGATAAGCCTGGATGGACGTCATCATGTCGTTTGCCAATGATTCACGCGTCATACCCATTTCCTCGCCCGACTGATCGATTGCAGGCTGGTACGCGTCGAGGTACCGGAGTACGTCGGCGCAGGCTTGCGCGTAGGTCCGCGGCAGCGCCGAGCTCGCATTCGGGTCCGAAGGAATCTCCGCCGGAGCGCTCGACTCGACCGACGGTGCCTCGGTAGTCAGGTCCGACGACGTCGCCGGAGCCTCGGATGACGCCGTCGGCGTCGCCGTGGTGGTCGCCGAAGGGGAGGAAGTGAGTGTTCCGACCTCGGTCGGCTTGTCTCCGTCAGAACCGCAGGCGACCAGCGCCACCAGCGAGCAGGCACCGATGAACCCGGTGATCGTTTTCTTCATCCTTCAAGGATGCCAGAGGGCAGCCGGCGTACGAACGGACCGGCTTAACCTGCCGGCGAGAATCGTCCATGCGGTCCGTCGAATCCGGGAGCCTCGTCCGCCCAACTGCTCGATCGGACTGTATGCCCCCTCCACGAACCCATGCTACGGTGACTTAACTAAAAAGTAACTATGGGTGAGATTGTCCGATCTGCCGCGTTCATCCGGAACGCTCCGATCGGAAATACTTCGTCTTTAAGGGGCTGGAACGAGTGGGACTTTTTCGTCGACGAGGTTCCCGGGAGGATGACGACGATCGCGGGCAAAACCTCGATCGCAGCGACCCCGGGTATGCCGCGTGGTTCGCGAACGTCGCCGACGCGGGCGGTCAACCGGTTCCGTACAAGCGGCCGCTGACCGCGCCGGTCTACCCGCAACTCCAGTCGCCGACACCGGACTACTCGCCAGACACCAGATGGCCACTCGACACACCCTCCGGGGACGGCTGGCTACCCGCCGACCGAATCGACGAATTCGAGTCGTCGAATGGCCGCTCATCTGCACCGAACGGAACAAGTCCTCAAATCTCACAAGCTGAACAGTTGCCGTCTGGCCCGCCGCCGATGCCGCAACCAACGATTCCACCTCGAAATGTACCGATGACTTCACCACCGAAGCATCACCTGGAGTCGCCCCGCGCGGCTCTGCCCTACCAAGGAGAAGCAATGAGCAACATCGACAAAATCCTCGGCGAATTGATGCGCATCGACGGCGCCAGCGGTGCAGCCGTAGTCGACGCCGACAGCGGCATGGTTCTCGGTATGAGCGGCAACCCGTCATTCAGCCTCGAGTACGCCGGCGCAGGCAACTCCGAGGTGGTGCGAGCAAAGCTCCGCACGATGAGTAACTTGGGGATTACCGACACTCTCGAAGACATTCTGATTACCCTGAGCAGCCAGTACCACCTCATTCGTGTACTCGAGACCCCTGGGCTGTCGACGCTGTTCGTGTACCTAGTATTGGACCGCGCACGTGGGAACCTGGCACTCGCTCGCCACAAGCTGGGCGAACAGACCCCAAAGATCGAGATCTGAAGCTTCCCCTCCTCGACAAGGCCCGGAGATCGCCGAACGGCGACACCCGGGCCTTGTTCGTTTCGCACCATCGATTTGCATACGACGTGCGGGCACCGATACTGAGACCGTGACTATCGCGGACACTCCTTGCGTGTGGTTGACCACCCTCCGAAGTGACGGCTCGCCGCACACGACTCCAGTCTGGTTCTTGCTGCGTCAGAACACATTCTGGATTCCGAGCGCCGAAAAGAATCGGAAGGTTCGGAACCTGCTGGACGACCCTCGGGTCTCATTGGCGGTCGACGGCTCCACACGCGACCCGTGGGTCGCACAGGGACTCGGGACAATTCATCACGACGTCGGCGAATTCGGCGATCTCTTGAGACATTTCGGCGAGAAGTACGGCGGCTGGGATGCCGCGGACGAGACTCCCGACGGCCCGCGGGTTCTCATCTCGGTCCCGGCGACTCGGTGGCTCCTTCGACCGGACCGACAGACAGTGCCGGTTCGGCCCGAAATGTCGTGAATGACATACTTGTAGTTCATCTCTCGCAGAAATGGACTCTCACACATGGCACGCACGGCACATCACAGGCGCGGCATCACCGGCGTCACCATCGGCATCGCTGCCGTGATCGTGCTGGGAGGCTGCGCCAATTCGAAGGCCGCAGCACCCGAAACATCCTCTCTCGGTTCAGGAATCGGATCCGGCGTAACGACGACGGTTGTGGCCGGCGCCTCGACGCCGTCGTCCGCCACAGCTGAACTGCTGGCGCAGATCCCGATCAAGGGACGCGCACCCAAGACCGGATACGACCGCGCCCTGTTCGGTACGGCCTGGACGGACGACGTCACCGTCGAGTTCGGCCACAACGGCTGCGATACACGCAACGACATCCTGCGCCGCGACCTCACCGACCTGACATTCAAGGACGGCTCCAAAAGCTGCTCGGTCCAAACCGGAACGCTCCGTGACCCGTACACGAACAAGACCATCGCGTTCACTCGCGGCCAGGACACGTCTTCTGCAGTCCAGATCGACCATGTTGTCGCACTCTCGGACGCCTGGCAGAAGGGCGCACAACAGCTCGATACGCAAACGAGAACCAATCTCGCCAACGACCCCCGAAACCTGCGCGCTGTCGACGGACCCACGAACCAGAAGAAGTCGGATTCCGACGCGGCGTCGTGGCTGCCACCCAACAAGGCCTACCGCTGCCAGTACGTGACTGCTCAAGTGGAAGTCAAAGCGGCATACGGTTTGTGGGTCACCCAAGCCGAACACGACACCATCGCAGACATTCTCGCGACCTGCTGAAACTTTCGCGGTGATCTTCGGCCAGTGATCAGCGGCCTTTGATCAGATACCGCACAATCGCCATTCCGAGCGCGAGGCCTAACACGGTGGCCAGCGCTGCAACCAGACCGTGACCGGTCACCGCGACGAACACACCGGTAATGATCGCGACAACAGCGATGATCCCCGCGTCTACTCTGCTTTGACCACGTTCAGGCATGGCACTCTCTCGTGCTGTCAGGTCCGTCCGCTCCCCTCGTAGCGGACGGACCCAGCGGCAATCTGTCGAAATACGCGAACTTCTGGTGGCCTCACCGGGCTGACTTTGCGGGCGGTCCTGCGAGGCCGGCACGTCCCCCGGAGCCAACTCACATCGGTTCACGAAGTCCGTACCTTCGCAGAATATACCGAGTGGTAGGTAATTGCCGGGGGCTAAAGTCCCTGCTCGTGGACTGATGCGACGAGTGGTCGAAAACTCGAGACGAACGACGGCATCGGCGCGCCGAGCATTCGAGACCCTCGATCTCATCCATGCGCGGTGAGAAGTATCCCGCGCTCCGCGAAATACCGATCGAACGTCTCCCATCCCATCGATACACCGGATTGCGTTTCCTTCGTCCTACCGGAGGGGTTGTGAAACGTCACGCCCTCGTCGGTGCAATCGGTGACCAGAACGAGGTGACCGCCGATCCGACTCGGCGGGGGCGTACCGGATTCCGCATCACGAATCGAAGCATGCACAGACACCATGGCGAAACGATCCGGTGCGGTCATGTGATCGCTGAGTTGATCCAAAGGTAGTGGAGCGACGGAGGTTGCCTCGAGACCCCATGATTGTGTCGAGAGGTACTCGACGAACGGCTGGTAGATCATTCCGGCAACCCGATCACCGTCTCGCCGGTATGCACCCGCAGCTTCCAGTTCTCGCATGAGGACCATTGCCGGTGGCGGCAGAACTCCCGAATTCGCCAATACCATTCGAAGGCAGGCGATCCCGCATCCACGCCACGACCAGAATGCGTAGTCCTCCGGAGTACTTGCGCCGGATGCAGACCAGGCCGGATCGTCTTCCGTCCGGATCCGGCCCGACAGAATGTCGTCGACAAGCTCAGGAGACTCCCATTGCGAAAAATAGGGAACGCCGGCGTTGCGGCTACTCGGCACGATTCGAACCTGTCATTCCAGTATTCGATCACACACCCGTATTTCAAGCCGAAACGTCGACGTTCCCAGCCTGACGAGGTAACTCAGCCTCCGAGTGAACCCGTCGGCAGCTTCGAGAAAATGTCCCCGATGTTCGTCTCGGCACCGGACTGAGCATTGATCGCAAGCCCGCCGTGCGCACCCGACGACGATGACGGACTGTTGCCGATCGCTTCGTTTGCGCCGGACAACCGGAGTATCGGACCGTCCGCTGCGGGAGTGCCGTCTTCGTTGACACGAATCACCGAAGCAGGTTTCCCGGCAACAACATTGCCCGGATCGGTGACCGTCGCCGAGACGAACTCCGCGTTGGCCGGAATCGGAAGATCAATCTTCAAACGTGAGATCTTCTTGACGCTTGCGCCGCTCACATCGTTCGGGATCTGGACGCTACCCGGATCTAGGTCGATGTCGAAGACTTGACCTGGCGCTACGACCGCAGGAGCCGAAACCCGCACCGTGGCAGGCTTTCCGTCTGAAGACGGCCCGGAGAACGCACTCGGAACTGCACGGCACGTGACCTGAAAAGTTGTCGACGTGGTTTCTACAACGGGTGCCGCGGTCGCCGGAATCACGGCCACCGCGGTTCCACCGGCAAAGAGGCCGGCTAGCAGCGCAGCATTCAGTAAGCGTTTTGACAAGATGCACTCTCGGAACAACCTGATTGACGTTTGCCGCCGAACTTCAACGGAGCGAACGCCCGAATTGGCCAGTTTTCGATCAACAAAAACCGCACAGTAGGTAAATACCTGGTAAGGGGCACTGTCAAATCTCCGTTCACACTCTACCCTTACGGGAGGGTAGAGTCTGAGAACCTCATCAGGACGGAATCTCATGGCAGTAACCACCGCTTCATCCACCAACGACAACTCGGTACGGGCCGCGCTTGGGTCACCTCGCCGACTCAAAACCGAAGTCTTGGCCGGACTGGTCGTGGCATTGGCATTGATCCCCGAAGCGATCTCGTTCTCGATAATCGCCGGGGTGGATCCGCGGGTGGGACTGTTCGCGTCGTTCACGATGGCTGTGACCATCGCCGTCGTCGGCGGACGACCTGCCATGATCTCCGCGGCCACTGGCGCCGTCGCACTGGTCGTCGCTCCTCTGACCCGCGAGTACGGAATCGACTACCTGATTGCGACAGTCCTTCTGGCCGGCCTTCTCCAGATCGTGTTGAGCCTCCTCGGCGTCGCAAAGTTGATGCGTTTCATCCCGCGCAGCGTCATGGTGGGATTCGTCAACGCACTGGCCATTTTGATCTTCATCGCCCAACTCCCCCATCTGATCGATGTTCCGTGGCTCGTCTACCCACTCCTGGCCGTCGCCCTCCTGATCCTCGTGTTCTTGCCGAAACTGACGAACGCGGTCCCGGCTCCACTGGTGGCGATCGTGCTACTGACCGCCGCCACAGTCGTTTTCGCATTCGACGTTCCCGACGTCGGCGACGAGGGCGAACTTCCGTCGAGCCTGCCGACGCTCCTGTTCCCCGACGTCCCTCTGGACATGCACACACTGTCGATCATTGCTCCGTACGCGTTGGCCATGGCGCTCGTCGGACTCCTCGAATCGTTGATGACGGCCAAGCTCGTCGACGACGTCACGGATACCCACTCGAACAAGACCCGAGAAGGGTGGGGCCAAGGCGTCGCGAACATCGTCACCGGCTTCTTCGGAGGTATGGGAGGGTGCGCGATGATCGGCCAGACCATGATCAACGTGAAGGTCTCCGGCGCTCGCACTCGGATCTCGACTTTCCTCGCAGGCGTGTTCCTGCTGATACTCGTGGTCGGCCTCGGCGACGTCGTGGCGTTGATTCCGATGGCCGCATTGGTGGCCGTCATGATCATGGTCTCGGTCGGCACTTTCGATTGGCACAGCATCAATCCGAAGACACTGCGCCGCATGCCGATCGGCGAAACAGTGGTCATGCTGGTCACGGTGTCCGTCACTGTCACGACCCATAATCTTGCCTACGGCGTGATCGTCGGAGTGATCACCGCGATGGTGATCTTCGCCCGCCGCGTCGCGCACCTCACCGAAGTTGTCGACGTAGCGCATCCGGACGAGGACACCCGCGTCTATGCGGTTCGGGGCGAGTTGTTCTTCGCATCGAGCAACGATCTGATCTACCAGTTCGACTACGCCGGCGACCCGAAGAACATTGTCATCGATCTCTCCGAGTCTCATATCTGGGACGCATCGACCGTGGCGACCCTGGACGCAGTCACCACCAAGTACGCGGCCAGAGGAAAGAAGGTCGAGATCGTGGGCCTCGACGGCGCGTCGGCCGAGCGCCATCTGCGCCTGTCCGGTCGTCTGGGCGACAGTCACTGAGAGGATGAAGGCCGAGCGCGACGAAAGTGGGAGTGATGTCTGAGCCGGAACACGCGGGCCAGGGGCAGAACATGCAGATCGGTCAGGTTGCCGAGCGCACCGAACTGTCGATCAAGACGATCCGTCATTACGACGAGGTCGGTCTGGTGACCCCGTCCGAGCGGAGCGCCGGAGGTTTCCGCCTGTACACCGAGGCCGACGTCCAGCGGCTACTGGTGATCCGACGAATGAAGCCGCTCGGATTCAGTCTCGAAGAAATGAAACAGCTCCTCGATTCTCTGGCAGTGCTCGGTGACAAAGCTTCGGACGCATCGATGCGAACCGGTGCAACCGAATTCGTCACCGCCTGCCATACCCGAGCGGAAGCAAGCTGCATACACTTGCGTAAGCAACTCGCCTACGCCGAAGAACTGACGGGATTGCTCGCCGACCACAGTCTGAACGGTGAACGGCATTCGTGATCTGCCGGCTGAACTAAGCTGGGTTGATGGCCCGATACTTCGACGTGCATCCCGAAAACCCGCAGCCGCGCGCGATCAGCCAGATCGTCGAAATGCTGCGCAACGACGCGGTCATCGCCTACCCCACCGATTCCTGCTATGCCTTGGGCGCCCGAATGGACAATCACTCGGGCACCGATCGGATCCGCGAGATCCGTCATCTGCGGTCGGATCACCACTTCACACTCGTCTGTGCCGACTTCGCGCAGCTCGGGCACTTCGTCCACGTCACCAACTCGGCGTTTCGGGCGGTGAAAGCGGCCACACCGGGCCAATACACCTTCATCCTTCCCGCCACGAAGGAAGTTCCGCGGCGGCTGGCACACGCCAAGAAGAAGACCGTCGGGGTGCGCATTCCCAGCCACCCGGTCGTGCGTGCGCTCCTTCAGGAATTGGGTGAGCCGATCCTCTCCAGCACCCTTCTGCTGCCCGGCGCCGAGGAGCCGATGACGGACGGCTGGCAGATCAAGGAAGAACTCGACCACCAACTCGACGCGGTCATCGACTCGGGTGACTGCGGAACCGAACCCACCACGGTCGTCGACTATTCGTCCGGTGCCCCCGAGATCGTGCGCGTCGGAGCGGGAGATCCTTCCCGTTTCGAATGACCGTGCAGATCAGCTTCGCGTTTCGGGGTGGACGTTTGTCGAGCCACGCATCGATGGATGAGGAGCGGAATCGCCCTCTCTTCGAAGATGTTCTCGCACATCACCCGGAAGGGATGATCAGGCGGTCCTTCCTGCGGTCAACAGCGCAGCAACGAACTCACGCACCAACTCTCGCTCGTCGTTCTGGTCCGCCCCCGGCACCATGAGCAGCGAGAGGATCACTCGCACGATCCAGCGTGCTCGAGTGGCTACCTCGGCACCGGTGTCACCGAGCATCGCAACCCCCAGTCCGTTGATGACGTCGGATGAATTGGCAAGTTCACCGGCAAGACTCGCATCTCCCGGGGTGAACCATGCAGCCAACGTCGGCGTGCTGCGTACCGCGGACACCGCCGCGAGCATCGCCGTTTCGAGGCGCTCGCTCGGATCGTCGATGGCTGCTACCGATTCCGCGATCGCAGTTCCCAGTCTGCGAGCTTCGCGGTGAACGAACGCGATGTGTAGAGCCTGCCGATTCTCGAAGTACCGATACAGGGTGGCCCGTGAACATCCTGCAGCAGAAGCTATCTCCGCCATGCCGATCGTTGCGACGCCCTTTTCGACGAACAATTGTGCCGCGCTGTCGAGGATCTTCTCGGCTGCTGCCAAAGCGCGGCCCTCACCGAGCCAGTCGTTGCTCACGGCCGGCTAACCGAGATCGGGGCGGTGAGCGGACGGCGGACGTAATTGCCGGGTGCGTACTGCATCGCGTCGATGTCGACATGGAAGTCCGGAATCCGGGAGAGCAACTCTTCCAACGCAACTCGTGCCTGCATCCGAGCGGCCGACGCACCCAGACAATGGTGGGCGCCATGACTGAAGGTGAGAATCTTCTGTGGCCGGCGCAAGACGTCCAACTCCGCCGCGTCGGGTCCGTACTTTTCGGGATCACGATTTGCCGCACCGTACATCAGCAAAACCTTACGTCCTGCCGGAATCACTTTGCCACCCAAGGCCACATCCCGCGTCGTGGCGCGTGCCAGACCTTGGACCGGTGAGGTGAGTCGAAGCAGTTCGTCGACTGCGTCAGTGATCAATGCGGGATCGTCCAACAGGATCTGACGCTGGTCGAGGCGTTCGGTCAGCATCGCCACCGATCCGCCCAACATTCCTGTTGTGGTGTCGTTTCCACCGGCCACCATAGTGAAGGCAAAGCCCAGAATCGACAGTAAGCCTGACATGTCGCCTTCTTCACCGAGCCCAGCGGCCAGTAGGTGCGAAATCGTGTCGTCACCCGGTTCGACCTTGCGGCGTTCGATCAGCGAAGCGAAGTACATCATCAACTCACCGGTGGCGGCCTGCGCCGTCGTCGCCGCTGCGGCCACACCACCTGCCGAATTGGCAGCAACAATGGCCTCGGTCCAGCCGTCGAACTGATCACGGTCCGATTCCGGCACACCCAGATAATGTGCGACAACCATCGACGGCAACGGCTTGAACAATTCGACGACGATATCGCCGCTGCCACGCGCTTTCAACGCCTCGATACGTTCGACGACAAATTCGCGGACCATCGGCTCGACCGCCGACACCTGACGCGGGGTGAACCCCTTCGACACCATGCGCCGGAACTCCGACTGCGCGGGCGGATCCTGCATCACGAACGGCGGATTGTCCTGCATCCCGATCCGCTCGAGTTCACCGTAGACAGTGGTCAATCCCTTTGCCGACGAATATGTCTCGTAATCGCGAGCAGCGTTGTAGACGTCTTCGTGACGGGTGAGCACCCAGTAGTCGTCCTGCGCCGCAGCTTCCGGCACAACATTGTGAACAGGATCGTTCTCGCGCAATGCGTCGTACATTGCCCACGGCGAACGCCAGGACTCCCCGGTGGAAGGAACAAATCGTGGCGATTGTGACACAGCGGTTGTCATGACTCGACTATGAGACAAATAGTCAGATGTGTCAACGTTCTACGATCAACCGTTCCTACGATCAGCATCGAGCAACTCACATCCGCGCAGAGCACTCCGGACGACGCGCAGTGGTTGCGGTCCTGCTCCCCGCGAGCATCTCCCCTTCATCAGAGACTGGTGTCTGCACCACATCGGGCAAGGCCGGGAGGTTGCTCTCTACGACAACACCGGTTCCGCCGGGTCCACCCGCAAGACAAGCGCATTCAGCCTCAACCACTGGCACGGACGCAGCGAGGACAAGAGCGGCAATTCTTACGGCGCCTTCACTCGATCGATGTCGGACAGTGAAGTTCGGGTCGCGTTCCGCAAGAGCTGCACGACTTTCCGGCGACGATCATCGATTGGCAACCGCGCGACGCGGAGAGTCGGATCGCGCACGGACAGGTGGAGGCCTACGCCGATTACGTGAGTCGATACCGCGACACCGTCGCGTGGGCAGCACTCATCGACGCCAACGAATACCTCCAACACGCAACAGAATTGGGCTGGGAGGTTCTACTTGACGGCGTCGCTCAGGCGGGTTCATACCATGTGGTTCTCGATGCTCTGATCTACGAATCCAGGTGGACGCGCGACGTACAACTACGAGACGTCGACACGCTCAAATGCCTTGGGCTACAAAGGCACGGCTGCAAGAACATATTGCGGCTGTCGGAGATTCTGCGAGCAGACGTCCACTGGGCCTGGAAGACAACCGAACCCGACACGTTGGTCCGGCCGGACAGATCGCTTTACTACTTCCGCCACTACCGCGGTTCGGAAGCGACACTCGACTTCACTCCGCTGCCGAACTTCGGGCCCCAGGTCTACGAAGAAGGTGTGGATATACCAGCGGCAGTCGACCTACCATAAAGATGAATGTTCCTGCAAGACACAGATACTCGGGTACGGATAAACCTCCGGCCCGCGCCCCGAAGGCAATGCCTTCAGGTCGCGGGCCGGAGTGCTACCTATCCGAAAAACGGATCAGGAAAGCGACTGTGCAGCGGTGACTGCAGAAATGATTGCGATAACACCAGCGAAGAGACCGGCAACTCCGCCGATGCCCTTGCCGATTGCTTCCCAAGCCTTGAGGTCGTCTGCTGTGGAACCCATGTCTATCTCCTCATCATGGAATGTGTACGCGGTCCGCGCGCCCGGTATGTAACGGCGCTCACAATATACGTAAGACAGCCGAGTTTTAAAGTGGTGCCACCAAGTGGGACGTAACTCACATCTCATCCAGCGGGAACCCACGAGTAACAATGCGCGATTAGGACAACGCTTCGGGAACCGTTGAATGACGAGCAGGAGAACAGCAGTGGGCAAGTTGGATGGAAAAGTGGCCCTGATCACTGGTGCAGGGCAAGGCGTCGGCCAGGGAGTTGCGTTGGCACTCGCCAAGGAAGGTGCTTCCGTCGCCGTGGCGGGCCGGACCGAGTCGAAACTCGTCGTCACATGTAACGAAATCACCGAACGCGGCGGCCGTGCCGAACCGGTACTCGTGGACATCGCCGACGCGGATTCCATCACCGCCGCCGTGTCGCGAACAGTGGAACTGTTCGGCGGCGTCGACATTCTGATCAACAACGCCAGCCTCAACCCGCTCGGCAACGTCCTCGACCTCACTCCGGAGCGCCTTGCCGACGGACTGACATCCGGTCCCGTCGCGACGCTGCGAACCATGCAAGCGTGCTATCCGTTCATGAAGGAGCGCGGAGGCGGGGCGATCATCAACATGGTCAGTTCCGTGGCCGTCCGCTGGGACGCTGCCGGCTACGGCGGATACGCGGCCGTGAAGGAATCCGTCCGAGCCCTCAGCCGCGCAGCAGCGTGCGAATGGGGCGTCGACGGGATCCGTGTCAACGCGGTGGCGCCACACGCGTCGTCACCCGGGTTACAGCGTTGGGCAGATGCGCGCCCGGAAGAGGCTGCCGCCTTTGTTGCCGGGATTCCGCTGCGGAGGATCGGAGACTGCGAAACGGACATCGGCACTGCGGTGGCTTTCCTGGTCGGCCCGGACGCCGCTTATCTGACCGGAGCAACAATTCCGCTCGACGGTGGTCAGTCGCGCTGGGGCTGAGAGGTGGCGTCGTCGAAGGCAAGCACCGCCGACTTGTCTTCGGCGATCGGGCGGCGGAAAACGAAACCGACCACAACGGATGCCAAAACCAACGCGGCCAGCACTATGAGCCCGACCATCCACCACATGGTTTTCAGTATGCCCGAACCCACATCGTCGAGACGCGCGCCGGGCGCCTTCGAACTTCGTGAACCGAGCGCGAAAAATGCTTGGTACCAGTCAAATTCCGTTTTGACCGTTTCGTGAGCTTCTCGAAAACCCGTGATCGAGCGCACAATTTCGGATCTCGAACTGGGACGAGCGCGTGACTACCACCGCACCTCGGTGCATCCTGTCAGGTATGGAATCCGCTGTTTCGGCCCAAGTCGCCGACGGAAGCACCCTTACGCACCCGTGGGGCGGGACAAGCAACATCACCGATCTTGGTGGTGATGTTCACTGGATCGACTTCGGCGGTCCCAGCGGAGCGCCGCCCATCGTGCTCGTTCACGGACTGGGCGGCTCACACCTCAACTGGGTACGGGTGGCACCAGCACTGGCGGCGCACACGCGTGTGTACGCACTGGACCTCGCGGGATTCGGACTCACCTCTGCCCGTGGGCGACACACCGGCGTCGATGCCAACGCAGCACTCCTGAATCGCTTTCTCGACACAGTGGTCGGTGAACCCGCCGTCCTGTTCGGCAATTCCATGGGCGGAATGGTCTCCGCGATGGCGACCCACGCCAGTCCCGAATCAGTGGCCGGCCTGGTCCTGGTGGATCCGGCACTCCCCCTGCCCGTCCAACTTCCCGACCTGACCGTCGCCGCACAATTCGCGCTCTACTCGATGCCGTACGTCGGTGAGCAGGTTCTCGGCTTCGGACGTCGGAAGATGTCAGACCACCAATTGGCCGCACAGATGACCAGATTGTGTTTCGCCGATCCGACGCGAGCAGACCCCGCGGTTCTCGAAGCGGGCGCCGCCCTGACGGCGATTCGCCGCAACGAACCCGCTCAGGATGCCGAGTTCCTCCAGGCAGCACGGTCACTGCTGAGGACCCTCGCCCGCCCGGCCTCGTATCGAAAGACCCTGCGAGAGATCATGACTCCGACGCTCCTGATGCACGGCGACCGCGATCGACTGGTCCCGGTCGAGGCCGCACGGGCAGCGGCTGCCGCTCATCCACACTGGACCACCATCATTCTCGGCGACACCGGCCACACCCCTCAGTTGGAGATTCCGGACGAGTTCTCACGTCATACGCTCGCGTGGCTCGATCGCACGGGGTTGATCAGGAGCTGACCCTTACCGGCACCACACCGGTGGAATGTCCTTGCCGATCGAGCAAGTGCCCCATCAACTTCGGCGTCTCGAGGACGGTCCGGCGAAGATGACGTCGGAAGGTCCGGCCCACAGGCAAGCGCCAACGGTCAGATACTCCAATGCTCTCGAGCCCTGGGAATGTGTCGGGGTACGCGCGTAGCGTGAGATTCGCGCCTTCGTTGGCCAGCCCGCTCTGCGCCCTTGCTTGTGTATCCGTTTCGGTAAAGGAGAGTTTTCATATGCCCGCACGTACAGCGCTCGACGGAACGCCCTGTTGGATCGACCTCACCAGCTCAGACACCGCGGTTGCCAAATCCTTCTACACCAACGTGTTCGGTTGGCAGGCTGACGCAAACGACGACCCGCAGTACGGCGGCTACGCGATCTTCAGCAAAGACGGTCAGCCCATCGCCGGGCTAGGCCCCCAGCAGGAGGGAAACCCGTACGGCGACGTCTGGACCACCTACATCTCCTCTGCTGATGCGGCAGCGTCGGCGTCCAAGGCCGAAGCCGCAGGCGGCATGATCATGATGCCGTCGATGCAGGTCGGTCCCCAGGGCAGCATGGCGATCGTGGGCGATCCGGCCGGTGCCGTCGTCGGTATCTGGCAGGCAGATCAGCACAATGGCTTCGGGCTGGTGGGCGAGGCGAGCACACCGGTGTGGCACGAGACATTGTCCAAGAACTACGCCGCAGTTCTGCCGTTCTACACCGACGTGTTCGGCTGGACCTACGAGTCCATCGGCGACAGCGACGAGTTCCGGTACTCACAGGCCAAGCAGGGCGACACCGTCGTCGCCGGTTTGATGGATGCCAGCTCGTTCCTCCCGGCGGAGGTGCCGTCGTTCTGGCAGGTGTACTTCGGGGCGGACGACACGGATGCTGCAGTCGCCAAGGTCGTCGAATTCGGCGGCAGCGTTTTGCGGGATCCCGAGGACACGCCCTTCGGCCGTCTCGCATCGGTGGCCGATCCTCTCGGTGCCAAGTTCCAGATCTCGACGATCATGGGGTGAACTTCCGCGCGCAGATTTGAACACTCGCCCAGAAGGTATGCAGTTTTCTGCGTCCAACGCCTAATCTCATGGGATGCCCGCCCCCGCCCCTCTTCTCCTCGATGTGTACTCGCAGCCGACTCTGTCGACGCTTGCGCCGTCGGTACTCGCTTCCCTCGGCGTGAGCGGCGAAGCGAACCGTCTCGATCTGCAGCCCAGCAAAAAGACCGTCATTCTGCTGGTAGACGGGATGGGCGCGAATTTGCTCGCCCGCAACGCCGAACATGCACCATTCCTGAATTCGCTCGCCGGAACGCCCATACGGGCAGGATTCCCCACGACGACGGCCACCAGCATCGTCTCGCTGGGGACCGGTCTGCCGTCGGGAGCGCACGGCATCACCGGCTACCAGTCCTACGTCGAAGAAGCCGATTCGGTGTTCAACTGGCTGGGCTGGCACAGCGCAGGCAAGAAGGATTCTCAGACCGACTCCATCGTCCCGGAGACCCTGCAGCCGCAGGCCACGACCTTCGATCGCGCAGCGGCCGCCGGCATCACCGTCACTACCGTCGTTCCGTCCAAATTCGACGGCAGCGGCCTCACCCGGGCGGGAATGCGCGGTGCCCAGTTCGCCGGGATCCAGGCGTACGGAGACCTCCTCGCTCGCACGGTGGCCGCGTCGAAATCCGCGGACCGGACATTCACGTACTGCTACATCAGTGAGATCGACGCGCTGGGCCACGTCTACGGGCCCGAGTCCGAACCGTGGACATTCCAACTGATGCTTGTCGATCGACTGGTCGAACAACTTGCTGCCGCTCTCGGTCCGGACGTGAGATTGCTGGTGACAGCAGACCACGGAATGGTCGACGTGTTGGACGAGAACAAGATCGACTTCGACAACACTCCGATGCTGTCCAAGGACGTACTCGCTCTTGCCGGTGAACCACGTTGTCGTCACATCCACACCAGAGAAGGCGCCGCACAAGATGTTGCGGACCGCTGGCGCGCCGAACTGGGTGACCGCATGTGGATCGGGACGAGATCGGAGGGCATTGTCGCGGGGTTGTTCGGGCCCGCAGTGCATTCCGAGTATCACGGCCGGATCGGCGATGTCATCGCCATTGCTTCCGGGGACGTGGCGGTCGTACGTCGATCTGTCGAATCGGGACTGTCCGGCCTTCGTGGACAGCACGGTGCCCTCACTCCGGACGAACTGCTGGTACCGCTCCTGTCCTCAGGACAACAGTAGGGCTCGGGCCCGACGAATCTCGGGAACACCGACCACCTTGCACGCGCCCAACAGGACAATGACACCAACGGCTGCACCCGCCGACAAGGAAACAGCAGCAGCAAGTCTGGGCTCGGGGACTCGATTCTGAACCGCCACCACCAAAGCCAGCGCACAACCGCCTGCCAGAACTGCCGCCGTCGAAATCCTTCCGACGGTGGCCCGCACGTGGCGGAATCCCAACAGTCCATATCGCTTTCGAAGCAGGACGTGGCCCAGCACCGCTCCGCACACGTAGGAGAACGAGCTGGCTGCACAGACGGCCAGGACCAGCGTTTCGTCACTCGCCGACAGTGACGCAAGAAGAACAAGCGCCGTCTTGGCAACTACCATCACCACGGCTATCGCCGCGGGAGTTCGGGTGTTGTTGTCGGCGTAAAACACTCGAAGCTGAAGCATGACCATCGCAAACGGCACCAGCCCGAATGCGCTGACTGCCACGGCAGTTCCGATCAACCGGGCGCTGCTGCCGTCTACTCGGCCGAAGAAGATCAGGGTGGTCAACGAAGGGCCGAAGACCATGAGCGCCACGGTAACCGGAATCAGCGCCACCACCGAATACCGGGCTCCCCGGCCGAGATCGGATACGACGCCGACGTCGTCACCCGCAGCAACCGACCTGGCGATCCGCGGCATCAGCACCGTCAACAACGACACACCGAGAATGCCGTACGCCACTTGAAACAGCAGATCCGCGTGCGTGTACATCGAGTAGACGTGACGTGAGAGCGTCACCTTCATCGTCACCCACACCCCAACCTGACCGGCAACGACGTACACCAGAACCCACCCGAGCAACGGCGCCCCGACGCGCACCGGGCGCCAGGTGTGCGGGACGACCCGCACGCGAAGGCGCCACCGAAACCCGTTGCGGTGCAGCGCTCGAGCAACGACGGCGGTTTGCGCCACGATCCCGAGCAGAGTACCGATACCGATCACCAGAACCTGCGCCATTGTCATCGACTCGGGAGTCAGAGCCACCGGCCCCGGGATGCACAGGAAGACTGCGACCGTCACCAGAAGGACGACGTTGTTGATCACCGGCGCCCAGGCCGGCGCACCGAACACCGATCGAACACTGAGCACAGCCGTCATCATCGCCGTGATGCCGTAGAAGAAGATCTCCGGCAGAAGCAAATACGCGAAGAGCGTCGTGAGCTCGCGTTGAGCCGGATCATCGATCACGGCCGAGACCAGCGGCGGCGCGCACACCACGGCCACTGCCGTCACGAGAGCAAGAGCAAGCGCTCCCACAGTCAGGACGCGCTGCGTCTGCTCACGTTCGAGCGTCCGCCCACGGCGTCGTTGCCGCGTCAGATACGGAAGCAGGACACTGGCGAGAATCCCGCCGAGGAGGAGCTGATAGACCATGTTGGGGAAGCTGTTGGCCGCGTTGTACGCATCGCTGACCAGGGCAATGCCCAGGACAGCGGCAAGGGCAAGGGTGCGGACGAAACCGGTGATCCGGCTGACCGTGCTGGCGAGCGCCACTTGCCCGCCCATCTTTGCCAAGCTGCCGCCCGTCTCACCCGTACGTTCGGACTCCCCCACGCTCTCGACCATCTCGCCAGGGTGCCACATCGCAGTGCTCAACGCGCCGGACCGGAAACGACCGCCCTCCTGGAAACGACCGCCCTCCTGGAAACGACTGAGCGCCCCGAACCGAAGTTCGAGGCGCTCAGTACGTACGAGTGAAGATCAGGCTGATTCTGCCCCAGCCAACGGCGGCATGACGACAACCTGACCGGCGAAGGACAGACCGGCACCGAAGGCGAGAAGCAGGGCCTTGTCGCCGGCCTTGCACTGGCCGTCGCGCAGCATCTGCTCCATGGCGAGCGGGATCGACGCCGCGGACGTGTTGCCTGTCTCGGCGATGTCGTTGGAGACCGGGAAGCCCTCAGGCAGCTTCATGCTGCGAGCGATGACCTCGTTGATGCGCTGGTTTGCCTGGTGCGGTACAAAAGCGTCGATGTCCTCGATACCCAGTCCCGACTTCTCGAGCGTGCGGGTGGCGACCTTGCCCATCTCGAAGGCGGCCCAGCGGAACACCGCGGTACCGGCCATCTTGATCCACGGACGAGGGCCGGTCGGGTCCTTGGTGTAGTCGAGCCAGCTCGGCTCCTGAACGATGGCGTCGGATTGGCTGCCATCAGAACCCCACTCGACCGGGCCGATGCCGACGGTATCGCTCGGGCCGACGACAACTGCGCCGGCGCCGTCACCGAAGATGAAGCGAACGCTGCGATCGGTGGGCTCGGTGGCCTCGCTCATCAACTCGACGCCGACGACGAGAACGTGATCTACGGTGCCACCGCGAACGAGGTCGCTGGCCACGGCCAGGGCGGTGCAGAAACCGGCGCAACCTGCTGCGACGTCGAATGCAGCCGGACCCTTGATACCGAGCTCATGCGCAACGATGGATGCGGCCTGAGGGGTCTGCAAGTCCCACGTCGACGTCGCGATGATCACGGCGCCGATCTGCTCGGGCGCAATGCCGCTGACGTCCAGTGCTTTACGGGCAGCGCTGATCGACATGGCGAGGATGCCTTCGCCTTCGCCGGAGAAGCGGCGCGACTTGATACCCGATCGCGTCTGGATCCACTCGTCGGTGGAATCGATCAGCTCGCAGATCTCGTCGTTGGTCACGACTCGCTCCGGGCGGTGAACGCCGAGCCCGAGAAGGACGGACTGCCGACCTCCGGCCACACTGGCAATCGGCTTACCCATTGATCGATCTCCTCGTTGGTTTCTGGTGATGACAGGCATTCGACATCACACGTTACGTAGTGGACATAAGCCACTGCCTCTCAGGTCACCGTTCGGTCACGGCGACAACATGAGGCTGGCTCACATTACGCTTCGGTCAGGTATGTAGTCCAGATCCTCGATCAGGCGCGCAAATGAGCTAGAACTGCCAAAACACGACGATGCCCGCTTTCGGAAGCCGCCAGGCCGAGTTTCGCGAAGATATTTCCTATGTGCTTGCTCACAGCAGTGTCGCTGACGACCAATTTCCTGGCGATTTCCTGATTTCCCAGCCCCTCTGCCATCAGTCCGAGGACCTCGGACTCGCGTGGGGTCAGTGACCTGATCGGATCGTCGGCGCGTCGACGGCTCATCAGTTGGGATACGACCTCGGGATCCATCACGGTTCCGCCGTCGACGACCCGGTTCAACGCGTCGACGAACTCGGCTACCTTGCCGACCCGTTCCTTGAGCAGGTAGCCGACGCCACCGGCGCCGCCCGCCAACAATTCACCGGCGTAGCGATCCTCGACGTACGCAGAAAGGACCAGGACGGGAAAGCCCGGGCGAAGCTTGCGCACCTCGATCGCCGCTCGAAGTCCCTCATTGGTGAAAGTGGGAGCCATCCGGACGTCGAGCACCGCGGCGTCGGGGGCGGTCTCCTCGAACACCGCAAGGAACTGTGTAGCGTCGGAGACGGCAGACACCTCGAATCCCTCTCCGCGAAGCAGCAGTGCAAGCCCTTCGCGCAGGAGAGCGTCGTCCTCGGCAATCAGAATCCGCACGGTAGTTCCACCCTCATCGTTGTCGGTCCACCCTCCGGGCTCTCCAGTGCGGCGGTTCCTTCGAAAGCCTCGACCCGGCGCCGGATGCCCGCCACGCCGCCGCCCGGCCGTTCGTTCGCGCCGCCGTGACCGTCGTCGATCACGTCGATGAGCATCGTCTCACCCAACGAGTCGGCAGACGCCTCCGTCCTTGCCGTGACGGTGACGCTGCTCGCTCCACTGTGCTTTGCGACGTTGGTCAAAGCCTCGGCGACGACGAAGTACGCAGCAGCCTCAACGGCAGCCGGGGCACGGCGGAGCTCGTCGATCTCGAGCACACAAGGCACGGTGGAGCGCCCTGCGAGCGCCGAGATCGCACCCTCCAGGCCGAGTTCGTCGAGGATCGGCGGATAGATGTCGTGCACCAACGTCCGGAGTTCGCTCAACGCCTCGGTGGCCGCACCTTGGGCCCGATGCAGTTGTGGCAGAGCCTGGTCCGGGTTGATCTGCAACGATCGCTCGGCCATCCCCAGCATCATCACCACCGCGACCAGACGGTTCTGCGCGCCGTCGTGCAGATCGCGCTCGATCCGCTTGAGTTCGGCCGAATGCGCGTCCAGCGCTGCAGCGCGGCTGGCAGTCAGGGCGGTGACGCGCTTCGAGAGGTCCGAACGCGTATCCGGCGCAAGCAAAGTCGTGGTCGACCAGCTGATCCATTTCGCCATCGCGGGGATCAACCACCACGCGATCAGGAAGTACAGGATGCCGATCAACGGCATTCCCGCCGCGCCCAACCACGACGTCACGGGGTACGGATTGTTGACGGGTTCGCCCGCGGGCATCTGCTGCCAGTACAGCGGGACGGCAATCGCATTGAGTGCACCGAGTGGCAGCGCAATTGTCAGCATCGCCGCGACGAAAGCACCCAGACCATGAATCGACAACCAGGCCGCGTCGCGCCTCGTCGACTGATCGGTGAGGAACCTGCTCCAGTCCCCGAATGTCGGATTGCTCGGCATCGGCGGATATCGCTGCAGAACAGGGCGCCCGGTGTACGCAGCCGTTCGCCCTCGAGCCAGGCCCGCCCACCACCGGAGCACTCGCACGTACGACGGCAACAGCAACCAGCCGACGATCAAAATCGAGAGCGACAAAAGAATGAGACCGACCATCAACAGGAACAAGGAGACCACAGCTGCCGCACCTTCGACGAGTACGTACACCGCAGCCCTGGTTCTCTTCTTCACTGCACCAGCATGCCGCACCGCACCGCACGATCCACTACAGCTGGCTACACCATCGATTCGGGACTCTGCTGGATGTCGACGAATGCCGAATCTCCATAGCGTTCATCCCATGAAGAATCGACACTCGGTCCTCGCCCCGCCGGCTCCTGGTGCCACGGCCGCTCGAACATCTGCCGTGCGACTCGAAGGCGTCAGCAAGGTCTACGGCAACGGCCGCGGCGCCGTGACCGCCCTCGACAACATCAGCCTCACCCTGCCGCGCAGCACCTTCACCGCCGTGATGGGCCCGTCCGGATCAGGTAAGAGCACTTTCCTGCACTGCGCCGCGGGCCTCGACCGACCGAGCAGCGGATCGGTGTGGTTGGGCGACACCGAGATCTCACAGCTGAAGCCGAAGGCCCGCAGCATCTTCCGACGCGATCACATCGGTTTCGTCTTCCAGGCATACAACCTGCTCGGCGCTCTCGACGTCGAGCAGAACGTCACGCTTCCGCTACTTCTCGCCGGACGACGAGCCGACAAGCAGTACCTGACCTTCGTCCTCGAATCCGTCGGGCTCGGATCACACCGAAAGCGCAAGCCCTCCGAACTGTCCGGCGGCCAGCAGCAACGCGTCGCCATCGCGCGCGCCCTCGTCACCCACCCCGACGCACTCTTTGCCGACGAACCAACCGGCGCCCTCGACTCCCGCAGCGCCAAGCAGGTTCTGGAATTGCTGCGCCGAACGGCCGCCGAGTTCGACCAGACCATCGTCATGGTCACGCACGATCCGGTGGCCGCGTCGTACGCCGATCGTGTGCTGTTCCTCGCCGACGGGAAACTGGTCGGGCACATCGACCGACCGACACCGCAGCAGATCGCCGAGCGCATGACACACCTCGGGGACTGGTGATGATGAAAGCGCACACTTTTGCCCATCTGAAAGCGCACCGCTCCGGGTTCGTCGCCGTGTTCGTCTCCGTATTCTGCGCGGCCCTCCTCACCTGTGGTTTGGGTGTACTGCTGGAATCAGGAGTGCGAGGCGGAGTCTCACCACATCTCTACGCCGGTGCCGACGCCGTGGTCAGCGCGCCGCAGGCACTCGTCGTCAAGGAAGACGCCGATCAGCCTTTTGCCGAGCGAGTTCTCCTCGACGGTGATGCGGTCCGCAAGCTCGAGGCACTCGACGTCACGGTGGTTCCCGACATCTCCGTCCCCGTCAGCACCGCCGAGGGCGTCGTACTCGACGCACATCCTTGGAACACAGCACAATTGGCGCCGTACTCGCTCGCCGAGGGGCGCGCTCCGCAGAGCCGCGACGAGGTGGTCTCGACCACCGGCGCCGCGCTCGGCGAGCGAATCACGCTGGCTCACGGCGGCTTAGTGGGCGATTACACCGTTGTCGGCACAGCAGATTCCTCTTCGTTGCCGTCACCCGACCGTCCGGCACTGGTCTTCCTCGACGACAAAGAGGCCGACCGGTTGTGGCCGCACCAGAACTCGTTCACCGCAGTCGGATTGATCGCACCCGAAGGCGTGAATGCCGCCGCTCTCGCTCGCGAGGCACTCGCTGGGACCGGCGCCGAGATCTCGACCGGCACCGCTCGCGGAGGCATCGAATTCCTTGACGCCGGCGCTGCGCGGACTCAGTTGATCGTGCTCTGCGCCACGTTTGCGGGCCTTGCATTGATGGTCAGCATGTTCGTCGTTTCCAGCACACTGTCGCTCTCGATCAACGCCAGGCGCCGAGAGTTCGCTCTGCTGCGTGCAATCGGAGCCACCACTCGGCAGGTCCACGTCATGATCGGGCGTGAAGTGCTGCTCGTTGCTGCAGCTGCTGCGGCCCTCGGCGCGGTGCCCGGATATCTGCTCGCCCGAGTTCTAGGCGCACAGTTCGCCGCCGCCGGGGTCATGCCCACAGACTTTGCGTTGGCCTACAGCCCCCTTCCGGCGATCGCGGCATTCCTGATCTGCGTACTCACTGCCCGCGCTGCCGCTGCGATCGCTGCCCGTCGGCCGGCAAAGCTCGACCCTGTCGAAGCACTCCGCGAATCCGAAAGCGGCCCGGCGAAACTGGGCCTCGGACGCATCATCACCGGGCTGATCTTCGGCGCCGCCGGCCTCAGCGCGTGCATCCTCCCAGCTTTCCTGCCCGGCAGCGTGGCAGCCGCCGGAGCCGGTTCGAGCGCGCTGCTCTTGATCTTCTCGGTCGCGCTGCTCGGCCCGTTGTTGGTGCGCGGCATCATCAAGGCCCTCGGCGGCCCTCTGCGCCGTAGCCGATCGGCGTCGAAAGTTCTCGCTGCCGCCAACGCCGAATCCAACTCGAGGCGACTCTCGTCGGCCGTTGTTCCCTTGGCTCTCGCAATCGCGCTGGGCTCGGTGCAGTTCTTCAGCCAGAGCACCGTCGCAGCCGAGGCGACCAACCAGTCGATCAAGGGCGTCACCGCAGACCTGATCGTCGGCGCTCCGGCCGGTATCGCTCCCTCACTCCTCGACTCGATTGCAGCGGTGCCCGGTGTGAGTGCGGCAAACCCCGTGGTGCGCAGCCAGGTCTTACCGGTACCGAGTGGCGAGGAAGGCGGCTCAGCCGACAGCGCGATCGCGACCCAGGGCATCGACGCCGCCAGTGCCGACGCGACCCTCGATCTCGCGGTGACCGAAGGCGACCTGAGCGCTCTGACCGGCGATACCGTTGCCGTGAGCGAAGACGGCGCCTTCACACTCGGAGCCAAGGTTGGCCAGCGCGTCGACCTCTATCTGGGTGACGGAACGCTGGTGCATCCGATGGTCGTCGCGAAATACGGTCGCGGCCTCGGATTCGGGGACGTGACCATGCCGATCGAGACTTTGCGTCAGCACTCCACCGACGCCCTGATCGACACCGTTCTGGTTACTGCCGAACCCGGACTGTCGACTGAAGTACAGCAGTCGTTGCAGTCCTTCCCCTCGATCGCCGCGATGAACCAGGACCAGTTCGGCGCCGCAGGCGAAGATCAGCGGCGTATGCAGTCGTGGGTCAGCATCCTCGCCGTCCTCGTCCTACTCGGTTATCTGGCCGTCGCCGTCGTGAACACTCTGGTCGCCGCCACTGCCGAGCGTTCCCGCGAGTTCGCGCTCCTGCAGCTGGTGGGCTCGCGGACGAAGCAGGTCCGAGCGATGATGCGCATCGAATCGTTGATGGTGGTGGGAATCGCCGTCGTGGTCGGATCGCTGATCGCCCTGCCGCCGCTGATGGGCATCGCCGTGGCGGTGTCCGGGCAGCCGATCCCGTCGATCTCACCGGTGATCTACGGTTCCATCGTCGCCGTGACCGCGGTTCTCGGGTTTGTCTCCATCGCGATCCCGACTCGCGCCGCCCTGCGCAAGAACCCGATGGACGGTGTCCGCAAGAACTGAGTGCCACTACCGTCGTCATCTATGGATGCGGCCGCCTGGGACAAGAAGTACGAAGAATCCGAGCTCGTCTGGGGCGCTCCTCCCAACGAATTACTGGTGGAATACGCAACGGCCCTCCCCCACGGCCAGGCACTGGACCTGGCGTGTGGCGAGGGCCGTAACGCGTTGTGGCTCGCAACTCGCGGTTGGGAGGTGACCGGCGTCGACTATTCGGCCGTCGCGATCGAGAAAGCCCGCACGATCGCGGCCCGGTCACCCCGATCGGTCCTCGACCGTCTCGACTACCGATGCGGCGACGTCACCGTCGCGGATTACGCCCCCGGAAACGGGCAGGCATACGACTTGACCCTGCTTCTTTACCTTCATCTGCCCGCACCACAACGCACCCTGGTTGTGAACCGTGCCATAAATTCTCTGAAACCTGATGGAATCCTCATGATTTTGGGTCACGACCGAAGCAACATCGACTACGGCGTCGGCGGGCCGCAAGATCCCGAAATCCTTTACACACCAGAAGAATTGATGCAAGAGTTCCGCGGACAGCTCGAGTTCGAGATCGCCGGAAATCCCCACAGACACACCGAAACGGGAATCGCGATCGACGCGCTGGTCATCGGACGCAAATCCGGTGTTGGCAATGCAAAGAACGGCTAGTAACATGTATTAAGTTACCGACGAGTAATAAACTTCGGGCGGTACTAGGAGTGCTGGACCGCACCACCTCACTGGGAGAAGCAGAAGACATGGGCCATTACAAGAGCAACGTTCGGGACCTGGAGTTCAACCTCTTCGAGGTTCTCGGACTGGAGAAGCCACTGAGCGAAGGCGCTTGGGGCGACCTGGATGCCGACACTGTCCGCAACATGCTGGCAGAGGTCGCACGCCTGGCCGAGGGACCGCTGGGCGAATCTTTCGCCGACGCGGACCGCAACCCCCCTGTCTTCGATCCCGAGACGCACACCGTTGCACTTCCGGAATCCTTCAAGAAGTCGTTCAAGGCTCTGTGGGATGCCGAGTGGTACCGCATGGGACTGAGCGAAGAGGTCGGCGGCGTGCCGGTTCCCCGCTCTGTCGTGTGGGCCATCGGTGAGCTGATCCTGGGCGCACAGCCCGCAGCGCACATGTACCAGGCCGGACCCGCCTTCGCGGACGTGCTGTTCAACAACGGCACCGAAGAGCAGAAGAAGTGGGCAGCCACCATCGTCGAACGCGGATGGGGCGCCACGATGGTCCTCACCGAGCCCGACGCCGGCTCCGACGTCGGTGCCGGACGCACCAAGGCAGTCAAGCAGGACGACGGCTCCTGGCACATCGAGGGCGTCAAGCGCTTCATCACCTCGGCCGACTCGGACGACCTGTTCGAGAACATCTTCCACCTCGTTCTCGCTCGCCCCGAAGGCGCCGGACCCGGCACCAAGGGCCTGAGCCTGTTCTTCGTCCCGAAGACGCACTTCAACTTCGAGACCGAAGAGTTCGGCGAGCGCAACGGCGCCTTCGTCACCAACGTCGAGCACAAGATGGGCCTGAAGGTCTCCGCCACGTGTGAGGTCACCTTCGGCGGCCACGGCATCCCCGCACAGGGCTGGCTGGTCGGCGAGGTCCACAACGGCATCGCCCAGATGTTCGACGTCATCGAGCACGCTCGAATGATGGTCGGCACCAAGGCAATCGCCACCCTCTCCACCGGTTACCTCAATGCTCTCGACTACGCCAAGCAGCGTGCGCAGGGCGCAGACCTGACCCAGATGACCAACAAGGCCGCGCCGCGCGTGACCATCACGCACCACCCCGACGTGCGTCGTAGCCTGGCAATGCAGAAGGCATACGCCGAAGGCCTGCGCGCGGTGTACCTCTACACCGCAGCACACCAGGACGAGGTTGTCGCCAAGCTCGTCTCGGGCGCAGACAAGGACACCGCGTTCCGCGTCAACGACCTGCTGCTCCCGATCGTCAAGGGCGTCGGCTCCGAGCGTGCGTACCAGTACCTGACGGACAGCCTGCAGACCCTCGGTGGCTCCGGCTTCCTGCAGGACTACCCGATCGAGCAGTACATCCGCGACTCCAAGATCGACTCGCTGTACGAAGGCACCACGGCCATCCAGGCTCAGGACTTCTTCTTCCGCAAGATCGCCCGTGACCGCGGTGTCGCGCTCGCTCACGTTGCCGGACAGATCAAGACTTTCATCGACAGCGAAGCCGGCAACGGCCGTCTGAAGGCGGAGCGCGCACTGCTCGCCACCGCACTCGAAGACGTCCAGGCCATGGCTGCCACGCTCACCGGCTTCCTCATGGGAGCTCAGGAGCAGCCCACCCAGCTGTACAAGGTCGGCCTCGGCTCCGTCCGCTTCCTGATGTCCGTCGGCGACCTGCTCATCGGCTGGCAACTGCTCCGTCAGTCCGAGATCGCTCTCGCAGCACTCGACAACGGCGCTTCCGATAAGGACAAGAGCTTCTACGAGGGCAAGGTCGCCATCGCGTCCTTCTTCGCCAAGAACGTCCTGCCGGAGCTCACCGCTTCGCGCGAGATCGTCGCGAACACCGAGAACGACATCATGGAGATCGACGAAGCAGCATTCTGATTCGTTCCTGATTCATGAAAAGTGCCGGTCCCGAGAATGTTTCGGGGCCGGCATTTTTGTTGTCAGCGGTCATCGACGCTCGATGGTGGGGCAACTGATCTGAGCGGACAGTACCGACGTCGTCGGTTGTTCGCCGGCTCTCGCCGCCGTTCCGGTCATTGCGATTGCCAGACGCGTTCGGTCCGAGGAACCGGTCATCTCGAAGGGCGAGTCGTCACTGATACCGAAAGACACGAACTCTCCACTTTGATCGGAGAACTTCACTATCGCTCCGGATCGCCCTTGCTCCGGACTCTCGTTCACCATGACGTACAAGTGAAAATCGCGTCCCGGATACTCGCCGCCTCCGTCGTATTCGTAGAACGAACTCGTGTGCACCTCGTACGTCCATTGACGGTAGCCAGTTGGAGTGGCATCTCCGGAACCCGATTCGATACACATGACAGATCCGGGCACCGAGACTTTGGCAGCGCCCGTCCAAGCCCCCGACAGCTTTATCGCTCCGTATGGCGCATCTTCGGCAGGCAAGGTCGGAACATTCGGAGGACCAGCAGCCGGATTGCGTCCGGTGAACGCGAAACGCTCTTCGCTGGACACGAACGGGAGCGACTCGCGCTCACCGGCACAGGAGACAACCGACAGGGCGGCCATGACTAGTACCGCGCACATACCGCGCCTACGAACCGGCACCTCGACTCCCCCCGTTCCGTTTCCAACAGAATACATACCGTTCGGTCTCCAAGTTGCCGAACGTGTCCGACACATCCCATTCATGGGACCGCTCGCCCGCTACCGATGTGATTGGGTGAGCACAACATCAACTGAACCGGCACTCGGATTCGGTATCGGACCGAGTACAGCGACAGATAGGTGATCATGGTGGTCGCACCAGAGCACGCACAACTCGATTACGCCCCAGAACTGGCATTGACCGCCACGGACCTGGCGCTCGACGGCCCATGGGGGCCGGTGTTCGGACCCGTCAATCTCGAGATTCGTGCGGGCGGTGTGACCATCCTCGAAGGCTCGGCCGGTTCAGGACGTACGTCCTTACTTCTGACACTCAGCGGACGAATGAAAGCCAGTTCCGGATCACTGTCCGTCTTCGGTCGAACGCGTCCCCGAGAGATCTTCGAGATCGCCGGGGTCGCCGGGTTCGAGGACATCGACGAGCTTGCCGAGTCCGTCACCGTCCGCGATCTGATCACCGAGCAGATCCGATGGGATGCCCCCTGGTACAAACTCATCGGACGCGCCGGAGATCGCGAACTCGAAGCGGTGTGTGCCCCCGTCTTCGGCGATCATCCGTTACCTGCGCTCGGCCGGTACGTCAGCGATCTCGGGGAACTCGAGGCGACCCTGCTGCGTATCGCCGTCGCGAACACGAAGAAGCCGGCCTTGCTTGTCGTCGACGATCTCGAACAGGTGCGGCGCGACTCCGAACGCGCATACCTCGTCGAGCGACTCGTCGAGATGGGGAGCTACCAGACCATCATCGCGTCGACCGTCAACCCGCTGCCCGACGGATCACACATCGAAGCCGTCACCCTGCTCCAAGAAGTCACCAATCCCGACCAAGAAGGCGCTAGGTAACCGCGATGCTCGCTGGAATGTCTCTCGGAACCGAACTCAAGCGGTTCTCCCGCGGCGCGATGCCCAGAATTGCACTCGTCACCATCATCTTGATGCCGCTCCTGTACGGCGCAATGTACCTGTGGGCCTTCTGGAATCCATTCGGTGAGGTCAACAAGGTCCCCGTAGCGCTGGTCAACACCGACCGTGGCGCAATGGTCCAGGGGCAGGAACTCAACGCGGGCGACGAGGTCAGCCAAGCGCTGCTCGATTCCGGTGAGCTCGACCTCCACCTGGTCTCACAACAGGAAGCCGCACAGGGAGTTTCGGACGGCACCTACTACTTCTCTCTCACTCTGCCCGAGAACTTCAGCGAGGCCGTTGCATCCCCGACGTCCAAGGACCCCCACAAAGCGCAGTTGCAGTTCACCTTCAACGACGTCAACAACTACCTCGGCACCATCATCGGTCAAAATGCCGCCCAGCAGGTCCTCAGCCAAGTCAGCGACAAGATCGGCGCGCAGTCGGTCGAGACGGTTCTGGTCGGATTGACCGACGCGGGTGCAGGTTTGAAACAGGCCGCCGACGGAGCGCTCCAGCTCTCGGCCGGAGTGAACACAGCCAACGCCGGAGCCGGCGAATTGGCGTCGGGCTCGAAAACGCTGGCCGACAACATGGTTACCGCACGCGACGGCGCAGCCACTCTGGCCGGCGGTACAGCGCAACTCTCGACCGGCATCAACACCGCCACGGACGGTGTCCTCGCACTGACCGACGGTTTGGGGCAACTCGATCTCGGAGCTGTTCAACTTGGCGACGGCGCAAGCCAACTCAGTGGTGGCGTCAGCCAGGTCGTCGACCAACTGAGCGTCCTCGGGAACACACAATCAGACGTCGCACAGTTGGTCGGGCAGGCAGTGGCCAGTCTTCGACTGAACCCGGATCCGGTCAGCCAACAGATCGCCAATGCCCTCGCGCCTGCCCAGGACATGCTGCGCACTCAGGGTTTCGGTGAAGCGACCATGGGCCAACTGAGCGAACTCAAGAGCGGTGCACAACAACTCGCTTACCAACTCGACGATCCGTCGAGCACCTTCCGAGCCGGGCTGAATGCCGCGGCCAACGGCGGCGGTGAACTCCGCAACGGTCTGGTGCAGCTTCGTGACGGCGGTCAACAGGTCAACGACGGCGCTCAAACCCTCAGTAGTGGACTGGTTCAACTCACCGACGGTAGCGTCCAACTCTCCGACGGTGCGGCCAAACTCGCCGACGGCACCGAGCAACTTCGCGCCGGGTCCTCCGAACTTGCAACCAAACTCACCGAGGGCGCCGGCCAAATTCCCAGTTGGACCGATCAACAGCGAACCGCAACCGCTCAAACGCTCTCCAGCCCGGTCGAACTACAGGAGACGTACGAGAACCGCGCCAGCACCTTCGGTACCGGTTTTGCTCCGTTCTTCCTGCCCCTCGCGCTGTTCGTGGGCGGCATCATCACCTGGATGCTGCTCAAGCCGCTCCAGAACCGGCCCATCGCAAACGGACTCGGTGCGCTGCGAGTGGTCCTCGCCTCGTACTGGCCGGCATTGCTCATCGGCATCTGCCAGGTGATCGTGATGTACCTGGTCGTGCACTTTGCCGTCGGTCTGCACCCCACACACGCCCTCGGCACCGTCGGATTCCTGATGCTCATCACTGCCACCTACATGGCGTTGATCCAGGCGTTCAACGCCATCTTCGGAGTCTCTGTCGGACGCGTCATCACCCTGGCGTTCCTGATGCTGCAACTGGTTTCGGCCGGCGGCATCTATCCCGTCGAAACAACCGCGAAACCGTTCCAGATCATCCACCCGTTCGACCCCATGACCTACGCGGTGAACGGGCTACGACAACTCACCGTCGGCGGTATCGACTCGAGGCTGTGGGTCTCGATCGCCGTCCTCGGTGGCCTTCTCGTCGCCTCACTCGGCGCCAGTTCACTTGCCGCACGTCGCAATCGGCAATGGACCATGGACAGGTTGCATCCGCCGATCGAGGTCTAGGTCTAGGCCTCAGGCCAAGGCTCCACGGTCAGCGCAGGCCATTCCCTGCGCCACCGTGCCGCTTTGGCCTCGTAAACCTCTCTCGGCGCCAGCACCGGGTTGGGGCGGACGATCATGCCGAAAAGATCGCCGTATCCATGCGGGGCATACACGTCGACGGTGCCGTCCAATGCCTTGCTGATCCCGAAACAGCAAGTTGTGGAAGCGAAGTGGTCGATAGCGTCGCGGCAACTGGTGAACGGAACGCCGGGAATCCCGAAATGCTGCTCGTACCACAGGTGCACGCGAGCTTCGTTGCGCACTTCGACATCGACATCCACATCGGCGAACAGTTTTGCGGCCGAACGAATCACGCGATCTTCCGCGTCGTAGCTCAGATCGCCGGCGTCGAAATAGAAGAGGTCGTAGTCCTTGATTCCGGCTCCGGGGTCACGGCCGTCGATGTGATTCCAGACGGTTTGGAAGAGCCCACCTGCGGTCAGGTACCACTCAGCCAACTCCAACTTCGGCGCCCGATCCACGATCGTTGCGACCACCGGATTGGCCAGGGCGATCTCGAGAAATCGTTCACGCATGCTCTTCAGCCTCTCATATGACAAGGAAACTTGACATCTAGTGACAAGTATTCTTTACTTTTCCCATGACTGGAAAGGCTGGCGACAACAACGTGCGGGAGCACCGACGCCTCGCCGGCCTCACCCAGGCGCAACTGGCCACGGCAGGTCAGGTGAGCAGACAGAGCATCGTCTCCGTCGAACGTGGTGACTACGCACCGAGCGTCTACCTGGCACTTCGTCTGGCACTGGCGCTGGGGACCACCGTCGAAGCGCTCTTTCCCCTACCCGAATCGGCACTCACCGCAGAAATTCCAGAGGAGACGGCATGAGCACCATGATGAAGGCAATGCGGTTCGTCGGAGATCTGGACGACGACTTCTACAAGGACGAGCGCCAGCGCGACGTCTGGAACGAAGCCTCGGCGGTGGGATTGCAGAGTGTGTTCTGGGCAGTCTTCGTCAGCTCGGCGATTCTGCCCTGGGTCGCCGGCCGAACCGGGGCGTGGATCTCGCTCGCGCTGCTGATCGTCGCACTGTTCGGCTCGGTGATCACAATTGTCTATGCACTTCGGCGCGACGTCGATGTCTACGTGTTGTCCAACTACAACCGTCCCCGAGTCGTGATCAGCATCGCGCTGTACCTCGTCGCCGCAGTCGGCATCATGGCGCGCCTCAAATTCGATTCCTACGAAGAATCGTCCACCTGGGTCGGCGCTCTCGTCGGCGGAATCGTCGGTGGCGGCATCGCAATCGCGGCAGTCAAACTTCACCAACAGCGCGCCAAGCGACGCGAAGCGGCCGAAGAACTTCTCTGACTTCCGGAAGTCTGCCCGGCACAACGGAATCCATAGAGTTGGTAAAATCGTGCCAGGTCAACCGATCGCGAGTAACGTCGAAACGGTGAGCACTCGCCTCGGATACCAGATGCCCAACTTCAGCTACGGCGGTCCGGTCAAGGACCTCTTCCCCACCGTCATAGCGCAGGCCCGCGAAGCCGAAGCCGCAGGCTTCGACACTGCATTCGTGATGGATCACTTCTACCAACTCCCCGGAATCGGAGCGCCGGACGCCCCGATGCTCGAGGCCTACTCCGCGCTCTCCGCGCTGGCGACGGCCACCGAGACCATCCAGTTGTCTGCACTGGTCACGGGAAACACCTACCGCAATCCGCCCATGCTCGCCAAGACCGTCACCACCCTCGACGTGGTGAGCGGCGGTCGGGCCATCCTGGGTATCGGCGCCGGTTGGTTCGAACTCGAACACAATTCGTTCGGATACGAGTTCGGAACTTTCACCGAACGCTTCCAGAAACTCGACGAAGCACTGCAGATCATCGCGCCGATGCTCCGCGGTGAGCGGCCCACCTTCGACGGCAAGTGGTACCACGTCAAGGACGCCATCAACGAGCCTCGCGTCCGCGACGACCTGCCGATCCTGCTCGGCGGCGGCGGAGAGAAGAAGACGTTCGGGCTCGCCGCTCGCTTCGCGGATCATCTCAACATCATCTGTGACCCGTCCGAACTGCCGCGCAAGATGGAAGCACTTGCGGCACGCTGCGACGAAGCCGGCCGCGACCCCGCAACCCTCGAGACCAGCTTCCTGACGTTCATGATGATCGACGAGGACGGTGACAAAGCTCGCGCGCATCAGCGGACATTCCTCGCGGAACGTGGTCTCGACATCACCACGGCGCCGGAGGACGTTGTCGCCAAGGCCACCGAACGTCATTTCGTGGGCAGCCCGGACGACGTCGCCGAGCAAGTTCAGACGCGCATCCTCGACCACGGCATCGACGGCGTCGTGATCAACCTGATCACCAACGGCGAAGAGCCAGGCATCGTCGACCTCGCGGGCCGCACCCTCGGCCCACTCGTCGGCAAGTAGTTCCCTACTCGCACTTCACGATCGGCACCGGGTCGTACTTGACGGTCCGGGTGTTCGAGGAAATCTCGGCACCACTCGCGTGGTCGGTGATCACGCGAGTGTCGCTGACCGTGAATCCGGGCGCACCGCTCGAAGCCACACAGCCAGGCCCCTCCGGCAACGTCACGGTGTTCGGTGACGTCGGCGACGTACGCGCGCCGGTCGTCGAAGCGACATCGACGGTTTTGGTTCCCCAGATCCGAACGGTGATGTTCGACGACGTCGCAATCGTCTCGATCATCACGCCGGTCTTCGCCGGATTACGGAACTGCAGGTCGATCGCACCATCGAAGATTGTCGCCTCACGAGCCTCCGGGTACCGCGAGATGTAGTAACTGTGCTCGGTGTGTGCAACGTCGTCCATGCCAGCGAAGTACGTCGCGTTGTAGAGCGTCGTCGCAAGCTGACTGATACCGCCGCCGACAGCCTTGTCCGGGCGACCGTTGTTGATGATCCCTGACTCGACGTACCCCTGAGCGGCACCGCGTGGACCGGTGTATTCGTTGAGCGAGAACGTATCTCCGGGCTTGATGACCGCACCGTCGATCGCCGACGCAGCCAGGCCGATGTTCACACCGGACGCGTATTCGAAACCACCGGTGGTGAATTCGCCGATCACCTCGTTGATGCCGAGCGCGTTCGCGGCTTCGGTGGTCAGCGCCGGCGGAACCGGACCGTACACGGCAGGGGTTGCCCGAGAAGCCGTGCTGCCCAGCAGAACCGGAAGTTCCTTGACCGTGTCCGGCCAGTTGATCAGATCTCCGACAACACCAGGCACAACCGTCGGCTTACCACCGGCGAAGGTGAACGACGCGTCCTTGGGTTGCACTTCCGTCGACACCAACTGCGGAGTCAGAATCTTGATCGCGGCATCCGTGTTGTACTGCGGGGTCAGCCCACCCGAGCCGTCGGGTGTGAAGGTCAGCACCTCGCCGATCTGGTCGACGCCGAGCGTCGCGACCTTGCCGTCACGGCCGTTGACCACGACGTCACCCGAGACGGCCGGAATAGCGATCTCCTGCAGTGCGCGATCGACACCGGCCTGAGTGACGGTGACCGGCACTTCGTCGACTGGAAGATCGACGACGCCACCGTCAGACCACTCGGCGGCGAACGTGGCGCCCGCCTGCTGCGCTTCGAGCGCCTGGCCGGCGGCGGGCGAAATACCCGTCGCCTTACCGTCCTCGAACACGACTGCACCTTCGACGGGCGCACGATCGCTGTTTGCCGCAAGCTGCGACATCGAGGCGTCCAACGCCCCCTGGTCGACGGTCGACACGACCGGAACCTCGCGGGAGCCGAAGAACGACGTGATGCGGGTGATCGGGTTGATGGGCTGAGCGTTCACACCGGACAACGTGGCCGACCAGTCGACATCGACACCCGCAGACGCGGGAACGATCTCGGAGTCGACGCCGCCGGCATGGACGGCTACGGGTTCGACAAGCCTTGGGCCGAGTTCGGAGCGCAGCGTGGTTTCCGCGTCGGCGGGCGTCAGATCACCGATGTCGACCCCGGCGACCTGCGTGCCTCGGGGAGTTTTCCCCGACGACGTGAAGATGTCCACTCCGTAGGCAATCACTGCGACGGCAAAGATGGCGCCGACTGCTATCGCCGGTTTGACCCACTTGCGGGAAGACGCCGGAGCGGGCGCCACCGGTTGTTGCGGTGGCGGGGGTGCAACTATCTCTGGTTCGCGGACAACAGGCTCGTACTGCTGCTGGATGGGTTCGAATTGCTGGGTGTCGTACTGCTGCACGAACTCGGGGCGCGGCGGCTTCGGGGCAACCACAACTGCCGGGGGCTCGAACTGCTGTGTCTGCTCGTCGATGGCTTCTGTCGCCGGAGCCAAGTCGACTACTTCCGTCGGCGGTGCGTCGTCCGCCGGGACGACAGGGATGACGGTGGTGACTTCGTTTGCCGATTCGTCATCGGTCAGTTGGTAGTGGGCCGGCTCGCCGACGATTGGCTCTTCCACGGTTGGCTCGTCGACGGTTGGTTCGTCCACGGTTTGTTCGGTGGAAGCAACTACTTCTTCGTTCAGCGCTGGTTCGTCGACGGTCGCTTCTGTGGAATCGATTGCGTCTTCGTCGACAGGCTTCGGTGCTTCGACCGGTTCAGGCTTTACTGTTTCAGGCTCTACTGTTTCAGCTTCGACAACTGCCTCGGCGTCCTCAGGGGTCTGAGGTTCCTCGACCGACTCGAGTTCCTGCTCTGGGAGGGACGAGTCCTCGCTGTTCGTCTTCTCGACGGACGGACCCTCTTCGTCACTCACCTGTTGGCTCCTCGCTGCATCAACCGTCGCTGCGGCGCTCACCGACAACTCAATACAGGATATCCGGACATACGAGAGCCCCGCGCTGCTGCCAGGTCGGGGGTCAGGCAGCAACACGGGGCTGTCATGAATATCGGTAGCTATTCTGCAGCGTTACACGCCTTCGCGAAAAAGTTTGCAAAGAGTTCGGGGATCCGGCCACCCCTCGTGGCCGGATCCCCGATTACACATCCCCTCGCGCCGATCACTGCAGGTGAGCGCAGTTTCACACGCGAGGGGAGATTGTGGAGCGGTTACCGCTCGATAATCGCCGTGACGCCCTGGCCGCCGGCGGCACAGATCGAGATCAGGCCACGGCCCGAACCCTTTTCGGCGAGCATCTTGGCGAGGGAAGCGACGATTCGTCCGCCGGTTGCCGCGAACGGGTGACCTGCAGCCAAGGACGATCCGTTGACATTGAGCTTGCTTCGGTCGATCGAGCCCAGTGCGCCGTCGAGGCCGAGGCGTTCCTTGCAGTACTCGTCGGATTCGAAAGCCTGCAGGGTTGCGAGAACCACCGAAGCGAAGGCTTCGTGGATCTCGTAGTAATCGAAGTCCTGCAAGGTGAGGCCGTTGCGGGCCAGCAAACGCGGGATCGCGTACGTGGGAGCCATGAGCAGCCCGTCCTTGCCGTGGACGTAGTCGACGGCAGCGGTTTCGGAATCGACGAGGTGCGCCAGAACCGGAAGATTGCGCTCGGCGGCCCACTCGTCGGTGGAGAGGAGCACTGCCGAAGCACCGTCGGTGAGCGGCGTCGAGTTGCCGGCCGTCATCGTCGCGTCGCCGAGCTTGGTTCCGAAGACCGGCTTGAGCGTTGACAGCTTCTCGACGGTCGAACCGGGACGGAGGTTGTCGTCGCGGGTGAGACCGAGGAACGGGGTGACGAGGTCGTCGAAGAAACCGCGGTCGTAGGCAGCTGCCATGTTCTTGTGGCTGGCCGCGGCAAGTTCGTCCTGGTCCTCGCGCTTCACGCCGAATTCCTTGGCGGTGATCGCAGCGTGGTCGCCCATCGACTTGCCGGTGCGAGGCTCGCCGTTGCGCGGAATCTCGAGGCCGAGCATGCCCGCACGGACGTTGCCGAGCAGCTTGATGCGGTCGCCCGTGGACTTCGCGCGGTTAAGGGAGAGCAGGAACTCGCGTGCCTGATCGTTGACGCCGATCGGAGCATCGGACGTGGTGTCCGTGCCGCCACCGATGCCGGAATCGATGCGGCCGGCCGAAATGGCGTCGCCGACGGCGATGATCGACTGCAGTCCGGTGCCACACGCTTGCTGAAGGTCGTACGCCGACGTGTACGGGCTCAGCGCGCTGCCGAGAACGGACTCGCGAATGAGATTGAAATCACGGCTGTGCTTGAGTACCGCGCCGCCGACGACCATGCCGAGCTTCTCGCCCTGCAGATTGAATCGGCTCACGAGACCGTCGAGCGTCGCAGTGAACATGTCCTGGTTGGACGCCTGTGCGTACGCCTTATCCGAGCGTGCGAACGGAATGCGATTTCCGCCGACGATCGCAACCGGACGGCGCTGACCTGCGGACTTCGCAGCGGCTGCGGCCGGTGCAGTGCGAGGTGCGGCGGGCTTTGCATTTGAACGGGCTTTGCTTGTCACTTGCGTCTCCAAGGATGGTGCGATTACCTGTTGGAGACTATTCTTACTCAGTAGTAAGTTACTTGTCTATCGCCGCATTCTTCAGATTGCCCGGTGAGAGACAACCCGAAACACAACAGAAGGTAGGACCGTGGCAGCCAGCAAGGGAGCTCCCGACCTCTATTCACAGTTCCTCTCGTCCGCCCCCGGCGCATTCATCGCGTCAAAGGCAGGCCTGCCCAGGCCCGAGAACCTGCGTCGCTACAAAGCAGGGGAACCCGCACTCGCCGGACCTGTCCTCATCGGCGGCAATGGTCGGCTCGCAGAACCACTGCGCGTACTGCTTTCCGATTACCCGGCAGCTCAGGCACACGACAGCAGCTTCGGCGGACTCGTGTTCGACGCCACCGGAATCACTCAGGTCAGCGAGCTCGAGCAGCTGTTCGAGTTCTTCCAGCCCGTGATCCGCAACCTCGCACCGTCGGCTCGCGTCGTCGTTCTCGGCACGACGCCGGAAGAAACCTCGAGCGTCGACGAGCATGTCGCGCAACGAGCTCTCGAAGGCTTCACCCGCAGCGTCGGCAAGGAGATCAAGCGCGGCTCCACCGCTCAGCTGGTCTACGTCTCCCCCAAGGCGTCCACCGGACTATCCGGCGTGGAATCGACTCTGCGCTTTCTTCTTTCGGCAAAGTCCGCCTTCGTCGACGGCCAGGTCATCGTCGTCGGCGCTGACGATTCCGTCGCACCCGCGAGCTGGGACAAGCCGCTCGAAGGCAAGGTTGCCGTCGTCACCGGCGCAGCCCGCGGCATCGGTGCCACCATCGCAGAGGTACTAGCCCGCGACGGCGCGCACGTCGTCTGCGCAGACATCCCGGCCGCCGGCGAAGCACTGTCCGAGACCGCGAACAAGGTCGGCGGCACGTCCCTGGCTCTCGACGTCACGGCAGCAGACGCAGCCGAAGTCCTCGCAGCTCATCTCCTCGAGCGTCACGGCGGCGCGGACATCATCGTCCACAACGCCGGCATCACCCGCGACAAGACCCTCGCCAACATGGACGAAGGCCGCTGGAACATGGTCATGAACGTCAATCTTCTTGCACCGCAGAAGATCACCGAGCACCTCGTCGAGAAGGGCGCCCTCAAGGAAGGCGGCCGCGTCGTCGACGTCTCCTCCATCGCCGGTATCGCGGGCAACCGCGGCCAGACCAACTACGGCACCTCCAAGGCCGGAGTCATCGGCCTCGTTCACGCCGAAGCTCCCGTCCTGGCGAAGAAGAACATCACCATCAACGCCGTCGCACCGGGCTTCATCGAGACTGCCATGACCGCAGCCATCCCCTTCGCCACCCGCGAAGCCGGCCGCCGCATGAGCTCCCTCCTGCAGGGCGGCGAGACCGTCGACGTCGCCGAGACCGTCGCATACTTCGCCAGCCCTGCCTCCAATGCCGTTACAGGACAGGTCGTTCGCGTCTGCGGCCAGAGCCTCCTGGGCGCATGATGGCAGCTAAGACCGTCGCGCTCACCGAGCAGCCGAAGACCCTCGACATATACTCCCGCGCGGTAATGGGATTGTTGCCGTGGAACAAGTCCAACTCGCGCTCGGTGCCACAGCAGACCTTCACCCTCACCGGATTGAAAGTCGACACCGACAACCTGGCGGCGTACTGCCGTGTGACCGGACTGCGGTTCGGCGACACTCTGCCGATCACCTATCCCTTCACCTTGGCATTCCCGACCGTGATGAAGCTGATGGTGTCGAAGGACTTCCCCTTCGCCGCCGTCGGTTCCGTTCACGCCGAGAACGTCATCGAATCGCTGCGGCCCGTCTCCGTCAGCGAACCGCTGGACCTCTCGGTGCATGCCGAGAACTTGCGTGAGCACCGCAAGGGCTTGCTGATCGACGTGGTCACCGAAATTCGGGTGGGACGCGAACTGGTCTGGCGACAGACCTCGAGCTTCCTGAACCAGCAGAAAACCTCGCTGTCCGGCCAGCCCGGACCGGAGCCCAAGGCCGACGAGGTCCCGCCGATGCCGATGAGCACCATCCGCGTCGACCAGACCACGATCAGCAAGTACGCCGCAGTCTCGGGCGACCGCAATCCGATTCACGTCTCGTCCCTGGGCGCCAAGGCTTTCGGTTTTCCGAAGACCATTGCTCACGGAATGTGGAGTGCTGCAGCCCTTCTGCGGACCGTCGAGGGTTCTGTCGCGGACAAGGTCACGTACAGCGTGCGCTTCGGCAAGCCGATTCTGCTACCGGCGACGCTGAATGCATACGCCGACCGCACCGATGACGGCTGGGATCTGTCGCTGCGTCACCCGAAGAAGGGTTACCCGCACGTCACTGCGACGCTGCGCTGACCTAGGTTTTGTCGGGTTCCCACCCACCCCAATTGAGCGAACGTACCTTTCGGCGCCTTGGACGCACTGAAAGGTACGTTCGCTCAGATTCGTTTTTGGGGGCTACTCGGACTTCTTCTTGCCCGACAGACCGCGCCACGCGAGGGATTCGAGTAGGTCCGCTGCGGCATCCACTTCGATTTCCCCACCCGCGACTCGGTCGGCTACTGCCTCACCGGCACCGACGAGCGCGATGGCGATGATCCCGTAATCGTGCGCGGCATCAGGATCCTTGGTGCTGGACTCGAGCAGATGCGCGGTCAACTCGATCAACCGATCGCGACTGGACTGCACCGTTCCCGCAAAAGCCTGCTGCCCGACGGCCTGACGGTAGAGCACCATCCACGACTTGCGGTTTGCGCCCACGAACCCGAGGAAGCCCTCGAGAGCGGCGCGCAATTGTTCGCGCGGAGTCAGGTTGGGCGCGCCGGCCGGGGCGAGTGCCTCGAGGAAGCGAAGTCCTTCACGATGAATGCACGCCGCGAACAGCTCTTCCTTCGAGCCGTAGTACAGGTACAGCATCGGCTTCGAGATCTCGGCTTTGGCCGCGATGGCGTCCATCGAAGTTTCGTGAAACCCCCTGTCGGAGAACACGTCCACAGCTGCGTCGAGCATCTGCTGCTCACGCACTGCGCGTGGCAGTCGCTTGGTACCGCCGGCCATGCTTCCTCCAACCACAGGGTAAATGTCGACCTTACTCTACGGTAAGATTGTGCGTCGAATCGCAGCTTCGACTCAGCAGGTCACGGCACCTTTGGCCGCGGCAACCGTGACGACGGCCTGATCGACTCGGGCCTGCGGAAGCGCACCCGACGCGACGGCCTGCTCGAGTTGGTCGAGAACCCGCGGTACGTCGTCGGTGGTCAGCCACAATGCCTGATCGACGCCTGCCGCAAGTGCAGCCTGAACGGCGTCGGCAATATCATATCGGTCGGTGATCGCCTGCATACCGCTGAGGTCGTCGGTGAACACCGGACCGGTGAACGGCGCTGCGCCGTAACCCACTCCGTCTCGAAGCAACGCAACGGCGGCGGGACTGATGCTGGCAGGCGTGCCAGGCTCGGTCAGACCGGGAACCTCGAGATGGCCCATCATGACGCCGACTCCGGTCCCCGACAGTTCACGGAAGGGAATCAGGTCCGACGCGATCAGATCCTGCAGCGGCGGCGTGGTCACCTCACCTCGGTGCGAGTCACCCGACGCGCTGCCGTGCCCGGGAAAGTGCTTGATCACCGGGAAGATTCCGGCGTCGCGCATGCCTTGCGCGTACGCACCGGCGTAGGCAACCACGGTCTCGGGGTCGTCGGAGTACGAGCGGTCACCGATCACGGAGTCGTCGGGTTGGCTGCTGACATCGACGTCTGGCGCGTAGTTGACCGTGATCCCGAGATCCTTCAAACCGCGTCCACGCTCGAGTGCCATCTGGTACGTCAGTTCCACTGTCATGGTCTGCGCAGTTTCCCTGGCCGACGGATCGGGACCGAGGATGTCCGCGACGCGCGAAACCCGTCCACCTTCCTCGTCGATCGTCACCATCAACGGCAACTTCGACGCCGAAGCAACCTGCGGCACTTCGCGATTGGTGAGCATCGACTGATCAGTCCAGCTTCCGACGAAGATACCGCCGATCTCCTCGTTCTGCACGATCGACAACGCGTCGTCGGTCCCGGTGACGCCGACGTTGAGCAGCTGGGCAAGTTTCTGACGTAGGGACAGCGAAGCCAGAAGGTCGCTACCGCACGACGCGGCGACGGGCGCCGAGCTGGATGACGCAGGCGTCGACGTGATCTCGGTGCTTGTGCTGGTGCTGGGCGTGGCGCTCGAAACAGGATCAGCGGTCCCGTTTTCGCCTGAGCATCCCGCAACCAACCCTCCGCACAAAGCAATGGTCGTCGCAGCCTTCAGAAACTTGATCCGCATACCTCGACCGTAACGGACCCGGTACCCATACACTCCCTCACGGGCACATCGGGACGGTAGCCTGGAAGAGAACCGATTCCCCCGCTGACGAGGAGGTCGTGATGCCACAAGGTCTGATGCTCATCGCGTACGACGGTTCCGACAACGCCAAGCGCGCCGTCAACTATGCGGGGCGTTTCCTCTCCGCCAATCGTGCTGTTCTCGTCACCGCCTGGGAGCCGATGGTTCGCCAGGCCGCTCGCATGTCCGGCCTGTCCGGGGTGATGCAACCGGAGTGGGTTCCCGACGACGACGTCGAGGACATCGCGTACACCGACGCCAAAGTCACCCTCGCCGAGGGCGTCGCGCTGGCCGAAGCCGCGGGCCTGACCGTCGAAGGTAGAAGCGCCGAGTGCCGATCCGCGATCTGGTCTGCAATCGTCGAAACCGCAGACGAATTGGACGTCGACATCATCGTGACCGGCACCCGCGGTACGACGGGTTTGCGGTCGCTTCTGCAGAGCAGCGTCGCGGATCATGTTCTGCGTCACAGTCATCGGCCGGTGTTGATCGTCCCTCCAGGTAAGTGACCTTCGCGCATTCCTGATCCGCGGCCGACTAGTGTCGAATGCACCATGGACGGTTTTGTTCTCTCGCGCCCCGATCACAGCGTGGTCACCCGCGGCGTACGACGCAGCTTCGACAGCTCCGACGCGGCTGCCAACGCTTTGTCGGCGGGTTCGGCAAAGCTGATCGTCGGTGCTCTCCCTTTCGACCCGGCTGCCGCCACGGCGTTGTACGAGCCTGCCGAGGCAACGATCACGCCCCGGCCGTGGCAACCGGTTGATCCCCAGGCACTGCCCACGACCCGGGTCGGCCGAGAGATCCCGTCGTCGTCGGAGCATCTCCGTCGGGTGGAAAAGTTGATCGCACGCCTCCGCAGCGGAGAGGTCGACAAAGTTGTCGCGGCTCGCACTGTGGAGCTTCGGACGCAGACCCCGATCTCCCCGGCAGCGCTCGCCGCACGCATGGCGGCGCTCAATCCCGTGGCCAACACCTTTGCCGTCGACCTCTCTGCGGCGGGAGCCGAATTCGAGGGCCACAGCCTGGTCGGCGCAACACCAGAGGTGTTGGTCAGTCGACGCGGGCGCGTCGTGACTTGTCGCCCGTTGGCAGGGACCGCAAAGCGGTCCGCTGACGCCGATCAAGACCGCGAGGCAGGCGAGAGCCTTCTGCATTCGACGAAGAACCTGGCCGAGCACGCCTTCGTGACCTCATGGATCCGCGAGATCCTGCAACCGATGTGCAGTGAATTGTCGGTACCGGCGATACCCGAGCTGACCAATACCCACGAGGTCTGGCACTTGGCCAGCCCGATCCGCGGCACGCTGCGAGACGACACAACTGCGCTCGACCTCGCTATCGCCCTGCATCCGACGCCGGCGCTGTGCGGAACACCCACTGACGCGGCACTGAAAGTCATCCGCGAGACCGAAGAGCCACGCCGTTTCTACGGTGGCGCCGTCGGCTGGTGCGACCACGCCGGCGACGGGGATTGGGTGGTCGCCATCCGCTGCGCCGAGATCAATGCAGACGGGCTCAGTGCCTGGGCCAGCGCGGGTGGCGGAATTGTCGCCGAATCGGACCCGCAGGACGAGCTCGACGAGACGTCCACGAAACTGCGCACCCTGTTAACCGCGCTCGGTGCCGAAACCCTCGACTGACCAGCACGTCACGAGGGTAATCGTCCGGATTCTCGAGTGCGGGTGATACCTTGACCCGAGCAGTTCGTACGGGCCGGTAAGTCCGTCCGACCGCGAACGACCGACTAACGACCAATTGGGAGATCCGCGATGACGAAGTTCCTTGTCCCCGGTGTGGCCAGCGCTGTCATCGGTGCCGTCCTGGGTGCCGGCGTCATCTTCGGTGTCACGGCCGCCGCGTCGGACAACACTCGTCCCGAGATCGACCGCAGCGGAAACGCAGATTCTTCCGTGCTGAACCAGGTTGAGTACGGCAGCCGCTGAGAGCGCAGGCCTCGCGAGTTCCCGTTCTTCCGCCGACGCAGCGGTGTCTTCGTTAGACACCGCCCCGTCAGCAGAGCCCCTGTCGAAGCGGTGGCTGTTCGGCGCCTCCGTCGTAGCGTTTCTTCTCACTTTTCTGCAATCGCCGGGTCTGATCACCGCTGACACCAAGTACGACCTGACGCAGAATCCGTTCGGTTTTCTCGAACGCGCGTCGCATCAGTGGAGTAGTCAAGCCCCGCTCGGCCAGGTTCAGAACCAGGCCTACGGATATTTCTTTCCGCATGGGCCGTTCTTCGCGCTCGGCGAGTTGGTGAACGTTCCGCCGTGGATCACCCAGCGCATCTGGTGGGCGCTGCTTCTGATCGCAGGTTTCTGGGGCATCATCCGAGTTGCCGAGGCTCTCGGCATCGGCAGCCGTAGTTCGCGCGTCATCGCAGCGGTTGCCTTTGTGCTTTCTCCCCGCGTGCTGACCACGCTCGGTTCGATTTCCTCGGAAACCCTGCCGATGATGCTGGCGCCGTGGGTGTTGTTGCCGGTGGTCTTGGCCTTCGGCCCTGTGCGTGGAAAAGGAGTCCCTGGACTCCCTAACCAATCACGGGGGTTGAGGCGGTTGGCCGCACAATCCGCGCTTGCCGTCGCTCTCATGGGTTCGATCAATGCCGTCGCCACCGCCGCGGCCTGCCTTGTCGCGATCATCTGGTGGCTCTCGCACAAACCCAACCGAACGTGGCTGACGTTCACCGCCTGGTGGACCCTGTTCGTCGCTCTCGGCACCCTGTGGTGGATCGTGCCGCTACTGCTGCTCGGCAAGATCAGCCCACCGTTCCTGGACTACATCGAGTCCGCCGGTGTCACCACTCAATGGGCGTCGCTCGCCGAGATACTGCGCGGCACGGACAGTTGGACCCCGTTCGTCTCCCCCGAACGCATTGCCGGCGCCGTTCTGGTCACCCAGCCCGCAGCAGTTGTCGCCACCGGTCTGGTTGCCGCTGCCGGCCTCGCCGGGCTCTGCATGCGGTCCATGCCCGCTCGCGGCCGGCTGACGCTCATCCTGTTCGTCGGTATCACCGGTCTGGCCGCGGGGTACGTAGGTGAACTCAGCTCGCCGGTATCGGAGTCGGTGCGTCTGTTCCTCGACTCGGCGGGCGCTCCGCTGCGCAACGTCCACAAGCTCGAGCCGCTGGTCCGTCTACCGCTGGTGCTCGGACTCGCACACCTGCTGGCCAAAGTGCCGCTGCCGGGATCGGTTCCACTCGCCCGATGGCGCCGCGCGTTCGCCCATCCCGAGCGCGAACCGATGGTTGCACTGACCAGCCTGATCCTCGTTGCCCTCACCCTCTCGACTGCCTTGGCCTGGACGGGAAAACTCGCTCCCCGCGGTGCGTATCCGGACGTCCCCTCGTACTGGAACGAAGCAGCGCAGTGGCTCGAGGACAACACCTCACCAGGATCGGAAGCCGAACGTGCCCTGGTCGTCCCGGGAGCACCGTTCGGCAGCCAGGTCTGGGGTCTGACGCGTGACGAACCGCTTCAGGCGTTGGCGAGTACGCCGTGGGCGGTGCGTGACTCGGTCCCGCTTACCCCTCCCGGTGCCATCCGAGCGCTCGATTCGGTGCAACGCCTCATCGCCGACGGACGTCCGTCGGACGGCCTCGCGCAGACCTTGCTTGGGCAGGGCATCCACTACCTGGTGATGCGCAACGACCTCGACGGCGAGACGTCGCGCTCGGCCAGGCCGATACTCGTGCACCAGGCGGTCGCAGGCTCGCCGGGGATCGAGCGAGTCGCCCACTTCGGTGAAGACGACAGCCCCGAACCGATCGAAGGGCTGGTCGCGGACAGCGATCTGCGTCCCGGTTACCCGGCCATCGAGATCTTCGAGGTCACCCCGCCCGACGGCACCCCGGCGGTCAGTGGACCGTACTCCGTCGACCTGAACCAGGTTCCGCGTGTACAAGGTGGGCCGGAATCAGCTGTGCGCCTTCACGAAAGCGGCATGGTTCCGGGGACCGGGCCGATGATTCTTGCCGCCGACGCCGAAGCTGCGGGACTGCCCGTCGATTCGGTCACCGTCACCGACACCCCGCGCGATCGCGAGACCGATTTCGGTCAGGTCGACAACCACAGTTCCGCCCTGCGCACCCCTGACGACGCTCGTCGTACCTACAATCTGGTGCCCGACTACCCGGTAGCGAACACGCCTCTCGTGGAAGGCCGTTGGAGCGGAGCTTCGATCACCGTTTCCAGCGCTGCCTCCGATGCCACCCAACTGGGAGGCACCTCGCCGTCGAGTAGCCCCGCATCGACGGTCGACGGCGATCCGGCCACCGGTTGGTTCAGCAACGGCATCGAGCGCGCACTGGGTCAGTGGTTGCAGATCGACTTCGACGCACCGATTTCCAGTGGCCTGCTCCACCTGACCACCAGTGCCGCTGCGATCGGCGCCCCTGTCAAATGGCTCGAGGTCTCCACACCGAACGGCAGCACGGCGGTGAAGGTGGAGCGTCCGGGCGAGCCCATCACCGTCTCGATCCCGGGCGGCAACACTCCGTGGGTACGCATCACGGCAACTCACACCGAAAACGGATCGCCTGGGACACAGTTCGGCATCAGCGAACTCTCCGTCGAAGACTTCTCCGATCGCAGCGCGCCGAAGGCCCTGCCGATCCGTTTCGACACGGTTCTGCCGAGTACGCCGGCCGGCACATCCGTGAACGCGTGGAACCTGAGCCAGGAGTTCCCCGGCCGCAACGCCTGCGCAGACTCGACGGACCGCGTGCGGTGCAGCAATGCATTCATGGCCATACCCGAAGAGCCGAGCCGCTTCCAGCGCACGCTCATGGTGCCCGAAAACACGGTCGTTGCACCGACACTGACTGTCCGGGCGCGTCAGGGCAACGCCCTCGAGGATCTGCTTTCCGTCCCCGGCCGAATCACGGCTTCGGGTTCGAGCGACATCGGCGACACCCGCGGATCTGCCTTCGCTGCCACCGACGGGGACGCACGCACCACGTGGTCGGCGCCGCAGCGCACCACCGAGCCCGGCGGCCCGAAACCGACTCTGACACTTACTCTCCCCGAGCCAACTCTGGTCACCGGTCTGGACATCACGCGAGGGCTCGGCACCCTCCCGTCGCTGCCGACCAGCGTCGCAGTGAACCTCGGCAACGGCCCGCAGGTCCGAGAGCTCGAAACGCCTCAGACCAGTCGAGTTACCCTCTCCCCCTACGTCACCGACAAGATCGTCCTCAGCGTCACCGATTGGGAACCGGTCCTCGATCAGACGGCACTCGGCTTCGCCCAGGCGCAGCCCACCGGCCTCGCCGAGGTCGGTGTCATCGGGGCCGACGGAACCCCGATCGCCGATTCCGGAGTGCAGGACACGGACGCACTCGACAACCGCACCGTCACCGTCCCGTGCGGCGAGGGCCCGACCATTTCGGTTGACGGACAGCAGTTCCCCACCTCGATTACCGCGACGGCGGCGCAGCTACGCACCGGCGCACCCGTCGAGGCACGTGTGTGCGACCTGGACGCTTCGGCGACCCTGCCTGCGGGACAGCCCGAGGTGGTCGTCGAACCCGGCCCAGCGTTCTCGGTCGACAACCTCGACCTGACGGCTGTCGATCCATCACCCGCACAACGGAATACACCGCTCGAATCGACCGCGTGGACGGCGAATCACCGGGAACTCACCGTCACGAACTCGTCCACCGATCAGCTGATCGTCAATCCCGAGAGCACCAGCATCGGTTGGATCGCCACGGCGCCGGACGGTTCCGAACTGACGCCGGTGGTCGTGAACGGATGGCAGCAGGGCTGGATCGTGCCGGCAGGCACCGCGGGAACCGTCACCATCGACTTCCCCAGTGACCGTTGGTACCGCCTCGGCATCTTCGGCGGACTCGTGTTGCTGATCCCGCTGCTGTTCGCAGCTTTTGTCCCCGCTCGCCGAGAGTCCAAGCCCCTCACACCGCCCCGACCGTGGCGCAGCGTCGCGGCGGGATGGGTGGGCGTGCTCGTGGCGGCCACCGTCATCGGAGGCGGAGTGGGAGCGGCGATCGCGGTTGTCTGCTCGATCCTCGGGCTCGCCGCGCTGCGATTCTTCGGCCCGACTCGAACCGCACGAATCCTGGTCGGCACCGCCGGCGTGGCGGCGATGATCGGCATCACGCTGCTCTCGACGGGACCGTGGCGGGCACCGGGCGGCTACGTGGGCGACTCGTTCGCGATTCAGTTCTCGATGTTGGTCGCCTTGGTCGTGACCGGGTTGGCCGCGCTGCCCTTTGCCGGTTCACCGATGTGGCGACGCTTCTCCCACCGCGTCACCGCAACGCGCGCCGGTTCCTCCACCAACGCGTAACTGGCCGAGGCCACAGCGACGCTCAGGACGACCGTGAGGGCCAGGACGTAGAAGTAGCTGCCCGAGAACGGAACTATGCCGAACACGGGGAACACAGCGTTCAGTACGGCCAGGTGCCAGATGAACAGTCCGTAGGACCAGCGTCCAATTGCCAGCGCCAACGGACTGGCCAGGAACCGATGCTGCGATTGATCGCGCAGAACCAGGGGCGCGATCAACGAGAAGCTGATGATCGCGCCGAGAGCAATCTTGATCGCGTACTGCCACGGCTCAGGCCGCACCAGACCTTCCGGCCCGGCCAGATCGGTGCACGAGAGAACGAAGGCGACAAACGCAACAAAAGTCAGGAGTACCCGACGGTGCGCGAGGCGATGCACCCACGTCGATGGGCCCACTGCCAGCTCGGCCAGGATCATGCCGGCGCCGAACCACGGCAGGTAACCGGGCAGCCAGTTGTCGTGGTGGATGGCGTCCGGCGTCGGAATCGGAATGAATGCCCACGTCAAGGCCAGGACCGACACCCCGAGCAGAAGCGGCAGCCGGAACCGGGCCGAGTTGCCACGTAGTCGCGCCATCAGGAAAGCGAACAACGGCAACAGGAGGTAGAACGCCACCTCGACCGACAGGCTCCACATCTGTGTGAGCCCCTCGGTGAGTGTCAACGGCACGAATACCTGCGCCAACCCGAGATTCGCCAGCCACACTTGGTAGCCCCCGCCTGCGCCGGGCAGGAACAGCAGGATCAGGACCACTGCCACCCAGTACGCCGGCAGAATGCGCGTCGCGCGGGAGATCCAGTACCGGACGGTCGACTGCGGCTGCCCGATTCCGCGAGCCTTTGCCGAGTGGGGGCGCCACAGCAGAAATCCGGACAAAGCAAAGAACACCGCTACGGCGAGATCGAGTCGGCCGAACGCGCGCCCGATCGCCCCGGACTGCGCTTCACCCGTCTGGAACGCAACATGGGTGACGAGGACGCCGAGCGCGGCCAATCCACGCATACCGTCCAATGCTGGAACGAAGCCCCGAGCCTGTGGCGGGACCGTCTGAGAGGAATTCGTGGAACTGATCATCACGGATAAGTGTGCACCCCAGGCCGATTGAGGGAAACCACCAGGGACTCGCAACAAAATGCCTGGCCAATTCATGCCCTCATGCGACAAACCGGGCCGGTGGACTGTTAGTGTTCTGCCACACATGGTGTCCATCGGGGGCCCCATGCGATCTGCGCAGCTCATATTGTGCCGGTTGGGGAACCTCGAAAGACTTAACGGGTTAGGAGTCACAGCATGGCGGAACGCTCAGGGCCGAGCCGGATACTTCCTTGCATTCTGGTGGGCCTCGGTGCCTTCCTTTTGGCCATCGCCATCCTCATTCCTACCTACACGGTAGGCAAGCTGGAGAAGACGCCACTCGACCTCGAGGTGACCACCGTCGCCACGGGCACCGGTAGCGTCCTCAACTCGGCGGCCCTGCTCGGCGGAAAAGCACAGGTCGACACCAACGTGCCGATCGTCGCTCAGCGCTACGTCACCACGCAGGACCCGTCCGACGCCGACATCATCACCGTCGAAGCCGGCCAGACAGTCCGTCGTACCGACAAGCAGGGCGACACCGGGCTGCTGACCGCAACCCTGGACCGTGTCACGCTCGATCGCGTCAGCTCGATGCCGACCAACGATCCGGTCGGAACCGTCCAGACCTCGAGCGACCAGCCCGCCGAAGAAGTTTCCCGTGACGGTCTGCAGTACAAGTTCCCGTTCAATACGGAACAGAAGAGCTACCCCTACTTCGACCTGAACGCTCGCGCCACGAAGGACATCGACTTCGTCGAAGAGACCGAGATCAACGGTCTGAAGGTGTACCACTTCCAGCAGACGATCGATCCCGTCGACCTGTCGAAGGTCGTCAACTCCCCCACCAACAAGCTGAGCCTGCCGGCCGACACCTGGGGCGTTCCCGGTGGCGCTACTCCGATCACGATGACGCGTTGGTACACCAACGTCCGTGACCTGTGGGTCGAGCCCAAGACCGGCGTTGTCGTCAAGGGCCAGGAGCAGTTGCACCAGTACTACGGACGCAACAAGGATGCCGTCGACGTCGAGGTTCTCAAGGTCACCCTGCCCTTTGACGAAGCGACCATCGAGTACCAGGTCCAGCAGGCACGTGACGGCATGGACAAGCTCTCGCTGTTCGGCCGCACCGTCCCGATCGTGGCAGGTGTCCTCGGCGTCATCGCGCTGATCGCCGGTATCTTCCTCGGCCTTCGCGGCGGCAAGGGCGGAACTCCGGCCCGCGCTGCACACGGCGGAACAAACCAGAATCCCAGCGGCCAGGGCTCGCCCGAGCCGGCTCCGGGTGAGCACGACTGGACCTCGGACGACACTCAGGTGATCCCGCGTCCGGATCTGCGCAAGGACTGATTCAGACAGTAAGTAGAGCGCCCCTTCCACAAGGAAGGGGCGCTTTGCTGCGTTTCGGGATGTTGTTGCCGGATCGGCGTACGGATTGGCGCGACGGGTCGTTCCCTCCGCACAGTCACGGGCTTAGCGTTTTCTGGAAGTCCAGATCACCCCGAGCACGAGGAGCCACATGCCCGCATCAACAGTTCTGGGGTCGCACATCTGTGTCAGCGATCTGACGCGACGGAGATTCGTGGTCGGCACGGCAGCATTTTCTGGGCTGTTCGCCGCCGGTTGCGCACGATCCGCCGGGACCGAAGGCGATGCATCCGGGATGCGCACGGTCACGACCTCTCTCGGAACCTACGACATTCCGGTCACCCCGAAGCGCGTCGTCGCCATCGACTCCCGACTCGACCTCGAACCGGCCGTCGCGATGGGCCTTCCTGTCATCGCGTACAGCTTCGACGCCGCCGAGCCGTGGGTTCCGGCTGATCCCGCGGCGCAGGTGTTCGAGGCACCGGTCAACGTCGAGGCAATTCTCGCGCTGGAACCGGACCTGATCATCTGCACCGACATCGGTGAGGCCTCCGACATGTGGCCGCTGCAGCAGTTCAGCCAGACAGCGCCTGTGCTTCCGATGGACTTCACGCGTCCGTGGCGCGAGAACATCGATCAGTTGGCGAGCTGGCTGGGGCGCGCCGAGAACCCCGACGTCCGTCAGGTCATCGGAGCGTACGAGGACAGAGCAGCCGGATTGAAGGAACGCCACGCCCAGAGCTTGGCGAGCAAGCAGGTTGTGCTGCTGAACTACGTGAACCAGAAGGTCAACGGCGTCAACCGCAAGGGCATCTCGACGCAGGTTGCCGAAGACCTCCGCGTGCAACTCCAGTGGCCGGTCGAGGGACAGAAGGAGATCTCCACCGAAAATCTGGTGACTGCCCTCGACTCGGCCGACGGAATGATCGTCACCACCGCGCCCGGCGTGGATCCCGTCAGCGACGACCGTGCGATGTGGAACCGTATCCGCGCAGTTCGAGGCGACAACGTCGTCTACACGGGCGGAAACATCAACTACGGATCCGTCTACACCGCGATGCGTACGCTCGACTACTTCGACGATCTGTTCACGCGTCTGGAGAACTGACGCCGCTGCGAGGTGCCGGCCCGGCGCGGTCGGCGCTTCGCACTGCGGCGACGGACACCGCCAACGCCGTCGTCGACGCAACCACGACGGCGACACCGATCAACTCTCCCGGCGTCTTCGCCCACACCAGCATGACCGTCGCCTCCACAGCCAGCCCTGCCCATGCCAGAAGGGCCACTCGTGTGCGTTCTGACGCGATTGCGGACAGCAAAGCACCCTGGAGTACTGCCAGCGCTGCGCCGTGCAGGGCGAAGGCCCACAGCATCGGAGCCACGGCGGCGTACGCGTCGCCCACGAGCATCGGCACCAGTGGGCCGGCCACCGCCGCCCCCAGAACCAAGACGGCGCCGATACCGACGAGCACCGCCAGAGCCGAGCGAACCGCCTGCGCCGAGTGCGCCGGATTCGCCATCTTCGGGTACAGCACGACGCCCACTGCCTGTGGCAGCCAGAACGCCACCTTCGTCGCGACGGCGCCGAGTGCGTAGACACCGGCGTCGTATTCACTGAGGACGATGCGGACGATCAGCAGGTCCAGCGAGGACAACGCGATAAGCGCGAGCTGAACCTGCGACGCCGCGAGCACGGAGACGACGCCGATACGCACCGGCCGGTCCTCGCTCACCGAGACGGTTCGGTCGACCACGCGAACTATCGCCACCAGCAACGCGGTTCCGGCCGCACCCGCGACCAATGCCGCACCTGCTCCGCCGCCGAATGCCAGAACGATCACTGCCGGAAGGACTTTCATCACCCCGGCGCCGGCGAGTACTGCACTGAGAGTGCCGAATCGACCGTGCCCCTGCAACAACCCCTGCTCCGTGGCCAGCAGAACCAACATGGGCGCAGTCACCAAGGCCGAGAACGCCGCGACGATTCCGGTGTCGAGCAGCCAGGCCATCGCCGGAGCCAGCGCCACCGCGAGGACAGCGACAATCGCCGTGCATCGATACCCCAACGACCGCAACGCATCTGTGCTCTTGCCGCGCACCGCGTCGCGGGCCACCACCGTCTGCAACGCCAATGCCGGAACCGCAAGTACCAACTGGGCGGCAAGCAGACTCGCGAACTCTCCGTAGCCGACCGGCCCCAACCATCGGCTGGCCAACCATGCCAACAGGTACGACGCGACATTGGCCGTCATCGATCCCACCAAAACCATGCCGACCCCGGCCGCGGCGGCGCGATCGAGCGGTTGGCGAGGCATGGCAGTAATGATGCACCACGTATCGTGCGCGTCATGACAGTGCAAGCCGGATACCGCCGTTACCTGCCTACGGCGTACAGCCTGGCGCTGGCACTGTTGATCCTCGGACCACTGCTCGGCCCCGGCTACCTCCTGCTGCGCGACGCCGTCAGCACGCCGCGCTCGTACCTGACCGACTCCGCCCTCGGACTCACCGACGCCGCAGCCCGCGCTGTTCCCCAGGACGCGCTGATCGCAGCGTTGAGCACCGTGATCGACGGCGGACTGGTGGTCAAGTTCATCCTGCTCGCGGCGCTCTGGCTTGCCGGTTGGGGCGCGGCACGCATGGTTGCCGTTCTGCTGCCGACTGCCGGTCTCGGTCCACAACTCGTCGGGTCGACGGTGATGCTCTGGAACCCGTATGTGGCCGAGCGTCTGCTGCAAGGACATTGGAGTCTGCTGACCGGATATGCCGCACTGCCGTGGATCGTGTGTGCCGGAATCGGAGTTCGCCGAGCAACGCCCGGATCGTGGTGGGCGTTGGCCGCGTCACTGGCATTCGCGGGCCTGACACCTACCGGCGCCCTGCTCGCTCTGACAACTGCGCTGGTGGTGGTTGCCACCCCGGGAGGCCGGAACTCAGCCCTTCGGCGTGTCTGCGGCGCTATCGGACTGTTCCTCGTAGCCGCCTCACCATGGTTGGTCGCCACCTTCGTATCCGGAGCAGCAGGCGACGGTTCCGATCCGGCGGGAGTCGCGGCCTTTGCCGCCCGAGCGGAACCCGGTCTCGCGACCCTCGGCAGCCTCGCCGGTCTCGGCGGTATCTGGAACTCGGCAGCGATACCGTCTACTCGCACAACTCTCTTCGCGTTGGTGGGAACGGTTCTTCTGCTCATCGTGGTGTTCGCCGGTCTGCCCACTTTGTGGCGCCGACGCCGGAATCCTGTCGTCAGTGGGCTCGGACTGCTGGCACTGTTTGCGGTGCTGGCTCCGACCCTGGGCGCCACGCCCTGGGGTCTCGACGTCGGCCGATGGTCGGTCGAGGTGTTCACCGGAGCCGGTCTGCTGCGTGACGCGCAGAAGTGGGTCGCGCTGGCCGTACCGTTCTACGCACTCGCTGCCGCCGCGGCGGTGATGTGGGCAGGCAATCGGTTCTCCCTCCCCCGCCCGACATTCTCGGTTGCCGCCGTCGTGGTGACGATCGTGGCACTGCCGGATCTGGTGTGGGGCGTCGGCGGCTCGTTGAAACCCGTGCACTATCCCGGGTCCTGGACCGTGGTGGCCGAGCAACTGAGAGACGAAACCGGTGACGTTGCAGTGCTTCCCGCCGGAATGTTCCGTGCCTTCCCTTACAGCGGCGATGCGCCGGTCCTCGATCCCGCACCACGGTTCCTGCCTCTCGACGTTCTGCAGACCGGCCAACTGGTGGTTGCCGGTGGTGCGGTCGGCGGCGAGGGAACCCGGGCCACCCAGGTCGAGGATCTGCTGCTTGCCGGCGGGAGCCCAACGCAGCTGGCCGATCTCGGAGTCGGATGGGTGCTGATCGAGCGCAAGACACCAGGCCAGTTCGGCAAGGCGGCAGCGACACTCGACGGATTGGAACAGGTCGTCGCCGACAACGATCTCGAGCTTTACCGCGTACCGGGAGATCTTGCCGCGCAGGAAGCCTCGACCGGTGCCCGAACTGCCGTCATCGCTGCGCATCTCGCCTGGATACTGATGGGTGCGATCGCGCTGATCTCAGTCGGACTGAACCAGAACCGAATTCGACTCGCGCGGCGCGGCCAGTCCTGAGACCCACCGACCGTCCTTGTGTGCAGTCAGCACCTCGAGCACTCCGGTGCCGGTTTGCTCCCAGGAGAACTCGCCGGACCACACGCGAGCTTTCTCACCGAGCACCGTACGGAGTTCGTGGTCGCGGAGCAAGGTGCCTGCCGCCTGCGTCAAATCAGCGACGTCACCGTCGCCGGCGTCCTCACCGCCGACCAACAGCCCGGTCACTCCGTCGACGATCGAATCGGTCAAGCCCTTGGAACTGCGGTAGCCGATCGTCGGAACACCGTGCTGCGCAGCCTCGATGACCGCCAAGCCCCACCCTTCCTTCCTCGAAGGCATGAGGTGAATCCACGACTGCGCAAGGAGTTCATGTTTACGGGCCTCGTCGACGTGACCGTAGAACGAGACGGCGCCACCGATTCCCAACTCGGCGGCGCGATCTCGCAGGTTCTGCTCCCACCAACCACCACCGATGACGTCGAGATGGATGCCTGGAAGCGTCGGACGCAGAGCTGCGACGGCCTCGAGCGCGTCCTCGATCTGCTTGTGCGGCACCAGTCGTGAGAGAACCGAGATGGTGGGACGCTCGGCCCTGGTGATCGATCCACCCGCGTCGACGCCGACGGGGAGCCGATCGGCACCGTTGCGCACCACGGCAATTCGTTCGCGCTCGACACCGAGGTCCACCAATTCTTCGGCCGAAGGAAGCGACACCGTCAGATACTGGCTACGTCGATGGGTGCGTGGTGACAAGCGCGATTCGACCCACCATCCGATCCGACCGACGAGCTTGCCTGCCACCGGCCACTGTTCACGATGGCAGTGATGGACCAGAAGCGTGACCGGTGCACCCGCCACGGTCTTCGAGAAGAAGGGGATGCCGTTCTGGGTGTCGATCACCGCGTCGGGTCGAATGCCCTTCAGCGATCCGAAACCCAGACGTCCGGCGGCAATGGCAGCCAGAGCGCGGGGGTACACGCTGAAACGTCCACCAGCCCGGCTGATGGTGATGCCGTCGCGAACCTCCGACGCGGGCGCCCCGGGATACGACGCCGTCCGCAGCGTCACCTTGATACCGCGCTCGGCCAACTGTGATCCGACCTGCTCGAGGTAACGCTCGCTTCCACCGCCCTGGGGATGCCCGGTATCGCGCCAGCAGAGCAACAGAACCTCGCGCACGTGCGTTACTCCCTGAGTTGGTCGGTGGTCACCCCGATTCGGGCGATCCTGCGGGATGCCCCGCCTGACCGGCCGGTAACCCTGCCGAACACCCTAACTGTTCGAGCGTCCGTATTGCCGCGCTCCTGACGGTGTTCGTGGACCGGGCGCCCCAGTGGCTAAAGTTGCTACCCGTGACCAAGCCCGCAGTGACCCGCATTTTCGGCCGACGGGCAACCCTGAAACGCTCGTTCGGCCTGCTCAGCGACTTCCGCCACGAGCAGACCGCACCCGACGTCTTCTACGGTGCGCTCGCACGCGACTCCGTCGAATTGATCTCGGACCTGCACGAAGGTCACACCGGACGATCCCTCGACGGCCTCACTGTCCTCGACGTGGGCGGCGGGCCGGGCTATTTCGCGGAGGTCTTCCAGGCCGCCGGTGCCCGCTACATTCCCGTCGAGCCCGATCCGTCGGAGATGCACGCAGCGGGTCTGACGGTGGGCGGCGCGGTGCGTGGATCCGGTTTGGCGCTGCCGTTCCTGGACTCGTCCGTGGACATCTGCTTCTCCTCCAACGTCGCCGAACATGTCAGCGAGCCCTGGCTGATGGCCGAGGAAATGCTGCGCGTGACCAAGCCCGGCGGCTTGATGGTTCTCTCGTACACCCTGTGGTGGGGTCCGTTCGGCGGCCACGAAACCGGGCCGTGGCACGCGCTGGGCGGCGAGTACGCGGCCAAGCGGTACCTCCGCAAGACCGGACGCGAACCGAAGAACAGATTCGGGGTGTCGTTGTTCAAAGTCGGCGCCACCGACGGCTTACGCTGGGCCCGTGAAACCAGCCAGGGAACGTTGCTCGCCGCGATCCCCCGCTACCACCCGTCGTGGGCGTGGTGGATGGTCCGAGTCCCCGGTCTGCGGGAGTTCCTCGTGAGCAACCTCGTCGTGGTTCTCGAAAAGCGATAGCGGCATGCGCCTCGCACTCGACATCGGTGGCACCAAGATGGCTGCCGGCATCGTGTCCGAGGATGGCCGTGTTCCCGTGTTCGACAGCGTGCCGACGCCGCAGACCAGCCCGTGGGGAGCGTGCGCAGCGCTACTCGAGCGAGTCGCCGACGGCCGCGACGTCGACGGTGTGGGCATCGCGTGTGCCGGGCCGGTGGACACCGTCGCCGGCGTCGTCGCTCCCATCAACATCACCGAGTGGGCACAGGGATTCGAGCTGTTAGCGGGCGTCCGCAACCTCTTTCCCGACGCCGGAACCGCCCTCGCCATGGACGGGGCGGCAGCGGCACTGGCGGAGTTCCACCACGGCGCCGGACGCGGAACCCCGAACCTCCTGAGCCTGGTCGTCTCGACGGGAATCGGCGGCGGAATTGTCCTCGGCGGAGAGATTGCGCGAGGTCGAACCGGCAACGCGGGCCACATCGGCCACCTCGTCGTTCCAGGCTCTTCCGAACCGTGCAGTTGCGGGGGCGTCGGCTGCCTCGAGACGGTGGCAAGTGGACCCGCCGCGGTGCGATGGGCTCGTAGCCAGGGGTGGACGGGTACCACGGGCCGTCAGCTCGCCGAGAGCGCAGACAGCGGGGACACGATCGCCGTGGACGCACTTCGCCGCGCAGGAACGGCGCTCGGTGGTGCCATCGCCTCTGCGGCCGCCCTCCTGGACGTGGACCGCGCGGTGATCGGCGGCGGTTTCGCACAGTCGGGTGCACCACTGTGGCAACCGATGCTCGACGCGGCTGCCCGACATGCCCGTTTGTCCTTCATCGCCGGGCTCCGGATCGTTCCCGCCGAGCTGGGTGGCGCCGGAACTCTGACCGGCGCAGGTCTGCTCTCGCTCACCGCCGCGATCTGACACGCGTTCTTCCCTGATAAATCCGCAGGGAGTCCCACTAAACGGGTGCCACCTGTTCCCAATTTCTGTAACGTGTTTTAGTGTTCTGACTCACACCGTTACGGGCACTGCGCGTGACACCTATGGGAAGGAGGTGACCGTGAGCCCAGACGCTTCCTCATCTGACGTTGCCTCGACCGTTTCTTCGACAGAAGAAGCCGAGCATCACGCCCAGGTCGCCCGACCGAGTGATTCCCTCCGCGACACCGAAGACCTCCGTGAACGACTGGAACGGTGGATGGCGGGAAAGGTGCCGCCCGGATCGACCGTGACCGTCGCCGACGTCACCTTGCCCGCAGCCAACGGCATGTCCAGCGAAACCATTCTCTTCGACGCCACATGGGACGGCGATCATCATCCCTTGGTCGCCCGGGTAGCGCCGACGGAATCGACCATGCCGGTCTTTCCGACGTACGACCTCGAATCCCAGTTCCGCACCATGGCACAGGTGCGCGAGCACTCGGCGGTGCCCGTGCCTGCGGTGTACTGGTCCGAATCCGACCCGGACGCGTTGGGTGCGCCGTTCTTCGTGATGGAACGCATCTCCGGCGAGGTGCCACCTGACGTCATGCCGTACAACTTCGGATCGTGGGTCACCGAAGCGTCCCCCGAGCAACGAAAGACCCTCCAGCAGAACTCGGTCGACGTCCTGGCTCAATTGCATGACATCGACAAGCCTTGGGAGCGTTTCGACTTCCTCCGACTCCCCAATTCGGGAACGACTGCACGAGAAGCATTCACAGCACACATCGCCGAGCAGCGCGCGTACTACGAGTGGGTGGTCTCCGACGGCATCAGATCACCGCTCATCGAACGTGCCCTCGACTGGATCGAGGAGAACAATCCCGCGGACGATTCGCCGGCGGTGCTCTGTTGGGGCGACTCGCGCATCGGGAACGTCATGTACCAGGACTTCGCGCCGGTAGCCGTACTCGACTGGGAAATGGCAACTCTCGGCCCGCGGGAGATGGATCTGGGCTGGATGGCATTCCTGCACAGGTTCTTCGAGGACATCGCCGGCCTGGCGAACCTACCCGGCCTTCCCGACTTCCTGAGACTGCCGGATCTCGCGCAGACCTACGCCGAGATCACCGGCCGCATCCCACACGATCTGGAGTTCTACGTTACGTACGCTGCACTTCGCCAGGCGGTGATCATGTGGCGAATCCAGGCCCGCGCCATAGCTTTCGGACAGTCGCAGCGACCCGAAGACCCTGACGACATGATCATGCACCGCGCTTCGCTGGCCGCCATGCTGGACGGTACCTACTGGGAGAGGCTCACCTGACATGCTCTCACCGATGGACGACTATCCCGTTCACCAGATCGCCGAACCGATCCGTCACGTAGCCACCTCGGATCGAAACTTCTACGACCGCTACTACTTCAACTGCTACCCCACCGAATCCCCCGACGTGTTCCTCATCGTCGGACTCGGCCAGTACCCCAACCTCGGCGTCATGGACGCATTCGCTGTGCTTCGCCGCAGTGACGACCACATCGTTGCTCGCATGTCGAAGGCGCTGGGCGCCGACCGTACCGACACCACCGTCGGACCTTTGCGCATCGAAGTGCTGGAAGGACTTCAGAAGCTCCGCGTCGTCCTCGAAGCGGGCAGCGAATACGATCTCTCCTTCGACATCACCTTCGATGCCACCATCCCGGCGGCGCTCGAGCCCAAGCACTTTCGCCGTCAACTCGAACGAGTCACGTTCGACACCTCACGCTTCCTGCAGACCGGCACGTGGACCGGATCGCTCACCGTCGACGGGGACAAGTTCGCGATCGACCCGAAGACGTGGCGAGGTAACCGCGACCGCTCGTGGGGTGTGCGTCCGGTCGGAGAAGCCGAACCGCAAGGCAGACGCGCCGTCGACGGAATCCAGAACTTCTTCTGGATCTACGCGGTCATGCAGTTCGACGAGTTCACGATCTCGGTGATCATGCAGGAAGACGAGCAGGGCAGGCGCATCGTCGAAGAAGCCATGCGAGTGTGGCCGGACGAAGCCAGGGACAACGAATGGCTCGGCCGGCCCGAACACGAACTGACGTTCTGCCCCGACACCCGCGATGTCACCGGAGCGACCATCACCTTTCACCGGCCAGGCGGTGAAGTCCTCACCGTCACCTGCGAACTGTTGCTGGCCAACTACATCGGAATCGGCACCGGCTACGGGCTCGAACAGGACTGGCGTCACGGAATGTGGCAGGGCGAACTCGTCGTACAGGGACTGCGCCACAAGGTCCACGAGATCGAACCGTTCCAACGCATGTTCTCCCCCGTCGACAACCTCGCGTCCTTCACGCTCACCGAAGGCACGAATACCCATACCGGCACCGGCCTTTTCGAGGTAGCCGCCATCGGACCGCACGAGAAATACGGATTCACCAGTTTCACCGACACCGCACAGGCAGACGACGCGTATGCCCTCGCGGCGACCGACAACACCGAGGAATGAATTGATGACTGACTACGACAAGCTCTACATCGGTGGAGCATGGGTGGCCCCGGCCACCGACCAGGTACTCGAAGTGTTCTCTCCCGCAACGGAGGAGCGCGTCGGCAGCTGTCCCATAGCAGCACCGGCAGACATCGACGCGGCCGTGTCCGCAGCCCGCGCGGCGTTCGAGGGACCGTGGTCACGCACCACCCCCGCCGAGCGCGGCGCGATCCTCGCCAAGGCCGCCAAGCTGATCGAAGAGCGCAGCGCGGAAATCAACCAGCTCATCTCCAACGAGATGGGCCAGCCGCCCGCCATGGTCGGCATGATGCAGCAGACCCCGTCGATGGCGACGCTGGGCTACTACGCCGAGCTGGCCGACAAGTTCGCGTGGGAAGAGAAGCGCACCGGCGCATTCGGGCAGACCAAGGTGACCCGTGAGCCCGTCGGCGTCGTCGCCGCCGTGCTGGCCTGGAACGTCCCGCTGTTCCTGGCGATCAACAAGCTGGCACCCGCACTGCTCGCCGGCTGCACCGTACTGCTCAAGCCCGCGCCCGAATCCCCTCTCTCCGTCCACGTGATCGCCGAGATCTTCACCGAGGCAGGTGTTCCCGAAGGGGTCATCTCCGTGCTCCCCGGCGGAGCCGAGACCGGCGAATACCTGGTCTCTCATGCGGGCATCGACAAGATCACCTTCACCGGATCCAGTGCCGTCGGCCGCAAGATCGGTGCCATCGCCGCGCAGAACCTCAAGCGCTGCTCGCTCGAACTGGGTGGCAAGTCCGCCGCGATCATCCTCGAGGACGCCGACATCGCCGCCGGAATGCCGATGCTCGTCATGTCCGGCCTGATGAACACCGGCCAGGCCTGTGTCGCTCAGACCCGAATCCTCGCTCCCCGTTCGCGTTACGACGAGGTCATCGAGGGAATGAAGACCGCTGCAGGCTTCATGACCGTCGGCGATCCGTCCGATCCCGCAGCACAACTCGGCCCGCTGATCTCCGAGAAGCAGCGCGAGCGCGTCGAGGGCTACATCGCCAAGGGCAAGGAAGAAGGCGCACGCGTCGTACTCGGTGGTGGACGTCCCGCCGGCCTGGACAAGGGCTGGTACGTCGAGCCGACGATCTTCGCCGACGTGGACAACTCGATGACGATCGCACGTGAGGAGATCTTCGGCCCCGTTCTCTCGGTGATCCCGTACGACTCCGAGGACGAGGCCATCAAGATCGCCAACGATTCGGATTACGGCCTCGCCGGATCAGTCTGGACCACCGACATCGATCACGGCCTCGAAGTTGCCGCGCAGATCCGCACGGGTACCTATGCGATCAACTGGTACGCCTTCGATCCCGGATCACCGTTCGGCGGGTACAAGAACTCCGGTATCGGTCGCGAGAACGGGCCTGAGGGCCTCGAAGCCTTCTGCGAGACCAAGTCCGTACTCATGCCGCCCGGCTACGTGGGCTGACCCACCCGAGGCCAGCACCCTTTGCTGACAGTTGGCACCCGTTCCGACCTGCCGGAACGGGTGCTAACCCCGTCAGAAGGGTGCCAACTCCCAGCGAATCCACAGATCCACCCGGTACCGTCGAAAACGAATCAGTCATCTCACAAAGGACATTCATATGCTCACCAACGCCATCAACGCTTTCCTCGCACTCTGGGGCAGCGCCTCCGTCGGCAGCAGTGGATACCAGATCCCGCCGGGAACCCTTCCGTTCGGTTCCTGAGACAGGACAACAGAACCCGCTGAGCGCACTTCGCGCCCAGCGGGTTCTGTGTTTTCACTGCAAGTTCTGGGCAGACGCGATCATCGATCTCGTATGCCGCACGACGGCTTCCGTTCGCACTCGAAGTTCTTCGGGTGAATCCGATTCCAGCACAACCCGATGCACCTGACTGTCCACGGCAGTCACAGTCAGCCGCGACGTCAACAACGCATCGTCCGCACTGAAACCGCGGCTCTGCAAGTAAACCGAAAAACTTAGTACCAGTTGCTGATTCATTCCTTCGACCTGCTCGATGAGCTCACGCGTACGCGGAACCTGATCGTAGAGCAGGTGAAAGAACTCTCGCGGCTTACTGTTCACTTCGACCGCGCACTCCACCAACATCCGGACGGCCTCGTCCAGGGAGAGTTCGCGCTCGACGATGTCGGCAAGGCAGACCGCAAAACTTTCCCGCGCAGCACTCACGTGACGGTTCGCCAACTCCGAGAGGATCTCGTACTTGTCGCCGAAATACTGGTAGAGCGAGCCCACCGACACCCCTGCCTCGTCAGCGATCCGGTTGGTGGTCGCCGCCATGCCCTCCGACGCGAAAACGCGAGTAGCTGCCTCCAGGATCGCGTCGTAGGTAGCCCTCGAGCGCTGCTGGGAGGGCCTTTTCCGCCGAGTCGACACGGTCCTCCGATGCGAGTTGTCAGCCGCGACGCGGGTACCGAGAATTGTGTAGGTGACCAGCGCCGATTACTCGAAGTTTATGCCCGACCGGTACACCGACCACATGCCGGCGCCGACCCCGACGTGGTGGGAGTGGAACGGCAACACCGTCCACGTCGCACGGGCAGTGGTTCCAGACGCGCCGGTTCGGGTTCTCGGTGTCCACGGCGCCGGCGGGTACTCGGGCGCGTTGTGGCCGTTCGCCGGGATCGGCGTGAAGCTCGGAGCCGAAGTCCTCTTCCCCGATCTTCCGCTGTACGGCGACACCGTCGCAGCCGATCCCGCCGGCATCCGGTACGAGCAGTGGGTCGATCTCCTCTGCGATCTCGTCCGAGCCGAGAAGGCAGCCGATGATCGGCCGCTGGTACTGCTGGGAGCCAGCATCGGCGGTCTGCTGGCCTACGAGGTAGCCGCGCGGACCGGTCTGGCCGACGCTGTCGTCGCCACCTGTCTGCTCGATCCCTCGAATCCGTCGGCCCGAGCTGCCGCGGCGCGGTTCGGCCCGATGGGTGTCTACGGCGCTCCCCTGATGCGCCGCACTGAACGACTGGTGGGCCGTATCCGCGTGCCCATACGTTGGGTCGCAGACGTCGCGAACATGAGCAGCAACCGTGAACTTGCGACGCTGTGCGCAACCGATCCGCACGGTGGCGGTGTTCGGGTGCCACTCGGATTCCTCAGCAGCTACTTCTCGTTCGAGCACACCGCGCCCGAATCATTTCGGACGACGCCCGTCCTGCTCACCCACCCGGCCGACGACCGATGGACACCGCCCGAACTGAGTCTGCAGTTCCTCCACCGCATCAACGCCCCCACCGAATCCGTGATGCTGAACGGGTGCGGGCACTTTCCCGTCGAAGAGCCGGGCCTGACGCAGTTCCATGACGCCGTCGACACACTGCTGCGCTCCGTCGCCGAGCGTCACCACACGAAACCGTCGTCACCCGCCTAGCCTGAAGTTCGTGAGTATCGAACCCAAGGCCGAGCCGACGGGAAACGGCGACGAGAGCACCACGACAGTCGTACTGGCGTTTGCGGCGAACGCACTGATCGCCGGGGCCAAGACCGCGGCCGCCATCGTCACCGGATCTGCCTCGATGGTCGCCGAGGCCACCCACTCCTGGGCCGATACCGGCAACGAAGTGCTGCTGCTGATCGCGAACCGCCGCTCGAAGAGGGTTCCCGACCGAGATCAGCCACTCGGGTACGGCCGGGAGGCCTACATCTGGTCGATGTTCGCCGCCCTCGGACTTTTTGCGCTCGGCGCAGGTGTGTCGATCACCCACGGCATCCAGGAACTGTTCCATTCCGAACCGGCCACCGACTTCGGTGTCGCCTACGCAGTCCTCGGCGTCTCGTTCATCCTCGAAGGCATCTCGTTCCGGCAGGCGTACAAACAACTCCGAACCGAAGCGTCCGCCGTGAACCGCGACGTCATGGCCCAGGCGCTCAACACATCCGACCCGACGACCCGGGCCGTGTTCGCCGAAGACGCTGCGGCACTTATCGGTTTGGTCATCGCGTTCGTCGGTGTTCTATTGCACCAGATCACCGGTTCACCGATCCCCGACGCCCTCGGCTCCATCTTCGTCGGCATTCTCCTCGGGGTCATCGCGATCATCCTGATCGATCGCAACCGCCGCTTCCTGGTCGGCGAAGAGGCATCGCCGACGCTGCGGGCAGCAGCCGTCGAGGCTCTCACCCAACTGCCCGAGATCAACCGAATCACGTTCCTGCGCATGGAATACCTCGGGCCGCGGCAGGTGTACCTGGTGGCCAGCGTCGACCTGGTCGGCGACTACGCGGAATCGCGAGTGGCCCACACGTTGCGCGCACTCGAACGCTCACTCGAGCAGAGCCCACGCGTCGTGCGGGCAATCCTGACCCTCTCGACGCCCGAAGAACCGTCGATCACAGTCTGAACTTCCGGCCGGGCGATAGGCTCTTTCGATGCGCGCACTGATCGTGATTCTGGCGGTTCTGGGATTTGTCGTCGGAGGAATTCCCCTGGTGGGCAGTCTGATCGACGTGTTGACCAGCCCTGACAAGACCATCGTCTATCAGGGTGCGTACGAACCGATCCGGGGTGTGCAGATGAGTCGCGACTACGAGTCGAGCCTAGACATCTCCTACATGGCGCTTCCAGACAACTCGCCCCAGTGGCTAATTCTCGCTTGCTATCCCCTGATCGGGGCGGCAATGGGCGCTGCGACGGCCGTCGCACTGGGACGCCGCGGGTGGCACCTGACGCGAGCCTGAACAGACGCCGATGGCCACCCGTCGTCTACACGAGGGGTGGCCATCCGAGGAATACGTTCAGATGTACATCGCAGGATCGATGTAACTGTTCGGGTCCACCAGTTTTTCCTTTGTGGTCCGTGGCCGCGCCACCGCCGGGATACCGGTCGCGATGGATTCGGCCGGAACATCCCTGGTGACAACGGCATTGGCGCCGATAGCGCTACCTTCACCGATGACGACGGGCCCGAGGATCTTGGCACCAGCGCCGACTGTGACCCGGTCACCCAGAGTCGGGTGGCGCTTGACCTGCTCGAGCGAGCGGCCACCGAGAGTGACGCCGTGATAGAGCATCACGTCGTTACCGACTTCGGCTGTCTCCCCGATCACGACGCCCATGCCGTGGTCGATGAAGAACCGTCGACCGATGGTGGCACCGGGATGGATCTCGATGCCGGTGACGAAGCGTGTCAGCTGCGAGAGCACTCGCGCCGGGCCACGTAGGGTGGGGACGGCCCACATGCGATGCGCAACCCGATGCGCCCAAATGGCATGCAGCCCTGAATAAACGAGCGCGTTCTCCACATTGCTGCGCGCGGCAGGATCCTGACCGCGCGCAGCCTGCAGGTCCTCGCGAATTGTCCCGAGGATACTCACAAGTCTCAGTCCCGGATGTGTTCGAACAGCGGGGTGGAGATGTAACGCTCGCCGAAGTCGCACACGACAGCCACGATCAGCTTGCCGGCGTTTTCCGGACGCTTCGCCAGCTCGAGTGCTGCCCAGACGATGGCTCCGGACGAGATGCCGCCCAGGATGCCTTCCTTGGTGCCGAGTGCGCGAGCGACCTCGATGGAATCGGGGAACGAGACGTCGATGATCTCGTCGTAGATCTCGCGATCGAGAACGTCGGGCACGAAATTCGCGCCGATTCCCTGGATCTTGTGGGGGCCGGGCTGGCCACCGTTGAGGATCGGCGAGTCGATGGGCTCGACACCGACGATCTTGACCTCGGGCTTGTACTTGCGAAGGGTGCGTCCGACGCCGGTGATGGTGCCGCCGGTGCCGATGCCGGACACGAAGATGTCGACGGCGCCGTCGGTGTCTGCCCAGACCTCTTCGCCCGTCGTGGCCTCGTGGATGGCCGGGTTGGCCGGGTTCGCGAACTGGCTGGCCGAGACGGCGTTCTCGGTCTGCTCGACGATTTCCTTGGCCTTGGCGACCGCACCGGCCATGCCCTCGGAGCCCGGGGTCAGCACGATCTCGGCGCCGTAAGCACGCAGCATCACGCGACGCTCGGTGGACATGGTCTCGGGCATGGTCAGGATGACCTTGTAGCCGCGGGCAGCACCGACCATGGCAAGGGCGATACCGGTGTTACCACTGGTGCCCTCGACGATGGTGCCACCGGGCTTGAGTGCACCCGACTTCTCGGCGGCATCGATGATTGCCACGCCGATCCGGTCCTTGACGCTGTTGGCCGGGTTGTAGAACTCGAGCTTGACGGCAACCTGTGCGTCCAGGCCCTCGGTCAGACGGTTGAGCCGCACGATCGGGGTGCGCCCGACCAATTCGGTCACGTTGTTGTAGATCCCGCTCATATCTGGTCCTCCTGAGGATCGAGTGTGTCGACCCGCTCGCTGATCACTGCTTTACGGCTGAACTGCATTACGGCTACAGGCAAGGGCATACAGACGACCGATGCCGCATCGGTTCATCAAATTGAACCAATGCGGCATCAGGCCACTACATACGGGGGCGGTTTATCAGGCCAACCGCTGCTTCAGAGCTTCGAACTCGTCACGAATGCCGGTCGGCAGCTTCTCGCCGACGAAGTCGAACCACTCTTCGATGAGCGGGATCTCGGCCTTCCACTCGTCGATGTTGACCGCGAGGGCCTCGGTGACGTCGGCGTCCGACACGTCCAAGCCTTCGATGTCGAGTGCCGATCCGGTGGGAACGACGCCGATCGGAGTGTCGATGCCGGCAGCCTTGTGCTCGATGCGCTCGACGATCCACTTCAGGACACGAGAGTTCTCGCCGAAGCCTGGCCACAGGAAGCGTCCGTCGTCGCCGCGGCGGAACCAGTTGACGTAGAAGACCTTGGGGAGCTTGGACGCGTCCGCGGACTTGCCGAGGTCGATCCAGTGCTGGAAGTAGTCACCGACGTTATAGCCGAGGAACGGCAGCATCGCCATCGGATCGCGGCGAACCGTACCGACCTGGCCTTCGGCTGCTGCGGTCTGCTCGGAGCCGACCGTCGCACCCATGAAGACGCCGTGCTGCCAGTCGCGAGCCTCAGTGACCAGCGGAACCGTCGTCTTGCGGCGTCCACCGAAAAGGATTGCCGAGATCGGCACGCCCTTCGGGTCGTCCCACTCGGGAGCCATGATCGGGCACTGCGACATCGGGGTGCAGTAACGCGAGTTGGGATGAGCCGCATGGGTGCCCGACTCGGGCGTCCACTCGTTGCCCTTCCAGTCGATCAGGTGCTGCGGGTCGCCTTCGAGGCCCTCCCACCAGACGTCGCCGTCGTCGGTCAGAGCGACGTTGGTGAAGACCGTGTTGCCCTGGTCGATGGTGCGCATGGCGTTGGGGTTCGACGACCAGTTGGTGCCGGGAGCCACGCCGAAGAAACCGAATTCCGGGTTGACGGCGTAGAGCTGTCCGTCCTCACCGAAACGCATCCAGGCGATGTCGTCACCGAGGGTCTCGGCGCGCCATCCGGGAATGGTCGGCTGGATCATCGCGAGGTTGGTCTTGCCACAAGCGGAGGGGAATGCCGCCGCGATGTAGTAGGCCTTGTCCTCGGGCGAGATCAGCTTGAGGATGAGCATGTGCTCGGCCAGCCAGCCCTCGTCGTGCGCCATTGCCGAAGCGATACGCAGCGAGTAGCACTTCTTACCCAGGAGAGCGTTTCCGCCGTAGCCGGAACCGAAGCTCCAGATCTCACGATCCTCGGGGAAGTGGGTGATGTACTTGGTGTCGTTGCACGGCCAGGCGACGTCTTCCTGGCCTTCGGCCAGCGGAGCGCCCAGCGAGTGCAGAGCCTTGACGAAGAATCCGTCGGTGCCGAGCTTGTCGAGAACCTTGCCGCCCATGCGGGTCATGACGCGCATGGAGACGACGACGTACTCGGAATCGGTGAGCTCGACGCCCAGCTTCGGATCCTCGGCGTCGAGGGGGCCCATGCAGAACGGAACGACGTACATGGTGCGTCCACGCATGCAACCGCGGTACAGGTCACCCATGAGGGTGCGCATCTCCGCCGGGTCCATCCAGTTGTTGGTGGGACCTGCGTCGATTTCTTCCTTCGAGCAGATGTACGTACGCGATTCGACTCGCGCCACATCGGACGGATCGGAGTTGCCGAGGAAAGAGTTCGGCTTCTTCTCGTCGTTGAGGCGGGTGAAGGTTCCTGCCTCGACCAACTTCGTGGTCAGTCGGTCCCATTCTTCGTCCGAGCCATCTGCGAAGACGACGCGGTCAGGCTGGGTGAGTTCGGCAACCTCTTGCACCCATGCAAGCAGTTCCTTGTGCTCCGTGGGGGGCGTGCCGTCAGTTCCATTGAGACCGGGAATGGTCGCTGAGGTCATCAAACTCTCCTGGGGTGAGCCGGAACCGGGTTCTCGTGACACCGGATGCGAACTGCAGCGCCCCGATACCAGTCGATCCCGGTGTCCCCCTCTCGACGGGGTCCAGCCGCGTCATCCACTCACGTGGATTTCACGGACGCCGGGTGTCCTATGTATTGAGGTTAACGCTGGCTGTTCACCTGCAGGTAATCGGGTGCGGTCAGAAATGTCACAGAAACGATTCAGTTGGTGTGTTCAGGGGCCTACCCGGCGCTCAGAGCACATAAACGGAAGCTTTTCAGAGCGCTCCGGCATCGATTTTCTGCCACACGAGGGAGCCTTCGTCGTCTCGACGGCATTCCCAGGCCGAGTAGTCGCCGTCCGACTCGATCATCGTGAGGCGATCGGCGCTACCGTCGCGATCGAAATCGGACACGATCACGACGGCGTCGTCGGAGTGGACGACGCGGCTGTCAACCGTTCCGTCACCGTCCAGGTCGAAGGCATCGAAAGTCAGGTCGCCGGCATCGACCGGTCCGGACGAAGGCCCGAAAGTCTCAGGCTCGATACGCCCCGGATCGAGTGGTTCGGCTTCGTGCCCGTCGATGTGTCCGGGCGTGATCAGAAATGCGTCCATTACTCCCCCTGCTGGATGGTGACCTACTGCTTCGGCAACCCCTACCGAAACCGTGCGCTCAGTATTACCAGACTCCGACGATCAGACGTGAGTGAAATTGCGGCCCTGTGAACAACCCTCAATTCGAGGAATGTCAGAAGGCCGCGTTCAATACGGCGAGATCGCGCTCGCACGACGTCAGTTGACCCGATCTGGCCGCGACAAGCTCACGAAGTTCACCGTCGATCTCCACGATTCGGGCCTGCGCCGACGCCAACTGCTCGCGGCTCTCCGCCATGATCGCCGCTCCCAGATCCGCCTCGGCCTCGAGCAGAACGCTCTGGACTCGCTGCTCCCACTGTGTGCGAACCGTCGACATCGACTCGACGATCCACGACCGCGATTGGGCACGATCCGCCATCAACCCGCGAGTTCGCGCCAACCACCACGCTGCGGCGCCACCCAGAACCAACGTCACCGGGATGCTCGCGAACTCCAATGCCGGAATCATCTCCAGCGGAGTCACCGCGATCCGGCCGAGACCGAGACCCGCGGACGCGCCGACAAGAATTGTCACCCGGTCCTCATTTGCCCGTCGACGGCCCGGCGGGTCCTCTGGAATCCGCGGGGAAGGCACGTAGCCGGTCGCACCCGCCACCTCGACAGCTGCCGCCATCGCGGCATCGAATACCCGGGTGTGATGGTCGACCTCGTGCTGCAACCGCATCGGCACGCTGCCCAATTCGGCTCGCGAGGCCGTGTCGACCCAGGCACGTGCCCCTGCGACCGTCGCCCGGGTTGCTTCGGCGATTTGTTGTGACAGATCCCCACGCGCTCGTTGCAGTCGGCTTCGCACCTGCACCAGTCGTTCACCTCGCCGACCGTCACGATCTGCCAGCAGCCGCGATCGCTCGGCCCGCAGTTCAGCACCCGGAACGCTGTCACGCAGATTCCGGATCTCCACCTCGATCATCCGGCGCGTCTGCGCTATGACGCCGGAATCCGAGTCACCCGCCTGCCTCTCACGTGCCACCTGGCTCACGACGGCAACGAGCGTCTGCTCCTGACCAGGCGCAATCGGAACGATCGATGCCTGGGCAAAAGCGGTGCAGTGAGAGGAAAGAACCTCGACATCACGCCGGCGCACAGCCTGCCAGTCTCGGTAGACGTCAACGCGGGTCAACGCCACCACCACCGGCGTTCCGCTTTCTGCTGCGTCGTCGAGCAGAAGAAGATCCTCGCGACCGATCACGCTGGCAGCATCGACGACCAGAAGTACGACGTCGGCGTCCACTTCGCGCGTCACTACCGAACACTCGCCCGAAGCACGGAACATCTGCACGATGCCTTCCCGACCACATCTCTGTGGCCCGACAACGTAAATGCGAGTGCCACTGGATGATTCACCACCGACGAGGCGACCCGGATCGGAGGACGGGTTCCATCGTTGCACCACACGCAGAATCGAATCCGGAAGTACCGAAACGCTATTCATCGGTCACCGCCGGAGCAGAGCGATCGCCCCCGAGCTGCGCCCATCGACGCACATAGCCGCGGCGAATCAGTGAGATCCTTTGTTGTGGAGCCTCTTCCGACTCGTCGACGAGCTCACCCCACCACCGACTGCACGTGCCTGCGCCGTCAGCCGTCCGAGGATCGGGAGGTTCGCCTTGACACAGACCTCGAATTTCGGGGCTCATCATCGCCGCCGCGGCGCCGAACAACACTGCGGAGTCCGAACTCAGATACAACTCGATCTCGTCCCTGCCCGCAGTGCTGCGCGAGGCAGATCGCGTCAGCGCTGGACCGATCTGCTCGACCCGGCCCCACCACTGCGCCTCCAGGACAGGTCCGAGAGCCGCGAACAACTCTTCGACGCCGCGTCCGGTCAGCGTCTCCACCGGAACCGTGTGCACGCCGACGGTCTCCGAGATTTCCGCGGCCCGTCCCAGCGCCTCGTCCCAGCGCGGTCCGAACAGGTCGGCCTTGTTTGCAGCGACCACCGCCTGATCCGAGACTCGGGCGATCGCTCGGCGGTCGACTTCGCGGACCGCGTCGACCACCACGTAGACAACGCAACGATGACCCAGATCAGGGTTCGACGTTCCAGGGACGTCGAACGCCCGCGACTCGGTCACCACAACCGGTGCACCGACAACTCTGCGCGAGAACCGCTGATCGCGCCCCAGGACCCGGGCCAACGACGACCGCCCCACCCCTGCTCGTCCCGCGACTACCAACTCGAGCGGTGCGGTCAGCGATCCGAGCACGGAGTGAACCGCCTCTGCGGCTCCCGAATCGATCGACGCCAGCCGGTATGCCAGAGCGCGCAGCCTGTCGATCGGCTCCGCGCAGGCGTCGGCGAGCGATTCTGCGGGCAACATTCGTGACCAATTGCTGCATGCAAATCCTGTGTTCATCCCCACCCCACGTCCCCATCGTGTCGGTGAGATTCTGTCAGGTTCTCGGCAAGGACGGCAGGTGACACCGCCCTTTCGCCGACTGTCCGAAGTCGGCGGATTCAGGACTTTCCGTGGAAAGTCTCAACTCAAACTTCAGACCCGTCTGCGCTAAACGGGGGTCATGCGTGACAATGGGTTCGTGAACGAAGCCGATCAGCATGCACCGCAGACCCCAGACACGGGGCAGACGGACCACGCCAAGGGGTCCCGTCTCCATCCGAGAGTGACCAGCTTTCGCTCTCGCCGGGGTGCGCTGACCGACGCACAGCAGCAGGCTTGGGACCGTCAGTGGCCGCTCATCGGCGCCGACGTCTCGGACACACCGCTCGACGCGAACGCCTGGTTCGGACGCGAAGCACCCCTGATCATCGAGATCGGTTCGGGTACCGGCACCGCGACGTCCGCTATGGCCAAGGCAGAACCGCACGTGAACCTGGTCGCGATCGAGGTGTACCGCCCGGGGCTCGCACAGCTTCTCCAGCAGGTCGAACGCGAAGAGATTCCCAACGTCCGCGTACTACGCGGTGACGCGATGGACGTACTCGAGAACATGGTCGCCCCCGAGTCCCTGACGGGCGTCCGGGTGTTCTTCCCGGATCCGTGGCCCAAAGCCCGCCACCACAAGCGTCGCCTCCTGCAGGGCCCGACGTTCGCGCTGATCGCGAACCGCCTCAAGCCCGGCGGAGTCCTGCACGTGGCAACTGATCATGCCGAGTACGCCGAATGGATCGAAGAAGCCGGCAATGCCGAGCCGCTGCTGACGGCACTCGACTGGGAGTCTCCGATGACCCACGAGCGTCCGGTCACCAAGTTCGAGGACAAAGCCCATAAGGTCGGAAGTGCAATCACCGAGCTTATATGGGGGAAGATCAGAGCATGAGCGTCAGCGAACAGCTATCCGACGACGTGACGTCGTCGGAATCTCCTCTCGACTTCGGTCGTGACTCCCGCCACCCCAAGCGGGTGCTTCTGGTCTGGGACGCCCCTAACCTCGACATGGGCCTCGGCGCCATCCTCGGTGGCCGGCCAACCGCCGCCTACCGGCCACGATTCGACGCACTGGGCCGCTGGCTGCTCTCCCGCACCGCCGAACTGTCCGCACAGAACAGTGGCACGCTCGAGCCCGAAGCGACGGTCTTCACCAACATCGCCTCCGGCAGCGCCGACGTCGTCCGTCCTTGGGTCGAAGCCTTGCGTAACGTGGGTTTCGCGGTGTTCGCCAAGCCGAAGGTCGATGAAGACAGCGATGTCGATTCGGACATGCTCGAGCACATCGCGCTCCGGTACGGCGAGGGCCTCGCCGGAATCATGGTCGCGTCTGCCGACGGCCAAGCGTTCCGCGAACCTCTCGAGGACATCGCAGCAACCGGCATCCCGGTCCAGGTTCTCGGGTTCCGCGAACACGCCAGCTGGGCTGTCTCGTCCGATATCTTGGATTTCGTCGATCTCGAGGACATCCCGGGTGTCTTCCGTGAGCCTCTGCCACGGGTAAGCCTGGACACCCTGCCCGACGAGGGCGCCTGGTTGCAGCCGTTCCGACCGCTTTCTGCCCTGCTCATCGGGCGAAAAAGTGTTGCCGAGTAGGAGTTGATCAGTGTTCGCCAGCTGGGGAAGCATCGTCTATCGAGCCCGCTTCACCGTCATCGCTGTCATGGTGGCGGGGCTCCTCGGGCTCGCTGCGTACGGCCTGAGCCTGCAGGATCATCTCAGCCAGAGCGGTTGGGACGATCCGGGGTCGGAATCGGTAGAGGCTGCAAAACTCGCTGACGGCACGTTCGGACGCAGCACGACGGGTGACGTTCTGGCGCTGTACACAGCGCCGGAGGGCAAGACCGTCGACGACCCCGAGTTCCAAGCGAAGGTCATCGACAACCTGCAGCGGCTCGTTGCCGACAACCCCGACCAGATCACGAAGATCAACGGCTCGTACTTCAAGGTCGACAACGGTCTCTCGGTGGCGGCGCTGGCGGACAAGACCAAGCAACACGCGGTCACCAGCATCGCGATCGCCGGCGACAACGACACCGCGGTGTCCAACAACTTCCGCGACGTCGAGTCGCAGTTCTACATCGACGGTGTCGACGTGCAACTCGCCGGCCTCCAGCCTGTCGCGAATTCGCTCAACGACACGATGGCCAACGACATCAAGCGCATGGAAATGCTCGCGATTCCCGCTGTCGGTGTACTGCTGTTCTTCGTCTTCGGTGGCGTGGTCGCTGCCGCGCTCCCGTTGATCGTCGGCGGTCTGACCGTCATCGGCGCCAACGGCATCATTCGACTGATCACCAACTTCACCGAGGTCAACGCCTTTGTCGCGCCCGTAGTCTCTCTGGTCGGTCTGGGCCTCGCGATCGACTACGGATTGTTCATCGTCAGCCGTTTCCGAGAAGAGATAGCCGAGGGGTACGACACCCCGACCGCAGTACGCCGAACGGTCATGACGGCAGGTAGAACGGTCATGTTCTCGGCGACCATGGTTGCCGTCAGCCTCGGCGGTCTGCTGTTGTTCCCGCAGGGCTTCCTCAAATCGGTGGCCTACGGCGCCATCGCTGCTGTCATGCTTGCCGCGATCTCGTCCATCACGATTCTTCCCGCGATTCTCGGCATTCTCGGCAAGCGGATCGACGCGCTGACCTTCAAGAAGCTGCGCCAGACCAAGACCAACGAGGAAATCGAGAACGGTTTCTGGGGCAAGCTGACACGCTGGGTCATGCAGCATCCGCTCAAGGTTGCGGTCCCGATCGTCGCGGCTCTACTGCTGATGATCATCCCGCTGACGGGGATCAAGTTCGGCGGTATCAACGAGACGTACCTGCCCCCTGACAGTCCCACTCGTGTCGCGCAGGCGCAGTTCGACGAACTCTTCCCGGGCAATCGCACCGAACCCGTCCGACTCGTCATCCAGGGCGCCGACAACACCACTCTCGGTCAAATTTCCAAGACCGCAAACGCTGCGCCGGGCCTGGTCGAGAAGTTCACCCCGGAAGTTGCGACCAAGGACGGTGTCAACGTCCTCAAAGCCGGTCTGACCGAGCGCAACGAGGCACGTCCCACCATCGACTATCTGCGATCCGCGGACTGGCCCGAGGGCACAACTGTGCTGGTCGGCGGTACTCCGGCCATCGAGCAGGACAGCGTCGACGCGTTGCTCGATCGTCTGCCGCTGATGGTCGTGTCCGTCATCTTGCTGACGACCCTGCTGATGTTCTTGACGTTCGGTTCACTTGTCCTGCCCATCAAGGCTGCGTTGATGAGCGCCCTGGGACTGGGTTCGACGCTCGGAATCCTGACCTGGATTTTCATCGACGGGCACGGTTCCGGTCTGTTGAACTTCACACCGGGACCGATCATGTCTCCCGTCCTGGTACTGATCATCGCGATCGTCTACGGTCTGTCGACCGACTACGAAGTGTTCCTGCTCTCCCGCATGGTCGAAGCGCGAGCGCAGGGCGCGAGTACTACCGAATCCATCCGAATCGGCACGGCACATACCGGCCGAATCATCACCGCTGCCGCACTGATCCTGATCGTGGTCACCGGCGCATTCGGCCTGTCCGATCTGGTGATGATGAAGTACATCTCCTACGGCATGATCTCTGCGCTGATCATCGACGCCACACTGATCCGAATGTTCCTGGTCCCCGCGACCATGAAACTGCTCGGCGACGACTGCTGGTGGGCTCCGGCCTGGATGAAGCGGATCCAGCAGAAGATCGGGCTGGGTGAGCCGATCCTCGACAACGAGCTGGTACTTGCGAACGTCCCGCAGATCGCGCCTGTCGGTGCGATCGCCGGACCGGGTCAACCGCGCAAGATCGAAGCAACGTCACGGGTCATGCCGCCGCCTGCCCCGGCTGTACAGCCGGAAAGCGGACCTCGTATTCCCGATCCTCTCACCGAGCCCATTCCGCTCAGCGAGATGGCGATCAAGGCACCGAACACGGATACACCTGCCGCGGAGAAGCCGGCACCGCGACGTCGTCTCGATATCGGGAGTGCAGCCAGCGCGCCCCAGAACTTGATCGAGGCACCGGTCCCCAATCCTTCGTACCGACCGCAACCGAACACCACCGACAAGCGCAGGAACCCTACGCCCGCTGCGCCGGCCGAGCGTCCCATCGAAAGCTGGTTGTCGGACCTGCGGGCCCGGGAACAGACTCCCCCGGCCTCACGGCCGCTGCCGGTGGTTCGGACGCCTTCGCGTACAAACGGTTCGGCTAGCAGCGCTTCAGGTGCCAATGGTTCAGGTACCAACGGCTCGAGCCGGAACGGTGCTGCCACCGGCTCTGCAACAAACGGCTCCGTAACCAACGGCTCGGCCCCGACCTCGGTGGAGGCGACCCCCCAGTCGCCGCCTCCACCGACCGCTCCGGAGCGTCGTAACGGGGTTTTCACGGATGCGCCTTCGTCTGCCAACGAGCCCCGAGTTGCGGACGCCACCCACGACGGCGACGACAACGCCACCGGCAGGCACCGACCTGACGACGCAGGCGCCATCAGCGTGAGCGAGCTCATCGCTCGCCAGAAGCGAAGCTGACCTGCTCCTGCTCCTGCTTGGCAAAGGCTCGTGCGTAACGTGTCCCGACCAGCAGGAGCAGCAAGCCGACCACCAGGAAGGCAACGCTGCGCACCAGCCCACCGAGTGTGGCCAGGTCGAAGAGGAACAGCTTTGCCACTGCTGCGCTGGTGAGAGCAAGCCCGGCTCCGAGCAGGACGCGAGCATGCTGACGGTTGTTCAATCCGAGCACCAGCGCTGACGTGGCTGCAAGCATCCAGACGATGGTCGCGACGCTGTGCCCGGCAACAAATCCGGTTGCACTGTCGAAGATTTCGACGCCGGATGAGACGAGCGCGCACGTCACCGCGTAGGGGACACCGAACCCTACGGCGGCCCACAAGACCGCTGCGTTGGAATCGGCGATCAACTTCAGTCGGTGAATCGCCCACACCAGCATCACCAGTGCGCCTATCGCCGTCAGGCTCGAGAGTGCCGTGATCGCACCGAGTTGCATGGATGCGGCACGGGCGGTCGTCAACGCTTCCGGCGGAACCGTCGTGAGGTATCCGATCGATCCGATTGCCGCAAAGGCGGTTCCGAGTGCGAAGACGAAGCGCGAACCCGCATACAGCGAGACTCCGAGGAAGATCATCCCGACCGTGAGGATCAGCGGCACGACCAGGGATTCCGTCGCCCCGGAGAAGCAGGAGAGCAACAATGCGAGGGCTCCGGTTGCGCCCAGTCCGAATCGCAGTTGCGTCGGCAAAGGCTTTGCCGATGCTCCGGCGGAAAGCAGGAGGACCGCTGCAATTCCGTACAGCACTGCGGATTCGGTACGCCCGAGCACGGCGCCGACGCTCATCAGCGGAAGGGTCGAGACAACAAAGGTAGCGGTGGACCACGCCCCTGCAACTCCGCCGCGCGAGGGCGAACCCGTCCACTGCACAGCCATCGCGCAGCCGGCGCCCACTACGGCAACCACGCCGGCACTGATCACCAATTGCACTGCACTGTTACCGGATTCGTTGAAGATGGACTCCGACGCTATCGCTACGAGCAGTGCGAGAACCACCGGTACGGTGCGCGCCATCCCCAGGTACTTCCAGTCACGACCGAGCTGGGCGGAGAACGTCGCCGATTGGATCGCGAACAGGAAACCGATGAGGGTCAACGATATTCCCGACGTCAATACGGGAGCGAGCACCGCAGCGCCGAGAACGATCATGAGCGCCAGTGATTCGGATTCCCATTTCACGGCGAGGGCAACGCCGGCGGCGGCAATTCCGAAGGCAATCACCACCGCGAGCGGTGTCGTCACCCAACCGTAGAGAACGGAGGCTGCGACGACGTCGAGGTACATCCCTGCGAAACCGGTGGCAGTCAGGGCAATTGCCCCCACTTTGCCCCCTGGGCGTCCGTGGACCCGCACCCCGGCAAATACCAAGGCGCCGGAAAGGAGTGCACCACCGAGCACCCGGAGCGGCGGTCCGAAGAATCCGGCCTGCGCTGCAAGTACCAGCAGCATCACGACGCCGATCAGAGTGACGGCAACACCGGCCGCGGCCAGGAGTCGACTGATGACGCCGTCGCGTTGCCACCAGGGCTGGCGAGGTGCCGCAACCGGATACGTCGGCGGCTGCCACGCGGGCACGCTCTGCTGAGGGCGGACCTGCTGCATCGGCTGTACCGGAGCCATGGGAACTATGGGAACTATGGGAACAGAAGCTACCGGCGCCGGAACTACCGGCGCGGGCGCAGGCACGGTGGTCGAGGCCAGCTGAGTCTGCAGTATCGACAGGTTCTGGCCCATGTGACGCAGTTGTCGGCCGATGCTGTCGCACTCGGCCGAGAGGGCTGTCACCAATCGCGGATCGACGGCGGGAGAGCTCGGTGTAGTCATGAATATGAGCTTGCTGTTCGGCCGAACCGATCAGATGAGTAGTACTACTCGATCAGCGTGGGGACTTCTCGTATTCGACTGACAGCACCCTCGACTGACAGGGCACTATCGCCCACTATCGCCGAGGTGCTGCGTTCCGCAATCGTTCGGACAGAAGCCGACCCGAAGTGTGAAGCGGAGCGGGATCCTGACGCGCACGAGCGAGCACCAGCGCACCCTCGAGTGCAGACAGAGCGAGAACAGCCTCGGACTCTGCGTCCTCGCGAGACCAGCCGTCGGCTTCGAGGCGCTGAGCCAACAAAGCAAGCCACGAGTTGTATCCGTCCGCACAAGCGCCACGGATGACCTCGGATTCGGTTGCGGCATCCAGTGTTGCCGTAGCCAGGGCGCATCCACGTTCGTAGTCCGAATCCGACAAACGCGCAGCCATTGCGGCGGCGAATGCCGAGATCGCGGTGGCGGCATCGGGTGAGCTCTCCAGCAGATGCCGGATGAAATCGGCCATTGCCTCGCCGCGTCGCCTCAGAGCCTCGCCTGCGAGTTCTTCCTTGCCACCGGGAAAGTGAAAGTACAAAGACCCCTTGGTGGTCGAGCTCGCCGAGAGCACTTCCGACACACCCGTTCCCGCGTATCCCTTCCGCTGCAACAAGTCGGCAGCGGCATCGACCAACAAATCCCTCGTAGACATAAGTTCAACATACCGATCAGTACACATATCAACAACACTTGAAGTGCATAAATCTCCAAAACCTTGCATCACTAGACCGATTGGTACATGATTCGAGAATCGAAACCGGAGCGCGGCCAACGACGCTCACGACGACAAAGGACCAAATCGATGTCACCGGATTCCACAAACCACACCACGACGACCGTCCTCGGGTCGGACGTAGATCTCGCCGGGACTCTCGCGGCCACCGGCGTCCGGATGATGGTTCGAAGCAAACAAACCGAGGGAGGATTCTCTCTTGTACAACACCGCATCGCTCCGCATTCGATGACCTCGCCGGTCCATCGCCACAGCCGGGAAGACGAGTACACGGTGGTTCAAAGTGGCCGCGTCGCAGCGATGGTCGGAGACGAGGTCGTCTACGCGGAGACCGGCGCCATGATCTTCAAACCGCGTGGCCAGTGGCACGCAGTGTGGAATCCCGACGACGCTCCAGCCCGGATTCTCGAAATAATCACGCCCGGAGGGATGGAAGACCTGTTCGAACTGATGCCGAAACTACTGGCCGAAGCAGGTGCCGCAGCCGAATCGGTTGCAGCGCGGGTGGAAGCAGATTTCGGGATCGAATTCGATCTCGTGGCCACCGCCGACATCGCACAGACGCACGGTGTGGGATTCGGCATCGAAAGTCACTGAAGCCCAAGCAACTCGCTATCCCAACCTTGAAAGGAAGATCCATGCTCGTACTCACCGGAGCAGAAGACCTCACCGCCAACCTGAACCAGGAGTTGGGCGTCAGCGACTGGCACGATGTCACCCAGGAGTCCATCGACGAGTTCGCCCGGGTCACCGGCGACGATCAGTGGATTCACGTCGATGTGGATCGCGCGAATGAGTCACCATTCGGCGGAACGATCGCGCACGGTAACTACACGCTCTCACTCGGCCCCAGGTTCTCGTACGCGATGTTCTCGCTCGAGGGTTTTGCGTTTGCCCTCAACTGTGGATTCGACAAGGTCAGGTTGCCTGCTCCGCTACCGGTTCGCTCTCGTGTCCGCATGCGTGCGACGTTGAGCAAAGTCGAACCGATAAGCGGCGGTGTCCAGATCACGGTGACGCAGACATTCGAACGAGAACACGGCGACAAACCTGTGTGCGTCGCCGAGATGTTGACCCGCGCCTATCACTGAAAGGTCAGGAGCCGAACATCTTTCGGATCGTGGTACCGAAGGGATGCTTTGCTGTGACACTGCCGAATCGCACCTTGCCGTGCACCACCAGGTGCAGCGGGCCCATCTGCGGGCCGGAACGAACCTTGTTCGACGCGCTCCCTCCGACTGCCTCGACACCGTTCATGTCCACTGTCGCCTCTTCGGGAACGATCAGTGAAATCGAACTGGCGTAGTCGTCGATCGAGATGTTCACGACCTGCGTCTGCATCACCGCGCGCGTGAAATCGATAGTCACACTGGACATTCTGGTGTCGACCACGACGGCTGGCGGAACGATCCATGCTCCGTTCCGTGTCACCGTCGCCATTCGTCCACGGATCACGGCAGCGTTGGCGGCTCCGTAAGTACCGACAACCGGAGCCCCGACGGGAGCGCGGTAGGGCGGGTTCGGGTGAACCGGCGGCGGTTGGGGTTGGTAGGTCGGCGCCGGGTAGGGCTGGCCTTGGTACATCGGCTGACCCGCATTGGGATACGCGGGCGGGTCGTAGTCGGAGATCAGTGTGATGCCCGGAAGATCGGCGAGAACCGAGTTGAGTTCACCTCGCGTCTTCGCGGCCAAGGCCGTGTCCATGCGCTCGGTGAACTCACCGAGCGAGAGCATCCCTTGACCGACAGCTTTCTGCAGCAGCTCGCCGACATGCTCTCGTTCGGCATCGGATACGCGTAGATTCCTGGCCTCCATGATTTCCAGGATAAACGTTATTCGAGGCCTTGTTCTATTGCGTATCGAGTGAGCTCGACGCGATTGGCCAACTGAAGCTTCCGAAGCGTTGCCTGCACATGGTTTTCGACGGTCCTGTGGCTGAGCGAGAGCCTCGTGGCGATCTGTTTTGCGCTCAGCCCCTTGGCGACAAGGCGGAGCACTTCAGTCTCACGGTCGGTGAGCCGAGGCAACTCGGGCGCGCGATCGTCGGCCGGTGCCGTCGACATGCGGCGGTACTCACCGAGCACCAATCCGGCGAGGCCGGGTGTGAAGACGGCTTGTCCGTCGAAAGTCGCTCGCACGGCCTCGAGCAGTTCCGCTACCGAAGCACTCTTGACCAGGTAGCCCGACGCTCCGGCTTTGACCGCATCGAGGACATCGTCACGCTCGGCGGAGGCCGAAAGCACGAGTACCTTGCTCTTCGGCGAAACCTCGAGCACTGCGGTGGTGGCGTCGGCGCCGTTTCCGTCCGGCAGGTTCATGTCCATCAGAACCACCGCCGGTTGCACGGCGGCGGCGCGGCGGCGTGCACTCTCGACGCCCTCCGCCGTCGCACTCACCGTGAAGCCGGCGGCCTCGAGGTCCCGGGAGACACCGTCGCGCCACATCGGGTGATCGTCGACGACCATCACCGTCACCGTCACCGGATCCTCGCCCTGTTCTTCAGCCACGCTCACTTTTCCCCTTCGGAACGTTGATTTCCCATTCGGTGCCCTCCCCCGGCCCGGTTTGCAGGACTGCAGTGCCGCCGAGCACCTGCACTCGACCGAGAATGGACTTCGATACTCCCATGCGGCCTTCGGCCTCGGCCTGCGCCAAGCGACCTTCGGGAATTCCGACGCCGTCGTCGCGGACGCTGACGATCACTTCGTCCGGCAGATCTTCGAGCAACACGTATGCCTTCGCCGAAGTTCCGGCGTGGAGCCCGACATTGGACAGGGCGTTGTCGACGATGGCTGCCAGTTCGATGGCTCGATCGCGCTCGATCACGACGGGGTGCGCGGGCGTCGACACCGACACCGACGTGCTGGCCTGCGTGGTCAACAGTGGACACAGATCCACTGTCTGTCCGCCGACGTCTGCCGCGGCGCCCGAAACCTGCTCGGAAATCAGCATTCTCAACGCGACCTCCTGCTCACCGGCCAGAGCAGCCAGTTCAGCTGCTTCGCCGCCGAGTGCCGCTCCTCGCCGACGGACCATTGCCAGCACCTGCAGAACGCCGTCGTGCACTTCGCGTGCCAAACGTTCGCGCTCTTCGGTGGCCGCCGCCAGACGTACGGCTTGTTCGAGTTGTCGATGCGAGCGCCGAGCGGTGGTGGTGGCTAAGCCCAACGCCAGGCCGACCGATACGAGCACGGGAGCCGTCGCATCGCGCCAGAGGTCCAGGTTGACCTGGTCGCGGATGATTGCGCTGGCCGCCGAGATGACAACTCCGGACGCCATGCCGAGCCACGGCCCGCCGAGAATTGCCGCGGAGATGACGGCGTTGGTGGCCCACAGCGTGGTGGGGAGCGTCTGGTGATTCTGATACCACTCGTGGTCGGAGACCAGCCTCGTCGACGCCATCAGCAAGATGACGACCACCTGATCGGCGATCACTACCTGGTACCTCGGCAGCTTCTTACCGAACAACGCACCGGAGGTTCCGAGCAGCAGTGCCGAAACCCCGGTCCACACGGCCATCAGAGCGACGAAGAACCAGCTGAGCCGGGAGTTGGTGTAGTCGGAGGCCGAGGCGAACTGGTAGCTGATCGCGTACACCAGCGTGACGAGGCGAAATGCCTGCGCCGCCCGCCACAGCGGGGCATCAGGGTCGGTGTCGACGCCCGACGCCTCGCGAACGGTCGGCTGATAGTGCAGCCGACGACGGCGGGTGGGCTCAGTCATCGGGAGGAGTGGGGTTCACGATGCGAGGCTCGGCGCGCGGCTCGTCGGGTTCGGCGGGGAACAGTGGGGTCTCCGGATCTTCGACGTGCAGTTCGGCGTACGCGATGTCCGGGTCGTCAGCGAGGAGAGAACGAATAGCGGTGTTGAGGACTGCGACGATCGGAACAGCCAAGAGCCCGCCGACGATTCCGGCGAGGACAATGCCCGTTGTAATGGCGAGAACGACTGCCAGCGGATGCAAGCGGACGGCGCGCCCCAGCAACAACGGTTGCATCACGTGCGCTTCGAGCTGCATGACCCCGATGATGATGCCGAGGACGATCAGAGCAGTCAGAAAGCCCTTCGTGACCAGAGCCACCAGCACAGCGACAAAACCGGTCAGAAATGCACCGACGATCGGGATGAACGCGCCGATGAACACCAACGACGCCAGCGGCAGGGCGAGTGGCACCCCGAGGATCGCCAGGCCGGCACCGATACCGATCGCGTCGGCGGCGGCAACCGCGACCGTGGCGCGCACGTAGCCGATCAGCGACCCGAAACCTGCAGAACCGGCGATCCGTACGCGACGACGCGCGTCGGTGGGAACGATCCGGGTGACGAACTGCCAGATCTGATCACCGCCGTAGAGGAAAAAGATGAGAGTGAACAGCGTCAGCAAAGCCCCGGTGAAGATCTCACCGATGACCGTCGCCGTGGTCAAGGCACCGCTGGTCAGAGACTCACGATTGGATTGCACCGACTTGACGACCGAATCACCCGCTTGGCGGATCTGATCCTCACTGAAGTGCAGCGGTCCGCTGGTGAGCCAGTTCTGAATCTGCGTGACGCTAGCCGTGAATTGGTCGGTGAGCTGCGGCAACCCGTCGATGAACTGCTCGACGACAAACGTCATGATTCCCGCGACCAGCCCGATCGAGCCAAGCAACACGACAATGACGGCTGCCGAGCGAGGAACACCCCACACCTGCAGCCGATCAACCACCGGAATCAACAGAGCCGATGCCAACAGAGCCAGCCCCACTGGGATGAGCACGGTTTCGAGACGCAGAACGACATACCCGAGAACCAACAGTCCAGCGAAGATCACAATGAGGCGCCAAGACCATTCCGCCGCGATGCGCACACCCGGATGCACTGCCCGAGCGTCGAGGGATACGGGTTTGTTCATCCTCGAAGCTCGCTCCGCACGCCCCCTGTTTGCGTTCACATCGCGAGCCTAACCGGCCCGGCCGACACAGGTGAGCGGACGAATAATCGGACGCGCGTACCAACACTTCGACCTCTGCCAGCTAAATTGAACCCTGTGCGGGCCTCATACAGAGCAATAGCGGTGACCATCCGCAGCCGGTGGCCCCTCTATATGCTTTCCATGCTCGCGGCCAACCTGATCGGCGCGGTACTGGTCTTTGCATTCGTGCGGTACGGCGTGCCGATCCAAGAGTCCGACGCGATTGTTGCCGACCGGGTCCGCAACTTCGCGATCTTCGGCGTGTACCTCGCGTTCGCCGGTGCCGTCAGTCTGACGGCAGCGGCCATGATGTTGAAGTCGGTCATCCGTTGGCGGCTGCGCGGGGGACCACCGACGAGGTCAGAGCAGATGGCGGCACTCCACGCGCCGCTTCGCCAGGCCATCGTCCACCTGGTGCTGTGGATCTTGGGCGGCATTATCTTCGTGTTCCTGACCATCACCGAGATGCCCGGACTCGCGATCGCCGTGATCGTGACGGTGTGTATGGCTGCGACAACGACCTTCGGGTTCACGTACATGCTCGGGGAGCGCATTTTGCGTCCGGTCGCTGCCCAGGCCTTGAGCGAGGGCGAATTCGATCGGACCATGGCGCCGGGCGTCGGAACTCGGCTGGCGATGACCTGGGGTCTCGGCACGCTGATGCCCGTCGCAGGCATCATCTTGCTGTGCTCGACGCAGCTCACGACCAATCTCGAGTTCTCCCCCGACTCACTCGCGTGGGCGATCCTTCTCATCTCGATCATGGCGATCGTGCAGGCCTTTGCGCTGTCGATGCTGACGGCTACTCAGATCTCCGATCCCATCCGCCAACTACGTCGGGCCATCGAGCGGGTGCAGCGCGGCGCCACCGACGTACGCGTCGAGGTGTTCGACGGCAGTGAGATCGGCCGACTGCAGGTCGGCTTCAACCGCATGATGAGAGAGTCCGACGAGCGTCGCCTACTGCGTGAGCTGTTCGGTCAGCACGTCGGCGAGGACGTGGCCCGGCGCGCGTTGAAGTTCGGTACCGAACTGGGCGGCGAAACTCGATTCGTGGCAGTGCTGTTCGTCGACATGGTCGGATCCACCGGTGCCGCGGCCGAGCGCCCGCCGGGCGAAGTAGTCGAGCTGCTCAACGAGTTCTTCCGTGTGGTCGTCGACGTCATCGATCGTCACCACGGTTTTGTCAACAAATTCATGGGAGATGCGGCGCTCGCCATCTTCGGTGCACCACTCGATCGACCCGACGCTCCGACGGCAGCCCTCGCTGCGGCCCGAGAGCTGCGGTTCAAGCTCAACGACATCACCGGCCTCGACGTGGGAATCGGCGTGAGCGCGGGGCTTGCGGTCGCCGGCAACATCGGTGCCGCCGAACGTTTCGAGTACACCGTGATCGGTGATCCGGTCAACGAAGCATCGCGGCTCACCGAGCTCGCGAAGCTTCGGCCCAGCCGGGTACTGGCGTCGACGAGCGCGCTGTATTTCGCGGACGAAGAGGAACAGGCCGAGTGGGAACTCGGAGAGCAAGTTCAACTGCGTGGACGCCGAAGACTGACGCATCTGGCGTGGCCCGAAAAGTATCCAGAGGTCGATCCGGATCAAATTGGTTAGGGTGAGTCGATGGCTCAGCCTGGAAACACCCCACGGCGACTGAGACGACCACGCCCGCCCGTGGCCGAGACCAGTCGGGCCAGAGGGCGCTTCTGGTGGCTGAAGTGGCTGCTCGGGGTGGCTCTGATCGCCCTCCTGATAGTCGAGGGCACCATCCTGTGGCCCCGACTCAACGAGTACTGGCAAGCGCTCACCGAGATTCACTGGGGTTGGGTGGCTGCCTGCGTGGCGGCTCAAGCAGTGTCGCTCAGCGGATACGCATCCGTTCAACAACGTCTTCTCAATGCCGCCGGAGTAGTCGCCGGTCACGTCAAGAACCTTTCGGTCATTTACGCCAGCACAGCGATGGCGCTGACGCTACCTGCCGGCCAAGTCTTCTCCACGGCGTTCACGTACAAGCAGACTCGAAAGTGGGGTGCGACGCCGGTAGTCGCGTCGTGGCAGTTGGCGATGTGCGGCGTCATCGCCGCTGCCACTCTGGCACTCCTCGGTGCCACCGGCGCAATAGCATTCGGTACCAAGGTCAGCCCGGTGACGCTGACGATTTCGCTCGTCGGCATGGCAGCGCTGTTCCTGGCGTTGCGATACGTAGCCCAGAATCCCGGCAGCATCGAGCGCATCGGGCACCGAGTTCTGGCGCTGTACAACCGTTCCCGCAAAAACCCAACCGGACGCGGTATGCACCGTTGGTCCGAAATCCTCAAGCAACTGGACTCGGTAGAACTGAGCCGCACCGACACAGCGATCGCATTCGGATGGTCAGCCGTTCACCGAGTTGCCGACGTCCTCTGTCTCGGTTTCGCTTGTTGGGCAGTCGGAGCCGATCCGTCGTTCGCTGGTCTCCTGATCGCATTCACGGCGGCAAAAGCAGTGGGCAGTATCCCGCTCTTGCCAGGCGGTCTCGGCTATGTGGAGCCGGTCCTCATCACAGCGTTGACGGTCGCGGGATCCACCTGGGCACAGGCCGCAGCAGCGGTATTCGTTTATCGGATAATTAGTTTCGTTCTCGTCGCACTGGTGGGATGGCTCGTCTTCCTCGTGTCGTTCCGCGCGACCCACCACGAAGACCTCGAGATGGACCTCGAATTCGAACGTCGAGAACAGCCCGGCGTCTAGCGTCGCAACGCTGCCGCCATGTCGTCGAGATGTGCCCGGCTGATCCGTACCGCTGCTTCCGCGTCACCGGCTTCGATGGCGTCCACCAACATTCGATGCTCGTCCGCATCCGGTTGACTGTGTGGATGCAGATCCAGAACGGCGATCAACTCGATCAGTGCGGCCCGCAGACGGGGCACAAAAGTCTCGAAGAGTTCCGACAGCACGGGATTGTGTGCCGCATCCACCACCGCCCGGTGGACCGCGATGTCAGCGTCCACGAAGGCTGCGTCCCCGGAATGGGCGGCAGCAGTTCTACCGTCCAACGCTTGCCTCAGAGCCGCGACGTCGACGGCATCGCGCCGCTGCGCCGCCAGCCGGGCCGCTTCGATCTCGACCGCGTTTCGCACCTCGACGACGTGAAGAATCGCCTCGGCCTCGAGCACTCGGGGCCACTGATCCGGCGGCGTCGTACTCCGTAGAAAGACGCCGGCTCCCTGTCGCGATTCGAGCATGCCGAGACCGGCGAGGGTCCGCACCGCTTCCCTGATGGTGGACCGACCGATACCCAATTGCGCCGCAAGAGTGGTTTCACCTGGAAGTTTGGCGCCGACTTCCCACTCACCGCTCACGATCCGCGCTCGCAGCAGCTCCGCGGCCTGGTCGGTGAGCAGCCGCCGCTCGACGATCGGTGACACGTGAACTCCTCAGGTTGTCTGATAAGTGATTTCGTTCTAGTGTAGCCCGCATGGCTACAGGAGCACTACTTCTCGACTGCCGCGGCGGGGCCTGAAAGACCGGCACCCCTCCGCGGGGTTTCGCCATGCCGGTCTTTCGACTCGACCGCAGGAGAAACCGAAGATGAGTACTACCCGCGCCAACCGCTGGAACAACCAGAAACGCTCACCCATGCCGTCCGAGCGCTATCGCGCAGCCTGGGACCGCGTCGACATTCCGGCTTTCGAGCGAACCTGGCCGTCCAATCGCACCTCCGAGGCGCCCCTGTGGGTGCCCGTCGATCTGCGTGACGGCAACCAAGCCCTCGCGGAACCGATGGACCCCGAGCGCAAGCGTCGAATGTTCGAACTGATGGTGGCGATCGGCTACAAGGAAATCGAGGTCGGCTATCCCTCCGCGAGCCAGACCGATTTCGATTTCGTTCGAGACCTGGCGCGCTTCGATCTCGTTCCCGACGACGTCACCATCGTCGTATTCACGGCCGCGCGTACGGATTTGATCGAGCGGACGTACCAATCGATCGAGGGACTGCCGAACGCGGTCGTCCACATGTACACGGCGACAGCGCCGACGTGGCGAAACGTGGTTCTCAGCAAGGAGCGAGAAGAGCTGCACGACATGATTTTCCGCGCCGCACAAGATGTGGCTCGCGGCGGCGAAGGCCACGACGGATGGCGATTCGAGTTCTCCCCCGAGGTCTTCAACCTCACCGAGCCCGACTACATCCTGCAGGTATGCAACAGTCTCACCGAACTCTGGGACGCCAGTCCCGATCGCCCGGTCATCCACAACCTGCCTGCCACAGTCGAAATCGCCACCCCCAACATCTATGCCGATCAGATCGAATACATGCACCAGAACCTGCCCCGACGCGATTCGGTGATCCTCTCGGTGCACCCGCACAACGACCGCGGCACCGGAGTTGCATGCGCCGAACTGGCAATGCTGGCCGGTGCGCAGCGCGTCGAGGGGTGCCTGTTCGGCAACGGCGAGCGCACGGGCAACGTCGACCTGGTAACACTGGGGCTGAATCTGCATGCACAAGGCGTCGATCCGGAAATCGACTTCTCCGACATCGACAAAATCCGTCGAACAGTGGAGTACTGCAACAGAATTCCCGTCCACGAGCGTCACCCGTACGGCGGCGATCTCGTGTACACGGCATTTTCCGGCACCCACCAGGATGCAATCAAGAAGGGTTTCGCCCATCACTACGAGAGCGCGGAGTCTGCGGGCGTCGATCCGGGATCGGCGCCGTGGGCAGTCCCCTACCTGCCGATCGACCCCGCCGACGTCGGCCGCGACTACCAGGCGGTGATTCGTGTGAACAGCCAGTCAGGCAAGGGCGGAATCGCTTATCTGGTGCAGACCGAGTACGGAGTCGAACTCCCCCGGCGTCTGCAGATCGACTTCGCCTCGCGGGTGCAACTCGAGACCGACGACTCGGGCACCGAAATGACTGCTGATCAGCTGTGGAACCTGCTGCTGCGCGAGTACGGGTACAACGGAGGAGTGCGTCGGTACTCGCTGGAACACACTGCCGACGGTGATCAGTTGTTCATTGCCATCGATCGTGACGGGCGCGAGGTCACCGCCGCGGCCAGCGCGTCCGGGCCGGTCGAGGCATTGAGCAAAATCCTGACCGAGCAGGGCTCGGCCGTCGAGGTCGTCTCGCTCACCCAGCATTCACTGCCCCTCAACCCGAAATCTTCCGGGAGTGCAAATTCGGCAGTCACCATTGCAGAGTGCGTGGTGAACGGAGAAGGACGCTGGGGCATTGCGGTGCATCAGTCGGTGACAGCGTCGGCGCTTCACGCGGTCTATGCCGCAAGCACACGCACTGTGATGCAGCTCACATGATCTTGCGGAAGGATTTCCAGGGGTCCATAGTTGAAGCTACAAGAACTTGAACATTCAACTACTTCTTCAGGAGCTTCCATGACCACCGCAACCTTGCCCACATTGACCGCCGGAACCTGGGTCATCGACACCGTCCACTCCACCGTCGGATTCTCGGTTCGCCACCTCATGGTTTCCAAGGTTCGTGGAACATTCGACGAGTTCTCAGGAACGATCACCGTTGCCGAAGACGGAACCCCGGCCGTCGAGGCCGAGATTTCCGTGGACTCCATCAACACCAAGAACGAGCAGCGCGACGGCCACATCAAGTCCGCTGACTTCTTCGACGTCGAGAAGTTCCCGAAGGCAACCTTCAAGTCCACCGCAGTGCGCTCCAAGGGCAGCGACTTCGTCCTCGCCGGCGACTTCACGCTCCACGGCGTCACCCGCGAGGTCGAGCTGAACCTCGAGTTCAACGGCGTCAACCCGGGCATGGGCCAGGGCCCCGTCGCCGGTTTCGAAGCCACCACCGTCATCAACCGCAAGGACTTCGACATCTCCATCGAGATGCCCCTCGAAGGCGGCGGAGCAGTTGTCGGCGACAAGATCACGATCACCCTCGAGATCGAAGCCGGCCTCCAGGCTTAACGGCACTGTGCGCCTTTATTAACCGCCCGCGGTTGATAAAGGCGCACAGTCGTATGGTGTGAGCGTGAAGAAGTACGCACCATTCCTGCTGATCGACGCCATTCTTGTCATTATCTTCTGCGCGATAGGGCGCCGTACCCACGAAGAAGCCAATGCGCTCGCCGGTCTGGCGAAGACATCCTGGCCGTTCCTAACCGGCCTGGCGATCGGATGGGCTGCCACGTTCGCGCTGTACCGCGACAAGTTCAACGCCGTTCTCCTGCTCCCCACCGGCATTGCCGTATGGCTCTCCACCGTCGTCATCGGCATGATCCTGCGAGTGTTGAGTGGCCAAGGTACGCAGTTCAGCTTCATTGTCGTCGCGACGCTGGTCCTCGCCGCGTTCCTGCTCGGCTGGCGTGCACTCGCTCCGCTGGTGGCGAGGATTCGCACCAAGTCGTAACCAAATTCCACGGCTCGGAACCACCCGAAATGCCCGAGGACGTAGGACACTTTTCGGATGAGCAACACTACGGAGCCCGTCGAACGTAGCGAGAAAGAAGACCGGGGGTTCTTCGGCCAGCCGTTTGCGCTGGCGAACCTGTTCGGCGTCGAGATGTGGGAGAGATTCTCCTTCTACGGGATGCAAGGCATCCTCATCTACTACCTGTATTACAGCGTCAGTGACGGCGGTCTCGGCATCAGCCAGGCGGCAGCGACCAGCATCGTCGGCGCGTACGGCGGCACCGTCTACCTGTCGACGATTCTCGGCGCGTGGGTGGCCGACCGACTTCTCGGCTCCGAGCGCACGCTCTTCTACAGCGCTTCGCTGGTGATGGCCGGCCACATCGCACTGTCGGTTCTCCCCGGTATGTGGGGTGTAGGTGTCGGCCTGGTCATGGTTGCCTTCGGCAGTGGTGGCCTCAAGGCCAATGCGACCTCACTGGTCGGAGATCTCTATTCCGAAACGGATGTCCGCCGCGACGCCGGATTCTCCATCTTCTACATGGGCATCAATATCGGCGGGCTTGTCGGTCCGCTGCTCACCGGTGCTGTTCAGGACGCCTGGGGATTCCACGCCGGTTTTGCTCTCGCCGCCGTCGGTATGGCGCTCGGTTTGATCCAGTACACGCTGGGCCGCAAGCATCTTCACGGAATCGGTGCCGAACCCGGCAACCCGTTGCCCGCGGACAAGCGCGCTCTCTACATCGGGATCGGCATTGCTGCGATCGTCGTGGTCGCGATCGCCTCCATCACCGGTTTGATCACGGCCGACAACATGTCCGACGTCGTTGTCGGACTCACGATCGTCGCGTCGGTCGGTTACTTCCTCCTCATGCTCACCAGTAAGAAGGTGACCAAGGTCGAACGCAGTCGGGTCTTTGCGTTCATCCCGATGTTCATTGCGAGCGCGGCCTTCTGGTCGCTGTTTCAGCAGCAGTTCACCACCGTGCCGGTGATTTCCGACAAACTCCTGGACCGCAATCTCTTCGGTTGGGACTTCCCGCCGACGTGGGTGCAGTCGATCAACCCGGTCTTCATCATCATCTTTGCCGGTGTGTTTGCAGCCATGTGGACCAAACTCGGTGACCGTCAGCCGTCGTCGCCGATCAAATTCGCGCTCGGTACCGGCACGATGGGTCTGGCGTTCCTGGCATTCATCCCGATCACCGGCGGCGGACCGAACAGCGCACCGCTGCTCGGTCTTGCCGGAGTGCTTCTGCTCTTCACCTTCGCGGAACTCTTCCTCTCCCCCGTCGGCCTTTCCCTTGCAACCAAACTCGCGCCCGAGCATTTCCACACCCAGATGGTCGCGTTGTTCTTCCTGTCCGTTGCTTTGGGTTCTTCGATGGCAGGGACCTTGGCCGGCTACTTCGACATCGACGACAGTCGCCCGTTCTTCCTGATCATCGGTCTCTCGTCGATCGGAATCGGAGTGATCCTTGCACTTGCCTCGCCATGGATCAAGAAGCTGATGCAGGGCGTGAATTAGACAGTCTCACTTCACCCACAACCACAAAGCCAGCACGAATCCCGCTATCGCTACTGCCACACGCAGTACCGATGGCGGGATTTTCTTGACGACGGGTGGCCCACACCAGCCTCCGGCCAACGCGCCGAGCGCCATCGCCAACGCGGCCACCCAGTGCACCTGTCCGGAGAAGGCGAAGATGAGCGCGGCCACAAGATTGGCGATGCCGAGAAAGAAGCTCTTCAGGATCGTTGCCCGCCAGACCGTTTCGGAGGTCAGGATGAGCGTCGCGGCCAGGAAGATGACGCCGGCGCCGGCGCCGAAATAGCCACCGTAAACCGCAACGGCAAACAGTGCTGCCGAGTAGATTCCGGGACGGTCACGGCCGCCGGCCAGCTCACGAATCTTCGGTTGCAGTAGCAGCGCGAGCGAGGCGAACACAACCATCGCGGGCACAACGGATTCGAAAGAACCTTCCGGTGCCAGCCATAGAATCAGGGCACCGACGATGCCGCCGGCTGCCGAATAGAGAGCCCAGCGAACAAGTTTCGGACCGGTGTCGGCAACTTCGCGTGACGAGTTCGCCAATGCTCCGACGCCGACGGCCACCAACGCGACGGTATTGGTCATGTTTGCGCTGACCGGTGAGAGCCCGACGCTCAGCAACGCCGGATACGAGACGATCGATGCAAGACCGGTGACAAAACCGACAAGACCGCTGAAGAATCCCGCTACGACGAGGAATAGGAAATCGAGCAGGTTCACGAACCAGGAATCTACTCGCGGTGCCCGGTACTACTTGTCGGCAGGCTTGCCGAGTTCCTGGAAGAGCTTGTCCGTCATCTGCATTGCTCGATCGCCGCCGTCGGCGTCTGCGACGAACACTGCGAACGCGAAGTCTCCGCGTGATCCGTAGAACCAGCGATCGTCACCGCTCGCTGCACCGGCCGCCATCATGTCCGGGTACCCGGACAATCCGCCGGCCCCTCGCATGGCGTCGCGCAGACGATTGTTCACGTCGCCGGGCAATGCCGTCGGGGCGACGTCGGCGGTAGCTGGTTGCCCGAAGACCATCATCGGAAGCGGGGCGCTACCGCGGGCGATCGACGCCGCCAGCATCGCCATCCCGAATGGAGTCACCGTCGGCGCACCCGAGTTGTTGGACGTCTTGTTTGCCATGACGTTGTTCATCGCCTGGTCCACGCCGGGGCGGTTCGCGGCCAGCACTGCCGTCTGCTGTTCGAGTCCCTGAATGTGGAAGCCGTTGCCGAGTCCGAGTTGCTGCCCGGTGTCGGCCAACTGCTCGGCTGACACCGCTCCGGGGTCGACGCCGTTCTGCATCGACGATGCGAGACGGACCAGATCGAGTGCGCCGCCGGCCGGGCGCAACCCGGTAAAGGCGATGGGCCCTTGTTCAATGGCCTGATTGTTCTGTGCTGCAGCCAGAATGGCGCCGTCCGACGGGCGGATCGCGACGATGGCGGCAGGAGTACCCGCACTGACGACGGCTTCGATCGCGGCAAGTTGAGCGTGCGAGTCGAGAGTCGCGGCAACGTCGGGGCCGGGAGGTCCCTGGAAGCCGGCTTGCTTGATCGGGAACCCGTTGGGCTCGACCAGGTTGACCGCCCAGCCGGCGGTGGCATCGCGATTGGCCTGCCACACGGTCCGCAGCGGATCAAGCAACGGTGAGTTGATACGACGGTCGGAGGCGATCAGCTTGGGTGTCTTGACCACGACGACACCGGGGATCGCAAAATCGCTTTCCAGGTAGGCGTAGTCGGGATCGCGGAGCAGTACGGCGGTGACGGGCTTGCCGGGGTTGGCGGCGAGGTCGGCCAGCATCGACTCCGAGGTGACCAACGGGGCGACAGGTTCGAGGACTGTGGCAAGGCGACGGGTGGTGTCAACGGGGTCCGGCATGGTGGCCGGGTCGAGAGTGATCGCGTTGATGGTCTGCTCGTTCATGAGCAGGTTGCCGGTGCTGTCGACGACCTTCGGCGGCGCTGCGTCCGTACGGGTGTACGAGACGGTGCGACCGTTGCCGAGGTCGGGGACGAGGACCGACGGGTCCCAGGACACACGCCAGCCGACGGACAGATCGCGAACCTCACCCTGCGACTGGTAGCTCCAGTCCTTGCCTTCGCCGAAGTTCCAGGAGGCGTCGAGGGTGAAGAGTCCGGAGTCGCTCCCCAGATCCATGACTTGAGCGACGTCGAAGTCGGAGGACTTCGCGGCCAGCCCGTCGAACATCTGCTGGATCGACGGCCGCGCCGCGTTGGGGTACGACGTGAGCGCCGCGGCGGCTTCGGCGTCGTGGTTGTTGAGGGCGGTGACGAAGTCCTCCACCACCGAGGCGGCATCGGATTTCTTCTCTCCACCGATGACACACGACGCGAGCGCCACTGTCAGAACGACAGCAGTTATCGACGCAACGACATATTTTCCACGACGGTTGTGCTGTCCTCCGGGCCCCATGCATGTAACTCTTTACTTCTGTCACACGAGTAACAAGCACGGGATGCCTACGAACGTGTCACGGTTGAGCTACGACGGTGTGATCCAACTGCAACGGAAAACAGGTTTCAGCGCAGAAAAGTGCCCGCTACCTGCACTGCAGGCGAAGAGCTGTCCGCACCCGCGACGAATACCGCAAATGCGAGATCTCCCTTGATTCCGACAAACCACCCATGCGCTGGGCCGCCCTCGGTTTCGGCCGTGCCGGTCTTGCCGAGAAGCCCTGAGATGTCCTGCAACGACGTCGCCGTACCGCCCGTGACGGTCTCGCGCATCATCACCCGCAACTGTTCGGTCACCTCCGCGGGAGCGGGTGCAACGGTCTGATCCGCCACGCCGGGCTGTCCCTTGACCAACATCGGCGGCGGCGTCGTTCCGTTGGCGATCGAGGCCGCCACCAGAGCCATCCCGAAAGGCGTGGCGGTCACGGTGCCCTGGCCGATCGCGGACTCGACGCGTTCGGCGGGGGTGTTCGCGTCGGGGACGTTACCCGTCACCGTCGTGAGCCCGGGGGTCACGTAGTCGACGCCGAGCCCGAACTGCAATCCCGCATTGTGCAGGGCATCCGCAGGCAGACCGACGGCCATCCTCGCCATGGTGGTGTTGCACGACTTCGCGAATGCGGTGTGCAGCGGGACCGATCCGAGGTCGAACTCGTCGTCGTTGGGTATCTGACGCCCTTCGATGTTCTCGGTACCCGGGCACGGCAGAACAGTGTCCGGTGTAGCGACGCCGGCTTGCAGGGCCGCGGACGTCGTCACTGTCTTGAACGTCGAGCCCGGTGGGTACAGGCCGGTCAACGCGATCGGGCCCTGCGCGTCTGCGGGGGCGTTCTGGGCCACCGCCAACACAGCTCCGGTTGACGGCTGCAGCGCAACGATCGCCGCCTGTTGCGTCACCCCGGCCAGTGCGTTCTCGGCCGCGAGTTGCAGCGGTCGGTCGATGGTCGTCGCGATATTCGGAGCAACGGGCCCGTCTTGGCCGGCGACGGTGGTCACGGTTCCGTTCTGCTTCACCTGCTGTACCGCCCAGCCCGCGGATTTGTCCTGCCCCGCCTGCCAGAGGTCTGAGAGCCCGCTGAACGTCGGCGACGCCAACGCTTTGTCCACCGAGAGCAACCGCGCTTGCGGCGCCAAGCTCACTCCGGGAATCGCCGCCAACCGCTCTTCGATGGGTGCAAGATCCTCGGCACGCAAAGTGATAGCGGTAACCGGCTTCCCGCTAGCCGACGCAAGATCGCCGCTCAGAGATGCCGCCGTGATCGTCGGAGCGACGGGCGAGAGCAGGGCCGCGACCGCGGCTGTGTCCACCGGGGGAACCGCAGCGGAATCAAGATTGACCAGCGTCACTACCTGCTGCTCCATGATCGGCTGACCCGCAGCGTCCAGCACCGACGGCGGCGTGCCTGTCGTGGGTGTGTAGCGCAGCGTGGTCGAGGCGGTCAGGTCCGGAGCGAGCAGCGCCGGGTCCCACTGGATCAGCCAGTTGTCACCGCTTTTCGACGCGTTTCCCTGCGTCGAGTAGTTCCAGTCCTGACCTTCGCCGAACTTCCACGCCGCGTCGAGCGTGAATGTCCCCGCGGAATCTCCGGACTCGGCGGCGTCGGAAACGGTGAACGTTCCCTCGTCCTTGCCCAGTCCTTCGATCAGGGCCGAAATCGCAGTCGACGCCGCCGCCGGGTCGGTGGTGAGGGCTGCCGCCGCTTGCACGTCATCCGCGGTGAGCGCGGACGCGAACTCCTCTGCCACTGATTTCGGCTGGTCAGGGCCAGAACTGCACGCAACTACGGATCCTGCCGCCAACACCCCCAGAGCCACGGCAGCCACGGGACGACGGAAAATTCGAAAGCTCTGACGAGCGTGTGAAAGGCGCACGACGTCGATCATGCCCGAATTTGTGGCGCCAGCTCGACTATCGGTGTAATCATGTAATCAGTGCTATCAACAAAGCACATCAGACTCCACCAGCTTTCCGAGGAGAACGCCATGAAGAACTCACAAGGCTCCGGCGACCGCAGGTTCGGCCGTCCCGGAGGTTGGCAACAAGCATCGGTTCCCGACGCAAGTGATGCGGCAGACTGGTTTGCCGGTCGACTTCCCGACGAATGGTTCACCGGCACCGCCGACATCCAGGTCGACCGCGAAGAAATCGTTTTGATCGGTGAGCTCCCGACAGTCGACGGTGGCGAGGCAGCCACGGACGGAAGGATCTCGCGCTTTCGCGAAACCACGCGCGCCGACCGGATGCGCATCGCCGACGAGGCCGAGGCTCGCTACGGACGCAAGGTCGCCTGGGGCGTACGCCTCGACGAAAAGACCGTCCTGTTCACACATCTCGCGGTCCCGGTGATGACACGGCTACGTCAACCCGAACGCAAGGTCCTCGACACTCTGGTGGACGCGGGTGTTGCTCGTTCGCGCGCGGATGCACTGATGTGGACAGTCCGGTTGGCGGGCAAGCACAGCGAACAGTGGCTCACCGAGCTACGAGAAGCGATGTCGAAGGTCGACGATCTGAGATCCGAGGGTCCGAAAATCTGAAGGGCCGAAAATCTGAGCACGAACACTGACGAGACCGACAGCACACGATAATTCGATTGCGCGGGATCGTTCGAGTGCTCTAACCTGAAACAAGAATCATTCCCGACAGAACAGGAAACGGGCCGTTGCTCCTCTAGAGGTTCATTACGCGAAGGCACTCGCACCCATCAGCAGTTGCTGAGCCGGGCGCACAGTCCAAGCACCCTCTGGAGCACTCATGACCCAATCCCATTCTTCTCTGTCGCTTTCGGATCTCACCTTCACCTGGCCGGACGGCGAATCAGTCTTTTCCCGCACCAATTTTGTATTCCCCAGTGGCCGTGTCGGTCTCGTCGGACTCAATGGATCGGGAAAGTCGACTCTGCTGCGATTGATCGCAGGAGAGCTCTCACCGGAATCCGGATCCGTGACCGCTTCCGGCGAGGTCGGCTACCTCCGTCAGGACATCACACTCGATCCGAGCGTTCGCGTGGATGACATCCTCGGTATCCACGAACTCCGAAACGCATTGCACCGCATCGAAACCGGCGACGGCTCCGAATCCGATTTTGCGCTCGTGGACAACAACTGGGATATCGAGGAGAGCGCTCTCTCCACCTTGCATCGACTCGGCCTCGAGAAGGTAGTCCCGGATACGGCGGCACTGGGCCGAACCGTCGGCACCCTCTCCGGCGGAGAGACCGTCCTACTCGGGCTGACCGCAACGCTGCTGAGGAATCCACAGGTGCTGCTCCTGGACGAGCCGACCAACAACCTGGACCGCGACGCTAGATCACGAGTTCATGCTGCAGTCCAACAGTTTCCGGGAACCGTACTGATCGTCAGCCACGACCGGGAACTGCTCGACACCGCGGAGTACACGGTCGAACTACGTCGAGGGGATCTACGCGTGTTCGGCGGCAACTACTCGCACTACCAGGAGGTCGTGACCGCTGAGCAGGAAAACGCACTCGCCACCGTTCGCGACGCCAAAGCCGATCTGGCGAAGCAGAGCCGCGAGCTGATCGACGCTCGAACAAAACTTGACCGACGTAAACGCTATGGGCAGAAGATGTTCGAGAACAAGCGGGTGCCACTGATTATCGCGCAGGCACGAAAACGCCAGGCCCAAGTTTCGGCCGGAAAGCTGGCCCTCAACCATATCGGGAAGGTGGACGACGCCAAGTCTGCCCTGTCGGAGGCAGAGGAACTCCTTCGAGACGATCGAGAGATTCGTCTGGACCTTCCTGCTACACAGGTTCATCCGGGGCAGCAGGTTGCGCGGCTCGACGACGTGACGTTGCAGAGCGGCCAAGTGGTATCGCTGCAGATCACCGGGCCGGAGCGCATTGCGATAGTGGGACGCAACGGAATCGGCAAGACAACGTTGCTCGATGCACTCGCTGCGTCGACTCCGTTCGTAGCCTCTCGTGCGCTCCCCCAACGTCTCGACGTGTTCGACGAGGATCTCTCGGTGGCAGACAACGTCGCTTTGGCAGCGCCACACGCGACGCCCGAGGAGATTCGCGGGCAGTTGGCACGGTTCCTTTTCCGGGGAACGGATTCCGACGTGTTGGCATCTGCGCTCTCCGGCGGTGAACGATTGCGCGCGGCGTTAGCCACAATCCTTCTGGCCGAACCCGCGCCCCAGTTGCTTCTTCTCGACGAGCCGACAAACAACCTGGACCTACCGAGTCTCGCCCACCTCACGCAGGCACTTTCCGATTTCCGCGGTGCCATGGTGGTGGTGAGTCACGATCTACCATTCCTGCACGACATCGGCATAACGCGGTGGATCAGCATGGACGAGAATGGTATTCAGGACATCGATCCCGCGTAGACCGACGGTTGTCGCTAACGGTGCGAGACGGTCTGGCCTATCGTGGGGCGATGTGCCTTCACCTCGACGCCACCGCTGCGCTGTCGATCGCAGGTTGGGTTCGCGAAGAACCTACTCGATCGGCCTCTGCGCCAGTTCCGCAACCGCTGGTCGGCGTTTGTGATCAACTCATCGTGTGGGCGAGCTCGTTCTCCGCACTTGCCAGTTCCGACGACCAGGTGTGGTTTCTCTCGGCGGAGAACTACGCCGGTGGAGTTGGCGTCAGCGATGAGGCGTTTCCCTGGAATACGTTCCGGCACGAGAGCCTGGCGGTCGCTTCCGGGCCGGCTGAGCGCACGGCGATCAACGCCTTCTGGTCCACTCACCTCCCGGTTCTGCTGTCGGTACGCAATGGGTACGAGTACTTGGCGCTCGCACCGGACGGTCAGGTTGTCCGTGGGGGAGAGCCGGAGTTCGAGGAGGTCACCCTCGTTGCCGCTGATTTCGAGGCTCTACTTCGGAGCATAGTCGCAGGCGTCAGCACGGCAGATCCCTTCACCGATGCACTGCTTGGAACAGTGGGTACTGCCCGGCCGGGCAGCGACCGGTAACTCTGAGAGAGGCCGAGCTGATTGCTCGACTGTTCGTGAAAGTTCACGGCATCCGTCGGAATGCCTCCGGACGACTACTCGAGTTCACGTGCGTAGTAACCGGCACCCATACTGGACGGGTGTTGCACGACGTGAGAAATCCGGTGGACGGTGCGCGAATCACCTATCAGATCGTGGGCGATGGCCCACCCCTGTTGATGGTGCACGGCACTGCGTTGTCACGCTCCATCTGGCGTGGCTTCGGGTACGTCAAGGCGCTCCAGGAACAGTATCGTCTGATCCTCGTCGACATGCGGGGTCACGGACGCAGCGACAAACCACACGACTCCGATTCGTATGCAATGGATCTGGTCGTCGGCGATCTCCTGGAGATCCTCGATACGGAGTCTCCGTTCGAACCGGCACACGTCCTCGGATACTCGTTCGGCGGGCGCTCGGTGATGTCGCTGACTGTCGAGCACTCCGAACGGGTGCGATCGCTTACCGTCGGGGGCGGTAGTAGCCGGCCGATGACGGGGGCGTTCGACGCATTGTTCTTCCCGGGCTGCATCGACGCACTCGAAAGCGGCGGTATCGAAGGATTTCTGACCGGTTGGGGCGCGAGGCGCGGCAAACCGGTGGATCCTCAGACTGCGACTGCCTTTCGAATCAACGATGCCCTCGCACTCGCGGCCTACATGCGCCGGGCCGAGAAGGAGCAGGGCATCGACGACGCCGTGCTTCAACGGATCACCACGCCGGCGTTGTTGTTCGTCGGATCGAGAGATCGCGAGCGCCTGCCGGATACCGAGCATCTCGCGTCGCTGATCCCGGACAGTGCCTTGACTGTGATCGAGGGGGCTGATCACGCGAGCGCAGTCGCGGACTCCGAAGCTGTGTTGCGTGCGCTCGTTCCGTTCCTGAGCCGACAGTAGTCCGCCTTCATCCGCTCACTACTGCGGTGTGAGCACTCTCGACTCGAGCGCGGTCACCGGTGGATACCAACATCAGGATTGCTCCGACCTCTATCGGCAGCACAAACCCGACGGGCGCCAGCACTCCCGCAGCGAGGGGAACCGAGACCGCGTTGTATCCCGCTGCCCACCAAAGGTTCTGAACCATCTTCCGGTAGGTGGCGCGGGACAGCTCGATGACCGAGCTCACCGAACGCGGATCATCGCTGGCCAGAACAACTCCCGCTGACGCGATCGCCACGTCGGTTCCGGCACCGATCGCGATGCCCACATCCTCCTGGGCGAGTGCCGGCGCATCGTTGACCCCGTCACCGACCATCGCCGCGCGGTGGCCCGCAGCCTGAAGCCGAGATACCTGCGCTCCCTTGTCCTGCGGAAGCACCTCGGCGAAGACCTCGTCGATCCCGAGTCTGCGGGCAACCGAATTGGCCACGGCCTCCTCGTCTCCGGTGACCGTGGCCACGCGTACACCGCGAGCGTGGAGGGCGTCGACGGCCAATGCTGATTCCGGGGCGAATCTCGTCGGCCAATGCCAATGCCAATGCGCCGATCACCTTCTCGTCACGCACTACATGCAGGACCGTCGACCCGCCACTGAGCCACACCGCCAGGCAAGGCCACGCGGCCAACGTCAACCGTTCAACTCCCCTTCAACATCGCTTCCATCTGAGTGATTTCCGCCTGCTGACCGGCAATGATCGCTTCTGCCATCTTCTCCGCCGATGGATCGAGCCCGTTGTCGAGTTCGGTCTGGGACATGGTGATGGCGCCCTTGTGGTGCTCGATCATCATTGTCAGCCACAACTTGTCGAACTCCGCGCCACTGGCGTCGGTGAGGGCGGTCATGTCGTCGGCCGACATCATGCCCGGCATCTCGGCCATCCCGACGCTGTGTCCCGCATGCGCCGAATCATCCATGCCCTCCATCGAACTCGACGAAGGATCGGGGCGTCCCCACTTCGTCAGCAATTCGGTCATCTGAGCCATTTCCGGGCCTTGCGCAGCCGATATCTGCGTTGCAAGAGAGAGAAGTTCGGCATTGTCGGTTCGACCGTCGACCATTCTGGCCATATCCAATGCCTGCGCGTGATGCGGGTACATCCCTTCGAGAAACTCGATGTCAGCAGCATTGACACCCGCAGGAATCTCCGATTGTGCTGCGACACTGGTTGTTTCAGAAGAATGGTTAACGCTCTCCCCGGAGTTGTCCGAGCATCCGGCAATCAACAGTGCTGCCGCTGCCACAACCGGAACGAACCGCGCGGCGCTCTTCCTGACCGTCAAAGACATGTTTTCACTCCCGAGAATTGATTCTGTTCGATATGCACTGCACCACAATTGATTTGATCACGATTCTGCAAATGCACAGTTGCCACGTTACCGGCGAAAATCCGTCTCGAATCCCGATATCCGGCCCAAACAGGCTTCCTTCATCGAATCTTCACAGTCGAGCGGAAACCACCACGCGACAGCAGTGCAGACACGCAGTCGACTAACCTCGGTTTGATGAGCGCCGAACTACGACCTGGTGAGGAACCGGGGCGTGTTCTTGTCGTCGACGACGAGACTGCCCTCGCCAAAGTTGTCGCCAACTATCTGACACGCGAAGGATTCACCGTGCGCCTCGCCCACGACGGGCCGAGCGCAGTACGTTCGGTGCGTGAATTCGAGCCCGCGCTGATAGTGCTCGATCTGATGCTCCCAGGCTTCGACGGCACGGAAGTCTGCCGACGAATCCGAACCTTCTCGGACGCGTACATCCTGATGCTCTCCGCCCGCGGTGAAGAGTCGGACAAAGTGACGGGTCTGGCGGCCGGCGCTGATGACTACGTGGTCAAACCCTTCGGCCCCCGCGAGTTGGTTGCACGCGTGAAAGCTCTACTCAGACGGCCACGCGCGTCGAGTTTGCTGCCGAAAGCGCTGCCTACACCTCCCGGACTCGACATCGACGTCCTGGCCCGCACGGTCCGTGTCGACGACAACCCGGTCGATCTCACCCCCACCGAGTTCACCCTGTTGTCCGCGCTCGCATCCCGACCCGACGCGGCCTGGAGTCGGGCCGAGATCATCGCCTCGGTGTGGGGGTCGTCCTGGTTCGGGGACCAGCACATCGTCGACGTCCATGTCCGTGCACTACGCCGCAAACTCGGCGACGACGCGACCGATCCGCGGTTCATCAGAACCGTCAGAGGCGTCGGATACTCATTGAGGTCGACATGAACAAGGTCGTCATGAACAAACTCGGGCTACGCGGAAAACTGCTGCTCGCGCAGCTTGTCGTCCTGTTCGTCTCCTGCCTCGTCATCGCCGCCGTTGCCATCGCCGTCGCTGCCCCGCTCTTTCACAACCACCTCATGATGGCCGGCATCGAAGACTCGAATGTGCGCACCCACACCGAAGAAGCATTCGCTCAGACCATGACCATTGCACTGTTGTGCGGGATCGCGGTCGCACTGGTGGGCGCAGGCATCGCCGCGGTCTACATCGTCCGACGCATCACGACACCGATCACAACGCTGGCAGAGGCGGCGCAAAGCGTCGCCGACGGGAACTTCGACGTGACTATCGGCAGGTCCGACGTAGATGCCGATTTCACGCGTCTCGAAACCGCATTCGCCGACATGGCTGCACGCCTTGATCGTTCGGACCGGGTCCGCAAACGACTGCTTGCCGACCTTGCCCACGAATTGCGCACTCCGGTATCGACTTTGGCTGCGTACGTGGACGGAATCGAGGACGGAGTCGTGCCGACAGATCCTTCGTCGTGGTCGGTGATGCGCGATCAACTCGAACGTCTGCGTCGGCTGTCGTGCGATCTGGCGGACGTATCCGCTGCCGACGAACACGCTCTCGAACTCGATCGCCGCACCGAGAATCTCGACGACATCGTCGCCAGCGCAACGGCAGCAGCAGGGCCACGTTTTGCCGACCGTGGCGTCGGGTTGACGACCGCACTACCTCCGCAACCGGTCACGGCCGAGGTCGATCGCCAACGAATCGAACAGATCCTCGCCAACCTGCTCGAAAACGCGTTGCGGCACACTCCAACCGGAGGTTCGGTGACGGTGACACTCGCGCAGGAAGGCGATCGCCTCTCGCTGTCCGTCACCGATACTGGTGACGGAATTCCCGCAGACCAACTCGAATCCGTCTTCGACCGTTTTCATCGTGGTGATCGTTCCGACGGCTCCGGTTTGGGACTAACAATTGCGAGGAGCCTCGCGCTGGCGCATGGCGGCAACCTGACGGCCCGCCGCAACGAGCATCCGCTCGGCAGCACGCTCGTCCTCACTGTGCCGATGGGACTCAGGCGGCTGCCTTGAATGGATCGTGCTCGGCGATCAACTTCTCGAGTCGGGCCTCGTCCACTCGAACTCTGACTGTGGACGCCTCCTGCTGATCACGAATCACCTTGGCCAACGTGAACGTGCTGGTGACCAAGAACAGCAAGGACATTCCGAGAAATCCGCGTTGCCACGCATCGATCGGAAGATAGGCAATTCCGAGCAGGGTGCCGACAAAACTGACGGCAAAGGCGATTCCGGCCTGCAGATAGAAGGCTGCAGTGGTCTTCGAAGGTGTTGTCGGTGCGCTCATGCTTCGAAGTCTGTCCTTTCGCCGCAACACTCGGATGCGTAGTCCTACTCGAGAGTGCACGGTACTTCCCCCGGCAAAAATCAGATGCCGTTACCCATTCTGGTGGATAGTCTCGGTCCGGTATCCGGAGTTGTTCCAGAACAGTTGTTATTCGACAACAGTCAGACCGCAGGAGTGATCGATGACCCGCAGACATATCGCCATGGTGAGCATTCCGGCACCGGGCCACGTCAATCCGAGCCTGGCGATCATCGCGCGTCTCGTCGCCGCCGGTCACCGCGTCACCTATGCCAACGACGAGTCGATGCGTGAGATCATCGAGGCGGCCGGGGCCGAATTCGCGCCGTATGTCTCCACGCTGCCCAGCCTCGTCCCTTCCCCTGACGGCGCCGAACCGGAGAAGAGTTGGGACGGGGATCTGATCGATCAGTTGACGATTTTCCAGGACGACTACGAGTCGATGCTGCCGCAGCTGCGCCGAATCTACGACGACGACCGTCCCGACCTCTTTCTCTACGACATCGCCGGGATCCCCGCGCGAATACTGGCTCAGCAGTGGAACGTTCCCATCATCCAGTTGTCGCCGACGTACGTTGCCTGGGACGGTTACGAAGCCGACGCCGCGCCGATGTACGACGAGATTCGTTCCGATCCGAGAGGCGTCGACCTGCTCGATCGGGAGGCCCGGTTCTTCCGCAGCGAAGGCGTCGAGGTCGATCCGCGCGACTTCACCGGACGCCCACCGCGTGCAATCGTTCTGATCGCAGAATCGATGCAGCCCAACGCCGATCGCGTGAACCGCGACGTCTACACATTTGTCGGCCCCGCACTGGAACCGAGCAATCAATCCTGGGTGAACCCGGATCCCGAACGCAAGATTTTGTTGATTTCACTGGGATCCGCCTTCACCGATCATCCGGATTTCTACCGCACCTGCGTCGAGGCTTTCGGCGAGATTGACGGCTGGCACGTCGTCCTCCAGATCGGAAAGCAGGTGCAGATCTCAGATCTCGGACCATTGCCCGACAACGTCGAAATACACCGATGGGTACCGCAGTTCGCGATTCTGCAGCAGGCCGACGCGTTCGTGACCCACGCGGGTATGGGCGGATCCAGCGAGGGACTCGTGACCGGCACACCCATGATCGCGGTGCCGCAAGCCGTCGATCAGTTCGGCAACGCCGACTCCCTTGTCGACGCCGGTGTCGCGGTTCGAGTCGACGGCGCTACCGTGACGGCAGCAGAGCTTCGTGAGTCGCTGACTCGGGTGAGCTCGGACGAGTTCCGCCGACGCAGTGCAGAGTTGGCAGAAGAACTCGCAGCGGCGGGCGGTGTGTCCCGTGCCGTCGAATTGATCGAGTCCGCCCTACTCGGCAGCGAGGCGCGATAATGTCTGCTACCAGTGCCAGGCGTCGCCGCCCACGTTCTTGATGGTTCGCTGCAGGACAGTGATGGTGGTGACAAATTCCTCTTCGCTGATTCCCTGCATCCGTTCCTCCTGCAACGTCTGCTGTACCCGCGCTGCACGATCGAACTGCTCGGAGCCCGCATCAGTAGGACGAAGGACAGTCCCGTCTTCACACGCCCACCCCAGTTCGAGGGCAGAGTCGACGGCGTCGTCGATTACGTCAGTTGATTCGTTCGGACCGATCGTCCGCAGGAGGACAACTCGCTCGATCCCTTCAGGGTGCAGCGAAAGTTGGTGCAGGGCCCACCATTGCGGCTGAGTCACGCCGATTGCGTCGAGTGCCCCGCGCGTGCGTGCCCGAATCGCTTCGCCTGCGCGCGCGGTCCAGAATCCGATCGGCTGATTCGCCGGTGGCTGCATCGCTTGTTTGTTCATGCACACGACGATAAAACCTCAACGAAAGTTCAGGTCAACTACCAGCGAGGTGAAGTTCTACATATGTTGCGTGATTGCTCGGCCGATAATGCGGGCGGCGTCGGGGAATTCGCCCGGGTTCGGACCGGCGTAGTTGAGCCGCAGGAACTTTCCGGTCGGTTCTGCCGGGAACCAATCGTCTCCGGCCCCGACGATGACGCCGGCCGACCGGCAGTCCTGCACGACGCGTTCGAGATTCGTGGTGTCCGGAAGCCGAAGCCAGAGGTTGAGTCCACCTTGCGGTACGGCGTCGAGGTGAGCGTCCGGCGCATGCTCGCGCAGACTCGACACGAGGAGGTCGCGTCTGGCCTCGAGTTGGTGACGAAGCCTGCGCAGGTGCGTTCGCCAGGCCGGTTGGGTAACGACGTCGAGGGCAACTGCCTGCAGCATTCCGCTGACGTACATCGAATCTGCTTGTGTATCAGCAAGAATCCGCTCGTAAGCCGGTCCCCGAGCGATCAAGCCGGCAACTCGCACCGATGGGGACACACTCTTGGTCAGCGCACGGAGGTAGACAACGTGTCCGCTGTCGTCTCGAGCAGCAATAGGGCTGGGATCGGCGGTGATGCCGAAGTCGAGCGCCGAACTGTCCTCGATCAGGAAGGCGCCGTGCCGACGGACGGTCTCGAGCACCTTGTCAGCCAACGTCGGCGACCACAGCGCCCCCGTCGGACTCGCGAAACTCGGTTGTGCGTAGAACGCGCGGGCACCGGTCTGTTCGAATGCACGCGAAAGCTCTTCAGGATCAGGACCGTTGGCACCACTGGAGATCGGAATGACCGTGACACCGGCCTGGGCGGCAGCGAGGATCGCACCCCAGTACGTCGGCGATTCCATGAGCAACGGACGCCCCTCCCCCACCAGCGCACGGAAGGACGTCGCAAGTCCACCCTGACTGCCAGGAAGTACAACCACGTCGTTCGGCCCCGGCGGAGTGATCCCGGCGGGAGTGGCGGAACCCAATTCGGAGGCAAACCAGGATTGCAGTTCCGGAAGCCCGGCAGCGAGGGGCCGATTGAAGACTGCGTCGGTTCGCGTCGCCCTGGTGAAGGCTGCACGAACCAGTCCTTCCGGCAACAGCTCTCGGGCCGGATAGCCGGAGTGCAGCGCGATCACGTCGTTGGAGGTGGACTGCAGCGCAATAGGCAACTGCAGACGATGGTTCGGCGATCCGAGCGCCGCCGTCTGCCACCCGTAATCATTGGGTCGAACGACGCGGGCGGCGCGTACGAAGGTCCCCACACCGGGACGAGCCTCCACAACCCCCTGAGATACCAGTGTTCGCAGCGCCTTCTGCACAGTGACCGGACTCGCCCCATGCGTGCTGACGAGCGACCGAGTGGACGGAAGCTTCGCGCCTGGAGGAGCCGTGGCGATCCACTCGCGCAAAGCTGCGACAATCCTCGAACTGCTATCATTGGACATGTCGAATCATAGTAGCGCTACTCCCCACTCAAGGCTAGCGCTATCGCGAATTTATGCCCGTTTCCAGAGCTGAACCCTGAGGCGCCCTTCTCGTCAGAAACACAACTCGCCCACCCGAACCGGAGAGGTACGTAACCGCGTGAACACACCCATCGATCAGGCCCGCAAGCTCGAGAATGTCAGGTACGACATCAGAGGGCGAATTCTCGACAAGACCGAAGAACTCGAGGATCAGGGACACACGATCCTGCGACTCAACGTCGGCAATCCGGCCCCCTTCGGGTTCGAAGCTCCGGACGAAATCATGATGGCCATGATCCGCAATCTCCCTACCGCGCAGGGATATTGCGATTCTCGCGGACTGTATTCGGCGCGCACTGCGGTGGTCCAGTACTACCAGACGCGGGGTATCACCGACGTCACCGTCGACGAGATCTATCTCGGAAACGGTGTGTCCGAATTGATCACCCTGACGATGCAGGCCCTCTGCAATCCAGAGGACGAGATCCTGATTCCCGCTCCCGACTATCCCTTGTGGACGGCTTCGGTTTCACTTGCCGGCGGCACGCCCGTCCACTACCTCACCGATGAAAGCCAAGGCTGGGCACCGGACTTCGACGATCTGGAAGCTCGGATCACGCCGCGCACCCGAGGGATTGTCGTCATCAATCCCAACAATCCGACGGGCGCCGTCTACTCGACGGAGGTGCTGCAACGGTTCGTGGACCTTGCGCGCAAACACGATCTGATGCTCTTCGCAGACGAAATCTACGAGAAGATCGTCTACGACAGCCGATCCATGACAAACCTTGCGACAATGACCGGGCGAGACGTCCTGTGTCTGACGTATTCGGGACTGTCCAAGGCCTACCGCGTCTGCGGATTCCGAGCCGGATGGCTGGCCATCACCGGACCACTCGAACGGGCGTCGAGCTTCATCGAAGGCATCAAACTGCTGGCCAACATGCGTATGTGTGCCAACGTGCCGGCGCAGCACGCGATCCAGACCGCACTCGGCGGACGCCAGTCCATCGAGGACCTGTTGCTTCCACAAGGTCGGCTGACGGCCCAGCGCGATCTCGCGCACAGCACGCTCAACAGCATCGACGGGATCAGTTGCCAGCAGGCCGACGGGGCGCTGTACCTGTTCCCGAAGCTCGACGTCGACAAGTTCGGCATCGTCGACGACGAGAGGTTCGTTCTCGATCTACTGGAATCGGAGAAGATTCTTGTCAGTCACGGCCGCGCGTTCAATTGGATCGAACCTGATCACTTCCGACTGGTGACTCTGCCGAACACCGATGACCTCGCGACCGCCCTCGAGCGCCTCGGCAACTTCCTCAGTTCTTACAGCCAGTAATCCCGGGCACCGGGACACCTCCACAAACGACTGAACGCCGACCGGATTTCCGGTCGGCGTTCAGTCGTGAAAGTCAGCAGGCGATTAGGCAGTAACGATCGCGTCGAGTGCCGAGTAGAACAAGCCGAGTCCGTCGTCACTGGGGCCAGTGAGAGCCTCGGTGGCGTGCTCGGGGTGCGGCATCAAACCGACGACGCGGCCGTTGGCCGAGGAGATGCCGGCGATACGACGCTGCGAACCGTTGGGGTTCTCCTCCGAGTAGCGGAAGACGACGCGGCCTTCGCCCTCGAGTTCGTCGAGAACATTTTCGGAAGCCTGGAAGCGACCTTCACCCGACTTGAGCGGGATGAGGATCTGGGCGCCGGCCTCGTAGCGTGAGGACCACGCCGTGTTGTTGGCTTCGACCGTCAACCACTCGTCGCGGCAGATGAAGTGCAGACCCTGGTTACGGGTCAGAGCACCGGGGAGCAGACCGGCTTCGCAGAGGATCTGGAAACCGTTGCAGATGCCGAGGACCGGCATGCCGCCCTTGGCTGCTTCGACGACCTTGCCCATCGCGGGAGCAAACCGGGCGATTGCGCCGCAGCGAAGGTAGTCGCCGTAGGAGAATCCACCGGGGACGACGACCGCGTCGACACCCTTGAGGTCTGCATCGCCGTGCCAAAGTTCGACAGCTTCACCGCCGGCCAGGTTGACGGCCCGAGCAGCGTCGATGTCGTCGAGCGTGCCCGGGAACGTGATAACCCCGATACGTGCGCTCATGCCTCGACTCGCCTGACGGTCCAATCCTCGATCACCGTGTTGGCCAGCAGGCCTTCGGCGATCTTCTCGAGTTCGGCGTCTTCGACACTGCCGTCGATCTCCAACTCGAACCGCTTGCCCTGACGGACATCGGATACTCCTGCAAAGCCCAGGCGAGACAGTGCCCCGACAATTGCCTGTCCCTGGGGGTCGAGAATCTCGGCCTTGGGCATGACTTCGACGACGACACGGGCCACGTGCTGCTCCTCGGTACTAGTGCGCGAACCCGGAGTGAAACGCTCGGGTGATGGCCAGTTTACCGGGCGCACCCGAGATGGTTCGCATCGAGTGATCGGGGCGTGACGGCCAACACCTGTGGGACTCGCCAGCGAGCCCTCCCGCGTCGGCGCATACTCGAAATCATGCGACTGACACATTTTGGCCATTCCTGTGTGCTCGTGGAGTTGAACGGCTCGAAGATCCTCTTCGATCCCGGCAACTTCTCGCACGGATTCGAAGGCATCACCGGCCTCGACGCCATCCTCGTGACACATCAACACCCCGATCACGCCGACCCGGCGCGCCTGCCCGAACTGGCCGAAGCGAACCCCGACGCCGTGCTCTACAGCGATCCCCAGACGGCTGAAAAGCTCGGTGGGCGCTGGACCGGAGTCCGGCCCGGTGACCATTTCAGCATCGGCAACGTCGAGGTGACCGGAACCGGCGGAGAGCACGCGATCATCCATCCGGACCTACCGATGATCGACAACACCGCGTTCCTCCTCGGCGACGCGACCAACCCGGCGCAGTTCATGCATCCAGGCGATTCCCTCTTCGTTCCCGAACAGACGGTCGACGTCCTTGCCCTTCCTGCCGCCGCGCCGTGGCTCAAGATTTCCGAGGCCATCGACTACCTCCGCGCGGTGGCGCCGCGTGTCGCGATTCCCATCCATCAAGCGATCATCCGCGACGAAGCCGCCGGTATTTTCTACGGTCGCTATTCGGAAATGGCTGCCGACGGCACCGAGTTCCGAGTTCTCGACGAGGAGTCGAGCGTCGAGGTCGCCTGATTCAATCCTTCATGCACTCACATCGTCGATGATCCAGCCGGTGCTCGTCCCACCTGCTGTGTCGGTGCGTGTGTAGCGGATCCGGCCGACGCTGACTCGCAGCTATCGAAAAGTTGCCGTCGGCAGATTTCAGGCAGCGCCAAGTTCCTGTGACGGGGAGTTCCACCGATACACCTGCGATGTGGCTTCGTGAAAGAGCGCAAGGTCGACGGCGTCGAGAACTGCCTGCCGCGGTCCCTCGTTTCCCAACTGCTTGGCGGTGATCGACAACCTGACCAGTCCCCCACGCTTGGCGGCGCGCCCGGCTCCGAGAACCAAGGCACGGCACCACCACGGTTCGGCCTTGAATCCTTCACCGATACCGAAAACCCGTCCCCGCTGCAAAGTTCCACGAGTCAGATCGTGCACTGCCCCGAGGCCTGCCATCGTCCGAAAGCCGGTCTCCGGCAACACCGACATGGCACCGGGCGACGCCACCCAGCGCGGCGGTGCGAACACCCGGGTCCTAAGACCTGCCTGTTCGAGGACTCGATCCGCAGCGAGTAGTCGCAGTTTTGCTTCGTGCTTGGACAGAGTGGCGAACTCGGCGCGACGGCGCTTGGTCGCTGCCTGGTCGTAGCCGTGCAGAACGATGGCGTCGCCGTGCTCACGACGCTCACGCAGCCAGGCCGTCGTCACCGCGTCGTCGGCCAGTCGATACTTGTCCTTCAGTCGCGGCGCCACCAGGAGCGACAAACGGACACCTCGAGCGTCCATCTCGTCAGCGAATCCGGCAGCGAGATAGCATGTCTCGTCTCTGATTCCGGATACCGACACGATCAGTTCTGCGGACATACTCCGATAGTGGCAGCTGTGGGTGAACAGCACACTGCCGCCGGATGATCATCCGGCGGCAGTTTCCAGCAACGAGCTACTAGTTCTCGAGAAGCGCAGCTACTAGTTCTCGAGAAGCGCAGCTACTAGTTCTTGGGAAGCGCAGCTTCGATCGCGGCCACAACCTCGGGTGCGTCAGGCTCGGTCCGCGGACGGAATCGGTTGACGACGGTGCCGTCCGGTCCGATCAGGAACTTCTCGAAGTTCCACTGGATGTCGCCGGCAGCGCCTTCGGCGTCGGCGGCCTTGGTGAGTTCGGCGTACAGCGGATGCTGGTTTTCGCCGTTCACCTCAATCTTCTCCAGAAGCGGGAACGTGACGCCGTAGGTGGTGGAGCAGAACGTCTCGATCTCTTCGGCGGTGCCCGGTTCCTGGCCCATGAACTGGTTGCACGGGATACCGATCACGGTCAGACCGCGATCCGCGTACTCACTGGCCAGCTTCTCGAGAGCCGAGTACTGCGGGGTCAGTCCACACTTGGATGCGACGTTGACCACGAGCACGGCACGGCCGTCGTATTCACCCAACGAGGTGGGCACGCCACCGAGAGTGTTGATCGCGATGTTCTGTACTGGAGTTGTCATAGGTTCCAACTTAGCGACTGTCTCGCGCACTGCTACTTCGCGCACCGCTAATTCGACGCTCCGAGAATGCGATCGAGGTCGCCCAGAACGGTGAGACCGCCGAGCGGTCCGACGCCGGTGATCCAGTACGACATGTCCACCAGATGTGGGTTCGGGAAGAATCCGGCGTTCTCCGCCACGGCCTTCGGCATCGTGCCGGAATCGGCCGGATTCACGGACGTGACCAGGATGAGATCGGCGCTCGATCCGGAGACGAATTCCGGGGAGAGGTCGACGGAGATCGAGTTCTCCCAGTCGCGTGCGGGAATGGTGAGCCCAGCGCATTCGAGTGTGCTTCCGGCAAACGACGTGGGTCCGTACAGCGTCAGAACGTCGTCGCGTGGGCGGATGAGCTGAGCGGTCTTGCCCTCGGTGCTGTGCTTGCTCGCCACTTCCTCGCAGCGTGCCGTGTAGTCACCGAGCAGTTCACCTGCCTGATCGGTCTTGTTCAACGCCGCTGCGACGAACTGGACGTTTTCCTGCCACGGATCGGTCTGGGTCGCCATGTAGACGGTCGGCGCGATGGCAGCGAGCTGCTCGTACAGATCACCGTGCCGCGATTCCGTTCCGATGATCAGGTCCGGGCTCAGTGCGACGATCTTCTCGAGGTTCGGTGCCGCGACGGTGCCGACCATCTCGATCTCCGCGGCCTTCTCACCGAGGTACGCCGGAACCCCGGCCGTCTCGCTGAGTACCGCGGTGCCCACGGGAATCACGCCCAGCGCTACCGACGTGTCGAGCTGAACCGGCTCGAGCACGACAACTCGCTGCGGATCCATCGGTACGTCAGTAGTTCCGCGGGCGTGGGTGACCGCGTGCACGGCGTCGGGCTGCATCCCAGGGTCATGAAGATCGTCACCGCCACAAGCAGTCGTCGTTGCCACGATGGCAGCGAGGACAAAACCACCCAGCACGTACCTCGTACGCGAGTTACTGCGCTTCATTCACACACTCCTGTCACCGACTGCTTCCGACCGTCACAGCCACGCGCATTCACCACGGCTGAGCAAAGGATTCACCATCCAATAGTCTGGTGAGCCTAACCTACGAGACTGGAGCCTTTTCGTGTCTTCCCTCCCCTGCCACAGCGACGGTGTCGTGGGGAAGGCACCTATGCAGTGCTTTCCGGAATTCGTCGCCAATCCTCAAACCAGTCGACGCCCTCACGCCTGTACACGGCAGTCCTCGGCCGCCGGCGAACCTATGGTCGGTCGCGCCGGAATGACACATCTGTGGGTGTTGATCGAGCACCCCGGGCCCTGGCCGGCGTCCGCCCCGGACGACGTTCTGCCAGACGCACTCACCGAAAAAATCTACGCAGCGCAGGGTCGTATCCGCCTCGTGGTGATCCGGCGGCCCCGCATCCGCCGAGTCCTCACCCCGACGTGTGTACTCGCGTGGACGGACGGCACGCGCCACTGGATGAGAGAAGGGTCGGTGGACCGATACGAGGACCTGTCGGCACTACCGTTCGAATCGATGGCCACCGGACTGGAGCCCGCCTTCGGCCGCTCCCGCACGGAACCGCTCTTCGGAGTCTGCACACATGGGAAAAAAGATGCGTGCTGCGCCGAACTCGGCCGTCCGGTTGTAGCGGCACTGGACGCGGCCCAGATCGCGGACGTGTGGGAATGCAGTCACATCGGTGGAGATCGTTTCGCCGCCAACATGATTGCGTGGCCCGCCGCAGTCTATTTCAGCCGACTGGACGGCAACTCTGCGATAGATGCAGCCGAGAAGTACCTGAACGGAGAACTGTCCATGACGCACCTGCGCGGCCGGGCAGCGCTGTCTCAGGCCGCTCAGGCCGCCGAGCACGCTGTCCGGCGCGCCACCGAAATTGTCGCCGCGGACGCACTCGAGAGTGTCACCGAGAGGGGCGACGGAATACGCACGACTGTCGATCTTCGGTTGGGAGCGAGAGACTTTCGCGTGGTCGTATGCCCCGGCTCTCCAGGGCAACCGTTCCGACACGATTGTGGTTCCGGCGGAACCGTCGAATGGAACGGATGGATCATCGAGCACCTTCACGAGCAATCACACTGACCACTCGGTTTAGGTACGGCTGCCCGGCAGGTCATCGAACCGAGATTTGCGCTGACTGACAACACTTCGAATCAGGTCGCGATGAAGGATCGACGCCCGTGGTGATTACGGCTTGCATTCTTCCCATGACCACCGCACTGACGCCGAATGCCGTACCCCGGTCCGCAGATCCGATCAAAAGTGAGGTCGACTACGAAACACTGGCAGAGAAATTCCGTCCGATCTTCGCGGACATCGCACAATCCGTCGTCGAACGAGAACGCGATCACGTGCTTCCCTTCCAACAGGTCGACGCACTCAAGAAGGCAGGCTTCGGCGCCGTTCGAGTGCCGACCACGTACGGCGGATCCGGCGCGAGCATCCCACAATTGATCCGGTTGTTGGTCGAGTTGTCGAGCGCCGATTCCAACATCACCCAGGCACTGCGCGGTCATTTCGCGTTTGTCGAAGACCGACTGGTCGCCGACCCCGGACCTGAACGTGACACCTGGCTCCGACGCTTTGCAGAGGGACAGTTGGTCGGCAACGCCTGGACCGAAATCGGCGATGTTGCATTGGGCGAAGCCAACACCAAGGTCTCGCCGGCACCGGATGCCGATCATTTCCTGGCGAACGGGGCCAAGTTCTACAGCACAGGTTCGATCTTCGCCGACTGGATCGACCTGTACTCGCAGCGCACCGACACGGGCGCATTCGTGATTGCCGCGGTCGAGGCGAGGCAACCTGGTGTCACGCACAGCGACGACTGGAACGGCTTCGGCCAGCAGACGACGGGATCCGGCTCGTCCATCTACGAGAATGCGATTGTCCAGCCGGAGAACATCTTCGACTTCTCGACGCGATTCAAATACCAGACCGCGTTCTACCAACTGTTCCATCTCGCCACTCTCGCCGGCATCGCCAAGGCTGCGACAACCGAGATTTCTCGCCGAGTTGCCGCTCGCACTCGCACCTTCAGCCACGGCAACGCTCCAAGGTATGCGCAAGATTCACAGATCCAGCAAGTGGTCGGTGAAGTGTCCTCTGCCGCCTTTGCAGCCGAGTCCGTTGCACTGCACGCCGCGCAGTCGTCCCAATGGGCTTACGAAGCCGCGTTCTCCGGTTCGCCGGAGGAAGAGAAGGCCGCCAACATCGCGGCCGAAATCGATTCAGGGCGAGGCCAGGTCGCCTCGATCGGACTGGTCGTGCCGGCCACGGCCAAGATCTTCGACGCACTCGGTGCTTCCGGAGTGAGCCGCGACCTCGATCTCGATCGGTTCTGGCGCAACGCCCGCACCGTGGCCAGTCACAACCCGGTCGTCTTCAAATCCAAAATTGTCGGCGACTACGAAATCAACGGAACCGAACCGATTTACGTGTGGGCCATCGGGACTGCACCGACCGAAAAGGATGTACAAGCATGACCGTGACCAGTGAAACCGAAGTCTCCGTCGGCATTCCCGACACATCCGAGGGCTGGATCGACCGGGCTCGCGAGGTGAGCAACATCCTCGCCGTCGACGCCCTCGCGCGCGATCGAGCTGGTGAACCGCCGCTCCGAGAAGTTCAGCTACTCAAGGACAGTGGTTTGGTGACACTGCTGGGTCCGGTCGAGTTCGGCGGCGGCGGGCAGCGATGGGAGACCGCGTACAAGGTGGTTCGGGAGATAGCCCGCGCCGACGGCTCCATCGGACAACTGCTCGGGTATCACTATCTGTGGGCCTGGGCGGCCAGATTGGTCGGAACCGATGCGCAGATCTCCGCTGTCGAGGAGCTGTACACGAGCAACCGATTCTTCTTCGGCGGCGCGGTTAACCCTCGAGACACCGACCTCACCGTCGTGGACCGCGGCGACACCCTGGTGTTCAACGGTGTGAAGTCGTTTTCCACCGGCGGCCGAGTCACCGACCTGACGGTGCTCGAAGGAATCATCGACGGAACTGCGACGCATGTGTTCGCGATCGTGCCGACTGCTCAGGACGGCGTAATCTTCCGCGGCGATTGGGACAACCTCGGACAGCGCCTCACCGATTCCGGCAGTGTCGAGATCAACGACGTCGAGGTCGACTGGGCAAGTGCGGCAGGCTTTGTCGACAAAGAATTCCAGCCCCTGGTCTACAACACCCTGAACTTCCCGGCGATCGAGATCGTGTTTGCCAACTTCTACCTCGGGATCGCCCGTGGCGCGCTGGACTCTGCGGCCGAGTACACCCGGACCCGTACGCGTCCATGGCCGTACGGAGGCGACAACCGCGAAATCGCGACCGACGAGTGGTACCTCCGTGAGGGCTACGGCGACTTGCAATCCAAGCTGTGGGCAGCGGAGGCCTTCGTGGACCAGGTCAGCCGCGAGGCCGACGCCGTACTCCACGATGCTCGCGAAAACCTCACCGAGCAGGCTCGCGGCGACCTCGCCGTACGCATCGCGGCCGCAAAACTTCGCGCCGCCGACGTCTCCTTGGAGATCAGCAACAAGATCTTCGAACTGACCGGTGCCCGAGCCACGTCCAACGACGTCGGCCTGGATATCTACTGGCGCAACATCCGGACGCATACCCTTCACGATCCGCTCGCGTACAAGCGCCGTGAAGTCGGTAGTCGTTTTCTGACCGGCGAGATTCCCGAACCCACCTGGTACACATAGCACTCACGAACAGAAAGAGACCGTCGCACGGTTGGTGCGGCGGTCTCTTTCATCGTTACGACCAGGATCACTGATCGTAGATCGGGTTCCGCGCCTGCAGCGCAGTCAAACGTTCAGCAGGGCGAACAGTTTCCAGTGATGGCTCACAGCCACTTCTAGTGATGGCTCACAAACGATTGCCTGGTGCCGGTCGGAGCCGTTTCGAGTTTGTGCTGCTCTTCCTCGTCCTCGTCGTCGAGCATCGTTGCCTCGTTGAACGGAATCTTCCCGTCGAGCACCTCGACGACGCGTTCCTTGTCGATCGTCTTGGTCCATGCGCCGATCAGGAGAGTCGCGACCGCATTGCCCGAGAAGTTGGTGATCGCTCGCGCTTCCGACATGAAGCGGTCGATTCCGACGATGAGTCCGACGCCGTCGAGAAGCTCGGGGCGATGGCTCTGCAGTCCGCCGGCCAGTGTGGCCAGACCGGCGCCACTGACTCCTGCAGCCCCCTTGGAGGCGATGATCATGAACACCAGCAGCGAGAGCTGTTCTCCGAAGGCGAGCGGCTGTCCCATGGCGTCGGCGATGAAGATCGACGCCATCGTCAGGTAGATCGCGGTGCCGTCGAGGTTGAACGAGTAGCCGGTGGGAACGACGATGCCGACCGTGGTGCGCTCGACGCCCACGTGCTCCATCTTGGCGATCAGACGCGGCAGTGCCGATTCGGAGGACGAGGTGGCGAAGATGAGCAGGTACTCACGGGCCAAGTACTTGACCAGCTTGAAGATGTTGAATCCGGTGACGGCGCGCAGCAGCGTTCCGAGAACACCGAAGACGAAGATCAGGCAGGTCAGGTAGAAGCCGATCATCAGGGTTCCGAGCTGGACGACGGCGTTCAACCCGGTCTGGCCGACCACGCTGGCGATGGCACCGAAAGCACCGATCGGGGCGAGCCAGAGAATCATCGTCAGGATCTTGAACACGAGCTTCTGGATGTATCCGACGGCCTTGAGAATCGGTTCACCCGACTTGCCGAGCGACTGGATCGCGAAACCGACCAGAAGGGCGACGAACAGAGTCTGCAGCACGCTGCCGGCTGTGAGGGAGGACAGCATCGACGTCGGAATGATAGACGCGATGAAGTCCCAGGTGCCGCCGGCGCTGTGGGCCTGATCTGCAAGCTTGGCCACCGAGGCCGCGTTGGGCGTGATGTTCAGGCCGCTGCCCGGGTTGAGCAGGTTGCCGACGCCCAGGCCGATCGCGAGTGCGATGGTGGACATCCCGATGAAGTAGGCGAGCGCGAGGCCGCCGACCTTGCCGACCTTGGCCGCAGCTCGAACCGAGCCGATGCCGAGCACGATGGTGCAGAAGATGACCGGGCTGATCATCATCTTGATCAGGCTGACGAACAACGTTCCGAGTACACCGACGGACTTACCGAACTCGGGTGCGAGCCAACCGACGAGGATGCCGCCGATGACCGCCACGATGACGCTCATGTAGAGCCAATGCGTCTTGTCGCGCTTTGCCTTGGTGCCCTCGGGCTGTGGGGAACCGTCTACTGTCCCTGTTGCCGTGCTGCTCATGGGGTGTCCTTTGGATCGGATATCTGTGAAGTGATCGGGATCACTTCGAGTCGTGGAGAATTCTTGTTGCAAACAGGTGGGCCCGGAAGTTTGTGTTCATTACGTTCAGGAGGCGCTCGATGGTCGAACGAAAGACCGGCCGACGTATGAGCGTTGCCAGGCAGATCCTGATCCTGCAATTGGCATTGTTGGCGCTGGTCATCGGCGTGGGGGCCGCGCTCGCGGTTGTCGACGAACGCCGCGACAGCGATGACGCGATCCGTCGTCAGGTCAGCTCGATAGCGCAGACTCTCGCCCTGTCGGATTCGACGGCGGCAGCCCTGACGAGTCCGGACCCGACTGCGATTCTGCAACCACAGACCGAGAAAATCCGACAGGCAACCGGCGTCGATTTCATCGTGGTGATGGCGCCGGATCGCACTCGGTTCACACACACGAGCCCAGAACTGATCGGCCAACTGTTCACCGGGAACATCGACCGCGCACTCGCCGGCGCGACCTTCACGGAAACGTACGCCGGGTCGCTGGGGCCGTCGATCCGCGCCGTCACTCCTGTCTACGATTCCGGCGGAACCCTGGTAGGTATGGTGTCTGCCGGTGTCACCCGCGAACAGATCAGCAAGCAGTTCGCCCAAAGTGTTCCGGTCATCCTGTTCGTTGCCGGCGGCGGTCTCCTTGCCGCGCTCTTGAGTTCACTTCTGGTGAGTCGGCGTATCAGACGACAGACCCTGGGAATGGCGCCGGATGAACTCCGCACCATGTACGAACACCACGACGCCGTCCTGCACAGCATCGGTGAGGGCTTGGTGGTGATCGGGCGAGGCCGAAGCAAGGATGCGCGAGTGGATATCGTCAACGACGAAGCACGTCGCCTCCTCGATCTACCGGACGGGCCCGTGCCACTTTCATCCATCCCCGAGACCTTGCGAGTCGACGACGCATCGCCCGCCAAGGACCAAGTGCACCTCACCGACAAGCGTGTGCTGGTGGTCAACCAACACCCGGTTGAGTGGGAGGGCAACAGAATTGGCACCGTGCTGACAATTCGCGATCACACCGAACTGCAGAACGTGCTCGGGGAATTGGATTCGGTACGTAGTTTTGCCGAGTCGCTTCGATCGCAAGCCCACGAAAGTGCAAATCGTCTGCACACGATCATCACGATGGTCGAGTTGGGGCGAAACGAAGACGCAGTGGCCTTCGCCACCAATGAATTGCGGGTGTCCCAACAGCTGATAGATCGTCTGATGAATGCGGTCCACGAGCCGGCGCTGGCCGCACTACTGCTCGGAAAAATGAGCGAAGCGACCGAGCGTGGGGTCGACCTGACCATCACGGAAGACACCGCGCTCGGTCCGGTTCCTTCGCTCAATGCACGCGAGTTGGTCACGCTGGTCGGCAATCTCGTGGACAATGCTATTGACGCATCGCGCGCGAGCGAGTCTCCGTGGGTGGAAGTGACGGTAATGGAAGAGGATTCGATGATGGTTGTTGCCGTCGCCGACAGCGGCCCGGGAATGACACCCGAAGCACTCGAAAAGGCCAAGGGCCGTGGCTACTCCACAAAATCCGGCTCTCGCGGACTCGGTCTCGCGCTCGTCTCGCAAGTGGTGAAACGGCACGGCGGCACGCTCACCAGCGAACCGGCGATGGGCTCCATGCTGGTCGTCCGTATCCCGCTGCGCGAGGCGGAAGCACCGCGATGATTCGTGTACTGATAGTCGACGACGAACCGTTGATCGCGCAGGCACACCGTTCCTACGTCGAGCGAGTGCCGGAATTCGTGGTCCACGGCGTGGTTCATTCCGGGAACGCCGCCGTACGTGCAGTTACGGCGGCCAACGCCACCGACCAGCCCATCGACCTGGTCCTGCTCGACATCGGGTTGCCCGACGCCAGCGGTCTCGACGTGGCTTCCGCCCTCGGCGGGTTGCGCCCCAGTCCGGACATCATCGCGGTTACCTCGGCGCGCGATCTGGAGGTGGTTCGAAGCGCCGTGGCTCGCGGGATCGTCCTCTATCTTCTCAAGCCGTTCACTTTCGCAGCATTCCGCGACAAGCTCGAGCGCTACCTCGAATATCGTGCAGCACTTCCCGCTGGAGAGTCTGCGGTCAGCCAGCACGACATCGACCGAGCGATGTCCGCACTACGAACGTCCGACGATCGAGCAGCGGCACCGAAAGGCTTTGCGCCTCAAACGCTCGGACTCGTCGCAGCGTCTGTCCGGGATTCGGAGGGACCCGTGACCGCCGCAGAGGTGGCAGCATCGGTCGGCGTGTCCCGGGTGACAGCCTGGCGCTACCTGGAAAAGCTGGCAGACGACGGCATGCTCACCCGGGAGACCGAGTACGGGCGCGCTGGGCGCCCTCAGGTTCGTTACCGAAGAACCTGATTGACACAGAACCAGATTGACACCGGGCTAGTTCGCGCCCACGGTGTCCAGCACCCAGGCGAACTCGAACGCGACCTCTTTCCACTTCTCGTAACGACCGCTGACACCGCCGTGTCCGGCGCTCATCTCGGTCTTGAGAAGTAGCGGAGCGTCACCGGTCTTCGTGGCGCGCAGTTTTGCGACCCACTTGGCCGGCTCCACGTACAGAACACGGGTGTCGTTGATGCTCGTGATCGCAAGAATGGCGGGATAGTCCTTGGCTTCCACATTCTCGTACGGGCTGTACGAGCGCATGTAGTCGTAGACGTCCTTGTTGTGCAGCGGGTCTCCCCATTCGTCCCACTCGATGACCGTCAACGGCAATGACGGATCGAGAATCGACGTCAGCGGGTCGACAAACGGAACGTTGGCGAGAATGCCGGCAAACAGTTCCGGAGCGAGGTTGGCGACAGCCCCCATCAGCAATCCACCCGCACTACCGCCGTCGGCAACCATACGATCAGCGGCTGTGACACCGGTGTCGATCAAATGCTTTGCGCAAGAGACAAAATCGGTGAAGGTATTTTTCTTCGTGAGCGTCTTACCGTTTTCGTACCAGTGACGGCCCATCTCGCCGCCGCCGCGCACGTGTGCAACCACGAAAACGACACCGCGATCGAGCAACGACAGCCGGGCAACCGAGAACGACGGGTCGATGCTCGCCTCGTAGGAGCCGTAGCCGTACAACAACAACGGTGCGGGACCTTCGGGGGCACCAACGCGCCTCACGATCGAGAGCGGAATGCGGGTGCCGTCGTCGGCCACAGCCCAGTCGCGGCGCTGCTCGTAATTACTCGCATCGAAGTCACCGAGAACGGGCTGCGACTTACGCAGTGCCAGTTCACCACCGGCGACGTAGTAGTCGTACACCTGCCCGGGAGTGATGAAGGACGTGAAGCCGAGCCGGATAGTGGGCTGCGCCCATTCCGGGTTGGACCCCATCCCGATGCTGAAGAGTTCCTCGTCGAAGTCGATCTCGTGACGTTCGCCGTAGCCGTCAGCGGTCAACGGCCACACGGCAACCCGAGTGAGAGCCTCGCGGCGGCAGCTCAGGACGAGGTGTCCGGCAAAGGCTTCGGCTTCTTCCAGACGAACGTCGGCGCTGTGCTCGATCAGCGTCGTCATGTTCGTCGGATCCGATACCGGAGCTTCCACCAACACGAAGTTCTCGGCCTTGACTCCGTCCACGACGTCGTTGTGGAGGATGAGGAAGCGGTCCTCTCCCCCGATCACCGCGTGTTCGGCCCCGTATTCGACGCCTTCGCGACGCGGGATGATGACGCGGAAGTCGCCTTCCGGATTCGCCGATTCCAGCATCCAGCCTTCGCTGGTCACCTTGGACCCGACCCAGATCATCAGGTACTTCTCGCTGCGAGTCGAACCCACGGAGACCCAGTAGCGCTCGTCGGGCTCGTGGAAGACCGAAACATCTTGGCTCTGCGGCGTTCCCAGCTTATGACGCCACACGGTGTCCGGACGCCAGGAGTCGTCGACGGTCATGTAGAAGACGTGACTGTGATCGATCGCCCAGGTGGCGCCGGGTGCGGTGTCGGGAATCTCGTCGGCGAGCATTTCGCCGGTCTCGAGGTTCTTGAACCGCAAGGTGTACCGCTCGTCGCCGACGATGTCGACCGAGTACGCGAGCAACGTGCCGTCCTCGCTGATGGAGAACGCGCCGAGTGAAAAGAACTCGTGCCCTTCGGCTTCGACATTGCCGTCCATGAGGATCTGCTCGCCGGCCAGCTCTACGCCAGGCGTCAGGTTGGGCGGAGTCCAGTCGTCCTCACCGGCAATGGGGCACCGGCACTGGACGGTGTACGACTTGCCTTCCACGCTGCGTGAGTAGTACCACCACTTGCCCATGCGTGTGGGTACCGACATGTCGGTTTCCTGCGTCCGCGACTTGATCTCCTGGAAGATCTTCTCGCGCAACGGCTCGAGAGCGGCTGTCTGCTCGTCGGTGTACGCGTTCTCGGCTTCGAGGTACGCGACTACCTCGGCATTGTCCTTGTCCCGCAGCCACTCGTAGTCATCGACGAACGTGTGTCCGTGATGGGTACGTTCGACGGGGACCTTCTTTGCGACCGGCGGGACGAGGCTCATGCGCTGGGACCGACCCAATCGTCGAAGGACAACCCGGAAATGCGTTCGTACGCCTCGATGTAGCGTGCGCGAGTCGCATCGACGATTTCCTGCGGCAACGGCGGCGGTGTCGTGTCCGAGCTTCGATCCCAACCGGATTCGGGGCTCGTGAGCCAGTCGCGGACGAACTGCTTGTCGAAGCTGGGCTGCACCTTGCCTGCCTCGTAACCTTCGAGGGGCCAGTAGCGGGACGAGTCGGGGGTGAGCACCTCGTCGGCGAGCACGAGGTTTCCAGCGGAGTCGAGACCAAATTCGAGCTTGGTGTCCGCGAGAATGATTCCGCGATCGGCTGCGAAGTTGGAGGCGCGGGCGTAAACGTCGAGAGTGTCCTCGCGAAGCTGCACGGCCAGCTTCAGGCCGACCTTCTCCACCACCTGCTCGAAGCTGATGTTCTCGTCGTGATCGCCGAGAGCCGCCTTGGACGCCGGGGTGAAGATCGGGTCGGGCAGCCGCGACGCCTCGACAAGGCCCTCGGGCAATGCGACGCCGCACACTGCGCCGGTGTTGTTGTAGTCGACCAGGCCGGAGCCGGTGAGGAAGCCACGGACGACGCATTCGACGGGAACCATGTCGAGGGAGCGCACGACGAGAGCCCGGCCGAGCACCTCTTCCGGGATGCGATCGTCGTCGGGCTCGCCGGCCAGATGGTTGGTGCCACCGAGGACGTTGAAGAAGAACACGCTCATCGCGGTGAGAACGCGGCCCTTGTCCGGGATCGGTGTGCTGAGCACGTGGTCATAGGCCGAGATCCGATCACTCGCGACAAGCAGCAGATGCTCGTCGTCGATCGTGTAAAGGTCACGGACCTTGCCACCGGCCAGATGAGTGTAGGAATCAAGTGTAGGACGCACCCGGTCACCCTATCGGGCGTTCGCAGTTCGTACAGAACCCCGGTAGCCGGGACTGGTAAGCGTCCTCGCCGTTCGGAGAGCTGTCCGCCCTGTTCACCCGGACATGCAGGTGGCCCCTCGCCACTGGGCGAGAGGCCACTGTCACAGTCGATGAACTACCGGTTTGCGGGCAGCTTCGACAGGCCCTCGTCGATCGAATCCAGCGTCAGAAGAGCCGTCTGATAGGTCGCTGCCAACGAATGCCGAACCTGGACGACGTTGCCGGCCTTCACTGCGGGCAGTTCCTTCCACAGCTCGGAATCGACCAGTTCCTGAAGCTGCGGAGACATCGAGCCGTCGGCGTTGAGGCCGTAGACGATCACGTCGACATTTCCGAGATTCTCGCCGATCTTCTCGATGGATACCTGTTCGTTGTGGATGTCAGCAGGGTCAGCAGGGGTGCCGGGGAACTGCAGGCCGAGTCCGTCGAAGAGATTGGTTGTGTACGAAGACGCGTACTCGCGGGAGAACGTCCCAGCCTCGGGCTTGCAGACGTTGCACACGCCTCCGAAGGTGAGCGAGCCGAGCTTGTCCTTGTACTTCGCGGCCAATTCGGCGGTGCGAGCGTCGTACGCGCCCTTGAACTCACCGTAGGTGTCGGAAACATTGGCGGCGTCGGCGAACTTCTCACCCAACACGCGCCAATCAGCGGGAACCGTCGGCCCCAGGAAGACGACCGGAGCAGCAGCCTTGAGCTGAGCCATGTCCAACTGGCTCTCGACGCGAGCGGGAACACCCATGATGATCAGATCAGGCTCGGCAGCGACGATTCCCTCGTAGTTGAGCTGGGAGACGTTGCCATCGGGTGCGACCTTCGGCAGGGCTTCGTAAGCGGCCTTGGTTTTGTCGTCCATGTTGCCGAGTTCACGGGTCCACTCGCACACCGCAGCCAGATTTGCTCCTGCCTGGATCAACGGCAGAACCGCGTATCCGCAGGCCACGATCCGCTGCGGATCGCTCGGGATCTCGATGGATCCGTTCTGTGCCTCGAAGACACGGGTCTGCGAGTTCGCGGCCGTCGTCGAAGATTCGGTCGACGCCTCCTCGGAGTTGCTGCATCCGGCGACGCCTACCGCCAACGCGGCTGCTGCACCGATCACCACTGCGCGGCGAACCCGCGACAGACCTTGAACCCGCATGTTGAACTCCATCTGGACGAACCGGAACTGCACCGGAATTAATTTGGTGAGGCTAACCAATATCAGCGCACGGGGTGTTTACACAAACACAGGTCCCGAGGAATGAACCCCCTTCCGATGCAGTCAGGCGAAAACGCACGGCGCACTACTCGGTAAGCGAGCGAGCCTGCCCAATACGCCTCCCACTGAGAGGGAGCAAAGCAAGATTCTTCTCGAATCGGGCACTCGAACTCGCTACCTTGCCTTCGCGATACCTCATCGACTCGCCACTCTCACCGCTCGACGAAGGGCTCAGACATGTCCCGATCCACGCGCACCTACTCACTACGGTCTGCCGCGACCATTGCCTTGACCAGTAGCTTTCTCATCACCGGTTTCGGCGCCTCGATCGCACACGCCGAACCTGTCCCCTCGGCTCCACAATTCGGCTCACTGGATCTAGGCTCCAGCAGTTTCGGCAGTTCCGATCAAACTCCAGATGCCCCGCGGCTGAACGGGATCGACAACTTCCGCGATGTCGCAGGCACCGGCGCAGGATACTCGGGAACTTTCGGTCTGCCCGTGAACAAGGGAGTCTTCTACCGCGCGAACGCGATCACGCCCAAGGGCGATGACATGAGCATTCTCGAAAAGCTTGGACTGACAAAGGTTTACGATCTGCGCACGGCACCCGAGATCGCCAGCAAGCCGGACGTCCTGCCCGACGGGGTTGCGTACGAGAACATTCCGATCCTGTCCGGGAACATCGCCGAGATGGTCGCGAAGATCAAGTCCCCCGAGGACTCACGATCGATGATGCAGGACATGAACCGCGCCTTCGTCACCGGAACGACGGAGCGGGCCGGGTTCGCGAAGTTGCTGACCGGCCTCGCGGAAACTGAAGGTGCACAGGTCTTCCACTGCACTGCAGGTAAGGACCGCACCGGCTGGACGTCCTTTCTGCTGCTGAGCATCGCCGGCGTCGACCGCTCGGTGATCGTGAACGACTACCTGCTGACCAACGAGTACACCGCCGAAGGCATGAAGGCCACACGCGCGGGCATCGCGGCTAGCTTGGGCGAGCAGATGGCCGTCAACATGGAGCCTCTATTGGGTGTCGAGGCAAGCTATCTCGATGCCGGCCTCGCCCAGTTGGACCAGACCTACGGGTCGGTCGATCGCTATCTGACCGAGGGCCTGGGCCTGAGCCCGGTGACCGTCATGACGCTCAAAGCCAAGCTGCTGGGCTGAGCGACACAGATGCCCCGGGTTCGACGAGGGGCCGGAACCCGGGGCACGTGTACTTCTCTGCCCGTGCCGTGCCGGATGGGCCGCAGCGTCCCGTGCGTCAGCGCGATACGGCGATCACGTTGTTTCGGTACGCCCAGATCACGATCTGCACACGGGTTCGCACCTGTAGCTTCTTGCAGATGTTGCTGATGTGCGACTTCACCGTACTCTGCTCGAGGCTGAGAGAATCCGCGATGTCGTTGTTTCCCAAGCCTTGTGCCAGAAGTTGCACCACATCCATTTCACGCGCACTGAGACTGTGATCCGATCCGGAGCGCGCCGTGGACATCGGTGCCGGCTTGCGCCGCGCGAACTCCACGATCAGTCTCGACGTCAATCTCGGAGAGAGCACCGAGCCACCCTCGGCCACGGTCAACACTGCCGACGAGAGCTCTTCGGGATCGGCGTCTTTGAGCAAGAACCCTGCGGCGCCGCTGTCGAGCGCCTCGAAAACGTACTCGTCGAGATCGAACGTGGTGATCACGATAACGCGGGTCGCCGGAAACTCGGCGAGAACCTCCCTGGTCGCAGTCAACCCGTCGCCGTGTGGCATGCGGATATCCATCAGTACGACATCCGGACGCAGTGCACGCACCTGCTCGTACGCCTCGACTCCCGTCTTGGCATGCCCGACGACGCGAATCTCGGGGTGTCCGGAGAGAAACAGCTCGAACCCCTGCCGTACCACCTGCTGGTCGTCCGCAATAAGGACATCGATCATGCGTTGATCCTCCCGTTCACCGGCACCAGTGCCTGCACAGCCCACTCACCTTCCGAATTCGGTCCAGCGTCCAGTTGACCACCCATGAGCGTCGCGCGTTCGCGCATTCCCACAATTCCGAGGTTTTGCCCGTCGGAGGCCGGGCGAGAACTTCCGAGAGTATTGATCACCCGCACCCGCACCGCGCCGGCTTCTCGGCTCAGACGCACCTTCGACTCACTGCCCGGCGCATGGCGAAGGACGTTTGACAACGCTTCCTGCACGATGCGGTAGCAGGTCAACTGAACTCCGCTGTCCAAGTCGTCGAAGCGGCCGACTTTCTCCAACGAGATCGACGAGATGGTGCGCCTGCAGTCATCCACCAACTCGTCGATGTCGGAGACCATGGGTGTCGGGAAATCGGGGTCTTCCTCACCCAGGCGAAGGATCCCCACGATCTGCCGCAAGCTGTTGAGGGCCCGCTGCCCCTGCTCGATGACGCCGCCCAGCAGGGCTTGCGCTTGTTCGGGATTGCTCGAGAAGAACTTGTCGGCGGCACGCGCCTGGATGATCATGCCGGTCATGTGGTGAGCCGCGACGTCGTGCAACTCACGTGCCATGTCCTGCCGTTCGGCGACAACGGCATTCGCGATCTTGCGTTCGCGGTCCCGGTGCAGATCCGCTACTGCCTGGCTGTTCTCCGCTGCTTGCTTTCGCAGACGCGCGACGATCTTTCCCATGGCGCCGATGACCAGAAAACTCGTGACGGTGTTCGCTGCCGGCTCGAGGAACAGGTGGGGCAACTCCCCCACCTGAACCTCGGCGACCGTCAGCCCGTCCCGTTCGGTGGTGTACATCGCCATGATCACGTCCATCGCCATTCCGAGGACCAGCAGTCCGACCAGGCGCATGCCTGTCACCCGGATGGACACTGCCATGATCGCGAACCAGAATAGCGGTGTGGCCCCGAGCGATCGACTGCCGAGGAAGAGCATCAACCCGCCGGATCCTGCCAACGTCAGAAGGTAGTACGCGATCGGGTACCGACGGCGCGCACACGCCACAACAGTCAACACCGTCAGGAAACACATAATGCCGACAACGGTTGCCGGGTCGCTCAGTACTTGATTGCTCGTCTCGGATTCCGACTTGAGACTGGCGAGGCCGAACACCCAGGGCACACTCAACAGACCGACGATCACGGCCGCAGTAGCCGGGTTGTTCAGGCTGAAACGTCCCCAGCCTCGCGATGCCAGGACTTGCCCCGGGGCATTCTGACCAGCCGAGTCGAACATCCACTCCCCATTCCGCATCCGATGATTGACGTTCATGGTGGCATGCCCGCACCACTTGGTCACACATTCGACGAATGTGAAGGGAATGTTCGATTCTCGGGTCCTACCAAAGGACTAATTCGGAGTGGAAGTACTAGTACTTACGGATCAGCTGAACTGTTCGACCAACCGGTTCACCATATTGGTTGCGCTGTAGTAGTCGAGACGGAAGGTATCGAGCCCCACGGCATAGACATGGTGATCACGAATCGCCGGATGCTGAGCCAACAGGGGAAGTCCCTCGACCGCCTTCACCGCGCCGTCGTCGGCGCTGACCAAGATCAGGGTATTGCCCGCGATTCCGTCGTAGAGATTCTCGGCCGAGACCTGGATGATGTCCTTACGCTTACCCATCGATTCACTGCTCTTCGCAGACTTGGGAATGTCAGCGACCGTGAAACCCATCGCCGTGAGCAACTTCGCCTGCCCGGACTCGTGCGTCCAGATGTTGGCACCGCTGCCGTCCTCGTAGTAGACCAGGGCAGTGGTCGGTTGCGGTGGAAGCGTGATCTTGGCCTTGGCAGCCTCTACCGCACTGTCGAATCTCGCGACCGTCGCCGCGGCGTTGTCTTCGAGGCCGGTCGCCTTACCCAGCACTGCGGCGACTTCCTGCCAACTACTTCCGCCGTAGTCCACCACAATTGTCGGCGCGATGGCCGTGAACTGTTCGTACAGATCGACGACGGAGTCACCTCCAGTCGCTGAGACGACGATGAGGTCCGGGTTCTGCGCCAGAACGGATTCTGCGTTCACGCCGCCCATCGGCAGCACCGCGAGTTCACGTTCTCGAGCAACGTCGCCCCACTGTGTGAACAACCCCTGGGCGTCCGATACGTCGGTGTTCGGTCCCGTCGATGCGGTAGCCACCACCGGAGCGTCGATCGACAACAGCGTGCCTGTCAGCGTCACGCTCGTCGAGACGATCCGCTCCGGCTTCGACGCTATCTCCACCAACCCCTTCGGCGATTCCACGGTTCGTGGCCAATTACCCTGCGATGCAGCTGAATCAGCATCACTATCGGCATCCGCAGAACTACATCCGGCGAGGGCGAACCCTGCTACCAAGACTGCGGAGAGCACCTTCAGGGTGCGTGATCTTTTCATTGTGACGCCCACTGGCGGACCACTCCTCGAATTCAAAAGCCCATCAAATTAGGTTAGGCTGTGCTCATGCTAACTCAGGCGGTGACTGAACTGTCCACTTCCCTTGCGACTTCGCCCGACATCGAGACGTCCTGGAATCGGATAGTGCAACAAGGCACGCCGATTATCGAAAATGTTGATACACAGACTGTTCGAGTCACCTTCCTCTGGCGTCAGCCCGAAGAGACTGAGGTCGAGCGCGTCTATCTGGATGCAAATTCGCTGACCGACCATCACGCAGAACAACTCAGCGTGATGCAGCGGATCGGCGACAGTCCGGTGTGGTTCTACTCTGCCGACGTCTCGAACACCTGGCGCAGTAGTTACAGCATCATCCCGGTATCGAAGTCCGTAGTCGACGAGTTCGACTATCCAGGAGCAGGCAAGGAAGACTCGACCCGCCGCACCCGCTGGTTGGGGCTGCTCGAACACCGAATCGCCGACCCACTCAATCCGCTCTCCGCGGGCGTGGACACAAGACGCTCCGTCGCCGAGATGCCCATGGCGCCGGTCCAGTTCGGTTGGGATGCTCCGATTTTCAGGAAGTCGGTACAGCTCACCTGGGACAGTTCGACATTGGGTGTTGAACGCCCGGTGTGGATCTACGAGACCGTGGACGACGGGCTGACACCGCTCGAAGAACGCCCACTCGTGATACTTCTCGACGGGCGCCACTGGGCCGAGGTCATGCCCGCGGGTGCCGCCTTCGATCGTGCGGTCCAGACCGGCAAGCTGAAATCCTGCGTTCTGCTGGCCGTCGATTCCGTTGACAATCAACGCCGTTCGCAAGAATTGCCGTGCAACCGCGAATACTGGAGCGCAGTCGTCCACGAACTGCTTCCGCAAGTACGCGCCGTCGCACCCTTTTCGTCTGATCGAACGCGAACCGTGGTCTCGGGGCAGAGCTTCGGCGGACTGGCCTCGATGTTCGCAGCACTCGAGTTTCCCGAACACTTCGCGCTGGTCGCCAGCGGGTCCGGTTCATTCTGGTGGCCAACCGGTTTGAAGCGCGGCGAGGACGGTCCGCCGGGTGGAGACATAGCCGCACGCATCGAGCGCGACGGTGCACCGGACGGTTTACGCGTTGTCCTCGAAGTAGGTAAGCACGAGTCCGACATGGTCGGGCACAGCGCAGCCGTCGCGCAGGCGTTAGAGGCCGCCGGAGCGCAAGTGTCGTATCGGATCTTCGACGGCGGCCACGACTGGTTGTGCTGGCGCAGTGCCCTTCTGGACTCCGTTGTCGAACTGATCGGCAGTCCGTGAACCAGGCCGGTGCCGCTAGTTCAGTGCGCCGCGAATGACAGCAGCCGTGCTGTCGAGAATTGCCCGATTGGGCGTGCAAGGTAGTGCACGCAGGCCGAAGCCGTCGCCGCGATTTCGAGGGATGACGTGCAGATGAACATGGAAGACTTCCTGCCCCGCAACAGCTCCGTCGGAGAGATGCAGATTCACTCCGTCGATGGGGAGAGGCCCAGTACGCATCGCCGCGGCGATCTTCTGTGCGACGGCAAAGATCCTGGCACCGTCGTCGGCATCGAGCGCGGACAATCCGCTGGCGTGACGCTTGGGCACGACCAGGAGATGACCGGACGTGAACGGCCGAATATCCATGAAGGCAAGGACATTCGCGTCGTCGTAGACGACACTGGCCTCGGCCTCACCGGCGATGATGGAACAGAAGATGCAGTTCATGGTCTCCGCCCCTGTGCGCCTTTTCGGTAGTGGTGACTACCAGAAAGGCGCACGGGGGCGTAGCCCTTACAGAATCGGCGACGGCGCGTACGCCGCAGCTTCGGGATTGGCGTCGACAAGTTTCCGGACCTCGGCGACAACCGCATCGACCTGAGCCGACGCGGCGCCGACAAAAGCAGCCTTGTCGGCCAGAGCCTCGTCGAGTGCAGCGCGGTCGAGCGGCAGACGGTCGTCGGCGGCGAGGCGATCGAGCAGATCGGGCTCCTTGCCCTCTTCACGCATCGCGAGTGCAACTGCGACGGCGTTCTCCTTGATCGCCTCGTGTGCGGTCTCGCGTCCGACGCCGGCGCGCACGGCAGCCATCAGCACGCGCGTCGTGGCGAGGAACGGCAGGTACCGCGTCAGTTCCTTCTCGATGACGGCCGGGTACGCACCCATCTCGATCAGCACGGTCAGGAAGGTCTCGAACATGCCGTCGATCGCGAAGAACGCGTCCGGCAGAGCGACGCGACGCACGACGGAGCAGAAGACGTCGCCCTCGTTCCACTGTGCACCCGCGAGCTCGGCTGCCATGGAGCCGTATCCGCGCAGGATCACCTGTAGTCCGTTGACGCGCTCGCACGAGCGGGTGTTCATCTTGTGCGGCATCGCCGAGCTGCCGACCTGGCCGGGCTGGAAACCTTCGGTGACCAGCTCGTGGCCGGCCATCAGGCGGATCGTGTGTGCGAACGACGACGGTCCCGCGCCGACCTGGACGAGCGCGGAGATGACGTCGTGATCGAGGGAACGCGGGTACACCTGGCCGACACTGGTCAGTACGTGCGCGAATCCGAGGTGCTCGGCGACCTTCGCTTCGAGCTGATCGAGCTTGGCCGCATCGCCGTCGAGCAGATCGAGCATGTCCTGAGCAGTACCCATCGGACCCTTGATCCCGCGCAGCGGGTAGCGGTCGATCAGCTGGCGCAGACGCGTCAGCGCGACGAGCAGCTCGTCGGCGGCGGAAGCGAAACGCTTACCCAAGGTGGTGGCCTGAGCTGCGACGTTGTGTGAGCGACCGGCCATCACGATGGACGAGTACTCGGCAGCGCGCTCGCCCAGGCGGGCGGCGACGGCGATGCCGTGGCTGTAGACGTGTTCGAGAGAACGCACGATCTGCAGCTGCTCGACGTTCTCGGTGAGGTCACGGCTGGTCATGCCCTTGTGGACCTGCTCGTGACCGGCGAGTGCGTTGAATTCCTCGATGCGCGCCTTCACGTCGTGGCGGGTGACCCGCTCGCGGTCTGCGATGGACTCGAGGTCGACGTTGTCGATGACGCGCTCGTAGTCGTCGATGGCGTCGGCCGGAATGTCGATGCCCAACTCTGCCTGCGCACGCAACACCGCCACCCACAATTGACGCTCGAGCACGATCTTGTACTCGGGAGACCACAGAGCAACAAGCTCGGGGCTGGCGTATCGGTTGGCAAGGACATTCGGGATGCGGCTCACGAGGCCTCAGTCTAACGGGGGCCAAGCAGTGCTGTTACCCCCGATGTGACCGAGCTAGACCGGCGGCGCCATCACGTCGATCGATTCCAAGAGCATTCCCCTGGCCAACCCCCGTGGGTCCGGGTCGTACTCCCCCAGAGCCGTGATCATCGCGCCGTCGACCATCGCGACGAGACGACGCAGTTGTCCCTCGGGAGCCGACCGGCCCGAGCGTCGAAGCGCATCGGTCAACAGGTCGTCGAGCTGGGCGCGTAGGCGCAACTGCACGTCACGAAGCGCGGGATGACGGGCACATGCGACGAATCGTTCGTAGCGCGAGATCAAACGCTCGCGGCTCTCCGGACGCTTCTCTTCGTCGCCGAGCAGCAGTTCGACCAACAGTTCGACGGTTGATTCGGCGCCCCTCCGACGTTGGGTCACCGCAGCCACTCTGGCGCGCATCGCTTCCATGTCGGCGTTGCCGTTGAGCTCGACGGCGCACGCGATCAGATCGTCTAGTGAGTCGAAGTAGTACGTCGTCGAAGCCAGTGGAAGGTCGGCCCTGGTTGCCACCGCTCGGTGACGAACGGCGTCGAACCCGCCTTCCAGCAATAGTTCAGCAGCGGACGCCACCAGAGCTTGGCGACGTCGTTCGCCCTTGGGCGTAGCTGCAGAAGACACCACGACATCGTGCCAGCAGAGGGCACCTCCGCATGGCGAAACAGCTCGAAGACCCTGCTGTTTGTTACCCGAGCCACTTCTCGAGGCGAATCAGCGCCTCCTGGATGTCGGCTGTCGCACCCGCGAACGAAAGTCTGACCATCCGGTTTCCGTGGACGGTGTCGAAATCGATTCCGGGTGCCAACGCGACCCCGGTATCTGTCAGCAACCGCGCACACCAAGCGGTGGCGCCCTCGTCACCACACAGATGGCCGATATCCGCGTAGACGTAGAACGCGCCGTCAGCAGGAGCCAACTCCGTGATGCCCAGTTTCGGCAGTCCGGTCAACAGCAGTTCACGATTGACTGCGTACCGCTGAACGTGCCCGTCCAACTCGACCTTCGCCTCGTCCGAGAACGCCTCGATCGCGGCGTACTGCGAGATCGCGGGCGGACACACCGTCATGTTCGACGCGAGTCTCTGCAGCGGGCGCCGCAGGTAGGCCGGCACCAACATCCAGCCGAGCCGCCAACCGGTCATCGAAAAGTACTTGGACACCGATCCGATCACAACGGACTCGCGCGAGGTCTCCCAGGCGCTCGACGTGTGCTGATCGCCGTATCCGATGCCGTGGTAGATCTCGTCCGAGATCAGGAGAGTGCCGTGCTGCTCGCACCACGTCGCCAATGCAGCGAGCTCCTCGGGCGAGATCACCGTGCCCGTCGGATTTGCGGGGCTGGCGACGATCAGACCGGCAGGCGGCGCCGGCAACGCCTCGAGCATTTCCACCGTCGGCTGGTATCGAGTTGCCGGCCCACAGTCGAGTTCGACGACGTTGCAGCCGAGCGCGGCAAGGGTGTTGCGGTACGCGGGATATCCGGGACGAGCAACCACCACGGTGTCCCCCTCGTCGAACGCGGCCAGGAAGAGCAAGGTGAACGCCCCGGACGAACCGGTCGTCACCACCACGTCTTCGGCGTCGACGGAGATTCCCGAGCGCTCACTGTGGTAGCGCGCAATAGCTTCGCGCAGCGGCAGGATCCCGAAAGTCTCGGTGTATCCGAGTAGTTCAGTGCCGAGAATCTCTCGCGTCGCGCGCAACACCGGCGCGGGAGCGGGCGTCGACGGTTGACCGGCAGCCAACGTCAGAACGTCACCGTGTGTCCGCTGGCGTTCGGTCGCGGCCTTCCATACATCCATGACATGGAAGGTCTGGATATCTGATCGACGAGATTCTGAGCGCACACTCCGACGGTAGTCGAACCGTGGTGCGGCAAGAAACGAAGACCACCCATTGTGACGATCCGACAGATTCAGGCACTCAGCATGAGTCGATTCAACGAGACCTGGGCCACGTCACTCGCGCAACATTGATCAACGACTTCCTTCGATCAAAAGGTGCATCAGATGAAAGCTCGCTCAGTGCCCACCGCGGCTCTGGTCACGATCGGCGTTCTCACGGTTGCCTCATGCGGAAGCTCCTCTGATCCTGGCGGGGATTCTTCCGGCGAATACGCCAAGGACGGCAGCTTCACGACGATCGTGAACACCGACCCCGGCAACCTTCATCCTCTGATCACCAATCTGACTGCCACGCAGGCGATCAACAGCTATACCAACGACTCGTTGTTGGCCATCGACCCCAAAACCCGCGCAGCGGGCCAGTATCTGGCCGAAAAATGGAGCGAGAACGGAACTTCGCTGAACTTCACCCTCAAGAAGGGGATCACGTGTGAAGACGGCACGACCTTCACCGCCCAGACAGCGGCGAACAACATCAACTGGGTCGTCGACAAGACCAACGGCTCGCCGTGGTTGGGAGCATCCGTACCCGAAACTGCAGTAGCAACCGCTGATGGTGACGAGCTCACGATCAAGACAACGGAACCTGCGCCCTTCCTCCTCGAGCGCATCGGCGCTCTCAAGCTGGCGTGCCAGGCAGCGCTCGACGACCCTGCCAGTGTTCGAGGCAGCAGCAACGGAACCGGGCTGTTCAAGATCACCGAAGTAGTGGCCAACGATCACGTCACGCTCGAACGCCGCGACGGATACAACTGGGGGCCGAACGGCGAAACCACGTCGGACACGCTCGGAGTGCCCAAGACGGTCACGATCAAGGTCGTGACCGACGCCGCGACGACGGCGAATCTGGTCCTCACCGGAACGGTCAACGCGGCCCCGGTTGCCGGCGCGGATATCGAACGTGTGGAAGCTTCCGGCCTTGAATCGATGACGTCCAACACCCTGAGCGGACAGTTCATCTTCAACCACAATGCGGCTCTCCCCACCAAGGACCAGGCGGTACGCACCGCACTCGTACAGGCGATCGACCTCGACGATTACACGGACATCAACACCGGTGGCAAAGGCTCACGCGCTACGGCACTGGCAGTAGTCGATCCGCGGGCATGCGACTTCGACAGCGTCACCGGTGTAGTTCCGAAGTTCGACATGGCCGCGGCGAAGAAGACTCTCGCGGACGCCGGTTGGAAGCCCGGATCCGACGGTGTCCTGACCAAGGACGGTCAAGCGCTGCAATTGACGGTCATCTTTGCCAACTACCGCGACACCACCTCTGCAGCAGCAGAATACGCAATGAAGCAGTGGCAGGAGCTCGGCGCGAAGGTAGAGCTCCGCGGTGGTGACAACAACTTCATCATCTCCAACACATTCGCGGCGAAAGACCTGACGTCATGGTCGATCTCGATCGGACTGACCGTCCAGAGCGACACCCCCAGCATCTTCGTTCCGTACTTCGCCGGCCCCACCCCACCGTCGGGTGTCAACTTCGCATCGATCGACAATCCGAAGTACACCGAACTGGCGGCGAAGGCCTCGGTTCTGCCCGGGCAGGAATCCTGCTCGGTTTGGAAGGAAGCGGAACAAGCACTGTTCACCTCGTCTGACGTCATTCCGGTGTCCACGTCGCCGAACTTCATGTTCTTCAACGGCGCGACGGCCCTGTATGCACCGGTTGGCGGCACCCTGGCCGGCCCTGGCATCCGCGTTCTGAAATAAGCCGGAAGACAAAGCTTTACGTCTGCATCTATTTCTCCGATTCGAAGGATCTACATGACTGACCGTCCATTTGTTCTCGACGACCTCCACCGTGTGGTCACACCCACTGAAACCGCAATCTCTCCCGACGGCACCGTGGTCGTCTTCGTTCGCTCGGAAATAGTTGCCGGAAAGGCAAATACATCGCTCTGGGCAGTGTCCCGCGATTCCCAGGCTCGTCGCCTCACTGCCGGACCTGCCGATTCGGCCCCTCGGTTCTCTCCGGATGGAACCTCGATCGCCTTCCTCCGCAAGGTCGGCGACTCCGCGCAGTTGCACCTGATCCCGCTCGCCGGCGGCGAGGCCGAAACCCTCACCACAGCAGCATCACTCCCCCTCGGTGCCGGTGCAGCGACCTGGAGCCCGAACGGAAAAGCCATTGCATTCGCCGCCGTGGTCTCGCGTTCGGACTCCACCGATCCGAATGCGCCCATCGTCACCGACCGACTCGGATACAAGGTGGACGGTGCCGGTTGGCTCGGAACCTTCCGGCGCCACCTGCACACCGTCGAACTGGAGACGAAGGCAGTTCGACGGCTCACCGACGGTGATTGGAATGCAGACGTTCCGTCCTGGTCACCGGACGGCAAGGCTCTCGCCTTCACCGCGAATCTGGAACCGGACAGCGATCTGAACCTCACGTTCAGCGCCTACCGAATCCTCGTCGACGATCTGTCGGTTCCGCCGCAGCAACTCGGTCACGCCACCGGGGTGCAGGGCTCGACGCTCTGGCACCCGAACGGGGATTCGGTTGTCGCCATCGGCACTCCCGAGGTCCGTGTCGGAACTGCAGACCTGATCCGTCTGTCCGCCCCCGGCCCAGCCGAGACACCGGTCGACGTCACCCTCACCGCTCATCTCGATCGCAACGTGATGCCCGGCGCGCCCGGTTACCCCGGTGGCACACCGGCACTGTCGAACACCGGCGACGAGATCGTGTTCTGCCTGCGTGATCGCGGATGGACGCATCTGTACGCCGTCGACATCGAAACCGGCACCTCCCGCTCCCTCGTCGCCAATCCCAACGAGGTCGTCGCGGCGCTCTCCGTTGCCAGTGACGCGCGCGTCGCCTCCGTCATTGTCACCACACAGCAGTCGTTCGGTGAGGTCGCGCTCGTCGACCTGGACAGCGGCGCCGTCACCACGCTGACGCGATTCACCGCAGAAGCACTTCCCGAGGTGACCCTGTTTGCCCCCGAGGAACGCGAGTTCACCATCTCCGACGGCCGTACCGTGCACGGTTGGTTGTTGTCCAATCCCGAAACCGATGGCGCTGCACCACTTCTGCTCGATATTCACGGCGGGCCGCACAACGCGTGGACCGGCGTTGCCGACACCTATCACCCCGCCCACCAGGTTCTCGCAGCGCAGGGTTGGCGCATCCTGACCCTCAATCCACGTGGATCGGACGGGTACGGCGAGGACTTCATGTACGCCGTCAACGGCGCCTGGGGCACCTCGGACCAAGCTGACTTCCTCGAGCCGATCGACGCTCTTGTCGCCGAAGGACTTGTCGACGGGGACCGACTGGCGATCACCGGGTACAGCTACGGCGGATACAGCACCTGCCACCTCACCTCCCAGACCGATCGCTTTGCCGCGGCGGTGGCCGGCGGGCTGATCTGCGATTTCAACGCCATGGCCGGGGTTTGCGATTTCGGTCCGCACCTCGCCTCACTGGCCACCGGAACGACTGTCCCCGAGAACTCCGCGGGGCTCCTGGCAGCCTCACCCCTCGCCTCCGTGAAGAACGTGGTGACTCCGACGCTGATCCTGCACGGAAAGTCGGACGAGCGGTGCCCGCTGGGTCAGGCCGAGGCCTGGTTCGCCGCGCTGCGCCAGCAGCATGTCCCCACCCGAATGGTGGCGTATCCCGGCGCAAGCCACGGTTTCCTCGTCAACGGCTCGATCTCACACCGAATCGACTACAGCACAAGGCTCATCGAGTGGGTGAAGCGATACACCTCCGCGAAGCTACCCAAGACCGGCCTGGCCAACGCGTCTGCCGGAGCCGATGTATGGAAGCGTTCACTCGACGTACTCTGTGAGCGTTACGGCGTCACCGGAGCTCAATTCGGAATTCTCACACTCGATTCCAGTGGCAAGGAAATCACCCGTACGACGGTGGCTTCCGGCGTGATCAATGCAGACACCGGGGTCGAGGTATCCACCGACTCCCTGTTCCAGATCGGATCCATCACCAAGGTGTGGACCGCGATGCTGGTCATGCAGCTGGTCGACGAAGGCTTACTCGACCTGGACGCGACCGTCCGGTCGATCCTGCCCGACTTCGCACTGCAGGACGAGGAAACAGCTGCCCGCATCACGGTTCGCGCACTTCTGAACCATCGCAACGGAATCGACGGTGACCTGTTCATCGACAAGGGTCGCGGCGACGACGTCGTCGAACGCTACGTCGAGGGCTTGCGTGACTTCCGTCAGGTTCATCCACTCGAGGACGGCTTCGCGTACTCGAACTCCGCGTACGTCCTTGCAGCTCGTATCGTCGAGGTTCTCCGCGGAGGAATCTGGGACGACATCCTCAAGGAGCGGATCATCGATCCGCTCGGCCTCGCGCACACACTCACGTTGACCGGAGATGCTCCGAGATACTCTGTGGCAGCAGGTCATACGGGGAACTCCGTCGTGATGCCCGTCTGGCCGATCACGCGCTCGATGGGGCCCGCCGGCTGCATCACTGCCAGCATCGGAGATCTACTCACGTTCGCGGAACTCGGTCTTCTCGAAGGACAGAGCGTCGACGGCGTACGGATCGTGTCGGAAAAATCAGCCGCCGCGATGCGCACACCCGAAATCGACATCAGCGATCTGTTCCCGGACAAATCCGGCTGGGGTCTGGGTTGGTTCCACGAAACCTGGTCGGGCGAAGAGATTTTCGGGCACGACGGTAGCACCATCGGACAGCACGCATATCTGCGTATCTTCCCCCGCCACAATGTCGCAATCGCGCTGCTGACCAGCGGCGGCAAAGCAGACGGTCTTTACCGCGATCTCTTCACCGAAGCCGCGGCCGCGTTGGTCGGACTCGAACTTCCGCAAGCCCTCGCCCCGAACCCCGCGAGTGCGGAGTCGATTCCGGATTCGGTCCTGGGTAAGTACAGCTCGGGCGGAATAGCAATCGAGTTCCGTCGTGGAGAGTCCACTGACGAAGCCGTGATCACCGTCATCGGTGACGTCATCCCGAATCCCGAGGAAGACGAAACAGCTCCGAAGAAGCCTGCAACGGTAGCTACTCTCGTACCGTCGCAGATCCCGGGGACCTGGACCACCCGTCAATCCGGGGCCGCCGGTTGGACGACGGTACGGCCGCACCGCGACGGCGTGTACGTCGGATTCCGCTTCCTACCACGGGTTAACGCGTGACGACGACCGATACACATACGATGACGGAAACACAGAACGCCGAAACACAGAACGCCAGCGAACTCGAGGAATCAAAGATGCAAGAACAGCTTCAAGAACTCGTCGATCAGTGGAGGGTCGAGGCGAACATCCCCGGCGTCTCGGTCGGAATTGTGCATGGCGACAAGGACATCGTCGTCACCAGCGGCATCGAGAGCATCGAAACCCAGCTCCCGGTCACAGACAAGACGATGTTCATGATCGGCTCCACCACAAAGGTTTTTGCTGCAACTGCCGCGATGGCACTGGTCGAGGACGGCCTTCTCGATCTCGACACGCCACTGGTCGAGTACGTCCCCGAACTGACCCTCGCCGACGACGCAGCCACCCGCACAGTCACGATGCGTCATCTCCTCACCCACACCGGCGGATTCACCGGCGACGCCAGCCTCTCGGCCGGTTGGGGCGAAGACGCCCTGGGCCGGTCGATTTCACGGCTGAAAGAACTACGACAGGAATTTCCTGTCGGAGAAGTCTTCTCCTACAGCAACTCCGGATTCGTTCTCGCCGGATACGTCGTAGCCAAGATCAGCGGACTGACCTTCGAAGAGTTGGTCAAGCAGCGCGTTCTGGACCCACTCGACATGAAGAACTCCGCGTTCCTGCCCTGGGACGTGATGACTCACCGGTTTGCACTCGGCCACTACATCCGCGACGGTGAGCCGTTCGTGTCCAACGAGACTGGGCTTGACCGCGGCATGACGCCCTGCGGCGGAATGTGGTCCTCGGTGCGGGACCAGCTCGTCTGGGCACGCTACGCACTCTCGGGCGAACACCCCGGTGAGGGACAGCCGCTCGACGAGTCCACCCGGTTGCTGATGCAGAAGCCGCAACGTCCCGCAGCGATGATGTTCGAGGAGGTCGGCATCGGCTGGCTGCTGACTCGGTACGGAACCACCCAGGTAGTGCGGCACGGCGGAAATGTAAGCAATCTCCAGGTCTCCGAGTTCTTGACGGTGCCCGAGAAGAACTTCGCCGTCACCGTGCTGACCAACGCACTCGGCGGCGGAATCGGCAAGAAGATCGTCGACTGGTGCATGGCCAACCTCGCGGAACTGCCCGCTCCGGTATCTCTCGACTTGGTCGAACCCGCTGCGTCGGCCGTCGATGCCGTCCTGGGCAAGTACCAGGCCGGCAACCTGACCATGACCGTCGCGCCCGGTGACGAGGGAATCGGCGTCCGAATGGGCAGCGCGCAGGACCTCGGCGAATACGAGGACATCGTTTGGCCGCCGGCGATCCCGATCGCCTTCGTCAACGACCTCGACTTCGCTGCTCGCGCCGACACCACGCGGACGCTGGGGCGCTTCGTCACCGATGACACCGGACGCGCCGTGATGCTCGAATTCGGCGGCCGAACCGCCAAGCGAGTGGCTTGATCCTCTAGACGGCTGACGCGGTCCGATTACGAGGCCGCGTCACCCGTCTTTGTATATGCACAGCCGCGAAGGTACAGACTGGACGCCATGAACGTCATCGGCGAGTCGATTCTGCACCCGTCCCGGTGGAGCGTGCGCGCCCGGACGACCGTGGCATCTACCCTCGTGATCGCCTTCTGCTTGGTGATCGCCGGGCTTGCACTGGTTTTGGTACTGGCGAACTCCCTGCACCTGTCCGCACTGAACAGCTCCGAGGCCCGTGCCACACAGTTGGTCCAGCAACTCACCGGGAAGAGCCCAGCCGATCTCGACCCTTCGCTTCTGTCCACCGACAGCCAGATCGGAATCGTGCAGATCGTCGACGCCGATCACCGAGTAGTCGCCCAATCTCCCGGAACCGAGAGTGGCCTCCTGTCCGAACAGCTTCTCGGCCCTGACGAGTCGGACACCTATGGAAGGGTCAGGAAGTCCGACGACGAGGACTACTGGCTGATCGGACGCGGCGCTCAGACGCCGGCCGGACCGGTCACCGTCTTCGTCGGCGCCGACCGTGAACCGGTTGAAACCGTGGTCATCACCGTTGCCGTTCTGCTGGCCATCGTCGGCCCCCTGGTTCTGGCGCTGGCCGCATTTGCCACCTACCGCCTGGTCGGTTCGGCCCTCGCTCCCGTCGAACGCATACGCGCTCGGGTGGCCTCGATTTCGAGTGGTCGACAGGGTGAACGAGTACCCGTCCCGGCCGGGAACGACGAGATAGCCCGGCTGGCAACAACAATGAACGACATGCTTGCACGCCTCGACGAAGGTGCACTGGCCCAGCAACGATTTGTCAGCGATGCCTCACACGAATTACGTAGTCCGCTGTCCACGATCACGACGGCTCTCGAACTGGCACACCACCGCCCAGATCTCCTCGACGACGCGTTGATCGAGGACGCACTACTGCCCGAGGCACGTCGCATGCGGCAGCTGATCGAGGATCTGTTGATCCTCGCGCGCTCGGACGAAAGCGAACTCGAAAAGATCGGTACCTCCGTCGATGTCGACCTCGACGACATCTTGTTCGCCGAGAAGAAGAGGATCGACGGTTTCTCCGAGGTCAAGGTCACCGCTGCCGTGGCTCCGGTTCGCGTCTCCGGAGACCCCCGAGCGTTGACGAGAATGGTGCGCAACCTGGTCGACAACGCAGTGCGGCACGCCGAGACCCTCGTGCATCTCGAGTGCACCGAAGCCGGCCACGAAGCCCACATCGTGATCGAGGACGACGGGCCCGGAATCCCTGCAGCAGAACGCGAACGAATCTTCGGACGCTTTGTCCGCCTGGACCAACCACGGTCGAGACAAGGAGGTGGGTCAGGACTTGGACTCGCCATCGCGTCGGAAATCGTGGCGGCGCATCACGGAACCATCGCCGTCAGCGAGAGAGTGGGCGGCGGCAGTCGATTCGAGGTGACAATTCCGGTACCGAACGACTGAAGATCAGGCAGTCCCGACAAAGCGGTACCCGACGCCTCGGACGGTTTCGATGCTGTGAGTTCCGAACGGCAGGTCGACCTTCTTACGTAGGTAACCGATATAGACCTCGACGATGTTCTCATCACCTTCGTAGTTACGGTCCCAGACGGAGCGGACGATCTCGCTCTTGGTGACCACAACTCCGTTGTTGCGCATCAGAAACTCGAGAACGCTGTACTCACGCGGCGTCAGGGTCAATTCGCTTCCCGCTCGCCTCACCTGATGTTTGGCGGGGTCGAGGGACAGGTCTCCTATTGCGAGTATCGCCGGACGTTGCGGAGCTCCGCGCCGCACCAGAGCGCGCAGCCGCGCGAGGAGGACGACAAACGAAAAGGGCTTGACCAGATAGTCGTCGGCACCAAGGTCGAAAGCGTCAGCGAGGTCGTATTCGCCGTCCTTCGCCGACAGCATCAGGATCGGCGTCCAGATCTCCCGGGCGCGTAGGTCCCGCACGATGTCGTATCCATGCTTTCCCGGCAACATGATGTCGAGAACTATCACGTCGAATTCGTCATTGCAGGCAGTCGCGAATCCGTCGGCCCCGTTGAGTTCGACGGCGGTCACGAACCCCTCGGCCACGAGTCCCCGCCGGATCGTCTCGGCCAGGCGCACTTCGTCTTCGACCACCAGTACTCGCACCACCGGCCCCGTTTCGTCGACACACAGTTGTTCGGATGCACCCAGTAGAGCAGACAGTTGGCCCATGACCGAGTTCCGTTCAGCGTTTCTTCAGCTTCGGATCGTCACACTGCATTCATGCCTGCAACTGTGTCGACCGTGCGAAACGTGGTCACCGAAGTCCTGACCGAAAGCACTACCGCGGAAATTGCAGTTGCCGCAATCGTGGTAGCCGCAGCACTGTTCGCGTTCGGTTCGATCTACCGAGCTTCCAGCGTTCGGTCTACAGTCCTCCGCACGTGCGGACTCGTGCTTGCCCTGGTGACGCTGTCGATCCAGGTATATCGAAACGGGTGGTTGACGAGCTTCGACGGGCCGGTGACCGACTGGATGGTCGATCATCGGAGCGGCGCCCTGGACCAGATCGCAGCCGCAGTCACAGATCTCGGCAGTCCTGTCGCCACCGCATTGCTCGGGATCACCTGCGGGGTGCTCATCTCGTGGCGAGCGCGTTCGGTAGTCCCAGGCTTGATCGTGATCGGAACCGTTGGCGGTGCAGCGGTTGCCAGCACAGTCATCAAGGCACTAGTCGGTCGCGAACGTCCGCCGACCAATATCCAAGTACTTCTCGAGACCGGCCACTCGTTCCCGTCCGGTCACGTGACCGGAACTGCAGCGCTGTTCGGCATCGCGGTTCTCGTGGTAGGCATCGACCGAACACCGGCCGTCAAACGCCTTCTGATGCTCCTCGCCGTGATGGTCACCGTCGTCGTCGCGCTCACTCGCCTCTACTTGGGAGCTCACTGGCTCACCGACGTCATCGCCGGAGCCATTCTCGCGACACTCGCGGTCACTGTGGGCGGCGCCGTCTTCCGGTTCCTCGGCACCCCCAGCCAAGCCGAATCAACTACTGCTGCAGTGTGCTCTGCAGAACCTTCAGCACTTCACGAGCCGCAGTCGGTCCGGTATTGAGGTAGAAGACGTCATCGTCGACAGCAACGGCGTGGTTGGCAACCACACCACGTAACTGCGCCCACAACGGCGCGTTCGTCAACGTCGCCGGGTCCCCACCCTGAACCCCGTAGAAGATCCAATCAGCGTCCGCCACGTTCAACTCTTCCTCACTGATGTCTCGGGAGGTGTCGTCGAATTGCTGCGACTCCGGACGCGTCAGGCCGGCGTCCTGGGCGATACTGCCGGTAAACGAAGGAATACCGAAGATGCGCAGCCGATTTCCGTTCTGGCGGCTGAACGACACCGTCGGCGGCGACGAGAGGGAAGCACCCAGGGCTGCGGCATCCGCGTTGAAGGTATCCAGTAATGCCGTCGCCTGCTCTGTCTTGCCTATTCCGTCCGCAACGAGCAGGAAGTCCTGCTTCCAGTTGACGCCGGTCCCCTGCGTTGCCACGGTGGGTGCGATCGCCGAAAGCTGGTCGTACAGCGAATCGGCATCCTTCCCTGCGACATTCATCAAGATCAGGTCGGGGTCGAGCTTGACGATCGCTTCGTAATTCGGCGTGAAGCGCCCACCTGCGTCGACGACATCACCTAGCTGAGTTCGGAATTCGGGGTATGCGGCCGACAGGTACGGCGGCACCAGGTCCGCACCGTCACCACGCGTAGAACCTGCCGGCACGACACCGAGCGACAGGAGCGCATCGGCCTGTCCGGTCGAGATCACCACAACCTTCTCCGGCCGTAATTCGATCGTGGTGTCCCCTTCGAAGTGTGAGACGGTGCGGGGAAATTCGCCGTCCGACTTCCCGCTCCCCATGCCGGCCGGGACTTCTCGCGGAGCGACAAACGCAGAGTCCGTCGGCGCCGACGCTCGGATCTCAGCATCTGCGGTCGAGGCGTCCTCACTCGAGCAGCCACTGAGAGTCGCCACCAAGGCCAGTGCGCCGATCAGCAGGGCACTGCGTGACTTCTTTCGAAAATTCATGATCGTGTCCCGTACGTCGTGATGTTTGACAGATTCGTCCTCCGTCATGGTTAGGTGACCCTACCCTTCTAAGAACTGTAAACTATATCTGTGTCAGATACAGTTTCAGGGCGTGAATCACACGGGATCGATCGCTACTCCACTCGCGTGCCCACCACAGAAGAAGCATCGAGATCACTCATCGCTGCGGCCTTCGAATTACGTCGAGCGCTGCGCGAATACATGGACGCATCAGGCACCGACGCGACTTTGCCAGAGGCACAATCCGAAGTACTTCACGATGTTGCGCACCATCCGGGCACTCGCATCGGGGCTGTCGCCGATCGACTCTCCAGACGCCCGAACACCGTCAGTACACTGGTGCGCACACTCTCCGACAAAGACCTGATCGAGCGACGGCCCGATCCCACGGACGGGCGAGTGAGCACGCTTTACGTGAAGGACGAACGAAGCGCGCGACGGGACCGTCGGTCCGAACTACGCGTCGGCGTCCTCGCAGAAGAACTGGCGTCCCTCGACGAGGGTGACCTCGACACGCTGACCGCTGCCATCGGCATCCTCGACCGGGTCAATCGATCATTGCGAGATCACGCGCCGCGGTGACGCTGCTCAGGTGACTTTCCCGATCTTCTCGTAGACGTCGGCAAAACGCTTCATCTGCTCCGTGATGCCCGTCAGGCTGTACCCCGTACGAAGTTCGACCGACGCAACCTGTCCCGAAACCACAGCCGGAAGCCTGGTGAAAGTCGGCGAATTGAGCTCCGGTGCATCCGACCAAGTCGGCGGAATCAGGAGGAGATCAGCCGGAAAGACGCCCGGCTCTTCCCAACTCGCCGACGCCCAGAAACCGTCCTCGCTGTCGAGCTTGGCGAATTCGACGCCCATCATTTCGAGAATACTTCCGAGCGGAGTCCATCCCGGCACCGCGTAGTCAAGGCTCGACTCCAACGGAATCACGTATGCAACAGAGATATTCGACCGCGAAGTAGCCAAGTCACGCACTCGGTCACTGAGCGCACTCAACTCTTCCCGTTTCGCCGCGTAGACCGGCGAGGTGTCGGTGCCGCCGATACCCTGGACCAACGAACTGAAGCTGTCCAGCGCCGCTTGCGCCCCGTCGGTGATCTTGACGCCGGCAATGGGAGCAACCTCTTCGACGCGAGCGATATCGTCACCCCAGATGCTGCCGAAGTTCCCGCCGTTGTACGAACTCCAGATGTCGATGACGAGATCCGGGTCCACTGCCAGGAGTTTCTCGGCGCTGATATCTGTGTCAGTCTCGCTGACATGGGCAATTCCGCTGAAGTCGAATGCATTCAACGTGGATTCGTCGAGCCTGGAGAATCCGATGATGCCGACCGGAACGACGCCGTATTCGAGTAGCACCGGCGCGGTGTCCGCCGTCGCCACAATGCGTTCAGGGACCTTGTCGAGCGAAATCTGCTGCCCACGCGCATCAACATACGTCCACGCTTCACCGTCGGACTTCGTGTCGGTCGTCGAGGTGCCACACGCTGCCAGTACCGTCGAAAGTGCCACTGCCACAGCCATGAAGATGGCCCTGCTACCGCGTTGGGAACGCGGCGCAACAAAATCGATCACTTCTGCCCCATGCTGTCGAGCGGGTTTCGGGAGAAACCCGAACCCGGAAAGTAAAGTAAGCCTCGCCTACATGGCTAACGGTAGAGCGGATCAGGAGTTGACGCAATCGCGGAGTTTTGTCAAAGAATGTCGAAATTCGATCAGCGGTCCGCGTTCTTTCGAAATGCCGTCGGCGTGACACCGGTGGACTGCTTGAAGGCGGCGACGAAACTACTGGGCGTCGAGTATCCGATCTGCTCTGCCACATCGGCCACCGCAACGCCTTGGCCGAGCAGGGACATCGCCACGTTCATCCGAAGCAGTACGCGCCACTGGCCGAAACTGACGCCGGTATCCACTTTGAATCGACGAGCCAAAGTGCTGGTACTGACACCGATCTCGTTCGCCCAGTCTTCGAAACTGCGTGGATCGTCCGGTTGGGACAACAGGTCGCGCGCAATCCGGCCGACCGGCCCCGAATCGGGAATCTTCATCGCTCCGCGCTCGTCGCCGTGAACAACGAGGTCGAAGAATACTCGCTCGGCGCGGCGCCTCGCATCGTCCGACATGTCGCGAGCACTCAGATGCAGAAACAACTCGTACAGAAGCGGCGTGCCGTGCACCGCAACCGGGTGATCACCGAGCGAAGGTCCCTGCCCTACAGCGCAATACACGGTCAAGAATTGCGCACCCGCGGCAACGCGCACCGAGTGCCGAACCAGTGCCGGTATCCACAGACCTCTGCCCGGCAGCAAAGTCCACATCTGAGCGCCTGAGCGTACAACCACTATGCCGGAACGGGGGAACAGAATCTCGTTCGATCGGTGTGCGTGGGTTTCCCAGGTCACCGGTTGATCAGCACTCGACGCACCACCCCACAGAACCAAATCTTCGGGCTCATCGTCCAATTCGTGTTCGGATACCACCAGCTCGTCGTTCGACGGCACGCCCCACCGGAGCCAATCACCGTCGATCTCGGATTTTGTCCGCCTCACGTCTACATCCCTGGATCGAGCGTCGTCTGTCCAGGTGACTGTAACCGCTGCCCACGCCGAACAGGTGCGGCAGAAGTTGATCCCACCGCACCTGACCGCGAGTTGTCGCTCTAGTTCATGTCGTTCGCAATGATGTTCTCGATATTCCGTTCGGCCAGAGCGGTGATGGTGACAAACGGATTGACTCCGACATTGCCCGGAACGAGGGATCCGTCCATGACGTACAGACCCGGGTACTCCGGCAGGCGACCGTAGCTGTCGGTCGCCTTGCCCAGCACGCAACCGCCGAGGGGGTGGTACGTCAACTGATCGCCCCATGTCTGCACCGGACCGAAGAGGTCGGTCCGGTAGATCGTGCCTTCCTTCTTGTTGATCTTGTCGAAGAGTTTCTTCGCCATGTCGATCGACGGCTGGTTCTGCGAGCGCTGCCAGTTCAAACCGACTTTGCCTGTTGCCGAGTTGAATTGGAACTGAGCACGTTGCGGATTCTTGGCAATCGCCAAGTACAGGCTGACCCACAGTTCGGTACCGGCTGGGAAGGGTGCGATTTCCGCGAAGACAGGTGCGGATGCGTCAGCCCAGTTGTCGATACCCATCACGGGGATCGCCGACTGCTTCGCGCCGGTGGCGTCCCACATGTGATTGGCGCGCCCCACCATCACGTTGCCGTTGTGACCCCATTCCTGTCCAACAGCACCCGGCAAATTCGCCAGCTGCCCTTGTGCTTTCATCGCGACCAGGAGCTTACTGGTGCCGATACTGCCCGCCGCGAAGAAGACCTTGTCCGCCGTCACCGTCTTGGTGCCGACGGTGTTGCCCTGCTCGTTGATCTGGTTCATCACCACTTGATAGCCGCCGCCGGTCGCGGCCGGGGCAACCGAGGTCACGACGTGCAGCGCCGAGATCGTGAGCTTGCCGGTGGCGGATGCCGCAGCGAGGTACGTCTTGTCCAGAGACTTCTTTCCCGCGTTGTTGCCGTAGATGACCTCACTCACCAGGGCAGACTTGGTGACCTGACCAGCAGCTTCCTGCTTCATGTAGTTGAAGTCGTAGACATTCGGCACGAACGTTGTTGTGTAACCGGATCTCTCAGCGGTCTTTCGCCCGGTTCGCGCAAACTTGTAATACTCGGTGGACTCGAACCAGGCCGGGTCGATGTTGTTGACTCCGAGCGCAGCGTTGGCCCGCGGAAAGTACGTCGAGTACATCTCGTTGGAATCGACCCCGGGCAGAATCTCTTCGAAATAGTTGCGCTTGGGTGTGACGGCCATGCCGCCGTTGACCAGCGACCCGCCGCCGACCCCTCGGCCTTGGTAGACCTTGATCCCGCCGAAATCCTCGGCGTCGAGAACGCCGACGTAACGGCTGATGTTCTTGTCCACCGAACCACCGGAGAAGTGTGAAACCGGTTGAACTGTACGGTCTCTGAGCCAGAAGGATCGACCGTCGGGCGAAAGCATCGGGCAGAAGATCTTGCCGTCGGACCCTGGTGTGGTCCACGACTTCCCCATTTCGACCATGTGTGTGTCGATGCCGGCCTGCGTCAACCGAAGTGCCGCAACGGCCCCGCCGTATCCGCTGCCGATCACGAGCGCGGGGACACGGTCTCCGTCGTTCAATGCTCGCCTGGGCGCAGCGGCCGCCGTGGTCCACGAGGACGAGAGCGCAGCGGCGCCCACAGCTAATCCTGTTGCTGCCAAGAAGTTTCTACGCGAGAGCGTGGAATTGGTACGTGCGTGCCGTTCGTTGGATCCAGCGCGAATACTCAAGTGTGCCCTTCTCTTTCCGTGACCCCCGCGCTGAGATATACCGGGAGAAACCGAACGAGAAGTCCATACTCGTGGGTAACTTCAAGGAACCGTTGATTTTCCATGAAAAGGGCCGATGAACAGAAAGTTCACCGGCCCTCCGGAAGTGCGAGTCAGGGAATTGAGATGCGACCTTCGACGGCGCCGAGTCCGATGTCCTTGCGGAAATGACCGCCGGGAAGCTTGACGTCGGCGATCTTTGCGTAGGCGTCGTCACGAGCTTCGGTCAGATCCTTGCCCACTCCGACAACACTCAGCACACGTCCACCGGCCGAGACGACGGCTCCGTCTTCACGCTTCTTGGTACCGGCGTGCAGGACTCCGTCGGCGTCGGCTCCGGTGATCACGTCACCGGTGCGCGGGGTTGCCGGGTAGTTCTCGGCAGCAATCACGACCGTGACGGCGGAACCGTCGCGCCACTGCAACGGACCGACCGAATCGAGAGTTCCGGTCGAGGCTGCATTGAGTAGACCGCCCAGCGGCGTTTCGAGGAGAGCAAGTACAGCCTGAGTTTCGGGGTCACCGAACCGGCAGTTGAATTCGACCACGGCCGGGCCGTCGACGCCGATCGCCAGACCAGCGTAGAGAAGGCCGGAGAAGCTGCTACCGCGCGCCACCAACTCGGCAGCGACGGGCTTGACCACGTCGTCGACGATCTGCGTGACCATCTCGTCAGGCAGCCACGGCAACGGTGTGTACGCGCCCATGCCGCCGGTGTTGGGTCCGGAATCTCCGTCGCCGACGCGCTTGTGGTCCTGCGCCGGGAGGAGCGGGATCACGGTTTCGCCGTCGACGAGGCAGAAGAGCGAAACTTCCGGACCGTCGAGGAAGGACTCGAGGAGAACCGGGTGTCCGGTCTCGAGCAGTTCAGCGGCGTGATCCCGCGCGGCGAGACGATCCGTCGTGACGACAACACCCTTGCCTGCAGCCAGTCCGTCGTCCTTGACCACCCAGTTCGGTCCGAAGCGGTCGAGCGCGTCGTCAAGCTTCGCCGGATTGTCGACGATCTCGCTGTGTGCGGTCTTGACGCCGGCGACAGCCATCACGTCCTTGGCGAAAGCCTTCGAGCCCTCGATGCGGGCGGCGTCGGCCGACGGCCCGAAGCAGGCGATACCTGCTGCGCGCACTGCATCTGCGACACCGAGAACCAGGGGAACCTCAGGTCCGATGACGACGAGATCAGCCTCGACTTTCTTGGCCAGCGCGGTAACCGCGTCACCCGAAGCAACGTCGATGGGGTGCTGCTCGGCGATTTTTGCGATCCCGGCATTGCCAGGCGCGCAGATCAGGGCCGTGACACCTGGATCGCGAGCAAGAGAGAGAAGGAGGGCATGTTCACGGGCTCCGGAGCCGATTACTAGTACGCGCACGGGGAACAGACTACGGCCTGCGGTAACGGCGCTCTCGGAGTGCTACGGGTGGGGCCAAGGTCGCAGGGTTCGGCCTTTGTGCGAAATATCCGTTTCGAGATGAGATCATATGAATACCTGAATAGGTGAACAGATGTTTTCGGACACCTGTCCACCGAGGAAAGGACACCCGTGAAACTCCACAAACCAGGCGTTCTGACGCTCACCGCAACCGCCGCAATCGGCGCACTTCTGATCACGTCGTGCAGTAGCCCGACCGGCACCAACTCTTCGGGCAATAACGACGGCCTGGTCTTGGCCGACGGCTACGAACTGGGCGGCTACAACCCGGTCGCAGGCTTCGGCGCTGCCGGTGAAGCCAAGATGTACGACGGTCTCGTCCGGCTCACCGGAGGCACCGGCATGCCTGGGTTCGAGCCGTCTTTGGCCGCAGAGATGCCGACGGCCAACGCCGACGCGACAATCTGGACGGTCAAACTCCGTGACGGGGTCACCTTCTCCGACGGATCGACCTTCGATGCCGCCGACGTGGTTGCCACGTACAAGGCGATCCTCGATCCCGCTTCCGCCTCGGAAGCGCGGTCGTCGTACGACATGATCAGCGATGTCGTGGCCGTCGACGACAGCACAGTCGAGTTTCGCCTCGCCTACTCGTATGCGCCGTTGCTGACGAAGATGCTGATCGGCATGGTTCCGTCGGAGTCGCTCGCGACACCCGGACTGGCCGCCGAATCGCCGTTGAACACCGCACCCGTCGGCACCGGTCCGTACACACTCGTCGACCTCTCACCGGATCGAGCGGTCTTCGAGGCGAACGAGAACTACTGGGACGGCGCGCCGGAGATCAAGAAGCTGACTCTCCTCTACGTTCCCGATGACAACACCCGCGCCCAACGTATGGTGTCCGGTGAGATCGACGGAACCAATCTTCCTCCGCTGCTTGCCAATACATTCTCGGATAAAGACAACATGTCGGTGACAGCCCATCAGTCGGCAGACTGGCGCGGTCTCTCACTCCCCACGAACAATCCCGTGGCGGGCGACAAAGCCGTGCGTATGGCACTCAACCTCGCCGCCAATCGCCAGTCGATGATCGACAACGTCCTAGGCGGACACGGCCGAGTTGCGGCCACTCCGATCCCCGAGGTCTACGGCGACTCGTACAACCCGAATGCGACCTTCGCCTACGACCCGGCCGCGGCCGAGCGAATTCTGACCGAGGCCGGCTGGATCGAAGGTGCCGACGGAATCCGTTCGAAGGACGGCCGGCGCGCGCAGTTCACGATCATGTACAACTCCGTCGACACGGTCCGACGTGATCTCGCTCAGGCATTTGCCTCCGACGCTCTCGCCGTCGGCATCGAGGTGGACCTCGAAGCTCTCTCCTGGGACCGCATAGACCCTCGCATCAACCAGGATTCGACGCTTCTCGGCGGCGGCGACGAACCTTTCGACCCTGACACACAGGTGTACGACGCGCTGAACTCGAAGTACATCGCACCCGGGGTCGGCAGCATCTACGACAACGCCAGCGACTACTCCAATCCAGCAGTCGACGCAGGCTTGGAAGTAGGACGCCGCAGCCTGGATCAGGCAACGCGTGACGCCGCGTATCGCGACGTTCAGCAGGCGTACGTCGAGGATCCCGGATTTGTCATCCTCGTCTTCCTCGACCATACGTACGTATCGAAGGATTCCGACTGGCAGATGTCCGGACCGGTACTCGAGCCACACTCACACGGTGTGACCTGGGGTCCGTGGTGGTCACTGCAGACGTGGGCCAGAGGGCAATGACAGCGGTCGACGTTCGGGCAGACGCGCCGCCGTCGCGGGGCCACCGTGACAACTCCCGCCGAAAGGCCATCCTCACGATGGTCGGTCGGCGGGTGTTGTTCATCGTGCCCGTGATCGCTGTGGTGTCCGCGGGACTCTTTGCCGCCGCGGCAATTTCACCGTTCGATCCACTGGTCGGCTATCTCGGCACGCGATACATGACGACCAGCGACGCAGACAAAGCGTTGATCGCCGACCAGATGGGTTTCGACAACCCCTGGTACAGCACGTACTGGAATTGGCTTCAGGGTGTGTTCACCGGTGATCTCGGAATTTCCAGATCGTTCAATCAGTCTGTTTCCCAGGTTATCTCCGAACGTTTGCCGTGGACCCTGCTGCTGGTCGGCATCTCACTCATCATCGCGATTCTCGCCTCGCTGGCACTCGGTGTTCTCGCCGGAATCCGCAGTGGAGGGTTCCTGGACAAGATCGTGTCCGGGCTGAGCGTCGTCGTACAGGGACTTCCGCCGTTTGTCTTGTCGCTGGGGGCCATCGCGCTCTTCGCTTTGACTCTTGGCTGGCTCCCGGTCGCCGGACTGACCGATGGGGGTGCCGATCCCACACCGGGACAGGTCATCCGACACTTGATCCTACCGGTGACGGTGCTCGCCATTTCGCAGATGCCGTGGCTCCTCCTCGCCGTCCGAGAATCCGTCGTGGGCTCGAAAGGCGAAGGGTTTGTCGCGGGCGCAGTAGCGCGCGGAATCCCGACGCCGACCATTACGAAGCGCCACATACTGCCGACGTCACTGGCACCTTTCGTGAACATCGTCGGCGTGCGGTTGCCCGAACTGATAGTCGGGGCAGTGCTGGTGGAAGAGGTCTTCAGTTGGCCGGGGATCGCCGGCGCCATCGTTTCCTCTGCCCGCGACCTCGACATGGCTCTGCTCGGATTCCTCACCGTCGGTACAACATTGACGGTCATGCTCGGCTCACTACTTGCCGACGTCCTGGTTGCAGTACTCGACCCGAGAGTGAGGACCGATGGCTGAGCGACGCTTCAAGATCGCCCTCGGCGTGCTGATCCTCGTTGCCCTGTACGCGGCGCTGGTCCCATGGTTGGCCGACGTCGACGACCGGGTCACCGACTTCTCGGCGGCGCGCCTGGCTCCATCCTTCGATCACCCGTTCGGAACAGACTCTGCGGGGCGAGATCTGTTCGTGCGCATAGCTGCAGGCATTCGAACCTCACTACTCATCGCACTCGCCTGCGCGCTTCTCGCCACGGTGATCGGCGTCGCCGTCGGTACCACGTCCGGCCTGGTCGGCGGATGGGTGGACAGGTTCGTCATGCGCGGCACCGATGCCGTCAACGCACTCCCCCACCTGTTGCTCGGCATCGTCATCGTCGCAATGTTTCGCGGAAGCATTGCCGCCATCGTGCTTTCGATCGCACTGACCCACTGGACCCAAGTGGCCCGGATCATCCGCTCCGAGATCTTGAGTCTGCGCGAACGACCGTACATCGACGCCGCCATTCTCGCGGGGGCAAGTCGGCGTCACGTGATCATGCGCCACCTCGTGCCGGCGACGGCGCCGCAGGCCTTGATCGCGGTTGTTCTCCTCCTACCCCACGCAGTCTGGCACGAATCTACCTTGTCCTTCCTGGGTTTCGGCCTTCCCCCGCACAAACCCAGTCTAGGAACGCTTCTCGAAGAGGCACGCAGTTCTCTGCTCCTCGGCGGTTGGTGGACGCTGGTATTCCCCGCCGCAGTCCTCGTGATCGCCACCGTCGCAGTTGCGGTCGCCGGTTCGGCCCTGCGGTCGATGCTCACGCCCCCTCGACCTTCGGAGTTGCGACTGTGAACCACGGCCTGCGCATCGAATCCCTCACCGTCAGGATCCCTCTACCCGGAGGATCCGTAGTCCACGCTGCGAGCGACATAGACCTCTCCGTTCCCGCCGGCATGGTGACCGCACTCGTCGGCGAATCCGGGTGTGGCAAGTCGATCGTCGCCACCTCGGTCATGAACATGTTGCCGCCGAAAGCTTCTCGAACTGGAACGGTCACCGTTGGCACCCCCGATCAGGAGATCGACGTCTTCTCCGGCACCGCGTTCCGGGGGCGACATGCTGCGCTCGTTCCGCAATCTGCCGCAACACATCTCACCCCTGTTCGAACTGCGAGATCGCAACTGCAAGAAACCATCGACGCGCTCGGCAGCGATCACACCTGTGACAGCTTGGCGCTTCGCGTCGGACTCGAACCCTCGGCTCTGGACTGCTACCCGCACGAACTGTCGGGTGGCATGGCGCAACGCGTCGCCATTGCCGGTGCATTGGCCGGGAATCCATCGGTGATCGTGGCTGACGAACCCACAGCCAACCTCGACCGCGAACTCACCGACCACGTCATGAGCCTGCTTCGCGAGTGCGCGGACGCCGGGGCGGCAGTCCTGCTCATCACCCACGACCTGGCATCACTCACCCGCAGCGGCGTCGCGGATCGACTTGCCGTCATGTACGCATCACGCATCATGGAAACCGGTCCGGCTACTCTGGTGTTCCAGGATCCACTCCACGACTACACCCGAGACCTACTCGGCGCCTTACCTTCCCGCGGTTTGAATCCGATCCCCGGCTCGCCACCGCAACTGACCGATCTCCCCGACGAGTGCGTCTATCACCTACGACGCCCGGAGTCGAAACAGTCCGGTGGACCGACCGAGTTGGTAACCCTCGGCGAACGCACGTACCGAACACTGCGGAAGGTGGGCTGACATGAGTCTGCAGGCATTGGGAATCACCAGTGGTTACCACCGAAACAGACCGGTGCTCGAGAACATCTCCCTCGAGATTCCGTCGGGAAAGCTGATCGGCCTGACCGGCCCTTCGGGCACCGGAAAGTCCACACTTGCAAGAATTCTCGCCTCACTGGACGCACCGTGGTCAGGCGAAGTGCGGATCGACGGATCACCCGTTGTGGGTACCAAATTCTCGGTACCCACGGCATTGCGCGGCACGGTGTCCATGCTGTTTCAGTCGCCCCGTGCATCAACCGACCCACGGCAGACGCTCGCCTCGATCATCGGTCAACCCGGCGATATTGCCGGCAGCACAATTGATGTGGTCGCACTGGCAGCAGAAGTGGGCCTCACACCAGACCTCCTCTCTCGTAGACCCCACCAGGTCAGCGACGGCCAACTACAGCGAGCCTGCCTAGCGAGATCGCTGGCGCAACAACCGAAATACCTCATCTGCGACGAGGCGACGGCGATGCTCGACGCCGCCACGACGGCCGCGCTCATTCGGTTGATCGAGAGTCGCGCCGCTGAAACCGACGTCGGCGTATTACTTATCAGCCATGATCGCGAATTACTCGACGCCTGCTGCGACGTGGTCCACGACCTCGACAGTATTAGCGCTTAGCCTCTGCGAAATCCACCCTTGACTCGAACGCGTGTTCGAGTATCGTAGAGGGTGGGGATCGGGGGATTCAATGAGTGTTCTGTTGTCGGACGTGGTGTCTAGTTCTGCGGTGGGGTTACGCGGTCGTCTGTGGCAGTTGACGGCCGCCGAGGTACGCACGGCCGCTATCGAGGCGAGTGCGGAGATTCTGCGCCTGGAAGCCGTGCGGGTGGCGGTCGTGGACGAACTCTCGTTGCGTTCCGATGATCAGGTGATTGCCAGTCGCGGTGTCGGTTCGTGGTTGGCGGCGAACACGATGCTGCAGGTTCGGGACGGGAAGAAGATCGCCGCGCTGGGTGCGGCGTTGCGGCCGTTTCCGGCAGTGGCAGCGAGATTTGATTGCGGGGATTGCTCGTTCGATCACGCCGTGTTGATCGTGGCGTTCTGTGAATCACCACCGAAGGGGATGCCTGAGGAGGCATTACCGAAGTGCATCGATTTGTTGTTGGCTGCCGCCTCGGGAGTGGAAGCGACGACAACGAAGGTGCGGAACGTTATCGCGACGTTGGAGCGGTTGTTCGAATCCGATGAGATTCCGCCCGCCGAAGATGTCGATCGTAACGAGCTGCGGATCGCATCGACCTTGAACGGTCGGGTGGTGGTCCGCGGAGATTTCGACGCCCTCACCGGCGAAATGCTGCTCTCCGCCCTGTCGAACCTGACGATGCCCACCCCAGCACCGGACGGAACGCCCGATGCCCGGTCGGCGGCGAAGCGGACCGCGGACGGGTTCACCGAACTGATCCGCCGCTACCTCGACTGCGCCAAGACCGGTACCGATGGTGGGCAACGCCCACACGTGAACGTGCACATCAATGCTCGTGATCTGGCTGAGCACCGGGACTGCGCCGCTGCACCGTCTGATGGTGGAGAGTCCTCGTCTGATCTCGATGTGGATCTGTCGGAACTCGACGTCGGACACATGCCATGGCTCGGGCCACTGTCCGTCTCGCAGACCAGGCTCCTCGGGTGTGATTGTTTCCTGTCGACGGTGTTGCTGGACGATCACGGCGCGCCGCTCGATGCGAAACCAGGAAAACGATTGGTCACCGCCGAACAACGAGTCGCGTTGATCGCCCGAGACAAGGGCTGCGCGTTCCCCGGCTGCACATGCGTTCCGGCATGGACCGATGCACACCATATCCGGCACTGGGCCAACGGCGGCCCTACGGTGATGAACAACCTTGTCCTGCTGTGCCGTTCACATCACCGGCTGATGCACCGCAAAACGGGGTTCGTAGGCAAGTGGGAAATCCGGATCGGAGCCGACAACAAACCCTGGTTCATCCCACCACCCTCGATCGACCCCGGGCAGCATCCCAGGCCGGCGAACACCACATTCAAAACCTGAGAACAGCTTCTCAGGCATACAACTTCACGCCAGGTCCGCATCGGAGGGAGCACCTCCGATGCGGACCTGGCGTGCGTTCTTGCTGGGTCAGCCTGCAACCGTCAAGTCGTAGAGGGTCACCCCGTCCACCGTTGTGGCGGTGAAGTTTTCGGTCACCCACGTCGAGATAGCGGTAGCGGTGCCTTCGGCGTTCATACCGCCACCCATCCCCCCACCGGCGATGAAGAAGTGAATTTTACCCTCTGACACGTACTGTTGGAACTGCGCGAGCGTCGGGGACGGATCGCTCCCGTTGAACCCTCCGATAGCCATGACCGGTGACTGCGTCGCAAGCTGATAACCCGAGGCGCTGTTGGACCCGATTGCCGCGGCGACCCACGTGAACTGGTCGGAGTTCTCTTCGAGTGTGGACACAACAGTGGCTCCCGGCGTGCTGCCCTGCAGTAGACCACCGGCGGCACCGCCACCCATTGCCCCTCGCGTTCCATCGGTGGTCGATGTGGTGGTGCCCGGAGCTATTGCACCACCGGGCATCTGGCCCATTCCTGCAGGTGGCGTTCCGTCCGTCCGACGGTTACCGCCATCAGCCGTGCCGCCGAATCCTCCGAATCCTCCGCGGCCACCGCCTGGTCCACCCATTCCACCTTCGACGCTCGGTCCGGCCGAAACTATGGAGCCGGTATGCGGAGTGTTGATCGTGTCGATCGCGTAGGCAGTCGGACCCGCCAAGCCGGTGAAGATCGCCGCGAGAATCACTGCCACGGCCAGTCGACCTCTCGACACCGCCGGAATCAGCACTGCCACGGCAGCGACGATGCCGACTACCAAAATGGCCCACCGGAGCCACGGTACGAATGACGGCGAACGCCCGAGCAGTACCCACGCCATCGCGACGGTTGCGGCAAAGGACACCGCCAGAATGATGCGAACCCAGAGGACGTCACGATGACGCCACGCCACTACGGATCCTGAACCGAGCAGCGCGGCGATCGCTGGCGCCAGCGCAACGGTGTAGTAGGCGTGGAAGATTCCCGCCATGAAACTGAAGGTCAGTCCGGTCACCAACAGCCACAGTCCCCAGACGATGAACGAGGCGCGCTGTGTGTCGACGCGCGGAGCCCTGCCTCGCAGCACGATTCCAGCCACCAGAAGTATCAGTGCGGCAGGAATCAACCAGGCAATCTGCCCGCCCTGGGCAGATTCGAACAGGCGCGTAATGCCGGTACTCCCCCACATGCCGCCACCGGCCCCACCACCTGGAGCCATACCCCCTGCTGGCATACCCCCTGGCGCCATACCACCCGTTGCCTCGCCCATTCCCGGGAAGCCTCCCGCAGCGGCGCCGGCCGCAGCATCACCAGGACCGCGCATTCCGCCGCCTCCGACGCTCCCGGTCTCGTTGCCGCTCAAGCGTCCGAGCCCGTTGTAGCCGAGCGTCAGTTCGAGAATCGAATTGTTCTGCGAACCACCGATCCATGGACGTGAGTCGGCCGGCCACAGTTCGACGATTGCCAACCACCATCCGGCGGAGACGATCAGCCCGCCCAGTGCAGCGAACAGTTGAAGTACCCGCTTACCCAGTTTCGGCGGTCCGGCGATCAGATAGGTGAGTGCCAGTGGCGGCACCACCAACATGACCTGCAATTGCTTAGTCAGGAAACCGAATCCGCAGAAGACGCCGACCAACACGAGCCAGCGGGTTCGGCCGTCCTGCACGGCGCGCATCATCGCCCACACTGCTGCGATCATCAGGAGTACCAGCATGGCATCCGGGTTGTTGAACCGGAACATCAGCGCCGCTACGGGAGTGAGAGCCAGCACCAAACCGGCGAGTAGTCCGGCGGCAGCCCCGAAGTACCGTCGAACCGTTCCCCACAACAGTGCCACCGATCCGACACCGAGCAGCGCCTGCGGCACTAACATCGCCCAGGAGTTGAGTCCGAAGATGCGAACTGACAGCGACATCAACCACAGGGACATCGGCGGCTTGTCGACGGTGATCGAGTTCGCAGCGTCCGAAGAGCCGAAGAAGAAGGCCTTCCACGACACCGAACCTGCCTGTACCGCAGCGGCATAGAACGAGTTGGCCCATCCGGATGCACCCAGGCCCCAGATGTAGGCGACTCCGGTGCCCACCAACAGCACTCCGAGCGCCCACGGTTCCCAGCGCACCTGACGCTGCGGTTCCGGCGCCGGCACCGACGCGGCTGATCTTTCTACAGTGGCGGTCATCGATCAGCTCCTACGGGTTGTGCGGTGCGAAACACCCAGCGCAGTGCGATGAATCGACTCACTGTGGCAACAAGATTGGCAATGACGAGTACAGCAAGCTCGACGTGTTTGGACGCATCGTGCGCCACAACGTCGAGCACGAACAACGATCCGCTGGTGAGCAGCAAGCCGAACCCGAATACAAGCAGGCCCTGCATCTGGTGCCGGGCGGATCCTTCCGAGCCCCGGATCCCGAAGGTGAAGGCTCGATTGGCGGCGGTGTTGAACACCGCGGTCACCAGTAATGCGACGGCATTGGCCCACTGCGCACCCATAATCGAGTGCAGTGCGAGATAGAGCAGCGCGTACGCAAGCGTAGAAATGACTCCCACCACGGCGAAGCGTGAGAGTTGACCGACCATGCCTCGCGGAACACCCGGAACCAACGGTTCACGGCCGAAACTCGCCCTGAGCTCGGCCAGTGGGAGTGAGCCGGTCGAGAGTGCTCGCCCGACGCGAACCACACCTTTGAGGTCGGCGACTGCCGTGGCGACGATGTCTACCCGGCTGTCCGGGTCGTCTACCCAGTCGACAGGAACCTCGTGAATTCGCATTCCGGCACGCTCGGCCAGCACCAGCAATTCGGTGTCGAAGAACCATCCGGTGTCCTCTACCAGCGGAAGTAGTTGCCGCGCAACGTCGACGCGCATGGCTTTGAAACCGCACTGGGCGTCGGTGAAGCGAGCATGGAGCGCGCCTCGGAGGATGAGGTTGTAACTACGCGAGATGAACTCACGCTTGGGGCCACGGACCACGCGGGACGAACGTGCCAACCGGGACCCGATGGCGATGTCCGAGTGTCCGGAGAGCAGCGGAGCAATCAACGGCATCAGGGCGTTGAGATCGGTCGAGAGGTCGACGTCCATGTACGCGACCACGTCCGCGTCGGAATCGCTCCACACCTGCCGAAGTGCTCGACCACGGCCCTTCGCATCCAGGTGCACGACCCGGACATCGTCGAACTCTTCAGCGAGGGAACGTGCGAGCGCCAAGGTGCCGTCGACGCTGGCGTTGTCCGCGATGGTAATTCGCGCAGAAAATGGCACCTGCGTGCGTAAATGATGGCGTAAGCGACGCACGCACGTCTCGAGGCCCGCCTCTTCGTTGTATACCGGGACGACCACGTCCAGCACTACAGTCGTCGCGGAGAGCTCCCCTGCGTCCGCGCTGCCCGCGGTCTGCATGGCTTCTGTCGTCATGCGTCCTAGATTTGTCGGGCCTGCTCCGACGAACCTGCGTCCAGCCTGGGAGTTTCCTGGCAACCGGACGCGGGCTAACCTCGGGGTATGCCTTCAGTCTTCAGCGCCATCATCAACGGGGATCTACCAGGACGTTTCGTGTGGGAGGACGACGACGTTGTCGCGTTCCTGACCATCGCACCGGTAACGCAAGGTCACGTACTTGTCGTACCGCGAGCCGAGGTCGATCAGTGGCAGGACGTAGATCCTGAACTCTTTGCCAAGGTCACCGCGGTTGCCCGCACCCTGGGTCAGGCTGTGAGGAAGGCGTTCGACGCGCCGCGGGCCGGTCTCCTCATCGCAGGTCTGGAAGTTCCGCATCTTCACGTTCACGTCTTCCCCGCATACGACATGGGGAACTTCGACATCAGTGGCGCCGACACTTCGCCGTCACCCGAATCTCTCGACGAGGCACAGACCAAACTCAAGTCGGCACTACGCGACCTCGGCTTCGAGGCAACAGTTCCGACTCGTTGATCGCGTACCTTTGACCGAATTTCGCTGGCCGATAACTGGACTCCCCGCCGCAGCCTCCAACGGAGGTTGCGGCGGTCGCATTTTTCGCTCCTACCGACCGTGACCTGCGATTGCACACCGAACAGTCCGTTTCGCGCTGTCGCGCGAGCATGAGTTTCGCTGCTACCGTGGGGCGCTGGTCCGGGACCTAGGGCCCTAAAACTAGTTCACGTGTTAACAGTCGGAGGACAAGGGAGCAATGCAGGAACGTGCCAAGATCAGTCGGCGTCAGATTCTTCGTGGCGCTGCCGATCGGTTCGAAGTCACGGGGTACGGCAGCACGAGTATGAACGACATCGTGTCCGCGGCGCAGATGACCAAGGGCGCGGTCTATTTCCACTTCTCGTCCAAAGACGAATTAGCTCAAGCTGTCATCGAAGAACAGCACCAGATCTCGATCACCGCCTTCACCGCAGTTGCAGCCACAGGCGCACCGGCACTGGAACAGCTCGTCATGGTGTGCCACGAGATGGGCCGCCAGCTTGTCGCGGACCCGATTGTTCGTGCGGGAGTCCGACTTACCCTCGAATTGGCCTCTGCTGACGGTTCGCAAGGTCCGTACCTCGCGTGGATCCGCGAGCTTCGAAAACTGGCCGAGGCCGCGAAACGCGAAGGCGATATACGCGACGACGTGGAGCCGGAATCGGTGGGCCGCGTGGCGATCTCGGCATTCACCGGCGTTCAACTAGTTTCGAACGTGCTCACCAGGCGAAGCGATTTGGACGACCGCATCGGCGAGTTGTTCACTCTCCTGCTGGCCGGCGTCGTCTCCGACAAGCGCCGCGGCGATGTCGACAGCCTTGTCCGCTGCCGGCTCGAAACATACGCCTCCTGATCTGGAACACCCCGACGCCCGGATGATTCGGCATATCCGCACCGAACCTTCCGGTCAGCTTCGTCGATTCGTACAAGACCCCCCGTCGTCGACTCACTATCGTCGAATCCACGAATAACCCAGATATACGGATACCGACGAAGGGCTTCTCGAATGACCGAAACTGCCACGTACGTTGAGAGCGCACAGCAGGAGATCGCTGCTGTACTGGCCGAAGCGAAGACCGATGCGTTCGTCCACGCACGCGACATCGATTCCGGCGAAGAGTTCGGCTACGGCGCTGACGAAGGTGTCATCCTCGCCTCCGTGTTCAAGATTCCTGTCGTACTCCAGTACGCCCGTGAAGTAGCGGCAGGCACCCTTGATCCGACCGAGCACGCCACGGTGACCGCCGAGTTCCGCTCCGGCGGCATCGGTATCGGCGGTTGCGCCGACGATGTCACCGCCAGCTGGCGAGACCTCGCTCTGCTCATGATGAGCTTCAGCGACAACGCCGCCACGGATTTCTTGTTCGAGCGTCTCGGACTCGACAACATCGTCGCAACGCTGCGTGGGCTCGGTTTGGAGAAGACCAATTTGGTCCGCGACTGCCGCGGTTTGTTCAAATCGGTCTACGACGACCTCGGAGTCGACAAGGGCACCTTGCTTGAAATGCCTCCGATCGAAATTCTCCGGACGATTTCCGTCATGGATCCGGCCCGCTCCAACTCCAGCACTCCTCGTGAGATCACAATGTTGCTGGCTGCAATCTGGAGGGACGAAGCCGGCCCCGCGTCGGCCTGCGAAGAGGTCCGAACGATCATGAGCAAGCAGGTCTGGCCACACCGCCTTTCATCTGGTTTCCCCGACGAGGTCACCGTCGCTGCCAAGACCGGGACATTGGGACTGGTACGAAACGAAGCCGGCGTCGTGGCGTACCCGGACGGTAAGCGTTATGCCGTCGGTGTCTTCACCAAGTCCCACGCACTCACTCATCGTGCCCCGAAGATCGACGCCTCGATCGGAACCGTCGGACGCATCGCAATCGAAGCACTTCGCAACAACTGACCGGAACCCACCGATAAAAATGCGGGTCGCGCCGAGAAACCAGCGCGACCCGCATTTTCGGCTTTCGAACTAGCGTGGACCGCGCAAACGAAGATGCACCATCAACCGGAAGCGAACGTTGGGATCGTCGAGATCCAACGCGGCCATACCCTTCAACTTGCTGAGGCGATACCGAAAGGTGTTGGGGTGCACGTGCAATGACGCCGCGGCGTCACCGACGTCGCCGAAGGCGTTGAGCCACGCATCGAGGGTGTCGACGAACGAGGTCGCATGGGCAGCGTCATGGCTGGCGATCGCCTCGATGGGCCCGAGGTCCGAGAATCCCTCGGCCGCAGCTTCCGACGCGATCTCCAACAGAATGGCGTCGACGTGGACGCTGCTGAAAGTGGCGACGCTGCCCGACGCTCGTCCCGCCAACAACACTTCGAGGGCATGTTCGGCATCGCGCTTCGATCGGCTCAACTGAGCCGGTCTGGTCACGACCCGGCCGATCCCGATGATCGTGTCGCCGGACGCTCCGGTGCGGTCCAGGAAATCCGAGGCCACACGGAACGCCTGCAGCTCGGCTTCTGCCGGGGAGTGCCCTCGCACAGACAGCACCGCGTAGCCGGTTCCGTTGACCAATGCAGCCGCCGACTGCGAGTGGACCGCGCCTAGGTGCATGGCCAGAGCGTCGGTCAGCCGCACCACGTGGGCGGCATCGTCCGGCTTCGACGATCCCTCGAAAGACCTACGACCCAAGGCCATCACGAGTGCAGGACCGGTCCCGAGGCCGAGGCGATTCATTGCGTCGACCGCACCGGACCCACCGTCGAGAAGGGTCGCGATCAGGTCTGCGCGCAGTCGACGCTCGGCGTCGGCGCCGCCGCGCAACCGCAACATCTGCAGCGCGATCAACCCGGCCGAATCGCGCAGTGCACGCATCCGGTCCTCGGACATCGGCTCACCGGTTGCCACCCACATCGAGCCGAGGAATTCGTCGCCGGCTCGGATGGACACGGCGATACGTCCCATTTTTGTACCGAGAGTCTCCGCCGACACCCACACCGGATCGTCGCTGCGATAGAGCCGGTCGAAGACCCCTGCCTCTTCGAGCACTCGAATGTACTGATCAGGAACTTGCCGCTCCAGAACGGTCGCGATACGTGGACCGTCTCCTTCTTCCTGGCGTCCGGAGAAGGCGATGACCCGTGAGCTTCGGTCCTCGATCGTGATCGGGGCATCCAAGAGCGCGCTCACGGCGTTGGCGAAGGCGAACAGATCGCCGGCCGGTCCACCTCCGCGTGAATGGATGTGCCCGACTTCGTTTCGGGCCGAGAGCACCGAATGAAGCAGGCTTGTCAGCTGAACCCACGAAACTCCGCGGGCCAACGTCAATACGACGACGCCAGAGGACATGATCGATTCTCGATCGGCGTCACTGACTTCGGTGGTCACTCGCGCGACCACCACGCGCACTCCGCGCTCGGCCAGGCCGGCGACGGACTCCGCGATACGTTCACCGCCGGTGATTCCGACCAGCAGCACCATGGAGTCGGGCGTCGAGGGTGAGTCGTCGTCAGGATCGTGAATGACCACCGAGGCGATCTCCTGGACCGCCTCCGGGTCACCGACAACCGGATTCAGCACCGTAGTTCCCACGTCTTCGAGAAGCCGCACCAAACTGATGCGAGGTCGTACGGTGCCCACGTCTATCACTCCTTCGTCCTGTGAACGAAGTGTGTCATAGTGATTCGTCAAAGCCGATCCATGCCGATCCAATCGACCGAGGTGGTAATGGCTTCGAGCAGGTCAGGGATCGGTTCGACGCCGATACCCGGCCCTTCCGGAACCTTCACGTAACCGTCGTCGAGTACGAACGGCTCGGTGATGTCTTCGGCGAAGTACCGGTCGGAAGCCGACGTATCGCCTGGTAGGACAAATCCAGGGAGCGCGGCAAGAGCGACGTTGGCGGCCCGGCCGATTCCGGTCTCGAGCATTCCGCCGCACCACACCGCAATACCGTTGGCCTTGCAGACGTCGTGGATACGACGCGACTCCAGATAACCGCCGACACGTCCCGGTTTGATGTTCACCACGCTGCACGCACCGATGGCCAGCGCGTCGGCGGTGACCTTTGCGGAGGTGATCGACTCGTCCAGGCAGACGGGCGTCCGCATCATCTCGGCCAACCTGGCATGGCCGCGCAGTTCTTCTTCGGGAAGCGGCTGCTCGATCAGCAGGAGATCGAAGTCGTCGAGCCGCTGGAGATGGCGCGCGTCAGCCAAGGTGTACGCGGTGTTCGCGTCGACCTGGAGGAGTACGTTGTCGCCGAACCGCTCGCGGACTGCGCGAACCGGCTCGATGTCCCAGCCCGGTTCGATTTTCAGTTTGATGCGTAGGTATCCGGCGTCGAGGAAACCGCCCACCTCCTCGAGCAATTCGTCGATCGAATTCTTGATACCCACCGAAACACCTGCGGGTACCCGATCGACCACTGCGCCGAGATACGAGGACATGCTCGTCCCGGCGGCGCGCAATTCGGCGTCGAGGAAGGCGGTTTCCAGGGCAGCCTTGGCCATCGGGTGTCCGGCGAACTGTTCCATCGTCGCGCTCAGTGCGTGCACGTCGGGATCGGTGAGTTCCCCCAGAGACGGGATCAGGAACTTGCGAAGGACTTCGGCGGCGCCGTCCGTGTATTCGGAGCAGTAGCGAGGCTCGGACATCGCTACGCACTCGCCCCAGCCCTCCGACTCCGAGGTGACTACCTTGACGAACAACACGTCCTTGGTGGTCTCCGTGCCGAACGAGGTTCGGAACGGCGCCTTCAACGGCATTGCCGCCCGGCGCAATTCAACTCCGTCGATCTTCACGATGTGGCCTCCGCTGTTGTCCTGCCGACCTGTGTTCCCGGCGCACGGTCAAGCACGTACTTTCCAGTTCTGGTGACGGCGAGAACCACTCCGTTCTCGGAGAGCACGCCCCCGAGAGTTTCGCGGACGGCCAGCCGCCAATCGTTCGCCGCCACCGGGTCCGACTTACGCAGTGTGTAGACGTCATTCGGCGTAGCCACCGTGACGAAACGATTCTTCGTCGACTTCAACACGGGCAGGCCGGCTTCGGAGACGGACAGCAGTTCGCTCGCCCCCAATGAGTCGGGAGTCGGGACTTCTCCCGAACCGGCGACGACGTCGGAAACCTTGCTGCTACCGATCTCCCAGTCGATCAACAACCGGTCGCTGTCTGCGCCGCCGTTGAGGCTGTCGTTCATCGGCGCGTAGAAACGCGGCAGATACTGGACCGGAAACGCACCGAGTTTCGAGACGTTGAAATAGGCATTGCGCGCGACGAGCGGGTCGAAAGTCCACCGCACGTGGAGAATTCCCCGTTCCAGTGCCCACGCCCGCTGGAACAGTTTCAACGCCAAGCCAATGTGCCCGTTCTGCACGTTCGGGAGAATCCCCGTGATGTGCGAATGCAACGAACGATGTTGTGGCTCTTCGAAGAAGGCAACCGAGCCACCGATCAGGTCTCCGCCACGAAAAGCACCGGCTACGTAATTACCGGAGTGCGAAAGCGCTTTCATCATGTCCCGGTGTACGGGCGGATTTCCGCTCTCCGGCTGCCATACCTTCTCGAACAGGCCGAATACCTGTTCCAACTCGGCATGCCCGGTGACGGTTTCGATGGTCACACACGCAAGCAGAGCGGCCTGTTCGGCTTGGCTGATCGCCTGACGCATCCGCGAAGGCGAAACACCTCCCACTGGTTGAGCAATCTTGCGTTGGACATTGTTCGGCGACGTCATCGTCACAGTCCTCCCTCCAGGACTCGAGTCACCAGACCGGCCAACAACGTGGCGCGCGGGATCATCTGATCAATCTCTACGTGTTCTGTGGCTGCATGGGCCCCACCGCCGACGGCACCGAGGCCGTCCAACGTCGGGGTTCCGACTGCAGCGGTGAAGTTTCCGTCCGAGGCACCGCCGACGGCGCAGTCGCGCAGCATCCCCAACCCGCTCTCGCTGCTGACCTGATGAGCGAGAAAGTAGAGCTTCTCCGACGACGCGGATTCCAGTGGCCCACGGTTGGGTCCTCCGGTCACCGAAATTCGACTTTCGGCCAGCACCGGTACCAGCGCGCGGATCGAACGATCGATGCGTTCCTGTTCCTTCGCCGACCACATTCGAACGTCACACCACAGTTGTGCCTGCGCTGCAACGGTATTGGTGGTGGTTCCGCCACTGATCACCGACGGAACCACCGACGTCCCCGCCGCCGGGTCCGCGAGCTCCACCACGGCCTGAATCTGATGTGCGAGCTCCACTACAGCGTTCACGCCTCGCTCCGGTTCCAGTCCGGCGTGTCCCTCGATGTCGACGCAGTACAGCGACATACCCTTGCGCGCGGTCTTCACTGCGCCGTCGGCGGCGGCTTCGAGTACCAGCACCGCGTCGACCTGACGAGCTTGCTCCTCGATCAGTGCGCGCGAGGTCGGGGAGCCGATCTCCTCGTCGGAATTGAGGAGCACAACCACGCCGTCGAGCGACGGAAGCGACGCGAGCGCATGGAAGAGCTGGACGATGCCGGCCTTCATATCGAAGACTCCGGGTCCGGTGGCGATGTTGTCGGTGACGGACCAGGGCAACTCCGCGAGCGTTCCGAGCGGCCAGACAGTGTCGAAATGGCCCAGGAGCATCACCTTCGGCTCCGTGCCGAAGGACCAACGCAAGTGCTGACGACCGTCGATTCGAATACGTTCCGGTGCGCTCCCGAGATGGCGTTCGCCGATCTCGGCCACCACGTCCGCACACGCATCGACTGCGCTGAGGTCGGAACTGGGCGACTCGGCGGTTACAAGCGCCGCCAGGTCCGCCACCATTTTCTTCTTGTCCACTCCGACGCTCTCCTGTCACCGACTTGCAACTTCGCAAGTTCAGCTTGGTCGAAGCGACCCTGTCGGATCTTGTCCAAGACTCCTGTCCTTCGGGCCGGGATTCGTCGTGTGCCACCAACAGCTGTGTGTAATGAGCAGCTGGGTTTCGTGAAGCAGGTATGTCAGGTTCCGATCTCGGTTCGGGCGGCCAACAGCTCGGGGAAGAAGGTCAACTCCAACGCACGTTGCAGGAACCCGGCACCACCACTCGATCCGCCGGTCCCCTTCTTCATGCCGATCACCCGCAGCACTGTCCGAAGGTGCCGGAACCGCCACAACTGGAAGCTTTCCTCGAGGTCGACCAACTCTTCGAATGCCTCGTACGCCGTCCAGTGCTGCTCGACGTTCTCGTAGATTGCCTTGACCAGCGGAATCAACTCGTCGTTGCACACGTAGGGCGCACTGACGTCTCGTTCGAGAGCCGACGCCGGAACGTCGTAGCCCTGTCTGGACAAGTACCGCCAGAACTCGTCGTACAGCGTCGGTTCCCCGAGCAAGGTTTCCAACAATTGGTGGGCAGACGGATCCGATTCGAACACCTTCAGCATGCCCGCGTTCTTGTTTCCGAGCACGAATTCCACGGCGCGGTACTGGTACGACTGGAACCCAGACGAGTTACCGAGAACGCCCCTGAACTCCGCATACTCCGCCGGCGTCAGTGTCGCCAACACCGACCACTGCTCGGTCAGAGTGGCCTGGATGTGTTTGACGCGTGCGATGCGCTTGAAAGCGACCCGGATGTCGTCGGCAGCTATAGCTGCTCTGGCCGCCCGTATCTCGTGGAGAAACAGCTTGAGCCACAACTCACTGGTCTGGTGCTGAATGATGAACAAGAGTTCGTCGTGGTGCTCCGGCTCGCTCACCGGATGCTGCGAATCCAGGAGGGTATCGAGTCCGAGGTAGGCCCCGTAACTCATCTTTTCGGAAAAATCGGTGACGACGTCGTCTTCGATCTTTCGTGTGCCGTCCGTTGCCGACATCTTCGTTCTCCTTCTCAGAATTTCGCCGGGGTCTGCGGAACGATCATGGCCACCAAAGCGGCAGCGCTCGTCGCTCCGACCAGGACTCCGAATGCAGCCATGTACGAGAACTGGTCCACCATCCATCCCATCACGAGCGGCGTGATGAAACCGGCGAACTGACCACAACCGTTGATCAAACCCATTCCGGAACCGAGGAATTCGGCGGGAAGTGCCCTCAACGGCATCGCGAAGATCGACATCGAACACAGACCGCTGATGCCCAGAGCCAAGGTCTCGTAGAACGTGAACATCGCGACGGTGTCGGCGGTGGTCATCAGGAACAACAGGACTGCCGACGTGGCCATACACGGAACCAGAAGAATCCGGGCCCGGTCGTGGAAGTACTTGTCCACCAATCGCCCGCCCAGAATCGTGGCCAGCGCCGTGACGATGAAGGGGATCGCGGCAAAGATTCCCGTGTCGATCAGCGAGAGTCCCTTGTCGTTGAGCAGATAACTCGGCACCCAGGTCATCAGCCCGTACGCGGACATGTTGGCCAGACAGAACAGAATTGCGAACTTCCACACCGACGCGGACTTGAACACCGCGGCGCGAGAGTGCTCGCTCGCCAGAGGTTGCAGCGCAGCCTCCGGATCTTCCGAGATTTCCGTGTCCAACGGTGCCGGCAGCACCAACCACACCACCGTGCCGATCACAGCGCCGACGATCGCCACCAGCCAGAACGCGTCACGCCACCCAACAGCCATGAGGACCGGTGCGATGATCAGCGGTGCAACGCCGGGGCCGAGGTTGTTGGCGCCGAGCATGAAACCCATCGCGGTCGCTCTGGTTTTCGGACGCGTCCGCTCAGCCAAAGCCTTGAACGACGCAGCCGGAAAGAGCCCCTGGCTGACGCCGAACATCGCACGCATGACCATCAGCGAAATGAGCCCCCACGCGAACCCTGTCAACGCGGTGAACACCGACCACAGGATCAACGCAACGATCAACAGTGGCCTGGGTCCGAAGCGATCAGCCAACATTCCGCCGGGAACCTGCCCGAGCATGTAGAAGATCGCGAAGACCGAGACCACACCACCCAACTGCGTACTGCTGAGCGAGAATTCGTCGCCGATCATCGGAAGCGCAAGACCGATCATGACGCGATCGACCATGTCGATCAACCAGATGGTACTGAGCAGTCCAACCGTTACGGTTGTCGTGCGCCGAATCGACTTGTTGTCCATCACGTTTCGAACCGAACCGCCGGTCCCCCGCGATGGTTCTTCCACTCTGACGCGTTCCGCCTTCATCAAGCCTCCCGAATTGTCTTGTGCCGCATGGACTAGAACATTGAAAAGACTGATGAAGTGTGACAGCGAACACGTCTGCCGTATTGGTCCGTTTCACCAATACCCGAAGCAACGTTTGGTCGATCGGAACATGTTCTGCCCCAACAGATGACAAATGCCGCCGACACACACGGTGTCGGCGGCATTTCGAGATCGAGTCGTTACCGCATTACGTGCGATTGGCGACTGCCACGATTGTCGAGACGCCTGCGGCTGCGAGCCGAGCATTGACAGTGATCAGACCGAGAATGTCGTCGACGCTACCGAGTGTGTGCGAAATCGTGCGATCCGAAGTCCGTCGCGAGCCGGGAACAGCTTCGGCGAGTTCAGCTCCCGTAGTGGTGGGGTGAACGATCTCGAGAGTCCATTCGTCACGCAGCTCGACCGGCTTCAGTGTGTCGGCCTTGCGCACTGCACGCTCGGCGCCTGCTCGGATCTGCTCGCACGCGAGCGACGGCGGCAGCGAATTGGTTGCCGACCATCCGTGTGCCTTCTTGACCTCGACGGTCTCGGTTGTCGGCGAGGCCGCATCCACCAAGCCACAGATGATGTCGTCACCCGTTACCAGGCCGACGGGAACGCCCTGGGTGGCAGCGTAGAGGGTGTTGACGTCGGTCTCGGAGACGGACTTGCCGTCGAGGCGGACGTCGGCGAACAAACTCGAGAACGTGTGCGCCAGGACGCCGGGTCCACCAGCTGGTGCGTGATAGCCGACAAACAGGGCTACGTCGTGATCCGACGTCATTCCTTCGGCCATGCATTGCATCTTGGGTGAGCCGAAGATCAGGCGCGCCCGTGGATCCAGGTCGGCGTGAAGCAGGTTGTCCATCGTTCCGTGGCTGTCGTTGACCAGGACGCTCGTCGCACCGGCGTCGAACGCACCGGCGATCGCAGCGTTGGTCTCAGCGGTCATGAGCATCTGCGCACGGTGGTAGCCGCCACCGCCGCGGATCGTCTGATCGAGCGTCGCGATACCCGCGATACCCTCCATGTCCACCGAAATATAGACGTGCATTCCTGTCCTCCATCAATCTCAATCGGATGAATTGGTAGCTTCGCTTTCACCTTCACACTCGACGGCATCCGTTTCTTGTCCGGTCGAACGGTGAGTCGGCCTCCATTTGGGACGTTCACACCAGAATCCGATACCCCGGCCGTGAAACCATCGGGACATTCGCCGGGCCAGGCGGTTCGACCAACGACAGGAGTGCAACTCTGATGCAGGTCCACGACATCGTGTTCACCGGCGGCCGCGTCGTCGATCCCGCATCGGGGACCGACGAGGTTCGCAACATCGCGATCACCGGCGGCAAGGTCTCGGCTTGGGGTCACGACACGATCGACGCCCGGCAGACGATCGACGTGACCGGTCAGGTCATCTGCCCCGGATTCATCGACCTGCACAGCCACGGACAGGAAATCGCCGAGCAGCGACTTCAGGCATTGGACGGAGTCACGACGGCCCTCGAGCTGGAAGCCGGCGTCATTCCTGTTGCGAAGGCATATGCGCGGGCCGGCGCCGAGGGCCGCCCGATCAACTACGGCTACGCGACGTCGTGGGCTCACGCCCGAATGATCGAACTCTCGGGAGCCGATCCAGACGGCGACATCAGAACGCTCCTGCACCATCTCGGTTCCCCGAGCTGGCAGGGCGAGCCCTCTGCCTCCCAGCGTGCACACATTCTCGAACTTCTCGAAAACGATCTGGCCGCAGGCGCTCTCGGCATCGGCGTGGTGGTCGGGTACGCCCCGAAATCCGATCCGACCGAGTACTTGCAGGTGGCGGATCTCGCGGCCCGCGCCGGTGTCCCCACCTACACCCATGCGCGCCCGCTCATCTCGGCCGATCCGTCGAGCCCGGTGGACGGCGCCGTCGAAATCGCCCGTGCAGCAGCAGAAACCGGCGCACACATGCACTACTGCCATGTCAACAGCACCTCGGGAATGCACGTCGACCATGCACTGTCGGTGGTGGCGCAGGTTCAGGCTGCCGGATCGCGCGTCACGACGGAGGCGTATCCGTACGGTTCCGGGTCGACAGCCGTCGGAGCTGCGTTTCTCGATCCCGACAAGCTGCACCTGATGAATCTGACACCACGATCGTTGACATTCGTACCCACCGGCGAACGTATCGCGGACCGCAAACAGCTCGAACATCTTCGGGCAACCGACCCCGGTGGACTGGTGCTGGTGGAGTTCCTCGACGAGAACGACACCGTGCAGCGCGAGTTCCTCGAAAGGGCGATGACTTTCGACCGCGCCGCCATCGCGAGCGACGCGATGCCACTGACCTGGCCTGGCCGTTCGTCTTCCGACGCATTGCAGTGGCCGTTGCCGGAGAAGGCACTCGGCCATCCCCGCGGCGCCGGTACCTATGCACGTGCGATTCGTACGCTGTACCGCGAGCGTCAACTGCTGTCGCTGTCGGAGATCATCGCGCGCTGCTCGTTGATCCCCGCGCAGATTCTGGAGGAGTCGATTCCATCGATGGCGGCGAAGGGTCGGATCAGCCCCGGTAGCGACGCGGACATCCTCGTTTTCGACCCCGAGCAGATCACCGACAACGCCACCTACATCGACGGCACCCGTCCCTCCACCGGAATCAGCCGCGTGCTGGTCGGCGGAGTACCCGTCGTCGAAGGCGGTGTCGTGGTCGAGGACGCGTTGCCCGGTCGCCCGGTACGCCGCTCGTAGCCCGAATCCGTTCTGACCTGCATAGTTCTGACAGAAAGTCACTACACATGAACACTTCGTCTGCAATCAACGGCACAATCGATGCCATGACGGATTTCGCGACCCCCCCGATCGGTTGGCAGCACAAGGCATTCGGCACCGACCTCGAAGGTCGCGACGGTTCCGACCTCGAGCCGTTGGGGATCTCTGCACTCGACGGCAACCTCCTGCTACCCGTGATGACACTCAACCGTGCAGCGATCGCGCACAACGTCGACCTCATGGCGCAGTTCTGCTCCGATCACGACGTGGATCTGGCGCCCCACGCGAAGACCACGATGAGCCCCGAACTGGTTCGTCGGCAACTCGACGCCGGGGCTTGGGCGATGACGGCGGCAACCGTTGCGCAGGCACGCATTCTGCGTGAGTTCGGTGTGGACACGATCATCATCGCCAGCCAGGTTCTCGATCCCGCCGGCATTCGGTGGATCTGCGACGCCCAGGCCACCGACCCCGATTTCTTCGTAACCACCCTCGTAGACTCGGTCGAGAGCGTCCGCCTGATGGAACAGTTGATCGCGAAAGTCTCACCGGCCAGCCGTATCCGGGTTCTCGTCGAACTCGGCTACGACAGCGGACGCGCGGGCGCTCGCACTGTCGAGCAAGCACTCGACGTCGCACGCGCAGCATCGCAGGCACCTTCGTTGATTCTCACCGGAGTCGAGGGGTTCGAGGGCATGATGCCCGGAGCCTCGGTAGCAGCCCGCCGTATCTCCGTCGATTCGTATCTCAAATCCGCGCGAGTGTTCACGGAAATCTGTGTGGCCGAGAACCTGTTCGAGAACAACTCCGCGAAGGCGCCCAGGCCACTGGTCACTTTCGGCGGCAGTGCGTTTCACGATCTGGTTGTACGCGAACTGGCCGGCCGATGGGCACTCGACAACGGTGTACGCGTCGTGCTGCGCAGCGGTTGCTATATCACCCATGATCACGGTCTCTATGCCGAAACTTCGCCGTGGGCGGACGGTCCGCGAACTCTGCAGGGAGCCGCAGAGGTCTGGGGCGTAGTGCTCTCCATACCTGAACCCGGACGGGCGATCCTGGGCTTCGGCCGCCGCGATGTCGGTTCCGACGCAGGCTTTCCCATAGTCCTGTGGCGCCGGCGCGACGGATCCAACCGATCAGCCCGAGAACTGACCATCACCGCGCTCAACGACCAACACGCGTACGTCGACGTTCCGGCTGACTTCGACGTGACCGTCGGCGATCTGCTCGGTTGCGGAATCTCGCATCCCTGCACCACGTTCGACAAGTGGTCACTGATTCCCGAGGTCGATTCGGATTACCGCGTCGTCGGTACGGTTCGCACCTACTTCTGAGAAACCGGTGCGGTAATCCGGCCTCAGTCGTCCTTCGGGTCACGCGGCAATTCGACGCGGAACGTCGTCCCCTGCCCGAGGGACGTCTCGACGCTGACGGTTCCGTCGTGCGCGGCAACCAAAGCCGAAACAATGGACAGGCCGAGACCGGCGCCCCCGGTCTCACGGGTGCGAGAGGTGTCGGCGCGGTAGAAACGCTCGAAGATCCGCGCGGCATCCTCTTCACTCAAACCCTGACCGGTATCCGAAACCTCGACCACCGCGGAGTTCTCGGTCGTACCGACGCGAACTGTGACCTGTGCATCCGGCGGCGTGTGTTTGATCGCGTTGCCCACCAGATTGGCGACTACCTGACGCAGTCTGGCCTCGTCGCCGTGCACCTCGGGTAACCCTGGGCCGCCGGTCATCTGAAGTTTGACGGTTCGATCCGGTGCGATCGCTCGCGCCGCCTGCACCGAATCTGCCGCAACTGCAAGCAGATCCACCGGCTTGTTCTCGAGCGGTCGCTGTTCGTCGAGTCTGGCCAGCATGAGTAGGTCCTCGACCAGAAGGCCCATCCTCGACGCCTCGCCCTCGATCCGGTTCATCAGCGTTTCCGTATCCGTCATCGCCCCTTGGCGATACAACTCGGCAAATCCGCGGATAGTCGTCAAGGGAGTGCGCAACTCGTGGCTCGCGTCGCCGACAAATCTACGCATCTTCTCCTCGGAACGCCGTGCTGATTCCTCCGAAGCCTCGGTCGCGGCAAATGCGTGTTGAATCTGCGCGAGCATTCCGTTGAGTGCCACCGACAATCGGCCGACTTCGGTGCGGTCGTCACGCTCCGGAACTCGTCGATGAAGGTCGCCGGCGGCAATGGCAGCGGCGGTTTCCTCCACCTCGACCAGGGGACGCAGGCTCCGACGAACCACGAAATACGCTCCGCCGCCGAGGATTATCAGGACAACCAGACCGATACCGAGTTGCAGACCGACCAAGTCGTCGACGGTCTGCTCGTTATCCGTCAGTCGCACACCGATAGTCGTCGTCGTGCCGTCGCGGACCGTCGTGAGCACTCGCCAGTTCACGTCCGAACCATCGCTCGATCCGACGGTGATCGGGCCGCCGGTGAAATCTTTCGACAGGTCGGGTTCGGTGGTCGTCGACTTGTCGTTCAGGACGATCACCCGCCCGTCCGGGGTCACTGTCCGAACGAAGAAGGGGCTGGGTGGGCGGGTGCCCGGGCCGACGTCACTGGGCGGCTGTAGATCTCTGGTGTGCGGCTTTGCCCAACCGTCGACCGCCTCGTACAGCGTTTTGTCGGTTCGCTGGGTCAGCGAATTCTCGAGCGCCGAAGTGACCGCTACGCCCGACGCCAACAAACCAAGCGCCGCCAACACCAGCAAGGCCGCAACCAGGGTGAAGCGCAGCGGCAGTGAATGGAGACGGAAACGACCTCTTTTCGGCAGTTGCTCGTTTTCCGCGGCGGCGATCATTGCCGCGGTTCACGCATCACGTAGCCGACCCCACGCAACGTGTGAATCAGCGGCGTCTCCCCCGTATCCACCTTGCGACGCAGGTACGACACGTAGGACTCGACAACTCCGACCTCCCCACCGAAGTCGTAGTTCCAGACATGGTCGAGAATCCGAGGCTTACTGAGAACCGTCCCGGCGTTGACCATGAAGTATCGGAGCAATGTGAACTCGGTGGGCGAGAGCGCAACCAATTCGCCCTTCTTCCAGACCTCGCGAGTGTCGTCGTCGAGTTCGATGTCGGCGAACTTCACCCGCGGCGACTGCTCCGGCGCGACACCGCGGCCGGCGCGGCGCAGGATGACCCGCAACCTCGTCACGACCTCTTCGAGGCTGAACGGCTTGGTCACGTAGTCGTCCGCGCCGAGCGTCAGGCCGCTGATCTTGTCGTCGAGCGAATCCTTCGCGGTCAGAAACAGGACCGGCGCGTCAACACCGTCGGCGCGGAGGCGTCGGAGCAGACCGAACCCGTCCATCCCGGGCATCATGACGTCGAGAACGATTGCGTCAGGGCGGAAGGTCCGTGCGACGTCCATGCCTTGGGCACCGCTCGATGCAGTTGCCACCTCGAAGCCCTGGAACCGGAGGCTCACAGAGAGCAACTCCACGATGGTGGGTTCGTCGTCGACGACGAGGATGCGGGCTTCAGGGGTCTTGTCGGTCACGAGAACTATCTTCTCCCCTGCCACTGGATTCTCGCTGTACGTTCCCTGGGAGCTTCCTGTGAACGCCCGGGTGCAGGTGAAAAGCTGGGATGCAGGTCCACGAACCGGAAGGAAGCGGCATGTCACTACCTCCATCGTGGAACAGGGACTGCTTGACGTGGCGTATTCCTCTGTTCACCAATAACTCCGATCCCGGAGAGGGTCCCGGCTTCATGCCGCCGGAGTCTTGGGCACAAGCCCTCGCGGCTGTTGCCCAAGATCTGCGCTGCCTGCGATTCGGACCTGAAGTTGTTGTCGATCGTCTGATCTGGGAATTTTCGATCAACAGCGACTACAACGTCACGATCGGCTGGCAGGGCGCACGTGACATCAGCGGATTCAGCTACTTCGATGCTCTGTCGATGAATACTTCATTCGCAGAGGCCACGGTGTGGGTTGCCGACACAGTTCAGACAAATTTGGCTGGCTACGACTTCGTCCAGTGGCCCAGTCGAGGACGCCATCTGCTAATTCCTCGACTTCATGATGGAGAGCCGGTTTGGATGGATCCGCACGGCGATGTGACGGTCAGTCGCATCGGAGAGTTGTGCGAAAATGCGACCAATGATGCAGCAACGTAGCCACGTTCAATGGGTTCGGCTTTACGGCCCCGTGTCGTCTGCGCTGGTCGGCGGTGTGGTCGCTGCGTACGCAGTGGCCGAGTCAAGAGTCGACGACTTCTCATTCTCCGACGACGGCCTCACCTCGGTGGTGATCACGCCGCAGTGGGCGGGAGCAACCGCCGCGGTGGTTGCGGCGGTCGGCGTTGCGCTACTGCATCGCTGGGGACGTGGCGGATTCGCGAGTGTCTTCGCTGCAGTTGGCGCCCTCGCCATCGCGCTACCAACATTCGTTTCGATCTCCGCCCAAATGTCGGTGACTCTGAATGCAATCGGGGCCGGCGCTTTCCTCGCGGCGGCGGCATTTCCGACGAAGGGGCACCGCGGAGCACAAATCGCTCTCGCACTCGGGGTGGTCACGACGACCCTGTACTTCGGCGCCGCGGACTTGTGGCGCGATCGCGTCGCCCGATGGTCACTCACCCTTCCAGGCGATGCCTACCCCGTACCATCCACGGTTCCCGTCTGGATTCTGCTCGCTGCAACTCTTCTCGTGGGCGGAGTCGCTTCAGTCGCACGGCCAAATCAGGAGCCGGGCGATGTCGATACGCGCCTGGTGACGCTGGGAGTTGTTCTGCCCCTGTCATTCACGGCTCTCTACGTGGGGTTGGGCTCGACGTCGACATCACATGGGTCCTGGGTGACTGCAGTGGTGATCGCGGTTGCCGTAACGGTCGCGCTGGCTTGGCGCTCGTCGCCACACGACGGCCGTTTCATACTCGTCGGACTGGCAGTCAGCGCGGTTTCGGTCTGCACGACCCGATTTTCCTCCGACTGGACTTGGGCGGTGCTCGCGGGCGCTGCTGCCTTGGCACTCGGCGTCGTGGTCGGCTGGAAAAGACCGATGCCCCAACTCGGACTGGGACTCCTTGGCGTGACCGCACTATCAGGATTGTCAAACAGCCCCCTGACCAAGCTTTCGTACGTCGTTGTTCTACCGCTGGCGTTGGGACTGGCCGTCACGTCTTGCCTGCCTGTTGCCGTCGGGGCAGTCTCGAGCGGGGCGGTACTGCCCTTCAGTCTTACGCTGTTCTCGGTTTCAGCGACCTTCTTGGAGCCGACCGCGCAGGAATTCGGGTGGTCGAACGGTCCACTCGTCGAACACGGCCCTGTCACGGTGAATACGCCGATTCCTATGGCTGTTCTCGCTGCAACGGCGACGATCGTGGTGGCCATGACGAGCATCCATCTGAAGCGGGTTCGACCGGCGGCGGTGACCTAAATCGCCACCTGATCAGGTCGTAGCGCAGAATTCTGTTGCTATGGTTGGTTGGTCAACGACGACATCCGGACGAGCGCACCGTACCCGGCCAGCGAAAAGACGGTGCCTTGGGAGTTGTTCACCATGGCATGGATCGTGCTCGTCATTTCCGGACTATTCGAAGCTGTCTGGGCTACCGCACTCGGTAAGTCCGACGGATTCAGCAAAATGTCCCCCACCGTCGTCTTCATCCTCGGTCTGATCGTCAGTATGGCGGGCCTCGCGTATGCAATGCGCACCCTTCCCATCGGGACTGCGTACGCGGTCTGGGTCGGCATCGGCGCCGCCCTGACCGTCGGATATGCGATGGTCACCGGCGCGGAGTCCACGTCGATCGTCAAGATTCTGCTGATCCTGGGAATCGTCGGTTGTGTCGTCGGCCTGAAGGTCCTCCACTGACCGGCGATCCAGGTGGGTGTTTGTGTGTTACCGGTTACAGTTAACGCATGAAACTGCTGGAGATGCTCACGCTCCCCCTACGTGCGGGCATTGCAGCCGCAGAGATCAGTTTGGGGATCGCCGAGCTGACGGTGACGACAGTTCGTATCGCCGTCAGTAATACCGGTGCCGTCACGGCGGGCGCTGCCACCCTGGCAAGCCCCCGCGGACCCATGCAGATGATCCAGCAGTTGTCATCGCTGACTGCAGACGATCGGCCCATCGGCCAGGCCTTGGCCCCCGGTGGGCCGCTCGACCGACTGCTCTCACCTGGCGGTCCGGTCGACAAACTGACTGCACCCGACGGCACACTCGAACGACTACTCGCTCCCGGCGGACCACTCGAAAGACTTCTAGCCCCGGGCGGACCGTTGGATCGAGTGCTCGCCGAGAACGGCGCTTTGGAGCGGTTGCTCGCCCCGGACGGACTCCTCGACCGAATGATGGCCGAGGACGGCCCACTGGAGCGCCTGACAGCACAGGACGGTGCCGTCGAACGCCTGACTGCCAAGGACGGCGTCATCGATCGCGCACTGGCCGAGAACGGCATCCTCGAAACACTCTTGGCGGAGAACGGTGCCTTCGAACGGCTCATCGCCGAAGGCGGCCCGCTTGACCAGATCGTTGCACTGTCCGACACCTTGACTTCGCTGGCTCCCAACCTCGAGCGTATGAGCGCGAGCATCGAGGTACTTCAGGAAACAGTCGGAATCCTCAGTGCTGCAGTCGGTCCGCTCGGAGAACTGGCCGGCAAGCTTCCCAATCGATGGCTCAAGAGCCGAAGCGATCGCCCAGGGCCGGACCTTCCGATCGAATCGGCATAACAAACGGTTACTCGCCGATTACGCGGTCAGTTGTTGATCACGATATTGAGATTGATGATGATTCCGCCGAAAGTCAGGATCGTGTTGGCCAAGCCGACCGTCATGCCACTGTTCAGAGCCGCGATCAGTCCATTCATCGTCGTATCCCCTTCACTGTCTACGGGTTACGCGTACAAGATTGTGCGCTGGCGCTGACAATAGGCCAAGTTCGCGACCTGCGCGCCATTGCGGAGAAAACTTGTACCTCGGTCGCAGTTTTCACGTTAACTGTTGCAGCACAACATAATTCCGAATTTGGCACACTACCCACTGATGGCCGAATCAAACATCACGATTGGGCATACGTAGCCCACCCCGCATAACCGTCCGGCCCATCAGACACTTGTCCACCGAAACAGAGTGCACAACAGTTAGTCCGGTGCAACAATGAGACGAATCGGACATGCCTGCGACGTGATGGGGAAGGGTGGTTGAGACAATGACGGCGCCGCGCATTGCCAGAGCAGAACACCGCGGCCCCACCGGGGGCCGAAATTCCGCGTCGCAGGACAGCCTGGACGCCGCCTCGGACGCCTTTCAATCGCTCTATGCGCACCTCGATCCACATGCCCAGGCAGAGCAATTCCTCGAACAGGTCTGCAAACACGCCGTCGACCTCATCGCCGACGCCGACATGGCCGGAATTACCATCGGCGGTTCGGATGCGACGTTCCGAACCGTGGCCGCCACCCACCAACTTGTTCGCACCGTCGACTCAATTCAATTCCGACTGGACTACGGACCGTGCGTGACGTCGTCACGCACGGGCACGGTTGTCCGTGCACATGCCAGCGAAGCCCACAGCCGGTGGCCTCAATTCGCAAGCGCGGCAAAGGTAGTCGGTGCCGTCAGTTTCTTGTCGATGCCGTTACCCGGTAGAGATCGCCCGCTGGGGACCCTCAATCTCTACAGTCACGACCTCCGGGGTTTCACCGGCGCAGACGTGGCATTGCTCCAACTGTTCGCGGTCACCTCGGCCTACGCGCTGCACAGCTCGCAGCGCCTCGACATCGCCAGAAAACACGCGATGGACCTCGAGCGTGCACTCGAATCGAGAGGCGTCATCGAACAAGCCAAAGGCATCATCATGGGCACCCACCGCGTCGACGCCGACGGCGCCTTCCGCATCCTCATCCAGGACTCGCAGCGCAGCAATGTCAAACTGCGAGTAATTGCCCAGCAGTACATCGACGGCGTGATCGACCCGCGCCAGGCTTCGAACAAGCCTGAGACCAACTGAACCTGTCAGGCGGCCGAGAGACCTGGCAAACACAGCACCTGAGCAAACACAGCACCTGAGCAAACACAGAGGCACCCACCATATTTTCGGTGAGTGCCTCTAATTTCGGAGCCTCCTGTCGGGATTGAACCGACGACCTTTCGCTTACAAGGCGAGTGCTCTACCACTGAGCTAAGGAGGCGAAGACCGACGCGTTGCCGCGACTGACTTTGCGGAGCCATCATATCCAAGCCGTCACGGTGGCCGCGCCCGGGTCACGTTAGATAGCGTGGGCCCCATGCGCAACTCCCACTCCGCCCCCTGATGGCGAAATTCACCGAAGTACTCACACGCCTGACGGGAAACCGGCAAGCCACCGTCGACACGGTCACGTCGGCTCCCGCGCCGCTTCAACCGATCGACCTGACAGACGACGCCGTCGTCGCGGAGGTCCTGGACCTCGCGGTTCGGGTGGGCGAAGTCCTCCTCGCATCCGGAACCGCAGCCATGGACACCGCTGAGCAGGTGCAGTTCATCGCCGCGACGTACGGCCTTGCCCAGTGTGACGTCGACGTCACCTACAACTCGATTGTGCTCTCTGCCTATCGCGGTCCGACGCGGCCGCCGGCGAGCACGATGCGCATCGTCCACTACCGGTCGATGGACTTCACCCGACTGGCGGCTGTCGACCGTCTGACGCGTCGCATCCGCCGTGAGGCGATCACCCCGGACCAAGCGCACGACGCTCTCACAGCCATCACGACGGCGCCGCACCCGTACAACCGGTGGACCGCGACCATGGCCTGGGCGGCGATGGCGGCTTCGGTCTCAGTCCTGCTGGGGGGTGGGTTCCTCGTTGCCACAGTCGCGTTCTTGACGACGATGGTGATCGACCGCGTCAACCGTGTGCTGAACCGGTTCGGGTTGCCGTTCTTCTTCCAGCAAGTGGTCGGTGGTCTCATCGCGGCTGCGCCCGCCGCCACGCTCTATACCTTTCAGGATCAGTTGGGGATCAGCATCCGGCCCTCACTGGTCATTGCGGCCGGTGTGGTTGTCCTGCTGTCTGGGCTGTCGTTGGTTGGCTCGGTCCAGGACGCGATCATGGGCGCCCCCATTACAGCTGTCGCGCGATTCTTCGAAGTGGTGATGATGACGGGCGGCATCATCGCGGGTGTCGCAATCTCGTTGCGAATGACCGGGATGCTGGGTTCGACGCTTCCACCGATCAACGTCGAAGTATCGACCATCACCCAGTTGCCGATCCTCATGCTCTCCGGCGCATGTGCGTCAGTCTTCTACGCACTCGCCTGCTACGCCGAGCGTCGTGCACTCACCGCGGCGTTCCTGGGCGGTGCGGCAGGCAGTGGTGTGTCGATCTTCGTGCAGACACTCGACGTCGGCCCCGTGATCGCGGCCGCGATCGCAGCGACAGTCGTCGGTCTTGCCGGTGGCCTGATGGCTCGCCGCGCCCTGACGCCTCCGCTGGTTGTCGCGGTCGCAGGCATCACTCCACTGCTCCCCGGCCTTTCGCTGTACCGAGGCCTGTACGCGCTGCTCAACGACCAGGTACTGATCGGTTTGACCGCCTTGCTGTCGGCCTTCGGTATCGGCTGCGCCCTGGCCGCGGGCGTTACCCTCGGCGAATGGGGAGCGCGGACGCTGCGTCGTCCACGAATCCTGATGCGCGTGGACTCGCTACGTCGACCGATGGTCCGCAAGCGCAGGCGTCGAGTTCCCGTCACCGAGAAGTAAGCGTCGTTCAAGCAGAAAGAGCTGGGCACCTGACGGTGCCCAGCTCTTTCTGTTCACTTGGAGGTTTCCGAGCGGTGAGAGAATCAGCTCTCGACTGCGTGCTTTCCGCCGGCAGCCTGATCGGCTTCCATGGCTTCGCGCAGGCTCTTCGGACGCATGTCGGTCCAGTTCGCCTCGACGTATTCGAGGCACGCCTTGCGACTGTCTTCACCGAACACCACGCGCCAGCCGGCGGGGACCTCGGAAAACGTGGGCCACAGCGAGTGCTGGTCCTCGTCGTTCACCAGCACGTAGAAGCGGCCGTCTTCGTCATCGAAAGGGTTAGTGCTCATCTCGCCTCACTCGTTACGTACGTGTCTTGTGCGCCCAGACTAGCAAGCACACCAGCTCGGTTCTGGTGGCTCAGTACCGACGCCAGAATCTCCCCCGCCCGCACTGCCACGTTCGACAGCAGCGACGACGTCAATCCGTGAGTCTGTTCTGTCCCACCCTGCAGATAGATACCGCCTGTCACGTCCTCCGTTACAGCCAGTCGATAATCCCGACTGACGTTACGCGGAACGGACGAATCCGGCACGAGTTCACCCAACAAATCGCCCAGCGGTGCCGGGGTGAAACCCGTGGCCAGAATGAGTGCGTCGCACGACAGCGTGTCCGTCAAGCCGTCGAGATTGCTACGGACAGCCAGTTCGATGCCGGATTCGGACTCCACGGCACTCGTGATCTCCGAGGCCCGACGCATGAACAGTCGCCGCGGGCCGCGGACCATCTCCTGGTATTCGGTGGCATAGAGCTTGTTGATCAGTTCGATGTCGACGACAGAGTAATTGGTACTGCGGTGCAAATCGAGAAGTCGACGTCGTTCCGCGGCGTCGGCGCCGTGCAGTTGATCGACGGCTTCGGGATCGAAGATGCGATTTGCGTAGGGGCTGTCGTCTGCCGGGCTGTAGCCGTAGCGGGCAAAAACACTGTGGACTTCGGCGTTCGGGTAGTTCGCGTGCAGGTAGTCGACGATCTCCGCGGCACTCTGACCGGCGCCGAGAACAACGAACCTGTTGTGCACGGGCTCAGGCATTGCTTCGAGGTGGAAGAGGAACTGGTGATTGTGGAAGCACCGGGACGACGGCGTTGCCCAGTCCGGGATCCGCTCTTTCAGTCCGGCGCCGACGACGATGTTGCGCGCGATCACCGTTTCACCGTCGGCTGTGCGAACCGCAAAGCGATCGACCACGCCGTCGGAGTTCCTGATGCCCTCGACCCCGTCGACGGTTGTACCGAACTGCACGTCCGCGTCGACTCGCCGAGCCGCCCAGCACAGGTAGTCGTTGAACTCGTGGCGCGTGGGAAAGAAGGTCTGGTGGTTGACGAAGTCGACCAGTCGCCCCTGCTCGAACAGATACGAGAAGAAGCTGTATCCACTCTGCGGGTTGCGGAACGTCACCAGGTCCTTCGGAAACGCGATCTGCATCGTGGCACCATCGAGCAGCATCCCGGGATGCCACGCGAACTGAGACTGCTTCTCGAAGAACCGCGCGTTCACCCGATCAACGGCTGCACAATTTGCATTGTGTTCTTCGACAGCGATGGCCAACGCAAGATTGGCCGGACCGAACCCGACGCCGACGATGTCGACCATTGCGGGTTCGGCGCTGGAGTCTCTCGGTGATTCACTCATTACAGGTAGTCCATCCCCGACGGGACGACCTGGTACGGCCGCCAATCGATGTCCCGAAGTAAGTAGCAAAGGCTACCCTTAATGAGGTGAGGGTATCAACACTGTGAGCGCTCGTATAGCGGTCGACCCCGCGGAGGGATGCGACGTATGTCATAGTTTCGCCCCCTCGCTCACGTCATCGCCTTCGACGAGTGCCGCAGCCTCGATCACGTCGACCAGCTGACCTGCCCATTCACGGACCGCGCCCGCATCGACGAGGTCGGCACGGAACCCGAGAGTTGCAAAAACTGGCCCTTCGCCGACCGGCTCGTAAAAACTCAACGTCACATCCGCATCGGGCACACCCACCGGAATCGGTACGAGAGAACCGAAGTCGCCGAGCCCGTCCAAATCGGCCTGTTGGTGATGGATCACCATCACCTGAGGTCTCATCGACGCCGGATTACCCAGTGCCTGCTCGACATACACATATGAGACGTCCTGATTGCTCAGCGCTTCCAGATTGCTTTCCCGGATGCGAGCCAGCAATTCTGCAAACGTCGGACTACCGGACGTATCCGTGCGTAGGAGAACAACATTGAAGAATGATCCGATCATCGGTTCGAGACGGGGATCCGACCTGCCCGCAACCAATGAACCGATGGGAAGATCGGTACCCGCTCCAGCCTCCGTGAGAACGCTGGCCAGTGCGGCCTGCAGGACCATGAACATGCTCGTGCCGGTGCGCGCAGCCAGAGCGTCGATCACGGCATGCAGATCCGCGTCGATGTCGACAGCGACCACGTCACCTCGAGGCTCCGAGTCACCCTCCGGCAACGGAAGATTCACACTGGTCGGTATTCCGTCGAGCACATCCTGCCAATACGCAAGTTGCTTCGACGCACGACTGGTGCCGTCCAGGGGGTCTCCCAACAGTTCGTCGGACCACACGGTGTAGTCGGCGTACGTCAACGCCAACTCGTCCCAGATCGGTTGATCTCCCTGCGACCTGGCTGCATAAGCCGAGACCAGATCTCCCAGCAAGGGCACAACGGACCACTCGTCGACAGCGATGTAGTGCATGACGAGAAGCATTGTCCGAGAGCCGTCTTCACCGAGCACCAGATGCACCCGCAACGGCGATTGTTCACGCAGATCCATCGGAAGTTGAGCCAGTTCGAATACCACTCGGCCAACGTCCCCGGTGCCGACATCGACCACATCGACAGTCGGTCGCACCGATTCTCTTGCCACGACGATGCCGTCGACCTCGACGAAGGTGGTCCGCAGGGGTTCGTGCCGCGACGTCACATCGTCCAAAGCGTGTCCGAGAATTTCCGGATCGATCTTCGATCTCAGGTTCAGCGCCAGAGCGTGGCTTGCTTGCGGGTGCTCGCCTGCCGCGCGGAACAACTCCCACTGACGACGTTGCGGCGCAGACAGACCCATCGTCTCCGGACGTTTCACCGCCGGCGCCAGGATCGGGCGCCCACCTTCCGAACGCGCAACGACGGCCGCCAACTCCGCAACACTCGGCGCGTCGAATACGTCTCGGATACTGACGTCCACGCCGAACGCTTCGCGAATGCGACCGACCAGTTTCATCGATGCCATCGAATGCCCACCGAGCTCGAAGAAACTGTCGTGGACTCCGACGCTCGGGAGTTGCAGTATCTCCGCGAAGGCAGCCGCGACCGTGGACTCCACTGCCGTGCGAGGAGCAACATCACCCGCCAGCTCCGACCAGTCCGGAGCGGGCAGCGCCTTGCGGTCGAGCTTTCCGTTGGGCGTCAACGGCAGCGGACCGTCAAGGGCGACAACCATGGTCGGAACCATGTAGTCGGGCAACGACACTGCCGCGAGGTTCCGTACTGCCGTCGTGTCGACGACAATGCCGGGTTCCGGTGACACGTACCCGACCAGGCGCGTGATTTCGCCCTGCCGATCCGCGACGACCGTCGCCTGCTTCACCGACGGATGTGCACTGAGAGCTCCGATGATTTCACCCAACTCGATTCGGAAACCACGGATCTTGACCTGATCGTCCACGCGGCCGAGGAAGTCGATGTTCCCGTCCGAACGCCACCGCGCGCGGTCCCCGGTGCGGTACATGCGATCGCCCGCGCCGAAGGGATCTGCGATGAATCTCTGTGCCGTCAGATCGAATCGGCCCAGGTACCCTCTGGCCAGGCCGCGGCCCGCGATGTACAGCTCGCCGGATACCCCCGGCGGAACCGGACGCAGTTGATCGTCGAGCACGTACGCCTGTTCGTTGGGATCGGGGATTCCGATGGGCACAGCGCCGTTCCAACCCGGCTCCGCCTGCCACAGTGTGTTGTTCACCGTGGCTTCGGTGAGTCCGTACGCGGCAAGCAAATTCAGCCGCTCCGCCCAGCGCCCGATCAGCTCAGGCGGCACCGTCTCGGTTCCGACCAACACGGTGCAACCCTGCGGCACTTCACATCCTGCCGGCAGGGCGGCCAGCAACGAGGGAGGGATGATCGCGTGGGTCACACGATTGCTCGTCATGAAATCCGTGAGCGCCGGACCGGCAATCCGGGCGTTCTGCGGCACGATCACCAGGGTGCTGCTCGTGCACAGAGCCATGGCCAACTCGAATACCGCGACGTCGAAGCCGACCGAAGCGAACTGCATCACAACCGAACCCGGTACCAGTCGCATCCGAACCTCGGCTGTGGCAACAAGGCTCGGGATACCGTCATGGGAGAGGACAGCTCCCTTCGGCTTGCCGGTCGATCCCGAGGTGTAGATGACATACGCCGCGTGGCTGACGCCGACTGGTGGCCTGGGAGTTTCGACGATCACTGCCTCGTCCAGTTCCCTACGGATCAACGGATCGTCCAGAAGGATTCGCTCGACGCCGACCACATCGTCGATTCGAGAACTCTCCTCGGAGGTGGACAGCAGTAGCGAGGCGCGGGAATCGGTGAGCATATACGTGATGCGCTCGCTCGGATGACTCAAGTCCAGGGGGAGATACGCTGCCCCCAGCTTGAGCACGGCGAGGACCGACGCGACCATCTCCACCGAGCGCGGGACGGCAAGTCCCACCACGTCTTCGACCGACACTCCGTGCCGATACAGCAAACCGGCTACCCGGTCACACTGCTCGGAGAGCTCGCGGTACGTGACTTGCCCAGCCTCGTCGCGCACCGCGATCGCCTCGGGTGTAGCAGCGACTCCACGCGCGAAAGCGTCGTAGAACGTCTCTTCCGCCACGTCGACGGCGGTGTCGTTGAACGAGGTGACAACTTGCTCGAGTTCGCCTGGCAAGAAGATGTCGATGTCGCCGATCTCGATGTCGGCCGATTCCACAACTGCCGCGATCACCGATTCCAATCGGTTCGAAATTCGCTGTGCGGTTTCGCGATCGAAGAGGTCGCTGCCGTATTCGAGCCGGACGTCGATGCAGCCTTCGTCGCCGAGGTACTCGGTGAAGCTGAACACCAGATCGAACTTGGCCGTGTACTCCTCGAGTTCGAACGGATCCCCGCCCATTTCCTCGCGGCTGTGATAGCCGACCATCACCTGGAAGAGCGGGTTGCGTGCCAAAGTACGCGACGGATTAAGACGCTCCACCACAGTTTCGAACGGAACGTCGGCGTTGGCGAAGGCCTCGAGATCTCCCTCACGAACGCGATCCACCAACTCCCGGAACGTCGGATTACCCGACGTATCCGTGCGAAGCACAATGGTATTGACGAAGAAGCCGACGAGTTCGTCGAGCCCCTGTTCACTGCGCCCGGCCACTGGGGCCCCGAGCGGAAGGTCTTCACCCGCTCCGAGCGCAGTCAGCAACGCCGCCGACGCCGCGTGCAGGACCATGAACATCGAACTCTGGCTCTCGCGCGCCAGATCTCGCAGTGCTGCAGTGGTGTCTACGCCCAACCGTGTTACCACTGCACCACCGGAGAAACTTGGTCTGGCCGGCCGACTCCGGTCGGAGGGAAGCAGCAATTCCTCCGGGGCTCCGTCCAAACTCTTCGCCCAGAACTCCAACTGCGCGCTCAGGACACTCGACGGATCGTCAGCGCTGCCGAGTAATTCCCGTTGCCACAGGGTGTAGTCCGCGTACTGAACCGGTAGCGGTTCGAAAGCTGGCTCCTCGCCCTGAATCCGAGAGGAGTAGGCAGACATCAGATCGCGCAGGAACGGTCGATCGGACCATTCGTCCGTTGTGATGTGATGCAGGACGATCACGACGATTACGGCACCGTCGACTCGGATCAGACGGGCGCGAATCGGAATCTCGTTCGAAAGGTCGAACGGACGGCCCACTGCCACTGCAACTTCACCGGCGACGCCGGATTCCCGTGAATGAACTGTCTCGACCGGAACAGTCGCCGATTCGAGAATTATCTGTTCCGGTGTTCCGTCCACCAACCGGAACACCGTACGCAAGGATTCGTGTCGTTCAACGACGTCGCCCAGCGCCGCTGCGAAGACATCCGCGTCCAGGGCACCGTCCAGGCGGAGCACGATCGGGAAGTTGTAGGCCGCGGAGTTCTCCTCCATCTGTCCGATCAGCCACAATCGCTGTTGAGCGGCAGAAAGTGGAAGGTGATCCGGTCGAGGCTTCGCCACCAGCACCGGTCGCGTCGATCCCTGCTCGGCCACAATGCGTTCCGTGAGTTCCGCGACGGTGGGTGCTTCGAAGAGATCACGCATGGTCAGACTGTTCGGAATGGCGATCCGAGCTCGACTGATCAGTTTGGTGGCCAGAAGCGAGTGCCCACCGAGGTCGAAGAAGTTGTCGTCGACACCGATACCGTCCACGTCCAGCACCTCGGAGAAGAGTTCGCACAGGACCTCTTCCGTCTCGTTCCGGGGCGCGACCGCTATCCCGCTCCGCTCCCCCAGCACCGAATCGGCCGTGGGCAGCGCCCTGACGTCGAGCTTTCCGTTGACGGTCATCGGTAGTGTCTCCACCTCGATCACCACGGCCGGAACCATGTAGTCGGGCAGGAGAACTCGTGCTCGCGCACAGTAATCGTGCGCGACGCCGAGGCGCACCGGTGTCACGTAGCCGACGAGCCTCTTGACTCCGCCCGCCCCGACGTCGACCACGACCGCTGCTTGCCGCACGTGCTCGTCGGATTCGAGAACGGAGACGATTTCGCTCGGCTCGATCCGATGACCTCGGATCTTCACCTGGTCGTCGGTACGGCCGAGGAAGTCCAGGTTGCCGTCACCGCGTCGCCGCACCAGATCGCCCGTGCGGTACATACGTTCCCCAACCCCGGCAGGATCGGCGACGAAGCGCTCGGACGTCAGCGCGAAGCGTCCGAGGTAACCGCGAGCCAAACCGGCTCCGGCAATGTACAGTTCGCCGGCAACTCCGTCGGGGACCGGACGAAGCCAGCCGTCGAGAATGTGCGCGGTGGTGTTCCAGATCGGCTTACCGACGGTCGGGGTGTCGCTGTCGGACGTTCCGCCGCCGAGAGTGTTGATCGTGTATTCCGTCGGTCCGTAGAGGTTGTAACCCACGGTTCCTTCGGTGTCGCGCAGCTTGTTCCACACCGAATCCGGAACGGCTTCACCCCCGAGCAGGACAAGCGGCGGACGGTGTTGTCCCACACCGTCGTCGAGAAGTCCGCTGTCGATCAGGTGCGTCGCGTAGGTCGGCGTCACGTTGACGACGTCGATGTCCTGTGCGTCGCAGTACGCAACCAGCGCCTCGGCATCACGACGCAGGTCCTCGTCGCAGATGTGCACCTCGTGGCCTTCCACGAGCCACAGAAGTTCCTCCCATGACATGTCGAAGGCGAAGGACACGGTGTGCGCGATCCGCAGGCGTCGGCCCGCCGCGGCGATCACCGGTTCGAAGATCGCCTCGCGGTGGTTGAACTGCATGTTCGTCAGGCCGCGGTAACCGGTGACCACGCCCTTGGGCTTGCCGGTCGAACCGGAGGTGTAGATGACGTACGCGGGGTGGTCGAGTCGATGCGGTGTCCCCAGGGCGAATGCTCCGAGTTCCGACGCGGAGAGTGCCCGCGCCGAGATCGTCAGTCTCCTTGCTGCTGTATCGGGTTCGTCGATCACGATAGTGCGGACGTCCGCACCTTCGAACCTCGGTGAGGCGGCAACGGTTGTCAGCAACACGACAGGATCCGCGTCGTCGATCATCACGGCCAACCGTTCGGCCGGATGGTCGAGTTCGAGGGGTAGGTAGGCAGCACCCGTGCGCAATACCGCGAAGAGCGCGACGACCATGTCCACCGAACGTGGTAGGCCAAGAGCGACAATCTTTTCCGGGCCGGCACCGTAATTGATGAGCAACCGCGCCATCCGGTTGATCTCGCCGTCGAGATCGGCGTAGGTCATCCGGCGCTTCCCGAACACGAGTGCCGTGTCGTTCGGTTGCGCCGACGCGACTTCTTCGAACAGGTCGGCAATGGTGCGCTCCGGCAACTCCCGGATCTGCGTCTGCTGCGCTACTGCGGGAACCGGAGACGCAACAACCGATCCCGTCATGTCCTGCGACCAACTCCGCAGCAGGTCGACGAAGTGACCGAGCAGGTCCTCGGCTCGACGTGCCGTCACCAAATGCGGATGGAACTCGAACTTGACGTTGACGGTGGTGCCCGGTGTGACCACGACGGTCAGCGGATAGTGCGTGTGATCGATGCTGTCGCTGCCGCTGACGTCGTGGGCGGCATTGAGAGCGTCTACTTGCTTCTCGTCCACGAAGTTCTGCAGGACTATCAGCACGTCGAACAGTTGACGATGCTCGGAAACACGTTGGATCGCTGCCAAGCCGAGATAGTCGTACGGCATCAGCGAAAGTCGATCCGCCTGTGTTCGACGAAGAAGTTCCTCGACGCTCTCGTTCGGATCCAGTTGCAGCCGAACGGGAACGGTGTTGAGGAACATGCCCACCACGGTGTCGATTCCCGGCACTTCGGGAGGCCTTCCGGCAACCGTGGAGCCGAAGACGACGTCCTGTCGACCGGTGGCCGACGCCAGCACGAGGGCCAGCGCTGCATTCAGTACCGTGTTGAACGTGACGCCGGACGCGGCAGCGCGCTCACGCAACGCACGCGAAAGCGATTCCGACAGAACCGCATCGCGGCGATCTGGAAGCTGAATTTCGGCGCCTGGCGCCGCCACGGCAACAAGCGTCGGCTCCTCGAGTCCTGCCAGCGCTCCGCGCCACCCCTCGTCGGCGGCTGCACCGTCGCGGTCGGCCAACCAGGCGAGGTACGTCTCGAACGACCCCTCGGGTTCGCTGAATGCGCTGTCGTCACCGCCGGTATCGTAAAGCGCCAGAAGCTGACTGACGACAAGGCCGTTGGACCAGCCGTCCCACAGCAGGAACTGTCTGTTGATCACCAGACGATCCTGGCCGCCGGGCAGATGCAGCACACTCATACGCCACAGCGGCGGCGCGGTCAGGTCGAATGGCGTCACTCGGTCTTGGGCAGCGATGTCCTCGGCGCGCTCACGAGCAACCGAGTCGTCGAGTTCACGGAGATCGTGGACGACGACGGGAGCATCGAGTCCAGCGCTGAAGAACTGCACCGGCTCGTTCAGCCCTTCGCTCACGAAACCCGCTCGCAATGTGGGATTTCGTCGTTGAAGTGTCCGGGCGGCCGCAGCCAACCTGTCGACATCGAGGGCGTGCCCGAAGTCCATCGAGAACTGTGCCGTGTAGATGTCCCCGCCAGCGCTGTCACTGCTGCCTGAGTATCCAGCCTGGAAGTACAGGCCTTCCTGCAACGGTGAGAGTGGGAGGATGCTGCTGACACCTGCCGGACTCGCATCGGCTATCGCGTCGATCTCGGTCTGACTCAGGTCGAGCAACGTCACATCGGACGGGGTCAGAATGGGAGGCCCGGCGTGACGCGCGGCCGCAGCCGCCAGATCGCCGAGCGCCGAAACCCAGCCGTCGGAGAGTGACTGCGCGTCCTCCTCGGACAAATCTTCACTTGCCCAAGCGAAGTCGGCGCGAAGCTCCGAATCCACACTGACGACATTGACGATCAGCCGGTACGGGCCTCCCATGTCTGCGTCGGGATCGGTGGACATGGCTTCGGATTCCGCTGCCAAGGACCATGCTGTCGATCCAGCTGTCGTCGTACGTCCGAGATAATTGAACAGGATCTGAGATTCGGAGCGCCCCGCCAATGTCGTTGCCGTGCGGGCATTTACGTATCGCAGCATCCCGTAGCCGATACCGCCGTCCGGAGCCGCCCGCAGGCTCTCCTTCACCTCGCGTAGCGTGTCCACCGGGTCGATTCCGCCGTGCAGTCGCATCGGGGCAATCGTGGTGAACCAGCCGACTGTTCGCGACAGATCGATGCCCGCCACCAACTCCTCGCGGCCGTGCCTTTCCAGATCGACCAGCAGTTCGTGCTCACTGCGGCCGGTGGAGCGACGCCAACGATCGACGGACATCGTCAGCGCTGCCAACAGAACATCCGTTCCCTCGGCACCCACCAGTGCCGCAACCGATCCAAGTGCTGCCTCGGAGATTGCTCCGTCCACCGTGACCGTGCGCCTCGAACCTCCGGATACAACGGCATAGCCCTCGACACCGGGTATCAACTGCGCGCCCGGAGCGGTCACGGTCAACCAGTGATCGAGTTCGGCAAATCGACGAGCGCTGTATGCGTGTTCGGCCACCGTACGGGAGAAGGTACGCAGCGAAGTTCCGACGGCATCCAGTGCGGCAGACTCTCCGGCTTCGACTGCCACCCAGGCCATCGCGAGATCCTCGAGCAAGGTCGCCCAAGAAACTCCATCCACGACCAGGTGGTGTGCCACTATTGCGAGTCGGCCCAGATTCTCAGCGCCACAATCGAACCAGACCACCGAGATCATCCGCCCTGCAGACGGATCCAATCGGCGGGTCGCTGCTTCGGAGTGCTCCGCAATGAGCGTTCGCAACTCGGCATTGCCCAGCCCCCGAGCGTCGACTCGTTCGACGACGTCCGCTGCCCGGACACTGCCGGGTTCCTCGACCCGTGCCGACCACATGCCGCGGTCATGACGGATCAAGGTTTGGCGAAGTCCGTCGTGGTGATCGAGCACGGCCTGCAATGCGCCGGTGATCGAATCGAGAGATGTTGTCGGAGAGTGGATCAGAACTGCCTGGTTGAAGCGATCGGTACCACCCGCCCATTCGGACAAGCGGTGAACCACCGGCAGCGGAACCAGCTCACCCACGCCGATGTCGGCCGTGACGGTGGCATCTGAGGTGGCGACATCACCCACCGCTGCAGCGATGGCAGCGGGAGTGCGCAATTCGAAGATCTGACGCGGGGTCAGTACTACCGAATCACGACGAGCCAGGTTGACCAGTCGGATCGCCAGGATACTGTCGCCGCCGAGAGTGAAGAAGTCGTCGCGCACCCCGACTCGAGGCAGGCCGAGAACTGTCGCGAAATGCCCGGCCAGAAGGCCTGCAACGCCCGAAGAAACAACTCCGGTGGCGTCGCCTACCTGTGCCGCGAAATCCGGTGCAGGTAGCGCTTTTCGGTCGAGCTTGCCACTCGGGCTCAGCGGCAGTGACTCGAGCCGCACGAAGGCGCTGGGCACCATGAACTCCGGTAGCACTGACAACAACTGAGCTCGAACCGCAACATCATCAGCATCTCCGACCAGGTAGGCGACCACTTGTGCGCGGTTGCTCGGACCGTCGGTTCGGACGATCACGGCACTTGCCGTGACTCCGGGGCACAGCGCCAATTGCGCTTCGATTTCGCCGAGTTCGATTCGGAATCCACGAACCTTCACCTGCTCGTCGACACGGCCGAGATACTCGAGAACACCGTCGGCATTCCAACACACGATGTCACCGGTCCGGTACATCCGCGAGCCTGCATGTCCGTACGGGTTCGCCACGAATCTTTCGGAGGTCAGTCCCCCACGTCCGTGGTAGCCACGCGCCAGTTGTGGTCCCGCCAGGTACAGCTCACCGGTGGCACCGGCCGGGACGTTCTGCAGGTACGGATCGAGAACGAACAGTCCGGTGTTGGCGGCGGGTACGCCGATCGGGACGCTGACGGCATCGGCCGGAGTTTCCTGCACCGACGGCTGCCAACTGACGTCGACGGCAGCCTCGGTGGGGCCGTAGAGGTTGTCCACCAGAGTATTCGGCAGGATCTCGGCTACCTTGCGTGCAACGTGAACGGGCAGCGCCTCACCGCTGCAGTTGACGATCTCGAGCGAAGAGCACAGTGCTGCTTTCGGCTCCGCGAGAAACACTTCAAGCATCGACGGAACAAAGTGCACTCGGTTCACGGAATGTTCGACGATGACGTCGGCCAGATAGCCCGGGTCCTTGTGCCCGTCCGGCTCGGCCATCACCAGAGTTGCCCCCACCAGGAACGGCCAGAAGAATTCGGGAACGGAGACGTCGAAGCTCGACGGGGTCTTCTGCAGCATCCGGTCGTTGGCGTCCATCGGACGTATCTGCTGTGCCCACAGCAACCGGTTGACCGTACCCTCGTGGGTGACCACAACACCTTTGGGGCGACCGGTCGAACCCGAGGTGTAGATCATGTACGCGGCATCCGCGGGCGATCCCGGAACACTCAGCGGATCGGCTGGGAACTGCGTGGACTCCGATAGCGTCACCCGCGGAACCGAACCCGAATCGAGTGAAGAATCCTCCGACACCACGACACACACCGGATCGGCGTCGCCCAGCATGTACGTCAGCCGCTCCGCCGGGTAGCCGGTGTCGAGGGGAACGTATGCTCCCCCGGCCTTTCCGATGCCGAGTATCGCGACCATCAGTTCGATCGAGCGCGGCAGGGCAACGGCCACCAACGATTCGCGTCCGACGCCCCGTTCGCGCAACAGGCGCGCAAAACGATCGGCGCGAGAGTGAAGTTCAGCGTAGGTCAATACCTCGTCGCGGAAGATCACAGCGGTGGCTTCGGGCGCACTCTCAGCCTGATCCCGCAGCAGCTCGGTCAGCGTTGCACGCGGCTGGTCCAAGACCATGCCGACGCTCCCCGGTTGGGCGGGTGCCAGCGCGATCCGGCCGATCACCTGTTCGAGATCGCGGGAAAGCGCTGCGAGCACGACTGCAAGAGCTTCGGCCAGCGCCTGCGCAGCGTTGCCGTCCACCTGAGCGGCGTCGTACTTCAGCTCCAACGCCAACCGATCGCCTGGAACGACGATCAGCGTCAGTGGGTAGGCCGGTCGCTCGTCGAATCGAATTCCCGTCAGTCGCACCGAATCTGTCGGATCAGCGATTGCCGTGTCACCGAGGGGATAGTTCTCGAACACGACCAGCGATTCGAAGTTCTGCTCCAGTCCGCCGGTCCGTCGCAGTTCGGGCAGCCCCACGTACTGATGGTCGAGTAGCTCCGACTGTTCGTTCTGCCAACGAGAAAGTGCTTGCGAGGCAGGCTCTGCCGGGTCGAAGCGCAATCGGGCCGGCACTGTGTTGATGAACAAGCCCACCATGGTCTCGATACCGTGTAAGTCGCCGCCGCGCCCCGATACGGTCGAGCCGAACAGCACGTCCGTTCGGCCGGCCATTCGGCCGAGCACCAATCCCCAGGCGCCATGCACAAGTGTGCTCAGCGTCAGGCCGTGTGAGCGTCCGTTGGTCGTCAGTGCACGAGTATCGCTGTCGGTCAGTTCGACTCGGGTAGCGTGGATCCCGCTGCTGCCGGTGCTCGGGGCGGGTAGTTCGATGGCGGGACCGGGAGAGTTCAGTGCTTTCTCCCAGACTGCTGCCGACGTCTCGTGATCGTGACCGGCCAGCCATTCGAGATAGCTGCGGTACGGCGCCGGACTCGGGAGCACGACGCCGGAATCTCCGACGCCGTACAACGCCATCAGTTCCCGCAGCATCACCGGGACCGACCATCCGTCTGCAACCGCGTGGTGAATCGACTGCAGCAGAAGGTACTTCTCCGAAGATGCACGGACAAGCGTGTAACGGACGAGTGGCGGTTGCGCGAGGTCGAACCCACGCGCACGGTCGGCGGAGAGCAGTTCATCCACATCGGCGCCGGCCACCTCGACTACTGCCATCTCCACGACGACGCTCGGGTGCACCACCTGCACCACCCGGCCGTCACCCAGGACTGAAAATCCGGTGCGCAGCGCCTCATGCCGATCGACGACGGATTGCAGCGCACGGTGCAGCGCCGCACTGTCCACCGCTCCGGTCAGCTCCACAACCTGTTGCACGACATACTGATCCGCCCCCGGATCTGCAAACGCCGAATGGAAGTAGATCCCTTCCTGCAGCGGAGTGAGTGGGAGAATCTCTTCAGCCTTCGGCAACTCGTCCACATCTGCCTGAGTGAGCGCCACCAGAGGGTAGTCCGAGGGTGTGGCTCCGCCGAAGGCTGCGAGCCCGGACACGGCCTTGAGCGAGTCCAGCCACAGCCGCGCAAACCTGTCGATGTCGCTACGCAGGAAGATGTTCGACGCCCAGGTCAGGGTGGCTCGCAGTCGTGGCCCACCGGCGGCGTCCTCGGCTACGACGTCGACAGACAACGCGTGTCCCAACGGCATGGACGGATCGGCAGCACCCTCCATCGACACCGGGAACCAGTCCCCCTCCGCCGCAGCAGTGCGTCCCAGATAGTTGAGCACCACCTCGGGCGCCGCGAAGCTACGCAACTGATCCGAGCCGCCGAGGTATCGCAATGCTCCGTACCCGAAGCCGGCGTTCGGGACCCGTCGAAGTTGTTCCTTGACGCTCTTGAGAACCCCCGCCAGATCATCGGTCGCGTCGAGATCTGTAGCGGCTGTACCGATCTCGAGCGCAACTGGGAACACAGTGGTGAACCATCCGACAGTACGTGTCAGGTCGACGTGCGCAGCGCCGTCGTCGCGAACGATGTCTTCGTCGCGTCCGTGCCCTTCCAGGTCGATCGTCACCGATCCGGCCCCGCTCCAACGGGTCAGCGCCACGGCCAGTGCGGTGACCAGTACTTCGCTCACATCGGCCCCGAACGCCCTTGGGACACTGCCCAACAACTGATCGGCGAATTCCGGAGACAGGGTGATCGATCGCGCCGCAGCGGTGCGAGCGATGTCGATCGCCGGGTCGAGTGCCCGACGCCCGAGACGTGACTGTTGTGCCGCCGTCACCGAGTCCCAGAATTCGATCTCGGTGTTCAGTCGCCCTGCTCCGACCACCTCTGAAACGAGTTCGGCGTACCTCCTCACCGACGTACCGACCGGAGCGAGTGCGGGTACGTCGCCCTTCATCGCTGCGATACCGGCATGCGCGAGGTCCTCGAGAATGATACGCCAGGAGACGCCGTCGATCACCGCGTGGTGGACGACCAGCAACAGTCGTCCGGGACCGGTCACAGTGCGGAACAGAACACCACTGACCATCGTGCCGTCGGCCGGATTCAGACGACCGACGGCTCGCTCGGTCTCGGCGAGGATCAACGCTCCGCATTCTTCAAGTGGCGCCGGTAGTGCACAGGTCTCGAAGACCACAGCCGCGTCGTTTGTCTCCGGAACAAGCAGCGTTCCTTCGGAAGTCAACGTCGCACGAAGTGCATCGTGGCGCGCCACCAGGGCGTCGAGCGCCGCCTGGACATGCTCGGCCGTCAAGGCTGACGGGGTCTGAATCAGCGCTCGCTGGTGGAAGGTTCGTACTGCGCCCGACACTCCGAGAACCCTGGCGGCGATCGGCGTCGTGGCTACGTGGCCGATCGGTTGGTCCGCGTGGTCGACGATCTCAGCCGTTCGGCCGGACTGGGCACGCGCCATGGCCTCTGCGGTGCGCAGTTGGAACACCTCGCGTGGACTGATCGACAAACCGGCCGCACGAGCCGCGGTCACGAGTGAGATAGCGACGATGCTGTCGCCGCCCAGTGCAAAGAAGTCGTCGGTTACGCCGACCGAATCGAGGCCGACAGCCGACGCGATCAACGTGCAGAATTGTTGTTCGACTTCGTTTCTCGCGGCGACATGCGCACTCAGTTCGGCGAGATCGGGCTCGGGAAGTGCGCGGCGATCGAGTTTGCCGTTGGCCGTGAGCGGAAACTCCTCGAGGACGGTGACGGTGGTCGGGACCATGTAGTCGGGCAGCTTGCTCGCCGCCCACTCGCGAATGTCCCGCGAGTCGATTGCGAGGTTCGTCCCCGACGCTGCACTCACGTAGGCGGCGAGATACTTTGCGCCTGTGGGTGCTTGACGCACCAGAACTGCCACGTGACGCACTCCGGGGTGCGAGATCACGGCGGCTTCGACATCCTCGAGTTCGAGACGCATGCCACGGATCTTCACCTGGTTGTCCGTGCGTCCGAGGAAGTCGAGGGTGCCGTCTGCGGTCCATCTGGCCAAGTCACCGGTGCGATACATCCGGGATCCGGCCAGATCGCCGGAAACAAAGGGATCCGCGACAAAACGAGACGCGGTCAATGCCGTCGCACCCACGTATCCGCGTCCCAGCAGGAAACCCGCCGCGTAGAGTTCGCCGCCCGTGCCGACCGGAACCGGCTGCAGGTCGCCGTCCAACACGTACAGGCGAGTGTTGGGGTTCGGGCGCCCGATGGATGTGACGATTCGTTCCGCGTCTTCGCGGTAGATCACATGGGAGACACCGATGGTCGCTTCCGCCGGCCCGTAGCCGTGATACAGCGTCGTGGACAGTTGGGCGCGGAACCGATCGAAGAGTTCAGGCGTGAGAACCTCACCGCCGCACCACACATGCTTCAACGAAACGAGCTGATCGCTCCCGTTCGCCAGGTCCAGAAGGATGTCGAGCATCGACGAAACCAGGTAGACGAAGGTGACCGATTCTCCGGCGATAAGGTCGAGCAGGTATTGCGGGTCGCGTTCCCCCTCGGGCTTCGCGATCACCAATCGACCGCCGGATACAAGCGGGAGCAGGATCTCGTTGATCGAGATATCGAACGAGAGTGGAGCTTTGAACAGCGAGGCATCGCCGGACCCGAACCCGAGAATCCGCTCCCGCTGCCACAGCAACCTTGCACAGATTGCCTCGTGGCGGATCATGGCGCCCTTTGGACGACCGGTTGAACCGGACGTGAAGATGACGTACGCCAGTTGGGCACCGTGAATACGAACGTCGGGTGTCATGACCTCGGACAGGCGCGAAGGCCCGTCCTCGTACGCCCACGCGGAGAGATCAACCGGAACGGAGTCGTCGGCACCGTCGGAGGTGAGCACCAGTGTGGCACCGGCATCGGCGAGTACCGATTCGCGACGCTCTGCGGGCCACGACGGATCCAGTGGCACGAAGGCGCCGCCGGCGCACATGACGGCCAACAACCCCACCACCATCTCGGCAGATCGCGGAAGGCCTATCGCCACAACGGTTTCGGGGGCAACACCGCGAGAGATCAAGTGCGCAGCGAGCTGCGATACCCGACTTTCGAGTTCGGCGTAAGTGAGCCGGACGTCGCCGTCGACCACGGCGACAGCGCCCCGATCGGCAGAGAAGCTGCTGCGCAACAATTCCGGCACCGTCGTGACGGGCTGCGGCTCTGCGGTGTCGTTCCACCCATGGAGCACGAGTTCTCGTTCCGCCGACGCCATGGGATCGAGTGCCGAGATCGGAAGCTGCGGCTCGGCTACAAATCGATCGAGGAACTGTTTGATTCTTGCGGTGTGATCAGCCAGTTCACAATCGAATCCGGACGGAGCGCGGACGTCGATCTCGATCGGTTCCCCGTCCTGACCCCCGCGCACACTCAGATCCAGGTCGCCGACTCGACCGGTTACCGAATTACGCACGCGCACCGGGCAACCGCCGAAGGTGAGAGTGTGCTCGAACATCATCGAGTTGATGCCGGGACCGAAGACCTGGCGGTCGGGATCGATCGTCCGAATGTCGCGAGCGAGATCCTCGCCCCGGTACCGACCGTGCTTGAGAATCGAGATCAGGGCGGTGTCGAGACGAGTTGCCAACTGACCGATGGTTTCCGAGCGCTCGACTCGAATACTCAGCGGCAGAATCGTCGACGCCATCGAGGGAGTGCGACGCATGTCGCGGCCCACTCGAGCGGCCATCGGTACCGAGACGACAACGTCGTGTTGTCCGGTAGCGCGTGCAATGTACGCGATCAGCGCGGCCATGGGCAGGCGAGTTCGTCGAATCCCGGCGTCACCCGCATAGCGATAGAGCTGTGCTGCACGATCGGCGTCGAGCGTGAGCATCGCCGAGATCGGCGGCAGCGAATCATCGACCTGCCCATGCAGAATCCGCGTCGCTTCCGGTCCTGCTTCAACTCGCTCCACCCAGTACTGACGGTCGAGCAGGAACCGTGGAGAGTTTCGATATTCCAGATCGGCCGCAACCACCGCATCGAGTGGCCATAGCGGCGCAGAAGTGTCGAGATTCGGATCGTCGTATCGTTCGGCGACGTCGGCGACGATGAGCGAGATGCCGTACCCGTCGACCACACTGTGGTGATAGCGCTGGTACCAGATGACTCGGTCGTCAGCGGTCAGCAGAAGTGTCTGACGGAAGAGCAGATCGTCCGCCCCGAAGACCCGAGCCATGTCGGTGTCCATCCACAATTGCGCAGCCGAATCGGGATTCGGCTCGCCCCGAAGGTCGAGTACTTCCACTTCCCAGTGCGCCTCCGGAATCGGCACCTGAATCAGCCTGTTGTCGGCATCCACCCGAAAGTGCACGAACAGCGCTTCGACGCGTCCGACAGAGGCCTTGATCGCCGCTGCCGCGCGGTCGACGTCGATCGTCCCGTCGACCTCGACGACAAGTCCGATGTTGTACACCGGACTGCTCGGATCGACGTTCTGGGCAACCCACACCTCACGCTGAGCGGCCGTCGCCGGGAGCGCTGCATCCAGATCGGCACCGCCCGATACCGCTGGGTGAGCTACCTGAGAGTGGTCAGACATCGAGAATCCGATCATCGTCGTTCATGCTCATCGAACGACGAACACCCTCGCCAGTTTAGGGTAGGCTACCCAGGAACGTGAAGGCACGCTCTCCGCCTGGTCAGACCTGGTCCCACGGACCGAATTCGAGCAGAACGTCGATTGCCGTCCTGCCGTCCTGCGGCCGAACGACATGTTCGAGGGCGTAGACCCTCGATCCCTCCGCTGCGCGGGCGAGATCGGAAATACCGGGCAGAATGGTCGGTTCGGGTGGGCCGCCCACACCACGGTGGAAGTTCTCGATGGAATGCCCCAGATAGAGGACGCGTCCGCCTGGAGTCAACCATTGCCCGACGCGCTTCAGCGTTTCGGCCAACTCGTCGACCTCGAGGTGAAGGAAGCTGACCAACACCAGGTCGACCGGACCTTCCGGTTGCCACGTGGTCGCATCGCCGACCCGCCAGTCGACGGCCTTGTCCCGGTCACTCGCGCGTGCCAGATCGATCGCCACCGACGAGTAGTCAACCGCCGTCACCGACCAACCCCGCCCGGCCATCCACCGCGCGTGACGGCCGTCGCCGCAGGCCAGATCGATCGCGGTGCCCGGCCTCAGGTCGGCAATTCTTGTTGCGACGGTTCCCGCCGGGTCCACTCCCCATGGCTCCGTCACCGCTCGGTATCGCTCGTCCCAGTCGTGTGCGTCCACGATCGCTCTCCCCATATCCGTATCACCGAAGTTCGTTCCACCCTCATTGATCAGACGGTGCCCCCAGCAGCATAGAGAACCTTCAAAAGTGACAAACAGATACCCCTAGGGGTATAGAAGTGACGGTCAGGAATACCCCCACCCGCATCAGGAGTGAAGATGTCAGCGACCAGAACTGTCACCGCGGACCCACCCGCCCAAACCGACGGCATACTCGCGCGACTCGGTCGATCGATGGCGGCGCACACCCGTCTCGTCGTCGGCGTCTGGTTGATCGCGCTGGTTGCACTCGGCGCCGCAGCGCCCAGTGTCTTCACATCCCTGGCCGGAGCTGGTTGGCAGGCAAACGGATCCGAGTCGGTGCAGGTTCGCGAGTTGGCCGAGCAGCATTTCGGCGGAAACTCCTCCGCCGCAGTGCAGGTGGTCGTTCACTCGAATTCTCTGGACATCGCCGATCCGTCGATGCAGCAGACACTGGCCGCGGCAACCGAACTGTTTGCCGCGGACCCTCGTTTCGGCGAAGTGATCGTCCCACAGCCCGGCATGACCATCAGCCCGGACGGACATACCGGCATCATGATCGCGGGCGCCAATGCGAATACCGACGACATGGTGCGCGCGGTAGACGAACTCGGCAAGAAACTCACGGCACTGTCCACGGACACGATCGAGGTGTACCCCACCGGCGCGTCGGCGTTGTGGAGCGATTTCAACAAGGCCAATCACGAAGCGATGATCAAGGCCGAAATGATGTCGTGGCCCGTCACTCTCGCGATCATGGTGTTGGCCTTCGGCTCCCTGGTTGCCGCGGGACTCCCGCTGCTGCTGACCCTTGCGGGCCTGGTCGCTTCGGCGGGCGGGCTCGTGATCCTCAACGAGATCACGCCGATTTCCGTGTGGGCCATGAACTTCGCGATGATGTTCGCTCTCGCGCTCGGTATCGACTACGCACTCTTCTTCGTCGCCATGATCTTCGCCATCGCGATGGACTACACCGTCTTCCTGCTCTCGAGCGCCAAGGAGCACTACGAACGGACAGGTGACCCCGAGATCGCACACATCGACGGCCTCGCGCATTCGGGTCGGGTCATCGCGGTGGCGGCAGCGGTGATGGTTGCGGTCTTCTTCACTTTCGCGCTCGCAGACCCGTTGCCGCCCAAGGAAATGGGGATCATCCTCGGTGTAGCTGTGCTCCTGGACGCAGTGCTCGTGCGCTTGGTGCTCCTGCCAGCACTCCTGCGTCTCACCGGCCGGGCAGCCTGGTGGGCACCAGCATGGCTACGACGCATCCTGCCGAAGATCAGCTTCTCGCATGGCTGACCGTGTACCCGACATCACTGTTGTATTCATACCCCCAGGGGTATGATGAAGGCAAGAGAAATCGATGGCAGCGACATCGACAGCAACGACACCGACAGCCACAACGAGGAGCGGGCAATGACAACTCCCACAGAACCGATCGCGATTGCAACCAAGGTCACCGGAACTTTCGACGAGGTCGTCACCCGCACGCGTGCCGCGCTCGCCGAGCAGGGCTTCGGGATCCTGACCGAGATCGACATGCAGGCAACACTCAAGGCGAAGCTGGACGAGGACATGGAAAAGTACCTGATCCTGGGTGCCTGCAATCCGCCATTGGCCCATCGGGCAGTCTCGGTGGATCGTCAGATCGGCCTCCTGTTGCCGTGCAACGTCGTCGTCCGCGAAGATACGACTACCGAGAACTCGTTCTTCGTCGAAGCGATGAATCCGGCTCTCATGGTTCAGGTTTCCGACGAACCAGGCCTGAAGTCCGTGGCGGCCGACGCAGCCGTCAAGTTGCGCGCGGCAGTCACCTCGATCATCTGACACCACAGTCGGATCGAGCACTGGATCAAACACTGACATGCCCCCAGGGGTACCCTCGATCGCAGTACGAACACTCGAGAAGGGGCCACCATGACCGGCGACGAAGAGAGCATTTCGCTCGTATTGAACAGACTGCGGCGTGCTCACGGCCAACTTGCCGGGGTCATCTCGATGATCGAGAACGGCCGCGACTGCAAGGACGTCGTCACGCAGCTCGCAGCCGTGTCCAAAGCGCTGGACCGAGCAGGGTTCAAGATCGTCGCGTCGGGGCTGCGTGAATGCCTCACCGGCGAAAGCGCCGAAGGTCAGGAACCGATGACCGAGGCCGAACTCGAGAAGCTGTTCCTGGCACTGGCATGAAACAAGAGGAAGGGCCTGACCCGCAGGTAGCGGGTCAGGCCCTTTCTCGTGTGCGAAAGAACTACGAAAGAACTACTTCGCCAGGAAGTCGATCAGCACCTTGTTCACGGCCTCCGGACGCTCGAGGTATCCGTAGTGCCCGGCGTCGGGAATCTCCTCGTACGACGCCGTCGCGATGCAGTCCGCCACCTCGCGAGAGAGGTAAGGCGGAATCATGCGGTCGTCGGCGAAAGCGACGGACAGGCACGGGCGCATGATCGACTTGTACTCGCTACGTCGATCGAAAGCGCGGTCCATGCCGAGCTGCGCGCGAACACCCGGTGACGTTGCGCCGCCGGTGAACTCGAAAATGTCCATCCAGTCACGCGCGGAGTGATCGTCGGCCAGCGTGGCCGGCGAGAGGTTCATCACTGCCGTCACTGCGGCACGGTACTTGGCCGGCAGGGCGACGCCGCTGTCGAACAACTGGCGCTCACCCTCGGTCAGGACCTGTTGGAAATGATCCATCCGAGCGTGGCCGGCGAGGAACACTGCTTTGCGAACCAGATCCGGCCTGGCGAGCGTCAGTTCCTGCGCGACCCGGGCGCCCATCGAGGTGCCGATGACATGGGCCGGGCCGCCGCCGAGATGCTCGATCAGCCCGGCGGTGTCCGCAACCATGTCGGGCATTGTGATGCCGCCGAGGCTCTCGCCGGACGGTGCGATTCCGCGGTTGTCGAAGGTGGCGACGCGATAGCCGGCGGCCACCAATGCCGGAGTCTGGTGCAGATCCCAAACGCGGCCGGGGCTACCGGTCCCCATGATGAGCACCACCAGATCTCCATCACCCTTGACCTGGTAATTGATGGGGATTCCGTTGATTGTGGCGACCGTCATGTCAGCCTTCCTCCTCGTACGTGTGATCAACAATTTTGGTTGGATAGCCTAAGCTGATGGGTGGTCGTGTGACCGCAACCCCAGCCCATGCTCGTCCAGGAGGACCCCCGTTGAGAGTCGCTACGCTCGGATACCAAACCTGGGGCCACCGTACCCTGCAGGCCTTGATCGACTCCGATCACGAGGTCGTGCTGGCAATCACACACCCGAAGAGCGAACACGTCTACGAACAGATGTGGGCGGACTCGGTTGCAGATCTGGCGGCCGAGAACGGTGTACCCGTTCACGTGGCGAACAAGCCTGACGACGCCTTCAAGGCCGCGCTGGCGGAAGCGGCTCCCGACATCATCGTCGCCAACAACTGGCGCACCTGGCTGCCGGCGGAGGTCTTCGACGCACCCAAGTACGGCACCCTCAACATCCACGATTCGCTGCTGCCCAAGTACACGGGCTTCTCCCCGCTCATCTGGGCTCTGATCAACGGCGAGGAAGAAGTCGGCCTCACGGCGCACCTGATGGACGAGGAACTCGATGCGGGCGACATCGTGCTGCAGCGATCGACGACGGTCGGCCCCGCGGACACCGTCACCGATCTGTTCCACCGCACGATCGACATGATCGGCCCCATCACACTCGACGCCCTGGATCTGATCGCCTCCGGGCGGACCGACTGGACGCCGCAAGACCGCTCGCAGGCCACCTTCTTCCACAAGCGTGCACCGCAGGACAGCCACGTCGACTGGTCCTGGCCGGCCGAGGTCATCGAGCGTTTCGTCCGGGCACAGTCCGATCCGTACCCCAACGCTTTCGCGGAGTTCAAAGGCCAGCGCATCCGCATCCTGAAGGCGTCCGTCTCACGCGGGCACTACGGCGGAACCCCCGGCCGAGTGTTCATCCAGGAAGACGACGGCATGGTGATCGTCGCGGGCCCCGACGCGTGGTCGGGCAAGAACAAGGGACTGCGGATCGAGCGCATCCGACTCGACGACGGCAGCGAGTACACCGCCGCCGAGTTCTTCCCCCACGGCGGCGGGTACCTCACCTGATCGTCTGAACGCCCTCAGTCGCGACCCTCCCAGGCCGCCCACAGTTGCGCGTAACGCCCGCCCGCGGACACCAGTTCGCGGTGCGGGCCTTCTTCTACGATCTGCCCGTGTTCGAGCACGATCACTCGGTCGGCGCCCGCGGCTTGGGTAAGCCGGTGTGCGACAACCAGAGTGGTGCGGCCCTCGGTAGCGGCTTCGGCAGTCGCTTCCAGTTCCCGCGCTCCGGCGCTGCCTGCCTCCGCTGTCGCTTCGTCCAGTACAGCGACGGCAGGGTCGGCCAATACCAGTCTCGCCAAGGCCAACTGCTGTGCCTGCGCCGCCGTCATCTCGTGCCCGCCCTCGCCCACGACGGTCAGCATTCCCTCGTCGAGAGCCTCAACCCACTCGTTCGCGCCGACGGTCTGCAGCGCAGCGGCTACGTCCTCGTCCGAGGATTCGGGAGCGGCCAATCTCAGATCCTCGATCAGGGGTCCGGCAAAGACGTGGACCTCCTGACTCACGATCGCGATGTGGCGTCGTAGGTCATCGAGGTCGGAAAGCGGGACGCCGCCGATCGACACCCGCCCCGACGTCGGAGTGATCGAACCGGCGGCGATCGCAGCAAGCGTCGTCTTTCCGGCTCCGGTCGAACCGACGAGCGCCACCCGCTCCCCCGCTCGCAGGCTGAGCGTCACTCCGTGGAGTACCTCATGGCCACCGTCGTAGCCGTGTCGGATGTCGTCCAGATGAAGGGAGCCGTCGGTCGGAACGGAACCCGTATCCGTCGAACCTTCCGTTTCGGGGATCTCGACAACGCCGACCAGTCTCGCGAGGCTGGCGCCGGCGGACTGCACTTCGTCGAAGGTGTAGAGCAGCGAGCCGATCGGGTTGAACAGGCGATGGAACAGCAGCGCAGCCGTCGTTGTCTGACCGACTGTCACGACGTCCTCACGAACCAGCAGGAATCCGACGACGAGGATCATGGACAGGCCCACGAATTCGGCGCGGTTACCGCGCCCGGCGAATCTCGTGAACAGGCCGAACACTCCGACGGCCAGATCACGCGCTTTTGCCGACGCTGCATCGATCTGACCCAGATGTTCCTTCTCGAGGCTGTACGCGCGGACAGTCTTGGCCCCCTGGAGACTGCTGATCAGCGCTTGTGAACGAGCGCCCATCGCTACCCGCTCGGCAGCGTAAACGGGAGCTGATCGTGGCAGGTACCACTTGAGTGCCAGCGCGTACATCGGCAGCGCGACCATTCCGGCGAGGCCGAGCCGCCAGTCAAGTCCCAGCATGGTCACCATGCTCAGAGCCACGAGCAGAACCGCCGCGATCATGCCGGGAACCACGTCGGACACAGCCTTCGCGATCACCGACACGTCGTCGCCGACGCGTGAGAGCAGATCGCCCTTGCCGACCTTCTCGACGGTCTGGATCGGCAGGCTCAATGCCCGGTCCACGGTTCGCTCACGCAGGTCCGCCAGGATCGTCTCACCGAGTCGCTTGATCAGATAGGCGGCCACACCGGTGAACACACCGCCGACGACTGCTGCGGCGGCGATGATCACGACCACCCCGACGATCGTCGACGTGGGCGCGTTGTCCCGGACCCGGTCGACCAGGACACCGAAGACGTAAATCGGCACCAATGCCATCGCCGACGCCGAAGCCGCGACGATCAGGACCAGCAGGCTCTGCATCCGGTATTCGGCCAGCGCTGCCCGCAACCACTTCCAGGTCTGGCGACCACTCGCGATCGGCAACAACTCGCGCTCGGTCACCTTCTCCGCCGCCGGCATATCGGTTGTCATGTCCGTGGCCGTCACCGCAGCACCGCTCCTCGGTAGTTCGCGTCGCCGCGAGAGAGTTCGGAATGTGTGCCCGTCGAGGCGATCACTCCGTCGTTCAACACGATCACTCGATCCGTCACGGCCAGCAAGGCCGGGCTGCTGGTGATCAATACCGTCGTGTGGATGCCTCCGGCACCCTCGTGCCGCAGTTCAGCGATTCCTTCGGCGATCGACGCCTCGGTCACCGCGTCTACCGCCGTCGTCGGATCGTGCAGGACCATTACGGGTGCCTGTGCCACCAAGGCGCGCGCGAGGGCGACGCGTTGCCGCTGGCCTCCCGACAAACTCGCGCCCCGATCGGTCACTTCGAGGTCGAGACCGTCTGGATGTGCGTCGACGACATCCGCCGCTGCCGACGCCACCAGAGCGCTCTGGATGTCGAGAGCAGCAGCATCACCGGCGCCCGCGGTCACGTTCGACGCGAGCGATCCGGAGAACAGATCGGTGATGTGCGGCTCCACCAGCACCGTGCGGCGTGCCAATCGCAAGTCCATGTCGGACAGGCTGATTCCGCCCACCCGAACCACTCCGCGATACGCGTCCTGCGCCAGCTGACCGGACAGGACAGCGACAAGAGCGTCGGCGTCCTGCGGTTGATAAGCCACGACGCCCAGCAGTTCTCCGGCAGGCAGGTGCAGATCGATGCCCTTGAGGGATTTGTACTCGACGGCGTCGAGGGTCAGGTCGGTACCTTCGAGCTCGGTCTGCGAACCCGCTCCCCGTAACGGCTCCGCGTCCAAGACCAGTGCCAGACGATCCGACGACGCGCGCGCCACCGCGAAGTATCCGGGAATCGACGCGAGTAATCCGAGTGGTTCGATGATGAACTGCGCAAGCCCCACCACGGTGATCAGTTCACCGACCGTGATCCGGCCCTGCAACGCGAAGTATCCCGCGAATCCGGCAACACCGACGGCGAGCAACGCACTGATGGTCGCGGCAACGCCGGTGTAGATACCGGTTGCCTTCGCCGTGCCGATCGTCGAAGCGAGCGCCTGACGGCTGACCGTACGGTAGCGCGCCGACGCGGTCTTCTCGCCCCCGATACCGCGCAGCGGACGCAGTCCACTGACCAGATCCGTAGCCATCGCCGACGCCCGAGCGATCGACGCCTGCTGACCGGTGGCCCGCGACGTGATGAGCGGCGCCGCCAGTTGCAGCAGACCGAGAATGACCGGAGTACCGATCAGAACGGCCAGTCCCAGCCACAGATCGATCCACACCAACGCCACCGCCGACGCCACCGCAGCGGTCAAGGCCGCCGCGGCGCGCGGGACGATGTCGGCGATCCACGAAGTCTGCTCGGCGTCCGAGGTGGAAACCGTCAGCAATTCACCCGATCGCAGATCAGTACGCACCCCGCGCGGGTCGAGGACGCGGTGCGCCACCTCGAGCCGGAGACGATGAGCCTCCTGCTGCATCGCGGTGACGATGAACCGGGCGCCGAAACGCCACGCGGCCGTCAGAACGAGAAACAGAGCCGCGAGACCGAGGATCGAGACGATCAAGGCCGTGGTGTCCGAAGTCTCCACTGCACGGTCGATGATCACACCGATGGAGATCGGCACCGCAGTCTCGGTGAGTTGGTGCAGACAGACCAAGGCCGTGCCGATAGTGAGTGGGCCACGGTTGCGGACCAGGACGCGTCGCAAAATCGCAGCACCGCTGTGTTTGCCACTCTCCGGCTCGTCCGAGTCGACGGTCACACTCGAGGGGGTCGAACTCATGGAACTCCAAGCATCGATGGAAGCGATAAAGTTAAGTACGCAGATAAGTAAGTCGACCCTAATACATGAGCAACTAGCGTCGACACGCCCAGTTCTCATAGAGTCGCGAGTAAGAATCATTGCTTGCGCCGTGCAGGCAAGCACGAGAGGAACATGATGGCTGAGAACACGACCGTGGAAACCGAGATCGCGGACGAGGAAATCGAGACCGTCGCCGAGGAAACAGCGCGCATGGCGCAGCGCGTTGTCGCTGCCTACGCGGAAGATGCCGACGAGTGCAGGATGCTGCTCTCGATGCTCGGTATCTCCCCCGCCGCCAAGCTCGACTGAATCTTTCCCTCACCGACCGAGAAGGAACCACGTGCCTGTCAGTCCGGATTCGACCAGTTCAACCCTTTCTGACAGCGCACCTGCTTCTTCGACCGGTGACACCGTGTCCGGGCAGGCCGAGTTCGTCGTCGTAGCTAACCGCCTGCCCGTCGACTTGGAACGACTTCCCGACGGCACCACCCGTTGGAAGAGAAGCCCCGGTGGACTGGTCACCGCCCTCGAGCCGATCCTGCGCAGCAATCAGGGCGCCTGGGTGGGCTGGGCCGGCGTCCCAGACGCAGACCTCGACCCGATCGTCGAAGACGGACTCGAGCTCTACCCCGTGCCGCTGAGCGCAGAGGAGATCAACGAGTACTACGAGGGATTCTCCAACGCCACCCTCTGGCCGCTCTATCACGACGTCATCGTCAAACCCGAGTATCACCGCGAATGGTGGAACGCCTACGTCGAGGTGAACCGGCGGTTCGCCGAAGCCACTTCCAAGGCAGCGGCACAGGGCGCGACCGTCTGGATCCAGGACTACCAGCTGCAGTTGGTACCGAAGATGCTGCGGATGCTTCGCCCCGACCTCACCATCGGTTTCTTCCTGCACATTCCGTTTCCCCCGGTCGAGCTGTTCATGCAGATGCCGTGGCGCACCGAGATCGTCGAAGGTCTCCTGGGCGCCGATCTCATCGGCTTCCATCTTCCCGGCGGCGCACAGAACTTCCTTTTCCTGGCGAGACGCCTTGCCGGGCAGCAGACTTCACGCGGAACCGTCGGCGTGCGCTCCAAACTCGGTGTGGTGCAAGTAGGTTTCCGCAGCGTCCGCGTCGGCGCCTTCCCCATCTCCATCGACTCCGGCAAGCTCGACGAACTCTCACGCACCAAGGCAATTCGGGACCGCGCCAAGCAGATTCGCAAAGAACTCGGAAACCCCAAGCACATCATGCTGGGTGTCGACCGCCTCGACTACACCAAGGGCATCGACGTCAGGCTCGCCGCCCTCCACGAACTTCTCATGGAGAAGCGCATCGATCCCGCCGACACCGTCATGGTGCAGTTGGCGACCCCGAGCCGCGAACGCGTCGAAAGCTACGTACAGATGCGCGGAGACATCGAGCAGAAGGTCTCCCGAATCAACGGCGAGTTCAGCGAAGTCGGCCGCCCCGTCGTCCATTACATCCATCGGCCGATCCCACGCGACGAACTCGTCGCGTTCTTCGTCGCTGCCGACCTCATGCTGGTCACGCCGCTTCGCGACGGCATGAACCTGGTCGCGAAGGAATACGTCGCCTGCCGCAGTGATCTGGGTGGCGCATTGCTGCTCAGCGAATTCACCGGTGCTGCAGCAGAACTCCGCCAGGCATTCCTGTGCAATCCTCACGACCTCGACGACGTCAAGGATTCGATGGAGAAGGCCCTCAATCAACCGCGAGAGGACGGCCGACGCCACATGCGCGCGTTGCGTCGTCAGGTCCTGACGCACGACGTCGACCGCTGGGCACGTTCGTTCCTCGATGCGCTCGCGCACGGCGGCGCAGCAGGCCCGGCGCTGATCGCCCCGGCCGAATCTGGAGAGCACTGAGGTCAAGCATGCAACAGGCTGGAGCCGAGGAGATTAAATCTCCTCGGCTCCAGCCTGTTTCACGTCCGGCTCCAGCCTTCGTGTGTTTGATCAGAAGGGTTGGACGTTGTTCACGAGCCAACGCCCGTCCTGCTTCTCCAGACTCATCTTGACGCGACTGCCACTGGCAACGGCTTCGGGCGACTCCGAAGACGTGGTGATCTGATTGAGGAACAGCATCGTCGTCGCACTGTCGGCCTCGGCGTCGAGAACCGCGGCGCCCTGCACGACCACCTGAACGGTCAGCGACTTTTCCTTCGCGCCAGGAATGATCACCGATTCGATCAGATTGGTGAACGTGCCCTGGAAATCACCCGTCAAACCATCTGTGGCCGCATGCAACTGCTGGTCGACGTTGTTGTAGTCGTACTGGAACATCGCTACCGCCTGATCGGAAGAAGCCTGCGCCACTTCGTCTCTGGTCTGATCGATTGCTGCGGTGTCACGCGTTCCGTCCGGGCCGAAGTAGAGATACGCCGACACTGCCGCCAACGCGATGGCCACTGCACTGATCACACACAGAACGATGGCGAGCGGTGAGACGCGCTTGGGTTTCGGCGAAACCCCGGTGGCCTCGGTCTTCTGCTTGGCCGTCTCTGGGACTTCTTCTGGGGTCATGGCACAAACTCCACATTCGAGGCAAGTAACTGCCCGTCGACGTCGCACATGGTGATTCGGAGTCGGTAGTTGCGTTCCTCGGGCTCGGGCTGGTCACCGTTCTTCTGCATGGCCTTTACGGCGACGAGCGACGTTCCGCAATCACCGTCGGCTTTCTCGAATCCGGCTTCAAGAATCTCGCCGTCGGTCTGGACACCAACCTGCCCGAGTACGTTGACAAACGAATCCTTGCGTCCATCGAGTTGCGATTGGAATTCCTTGGTGGTGCCTGCCAAGAACTTGTCGAGATCAGCGCCAGCGGTCTCGGAGTGCAGCGTCGTCAGATTCAGTGCGGTGGTCTGCGCACCGGCCACGTAGCGAGCTCGGTCCTCGTCCGCGTTGGACGCATTGTTCCGGTCGACGAGGAGAAACACCGTCAGGGATGCGAGAGCAACAGCGATCACCGATGCCGCGGCGATCCCGACTACCAGCCCGGCCTTTGGCTTCGAACGAGCCGGGGCGTCCACAACAGCTTCTGCAGGGGTATCGGCGGTGCTGGTCGGCTGAGCCTCGGTCGCGACCTGATCACCGCTGACGACCTTCTCAGATTGAGTATCGGGCTTGCCCAAAGCAACTGGCGCCGTCGACTTCTGTTCGGCCGGCCCCTGTTCGGTAGGCTCCTTTTCGTTGGGCAATACTACGGCGGCAGCGTCCGCATCCGCACCCGTGGGTCCGGCGCTGCGAGACGCCCGACGGCGCACCCGCTGCCCGGACTGTGGATCTTCGTATGTCATCAACCCTGCTGCCCCTTCATGAACTGTTCAAGACTTACGTCACCGCCGCCGAGGTTCGGCTGCGAGTACGTTCTGCCGTCGGGTCCAAGGTACGTGCCTGTCGCGGTGTCGTACCGACGCGCCGTTACGCTAGGCCCGGTCGTGTCTGAACTGGGGGTGGCAGTGATGGGACCCGGGGGGCCCGTCTGTGGGTTGGTACCCAACGGGGTGTAGCCCCCAGTACGGCATTCCTCCACAGTCGGCGCACGCTTGCCTGGGTACTCCTGGCACGGCAAGTTCCTGAGCCCGCGCACCGCGATCGGCGAGTCCTGAGCGACGCGGCAGAACAGATCTGACGGCGTTTCGATGGGTGACTCGTCATCCGGACTGCGCCACTCGCTCGCCGGCAGGAATCCCGTGGTGCACGGAGGCGGATCATTGACCGACATGTGGAAGTCCACCATCGCTCCGTCTTCTGGGGGTCCGGATCCGGCGACGGTGATCAATGCGGCAGTGAGCGCCGGGTAGATGACAAGGATCTGCTCGATGGCGCTGTTGTAGATCACCCCAACCTCGCCAACGGACACAAGATTCGCCAGGAGGATCGGTAACGTCGGCTGCAAGTCCTGCAACAGCGCATTTGCCTCGGCCGCCGCCGCCGGCCCCTTCTGGATGACGGCACGCAGGTCTGGGTCGCTGGCTCGGAGCTGGTCGGTGAACGTCACCAGATTGCTTGTCCAGGAACGGATGGCGTCGCTGCTGACCACCTGAGTGTCCAGAAGTGGACCGACCTGCTCGATCAGCGTTTTGGTTGCGTCGGAATTGTTGTTCGCCTCCTCGACGAACAGCCGGGCCGAGTCGATCAGCTTCTGCAGATCCGGGCCGGCACCGTTGAAGGCCTTGAAGGATTCGTCGATGACGGTCTTGAGCTTGGTGTCGGAGATGCTCTGCAGCAACAGATCTGCCTGATCGAGCATGGCGCCGACATCCTGCGGAATGGTGGTTCGGTCTTCGGGAATCACCGATCCGTTCTCGAGGTGACCGTCCACCACGATCGCACCGGAGCTGTCGGTGTGCGGAATCAGATCGACAAACTGCTCGCCGATCGCCGACACACTCTTGACGGCTGCATCGACATCAGCGGGGACCTGGACGCCACTGTCGAGGGACAGTCGCGCATTCACGCCCGTCTCCGAGAGTTCGACCGAGTTCACGACGCCGATGGTCTGACCACGGTAGGTCACGTTCGAGTTCTTGTACAACCCACCTGTGGAGGGCAATTCGACGGTGACGTCGTATCGGCCGATACCCACCATCGCGGGTACACGTACGTACTGAGTGGCCATCACGATCAATCCGATGACCGTCAAGACGGCGAAGATGATGAGCTGGATGCGGACGAACTTTGTGAGCATCATGGTGCCGGTGCCCCCTGAGGAAGTGCGGGAATCGGAATCGGCGGAAGCCCCGGAATTTGAATCGAGTTCGAATCGGCCGCTGGCGCATCGCCTGCGGACGCCGGCGGAGCAGACGGCTTGAGGGGATCATTCATCGGATCTCCGGTCTGAGCGCCCAACCCTGCTTGCTTACCCAACACGCCTTCCGGTCCTGCGAGACTGCCTGCAAGAGGCGTCCCTGCCAGGAAGTTCAGATCGAGTCGCGGTAACGTGAAATCGATTGTCATCGCAAGGTTGGCGAAGTCTCCCCTGAAAGTGTTGTTGATGCCATTCTGCGGGAACGGGAAGGTCAGGAGAACTCCTAGAACCTCAGTGAGAGCATTTCCTGAGTCAGCCAACGCCTTGAACGTCGGGGACAACGCGCGCACGTTAGTCGCGAAATCGTCGCCGCTCTCCTGGATGAGGCGGCTCGCCACCTCACTTAGTCCACCGAGGGCGACCAAGGCATTGGTGATGTCTTGACGCTGTGCTACAAGAACATCCAGCGCCGGCGGAATACCGTCGAGCGCGTTGTTCAAGGTGTCGTGCTGGGCCTGGACCGTCGAGGACAGTCGATCGAGTCCTTCCATCGCCGAAACGATGTCACCCCGTTGCTTGTCCAGGCTGCCGACCAGCTGATCGAGCTGAGGCAGTAGGTCGCGAACGGAATCCTCACGCCCACCGAGAGCGGCGTTGAGTTCCTTCGTGATGTCCTGAACTTGCGCCAGACCACCACCGTTGAGCACCACCGACAGCGACGACAGCGTCTGTTCCGTCGTAGGGTAGGCACCCGCCCGCTCGATCGGAATCAGGTCACCGGCTTCGAGTCGGCCCTCGGGCTCTTCTCCTACCGGCGGCGCCAACTCGATGTGCTGAGAGCCAAGCAAGCTGGTCTGGCCGATCTTTGCCGTCGCGTTGGCCGGCAACTGAACATCGGGGTTCAGCGACACCGTCACCAGAGCATGCCAGCCTTGAACCTCGATGTTCGAAACGCTTCCCACCGCGACGTCATCCACCCGAACGGGCGAATTCTGCGACAGCGTAGTCACGTTCGGCATCTCGATCTTCACCTCGTACGCGCCTTCGCCCCGTCCCTGAGTGCCCGGCATCGGCACCGAGTTGAGACCGTTCCATTCACAACCGCTGGCGCCGAGAGCCACTGCTGTGGCCAAGACGGCAACCGTGGTCTTGCGAGCTACTCGCATCAGTTCCCCCCGCCCACGTTGAACAGATCCTCGAGATCCTTGGGCACACTAGCCATCGGAGTACCGTCCAACGGACCCGCCGCCGGAGCAGGGTTCAACTCGGCTCGCTGCTGATCTACCGCAGCTTCCAACCCTGGCTCCGAATAGACGATCTGGTCCGGGAAGGCCTGGACGCCGGCTACCGGATTCAGCAAGAACCCCGGATAATTACCGATCATTGTGCTCAGAACGGGACCGAGGTACTGCTTGCAAAGGTCGGCACTGTTCTGCGATGTGTCATTTCTGATGCCTTCGATCGACCCGCAAATCCACTGAATCGGATTCTTGAAGTTACTCAAGGCAATCGCACCGGTCATGCTGCCTTGCGCCGGCTTGTAGATCTGATAGAAGTTCGCCAGTGACGTGGGTCCTGCATGCAGAACCTGCTCGATCTTGGGCCGGTTATCGGCCAATATCTGAGTAACACCGGCAAGTCGTTCAACGGACTCGCTGAGGCCGTTTCGATTTTCCTTGACAAAGCGCTGTACGTCACCGACTGCGAGATCAAGATCGCTGAGCGCAGTCCCCAGTTCATCGGAGCTGGTGGCGAGAACGCTCGACACCGAGGCCAGGTTCCCGCTGAATTGAACTATCTGTTGATTGCTCGACGAGAGGGCAGTGACAAACGCTTGCAAATTTCGGATCGTGGAAAACAGATCTGTACGCCCCTCGGACAACGTGTGCATCGTGTCCGACAACTCACGGAGAGTCTTACGAATGGAGTCGCCGTTGCCTTCGAGGTTGTCACCGAGGGTATCGATGAAGTGCCCGAGGGAGCCCTGATCGTCCAGACCTTCCGGTCCGAGTGCGTCCGACAGCTTGGTAAGTTCGGACTTGATCTCATCCCATTCGACAGGGACGGCTGTCCGTTCGATCGGAATCTCGCCGCCGTCGGGCATCTGTTCCCCGCCGGAATACACCGGAGTCAACTGCACGAAGCGCGCGGACACCAGGCTCTGAGCGATGATGAGCGCCTTGGCATCAGCCGGAATGTCCACGTCTGAGTCGATCTTCATCTCGACGTACGTGTCCCGATCACGCGGTTCGATCTTGGTGACCTCACCAACGTTGACACCGAGTACTCGAACGACATCGCCCTCGTACAGGCCTGTCGTGGATTCGAAATGCGCTGAGATCTTGTTCTTGCCCAGGCCAGGAATGAACAAGTACGCAGCCCCCACGAGAAGGGCAGCGACTACCAGACCGGCACCGACCAAGATCCACTTCTTGCGTGGGTTCGTGGTCATATTTGTTTCGATCATTCGCCCGGCCCTCTGATAGTCGGCGGCGTCACCGGCAACATGTCCACGAAGTCTTGCGGTAGCTGTCCAGGATCAACAACGCTATCCACCGCGGTCCTCCACCATTGACTTGGCAGAATATTGGTAATGAAAGCTTCAAAGAACGGACCACTTGCCACGGACTCTCCGAGAGCGCTCATGTACGGAATAAGCCCGTCCAGCGACGCGCTTATATTATCCCGGTTCTGTTGCAGCACTTCCGACACGGCATTCAATTTCTCCAGAGTCGGACCGATCTGAGCCTCGTTGTCCTGCACCAAGCCTGAGAGCTGACGCGATACGGCCGAGGTGTTAACGATCAACTGGCTGATCGAATCACGTCGCAAGCTGAGTTCGCCGAAAAGTTTGTTTCCGTCCACTAGCAGCGAGTCGATCTGACCACTGCGGTCGGCCAAAATCTTCGTGACATCCTCCGCACGTGAAAGCAATTGCAACAGGCTCTCGTCCCTCGAATTGATGCTCTGCGAGAGTCTGGTCATGCCGTCGAGGGCACCACGCAGTTCCGGAGGAGTATCTGCCAGCGTGTCCGAAATCGCGTTGAGCGAATCATTGATCTGCGCAGTGTCAAGTTCGGATACCGTAGTTCCCAGATCACCTAAAGCATCGTTGAGCGAGTAGGGAGAGTTAGTGCGTTCCAAGGGAATCGGCGTACTGGTTCGCAGCAATCCGGAACCTTCAGGTCGAACTGCCAAAGATTTTCGACCCAGTACAGTATTTGTCTTGATATCCGCTGCCGTTTGCTCACCCAATGCAATGCCGTCCTTGACGGTGAAGGTGACAAGCACACTCTGATCCGCGAGTTCGACGTCACTGACCTTACCGACGTTCACGCCGGCCAAGGTGACATTATCGCCGGCAACCAGGCCGCCGGCATCTTGGAAGTACGCCGAGTAGCGGATGCCGCCGTTAAGGAACTGGAGTTGATCGTACTGAAGCGTGGCACCGACGGTTGCCACCGCCAGAACGAGACCGATGACACCGATCTGTACTGGATTCCGTTCACGGTTAGGACTCATTCGACCTTCGCACACCTTCCCGTGGTCTGTTCTGCGGTCGGGAGAATTATCGTTGTTCCGTCAGGACCAGAGAACTTGAATGTGTTGGAGCACAGATAGAATTGGAAGAAGGCACCGTAACTTCCCGTCCGGATCAGCTTCTTGTAATCGCCAGGCAACCTGGCCAATGCGGTATTGATGTCCTCCTTACCAAGATCCAACTGCGTCGTCACCCTGTTGGTTTGAGTTATCAAGGTCTGAATATCTGGACGAGTTCCTTGCAGCAAGGACGCGAGGTCACCGGTGGCTCCCGCTATCGACGTAATGGAATTCCCGATCGGACCACTGTCCTTCGCCAGTCCACTGACCAACTGCTGGAGCTGGTCGATCGTGGTGGAGAACTGATCGCCCTTGTCGTTGATCGTGCCGAGTACGTCGTTGAGGTTGGTGATGACGTCCCCGATCAGCTGATCTCGGTCCGCCAACGTATTGGTGAACGAACTGGTGTTTCCCAGAAGCGAAACCAGTGTTCCACCCTGGCCTTGAAGTACCTGGAGCAGAGCCCCGGAGAGGTCGTTGACCTGCTGAGGATCGAGTGAGCGAAGCAGCGGCTTGAATCCACCGAGAAGGAGGTCTAGATCGAGGGCAGGCGAGGTCTGGTCGACCGGAATGGATCCGCCTGACGAAAGCGTCTCGGTGGAACCGGCGCCCTCGAGCAATTCCATGTAGCGGTCGCCCACCAGGTTCTCGTAGCGCACAGTCGCTTTAGTGCTCTTCATCAGCGAGTACTTGGTGTCGACGTCGAACTCGACCTCGGCCTGGTTGGAGTCACCGATGGACACTCCGGTCACCGATCCCACCGGAACACCGGCGATTCGTACCTTGTCGCCGGACTTGAGTCCCGAAACGTCCGAGAAGGTCGCGTGAAATCCGTTGCTGCTGCTGAAGCGCACCTGACTGAAGACGATCGCCAGTCCTGCAAAGATCACCGACATCACAACAGTGAAGATCAAGAGTTTTACCGTAGTAGGTCTCATCACTTCCCCGTCTCGAAGTCATCACCAAAGAGGTACTGGAAAATCGTCGGAACCATCACGCGGAACTCCGTGTTGGGGGCATACGGAACAGTGCCGGTGTCAGTAACCAGGAAGGGCGCCGGCCCGTCCACCTTGGGATCGAACTCGGGTAGCCCGTGACAGTTCGCTCCACCCGACGCTCCTACTTTCGGAAGGTCTCGAGGATTCTTGTACGGTTCAACGCCCCACATGAAACTGGAACTAAGCGTGAACGCGGGTCTGACTCCAGTTCCTGTCATCGGCTCGAATTTGATGCGTCCGTTGTTCAAAGCGACGATGAAACACGACAGACCCGGCGAGTATTCGTCGAGCAGTGTTGTCGTGTCGGTGAGAGTGTCGAGGGCGGTGGTCAGGTTCTGCTCGTTGTCGGTCAACAACGCGTTGCCGGTGTCCGCGAGGCCGGTGACGTTCAGCAACAGCAGGTCGAGGTTTGCCTGCTCCGCCACGATCGATCCGCTTGTCGCGGTGGCGTTGTCGAGGATGCGCATCAGATCCGGTGCCACGTCGGCGTACAGGTTGGTGACATCGGCGGCGCCGACCAAGTCTTCCTGTAGCTGCGGCAGAACCGGATTCATCTTCTTCAGGTAGGTGTCACCGAGCTCGAGAACCTCGCCCAGCGACTCGCCGCGTCCGTTGAGTGCGGTGGAGATCGCGCCGAGTGTGGCGTTGAGCTTTTCCGGTTCGATCTTCGCGAGTACGTCCGAAAGATGTTCGAAGACACTGTTGAACTCGACGGTGACGCTGTCCGAAGCGATGACGGCACCCTCTTGGATCGGCTGGGTCGAGGCATCGTCGGGAATCACGATGTTGACGTACTTCGCACCGAACACCGTGGTGGTCTTGATTTCCACCCGGGCGTTCGACGGAATCTTCGACATCTGGCCCGGATCCATCGCCAACTTCAGGTTTGCCTGGTCGCCGACGAGTGAGATCGATTCGACGAGGCCGACCTGCACTCCGCGCAGCTTCACCTTGGCATTCGGTTCCATGACCAGGCCGGCACGCGTGGACGTCACGGTGATGGGCGTGCTCTTGGTGAACCCACCCGAGAACATGGTCAGGGCAACGGCAACGATCGCCACGAGTCCGAGGACCAGGCCGGCTGCGGCCAACTTCTTGTGCCATCTGGGTACGGTCATCGCTTGCCCGCCTATCCCGACAGATTGAAGTTGCCGGACCCGCCGTAGATGGCGAGTGAGATGAGCAGGGTGACCGTGACGACCGCGATCAACGAGGAGCGCACTGCGTTACCCACTGCGACGCCGACACCCACCGGGCCACCGGTTGCATTGAAGCCGTAGTAGGTGTGGATGAGCATGACGGCCAGCGCCATGACTATCGCCTGGGCGAACGACCACAGTATGTCCGTAGGTATCAGGAAGGTCGTGAAGTAGTGGTCGTACACGCCGCCGGACTGGTTGTAGAGGAACACCGTCGCAAAGCGGCTGGCGACGAACGACGCGATCACCGCCAGTGAGTACAGCGGGATGATCGCGATCATGCCTGCCATGACGCGGGTGCTGACCAGATACGGAATCGACGGGATCGCCATCGTCTCCAGGGCGTCGATCTCTTCCGAGACACGCATTGCACCGAGCTGCGCGGTGGAACCGGCGCCGATGGTCGCGGCGAGGCCGATTCCGGCGATGACCGGCGCCGCGATGCGAACGTTGATGAAGGCGGCGAAGAAGCCCGTCAGTGCTTCCACACCGATGTTGCCCAGCGAGCTGTAGCCCTGAACGGCGATGGTTCCACCGGTGAACAGTGTCAGGAAGCCGACGATCACGACGGTGCCACCGATGACGGCGAGCGCCCCTGTACCCATGCTGATCTCGGCGATCAGTCGCAGAGTTTCACGCGGATAGCGCATCAGCGCCTTGGGCGCGTGACCGAGAGCCTTCGCGAAGAACAGAGCTTGATCACCGATGCTGTCGATACCGCGAGAGATCGATCCGATCTGTCGACGTGTGCGCGGGAAGCGTCCCGCTGCGGCCAACGCCATCAGATCTCCTCCCGTCCGTCGTTTGTCGTTCTGTCCACTTCGATCTCTCCGACTGCCGTGGGCCTCATCCGGCCGTCAACTTGATTCCGATGGTCGTGATGAGCACGTTGACGACGAAGAGCGCCATGAACGCGAACACGACAGTCTGGTTGACCGCGTCACCGACGCTCTTGGCGCCGCCTTTGACGTTGAGTCCGAGGTAGGCCGCAACCAGGCCGGCGATCATGCCGAACAGCCCTGCTTTGACCATGGAGAGCATGAGCTCACCGAATCCGGTGAGCAGTGTGATGCCGTTGACGAAGGCGCCGGGGTTCACGTCCTGGATGAACACGGAGAAGACGAAACCACCGAGGATGCCGATGGTGCAGACCAGTCCGTTGAGGAGCAGCGCCACACCCGTCGACGCGAGCACCCGGGGAACGACCAACCGGTGGATGGGATTGATCCCGAGCACCTTCATGGCGTCGATCTCTTCGCGGATGGTTCGGGCCGAAAGATCCGCGCAGATGGCGGTTGCGCCGGCGCCAGCGACGATCAGCACGGTGACGATGGGGCCGACCTGCGTGACGGTGCCGAGGGCAGCTCCGGCACCACTGAGGTCGGCTGCACCGATCTCGCGCAAGAGAATGTTGATGGTGAAGCTGACCAGCACCGTGAACGGGATTGCGACCAGCACCGTCGGCACCATCGAGACTCGGGCCACGAACCAGGCCTGATCGATGAACTCTTGCCGCTGGAAGGGGCGGGAGAAGACTGCCCTCAAGGTTTGGGCGGACATCTGAAAGAAGCCACCGACCGCTCGTAATGGCACCTCGACGAGGTCTACCATTCGCCCTCCTCGTCCTTGGTTGCCGCAGTACTGTCTGTTCTCATAGTCCAGCCCCCGACAGCTTGTGACTCAGGTCATATTAACTAGAACGTGTTCACCTGTCAAAAACAAGTGTCCAACTCTAAGAAGTAGCCTCAGGGCGCCGATCCGAAACCCGAGTATTCGGACCATGGGAAGCATCCCTTTTCGGTGGAATTTTCGCCGAAATATCCTGGAAGTTAATACTTTTGAATGATCAGCGCTTCTCAGTGTCGGATCGAGACCCATTATCGCGACAGCCTTGTCCGGGCACGTCGATCGAATATCGCATCATTCACAGGAATGCAAAATTGGAACACAGTCCAGTTTTTTCGAGACCGTTGGTCTCTTTACAGAACGCAGGCGGATTACCGCGCTCACCGACTCGTGAACACGCTATTTCTACCAGGAAGTGGACACGTAGACCCGCCTAAGTGTGAACAACGGTCCTACGTGTCGCACGCGCCAATCAGCCCAGCGCTCGCAGGGCCGCTGACGCCGAGAACATCTTTGCCGGGTCACGGCCTGCGAAGTAGTCACCCATCACCGCGGACAGCGCTTCCGGAGACCAGGAATCGCCGTCTGCGTCGAACCTCTGCTCGACGACGGGCGCCGCCATCAGCGCAACCATCGGGCCGTACACCACGAATACCTGACCGTTGACGGCGTCGGCCGCCGGTGATGCCAGGTACGAAACGAGCGACGCCACGTGCTCGGGTGAGAGCGGATCGATACCGTCGGTCGGTGCGTCACCGAACACGCCTTCGGTCATCGACGTCCTCGCCCGCGGGCAGATCGCGTTGGCACGAACGCCGTAGCGCGAGAGCCCACGTGCGGCCGACAACGTCAGCGCCGTGATTCCGGCTTTTGCAGCGCCGTAGTTGGGCTGCCCTTCCGGTCCGAGGAGGCCCGCCTCCGAAGAGGTGTTGACGATGCGCCCGTACACCGGCGCACCGGCTTCCTTCGATTTCGCCCGCCAGTAGGCAGCGGCGTTGCGGCACAAGAGGAAATGGCCTCGAAGGTGAACCTCGAGTACCAGATCCCAGTCTTCGTCGGACATGTTGAACAGCATCCGGTCACGCACGACGCCGGCATTGTTGACGACGATGTCGACACTGCCGAACTGCCCCTGCGCTGCTTCCATCAGTGCGTCGGCAGTAGAACGCTCACCGACGTTGCCTGCCACGAATTCGACCTTGGCGCCGAGGCCCCGGATCTCCTCGAGTGTTGCTTCGACGGCCTCGTTCGGGGCCAGATCGTTGACGACCAACGACGCACCGGCCTTCGCCAGACCGATGGCCTCGAACTTTCCGAGCCCCGATCCGGCACCGGTCACGATGGCGACCTTGCCTTCGAGACTGGTTTCTGGGCTGTTCACAGCATTCATCGAAGCGCTCTCCCGGTTCTTTGCGGTCGTGTGTCGAGTTACCCGGCTCGATTGCCGTGACCCACGAGTTCGCAACTTTAGAACGTGTTCTTGTTTTGGGCAACCATCGTCACGGATGTTCGGTCAGCGCCGCACGCGGGCACTGAGCGATCGCGGAACGGACATCTTCCCAGCGATCCTCCGGCGGACGTACGGAACTGATCACGAGCTCCTCGTTGTCGTCGAGGTCGAAAATATCGGGGGCGATCCCGACGCACACACCGTTTGCCTCGCAACGGTCCAGATCAACCCTGACCTCCATGGCGATTCCTCTTCTCTACTCACAACTACTGGCACGAACACGGATACGAAACGAGTGCCGCAGGGCTGTGCCGCACACCGTTCCTGGCGATAACACTAGAACCTGTTTCAGTCGTGTGCAATGATTCGAAAAAGTCCCGAGAACGGACGTCGAACGATCCGCTGGACACAGCGAAGGCGCCCCTTGTCGCCGATGTACGCATCGATAGAACCCGTGTCAATCGAATGGTTGACGCTTTGATTCGTATCTCTATGGAGAGGTAACCATGCACATCACCTACACCCCTGAGCAGCAACAGCTCCAGGAGGAGTTGCGTGCCTACTTCGCACAACTCATGACTCCCGAACGGCGTGAAGCACTCGCCGCCACGACGGGTGAGTACGGCGAAGGCAATGTGTACCGCGAAGTCGTCGCGCAGATGGGCCAGGACGGCTGGCTCACCCTGGGTTGGCCGAAAGAGTACGGCGGACAGGAACGCTCCGCGATGGACCAGCTGATCTTCACCGACGAAGCTGCCATCGCCGGGGCGCCCGTGCCGTTCCTGACGATCAACTCCGTAGCGCCCACAATCATGCATTTCGGCACGGACGAGCAGAAGGCGTTTTTCCTGCCCAAGATCTCCCGAGGTGAGCTGCACTTCGCGATCGGGTACTCCGAGCCCGAGGCCGGTACCGACCTGGCGTCGCTGCGCACGTCGGCCGTCCGCGACGGCGACGATTACGTCGTCAACGGGCAGAAGATGTGGACCAGCCTGATCCAGTACGCCGACTACGTGTGGTTGGCGTGCCGAACCGATCCGGAAGCCAAGAAGCACAAGGGAATCAGCATGCTGATCGTCCCCACCACGGCAGAAGGCTTCTCCTACACCCCGGTTCACACCATGGCCGGTCCCGACACCAGCGCCACCTACTACCAGGATGTACGCGTCCCGGCGTCGTCGATTGTGGGTCAGGAACACGGCGGCTGGGCACTGATCACCAATCAGCTCAACCACGAGCGCGTTGCGCTCACCTCGGCCGGACCGATTCTCACCGCGCAGCGCGAGGTCCGCGAGTGGGCACAGAACACCAAACTGCCCGACGGCCGACGCATGATCGACCAGGAATGGGTGCAGATCAATCTGGCGCGTGTGCACGCCAAGGCCGAGTACCTGAAGTTGATGAACTGGGAAATCGCCTCGGCAACCGATCACGCGCCCGGACCCGAAGCTGCTTCGGCAAACAAGGTATTCGGTACCGAATTCGCCACCGAGGCTTACCGCTTGCTGATGGAGATCCTCGGATCTTCTGCCACGATCAGGCAGAACTCCCCCGGCGCTCTTCTGCGCGGCCGCATCGAACGTATGCATCGTTCTTCGCTGATCCTGACGTTCGGCGGCGGTACCAACGAAGTGCAACGCGACATCATCGGAATGACAGCTCTGCGGCTTCCCGCATCGAAGCGATAAGGACCCACGATCATGGAATTCACCCTTACCGAGGCCCAGCAGGACCTGTCCGGCCTGACACGATCCGTCGTCACCGAACTGGTCACCAACGATCGCCTTCGTGAACTCGACGCCGCGGAAGACCGCTTCGACGCCATCTTGTGGAACGCTCTGGCCTCGGCCGGCGTCCTCGGTGCGGCCCTTCCGGAGTCGGTCGGCGGAGACGGATTCGGTGTCCTCGAGCAGTGCAGCATCCTGGCCGAACTCGGACGCGGTGTTGCAGCCGTTCCGTTCTTGACGTCCATCGTCGGATCCGCCGCAGCGATAGCGGAATTCGGCTCGGACCAACAGCGAGACGAATGGGCGAGCGCTGCCGCCGCCGGCGAGAAGATACTCACCGCGGCCCTCGCCGAGGAATACAACGACGACCCGGCCCACCCCGTCACGCGTGCCGAGAAGACCGCCGACGGTTGGCGCATCGACGGCGCGAAGATCACCGTCGACAGTGCGCCGCTCGCAGATCTGTTCCTCGTCCCCGCCATCACCGAGGACGGTGTCGCGGTCTTCCTCGTCGAACCGTCGGACGCGGGCGTGAGCATTACCAGGCAATCGACCACAGACTTCTCGAGTGCGGGTCTCGTCGAATTCGAATCGGTGCAGATCCCGGCCGATCGTGTTCTCGGCTCGGTTGCCCAGGGATCGGACATCGCGGCGTGGATCGTCGAGCGAATTCAGCTCGGTTCGAGCGCCTACCAGTACGGGGTGCTCGATCAAGCGTTGAAGCTGACCGCCGAATATGCCACCGAGCGTGTGCAGTTCGGTCGTCCGATCGGTAGTTTCCAGGCCGTGGCCCAGCGCCTCGCAGACGGATACATCGACGTCAAGGGCGTTCGTCTGACTCTGTGGGCTGCCGCGTGGCGTCTGAGCGAAGGACTTCCTTCCGACGGCGCTGTACAGACGGCCAAGTTCTGGGCTGCAGATGCGGGACACCGCGTTGGGCACACTGCGGTTCACGTTCACGGCGGTGTAGGTCTGGACGAGGACCATCCGGTTCACCGCTACTTCCTCGCGGCCAAGCATCACGAGTTCCTGCTCGGCAACGCAACAGATCAGCTTCGCGCGCTCGGCAAGGTACTTGCCGCAGTTCCTGCCTGAGTGCGTCCCACCGAGTGGAAATCCATGACCTGGTCCGAGACGAATCGATGATGATGCAGCTATGAGTCAGAGCCCCACTGTTTCCGATCTACTTCTCGGAGTCAGCGAGATCGACGACCGCGGTATCCGTTTCGAGGACCAGGTCATCTCCTGGCGCGAGCACGTTCAAGGCTCGTTCGATCGAGCAGCGCTGCTGGACACGCTGCTCGATCGAACGCGCCCCAGGCATTTCGGACTTCTGATGGAGAACGTCCCCGAGTTCTCGCTGCTGCTCGGAGCGGCATCGTTCTCGGGTTCGGTCGCCGCCGGACTGAACACGACCAGGCGCGGCCCGGCATTGGCGCGAGACATTGCGCTCTCCGACTGCCAGGTGATCTTCACCGAGAACAACCAGGCACATCTACTCGACGACGTCGATCTCGGCGACGTCCGGGTGATCAACGTGGATTTTCCGGCCTGGACGGAATTGTTGGCGCCCTTCGCCGATACGCCGGCCTACGCGTCGACGGCGCAGCCCGACGATCTGTTGATGCTCATTTTCACTTCCGGAACAAGCGGTGATCCCAAAGCGGTTCGGTGCACGCACCACAAGTTGGCCTCTCCCGGAGTCATGCTTGCCGATCGTTTCGGGCTCGGCGCCGACGACGTCGTCTACATGGCGATGCCCATGTTCCATTCCAACGCCATGATGGCGGCGTGGACGGTCGCGCTGCACGCTCGTGCGGGAATTGCCATGCGACGCAAGTTCTCCGCTTCGGGTTTTCTGCCCGACGTTCACAAGTACGGAATCACGTACTCCAACTACGTCGGAAAGCCGTTGTCCTTCATCGCGTCCACCCCCGAGGTGCCGAACGAGCGGGACAACACCTTGAAGATCATGTACGGCAACGAGGGTTCGGCTCCCGCCATCGCCACCTTCGTCCGACGTTTCGACACCCGCGTCATCGACGGATTCGGTTCCACCGAGGGCGGCATTTCGATCTCCGCCGCGCCGGTTCCGCGGACCGGTGCCCTCGGACTGCTCCCGGACGGCGTCAAGATTCTTGATCCCGAGACCGGAGCACCCTGCCCACCTGCAGTCTTCGACGCCGACGGCCGGATCACCAACGCCGACGAGGCAACTGGTGAACTGGTCAATGTCACCGGCCCAGGCACGTTCGCCGGGTACTACAAGAACCAGGAAGCCGACGCCGAGCGAATGCGCAACGGCCAGTATTGGAGTGGCGATCTGGCGTACACCGACGTCGACGGCTACGTCTACTTCGCCGGCCGCAGTTCCGGTTGGCTGCGAGTGGACGGCGAGAACATCGGCGCCGCACCCATCGAACGCTCCCTGGTCGGTTACCCGGGCTTCGCGCAGGTGTCCGTGTACGCAGTCCCCGACAGCGACGTCGGCGACCGCGTCATGGCGTCGGTGATTCCGGTCGGCGATGTCGACAACTTCGACCCGGTAGCCGTCGCCGAATACATCGATTCCCGGCCGGAACTCGGGCCGAAGCAGAAGCCGACCTTGATCCGAGTGTGCAGTGAGTTCCCGAGAACGGCGACGTTCAAGGTGGTCACTCGAACGCAGAGCGCCGAACGCTGGAACACCTCCGATCCGGTGTGGATCCGACGGCGCGGAGAATCCGACTTCCAATTACTCACTCCCGAAATGGCACTCGGACTCGAAAAGACGCGAGAGCCCGTCTAGTCCCAATATCTCAGTAGTGCTGAGCAAGCGGTTTGTGCGCCGACACCGTCTTGTAGAACTCGGTGAGCCGAAACTGTGATGCCGCCGCGTCGTCGATCACCACGCTCGCATGTGGATGCAGTTGGAGGACCGATCCCGGGCACACCGCTGCCAGGGCCCAGTCGAGGCGGCGCACACTCTCAACGTGCACATCTGTGGCCTACGCGAGCGGAACGCCGGCCTTCATGCTGCCGAAGCGCAGCAATTTCGCAGCACCGCAGTTCCGAAACACCGTGATTTTGCTCCGCTGCCTCACCATTGCGCCCGTTCTTCCGGCAAAATTACGGGTATGAAGAACCCGAACCTGACGCCTTCGCGCGTTCTCGCAGTTGTCCTCGCCGCCGCCCTGGTAATTTTCGTGATCGCACGCCGCCGCGACGACGGTGTTCTCAGCCGCGGCGAATGGTTGTCGGACAGCGTCGGACCGGACGACCTCGCCGGCTGAAACGGCGTATGCCCTCGGCCGAAACTCGGCCGAGGGCATACGTACGTGTCATCTACTACTTCATCGAATCCAGTCGGGTTCGTGCGTCCTCGAACCCTGACACCAGCTCGGCCATGACCTCGGCGACCGGGCGGATCTCGTTCATCCGTCCCACGATCTGACCGACGGGCATTGCCACAACTTCCGGGTTCTCCGATGCAGCGATTCTCTGATGAGCATCACTGACCAGTAGGTTCTGCAGCGGCATCGGCAAGGGCGCCGGTGCTCCCGGGTTCGACCAGGCTTCCGTCCACTTGGTCTTGAGCAACCGAGCGGGCTTACCCGAGTAGATGCGCGAACGTACGGTGTCGGCCGACGTCGCGCCCAACAGTGCACGCTGAATAGCGGACGGGCCTTCGCCCGACGCACTGCCGAGTTTGTATTCGGACGTGGTGAGCCAGTACGAGCCCATCCACACTCCGGACGCACCGAGCGCGAGTGCAGCAGCCACCTGACGGCCGCTGCCGATACCGCCGGCAGCCAGCACGGCAGCCGAATCACCTAGTGCATCAACGATTTCCGGAACCAGAACCATCGACGCAATCTCGCCGGTGTGACCGCCGGCCTCGTAGCCCTGCGCGATCACGATGTCGACACCGTTCTCGACGTGACGACGTGCATGCTCGACGGCGCCGGCCAGCGCTGCTACCGGCACGCCCTTCTCGTGCGCCTGATCGATGACGTCCTTCGGCGGCGATCCCAGCGCGTTCGCAATCAACGCGATCCGGTGTCCCAGAGCAACATCGACGTGTGACCGCGCCACCGAGTGAAGCCATCCCAGTACGCCGGTTGCATGCTCGACGTCGTCGGAAAGCGGCGGCACACCCAGTTCGTCGAGCGTGCGGTTGACGAAGGCGCGGTGCTCCTCCGGAATCAGCTTGTCGAGGTCGACGGCGCCGCCCTCGGTCGGCACCTTGGCCGGCATGACGATGTCGACGCCGTACGGCTTACCGTCGGTGTTCTCGTCCATCCACGTCAGTGCGGCTTCGAGCTCTTCCGGGTCGTTGAACCGGACGCAACCGAGAACGCCCAGACCGCCTGCGCGACTGATGGCGGCCGCGACGTGCTCGGAAGGAGTGAATCCGAAGATCGGGTATTCGATGCCGAACTTGTCGGCGAGATCCGAACGCATCAGGCTTCCACGCTTTCTGCCGGTGACGCCACAGGAGCGCCGTTTCCGTTGTTATCGTCAGCCTCGCGCGATTCCGTCTCGGCTTTCGCCCAGCGGTAGTCGGGCTTGCCTGCCGGATTTCGCTTGATCTGGTCCACGAACCACACGCTGCGCGGAACCTTGTATCCGGCAATCTCTTTGCGCGCTGCGGTGGCGATGTCGTGCAGCGTCGGCGACGTGCCTTCGCGTACCTGAACCACTGCGGCAACTCGCTGACCGAACCGGTCGTCGGGGATACCGACCACCAGCACGTCGAAGATGTCCGGGTGCGCCTTCAGAGCGCCCTCGACCTCTTCCGGGTACACCTTCTCGCCGCCGCTGTTGATGGACACCGAACCGCGGCCGAGCATCGTGACCGTGCCGTCGGCTTCGACCTGCGCGTAGTCGCCGGGGATCGAGTAACGAACACCGTTGATTGTGCGGAAGGTTTCGGCCGTCTTGACCTCGTCCTTGTAGTAACCGAGCGGAATGTTGCCCCTGCGAGCGAGCATGCCGCGCTTGCCCGATCCGGGCTCGACCTCGTTACCGTCCTCGTCGAGAACCGTTGTGGAGGCGTCGATCTTGACCGTCGGACCGCCGGTGTGCTTCTGCCCCTTGCTCAATACTGCCAGTCCGCCGAAGCCGGTCTCGGACGCTCCGATGGAGTCCGTCAGCAGGCGGTTGGGCAGCAGTTCGAGGAACTGCTCCTGAATGCTCGGCGAGAAGAGGGCAGCACTGCTGGCCATCACGTAGAGCGTCGAAAGATCGTACGGCTCACCGGTCTCCGGGTTTCCGGCAATCAGTGCGTCGAGCATCGGGCGGCCCATTGCATCGCCCGTGATGAAGATCAGGTTGACCTTGTGCTTGTCGATGTTCTGCCACACCTCGTGGGCGTCGAACTCCGGGTGCATCAAACAGGTTCCGCCGCCGAAGAGGCTGTGGAACACCGCCGACTGGGAGCCGCCGTGAATCATCGGGGGGATCGGGTAGCGGATCATGCTCGGGTTGGCAGCGCCGACCTTCGCCATCTCATACTCGTCCTCGACCGGGACTCCGGTGACGAAGTTGATGCCGCCGCCTAGCACACGCCACCAGTCCTCGTGACGCCACATGACGCCCTTGGGGCTACCGGTCGTGCCACCGGTGTAGAGCATGAAGATGTCGTCGTTGCTGCGATCTTCGAAATCACGCTCACCCGAACTCTGCGCGAGTGCGTCCTCGTAGCCGATGCCGAAAGCACTGAAGTCCAGATCGGTGCCGTCCTCGACCACGATGACGGACTTGACCTTGGGAGTGTTCGGCAGGACGTTCGCGACCTTGTCCGAGTAGCGGCGCTCGTGAATGAGCGCAACCATGTCGGAGTTGTCGAAGATGTACTGCAACTCGTTCTCGACGTACCGGTAGTTGATGTTGACCATCACCGCCCGGATTTTGAAAACGGCGACCATGGCCTCGATCGCCTCGATGACGTTCCGGCAGTAGATGCCGACCTTGTCACCCGGTTGAACGCCATGTTCACGCAGGTAGTGACCGAGGCGATTCGCCCGGTCCTCCAACTGCGCATAAGTCGACTCGCGATTGTCCGAGACCAGCGCGACGCGGTCCGGAACGAGGTCGATTGCGTGCTCTACGAAGTCTGCGATGTTAAGGGCCACGAGATCAAAGTAGAACGTGTTACCGTTTCTGGCAAGACCCAATTTGAGAGCCAGCTCACAGACCCGCCAGGAGCCATCAGTGTCCACTTCGACGACCGAAAAATCAGACATTTCGGAAACCGCGCCGCATTGCCTCGTGGAGAAGCGCGGTCACGTCCTCATCGTGACCATGAACCGCCCCGAGCGTAAGAACGCCATCACCGGCGAGATGATGGCAATCATGGTCGATGCCTGGGACCAGGTCGACAACGACCCCGAGATCCGCGTCGCCATCCTCACCGGGGCGGGCGGCGACTTCTGCGCCGGCGCCGACCTCAAGAACATGTCCGCCAAGCCGCCGGGAGATTCCTTCGCCGGCGGCGGCGTCGACATGTCCAAGATCGAAGGACTCCTCAAGGGTCGCCGGTTGACCAAGCCGCTCATCGCCGCCGTCGAGGGTGCAGCCATCGCCGGCGGAACCGAAATCCTGCAGGGAACCGACATCCGTGTCGCGGGTGAGAGCGCCAAGTTCGGCGTCTCCGAAGCCAAGTGGGGGCTCTTCCCGCTCGGTGGATCCGCAGTGCGTCTGGTGCGCCAGATTCCGTACACGATCGCAGCCGACATCCTGCTCACCGGCCGTCACATCAAGGCTCCGGAGGCCAAGGAGATCGGACTCATCGGCCACGTCGTCCCGGACGGTCAGGCCCTCGACAGGGCGCTAGAGCTCGCGGACCTGATCAGCGCCAACGGCCCCCTTGCCGTGCAGGCGATCCTCAAGACCATCCGCGACACCGAGGGCATGCACGAGGAAGAGGCCTTCCAGATCGACGCACAGCTGGGCATGAAGGTGTTCATGAGCGCCGACGCCAAGGAGGGCCCGCGGGCATTCGGAGAGAAGCGAGCGCCCCAGTTCAAGGGCGTCTAACCCACCCCCCTTTTCGAGCGAACGTACCTTTCGGCGCCTTCAGTGCACCGAAAGGCACTTTCGCTCAGCCGGTTTCGTCCATTTTCGCCCACCTCGACCTCGCGAACACCTGCGGCCGGGCACGTGATTGCGCCAATCTGTAGTGCGCACGAAGGTCCTCGATCACGCGATCAGGGTCCGTTCGCAGTGCACTGGGCACCGTCGGCAACACGATGATTCCCGCATTCTGCATACGCGTCCGGCGTTCCACCGTGCGCTTGTAGTCCGTCGGCGCGGCATGCCATTCCAAAGAGTCGATGTCCCACGCGAAGGCAACCGAATCGATCCATCCGTCCGGAATTGCGACGAAGTCTCCCTTCGCATCCCGGATCTCATGGTTGAACAACATTTCCGGCAGTCCGCTCCGCTGCCACAGTTTTCGCGCGTGAACCTCCGGAACCGAGTGGACGTTCGCGTTCACTTCGCGCAACACGACCCGAGGTAGCGCGGAACCCCGACTGCTACCCGCCTCGAGTTCCTTCGCAAGTTCGCGCACCGAGACGTCGCCGCGCTGAACGACCTCGGCAATGAGTGCCCGTGTGGGATCGAGGGCCTTGCACCGCCTCGCAGCGTCGAGTAGCGCCCGCGGCAGCGGGGCACAGCGCAGACCGTTGCGAATCTCCGGCTCGGGCAGTCGAATAGTGCGCTCCACCGTGACGAACCCGACCGATTGAACTCGACGGTCGATGGGGATGAGCACCTGCACATCCCCGGAGTGCGTTCGATATCCGTACTCCGCCATGGCAGATCGCCCGGTCAGCAGGGACTCGTCACCGCACAACATGAGCGCAGCGATCGATCGTTGACGTGGCGTGGGTTGACCATTTCGGAGCAGGATGACTCCTGGCAATATGCGCTGCCAGGGTCCGCCCACTCGACACCGGCTGTGCACGGCGGAGTTTGACACGCCCAATCGCGCCAACTCGGCCGTTCGGATCACTCCGCTTCGACTGACGCGGTAGATCGCGTCCAGATCATCGCCCCACGTTCCTCGCCGCATGGTTGCAGCATGACTCGAGTAGCAGCGCGGGCTCCGGCGGCGACCTGGGGTTTTGGCGGCCTTGTGGATAACTTTCGGCGAGCGAAAGGCGCGTTGAGCGCCTCAGATGCGCTGAACGTGCCGTTCGCTCGAAAAAGGCGGGGTCCCGCTCGAAAAAGGCGGGGTCCCGCTCGAAAAAGGCGGGGTCCCGCTCAACCACCCACCGCGGCCGCGAGCTCACGCACATGGTCGGCATCGCGGCAAGTCACCAACAGCATCGTGACTCCGGCTTCCTCCCAACGCTTCACGTCTGCGCGCACCTCGTCGACGTTGCCGATGATCATGGTCTCGGTGACCATCTCGTCCGGGACGACGGCAGCAGCTTCGTCCTTACGGCCCGACATGAAGAGGCGACCGATCTCGTCGACCTCCTTCTCGTAGCCCATCCGCTTGTAGACCTGCGCGTGAAAGTTCAACTCCGGGGCGCCCATTCCGCCGACGTAGAGGGCGGTCATCGGCTTGAGAGCGGCGATGGCAGCGGCGCGATCGTCAGTCACGATGACCTGGCACGTGGCGGCCACCTCGAAGTCTTCGCGACTGCGACGGGCCCCGGCTCGAGCAAAGCCTTCGTCGAGCCACTTGTTGTACATCGGGGCCAGGCGCGGGGTGTAGTAGATCGCCAGCCAGCCGTCGGCGATTTCACCAGCGAGCGCGACGTTCTTCGGCCCTTCAGCGCCGAGCCAGATCGGGATGTCCGCACGCAGCGGGTGCGTAATGGGCTTGAGCGGCTTGCCAAGTCCCGAACTGCCCGGTCCCGCATACGGCAGAGGGTAGTGGGGGCCGGGACTGGTGACGGGCGCTTCACGGGCGAGAACCTGGCGCACGATCGAAACGTATTCGCGGGTGCGCGCGAGCGGCTTCTCGAACGGCTGGCCGTACCAACCTTCGACGACCTGCGGTCCGGATACGCCGAGCCCGAGGATCGTTCGCCCACCGTTGAGGTGATCGAGAGTGAGCGCGTGCATGGCACAGCTGGTCGGTGTTCGCGCCGAAATCTGTACGACGGAAGTACCGAGCCGGACGTTCTCGGTCCGAGATCCCCACCAGGCGAGCGGGGTGAATGCGTCCGATCCCCAGGACTCCGCCGCGAAGACCGCGTCGAATCCCGCGCCTTCTGCGGCCTCGATTAGTTCCGGGGCGTTTGCCGGCGGCTGTGCGCCCCAGTATCCGAGTTGCAACCCAAGCTTCATCGCAGGCCTCCACATTGCCGGTGATCAGAAGTGACTCTTGCCACAATCTCTAGAACCTGTTCTACTCGATCTTGTGACCATCGGAAAGAGCGGGGTGGCCGACAAGCCCCTGAGCGCACCATTGAATCTCCATTTCGACTACACCAGATCGACGGGACCGACCATCGGCGCGTTCGTGACTGCCCTGCGTGATCGCAAGGTGATCGGCGCACGCGGGTCGAACGGTCGTGTCTTCGTGCCGCCACCGGAATTCGATCCGGACACGGCCGAACCACTGACCGACTTCGTCGGGGTCTCCGACGGCGGAACGGTCGTGAGTTGGACGTGGATGCCCGAACCCATCGAGGGTCAACCACTGACGAAGCCTTTCGCGTGGGCCCTGATCAAGCTCGACGGCGCGGACACGTCCATGCTCCACGCAGTCGACGTCGACTCCCCCGACGACATCAGCACCGGCCTGCGGGTTCGTGCTCGCTGGGCGTCGGAGCGGATCGGGCAGATCAAGGACATCGAGTGCTTCGAACCAGGTGAGAGCGAAAACGGAATCGCGACAGTCGATTCCAGCGCCGATCCTGTCACCATGATCACGACGCCTGTCGACCTGCACTTCATGCATTCCGCTTCGGCCGAGGAGAGCTTCTACCTCCGTGGTCTCGCAGAAGGCAAGCTTATCGGTGGTCGCAGCGGACCCGAAGACAAGATCTACATCCCACCACGCGGCGCGAATCCCACCAACGGGAAGCCGACGAGCGAGCAGATCGAACTGCCGGACAAGGGAATTGTCACCACCTTCTGCATCGTCAACGTCCCGTTCCTCGGGCAGCGAATCAAACCGCCCTACGTGGCCGCCTACGTGCTCCTCGACGGGGCCGACATTCCGTTCCTGCACTTGATTCTCGAATGTGATGCCGCGGACGTACGGATGGGCATGCGTGTCGAAGCCAAGTGGAAGCCTCGCGAAGAGTGGGGTTACACCCTCGAGAACATCGAATACTTCCGGCCGACAGGTGAACCCGACGCCGAGTACTCCACCTTCCAACACCACCTGTGAGGCTCCTGAAATGACTTCTGCAGACATCGCAGTCGTGGGCTTTGCTCAGGCACCCCACGTCCGCGAAACCAACGGCACCACCAACGGCGTCGAGATGCTCGTCCCGTGCTTCCAGCAGCTCTACAGCGATCTGGGAATCACCAAGTCTGACATCGGCTTCTGGTGCTCCGGATCTTCCGATTACCTGGCCGGGCGAGCATTTTCCTTCATCTCGGCCATCGACTCCATCGGAGCAGTCCCGCCCATCAACGAATCTCACGTCGAGATGGACGCTGCGTGGGCCTTCTACGAAGCGTGGATCAAGATCTTGACCGGCGAGGTCGAGACCGCGCTGGTGTACGGCTTCGGCAAGTCCTCCGCCGGGCACCTGCGCAAGATCCTGTCCATGCAACTCGATCCGTACCTCGTGACGCCGCTGTGGCCAGACTCCGTCTCGATCGCCGGACTTCAAGCCCGGCTCGGACTCGACGCGGGTAAGTGGACGCAAGAGGACATGGCGGAGGTTGCCGCTCGCAGCCGTCGTCACGCGCTGAGCAATCCGAAGGCTCAGCTCACGGGTGAGGTCGACATCGAGGCCCTTCTCGCCAGCCCCTTCCTCGCAGATCCGTTGCGCGCACACGATTGTGCGCCTATCACCGACGGCGCGGCAGCAATCATCCTGGCCTCGGGTAACCGCGCCCGCGATCTCTGCGAGCGGCCGGCGTGGATCACCGGACTCGAGCATCGCATCGACTCCCCCAACCTGGGTGCACGTGACCTGACCACGTCGCCGTCCACTACGTCGGCAGCCAAGGCGGCAACGGGCGGCGAGGTCGGCAACATCGACGTCGCCGAACTGCACGCACCGTTCACTCACCAGGAATTGATCTTGAAGGAAGCGATCGGCCTGACCGACGCCACCACGATCAACCCGTCCGGCGGTCCGCTCAGCGGCAACCCACTGTTCGCCGGTGGTCTGGAACGAATCGGCCACGCCGCCAAGGCAATCTTCGACGGTCAGGCGAATCGCGCTCTGGCCCATGCAACAAGCGGCCCTGTGCTGCAGCAGAACCTGGTAGCAGTCTTGGAGGGACGGAACTGATGGCCGGAACGCCTCAACTCGCGGCCGTGCTCGGCACCGGCCAAACTCACTACGTCGCAAAGCGCCACGACGTCTCGATGGCGGGCTTGGTCCGTGAAGCCATCGACGCCGCGATGCTCGACGCCAACGTCGGCTGGGACGACATCGACGCCGTCGTCATCGGAAAGGCCCCCGACTTGTTCGAGGGTTCGATGATGCCCGAACTCGCCATGTCGGATGCACTGGGCGCCAACGGAAAGCCGTTGCTGCGTGTTCACACAGCCGGCTCGGTGGGCGGTTCGACGGCTATCGTCGCCTCGAGCCTGGTCAAATCCGGAGTCCACAAGCGGGTTCTGACAGTTTCCTGGGAGAAGCAGTCCGAGTCGAACGCAATGTGGGCGCTGTCCGTACCGGTTCCGTTCAACATGCCCGTCGGCGCCGGTGCCGGTGGATACTTCGCCCCGCACGTCCGTTCGTACATTCGGCGATCGGGCGCACCGGAGCACATCGGCTACCTCGTCGCGGTGAAGGATCGACTCAACGGCAGCCTCAATCCCTATGCGCACTTGCGGCAGCCGGACATCACTCTCGAATCGGTGCAGGCATCTCAGATGCTCTGGGACCCGATCCGCTACGACGAGACCTGCCCGTCCTCGGACGGCGCGTGCGCTTTGGTGATCGGCAACGAGGAAGCGGCCGCACAGGTCGAGGCCGCGGGTCGTTCGGTCGCGTGGATCCACGCGACGGCCATGCGCACCGAGCCGACCTTCTATGCCGGACGCGATCAGGTCAATCCGCAAGCCGGCCGTGACGCCGCAGCAGCACTGTGGAAGTCAGCGGGAATCACCGATCCGCTGAACGAGATCGACTGCGCCGAAATCTATGTCCCGTTCTCGTGGTTCGAGCCGATGTGGCTCGAGAACCTCGGCTTCGCGGAGGAAGGCCAGGGCTGGAAGCTGACCGAGTCGGGCGAAACCGCGATCGGCGGCAAGCTCCCGGTCAATGCCTCGGGTGGTGTTCTCTCCTCCAACCCGATCGGTGCCTCGGGCATGATCCGTTTTGCCGAGTCGGCGATGCAGGTCATGCACCGCGCCGGCGATCACCAGGTGGCCGATGCTCGCAAGGCCCTCGGCCATGCCTACGGCGGTGGCTCGCAGTACTTCTCGATGTGGGTCGTCGGCTCCGAACGTCCCACCACGTAACAGCAGCACACACGCCGATCAGGAAGAGGCCGAAGATGAAGTACACCGTCGGGGTTGCCATGAACCCCTTGGACCAGTTAGCCGGCATCGCCAAAACGGCCGAGGAATGCGGCTTTTCGTCGATCGCTCTCCCCGATTCACTGTTCTTCATGGAAACGCAGGCGGCGGATTACCCGTACACCCCGGACGGGTCTCGGATGTGGAACGCCGAGACCCCCTGGGTCGATCCGCTGATCGCCGCGGCCGCGATGGGCGCGGTGACCGAGAAGATCGAGTTCTACACCCAGGTACTCAAGCTCGGTAGCCGCAATCCGGTCCTGCTCGCGCGGCAGGTCGGATCAGTAGCGGCACTGACCAACAACCGTTTCGGCTTCGGTGTCGGAATCGGTTGGGCTCCGGAAGAGTTCGAGTGGTGCGGCGCGCCGTACAAGCGTCGCGGCGCCCGAGTGGACGAGATGATCGACGTCCTCAAACTGATTCTGGGCGGCGGCATGGTCGAGTATCACGGCGAGTTCTTCGATTTCGATCGCCTGCAGATGAGTCCGGCTCCCACCAAGCCGGTTCCGTTCTACGTCGGCGGCCACACCGAGGTCGCACTCAAGCGGGCTGCACGCGTGGGCGACGGTTGGACGTCGGCGATGATCAAGTTCGACGATCTGGTCGGTGTCATCGCACGACTGCGTGAACTGCGTGCCGAGTACGGCCGCGAGAACGAGCCGTTCGAAATCCAGACAGTGTGCATCGATCGTTTCGGCAAGGACGGCTACGCCGAACTCGAAGACGCCGGTGTCACGGACATCATCACCGTGCCTTGGGTTTTCGACGGAATCGGATTCGATGCCCCACTGGAGGCAAAGCAGAATTCAATGCGCAAGTTCGCCGAGCAGTACATCAACTGAGGAGCCGCGATGACTGACGAACACCCCGCTCGCGTCGCGGGTAACGCTTCGCGCGCCGCAGCGAGTGGCAAGAACAAGGAAGCCTGGCTGGACCTCTTCGCCGAGGACGGTTGGGTGGAGGATCCGGTCGGGCCGTCGGGCTTCGACCCGGACGGCAAGGGGCATCACGGGCGCGAGGCGATCTCGAAGTTCTACGACATGACGATCGCCAACGCGGACAAGCTCGAATTTCTGATCGACGATTCCCTGGTGTGCGGCAACGAGAACGTCAACATCGGCAAGATCCGTACGACCATCGGCGGCTCGATCATCGACGCCGAGGGTGTGTTCGTCTACCGGGTGAACGACGACGGCAAGATCGCGTCGCTTCGAGCATTCTGGGAAGTGGACCGCGCGATGAAGACCGCACGCAAAGCCTGAGAACCCCAATACGAGAGCGGCCCCGGTCAGTGACCGGGGCCGCTCTCGTCGCAATCGAATTCGGCAGTGGTACTTGCACCGAGAACCTCGGAATGGTTTCCTGGTTTCCAACGTCGCGTGTCGATGACGGACTGCGTCAGGCATGGAGGCGTCGTACTGCAAGGGGTCACTTATGACCATTTCGTTCAATCACACCATCATCGCCGCAAAAGACCGACAAGAGTCGGCGTGGTTCTTCACTCACATGTTCGGTCTACCGGGCCCTGTCGAAGCCGGCTACTTTCTCGGCGTGGAACTCGATCACGGCGTGACGTTGGACTTCGCGCAAGTGGAAGAGGGCGTGGAGGTGCCGTCTCAGCACTACGCCTTCCTCGTCTCCGAAGACGACTTCGACGGCATCTACCAGCGCATACAAGCCTTGAAACTTGATCACTGGGCCGATCCGCGCCAGTCGAGTACCGGATTCAACACCAACGACGGTGGGCGTGGGGTCTACTTCCTCGACCCGTCGGGCCACTTCCTCGAAGCGATCACCAAACCATACGGCGGCTGAACTACAAACGGCGGCGCCTACGGGAGATGAGGGATCCCGCAGACGCCGCCGCAGTTCCAGGTTGCCAACTAGTGGCCCCCCGGAACGTCTACTGTAGTTCTGCGTGTTCGAGAGTGCAGAGGCAACTCCCGAAAAGCTACACAGAACCTACTCGCCGGTTATCAGGTCAGTATATGTCCGGATCAGTGTTTGACCGGGCAGCCCGATGTCTTGTAATCAACCTGAAACTCTTTGATGCCGTTGAGCCAGCCCGAGCGCAGGCGACGGGGATCGCCGAGCCTGGTGATGTCGGGTAGGTGATCGGCGATCGCGTTGAATATCAGATCGATTTCGAGACGAGCCAGGTTGGCGCCGATGCAGAAGTGCGCACCGGTGCCACCGAATCCGAGGTGCGGGTTGGGGTCACGCATGATGTCGAACTTCGTGGGGTTCTCGAAGACGTCTTCGTCGAAGTTGGCCGACGCGTACATCATCACGACGCGATCGCCCTTCTTGATCTTCTGTCCGCCGAGTTCGGTGTCTTCGAGCGCGGTGCGCTGGAAAGACGTCACCGGGGTGGCCCAACGAACGATCTCGTCGGCCGCAGTCTTCGGACGTTCCTTCTTGTACAGCTCCCACTGGTCGGGATTGTCGAGGAAGGCAACCATGCCGTGTGTGATGGCATTACGAGTGGTCTCGTTACCCGCGACCGCAAGCAGAATCACGAAGAAGCCGAATTCCTCTGGGGAGAGCTCATTTCCGTCGATGTCAGCTTCGATGAGCTTGGTGACGATGTCATCGGCGGGACACTTCTTGCGCTGATCCGCCATCTGGTACGCGTATCCCAGAATCTCCATCGACGCTGCCTGCGGGTCGATGTCGAACTCGGGGTCGTCGTAGGACGTCATCTGGTTGGACCAGTCGAAGAGCTTCATTCGATCTTCCTGCGGCACACCGAGAAGCTCGGCGATTGCCTGCAACGGAAGTTCGGACGCGACCTGAACCACGAAATCTCCGGCACCACCGGCAGCCGCAGTCGTGACGATCTTTTCGGCGCGCTCGGTCAGTTCTTCGCGCAGGCTGTTGATAGCTCGCGGGGTGAATCCACGCGAAACCAGCTTGCGAAGCTTGGTGTGCTCCGGGGCGTCCTTGTTGATGAGGATGAAGCGCTGCATCTCGACGTTCTCACGCGGGATGTCGTCGGCGAAGCGAGGAATCGCAGTGTTCTCGTGGGTCGAGAAGATGTCGCTTCGCTGCGAGACCTCCTTGACCTCTTCATGACGGGTGACCACCCAGAAGCCCTCGTCCTGGAATCCGCCGATTTCCGGGGGCTGCGGATTCCACCACACGGGGGCCGTCTTCCGGAGTTCGGCGAACTCCTCGAACGGCATACGTTCCGCGTAGATGTCGGGGTCCGTGAAGTCGATTCCCTCGGGGAATGCGGGCTGTGCCACTGATGTCTCCTGCCCTAAGCCTTTTCATCACAGGGGTGATGGGGATCCGTGATGTGTAACACGTTCTACTCTCATTGAAACACAAGCCTGCTTACTAGGAAAGGAAACGTCGGCAGGTCTTGCTTCCCGCAGAGAACCTGTTCTACTTTTTCACTACAAGGAAAGGAGCCCGCTGTGGGCACACCAGTAATCGTCGAGGCTGTCCGTACACCGATCGGCAAGCGCGGAGGTTGGCTCGCCGGTCTGCACGCCGCCGAACTCCTCGGAGCTGCACAAAAGGGAGTTCTCGACCGGTCGGGAATCGACCCGTTGTTGATCGAGCAGGTGATCGGCGGCTGCGTCACCCAGGCCGGCGCTCAGTCCAACAACATCACGCGCACTGCTTGGTTGCACGCCGGTCTGCCGTGGCAGACGGGGGCAACGACCGTGGACTGCCAGTGCGGTTCGGCCCAGCAGGCGAACCATCTGATCGCCGGACTGATCGCCACCGGCGCCATCGATGCCGGCATCGCCTGCGGCATCGAAGCGATGAGCCAGGTTCCCCTCGGTGCCAACGTGGGTGACCAGGCCGGACCGCGTCGGCCGGCTACGTGGGACATCGACATGCCCAACCAGTTCGAGGCTGCAGAACGCATCGCGCGCCGACGCGGACTGACTCGCGACGACGTCGAAGCTCTCGGTGTCCGCTCGCAGGCACTGGCCAAGCAGGCTTGGGAGGAAGGGCGTTTCGACCGAGAGGTACTCGAACTCTCGGCACCCCAGGTCGACAAGGAAGGAAACCTCACGGGCGAGACCAAGCTCGTCAATCGCGATCAGGGCCTGCGCGATACGACGGCCGAGTCCCTAGCCCGACTGAAGCCCGTCCTCGAAGGCGGAATTCACACGGCCGGAACGTCTTCCCAGATCTCCGACGGTGCGGCCGCAGTCCTGCTCATGGACGAGGACAAGGCTCGCGCGCTCGGATTGAAGCCACGCGCCCGCATCATCGCTCAGGCCCTGGTCGGCTCGGAACCGGAGTTCCACCTCGACGGACCGGTTCAGGCAACCAGCCGCGTTCTGGAGAAGAGTGGAATGAAGATCGGCGACCTCGACCTGTTCGAGATCAACGAAGCATTCGCATCCGTCGCACTGTCCTGGGCCCAGGTCCACGAACCTGACTTCGACAACGTCAACGTCAACGGCGGCGCACTCGCTCTGGGCCATCCGGTCGGCAGCACGGGCTCTCGACTGATCACCACCGCACTGCACGAACTGGAGCGTCGCAACGGCTCGACGGCTCTGATCACGATGTGCGCCGGCGGCGCGCTGGCCACCGGAACCATCATCGAGCGAATCTGAGATGACTACTCCCCCAGCAAAACCCAAGGGACTCGACGCCCCGGTGACGGTCAAGTTCATCAAATGGATGTCGAAGGCAAACGTCGCCATGTATCGCGCCACCGACGGGAGGCTGGGTAGCAAGTGGCGGGTCGGCAGCGCGTTCCCACGCGGGCTGCCGATCTGCCTGCTGACCACTACCGGTCGCAAATCCGGCGAGGAGCGAATCAGTCCATTGCTGTTCCTCGAGGACGGCGACGACGTGATTCTGGTGGCGTCGCAAGGCGGTCTTCCGAAGAATCCGATGTGGTACCTCAACATCAAGGCGGATCCGGTGGTGACGGTTCAGATCAAGTCTCGGATCCGCTCGATGAAAGCCCGCGTTGCTACCGAGGACGAGCGCGCTCGGCTGTGGCCGAAGTTGACGGCGATGTATCCGGATTTCGACAACTATCAGGCCTGGACGGACCGCGTCATTCCCGTCATCGTGTGTGAGCCACTGACAAACTAAACAATTTGTTTACAACAAACCGTTTACATTGATCCGGGCTCGTGCCACCCTGGTTTCATGACCGATGACCAGTTCAGACCGATCGATTCCGGCCGCGAACGCTCACATCGCGAGTACGCCGGACTCTTTCGGATCAGCGAGCGCCACGGCGCGACCCAAAGCCAGCGCGCGCGGCAATCGCATCCGGAGATGCTCGAGCCCTACGGCGCGGTTCGCGTCGTGGCTCGTCTTGCCGGCGGCACCGACACACCCGAGGTGAACGAACCCGAAGTCGACGACGCCGACGTCATGGCTGCGTTGACTCTGATTCCCAAGGCCCGAGCCGAAATGGAACAGCTGGAAGCACTGTTCCTCGGAATTGCCCGTGAACGGGGCATGACCTGGCAGGACATTGCCTTCGGACTCGGGCTCGGCAGTACTCAAGCCGCCCGCCAGCGCTACGAACGACTCGTTCGCCGCACCGGAGGCTGAACACGTGCCATAACGGGCGAGTTGGAGCACTATTGACTCGTACGGTCCGCACGGCGTTTCGACAGAGCCTCGAACACAGCAAGGAGTCGCATATATGACGACGCATATTCAAGATCAAATCCTGGACCGACGCGAGATCACTTCCGCACTCGTGCGTGCGCTGGAGCGTCGCCACGAGGTGTTGGATGCAGTGGTCGACAGCAAGGACCACCAGGAGGCACTGACTACCGTCGCGGAACTCCTCGGCACGTCGGAAGCAAATGCCGAAGCAGTTCTGAGCCTCAAGTTCAGTGCGCTCACCAAGGCCGCACGCGATCGCATCCAGGGCGAGCTGGAGAATCTCGACGCAACTCTCGAATGGACGACGCTTGATCGCCCCGCGAGCAGTGGGCAGAACTTCAGCCTGCGTCCGTTCAGCGACAGCGCAGAAGACAAGTCGCTGTTCACGATTCGCTCGGGCGAGCAGCTCGACGAAGACGGCAAGCCGTGGAGCGAGGATCGAATCGAAGCCGAGCGCACAGGTGGCCTCGGCCGCATCGACGACGAGAGCGCTGCCTGGTTCGTCGCCGAGGACGTCTCCGGCGACAACCCGACGAGCGTCGGCCTGGTATTCGGCGAACTCGACGGCCAAGAGGTCAACGTCGCGATCTGGATTGCACCCGAGTCCCGCAAGAAGGGGTACGGCACCGCCTGCGTGAAGCATTCCCGGCGCGAGCTCGCAGCAGAGTTCCCCGGCACTGTATTGGTGGTTCGGGCGCCCGCTTAGGGGCAAGCCCCTGTGCGCCTTTTCGGTAGTGCCCACTACCAAAAAGGCGCACAGGGCCGAAGGCCCTACGCCCCGTACACCGGCGTCGGAATCTCCGCCTTCTCCAACAGCGTTGCCACGACGGGCCCGATCTCCTTCGGGTCCCAACGGTCACCTTTGTCCTCGCTCGGGCCGTGACGCCAGCCTTCCGCGACGGTGATCTTTCCGCCCTCTACCTCGAATACCCGGCCCGTGACGTCCTTGGATTCGGTGCTTCCGAGCCAGACGACCAGCGGCGAGATGTTCTCGGGAGCCATGGCGTCGAAGCCCTCTTCTGGAGCCGCCATCGACTCGGCCATCGCCCCGCCGGCACCGACGGTCATGCGCGTGCGCGCAGCAGGCGCGATCGCGTTGACACTGACGCCGTAGTTCTTGAGCTCGGCGGCGGCCTGGATGGTCATCTCGGCGATGCCGGCCTTCGCCGCGGCGTAGTTGCCCTGGCCGATCGAACCCTGCAGTCCTGCACCCGAACTGGTGTTGATGATGCGTGCGTCCACAGTCTTGCCGGCCTTGGCTTCGCCGCGCCAGTAGGCAGCAGCGTGACGCAACGGCGCGAAATGCCCCTTGAGGTGCACACGGATTACCGCGTCCCACTCGCCTTCGCTCATGCCGACGAGCATGCGGTCACGCAGGAAGCCTGCGTTGTTGACGAGTACGTCCAGACCACCGAAGGTGTCGATCGCGGTCTTGATCAGATTTTCGGCACCCGCCCAGTCGGCGACGTCGTCTCCGTTGACCACTGCCTGGCCACCCGCAGCGATGATCTCCGCGACAACCTGCTCGGCCGGACTTTCGCCGGTCTCGGAACCGTCGGCACCCGCACCAATGTCGTTGACGACGACCTTGGCGCCCTCAGCAGCAAACGCCAACGCATGCGCACGTCCGATACCTCGACCTGCCCCGGTGATGATGACTACGCGTCCGTCGACCAATCCACTCATTTTTGTCTCCTATTGCACTCTGCTCGGGCTTGTCGGCTCCGCTTGTGTGCTAACTTACCAAGCAATCGCTTGGTTTGGTACACAGACGTAAGGAATCCCGAAATGGGCATCAGCACCTCTTCCGACGGAACCGGCATCACCACGGTCACCATCGACTACGCGCCGGTCAATGCAATCCCGTCCAAGGGATGGTTCGAGCTTGCCGACGCCATCCTCGACGCGGGCAAGGATCTCAACACTCACGTGGTGATCCTGCGAGCCGAGGGACGCGGATTCAACGCCGGCGTCGACATCAAGGAGATGCAGGCCACCGAGGGATTCGATGCACTGGTCGCCGCCAACCGCGGTTGTGCCGCAGCCTTCGCTGCCGTCTACGACTGCGCTGTCCCCGTCGTCGTGGCGGTCAACGGATTCTGCGTCGGCGGCGGCATCGGACTGGTCGGGAACGCGGACGTGATCGTCGCTTCCGACGACGCGATCTTCTCCCTTCCCGAGGTTGACCGTGGCGCACTCGGCGCTGCCACACACCTCTCGCGCCTGGTGCCGCAACACATGATGCGCACGTTGTACTACACGGCGCAGAGCGTCGACGCCCACACACTCAAGCAGTTCGGCAGCGTCTACGACGTGGTCCCGCGCGAGAAGCTCGACGAGTGCGCTCGCGAGATCGCCGCGAAGATCGCCGCGAAGGACACCCGCATTATCCGGTGCGCCAAGGAAGCCATCAACGGCATCGACCCGGTCGACGTCAAGGGCAGCTACCGCCTCGAGCAGGGCTACACCTTCGAACTCAACCTCCTCGGTGTGTCCGACGAGCACCGCGACGAGTTCGTCGCCACCGGCAAGCCGCGCGAGAACGCAACCCAGAAGGAAGGCTGAGAAAAACATGGCTAGCAAGCGTGACAAGACGAAGTCGCTCGACGAGGTAGTCGGCGAACTCCGCAGCGGAATGACGATCGGCTTGGGCGGCTGGGGATCTCGCCGCAAGCCGATGGCCTTCGTGCGTGCAATTCTGCGTTCGGACATCAAGGACCTGACCGTGGTCACTTACGGCGGACCGGATCTCGGACTCCTGTGCTCGGCCGGCAAGGTCAAGAAGGCGTACTACGGCTTCGTGTCCCTGGACTCCGCGCCGTTCTACGATCCGTGGTTTGCCAAGGCGCGCACCGCCGGTGAGATCGAAGTGCGCGAGATGGACGAAGGAATGGTCAAGTGCGGCCTCGAAGCCGCTGCCGCCCGTCTCCCCTTCCTCCCGATCCGCGCCGGCCTGGGCTCGGACGTCCGCAACTTCTGGGGCGACGAACTCAAGACCGTCACCTCCCCGTACCCCGAGGCCGACGGCCGTTCCGAGACCTTGATCGCGATGCCTGCGCTCAACCTCGATGCGTCGTTCGTCCACCTCAATCTCGGTGACAAGCACGGCAATGCCGCTTACAACGGCGTCGACCCGTACTTCGACGACCTGTACTGCATGGCCGCCGAAAAGCGTTACGTCTCGGTCGAGCGCATCGTCGAGACCGAGGAACTGGTCAAATCCGTTCCACTGCAGAACCTTCTGCTCAACCGAATGATGGTCGACGCCGTCGTCGAGGCACCCAATGGTGCGCACTTCACGTTGGCCGGCGAAAGCTACGGCCGCGACGAGAAGTTCCAGCGTCACTACGCCGAGGCCGCCAAGACCCCCGAGTCGTGGCAGGCGTTCGTCGACACCTTCCTCTCCGGCAGCGAAGAGGACTACCAAGCCGCAGTAAAGAAGTTTGTAGAGGAGCAGGCATCATGAGCGAATCCACCGTCACCCGCGCAGAGTACGTTGTTCTCGCGTGCGCTGAAATCTTCTCCGGTGCAGGCGAAATCATGGCCAGCCCGATGTCGACGTCGTCCACCATCGGCGCTCGCCTGGCTCGGCTCACCACCGAACCCGACCTGCTGATCACCGACGGTGAAGCCCTCATTCTCGAGGACACTCCGGCAGTCGGAACGAAGGGCCCCATCGAAGGATGGATGCCTTTCCGCAAGGTGTTCGACGTCGTCGCTTCGGGCCGTCGCCACGTAGTCATGGGCGCCAATCAGCTCGATCGCCACGGCAACCAGAACCTCTCCGCCTTCGGCCCGCTTCAGCAGCCGACGCGTCAGATGTTCGGTGTGCGCGGCGCCCCGGGTAACACCATCAACCATGCGACGAGCTACTTCGTCCCCAAGCACTCCAAGCGAGTATTCGTCGACAAGGTCGACGTGGTGTGCGGTGTCGGATACGACCAGATCGATCCCGAGAACCCCGCATACAAGTACCTGAACATCCCCCGCGTCGTCACCAACCTTGGGGTCTTCGACTTCGGCGGTCCGGGAAACACGTTCCGCGCGTTGAGTCTTCACCCCGGCGTCACGCCAGAAGAGGTCGCCGAGAACACCTCGTTCGAGGTTGCCGGACTCGACGAGGCCGGTATCACCCGTGACCCCACCGCCGAAGAACTCCACCTCATCCGCGAGACCCTCGACCCGCGCAACCTCCGGGACCGTGAGGTCTCGGCATGACACCCACCCTGAAGACCGCACTGACCGAACTGGTCGGCGTCGACTACCCGATCGTGCAGACGGGCATGGGCTGGGTTTCCGGGCCCGCGCTGACGTCGGCGACGGCGAACGCAGGTGGTCTCGGCATTCTGGCTTCGGCCACGATGACGTACGACGAGCTCGAGCACGCGATCAAGAAGACGAAGCAGCTCACGGACAAGCCGTTCGGCGTCAACATGCGTGCCGACGCCACCGACGCGCCGCAGCGCGCGGACCTGCTGATCCGTGAGGGCGTCAAGGTCGCGTCGTTTGCCTTGGCTCCCAAGAAGGAACTGATCGCCAAGCTCAAGGACCACGGCATCGTCGTCGTACCGTCGATTGGTGCCGCGAAGCATGCGGTCAAGGTTGCATCTTGGGGCGCGGACGCCGTCATCGTCCAGGGCGGCGAAGGTGGTGGTCACACCGGCGGTGTGGCAACGACATTGCTTCTCCCCTCGGTTCTCGACGCGGTCGATATTCCGGTCATCGCCGGTGGCGGATTCTTCGACGGCCGCGGGCTGGCCGCAGCGTTGGCGTACGGCGCTGCCGGTGTCGCCATGGGGACGCGTTTCTTGCTCACCAGCGACTCTTCGGTGCCGGACTCCGTCAAGCAGGAATACCTCAAGCGAGGACTGACGGATACGACGGTCTCACGCAAGGTCGACGGCATGCCTCATCGTGTGCTCAACACCGACCTGGTCAACAGCCTCGAAGGTTCCAGCTATGCAACCGGTTTGATCGCTGCTGCCAAGAACGCCACCAAGTTCAAGGCAATGACGGGTATGAAGTGGTCGACGCTCGCCAAGGACGGCCTCGCGATGAAACGGTCAGGCGACCGCACGCTGATGCAGATCATCATGGCAGCCAACACTCCGATGTTGCTGAAGGCCGGTCTGGTCGAGGGCAACACGGAGGCCGGCGTTCTTGCTTCAGGTCAGGTTGTCGGCATGATCAACGATCTGCCCAGCTGCAAGGAATTGATCGAAAGCATCATGGAAGATGCAGTGGAGCGTATCGACGCGCTTACGGCTCTTCGCTGACACAGCTTTGCCCGAGTGCGTCTCCCCCACTACGCTTTTCGCGTGGTCGGAGAGGCGCACTCACTGCGTCTGTCAGGTTATCCCGTCTTCTCCTGCCCGAACCCGTCGATCACTCCGAAATACTGGGAGATCGCCACTGCCGCCATCTGCACGGGAGCGGCGTTCTTTTTGTCTATCGTGCCGCGAATCAAAGGCCCACAAATCGAGAGACCCACCTGCAAGTGGTCGAGCACCCCGATTCGCGCACCGATACAACCCATCCCGGAATTACAGATTCCGAACGCAACAGCTTGTTGGCGACCCTCATTGGTGTTTTGCAGCGGCGCCACCGATCTGCGCCCGGCCCTCAACAGTGATTTCCCGATGGTCGACGATTGCGCTGGGATGCGTGAGCCGACGCGAGTCTGAAGGTCGGGGACCATCTGGCTCCCGATCTTCTGGATGTAGCGCACATGGTTCCCTTCCAAAACCCCAAGGTGCACAGCATGTCCCGTCACGAGATGCAACTGCAGGAGCAGGGGCGTAACCACTCGTTACACTCTATGTCGATACAGCGAGAGAGCGCCCAGATCTCCTAGTTTGACACCGATTTCGTACTCGAGCCCTTCACGGCGAAGCCAGTCCATCCTCACAAGCTTCAGAAGCATCCTGTGCACGGACGAACGCGGAATTCCGGTTCTGCGAGCCACCTCCCCCAGCGTCAGCCGAGGCGCGTCACGAAAGCAGTCCACCACCGCCGACAGTCTGTCGAGAGTTGACATGGGGATGGACTCTTCGGTGATCGGTCCGACCAACATGGATGTCTCCGTTCCGGTGGTCCGTCCCGTCGAGAGGGCACCGCTGGGCGATGTTTTCGCTGCCGACTGCCAATCTGGGCTCAGTCGGCGCGCGCCGCCAGGGCATTTCCCATCGTGCGGGAGACGAACCCGCTTGGTCTCTGCCACCTGCAGCTATACCGATCACCGGTTGCACCCGTTGAACCTGCGCACACTCCTCGCCACAGTGGCACGGACAGACCCCTGAACAGAGGACGACGTTATGACCACAATGGACCTGGGCGAAGTCGACGAATTCCGCATCATCGAGGAAGACGTTACCCCTGAGCGTTTTGCCCGCGGCTGGCACTGTCTCGGGCTCGCGACCGATTTTCACGACGGAAATCCACATCCGATCGAGGCCTTCGGCACCAAGCTTGTCGTATTCGCCGACAGCCACGGCGATTTGAAGATCCTCGACGCGTACTGCCGGCACATGGGCGGCGACTTGAGTCAGGGTACGGTCAAGGGCGATTCGATCGCGTGCCCCTTCCACGACTAGAGGTGGGGAGGCAACGGTAAGTGCACCGCGATTCCCTATGCCCGACGTGTCCCCCCGCTTGCCAAGACCCTCGCTTGGACTGCGCTCGAACAGGACGGACTGCTCTTCGTCTGGCACGACCCCGAAGGCAATCCGCCTCCTGCCGACGTCGCTATACCGATCATCAAGTCTGCCGAGCACGAATGGACCGATTGGGTGTGGAAGTCGATAGTCATCGATACGAACTGCCGAGAAATCGTCGACAACGTCGTTGACATGGCGCATTTCTTCTACGTGCACTTCTCGTTCCCCACCTATTTCAAGAACGTCTTCGAAGGTCACGTCGCCATCCAGGAGCAGAGTGGCATCAACCGCGACGACATCGTGACCTGGACCGACCCCGACGTGCCGAAGTTGGTATCCAACCTCTCGGTGGCCGCCTATCACGGACCATCGTTCATGATCGACGACTTGATCTATCAGTACGAAACCTTCAAAGTGGATTCGGTTTTGATCAACTGCCACTACCCGGTCAGCCCGAACAAGTTTGTCCTGATGTACGGCATCACCGTCAAGAAGACCGAGGACCTTCCCGCCGGGATCGCGGACCAAACCGTCGACGCGATGATCGGATACATCGGTGTCGGGTTCGAGCAGGACATCGAGATCTGGAAGAACAAGACCCGCATCGACAATCCGCTGCTCTGCACCGAGGACGGTCCGGTATACCAACTGAGGCGGTGGTACGAACAGTTCTACGTGGACGTCGCCGACGTCACGCCCGAGATGGTCGATCGCTTCGAATTCGAGATGGACACAAGTAAACCCGTCGAGGTGTGGAAGCAGGAAGTTGCGGACAACCTTGCACGCAAGGCCGCCGCCGGAGCGCCGCAATGACCATGGAACCGCTGGACTGCGAGCGGTGTGGAACGTACGTCCTCGTGGAGAAGAACAGCTGGCATCACACGTCGACCCAGTGGCGATCAGATTCGCGCACCGCATGTTTGGAGTACCGCGACGACGCTGCACCGCCGAGAATTCGATCCGGAAGTTGTTCCGCATTGAGAAATTCCATCAATCAGGCAGCTACCGACGGACGCATAACCGTTCCCGAATGACAATCGCCCTCGCGGCCCTGAAGGCTCACGTCATGGCGGCGGCCAGCTCCTGAGACAACGTACCTTTGTTCTCCACCTCAACGGTGTCGCAGCCCTGCCAATGCGCAGTTCTGCGGAGGAGTTCCGCCAACCGCGGCGCAGTGTCTGCGTCCGCGGTTGGTTCGGCCCACGCCGCGCGGACAAGCAGCCGAGCGTTCTGACGGTCGTTCTTGAGATCGACTCGGGCGCAGATTTTGTCGTCGATCAAGACCGGGAGCACGTAGTATCCGTGAACTCGCTTGTGCGCCGGAGTGTAGATCTCGATCCGGTAGTGAAAGTCGAAGAGCCGCAACGCTCGATCGCGTGCCCACACTACCGGATCGAAGGGTGACAACAACGCTTCCGCACGGATGGACCTGGGACGCTTCGCTTGAGGATCGATCCACACCTCCCTTGCCTTGCCTCGACGCTCCCAGCCGTCGACGGACACCCGGCGCACGCTGCCGGCGTCTTCGAGTTCCTGCAATGCCGTTCGCGCTTCTGCGCTGGGCAGACGAAAGTAATCGGCGATGTCGTCGAGTGTGCCGAGACCATGTGCCTTCACACCCCGCAGCACCAATTCGCGTATCGCCTCCGACCGCTCGACGCGTGCGTCGAGTATCTCGGGTGCAAGCATCTGCTCGGCCAGGCCATAACGACGCTCGAAGCCGGCTCGACCTGCCGACACCACCTCGCCCCAACGGAACAGCGTCTCGAGCCCGACCTTCACGTCGGACCACCCCCACCACGGACCGCGTCGTGTGTTCGCCTCGTGTTCGATCTCGCTCGCCGCCATCGGACCGTTCTCGCGCAGCTCCTGCCGCAACCAATCGAGGAAGACACTCCGATCGGAAGCCCATCCGCCCTTGTCGCTCAACGCCTTGGCGCGAAACTGGTCCATCCGCCAGCGGAACAGCGGCCACATGTCCACCGGTAGGAACGTAGCTTCGTGGCCCCAGTATTCGAGGTACCCCGAACCGGGGGCGAAGGCGAGCTGATCGAGCCTGGATTTGTCGTACGCGCCCAACCGAGCGTAAACCGGCAGGTAGTGGCTACGTTCGAAGACATTGACCGAGTCGATCTGCAGCACCTGCAGCCGATCCATCACGCTGACCAGATTGCGACGCGTCACCGTTGTGGGGTGCGATCTGCCAAATCCTTGAGCGGCAAGCGCTATGCGACGGGCAGCTGCCGGAGACACGACTTCGCTCATAGCGGGTCAGAGTACGCACACCCTCCGACACGTTTCAGGAGGGCGAAGTGTGACGGCCGAACAGAACTGCCGACATGAACATCTGCAGTCTGGCCGCATTCTCCGCGGCCCCGTCGAACTTCACCATGCGTCCGACATCCGGAACCAGGTTGAGCGCAGCATGAACAACGAACTTCGCCTCTACCGCCGAAAGCTCCGGACGGATTTCGCGGAGAACTCGCGCCCATTCGACCACGTAAAGCTTCTGGCGACTTTTCAGATCGCTTCGATGACTCGGCAGAAGGTTGTTCATCTCGGAGAAGTAGACCGACATCAATTCGTGCTGTGCAAAAGACAACTCCACGTACATCGCCGCCAGTGCCCGGAGCACTTCTTCGTGCGACGTCGCGGAATCGAAGACCGCTGCCGTCGCCAAGTCCAAGCGATCTGCAGCTCGATAGAAGACGGCGCCTAGAAGCTCAGCCTTGCTGGGAAAGTAGCGGTACATACCGGAAGCATTCAAGCCGGCGGCCGCGGCGATCTCTTCGATGCTGACGTCGTGATATCCGCGAGAGTCGAAGAGCCGCACCGCTTCCTGCAAGAGACGTTCACGTTTGTTCGTGGTCACGGTTCTAGGCAGCGAGGACTGCTCCAAGCGGCTTGCGGTGGTTGCACCCTCACCTTGATCTATCGCCAGGCACGCATCGAGCAGAACCTGTTCCATCGCCCGCTGAGGTAGCAACAGATTATGGACGGTGATGCTGCCGATCACGCTGAACATCGCTACCACGACAAGGGTCTCGTCCCGCGCCGTCATCGCCGGATCGGAGCGCGAAAGATACCGGGCTACTCGACGATTGACCGCGCTGGCTTGTGCTCGAACGGATTTCCGATCGGCAGCATCGAGAAACCGGCTCTCCCAGCGGTAGATTCCAGCCGTACGCCGATTGCGAATTGTCGTTCGTATCACTGCAATCAGATCCTCGCGCAATCGCCCCGCATCGGTCGCTGTCGGGGCAGCCGAGACGTCATCGAGCGCACTACCGAGCGCTTCGGTCAACTCCAGTGCCGCGTGACGGAACATCGCGTACTTGTTCGGAAAGTGCCGATAAAGCGCCGAACCCGAAATACCCACCGCCGACGCGATGTCATCGACACTGACAGCAGGATATCCGCGCTCACTGAACGCGATTGCCGCAGCTGCCGCGATCTGCGCCTTGCGATCCTTCGGGCGCCTCTTGACGGAGTCGGACCTCACCTGCCGAACAATCCCATTCGACGTCTGCGCGTCGACGAACTGATCGCCCAGGCTCACCGTGCACCCCACTCTCCTGCCCACACGCTCGACGCACCTCGATCCGCCTGTCCATCAGACGAGAATCAGCATAAGCATGATCCCGAGAATTCATACACATTTTTCATCACTTCGCCCGCCTTCAGCCCCATCGTGGCAGTTCAAGAGCCTATCTATCGCAACGAGAAACGGCCCTTCGGCCTTGATCGCCATGCTCACCCACCAGAATTTACGTTAACAAAACGTTGCCTCAGGGCGCCAATGGTGGGTAGGGTCACCGCTCGAAGCATCCGCTACACAACCGCGACTCAACCAGGCTGACGGATCCGGAATATTCGTAAACATACACCGGGTGTGGATCCGAACAGTTCCAATACTGCCACGTCACTTGTGGGAACTCAGTCAACAGCGCTGGATACGCAGCGAGAATCTCGGTTCACATAATGCTTGCCTGGACACATATATGTGTGAGATGCTTCACAGGCAGTTCGCTCGACCGTCAGCGCTCGAACAGTTCGAACTCCGTGCCGAACACTGTTGATCTGCAAAGGAATTCAATTAGATGACGTACGAGCTACCAGCCGCGAAGGGCCCGGTACGAGACGTAGCGTTACAGGGGGGCTATCTGATCGGATTCTCGGTTCAGGCACTCTTCGGCCTGTTCACAGCAATCCTCCGCAGGCGACTCTCGTTGCACGAGACGATTACTCAGACCCTGTTCATCGGTCGCGTCAGCACCGGCCCGTCGCTGCTTCTCATGATTCCGATCGGCGTTTTCATCGCCGTCTCGGTCGGTGAACTGGCCGGCCGGATCGGTGCCGGTGGATATTCCGGAGCGGTCGTGGCTTTCATCATCGTCGGTCAGGCCGCGGCGCTGGTGTGCGCGTTGATGATGGCCGGAGTCGCCGGATCGGCGATCTGCACGGATCTGGGTTCACGAAAGATCCGGGAAGAAATCGACGCCATGGAAGTGATGGGCATCGATGTGATCGAGCGTCTGGTCGCACCGAGATTGGTTGCAGCAGTGATCGTCTCCCTTGCACTCTGTTCGATGGTCACCTTCGGCGGTGTGATCGCGTGCTACCTGTACCACATCTACGTCCAGCACCTTCCGGCCGGAACATTCATGGCAACGTTCAGTCAGTACGGGCGATCTTCCGACTTCGTCATGGCTTTGGTGAAGGCTGCGATCTTCGGTCTCGCTTCGACTTTGGTCGCCACCTTCAAAGGTCTCCATGCAAAAGGCGGCCCACGCGGCGTTGCCGACGCAGTCAACGAAGCCGTCGTCATCGCTTTCGCGCTCGTCTTCATCGTGAACACTGTGTTGTCCGCGCTGTATACCGTGATCGTGCCGGCAGTCGGTGAATTCTGATGTCGCTCGTCGATCTCCGGATCCGAGCGCGGCAGGCCGGCAGACCGTTGCGGACCGCAGGCGACGGCTTGGTGTCGCTCGGTCAGCATGTCACCTTTTACATCCGCACCATCGCCTCGATCCCCTTTGCTCTCACCAAATACCGCAAACACGCACTCGGCCAGATCAGCGAAGTCAGCTTCGGAACGAACTCGCTGTTGTCCGGCGGCGGCACTATCGGCATCGTGTTCGCGATGTCTCTTGCAGCCGCGATGATGCTGGGCGTGGAGACACATCGCGGACTCGAACTTGTCGGGATGACCTCACTCTCCGGCATGCTTTCCGCAGTTGCCAACACACGCGAGCTTGCCCCAGTTGTCGTCGCTATAGCGTTGGCCGCCAAGGTCGGAACGGGTTTCACCGCCCAGATCGGCGCAATGCGTATCTCCGACGAGATCGACGCACTGGACTCGATGGCAATCAGATCGATTCCCTTCCTCGCGGGTACGCGGGTCATCGCTGCCATGATCTGCGTCATCCCGATCTACATGATCGGACTGTTGGCCAGCTACCTCTCGACCCGACTGGTCGTCGTGTTCTTCAACGGTGCATCGGCAGGTACCTACGACTACTTCTTCCATCTGGCCATCTCGCCGCAGGATCTCCTGTACTCGGGCCTCAAGGCCGTGGTGTTCGCCGCTGTTGTCGCGCTGGTTCACTGCGCGTACGGCTACTACGCATCCGGCGGTCCAGCCGGCGTCGGGCAAGCGGCCGGGCGCGCGCTCCGGACTGCGATCCTCGCGATCGGAATCCTCGACGTACTGATGACTTTCGCGCTGTGGGGCCTCGTGCCCCAGATCCCGGGAATGGGGGTCTGAACCGTGGACAGACTCACTACACGCACGAAGATCGTCTACGCACTGCGTGGCGCGATCGCCGTCGTGGTGGCCGTCGTAGCGGCAGTGACTATGGTGCTGCGTGGATCCGGAAACCTCGAGCAGAGCACCGACGTATTCGTGGCTGTTCCAGCCACGGCGGGCCTGATCAGCGGCGAGGCACCGGTCCGGTATCACGGGGTCAACATCGGCCGAATCGGCGAAATCGAATCAGGCACCGCAGAATCCGTGGTGCAACTACAGATACAGACTGAGGATGCATCGAAGATTCCCGCCGACGTGATGGCTCGCGTTGTTCCGCGCACGTTCTTCGGTGACATCTACATGCAACTCGTGGACAACCCGGCGCCGCAGGGCCGAACAACTCTCGCGGACGGAGACGAGATCCGCATGGACGACGGACCCGAGGCGGTCGCCCTCTATGACGTGTACACCAAGTTGGTCGGAGTCCTCACAGCAATGCAACCCGAGAAGCTTCAAACGGCTCTGACCGCTCTCGGCCAAGCCCTGGACGGAAACGGGGCCGAAATAGGCACCACGATAGACAATCTCAGTGCTGCTTCCGGAGTACTGGCTCCCGCTGCACACCAATTCCTGCAATCCACTCCGGAATTCCGATCTGTCATCGACGCATTGGACCGCGCAACCCCCGACATTCTCGATACCTTGGCGGCCGCCACATCCGTCTCGAACAGCATGGTCGCCAACAGAGCGAATCTCGAGACCTCGATCGGCGCAGCCGCAGTCTTCGCCGCTACCGTCGACGATTTTGTCGCAGAGAACAACAGCAACATCATCACCGTGATCGATTCTGCCGGAAAGATACTCGCAACCACCGCGGCAAATCCCGAAGGACTGCGTTCCACTCTTGCCAATGCCAGCACGTTCGGCGCCTCCGGTGCGCGAGTCTTCGCCACCGGAAAGTTCGACATCACAGCAATTGCCACGTTCGCCGAACCGCTCCCGTACACAGGTGATGATTGCCCGCAGTACGGGAACTCGTACGGAGCACAGTGTTCTGGCTCCAACCTGACGCCTTCACAACCCGTCAGTGCCCCAGTCGTTGGCGGCGAAGCCGAAGCCGCCACCCTGCGTTTCCTCGAAGATCAATTACTCGGCGGCTCGCCGGAGCAGTCGGACGCCCCCAACCCGGCGACAACACTGATGTTGGGGCCGATGGTCAGAGGTAACGAGGTGACCGTCCCGTGAAGGTCCGTCCTGGCCAGGTCATTCGGTTGTCACTCTTCTGCATCACCGGCGTCGCCTGTGCTTCGTTCGTGGCGAACACGTTGTCGGTCCCGGTTCGCGGAAGCACTGATTCGTACTCGTTCGAGTTCACCGACGTCGAAGGACTCAACCCGGGCAACCCGGTCACCATGTCGGGTGTGCGTATCGGCCGCGTGGACTCGGTTGCGTTTGCCGACAACGGAGGCGGGACGAGCAAGGCGATCGTCGACGTCGAAATCGAGTCGCAATATTCCCTCGAGTCGGATGTCCGTGCCGCCGTGCGCTACGGCGACATGCTCGGTGCTCGATATCTGGCACTGACCCAGGACGACAGCGAGGCAACGGTATCCGCACGACAGCTCGAACCAGGAGACACGATACCGCTGGCGCAGACAACACCGCCGATCAACTTGACGGCCCTGATGAACGGGTTCAAACCGTTGTTCGCCGCGCTGCAACCCGAGCAGGTGAATACGCTCACACGAAGTTTTGTCGAAACCTTCAACGGCCAGGGCCAGGCAATGACCACCCTGCTCGACCAGATCGCGACCATGAGTTCCGGCCTGGTCGACCGTCAGGACGTCTTCGCACAACTACTCACGAACATGAACACTCTTCTCACCTCCGTCGACGAGCGTCAACCCGAATTGATCGGTCTGCTGGACGGTTTGAACAGTCTGAGTACTTCCGTCGTCGGGCAGAACGATCAACTGGTCTCGCTCTTGGATCAGGGAAACCGAACTGTCTCGTCGTTGGCTCAGATCATGGCCGGGTCGAACGGCGCATTCGGTCAGACCGTGCAACAACTCGAAAGTGTCACCGGGAGTTGGATTGCGAGCACCGACGAGTTCAACAGACTTCTCGCCAACCTTCCCCAGTTCGCCGACGCCGCCAACCGGATCGGAAGTTACGGAAGTTTCATCAGCCTGTATCTTTGCAATTTCACTCTGAAGGCAGGCGACATGGAAGCCAACATCTTCGGTCCGACATATTCGCCGGTGTGCTCATGATGTTCCTGGTCAAGCTGATCGACGTGTTCGTCGGCATCATGCTCTTCCTGTTCAAAGGGGATCGCCGTCGCAGCGGTAGCGGCACCGCTCTCACCCTGGGTAGTCTTGGAATCTTCGTTCTGGTGGTGGGACTCGGCGCCGCCTTGGGCATTCCGAAGCTCTGGTACAACGTACGCACGTCGGCATACACCGCGGAGTTGGCAAATGCCAGCGGGCTTTCCGACACCGATCCGGTTTACGTGGCTGGGGTTCCCGCGGGCCGAGTGGATTCGATCGACCTTGCCGGCGACCACGTGGTCGTCAACTTCCGCCTGGACAAGGATCAGCCATTGGGAAACCAGAGCACCGCGACGGTCAGGCTCAAGACGGTTCTGGGCAAGCGCTACCTCGAGATCGTGCCGGCCGGAGTGGTCGACGACTCCGACGAGCGGGTCATTCCGCTCTCCCGCACAACCGTGCCGTACAGCCTCGACGACGTCAGCAGTGACGCCACCAACGCGGCCTCCGGCGTCGACCTACAGGCGATGGAGTCCATGATGAACACCCTTTCGCAGGTGATTCCAACGGATTCCGATCAAGTCGGGCGGGCTCTGGCCGGAATCAGCGGAGCCTCGGCGGCTTTCGCGCAGAATGGTGAACAGATCGACCAGATCCTCACCATGTCCCGCGAGCTGTCGGACATGGCGGTGGCACAAACCGATTCGATAGTCGGCACTGCTGCCAATGCTCAGACGATCGTTCGTACTCTTGCGATGCGCAAGGACGCACTGACTCAACTCGTCGACAACCTGACAATCATCATCTCGAAGATATCGACCACTTTCGTCGATCGTCAGAACGAGTTCGGAGCCATGACCGACAACCTCGTCGCAGTCACCACCACACTGAAGGACAACGCCGATCAGATCGACCTGCTGTTGACTCGTCTTCCGTCCGCTCTGCGTTCAGTCACAGACTCCACCGGCACCGGCAATTGGACCGACGTCAACGCGCCGGCAGCCGTGATCCCGGACAACCTGCTCTGCGCGCTCGGCATCATGGAGGGCTGCAAGTGAATACACGAAAAGCTGTCACTGCCATGCTGGTCGTGACCCTGGCTATTGCACTCCCCGGTTGGTACGTCTTCGGACGAACCGATCAGTCCAAGACCGTCTACGCCGATTTCAGCTACGTCGGCGGGATTTACGAGGGAAGCAAGGTCACTGTCCTCGGAGTCGGCGTCGGGACGGTCGCGTCGGTGGAACCTCGCGGAACTTCTGTTCGAGTGGCGATGTCGATGCCCAACTCCGTCAATTTGCCCGCCGACGCTTCGGCCTATGTTCTCAATCCGTCGGTGATCAGCGATCGCCACATCGAACTCGGTCCGGCGTACACCGGCGGAGAGACGCTGAAGGACGGCGATCAGATTCCGATCGAACGGTCGCACTCCCCCATAGATTTCGACGGGTTGATGGGAAGCGTCAGCACCTTGGCCGACGCATTTGCCGGGGAAGGTGGCAATCTCGGCGATCTAGTGAGCCGCGGCGCCGCCGGGTGGCAGGGTCAGGGCGATCAATTCAACACCGCCATTCGCAACCTCAGCACGGCCACCGGAGTTGTCGGCGCTCGGTCGGAAGACATCGGTGCACTCGTCGACAATCTCAACACCTTGATGAGTGCGTTGGACACACGGCAGGTCAGCTTGGACGAGCTTGTCGGTGACCTCGGCGAACTGGGCGATCAGTGGGCGAGCCAGAACATGGACATCTCCCAACCGCTGCAGGATCTGCAGGTCGTCTTCGATCAACTGAACAGTTTCATGACAACTCACGGCGACGATGTCGGTGCCATAGCCGACAACGTGCGAGTTCTCGGTGACACTCTGGCTGCCAAACAACCTGGCCTCGCCGAGTTCATGGACCTGGTGCCGTTGATGATGCAGAACCTCTCTCAAACTATCGGCCCTGATCAGCGCGGACGCATTCGGCTCAATGTCTCGACTGCACTGACTCAGTTCGCCGTCGCCAAGCCACTGTGCGACGCGTACAAGTTGCCGATCTGCACCGGTGCCGGATTCACGAATCCGATTTCCCTCCCCCTCAGCACTTCTGATCCGCTCGGGATCGCCTCCGCGATTTCCGGCGGAGCCGTCCCCGGAGGTGGCAATTGACGAGGCAATCGGTTCGGATAGTCGCCGGCGTCGCGATCATCGGTATGGGTTGTGCGGCTGTGTTCGCCTTCGGTGGCTGCAGCGCAGGCATTCAGGACCTTCCGCTGGGTCGTTCGGCCGACGGTGACGCGTACAACGTGTCGCTACAACTGGCCGGCGCTGACGGCCTGGTGTTGGGAGCAGACGTCCGCAGCGGCCAGAAAGTCATCGGTCGAGTATCCGCACTGTCAGCCGACGTCGTCGGAGCCGACGTGACACTGAGTCTGGACGCTGCGACGCAGTTGCCGGACAACGTCGAGGCCTCCGTCGAACTCCCGTCCGCACTGGGAAACCCGTTCATTCGACTGCTGCTGCCGGAGGTTCCGTCCGGTTCTACGCTGAGCGACGGCGATACAATTCCGGAGTCTCGCACCGAGATCGGTCCGCAGGTCGAAAGTGCACTTGCCACCCTCGGTACGGTTCTGACCGGGAGCGGCATCGATCAACTCGATACCGTCGTACGCGAACTGAACACCGCGTTTTCCGGGCGCTCAGGTGAAGTTCGTTCTCTGACCGACACCCTGACCTCGCTCATGGCAGAGGCAAGCAGTCACCGAAGCGAGTTCGACGAGGCCGTCGACCTCGCTGCCCGGGTCTCCTCGCAGTTGGCCGGGCAACAAGAAGTCGTCGACAACTACCTCGATTCCGTTCCACAGGTGGTGTCGATTCTCGTGGGGCAGAAGGATCAGATTGCGAGCCTCTTGAACTCGACCGTTCAGCTCGCCACCAACGCAAACACCATTCTCGACTCCTCACCCAACGGGCTCGACACGATGCTGCACGATGCGTCGACCGTTGTCGGGACTCTGGATTCGTTCAACTCGGAGATCGGCCAGACGCTGACGAACATGAACGGGTTGCTCGAAAACTTCACCGGCGCAGTGCAAGGCGACTACCTCGTTTTCGACGGCGCCCTGGATATTCCGGGAACAATCGACAAGCTCTGGAGCGGCGGTATGGCCGGACAATCGATCGCACCGGCGGGAACTCTCACCGATCTACTTCAGGGAGGTTCGCGTTGAGTCGCCTTGCGCTTGTTCAACTTGTCCTGTTCGCTCTGATCGCTGCTGTGGTCATTCCTTTCGGGATCGTCTACGTGGTCGGCCCTCAGGGTTTTGGTGGGCAAATCCGTCTGCACGCCAACATGTCCGACGCCTTCGGACTGACCAAGGGCACAGTCGTCACGTATCGCGGTGTACAGGTGGGGAAAGTGAGTGAAGTCGAACTCGACGCAGGCACCCGCTCGGCTCGGGTGGAACTCTCGCTCAACGACAACACCGAGATACCTACCGACAGCGTCGCCAAGGTGACGATGGGAACTGCCGCGGGAATCCAGAACGTCGACATCTACCCCAACACCGATCATGGCCCGTATCTTCGGGACGGCGACGAGATCGCCATGCCCGCGGATCAGCAGCCAGTTCAGATGAGCCAGTTGATGCTTCAGGCGTCCGGCGTCCTGGAAGGTATTGATCCGCAGGCGATCAGCGACATCGGGACCGAACTGGGGAATTCGTTCAACGGGCTCGGCCCGAGCTTGGCGACGATGATCGACAACGGCGGGACCATGTCGGCGCAGTTGAACGACCAGTCGGCCGAACTCGCCGCGCTGCTGTCGCGAACCTCCACGCTGATGGACTCCATGGCGACACAATCGGATTCGTTCGTCCGAGGAATGGGGGCAGCGAAAAACTTCACCGAACAACTCGAGTCCAACGCCCCGGTACTGATTTATCTCACCGACCATTCACCCGCCGCCCTCAATAGCGCCCAGCAGTTGTTCGACAAGTACCACAACTCTTTCGGAGCGGTGCTGGCCAATCTCGTCACGGTCGCTCCGATCATCTCCGACCGCACGGACGCCCTGGAAACCGGACTCGTCACGATCCCCGAAGGTCTCGCCAAGCTGGCATCCATAGTCAAAGGCGATCGAGCTGATTTCGCCTTGGTGGCCACGCAGGGGCCGGTGTGCAACTACGACACCCCCAGACGAGAGGTAGGTGATCTCTCCCACACCAGTCCGAGTCTGGCGATGTACTGCCCGCCCGCCGACGACCTGGTCCAACGCGGAGCACAGAATGCTCCGCGGCCGAACGACCTCGGATTGCAGAACTCGACTGTCCCCGGCACTCCGATCGGACCGCCCGTCGTCGCGGATCCGATTCTGATTCCGACCGGAGTCGACGCCTTGAACTACTGGAGATTGATGTTGGAAGGACTGGGAAATGGCACACGGTGAGAGCGCACTCCTCGACGCAGCAGAAACCGAGGTGGCCGAACATCCGACTCCCCCGTCGTTCTTTCGTCGGCTGAAAGAGCCTCGCAACGCACTGATCTCGCTATTGGCGGTAACACTGATCGCAGCATTGGTGGTGCTCGGATTTCACATGTACTCGGTGAATCAGAACGACTCGTTGCGGCAGGAAGCGCTGGACACCGCAAGGGAGTACTCGGCAATCATGTCCTCCTTCGATTATCAGAACTTGGACGCCAACAAGGACACCATCGCCTCGATGTCGACCGACGAGTTTGCCGGCACCTACCGAACGATGGTGGATTCACTGCGCGAGGTTGTCGCTGGAGGTCAAGGTCAGGCGAGTGCGACGGCAACAGACGTCGGCATCGAGTCACTGGAAGATTCGTCGGCAAAGGTGCTTGTCTTCGTCGACCAGCAGGCCAAGAACATTGCTGCGCCAGAGGGCAATACACAGAAGTACCGGATGGTCGTGTCCCTGGTTCGTTCGGACGACCGCTGGCTCGTGAGCAACGTCGAGACCAAGTAATTCACCGTGCACGGAGGAGGATCGATGCCCACTCACTACCTGGATTCGGGAAAGTCCGAGTCGTCTCTTCGAACCGATCAGACACGCATCACCATCACGGCCGAGCGTAAGCGGTGGGCTCGCAGACCCGCACACATCACCGACGCACTCGATTTCTGGTCATTCGCAGGGGCCGCCGCCAACGTCATCCTGCAACTCGGTTGGCCCGAGGTGGCGTACGGCGTCATGGAAAGCAAGGTCGAATCGGGTGCTCTGACCGCGCATCCATGGAAGCGCGCACGGACCACAACGCAGTACCTCACTGTCGCGATCCTGGGCAACGAGGAAGAGCGAAAGGCCTACCGCGAGGCTGTGAACTCGGTGCACCGACACGTGAAGTCCGATGCGAACAGCCCGGTCAAGTACAACGCCTTCAATCGCGAACTCCAATTATGGGTTGCCGCTTGCCTGTTCATCGGTTTCGAAGACAGCCATCAGTTGTTGCACGGCAAGATGTCCGAAGAGCAGGCGGAATCGTTCTATGAGTCCGCGTCAACTTTGGGAACAACACTGCAGGTCACCGAAGAGATGTGGCCGGCCACCCGCGCAGACTTCGAGCGCTACTGGAACCTCGGTTGCGAACGCGTCGTCATCGACGAACGCACCAAGCAATATCTGATCGACCTGGTCCATCTACAGATGATCGCCTGGCCGATCCGCCTGGTGTTCCGAAACTTGTTGCGGTTCCTGACGGTCGGATTCCTTCCGCCGATCTACCGCGACCAACTCGACCTCGAGTGGACCGAAGATGACCGCCGTCGATTTGAGCACCTCTTCATCTTCGTGTCGTTCGTCAACAGGTTCATCCCACGCTCGATCCGTCAAGCCGGCAACACCATTCAGATGCGCGACATCCGTCGTCGGATCAAGGCGAGCAAGAACCTCGTCTGATCGTAGAGCCGGCAACGCGATAGTCGTTTCAATTCTGCTGCGCCACAGGTAAACCGGGTCGGTCGGTCGACAACCAATTCAGGCGCGCTTCAGGCTCCAGCGCGACCAAAACTGGGGTCGAAAAGTCGACAAAACGAGCCGATCGAGCGATACATTCGCCGCATATCGACGCCCCAGGTGCGCTTTTGTGGTGACTTGCATCACACTTGATCTCAATTATGTAACGCCGAGCGAGGTGGCATATCGCCGCGCGACCTGGGAAAACGCCCTTTGATGCATTTCTGTTGCACAAACCTGTGTCGACACGCCGACCCGTGACCAATCCGTAATCATCTCCTATGGTTGGTGACAGCCCGATCAACCGGGCATTACCGAATCGCCACCGCCAGTCCCACCCCGCGGTTCGGATTCGACAACTTTCCTAGTGGTGGGAGCGGAGCTGAGACGGTCACCGTCCTCCGCCGGCGTGACTCGAGAGGATTTACCCAAATGACCAAGACCACCGTTACCCGCGCCCTTGCTTCTGTCGCCGCAGCCGGAGCCCTCGCAGCCGGAGCCATTGGACTGAGCGCCGGCACCGCATCCGCAGCCACCCACGACTGGTCGGGTGTCGCTGAGTGCGAATCCTCGGGCAACTGGGCTGCGAACACCGGAAACGGCTACTACGGCGGACTCCAGTTCAGCCAGAGCACATGGGAGGCCTACGGTGGAGCGGGCAGTGCAGCCAACGCCAGCCAGGCAGAACAGGTCCGCGTCGCGGAAAACGTCCTCGCCGGTCAGGGCGCCGGCGCGTGGCCGGTCTGCGGACAGTACCTCCGCTGATTCCAGCTCACGTAAAGCGTCGCTGCCCGGTGTTCGTCGAATCCGACGATCACCGGGCAGTGGCATTTCAACCGACAGTTATCTTCCGCTGCCACTGCTGTTGAAAGAAGTTACGTCAGTGCGTGATCCATCAGGATGCCGCGGCGCGAGCGAGGTGTACCGGCTGGCCTTGCTGTCACCCATCAACCTACGAAGCCGCATCCACCATCGTTGGAGCATCCGTCGGACCCGGCTGCCCGAAGTGACCGGCGCCGCCGTAGACGCGTACGGGATGGGTTCCTTGCGCACATAGTGCTCCATAACCCCAGCTTAGCCGTCCTTCGATGCCGAAAGGCTCGATTGCAACCACTGCCTCGCAGCCCTTACAGCGACCGAACAAACCGTTCCGGCGAACTCGGTCGCCCATCCTTGACCAAGCGGGCGAAGCGGTCGGGTAAATCTCGTGGCCCGAACACTTCTCGACCTTCGTGTGACAGAAGGTGGTCAACGCTCCACCACTCGAAGTGCTCGACAAACTCGGCGGCAAGCGCTTCGCGCCCCAACGACCCACAGGGCTCGAATGCAGCCTCCACCGGCACGAGGAAGTAGTCGTTGACTGCACCGTCCCAACCCGGCAATATCGTCGGATCACGGATCTCCTCATGCCACACATGGGTGGCGGCGCCGTAGTCGCGCAATCCGATCTCCTCGTCCAATTCGCGCGCGAGCGCCTCGGGCGAGGTTTCATCTCCTTCCAAGCCGCCGCCTGGAGGACACCAGACCGTCAGCCCATGCACGAGCGCGATGAATCGGTAGAGCAGAAGACGGGACTGGTCGTCAACGACCAACCCCCTGGCCGAGTGCCTCAGGCGCATGAGTGCCACTGTAAGGCAGCAGGTCAGGCGATGACGGCCAGCTCCGGAAGTCCGGCAACCACAACCGCGAGGTTGTAACCCGACATCCGCAGTTCGCCGTTGTCCCCGGTCCTCGCGTACTCCGCATGCCCGAACGCCCGCTCGTGCTTCACTCCGTCCGGGGTGAACCCTTCGGCCGTGGACAACCGATGGAACTCAGTACGCGTGGGATCGCCGCCGAAACGGCCGAACCCCGCGATGCTGTCACCTTCCGCTTTCATGACGTAAACATGACGGTCGGCGATACCGAGGTCTGACTCCACCTTGGCCCGCACGCCGGGTGAACCGTAGAACACCACGTCGTCGACTGCTGCGTTTGCTCCGCGCTGCAGCGCAAGAGAAGTCGCGAGCGATCCGTAGGAATGGCCCAGCGCTGTGATGTGGACGCGGTCGTTGACCGACGCAGCACGAAGACCGTGAAAGAAGCTGCCCAATGCGTCGGCGGCTATGCCTGCTTTGGACGATCGACTGACGTCGAAGCTGGCCCGACCGATGTCGAACTTTCCCGGCCCGATCACCTGTGGCGCGTCGTATCCGATCCAGGCGATGGTGGCCACGCTTTCCCTTCGGCCGGCCAGTTCGAGTTGGCGCATCGCCTCGGCTCGTAATCGTGTTGCCTCGCCGACCATTCCGCGCATCGAGTCCTTGACGTTGGTGTTCAGTCCGGGAATCGTCACAGAGATGTGATCCGCGGTGTCCGGATCACCGATCGCGATTGCAGCGAAGCCGCGTTCACCCGAGCGCATGTCCATGAGCAGTAACCGTCGACAAGGCTCGGCGCGAAACAACTCGTCGAGCGCGTCCAAATCCTCGAGTTTGCGTTCGGCGTACCACTGGCCCGCCCCGGTGTTACTCAGTCTGCCGCCGAAGAACTCGCGGTGAAGTTCTTGCGAGATTCGGACTGAATCATCCTGCAGCCGTGCTCGTTCCGATTGAATTCGATCGAGATTGACGGGACTGCGAACCGCAGCAGGAATTCCGTCGAGGTTGGCGATCAGGCCGGGTGCATGACGCAACATCTGACGCTGCCGATCAGGGCTGAACGCTCGCCACTCCTCCCCCACTCGCACAGCTTTGTCACGGAGGTCTGTGCCGACCTGAGACCGCAGAGACAACGCATGATGAAGATCCGCGCTGACCAGCAGCGCCTCACCGATCAGTTCTCGAACTGCGACCTCGAGCAACCGGGCGTGCAGGTGGAGCGGGTGACCGTCGGCGATGGGCGCAACCGCAGAGACGGTTCCGTCCTGACGAATATGCAAGTCGTCGGCGACGGCCTCTTTGCGTAGCGTATCCAGCCGTCGACGGATGTCGCGGACACGATGGGCGACCAGAACGCCCTCCAGCCCAGCTGACAGCTGATCCAACGGTTCGACGTCCCATGCGTCGATATCTGTGAGATCCACTCGGGTCAGGACGAACGAGCAGCGATCCGAGCCTGCACTTCCGGACGACGCAACGGCGGGACTGTCTGAGGTGGCTGTCTACGAGGCGGCAGGGCGCTGAGCAGGCGCGTCGTCGTTTCGGTCACCTCACGCACCGCCTGTTCGAAGGCGTCTCGGTTCGCGTCGGACACCTTGGCTACTCCGCTCACCTTACGTACGTATTGGCGAGAGGCTGCCTCGATCTCCTCCGGCGTAGCAGCGGGCTCGAGTCCACGAAGTTCAGTGATGTTTCGGCACATAATTCGACGATAACCCTGCTCACCGACGCCGTCACGGTTCGATACACCAATGTATCCAAACTGCCACGCAGATCCGGGCATCACGGTAGTTTCAGTGAAATTCCCCCAGTGACTGGAAGTAGCCACTAACTCATGGACTCTGCACTCACCTCCGTCGGCCTACCCGCCGCACTCGCCATCATCATGTTCGGCCTCGGGCTTTCCCTGACGGTCGGAGATTTTGCCCGCGTGGCAAAAGCGCCGAAGGCCGTTTCGATCGCCCTGATCTGCCAGTTGTTGTTGCTCCCAGCCGCGGCCTTCGGCTTGGTCACGTTGTTCGACCTCGACCCACTGCTCGCCGTCGGCATGATGCTTCTCGCCGCATCACCGGGCGGCACGACGGCAAACCTGTTCAGCCATCTGTTCCGCGGCGATGTTGCTCTCAATGTGACACTGACTGCGGTCAATTCGGTGATTGCGGTGGTGACCCTTCCGCTGATCACCAACTTCGCGCTGGGTTACTTCGAACCCGAAGACGCGGACGGCACCCTCGGACTGCAGTTCACGAAGGTACTTCAGGTCTTTGCCGTCGTACTGATTCCTGTCGCCCTCGGAATGTGGGTTCGATTGCGCTCGAGCGCCTTTGCCGAGCGCATGGACAAGCCCGTCCGCATCGGATCTGCGGTGGTTCTGGCACTGGTGATTGTCGGAACGGTTGTATCCGAACGCGAGAACATCGCGGACTATCTCGTTGACATCGGCGCCGTCGCTGCGTTGTTCTGTCTGCTGAGCCTTTCGGTCGGCTACGTCGTTCCCCGGATATTCGGCATCGAGGACCGACAAGCCATCGCCAGTTCCATGGAAATCGGCATCCACAACAGCACGTTGGCGATCACCATCGCCGTCAGCCTCCTCGACAATGTGCAATTGGCAGTACCGGCTGCGGTGTACGGCGTTCTGATGTTCCCGCTCGCCGCCGCCTTCGGCGCAACGATCACCCGCAAGCCACGGACAATGGCCGAAATCGACTAACATCAGGCGGTTTTCGATATAGGTGATCTGGTATCGCCGACCCTGCGATCGATACGGACTCAGACCGAAGGGGATCGAAAAATGCTGACCACCACACCTACCGTGCTGGACGAACGCACCTGGCAAGAGATAGTCAACGCACTGACCCGGCGCCAATTCGGCATCGGAGCCGGGATGGCAGCAGTAGCAACGATTCTGTCGTCCTGCAGTTCCAGCGACGGTTCGGGTGCATCTGACGACGCTCAAATGCGCACCGTCACCACACCGTTGGGAACTTACGACATACCGACAAACCTCAAGCGTGTCTTGGCCGTCGACGCCCGCACTGACCTCGAGCTCGCCATTGCCCTGGAATTACCGGTCTTCGGATACAACATCTCGCCCGCCACTGAGTGGGTTCCTATCGACGGCTCGGCCGAATACCTCAGCGACAAGCCCAATCTGGAGCAGATCCTCGGACTGGGCACCCGATCTCATCATCTGCGTCAACGCCGACAACGAGTACTGGCCCGCTGCAAAGCTCCAAGCCATCGCTCCCGTCCTGACGACCGAATCGAAACAGACGTGGCGAGAGAATCTCACGCACCTCTCCGATTGGTTGGGTCGAACACTCCACTATGGATCGCCTGATCACCGACTACGACGCTCTGATCACCGACATTCGCTCTCGACACGCTTCGGCGATCGCGGGAAAGACCCTCGCGAGCCTGTTCTACAGTCAATCAGGGGCGACTGAGCATCGAGGAGATGGATCGCCTTCGCGATTGCGACGCGTTCATGGTTTCCGTCACCGACAGCAGTGACACCACCTTCGATCAACTCTCGGACAACAAGTTGTGGCAACGACTTCCGGCTGTGCAGGCCAGGAACGTCACCGTTCTGCACGGCAGTACGTACTACGGGTCCATGTACAACAACATGTACGTAGTCAAGGGCTGGGACGATCTCTATTCGACGCTCGACTAGTCGGATTTATTCGTAGAAATGCCGGCCGCTCCCGCGCGGTCGTCATTTCACGTTTCGAGGTCGATGCCCAACGCTCCGGAGAGGGTCCGCAGACAGATCACCCTCAAATCCTCGTGCGGTATGGAAGGTTGGTCGAGCCAGTCGAGACACACGGCCCGGACGAACGCGATCCATCCCCGCACCGCGACGGCGGCAATCTGTCTTTCTTCGCCCTCGAATCCGAGTGCGTCGAGGATCCGAATCTGTTGCTGTTCGAGTTCCCGTTCGACGATCGCTCGGATACCGGCCTCTGCTGAGAGCGTCCCGACGTTGATGGCGCGCACTCCCCTGCTGTGGGACTTCACGTACGCGAAGTAAGCATCCAACCCGGCCGCCACCTGTTCACGCACCGGTAGCGTCGCGTCCGGCGCGGTCACCTCGAGCAGGTGTTGCGATTCGCGCTCGACGATTGCGGAGAAGAAGTCTCGCTTGGTCGGAAAATAGTGGTACATCAACCCGCGCGAGACGCCTGCAATCTCGGCAACCTCTTCGATCCACACGTCCTCGTACGAGCGATCGGCAAAAAGTTGCGCGCCGATGTCGAGCAACTGCGTGCGCCGCTGCTCTCGGTCCAGGCGTTTTCGTGGTGCGACCATAGGCAAGTCAGATTACTACTTGACACCGATTCAGTAAGGCGTACTTTGCGTACTAGACATCAATTCAGTAAGCGATATCACCCGGGGGACACACCATGAGCGTCGACACCACTCCAGAGGCGACGACCGATGCTCGGATCCCGCATCCGGCGTGGCGCCTGCCAGTCCTAGGCGACGTCCTCGGGATCAATATCCGGACGCCACTGCAGAACTCCGTAAGCATCGGCCGTGAACTCGGCCCGATCTTCGAAAGAAACGTCCTGGGCAATCGCTTCGTCTTCGCCTCAGGCGCGGACATGGTGGCAGAACTGTCCGACGAGTCCCGGTTCGCGAAACACCTCGCACCCGGGGTCAAAGCGCTCCGCGGAATCGGCGGCGACGGACTGTTCACGGCGTACAACCACGAGCCCAACTGGGGCAAGGCGCACAATCTCCTGGCACCGGCGTTCAGCCAGACTGCGATGCGCTCGTACCACCGCACCATGCTCGACGTGGCCGGCGAGTTGGTCGACCATTGGGACAGTCGTGAAAGTGACTCCCCCATCGACGTCTCCGCAGACATGACCAAGCTGACGTTGGAGACCATCGGACGCACGGGATTCAGCTACTCGTTCGACTCTTTCGAACGTGAAGAGCAGCACCCATTCGTCAAGGCGATGGTCGGCGCTCTCTCCCATTCACAACGCACGACGTTCTTGAAGTCCACTGCCCTGGGTCGAGTCCTCGCACGTCGCGCCGATCAACGTGACGAGGTCCGCAAGGCGTACATGGCCGAGGTAGTCGACGAGGTAATCCGTGTCAGGCGGACAAGTACCGAACCGGGGCCGGAAGACCTACTCGAGCTGATGCTGCGGGCGGCACGCGAAAACGATCCCAACCGTATCGACGAACTGAACATCCGCCATCAGGTCGTGACCTTCCTCGTCGCGGGACACGAAACCACGTCCGGCGCATTGTCGTTCGCGCTGTACTACCTGTCACGAAACCCTGACGTGCTGGCCAAGGCGCAAGCCGAGGTCGACAAGGTCTGGGAGGGCGAGGAGCCCGCCTTCGAGAAGATCGCGAAACTTCGATACGTGCGACGCGTCCTCGACGAATCGTTGCGTCTGTGGCCGACAGCACCGGCATACGGCCGCGCGGCACTCGAAGACACCACGCTCGTCGGGAAGTATCCGATGAAGAAGGGCGATTGGATGCTCGTGCTCATCCCGTCACTTCATCGCGATCCCGTATGGGGCAACGATCCCGAGGCTTTCGATCCGGATCGTTTCCTGCCCGCCAACATCAAGGCCAGGCCGGCACACGTGTACAAGCCGTTCGGAACGGGTGAACGTGCCTGCATCGGAAGACAATTCGCCATTCACGAAGCGGTCCTCGTATTGGGCACCATCTTGCAGAAATACACGATCGAAGCCGATCCGGATTACGAACTGAAGGTGGCCGAACGGCTCACCCTGATGCCCGAAGGCTTCAACTTGACGGTCCGCCGACGCTGACCTCGCAAAACTGCGTCGAGCAATTCGGTTGAACAGTCCCAAATGCGGTAATCCCAGAGTTTGCAGCATCGAGCACCGGCGCACCCTGGGAGTTCACATGACAAAGAGGCCTGTAGTGGGAATCGTCTTGCTCTCGGTGGCATTGGCCACGGGAGCTTGCTCGGCAAGCGTCGGGACGCCGCAAGTGGACAAGTCCGAAGTCGCAAGTCAGATCTCCACTCAACTCGCGGAGAAGATCGGCGAGCCACCCGACGACGTGACGTGTCCGGAAAACCTCGACGCCGAAGTCGGCGCGACGATTACCTGCATCCTGACCGAGCAGGGCACCGAATACGACGTCACAGCTTCCGTGACCAGCGTTGACGGTGAAAGTGCGAACTTCGACATCAAGGTCGCGGATGTGCCGAACAACTAGCTGCTGTGCGCCTTTGTTAACCGCCGGCGGTTAACAAAGGCGCACAGCAAGACGTCAGAGACGCTCGATAATCGTCGCGTTTGCGGTGCCGCCACCTTCACAGATGGTCAGCAGGCCGTAACGGCCACCGGTGCGCTCGAGTTCGTTGAGCAGCGTTGCCATCAACTTGGTGCCGGTCGCGCCGAGCGGGTGGCCGAGTGCGATCGCGCCGCCGTTGACGTTGACCTTGGCCGGATCTGCGCCGATCTCCTTGATCCAGGCCAGGACGACCGGGGCAAAAGCTTCGTTGATCTCGACGACGTCGATGTCCTCGATGCTCAGACCGGCCTTCGCGAGAGCATGCTTCGTGGCCGGGATCGGTGCACTGAGCATGAAGATCGGGTCGTCGCCGCGAGCACTGAGGTGATGAATCCGGGCGCGGGGCTTGAGGTTGTACTTCTCCACCGCTTCCGCCGACGCCAGCAGCAGCGCACTCGCGCCGTCGGAGATCTGGCTGGCCACTGCTGCGGTCATGCGCCCGTCTTCGACGAGAACCTTGAGCGTCGCCATCTTTTCGAGGCTGGTGTCGCGGGGTCCTTCGTCGACGGTCGCGTCACCCATGGCGACGATCTCGTTGTCGAAACGACCCGCGGCGATTGCAGCCTTGGCGCGCTCATGGCTCTGCAGTGCCCACTTCTCGAGCTCTTCGCGGCTGATGTCCCACTTCTCGGCGATCATTTCGGCGCCCTTGAACTGCGAGACTTCCTGGTCACCGTAACGCTCGGTCCAACCGACCGAACCCGAAGTCGGCGTGTCGAATCCGTACTGCTGACCGACGATCATCGCTGCCGAGATCGGAATCTGGCTCATGTTCTGAACGCCGCCGGCAACGATCAGATCTGCGGTGCCCGACAGGATGGCCTGAGCACCGAAGTGCACTGCCTGCTGGCTCGAACCACACTGACGATCGACCGTCACACCGGGAACGTGCTCCGGGAATCCCGCTGCGAGCCAGGACATACGGGCGATGTTGCCGGCCTGGCCGCCGATGGCGTCGACGCAACCGAAGATCACGTCGTCGACGTCACTGGGGTCGATACCGGTGCGCTCGACCAGTGCCTTGACGACGTGCGCACCGAGATCGATGGGGTGCACGCCGGACAGCGCGCCGCCCCTCTTGCCGATCGGTGTGCGAATGGCGTCGACGATGTAAACCTCGGACATAGCGTTAGCTCCTAGTTTCGTTGTGCAGCAATAATTCTTGAAGTTTTTCCAACAGTTGCCGGATCGGAGAGCCCGTCGAGCACGATCGCGAGATATTGAGCCGCGACGGCGTGAGCCGAGAGGGATCCACCCGGGCGGTACCAGCGAACCGCGACCCACACGGTGTCGCGCATGAATCGGAAGACCAATTCGACGTCGATGTCGGAACGGAAGGTCCCGTCCTCGACGCCGGCTTCGAGGACGCCGACCCACAGGTCCCGGAACTCGGTGTTGCGCTCGGCCAGGTAAGCGAAGCGCTCGTTCCCGACGAGGTGCTTGACCTCGTCCTGGTAGATCGCCACAGCCGAATGTGAGGCGTCGATGGCCTCGTACGACGTCACGACCAGCGCTTCGAGCGTCGCGCGACTGTCCAACCCCGCCGCGACGATCTCGCGGTATTTTCCGAAGAGTTCGTCGAGGAACTGGTGCAGGATCTCGTCGACCATCGACTCCTTCGAATCGAAATGGTGATACAGGCTTCCGGACAGTATCCCGGCGGCGTCGGCGATGTCGCGGACGGTCGTCGCGCGCACTCCGCGATCGGCGAACAGCCCCGCCGCGATCTCGAGCAGCTCGTCGCGGCGCCCGGACTTGCCGTTTGATTCGTCGGAATTTCGAGGTGGCGTCATGTATTCAATCCTATCCAGGGCCTTCCCCTGTGCGCGGTCAGCGAGTCCAGGGACTCCTCAACCGCGCACGGGGACGCTAGGCCCTCTGCGAAGAAACGGAGACGATCTCGCCGGTCATGTAGGTGGAGTAATCGCTGGCGAGCATCGCGATGACCGTTGCGATCTCCCAGACCTCCGCCGCGCGTCCGTAGGCCTCACCGGAAGCCAACTGGTCGAGCAGTTCCTCACTGGTGACCTTAGCCAGGAACGCGTGACGCGCAATGGAGGGCGAGACCGCGTTGATACGGACTCCGTACTCCGCTGCTTCGATTGCGCTGCACCGAGTCAGCGCCATGACGCCGGCCTTGGCTGCGGCGTAGTGCGCCTGGGAATGCTGCGCCCGCCAACCGAGGACGGACGCGTTGTTCACCAGAACACCGCCGTGGGGAACGCTCTTGAAGTACCGCAGCGCGGCGCGCGTCGAACGGAAAGTGCTGTTGAGGGTGATGTCGAGAACGCGATCCCACTGATCGTCCGTCATGTCGACGACGGGAGTTTCGCCGCCAAGGCCCGCGTTGTTGACGACGATGTCGATACGTCCCAACTTCTCGGCCGCTCCGACGAACAACGCGTCGACCTGCTCGGTGCTGGACACGTCACAGATGATCGACTCGACCTGCTGACCGGGGAATTCGGCCTTCAGCTTCTCCACCGTCTCGCCGAGTCGACGCTCGTGGAAGTCGGAGACGAGAACGTCGCCGCCCTCGAGAAGCACCCGGCGCGCAGTAGAGAAGCCGATGCCGGTTCCGGCTGCGGCGGTGATGATTGCCTTCTTGCCCGCGAGCAGTCCGTGGCCCGGGGTTTCCTCCGGCGCAACGGAAAGCGGGGACGCGGCTTTGGTGTCAGACATTAACGGGCCTCTCGGGGAAGACCGAGCACGCGCTCGGAAATGATGTTGCGCTGAATTTCGTTGGAGCCGCCGTAAATCGTGTCGGCGCGGGTGAAGAGGAAGAGGCGCTGCCACTCGTCGAGCTCGAGATGCTCGGGATCGGTGATGTCCGAGGCATTGCCTTCGGAATCCGCCCACGGTGCAACCAACGACGACGCTCCTTGCACGTCCATCGCCAGCTGTCCCAGATCACGATGCCAGTTGGCCCACAACAGTTTTGCGACGGACGCTTCTCCGCCACCGGTTCCGGCGTCGACCGCGTCGAGAGTACGCACCGCGTGGGCGCGCATCACGCGCAGACCGACCCAGGCGCGCGCGATCTTTTCGCGGATGCTCGGATCCTGGTCACTGCCATTGGCTTTCGCCAGGTCGACGACGCCTTGGAGCTCGCGGGCAAATCCGATCTGCTGTCCGAGCGTGGATACACCGCGCTCGAAGGTGAGCAGCCCCATCGCAATTTTCCAGCCCTCGCCGGGTTCCCCGACCACCAGATCGGCGTCGGTGACGGCGTCGTCGAAGAAGACCTCGTTGAACTCCGATGTGCCGGTGAGCTGCTGAATGGGCCGAACTGTCACACCGGGCTGATCCAACGGGACCAGCAGGAAGCTCAACCCCTGGTGACGCTTGGAGCCCACCTCGGTGCGGCAGACCACGAAGCACCACTGCGCGACGTGAGCCAGTGAGGTCCACACCTTCTGGCCGTTGATAATCCACTTGCCGTCTTCGAGGCGTGCGGTGGTGGAGACGTTCGCGAGGTCGGAACCGGCGCCGGGCTCGGAGTAGCCCTGCGACCACAGTTCACTGACCGTGTTGATGCCCGGAAGGAATCGGCGCTTCTGCTCGTCCGTTCCGTACGCGATCAGCGTCGGGCCGAGCAGCTCTTCACCGATGTGGCTGACGCGAGCGGGCGCACCGGCCTTCGCGTACTCCTGATGGAAGATGACCTGCTGAGCGATGCTTGCTCCCCGCCCGCCGAACTCCTTCGGCCACCCGAGGCACGTCCATCCTGCGGCTGCGAGGTGCTTGTCCCACTCGAGTCGTTGCTCGAAGAACTCGTGCTCGCTGCCGGGGCCGCCCTTACCCTTGAGCTGGGAGAATTTGCCCGTCAAGTTCTCGGCCAACCACTGCGCGACCGTGGTCGCAAACTCGTCGTCCGTCATCTGCCCGTCCGGGCTCTCGCTCTGGTCCACATATGTAAGATAACCTACCAAGCACTTGCTAGGTAGCGTGTCAGGTAGGAGTCCAGTGACCGAACAACCGAGAACCATCCCATCAGCCCTCATCCGGGCCGCCGAGGAGTTCGGTGAGCGCGCGGCTATCGCCGATGGCGACACCCGACTGACCTTCGCACAGCTACACCAGCGTGTCCGCGATTTCGCCGGCGCACTGATCAACCGTGGGGTGAAGGCAGGCGACCGCGTCGTCATCTGGGCGCCCAACACGTACCACTGGGTGATCGCCCTGCTCGGCGCTCAGTACGCCGGCGCGGCCATCATTCCGATCAACACTCGATACACCGGCACCGAAGCTCTCGACATCATCGAGCGCGTCGACGCCGCTGCTCTGGTGGTCGTCGGCACGTTCCTCAAGGCCGATCGGTACCAGCAGTTGCTCGACGCCAACCCGAGCCTGTCGATCCCCACCGTCATCCAGGTACCGATCGACGGGAACGACGACCGTGACGGCGTCATCGAGTTCGAGGACTTCCTCGCGCTCGCCACCGACGCCGCCCGCACCGAAGCCGATGCCCGCGCTGCGAAGGTGCAGCCCGACGACGTCAGCGACATCCTCTTCACCTCCGGCACCACGGGACGCAGCAAGGGCGCGATCACCGCGCACCGTCAGTCCATCGCCGTTGCCAAGTCGTGGGGCGAATGCGCCGAGGTCACCGCTGACGACAACTTCCTCATCATCAGCCCGTTCTTCCACACCTTCGGGTACAAGGCCGGAATCCTGGTCTGTCTATTGAACGGTGCGACGATCGTGCCGGTGTCCGTCTTCAACATCGACGACACCCTCGCGCTGGTCAACAGCGAGAAGATCAGCATCCTGCCTGGCGCCCCGACGATCTATCAGACCATCCTCGACCACCCCCGCCGCAGCGAATACGACCTGTCCTCGCTCCGCATCGCGATCACCGGCGCCGCACCCGTGCCGGTTGCTCTCGTCGAGCGCATGCAGGCAGAGCTTTTCGACGCCGTCCTCACGGCATACGGCCTGACCGAGGCGGTCGTTGCGACCATGTGCCGCACCGACGACGATCCGGTCACCGTCTCCACCAGTTCCGGCCGCGCGACAGCCGATTTCGAGGTCAAGATCGGCGACCAGGGCGAGATCCTGCTTCGTGGACCGAACGTCATGCTCGGGTACCTCGACGACCCGGAATCCACCGCCAAGGCAATCGACGCCGACGGCTGGCTGCACACCGGAGACATCGGAACCCTCGACGAGCGTGGATATCTCGACATCACCGACCGCCTCAAGGACATGTACGTCAGCGGCGGCTTCAACGTCTACCCCGCCGAGATCGAGGGCATGTTGGCTCGCCTGCCCGGCGTCCATGAATCAGCTGCCATCGGCATCCCCGATCACCGGATGGGAGAGGTGGGCCGCGTCTACATCGCCCAGCTCGACGGTGCCGGCCTCACCGAAGAGTCGGTGATCGCCTTCCTCAAGGAGAAGATCGCAGGCTTCAAGGTGCCCCGCGAGGTGCGCTTCGTCGATCACCTGCCCCGTAACCCCTCGGGCAAGGTCCTCAAAACGGTTCTGCGCGAGGAACAGTCATGACTGTTCCTTTCGAAGCCGACGTCGTGACCTACGAGGTTCGCGACTCGGTCGCCGTCGTGACCTTGAATCGTCCCGATTACCGCAACGCCCAGAACTCGGTCGTGACGTACGCCCTCGACGCGGCATTCCAGCGCGCCGTCGAAGACGACGACGTGAAGGTAATCGTTTTGGCAGGCAACGGACCTCACTTCAGTGCCGGTCACGACCTGGGGACCCCGGGACGCGACCATCACGTCGAGTACGAGAACAAGGCCACCATGTGGTGGGATCACGTCGACAAGCCAGGCGGTGACCAGCGTTTCGCCCGCGAGATGGAGGTCTATCTGGGCATGTGCCGTCGCTGGCGGGAGATCCCCAAGCCCACCATCGCGATGGTGCAAGGCGCCTGCATTGCCGGCGGACTCATGCTCGCCTGGGTCTGCGACATGATCGTCGCGTCCGATGACGCCTTCTTCTCCGATCCCGTTGTCCGCATGGGTATCCCCGGCGTCGAATACTTCGCGCACCCGTGGATGGTCGGTTCACGATTCGCCAAGGAAATGCTCTTCACCGGCGATCGGTTCACCGCGCAACGTGCCTACGAAATCGGCATGGTGAACCGCGTCGTCGCACGCAAGCACCTCGAAAAGGAGACGTTCGAGCTCGCCGGACGTATCGCCGAGATGCCGCGCTTCGGGCTGGCTTTGACCAAGAAGGCCGTCAATCAGTGCGAGGACCAGATGGGGATGCGTAACGGCATCGATTCCGTCTTCGGTCTGCATCACTTCGCTCACGCTCACAACGCCGAGGTAGGCAAAGACTCGCTTGGTGGTCTCGATGCCAAAGCTATGGCTGCCAGTGCTCGCACACCGCAGGAAGGAACAAACTAGTGGATCTCGTATTCGACGACGCCACAACCGCATTCCGTGACGAGGTCCGCTCGTTCCTGGAGGCGAACGTCCCCGCTACTCCGCTGAAGTCCATGGACACCGCCGAGGGCTTCGAAGAACACCGGCAGTGGGAACACACCCTCGCCGACGCCGGTTACGCCGTCGTCTCCTGGCCCAAGGAACTCGGTGGCCGCGACGCGTCCCTGCTCGAATGGGTCGTCTTCGAGGAGGAGTACTACCGCTCGGGTGCGCCCGGTCGCGTGAGCCAGAACGGCATCTTCCTCTTGGCTCCCACACTGTTCGAGCATGCACATGCCGAGCAGTTGGCTCGCATCATGCCGCGCATGGCTCGTGCTGACGACATCTGGGCACAGGCCTGGTCCGAGCCCGAGTCCGGTTCCGACCTCGCGAGCCTGCGGTCGAGCGCGAAGAAGGTCGACGGCGGCTGGCTGCTCAACGGTCAGAAGACGTGGAGTTCGCGGGCCAGCTACGCAGACTGGGGCTTCGGCTTGTTCCGCTCCGATCCGGATGCGCAGCGCCACAAGGGCATCACGTACTTCATGTTCGACCTCCGCTCGAAGGGCGTCACCGTTCGCCCGATCGATCAGCTCGACGGCGAGCCCGGCTTCGCCGAGATCTTCCTCGAGGACGTCTTCGTTCCGGACGACCCGGCCAACCCCGGTGAGTCCGGTGTGATCGGCAACGTCAACGAAGGTTGGCGCGTCGCGATGAGCACCGCAAGCAACGAGCGTGGTCTCTCGCTGCGCAGCCCCGGCCGCTTTCTCGCGACAGTCGACCGCCTGCTCGAGCTGTACAAGTCCAGCGGACGCACTGACGACAGCGCTCTGCGCAACCAAGTCGCCGACGCCTGGATCGGCGCTCGCGCTTACCAACTCAACACATTCGGCACCGTCACCCGTCTGGCCGACGGTGGACAGCTCGGCGCCGAGTCCTCGATCAACAAGGTCTTCTGGTCCGAGTGGGATATCGCCACCCACGAGACTGCTCTCGAACTTCAGGGCCCTGAAGCCGAGTTGGCCGACAACTGGATGGACGGATACCTGTTCTCCCTGTCCGGCCCGATCTACGCAGGCACCAACGAGATTCAGAAAAACGTCATCGCTGAGCGTCTGCTCGGCCTACCGAAGGCGGACCGATGAGATTCGCGCTCGACTCCTCCCACCAGGATTTCGCTGCAAGCATCGATGCACTGCTGACCAAGTCCGACATGCCCGCCGTCATCCGTTCGTGGAACGACGGTGACACCGAGCCAGGCAAGAAGCTCTGGCAGCGCCTTGCCGAGACCGGCGTCAACGGCCTCGTCATCGCCGAAGAGCACGACGGACTCGGCGCCGACGCCGTCGACCTGGTCGTTGCGCTCGAACAGCTCGGTCGCCATGCAGTACCCGGACCGGTCGTCGAAACGATCGCCGTGGCACCGACGCTCCTGGCTTCCGTTGCACCGGAACGTCTCTCTGCTCTCGCCGAGGGGTCACTGGCATCCGTCGCCGCTCCCCCGCACACACCGTTTGCGCTCGACGCCGATGCAGTGGACCTGGTGCTACTTGCGCAGGACGGTGCCGTCTCACTCGGCGTCCCCGGCGAGGCCAAGGCGTCGGTGGATCTCTCCCGCAAGCTCTACGAGGTTTCTGCCGGCGAATCGTTGGGCTCCGCCGACTTCTCGGCAGCCTTCGACATGGGCGCTCTTGCCACTGCCGCGCAGTTGCAGGGTCTCGGCCAGACACTGCTCGAGGTCACCACCGAATACGCGAAGCAGCGCAAGCAGTTCGGCAAGGTCATCGGACAGTTCCAGGCCATGAAGCACCACCTGGCCGAGGTTGCCGTCTCCCTCGAAATGGCTCGCCCCCTGCTGCACGGTGCCGCACTGTCGGTTCGCGATCAGTCGGCCGACGCCTCGCGCGACATTTCAGCCGCCAAGGTCGCGTGTGGCGATGCCGCCTACAAAGCCGCCCGCGTCGGGCTCCAGGTTCACGGCGCCATCGGCTACACGATGGAACATGATCTCTCCCTGTGGCTCACCAAGGTGCGGGCGCTACTCACCGCGTGGGGCACGCCGTCCGAGCACCGCGCACGCGTCGTCGAAGCTCTGGTTGCGTCATGAGCATCGACACCGAAGACCAGGCAGCATTGCGCGCGTCGGTACGCGATCTCCTGAGTAAGCATTCCGACTCCGCTGCCGTCCGCGCCGCGATCACCACCGAGATCGGCTACGACGCGGCGTTGTGGAGCAAGCTGTGCGAGCAGATCGGCGTCGCCGCGTTGGCGATTCCCGAGGAGTTCGACGGCGTCGGAGCAGGTTTGGGTGAGGTACACGTGGTCCAGGAGGAACTGGGCCGCACACTGACACCTTCACCGATGTTGGGTTCCGCAATTCTTGCCGCACAGGCACTGCTGCTTTCCGGTGACAACGACGCATGCTCGCGACTGCTGCCCGGTGTCGCGGCCGGCGAGAGCACGCTCGCACTGTGCTGGGCGGGCGCCGCTGGTTGGAGCACCTTCGGCGTCGAGGCAACCGAGGATGCGTTGAACGGGACGGCGTCGTACGTCCTCGACGGGCACGTTGCAGACACCCTGCTCGTTCTGACCGCCGACGGGTTCTATGAAGTGGATCCCGCGGCCGAGGGCGTCTCCCGCCGACGCGTCCCCACCATGGATCCGACGCGAACGCTGGCGGAGGTCACGTTCTCCGGTGTTCGCGGTCGGCCACTGGAGTGGTCCGAAGATCTAGTCGATCGAATCCGAACCGTCGTCCTGATCGCGTTGTCTGCGGAGCAGGTCGGAGCAGCCGCAGCGATCGTCGAACAGACCGTCGAATACACCAAGTCGCGCAAGCAGTTCGGTCGCGCGATCGGTTCTTTCCAGGCCCTCAAGCACCGGATGGCCGACATGTACACGTTGGTCGAGACGGCACGGTCGATGACCTACGCCGCAGTGGCGACGCAGTCGGCCGACGACGCAGTGGTGGCGAAGATCTACTGCTCGGAAGCGTTGCAGCAGATCACCTCCGAAGCGGTTCAGTTGCACGGCGGAATCGCGATCACCTGGGAGCACGACGCTCAGCTGTACTTCAAGCGTGCACACGGCAGCGCTCAGCTTTTCGGTCAGCCGAGCACCTACCTGCCGAGCCTCGCGCAGGCAGCGGGTTTGTAGACACGACGGTGCTTGTTCGCTCGTAGGCCCGGGCGAACAAGCACCGATGCCGCCCAGTCAGTGGAATGATCCGCAGATTTATGTGGCTGGATCACGCAGAATCGGTCACCAGACAGCTGTCCATCCCACAGACCGGAGTTTTCTCGTGAATCGATTCGACGACAAGCGCGTCCTCATCAGCGGCGCAGGATCCGGCATCGGCCAAGCCACCGTTGCCCGCATCCTGGCAGAAGGTGGCACCGTCGTCGCCGCCGACATTTCCGAGACCGGCCTCGAACAGACGCTGAACGCCGCGAAGGACGCCGGCCATTCCGATCGCCTCACCACAGTGAAGGTCGACATCTCCAGCGAAGAGTCTGTTCGCGAACAGGTCGGCGCTGCGATCAAGGCTCTGGGCGGCCTCGACGTGCTGGTCAATGCGGCGGGCATTCTGCGCTCCGCGCATACCCACGAGATGACACTCGATTTCTGGAACACCGTCATCGGGGTCAACCTCACGGGAACCTTCCTCATGACGAGGGAGTCCCTGCCTGCTCTGCTCGAAAGCGGGGCAGGCGTCGTGGTCAATTTCAGTTCCACCTCGGCGACGTTTGCCCACCCCTACATGACGGCGTATGCAGCGTCGAAAGGTGGAATCCAATCCTTCACGCACGCACTCGCTCTCGAGTACAGCAAGCAGGGCCTTCGCGCCGTGGCCGTCGCACCCGGCAGCATCGCTTCGGGCATGACGTCCGATCCCGGATTCCCGGCCGACATCGACTTCACGCTGCTCGGCAAGCTGGCCCCGGCGATCGGTGAGGGTTTCGCTCCCCCGTCCGCGGTCGCCGGCGTGATCGCGATGCTCGCTTCCGAGGACGGCTCATTTGTCACCGGAACGGAAATCCGCATCGACGGCGGCACGCATATGTGACCACCTGCTGTGCGCCTTTATTAACCGCCGGCGGTTAATAGAGGCGCACAGCAGCAAGGCGGCATACTTGTCTGGTCGCCCGGAACCGGTCCGGCGGTACGAAGTGCGGTGGGGAGCCAGCGGTGAGCGAGTCAACAGGCAGTACGAACCTCGAGCCCGTGCTGATCAGTCCCGTAGTCGACGGAATGATTCGCACGTGGTCCGAGGACGAGACCCGCTTGTGGAGCGTCGACTATCCCGAGGAGCTCGGCACACTGCTAGGGCGGGGCCTCGTGGCCCGTACTGCTCTGCCGGACAACAAGTTCCGAGAAGTTGCATTTTTCGACGCCCAGATGCAGACCCTCACTGTGCAGCCGCGCTTCGCTTCCCCGGACAGCACTACCCTCGCCGCACCGTTCAAGCTCACCGAGGCGTCGGCCCCGGCCGCCGACGCTTGGGAAGATCTCGAGTCGACACTCGCGTCGATCGCGATCTCCGCTGCTGGACGCGGCGAATTCTGGCTCGCGGAACTCGGCGGGTGGGATTCTCCCCACGAGCCGAATTGCCTCTTCACGACCGTCGACGAATCGGGCCTGGCCAATGCAGTCATGGAGGCCACCCCCGCTCCCGTGGGCACCGGCGTCTGGCCGGAGGTTCCGAACGGCCAAATCGGAGTTTCGGTCTCTGCACCAGCCTCGCAGGACACCATCGAGGCCGCCGGAATCTTCGCAGTATCAGCTATCGAGACCTGGGGCGTCACACCGTGGGACATCGCCCTCACCTTCGGCAAACTGGTTGATTTCGCCTGATCAACAGCCCCGACAAGCGGCGGTGAGTTGTACGTCTCCCCTCAACCGATGGCTCACGGTTCGTCACAACACGCCCAATGGCGACGACATCGGGCCCCTCGGTGGGCATACTGAGGGAACTGGGGTTACTCCCGGTCACAAATACCCATGGATCCGCGTCGGGGCAGGTGCGGTCCGACAACACGCGAGCAGTCACAGACACTGGCGGCTCCGAAAGGTTCAATCATGGCAACCGACCAATTACAGACGGTTGTATTGCACGGCGACCAGCTCAAGTACGTCGACCAAGGCAGTGGCCCCGTTGTGGTGCTCATTCACGGCCTGCTGGGCGCGCACTCCAACTGGGAGCCGCAGATCGAGACGCTCTCACGCCACTACCGCGTCATCGCTCCTGATCTCTTCGGACATGGTGCGTCGGACAAGCCTGCCGGCGACTACTCACTCAGCGCTCACGCAGCCACTGTGCGCGATCTTCTCGAAGCCCTCGATATTCCGTCGGCCACCCTGGTCGGTCACTCACTCGGCGGCGGGATCGCGATGCAGACGCTGTATCTGTTCCCCGACCGCGTGGAACGACTGTGCCTGGTGGCCAGCGGCGGACTCGGCCCCGAGGTGAGCCCTCTCCTGCGGGCGGCGACTCTGCCCGGCAGCGAACTGGTACTTCCCGTCCTCGCGTCCAGGACGCTGACCGACGTGACCGACAAAGCGCTCGGACTTTTCAACAAGATCGGCCTGTTCAAGCTCGGCGCCAGCGCGAGTGAGGCCCGTAAGAGCTTTGCTTCGGTATCGGACGCGTCGACACGTCAGGCATTTCTGGCGACGGCACGATCGGTCATCAATTACAACGGCCAAACCGTCAATGCCACGCCGCATTTCGCCAACTTCAAGAACCTGCAGGCACTACTGGTGTGGGGCGAGGAAGACACCATCATCCCCAACGCCCACACCGAGAACGCTCGCGCCGAGCTACCGCTCGGGCGGGTCGAGATCTTCAAGCGCGCCGGACACTTCCCCCACCTGGACTACCCGGATCGCTTCGACCGTGTCTTCTCCGAATTCATGACGGACTGCGGCGTCGGTATCGGCACCGGACCCAAGGCCGTCAGCAGCTGAACTAGCTCCCCTCAACCAGCTCTTCGAGGTAGCTCGCCACGCCGTCCTCGTCGTTCGTGGGCAAAATTCGGTCGGCGAGCTCGATGACCTCGGTTCTGGCGTTGGCCGGCGCCAGAGCCGTTCCGACCCAGGTCAACATGGCAACGTCGTTGAAGGCGTCACCGGCTGCGGCCACTTCCGACGCGTCGATGCCGTCGATCGCGCACAACTGCGCGAGAGCGCTGGCCTTCGAAACGCCCGCTGCAGCCATTTCCATGTACGGCGCCCCGGAGTGGGTCAACTCCACACCCTCGATGCCCGCAGCGACCGCAGTTCGATACAGGTCGGCGCTGGGAACTTCCGCATGCCGGGCCACGATCTTGACCATCGGCTCAACATCGAGCGGCAAGGTGTCCGCCAGCACCATCTCGTGCAGGTGCCGGTGATGGTCCGCGAACTCACACAGAGCGGCATACTCCGGCTCGGCAAAGAACTGAGTGGGTCCGACATTCGCGAACACGACGCCTGGGACCAGTGCGCGTACTTGCTCCATAGCCGTTGCCGCCAAGGACATTTCGATCGAAACGGTGTCGACGATCCGCGGAGTCCCGTCGGCGAGATCGAGAATGACAGCACCATTGGCACACACAGCCTTGCCGCGAAATCCGCACGAGCTCGCCAACGTGTGTACCGAATGTCGAGCGCGGGCCGTCGCCCACACAACTTCGATACCCGCCAGCCGCGCGTTCTCCATGGCTTGCGCGGTGCGCGTCGAAATCGTTCGGTCGGAGCGCAGCAGGGTGCCGTCGAGGTCGGTCGCGAACATACGAATGCGGGTCACCAGACCATGATGGCAGTCCGTTCGCAGTCCTCACCAACTACATGACATTGGCCGTTGCTCTGTCAATTACCTGACTGGCCCTCGAGAAGGTGGCGGCGCATCTCACCGAACACCACGCCGAGACGCTCGACGTCTCGCGGGCTCAGCAGATCGAACATGTTCTTTCGCACTGCGGCGACGTGGGCAGGGCTTGCCGACGCCAATTTCTCGGCGCCCTGGTCGGTCAGCTCCGCATTGGCGCCACGCTTGTCGTCGACACACTCGACCCTTTGCACCCATCCGGCGCCGACCAATCGATTTACGGCCCTGGTCACACCACTACGGGTTGCCATCACGGCGTCAGCGAGCTCGCTCATGCGCAGTTGCCGGCCGGGCGCTTCGGCGAGAGCGACCAGCAGTTCGAAATCGGTGAAGGAAATATCGGAGTCGTGCACCAACTGTTGATCGAGGACGCGCTGAAGCAGGCGGGTCGAGTCCAGGTAAGCCCGCCAGGCCGTTTGCTCCGAATCGGTCAACCATCGCGTTGATTCCATAACGCCAGCATATCCGAAGTAGTTGACAACGAAATCAAATGAGTTATTCTTAATGTAGTTGATCAGTCAACTACCTGTTCGAAGAGAAGGTTCAACCGAGAGGCGGACGCCATGAGCGACAACAACGCAGTGCAGTTCGACAACGCAGTGCAGTTCGAGGAACGCCGTGCCGAGATAAGGGATCGGCATCTGATCCCCGCCGACAAACGACCATCATCGATGGCACGCGGGCTGCACCATACGGCTCTGATCAGCAGTGACGTCGAGCGAACCGTGGAGTTCTATCAGGTTCTCCTTGGCTTCCCTCTCACCGAGCTGATCGAGAACCGTGACTACCCCGGGTCTTCGCACTTCTTCTTCGACATCGGCAACGGCAATCTCCTGGCCTTCTTCGACTTTCCGGGCCTCGACGTGGGCCCGTACCAAGAAGTACTCGGCGGCCTCCACCACATCGCGATCAGCGTCGAGCCTGCCAAGTGGGCGAAGCTACGTACCAGACTGACCGAGGCCGGCGTCGAACTGATCGAGCACAGCGAGGTTTCGTTGTACTTCCGCGATCCAGACGGCGCTCGACTCGAACTGATCGCAGATCCCCTCGGCGAGATGTACGGCAATCACGTCCTCTGAAAACTTGCTCTCCCCCATACCATTCGGAAGGCACCCCATGACCTCCACTCTGTCGCAGCCGAACCTCGACGTCCGCCGATCGGGCGATCGCTTCAAGTCCAATGCCGGTTGGCTGGACTCGAAGCACTCCTTCTCGTTCAGCAATCACTACGACCCGAAGAACACTCACCACGGTCTTCTCCTGGTCAACAACGACGACATCGTCACGCCGGGAATGGGATTCGACACCCACCCGCACCAGGACATGGAGATCGTCACCTGGGTTCTTAGAGGTTCTCTCGTGCATCAGGATTCGATGGGTCATTCGGGTGTCATCTACCCCGGTCTCGCCCAGCGGATGAGCGCCGGAACTGGCATCCTGCATTCCGAGAAGAACGACTCGTGGCGGCTCGGTGACGTGGCCGGCACGCATTCCGACAAGCACAGCGACCCGGTTCACTTCATCCAGATGTGGGTTGTCCCCGACGAAGCCGGAATCACGCCCGGCTACGAACAGTTGGAGATCGACGCCGAATTGCTTGCCGGTGGACTGGTTCCCGTCGCGTCCGGCATGGACGCGTACGCCGATCACTCGGCAATCCGGATCAAGAACAAGTACGCCGCAATGCACGTCGCACGTCTGCAACCCGGACAGCCCGTGACCCTGCCGGATGCACCGTTCCTGCATGTTTTTGTCGCCGACGGTCAGGCCGCCATGGAAGGCGTCGGCGTGCTCGAACAAGGTGACGCGGTACGCGTGTCCGGCGGCGGAGGCCAGCAGGTCAGTTCCGATACCGGCGCCGAGGTCATCGTCTGGGAAATGCACGCCACCGTTTCGCAGGGATGACATGAAGTCCTTCTCGTACGACGCTTCACCGGCTCGAATTGTCTTCGGCCAAGGGACGATCCGCGAGATCGCCGAAGAAGTCAGACGGCTCGGCCGTAGCCGAGTGATGGTGCTGGCAAGCCGTCGACTGGACACGCTTGCCGCCGACGTCACCGAATCTCTCGGCGACATGGCCGTCGTCCGCTTCGACGGCGCCGTGATGCACACTCCAACCGAAGTCACGACAGCCGCGCTGAAGCTTGCCGAGACCCATCACGTGGACACCGTCGTCGCGATCGGCGGCGGTTCGGCAACCGGGTTGTCCAAGGCACTGGCACTACGAGCGGGGTTCGATCAGATCATCGTTCCGACGACGTATGCGGGTTCAGAAGTCACTCCGGTGTTGGGTGAAACAGAGAACGGACGCAAGACAACTCGCTCGTCGCCCCACATCAGACCCGAAACCGTGGTCTACGACGTCAACCTCACTCTCGATCTGCCGCTGGACACCACGGTCACCAGTGCTGTCAACGCGATGGCGCACGCGGTTGAAGCGTTGTATTCCGCCGAGTCCAATCCGATCACCGACTCGATGGCAATCGAGGCACTCTCCGGAATCGCTCGGGCATTGCCGATCATCGTCGGCGATCCGAGAAATGTGGAAGGCCGGGCAGATCTGCTGCAATCGGCCTGGTTGGCCGGAACCTGCTTGGGCACAGTCGGTATGGGGCTTCATCACAAGTTGTGCCACACCCTCGGTGGCAGCTTCGGTTTGCCGCACGCTCCCACCCACACTGTTGTCCTCCCCCAGGCAATGGCGTTCAACGCGCCTGCCGTGCCGGAAGTCATGTCGCGAATAGCGACTGCCTTGGGTGTATCCGACGCCGCCACCGGCGTTTTCGACCTCGTCACCTCGTGCGGCGGACCGATCTCTCTGCGAGAACTGGGAATGAGTCACGATCAGATCGGCCGTGCAATCGAACTCGCGACCGCGGCCGCTTATCCGAACCCGCGTGAGATCACCCCGACAGGCCTGAGCGAACTCCTCGAGAACGCCTGGTCCGGGCGTCGACCCGCCATCAGGTGAGAACGAATCAGGCAGTACCGCCTCGAGGCCTGACATGTTCGAAGATCAGAATCGTCTCGGTCGCAGCAACCGCCGGATGCGCCGAGAGATTGTTGACGACGAAGTCGCGCAACTGCGCCGAATCCGTCATTGCGACGTGCAACATGTAATCGTCGACACCGGCCACGAAATACACGTTGAGTACGGAGTCCAGCTTGGCGAAGTCGTCACCGAGTCGGTTGAGATGCGACCGCGCGTTGGCCTGCAGTCGAACTGCGATCATCGCCTGCAGATCCATTCCGAGAGCGGCGGGGTCGATGTCCGCATGGAATCCCCTGATCACGCCGTTGTCCACCAAGGCGCGCACACGTCCGAGGCATGTCGACGGCGCAATTCCCGCAATCGCAGCCAGCGCATTGTTCGGAATCCTCGCGTCCTTCGCCAGCTCTTCGAGCAGAACCCGGTCGATCTCGTCCAACTTCATTGCTGCCCGAACATGCTTCGGCGAGGCAGCCGTCTGAATACCGATTTTTGAACTTTCACGCACCATGCATCCAGCATAGAGAATTATCTTCACTTCTCTTCACTATCTGGCGACGAAACTTCATGCTTGGCACCTGCCATTCGAAGAAACAACAGACTCAGTTCGGAGCCGTGTCATGAAGGTCGGAATCCCCCGCGAAATCAAAAACCACGAGTACCGCGTGGCCATCAGCCCAGCAGGCGTCCACGAACTGGTCGGCCGAGGGCACGAGGTCGTCATCGAAACGGGTGCAGGCATCGGCTCCTCGTTCAGTGACGAGGATTTCAAGGCCGCAGGCGCGCAGATCCTCGGGTCCGCCGATCAGGTCTGGGCGGACGCAGATCTGCTCCTCAAGGTCAAAGAACCTATTGCAGAGGAGTATTTGCGGCTCCGCAAGGATCAGGTGCTCTTCACCTACCTTCACCTGGCGGCGTCGAAGGAATGCACCGACGCGCTCCTGACGTCGAAGACCACCTCCATCGCCTACGAAACCGTTGTCGGTTCCGACGGTTCACTGCCCCTCCTCGCCCCGATGAGCGAAGTAGCCGGACGCCTGGCACCGCAGGCCGGCGCCTACCACTTGATGCGTCACGGCGGCGGACGCGGAGTTCTGATGGGCGGCGTTCCCGGAGTGCGCCCCGCCAAGGTCGTGGTGATCGGTGCGGGAGTGTCCGGCAAGAATGCCATCGCCGTGGCCTACGGCATGCAGGCCGACGTCACCGTTCTCGATCTGTCGATCGCGCGCCTGCGGGAAATCGACGAGCTGTACCACGGCCAGGTCAAGACCATCACGTCCAACAGCCTCGAACTGGAACAGGCGGTGCTCGACGCCGACCTTGTCATCGGCGCCGTGCTGGTCCCCGGGGCGAAGGCTCCAACACTCGTGTCCAACAGCCTGGTGGCGCGCATGAAGCCGGGTTCTGTCCTGGTCGACATCGCCATCGATCAGGGCGGCTGCTTCGAGGATTCGCACGCGACCACGCACGCCGATCCGACGTACCAGGTTCACGGATCGGTCTTCTACTGCGTTGCGAACATGCCCGGAGCCGTCCCCCGTACCTCGACGTACGCGCTCACCAACGCGACGCTTCCGTACGTCGTCGCATTGGCCGACAAGGGATGGAAGGACGCGGTCGCGACAGTTCCCGGCCTGGGGTCAGGACTGAGCACACACGACGGTCTGCTCCTGTCCGACAGTGTTGCAGCGGCACACGGGTACTCGGCTACGACTCTCTGACCCAGGCAAGGAGTGCTCGAGATCGCTAGCCTTGATCCATGAGCAATCCTGACATCACGCTGAATTCCGGAACCACGATCCCGCAACTCGGCCTCGGAGTCTGGCAGGCCACCAACGACGAAACCGAGCATGCAGTGCGGTTTGCGCTCGACGAGGCCCACTACAGGCACATCGACACCGCCGCCGCATACGGAAACGAAGAGGGCGTCGGACGAGGTATCGCCAACTCGTCCGTCGCGCGAGAGGACATCTTCCTCACCACGAAGCTGTGGAATGCAGATCAGGGCTACGAGCCGGCGTTGAGGGCTTTCGACACCAGTATCGACAAGCTGGGCGTCGACTACGTCGATCTCTACCTGATCCACTGGCCGCTGCAGGACAACGACCGACTCCTCCGCACGTGGGACGCGCTCGAAAAGATCGCGGAATCGGGCCGCGCCAAGGCAATCGGGGTGTGCAACTTCGAGCCGCATCATCTGCAGCTCCTCGTCGATCGCGGCGGAATGTTGCCCGCCGTCGATCAGGTGGAACTGCATCCGCACCTCACGCAGCACGCGATCCGGGGCAAGGCCGCCGAGCACGGGATCAAGGTCGAATCGTGGAGCCCACTCGGCGGCACCAGCAACGCAGGTTGGGGTAAGGCGTCGAAGCCCAACACGCTGCTCACCGATCCGATCATCACGCGAATCGGTGACCGCCACAGCAAGACTGCCGCTCAGGTCCTGATCCGCTGGCACCTTCAGAACGGCCTGATCGTCATCCCGAAATCCGTACACGATGCTCGGATCGCTCAGAACATCGACGTATTCGACTTCGAACTCACTGATCTCGATCTGAGCGAAATCGACACGCTCGACGACGGTACCCGCGTCGGCGCGCATCCCGATGAACTCAATATCGGTGCGCCGAGCTGATCAAGCCGCTCGTTTGGTGGGGCGAAGCGCATCGAATCCGTTTCGCCTCACCATCGTTCCGAGGGTCTTCCACCACGGCCGAGCCGGATCCGGCTCGCTTCCGTCGCCCATTCGGTGCAATTGATCGGTGTGCCACTGCAGGTCGAGTGCACCGTCGAGCATCGAGATGTCGGCAACCTTCCCCAACAACTTCCGCGCTCCGAACTCCACAGTCGGGACGTTCAATCGTTCCCGATCCGATTCCAGGAGAACGGTTGCCGCGTCGGGAATCGTGATCGTCGGCCGGCCGAGACCGACAACATCGCACGCGCCGGAAGCGAGTGCCTCGACCATCGCCGATCGCGAGCGGAAGCCGCCGGTGACCGCCAAGGGAATGTCGCCGGCAATCGCTCGGACTGTCTCGGCATACTCGAGGAAATATGCCTCTCGATCGCGAGTGCTCTGCTTCTGCGCTTTACCCATCATGGCCGGCGATTCATAACTGCCACCGCTGATCTCGATGAGATCCACCGACTCTTCGGTCAACGCGCGCACTACTTCTCGCGACTCGTCTTCCGAGAATCCACCTCGTTGGAAATCAGCCGAGTTGAGTTTGACCGACACCGCGAATCCCGGAGCAACGGTAGAGCGTATGCGCCGAACGATTTCGATCAGAAAGCGTCGTCGACGCTCAGGATCTCCACCCCACTCGTCCGTCCGCTGATTGGACAAGAGCGAAAGGAACTGCGCAACAAGATAACCGTGCGCTGCGTGTATCTGCACGCCACCAAATCCGGAGGACTCAGCGACGCGAGCGGTTTCCGCGAACTTGTCGATGATCTCGTCGATCTCAGCAGTCGAGAGTTCTCGCGGCGTCGCCATTCCCGGAATCTTCAGCGCGATCGCGCTCGGGGCGACCGGTCTACCTCTGCTGGCAATCGGGTTGGATTGCCGCCCTGGGTGGTTCAGCTGCATCCAGATCTCGGCGCCGCCGTTTTTGGCAGTCTTGGCCCAGGCAGTCAGTGCTTCGGCATCACGATCGTCGTCGACGACGACATTGCCCGGTTCGGCGATCTGCGATCGATCGACCATGACATTGCCGGTGATCAGCAACCCGAACCCGCCACTGCCCCAACGACCGTACAGCGTTTGCAAGCGGGTGGACGGTCCATGTGCCCGGTCACCCAGGGCCTCGCTGAGCGCAGCTTTCATGGTCCGATTCCGCAGTATCTGCCCGCAGGGCAAAGTCAACGATTCTCCGAGCGTGGTCATGGATGCCTCTCGCAACGAATGGGGGAAGAAGGTCAATGGCGAGGCGCAGAACCGAAGTGCCGCTTGGTATCGCGTACGAAGCTCGAGAAGATCAGTGAGTTTACCGGTAGGCCACCGCGTACCGCGAGCGACAGCTTCGGACGCGGGGAGAATGCAAAGGTCCACTGCAGTCTCGAGCCGACTGCGAGTTCGTCGACGCGATAGTCCTCGGCAAAGGATTGGAACAGTGGAACATTCGATTGTTCGACGTAGAACGAGTGCCGACGTGTTTCGTCGTCCCAGGTGATGAACTTTTCGCGCATCTGCATCGCACCACCGCCCACCTCCGCAATTCGCCGCGTGCCGACACCGTACGGGCGAGGCGAGGTGTAGTGAACTTTCGTGAGCATTCGACACCACGACAACGGTTCGTCCGCGGTCAGACCGGCCCAGACGTCATCAGGTTTGGCGGCGAGATCGATCGAGTACGTGAAGATATGCGGTGCCGTGTCGAAGAAATCGACACCGACCGGTTCGAGGTCGAACCAATGTGTCATCGCCTACTCCTGCCCAATTAGCCGTTACATGAAGTTACGGATACTTGACGACCGAAGTCAACCCCCGAAGGCTCAGCTGGCCCAAGCTTCAGAACGTGAGAGCCCCTGCAGCGACGCGATGACCTGTTCGAGCGGCTCGATACTTCGAGTCGTCTGACACACCGCCACTGCACCTTCGACCGACGTGATCGTCAGGTTTGCCATCGATTTTGCCTGCACTGCAGGATAACCCGCAGTTTCGAGTTGCGATTCGATCAACTTCTGCCATCCCAGCATGACCTCAGCCGACACTTCCGCGACCTCCGGTTCACTGGCACGGGCCAATCCGCCGGCAATCACCGGACAGCCGATCGCGAAGTCCGAGCGCGTGAGATTGAGTCGCCAGATGTCGCCGACCGCTTCGATCACGTCGGCAGTGGAACCGGTAGCCGCAGCCGAGCTGATTCGTCTGGTGATGATCGCACCGGCCGCGCGCACGGCTTCGACCATCAACTCGGTCTTGCCGCCTGGAAAGTGATGGTAGATCGACCCACGGGGTGCGCCACTGTGTTTGATGACGTCACTGAAGGACGTCGCATCGACACCGTTGCGGCTGATCAGTTCGACCGCACTGCGAATCATGCGATCACGTGAGCTCAGCTCTGCCATGTCACAGATCCTTCGGCCGTCGGTACACCTGTCGACTCATACGCTACGTTATGTATGACGACCTACATAGTGATGGGATGAAACAATGAGTGACGAGACAACCGCGACCGTCGATCCGGCGCAGATGACAGGCCTCGAACTTCTCCGCTGGATGGGGACACAGGTCAACGATCGCCCCAGCATCGGGCGGCTCCTCGGGATGGAGATGCGCGAGGTCAACGAAGGATCCGTGAGCTTCGCTCTGACCCCGCGCGCCGATTTCAGCAACCCGCTCGGCACTGTCCACGGCGGCATCTGCGCAACGCTGCTCGATTCGGTCATGGGCTGCGCGGTACACACCATGCTTCCGGCCGGAGTCGGCTACACGACCCTCGAACTCAAGCTCAACTACATCCGGACCGTGCCTCTCGACGGCGATGAACTGACCGCACACGGCAGTGTCATTCATGTGGGTGGGCGTACCGCGACCGCAGAGGGCAAGGTCTTGGACAAGAACGGCAAGTTGGTGGCGCACGGAACTACGACGTGCATGATTTTCCGCTGAGCCGACGAAGGATGGCGAGAATGTCGCTGAGCCGACGAAGGATGGCGAAAATGTCGCTGAGCCGACGAAGGATGGCGAGAATGTCGCTGAGCCGACGGACGATGGCGAAAATGTAGCCGCGCCCGACGTGAGCAGGGTGCGAGTACCGATGTACGATCGGCTCGTGACCCTGCTCACTGCGCACCTCTGGTGGCCCGACCGCTGACGGTCAGCCGCAACTGCGTGCTGCCCGGACCGACATCGGGTAGTCCAGCAGGCTCCTCTCAGGATCCCCGATCCGGCAAATGCCGTACGCGTCGTCGCTACGACCGCCAAGATCAGGTACCGAATCCACGAAGGAGAGTTAGTTGACCACCACCCCACTCAACCGTTCGCTCGAGCCTTTGGGCGTCTCCATCCCGTCGAAAGTGCCGACGCACTGGTACAACCTGGCGGCCGACCTCCCCGAGCCTGTTCCCCCGCACCTGCATCCGGGCACTCGTGAGCCGCTCGGCCCTGAGGACTTGGCGCCGCTGTTCCCGATGAACCTCATTGCGCAGGAAGTCGCAACCGAGCGCTACATCGAGATCCCGGAGACGGTTCGCGAGATCTACGGCATGTGGAGGCCTTCTCCTCTGTTCCGCGCACACCGACTCGAGCGCGCTCTGGGCACACCCGCCCGCATCTACTACAAGTACGAAGGCGTGAGCCCGGTCGGTTCGCACAAGCCGAATACTGCTGTCGCGCAGGCTTACTACAACGCAATCGAGGGAACCACCAAGCTCACCACCGAAACCGGTGCAGGCCAGTGGGGTGCGTCGCTGTCGTTCGCGGGCGCGCTGCTCGGACTCGAGGTCGAGGTATGGCAGGTTCGCTCGTCCTTCGATTCGAAGCCGTACCGCCGCATCCAGATGGAGGCGTACGGCGGAATCTGTCACCCGTCGCCTTCCGATCTCACGGAAGCCGGACGCGCACTGCTGAAGTCGCATCCCGACACCACCGGCTCGCTGGGTATGGCCATCAGTGAGGCCGTCGAGGTCGCCGCGCAGGATCCGAACACACACTACTCACTCGGTAGCGTGCTGAACCACGTCATGCTGCACCAGACCGTGATCGGTCAGGAAGCAATGGTCCAGCTCGAAGAAGCCGGCGACGCCGTCCCCGACACCGTGTTCGGTTGCGCGGGTGGCGGTTCAAACCTCGCCGGACTCACCTTCCCGTTCCTGGGACGAAACCTTCGCGAAGGCACCAAGACTCGCCTGGTCGCCTGCGAGCCTTCGGCATGCCCGTCCCTCACCCAGGGCGAGTACCGCTACGACTTCGGTGACGTCGCCGGCCTCACCCCGCTGCTCAAGATGCACACTCTTGGCAAGGACTTCGTTCCGCCGGCCATCCATGCCGGTGGCCTTCGCTACCACGGCATGTCGCCGATGGTCTCGCATGCGGTCAACCTCGGACTCATGGATGCGATCGCCGTCGATCAGGACGACGCACTCCAGGCCGGTCTGATCTTCGCCCGCGCCGAAGGAATCATCCCGGCTCCGGAATCGACCCACGCGGTTGCCGGCGCCATCGCTCACGCTCGTGCCGTCACCGAACCCGAGGTGATCGTAATCGGGCTTTCAGGCAACGGTCAGTTGGATCTCCCGGCGTACTCGCCCTACGTCTGACTCCGTCGGTGTGGTGGTCTCGTGTGTACGAGGCCACCACACTTCGTCACACCGAGCACGTTCTCTATTCGTATCCCAGTTCGTCGACGGAACGGACGGTGATCGAACTTGTCCCCAACACGGTGCCGGGGGCTATCCAAGGATCTTCCGGAACGGCGCCCGCGACCCGTCGTTCGCCGATGAACTCACCGGTACCCGGATCGATGATCAAGTCGCGACGCTCGTGAACACCGCTGAGCCCGAGTGCGATTCCGACCCGACCGTCAAGCGTGGTCTGTTCCACGGTCTCCACACCATCGATTCCGGCGATCGCGCGATACCACTGTGCTTTGAGGTCTGGCGGCATCATGCCGGCTCTCAGTATTTCAATCGCGATGTGGAACATCGCTTCCGGCGTCGAACCGCGCGGCGCCGTGTAGTCGCGAAGCCATCGAAGCAACCCCTCGGGGTCAGCGGGCAGCGACCGATAGAAGTTGGGATCGTCCCAGTCGTCCGGAACGCAGTTGAAGTTGTCGCGATTGTCGTCGAAGAATCTGCCGCAGCGGGCGCGCCATTCCCCGTTTCGGGTTTCGTCGATGTACAGAGCTGATTCACTCTCCGGCGTCGTGCCGCCGAGCCACCGCGACTGGCCAGTTGACCGCCGCTCGAGCCATTCTTGTGTCTCGTCTGCCGGAATCCATAGCTGCGAACGGGTTTCGAGCAGGTAGGTGTAGCCGTTGCGTGGAGCGTCGGGCCCTGCTTCGTAGGGAGATCCGTACTCCATCCCCTGTTGGACCCACGCGTGCTCCTCGACGAGTCGAAACGGTCCCTGTTGAACGGAGATCATCTCGATCGATTCGAGAGAGCGCGCGGCTTGCTGTAGGACGTGTTCGGCGGAGGCGAGTTCGATGGAAGGCACCGGCAGCGACACACCACCCGTAGTGCCTGTCTGCTCTGAAGGTGTGAACTGCACCAGCACCGCGGCCAAGCAGACGGCCATGAGCACCGCGGCACCGGCGTAGACCGAAGCGGGCACGCGCCGCAGAGCGAACCTGCGACTGGGTACCGGCGGAGAACTTTCGGCCGCTTCCGCGTCGGCGAGGACCCGATTCCGGATCGCTGCCAAGGCGTCGACGTCCGGCTTGTCGAGCGCATCGCGGAGTTCGAGCAACGTGTCGTCCAGTGGATCGGTCCGAGGATTCGGCATCAGTTCTCTCCCGAGGCTTGTTGGAGGTTTTCGGAGTCGAGCAGCAAAGTCCGCAGGCGAGTGCGCGTGCGGTGCAGCCTGGACCGGACGGTGCTGGCCGGCATGGACAGGATCTCCGCGATCTCGGTCGGCTCGAGATGGGCCCAGGACGAGAGGAGCAGCACGTCGCGTTCGTCCTCCGTCAGCTCGGCGAGTGCCGACGCGATCACCTCGAGGCGACGGGACGCGTCCACCCGAGCCGTGACAAGGTCTTCCGGTGCTGTCTCGGACACGACGCGTTCGCCATGTACCCGCGCGAGTGCGCGTTCGGCGCGATCCTGGGAACGAAAGTGTGCCCGAAGCAGGGTGTGGGTAATGCCGAACAGCCAAGCGCGAACGGGAGCGCGACCCTTGTCGTAGGTGGATCGACGATCGATCGCGACGGCAAAAGCCTCGGCGACGAGGTCGTCGGCGTGATGTTCGCCGGCTCGGGCACACACGTAGCGGCGAAGATCGGCAGCATGGGCGTCGAAGAGCTGAGCGAAGACCTCCGCCACGCGCGGGCCGTGCAGGTCCGGATCCGGTGTGCCGCGATCACCGGGCGGGCTCGAAGATGTCACGGTGATACTTGGTCGGTGCGGCCCCTAGCGTCCCCGGGCTGCCGCAGCGGGTAGCGATAGCGACACACGATCCGCACTTTCCCCCAAGCATTCACCATGCGCAGCAGTCGGTCCTCAGTCTCTTGGTCGGAGACCAAACGCTACCCGGCACTGACGCTAGGTAAGCCGTGGGAACGATCTCGCGGCAAGGATCAAGCCCGACAGGAGGCGAAACGAACCGTTCAGTTTGCTCGATCGGTTACGGTCTTTCAATGCAGCTTCGGTTGAAGGAACACTGGAAACTGGTCGCCCTCGGACTGGCGTTGATCGTGGCGATCGCGTTCATCGTCGTATCGGTGCTCTCCGACTCCAGTGAGGCGGCCTCGCCGAAGCAGAAGTTAGGCGGTCCGATCGTCGAGCAGGGCATTGTCGACGTGGACCTCTCCGGCCCTCCGCAACAAGCCTGGGAACTCGATGTTCGAACGCTCACGGATAACTCCGGCGACGTGCTGCTGTCGATGCCTTCCGGCCTCGATCGCTACTACGGCTACGGAAACACGTACCAGGTCGGTGACGTGCTGGTGGCCGCGACTGCTTATCCCCTGCCCAAAACCGATGAGTCTTCGTCGAGTCAGGGAGTCGGTGCCGTTTCACTGGTCGGTGTGAATCCCGACGACGGAAGTCCTCTGTGGAAAACGCGAATCGGCGGAGTCATCGGCCAGTGCAGCCAGCAGAACGAATCCACGATCATCGCGTGCTGGGGCGATCGACGGATGATCTTTGTCGATACCGCGACCGGAACTCTGTTGTCCGACCTCGGAACCGACTTCGATCTCAGTGGTGCCGCCATCACCGGAGACACTGTGTACACGTCCGGTGAGAGAGTGGACGGAACCGTTCGCACACGAATTCTTGCCAGCGGCAACACCACCAATGTGACGGCCAACTTCGTTCGTACCTTCGAACCAAGTGAAAAGTTCGGATCGGTCTACACGATCCCGAGCACCAACACTGTCATTGCAATGGAACAGGGCGATGGCGGGGACCCACAGTACCGCTATCGAATCTACGATCTGGATTCCGGCGCAGAACGATTCAGATTCGAGGGTGATTCGCTTGTCCCTGCCGGGAACGGATTGTTCCTCACCAGTGTCGGCGGCAGATCAGGCTATGTAGGAACCCAAAATCTTTTGGCTACCGACGGATCCACGATTCGTGCGATACCGATTCCCTCTTCCTCATCGTCGTCCTACCCGAGTAAGCCCTCGACAGCGGTGCCGATGTTTCTCGGCGACGGCGCCTACGACCCGGAGTCCGGTGACGAACTTTGGCGCAGCTCACAAATCATCAATACCGAGATGGCCGGGACGGGAAGCGCCATTGCCGCAGTGGTAGGTAAAACAATCCTGGTCACGTCGCCGGAGACCCGCACAATCTCGGGTCTCGACGTCGAGAGTGGTCGACAGCTATGGCAGACACCCTGGCAAGACGCGTACTGGATTCGAAACGGAGCGACCGATGGCGACCACTTCGTCTTCAGCGACTACACCGGAATGCATTCGATCCGGGCTCGCGACGGAAAGATGATGTGGTCGGTACCCCTTCCGCCAGAGGTCGATCCGCGCGGGGTCGTCGTCTCGAATGCCGGCAAGAACGTGTCGTTCTCCTGGCAGAACCATTTCACCGTTTGGCGCTAGATGGCCGACTTGCCCTGAGCACTTGACGCTGCAGCCTGTCCCAACCGTGTTGGGCATTGGGCCTCAGTCATTGGCCAGATCTCGCTACTACATCCGCCTCGATGCGACGCTCGCAGCCGCTCCGCCCCATCGGCTGACGGTATTCGTGTCCCCGAAATCGGAGGACGGTCGGGGGTCAAAACGCGCATCCAAATCCACAGAGGCGCGCTCTATCGCGATTTGATTCCCAGCGCGAGTTGCGAATTCGAGACGGATCAGAGCGGAGGGCTTTCTACCTCTTCGCTCAAAACCTCGGTTCCAGACAGCGAATATGACGCCGCAGATGCTTCGTAGAGCCACGAGACGAGCCCCGCAGCAAACTGGGTTGGTTCGCGAACCATCGGACCGCCGCCGGGAAGAAAGAAACGGCCGAATGTCATCTGATTCGTACTGGGGATTTCGATCTCCAATTGGAAGTATCGCTGCTCGAGTATCCGCTGAAAGCTGAACCTGACGATTCCGCCATAGAGCCATTCGAGGGCGAGGGCTCGGACATCGCTTCTGATCGCAGATCTACGAGACAAGGCGCCCAGGGTGGCGGCGAATGTTTCGCCGAGACCGGAACTTTCGAGTGGCACGGTGACGCACATTTTCCAGAATCTTCCTCGCCGGTCCATGTACGGCTGGTAGAAATCGCGATTCAGGGAGCGATAGACGGGTAGAAGCGATCCGCGAATCTTATCCGCTCGGAAGACAGAAAAGTCCCGAAACATGTTCGAATACTTACGCCAATCGAAATCCTGTGGGGCTTCGATCATCGTTCCAGAACCTGAGAAGAACGCGGCAACAAGGTACCGTGACCACGTTTCCTCGAGATCCGGTACGTAGATGTAGACAGGCCCCAGATTTATCGGTGCGGCGTGCCGAACTACATTAATAGCGGTCGACGGTTGCAGAACAGAATCCGTGACGATGAAGCCGAGCATGCTGTTTCCTGTGGCAGGGACGAATGTTCCGTCATCGTCGACAGAGCGTTGGCTGACCCCAATCCGGACCGGTTTGCCGCCGACTTCTGCCGAATACCCGGAATGGGGAACTCTGCTTCCCCGCAGAATGGCCTGGATGTCGATGCCGCCGTCCCCGACTGGCACCGACTGGAACTCACGCACGTTGTGCAGTCACGATAGAGGTGAGCAGCGAGCGGATGCGATCGCGGTTTTTCGTCACGTAGGTACGCTCCTGATGACTCCGCGCAGAGACGAAGAGATGAACTCTACAAGCTTCCGGTTGGGGTTTGAACGAGGGTGCGGAACTTCGCAGCAACGCCACACCCACAGGCTGCTCTGAGCGGCAAGCATAAGGAGCTCAGATCAGGACTCCCTGCTTAGCATCGTTGTGTTAATACGAGGACGTAGAGGTCCTCACCAATCAAGTGAGCGTTGCGTTGCCAATCTGGTTCTTCCAGCCGGAAGTCAAGCAAAGTGATGAGCTTGTCCGAACCGCCAATTGCGTCGACGTCCGGCGCTTCGAGGGGCAAGACGTAGGTGGCTTTCCGGTCAGACGATTCCGGTTGCCAACAAAAGGACACGACGACGGTCCTTCCAACTGGACGTACAAGGACCTCGCTCATGTTCACCCAAGGCGTTCGGCCATACACGGGGGAACCTGGCATCTGGGCGTACCAACCTTCTGCGCCCTCTTCAGCCGGCGCAGAAGGTTCACTCAGGAAGGAACACGCGGCTTGAAGATAGTCCTCGACTTTCGCTGCGATTTCCCGCACGAGTGGGTCATTCAGCATGCTTCAGCTCCCGGCGTTTGAATCACCAACGGCTACTAATCTTTTCGGTATTGCAAATTTTCAATTCTCGGGTTCGCCGACGTGATACATGATGAACGGTCCCGGGTCGGGCATTATCAGAATGCTTCCGGGCCCTGACTCCGTCTGGCGTTCTTGGTAGACGCCTTCTGAGGCATCACGTGCGAAGTCGTCAGCAGTGAGTGGGTGGGTACCGTCCTCGATAACAGGGTCTTCAGGATCCGCATCATCGTTTATCTGCATGGGTTCATCGGTCATGACTGTCTGCTCTGTTCTTGGTGGCTGATCGGAGCTGATCGGTGAAATTTCGAATATGAGAGCACACGTGAACGAGATAGCTAACGTAGCCAGTGCCGCCGCACCGATCTGCAATCCACGACTGTTCAGTTCGTCATCTCCTCGCGCGGGTGGGCACTGAATTCTACCCATCCTCACCCGACAGTATTCCGATGTCCAGGGTGAGTCCTGAATAGACCGGAGAACCAGCGGTTCGAGTGACTACTTCACACACAGTGTTCTTACACAGTTTCGTCACTCCAATGACCCGCCACCGGCATTGCCATCGAACTAGGTCGCGGGCCATGGTCGAACAGAGCAACCTACGACGTCTACACCGGAATGCACTCGATCCGGGCTCGCGACGGAAAGATGATGTGGTCGGTTCCCCTTCCGCCAGAGGCCGATCCGCGCATGGCCATCGTCTCGAATGCCGGCAAAACGTGTCCTTCACGGCGCGTCGTACGGACGGATCTCACGACGCAGCCCACTTGCCCTGAGCACCTGTCGCTGGACTCCCGCCCGCACAGAATCCTCGGTGCCGATTACCCTCACATGGTTTCTGGCGCGAGTGATCGCCGTGTACAACAACTCCCGGGTCAGCAGTGACGACGCTTCGGCCGGCAGCATCACCGATACCGTGTCGTACTGGCTGCCCTGGCTCCGGTGAATCGTCATCGCGTAAACGGTCTGCACCGACGAGAGTTGGCTCGGGTGAATCAGAAACGCATCACTCCCCCGCTGGAATGCGGCAATAGGAACGCCATCCTCACGCTGCACGATCACCCCGGCGTCCCCGTTGTAGATCTTGGCCTCGTAATCGTTGGCCGTCACCAACAGGGGTTGGCCCGGATACCACCTCGTCGGATCCAGGAATTGCCCTGATGCCGTGCCGACCCACTCCATCGCCTGCTGCGCCCACCGCCCGACACCGTATGGTCCGTCACGATGGGCGCACAGAAGGCGGTGCGATTCCAGGCCTTTCAGTGCCCCGATCGCATCACCCACCTCGGCCGACGCCGTCACCACCTCTGAACTCGCGACGATGTCGGCGCGCAATGCGTCAACGTCCTCGGGAGAATGGAAGGAGACGGCGGGATCACCGCTGCGCAGGATACGCAGAACCTCAGCGGAATCGCCCGCTCGCACTGCCTTGGCCAACGACGCGATGGTTCCGTCGAAGCGGCGCCCGCGTGAGAGTTGAATGATCCCGCCCCGCAGACGATCCTGCTCGTCCACACTCAGGGACTCTTCGGAACCGGTGGCCGCGAGATCGTCACCCACCAACTGTGTCAGCGCCGGATTTCCACTGACTTCTACCGGGCGGGCGACAAGGTCAGCAAGAACAGCGCCGGCGTCGACGGAGGTCAACTGATCGGGATCGCCGACAAGCAGTAGCCGGGCATCGGGGCGAACGGCCTCGAGCAGGCGCGCCATCAAGGTGAGGGAGACCATCGACGTCTCGTCGACGACGACAACGTCGTAGGGAAGTCTGTTGGTCGCATTGTATTTGAAGCGGCTCGAACTCCCCCGCTGCCAACCGAGTAGCCGGTGCAGGGTCATGGCCGCGAGTTCTTCGGGAAGGCCAAGGCTCGCGGTCTGCTCACGTACGGACTCTTGCAGACGTGCTGCGGCCTTACCCGTCGGTGCGGCCAGCCCGATGCGAGCATTCGAACCCAGTTCCTCCGACAGGAGAGCGAGAATACGTGCGACCGTATGGGTTTTGCCGGTTCCGGGCCCACCGGCGATGACCGTCGTCCACTGTGTCGCGGCGAGAGCAGCAGCTATTCGTTGACGATCAGGGCTGGTGGTCGGCCCGTTCTCGTCGACGAACAGCGAATCCAGGCGCGCTCGGACCGCTTTCAGATCGGCGGGCGGCCACGTGGACGCACGCTCGTCGAGCACTCGCCGAATCGTCTGCTCCTGCAGAAAGTACCGATCGAGGTAGAGAAGCTCACCGTCGTCCGTGTCGACCAACCGGAGCGGTCTGAGTGGTCCGGTGTTGCCGCCGATCACCAGAGGGCTCAGCCGAAGGGCGGCAACGATCTCCGATGGTTCGGGCCACGGCAACGACGTAAGTTCGTCTTCCGTCGCATTGTCGACGCTCACATCACGCATCCGTCGTAGATCGAGGCACACCGAACCTGATCGCACGGCCCGAACTGCCAACGCTGCGGCCAGCATCACTTCTTCCGACGTTTCACCGCCCAGGCTGCACACTCTCGTCGCGACATGAACATCGGCGGCAACCAGAACCCCGGCTTCGTTGAAGATTCGCACGATTCCTTTGGCGCGCTGCGCCAATTGCGCCTCGGTCATCGAATCTTCTCCCCTACTGTGTGGGACGCATCAAGACCGGCCAGCAGATCCGATAGTTCAACCGTCAGCTGAGCAGGCGGTTTCCATTCGAATACACCACATTCCGGCGGACTGTCCGGGCCGAGCATCCCACGCACGAATTGATACTGCGCGCCCCCGAGATGGCGGTGCGGATCGTAGTCGGGCAGTCGCCACCGCAGATACCGATGCAGCGCAACCGAATACAGCAGCGCCTGCAAGGGATAGTGCGAGCGCATCATCTCCGTCGCCATGAGTTCACGCGTGTAGTTGGCAGCCGTCAGATCGCCGCGGCCCAGCCGATTTGTCTTGTAGTCGACGATCACGAACGACGGGCCTGGGATCCGCAAGACAGCGTCGATACTGCCCGTCAGGAACCCGCGCATCGGTGACGTCTCGACACGGTCCAGATGGTCGGCGTACGACGCCAGAATGTCGCCCGGGGGAAGGTGGCGCCTCAACAGTTCCGACACTCCGCGAAGTGTGACACTCATCGACACTGGATCGTCGCCACCGGCCAGTGGGAGTTCGAAATCGAGTTCGGGAAGACGGTCTTTCGGCGCGATCGTGGCCAAGGTTCCGAACCCCAGTGGAGTCTGCATCACCAGATACAGCGCATCCGCGAGTGCTTCGGAGTCGACCTCGGCCGCCCGAACCGAGACCGCCTCGGCGCAGCGTATACCGAGTTCCGCTCTCAGGTCTGAAGCAGCCGTGTCCACCACCTCGAGCACTTCATGCACCAGCGTGCCGAATGCGGCGCCCGCCGGAAGACCGTTCATCGGTGAAGGTAACGCCTCCAGCGGCGAGTGGGTGACGGTCCCGACGTCTACGGAATCCTCTGGCTCGTCATCCTTTTCGGGATCCTCTACCTCACTGTCGGTGGTCGTGACCGCGTGGTGAGCTCCGGCGGTGAGTGCCGAGTACGACGTACGACGCCAGAGAGTGTCCAGGTCTCGATCGAAACGCGCCGCGGCCAGTTCGGTCACGTCCGCGGCCGCCCTGGACCATTGGACAGGCGAGGGTGGATGCGGACCAACAGGTTCCACCGAGATCACGTCGGAAGCTGCTGCCGGCCAGGTTGCGAGTCGTGCTGCGGTTGTACCGTCGTCGAGCACCTTCACTACCCGGGCGGGTTCGGCGATGCCGGGTGTACGTCCGAGCATCAACCGGTGCAGTGGCGAGCGGGAGGTCCCGTAGCTTGGTGCCCACCAGAGCACGAGTTGGCACTGCGCTCGGGTCAGCGCCACGTACAGCAGTCGTAGTTCTTCGCCTGCTTCTTCAGCCTCCGCAACAGTCTTTCTGGCGTTATACCCTGGGCCTTCCTGCCCACCGACGTCGAGGATGCGGCGTCCCTCCGGGTCGTGCAACAACTGCGTCGGAGAGTTGAAGCCGCCCACGCTCTCCCAACTGAACGGGACGTAGACGATCGGGAATTCGAGTCCTTTGGTGGCGTGCACGGTTGCGATTTGCACTGCGGCAGCGTCACTGTCGAGGCGGCGGCTTCTGTCGGTGGCACTCCCGGACGTCGGGTCTTTGATCCGATCGGAGAGCCAGCGAACCAATGCGCTCAACCCGAACGCTTCCTCAGTGGCGACGCGACCGAGAAGTTGTGCAACGTGCCGTAGATCGGTGAAATCTCGTTCGCCGGAAGGGGCCGCGAGTACACGTTTCTCCAGATTTGTTTCGGCGGAGATTCTTTCGAACACAGCCGCGAACCCGACGCGCGCGAACAGCCCGGAGTAGGAGCGCAGTTGACCTGCAAGTTCTGCGACGACGTTGTCGCCGTCCGCATCCAGTTCTTTGGAGGTGCGCCCGAAAATCGGTGAGAGGGCGGTCAGCCGGACGCGATCAGACCGGTGCGGCTGCTCGATCGCCTGCAGTAGCCATAGCCACTGTATTGCGCTGGGTGTTGCGAAAACACTGGAACCGCCGGTCAATACGGAAGGTACACCTACGGCATCGAGGGCATCGCGAATCATCGCCACGTGCTTGTGGGTGCGTACCAACACCGCGATGTCTCCCGGTTCGACCGGGCGTGGATCACCGTCGACTGCCAAGCGGGCATCGCTGCCCAGGAGACCGACCACGTCTGCTGCGACGTCGTCCGCGACGCGACTGCGAAGTCTGCCGACGGCCGGAAATCCTGAACGATTGAGCGGTCCGGCTCCGGTTCGCGGCAGATGGCGCACACGCATCGGCACCGGGCCGGACAACCGAGACTTCTTGTGGGACGCCTCCACCGGATGCGCGACGATGCCCTCGTTACCCAGTGCGGCGCCGCCGTAGAGGTGTTCGAGTGCCGCCAACAACCCTGGGTCGCTACGCCAATTGGTGGTCAACTCCTGGTGCGCATCAGCCTGATCGACCGCATCGAGATAACTCAGAACTTCTGCCCCGCGGAACGCATAGATAGCTTGCTTGGGATCACCGACCAGGACCAGGGTGGTGTGTTCGTGGAAGGCCAACCGCAGAATGTCCCACTGCAACGGATCGGTGTCCTGGAACTCGTCGATCAACACGACCTTGAACTTTTCGCGCACCCGACGACACGCGACCGGACCGTATTCCGGATCCGTCAATACACCGTGCAACAGCGTCAAGAGATCGTTGAAGTCGCGAATTCCTTTGGTCCGCTTACGTCGTTCGACCTCGACACGAGCAGCAGCCGCGAACAGAACTCGCTGGCCGGGTGCGGTCTCCTCCTCGCCATCGGGTTCGAGAATTGCCTGGCCATCGCCGACCGCGCTTCGCGCAATGGCCAGCGCGTCCTTCGTGGAAAACGGCGGAGACGAGTCCGTCCGGCTGTAGCGGCCGAGGTACAAATCCGAGACGACCTCACTGATCAGGTCGTCGACCGATTCCACAAAACTTGTGTCCGGCTCACGTTCCCCGGCGATGCCGAGTCCGTCGAGCATCCGTTGGCAGAAACTGTGGGTGGTCGTGATGGTGCCGGCGTCGAACTCCGCGAGAGCGCGCAGGAGTCGACGACGCCGCACGCCGATCTCCTCGTCGTCAGCTGTCGCGAGGTACGCCACCAGATCATCATCCGACCGCCTCGCCGCCTCCGGGTCGACCAGAGCGGCGGACACTCCGGCGAACCTCTCCCTGGCACGCTCACGAAGTTCCTGAGTGGCGGCCCTGCTGAATGTCACCAGCAGAACTTGCGAAATGTCAGCGAGACCTTCGGCAACACAACGGGTCGCGAGTCCGACGATCGCGTAGGTCTTTCCAGTTCCGGCGCTCGCTTCCAACACCGTGGTGCCGGTCGGTAGTGGCCCCAAAAGCTCGAAGTCCACGGGTTACTCCGCTCTTTCGTTGGTCAGCAACGGATCCCACAGTCGTCGGGCGAGAACTCCGAATCGAGTCGGTTCCTCGGCCCAGACGAATTCGTCGTCCGACGGCGGATCCGCAGCCAACTCCGCCAGTGTTCGAGCTTCTCCGAAAACGTAAGCGTTGCTTGGATCGATCATCTCGCCGTACTGCCCGGTCCACTGGGTGTCTGCACCGTTTGTCGCATCGTCGACCGACTCGCCACCAAAGCGTCGGCGCGCATATTCGGCTGAGGTAGCGGCCCACATCGGCAGCGGGCGATGCAGTCCCCGCTCCCGTAAGTCCACCAATTGCTGCAGGATCTCGATCGCATTGACTGGCGCATCGAGCACCGACCGTGCCGCTGCGATCTTTCCCCGACCCCGTCCAATGGAGACTGCATCGAGCGCTCCGGGTCGTCCGTGTGCTTTCAAGGCGAGCAGGTTGATCCAGGCCGTCATCCGATGTTTGGGCGCCAGTGAGGAATACGACGCTCGCACCACTGAATTGCCGTGCACACCGGTTACCGTTCCGGTGAGACGACGCCCGTCACCGAGGTCGATGTCGACGTCGACAGCCTCGGAGTCGCCCTCGAGGTGTGGCAATGCAAGACCGGCAAGTTGGTCTACCACCCACTCGACGTTGCCCAGAACCGTGGCGCCCAAGTTGTAGGGCGGCAAAGTACCGCGGCGCCACTCGGCTGCGCGGAAATCTGCGGAGCTGCGTCCAGCCAAGCGCGAGAGAAGCATTCGGTCACCCAGAGCCCAGGTGGACAGTGGATCGAGCTCGGTTGCCAGCGAATCCGCGATGTCGTCGTCGAGTTCCGGTACCCGGACGCCGAGGCGTTGGCGCAGAAAACCACGGGCGGGGTGTACGAGGAAGTTCACCAGGTCGGCAAGGTTCACTTCCTTCGGATGCACCTCGAGTAGCTTGGCCGACAAGACTGTCGGCAATTCGATCGGTGTTCCGGCAGCAGCCCTGGCACCGGCCAGCGCTGCCATGTCGAAGCTGAACGGCTTGTTCGGCGCGAAGTTTCGATTGTCGAACGACTGCAACGGATGCCGTGTCAGCACCCCGTTTACAGCGTCCGGACCTACCGTCGCACTGAGTACGTCGAGGAGACCACTGAGGGGGATCGCCGGCGGTCTGACGACACCGGTGACCGGATCGGCACCGGTATACAACAGCAACAGGTGCTCACCCGCAGACATCACGGCATCGAGAAGCAGTTGCCGGTCTTCACTGCGCAGATCACGCTCCCCCACAACGGGATCACGGGACAAGATGTCGTCGCCGTCGACTCCACCAGTTCGGGGGAAGACCTCGTCGTCGAGCCCGATCAGCACGACGACGCGATGCGGCACCGAACGCATCGGAACCATCGTGCACACCGTCAGTTCGCCGGTTCGGAAATTGGCACGCGTAGGTCTGCCCGCGAGGCTGCGCGAGAGCATCGAGCGAACATCGGCCAGACGTAACACCGTCTCTCCGCCGAATTCGACAGCAGCTACCAACTCGCGGTGTGCCACCGCGCTCTGCCAGGAATCGGCGGGCACTGTGTCGGTCAGCAGATCCAGAGCCCGCATCAACACGCGAAGCCATTCGGCCGGCGAATGCGGGCCGGCAAGATCGCGAAGCGAGACGGCCAGGCGATCGACGAACTCTGCGAAACGTCCACTCAGGTCGATGTCTGTACCGTCCACGTCATCGAGTGGCAGCGCGAGATCCAACCAGGCATTTTCCGATTCGTCCGCGCTGACCCCCAACAAGATTCGGTCCATGGCGGTGTTGAAGGTGTTCTGCGGAAATGCGTCGAGACCGAACGTGGCACGCTGCCGACTACCGATTCCCCAGCGAGCACCCGCTTCCGTCGTCCATTCCCGCAGTCTTTCCAATTCGTCGTCACCCCACGAAAAACGTGTGCGGACGGGCTCGGTCGCGGCCAGGTCGAGGACCTCACTGGCTGTGGCCCTGCCGTCGGCCAATTCGAGGAGAGAGCCGAGAACGGCCAGGACAGGATTGGTCTGACGTAATCCGCGGTCTGCCAGCCTTACTCGAAGAAGATGCCCGGGGTGGCCATGGACGCCTTGCCCGAATGCAGCACGAACCAAGGGTGCGTACGTTTCGACGTCCGGGCACATCATGAGTACGTCACGCGGCTGCAATGTCGGGTCGTCCTCGAACAATCGGAGCAGACATTCGCGAAGCACCTCGACCTGCCGTGCCGGCCCGTGGCAAGCGTGGACCTGAACTGTCCCATCCGGTTCCGCTGAAACGCTGGGAGCACGATCTGCGATCACGTCGGCTTTGACCGTCGCCAGGAGGGATTTCGGGCCCGCTGGTTCAGGAAGATGCACCGACTCGAACTCGGCGGCGCCGAGGCTGATCTGAAGTTCACGAACGTCGCGAGCGAGACTCGACAGCAACGGATTGGCGGATATCAGGGCCGACCCGTCTTCCGAACGTCGGATCGCACTTTCACTTCGAGCTGGAATGCGCGAGCTCATCTTGTTCCACAACGCGGGGCTCGGATGCGGGAGCCAGACGTGCACGTCCCGATGCGCGCTCAGGGCGCTCAAGATCATTCGCTGATCGACCGGCAGACGTGTCGGCCCGAAGACCGACAGGCGTTCCGGTAGGTCGACCAAGGCCGGATCCTCGACCAGAGCGCGGCTCACCTGCCCCAATCGATCTGCGGGGCCCGGGAGGTCGATCCTGTCCGCGGCGATGCACCACAAACGTGCCTGCCACTCGAAATCCTCCGAGAGCGGTAACCCATGCCCGTCCGTCAACCGCCCGGCAGCCCAGTCGATCAGCATCTGCGGGCGTTGCGCGGCATAGCTGCGGAAGAGTTCGGTGACATGTGTGGCGGACGCAAACCGTCGACCCTCACGATGGCCTTCGAGATGCTTCGCCAGAACTCCGCACCAGGGCTCGCCGAGGGACTCGTCGATCACATCGAGAACCGTCCACACCAATCGCGTCGGCGACCATGGGTCGTCGTCAGCCGTGATTCCACTGACCGCGGCCACGGACTCCGCGACCAGGCGCGCGGGTGAAGGAAACACGATGTTCGCAGAAATTCCGTCCTTTGCTGACAGTCCCGACGTGCCTAGCTGGGAGGACAATCGCTGATTGAGCCAACGCTCGACGCCCTTGGCCGGCACCGCGACAGTTTCCCGGGCGAATGGATCCGACAGCGGTGTACGGAGGAGCGTGGCCAACGCCGAGACCAAGGTGTCCGAACGCTCGGCCCGGTACAACTTCAGCAATCTTCGCTCCCCTCACTCCGTCCAGACGTCCATCTCACCACGGCGCTGTGACAGGAGACGCCGAACCAGCCTCACGCAGCGGTGACGCGCAGGCAACATGACCGCAACCGGACGTTCGTACTGTGCGGGAATGACCAGTCCCGTCACCACACCTCGCCCCGCTGGAACCGGTCTCGACATCTCCGGCCTCGGCAAGACCTTCGAGATGGGACGTCGGTCGGTGACCGCGCTGACCGACGTGTCCCTCCAAACCAGCGAAGGCTCCTTTCTGTCTCTGCTCGGGCCGTCCGGTTGCGGGAAGTCCACCGTTCTCCGCATTCTCGCGGGCCTCGATACTCCGACGTCGGGAACGGCCCTTGTCAACGGGCAGTCCCCCGCCGAATTGCGCAAGCGTCGCGAACTCGGAATCGCGTTCCAGGATTCGGCTTTGCTGCCGTGGCGGACGGTGACCTCCAACATCAAACTGCCGCTTCAGGTGGCCGGCATCGATCCCGACCCCGACCAGATCGCCGACCTGATCGCGCTCGTCGGCCTCGAAGGATTCGAGAAGGCCAAGCCCGCTCAATTGTCAGGCGGTATGCGTCAGCGTGTGTCGATCGCACGATCACTCGTCGTCAAGCCGAGCGTCCTACTACTCGACGAGCCGTTCGGCGCGCTCGACGACATGACCAGACAACGGCTCAACATCGAATTGCTCAGAATCTGGACCGAGAAGCCGGCGACCACGTTGATGGTGACGCACGGAATCGCCGAAGCCGTGTTCCTCTCCGACGTCGTGGCCGTAATGACGCCGCGGCCCGGACGCGTCCTCGAAGTCGTGCCGATCGACCTGCCGCGCCCGCGGACACCCGAGATGATGCGTACACCCGAGTTCCACGCGATCCACGACTACCTCTCCGGACTGCTCTTCGGAAAAGCAGGCGTCGCATGACAATTACCGATATCGAGAACGTCGCGACCGCTGCGGCGCAGCCATCTGTGCCGCGCCGGATCCGATTGAAGCGTCCGGCGTGGTTCGGCGGTGCAGTCGGCATCTGCGGACTGATCGCTCTCTGGTGGATTCTCGCGGCGGCCGGTGTTGCGGGAGGCACGATTCCGACGCCGTGGGTGGTTGTGTCGACGATGTTCGACGACGGTTGGTCGCTGTACGGACCCAATTTCACCGTCACGGCTTCCGGTGCGCTGCAGGGCTTTTTCTGGGGAAATCTGCTGGCGATCACGCTTGCCGTGCTTGTCGTTCTCATTCCGCCCATCGAGGGCTTGGCCACGCAATTGGCAATCCTGAGCTACTGCACACCGCTGTTGGCGCTCGGCCCGATCATCCTGGTCGTCTTCGGCGGCCGGACCCCCACGATCTTTCTCGCCGCGATGTACTGCTTCTTCACCACGATGGTCGGCACGCTTGCGGGCCTGAGATCGGCAGACAAGACGAGCCTCGATCTCGTCGTCGCCTACGGCGGTGGACGTTGGCAAAAGTTCACCAAAGTTCAACTTGTGAGCGCACTTCCGAGCACCTTTGCCGCCCTCAAGATTGCTGCGCCCTCGGCCGTGCTGGGTGCAATTCTCGGTGAGTATCTCGGCGGGGTGGACAGCGGAATCGGCGTCGCACTCACGGCCGCTCAGACGTCGTACAACGTCCCGCGAACGTGGGGAATGGCCATCGCCGCCGCCTTGCTCGCCGGCCTGGGATACGCCGTCGTCGCAGCGATCGCCCGGCTCGTCACGCCGTGGACGAGCGCTCCGGGAGCACAGAAATGACCGCGGTACGAGGAACATTGAGATTCCTCGCTCCGATTGCCATCGCCTCGGCGCTGTTGCTTGTCATCTGGGTGGTCTTCCTCAACGCCTTCCCCCAGGTGGGTCCGCGTGTAGGAAAGACGCCGGCCGACGTCTGGGAGTATCTGTTCTCCGGACCGAAATCCGCCGACGCTCGTTCGGGCATCGTCGACAACCTGTTCATCACTCTGCGCGACGCCGGTGTCGGTTTTGCCGTCGGACTGACTGCTGCGCTCGTGGTCGCATCCGTTTTTGTCGTTTCGCGCACTGTCGAACAGACTTTCATGCCCGTTGCGATGCTTCTACGATCTGTCCCTCTCGTTGCGATGACCCCGATCATCGTCCTGATATTCGGGCGCGGAATCGTGGGTGTGACGGTCATGGTTGCGATTGTGGTGTTCTTCCCTGCCCTTGTCATGATCATGGTCGGTCTGCGCGCCGCTCCGGCTCAGGCACAAGACCTCATTGCCGCGTACGGCGGGAGTCGTTGGACCGCATTGCGAATGGTGTCCGTACCGTCCGCACTTCCGGCGGTGTTCGCCGCCGCTAGGGTGTCAGTGCCCGGCGCTTTGATCGGAGCACTGATCGGCGAATGGCTCGGTAGCGGTCAAGGTTTGGGCTCGAGCATGATCAAAGCCATACCGCGCTACCAGTACAACGAACTGTGGGCATCGATCGTAGTGATCACCGTGGTGTCCATCATCCTCTACGCCGTGGTCGGGATCTTCGAAAACATCGCTCTGTCTCGTTTCGGTCCTTCGGCAGGCAAGTCGTGACATCTGTTAACACGACCTCAATAAACTCTGTCTGCCAAGCAAACTGAACGAAACCGACTGGCCCTAGTGTTCCGATTCATGACGCCATTCAAGCCCGTCCGCCAACTGGACCGCAGGGCCTTCTTCCGCTACTCCGCGCTGACCGGCATCGCAGTCGCCGGTAGTGCATCATTGCTCGCGTGCAGCAATGACTCCAGCAGTTCGAGTGGCGGAACCACGGACGACGGTTCCGAATTCGGAACAGTTGCAGTGCAGTTGTCCTGGATCAAGAACATCGAGTTCGCCGGCGAGTACTTCGCTCTCGACAAGGGCTACTACAAGAATGCCGGCTTCGGAAATGTCGACCTGGTGGCAGGCGGCGCAGCCGGCACCGGCGTCGAAGCCGGCTTGGACACCGGCAAGGTGTGGATCGGAATGTCCGCACCGCAGCTCACAGCCCCCGCCGTGCTCGACGGACTGGAGGCAAAGATCGTCGGGGCGACATTCCAGAAGAACCCGTTTGCGATTGTCAGTTCCGCTGCGGCACCGATCAACTCACCACAGGACATGATCGGCAAGAAGATCGGCGTCCAGGATTCCAATCAGCTCGTCTTCGGAGCTCTCCTGGCAGCCAACGGCCTGACCGAAAGCCAGATGACGATCGTGCCCGCGCAGTTCGATCCGAGCCCCCTGGCAAACGGCGAGGTGGACGGCTGGGTCTCCTACGTGACCAACGAGCCGATCACACTGGCCGCCAAAGGTTTCCCCAACGCCCACTTCCTCTTCGCGGACTACAACCTGCCGTTGGTCGCCGAATCGTTCACGGTTCTCCAGTCCACCATCGACAACGAGAGAGACAAGCTCAAGGCATTTCTCAAGGCCGAGATCCAGGGATGGAAGGATGCGGTCGCCGATCCAGCAGAGTCGGCACGCCTAGCCGTCGAGGTCTACGGCAAGGACCAGAACCTGGAACTCGAAGAGCAGATCAAGGAAGCCACCGCACAGAACGATCTCGTGGTGTCGGCAGATACCAAAGCCAACGGGTTGTTCACGATGACACCCCAACTGATCGAACAGAACATCGCGGCACTGTCGAAAGCGGGACTGGAGATTACAGCGGACCAACTGTTCGACATGTCAATCCTAGAAGAGGTGTACGCCGAGAATCCGAGCCTGATCTGACCTCCACGTCAGCCGAAGATCGACCTGAGATTGGCATTGATCAACGTATTGAGCCGCTTTCGCATGCTGACAACATCCGGCTCAGACGGTATCGGATCGTCGAGGAAGAGCGTCCAACGCAGCATCGTGCTGTTTCCGATCGCCTCGATGTCGAATCGGATGACGGCGTCGGGGCGGTCCGGCCAGATCGACGACCAGATAACCAACTCCGGTTCTACAGCCCTGACGATCTCCGGTGCGATCTCGCTCTCGAGCAGTTCCAGCCAGTGCCGGGCGGGCTGGCGGTGCGGATCGATCAACTCTTCGAACATGAAGCGCGCAGGCGGCGGCTGGCTCCGGCGCCTCGTCGCGACTTGCTGCATGGCTCGAGCGTAACCGCCTACTAGTGGCATGCCAGTTCCTTCACCGTGCTGGATCCACGAAAACTGGGATAAACCGGGCACCGACGGAGGACACTCAGGAGCACATCCGTCTGGGAGGGCCGCTCATGCGTAAACGCCATCAAGTTCTGCTTGCAGTTTCCGCAGCGATCGGACTGTCGCTGACGCCGATCAATGCGTCGGCAACACCGAGCACGGGGGTGCACGGCGAAATTCTCGGGCAAGTGACTTTCGACGGCAAGGATTACATCCTGCGCCAGATCACCATCGACCCCGGCGGTTCCACCGGTTGGCACTTCCATGACGGGACGCTCTACGCACTGATCGCGCAGGGCACGCTGAGCCACTACCGATCCGATTGCTCCGTCGACGGGATCTACAGCGCGGGAAATACATTGATCGAACCCAGCGGTTCGGACCATGTCCACATCGGAAACAACTCTCAGACAACACCACTGGTTCTCGAGGTCATTTACGTCAATCCGGCGGGGAGCCCCCTCTCTGAGGATGCTGCGCCTCCCAACTGCCAACTACCCGGCTGACGGCGCCGAAGCCGTAAACCGCACCGGCATCGATTCGAGTCCGGACACGAAGTTGGCGGCGCGCCGCTGCAACGGTGCGTCGGTGGCAAATGCCATGTCCGGCAGCCTGGCGAACAGTTGCTCGAACATGATCCGTCCCTCCAACCTGGCCAGCTGATTCCCCAGACAGAAGTGAGTTCCGAAGCCGAAGGCCACGTGCGGGTTCGGCGTGCGGCCGATATCGAACTGTTCGGCGTTCAGGAACACGGACTCGTCGAAATTTGCCGATTCGAAGAGCAGCAGCATCTTCTCTCCGGCCTTCAGCTGCGCACCGAAGAAATCGGTATCACGGGTCAGGGTTCGAGCCATGTTCTTGATGGGCGACGACCACCGCAGCATCTCCTCCATCGCCAACGGAATGGCATCGGGATCGTCGACCAGTGCTCGATGCTGGTCCGGATGGCGCAGCAACTGTTCCATGCCGCCGCTGAGCACGTGCCGTGTGGTCTCGTCACCGCCGATCAGGATCAGCAGGGATTCGTTGACGATTTCCTGATCGGAGAGGGCCTCGCCGTCGACCTCACTGTGAATCAACGTGCTCACCAAATCGTCGGCCGGGTCGCTCCTCCGCTCGGCGATGGTTCGCATCATGTACGCGGTGAAATCGACGTACGCAGCCATCATGGCCTGCAGTTGCTCCGGGGAAGCGTTGCTTCCCAATGCCTTCACCAGATCGTCCGACCACCGCAGAAACATCGCGCGTTCCTCCGGACGGACACCCAACATGTCGCCGATGACGGCCATGGGAAGCGGTGCTGCCAGGTCTGCGACGAAGTCGGCTTCTCCCTTTTCGCAGACGGCGTCGATCAGTTGATCGCAGATCTCCCGGATACGGCCGGCCTTGGCTTCGACCTTCTTACGTGTGAAACCCGCGTTGACCAGGCGTCGACGCGTGAGGTGCTGCGGGTCGTCCATGTCGATCATCTGCGGCAACGGACCCGTCTCGGGGCGGATGCCACCGGCATTGGAGAACAGTTCGGGATCCCGCTCGGCTGCGACGACGGCGTCGTAGCTCGCGGCCGCGGTGATGCTGTTGGCGTCGTCTCGGTACACGGGCTCGTGATCGCGCATCCAGGCGTACGCGTCGCGCACATTGCCGAGGTCTCCGCTGTAGAAGCGCCCGTCGATCAAATCGAAGGTCGGTCTGGTAGCCATCACTCCGCCTCTCACACAACCCTTGCCTCAATAAGTAGAACCTGTTCCTATATAGCGTGGGGCGTTTTCACCGAAGCCGAACCGGAAAACCTCCAGAATCAGCACGCGAGCCCGCCGGAGCAACGACCAGGAGACACGCATGGACGACGACACCGCCTCAGCGGGCATACCCACTTTCGCCGGCACATCGATACTGGTGACCGGCGGCGGTAGTGGCATCGGTCTGGGCATCGCGCGTTCGCTTGTTGCCTCCGGCGCTCACGTCACGATCTGCGGACGCACCAAGGAGAAACTTGATGCTGCCGCCGAATCGATCCGGCAGTCGAAGCCGGCAGGAACGGTCAGCGTCTGCCCTGCCGACGTCACGATCGAGTCAGACGTCGTCGCCGCTGTCGCCGCGGCGGTGTCCGTCACCGGAAAGCTCGACGGAGTCGTGGCCTGCGCCGGTGGGAACGAAACCATCGCACCGGTCACGCAACTCGACGTCGACGCGTGGCGCCGCACCGTCGACCTCAACGTCACGGGGACCATGCTGACGATCAAGCACGGCGCTCGGGCGCTGGTGGCAGGAGGCGGCGGATCCATCGTCGCGATCTCGTCGATCGCCAGCAGCAACACACATCGCTGGTTCGGCGCGTACGGCGTCTCGAAATCCGGCGTGGATCACCTGGTGCAGTTGGCAGCAGACGAACTGGGTGCCAGCAACATTCGTGTCAACGCGATCCGCCCGGGGCTGACCCGAACGGATCTGGTCGCGCTCATCACCGACGGTGGCCCCATCCTGGACGATTACCTGGCCAACACTCCGCTCGAACGCGTCGGCGAGGTCGAGGACGTCGCCGGACTCGCTTCCTTCCTCCTCGGACCTCAATCCACCTGGATCACCGGGCAGATCATCAACGTCGACGGAGGCCAAATGCTGCGCCGCGGACCGGATTTCCGCTCGATGCTCGAACCCGTCTACGGCTCCGACGGACTCCGCGGGGTGGTCGCGCCATGAGCTACACGATTCTGGGCAAGAAGGTCGAGATGCCCGTCGAAGTTCGCACCGCGTCCGCCTTCATGGCGCTGTACTCCGTACCCAGCGCAACCGCGCAGTCGATCATCGATTACACCGGCTTGACCGTTCTCCAGTACCGCCCCGGCCGGGCGCTGTGCGGCCTGGTTTTTGTCGACTACATCGACGGGGATCTGGGGCCGTACAACGAATTCGGAGTGACATACATGGTGCGCAGCCACACTGCGCCTCCCGAGACCTCGGTGCTGGGAGATCTACGTTCACTCGCTGCCGGAACTGCGGGGGCACTCATTCACGAGTTGCCGGTGGACGGCGAGTTCACCAAGGCCGCCGGCCGGGAGATCTGGGGATTCCCGAAGGTGCTCGCCGAGTTCGACACCGAGCACGTCGGCTCGGTCAAGCGCGGATCCGTCTCTCGCGACGGCAAACTCATCACACAGTTGAGTGTGAAATCCGGCGTCAGCGTGCCTGGCGGCGGAGCCAACATGTCGTTGGCCGCGTACTCACATCTCGACGGCGCCACCAGGTGCACGTCGTGGGACATGGCACCGACCGGCGTCAAATCGCGCCCTGGTGGAGCAGAGGTTCAACTGGGCAGTCACCCGATGGCGGCAGAGCTTCGGAAACTTGGACTCCCCCGCCGGGCCCTGATGACCACGACCATCAAAAACCTGGCGATGACGTTCGGGGAGGCCACAACGATCTGAGTGTCGGCCGACGGCACCCCTTTCGGTCACGTGTGACTCGGGCTACACTCCTGGACGGTTGACCAACTCGCGTCAGACCGCCCGAAAGGACACTCGTGCAGATCACCCGACGCACCGTACTGGCAGGCGCTGCCGCCGCACCTGCGCTCGCCGCTCTGTCGACGAGCCAGGCCGTCGCAGCTTCGCCGACACGCTCAGTTTCACCCGCACGCACCGACAAGTCGTCGGCGTCGCTGCAGGTGGGCGTCGGAATTTCCGATGTGACCGGACCGGTCGCCGAAGTCGGCATGATGGGCTACTCGAGCTTCGATCAACGCGCCGAAGGCCTGCACCAGCGAATGCGCGCACGCGCCTTCATCTTCGAGTCCGGCGGGTCACGGGTCGTCTACGTGTGCGTCGACAACTGCATGATCTTCCAGTCCGTTCACGACGAGGTCCTACGCCGACTGGCCGGGAGGTTCGGTGACATCTACACCGAACGCAACGTCATGTTGACGGCCATCCATTCACACGCGGCATGTGGTGGGGCCTCGCACAACTACGCGTACAACCTCGCGGTTCTCGGATTCGAACTGCAGGTGTTCGAATCCGAGGTCAACGGTATGGTCGAGGCGATCAGCGCTGCGCACGAGAACCTGGCGCCGGGCACGGTTCGCTTCGGCCGTTCCGATCTCACCGATGCCAGCGTCAACCGATCTCGAGTGGCGTTCGACCTCAATCCCGAAGAGGACAAGGCCTACTACCCCGGCGGCAACGATCATCACATGCGTGTCCTGCGGATCAGCCGGGGCGGCAAGGACATCGGAGCGATCAACTGGTTCGCGACCCACTGCGCCTCGCTCACGAACGAGAACCATCTCATCTCCGGGGACAACAAGGGCGCCGCGGCGTACTTCTGGGAGCACGACGACCAGGGTGTGCGCTACCTCGACGGCGACGCCAGTTTCATCGCCGCTTTTCCGCAGACCAACAGCGGCGACATGTCACCCAACCTCTTCCTCGAGCCGGGCCGCGGACCGACCGACGACGAATTCGAGAATGCACGCATCATCGGGCTCCGCCAGGTAGCGGCGGCTCAAACTGCCTTCGACTCGGCCTCCGAAACCGTGGCCGGTGGCGTGGACAGCCGGATCATGTACCTGGACCTGGCCAATCAGGTGGTGAGCGGAAGATTCACCCCGGATGGGCGCGAACACCGCACCGCACCGGCCGCGATCGGCGCGGCAATGAGCGCCGGAAGCGTCGAGGACGGGCCGGCAATTCCGATCTTCCCCGAGGGCACCCGAAACCCCATGATCGACGCCTTGGGTGGTATGGATGCTCCTGTGCCTCAATGGCTTCAGGACGCACAGGCCCCCAAGCTCGTAGTCGTTCCGGTCGGCATGCTGCCACCGGGCGGATGGGTGCCGAACGTACTCAAGATCCAGATCCTGCGGATCGGCCAGTTCTACATCGTCGGTGGCCCTGCGGAATTCACCATCGTCTCCGGATTACGGGTGCGTCGAACCGTCGCCGAGGAGCTTGGGGTCCCCCTCGAGAACGTCATCTTCCAGGGATACGCGAACTCGTACTCGAGCTACTGCACCACACCACAGGAATACGATTCGCAGCAATACGAGGGCGGTTCGACGATGTTCGGGCGTTACACGCTGCCGGCCTATCAGCAGGGGTATGCCGCCCTTGCAGCCGCGATGCGCGACGGCACCGAACCCCCTCGCGGCCCCGCGCCCGCCGACCTATCCGGGTTCCAACCCAGCTTCGGGCCTGGCGTCGACTTCGACGAGCCCTTGCCGGGAACACAATTCGGCGATGCAACCGTCCAGCCCGGCGACAGCTCACCGGGTGCGCAGGTTGCCGTCGAGTTCGTCACCGGCCACCCCAAGAACGACACTCACCGAAACGGGACCTTCTACGAGATCCAGCGCAATACCGGCGGATCCTGGACGCGCGTGGCAGACGACAACGACTGGTCCACCAAACTGCATTGGCGGCGGGTCGGGAGCAACGGTTCCGTCGTGCGCATCACGTGGGATGTTCCGGCCGATACTCCGGCGGGTACGTATCGAGTCCAACACTTCGGCGCATCGAAGGCTCGGGGTAGCGGCGCGATCTCGCCCTTCTCCGGGGTGACCGCCGAATTCCGCCTCACCTGACTCGCAGTGGCTAGGTTCAGGCTGCGGTCGGGTGTAGCGAGGTGCTCGACGTCGACTGCTCTGACGCTGCCGGGCGGTCGATCTTCGCCGCGACGATCAGGACCAGCAGACCGGCGACGGTGACTGCCGCTCCCATCCAGATCGGGGAGGTGAAGCCGAGTCCCGCTGCAATGGTGATCCCGCCCAGCCATGCCCCGAGCGCGTTGCCGACGTTGAAGGCGGCGATGTTGGCACCTGAGGCCATGGTCGGTGCTGCCGACGCGTAGTTCATGATCCGCATCTGCAGACCGGGAACCGTCGCAAAACCGAAGGCGCCCATGAAGAACAGCGAGATCACGGTCATGACCTTGCTCTCGGCGGTGGCGGCGAACACGATCAGAACGACGGTCAGGATCGCGAGAATCCAGACCAGTGCCTTCGTCAGCGAGCGGTCGGCAGCCTTGGCGCCGAGGAAGTTACCGACGAACAGGCCCGAGCCGAAGAGGATGAGCAGCCACGGAACGCTGGACGTCGCGAATCCCGTTACCTCGGTGAGTGTGAAGGCGATGTAGGTGAAGGCTCCGAACATTCCGCCGTAGCCGAGGATGGTGATGGCAATCGAGAGCCAGACCTGCTTGTTGCGGAACGCCCCCAACTCTCCGCGCAATCCGCCGCCGGTCGTGCTTGCGGGCGTCGTCGGGACGAGTGCTGCAATTCCGATCAGAGCGATGACGCCGATGACGGTGATAGCCCAGAACGTCGAGCGCCATCCGAGTTGCTGGCCCAGCAGCGTGCCGAACGGAACGCCGAGAACATTGGCGATGGTCAGGCCCGCGAACATCATCGCGATGGCGCCGGCGCGCTTGTTGGGCGCGACCATGTCGGCGGCAACCACCGAGCCGATTCCGAAGAACGCACCGTGGCACAGCGCCGCGACGATGCGTCCGCCCATCATGACCTCGTACGACGGCGCGAGCGCGGACATCAGGTTGCCGATGATGAACAGCACCATGAGCGAGAGAAGGACCTTCTTGCGCTCGAAGCGGGTGACGGCAGCGGTCAGGAGGATCGCGCCGATCGCCACCGACAGTGCGTAGCCCGAGATCAGGTAGCCCGCGACGGACTCGGTGACCTCGAAGTCGGCCGATACCTCGGGCAGGAGGCCCATGATGACAAATTCGGTGAGGCCGATCCCGAACCCGCCCATAGCGAGGGCAATGAGACCCAATGGCATCTCGATGTTCCTTTCACAGATTAACGCGCAAGCCGTTAGCGGGCGTATGCAGTAGTTGCAGGCGCGCTATAAATAGTTGCACGCGCGCGCTACATGCGCAAGCTGGTAACCTTGAGCGGCAGGAAACGGACAAGGAGAATCACATGGGGATCGCCGACGACGCCGTCGAAATCCGTTCGCAAGGGTGGCGCACGCTCGCAGCACTGCACGGCGCGCTCGACACCGAACTGGAACGCGCCCTCCAGCGTGAGCACAAATTGTCCGTCGTCGAATACACCGTGCTCGACGCACTGAGCCGCCAGGACGGCTGGCACATGCGCATGGCCCAGTTGGCCCGCGCTGCCGCACTGAGCAGCAGCGCCACGACGCGCTTGGTCAATCGACTCGAAGATCGTGGGCTACTGACGCGCATCCTGTGCGCCGACGACCGTCGAGGCATCTACACGGAGTTGACACCGGCCGGCCGCGAGCTTCTCGAAAGCGCACGGCCGACGCACGACGCCACCCTCGAAGCCGCACTCGACGAGGCATGCAAGACACCCGAACTCGCGCCGTTGGTGCGCGCCCTCCACGAACTCCCTGTCGGCTAGAAGTCCGCCGGAAGCAGGGCACGCTCTTTGATGCCCGAGACCACCTGATCGACAAACACACCCGCGTCGACGACTGCCCGCCCACCACGCGCGGGGACCAGAACGTCGACGGTGCCGCCGTGCACCTCGCTGTCCCCGATCACCGCGATATACGGATCCCGGTGGGTGCGGGCCTCGCGGATGCGACGTCCCAACGATCAGCCCTTCGAACATTTCGATCAAGCGCGGTCATACATTCCATCGACCCGAGTAATCCTCGGTGGATCATGACGGGGCGAGCCTTGGATCCGTCCTCCGCGGTGTACTTGAGTTCGAACCGCTCCGGTTGGTTGAAGTCGAGTTGCACGGTCGAGAGTGTTTCCTCGCGGTCGTGCGCGTCTCGCACCTGGACGTCGATCTCGGGACCATAGAACGCCGCCTCCCCCTTCGCTTCCACGTACTCGATCGAGCGTGCATTCAGCGCCCCGCGAAGGTGATCCTCGGCGTCCGCCCACTGCTCGTCGGTGCCGAGGTACTGCCCCTCTCCCCCTCTGATCGAGAGGCGGTACTCCCGTTCGGCAATCCCAGAGTCGAGTAGCAGCGCTCGAGATTGATCTGTCTGACGCGGTTCAGCCCGCTGAGAACTCCGGAGAGTTCGCTACGGAACATCGAGCCGAGTTCACGAACGCGGAAAGGTAGCTCGCGATAACTACGACCGCGAGCGGCGAATACCTGAGCGTGATGAGGACAGTTAGCCGGACGAAGGAGAAATGCCTCTCCGCCTATCTTCATTTCGGGGAACATGTCGTCCGAGAACTTGGACCAATGCCCAGATCTCTCGTACAACTCTTTCTTCGCCATAACGGGGGTATAGACACCCCGGCAACCGGATCGCGCTGTTTGCTCGGCGGCTAACTTTTCGAGTTCGCTCCTGATGATCGCGCCGTCCGGCAACCAGAGTGGGAGGCCTGCTCCGACTATCGGGGTGGTGGCGAAAAACTCCAGCTCGCGCCCGAGTTCGCGGTGGTCAACGCTCATGAGAGCTCTCCAAATCGTTCAAGGGGAGACGCACACGGAGCGAAGAAACAAGAAAACCCCGGGGCGGTAACTCCCGGGGCTGAAAGGGTTCGGTCAGCAGTTGCTAAACGATGCGCCGGAAGAGAACCGGCGTCGTCGTACTGTGCGCAATACTGACCATGTACGCGAGGTTACATCAACTTCCTACCCACCTACAGCCCGAATTGTCGGGCCTCTATGCTGACGCAACTGGGAAGGCGCAGCAGTAGCCAACGAAACACCCACGAAGAGCGAAGTTTCGGCAATCATGTCCGAACGTGAGGTTCTCGGATATGAGGAGGATGTGCGACGGTGCCGGACCACTTGCTCGAACAGTTGATCACCATTCCTTTGTTCACCGGAATCATCGGGTACATCACCAATTGGTCGGGCGTCCTGATGCTTTTTGCGCCGATCAACTTCCACGGGATCAAAGTGCCCGGCCTCAAACTGCTCTTCCCGTTCCTCCCCCGGCGCGTCCAGGTGATCCCCGCGATCACGAGCGACGGCCGATTCGGCTGGCAAGGCATCGTCCCCTCGCGGGCGGAGAAGATGGCGTCGATCGCCGTCGACAAATCCCTCGCGAAAGTCGGCAGCATCGCCGACTTCTACCGCGTTCTGGACCCGGACAGCATCGCCGAGCACTTGGTGAACATCTCGCGCAGTGAAGTGCGCGGCGTGGTCACCAGAATCATGACGGCCGAGAATCCTCAGCTCTGGCACAACCTTCCGACGTCGGTGAAGGAAGCCGTCTTCCGCAAAGTGGAGGACGATCTGCCGGCCAGCGTGCGGATGATCACCGACCGCATCGAAGAGGACATCGACGAGTTCATCGACGCGAAGCTGATGGTGATCCGCTACCTCTCCTCGCATCCCAAACTGCTCAACGACATCTTCCGCACGATGGGCAACAAAGAGCTTCGGTTCATGCAGAACTTCGGCTTCTACTTCGGCTTCCCGATGGGCTTCGTGCTTGTCGGGATCCTCCACCTGGTTCCGCAGTGGTGGGTGCTTCCCATCGGTGGCGTGATCATCGGATACATCGTGAACTACCTCGGCATCACGATGATCTTCGAACCGATCACCCCCAGCCGTTGGGTGCCGTGGAGGCAGGGACTCTTCCTGAAGCGACGCACCGAGATCATCGCCGGGTACGCAAAAACCCTCGCCGATCACGTCGTGACGCTCGAGAACATCGGCACCGAACTCCTCGAAGGTCCCCGTTCGGACCGAACGCGGCGGATGCTCGATCAGGTACTGCGCGAATCCGTCGACGACGCAGCCGGCTGGGCAAAGTCGGTGGTCAAGATGACCGTCGGTTCGCAGAGCTACAAGCGTCTGCCCGGCCTGGCCACCACCGAAGTGCTCGACCTGTACCCAAGGGTCTTCGAGGACGCGGAGTTCGCCGAGAACCAGTCGGAGAAGATTCGTGTCTTCGTCACCGAACGCATGAGCATCCTTTCACCGGAAGATTTCAGCGAACTACTACGCTCAGCCGTCAAGCAGGACGAGTGGCTGTTGTTCGTACACGGGGCCGTGCTGGGCTCGTTTGCCGGTTTCCTACACCTCGCAATATTCGGAGTATGAGCATGAGTGAGCACGACCATCGCATGATCGTCGAAGCGGAATCGTACGACTGGGCTGCGGACATCACGCCGGTCGAATCCGTCGAAAAGCGTCTGATCCGTAGCCTTGTCGGGCTGACCGCCACGACGACGCTCACGTCGATCAAGCTGACAGGGTGGGCTTTCGGAACGGCGAAGGAGGCGACGCGGCAGATCGTTCAGGCCGCCGCCGAAGCCGCGGCAGAGGCTGCGGAATCCGCCAACGTGAATTCCGAACGTCGGGCCGAGAACTCCAACGGAGACGGCTCGCGGACGGAGAATCTGCGGGCAGCGATGGCAACTCGTACCAATCGCAAACAGAGCGTCGAGGCCACTCTCGCGGCGCTGCGGGCACGCGGCGACAGGTTGCTGGACCGTTCCGCGGACGTGACCGATCGCGACGATCTGCACCCAGCCTACGACCGGATCCTCGACGAGATCGCACCCGACGAAGCCCGAATTCTTCGCCTGTTGGCCACCTCCGGTGCGCAACCGAGCGTCGATGTGCGCACGGCCCGGCCGTTCGGAGTCGGCTCGGAGATGATCGACGAGGGTCTGTCGATGATCGGAGAACTGGCGGGATGTCGACATCTGGACCGCATCAGCGCTTACCTGAACAACCTGCATCGGCTCGGTTTGGTGGCGTTCTCACGCGAGCCCGTCGAGGCCGACCGGTACCAGGTGGTCGAGGTGCAGCCGTCGGTGATCGAAGCGGTCAAACGTGCAGGAAGATCCAACAGGATTGTGCGTCGTAGCATCCTGTTGACGCCGTTCGGTGACGACTTCTGTCATACCTGTTTTTCCCTGTAGGGCCTCCGGCCCTGTGCGCCTTTTTGGTAGTGGTAACTACCAAAAGGCGCACAGGGGGGTGCCCCTAAAGCCAGGTATCTTCTGTCGTGGTCGTCAGGAACGCTTCCAGATCGTCACGCCAGGTAGCCGGTACAGTCTTGTCCGGCTCGATGCCCGTGTACTGCCCACGATAGAAGAGCAGCGGGCGTTCGGTTTTGATCTCACTCATCGACGACACACGTCCGAAGACGACGTAGTGATCGCCGCCGTCGTGGACGGTTTCCACCGTGCAGTCGATGTGTGCCAGGGACTTTTCGATGATCGGCGAGCCCAGAGGTGATGGCGTCCAATCGATACCGGCGAACTTGTCCGGCTCACGTGACCCGAAACGAGCACATACCGCTTGCTGTTCCTCCGCCAACACGTTGACGGCGAACTTCCCGGTCCGCTCGATCGCCGCCCACGACCGAGAGCCCTTGGTGGGGCAGAACAACACCAAAGGCGGGTCGAGTGACAGGGCGGCAAAAGACTGGCACGCGAACCCGACGGGCTCACCTTCGTCGACTGTCGTGATGATGGTGATACCCGTGCAGAACTGCCCGAGAACCGTGCGGAACTGGCGCGGATCGATCGCCTGCTCCGCACTCACCGACGCGTCGGGCGAACTCACGGCTTCATTCCCACCGTGAAGTCGTGACCCCACAGGCTCACGGCCGTACTTTCCCTCGCGATCCAGTTTTCGTCCTCGACCTCTAGCCCCTCACAACCGAATTCGATGTCGAACCCGCCCGGAGTCTTCATGTAGAACGAGAGCATCTCGTCGTTGACGTGGCGACCGAGCGTCGCCGACATCTTGACCTTCTTGCGCAGTGCTCGGTCGAGGCACAGTCCGACGTCGTCGGAGTTCTCCACCTCGAGCATCAAATGCACGATGCCCGTCGGGTTGGGCAACGGCAGGAACGCCAAGCTGTGGTGACGCGGGTTGCAGCCGAGGAACCTCAGCCACGCCGGGTCGCCGTCCGCGGGCCGGCCGACCATCTGCGGAGGCAGACGCATCGAATCGCGAAGTTTGAATCCGAGTACGTCGCGATAGAACCGCAGCGAAGCGTCGTCGTCGTCGGTGGTGAGCACAACGTGGCCGAGCCCCTGCTCGCCCGTCACGAACCTGTGCCCGTACGGGCTCACGATCCGGCGGTGTTCGAGAGCAGCGCCGTGGAACACCTCGAGGGAGTTGCCCGAGGTGTCCTCGAACGCGATCATCTCGACAACGCGACGGTCCTTGAGCTGCTCCGCCGTGCCTTCCTTGAACGGAACACCGGCTGCCGACAACCTGTCACGGATATCCTGCAGCTCAGCCGCATTCGCGGTTTCCCAACCCGAGACGAGCAGACGGTCCGTGTCGTTCGGAACGATGACAAGACGCGCCGGAAAGTCGTCCATCCGCAGATACAGCGATTCCGCGTCGACGCCCTTGCCCTCGATCATTCCGAGGATCTTGAGTCCGTACTCGCGCCACGCAGCCATGTCGGTGGCACCAATGCGCATGTACGCCAGAGATCGAATACCCATCATTTACCTCCGTCGAGCAGGAAGTCGGTTGCGAGCCGGTTGAATTCGTCGAACTTCTCGAGCTGCGCCCAGTGACCGCAACCGCCGAAGACGTGGAGCTGCGCGCGCGGGATCATCTTGAGCGCGACCAGTGCGCCGTCGAGGGGGTTGACCCGATCCTCACGGCCCCAGATCAGCAACACGCGCTGACGAAGCTTGTACGCCTCGCGCCAGAGCATGCCGAGCTCGAAGTCGCCGCTGGAGAAGGACTTACCCATCGCCTTGGCCGCGGCCAGCGACTCGGGAGTGCTGGCCGCAGCAAAACGTTCGTCGACGAGTTCCGGCGTGATCAGCTTCTGATCGAAGACCATGATCCGCAAGAATGCTTCGAGGTTCTCACGTGTGGGCTGGTAGCTGAACTTCCCGAGGTTCTTGACGCCCTCGGTGGGGTCCGGCGCAAACAGGTTGACACTCAGACCGCCGGGGCCCATCAGAACGAGGCGACCGGCACGGTCCGGGTAGTCGAGCGCAAAGCGAACAGCAGCGCCACCACCGAGCGAATTGCCCAGCAGATCAACGCGACCGGTGATCTCGAGCGTGTCCAGGAGATCGTTGAGCGCCGACGCACTGTGAACGAAGTACTGCGGATGCTCCGTCGGCTTGTCGGACTGCCCGTAACCGGGCTGATCGACCGCGATGACGTGAAAGCTCTTCGCCAACACCGGAATGTTGCGGGCAAAGTTAGACCACGACGACGCGCCTGGGCCGCCGCCGTGCAGCAGCACGATGGTCTTGTCGTTTCCGACGCCTGCCTCGTGAAAATGCAGTTTCAGATCGGGGCGCACTTGCGCGAACCGTGAAGTGGACTCGTAGGTGAGAGCTTCTTCGGTGGTTGTCACTGAGCCTCCTCTAGACCATCGTGTCGGTGATCGGCAGACCGAATTCGCCGGTTCCGAACATGACGTAAGCGCGTTCGGGATCGTTCGCGGCGTGGACGCGACCAGCGTGAGCGTCACGCCAGAAACGCTGAATCGGAGTGCCGTTCTGCAGCGCCGTGGCGCCGGAGTTCTCGAAGAGCTTGTCGATCGAAGCGATCGCACGGCCAGTGGCGCGCACCTGGTCACGTCGAGCGCGCAGGCGCAGTTCCATCGGAACCTCTTCGCCCGCAAGGATCAACGCATACTCGTCGGCGACGTTGCCGGAGAGCTGACGCCACGCGGCGTCGATGTCACTGGACGCCTCGGCGATGCGCACCTTGGCGAACGGATCGTCCTTCGACTTCTCACCGGCGAACGCAGCGCGAACACGCTTGCCCTGGTGCTCGACGTGCGCCTCGTAAGCGCCGTAAGCCATTCCGACGATCGGCGCCGAGATCGTGGTGGGGTGAATGGTTCCCCACGGCATCTTGTAGACCGGCGCGGTGTTCTTCTCGAGGCCCGGGGCGGTCAGCTCACTCATCGCCCGGAAGCTCAGCACGCGATGCGTAGGAACAAAAACATCCTTGACCACAACGGTATTGGAGCCGGTTCCACGCAGGCCGACCACATTCCACACGTCGTCGATCTGGTAGTCCTCGCGAGGAATCAGGTAGCTCACGAAATCGACTGCGCGGCCATCCTTGAACACCGGGCCACCGAGAACAGCCCAGCTGGCATGGTCACAACCCGAGGACCAAGCCCAAGCACCGTTGACCTTGTATCCACCCTCGACTACTTCACCCATACCCATCGGGGCGTAAGAGGACGAGATTCGAACGTCAGTGTCGTTGCCCCACACGTCTTCCTGCGCTTGCTGAGAGAAGAGGGCGAGGTGCCAGTTGTGTACCCCGATAATCGAGGAGACCCACCCTGTGGAACCGCACGCGCTGGCGATCTTCTTGACCGCCGAGTAGAACAGCACCGGATCGGCTTCGTATCCGCCCCACTGCTTCGGCTGCAGCAAGCGGAAGAAGCCTGTTTCCTGAAGAGCCTTGATGGACTCGTCGGGGATACGACGCAGATCCTCGGTCTCTTGTGCGCGCTCGCGCAGTGCCGGCAGTAGTGCGTCGAGCCTCTGCATCACCTCGTGGCTGTCATGGTTACCCACTTCGACGCTCCCGTCTTCCTCGATCGGTTGGTTCACTTACACTTGAGACTAGAACACGTTCTCTTTTCTGTCGAGACGCTGACAAAGGTCCCGTTTGTGGCCGCAATGCTGTAACAAGTGCCCCCAAAATCTGGCGGAACCGGATCGAGTTCTATAACGTGTTCTACTAACAGCTAGAAGGGATGTGAGGTCACAATGGCGCAGATTCGCGAGATCGACGTCGGAACGGTGCAGACTCGTTTCGCCCGCGGTTGGCACTGCCTGGGTCTACTGAAGACCTTCAAGGACGGCAAACCGCACGCGATCGAGGCTTTCGGTACGAAGCTCGTGGTGTTCGCCGACAGCAAGGGCGACATCAAGGTTCTCGACGGATACTGCCGTCACATGGGTGGTGACCTCACACAAGGCGAGGTCAAGGGCGATTCCATCGCCTGCCCCTTCCACGACTGGCGCTGGGGCGGCAACGGCAAGTGCACCGGCATTCCTTATGCCCGCCGCGTGCCTCCGCTCGCACGCACCCGCGCGTGGACGACCCTCGAGCAGAACGGTCAGCTCTTCGTCTGGAACGACCCCGAGGGCAATCCGCCGCCCGAGGAGATCGTGATTCCTCGTATCGAGGGCGCGTACAGCGACGAATGGACCGACTGGACCTGGAACTCCATGGTCATCGAGGGTTCCAACTGCCGCGAGATCATCGACAACGTGGTCGACATGGCGCACTTCTACTACATCCACTACGCCTTCCCGACGTACTTCAAGAACGTCTTCGAAGGTGAGATCGCCACTCAGTACCTCAACACCACGGGCCGTCCCGACATCGGAATGGCCTCCCAGTACGGCGGCGACACGCTGCTTCGCTCCGAAGCTGCGTATTACGGGCCGTCGTACATGGTCAATCCCCTGTGGAACAGCTACAGCGGATACGAGGTCGAGAGTGTTCTGATCAACTGCCACTACCCGATCAGCCCGGATTCGTTCGTGCTGCAGTGGGGCGTGACGGTGAAGAAGCCGACGGGCGTCTCGGACGAGATGGCCGACAAGTTGGCCGGCAAGTTCACCGAGGGCATCAGCGAGGGATTCCTGCAGGACGTCGCGATCTGGAAGAACAAGACCAAGATCGAGAATCCCCTTCTCTGCGAAGAAGACGGCCCCGTCTACCAGCTACGACGCTGGTACGAGCAGTTCTACGTGGACAAGGCCGACGTCACCGAGAAGATGACGCAGCGCTTCGAGTTCGAGGTGGACACCACCAAGGCAAACGAAGCCTGGCACGCCGAGGTCGAGGAAAACCTCGCACGCCAGAAGGCCGAGAAGGAAGCTGCTGCAGAAGCGGCAAAGAAGGAAGCAGAGGTCTAGTCGTGAGCGCCTCGATCGGAACCGACGCACGGTGGGCTCGTTGGGCCAAGGCACCGGACTTTGCCGGGCAAACGGAACGGCTCGAGGCGATCGCGGCCCAGACGATCGAGGACAAGCACGAATACCTCGACTCGGGTCTGCAGGAAGTCGACTGCAAGGCATGCGGTGCCTGCGTACTGGTTCGCAAGAACACGTACAAGCACACCAGCGTTCAGTGGACTTCCGACCCGGCGCTGCGTTGCCACACCTTTAAAGAAGCAATTGCTTCCGGTCAGTCGACGGCATTGAAAGACGGATGCCCGAAGCTGCACGACAGCATCGCCGACGCGGTCAGGGACGGCACCATCACGGTGCGTGATCCCGAGGTCAGCTGACCTGATTGTGAAGAACGAGGGCCGACCCGTGGTGGGTCGGCCCTCGTTTTGCATCCGGTATCCGTTTCAGGCTGCTCCCGAACCGATGACCTGATCGAGAAACGGCCCGAACATCTCCCCCAGGTTCTCGGCGATCTGATCGGGAGCACCGAAGGACAACGTCACGTGACTGATCGCCAGACGCACTATCGTGCCGCCGAACATCTCGGCATGGATGCGGTCGACGTTCGCCCAACTGGTCATGAAGATCTCGGCCAACCTCGCGCTCGCATGTTCGAGCAGCGGAGTCCCGTCGGTGGTGACCAGGCTCAGCAGGTCATGTTGCGGACGGGGACCGACAATACTGACCACCATCGGATCCCGGGCACCGGCGTCGAAGAAGGCACGGAAGGCTGCTGAGACCGCGCCCCGCGGATCCGAATGATGCAGCGTTACTTCGCGTTCCACCTCTTCGAGAAACTCGTCGACGAACCGGATGAGGTATCCGGACGCCAATCCTTGGCGAGACGTGAACTCCTTGTACAACGTCTGCCTGCTCATGCCCGCGGCTTCTGCGATATGCGCCATGGTGATGTCGTTCCACGATTTCTCAGTCAAGAGTTCGCGTGTGGCGTCGAGCGCTGATGCGCGGAGAAGTTGACGGGCTGCCTCGTGGTACGGGACACGAGCACGCGCGGTGGACATATCGGGAAGATTTCCATCGCCCATCCCCGGTGTCAAAACGGTGGACACGCAAGCTACCGAAGTCACGAGCCCACTCAGCGCACAGGTGCGGGGAGAAGGCCCGCTGCAAGTTCGGTCAGATCACTGTTCGAATCGGCGAGTACGTCGACACTGAAGTCCGCGGAGCGTTCGATCAGGGTTCGGACGGCGCGAATGTCCTTCGGCCGGCCCACGCTCACAGCACCGACGATACCTCCGTCGCGCATGCAGATCGCAGTGAAGTCGTAGGAGTCCACGTCTCCTCGCACAATCACGGTGTCGTCCGCGCCTGGCCAACCTGCTACCTGAATGTTTCGGCCGAATTGGTTCGACCAACTCCATGGGACAGATTCGAAGGGTTCTTCCTTCCCGACGATGGTCTTGGCAACTGCGACGGCGTGGTCCTGCGCGGTGTTCCAGTGCTCACCGCGGTGCATGCCGCCGAGGAAACCGTTGGGCACGTTGGCCACATCGCCGATCGCGTACACATTATCGACAGACGTCCTGAGGTATCCGTCTACCGAAATCCCGTTGTCCACTCCAATACCCGCAGCAGCAGCCATATCGGTATCGGGCAAGGATCCGATTGCAACCACGGCCAAGTCCGCTGTCCACTCGCGTCCGTCACGCGCGCGTGCGGTGACACCGTCGGCACCTGTCGTCAGCGCCTCGAGGTCGACTCCCGTCTGCAAGTCGACGCCCGCCAAGGCGTGCAGCGCGGCGATCTTCTCCGCTATCGACGGTGGAAGCAGCCTGGACAGGGGCAGCGGTTGCGCTTCGAGAACCTGCACACTGCACCCCAAGTCTCGTGCCGTTGATGCCACCTCCGATCCGATCAAGCCACCGCCGACCACCAGTAGCGAGGATCCTTCGATCAGCTGGGATTGCAAGCGTCGCATGTCTGCGATATCCCGAAGATAGTGAACGCGCTCGGAGTCTTCAGCGGCCAATCGTCGGGACCGTCCACCCGTGGCAAGAATCAGAACGTCGTAGGCGACGCTGTCCCCGTCGGCTGAAAGTACTGTGCGGGCATCTGTGTCGATCGCGGTGACAGTCGCGCCGATCCGAAGGTCGATACCCTGTTCGGCCCAGAACGTCGACGGCCGCAACCGAACCCGATCGATCGACGCTTTCCCGGACAGTAGTTCCTTCGACAGCGCCGGACGTCGGTACGGCTCCTCCGGTTCGCTGCCGATCAGAATGATGCTGCCGCCGAACCCTTCCTTGCGCAGGGCCTGCGCCGCACCGGAACCGGCGATGCCCGTGCCCACGATCACGACGGTGCGTGTGTCGGGCTCGCTGACCGCTGTCATCAGCGGTCCACCTCCACCATTTCGAAATCGACTTTGGCAGCACCACAATCAGGGCAGGACCAGTCTTCGGGAATCTCGTCCCAGCGAGTACCCGGCTCGATACCGTCGTCGGGCCAGCCGATCGCTTCGTCGTACTCGAACCCGCATTGGAGGCAGCGGAACAATTTGTAAGCAGTGGCAGTCTCGGACATCGGTTTTCCTTTCGCCTGTGAATAGTTCGATCAGGATTGCGTGACGAGAGTGAAGTCGACCTTCTCGCGGACGCCACAGTCGGGACAACACCAGTCGTCCGGGATACTCGACCACGGCGTACCGGGCGGAAAGCCCTCTCGCGCAGCACCTGTCGATTCGGTGTAGGTGTAATCGCAGATCGGGCAGATGTAGGCGTTCATACGTTCACCCCGTAGGCCGCGAGGATCTTGGCGCGCTTCTTCGGCGCGATGTTGACCTGGGTGATGTCGCCTCGGTAGTGCTCGAGGACGCGGTGGTCCATCACCTTGCGCCACAGGGGCGGAACTGTGGCGAGCATGATCATGCTGGCGTAGCCGCTCGGGAGCTGAGGGGCCTCTTCCATACTGCGAAGCGCCTGGTAGCGCCGTGTCGGATTCGCATGATGATCGCTGTGCCGCTGCAAGTGATAGAGGAAGACGTTGGTGCAGATGCGATCACTGTTCCAGCTGTGCGCCGGCGTGCACCGCTCGTACCGCCCGCTCGCGGTCTTCTGCCGCAGGAGTCCGTAATGCTCGAGGTAGTTGATCGCTTCGAGCAGCGAGAACCCGATGAACGCCTGGATCACGAGGTACGGTGCGATGCCGATCCCGAACACTGCAAGCGCGACACCGAACAGAACAACCGACATGAGCCAGGCGTTGAGCACGTCGTTCTTGATGCTCCAGTGTGTGGTACCCAAACGCTCGAAGCGGGTCTTCTCGAGATGCCAGGCCGACTTCAATCCCCCGCCGACGCTGCGCGGCCAGAAACCGTAGAGGGTCTCACCGAAGCGCGAGGTCGCCGGATCTTCCGGAGTCGAGACCCTCACATGGTGGCCACGGTTGTGTTCGAGGTAAAAGTGGCCGTAAGCACTTTGCGCGAGAACGATTTTGGACAACCAGCGCTCGACGCTCTCCTTCTTGTGCCCGAGTTCATGGGCGGTGTTGATGCCGATTCCGGCCGTCACACCGATCGTCACTGCGAGTCCGATATTGGAGAGAACGCTCAAATCCCAACGCGCCCAGATGTAGCAGGACAGGAAGAAGGCCGTGTACTGCAGCGGCAGATAGGCGTAGGTGCACCACCGGTAGAAGCGGTCGTTCTCGAGTTCGTCAATCACCTCGTCGGGCGGATTCTTCCCGTCCTCACCCGCCAGAATGTCGATGACAGGAATGAGGGCAAAAGCAATCAGTGGGCCGGTCCACCAGAAGACATTCCATCCGGTGGCGGTAACAAGCCCCACGGCGATGAAAGTTGCCGACGACGGAATCAGCGCCAACAGCCACAGGTAACGCTTCCGGTCTCTCCATGTTGCGAGCCGACCATCTGGCTCGGTATACACCAACGCCGCCATCGAATTCTCCAGTTCTCGTTCGGATCAGTTAGTGCGTCCTGCGCGACAATCCGCGACACGGACAACATCTATGTGTAGAGAGTGGACAAATTATGGTGTTTTGTCAACGATTTGGAAGGTAAAAATTTTACAAATACACAGATTTGTACATCAGCAGGATGCGGCGGCAGATCAGCGTTCAGGGAATCGAGGGCGCAAAAGTGCACCGAAAAGCGCTCGAGCCTCAGGCGGAACGTATGCCGCCTCGCCATGTCGGGAATACAGGCGATCGTCCTCGTATCGCGGAAATACATGGACGTGGTGGTGCCAGACGTCCTGGTTGCCCGCCGGTTCGTTGTGCTGCCTGGTCGAGACACCGTCGCAGCCGTAGGCTTCACGAATTGCAACAGCCACAGCCTGAACCAGGTCGAACACCGAGTGCCCGACGCTCGTCGGCAAAGTGTAGAGATTCTCGAAGTGTTCGATCGGTGACACAAGTACGTGGCCAGGGTTGCCCGGCCACCACTTCGGGGAAATCCGCGCGATTGCGTGGTCGGTTCGAGCAACCAGGTCGGTCGACGCGTTGTGCTCGTCGAACTCGCCCAGCGCGTAGCGACAGAACGGGCAGCGGTACCCCGGCGGCTCATGATGCAACTCGTCTGCCTTCACGTCGCGATATTCCCACGACCTCAACGTCTGCAACCCGCGCAGAAAGCCCCAAAATGCCCGATCTGCGCGAATTTCCCCAAAACAAAAGTTCGCTTACCCATACTGAAATGACCGACTGTCCCCGACGTGAGTGGGTCCTCATGGATACCGACGTATTGGTAGCGGGCGCCGGCCCGATCGGTTTGACCACCGCGATCGAGCTACGCAGACGCGGTATCTCATGTCGAATAATCGACCCCCTGGACGAACCGCGGCAATACGCGAAAGCCGTCGGGATTCAGCCACGCACTCTCGAACTCTTCGAGAACATGGGGGTGCTCCGCCAGGCACTCGACGCCTCGACAGTGATGCGCGGTCAAATCATGTATACGAACGGCGTCGAGGTCGGCCGCGTCGACCTCACCCTCCCCGAGGACGTTCCTTACTGGTTCCTCTGCCTGCCCCAGTACTCGACGGAGCGCATCCTCACCGAGCGCCTCGCCGAATTGGGAACAACCGTCGAACGCGGAGTCGGCCTCTCCTCATTCGAACAATCCGACGACGCCGTCACCTGCACCCTTAGCGACGGCAGCGCCGTGACGGCCCAGTACCTGGTGGGTTCCGACGGCGCGCACAGCGTGGTCCGCAAAGGGCTGGGCCTGAGCTTCGAGGGCGGCGCATTTGCCGAAAGCTACATGCTCGGCGACGTCGAAGTCGACTGGTCGATCCCCAGCGGCTACTCCGTCCGCGCCAACCACACCGCCGACGACGGAACCACCGACGACCTACTCGTGTGCATCCCGCTCCCCGGACACAAGCGGTACCGCATGTCGATGCTCGTTCCGGATGAGTTGATGCCGGACGAATCGTCGAACAAAGCCTCTGTACAACACGGCTTTTCAACAGGCAAAACACCTGAACTCCATCACGTCCAAGCCGTTCTCGACAGACTCTCCCCACAACCGACAACCGCCTCGATGCTGCGATGGTCCTCGGTCTTCCGCATCAGCCACCGCATCGTCGACGCTTACGGTCGCGGACGGGTTTTTGTCGCCGGCGACGCCGCGCACATCCATCCCCCGACTGGCGCGCAAGGCATGAACACCGGGATCCAGGACGCCCACAATCTCGCATGGAAGATAGCGCTCGCTGTCAAACGCGTTGCAACAGCAGATCTTCTCGAGACCTACGACGCCGAAAGGCGGCCGGTCGGTGAAGAAGTCGTCGGGATGACGGTCCGAAATGCTCGAGAAGGAATCGGTTCGGGAGAGTCCTCGATCGACACGGCAATGCGGCGCCAGGCTCAATTGTTGATCGACTACTCGGAGAGTCCGCTGAACACCGGGCGTGATTCTTCGAGTCCACACGTCCAACCGGGCGAGCGTGCACCCGATGCACGCGGGGTGCGCCGAGGCGGTGTGCAGTATCCAATTCGGCTGTTCGACTTGCTGTCCGGAGTCGATCACACGTTACTGCTGACTTCGGACGGATCCGCAGAGAGCATCAACAGCCTCGAGAAGGTCGCCGACGCCGCCATTAGATCAGCGCACCGCATGTTGGACGTCTACGCGATAGTGCCACCGGGAACCGTGACCGTCGATTCGTTGGTGCCGATCATCGAGGACAACGACTCGCAACTGTGCGCCGCGTACGGGGTCGAAGGTACGGCGGCGCTGGTCATTCGCCCCGACGGCTACCTCGGATTCCGTGGTCACCCGGAGAACGTTTCCGACTACTTCACGAAAGTGTTTGCCGTCAATCAGGAATGAGCGAAGCGAACATCAACCGAATCTCGGGCGAGAGCTTCATCAACTCGACGTATCCGCCCAACGGCCCGGCATCGAGGTAGGAGAACTCCATGCCGGCGCCCTCTATCCGGCCCTGTTGCACCACCGGCATTCCGCGACGCTCGGCCTCGAGCAAAGTGGCCTCGTAATTGTCCGGAACCCAGGCCAGGTGATGAACTCCGACGCCGTGGGTCTCCAGGAATTCCGTGTACAGGTTGCGTCCGGACACTGGTTGGATCAGCTCGAGTTGTTGGCTGCCGGCATATCCGATCGACACGTGTACGACATAGTCCGCGGGCTCCCCGCGATACGTTGTGGTCTCGGGGCCAAAGGCGATGTCTGGCATACGCAGCCACCGCTCCACTCCCCACTGCCGAGTGAACTCCTGTTCGGCAGCCTCGATGTCCTCGACCACCCAGCAGATCTGGAAGATCGGTCCCGAGACCAACGGGGTCATGCCATTTTTCCGTTGTCGACCGAGTAGACGGCCCCGTGTATCGCCGAGGCGTCGTCGGAGGCCACGAAAGCCACCATCTTCGCAACGTCCTCGGCTTCCATCAAGCCACGCGGCGAGGCAACCTTCATAACGAGATCGAAGTCGACTCCGTCTGGGAAGGTGAATCCAGTGACTTGAGGAGTCATCATGCCGCCGGGGCAGATTGCGTTGACACGCAGAGATTGTCCGGTGAACTCCATCGCCATCGCACGGGTCAGTCCGATGAGTCCGTGCTTGGCAGCGCAGTATCCAGCCGAGTACGCCTGCCCTTCCAGCCCCGCGATCGAGGAGACGTTGACGATGTTGCCGCCCCGTTCCAGCAAGTGCGGCAGTGCTGCGCGGGAAAGGAAGAAAGGCCCGTTCAGATTGACCGCCAGATCATGTGCCCATTCGGAATCCGCAATGTCTGCCGTATGACGAAGCGAGTGCGATCCCGCCACGTTGACGAGGATGTCGATACCACCGAACGCGTCGACACACGCTTGCACGGCCGCATCACACTGAGCAGAATCCGAGACGTCCGTCGCTGCGTAACGACGCTCACCGTCCGTGCCGACCACCTCGACCATCGACTGCCGCAGCTTTTCCTTGTCGCGGGCGATACCGAAAACCTTTGCGCCCCTGCGGTGGAGAATCTCGGTGACGGCGCGCCCCAACCCCGAGGACGCGCCGGTCACCAAAGCCACTTTTCCGGCCAGTACGTCTGCCATGGGCTAGGAAGCCGCTGCTTCGCGCTGGAGTTCCAGCGCGATGTCGATCAACTGATCTTCCTGTCCGCCGACCAACTTGCGCTTACCTGCGCGAACCAACAGTTCCGCGGACGACACTCCGTACCGCTCGGCCTGACGCTCGGCATGCTTGAGGAAGCTCGAGTACACGCCGGCGTAGCCCATCATCAGTGCCTGACGATCGAGCAGGCACTCCTGCGGCATTGCCGGGCGCACAACGTCTTCGGCAGCATCGGCGATCGCGAAGAAGTCGATACCGGTCTTGACTCCGATCTTGTCGCAAACACCGACCAAGGCCTCGACCGGGGCGTTGCCGGCACCCGCACCGAAACGACGGGTGCTACCGTCGATCTGCTTGGCGCCCGCACGAACTGCCGCAATAGAATTGGCGACGCCCAGGCCCAGGTTCTCGTGGCCGTGGAAGCCGACCTGAGCATCGCTGCCGAGTTCCTGAACCAGTGCCTCGACGCGATCGGATACCTGCTCGAGTACCAGCGCGCCGGCCGAGTCGACCACGTACACACACTGGCAACCCGCGTCGGCCATGATGCGAGCCTGCTTGGCCAGCTTCTCCGGCGGAATCGAGTGAGCCATCATGAGGAATCCGACTGTTTCGAGTCCACGCTCACGCGCGAGGCCGAAGTGCTGGATGGATACGTCTGCCTCGGTGCAGTGAGTTGCGATGCGGCAGATGGACGCACCGTTGTCCTGCGCGATGACGATGTCGTCCTTGATGCCCAACCCGGGCAGCATCAGGAAGGCGATCTTCGCGTTGGTCGCCGTCTCGACTGCAGCTTTGATCAGTTCCTGCTCGGGAGTCTTCGAGAAGCCGTAGTTGAAGGAGGACCCGCCGAGGCCGTCGCCGTGAGTGACCTCGATGACCGGCACTCCGGCTCCGTCGAGGGCACCGACGATGGCCCGTACTTCTTCGACGGTGAACTGATGACGCTTGTGGTGGGAGCCGTCGCGCAGCGACGTGTCGGTGACGCGGATGTCCCAGCTCGAATCGAAATGAATCATGTCGCTCATGCCTTCACACTCAGAAGCTTCTGGGCGATTTCCTCGCCCACCTTGGTGGCTGCTGCCGTCATGATGTCGAGGTTGCCCGCGTACGGGGGCAGGAAGTCGCCTGCGCCTTCGACCTCGACGAACGTGGTGACTGTGGCATAGCCACCGGAAACGAGGCTCGGTTCGTCGAACTGCGGTTCGTTGAGCAACCGGTAACCCGGCACGTACTGCTGGATGTCCTTGACGACGCGGTGAATGGAGTCGGTGATCGCGGCTCGATCGGCGTCCTCAGGAATGGCGCAGAAGATGGTGTCGCGCATGATCATCGGCGGGTCTGCGGGGTTGAGGATGATGATCGCCTTACCGCGCTGGGCACCGCCGATGGTCTCGATACCGCGGCTGGTGGTCTTGGTGAACTCGTCGATGTTCGCGCGAGTTCCCGGGCCGGCGGACAACGATGCAACAGAGGCGACGATCTCGGCGTACGCCACGTCGACGACACGCGACACCGCGTAGACGATCGGAATGGTTGCCTGCCCACCGCAAGTGATCATGTTGACGTTGGGCGCGTCCAGGTGCTCACGCAGGTTCGCGGGCGGAACCACAGCCGGGCCGACCGCGGCCGGAGTCAGGTCGACGGCACGGATACCGGCGGCCTCGTAGCGGGGTGCTGCCTCGCGGTGCACGTATGCCGACGTCGCCTCGAAGACCAGGTCCGGTTTCTCCGCCTGGTTCAGCAACCAGTCGACGCCCTCGGCGGAGGTCTCGAGTCCCATCTTGCGAGCGCGTGCCAATCCTTCACTCTCGGGATCGATTCCGATCATCCATCGCGGCTCGAGCCACTCGGAGCGCTGCAGTTTGTACAACAGATCGGTGCTGATGTTTCCCGATCCGACGATCGCCACACTTGCCTTGGTCATGACTACTCCTAGGTGAACTGAAGAGAGACGGAGCCGAGGCCGCTGAACTCGGCTCGGAAGTTGTCGCCTGGATGAGCGTCGATCGCTCGCGTGCACGAACCCGGCAGAACGATGTCGCCGGCCTTGAGCCGAACTCCGAACGTGTCGACCTTCTGCGCCAACCACGCGACAGCGGTGACAGGGTTCCCGAGAACCGCATCGCTGCGCCCCTCCGCAATCCGCTCGCCGTTGCAGGTCAGCACCGCGTCGATCGCCTTGATGTCGATGTCCGACGGGCGAACTCGTTCCTTGCCGAGGATGAACCCCGCCGAGGAGGCGTTGTCCGCGATGGTGTCCGAGAGGCCGATCTTCCAGTCCTTGATCCGGCTGTCGATCAATTCGATGGACGGCGCGTAGGCGACAGTGGCGTCGATGACGTCCTGTTCGGTGCACCCGGCGCCCGGCAGATCTGCTCCCAGAATGAAGGCAACCTCCACCTCGACGCGTGGAAAGCAGAAGCGCGACGTGTCGACCGGACGGTTCTCGAACTCTTCCATCTCGGCGAGCAGGTGACCGTAATCGGGCTCGTCGACGCCCATCATCTGCTGCATGGCCAGTGACGAGAGCCCGACCTTGTGTCCGACCACCTTTGCGCCACCGGCAACACGACGCCGGATGTTGATGAGCTGGATCTCGTAAGCGTCGACGACGTCGATGTCCGGATACGCGGCGATCAGCGGACTGATCGGAGCGCGGTCCCGTTCCGCCGAATCGAGATGGTCGGCAAGTTCGCCGCGGATCTGCGTCGAGAGCATCTTTCAGGCCTTTCCGACTGTTGCGAATGTGGCTGCATGCTGGGCGGCACGACGGCCGGAGAACACGCAGTCGGCGAGCGACAATCCGCTCACATACGAGTTGGAACAGATACCGACGGCGGTACGGCCAGCGGCATACAGACCTGGGATACCCTCCCCTGACTCGTTTTTCACCATGCCGGACGATTCGTCGACCACCAATCCACCGAGCGTGAGCATCGGGCACGGATTCATCATGTTGGGCTTGATCGAGACGTCGTACATTGTGAACGGCGCAGACAGTATCGGCCTGACGAAGTCCGACGGTTTGCCCATCGGATCAGGTTGTCCGGCAGCGGCAGCGGAGTTGTGCGCGTCGACGGTGGATTGAAGGCCGGCGACGTCTATCCCCGCTTTGCGGGCGACCTCGGCAATGGTGTTGCCACGCACTGCAGTACGCATCATTCCGGTGGTCTGCACCCGCTGGAACCACATCGACTGGTCACTGATCTGAGATTTCGCTTCGCGAACGAGTTCGGAATCTGCCAGCAGCCAACCGATTCCGCGGCTCTTCTCTGCCATCGCCTGACCGAGAGCGGCACCGTACCGGGACTCGTCGACGATCCGCTCGCCGGATTCACCCACCAGGACGGAACCGAGAAAAGCACTCGGCGGGACGATGAATCGCCAGGCGGAAACATTGCCGAGCTTGTCGGTGGCGCCCCCGGCTTCGATACCGAGGTTGATGCCTTTACCGTCGTCCCCGGAGGTGCCCAGCGGGATACCGCCCTTGTAGGCGGGAGCATGGGTGCGCATCATCTCGCGATTGGACACGAAGCCGCCGGCGCTGAGGATCACGCCGCCGCGTGCCTGGATGCGAATCCGCTTGGCGTGCTTCTTCTCGATCGTTGCGATGAGTCCGTCGAGAATCGTGCGCAACTGCGGCGCGTAGACGCCGGGCTTGGAGGACAGGGATCCGAGCGTCGCGTGCCGGCGTCGAACTCCGGCAGGTGCGTCACGAAGCGTCAGCGCTTCGACGCCGATCACCCGGCCGTCCTGGATGATCAGCCGGTCAGCTCGCGTCTGGCCGAGCAACTGGACGCCCTTGGCCTCCGCGGACTTCGCGAGCGGGCCGTAGAGCATCTTTCCCGACGTGCCACGCCCCTTGGCGCGATGACCGCGCGGAGCAGGTTTCGCGATGTCACGGAACCCGCCGGCAGATTCGCTACCCGAGAAGTAGAGGTAGTGCTTGTTGCTCGGATACGACGTCTTGTACGGACACAGTGAGGCCTCGAACGGAACGCCGTGACTGCGCAGCCAATCGATCGACGCCGGACTCTCGTCGACGAACCGGCGCAGGGTCTGCGGCGTCACCGCGTCACCGACCTCGCGGTTCAGGTAGGCAAGCATGGCTTCGGGACTGTCCTCGACACCGGCTTCTTTTTGAATCACGGTGCCGCCGCCGGCGTAGTAGATTCCTCCGGAAATCGTGCTGGCTCCACCACCGAGCGCTCGGTCGATCGCCAAAACCGACGAACCGGCCGCTACCGCTTCGAGCGCCGCACTGGCGCCCGCCACACCGAACCCGACCACAAGGACGTCAACCGAAGTATCCCAGGTCACACCGCACCATCCTCAATCTCACTGCAACGTGTTTCGTTATCAATGACAACGTCCGGAAATACTTCCTGGCAGAAAGCATGGACTGACACCCCCATCATTCTATAACGTGTTCTACATGAGCAAGCAGGAATACGACATCGTCGTCGTCGGCAGTGGTGCCGCAGGTATGACAGCGGCCTTGACCGCAGCCCACCAGGGCTTGAGCGTGGTCATCGTGGAGAAAGCCGCCCACTACGGCGGATCTACCGCCCGTTCCGGTGGTGGGGTCTGGATCCCCAACAACGAGGCACTTCAAGCGGACGGTGTCACCGATACGCCGGAGGCTGCACGTTCCTACCTGCACAGCATCATCGGCGACGTCGTCGCTCCCGAACGCATCGACACCTATCTCGAGCGCGGCCCCGAGATGCTCTCGTTCGTGTTGAAGAACAGCCCTCTCGAACTGCAGTGGGTTCCCGGCTACTCCGACTACTACCCGGAAGCACCCGGCGGACGCCTCGGTGGCCGCAGTGTCGAGCCCACCCCGTTCGACGGCAACAAGTTGGGCGCCGACCGCAAGAACCTCGAGCCCGACTACGTCAAAGCCCCCAAGAACTTCGTCATCACCCAGGCCGACTACAAGTGGCTCAACCTGCTGATGCGCAATCCTCGCGGACCCCTGCGCGCCATGAAGGTCGGCATGCGCTTCCTCGCAGCCAAGGCCACCAAGAAGGATCTGCTGGTTCGCGGCCAGGCACTGGTCGCCGGTATTCGACTCGGACTTCAGTCCGCCGGAGTACCCATCCTGCTGAACACCCCACTGACCTCCCTGTACACCGAAGACGGCGCAGTTCGCGGCGTAAACGTCATGGTCGACGGCGAGGAGCAGGTCATCCGCGCTCGCCACGGAGTTGTGTTGGGATCGGGCGGATTCGAGCACAACAAGGAAATGCGTGAGAAGTACCAGCGCGCACCCATCGGCACCGAATGGACCGTCGGTGCGAAGGCAAACACCGGCGACGGCATCCGCGCAGGCCAAGAAGTGGGCGCTGCAGTCGATTTCATGGACGACGCCTGGTGGGGCCCGTCCATTCCGCTGACCGGCGGACCGTGGTTCGCTCTATCCGAGCGCACCCTCCCGGGCTGCATGATGGTCAACATGTCGGGCAAGCGCTTCGGCAACGAGGCTGCTCCGTACGTCGAGGCAACCCATGCGATGTACGGCGGTGAGTACGGTCAGGGCGAGGGCCCCGGCGAGAACATCCCGACCTGGATGATTCTCGATCAGCGCTATCGCAACCGCTACACGTTTGCCGGTATCACTCCCCGCTCCCCCTTCCCCGGCCGCTGGCTCAAGGCCGGCATCGTGGTCAAGGCGGGAACCATCGCCGAATTGGCCGAGAAGACAGGGCTTCCCGTCGCATCGCTGACCGAAACCGTCGATCGGTTCAACGGCTTCGCGCGCAACGGCAAGGACGAGGACTTCGGACGCGGCGACAGTGGTTACGACGCGTACTACGGCGATCCCCGACTGAAGAACCCCAGCCTCGCCGAAATCAGCAAGGCTCCGTTCTACGCCATCAAGATGGTTCCGGGCGATCTCGGCACCAAGGGAGGTATCTGCACCGACGTCAACGGCCGAGCACTACGCGAAGACGGAAGCGTCATCGACGGCCTCTACGCCGCTGGCAACGCGAGCGCTCCGGTCATGGGCCACACCTACGCCGGACCAGGCGCGACCATCGGTCCCGCAATGACTTTCGGTTACCTGGCCGTACTCGACATCGTCGAGCGTGCAAAGAAGGCCGAGACCACCAAGGCACCTGCAGCTGAAAAGACGGCGGTCGACCATGCCAATTGATCCGAAGATCGCACTCGGCGCCGAGCTTGCGCCACAAGAGTTCTCGTGGACCCCGTCGGACGTGCAGCACTACCACTTGGCACTAGGAGCAGGTGCTCGTCCGCTCGATCCGAACGAGCTGCGGTACCTCGACGACGAAAAGCCTCAGGTACTACCCACCTTTGCCACCGTCGCCGCCAATTTCCACGCCACCGAAGCACCGAAGGTGTCGTTCCCCGGCGTCGAAATCGATCTGGCGAAGGTGGTGCACGGAAGCCAGGAAGTCACTGTCCATCAGCCGATCCCAGCAAGTGGAAGTGGCCGCACCACAACTCGAATCGCCGAGGTCTGGGACAAGGGCAAGGCCGCGGTGATCGTGCAGGAATCCGTCACGGTCGACGCCGACGGCAACCCGCTGTGGACCGCTCGCTCGTCCATTTTCGCCCGCGGCGAGGGTGGTTTCGGGGGTGAACGTGGTCCGTCGGAGTCGATTACGCTTCCGGATCGAGAACCAGATGAGACAGTGGTGACGCCGGTGCTTCCACAGCAGGCTTTGCTGTACCGGATGTGCGGTGATCGGAATCCGTTGCACTCGGATCCGCAATTCGCCTCCGCGGCAGGCTTTCCAGCGCCTATCCTGCATGGACTGTGTACTTACGGAATGGTCTGCAAGACCGCAGTGGATACCATGCTCGACGGCGACAGCAGTCGGGTAGCCGGATTTCGGGCCCGCTTTGCCGGGGTCGTGTTTCCCGGCGAGAACTTGAGTATCCAGATCTGGAAAGACAATGGGCGACTCCTGATCTCAGCTTCTGTACTCGAGCGTGAAGCTCCTGCCCTGGCTGACGTAGTTCTCACTCTTGTCTGATACCAACCTGTCTGATACCCACCTGTTAGAACTCACCGTAGTTCTCGAACCCGATGGAGTAGCCCGAAGATGACGGCACAAGACGAAAAGTTCCGACTGTCCCGACGAGGTTTCATGGCCGCTGGAGCCGGCGCCGTGGCAGCGACCGCATTCGCCGGCTGGACGCCGGCCTATGCCGTCCCCGCCGGCTCTTCCGGCTCCGCGGGTGGCCCTGTCTCCACCCTCACCCCGCCGCCTGCCTTCCCCGAAGGCATCGCCCTCTACCAGCAGGCGTATCAGAACTGGTCCAAAGAGATCATGCTCGACGCGATCTGGACCTGTTCGCCCAAGACGCCCGAAGACGTAGTCCGCCTCGCCAACTGGGGCCATGCCAACGGCTACACCATCCGCCCCCGCGGTGCCATGCACGGCTGGACGCCGCTGACCATCGTCAACGGTGCGCCGATCGACAAGGTCATTCTCGCCGACACCACGGTCCATCTCACCGGCGTCTCCGTCAATGCAGGTGGTAGCCCGGCCACCGTCACCGCAGGACCCGGCGCGACCCTCGACGCCATCACGACGGCGTTGCAGGCACAGGGCCTCGGGTTCGCGAACCTGCCGGCACCTGGTGTGTTGACCATCGCCGGTTGCCTCGCCGTCGACGCTCACGGCGCAGCTCTTCCCGCCGAAGGCGAAGCGCATGTTCCCGGACAGACTTTCGGCTCACTCTCCAACCTCGTCACGTCCCTGACCGCAGTGGTCTGGAACGGTAGTGAATACGCGCTGAAGACGTATGCACGCAGCGACGCGGCGATCAAGCCGCTGCTGACTCACCTCGGACGCACCTTCCTCACCTCCGTCACCTTGCAGGCCGCCCCCAACTACCGCATGCGCTGCGTCAGCCACACCGACATCGGTTGGCAGGAACTCTTCGGTGCCCGCGGCGCTTCCGGACGCACCTTCGAGAAGTTCGTCCGCGAAAACGGTCGGGCAGAAGCAATCTGGTACCCCTTCACCGAACGTCCTTGGATGAAGGTGTGGTCACTTGCCCCCACCAAGCCGCCGTTCGCGCGTGAGGTGACCGGGCCGTACAACTACATCTTCTCCGACAACCTTCCCGAACCCGTCACCGATATTATCGGCCAGATCAACGCCGGAAACCCTGGCATCGCACCGGCATTCGGGCAGATCATGTACGCCACCACCGTTGCCGGACTCGCCGCGACCTTCTCCAACGACCTGTGGGGATGGTCCAAGGACGTCCAGTTCTACATCCGGGCCACTACCCTGCGCCTGACCGAGGGCGGCGGAGCCGTTATCACCTCTCGCGCCAACATCGGCCAGGTCATCCACGACTTCACCCAGTGGTTCAACGGCCGCATGGAGTACTACCGCTCCATCGGACAGTTCCCCCTCAACGGTCCCGTCGAAATCCGCTGCTGCGGCCTCGATCAACCATCGGACGTCGAGGTCGACTCGGCCGGCGCCCCCACCATCTCGGCCATGCGCCCACGCCCCGACCATCCGGAATGGGACACCGCCATCTGGCTCAACGTCCTCGGCGTCCCCGGAACCCCCGGTATGTTCGCGTTCTACCGGGAAATGGAACAGTGGATGCGCAATCACTACAACAACAACGACGCCACCTTCCGCCCCGAGTGGTCCAAGGGCTGGGCGTTCGGCCCAGACAAGCCGTACACCGACACCCCGATCATCAATCAGGACCTCCCCCAGACCTACCGCGAGGGCGTTCCATCGAGCGACAACTGGGACACCGCCAACGCCGCATACAACGCGTTGGATCCGCACAAGGTCTTCAGCAACACCTTCCTGGACCAGTTGCTGCCTTGAGGTTCAAGTACTGAGCGCACACTCTGACAACTCGACGGTCGTCGCCACTCCCTTACTTTCGGGAGTGCGGCGGCCGTCGTGCGTTGTAGCGGCGGACTCGAGGGAGTCCTCCGCATCCCGACCAAGTAACTGACTCAATCGCGATCTGGATGCATCGCCTCGTGCATGCTTTCCACCGCCCGGGCGTGGGTTGAGAGCTCTGACCGAGCAGACCGAATCGAGGCACTACTGCTGCGTGCCCCCTGCTCGGACGACGCCGAGTCCTCTCCGTGGTTCGAGGTAACTCCTGCGGGGTGCTCGGAGGTGTTGCTTTGCTCCTCCCTTTCCGCGCGGGCACGCAACAACGACTCGGACTTCGGGGTATTTCGCATCGGAACATTGTCCCAGATCCACCCCGTACGACTCACACCGAGCGCTCTCACCCCCGATGACCAGGCCGTTCCCGAACAGTAATACTTAGAAAGCTCGCAACAAAATATCTACAGCGGGCAGGGTAGACATTCTCGCGATAGTGTTGTATTTTTTTCTCGTAGCAAGGAACGAGTCAAGAGATGCGGGAGAGATGAACTACCCGCAAGCAGTACCGCAGGGCAGGGACGTGCCGGGGCCGAATTCGTGTGTGAGTGTGTAGTCGGACCCGGCACCCCCCTTCAAAGCGGCTACCGGATGTCTTGTGCGAGTCCGGAAGTTCGAAAGAATGCAGTTATGTAAGTAAGTTCAACCCCATCCGGCCCCCGGCGCACCTCGCGCCGGGGGCCCCGTCCGTTTAGCGAAAGAAGCGAGCCATTTCGGCAGATACACCCCCGGGGGACCCGTCCGGCAGATTCGACGACGAGAACTACCCGGCATACAGCATGGGACATGCCGCCGAGATCCTCGGCGTCAGACAAGCTTTTCTTCGCAGCCTCGACGCCGCGAAACTGCTCACCCCGCAACGCTCCGAGGGCGGGCACCGCCGCTACTCCCGCTACCAGCTTCGCATCGCAGCTCGCGCGCACGACCTTGTAGCCAACGGCACGGCGCTCGACGCGGCTTGCCGCATCATCATCCTCGAAGACCAACTCACCGAAGCCCGTCGCATCAACGCCGAGCTTCAGCAAGCGCAGGACCTGCGGGAGGAACCGGACGCGGCACCCGAATGAGGACTGCGCTGGAAATAGCAATTGCGCCTATACGGTCGATCTGATCCCTCCTCCTTCCAACTGCGGTAAATTCGGCCAATTGGGACATTGCTAGGCGTCGGTTGCTCGATTTCCACATCGAAGGGATCGCAGGCATGACCTCCTCCCACCACCGCGCTCGGGTACGGCTAGCTGCTCTGTCGATCGCCTTGGCTGTTGCCGTCGCAACCGCTGCGTGCAGTTCCGACGAGGACTCCGCCACAAACACGGGCAGCGCCTCTCCCAGCACCTCGAGCAGTCGGGAATCCACCGAGATCGCGGATATCGTCCGCCGTCAGGTGGCCGACTTGGGCCTCAGTGCCGCTGTGTTCGGGGTGTGGCGAGGCGACGACGAAGTTGCTCTCGGCGCCGTCGGAGAGTCCCCTGTCGGAGTTCCGGCGACAACCGACATGCAGTTGCGCGTCGGCCAGCCGATGGAGCCGATGCTCTCGACCGTCCTGCTGCAACTCGACGAAGAGGGCACGCTGCCACTCGATCAACCGATCGCGGAGTGGGAACCGAACTTTCCGCGCGCAGATACGATCACTCCGCGAATGCTGGCCAACAGCACGTCGGGTATCTCCGATTACGTGACCGATCCGCAGTTCCTGAAACTCTTCACGGACAACCCGATGAAGGGCTGGACTGCTCAGGAGATCCTCGATCTAGCCAACTCCCGCCCACCGCTGTTCGAACCCGGCACCAGTTGGGCGTATGCGCACAGCGACCTGACGCTGCTCGGCGACGTCATGGAGAAGGCGACCGGAAAGCCGGTGGGCGAACTACTTCAGCAACGCGTCTTCGATCCGCTCGGGATGGATCACAGCGGCGTTGTGCTCACGTCGCAGATGGACGGGCCGATCCTGCACGGCTACACCAATGAACGCGGAGTGTTCGAAGACTCCACTTTCTGGGATCCGACGGCTTTCCTGCACAGCGGAAACATGAACGCGCCTGTCGCCGACATCGGAAAGTGGGTGCGCGCACTCGGCACGGGAGAGTTACTCTCCGACAAGGCTTTCGAAGAACAGATGGCGCCGACGACCGCGGGCTTGGGAAATATGACGGCCGACAAGTTCTTTTCCTTCGGGACCGGTCACCTCGACGGTTGGCTGGTGATGAACCCGTCGTACGGCGGCTACAACGGCCTTGCGCTCTACTACCCCGACTCGAAGACGACGATCGTCGTCTACGCGACACTCGGGCCGACAACCAACGCGGATCTCAACAACGCCGTGCCGATGGGCAAGGCGATCGGCACACTCCTCGAGCCCGATCACCCACCGCAGGTGCCGACGCCGTGACACGCCCCACACGCTGGTAGGAAACAGCGTCGGCCTGCAACTTCCTGTTTACGCACGGATTACCTCCAGGACTTATCGCCCCATCACCATTCTCTTCAGTACCGAACGAAACGCGTCGGACCGCGGGTTGTCTCGCCAATGAACGAGAACGTAGATAGATGGGGACAGGCCCGATGAGGAAATACGCGATGTCAGTGGCATGCACGGTTGCAGTCACAGCGGGGGTGACTCTAGTGATGTCGGTACCTGCCGGAGCGGCTCCGAATGACGGTGGGTCGTGCCCGGCCGGTGCGGTATTCGCAGTTGGGGGGACGTGGGATCCGACAGGACAAACGACGCAACCCGTCACCGACCGCTACGTAGCCCAGGGTTACACCTCCAAACCGGTGAACTACCCGGCGAGCTTCTGGCCGCTCGGCGATCAGACGTACGACCAGAGCGTTGCCGCGGGCGCCCAGACGCTACGCAGCGAAGTCAATGCTTTTCACGCTCAGTGCCCCGGCAGCGAGATCGTCGTCACCGGGTACTCACAGGGTGCTCGAATTGCCGGCGACGTGCTCGGCGACATCGCGCGCGACGGATCCATTCCGCAGTCGCAAGTCGAAGGTGTGCTCTACGCCGACCCCCGCAACTCGGCCGGAGGCATCGAAACCGTAGTGCCCAATGTCGTTCCAGGAGCGACGATGTCCGGAGCTCGCGGCGGATTCGGTGACATCGCAGTGCAGGAAGTCTGCATCGAGGGTGACGGCATCTGCAACATGCCCAAGCCCCGTGATGCCCCCGAGGTATTCGTCGACTCGGTATTCGGATACTTCACGAAGCACAACACCTATACGCCGATGATGTCTCAGCCCGCTCCGCCTGCTCCCCCAGCATTGCCGGAGGCACCTTCGGTTCCACTGCAACCCGCTGACGTTGCCACCGCGATCGTGACGCGGGTCGTCGAGAACATCACTCCGTATGTGAGCGCTGCGCTCGCCACCGTGCTGACGAAGTAGGTCTGCACGGGCGACTCGGGCATGGTCGACGCATCGCAACCACCTCCGCAGGAACCACCCGGGTGGGACTCCCTCTACACGACGACGATGATGCAGACGTCGAAAAGGTGTAGTGAATCCTGCGGCGGGCCATGGTGCACTACGCCCGCGTTACATCTATTGCTCTACAACACTATTCGAAATCGTGACGCCTGGAAGCTCTATTAGGCCGAACATCGGCGTGGCGCCACAGACGAGTGCCATCGCATCAACCCGCTTCCTTCCGGCGAGTCGGCAGGTGGCGGAACGTCACGATCGGGAGGAGCGCCGCTAACCCGAGTACACAGAGGCTCGCCCGCAGCGCAATCAGCCTGGATTCGACGTTGATCTCCACCGCCTGATCGAGTTGCGCCGAGGTCAGTTCCATCCCAGTGAGACTGGCGCGGAGGTCATCGTTGGCGACGAAACTGACCGAACTGGCCGTTACCTCGATACTGCCGCTGGACAGTAGATCTGGGCTGTTCGTGATACGGACCGAGGCAGACTGCGCGAGCACGGACATCAGGACCGCCCCGGCAACGGCGGTGCCGGTACACAGGCCGAGAAAGTTCGCCATTCCTCGAGCGCTGCCGATCTCACCCGCGATAGCAGGAGGGTTGGTCTCCATGAGAAGCGCACTGCCCGTACTCAATCCGACTCCGATGCCTAGACCCAAGCAAACTTCGCTGATCAATGTCCATGCACCGGACCATTGGTTCGAGATCGTCAGTGCCAACAGAATCGCCGACGCCGCGGCGAGTACATGCGCCCCTGTCAGGAGCCATCGGCACGCAAGCAGTCGCATCAGTGCAGGTGTTGCAGCCGCGGAGACGAGTGCGGCCAAAGAGATAGGTATCAGTATCATTGCCGTGCCCAGAGGGCTCTTGCCCAATACCATCTGGGTGTACAGCGGTAGCAGGTAGCTCACACCGGCCATCAACAGGTTTATCGCGACCAACCCACTCAAACACGCTCGGTTGAGACCAGACTCGAACACCGAAGGTTCGAGTAGCGGTGTTCTTTCTCCCCGGAGCAACAAGTGCTGACGGGCGACGAACGTGTGCAGGACGAGGCCGCCGATCACCAGCAATGCGAGCACAGGCGAGAGTCCGAGCACACTCACCGGTGCGGACTCGGCGGCGAGAACGAGCCCCCATGATCCGATCTGATTGATGGCGGCGACCAGCAACAGCACCCCGACGGCGGACAGCACGATACTCGTCTTGTCGACGGACCCACGGAATGGAATCCGGATAAGGGCCACCCGTGATGCGATGACGATTGTTCCTGCCGTGATTGCGAGCAAGAGCGCGAAGGGCGCCCTCCATCCCCAGGCTTGGACGAGCAGACCACCAACCAACAAAGCAAACGCGGCACCGATACCGGTCGTACCCGCCAGGACCGATACCGCAACGGTTCGCTGTGGACCGGAATACGCCTGCCCCAGAATCGCCAACGCGTTGGGCACGAGAAGCGCGCCCCCGAGTCCAGCGATCGCCTCGCCGGCAATCAGCATTGAAATATTCTGTGCCAGAGAGCAACACAGCATGCCGAACGCATAGATGCCCAGCCCGAGCAGCTGAGTGTTCTTGGCACCGAGCACGCCGCTGATCTTGCCGCCCGTGATCGTGAAGGCAGCGACGAATACCCCGTAAGCGACGATCGCCAATTGCACGTTCGAGATGGTGGTGTCCAGGCCGTCGACGATGCCGCTGATCGCCATCGGCAGCGCCGTCACGTTGAACACAGAGACCAACCCTGTGAAACACACGAGTACCAGCGGTAGCCAACTCACCCTCGGGCGGGCGTCACTCGTAAGCGCTTTTGTAACGGGAGCGGAAGGCAACGGGTCCGCGGTATCCATGATGCGCCCCTAGGAGGATCGGAGTTGTCTCGGCGGTGGCATATCGGTCACGAGCAGCGACGCCGAGGGCGGCCACCTGACTTGGTGGCCCCCCTCCCTGCGAACTGCTGGCTTCGATCAGGTCGGTAGGGTCAGGAATTGCATCGCGGCTGTCTTCTCGAATCGGCGAGAGACGTTGCCGGCAAGCCCTCCTTCGAGGGATGTATCGCCCATCAGATCGAGTTTGCCCGCAGGCGCACCTTCATTGAAGTTCAACTTGTCCAGATCCACCCAGACGACATTGGGTCGCGTGGTCGAGTCGAAGACGTACCGCTTGTTGGTCAAGTCTGCCACCGTCTGCCAGATCGTCTGCGATGCATAGGGTTTGTCCGGGTCGGGGATGCGGAAAGGTTGCGCCGCATTGCGGATGACACTGAACATTCCCGCGACAGCCTCGACTTCACTCTTGGGTTGGGGCAGTCGGCCTACGTAGTATGCGGCGCGGGCGAACCGGTCGGCGGCGAGTGTGGTGCCGGGCAGAGGATTGGCGCCCCCGAAGCCGTCGACCTCTTTGAGAAGTTCGATCTGCTTGTCGTAGGCCGGGGAATTGGTCATCACGAGGTGTTCGCGGCTGTGCCAGACGGTGGCCTTGCCATCCAGGTATTCGATGATCGCCGAATCACCGGTCGCATCGTCCAACGCGAGATGAACTGCAGGCACTTCGCCGGTCGCCGGATCGCCCAGTGGGACAACCTGAACGTCGACGTCGCTGATCCACGCGGCGGCATCGGCAACGGTGGAGAAGTTGTCCAGGAAGTACTGCAGCCAGACCGCCATGCTCAGAGCCGGTCTCGACGTGTCGTGGGTACCGTAATCCGATTCCGCTAGCCACAGAATATGACCTGCTAATCCCGCTTCGTTCATACCGTCGACCGACATCATGTCGAAAGCGCCGGCCACGACACTGCCGTATTCGGCAGTCCAACTAAGAGAACCGCCTACGCCGTCGTCGCGTTTGATCCCACGCGGAAGCGACCACAGGTTCGTACCGGTGTCCCGATGGTAATCCATATTTCGTCCGACAAGAACAGATCCGGCCGCATCAGGCCACATCACCCTGGTACACATTGATTTTGCCTTCCGTAGTTTTTCGAGAGCTTCATAGTTGCCCGATGTTCAGCCCCGAGGTCCAGACCGAGGTTCAGCTCCGAGACGCCCCTTCGACCACACCCGAACGGGCATTTCCTCTCAGAAGCCCTCATTGACAAAGACATTCAGAAACCAGCGTCATTCTCGGGGGAGAATGTGGTATTCGTGCAGCAGCTGTCCGATCTCGTTCTCGTCGAGCTTCTTGTCCAGTCGGCGGCGAAGCAGCTTCGGCAACGGCACGCTCTCCTCCTTCTTGTCATTGAGGAAGTAGGTTGCTTGGAGAAGTTTGCGGATGTCGTAGGTGGAGCCGAAAACCTCCGGGACTCCTCGCTCGATCCCGAGCAGGCTGTACGCGGCCTCCATCCCGGTTCGGACCGAGTACTCCGTCGTGAAGATACAGTCGCGCGTTGTTTCCGCGAACTGGCCGAGGAAGGCGAAGTTGACGGCACCATCCGGTACAACCGCAGGCCGGTCACCGGCCTGACGGGGCATGAAAAAGGAAGTGACATAGGGCATCATCACTGGAACGGTCTTCGCCGCATTGGCCGCAAGTTCCGGGATGTCCTCGACTGGAACGCCCATGTGATAGAGCCACTCTTGGGTGATTTCCTCGCCGGTGCATTCCTGCATCGGCTTGTCGACGTAGTCACCGGGAACGTCGACGAATAGTGAGTAGACCCAGACGACGATCTGATCCTTGGGTTGTTGTTTGAAGTGCGGTTGCCGGTTTACGGTCCAGCTCATCAACCACTTCGAATCTCGTGCTGTCACGATGCCGCCGGTGACTACGCGTCCACTGAATGGGTCACGCTTGCATATCTTTTCGATGTATTCTGGGATTCGGGCATCCAATGTGGTCACTGTCGCTGATTCCCACTTGGTTTCTGCGACGTGCCCACCGAAGACGTCTGGTCGTCCGAATGCGGGGTCTTTCGTTGCTATACGACGCCACAAATCCCACGCTGGAGCGGGGCCCTCGTCGAGTTTCGCCGGCGTGTGATGGTCTCCGTTGTTCGAGTTCTCGGTGAGCGAGCCGATGGTAGTCAACACCAGGTCGCCGTCATCGAGGTCGACCCCACCCATAACACCCTCGGATTTCCAGTGAATGCGTTTGGCCCGCTTGACTTCACCTTTGATATCGAAGTCGATGTCGGCGACTTCGGTATCGAACCGAAAATTCACTCCCTGATCGAGCAGCCACGTGTACAGCGGCAGCACGAGAGACTCGTACTGGTTGTATTTGGTGAACTTGAGGGTACTCAGGTCCGGCAGGCCTTTGATGTGGTGGATGAATCGATGCAGGTACAGCTTGATTTCGAGAGCACTGTGCCATTCCTCGAACGCGAACATCGTGCGCCAGTACAGCCAGAAATTGCTTGCGAGGAAATCCTTGCCGAACACCTCGTTGATGCGCTTGTTCTCGAGTTCGCTACGCGGAGTGAGAAAGACCTTCATGATGTCCTTCTGCGCCTTCGAGTTCAGATTGAACTTGAAGTCTGTGTGCGCATCCTCACCCTGACGTTCTGTGACGCGCTGCAGCGAATAGTTCGGGTCGTCTTTGTTGAGCCAGTAGAATTCGTCGAGCACGCTGGCGTCTTCGACCTCGATCGAGGGGACAGAGCGGAACAGGTCCCAGAGACATTCGAAGTGATCTTCCATCTCGCGGCCACCGCGAATGACGAAGCCCTTCTCCGGTTCCTTGATTCCGTCGAGTGCACCGCCGGGCAATTTCAACCGCTCCAGGACGGTGATGTTGTCTCCCGCCATCCGGCCGTCGCGGATCATGAATGCCGCACCGGCAAGCGATGCAAGCCCCGAACCGACGAACCATGCAGTCTTGCCGTCCACCCCGTCAGGCTTGCGTGGCCGCGCGAACGCTTCGTAGTTTCCACTGCTGTAATACATTGTTCCCCATCTCATTCAGAGGTGCGGCGATAGGACTATTCACCGGAATAGACGCCGAGCTTTCTCTTGGTGATGTAGTTTTCCTTCGGTCACGCCGAAAGTATCTGCGTTACAGCGACACCGCGAACCAAGATGTTGCACGGAACACAAAGGCCATCCGGCCGACAGGCGCACGCCTGCGACAGCGAAGACGAGATCTGCTGTGAGCTAGAACCTTTCGGCTGCGAAAGCGACTGAGCTGTTGGCCGCCCGGAGACACCGCGTGTGCACCTGTCGGATAATTCGGTGTCCCGTCTACCTACGCCGTGACGTCGAACCTCTCGAACGCCGTCTGGATCGCCATCGGTGATCCCCGAGCGCATATACTCCGGACCTTGACTTTCCGGATTGCGATCATTTTCTTCGTCCTCGAGATTCAGGTAGCGGTTTTCGCACGGCGGTTGGTCAGCAAGCCGGCGATCCATCCGAGAACGAGTATCACGACGAGGATGAGCCAGAGTGGGGACTGCACGGAGACCCAGAACAGTTGGATCGTGGTCGCGGCGCGGTTCTGGAGGATGAAGATCACCGCCAGCACCACCAACAGCAGAGCGAGGGTGTTGCGTGATGTGAGTACTGATCGCGCGGTTGTATTCCGGGTTTCCGAACTCATGGGAGGTACCCCATTCCCTGTCGAGTGATATCGATCTAGTGCTGCGTTCGAGGAGATGCCGGGCTCTCCCTTAACAATCCAGTTCTGCTCACGTCAGGCGGCGAGGATCTGAGATTTCGTGTCTCGGCGGGTCGTGGTTTCGTACCCGCAATTACGGTGATGTCTGAAACCTGGAGCGGCACCAACTGGGATTACGTGACTAACCGAAACCTAACATGCGTGGCGCCGAAATGGTCGGCTTTAGCATTCTAAAGAATTGACCTTCACGCACTGCCGTCCTGGTAATTTCGCTTCAACCTCAGGCATTCTTATGCCGTTCAGATGCGTTACTGCGTGTCACACCAATCCTGTGCTTCTGACCGTGCGTACCGCCTCGCCCCAACTTCAGCGGCTGCGCGCTTCCGTTCAGTCAGTCTCGCCGGGGCCCTCTGTCCTGTTCTATTGCCGGTCACTCTCGCCGTCCAGCTCGCCCACCTGTGGAACCTACCGGGAGTAGCCACCGGTATCAGCCTCGTCACCTGGTACGAACTGGGCGTTCTCACCGCCTGGTCCGCACGGAAGGTGGGGCATCCATGCGCTGGCCGGCGAGACAGAAGAGGGAGGCCGAAGAGGATCGGCTGGTTCTGCTGGCGGCGCCAAGTGGCCGGACGAGGGGGTTGGCTGAACTCCGCCGAATGTCGCATGCGACTTTGGTCCTAACACCCGATCAATAAGCTTGCCACCTCGTGAAAATTGATAAACAAGTGAAAATAATGCGTCAGCATCCGACTGCTGCCCGTTCATCAGCGGATAATCTACGCGTACTACGCAGAACGCGCGAGCGAAACGTCAACCCCAGAGTGAACGCATCCCATATCCTTACCGAATTCTTCAGAAAATATCCGGCAGTTTGACAACTTGATCGAGTAAGACCAGCGATACAGAGCCAGCGCAGGTCGGCAAATCCCCCGCCTCATCGAATTCCTCGATATTGCGCGCGCGACGTGGCGCGTTCAGACTGCTTCTGCCATAGACGACGCCGGACGGCTGCTTCTTCCGAGGAATACTGCGGATGCCAGCAGGAAGAATACTGCGCCGACAAAGGTTCCGATATTAGCCATGTTCGGGTCCAACGTGTTCCCGTCCCGCAAGACGAACGATCCGATCGCAGAGACTCCGAATGCGATGGATCCCAGCGTGTTGAGCCATACGCTCTGCCATTCCTTCGATCGCGGCGCCCAGTATGTTCGCGCTCGGAAGAGGATGAGAACAGCCAGGGCGCTCGATACGAGAAAGGCGATGGACCCTTCGGCGTTCGGGTTCCAGACAAGGTGCATCTCTCCTCGAACGGTCAGCTCTCGCATAGCGGCACCCGTGCTGATGTTGAACAAGATCGTTCCGAGTAACTGCACGGCCGCGGAGAGCCAGATTGCTCGGATCGCGGGGCGGCCAGAGTCGGTTGTGGTTGCCGGTTGACTGAGTACTAGCTGGATGAACGCTGCGCCGGTGAAGAACCAGGATCCTGCGAAGAAGAAAGTGTTGGCGAGTGCGGCACCGAAGAAGACCGAAAGGAAGGGGGCCGAGCCGAGCGCGAAGAGGGCGGAGCCGATCACGAATCCCCAGGATTGCATTCTGATGGTCGGATGAATCAACATGCGCTGCACTGTAGTTCGATACTCCAAGAAACGCAGCCCAATCGGGACCTAGGTCATCACGCAGGGGTTTGGATCCATCCACGGCGGGTACATGGCAAGCCGATTGAACTATTTTAATGTTTTTCTACTTACCGAGACATGAACCCGTTTTGGGTGCTAATGTCCGATTTATGACAGCCAATCCTCGAGTTGGAAATCGTTTGCTGTTTCGCAATGTCCGCGTCTTCGACGGCACCTCCTCGTCCCTTGTTGCCGGGGATGTGCTGATCGACGGCACCACGATCGCCGCGGTGTCGGAGTCGCCTGTCGGGGACGATCCGAGCCGCGAGACCACTGTCGTGGACGGTGGGAATCGAGTACTCATGCCCGGCATGAGCGATGCCCACGTTCACTTGGTCGGTAACGCGAATTCATACGTCGACATGGTGACCGGCAGTGAAGCGCACATCGCTCTCAACGGCCTCGCTGAGGCAAAGAACATGCTGCACCGCGGGTTCACCACGGTCCGGGACATGGCGGGTGACACAAGCAGCATCAAGTCCGTGATCGACCGAGGCATGTTCGAGGGGCCGCGCATCTACCCTTCGCAGGCTGCCATCTCCCAAACCAGCGGACACGGCGACTTCGGGTTTGTCTACGAATTCCCGACCGCGTTGGGAGGCAAGCAGTCTCGAGCCGAAGAAATTGGTTTCATGCGCGTCGCAGATGGCCCTGACCGGGTACTGGCAGCCGTTCGCGAACAGCTGAAGAAGGGCGCATCTCAGATCAAGATGATGGTCGGCGGCGGCGCTGCGTCGATGTACGACCCGCTCTACACGGTCCAGTTCACCGATCCCGAACTTCGTGCAGCAGTGCACGCGGCCACCGACTACGGCACCTACGTCGCCACCCACGTTTACAACGTCACCGGCATTCGCCGCGCCATCGAAGCCGGCGTGAAATCCATCGAGCACGGTCATCTCGCTGACGAGGCGACGATCGCTCTGATGGCTGAGAAGGACATCTGGCTTTCGATGCAACCCTTCGCGCTGGGCGATCACCACTATCCGGATCCGGGCCGCGCAGAAAAGGATCGCGAAATCTGCACCGGAACTGACGATGTGTACAGCTGGGCACGCAAGCACGGTGTCAAAACAGCGTGGGGTACAGATCTTTTGCTCGAGCCGCAGCTTGCGCCACGGCAGAGTGAAATGGCGGCGCGACTCGGTGATCACTACAGCAATGCCGAAGCACTTCGGATGCTCACGTCGGGAAATGCCGAACTCTTCCGTCTTGCCGGTGAACGCGATCCGTACCGGCAAGCACCTCTCGGAGTGATCACCAAGGATGCGTGGGCAGATGTGCTTCTCGTCGACGGCAATCCACTCGAGGATCTGAGCCTGCTCGCCGATCCGGCCAAACATCTCTCCGTCATCGTCAAAAACGGTCAGGTCGTCAAAAACATTCTGTAACAACACCTTTATCGCGTTGATCCACCCGGGTGCAAATCGATTCGGATTTGCACCCGGAGGAGACTTTCGCGCCGCGGTCCACCATGTCGGGAGTCCAAGTTGGTTGAAACACGCTTCGAAAATTGGGAATTACCGGAGGACCGGACGGAGGGGACGTTGGTGTCCGCCCGCGGCATCGAGCTCCACGGGCCCTGGGGGCACGTGTTCGGTCCTCTTGATATCGATATCGACGCCGGCGGTGTCACGGTTCTCGCCGGACAATCCGGAGCATCTCGCACGGCCTTACTGATGGCTCTGTGCGGACGAATGCGACTGTCGTCCGGGACGCTGACCGTGCTCGGTTACCAAAATCCCTCGAGAATTCTGGCCGTCTCGGCTATCGCGTGTCTCAACGAACTCGACGAAGTTCGACCGTCAGTAACGGTGCGGGACATGGTGACCGAACAACTCCGATGGAACTCACCCTGGTACAAAATCGTGCCCCGCGTCAGCGAAACGGAAGTCGCGGACATGTGTGCGCCCACATTTGGTGAGGTCGATCTTCCGCCGCTCAACGCCTTCGTCGACGACCTCCCGGAAATCCAGCAAATGCTCTTGCGGATCGCCGTCGCGAACACCAAAAGACCACCACTGCTGGTGGTGGGTCGCGTCGACAAACTCGCCGACGACGACGAACGGGCAACTCTGCTGCGACGGCTCGTAGTACTCGGCGAACACCAATCGGTGATCACCGCAGACGTCAACGCACTCCCACCAGATACCGGAGTCCACACAGTAGTGAACATGCACGGACTGCTGGGCGCCGGTGACATCGGCGTCATGACCGAAGGACGGTGAGCGATGCTCGCAGGTATATCTCTGGGCAGTGATATCAAACGCTACTCCCGCGGCACCCTGCCACGAATCGCGATCGTCACCATCATCTTGTTGCCGTTGCTCTACGGCGCCATGTACTTGTGGGCTTTCTGGAACCCGTTCGGCGAGGTGAACAAGATCCCCGCAGCGATTGTCAATAACGACTCGGGGCGAACATCGACAGGCCAACAAGTCGATGCAGGCGATCAGGTCGTCAAGTCGCTCATCGCCTCCGGGCAACTTGATTTGGCGGAGGTCTCGGATCAAGAAGCCCAAGCCGGACTCTCGAGCGGCAAGTACTATTTCACCATCACCTTGCCGGAGAACTTCAGCGACGCTGTCGAGTCACCCAACGGTGACAACCCCGAGAAGGCCGATCTCACCTTCACCTTCAACGACGCCAATAATTATCTAGCCACCATCATCGGGCAGGACGCGTCCGAACAGGTCATCAATCAGGTCAACTCGACCATCGGCGCCCAAGGCGTCGGCCAAGTCCTGACGGGCCTACAGACCGCCGGTTCGGGCCTGGGCCAGGCTGCCGACGGAGCGAAGACCCTTGCGGCCGGGATCGACACCGCCAAAGGTGGGGCCGATCAACTGAGCTCCGGTGCAGGCGAACTCGCCACCAACATGGTCACCGCACGCGATGGTTCCGCGCAGCTCGCAGCCGGCGCCGGGCAACTCGCCACAGCCATCGACGGCGTCGCCGACCCACTGCTGAACGCCCTCGACTCCACTGCCGTCTCCGACGTCGGTGCGCAAGCTGCGCAACTGCGGCAATCGCTTACTGCGCTCGGGGATCGCCTCCCCCAGCCGCCACAGGTTGCTGTCTCCCCGGCAATACAGCGGGTGCTCGACCTTCTCGGACCCAGCACCGATCCGCTCGCACAACAGGCCGTTGCAGCTCTTACACCTCTCGTGGCAGCACAACCCCAAAGCGACACTGCCGCAATACAAGCGGAGATAGCGCGCCTCAGCGGTGATGCGCGCGCGCTCGAATACCAGTTGACGGATCCATCCAGTCCCCTGCAATCCGGCCTCGCGCTGCTGCAAAACGGCGGGCTCGCCTCCGACGTCCGGCAACTACGCGACGGCGCCGACCAGCTCAGTTCCGGAGCCACGACTTTGAACTCCGGACTGATCCAGTTGACCGACGGCAGCACCCAGCTCGCGAGCGGAGCCGATCAGTTAGCTTCGGGGATGGTCGAGCTGCAATCAGGCTCGGGCGAACTGGCAGACGCACTCGCACAGGGCGCTGGGCAAGTACCCAGCTGGACCGACGCGCAACGCAACGCTACCGCGGACACCCTTTCCACCCCAGTCGCACTCAAGCAGGACTACACCAACGAGGCACCCACATTCGGTACCGGATTCGCGCCGTTCTTCCTCTCCTTGGCCCTGTTCGTCGGCTGCATCATCACCTGGATGCTGCTGACCCCGCTACAATCCCGCGCAACTGTCAGTAACCTCGGCCTCTATCGAACAGTTCTGGCTTCCTACTGGCCGGCACTGCTCATCGGCATCCTCCAAGTGATCACGATGTACGCCGTGGTACACATCGGGGTCGGCCTGGACGTCAAACACGTTCCCGGAACGATCCTGTTCCTGATGCTGGTCTCGGCGACGTATTTGGCGATGATCCAGATGTTCAATGCTCTCTTCGGCGTCGCAGTCGGCCGAGTGGTGACATTGGCCTTCCTGATGCTGCAACTGGTCTCCGCCGGCGGCATCTACCCAGTGCCCACAACAGCGACGCCCTTCCAATACATTCATCCGTTCGACCCGATGACATACACCGTCAATGGCCTCCGGCAACTCATCACCGCCGAACACGTCGACTCTCGACTCTGGACAGCAATCGCCGTCCTGACCGGCATTCTGCTCGTCTCGATGACTATCAGCGCACTCTCCGTACGCCGCAACCGGCGTTACACCATGGAACGCCTGTACCCGTCCATCGAGGTGTAAAGCACTGCACAGCAACATCTTCACAGTCGACCACATTTGAATCACTGTCCAAGTCGTACCCCGCACGCTCGCATACTGGAGGAGAAAAAATGTCAGACAGCTTCGCAGCTCCCACCGAAACCCTCGCACCGGCGTACACAGGACGGCTCGGCACCGATCCGATTCCAGCTCTCAAAATGCCCAAGGCCGAGTCGGATCCCGAAGCGGCGTACCGATTCATCCACGACGAACTGATGCTCGACGGCAGTTCCCGACTGAACCTGGCAACCTTCGTCACCACCTGGATGGATCCTCAGGCCGACAAGCTGATGGCCGAGACATTCGACAAGAACATGATCGACAAAGACGAGTATCCCGCGACAGCGGAGATCGAAACTCGGTGCGTCAACATGGTTGCCGACCTCTTCCACGCAGAAGGGCTGACCTCCGACCCTGCGTCCGCAACGGGGGTCTCGACGGTAGGGTCCTCCGAAGCTGTGATGCTCGGCGGACTCGCACTCAAATGGCGCTGGCGCCAGCGCCGCGAACAAGAAGGTAAAGACACCACGAAGCCCAATCTCATCCTCGGCAGCAACGTCCAGGTCGTCTGGGAAAAGTTCTGCCGCTACTTCGACGTCGAACCGAAATACCTCCCCATGGAAAAGGGCCGCTACGTCATCACTCCCGAACAGGTCCGTGACGCCGTCGACGAGAACACCATCGGCGTGGTCGCCATCCTGGGCACTACATTCACCGGCGAGCTCGAACCCGTCGCCGAGATCGCCGAAGCCCTCGACGAGATCGCCGCAAACGGTGGTCCCGACGTCCCCCTCCACGTCGACGCTGCCAGTGGAGGTTTCGTCGTCCCGTTCCTGCACCCGGAGCTGATGTGGGACTTCAAGGTTCCGCGTGTGGTCTCGATCAACGTCAGTGGCCACAAGTACGGCATGACATATCCTGGCATCGGTTTCGTCGTCTGGCGCTCGAAAGAACACCTACCGGAAGACTTGGTGTTCCGGGTCAACTACCTCGGCGGCGATATGCCGACCTTCACCCTCAACTTCTCTCGATCTGGCAACCAGGTCGTCGGGCAGTACTACAACTTTATCCGCCTCGGCGTCGCCGGATACACCCAGATCATGGAATCGCTGCGCGACACCGCGCTTATGCTCTCCGCCGCAATCTCCAAGATCGACAACATGGCGATCATCACCGACGGCACCGCTATACCGGTCTTGTCCTTCGAAGTCGTCGACGACCCAGGCTTCACTGTCTTCGACATCTCCCACGAACTCCGGGCACGCGGATTCCAAGTGCCCGCATACACCATGCCCGCCGACGCCGAAGATGTCGCCGTCCTGCGGATCGTGCTACGAGAAGGTTTCAGCCAGGATCTCGCGTACAAACTCGCCACCGCCATCAACGAAGTCGTCGAGCAACTTCGTAAGAGCACCGCCGACAGACCAGCAAAGGCTGCCTTCGCCCACTAACTGCTGTTGAGGGGCAGCCTCAGAACCGCTTCCCCTCAACAAGCTTCTAATCCTGGACGACCAGCTGCACCAACGAACACTTTGCAACAGGCAAAGATCGACTCCGCCTGCTAGCCCCGTCAGTGCACGCCGTTCGTACGGATCGACCGGAACCACGGTGAGTGTGCGCTCACCGCGAAGATCGCACTGCGGCAGATGTCCATGTCAAACGTACGTCTGGCAGTTTTCGACTGACTGAAAGTCGACCGATTCGTACAAGTCGAGGACCACCCGCGCCGTGCACCATCGAATACATGCTCACGTTCATCGTCAGATACGGGTACGTCCCGTTCATGCTCTTGGGAATCAACGGGGCGGCAATTGCGCTCGCGGCATCCGGTGCACCGAAATGGTCGCTGGTGACTCTGATTCTCTTCGCCGTGGTCTGCTCTTTCGCGGCCGAACGCGCACTTCCTTACGAATCTTCGTGGAATGCCCCGGGAACGGACAGGTTTCGCGACGCAATCCACGCGTTTGTCAACGAATCACTCATTCTGGTGAGTGTCGCCGTCATTCCGTTGATGGCAGCGGTGATTCCGTTCGACGGGTTGTGGCCGAGCAGACTTCCGTTTGTCGTTCAGGTTGTGTTCGCAGTACTGATTGCGGATTTCGGTATCACCGTCGTGCATCTGATCAGCCACAAGGTTGGATGGTTGTGGCGTTTTCACGCGGTCCATCACAGCCTCGAGCGGTTCTACGGCATGAACGGACTCATGAAACATCCCGTGCATCAGACTTTCGAAACCGCAGGCGGCGTCCTGCCGCTGATCCTTCTCGGGATGCCCGTCCCGGTTGCGTCGGCACTCGCCGTTTGTGTCGCTGTCCAACTCTTGCTTCAGCATTCGAATGCCGACTACCGAATCGGTCCTCTGCGTCCGATCCTCGCGCTCAACGCCGGTCACCGATTCCATCACCTGAAGTGGGCTGGAATCGGTGACGTCAACTTCGGATTGTTCACTCTCATCTGGGACCACCTGTTCCGTACCTATTCCTTCGATCCGGAAAAGCGATTCAGCAGTGACGATCTCGGTATGGCGGCCAAGCCCGACTACCCGGACGGCTATCTCGGCCAGTTGGGGGAACCGTTCCGGAGACAGACCTGACGGACGACGGGTTGAGATTCAGCCGGCGAGTACCCGACGCATGACGGGCCTGGCTGCGAATGCACTGGCCAACACCAACGCGATCCCCGCTGCCAGAGTGACGCCCAACTGAACGAGCGCCATCGGAGTGGTCAGCACGGCGGCCCCTGCCAGTGGGAAGAGGAACAGCAGTGCCGCGCCGGCACCGGCCAGTGCCATGACGACGACGGGAGTTCGAACGTGCCGCATGCGTGCGCTGTCCATCACCTCGACGGGTGTACCGGCCAGGGTCAGGCTTCGATACAGTTCGCGGTTGTCGAGGATCCCGGATACCTGGGTGAGCGCGGACGAGATGCCGGCCAACGTGAACGTTGCTCCGAGCGTGAACAACACACCGGTTCTCATGTCGGCGAACAAGAATTCCTGTCCCGGTTGCAGTTCCTGACCCTCTCCGTTGCCGATTGCGGCGAGCAAAGACGTGCCGGCGGCAACAAAACTTGCCATCGTCACACCGCTGACCGTGCGCCACACGGCCTTCGGGTTGTCCAAGACCCGACGTGCCGCAATCAACGAAGCACCGTCCCTCGCGAATCGGAGCATGATCCGTCCGAGCAACGAGATGACGAACGGACCGAGCAGCGCAACCACGCCGAAGCAGAGACCAAGTCCCACCAGAATTGCCGCGATGCTCGCCGCGGCACCACCGAATGCACTCCATCCCAACAGAACCCCGACGCCCGCAACAGCGAAGATCATCTTCGGCGCGGCACTCGGATTGCCCGCCGTGACCCCCAACGGACTCACGAACACCTGACGCATCCCGAGCATCGACGTCAAAGCCGCCAGTACGGTCATTCCGAATACGATGCCCACCAGAGGAAGTGCACCGACCCACAGCTCACCCCAGTCGAAGGTGCGACCTTGAAATCGCAAGAGCGCCACGAGCGGCAACGCGAGGAAGTACCCCAGTGCGCCGATCAACGCACCGACCAAGCCCTGGACACCCGATTCCGCAGCGCACAGCGCAACAATCTGCCGGGGCGTGGATCCGATGAGTCGCAGCGCTGCCAGACGTTCGTCTCGACGACGGGCACCCAAGCGGGCCGCCGCCAGACCGAGAGTGATTGCCGGGACGATCATCAACACTGAGGCAACCCCGGCGAGCGCGAGATATGCCTCTGACTCAGGTTCGCTCGATCGGCCCGCAAAGGCACCGTAGCCACCGAGAACCGTGAGCAACAGGGTGGTTGACGCAGCGAAGGCTGATACGGGGAGCGCGAAGGTACTCAACGCCTTTCTGCCTTCACCTCGCACCGTCATCAGGGCGACACGCGCTGTGGCTTTCATGCCGCCACCTGTGTCCCGACGAGCGAGCCTGCCTGCATCATCATCGTGCGATCACACCAGCGAGCGACTTCGGCATCGTGAGTGACGACGACCAACGCAGAACCGATCTGTTGAGCCGAATCACGCAACACCCTCATCACTTCCCAACTCGTCTGCGCGTCGAGGGCACCGGTCGGCTCGTCTGCGAAGAGAACGGCGGGTTTGGTCACCAACGCTCGCGCAATCGCGACACGTTGCGACTGCCCACCCGACATCTGACCCGGGCGACGGTCCTGCAATCCCTCCAGCCCCAACGGCGCGAAGAAACCGTGCGCCGTCCGCTTGGCTTCCGCGATGGACAACCCGTTGAGTACCAAGGGCAAAGCAACGTTCTCGATCGCCGGAAGCTCCGGCAACAGCTGACCCGATTGAAAGACGAACCCGTAGGACTCACGCCGCAGTCGACTTCGATCGTTCTCACCGAGGTTCTCGATATGCCTGCCGCTCAGCAAGATTGCTCCCGAGTCGGGCTTCACGATTCCTGACATACAATGCAGCAGAGTCGACTTGCCCGACCCTGAAGGACCCATGATCGCGGTGGCAGTGCCCGCACGGACTTCCAGCGAAACACCGCGGAGCACCGGAACGTCGCCGTACGACTTGCCCAGCGAGTGGACCGACAGGACTGCGGGTGATTGTGCGTTGTTCATGAGTACAGCCTCTCGCGAACCCCTCTCATACACATCGGCCCAGCGCACGATCTTCGAACTCACCTCGGTCCTACCGGAGGATGACCGGACCCCGAGGTCTGTCAGGGTCGTCACTATCATCGCTGACATGACCTGGTCCGGCGACATCCACATGCAGCCCGGAATTCTCATGTTCTCCGGCGACGTCGGATCGGCGCACACGCATGCTCATGCCGCTGTTCAGATCATGATCGTCGATGCCGGGTCCGTCACGGTCACCGACGGAACAGGTCACAGTGCAATCGTGGGAGCCGTGATCGTTCCCTCCGGAGCGGTGCACTCGTTGTCCGCCTCAGAGAGCGCGCGGGGGCGGGCGATCTATGTCGATTCCACCACCGGAATCGGCCGGCGCATCAGGCCGCCTGAATCCGACCACGGCGGCGTGGCCGAATGGTCGACTCGTGGGCAGACAGCAGTAGCGAAAACAGACCGTGGCGTTGATTCGGACCTGGAATACGCAGCGAGGCTCATGGATTCACTCTCCGAGGGCAGACAGCCGTCGAACACCGACACGCTTCACCCTGCTCTCGAGCTTGCTCTGACCCTACTGCCCGAGCGAATCTCGGGCCCGATAACGCTGACGGACACCGCTGCGCTGGTCTCCATGTCGCCCGGCAGGCTGGGGAGAATCTTCAACGATCAACTGCGGATGAGCTTTTCGACCTACATTCGTTGGCTACGGCTACGACGCGCCATGGAAGTGTTGAGCAGCGGCGCAAGCCTGACAACCAGCGCACACGAGGCCGGATTCACCGACAGTGCCCATCTAAACCGTATCTGCCACAGTATGTTCGGGCTCACGCCCAGCGACGCGACCGGTGATCTTACCTGGAATTGACGCTGCGCCTCAACTGACGCTGTCCAGCTCCGACCGCGCCAGTAGCGACAGTCGGCTGTAGAGGCGCGCCAATCCGGGAACGTCCCGAAGGCTGCCCGCCACTTCTTCCACACCGGCAGCGGCATACACGGTCAGTCGTGCATCGGCGTCGTACAGAACATCGACGACGTTACCGAAGCGGCGGACGGCAAATTCCGAAGCTTCGGCTAGCGCCGGCACCCCGAAGATCACCCAGTCGTCGAAGCGGGAGGCGAGTTCGAGGTAGTCGGAAGCCGAGGTCGGACCGCCGCACAGCACCTCGAAGTCGAACCAGACGACACCGTCTCGAATCGCCGAGCATGCCAATGTGCGTGTGCCGATCGTCAATTCGACACTCTCACCCGAAGGCCTCACGATTTCCGAGTCGACGAGGAACTCCCCTGTCGCAAACCGGTAGTCGCCGGCACTTGGTTGTCCAGTTGTCCGATAGTCGACGGAGCCACCCAACTCGATCACCTCGAGAGTCTGCTCGATCAACTCGATGGACGGCACGAACTGTTCGTGAAAGAGCGGATTCGGAAGAAGCTCGGTCGGCGGGACGTTGGACGTGACAACAACAGTCACACCTTTCGCGACGATTGTATCGAGAACCCTTGCCATGAACATCGCGTCGGCGACGTCGTCGATATGAAACTCGTCGAAACAGAGCACGCGGATTCCGTCCACCACGTGGTCCAGTGCCGCGCCCATCGACCCGAGTTCGTGCGCCCGGGAGTGCAGATCTGCAAAGAACCGATGAAAGTGAATGCGCCGCTTGCCGACTGGGATGCTGCCGTAGAACTCGTCCATGAGCATCGTCTTACCGCGACCGACGCTTCCCCAGAGGTAGATCCCTCCGCCGACCTCACAGCCGGAGATCCGGGTTCGCAGGGCATCGAGAGCTTCACGTGCCGCCAACTGCTCTTCGTCCAGTAACATGAGACTCCTCTACGTCTGTAGAGTCGAGGCTAGTGACCGAAGGCAAATCGAGTCAATGTGACCCTCACGACGCACCATCAGCAGCATGCAACATCGACAGCAAGGAACGACATGAAGCCTGATCGCAGAGCCCTCATCGCGGCATCCTCCGTCACGATCATCGCCGAGCAGGGCCCGCGTGCACTCACCCATCGGGCGGTTGATCAGTCCCTGGAACTTCCTGCCGGTTCGACGTCGTACTATTTCCGAACTCGCGAGGCACTTCTCGAAGCAACCGCATTGCACATCGTGCATCGGTCACGTTCGACTTTCGACGAACTCCACACGAGGCCCACCGATCCTGCCGCCCTGACGGCCGAGTACCTCGACGATCTTCTTTCGCACCGCAGACACGAATTGATCGCGCGATATGCACTGCTCCTGGAAATACCTCGAGATTCGACATTGCGTCAACTCCTCGAAGGCAGTCTGTTTTCGCTGAAGAAGGCAAGAGCCGTCTTCGAAACCGTTGGCGTAGACGACCCTGACGCCGCTGCCGCAAATTTCCTGAGCCTTCTGGAGGGCTTGATCTTCGACTATTGCCTCGGAGCGCGTAGCCGAGATCCTCGCTCCTCCGAAACCGTTCGGCAACTTCGGATCCCGATCGACATCTACCTGCGCGGCGTTGGCGCCACCTGAAAGACCCTGGTCAGCAGAGGCTTCCGGTGCAGGGCTGTTGACCAGAGAACAGTGCCGCGACAAACGGGGCGCTGTCCGGAACCGAAGCCGGAACGGTTCCCAGGTGATCCGTGAGATAGGTATGGAATGCAAAGTCCACGCCGTTGGCAGCGAGGTCAGCAGCAAACTTCAAAGTCAGTGGTGCCGGAACATCGATGTCCGAGAGTCCCTGACCGATGAAGAACGGGCGGTTGTATCCCGAGGTCGGTACCGTGAGCAGTTCGCGCGCAGCGTCCATGAACGTTGGGTTGTCCAGCGACTTCGACAGCACCTGACCGAGCGTGACGGTTCCGTATTTGGTGCGCGCCTCGGTGTAACACATGTTGTTCTCGACGTCGTCGAGGATGGTCATGCCGAGCGGGGTCAGATACGAGTCGATGTCGATGTCCGGCCGCGAAGCACGCAATCCGTCAAGAACGTTCGCAATGTAGACCGTCGTACCCTTGAGTGGAAGAGCCGGGAAAGCGGGGCCACCGAGCGGTAGAAGATTTTCGATGTTCGAGGGGACACCAGTGGCAACAGCGCCGCGGTAGTCCAACTCCGGCGCGTAATCAGTGGCAAGAGAAGCAGTGAACATAGTCGCCTGTCCACCCTGCGACTGCCCCATCGCTACCCAAGCGCTCGACAGGTCGTCGTCGACCGCACGAGCGGCACGCACCATGTCGACAACGCTGTGCGCAGCGGAACGACCGTCGAGATACGGGTGAACACCGGGTGTTCCGAGCCCCACGTAGTCGGTGGTCACCACCGCATAGCCCTGCTCCAGCCAATGCCCGAGATGCGTCGCGTTCCGCTCGAGCGGAACGCTACTGCTCGGCGCACACTGATCCGCGACACCCACCGTTCCGTGCGCGTAGGAAATGACTGGCCAACCACCCTCGGGCGGAGCCCCCTCAGGGCGGTACACCACACCGGTACTCGTCATCGGCGCATCCTTCGGGCCCGTCGACCAGTACGTCACCTTTGTTGCGCTCACAGCGCCGGGGATCACCCGATCGGGGCCGAGCGCCTCGTGGCTCACCACGGAGCCCGGAAGATCGTTATCTTCCGCTGCAGCCGGCGCTGTGACGGTCAACGCCACCAATGCGCTCGCACCCAATCCGACGAGCGTCCTACACAGCCGCTTGCTCACGTGCCTTCTCCTACCGATTGCGTTGACAGTGCCGTATGTGGTGATCAGCCCCACATCAGCCGATCGAGTTCAGACCCTAGAACAGCCTTACCAATTGGTCAATCTAGATTCCCGCTGCACATTCCCCGCCGTCACGCGCCTGCTCCGGTAAGGTGGCGGTGTTCTATACATGCAGGTCCCCCGCGAGATCAGGAGGCCGAGGGGCTCTCTCATGTCAGCGCCTGATCTCCCGACCTTTCCCCCTTCGCAGCAGAATTCAGTGGCCGCGATCCTCCGAGCGGCCGGTTGTGTATTCGCCGAAGACGAGGCTCGCTTGCTCCTTCATGCCGCACGCTCGCGCGACGAACTCGACGCGATGATCGATCGACGAGTTGCCGGCGAGCCACTCGAGCCTGTCATCGGGTGGGCAGAATTTTGCGGATTGCGCATCCACATCGACCCTGGAGTATTCGTCCCCCGCCGACGCACCGAACTCCTCGCTCGACAGGCCTGCACACTCGTCGACTCGGGAAGCATCGTCATCGACATGTGTTGTGGTTCAGGAGCTGTCGGGGCTGTTGTGCAGGCGAAGACCGATACTGTCGATCTCTACGCGGTGGACATCGAACCGGCCGCGGTTCGGTGCGCTCGTCAGAACGTCGCACCACCCGAGCGTGTACTCGAAGGCGATCTGTACGGCCCACTGCCGACGAAGTTACGAGGTCGTGTTGACGTCGTCGTCGCCAATGCGCCCTACGTCCCCACCGATTCAATCCGACTCATGCCGCCCGAAGCGCGACTTCACGAACCGCGAGTCTCGTTGGACGGCGGCGCCGACGGCCTGGACCTGCAGCGTCGAATCATCGCGGATGCTGCGCCGTGGCTACGACCGGGCGGCCATCTACTCGTCGAGACGAGCACGGAGCAGGTCGAGATGACCGTCGAAACATTCACTCGGGGAGGGTTTCTCACTCGTGTGGCAACCTACAGTGAGACCGCGTCAACCGTGGTGATCGGTCAGTATTGACGGCGATCGGATCATGAAGGCTCGGGCCATTTCCGAGCGTGGGCGGCAAAGTCGTCGACAAAAAGCCCGAACGCGCGATCGACGCGAGCCCGGTCCCCAGTGGCCAGAAGATCCATCGACAAACCCCGCATTTGCGAAAGCAGTAAGGTAGCGACCGACGAAACATCCTCCTCGGGACAGCCCGCATGCCGAAGTCCGGTTTCCAGAGCTCCGATCCAATCGCCCACGAAACGGTCCAGGAACCGTCCGTAGCGTTTGCGATCGCCGAGCGCGAGGGCGTAGATCTCGACCATCACTCGGAATCGGGGCAGGACCTCCGGTGTCGTACGTTCGGTCCACCACGCGGTCAGCACTGTCGCCGGATCGATCCCCGGTTCCATCGGGACCGCAATCGGAATGGACTCGCTACGCATGTTTTCGATTACCTCGGAGAGCAGATTCTCCTTGCTCTCGAAATGGTTGAGCAACGACGCATGCGACACACCTACAGCCTTGGCCAGCTGCCTCACCGTCAGTTCCCCGACACCGTTGTCGATGACGTACCGGGTCAGCGCGTCGAGCAACTCCTCACGTCGCCCGGCGTATCTCAGGCTGCGTTTGTCGATGCGTTCGGGCTCCGGCACATACTCACCCTACCGACCGGAACCGCCGGTTCAGCGGCTGACTGCCTTCTGATACCGACGAATAGCGAACGGCACGAAGATGATCAGCAAACCGAAAGTCCACAACAACGACGCGATGACCGGGTTCTGCAGTGGCCACGCATCCGGAACCGTCATCGCAGGATTGGTATTGCCGAACAATTCACGCACCGCCTGAGTCACCGCCGACACCGGGTTCCATTCGGCGATCACTTTGAGCGGCCCGGGAAGATTAGTGGTCTCGACAAAAGTGTTCGCGATGAACGACAGCGGAAAGATGACGATGAAGCTCGCGTTGTTGAAGACCTCCGGGGTCCGGATCCAGAGTCCGACAACAGCCATGACCCAGGACAACGCGTACGCGAAGAACAGAAGCAGCGCATAACCCGCCACCGCCTCGAGGAAGCTGGAATGAATGCGCCACCCCACCAGAAGACCGGTCAACGACATGACGACCAAACTGATGACGTTGATCAGCACGTCACTCGACGTTCGGCCGGTCAGCACGGCGGACGGAGCCATAGGGAGCGATCGAAATCTGTCGATGATTCCTTTCTGGATGTCTTCGACCATTCCCAAGCCAGTCCACGTAGCACCGAATATGACTGTCTGCGTGAAAATTCCGGCGATCAGGAACTCTCGATACGACGTACCCGGGACGGAGATCGCGCTGCCGAACACGTAGGCGAACAACAGCACGAACATGATCGGCGACAACGTGGTGAACACCAGCAGATCCGGAACGCGCTTGATCTTGATTAAGTTTCGCCTGGCGATGGTCAAACCGTCTTCGAGCGCCATCTGCACGGTCATTTCTGATCCTCCAGTTCAGCCTGGTGCCCGGTCAGTGTGAGAAAGACATCGTCGAGAGTGGGCCGGCGCAGACCGACGTCGAACACCCGGATGCCTCGTGCCGACAGGAGATTCAGCGCTGCGACCAACGCATCGGTGCCGTCGTCGACAGGAACGGTGACGCGACGGACATTCTCTTGAACCTGAATGTCCCCCACTGCAAGCGAGCGCAATTCCTCTCGGACGATGTCAAGATGTTCGACCTCGTGCACACTCAGTTCGATGCGCTCACCCCCGACCCGCGCTTTCAACTGATCTGCAGTACCGCGCGCGATGACCGAGCCGCGGTCGATGACCGCGATCTGGTCGGCCAACCTCTCTGCTTCTTCCATGTATTGCGTCGTGAGCAACAGCGTGGTTCCCTGCGCCACCAACCCTTCGATGACATCCCAGAGACCGAGTCGCGCCCGAGGATCGAGGCCGGTGGTCGGCTCGTCGAGAAACAACACCTGCGGGCGAGCAACCAATGCGCCGGCGAGATCGAGACGGCGGCGCATTCCACCGGAGTAGCCCTTGACCGGCCGATCGCCGGCCTCCACCAGGTCGAACTGCTCGAGCAATTCTCGTGCCCTGGCCTTACTGCTTCGGGCGCCGAGGTGATAAAGCCTCCCGACCATGTCCAGATTCTCGTAGCCCGTCAGGTACTCGTCGACCGCAGCGTACTGACCCGAAGCTCCGATCTTGGATCGCAACGCCCGCGCATCCTTGACCACGTCCAGCCCGGCGACCTCGGCGCGACCACCGTCCGGAATGAGCAGCGTCGTGAATATCCTTACCGCAGTGGTTTTTCCGGCACCGTTGGGACCCAACAGAGCCATCACTGAACCCTCGCGCACTTCCAGGTCGATGCCGTCCAATGCCGTGACGTCGCCGTACTTCTTGACCAGCCCCTCGGCCACAATCGCTTCGGTCATGAGCCCTCCCGCATCGGTAATCCGTCGGTAGTCCGTTCCCCAGTGTGACCTAGAGGGCCGACACATTCCAGGAAATTTCACGCAGCAGTCGGAAACCTGCACCGCAAAACAGGCCCACCGCCCCTGATTGCAAGAATCTTCACCTCGCAGAATCGCCGACGAACTCCCCCAGTTGCTGTGTCTGCGATTCCAGGCGATGACGGAACGAAGATCGAGTGAGTCCGTCGACTCACCCGATCTTCGTTGCGCCGTCGATTTCAGCTGCAGTTGGTGACTCGGGCAGTGATACCGCACCCGCCCGATCCACCCTCACTGCCAATGTCACGGCTGCGGCCAGCGCCGATACGCCCGCTCCGATCCAGTACAAAACCGCAAACGAATGCAGAGTCGGTACAGCGGTCGCACCGACCACAACCGTCGAACTGGCCAATACCGCTGCCGCAACAGCGCTTCCGGTGGAGGTACCGACCGAGCGGAGCAAGCTGTTGAATCCGTTGGCCGACGCAGTCTGATGGATGGGTGCAGATTCAGTGATCAGCGTCGGCATGGCTGCAAGAGCAAATGCCACACCGGCCGATACCACGGCAGCGCCGATCACGATATTGACCAACGTCGGCGTCAACAGCACACGCAAGACGTATCCGATTGCAATGACGATCGCACCTGACGCCAACGTGGCCTTCGCTCCCCATCGTCTCGTCACTTTCGACGAAACCGGCGCCAATCCGATCATCAGAACTCCGCCCGGCGTCATCGCCAATCCGGCTTCGGCGGCTGAGAGTCCGAGACCGTCCACCGACGCGAGGGGCAACTGAAGTTCCTGCGTTGCCGCCAACGCGCTGATGAACATGGCAAATCCGAGTAACACCGCGCAGACGTTCGAGACGAGAATCGGGGCGCGAAGGGTAGTCCGCAGATCGACCAGCGGTGCCGGCGTGTGCAGTTCCCACGGAATCCATCCACAGAGCAAGACCACTCCGGACGCGACCAGAACGAGAACCTGGAGGCTTCCCCAGCCCCATTCGGTTCCCTTCGAAACGGCCAGCAGCAGTGCAGTCATGGCGAGAGTGAGGACTGCGGCTCCCAGAAAGTCGAAGCGTCCTCGACTTTTCACAGCCGATTCCGGTACCACCAGCGGCAAGATGACTACCAGTACAACCCCGAACCCGCCGGTGACCCAGAAAAGCGCGGGTAATCCCCAATGCGCCGAGATCACCCCCGCCATCGGCATACCGAACATTCCGCCGATACCCAGCGTTGCGCTCATGAGAGCAACTGCACCACTGAGCTTTTCCGGGGGAAGGACATCGCGCATGATGCTGATTCCGACGGGCAGAAGCGCCGTCGCGAAGCCCTGCAACGAGCGACCGAGGATCAGTAGCCAGAAACTCTGACTGAGCGCAGCAACCACGCAGCCGACGATCATCACCGCGAGGCAGACGAGCATCATCGCGCGCTTGCCGAACATGTCGGCAAGTCGGCCGATGAGAGGGGTCGCGACGGCACCGGTCAGCAGTGTCGAGGTCACCAGCCAGGAAGCCGTGGCCGACGATACTCCCGATGCCGTCGCGAACTCGGGCAGCACTGGCACCACCAAGGTCTGTTGCAGCGCGACCACCACACCGCTCAGGCTCAGGACGCCGACGACCCACCCGGTCCGCGCTTTCGCGCGAACAGTCTTGTCCGTCAAGCGTTCGAGCGAGCGGCTACTCCGGCGTCGACAGGAACCACGATGCCACTCATGTGGGCACTCGCGTCGGCGGCGAGGAACAGGGCGACTCGCGTGACCTCGAAGGGATCCAGCCAACCGATCGGCTGCGCGTGCAGAGTCGCGTACACAGGTTCGACGTCGTCTGCCGTCGGCGATTCGAGGTCAGGCCGCATCATCGCGTACATCATGTCGTTGTGAATCATCGGCGTCGAGATATTGCCCGGTGCAATAGCATTCACAGTCACACCCGATTTGGCCAGTTCGAGCGACACACTCTTCGTCAAACCGATGACACCCCACTTGGAGGCGCCGTACGCCGCCATCTGGGTGCCACCGGATCGACCCATCATCGAGGAAATCGTGATGATGCGACCGTAACCACGCTCTGCCATTCCGCCCGACACGGCCGCCACGGTATTGAACACACCGGTCAGGTTCGACGAGATGACCTCGTTCCACTGTGCCGACGTCATCGACGTGATCGGAGCGGGCACGGACACACCGGCATTCGCGACGGCGATGTCGACACGGCCGAACTCGGCTTCAGCGCGGGCAACGAGCGCGTCCATTGCTTCGCGATCAGCCGTATCCGCCTTGACGGCAATGCACCGACGGCCGGTGGCTTCCACCAAACGAACGGTTTCCTTCAGATCCTCCTCGGTTGCGAGGGGGTAGGCGACGACATCACTGTTCTCGCACCGGTCGCAGATCACGATGTCCGCGCCACGCTCCGCGAATGCGACAGCGTGGGCGCGCCCCTGACCGCGTGCGGCGCCGGTGATCAGTGCAACTTTTCCTTCGAAGCTGCCTTCGAGGCTGTTCATGCCGTCTCCTAGTTCGTCGTATGCCAGCACGCGCTGTACTGCATGCGTACTCCGAACCCACCCGAAAGAAACAGTCGATCCCGGACAGCGGGAATCTAGCCGATCACTGGTAGACGGCGGTCTCGAATTCCAGGTATCCGTTGATGGATCCAGCGTCCGCGAACGGCAGAATCTGCGTTGCCCAGAACCCGCCGACGCCGGTCTGCCGGTCGATCCAGTAGTAGAGGTTTGCAAGACCCGCCCAAGCCAGTGATCCGGCCGGCCGGCCGGTGGATGCCACCTCTTCATTTGTCATGAAGGAGTATGCCCATCCCTTTGGTAAGCCGGGGAAGAATTCCGCATCGTTGGACAGTGTCGGAAGTACTCCGGGCAACAACCCGACGTGCTGGCCTTCGAGTCCGTTCCGTACGGCTGCAGCGACCGTCTCAGGCGCCAACACGCGGCCCGCAGTACCCGCGCCGTCGTTCAGCCACATTCGGATGAACTTCATGTAGTCGCCGACAGTGCCGTGCAAACCGTGACCACCCATGTGCACCTCGGGCTCAGCCGGAAGCTCGAATCCTATGAGCGGAGTGAGGCTTCCGTCGCTCTCACGCTGATGGATCGGTGCTAGGCGACCCTTCATCGACGGGCTCATCGTGAATGCCGTATCCGTCATCTCGAGAGGTTCGAAGATGCGCTCGCGCATGACATCGCCGAGCCGCTGACCTCGGATCGACTCGACGACCTGACCTGCCCAGTCGATATTGGTGCCGTACTCCCACTTCTCACCCGGATCGAAGAGCAACGGCGTCGTGAGCGCGGCTTTGCTACACGTGATCACGCTGGGCTGCCCGTGCTCCTGCGAGAGCCGATTGTAGGACTCGTTGAAGAAGTCGTACCCGAACCCCGCGGTATGAAGAAGAAGCATGCGAGTGGTGATGTCTCGCTTGGGTTCCCGAAGAACGGGGTTTCCGCCGGCGTCGAAACCGTCCAGGACCTTCAGCTCACCAATTTCGGGAATATAGGTCGCAGCGGGCGCATCGAGATCGAGCAACCCCTCCTCCACACACTGCAGGACAGCGGTGCCGGTGATCGCCTTGGTCGTGGAGAAGAGCGCAAAAGTTGTATCAAGGGTCATCGGTTCGCCGTGACCGAGAGTCCGCTCACCGGCTGCACCCTCGTAGATGTTGCCTTCTCGATCCGTGATCATCGCGACGACACCCGGGACACGGTCAGCCCCCTGAGTTGCTCGCGCCAGCACGTCGTCGAGGCGCTCCTCCGAAAGAGGTTTCCGCGCAATATCTTCGATCGTCACTGCATTTCTCCATCCGACTCGCAACTTGTCTTGTCGAACAGAATGTAACGGCGATCACACACCCGGTTCTGCCTCGAAACGGCAGAAGATCTGTCTCCTTTCGGCAGAACCGGGCAAAACTTCGCTTCAGCTCTGAGGCGCTCCGATGTTCACCAGCCAGGAGATACCGAATCTGTCTGTACAGGAACCGAATTCGTCGCCCCACATCTGCTTCTCGAGTGGAACGCTCACCGTTCCTGTTCCCGACAACTGCTCCCAGTACCCGCGCAGCACGTCACCGTCGTCGCCGCTGAGGCTGACCGTGATGTTGTCGCCTGGGTTGTACGGCATGCCAGGCGGAGTATCGGCACCCATCAGTGTGTATCCCTGGTCGGTTTCGAGCATTCCGTGCATGATCTTGTCGCCGCCTTCACCGGGATTGCCGAATTCACCGAACGTGCTCAGCGCCAGCGTGCCACCAAAGATTTCTTTGTAGAACTCCAACGCCTCACGGGCATTGCCGTTGAAGCTGATGTACGGATTGAGTCGAGTTGCCATGACGTACTCCTAGCTCGTGGGATTGCTGTCACGTTCGAATTCAATCCTTGCAGAACGCTCCGACACGAAACAACGGATCAAGGCAGTTCATCCACTGCGTAAACCGATCGTCATGACCGTTCAAACAGCTGTCCTCAGAGTCGGTTCCGAGTCTCGGAAGGTAGCTCCCCGAACCGTTTCCGGTATGCCGCCGCAAACATACCCAGATTGACGTAACCCCAGGCGTTGGCGATTTCGGAGACGGTTCTCCCATCGGAACGCAACAGTTCGCTGCGTACTCCCTCCAGTCGACGAGTGCGCAGTCGTTGCCCCGGCGTGGTGTCTCGGTACCGTCGAAATCCCGCAGTGAGCGCTCGGACGCTGACGCCCACCGCAGCCGCGATCTCCGACGCCGTCGGCACCGAGCGCGCGAAGGTATCGATGTACTCCTCTGCCGATCGCACGTAGGCCGGTTCGGCGGAGGCGACGTCGACGCCGAGTTGCAACCCGGCCTGCGTCGCCCACTCGTCGAGAAGCTGAGCCGTGACCAGTTCTTGAACCCTGACACCCAGCCTTTCACCCGACATCGCGTCGGGCGACTCTGCAATTGCGCGAACGACGTAGTCCATCAATGCCAGCCAACTCGAACCCCGCCCGCCGATGGTGCACTTGTGCCGCCACAGGCGGTCGTCGGGGACTACCCCGTACCACTGCTGGGCGTGATCGGCGACAAGCTGATGCGGCACAGTGAGATTCAGCTGCAGATGATCCTCATCGAATTCGACGAAGTAGTCGGTCCGGCTGCAGTCTGCGACAAAGGTCTCCCCCACTCCGGTATTCGCCGCAACGCCCCGGCCAAGAGCATGTCGACCGTTGCCCCTGATCGTCGTCAAGACCAGAATGTTTCCGGCTTCAGGCGAACATTCACCGACGGAGACCGGAATCCCGTAACAGAATCTGGTGACGTCGATCTTGCCGACTGCCGCCGAGTACATGTCCGAAGCCGGCTTCAACCGACTTCCGATCGGCGTCACCGTATAGGGCATGTAGATGTTGTCGGACCACTCCTTGATGCGGTCCCAGTCCTGAGAAAAGGCCTGATGATGCTGCATGGTGGGCCGACCGGCCGCGTCGATGAGCAAGGCGTCCTCGAACATGGTTCGATTATCGCACCAGGGTCGGGGAAGGTCACGCAAAATCAGATGACGTGATCTCTGCTCGTACGGCGGCAAAAAGCAGCGAATCGACCGCGGCCCCCCGGATCACCATGTGCGCCCGCATCAGCCCCTCCTCCACCATTCCGATTTTGGTGAGCACCGACGCCGACGCCGAGTTCTCCGGACGACACGTTGCCTGCACGCGTTGCGCTCCAAGGCGAGCAAAGGCGAGTTCCAGAACCGCGCTCCCCGCTTCGGACGCATAACCCTGCCCCTGGAACCTCGGGTTCACGACGAAACCGAGTTCCGCCCTTCGATGCGCGGCGGATACTTCCCACACAGCTACTGAACCGATGACCACTCCGTCGACCTTCGACGTGATCGCCAGGGTGAATGATCGACGCTCGACGCCCGCGGTTTCCAATGCCGCGTCGGCCAGGAATGCCCTGGTCACCGCCGGAGTGTTCGGACCCCAATCCACATATCTACAGACGGCAGGGTCTGATGCGTACTGATGGACGTCATCTTCATCCCCGAATATGAAGTCTCGAAGGACGAGGCGTTCGGTAGTCAACGTGAACATCCAGCGATCGTAAATTAAACACGAAAAGCATATTGACTCGAACGGGTGTTCGAGTATGCTCTGGGGTGGGGATCGGGGGATTCAATGAGTGTCTTGTTGTCGGATGTGGTGTCGGGTTC
>NZ_JAJNCL010000048.1 GCF_021025955.1 Rhodococcus qingshengii | reverse complement strand
GGGCGTCGAAATCACCGCGGACCACCACCCGACCGTTCAAGGTCGAGGCGATCCGCAGTTCGTTACGATCGACATCTTCGGCGGGCGGAATCTCATCGGACTCGAACAACCGCTCCAACGTCGCGATAACATTCCGCACCTTCGTTATCGTCGCTTCCACTCCCGAGGCGGCAGCCAACAACAAATCGATGCACTTCGGTAA
>NZ_JAJNCL010000047.1 GCF_021025955.1 Rhodococcus qingshengii | reverse complement strand
CGCTTCGAGAGCACCGAATAGGTGTGCCGGGAGACGTCGCAGCAGCTTTCCGTTCACTCGCGTCGGTGGAACGCGCCCTCCGGCTTCTGGATCCGAACATCGACCTCGTCTCCGCGGTGCGCGCCGAAGTACCCCGACTGTTGACCCAGGTCGCCAGCCCCTCCGCAGCGGCGCAGGCGATGCTGTCGACGATTGCGGTCACAA
>NZ_JAJNCL010000046.1 GCF_021025955.1 Rhodococcus qingshengii | reverse complement strand
CGGGTTGCGGGGTGGTCGGGGCAGGTCCGCTGGTGGTCGTCGGAACCGGGACTCCCGCAGGGTTCTCGAAACCTGGCGGTGTTGGCGTTCCTGGTGCTCCAGGCTGTACCGCGCCGGGGACGGGAACAATGGGGGTGCCGTTGTAAGTAGGGAAGTTCGTCGGCGCGTTCGCGCCGACGTTCGGGCCGCCGCCCGGAGCCTGCG
>NZ_JAJNCL010000045.1 GCF_021025955.1 Rhodococcus qingshengii | reverse complement strand
CGATTCCCTGCGAACCAGCCAAACCGCCGATCACATCAGTGGTCGAATCCACCACGACCAATGCCGGCGCAACACCGGAACCATCTTCACGCACCGTCAGCCCCTGCGAGAGCAACACACTGCGCAACGCATCGAGCTGAGGACTGCGCACGCGCACCGTCGACTCCGACGAACGATCCACGAACTCCGCCACCGTCGAATCCGAAA
>NZ_JAJNCL010000044.1 GCF_021025955.1 Rhodococcus qingshengii | reverse complement strand
CCTTGTTGATTGCGGCGTTCGCGGTGATCGGACGACTCGGGGGCTGGGCCGCTGATTATGGGACGATTCTGGTGTATCTGGCGTTCTTTCTGTGGATGTCGATCGCGGGCCGGGTGTTCTGGTGGGGCGCGGACAGGCTCATCGCCGAGGCGCGGAAGAAGTCGAACACGGGTGATCGCCGGTGAAGTCTGTGCTGAAGCTGCGCAGGTCCATCGCGGGAGCACTTGCTGCCGGAGCGCTCATGA
>NZ_JAJNCL010000043.1 GCF_021025955.1 Rhodococcus qingshengii | reverse complement strand
CCGGTTCCGACGACCACCAGCGGACCTGCCCCGACCACCCCGCAACCCGCTGGATTGACCGCACCCACAGCGGTCCCCGATCGTGGTCCCGGACCAGTGCCCGCGTCGACGCCGAATAGTGCTCCCGGGCAATCGGAATCAACTCCGACTGTCACGACCTCGGGGCTCGACAAAGGCGACGGCCGTGACCGGTACCTCGAACTCGTGCTGGTCGGTGCCGCCGCATTCACAGCCGGCGGGATCGGCGTCCGCGGGCGTCGTTC
>NZ_JAJNCL010000042.1 GCF_021025955.1 Rhodococcus qingshengii | reverse complement strand
GTAACAAGGTAGCCGTACCGGAAGGTGCGGCTGGATCACCTCCTTTCTAAGGAGCTTCTCCAATGTCAGGGTTCACACAGGTGAATTACTGGTTGGCAGAGACCGTTTCGGACACAATGTTGTCCGGCGGTTGCTCATGGGTGGATCGCTGACAAACTTCCTCGCATCACGGCCGATCACATGATCTGCCGGCGAGTGCAATATATCGACATACTGTTGGGTCCTGAGAGAACACGCGAGTGTTTCCTCTCTAGGAAGTAACGA
>NZ_JAJNCL010000041.1 GCF_021025955.1 Rhodococcus qingshengii | reverse complement strand
CGCCCGTCAGCGCGGAGCAGCAAGCGGCCAACCAACTCGCTGCAGCGCACGGCGAGGTCCCTTCGGGTACAGACACTTCGGGTGCGCCGAACTCGATGACTTCGCGCACGAGTCCGCAGAACAGTGGGAACACGAATGCGGGCGACACCACTGGCGGGAATACGTCGGCACCGAATTCGATGACAGCGCGCACGACACCTCAAAAGCCATCCGTCAGCGCGGAGCAGCAAGCGGCCAACCAACTCGCTGCAGCGCACGGCGACGT
>NZ_JAJNCL010000040.1 GCF_021025955.1 Rhodococcus qingshengii | reverse complement strand
CCGGGGGCTACATCGTGCAGACCTACCAGCACTGGAACTGAACTAGGGCCGGTAAACCCAGACCCTGACTGCTGATGATGGCCCCACCGCGTGGCCCTAGCGCCATCATCAGCCCCAGATACCTCTGGTGCCTTATCGATCTCTTCGCAGTCGGTCGGTGGCCCTCATGTGCAGCCGCTTCGAGAAGAACTGCCGCCGAACTCGTTGTTTCACTTCACCTATCCGTCGTTTGGAGTTTCTGTCATGACTATCCGCAACGCTGAACACGCTCGGTCCCGCCCGATGACTGAGCCGCCGGCCACTG
>NZ_JAJNCL010000003.1 GCF_021025955.1 Rhodococcus qingshengii | reverse complement strand
CAACAGAACACGGCCCGAGCACCGCATCGAAGGGATCCCCCGATGCGGTGCCAACAGGCCGTGGGGGAGACTAATCAGCGCTTCGAGCGCTTGTGGCGGTACATCTCGGCGTCGGCTGTATCCCAAGTCTCGGACAGGCTTTGGGTCATGGAAAAGTCGGCTCGGCCGATCGAACAACAGACGTCGGCATTTCGGAACGACTTCTCCAGACACTCGACCAGGTAGTCGACGGCGCGTGGCTGTGTATCGGGCAGAACGATCCCGAATTCGTCCCCTCCCAACCGTGAAACTACTGCACCAGGGTGCGCGCATGCTGCCAAGATCTTGCCGGCCCTTTGAACGTATTCGTCGCCCGCGGCGTGACCGAGTTCGTCGTTGATGGTCTTCATACCGTCCAGATCGACGATGATGATAGATCCAGGGTCGGCGAATTGGCGGTACCGAGTTTGCTCGGCCTCGAGGATGCGGTTCCACCCGCGACGATTGAGAAGACCTGTCAGCGGGTCGGTCTCGGCATCGAGTTGCGCGGTTTCGGCCAGTCGTACTGACTGCGCGCGCTGATAGTCGACATCGAGAATGGTTCCGAGAAGTCGGCACAGGAGATTGAGGAGGGCCAGGTTGTCCTCGAGTGCGGAGTCGCCCGTACTCGGGTCGGCGCCACACAGAGTGCCGAAGAGACTGCCGTCATTGTGGAGGATTGGGATGCTGACGTATGCGCCAATGCCTTCCCACCTGTCATCTCGGGAAAGTGCGCGCACGAGTGCGCGATTTGATGAGACTGGCGGCGCATTTCCGAGTACTACCTCGCTGCACATGGTGTTTGGCCAAGCCCGGGTCTCGCCGACTTCGATGTGAAGTGGGTTGGGTGAGACGGTGAGAAAGATTTGATTGGACCCGTCGAACCGCGTGATCGACCACAGTGCCAGTGGAAGATATTCGTCGAGGTAAGACACGACCGAGCGACTTGCGTCGTCGAAATTCGTCAGAGGTGGCAAGAGTGGCAACATCGGGATGGTGCGCGCCTGGCCGTGCGGCATTTTTGACCTCCTGATCGACCTTAGGATTCTGTCGATGTTCAGGCTCTTGGTCCCGCGTGCGACAAATCTTCCTCGAACAGTCTGCCTCGAGAATCCTCGCGATTGCTGAAAGTGTGCTGTGATTCTTCCGACCGCGGGGCCGTTGATTCGACGTGGCCAGCTAATCTTCCGGTATGGAGCTGGCGCGTGGGGCGAACACAGTCATTGACGGAACTTCATTGAAAGTGGCGGTGAGCGGTAGCGCCCCGGGCACGGTGGATCTGATGGTGTTCCAACTCGATGATCGCAACAAAGTGCGCGATGACGCGGATTTCATCTTCTTCAATCAGCCGGTCTCACCCGAAGGCGCGGTGCGCTTGGAGTCCGGCGGCGTCATTGAAATCGACATCGCAAGGTTGCCTGCTGACATACACCAGCTGAGTGTTGCCGTGGCGTTGGATGCGGCGGCAAACGGAACCCTTTCTGCAGTCCGTGACATGGGCGTCGTGGTGGAACAGGCCGGTTCCGTCGCGATTGTGGCTCCAGCTTTGGGTTTGACGACCGAGAGAGCGGCGGTCCTCGTCGAGATCTATCGCCGCGGCGCGGGGTGGAAGCTGCGGAACGTGTCAGCCGGCTGGGACAGCGGATTGGCAGATCTGGTAACAGCATTCGGTGTTTCTGTCGATGAGGAACCGCAGACCCAACCTGCCGGTTCCGCTGAATCGGCAGACGGAATTCGGAGCGTGCCTGACGAGGCGAAACTCTCGATGGTGAAGCGGGAGAAGCTGGACCTCCGAAAACGTGAGGTGGCCAAGGTCCTGCTGACCAAGGGTGGCAACGGAATTCGTGCGCGAGTGGTTCTGGTGATCGACAAAACGGGAAGTATGGCCAAGCAGTACCGCACCAGGGTGGTTCACCGCGTTGTCGAACGCATGGTCCCCGTTGCGATCCAACTCGATGACGACGGCAAACTCGAGCCTTACTTGTACGCAGTCAGCTTCCTCAAGCTTCCCGAGATCGCTGTCCATGACGCGGAAGAGTGGTCGGATACCTACCTGCACTTGCGCGGCTCGCACGGCGGATTCAACTACGACAAGATCGGCGCCGCGAATCGTGAAGTGCCGATCATGACAGAGATACTCTCCGGCCTGACCCGTGGTTCGGCCCCTACGCTTGTCCTGTTCTTCACCGACGGCGGCTTCAGTGAGCGGAAGGAAATCACGAAATTGATGCGCGAAGCGTCTGGGCTCCCGGCATTTTGGCAGTTCGTCGGAATCGGCAAGGCCAACTACGGAGTGCTGGAGAAGCTCGACGACCTCGACGGCAGGGTGATCGACAACGCCGGATTCTTCGCTCTGGACGACATCGACACCGTCGACGACGCTCAGTTGTACACCCGTTTGCTGAGTGAGTTCCCGGATTGGCACAAGGCGGCTGTGGCCGCAGGAATCACGAAGCCGTGATTCAGCTGGTCGAAACCAGCTGCGGTGCATTCTCTTTCAAGAACTCGTCGATGAAAGTCCAGGTGGAATCTCGAGCGGTGGGACCGGCAACGAGACCGAGGTGACTGCCCGGCGCCTCCTCGAATCGAACTGACGGCGCTCCGGTCAGGACCGAAGTGATCGCCTCTGCCGAAGCGATGGGTGCGATCACATCAGTGGTGCCGCCGATCGCGAGAACGGGGACCTTCAGTGCGGACAGTTTGATCTCACGTCCGGCAAGTGTGATGGCATCGTTGAAGAGGTTGTTGCCGAGCATGAGTTGTTCGCAGATCTGCTGAAATGCTTTGCCCGGGTATCCAGGCATTGCCGCCATGAACTTGTCGATCGATTCCATGCGAGCCAGAGTCTCGGTGTCGTGGAGGTTACGCACGATGAACCACGGTTTGAGGACTTCACGTTGCAAAGCCGTCACCTTGTAGCTCGCCTGAACGAGTGGAGCGGGTAGTCCGCCTACGAGATTGGTCGCCGACGTGAGTGGCGTGTCACCAGTGTATTTGCCGATCAGCCTCAACGGGCTGATGGCGGGAATCTTCGTGTAGTCGATCGGTGTGCCGATCGCGGTGATCGACGCGACCCGCAGATCGGGGTGAGCGGAGCTCGTGAGTAGAGACATGGTCCCGCCGAGACTCCACCCGATCACGGAAACGGCAGCGCCGTCATGCAGATCCGATATGGAGCGGATCGCTTCGGGGATGATGTCGTCGACCCAGGCCTCGAATCCCATTCCGCGGTCGGAGTACCGCATGGTTCCGTAGTCGAGAAGATAGGGAGTGTTGCCGCCGCCGAGTAGGTGGGCAGCGAGGCTCTGGCCTGAACGAAGGTCGTAGCAATCGGCGGAAACTGCGAGGGGCGGCACGAGAAGAACCGGCTTGCCCTTCGGCGTCCACAATGCGCCGAAGCGATATAGATCGCGGTGTGGACCTTCGCTGATCAGTACCGACGGGGTGCGTTCGGCCTTCTCGACGCCGTCGCCGAACGAGAGTCCCCACGCGTTGCGCGCTGCGGTGTCCAGCGTCGGACGCCACGTCGCGATCAAGCCACTGATATCCAGCACTGGTTCCCCTCGGAGTCGAATCGGCTGACGGCCGAGTCAGCCGCGCTCGGTGTATGTTACCTGTCTTCACATACATCGACCTCTGGGGTGCAGAAACCCAGCTCGGTAACGGAGCCACCGCGCCGAGCTGGGTTGATCGGAAGTAATCAAGCCTGGACGATCAAGCCCGTCGCGGCAGTGGCCGTTGCGTAGCGCTGTGCGACGTCTTCCCAGTTGATGACATTCCAGTAGGCCTTCACGTAGTCGGCCTTGACGTTCTTGTACTGCAAGTAGAAGGCGTGCTCCCACATGTCGAGCATGAGCAGCGGAACGATGCCGATGCTGATGTTGCCTTGCTGATCGGTGAGCTGCTCGATGACCAGTCGCTGCCCGATCGTGTCGTAGGCCAGTACTGCCCAGCCGGATCCCTGCAAAGTGGTTGCTACAGCGGAGAAGTGGTTCACGAATGCGTCGAAGGAGCCGAAGTGCTCGTCGATGGCGGCTGCCAACTCGCCCTCCGGCCGCTCACCGCCGTTGGGGGAGAGGTTCTTCCAGAAGATGGAGTGATTGGTGTGGCCGCCGAGGTGAAAGGCGAGGTTCTTGCTGAGTAGCGGTGCCTTCGCGGTGATCGTGCCGTCTTCACGCGCAGCAGCCAACTGCTCGATTGCGCTGTTGGCGCCAGCCACGTAGGTGGCGTGGTGCTTGCTGTGGTGCAGTTCCATGATCTCGCCGGAGATATGGGGCTCGAGAGCGGCGTAGTCGTAATCCAGCTCGGGGAGAACGTATTCAGTCATGTGATGTGCCTTCCTTTGAGGAGATATTGTGAGGGGTCAGGTTTCTGTAGGTTCGATCGTGATAGACCAGTGGCGCCGAAACCTGCTGCGGATCGATGACGTCGACTACGCGTGCGGTGACAATCACTGCGGAGCCACACGTTGTGGCATTCAAGGGAACTGCGCGCAGGGCATGGCCCGTCCCATGCAGGAATGGTTCACCGGTCGGCAGTAACGACCAGGGCATATCGTCCCCGAAGCGCACAGCGCCGCGGGTCGCGAACGTGGCAGCCAGTCGCTCGTTTGCCGAATTTGCCAGGTGAACAACAAAACTGCGGGCGGAAGCAATGACTCTGGCAGAACCTCGCAACGACTGCAGTGAGAACGCCAGAACCGCCGGATCGGCGCTGATCGAGATCAGCGACGACGACGTGATTCCGGCCGGGCCGTCGTCGCCCGTTGCCGTGATGATCGAGACGCCGGCGGGATGGTTCCGGAACGCCTCGACGAAGGAGCTTCGGATGGACAGCTCCGAATCAACGGGTCCGTCCGAAACAGATTGGGCGCCAACCAGTTTTGTGGTCACTCCTCACCCCTCTTCTGCCTCGGTCTTCTGTCGTTGCACTGTCTTGTGCAATACCGACGTTAAAACCTCGAGTGCAGTTGAGGTCAAGGTGCTGTGGCGGACCTCACCGTCCAAGCTTGGTTGCCAGACGTTCCATGTATCCGACAACCTCTTCGGGGCTCTTGTCCGGAGTGCCGAACATTGCTTCGGTGACACCGATGTCTGCCCAGTGGGCGAGCTTCTCCGGGTCGGGTTTGCCTGCCAGGACTGTTATTTCAGGCTCGCCGACCCTACCTGCTTCGGCCCAGATCTTTCGAAGCAGTTCTACGTTTCCGTCGATCTCCTGCTCGATGGGCGTGGTGATCCAACCGTCGGCAGACTTGGCGATCCACTTGAAAGTCTTCTCGTTGCCGCCACCTCCCAGGAGGATGGGCGGACGGGCTTTCTGAACAGGCTTGGGCCAGGCCCAACTTGGCCCGTACTTCACGAATTGGCCGTCGTACGAAGCTTCTTCCTTCGACCACAGTTCTCCCATGGCTTCGAGGTACTCACGGAGTGCGGTCCGGCGTTTGTTGGGCGGTACGCCGTGGTCTGCGAGTTCCTCTGCATTCCATCCGAATCCGACGCCGAAAACCACGCGACCGTCGGAGAGATGGTCCAGCGATGCGATGGTTTTCGCGAGAGTGATCGGATCGTGTTCGAGGGGGAGGGCCACGGACGTACCCAACCGGATGGTGCTCGTGACCGACGCCGCGGTACTCAGGGCGACCCAGGGGTCGAGTGTGCGCATGTAACGGTCGTCGGGCAATTCTGCCGACTGGGTTCCGGGGTGATCGGAATCCCTCGACACCGGGATGTGAGTGTGCTCCGGAACGTAGAAGGCGTCGAATCCATTCGCCTCGGCAGCCTTTGCCGCCTCGGCGGGGCGGATACCGCGATCACTGGTGAACAGGCTGAGTCCGTAGCGCACTGGTTCTCCTTAGATGGTCCGTCAAAAAACTGTAACCTGTTCCAGGATTGTTCGGATAGGTTTCCGGCCGAGTTAAATCGATTGCCGACGTGACCGAGGTCGTGGTGAACTCGTGCGGACTTGTTGTGTGAGGTTGTGGGCCGGAGAGGTTGGGGCCGAGAGGTTGGACAAGGTGGGCACCGTGGATGCAGTGGAGATGAATCGGTTGTCGTGGAATGCGGCAACCGTCGCTCACAACAGCCACAAAGGAGACCAGGCACAGTTCTTTCGCAACGGCGGGTCGACCCTGTTTCCGGAAGAGGTGGCGCTGCTCGGCGAGATTGCAGGCTCCTCGATTCTGCATTTGCAGTGCAATTCCGGTCAGGATTCGTTGAGTTTGGCGGCCCTCGGTGCCAATGTGACCGGCGTCGACCTCTCGGATTCCGCGATCGACTTCGCCCGAACCTTGTCCGCGGATTCCGGCATTGCCGCCGAGTTCGAGCGAGGGGAAGTATCTGGATGGCTCCGCGAAGCCGCCGCCGCCCGGAGAAAGTTCGACCGTACGGAGGCGGGACCCCGGTGACCGAACCCGGTGCCGTAGGCGACTACGTGGCAGATTCAGTCGATCTTGTCTTGCCGGGTGCTCCGGGAGGTGGAATCGCGAATTTCGAAAATCCCTTCCCCTCATGTGAATTCAACTGGTCTATTGCCGAGGTACTCGGCGCGTTGCGGCGGGCCGGACTGCTGCTCGAGTCCTTCGATGAGTACCCGTACGTCAACGGCTGGCAAGGATTCGAGGAGATGGCCGAACTCGGCGGCAAGCGCTGGAGAGTCCCGGCCGGACGTCCCGAGCTTCCGCTGATGTATTCGCTGTCCGTTCGCTTGGCAGGCTGACGCCTATTTCCCCCGCAGTTGCGGGTAATTGACGACACAGGTACTAATTACCCCCATGCCCACGACGCCACTGACACGACGCATCGCCGTCGACCTGTGCCGTCTTGGTGCTCACTGCTGTTGCTGTTGATTCCTTCCGACTCTCCTGAGTGAGAATGGCGCCTCCCTGTGCGCCTTCGTCCTTGCGTATGCACTTGTAGCTGCATATGTGCCGGAATTTCCGTACGTCGAGGAAGAACAGCGATGTCGACTTCTGTCGAAGCAAAAGAACCAACGCCGGCCTCGGAATCGAACCGTGAGCCGCGCCGGCCGTGGGCTTCGAGTGTGACCACCGTAGGACTGCCAGTGCTTTCGGTGATCGCATTCTTGGCGCTGTGGCAGGTCGCGGCAGCCAGCGGGACCTGGAGTGAGACCTTCGTGCCGTTTCCGAGCACGGTCTGGCATGCCTTCGTCAACACGATGACCACGCATGACGGAGTGCGGGGCTATCAGGGATATTTGCTCTGGGAGCACCTCTACATGACGCTGCGACGAGTGCTGGTCGGTGTGATCATCGGCGTCGGATTGGGCGTCATCCTCGGATTGGCCATGGGATCGGTGACGTGGCTGCGGAGTCTGCTCGAACCGTGGTTGACGTTCCTGCGCGCACTGCCGCCCTTGGCGTATTTCTTCCTGCTGGTGATCTGGCTGGGAATCGACGAGGCGCCGAAGATTACATTGCTGGCGCTCGCTGCTCTCCCGCCCGCAGCAGTGGCCACCACAGCTGCTGTCGTCGCGGCGCCCGTCGGGCTGGTCGAAGCGGCCAGAGCGTTGGGAGCTTCACGCGCACAGGTGATCCGAGACGTAGTCGTCCCGTCGGCCTTGCCGGAAACTTTCACGGGAATTCGACTGTCGGTGGGTATGGCGTACTCGTCGGTGGTCGCAGCCGAACTGTTCAACGGCATCCCTGGAATCGGCGGAATGGTCAAGGATGCAAGCAACTACAACAACACACCGGTTGTGCTGGTGGGGATCTTCGCCATCGGATTCTCCGGCCTGATCATCGACGGACTGCTGCGGGCTGCAGAGCGCCGCGCCGTTCCCTGGAGGGGAAAAGTATGAGTGACAATCAGAAACGCGCCGGCAGTAATCTGGAGCGCAGCAGTAATCTGACGCGCAATGAGGGAAAGGCCTCCCGGACTGCGTTCACGGTGCTGATCGGCGTCCTCGCACTGGTTCTCGGCGCGTGCTCGGTGGATCATTCGGGCCAGGATTCGTCCAAGGAAACGATTCGCATTGCCTACCAGTCCTTCCCGAGCGGCGATTTGATAGTCAAGAACAACCGTTGGCTCGAAGACGCGCTGCCCGAGTACAACGTGAAGTGGACGAAGTTCGATTCGGGAGCCGATATCAACACCGCATTCATCGCAGGTGAAATCGACTTCGGTGCAATCGGTTCGAGTCCGGTTGCTCGTGGACTCTCGGCACCGCTGAACATTCCGTACCAGGTTGCGTTTGTTCTCGATGTGGCCGGTGACAACGAAGCTCTGGTGGCCCGCAACGCAACCGGAATCAAGACCGTGGCAGATCTGCGGGGCAAGAAAGTGGCCACGGCATTCGCGTCGACCGCTCACTACAGTCTGCTGGCGGCTCTGAACCAGGCCGGACTCAGCGCAGATGACGTCCAGTTGGTGGATCTCCAGCCGCAAGCATCACTCGCCGCCTGGCAGCGAGGTGACATCGACGCCGTCTACACCTGGCTGCCTACGCTCGACGAACTCCGCAAGGACGGAACACAGTTGATCGCCAGCCGCGAGCTGGCGACGGCGGGAAAGCCGACGCTGGACCTGGGTGTGGTGTCGACCGCGTTTGCGAAGGATCACCCCGAGATCGTCGATACCTGGCGCCAGGTTCAGGCCCGCGCGCTCACGACGATCGCCACTGACCCGAACGCGGCAGCGGAAGCTGTTGCCGCGCAATTGGGCGCCTCCAAGGAAGACGCGGCAGCGCAGCTGAAGCAGGGTGTGTTCCTCACTCCCGAGCAGATCTCCTCGCCGGAATGGCTGGGCACCGAGGGCGCTCCCGGAAATTTGGCAGTGAACCTGCAGAGTGCAGCGCAATTCCTGGCCGAGCAGAAGCAGATCGACAGTGTGCCTGATCTGACGGTGTTTCAGAATGCTCTCTATGTGAAGGGGCTTCCCGATGTCCTTGACCAGTAGCGTGACCGCACAGCAAGCGGTCGGAGGGTTCGCACCCGACCGCCCGGGCGCGATCAGAATCGACACCGTCTCACACAAATACGGCCACGGCCGAGAGTCCGTAACGGCGCTCGGACCGGTATCGATCGACGTCGCACCTGGTGAGTTCCTGGTCCTCGTCGGAGCGTCGGGTTGCGGCAAGAGCACCTTGCTGCGGTTGATTGCGGGATTCGAAAACCCATCCAGCGGAACGGTTCAGGTGTCGGGATCCGACCCGATCCCCGGGTCGAGTGCGGGAGTGGTGTTTCAGCAGCCGCGGCTCTTCCCGTGGAAGTCCGTCGGCGGCAACATCGATCTGGCACTCAAATACGCCGGCGTTGCAAAGAGCGACCGCGGGCAAAGACGCGACGAACTCCTCGACCGCGTCGGGCTGGGCGGCACTGCGGACCGGCGAATCTGGGAGATCTCCGGCGGGCAGCAGCAGCGGGTGGCAATTGCCCGGGCTTTGGCGGCCGAAACGTCGTTGCTTCTGTTGGACGAGCCCTTTGCCGCGCTGGACGCCCTCACCCGCGAGCGTCTGCAGGAGGACCTCCGCAACGTCAGCGCCGAGTCCGGGCGAACGAGTGTCTTCGTCACTCACAGCGCCGACGAGGCAGCATTTCTCGGCTCCAGGGTCGTGGTCCTGACAAGCAGGCCGGGCAAGGTCGCGCTCGATCTGAAAATCGATCTGCCACGAACAGGCGTCGACCCTGACGACCTCCGCGGCTCACCCGAATATGCGGCATTCCGAGCCGAAGTCGGCCACGCGGTCAAGGTTGCGGCTGCAGCGTAGGTACCCTGCGCGTCGACTACCTGGCGACCGCGTCGATAATAGGAGGGAGAACGTGCAGGACACGACGAACAAGGAGTGGTCATGGCAACTGAGGTGGAGTCCGGTGACCTCGTGCAGGCAGCCGGCCATGCGGGTCCGTGGACGGTAGTCGAAGTTCGCCAGGGCATGGCGCTGCTCGAACACAGTGACGGGCACAGGTTGTCGCGTCGAACGACGACGCTGACCGTCGTCCGCAAGGGCTCGGGCAAGAAGGCCACGGCCGTCGAAGACGGGAAAGACGAAAACGGATCGCCAACTCTGTTCGACTGAAACCGCAGCTCGACTGATTTTCCGTCAGTTCGAGAAGACGTCGTCGACGCGTTTGTCGAAATATTCGGCGATTCGGAACGCCAGTGACAGGCGTGGGTCGAAGTGACCCTTCTCGATAGAGATGACGGTCTGGCGTGTGATGCCGAGCGCGTCGGCGCACGCTTGCTGTGACAATCCGGCTGCCGTCCGGAGTTCTTGAAGGTTGTTGCGCATCAGATCTCGATAGTGGGGGTGCGGTCCCTCGACACTGCCCAGTACCGGATTCCGAAGTCGGCCAGCCCGAGGGCTGTAAACATTACGAGCGGCAGTTCGGGAGCGCCGAAGACATTGTGCGCGATCAGTGCGATCCCCATGGCAGTGATCAAGTCGGTGAACGCACCGAAGCCGGCCTTGCGACTCCATTCGGTTTCGACAGTGTCCTCAGGGTAGGCGGGGGCCTTGTTGTTCTCCGATGGAAAAAGGGCCCACGCCGACCCGATACAAGCCGGTGCCATGACGACAGCGAAGACTATGAAGGCCAACGTCTTCCGGTCGTCGGCGGTCAATGCTGCAAAAAAGCTGAAGGCCAGCGTTGCTGCGGCGCCGATACCGATGATCAGGCTCCACCGTGCAGTGGTGCTCATGAAGCCTCCCAGATGTAAGAGTTCTTTGACATGCCTGAGCGTAGGTCTACGTATGCCTGATGTCAAAGAACTCTTACATCGCGCTGAGGGTCAAGCGATCCCGAAAGGCGCGGCGTAGGAAAACTTCCCCGTCTGATCAGCCCGGTACGCGGTGAGGGTCCTGATCTGAAAGTGAGCGCCCCACTCGGCTTCCGGAGACTCGACTCCGACATCGGTGCTGTTGACGAATCCGAACCGCGGGTAGTACTCGGTGCTTCCGAGAAGCGCGAGCAGTGGGACGTCCAGGGCGTCGGCCGCACCGATCACGGCGTGCATCAGGGCCGAACCGACGCCGCTGCGCTGGGTGCCTGGTGTGACTGCCAACGGCCCGAGACCAACCGCCTCTACTTGACCGACCCATCCGCGTGTTCCGATCACGAAACCGACGATCTCGCCGCCGGCTACGGCGACCAGGGACAACTTCGGCAAGTAGTCGTCCGAGGCGAAGAGTTGGCGTGTCAGTTCGATCTCGTAGGGAGTCTCGCCGGGCGGTGCCTGGTCGGCAAACGCAGCCCCGAGCAGTGAATAGATGGCGTCACGGTCGGAAGAAGTTTCGCGGCGGATGTACATGGCCACGAAACTACCCGGTTCACTTCGGATCGCGCTCCCCGTTTTCGGCCTGACGTGCCACTCGCTTTTCGTAGTCCGCACGCCCGTTCGGATCTACCGACGTCAGTGCGCGACGATCGTCGATGACTCGGCGTCCGATGTTGATCATCCATTCGGGTACAACAGCATCGATGAGGTCCCAGCCGACAAGGTAACGCGGCACAGTAGTTTCGGCTCGTCGATGCGCGACGGTGTCGACAACGGCTGTGGCTACGACCTCGGGTTCGACGGTCGGCATGCCCTTTCCGAGTGGCACACCGGAGGAGAGCCCGGTGCGCACGGCGCTGGGTAGGATGGCGCTGACGCTGACTCCGGAATCTGCGAATTCGACACGGGCAGAAGCTGAAAGACCCACCGCGCCGAACTTGCTTGCGTTGTACACGGCCATTCCGGGCACGGGGAGTTTGCCTGCCATGGATGCGATGTTGACGACGTGGCCGCGTCGTCGTTCCACCATGCCGGGCAGCGCCGCGCGCATTCCGTGAATCGGTCCCCAGACGTTGACGTCGAGGGTGACTCGACTGGTGGCGTCGGACTCGTCGAGGAAGCCTCCGAGCGGCATCACCCCCGCATTGTTGACCAGAATGTCGATGTGGCCGAATTCGCTGATCACTGTGGAGACGAACACATCCCAGGATTCGCGCGAGGTGACGTCCAGTGCGTAGCCGCGGGCCCGTGCGCCGATGGACGCGGCTGTGTCGACGGCTGTCTCCTCGTCTAGATCGCCGACGCAGACGAGTGCGCCGCGAGTTGCGAACAACTCCGCTGTGGCCCGGCCGATTCCGCGGCCGCCGCCGGAGATGACAACGACTGCTCCGTCGAGATCGATCGGCGGGTAGGTGGTGCCGAAGAGGCTCATGCGGTGTACTCCGGTTCGAGGGTGGTGGTGGGCTCAGAGGGCGTGGTATCCGACGCAGGGTTGTCGGAGAGCGTGTGGTTGTAGGCATACGGATCGAAGTCTCGTAGTCGTCGACGCATGGCGCCGGACGACCACGGCCAGTTGAAACTGTTGCGGCCGTTGACGTCGAAGAAATAGCTTTCGCAACCACCGGCGTTGTAGACCGTGGTTCCGAGCGCTTCCTGAACCTGAGAGTTGAAGGCTGCCTGTACTTCCGGCCGCACGTCGATGGTTTGCCAGCCGTGCCGACGAGCGTGGCCGATCGCCTGCGCCACATAGTTCAGTTGGGCTTCCAAGATCATGAACGCCGACGTGTGCCCGGTGCCGAGGCTCGGGCCCAGCAGAATGAACGCGTTGGGAAATCCGCTGATGGCGGAACCGAAGTACGCCTGCGGGCTTCCCTGCCAATGATCGTCGAGTGATCGACCTTCTCCGTCGAAAACCTTGGATGCGATGGGCATGTCGAGGATGCGGAAGCCCGTTCCGAAGATGATGGCGTCCACCTCCGATTCCGCTCCGTCTGCGCCGATCACGGTGTTGCCGCGGATCTCTTCGACTGCATTGGCGTGGACGCTGACGTTGGGTTTGCCGAGGGCCGGATAGTACGAATTCGACATGAGCAGTCGCTTGCAACCGAGGGTGTAGTCGGGTGTCAGCGCCTTGCGCAGCTTCGGGTCGCGGACCTGCAGGCGCAATTGGGCTGAACCGAGTTTCTGCACGATTCGCAGGATCCACGGATTGCGGAATCCCAATCCCAGCGCTTCCATGATTCCGTATTCGATGCTGCGCAGGGCCTTGTGTGCTCCCGGTACGAAACGCATGACGGACCTTTCGATCCGCGGCACGTAGTGGTCGGGTTTGGGGAGAACCCATTGAGCGGTTCGCTGGTAGAGGTGAAGCGCGGAGACCTCGGAGACGATGCGCGGAACGAACTGGACTGCCGAAGCGCCGGTACCCACGACAGCGACGCGTTTCCCGGTCAGGTCGTAGTCGTGATTCCACTGCGAGGAATGAAACACCTCGCCCTCGAACGTTTCCAGTCCAGGGATTGCCGGTGTCAAGGGTTCGTTCCACGGACCCGCGGCTGCGATCACGAAACGAGCAGTGAGTCCGCCACTGGAAGTTGTTATCTTCCAAAGGGATTGCGACGCATCCCACTGGGAGGAGAGCATTTCGACCCCGAAGCGAACATGCTTGTCGACGTCGTGGCGTCGAGCCGTGTCGTCGATGTATTCGCGGATCTCCGACTGCTCCGCGAACAATCGCGTCCAATCCGGATTGGCGGCAAAGGAGTACGAGTACAGGCCGGACGGAACATCGCAGGCGCAACCGGGATAGGTGTTGGCGCGCCAGGTTCCCCCGAGGGAATCGGCTTTCTCGAGCAGGACGAAATTTTCGATCCCGAGGCGCTGCAGATGAATGGCTGCGCCGATTCCGGAGATCCCGCCGCCGATGATCACGACCTCGAAGTGGTCAGGTTCGTTGTTCACTGAGTCTGCGCTTTCATTGGTGGGAATGGGTGGTGCGGAACGGGTCCGCATCGAGTTCACGCTTGACGCTCGCACGTGTTGTGCGCAGGGATGATTCGAAGGTGGCGAGCCGCCGTCGGCCGTCCATGAAGTTGGCGCCCATGACGGCGAGATCGTCGTCGGTGGCATCGATGCGCAGGACCTTGGTGCCCGCAGCGCGAACCAGTTCGATCTCGCGGTCGAGGCCCTTGGACATTGCGTTGCGTAGGGCGCCGCGTTCGATGCGGGCAGCGCCGCGCGCCGGCTTCAGTGTTCGAGATGCCATGGGCGCCAGTACAACCAGCTCGTCGAGTTCGAGGGGGAGTAGGAGGTCTACCGATGCCGTGGATGCCGCGCCGCCGTCGATGTACCTGACGCCGTCGATGGTGACAGGTGGGAACCAGCCGGGAATCGCCCAGGACGCTCGAAGTGCTTCACCGACGGTCGCTTTCGGAGCCCCCTGTGCCCCGAATGCGACCCGTCGCCCCGTTCTGTAGTCCATGGATACCATGTACGCGCACGGATGTGGGAGCCACGAATCGCCAGGTGCAAGTGATGCGGCGAGCGTGGTGAGCCAGGACGGGTCGCCGCCACCAAGCGGTGCGATGCCGCTCATCCGGCTCAGAACCGGAAGATCTCGACGCGCCACCAGTCGTGGATTGCCGATCCCCAAGCTCGGAAGTGGTGGGATTTTTCCGGGTGCCGACGCGATGTGGGCGAGGAGTTCGGGACGGGCCGCGGGATCGCTGAGTTGCATGGCGACCAGCTCGTCGACGCCGACTCCGCTGCCGAGCATCGTCACGAACTCGGCTCCGGCGGACGTGCCGATGATTGCGGTGGCTTCGCGGGGATCCCAGTCGAGTGCCTCCCGAACAGAGGCGAGCGCGGCAACGGTCCAGGCGAAGCCGAGAGTGCCGCCGCATCCGATTGCCAAGCCGCGTTTCGGCGCGCTGTTTCGTCCGGAGCCGGTCGCGGTGGTTCCGGTCACTTCTGAAGTCATATTTCGGAGACTATCAGTATCTGAATAACGTGGGTACCCCAAATTTGGTTCTCCGGAGTGCGCCTGCGGGGCGATTCCGATATTCGGCTACCGTTGGAATCTCGATACTCAGAACCACTAGGAGGTTCCGATGGCACGATTGACCAGGCAGGAAGCGCAGGCGTTGACCCGCGAAACCTTGTTGGCGACGGCCGTCGAACATTTTCTCGATCGCGGGTACGCCGCCGCGTCACTCGATCAGATCGCCGAGGATGCCGGCTACTCCAAGGGTGCGGTGTACTCGAACTTCAAGAACAAAGACGAGTTGTGCGCCGAAGTGCTCGGCCGAATCAGGTTGACCAAGGTCGGTGAGATCACCGCCCAGCTCGGAGCGAAGTCGACGCTCGACGACGCGGTGGCCGAGTTCGCGCGATGGGCCGAGCGGACGATCGGGGACCAGAGGTGGACTCTGCTCGAGGTCGAGTTCTCGGTCCGGTCGCGGCACAGCGAGGATATTCGAGCGAAAATCGCGGCGGGTGCCGACCAAGTGCGCGGACTGATCGCCGGAATGGTGCAGCACCTCGCCGAATCCAACAATGTGACACCGACTATGGACCCGAATGCGGCAGCTCTTCGAATGCTCAGCGTCGGAATCGGTTTGGGTCTTCAGCGTGCGATCAGCCCAGAGCTTCCTGTCGATCCGTTGGTGGATACGGTGCGCGAAATATTATTGGGTGGGTGAAACTGTTGGGCGGGCAAGGAGGACGCGCAGCATCCCGCCGATCTCGGCGACGGCGGCGCGCGAACCGGCGCTCGGTCCCAGAACGTTGACGAAACCGTGGATGAACCCGGGATAGCGTCGATCCGTCACGTGAACACCGTTGTCGCGCAATCGAGCTGCGTAGGCTTCGCCTTCGTCTCGGAGTGGATCGAATCCCGCCGTGACCACGATGGCCGGCGGCAGTCCGGCCACATCGGGGGCGCGTAGCGGCGACACCATCGGGTCGAGTCGATCGGCATCGCTGCCGAGGAAGCTGGACTCGTAGAAGTTCATGTTGGCCTCGGTCAGGAAGAAGCCTTCACAGAACGTCGTTCTCGACGGCGCCTTCTCGTGAAAGTCGGTAGCGGGGTAAATCAACAGCTGCGCTGCCGGTGGGATCTTGCCGTCGTCGCGGGCACGCAGCGCCACCGTTGCCGACAGGTGCCCACCCGCGCTGTCGCCGCCGACAGCGATGCGCCTCGGGTCTGCGCCGAACTCGTCGGCGCGTTCGACGATGTCGAGGTATGCGGCATAGGCGTCGTCTACTGGTGTGGGGAAAGCGAATTCGGGTGAGAGCCGGTAGTCGACCGAAATGACCCGTGCGCCGGAGGTCTCGGCCAACAGGCGGCACGGAGCATCGTGGGATTCGATGCTGCCCTGTACCCAGCCGCCGCCGTGGAAGTAGACGAGCAGAGCGCCGGTGTCGGCGCTCGGAACGTAGAGCCGGGCGCGGAGCGGGCCGTCGGCGCCCGAAACGGAAATCTCTTCGGTGTGGACCGGAGCGGATCGGCCACCCATCATGATCGCCGTTCGGGTGAGATTGGCGCGAGCAACGGCGAGTGACCGGGGATCGGTTGAATGCGAGGGCAGCGGCCGCGTCTTCGCGAGCGTGAGCAGCAGGTGTGCGTCGGCGTCGAGCGTGTTGCCCTCGATGACGACGGGTGGTCCGGTGATTCGACGTTTCACCGCGCTGGGCAGCGCGAATGCGGCTGCCACCAAGGATGCTTCGGTGCGATCTCGAATGCTACGGCTGCTGGCCTGCTTCACGGATTCCGACACGTGGCGCAGACTACCAAGCATGACTACTGCGGCACTGTCGATCACGCGGATCGAGAACACACATCTGGTTCGGTGCGGTCACGCCAATTGGGTACTGGTCGAAGAGGGGGCCGATCTGACGTTGATCGACGGCGGATACCCGGCCAACGGCGCCGACGTCGAACGCTCGATCGAGCAGATCGGTCACCAGCTCGGGGATGTGCGGGCAATCCTGGTCACTCACGCGCATGTCGATCACATCGGCGGAATCGCGGACATCGTGACCCGGCTCGAGGTTCCGGTCCTGATGGATCCGTTGGAAGTGCCTCATGCGAAGCGGGAGTATCTGCAACAGTTGTCGCCGGCCAGAGTTCCGTTGCTGTTGTGGCGGCGAGGTGCTCCGAAGTGGCTTCGCGACGTGATCGGAGTCGGCGCGTTGAAAGGTGCGGAACTGCCTCAGGCACAGGCCTTTGCGTCCGGTGGTGCTCTGGATGTTCCCGGACGGATCGTGCCGATTCCCACCCACGGGCATACCGACGGCCACAGCGCTTACCTTGTTCCTGACGCAGGTGTCATCGCGTCGGGTGACGCTCTGGTGACCGGACACGCGACGTCGAGCGTCGCCGGACCACAATTTCTTGTGTGCCCCTTCAATCATGACCGTGAAGCGACCGACGAGGCGTTGGACAATATCGCCGCGGCACCTGCCGGTGCGCTGTTTCCCGGACACGGGCCGGTCTACGAGGGAAGCATGGCTGCCGCAGTCGAACAGGCCCGAGCGGGCCGGACAAGGATGCGTCCATGAGTACCGTCGAAACAGTCGACGAAGGTGCGGTGCACGGTTTCCTTCATCGGCCTGCTTCTGTGTCCTTCGCGTCGCCCGTCGCCACGCTTGCACTGACTCACGGCGCGGGAAGTAACTGCGACACTGTGCTGTTGCGCGCTGTTGCCGACGGCTTTGCAGTGGCGGGAGTGCAAGTCCTGCGCTTCGATCTCGCGTTTCGGGTGCGTCGAGCTTCGGGGCCGCCACACCCGTCGCGTGCTGCGGAGGATCGCGCGGGCATTGCCGAGGTGATTGCCGCTGTTCGCAAGGACTACTCGGTGCCTGGACCCGTTCTGCTCGGCGGACATTCGTACGGCGGACGCCAAGCGTCGATGCTGGCGTCGGAGAATCCAGGACTTGTCGACGGCCTGGTGCTGTTGTCTTATCCGCTGCATCCTCCGAAGAAGCCCGAGAAGCTCAGAACCGAACACCTGCCCGACCTGAACACACCGACCGTTGTCGTCCACGGATCGAAGGACGAGTTCGCGGCAACGGAGGAGATGCAGGCAGCACTCGACCTGGTTCCCGCCGCGACACGTCTGGTGGAGTTCGAAGGAGCACGACACGACTTGTCCGTGGTGAAGTTTCCGGTGGTGGACGCGACAGTGGCGGCCGCATCGGCTTTGTTTGTGTTCTGAGCGCCGAGCGGGCGGTTGCCCGTGTCGGTGGTTCCTGGTGAGATCGACTCATGAGTGCCCAGCCGTATCAGCCCAGTGCCCTGTCCGACGTCACGGTGAGCGTCGACGGCGACGACACAGTCGTCAGCTTTCCTCGGGTGCTGCCGTATCCCGTCGAGAAGGTGTGGGAGGCGATCACCGACCCGGAGATGTTGGCGCAATGGACGCCGTACACCGCCGATCGGAATCTGAGCCGCACTGGCGACGCCGTGATCACCATGCTCACCGAGGACGGCGCCCCCGAAATGTCGCTGCCGGTCACCGTTCACGTCGTGGAGACTTCCCTGCGGCTCGAACACGAGTGGGGCCCGGACGAATTGGTGTGGGACCTGACCCCGATCGAAGGTGGAACCCGCGTTGTGCTCACGCAGAGGTCGCGGGCTGAGGGGATGGCGTCGGCACTCGCTGCGGGGTGGCATTTGTGCTTCGACGTACTCGACGCCCTTCTGGCGGGCGAGCCCTTCGGTCCGATCGTGGGTGAACGGGCACGCGAGTACGGCTGGGACGCGCTCAACTCCGGTTATGCGCGACAGCTGGGTATCGACGAATCTCAGGTCTGGTAGCTGCTCAGAGTTTGTGACTGGCAGGCTTTCTGGTGGAGGCTCGCACGATCAGTTCGACGGGAAGCTTCACGGATTCGGCGTTCCTGCCGGCGATCAATGCGAGCAGGTGTTCGAGCCCGGTCGCGCCGATCTTGCGGGCGGGGGACCTCACCGTCGTCAGTGGCACCGGGAGTTGGGAGACAACCGGGATGTCGTTGTAGCCGACCAGTGCAAGATCGTCCGGAATGCTCAACCCGAGATCGCGGGCCACACCGAGTACGCCGATCGCGATGGTGTCGCTCACCGTGAAGACGGCGTCGGGCCGTGAATCCCCACCGAGCAGTATTGCCGCCGCATCGACACCCCCTTGAACTTCGAACTCGGACGCCACTATTCGGTTCGGCGGTAGTTCCAAGCCCGCTTCGGCCAGGGCGTCGCGGAAACCTGCGACGCGTTCACGTGAAGTGCTGGCGTGATCCGGTCCGGCGATCACACCGAGATCGCGATAGCCGCAATCCAGTAAATGCCTTCCCGCGAGGTAGCCGCCGAGGCGGTCGTCGCCGCTGACAAATGGCAGGCTTCGGTTCGCGGACGACGTCGCCGGTTCGATGTGCCGGTTCAGCAGCAAGATCGGTAGCGAGCGCAGGGGGAGTGAGTCGACAAAATCGGTACCCGGCAGGTGGATGCTGCTCAGCATGAGCCCGTCGACCTGGCGGCTGACCAGGAACTCGACTGCTTTGCGCTGCGCGTCCAGATCGTCAGGTGGGCTGGAGAGCAGGACCGAGTAACCCGCCGCGGTGGCAGCCTCCTCGATGCCCTGGAACATGGTGGCCACCACGACGTCCGTCAGCCTCGGCATCACGACGCCGATGGTGGTGGTCTTTCGGGTACGCAGGCTGGCCGCCCACAGGTTCGGTTGGTAACCAAGCTCCTCGGCGACCTGACGAACTCGGAGCGCGGAGTCGGACCAACCGTCGGCGGGCTCGAGCTGACGGAGGACCCGCGACGCCGTCGAGATGTGGACCCCGGCCTGGTCGGCGATTTCGCGCAGCGTCGGCGGACGGCCGTTGCTGCGGGTCGACGGATCGGGCGTCATCTGCGTCGGGGCTCCTGGTGTGCGTCGGTTCTGTGTCGGCCGGCTGTTCGGGGATTGACGGGTGTGTAACCGGGCTCTACTCTAGGCGATGCAAACGATTGCGCAATCGTTCTCGCAAAGGATTGCGCCCGAGAACACTGGAGGCCCCGTGAACACGCCGCAGTCCCTGTCCGAGCTTTTTGCCATCGACACCCTGCTGGACGCAGAAGAGATCGCGATACGCGACACGGTCCGCAAGATGGTCGACGATCGCATTCGCCCGCACATCGGCGAATGGTTCGAGGCGGCAGCATTGCCGGCTCGTGAGCTGGCCAAGGAGCTGGGCGCGCTCGGCGTACTGGGCATGCACCTCGAGGGCTACGGCTGTGCCGGGATGAGCGCGACGGCGTACGGGTTGGCCTGCCAGGAACTGGAAGCTGTCGATTCGGGCATTCGCAGCCTCGTCTCGGTCCAGGGTTCGCTCGCCATGTTCGCGATCCACCACAACGGAAGTGAAGAGCAGAAGGAAGAGTGGCTCCCGCGGATGGCGGCCGGTGAAGCCATCGGTTGCTTCGGTCTCACGGAACCCGATTTCGGATCCAACCCCGGCGGCATGCGAACCAACGCCAAGCGCGACGGTGACGACTGGATCCTCAACGGCACCAAGATGTGGATCACCAACGGCTCCATCGCGGACGTCGCCGTGGTCTGGGCGCGCACCGACGACGGAGTGCGCGGATTTGTCGTTCCCACCGACACTCCGGGATTATCCGCCCCCGAGATCAAGAACAAGATGTCGCTGCGGGCGTCGGTCACGTCGGAACTGGTGCTCGAGGACGTGCGTCTGCCTGCCTCGGCGGTGCTGCCCAAGGCTCGTGGACTTTCCGGCCCGCTCGGCTGCCTCAACGAGGCCCGCTTCGGCATCATCTTCGGAGCGATGGGTGCAGCACGTGACTGCCTCGAGACCGCGATCTCGTACGCGCGTGATCGCAAGGTCTTCGACAAGTCGCTCGCCGCGTACCAGATCACTCAGGCCAAGATCGCTGACATGGCAGTCGAATTGGGCAAGGGTCAGTTGCTCGCAATCCACCTCGGACGTCTCAAGGATGCTGGGACGGTTCGTTCCGAGCAGGTCAGCACCGGCAAGCTCAACAACGTCCGCGAAGCCATCAAGATCGCCCGTGAGTGCCGAACCATCCTGGGTGCCAACGGCATCACGCTCGAATACCCCGTGATTCGGCACGCCAACAACCTCGAATCCGTTCTCACCTACGAGGGCACCTCCGAGGTTCACCAGCTGGTGATCGGTCGCGCTCTCACCGGTGAAGAAGCGTTCCGGTGACGGTAGACGCTGTCGGAGCGCTCGACGGGTTGGTGATCGCGGATTTCGGCCGCGTCCTCGCCGGCCCGTACGCCACGATGATTCTTGCCGATCTCGGCGCGGAGGTCGTCAAGATCGAGCGGCCGGGTGTCGGCGACGATACTCGCAGCTGGGGCCCGCCGTGGGTGGGGGACGAGTCGAGCTACTTCTTGTCGGTGAACCGCAACAAGAAGTCGGTCACCCTGGACCTGCGCGAGCGCGCGGATCTGGAGAGTGCACGCGAGCTGGTTCGCAATGCAGATGTCGTGGTGCAGAACTTCCTGCCGGGAACGATGGACCGTCTGGGGCTGGGCTACGACGCTGTCCGAGAAATGAATCCGCGTGCGGTCTACTGCTCGATCAGCGGCTTCGGTGGCAACAATTCTCTGCCGGGGTACGACCTGTTGATTCAGGCGGTCGGCGGATTGATGAGTATCACGGGTCCCGATTCCAAGACTCCCACCAAGGTCGGTGTCGCGGTGGTCGACGTCATCACCGGCTTGCATGCCAGCGTGGGAATCCTTGCAGCGCTGCGCCACCGCGATCGAACGGGCGAAGGGCAGCACGTCGAGGTCAATCTGTTGTCCTCGTTGCTGTCCGCACTGGCCAACCAGTCGTCTGGCTACGTGGCGGCGGGTGTGGTGCCCGCGGCCATGGGCAATCGGCATCCGAGCATCGCGCCCTACGAGGTGTTCGACACCGCCGACCGCCCGCTGGTTCTCGCTGTCGGCAACGATCGCCAATTCAGTTCGTTGGTAGAGGTTCTCGGAGTTCCCGAACTTGCCGCGGATGTACGGTTCATCTCGAATCGGGATCGGGTCGCGCATCGAGAAGAACTGTTCGACGCCGTCACTGCTGCGTTGGCCAAGGGCACTGCAGACTCGTGGTTCGAGGCACTGACCGAGCGAGGTGTTCCGTGTGGGCCCCTCAACGACATCGCCGACGCGATAGCGCTGGCGGAGCGGTTGAATCTCGTTCCGGTGGTAACCATCGACGATCCGCGTCGAGAGGCTCCAACTCGGCAGGTGGCCAACCCGATTCGGTTGAGCGGCACTCCGGCAACCTATCGGTCGGCCCCGCCGCGGTTGGGTGAAGACAGCGTTCCCACCCCGTCGGGCGTTGGTTGACGCACGCGAATCGGCCACCGGAACACCGGTGGCCGATCTGCGTGTGTGGCTGATTCAGCTGACCTTCAGGACCAGCTTTCCAGTGTTCGCACCGGCAAAGAGAAGGTTGAGGCTGTCGCCGAATGCGTCGATGCCCCCGTCGACGACATGCTCTCGGGCCGTCAATTCGCCACTCTTGATCCACTTTCCGATCTGCTCCTGCGCTTCTGCGTAGCGATCGAGGTAGTCGAAGACCACGAAGCCGGCCATCGTGGCCCGGTTGACGAGAAGTGACAGATAGTGCGCGGGGCCGGGCTGAGGCTCGGTGGCGTTGTAGCCCGCGATTGCGCCACAGATGACGACCCGAGCACCGAGGCGCAGGCGGGACAGTGCTGCGTCGAGAATCTCACCGCCGACGTTGTCGAAGTACACGTCGATACCGTCGGATGCATTGGACTTGAGTGCCTTGTAGACGGATTCGTTCTTGTAGTCGATGGCGACATCGAAGCCGAGGTCTTCGGTGAGCCACGCGCACTTCTCCGGACCACCAGCGATGCCGATGACCTTGCAGCCGTGGATCTTTGCGATCTGGCCGACGAGGCTGCCAACGGCGCCTGCCGCGCCGGATACTACGACGGTGTCACCGTCCTTCAGCTTTCCGACGTCGAGCAGTCCGAAATATGCGGTGACGCCGGGGAATCCGAGAGCGCCGAGCCAAGTCGGTAGGGGAGCGATCGATTCGTCGACCCGCGTGACATCGGTGCCGTCGGAAACACCGTATTCGGAAGCGCCGAACGATCCGGCGACGATGTCACCGACCTGGTAATCGGGGTGTTGTGACTCGGTGATGCGTCCGACGCCATGGGCGCGCATGACGGAGCCGAGCTTGACCGGGGGAACGTACGACTTGACGTCGTTGAGCCAACCGCGCATCGCGGGGTCAAGGGAGAGGTATTCGACCTTGACGACAAACTCGCCCGGTCCGGCGGACGGGATCTCGGCGTCGACATATTCCCAGGTGGAAGCGTCGGGAAGTCCTGTCGGGCGGGCGGCAAGGCGTACTTGGCGGTTGGTCATCTCTCCCCTTCGGCGAAACGAATTGAACTTGAGGCCGGATTCAATATAGGTGATGGATCACGAACTGGGAAGAGTTGGATGAACCGATTGGCGACTATGTATGTTCGATCGATGAGCAATGTGGTCGAAGACGCGCCTGGTTGGTTCACTCGGGCGCTGGAAGCGCCGGTCGAGACGGGGTCGGTGGAGGTCGAGGGCGCTTCGGTGCACTTTCGGGCTTGGGGGTCGGCGGGGTCGGCGGGGCCGGGAATCGTGCTGATTCACGGCGGCGCAGCCCATAGTCGCTGGTGGGATCACATCGCGCCGCAGTTCTCCGAGGGACGCCGCGTTGTCGCTCTTGACTTGACGGGGCACGGCGACAGCGACACTCGCGACGCCTACGCGATGTCCCAGTGGGCTCGCGAGGTGCTGGCGGCGGCTGAGGCCGGGGGAATCGACGGCAAGCCGATTCTGGTGGGGCACAGCATGGGTGGGATTGTTTCTTTCGTGGCCTCACATCTGCACGGCGAGTTGTTGGACGGCGTTGTCATCATCGATTCTCCACTCAAGGCGCGTACGCCCGAAGAGGAGGCAGCTCGACGCCAGAATGCGTTCGGCCCCAAGAAGGTGTATCCCACCAGGGAATACGCGATGGGCCGATTCCGCTTCGTTCCGCCGCAGGATTCGGGTCTGCCTGCGGTGCGTGACCATGTGGCGGCCACGTCGATGGAGGAAGTCGAGGGTGGTTGGTCGTGGAAGTTCGATCCGAATTTCTTCCTCCGAGTGGGCGCCGAAGATGTTCTCGACAGTGAACCACGTTGCCGCGTAGCCTATTTCCGAGCTGAGAACGGCATCGTGTCCGATCGACTCATGGAGCACATGCGCGGATTGTTCGGACCGGAGGCCATCGTGGCGGAGATTCCCGAAGCCGGACATCACGTCATGATCGATCAGCCGTTGCAACTCGTGACCGGGGTGCGAACTGTGTTGAGTGCGTGGGCCGTCACAAATCAAGTGCCAGTAAATCAAGTGGCAGGTAACGTCGAGGAAAGGGCAGAAGCATGAGCACGGAATTGACGCTTGAACCGAAAGTCGAAGCTGCACTGAAGCTGTGGCACACCATGATCGAGACCGGTGATCTGTCGGCGCTACCGACCATCGTCGCGCCCGACGCGCAGTTCCGGTCGCCCACGGGATTCAAGCCGTACCACTCCGCGGATGCCGTTGTGCTTATTCTCAATACGGTGATCCAGGTCTTCGAGAATTTCGAGTACCACCGGCAGTTCGCCGGAGCCAACGGTCGGCAGGTCGTGCTCGAATTCAGTGCGAACATCGGCGACAAGAGTCTCAAGGGAATCGACATGATCGAATTCGACGAGGACGGCAAGATTGTCGATTTCGAGGTCATGGTGCGTCCGGCCAGCGGGCTCGCCGCATTGGCTGCCGAGATGGGCCGCAGGCTCGGGCAGACGTTACCGACTTACAAGGCCTGACCTGAGTCTGGCGCGGGCCGAGTCTGCCTGCTCAACTCGTGCTGAATCCGCCGTTGGAGTGAAGGAGTTGTCCCGTTATCGGGCCTCCGGCGTCGGACATCAGAAATCGAACGAGGTCTGCAGTGTCGCCGGGTGTACCCAGCCGGCCGGCAGGAGTCTGGAGGGTGGCGGCCTGTCTGATCTCCGATGTCATCCACCCTGTGTCGATCGGTCCTGGGTTGATGACGTTTGCTCTTACGCCACGTGACCCGAGTTCGACTGCGGCTGCGATGACGATGCGGTCGAGAGCACCCTTGCTGGCCCCGTACGGAAGATTGTGGGCCGCATGGTCGCTGGTGAGCGCGATGATCCGTCCGGTCACCTGACTGGCATCGTGCTGTTGCGGAAGTCGTTCGGCGAACGCTTTGATCAGCAGCCAAGAGGCGCGGGCGTTGACGGCGAAATGTCGTTCCCAGCTCTCGACGGTGGTATCGAGGATGGAGCTGTCGACGCTTTCGCAATGTGAGAGCACCAGCCCGCGAAGGTCGTTCCGCGCTGCGGCTGCGTCAACGAGCTGACCGGCAGCGTCCGGCGAGGCCAGATCTCCGGGAACCAGGTCGACACGGCTCCCGAGTGCGCGACACTTCTCTGCCACGTCCTGTGGATCGTGCGCTCCGCGGACGAATCCGACGCGTTCGTCATAAGGCTCCCAGTAGCCGATCGTCAGATCCCAACCATCCTCGGCGAGACCCAATGCGAGGCTTGCTCCGATCGACTTGCTCCGGCCGACGCCGGTGATCAACACGGTTCCGCGCTTCTCAGACACTGCTCGCCTCCAGAGGCTTCCTGTAACTGACGCGCACAACTCGAGCGGTCAACCGCGGGTGAAGTCACTTCAGTTGGAAGGACCACTGTATCGGGCGAACAGGGGCCGTCGGCCCCTCGACCTGGCAAGTGCCTTGACACGGTGCTGGTCACAGCGTTTGACTGAGATGCAAGCTCGAGTTGATTAGCCCGACTGCGTCCCGGGAGGTTGACCATGCGCGGCAAGGGGATTGCAGGCGAGGGTTCTTCAGGCAAGGGTTTTCGGCGTGGAACACGGTCTCATCGCGGGACCGTTTCGGTTCTGGCTTTGGTTGGGGTGTGCGTACTTTCGTTTGCCACCACTCAGACGGCGGGCGCTCAACCTGTGGCAGAGAATGTCGATACCGGGTTCGTGATCCCTTTTGCCGGGGCACCGGCTTACGAGAGCGTCGCGCCCACGCAGATGACCACTCCGGATCAACTCAACCAGCCAATCGGTCAGCAGACTGCGGAAGAGATTGCCGCGCAGATCGGACTCGAGCCAGCCGACGCTTTGACCGAGGAGCAGTATCGCGACCTCATCACCGGCGGTGGGGTCGGGGGCAATCTCGAGGATGCCGAGGTGATCGACGAGTGTGCCCGGATTCTCACCAATACGAACGGGCGGCCCCTCTATTCCGGCACTACGCCGTCGGTTCTGGCCAGTTACGGGTTGTACGTGAATCCCGACGGGTTGCTGGAGAGTCCGGCCAACGCGGATGCGCCGACGCGACAGGTGAATACGCTGATCGCCCCTGGTGGTTTTGTGGGCACCTGGTTGCGCAACAACGGTGCGACGCACACTCTGATTGCGCTCTATCAGTCGGCATACACGGTGCAGGCAGTCTACGGATTTGCAGCGCAACAGATTTCGGGAGAAGCGCAGCTGGTGACAAACACCAAAGGCGATGTGAGTTCGGAAGTCGGCATGTCGATGGCGCCGCCGCTCTGGATAGTGAACTTCGCTCTGCTCTACATCTTGAAGCCCGCACTGGCGGCAGCGATGCCTGCACACTGGGTTCCCATTCCGCCTGCCGTTGCCGACGCTGTGAAGGCGAGTCCCGCCGGCCAAGTCGCGTTCAGTGACTACGCGTCCTATTTCGAGTGATCGGTCTGCCGGACAGCGCTCACGAACTGCTCGATCAAAGCGTGGTCCTTGACGCCGCGGGACGATTCGACGCCGCTGGAGACGTCGACGCCCCAGGCTCCGGTGGCATCCAATGCGGCACGAACATTGTCCGGGGACAGTCCGCCCGCCAGGATCCATTGACCTTGCGGGCGCGATTGCTGTTGGGCCCAGTTCCACGGCACCCCGGATCCGGCGTCCGCGCCGTCGATCAGGAGCTCGTCCTCACCGAGGTCGAGGTTGTAACCGTCGCGGACGTTGCTGGAGACGACCGCGCGGATGACGGTGAGGCCGGCGTCGTGCAGCCGCTGCACTTGCTCGGCGTCGACAAGATCGTGAACCTGTACGGTGCGAAGCCCGGTGATCTTCGCGATCTCGAGGATCTGATCGATCGGGTTGCCGAGAAAGACTCCGATTGCACGGATGTGATCGGGGACTCGCGCGAGCAGTGCGACTGCGAGCGCGGGGTCGACTTTGCGGACGCTCTCGGCGAAGACGAAACCGATGGCGTCGACGCCCAGGCCCACCGTGAGGTCGACCGTGTCAACGTCGCGTAGGCCACAGACCTTGATGAATGTCACCTGATACAGAGTACTGGTGTCGTCGTCTAGCCTCGTGCGTGCGACATTTCTACGCGCGAGAGGCTTGACGTGGACTGGCTCTACCGAATCAGTTTGATCTCGGGACCGCTGCCGGTGATCCTGACTGTCCTTGGGGTCCTGGGTGGTGTGTGGCTGCTCGGTTCGAACGTGCGCTGGTACTACCGTAGAGCGGTGCCGATCGCGGGGCTGATCGCACTGGTGATCATGATCGCCGTGTGGATCACCGTCGAAAAGGTGATCGTGCCGTTCCCCGATCCCATCGAGATGTCGATTTACGTGTGGATCGGTCTCGGTATCTACGCGCTGCTACTTCTCGGGCCGCGAATCAAGGCGGGCGGAACCGTCGCGAAGGCGGTGCTGTCCGTGATTGCGACCGTACTGGTCATCGTCACCGCCGCGACGCAGATCAATCTGGTTTTCGCCGCGTATCCGACTGTGGGAATTGCGTTCGGACACGACGATTTCGACCGCATCTCACTCAGTGAAGTTCCCGGTCCGACGGATCCTGTTGTCACCGGCGACCCCACCGACACCGTGTGGAAAGCGCCGGAGGGCATGCCGATTCGCGGACGAGTCACGACTTTGCCTGTACCCGGAACGATTTCAGGATTCTCCGCGCGCGACGCCCAGGTGTATCTGCCGCCGTCGTACTTCACCAATCCGCGCCCGCTTCTTCCCGTGCTCGTGCTCATGGCAGGTCAGCCTGGCAAGCCCGAGGACTGGCTCCAAGGCGGAAAGCTGACCGCGACAATGGATTCTTTCGCGCGCGATCACGCCGGGCTCGCTCCGGTCGTCGTGATAGCCGATGGAACAGGGTCGCAGATGGCCAATCCGCTGTGCACCGACTCGTCACAGGGCAAGGTCGGCACGTATCTGGCAAAGGACTTGCCCGCTGCGGTGGCGAATGCGTTCCAGATCGACACGAGTCCGCGAGCGTGGGCAATCGGCGGGCTCTCCTACGGTGGCACCTGCTCACTGCAGATGGCGACCAATTACCCCGAGGTGTACCCGACATTCCTCGATCTGTCCGGTCAGTTGGAGCCTTCGCTCGGTGACCGACAGCGAACCGTCGACGAGATATTCGGCGGCAACGAAGCAGCATTCGTGAAGGTGAATCCGATGGACCTGCTGGCGACCCGCAAGTTCCCGAACTCGGGCGGAGTGTTTGTCGTCGGAACAGATGACAACGAGTTCAAGCCCGGCCAGCAGAAGGTGTACGAAGCGGCCAAAGCGGCCGGAATGGACGCCAGGTATCTCGAGCTTCCCGGTGGTCACAGCTTTTCGGTGTGGTCCGCGGGCGTCGAACAGGAACTGGCGTGGATCTCGCAGCGAATGGGACTGATCAGCTGAATCCTGTTCCGGTTTTGGAACGTGTTCTATATTCGGTGTGTGACTGCCGTTCGGCAGTCTCTCGATCGTTCACCGACTGGAGTTCAGGCACATGTACGAGTGGTCCGACACCGACCTGATGTTCCGCGACGCCTTGCGGGGCTTTATCGACAAAGAGGTGCGACCTCACGTCGACGAGCTCGAAAGTGGTGCGCTGCCGCCGTTCGACATCATCCGCAAGCTGTACTCGACCTTCGGTCTGGCCGACATGGCACGCGAGGGTCTCGAGAAGTCGCTGGCACGTGAGCGCGGCGATGCACCCTCCAGTGACGGTGAGAAGTCGAGCGCTTTCAGCGGCGCAGGCAGTATGGGCGTTGTACTCAACAGTGAATTGGCCGGAGTCAGCCTCGGTCTCGTCGCGTCGTTGGGCGTCAGCCTCGGATTGGCCGCCGGAACCATCCGCAGCCGCGGCACACTCGCGCAGAAGGAACGCTGGCTTCCCGGCTTGGTGACATTCGAAACCGTCGGCGCCTGGGCGATCACCGAACCGGATTCGGGCTCGGATGCCTTCGGCGGAATGAAGTCCTACGTGCGCCGCGATGGCGACGACTACATTCTCAACGGCAACAAGACCTTCATCACCAACGGTCCGTACGCCGACGTGATGATCGTCTACGCAAAGCTCGACGAGGGGGACGCGTCGGTCGACCGTCGTGATCGCAAGGTGCTCGCCTTCATCCTCGACAAGGGCATGGAGGGGCTCACACAGAGCCCGCCGTTCAAGAAGATGGGCATGAACTCCTCACCCACCGGTGAGCTGTTCTTCGACAACGTCCGCATCACCAAGGATCGACTGCTCGGCGAGACCGAGGACAGCGGAAAGTCGGACGGAAAGTCCAGCGCCAAGGAGAGCTTCGCCGCCGAACGCATCGGCATCGCGTCCCTCTCGCTCGGCATCATCAACGAATGTCACCGTCTGAGTATCGAATACGCGAAGTCCCGCAAACTGTGGGGACGTGAGATCGGGCAGTTCCAGCTCATCCAGCTCAAGCTGGCCGAGATGGAAGTCGCTCGAATCAACGTGCAGAACATGGTCTTCAACGCGATTGAACGCACCGCGGCCGGCGACAAGGTGAGCCTGGCGGAGGCGTCGGCGATGAAGCTGTACTCCTCGCGCGCAGCGACCGAGGTCGCGATGGAAGCCGTGCAACTGTTCGGTGGAAACGGCTACATGGCCGAGTACCGAGTCGAGCAGTTGGCGCGTGATGCCAAGTCGCTCATGATCTATGCAGGCAGCAACGAAATTCAGGTCACCCATATTGCCAAGGGGCTTCTGGGCTGACGACCGGCACGTTTTCGCGTGTCGGTCGCCCGCGGCAGGAACCAGATAGTCTTGCTGCGGTCGGCGACACCGCGCCGACGGATCGGAGTTGGTAATGGACGCGTCAGATTTCACTGCGCCGGATCCCGCCCTTGTTCATCCAATGGCCGGGCAACCGCGAGTGGTGTTGCTGAGGCCGTTGATCGACAACCCGTTGATCGAGGTAGGGGAGTACACCTACTACGACGATCCGGAGTTCGCCGAAGAATTCGAGACTCGAAACGTGTTGCACCACTACGGTCCCGACAAACTGGTGATCGGAAAGTTCTGCGCGCTGGCAACCGGCGTCACCTTCATCATGAACGGCGCAAATCATCGTATGAACGGTGTCTCCACCTACCCGTTCCCGATCATGGGCGGCGATTGGGCCAGGCACATGGATTTGGTGCAGGATCTGCCGTCGCGCGGTGACACCGTCGTCGGGAACGACGTGTGGTTCGGCGGGAACGTGACAGTCATGCCTGGTGTTCGGATCGGTCACGGGTCGATCGTGTCCACTGGCGCCGTCGTAACGCGCGACGTCCCAGACTACGCCATCGTCGGCGGCAACCCGGCAACGGAGATCAAACGCCGCTTCAGTGATGAAGACACCGAGAAGTTGGTGCGAATTGCATGGTGGGACTGGCCGATCGAGAAGATCACCCGCCACGTCCGAGTGATCTCGGACGGGAGAGTCGCGGAGCTCGAAGCGGTTGAGTGATCTACCGATCTGCTAGTTCGATCGAGTGAGCGAGTAGCTCTGGACATGAAGCAGGGCGGCCGCGAGAAGGCCGACGGCAAGACCTGTTGCGGTGAAGGTGATCAGGTTCGGCTCGAGGTCGAAGTGGACAATGGCCGATGCCGGGTAAGGGTTCTGCGGGTCGCGCGGTTCGGGTAGGACCACCGAATAGAAGGTGGGCGGCCAGATTCGTCCGACAACGGCGACGGTGAGTCCGTAGGCCGCTCCGAAGATCGAAAGTGCAAGCGGAAGAACAAATTTTCTGCCACCTGTGTCGCGGGACAGGTGCCATCCTGTCGCGTTCAGTGTTGCCGATACGGCAATGGCGACTGCCGTTCCGACTATCAGGAACCATGCAGTTGCGGGGAACCAGTGTGGGGCGTCGACGTAGCTGTAGCCGTCGACAACCCACATGTATCCGGTCTTGCCGTCCTCCATCGGCGGCGGCGGAGGCTGGATGCCGATATGTTCTGTTCGCGTAGATGTCGTGGCAAATCGCCAGGCGAGCACTCCGAGGCAGCTCAACAGCAATCCGGTCGTGAAGAAAACGGCGAAGAGTGGTTCTGCAACGCGGTTGCGAAGCGTCGTGAGTCGCATTCGAGGATCGTCTCATCTCGGCCCGAGATTGCGAGTCTTTTGTCGGTGGCTTGCATTAGCTTGTGCGCATGACTCTCACACTCGGCATGATCACCTTCGACAGTCTCGATCCCGGTCCGCTTGCAACGTGGTGGGCAGCTCAGTTGGGCGGAAACATCGTCGAGGAGAACGACGGTTGGTTCTACATCGTCGCGGTCCCGGACAGCGCCACCAACTTCGCTTTCCAGAAGGTCTCGGATCCCACGACAGGGAAGAATCGCATCCATCTCGATCTGGGGAGTCCGGATCTCGACGCCGAGGTGGCGCGACTCGTCGAGGCAGGAGCAACCGAACACCACCGCGAGAACATGGACGGTTTCCGCTGGGTGACGCTCCTTGATCCTGATGGGAACCAGTTCTGCGTGTCCGGTCCGCACGCCTGAGCTGACCAGTCGTGTGCCCGCTTGATTCGCGCCCACTGATTTCGCGCCCGCTGATATCCCGGACACCTGTTCGGGCATGATGAGGGGCATGACTTCTCAGACTTCTCGGACGTCTCAGGCCGGGCCGGCTTCTCTGACCGGGGCCGACGCAGACGGCTTGTGCAGCTTCGTCGATTCGTCACCGTCGCCGTTCCATGTGTGCGCGACGGTGGCGACCGAGCTGGCGGCCGGCGGGTTCGTCGAAGTCCACGAAACGCAGTCGTGGCCCGCCGAGCCCGGACGGTACTTCCTCGTGCGAGGTGGTTCGCTGATCGCCTGGAGCACCGAGGGCGTGGGAAGTACGGCTCCGTTCCGGATCGTCGGAGGTCATACCGACAGTCCGAATCTGCGGGTCAAACAGCATCCCGACCTCACTTCGGCCGGGTGGCAGACGGTAGGCCTCGAGCCGTATGGCGGCGCGTGGCTGAACTCCTGGCTCGACCGCGATCTCGGTATCTCCGGACGATTGAGTGTCCGGGTGGGAAACACTGTGGAGCAGAAGCTGGTTCGCATCGACGACCCGATTCTTCGTGTTCCGCAGCTGGCTATCCACCTGTCCGAAGATCGCAAGGGCGTGACGCTGGATCCGCAGCGGCACGTCAACGGAATCTGGGGAGTGGGTTCGAAGCCCAAGTCTTTCATCGGTTTTGTCGCCGAGCGTGCGGGTGTGGTCGCGTCGTCGGTTCTCGGCTGGGAGTTGATGACACACGACCTTGCTCCCAGCGCAGTGGTGGGTGTGGACAAGGAATTGGTCAGCGCCCCCCGACTCGACAATCAGGGCACGTGTTATGCAGGGACACAAGCACTTCTGGCCGCAACCGAGTCGCCAGGACAGCAGGTCCCGGTGCTCGCGCTCTTCGATCATGAAGAGGTCGGCAGCATGTCCGATCGCGGAGCTTTCTCGGACCTGCTGAACACCGTGCTCGAACGGATCGTGTTGGGACGCGGTGGTGGCCGCGAAGAATTCCTGCAGGCGATGGCCGGCTCGGTATGCGCGTCGGGCGACATGGCGCACGCGACGCACCCCAATTACCCGGACCGCCACGAGCCCGCTCATCGGATCGAGATCAACGGTGGGCCGGTACTCAAGGTGAACCAGAACCTGCGATACGCCACCGATGCAGCAGGTGCAGGCGAATTCGCGCTGGCGTGCGATCAGGCAGGAGTGCCTATGCAGCGCTACGTCCACCGCGCCGATCTGCCGTGCGGCTCCACCATCGGACCGATCACGGCATCACGCACCGGACTGTCCACCGTAGATGTGGGCGCGCCTCAGCTCGCCATGCACTCGGCGCGCGAGCTGATGGGGGCGGCAGATGTCCGCATGTATGCCGACGCGCTTGGTGCCTTCCTCACGCCGCGTAGTTAGAGGGCGCGTAGTTAAAGTGCTGGGAGCCCAGTGGGCGTAGAGGGCGCAGTCGGTAGATCCTCGAAGAAGTCGGCGCTCGGTGTGAAGAACATCGAGCCCGTCACGGCCGTCGAGAAGTCGAGCAGACGGTCGTAATTGCCGCGAGGGTTGCCGAGAAACATGTTCTCGAGCATCCGTTCGGTGATCGCCGGCGTGCGGCAGTAGCCGATGAAGAAGGTGCCGATCGCGTCGTCGCCGAGGCGTCCGTACGGCATGTTGGCGCGCAGGATCTCGAGAGCCTTGCCGTTCTCGTCCTTGATCGCGTTGAGGGCGACGTGCGAGTTGGCAGGCTTCACGTCGGACGTCATCTCGATGTCCTCGAGTTTGCTGCGTCCGATCACACGCTCCTGCTCGTCGACGGTGATTGCTTCCCAGTCCCGCATCTTGTGGATGTATCGCTGGATGTGGACGTAGCTGCCGCCTGCGAACTCGGGATCCTCGTCGCCGACCGTCACCGCGGCGACGGCGTCGCGGCCCACCGGATTCTCGGTGCCGTCGACGAAGCCGATGAGGTCGCGGTTCTCGAAATATTGGAAGCCGTGAACTTCGTCGACGACGGTGGCCGCGCCGTGCAGTCGCTTCGTGATCTGCCGAGCCACCTCGAAACACGCGTCCATGCTCATTGCGCGGATGTGGAAGAGCAGATCGCCGGGAGTCGACGGCGCCGAGTGAACGTCACCCTGTAGAGCGGCGAACGGGTGCAGTAGCGCGGGGCGCGGACCGGCGAACAGTCGATCCCAGGCCGACGATCCGATGCTTGTCACCACATCCAAACCTGATCCGGGGACGCGCAGCCCCACGGCGCGCTGCAGACCCGCGACGTCGGCGAGTAGTTCTCGTGTGGTGTTCTCGCCACCCGGATTTACGGTCGCGACCAGGAAAATTGCAGCCGGAGTGAGGGGAGTGGTCACCGACTGCGACTGTGCCGTGAGGTCGGACGGACGAACATCCTGGGGCATGCGAGGCCTTTCGAGGGAGAGAATGGACCGGCATGACTTTAAGAAAACCGACCGGATTACCCAAACGGGGACGGGTGTGACCGGCGATACTTCGCAGGCCCGGAGGTGTTGCGGGTGCTGCCGTCTGCGGAAGTCGTCGGCCCACACCGATAGACTGTCCCCCGGCACGTTCTTTCGTTGGGCACATTCGTGGTGTCCTGCTCCGCGCCGGCTTGCCTCTTGACTCCCGTAGGGAAGGGACCACTCTCCAGTGTCTGCTCACCAGGTCGATACCGTCACGCACGCATCGGCTGATCCCGATGCCGCTCAGCCGTTCAAGGAGCTCGGTCTCAAGGACGACGAATACGCACGCATCAAGGAGATCCTGGGCCGCCGTCCCACGGACGCCGAACTGGCGATGTACTCGGTGATGTGGAGCGAGCACTGCTCGTACAAGTCATCCAAGGTCCACCTCGGATACTTCGGCAAGACCACCACCGACGAGATGCGCGCCAACATGCTGGCCGGTATCGGTGAGAACGCCGGCGTCGTCGACATCGGCGACGGTTGGGCAGTCACGTTCAAGGTCGAGAGCCACAACCACCCGTCGTACGTCGAGCCCTACCAGGGTGCGGCCACCGGAGTCGGCGGCATCGTCCGCGACATCATGGCCATGGGTGCGCGCCCGATCGCCGTCATGGATCAGCTGCGTTTCGGCGCTGCTGACGCCCCCGACACTCGTCGCGTCGTCGACGGTGTCGTGCGCGGTGTCGGTGGATACGGAAACTCCCTCGGCCTGCCGAACATCGGCGGCGAGACGGTCTTCGACGAGTCCTACGCAGGCAACCCGCTGGTCAACGCCCTCGCTGCCGGTGTCATGCGCGTCGAGGATTTGCACCTGGCCTTCGCTTCGGGCGCAGGCAACAAGATCATCCTGTTCGGCGCACGCACCGGTCTCGACGGAATCGGCGGCGTTTCGGTCCTCGCGTCGGCAACCTTCGACGACGAGGGTGGAGACACCGGCGGACGTAAGAAGCTGCCCGCGGTTCAGGTCGGCGACCCGTTCACAGAGAAGGTACTCATCGAGTGCTGTCTCGACCTCTACAAGGCCGGCCTCGTTGTCGGTATTCAGGACCTCGGCGGCGCCGGGCTGTCCTGCGCAACCTCCGAGCTGGCTGCAGCCGGCGACGGCGGCATGCACATCAACCTCGAGAAGGTTCCGATGCGCGCCACCGGCATGACCCCGGCCGAGGTGCTCTCGAGCGAATCGCAGGAGCGCATGTGCGCCGTGGTCACGCCCGAGAACGTCGATGCGTTCATGGAGGTCTGCAAGAAGTGGGACGTCCTTGCCACCGACATCGGCGAGGTCACCGACGGTGAGCACCTCACCATCTCCTGGCACGGCGAGACCGTCGTCGACGTTCCCCCGCGCACCGTCGCTCACGAGGGCCCGGTCTACAACCGTCCCGTCGAGCGCCCGGCGAGCCAGGACGCGTTGATCGCGAACACGACCGCAGGCCTCGAGCGTCCCGAGACGGACGAAGAACTCGAAGCCACTTTGCTGAAGATGATCGCTTCGCCTGCCCTGTGCAGCCGCAAGTGGATCACCGAGCAGTACGACCGCTACGTCCGCGGCAACACCGTCCTGGCCGAGAACGCCGACGGCGGCGTCATCCGCATCGACGAGAAGACCGGACGCGGAATCGCGCTGTCCACCGACGCTTCGGGCCGCTACACCGCGCTCGATCCGTACACCGGTGCCCAGCTCGCGTTGGCCGAGGCTTTCCGCAACGTGGCAGTCACGGGCGCAACGCCCAAGGCCGTCTCCAACTGCCTCAACTTCGGTTCACCCGAGGATCCGGGTGTCATGTGGCAGTTCCAGCAGGCTGTTCGCGGCCTCGCCGACGGCTGTGCCACCCTCGGCATCCCCGTCACCGGCGGCAACGTCAGCTTCTACAACCAGACCGGATCCACGGCAATCCTGCCGACGCCGGTGGTTGCCGTCCTCGGTGTGATCGACGACGTTCACCGCCGCATCCCGACGGGCCTCGGACTCGAACCCGGCGAGACGCTGATCCTGCTCGGCGACACCCACGACGAGTTCGACGGTTCCATCTGGTCGCAGGTCGAGCACGGTCATCTCGGTGGCGTGCCGCCGAAGGTCGACCTCGCCCGTGAGCAGTTGCTCGCGGACATCCTGCTCGCCTCCTCGCGTGACGGACTGGTCACCGCAGCCCACGACCTCTCCGAGGGCGGACTGGCCCAGGCCGTCGTCGAAGCCGCGCTGGCCGGCGAAACCGGTTGCCGCATCCTGATTCCCGAAGGCGCCGATCCGTTCGTCACCCTGTTCTCGGAATCGTCGGGACGCGTCCTCGTTGCAGTTCCGCGCACGGAAGAAACACGCTTCACAGGTATGTGCACCGCCCGCGGCTTGCCGTGGACGCGTATCGGAGTCGTCGATGAGGGCAGTGATTCCGTCGAGGTCCAGGGACACTTCTCCGTCACGATGGCCAAGCTCCGTGAGGCCTTCGAGGGAACGCTGCCCGCTCTGTTCGGGTGATAGATGGTCGATTCTGGAGAACTGACTTCTTCTGACAGCCAGCCGCAGGAACACCACCTGCGGCTGGCTGTTCCCGCATCCCTCGAGAAGCTCGACAACCGCTTCACCGAGTGGGCGTGGGGTCTCCTCAAACTTGACTTCACCGGCATCGCGTTTGCCGCGTTCTTCTTCTGCTGGTCGTTGACCCCTTCGCTGTTGCCGCGCGATTGGCTTTTCCAAGGTCTGATCGGCGGAATCAACTCGGCCATCGGCTACGGCGTCGGTACCGCAATCGGTTGGGCTGTCGAGCGATACCTCCTCAGCGGTCGACGGTGGTGGCCACTGCCCGAACCGGTGCCATCCGCGATCAAGGTCTTCGTTCCGGTCGCGTCCATTGTCGCGGCGATCATCATGCTGGTCTACGCGGCCGGGTGGCAACGTGAAATCGCGGCACTGACCGATGCCGAAGGCACGACCACCTCGGGCTACATCCGAACACTCGGACTGAGTCTTCTCGTCGGCGGCCTGCTCATCTCGATCTGGCGGGTCCTCCACGATCTGGTGAAACTGATTGCCCGACAGCTGATGCGGCGGTTCCACTGGTCGCGGTCGGTGGCCAATGGCGTCGGCGTCCTGGCGGTCACCGTTCTGTTCTTCATGCTGGTCGACGGCGTCCTGGTCCGCGGAATCTACGCCGCGACCAACTCGATCTTCAGTCTGCAGAACTCGACTACTCGCGACGGCGTCGTGGAACCGCAGGATCCGATGAAATCGGGTAGCCCCGAATCTGCTGCTCCCTGGGACACATTGGGGTTCGAGGGACGAAACTTCGTCTCACGCGGACTCGACGCGCAGGAACTCGAAGCGGCAACCGGTAAGCCTGCGATGGATCCGATTCGCGTGTATGCCGGCCTCGAAAGCGCCGAAGACCCCGAAGAGCGCATGGATCTGGTCGTCAAAGAACTGGAGAGGACCGGCGCATTCCAGCGCAAGGTTCTCGTGGTCATTCCGACGACGGGTACGGGGTGGGTCAATCCCACTGCGGCGCAGGCAATCGAACTTGTACATGACGGTGACACTGCGCTTGTCGCCAGCCAGTACTCGTACCTGCCGAGTTGGATCTCGTTCCTCGCAGACCAGGAGAAGGCGCAAGCTGCCGGACGCCTGTTGATCGAGCGGGTACACGAAAGATGGCTTCAGGAACCGGAAGCCACCAGGCCGAAGTTCATGGTCTACGGCGAGAGCCTCGGCGTCATGGCCGGCGCCGGGGCGTTCGACACACTGCAAGCGGCGCGCGATACCGCCGACGGAATTCTGTGGGTGGGCCCGCCGAACGCGACGCAGTTGTGGCGTTCGATCGAGAAGAGGCGCGATCCCGGCACTCCCGAAGTAGCTCCCGTATACGCGGACGGCTTGGCCGGCGTGCGGTTCGCGGATCGCTCCGAAGACATTCCGACCGACGGGATGACGTGGCCGCAGCCTCGAGTTCTGTTTGTCCAGCACCCTTCCGATCCAGTGGTGTGGTGGTCACCCGACCTCATGTTCAATCGGCCTGAGTGGCTCAAGGAAGTACCCGGTTTCGACCGCTCGCCGTCGATGAAATGGTTCCCGGTCGTGACGTTCTGGCAGGTGTCCGCAGACCTCGGTAACGCCGCGGGAGTTCCCGACGGTCACGGTCACAATTACGGAACCTCCGTTCTGGACGCCTGGATCAGCGTCGCCCAGCCCGAGGGATGGACGGCCGCAGAAACAGAGCGAGTGCGGTCGGCATTGGTTGTCGCCGTGAAATCAGAGGGCCCCGAGAAGTGAGGGGAGTCGCCTCGATCGCGCTTTCCGCTACCGCGATCACCTGGAGCAACGTCGTGCTTCCGGCGTTCGGTCTTTCGCCTCGCGCTCGCGCCGTGGTCAACACCGCGGCCGGTCTGTCGGCCATCGGAGTCCTACTCGCACGTGGTTACACCCGCGAGGAACTCGGTTTGGCGCACACCGGCATTCGTGGTGGTGCTCAGTTCGGCGGAGCCGCGGCCGGCGCAGTACTTACGGGTTACAGCGTCGCTTTGGCCGTTCCCTCCTTGCGCGCGACTCTCGCTGCCGACGAGCGAGCAGACGGCCGCGAAGATTTCCTCGAATGGATCGTCCTGCACATCCCGTTCGGCACGGTGCTCTCCGAGGAACTGTTGTTCCGCAGCGCGATGTCCGCCGTCTGGAACCGCGAATTGAACAGACCGACCGCGCAGGCCGTTCATGCACTGACCTTCGGGCTGTGGCACGTCGCCCCCGCCCGCGGCGCCGGCGACAACGTTCCCGCAGCAGTGGCATTCACCGGTGCGTCGGCATTGCTGTTCGAGTGGCTGCACCGCCGGGGCGGCAGCGTGCTTGCCCCCGCCCTGCTGCACCTGGCCACGAATGCTGGTGGCGCACTTGCCGTTCGTATCGCTACTCGCAGACATGGAGTGAACTGATGCCGCCCCGCCGCGCCGTCGACCCCGCCGAATTTCGAGCCGCCGTCCTGGCCGTCGGCCCGTGGCTTCGCGATCCGGAACTTCCGAAGCCTTCCCGCAGTGAACTCGGTGCGGCAGTGAAGATGAGTGCGCGCACTCTCGAACAGATTGCCCCTGGATCGAGCGTCGAGGTACGGGTGCCGCCGTTTGTTGCCGTGCAATGCATCGAAGGTCCGCGTCACACCCGCGGAACCCCGCCCAACGTCGTCGAGACGGACGCTCGGACCTGGTTGCAGATGGTCACCGGACTCCTCGAGTTTTCCGAGGCCGCAGGTGACGGACGAGTCGACGCCTCAGGTAGCCGCGCCCCCGAAATTGCGCACTGGCTCCCACTGCTCCGGTTGGCGTAGTGACAGAGACCATCCGGTTCGCTTCGCCGTGATCTGAGGCCCAAGGCAGCCCTCAGGGGAAGTGGGTCCCAAAATGCCCGTAGACTATGGATGCCCCCCAACCCCTGCCCACAAAGGGAGCGCCCGGTGACTCGTGCCGATCTGTCGGTCAACAGTCCAAATCTCCTCGCTTCGAACCCGTCCGACGAGGACGAGAACGAGCCCCGCGAAGAATGCGGTGTATTCGGCGTCTGGGCGCCGGGAGAGGATGTGGCGAAGCTCACTTATTACGGCCTGTACGCACTTCAGCACCGTGGTCAAGAAGCTGCCGGCATTGCGGTAGCCGACGGCTCCCAGGTGTTGGTGTTCAAGGATCTCGGCCTGGTCAGCCAGGTATTCGACGAGCAGACCCTCGCAGCGATGCCAGGACACGTCGCCGTCGGACATTGCCGTTACTCCACCACCGGTTCCACGACGTGGGAGAACGCGCAGCCCATCTTCCGTACGACCACTGCCGGTACCGGCATTGCGCTCGGCCACAACGGCAACCTGGTCAACACCGCTGAACTCGCGAGCCGCACCCGTGCAGCCGGCCTGGTCAACGACAAGCGCCCCAATGCCGCGACTTCCGATTCCGACCTCATCGGTGGTCTCCTGGCACACGCTGCCGGCGACAGCACCATCGAACAGGCCGCAATGGAATTGCTTCCCACGTTGGAGGGCGCGTTCTGCCTCACCTTCATGGACGAGCACACGCTGTACGCAGCGCGCGATCCGCACGGCATCCGCCCGCTCTGCCTGGGCCGACTCGACCGCGGTTGGGTAGTCGCCAGCGAGACCGCAGCCCTCGACATCGTCGGTGCGTCGTTCGTCCGCGACATCGAACCCGGTGAGCTGCTCGCGATCGACGCCGACGGCGTCCGATCCTCGCGTTTCGCGAACCCGACGCCCAAGGGCTGTGTCTTCGAGTACGTCTACCTCGCCCGTCCCGACAGCGTCATCGGTGGCCGTTCGGTCCACTCGACCCGCGTCGAGATCGGCCGTCTGCTCGCCAGCGAGCATCCCGCTGAAGGTGACCTGGTCATCCCCGTTCCCGAGTCCGGCACCCCCGCAGCAGTCGGGTACGCACAGGGCTCAGGCATCCCCTACGGCCAGGGTCTGATGAAGAACGCTTACGTCGGCCGTACCTTCATCCAGCCGTCGCAGACGATCCGTCAGCTCGGTATCAGGCTCAAGCTCAACCCGCTCAAGGAAGTCATCCGCGGCAAGCGCCTTGTGGTGGTGGACGATTCGATCGTTCGCGGCAACACTCAGCGTGCGCTCATCCGGATGCTTCGTGAAGCCGGCGCTCTCGAAATCCACGTCCGCATCGCCTCGCCGCCGGTCAAGTGGCCCTGCTTCTACGGCATCGACTTCGCCTCACCGGCCGAGTTGATCGCCAACGGAGCGGGCGGACAGGACGCGACGTTCGAGGAAATGCTCGACGGCGTGCGTCGTTCCATCGGTGCGGACACCCTCGGGTACATCTCCACCGAAGGCATGATCGCCGCCACCGAGCAGCCGGCCAGCCGTCTGTGCGCCGCGTGCTTCGACGGGACCTACCCGATCGCGCTTCCCAAGGAAACGTCGATCGGCAAGAACGTCCTCGAGGGGATGCTCGAGAGCACCGCAGGTTCGACGGCCACTCGCGACAACGACAATGCGAGCGCGCTCAGCCGCCCCTGAACACCGAAAGCCTGAAATTCGATAGCCGAGAATCTGCCGTCCACAGCATGTGGGCGGCAGATTTTCTGTTCCGTCGCTTTTTGATCTGTTCAACGACGCGATCTGTTCCACGACACGGCATACGTCGTGAGCATCTGGCATAGTGCCCTCCGTGGCGCAACTGAGAATGGATGGGCACCGGGTACTGGTCGCAGACCTGGTGGGGGACACCATCAAAGCGATCAACGGCTCGATGGTGGCGTACGAGGGTGCGATCACCTTCAAGAACGCCGGTATGGGCGGTGGCGGCGGGCTGCGTGCCGCGCTGAAACAGAAGGCGGCAGGTGAATCACTGTCCCTGATGGAAGTCAGCGGTCAAGGCACCGTCTACTTCGCGGTCGACGCCCAGGACATCACGATCATCGAGCTCAACAACGACGCTCTGCACGTGGAAGCGTCACAGTTGCTCGCACTGGTCGGACAGCTGCGAACCGATGTGAAGTTTGCCGGCCTCCGCGGCGCAGGTTCCGGACAGGGATTGTTCACGACGGTCGTCAGCGGCACCGGTCTGGTGGCCGTGCTGTCGAAGGGCGGACCGATCATCGCGCTCGAAGTCAGCCCGCAGTATCCGCTGGTTGCCGATCCCGACGCATTCGTCGCGCACCGTGGCCAGCTGAACCAGAGCTTCGTCACCGACGTCACCTGGCGCTCCGCGATCGGCGGTGGCAGCGGTGAAGCGTTCTCGCTGCGATTCGACGGATCCGGTGTCGTCTACATCCAGCCCGAGGAGCGCTGACCCATGCCGTTGGAATTGGTGAACAGCAAGGTCGTCAAGTCGACTCTCGCACCGGGACAGAACGTGCTCGCCCGCACCGGGTCGATGCTCTACTACACCGGCGAAGTCCGTTTCATCCCGCACAGCATGGGCGGTGGGCCCGGCGCCATGCCGAACATGGGCGGTATCGCCGGGATGGCCGGCCGCATGATGTCCGGCGAACACGCACGCATGATGGCCGCCGAGGGAAATGGAGAGGTCTTCTACGGGCACGCTGGTCTTTACGTCGAGGTCATCCACCTCGACGGTTCGTCGATGCTCACGGTCGAAGCCGACCGGCTCCTCGCACACGACGGTTACCTCCAGAGTTCGATAGTCGCTCTCACGTCGCAGGGCGGTGTGCGCGGAGCGGTACGCGGCGCCATGACCGGTCAAGGCCTGTTCACGACGCAGTTGCACGGACAGGGAAGCGTCGCGGTCCTCTCGCACGGGGGCGTGATTCCGTTGCAGGTCGGTCCCAACAACCCTCAGGTCGTCGTCGACCCGCAGGCATATGTGTGCCACATCGGTCAGATCAACGTCGACATCTCGGCGAACGTCGGCTGGCGCGAGGCCGTCGGCAAGGGCTCGGGGGAGTCCATCCAGCTGAAGATGACCGGCGCCGGCACCGTCTGGGTCCAGGCGTCCGAGCAGAAGTTCTGAGAGGGCACAGAGCATGGGTATCGAAATTCACAATCCGGCAACTCTGCCCGCCAACGACAACGTCCCGGGCAACGATTACGCCTTCTGCGTCGAGATGGCCGGGCAGCCGTGGTTCACGTCCAAGGGCGCGATGATCGCGTACTACGGAAACATCAACTTCGAGCCGCTCGGGCGCACGAGTATGACGGCGATCGTCGCGGCCAGGTTCTCTTCGCCGCTCTACGCAGACGACTGGGTGCTCGCTCAGGGGCAGGGCAAGTTGATCCTCGGGGACCGCGGATTCAACATCAATTCCTACGACCTCGACGACGGCAACCTCACGATTCGCGCGGCCAATCTCCTCGCCTTCGAGACGAGCCTGGACCTCAAACAGTCCATCGTCCCAGGCTTTTTGACGCTGCTCGGGACGGGCAAGTTCCTGGCGTCGTCCAACGGCCCCGTCATGTTCGCGGAGCCGCCGCTGCGCATCGACCCGCAGGCACTGGTGGGTTGGGCTGACTGCCCGTCACCGTCCCATCACTTCGATGCCGACTGGATGCAGAGCTTCCTGGGCGCGGTTCGCGGAAGCATGTTCGGCGCGAACACCGGCGAAGAACGTCAGTTCGATTTCACCGGAGCCGGGACGGTACTGATCCAGTCGAGCGAGAAGGTCGTCCACGACGGACACCTCCTCAAACACATCGAATCCGAGACCGTTGCACTCGGGCAGAACAGTCTGCGCGCACTGCACGCCTCGATCGGCGCGCGGCTGCAGAACTGACGTCTCGGGGTACGCGAGGTCTCACCGAGGGGGCCGGTCCGGTAGCGTATGGGCGTAATCGTCGGTATTTGTGTGCGCGCTCTGGGTCTCGAGTCGAACGATCCATCTCGCGTCACGAGGATTGCAAACACTTCACATTGCAAGACCACTTACCTGTGCACGAGCAATACGTGCTCGCGAGAAATACAAGGCTGGAGTAGTAACCCGATGACCGAGGACAGTCACCGCACCGCAGGCGCCTCCTACGCGGCAGCAGGAGTCGATATCGCCGCAGGCGACCGGGCGGTGGAACTCTTCGCCCCTCTGGCCAAGAAGGCCAGCCGCCCCGAGGTCATGGGTGGCCTCGGTGGTTTCGCCGGCTTGTTCTCCCTCAAGGGTGACTACAAGGAGCCGCTGCTCGCCGCATCGACCGACGGCGTCGGCACCAAGCTCGCTGTCGCCCAGGCGATGGACAAGCACGACACGGTCGGACTCGACCTCGTCGCCATGGTCGTCGACGACCTCGTCGTCTGTGGCGCTGAGCCGCTGTTCCTTCAGGACTACATCGCGGTCGGCCGGGTCATCCCCGAACGCGTCGCGGAATTGGTCAGCGGTATCGCCGAGGGCTGCATCCAGGCCGGCTGCGCTCTCCTCGGTGGCGAGACCGCCGAGCACCCCGGCATCATGGCCGACGGTGACTACGACCTCTCCGCCACCGGCGTCGGCGTCGTAGAGGCAGAGAAGTTGCTCGGACCGGACCGCGTTCGCCCCGGCGACGTCGTCATCGCGATGGGTTCGTCGGGACTGCACTCCAACGGTTACTCGCTGGCCCGCAAGGTCCTGCTCGAGATCGACCGGATGAACCTGAGCGCACACGTCGACGAGTTCGGCCGCACGCTCGGTGAGGAACTGCTCGAGCCCACCAAGATCTACGCCAAGGACTGCTTGGCACTCGCTGCCGAGACCGACGTGCGCACCTTCTGCCACGTCACCGGTGGCGGCCTCGCCAACAACCTCGCGCGCGTCATGCCCAAGGGCCTGGTCGCAGAACTCGATCGCGGAACCTGGAGCCCCGCTCCGGTCTTCGCCATGATCGCGCAGCGCGGACGCGTCGAGCGCGCCGAGATGGAGCAGACCTTCAACATGGGCGTCGGCATGGTCGCCGTCGTCGCACCCGAGGACGTCGACCGTGCGCTGGCCGTTCTCACCGCACGCCACATCGACTGCTGGACGCTCGGTAGCGTCAAGAAGGCGTCGGACGCCGCTGCAGAGCGTGCGTTCCTGGCCGGAGACCACCCGCGCTTCTGAACCGCAACGTCAACTGCCCCATCGGAGAGATCCGGTGGGGCAGTTTTGTGTGTCCGCACAAGCAGTCGCGAGGCAGAAAATGGAACGCAAAAATGAGGAAGAGCGATCAGCTCTTCCTCATTTCACAGTCTGCGCGGTGGCAGTGCGCGGTCAACGCCGCCAGTCGTCGTAGTCGTCCTCTCGCGCATGCCCTTCCCTATCGGAAGTCTGGTCCGATCGGACACTGCTCCGATGCGAGTTGGTCGATCCACCTGCGAGCTCTCTTTGCAGGCTGTCGAAATCCGTGGTCGGTACGCTGTATTTCAATTCGCGTGCAACCTTGGTCTGCTTTGCCTTAGCCCGGCCGCGGCCCATGGCTGACCCCCTCGCGCTTTCGCGGGGCGGCCTGGGGAATTTGGCGGCCCCGTTTGAGTGTGTAAGTTTCCTGACACACACTCTAGCGTGGAAAAGTCGCTTCCGCTTCCACGAAGGCCTCACCGCCGTGTCTGATTGCTCTCACTATGGCCGCGAGCTGCCAGGATGCTGAAAGAACTCGTCAGAACTTTGTGAGAACTGCTCAGAAGTTTCCCGGAATTGCGCGAATCGTCCCCACTCGGGCGTCGCCGCCGAAGACCGGAGCGGACGCAAGAGCCGCCAACTCCTCGGTCCACTCCGTGTTCATCCGCTTGAGCAGAGCTGCCGCCAAGGGCAGGAGCGCCCGCTCGTGACCGTCGTCGATCTTGAGGGCAAAAGCGGAACCGTCGGGAAGCGCTCCGGCGTAGATGCCGTCGTATCCGGTCTTGGAGAACAGACCCGGCACGGCGGACATCAGACGCTGATCGTTGCGGCCCGTGCCCGAGACGAGGAAGGGGTTCTCGCGGACCGCGTCGGCCACAGCTCGCTCGGGTGAGTCGGGCTCGGCCGAGGGCAGGCGTCCGAATGCCCGAGCCAGGTTCGTGAGCGAGAGCGGCACGATCGGGAGACCACAACCGTCGATGCCGAGTTCCTGCTCTTCCTCGCCACTGAGATCGAAGATCGTCTCCTGGATCGCGAGCTGCAGGGGATGAGTCGGCTCCATGTACGTCTCGAGAGGCCAGTCGTTCACGACGCACGTCGCGAGCATCGCGGAGTGCTTGCCCGAGCAGGTCATGTAGATCGGGCTGGGAAGCTCGCCCGCGGCGATCAGTTCGGCTCGGGCCAGTTCGTTGCCCGGGAGGTCGGACGGGCACTGCAACTGGTCGACACCGAGCTGGTAGCGAGCGAGAAGCGCGGCGACCAGTTCGATGTGATCGGCTTCGCCCGCGTGTGAAGACGACGCGACGGCCAACTCTTGCGGGCTGGTGGGTGCAAAGCCGTTACGAAGCGCAGCGACGGCTTGCAGCGGCTTGTTCGCCGAGCGGGGGTAGATGGGTGTGTGAATTTCCCCGAGTCCGACATCGACCTCGCCGTCGGCGCCGAGAATGACTGCCGATCCGCGATGCACGCATTCGCGGAATCCGGAGCGGACCACTTCCACCAAGTCGATACTCACGAGTGCACCTGCGCTTCGGCTTGTTCGATGAACCTCTGGACGCGCGCGGTGACGTTCGGTGCAAGATCGGTGTGTTCTGCGAGCAGCCGTCGAAGCCGCTCAGGGTCCGTTCCGGCGTAGACCTCTCGAACAGTCACTCCGTGATCCGGTACGTGGACTCGGGTGACCGAGTCGCCCGCGGCGATCGTGCCGGTCCGGTTGACGCGAAGGTAGGCGCCGACGTCGGTCCGCTCGGTGAATCTCTTGACCCAGCCCTTTTCCGCGGCCCAGATGCCGAACGTGCCACACGGGACGCGGGGAGCGGTCACCTCGAGTTCGAGAACGTCCGACGCCTCGGCTCCGGTGATGTGCCAACGCTCGCCGATCACGGCGTCCGTGACAAGCATCCCGCTGATATGGAGATTCTCGCCGAACCATCCGGGGCCGAGAGGTCGGCCCAATTCGTCCGACCAACGCTGGGCTTCGTCGCGCTGATAGGCGTAGACAGCTTGGAAGGCGCCGCCGTGGAACTCGGTGTCGCAGACGTAGTCGCCGCCGAGTCCGAGTCGCCCGACAGCGACACGGCCGTCGACGGGACGCTTGTCGATCGCGGTTCGCGGGACGCGCCTGACGCCACTGTCACGTTCGGTGTGGACGACGCAGACCGCGTCGACGATGCCCGTCACTTTCCGCGCAATCGGTTGACAGCCTCACGTCCGGCCTGGGGTGCGTCGTCCGCGACGATCGAGTCCGGGTCGATGGACGCGGCGCTGGGTCCGGCCATGAGTTCGGTGTCGACCGGGATGTTGCGCTTGATCAGAGCGAGCGCGATGGGGCCGAGTTCGTGATGATTGACAACGGTGCCGACGCGTCCGACAGTTCGTCCGCCCGCCGTGATCGGGTCACCCGGTTCCGGGACGGCTTCGGCGCTGCCGTCGAGGTGCAACATGACGAGATGGCGCGGGGGCTTGCCGAGATTGTGAACCCGGGCGACGGTTTCCTGACCGCGGTAGCAGCCCTTGTCGAGGTGGACGGCGCCTTGCTCGGCCGGCCCACCGATCCAGTGGACCTCGTGTGGGATCGTCCGCTCGTCGGTGTCCAGTCCGATGCGTGGCCTCGTCGCTTCGACGCGCAGTGCCTCGAAGGCCCAACTGCCGGCGGGCTTCGCGCCGGCATCGGTCAGCTTGGTCCACCACGCCGCCAATTGCTCACGTGGGACGAGAAGATCGAAAGAGTTCTCGGTAGGCCACGGCATGCGGCGGACAAATCCGCCGTCGGCCAACGCGAGAGCGTCGTAGGCCTCGGTTGGTGTCTGAACCTCGAGTGCGGCGAGGACGGTAGGCGCTTCGGGTCCGATCAAGCTCAGGACCGCGAGTTCGTTGCCGTCTCGAGGTTCGGCCTTGGACCAGAACACCATCTTCTTCAAGAAGGAGTGGAGGTCCGGTCCGCGGTCGGCCTCGGTGTCGATCCAGGTGACACCTGCCAGGTCCGTCTGCACGAAGTGGTGCTCGACGCGTCCGTTGACGTCCAGGCTCAGGTTTTCGGCGCTCTTGCCGTCGGGGAGCGCGGCGATGTGCTGGCTCGAAATCGTGTGCAGCCACGTGAGGCGTTCGTCGCCGGGAATGGCGATCACGAATCTGTGACTGCGGTCGACCACCACTGCTGCGCGCTGCGCGGTTCGCTGTTCACCGAGGGGATCGCCGTAGTGCCATGCGACACCGATGTCGGCCGAACCGTCCGGTGCGGTGACCGCGCCGGGGGAAGTCAGAAGTGGGCTGTTGGGCACAAGAGCGTTGTCGACCACAAGACCAGTCTAGGAGTGTGGGCGGGATCGCGGTTACAGGGCGGCCCCGGCGGCTTGGCGGATCGTTAGGGTTGATGGCATGCCTGAACGCGTATTGGTGACTCTCGACCATGAGGTGCTCGATGCTGACGCACCGTTTCTGCACGCCGACGACCTGGCGGTGGTGCGCGGCGACGGAGTCTTCGAGACGCTGTTGGTGCGCGACGGTAGGGCGCGGGTGGTCGAGGGACATCTGAGTCGACTGGTTCTGAGCGCGCGGGCACTGGGTCTACCCGCCCCCGTTCTCGATGACTGGCGTCTGGCGATCGAGATGGCAGCCGAGGAGTGGGGGACAGAGAAGGAAGGCGCTCTTCGTCTCGTTCTGACCCGCGGCCGTGAGAGCGGTGACAAGCCGACAGCCTTCGTGATGGTCGGTCCGGTGGCTGATCGGGTCAGGCAGGTCCGTGAATCGGGGCTGTCGGTGATGACTCTCGAGCGAGGTTTCTCCGTCGATCTCTCCGCCCGGGCACCCTGGCAACTACTTGGCGCGAAGACGTTGTCCTACGCAACCAACATGGCAGCGCTTCGATATGCGGCGAATTTGGGTGCCGACGATGTGATCTTCGTCAGTTCCGAGGGCAATGTGTTGGAGGGACCACGCTCGACGGTGGTGATCGTTCGGGACAGGACTTTGATCACACCTCCTCCCGCACAGGGCATTTTGATGGGTACGACGCAGCGTGCCCTGTTCGACGTTGCCGGCAGTGCTCGCTTCGATTGCCGATACGAAACCCTCCGACCTGCGGATTTGATTGCAGCCGACGGAGTGTGGATGGTTTCGAGCGTCACGCTGGCCGCGTGCGTCCATACACTCGACGGGCTCGCATTGCCAGAGCCGAAGGTCTCCGAGGAATTCGCGGAATTGGTTGAACGTGCAATTGATTCGGATTCAGCAGGGCGATAGGCGAATAGGAATCGCGACAGGTTGCTACTACATTTGGTAGTAGCAAAGTCCTGCGGTCCAAACCGGACAGCAGTACCGTGTCCGCAGGGGCCGAGCGACTGCCCGCGTCTCGAACCCCGAAGCCTGTCCCAGGGCCCTACTCTCGGAGTAGCCAATGGATACTTTGGACGTCTCCAGGTGGCAGTTCGGTATCACTACCGTCTACCACTTCATCCTTGTTCCGCTGACCATCGGACTTGCGCCGATGATCGCGATCATGCAGACGATGTGGGTGGTCACCAAAAAGGACCACTGGTATCGGCTCACCAAGTTTTTCGGCAAGCTTTTCCTCATCAACTTCGCACTCGGTGTAGCCACCGGCATCGTGCAGGAGTTCCAGTTCGGCATGAACTGGAGCGAGTACTCGCGATTCGTCGGTGACGTCTTCGGAGCTCCACTCGCATTGGAAGGCCTTGTCGCCTTCTTCATGGAGTCCGTCTTCATCGGACTCTGGATCTTCGGTTGGGGCAGGCTGCCCAAACTTGTACACCTGGCGTGCATTTGGCTCGTGGCGATCGGCGTCAACGCGTCGGCGTTCTTCATCATCGCGGCCAACTCGTTCATGCAGCATCCGGTCGGTGCGACGTACAACCCTGAAACGGGTCGTGCCGAACTCACCAGCATCTGGGAGTTGTTGACCAACAACACCGCTCTCGCTGCCTTCCCGCACGCGGTTGCCGGAGCCTTCCTGACGGCGGCGACGTTTGTTGCCGGCATCAGTGGTTGGTGGATGGTGCGGAACATGCGCCGCGCCAAGCAGGCTGAGGCCGCCGAAGCCGAACGTCTCGAAACCGATGCGCGGACGATGTACCGTCCGGCAACGCGATTCGCGTTGCTCGTCATGATCGTGGCCGGAATCGGCATCATCTACACCGGTGACGTCCAAGGCAAGCTCATGTTCCAGCAGCAGCCCATGAAGATGGCGTCGGCGGAATCGCTGTGTGACACCGAGATGGATCCGGATTTCTCGATTCTCACCATCGGTACACACAACAACTGTGACAGCGTGACGCACGTTCTGAAGGTGCCCTTCGTTCTACCGTGGTTGGCCGAGGGCAAGTTCACCGGCGTCGAACTGCAAGGCGTCAACCAGCTGCAGGAGCAGGCGGAGCAAGACTTCGGACCGGGCAACTACCGACCGAATCTCTTTGTCACGTACTGGTCTTTCCGCGCCATGATCGGCCTCGCCGCAGGTTCGGCAGCACTGGCTCTCGCGGGACTATGGGTCACTCGTAAGGGGCGAGTCCCGGACCAGAAGTGGTTCGGAATCCTCAGCCTGGTCGCGATTCCCACTCCGTTCATGGCGAACAGCGCCGGCTGGATCTTCACCGAGATGGGCCGTCAGCCCTGGGTGGTGCATCCCAACCCGACCGGCGTCGACATGATCAGACTCACTGTCGACCAAGGTGTTTCGGACCATGCAACGGCGACGGTCTGGGCCTCGTTGATCACGTTCACTCTTCTGTACGGTGCGTTGGGTGTTGTCTGGTTCAAGCTGATCGTGCGGTACGCGAAGGAAGGCCCGTTGGAGCACGACATGCATCCGCCGGGCGATACAGATCATGACGAGCCGGAAGATCCGGACAAGCCCAAACAACTGTCGTTCGCGTACTAGGAGGCGATCATGGGACTTCAAGAAGTATGGTTCGTGCTCGTCGCAGTACTGTTCATCGGTTACTTCGTCCTCGAAGGGTTCGACTTCGGTGTCGGAATGCTCATGCCGATCGTCGGCAGAGGCAGTGACCTCCCAGCCGATACGCGTCGACGGGTGGCGCTCAACACGATCGGCCCGGTGTGGGACGGAAACGAAGTGTGGCTGATCACGGCCGGTGGCGCGATGTTCGCGGCATTTCCGGAGTGGTACGCGACGTTGTTCTCCGGGTTCTATCTACCGCTGCTGATCATCCTGGTGGCCTTGATCGTTCGGATCTGCGCCATCGAATGGCGGAGCAAGATCGACGACGACAAGTGGCGTCAGCGTTGCGACTGGGGCATCATCTTCGGCTCCTGGGTCCCGGCAGTTCTCTGGGGCGTGGCTTTCGCGAACATCGTTCGGGGCGTGGCGATCAACGCGGACAAGCAGGTCGAGTCGGGATTCTTCGATCTGCTCAATCCTTACGCACTGCTCGGCGGTCTGACCACCGCGCTGGTGTTCGCTCTCCACGGCGCTGTGTTCCTGGCGCTCAAGAGTGCCGACGAGGTTCGTGAAGATGCCGTGAAAATTGCTGCACGACTGGCAATTCCAGCTATTCCGGTCGCCGGCGGATTCGTCCTGTGGACGCAACTCGCCTACGGCAAGGGATGGACGTGGATTCTGGTAGCCGCCGCTGCTGCCGCACTGATCGGCGTCGTCTTCCTGACGCGGGCCGAGCGCGAAGGCTGGGCCTTCGTTCTCACCTGTGTGGCCGTCGTCGCCACTGTCGTGCTGCTGTTCGCCTCGCTGTTCCCGAACGTCATGCCGTCGACGCTTGATCCGGCGTACAGCCTGACCATCGAGAACGCGTCGTCGAGTCCGTACACGCTCAAGGTGATGACGTGGGCCGCGGCATTCATGACGCCGGTGGTGATCATCTACCAGGGTTGGACGTACTGGGTGTTCCGACAGCGCATCTCCTCCAAGCAGATTCCGGCGTCGATCGGTCTGCGATTCAAGGAGAAGACGTGGTAGTGGCAAACCCGCAGTCACAAACGATTCGAATCACGAAAGAACTGACGGTCGAATTCACGTGACTATCGAAGTAGGCGACGCTCCCACCACTCGGGAGCGTCGCCGGGGGCCGATCGACCCGCGGCTGTGGCGACATTCCGCTTCTGCGCGCGGCTATCTGATCCTGACCGTTGCTCTGTCGATAGTGAACGTCGTGATGGTCATCGTCGCGGCGCTCATGATCGGCCGGGTGCTGGCCGGAGTGATCACCACTCGAACTGTGGATGTTTCCTCGTGGACAACCGAGTTGGCTGTTCTTGCCGCCGCTGTGGTGGTCCGAGTTCTGGGGACTTGGCTACAGACCAGGTATGCGCACCGGGCGTCGACACGCGTCGTTGCCGAGATCAAGAACGGCGTGCTGGCGTCGGCGACGGCGATGAGTCCTCGCGATCTCGATCCGCGGCGTGACGAGATCGCGACCGTGGTCACCCGCGGCGTCGACGGTCTTGGTCCGTATCTGACGGGATACCTTCCGGCTCTGGTCCTGTCGGTAACGCTGACACCCATCACCCTGATAGTCATTGCGATGCAGGACATGACGTCTGCGGTCATCATCTTCGTGACGCTGCCGCTGATCCCCATCTTCATGATTCTGATCGGCTTGCTGACAAAGGGTAAGTCGGAGAAGACGCTGGCAGCGATGACCACGTTGTCTTCGCAACTCCTCGATCTACTCGCCGGTTTGCCGACGCTGCGGGCGCTCGGTCGTCAGCAAGGTCCTGCCGAGCGCGTCCGTGAACTCGGTGACGCTCATCGGCGAACGACGATGTCCGCCCTCCGCGTCGCGTTCCTGTCCTCGATGGTGTTGGAACTGCTCGCAACACTCTGCGTTGCATTGGTGGCCGTGAGCATCGGCTTGCGACTGGTGTACGGGGACATGACACTCGAGCCGGGGATAGTCGCGTTGATCCTCGCGCCCGAGGTGTACCTGCCGCTCCGAATGGTGGGAACCCAGTTCCATGCCGCCGAGGACGGAATGGCCGCAGCCGACAAAGCATTCGAGGTTATCGAGGCCGATTCTGTCGCGCCGGAGGGCGGTCGGACGACGGTGGTCGCTCGCGGCGCCGATATCGTCTTCGACGGTCTCGGTGTGGCCTCTCGTGGGGGAGTGGCGCCGTCTCGACTTTCCGCCGTTGCGTCGCCAGGGAAGATCACGGTGCTCACCGGCCCCAACGGCTGCGGCAAGTCGACGGCAGTGCACGCGCTGCTCGGGTTGATCGAACCGAGCAGTGGGCGCGTGACGGTCGCCGGCATCGATGTCCGCGACCTGGACGAGCACGCGTGGTGGAGTCAGTTGGCCTGGCTACCGCAACATCCGGTCCTCTTGCCCGGCACCATTCGCGAGAACCTCGATCTCACCGGGGCCGTCGAGTCGCAGGCGTTGGCTCGTGCTGCGGCCGCGACGGGATTCGACGCGGTATTGGCCGAGCTGCCTGCGGGCGTCGAGACCGTGATCGGCGTCGGCGGCACAGGTCTGTCACTGGGGCAGCGGCAGCGCCTGGCCCTGACGCGTGTTCTCGCCTCCGACCGCGCGGTTCTTGTCCTGGACGAACCCACCGCTCACCTCGACTCCGATTCGGAAGGGACAGTGTTGGCTTCTCTGAGAGCACGGGCGGAGCGCGGCGACACCGTGGTCGTGATCGGCCACCGTCCGAGTGTGCTCGCCGCGGCTGACCGGATTGTCGAGGTACATGCTCATGAGAAGTGACGCTCACGATCCGCTTCTGCGTGCTCTGCGGCTACTGGAACTTCGGCCACGACGCGTACTGACTGCGGTAGCGGCGGGCGTGGCAACACTCGGCAGTGCACTTGCCTTGGCCGCACTGTCCGCGTGGTTGATCACGCGAGCCTGGGAGATGCCTCCCGTTCTCGACCTCAGTGTTGCGGTGGTTGCCGTACGCGCATTGGGAATCTCGCGTGGTGTCTTCCGCTATCTCGAACGATTGACGACGCACGACGTCGCATTGCGCGGAACCACCGCGGCGCGGTCGAGGATCTACCAGGAGTTGGCAGCGGGGGACCCCGCGGCCGCTGCCGGACTGCGACGCGGTGACCTGCTCTCACGTACCGGCGCCGATGTGGACGCGCTGGGCGACGTCGTCGTCAAAGCGCTGATCCCGATTGCGGTTTCGGTTGTCCTCGCATTCGCTGCGGTGGGAATCTTGTTGTTCATCTCCGTTCCGGCGGCGCTCATTCTCACTGTTGCGTTGGCGGTGTCCGGGATCGCGGCACCCTGGCTGTCGGCGCGAGCTGCTCGCCTGGCCGAAGCCGACAGTTCCGCTGCCGCAGCTCGATTCAGTGAGTCTGCGGTGACGGCCCTCGACCATTCCGCCGAGCTCCGGGTATCGGGTCGCTTGGATCAGGCGGTGAACGAGGCAGTCTCCGCCGAGAACGAGGTGGTCGAGGCAACCGACCGTGCGGCGGTACCGAGTGCCTTTGCAGCCGCCGCGACGCCTCTCGCAATCGGAGTGAGCGTCCTCGGGGCTCTACTGATCGGAATCGCGCTCTACGGAACCACCGACATGTCACCGATGTCCATGGGAATCCTTGTACTGCTTCCCCTGTCGGCTTTCGAGGGAACCGCGATACTGCCCAGCGCAGCGGTGGCGTTGACCAAGGCGCGACTGGCGTCGGCGCGCATCATGGCGGTTCTCGATCGCGCAGCTGAGGAACACGTCGAAGGTGACCGTGCGTGGCCGGAGGACGGGGTCCTGAGCGTGGACGCGTTGCGGGCTGGTTGGCCCGGGGGAAGGGTGACCGAACCGCTGTCGGTGGATCTTCCTCGCGGTGCTCGTGTTGCAGTCGTCGGCGAGAGTGGATCGGGAAAGACGACTGCGCTGATGACGATGGCGGGTCTGCTGCCGCCTGTCGCGGGAACAGTTCGCGTTGGCAGAGTGGATGTTTCGGATGTCGATCCGGCAGAGTTGCGTCGTCACGTGGGGTACTTCGCCGAGGACGCACACCTCTTCGAGACGTCGGTACTCGAGAACCTGCGCGTTGCGCGCGGCGACCTCACCGTCGAGGACGCGGAGAAAGCACTTGCCGCAGTCGGTCTCGGCGATTGGCTGGCGGAACTGCCGGACGGGCTCGACACCTACCTGGTCGGCGGTATGCGAGCGGTTTCGGGCGGTGAGCGTCGTCGGTTGCTGCTGGCACGCGCGATCGTCTCGCCCGCGGAGGTACTGCTGCTCGACGAGCCGACCGAGCACATGGACGCGGAGGCAGGGGCTCAGTTGCTTCGCGAGTTACTCGATCGCGACGGAATGCTGGTCGATTCTTCGCGAACAGTTGTTGTCGTCACCCACCAACTTCCGGCCGGTACTGGATCTGACCAGGTGATATGCGTCGGAAAAGCTTCTGTGGAAAATACGTTGCCGTCATCGTGAAGTGGGCGTACTTTCTCCAGTACACAAGGAAGGAGGTGGTCTGAAATTGAAGTACAGACGGACGCGTGAGGTGGCTGCCAGCTAGCCGCAATCGCTGACGGAATTCACTTACCGCGCGAGCGGCCGGCGAATCCCAGGCAGCCACCCGACCCCCGAGCCCCCGATCAGTCCGACCGGGACCCCGCGAAAGCGTGGATGTGGCTCGGGGGTCGCTCGTTGCGACAACCACGCGAGCCTGCCGTTAGTAGAGGCGCACAGCAGAACTAGCCGATGTAGCGCGTCAGCCGCGCCGAGAGGCGCGGTTCCAGGCCACCGTCAGACATGATCCGCTCTTCGACGTACGCGAGGTCGCCGCCTTCGACGATGCCGTACAGGCGCTTCGCGCCGCCGTACAGTGCACCGGACTGGCTGCGGATCACCACGTCGGTGGCAAGTTCCCACGACGCCTGGGTCAGAGCTCGGCCGTAGTACATTTCGACGACGCCGGAGCTGTGGCTGAGCAGGAGTTCGACGACTTCCTGGTTGACGCTGCCGGGGATGCCGTCGCCGCCCATGCGCCAGTAGCCACTCTCGCGCAGATCGGGGCTCACGTACTCGCCCTCGGCGTCGAGGCGCCAGGACCGGGACTCCCAATTGAGGTAGGGGCCACCGTCGTGGGAGATGACGATCTGCTGACCGAAGGCGTAGTCGCCGGTCTCGTCGTGCCCTTCGCCTTCGCCGCGCCAGACGCCGACGAGGGGGAGTAGTGCGAGGAGTTCGGGATTGATGTCTGGGCCGAGGCGCAGGTTTGCGGTGTCCTCGGGCAACGGAAGGTCCGGCAGGGTCGGAATGTTGAGCGACGCCGTCGACTTGGAGCGCTCGACGGCGATGGCGACAGCTTCGTCCCCGCTGCCGCGCCTCACGGCACCTGCAGCGGCGGAATCGTCAGCGGTCGCGTCGGACCCTGAATCCGGAGCCTGGCTCACGACTCGTCGGTGACCAAGCGGTACACGACGTACACGGAGAACCAAGCGATCATGACGGATGCGAGTGCGAGGAGTACCTCGAAGAAAATGACCACGGGTACATCTTAGACCGCGGCGACCGACCGGAAAAATCGGGAGCCGGAATGCAGAAGGCCCCGCACCGAAGGGGTGCGGGGCCGCCTGCCGAAGCAGGAATTACTTGCTGACGGTCACGTCCACGTTGTGCACGCCCGAGCCCGAGGGAGCGACGGTCGAGGTGCCGTTGCCCGAGCTGGACAGCGCACGCACGGTCCACTCGCCCGGAGCGGCGAAGAAGCGGAAATCGCCGGTTCCCGAAGCCACGACCTCGGCCGTGAACTCTCCGGAGCCGTCGAGCAGACGCACGAATGCGCCGCCGATGGGCTGGCCGTCAGCTGCGAGAACGCGGCCGGTGATGACCGTTTCCTTCTCGACGTCGACGCCGGCAGGCAGGGTCTGGCCCTGGGTAGGTGCTCCACACATGATCAGGCTCCCAATTCGATCGGTGCGCCGACGAGTGAGCCGTATTCGACCCAGCTGCCGTCGTAATTCTTGACGTTGTTCTTGCCGAGGATCTCCTGCAGGACGAACCAGGTGTGGCTCGACCGCTCGCCGATGCGGCAGTATGCGATCGTTTCCTTGGTGTCGTCGAAGCCCTTTTCCGCGTACAGCTTGGCGAGGTCGTCGTCCGACTTGAAGGTGCCGTCCTCGTTGGCGGTGGTGCTCCACGGGATGTTGATGGCTCCGGGGACGTGGCCACGCTGCTGCGCCTGCTCCTGCGGAAGGTGGGCGGGAGCGAGGATCTTGCCGGAGAACTCGTCAGGGCTGCGAACGTCGACGAGGTTCTTGCTGCCGATGGCGTCGATGACCTCGTCGCGGAATGCGCGGATCGAGAAGTCGGGGGTCTCGGCCTTGTACTGGGTGGCTTCGCGGTTGACGGCGTCCTTCGAGAGCGGGCGTCCGTCGAGCTCCCACTTCTTGCGGCCACCGTCGATCAGCTTGATGTCCTGGTGGCCGTACAGCTTGAAGTACCAGTACGCGTAAGCGGCGAACCAGTTGTTGTTGCCACCGTAGAGAACGACGGTGTCGTCGTTCGCAATGCCCTTGGCGGAGAGCAGGTCCGAGAACTGCTCCTGGTTCAGGAAGTCGCGTCGGACGCCGTCCTGGAGGTCCTTGCGCCAGTCGAGCTTGACTGCACCCTCGATGTGGCCGCCGTCGTATGCGCTGGTGTCCTCGTCCACCTCGACAAAAACGGTCTTGGGGGTGTTGAGGTTCTGCTCAGCCCAGTCAGCGGAGACTAGGACGTCGGAGCGAGCCATGGTGTTCCTTTCGATGTGGTCTTGCATCGGTCGATATCTAGCAGGGGTTCAGCAGGGTTGTGTGGCAAGCGCTTTCACGCGGTGGTAGCGCGGCCGGTATTTCGCAGCCTTGCGACGAGTGGGTAGATCTGGCAGCCGAGGCAGATGCCGAACGCGGCGTTGAGCATGGCTGCGAACAAGGCGAAGCCGGTGGCAACGGTGCCGACGATCGTCGAGCCGGCCAGGAAACCGACCGTGCCGGCGAGTGCGAAGACGAAGCCGACGAACTGCGCGAAGCGAAGTGGCGCTACGGGTTCGCGTTCGCTGACCGGCGAGATTCGCGGCGCGACGAGCTTGCCGAAGATCTGGCCGTACGGGCTGCGCTTGGGGCCGAGTATCGCTCCGACCGCGAAGACGATCGCCTGCAGGGCGAGAAGCGCGGTGGCGGCGGGCAGAGAGAAGGTCGAGAGAATGAGCGTGAGTACGAGGACGCCGGTGGTGACCCATGCTGCGAATCGAGGTCCGCGGACGTCTACTTGCTCGAGTTGGGGTGTGGTTGTGGACATCGGGAGTGCTCCTGCGCTGGATTGCATGGTGCTTGCCTGGACCGAGAAAACGGGGACGCAAAAGTCCCGTTCGGTGAATTGATCACGTGAGCGAAAGCTCGAGAGTCAGAGAGAACTGACGGATGTGGTGATCAGCAACAGGTACAGCAACAGCCCCCGAGGCGGCACAGGTCTACTGCGCGGCGTCGGGTGAGCATCAGCTCGTGGCGGGTTTGCACGTCGGCGAGTTTACCCCGAATTCTCGGATTTTGGCTCGTGGGGTCCGGATAGTGGTACGAGCGCAGCTTTCAGGTCGGCTGCGGACGGCACTCCGGACACTCGGAACTGTTCGTCGAGACCACCGTCGAGGATGAACGTGGTGGGTAGGGACAGGACGCTCATTTCGCTTGCCAGGGCCGGTTCTTTGTCGATGTCGAGTTCGATCTCCACCGGCGGACGGGGAGCGTCGGCCATCGAAACTACGACCTGGCCGACGACGCGCCGTACTGCTGCACACGGTCCGCACCAGTCGGCGGAGAAATGCAGTACGACGGGTCCGCCGTTCGGCGACGCGACTCCGGCGGCGCTCAGCAGTTCGAGGCGGCTGTCGGTGGTGCCGGCTGCGGACGTGGTTGTGGCTCGGACCGCTCCGTTGCGCGACTTGAGAAAGAGCCCGACCGCGACGACGGCTACGAGCGCGACCAGCAGAATTGTGATCCCGGTCATCGGTTCTGCAGCTCTGCGAGATCGATCGTCGTGTTTTCGGCGCTGCCTTCGATCACGATTCTTCCGCCTTCTGCGTAGACCAGGCTCGGCTGGATTCCGTAGGGGAGTGCCTGCGGATCGATCGTGTAGCTGAACAATCCGAGGACTACGGGCTCGAGTGCTGCGGGGATCGAGAAATCGGCTTTGCCCTCAGGACCGAAGTACAGGTTGCTGGCGACGATCTTGACCTGCCTTCCTTCCAGAACCAGGTTGGCCTGCACGCTCACGGCAGTCTCGACCGGGCCGACGGCAACCGTTCCGGTCAGCACGACGGCGCCCGCGGTGCTGGCGCCCGTTCCGCCGCTGCCCCCGGTGCCGTCCGACTTGTTGGCCGGCGGCGAAGATACCTGCAGGTCAGGGATGTTGAGCAGCTTTCCGAGGTCGGTGGCGTTGATTCCCATCCGGCCGTCGAGTTTGTCGACGGGGAGCTGGGTGACGTTGCCGTTCACGATGTCGGAGAAGGGCACGGTGACCCCGCGCAGGTTGGCCTCGACGGTCACTTCGCCGACCACGTCGCTCTGGACGCCGGTGGCTCTGACGTAGACGTCCTTGTACTTCCCGCCGAGTGCCTGGGTGAGGAAGGGGAACCCGTTGAAGGTGACCTCGGGGTCCGCCTCGAGTGACGCGCCGGTTCGGAGCTCGCGGGAAACCCGGTACTCGGCGTACGCGGCAGCGCCGAAATCGGCCACCAGTCCGAGGCCGAGGAGGAAGACGATGCCGATGATCAGTTTGCGCACCGCACCATTGTGACGGACTCCGGTCGGGGTTCGATGCGACGGCCCCGGTACCAGGCACGCTAATGTAGTGACCGACCAAAAGCGTCGAACTACTCGAGCGTTGCCCTCGCGGGTTGCGCGGGCTACTAGATAGGAGGCCGTGTGGAACTGCTCCTCCTCACCTCCGACCCCAACCCGGAAGCTGTACTACCGGCGTTGGCGTTGCTGGCGCACTCGGTTCGGCCTGCCCCCACAGAGGTTTCCTCGCTTCTCGAAGCGAGTTCCGCGGACGTGGCGTTGGTGGATGCGCGCACCGATCTTGCTGCCGCGCGCGGTTTGTGTCGACTGCTCGGAAGCACGGGATCAGCAGTACCTGTGGTCGCCGTACTCACCGAAGGCGGACTCGTCGCAGTCAACGCCGACTGGGGGCTGGACGACATCCTGCTTCCCGGTACCGGTCCGGCGGAGGTGGACGCCCGATTGCGGTTGTTGGTCGCTCGCAGCGGCGGTGTGGCCAGTCCGGAAGCGTCGGGAAAGATCACGCTGGGCGAACTGGTTATCGACGAGGGGACGTACACGGCACGACTGCGTGGACGGCCCCTTGATTTGACTTACAAGGAATTCGAGCTGCTCAAGTACCTCGCGCAGCACGCCGGGCGTGTATTCACCCGTGCACAGCTGCTGCAGGAAGTGTGGGGTTACGACTTCTTCGGCGGCACCAGGACGGTCGACGTCCACGTGCGTCGTCTGCGGGCGAAACTCGGCACCGAATACGAATCCTTGATCGGTACAGTCCGGAATGTCGGATACAAGGCAGTGCGTCCGACCAGGGCCAAGGGCGGCGCAGCAGCTCCCGTTCAGTTCGAGGACGACGAAGACGTCGACTACGACGCGGCCGACGGTTCGGTGGTCTGACGTGGGTTGGACCGATTCGCTGCCGGCCGGATCCGCCGCGCAGGTTTCCGCGCTGCTCGATCGCGCGACCGAGTTCGACGGCAAGGCACCGGTGTCGGAGCAGGGGCGCCATGCCGTTGCCGGACGCGGTGCAGCACGACACTTCCTCGAGTTCGACGGCGATGCCGTCGTCGGTTACGCACAGCTGCAAGCCGGTTCGGACGAGCATCCCGACATGGCGGAGTTGGTGGTCGACCCGCAGGCACGGCGCCGCGGCATCGGAACCAGGCTTGCCGCAGCGGTATTCGACGAGGGTCGTTCAGGCACACGCGTCTGGGCGCACGGAAACATCGACGCTGCAGTGGAATTCGCCAAGAGTCTCGATCTGATCAGTGTTCGTGAGCTCCTCCAGTTGCGTCGACCTCTCGATGCTCCGCAGCTTCCGGAAATCGTTGTGCCCGAGGGTATAACGATGCGGACGTATCGCGGACCCGAAGACGATTCCGAGATCCTTCGCGTCAATAACGCGGCGTTCTCCTGGCATCCCGAGCAGGGCGGCTGGACCCAGTCGGAGATCGACGAGAGAACGGCCGAAGGGTGGTTCGACCCCGCCGGTCTGTTCATGGCGTTCGCGGACACCGATCCCGATACTCTTCTCGGCTTTCACTGGACCAAGGTGCACGCACCGGAAGGTGACGATCCCGAACTGGGTGAGGTGTACGTCGTGGGTATCGATCCTGCGGCGCAGGGACGCGGTCTCGGCCGAGTGCTGACTCTCGCGGGCATGCATTACCTGCGTGATCGCGGCCTCGGAACCGTCCTTCTCTACGTCGAAGGCGACAACACCGCCGCCCTGCACACGTACGAGCGTCTCGGCTTCGATCGGTTCCATGTGGACATGGCTTACGCCCGCGCGCGCTGACGTCACAGTCGAACACGCAGAAATGTCTGGTCTGTTCATTCTCCGTTAACCATGTGTGGTCCAACCGGACACCGCGCCCGCCTACTTTTCTCTGTGGGCAGCGCCGTGTTGCCTGATGCAGATTTCAATCATCTGCATCTCATGTCGCCGCCCGATCGTGGGCGTGGCGGTAGCGATTTCCGGAGGATCTTGGTGAATCTCAAGCGCAGTGGTGCCCTGCTCGGTGTAGTGGCCGTGGGCGCCATGACCTTGGCCGCATGTGGCAGCGACAACAATTCGTCGTCGACGGGTGTGGACGCGTCCTCATCGAACGCAACGTGCGAAGGCAAGAGCAACCTCTCTGCCGCTGGTTCCTCGGCACAGAAGAACGCCATGGACCAGTTCGTCTCCACCTACATCTCCGTGTGCCAGGAAAAGGGCAAGACGGTCAACGTCGCCTACAACCCCAGCGGTTCGGGTGACGGACGTACGCAGTTCATCGCCGGCCAGATCGACTTCGCCGGCTCCGACTCGGCCATCAAGGACGAGCAGGCCGACAAGGCCAAGGAGCGTTGCGTCGGCGGCGAAGCCTGGAACCTTCCCCTCGTCTTCGGCCCGATCGCAGTTGCATACAACCTCGACGGCGTCGACAAGCTCGTTCTCAACGCAGAGGTTCTCGCGAAGATCTTCAACGGTGGCATCACCAAGTGGAACGATCCGGCCATCGCCGCGCTCAACTCCGGTGCTTCGCTTCCCGACGAGAAGATCACCACCGTGATCCGGTCCGATTCCTCGGGTACCACCGACAACTTCCAGAAGTACCTCGACGCAGCATCGAACGGTGCTTGGACGTCGGGCGCAGGGTCCGACTTCACCGGTGGCGTCGGTGAGGGCGCCAAGGGTTCGGCGGGCGTTGCGCAGGCAGTCGCTACTGCACCGGGTTCGATCACCTACGTCGAGAAGTCGTTCGCGGACCAGAACAAGCTCTCGGTTGCCGAAATCAACACCGGCTCCGAGGCAGTCGCACTGACCAACGATTCGGCCTCGAAGTCGATCGCAGGCGCGAAGTTCAAGTCCGACGCGACCGGCGACCTGACGCTCGACCTCGCGTCGATCTTCAAGACCAACGAAGCCGGCGCATACCCGCTGGTTCTCGCCACGTACTCGATCGTCTGCTCCAAGGGCTACGACGCGGACACCTCCGCAGCAGTGAAGTCGTTCCTGACGAGCGCGGCAAACGAGGGTCAGGCCAACCTTGCCGAGCAGGGTTACATCCCGCTGCCGGCGAACGTCCAGGATCGCCTCAACGCGTCCATCACGGCAATCAGCTGACCTAGAGACTCGTGCGGACAAGCTCATGGATCTACATTCAGACGTGAAGGAAGTGAGCGCACATGAGTGACGCGCCCATCACCTCGACATCTCGTTCTCCCGGCCCCGCAACCAGCGGGGCCGGGGTGGGCGGTCCGAACGGCACCACGGAGGACACGATTACTTCCACCAAGGCTCCAGAAACCGAGCATCCTCCGAAGGGTGACGGTCCGGGCAGCGGCAACAGCAAGACGGTGACCCGTCCGGGTGACCGCATCTTCAGATCGCTCGCATCCGGTTCGGCAATCTTCATCACGGTTGTCATCGCGGCGATCGGCGCGTTCCTGATCTGGCGTGCCGTTCCTGCTTTGAGCCGGAACCAGGTCAACTTCCTGACCAGCCGTGAATGGGTCACGCAGAACATCAACGCGATGGCGTTCGGTGTCCTCGATCTCTTCCAGGTCACGGTGTTGGTCTCGCTGTTCGCACTGGTGCTCGCGATGCCGATCGCACTGGGCATCGCGATCTTCCTGACTTCGTACTCACCCAAGTGGCTCACGCGGCCACTGTCGTACACGATCGACCTTCTCGCGGCTGTGCCGTCCATCGTCTACGGCCTGTGGGGACTTCTCGTGTTCGCTCCGGCGATCACCCCGGTCGCGGTGTGGCTCAACGACACTCTCGGCTGGTTCCCGCTCTTCGCCGACGGCAGCGGATCGATCACCGGCGGCGGCACCATCTTCACCGCAGGCATCGTCCTCGCAGTGATGATCCTTCCGGTCATCACCGCAGTGACCCGCGAGGTGTTCATCCAGACCCCGCGCTCACAGATCGAAGCAGCACTCGCACTCGGCGCCACTCGCTGGGAAGTTGTGCGCACCACGGTCATCCCGTTCGGTAAGTCCGGCTACATCAGCGGCTCGATGCTCGGTCTCGGACGCGCACTCGGCGAGACGATGGCGCTGTACCTGATCCTGCGCACCACCTCTCAGGCCTTCGGCTGGTCGCTGTTCGACGGCGGCTCGACCATCGCCTCCAAGATCGCCCTCGGCTACGCGGAGTTCAACAACGACATCCAGGCAGGCGCGTACATCGCGGCCGGACTGGTGCTGTTCGTTCTGACCTTCGTCGTCAACGCGGCTGCCCGCGCAGTGATCGCCGGAAAGAAGGACTGACCCATGACCTCCACTCTGGACCGGCCGGTCAAGGCCCCCACTTTCCAAGGCGTCGGCGCCCGTCGTCGCGCCAAGGACGTCATCGCGACCATCCTGGTCAGCCTGGCAGTTGTCATCGCGCTCATCCCGTTGGTCTGGGTGCTCTTCACGGTTATCGCCAAGGGCCTGCCCGCTCTGACGTCGCCGACGTGGTTCACCAACTCACTGAGCGGATTGACGGCGTCGGCCGACGGCGGCGGTATCTATCACGCATTGATCGGTACCCTGCTGCAAGGCATCGTGTGCGCGGTCTTCTCCATCCCGCTCGGTATCTTCGTCGCGATCTATCTGGTGGAGTACGCCGACCGGAAGTCGAAGCTCGGCAAGCTCACCACGTTCATGGTCGACATCCTCAGCGGTGTTCCGTCGATCGTGGCCGCGCTGTTCATCTACGCCTTGTGGATCGCGACCTTCGGCTTCCCCAAGTCCGCGTTCGCCGTGTCGCTGGCTCTGGTCCTGCTGATGGTCCCGGTCGTCATCCGCTCCACCGAGGAAATGCTGCGCATCGTCCCGATGGATCTGCGAGAGGCGTCGTACGCGCTCGGTGTGCCGAAGTGGAAGACCATCTCGAAAATCGTTCTGCCGACGGCACTTCCCGGCATCATCACCGGCGTCATGTTGGCCCTGGCCCGCGTGCTCGGTGAGACAGCACCGCTGCTGATCCTCGTCGGCTACGCGCCGTTCATCAACTTCGATCTGTTCAACGGCGAAATGGGTACTCTGCCTTCCGTCATGGTCGCAGAGATGAACAACCCCACCGACGCCGGCACCAACCGCATCTGGGGCGCAGCACTGACCCTGATCCTGCTGATCGCGATCCTCAACATCGTCGCGAAGCTGATCGGTCACTTCTCACAGGTCAGAAGCAAGTGATGCGGCCTCGGAACATGTTCGTACTCAACAGCGTCAACAACTCAGTAGGGAGCCGGTAATGGCCAAGCGTCTGGATCTCAAGGACGTCAACATCTACTACGGCAAGTTCCACGCCGTCGCCGATGTGGGCCTGTCCGTCCCGCCCCGGAGTGTCACCGCCTTCATCGGCCCGTCCGGCTGCGGCAAGTCCACCGTTCTTCGTTCACTCAACCGCATGCACGAAGTGATTCCCGGTGCGCGCGTCGAGGGTTCGGTCTTGCTCGACGGAGAAGACATCTACGGCTCGAACGTCGATCCCGTCGGTGTTCGCAAGACCATCGGCATGGTCTTCCAGCGGCCCAACCCGTTCCCGACCATGTCCATCCGGGACAACGTCGTCGCGGGCTTGAAGTTGCAGGGCGAGCGCAGCAAGAAGAAGCTCGACGAGGTGGCCGAGCGTTCGCTGCGCGGCGCCAACCTGTGGAACGAGGTCAAGGATCGCCTCGACAAGCCCGGTGGTGGACTCTCAGGCGGTCAGCAGCAGCGTCTGTGCATCGCGCGTGCCATTGCCGTCTCGCCCGACGTCCTGCTCATGGACGAGCCTTGCTCCGCTCTCGACCCCATCTCGACTCTGGCGATCGAGGACCTGATCACCGAGCTGAAGAAGGACTTCACCATCGTCATCGTCACGCACAACATGCAGCAGGCTGCGCGTGTGAGTGACCAGACGGCTTTCTTCAACCTCGAGGCAACCGGTAAGCCCGGTCAGCTCGTCGAGATCGACGACACCGAGAAGATCTTCTCGAACCCGACACAGAAGGCCACCGAGGACTACATCTCCGGCCGCTTCGGATAAGTCCTGGGATTGCACACCGCACGACCATGTTTCACCCCCGTTTCCAACAGGAGACGGGGGTGAAAATTTTTGGTTGTGGTGATAGTTCCCACTCCGGTCCGCACAGCTGAGCGTCGTTGGGCGCCCGAATAATTCGATGAGCAGCGCAAGTGCGCCGAGCGGGTGCTGAAGTAGCCGAAGATGTGAATCTCGTGGATACTGACGACGCTTCGGGCAATGCTAATCTCGGCCCGACAGCACGCTGTCGATCGATGTCGTTTCACAACCGGAAGGGCTTGTCAGTGCACCTCACCCCTTCAGATACCGAAAAGCTGCTCCTGAGCGTTGCGGGCATGGTCGCCCGCGACCGCCGCGAGCGTGGGGTACTGCTGAATTACCCCGAAGCGATGGCCCTGATCTCGTGTTGGATTCTCGAGCGCGCGCGTGACGGAATGACGGTTGCGGAACTGATGAACGCCGGTCGGCAAGTGCTCACCCGCGACGACGTGATGGAAGGGGTACCCGAGATGATTGCAAATGTCCAGGTAGAGGCCACTTTCCCGGACGGTCGCAAGCTGGTAACCGTGACGGAGCCCATTCGATGATTCCCGGTGAGGTATGTGTGTCCACCGAACCGCTCGAGTTCGGCACGGACGCGGAGAAGATCACGATGGTCGTCGTCAACGACGGCGATCGCCCCATTCAGATCGGTTCGCATCTCCACCTTCCCGCGGCCAACCCGGCGTTGACCTTCGATCGCGAAGCGGCAGACGGCTTCCGGCTCGACATCCCCTCGGGAACGTCGGTTCGGTTCGAACCGGGGGTCAGCAGGACGGTGACACTGATCGCGCTCGGAGGACTCAAAAGGGTTCCGGGCCTGCAGATCGTGCCGGACGAAGACCTGCCGACGCATGCGCGTGAGCCCAAGACCGTCATGCCGTTCGGCACACCCGGTGTGGAGGTCGAAGAGCCTTTGCGAGCGTCCTCGGTGAACGTTCGCGTGAGTGATGTTCCAGTCGAGGCGGATTCACCGGATGACGCCGCGACGACAGTTGAGAGGACAGCCGAATGAGCAGGATCGATCGACGCGGTTACGCCTCCCTGTACGGCCCGACCGCAGGCGACCAGATCCGTTTGGCCGACACAGATCTGTGGATCGAGATCGAGCACGACTACACCGCGACCGGCGACGAGATGGTCTTCGGCGGCGGCAAGAGCATCCGCGAGTCGATGGGCCAGGGCCTGACCACTCGCGATCAGGGCGCTCTCGACGTCGTCATCACCAACACGGTGATTCTCGATCACTGGGGAATCGTCCGGGCAGACGTCGGAATTCGCGACGGACGCATCGTTGCGATCGGCAAGTCCGGCAACCCCGACATCATGGATGGCGTGCACCCCAAGTTGCTCATCGGGCCGAGCACCGACGTGATCGCCGGCGAGGGGAAGATCCTCACCGCGGGTGCGATCGACACTCACGTGCACTTCCTCAGTGAAATCGAGATGATGGAGGCGCTCTCGACCGGTACGACGACGGTTGCGGGCGGCGGAACGGGCCCAACCGAAGGAAGCAAGGCAACCACCGTCACGCCCGGCGCCTGGTCCTTGACGATGATGCACCGCGCCCTCGACCACATCCCGCTCAACGTTCTTCTCCTCGGCAAGGGCAGCACCGTCAGCCATGAGGCCATGCGTCAGGAAGCTCTCGCCGGCGCAGGCGGATTCAAGGTCCACGAGGACTGGGGATCCACTCCGGCCGCCATCGACGCAGCTCTACGCGCAGCCGACGAGTTCGGCCTCCAGGTAGCGCTGCACGCCGACAGCCTCAACGAAACCGGTTACGTACAGCACACTTTGGATGCGATCGCCGGACGCGGGATCCACGTGTTCCATGCGGAAGGCGCCGGCGGTGGGCACGCACCGGACATCATCGTGACGGCAGGTGAGTCGAACGTTCTTCCGGCATCGACCAATCCGACGTTGCCGCATACCGTCAACACGGTCGCCGAGCACCTCGACATGCTCATCGTGTGTCATGCGCTCAATCCCCGGGTTCCGGAGGATCTTGCTTTTGCCGAGTCCCGGATCCGGCCGACAACGATTGCAGCAGAAGACTTTCTGCACGACATCGGAGCCATCTCCATCACCTCGTCCGACGCCCAGGCGATGGGCCGTATCGGTGAGGTGACCCTGCGGACATGGCAGGTTGCCCACGTCATGAAGGCCCAGTACGGCAAGCTGGGCACCAGCATGCCCGCCGACAACGAGCGTGCGCGGCGTTACGTCGCCAAGTACACGATCTGTCCCGCGGTGGCGCACGGTATCGATCACGAGATCGGCTCGGTCGAGGCCGGGAAGATGGCGGACCTGGTGCTGTGGGATCCCGCGTTCTTCGGAGTCCGTCCTTCTGCCGTGATCAAGGGCGGGGCGATAGTTGCTGCGCCGCTGGGTGATCCGAATGCTGCTATCCCGACCCCGCAGCCGGTGTTCGTTCGCCCGGCCATCGCGGCGACTCCGGGATCGGCCCCGCACCTGTCCACGACGTTCGTCTCTCCGATGGCCATCGAGGACGGTCTGGCCGATCGTCTCGGTCTCACCCGAACCCTTACCGGTGTTCGCCCGACGAGGCACCTCACCAAGTCGGACATGCCGAACAACACGGCGCTGCCGTCCATCGACGTCGATCCGGAGACTTTTGCCATCAAGGTCAACGGCGACCTGATCGCGCCCAACCCCGTTGACGTAGTGCCGATGGCTCAGCGCTACATGCTGTTCTGAAACCATGTCAATCGAGATGGCGTCTGCCGAGATAGCGTCGATGCTCTTGTCAGACGGGCGTCTGCCTACGGGCGGTCACGCGCACTCGTCGGGGTTGGAACCGGCACTGGTGGGCGGACTCCTGCAGAGTCAGGTCCCGGATTTCATCCGGGGTCGACTCGAAACAGTCGGACTGGTCGAGGCCGCTGCAACCGTGGTCACGCGACGCTGGGCCGTAAGTGAGGGAAGTGCAGGCGAACTCGAGGACATCTCGAGGGAGCTGCTCGCTCGGACTCCCAGCGCACCGCTGCGTGAGGCGTCGATTCAGCTCGGGCGTGGGCTGGCAAGGCTGGCGTCGCGATTGTGGCCGCAACACCCCGCGGTGCAGATCCTCATGGCCCTGCCCGGGCATCCGATGCGTCCGCTCGCGTTGGGAGTCTTCACGGCGATCTCCGGGATGGACGACCTACAGGCAGCTAGATCCTGTCTGTACGACGACGCTCAAACGGTGGCGTCGGCGGCATTGAAGCTACTGCCGGTGGATCCGGCAGAACCGGTCGAATGGCTGCTCCGAGCCGCCTCGACCATCGAAACCGTCGCAGCGGCTGCCGTAGCAGTCGACGGCGTCACAGATATACCCGCTACAACAGGACCGTTGGTCGAACAATGGTCACTCGAACACCACGCTCGATCCAGGAGGATTTTCCGTGCTTGACAACCTGAACAACACCGCCACTGCTGCAAGAGGTTTGAGGCTCGGCGTCGCCGGACCGGTTGGCACCGGCAAAAGTACCCTCATCGCCACCATCTGCCGCGAGCTCGCGTCGGAGTACGAGATTGCGGTTGTCACCAACGACATCTACACCGACGAGGACGCGCGACTGTTGCGCGCGGCCAACGTTCTGCCGATTGAGCGCATCGTCGCAGTCGAGACGGGCGCGTGCCCGCACACGGCTATTCGTGACGACGTCACACCGAACCTCATTGCGGTCGAAGACCTCGAGCGTCAGTTCCATCCCCTCGACATGGTGATCGTGGAAAGCGGTGGTGACAACCTGACCGCCACGTTCAGTCCGGCCTTGGTCGACGCCCAGATCTTCTGCATCGACGTCGCCGGCGGCGGAGACGTCGCACGCAAGGGTGGTCCCGGAATTGAGCGGGCAGATCTATTGGTGGTCAACAAGATCGACCTGGCCCCCTACGTCGACGTCGACGCGGTCCAGATGGTTGCCGACGCCACGGCCGCACGTGACGGACTTCCCGTTCTCGCGCTCAGCCAGAAGGATCACGCCACGATCGACCAGCTCAGCGCGTGGCTTCGCCAGGTCATCGCAGCTCATCGCGCGGGTAGCCACACCCCGCAGGATCCGGGACCGATGGCACCGCACTTCCATGCCGATGAGGAAGACCACGACCACGACCACGGACACGGTCACGGGCACAGTCACTCTCACGCTCACTGATGAGTGCCGGAGCTACGCGGGTCGTCGTCGAGAGAGTGGGTGACACCGCTGTTGCACGAGAGCTGATCTCGGGCGACTTCCTGGCCCCGCGATTCGTCGACGCTCGCGGGCTCACCGTGCGAATTGCCTTGGTAGGGCATAGCGCAACGCTGCTGGCCGGCGACGACCTGCGTATCGAATTCGTGGTCGCGCCGGGTACGTGTCTCGAGGTGATCGAGCCTTCAGGGACCGTCGCGTACAACGCGCGCGGTGGCCGGGCGTCGTGGTCGGCTTCGGCCAGAGTCGGTACCGGTGCGGCGCTGATCTGGCGTGCGGCACCGTTTGTCGTCGCCGGCGGCGCGGATGTGACCAGGCGTGTGGATATTTCGCTGGAATCCGACGCGGTGGCGCTGCTCGACGAGATGATCGTGTTCGGCCGGACCGGCGAAACCGGCGGTGCGCTTCGCTCGGATCAGCGAATCACCGTCGACGGTGACGCGCTTCTCGTGGAAACACTCGATCTGCGTAGCGTGCCGGGCCGTTCGCTGCCGGGAATTCTTGGTGGTCATCGCGTGCTCGGTACAACCATGCTGCTGGGGATGAAGACTTCCGACGACGTCGAGGGGCACGTGACGCCGCTGGCGGGACCGGGGATGCTGGCCCGGGCTGTGGCCGATCACGCACACGAGGCGAGCGCGGTTCTGGACGAGATCTGGTCGCAGTGGCGGGCACGGGTCGCGGAGAAGTACAGCGACTGATCTGCCCGACCGTCACACTCCGGGCGGCTGCATCGTCCACTATGTGACCAGGCCGAAGAGAGCCGGGCGCACAGGTTTGACGGAGGCATCATGCGAATTGTTGTTCTGGGCGGAACCGGCCAGATGGGAAAACTGGTCGTAGAGCTGGCAAAGGCAGGGGGCCATGAGGTGGTCGCTGCCGCTCGATCGACGGGAGTCGACATCTTCAGCGGTGCCGGGTTGGACGACGCGTTTGCCGGCGCCGACGTGGTCGTCGACGCGAGCGATCACGTCGCCAACAGTGCCAAGAAGGCGATCGATTTCTTCGAGACCGCAGCGAGGAATATCGCCGCGGCCGAAACCAGAGCCGGCGTGAAGCACCACGTGCTGCTTTCGATCGTGAACTGCGACGATCCGCAATTGAAGTCGTTCGGGTACTACCAGGGAAAAGCTGCGCAGGAACGCGCGGTGGAAGCGTCGGGCATTCCGTTCACGATTCTGCGATCCACCCAGTGGTTCGAGTTCGGTGAGAAGACCATCGCCCTCTTCGGACTTGGGCCGGTCGCGATGGTTCCGCGGATGCGGTCACAACCGATAGCAGCGAAGACCGTTGCCGAGGCGCTCGTGACCTGCGCTCAGAACGGTCCGACCGGGAGGGCTCCAGACCTGGCCGGGCCCGAGGTCCTCGAGATCCCGGCCATGACGCGCGAGATCTTGAAATACCGTGGCCGACGTAAGTGGCTGATCCCGATCTCGATGCCGGGAGCGGGTAAGGCGATGAAGGGTGGGGCGTTGCTACCCGGGCCTGGATCGACAACTGCAGGACCCACGTTGGGAACCTGGTTGCACGAGAACTGAATAGGAAAGGCGGCCGCGCAGGTGCGCGGCCGCCTTTTACTCACGTGGACGGTTGGGTTCAGAGATCCGGGTACGAGGTGAGGTTGTCGACCTTCTCGGTGGTTTCCGGCTCTTCCGGCAGCTTGCCGGTCACCAGGAAGATGACACGTCGGCCGACCTCGACGGCGTGGTCGGCGAATCGCTCGTAGAAGCGGCCGAGCAGCGTGACGTCGACAGCTGCGGCAACGCCGTGCTTCCACTCGCGGTCCATGAGGACGGTGAAGAGGTGGCGGTGGAGGTCGTCCATCGCTTCGTCTTCTTCGCGCAGACGGGCAGCGCGCTCGGGGTCGCGGGTCTCGAGGACGACCTTGGCGGCCGCACCGATGGAGACAGCAATGCGTCCCATCTCGGCGAAGTAGCCGTTGACCTCTTCAGGAAGCACGTGGTTGGGATGTCGGCGACGCGCGATCTTGGCGACGTGCAGGGCGAGTGCACCCATGCGGTCGATGTCGGCGACGATCTGGATTCCACTGACCACCGAGCGCAGATCTCCGGCAACGGGAGCCTGCAAGGCGAGCAACGCAAACGCGCGCTCCTCGCAGATGGTGCTGAGTTCGGTGATCTTGTCGTGTTCGCCGATTACTTGTTCTGCCAGGGACAGGTCTGCCTGGAGCAGGGACTGGGTGGCGCGCTCCATAGCGGCACCTGCCAGTCCTGCCATCTCGCCGAGCGTGTCTGCAAGCTCGGTCATCTGTTCGTTGTAAGCCACGCGCATGAGGTCAGAGCCTACGTGCCGTGAAAGACCAAGTCACAAGCACCAGGTGAACGCAAGGTGAATGAACGCGTGTCAGTCGCAGGTGGTGTCGCCGGCGTTGACGCTGGCGATGTCGGCGGGCAGAGCCGTCGAGGTGCTGGTGTCGACCGACGTCGGATTTGCCGCCAGCATGGTCCCCGGGTCGGCGGGGGCGACGACGGTGCCGGAGAAATTGCTTCCGACGACGACCTCGATCATGTCTCCCATGCTCGGAGCGAGGACGAGAACCGCGCCGGGAATCGACGATGCGACAGTCACCGCTTCAGCCTCGTAGCCTGCGGCGTAACGCACGACGGTGGTCGACGCTTGAGCATTCGCCAGGCCGGTGGCTGCGCTGAAGTTACCGACCGTGGAGATCTGGAAACCGTAAGCAGCGAGGCTGTCGGCAATTGTCGCGGCCTGCCCGGCAATTCCCGACGCGTTGGAGACGTCGACCGAGATGTTGTAGGCGCTCATCGCTTCGACTGAAGTAGCGGCGGGCGGCGTGCTGGACGTAGGAGCGGTCGTCGTGGAACTGGTCGACGACGGTGTGGTGTCCTCGCGCTCTTCACCCGGAAGCGGATCGTCGTCGATGATCGCCTGGAAGAGGGACTTGATCTCGTCGGTGCGAGGAATCTCGTTGCCCCAGTCGTTGGTGCCGTCGGTGGGGACCGTCAAGAACGTGACCGCGCCTGCATCGACGTTCTGTAGCGAACGGCCGAGGGTGACCAGTGATTTCGTGTCGATGTTCTCGACGAACGTGTCGCTGGTGAAGGCGTTGATGAATCCGTTGAGCTTGCTCGGATTGAGGAGGACCTGGTTGGACAGGGCCGAGCGGAGCAGCGCCGACAGGAACTTCTGCTGGCGAGTGATGCGTCCGTAGTCGCCGTTGCCCTCGGCTTCGACGTGGCGGGCGCGCACGTAATTGAGTGCGGTACGGCCGTCGAGCATCTGCGTGCCGCCGGACGCGAGAACGGTTCCGAGAATGCCGTCTTCGATCGGTCCGGGGGAGCAGACGTTTACGCCGCCGACGGTGTCGACCATGCGCTCGAAACCGGCGAAGTCCATTCCGACGAAGTGTCCGATCTTCAGGCCGGACATCTTCTGGATGACCTTGACCAGGCACTTGGGGCCACCGAGTGCGTACGTCGCATTGAGCTTGTCGCCACTGGCCGCTGGGAAGGTTTCGCTGGTGTACTTGCCGGCGTCGTTGTCCCAGCCCTGGCAGATCGGACGTTCGACGTCGAGGTCACGGGGGAAGGAGACTGCGACGACACGGCTTCGGTCGGCGGGAATGTTCACGAGCATGACCGTGTCGGCTCGGGCACCTTCGGCGTCCTCGACGGTTCCGGCGCCGATCTCACCACTCGCACCGGCGCGGGTATCGGTGCCGATGATCAGGTATGTCTCGTCACCGAGCTGGCCGCCGGCGTCGATGATGTCGTCGGATTCGGTGTCGAGTGCTGCAATCTGATCGAAGCCGCCTTCGACCGATCGCAGATAACCCCAGACGACGCCGGTCAATGCGAGCGACATGACGGCCAGGAACGCTACTGCTGATCGGCCGATCACTTTTGCGCGATGGCGGCGGCGAATCTTGCTTTGCGCCAGGCGGGTGGCGCCGGTGTCACCGACTACGCGCGGCACTGCGGAGGTGACGGGATGTTCTTCGGTTATCCAGTCCGCAGCGGCAGGCGGGACTGTCGGACGCGCGGGAATCGGCCGGGCCGGGGGCGGTGCTGATGCCGCCGGGGGCGGTGCCGATGCAGCTCGAGATGGAGTCTTGGGTGGTGCGGACTTGGGCGGCGCCGCCGGGGCAGGTGGCGGCTTTTTGTCGCCTACCCGACGGACCAACTCGGCGACCGACACGGAGTCGTCGGTCGGAGGCGAATCCCGTCGGCCGGTACGTCCACTGCTGCGACGCTCCGGGGGACTGGGCGGTTGCGGTGCTGGTCGCTGTGATGTTGAAGGGCGTGGTGTTGCCGGGCGCTGGGGCGTTGCCGGTTGGTCCGGTCGGGCGCTGCGGAAGCGCTTGTCTGCGAGCGGACGTTCCCAGGGGGCGCGGCTCTCGGGCGGAGGTGGGCCCGAATCGTGATCATCACCCACCGATGCAACCTGTCCCGTCGTCGACTGTCAGTAACTCGTCATTCAGATGCCGGCGTCAACCGGTTGTCGACGAAGCTGGAGCCATATTACTGGTGAATCCTGAGTGCTCCACTCAGAAAGTGATGTGAGTAATCCGACGGCGTGTTGTCGCTAGCCGCCAGAGTGCATCATGTCTGCTCCCACCGGCACAAGGTCGTCCTCGGGATCGTCGAGCCAACCTTCCGGGAGTGCTACCTGACCGGGTGAGCCTTGGCGTCCGCGCGGGCCTTCGGCGTCCTTGGGGAACGGGACGTCGTGATCGAGCTGTCCGAGCAGGTCGTCCAGTTCGGACAACGTGCTGACCAAAGCCATCGAGACCCGTAGATCCGATCCGACCGGGAACCCACGCATGTACCAGGAGACGTGCTTGCGAAGTTCGCGCAAGCCCTTCATTTCACCGTGATGCGCGGCGAGCAGTTGGGCGTGACGGGCGATGATCTTGGTGACTTCGCCGAGCGTCGGCGGCGTGGCGATCTGTTGTCCGTTGAGAGCTGCGCTGAGTTCCGCGAACAGCCATGGCCGTCCGAGGCAGCCGCGTCCGACGACGACGCCGTCGCAGCCGGTCTCGTTCATCATGCGGGCAGCATCCGAGGCGTCGAAGATGTCGCCGTTGCCGAGGATCGGAACGTCGGTGACGTGTTCCTTGAGGCGCGTGATCTCGTTCCAGTCGGCGGTGCCGGAGTAGCGCTGCGACGCGGTTCGTGCGTGAAGCGCGACGGCAGCGGCGCCTTCAGCTGCGGCGATCCGGCCGGCGTCGAGGTGTGTGTGATGCTCCGGGTCGATACCGACGCGCATCTTGACGGTGACCGGGATGTCGGTGCCTTCGGTGGCGCGCACGGCTGCCGCGACGATCTGTCCGAACAGTCGACGCTTGTACGGCAGCGCGGATCCGCCGCCCTTGCGGGTCACCTTCGGTACCGGGCAGCCGAAGTTCATGTCGATGTGATCGGCCATGTTCTCGTCGACGATCATCTTGGCTGCGGCGTACGTCGTATCCGGGTCGACGGTGTACAGCTGCAGCGACCTGGGCGTTTCGGTCGGGCCGAACGTGGTCATGTGCATCGTGGCGGGCTGGCGTTCGACGAGCGCGCGTGCGGTGACCATCTCACAGACGTAGAGCCCGGACGTGCTGCCTGCACGTTCGAGTTCGAGTTCACGACACAGCGTGCGGAAGGCGACGTTGGTGACGCCCGCCATGGGTGCGAGGACCACGGGGCTGTGCAGCTCGAGTGAACCGATACGAAGGGATGACATGTCTACCTCTGAACAAATACTTGTGACAATTGGAAGTGCCCGGTACCGAATCCGGTACCGGGCACAGAATAGCCGGTGAAACTAAGAAGCCTGCTGTTCGCGCTTGGCGGCTTCGCGTGCGAGCATGCGATCGCGCTGTTCCTCGAACTTCGTCGCGTTGGCGGCGAGGCTCTCGAGGAAGGCCGCCAACTCTTCGCGCGTGTTCTCGCCTTCGGCGCTGAAATCGTTGCGCTCGAAGATGTTCCACTTGCGCAGGACAGGCCAGACGACCTCGTCGAGGTGCTGGCGAAGGTCGTAGATGCCGTGCTTGGCCATGAGAGCGCCGTTACGACGGAAGTTCGGCATGCCGGCGCCGGGCATCTGGAAGTTCTGGACGATGTTCGCCACAGCCTTGAGAGCCTGGTCGGGAGCAAGATCGAGCGCGGCGGCGCAGATGTTGCGGTAGAAGATCATGTGCAGGTTCTCGTCGGCCGCGATGCGCTGAAGCATCTTGTCGGCAATCGGCTCGTCGCAGGCCTTGCCGGTGTTGCGATGGCTGACGCGCGTCGCGAGTTCCTGGAAGGTCACGTAGGCGACCGAGTGCAGCAGGCCGGCGTCACCCTCGTCGATGGGCGCGCTGTAACCGTTTGTCATGTGTTCCATGCGGAAGCGCTCGAGCTCGACGGGGTCGACTGCGCGCGTGACGACGAGGTAGTCACGCATCACGATGCCGTGACGGTTCTCCTCGGCGGTCCACCGGCCGACCCACGTTCCCCAGGCACCGTCCTGCGAAAAGTTCTCGGCGATCTCGCGGTGGTACGACGGCAGGTTGTCCTCGGTGAGCAGATTGGTGATCATCGCGGCGCGAGCTACCTCGCCGAGTTGTGACTGCTCGAGACTCCAGTCCTCGCCGCCCATGGCTGCGAAGTTACGACCCTCGTCCCACGGAACGTAGTCGTGTGGATGCCATTCCTTGGCCATGGAGATGTGGCGGTTGACGTTCTCCTCGGCAACCGGCTGCAGCTCTTGTAGCAGCTCCAGCTGCGTCAGAATCCTCGTCATTTCTTGCCTCCATGTTGAGTGAATGCGCGACTTCGCCCCAGCCTACGGCACCGTAGGTTTGAAAAGAATGGCATGAAAATTGCTCCCCTAGAGGGATGTTACCGATCCGTAGTTATCCGGGGGCACTTTCACGACCAAGTCGTTCTTTGGACGTAGTCGCGGAACGTCCGGGCGGGGTCGGACAGCTCGCGGCTCTTCGACCAGATCAGGCCTATTTTTCGCTGTGCTCCTTCGATCGGTACGTAGACGACTCCTTCGGCCCAGATCGGTGGATCCTGAACCGGCATGACCGAGACGCCGAAGGACGCGGAGACCAGTCCGCCGACCGTTGCCAGCTCACTGCTCTCGAAGACGAAATTCGGAGTGAATCCTGCGGCCGCGCACAGTTCATCGAGAATTCTTCGCATCCCGAAGTTCGGATGCATACCGATGAACGGTTCGTCGGCCGCGTCCGCAAGCTCGACCGAATGCAACTTTGCAAAGCGATGATCAGCCGGAACGGCCAATGCCAGTGACTGCTGAGCGATTTGCATCCACGCCACCTGCGGATCACGCGGCTGCGGCGAGACGACGGCCAGGTCGGACGTGCCGGCGGAAATTCTGTCGACCAGGAACTGTGCACTGTCCTGATGCAATTCGAATCGCACCCCGGGATGCTCGACGCGATATCCCCGCAGCATGTGCGGCACCAACCAGGTGCCGAACGAGTGGAGGAAGTCGAGCCGGACCGTGCCGCTCTCGGGGCTCGCCAGCGACTGGATTTCGGTTTGCGCCGCGTCGAGGGCGCGGAGCGCGGTCCGAGCGTGTTCGTAGAGGATCTCGCCGTACCGGTTCAGTTCGAGTCGGCGTCCCTGACGGTCGAAGAGCGTCACGCCGATCTGCCGTTCGAGGCGTGCGAGTTTGCGCGAAAGGGTCGGCTGCGACAGGTGAGTCAGATCCGCGGTAGCGGTCACCTGTTGGGTTTCGGCGAGAACGACAAACCAGTCGAGGTCTTCGGTCAGCATCACGAACCAAATCTATATGCGTTCTGCGCATATAGAACTCCAAGTATATGCATTTTCTTTTGTCGAAGCTCGGCGGGAAGATTCTTACCGGAGGTAAGTGATGCCTGGAGGTACGTGGTGACTGTCGAGAATGTGATCGAATCCGAGGTGGCGCCGCTTCGCCGGGGATCCGCCGGGTATCGCACGGTGACCGTTGCGTTGTTCGCGGCTGGACTGTCGACGTTCATCTCGATGTACGCGGCACAGGCATTGCTCCCCGCGTTCGCGGAAGGCTTCGACATCTCGCCGGCGGTGTCTGCGCTTTCCGTCTCGGCGACGACGGGCATGCTGGCGTTGGCGATCATTCCCGCCAGTGCGCTCTCCGAGCGTTTCGGTCGCACACGGGTGATGATCGCGTCGGCGTCGGCGTCCTGTGTGATCGGTTTGCTTCTGCCGCTGAGTCCGACGATCGAGGTTCTGCTGGTCGGACGCGCAGCACAAGGATTGGCTCTGGCTGGTGTCCCGGCGGTGGCGATGGCCTATCTGGCCGAGGAGGTCGATCGGAAGGACCTCGGTGCGGCGATGGGAAGGTACGTCGCCGGTACGACGATCGGTGGATTGATCGGACGGCTTGTTCCGTCGGCCGTGGTCGATTTCAGTACCTGGCGTTGGGCACTGCTGACTGCGGCTCTGCTGTCAGCGTTGTTCGCGTTCGACATGATCCGAAAGTTGCCCGCGTCGAAGTTCTTTCGCCCGCAACCTGTATCGCTACGCACGACAGCATCGAATCTACGACGCCACCTTGCGAACCCGTCGCTGCGCACGCTGTTCGCCTTGGGTTTCATCCTGATGGGCGGCTTCGTCTCGATCTACAACTTCCTCGGATTTCGGCTCACGGCAGCACCTTTCGGCCTTCCTGAAGCACTTGTCGGGCTGGTGTTTCTTTTCTACCTTGCCGGTACTTTCACATCAGCGGTAGCCGGCGCGGCCTCGGACCGGCTGGGTAGGCGCAGTGTTCTGCTCGGCTCGGTTGTCGTCATCGGTATCGGGCTGGCACTGACCGTTCCGGACAACCTGGCGTTGACACTCGTGGGAATGCTCCTCTTCACCGGAGGATTCTTCGCGGCACATTCGGTGGCCAGCGGGTGGGTGGGGTTGATCGCGACCGACCACCGGGCCGAGGCGTCGGCGTTGTATCTGTTTGCCTACTACGCGGGTTCGTCCGTGGCGGGTGCCCTCGCGGGTCTCGCGTACGCGGGCGGCGGTTGGGGTGGGGTCAGCGCCTTTGTCGGCGCGCTGCTGTTGGTTGCGTTTGCATTGTCGCTGAAGATGTTTCGAACTTCGATGGTCGACTGACAGTGCACTGCGGCGACCCCGAACGGGATCGCCACAGTGCGAATCTGTCGAGCGACTTACTTCTTGCCGCCGCCGAGGAGACCGCCGAGCAGGTCTCCGAGGCCGCCGCCACCGGATCCGCCCAAGATGCCGCCGAGTGCTCCGCCGATGCCGCCGCCGGAATTGCCACCACCGCCGAGAATTCCGCCGAGGAGATCCCCGAGTCCGCCACCACCGGAGGCCTGGGTCTGCGCGCCAGCTCCGCCACCGGTGAACTGCTTGGCGAGGTAAGCCAGGACGATGGGAGCGAGGATTGGCAGCAACTGCTTCACCAGATCGTTTCCACCGTCGCCACCGACACCGCCGAGTGCGCTGGCGACCTGATCGGTGTTGCCGCCGAAGATGTTCGAGACGATCTTCTGACCGTCAGCGGTGTCGACTTTGCTGATGTCGACGCCGTCGTCGAGAAGGCTGGTGTCGGCGTGCGACTGCAACGCGCTTTCCAGCGATGCTGCGCCGGCGGGATCCTGCGCGTTAGCGCCCAGGCCACCGACGAGGGTCGGAAGTGCAGTCTTGACCGCCGATTCGGCAGTTGCCTGGTCCACACCGAGTTGCTGCGCGATCTGGTCGATGGGGATCTGGGATAGAAGGTCGTCAAGCGATGCCATTGATGCCCTACCTCTTCTGGGGTACTACTCGTCAGTACCCGGCTGTTGCAGACACTAGTGAATGTCGGCGTCGACGGTAACCCTCCGGTTGCCGAGCGGTCAGGCTCGGGTCTTCTCGCGGGGAACCAGACACGCTAGGAGAGCGAGAATCAGTCCGCCGGCCGTCAAGATGAATCCTGTCTGATTTGTCAGGATCGTGGAGTAGTTTTCCCTGATGACGTTGTCGAATTGGTCGTTCACTCGGTAGTAGAACGTGCCCAGAGTTCCCAATCCCACGATGATTCCGATCCACGCTGCAATGCGAGAACCGAACAATGCGGCAATCAGAATCAAAACGGCGGCGGCGAGCAGAAGTACCGCCATCGAACGGTAGATGGTCACCGACTGATCACTGATCTGCTCGATGGCCCAACCCGCCGGAAAACCGTCCCGCAGGTCCTCGAGACGAACGTTGCCCGGTTTGACGCCGGCCAGAACGTACATGAACGAGCCGACGGCTACGGCGATCCCACAAATCAACAGAACCAGATGAACTAACGTGCGCATGCCACTCTCCCCATGATTGGAGTTCGGTAACGCGGTCGTCGCCGAGCCTAGCTGTGTCGCGAGTGTGAAGCCCAGTAGCGAAGCGTGCACAATCATCTCCATGCCTGACAACATGCGTCGACTCGAAGAGATCTCGCTGTCACTGCCGGAGGCAGAGCGTGTCGACATCGAAGCGTGGGATGGTCACCCGACGTTTCGGGTGCGCGGCAAGAACTTCGTGTTCTGCAACCTCGAAGCTACCTCCTTGACCGTCAAGTTGAGCAAGGAAGAAGCCGAAGCGGTGGTGGCCACCGAACCAGGCGCAAGCGCTGCCGGCTACGGGCTCGGTCGCCACGGGTGGGTTTCACTCGACATCGGTACCGACGTTTCCGAGGAGAAATGGTCACAGCTCGAGGAATGGATCTACACCTCGTTCACCCTCGTTGCGCCGAAGCGGCTTGCCCGGATCGTTCTCGATGCGGATGAGGAACGCCCGTAACGGATAGATTCGTCAGTACAAACGCCGACTAGACGAGGAATTGTCATGACGACACCGGAAACTTCACCGACCACCGCAAAACCGGGCATGCCGCCGTGGGCGAAGAAGGCCATCGGGATCGCAGTGATGGCGGTGGTCCTGGTCATCGCCTACTTCATCCTTGCCGCCTTCCTTCCACGTTGGTGGGCACAGCGCATCGCGTCGCTCGCGAACGGCAGCTTCAGCGCCGGTATCGCGTGGGGACTGCTGTTCGGTCTCGTCTGCACACTGGTCCCGCTGCTCTTCTTCCGGGCTGTGTGGCAGGTGCGCAAGCGCAAGCACGCTCGAATCATGCAGATCACGGCTCTCGCGTTGGGTGTGATCTTCGCGCTGCCGAATCTGCTTTCTTTGACAGTCGTTCTCGGCAACAACAATGCAGCACACGCGGGCGAGCGGATCCTCGACGTCGACGGTCCCGGATTCCGTGGAGCCTCCGTTGTTGGTGCAGTCCTCGGCGTCGCGTTGTTCCTGGGTCTCGTTGCGCTCGGCTACCTGTACAAAAAGCGTGGCAAGGATCTCGACAAGATGCGCGGTGAACTCAAGCAGCACGAGCCGCAGAGCAAGGGCGAGGCACCGGCTCCCGAAATCTGAGGCGGCCGAGTCACCACACGAGCACCGGTTTGATGACGAGCCCCGACGCTTGATCTTCGACGGCTTTGTCGATGTCGGAGAACGCGTAGCGCGTCACCAACCGGTCGATCGGAAATCGACCCTCGGTGAAGAGTTCGACGAGTTCGGGGATGAACGTCGAGACTTCCGATTCACCTTCGATGCATCCTCGAATTGTCTTTCCGCTCAGCATGATGTCGGCCATGTTCACCTCGACCGTGGATGCTCCGAGTCCGACCACTGCCAGCGTTCCCCGTGCTCGGAGTGATGCGACGGCTTGATTGATCACGGAGCCGACTCCGGTGGTGTCGAGGGAATGTGTCGAACCTCCGTCGGTGGCGGAGTGGACCGCGTCGATCACATCTTCAGTCGAGGGATCGACAGTGACGGCGCCGAATTCCTCGGCGAGTTCGCGCCGCTGCGCAACGGGGTCCACGGCGACCAGGGTTGAAACGCCGGCAGCCCTCGCCGCCAGCAGCGCTGCGAGTCCGACGCTGCCGGCTCCGAAAACGACAAACGTCGAGTCGGGCTCGGGGCGAAGCAGATTCAGCACGGCACCCGCGCCGGTTTGAAATCCGCAGCCGAGGGGAGCCGCGACGGTCAGGTCCACTGCAGGATCGACGACGACGGTGTTGTCGGCAGAGGCGATGACATATTCCGCGAAGCTGGACTGGCCGAAGAATGCGGACCGTATCGGAGTCCCGTTTCGCCGGACCGGCGTCGAGCCGTCGATGCGTGCGCCAGAGCTGTTGAGCCCGTGTGAGCTTTCGCAGTACGCCCGATGGCCGCTGAGACATTGCCTGCACACACCGCAACTGCGGTAGCTCAGCAACACGTGATCACCGGGTGCAATGCTGTCGATTGACGCGCCGATGGCCTCGACCACCCCCGCTCCTTCGTGTCCGAACACACAGGGGCCGAGTCTTTCCGGTAGCACCGACTTCGTGAACAAATCTGTGTGACACAGGCCAGTCGCGACGATGCGAACCAGGATCTCGTCTGTGCGGGGTTCGTCGATCTCGACGGTATCGAGCGTGAAGGGGGAGTGCGGGCCGTGTGAGAGCGCCGCTGTCATCTGCATGGAGGACGTCGAATTCTGTTCGGCGCGAATCACGCTCGCTCGAGCAGGAAGTAGTAGTGCTGCCCGCCGTCGAGAACCAACGCCGATTTTCCGTTCATGATGCCCATGAGCGTCGAATCGTCGACTTTCTTGAAGTGGTCGAAGATCGGCGCGCCGTCGTAGACCATCGTCGCCGTGACTTCGCCACGAAACTCGATGTTCCACAGGCTTGCTTCGCCGTTGCCGCCCTTGACGTCGGAATAGAGATTTCCGTCCTTGTCGCGACAGATCAACGGCTTGGCATCCTCGACGGAATTGAAAGTCTTGCCGTACCAACGGCTCGCGAACAGCTTTTCGTGCAGACGATGACCGGTGGCGAAGTCGTCACCCTTCCATTCGCCGAGGATTTCTTCGGCGGCGACGGTCTCCAACGCGGCCCACACTTCGTCGAGTTCTGCTGGTGAAACACCACTTTCCGATCCACGGAGCCGGGTGAATGCGGTTCGAGCGTCATCGAGATTCATGTCTCTCCTTGCGGCGGCGGGTGAGTTGGCCGAAGTTCGCGAACCAAATTGTTCGTCAACTCTGCACGCTACGCCGAACCGGATGGTTCGGCAACGGTCGATTCGTTCTAGGCTGTGAACATGCGCTCAGCAGGGGAAGCCACGAGAGACCGCATTCTGGCGGCCGCAAAGGACGAATTTGCGACGTACGGCCTGGCCGGCGCGCGGATCAATCGGATCGCCGCGCAAGCGCGTGCCAGCAAGGATCGTCTATATGCGTACTTCGCGAGCAAGGAAGAGTTGTTTTCTGCCGTCACTGAGCAATGGACGTCCGAAACCACAGCGGAGACAGCGCTACGAGGTGACGATCTGCCGGGCTATGCAGGTCGACTTTTCGACAATTACGTAGCGCATCCCGAGAACGCTCGATTGCAGCAGTGGGCGGATCTCGAAGCACCGGACGTCATGAGCGAGGACGACATACGAAGCAAGACGTTCCGGCCGAAAGTAGCCGAGATTCGCAAAGGCCAACTCGAGGGACACATCGACCCCGAGTGGAATCCCACGGAGTTGATTCTGTTGATTACCGACATCGCGCGGATGCTCGCGCTCAAGTCGTCCCGTACCGTCGCTCAGCGTCGCGAGGCTGCGGTCGGGGCGGTTCAGCGGTTGATCGCCATGCAGTGACATGGATTTCCGGCCGTGTTCAATGCTGTGCCGACGGGTGGGAGGTGAGATTGTCAACGCACCAAACTACCTAAAAGGGGCACTTCGATGAGTGGTCGTTCCGGAACGCACGAGCTGCCTGCGGGTGGAAGCGATACCCCTGGTGATCGTTTCGGTCACTTGGTAGAGCGTCGTGACGACGCAGATTTCCCGTTCTACAACGATGTTCCCGCTGCGCTTTCCGTGAAGCAGTGGATCATCCTGTGGGCTTCCGTCATAGTCGGGTTCGCTGCGTTGGTACTCATCCCGCAGCCCAACAACTTCGTGGGGTTGATTCCCCGGATCCTGTTCGTGACGATTCCGCTGGTTGCGCTGGCCATGGTGACAAAAGATCACTGGCGTGCACTGTTTCGTAAGGTCAGTGGTCACGATGTGTTGGTGATGATCGGTTTGCCGTTCTCAACCTCACCCTGACGGTTGTACTGGTCCTCATCGTCAAGTCGGTCTTCGGGGTATCGGCGAACGACGTAATCGAGGATGTCGGCGAAGTGGGTGCGTTGGGCACCGTTGCCTTCTACGTGGGGACACTGTTCCAACTCGTCGGCGAGGAAGTCTTCACGATCATCCCGTTTCTCGCCCTGATGTACTTCCTGTTCGCCAAGGCAAAGCTCTCACGTAAGAACGCGATTCTTCTGGCTTGGCTGATCAGTTCCCTGTGGTTTGCCGCTGCGCATCTTCCGACATATGACTGGAACTTCGCACGAAGAACCTGTGGGTCTCCTCGGGTGCGCACATCATCAACGACTGGACGCGGTTCACACCGGCGTTGGTGGCAAACGCCGCGTTCCTCGCTCTCTGAGGCGAGAAACGCAGCTTCGGATTCGTTTGTCTCGGATCACGCGAATTCGATTCGGTCGCTTTCTGTTCCGCGTATCGGCGAGACCCGCGGCGTCCGCGAATCACCAGTCATGACGCCTCGCTCGACCTCCGGGGCAAGGACCTCTCGGAGGAACTGGCGCTCTTGTGGAACCGTCATCGAAACACGCGGACCACGATCGTCAATGCGGTGACGGTCATGATGACGAAGAGGGCAGGTGGCGGCCCTTCCCGTCCGGTGACGTTCGTGTGTGTCATTCATTCCTCGGTTTCCGCGGCTTGGTGGGTTAAGAGTTTCCGCACACCGGATGCTTCGGACTGTGGAGGAAACGCGCCGTTCTCTCGGGACCGGGTAGGGGTGCAGCTCGACCCTCGAGTGAGGCGGTTGCCTGGATTTACGGATTTCTCAGTAACGGTGCGTACGTTGGGCGTCGGCTCGTTGACGCCCCCGGGATGTTGACGTGCCGCCAAAACTTTTGTTGTCGACTGTTCAGATGCTGGTGAGCAAAAGGATCGCGGCCGGCCACCCGGACTGAATATCGTCGACACCCAGCGTGTTCCTTCGGCGCGCGCACCTGTTCAGCATCGGGAGTGGACTGTGTCTAAGTGGCAGCACGCATGAAGATTTCGAAGATGACGGCGCTGGTCGTTGTGGCTGCATTCGCCCTGACGTTGGGGTCGGCGCAAGTCGGAACCGCCCGCGCGGACACGCCGGTCAGGGTGAGCGTGGCCGGCAATGTCGTGAGCGCTGGGCATTTCGAGCAGGTGCGGCGCCCCAACCGATGCGTGAAGGCCGGGCAGGGAAAGCCGAAAACGAGCGAGCAGAAGTCCACGAATCGCAGTGGGCGTCGAGGTAGCGGGGGATGCTTCTGACAGTGATTGCGAAGTTTCGCAATCAACCGTCGCAAATCTGTAACACGTTCTAATCTTGCGTGATGGACGTGACTTATGAGGGGACCAAACGCGAAGTCGCTACCGACAAGGGGACTTTGCGCTATCACGAGGCGGGCGATGGTCCGCCGTTGATCCTGTTGCACGGCTCAGGGATCGGTGTGAGTGGTTGGCGGAACTATCGGGGGAACCTCGAGGTATTCGCGAAGCATTTCCACTGCTACATCCTCGAGTTCCCGGGTTTCGGCGTGAGTGATCCAGTCGACGGCCACCCGGTGCTCACGGCAGCGTCGTCGGTGATCCGATTTATGGACGCGCTGGGAATCGAATCAGCTGCGATGATCGGCAATTCGATGGGTGGGGTAGTCGGCGTCAACATCGCAATGAGGTTTCCCGATCGCGTCCGCAAGTTGGTCACCATCGGTGGCATCGGTCCGAACATCTTCAGTCAGAACCCGAGTGAAGGCACGCGGCTCCTGCAGGACTTCGCCGACGGTCCCAGTCGCGAGAAGTTGGTTCGCTGGCTCGAGTGCATGGTTTACGACAAATCCGTGATCACCGAGGAGCGGATCGAGGAGCGGTGGGAAACGGCCAACGACCCGGCTTCGCACCAGGCATTGTCGGCGATGTACGGATCCAAAGCCTTTGCCGCTCAGCAGCAGATGATGGCCAACTCGGATACACCGCCCTACTGGTCGATGATGCACAAGGTGCAATGCCCGACCTTGCTGACGTGGGGGCTCGATGATCGGCAATGTCCACCGGACATGCCGATGATTCCGATGCGACTGATTCCGAACGCCGAACTGCATGTATTCCCGAACTGCGGTCACTGGGTGATGATCGAAGCCAAGGAGGCATTCGAGCGCGTGACCCGCGAGTTCCTGCTTCGATGACCTGTTCAGTATTCATGTGGCACGAATTGATGTGGCATGAATGCACAAGACCCGGCGCCTCCGAATGAGGCGCCGGGTCTGCATTTGTGCCCCCAGTAGGACTCGAACCTACGACCTGCGGATTAAAAGTCCGTAGCTCTACCAACTGAGCTATAGGGGCGCGGCGCAGAGTCTAACGGGACCGCAGAGTCCGTGAAAACACCACCCCCACCAGAAGGGCAATTCCGATGACGGCGATGGTCCCGCCAGTGCGATGCAGGCCCGCGTCGTCGATGGTTCCGCGCATGGTCAACTCGATGACGACGGCAGCAAGGTTGGCGCCGATGTACTGGATTGTTCGGTACAGGCCGATCGCGGTCCCGACGTCGGCGGAGGTGGTCACCGAGTTGATCAGGTTCTGGTTTCCCATGTTGTTGAAGCCGTTGGGAATGCCCAGGATCGCCGCAATCAACAGGAGTGCCACGAGGGGAGTCGAGGTCGATTCGACATAGGCGATCAGAACCCCGCCAACCGCCAAGGCGGCGGTGCCGATCAGCAGGGTGATCCGTGGGCCGAATTTCCCGTACACCCTGGACGCAGACATCGTCGCGAAGATCCCGACCGCTGCGACGGGGAGCATGAAGAGCCCGGCGCTGATCGGTGACATTCCGCGGGCTACCTGTAACCACTGGGGGAGTCCGAAGAAGATGCAGTAGAACGCTGTGTAGGTCAGCAGGGTCCGACCGAGAGTCATGCTCAGTGCGCGGTTTCGCGCGACGGCACGGACGTCGATGAACGCCGAGGCGGTTCGACGTTCCCACCAGACGAACAGGAACGCGAAGAGGGCCGTCGATGGGACGAGGTACCACTTCGTCTGCTCGGCGAGAGATAGGAGAAAGAGCATCGTCGACGTCGTCAGTGCCAGAAACAGGGCGATGCCGAGTGGGTCGAGAGACTTGAACAACGCAGCGGCACCGGCCCGGTCGGGTAGGGCGGAGTCGCCCGGAGCGGCGAAGAGGACCCATATCGCAGTGACGACGACAAGTGGGAGGTTCACCCACATGATCGACTGCCACCCGAGTGTGCCGACCAGCAACCCGCCGAGAGTGGGCCCCAGCGCGACGACCGATTGAGCGCAAATGGTGAGTGTTGCTATAGCTGAACGGGTTTCAGTCCGGTGGAGGTCCGCGTATTCGCGGATGGCGGTCATTGCGTTCGGATACTGTGTCGCCGTGCCGATTCCGAGCAGGATTCGTGCGGCGATCAGCCAACCCAGCGACGGAGCGAGCGAGCCGAGGATCGATCCGGCAGCGATCAGTCCCAACCCGGCGAGGTAGACGCGTTTGGCGCCGAGGATCGATCCGAGTCGCCCGGCCGCAGGGGCCGTGACCGCGGTCGCGATGTAGAGGGCCGAGATTACCCAGGCCGTACCGGAACTCGAACCGAAGTATGTGGCGATCGGGACGATTGCCACCGCAATCATCGACGAGTTCAGTGCCTGAAGAACGGTCCCCGAACCGAGAGCAAGGCTCAGCTTCAGTGGAACGGAGGTTTGGGGCGTCGGCGTTTCGACGACTGCGGTCACGGGTTCATCAGTGACTCCTCTGAAGTCGGTGTCGATGCTGATACCGGGGAAGCGCCCTGGCCTAGTCTGCGCAGGATGCGGCCGGCGATCAGCAGCAGATCGCGCTCGGCCTCGGTGCACTCGGCGTCGATGACCTCGGCCAGCCACTCTGTGCGTTTCGTTCGGTCTTCGTGAAGGGCCGAGGTGCCGAGTTCGGTCATCGTGACCAAGGCCGCGCGGCCGTCCGATGGATCCGCCCTTCGCGTCACCATGCCCTGTTCTTCGAGCGCGGCCACGGTTTTTGCGATTGATTGCGGCGTGACGCGCTCGAATTTTGCCAACTCTTTGGCGGTCAACGGACCTTGTCGATCGAGGTGGCCGAGGGCCTGGATCTGGCTCGGCGTGAGCTTGTGGTCGTTGCGTTTGGTGCGCAGGCGCCGGACGAAGGCACCCAGATCGTCCCAAAGTACGTCGATCTCGTCTCGAGCCTTGCTGCGACCCCCAACTACGTTCATTTAGACAGTCTAACTGTGTTGTTTCGATGCTTCCAGTACGGTTTCGACGGAAAAGTGGGAATAAACAATTGCACGAGTTGTTTAAAAGCTTGGGGTTGCCGTCCATCGGTCGGCGAAGCAGTTCCGTCTGTGAGGTCGGATTATCGGAATCTCGGGCACGAAAAAGCTCGGATGCGCACCCCCTGTGGCGCACCCGAGCGGCCAAAACCATACCACTTGGTGTCTTTTGGGCATAAAGTCGGTTGTTGCCCCCTTACAGCCGATTGCGTCTAGTACTTTTGGCGGGTATCGCTCTAGTCCTTACGTAGGGTGTGTTGGAGGGGATACTGTGAAGTTTCGGGGGACGACAGGCGCCGATCACGGCGATTCTGCGTAACAACTCTGCGAGAGGCACAACACCGTAAATGGCACGTCAACAAGAGCGTGCGCGGCGTACCCGCGCCGCCCTGGTCGAAGCGGCTGCAGTCGAATTCGCCAAGCGCGGCTATGCAGCTGCGTCGGTGAACACGATCCTCGAGGGCTCCCGCGCCACCAAAGGCGCCATGTATTTTCATTTCCAGTCCAAGGAAGAGTTGGCACGAGCAGTTCTGACCTCGGCCATCGAAACCTTCACTGAAATCACTGATCGTTGGGCCAAGAGGACAGACCTCGATCCATTCGTTGCATTGCACGGACTCGTGCTCGACATTGCAGAAGTCTTTCGTGCCGAGGTAATTGTGCAGGCGGAATTCCGGCTGATCATCGAGCCCGAGTTCTACAAGGATGTGCAATCGGGTGGCGGGCAGGTCTGGGGTAAGACCGCCTACGAGTTGGCGGTGCGTGCCAAGGACGACGGATTGCTGCGAGAAGATGCCGACCCGGTCAAATTCACGCGCGTACTGGCGGCGAGCCTTGCGGGTCAGCGGTACATGGCAGACCTGATTGCCTCCAGCGGGGATCTGGGCGAGTGGTTCGAGGAGTCTCTCGAAGTAGTCCTCGAAGCCATGGCTACGCCGCAGTGGTTGGAGACGTTCCATCGTGACGGGTGGCCCCAAGTGGAGTTCCCTGACACTGAATAGTGCACTTTTCTGCCCGTGAACAGGCGATTTGTGATTTCCGAATGCCGTGCCATAAGCTATCCAAGCTCCCAACGGAACGCCGTTGGGGTACTAGTTCGGAGAGATCCGGCGGGCCCCCTTCGTCTAGCGGCCTAGGACGCCGCCCTTTCAAGGCGGTAGCGCGGGTTCGAATCCCGTAGGGGGTACGTTTTGCGAAAGCGAAACGATGCAGTATGGTTTGACCCGCACGACACGCTTTGAGATGCACAAATGCCAGGCCAGGACAGTGGTTTGGGAGCGGCTCGAAGATGTAGTACGGTTTCACAGCAAGGAAAAAGCAAGGCCCTGTGGCGCAGTTGGTTAGCGCGCCGCCCTGTCACGGCGGAGGTCGCGGGTTCGAGTCCCGTCAGGGTCGCAAAGCGTTGTTCTCAGTCACTTGATTGAGAACAACGCAATGCGATAGGCATTCGGTTCGGGTGCCGTCCGGCCAGGTAGCTCAGTTGGTACGAGCGTCCGCCTGAAAAGCGGAAGGTCGCCGGTTCGATCCCGGCCCTGGCCACCATAATTCTTATCGATAAGCTCCAACTTCGATGTTCTTCGAACATGAGGTTGGAGCTTTTTCGTGTTCGGATGTCAGTCGCCGTAAACCGCTCGGCTCGATCATCTGAGTTGTACGCATTCTTTGTCTCCGTGAATGATTCCGGTCACCGGGAACATGCTGCGTGTCACTCCGTCGAGAACCTCACTATTAGCCGGTTGCGGCCGATCCCTGGCCGCGTCTACTGGAAGTGAGGTGGAATCTCCGTGTCGCACTCGAGATCTTGGCCTATCGGGAACGTCAGCCGTGTCGCAGTGGCGCTGATCGGTGCCGGTGTCCTGTTGGTGGGCTGCGCGAGCAGCAATGACGACAGCGGTACTGACACGACGACCGCGTCGGGACACATCGTGACCGGCATGGTCAACGAGCAGCCCGATCCGGGGAATGCGGTCGCCGGCGGGACCATGACGTACGGCGTGCAGGTGCTCGTTCCCTCTCTCGACCCGACCAAGACTGCCGCGCGCGGTGGTTCCGGCGGAGAAGCATTCGCAGCTGTTTACGACGTTTTGATGAGCTACGACACTGCTAGTGGCGAATTCAAGCCCAAGCTTGCCGAATCGCTCGAGACCTCTGACGACGGAGCCACCTGGACGTTGAAACTTCGCGACGGTGTGAAGTTCAGCGACGGCTCCGCGCTCGACGCCGACGCCGTGATCGCGAGCATCGATCGGTACAACGCGGGCAAGGGCAATGGCGCCGAGTTGTGGCTGGCTTCGGTGGAATCGGCGCAGGCAAGCGGTTCCACGACGGTCGACTTCAAGTTGAAGACGCCGTGGATGCGCTTTCCGTCGATGCTCGCCCTCGGGCACGGGATGATCGTCGCCCCGAGTTCGCAGCAAGGCGACAAGTTCACCGCCGTGGGCGCCGGACCCTTCACCGAAGATCTCTTCACGCCGAGCGTCGAGCGAATCTTCAAGGCCAACCAGTCCTACTACGGCGGTGCTCCCAAGCTGGACAAATTGCGGATGGTTGCACTCAACGGTCCACAGGCCAATCTCGAATCATTGAACAGTGGTCAGCTCGATGTCGCCTATATTCGTGGCCTTACTTCGGCGATCAATTCCGCCAAGTCCACTGGTTACCCCGGCTACATCGACGTGCTCAACGCCGGTAGTGCCGAGATTGTCAACAACCGTGAAGGCCGGCCGGGCTCGGATGTTCGTGTCCGCCAAGCTATCGGCTATGCGCTCGACCCAGTGTTGATCGATCAGCGCGTGGAAAACGGTGAGGGACTGCCGGGCTCGGAGTTGTTCGGTCCGACGTCGCAATGGCATGTAGACACGCCGGGTATTGCCTACGACCCCGAAAAGGCCAAGGAGCTTCTGAATCAGGCGAAGGCAGACGGATACGACGGCACTCTCGACTACGTCGTTCTCAGTGAGCCGAAGGACCAAGCGATCGGCCTCGCCGTGCAGTCACTGTTGCAGGCCGTCGGGTTCGAGGTGAACTTGATCTTGGCCAACAACGCCGGCGACATCGTGCAGAACGTCTACGTCAAGCACGATTTCGACCTCGCGCACGCGGGCATCGGAATGTACGAGTCGATTCTCGATCTCGGATTGTTCTCCACGACCAACAGCACCTCGATGGCGAATACTGCTGGATACGCGAACCCGGCGATGGATCAGCTGATCGCAGATCTACAACAAGCCAAGGATAATTCGTCGACTCTGGCGATCATCGGCAAGATTCAGACGCTGTGGAACGAGACGGTTCCGTCGGCGCCTATCGGCGGGCTGACGTCGTTCTGGGCTTGGCAGAAGAACGTCCACGGCGTCGTTCCCACAGCCACGGGAATCATGCTGTTCGACCAGGCTTGGCTGGGCGCGAAGTAGATCAACTGCTGCCCTCCAGACGAGCCCCGTCCGACGACAGTCGGGCGGGGCTCTTTGGTTTCGATGTCGGCTAGTGTTTGCGCAACCCTTTCGATCAGGGTGATTGTATTGAAATATGTTGTAGGTCAATGTGATTCGACAAGCATGATTTGACTTGCCCCGCGTGGCCCGCATAGATTGCACCCACCATCCAGAGTGGCTGAGAGACCTGGCTCGATGATGCCGCAGCAACCCGCTTCCTAACCGCAGTGTGGGTGCTACCGCCAGGACCGATGGAGGACACATGACTGTATTTGCCGTGGGTATCGAACTGGACGGCGAGGGCACTCACCCCGCTGCCTGGCGCCGAAGCTCACGCCGCCCGGATCAGTTGCTCACGGGTAACGCCGTGCGCGATCGCGTTGCGGCTGCCGAGAATGCGGGCTTCACCTTCGTGACGTTCGACGATTCCATCCTCCCTCCGAGTGGTGACGTTGTCGGCCGCATCGATGCCGTCTCCAGGGCGTCATACGTGGCGGCGACGACGAGCACGATCGGACTGGTCCCCGTCGTCGGGACCACCTACGCCGAACCGTTCCACACCTCTTCGCAATTGGCGACGTTGGACTACTCCTCGCGTGGGCGTGGCGGCTGGCTTGCTGTTCCGGTCGAAGACGATGCCGCGTCGAGGGCGTGGGGGAGGGCTCCGGTGACAACGGAGTCGGCGCGTCAGCAAGAGCAGCGGGATTCGGTCACCGTTGTGACCGATCTCTGGGATTCATGGGAGGACGACGCTGTCGTCCGTGACTATCTCAGTGGGCGTTTCCTCGAGCGTGATCGTCTGCATTACGTCAATTTCGAGGGCGACACGTTCTCGGTGAAGGGGCCCGCAATCGTTCCGCGGCCGCCTCAAGGCCAGTTGGTGGTATTCGGCCGATACGGCGAAATCGATCCACGCCAGTCGGATGTTGTTCTCGTGTCCGGTGATTCGGTGGAAACCATTGCACAGTCGGCCGCCAAGGCGCGCGATGAGGGCGCGTCATTGGTGGTCGCCGAGGTCGATGTGGCTTTCGATACGCTGAATCTGTCTGCGGCGCAGCGGCTGACCGAGCTGAACTCGTACGGGAATGCCGTCGACACTGGCCGACTGCTCCTGGATGCAGATCCGGGGGAAGCGGCCGTAGTTCTGAAGGAGTTGGCCGGGCGCCTCGACGGTGTTCATTTCCACCCTCTCGTGATCGACGAGGACCTTCCGGTGCTGGCCAAATTCGTGCTTCCGGCGCTGTCCAAGGCCGGGTTGACGCGACGCCCGGTTCCGGGATCGACCCTGAGGGGCAACCTCGGTCTGCAGCGGCCCGCAAATCGATTCGCCCACTCCTCCTGACTTGACTTCGCGCTAAGGATATTTCGGCCATGACTGCATCACGCTCCGCCGTACCTCGACCCGACGCTCACGTTCACTTCGGCGTCTTCTTCCAAGGGGTCAACCACACCACCATCTGGTCCGATTCCGCCAGTGGTTCCCAGATCGACTTCGAGACGTTTCGGCGGTTGGTACTCACCGCCGAGCGAGGCCTGTTCGATGCCTTCTTCCTCGGTGAGGGCCTTCGCCTTCGCGAGCAGAACGGCAAGATTCTCGATCTGGATATCGCCGGCCGCCCCGACGCCATTGCGCAGTTGGCCGCCCTCGCCGGTATCACCGACAAGATCGGTTTGGTCGCGACACAGAACACCACGTACAACGAACCGGCCGACCTCGCACGTCGACTCTCCGGCCTCGACCTACTTTCCGACGGACGGGCCGGCTGGAACGCGGTGACCACCGACAACGCGTGGACAGGAGAAAACTTCCGTCGCGGGGGTTTCCTCGATCACTCCCTACGTTACGAGCGTGCCGGGCAGTTCATCGAAACCGCGCGGGCACTGTGGGATTCGTGGGCCGACGACGCGATCTCGGGTTCTCGCACGTCCGAGAACTGGTCGACTCCGGGAGCCGTGAGCGACGTACGACGTCAGACTTCGCAGTTCGATATCTCCGTGACGCCGACGCTTCCCCGCAGTAGACAGGGACATCCGGTCATCTTTCAAGCCGGCGATTCGCCGTCTGGACGCGATTTCGCGGCGACGCACGCCGACGTCATCTTCTCGCGGCACGGGACGCATTTCGACGGCGCACTCGACTTCGCCGACGACATTCGGGCTCGTTTGCGTAGAGTCGGGCGGCCGGAGGACGACGTCAAGATCTTGCCCAGCACGCAGATCGTGTTGGCGGAGAGCGAGTCCGAAGTCGAGGAGAAGGCACGGTGGGTCCTTGAAGGTCAGTTCACCGGCCAAACTGCACTGTCCCTCGTCGGATTGGTGTGGGGGAAGGACCTTTCCGACCGAGACCCGGACGGTCCACTTCCAGAGGAAGATCCGGTTGCCCGCCCGGTTTCCGAGACGCGCGGTTCCGCGCGAGACGGCAACGACCCCATTGCGATTGCGCGTGAATGGCGGGCTCTGGCCGAGGCAAAGAATCTGTCCCTACGTCAGGTCGCCATCGAGACCTCGCAGCGCTCGGGTTTTGCGGGCACTCCGGGGCAGGTCGCCGATCAGTTGGTCCATTGGGTGCGCAACGGAGCTTCGGACGGCTTCAACATCTCGCCGTACCTGGTGCCGACCGGGCTCGACGAAATCGTCGACTGGTTGATCCCGGAGCTGCAGGAGCGTGGGGCGTACCGCACCGAGTACTCCACATCGACGCTGCGAGAGCACTTGGGGTTGCGACCGCCGCTCACGCGTCGGGCCGGGTCTGAAGCTGCGGGGTAACGGGTCCTGTCCCACACGGTCACAGCGGCGGCCGAATCCACCAAGCTCGAGTCGGACGTCCGCTGGGAGATCACCGTCTGCGTAGCCGCGGGCTCACCACTCTTCTCGATTCGGCGGTGCTCGGAATCGGGGTTCCGTCGATCCGCGCGTCGCTGGGCGCGTCGACCTCCGAGGTGCAGTGGATTCTTGCGAGCTATTCGCTGACTTTAAGCTTGGCACTGGTGCCGGCGGGCCGACTCGGTGACGTCGCCGGGCGCGTACAGCACCGCGGGTGGTCTAGCCGGCGTTTCCGGACCGATCCTCGGTGGCGTACTGCTGAAATATGCCGACGCCGACTTCGGATGACGGTTGCTTCTCGTTCTCAACGTGCCGTTTGCTCTGATCACACTGATTCTGGCGTTTCGCTTTCTGCGCCGTGATCGAACCACCCGATCGGGCGCGTCGATCGATCCGGTGGGGTTGTGTCTGCTGGCGACTACGACCGGGCTCCTGTTGTGGCCCATCGTGACCCGAACCGGTGGTTCCGACTGGGTACAACCGTTGCACTCTTCTGGTTCGGATCCATCCTCGCCGTCAACGGAGTGCTCAGCCTCTATCTGATCGAAGGTTTGGGCTTCGCCCCGCTGAGTGCGGCGTTGATCATGACCGGTAGCTCACTCGCCATGGCAATGACGTCGGCCTTCGGATGGCGGCTGGTTGCCAGGTTCGGCCGAAGTGCGGTCGTTTTCGCGATAGTCGGCGAGATCCTTGTCATCCTCGGCTACATCGTGGTGGTCAATCTGATTCCTCGGGAATATCTGATCCCGGTGCTGGTAGTCCTGGCGGTGTTGTCGGGAGTTGCCAGCGGTTTCGTCGACGCGCCCAATCGGGTGCTGACTCTCGAATATGCCCCGGCGGGTGCGAACGGAGTTGCAGCGGGCTTCCTTCAACTGTCGCAGCGCTTGTCGGCGACCATCTCTCTGGCCGCGGTATCGGGGTTGTATCTCGGTGTGCTCGGGTCGTCGACCGAGGGATACGGACGTGCGTTCGGTTCGCGCTGGCTGTCTGCGTCGTCATGTTGACGCTGTCGTTGGCGGGAGCGGTGGCAGACAGCCGTCGGCGCAGGGCGTGACCTGGTATTTCGTGGGTCAACAGTGCCCCCGGGAGGCCGAGCCCGTGTGACTCGTGGGACTTGTGTTACCCATGGGTTAGGAGTCGTGGGACGATACTTGTGTGGTGACCGGTCGCAGTGAAGACAAGCCCAACGGTCGCGGGAGTGGAGAGCCAGTTAACTCACCCCGTGGATCGTCGGACAAACGTGACCGCACATCGACACCCTTCCGCGCTCGAACGGCTATGTGGACGAATCGGCCACTGTTCGATTTCCATATGATTGTCGGTCTGGTCGTGCTGATCGTCGCGTTCGGACTGCTGATGGTGCTGTCGTCTTCAGGCGTCGAGTCCTATGTTCTGTCCGGGACGTCCTACGCCCGCTTCTGGCCGCAGTGCATGTTCGCAGCGATCGGTTTGGTCATGTTCGTAGCGGTCGTGCGGTTGCCGACCGAAACGATGCGTAGAGCCTCACCATGGCTGCTGATCCTGTGTCTTGTTCTGCTTGTCCTGGTGCTGATTCCAGGTATCGGCTCGGAACAGATGGGTGCTCGCAGCTGGTTCGTGATCGCGGGCATTTCCTTTCAGCCGTCGGAGCTGGCCAAACTTGCTTTGGCGATCTGGTCGGCTGCGACAGTTGCGTCGTTCATGAACGCACGGATGGATGTCAACCGCGCGTTGCCGGTGATCGGCGGGACGACGCTGCTCGTTCTGGTCCTGGTGGTGTTGGAGAAGGACCTCGGAACCACCATCACGATCGGCATCATCTTCATGTCGGTGCTGTGGTTCGGACTGTTCCGGATGAAGACGTTCATCAGCCTCACACTCGGTTCTGCCGTCGCGTTTCTCGTGCTCGGGCTTACTGCTGGTTACCGATCGGATCGCATCAAGGCATTCCTGAATCCAGACCTCGACCCGCAGGGGTTGAACTTCCAGAGCACTCAGGCCAAGTACGCATTGGCCAACGGCGGCATTTTCGGTCGCGGTCTTGGTCAGTCCGACGCCAAATGGAGCTACCTCCCGCAGGCACACAACGACTTCATTTTTGCCGTGATCGGTGAAGAACTGGGTCTGGTCGGCGCGCTGATCGTCGTTGCTCTCTTCGCCGCGGTTCTGATCGTCGGGTTGCGGATCGCGAAACGGTCCACTGATCCGTTCCTCAAGGTCATGACGGCGACGGCAACGACGTTGATCGTCGTACAGGCGTTCATCAACATCGCCTACGTGGTCGGCCTGATTCCGGTGACCGGTCTGCAACTACCGCTCATCTCGGCGGGCGGAACGTCGATGATCACCACTTTGCTGATGTTCGGGCTCATCGCGCACGCAGCCTTCCGTGAGCCCGAGGCAGTCGCCTCGGCCGAGAGCAGCGGTCGCGGCTGGATTCCGCTGGTCTTCGGCAAGCCTCGGTTCGGCATTGCCAAGAAACCGCAGACTGATCGACGTAGGCCGCCTGCTCGCCGCGCCCAGACTGCCCCTACTGGTCAACGCCGACCGGAGCGACGGGCACCGCAACCCGACAGGCGCCGGACTCAAGCTCCGGGCCGACGCGCACCCTCTCGCGACTGGTCGGAAGATCCACGTAGACGCGGCCGATCCGATCGGCCGCGGCGCGCGTCCTGATCTCGGTCAGTCCCGCTGCCCGGCAACTTGGAAGTGGGCAGTCATGCACCCGCCAATTGCGGTGGGCGACTACATTGGGGATCGGCAAAAAGACGTCTAATAAGGGTTGTGGACATGGCAGGTGGCGATAAGGCAGACCAGTCGGTGGTCGAACGTAGCTCGGTGACCGGGCGTCGAACGACGCCGTCGCAGCGAGCGCGTTTTCGCCGGATTGTCGACGCCGCAATGGAATCCGCCTCCGAAGGCGGCTACGACGCGGTGCAGATGCGATCGGTGGCCGATCGCGCCGGCGTCGCGATCGGCACTGTTTACCGGTATTTCCCGTCCAAGAACCACATGCTTGTCGTCGCGTTGTTGTGGATGTTCGAGGGTTTGCGTGACAGATTCCAAGACTTTGTAATCCCGGGCGAGACTCCGTCGGACCGGATTCTGTTTGTGCTGCGCAAGAATACGGAGGTCCTCGAGACCGATCACCTCCGTTACGAAGCGTTGGTTCGGGCGTACATGTTCGCGGACGCGTCGGCGACTCCGGAACTCAACGCACTCGGTGGGGTCGTGACCGAGATGTTCGCGAAGGCGATCGGCGTCGAGGAAGTCTCGCAACAGCAGATGGACGCGGTGAAGGTGATCGACGACGTCTGGATGTCGAGTCTCGTCTCGTGGGTTGCCGGCCGAATGACGACGGACGAGGTGATGGCGCACCTCGAACTTGCCGTGCGACTGGTCTTTCGCAAGTTGGGTGGATAGCACTCACACGGTGTAGCCGCCGTCGACGTTGAGCTTCTGGCCGCTGATGAATCCGGCGGCATCGCTTGCGAGGAAACATACTGCTTCGGCGATGTCGGCAGCTGATCCGAAGCGCTTCAACGGGATTCGGCTCATTGTCACGTCGAGTGCGCTCTGGTCGAGTTCGGCAGAGCTGATCAGTCGCTCCGCCATTCCGTCCGTCAACATGCCTGGTCCTACAGCGTTGAACCGGACGCCGTAGCGTCCTTCCTCTGCGGCGAATCCGCGAACAAGTTGTTCGACAGCCCCTTTGGTGCCTGCGGAGAGTCCGTCGCGCACGGGAAAGCGATCCGTTGCCGCGGTTGTCACCGCTACCACCGAACCCGAGGATGCACGCAGCGCAGGTAGGGCAGTGTGGACGAGTGTGAAGAACGCCGCTGCTTCCTGGTTCAGTTGTTCGGTGAAGAACGCGGGTGTCACGCGTGAGAGGTGGGTCATCGGGACGTGCGGTCCAGCAGCGTGGACCAGCGTCGTCAACGCGCCCAGATCACGGACCGCATCGTTGACGGCGGCGCTGATCGACAACTCGTCGGTCAAGTCGAGAGAGTACGAGTGGGAGTGCACGCCATGGGTTCGAATCTGCTCGCTCAGTTGCTCGGCGGCGTCCTTGTTGTTTCGGTAGGTGAAGGCGACGTCGTGTCCGCGTTCGGCGAGAGTCAAGGCGATCGCCGACCCGATTCCGCCGGTTCCGCCGCTGACAAAAGCGGTGCGTGCTGCGCTCATAGTGCCTCCAGAGGTATGCCGATTCCAACCTAGCAAATGCTTGGTTGGGATGCCGTTCGGAATATATCACTGCGCGAAGGACAGGCTCAGATTGCTATCGCAACCGGACTGATCGCCCTAATCTGGGTCCATGTCCGGAGACAGTGTGCAGTTGACCGACGGGGCGCCCGGTGGAGAATCGGAACCTCACGCAACGAGTTTGAACAATCGCCTGAACTGGCTGCGTGCCGGTGTTCTGGGCGCAAACGACGGAATCGTCTCGACCGCAGGCCTCGTGGTCGGTGTTGCGGCAGCGACAACCGAGCGCTCCGCGATCTTCACGGCCGGCTTTGCAGGTCTGATTGCCGGCGCTGTATCGATGGCGTTGGGCGAGTACGTCTCGGTCAGCGCTCAGCGGGATACCGAACGCGCACTCCTGCAGAAGGAGAAGAAGGAACTCCTCGAGACCCCGGAGGCTGAACTTCAGGAACTGACCGAGATCTACGAGAACAAGGGATTGAGTCCGGAGACGGCCCGCCGCGTCGCCGAGGAATTGACCGAGCACGATGCCTTCGCGGCGCACGTCGAAGTCGAATTGGGTATCGATCCAGACGATCTCACCAATCCGTGGCATGCAGCGATTTCGTCGGCAATCTCGTTCACGATCGGCGCGGCGATCCCGTTGGTCGCAATTCTGTTGCCGCCGACGGGCATCCGCGTCCCCATCGCATTTTTCGCGGTGCTGATCGCACTTGCACTGACCGGAACGATCAGCGCGACGCTCGGCGGAGCGCGCAAGACCAGAGCGGTGCTGCGCGTGGTGATCGGCGGCGCGCTCGCGATGGCTGTGACGTACGGAGTAGGTCAGCTGGTGGGCACGGGCCTCGGCTGACCCCGTGCGCGGTTGAGGACCCCTGGACTCCTCAACCGCGCACGGCGGAGATCAGGCGCGACAGATCATGACCGGCCCTGGCGCATGGTGCAGGAGATTCTGGCTGGTCGAGCCCATCACGGCGCCGGCCATCGCACTGCGGCCATGGCTTCCGACAACTATCAACTGCGCGTCGTCGGCGTATTTGAGCATGACCGGGGCAGCGGCGCCGGGTTCACTGATACGGGTGACCGGCACGTCCGGGTACTGGTCGGCCATACCGGCTAGATTTTCCGCCAGCAGTGCCGATTCCTCCTGCTCGACGGCCTCCCAGTCGATCAGGATTCCCGCTCCGCCTTCGCGGAAGGTGGACGAGCCTTGCCAGGTGTGGACCGCAATGAGCGGCGCGTCGAACTGATCGGCATAACGAAAGGCGTACTCGACGGCCTTCTTGCTCAACGCGCTTCCGTCGACTCCGACGATGACGGGACGCTGATCCGGACCGGGATTCTGCGCCGAACCACGCCAGACGGTGACCGGACAGGTGGCGTGATTTGCCACCTTCAGTGCGGTCGATCCGAGCAGCCTCGATCGCAATGCGCCTGATCCGGTCGAACCCATCACGATCAGGCGTGCGGTACTCGAGGATTCGAGGATGTGCGTCGACGCCGGCCCCGGAGCGATCTCGGATTCGATGGTCAGTTCCGGGAATTCAGCCGAAATCACCGCGGCGGCAGCCTCGACGATCGCCTCGCCGTCTTCGCGGATTTGGCTGAGGAACTGCGACTGCAACATCACTGCAGCGGGACTGTAGATCGGGCCCTCCTGTGGCAGGGCGTGCGCCAGAATCAGTCGTGAGTTCACCGCGTTCGCGACCGAAGCCGCCCACCGGGCCGCCGCCGTCGAGGCCTCGGATCCGTCGATACCGGCGACGACATCCTGGTGTCCTGCAAGTGTGTTCATGTCTACTCCCTCTGAAATGATCGAGATCGGTCGACTGGTTACAGCGAAGTCACCAGAGTGACGATGCTGACTTCACGGCTTCCTTCCACGTCTTGCGTAGCAGGATTGATTGCCCGTCGGCGATTTCCAATTCCCGCCGATAGGCCATACCCAACCCGAAGCTGGTCAATGAAGTGTGTTCCTGCTCCGCAGCAATTTCGAGCAGATGATGTTGGGCGACAACGGAATCCTGATGCTCGCCGAGAACGTCCTGGAAGTGGCTGAAGTGCTTCAAGGCGCGTTTGGCTCGACTCTTCGACACGGGTTCCATGACCTCGATCGCGTACTTCATCCGCTTGGCTCCCTTGCGGGCGCGGTGCATTCGCTCGTCACGATCGGTGCGGGTATCGGCGTCGAAGACGTGATCGACTCGCTTACCCACCTTGTGTGCCAGGTGGCGCAGGGTATGAGCCAATTCTCGTGCCGACGCCTTCTTTCCCACGCGGTGCGCGACGGTGTCGAACTCGAGGTCGCCGACGTACTCGTCGAGACGATCGAGCAGCGTGGTGTATCGCTCGGAATCGAGCGCTTCGAGGGCTGTTTCCTGTGCGGTTTCACCGCGTGCCGAGAAGTACTCGTCGATTCGAGCTCGCACAGCTTCTCGTTCGGGCATCTCGTCGATTTCGCCGAGGCGTTCCACAAGACGCTCCCACTGGACCTCGACGTCGCGGGCGTCGCCGAACTTTCCGCCGATCCATCGCAGATCCGCGATGAGATCGTCGGTCTTGGGGGAGTGGCCGGCGTACGACTGGAGAGCGCTTCGGATGCGACGTGCTGCGACCCGGAAATCGTGAACGGCTTCGTCGTCGGCCCGACGCGTCCCCAGATCCGCTGCGACCAGTGCGCGCAGTTGTTCGATGAGGTAATTGCGCAACAGAATCCGCGGATTCGACGCCTTGCCTGTGGTGATCTCGTGACCGGCGTACGGGGTCACCGAAGTGCCCAGTGCTCGTTTGAGTTTGGACGGACTTGCAGAACGCTCCAGCCCGGCGTCCAGTAGAACCGTCTCGATTGCGTCGGCCAGATCTTGTCCGCCTGCGCCTTGTTCGACCTCGACTTCCTGCCACGTCGACTCACCGGAACCGTCTGCCTTGCATGCGATGACGGTGTCGGAGACCACTTCGGCAAGCAGCACACCGTTTTCGCCGTTGAGCCTGGTGCGCTCCCGATCAGTGATGATCAGGGCGACCGGCACCAGATCGTGACCGCGGATGATCGCCCGGATCAGACTCGACAGCGGCGAGGGAACATCGGTGCTCTCGTCCGGTGGAAGCTGGATTTCGGTTCGAGTGTCCTGGCCTGCGGGAAGTTTCATGTGCCATCCCGCGTCATCGCCGCCCTCACGCTTGCGCAGCGTGATCTTTTCGGCGAGCAACCGGTAGTCGGCGGTGTCGAAGTAGGTGGCAGAGAGCTGTATCGAGTCGTGGACCGGCTCACCGACGACACCGGAAAGCCCACCCAGTGCGGGAACTTCCTGCTCGGCCGGCGCCTCGTACTTACGCTCGATCTCCCGTACGGCTTCGGGTACGTCAGCGGACTTGCTCATCTGGTCTCCTCTTGCGGTGCGGTCTGCGCTTCCATCCTCCCGGTATCGGACGCACAGTGGAAGGGTCCGGGGTTCCTACGGCGAGTCGCCATGGGCTGTCTCGTGCGGCCAGGACAGCGTCCGCCGACTTTCGAACCGTTGCAATCGGCCGGTGAACGGATCCTCGAACTCGAGAACCTTCGACAGCAGGCGCAGCGGATTCGAATAATCTTCTGCGGCAACGTCGTAGAAGTCGGGATAGAAGTTGTCGCCGTGAATCGGGAGCCCGACAGCGCTCATGTGCAGGCGAAGTTGATGGGTCTTGCCGGTATGGGGGATCAACTGGTACCGCGCGAATCCGTCCCGCGTCTCGATCAGTTCGATTCGTGACTCGCTGTTGGGCTCGCCCTCGATCTCCTCGGCCTTGAGTACCCCGCGTTCTTTCACGATGCGACTGCGCACGACTACGGGGGTGCTCACCTGAGCGTCGTAACGCGCGATGGCCTCGTACTCCTTGGCGACGCGGCGCTCGGCGAACATGGTCTGGTAGCCGCGCCGGGCCGCCTGATGCACGGTGAACAGCAGCAGTCCCGCTGTGACGCGATCGAGGCGATGAGCTGGACTCAGCTCCGGCAGATCGAGGTCCCGACGCAAGCGGACCAACGCCGATTCGGCGATGTATCGCCCGCGCGGGGTGCTCGCGAGAAAGTGCGGCTTGTCCACGACAAGGATGTTCTCGTCCCGATAGAGGATGTCGATCTCGAATGGCACCCGCGGCTCGACGGGAGGGTCGCGGTAGAGGTAGACGAACCGCCGGGGAGCGAAAGCGCTCGTCTCGGTGATTCCGACGCCTTTCTCGTCGACGACTTCCCTGGCAGCGACTTTCTCCCGCAGGCGGACGGCATCCTGAGGAAACCGTTCGAGCAGGTAATCGAGCGTCGTCGCCCACATGCCGTCGTCGGGCTGACGGATGCGACTGGGGTTCAGGCCGTCGCGGACGGGAAGGGGTGATCGTGACACATCTTCAAAGCTAGCCGTCCGGTCGTCATTCAGACCTATTGACGGCATATGGGGCGGAAGTTACTATCCGGTAAGTTAGTGACACCGGTCACTGTCGTGGGGGCAGAGCTGGGTCATCACAACAGAAAATTGGGGTTTTCGTGAAGACACGACTTCTACGTCGAAGGTCGACAACGATTGCGGTGGGGCTGTGCGTCGTGGGATTGACGGTGCCGAGCGCCGTCGCTTCTGCGGATCCGACGGGAGGGTCGGACGGGCAGGCCTGGCTCGCGGCAACGGAGGCGACGCCGCAGTATCCGGGGGTCTCCATCGAATGGGACGTGCCCATCACGATGAGTGACGGCACAGTTCTGCAAGCGAATGTGTACCGACCGGCGGATGCATCCGGGCGGGCCGTGGAATCGAAGACGCCTTCGGTCCTCAACATCACGCCGTACACGAAACTGCTGGACACGCTGGTGGATTCAGCTCTGTCGATCCCGCAGGTCGGTGAGACGTTGATGGACGTGGCGAACTCGCTCGACCTTGCGGCGCCGTTCGACGGAGTGTCGGAGTTGACGGGTGTCATCGCCGGCGGAGGTGCCAGGGTCCTTGGCGTCAACCGTGATCTGGTCCGGAACGGATATACACAGGTTGTGGTAGACGCACGTGGAACCGGTTTCTCCCAAGGTAATTGGGACGTGCTCGGCAAGCGCGAGCAACAGGATTCGGTCGAGGTCATCGACTGGATGAGCAAGCAAGGGTGGTCCGACGGGAAAGTAGGGATGGCGGGCATCTCGTACTCCGCGATCAACTCGGTGCAGGCGGCGAGCAACAATCCACCTGCACTGAAGGCGATCTTCCCGGTCGAACCGGGCAACGATCTGCTGCGCGACATCGTCGGAACCGGTGGCGGCCTCGGCGTCGGGTTCATGCCGTTGTGGTTGACCGCGGTCAACGGGCTCAAACTCGTACCGAACGTTCAGGACATCCTGCAAGGAAACTTCGATCCCCTGTGGTTGGCGAGCCGCCTCGAGGATCCGGGAACGCTGATTCCCGAACTGGTGCAAGCGATGACGGCTCAGAGAATCGAGGACGTGTCACCGTCGACTCTGCAAGTCGCGCAAGACGGTCAGTTCTATCAGGACCGATCCGCAGACGTCGGTAACATCACCGCTGCGACGATGGTCTACGGCGGTTGGCACGACATCTTCGCCAACAGTGAGCCGCGGATCTACAACGGAATAGATCTGCCGCTCGGACAGAAGCAGTTGATCATGGGGAACGGCTATCACGTCACTCCCGGTGGTGGGTTCGGCAAGGACGGTGCGCCGCCGCGCCTCGACGTGCTCGAACGTGCGTGGTTCGACAAGTGGCTCAAGGGCATCGACAACGGAATCGATCGATACGGTCCAGTGACGATGTTCCAGCAAGGTGGCGGATGGATCACGGACGACCAGTTCCCGCGAGCGGGTGTGAGCTACGAACGTATGTATCTGAACTCAGCGCCCAGCGGTACTGCCGCCCACGCGGCGTACGACGGTTCCCTGACCGACGACCCGGCCAGTGCCGCAGCGCGATTGACAGTTGCACCCGGACTGCGAGGCTTCTGCTCCGGTGACGGAACTCAGGGCACTGCCGGTATTTCCGTGGTGCTCGGTGCGTCGTGTTCCAAGGATTCCCGATTCCAGGAAGCGGAGGGTCTGACGTTCACCGGTGAGGCAGTGACCGAGCCGACCACACTCTCGGGCCCGATCAACGTCCATCTCGAGACAGTCCTGGACGCGACGGACGGATTCTGGGCAGCGACGGTCAACGACGTAGCGCCGGACGGAACCTCGACGCCGATCACGAACGGCGCTCTGACTGCGTCGCTCCGGGCGGTCGACGATTCCAAAAGCACCCGCTCGGCCAACGGTGACTACAGTGAACCGCACCACTATCTGACGATCGACACGCGTCAGCCGGTCGTTCCCGGAGAGGTCACCACCGTCGACATCAACATGCTCCCGACGGACGCAGTGCTGCAAACGGGGCACCGACTCCGCGTCGACGTCTACGCTGCCAGCGTGCCGCGTTACCTGGCCCTCGGGCCGATGCTCGCCGACAGTCAACTAAAGCCGCAGCACATCGAGTTGGCTGCAGACCGGCCGAGCTTCGTCAACGTCCCCTTCGTCGGGGGTCGCTGACCCGGACTACGACGGCGGCGTGAGAACCTGCGGGTTCGCGGAGGTTCTGAGAAGATCGTCCGATGACAGAATCCCGACTCTCCGCCGCCGTCCATGATCGTCTGGACGACTTTCTGGACCCGGTGGACGAGCGGCTCGCGGCGCAGTACCCGGGAAACCGTGACGAGATCCAGCCAGTGCACACGATTTACGTCAGTGCCGCAGATGCAACTGTCGACACCCCTCGTCTCTGGGGTGAGCAGGCGATTGCGCTTCTCGATTCTCACGCGCATGTGTTCGCCGAACTCGACACCGAGAACGCACTCGCCGATGTGCGAGTTCAACTCGGCCGCAAGCCGGTCCAAGACTTTCGAATAGATTTCGAGGACGGATACGGACGCCGCAGCGACGAGGAAGAAGACGCTGCAGCGACGTCGGCCGGGCGGACACTTGCGGCGCTCAGCGCTGATCCTGCCGGGCCGAACTGGGGTGGTATCAGGTTCAAGGGGCTGCCGGCCAGGGAGCGTCGGCGCTCGATCAGGACGCTCGAGTTGGTGCTCGACGCGGCCGGCGGAGTGCCGGACGGATTTGTCTTCACCGTCCCCAAACTGCGTGCGGCGGAGCAGGTCACGGCGACGGTGTTGCTCTGTGAAGAACTGGAGAAGGCTCACGGACTCGAGCCGGGTTCGCTTCGGTTCGAGTTGCAGATCGAGAGCCCGCAGGCAGTCATCGCTGCCGACGGAACGGTGGCTGTTGCTCCGGCCATCCATCGCGGTGCCGGTCGTCTGACCGGTTTGCATTACGGCACTTACGATTACAGCGCGGCGTGCGGAATTGCATCGCGTCATCAGTCGCTCGAACACCCGGTGGCAGATCACGCAAAGGCTGTTATGTTGGCTGCTGCCGCGCAGACCGGCGTGTGGGTGTGCGACGGGTCCACTCAGGTCGTGCCAGTCGGGAGTGCCACGGCAATCCGCGACGCGATCACTCGGCACCATGGCCTCGTCACACGATCCCTGGAACGCGGTTACTACCAGGGCTGGGACATGCACCCCGGGCACCTGGTCACCCGCTGGCTCGCCACCTTCGGTTTCTACCGCAACGCGCTTGGTGCCGCCGCCCCGCGCATCCAGTCGTACCTGGGGCGCCAAGGTGGCGATGTGATGGACGAACCCGCAACCGCACAGGCTCTGGCGGCGGTTGTTCTGCGCGGGCTCGACGCGGGGGCCTATCCGGAATCCGAGGTTCTCCGGCTCGCGCCGAGCGCCGACACCGACGCACTCCGCCATCTCGTAGGACGCACCACACCGATCACAGGAGAACACTGACCGATGAGCACCACCGAATTCACCTTGCTGCCCGACCTGGCACTGCGCACCCTCGGCGGAGCCGTCATCTGGGCGAACGACGAGGCATTCGCCGAGCGTGAGGCCCTGATCCGACCGGGTAAAGCGGGATACCAACCGGCGACGTTCGGTCACAAGGGGCAGGTGTACGACGGTTGGGAGACGCGTCGTCGCCGGGTGGCAGGTCATGACGAGGCGATCGTGCGCCTCGGTGTTCCCGGAGTGGTGCGAGGCGTCGTCGTCGACACGGCCTGGTTCAAGGGCAATTACCCGCCCGAGATCTCGGTGGAAGCAATCTCCGTGGACGGGTATCCGGATCCACTCGACCTGGCCGGTTCCGACGAGTGGACAACCATCGTCGAGCGCTCGACCGTGCACGGCGACTCCGAGAATCCGTTCTCGGTGTTTTCGGAGGAGCGGTGGACACACGTCAAGCTGACCATCTACCCGGACGGCGGTGTTGCCAGGTTCCGTGTTCACGGTGAAGCGCGACCAGACCCGCGTTTCCTCGATGCCGGGCCGTTGGACCTCGCAGCACTCGAAAACGGTGGCCGCGTAACCGATTGCTCCAACATGTTCTACAGCTCGCCGCAGAATATTCTGTTTCCCGGACGCGCTGCTTCGATGGGCGACGGGTGGGAGACGGCCAGACGCCGCGACGACGGAAATGACTGGGTGCAAGTACAACTCGCGGGTGAAGGCGTGTTGAGTTTCGTCGAGATCGACACCTCGTACTTCCTCGGAAACAGTCCAGGTGAGGGCGCTCTGACCGGCCGAACTCCGGAAGGGGAGTGGATCGAACTGTTGCCGCGTACGACGCTGCGTCCGGACACGCGCCATCGCTTTCCGATCGATTCCGAAGTTCCGGTCACCGATGTCCGTCTGGACATCTTCCCGGACGGTGGCCTGGCGCGGCTGAGAGTCTTCGGCGTACTCACCGACGCTGCTCGCGCTGTGATCTCCGGGCGCTGACGGTAAAGTTGTTGGCATGAGCGACTATCCGCGCGACGACTATCCCCGGGACATGGTGGGGTACGGCCCTCATCCGCCGCATCCGCACTGGCCCGGCGACGCGCGGATAGCGGTTCAGTTCGTACTCAACTACGAAGAGGGAGCCGAGAACAACGTCCTCGACGGGGACGCGGCTTCGGAGACTTTTCTGTCGGAAATGACTCCGGCGGAAGCATTTCCGAATCGACACATGAGCATGGAATCGCTGTACGAGTACGGCTCTCGGGCCGGGTTGTGGCGCGTCCTGCGGACCTTCGAGCGGCGAAACCTGCCTCTCACAGTCTTTGCGGTGGCGCGGGCAATGCAGCGTAACCCCGAAGCAGTCAGTGCTTTTCAGGAGTTGGGTCACGAGATCGCGTGTCACGGATTACGTTGGAAGTCTTACCAATCCGTGGACATCGAACGTGAACGCGCCGACATGGCCGAGGCAGTCGAGATTCTGCGAGATCTGACGGGTTCGGCGCCTCTCGGTTGGTACACCGGACGCGATTCACCGAACACCCGTGAACTGGTGGTCGAGCACGGCGGCTTCGTCTACGACTCCGATTCGTACGCCGACGATCTGCCGTACTGGGTGGACGTGCCCCGTGGAACAGAGTCGGCGAAGCACCTGGTGGTTCCCTACACCCTTGACACCAACGACATGCGGTTTGCCTCTCCCGCAGGATTTCCCAGCGGCGATCAGTTCTTTGCGCACCTACGCGACGCCTTCGACGTGCTGTATGCGGAGGGAACGGCCGGATCGCCGAAGATGCTGTCGGTCGGGTTGCACTGCCGCATTGTCGGCCGCCCCGCCCGTGCCGCTGCCCTCGAGCGCTTCCTGGATCATGTGCAGTCGCACGAGAAGGTCTGGATCACGCGACGAATCGACATCGCCGAGCACTGGAAGGCCGCGCACCCCGCTCAGGGATCACGGTAGGTCGACAAAGGACTTCATTCGCGCAGTTCGGGTGCTCGTTCGACCGGCGCGTATTCCGCCATCGAATTCTAGGCCATTGACAACTGGCACGGTTGTGGATGACTCTTTGTAGATGGAGAAACACACAGCAGTCGAAGCGTCTTCAAGGTGAGCCGACCAGTGTCTACCAAGAAGCCGACCAAGAACCGCGGATCGAAGGTGTCCTACAACGCCCGCGCAGTGGTGACCGGCGCCGGCAGCGGAATCGGCCGTGCCTTTTCGTTGGAGTTGGCGCGCCGAGGCGGTGAGGTGATCTGCGCGGATATCTCGCTGGAACGGGCCAAGGAAACAGTGGCACTCATCGATGAGATCGGTGGTACCGCACATGCCGTCCAATGCGATGTGTCGATTCGTGAGCAGGTTCAGGACCTGGCGTTGTTCGCGGAACTCGAACTTGCGGGTCCGCTTTCGCTGGTGATCAACAATGCCGGGGTCGGTATCGGTGGAAAACCGGTGGGCGAGATCGGTTTCGACGATTGGGAGTGGGCACTCGGGATCAATCTGTGGGGTGTCGTCCACGGCTGTGAGATATTCGCTCCACAACTGCGTGCGAGCGGCGCCGGGGGATTCATCAACGTGGCCTCGGCCGCTGGGTTTGCGGCTGCGCCGCTGATGGCGCCCTACAACGTCGGCAAAGCGGCCGTGATGTCGCTCTCGGAGACCTTGTCTGCTGAACTTGCCGGTACGGGAGTGCGGGTGACGGTGCTGTGTCCGACCTTCGTCAAGACAAATGTTGCTCTCGACGGTCGAATCACCGCGGAAGCAACACAATTGGCGCAGGCGTTGATGCGACGAACCGGCTTTTCGCCGGAGCGCATCGCCGTTACCACTCTCGACGCCTACGACAAGGGTCGCCTCTACGTGGTGCCGCAGTTCGATGCGAAGGTGATCTGGCGACTCAAGCGGTATCTACCCGTTGCATACACGTGGGGCTGCGGAGTTCTCAATCGCTTTGCGCCGAAACAGAAGTCGGGATCATCTGGAACCTCGGCGGTGCCGGAGACGAACTCGCTGAGCACGAAAGGAGCGTGACATGTCCTTCGATTTCGACGGAATGCTGCAGAAGATCAAGGACCGCCAATGGGCTCTGGTGGACATCGACTGGGATGCTCCCGGTGCCGAGACGATCAGTCCAGAGCTTCATGCGAAGCTGAAACCGTTCATGTCGGACCTGATGTGGATCGAGAACGTTGGTGCCCGCGGCTTCGCTGCGATGGCTCTCAAGGCGCCGACTGAAACTCTCCGAGACATCTATCGGCATTTCCACGCAGAGGAACAGAAGCACGCCAACGCCGAACTCGCGCTGATGCGTAGGTGGGGAATGCTCGACGGCGACGAGATGCCCGAGCCCAACATCAACGTCAAGCTCGTCATCGACTGGCTGGACAAGCATTCCGACGGTTTGTCGCTCTCGATTCTAGGGACCGTTATACCGATGCTCGAGGTGGCGCTCGACGGAGCCCTGGTCAAGTTCATCATGGACGAGATCGAGGATCCGGTCTGTCAGGCTGTGTTCAAGAAGATCAACGCAGACGAGTCCAGGCATCTGGCGGTGGATTTTGCGGTCATCGAGATGCTCGGGCACTCGACGACGCGCAAGCTCGTTGTCGAAACCGTCGGCGCCTGGATCAACCCGGCGTTGATCATCGGGACACTTCGTTACATCCCGTTGCTGAACAAGATGCGCGACAACATCGTCGACATGGGAGTGAACGAGGAACGGCTCTACACCGCGATGAAGCGGTTCAGGAACGTAGGCGAACGGAGTCCGGCCGCGCTCCGCGTCCCGATGTATCGGGTGGTGAAGTGGCACGGCAACATGGTCATCAATCGCAACCATCCCTACCATCTGCTTGCCGATCGGATGGTCAAGGTCACGGGCCGACTTTCCGGCAGCAGACTCAATTCCGAGCCGTCCTGGGCCAAGGAACTGACGTACGAGCCACTCGCATGAGTACTGCCGAGCCGCTGTCAGTGGCGATCATCGGTGGAGGTTTCGCAGGAATCGGAGCGGCGATTCGGTTGAAGCAGAACGGTATCGAGGACTTCGTCATTCTCGAACGGGGCACGGAAGTCGGCGGGACGTGGCGTGACAACACGTATCCGGGCGCTGCGTGCGACATTCCGTCCCGTCTGTACTCGTACAGTTTCGCCCCGAATCCGGACTGGTCGCACACCTACTCAGCCAGCGCGGAGATCCTCGGCTACATCCGAACGATGGTGAAAGAGTTCGGCCTCGATCCGAAGATTCGGTTTCTGTGCAACGTCACGGGCATCGAGTGGGACGAGCAGACCGGTGTCTGGACGATCGCGCTCGAGGGCCGTGAAGCGCTCGTTGCCCGGACCGTCGTCATGGCGTCGGGTCCGCTCGCGAACGTCAGCTTTCCTGCTGTTCCGGGTTTGGAGAGCTACGAAGGACACAAGATTCACAGCGCTCGCTGGGACCATGACTACGACTTCACCGACAAACGAGTCGCAGTGATCGGAACCGGCGCCAGTGGCGTCCAGATCGTCCCGGAACTCGTCAAAACTGCACGATCTGTGAAGGTTTTCCAACGAACACCCGGATGGGCATTGCCGCGAGCAAACCTACGCACCCGACCTCGGACCAAGGAGCTGTACCGTCGTCATCCGGGCGTCCAGACTCTGGCGCGTCGGGCTTGGTACTGGGGGCACGAATCGGTAGCACTCGGGGTGGTCTGGCAATCCCCGTTGACGAGGGTGGTGGAGACAGTCGGGCGTCTTCATCTGCGTATGCAGGTGAAGGACCCGTGGTTGCGGCGACAACTCACTCCCGACTTTCGGGCTGGGTGTAAGCGGTTGCTGATGACCAGCGAGTATTACCCGGCTCTCCAGCAGGACAATTGCACACTCGTGACCTGGCCGATCGCGAGACTGGCCCCACATGGCATTCGCACGGTCGAAGGGATCGAGCATCAATTCGACTGCATTGTGTTCGCCACCGGCTTCGACGTTTGCAAGACCGGAACACCGGTCCCGATCATCGGAAGGGGTGGACGTGTGCTCGCACAGGAGTGGAAATCCGGGGCGCGTGCGTATAAGAGCATCGCGGTATCCGGCTACCCCAACCTGTATTTCACCTTCGGACCCAACTCGGGTCCGGGGCACAGCTCCGCCCTCGTGTACATGGAAGCGCAACTCGACTATCTCGCACAAGCGATCAAGATCGTCCTCGAGCGCGACCTCAAGGCACTCGATGTTCGTCAAGATGTCGAAGATGCGTACAACGTCGAGTTGCAGCGGCGGCTGTCGAAGACCACGTGGAACTCTGGATGTTCGAGTTGGTATCTCACTGACGAAGGTTTCAACGCCACGATGTTTCCCGGTTTCGCGACCCAGTACGTGAACCAATTGAAATCGGTGGATCTTCGGGACTACACGAGCACGGTGCGCGAGAAAGACACTGCGCAGACCTGATCCCGGGTTCTGACAGGCCTGGTGTTGCCACTAAGTTGGAATCGTGACGACCGACGCGGCAGAGGAGACGAGGCGGTGACCGAGTACCGCATCGACGATCTCGCGCGGGCTGCGGGCACTACCTCGCGGAATGTACGGGCATATCAGGAACGCGGATTGCTTCCTCCGCCGGAGAAGCGGGGGCGGGTAGGCATCTACGGCGACGCGCACCTCGAACGCCTCAAACTGATCGACACACTTCTTCAACGAGGTTTCACCACTGCGCATATCGACGACTTCATCACCGGGTGGGAAACCGGGAAAGACCTGACAGAGGTGCTGGGTCTGCAACACGCGGTCACCGAACCATGGTCCCGCAGTGACACCGTGAGTATCGAGATGACCGTCGTACGCGAATTTCTCGGGGGCGATGCGGATGGTCAACTGGATCGTCTCGTAGATCTCGGACTGGTAGAGATCGAAGGAGAGAAATGCGTTTTCACCGATCCTGCTTTGCTCAGCGGGTTTTCGAGTCTCCTCGAATACGGTTTCACTCTCGATCACCTTGTCGATGTGCATGAAAAGCTCCACAACGCCGTGGACGGAATCGCCAAAGACCTGATTCAGGCGGCGAAGGATCGCATCGTCGATCAGCACGGGGTCGGTTGGCTCCCGGAGGGCGACGAGGTTGCCGGAACCGCCGAGATGCTCCAGACGATGCGTGAACTCGGTGTGGCGTCGGTACATTCGGCACTGGCCAGGGCGCTCGACGCGAACCTTCAGCGTGAACTCGGCGACTATCTCGCCGCTGCGATCGGCTCGCGGAGCGACGTCGACGAGTCGGACTAGCAGCTTCGATCACGTTCGGGATGCGCTGCCCCGACGCGGTGCGCTCAGCTCTTGCGTGCCTCGATCAGGAATCGACTCGAGTATGCGACAAACGATCCGTCGCGACGGATCTGCGCGTCGAGTTCGCGGAGTCGGTCTCGGTACTGCGCCACGGTGAATCCCGGAACCATCCAGATCACCTTGCGTAAGAAGTAGACAACGGCGCCGATGTCGAAGAATTCCATGCGCAGACGCTCGAAACGAAGGTCGACGATGGTGAGCCCGGCCGCAATCGCGTCAGCACTTTCGTCCTCGTAGTGCCGTCCGCGACGAGCCTCCGGCTGGGGTCCGAGAAAGTACTCGACAAGTTCGAACACGCTTGCGTGACCCACATGTTGGGCGAAGTACGTTCCCCCGGGTTCGAGCACGCGCGCGATCTCGGACCACCACACTGTCGCGGGGTGCCGGCTGGTCACCAGATCGAATGCCGAATCGGCAAACGGTAGCGGTGGCTCGTCTGCGTCCGCGACGACCACCACACCTCGGGGACGCAGAAGGGCAGTGGCCTTGGCGACATTCGGTGGCCAGGATTCGGTAGCTGCCATCACGGACGGGAGTGATGGTGCGGCGGCAAGGACTTCGCCGCCGCCGGTCTGGATGTCCAGCGCAGCGCCGGCACCGCCGAGACGTTGACCCATCAGTTTCTGGTATCCCCACGTGGGACGCTGCTCCGTAGCGCGCCCGTCGAGCCACGAGAAATCCCATCCGTCGACGGAGGCGGATTCGGCTTCGGCTACGAGTTCGTCGAAACTTCGTGACATCCCCCGTGGCTTGCCCTCAGGCGTTCCTTCTGACATCACATCATCATGGTCGGCGAGCACTGACGGTGCCAGTCGTTTACGGCTACTTCGGGGTGGCGCCGAGCATCGGTGCAAGTTGGGTGGCGATCGGATTGAGATCGAGCTTGTCCGGGTCCACCTTGGGCTTGCTGTCCCACGGTTGCGAGGTGTTCGGATCGGCGAAGGCGATGCGGTTGGCGCTGCGGACACCCGTTTCACTGCCCTGAGGTGCCTGGCAGTTGGCAGCGGTGTTCAGTGGGAAGTCCTGTGTGGTGTCGTCGAAGTTCGGGTCTTTGCGCTTCATCTCGTCGAGGATCGCCATGGTCCCTTCGTATCCGACGGTGCACGAGAGCGGGTTGTTGGTCTCGAGCACCAAGCCCAGGTGCACGGTTCCATCTGCTGGTGCCACGGTGGGCGCTGCACCGGCGAGCGCAGGGAGAAAGAGCAAGAAGGGCTGCAGGGTAGGCACTGTCGGTGCGGCCGCCGATGCAACGGTGGCGAGGTTGGAGAGGTTGGTCGTAAGCGCAGGACCGGCTTCGGTGACGAGTGCGCCGACTTGTTCGCTGGCCGGTATGCCGTTGTCGATCACGCGTCGGATGTCGGGGTCGCTGGTGCGCAACTGCGCGGTCAGTGCGTCGAGGTCGGTGCTGAACTGCTTGATCGCCGACGATTGATCGGACTGGGTTGTGAGTACCGTCTGGCTGTCGCGGATCAGTCCGAGGGTCTGGGGAAGGGTGTCGAGGCCCGACTGGGAAATCCCCGACAGCGAGTCGGCAAGTACCTGGAGATCTCCGCCCTTGCCGTTGAATGCCGCGCCGAGTTCCTTCGCGACGGTGTGGAGGGCGTCGACCGGAACGGAGTGCACCAGACCGTCGGCGCTGGTCAAGACGTTCTCGATCGGGATCGGCGTGGTGGTGTCGCCCACGGCGATCACCGAGCCGTTTTCGAGGAACGGGCCCTGGTCGGTATCGGGCTGCAGGTCGACGTACTGCTCGCCGATGGCTGAGCGATTGGCCACGACAGCTCGCGCGGATGCGGGGATCTGGGGAGCACTGCTGTCGATCAACAGGTCGACTTCGATTCCGTCGGACGTGAGCGACATGTCGCCGACGCGTCCGACGGGCACACCACGGTAGGTCACTTCGGCGTTGGTGAAGATGCCGCCGGACGTCGCCAGTTCGGTCTTGACCGTGTACTGGCCGAATCCCAGAAGATTGTCCAGCCGTACGTATTTGGCACCGACGTAGATCAACCCGAGTAGCGCGACGGCGACGAGAGCGACCAGCTGCCATTTGGCGAGCCTCGACATCACCATCAGAGATCGAGCCCGAACTGGTGTGGTGTGCTCATGGTTCGACTCCCGAATGACAAGCCGGGTACGGCTGATGTTGAGCGAATTGTGTTCACCCACGGACGTTCTGAGGTGAACCGGAAAGTTCCGACAATTCGTTGTTGGCGATAACTATAAACAAGTCGTCACAGATAGAAAGTCGGGGCGCATGTTTCCGCAGGTCACTGAAATTCAAGTGGCACAGCTCACTTCGCGCCTCGGTGTGTGATGCACAACCTTCCATGCGCCGCGCAAGCTTGACTTCGCCGGTCGTATCTATAAAAGTAGATGTGTTCCGCTCGGCGAAGGGTGAGGTGTGATCGATGGATGCTTTGGCGATCTTCAAGTCGCTGTCCAACCCGACTCGCCTGCAGATCATGGAGTGGCTCGCACATCCGGCGAAGTACTTCGACGAGGACTCGTACACGCAACAGGATCTCGGTTTTCACATCGGAGTCTGTGTTGGTGACATTCAGTCGCGATCGGGGCTCGCGCAGTCGGTGATCTCGGGGTATCTGCAGGGCATGAAGGATGTGGGCCTGCTCGAGTCCGAACGTATCGGGAAGTGGACGTACTACCGGCGGAATGAAGCCGTGATCGACGAGTTCAGGGAATTCGTTCGCGAAAAACTGTGACAGTAGGGTTTTCCGCGACGATCGTTGTCCTCCAATCATATCTACATATCTAGATATATATTTGTTTCGCGCCCCGCGTGGCGCAGTACGAGGAGTGTGTTGTGAAGTCGAAATTGTTGATTCCCGTTCTGGCATTGGGCGTATTCGGAATCATCACCACCGAGATGGGGATTATTGGGGTTCTGCCCCAGGTCAGCGACAAGTTCGGCATCACCGCGTCTGATGCTGGATGGTTGGTCGGCGTGTTTGCGCTCGTCGTGGCGGTGACCGGTCCGTTCACGACGCTTTTCACTTCGGGAATCAACCGGAAAACCGTTCTGTTGGTGGCGATTGCAGTCTTCGCGGTTTCCAATCTGGTGTATGCGACAACGTCGAGTTTCGAGGTGATGTTTGCTTTCCGAATCATCCCCGCCGTCGTTCATCCGGTCTTCTTCGCTCTCGCGCTCGCGAGTGCGGTTCGTCTGGTGCCACCGGAGGAGGCAACTTCTGCGGTCACGAAGGTATTTGCCGGTGTCACTGTCGGATTTGCGTTCGGTGTGCCGTTGACGTCGTATCTGGCCGAGAACTTCACGGTGTCGACAGCATTCGTTTTCGGCGCTGTAGTCAACGTCTTCGCGTTTTTCGGAATTCTGACACTTCTGCCCTCGACCCCGGTGACACAACGCATGTCGTACGGCGCGCAGGTCGGAATACTTCGCCGGCCCCGCGTGTGGTTGACCATTCTTTCCGTCACCTTCGTCTTCGCAGCCATGTTTTCGGTGTACGGATACTTCGCCGAATATCTCGGCGGGGTGACCGGGATGAGCGGATCGTGGATCAGCGCGATGCTCTTGGCTTTCGGTGTCGTGATGATCTTCGGGAACTTCGTGTTCGGTGCGATGCTCGGAAAGAATGTGGTGCGAACGGTGGTGGCTTTCCCGTTGCTGTACATCGTCGTGTACGTCGTGATCTATCTGGTGGGGCCGTACTCTGCCGCGATGACTGTAGCCGTGTTGGTGTGGGGCATGGTGCATTCCGGTGGACTGGTCGTTTCGCAGAGTTGGATGGGACGAGATTCGGCTGATGCGCCCGAGTTCGGTAACAGCCTGTTCATTTCGTTCTCCAATCTGGGAATCACGCTCGGAACAGCGACAGGCGGCTTGTTTCTCGCACATCTCGGAACACGTCAATTGGTCTGGGCCGGAGTCATTTTCGCCGCTCTCGCCCTGGCAACGATCATCGCTCGATTGTCGCTCGGGCGGGCTCACAACGAGAACGGCGCCAAAGTTCCGGTGTAATTCTTGGGAAGTGGCCGCGAGAACTCACCGCGCGCACTGGTCGACAATCCAAGCGTGATCAAGGATTGAACTATCGTGACGGCAGCGGCAACGCCGTCCACTACCGGCACCCCCAGCTCGGCAGACAGTTCCTGGCACAGGTCCGCCATACCTGCACAACCCAGAACGAGGACGTCCGAGTCGTCTCGTTCCAGTGCGTCGAAACAGGCTTCCAGGATCACTTTTCGCGCATCGGGATCACGATCGAGTTCGAGAACCGGAATCTCGCAGGAGTGGATACCACGGCAGCGGGCCTGCATCCCGTAACGGTCCACCAGGTCGGCAGCGCGGCCACGGGTTCGACCGAGGGTGGTCACAACGCTGAATCCGCGGCCCAGGAAGCCGGCGTAATTCATCGCCGCCTCGGCGATCGCAACCACTGGACCCCTGGCCAGTTCGCGGGCTGCATCCAGACCTGGATCCCCGAAGCAGGCGATGACATATCCGTCGACACCGTTCTTCTCGCCGGACGCGATCTCGGCGAGAATCCCTGGGACGCTGAGAGCTTCGTCGTAGTGGCTTTCGATCGATGCGGGACCCATGACAGGGCTGACGGCCTCGACGAATGTGCCCGCACCGGAGACGGCCCGGGCACATTCCTCGATCTTGGCAGTCATCGCCCACGTGGTGTTGGGGTTGATCACCTTGATTCTCATGACGTTCAATCGACCGTCGTGGTTTCCGCGGAGGAAGTATTCCGGACAGCCAGGAGGGTACGCGTGGCGAGCAAGTAGTAGACGGCAAATCCAAGTCCGCAACCGATGAACCAGCTGTACTGTGCTGCCGTGTACATCCCGGTGAGATCTTTGGCCAGCACCGGAACCATCGCGACGACTGCTCCTACGACGGTTGCGATCACTGCGGCCGGGTTGTATCCCTTGCTGTACCAGTAGGTTCCGGTAGGTGACATGCTGAACAGTTCGTCGACGATCACCTTCTGCTTGCGCACGAGGTAGTAGTCGGCGATCAGGATTCCGAACAGCGGACCGATGAACGCTCCGAGGGTTTCGAGCGTGTAGTGGATGACGTCCGGATTGTTGTAGAGGTTCCACGGGGTGATGAGGATCGAGCCGATCGCTGCGATCATTCCGCCGGCGCGCCAGCTGATCTTCTGTGGGCTGACGTTGGAGAAGTCGAAGGCCGGAGAGATGAAGTTGGCGACGATGTTGATGCCGATCGTGGCGATGGTGAAGGTTAGTGCGCCGAGGACGATGGCGAAGGTACTGTCGATTCGTGCCACGGTTGCAACGGGATCGGTGATCAGTTCGCCGTACACCGGCAGTGTCAACGATGCCGTGACGACGACCAGAACCGAGAACACGAGGAAGTTGACCGGCAAACCGAGGAAGTTGCCCTTCTTGACTGCAGCGAACGACTTCCCGTAGCGGGAGAAGTCGCCGAAGTTGAGCATCGGTCCGGAGAAGTACGAGACAACCAGAGCGATTGCACCGAGCATGACCGGTACGGCGTCGAAACCCGAGTACTTGACGTCGCCGAGTGTGAGATCGATTGCGCTCCAGCCTGCTTTGTAGATGAGGTAGCCGCACAGCATGAACATCACGACATACACTGCCGGCCCACAGAAGTCGATGAACCGGCGGATCGACTCCATGCCTCGCCAGAACACGCAGGCCTGCAATACCCACAGCACCATGAAACTACCCCAACCAAGCGCGGAGAGCCCAGCGAATCCGTAGTCTTCGACGACTGCATAGGGCGCGAGTGACGGAAAGAGTTTGATCAGTACGACATCGAGCGCTGCCGAAGCAAGGAAGGTTTGAATCCCGTACCAAGCCACGGCAATCAGGCCACGAATTATTGCCGGGATGTTCGCGCCGAGGACGCCGAACACGCTACGGCAGATCACCGGATAGGGCACGCCGGTGGCCTGGCTCGGTTTGGCGACCAGATTACAGAAGAAATAGACGATCGTGATGCCGACCAGCAAGGCGACGAGTACTTGCCAACTGGCCAGTCCGAGCGCGAAAAGGCTACCAGCGGTGACATATCCACCGACGCTGTGTACGTCGGACATCCAGAAGGCGAAGATGTTGTACGACGACCAGGTCTGCTTGCGTAGCGGAGCCAGATCCTCATTGGTCAAACGTGGGTCGTAGCCGGGCTTGATCAAACCGCTGCCGACAGGGTGGCCCGCGGCTTCGACCAGGTCACCTGGGCCGGTGTCCATTGCGGGAGTAGGTGTAGAGGTCGTTCGAGACGGAAGAATGTCGGTCATGACAGCTCCTGTGCATCAGTGCAGGAAATCAGCGGACAGAGCACAAGCTCTCAGCGTCAGTGATGAAAACCGTGTTGAGAGAAAGGTATCGACGCTTTGTTGCACAGTTATTGCGCGATCGGTATATCTTTTTCGGCCAGTAGACCGGTGTTTGTGGGCAGAGTCGCGATCACGGTATTGAGTCGGCGATGATGGATTTCGGAAGCACTCAGTAGGGCGGCTGCGTCCCGGTGCAGGAATGCGTCCAGCATCGCGGTGTGATCCGAGTGCAGAACCTGGCGATCGACGCCGGCAACATGGACCATCGGCTGAACCGGTTCGGTGATGTTCCAGGCAGCTTCGAACATGTGCAGAAGTCGAAGCATGTGCGAAGGTCGGGTCAGTGCGAGGTGAAAGTTTCTGCTCTCGCAGTGATAGGACTGAGAGTCGTCGAAGCGCAATGCGATCTCCAGACGGGAGTTCACCTCGACGGCGTGTTCGTGATCCTCCTCGGTGGCCTGCTCGACCGCGACGGCCAACGCAGCTGATTCGAGAGTTTCGCGGACGATGTACATCTCACGCAATTCCGCCGGCGTCAACTGAGCAACTGTGTAGCCGAGTTGATGTCGGTGGTCGACCAAAGATTCTCCGACCAGGGTTTTCAGTGATTCCCGCACTGGTATTCGGCTGACACCGAATACATCAGCCACGTCGCCGAGAGGAATCGGGGTACCCGGAGGCGCCGAACCGGACAGAATCACTCGCCGCAGTTCGTCGAGGATCGCTTGTTGTGGACTACCGGGAGCATCGATTACCAGTTGCGTCAGCAGTACCGATCTACGGCGCGGCGGCATGTCGCTCTCCCTTCGTGTATCTGCCAGCGTAGAAATATGTTGTTTCGCCCGCGTGACACCGGTGTGGCCGTCGTGAATCGCGCACTCGAGGGGGAACATGAGGGCTCCGATCACAAGCGAAAGTGAGTGCTGCTCAGGAAGCCGATCGTGGGGGTAGCGTTGTTGTGTAGTGGTATGGCAGAAAGCGAGACGGTCGATGGCATCCGCTGTGCGCTCAGAAGCCGACCAGCGAGTTGTCGGTAACTTGCCCTTGGAGCTGACAAGTTTTGTCGGTCGCCGGCGTGAGTTGGCCGACGCCAGGAGACTGTTCGAGACGTCCCGTTTGTTGACACTGACTGGGATCGGTGGCGTGGGCAAGACAAGGCTCGCGATCCGACTTGCGGGAGCGTTGCAACGGGTGTTTCGAGATGGCGCCTGGTTGGTGGAACTGGGGGAGCAGACAGATCCAGATCTCCTCGAAGATTATGTCGCCGTGACCCTGGGTGTCCGGTCAGTCTCGTCAGCAGACCCGCTGCAGGCATTGATCGACTACTGCGCCGATCGGAGTCTGCTCTTGGTGCTCGACAACTGTGAACATCTGGTCGATGCAGTTGCCCTGTTCACCGGGGCGATCTTACGTCGATGTGCCGGTGTGAAGATCCTCGCGACGAGCCGCGAGTCGCTGGGTGTGGGTGGTGAAGCGACGATGCGTGTTCCCTCCCTCAGCACTCCGCAGCAATATGACTCGGGAGCGTTCGAGGGGCTGGCTCGTTACGAATCCGTGTCACTGTTCACCGAGCGTGCGGCCGCGGTAGTCCCAGGCTTCGTCCTCACGGAGGGGAACAAGCTTGCTGTAGCCCGTATCTGCCACGATCTGGACGGCTTGCCGTTACCGATCGAACTGGCGGCAGCTCGCCTGCGTGGTATGTCTGCTGAGCAGATCATGAACAGGCTCTCGGATCGATACCGCCTACTGACAACTGGTGGACGCGACGTTCCGAGTCGTCAACAGACGTTGCGATTGTCGATCGATTGGAGTTACGACCTCTGCTCGCCATCCGAACAACAGTTGTGGGGGAGGCTGTCGGTGTTCTCTGGTGGGTTCGATCTCGACGCCGCCGAGGGTGTGTGTGGGCAGGATCTGAATTCGACCGAAGTGCTCGATCTCGTCACCGCGTTGGTAGAGAAGTCCATCCTGATTCGTGAGGAAACCAACGGGGATGTTCGATACCACCTCCTGGATCTTCTCCGGGAGTACGGACATGAAAAGTTGGAGTCCTCCGGTGAGTATTCCGATCGACGTCGAAGGCATCGTGATTGGTTCGAATCACTTGTTGTACAGTCTGATTCAGAATGGATCAGTAGTGGGCAGGCTGGGTGGATCGAGTGGCTGAGTCGTGAACAGCGCAACGTACACGAAGCGCTGGAGTTTTCGATTTCGACGCCGGGTCAGGCACGGTCTGCGACACGAATGGTCGCGGCGTTGTACCGATTCTGGCTCAACGGCGGGCGGACCGGTTCGGCGAGGCGCTGGGCGGATCGGACGCTGAGCGCCTCCGATGGAGAGCCGGACATGTATCGCCTGGAAATTCTGTGCATCGATGCTGTGGCACACGGCATGCAGGGTGATCTCGTTCGTGCACGCGGACAGGCGGACGAGAGTTTGCGCCTTGCCGACGTCATCGGAGACGTACGCTCGCGAGGCCTGGCCGGATGGGCCGACGGATATGTCGACGCGTTCAATGGCGAATTCGACACTGCCGCCGAGAAGTTGGAAGTTGCCGTAACGCTGTTCCGATCAGCTGAGAATCTGCAGCACAAAGTGATCGGGTTGGGCACCCTCGGGCTCGCGTACATCTTTACCGGTGCTCTGGAGCGTGCTGTGGAATGTTTCGACGAGTCCCTCGCGATCACCGCACCGCTGCACGAAGTGATGTATCAGGCGTCGACGTTGGCCAACCTCGGGCTTGTGGATTGGCTGCGGGGTGACCTCGAGCGCGCCCGTGATCATCTGACGCGAAGCCTGCGGACCACCGACGCCTCTTTGAACTCGGCATGGTGTGTCGAACCGATGGCCTGGGTTGCTGCAGCGCAACGTGATTGGAAGCATGCAGCGGTTCTGCTCGGTGCCGCATCGATGTTCTGGCAGCGGGTCGGGGGTCGACTGAGCGGGCTTTCGAGTTTGTCAGCCCATCACGACAACGCTGCAGTTTCCGCTCGAAAGGCATTGGGTGAGAGTGCTTTCGAGAAGGAGTTTCGCAGAGGATTCGAGATGGCTGAAGGTGAAGCTGTCGTTTACGCGCTCGACGAGCGTCTTAGCGCCCCGGCTGCATCGCCGATCGACGCACCTCACCTGACCCCTCGCGAACAGCAGGTCGCCGAATTGGTGGCTCAGGGACTGACCAACCGCGCTATCGCGGAGCAGTTGGTCATCTCGCTGCGCACGGCTCAGGGGCATGTGGAGCACGTGCTGACAAAACTGGGATTCACTTCCAGAGCACAGATCGCGGCGTGGTTCGTCTCGACCGCGCAGGAGACCGACTCTCGAGGCTAGGCCGCGGACGCCGGTTTTCGTATTGTGGGCTGATCGACGATGCGGAGTTGTTCGTCCAGGTGCTGACGGAAGAACTAGCCGGACGAGCCGTCAATGCACCTGTTCTGTCTCCTTCGTTCGCGGTTTGTTCGACCACGCGGATTGCGCAGTGACTCAGCTCCGATCGCTCCTCGAAGGCGCGCAAGGCTTGCTGATCGACCGCAGGCACTTCGAACCTTCAGGCCTCGAGCGGACCTTTGTGATCCGAATCAACGAGGGCGCGGCGGCCAGCCTGACGCCGGCTCTGGTCAGGCGTATTGCTGCGGAAGCCCCGAACATTGTAATCCGTTGTTTCGTAGAGGGAAACGAGGATGTCGAGTCGCTTCGGAACGGAACGATCGACCTCGATGTCGGCGCTGATCCGTTGTCGTCGTCAGATGTGTGCAGTGAGATTCTCTACCGAGAGCGGCATGTGGGCTTGGTAGCGAAGTCGTCACCGTTGGCCCGTTCGGCTCAGCCGTCGCTGGCGCAGTTGTGCGAGCACCCACACGTCTCGACGTCGAGACGCGGCCGGACACACGGACCGATCGACGACGCGTTGGCCGCGGTCGGACTGCGCCGGCGGGTGATCGCCGTGGTCGCCGCGCTCGTTGCGGCGGCACTGATGGCCGCCGACAGCGATCTCGTTGCACTGGTGCCGGAAAGGCTCGCCCGATATTTTGCCGCTCGCCTCGAGGTGGCCTGGTTTGCGGTGCCGACCGAACTACCGGCCGTCATCATCCACCAACAGTGGCACGGTCGGCTGGATCACGATCCCGCTCATAGGTGGCTGCGCGGACATGTCCGGGAGGCAAGCGTCTAGCTGGATTCGGTGGTCGTTCTGTACTCTCGCAGTCATGCAACAGCGGAGTACGGGAACGGTGACACGGTCACTGTTGCTGCTTCTGCTGCCGTTCATCGCCCTCCTTGCCGTCCCGCCGCTCGGTTCCTCTGGCAGTGCCGCGGTGCTGGGAACTGCGATCGCAGTCTTCGTGGTCGCTGCCCTCGCAACCTCCTCGAAGTACGAACTTCTGCAGCTCTGCGCGGTTTCGGCCACCGGCCCGTCTGATGACGAACGGTGCCTGCGTGGTGCTTTCCGCAGGCAGAGCAGCCCGGATGCGCCAGGCCGTCCGCAACCTCGAGCACCCGGAATCGGTCTGTAGATCGGCCGTCGGCGGGTGTGAACTCGTCGTAGGTCGGTCAGACGTCTTGCGTCCACGACCATTCCCGCGCTCTCGGTTGCCTGAGCGCGCCTCTCGGTGAGGTTCATTCGTCATGCTCGATTTTGTCTACTACCCGGTGTCCGGAATCCTCTGGTTCTGGCACAAAGTCTTCTCACTGATCTCCGGATCGCCCGACAACGGCGTCGTGTGGGCGTTGTCGGTCGTATTTCTGGTCTTCACACTCAAGGCCTTGCTGTTCAAACCATTCGTCAAGCAGGTTCGCACCCAATTGGTCATGCAAAAGCTGCAACCACAGTTGAAGGCATTGCAGAAAAAGTACGCAGGCGACCGGCAGAAACTTACTGTCGAGATGGCAAAGCTGCAGAAGGAACACAACTACAGTCCGTTACTCGGATGCCTGCCGATGCTCGTCCAGGCACCGGTGTTCATTGGTCTTTACCATGTCCTGAGATCATTCAATCGAACCGGAGCGGCATCCCACGTCCCGTTTCTGAGCCCGACCGAACCGATGTCGGTGGCGGACAACGCGAACACGGCCAACTACTTCTTCAGTGCCTCGGACGTGCAGTCGTTTCTGGACGCCAAACTGTTCGGCGCGCCGTTGTCCGCCATGATTTCGAGTCCGGTAGCGCAGTTGGAAGCGTTCGGCGACGTCAGTCGGATCTCCATCATTCTGGTTGCCGTACCGCTGATGATTTTTGCCGCCGTCGCTACACATTTCACGTCGCGGGCGTCCATCGCTCGTCAGGTCGACACCGGAACCGTCAACCCTCAAACGGCAATCATGAACAAACTTGCTCTGTGGGTATTTCCGGTTGGAGTGATTGCCTTCGGTGCTTTTGCGCCCGTCGCGATCCTGCTCTATTTCGTGAGTAACAACTGCTGGACGTTGGGACAACAGCATTTCGTGTACGGGCGCATCGCGGCGGAACAGAAAGAAGCCGAATCGTCGCCGACACCCGGAGTGACTGCGCCCCGGTCGCCCGGGGTGGCTGCAGGACCGCTGCCGGGTGCAAAGCCGATCCGCGCCAAACGCAAGCGATGACAGAAAAGCGACCCTCCCTACCGGCGGGTAAGGCACGTACGCTGGAATGCATGACCAAATGGACCGCAGAAGACGTAGTCGATCAGACCGGCCGCACATTTGTCGTCACGGGGGCGAACAGCGGACTGGGGGAGGTAGTCGCACGGGCTCTTGGCAAAGCCGGGGCCGACGTCGTCCTCGCCTGTCGTGACACCACGAAGGCCGACGCTGTAGCCGCCGAGATCGGGCCCAACGCGGTTGTCCGCAAATTGGACCTCTCGGATCTGTCGTCGGTGCGAGCCTTTGCCGACGCAACGGAGAAGGTCGACGTCCTGGTGAACAACGCCGGCGTGATGGCGGTTCCGTTCCGCCGGACTTTCGACGGATTCGAAATGCAGATCGGCACAAACCATCTCGGACACTTCGCGTTGACCGGATTGCTGAAGGACAAGCTCACCGACCGTGTCGTGACGATGTCCAGTGCTCTGCATCAGCTCGGAACTGTCGATCTGGACGATCTCAATTTCGAGCGTCGGAAGTACAACCGCTGGTTGGCCTACGGGCAGTCCAAGCTTGCCAATCTGTTGTTCACGTATGAACTTCAGCGCCGACTCGCGGCGTCCGGTTCACCGCTCAGAGCTTTGGCTTCGCATCCGGGATATGCGTCGACGAACCTGCAGGGGCATACCGAGTCGATCCAGGACAAGCTGATGGGGATCGGAAACCAGATCTTCGCGCAGTCCGCGGAGATGGGTGCACTCCCCGAACTGTGGGCCGCAACCGCGCCGGATGCCTTCGGCGGCAGTTACATCGGACCGGACGGTCCGTTCGAACAGCGAGGTTATCCGAAGGTCGTTGGCTCGAACAAGAAGTCACACGACAAGAAGACGGCCTCGGGCTTGTGGATGCTGTCGGAGAAGTTGACCGGAGTCTCGTACGGGATCTGATTCGGATACGACGGTGGCCGCGAACTTCGAGAAGTTCGCGGCCACCGTCAATCTGTTCGAGCTAATACTGTTCGGGTTACAGCGTGACAACCATCTTGCCGGTGTTCGCACCGCGCATCAGGTCGATGAAGGCTTGTGGTGCATTCTCCAGACCTTCGACGATGGTCTCGTCCCACTGAATCTTGTTGTCGGCGAGCCACCCTGCCATGTGGGTGCGGAATTCGCCGCCGAGGTGGCGGTAGCCGCCCACGAGGAATCCGCGCAGAGTGAGTTGCTTGCCGATCACCAGTGCCAGATTGTGGGGAGCGGTGGGCTTCTCGGTGGTGTTGTACTGAGCGATGGCCCCGCACAGGGCAATCCGGCCACCCGGGTTCATGGCATCGATGGCGGCTTCGAGATGTTCGCCACCGACGTTGTCGAAGTACACGTCGATGCCCTCAGGGGCAGCAGCGGCGAGCAGTTCGGTGATCGGGCCGTCGTGGTAGTCGAATGCCGCGTCGAATCCGAGTTCCAGAAGCCGGGCAACCTTCGCCGGCGAACCGGCGCTACCGATAACCCGCTTCGCCCCGAGCAGCTTGGCGATCTGACCGACGAGCGATCCGACGGCACCTGCTGCGCCGGATACGAATACGGTGTCGCCTTCCTTGAACTCCGCAACCGCGGTGAGGCCGGCGTACGCGGTCAGACCGGTCATGCCGAGAGCGCCCAGGTAAGCCGTCGCCGGCGCGATGGAGGTGTCGGCCGGAGTCACTGCGGATCCGTCGAGGATGGCGTATTCACGCCACCCGAGGCCATGGACGACAACGTCGCCCACGGCGCGATCAGCCGACTTGGATTCGACGACCTCGCCGACAGCGCCACCGTCGAGCGGCGCACCGACCTGGAACGGCGGAAGGTAGGACTTCACGTCGTTCATCCGGCCGCGCATGTACGGGTCGACGGAGATCGCGATGTTGCGGACCAGGATCTGGCCGTCTTCGAGTTCGGGGAGTTCTACTTCGGCAGTGGCGAAGTTCTCCGAGGTGGGCCAACCGTTCGGGCGTGAAGCGAGGCGGATTTCCCGGCTGACAGTGGTGGTGCTCATTCGTCGTCCTTACTTACTTCGAGGGTGACCTCGATGTTGCCGCGAGTTGCATTGGAGTACGGGCACACCTGGTGTGCCTTCTCCGTCAGCTCGACGGCCTGAACATGGGGTAGGTGGGGGAGTGAAACCTCCAGCGTCACAGCGAGACCGAAGCCTCCTGCACCGTTGGGGCCGATGCCGACCCGCGCGCCGACTGCGGAATCAGCCACGTTGGCCTTCTCGGCGCGGGCGACCATCTGCAGAGCGGAGTGGAAGCATGCTGCGTATCCGGCGGCAAAGAGTTGCTCGGGGTTGGTGCCTTCGCCACTGCCACCCATTTCCTTGGGAATGGCGAGGCCGAGATCGAGGCGTCCGTCCGAGGTGCGAGCGTGACCGTTGCGGCCTTCGCCGGTGGCAAGTGCTTCTGCGGTGTAGACGATGTTCATGACTTCTTCTTTCCGTCGGAGTGGGCATTGGATGCTTGAAGTGACTCGCCGAGACGAGTGAGAACGTCTCGAAGCTCGGTGAGTTCGTCGTTACTCAGACCCGTGGCGCCTGCGAGTTTGGCCGGGATGTCCTCGGCCTTGCTGCGCAAGGTGGAACCCGCCTCGGTCAGGTGAATCTCGACGCGACGCTCGTCGGTGGTGAGGCGTCGGCGCTCGATGAATCCCAGACCCTCCAGCCTCTTGAGCAGCGGCGACAGAGTTCCGGTATCGAGATCGAGTGCCTCACAGATCTCACGTACCCCGCGGCCGTCTCGTTCCCAGAGTGTCAACAAGACGAGGTACTGGGGATACGTGATTCCCAGGTCGTCGAGCATTGCCCGGTACGCGGCCGTAGTGGCCCGCGACGCCGAATAGAGGGCGAAGCAGACTTGGCGTTCGAGGGCGAGTGGGTTGGTCACGAGAACAACTGTAGCGCACAGTTAAGTTGTGCACAACAAAGGAGTGTCAAATAGATCTGCGGATGAGCGGCAGTCTGTCTACGGCGTCGACAGAATCTCGGAGACACGCTCGAGGAAGGTGTGCACTGTCCGGGCCCCCGGTGCCGGAAACCTGGTGCGCACTGCCAACCCGTCGTGAGTGCGTGAGAACCAGAACTGAACGTCGTCTGCGCTCGACACGCGACTGAGTTGCTGCGGATTGATCGGCGCAGGCTGTGAGTCGCCGGGCCGTGATTCGCAGGACTGTGATTTACGGGGGCGAGATCCACCAGGCATGGTTCGGTAGTCGGCGTAGGACACCGAGAAGATGTCTCTGCGAGTGGGCGAAACCTCGGGCCCCAAGCTCCGCAACACTTGTCTCGACGACACGGATGACAGTGAAAGTGACTCGTGGAAAGCGAGATTGACTGCCCGAGCAGTGCTGTGAAGATTGTCCATGCTCGTCACGGTCATGGGCGCATTGGCCACCAGCCAACCGAAGGTGTGGTTGTGTCGCGGTTCCCGACGCGTGTGGACCGGGAACAGTAGGTGTGTGTCCCTCTTGCCGGTCAATTGTGTTGCGGCCAAACCGATCGACGCAAGTATCGCGCCGAACGACGAGTGCCGATGATCGGCGCAGTTCTGGTCGAACAGCTCTGCTTCGCCGGGGTCCAGGAGCATCCGGGTATCTGTGCCCTGGGGCGACATGGTCCCGGCGGGCAGTTCCAGATCTACGGGAAAATGGGGAGTGTCACCCCCGCATGATCGGAGGAAGGACCGCCAACCCGCAATGCGGTGGTCGCCGGGCTCTGGATCCGCGGTTGCCGATTCGCGGAAGCAGTAGTTGAGGAAACTCCCGGGCTCCGGCAGGAGATCCGACGCGGTCGGAACACGGTCCGCCCGCGTGTATTGGCGATACAGAGTGCTGATCTCGGTAATTGCGATGCTCATGGACCAGCCGTCGCAGATGGCATGGTCGAACCCGCAGATCACTGTTGACTGGTCCTCACGGGTGATGGCACCGAGAAAGTACGCGGGAAACGCAAAAGGATTGCACCATCGATCCAAGCGCTCGCCCAAGAGTTCTCGTACCTGTTCAGGTGTTCGTGCGTCAGCCACTGTTTCCTCACGCAGGCGCAGATCGGCGACGTCGGCGACGTCGACGAACAGTGCCGAGGATTCGCCCGGTTCTTCGGCCTGGGAGAACGAGCACGACAGGGCGTCGTGACGGGACGTCCATTCCTCGAAGCTGGCCTTGAGTGCGTCCGTGTCGATGGGGCCGGGAACGTCGAAAGTGGCAGCGAGCCAAGTCGTATCGCCGCGTCTGCCGGCAAGATGCAGCTGCTGATTGGAGGTCGGAGGAACCGGATACGTCGATCCGGTGGAGATTTTGCTCGGCGTCCACTGCAGGATGCGGCCCGGCCGTGCCTCGAACCTGTCGAGAAAGGTGATGTGCATCAGGCGGTCTCCACTTCCTGACGTGCATCCGCCTGACGAACGACGCGGTAGTCGCCGGTATCAGTGACCGTTCTCAGAACATTGCGGAGGTGTCGAAGGTACCGATCCACCGATGTGTGCGCCTGCTCGGTGTCGGGAAAACTGACCATCACATACGTACGGTCTTTCTTCCTGTTGATCCACATCGACAGGTCACCCGTCGTTCCAGGTCCACCCAGTGCACGCGCTTCGAGTTCGTCGTGGTGCTCGGCACCTGGAATCAGGCGCATGTCGATGTACGACACCATCGGCGGGACCGACGTTCCGCCGATGTCGGATCCGGTCAACTTCGACACCTCGGCGATCACCGAATGGATGGACACGTCCGCGAGCCCCTTCACTGCGGCGCGAGCAGCGTGGGCAAGGGGGAGTGTATCGGTGAAGCTCGTGACACCACTCAGCGTGAACGAGACCGGGACGAGATTGATGAACCAGCCTTGAGAATAACGGTATCTCGGATCGGAGCGAGTGCCGACTGCGTTGAGCGCGAAGTAGTTCGCTCTGTTCGCGACCTCGATCTCGGTGAGGGCGAGGGCTGCGAATATCCCCGTGGAGAAGCCGACACCATTGGCCTTGCACAGCGCCGCGAATGCGGCCGACTCGTCGCTGTCGAGAACGTCGATATGTGTGCGCGTCGACCGGGTCTGCTCGCCCCGCGCGACGCCGAGGTGGAGGGGGAACGTCGGGAGTTGTCCGGCATTGGCCGCGAGAATCGAAATCCACTGCTGCACAGGTGCTGCGGACAGATCGAGATCCCCCGCGGCCGCCCGTTCTTCGCCGCTGTACTCGACATAACTTCCAGGAGAGGGAAGTTGATCGTCGATGCCGGCGCTTTCGGCGACGTACAGCGCACGAAGTTCTTCGACGCCGAGCATCAGCGACAAGCCGTCGGTGTGCGAGTGATCGACGCCGTAGTAGATGGTGAAGCCGGTGCCCGTTCCATGTTCTACGGCGCCACTGATGAACGAGGGCCACTGCAGTGGGCTGGTATCGCCGGCGAAACTTCGGCTCACATGCTCACGAACCGCATCTGTCGTGTTCAGGGGACCGACGCTGTGTGGTGTGAGCTCGATCGTCGACGCATCCACCACCCGACGGTCGATGACCCCACTACCACCAGGATCTTCGGATGGTCTGACCTCGAACCAACTGTGCAGTGTGTTGTGCCGCAGGACAAAAGCCTGCACTGCCCGCCGCAGTGCCTCCCGATCGAGATCACCGGGCAGAGTGAACGTGAATCCGATCCACGGTGACCAGTCGACGCCTTGTGCACGCTTGTGGTCGGCCGTACGAATGTGTCCCTCTTGTAGGAACGAGAGTGGTTGGTCGCTCCGCGGTGCCCCGGATGCCGCCGCCAGGGATTGCTCAGTAGGCCTGAACTCGGTGAGCGTCCCGGCTTTCGGTGCCCAGAGATCGATGGGTGTCATTTCCATGGGAGTTCTCCTCGATCGGTGCAGCGGTGTTGGTCGGAGGTGCGCATGTGTCGGTCAAGAAGGCAAAGTCCTCCATCTCACGGCGGAGCAGCCCGGCGAACTGATGAATGTGGCGGCTCGTGCGCGCGTTGCCCGGGTGGCGTATGGCCAGATTGAGCCCTTCCGGCGTCCGCGTCAGCCAGATGTAGACGTCGGTTCCCGAATGATCGCGACTACGAAGGCCTCTGGTCTGCCAGCTCGTCCACTGCTCGGCACCGGGAACGTGACGAACGTCCATGTAGGAGAGCACGAACGGCAGGTGCTGCGGGCCGTCGATCAGCTCGCACACTTTCGAATACGGCAAAGCCGCTGCGGGTCGGACGCGTCGTACCTCCGCGCCGGCAACCTGGGCCAGATCGCTCACGGTAACGTCGGGGGCAATCGGAATCCTCACCGGCACAACACCGATGAACCATCCCAGGGACGCAGCCCATCGAAGTTCTGAACGGGTGTGTTGTGGCACGACGACGCGGAATTCGTCTGCGCCGGTGAGATCGCCGGTCACTTTGGCCGCGCACGCGAGTATCGCGGCCAGGAATCCTTGGTTGTTGCGCTTGCTCGCTTCTGCCATGCGTTCGGCTCCCCGGGCGCTCAGAAGCCAGGCGGATAGGCTTTGCTGAGGAACTCGGCGTCCGGTGACCGGTTCGGGTAACGCCGGAAAGAACGGAGCCTCACCGTGCGTGTAGAACTCACGCCACGTCTGCACCGCAGGGTGGGAGCAGTCCGCATGTTCCACGAGATCTCGTTCGGTGGTGCCGAAGTCGATGTAGCTCCCGGTCTCCGTCGGTGAAGGAGGGCGTCCCTCGCTCAACGATCGGTAGATCGTCTGCAGTTCGTGCGCGGTCAGCGCCACCGAATATCCGTCCAGCAGAGCATGATCAGCGGCGAAAACCACGGTGAAATGATTGGGACTTTCAATCGTCGCGAATTGATATGCAGGCCAGACAAGTGGATCGGTTGACCGGTCGAGCAGTTGCTGCAGATGAGTGAAGACGGACATCGAGGACGCAAGATGTCCGACTTCGTTACCCAGAATTCGGACGTCTCCAGGACCCGCGGTGCGTCGGACTATCGCTTCGCCCTCCATGGCGACTCGTGTTCGGAGCACTTCGTGGCGATCGATCCAATGATCGAGTGCGGCCGCCCAGATCCTTCGGTCGAGTCGGTCGTGGATGCGAAACGAGGTACCCAGCCACGACGGAGTGCATCCGTCGATCTGATGGTGCGCCTGCCGTTTCGCCTGCTCGGCATGTTTCAAGTGTGCTTCGTGTATGTAGCTGGCGGGACGCTGGTCGACAGGCCACAGCTCGGGCGGATTCACTGCGGCAGGAGTCCACTCGGTGACGGTCCCAGGAGGTAGGGGATAGTCGGCAAGTTCCGTGAATTCCATTGGGAAACCTGATCTCTCGAGATGGCGAAAGGTGGGGATCGTGAACGGGGCGGATGTTTGTAACCGAGAGTGACAGATGATTAGTCAAGGCAAGTAGAACGCGACCCGAGGCTGCGCGCAACTGCTTCGGTCCGGTATGTGACGAGGAACATTCCGCTCGTTATTTCGGACATTTCGAATACTGGACATCCGGTTTACAGTCCTGGTCACCTGTCAGTTTATTGATCAATCACTCTGTGGTGAAACAAATTTCATCAACCTGCTGCAACAGTTGTGAGATCGCGACACATTCGAACATGCAAATAGTGGAATATGTTTGTGTGTAGCAAGTTTCGTAGAGATTCGACTGTATCTCTTTCTATTGCAACCTGGTTCGTGTAGGTCCGGCGTGCGCGCTCGGTGCCGCGGATTGTTCACCGAGTATTGACATGCTCGGCATCTGCCGGTCGTATGCAGACGGTACCTGTAAGCGATGACTGATCCGATGGAATACGACCTGGTTGTGATCGGCTCCGGCCCGGGTGGGCAGAAGGCTGCCATCGCGGCCGCCAAGCTGGGTAAACGGGTGGCGATGGTCGAGAAAGGCAACATGCTCGGGGGAGTGTGCGTCAACACCGGCACCATTCCGTCGAAAACACTGCGCGAGGCGGTTCTCTACCTCACCGGGATGAACCAGCGCGAACTGTACGGCGCGAGTTACCGCGTCAAGGAGAACATCACTCCGGCCGACCTGCTGGCGCGAACCCAGCATGTCATCACCAAAGAGATCGAAGTCGTGCGATCTCAGCTCTTGCGCAACCGTGTCGAATTGTTGGTAGGGGTCGGTTCGTTCCTCGACGAGCACACCATCCTCGTCGAGGACGCCTCGCGCGGAGACAAGATGACGATCACTGCGAAATTCGTCGTGATCGCGACCGGGACGTTGCCTGCCCGTCCGTCTGGCGTGTCCTTCGACAGTCACCGGGTGCTCGACTCCGACGGAATCCTCGATCTGACTTCCATCCCGACCACCATGGTCGTGGTGGGTGCGGGAGTGATCGGTATCGAGTACGCGTCGATGTTCGCGGCGCTCGGCACCAAGGTCACCGTCGTCGAGAAGAGAACGTCGATGCTGGACTTCTGTGACCCCGAGGTCATCGAATCGCTACGGTTCCATCTGCGCGATCTGGCGGTCACCTTCCGATTCGGTGAGGAAGTGACGGCCGTCGACGTCGGAGCGAACGGAACGCTCACGACGCTGCGCAGCGGCAAGCAGATTCCCGCCGAGACCGTGATGTATTCGGCTGGACGTCAAGGTCTCACAGCGCCACTAGCGCTGGAGAACGCCGGCCTGGAGGCAGACGAACGCGGGCGTATCTACGTCGACGACAATTTTCGCACCAAGGTCGAACACATCTACGCCGTCGGTGACGTCATCGGATTCCCGGCATTGGCGGCGACGTCGATGGATCAGGGTCGACTCGCGGCCTACCATGCCTTCGACGAACCCGGCGCGAAGCTGATGGATCTGCAGCCGATCGGCATCTACTCGATTCCCGAGGTGTCGTACGTCGGCGCCACCGAAGTGGACCTGACCAAGGAGTCGGTGCCGTACGAGGTCGGAGTTTCCCGATACCGGGAACTCGCACGTGGGCAGATCGGCGGCGACACCTACGGAATGCTCAAGATCCTGGTGTCGACAGATGACCTGAAACTGCTCGGCGTTCATATCTTCGGTTCGGGTGCAACAGATCTCGTGCATATCGGTCAAGCGGTGATGGGGTGCGGCGGGACCGTCGAATACCTTGTCGACGCTGTCTTCAACTATCCGACGCTGTCCGAGGCGTACAAGGTGGCGGCGCTCGACGTCATGAACAAGATCAGGGCTCTCAAGCAGTTCCACTAGGGGTCGGGGTGTCCTCAGGTACCGGTCAGGGGTGGCCGGTGTACTTCTCGGGTAGCACTTGTTGGAATACCTGAGGGTGATGTCAGGACTGGGGAAATAGGGCAGGGTTTACCTCTATGACCATTGCCCTGGAACTTCGTGTGGACTTTCGATGCTGATCGGACTGATAGCCGCAATCGTGGCGTGTGTCGGATACGGTGTTGCGTCGGTGCTGCAAGCGTACGGTGCGCGTAAGTCGGCAGCTGCCGCCGAGGAGCGGGGCGAGTCCGGGCACGTGACGGCGTCGGGTGGCCCGACCTTGCGTTCGACGTTCGCGGCCGCGCTGACGGCGTCGTTTATCCTGGGTACCGTGCTCGATGCGGTCGGATTCGCCGGTAGTGCGATCTCGGCGCGTCTCATTCCACTGTTCTTGTCGCAGACCGTGGTCAGCGCCAATCTCGTCATCACGGCAGTGCTGGGGACCGTGGTCCTCGGCATCCAGTTGCATCGCCGCGACTGGTTCGCGATCGCCGCTGTGATCGGATCGCTCCTGCTGCTCGGCTTGTCGTCGGGTCACGCGGGCGGCGGGAGTTCCAATGACGTCGTCCACTGGGGTGTCCTCGTGGGCTCGGTGTTGATCTTGTCGATCGGCATCGGTTTGATCCGATGGTTGGGTTCACGCGCAGCAGTTGTCGCCGGATTGATCTCGGGTGTGCTGTTCGGCTGTCTGGCCATTGCCGTACGCGTGGTCTACGGAATCGATCCGTTCGAAATCGGCACGATGCTCCGCGATCCGGCCGGGTGGGCAATCCTCGTCTCGGGCCTGGGCGGTTTCTATCTGCACACGGTCGCGCTGCAACTGGGGTCCGTCAACGGAGCGACGGCGGCCCTTGTCGTCGGCGAGACGGTTGTTCCGGGAATCGTCGGCGTCGTGGTACTTGGTGACGCGTCGCGACCGGGCCTGGAATGGCTTGCCATCGTCGGCTTCGTCGGAGCGATCGCCGGTGCCGTCGCCGTGGCCGTCTTCGGCGCCGCGACCCACGAGGAGAAACCGGTCGAAGAAGTGACCGTCTGATCCGGTAACGAAAGTGTCCTCGAGAACACGACGGCGAACACGACTTCAGACGTGTTAGAAAGGCAGTTCAAGCCGATCTCGGAGGGGCACTGATGCACGGGCCAGAAGCGAAGCACGAGGCCGAAGCGAAACACGAGGCCGAAGCCATCGCCGGCAACAAGGCGAATTGGGATGATCGCGCCGATGTGCATGTGCGCTCCGAAATGTACGACGTCGGAGGGTTTCTCGCTAACAGAGCGGCTATTTCCACAGTTGTGCAAAACGACTTGTCAATTCTGGCCCCGCATCTGCCGGAGTCAGGAGTGCGGGGTCGCTCGCTCCTGCATTTGCAGTGCCACATCGGGATCGACACCATCTCCTGGGCGCGACTTGGTGCGATCGACGTGCACGGGCTTGATCTGTCACCCAACTCTCTGCACCACGCAGCTCGTATCGCGAAGGCCGACAACCGCCGGATCGCCTGGGTGGAAGGTGATGCGCGATTCGCTTCGACTCTTGTCGACAGGCGTTTCGACACGATCGTCACCAGCGCCGGGACCATCGTCTGGTTGCCGGAACTCGCTACTTGGGCTCGGTCGATCCACGACCTCCTCGAGCCAGGTGGGGTGTTTCAGATCCGCGACGATCATCCGATCCTCGGCGCAATGGCATTCGAACCGTGGACGATCACCGACGACTACCTCTCCGGAGGCGGCGTGCGTTCGTACGAAGACTCCGCGACCTACACCGGGAACTCCGACGGACAGATAGCGCACGCCACTAACCACGAATGGCGCCACGACCTAGGCGAGGTCATTGGTTCCTTGCTGGATGCGGGCCTTCATATCGAATCAGTTTCGGAACTTCCCTACATGGACTGGCCGGCCTTCCCGGAACTCATTGCGTGCGCCAACGGATGGACTCTGTCGGACCAGGCTCCGAGGATCCCCTTGAATTTCGCCATCGTCGCCAGACGAAATCAGTGAAGTGAGTAAGCGGGCCTGATTCCCATTGGGGGACTTCGCTTACTTCCTGGAGTGGCGTCCGCGTTTGGTGCATGACAATCGAGCAGCCAACTCGCCCTGATCGCCGTCGGTGCGCTGTGGGTCTTGTGCGCCCGGAAATCGCGTGGATCGTAGTTCTTTCGAGCTAATACTTTTGGCGGATAGCGCTTTTCGCTCGAACTCTGCAAGGCGTTGTTGCAACCGTTCGATGGCATCTGCAGTACCAGGTTCGCAGGAACCAGTGTCGCTGTTCGGTCGGTCCGGCTAACGGAAACCGCATTTTCGCAGATAGTTCTAGTACGCGACCGATGCCTCGCATTCGTCATGCGGTCACAGGCAGCGGGATGTAGACCGGAGGAAATCAATGAGCAGCTTGGATATTCAACATTGGTCGAACGACTTCACCGCCCTCACCAAGGTCGTATCGGAAGGCATCGAGCAGCTTGTTCTTCGGTTTATTTCCAGCTGAAGTGATCTGAGCTGCTCGGTGTGGATAGTTCTGGCCACTACCGCGGTTCGGGTACTGAATTGTGATGAAGCAGAGTTACTTACGGAGTTGCGGAGGCCTGGGCCGGGGCGAGCACGTAGGAGAACGCGTACGTCACCAGGGCGACGACCGCCAGTACGATCAAGGACGTCGGGAATCCTCCGGCATCTCGCACCGGGGCACCCGTAGCGATGACGGCCGCTATGAACACTGTGGCCACCAGTAGCGTCACCGCCATTGTCGGATACGCAGCGAACCGATGCTTCCAGCGGCGGACTGTCCGCGCCGGCCATCTGTGGCCTGTGCTCAGCGCACTGTGATTGGGCCGGTGAGCGCAGCCAGGCTCAGTTCCTTGTCGACCCAGCTCATGGATCAACTAGAACACAGGCACGATCCCGAGTCTGTGAAGTATTGCGATTCAAGGGCTGAAGAACCGGAGACGGCGGTGCAGACGCGCGATCGACGGGTCTCCGATCGTGCGTCTGCCGTCGGTACGGGCCTGGCTCGGTGTCATCCCGTAGAAGTCCTTGAACGCGCGTGCCAACTGGGACTTGGACGTGAAGCCGCAACGCTGCGCCAGCGCTTCGATCGTTTCGTTCGACATCTCGGCTCGGGTCAACTCGCGGTAGACGAGTTCGAGGCGCTTGCGCCGTATGACAAGAGCAATTCCGCCGTCGGACGCAAATGCACGGTAGAGCTGTGCCCGGGAAACCGACAAGGCCGCGCACATGGTCGTCGGCCCCAGCCAGATCTCGGAGAGATGCTCGGCAATGTAGGCGTACGCACGATCGCGGAGAGAGTGATCGGGCCGCGGCAACAAGTCCGGCTCGGCGATGCCCAAGCTGACACGGAGAAGGGAAGCGACGACGTCCTCGTAACCCGCCGCAGCATCGGGGTCGAGATGCGGCAGCGCCAGTACGACCGATTGCATGCACTGAGCGAGAACGAAGGCAGGAACACCGCGCAGTACCGTCCCGTGGAGGGAACGACCCTTGGACTCGGCCTCGACGAGAGAGCGCGGGGCGAGGAGCGTGATGGTGCGCCCTGTCACCTCGGCTTCGGCGTCGGCGGTCCAGGTACGCCCTAGGTCGAGGAACGTGACGTCCCCTGGGCGGGCGACAAAATCCACCCCCTCGGCATCACCACTCACCTGCCCGTCGAGGACGACCTGGATCATGTACTGATCGTCGAGTCCGCTCTCGGCGATGACAATTTTGTTTCGGGTGTACTTCTGCGCATTGAAGGTAGTTTCACCGATCAGCGAGGTCCCGATGGGCAGAGCGGATATCGAGCCTTCGAGCAGAGTGTCGGCACCCACTGGTTCGGTGACGAAGAACGGACGCGTCGCGCCGCGCCAGAAGTCGTCGGCGTCCTCCGGATCAACCGATCGAGTCGACACGCGGATGCGGGCGGAATTCATCGACACGCGGGCATGATATGTCAGATCCTGCAGGTCGCAGTCACTCTCCCGCAAATAAATGTCAATAGTGACCGAGCCCACATAATGAGACAATTCGGGCGTATTTGTGAGACGGCCAGTGCTCGCGTGTCGCGGCGATCCTGTCTATGTTGTTCGTTATGGGTGGACAGGTTGGGAGTTCGATGCTCGAACGAAATCTTGAGTTCGGCGGGGATCGACTGCTCGTTGGTCGGCCATCATGACGTCCACTTCGAATCGATCGCAGCTATCTCGAGCAAAGCGAAATCCTCGAGGAAGGGGGACGCTGCAAAGACGGCTTGCCGGGCGTGGAGCCACGGCGATTCGTCCTCGTCTGCTCGGATTGATGGAACGCTCGGCGGGATTGACCGTCATCGATTCGCCGCGTGGGTTCGGCAAGACGGAACTCGCCGCCTTGTGGCTCACGACTCTCGGGCAGGTGCCGAGCAGACCGGTTGTCTGGGTGCCGGCGCCATCGCATCGGATGACCCCCCTCGAGTACTGGAACACCGCGCTCGCAGTGATTCAGGATTCGCTGGAATCACTCGAGGCCCCGCCACGAATGCGCAAGGATCCGGTGGGCGCGATCGAATCACTACTCGACTCGTCGTCCGCACCATTCGTGTTGGTGTTCAACCGCATCGACCTGGTTGAGGGTGACGAGGTGGGACGCCGAATCGTGGATCTGATCGTGCGGCTTCCCGGATTGAAAGTAATCGTCACGCTGCAGGATCGGTCTGCGACAGACTTGCTCGAAGACGTCCGCGTGGACGAGTACCTGTGCGCGAACGACCTCAGATACACGCTCGACGAGTCGACAGTTCTGTTCGCGGAGGCAGGGATCCACCTTCCCTCGGGCATCGTCCATTCGATCTGTGAACGCGTTGCCGGCGTTCCCGTGCTGATGAAGGTTGCTCTGAGTGCGGTTGCGGGGCTGAGTGAACCGAGCCGTGGACGCGAACGCGTTCAGCAGCGAGTGGACCAGGCGATCCACGCGTACGTCAGTCGGGCCGCTCCTCGATCGGGCAAGTCGCTCGAGTTGTTCGACTTCGCGACTACGATCGCCGCTGCCCGCACGGTGACGCCAGAGATCGCTCGTGTCCTGTCCGGCGATCTTGACGTGGCGGGCAAACTGGACTTGCTCGAGTCTTTCGGCCTGATCTTCCGGAATGGTTTCGAGGGAGAACCGTCCTGGTACTTTGCGCCGTCAGTTCGACTGGCATTCATACAGATACGGACCGAACAAGGGGATGGATTCGAAGATCCCTTCCAGATTCTCGTCGATCACGCTCTCGGGACTTCGGATATAGCCGGTGCCGTTCACTACGCCTTGGATGGACGCAAGTGGACCAGGGCGCTCGACATACTCGAGCGTCACTGGGCCGATCTTCTGGTCGATCACACCGGATTGGTCCGGACTGCGTTGCAATCCATACCCGGCGACGTACTCAGTTCGAACCCTTCGATTCTGGTGGGCCGTGACCTGCTCGAATCACGTCTGCGGCCGCAGTTGATCAACGGCGATTCGCTACCGACGGAACCGGCGGAATTGCGTGCGATAGGTGGTAGTCCGCATGCACACAGCTTGTTGAACGTCGGAACGGTCCAATCGGTGGTGCTGAGAACATCCGGTAAGTACCAACGCTCCACCGAGATCACGCGCAAGTTGGCGCACGTCGTGTACGGACTCGGCGACGAGTCGTTGGGCGCGTTGGGGTCTCAACTGCCCGCCCTGCGGCTGATCTGGGGAGTCTCGCATCAACTGACCGGTGACCTCGGTGATGCCGCGGTGGAATTGCGACTCGCTTATCAAGGTGCGGTGCAACATGGTCCGGAGTTCGTCCTGCGTCACGCCTCAAGCAATGCCGCGCTCAACTCAGCGCTGATCGGGGACGTCGCGCACGCGACAGACTGGCTGCACCTAGAAAACACACACCCGGACGTTTCGGGATGGTTGGGACCGCCCTCGCACATGGGGGGAGCGATCGCGCGGGCACTGGTGGCGTGCGACAGCGTGGACCTGCACGCCGGCGCTGCCGCGATGGACGCACTCGCCGAGATCACACCGCCGGGCGACCTGTGGGCGTTCGCGGCCTACACTTACACCAGATTTGCACTGCTGCAATCGGACCCGTTCTCGGGGCTGATTTCCCTCCAGCGCGCAGTGGCAACGCACGGGCACGTGAATCCGTGTGAACGATCACTCGGTGACGCGCTTCTCACCGCGGCACGTATCGATCTTCTGTTGGCGTCCGGGGAGGGCACCAAGGCGCTGGAAGAATCAGTCGCTGCGCCACATACGTTTGCTGTTGTCACTGTCTCCGTAGCGCGGGCGCATCTCCTGACCGGGTCGCCGTCCCAGGCATTGGAATTGTGCCGCGAAATCGACTGGAGCGGGCAGTATCTCACTAGGTTTCGGCTCGAGTCCCTGCTGATCGAATGCGCCGCTCTGTGTGAACTGGGCAGGATCCCCGCTTCCGCGAGTCCGTGGGAGGAGGCTCGCGGACTGCTCGAAACCTCAGGTGTCCTGTCGGCGCTGGCGACGATACCGCGTGATCTGATCAGGCAACTCGAAGATCGGGCCGAGGGCTCGAGCAGCGCCGTCGTAACCTTTCTCGAATCCGAAGCGGCGCAGATGTATCCGGCGGCGATCGTTCGAGTTCAATTGACGAAGCGGGAGATGGACGTTCTCGTGGAACTGGGTCTCGGCATTCCGATCGGTGAGATAGCGCGAAAGTTGTTCGTATCCAACAACACATTGAAGAGTCATCTCCGTGCCCTGTATCGCAAACTCGGTGCGCATTCCCGGGAAGAGGCCGTCGCGGCAGCGCACCGACACAACCTGCTCGTCAGCGGGCAGGACTGACTACCGGCTAGTGCAGGTTGCGCTCGGCGTAGACCTTCATCGCATCACGGACCAGTACAGCGGTGCCGTCGCCGTACCTGTCGTAGTTTGCAGTGAAGCGGGGATCGTCGACGTACATCTGTCCGAGTCCGGTGAAAGCGTCGGCGCTGGGAGTCCTTCCCTGCCAACCGATCTTTATCCACTCGAACTGTCTCTGGGTAATCGACTGGACGTCGTCGCTCTCCGCGGACAGGCCAGCTGACAGTGCGGTGCCGAATGCCTCAGCGATGTCAGCTTGAGTCTGCAAATGCGCTTTCCGGTCTTGCTCGGACATCGATCGCCACCAGTTGTCGCCGCTGGTGTAAGCGTCCTTGCCCCAACGCTCGATGACCTCGTCCTTGTATCGGGTGTGGTCGAACCCGTCGAAAACATCTTCCGGCATGAGTGATTCACCTTTCTTCGTCTTGTTCAAGGTCGTGTTGACAGATTCGATCTGTCTCGAGATTCGCGTGCGCTCTTGCTCGAGAAGTTCGAGATGGGTGCGCAGCGCGGCGGCCGTGTCGCGTTCGCCGGTGAGGACTTCGGCGATGGCCGGCAATCCGAGTCCAAGTTCTCGGAGCAACAGGATGCGTTGCAACCGCACCAGGGCGTTTTCGTTGTAGAAGCGGTAGCCGTTGGCGCCGATGCGACTCGGTTCCAGGAGTCCGAGATCGCCGTAGTGACGCAGTGTTCTGCTGGTGGTACCGGCGGATTTGGCGAGTTCTTGGATGGACCATTCGCTCACGTGGAGTTCCTACTCTCGGATCGGTTGTGCTCATTCAGCATGCAAGTTGACGTTGCGTCAATGTCAAGGATGTTCTCGGTTTGCATTGTCTGGAATGTTTTATGTCCGTTTCGCCGTATCGCCACGAACAGGTCTCCAACTGATTGATTCGATGACCTAGGTCACGTGATTTGGCTCACAAATTGTCAATTTGAATAGTTGAACGAGCCTCTGTTGACGCTTTCACATACCTCGACCACGATCATCTGAACAGATCGAGTTACGCGGTTGTTGAGAATGCACGGTAGTTGAAATGCACTGCAGACGGAACGGTGGTCCACGATGACTGAACTGGTGTCGGGCGTAGCCCAGGCCAAGCCCTATGACCTCGATGATCGGTACCGGTCGGGATCGGGACCGGTGTTGCTGACCGGTGTTCAGGCAATTGCACGCGGCTTCGTCGAGCAGCACGTTCGCGACATTCGGGCAGGTAAGCGTATTGCTACCTTCGTGTCCGGTTACCAGGGCAGTCCCCTTGGCGGCGTCGACAAGATGCTTCACGGGATGCCCAAGGTGCTCGCGGAGCACGACATCACCTTCATCCCCGGCTTCAACGAGGAACTTGCTGCCACCGCGGTGTGGGGAAGCCAGACGGACCTCCCTGCAGGAACCGCGACCCACGACGGCGTGACCGGTGTCTGGTACGGCAAGGGCCCAGGCGTCGACCGCGCTACCGACACCATTCGCCACGCCAACATGTACGGCGTGAACCCCAAGGGTGGCGTCGTCCTGCTGGTGGGCGACGACCCGGCGTCGAAGTCATCTACGGTTCCTGCCGTCAGTGAGCGTTCGCTTGCCGCGATGGGTGTGCCGGTTCTGTTCCCGCGCAATGCCGAAGAGATCATCACGATGGGTATGCACGCTGTTGCACTCTCGCGTGTGTCCGGTTGTGTCGTGGCGCTCAAGATCGTCGCCGACGTCGCCGACGGTGCCTGGACGATCGACGGCAGCATCGCGGACTTCGACATCGTGGTTCCGGAGGTGCAGTTCGAGGGCAAGCCCTTCGTCTACAAGCAGCGTCAGATGGCCGCGCCGCCGGACAGTGTCATCGCCGAGGCCGATCTGTACGGCCCGCGATGGGATCTCGTGCACGCGTACGGAACTGCCAACAATCTCGATGTGATCGAGGTCAACCCCTCCGGTGCGAAGATTGGTATCGCCGCCACCGGTACAACTTTCGACTCCGTCCGGCAGGCGCTGGCAGACCTCGGTGTCGACGACGCCGCGCTGCACCGCGCCGGGATCCGTCTCCTTCGCATCGGCATGTGTTATCCCGTTGTGGGTGAGAAGGTTCGCGAGTTCGCCGAAGGTCTCGAGCAGATCGTCGTGGTCGAGGACAAGACCGCGTTCATCGAGGCGCAGATCCGGGAAGTCCTGTACGGCACCGACGATGCCCCACGCATCATCGGCAAGCGTGACGGCCAGGGCCGTCTGCTCATGCCTGCCAGCGGTGAACTGACCGCAGGTCGGCTGCTCGCCCCGTTGCGCCGCGTACTCAAGCCACACGTCGAGCTCAAGCGCACCCTCCCGGCCCCGCTGTCGCTGAACGTGCTCTCCGCCAAGCGAACCGCGTACTTCTGCAGCGGGTGCCCCCACAACCGTTCCACTGCTATCCCCGAGGGTTCCATCGGCGGCGGCGGAATCGGTTGCCACACACTCGTCACCATGTCCGGCCGTGAGGACAGCGCTGTCACCGGTCTGACGCAGATGGGCGGCGAGGGCAGCCAGTGGATCGGGCAGGCACCGTTCACCGACGTGCCTCACCTGTTCCAGAACATCGGCGACGGCACCTTCTTCCACTCCGGTCAGTTGGCTGTCCAGGCGTGCATCGCTGCAGGCGTGAACATCACCTACAAGTTGCTCTACAACGAGGTAGTGGCGATGACCGGTGCACAGGACGCGGAAGGTGCCCTCTCCGTTGCTCAACTCAGCCACAAGCTGACCACCGAGGGCGTCAAGCAGATCATCATCTGCGCTGACGAGCCCTCGCGTCACAACAAGCGTGCACTGGCCAAGGGAACCAAGCTCTGGCACCGCGATCGCCTCGACGAGGCTCAGAAGGAGCTTCGCGAGATCAAGGGCGTCACTGTGCTGATCTACGACCAGCACTGTGCGGCCGACGCTCGTCGTCAGCGCAAGCGCGGCACGCTGCCCACTCGCAACACTCGCGTCGTCATCAACGAGGCAGTGTGCGAGGGGTGCGGTGACTGCGGCGTCAAGTCGAACTGCCTCTCGGTCCAGCCCGTGGACACCGAGTACGGCCGCAAGACGAAGATCGATCAGACGTCCTGCAACACCGACTACACCTGCATGGACGGAGATTGCCCGTCGTTCGTGACCGTCGAACTGGTACCGGGCAAGAAGGCTCCCAAGGCCGCACGTCCCGTCCCGCCGGTCGTCGCAGATCCTGATTTCGGCCCGCTCACCACCACGCAGAACGTTTTCCTGGCAGGTATCGGCGGAACCGGCATCGTGACCGTCAACCAGGTGCTCGCCACTGCGGCATTGCGCGCCGGCCTCGAGGTGGAGAGCCTTGACCAGATCGGACTGAGCCAGAAGGCCGGACCCGTTGTCTCGCACCTACGTTTCAGCTCCAGCGCGCTCGAGCCGTCCAACCGCCTCACCCCGGGCAGTGCGGATTGCATCGTCGCATTCGACCTGCTGACCGCGACGGACAACAAGAACCTCGACTACGGTAACGCCCAGAAGACGGTCTCCATCGCGTCGACGTCGCAGACGCCGACCGGAGACATGGTCTACGACAAGGCTGTTCGCTACCCCGAGGAGACGTCACTCCTCGCCCGTCTCGACAAGGTGTCGCGCACCCTGCGTTCGTTTGACGCCCTCGCCGCGGCGCAGGAACTGTTCGGTAACACCGCAGCCGCCAACTTCCTGCTGATCGGTGCGGCCTACCAGAGCGGCGGACTTCGTCTGCCGGCCGAGGCCATCGAAGAAGCGATCGGCATCAACGGCGTTGCCGTGGACGCGAACATCGCAGCATTCCGTTGGGGTCGCGCAGCAATTGCCGACACCGCTGCATTCTCGGCCGTCACCACGCCGGCCAAGTCTGTCCGCGAACCCGTTGTCGCACCGGCTCACATGTTCGCCGGAACCACCTTCACCGGTGAAACCCTGCGACTCGTGGAACTGCGTGCTGCGCAGCTCATCGAGTTCCAGTCCGTCAAGATCGCCCAGCGCTACATCGATCAGGTCCAGGCAGTCTGGACCGCCGAGCGTGCCGCAACCGAGCGGACCGACTTCAGCGAAGCGGTTGCCCGCGGCCTGTTCAAGTTCACTGCGTACAAGGACGAGTACGAAGTGGCTCGTATGCTGGTCGACCCCGCTTTCATCGAAGACGTCAAGTCGCAGGTGCCGGCCGGGGAGAACCTGACCTACAAGCTCCACCCGCCGATCCTTCGAGTGATGGGTCGCAAGAAGAAGATCGGTCTCGGACCCAAGTCGCATGTTGCACTCAAGGTTCTGGCCAAGGGCAAGAAGCTTCGCGGCACCAAGCTCGACCCCTTCGGCTACATGCACGTCCGCAAGGTCGAGCGTGAACTGCTCGCCGAGTACGAGGCCATGATCGCTGATCTCTCTCGTACGCTCGGCACCGACGGATACGATCGCGCCGTCGAGATCGCGGCGCTGCCGGACGTGGTTCGTGGTTACGAGGACATCAAGCTCGGCAACATCGAGCTGTACAAGACTCGCCTGCGTGAACTCGGTGTCAGTGAGTAACGACGTCAGTGAGCAACAGCGTCGATGAGTAAGAGCATCAGCGAGTAGCTCGAAGAAACTGTGCCCCAGCAACCGTCGTTGCTGGGGCACAGTTGTGTTCGGAGCCGAATCGTACGTAGACAGGTTCAGGAGGGCGGGAACTGACCGTCGGCAACCACGGCGCGTCCGTTCCACGTGAAGTTCACGATGTTCGGTCCTCCTTGGGGGCAACAGAATGCGTCGTCGTCCAGCAGCCATCGGTATTGGACGGACACCGAATCCTTGTTGCTGTCGATGACGTGTGTGTACGAATACGGCTTACTGGTAGCCGTGCCCAGGTATGTTCCGTCGTGGAAGAACAGGACGTGTGACTGGTAAGTCGCATCGCCGACGCCGTCGCCGTCCACCGAAACCCAGAGCAGGTCAGGGCAATTACCGACCTGTTCGTCGCTCGAGGACGTCGGTATCCAGTTACCTCCGTTGACGTCGGTACCCAGCGTGCTTACAGCATCGGTGACGAGCGGAGAGCCGACGTCGAGACAGGGACCCGAAGCGGGGATTGCTGTCGTAGTCGCCGTCGTGGGTGCGCTTGTGCGGGCGTCCGATTGTGGCGGGCGAGAACTCGCTACCGTCGTCTCGGATTCGCTTGCAGTCGAAGACGCCGCCGCCGAACTTCCTGCCGTTGAACTCGCCGCCGCCTCAGGTGTTCCTTCGGTCGACCCGCAACCGGCGACCGTCAGGGCGGTGGCCGTCACCAGTGCAATGGCCGCGGCGACGACCGAAATCGGAGCTTTCCTGCGCATGCGTCCTCCAGAGTGTGTGGGTTCACGTGTTCAAGTCCCTCCTTCGTTCTGTCGCCGGGATATGCGTTTGCGTTATCGAACAACTGGTAACGATCGGCTACCGGGGTTCGCTGTTCGCGGCTCCGGTGTTCGCAACTTCGGATGCGTCGTATCGCACGGATCCGGCAACCACGGTCTTCGCGATCTCCGTGGTCAGGAGAGAATCGACCCCTTCGGCGAACGGATCTTGTTTCAGCACGACAAAATCGGCTGCTTTACCCCGAACCAGTTGGCCGGTCACATCTTCCCATCTGCACGAGTAGGCAGCGTCACGAGTTGCGTGAGCCAGCGCGTCCGCGAGGGGGAGGGCGTACTTCGGCAGATTGGGTGCAAGCGACGGATCGATTGCGGATCGGCGGGTGGTGGCGATGAACATGTTCGGCAGCGGCGGGTGAGGCGCCGTCGGAGCGTCCGAACCCAACGCCAGAACCGCTCCGGCCTCGGTGAATTCAGGCCAGGGGTATGCGCGTTTCACGCGATAGTCACCGAGCATTGCTTGCCAGTTCTCTTGGATCGCAGGGTCAGCGTGAACCGGTTGCATCGACGCGATGATGCCCAGGCGGGCAAGCCTTTCGACGTTGTCCCGGGTGATCGACTCCAAGTGTTCCATTCGGTGCCTGCGGGGAATGTCTCCGTTGGCGGCGATCGCGTACTCGAGTGCCGTCAATCCGATCTCCGACGCCTCGTCGCCGATCGCGTGCATCGCGATCTGCAGGCCCGCGGCGTCTGCGGCCGTCACGACGGGAATCAACGACTCGAGATCCCAGATGGGCTCGGCGTTGGTGCCGTCCGAGTACGGCTCTTTCATTGCGGCAGTGCAGCTGTCGATCACACCGTCGATGATGATCTTGATTCCGGCGATGCGGAGCCACGGACCTTGGATGCGTTTGTAAAGTTCGATCACGTCGTGAACTTGTCGGACGTTGTCGGCCTCGTTGTCCTCGCGGGTCATCAGCCAGTGAGCCGCGACGCGCAGTGGCAATGTGCCGTCTCCGGCGTCCAATGCTCTTTCCAGCGAGGCTAATTCGTCCGCGCCGAGAGCCATGTCGACCGCGCCGGTCACGCCGTCCTCGAGGTAGTGGCGGAACGCGAGCGCGAGGGCAGCGTCCCGGTCCTCGTCGGAAGCGAACTCCGCCAGTTTCGGCCAGACGTAGAGCATCATGGCGGTCTCGTACAGCATCCCGGTCGCTTCTCCGGTGTCCGGGTCTCTGCCGATGCGACCGCCGATCGGGTCAGGAGTGTCGGCGTCGATGCCGAGTTCTCGCAGCGCTGCGGTGTTCACCCAGACCGAATGTCCGTCGTTGGCGTCGAGGTACACCGGACGGTCGGGCACTACGGCGTCGATCATTTCTCGCGTCGGGTGCTGTCCGTTCAGCGCCGAGAACAACCAACTGCGCCCCAACAGGCGCGGCGCGTCCGGGTTCGATTCCGCGAATTGCCGGATGCTGGACTGAATGTCGGCAAGATCGGTGGCATCGAGGAGATCGAGTTTCTGCAGCGCAAATCCCATCATGACCAAATGTGTATGGGCGTCGACAAAACCGGGGAGCACGACCGCACCTTCGAGGTCGATCACTTCGGCGTCGGGAGCCAGGATTTCGGCATAGACGGTTTCGCCCACGAATCTGAGCTGTTGGCCCTCGACGACTATCGATTCGGCCCACCCGTCCTCGGCGGCCGTGAAGATCTTTCCGTTGCGGTAGTGAGTGATGCTGTCATTCATGACTTCTACGTGATCCTTACGCGATGACGGTAGTAGTGATGGCGGCGCTGTGGTGACGATACGCACCCTCGGTACGTGCGGAGAGTCGGGAAACCAAGGCGAACGGGACCAGTAGAACGAAGCTGATCCCCGAGATGATGACTCCGAAGGTCGGATAGCCGAGGCTCGCCGTCACCGAAGTGCCGAACAGCGGCGCGAACGCGGAGCCGATGAGGTAGGTGCCCAGTAGTGGGGCCGACCAACGGCCGGCCGCGTCGAGCGCGGCCGAGATGGCAACCAAGACGATGAACGTCGCCGCGTAGATCGTGTTCCAGACGATGACCAGAACCAGGTAGATCGTGGGATCGGTGGTGAGGCTGGCAGACAGCTTCAGAATTGCCCCGAGTATCAGTAGCACGGAGATCGATACTGTCCGACTGACCCGAGAACCCAACGCGGTCAGGGTAACAGCCGCGAGCACACCACCCGCCGTTGATGCGCTCAGCGCGAGACCCATCTGTTGGTCCGAGAGCCCGGCGTGCTCGGAACCCATGATGCCGAGTACTGCCCACAGTGAGTCCTCGCTGATCGCCCAGACTGCAAGCATCGCGAGGAAGGCAGTCCCGGCAAAAGTGAGTCGTTTCGCGCTTACCCCGGCGGGGAGAGTTGTGGTCGCCTTGGCGGACTCCGGCGACTCTTTCACCGGGGACGACGGCAACCAGGTGACCGTTGCTGCGGTAGCCAGTGCCAGGACTGCGACGATGCCGAATGCGTTGGTCATGTGTGTGCCGAGGATGGGTATGAGAGCGAGCACGGCTGTGACGACGAGACGGTTCACGAGCCCGCTGATGCTCGATGCCCGGTCCGGGTTCGTGAGCGCGGCCAGTGCCGCTCCGCCAACGGATGCGGATCCACCAGCGCCGATACCGCCGACGATGATCGCGGCGCATGCGATCATCGTGGACGGTGCGATGGCCGCAACGCCGAATGCTGCTGCCATCGCGATCAGGCTGACGCGGCCGAGGAGATGGCGATGCGGACCCGATGCGATACGGGTGGTGGCGAGGCAGGTGACCGCGCAGACCAGCAGCGATGCGGTCAGAACGGCACCGGCGGCGGATTCGGTGACACCGAGGTCCTCGACCATTGCCACGATCATCAGGGGGATGAGGTTCGCGGTGATGAACCCCATGACGCCGATGCTGAAGACGGCAATACCGCGGTTGGTGGTGAGTGGAACCCGGTCTGACTTCGTATTCGTTGAAGCGTTGTTTGGCACTAGGGCAACCCCAAGTCCTGAAGGGGGTGGCTGAACCGACCCCTGGTGGTGTGATGCGAGTCACTTAATGAATGTGATTCGTTAAGTATGGGGACGACCGAGGGCTCGGTCAAGAGGTATAACGAATTTGATTCGTTAATTGTATGTTTCGGGATCCTGACTCCCGCGCAGTGGCGTCACCGGTCTGTTTCTTGTTGTGAGGCTTATGCTTCCGCAATGGCTGAGATCGCGGAACGAACCCGCTAGTTCGAGCGCTACGTCACTTTCATCGACGCGATAGTTGCCATCGCGATCACGCTGCTCGTCCTGCCGTTGGTCGAGTTGACCAGCGACCACCACGGAACCATGTCGGAACTGCTTCGCGAACACTCTGCGCAGTTCTACTCCTTCGCCCTGAGCTTTCTCGTGATCTTCCGCCTGTGGTGGTCGCAGCATCGACTACTTCGCTTTGTGGTCGACGCAGACAAGGTGGTTGTGCGCGGACTGGGGTTGTGGGTACTGACCATCGTGTTCCTGCCCTTCCCGACGGCGCTGGTTGCAGCGCCGTCCCCGGACCTGGGAACCAGGGCCCTCTATATCGGGACGATGGCCGCCAGCGCCGCGTGCCTGGCGGTGGTCGCGTGGGGACTGGTCCGCAACCCGTCGTTGAGCGAAGAGAGTGCAAAGCTGCATTTCACGGCCGAGATCGTCACCTTCCTGATAATGGCGGTGGCACTGCTCGTCAGCGTGCTTGTCCCGGCGACGTCGTACTTCCCGTTGCTGCTTCTCCTGCTGTCGACCCCGGTCGAGAAGCTGTGGGATCGAGTGGCGGCGAAGGTGAAATGAGCTAGTCGGCACGCGCGGTCATCGCGGATTTCTTCGCCTTGTTTCCGCAGATGTTCATCGAGCACCAGCGTCGGTTGCTGCCGCGGCTGGTATCGACGTAGAGACCGGTGCACCCGTCGCCTTGGCATGCTTTGACGCGGTCGCGGTCGGGGCCGCCCAGTACCGCGATCGCGTCGGCTGCCACGATCGACAGGGCGTCATGGATCGGACTGCCTCCGGTCGATTCCCAGAGAGCTCGGCCGTCGTGAAGGACGAGGTGGGCGCTGCCGAGTTCGGATGCGGTGTTGACGACAGCGACATCGGCGCGTGAGGCCTGGCGGTTCTCGCACACGGCGGTTCCAATGCGATGAATGGACTCACGTAAATCCTGCGCGTGCCGGAGGTCGTCTGCCGTCGCTCTTGCTGTGGTGTTCATCAGATCATTGGCGCGTAACCATAATTCGAGCCGCTGCGGGCTTGTGAGTCGCTCGAGCCTCGAGCCGTTCCGATTGGTGAGGGTGGCGGTGAAGCGGAACGCGAGTGTGTCGTTGTCGAGCCGAAAGACGTCCCGAGCGGATTGATCATCTCCTGCTTCGTTCACTTTTGTCCTCCTCCGTGGTGAACCATCTCAACCGGTTCGACAGCAACTGTACCCGTGTGAGAGTGTTGAACCGTCTTAGATGGTTCAACACTCTCGAGAGGGAAATCCATGACTTCTGTTTCCGTGGTCGGTTTGGGTGCGATGGGTCGCCCCATCGCTCGAAATCTGATGGGTGCAGGCTTCGACGTGACGGTGTGGAATCGCAGCCCTGAAGCGGTAGCCGAACTGGTCGCGGAAGGTGCGACCGGCGCGAAAACCGTTGCCGAGGCATTCGAGTCCGGCGTGGTGCTGTCGATGTTGGCAGATGATTCGGCCGTGTCTGCGGCCATTCTGGATCCCGCCGTGCTCGCATCCGTTCCGAGTGGAACCGTGCACGTCAACATGGCCACCGTCAGCGTCGACCTCGCCGAACGCGCCGCCGCACTGCACGCCGAGCACGGCATCGGTTACATCGCGGCGCCGGTATTCGGACGCGTTTCTGTTGCTCAGGCTGGCCAGTTGAACATCATCGCCGGCGGCGACAAAGCACTTCTCGAGCGAGTACAGCCGTTCTTCGACGTCATCGGGGCTCACACGTGGCCACAAGGTGAGCGTCCGGAGCAGGCCAACATCGTCAAGATCATCGGCAATTACCTCATCCTCTCTGCGATTCAATCCTTGGGTGAGGCAATCACATTGGGGGAGAGATCGGGTGTGGACGGAAGCCAACTCGTAGAACTGCTGACCTCGACGATCTTCCCGGGGCCGGTCTACTCCAGTTACGGAAACCTCGTCGCGACGCGTCAGTACGAGCCGGCAGGATTCACCACCGCTCTGGGCCTCAAGGATTTGAGGCTTGCGCTCGACGCCGCCGACAGCGTCGATCTGGATTTGCCGTTCGGTGGCGTACTTCGAGGCGTGCTCGCTCAGGCTCTGGCGAACGGTCAGGGCGAGATGGACTGGGCGTCGATTGCAGAACTGGTCCGATCCGGCCAGTCGGGTGAAGGCAGTCCCGAAACACCGACGAGGTGAGCGCGAACTCGGACGGGACTGTGACTTCGGACGGGACTGCGACTTCGGCACTGGCGGAGACCGATTCCGTCCGGACATTACCGCTGGCCGGGTTGTCGGCACTCGCAATGGCAGGTTTCATCGCGATCACAACCGAAACCATGCCGGCCGGACTACTGGTGCAGATCGGATCAGGACTGTCCGTATCTGTCTCCGGCGCCGGGCAATTGGTCACTGCATACGCATTGGGCTCTGTCGTCGGGGCTGTACCGCTGATCGCATTGACCCGGGGATTGCGACGACGCGCAGTCCTGGTGTCGGGGATTGTAGGGTTCGGCGTCTTCAATCTGGTGACAGCGCTGTCGTCGAATCTTGTTCTCACCTTGGGTGTTCGGTTTCTGGCAGGCATGGCAGCAGGTGTGGTGTGGGGATTGCTTGCCGGGTACGCACGCAGGATGGCGCCCCCTCACCTGCAGGGGCGGGCCGTCGCGGTTGCCTCAGTCGGACAGCCGATCGCGCTGGCAATCGGCGTTCCGATGGGGGCATGGCTCGGGACCCTGGCCGATTGGCGCGTCGTCTTCGCCGTGATGTCGGGTTCTGCGCTACTTCTGGTGGTGTGGATACTCGCAGCGATGCCGGACTTTCCCGGGCAACAAGCGGATCGGCAGCTGTCGGTCCGGAAAGTCCTGGTCCTGCCGGGCGTACGACCGATTCTCCTTGTGGCGTTCTTGTGGATCCTCGCGCACAACATTGTGTACACGTATCTGGCGGCGTTTTTGGACCGCATCGGTTTCGGCGATCGGTTGGGAATCGTCTTGTTCGTGTTCGGACTTTTCGCCTTCGTGGGCATCGGTGTGGTCGGGGTGTTCGTCGACCGGGCGCTTCGAAGACTCACCGTGTTGAGCTTGGTGGTCTTTGCCGCAGCTTTGACGGCCTTGGGCGTCGGCGGTGACAGCTTCGCAGTGATCGCACTCAGCGTTGCAGTATGGGGTGTGGCATTCGGAGGCGCTCCCACTCTCCTTCAGACTGCGCTCGCGGAAACGACGGGCGACGCGGTGGACACTGCGCAATCGGTTTTCGTGACGATCTTCAATTCGGCGATCGCAGCGGGCGGCGTTGTGGGTGGACTGGTCCTGGCGAACAGGGATGCGGGAGCGTTGCCGTTGGTGGCGCTGGTGCTGATCGTAATCGGTGTTCTTGTGGCCAGTATCCGATAAATCGGACATAGCTTGTGATTCACTTCACGCATGCGGAAGTCATTGTTGCTGGTTGCGCTGGTTGCTGGTTGGTTGGTAGCAGGGGCGATGCCCGCGGGGGCGGCGGACGCGAACTGGTCCGGTGATTACTCGCTCAAGCGCTTCGCCGCGACCAAGACGGGTACAAGTCTGGCCGCCAGCCAATGGGAGCCGGATTTCTCGGATACGTACACGTTCGAGACGGACTGCTCGGGCGGAGTGTGTGTTGCCACCGTGGTGGACGGGCCGGCTCCCGCCAATCCGACTTTGCCGCAGCCGGCGCAATACACCTGGGACGGAACCAGTTGGGTGCACCCCTATGACTGGGAGTGGGATTGCTACCAGGGTGAGGGTGTGCCGAAGGTGTGGGCGCCGGCGCACTCGGACGCGTACTACACACCTCAGCCCGATGGCAGCCTGAAGGGTTCGTGGCGTACCGACATCAAAAGTGGCCCCTGCGAGGGATCGGTGATCATGCACATCGAGGCGTACCCGGTCGGTCGATCTACCGGATCTTTCGGTAGTTGAGAACGATCTTCGTCCTGAAGGTGTTGAAACAAATCTGAGCCCGCGGGAATTGATCGAGCCCCATGCACGTTAATTGAGTCAGTAACGCTCAACTTTCTGCAAGGAGGCTTCGGAATGCCAGCATTCTTCGGGCCCGAGGGTCCCGGTCGCATCGATATTTCCCGGCTCATGAGCAGGGCCACCCAGCAACTCATGGCTGACGCTGCACGCGTAGCGGCTGCTCGCGGTGATTCGGATCTCGATGCACTGCACGTTCTCCGCGTCATGGCGGAGCAGGATCCGGTCCGCACGCTCATGCAGCGCGCCGGAGCCGACCCGAAATCCGTGGTCGACGCCGTCGACCTGCGACTACCGCAGGGCCGTGAGCAGGGTGCATACTCTGCTCCCGCGCTCAGCAGCGCCGTCAAAACTGCTCTACTCGAGGCACATCAACTGGCCCGAGCCCTGGGATCGACGTACATCGACCCCGAACATCTCTTCATCGCACTGGCCGGTGACCCCGATCATGTCCCGGGCCGTCTGCTCGCTTCCGCCGGTATCACGCCGGAGAAGTTGCAGGCCGCTGTTCAGAATCCCGCGGCCGGACCAGTGGAGGACGAGTCCACCACTCCGACACTCGACAAGTACGGCGTCGATCTCACCGATCGCGCTCGCAACGGCGGCGTCGATCCGGTGATCGGCCGCGCCGACGAGATCGAACAGACCATCGAGATCCTCTCCCGCCGTACCAAGAACAACCCGGTCCTGGTGGGCGAGGCCGGCGTCGGCAAGACCGCCATCGTCGAAGGTCTCGCCCAGCGCATCGTAGACGGGGACGTACCGGAATCGTTGATGGGCAAGAAGATCGTCCAGCTCGAACTGTCGAGCATGGTCTCGGGTACCCGCTACCGCGGTGACTTCGAAGAACGGCTCACCAAGGTGATCGACGAGATCACCGCACATAAGGACGAGCTGATCGTCTTCATCGACGAGATGCACACCATCGCCGGTGCAGGCGGCGGTGCCGAAGGCGCGATGGATGCCGGAAACATCCTCAAGCCCAAGCTCGCTCGCGGTGAACTGCACATCGTCGGCGCCACGACGCTCGACGAATACCGTAAGAACATCGAGAAAGATCCCGCGCTCGAGCGGCGCTTCCAGCCCGTACAGGTCGGGGAGCCGTCGATCGAGGACGCGATCGCCATCTTGAGCGGACTGCGCAGTCGGTACGAGGATCACCACAAGGTCCATTACACCGACGAGGCGATCACCGCTGCGGTGGAGCTGTCGGCACGCTACATCGGCGACAGGTTCTTGCCGGACAAGGCAATCGACTTGATCGACCAGGCCGGCGCCAGGCTTCGCTTGAAGACTGCCACGGTGGACACCGCTGCGCTGCAGCAGCGTCTCGAGCAGCTCGAGAGCGACAAGGAAAAAGCCGTCGCCGACGAGTTGTACGAGAAGGCGTCAACCCTGCGTGACGAGATCAACGGCGTCGCAAAGCGTCTCGAGAAGGCAGGATCCTCGGTTCCTTCCGAGGAAACTCCGGACGTGACCGCTGAACAGATTGCCGATGTTGTCGCTCGCGCCACGGGTATTCCGGCCAGCCAGATGACTCAGGCAGAGAAGGATCGCCTGCGCCGTCTGGAGGAGGAACTGCACGGTCGTGTCATCGGACAAGATGATGCCGTTCGCGCCATCGCACGTGCGGTGCGTCGCAGCCGGACAGGTATGAGCGATCCGGATCGTCCCGTCGGTAGCTTCCTGTTTCTCGGACCCACCGGTGTCGGCAAGACGGAGCTCGCAAAAGCTCTGGCTGCCACACTCTTCGGAGACGAGAACAAGATGCTGCGCTTCGACATGAGTGAGTTCGGTGAGAGGCACACGGTCAGCCGATTGGTCGGTGCTCCTCCCGGATACGTCGGCTACGGCGAGGCCGGGCAGCTCACGGAACAGGTGCGTCGTAACCCGTACTCGGTGATCCTGCTCGACGAGATCGAGAAGGCACACCCGGACGTGTTCAACACTTTGCTCCAGGTGCTCGACGACGGGCGCCTGACCGACGGTCAGGGTCGGACGGTGGATTTCAAGAACACCGTCGTGATCATGACCAGCAACCTCGGCTCCGATATCATCTCGAGCAAGTCCGGTGGACTCGGCTTCACCACAGGTGATGCAGAGTCGGCGGAGAAGCCACTGCGCGACCGTGTGATGGCCAGGTTGCGCGAATCGATGCGGCCGGAGTTCCTCAACCGCATCGACGAGATCGTGATCTTCCGCAAGCTCGACACCGAGCAACTGCACCGGATCACTGATCTGTTGCTCGACGACAGCCGGAAGCGGTTGCAGTCCAAGGGCATCGACATCGAGTTCACCGCCGACGCGGTGGACTGGATCGCCGAGCACGGGCATCAGCCCGAGTTCGGGGCTCGGCCGCTGCGTCGTTCGATCCAGCGTGTGGTCGACGACAAGATCGCCGACATGCTGCTCGATGATCTCCTCGAAGAGGGTGGCAGCATCACCGTCGCGGTTGACGAGGGTGAGTTGGTGTTCAGCTAGGGGGCGCAGCCCCGTGAGCGGTTAAGGAGTCTCTAGGCTCCTTAGCCGCTCACAGGCGCGCGGCGCCCAAAATCTCTGCAGCCAGAGCGTCGTTGTGCCGGAAGAACCCTGCATTGGTGCGCGGGCGAGGGAACGCCGCCGACCAGTTGTGTCCGGCAACCCACGGCCCGGCAGCAAAGCGACGGGGATGAGCAGTGTTGTCCTGATGAAGAATTCGTGACGTACCGTCGACCGCGAGCTTCGCAGCACTGTCGGCGGTCGCACGTAGTTCGACTGCCTCGCCCCGACCGTGAAGCGTCCGCAGGAGCGAGTCACCGCTCGCGCTGATGGAAGCAACCGGCAAGCGTGCTTCGACGAGGGTGTTCGAGGCCACGATGTCGGTGTGCGACGCACTGCGCGCGACAAAGATCCCAGCCCCCGTTGCCGGGTCGATCTCGGTGGAGAACACCGAATCCGGCCCGAGGAACTGGACGATGCCGGCCTCGTTGAGCGCGATCAACTGTTCCAGCCGCTCGGGTGGCGGACCACTGGCGATGAAGCTGAAGAACGAATGAAGCCACCCCTCGACGTCCTTGGCGACGGATTCGGCCGGGATTCTGCCGCGCCGCAACAATTCTCCGACAGTCATGTACGTCGACAGCAGCGCTGAGAAGACAGCGGCGTCGGCGCTGAAATACGGGTCCGACCTCCGCACGACGTCTGCCGAGATGTATTCGCTGATCCGGGATTGGACCTCGGCAAGTCCGTCGTAGCGCTCAGCGTCGAGTGGGCGGTTCAGCCGCTCGAGATCGATGCGGTCTTCCGGCTTCGGGACTGCGTTCTCTACCAGTTCCTGCAATCGAGGTGATCCCCAAGCCAGCGAGGCGAATTCGGCGTCGAACTCCTCCCAGGTGCCCACTGTCCGATCCGGGTGCGACGCGAACAGTTCGTGATAGTGGGCGCCTGCCAGTTCTTTCGACGCCAGGGGCCAGATTTCGTTTCGGAAATCCAACGGTCCGTCGCCGGGCACAAGATCAGCGGTGAAGAACCGCGGTAGCGGTGGCCGAGCGTCAGCGATCGAGTACGAAATCTTGGAGTGATACGGCACGCCGCGACGAGATCCGGCATACAACAGGGGTTCCCGACCCGAGGGAGCGTAAGTGAGGGCACCGTCCTCACCGCGTTCGAAGATGCCGCCGCGGCTCTCGGCGAGGAGAACCATCCAGTCGATGAAAGCCAGCCCGAGCCCGGCGATCAGAACCGGTTCGCGCTCGGGGATGACATCGGCATCGAGGTCGGCGGTGTATCCCGGCCCTACATAGGTCAATCCGTGATCGGACGCGAAGCTGGTCAGTGCGATTTCACGTGGGGCAGACAACGCATCGGGGTGCCCTTGTGCGAGAAGGACGGCCGTCGCGTCGATGACAGCTCCGTCATCCAGATGAACCGTCTGTGTCTTGCCGACGTTCACGATGTCGACCACGGATCGTCGATGAACTCGGACGTCGACGTGCGCTGGTGCAGTGTCGACCGCGGTCTGGAACACCCAGTTCAGGTATCGGCTCTGCAGTGACCTCGATGCAAACGACGACGGGGTGATCATCGGAACTTCTGCCGCGATTTCGGGGAATTCGGCAAGTTCAGCCGAGTGCTCGGCGACCCATTCCGCGAGTGTCGGTCCCGGCAGCACCGGGCCGGTTACGGCGGTGGTCTCGTCGGTGAACATCGTGACGTCCGCGGTTGTCGAATTCATCCACAGAAGCGGCGCCTGGCTGCCTCGCCAAATGCGGCCGGCGCCTGCCGGATACGGGTCGACAACGTGAATGTCGATCGGTGTGGGATCGGCGTTCACCGATTCGTGAGCGAGGATCCGCTCGAGTACGCCGGTCCCGCGTGGTCCACCGCCCACGATCACGATGACAGTTGCTGCCCTCACTGAGGTACGGGGTCGATCGCCGGGCACGAGTCCTCCATCGGACCTGGCAGAAAGCACCCGCACCTCAGCTGAGGGGGTTGCTGCGACGTCACGGAGCCAGGACTCTCGATCGCTCTGGATGGTTAGTCCAGCTTATCTTCGGAGAATCGTGAGGCAAGGAATTCCGGACATCAGATCAGCGTGAATCAAACAGTTGTCAATCGGTCTCCCGAGTCGACAGATCGACGGTTACCTTTCGGTCTGCGTCGCCGGCAGAATACGGGCGTGAACATCCCCGAAGCCGATTCGTGAACCGCCGATGCCGGGAGCGGTGGCCGAGATGGCGATGGTGTCGCCGTCTTCGAGAAAAGCGCGAGTCTCGGAACCCACAGTTACGGGTTCCTCGCCGCCCCAGGTCAGTTCGATGAAGGCGCCGCGCTGATCCTTGTCCGGTCCGGAAATGGTTCCGGACGCAAAGAGATCGCCGGTGCTCGCTGCTGCTCCGTTGATGGTGGTGTGCGCGAGCATCTGCGCAGGTGACCAGTACATCTGCGCGTAGGGCGGTCGCGAGACGACGTGACCGTTCCATTCGACGGCCAAATCGATGTCCAGTCCCCACTTCTCCTCACCTCGCAGGTATGAGAGCGGTTCGGGGTCCTGCACCGGAGTGTCGATTCGGGCTGCTTCGAGGGCGAGCAACGGCACGATCCACGGCGAGATGGAGGTCGCGAAGCTCTTCCCCAGGTTCGGACCGAGGGGCACGTACTCCCACGCCTGGATGTCTCGGGCTGTCCAGTCGTTCACGACGACCGCGCCGAAGACGTGCTCGGCAAATTCGTCCGGGGTAATGGAATCGCCCATCTTCGAGGGAGTTCCGACGATGAACCCCATCTCGGCTTCGATGTCGAGGCGACGAGACGGTCCGAAGTCAGGGTTCTCCTGATCGGGTGCTTTCCGCTGTCCGCAAGGGCGAACGATATCGGTGCCGGAGACGACGATGGTGCTCGAGCGTCCGTGGTATCCGACGGGAAGGTGCTTCCAGTTCGGCATCAAGGGGGCGGAGTCCGGACGGAACAACTTTCCGAGGTTCGTTGCGTGATTCTCCGAGGCGTAGAAGTCGACGTAGTCGGCTACGGCGATCGGCAAGTGCAGTGTCACCGATTCGATGGAAAACACGGCATCCGAGGCTATTTCGCCGGTTACCAGGTCCGTGATTCGATTTCGCACCGAAACCCACTGAGCTCGGCCCTGAGCCATGAATGCGTTCAGGGTCGGTTCGGCAAACACGGAATCACCCAGTGTCGCTGCGAGATCGACTACCGAGTCGGCCACTCGTACACCAACACGCGGTGATCCTCCTGCAGGAGAGAAGATGCCGTAGGGCAGATTGTCGATCCCGAACAACGAGTCGGCGGGAATGTCGATGGTCGTGACGGTCATACGAGTGTTCCTTCGGTTTTGTTGGAGCGGACGATCAACCCGAGGCCTTCCAGCTCGGTAAGCGGGTCCGAGATGCTGCAGGTCCCGAACGAGAGGAATCGGCGACGCACCTCGCCGGCCTCGTCTTCGGTCAGGTCGGCGAGGGCTCGCGCGATCGATTTGCTGTCGCGCTGCGCCAGAGCAGCAACAATTTCAGAACGATCGGCGCCCCGCCTCGCAGCGTCGACGGCCACCATGATGTTGAGGAAGCCATGCTGTTCGAAGCCTGTTTCCGGATCGGTGTTGCGCACGCCGTGGTGCAGTCCCGCAGTCGCCTTGAACGGGATATTCGCTCGGACGACGGAAATCAGCGCATCGGCGAGCTCGTCCTCGTTCGGGTATGCCTCGGCGACAATCCCTCCGGTGCGAAACTTCGCGGAATACCCAGCGGTTTCGAGAGCCGTGAGATAGTCGACGCGCCGGCCGCCTCGGGGTACCTCGACAAAAATGTCGATGTCGGGATGAGCGGCATGGACACGGGCGAGCTCCGCGAACGCGGCATCGGCGTCCAGGCCGTCAGGAATTCCCACTTCGACGGCGGCGATGCGAACGCCCGGGATGGTGAGTGCGTTCGACACCGCGGCCGCGGTATCGGCTGGACCGGCCGGCACCGTCAGGCTCAGCGTCACCGGGCTGTCCGCTGAAACGTACGCAGCCAGTTCGTTCAATCGCGGTGCGGGAAAGACGAAGGGCCCGACCAGTGCGTCGTAGTCCGCCTGCAGGTAGGCCGCATGGGCCGTAACTGCCTCGGCGAGAGGAGCATTGCCGGGTGGGAAGAGTGCTGCATCGTCGCACAGGCCGCGCAGGAGTGGGGAGATGATCGTCATTGCTGAGGCCCCCGCCCTGCCCAACTCCAGGCGTACGCTTCGTCTTCGCAGGCCAAGGCTCCCTCACCCAATTCCAGGGGCCGGAACGTATCGACCATCACGGCCAGCTCGTCGAAGAACTCGGCGCCGATGCTTCGCTCGTACGCGCCGGGTTGCGGGCCGTGGGCGTGGCCGCCGGGATGAATCGATATCGAACCCTGCCCGATGCCGGAACCCTTGCGCGCCTCGTAGTCGCCGCCGCAGTAGAACATGATCTCGTCCGAGTCGACGTTCGAGTGGTAGTACGGCACGGGGATCGACAGGGGGTGGTAGTCGACCTTGCGGGGCACGAAGTTGCAGATCACGAAGTTGTTCCCCTCGAATGCCTGGTGCGCGGGCGGCGGCTGGTGAACACGGCCCGTGATCGGCTCGTAGTCGGAGATGTTGAAGGTGTACGGGTACAGGCATCCGTCCCAACCGACGACATCGAAAGGGTGCGTGGGATAAACCATTCGGGTACCGACGATGCCTGCCGACGTACGGTGCTTGACCAGTACCTCGATGTCGGTTCCTTCGGCGATCATGGGCGCGGTCGGTCCGTGCAGGTCTCGTTCACAGAACGGTGCGTTCTCGAGCAGCTGGCCGAAGCGGGAAAGATAGCGCTTGGGCGGGACGATGTGACTGTTCGCCTCGATGGCGTAGGAACGAAGTGGCCTGTCACCCTTAGGGATCCATCGATGCGTTGTGGACATCGGGATCAGGACGTAGTCACCTTCACGGGCCTCGAGTGTGCCGAAGACAGTCTCGACGGTCGCCTCGCCAGATTCGATGTAGACCATCTCGTCGCCGATTGCGTTGCGGTACAGGGGAGATGGCGCGGTCGCAACGACGTAGGACAGTCGCACGTCGGCATTCCCGAGGATGAGACGACGGCCGGTTACCACGTCGGTCTCGTTCCAGGTGCTTTCGGGAAACAGTGTGTGGAGTTTCAAGTGACGCGGTTTGAGGGGATGGTTGGGGGTTGTGCTCTGATCGCGCAGTTCCCAGACCGTTGCGTCGACGATGGCCGACGGGATCTGGCGGTGGTAGAGCAACGAAGAATCGGAGGAGAATCCTTCCTCACCCATCAACTCTTCGTAGTAGAGGTTGCCGGACTCGTCACGGTGTTGGGTGTGACGCTTCGGTGGGATGTTGCCGAGTTGTCGATAGAACGCCATGACGGGGCTCCTTCTGTGCTGTTCTGCCTGGCTCACCTTCACCAGATAGTAAACACATTAACTAAAATGATGTGAGCGGCGCAACCCTTTGAGGGTGCACGGGTCTATGTCAGTTACGTCCGCGTACGTCGAACTGGCTGCGGTTGGTGATCAGTTTGTCCAGGAGCATCACAAGGATTCGCTGTTCGGCCTCGCTCAGGACGCTGACCCAGGCGTGCTCGCGTTCGTTCTGCTCGCGAAACGCTTCGACCATGGCTTCTCGGCCCTTGTCGGTCAGGTACAGCTGGACCGAACGTCCGTCGTTCTCGGTGGGGCGGCGATCGATCAGGCCGTCTGCCAGTAGCGACTTGGACAGATTGGAGACGGCAGCCCGGCTCATCCCGGTGAGCTCGGCGGCAGCCTTCGGCTCGATCGGACCGGCCAGCCAGGTGACGAACAACAGTCGGAAGGAGGACCATGACCAGCCTCGAGGGCGGTGGATCGACGACTCGAGATCGTAGGTGACCACGTTCGAGGCCCGATTGAGTGTCAGCAGTACCTCGGTGGCCAGCTGGTCGCGAAAGCCGTGTTCAGTGGCCAGTCGCTTGTTGGCCAGTTCGATGAACGACCAGAAATTGAGCTCGCCGACGGCTGGCTGGTCATCGGTTGTCCGGTCAGTCATGGACTAACTCTAGCGCGATCTGGAGTTGATCAATCCATGTATTATATTTCGGGGTTCTGACGAAACTACGCTACCCGGCACTGTGGCCAAGATTCTGAACTATCGTGACGCGCGTGACTGTGCGCAGCGACGAGTTTCCCTTGGACGTCGACCTCATGTCGGTGGGACAACTCGAGCGGAGAGGACGACTGACCACGGCGGTGGTCGAGATGCTGGCCGAGGTGCCGTCGGATCGAATCCAGATGAAAGACGTCTCGGAGCGTTCGGGCGTCGCGCTCGGAACGCTGTATCGCTACTTTCCGACCAAACAGCAACTTCTTGCTGCGGCGATGACGGCGTGGAGCGGTCTCGAATCGGCCCGTCGTCCTGAGAAGTCGCGGGCAGACGGTGGAGAGAACAACGTGTACGAGCGGGTTCTGGCACTTCATCGCCGCGAGATGAAGGCATTCGAGCGTAGGCCCTACTTCGCTCGGCTGGAGATCGAACTCCATTCGTCCTCGGATCAGTTCGTGATCGAGTCGTTGGATCTGCGCGCGGCTGCACATCGGAGAATGCTGTTCGAATTGATGGACGGTGTTCCGGCCGAGACGGCGCGGGTTGCGGCCGTGGCAATAGGCGGCACGATGTTGACGGCCCTTGCGCTGTGGACCAGTGGCCGGATCGGATTCGCAGAGGCCCAGCGGAACGTCGAAGACGTCATCGGACTGGTACTTCGCTGAACGGCATCACTCTAGAATTCAATTCTTGTTTCTTCCGCCGTGAATGCGAATTATCGCTTCAGCTTTGTGAAAACGAAGACGAAGGATGAGTCCTTACCTAGAATTCACTTACAAATCTGTCGGGTGTCCGATCCAGGGATCGACGTATCCGTGAACTGTGAAAGTGAGTCGCAATGAAGCGCTCGTACCGAGCTCGCGCTCGAATCTGGATGGTTGTCCTGGCGTCGGCGACACTGGTGGTGACGGGGTGCGCGGGTAGCAGCCAAGGTACGACCACGGATGCATCGGACGTGACGGTCGGAGTTGTCGGTGACCAGAACAACGGGGGAGAGCCGCGCTCGGGCGGCACCGTGTCGTTTGCCACGTACAACGGGATCAGCAGTCTCGACCCGGCGGACCGTCAGGACGGCGGCGCTACCGGTGGTAGCGAAATGGCAGCCATCTACGACCTTCTGATGCGCTTCGATACGGCGGCGGGCGAATATGTTCCCCACTTGGCGCAATCCTTGTCGGCTAACGGCGACAACACGGTGTGGACACTGAAATTGCGCGACGGCGTCACCTTCAGCGATGGCACTCCGGTGGACAGTGCGGCAGTCCTGTGGAGCATCGATCACTATTTGCAGAAGAAGGGAACTCACGCCCTGGTATGGAAGACCGCTGTGCGCGAGGCGAATTCACCGGACCTGAGTACAGTCGTGTTCACATTGGCGCAGCCGTGGGACGAGTTCCCGATCATGTTCACCACCGGTCCCGGCATGATCGTGGCACCCTCGTCGATGGCTACCGGCACGTTCACCCCGATCGGGGCAGGTCCGTTCACCGTCGAGAAGTTCGCCTCCCAGGACGAATTGGTGCTCGCTGCCCGTCCGACGTACTGGGACGGGGCGCCGTACCTCGAGAAGTTGCGCTTTCCCGCAATCGTCAATGAGAAGAGCAAACTCGAGGGATTGCACACCGACGGAATTCAGGTTGCCTATCTGAAGTCTCCCGATTTCATTCACGAGGCTTTCGAAGCCGGCGATCCCGGATTTGTGTACTCGGCCAGCATGGCCGGAGTTCTGGCAATCAATCAGCGCGACGATCGGGCGGCGAAGGACGAGCGCGTACGTAAGGCGATTGTCGCTGCGGTGGACCCGACTACGTTCAACGAGCGAGTTCAGGGCGGCTTCGGCGAACCCGGCACCGACATGTTTGCGTCGTGGTCGCAGTGGCACGGTTCGGTGGCCGGAAACGGTTTCGATCCCGAGGCCGCGAAGAAGTATCTGGACGAGGCGAAGGCCGACGGGTACGACGGAAAACTGACATACGTCGGAATGAACGATCCGGCGACGCAGCGCAGCGCGCTGACGTTTCAGTCCCTCTTGCAGGCAGTGGGTTTCACCGTCGACATCACCTACGCAACCAGCATCAACGATCTGATCTCCATGCTATACGCAAAGCATGACTACGACGTGTCCTACTTCGCGTTCAACGTGTTGGAAGAGTCGCCGTTCGTGCGCATGTACGGCAACCTCTTCAGCGAATCGCCGTCGAACATCCTCGGCTACAAGAACGCTCGGATGGACGAGCTGCTCGGCAAGCTGCAAACAGCGTCGGGCGAGGATGAGCGGCGAGTCGTCATCGACGATATTCAGACAGTGGTCAACGAGACGGCGCCGATGGCCGTGGTCAACTCCGGAAAGGTCTTCATCCCGTGGCGCGAGAACGTCCACGGAGTGACCCCGAGTGCGGACGGGATTCTGCTCTTCGGCAATACGTGGTTGAGCTGACCCCCGTGTGCCTTTTTGGTAGTGCCCACTACCAAAAAGGCGCACAGGGGCTTCGCCCCTAAAGCTCCGCTCGTACCAACTTCGCGGCTTCGACGAGGTTGCGCAGCGATGCCTCGACCTCGATCGGGCCGCGGGTCTTCAAACCGCAGTCCGGGTTGACCCACAACCGCTCGACCGGAACAGCTTTGAGTGCCTCTCGCAGTGATTCGGCAATCTCGTCGACGCTCGGCACACGCGGCGAGTGGATATCGTAGACACCCGGGCCGACGCCGAGGTCGAACCCGACTGAACTGAGATCGTCGAGGACCTCCATGTGTGAGCGGGCAGCCTCGATGGACGTGACGTCCGCGTCGAGGCCGGCGATGGCGCCGATCACCGCTCCGAACTCGGAGTAGCACAGGTGCGTGTGGATCGCGGTGGAATCCGCGACGCCGGAGGTGGCCAATCGGAAGGCGCCGACCGACCAGTCCAGGTAGGCGCGCTGATCCTCGGCACGCAGCGGGAGTAGTTCTCGCAGAGCCGGTTCGTCGACCTGGATGATTCCGATTCCGGCGGCCTGCAGGTCGACGGTCTCGTCTCGAATGGCCAGTGCGACTTGATTTGCCGAGTCGGCGAGGGGTTGGTCGTCACGGACGAACGACCAGGCCAGAATGGTGACGGGCCCGGTGAGCATGCCCTTGACCGGCTTGTCTGTCAGCGACTGTGCGTACGTGATCCAGTCGACGGTCATCGGCTTCGGACGTGAGACGTCGCCGTACAGAATCGGCGGACGCACGCAGCGGGTGCCGTACGACTGGACCCATCCGTTGGCGGTGGCGAAGAACCCGTCCAACTGCTCCGCGAAGTACTGCACCATGTCGTTGCGTTCCGGTTCGCCGTGAACGAGTACGTCGAGGTCCAATTTTTCCTGGAGTGCAACAACTTCGGCGATCTCGGCGCGCATGCGGTCGACGTACTCGGCTTCGTCGATCTCGCCCTTGCGCAGCGCCGCGCGAGCGATACGGATCTTCGACGTTTGTGGGTACGAGCCGATAGTCGTCGAGGGCAGCGGTGGCAGAGAAAGCAACTCGTCCTGGGCAGCGCGGCGCTCGGCGGCGGGCGCGCGACCGGTCGCCGAGCTCAGAACGGCGTCCAGCCGGCCTCGAACGCTCGCGTCATTGAGTCTGCGATCGTCCTTGCGGGTCGACGCGGCAGCTCGTGCCAGCGCGAACTCGTCCTCCACCGACTCTCGTCCCTGCGTGAGAGCGGTTGCGAGAGTGACCACTTCCTTGACCTTCTCGGTGCCGAACGCGAGCCACGAGCGCAGGGCCTTGTCGACATCGGCTTCTGCGTCGAGAGTGTACGGAACGTGCAGCAGGGAGCACGATGTGGAGACGGCAAGAGTATCCACGCTGCCCAACAGAGCACCCAACGTGCTCAGTGCCGAATCCAGATCCGACCGCCAGATGTTTCGTCCGTCGACCACTCCGGCGACGACCAGTTTGCGGGCGAGTTCGGGGACGGAGCCGATCGAGTCCTGACCGGCCACCAGATCGACGGCAAATCCTTCGACACCGGTGGACGCGAGTGCGGGCAGCGCGTCACGCAGCGAGCCGAAGTATGACGCCAACAGGATCGACGGCCGCTCGGTCAGTGCCGAAAGCTGTTCGTACGCAGCGCGTGCCGCTTCGATTTCCTCGTCGGTGCGATCACCTACGAGAGCCGGTTCGTCGAGCTGAACCCACTCCGCGCCGGCCTTCGCGAGCCGACCGAGTAGATCCGCGTAGAGGGGGAGCAGTTCGTCGAGCCGCGAGAGCAGAGGCTCGTCAGTGCCGACAGACTTCGAAAGCAACAGGAAGGTGACCGGTCCGATGACGACCGGGCGGGCTGCAATGCCGTCGGAAAGTGCTTCTGCGAGTTCGGACAAGACTTTGGACGGGTCGAGTGCGAACGTGGTGGACGGCGAGATCTCCGGCACCAGGTAGTGGTAATTGGTGTCGAACCACTTCGTCATTTCGAGCGGCGCGATGGTGTCCGTCCCACGGGCAGCTGCAAAGTAGCGGTCCAACGGATCGGCGACCGATGCGACGCGATCGGGAAGTGCTCCGAGAAGAACTGCGGTGTCGAGCATTTGATCGTAGAAGGAGAAGGTGTTGACCGGGATCGAGTCGAGGCCCAGGTCACGGAGGTCGGCCAAGCCCTGCCGACGGAGGTCACGGGCGACGCTCTGCAAGGCGTCGGCGTCGATGCGCCCCGCCCAGTAGCTTTCGGTTGCCCGCTTGAGTTCTCGATGAGGACCGATGCGCGGTGAGCCCAGCACGGTCGAAGTGAATGTCGTTGTCACGGAGTTTCTCCAGATTGCCAATGCACTGATGGCCACTGCCGGCAGACGGGTATACCTCACGAGACCCCGAGCTTCGGCGGGCAGCACTGCCCGAACCACACACGAGGTCCGATGGAGATCTACACGCCCATTCCACGAGGCGGTGGACCGTCGGGCACGGCGTGCCCGACACAGTCGGCAGGTCTTCGGACTCGCGGGCACTCGATCGAGTTGGATCGAACCTACTGGCCGTCGCTTCCCAGGCGGATGCCCAGTGCACATAAACGGCGGTCGTTCCTGCTTACCGCTGCGGGACAGTCCCGGATTTTCACCGGGTTCCCTCTCACTCCGTCAGCTTGCGCTGACGGGGCTTCGACGCCGGGAACGGTCTTCGGGGCTCCTCATGACCGTGCCGGGCGAACCAGCTGCATCGATCAGCATAAGGCCAACCCTCCCTGCGCAGTCAAGGAGAGTCGGCGAAGGGCGCTACGCGCGTGACATGTAGGAATTCGAGTCCGGTGGTACGCGCGGAAGATTCTCGGACGAACGTAGATTCTCCGCCATTTCGACAAGCAGATCCTGCGAAGACGGTGAGAGGTCGACGACCCGAGCAGTGAGGTTTCGCAGGCGCACGTTGTGCAACTGTTCGAGAAGTGAGAGGTCTGCTTCGCCACCGGAAATGGTCGGTGGAGTGTGGTCGGACGGGGCGTAGAAGTAGTCCGGATGGACGTTGAAGAAGTGTGCGAGGGCAGCGACCACTTCGGGTGACGGGTTGGTTCGGACGCCGGTGCGTAGTTGCGACAGGTACGGCGTCGAGATGCGGCAACCGAACTCGGTCATGCCGCGAACGACCATCGCGTTGGTGACGTGAAAGTCGGCAGTCTCGAACAGCGAGTTCAAGCGATCGTTGAACTGGTTCGACATGAGACATCCCTTCCCTCGTTACGCACAGGCTCCGTCGATTCAATTAACTGAATCATAGCCAGTTATCGAACGATTAGCTGTTTTGGATTCTCACGAAGGGGGTCGTTGCAGGGAAAATCCCTAGGGTAGAAGGTCCCTACTTTGAGTGATCTGGACAAATCGTCATCAAGAATCGAACGGCGGACTATTTGCCGGCGAAGCGGATTCCGGCATACGCGGATCAGAGCCAGCCGTTCGACTCGGCGATTCTCACGGCTTCGGCGCGGGTCGTGGCACCCGTCTTACCCATTGCGGACGACAGGTGATTTCGAACTGTCCCTGCGGACAAGAACAGCGCCCCTGCGATGGCCGCCACGGGTGCGCCGTCGTGAGCAGCGCGCAGTACTTGGGTCTCACGCTCCGTCAGGGGCGATTCGCCGCTGACGAGGCTGTCAGCCGCAAGGGTGGGATCGACGACGCGCAGTCCGGCATGAACACGCCTGACCGCGTCGGCAAGCTGCCTGGCGGGTGTGTCCTTGACGACGAACCCGCCGGCCCCCGCGTGCAGGGCTTTACGGAGAAAGCCTGGGCGCCCGAACGTGGTGACGATCAGAACCCGGGTCTCGGGTGCTGCTTCGCGAAGGGCCGCTGTCGCGGCGATACCGTCCATGCCGGGCATCTCGACGTCGAGAAGCGCGACGTCCGGGCGGTGCTCGAGTACGGCGGCCACCACCTCGTCACCGCGTCCGACCTCGGCCACCACGGACAGGTCGGATTCCAGATCGAGTAGCGCGGCCAAAGCTCCTCGCACGAGCGCCTGGTCGTCCGCCAAGAGCAGCCGTATGGTTGCTCGATCGCCCTGGTTGCTCACACTTTCTCCTGTTCGACGACCTGAAGTGCAAACCCTTGCGGTTCGGGATGAGTGATGATCACTCGTGCGCCCGACGCGCCGGCCCGCTCACGCAATCCGATCAGACCGTTGCCGGAAGACGTCGACCCGGCCCCTCGTCCGTCGTCGACGACAGACGCGCTTCTTTCGTCGACCGTGATCCGACAGTGTGTTGCCCCGCTGTGCCGAACCACGTTGGTGACGCCCTCACGGATCGTCCATGCGAAGAGTTCTCGGAGGCGAGTGGGGACCATGTCGGTACTGCTCGGCACCTCGTCTTCGATACCTGCCGCACGCAATGCCTCTCGCGCACGGGCTATCTCGACGGGAAGTGAAATTCCACGAAATCCTTCGACGGCCGAGCGCACGTCCGCAAGAGCGTCTCGAGAGAGTCTTTCGAGATCGTCGAGTTCGCTGCGTGCACGTTCTATGTCGACGTCCAGTAGGCGGTTGGCCAGTTCGGCTTTGATCGTGATGACGGTCAGCGAGTGCCCGAGTATGTCGTGCAGATCGCGCGCCATCCTCGTTCGCTCCTCCATGATTGCTCGCTGCTCTTGCTCTTCGCGTTCATGGAGCATGGCGAAGTTGCGGCTGATCAGGGACATGATTCCCCAGGTCGCGAATGCGGCCGCGCAGACTCCGAGTGAGAGCCCGGAGTAATTACCCCACCCGGATGAGAGGCTGACTATCTCCACGGAGGCTGCAAACACCAAGGCGAGAATGCCGCCCGCGACGGTCGGCAGCAGCGTCACCGCTGTCACCGCGAGATACGGTGCGGCTGCCAAACCCGTCGGCCCGACGCTGACGATCATCACGGCGGCCAACGCGGTCAGAGCGGCCAGAGCCAGTGCAGCTTCGCGAATTTTCGGCCGAGTCATGGTCATTCGGCGCCGCTGCTGAGTTGTGGCGAACGTGTAGAGGTAGAGCGCACCGAAGGTGGTCGTCGCGAGAATCCCTGTCCAGCCGCGCAGTTCGTCGCGCAGATTCCATCCCTCGATCAGCGGCCCGCCGAGAAATACCATCCAGACCGCCGCGAAGAGAACGCCGAAACGATTCCGCCGCGGGAGCGCGACGGAATCTTCTCGGTCAGTCGTTTGCGACAACTACACACGCTCCGTATCTCGTTGAAACCGCCAGATCGCTCCGCCGGCGAAGATGGCGAACCACACCAGGATATTGACGATCCAGGTCCAGTGAATGCTATTGCCCGTCAACGGTGCGTGGGCGAGGGCGTTGATGCCGAACATCGGGGTGAACTGTGCGATGGTCGCCCATACGGAACCGTCGGTGAGCGGTACGAAGAGTCCGCCGCCGAAGGCGAGCAGAGCCAGTCCCGGTCCGAGCAACTGCATGACGTTCTCACTGGGGAGTAGATACCCCATGAACAGGCCGAAGGCCGCGAAGATCGACGATCCCAACCAGGCGATCAATGCCGTTGTGAACCAGAGTGATCCGTCCATCTGCGCCGAGGTGAACGCGCCGACGACGTAGACGACAAGGATCGAGACGAGACCGAGCAGCATCGCCATGATCAGTTTGACGGCGATGTAGGCGACCGGGGTCAGGGGAGTCAGCCGAAGTTGACGGCTCCATCCCGACGCTCGCTCGATCGAGACCATCGCTCCGCCACTGGTAGTTGCAAGCATCGCGCCGTACATGGCCATGCTGATCATGATGTACGCGGCGACATTGCCATGCCCGATCCCGTGATCGTCGTCGCCTTGACCGAGCCCGAAGACGAGGAAGAAGACAACCGGCATGACGAGCGTGAAGATCATCGTGCGCCGATTGCGAGTCAGGCGACGAAATTCCAGTCGCAACAGCGTCGTGTTGAATCCGCCGAGAGGTACGACGGTTCGCTCGGCTCCGTAGGTGTTCGCTTCGGTTGCAGTGGTCATCACTTCTGTCCTTCGGAGTTGTTCGACGTGAGTGCGATGAATGCGTCTTCGAGGCCACGCGAGACGATTTCGAGATCGCGAGCCTGGGTATTGGTCAACAGGAACCGTGCAACGGCATCGGTGTCACCCGAGTGCACGAGCAGTGACTCACCGCGCACCTCGACGGCGTCGGAGTTCGGTATGGCTCGCAGGAGTTCGTCGGTGATGCCTGGAACAGTCGCGCGCAGGGTGCGTCCGGACGCCATCGCCTTGACCTCGGCGGTGGTCCCGTCTGCGACAACGGTGCCTTGCCTGACCAGGATGATGCGGTCGGCGTAGACATCGGCCTCTTCGAGGTAGTGCGTCGCAAAAAGCACAGTGCGACCGTGATCTGCGTCGGCGCGGATGGCGGACCAAAAGTCCCGACGCCCTTCGACGTCCATGCCGGTGGTGGGCTCGTCGAGAACGAGCAATTGGGGGTTCGACAGCAACGCCATCGCAAACCGCAGGCGCTGTTGTTGTCCGCCTGAGCATTTGCTGACCAGGCGATCGGAGATGTCGAGGATTCCGGCTCGCCCCAGCACTTCGTCGACCGGACGGGATTGGGCGTACAGGCTGGCGGTCAGCTGCACGGTCTCGGCCACCGTCAGTTCTTTGAGCAGCCCGCCGGTCTGCATGACTGCAGACACGAGTCCGCGGGCGATCGCCGATCGGGGTGACATTCCGAAGACGCTCACGTCGCCCGACGTCGGTCGGGACAGTCCGAGGATCATGTCGATGGTTGTCGTCTTGCCTGCGCCGTTCGGGCCGAGGAACGCGACGATCTCGCCGGGGCGGATGCTCAGGTCGATGCCCTTGACGGCGTCGACGGTTCCGAAACTCTTGCGCAGTCCGGTCAACCGGACGGCGTCGTGTGCCGATCCTTCAGTGAGTGTGTGCAGTGCCTGTGCTGAGGTCATACATAGAATCTGCTCGCTTCGAGGACGCGAGCCCTCGTCCGTCCGTCATTCTTCTGCCATGACATTTGTCATCGGGTCGGCCGGTATCTGTTTCGGTGCACTCTGGCCGAGCCGAGCGAGGACCAACCCCGCGATGATAGATGCGCCACCCACAGCTTGGAGTGCGGTGACGGATTCCCCGACCAGGATCCACGCGGCGACGACAGCGCACAGCACTTCGGTCAGCGCTACCAGAGATCCTATGGTCGGTCCCAGCAGTGTGATCGCGGCGATGCCGGTGAGATAGGCGATGACAGTGCTGACCAGGACCAGGACCGCCACGGGCAGCCACACGCCCACCGAGTGTTCTGCCACGACTGCGTTCGAGGCCGAGAACTCGAGGGGGAGGATGCCGACGAGTCCGAGTGCGCCGATGACCAGTGCGCTGACGGTCAGCCCCGATGCCGCGAGCACAACAGGATGGAGATCGCCGTCCGCACGTTCGGAAATGACAAAATAGACTGCAAGGCATGCCGCTGCGGCCAGTCCCCACGCGACTCCGACGGCACTGATCTCTGCCGATCCGAAGACGTCGATCACCACTGCGGCGCCGATCAAGGCAACCGCTGCACCGAGAAGTGTCTGCACGCTCGGCCGCGCGCCTTTGGTGATCCACACCCATCCGATGACGATGATCGGTGCAAGGTACTCGAGGAGTAATGCGACTCCGACCGAAAGATGTTGCACAGCATTGAAGAAGCACAGTTGAACGCCGGAAATCGCGAACACTCCGTACAGCAGTACGGTTCGCGTGTGGGCGCCGACCTGTCGTAGTCGAGGCCGTTGGGTGGCTACCGCGATCACCATCATCACCAGTGCGCCGCCGGCAACGCGCGCGAACACTGCGCCGCCGGGGGACCATCCTGATTCGATGAGAGATTTCGCGAACGGGCCCGATACGCCGAACGTTGCCGCGGACAGCAGAGCGAAGATCAAGCCGTTGCGAGAGTTCACGTCGTCACCCGTCAGGAGTAAAAGCGATTACGATGCTGACATTAGGTTGATACGGCTCAGGAGTCAAAGTGCATTTTGCTGGTGACACGGAATCGGCGCTCGTCTTCGCTGCCTCGTTGGTCAACACGGCCCGCGGCGGGGCCGAGCTGCTGCCGGATCAAGAGGAACTGACCAGGTTCCTCGACGCCGACCGCTGGACCGGCCGGCGGGACGGCACTCTGGAGGAATTGGCGGCGGTTCGTGCACTGCGTCCACGACTGCGAAAGTTCTGGGAAGCCACGGGAGTGGACGACGCCGTCGAGGTGGTGAACTCACTGCTGCTCGAATCGGGCGCGAGGCCGCGGCTCACCAGGCACGATGATCTCGGCTGGCATCTGCACGTCACCGCTGATGATTCGCCCCTCGTGGACCGGATGGCTGCAGAAGCGGCGATGGGTGTGCTCGATCTGATCCGAACCGACGAATTCTCGAGGTTGCGATGGTGCGAGGCTCCGGACTGCGAAGCGGTCTTCGTGGACTTGTCGCGAAATCGGTCGAAGCGATACTGCGACACCGGAAACTGTGGGAACAGGGCGCACGTCGCCGCCTATCGTGCCCGTAAATCCGGGGCGTGACCAAGCGGTGTTCGCAGGGATAGAACCAGGCTGAGCGAATACCTTGTCGGGAGCCAGGATCGGTCTAGCGTTGTGAATCCGGAACAGATTTCGCGAAGCTAGGAGGACGGTCGGTGGCCGATCGTAGGCGTCCGCTCAAGACGGTGACCGGTGTCAGCGGGGCGGTGAGCATCTACGACGCCGCGATCGATCCGTCGACTTCGACGGTCGCGTCCGCGATCGACGTCGCAAAGACGGCCGAGGCGAACAAGATCGACGGACTGTTTGCCGCCGATCTCCTGAGCTTCGGTGCGCAGGGTGCGATCGGCGCGCAGGAGCCGTTGATCTTCCTTGCTGCGCTGAGTGCGGTCACCACCCATGTGGGGCTCATTGCGACCGTCACGACGACGTTTCATCACCCGTTCAACCTCGCGCGGTTGTTCGGCACCCTGGACCACGTCAGCAATGGTCGAGCCGCATGGAACGCCGTCACTTCCTCACTCGGAGAAGAGAACTACAGCGACCTGGACCTGCCGAGCCCGGAGGAGCGCTACGCCCGAGCGGCCGAATCGCTCGAAGTCGTCAACGCGCTCTTCGACAGCTGGAAGCCCGGCGCCTTGATTCGGGGAGAGGGCTCTGCGGTGCTCGATCCGTCGAGGGTGGTCCCCATCGAGCACCGAGGTAAGTACTTCACCGTGCAGGGGCCGTTGAACATCCCGTCCCTGCCGCAGCGTCGTCCGGTCCAATTCCAGGCAGGCCAATCTGCCGGAGGTATAGAACTGGGTGCTCGATTCGCCGAGGTCGTATTCACCTCTCTCGCAACCTTCGAGGACGCGGTTACCTACACGAAGACGATCCGCGCCAGGGCGGCAGAGTTGGGGCGTGGGGACGAACTACCACTGATATTCAGCTCGTTCCACGCAACGTACGGCGCCACCGAAGCCGAAGTCGAACGATTGGTCAGCGAAGCCGAGGAATCGACGGACTTCGATGCCGGACGCACCAGGCTTGCCGACATGTTCGGTGGTGATGTGGATTTCTCGGAATTGCCGCTGGACCGGCCGATCCCGGAGTCGTTGTTGCCGGACCCGTCGTCGGTGAATCGACGACGGGGCCGGGTCGAGATCTTCGGCAAGCTCGCATCACAAGGAAAGACTCTGCGTGAGTTGATCATCGCGTCCAAGGACACCGGCCACTGGGCAGCGGCAGGCACCCCGGAACAGCTCGCGGACGCGATCGCGGAAAGATACGATGCGGGCGTGCTCGACGTCATCACGCTCGGTGACCTTGCCGATCCGCGTACTCACGATTTCGTCACGAACGGGCTGCTGCCGGAACTGCGCAAGCGCGGAATCGTGGGATCCGACTACGTCGGCGGTACCTTTCGCGAAAACCTCGAGTTGCCACCGCTGCCGCCTGTTTCCGGTGTCTAGTTGTTGGAAGCGAGTGAGCGCATGAAGAACATGAGGTTGGCCGGTCGTTCCGCGAGGCGACGCATGAAGTAGCCGTACCACTGGCTGCCGTAGGGAACGTAGACCCGCAGGTGATTGCCTTCGGCTACCAATCTGCGTTGTTCGCCGTCGCGGATGCCGTAGAGCATCTGGAATTCGAAATTCTCGGGCGTCCGCTCACTCTGCGTGGCGAGTTCCAAGGCGGCGTCGATCATGGTGGGATCGTGGGAGGCGACCATCGGGTATCCGTCGCCTTCCATCAAGACCTTCAGACAACGCAGGTACGACGCATCGACTTCGGCGGGCTTTTGGAACGCGACGCCGGCCGGTTCCTTGTATGCGCCCTTGCACAGCCGGATTCGTGAACCTGGTCCGGAGAAGTGCCGGCAGTCGGCCTCGGTGCGGTGTAGATACGCCTGCAGGACCGTGCCGAGCGTCGGGAAGTCGCGGCGCAACTCCTCGACGATGGACAGTGTCGAGTCGGTGGTGGTGTGATCCTCCGCGTCGACGGTGACCCACGCACCCACTTCGTTTGCCGCTGTGACGATTCGGTGTGCATTCGCCAGGGCGATCTTCTCGCCGTCACCGGGAAGTGCCTGCCCTAACGCCGAGAGCTTGAGCGAAACCTCGAGGGAGTGTTGCGTCCCGGCAGTCTCGGAAAGCGTTGCGTACGAGCGGAGAAGGGAGAGATAGGCGTCAACGGTAGCTGTTGCCTGAGCTGGATCGGTAGTGTCCTCGCCGAGGTAGTCGACCGTCGCGAACCGGCCACTGGTGAGGATGTTGCGTACGGCCGAGACCGCTGCGGGTTCCGCGTCCCCGGCGACGAACCTGTCTACCAGCTTGCGGGTCAAGGTCATCCCGGAGACTGTCTTCTCCAATCGCGACGAGCGTGCCGCCGCAAGCAGTACCGGGCGCAACGGGTTGCTCAGAGACACGTTACTCATCAACGGTTCTCGCTCTCGGCTGGATCGAGTTCCTGGTGGGGGTAACGATGATCGGTGGGAGGAACGAAGGTTTCCTTGACGGTACGCGTCGACGTCCAACGGAGCAGGTTCTGCGGTGAACCGGCCTTGTCGTTGGTACCGGAAGCTCGAGCGCCGCCGAAGGGCTGTTGTCCGACTACCGCGCCCGTCGGCTTGTCGTTGACGTAGAAGTTTCCGGCGGCGAACCGCAGACCGTGGTGAGCTTGATCGACGGCCGCACGGTCGGTGGCGATCACGGCACCGGTCAGGGCGTACGCGGATCCGCTGTCGATACGAGCGAGGATGTCGGCGTAGGCATTCGGTGCGGAGTCGTCGTAGACGTGCAGGGAGAGTATGGGGCCGAAGTACTCGGTGCTGAAGGCCTCGTCACTGGGGTCGTCACCGAGGAGGACCGTCGGCGAGATGAAGAATCCTTCGCGGTCGTCGTAGTCGCCGCCTGCTGCGATGGTGAGGCTGCCGGTCGACTTGGCTCGGACGATCGCGGCGGCGTTGCGGTCGAAGGAACGCTGGTCGATGACGGCGCCGCCGAAGTTCGTCAGGTCGGTGACGTCGCCGTACTGCAGTGACGACACTGTGTCGATGAACGTGTCGCCCATCTTGGCCCACACCGATTTCGGGACGAATGCCCGTGACGCGGCCGAGCATTTCTGTCCCTGATAGTCGAAGGCCCCGCGGATCAATGCCGTCGTGAGTACGTCGGGGTCTGCTGAACTGTGTGCGAGTACAAAATCTTTGCCGCCGGTTTCGCCGACGAGACGCGGATACGTCCGGTAGTTCGAGATGTTGGCTCCGACCTCACGCCACAAACGCTGGAAAGTTGCGGTCGATCCGGTGAAGTGGATGCCCGCCAGGCGAGGGTCGGCCAGCGCGACCTCGGACACCGTGGGTCCGTCGCCGAGAACAAGATTGATCACCCCGGGTGGGAGGCCGGCGGCTTCGAGTAGTTGCATCGTCAGGTACGCCGCGACGGCCTGCGTCGGTGACGGCTTCCAGATCACGGTGTTGCCCATCAGGGCCGGTGCGGTGGGGAGATTTCCGGCGATGGCGGTGAAATTGAAGGGGGTGATCGCGTAGACAAAACCTTCGAGTGGTCGATATTCGACGCGATTCCACACTCCCGGAGCGGAAACGGGTTGGTCGGCGAGTATCTGACGTGCGAACGCGACGTTGAAACGCCAGAAATCGATCAGTTCGCACGGGGCATCGATCTCGGCCTGATATGCGGTCTTCGACTGACCGAGCATTGTTGCGGCGGCGATGGTTTCGCGCCACGGGCCGGAGAGTAGATCGGCGGCGCGGAGGAAGACCGCAGCTCGGTCGTCGAACGAGAGGTCGCGCCAGGCCGGGGCGGCGAGTGTAGCGGCGTCGATGGCATCACGAACATCCGAGTGCGTTGCGCCCGCAAACGATCCGATGACCGAGCTGTGACGGTGTGGTTGAACTACGCTCTCCCGCTTGCCCTCCGCAGTTCGGTGGACGCCCCCGATGACCTGTCGGATGTCGGTGGGAGTCTCGGCCAGTTCGGAAAGTTTGGTGCGTAGGCGTGATCGTTCCGGGCTTCCCGGCCCGTAATTGTTGACCGGCTCATTGGAGGGGTGGGGGACATTGGTGACGGCGTCCATGACGATCCTTCGGCAGACTGATGGGTGGGGCAGTTGTCGTGTCGTCATCAGTCAAGCCGAAAGGAGTCGGCGAGTAATCCGCTGATCGGCCAAACTTCTCGGACGCTGTTTGTTCGATCGGCTGAACCATTTCCGCAGGAAAATGCACTATTCTCGAAATTGAGGCGTTGGAACAGTCCGGAAAGTGGGTGGTACGTGGCTATCCGTGAGGTCAGGCTCGACGCGGTCCTTCGGGCGCTGGGCGGAGCCTTTGTCGAGCTCGTCCTCGCACCGTCAGGTGATGACGTCTTCGTCGACTCCGTGGTGTTCGCGGAGGTCGGGGACCTCACACGCCCCGGAACCGCGGACGTCGAATCCTCTGAGCTCTGGCTCGCTGTCGGTATCGGCGCAGCCGAATTGGCAGCCTGGCTGAACCGCGTCGATCAGAAGGGATCAGCGCCTCGGGCCGTCATGTCGAAGGAGGCCTCGGACACGTCGGTGCGCGCGGCGGCACAGCGCGCCGGGATCGCCTTGATAGCAGTCCATCCGGACGCTCGTTGGGATCGATTGTTCACCACGATCCGGGGCGTGCTCGATCATTCGGTATCCCGTCAGGATTCTGGGGACGTTGTATTCGGCAGTGACACAGACTTGTTCGAGCTGGCGCAGAACGTCGCGTCACTCACCCGGGGGATGGTCAGTATCGAGGACGAGCGTTCCCACGTCATGGCATATTCGGCATCAGGAGATGCTGCGGACGAGCTCCGCCGGCAATCGATCCTCGGCCGCGAAGGACCTCGGGAATACCTCCGGAAGCTGCAGGAGTGGGGCGTCTTCGAAAGCCTGCGGCGAAGTGACGACGTGGTCGAGGTGCCCGCGCACGAAGACCTCGCGATCAGGCGAAGGTTGGTGGTTCCGATTCGCAGAATATCCGAGAACGTCAAGGGGGAGAGCGGTTTCAGTTCTGATCTGCTCGGCACTATCTGGGTTCAGGAAGGCCCGCTTCCCATCGTCGGCGATGCCGAGAGAGTGCTCCGCGGTGCCGCGGCCGTTGCAGCTCGGCTGATTTCGCGCATCCGAGACGCGCCGAGTAACGAGGCGATACAGGTTCAGCGCTTGCTCGGGGTTCGCGGCGGCGGTGTCGATGTTCCTTCTCTGGCGGCCTCGTTGTCCATCCCGATGTCCGGACCCGCGATGGTGATCGGCGTGGCGAGTGTCGGGGGCAGCGCGTTGTCGGCTTCGGGTGAGCTCGTGTCGTCGTTGCGCCTGCACGCCAGTGCCTTTCATCGTGAATCGCTGGTGAGTGCATTCGGCGCCCGGATCTATGTGCTGTTTCCGCGAACCCAATCCGTGAAATCCACAGTCTCGTGGACCCGTGAAGTTGTCGCGCGTTTGGACAAGGTGTCGCCCTCGGGTTTACGGGCCGCCGTGTCGTCTCCGGTTTCGACGCTCACTGAGGTGGCTAGGGCTCGCGCCGAAGTGGATCGGGTCTTGGACGGAACGTCGGGGGATGTTCGTGTGACCACCCTCGCGGACTCGCGCACTCCGGTGCTGCTGGGCGAAATCATGGACACGATTGCGGCCGACGAGCAACTGCACGATCCGAGAATCGACGCGCTCGACGTCTACGACAGGCGTAACGGGTCGAACATGCGTGAAAGCGTCTCCGTTTACCTCGCGCATTCGGGCGATGTCCGGCGCGCGTCCGAGCAGCTTCGCATTCACCCGAACACACTCAGGTATCGGATCAAAAGGGTCGAGGAGATAACAGATACCGACCTGTCCGAGCCCTCGACGAGGCTGTTGATGGAGATTCAGTTGGCGGCGTCCGCTCGCGCTGTGAGTTCGCCGAACCTGTCGGACCCCAGCAGTACTCTTCGCGAATGACCGACTCAGCGAAGGTGCCAGGCGCAGCGCGCGCGTATTTCGACGGCGGAGACGTCCGCGATGTGTTCACCGAAGACGCCGTGGTGCGTGACGACGGCCGGACGTACGTCGGGATCGAAGAAATCGTGGCGTGGAAGTCCGCCGTGTCGACGGCGTTCACCTTCACCCAGAAGATCGAGTCGGTCAACACCCCAGGCTCGGCCGTTGTCGTGTCGGTGAAGGTCGAGGGTGATTTTCCCGGAAGCCCCGTCCAGTTACATCACCATTTCACTCTCGACGGTGATCGGATTTCCGCTCTCACGGTGTGCCCCTGATGCCCACCGCTGACGAACTGCTCGGGAAATCCGTCGTCGCCGATCTGGCAGGCTGTCTAGAGCGAGCCTCCGGTCACACACGCCTCGCCCTCGTTCGGGGTAGTACATCCGAATTCGATGGTATGAGTCTCGGCGAACGTACCCGCGTCGTGCGGGACGCGATGACTGCCGAACTGCCTCAGGATCTTCCGGCCTTCGCCGAGATCATCCGCCGTGCGCTTTCAGAGGAGACCTTCACTGGTTGGATGATCTGGCCGGTGACCGAAGCCGTCGCCGTCACGGCGACACGAAGTGGCTCCGAGTCGGATTTCGACGAGGGAATGGCTCTCCTTGCCGAGCTGACGTCGCGTCTGACTGCCGAATTCGCAATTCGCACATTTCTCGAGACGGACCTTGACCGTTCGCTGGCGATCGCACTCACCTGGACCGGCCATGAAGACGAACACGTCCGGCGCTTGGCGACCGAAGGCACTCGTACTCGTTTGCCCTGGGGAAGACGAGTGAAAGAATTGACGGCGCGTCCCGAGTCGACAATCGTCATTCTCGACGAGCTGTATCGGGATGATTCGGAATATGTACGACGTTCGGTCGCAAACCATCTCAACGATCTCAGTCGTGCTGACGCAGCGCTCGCCGTGTCGACTGCGAAGCGTTGGTTACAGACACCGGATCCCAACACACTGAGAATCGTCAAACATGCATTGCGGACGTTGATCAAGTCTGGCGATCCAGATGCTCTGTCTCTCTTGGGTTTCGCGCCGCCCACCGACGTCGTGGTCGAAGGTTTCGTCATCGACCGAGAAGTAGTCGATGCGGGTGGAGAACTCACCTTCGACTTCGCTGTCACGAACAACGGCAGCGAGTCCGTCACCGTCGTGATCGATTACATCGTCCACCACGTGAAGGCCAACGGGCAGACGACGCCCAAGGTCTTCAAACTGACAACACGAACACTGGAACCTGGGGTGCCGGTCCGTATCGCGAAGAGGCATTCCTTCAAACCGATCAGTACCCGGAAGTACTACGCGGGCGACCATGCCGTCGAGGTACAGATCAACGGCGTACGCCAAGTGCGAGGCGTATTCCGTTTGGACGCGTGAATGACCCCACCCGTTGAGGCGGGGTCACTCGAGTCCTGAACGATGCCCGCACAGACGTCAGCGCATGACCTGTACTTGTTCGGCGATTCTGCTTCGACGGCACCGGGGTTCTGTAGCAACACGAAGTCGGCCTGGTCGAAGATGGCGAGCTCTTCGAGGCTGTAGAAGGTCGAAACCTTCCGATCGGGTGCAGCATGGGCGGTGTCGGTCACGACGTTCAAGCCGAGGTCCTGCGCAACCGACACTGCGAAGGTGTTGTTTTGCAGCCAGATCTGACCGCTGTCTGCGCCGGCGATCGCAATCGACTTGCCTTCGAGGAGACCACCGATCTTGGCTCGCGCTTGTGCAAGTTCGGCGTTGTATCGGGCGATGACGCGTTCGGCGACTTCGCGGCGATCGAGCGCCGTGAGCTGCGCGGTCATGGGCTGCTTCCAGGACGAGCCCGTCGTGCCCTCGTTGACGACGAGCGCCGCGGCGATGTCAGTGCCGAGCAGGCCCTTGTCCTGGTAGTGATCCCACCAGCCCTTCCCGACGACCAACAGATCGGGATCGTGGGGTGCCCAATTAACGTATTCGAACTTCGAAGCCGGAGCCTTACTCGAAAGCGCCAACCGCTCAGCGGATTTGGCCATTCTTCACGGACTCGTGCCACGGGACTCGCCCCTAGATTCGGCTTGTTGTGGAGGGGCGCGCCCATCTGATCCGAACTCGAGGTATCGTGGCCGTCATGCAGCGCGTCTATTTCTGGTTTAGCAGGCCGGCCCCGGGTGGGCCTGCCGGCGTAACCACGCGCTGACAACCTCCACCCAAGAGCCGGACTACAGACCGGCTCGCTGGAGTTTCTCTTCATCTCTGGGGTCGGCCTGAGAACAGGAAACCGAAAACCCCATGACTGTCACCATCGACACCACCGCAGCTTCGGACAGCCTCGACGATCAGCGCACTGTGAGTATCAGTCCGCTCGTGTCACCGGCGACTGTTCGTGCTCAGCACGCTCCGGACGAGGTCGCGGCCGCAACCGTGCGCACCGGTCGGGCCGACACGATCAACATCCTCAACGGTGACGACGATCGTTTGATCGTCGTTGTCGGTCCGTGCTCCGTGCACGATCCGGAAGCGGCGATGGACTACGCCCGCCGGTTGGCCGCCAAGGCCGAAGAACTGCGGGACGACCTGCACATCGTCATGCGCGTCTACTTCGAAAAGCCGCGCACCACTCTCGGGTGGAAGGGCCTGCTCAACGACCCCCACCTCGACGGCACGTTCGACATCAACACCGGGCTCGGTATCGGCCGCAAGTTGCTTCTCGACGTGTCGAGTCTGGGCCTGCCTGTCGGCTGCGAGTTCCTTGATCCGATCATGCCGCAGTACATCGCCGACCTGGTCAGCTACGGTGCAATCGGCGCCCGGACCGCCGCCAGTCAGGTTCACCGTCAGCTGTGCAGCGCGCTGTCCATGCCCGTCGGCATCAAGAATTCCACCGAAGGTGATGTGCAGGTAGCCGTCGACGGTACCCGCGCCGCGGCGGCGAGCCATGTGTTCCCCGGAACGGATCTCGACGGCCAGGCTGCCTTGATTCGGACCGCGGGCAACCCGGACTGCCATGTCATTCTTCGTGGCGGCAGCGACGGACCGAACTACGATGCCGAGACCGTCGCGGATACCCTTGCTCGCCTGCGTAAGTCGAACCTGCCCGAGCGCGTGGTCATCGACGCGAGCCACGGTAACAGCAGCAAGGACCACGAGCGTCAGGTCATCGTGCTGGACGACATTGCTCGACGTCTGACCGAGGGCGAGCAGGGAATCGCCGGCGTCATGTTGGAGAGTTTCATCGAGGCCGGTCGTCAGGACCTGACCTTGGGTAAGGCGGACGAGCTCACCTACGGTCAGTCGATCACCGACGCGTGCATCGACTGGTCCACCACGGCAGCGCAGTTGGACCGTCTGGCGCAGGCCGTTGCGGCTCGGAGGGGCTGACGCCCCCGTGCGCCTTTTTGGTAGCGCCAACTACCAAAAAGGCGCACAGGGCCGCTAGGCCAGTACTTCTCGCGTGGCCGTGACCAGGCGTTCCAGCCAAGCGTCCGTGCCGACGGCCTGACGTAGCGGTTCGTTGGGCAATTCGATGCTGACCGGCAGACCGGCAGGCAGGGTCGACCAGATTTCGGCGAGGGCGATGCCTCCGGTGCCGGGCACTAGACGCTCTTCGCGGGCGTGACGGATCAGTTCTGCGTCATCGATGGGAGCGGGAGTCGAACCGTCGCACATCTGGGCGTAGTGCAGCCACTCGCGCGGGATGGACGCAAGATCCTCCAGCGTTGTCGCCGAGCGGTCGGTGTGCAATGCGTCGACGAGAACGCTCCGAGCCGGACCGTCTGCCGCCGAGACGATCTCGATGGCAGCACGCGCATCGGGCACCGCAGTCCACGGCATGAATTCGAGCGAGGCGACGATGCCGTAGTTCGCGCACAGTTCCGCGAGGCGGGCATAGGAGTCCGTGAGCCGAGCGCGGTCGCGGTCGTCGCCGCCCACCAGAACGGCCTTGGCTCCGAGCTGTGCGCCCGCTTCGAGAAGCGGAACGTAGTCGGCGGGCTCGAAGTCGGCTGCAAGGCGGATGATTTCGAGATCGAATACCTCCACCGGTGAATCTTCCAGTCGACGCACCAGTTCGTTCAACACGTGCTTGTCCTCGTGCAAGGGGTAAGCCGTCGTACCCGGTGCCGCGGGCATCAGACGGATGCCGATGGTATCGAAGCCGTGCTTTTCGGCCAAATCGACATGCTGCATCGGTGCGGTATCGAGCACGGTGAGGGCCGCCAGCCCGAGTGAGAGTGTCATGCGTGCGCTCCAACTGTTTTGGCGCCGGCCAGGTTCCGCCCGGCCAGGTAACCGAACGTCATAGCCGGTCCGAGATTGATGCCCCCGGACGGGTAGTGCCCGCCCATCACGCTCGCCTGATCGACTCCGACGGCGAGCAACCCCTCGATGGGGCGGTCGTTGTCGTCGAGCACATGCGACGACGAGTCCGTGACCAGTCCAGCGAAGGTGCCGAAACTCCCTGGCACGACTTTCACCGCGTAGTACGGACCCTTCTGCAAGGGTGCGAGCGACGGGTTCGGCCAGGGGTTGGCGGTATCGCCAGAACCTCGGTTAAACGGTGTTGTGCCGCGACCGAACTCGGGGTCTTCACCGGCTACAGCCCCGATATTGAAAGCTGCGACGGTTTTCTCCAACTGCACGGGGTCGACGCCGATCTTCTCGGCCAAGTCCCGAAGAGTGCGCCCACGCGTGAGGTACCCGGACCGCAGGTACGGCTGGATCGGGATCGGCAGGGGCTTGGCCATGCCCAGCGGGAGGTAGCGCACGTACTGCTGATCGGCGATCAGCCACGAGCACACCTCTTCGCCCTCAGGAACCTGCTCGACCATCGCGAGGGTGTAGTCGTGGTAGCCGAGTGCCTCGTTGACAAAACGCTTGCCGCTCGCGAGAACTCCGATGACTCCGGGCTTTCCGCGGTCGAGGATATGGGGGAACACACCTTCCTTGCCGTTGCGGTAACGAACGATGGAGACGGGGCAGTAGGCAACAGGGGAGGCGAGCGAGCGGTCAAGTCGTCCACCCACGGATTCGCCGAGGGTGATGCCGTCGCCGGTGGTTGTCTTCGGGGTGAGCGACCAGTGCTCGTGTCCGGTGGGGGTGCGCGGGAACAATTCGCGTCGTCGGTCGATGTCCTGTGCAAAGCCGCCGGTGGCGAGTACGACGCCACGCGTGGCTGTTACCGAGTACGCACCGTCCGGGCCTTCGAGGCGGACACCGACAACGCGACCGTCATCGTCAGTCTGCAGCGATGTTGCCGACGTTTTCACCCGAAACTCGACGCCGAGATCGAGCGCTGAGCGAAGCATCATGCCGACCAGGGCGGTGCCGTTGACGAGTTGCTGACCGCGACGCTTGGTGGCGAGGTCGAACATGTGCTTGGTGACACGTACACCGCAGTGCACAAAGGCTTTCGGGGATCGGGTCGAGTGCAGGAATGCCTGCAGGTCGGGGCCGGCCATGATGCCCATGCCGAGGAATGACGTCTCGTACAACTGTCGACGGAGCAGCGCCGCGACGTCGGGACCGAGCTTTCGCAAGCTCACCGGTTTCGGTCCGACGGAACGATGACCCGTGCCGGCTCCCGGTGTGTCGCCGTGAATGTCGGCGATCTTGGCTCCGGGAACGAACTTCAGCGCAGTCTTGCGTTCGAAGAACTCGACCATCTCCGGTGCACCGTCGAGGAGTGCATCCACCTTGGCGGCGTCGAAGTTGTCGCCGAGTCGGTTCTCCAAATATGTCCGCGGCGCCGAACGATCCTCGACAACTCCGTCGGCTATGGCAAACATGTTGCGCGGGGTCCACATCCACCCGCCTGACCAGGCCGTTGCGCCGCCGCAGGTGTCGGCCTTCTCGACAACGAGTACCGACGCGCCGCCATGTGCTGCGGCAATTGCTGTGGAAAGCCCGCCTGCGCCGGAGCCCACGACAACCACGTCGTAGGTGAGGGGGGTACTGCTACTCATTTCTGCTCCTTGGCAGTTGTTGCGAGGGTCGGTGTCGATGTCAGTTCGACAACCTTCCCAGTTCGTGACGATTCGTAGATTGCGGCGATGATGGCCAGCGACGCGCGGGCGTCGCGTCCGGTGACAGCGGGTTCGCGCCCGCTCAGGACCGCGTCGGCGAAGTCTTGCACCTGCAGGGTGTGGAAGTCGGTCAGTGCCGCATTGACCGCGCCCACATCAAGATTCGCATCGATGTCCGCCGAGTACGGCGCTTGGAACTCCACTTCGCCTGGCACGGTCCACATTTCGTTGACACCCTCGTGCCCTTCGGGGAACTCGAGGACACTGGCGATTGCGCCGGTGCGCCCGATGACCGTGACGCGGTTGCCCAGATTGTGATTTGCACCGGTAGTCGCGGTGACGGTGGCGGTGCCGCCCGAGGCAAAGGAGATCACAGCTGACGCGCTGTCCTCGGTCTCGATGTGCTCACCGTGGGTGTGGGTGCGGATGAAGCCGCTGACCGAGACGGCTTCGCCCATGAACCAGGCCAGCATGTCGATCTGGTGCACGGCCTGCGTCATGAGGACGCCGCCGCCGTCGGTGTCCCACCGTCCACGCCAGGCGTCGGCCGAGTAGTAACTCGACGGGCGGTGCAGGATCACCGACGCCTCGCCGAGCGTGGGCAGTCCGATCCGGCCGTCGTCGATGGCGTCCCGGATACGACGCGCGGCCGGCCAGAAGCGGCGTTGGAAGAGGACGCCGAAGGTGATACCGGCGCGGTCGGCGGCCTCGATCATGCGGTCGGCGGCAGCAACATCGACCGCGATGGGCTTCTCGCACAACACATGTACACCCGCGTCGGCAGCGGCCACGACTACCTCTTCATGTACCGGGTGCGGCGTGCAAACGGTGCAGGCGTCGAGTCCGAGAGCGAGAAGTTGCTCCACTGAACTCACGGCTGCGGGAATGCCGTGCGCTGCCGCGAACTCCTGGGCGCGTCCGAGATCGGGATCGCAGCAGCCGATCACCTCGACGCCGGGGACTTGTTGCAGGGCTCGGGCATGGTTGCCGGCGATCTTGCCGCAGCCGACGATTCCGACTTTCAACGTCATCAGAAATGTTCCTCTGCTTCGACGTCCCGCGCCGCAGACTCGCCGCGGTCGAGACTGTTCAGTGCTTCGATGTCCTCGCCGGTGAGGGTCACGTCGAGTGCTGCCAGGTTCTCGGCCTGGCGCGTCGGATTCGCGGAGCGCGCGACCGGAACCACGCCCTGCGCGACATGCCACGCGAGGACCACCTGCGCAGGGGTGCAACCCATTCGACCGGCGATCTCGCTCACAACGGCGTTGTCGAGCACATCGCCCCGGCCGAGCGGACTCCACGACTGAGTGAAGATGTCAAGTTCGTCGTTTGCGCGGCGAACCGGGATACGAGCGAGCGAAGGGTCCATCTGAATCTGGTTGACTGCCGGTGCCTCGCCGGTTTCAGCGACGACGCGGCGCAGGTGGTGCTCGAGGAAGTTCGACACTCCAACGTACCGAACCAGCCCGGCGTCGCGGCAGGCGAGCATCGCCTCGAATGACGAGACGTAACGATCGATTCGTGGGAGCGGCCAGTGAATCAGGAACAGATCCAGTCGGTCCAGTCCCAGTCGTTCCAGGCTCTGCTCGAGCGCTCCGCGGATGTCACCGGAAACCTGGTCGTTTCCACGAAGTTTGGTCGTGACGAACAGTTCTTCTCGCTGTACACCAGATTCTGCCAGCGCCACACCGACAGCATCCTCATTGCTGTAGATCGCGGCGGTGTCGATGAGGCGGTATCCAGCCTCGATGCCGGAGAGGACGGACTTCGTGGCGTCCGCGCCTACCAGGGGCCAGGTTCCGAGTCCGATGGGCGGCAATGCAGTTGCCACCGATGCGGCTGCCTGTGTAGTCATGCGTGAATCTCCTGACGGGCCGCAGCGGCGGCCGTGATCGTGACGGCGACATCGGCTGCGGTGACGAGTGCAGCGTGAATGGACCCGCCGTCTCCGCTCGCATCGCCGACCGTATGGACTCCGAGTCGTGGTGCCAGTGAACGGAGTTCGGCAAGAAGTTCCGAACGCGGCTCGACGCCCTGCGAGATCAGGAGTTCGCCAGGAGCATCAACCTCGCTCAGCACACCGGCCGTCGAGATCGTGACCGAGTCGGTGTCGACCTTGGTGACGATCGAGCTCAGGTAGGTCGTGAGGTTCTCACTTGCGGCCAGGCGCGGCAGCAGCACGATCTTTCCGCGGCGTCCGACGTCGTGCGCGATGGTTTCCTGCGGGCCGATCATGACGACCTGCGTACCCTTCTGGAGCAGCTCGTCGGCGACGGCGGCAGCCTCGCGGTCGGCGCCGAAAATGGTGATTGCTTCGGGGGCAGGATCGCCGGAGACGAGGAATTCGCGGACGTCGCGAACGGTACGGGATGCTGCTCCGGGGAGATCGACCACAGGGCCGACGCCGCCGGCGGCAAGAACTATGGCGTCGAAATCGCCACCAGAGAGCAAAGCAGCATCTGCCCGGGTCGAGATGTGGCAGTGGACCCCGAGTTCAGCCAGTTCCGCGACGTACCAGTCCATGACTTGCCCGTATTCGGGATACTCGTGCAGCTTCGATGCCAGAGCGAAGTCGCCGCCGAGGCTGGGGCGTTCGTCGTACAGGTCGACGCGATGACCGGCAAGTGCGAGGTCGCGGGCAGCGGCCATTCCGGAGGGACCGGCACCGATGACGGCGACCCGCACGGTGGCATCAGCCGGCTTTGTAGGCTGGTCCAGTTCACGTCCGACCCACGGGTTGACGGAGCAGGGAATGGGGCCGGCGGCCAGGCTGTCGATGCAGTAATTGCAGGCGATACACGGGCGGTAGCGGCCACCGTCGATAGCGCGATTCGGGAAATCCGGATCAGCGTGCAACGTACGCGCCATGCTGACGAAGTTGGCCTGCCCGGATTCGATGATCTGCGCGGCGATCTCCGGCGACGTGATGCGTCCGGCCACACCCACCGGGATGTCGAAGTCTCGCTGGTATTGCTCGGAGTACGGCGCGAGGAGTCCGCGGGACCATTCACCGGGCTGGATGATCCACTGTCCCGCTTCGTAGTTGCCGGCCGAGACGTCGAGGAAATCGAGTCGGTCGGTGTCGATGGCGTCGATGCGCGCGCGGGTTGTCTCGGCGTCGAGCCCGCCGTCAATGCCTTCGAAGGCTGAGAATCGTAGTCCCAGAGTGATTCCCGGAGCATGTTCGTGGACGGAGGCAATGACCTTGTTGACGAACAAGGTGGGGTCGGCCCACTCGTCGTCGCGGTGATTGTAAGCAGGGGAAAGGAACTGGTGGATCAAGTACCCGTGGCCACCGTGCAGGGAGATGACGTCGACGCCCGCCTGCTGGCAGCGCGCCGCGGCTTCACCGAAACACTCGATGATGTGCTCGATATCGTCGCCGTCGAGTTGTTCTGGCATCTCGCCGCCGACAACCAAACACGGAATCGGTGTCGGGGCAACGGGAACAAATCCACTGACCGACCCCTGCGCCGTGCGTCCACCGTGGTTGAGTTCGACTCCGACGAGGGCGCCGTGAGCGTGGATCGCGTCGACCATCTTCTTGATGCCGGGAATCCGTTCGTCGACGTCGACGCCCATCTGCCGGATGCGTCCCTTGCCGTCGGCACGCACGTAGCTCGCTTCGGTGAAGATCAGTGCAGCACCACCTTCGGCGCGGCGGGCGAGGTACGCGATGTACTCGTCCGTCATGGTGCCGTCGACTTCGCAGTAGTTGCGTTCCATCGGGGCGGACACGAACCGGTTCCGGAGTCGGACGCTGCCCATGTCGAGAGGTTCGGCGAACGGCTGAGTCACGTTCATCAGTGCTCCTGGTACTTCGCGAGAAAGTAGGTGTTCGGTTGTGCTCATGCGCGTGCCGTCTCGGAGAGCAGTTCGCGCAGATGGCTGCGCATGCGATCTGTATCGGCTTCGATACCGGTCAGGAGAGTGAAGGTGTCCGAGGCTTGTGCCACCAGCATCTGGCCACCATCGAGAACCGAGCATCCGAGAGCGAGTGCAGCGTCGAGTAATTCGGTGCGCATCGGTCGATAAACGATGTCCGCGACCCATAACTCGGAGTGCAGTGCCGCGGGGTCGAAGGGGGTTCCGGGATGACCGACCATGCCGATTGGTGACGCATTGACGACTCCGTCGCACGTAGCCAGATTGTCGGCGATCTGATCGATCGTCAAAGCCGTTGTGCGCGTGCCAGGGAAGGCCGAGGCGACGCGAGAACACACATCGGCAGCGCGATCGGGATCAATATCTGCGATGCGAAGATCCGTGGTACCGGCGGCAGCGAGTGCGTATGCCACAGCGGAACCCGCCCCTCCTGCCCCTGCAAGCACCACTCGGTCCAAGGCGGCGTCGGGCAAACCGCGCTGCAGTGCTGTGAGGAATCCGCTGTGGTCTGTGTTGTGGCCGATCAAACGCCCGTTGTCGACCACAACCGTGTTGACGGCACCGAGCAACCGCGCGTTGTCGGACAGCTTGTCGAGCGCGTCCACGACAACCTGCTTGCACGGGTGGGTGATGTTCAGTCCGGTGAAGTCGCTCGCGACGGCGCCACGCACCACCTCACCGGTTTTCTCGACCGAGATATTCAGGTTCTCGAGATCGATCAGTTCGTAGCTGTAATCGTCGAGTCCGAGTGCTGCTGCTTCGTGTGCGTGCAACGCGGGCGAGAGTGAGGTGGCGATACCCGACCCGACCAGGCCGATGCGGTGACGTGTGTATTCGGTAGTCATGACATTCTCCTGCATAAGTGGGGACGGCCCCTCGCGGCAATTCAGCGCGAGGGGCCGGTCCGGTCAAGCGTTGTTGCTGGTGAGCTCTGAGTCCTGCTTGCTCGGCAGGCTCGGCTTCGGTTGGCCCAGTTCCGCTGTGGGCGTGCGGTACGTTTCCGGTCCGGTCATTGCCGCGATGGCTGAGATGACGGCGAAGCCCAGGCACATCCATGCAACCGGTGTCCAGTTGCTCTTGTCTCCGGCCGAAATCGCCTGGGCGATAGCCGGTGTGAAGCCGGCGACAAGGAGTCCGAGCATGAGGCTGACGGCCATTCCGGTGTATCGAACCTTCGCGGGGAACTGCTCCGGGAAGTATGCCGGGTACGTGCCGTTGGGCATCGCGTAGAAGATTCCGATCATGACGATTCCCGAAGCGAAGACCATGGGGACGCTTTGGGTTCCGATCGAATGGAAGAACACGAAGATCATCAGGCCGGCTCCGATGGCGCCGACGACGAAGATGGGCTTACGTCCGTAGCGATCCGAGAGAATGCCGAACAGCGGCTGAGTCAGTACGGCAACAAAATTGGCGGTCGCGATGGCCCACAGCATCGTGGAGCGTTCGAATCCGGATTCGACGGCGTACGCCAGGGCGAAGACGTTGACGATGGTGTTGATCATCGCGAAGGTCGAGCTCATGCTGATACGGATTACGGTGCGCCAGTGCGAGCGGAACATCTCGACGACGGGAATTCCGGCCGTCTCGTCCTGTTCCTTGAGTTCTTCGAATACCTCAGGCTCATCAAGGGCGCGACGTAGCCACAGCGCAACGACGGTCACGATGATGCTGAGCCAGAAGGGAACTCGCCAACCCCACGAGTAGAGGTCTTCGTCGGGCAGGCTCGCCACTGGGATGAATACCAGGCTGGAGACGACGATGCCGAACATGATCCCGCTCATGGTGAACGAGGTGAAGAACGAACGACGGTGATCCGGTGCGTGTTCGAGCGTCAGTGCCGAAGAGCCGGGTGATTCACCGCCGGCAGAGAGCCCTTGAAGCAGGCGAAGCAAGACGAGAATGATCGGAGCGGCGATGCCGATCTGGTCGTAGGTCGGCAGGCAACCGACGATGACCGTCGCAACACCCATGAGGAGCAGGCAGGCGAGAAGCGCGTTCTTGCGTCCGTACCGATCGCCGAGGTGTCCCCACAGCACTGCGCCGAGTGGGCGCGCGACGTAGGCCACGCCCAGAGTGCTGATCGAGAGCAGCGTTGCCGTCGAGCCGCCGCCAGGAAAGAAGATCTTGGGGAACACGAGCGCGGCTGCGGAGCCGTAGATGAAGAAGTCGTAGTACTCGAGGGTGCTGCCGAGGAAGCCCGAAACAGCGGCGCGGCGCGCATTCGAATTCGGGTGCTCCTCGGTGGAGTGCGTGGAACCGGTGGAGGTGATCGGTGGTGCCATGTGAAGTCCTTTCGTCCCGATGGGCCGGCCGTGGCGGCACGTTTGGTGATGCACCACGCATCGGTGACGTCCCTCACCTTTCGGCGGCTGAGACGACAGTGCCACGAAGGACTATGGCGCGTCCAACACTAAATGAGTCTCAGATAATGACGTTTTTGGTCTCAATGCCCGGCGTAGGCAGAATCTCCTCGGATGTCTCCAGTGCGACGGCGAGCGCATCGGTCATATGTCGGGGTGACCAGGCAATTCCGTGATTCATGAACGTCGGCTCGCCGGTGAGCGGGACGAACACACTGCCAGGTGGGGTGATGGCAGCCATGCCGGACGTCATCAGCGCTACACCGACGCCGGCGGCAACGAGCATGAGGATCATGTACGGATCGGTGATCTCCTGAACCACGCGAGGTCTGAAGTCTGCGTTCATGCAGGCGCGCATCGCGGTTTCCTGGAGGGCAGAGCCGGCCGAGAGCGGGGTGGTCACGAATCCGTCGTCGGCCAATTCGCGGAGATCGATCGCGTCCCTCTCGGCAAGGGGATGGTCGATCGGAAGCACGGCGCCGAACGCCTCCCGTCGAATAAGTCGGGTAGAGAGCGATGCGGATTCCACCGGTAGCCCGACGAAGGCGAGATCGAGGGCGCCGCTCTCGAGTTGAATGACCGCGTCGCGCGTCATGATCCGGCCGAGAAGTGTCAGTTCGACTTCGGGATAGCGCTGACGCAACGCGCGGGTGAGCGGTGGAAGTGCTTGATAGTTGAGCACTCCGGTGAATCCGATCGTGACTCGTCCGTAGACGCCTCCCGAGGACGCACGCGTAGCGTGCCGTGCGGTTTCCATGTTCTCGATGACGCGATAGGCGTGGGGGAGAAAGGCGTGTCCGCCGGACGTGAGCGCGACGCTACGGGTGCTTCGTTCGAACAACTTGACGCCGATGTCTTTTTCGAGCTTTCGGATCATTTGGCTGAGCGGCGACTGCGCCATCTGGAGCCGTGACGCGGCCCGTCCGAAGTGAAGTTCTTCCGCAACCGCGACGAACGCGTGCAACCAGCGGGTTTCCATCGACAACGCCTCCAGGTATTTGACGTCGAGGACAAACGCCATATATTCAGAATTTCTACACAGTGTGACGGCAATTATGCCTATTTGCAACATAAATTGAGTGCGTAACGCACAGAAACTCAGGAGTGAAGAGGATGCAGAGTTACCCGGAAGGTGTCACCGCGCTCATCACCGGCGGTGCGAGCGGGATCGGCGCCGCCAGCGCAAAGTTGCTGACGGAGAGGGGGGTTCGGGTGATAACGGCAGATCTTACCGAGGGAGCGCACGAACAACTCGACGTGAGTGACGCGGTCGCCGTCGACGCGCTTCGTGCCCGAGTCGGCAGTGTCGACATCTTGATCAACAGTGCGGGAATTGTCGGGCCGTCAGCGCCGCTGGTCGACGTCGATCTTGCGGCCTGGCAGCGTACGTTCCGCATCAACGTCGAGGGAACATTCCTCATGTGCCGGGCATTCGTGCCGGGGATGGTCGCGTCGGGGTGGGGGCGGGTCGTCAATCTCGCGAGTATTGCTGCCAAGGACGGAAACCCGAATCAGAGTGCGTATTCGGCGTCCAAGGCGGCCGTTGTCGCGCTGACTAAATCACTCGGCAAAGAGGTCGCCACCACCGGCGTGCTGGTCAACGCGATAGCGCCGGCGGCCGTGGAAAGCCCCATGAATGCCGGCACCGATCCGGCCATTCTCGCCCGTTCGCAATCATTGACGCCGATGGCGCGGATGGGGAAGGCGGACGAGATCGCCGAACTGATCTCCTGGCTGTCGTCGTCTGCGGTGAGTTACTCGACCGGTGCCGTGTACGACGCCAGCGGTGGCCGCGCAACGTACTGAAATGCCTTCTGGAGGAAGCCGATCAGAATTGGAGCAGCGACTGCCACAGTTCACGAGACGCATCCTGGTACTCGAGCATGTGCGAGATCAGGTCTCGCAGTGGCTGCGTTGGTTCGAGCTCTTCCGGAAGTAGTGGATTGCGGACGATGACCGCGATGATCGCACTGCCCAGCGCAAGTGATTCGCGGGCGGCTTCCTCGCGGCTGATTGCCGCCAGGCGGGTTTGCGCCTGTGTGAGTGCTTGGCGAGCCTCGGCAATGTCGGCCAACAGGGCCTCCGAGTTCCAGAGTGTGCGAATTGTCGAATCATCCTCGGGGGCAAGGTGATCAACTTTCATGAGCGACGATTCGGGAGCGGCACCGAGTCGACGGAGAGTGCGGCGAGCGATGTCGATTCCGCCGGCGAGATTGTTCGGACGGACTGCCAGTGTGGGCTTCCAGTCCTCGTAGCCCGCCAGGCGCAACGCTTGATCGTGCCGGCGGGCGGCGGTGCGATCGCTTCGTTTGAGCCCTGAGTGCTCGACGGCGATCCAGGTGCCGTCCCATGGACGTATGCGATCGGTACGAGTTCGCCACCCCTCGACCTCGCTGTAGGTGGGGATGCCGTCCGGGTTGAGGACGTACGTTCCCCGGGCGGTGCGACGCAGTTTGTCCTCGCGGCACAGACGGCCCGCTGCCACGCGAATGCTCGATGCGCTGACGCCGACAATCTCGCCGGCCCGGGTCAGCACGGCGGTGCTGAACTCGGCGTCCGGGCTCGCCGTTGCGAGGTCCAGCACAACTCGGGTTGCGGACATTCCTCGATCAGTTTGTAACAACTTTCGAACAACTCCTGACAAATTCTGTTACAAGTGGCATGGTGGGTACCGGGAAACCTTATCCGCGAGCAGTGAGGAAATATCGTGACCGACTCCGATCGACCAGGTGGCGATGTCTATGTGGAGCGTGCCGGTGGCGTCACCGTTGTCGTGATGAATCGCCCCGATCGCAAGAATGCGGTTGACGGACCGATGGCGGCGCAGTTGCGTGATGCCTTCCTGGAGTTCGAGTCGGACGAGAGCCAGAAGGTGGCGATTCTGTGGGGTGCGGGCGGCACATTTTGTGCCGGTGCGGATTTGACCGCAGTCTCCGACCCCGCCCGCGTGCACGAGTTGCATCCGGAAGGCGGCGGGACCGGTCCGATGGGGCCGAGCCGGTTGGTGTTGTCCAAACCGTTGATCGCCGCGGTCAGTGGATACGCGGTTGCAGGAGGGCTCGAGCTGTCGTTGCTCGCGGACCTGAGGATCTGCGAGGAAGATTCCGTGTTCGGAGTCTTCTGCCGACGCTGGGGAGTTCCACTCATCGACGGCGGGACCGTGCGACTGCCGCGAATTGTCGGGCAGGGGCGAGCGCTCGACATGATCTTGACCGGTCGTCCGGTTGACGCTCCGGAGGCGCTGGCCTTCGGACTGGCCAATCGTGTTGTTCCAGTGGGGCAATCACTCCAGGCGGCCAAGGACCTTGCGCACCAGTTGACCGCTTTTCCTCAACTCTGCATGCTCGCGGATCGCGCGTCGGCCTACCGATCTTTTGATCGACCACTTGCGGAAGCCTTGCGAGCCGAGGGCGTCGCAGGAAATCCCATTGTCATCGCTGAAGGTGTGCGCGGCGCTGCTGCGTTCGCCGCGGGCGCCGGCCGGCACGGCCGATTCGAGAACAACCCGAATTCGAACGAGGAAACTGAACCATGATGCCCATAACCAAAGACCTGATCGCCCGTGGCGCGCGACAGCACGGACCGCGAACAGCCGTCGTCTTCGGCGATCGATCGATGACGTTCACGGAAGTGGACGAACTCAGCAGCCGGTTGGCGCACACATTCATCGCCCTCGGTATCGGGCGGGGTGCACGGGTTGCGTTGCTGGTCAACAACTCTCTTGCCAGCGTGCCTGTCGATTTTGCGTGTGTCAAAGCCGGCATCAACAGGGTTCCGCTCAACTCGCGACTTTCGCTGGACGAGCACGCACGAATGCTCGAGGACACCGACACCTCGCACGTCGTTTTCGGTACTGACCTTGCGGACCGAGCTGCTGAACTGTCCGCCAGGTTCCCAGATCGGACGTTCGTCGGGATGGAAACAGGTTCGGAGGGACAGCTTTCGCTGTTGGATCGAGCGCAGAGCATGCCTTCGGTCACTCCGGACATCGAGGTGGCTCCCGACGATGTGATCCTGACGCTGTTCACGTCCGGCACTACGGGAACGCTGAAGGCCGCGCAGCACACTCAGCGCAGCTACGCCGGAATCTGCCGCAATGTTCTGCTCAATCTGCTTCCGGCGACTCAGGACGACACGATGTTGCACGCAGCATCACTGATTCACGCCAGCGGTGTCTTCGTGCTTCCGTTCTGGCTCCGTGGCGGTAAGACCGTCATCCTCCCCGGTTTCGACCCGTCGACGTTCTTGAACTCGATAACCGAGCATCGTGCCACCGCAATCAATCTGGTGCCGACGATGATTCAGATGCTCCTCGAACGCCCTGATTTCGCCAGCGCAGACGTCTCGAGTCTGAAATCCGTGATCTACGGTGCGTCGCCGATGCCACTGGCCACCATCGAACGGGCAATGCAGGCGTGGGGGCAACACCGCTTCCTGCAGTACTACGGGCAGACCGAGGCGCCGCTGTGTATCGCAGTCCTTCGGCCCGAAGATCACACGGGAGACCGCCTGCTGTCCTGTGGTCAGCCCGCCGTCGACGTCGAGATCAGGCTGCTCGACGGCGAAGGAAACGAAGTGCCGCAGGGAGAACCAGGTGAAATCGTGATCCGCTCGCCATCGGCGATCGCCGGATACTTCAATACGCCGGAACTGAATGCGGACACCTTCACCGAAGACGGTTGGGTCCACACACGCGACATCGGCCAGTTCGATGCCGAGGGATTCCTGTTCTTGAAGGACCGCGCTTCGGACATGATCATCAGCGGCGGATACAACGTCTACCCCCGTGAAGTCGAGGATGCACTCCTGACGCATCCGTCTGTTCGTGAGGTCGCCGTGGTGGGCACCGCAGATGCCAAGTGGGTGGAGGCGGTCACGGCCGTGGTTGTCCTCGCGGACGGGACCGTCGAAAACGACTCACTGCAAGCATCATTGGTCGCGCACGTCGGCGAGCGACTGGCGTCGTACAAGAAGCCGCGTCGGGTCGTTTTCGCAGAATCCATACCGAAGACGGCCGTCGGCAAGCTCAATCGGAAGGCGCTGCGAGACGGACTCCGCGACGCTATCTGACTCCGCGAGTGCGGAATTGAACGCTGATTCTCGGCCCGAGGGCCCGCGCACTCTTGGGGACGCAGTGTTCCCACGTGCGCTGGCAGGAACCGCCCATGACGAGTAGATCTCCGTGTCCGAGATTGAAGCGGATGGATTCGCCGCCCCCACGGGGACGTAGTAGTAGTGGGCGAGCGGCGCCGAGCGACAGGATGGCAACCATCGTGTCCTCGGTGCGGCTACGTCCGGTGTCGTCCCCGTGCCAGGCAACGCTGTCGGAACCGTCGCGATAGAAACACAGACCCGATGTGGCGAATGGTTCGCCGAGTTCGTTGAAGTAGTGCCTGCTCAGCACGTCCTTCGCTTCGGTGAGAAGTGCGTCCGGCAGTCGTTGATTCTCCGCGTAGAAACACACCAGACGAGGGACGTCGACAACGCGGTCGTACATCTGGCGTCGTTCTGATCGCCACGGAACCGTAGCTTCCAGGTTGTCGAACACGGCTTCCGATCCGGTCAGCCAAGCAGGGCGATGGTCGACCCATGCGCCCGCGGTGAGGATACGTCTCTGCACCGTGCCCTCGAGATCGCCCAAAGAGACGCCCAGGTCACCGTTGTCGAACAGAGACGGTTGCATCGTGGCGGTCATGGGCACCACAGTACACCGGAATCGAACATATGTTCCCATGAATTTGGATTGCAGTGCTGGACGGCTGTTCATCCTTGCTGGGTGATGTCCGGCGGCGTGAACCTTTGAATACTGTTCTCACGCTATTTCGCCGATGAAGGGGATATTATGACTGCTCCGCGCCAATCTCATGCGAACCACCCTGTCCGACAAGGCTTTGCCATCGGGACCACAGTGGCGGCAGCCTGCCTGCTCTTCGTTGCGGGAATCGTCGCGCTGCTGCAAGGCATAGCGGCTCTCGCGGACAACGATCTTCTGATCGTCGGAGTCAATTACACCTTCGAATTCGACGTCACGACGTGGGGTTGGATCCACATCGTGCTCGGAATCATCGGCATCGCGGTGTCGTTGGGATTGTTCGTCGGCATGTCGTGGGCCCGCGGGATGGCATTCGTCATCGCGGCACTTTCGATCGTGGCGAACTTTCTGTGGTTGCCCTACTACCCGCTGTGGTCGATCGTGATCATCGCTCTCGACGTCGCTGTGATCTGGGCTGTCGCGACGTGGCGACCCGACGAGGTCTGATCGACTGACCAGAGTGAGTGGTTCACCTGCGACAGGTGAACCACTCACTCTGCTGTGTCCGGCCCTCCACAGTTGGCTCCATCACTGCACAGCGTCAACGCCGTTTCGGTGATTCGCGGTCCTGGTCCTCGCGCGGACGCATGTCCTTCGTCGATCGGTGTGGGAAGCCGTGGATCATCGAGCAAGAAATCCAGCAGATCACAACCGTTACTATTCCGAGTCCGATCGACGCGAATGGTTCCTGTGTGGCCAGCCAGACGCTCAGTCCGATTGCCGTCCCGACGATCAGAATCAGGATGGTGTCGATTCGTGTCGTTTGCATCGAAATCATCGCCTGGCGCAGATTGTTTTTGGCGGCCCGCTTGTTTTTGGCGGCCCGCCACCCGGCGAGTGACAGCCGGGGGCAGACCTTGCGCGGCTGACCCCTCGCTTTGGAAATCGCCGCCGCAAGTGATCAATACCCGGCAAATTCGTCCGTGAAACTCCTGACCGATAGAACAGGACCTTGGGCCTGTAGCCCGGCATGTAGTGCCTTGACTATGACGTAGCGTCATAGTTGATGCTGTTCGTATGCGAATCAGCGACGTGGCCAGGGCGGCAGGGACCACTCCACGGACCGTTCGGCACTATCACCGACTAGGCCTGTTGGCCGAGCCGAGACGGCTGCCCAACGGATACAGAACTTACGAACTGCCCGATCTGGTCAGACTGATGCGCATTCGTTGGCTCTCTGCTGCCGGCATTCCGCTCGGTTCGATTGCTGCCATGATCGAGCCGACGCCTATCGATGCAAAACCGGACGACTTCGCCGAAGATCTTTCCTCCTTGATTGCAGAGATAGACCGGAAGCAGCGCGTCCTCGCTGACCAGCGAGTGCGCCTCGAGGAAATGCTGTCGGCGCGAGGTGCTGGGAGGGTGGTCTCGCCGCTTCCGATGGAGCTGCTGTCGGCGTTCGACGAGTTGATTGCGTCGTCCCCCACGGGTTCGGTGCGACGCTTGTTCGAGCGCGAACGCGACATGTGGGAATTGGTGGCGATCTCGGGCGCAGCGCCGCACGAACTGTTCTCCACAGCTACGCGATTGCTGTCCGACGAGAGCGACCGGAATCGAATTGTCGATCTGTACCGTCGTTTCGCTGCATTGGCTGGGCGTGAGGTAGTCGACGTTGCAGACGAGATCGCGTGTCTGTCGGGCGAGCTGGAGGAATCACTGGCCGGGGTGCTCGGCGACATGCGCTCAGACGGAGACTCTGCAGGTGTCGGCTTTTCGGTCGCGATCGCGGATCTGGTGCCTGATCCAGCGCAGCGCGAAATAATCGGGCGCGTCGCTACACGTCTCATGTCAGGCGGTCCGGCGTGATCCGATCACTGTGGTTGCTCTCGACGGTCAGGGTAGACGGAGGTTCCAGTGATACAGCGACTTTCGGCTACTCGAGGGGGACCATGTCGATACCGGTGGCATTTGCCGCGGCGAGTGTGATCGAGGCAGTAGCGATTCACTTCCTGGTGCCGTGGCAGTGGCTTCGCGTCTTGCTGCTCATTGCAACGGTGTTGTCGCTGATTGCGATTGGCGGTTGGCTTGCCGGACGCGTCGTGCACCCGCATCTCGTGTCCGCTCGAACGGTGGTGTTTCGTTCCGGCACGGGCGTTCGTGTCGAGGTGGACCGATCACGGATTTCGCGGGTGAGCATGGTCCGAAGATTCGGTGAGACCGCAAACGCGATTGTCGACGACTGCCTGGTTCTACCGGGGCCCGACGGCACTGTCGTGGACGTCGGCTTCGACCGACCCGTCTCGGTCACGCTCCCGAAACGGCTGTCGAAGGGATCTAGCTCCACTCTGATCGATGGGTTGCGGTTGCATGTCGATCGACCCGGCGGATTCTGTGCAGCGTTGTCGCGGGACTGAACTCACATCACGTCGTCTGCCGTCGCTCGTCGTGCTACCGCTGCACCGGACTGCGCTTGCCACCGTTGTTCGATGCGGCCGTACCGCCACACGAGTAGAGCAATCAGCCAGGTGACGACAAAGAGTCCCACGATGATGAAGCCCATCGCACCGAGATCCAGGTTTCCGACAGCGCCGAGAATCCCGTCGTGGATGTCGAGTTTGTCGGTGAAGATCGAGATGATTTCCTGGGTCCCGATCAGCAGGGCGACTGCCACCGAGAGTCCAGTGATCACCATGTTGTAGTAGATCTTTCGGACAGGCTGGGCAAATGCCCAACCGTAGGCGAAGTTCATGAACGATCCGTCGATAGAGTCGAAAAGCGACATCCCGGCGCAGAAGAGGATCGGCAGAACGAGGATCGAATACCACGGGAGCCCTGTCGCCGCCGCGCCGCCGGCGATCACCAACAGTCCGACTTCGGTGACGGTGTCGAATCCCAGTCCGAACAGGAGACCGACCGGGTACATGTGCCAGGGCTTGCGAACCATCTTCATCACCGGGCCCAGAATCTTGTTCAGGGCGCCGCGGCTGTCGAGTTCCTTCTCGAGTTGTTCCTCGTCGAAGGTTCCGGCCTTGTACTTCGTGTACACCCGATGAATCCCGATGAGAGAGAAAAGGTTCAAGATTCCGATCAAAATCAGGAACGTGCCGGAAATGGTGGTGCCGAACAAGCCGGTCCACTTCTCCAGATCGGAGTTGTCGTCGGAAAGGCTGGTGGCCAGTTGCCGCACACCCAAAGCCAAGAGGGCGACGAGAACGAAGACGATGGTCGAATGTCCGAGCGAAAACCAGAACCCGACGGACATCGGTTTCTTGCCGTCCGCCACCAACTTCCGAGTGGTGTTGTCGATAGCGGCGATGTGATCGGCGTCGAAAGCATGGCGCATGCCGAGCGTGTACGCCGTGACACCGAGTCCGATGCCGAAGACACTGCCTTCGATCGTGTAGTGGCCGGGGACAACCAGGCCGAGAAGAACTGCCCACCCGACGACGTTGAGCGCTACGACGGTGACGGTCATCCCGATGATGCTTCGACGCTGGCCTCGATCCAGACTGTGCCAAGCACCGGCGATTCGAGTGCCCGTCGTGGTCATTGTCGTGGACATCGAACCTCACCGATCCTTCAGTCGCGGCCGGCGGCCACGCTACTGAAATCGTATAAGTGTTCAACTGTTCAGATAAGCGCCTGGAGGTTACAAATTGCCCATTCGGGAGTAAAGATATTTTGCTCGTCGATGGGAAATGCTCAGGCGAACACGGTATTGACCAGCGCGACGTAGATCGTCGTTCCGACAACGATGCTCAGGACGGCATTCTTTCGCCAGAGGTGCGCGGCGATCGTGGCGCACACTGCAATCAGTTCGGGTAGGCCGTGAGAAGGAGCGGTGATCGACACCCCTTTGAGTGAATACATGACGAGGATCAACATGACGCCTGCCGGCATGTAGATGCCGAGGTACCCGACCAGGGCGGAGGAGCGCAGTGGCATGAGCGCGGCGAACGGAATCGCCCGCAGCGCGAAGGTGACCACGGCCATGACGGCGACCGCCGCAAAGATGTACGAGGTGTCAGGCATCGATCTTCGCCTTGCGCGAGTCGTAGACGAAGCGGCAGATCAGGAAGAGCACGAAGGCGCCCATCGCAATTGGCAACATGTGGTCCGGCGCTGCCAGCCGGGCGACCAGAGCGCAGGTGACCGCGGCGACCGGCACCGCGAATCCTTTTTGCGCGCGAATTGCTTCGATCGAGAGGACGACGAACAACGCCGTCAGGGCGAAGTCGAGGCCGACGATCGAGTCCGGAATCCATTGTCCTGCTGTCGCACCCAGAATCGCGCCACCGATCCAGTAGCCGTGGAGGTACAGCTGGGAGTAGACGATGGTGCGGCCGGTGAGTGCCTTGGGATTGGCAGTCACCGACATCGCGTACGCCTCGTCGGTCAGCGCGAACATGCTGTAGAAGCGAGCGAAGGGATTTCGAATCTTCTCCAGCGGAAAACTCAAGGCGTAGAACACATGTCGAAAGTTGACCAGCAGTGCAGTCAGAGCGACGTACGGCAGTGGTGTCATGGCCGCGACCATTCCGACGGCGAGAAATTCCAGCGATCCTGCGTAGATCAGCGAGGTGAAAGCGACTGCCCACCAAGGGCTGAGCCCTTGTTGGACCACAAGAACACCAAGTGCGATCCCGAGTGGGAGCAGGCCGAATCCGACCGGTAGCGACAGCTGGAAGGCGTGCCGCCACGCCGGGGTTCGCGGTGGGACTTCGACGGCTGGTGCGGCCGTCGACGATGCTGGTTCGATCACGACGCAAATCTATAACAAAGATCGAGGTGATCGATTGCTCAGAATGCCCACATATTGAACAGTGCGCAATAATAGTGCGATGGATGCCATGGATGACGCAATATTATTTCACCTCCGTCAGGACTCGAGTTTGACGAACACGGAATTGGCGGATCTGGTGGGTCTGACACCGTCCCCTTGCCTGCGCCGCGTGAAAAAGCTCGAAGCCGATGGAATCATCACCGGGTACCGCGCGATCGTCAGTCAGGAGGCGCTCGGTCGAGGATTTCAGGTGATCGTCACCGCCGAGATCGGAGTCAACGATCAGGCGACCATCGAGGACTTCGAATCCCAGGTCGCCGCCTTCGACGAAGTGATCGAATGTCGGCGATTGTTCGGAATTCCCGACTACTTCATTCGGGTCGCGGTGAAAGATCTCGCGACGTACGAGAACTTCATGGTCACCAAGCTCAGCGGGCTTCCGGCTGTCTCGCGGGTGACGTCGCTGATCACCATGAAGACCATCAAGAGTGTCGACTGACGCCCGGACTCGGCTGAACCTGCTCTAGGTGTCGGTGGTCGGCGTTAACGTCGGAACATGGGATACGAATTTCAAGTCACAGTAGATTCGGCACATCCGCACGAACAAGCGAAGTGGTGGGCCGCAGCACTCGGGTGGGCAGCGGAGCCTAGCGACGAAGACTTCATCAGGGGCCTCGTCGCCGCTGGTCACGCCAAGGAATCCGACACCACGACATTCGAGGGAGTCCTCGTCTGGCGCGAAGGTGCGGCCATCAGCGATCCGGAGCATCCCGAACGTCCCCGCGTTCTGTTCCAACTGGTTCCGGAATCGAAGACGGTGAAGAACCGACTCCATTTCGACATACGCGTGGGCGACAAGCGCGAGGACGTTGCAGCGCAACTCGAGAAGGTGGGGGCGACGATCCTGCACCGAGGAGCGCAGGGGCCGAGCGTGTGGATCACGATGACCGATCCCGAAGGAAACGAGTTCTGCGTCGGCTAGCGGTACGAACTCGGAGTGTCGCCGGTCCATCGTTTGAAGGCCCGACGGAACGCGCTGGGCTCGGAGAATCCCAATCGCGCCGAGAGTACTTCGACGGATTCTCCGCGCCGCAAACCAGCGATGGCTACGTCGCGGAGCACTTCCTCCCGTAGTTGATTCAGCGATGTTCCGTCACGCCGCAGCAGTCGACGCAGATGGGGAACACTGATCGAGAGCATCTCGGCGATCTCCTCGGCCGTGGAGGTTCGGCCTTTCACCCCGAGTTCCAGGACCCGTCGCACCTGCGCCGACGCGGTGCTGTCGTAATCGCGTTCTGACATGAGCTGAATCGGAGATTCTCGGAGGTACTCCTCCAATGTCTCCTCGGTTTGGATGATCGGTGCACGCATTGCCGAGTTGTCGAACTCCAGTGCCGCTCGCTGCGCGCCGAAGGTGACGGGCGCTCCGAAGATGTAGTCGTAGTCCTGCGCCAACCGCGCATCCGGTGCCGAGTACGGAAATTCGACTGCCCGAAGTCGGACGCGCTTTCCGATCAACCACGCGGAAAATCGGTGCAGCAAGATCAGGACAAAATCGGTCGTGACACGTTCTGCGACATCAGGTTCGGCGACACCTTCGCGAGCTCGGACAGCGAAACTCACCCGAGTGCTTTCCTCACCCTTCTCGATCGACAGTGGTGCCAGAGCCGGTAGCGCACGGATCACGTCGGACATTCGAGCGAAGGCTGATCCGAGGTCAGGGCAATGGATCAATGTCAGGCAGATCAATCGGAAAGTGCCACGGGGGACCGGGGCGGATCCGAGGCCGAACAATTCGTCGTCGGTGATCTGCCAGGTGGATTGGATGAACGTGGTGACCTGAGTCGGGGTCAGCCGGGCGCGCGGGTCGGACAATGTCTCGAGGTCGATCCCGGCAGCGCGCAGTGCACCTGACAAGTCGACGTCGTTGTCCGGCGAGAACGCGAGGTAGCGGTGGACGAATGCGGTCGGGATTGTCCGCGCTGTCATGGGTGCGTTGCTCCGTGGAGCAGGTGGAGACGGCGTGCAGCTTCGGACAGAATGTGGTCCTGCTTGCAGAAGGCGAAGCGCACCAGGTGCTTCCAGTCGTCGCGGTTGTCTGCGAACACGTCGACCGGTACGGCCGCGACGCCGATACGCTCGGGCAGGGCGCGGCAGAAATCTCCCGCATCTGTTTCGCCCAACGGTCTGATGTCGGCAAGGAGGAAGTACGTGCCGCCGCCGGAATGCACCGTGAAACCGGCCTCGGTCAGAGCTTTTCCGAGTACGTCCCGTTTGCCTTGCAAGCTCTGTCGAAGTTCGAGGACCCAGGGCTGTTCGTTGGTGAGCGCGTAGGCAACAGCCGGTTGGAATGGTGCACCGGCAACAAATGACATGAACTGCTTGGCGGCACGGACTCCGTCGATGAGTTCGCGGGGGCCGATCGCCCAGCCGGTTTTCCAGCCGGTGACATTGAAAGTCTTTGCGGCACTGGACACCGTGACGGTGCGCTCACGCATGCCCGGGAGCGACGCCATCGGTGTGTGGGTGAGGCCGTCGAAGACCAAGTGTTCGTAGACCTCGTCACTCAACACGATCAGGTCGCGTTCGCACGCGAGTTCGGCGATCGCTCGAAGTTCGTGATCGGTGAATACGGTGCCGGTGGGGTTGTGAGGACTGTTGACGATCAGCATCTTCGTCTTGGCGGTGATCGCGCCGCGCAATGCATCGAGATCGACCGCGAATCCGTCTCCCGCGGCAACCAGCGGAACTGTGCGACGCACAGCGCCTGCCAATGCGACGGATGCAGCGTAGGAGTCGTAGTACGGCTCGATCAGCACTACTTCTTCGCCGGGTTCGACCAGTCCGAGAATCGCAGCACTGATCGCCTCGGTGGCGCCGACGGTGACCAGAACTTCGGAGTCGGGATCACTGTCGAGTCCGTAGCGGATGCGCCGATCCTCCGCGATGGCCCGACGCAAGACGGGCATGCCCGGACCGGGCGGGTATTGGTTGACGCCTTCGGCGATGGCTCGACGCGCTACTTCGAGCATGGCCGCAGGACCGTCGGTATCCGGAAAGCCCTGACCGAGGTTGACCGCGTCGTGAAGTGTGGCCAACGCTGTCATCTCGGCGAAGATCGTGGATGCGAACGGCTGCAGACGCGAGACGGTGCGGTTGCGGGGCGTCGAAGGCATCTTTGCAGTTTAGTCGGCTGACACCGCATCCTCACATCCGCTCGGACGCGGTGCTTGTCACGTTTGAATCGCCGCCATCGTCCAACTCTGTAGAGAGCATCGAATCGGTGCCCCAGAACATACGGAGGCTTGCCATGACTCGCATTCCCGCAGTGACACCGTCAGAAGCCAGTCCGTTGATCAAAGTGGCATACAAATTCGCCGCCAGGCAGTACGACGAAGTCCCCGAGCCCTTTGCCGTCCTGGCCAACCATCGGAAATTGTTCGTCGCCGCTGCCCGTCACGAGATGGCCGTGCAGAAGGCGTCGAAGGTGCTGCCGTCGAACATTCGTGAACTGGCCGTCTATCGCGTCGCCTGGACGGTCGGCTGCTCGTGGTGTGTCGACTTCGGGACGATGCTCTCGCGCCTGGACGGTTTGGACATCGACAAGCTGAAAGGGATCGCGAATTACCGGGATTCACCGAAGTACAGCGAGGACGAGCGGGCCGCGATCGCCTACGCCGATGCCATGACCGGTGACCCGCACGGGGAGAACGGGGTGACGGACGAGCAGGTCGCGGATCTCGAGCGCAGGTTCGGGCGAGCGGGCGTCGTGGAACTGACCTATCAGATCGGGCTCGAAAACATGCGCGCCCGGATGTATTCGGCGTTGGGGATCATCGAGCAAGGGTTCAGCACAGACTCCTGCCGCGTGCCCTGGGCCGAAGAATGATGCGCTGACTCGTCTACGGCAACTATCGACAATGCTCCGCAGATACGTGATCATGATTGACTAGCTCACGCATCTGCGGAGTGTTTCGGCTTGTTAGGTCCGCACTTGCGACCTACGATCACCTGGTGCCCAACATTCGAATCCGCGAAGCTGCCGGTCTGCTCGGTGTCAGTGACGACACCGTTCGACGGTGGGTCGACGGTGGGCTTCTCACCGCGACGACGGACGACTCCGGCCGCAAGGTCATCGACGGTGCCGAGTTGGCGGGCTTCGCCCGGTCCAACGCCGGACCCGCACCGGCCGATCCGCTCACGGGTGCGAGTTCGGCCCGCAACCGGTTCGCCGGCCTCGTCACCAAGGTCGTCACCGACAAGGTGATGGCCCAGGTCGAAATGCAGTGTGGGCCCTTCACTGTCGTCTCGTTGATGAGCACCGACGCGGTTCGGGAGCTCGGACTCGAGGTCGGGAGTATCGGAGTCGCAATCGTGAAGGCCACCACGGTCATCGTGGAAACGCCGTAACTCTGCAAAAACATACTGGAGGAAATTCGTGAAGCGTGTAGTCGGACTTGTTGCAGCAGGTGCCTTTTCGCTTGCCCTGGTGACCGGTTGTAGTTCCTCCGACAATTCGGCGTCGGAGACGTCGTCGGCCGCTCCGACCACGACCACTTCCAGTGATAGTGCCACGGGAAGCATCACCGTCTTCGCGGCGGCGTCACTCAAGAACAGCTTCACCGAACTCGGTAAGGAGTTCGAGTCCGAGAACCCCGGTTCATCGGTCACATTCAGCTTTGCCGGGTCCTCGGATCTGGTCGCCCAGATCACCCAGGGCGCACCGGCTGACGTGTTCGCCTCGGCTGACGCCGCCAACATGACCAAGGCCACCGATGCCGGTGTCGTCGCGGGGTCGCCCTCGGATTTCGCGAGCAATACCTTGACGATCGTTGTACCGCCTGGCAATCCGAAGGGCATCGCGTCCTTCGCCGATCTGGCAAAGGAGGGGACGCAACTGGTGATCTGCGCTCCGCAGGTCCCGTGTGGCGCGGCTACGAAGAAGGTCGAGACGGCCACAGGTGAGACCCTCTCGCCCGTCAGTGAGGAATCGTCGGTGACCGACGTTCTCAACAAGGTGACGTCCGGGCAGGCCGATGCCGGCATCGTTTACGTCACCGACGCGAAGTCCGCGGGTGACAAGGTGCAGACGGTCGCGTTCCCGGAAGCCGCCACGGTGGTCAACCTGTACCAGATTGCGGTGCTGAAGGATTCGAAGAATTCGGAAACGGCAACCAAGTTCGTCGATCTCGTCAAGGGGCCCAAGGGCTTGGCAGTTCTGAGTGACGCGGGATTCGCTGCCCCGTGATACACCTAAGACCGGCGGCCCGGGCTCCGCTCGGGTTGCCGGTATGGATTTACCTTCCGGCGCTGATCGGCGGGGCGTTTGTCATCGCGCCCTTGGCTGCGATGCTGGCCACCGTGCAGTGGTCGCAGTTCTGGGAACTCGTGACTTCCGAATCGTCGGTTGCCGCGTTGAAACTGAGTTTGAAGACAGCGGCAATGAGCACGCTGCTGTGCATCCTGTTCGGGGTACCGATGGCCGCGGTTTTGGCGCGCAGTCATTTTCGGGGACTGTCCGTTCTTCGATCCTTGATTCTGCTCCCGCTGGTTCTGCCGCCAGTGGTGGGCGGTATCGCGTTGCTGTACACGTTCGGGCGCAAAGGGCTGATCGGTGAGCAGTTGGAAGTGCTCGGCATCCAGATAGCATTCTCGACAACCGCGGTGGTCCTGGCGCAGACGTTTGTTGCGCTACCGTTCCTCGTTGTCAGCCTCGAAGGTGCACTACGCACTGCGGGTACAAGATACGAGGCCGTTGCCTCGACGCTCGGAGCCCGCCCGACCACTGTGCTTCGCCGGGTGACTCTGCCGCTGGTGCTTCCCGGTCTGGTGTCAGGGGCAGTTCTGGCTTTCGCTCGCGCACTGGGGGAATTCGGTGCGACGCTGACCTTCGCGGGAAGTCTGCAAGGGGTGACGCGTACCCTGCCGCTGGAAATCTATCTCCAGCGTGAGACCGATCCGTATGCAGCGGTAGCGCTTTCGCTGGTGTTGGTCGTAGTCGCGGTGGTCATCGTGGTTGCGGTGCGTGGACGCGGATCGGCGGGTTCGTTGTGAGTGGCCTCCACGTCGACATCGAGATCCCGGAGCGCGACGTCGTTGCGACGTTCGACATCGCGGCGGGCGAGGTGACCGCCATCCTCGGGCCGAACGGCGCCGGCAAGTCGACGGTACTGGCGGCGGTTGCCGGACTGCATCATCCGCGGCGCGGGTTGATCGAACTCAATTCCCGCGTTCTCACCGATACCCGTAGGGGAGTCGCGTTGGCACCCCATCGGCGCGGCACTGCCCTACTCGCGCAAGAGGCACTTCTCTTTCCCCATCTCAGTGCGGCTGCGAATGTGGCGTTCGCGCCGCGCAGTGCAGGGCGGTCGCGTCGCGATTCCGCCGAGTCCGCGCGCCATTGGCTGGACGCAGTCGACGCCGGCGATTTGGCTGACCGCAGGCCTTCACAGCTCTCCGGCGGCCAAGCGCAACGGGTTGCAGTGGCGAGGGCATTGGCTGCTGAACCCGAACTGCTTCTGCTCGACGAACCGATGTCCGCGCTCGATGTCGCCTCCGCCCCCGCGCTGCGGTCGTTACTGCGCCGAGTGCTCAGGACCGGCGATCGCACGGCCGTACTGGTCACGCACGACGCTCTGGACGCACTGGCGCTGGCCGACACGGTTGTCGTCATGGACGGTGGCCGGGTCGTCGAACGTGGTGACGTACGAACAGTTCTGACCCGCCCGCGTAGTGCATTCGCAGCACGGATCGCCGGGATCAATTTGCGCAGCGGCACGATGGCCGGAGACGGAGTGCTCAGAAGTCCGGTCGGGGTGGATATCGCGGGCCAGGCGGAGACCGACCTACCGGCCGGCAGTGCCGCCGTGGCGGTCTTCGAGCCGCGAGCAGTGTCGGTCTACCTGGATCCGCCGCACGGCAGCCCACGAAACGCGTTTGCGGTCACGATCGCGGAGATCGAAAACCGAGGCGATGTCGTCCGAGTGCGAGCCGAGGACGAAGCCGGCCAGCCGGGCTTGTCTGCCGACATCACGGCGAGCGCAGCGGCCGAACTCGATCTGGTTCCGGGATCGGCCGCTACGTTTGTGGTCAAGGCCACCGAGACGCTGATCTATGCGCAAGGTGCAGGCTCGTAGACGTCCTCTACGACCGAATCCGCATAGAGGGCTGCAATTTCGGACGCGTACTTCTCGGCTATCGGCTTGCGCCTGAGCTTCATCGTCGGCGTCAGCTCGTCGCCGCCTGGCTCCCAGAACGTGGTGAGCACGTGAAACCGCTTGATCTGCTCGGCCCTCGACAGACGCGAGTTTCCCTCGGCGACAGCAGTTGCAACGATGTCGACGATCCGAGCGTCCTTGGCGAGTACCGCGGCCTCGGCCGCAAGTCCCAGTGAGCGTGCCGCTCCGACCGCGGCGTCGGCGCTGAGAGTGATCAACGCTGTGTTGAACTTTCGGCCGTCTCCGATCGTCACGACCTCACCGATCAACGACGACGACGTCTTCACTGCCGTCTCGATGGCGGCCGGTGACATGTTCTTTCCCGACGCATTGATGATCAGCTCCTTCTTGCGATCGATCACCGTGAGGTAGCCGTCCGCGTCGGCGGTGACGACATCTCCGGTCGAGAGCCACCCGTCTGCACTGATCGCTTCGGCCGTTTTTGCCGGTTCGCCGCGGTACCCCTTCATGACCAACGGGCCTCGAACCAGTAGCTCGCCGTCCGCCTCGATGCGCATTTCCATGCCTGGAAGCAACTTTCCGACCGTTCCGAGCTTGGTCGGCTCGGCCGGCGCGGTACTCGCGATGCATGTCAGCTCGGACATTCCCCAGATCTCCGAGATCGGAACTCCCAGGGCTGCAAAGAATGCCAATGTGTCCGGCGGAATCGGTGCGGCGCCAGAGATGGCCCACTTCAGTTCGGCAAAACCGAGTTTCGCACGCAGAGCGGACAGGACCATCGCATCTGCTCGGGCGTAGTCCGCCTCCAGGTCGGCGGGAACGGATTCACCGGCTCGCAAGTGCGCGAGACGGGTGCGACCGACATCGAGGGCCCACTGCAATGCCGTTCGCCGCGCGTCGTCCGGTTCGTTGGCGACGGCCGATTCGACGGCAACCTTCAGTTTCTCCCACACACGGGGGACGCTGCCCCAGATCGTCGGGCGACAGTCCGGAAGCGCGGCCGCTACCTGGCTCGGATCCGGCACGACAGTGATCTGGGTGCCGAACACCATCTGCATGTACAGGCAGGTGAGCCGATCGGCGATGTGCGCCGACGGCATGTACGAGGTGATGCGGTCACCGAATTCGACGGGGAGTACAGCGCTTACGGCGTTGGTTTCGAACAACAGGCATGCATGAGTCGTCTCGACGCCCTTGGGGTTGCCGGTCGTGCCGGAGGTGTAGATCAATGTGGCGACGTCGTTCGGTTTCACCGAACGCCAGGTACCCTCGAAATCGAAATCAGTGGTGGCAGACGCCTTCATCTGCTCCAGGGTCACGGTGCCGGGCCGGTGGACATGCGATTGCGCGTCGACGACCACGATCGTGTCGAGTGTGGCACCGGATCGGCGAACGGTATCCACGTACCGGTCTTCGCAGACGAGAACTCGCGCGCCCGAATTGGCAAGGATGTAACGGATGGCTTCGGGTGCCGACGTGTTGTAGATGGAGAAGGACGTCGCGCCGAGATGTTGGGCACCGACGTCGATCGGGTAGAACTCGATGCGGTTGCTCATCATCAAGGCAACCGTATCGCCATGTCCCACGCCGATTCCGGCCAATCCTGCGGCAACCTCGCGGACCTGTTCGGCGTACTCGCGCCACGTCAGTGTTCGCGCATCGGCGATATCACGTAGGGCCACCGCGTCAGGCGCTACTGCTGACACTCGTTGGAAGGCTGCACACAACGTGGTCATGACGTTCTCCTGGATACATTCGTCGGGGCTGTTGCTGTGGTTCTGGTTTCGAGTTCGCGGATCAGATCATGTGCCTGCTTGTCCCTGGCCAGGTAGCCGTCGGCCAGAACGTTGACGAATCCGCGTCCCCACGCCCAGGGTTCCCAGGCAGCGGGCGCGAGGGTTCGGGCGGCGCGGCGCGCGATCGCGTCGGCGATCACCGTGGCGGCACGGTCCGGGGAGATTCGATGGCGGAGGGGTCCGGGCAGTCGAGCGTCAAGTTTGCGCCCGATCTCGTCGTCGTCGAGAGTTGCGCGCGCAAGTTGTGTGTCCACCATCCCGAAGTACGCGATGCCGGCAGTGGCGCCGTAGCCGGCAACCTCGAGACGCAGCGCCCGGCCGAGCGCTTCGACCCCAGCCTTGCTGATCATGTACGAAGCGCCGCCCAAACCGGGGGCGAACGACGCTGCCGAGGACACGACGACGATGTGCCCACTGTTGCGGATCACCTCGTCGATGGTCGGATGCACGGTGTTGAAGACGCCGGTGAGATTGACGTCGAGCACGCGATCGAAGGCGTCGGGATCGATCTGGCGCAATGTTGCCGGGGGAGGGGTGATTCCGGCGTTGGCCACCACGACGTCGATTCTGCCCAGCTGCTCGATGATCGTTTGCACGGCTGCTTTCATGCCGTTCCGATCTCGGACATCGGCCGTCACCGTCACGACTCGCTGTGACTCGAATGAGCGCTCGGCCGTTGCCAATGAACTCTCGTTGACGTCGACCAGCGCCACGGTGGCCCCACGCCGGTGGAGAGTGCGCGCCAACGCGGAACCGATACCGTCGCCTCCGCCGGTGATGAGTACGACCTTTCCGGCGACGTCGTAGTCGATTTGGCGTCCGGGCAGTGGAATGCCCAGATCGCGGACTGTTCCCGCAATTGCGGACAAGCGTCCCGTCATTGCTTCAGTGCCTTCCGTGTAGAGCGCGGATGAGAACCTTGACCAGCCAGTCGATTCGGGCGGTCCTTCGAAATGTCGTCAGTGGTAAGGGCGAACGGAATCGTTGCCGGGTCGTCGAACGAGCGTAGGTGAACTCCTTCAGACCATCTGGGCCGTGAACGCGCCCGAAACCAGATGCTCCGACCCCACCCAGCGGCAGGTTGGGAACCGCGGCATACATCACGTAAGAGTTCACCGACGCTCCTCCGGATCGGAGCCGATCGGCAACAGCCGCTCCATCCTTGCCGAACACGCTTGCTCCCAATGCGTATGGCGACGCATTGACCAACTCCACCGCCTCGTCCATCGAGGCGACCTTGGTGATCGTCATCGTCGGGCCGAAAGTTTCCTCCGTGACGGCGAGGCTGTCTTCGGGGACGTCGACCATGATGGTCGGTTGCACGTACTGACCGGAGATCGAGCCGAGCCCTCCGAGAACGACACGTCCACCTCGCGACACCGCGTCGTCGATGTGGCGCCGGATGACGGAAACTTGAGAGGGCATGGTGATCGGACCGATCTTGTCGTCGGCATTAGGACCCGCATGAACGCGGGCGGCCAAAGTGATTGTCTTGTCGACAAACTGGTCGTAGACCTGTTCGTGCACGTACACACGCTCGACGCCCAGACAGGTTTGACCGGAGTTGGACAATGCGCCCCACACCGCAGCATCCGCGGCGGCACCAACATTTCCGTCGGCATCAAGGATGAGTGCGTCCTTACCGCCACATTCCATCAACACCGGTGTGAGGGTCTCGGCGCACGCTGCCATGACTTTCTTGCCCGTCGCGGTCGATCCCGTGAACCCGATCTTGTCGACACCGGCCAGGCACAGTGCCGCGCCGACCGAACCGTCGCCTGTGACAACTTGCAGCACAGGATGTTCAGGGACGACCTCGGCAAACGCTCGGACCAACCATTGCCCGACTGCCGGCGCGAACTCACTCGGCTTGTAGACCACGGCATTGCCTGCAGCCAGCGAAAACGAGAGCGAACCGAGCGGGGTGAAGACCGGATAGTTCCACGGACCGATCACACCGACCACCCCGAGAGGTCGATACTCCACCGAGGCGGCCTGATTAACCGTCAACAAACTGGAGCGGACGCTGCGCCTGCCCAATACTTTTCGGGCATTCTTCGACGCCCACGCGAGATGTTCGAGTGCCATGGCGATTTCGAGCATCGCGTCGGGGTGCGGCTTGCCCATGTCCCGGTGCACGACGTCGGCGAGTTCGGATGCTCGACGAGCGATGATTCCTCGCCACCGATCCAGTCGGCGGGCGCGTTGCTCGAAAGTCAGTTCCGCCCACCACGCGGCGGCGACTCGCGCTTCGCGCACTGCCTGTGTCACCGTGTCGTCGGTCGCATGTGCGGTCGTGTCGATCTCGGTTGTTGTCATCGCGGAGTCCCCTGAAGTGTGTGGTGGACGGCGCCGTCGGCCCAGTTGCGGGTCACGCGGACGAGGATCGGTCTGGACAGGGACAGAATCGGGGCGAACCACGGCTGCGCCTGTACAGCGAACGTCCAGGTGAGACGGCTTCCAGTCGAAGTCGGTTCCAGCACCAGGTCTTCGGCGAAACGCTTGAATCCCGGAAGTGACGCGGACTCCACGTAGAACGACATCCGGTTCCCCTCGTCCCAGCGAAAGAATCTCTCGTTCAGTGCAGCAAAAGTGCCGGCCCGCACGGTTCGCGCAGTCCCGACGCCGAATGGTCTGTCCGAGGTCCAGTCGGCTCCGGTGATCCCGTGCGCCCACGACGTGAGCGCTCCGTCCGAGGTCAACGTCTGCCACAAGCTTTCACATGTCGCTTCGGATTCGATCCGGTGAGTGATCACCAGCGGAGCGGATCGGATGAAGGCTGCGTCGGCCGCCGCAAGAGAGAATTTTCCCTTCACAGGTCCACCACCAAAGACCCACCGGTGGAACGTGATCGACAGGTCAACATCGAATCGGTACGTTCGGATTCGGTGAGGAGTGTGTCTCGATGCTCGACGGTCCCGGAGAGCACCCGGACCTTGCACGTACCGCAGAAGCCCTGTTGGCAGGAATACGCTACTCCGGGAAGTACGCGTCGTATTGCAGCCAAGGCGCTTTCGGACTCGCCCACATCGACGGTGAGACCGGTGCGCGCCAGATGCACCGTGAACTCTTTGCCGTCGACGACCGGGAGTGGCGAGAACCTCTCGCTGTGCACCGATCCAGTCGGATTGCCGGCGAAGGTTGCCGCACGCACCGTGTTCATGAGCGGCACCGGTCCGCACGTGTACACCGCGGCACCGGGATCCGCAGCAGCGACCACTGTTTCGATATCCGTCGGACCCAACTCGTCGTCCGGTCGGATGGTTACCCGGCCGCTGGAATACTCCTCGATCTCGTTCAGGAATGGCATACCTGCCCGAGTTCGTCCGAGATAGTCCAATCTCCACGGGACTCCGCGGCGGTGACAGCGTTGCACCATGGGAAGTATCGGAGTGATCCCGATTCCCCCCGCAACAAAGAGGTACGACGGAGCAGTGACAAACGGAAATGCATTCCGCGGCCCTCGTACGTCGACAACCATTCCGGGTTTCAGCGACTCGTGTATCTCGCGAGAGCCACCCCCGCCCTCGTCGATTCTCCGGACGGCGATCCGATACGAGGTCAAGTCGTCGGGGTCTCCGCACAACGAATACTGTCGTTGCCTTCCCGAAGGGAGAATGACGTCGACGTGAGCGCCGGGAATCCACGACGGCAGGGTGATTCCTTCCCTCGGGGTCAAGGTGACACTCAGGACGTCGTCGCACTCGAACCGGACGGACTTCACGTCCAGCGTAATGTCGAATCCGCTGTAGCGGATTGGTTTGGGTCGCGAAAGTATGTGCGCTGCAGGACTTGACGCAAAGATTCGACGGTATGCGCCCGTCGCCTGTGCGGCAAACCTCAACGACCGGGTCGGTGTGAAGTCGTGTGCGCCGTGGGGGCTGTCGGCAGTCGTCTTGCTCATCTTTCACTCACTTCGGAGGAACGATTGGCGGCAGGTGAGCGAGCGAGGTAGCGCATAGCGACGTCCATGTCCCCGATCTGGGAAGGGTGGAAGCTCGGCCGCAGATACGGGGGAATCTCGGTGATCAGGAATTTCATGTTGGGTACCAGGCCGCGGCGAGTGGCGCTGATCAGTTGCAGAGGCCACAGGCGGCCCTTCACCTTCGACGGGTCTTGCCGGAAGAGATAATTCATCGAGGCGATGAACAGCACGAACAACGTGAAGCTCGCCAGCAGTGCCGTGCGAACGCGTCGGGCGTAGCTACCGTCCACGTACATGTAGGCGTCGAAGGCTACGTTGCGGTGTTCGACTTCTTCGGCGCCGTGCCACTTGACCATGTCGAGCATCATCGGGTGCATGCCGGCATCTTCGAGGGCGGGATCGGTGAGCAGCCATTCCCCGACCACCGCCGTGTAGTGCTCCATGGCGGCAAACAAACCGAGACGTTCACAGAGCCAGGCGTGCTTGGCTTTTCCGGTCAGTCCTTTGTCGCCCAATATCTTGTCCACGAGCCAGTCCATCCGGCGTGACATCGGTTTCATGTCCATGCCGAGGTCCGCAAGATGCTCGCGGGCGCCTTTGTGCGACGACGCATGTGTTGCTTCCTGCCCGACGAACCCCACCACCTCTTCGTGCAGGCGGGTGTCCTCGATGAGGGGGAGTGCTTCGGCGAGCGTGGCGGACATGGCCCGCTCTCCCTCGGGCAACACGAGATGCATGAAGTTGATGACGTGGGTGACCATCGGTTCGTTCGGCACGTAATGCAGTGGTACTCCGTCCCAGTCGAATTCGACGTCACGGGCGGCGATCGCATGAGCCTCGTCGGTGTAGCGGCGAGCGCCGGACGGTGCGACGACGGGTGTGCCTCGAAAGGCGTTGATGCCGAGCATTATCGGCTCCTCACGGTTTCTCGAGCAGTGGTGAGCGCTGCGGACGGGACGGGTTGTACCTGCGCGTAGTGAGCGAGGTCGGCTCGTTTGGTCCTGGCGCGGAAGGATCGGTTGAATCCGGGATAGAAGGTGTAATTGCGGCCGCCGTCGACGAGGTAGTAACTACTGCACCCGCCGGCGTTCCATACGCTGGTGGCGAGTCGGCGATCGGTCGCGCGCACGAACTCTCTCTGCACGTCTGCCCGGACGTCGATGCTGCCGATGCCGCGCTCGTCCATTTGAAGAATGCAGCTCACGATGTACTCGACCTGCGCTTCGATCGTGACGACCTGTGAGGTGTAGACCACGGAATTGGGGCCGAGGATCATGAAGAAGTTCGGAAACCCGCTGATGGTGGTGCCGAGGAAGGCCTCGGCACTGCCGTTCCACGTCTGCGCGAGGCTGCGGCCGTCCTGGCCTCGGATGATGTCGAACGACGGGTTGTCTCCCATCCGAAAGCCGGTTCCCATGACTATGGTGTCGACTTCCCGGAAGGTGCCGTCCGCGGTCAGTACTCCGCGCTCCTGCACCTCGACGATTCCGTCAGTCACCACCTCCACATTGGGTGAAGCCAGCGCGGGATAGTAGGTGTTCGAGAACGTCGGACGCTTGCATCCGAATGCGTAGTAGGGGAGCAGCTTTGCGCGCAGTTCCGGGTCTCGCACCTGCCGACGAAGGTGTGCTCGACCGAGCGCAGCCAAACCTTTGAGCAGTGACGGCTTGTACACGAATCCGGGTACCAGGGCTTCTTGAAGCAGGTCGAGTCCCTTGCGTGCCAGTCGTTGGGTGAGCGGCACCCGCTCGAAGAGAGCGCTAGGCCAGCCGGTCATCGGCTGATCCGGGTGCGGCAGGATCCACGTCGGCGTCCGCTGGAACACGGTCAGCGTGTCCGCGAGTGGTTGCAGTCTGGGGATGATCTGCACCGCAGAGGCGCCGGTGCCGACCACGGCTATCCGCTCACCGCGAAGGTCGTGGTCGTGGTTCCAGTCCGCGGTGTGGAACATCTGACCACGAAACGATTCGAGCCCGGGAAGATCGGGTGTGGCGGGGGCGCTGAACGGCCCGGTGGCCGCGACCAGGAACTGTGCCTCCCACACGGTTTCCGCAGTGCGTACTCGCCAGATCTGGGCCTGCTCGTCCCACGAGGCTTCTGTGACGTCCTGGTTGCAGTGGAAATGACCGGCCAGTTCGAAGCGATGCACGCAATCCCGGAGATAGTCGTAGATCTCGGGCTGCAGCGGATACAGCCGCGTCCAGTTCGGATTGGGCGCAAACGAGAACGAGTACAGAATCGACGGGATGTCGCACTGTGCGCCGGGGTAGGTGTTGACCTGCCAGGTTCCCCCGGGCTCCGCAGCGCGTTCCAGAACGACGAAGTCGTCGATCCCGGATTGCTTCAAGCGGACAGCCGTTCCGATGCCGCCGAAGCCGGCTCCGATGACGACGACTCGTGTTCGGCGAGTTGGAGTTTCCTCTTCTCCGGCCGATGGCCCCGAGGTTGGGTCGATGTCGACCATGCGTGACGCCTCCTGATTGGTGCGTGAACAACTGAACGAAGAGTAAGTCTGACATCAGGTGATGTCAACAGCGGGTGATGTCAGAATTGAATTGACTGACATCGGGCGATGTCAGTTCGCTGGCGGGAGTCGGCGCGATAACCTGAGGTCGAGAGCACTGCCGGTCAGTGAGAACATGGGGACATGACGGATACCGAGGCTCGGCGCACCGGCCCGCGCAGGTGGCGTGGGCAGGAACCGGAAGATCGTCGCGCCGCGCGCCGGGCACAGCTGATCGAAGCCGGGTTGCAGATCATGGGCACCGAGGGGGCGGCCGCCGCGACCATGCGTGCGACCTGCCGCGAGGCTGCGCTGACCGAGCGGTACTTCTACGAGAGCTTCGCCAACCGTGACGAACTGTTGGTCGCCGTGCTCGACGAGGTGGTTCTCGGCGCGCGAGACACCATTCTGGACGCGCTCGGTGCGGCACCTTCCGAACCGTCGGCACTGATCCGTCACGTGGTGAAGGCCTTCACCAACTACGTATTCAAAGATCCTCGACGCGGACGCATCATGTTCGTAGAATCCCAGGCGGAACCTGCGCTGTGGGGCAGAGGGCGAGAACTGATGGCGGAGTTCACGAATCCGATTTCCGCGTCGCTGGAGTTGATGTACGGCGGCGGGGCGGCCGACACGACCAACTCCGAACTCAATTCGGTAGGGCTGTTCGGTGCCCTCGCGTTCATCTATCAGGCGCACACCCCGTCCTCCAAGATCTCTCGGAAGCGCTTGGTGGAACACATTTCGCTCATGGTCGAGGCGCAGGCGACGGTCAACAGTACGCCCGCGAGAAAAGAATGACGTCGGTGCCGGTCGCGGGCGGAAAACGCCTCGGGCCCGAGGATCGACGTGAACAGATCATTGTCAGCGCGGCAAAGGTTTTCGAGGAGAAGTCCTATGCCGACGTCTCGATGACCGAGTTGGCCAAGGCTGCAGGGGTCGGTCGTCCGCTGCTCAATCATTACTTCGGCTCCAAACGGGAGTTGTATCTCGACGTCGTGCGGCGATTCGTCTTCATCCCGGAAGTCGCGGTGGGCCGCATTCCGCGATCGGCGAGCCAGGAGAAGCGGATCAGCGCCGTGATCGATCGGTGGCTCGACGTCGCCTGGCGTCATCGCGACATGTGGATCTCGACAGTCATGTCCGATGACCTCCGCCGTGATCCCGAGATGGATCGGATCCTGCAGGACGCGGACGACGTCGCCGCGCGACGCATGATGGATGCGCTCGAGATTCGACCGAGTGAAGGCAGCGAGGCTGCTGTTCATTCGATGATCGTGGCGTACGGAGGATTGGCGAAGGCCGCCAGTAAGCAGTGGTTGGTGACGGGAGCGCTCGACCGCGAACAGGTGCACCTTCTGCTGGTACGCAGTTTGCTCGCCATCGTGCGTGACGTTCTGCCGGCGTGCGATGCGAATTCCTGATTGCTCAGAGTGATCTCGCCACGAGGTCTTTCATGACTTCGTTCGATCCGGCGTAGATTCGCTGAATACGAGCGTCGGCGTACATCTGGGCGATGGGATATTCGAGGATGTAGCCGTACCCGCCGTGTAGTTGAACGCAGCGGTCGATCACGGCGCACTGCTGATCGGTGAGCCAGTACTTGGCCATCGCGGCGGTAGTCGCATCGAGCTGCCCGGCAAGGTATTTGACGATGCAGTCGTCGATGAACGTTCGTGAGATACGAGCGATGGACGCGCACTCGGCAAGTTCGAAGCGGGTGTTCTGCAGATCGAAGAGCGTTTGCCCGAACATGTTTCGGGATTTGGTGTACTCGACGGTGAGGGCGACTGCACGCTCCATTGCCGCAGTGGCTGCAACCCCACAGATCAATCGTTCAGGCAGTAGCTGCTGCATCAGCTGGGCAAACCCTGTGCCTTCGCGGTCCCCGAGCAGGTTTGTTGCAGGCACCCGCAAGCGGTCGAAGAACAGCTCGGTGGTGTCCTGGCCCTTCTGTCCGACCTTCTCGAGTATTCGCCCCCGCTCGAAACCCGGTGTGTTGTCATCGACCTCGGCCACGATGAGCGACACTCCACGCGCTCCGAGGCTGGGATCGGTCTTGGCGGCAATGATCACCAGATCACAATTGCGACCGTTGGAGATGAATGTCTTTGCGCCGCTGATCAGATAGTCGTCACCGTCGCGGACGGCGCGGGTGGTGATGTTCTGCAAGTCGGATCCGGTGCCGGGCTCGGTCATGGCGATTGCGCCCACCCACTCGCCACTCACCAGCTTCGGTAGCCAGCGCAGTTTGTGCTCGTGATCGGCGTAGGCATTGAGGTAGTGCGGCACGATTCCCGAGTGCACGCCGAGCTGGAGCGAATGATCACCCGCCATGACCTGCTCGTGGAACAGCACGGCGTCGTGCGCAAACGTTCCTCCGCCACCGCCGTACTCGGTGGGGATCGACATGCCGGCGAGCCCGAGCGTCCCGAGTTCTCGATATGCGGATTTGTCGGGAAAACCCTGGGACGCGAAGCGTTTCTGATGCGGTGTGACGTGTTTGGCGAAGAAGTTCCTTGCCAGGTCGGCCACGGCCTCCAATTCGTCGTCCATCCACGGGGACCGGCGTTCGGTGGTTCGGGTTGCGGTAGATCCTTGCGTCATCGTGATTCTCCCGATCGATGAAATGCGACCCGCGAGCGGATCCGACTCCACCTATCATCCACACTGTTGACAGAGTGTCAATAAAGGGTGGTCGAATCGACCTCCAGCCCCGCCTCGAATTCCACGTCGGCCGCCCGCAAGAATGGGACGACACAGACACGAACAGGCCGGCGCGAAGGATGGGCAGTGGACCCCGAAGAAACATCAGCGGGTCACGAGTCCAACCTCCCGGCTCCGCGGCCGGCGCGCAGCGTCCTGTTCGGATTGCCGCCGGTGGGAAACCGGTACCCCGGAGCGGTTCGCGTCGCCCTCGCGCTGGCGATTCCGGCGGCCATCGCCACACTTCTCGGATTCGGGTCAGCGTCGCTCCTGGTCGGCCTCGGTGCATTTGCATCGATCTACGGTGAGGGTCGTCCCTACCTGAGCAGGTGGAAGGCAGTCGGTATCGCCGCGACGGCGCTGACGATCCTGTCCTTCATCGGGGCATCAGTGGGCGAGCCCGTCCACCGAGCCATCGCCGAGGGAGCGCCGACGGTGCTGCTCGTCTTTGTCGTGCTGATCATGGCCGTCGTGGTGTCGACCTGCGCCTTCACCGTCGACGCGCTTCGATTGGGCCCACCGGGCGCTTTCTTTCTGTTGCTCACCACCGAGATCAGCTCCGTGATCGCCACTCCCGGCCAGCCGCCGGTCGAGGTCGCGATGTGGACGGCAATCGGTGGGATCAGCGCGGTGGTCGTCTCGATGACGGGAATCCTGTGGGCACCGAGAGCTGTCGAACGCAGCGCTGTACAGGCAGCCGTCTCGGCCGTTTCGGACTACACGGACGCCCAGGCGGCGTACGCCCCACCCGAACTCACGCGAGACAAACGCCACGCTGCAGCACTTCGGCTGCACGACGCGTGGCAGTGCCTTTACCGCGGCGCAATCGTCGGGAAAGACCACCCGTTGACCCGTGAACTCGAACGAGCGCAGATCTCGATGGCCAGAGCGATCTCCGACGACCACGATCCGGAGCTCATGGCGGACCCCGCGTTCGACGTCGACGAGGTCGGGGCTCACCCGCCTCTGCCCGACCCGACGATCCGATATCGGTTCCTCCGCGCCTGCAATCGCTCCAGCCGAGCGTCGGTCACGGCACTTCGGCTGTCCATTGCCTGCATGGCCGCGGGAACCCTCACCGTCCTGCTCGGCATCGATCGCCCGGACTGGGCGGTGATCGCCGCGGCGATGGTCCTTCATCAAGGACCGGATCGAATACTGGGCACCTATCGCGGAATCCACCGCATCGGCGGAACCGTCCTCGGGTTGATTCTGTTGGGTGCCATCTACGCCTGGAGTCCGACCGGTCTGTGGTTGGTGGCGGTACTTGCCGTGCTGATGGCCGGGATCGAGCTGTTCCTGGTGCGGAATTACGGGATAGCCGTCATCTTCATCACCGCCCTCGCGATTCTCCTCGGCGCGGCCGGTGGTGCGCACGGGACCGTCCAACATCTGATCCTCAGCCGCATGCTCGAGACGGCAATCGGCGTCGTCGTGGCGTTGGTGGTCCTGTGGACGGTGGGGCGCGGTGCGCATCGACGCACTCTGATCTGGGTGGACGAACGGGCGAGTAGTGTTCTGTTCAAGCTACTGACCGAAATTCGTGCAAGGCACTATGCACCACAGGCGAATTGGTCGGAGCTTTCGGAGCTTCGACGGGACCTGGACTTCGAACTGCGAGGTAGCGCGATGGCCGGGATCGACGCCGCCCACAACGAACCCGAGTGGGCGTCGCAGCAGTGGAGGACGCACACCGAATTGCACCATCTGGGATCGGATGTACTGCACCGACTGTGGTTCGGCACGCAGGTGTCCAGATCACACCTCGAGGAATGGGAGTCTCGCTACTTGCGTTCGGGTTCGGTGTGATCGAGCATCGGCACAGCGCTGAACTTGACTGGATTCGCAATGTCGTAGGCCGCACACACAACTCCGTCGCGGACAGTGAAGCCGGCAACGCGAGCGGCGAACTGTGGGTACTGGTCATCGCCTGGTGAGCCGGCGAATACTCCGCCGAGCTGTCCGTTCACGAGAACCGGTGTCATCGAGAACAGCGCCGCCGGTCCGTACTTGCGGGCCAACCCCAGATAGAACCGCGCCACACGATCACTGCCGCGGACGACGTTGACTGCCGTGCGGGTAGTTCCGCCTGCGTCACCGATCAGGACGGCATCGGGATCGAGTGCATCGATCACGGCGTTCAGATCTCCACTCGCGATAGCCGTCACCAATCGCTCGACGGCGGCAGCATGCTCCTCGCTACTGACCGGGACCGGCGCCGAGGCTGCGGCTTTACGGGCCCGCGAGGCCAACTGGCGGGCAGTGGCAACTTCGATGTCGAGGATTCGCGCAACCTCGGCGAAGGGCACGTCGAAGCCGTCATGCAGGACGAAGGCAACGCGTTGAGCGGGAGTAAGGGTGTCCAGGACGACGAGGGCAGCAAAACGATTCTGCTCCTGCGTCACGACGTACTCCAGCGGATCGGGTGTCGCTGAGGGTGTGCTCGAGGTGGCGTCGACGGGCGTGACGATCGGCTCCGGAAGCCACTGTCCGACATAGCTTTCTCTTCTGACCGCGGCCGATTTGAGATGATCGAGGCAGATCCGTCCGACAACAGTGGTGAGCCATCCGCGCAGTTCGCGGATCTGCAGCTCTTCGCCTCGCGTGGTTTCGGCAACTTGAAGCCGTATCCACGCTTCCTGCACCGCATCCTGAGCGTCGCTGAAACTTCCGGTGAGACGGTAGGCCACCGACGTCAGGTGGCCACGGTGTTGCTCGAAGTCCTGCGCAGTCGTCGGCGAAAGCATGCCATCATGATACGGACCTGACACTTTAAATCCGGCATGAATGTAACCGTTGACCCAGGTAGTGGGTGCCGACGTATGGTTTCGGCACTGCTTACGGCTCGATTCCGTCGTCACATTCATTGGAGTCCCACGTGTTTCGGTCTTTCCCGCTCATGTCGCTCAACTGTTGTCGTTGAACTGACATTCCCCACACCTGCCCGTGCCGAGCGCCGCACACGGCGCTCCGGACAGGTGTAGCCGAGAACTGAACCAATCATCTTCTACAGGAAGCAACTTCATGATTCGCCCTCGTTTCGCGCGCTCGGTAGCCGCGGCCGTCGCCTTTGTCACTCTGTCCAGCCTTGCCGTTGCCTGCTCGGGCTCCTCCGACGAAGTCGTCAAGACCGCCGACGGCAAGACCGTCCTGCGGTACGAGGGCAGCACCGGACAGGTCATCTACCCCGAACTGGCCGCCGACCTCGGCTACTTCAACGACGTGGAGCTCAACTGGATCGGCGATACGACCAGCGGCCCTCAGAGCATCCAGAACGCAGCGACTGGTCAAACCGAGTTCGGCGGAGCGTTCAACGGCGCGGTGGTGAAGTTGGCTTCCGCGGGTTCACCGATCACCTCGGTCATCGGGTACTACGGCTCCGACAAGGAGAGCTTCAACGGGTACTACGTACTCGACGACAGTCCGATCAAGTCGGCGAAGGACTTGATCGGCAAGAAGGTCGGGATGAACACCCTCGGTGCGCACCACGAGTTCGTCGTTCGTGAATGGCTTGCGCGGCAGGGACTTACGCCTGACGAGATCAAGCAGGTTGAATTGATCGTCGTTCCACCGGTCAACACGGAACAAGCGTTGAGGCAGGGACAGATCGATGTCGCCACCCTCGGCTCGGTCTTCCGTGACTCAGCGCTCGAACGCGGTGGTCTTCGCGAGCTGTTCACCGACGAATCGCTGTTCGGCTCGTTCACCTACGGCACGTTGGTGTTCCGTGACGACTACATCGCGCAGAACAAGGAGGCGGTCGCCGATTTCGTACAGGGAACAGCGCGGGCCATCCGCTGGACGCAGACACACCCACGAGAAGAAGTGATCGCGAAGCTGACGTCGATCATCAACAGCCGCGGACGCAACGAGGACACCAAGCTCATCAGCTACTGGAAGAGCCCGGGAGTCGCCGGCCCCGGCGGGACAATCACCGATGCCGAGATCAGTACGTGGATCGACTGGCTCACCCGTAACGGCGAACTCGAAGAAGGAAAGTTGAAGCCGTCGGACATCTACACCAACGAATTCAACCCGTACGCCAACGGAACGTATTCACCCGACAGCGGCGCTGACGGACAGGCACTGGAGGCAGCAAAATGAGCACCGAACCGAAGCTACGGCTCGAGCACGTCACCAAACAGTTCGACATTCGCGGGACCGACGAGGTTTTCACCGCAGTTGAGGACATCAACATCGACGTGGCGCCTGGGGAGTTCCTGGTCCTCGTCGGGCCGAGTGGTTGCGGCAAGTCGACTCTGCTGGACCTCCTCGGAGGACTCAGTTCGCCCACTTCCGGTCGAATCCTTCTGGACGGCAAGCAGATCACGGGCCCAGGCTTGGATCGGGGAATCGTCTTCCAGCAGTACGCGCTACTTCCATGGCGAACTGCACGTCACAACATCGAGTTCGGACTCGAAGCGAAGGGCGTGAAGAAGAGCGAGCGACGCGAGCTCGCCGAGCATTACCTCGAACTGGTCGGTCTGCAAGGTTTCGCGGATCGCTATCCGCACGAGTTGTCCGGTGGAATGAAGCAGCGAGTCGCGATCGCCCGCAGCCTGGCATTCGACCCCGAAGTGTTGCTGATGGACGAACCATTTGCAGCACTGGACGCACAGACGCGAGAGTCGCTGCAGGACGAGCTTCTGCGCATCTGGAAGGCCACCGGCAAGACGATCCTGTTCATCACCCACGGAATCGACGAGGCCATCTACCTCGGGCAACGTGTTGCAGTACTGACGTCGAGGCCAGGGCGCGTCAAGACGATCGTCGACATCGGCATCGACCGGTCCGGCGACGACGTGCGATCAGGTGAGGAGTTCCGAGTGTTCCGGCACCGGATCTGGACGCTACTGCACGGTGAAGTCGAGCGCGCTCGGGCCGGCGAACTCGATCCTGCCAAGGAGGTTGCACATGTCTAGCGCGTTGGCGACGGCGGAGGTGGTCGTCGACCCGAAACCGTTGCCCGACAAAACACCTGACATTCAGCAGCGGAGCCAGGCCGGCGGCAAGGCGGCGCGCTACATTGGTTCCACCGCCTGGCGGATTGCCAAGCCGTCGATTGCGATCGCGATCTTCCTCGGGATCTGGGAAGCGGCACCTCGGCTCGGGTTGGTGGACAAGGTCTTCCTCCCGCCCTTCACCGAAGTTGTGTCCGCATTCTTCGCCCTCGCCGAGAACGGACAATTGCAAGAGCATGTTTCCGCCAGTCTGACGCGTGCGCTGACCGGCTTCTTCGTGGCCATCGCGATCGCGATTCCGTTGGGAATTGCGATCGCCTGGTACCGCCCGGTCTCCGACTTCCTCAACCCGATTCTCGAATTGTTCCGCAACACAGCAGCCTTGGCGCTGCTTCCCGTCTTCGTGCTGATTCTGGGAATCGGTGAGGAATCGAAGATCGCCCTGGTGATCTACGCCTGCACCTTCCCGATTCTGCTCAACACCATTTCGGGTGTGCGCACGGTCGATCCGCTGCTGATCAAGTCCGCTGCCTCGCTGGGGTTCTCCTCGATTCGGCTGTTCCAGAAGGTGGTTCTGCCCGCCGCTGTTCCCACGATCTTCACGGGTATCCGCATGGCCGCCGCGTCGTCGATTCTCGTGCTGATCGCCGCCGAAATGGTCGGGGCCAAAGCCGGTCTCGGATATCTGATCACCGCTTCTCAACTCAACTTCCAGATCCCGAACATGTATGCGGGCATCGTCGCGATCTCGTTGTTGGGTCTGACAATCAACGCGATTCTGGTCCTGATCGAACGTCGGCTCTCGCGCTGGCGCGTCACCACCTGACCACACTTTCACGGAAAGATTCTGCGAACTCATGTCCGAACGACAATTTCATCTGAACGCCTTCCTGATGGGCGTCGGCCATCATGAGGCGGCGTGGCGCCACCCTCGCACAAATGCGGCCAACCTTCTGGACGTCAAGCACTTCCAGGAACTGGGGAGAATCGCCGAGCGTGGAAAGCTGGACTCGGTGTTCTTCGCCGACGGTCTAGCAGTCGGCCCGCGGGTCAAATACAACACTCAGGCGATCTTCGAACCCGTCACCTTGCTGTCGGCGATCGCTGCGGCCACCGAGAAGGTGGGGTTGATTGCAACCGCGTCGACCAGTTACAGCGATCCGTACACTCTCGCAAGGAAGTTCGCTTCCCTCGATCACATCAGTGGCGGACGAGGCGGGTGGAACATCGTGACGTCGGCCGGCGCCGACGAGGCCGCGAACTTCGGCCTCGATGCGGTACCGACGCACAGCGGTCGTTACGAGCGCGCCGAGGAGTTTCTCGACGTGACGCTCGGACTCTGGGACAGCTGGGAAGAGGGGGCAGTTGTCCTGGACGAAGAGGCCGGAATCTTCGCCGATCCTGATCGTGTCCATCGCATCGACCATGACGGTCAACGATTCACGGTGGCTGGCCCGCTCAATTCGCCGAGGTCCCCACAGGGACGTCCGCTGCTTGTACAGGCCGGTTCCTCCGAGAGCGGTAAGGATTTCGCGGCGAGGTATGCCGAAGCCGTGTTCACCGCTCAACGAACACTCGAGCAGGGGCAGGATTTCTACAGCGATCTCAAATCTCGGCTGATCAAGTACGGACGTAGTCCCGACGAAGTCAAAGTGCTGCCGGGCATCGTGCCCTTCATCGCGGATACGGAAGAAGAAGCGAAGGCGCTGGAGCAGTCGTTCACGGACCTGATCTCTCCGGAGTATTCGCTGCGCCAACTCTCGAACATGGTGGGTGTCGATCTCACCGAGCATTCTCTGGATGCCCCGCTGCCACCGCTGCCGGACATCGATCGGATTCAGGGGAACAAGAGTCGATACCAACTCGTCAAAGATCTTGCAGAGAGCGAAAACCTCACCGTCCGTGAATTGATCGGCAAACTCGGCGGTGGCCGTGGGCATCGGACATTTGCCGGGACACCGGAGCAGGTCGCGGACGAGTTGACCGAATGGTTCGACAAGGGCGCCGCGGACGGTTTCAACATCATGCCGCCCTATCTGCCCGGAGGGCTCGAGGTGTTCGTCGACCGGGTCGTGCCGATTCTGCAGGCGCGTGGGCTCTTCCGAACCGAGTACATCGAATCGACCCTGCGGGGCCACTACGGCCTCGATCGTCCGGCGAACCGGTTTTCGCGGGCCGCTGACGCGGCAGAAGTGAGCGCGTGACGGAAACACTGCCCAAGGAACAGCCGGCGATTGCCGGACTAAAGCCACTGGTCACAACGGTTTTCGTGCCGGCGGCCATCTTCGGGATCGGTCAGGGTGCGGCTGCCCCCATCATGGCCGTCACCGCGCGCGACTTGGGTGCATCGGTCGCCGTCGCCGGCCTGATCGTTGCGCTCGGTGGCTTGGGTGCCGTACTCGGTGACCTCCCTGCCGGCCGGATAGTGTCGCGTTTCGGTGAGCGTAGATCGATCATCGGCGGAAGTTCTTTGGGTGCAACAGGAGTGGTGATCTGTCTGCTTGCGCAGACTCCGTGGATGCTCGGTATCGGCGCACTGTTGACCGGACTGGCGAATGCGGTGTGGGGCCTCGCGAGGCAGAGCTACCTCGCCGAGACCGTGCCACTCGGTCTTCGGGCCCGAGCAATGTCGTCGTTCGCCGCGATGTGGCGGTTGGGTTTCTTCCTGGGACCGCTCATCGGTGCCGGCGTGATTCTCCTGGTGGGAGCGCGCGGAGGATTCCTCGTCCAGTTGGTGGGCGTCGTACTCGCCGGGGCACTGATGGCCCGCGTTCCCGACCCGCCACGAAAGGTGCAGGCGGGCAACAGTGATCACGGGCACGTCACCCTCCCGGAGATCCTTCGCCGTCATCGTGCCGCTCTGTCGACGCTGGGGACAGGCTCCCTTCTGATGGGCGCCGCCCGCGCTTCGCGTGAGGCCGTTCTTCCATTGTGGGCATTGCACCTCGGGTTGGATGCAGCCCAGGTGAGTGTGATCTTCGGTATCGGTGCGGCCGTGGACCTGCTGTGCTCGTATCCGGCCGGACACATCATGGACCGATACGGACGTAGGCTGGTCGCGGTGCCTTCGCTGACGGTGATCGGTGTGTCGTACCTGATGTTGCCGTTCTCGACGGGTGCAGTGGGATTGACGGTGGTTGCTGTCGTGATGGGGATCGGCAACGGACTGGGCAACGGCGTGATCATGACTCTCGGTGCTGATATCGCCCCACCCGAAGAGCGCGCCGAGTTCCTCGCCGCATGGCGTTTGACGCACGACACGGGCATGTTCGGTGGGCCGCTCGCGATCGGTCTTCTCGCCGCGGTGTTCCCGCTCGGGTGGGCATTTGCCGCACTGGGCGCGACTTCGTTTGCCGGCGCGGCGATGATGTTCCGCTTCATTCCGGTCTATTCTCCGCGGGTGTCACCCCGGTCGCGCGTCGGGAAACTGTAGGTAGGCTCGCTACATGCGATTCGGACTGTTCGTACCTCAAGGCTGGCGTCTGGACCTGGTCGGCATCGACCCCGCGAAGCAGTGGGAGGTGATGCGAGACTTCACGCTGCGCGCGGAGGCAGGGCCGTGGGAGTCGGTGTGGGTCTACGACCACTTTCACACCGTTCCCCAGCCGACGGAAGAAGCGACTCACGAGGCGTGGACGTTGATGGCCGCACTCGGTGCGTCGACGTCGCGTATCCGACTCGGCCAGATGTGTACCGCCATGAGCTTCCGAAACCCGGCGTACCTCGCCAAGGTCGCCGCGACCACCGACCTGATCACGGGTGGACGCGTCGAGATGGGCATCGGCGGCGGTTGGTACGAGCAGGAGTGGCGCGCGTACGGCTACGGTTTCCCCTCTGCCGGTGAGCGTCTGGGCCGCCTCGACGAAGGAATCCAGATCATGCAGCAGGCGTGGTCGACCGGCAGCGCGACGCTCGACGGCAAGTACTACCAGGTCGACGGAGCGCTGTGCCGTCCACTTCCGTTGCAAGAGGGCGGAATTCCCATCTGGGTTGCCGGTGGCGGCGAGAAGGTCACACTCAAGATCGCGGCCAAGTACGCGCAGTACACAAACTTCGACGGCACCCCGGCCGGCTTCGCGCACAAGTCCGAGATCCTGAAGAAGCACTGCGACACCGTCGGTACCGATTTCGACGCCATCGTCCGTTCGGCCAACTACAACGTGGCCATCGGCGCGACGGAATCCGAGGTGGCTCAGCGGTTGGAGACACTGAAGGCCCGACTGACGCCGTTGGTCGGCGAAGCTGCCGCCGATGCGTCGCTCGATGCGTTCCGCGGAATGCCTGCCGTAGGTACACCCGAGCAGATCATCGAGAACCTGTCGGCGCTCAAGGCGCAGGGACTCGAGTACGGAATCTTCTACTTCCCCGAGGCCGCGTACGACACGTCGGGAATCGAGATGTTCGAGAAGGAAGTGCTGCCCGCGCTCGCGTAACCGTTTGGGCTAGCGCAGGGAGTCAGGAAGATCGGCCGGGTTGATCAGAACCCGGCGATCGGGGTGGGTGCGAACTTCTTCGGAGTCGGGGATCCGGCTCTGCAGGAAGTTCCACTCGCTCGCACTGACAGCTGCGATCGCGCGTGCCAGCACTGCCGAGTCCTTGGTCCCCCACTCGATTGGCATGGGGCTGACCATCTGCCAAGTGTCAGCCTTGCTTCGGGTGGAACGATCCGAACGCAGTGCCACCGACGGAATGCGGTCGCCGACTCGCCACTTCGGATTGAGTCGAACATTGCGGCTGACGAGCGCGTACTTCGGTGCTCCGGCCGCCGGCTTCGCGATGTCGATCAGTGCCGTCAGGGTCGCCGCTCGAGGGTGAACCTCGGTGACGATCGCTGGAACCAGTGGGTTGTCCGCATACAGAGATTCGACGCTTCCCACCTTGCGAGGTGCCCACACGGCGACCCACAGTGAACTGGCCGCACCGATGGCGAGGACCGTGCCGATGATGATGGACCACACCTCACCCATGCTGATCAGCCAGGCTCCGACCGCGGCGAGGACGATCGCGAAGATCACTGCGGAAATCTGCAGGCGGCGTACGTCGGCCAGTGTGTCGTTGACCGACTTGGCGTGGGCCTTGTCGACGGTGAACTGGAAGTCAGCCACGAAAAAATCCTTCGGGTGGTGCCGGACGATCTAGGACCGGCCCCCGATCTTCCGGGAGCCGTCCACCAGCGTAGCTAGTTTCGTGCTCGCTCCCACATCTGCAGGTAAGCCTCGGCGCCGCGGCTCATGTCCTCGATGATCGTGTCGCCGTCGGCGCCCGCAGCAATACGCATGTCCGCGATCCAGTCGGGAATCATCCCGTACTGGGCAACGCCATCGGTATTCACGTCGAAAACCCTGGTGCCTGCGCGCTGCTGGTCCATGATGGTGCCGTCGAAGGCGGTGTACGGATACTGCAGCGGATTTTCGGCGGCGTCACCGCGCGGTGCGGCCTGCGGCCCGAAGCCGTTGGTGTCGGCGCCGTAGCCGAAACCGAAGTAGTAGTTCTCGCTTCGCATCGCCCGCGCGTCGCGCCACTGGTCGATGAATCCGCGCTCTTCGGGCTTGTCGTCCGAGGCGTCGAGTTGCCCGGCGTACAGGGCGACGAATCCTCCCAGCGCGTAGATCCGCTTGTACAGGCTCGGGTCGCTCCAGCTGTGACTCGAAACAACACCGGAATAGTTCGCGGCTTCGAGAATATCGAGGGCTGCTTCGGCGGTCTTGACGCTCATGTGATCGATGTCGACGATCATCCCTCGGTCCATCAAACCGCTGATCGTGTATGCACCCAGGTCGGTCAGGCCGTGTGAATTGCATTGCGGACCAGCGGGGTACACCGGAAGTGTCACTCCGGGTGGGAGTACTGCGAGAAGATTCTGTGCGCCGTCGACCTTGGTGGGCAGCACGTTGTCCTCGGCGACGCCGGTGCATGATTCCGACTGCCAGAACTCCCCGGTGCCCAGGTAGTTGCCGATGTTGACGGCCACTCCGGTGACTCCGCCGTCGAAACGGGCACCGCCGAGGGCGTTGTCGAACTTGTGCGTGACGATCATCTGCCGGACACCCAAGTCGTACAACTCGTCCAGGCCGCGGTCGATGTCGTCCTCGGTGCACTGCGGAATCCCGTTACGCACAGAGCAACCGAAGGGTTCGGACACCTCCACCCCGAGGGTGACGGCCAGCTTCCCGTCGGCGGCCACCTGCCTGGCCTGTTCCGGCGAGCTGACGATGCGGAACCAACCCCGGCCGGGACCGCCGTACTGGGCGTCGATGTAGTCCTGGAGTTCGCGTGTCTGCTTCGCCTGGATCCGGACGGTCTCCATCTCGTCACAGGGATTTCGCTTGCTCGGATACAGCTCGCACAGGACACGGTTGGCGACAAAGAGATTGGTGAAGATTCGCAGACCACCACGCCAAGCTCGCTCGACCCACTTGTAGTACGTCTGTTCGTGCGTCAGTGAATCGTGCGCCGGCCAGTCGGCGAAACTCGGCCAGCCGGTGGTGTCGTGAGTTTCGAAGGGATTGCCGTACGACAGAACATTTTCGAGGAGCGCCGGTATCCCGTCGGGTTGATGGTCCGGGCAGTCGACGAGCGCTGCGGTGACGCCCTGAGGGTCGAAAGGTCGGCCGCAGTGCAGGTTTCCGCCCATGAACTCGGAAGCGTTCATGTGCACGTGTGTGTCGATGAATCCGGTGACTTCACCGTTCGGTCCGATTTCTCCTGGAACGCCGTTTGCGCCCACCTCCGCTTCCGGGAAGTCGGCGCAGCCACCGCGCGAGACGAGTATGAACGCAGATTCGGGGACGTCACCGGGATCGGACATCGTGAGCGTCAAGTCGCGCGAGATCAGTTGGCGGCCGTTCGAGGTCGCGGTCAGAACGAACGATTCACCGGTGGACATCACGGTCCAGTCGGTGGAGGGAGTTGCTTCGGAGGTGGCGAGTACCGAGTCTGCGCCGTCGTGCGAGAGCATCGACCCGTCCGGGCCGTACAGCATGAAACGACCCAACTGGGCCGCATGTAGTCGGAACGGTTCGGCGTCTGCGGCTTTCGTTACGTCGGTGAGGTACGCCGACCCGTCACGACGGACGAAATCACCAGACTCGGTGCGCAGCGCGAAGCAACCGTTCGCAAGTGCGTACACCGAGTTCTGCGCGGTAGGAGCAGGACTCGGTTCCGCCGCGCTGACGCCGGTTGTGGCGACGACGACGGCGGCAGTCAGCAGCGAGATGGTTCCGGCGAGCCGACCCCGTAGACGTGGAACTGAGCGCATGGTGCTGGTGACCCCCGGCCGATGGACACGACTGTGACAGGGGACACTCTACAGACAACTGGACGTATGTCCATTTGATTCTGCAACGTGTTGCAGAAATACTCAGCCGATTGCAGGTCCGAGCAGGTCATCGGCGTCGGTGATCCGGTAGGCGTAGCCCTGTTCGGCGAGGAATCGCTGACGATGTGCCGCATATTCCGCATCGAGAGTGTCGCGGGAAACCACCGAATAGAAGTGGGCCTGACCACCGTCGTGCTTGGGTCGCAACAGTCGTCCGAGCCGCTGAGCTTCTTCCTGTCTCGATCCGAAGGTTCCCGAAACCTGCACGGCGACAGACGCCTCCGGAAGGTCGATCGAGAAGTTCGCGACCTTACTCACCACCAGCGTCTGGATCTCACCGTTACGGAACTGATCGAACAGGATCTCACGTTCCTTGTTCTTGGTGGATCCCTTGATCACCGGGGCGTTCAGGGCTTCGCCGAGTTCGTCGAGCTGATCGAGATACGCACCGATCACCAAGGTCGGTGAATCCGGGTGCTTCGCCAGAATAGACTTCACGACAGCAATTTTGGTGTGCGCCGTCGAGCACAGTTTGTAGCGCTCCTCCGGTTCGGCGACGGCATAGGACATGCGCTCGGCGTCCGTCATCGTCACTCGCACCTCGACGCAGTCGGCCGGCGCGATCCAGCCCTGCGCTTCGATGTCCTTCCACGGAGCGTCGTAGCGCTTGGGGCCGATGAGCGAGAAGACGTCGCCTTCGCGGCCGTCTTCACGAACCAGCGTTGCGGTCAGGCCGAGACGGCGGCGCGACTGCAGGTCTGCCGTCATCCGGAAGACGGGCGCGGGCAGCAAGTGGACCTCGTCGTAGATCACCAGTCCCCAGTCGCGGGAGTCGAAAAGTTCGAGGTGCTTGTACTCGCCCTTCGTGCGACGCGTGATCACCTGGTAGGTCGCGATCGTGACCGGCCGAATCTCCTTGCGCTCGCCGGAGTATTCGCCGATTTCTTCCTCGGTCAACGACGTGCGGGCGATGAGCTCACGCTTCCACTGACGGCCGGCGACGGTATTGGTGACGAGGATGAGTGTGGTGGCCTTGGCCTTTGCCATGGCTGCTGCGCCCACCATCGTCTTACCGGCGCCACATGGCAGCACGACGACGCCCGAGCCGCCGGCCCAGAACGAATCCGCTGCCATCTGCTGGTAGTCGCGCAGTTCCCAGTGGCCCTCTTCGAAAGCGAGATCGATCGGGTGCGCTTCGCCGTCCACATAGCCGGCGAGGTCCTCGGCCGGCCAGCCCACCTTGAGCAGCATCTGCTTGAGGCGGCCGCGTTCGCTTGGGTGGACGATCACGGTGTCGTCGTCGACCTTCTCACCGAGCATCGGTGAGATCTTCTTGTGTCGCATCACCTCGGTGAGGACTGCCCGGTCGAGGCTGACCAGGATGAGGCCGTGCACCGGGCTCTTGACCAGCTGCAAGCGTCCGTACCTGGCCATCGTGTCGACGATGTCAACCAGCAGCGGTTGCGGAACTGCGAATCGTGAGAACGAAACCAGAGCGTCGACAACCTGCTCGGCGTCGTGTCCGGCGGCGCGGGCATTCCACAAGGCCAGGGGAGTGATGCGATACGTGTGGACGTGCTCGGGGGCGCGTTCGAGTTCCGCGAAGGGGGCGATTGCCTGCCTGGCATCGCCGGCGCGCTCGTGGTCGACCTCCAACAGCAGCGTCTTGTCGGATTGGACGATCAACGGTCCGTCGGTCACGGAAGCCTCCTAGTGAAACAAACGCAGCAGCCACAGAGCGTTGCACCGCGTTGTCGGCTGACGCCAACCCTGCCATTGTCCTGGTATCGGAGCGCAACGCCAACATACGACGCTCGCACAGCCAGAAGTAGAGGTGCCCGAGTTCGGGCACCCCTACGTCAACAGGGCAGGACCAACCGCTATTCCGGACGACCTGCGGCGGGCAGGACGAGGATCTTCACGTGCTCGTCGGGTGCGCGAAGAGCCGCAAGAGCATCCGAGACTCCGTCGAGCCCGACACGGCCGGTAATGATCGCTTCGGCGTCGATCTCGCCGTCGGCCAACCGAGCAAGGGTGATGTCGTACGCGTTCTCGTAGGGGCCATGACCGAAGTTGATCGAGATCCTTCGGAACTGCCCGATGACGGGAACGATGGTCTCGTCGCCGAACGGCGCAGCCAGGACCTGAATCCGCGAGTTGAACGGCAGGGTGCGCATCAGTTCGCCGATGACCCCCGCCCGGCCGCTGCATTCGTAGGCGATCAGGATGCCGTTCGCGGCCTGGCCCACGAGCGGGTTGCCTTCGGCGACCATCTGATTCCACAGTTCGATCGGATCCCGCTCGGCCGGGTCGACGACGATGTCCGCGCCCACCTTCTTGGCGAGCTCGCGGCGTTTGGGGGAGGGCTCGGACGCGATGACGATCTGTGCCCCTCTCGCTTTCGCAGCGACGATGGCACCCAGTCCGATCGTCCCGCAACCGACGACGAGCGCTGAATCGGCCGAGGTGAGGCCGGACTGTTGGAGATGCATCTCGCCGACGTGGAGAGGTTCGGCCAGTGTGGCGTGCTCGAGTGACAGATGGTCGGGAACCTTGCGGACCCAGAATGTGTCGACAACGATGTGATCGCCGAACGCGCCGTGGTATTCGTTCGAGTAACCGATGATCGTCGGTATTCCGGTAGCCGTGTCGGTGGCCAAGCCGATGCCGGCCACCCGATCACCGATCATGAAATCGTCTACTGCAGAACCGGTCTCGGAGACGATACCCGCGTATTCGTGGCCCAGCACCACTGGCGCGTCTGGATCGAAGGTGGCGAGCGGGTAGCCCCCGTCGTGCGCGACCTGAACGAACCGGCACGGGTCTTTCGACATGCTCAGATCACTGCCACAGATCCCGCAGGCGACGACGTCGATGCGGATCTGATGTGGCGCCAGCGGAGGTGCGTCGGCTACCACCGCTACTGCGAATTCACCGTTCTGGAAACGGACGGCCCTCATGCGCGTACGGTTCCCGTCTCGGCCGGCAGGCCGTAGTAGTCGGTATGGGCTTTGGTGATCGCTCCGACCAGCCCGCCGATCAGGTATTCGCGGTTGTCCTCGGCGAACTGCATGCTCGCCTGACGCCCGACATTCCGCTTCCGGAAGTGCGGGACCACCTCGGAGGCGAACAATTCGTAGCTGCGTTTGGTGTCCTCCCAGCTCGCCATGTCGACGTGAAGGATCAAGAACGTGCCGAACCCTCCCGTCTTCTCGATCAGACGCTCGATCTGTGCGATCGCATCGTCGGGGGTGCCGATGATCGCCTGACCGAACTCGCCGAGCGTGTCGTTGCGCCACTGATCGATGATTCCGGCCGGTGTATCTGCCCAGGCCGGGTTCTGGCCGGTCTGTCGATTCACGTAGGAAGCCATCGATCCGATCCGTCGGCTCACGGCGCGCTCGGCCTCGGCTCGGGTCTCGGCGATGAACATCGGATTGACCACACGCCACGTCGCTCGGTCGGCGCGGTGGCCGTGTTCGGCCGACACCTTCTCGTACACATCCCAGTTGCGATCCAGGGCGTCGAAGCCGCTGGGTGAACTGGCCGCCAATGAGAGCAGGGAGAGGCCGTTCTTGCCGGCGAGCACCGAACCGTTGGGGGAAATCGTGGACGCCGTCACGGTCTCGATGCCGTCCGCGCGGTATGTGGGCAGCTGTGCCCGCGCGTCACGCAACGTGAACCAGTCGGTTTCCATATCGACGACCTCGCCTCGGAGCAAAGCGAGAATGGCTTCGAGTGCTTCGCCCTGCCTCCGACGCTGGTCCGACGGGTTGATGCCCATCATGTGCGCATCGAGGGGGATCTTGCCCGGGCCGGTGCCGAAGATGAGTCGTCCGCGCGTCTGCAGATCGAGCTGAGTGATGCGGTCGGCCGTGATCAGTGGGTGGTGATAGGGCAGGGACGTCACACCTGTGCCGAACTGGATACGCTCGGTCCGCTCTGCGGCGGCCGCGATGAACATGTCCGGAGCAGGCACGATCTCGGCACCAGTCGAATGATGCTCACCCATCCACGCTTCCTCGAATCCGAGGTGGTCCAGGTGTGTCATGAGGTCGATATCGCGTCTGAGTTGCAGGGCGGGATCGGCGTCGAGCGGATGGTATGGGGCGAGGAAGGCTCCGAAGCGGATGGACGATGCGGACCACACGATGACATCTCCTGTCGACAGGGGAGTGATTTGGATCACTCGCTCTGATTGAGATGTCTAACATGGATCAACTGATCCAATAAGTTGAGCCTCCCGCACAGCGGGAAGTTTGTAATCACTTGTAGTTCAACTCCATCTGGCGCAGTGACGTCGGTTATCGTTGTTACAAGTCGATCAACTGAACCAGGATTTTGAGAAGGAGCGTTGAAGAGGTCATGCAACTGGACGTCACAATCACCCCCCACCTCCTCGACCGTCGAACTGAATAATGTCGACGACTTCACCAGTCTCTCGGTCGTCGTTGGCGGCGACGATCGATCCGAGACTCTGAGTCGGGTATTGGAACCGTGGGGGGAACTCGAGGACGATCACATCTGGCTCGACATTGCTCACCTGGAGCAAGCCGTCGCGGCCCGGATCGGAAACACCGAGTGGAGGCAGAAGTTCTCGGCGATGGTGGACTACGCACGCGCCCACGGCTGGGTCGATCGCGACAACAGGGTGCGAGCACACCGTGAATCACTCTGACTCTGCGTTCACCATTGTGGAGACGTTTGTCGAGCCCGTGCGAAGCTCGTTCGTATGACCGACTCCCGGCAGAACCGTCAAGGCGACGCGACGCGTCTGCGTTTGCTCAAAACTGCTGAACGGCTTTTCGCGACAGAGGGATTGGATGCAGTTTCGCTGCGCTCGGTCAACGCCGCGGCCGGTCTCGGGCCGTCATCAGTCCACTACCATTTCGGAACCAAGGACGATCTGGTCGCCGCGGTGCTGTTGGACATGGGAACGTCGGTGCGAGATCAGATCAGCGCGAACGTGGACGCCCTCGCCGCCGACAAGACGCCGCCGACGGTCGAGGCGCTGGTACGGGCCGTCACTGCGCCCTACAAGACAATGCTCCTTCGCCATCGCACGCGGGGAATGCGATGGATCAGAATCGTCACGCAGATCTCGCAGCCGCAGATGTCGCGACCGGGCCATCCAGCCCTCGAAGCGACCGAGCTGCACCTGCGTGATCATCTTCTCGAACAGGTCCGTCGTACCTTTCCTGCTACCGATCCGGAAAGGCTCGAGACTCGCTGGGCGATTGCCTTGATGGGCTTCCTCCAGGCGTTGAGCCGGGCGGACGATTGGAGCGGAAGTGGCAAGCCGCTCGCGCCGGAGCGGCTTGCCGACTTCTACGAGGACCAGGTCGTCTTTCTGGTGGGTGGTGTGCGGCAGTTATTGGGGTGAGCGCCTAATCGATGCGCCTCCTATTTCTGTGCGACCACTGACTTCCGCATTTCCATTACATGAGTAATAGCCTCGGAAATTCCGGACCGATAACCGATATTCTTTTCGGAATCACCCGGAGTGGAATCAAGCTCCGATTCGAGTCTCGTTTGAATACGGTCCAGGGTGTGGATTGTTCTTTTCACGATGGTTGATTCTCTTTCTGCGGTAAATCCGATAGAAGTATTCCGGATTGCCGAGCGTGTTCGTCGAGGACGCAGAGTGAAGCGAGAGTCATGCCCGCTGCGTAGCCGCGCGAGCGTGCGTCAGTTCCTCGATTACGCGACTTGAACAGGTTGAAAGTTTCGTGCAGGTGCACGAGGGTGTCGGTGGAGGTAGGCATTGGTCAGCTTCGCAGTCAGCTCGTCTTCCTCTGGAATTTGCTGTCAGCTCCGCTTCCGCTTACGGATGAACTCGGAAGACTCCGCAGTTTTCGCCCGCTTTTCCGCGCGGCGTTCCTTGATCGACTGGGCGGGTTTCTTCATGTTCTTACCCGGCGCCTTGTCAGCCATTGTCGCTCCTCATTTTTCGAAGTGGCAATCACAAACTGACCTCGACCATACTTCATTTACAGAAAAATGCCAGTTGCTTCTTTTTCGCTACTTTTTTCCGGAGTCGACGGGGCTGACGGAAGTAATGCGGTGCAACGTGAAACGGCGAACCGCGCCGCTTGCCGGGTCGAAGGCGTCCAGCTGTCCGCCGCCCACGCTGACGGGGTCGACGATGCGATGCGTCGCGACCCCCTGAGCGTCGACGTAGCCGATGTTGACGCTGGAATTGTCTCGTGCCGCCGTGGCCAGCAAGGCGATGGTGGCAGCGTTGTTCTCGCGCGAACCGTCCGTTCGAACGCCGCCACGGCCGGGGGCGGAAGCGCGGTCGCCCGCACGCATCGTGCGTACCAACGACGCCAGCTGATCCGCCGACGGGCTCGCAGGCATTCTCGACGCCGGTCGGCTGCGACGGTTCGGTGCGCGAGCCCCGCGTGGGCGAAGATCGACCAGCGTTCCCGAGGAGTCTTCGCCGGCCGGCGCAAATCCGGCTGCGCGCAATTCGGCCAGGACCTCGCGTAGCGGGGCTTGGGAGATCGCGACCGTGGGAGCCAATGCGCGCAATGCCAGGGACTCGGCCACCGCCGATGCGAGTACCTCCGCCAACAGTGATGCGTCCTCGCACCGGATGAACGACGCTGCGACCCCGGCGCGCAGTCGTCCGTGCCGACGTGCAACATCGTCAATCAGATACGAAAGCGATTGGGGGACAGGTGTCTTCGATTTCGAAGCGAACATGGCATGCAGTTCGGTGGCCGTCAGACCGGCGTCGAGAGCACGACGCACACTGTCCTCGCTGATGCGGTACATGGAGGCCGATCCTGCCGACTCGATGTCCGCGACCAGGCTCACCTGCTCGAGCAGATCCGGTACGAGCGGGCCGGGCGCAACCAAAGTCAGATCTGCCTGGACCAGGATGTAGTCGATCGGGTCGGGTAGCGCGGACTGCATTTCGGCTTCGGCGTCCCCGCCGTGTAGCAATGCTCGTCCCGGTGACGACAAAGCGCCGCGGGCTACCAGTCCGAGTGCGGCGGCCTCGTCCAGAGTCCGCTCGATCGCGAAGGTCCGTAGGCGTCCGCTCCACCGCGGACGTCGCCACGCCAACAGCCGACTGACCTCGACGGCCGACGCAGTCTGACCACTGTCGAGTTCGGCTAGCAGCCCCAGAATGGCCTGACGATCTCGCGGTGCCGCCGGTGCCCGGCCCTCCTCGGACAGTGCCGCGATCGGCTTGTCGGTGGAATCCCGCAGCCCGATCATCCACGGAACACGCGGTACATCGACCCAGGCGGACGCCAGGACCTCCCACCGTCGCGCTGTGGACGCGTTCAGCCAGCCGTCGACGGCGAGTGTGGGCGTCCAGTATTCGTCCGCGTTGTCCGAGATCGGCGCCGGGTCGGGCGTTCCGCTCGCGATGAGTCCGGCTGCGGAGAGTAATTCGACAAGCAGGCTCACACGCGCTTCGTCGAGATCAGCAGTTTTGGCTACACGTCGTAGTTCTCGAACGCCGAGTCCACCGGCTCGCAGGGCGGGGGCCGGTGCTGCTCCCAGAACTGCGATCACGTTCTCGCATTGGCGTACCAACTCGAGCGCCTCGCCGGCTGCTGCGGCGTTCACGTCCGCCGGTTTGAGTTTGTCGCCCCCGATGACCGGTGCGGTCAGTGTCGTCGGATCGAAAACCGGCTCGCCGCGGATGACCTGACGAACCGTCGCCGGGAGTTCGACGGTTTGCTCGTCGAGCCACCGCAACAGGCCGGCTGCCAGCAGTCGCTGAACCGGGCGCTCGGGCGGCGTTCCAGGGGCAGCGTCGCGGGTGCGGCCGATCGGGCTGGAGTTGGCGAGAGTCTCGAGGAGATCCCGTTCTCGGGTGTCCAGAGCGTCGAGGGCCGCCGAGATCTCGGTCTCGGACATCGCCTCGGCAGGTTCGAGCGCACGCCCCACACGCCAGGGAATCATCCCGATGACTGCCGGGACGACGCTGATGGGATCGACACCCCAGATGAGGGCGGACTCGCGCATCTTCGACAGCGACTTGTCGACGGCCTTCTTGGTGACCTTGCCCTTGCCGGTCAGTGCGCGGTCGGCGATTGCACTGTTGAGTTCCGCCCGAGTCATCGGAGTTTCCTCAGCGCCACCGAGTGCCAACAATTCGAGAAGACCGAAATCGAGGGTGTCGAGCTCGTCGGCCGCTCGGCTGACCGACGCGCGTTGCTGCGCCCGACCGCTGAGAACCACCATCGTGCTCGGCGGTGGCACGGCCAGATCGGGGCGCAGACGCAGCAACTCCGTCAACTCGGCGTCACTGCGCGCCGAGAGCCAATCGGTCAGACTTTCGGCTGCGGAACTGCCCGCCGGGGTGCCACGTGTTTCGGTCATCAGGTATCAGATTAGAGACCTGGTCTGTACGGCGTAACGGCGTCCTGTCAAAATGACTTCGTGGCCAACAATTCGAAGCAACACTATGTAGATCCAGGATGGCCGGAAACTGCAGACGGAGATCACGCAGTGACCGAATTGTCATCGACCCGTGCAGGTGGACTTTCACCCTTCGGCGAGGACACCACCTTTCCGGTTCCGGTGGAGTCACTCCCTTACGTACACCCGCACACAGTCATCAACCGATAACAACTCGACAAGAAGAAGGCCCGCACCGATTCGGTGCGGGCCTTCTCTAGTTCGAGCGTCCGAGCGGACAGTCTTGCCGGTGTTACTTGAGGAACGTCTTCGCGGTGTCTGCGGCTGCGAGGATCTGCGGGTCGACCGGGATGCCGTTGGCCTTGGCGAACGCGATTGCCTGATCGATGGCGTCGGCAACCGGGTGCGCAACAGTCTGAGCGACCTGCTGAGCCGGAGCCGGAGCTGCCTGAGGAGCCGTGGTGGCTGGAGCGGAACGCTCGGTGGCGCCGCTGCTCAGTCCGAGGCTGGAGGAGCAGGAGGGCCATGCGCCCCAACCCTGGTTTGCAAGAACACGCTCGGCAACAACGATCTGCTGCTCGCGAGAGGCCTGGTTTGCGGTGGCTGCATACTGTCCGCCGCCGTGTGCGTTCCACGTGCTGGGGGAGAACTGCAATCCGCCCTGGTAACCGTTGCCGGTGTTGATGGCCCAGTTTCCGCCGGCCTCACACTGGGCGAGACGATCCCAGTCGGAGTCGGGGGCAGCGTTTGCGGTTCCGGTGGCTGCAATTCCTGCTACGCCCATGATGGCGCCGGTGACGGCGACCTTGGCGACAGTGCGGCCGGTGGTGGTGGGCTTGCGATGGCGTCCGCTCATGATGGTCGAAATCCTCTCCACACGCGCCTGCGAGGTCAGCTGTCGGGTTCGGGCTGAGAGGTCGCCCGGCCTCGCCTTTCCTGGCTGGAAAGGGTCTGGCTTCACCCCAAGATCCGGTCTTGCGACCGAACCGGTGTCCACTGGAGAACTTTTCTGTTCTCACAGAGGACTTTGGGTCCCCCGTCCTCGTCCCTGGAATGCTCTGTCGGAAGTCCGGTACCCGCGGGACAAGGCTTGGCGCGGCGGGCCGGAGGTGGCCGAGTTTCCCGGCCGAAAACGACGGTAACGGCTCGAGTCGCTCGTGTCACCATTTGATAACGCGGCGTGGCGAAAGACGTACAACCCGTCACACAAAGCGCAGGAGACTCTTCCCAGGTAGGTGGGGGTCCTTCAGTGAATGTCTGGCTGTGTCCGTTCCGTTATCCATCCGTAATGTGATCAAGGTCACATCGTTACCGGGATGGATTCGACGGCTATGCGAAATTGACGCGGTCCACGTCGACGATCTCCTTGCCGAGCGGCATCAGCGAGATCGGAATCATCTTCAAGTTCGCGACCGCGAGTGGAATTCCGATGATCGTGATCGCCATCGCGACGGCGGTGACGATGTGTCCGATCGCCAACCAGATGCCGGCGATGATCACCCAGATGACGTTGCCGATCATCGAACCGACACCGGCGGTCGGCTTGTCGACGACGGTCTTACCGAACGGCCACAGTGCGTAGATGCCGATGCGGAACGCTGCGATTCCGAAGGGAATCGTGATGATGAGGATGCAGCAGATGATGCCTGCGGCGAAGTAACCCAATGCCAGCCAGAAGCCGCCGAACACCAGCCAGATCACGTTCAGGAGGATTCTCATGGTCAGTGACCTTTCGGTAGGAGGCGGAAGAGATCAGCGCACGCGTCGACCGGATCTCAGCGTGTAGACGATCGCGAGCAGGAAGCCGATCGGGCATGCGAGTGCGACGAGGTACAAGGCCAGGCCGGGCGGAGTGTCGCTGAAGATGTGGACCGCGAAGATGGCCACGATTGCCAGGAATCCGACGATGAACAGTGCCATTGCAGTACGGAACAGACCGTTTCCGGTGCCGGAAGTGCGCGGGTTCGGTTGAGGGTCCACACCTACGAGGATAGTGCCTGTAAACCTGGGTGCCGACCCGGGTTCGTCACAGGTAGACTGTTAACAGACTGCGCGCCCCGCTGAAGCAAGTGTGGGGCGCGTTCTTTTGCATTCTTCCACCGGAAGCGATGCGAGCAAGGCCATGAGGCTCTTTCGAGAGCCTCCCGAGCACATTGGGGCAGATGCCCCAGTCGAGTGATGAGCAGGTGAACGCGGTGCCGACCGGCAAGGTGAAGTGGTACGACGTCGAAAAGGGTTTCGGCTTTTTGTCGCAGGAAGAGGGCGAGGACGTCTACGTCCGTGCTTCCGCTCTTCCCGAGGGCGTCGAGGGCTTGAAGGCCGGCCAGCGCGTCGAGTTCGGCATGGCTGCAGGTCGACGCGGTCCGCAGGCGCTGAGCCTGAAGGTGCTCGAGCCGGCGCCGTCATTGCGCGGCGCCACGGCGACACGTCGTGAGCCCGTCGAGCGTAAGCACACCCCTGACCAGCTGCACGGCATGGTCGAGGACATGATCACGTTGCTCGAGGCGAAGGTCCAACCGGATCTGCGCAACGGCAAGTACCCGGACCGCAAGACCGCTCAGCGGATCTCCGAGGTCGTCCGGGCCGTCGCTCGCGAGCTCGATACCTGATCGCTTCGATACGAGCTGCCATACACAGCTGCTGACAAAATGCCCTGCACACCAATCGGTGTGCAGGGCATTTTCATGGTCCGGGGATCAGGCGGTCTTGATCGACCAGATCAGCAGTCCCTGTTCGCTTCCCTCACCGACGGCGAGGTGGATTTCGACGCCGACGAGTTGTTTGACGGGATCGCTCGAAGATTCGACCGTCACGGCCAAGGCCTCACCGGGCTCGAAGACTCGGGGCTCGCCGGTCTGGTTGCCGTCGGCATCCTCGTAGACGGCCAGCAATGCCCACTGCGCATCCGAGACGTCCGTCGACAACGACAGCTGCAACGGATAGCCCGCTGGAACGTCGAGTGCGTAGATGTCGCCCACCTGGGCGCACTGGGACAGATCGATGGTGCAGAACCCGGCAGGGTTGGTCTCGATCGTCTTGCCGTGTGCGTATGCAGTGATGACCGGCAGCTTGTCGGGGTCGTCGTTGATGTTCTTGATGATCACGAAAAGAACGGAGACGTAAGCAACTAGTGCCACCACCATCAGGACACTGATCGCTGCCACGATCTTCTTTGTTCTCGAGCGCATCATCACTGCGGAGTACTTCCTTGTCCTCGGTTGGATTTACCGGTGTAAATCACTTCGGTCACTTCTTGTTCGGCCAGATCGGGTCGCTTCCCGCCGAGGCCGGGCAGGAGGCTGTTTCCTCGGTAGCTCAGGAAGGTCTGTAGTAGCCCGATCGTCAGGAACACCGATACAACAGTGAACCCGATCCAGTATTCGGTGGGAAGCAGAACCCCCAATGCGCCGCCGAGTACCCAGCTCAACTGCAGAACCGTCTCGGATCTGCCGAATCCGGACGCGATCGATTCCTCGGGCAGGTCGTGCTGCAGTGACGCGTCGAGCGAGACCTTGGCGAGGGCGCTGGCGGCGGAAGCGATGAGCGTGGCCAGGGCGGCGGTCATCAGGTTGTCCGTCAGAGCGGCGATCACGGCGATGATCCATACCGAGGCCGTGCACCGAAGCACGATCAACGCGGGCCGGCCGAGCTTGAGGCGAGCGCCCGCGGCATTGCCGGCGAAATTGCCCAGACCGGCAGCTGCGCCGACCAAGCCGAGCATCATGGCCTGCTGGAGTGGCTCGTGATCGGTACGTGATTTGGCGACGAACGCGATGTAGAGCGTCAGAAAGCCGGTGAGCACTCGGATGGTTCCGTTGCCCCAGAGTCCGATGATCACTGCCCGTCCGAGAGGCTGACGGACCTTGGCCGGTTTCGCGTTCGGCTGTGGTGGGGCGCTGCCGGCGCGATGTGCCTCGTCCGGGTGGTAAGTGATTGTCGCGGGAACCTCACCCTCGGTGACCTCGACCCACGACGGGATTCGCATGCTCAGATATGCGCCGAAGACGGTGACGGCAACCGCGAACCACAAGGCGCCGGTGGAACCGAAAGCGAGGGCGAGCGCACCCGCGACAGCGCCGGCCCCGATCGTTCCACCGATCAACCCGAAGACCGTCAGACGCGAATTGACTCGCACCAGGTCTATTTCCGGTGGTAGCACGCGTGGAGTCACCGCACTCTTGAGTACCGAGAACGATTTACTGAGCACCATCATGCCGAGCGCGGCCGGGTACAGAATCCAGCTGTCGAAGTTGAAGACCAGGATCACCGCGAGGAGCGTCCGGACTCCGAACGACGACGCGAGCGCGATTCGGCGGCCACGCTGCAAGCGGTCGAGCATCGGACCGATGAGCGGCGCGATTACGGCGAACGGCGCGATCGTGATCAGGAGATACAGCGCGACCTTGGTCTTGTCCTCGCCCGTCGCGGCCGAGAAGAACAGCGTGTTGGCGAGGGCGACGGAGATGGCCGCGTCGGTGGCATTGTTCGTCATCACCGCGTAGGTGAGAGCGGTCAGGCCGGACTTGTCCGCGCCGTCGGCCTTCGCTGCGCGCTGGAAGGTCGCGATGCCCTTGTTCGTCAGTTCACGGCTGCGCATCGCTGCGACGCGGGTGACGGTGAGTTTGCGAGGCATCGGGGGAGCCTTGGGAGCGTCCGCACCCGGTGCCTTCGAACCGGACGCGGAATCCGAGTCTCCCCGTGATTCCGGGATCGGATGCAGCGGCGGCAATGGCGTGCGACGGGCCGCGGGACGGGCCGAAGGCGGGTAGTTGTCCTGGCGGGCCGCGGGTGGGTAGTTGTCGTAACCGGGGTGCACCTGTTGCCCCTCCGGCTCGTCGTGGATTCGCCGAGTTTCGGGGTCGTAGGGTTCGCGCGGTCCGGTCACCACTCAATTCTGTCCTAGTGTCGGCGCGGCTACCACGCACACCCCTGCGAGTCCTGTGTCATGTCGGACTCAGTTAACGAAACGGACTTCGAACATCTGCGGCCAATACTTGCCGGTGAGCAGGAATCGATCGGTACCGGGAATCTGCGCGATGCCGTTCAGAACGTCGACGGTGCTGGTCGATCCGTCCGTGACGAGTTCTTCGCGGAGCAGCGACGCGTCGTACACGTTCATGACGCTGCCGTCCGACGGGTCGATCCGGACGACGGTGTCCGTGGTCCAGACATTGGCGTAGACGGAGCCGTCTTCGGCGCATTCCAGTTCGTTCAGTTTGCCGACGGACTCCGAAGACCTGGTGACGTCGATCGTGGAGATCGACGCGAAGGTTTCGGGATCGCGAAAGGTCAACGTGGCCGAACCGTCGCTGGAGACCAGCCGATCCCCGAGCGAACAGACTCCCCATCCCTCGGTGTCGAGTGGGAACCGCCCGCGTTCGATCAAGGTGTCCTTGTCACGGGCGATGGCAACGCCGTCTTTCCAGGTGAGTTGCCACAGTGTGTCTCCGGCGACCGTGATGCCCTCACCGAACAACGGCGGGTCGAGATCGGCACGTGCGACTTCCGGTCCCGAAGCGGGAGCCTGCTCGTCCGAGATCCCAGTCGAGCGGACCCAGGACCGGCCGACGCGCCCGGTACTTTCGTAGAGACGATTTCCGTCGATCTCGAGGCCTTGTGTGAACGCGTCGGGGTCATGCGCGGACACTCGAACGATCTCGACGGAGCCGGTTTCGGTCGTGAGGTTGTCGGGAGCGCTGGGGGAATCGGAGCACCCCGTCAGCGCCGACGCGATCACGGCGACCGCTGCGAAACTGCGCACGGAATTGGCGTGTGACCTACTCATCTGCCCAGCATGGCAGCCCAGTGCGTTGCGGACTTGCGGTGGTGCGGCAAACTGGAGGAGTGAGTGTTGCTACTTCTCCAGAGCGTGCAGTGCCGCGCCCAGTACTGGCCGATGCGGTCGAGCTTGCCCGAACGGCAGTCGTCGACCTGCATGAAGGCGGTGTGGGGGCATACCTCGGCGTGACGTCGGAGGACGAATTTGCCGCCACCCATCGATTTGCAGCAGACATTCCGGGATACCGCGGTTGGCAGTGGGCGGTTGTCGTCGCTGCCGGACCGGAGGACACCCACGCCACGGTCAGTGAGTTGGCGCTGTTGCCAGGTCCCGACGCGTTGGTTGCGCCGGAATGGCTGCCATGGGATCAGCGGATTCGTCCCGGCGATCTCTCCGTCGGTGACCTGTTGGCTCCGCCGGCCGAGGATCCTCGCCTCGTTCCCGGCTACGTCGCCACCGGTGACCCGGAAGTCGACGAGGTAGCTCTCGAAATCGGGCTCGGCCGCAAACAGGTCATGAGCCTCGAGGGCCGACTCGATGCCGCACAGCGTTGGTTCGACGGTGACTTCGGCCCGGAGTCGGAAATGGCGAAGGCCGCGCCGTCGACGTGTGGGCTGTGTGGGTTCTTCCTTCCGCTCGCCGGTTCGCTGCACGCAGCGTTCGGCGTGTGCGGCAACGAACTCTCCGCAGACGGTCGTGTGGTCAGCGTGTCCTACGGTTGTGGCGCGCACTCGGACACCAGCTTGCCGCTCGGTGCGGGTTCGCCGCAGTTCGACGCATTCGACGACGGAGCAGTCGAGCTGATTGCGGTGCCTGCTCGCCCGTCGAGCGTTGTTGCAGTTGAGGATTCGGTATCCACCGAGTAGAAGATCCGTTCGGCACGGACGCACTCAGGGCGGCGACGCTGCGCGCGTGGTCGGAATCTCCGACGCGATTGCGTGAAGACGCGGCTGCTGAATCCGATCTCGCGAAGGCCGGGTACCGCGACCGTCTGCTCACCGAATTGGCACAGAACGCTGCCGATGCGGCTGCGCGTGAGGGCATCGCGGGCTCTTTGTGGGTGGACCTGGACGGTCAGACGCTGACCGTGGCGAACACGGGCCGTCCGCTGGACGAATCCGGCGTGCACGCGCTCACGGCGCTGCGAGCGTCGAACAAGGTCGATGCCGACGAAGGCGTCACGGGTCGGTTCGGCGTCGGATTCTCGGCAGTTCTCTCGGTCAGTGACGAGGTGGAACTGCGCTCGTCGACGGGATCGATTCGGTTCTCTGCCTCGCAAACCCTGCGCGAGATCGAGTCTCACGAACTTCCCGTGCCGGAAACCGGTGTCCCCGTACTCCGTTTGGTGTGGCCCTCGGTCGAATTGCCCAGCGACGGTGCCGATTCAGAAGTGGTGCTGACACTGCGGCCGGATGTCGATGCCGCGGCGCTGCTTGGGCAGATGACGCGCGAGGTCGTCGACTTGCTGCTCGAACTCCCGGCCCTCGGATCTATTCGTCTGGGCGAGAAGACTTTTCAGCGATCGGAACGAGTGCTGGAATCCGGTCTCGTGGAGATAGCGATCGGAGATCGTACGTGGTGGCAGTACTCGGCGCCGAACGCACGATGGTTGGTACCGGTCCGCGACGGGATCGTCGAGCCGGTGTCCGACGACGTCCTGCGTGCCCCGACGCGATCCGACGAGGAGCTGTCGATCCCGGCGATCGTCATCGCCGACATAGCGATGCAACCCGATCGCCGACGCATCATGCCCGCTGCGCCGATCGCTCCGCTCGCCGAGGGATACGCGAAGTTCCTTGCCGCACTGCCGCCCCGGCAGCGCACGGCGCTCGTCCCGATTCCTGCCTTCGCCCGAAGTGAAACGGATTCGCTTCTGCGCGAAGCGCTTCTGAAGGAGTTACAGGAGAACGAGTGGCTTCCGGTGGTCGGTGAACCCGACCGGGCGCCGCAGCGAGCATCCGTGGTTCCCGGGCTCAGTGACGAACTCGCCGATTTGCTCACCGACATCATCGGCGGACTGGTTGTCCCCGAACTCTCCGGCCCCAAGCACGAGCGAGCACTTGCGGCGGTGTCGACGCACCGCATCGGGCTCGCGCGCGTCGCGGAACTGCTCAGTGGACTCGAACGTGAACCGAGTTGGTGGAATCGACTCTATGCGGCCCTCGAGCCCTTGGTGATCGACACTCTTGCGGTGGAAGAACTTGGAACGCTGCCGGTTCCACTATCCGACGGACGGATCGTGACCGGTCCACGGACCGTCGTCGTCGGCGTCGAACTGGGTGAAGACGCACCGTCGGTGCAGTGGACGAGGTTGGTTCATCCCGTCGCGGCTCACCCGTTGCTGTCTCGATTGGGAGCACAGACCGCGAGTGCCACCGACCTGCTGTCCGATCCGGCACTGCGCGCATTGATCGAAGATGCTGCGGATCAGGATGATTCGGTAGTGACGGACTTGGCGCAGGTGGTGCTCGGATTGGCGGCCCACGTGGCGCCGGGGGCGCTGCCGTCATGGATCGGTGAAGTGCTGCTTCCTGATTCGGAGGGAGAATTGCGTTCCGCCGACCAGCTTCTGCTTCCGGGGGCTCCCCTCGCGGGTGTCCTGGTCGAGGATTCTCCCTTCGGCACAGTCGACGCTGATTTCGTGCAGCAGGTGGGGGAGCAGGCACTTCGGGTAGTCGGTGTCGGGTGGGGCTTCACTGTGGTCCGCGAGGAATTGCCGTCCGGCCCGGATCACGATCTCGACGCCGAAGACGCATGGTGGGACACCCTCGACGAGGATCCCGAATACATCGAAGCCGTGCGCGATCTCGATCTCGTGGACGAAGACCGCTGGGCTCAGGCGTTGTCGCTGCTGGTCGAGTCGCCGGCGACGCGGGCGCTGCTCGTCGACCGCCGCGGATACACGGCGTGGTGGTTGCGTTCGAATGCGGAACTGGGCGGTGAGGTTCTGGGGCTGCTGCGAGCTCCGGGCGATCGCACTTTCGAAGGATTGCTCGACGCTGCCGAACACCCCGACGCCGGATTCTTTTCCGGACTGCTGGCATCGGATACCGTCGACGATCCGGAACTGGCTCAGCTGCTGCTCGATCGGCTTGCCGACCCACTACGGATGCCGGCCTCCGCCGTCATTGCGCGGACGCACCGACTACTGGGTGAGGCAGCGCAGCGGCGGGTTCTCGACCTCGAGGAACTGCGCCTCCCGCCATTCGTACGCGGTCTTTCCGGTGACCTGGTGGATCCCGGCGACGCTCTTGTTCTCGACCGGCCATGGCTGGGAGCGGCACTGCCTGCGCAACGAGTGGTGCTCGGCAGCTTCGAGACGGCCGACGCACTGGCGGATCTCCTCGACATCGCAACGGCGTCTGCATCCGTTCACGGACGAGTGAGCAGTGCCGGCGTCGTCACGACTTGGGCGAACGAACCACAGGCAGTTCTCGGCTTCGCAGCCCTCGGCCGTGAGGTTCCCGGCGGCGAGGTAGTGATCCATCACGAACTGTCGGTGGAACTGACAGGAGCAGTGGAGGCGACAGTGACCGTGCCGTGGTGGGTGGACTCGGACGGCGTTCATCACGTGATGCGCACGTGGACACTGCCGCAAGGAATGTGAGGACAGATGTCTTTTGATCAGTGGGTGCTCGACAGCGCAGTGAGTCAGCGGACGGCGTGGCTCGTGGACGTGGTCGACGTCATCACCGACAGTGGCGGAACACTCGCGTCGTGGCTGATCGCGACGCTGCTGACGATCGTGCTTCTGGTTCGAGGGCTGCGCACCGAAGCTCTGTTGATCGCCGGGTCGATGTTGACCGGACTGCTCGTGATGAGCGGATTGAAGCGCATCTTCACCCGAACCCGTCCACCCGTTCCGGAGCGTTTGATCGAAATCGATTCGTATTCGTTCCCGTCGGGCCATGCGATGATGAGCGCGATCCTCGCGACTTCGGTTGCCGCCGTGATTCTTCGGCTTGTCCTGCCGAGGCTCGCGAAGTTGGTAATGTTCGCGAGCCTCGGCCTGTACATGATCGCCGTCGGATTCTCCCGCGTCTACCTGGCTGCCCATTGGATGACCGACGTTCTGGCAGGTTGGGCGTTCGGGATGATGTGGGCCGGAGTGTGGATCTGGGGAACTGCGCAGATCAAGGCGCGCCGGACGCCGGTTACTTCGTAAGTTCGGCGAGTAGTTCGCTTGTAGCCCAAGGCAAGCTCAGCGCTGAGCTTGCGGTCAGGGCAGCGCCGACCTGCGGGGCCTGATCGTCGTTGACGTAAACGACACGGTTGTTCTTGGCCACGTCGAGTTGCTGGAAGCCGAGATTGTTCCGGACCGCCTGGGCGGCATCGGGATTGCTGATGACCACGAGACGGTCCACATCGAGGAGATCGAGTCGTTCGGTGGAGATCGGAGCGTAGAACTCGCCGTTCATCAACGCCTCGACCGCGAGAGCAGGTTTGAATCCGAGGCTGCCGAGGATCCGTCCGCGGGCATCCTCGGAGGAGAAGGCGTAGAACTCCGGAGTCGTGTCGACGCTGATGATCACCGCGGTCTGATCCGCGAATTCGGGGTGAGCGCTTCTCGCGTCGGCGAACTGCTTGTCGATGTCGGCGACCAACTTCTCGCCGTCGGCTTCGCGGCCCACTGCCTTTGCCGCGGTCTTGGTCGTGATCTGCCACGGGGTTGCGTAGTCGCCGTAGGCCGGATCCTTCGCGACGGTGGGGGCGATCGCGGAAAGTGTGCTGTACAGGTCTTTGTCGATGCTCGAGTAGAGCCCGAGCGTGCTCATCGTTGTAGCCGACGGTGACGATCCGCTGTGGTTCGGAATCGATCGTGGTGCTGCCGAAGGCGTGATCGATCGTGACGGGGAAGGCGCGCCTCCGGACGTCGACGAACTATTTGTCGCGTCGTCGTCGCCCGATCCGCAGGAGACGAGTGCTGTGCCGACCAGTGCGACCAGGGCAACGGACGTCAGTCTCGTCCGATGTCCTCGGCTTTTACTACGGTCGAGGCTTTTCCAACGATTTCGGAGGGAGATCTTCACGGTGACGTGTTTCCTTTCAGCGGCGGCAAGCCGGGGTCCGCACAATAATGCAGGGTAGGCTTACCGTACTGAAGGAGGTTGAGTCGACCCGCTCAGTCGACCAGACCGGCGCCCTGTTGCGCGCCCTTGTCGCCGCGTACGGCTGCGCGCCGTTGGATCGAGAACAGAGCGAAACCGAGGAAACCGACTCCGATGCCCGCGTAACAGATCGGGAGTGCATCCGACCAACGATCGCCGCTCACCGCGGCCACGATCGTGGCGACCACCCACAACGCGGTGCCGACGATCAGTGCCGGCGCGGGTGCGGACAATTTGCCGATCAGGCTGGTTGTGTTGCGAGTCTCCGTCACAAAATTAACGCTACCCGTACCCCGGTGGCCTACTCTCCCTAGTGCGACCGGCTTCATGTGCGCCGGCACACGGCGACCTACAGCGATGGGGAAAGAACAAACATGGCGGCACCCGGCAAGATCCTCGACACCTATTTCAAGATCAGCGAACGAGGGTCGACGATCTCGACCGAGATTCGCGGCGGTGTCGTCACCTTCGTGGCGATGGCTTACATCGTGGTCCTCAACCCCCTGATCCTCGGCAGTTTCTCGGCTGACGACGCCGCAGCGAAGACCGACGTTCTCGGCAACATCCTTCCGGTCAACCAGGTGGCTGCGGTCACCGCTCTGGTTGCCGGCCTGATGAGCATCGTCTTCGGTGTCGTTGCCAACTATCCGTTTGCCATCGCCGCGGGTCTCGGCATCAACAGCCTGCTCGCCGTCACCATCGCACCTCAGGTCACCTGGCCCGAGGCGATGGGCCTGGTGGTCATCGACGGTGTGATCATCGTTCTGTTGGCACTCACCGGTTTCCGAACTGCGGTGTTCAATGCGATTCCCTCGGCATTGAAGTCCGCGATCGCGGCCGGTATCGGCATGTTCATCGCCTTCATCGGGCTCGTCGACGCCGGGTTCGTCCGCCGTATCCCCGACGCCGCCGGTACGACGGTTCCCGTCGGACTCGGAATCAACGGCTCCATCGCTTCGTGGCCGACCGTGGTGTTCATCTTCGGTGTCCTGCTCATGGGTGTTCTGGTCGTGCGCAAGGTTCGTGGTGGACTGCTGATCGGCATCGTCGTCACGACGGTCCTCGCCGCGATCATCGAGGCAGTCGCTGACGTCGGACCCTCGCTCGGAACCAACCCCAAGGGCTGGAACCTCAGCATCCCCGCGATCCCGGAGATGCTCGGCGGTATGCCTGATCTGAGCCTGGTCGGCGACGTCAGCGTCTTCGGCGCATTCACCCGCATCGGTGTTCTGGCCGCCAGCCTGCTTGTCTTCACCCTCGTACTCGCGAACTTCTTCGACGCCATGGGCACGATGACGGGTCTCGGTAAGGAAGCCGGCCTGACCGACAAGGACGGAAACCTCCCCAACGTCGGTCGCGCGCTTGTCGTCGAAGGCGCGGGCGCGATCGTCGGCGGTGGCGCTTCGGCGTCGTCGAACACCGTGTTCGTGGAATCCGCGTCGGGTATCGCCGAAGGCGCCCGCACGGGTCTGGCAAACGTGGTCACCGGACTGCTCTTCCTCGTCGCGATGTTCCTGACGCCGCTGTACTCCGTTGTGCCGATCGAGGCAGCTGCGCCTGCCCTCGTCGTCGTCGGTGCGCTGATGATCGGACAGGTCCGAGACATCGATTTCACCAAGTTCTCGGTGGCACTCCCGGCGTTCCTGACCATGATCGTCATGCCGTTCACCTACTCGATCGCCAACGGCATCGGCGTCGGCTTCATTTCGTGGGTGGTCCTGCACGCTGCCAGCGGTGGTATCAAGAAAATCCACCCGTTGCTGTGGATCGTGGCGGCACTTTTTGTGGCCTACTTCACTGTCGGACCCATTACCGACGCCCTTACGTGAAATCGGGGTTGACCGGTATTCGATTACGTGAGCTACCGGCCAGCTCGTGACGTATTGTCTGACGCGTGACCACCGAAACTCGTGCGCTGGCCAGCGATCTTTCCCTGGCTGTAGTGCGTCTCACCAGGCATCTGCGCGGCCGCAGAGTCGACGCTCAGGTATCGCTGACGCAACTGTCCGCTTTGGCGAGCCTGGATCAGTACGGCCCGATGACTCCTGGCGTACTCGCAGCACGTGAGAAGGTTCAGCCGCCGTCGATGACGCGGGTTGTTGCTTCTCTCGCCGAGCTCGGTTTGGTCGAGCGTTCGCCGCATCCCACGGACGGTCGTCAGATCATCGTCAACCTCTCCGACGCCGGGCAAGCGTTGCTGGCGGACGAGACCCATGCGCGTGAAGTGTGGATGAACGAGCAGCTGGCGGGGTTGGGTGGCGAAGAACTCGCGACGCTGCGCGGGGCTGTCGAGATCATCACAGAGATGGTCAACAAGACGGAGTAGCTCCTCAATGCCATAGGTCGCGTAGCTCCGCTACAGAGGTCGTTGCCCAAACGAATTACTCGAGGGGCAAGATGGTGTGGTGCCCCGAGACCCCGATTCCGGCATGTTTGCCGCGCTCCACAACCGTAACTACCGCCTTTGGGCTTCCGGACAGATCGTTTCTCTGGTCGGCACGTGGATGCAACGCATCGCCCAGGACTGGCTGGTACTGACGCTCTCGGACGGCAACGCGTTGGCGGTGGGCATCGTCATGGCCTTGCAGTTCGGCCCGACACTGTTCCTCTCGGTGTGGGGCGGTGTGCTGGCCGATCGGTACGACAAGCGTCGGATCCTGATCTTCACGCAGTGGGCGAGTGCGGTGTGCGCGCTTGTACTGGGTGTGTTGGACGTCGGCGGACTGGTCGCGTTGTGGCACGTCTTCCTGATTGCCTTTGCGCTCGGCTGTGTCTCGGCGCTCGACGCACCGGTGCGTCAGTCGTTCACTATCGAAATGGTAGGCAAGGAGCACCTTTCCAACGCCATCGCGCTCAACTCCATGACATTCAACACGGCCCGCATCGTCGGTCCGGCCATCTCGGGTGTTCTGATCAACCTGATCGGTACCGGGTGGGTGTTCCTGCTCAACGTCGCGACGTTCGGTGGGGTGCTTATCGCGCTCTACCTCATGAACAAGAAGGAGTTGATCCCGTCCGAACCGGCTCCGCGTACCAAGGGGCAGGTGCGCGACGGGTTCCGATATGTGTGGGGCCGCAAGGACCTTCGGGTGATCATGGTGTCCGTCTTCATGGTCTCGACGTTCGGACTGAACTTCGCGATCAGCCTGGCGGTGATGGCGCGTAACACGTTCGGTCTCGAGGCAGACGGCTACGGACTCCTGTCGACGACGCTCGCCGTCGGAACTCTTGCCGGCGCTGCGTATGCCGCAAGGCGCAAGGAAGCGCCGCGACTGCGAACGTTCCTCGGTGCCGCCGTGGCTTTCGGCGTGTTCGAGGTCGCGGTGGGATTGATGCCTACCTACGCGTTGGTGGCGCTGATGTTGATTCCCACGGGCGCACTGACGTTGACGTTCACGACGTCCGCGATGAACATCCTGCAGATGTCGGTCCCCTCCGAGATGCGCGGGCGGGTGATGGGCATCTACATGCTCAGTTTCCTCGGTGGCACACCCCTGGGAAGTCCGCTGCTGGGTTGGCTCGCCGACTCCGTGGACCCACGTGCACCCCTGATCGTGGGCGGAGTGATCTCGCTCGTCTCGGGCACTGTGGCCGGGGTGTACCTGCTACGTAGCGAAGGGCTGAAACTTCGGCTCGCGCGACCGGAAGACGGTGGCAGGCTGCCGGTGTTCGTCCTGCGCCCGGTGATCGTGTGCGATGCGACCGAACAGGCAGTCGAGGCTAGCCGCGCGCCATGACCTTCTCACGCTTGGGAAATACCGTGTAGCTCAATGCGATTGCTCCCCAGATTCCCAGCACCACAGTCAGCTTGCTGACCCATCCGTCGAGGGCCCCCGTACGGGCGGGGTCGTCGACGAGGAAGATGGCGGCGGCAAGAAGCCCGCACGCGATCGCCCAGGCGATCGCGGCTTTGCCGAACTCGCGCCATTCGCGCAGGGCCCGCGCACTCCCGTACTTGGGCGGTGCCACGGGCGTTGGGCCACCGGCAAATCGGTAGGCGAACCTGGCGTCGGCCCAGGAGATGAGGCTGTGTCCGAACGCAACGGAGAATCCGATGTAGGCCGCGGCAAGCCCGTGGGCGAAGTTCGCCTCGCCACCTCCACGAAGATCGAGGGCTGTGGCGACGAGCAGCACGACATCCACCAGGGGAGCGCAGATGAGCAGCGCGGCGCCCAGTGTCTTGCGGCGCAGCAGATAGCGGGCGGTGAGACCGGCGGCGATGAACACCCAGAACATGATTTCGCACGCGATGATCAAGTGGACGATCATGACATCAGCTCATTTCTAGTACGACTGTATTAGTGATGGAAAACTAGCACAGTTGTGTTAGTTTTGTGAAGTGGTGAAACGAAGCAGTCCGGACGAGCGGCGGGAAGAGATAGCCGAGGCCGTCTGGCGTGTGATTCGACGCGACGGTGTCGCGAGCGCCAGCGTCCGGGCCGTCGCGGACGAGGCAAAGATGTCGACGGGCTCGCTACGTCACTTCTTCGCCACGCAGTCCGAACTCTTGCTGTTCGCGATGACGCTCGTGACTGTCCGGGTGGAGAAGAGGATTGCGGGCATCGACTTTGACCCCGACATCCGCCGCGCGATCCGTCAGTTCACCGACCAGTTCGTTCCCCTCGACGAAGACCGGCGTGAAGAAATGCAGGTCTGGGAGGCCTTTGCTGCTGCCGCTCAGACCGATCCGGCGTTGACGGCGGTGCGTGACGAGACGGATCGGACTTTGTTCGAGCACTTCTTTTCGTTCGTCGAAGCAGTGGACCAAGCGGGATTTCTACGGCCGGGCGCCTCGGTCGAGATCGAGGCGATGAGATTGCATGCGGTGGCTGACGGGCTCGCGTCGCACGGCGTCGACAATCCCGAGCGAACCAATCAGGACGTGATCAGCCGGGTGCTCGACGCGCATTTTGCCACGCTGCTGCGCTAGGTCGGGAGTACTGACGGGAGCTCGCGGTGCGTACGGCACGATAGACCTGTGGTTCACGTCATCGACATCTCAGATCCCGCCGACCCCCGGCTGGATGACTTTCGCGATCTCAACTCCTCGGATCGACGCCCTGACCTTCCGGAGGGCAAGGGGCTGGTGATCGCCGAGGGAGTGTTCGTCACTCAGCGGCTGCTGACCTCGCGGTTCGAGCCGATCAGTCTCCTCGGCGTCGAACGACGGCTCGTGGAGTTGGCTGACGACCTCGATGGGGTGGACGTGCCGTTCTACCGTACGAGCGCCGAAGTGATGGCCGAGGTCGTCGGATTCCACCTGAACCGTGGCGTCCTCGCTGCAGCGGCACGTCCGGCACCGCTCGCGGTCTCGGACGTGTTGAAGGACGCGAAGACGGTAGCGATCCTCGAAGGCGTCAACGATCACGAGAACCTCGGCTCGATGTTCCGTAACGCTGCGGGGCTCGGCGTCGACGCCGTTCTGTTCGGGAAGGGTTGTGCCGACCCGCTGTATCGGCGCTCGGTCCGCGTGTCGATGGGGCACGTGCTGCGAGTGCCCTTCGCGCATGTGGCGAAATGGCCGTACGACCTGGAGGAGCTGCGTGGCAACGGTTTTCAGCTCATCTCCTTGACCCCGAACCCGGAGGCTGTCACTCTGGCCGAAGCGATGACCGGGGAGAAGGTGGCGCTACTGCTGGGCGCCGAGGGGCCAGGACTGACCGAACATGCGATGCGCGCCACCGACATTCGCGCCAAGATACCGATGGCACCAGGCACCGATTCGCTCAACGTCGCGACCGCAGCGGCGATGGCCTTCTACGAACGTGTGAGGACCGGTCAGTGACTCAGGACCGCACTCCCTGGTTCACCGGAATCGCGGTGTCGGTATTCGCCGCGATGCTCTCGACCAGTGCCGTCGCGGCGTTCTGCATCGCGCTGGGCAACGTGAACGTGCTCCTGGCGATTGTCGTCAATCTCATTGCGGTAGGCGGACTTGCGCCGACCGTGTGGCGCTGGCGAGCGATTCCCGTCTGGCGATGGGTGGTCTTCGGGGCAGTTGTCGGCGTGCCGCTCGGGTGGATCGCAGCGATAGCCGCGTGAACGTCTGAGAGGCAACTCGCCGCTACTTGAACCCGAAGTACCGGGCGAGGCGGCTGCGCGGCTTGGCTGCCGGTGCTTCGTGGATCGGCGGCATGTTCTCTTGCATGCTTACCTCGGTCGGTGCCTGCTCGGGTACCGACACGGAAGCTGGTGGCGCAGGTTTGGGCGCCTCGCCGGGGCGGTGAATCTTGAAGCCCCACAGGAGAATCTGCGTCGTGTCCAGTTCGTGTTCTCGCGGAGCGCCGGTGTATCGGAATCCCAGCCACTCGAGGTTGGCGGACTCCGCGAACTGTTGCGGGTGGAACGGCAGTGACTGTGGATCGGGCAGGATCCCAGGCGGATAGCGTAGGGGATGATCGCCGGCCCAGAATTCCCGTTCCCAGGTCTGTGGGATCCCCACATTTTCGACGATGTCGATCGGGATGGCACTGAACGAGCGCCGTAGCTCGCCGTCCTCCCACAGTGCAAACGAGCCCTGCGCGGTTTCGGGGACGGAGCTGATCAGCAGCGTCGAACCACCCCCGGCCGAAAGGTGCCAGGACTCAGGCAGTTTCGAGGGGACGAAGGTGCTGAGTTCGGCGCTGCACACGACGCTCACCTGGTTGTACGCGCCGATGAAGACGTAGCCGGGGCTCACCGTCGCGGCCATCGACAGCGGCTGGGGCCCGAGGGATTCGAACTCCTTGTCCGGGTGCAGCGACATGGCGATTTTCAGCGCCTCTGTCTGATCCGGCTGAGGGTACTTGCTCAATTCGGTGCGAGCGTCTGCGCCGCCCAGAAACCAGATCGTCGATACCCGTGCAGCCACCGGCAGCCCTTTCTCCTCAGCCTCGGTCGAAAGAAGAATACTTCCCTTCGGCTCAGCGACCGCTGCTGCGGACCCCGAGAAGAACGTCGTCCCACGAGGGCAGAGCAGGCCTTCCGCGCTTGTCCTTAGTCTGCGTCTGTTGCGGCGCGGTTTTCGGCGTCACATCCGGTGCGGGTTCGGGAACCTCTTCGGCGACGACGGTTTCCGGTTCGACGGCAATCGGCTCGGGCGCCACGATCCGTTCCGCCACCACGGTCCGCTCGGGGACTATTGCAGGCTCCGGCTCGATCTCCGCCACCGGTTCGACGTCGAACCTGGACAGTTCGAGCTGTTCCGGCTCGTTCGAGACCACCGGTACCAGGCCTCGGAGCGGGCGACCGAAGTCGGGATCGATCAAGTCGAATGCCGCGTCGTCGAGTGCGACGATCGTTCCGCCGTGCGCGTCGGGCTGGTAGCGCCAGTGTGCGGCGTTGGTGGTGCGACCGGCCTGCCACTGCAACTGGGCGACCCACTGATTGTCCTCGTCACGCCAGGCATCCCAGGTGGCCTCGTCGATGCTGTGGCCGCGGGCGCGGAATGCGTGAGTTACGATTTCGGAGAGGGTCGGAACCGTCGGGCCGTTGTCGCGCACCGGGTGTCCGCCCTGAGCCATCTCCGCGGCGCGAGAACGCTCGAGCAGAACGGGGTACGCAAAGCGCTCGACTTTGCTGATGGGGATCTTCGCTTCTTCGGCGACCTGCTCTACGGAAGCACCGGAACGAATGCGCGCCTGAATTTCGCGGGGACGGAGTTGGCTTTCCATTTCGATCTCAATCTGGCCGAGTCGAGCCACGTCTCCGCGGGAAGCTGCACGAAGTTTGTCATCGGCGGGAAGCCGGAATTTCTGGCCGGTTTCAGCATCTGCGCACACCACATGCGATCCATCGGGTTCAAGTCCGATCACTCGAAGCTCTCGCACATTGACCTCCTTATCGCGCCGGCTCGCGACTTTGCGCCGCGCTCAACTGTAATTCATTCGTGACCATGGACTCGGCAGGACACGCAGGGCGAGATGACCTCGCATCCGCCTGCCGGTGTGGTAGCTCACAAGGTCTTGCGCAAACGACGTCTTGCACAAACGACGCTCGGCCCCCGACACGATGTCGAGGGCCGAGCGGTGAAGCAGTGTGAAAATCAGCCGAGCTGAGAAACTACCCAGTCGATGCTCTTGGTGAGAGCGGTGACGTCATCGGGGTCGATGGCCGGGAACATGCCGACACGCAACTGGTTGCGTCCGAGCTTGCGGTACGGCTCGGTATCGACGATTCCGTTGGCGCGCAGGATCTTTGCGACCTCGGCAGCGTCGACGTCGTCGTTGAAGTCGATGGTGCCGACAACCTGCGAGCGGTGTGCCGGATCAGCGACGAACGGCGTTGCGAACTCGCTGGCCTCGGCCCAGTTGTACAGGCGCGAGGACGAATCCGCGGTGCGAGCGGTGGTCCAGTCGAGGCCGCCGTTGCTGTTCATCCACTCGATCTGGTTGGCGAAGAGCAACAGGGTGGCCAGGGCCGGGGTGTTGTACGTCTGATCCTTGGAGCTGTTGTCCACGGCGATGGGCAGCGAGAGGAAGTCAGGCGTCCAGCGTCCCGAATCCTTGATCTCCGCGACGCGCTCGAGGGCGGCCGGGCTCATCAGCGCGATCCACAGTCCGCCGTCTGCAGCGAAGCACTTCTGCGGAGCGAAGTAGTAGACGTCGGAATCGGCGACGTTGACCGGGAGTCCACCGGCGCCCGAGGTGGCGTCGATGGCGATCAGGGCGTTCTCCGAACCCGCGGGACGCGAGACGGGGATCGACACACCGGTGGAGGTCTCGTTGTGCGCCCAGCCGATGAGATCGACGGACGGGTCCGAGACCGGCACCGGAGCGCTGCCCGGATCGGCGGAAACGACGATCGGGTCACCGATGAACGGGTTGGCCTTTGCGACCGAAGCGAACTTGGAGCTGAATTCGCCGTTGGTCAGGTGCAGCGACTTCTCGCGGATGAGGCCGAATGCAGCCGCATCCCAGAACGCAGTGGTTCCGCCGTTGCCGAGGACGACCTCGTAGCCCTCGGGCAGTGAGAACAGATCGGCGAGGCCGGAACGAATGCTGGCGACAACGTTCTTGACCGGCTTCTGGCGATGGCTGGTGCCGAACACCGAAGCGCCCACCTCGACCAGGGACTGCAGCTGCTCGGGGCGAACCTTGGAAGGACCGCAGCCGAAGCGTCCGTCGGCGGGCTTGAGGTCGGCGGGGATGATCGGTGTGGAGGTCATCGCTTCTTTCTGTTCCTTCACTTGTGTTCTGTACTACCGTGATTGGCGAATTCGAGCGGGTGTCACGCGTGGCTGATCTGGTCCCAGCCCTCGACGGACTCAGGAGTGCGGGGCTCCGGGCCGGTGTAGATGGCGGCCGGGCGTACCAGCTTACCGAGACGCTTCTGCTCGAGGATGTGTGCACACCAACCGGCGGTGCGACCACAGGTGAACATGGCGGGCATCATGTGCGCGGGAACCTCGGCGAAGTCGAGGATGACTGCAGCCCAGAACTCGACGTTGGTCTCGATCGCGCGATCGGGACGACGCTCACGCAGTTCCGTCAGTGCTGCCTGCTCGAGAGCTGCGGCAGCCTCGTAGCGGGGAGCGTTGAGGCGCTTCGCGGTGGCGCGGAGCACGCGTGCACGGGGATCTTCGGCGCGGTAGACGCGGTGTCCGAAGCCCATGAGCTTTTCCTTGCGGTCGAGGATTCCCTTGACCAGTGCGCGGGCGTCGCCGGTCTTCTCGGTCTCTTCGATCATCGGAAGAACGCGGGCCGGAGCGCCACCGTGCAGCGGGCCGGACATCGCGCCGATGGCGCCGGAGAGCGAGGCCGCGACGTCGGCGCCGGTGGATGCGATGACGCGGGCCGTGAAGGTGGAGGCGTTCATGCCGTGCTCGGCTGCGGAGACCCAGTACGCGTCGATTGCCTCGACGTGTGCCGGATCGGGCTCGCCCTTCCAGCGCACCATGAAGCGCTCGGTGACCGTCTTGGCCTCGTCGATGCGGCTCTGGGGGACTGCGGGCTGGTAGATGCCGCGAGCGGACTGCGCGACGTAGGACAGTGCCATGACGGATGCGCGGGCGAGCTGGTCGCGGGCTGTCTCGTCATCGATGTCGAGGAGCGGCTGGTAGCCCCAGATGGGAGCCAGCATCGCAAGTCCGGCCTGGACGTCGACACGGACGTCGCCGGTGTGAATGGGGAGGGGGAACGGCTCGGCCGGCGGGAGGCCGGGGCCGAAGCGGCCGTCGACGAGAAGGGCCCATACGTTGCCGAAGGTGACCCTCTGGCCGACCAGGTCTTCGATGTCGACTCCGCGGTAGCGCAGTGCGCCGCCGTCTTTGTCGGGTTCTGCGATATCGCTGGTGAAGGCGACGACGCCTTCGAGTCCGCTCACAAAATCGTCCGGTATTGCTGCGCTCGCTGCCATTCTCGTGGACTCTCCTCGTTCGAGTGCGCCAGGTCTACAGTCGCACTGCCTCAGCTTCAGTGACTGCGCCTCGGTGCTCGCAGGGATGAGCACGCACCGTGTTTAGTACTGCGCAATCGTCTCGTCCCGATTCGGTTGCTGTCGCTGGTGCGGCTCGCGGTCCGGGTCGGGTCTAGCCACGGCAAACTTTAGCGCGTGCCGCGTAGCCGTTGGCCAGTGAGTACCCGGGAGTAGCGTTCTCGGCTGTGTCGAATGAACGTCAGGACCCGCAGGCGGTGGACAACGAACTCGCGGCCATGCGTGTGGGCTATCCGCAAGCAGGCAGCGAATCGGAGTCCGTCGAGGACCGCATGAGTGCGGAATTGGATACCTCGATCGTCGAGACCGGTTGGCTGCCCCTCATGCGTCAATGGCTCGTGGACGCCGTCGAAGCGGACGCGCCGGAACCGAACGCCATGACTCTGTCGACGGTGGACGACCGTGGACACCCGGCGTCGCGCACCGTGCTCTGCAAGGGTCTCAGCGAAGACGGCGTGCTCTTCTTCACCAACTATGGATCCGACAAGGCTCGTCAACTCGACGCCCATCCGTACGCGTCGGCCAACTTCACGTGGCTGACTCTTGCCAGGCAGGTGATCGTTCGCGGCGCCACCGAACGGGTGAGTGCTCAACTGACGCAAGAGTATTGGCGAACCAGGCCTCGTGGATCGCAGCTCGGCGCGTGGGCGTCGTCGCAGTCTCGTCCGATCGGCTCGCGTGCCGATCTCGACGAGCAACTACGTGAGGTTGCTGCTCGATTCGGCGTGGACGGTGAGATTCCGGTGCCACCGAACTGGGGCGGGATTCTGATCCGGCCGGAGTCTGTCGAGTTCTGGCAAGGACGCGCGAACCGCATGCACAATCGAGTTCGCACGAGTCTGGTCGACGGTCAGTGGTCCGCCGTCCGACTCCAGCCGTGAGCAGGCTACTTGCGGACACGACTCCGCTCGAGAATCGCGACTATCGACGACTGTGGACGGCTGGCATCGTCACCGTCATCGGCGCTCAGCTCAGTGTGGTCGCCGTACCGCAGCAGGTGTACGAGATCACCCGAAGCTCGGCCTACGTCGGTCTGACGGGAATTTTTGGTCTGGTACCGCTGATCGTTTTCGGTCTGTGGGGCGGCGCACTCGCCGACGTCATGGATCGACGACGGCTGTTGATGATCACGTCGATCGGACTCGGTGTCACGTCGGTGCTGTTCTGGATCCAGGCTGCCTTGAACGTGAACAACGTGTGGTTGGTGCTCGGCTTGTTCTCGGTTCAACAGGCGTTCTTTGCCGTCAACCAGCCGACGCGAGCGGCGATTATTCCTCGCCTGATTCCGGGCCGGCAGTTACCTGCCGCGAACTCGCTCAACATGACTGTCGTGCAGTTCGGTGCGATAGCCGGCCCGCTGCTGGCCGGCGTCCTCATACCGTCGGCTGGTCTGCAACTGCTCTACCTGCTCGACTCGATCTTTCTGCTCGCCACGTTGTGGGCAGTGTGGAAGCTCCCGGCGATTCCGCCGACCGGAACCTCTCGGCGGGCCGGATTGAGCGAAGTTCTGGGCGGTTTCACGTATCTGGCGACGCAGAAGGTTCTGCTCGCTTCGTTTGTGGTGGACATCATCGCGATGGTGTTCGGGATGTCGCGAGCACTGTTCCCGGAGATCGCCCACGAATCCTTCGGTGACCCCGCCAGCGGCGGTTTTGCGCTCGGACTGCTGTTCGCGGCGATGTCGGTGGGAGCTGTTCTGGGCGGAGTCTTCTCGGGCTGGTTGCCGCGGGTGCAGTACCAGGGACGCGCCGTGCTGGTCTGTATCGCGCTGTGGGGACTGTCCATGGTCGGCTTCGGCGTTGCCGTGTACTTCGCGAGTCCGGGTTCCAGCGTGATTCTGCTCTGGGTCGCGGTGGCGTTCCTGGCTTTCGGCGGCGCCGTCGACATGGTCTCGGCCGCATTCCGCAGCACGATGCTCCAGCAAGTGGCAACCGACGACATGCGTGGAAGATTGCAGGGCGTCTTCATCGTGGTCGTGGCAGGTGGTCCGCGCATCGGTGACGTACTGCACGGCGGAGCGGCCTTCTTGTTCGGAACCGGTGTCGCGGCGGCCGGCGGCGGCTTCCTGGTGATTGTCGGCGTTGTCCTTTCTGCTCTCGCATTTCCGGCGTTCGTTCGTTACAAGGTGGGACGCGCCGCCTGACGTTCTGGTTAACCGGTCGCTCGTGGTGGAAACTGGTACGTATGACTGCGCCGCACAGCACGGGTAGGGGAGGGTTCGAGATCCGTGGTGGCGGTTATCGCGCCGAGATCGCCGCGGCCGGTGCCGGGTTGCGGCTTCTCGATCACGAGGGTCCCAACGGTCGGCGTGCGCTGACCGAAACCTGGGCCATCGGATCGAAGCCACCGCTCTCTGCCGGATTGGTTCTCGCACCGTGGCCCAACCGGATTCGGGACGGGCACTTCATGTTCGACGGAATCGAGCATCAACTCGAGATCACCGAACCGGCACTGGGGAACGCAAGCCACGGGTTTGTCAGACGTCGTAATTGGACCCTCGTCGACCACACCTACGAGCGCGTCGAACTGTCGGTGGACGTCGGCCTGCACAAGGGGTGGCCGTATCCGTTGCAGTTGACGGTCGCCTACGCAGTCGGTGCCGACGGGTTGACCGTCACTCACACGGCCACGAACAGGGGTGCGACGTCGTCGCCGTTCGGGCTCGGAATGCATACCTTCATCCGCGCCGGCGATTTTCCTCTCGACGAATGTGCTCTGCATCTGGCGGCCGGCACGCGGTTGCCGATCGATCCGGCGAGGATGCTGCCGAATGCGTATTCGCAGGCCGTCGCCGGTACGGACTACGACTTCCGGACACCGAGACCGCTCGCCGGAGTTCAGTTGGACACGCCGTACAGCGCGTTGGACGTCGTCGACGGGAGTGGTCGCACTCAGCACGAATTGCTCGCGCCGGACGGAACGGGCACCGCGCTGTGGACCAACCGCGAGTTCCCGTGGGTTCAGGCATTCATCGCAGATCCTGCCAATGACAAGGGATATCCCGACCGTGGACGCGCATTGGCATTGGAACCGATGACATGCCCGCCCGACGCCTTCAACTCGGGCATCGATCTCCTGGTCCTTCAACCGAATCAGTCGTGGACGGGTAGCTGGGGCATCAAGGCTCTGTGATCCGGCTCTCATACCGTGGGATCGTGTAACGCCAAGTAGGCATCAGCCGATAACAATCGGTTTTCAGTACGCGGTGTCAGTGGTCCGGAAGGTCCATCGTTCGTCCATATCGTGTGCTCCTGTCGAGACGTGCAGATCAGTGTGGGTGAACGCATGATTCCGTAGACTGGAGTATCGGTCGCGCGAGGGAGAAAATTCAGCCTGTAACGTGTTTCAGTTTCGGCGGGTATGTCGGGTTCGTGAGTACCCGAAAAATAGCCGTGGAGCGACCCTCCTTCGGCACGATCTCGCCCGTGCGACTAGTTTCTAGTTGATCGCATGTAGTTACTCGTTGGTTCGAGCTTGAGAGGGATCCTTCGTGCCCGCTGACAATGACACAAAGCCCACGCTTACTTACCCCGGTGGTGAGTACACGATGTCCATTGCCAGGGCAACTGAGGGCAATGACGGCATCGAGCTGGGAAAGCTGCTGGCCACAACGGGGTACACCACCCTTGACCCCGGTTTTGTGAACACTGCATCCACCAGTTCTGCAATCACCTATATCGACGGCGAGAAGGGGATCCTGCGTTACCGCGGATATCCCATCGAGCAGTTGGCGGGTAAGTCGACGTTCATCGAGGTCAGCTACCTGCTGATCTACGGCGAACTGCCGACCGACGCCCAGCTCGAGTCCTTCACGGACCGCATTCGTCGACACACCCTGCTCCACGAGGACCTCAAGCGGTTCTTCGACGGTTTCCCGCGCAACGCTCACCCGATGCCGGTTCTCTCGTCCGCAGTGAACGCACTGTCGGCGTACTACCAGGATTCGCTCGATCCCGAGGATCCGGAGCAGGTGGAACTGTCCACCATCCGTCTTCTCGCGAAGCTGCCGACCATCGCTGCGTACGCGTACAAGAAGTCCGTCGGACAGCCGTTCCTGTACCCGGACAACTCGTTGAACCTGGTCGAGAACTTCATGCGTATGACGTTCGGCTTCCCCGCCGAGCCGTACCAGGGTGATCCCGAGGTCGCCAAGGCACTCGACATGCTGCTGATCCTGCACGCGGACCACGAGCAGAACTGCTCGACGTCGACCGTGCGTATGGTCGGCTCGTCGGACGCCAACCTGTTCACCTCCGTCTCTGCCGGCATCAACGCACTGTGGGGCCCGCTGCACGGCGGCGCGAACCAGGCAGTGCTCGAGATGCTCGACGAGATCAAGGCCAGCGGCAGCACCGCAGCCGAGTTCGTCCGCAAGGTCAAGAACAAGGAAGACGGCGTGAAGCTCATGGGCTTCGGGCACCGCGTCTACCGCAATTACGACCCGCGCGCCGCGCTGGTCCGCGAAACCGCGCACACCATCCTCGCCAAGCTCGGCGGCGACGACGAACTGCTCAACATCGCAATGCAACTCGAAGAAGCCGCCCTCACGGACGATTACTTCATCGAGCGCAAGCTTTACCCGAACGTCGACTTCTACACCGGCCTCATCTACCGCGCGATGGGCTTCCCGCCGCGTATGTTCACGGTGCTGTTCGCCATGGGCCGTCTGCCCGGTTGGATTGCGCACTGGCGTGAAATGCACGAGGATCCGGCTACGAAGATCGGCCGCCCACGCCAGATCTACACCGGCTACACCGAGCGCGACTATCGGGAAATCACCACCCGCTAGCCCCTGCCCACAATTTTCGCCTCAACGAGGAGGACCCATGAGTAGCAAGCCCGTAATCGAGTTCCAGGAAGGCCCCGCGCCGACCGATCTGGTTATCAAGGACCTGGTTGTCGGAGAAGGCGCCGAAGCCGTTCCCGGTGGCACCGTCGACGTTCACTACGTCGGTGTCGAGTTCGAATCCGGCGAAGAGTTCGACTCTTCCTGGAGCCGTGGCGAGTCCATTCAGTTCCCGCTTCGTGGCCTGATCAAGGGTTGGCAGGACGGCATCCCGGGCATGAAGGTCGGCGGACGCCGTCAGCTCACCATTCCGCCGGAGTTGGCATACGGCCCCGCCGGTGCAGGACACCAGCTTTCCGGCAAGACCTTGGTCTTCGTGATCGATCTGCTGGACGCCAAGTAATTCACTGTGCGCCTTTATTAACCCCCGCGGTTAGTAAAGGCGCACAGCAAGCGAGCCCCGCACCGTCAGGTGTGGGGCTTTCTTGTGTGGTCAGCTTGCCGTCCTTCGCCGGTAGAGCCAGTTAGACCATACGAATCCCACGGCGGCGATGCCCAGATACCAGGCGAGCGCGATGACGGCGCTGTTTCCGATCGGGGTGCCCATCAAGAGTCCACGCACCGTCTCGATAATGGGGGTCACCGGCTGGTGGCGAGCGAACCCTTGCAGCCACGACGGCATGGTCTCGGCCGGGACGAAGGCAGTGCTGACGTAGGGCAGGAACATGATGGCGAAGGTGAAACCACTTGCCGCCTCGGGGTTCCGGGCCAGGAGCCCCAGTGCCGTCGACAGGTACGACATCGCGAACACGAAGGCGACGATCACCGCGGCGACACCCATCCACCGTAGAGGATCGCTGGTCGGCCGAAAACCCATGATCAGAGCGACGAGACCCACGATCGCTGTCGTCAGAACATTGCGGACGACGCTGGCGAGCACATGCCCGGTCAGGACGGACGACGGTGAGATCGCGAGCGTCCGGAAACGGTCGATGATCCCGTCCTTCATGTCGCTCGAGACGCTGACGGCGGTGGTCGAGGCGCCGAAATCGGCGCACAGAAGGATGATTCCGGGCACGACGTAGTCGATGTACTCGGTACCGGTGTTGATGGCGCCACCGAAGACGTACACGAACAGAAGCATGAGCATGACTGGCAGCGCTATCGCGGTGATCATCGAATCAGGGCTACGCAGAACGTGTTTGAGATTCCGGCGAAGCATCACCGCGGAATCGACAGCAATGGTGGACGTCATCGAACAATCGCAATCTCGGTTTGGCCGGATCCTGTGAGCGCGAAGAACACGTCGTCCAGATCCGGGGTGTGCACGGAGAACTTCCCGACGGTGATCGACGGGTCGTCGATAGAGTCGAGGATGGCTTTGATCGACGGAACGGCTCCGTCGGAAGGGACGTGCAGGGTCAAGGTCTCGGCATTCGAGTGTGCCTGCGACAGTGACGCCGCGGCGAGATCGAGTTGGGTCAGGTTCTCGAACTGCAGTGCGACGTGGCCGCCGGGAACAAGACGCTTGAGTTCGTCCGGTGTTCCCTCGGCGACCAGACGGCCGCCACTGAGCACGCCGACGGTGTCGGCCAATTCGTCTGCCTCGTCAAGGTATTGGGTGGTAAGGAAGATCGTGACACCCGACGTTGTGAGACCACGAACTATCGACCACATTTCGTGGCGGCTTCTCGGGTCCAAGCCCGTGGTGGGTTCGTCGAGGAAGACGACGTCCGGGTTCGCGACCAGGCTCATCGCGATGTCGAGTCGTCTGAGCATGCCGCCCGAGTAGTCGCCCGCTCGTTTGTCGCCGAAGTCCGTCAGGTCGAACTGGTCGAGCAGTTCGTCGGTACGTCTTCGAGAGTTCTTTCGGCCCAGGTGATTCAGCTCGCCCAGGAGAGTCAGGTTCTCGGAGCCGGTCAACGGTGTGTCGACGGCAGCATATTGCCCGGTGACGCTGATGCGTCGGCGAACGTTCTGGGGATCGTCGGGGAGTGAGTGACCCGCTACGGTGACCTCGCCGGCGTCGAAAGGAATGAGGATGGTGAGAATTCTTACCGCTGTGGTCTTTCCGGCGCGCTACCGAGGGCGGTTGAACTGGCCTGGGGACTGGATCAGCCTGGAACGCGGGGTCCCAAGAAGGGCTCAGTCTCGAGCACATTCTCGACACCGCGATCGAGTTGGCCGACGCCGAAGGAGTCACGACACTGTCGATGGGCCGGGTGGCCAAAGCGCTCGGGTTCACGACGATGTCGCTCTACCGCTACGTGGCAAGCAAAGACGAACTGATCGAACTGATTTCGGATCAAGTGATCGGGCCGCCGCCGATAATTCCCGACGGCGTGACCTGGCGCGTCAAGCTCGAGGCGTGGGCGAACCAGGAGTACGCCACGATGCTGAGTCGGCCCTGGTGGCTCAAGCTGCCCATCACCGCCCCGCCGACCGGACCGAACAACATGGCGTGGCTCGACGCGGGGCTGAGTGCACTCGACGGCGTCGCGCTGAGTGCCGCGTCGAAGTTCCAGGTGGTGACCAATGTGTCGTTGTTCGTGATCGGCCGTGCCCGCTTCTTGGCTGACCTGGCTTCGCGGACGGCGCAGTCGGCTGACGACGACGTGGCTTACGGCGCCCTCATCGCGCGAGTCATCAACCGCGAGGACTTTCCCTACCTCAGTGCTGCAATCGAGGAGGGCGGCTTCGAGGACGGCAGTCCGGAGGGCGAGGCCGCCGGCGATGATGCTTTCGATTTCAGTTCCTCTCTGGGCCTTCTGCTCGACGGAATCGCGACGTTGGTTCAGCGGTCAGGACACCAGCGCGGTGGCACTGACGTCGTCGATGATCAGGTCGGTGATCAGCCCGCCCCGTAGTGCTCCCTCCAGGGCGGGCAGTTTTGCTGTTCCGGCGACGATACACACGCGTCTGGCGACCTTCTCGAAAAGGTCGAGTCGCGGTCCACTCGCGCGCTCGTTGAGTTCTATGCCGCGATAGCTCCCGTCGGACCGGAAGAACACAGTTGCGATGTCCCCGACTACTCCGTCGCGTCGAAGTGCTTCTGCTTCATCGGGTTCGAGGTATCCGGCGGTGTAGACGTGACTCGGTACGTTGCCACCCGGGACGCCGATGCTGAAGACCGCCAGGTCCATTCGCTTCTGCATGTCCAGTACTCGCTTGATGCTACGTTCGCGCCACAACTGTTCCCGGGTTTCCGGGTAATCGAAGAATGCAGGGACCGGAAATCCTTGTGGCAGAGCGCCGTAGGCGTCGGCGATGGTTCTGATGATGTCGCTGGCGTAGGAAATTCCCGTGGTGCGGGTATTGGCAGCACCGTTGAGTTGCACGACGTAGGAGTTGTACGTGCGTTGGGGGGCGAGGTGCTTGCTGACTTCACTGAGAGTGGTTCCCCAGGCGATTCCCATCACCATGTCGCTGTCGAAGAACGAGGCCAACAGGCGCCCCGCGAAAGTAGCGACCTTCTCGAGTCGCTCGAGATCCCCCACCAGCTCCGGCACGGTCACTACGTGCGCGCGCACTCCGTACCGTTCCGAGAACTCGCGTTCGATGCGAGGCGCCTGGCCGTGCGGCGTGCTGATCTTGATCTCGACGAGTCCCGAAGTGCGTGCGTAGGTGATCAGCCTGGAGACGGTGGATCTGGAGACTCCCATGTCGCGCCCGATGGCAGCCATCGTCTGATCTTGGAAGTAGTAGAGGCGAGCGGCCTGAACGGCGTCGGTGATTCGCGGGTCCGCCGGGTCGGAGGTTGGGGAGTCGGAAGTGGGAGTTTCCATGGTTTCGTCCTGTCTGCACGTACGTGCAAGAGCACTGAACCGAATCTTATCCGAGTAGGACCAGGCTGAACCGTGCGATCACGCAAAGTCCCTGAAGTGTGTCTGTTACCCGCGTTACGGTGCGTCAATTGGCAATTTGCACATATGTGCATGAGCTATGCGTGAATGTGCAAAGGGCCTTACGCTACGAATGCAGCAGTCCAAACTATGACATGCATCACAACGAAGTGAGGGTGGGGATGGAGAAAGCCAAGCGATTGGGGCTTCTCGGTGAATTGGCGGCCGAGTTCGCGGGAACGATGATCTTGATCTTGTTCGGCGTCGGAGTGGTGGCGCAGGTGGTGTCCGGCGGGAGCGCAGGGGGTCTCGGTGGGCACGACAGCATTGCGTGGGCCTGGGGGCTCGGCGTGATGTTCGGCATCTATGTAGCAGGCCGGGCGACGGGTGCTCATCTCAACCCTGCTGTCACGTTCGCCTTCGCGATCTTCCGGGACTTCTCCTGGCGCAAGGTGCTGCCGTACACGCTGGCGCAGACTGCGGGAGCCTTCGTGGCGGCGTTGATCGTTCGATGGAATTACAACGACATGCTCAACGCCATCGATCCCGGACACACCACGGCCACTCAGACGATCTTCTCGACCATGCCCGGAAACGGAACGCTTCCGGTCAGTCTCGGCTCGGCACTGATTGATCAGATCATCGGTACGGCCATCCTGCTGTTTCTCATCGTTGCCGTGACGGATTCCCGCGGCACTCCGCCGCTTGCGAATCTGGCGCCCTTCGTCGTCGGATTGATCGTGGTGGGAATCGGATTCGCCTGGGCGACCAACGCGGGTTACGCCATCAATCCGGCCCGTGACTTCGGCCCGCGACTGGCGTCGTACCTCACTGGCTACGGCAGTGCGTGGCGGGATCAGTACGGAAGTTTGTACTTTTGGGTGCCCATCGTGGGACCGCTGATCGGCGCTCCGATCGGGGTGTTCCTCTACGACAAGCTGGTTGGACGATTCCTGCCTGACGAATCGGTGGAGCAGGCGGCCGAGGAGCCGGCCACAATACCGGCGTGATGGCGAATCATCATCTCTGACAGTAAATCTTTCGCACTTTCTTCGACACCAAAGGGGTAGCACGATGGCGCAGTTCGTAGCCGCGATAGACCAGGGAACCACCTCCACTCGTTGCATGATCTTCGATCACAGTGGGCACGTGGTTGCCGTCGAACAGCATGAGCACTCGCAGATCTTCCCGCAGGCGGGTTGGGTCGAGCACGATCCGATCGAGATCTGGGACAACGTCCGCAATGTCACGGCGGGCGCCCTGGCCAATGCAGACCTGACCGCAGCCGACATCGCATCCGTCGGAATCACCAATCAGCGTGAGACGGCAGTGGTCTGGGAACGAGCAACCGGAAAGCCCGTTTACAACGCGATCGTCTGGCAGGACACGCGCACTGATCGGATCTGCACGGCGCTTGCGGGCGAAGACGGTCCCAAGAAGTACACCGAGGTCACCGGACTGCCGTTGGCAACGTACTTCTCGGGCCCCAAGGTCAAGTGGATCCTCGACAACGTCGAGGGCGCTCGCGACAAGGCCGAAGCCGGTGAGTTGTGCTTCGGCACGATGGACACCTGGGTGTTGTGGAACATGACCGGCGGCGTCCAAGGCGGAGTGCACGCCACCGATCCGACCAACGCCTCGCGCACCCTGCTGATGGATCTCGACACTCTCGCTTGGGATTCGGCGATCTGTGCCGACATGGGAATTCCGGAGTCCATGCTTCCCGAGATCCGCAGCTCGTCCGAGGTCTTCGGATTCGTCCGTGAACGTGGCACCCTGTCCGGCGTGCCGATCGCCGGAATCCTCGGTGATCAGCAGGCTGCAACCTTCGGCCAGGCCTGCCTCTCGCCCGGAGAAGCGAAGAACACCTACGGAACCGGCAACTTCGTGCTCCTCAACACCGGCACCGAAAAGGTGATGAGCAAGAACGGATTGCTGACGACGGTCTGTTACAAGATCGGCGAGCAGCCCACTGTCTATGCGCTGGAAGGATCGATCGCCGTGACGGGTTCGCTGGTGCAGTGGCTTCGCGACAATCTCGGCATGATCGACAATGCGGCTGACATCGAGGTGAACGCTCGCTCCGTGGAGGACAACGGCGGCGCGTACTTCGTGCCCGCGTTCTCGGGTCTGTTCGCACCGCACTGGCGCGCGGATGCACGCGGCGCGATTGTCGGTCTGACCCGGTTCGTGAACAAGGGGCACCTTGCCCGGGCGGTACTCGAAGCGACTGCGTACCAGAGCCGTGAGGTGATCGAGGCGATGAACCTCGACTCGGGTGTCGACTTGAAGGTGCTCAAGGTCGACGGCGGAATGGTCGCGAACGAACTCCTCATGCAATTCCAGGCCGATCTGCTCGACGTCGAGGTGATCCGCCCTGTCGTTGCGGAGACCACGGCATTGGGTGCCGCATACGCCGCTGGTCTCGCGGTCGGGTACTGGGAGAGCGAGGACGACATTCGCAGCAACTGGGCGAAGGACAAGAGTTGGACGCCGTCGATGGATTCGGCGGAGCGTGACCGGTTGTACGCAGGCTGGCAGAAGGCCGTCACTCGGACGCTGGACTGGGTCGACGCAGACTGATCGCGGCGCCCGCATTTCTACCTATTTTCAAGTGAAGGAACAGTTTTCATGAGCACAGCACAAGCATTGAGTCCGTCCTCGCGGGCGGAGTCGCTGAAGAAGTTGGAAGAAACCGAACTCGACGTCCTGGTCATCGGCGGTGGCGTGGTCGGTGCGGGTAGCGCGCTCGATGCCGCAACCCGCGGTCTGAAGGTGGGCTTGGTGGAGGCTCGAGACTTCGCGTCCGGAACCTCGAGCAGGTCCAGCAAGTTGTTCCACGGTGGACTGCGTTACCTCGAGCAGTTCAATTTTGCGCTCGTGTTCGAGGCGCTGCGTGAGCGGTCGCTGGTTCTGAACTCGCTGTGCCCGCATCTCGCGAAGCCGGTGCCGTTCATCTACCCGCTCGAGAAGTTGATCGACCGGCCGTACGTCGGTCTGGGCATCGGCGTCTACGACGTGATGGGCGCAGGCCGTGGGGTTCCTTCACACCACAAGCATGTGGGCAAGAAGAAGACTCTCGAATCGTTCCCTTCCGGAAAGCGTTCTGCTATCCGGGGTTCGGTCAAGTTCTACGAGGGTCAGGTAGATGACGCCCGCCACACGATGATGCTGGCGCGCACGGCGGCCGAGTACGGCGCCCTGTGCGTCAACAGCACTCGCGTCGTCGGTTTTCTCCGTGAGGAGGACCGCGTCGTCGGAGTGAAGGCCGTGGATCTGGAAACGGGTCGCGCCTTCGAGATCCGTGCTCGCCAGGTCATCAACGCGGCCGGCGTGTGGACTGACGAGATTCAGGAAATGGTCGGTGGGCGAGGACAATTCCAGGTTCGTGCCTCCAAGGGCGTGCACCTGGTTGTCCCGCGAAACCGGATCAATTCTTCGACCGGGATCATCACGCGGACCGAGAAGAGCCTGCTGTTCGTGATCCCGTGGGGAAGCCACTGGATCATCGGTACGACGGACACCGATTGGAACCTCGACCTCGCGCATCCGGCAGCGAGCCGAAGCGATATCGACTACATCCTCGGACATGTCAACAAGCTCCTTCAGGACGAGTTGACGCACGAGGACGTCGTCGGTGTGTACGCGGGGTTGCGTCCGTTGCTGTTCGGCGAATCGGATTCGACCAGCACTCTCTCGCGTGAGCACGCGGTGTCGAGTCCGGTCCGAGGTTTGACGGTGGTCGCCGGTGGCAAGTACACCACTTACCGCGTGATGGCCAAGGACGCTGTCGATTCCGCGGTGCACGGATTGGAACAGAAGGTGCCGAAGTCCTGCACCGAGCGTATCCAACTGGTGGGTGCCGACGGCTACTTCGCCGCGCACAACAATCGGCATCTCACCGCTGAGGGCACGGGTCTGCACGTTTCGACCATCGAGCACCTACTGGGTCGGTACGGCACTTTGGCTGACGAGTTGTTCGAACTCGTCGAGGCGCGACCGGAACTGGGGCAACCGTTGGACTCTGCTCCCGAGTACCTCAAGGCAGAGATTCATTACGCTGCGAGCCACGAGGGTGCACAGCATCTCGACGACATCCTGACCCGTCGTACTCGAATCTCCATCGAGGTGACCGACCGTGGTGACGCGGCAGCCGCGGAAGTGGCCGAACTGGTTGCGCCCGTGCTTGGTTGGACACCCGAGCACATTGCCGAGGAGATCGAGCACTACCGGTTGCGCGTTGCAGCCGAGCGGGAATCGCAGGAGCAGCCCGATGACTTGACGGCTGATGCGGCGCGCCTCGGTGCACCGGACGTTCGCACCGGAGTTACTGTCGGACAGGTTTGAGTTTGAGACACCAATGATCGGCCGGGACGCTGCGTCCCGGCCGATTTTTTGTGGAGTTGGTCAAGATCAGACGCGACTGCCTCAGCGGCGCCTGAGTCAACCTCGAAAGTCAACAGCTGCAACCCTTCGCAACTCCTGGCAACCTCACGCAACTCTTTCTCTTCGCCCGTGACCTACACGACACTGCATGGCGACGAGTGATCGAGAACGAGGAGTGTGACGGTGGTTCAACGGACGGCGCAGAAGCCGACAACGCCAGGATCGAAAAAGACCGGGGCCAAGCCTCATTCAGGGCTGGGCCGGGAAGCATTGCTGAAGGCGTACGAGAAGATGTCACGTATCCGTGCCTTCGAGGATCGCTTGCACGAAGAAAATGCAACCGGCGACATCCCCGGCTTCATTCACCTCTACTCGGGCCAGGAAGCCATCGCCGTCGGAGTGTGCGAGAACCTCAGCGACTCCGACTACATCGGATCCACTCACCGCGGTCACGGGCACTGCATTGCCAAGGGCTGTGACCTGTCCGGAATGATGGCGGAGATTTTCGGCAAGGACGACGGCCTGTGTCGTGGCAAGGGTGGTTCGATGCACATCGCCGACCTGTCCGTGGGAATGCTCGGCGCCAACGCGATTGTCGGCGGCGCGCCGTCGTTGGCGATTGGTGCAGCACTGAGTGGTAAGACGCTCGGAAACGGTGTCATCGCAGCTTCGTTCACGGGTGACGGGGGGTCCAACCAGGGAACCGTCTTCGAGGCGATGAACATGGCTGTGGTGCTGGATCTTCCGATCGTCTTCGTGATCGAGAACAACGGATTCGGGGAGGCCACCGGAACCGACTACGCCGTTGGTGCACCCGATATCGCCGCGCGCGCCGCATCCTTCGGCATGCCTGCCGTCAAGGTGGACGGCACCGACTTCTTCGCGGTCTACGACGCAATGGCGGAAGCATCCGAGCGTGCCAGGACCGGCGGTGGCCCCACCACTATCGAGGCGGCGGCATTCCGTTGGCACGGCCACTTCGAGGGCGACGCGCAGCTGTACCGCACAGCGGAACAGGTTGCGCAACTGCGGGAAACCAAAGATCCGCTCAAGAACTTCCGTAGCAGTGTCGACGCGAAGAAGGTCAGCGCCGCTGATCTGGACGCGGTGGACGAGCAGTCGCGAGTGTTGGTGGACGAGGCGGTCGCGAAGGCGCGCGCCGCGGCGTATCCGCCCGTCGAGAATCTGCTGACCGATGTCTACGTGTCGTACTGAGGAGCCCGAGATGACAAGCGTGGAAGCCAAGAACGTGTCGAAGAAGACTTACCGCGAGGCCGTCAAAGAGGCCATCGCCCAAGAGATGCAACGAGATCCGAGCGTCGTCCTCATCGGTGAGGACGTACGCGGCGGGCATGCCGGTACCAATCCCGACCTGGAGACGAAGAAGATCGAGGCGTTCGGCGGTGTCCTCGGTGTCACCAAGGGCCTGTGGACGGAGTTCGGATCGGAGCGTGTGATCGACACCCCGATCACCGAATCCGCGATCATCGGAATGGCTGCCGGAGCCGCACTGACCGGACTGCGGCCGGTCGCCGAGTTGATGTTCATGGACTTCTTCGGAGTTTCCTACGACGCGCTCTACAACCAGGCTGCCAAGTTCCGCTACATGTTCGGTGGCAAGGCCAAAACTCCGCTGGTGGTGCGAGGCATGATCGGCGCAGGATTCTCCGCCGCTGCGCAGCATTCTCAGTCCCCGTACAACGTGTTCGCGGCGGTGCCTGGTCTGAAGGTGGTCGCTCCGTCCAATGCCTACGACGCCAAAGGTCTTCTCATCCAAGCTATCCGGGACGACGATCCCGTCGTCTTCTGTGAGCACAAGGTTCTCTACGACCTCAAGGGCGAAGTGCCGGACGAGCCGTACGCGATTCCGTTCGGCGTCGCCAACTACACCAGGCAGGGCGACGACGTCACGATCATCGCTTTGTCCGCGATGGTGAACCGCGCCAACGATGTTGCGGACAAGCTGGCAGCAGAGGGTATTTCGGTGGAGGTCGTCGATCCTCGTACCGTCTCTCCCTTGGATGAGGACGGCATCCTCGAATCCGTCGCGTCGACCGGACGCGTCGTGATCGTCGACGAATCCGCCGCGCGCTGCGGCTTCGGGCACGACGTGGCCGCGCTGATCGCCACCAAGGGTTTCAACTACCTGAAAGCGCCGATCGAACTGATCACGCCGCCGCACACGCCGGTTCCGTTCTCACCGACCCTCGAAACTGCTTGGCTGCCTGACGCGGCGCGCATCGAAGAGTCGGTTCGCAAGCTGGTGAGAGCCTGATCATGGCGGATATCAAAGCTATCGACATCCCTAAATGGGGGCTCTCCATGGAGGAGGGATTGGTCAACGCCTGGCTCATCGGGGAAGGCGACTCCTTCACCAAGGGCCAATTGATCTGTGAGATCGAGACCAGCAAGATCACCAACGAGCTGGAGGCGCCGTTCGACGGTGTTCTCCGCAAGATCGTCGGCACACCCGGGCAGACTCTGCCCGTCGGTGCCGTGATCGGTGTATCCGCCGACGCGTCCACGACGGATGCGGAGATCGAGCAGTTCCTCGCCGCCCGCGGCGCAACCGCGCCGGCGGAAGAGCCGTCACCGTCACCAGCTGCCGCACCGGCGGCTCCCGCGACACCTCTGCCGACTCCGGCTGCGAAGGTGGTTGTTGCACCGAAACCTGCACCAACCGGCGCCACCGTCGCACCAAGCACCGTCGTACCGAGCGTTCTACAGGGCACGACGCAGAGTGACGTGTTTGCTAGTCCTCGCGCACTCCGACGTGCCGAAGCACTCGGAATCGATCTCGCCGCCGTGGTGGGTACGGGCCCACTCGGTCGGGTCAGTGTCCGAGACATCGACGACGCGATTCGTGACGCCGGTGGCACTGTTGCGCCCGCGGCGACGGTCACGAGATCCGGACTTCCGCTGCGATCGACTATCGATGACAGCGCCGTGCCGGCCACCCCGGTCGCACGCAGAACTGCGCGATCGCTGGGCGTCAATTTGCATGACTGTCGTCCGACGGGCTCGAGGGGGCGCGTCTGCGTCGCCGACGTGCACGACGCCGCCCGTTCCGCGCAGCTCCTGCCAGACCCGGTGGCTGAGACGGGAACCGTTGCCGTCGAACCCGATTACGAGACAGTTCCTTTCACACCCATGCGATCGGCAATCGCCGGTAGGTTGCAGGCGTCCAAGCAGCAGGCTCCCCATTTCCGGCTCTCGACGGATCTCGAGCTCGATGCGCTCCTCGCTCTGCGCAAGGAGATCAATTCGTCCGTCCCGGCGGTCAAGCTGTCGGTCAACGACTTCATCGTGAAAGCCTGCGCCGCTGCGTTGATGAAGGTGCCGGACGTGAACGTCCAGTTCGATGCTGCGAACGAATCGGTTCTTCGATTCGCGTCGGCGGATGTCTCGGTGGCAGTTGCACTTCCGACCGGGCTGATCACGCCCATCGTGCGCAGTGCGAACACCAAGTCGTTGGCGGACATCTCCGGTGAGGTGCTCTCGTTGGCCACCAAGGCGAAGACCGGCAAACTTCGTCCCGAAGAATTCCAGGGTGGGACCTTCACGGTGTCCAACCTCGGTATGTTCGGGATCAAGGCCTTCGACGCGATCATCAATCCGCCCCAGGGTGCGATCCTCGCCGTTGGTGCGGGGGAGAAGCGGGCCGTGGTGGTCGGCGACACCGTCTCGGTTCGGACGCTGATGACCGTGACCCTCTCGTGCGATCACAGGGTGATCGACGGAGCGTTGGGTGCGACCTTCCTTCGGGAACTCCAGCGCTTTGTTGCTTCTCCCGCGCTGATGTTGGTGTAAGGGGCTGTGGTGAAAAGCAATACGTCTCAGAAGTATGACGTTCTTGTCATCGGCGGCGGCCCGGGTGGGTACGTTGCGGCGATCCGGGCTGCCCAGTTGGGGTTGAGCGTTGCGCTGGTCGAACGTGATCGCCTCGGTGGTATCTGCCTCAACTGGGGCTGTATCCCCACCAAGGCGATGCTTCACGGCGCGGATGTTGCGCATACCTTGAGTGAACTCGACAAATACGGATTCAGTTCGGCGTCTGTTGAATTCGACATCTCGAAGTTGGTGGCGTTCAGCCGTGGCGTTTCGGAGCGGTTGTCCGGCGGTGTTGCCTATCTGATGAAGAAGAACGCCGTCGACGTCATCTCCGGCACTGCGAAGCTGGTGGACAAGGGCGTCGTATCCGTGGAAGATCGGACGTATCGAGCCGACCACGTGATCATTGCAACCGGCGCCCGGCCGCGCTCGATTCCCAGTGTCGCTCCGGACGGCGACCGGGTGTGGACCTACTTCGACGCACTCGTCCCGAAGGAACTGCCGAAGTCGCTGCTCGTGATCGGGTCCGGAGCGATGGGAGTCGAATTCGCCAGCCTGTACCGCGATCTCGGCACCGAGGTGACCATCGTGGAGATGGCACCGCACATCATGCCGGTCGAAGACGAGGAGATCTGCGGCTTCGTTCGCAAGCAGTTCGAGAAGCGGGGCATCACGATTCACACCGGGGCCTCGGTGTCGTCGGTGACCGTTGGCGCCGACGCCGTCGAGGTGAGTGTGCAGACGAGCAACGGTGTCCACTCGTTGACCGTGGACCGGGTGTTGGTGGCGGCCGGAATTACCGGCAACGTCGAGGATCTCGGGTTGGCGGCCGTGGGCGTCGAGATCGAGCGCGGTGCGATCGTCACCGACGAGTGGTGCCGCACCAGTGCTTTCGGGATCTACGCCGTCGGTGACGTCGCGGGCGCTCCATGTTTGGCGCACAAGGCAAGTCACGAAGCCGTTTTGTGCGTCGAAAAGCTTGCCGGCGTGCCCGACGTTCACCCGCTCGATCGTGACTACGTTCCTGGTTGCACGTATGCCCGCCCGCAGGTAGCGAGTCTCGGTCTGACGGAGAAGCAATGCGCCGACTCTGGTCGCGCGTTGCGGGTGGGGCACTTCGACCTGCAAGCGAACGGCAAGGCATTGGCGATCGGTGAGGCCGAAGGCTTCGTCAAGACGATCTTCGACGCCGATACCGGGGAACTGCTCGGCGCGCACATGGTCGGTCCGGATGTGACCGAGCAGATTCAGGGGTTCGGAATCGCCAGATCCCTCGAAGCCACCGGCGAGGATCTCGCCGAGGTCGTGTTTGCTCATCCGACGCTCTCGGAGGCAATGCACGAGTCGGTGCTCTCGGCGCTGGGGAGACCCCTCAACGCGTGAGCACTGTCCGCGTGCGCGAACGCCGTCCTACGTTCACGCACGCGGACAACGCTGCAACCGGGTGCAACGCTCGCTTTCGGTGACCCCGTCGCATAGGACTGGAGTGTGATCGGCGCAACGAATCGACTCGAACCGGCTCTGGGTAGTGGTGAAGACCCGGCGCAGTACGCACGTGTTCTCGAATCCGTGTACGAAGCGACGATGTCGGGGCGCAAGCCGCCTGCACGTCCGCGCTCCGTCATCGCGAATTCGTGGTCGCGCCTGCGTGCGCTCGGACTCGATCCGGAGCGGTGCTCGATCACCAAGACGGGCCGCGAATCCGAGATCGAAGAGGGCAGACGCGCCGCCGGCATGACGGAGATCTTCGACGAGGCGGTGCACGGTCTGGCACCACTCGTCGGCCCAGGCGACGCGAATCTGATCGTGGTGGCGGACCGCCACGGGCGCATCCTTTGGCGACACGGGCCCAGTCGAATGTTGGATCGGGCCGAACGGCTCGGGATGATCGAGGGTGCGTCGTGGACCGAGGAAGCTGTCGGTACCAACGGGATCGGCACTTCCTTGGCGTCAGGTTCGGCAGTACAGGTGTTCTCGGCCGAGCACTACTCACGCTCGCAGCATCCGTGGACCTGCTCCGGAGCGACGGTTCGGGATCCGCGTAGTCGCCGGGCCATCGCCGTCGTCAACGTGGCCGGCGCAGCAGACACGGTCCACCCGTCGACTCTCGCGCTGGTGGACAGTGTGGCCAGGCTGGCGGAATCCGCACTGCGGGAGAAGCATCGAATCGGATTGGATCAGCTCCGGATGATCTCGGCGTCGACACTGGCTCGCGCGAGTCAGCCGACAGTGGTCGTGGACCGTAGTGGCTGGGTCGCGGCCGTGGATTCGATGGCGCCGATCTACCGCATCGCGCTGCCGAAAGTGATGAGCAGCGGCGAGCATTGGCTCCAGTCGCTCGGATTATGTATGTGCGAGCCGCTTCCGGGTGGTTGGCTCATCCGTCCTCAGCTGAACCCAACATCCGGAACTGTCTGTGCCGAAGTCGAATTGGACCTGCGAGATCCGAATGCGATGCAACTGCGATACTCCTCGGCCATGGGAAGTTGGAGTGTCGACCTCAGCCCCCGCCATTCGCAGATCCTCCTCGCTCTGACGCAGACGTCCGAGGGCCTCACGGCCTCGCAGCTCGCCTCACAGCTGTTCGGCGATCCGCGCAAGACGGTGACCGTTCGGGCCGAGATGTCGAGGTTGCGTAAGCGATTGGCCGGAATCCTCTTGGCGCAGCCTTATCGCTACAACCCGGCGGTGCGGGTAAAGACCGTCCCTGCTGTGCGCCTTTATTAACTGCGGGGGGTTAGTAAAGGCGCACAGCAGAGCGGCGCGAACGCCTCACCTGCGCGTACTCGTAGCCGTTCTGCCAGGTCACGGTGGCCACCAGCACCCAGATGATCCACGTCGCGCTCATATGCGTGCCGACGATGCCCATGACGATGGGGATGACGGTGCAGGGGAGCGCCCAGCCGAGCAGCCACCGTCGGTCCGATCGCGCAAACAATCCGGCCACGGTGCTGATGCCGAAATAGACTGCGATGCTTCCGCACAACAACCACCGCAGGTTCGCAGGCGTGTGCTCCGCGCCGTGTTCGGTGGCCGCTCCGAGCCCTGCGACCAGAACCGCGATAGCGCCGGTGGTGAAACAGTGCAGCGCCATGTCGATGCGAGCGGGAAACTTCTCGGGCTGCAGGTGCGGAACACCGGCGTGGCCGTAGAGAAGCGAGAGCGCCCACATACCCGAGAGTAGGACAAACGATCCGACTGCGAGGCTGACCACCGTGGAGTCCCAGGTGAGCTTCGAGGCTGCCGAGATCACGAGGATCACACCCTCGCCCAATACGATGATGACGTACAGGCCCAGCCGCTCGGCAAGATGAGCCCGATCGGAGTGCAGGGCTTCGAGTTCGGGCATCCGGTCGTCTTTGAACCCGCGAACCTTGATGATGCGGTTGAGCTTTTCCTGCGCGTCTTCCATGATCGCGCTACCGGAGACGACGAACATGATCAGCAGGTCGATGGTGACACCGGCAGTCCAGAGCCAGAAGCGGGTGTCACCCTCGAACCAGAACGAGACGATCCACGGAATCACACCAAGTGACATCTGGGCGATCGGCCAGTCGACGACGATCTGACCGTTGTGCCACACCCGACTGGCCAGCAGACGTACGGCTACGTAGGCGACAGCGAAGGCCAGCGCATGGTTGTCGTGGATACCCGCCACTGCCGCCATCATGACGGCAAGCCCGAACATGGCGATCAGCATGCTCGGAATTCGGACGCGGTCGCCGGCAACATTGCCGTACATCGTGAACGTCGCCCACGCCGTCCAGAACGCGAGATAGAGCAACGCGTAGAGTCCGACGTCGGACCAGGACGGCGAACCGTGGAGCAGGTGAGCCAGTTGGCCGATGCCGGCAACCACGACGAGGTCGAAAAACAATTCGATCCACGAGGCGTGCCGCTCCAGAACTGCCTTCTGCTTCTCGTCTGGTTCTTTTCCGAGTTCCGACATAGGGGTCAGTATCCGGTATCGACGTCAACAGTGCAGGTAGGGGCGGAACTTGTCCGTTTCGCGAGCGCAGTGCCTATCCTGTTCGAGGAGTGATCTGGATCATAGTTCCGGCGCGGTGGTAGACGTGCGTGGTGGCGAGAACGCTCGATCAGCTCAAGAACCTCCTCATGGTGGCCTTGCACGATCACTACGGCTGCCTCAACACCACATTCCTCGCCGGACCGACCTTCACGACGGCCTTCGCCGATCCGAATCCGGTGACGACGGGGCGGATCACGCCGATCCTCGACGAGTACCAAGCGCATCGGTACCTCGACGACGTCTTTGCGACGGCGCAATCACGGGCGACGCTGTTGTCCTCCCCAGCTATGACGCACACGCAGTTGGCCGGCGTCCCTTCGCAGTCGGCGACCTACCAGCGGGATTTTCTCTATCGAAAACGACTGCACAGCGCTTCGGTGATGCATCTCCAGCGCGCCCACGGTGGTTACGGTCTGGTAAGGATCTTCGATTCCGAAGGCAAGGATCTTTCGGGCGCGACATTTGAAGGTGTTGCCGCGGTGGTCGATTACGCGCAGAGCAAAGGCTGGGTCGACGAGGACGGAGAAGCGCTGCCGGCGCACATCGTTCGCCGGCAGTAAAAGGGGGAACGGCTCAGACCATGTCGTTCTTCTGCAGCCATCGCAGCGTCGGCCAACCGCAGAACACCGGGAGCCAACAGGTCAGCACTCGGTAGAGCAGGACCGACGGGACCGCGATGCTCGCCGGCAGTCCGAATGCGGACAGACCGCCGATGAGGGCGGCCTCGACGGCTCCGACGCCACCCGGTGTCGGAGCTGCCGAGGCCAGCGTGCCGCCGATCATCGTCACGATGGTGACGGTGATGAACGTCGTTCCGCCGCCGAATGCTTCGACGCTCGCCCACAGCGCCAGAGCGGCACCGAGAGTTGTTGCGGCGCTGCCGCCCACGATGATGAGGAAACGCGTGGGGTTTCGCGCGAGCTGGCTCAGTTCACCCAACACTTCGGTGATCTGAGGACGCAGATCGTCGCGCAGCCACCCACGGAGCTTCGGGATGAACATGAATGCGCCGAGAACTCCGAGCGCGACTCCGCCCGCCAGATACAGAACAGTGGATCCGGGGATGAAGTGCGAGAGATTTGTATCGCGTCCGGCGACGACAGAGAAGAAGATCAGCAAGCCGACGTGGGTGACCACCTGAACCGTCTGTTGAAGCGCGACAGCGGCCGTTGCGCGGACGGTACCGAGCCCGCCCTTCTGCAGGAACCGCACACTCAGGGCGAGCCCGCCCACTCCGGCGGGAGTTGTCGTCGCCGCAAAAGTGTTGGCCACCTGCATGATCAGGAGGTTGCGGTAACTGACCATCGACGACGCGCACGCCCACAGGGCCGCTGCTGCGCCGACGTACGTCAGCGCGGAGACGCCGAGGCCGAGCAGCGCCCACCACCAGTTGGCTGTCTTCAGTTCGGTGATGAATGCCGGTACCTGGCTGATGAATGGATAGGCGACGTAGACCAGACCGATGAGCAGAACGAGCTGGATGAGTTGATTGCGACTGAACCGGGTGACCTGTGCGGGAGCGACTTTCTCGATCCCGTTCTTCGCACCGACCTCGTCTCGGATCTCGGTCATCAGTTTCGCGGAATCCGCGACGGTCCGCCGGATGCGGTTGGGCAACGCCGCAGTGGTCAATCGGCCCGACGCCGCGAGAATCGTGTCTGCGCCTTGCGCGCGAATCGCGGCGTCCACCGCCGCGTCGACGCCGAACAGTGATGCGGTGGCGAAAAGAAGTTGAGCGTTGTCGGACTGCATCTGAACTTCGGTGGCGCCGAATTCGGAGTATGCGTACCCGCCGAAGAGGATGGTTCCGCCTTCGACACGAATCTCGGAAGCGCGCAGGTCGCCGTGCGCCATCTGGTGCACATGAGCGGTATGCAGTGTTTGCCACAGCGCGTCGATCAGTTTGGTGGTTTCTTCCTCGCCCGCCTGGTTCTCGACCGCGACGGCCAGGGGGATGCCGCGAGGACTCGGGCGCGCGTACATCTCCCACCCGCGATCGAGGACCGAGATGGCGACGGCTTTGGAGCTGGCCAGACCGATGTCGGCGAACGCGATACCCATGAGCGCCCGGTGTTCGACGGCACGACGAAGCGATCCGTAGGGCTGAGGAGTTTCCCGGTTCCGGAACGAGATCCAGCGAAATGTCTGTCGAATTGCTCCGCTACTTCGCTGGTTCTGTCCGTACAACTCGACGATCAATTCGTCGAAGGGTTCGTCGTCCGGTGCTTTGTCAATGGCGGCAGACATGACGAGAGGCCCGATTCCGGAAGGGCTCACGACGCGGAAGGTGGTGACCCGGTATCCACGCCGCGCGAGTACGCGCACTGCCGAGTCCAGCGGCACTTCGAGGGCTGGTGTGCCGACGACCAGAACGATCACAGCGCCGATCAGATACCCGACCGCGAGACCCAGCATCGAGCGGGCGGGAACGATCGAGCTGACGATCAGGTGAATGGGAGCAAAAAGCAGAAGCAGCGTCCACCAGGCTCGTCGCCACTTTTTCGGAAGCCACGGGCCCGAGACGGTGAGCACCGCCGCGAGCATCGCGATCCATCGTGGATCGTCGAGGAATTGAGACAGGAAGGTGGCGTCGAGTCTGTCCGGGACGTCGAGGTGCCACTTGGGCGCGGCGAGGCCCGTTCCGGTGAAGGAGAGCGCGACACCGGCGCAGAGGCCGGCGGCGGCGTATCCGGCCAGCAACTTCCATCGGCGACCGACGATCAGTCCGATCAGAATGGCGAACGGTAGCGCCAGAATTGCGATGCCGTAGAGCAGATACACGGTGTCTGACAGGCTCGGCGACAGAACGCCGACGATGTTGGACACCGACGTCTCGAGGGCGTCCCACTGACTTCGAGTGATCAGAGATCCCGCGATAACGCCGCCGAGCAGCACGGCAGCGATGGCGACCCGCATGATGTCGCTTGTACGGCGGTGCAGTGGTGGCAGGAGACTTCCCGTTACCGGGATCTCCCGTCCGTCTACTCGCATCTCGCCAGAACTCTCTTCTCTCGGGGTTACCGACCGTCTCAGTTACCTCGATCAAGGTACCGCGTGGGGGTTCGGCGACTGGGAAGCCGGACCTGTCGTTACCTCCTCGATGCCAAGCAACATTCGCTTCGGCCCCGCGGCGGCGGGCTTCGGCGCGTAAAATTCACTTTCCGGACGTTCGTTCATTTCGACGACAGGGAGTGCGTATTCATGAGCCCCGACGCCAGCGGTGTGGACGGTCGGGTTCCTGACCTGCCGACCCCGTCGACCAGAATTTCCGTCACCGAGGACTATGCGGCCGAGATCGACGAGCTCTCGAGTCTCAAGCACAAGCTCGGCGTGCTGGAGCCTTCGGAGTTCGCGGATGCCTGGAAGCAGGGTTACCCCTACGAGAAGAAGATGTCTCGCCGCGAGTACGAGCGGAAGAAGCGGCGTCTGCAGATCGAGCTGCTCAAGCTGCAGCTGTGGGTCAAGGAAACCGGTCAGAAGGTGCTCATCATCTTCGAAGGTCGCGATGCTGCCGGTAAGGGCGGCTCGATCAAGAGGTTCACCGAGCATCTCAATCCCCGTGGTGCCCGCGTCGTCGCGCTCGAGAAGCCCACGGACATCGAGCGCACCCAGTGGTATTTCCAACGCTATGTCGCTCACCTGCCTAGCGGCGGCGAGATCGTGATGATGGACCGGTCCTGGTACAACCGGGCCGGCGTCGAACGTGTGATGGGTTACTGCACGCCGACGCAGTATCTCGAGTTCATGAGAGAGACCCCGGACTTCGAGCGGATGCTCGTCAACTCCGGGATTCATCTGCACAAGCTGTGGTTCTCGGTCAGCCGCGAAGAGCAGTTGGCGCGGTTCGCTGCCCGTCGAACGGACCCGGTGCGTCAGTGGAAGCTCTCACCGACCGACCTGGCTTCGCTGGACAAATGGGACGACTACACGCAGGCCAAGGAAGCGATGTTCTTCTACACCGATACCGGGGATGCGCCCTGGACGGTGATCAAGAGCAACGACAAGAAGCGCGCCCGCCTCGAAGCGATGCGTCACGTGCTCGCCAGCTTCGACTATCCCAACAAGGATCACCGGGCAGTCGGTACTCCGGATCCCTTGATCGTCGGGCCGGCCTCGGCCGTATTCGAAGAGGGCGAGCACGTGAACGTGGAGTTGCCTGCGCTCTAGCTGGAGTCATCACTCAGATCGAGCTGGCCTCTGCCCACAGATTGATGCCGCTGTCCTTGGCGTGCTGATCGATGGAGGCCAGTTCGGCTGCGCTGAATTCGAGATTGTCGAGCGCGCCGACGTTGGCTTCGAGCTGCGCGACGCTGGACGCACCGATCAATACCGAGGTGACCCGCGAATCGCGAAGTGCCCAGCTCAGTGCAAGCTGGGCCAGCGACTGGCCGCGAGCTGACGCGATGTCGTTGAGCGCGCGAATGTGGGTGAGAGCGTCGTCGGTCAGCCACGAAGGGTTGAGTGACTTGCCTTGGGCGGCACGAGAATTCTCGGGAACACCGTTCAGATACCGGTCGGTGAGCATGCCTTGCGCGAGCGGTGAGAACGCGATGACGCCCACTCCCAGATCGTCGACAGCCGAAAGCAGTTCCTGCTCGATCCACCGATTCAGCATCGAATAGCTCGGCTGGTGGATCAACAACGGAACCCCCGCAGCGGCGAGCAGTGCGGCGATTTCACGGGTGCGCTCCGGTGAATACGAACTGATACCCGCGTACAGGGCTTTGCCCTGCTGGACGGCACTGATCAGGGCGCCTGCGGTCTCGTCGATCGGAGTCTCGGCGTCGGGGCGATGGCTGTAGAAGATGTCGACATAGTCGACTCCGAGTCGACCGAGCGACTGATCGAGAGACGAGAGCAAGTACTTACGGGAACCGCCGAATCCGTAGGGGCCGGGCCACATGTCCCAGCCGGCTTTGGACGAGATGACCAATTCCTCGCGGTACGAAGAGAAATCCTCACGCAGGATCCTGCCGAAGTTCGTCTCGGCGCTTCCGTACGGAGGTCCGTAGTTGTTGGCAAGATCGAAGTGGGTGATCCCGAGATCGAACGCCCGTCTTAGGACTGCGCGCTGGTTGTCGATCGGGACGTCGTCGCCGAAGTTGTGCCAGAGGCCGAGCGAGATCGCTGGGAGTTTGAGACCGCTCCGGCCGGTCCGGCGGTAGGGCATGGCTTCGTAGCGGTCCTGCGCGGCGACGTACTGATCGGACATGGTGCCTGCCTTCACATCGTTGTGGTTGCGGTTGAGCGTCTACCCATTATCGCCGATGCCGCTCAGGTGCGCTGGTCGCTGGGAGATGTCTCAGTCAAAATGCTTGCGGTTTAGAGCAATTCGATCGATCTTTTGGACCGATGTTCAGGTTCGAGTCACAGCGTCAGGCGGCGGTGACGTCGACCACGTCTGGGTACGCATCTAAGGGAACGGTAAGGAATCGCGGTTACCATGGTCACAGTCGATCGGCGATACCGATCGCCGATTCGCTTCGAACATGTTGCCCAGCAGCCGGATCCGGGGTCCGGCGAGGAGATCTATGTCGACGCAGTCCGTAGTGCACACACAATCACCCGCAGGCGAGAGCGTCGTCGGGGATTCGTCTCCGCCAGGTGGTGGAAGCCGGCGTTATCTCGAGCAACTGATCAGATACGACGTGCCGGCGTCGCTGGTCGTCTTCCTGGTAGCGCTTCCTCTGTCCCTGGGAATTGCTATCGCGTCCGGGGCGCCGATCATGGCAGGTCTGATCGCCGCCATCGTCGGCGGAGTGGTGGCCGGAGCGGTGGGAGGTTCACCGCTGCAAGTAAGTGGTCCGGCGGCAGGACTGACCGTGGTGGTCGCCGAACTGATCGGCAAGTTCGGGTGGAAAGTCACCTGCTTGATCACCGTCGGCGCCGGTCTTCTGCAGATCGTGTTCGGGCTCAGCCGAATTGCCCGTGCGGCACTGGCTATTGCACCGGTGGTGGTGCACGCGATGCTCGCCGGTATCGGCATCACCATTGCGCTACAACAGGTTCACGTGTTACTGGGCGGAAGCTCTGCCAGTTCGGCGCTGGACAATCTACGGCAGTTGCCCGCGCAGATCGGTGCCTTGCACGTCGAGGACTTGATGATCGGCCTCGTCGTCGTCGCCACTCTTCTCGGCTGGCGTTACCTCCCCGCGGGCGTTCGAAAGGTGCCGGCTGCGTTGGTCGGCATCGTATTGGCAACTCTCGCTTCACTCGTGCTGCCGATCGACGTCGAGCGAATTGCTCTCGACGGGTCCCTGCTGGACTCGATCGGACTTCCTGCGCTGCCGGACGGCCAGTGGCTCGGCGTCGCAACCGGCATCCTGACCATCGCCCTGATTGCCAGCGTCGAGAGTCTGCTCTCGGCTGTGGCCGTGGACAAGATGCACTCGGGACCGCGTTCGAACTTCGACCGCGAGATGCTCGGTCAAGGTACTGCGAACATGGTGTCAGGGGCGATCGGCGGGCTGCCCGTCACGGGAGTGATCGTGCGCAGCGCCACCAACGTCGAAGCCGGTGCGAAGTCTCGTGCGTCGTCGATCATGCACGGCCTGTGGATCCTGCTGTTCTCGGCCGCGCTGGCCGGGTTGGTTCAGCAGATTCCGAAGTCTGCGCTTGCCGGTCTGCTGATAGTCATCGGTATTCAACTGGTCAAGCTGGCGCACATCCGGTTGGCCCGGCGGACCGGCGACCTGTGGGTGTACGGCATCACGGTGGTCGGAGTCGTGTTCCTGAACCTGCTCGAGGGCGTGCTCATCGGACTGGCGCTGGCGATCGCCCTCCTGGTGTGGCGTGTCATCCGTGCGTCGGTCACAGCAGAAGAGTTGGGTGACAAGGATTCCGGGAAGTGGCGAGTGCTAGTCGAGGGGTCGTGTACCTTCCTCGTGCTGCCCAAGCTCACGTCGGTACTCGCCGGCATCCCGCCGCGGTCGGACGTCACGGTCGAACTGTCCGTCGACTTTCTCGACCACGCCGTCTTCGACGTCATCGAAGAGTGGGCGAGGCAGTACGAGTTGGCAGGTGGGTCGGTGATCATCGACGAAGTCGGATCGGTGAGCATGGAGAGCGCGACCACCGGGCCGCCCAAGCGCGGCGCAGCAGTCACCGACCTGCGAGGCTTGCTCGCTCCGTGGGGGAGTTGGCAACCACAGGCTTCGGGAAGGAATCTGAGCAGCCCGCCTGCGCTGCGGCCCATTCTCGACGGGGTGTCCAACTACCATCGCCACCGCGCCGAAGCGATACGGCCACACATGGATCAGTTGCGCGACGGGCAGAATCCGGACTCCCTTTTCCTTACCTGCGCAGACTCGCGAGTGGTGCCGAACATCATCACGAGCAGTGGCCCAGGAGACCTGTTCACTGTGCGCAACGTCGGAAACCTGGTTCCAGCCGGTGGCCGCGATACGTCAGTGGAAGCGGCATTGGCATTTGCGATCGACGAGTTGGGTGTCAGTTCGGTTGTCGTGTGCGGACATTCAGGCTGCGGAGCGATGCAAGCACTCCTGACCAACAGTTCCTCGGAATCGGGAGCCATCGAGGAATGGCTGCGTCACGCCGAAACGAGTTTGCAGGCCTACACGAGTGGCCACCCGGTCGCCCGCGCTGCCGCCGAGGCGGGTTTCTCGGAGGTCGATCAGCTCGGAATGGTCAATGTTGCAGTCCAATTGCAGACTCTCGAACGCCATCCTCTGGTCGGTCAGGCCCGTGTGGATGGTCGCCTGCGTATCGCCGGACTGTTCTTCGACATCGGCTCGGCTCGGGTCATCGAAGTGACGGCGTCAGGGATCGGGGAGCTGATCGAGACCTGAAGGGGTTAAACGGATCCGGGTTGATCCCTGAGTTCGACCAGCAGGCGAGCCCCGCCGAGCGGACTGTCGTGGAATGTCGTGCGTCCGCCGTGCAGGGCCGCCTGCTGCGCCACCAGCGCCAGGCCCAAACCGGAGCCCGTCTTGCCTGCCGTCGACCCGCGGGTGAACCTTTCGAAGACGCTCGAGCGTTCCTCGGCCGGTATTCCGCAACCGTTGTCGTCGATCGTGATCGTGACTGTGTCCGGTGAATCGACCGGGCGTGCGAGGGTGATGCGCACGGTGCTCGCGCCGCCGTGGCGGACGGCGTTGGTGATCGCGTTGTCGAGGATCAACCGGATTCCGCCGGGAAGAGCCCGGATACAATAGGGGAGTGGAGAATCCACGGTGACGACGCTGACGTCGAGGCCGCGATGATGTCGGCGTGCGTCGTCGGCAGCGATGTCGCAGACCTCGGTCAGATCCGTGTCCTTGAAATCCTCGGCAGTCGAGAGTTCACCCTTCGCCAGTCGCTCGAGGTCTCGCAGAGTTGATTCGACGCGGCCCTGCGCGCGGGCCAGATCTGTGAGTATCTCGCGTCTTTGTTCGTGATCGAGGTCGTGAATGGACAACACCTCGATGTCGGTTCGCATCGCCGTCAACGGAGTTCGGAGCTCGTGAGCCGAGGCGGACGCGAAGTCCCGAGCGGCGGCAAGGGCCGAGTTGGTCGCGGCCTGTGCCCGGGCGACATCGCTGAGCATCGATTCTGCTGCTGCGGCAAGCTCGTCCGCTTCACGGATGCCGGAAATTTCGGTGGCGAGATCGGGATCGCGTCGGGCGATCCGGCGGGTCAATTCCACGAGTGGGCGCACGGCCGGACCACCGAACAACCACCCGAGAGCCGCAGCGGCCCCGACGGCACCGACGCCGAAGAAAGCGACCTGGCGTTGTTGGTCGACGGTGATGTCCCGCGCTTCGGCGTAGGGAACTGCCAGTGAGACAAGGGCATTGATGCCGTCGGCCTCGGCGGTGTATGCCCGGTACTTGGTGCCGTCCACATCGACGGTGGCCGAGCCGACCGGTAGTTCGGGCAGACGGGTCGGGGTGCTGGATTTGACGGTTCCGTCGGTGTCGGAGCGGATGGTCACGGAAAATGCGCCGCCATCTCCGAATGCTCCCAGGAATGGTCCGGCAGTGGCCGCATTGGCCACGATCACTGTCGATGCGGTCTCGAGGCGACGGTCCAGCTGGGACAGGTTGTTTCGAGCGATGGCCAACGCAACGACAACACCGAGGGCGATGACGATGAACGTCGCCCCCAGTGCCGCGGCTGCGGCAACGCGGGTTCGTAGTGAGAAGCGGCGACGCTTCACGGGTTCTCCCGAAGCACGAACCCGACGCCGCGAACGGTATGCAGCAGACGAGGTGAACCGCCGGATTCGAACTTGCGACGCAGGTAGCCGATGAACACGTCCACGACGTTCGTGTCGGCGACGAAGTCGTAGCCCCACACCAGTTCGAGGAGACGTTCGCGAGTAAGCACGATGCCGGAATTGTGTGCGAGCACTTCGAGTAGCTCGAATTCGCGTTTGGTGAGCGGTACTTCCTTGCCGTCGACACGAACTCTGCGGCCGGAGAGGTCGATGTCGAGGTTTCCGACGCGCAAGGTGTTTGTACCCTCCACGTGATCGCCGGCGGGAGTGTTGCTGCGCCGGAGCATCGCGCGGATCCGGGCAACCAGTTCGGCAAGGACAAAAGGTTTGACCATGTAGTCGTCTGCACCCGATTCCAGCCCGGCGATGCGATCGTCGACCGAGTTGCGTGCGCTGAGTACGCAGATCGGGATTTCGTTGCCTGCGGCACGAAGTGCCGTCACCACGCCGGTGCCGTCGAGCACAGGCATGTTGATGTCGAGGACCACTGCGTCCGGTCGCTTGTCGGAGATCACGCGGAGCGCGTCGGCGCCGTCCACTGCAGTCAGTACGGTGAATCCCGAGAGCCGCAATCCGCGTTCGAGTGAGGTCAGGACGTCTGCGTCGTCGTCGACTACGAGGATTTTCGGTATCTCGGTCACAGCCCCATTGTGCCTTGCCTGGTACGTCGGGTTTCGCCGATCAGACCGGCAAGTCGGTACCGTCCGGACGTAGACCGGCCATGAACACCGCGACCAACCGCGGGACCAGGTTCGGCATGGCCTCGTCCGACAATTCGATTTGCGGGCGCGTCAGTTTGGCCAGAGCCATGACGAATTCGAGCGGTTGCAGATCGGCGCGAACCAGTCCGGCGCTCTGAGCGGCGCCGATCGTCGCGGTCATCTTCGTTTTCGTCACCTCACGCACCGCCAGAACTTCGGGCGCCAGCTCGGTGAAACTGCGTTCCACCAGTGCGGGAATGAGTGCACCCAGGCGCAGTTCCACGAGGCGGTCCACCAGCGTGTGCCACGCGTTTGTCGGATCGGTGGACATTGCCGTGAGTGCGATGTCGGCAGCCTCGCGGACATCGGTCAGTGTTGCGACGGCGACGGCGGTCACGAGGTCCTCGCGCGTCGGAAAGTTCCGATACAGCGTGGCGATGCCCACTTTCGCGAGTTCTGCGACTGCGTCGAGGGGCGCGTCGTGCCCGCGCTCGGTGAACACCGCTCGTGCGGCGTCGACTATTGCGTTCCTGCGTTCACGTGCATCGGCTCGCACATTCACCTCCGGTATTGACAGTTCATCATAACCGGAGGAATATCTTCCACAAATAGTGGAGGAAAAACCTCCACTTAGGGAAGGTAGTTATGAACGCCGAAGTTGAAGCACGGGACCGCAAGAAGTTGGTGGCTGTGGTGTTGGGCTTGTCCGCCGTGATCGGGCTGATGCTGCTTGCCTTCGTACTGCCCTCGGTCAACAGTGGCCCGCACGAACTGAAGTTGGGCATCACCGGTCCAGCTCCGGCAACCGAACAGATCAGCACCTCGCTCGAGGCGAGTAAGCAAGGCGCCTTCGATACTCGAGAATTCGCTGACGCCGACGCCCTGCGTGACGCGATTCGGAATCGCGACGTGGTCGGCGGAATCGCCGTTGATGCCAACGGTCCTCACGTGTTGATCGCGACTGCAGGCGGAACCCCGATCGCCCAAACCCTGACCGGGGTGGCCAACGGCCTCGCGGAGGCCTCGGGGGCAAAGGTGCCCGTCGAAGACGTTGTGCCGCTGACTGCGGACGACCCGACCGGTGCTGGGCTCACGGCATTGGCCTTGCCCTTGGTGTTCGGCGGAATCATGCCTGCTGTTGTTCTCGTGCAACTGTTTCCGCGCAGCATTGTCAAGCGAGTGTTGGGCGCTGCCGGCGTCGCGGTTGTCGCGGGTTTCGCACTGACTGCCATTCTGCAATTCGGCATCAACAGTCTTGACGGAAACTACCTGCTCACCGCGCTCGCACTCACCATGGGCATGTCGGCCATCTCGCTGCCCATTCTGGGACTCGAATCCCTGCTCGGGATTAAGGGATTCGCGTTGGGTGCCGTCACGATGATGTTCGTCGGAAACCCACTCTCGGGGATGGCGACAACGGCGGCGTGGTTGCCCGCGGGCTGGGGTGCATTGGGGCAATTGCTCCCACCTGGCGCCGCAGGAGCATCCGTCCGGTCGATGGTGTTCTTCGACGGCCATGGCGCCGCCACGCCACTTCTGGTGCTGGTGTGCTGGATCGCCGTCGGGATCGCGCTGTGCGTCGCAGCCGGCCGGAAGAAGCCGTCGGCGCCGGTGATCGAACCAGAGGCTGCGCTGGTCTAGCCGGCGTCGCTTGCGTACGGGGTCAGGTCGGGAATCGGCCAGACCCCGTCAACGCGTTCCACGGCCAGTTCGGCGACCACGGTGTCCTCGTCCATCGGTAGAGGTCGGAGAATTCGGGGCTTTTCCGCCTCCCATTCGACGTCGATGCCCGCGGAGGTCAGAGCGTCCTCGTCGATGACGGCGACGATCAGTGGCAATGTCAGGTCGCCGAACACCAGATCGAGCACCGAGGCGAGCGCGTCGGGCTTGGTTGCGCGAATGAATCCTGCCTCGTCGTAACTGATTCCGCGCGTCGAGACCTCGTACTCACCGAAACGCTTGCACGCTTCCCAGTCGTCGGCGATGGCGACGTGGACGAGTCGTTGTCCGGTCATGCAGTGCTCCTGTAGTGTTCGAAATAATGAAACGTCAACGTAGCATTAATTCACCGGCACGGTAATAGGGGACTTGATGGAGCAACCGCGCAGACGTGGGAGAACCAGCGACGCCGAGCGAGCTGATCGACGCAACGAGATTCTCGACGTCGCGGTCGACTCGTTTCGAGAAGTCGGGTTCGCTCGAACGACGATCGACGCGATTGCCACTGCGGCCGGCGTTGCCAAGCGCACCGTGTACAGCTACTTCGGCGACAAATCTGCGGTCTTTGCAGCTGCGGTTGCGCGTCAGCACGCGTACGTCGGGAATGCCAGCGAGGGTCAGTCCGACCTGCTGGTCGCCGCAGTGGACATCGTCGTCGCCCTGCACAGCGACAATTCGATTGGGCTGCACCGCATGATGATCGGCGAGGCCGTGCAGTTCCCGGAACTGGCTACCGCGTTCTACGAATCCGGCCCGGCCAAGTCGATTGCCTTTCTGGAGAAAACTTTGCTCGATCAGCATGGTCAGAAGGCTGCGCTGCGTGCGGATCAGTTGTACACGTTGCTGCTCGGGGAGGAGCACCGGCAGCGACTGCTCGGGCTCGCTTCCGAACCGACAGCAGAAAGAGCTGCGCAACTTGCGGCTCGTGCGGTGGGATGCGTTCTGGGATCTGATCGGTAGGCTCGACTGGGTGAGTAACTCTGTGGTCTGGTTTCGACGTGATCTGAGGGTAGGTGACCTTCCCACCCTGAGTGCAGCGTCGGATGCCGGCGGGCAGACGTTGGGTTTGTTCGTTCTCGACGAGAACCTGCTCGGACCGGCAGGCTCACCCCGTCAGGATCAACTGTTCGCCAACTTGACGGCGCTCGATCATCAACTCGACGGAAAACTGATGGTTGTTCGAGGTGATCCGGCGGACGTGGTGCCCCGTGTAGCGGAATCCGTTGGTGCCGAAGAAGTTCACATCAGTGCCGACTACGGACCGTACGGCCGACGGCGCGACGCGGCCGTGGCGGAGCAGGTGGAGTTGATCGCCACCGGATCTCCGTACGCCGTCGCACCCGGACGCGTCACCAAGGCGGACGGTGACCCGTACAAGGTGTTCACGCCGTACTTCCGTCAGTGGATGGAACACGGTTGGCGGGGCCCCGCGTCGACCGATGTGCAGACTGTCCGTTGGTTCGATCCGAGCGACAAGGACGGTGGCCCGCGCCGGGTGAGTATCCCCGCGCCATCCGCCGCCGTCAGCGATTTCGTCGGTGAGGTCGGCGCCCTCGAACAGTGGAAAGAATACTGTGAGAACGATCTTGACCGGTACGACGACGAACGAAATCGGCCTGACCTCGACACCACGAGCCGGATGTCGATTCAGCTCAAGTACGGCACGATCCATCCTCGAACGATGTTGGCAGATCTCTCCAAGCGACTCGGCGACGGCGCTCAGGCTTACCGTCGCCAGTTGGCGTGGCGAGACTTCTACGCAGACATCCTGTTTCAACGCCCCGACAGCGCGCGGAAAAACTACGACGACAAGTTCGACCGTTTACGTCACGACGGGGGAGTCGACGCAGACGCCGCCTTCACTGCCTGGTGTGAGGGCAAGACCGGCTTCCCGATCGTGGATGCCGGCATGCGGCAACTCGCTGCCGAGAACTGGATGCACAATCGGGTGCGAATGATCGTCGCGTCTTTTCTGGTGAAGGACCTGCACATTCCGTGGTGGCGTGGCGCACGGTTCTTCATGTCGCATCTGGTGGACGGTGACTTGGCCTCCAATCAGCACGGGTGGCAGTGGACTGCAGGGTCGGGCACAGATGCTTCGCCCTTCTTCCGCGTCTTCAACCCCATCACGCAGGGAGAGAAGTTCGATCCCGACGGCACATACGTCCGTCGGTGGGTTCCCGAACTCCGCGATGTTCCCGGGAAGGCCGTCCACTCGTTGAAGGCGATGCGCCCGGTCGACTACCCGGACCCGATCGTCGATCACGCGCATGAGCGTGAGGAAGCCTTGCGCCGGTACAGCGAGATCAAGGGCTGAGTGCTCAGTGATCGGCGGGCGCTACGCGGAGGCGGTTTCCGTCCAGATCTGAAATGACGAATGTCAGACCGAAGACATCTTCGTTTGGCTCTTCGACGACCTCGACACCCTTGGCCACCCACTCGTCGTAGATCGCCCGAATTTCATTGCTCCCGCCGTCGACCAACATGCCGACTTCGAAATTGCGCGGTGTCGCGGGATCGAGGTCGCGTGACTTGCCGCTCCACAGTGCAAGGACCACACCGCCGCCGAGGTCGAAGGTCATGTACCGAGGGCTGAGGACCTCAGGCTTCGCGTCGAACAATTCGCCGTAGAACGCTGCTGCGGAGGCGGCATCGCTGACGTAGATCAGAAACTGGTTGGGTAGTCGCACTGTGGTTTTCCCTCTCCCGTTGATATTCGGACCGCCTGCAACGAGGCGTGTGCCTGCTCGTGCGGGGCCGTGTTCAACGATCCCCTCACGCCGGACGAATGTCCAAGAACGAGTGCGTCTGAGAGGCAGATGGATTTCTTATGACGACGCCGCACTGAGGTGGTAGCCGACGCTCAGGTTCGGGTAGTAGCCGTCGATGTAGCTCGAGATGAAGTAATGATCACGGTCGGTGGTGCGAGTTCCGTCGGTGTCGAACTGCGGATAGTCGTTGGCCATGAAGACGGCTTGACCGCCGCCGGGAGTGGAGTAGACGACGTCGACCGTCAGGCCTCGCACGTCCTGGTTGTATGCCGTGACGATCTCGGTCTCGTGGGGCGCGAGCGACTAGCGTGCGCTCTGTATCCACTGTCCGTAGGGATTGTCGGCGCCTTCGAGATGAATTGTCTGTTCGGTGTCGTTGCTGATCGTCATCGTGATGGTATTGCCGGTTGCCGGAAGAGTTCCGGCGCTGGCGATTCCGCTCAACCCCAAAGTGAGGGCACCAGCGGCCAGAGCCGTGATTGCGGCAACTACGTAGCGTGGGTTCGTCATCGTTGATGTCCTTGTCCGGGTGGGCGTTCGGTTGTCTGTCTCGAAGACAACTATGTCGGAGCAGGTCGATGCCGTATGTCCACTACCCGGACCGTACGAAGGAGGAACGGTGTGTCCACCGATCGGGGGACACCTACTCCGACACGGAGACAGCTTCGACCTTTCGCTCGCCGGTGACCAGCAGTCCGATCAGTGCGGCGGCCGCGAGAACCATGACGAGTGCTCCGTAGCCACGCGTCGTATCCACCAACCCCACCTTGCCGACCAGGTAGCCGGCCAGCAATGCCGGAAGGCTGTTGGCCAGATATGCGATGACGTAGACGGTGGACAACAACCCCGCGCGTTCGTGGTTCTCGGCCAGCGGCATGACAGTGAGGATGGTTCCCTGGAATCCTGCTCCGAAGCCGATCCCGGCAACAGCCGTACCGACCAGAATCAATACTGCAGAGGATGTTTCAGCACCGATGAGTGTGACGGCCACCCCGAGCACTAATGCGGTGGTTCCGATCAGCATCACGGTTCGGCCGCCGAGTTTGCGGAAGGTGAGCACCGCTGCGGCTCCGAATCCCGTCAGTGTTGCGACCATGATGGCACCGATGAGCGAGCTGTGAACGTCAAGTGCGTTGCGCGCCAGCGCCGGTCCGAGTGAGAGGTAGAAACCGCCCAGTGCCCAGACCGCGATCAGGCACGGTGCGGTGAGCGCAATCATGGTTCGGGCCTCGCGAGGAACAGCAAGGGTGGGGCGTAGCGACTGCCAGGCTCCGGGGCGACCGCCCGAAGTCTCGGGAGCGGCCCAAACCCCGAGGATTTCGAGAACGACCAGTACGAGAAGGACCAGGTAGACAGTGCTGGTGGGTCGGGGCAGGTGCTCGCTGATGAGACTCGAACCCACGGCTCCGACGGCAAGTCCCACGGTCGGAGCGACGCTGTTGATGATCGATCCGCGGCCAGGAGTGCGTTCGAGGTCGATCAACGCCGAACCCAGAGCGCTGATTGCGGCGCCGGTGGCAACACCCTGTACGACCCGGGCGATGAGCAGGATGGTCAAACCGTCGGCCGAGGCGAACAGTGCAAGCGAGACTGCCTCGAGCGCGAGTGCTCCGAGCAGGACCGGGCGCCTGCCGATGTGATCGGACAGGGATCCGGCAGTCAAGAGCGTGGCGAGCAATGCGAGAGCGTAGATGCCGAACACGAGCGTCGACGCCAGCGAGGAGAATCCCCATAACTGTTGGTAGTGCTCGTACAGCGGCGTCGGGGTCGCGGAGGCGCCCAGGAACGTGGCGATGATGACGGCGATGAGTGTGAAAGCGACGCCTCCCCCCATGCGTGGGCGCGAAGTGCTCTCGGCCGGTGGTGAAGTGGTCGTTGTCATTGTCGTGGCGCTTCCCGTGCGGGTGATGAAGACTTCAAACGCAAATGCTTTGCGTTTGGGACGCTACGCCTGGCCGTATCCTAATGCAACATCTTTGCGTTAGTATTGGAATCATGAGTCCGTCCGCAGGTCCGCGCCCCGGTGGCCGCAGTGCGCGTATCCAACAGGCCGTGCACGCGTCGGCGCGCAAGTTACTGGAACAGCGTGATCGAGCCGAGATCACGGTGCCGATGATCGCGACCGATGCGGGAGTGACCCCGTCGACCATCTATCGGCGTTGGGGCGACATCAACGAAGTTTTTGCCGATGTCTCGATCGAGCGATTGCGTCCGGACGCCGACCCTCGCGAAACGGGTTCACTCCGAGGAGATCTGACGGTCTGGGCGCAGGAATATCTCGAGGAGATGTCCGCGCCCGTCGGTCGCGCGTCGCTGCGAGATGTGCTGATGAGCGACGATCAGACGCACGCGCCCGACGGTACGAAGAAGTTCAAGTGCGCCTTCTTCTGTCGAACGCAGATCGACGTGATCCTCGCACGTTGGCCGGAAGCTGCCGCCGTGGATGGTGATTCGGTAGTGGACCACGTGGTGGCGCCGATCATCTACCGAATTCTGTTCGACCTCGAACCGGTCGCGCCGCAGCGCGTTGCGGAATTGGTGGATCAGACACTTGCCCTCGCGGCGCGGGTCGTTGTCGAAGGTTGATCGCTGCGTAGGCGGGCGTGGACGTGCATGTCGTGCCAGCCGTCAGCATGCCTGGCGGAGCCTCGTCGAACACCTTCTTCGCTGAACCCTGCTTTGGTGGCGACTCGGCACGATCGTGGGTTGTGGATCGAGTGTTCGAGTTCCAGGCGGTGAAACCCGGCATCGCGGAATGCCCACTCGGACAGTGTGGTTACAGCCTGGGTGCAGAGTCCGCGGCCCCGCGCCGCTGGCGTCATCCAATACGCGAGCTCAGCAGTGCCGTCCCACAAATTCACCCCCTTTGCCGTGATTCGGCCGAGGAGTTCATTCGTCTCGGGGGCGGCAATCGCCCAATGGCATTCGGATTCGCTTGCCCACCCGTCTCGCCACTGGGTGAGCCAATTCCGTGCTTCGTCGATCGAGTCGGCGCGGCGGACGTGCCAACGCTGAATCGACGGATCCCGAAAGGCTTCCACGACAGCCGGGGCGTCGTCGTAGGTCCACGGCCGGAGAATCGCTGAAGTCCCGACGTGGATCGAGGGTTGGTCTATCCCCCCGAGATAGCCACTGGCGATCGCGGGCGTAGTCAACTTGGGCATGTGAAGCATCATTGCTTACCCGTTCGATTGTGGGTAACGATGCGAGCTACATGTTCCGGCTCTGCCACTCTGCGTTCAGTCGGCGCGCGGATTTCAGAGTTGCGATCGCCTCTTCGGTATCAACTCGCGCGAGGACTAGTGCACTTACGTTGCAGGAGAGAAGGATTCGAGTGCGATCCGTCAGGGCAGCGTCTGTCTCGGTCGGAAATGTGGCTTGTAGCCCGCTGCGAATGGCAACAGCAAGTTCTTGCCGATAAGCGCGGATCACGGCTGCCGCCGCGTCATCGTGCGCGCCGAGTCCGGCAGCAGTATTGAGGAGTAGGCAACCTCGCCGCGGTGAGTCGGCGGTCATGGTGCCGATCGCTTGTTCCAGCGAGGAAAGGTAGTCGTCGACGACGTCCGGTCCCGGATTCATAGTGAGGCTGCGCAGACGTGGCCGGATGACATGTTCGAGGTACACCTGCACGGCGGCGTCGAACAATCCGCGCTTGTTGGTGAACGAGTTGTAGAGACTTGACCGACTCAGCCCCGTCGCGGTTTCGAGGTCGCCGAGTGAGGCACCTTCGTATCCACGTGCCCAGAAAACGTCCAAAGCGGCAGCGACCACGGCTGTTGTGTCGAATTCTTGTGATCTACCCATCAAAGCCTCGCTCTTTCTGTATCGTTCGGTCCAGTATATATTGGACCGAACGATACAGAATTCACTCGAAGCAACAGGAGCTCACCGATGAACGTCGCCGGCTACATCTTCGCGGGACTGGCCGCAGCAGTGCACGTGTACATATTTGTCCTCGAATCGATTCTCTGGACGGCCCCGAAGACCCGCGCCACATTCGGCGTCAAGTCGGAGGAAGAGGCGATCACCACGCAGCCGCTTGCCTTCAACCAGGGCTTTTACAACCTCTTCTTGGCAATCGTGTCCGTGATCGGCATCGTGATTGCGGCGACCGGTTCCGCGTCGGTCGGAATCGCCCTCGTACTGGCAGGCACAGGATCGATGGTTGCCGCGGGGTTGGTATTGATTCTCTCGTCTCCCGACAAGGCCCGCGCAGCCGTAGTGCAGATGCTTTTCCCAGCTATCGCCGTTGTTCTGCTGGTAATCCACCTGCTCTGAGCTGGGTCTCTATCCGCCGCCGAGCACCAGTGATTCGATCAGAGCAAAGGCTCCGTTGAGTGCTCCACAGTCGAATGCTTCTGCCAGGGCGTAACCGATGACAAGTTCGTCGGTGCTCGGAGTGCTAAACCAGATTGCGTCGGTCTGTCGGGGATCGGATTCCTCGTTCTTGGAGAAGAGCCCGATCCGTAACCCGTCGCGGGTGAAGGCACTGTTCGCGTCGTCGACTGGGGCGAAGTTCAAACTCGCGCCGTCGACGAGTGCCGAGACAGAGTACGAGCGACGGGACAGAAACCCTTTGCCGACAGCGAGTTCGACCTCGTCGCCACCGAGAGTGAAGAACAGGTCCGCGGCAGCGCGCGTTCCGATGGGTGTGCCTTCGCGGCGCGGGGCGTCGACTCGGCGCGTCAACAGAGCGCGCGATTCGCCGTTTCGGACGTCCACGACCCCGGTGTGGACGGCGAAGGAGATCTCGACTTTTCTGTGAATCGGGTCCATCGCGGTGTAATTGACCGTCACTGTGCCTACCCCCTGTAAGTGTGAACTCGGGTCCATAATACGTGGTGGGGGCGTTGTCCAGTATGCCCGAATCCAAAAAAACCTGCCGAATGACGCGCGTTTGCGGCCAAATGCTTCTACTCTGGGTCTTGGGTTTGTTGCGCATCCCACAAAGGTTTTTCCCACGCCAGACGAGGAGCGCCTATGAGGTTGTCGACTACTTGTTCTGTTGCTACGAAGGCTTGATCAAGCCGGAATTGCCTCTGCCGGATGGTGCTCGAGACCCATCCGGCAGAGGCAATTCTGTGCCTGTCGAGCAGGGCAATTCTGTGTCTGGGCAGGCCTTTAGCCGCCGGCGAATTTTTCGGAGGTTCCGAGATCGATCGGTAGGGCGATCCCGGTGATCCCGCGTCCGGCCGGCCCCACCAGGTAGAACACCGCATCCGCAATCACTTCGGGATCTACCCATGGATGGGGCAGTAGATTCAACTGCGACATGATCGGAGCGGTGTCCGCGAGGACGGGATTCTCCAAGTCCGGACGGAACGCGCGAACCATCGGTTCGTTGTCGATCATCGTGGTTCGTACATTGCCCGGGTGCACGGAGTTGACCCGAATGTCCGCCCAGCCGAGTTCGTTGGCCAGAGACTTCGCCAATCCCCGAACGGCGTGCTTCGATGCGGAATAGTGTGCGATACCCGGCACGCCTCGAAGCCCGGCCATCGAGCTGATCAACACGATCGATCCACCTCGATTGCCGTTCATGATGTGCGGAATCGATACTTTGGTCGTCAACCACACGCCCGTGACGTTGATGTCCATCAGCTCGCGGAACTCTTCGGCGCTCAAGTCCCAGGACAATTTTGCCGACGCCGCGATGCCTGCGTTGGCGATCACGATGTCCAGTCGGCCGAGCTCCTCGACTCCGGCGTCGACAGCTGATTTCAGGGCATCGAGGTCGCGAGTGTCCGCTACGGACGCGACGATGCGCCGGCCCTGAGCTTCGACCAGGGCGACGGTCTGGGCGAGGTCGGCCTCGGTGGCCATGTCGTAGCCCGCCGTGGCGACCGGCGCGCAGAGATCCACCGCGATGATGTCCGCGCCCTCGGATGCGAGCTTGACGGCATGCGCGCGCCCTTGACCACGCGCCGCTCCGGTGATGAATGCGACCTGACCGTCCAAATTGCCCATCGAACTTCCCCTGCCCGTGTGAATCGCCAGAACTGGAACGTGTTCATTCTGCTACGTCCGGAGGCAGACAGGCAGGGGAATTCGCTGAATCCTTATCCGCGAAGGAGTTTGGACAACTCGTCCAGTACGCTCGCGTCCTCGATGGTCGACGGGACCGTGTACTCCTCGTTGTCGGCGATCTGCCGCATGGTCTTGCGGAGGATCTTGCCGGAGCGCGTCTTCGGCAGGGCCGCGACGACTGTGACGTCCCGGAACGTGGCGACGGCACCGATCTGGTCTCGCACCCGCGCGACCAGTTCCTGTCGGAGTGTTTCGGGATCGATGTCGACGCCGGACTTGAGCACGACGTAGCCGCTCGGCCGTTGCCCCTTGAGCTCGTCGTGAATGCCGATGACGGCGCATTCGGCGACGGCCGGGTGGCCGGCGACGACAGCCTCCATGCTTCCGGTCGAAAGGCGGTGTCCTGCAACGTTGATCACGTCGTCGCTACGTCCGAGGACGAAGACGTAGTTGTTCTCGTCGATGTATCCGGAGTCGCCGGTGAGGTAATAGCCTTCGAATGTCGACAGGTAGGACTTCACGTAACGGTCCTCGTCACGCCACAGTCCGGCGAGCGTTCCGGGGGGAAGCGGCAGGCCGATCACGATGTTGCCCTCGGTGCCCGGACCCACGAGTTCGCCCTTGCCGTCAACGATTTCGACGCGGTATCCGGGGCAGGCGACGGTGGGGGAGCCTGCTTTGATCGCCATGGGTTCGAGGCCGCGCAGGTTGGCGCAGATGGCCCAACCGGTTTCGGTCTGCCACCAGTGATCGACCACCGGGCGATCGAGAATCCGAGTAGCCCACTCGTAGGTGTCGGGGTCCAAGCGCTCGCCGGCAGCGAACAGTGTGTCGAGCGACGAGATGTCGTACTTGGCAAGCTCTTTTGCGTCCGGGTCGGCCTTGCGGACCGCGCGGATCGCTGTCGGAGCGGTGAAGAGTGCCGACACGTTGTATTCGGAAATGATGCGCCAGAAGGCACCGGCGTCGGGGGTCCCGACGGGCTTGCCTTCGTACATGACCGTCGTGGCTCCGGCGAGCAGAGGTCCGTAGACGATGTAGGAGTGGCCGACCACCCAGCCGACGTCGGAGGCGGTCCACCACACCTGTCCTGGGCTGATGTCGTACAGATTCTTCATGGTCCACGTCAGCGCAACGGCATGGCCACCGTTGTCCCGGACGACGCCCTTGGGCTTGCCGGTCGTTCCGGAGGTGTAGAGGATGTAGAGCGGATCCGTCGCGGCGACCGACACCGGGTCGGCCGCGGTTGCGTCGGCGATCAGCTCGTCCCAATCGAACCAGGCTGCGGCACTTGACTTGTAGTCGGCAGCGGCGCCGGGAATCTGCTCACGATTCTTCACGATCACGGTGTGCGCGGGCGTAGCCGACAGTTGCAGAGCCTTCTCGACCATCGGCAGATACTCGATGGTTCGTCCCGGCTCGAGGCCACCGGACGCCGTCACGAGCACCACTGGACCGGCGTCGTCGATACGGGTTGCGAGTTCCTTGGCCGCAAAGCCGCCGAACACCACCGAATGCACAGCGCCGATACGCGCACACGCGAGCATTGCAATCGCGGCTTCGGGGATCATCGGCATGTAGATGATGACGCGGTCACCTGCCACGACGCCCTGATCTTTCAAGACACCGGCGAAGAGCGAGACCTGCTCGAGGAGTTCGGCGTAGGTGTACGTGGCCTTGGTGGGGACCATCGCGGAGTCGAAGATCAACGCGGTCTGTTCGCCGCGGCCGTCGCGGACGTGCCGATCGAGTGCATTGAAGCTGGTGTTGAGCGAAGCATCCGGGAACCAGCGATAGATCGGTGCGGTGGAATCGTCGAGAGCCCTCGTTGGGGCGACATCCCAGTCGACGGCATGCGCAGCGTCGAGCCAGAACTTCTCCGGCTGATCCATGCTCTCGCGATATGTGTCGGCATACGTGGTGTGGGACGCCTGCTCAGAAGAGCTCATCGACGTGTGTCCTCTCGTGAACTTCGCTTACTGGTGACCTGAAACACCTTAGGTCACCGTCAGTGTGGTGCGCCTCAGTAGCGGTGCGGGTACCGTCCCTTTGCGCCGGGCGGGCCTGTCCCGTCGGTCAGTGGTGTGTGCGGGTGGGGCGGGATAGGCCAGGGATTGGAAGGGGGATCGATGTGACAGGTGCAGCGCAACGCGCAGGCTTCTGGGGAGTCCTCGCTCAGCGTGACTTCCGACTTCTGTGGACCGGCGACGCAGTCAGCGGCATCGGAAACGGTGTCACGACCGTCGTACTGCCTCTGATCGCGCTTCGCGAACTCGACGCGAGTAACTTCCAGATCGGTGTGCTGGCCTCGGCGGTCTGGTTGCCGTGGTTGATCGTCGGATTACCTGCCGGTGCCTGGATCGACCGGCTGCGCCGCCGTCCGATCATGATGATCGCAGCCGCTGCGTGCGCGGTGCTCTTCGCGAGCGTCGCGATTGCGGGCCTCATGGGGGCGGTGACGTACGGCCACCTGCTTCTGGTTGCGCTGCTCACCGGCACCGCCACCGTTTTCTTCCAGGCGGCCTACCACGCGTATCTCCCCACAGTGCTTGCCGAAGCGGATCTTGTCGAAGGGAACTCGAAGGTTCAGGGCGCCGAGGCAGCAACCCGGGTGATCGGCCCCAGTTTCGGCGGACTGTTGGTAGCGACGGTCGGGCTCGCTGCTGGTCTGCTGGTCGACGCGTTCACCTTCGTCTTCTGCTTCGTGTGCATCTGGCTGATTCGTGCGCAGGAACCGGTTGATCGCGGACTCGGCGGCCGGGAGCCGTTGCGGCGCCAGATAGCGCTCGGACTGCGATTCGTCGCAGCTGATCCGTATCTGCGGCCCATCGTCGTCTACGGGACTCTACTCAATTTCGGTCTTGCCGGGTACACCACGATCCAGATCGTGTTCCTGGAGAAGACGGTTGGTGTGGGGGAGTTCGGGCTAGGCCTTCTGTTGGCGGTTGCGGGGGTGGGCGGAATTTTCGGGTCGATGATCGCGCGCCCGCTCGGGCGCCGATTCGGCACTGCCCGAGGCGTTCTCATCTGTCAGTTGGTGACGGGACCGTTCGTCCTGTTGGCGCCCCTGACGACGTACGGTGCCGGCCTGCTCTGGTTCTGTGCCGGAGGAATGGTGATGATTGCCGGCGTCGTGTCCTGCAATGTAGTGCTCGGCAGCTTCCGTCAGAGTTACTGTCCGCCGGACCGTCTCGGTCGAGTAGTGGCGACGAGTATGTTCTTGTTGCACAGCACTATTCCGCTGGGTGCGCTGCTGGCGGGCTTCCTCGGTGACCTCGTGGGACTGCGCGGGACAATGTGGATCATGGCTGGACTGATTGCGCCATGCGGGTTGGTCTTGCTCTTCAGCCCGCTCCGCGGGATCCGCGATCTACCGAGTCGGCCTGCGATCTCACTGTGGTAGAGAATCACTGCGGTAGAGCTGCGGCGGCCTCTTCGCTTCGAATCGCGATGCGAAGAGTCGCGAGCATGAACAGTGACACTGCGAATCCGAACAGCGCGCCGAACTGGTCCTGCGTGAACAGATATACCTGCGTCACAAGGAGGCTGACGATGAGGGATGCACGCAGGAGTCTCAGGGCTCGCAGGTACGGACCGCGGAAGAGGAACCACACTCCCAGAACCACAAGAATTCCGGTTGCGACGGTGGAGATCTGGACCACCAGATCGGAGACGTCGTCGGCCTCGACGACGTTCTCGGACACCAACGCGTAGATCACCTGGACTATCGCGAGAAGAGCCTGCAGTACGAACAGGGTCAGTACCAGTCGGCGGACGACACGGTGTCGGAGCAGTTCCTCGGCGCGGTGGAAGAAGGCATTGCGGCCACGAGTGATCTTCGATTCCATACCGCCTACCGGCGGAGTCTGTGTGTGCAGGCCGGCCTTGATCGAGTCGACGAGGTCCGTGAGGCTGCGGTCTTCGACGCCGTCGAGCACTCGGAGGGCGTGGTTGTACTGGATCTCGTCGAGCTGGCCGAGTGCGAGGTCCGAGAGCGCTCGCGCGCCGATGGCGAGCCGATGACGATCATTCATACCGCGCCGAATCACCACCTCGCGCGCGGCCAGATAGAAGAGGACGAAGACGACGTACATGATCGCGATGGCAGGCTGGTAGAAGTAGTCGACGTCGGCGGTGACAAATTTTCCGACCTCGTCGATGAAGAGGCCGAATCCGATTCCGCCGACGAAGGTCGCCAGGTCACGCGTGCGAGAGCCTTCGGTGATGGCGGTAGCGACGATGGCGACGGCCAACAGCAATCCGCCCCACAAAACGTGTGCGATGTGGAGGGCGCCGCCCCCGATCTGGGGATAGCCCGTTGCTGCCAGATAGACGCGGGTGATCAGCACGGTCGCGACGCCGGCGAACAGGAACAATTCGAAGCGAGCCAGTGCCGCGCGGTCGTAACTGTGCGGCAGCGTCAGCGCATTCCGGTCCTTCGTCGTCATTGCGGAACTCCCAGGTTTCGATAGCGCGCGATACGGGAGGACTGGCGATCGGTGTCCGACTCTCCGGCAAGCATGAAGAGCTCGTGCGCTATCGCAGCCCCTACCCTCTTGGAGAATTCCACGGGTTCGTCGGCCGCGTCAGGCGTTTCGGGAATGATCGCGTCGATCACGCCGTCTCGAAGCAGATCCAACGAACGAATGCCCTGCGCGGCGGCCATCTCCGGTGCGTGACTGATGTCGCGATGGACGATCGCGCTGGCGCCTTCCGGCGGCAGGGGAGCGAGCCACCCGTTCTGTGCCGCGAGCACCCGATCGGCGGGCAGCAGCGCGAGAGCCCCGCCGCCTGTCCCCTGGCCGAGCAACACCGACACTGTCGGGGTCTTCAGCGTCACGAGGTCGGCGATGCAGCGGGCGATCTCAGGGGCCAGTCCACGTTCCTCGGCTTCCTTGGACAGCGACGCGCCCAAAGTGTCGATCACGAGGACAAGCGGGAGTTGTAGTTCTTCGGCAAGTTTCATGCCCCGTCTGGCTTCACGAAGCGCGGCCGGTCCCATCGTGGTGAGCGCGGATTGGCCACTGCGGTCCTGGCCGAGCAGGATGCACGGAAAGCCTCGGAAGCGGGCGAGCGAGAGCAAGATCGTCGTGTCGGTTTCACCCTGCCCGGTGCCGCTGAGCGGTACCTGTTCGGTCGCGGCATGGCGGAGTAACTGCCGAATGCCTGGTCGATCGGCCCGGCGCGAGAGCATCACCGACTGCCAGGCGGGAACATCGGGAATCTCGGGTGAGGGAATCGGGTCCGCGGTCGCCGGAGCCGGGGGATCGGTGAGCACGCACAACGCTCGATTGACCAGCAGACGGAGGCGGTCGACGGGTACGACGCCGTCGATAACGCCGTTGCGATACAAGTTTTCGGACGTCTGGATGCCGTCGGGAAACTTTTCGCCGTAGAGCGATTCGTAGACACGGGGTCCGAGGAATCCCACCAGAGCACCGGGTTCCGCGACGGTGATGTGACCGAGGGATCCCCACGAGGCAAAGACCCCGCCGGTGGTGGGATTGCGCAGGTAAACCAGGTAAGGCAGGTGTGCCGCTTTGTGAACGGCCACTGCCGCAGCGATCTTCACCATCTGAACGAAGGCGACGGTGCCCTCCTGCATCCGCGTTCCGCCAGAGGTGGGCGAGGCGAGCAGCGGGAGTTGTTCTGCCGTAGCACGTTCGACGGCGGTCACGATCCGCTCGGCCGCGGCGACTCCGATGGAACCGGCGAGAAAGCTGAATTCACAGGCAATTACCGCGACCCGACGGCCCCGAACTGTACCGGCACCAGTGACGACGGACTCGTCCACTCCACTTTTCTCGCGGGCCTTCGCCAGGTCTTCCGCGTATTTCGGGCCGGGCCCGACGTCGACGGGTGGGGAGTCCCAGGAGACGAAGCTCTCGGGATCGAGTACCGCAGTGAGTAGTTCTTCGGCCGAGATTCGCACAACGTCCTCCAAGTAAGCAGCACCCCGTCCAGGATGAACCTACCTGGACGGGGTGCCGCCGGGGTCGCGTGGCGCCAGTTGTGCGCCGGAGAATCAGCGTCCGAACGCCTCTTTCCATGAAACGACCTTGCCGATGCGAAGGATGGAGCGCTGGTAGATCTTTGCCGCGATCATCGACAGTGCAGCAGTCACGACCAGCATCAGCAGAATGGTTCCCACGATCTGGAAAGGAGAAGCAACACCGGCGGAAATGCGCAGGGGCATGAGGATTGCCGAGAACGGCGGAATCCAACTCAGGACGTTGCTCAGGGTTCCTTCTGGATTGCTCACCGAGACGAAAGCCACGCTGACCATTGCCATGACAAGCAGCGCGAGTGGCATCGCGGTGGCATTGACGTCCTCCTGTCGCGAGACCATGGACCCGGCCGCTGCGTACAGCACGGCGAAGAAGAGGAAGCCGAGAATGAACCACCCGAGAGTGCCGAACAGAACACCGATCGCGGTGCCCGTCACGGTCAGGACGCCCGTCGCCAATCCGGTGGCGACGCCCGCGACAGCATAAGCAGCCATCTGAATCAGGCCGACAGCGCCGATTCCGAGAACCTTGCCCCACAACAACTGCAGCGGACGCAGAGTGGAGAGCAGCAACTCGACGACGCGACTGGACTTCTCCTCGACGACGCCCATCGCCACGTACGTTCCGAACAGCAAGATCTGCATGTACAGCAGCACCACGGCAGCGATCGACATCGCTATGCGTTGGCCCTGTTCGGGATCCGGGGGATCGATGGCATCGATGGTGACCACAGCAGTGGACGTGGCTTCGGCGAGTTGGGCCGGATCGATCCCTGCAGCGGAAAGCGCATTCGATTGTGCCTGTTGTGCAACGGAACTCTCGACGACGGCCCGCAGATTCGTGGGCACTTCCTTCTTGGTCACAACAGTGACGCCGCCGCCGGATCCAGCGATTACGGCCACGTCGAGGTCGCCGTCCTTGACCTGATCACGCGCGGTCCCGTCGTCGGAAACCTCCGTCACCGTCACCGGATTTCCGAGGGTGTCGCCGATGGACACCATCGTGGCACTGAGCGACTGGTTGCCGACCAAGCCGATCTTCGACTTGTCCTCGTCGCCACCGGAAAAGAGTGAGAAGGCGATGATGCCGCCGATGATCGCGACCAGAATGATGACGTTGCTGATCACGAAACTCTTCTTCGAGATCTGCGTCATGAATTCGCGTCGAGCGACCAACCCGATGGCTCGACCTCCACTCAACTGGTTGCTCATGCGGCTACTACCTCTCGGAACAGATCAGTCAGTGACGGACGTCGTAGCGTGAACTCGTGCACCGGACCGGTTTTCAACGCTGCATGCAGGATTTGCTGATCGTCGGCGGTGCCGTCGACGCTCAGGAGTGTTCGACCGTCGAGGTGGCTCAGCGTGGTGACACCGATCAGATGGTGTGCCCAGCCGACCGGAGCGTCAGGGGCGAAGACTTCGATTCGGCCGTCCCCCTTGCCTCGTAGTTCGTCGACAGTTCCGATCTCTCGCATGCTGCCGCGGCTGATGATGCCCACGCGATCGCACAGGCGCTCCACCAGATCCAGCTGATGGCTCGAGAAAATAACGGGAACACCGGTGCGAGCCTTCTCGACCAACACGTCACTCATGACGTCGACCGCTACCGGGTCCAAGCCCGAAAACGGTTCGTCCAGAACGAGTACCGAGGGATCGTGAATCAGCGCCGCTGCAAGCTGCACTCGTTGCTGATTACCGAGGGAGAGGGAGTCAACGGTGTCCTTGATGCGTTCGGCGATGCCCAGACGTTCGGTCCACCGCTCAGTGGCCGCATGCGCGTCGGCTTTCGAGAGGCCATGTAGCTCGGCCAGATAGGAGAGTTGCGCGCCCACCTTCATCTTGGGGTAGAGGCCGCGTTCCTCCGGCATGTATCCGATAGTGCGACGCACGTCGAGGTCGACGGGTTTGCCGCCGAGACGAACTTCGCCCGAATCTGCTCCGAGCACACCCAACGCAATGCGCATCGTGGTCGTCTTGCCGGCGCCGTTACTGCCGACAAATCCGAAGATCTCGCCTGGGCGGACTTCGAAACTCAGGTTGTCGAGTGCAACGACGTCGCCGTAGCGTTTCGAGATGCCGTCGATCGTGAGGGTGGCTGACATGGGTCCTTCCCATCGGTCGAGTGGTGCGCTTCGGTAATACGGTTCAGAGGTCGAACTCTTCCGAATCGATCGGATCCGGGTCTGGATTGGTCCACGAGAGAATCATCGCGGGCGTGCACGCGCCGATCAGCATTGCAGTCAGTGCCAATAAACCTCCCGTGTAAGGCAGCCTCTCTACATTCCACTGCACTGACGAGGTGAAAATGAGGAAAATGGCGACAATGAACACCAACGTTTGGGTCACGCTCAGCCCGACGGAGCGAGCGTCGTTGCGTTGCTGGATCTCCCATTCGTCCAAAGCCTGCCGCGGAGCATCCCCTTGCCGGCCCGACACGATTTGAAGTGAGGACCACGTCGGCAGGAACAATAGGGTGAGGACCGGCCATGCCACCGCGAAGAGCGGATTGAACAGGCACGCTATGCCGACGGCAACCATCGTGGTGAACAGGACTCCGAGGGCGACGACGAGTACGCGCCGACGTCGACGGGTTCGCCAATTCGGGAGCCAATGTCGGAACGTCTCCTCGTTCTGCAGGAACCGCCGAGTGCGGTGGGCCTGGTAGCGGTCGATCAGATTTGATTCAGGCACTTGGCTTTTCACTCCCCTCGGTAGTGCGGTCAGATCGGTAGACCTCCGTCGACGGTGCATTCCGGTAGACCTCCGTCGACAGCGGCCCGAACTCCGTCCGCGAGAACACCGCCTCGACCGGTAGGTCGAATACCCAGCAGATCCGAAATGCAAGATCCAGGCTGGGGTAGTGGTCGCCGCGTTCGAGTGCCCCCACCGTCTGCGGATTGACATCGACGAGTTGTGCAAGCTGGGCCCGACTCATCTTCCGCTCGGCGCGAAGCACTCCGATGCGATTGAAGATAGGGAGCGCGTCTCCCCGCCGGACTGGGCTCATGCATCAAAGTGTTGTAAAAACCCAACAGTTTGTCAACACGAACCGCGATTGTCCCGCTTCTGGGTGATGCCGGCGGATAAGGTTCGGGCAATGGAAGGGGCTTCACATGGTGGTCGACCAGTTGGTGCTCGAGAAGTCCCGCCTGGTCGTGCAGGTGCGCGAGGACGGTAGCTACAGCGTGGGACCGCAAGGGCGCGAACCGCTCTGGCGCGATCCGATGGAGAAAGGTGCCGTCCTCGGTATCGGTCAGCACACTCCGGGGGATGTCGAAGGTGAGTCATGGTGGGTCGTCTACGGCCAATCGGACACCGCGGGTGACGTCACCGTTCGACTCGAGGACGGGTCGCACGTGCCGGTTTCGCGCCTCGGTGAGATCTTCGCCAGTGAATGGGTGAGCACCCCGCAGCAGGCGTTGTTGTACCGGTCCGATCGCCCGGTGGAGTCGCAGCCCACCAAGCTGTCGGTGTTGTTCGCCAGGCCGAAGTTCATGCCCAAGGCGGCGTTTCCGGAGAATGATCGTTTGTAGGCCTCGCGAGGTCGGCTGTGGAGGGGCGGCCGGGCCTGTGCTCGAAATGTTACGGTACGTACTGTACCGTTTGGATATGACAACTTGGCCGAACGACCTCGCAGTGGTGCAAGTGCGCGTAGCGCGACCCACCGATCGACTCGACGACGTGATTGCGTTCTATCGCGACTGCCTGGGGTTGCCGGAGCTGTACCGGTTTTCCGGACACGCCGGCTACGACGGGATCATGCTGGGGTTGCCGGATGCGAACTATCACCTCGAATTCACGACCCACGAAGACGGGAGCCCGTGCCCGGCGCCGACGCAGGACAATTTGTTGGTGCTCTACTTTGCCGGCGAGTCGGCGATGTACGAGGTGGTTCAGCGACTGGGTGAGGCGGGGCACGAACCCGTCGAAGCCGAGAATCCGTACTGGGAGGAGAATGCGGGAATGACTTTCGAAGACCCTGACGGCTGGCGGCTGGTGCTCATGCCGCGACCGGTGCTGTAGATGGTGCGCGCCCGCGACGAGCGGATCGACGATGCAGTACTGTCCGCGACCCTGGAATTGTTGGGGGAGAACGGGTATGCGGAGCTGTCGATCGGATCGGTGGCTACGAGGGCGGGTGTACATCGCCCCGCCATCTACCGGAGATGGCAGTCCAAGCGGCATCTGGTGGTGGACATCGTCGTGGCGCATATCGGTACCGATCCGACGCCGGACACCGGCGATCTCAGGGCAGACCTGGTCGCCGGCATCACGACATTGGTTGTGGGACTGAGCGAAACGGTAGTTGGTCGGATACTGCCCGCGTTGGTCGCGGATCTGGCTGCGGACCAGGAATTGGCGCGGGATTTCCAGTCGGCATTCTTTCAGCCGCGACGCGATTCCACTGCGGCAGTGCTGGAATCGGCGCGTCTACGCGGCGACATTCGGAGCGACTTCGACCTGGACTTCGTCCTGGACGCCTTGGCGTCCCCGATCTATTACCGAGCGTTGTTCCGTCACTTACCGCTGGACGCGCTCCTGGCTGAGCAGGCTGTCGATTCGGTTCTGCTGACGTTGGCTCCGCACGAGAGTCTCTGAAGTCGTTTCGATTCAGTTCAATTCGAGTGGATCGGGTCCGACACGGCTGTCGGTGTTCAACGCTGCGATGGCAGCTGACTGGTCGGCATCGAGTGCGAAGTCGAAGATCGCGGCGTTCTCGCGCATGCGGGCAAGCGTGACCGACTTCGACAGAACGGTATGTCCCTGTTCGAGATGCCAACGCAGAATGATCTGTGCAGGGCTCTTGCCGTGTGCGGCAGCAATTTTCCCGATGGTCGGGTCGTCGAGGATGGTTCCCTGTCCTAATGGGCTCCAAGCCTCGATTTCGATGCCGCGGCTCTGGGCGTACTCCCGTGAAGTGCGCTGGTGCAGTCTGGGGTGCAATTCGATCTGGTTCACGGCCGGGGTGGTCGCGCTGTGCTGGGCCAGCAGTTCGAGGTGCTCGGGCAGGAAGTTGGACACACCGATCGCCCGGGTGCGGCCGGAGGCGAGAATCTCTTCGAAAGCGGCCCAGGTCTCCACGAACAGACCCTTTGCCGGCGCCGGCCAGTGGATCAGATACAGATCGACGTAGTCGAGGCCGAGCTTGTCGAGGCTCGAGTCGAATGCGGCGAGCGCTCGGTCGTGGCCTTGATCGTCATTCCACAGCTTGGTGGTGACAAACAGCTCTGACCTCGAAATATCCGAAGCTGCGATGGCGCGGCCGACCCCGGCCTCGTTTCCGTAGATCGCGGCCGTGTCGATGTGGCGGTAACCGATCTCGAGAGCGGTGGCAGTGACCTCTTCGGTCTGGGCGTCCGGTACCTGGAAAACGCCGTACCCGAGTTGCGGGATGGTGATCGGTTCGCCGGTGGTTCCGTGAGTCAGTGTGCGGTCGGGGATCGACAACATTGAAGGGCGCCTTTCAGGACTGTGTGTGGCGGTCCGACCGGGGATCGTGTCGCCAGTGAACCACCTACGCCGCGCATGCAACTATTGCGTGCGCCTGATAAATAGTTGCACACGCGGGTTGTCTGCGCAAGCAGCGCCGTTGGCTACTCCTCGAAGAGTTGTCCGTTCTCCATCCGCCACCGGCGCGTGCTGCGGGTGGATTGGAGCATGCGTCGATCGTGAGTGACGAGGAGGAGGGTTCCCTCGAACGACTCCATCGCCTGCTCGAGTTGTTCGATCGCCGGAAGGTCGAGGTGGTTCGTCGGCTCGTCCAGTACCAGTAGATTCACGCCGCGGGCCTGGAGTAAAGCCAGTGCAGCCCTTGTTCTTTCGCCGGGGGAAAGTGAAGCGGCAGATCTGAGCACATGGTGTCCACGCAGGCTGAACTTGGCGAGGAGAGTGCGGACATCGGCATCGGGCCAATCCGGTACCTGAGCACCGAAGGCCTCGACTACTGGTTGATCGCCTTCGAACAATCCGCGCGCCTGATCGATCTCACCGATCGCGACACCTGAACCCAAAGATGCGATGCCCTCGTCCGGGACGAGTCTGCCGAGCAGGACGTTCAGGAGGGTGGTCTTGCCGGCACCGTTCGCGCCCGTGACGAGAATTCGATCACCCCAGTCGATCTGCGTCGTAACCGGACCGAACGTGAACTGACCGCGCGTCACCTTGGCGCCGTTCGTGGTTGCGACAACGGAACCGGACCGCGGAGCTGCCGCGATCTCCATACGAAGTTCCCACTCTTTGCGCGGTTCCTCGACCACTTCGAGTCGCTCGATGCGGCGTTGAGTCTGGCGGGCCTTCGCGGCTTGCTTCTCCGTAGACTCGGTCCGCAATCCGCGTCCGATCTTGTCGTTGTCCTTGGCCTTACGACGCGCGTTCCGGACGCCGTGTTCCATCCAGTTGCGCTGCATCTGCGCGCGATCTTCGAGATCGGAGCGGGTGCCGGCATATTCCTCGAAGGCCTCGCGTGCATGCTGGCGGGCTATCTCACGTTCGGCGAGGTACGACTCGTAGCCGCCGTCGTATACGGCGATATCCTGTTGTGCCAGATCGAGTTCCACGATCCCCGTGACGGTGCGCGAGAGGAACTCGCGATCGTGGCTCACGACGACCAACGCCGCTCGGGTCTCGGCGACAAATCGTTCCAACTGCTCGAGACCCCGCAGGTCGAGATCGTTGGTGGGCTCGTCCAACAGGAGAATGTCGTAGCGCGAAAGCAGCAGCGACGCGAGGCCGGCGCGTGCGGCCTGACCGCCGGACAATGCCGTCATGTGAGCGTCGAGGGATACGCCAAGTCCGAGTTCTTCGACTACCTTCTCGGCGCGCTCGAACAGATCGGCGCCGCCCAGCGCGAGCCAGCGTTCGAGCGCCGGGGAGTACAGATCCTCTTCGGCTTCAGCCAGCGTTTCGGCCGCGGTGTTCATAACCGCCTCGGCGTGCGCGACCCCGGTGCGTCGGCCGAGGAACTCGAGGACGGTCTCGCCCTCGATGCGGTCGGGTTCCTGCGCGAGGTAACCCACCGCAGCGTCTGGCGGGCTGAGGATGATCGAACCCTCGACGTCGGCGGTTCCGATTCCGGCCAGTGCAGTGAGAAGCGTCGACTTGCCGGCGCCATTCGCCCCGACGAGGCCGATGACGTCGCCGGGCGCCACCGTCAGATCGAGGTCGGAGAACAGGGTGCGTTCTCCCCGGGAAGCAGAGAGGCCGCTGATGCGCAGTGTTGCAGTCACCCGAGAAGTATCCCCGGTGCTGTGCGCCAGTGTTAATCGGTGCTGTGCGCCTTTGTTAACCGCGGGCTGTTAATAAAGGCGCACAGCAGTCAGTCCCGAACCAGGTGATACCAGCACGGATGCGCCGCACGGACCGGAAGTGGCGATTCACTCACGTCGGCGGCCGTACTCGAGGCCATCGACCAACCATCGAATGCTCGCATGACGTCCTCCTCGGAGACGCCATGTGGCATCGGCCAACGGTGACCTGGCCCGAATGCGAACATCACCATGGACGCTCCCGGTGCGGTGATCGCGTTGACCGACCTCCCGTAGTCCCGTCGTTGATGATCGGTGAGCCCGTGAAAGCAGCCGATGTCGAGCACCAGCATGTGCCCACCGTCGACGGCTATGTGCAGGTCTGCCGCGTCCTCGTGGAGAAACCGGACGTCGACGTGGGCTTCACGTGCATGTATGCGCGCTTTGTCCAACGGTTCCTGCTCGGCATCGACGCCGGTGACGTGCCAACCGCGTTGCGCCAGCTCGATGGAATGGCGTCCGGTGCCGCAGCCGATATCGAGGGCACGGCCGCCTTCCGGAACGGAAATTTCGTCCAGGAGTCCGGCCAGTTGAGCGTCGAACCCATGCCCGGTGTGCTCCCACGGAGTGACGCCGACCTTGTAGGCGAGACGATATGAAAGATTCATCGCTCTCTCTTTTCTCGAGGCGATTCCAATACTTGTCTTCCAAGGTAGACCGGCATTTCGGGCGGTACAAGGGCGCTGCCCGGAGGTTCGGCGGGGAATGCCTCCATGCTCTGCCGCGTTGGTTCCGAATATGACCGAAACCAACGATGTGACCTCCGTACCGACAATTGTTCTGAACGACGGTAAGACGATCCCCGCACTGGGATTCGGTGTGTTCCAGGTTCCGGACGACGAAACGCAGGAAGCCGTCTCCACCGCCCTGCAGACCGGCTACCGCAGTATCGACACCGCCAAGATCTACGGCAACGAGGTGGGCGTCGGCCGCGCGATCTCCGAATCCGGCATCGCCCGCGAAGACCTGTACATCACGACAAAATTGTGGAACGACGACCAGGGCTACGACTCGACGCTTGCCGCATTCGACGCCAGTCTCGACAAGTTGGGTCTCGACTACCTCGATCTGTACCTGATCCACTGGCCGGTTCCGTCCAAGGACCTGTACGTCGAGACCTTCAAGGCATTCCAGAAGCTCAAGGCGGACGGACGGGTTCGTTCCATCGGTGTCTCCAACTTCACCATCGAGAACCTCGAGCGTGTCATCGGTGAAACCGGTGAGGTGCCGGTCCTCAACCAGATCGAGCTTCACCCCAAGTTCAACCAAGCCGAACTGCGCGCCTTCCACACCGGCAAGGGAATTGCGACGGAAGCGTGGAGCCCGCTCGGCCAAGGAACTGTTCTCGGTGACCCCGTCATCACCGCTATCGCCGATGCTCATGGCGTCACCGCGGCTCAGGTGATCATTCGCTGGCACCTGCAGATCGGAAACGTGGTGATTCCGAAGTCGGTGACCCCCGAACGTATCGCCGCCAACTTCGATGTCTTCGGATTCGAATTGACGCCGGAACAGATCAACGCGATCGGTGCTCTCGACGACGCGGCCGGCCGCATCGGCCCCGACCCGGTCACGCTCGGCAGCTAGAGCTTCCGGTAGACCCACAAACGGCACTCCCGCAATCGCGGGAGTGCCGTTCTGTCGTTCGAGGTCAGTTCAGGTGCGTGCGATGTTCTGCAGTGAATGCGATGTGCTCATCTGTGCGTCCGGTGCGGAGCTTGTCGACCCACTCGGGATCGGCGAGCAGCGCGCGTCCGATGGCAACCATGTCGAATTCACCCCTCTCGTACTGAGCTTCGAGACGCTCCAGCCCGGTGACAGCAGATGCAGCGTCGCCGGTGAATGCCGTCGTGAACACGGAATCGAGTCCGACCGAACCGACGGTGATGGTCGGCAACCCGGTCAGCTTCTTGGTCCAACCGGCGAGGCCGAGCTTGCCGTCTTCACCTTCGAGTTCAGCGAACGCCGGTTCCCAATGACGCCTCGTCGACGGATGCAGGACGTCGACGCCGGCGTCGACCAGGGGAGTGAGGATGCGGCCGAGCTCTGCCGGGCTCTGGGCGATACGGGCGTCGTACTGGCCGGACTTCCACTGCGAGAATCGGTAGACGATCGCGAACTCGTTTCCGACAGCCTCTCGGATTGCGGCAACGACCTCGGCAGGGAAGCGGGTGCGGGCTTCCAGTGATCCGCCGTATTCATCGGTGCGGACATTGGTTCCGGCCCACAGGAATTCGTCGAGCAGGTAGCCGTGCGCTCCGTGCAACTCGAGACCGTCGAAACCGGTGTTCTTCGCGTTGAGGGCGGCGTCCACCCATGCCTGCTTCAAAGTGTCGAGATCCGACGTGCTGAATTCGCGTCCCAGACGGGTGCCGTCCAGCGCCAGGCCGGAGGGGCTGACGGTTTCGACCGCGGGGTTCAAGCGCGAGTTCTCGCCGCGCTCGACTCCGAGGTGCCACAGCTGAGGAATGATCGATCCACCCTCGGCGTGGACTGCGTCGACTACGGACTTCCAGCCGCCCAGGCTCGAATCACCGTAGATGCGCGGTACCCGAGTGTGCGGGCCGGCTGCCGGGTCCGGGATGTAGGTGCCTTCCGTGATGATCAGGCCGACCCCGCCCGCTGCGCGACGACGGTAGTACTCGGCCACGTCGGCGCCGGGGATTCCGTCAGGAGAGAAGGCGCGAGTCATCGGGGCCATCGCAAAACGGTTGCGCAACGAGAGTGATTTGACCTCGAAAGGCTCGAAGAGGCCGCGCAACGCGGAGGCCTCGGGTGCTGTCGATGTGTCGGGAAGAGTCACGGGTTTGTTCAACGCGGCCGGTACTCGACCTATTCCGCTGCACGAGTTTGTCTCGCAGAAATTTGCAAAAGCTTGCGTACGTTCGGTTTTCGATCGATGCCTACATCGGCCGAACTTAGTTTGTGCATTAACTATTAACATGCGATATGGTCGTGCGGAAAGTTCTTGAGGGCGGTATCGAGCACGAAAGAGGACGCGCGAGCATGACAACAACGGTGCCGGACGAGCGGACCGGAGAGTTGGAGCCGATTCCGGAGCGGCCGTACCCGAAGCGCCGTGATCCCAAGGGATCGTGGATGTTCGACATGATCAAGACCACCGATCACAAGAAGATCGGGATCATGTACATGATCACGGCTTTCGTGTTCTTCCTGATCGGCGGCCTGATGGCCCTGTTCATGCGTGCGGAACTGGCTGTCCCCGGAATGCAGTTCCTCTCGAACGAGCAGTTCAACCAGTTGTTCACCATGCACGGCACGATCATGTTGCTGCTCTACGCGACGCCCGTCGTTTTCGGTTTTGCGAACTACATACTTCCGCTGCAAATCGGTGCCCCGGACGTGGCGTTCCCGCGTTTGAACGCATTCGGATTCTGGCTCTTCACTTTTGGTGGGCTCATCGTTCTCGGCGGATTCCTCACGCCGGGCGGCGCTGCCGACTTCGGTTGGACTGCGTACACCCCACTGTCGGGTGCCGTGCACAGTCCCGGCGTCGGAGCCGACCTGTGGGTATTCGGCCTGACAGTAGGCGGTCTCGGCACCATTCTCGGTGCGGTCAACATGATCACCACGGTGATCTGTTTGCGCGCACCAGGCATGACGATGTTCCGGATGTCGATCTTCACGTGGAATATCTTCATCACCAGCATTCTGATCTTGATGGCGTTCCCGCTGCTGACCGCTGCATTCATGGGTCTGTTCGTCGACCGCCATCTCGGTGGCCACATCTTCGACCCGGCATCGGGTGGAGTTCTGTTGTGGCAGCACCTGTTCTGGTTCTTCGGTCACCCCGAGGTGTACATCATCGCGCTGCCGTTCTTCGGCATCGTCTCGGAGATCTTCCCGGTCTTCAGCCGTAAGCCGATCTTCGGATACACCGGCCTGGTGTACGCGACACTGGCGATCTCAGCTCTGTCGATCGCGGTGTGGGCTCACCACATGTACGCGACGGGTGCTGTTCTCCTGCCGTACTTCTCGTTCATGACGTTCCTGATCGCCGTGCCGACAGGTGTGAAGATCTTCAACTGGATCGGCACGATGTGGAAGGGGCAATTGACCTTCGAGTCGCCGATGCTGTTCTCGGTCGGCTTCCTGATCACCTTCCTCTTCGGCGGTCTGTCTGGCGTCATCCTCGCGAGCCCGCCGATCGACTTCCACGTCACCGACACCTATTTTGTCGTCGCCCACTTCCACTACGTCGTCTTCGGTACGGTCGTGTTCGCCACGTACGCCGGTATCTACTTCTGGTTCCCGAAGATGACCGGTCGCATGATGGACGAGCGCCTCGGCAAGTGGCACTTCTGGACCACGTTCGTCGGTTTCCACGGCACGTTCCTCGTCCAGCACTGGCTCGGTGGCGAGGGGATGCCGCGCCGTTACGCCGACTACCTGCCCTCGGACGGATTCACGGTTCTGAACTCGGTGTCCACGATCTTCGCCTTCGTACTCGGTGCCTCGACGCTCCCGTTCATCTGGAACGTCTTCAAGAGTTACCGCTACGGCGAAGTTGTCACCGTCGACGATCCATGGGGCTACGGAAACTCGCTGGAGTGGGCGACCACCTGCCCGCCGCCGCGTCACAACTTCACCGAGTTGCCGCGCATCCGTAGCGAGCGTCCGGCGTTCGAGTTGCACTACCCGCACATGGTGGAGCGCATGAGGGCGGAAGCGCACGTGGGTCTCACCGGGCAACCCACGTCGACGTTGGAGGCGAGTGACGATCGTCGCCAGATTGATTAGTGCGATAATAGTTGCTGCACTAATCAATCTGGTATTATCGGATTCATGACGACGAAGGCTCCGCAGACGCAGATGGAAGATCCGCTGGCTCTCGACCGGCAGGTGTGCTTCGCACTTGCGGTCGCGAACCGGGCAGTCCTGTCCGTCTACCGGCCATTGCTCGAGCCGATGGGCCTCACGCATCCCCAGTATCTGGTGATGCTTGCTCTGTGGGGAAAATCGCCGATGGCGGTCAAGCAAATCGGGCAGGCACTGCAGCTCGATTCGCCGACGCTGTCGCCGCTCCTCAAGCGACTCGAGGCATCCGGATTGATCACGCGAACCCGTAGCCGCGCCGACGAACGTCAACTCGACGTAGACCTCACCGAAGCCGGTGTGGCACTGCGCGACGAGGCGGAGAAGATCCCGCCGGCGGTTGTCGCGAAACTCGGCGTCAGCCTCGCCGAACTCGAAGAACTCCATAATGTTCTGACGCGGGTCAACGAGGCCGCGCTCCGCGCCGGGGCCTTGGACCAATGAGAGAAATGTGATGACCACATCTGACAGAAACGTGACGATTGCGTCAAGACCGATGCGTACCGAACAGGTGACTTCCGTGACTTCCAAAAAGCAACGCACGAGCCCGAATCCCCTTCAATGGTTGGGTTATTCAGTGGGGCGCAAGTTGCCCGACTCCATGCAGGACTGGGTGCGAAACGACCTGATCGGTGACTGGGCTGTGCCGCGTCACCTGATCCGCAGCATGGTGCCGTTCATTCCCGTCTTCGCGGCCTTCATGCTCTTCCCCGGGCCGTGGGCCCTGCGGGCATCGATGGTGCTGCTCGGAGTGCTTCTGGCGCTGTTTTATTCGGTCTCGTACATGGCTCAGAACAGGTCGCGTCGCCTCGAGCGTCACGGTTTGCCTTCCGACCTCGAGAACCCGAAGAAGATCTCGCGCCACGACGCCGAAAAGGCCGCCTACGAGAAGTTGCACGGCGGCCCCGCGACCTAGCGCCTCGGTCAGAAGCCGTGGAGGGTACTGCCGCCGTTCATTTCGCAGACACGTTGCTCCATGACCGCCGGGAAACCACCCGCAGGCTCGGACGAACGAAGAGCCGATTCGACGTCCTGCTCGACCAGGTATCCGTTGATCGCGATCGCCGCGCTTGAACCTGCAGCCGCAGCATTGATTACCTGCGCGCGAGGGTCGACGACATTGCCAGCGCCCCAGACACCGGGAACACTGGTGGCGCCGAAATGATCGACAGCCACGAATCCCGTGGGGCTGGTTTTGCAGCCGAGGTGCGTCAGATGTGCGTCGTTCGGAACGAAACGCGGCGCAACGAACAGTGCTGAGCGCGCAACCAACTGGCCGTTGTCGAGTTCGACGCCTTTCAGTTGCTCTCTCTCGCAGACCAATCCGGTAACTGATCCGTCTGCGACCGTCACCCCTCGCGCAGCCAGTCGTGCGCGTTCGTCGGGGGTGAGCGAGATCTTGTGGGGGAAGAACGTCACATCCGGCGACCACTGTCGGAGTAGAAACGCCTGGTGAACTGACACTTCGCGAGCGTCGCCGCCGAGAATGCCGATTGGTTGGTCGCTGATCTCGTACGCATGGCAGTACGGGCAATGGAGCACGCTTTGTCCCCAAAGCTCTTGGATGCCTGGAATTTCCGGGAGTGAATCCCGTAGGCCGGTGGCAACCAGCACAGTGCGAGTTTCGAGCGTCGTGCCTACCGACAGTTCGACGACAAAGCCGGGTTCGATACCGCGCCAAGAGATGTCGACTACCTCATCGCGTTTGAATTCCACTCCGTACGTCTGTAATTCGCTGCGTCCGACGGTGAGCAACTCACCTGGCGCCATGCCGTCCCGCGAGAGGAAGCCGTGCATGTGTGCCGCCGGTGCGTTGCGCGGCTTGCCGGAATCGATGACGGCGACCGAGCGCCGAGCACGACCCAACACCAGGGCTGCGCTGAGTCCGGCGGCTCCACCACCGACGATCACGGTGTCGAGGACCTGTGTTTCAGTCTGTGTTCGCATGAGCACAGGTTGCCCGCGGACGAGATGTCTCAGCAACTATTGTTGCCATTTCTGGGAATCGTCGTCAGACTCGGACCATGAATGTCAACGGTCCGCACATCGATGCCGCCATCTCGCAGATCGGCGCGCGCCTCAAACGCATTCGTACACAGAGGAACGTCACGCTCACAGCACTGTCCGAGTCCACCGGTATTTCGAAGAGCACCCTGTCGAGGCTCGAAGCGGGGGAGCGTCGCCCGAGTTTGGAGTTGCTGCTTCCGATCGCGCTCGCCCACCAAGTGCCGTTGGACCAGTTGGTGGCGGCGCCACAGGTCGCCGATCCACGTATCCAGAGTGCGCCTCGAAGCGTCAGTGGGCGAACGGTCTTGCCGCTGACTCGGCAACCGGGTGGGCTGCAGGCATTCAAGATGACCATCCCGGCAAACCAGACCGAGCCCAACCCGCAGGTGCATGACGGCTATGAATGGCTGTACGTGTTGTCGGGGAAGCTGAGATTGGTGTTGGCCGATCACGACATCGTGATGGGAACGGGTGAAGCTGCTGAATTCGACACCCGAAATCCGCATTGGTTCGGCAGTGACGGCAAAGGCCCGGTCGAAGTGCTGAGTCTGTTCGGCCCACAAGGAGAACGCATTCACGTTCGGGCCAAGCCTTCGGCGAAGTGACGGAGAGTCATACTTTCATTCGATGCTGCCGGAGGCGAAGAGAACAGTGAGGATCTGTGCGAATCGAAACTGACGACCTGAGTCGGGACGCGGTCCTGGCTCTACTGGCCGAGCACCTCGCGGACATGCATGCGACCTCGCCCGCGGACAGTGTTCACGCGCTGGACATCACCGGGCTGACGGATAGCTCCGTGACCATGTGGACGCTGTGGAGCGAAGGTGACGAGCTACTCGGTTGCGTAGCACTCAAGGAACGGTCGTCGACCGGCGGCGAGATCAAGTCGATGCGAACGTCATCGGCAGCTCGAGGGCGTGGCGTGGGAACGCGACTTCTTCAACACGTCGTGGACGCGTCGAGACAACGAGGTTACCGGCAACTCGAATTGGAGACCGGAACACAGGACTACTTCGATCCAGCTCGGCGGTTGTACGCGAAATTCGGGTTCGTGCCGTGTCCACCGTTCGCGAACTACCGCGAAGATCCGAACAGTGCATTCTTCGTTCTCGCCCTGTGAGCAGCTCTCATTCGGTGAACATTCTGGCAGTGATACGTCGTACTGCACTGTCGGAGTCCATGATTGCGGTGTCGAGCACCAGCCGTTCCGTGGTCCACGGCTCGTAGTCTCGATCCAGAATTTCCTGCCACGTAGGTAGTACAAGATCCGGGATGTCGACCACTCGCCGTTCAGCGCGTCTGCGATGCTCGTCGGGATCCGAACAGATGACCTCGACACTGAGCAAGCGCGCCGAATTATGTTGTGCGGTAGCGGACCAGGCGTCTCGTGTCGCCTCGACTGGGTTGACGCATTCGACCACGACCGAGAGTCCCAGTCGCAATTGTTCGGCGGCAAGCGCGTACCCGGTGATGTATCCAGCGGTCCCGGATACATCAGCGATACCGCTGCGGATCAGCGACTGTTCGATGGTATCGATCCGCACGTAGGGAATCTTGTGATGCTGAGCAAGCGCCCGCGCGATCGTCGACTTGCCGGTGGCCGGCAAACCACCGATCACGACCAGCGTTGCGCGGGTCGATGGGTGGGGGTTGTGTCCGGCATCCGCCATCCCTGAAATGTACGGGGCGTCGTCGATTTACATAAACTCGCCTCGTACTCTGCTCAGCTCGAGATCGCGAATTCTCGTGCTTCGAACGCCAGATCGTCGGCGGCGGATTCCATTCGTGCCGTCGCACGGTTGGGTGCTGTCAGCACTGCGACAATCGGAACTGCCAACGCCAGCAGGCCGAGAACGAAGACAGGGAAGAGGAATGAGAATACTTCGAGTCCCTGCGGCGCCTGGGCTGCCGCGTCGTGAACAACCTCGACCGCGGCCATTCCGGTGTAGTGCATACCGACGACGGCGACACCCATGATGATTCCGGCGACAAAACGGAGAATCGTGGACTCGAGCACCATGGTGAACCACAGTGCAGCGGTTCCGGCGACGACTGCGATGAGAACCGACAATGCAACGAAGATCAGGTCGTAGTGGACCTCGCCCTGAAAGCGCAAGGCGCGCATACCCGTGTAATGCATGATGTTCACGGCGAGACCGGTCACCACGCCCCCGATCAGAAGCCGCGTCCAGCGAAATTCGGTCCCAATGATCAGCAGGCCGACAAACACGGCCCCTACCGAGATGATCGCGGAGATCACGGTCCATCCGAGGTTGTATCGAATCGGACTGCCGGGGACTGCGAAGCCGAGCATGGCGATGAAATGCATCAGCCAGATGGCGACGCCACCGATCGACAAGGCAGCCATAGCGAGCCATCGCATGCGTGTGGCGGTTGTCGTCGCCGACGCTGAATGCCTGGTGCACGCCAGGCCGACTACCGACCCGACCACGGACACGACGTAGGCGAGCCCGAGCAGCCAGATTCCCATCGAGAAATGGTGCATTTCATCCGACATGCCAGTTCCTTTCGGCGACGATTCGCATCTGGTGATTCATCTAGACGACTGCTTCAGCTGCAAGTCGTTCGAGGGAGTACTCGGTGACGGCGATCAGCGCGCGTTTGGCCGATTCGCGGTTTCGGGCGTCGATCTCGATCATGGGAACGCGGTTGGGTAGAGCTAACGCCTGGCGGAGATCGCTCGCCGAATGGATTGGTGCGCCGTCGAAGCGGTTGACCGCCACGATGAACGGGAGGCCTCGCGCCTCGAAGAAGTCGACTGCGGCGAAGCTGTCTTCCAGGCGACGTGTGTCGACCAGAATGACCGCACCGATCGCACCGGTGATGAGGTCGTCCCACATGAACCAGAATCGGCGCTGTCCCGGGGTTCCGAACAGATAGAGGACCAGGTCGTCGGCGAGAGTGATGCGCCCGAAGTCCATCGCGACCGTCGTGGTGCTCTTGTCGGGAGTGGAACCGAGATTGTCGATCCCGTCGCTGGCGCCGGTGACCATGGCCTCCGTGCGAAGGGGGACGATTTCGGAGACAGTTTCCACAAGCGTTGTCTTGCCAACACCGAAACCCCCGGCGATCACGATTTTTGTCGATTTCACGCGAGACGATGAGTCAGAGTGCCCGAAGTCCACTGAGGGTCCTTTCGATCAGTTCGCGTCGCTCGACTCGAGATGCGTCGCTTCGCAGAGTGGCATGTATTTCCAGTGATCCGGCTACTACGAGGTCGGCGACCAGTACCCGCACGACTCCGATCGGAACACCCAGGTGGGCAGCGATCTCGGCAATCGAGATCCGCTGCTCGCAGAGTGCGACGATCGATGCACGAATATCTTGCGGTGCAAGATTGTTCGAGTCCACGTCTTCGATCGTCGCGATGATCGCTTCGAGCGGGAGGTCGATGGACGGCAGGGTCCGACCTTCCGTGAGCGCGTAGGGCCGGACCAAGCTGGGTGCGGCGTCGTCGTGCTCGGATTGATGGCGAGGCATCGAACTCAAATACCCTGCGATGTTCGCGGGGCAATGTCCATGGTGGTCCCGACGCGATCGACGAGAGTCGCCATTTCGTAACCGATCTGGCCGATGTCGCATCCGGCGACAGCGAGTGCGGCAAGGTAAGCGCCACTACCGACGCCCATGAGAAGCAGGTAGCCGTTCTCCATCTCGACGACGGACTGCATGACAGCCCCGCCGTCGAAGAGGCGTGATGCACCCGCGGACAGGCTGGCTAGTCCGGAAGTGACAGCGGCTAATTGATCCGCCCGGTCGAGCGGAAGGTGTGTGCTCGAGGCCGTCAACAAGCCGTCGGCTGAGACGATGATCGCGTGACTCACACCCGGCACGTCTCGGGCAAAAGCCGAAACCAGCCAGTCGAGTGCGCGGGGAGTCTCTTGGGCTCCGACAGTGTTCACTGTTCTCCTTCATCGTTGTGCAACATCGTGGACGCTTCGAAAGACTGTCCGCCATCGAACTGGTGGGTGGCGGCATGCCGACGCCCTCGTTGTACTCCGGATTGGTAACTGCTCCAACCACGTTGGACGTCCGCCGGATTGGATGCATGGCGCTGTGTCGTACCGCCCCCGCCGACGGCACCAGGAACCAGGCGGGCTCCGCGGTCTCGGATAGGAAGTCCGGAATCGGCGATCTTGGTAACCGGCATTTCGAACGACGTCCGAGCGGCCAGCCAGCCTTGATCCGCGTCGGTGGTCCACGAACTGCCGGTGGAAGCCGCTGAAGTCTCCGCCGTCGGATCCACGAGCCACTCCGACACCATCCGGGCGAAAATCGGCATCGTGGTCGGGGCAGTGGGAGCGCCGTTCGAGCTGCCGTCGCCCGCGCCGTCAGCGCGCGCCGATTCACGAGCAGAGAGCCCGTCACGGGTACGCGAAGAGAAGAACGCCGCAGTATTTGTCGGCGTCGGGGCTGAGAGCCGGTGCCGCGGCGGCGGCGGGGTTGTCGACGGTTGTGGACCCGCCTGGATCTCGGAACCCTTTGCCGACGAGGTGAATTCCGGCGACGGAGTACGAACGGGAAGGGGCGTCGATGCGCTTGAGCCTTCGGGATCGGGCAGAGGAGCGAAGGACGACACCGAGGTAGCGGGTGCTGGAGTGGTTGGTGTCGAGGTACTGACCGCCGGTACTCCACTTGTGCCCGGGGTGCGACGTGGTAACCCCGAAGGCGCTGTTGCCGTCGGCGTCGATTGCGGTGTGATCGGGGCGAACGTCTCAGTCCGATCGGTACTGTTACTGGGCGTCCGACGCGGGAGATCAGCGAAACTTCTGGTCGCAGGCTGCGGGGGTGCGGATTCGGTCGGGACGGGCTGTGACCATGACGGTGCAGGCGGTGTGGGAGGGGGAGTCCGATCGAGCGTGGGAACGGGTCCGGTTCGCGGCGTGCGGATCTCGGGTCCCCGAGAAGAATCGAGTATCGACGTCGGTAGGAGCACCGTTGCGGTGATGCCGCTGTGCGTCGACGACGTTGCCGTCGGGCGCAGGCGCACAGAGATGTTGTAGCGACGGCTGATTCGGCTCACGACGAACAAACCCATGCGACGCGCTGTATCCGCGCTCATCTCGCCGCCGGCGGCGAGGCGCTCGTTGGCATCGAGGATATCGGCAGGCGACATGCCGATACCCAGATCTGCGATCTCGACGATCATGGAGCCGTCGACAGTGCGGGCAGCGTTGATGGAGACCGTGGTCTCCGGTGGGGAGTACCGCAGAGAATTGTCGAGCAGCTCAGCGATGAGGTGAACGACGTCCGGGGCAGCATGACCGGTGACGACGCCGGGCGGGATCTGCCCAAGTTCGACGCGTCGATACTCCTCGACGCCGGATACCGCGGCGCGAAGGGTATCGCCGAGAGCGACGGGGGCGGTCCTGGCGCGGCGTACATCGGTTCCGGCGAGAACCAGCAAGTTGTCGCCGTTTCGACGCATTCTCGCGGCGATGTGATCGAGCCGGAACAGATTCTCGAGGCGACGCGGGTCGTCTTCGTCCTGCTCCAACTGTTCGATCAAACCGAGTTGCTGGTCGACGAGGGACTTGTTACGCCTCGACAGCGTTTCGAACATGTCGTTGACCTGGCGCCGCAGGGTGGCCTGCTCGCCGGCAAGCGTGATGGCCTGACCGTGCATGTCGTCCACCGCGCGCGCAAGCTCGCCGATTTCCTCGTGGGTGCGGATCGGGACACGGGCGAAGTCGAGTTCGTCGGTACTGGCACCTGCGCGAATTCGTTCGATCGCGTCGGGAAGTCCGCGTCGTGCTGCCTGCAATGCGGCAAATCGCAACCGGCGGATCGGATCGATGAGCGATCGGCTGATGACGAGGGCGATGGCCAGTGCCAGCAGGACCGCGCCGAGCACAATTGCAGTGTCACGAAGTGCTGCGGTTCGTGCTGCATTGGATTCAGCGGTGACGGTGTCGCCGAACTCGGTGACGGTGGTGTCGGTCAGGCTGTTGTACTGGTCGTTTCCGGATTTCAGATCGGCGCCCACGCGGCTCCCCAGAGGAGAGGTCGACGGAGTTGATCCGAGGGCGTTGATCCGGTTCTGAGCAGAGTTGCTGAGGGTCTGGACGGTGTCGTTACTCCCGTCGATGGCCAGAATGTTGTTCAGAGCGACCAGTTCGGCACCGGCAGCACTGACCATCGACGTACGAGCCTGCTGGTCCGGATCACCTGAGCCGAAGAGGATTCGTTGTTCGGCAAGCGCTCGTCGCGCATCCCAGAGTGCCGAGAGTCGGCCACCCTCTTCGCGCAGCGCCGGACGCTGAGAATGCTCGACGACGCTGGTGAAGGTGTTCGAGAGCGCGCGCGAGACTTCGCCGACCCGCGAAACCAAGCGTGCGGGAGCCACCGCGCCGGCGGCGATCTCCTCGGTGATGGAACGGCTCTCGGCGAGCGCCGAAGTTACTTGGTCGTTGAGGTCGTCGTCGGACTGGAACGCGCGCGCGGCGTCGACCAGTTGGTCCATTGCGTCCGAAACTGCTTGTGTTGCCGGGCCGGTGTCAGTGCGTGCCGATGCGGCTTCGGCGAGTTCGTACAGCGCGGATTCGAGGTTGATCGCGGCGGGCACTGCGAGGGCACGCTCGGACGAGGAACTCAGCTGTGCGGCTTCTTCGAGTTCTGTCTGAACTCGAAGCGCGCCGAGGACAACGGCGACGATCATCGGCAATGCGAGAACGGCGATGACTTTCCAGCCCAGGCGCCATTCGCCGATCGACCACCAAGAGGTTGTCGTGTGTGAATCGTGTTTCATGCGGAACATGGCCCCTTCACGTCAACCCCCGTGGGTCATTGCCCGAACCCCTTCGATCCGGTTTGACCAGAAGGAGTAGTTAGCTGAACGGTAACAGACTGTTCGCTGGCTCGCTACATCCCAGTTGGATTCTTGGATTGCCGATGACTATATCCGGATTGTAAGGCCAGGTGAAAGGGTAAACGGACAAGTGCGGCGAATGGGATAGCCGGATAGTCCAATTTGGTAGCTTGGCGAGCAGCGCTGCTCGGGAATCGGTGGAACTCGCGGTAAGTATCTGGCTCGTGTCCCGACATCGAGACACGTCCGAACAAGGCGCACTCGCATGTCAGACTGTGGTAACCGCACCGATGACCGAATCGAACCTTGGAGCCATAGTGGGTGGACCTGCTCGCGACGCGTTGCGTGCGATCGCCGAACTGCTCGCACCTGACAGCCTTGCCGTCATCGATCGTGTGACTCTCGCAATCGACTACCCGGAACGGTATGTCGAGGTACAGAACGAACTGTACTTACAGACGCTCGAGAAGCCGCACCCGGAAATGGCGTGGTTTGCTCTCGTCGACGCATTGCACGAACAAGAACTCCTGGTCTGGGTGGACTGGAACGAGGACGCTGCCGAGGTTCTCGGTCGACTGCGACAGCTGAAGTCTGCACCCGGAGCGGCCCACTCATGGAAATGGGCGGACGAGCTTGGCGCAGCCTATGACCGCACCGCTGGCCTCGAAACGCTTCTTGCCGGCGTCGGCGCCAACATCGCCGTGTCAGGAGTTTCCGTTGCCTGGCTCGACAGCGACAGCGATACCTTTCTCGTGGTGCTGATCCCGAGTGTTCAGGCCGAATCGCTCGTCGAACTCGCGCTGGCAACCGGGCACTGTGTGCGCGTGTTCTAGTGTCTCAGCGTTTACCGAGCAGACGACGGAATCCCTCGATTCGGTCGCTCAGTCTGGGCGGCGTGCGCTCGGGATCCATCAGCGCGTTTTCAGCGAGCACGTGGTCTTCGCCGTCCACTGTGTTCCGGTCGAATTCGCGCAGACTGCGGGCGTCGGAGGTCGAGAGAGCGCGAACCGTCGACAACAGTGACTGCTCACCCAACGCGTCGTCGACTTCTTCCTCGGTGACGTCGAGGTGCTCGCTGAGTAGACGGCGCCTCAAACCGATGATCGAGGCCCGCAACTCGACGTCCGCGTCGTCGTCGGATTCGACGGCGATGTCACACTCCGTATCGAAGCCCATCGAACGGTTGTTGAGGTTCGACGACCCGATTCGCAGGAGGCGATCGTCCATCACGAGAACCTTGGCGTGTACGTAAATAGGTGCGCCAGAACAGGTCACGGGATAAAACGCACCGAACCGGTCATGGATATCGGCGGACCACAGCAGATGCAACAGGTCGTGGCGCGCTCCGTCCATCGCCTTTTGTTCCAGCCATCCGTCGGCATTGCGCGGAATGACCAGAACGATCTCCGGTCCGTCGTCCTCACGCAGGCGCGCGGCAATCGCCTCTGCCAGCGTGCGTGAGGCGAGGTACTGGCTTTCGATGTACAGCGTGTGTTCGGCCCCGGCGATGGCCGCGAGATAGAGCGCCTCGATCTCGCGTACCTCGATGCGTTCGCCGAGTTCCGGCAGCGTTCTGGCGACGGCTACGTCGACAACCCGCAAGGTGGGCGCCAGATTCACGGGCCACGGAGTCGCAGTGCTCTCGACCGGTGTCAGATCCTCGCCGGTTGCGGATTTCCAGCGTGCCCGCGCCAATTCGCCGATGGCCGCCGCCGCATTGCCGTCGACCGCCGTGGTCGCGTCATGCCAGGGGCCGTAACGCCTTCCGCTCGGCGTGATTCGGTAATCGTTTCGGTCGACGTGATCCGAGGTGTCCCAGCGGTCCACCGTCATGTCGATGCCGCCGCAGAACGCCAGAGCGTCGTCGATGACGATGATCTTCTGATGGTGCGCCGCGCCCACTGGATGGGCGCCGTCGATCTCGAACCGAAGACGCTCGTCGGTCAACCAGTTGGACACGAAGACGGGAGTCATGCCGCGCCCAATTGCGGTGAAGGCGCCGATGTTCCATTTGAGTACGAGGATTTCGAGATCGGTTTTCTCGCGGACGAGCCAGCGGAGGAACATCCCCAATCGGTTGGGGCCGTCGAGCGTCTGCTTGCCTGGCTCGAGTTTGATGCGCGTGTCGAAATCCCAGCCGATCAACATGATTCGCTTCTCGGCTTGCAGCATTGCGGACTTCGCGTGATGAAAGTAGTCAGCGGCGTCGACGATGCAGGCCAGATTGTCGGCCGGCTCGATGCGCCAGCAGGTTTCGCCCGGAACAAGAATTCTGTTCATTCGCCGATTCCCAGGTAAGACGTCAGTTCGCGGGCGGCAGCTTGGCCGGCGCGGTTGGCTCCGATCGTCGACGACGACGGCCCGTATCCCACCAGATGCACGCGAGGGTCGGCTTCGATCTGCGTGGCGAGGCGCCCGGTCATCGGTATTCCGCCACCTGGTCCTCGCAGGTGCAGAGGTGCCAGGTGATCCAGTGAGCTGCGAAAACCGGTGCACCACAGGATCGCATCGGCATCGATGACAGTACCGTCGGCCCACTTCACGCCGTTCGGAAGGATTTCGGAGAACATCGGGAGTCGATTCATGACACCGCGCTCTCGCGCTGCGCGGATGGCCGGTGTCACCGGGAGACCGGTCACCGAAACGACGGATCCCGGAGGCAGACCGCGTCGTACACGATCCTCGACCATGGCAACCGCGGCGCGGCCGATGTCCGGAGTGAACGGCTCGTCGCGGAACTCCGGTTCACGACGCGTCACCCAGGTAGTCGTCGTGACGCGTGAGATCTCGTCGAGCAGTTGGACGGCCGAGATACCGCCGCCGACCACGATCACATGTTTGCCCTCGAACTCCGCGGCGGTTCGATAGTCCTTCGTGTGGAGTTGTCGGCCACGAAATGATTCGGCCCCGCGATAGTGGGGGATGAAGGGCCGCTCCCAGGTTCCTGTCGCATTGATCAAGCCTCGCGCCGCGAACACTCCGTGGTCGGTCTCGATCCGCAGTCGCTCTTCCCTCGGGCACACCACTCGTGTGTGCACCGGGCGGTGGACGGGAAGTTCGAATTGCTTTTCGTACAGTTCGAAGTAGTGGGGGACCGCGACGGATGCAGGCACCTGTTCCGCGTCGGTGCCGGTGGTTTCCGCGAAGGACATTCCCGGGAGATCATGCACACCGTTGACGGTGCTCAGTGTCAGGCTCGGCCAGCGGAACTGCCACGCCCCGCCCGGCCCGGACGCATGATCGAGCACCACGAAACCCGATTCGGGTTCGATTCCGAACTTGCGCAGGTAGTACGCGGCGGAGAGTCCGGCCTGTCCGGCGCCGATCACCACCACGTCAACCGGGTGCGGTTCCTGTGAGGCAAGGTCGTCTGTACTCATCGGTAATCTAACCTCCTGATGTACAGAACTTAGCTGCAGAGAAGTATGCGGACGGTATCGGCGCCTCGGAACATCCCTGTGTCGAGCCTTCCAGAAACGAAAGTGAGCGGACATGATCGGGTTCTCCCGTGACGGCAACGTCGTGACCATCGAGTTGCAGCGTCACGAGCGTCGCAATGCACTCAGCGCGGAACTCTGCATTGCGATTCGGGACGCGATGAACGCAGCAGTCGCCGAGCATGCGCACGTCGTCGTCATCACCGGTGAAGGATCGGCATTCTGCGCAGGGGCAGATCTCTCCGGCGACGTCTACATGGAGGGCTTCACCGATCGCCTGTTCGAGATGCTTCGCTCTATCGACACGGCGCCCATCCCGGTCATCGCTGCCGTCAACGGTCCGGCCATCGGCGCCGGGACGCAGCTGGCCATCGCGTCGGATCTGCGCGTCGTGGCGCCGAGCGCTCGTTTCGGAATCCCGGCAGCCACCCTCGGTGTCTCGGTGGACAAGTGGACGATGCGTCGGCTCGCGTCGCTGGTCGGCGGCGGTCCCGCGCGCACCATCCTGCTCGGTATCGAACAGATCGGCGCTGAGGAAGCCTTCACTCGGGGCCTCGCCAACAAAATCGGCACCCTCGACGACGCCCAGGAATGGGCACACCGCATCGCCAATCTCGCACCGCTGTCGTTGCGGCACATGAAGATGGTCCTCAACGACGACGGCACCATGGAGGAGCAGTCTCCCGAGCAGCTCGACGCTCTTCACGCCGCCTGGCTCAGCGAGGACGTCCAGGAAGCCCGCGCTGCCCGCATCGAGAACCGCCCTCCCGTATTCAAGGGCAAGTAAAGCCTGTTGCAGGGTAAACAGGCGCCGGGCACGCAGGACGGATAGTGGCTACGCTCGTCTGAATGAAGAAGACGACGGTTCTCGGAGTTGCTGCTGTTGCCGCGGCGACGGGGTGGGTGGCGCGAGCCGCATGGGGAATCCCGACGCAGATCGGGGCATCGCGAAACACGGTGCAACCGTATGCGGCGATGTCTCCGCGATATCGGGACCGCCAGTTCCACAACTCGGAGCCCAGCAGCACACTGGTGCCGGGCACTGATGCCGGAATGTTCAAGTCGATGGCAACGCGAGGGTCGACGGGTCGGCCGCGTCAGCCGATTCCGTTGGCCACTCCGCTGGCACCGGCGGTAGCCGGCGACGCAGCGGTGACGTGGTATGGCCATTCGAGCGTTCTCGTCGAGGTCGACGGTTACCGTGTTCTCGCCGATCCGGTGTGGAGCGAGCGCGTATCACCCTCGGCCACAGTAGGTCCCGCACGGATGCACCCCACTCCGGTGGCATTGACCGAACTGCCTGCAGTAGATGCGATAGTCATCTCTCACGATCACTACGACCATCTCGACATGGCTACGGTCAAGACGCTGACTCGTACCCAGACTGCTCCGTTTGTCGTGCCGATCGGTATCGGGGCTCACCTGCGGCACTGGAAGGTGCCCGAGAACCGGATCGTGGAATTGGACTGGGACGAGTCGACAAAAGTCGGCGACCTGGTTCTCACGTGCACCGAGGCTCGTCACTTCTCCGGTCGTGGTCTTGTTCGGAACACGACTCAGTGGGCGTCGTGGGTGTTCGCCGGTCCCGAGCACCGGGTCTTCTTCGGCGGTGACAGCGGATACACGTCCCGATTCGAACAGTTGGGTGCAACGTACGGGCCGTTCGATCTGACGCTTCTCCCCGTCGGCGCGTACGACGTGCGCTGGCCGGACATTCACATGAATCCCGAAGAGGCGGTGCAGACGCACCTCGACCTCAACAAGGGCGACGGTTCGCGCGGTGTATTCGTCCCGATTCACTGGGCGACCTTCAACCTCGCGTTTCACTCGTGGTCGGAGCCGATCATTCGCCTCAACGAGTCGGCCGCAGAGGCAGGCACGACCGTGTCGGTTCCGATGCCGGGCGGCAGGATCGACGCGTTGTCGCCGACACCTCCGTCGAAGTGGTGGATACCACTGGGCTGAGCGGAGAAGGGCCGCGGACGTGGTTGCCCGTCGAGTCGAACCCTGATTAGTTGCTCCGGGTGCGTAATCTTTGACCATGGCTCACGAGCACACCAGTTCAGAAGAGACAGCAGTGGCGGTAGCCACTGAGCGATTGCCGGACGACGTCGACGTCGCCCGCGGTTTGACCGCCGATCAGGTTGCGGCCCGGATAGCGTCGGGGCAAACCAACGACGTGCCGGATCGGGCGTCTCGCTCGGTCAAGGACATCATTCGCGGCAACGTCTTCACTCGCATCAACGCGATCCTGACCGTGTTGTTGGTGATCGTGCTCGCGACGGGCTCGATCATCGACGGCATGTTCGGGTTGTTGATCATCGCGAACAGCGGTATCGGCATCATCCAGGAGATCCGCGCCAAGCGCACGCTCGACGCACTGGCCATCGTGAGTCAGGCCAAGCCGATGGTCAGGCGTGACGGCGTCGCCGTGGCAATGGCACCCAAAGACGTTGTGCTCGACGACATTATCGAACTCGGGTCCGGTGACCAGATAGTCGTCGACGGCGAAGTGGTCAGTTCCGCCGCACTCGAGGTCGACGAATCGCTCCTCACGGGTGAAGCCGATCCGGTTCACAAGGCGAGTGGCCAGCAAGTGTTGTCGGGCAGTTTTGTTGCCGCGGGCAGTGGCGCATACCGAGCCACCAAGGTCGGCGGCGATGCATACGCGGCCAAGCTTGCCGAAGAGGCGAGCAAGTTTACTCTCGTGCACTCGGAACTGCGCAGCGGTATCGACAAGATCCTGAAATTCATCACCTACCTGATGATTCCGGCGGGTGCGCTGATCATTTTCAATCAACTCTTCACCATCGGCCTGCCGATCCGACCGGCACTCAACGGCATGGTGGCAGCGCTGGTTCCGATGGTTCCCGAAGGCCTGGTGCTGATGACCTCCATCGCGTTTGCGGTCGGCGTCATCCGATTGGGCAAGCGCCAGTGCCTCGTTCAGGAGTTGCCGGCGATCGAAGGCTTGGCCCGTGTCGACGTCGTGTGCGCGGACAAGACCGGAACCCTGACCGAGAACGGTATGCGTCTGTCCGAGGTCGATGTCGCACAGGGCGGTTCGGGGGAGTCTGCGGTCAAGTCCGCGTTGAGCGCGATGGCTGCGTCCGACCCTCGCCCCAACGCGAGTGTGCTGGCGATTCGCGAGTCGCTCTCCGACGATCCCGGCTGGGGTGAAGCCACCGCGGTGGCGCCGTTCTCCTCGGCGAAGAAGTGGAGCGGCCAGTCGTACGGCAGTAACGGCAACTGGGTACTCGGTGCCCCGGACGTGCTGCTCGATCCCGACTCGGAAATGGCCCGCAAGGCCGAAGAAGTGGGATCGAGCGGGCTTCGTGTCCTCATGCTCGGCAGCAGCGACCTCCCCGTCGACGACGCCGACGCACCGGGCACCGTCACCCCCGAAGCTCTGGTCGTACTCGAGCAGAAGGTGCGTCCGGACGCACAGGAGACGTTGGAGTACTTCGCCAGCCAGAAGGTCGCGGTCAAGGTCATTTCCGGCGACAACGCGGTTTCCGTCGGCGCCGTTGCCGGGTCACTCGGACTCGAAGGTGGCGACCGTCCGATCGATGCACGGGAGCTGCCCAGCGATCAGGAAAAGCTGGCGGACACGCTCGACGGCGCAACGACGTTCGGTCGCGTGCGGCCGGATCAGAAGCGGGAAATGGTCGCGGCCTTGCAGTCTCGCGGACATACCGTCGCGATGACCGGTGACGGCGTCAACGACGTTCTCGCCCTCAAAGACGCCGACATCGGAGTCTCGATGGGCTCGGGTAGCCCGGCCACGCGAGCGGTGGCCCAGATCGTGCTGCTGGACAACAAGTTCGCGACGCTTCCGTACGTCGTCGCGGAAGGCCGCCGAGTGATCGGCAACATCGAGCGCGTGTCGAATCTGTTCCTGACCAAGACCGTCTACTCGGTGGTACTCGCATTCCTGATCGGTATCACCGGCGTCCTGTCCCAGGCCTTCGACTTCGAACCGCTGCCGTACCCGTTCCTACCCCGCCACGTCACGATCGCAGCGTGGTTCACGATCGGTATCCCGGCCTTCATCTTGTCTCTGGCACCCAACAACGAGCGCGCGCGAACTGGGTTCGTCTCCCGCGTCATGCGCTTGGCGCTGCCGTCCGGTCTGATCATCGGCATCACCACGTTCATCTCCTACGTGCTGGCCTACCAAGGTCCGGACCAGACGGAGACCCAGAAGATCCAGGCCGGAACCAGCGCGCTCATCACGTTGATCATGATCGCCGTGTGGGTTCTGGCGGTTGTGGCCAGGCCGTACGTCTGGTGGAAGCTCGTTCTGATCGGTGGATCGGTGGCCGGCTATCTGATTCTGTTTGCTCTGCCGTTCACCCGAGAGTTCTTCAAACTGGATCCGAGCAACGTCGCTGCGACGACGCTCGCGATCACCCTCGGCGCGATCGGCGTTGTACTGGTGGAACTCTCGTGGTGGATCAGTGCACGTATTCACGGGGAGAAGCGGAAGATGTTCGCCACGCCTGACGACCTACCCGGCGAGCATCACCGTGCTCACAGCGAGTAACCAGTTCAGCGCCTGAACATCTGCACCCAGGCAATGCGATCGCCGCCGCGCTTCTTGGCCCGGTACATCGCATTGTCTGCGTGCTCGATCAGGTCGTTGACAGCTCGATCCGGTAAGTCCGTCTCGCGACTCAGATAGACGCTGACACCGGTACTGGCGGAAACAGGATAGGGATCGGAGTCGGACGAGACCGCTGAATGAATCTCGGTGGCGACCTGTTCGATATCTCCTCGATCGACTCCGCGCAGGACGACGAACTCGTCCCCGCCGATTCGCGCCACCACCGCATCGGGTCCGGCGGCAGCGATGAGGCGGTCGGCGACAGCCGTCAACGCATCGTCGCCCGCGACGTGGCCGTGTGTGTCGTTGAGGTTCTTGAACGAGTCGACGTCGATGAGTAGTGCGATCAGTGCCTGCGTTCGATCACTGCGCAGCAGATGCTGCGCCTCGTCCTGGAGTCCGCGGCGATTGAGTGTCGCGGTGAGGTAGTCCCGGTGGGCGTTGCGTGCGTCGTCGGTCAGGCGCAGCCAGACGATCTGCAGAATCCAGGCGGTGGAGAAAACCACACCGGCAACCATCAGATAGAGGTTCGCGACCACCCAGTTGTCGTTGACCGGCTCGGACATCGCCATGGCAGCGAGCGTCGTACAGACAGCAAGAGCCCAGCCGATGTGACTGATGGCAACGCGAGGGCTGTGAACAATCGCCGCGTAGAAGCCGATCATGATGAACAGGATGCAGCCGATGGTCCCGACGAAAGCGGTGCGTACGGCGAAGAGGAGAGAGACGGCGAGCCACAGGTCGGCCCACACGACAAAGGCCACTGATTGTTGCCAGGTGGGCCACGATTCGTTTCGTGCCCAACGGCATCCCGCGTAGATCCCGCTGATCGTTCCGACAGCGAGGACCGATCGTGCAAGGGCAGTGTCGGAACCGAAGCGGCTCAACTGCATGGTCGCCGCGATCAGGGCGAAGAGGAAACACCACACGGCAACCAACTTGCGTCCGGGAACGGTCAGCCCGCGGACGTCGAGGAACCGGGGGAGCCAGGAGAAATCATTGTGGTCTGACCACCAACGAGAAAGCAGTTCACGCGTCGGGTGGAGGTTGCTCCCCGTCCCGCGCAGTCCTGCATTCAAACCGGGCACCTGTCGAGTCGATGGGTGGTCAATCAGCTATTGGCGGGTTAACGCTACCTCGAGTATCGCGCGGCTCGTGCGCACGGACGTGCTTTCTGGCGCAGAGGCCGTCGACCTGTGAGAATCGAAGGGCGCGGAGGAATGATTCCGCCGAAGGATGTGCGTCAGCACCGGGAGAGGACACGGACATGGGTTTCTTGGACAACGTCAAGGGATTGGTCGAAAAGGGCCAGGAGCTCGCAGCGGAGAACTCCGACAAGGTTCACGACGCGATCGACAAGGTCGCCGACATCGCCGACGACAAGACCGGCAACAAGTACGGCGATCAGATCGACAAGGCAGCCGAGGCCGCCAAGAAGGCTGTTCCCGAAAAGCAGTAATACCGGATTCGGTAACACCGTTTTGGTAACACCGTTGCTCAGGAGCCCGTAACCGAAAAGGTCGCGGGCTTCTGTGCGTCCGCTGGGTGAACTCCCAGGGTCGGCGGGCAGAATGAACGCGTGAACTTCACCTGGATTCTGCTGGTTGTCATTGCCGCCATCGCAGTCACCGGGCTGTCCAATCGGCGAAACCTGCAGGCCCCGCTGGTTTTGGTGGCGGTAGGTTCGGCCGCATCGTTCATACCCGGCATGCCGCGACCCGAACTCGACCCCCACGTCATTCTCGGTGTGGTCCTGCCGCCGCTGCTCTACTCGGCCGCTCTCAAATTCTCGGTAGCGACCTTCAAACGCAACCTGGCCCCGATCCTGCGCCTCGGCGTCGGAATGGTGTTGGTGACGGCGTTCGTGGTTGCCTTCTTCGCCGAATGGATGGTGCCCGAGTTCACGATCGGCGCCGCCCTCGTGCTCGGGGCCGTGATCGCGCCGACCGATGCCGTCAGCGCGGTGGCGGTCGGTCAGAAACTCGGGCTCCCGAAACGGGTCATCGCCATCCTGACGGGCGAGGGACTCGTCAACGACGCCACCGCGCTGACGCTCTTCACCGTCGCTGTCGCAGCAGTGACCGGAACGCGAATTGCCACAGATTCGCCCCTGCTGTTCTTCGCGTACGAAGTGATCGGTGGCGTCGTCGTCGGCTTGGTGCTCGCGTTCGTCGTCAAGTTCGTTCGCGCCCGCATGTACGACTCTCCACTCGAAACCGGCTTGGGGCTGGTGCTTCCGTTCGCTGCGTACCTTGCCGCCGAAGAACTGCACGCGTCCGGTGTTCTGGCCGTCGTGGTAGCCGGCCTGGTGATCGGGCACTATTCGACGGATGCGTCGATCATGACGAGACTGCAGGAACGCTCGGTGTGGTCGAGCCTGGACACTCTCCTCGAGATGTTCGTCTTTGCGTACATGGGTCTACAACTGAGCTTCGTGATCGACGATGTTGTCGCCGACGGGCTTCCGGTGCTTCACGTGTTCGCATACGGTCTCGCAGTCCTGGCCGTGGTCATCGTGATTCGGCCACTGTGGCTGTTCCTGAGTTACTCGCGTGTTCGATTCGGTGTAACCCTGCGCCGCGATCGCGAGAATCAACTGACGTGGAAACAGAATCTGGTGGTCTCGTGGGCGGGTATGCGCGGCGTCGTCACGCTTGCTGCCGCCGGCGGTATTCCGTTCGCGCTCTCGTCCGGCGAGCCGTTCCCCGGACGCGGCGTCATCCAGGCGATCGCGTTCATCGTCGCGGTCGGGACCTTGCTGATTCAGGGATCGACTCTGCCGTTCATGATTCGTCGCCTCGACGTCGCGGATCCCTACGAGCAGTTGCGCACGCAGGAACAGATGGAGTTGGCACGCAACATTTCTCGGAAGGCCGGTGAGGAGGCGTTGGCCGACGCTGCGGCGCACCCTCCGCCGGGGATCGACGGAAAGGAACTGCAGGCAATCGTCGAACGTGTGCGGCGTTCGATGCAGGCGAGGCTTCAACTCCAGGAGGTCGACGAAGACGCCGATCGCGAGGCTGTCCTGTGGAACGCGGGAGCGTTGTTCGACAAGTTCCGGCATCAGTCACTGCGCTCGCAGCGAGTTGCGCTGATCGCCGCACGTGACGAGGGCGATCTCGACGACGAGGTATTGCGTACCGTATTGGAAGGACTCGACATCGAAGAGGCCGCAGCCGAGGAACGTGTCAGGCGTCGCCGAGCAGGCAGCGTGGGCAAATAGAGGGGAACACTGCGTATGACGGTTCGGAGTTCGAGAGTTCGCGCAGGCTGGGGATTGCTGGTGGCGAGCGCACTTCTCGTGAGCGTCGCCTGTGGATCGGATACGTCGCCTGACATATCTGTCACCGACACCGAGACCACCACCCCGCCGGTCGAGAGCAGTGCTCAACGCGGCGTCGTGTTCGACAGTCAACCTTTCACCAGCACAGCGGAAGTGGCGGCGTCCGGAGCGCGTGCGGTCAAGATCCTGTACGGCTCCACCTCCGGCATCGACGGCCGGGAGACTCAGGTATCGGGAACGGTGTTCACGCCGGCTGGAACGCCGCCGGAGGGTGGCTGGCCGATCGTCTCCATCGGCCATGGCACGACGGGTATTTCGGACGACTGTGCGCCGTCGACGTCGCCGACTCTCTTCGGCACGATCGGTCTGGTCGCGCCGTTCCTCGACTCGGGATACGTTGTCGCTGTCTCCGACTTCGAGGGCCTCGGCACTCCGGATCCGCATCCTTACCTGCAACCCGACACCGCGGCGTTCAACGTCATCGACGCGGTTCGAGCGGCGCGCAACGTAGTCCCGGACACCTCGACTCGGTGGGCAACTCTGGGGCTTTCCCAAGGCGGGCAGGCCTCCTGGGCAGCAGCCGAGGAAGCCGACACCTACGGCGACGGCCTCGAATTCGTGGGTGCGGCAAACCTGTCCCCGGCAGCGGACATCTCACCGATCATCTCGAGTGATTCCGAGGTCAATCTGTCTCTCCCACAGCAGCTGCTGCTCCCGTACGTGCTCGAAGGACTCTCCCTCACCCATCCCGAACTCGAACGAACCGACTACGTGCGTGGCGCATTCGAGCAGAACTACGAACTGCTCACCTCGTGCCTGACCTCTCGCGCGACAGAGAAGTTGGGTCTTGTCGGAAAGGTCACTCCGGCCGATACCCGGCCCGCTACCGCCGAGGACGCGGATCGAATTCACGCGTGGCTCAGCGACGTTGCTCTCCCACGTCAACGGGCGAGCGGCCCCATGTACGTCGTCGTCGGTACCAATGACAACCTCATCCGTCCGGAATGGACCGAGGCGGCAGTCGAACGCGCCTGCGCCGAGGGTGACGTCATCGAGTTCCAGGCGCGGCCGGGCGAGGGTCACGCGGACGGCGCCGCCGTGCCGGGAGCTGTTGCGTGGGTCAAGGATCGATTTGCAGGTGTGCCGGCGCCGAATACCTGCGGGTCGTGAATCGATGACGCCGTTGGAGCGAATCCGCGCTCTTGCACTGGCATTGCCGGAGGCAACCGAGCGAGTCAGCCACGGTGAAGCGTCGTGGTTCGTGCGCAAGGCGCCGCAGTTCGTCACCGTGGCAGATCACCACCACGACGATCGTCTCGCGATCTGGGCCGCGGCACCATCTGGGGCGCAGGCAGATTGGGTCAGCCGCGATCCGTCGAGGTTCTTCGTCCCGCCGTACGTGGGTGGCCGCGGATGGATCGGCGTGTACCTCGACGTGCCGAGCGCCGACGAAACCGAGGACGAGAAATTTTGGAACGACGTCGCCGACGTCGTCGAAGATGCGTACCGCACGGTGGCTCCGAAAACTCTGACCCGGAAACTGGACGAGGATTCGCGTTGAGCCCGGCCGTGGTCGCGCTTCTGAGCGTGCTGATTCTCGCAGTGGCCGGGGCGCTGACCGCGGTGTGGATGCGCACCAGACGTGAGGTGACTACCCCCACCGAGCGTGCCGTCCACGCGGCGCTCCACACGGCTTCGCTTGCTGCGCGGCCACTTCGGCGCGGACTCGACAAGAATTCGGCGGCGGAGGCGGCGCCTCACCTGCGCGAGCTGACCGGCGGCGCCGGCTTGGGCCTGGCTGACGCGTCGGGAAATCTGCTGGCGTGGGACGGTCGTCACGAAGCGTTGGCCGATCAGTTCCACGACGCCGCCATTCGCGCGATCGAAGGCGAGCGCCGGGTGCTCGTCACCCACGCAGACCTGGTGCGCGGATCGAGCGATCACAGCGTGCGAGCGCTGATCGCTCAGCCCCTGTTGATCGAGGACATCGGCGTAGTCGGGGTGATGGGAATCGTCACCAGCGAAGATCCGTGGCCGGGAATGCTCGGAGCGGTCACCGAGGTCGCTCGGTACGCCTGCAGTCAGATCGAACTCGCCGACCTCGACGCGTCCCGGGCCCTGTTGGATCGAGCGGAAGTGCGGGCTCTGCGCGCGCAGATCAGTCCCCACTTCATCTACAACGCGCTCAACACCGTCGCGTCGTTCGTGCGGACCGACCCGGCGCGTGCCAGGGAACTGATTCTCGAGTTCGCGGACTTCACCCGGTACTCGTTTCGATCAGCGGGCGAGTTCACCCTGCTCGCCGACGAGCTACGCAACATTGATCGGTATCTGACTCTCGAACGCGCGCGATTCGGGGAGGCGCTGAACGTCCGCCTTCAGGTTGCACCCGAAGTGCTCAACGTGGTCCTTCCCTTCCTGGCTCTCCAGCCGCTGGTCGAGAACGCGGTTCGTCACGGCATTTCGAGTAAGCCGGAGGGCGGCACTGTCACCATCGTGGCCGCGGACGAGGGACCGGACTGCATCATCAGCGTCGAGGACGACGGTGTGGGGATGGATCCCGAACTACTGCGTTCCGGTTCGCTCGACGCCATCGAGTCGGGATCAGGACGACCCAGCGCGCGGGAAGCCGCTCACGTCGGCTTGGCCAACGTCGACGACAGGCTTCGCGCCGCGTTCGGAAACGACTACGGGCTGGTGGTGGAGACGGCGCCGGGCGCGGGAACGAAGGTCAGTATGCGTGTTCCCAAGTTCAAGCAGGGGATTCACGTCTGATTCTCGCCTTCGATGATCAGGCTGAAACCGTCGTGGGAACATGGACCTGTTGTGAACGAGACTGACACTGATGCCCAGCTGACCGTCCTCGCCGTCGACGACGAGAAACCAGCCCTCGACGAGCTGGCGTTCTTGCTTCGTGCAGAGGGCTCGGTCGCGCACGTTCACACTGCATCGGATGCGACGACCGCGTTGAGGATCCTGCGCGGTGGAAGCATCGACGCGGTGTTTCTCGACATCAACATGCCCGGACTCGACGGTCTCGAACTGGCCGGCATTCTCTCCAACTTCGCCACGCCGCCGCCCGTGGTGTTCGTGACAGCGCACGACGATCGAGCGGTTGCGGCATTCGATCTCGGTGCCGTCGACTACCTACTCAAACCGCTCCGGGAGGAGCGTCTCGCTCAGGCTGTTCAACGGATCGTGGGGTTGGCCGGGCGCACCAAGAGCGAGAGCAAGCCCGAAGCTGCGTCCACCGACGAGGTGATCCCGGTGGAACTGGGCGGTGTCACGACGCTCGTTCAGCGGTCCTCGGTGGAGTGGGTGGAAGCCGACGGGGACTACGCGCGTTTGCACACTGCAGGGAAGTCGCACCTGGTACGCATCCCGATCTCGACGCTCGAATCACGCTGGGCGGACGCCGGCTTCCTGCGCGTTCACCGCTCCTATTTGGTGTCTCTGGCGCTGGTCACCGGTATCCGCACGGTGGGCAGTGGATTGGTGGTGTGTCTGCGCCCGCACGGCGACAAGCCTCCCGTCGAGCTTCCGGTCAGCCGCAGACACACCCGTGAACTCAAGGATCGTCTGGTTCGTGCGCCTAAGCAGAGTTGGTTGTCGCGATGACGTCGCAGTCCGATCCTCCTCAACGTCAGCGTGTGGTGTTGGCGCAACGCAGTGGCGCTCGGATCGTGCGGACACGGGTGGAGGTGCAGGAACAGACCGAAGTCGGTGACGCCATGATTCGGGGTCTCGTTCGCGCGCAGTTGGGGCTGGCGATCCGCCTTGCCGTCGTCGCAGCCGGGCTCCTTTGTGCAGTACCGCTTCTGACGCACCTGTTCCCGACGCTGTCGGACGTCGCTGTCCTGGGAATCAGATTGCCGTGGCTCGTGATGGGCGGCGCCGTGTATCCCTTGCTGTTGATCACCGGCTGGGTGTTCGTGCGTCGGGCGGAACGAAACGAGCAGGACTTCACCGACATCGTGGACGACTGAGCGCGGCGCTATGGGAGGACAACCTATCCCGGTGTTGACGGTGCTCGGCATCGTGGCAGCGGCTGTGGCGACGGTGGCGATCGGCATTTACGGAGTTCGGCTCGCTCGCACCACCTCGGACTTTCTCGTGGCGTCCAGAACCGTCAGCGCGCGGTGGAATGCGACGGCCATCTCCGGCGAGTATCTCTCTGCTGCTTCGTTTCTCGGCGTCGCCGGGCTGGTCGCGAAATACGGTGCAGACGCCCTCTGGTATCCCATCGGATTCACCGCCGGATACCTCGCACTGCTTCTGTTCGTCGCAGCGCCGCTTCGGCGTTCGGGAGCGTACACCGTCCCCGATTTTGCCGAATTCCGTCTCGGCTCACCGCGATTGCGCAAGCTCGCGATGCTCGTGGTCGCGATGGTGTGCATCCTGTATCTGATTCCACAGTTCCAAGGCGCGGGCCTGACGCTCAACATCCTGCTCGGTGTTCCCAGTTGGATCGGCGGTGTTGCGGTCGGGGTCATCGTCATCGCCAACGTCGTGGGCGGCGGGATGCGCTCGATCACCTTCGTTCAGGCTTTCCAGTACTGGCTCAAACTGACCGCCGTCGCGATTCCCGCTGTGGCACTGACCTTCTACTTCTTCGGAGATCACCACGACGTCGGCGCTTCGATGCCGCCGACGGTCACTACTGCAACGACGGTGGACATCACCACCGACGTCGTGGTCCAGGTGTCCGAGCCGGTGACGGTCAGCGGTGGCACGGTCGACGGGCGAGCGGTCGAAGGTACCGTCACCCTGGGGCCGGGGGAGCACACCCTCGGTGAAGGCATGTCCATGGTCCTCGACGCGGGAGCCGCGGTCCCCGTCGTCGCCGGAGCGCCTGCGCAGAACTCGGACTGGATCACCCCAGGTTGGGGTTTCGGTGGGCCGCACCCGATGTATCAGGTGTACTCGCTGATGCTCGCCACATTCCTCGGAACGCTCGGCCTGCCTCACGTTCTCGTCCGCTTCTACACCAATCCCGACGGTCGGGCCGCTCGTCTGACGTCGCTCGCAGTTGTCGGTCTGGTCAGCGTGTTCTACCTGTTTCCGACACTCTTGGGTGTCTTCGCTCGCCTGTATGTTCCGCAACTTCTGATCACGGGTACCTCGGATGCCGCGGTGCTGCTGCTTCCGGGGTCGGTGTTCTCGGGGTGGGGCGGTCAACTGCTGGCAGCCCTCGTGGCGTCCGGTGCCATTGCGGCCTTCCTGTCGACGTCGTCCGGATTGCTCGTCAGCATCGCAGGGGTCGTCAGTACCGATGTCCTCCGCGGGCGTGTTCGGGATTTCCGCATTGCCGCACTCCTGGCGGGTGTCGTTCCGCTCGTGCTGTCGCTGGCGGTGGTGTCGGTCGACCTCTCGAGAACCGTCGGGTTGGTGTTCGCGGTCGCGGCGTCGACGCTCTGCCCTCTGCTCGTGTTGGGCATCTGGTGGCGCGGCCTCACCGCCGTCGGTGCGGGGGCGGGGATGGTGGTCGGCGGGTTCGTCGCGGGAACCGCCGCTACCGTCGCAGTTCTGGGCGGTTTGTCGGAGAACGTCCTCGGTGGCTGGCCGGCAGCCATTTTTGCGTTCCCGGCCGCGGTGAGCGTGCCGCTGGCGTTCCTCACGATGATCGTCGTGAGCAAGGCGTCGGCAAAGCAAGTACCGGCAGATATTGCGCGAATCTTCACGCGGATGCACGCCCCCGAACGGCTCGGAATGGGCTCCGATCGCGAAGACGATCTCCGCCAACCCTGACTTTCATCGCCCAGGGCTCATGCCGTTGGTCGCGCCTGCCGGACCGTTCGGCGCAGCGCGCGACTGCTCAGCGTGTGACTGCCACCACAGCGTCTTCATGTGACTCCGATCTCACTAACGTCTGTGCGTAGTTCACTTCACACGCGAGGCGAGGAGCCGGCAGTGTCCACAGCAGAAATCAGTGAGGGGTCGCCGCAAGAGCGACGCACCCCGGATGCCCAGGCATTCATAGACATGCAAGCGAGTCCCGAATTCCAGGAACTCCGAACGCGTCTGCGTAGGTTCGTTTTCCCCATCACTGCATTCTTCCTGCTCTGGTATGCGGTGTACGTCGTCCTGGCTACTTACGCCCACGACTTCATGGCCACCAAGGTCCTCGGAAACATCAATCTCGGCATCATCCTCGGCCTCGGGCAGTTCGTCACCACCTTCGCCATCACCGCGTGGTACGTGAAGTTCGCCGGCCGTGAGCTCGATCCCCGCTCCGCCGCCATCCGCGAAGAACTGGAAGGTCCCGCACAGTGATCACCACACTCGCCGCGTCCGAAACGGACGTAGGAAACCCCGCCTTCAACATCGCGATCTTCCTCGCGTTTGTCGTCGTGACCATGACGCTGGTCATCCGCGCCAGCCGGACCACCAAGAAGGCATCCGACTTCTACACCGGCGGTGGACAGTTCACCGGCCCGCAGAACGGCTTCGCCATCGCCGGCGACTACCTGTCGGCGGCGTCGTTCCTCGGTATCGCAGGTGCGATCGCGGTATACGGCTACGACGGCTTCTTGTACTCCATCGGATTCCTTGTCGCCTGGTTGGTTGCGCTGCTTCTGGTGGCCGAATTGCTCAGGAACACCGGAAGATTCACGATGGCCGACGTCCTGAGCTTCAGGCTCAAGCAGCGTCCGGTGCGCATGGCGGCAGCCCTGTCCACACTGGCAGTTTCCCTCTTCTACCTCCTTGCTCAGATGGCCGGCGCCGGTGGACTTGTCGCGCTGCTGCTCAACATCGACGGCAAAGTGGGACAGTCGATCGTCGTCGCGATCGTCGGTGTGCTGATGATCGTGTATGTCTTGGTCGGCGGAATGAAGGGCACCACCTACGTACAGATGGTCAAGGCGGTTCTGCTGGTCGCCGGAGCCGGCATCATGTTCGTGCTCGTACTGTGGGCAGTGCGCGGCAACTTCTCTCAGTTGCTCGCCAATGCGCAGGACATGGTCAACAGCTCCACCACCAAGGGTGTGCAGGGACGCGACATCCTCGGGCCCGGTGCGAAGTACGGGCTGTCCGGAATGACGAAGCTCGACTTCATCTCTCTCGGAATCGCTTTGGTGCTCGGCACCGCCGGCCTGCCGCACGTGCTGATGCGCTTCTACACGGTACCCACTGCCAAGGAAGCTCGCCGCTCGGTGACCTGGGCGATCGCGCTGATCGGCGCCTTCTACCTGTTCACACTGGTTCTCGGCTACGGCGCGGCCAGTATGGTCGGACCGGACAAGATCTTGGCGGCACCCGGTAAGGAGAACGCGGCAGCTCCGCTGCTCGCCTTCGAACTCGGCGGCACCATCTTCCTCGGCATCATTTCCGCGGTGGCCTTCGCGACCATCCTCGCCGTCGTCGCCGGCCTCGCGATCACTGCGTCGGCGTCGTTCGCTCACGACATCTACGCCAGTGTCATCAAGCGCGGCAACGCAACCGAGGAGCAGCAGGTTCGAGTTTCTCGAATCACCGTCGTGGTCATCGGACTTGTCTCCATCGTTCTCGGCATCATGGCGATGGGGCAGAACATCGCCTTCCTGGTGGCTCTCGCCTTCGCGGTGGCTGCCTCGGCGAACCTGCCCACCCTGCTGTACTCGCTGTTCTGGAAGAAGTTCAACACCACCGGTGCACTCTTCAGCATCTACGGCGGTTTGATCAGCTGCTTGACGCTGATCGTCTTCTCCCCGGCAGTGTCGGGCAAGGCGTCGTCGATGTTCCCGAACTCCGACTTCGCGTGGTTCCCGCTCTCGAACCCCGGTATCGTCTCGATCCCGCTGGCATTCGTCCTCGGCATCGTCGGTACGTACATCGGACGCAACAAGATCGAAGACCCGGCAAAGCAGGCAGAGATGGAAGTTCGCTCCCTCACCGGCGTCGGCGTCGAAAAGGCTGTCAGCCACTAGTAGGGGCAAAGCCCCCGTGCGTCTTTCTGGTACCTCTGGTTACGGAAAAGGCGCACGGGGCTTATTGTTCTGCCATGGCAAAGCTCACAGTGAAAATCGATGTTCCGCTTCCTCCTCAGGAAGTGTGGGACAAGGCGTCCGATCTCAGTGGATACGAAAACTGGCTCGTGGTTCACGACGGATGGCGCAGTGAACTTCCCGAGCAATTGGGTGTCAGTACCGAGATCAGCTCGGTCGTGACGGTGAAGGGCCTGCGCAACCGCGTTCGGTGGACCATCAAGAAATATGACGTCCCGAAGGCGATCTCGCTCAAGGGAGACGGCAAGGGCGGGGTCAAGCTCGGTCTCGAACTCGACGTGAAGGCAAAGGGCGACGGGTCGGAACTCGCGCTGACAGTCGAGTTGGGCGGCGCGCCGTTGTTCGGCCCGATCGGTTCGAGTGTGGCGCGGGCGCTCAAAGGCGATGTGGAGAAGTCACTGGCCCAGTTTGTCCAGATCTACACCTAGTTTGTCGAGATACAAACATAGAGCTACTTCGCCGCTAATATGAGTTAGGATTCTTTTCGGCGAAATAAACCAGGCATCGGTTGGTTATCGGTGCGGGTCCCGCTGGAAAGGATTCGCTCAATGTAGTGGACTCACCGCGTCCGTGCCGGCCGTCGGTTCGGTCTTCATGGACTATCCGATGGCAAGTGTGGGTGCAGACTCGTCGAGGACAGACGAAGCCGGCAAACTGCTGGCGGCGGCTCTGACATCGGACACCGGACGCTCCGTGCTCGCCGGCCTCGGGTTCCGCGGCGCGGATCAGGCCCCACTGGTCGCCGGTGGAGTGGGGAAGGTTTTGTCGCTGGTGCCGTCCGATCCGGCTGTGGTCACCAAGGCCCTCGCGCGGTACGAGATTCTGTCAGACCATCGCGCGCCTTGGCAGTTGTCGACGTCTCGGGGTCCATGGACTACATGCAGGCCGGGATCACTTGTATGGCCGCGACTGCGCAGGCCGGCGACATCGCGATCCGAATGTTTCCCGGCAACGCACAATTGGGCCTCTGGGCATTCTCCGTGGACCTCGGTGACGGGACGGACTACCGCGAACTCGAACCCATCGCCCGTATGGATGCAACCGAAGACGAGACGGACCATCGGAGCAAACTACTGTCTCAGATCGACAATCTCTCTTCGATCGTCGGCGGCGGAACAGGTTTGTACGACAGCGTTCTCGCCGCGTATCGGTCGGTGCAACAGTCCTCCGATCCGGCCTCGATCAATTCGGTGATTCTGCTGACCGACGGTGCCAACGACGATTCGACAGGTATCTCGCTGCGGGAACTCCTCGACACCGTGACTCGCGAACAGGACCCGACGCGCCCGGTGCCGATCATCACCATCGGCGTCACCGATGACGCCTATACCGATGTGCCCGAGCAGATTCGGCTCTCACCGGAGGCAACAGTCATTTCGCTCCGATACCGGCAGACATCCCGAAGGTCTTCGTCGGCGCGATCAGTTGGCGCGCCGGCTGAATTACTCGAGTACGGGTGCGTCCGCGCTGTCCGTGATCCATTCGGTCGCGAGCTTCTCGAGGGTGCCGTCGGCGTAGAGCGCATCCACGGCGGCGGAGACACACGCGGTCAGTGGACTGTTCTTCTCGAGCACCAAACCGAAGAATTCGGTGACCGCGTTGGGCCGCGGAAACTGACCCACGATGACGGACCCGGGGAGTTCGTTCTCGGTGATGTGGAATCCCGTCGGGATGTCGACGACCAGCGCCTCGATCTCGCCCGCGGCCAGCGCTGCTTTCGCGTCGTCCGTGGTCGCGAACTCGCGTGGCGCAGTGGTCGGAACAATCGTGTCGGTGATCGCCGCGAGGCTGGTGGAACCCGTCTGAGCGCCCAAGCGGTAGCCGGAAAGATCCGCAAGATTCTTTGCACCAGCGGCTTTGCTTCCGCGTGAGGCGATCACCGACTGCGCCACTGCGTAGTACGGCGAGCTGAAGTCGACGTTCTCGCGGCGTTCCCCGGAAATCGTGAACTGATTGGCGTCGAAGTCGAAGTCCTTGGGGCCCGGTTTCAACGCGTCGTTGAAGGCGACCGTGGTGAAGCGAACCTGCTCGGTGGTGTATCCGAGCTTGTCGACGACGGCGCGGGCCACCGCGCCCTCGAAGCCCTTGCCGTTCGACGGATTGTTGTCGACGAACCACGGTGCGTACGCCGGTGAATCGGTGGCGATGGTCAAGACACCGTCTTCGAGGGTGGTCCCGCTCTGGGGTCCGCACTTGTCCACCGCGGTGGTCGAGGGCAGTTTGGTGAAGGCCTCGGGAACCGTGGTCGTGGTGTCCGCTGCCGCAGGTGCCTCCGGCTGCGACGAACATGAGCCCAACAAGATCGAGGAAGCGAAGATCGCGGTCACGGCAACAGCGCGTCGTGTCATGGGCGCCATCTTGCCTGTTTGTCCGGTACGGACGTGACGGGGGTCTCGTGCGGGACCTGTTCACGCAGCTGAGCGTCGTAGCGCAAGGCGCTCAGACGGCGTCGTCCCACCCCAGACTCCGTGCGGTTCAGCGGTCTCGAGTGCAAAAGTCAGGCAGTCCCGGATGACTGGGCAGCGGAAGCACACCTGCTTCGCGGAACTTTCCCGTGCGGCCCGATTGCGTCCGCGTTCTTCACCCGGCGAATAGAACACCGCCGGGTCCACCGTCTTACAGGTGGCGAACATCCGCCAGTTGTTTTCCACTAACGGCCCCGGTGAACTGCGAACGGTCATCGTGGTCTCCTCTCCCATCGAAAATCCAGTCTCACCCGTGGCCCTGCGCTGCGGCAGGTTTCCGATCCACCAGATTTCTACTGCCAGACACAGCGCTATCCAGGCACAGCGGTTTCCAGCACAATGAGGAAATGGCAACGACGGATCGGGGTCAGATCACTCTCGACGGCACAACCGTGCCCGTAACCAATCTGGGCAAGATCCTCTACCCCGAGAGTGGGACCTCGAAGGCCGAAGTCATCGACTACTACACCCGTATCGCCGCAGTCATGCTTCCGCACGTCATCGGTAGGCCGGGTACTCGTAAGCGTTGGCCGAACGGTGTCGATGGCCAGTCCTTCTTCGAAAAGAACCTTGCGTCGTCTGCGCCGCAGTGGCTTACCCGAGCGTCGCTGCAACATTCGGATCGTGTTGTCACGTACCCGATCTTCGATTCCGTTGCATCCCTGGCGTGGTTGGGGCAGCAGGCGGCACTCGAATTGCATGTTCCCCAATGGCGGTTCGACGGTTCCGAGCGTGGCCCGGCGACACGACTGGTGTTCGATCTCGACCCGGGTGAGGGCGTGGGGTTGACCGAGTGCGCCGAGGTTGCGAGGTCGATTCGAGATCTGGTCGCAACTCTGGGGTGGACTGCTTATCCGGTAACCAGTGGTAGCAAGGGAATCCACCTCTACGTTCCGCTGGATCGAACTTTGGACGGCAGTGGTGCGTCGACTGTCGCCAAGCAGATCGCCACCGGACTCGAGAAGCTTCACCCGGATCTCGTCACCGCAACGATGGCTCGAAATGTCCGGGCCGGCAAGATCTTCGTGGACTGGAGTCAGAACAACGCCGCCAAGACCACCATTGCGCCCTATTCGATGCGCGGTCGTGATCAACCCTATGTTGCCGCGCCGCGTAGTTGGGACGAACTCGACGATCCGAAGCTGCGCCACCTGCTGTTCGACGAGGTGCTGGAGCGCGTCGAATCAGACGGTGATCTGCTGGCCGATCTGGATCCGCCGGTCTCGGCGGCTGTGGCCGACACGTTGACGCACTATCGCAACAAACGATCGCCTGATCGGACGCCCGAGCCGATCCCGGCTGCGGTGGCCAAGGAGACAGCGGGCAATACCTTTGTGATTCAAGAACATCACGCCAGACGATTGCATTACGACGTACGTCTAGAGAGGGACGGTGTGCTCGTATCCTGGGCAGTCCCGAAGGGTGTGCCGACCAGTGCCGGAGAGAATCGGCTAGCCGTGCACACCGAGGATCATCCGCTCGAATACGCCACGTTCTCGGGCACGATTCCGAAGGGGGAGTACGGCGGCGGTTCGATGACGATCTGGGATTCCGGAACATACGAGACCGAGAAGTGGCGTGAAGATGAGGTGATCGTGCGCCTGAGCGGGGAGCGGGTGCAGGGACGGTTCGCGATGATCCGGACAAAGGGTGACCAGTGGTTGATGCATCTGATGAAGGACCAGAACGCGAGTTTCGGAACGGAGTTTCCCAAGAATCTCGAGCCGATGCTTGCCACCGCTGGAACGCTCGAGGGTCTCGACCCGCAGGAGTGGGCTTTCGAAGGAAAGTGGGACGGTATTCGAGTGATTCTCGAATACCTTTCGGGCGCAATGTCACTCCGCAGTCGCGCGGGTAACGACAAGACTCGGGACTATCCCGCCCTTTCCGGGTTGGCCGAGACCCTGGACGGTCATGACGTGGTTCTCGACGGCGAAGTGGTGGCGTACAACGAGGCGGGTGTCACCGATTTCGGTCTGCTGCAGCGCGGTGGGGATCCGGTTTTTCTGGCCTTCGATCTTCTGTACCTCGACGGAGTGTCTTTGCTGCGGAAGTCCTATTCGGATCGCCGTACCGTGTTGAATGCATTGGCGGGCAAGGTCGGTGAACTCGAGGTACCCCCACAGATCGAGGGTGCGGCGGAGAACGCGTTGGAGGTGAGTACCGATGCCGGGTGGGAAGGGATTGTCGCCAAACGTCGTGCATCGGTCTACCTTCCGGGTCGGCGTGGGTCGAGTTGGATCAAGGTGAAGAACTGGCGCACCCAGGAGGTGGTGATCGGTGGGTGGCGCACTGGACAGGGCAATCGAGCGCAGGGAATCGGCGCGCTGCTCATGGGCATTCCGGGCGAGCACGGGTTGACCTACGTGGGGCGCGTCGGCACCGGCTTCAGTGATCGCGATTTGGAGTCGTTACTTGCGATACTGGAACCGCTGCGTCAGAAGGAAAGCCCGTTCGAGGAGGAACTGCCCGCCGACGACCGCAAGGGAGCAGTGTGGGTGAAACCGGAACTCGTCGGCGAGGTGCGGTTCATGGATTGGACGAACACCGAGCGTCTGCGTCATCCGAGTTGGCGAGGTCTGCGGGAGGACAAGAAGCCGGGCGACGTGGTGCGGGAAACAGCGCAATGACGGCCAACGCACCGATGAACGCGACTGCGGCACAGATTTGGATTCCGGTACTCATCGCCGAGGTGTAAGCCTGGTTCGCTGCGTCGGTCAAGGCACTCGCTGGGGGAGCGCCGGCATGGATCTGCGCCAGATCGGCTGTGGAAGTGTCGACTCCGGGTTCGAAGCGGGACCGGAAAACAGTGGCTACGACCGTCCCGATGACGGCGACGCCCAGAACTCCACCCAACTCTCGCACGACGCTGTTGATCGAACTGGCCATCGAAGCCTGCTGGGGCGCAACCGAAGACATCGACGCAGTTGTGGCCGGAGCCATGACCAACCCCATCCCCGCGCCGACCAGTGCCATGATCGCAGCCAGGATTCCGAACGGTGCGTACCTGTCCGCTGCGATCGACAGGACCAACAGTCCCACGGACATGACTGTGAGGCCGCTCGCGATCGAACTGCGCACGCCGAGTCGGCCGACCACACGATCGCTGCTGGAGGCGACAGCCGCCATCACTATCGCAAACGGAACTGCACCGACGCCGGCAACCAATGGACCGTAACCGCGAACGAATTGAAGGTATTGCGTGTACGTGAAGAGAACTCCGAACAGGGCGAAGAACGTTACGGCCAAGATGGCATTGGAGATGCTGAACACCCGACTGGTGAAGATGCACACGTCGGTCATCGGTGCCGAGGCCCGCAGCTCCCACCAGACGAATCCGGCGAGAAGTGCTGTTGCGCTGACGATCTCCAGCATCGTGACGGGCGACGACCATCCGCGAAGGCTTGCCTGGGTGAGAGCATCCACCATCAAAGCCAGTCCGCCGGCGGACAACAGGAGCCCGGGGATGTCGAACGAACCCTTCGTGATTCCTCTCGCCGGGGGCACAAGAAAAACCGTCGCGGCGATCACACCGGCGACCAGTGGGAGGTTGATCCAGAAGACACTTCCCCAGTTGAAATGTTCGAGTAGTACACCACCGGCTACCGGACCGATCGCGATTCCGAGTCCGGCGGTTGCAGACCAGATGCCTATCGCCCGACCTCTCTCGTGCGGGGCGAACATCGAGACGACAAGTGACAGCGTCGCGGGCATGACCAGTGCGGCGGCTGCTCCCATAACTGTTCTCCAACCGATCAGCTGCAATGACGTGTGAGAGAGAGCAGCGCAGGCAGACCCGAGGGCAAAAAGTATGAGGCCGGTCAGAAGTATTCGCCGGTGACCGAACCTCGCGCCCAGTCCACCCGCAGTGATGAGCAAGGCGGCGAACGCCAGGGTGTACGCGTTGTTGATCCATTGCAGGTCGACGGTGGTGGCGTGCAGTTCGCGGGCAAGGGTGGGGATGGCGGTGTTGAGGACGGTGTTGTCGATCGTGACGACGACGAGGGATGTGCAGAGGGCGCCTAGTGCTGCCCATCGTCGCGGGTCAGTGGGTTCAAGAGAATTCATCATGTCCTTACGAATGTAACCTTACGGATGTTTAGTGATGAGAACGTACCGCTTCGCCTTACATGTGTAAAGTTTGTCTGGTGAGTCATGTTTCCGAGGAAGCCGATGAAGCTGAAACCAGTGGTTCTCGGAGTTCTCGCGCCCGAAATCCGCGAGGAAGCGGCGCACGACTGCGCGGAGAGATCGTTGCCGCAGCAGCGACGCTCATCGCCCGCACCGGATCGGATCAAGCGGTGACGCTTCGATCGGTCGCTCGCGAGGTCGGGATCTCTGCCCCTTCGATCTATGGACATTTTTCCGATCGCGACGCCATCGTCGAAGCGGTTGTCTCCGAATCGCTGGAGCAGTTGCATCTCGCCGTGGCCGACGCAGTGGCCGCGCATTCCGACCCTGTCGAGGGCCTGTATGCCGGTTGCTCGGCGTACGTCGATTTCGGCATTTCCGAGCCTGCTCGGTATCGGGTCTTGTTCGGGTGGTCCAGGCCGAAAGGTCAATCACCACAATCGGATACGCGAGGTCTGGCTGCGTTCAATACTCTGGTGACCAACCTCGACGCGTGTGTCGCCGCTGGGAAGTCAACCAGCACAGACACTTTTGTCGATGCCGTGTCGATCTGGACCTCGCTGCACGGGCAGGTGATGTTGCGTGCAGATCTCCCGGAATTTCCGTGGCCGTCGACCGACACCGTCAGCGGGATGGTGAGGAGCCTTGCGCGGCTTGTGAACTGATGTCGTGACCATTTGTCGATCGGCAACGCTGCTAGGTCTGCGCGAGCATCGTGAGATAGGCATCGAGCTGAGCCGCACCGGCGAGAAGGTTGCGACTGCGTATGGTCAGCCGGTCTTGCCAGGAGTCGAGGAACGCTGCCAATGCGTCCGCTCCGCCGGCCTCGCGCAGCGAATCGACGAATTGGGCGACCTGCAACAGTCGGTAGCCGCCGCGTCGCAGTTGCCTCGCGATCTCGGCGTCGCGCACACACTCCGGACCGTATTCGCGATAACCCGTTGATCGTTCGCGCTCTGGACGCAGAATGCCGTGCTCTTCCCACGTGCGCAGTGTCGCCGGATGAACGCCGAGACGGCGCGCGAGTTCACCCACCGTCAACGCTGGTCCGTGCACCAGTGCCGGTGCCGTGGTGGACAGAGTCCCCAGCGCTGTGGCTACCTCGGTGCGAGTGCCACGCTCGGCGAGCAGCGTCACGTGAGCACTGTCGATCAGGCGGTAGGCGGACTCGGTGTCGCCCTGATTGATCGCCCGCATGATTTCCGTAGCTTGTTGGTGTCCGTGACCGCTGCGCAACGCAAGGAAAGTGCGCAGGGCCTGCGCGTGCAGAGGCGTGTATCGCCGGTAGTCGGTGTTGCTGCGCTCGGTCGGAGGAAGGATGCCGGCGCCATCGTAATTGCGGATCGCCTGTGCGGACAATCCGTGTTCACGGGCAAGATCGATGGGCCGCACTGATTACCTCCGGTTGAGGCTTTGAGCTGTCTGCCCCAGCTAATTGTCGTAAAAGTCTCACTCGAATCTTCAACGATACGGTCGAAGGCAGTCCACCTTCGAAAGGGATATCCATGTCTACTGCCTCGACACTGACTGAAATCGGCCGCCAACTCGAAGACTCGGCAAGTCTTGGTCGCGTCGTCGACGAACTGCTCGCAGCGCGAAGCGAGGCGCCGACGCTGCTCGCCCTCGGCGAGCCGACGCACGGGATCAAGGCTTTTCCGTTGCTGCGCAACGAACTTCTCGGCCAGCTGGTCGAACGAGGGTATCGGTCGATCGTGCTCGAAACAGATGCCTTTGCGGCATTCCTTGTCGACGACTACGTGAGCGGGGGAGAGGCGGACATTGAGACAGTCCTCGTCACAGGCTTCAGTCACGGATTCGGTGCGATACCGGGTAACCGCGAACTCGTCGAATGGCTACGCGATTACAACGACGGTCGCGCTCCGGGTGACCGAGTTCGCTTCTACGGCTTCGATGCTCCGGTCGAGTATTCCGGCGCCCCGAGCCCACGCCGCGCACTGTCAGCGATAGGTGACTTCCTTCCCGCCGCGTTGCGGCCGCACTCTCTCGACGACGTCGACCTTCTGCTCGGACAGGACACCGACTGGACCAACCCGGCGGCGATGTTCGATCCGACCGCGTCCATCGGTGACTCCGATCATGCTCGCCTCCTGCGCATCATTGCGGACGACCTCGGCAGCATCCTGCGGCGCGCCGCGCCCGTGCTGCGACCCGCCGACCCGGGCGGGTACGACCTGGCCCTCGCACACGCACGCACCGCTGTAGGACTCCTGCGATACCACGCCGCGATGGCGAGTTCCGCTCCTGATCGCATCGGAACCCTGCTCAGCCTGCGCGCCGAGATGATGGCGGAGAACCTGCTGGCCGTCGTTGCTCAGGAGCAGCGACGCGGGCCGAGTCTGCTGTTTGCCCACAACGCTCATCTCCTGCGAGTGCAGTCCGAGATGCCGGTCAGCGATGATGTGGTCAGTTGGGGGAGCGCCGGTTCGCTCGTCGGACTTGTCCTCGGGGAGCGTTACGTGTTCTTGGCAACCGACGCCAATCCCGACAGTGATCCGGGAACTCTGCAGGGCGCGTTGGCCGATGCGACCAGTGGCCGCGCCCTGTTTCCGACGTCCGCACTGCGCGCAGTACTCGACCCGTCCGTTACCGCGGGACAGGCGATCCTGCCCGGCCATCTGCCGCTGACCCCTTCGGAGTTGGACGGCGCCGACGCGGTCATCTTCGTCGCGGATACTGATGGGCAGCGTCATCGGTATTGGTAGTCATCAGTACTGGTAACAGCGTCAGGGGCAGAGCGCGTGCGAGAGCATCGCGAGAGTGTCCGGTTGGTCCTTCGGCGTCGACGTCAGTGTCACGGTGAACGCACGATCGGGCGTCGCACCGGACAGCGTGTAGTACCCGTAGATCCCGCCGCTGTGGCCGATATAGGTGACGCCGCAGGGAAGTTCGGTGGCGCCGACGCCCAATCCGTATCCGAGTCCCTCTGCTTCGGTGGCGGCGACCTGAGGAGTGGTCATCTCGGCAAGCTGCTCGGCCGGCACCACCTGCCCGTCGAGTAGTGCACGCCAGAAGGCGTTCAGGTCTGCGCCAGTCGAGACCATCGCTCCGGCAGACCAGGGAACCGACGGTTCCGTACGGGAAACATCGGTCAGGCCACCGTCGAGATCCTGGTAGCCCGTCAGGTGATCGCCCCTGATGTCGCGCTCACCGGCCGGCGGGAGGTACGTGTCTTCCAGGTCCAACGGATCGAGTATCCGAGACTGAAGTTCGTCGGCGTAGCTGCGGCCGGTCACGGATTCGACGAGCATTCCGAGAACGATGTAGTTGGTGTTGGTGTAGACGAACGACGTTCCGGGGACGAATTGCGCCGGTTTGCCGAGGGCGATGGCGACCGCGGCGGACGGCGTCAGCGTTCGGTTCTCGTTTGCGGCAATCCATTCGTCGGCTCCCGGTTCTCCGGCGAATTCGGGAAGGCCGCTGCGGTGTTGCAGCAGCTGCCGCACGGTGATTGCGCTGCCGTTTATCCCGGTCCCGTGTAGCTGCCCCGGAAGGTACCGCTCGATCGGTGCGTCGAGGTCGATCGTGCCCTCGGCGACCAACTGCAGAACAAGCGAAGCGGTGAATGTTTTTGTCACACTTCCGATCCGGACGCGGTCGTTCTTGCCGATCGAATCGCCGTTGGTCCGGTTGGGCACGCCGCTCGTCATCACAGCCGTCGTGGTGCCGTCGTCGAGTGTTGCGATCGACCCGACGACACCCGACCTGGTGAGTCCGTCGAGATCCGATTGAATCTCCACTGCGCGCTGTAGCGTCGAGCAACCGATCAGCGCCGTGGTGGCTCCGATGATGACCGCGGCGACGAGCAGGTATGAGCGCATGAGTCGAATCTATGGATCTCGTCGCTGGATCGGATCCAGGAAATCCCCCATCATTCCCTGATCTTCCGCCAGGCCGGGACGTAAGGCCTGTTTGTTGAAAACCGACAAATCGGATCAATCATTCCTGTCCGAACACCACGTCCACGCCGTTAACATCCGAACGAAGTGTTTGTTTTCACGTGTCTTACCAGTTCACGGCTATCGAGGTGCGCTGCCGCGCGCCGAAACGACTCCCACGAAGGACGGATGCATGAAGAAGTCGACACTACGCACGGGAACGGTCGCGGCTCTGCTGACCGGAAGTGTCCTGTTGCTCTCCGCTGCCCCTGCCTCGGCCGATCCGGGAAGCCTCGGCAGTGGCGGCAGTAGCGGGAGCTCCGGCAGCGTGGGAAGCGCGGGCAGCATCAGCAGTGGATCAGCCGCCCTGCCCATCCCGAGTCCGGCAGGCCTGATCGCGCTGGCAGCAGCGAGCACTCAGACCGGAAAGCCGTACCAGTGGGGCGGCGTCGGGCCGAACTCGTGGGACTGCTCCGGGCTGGTGCAATGGGCGTTTCGGCAGGCCGGGGTGAATCTGCCACGGACCAGCCAACAGCAGGCCAACGTCGGACAGCCGGTTCCGCGGTGGGCCCTCGCTCCCGGCGACGTCATCACGTTCTATCCCGGAGCGACGCACGTCGGTATCTACGCTGGGTTCGGAATGGTGTTCAACGCCTACGGTGTTGGTGTTCCGACCGGACTGACACCCCTCACGGATCTGCCGATCAACAACATCCGCAGGTTCTAGAACCTGCACAGAACCTTCACAAGTCCTCCCAGGTTCATCCACGACGGCCGAATACAGTCAGTTCCATGAGTCAGCGAAGAGTGCTCGTGGTCGACGACGAGGTCAGTATCTGCGAGTCCATCGCGGCGAGGCTGCGCGCCGAGGGCTACGACGTCGAGCTGGCGTTCGACGGTCCCAGTGCGGTGGCCCGCTGCGAGGAGATGGACGCCGACCTGGTGGTGCTCGACGTGATGATGCCGGGATTCGACGGACTCGAGGTCTGCCGCCGTATCCAGGCGGTGCGCCCCGGTGCCCGTGCTGATGCTGACCGCCCGTGCCGATGAAACCGACATGCTGATCGGTCTCGGTGTCGGGGCCGACGATTATCTGAGCAAGCCGTTCAGCATGCGTGTCCTCGTCGCCCGTGTTCAGGCATTGCTTCGGCGCTTTGATCGTGCGGAGCACGCTGCTCGCCCGGTGGCCGACCTCCTCGAATTCGGCGACGTCGTGATCGACCTGACCGAGCGTCGAGTACGCCGTGATGCTCAAGAAGTCCACCTGACCCGCACCGAATTCGATCTCATCGCCTATCTGGCGGAACGGCCGCGAGCCGCGATCCCGCGGGAGTCGCTGCTCGAGGAGATCTGGGGCTGGGGCGAGGGAGCGGGTAGTCGGACCGTCGACAGCCACGTCAAGGCGCTACGACGCAAGCTCGGACCTTCCGTGATCCGGACCGTTCACGGCGTCGGGTACGCCTGGGACGTGCCGCGATGAGCGGCGTCGACAGAGTCTTTGCGCGGTGGCCGCGGCCGTTGGACCCGATGCGATCCTTCAAGGTGAAGGTCGGGCTCTTGGTTGTCGCAGCACTGTTGTTCGCCTCCGGTGGGTTTTGGCTGACGTCGCAACAACCGTTTCGTTTCGCCCTGCTGACGGCTTTGGTTGTTGCTCTGGCTGTTACGCAGGTCCTCGCACACGGAATGACCTCGCCGCTTCGCGAGATGACAGCAGCGGCGAAGGCCATGGCACAAGGAGACTATTCGCGGCGAGTGCGAGCGACTTCTCGTGACGAAGTAGGCGAACTCGCCCATGCGTTCAATCGGATGGCCGAGGACCTCGGGGCTGACGACCGGTACCGCCGCGAGCTGATCGGCAACGTCTCCCACGAACTACGCACGCCCATTACCGCTTTGCAAGCCATGCTCGAAAACGTCGTCGACGGTGTCGAAGAACCGGATCCGGCGATGATGAAATCGGCGCTGCGGCAGACGGAACGACTGGGCGCGCTGGTAGCCGACCTTCTCGATCTCTCGAAACTGGAGGGTGGCGCAATGCCGTTGAAGCGCCGCCGTTTCGAGGTCGAGCCGTTCCTAAGCGAGCTGTCGAGTGTGAGTGCGGGCGACATCGAGATAGACGTGAAGCCTCCGCAATTGTCTGTGGTCGCCGATCCGGATTGCCTCCATCAGGTGGTGACCAACCTGGTGGACAACGCGGTTCAGCACGGGAACGTCGACACCAAAGTTGCCATCCGAGTACGTACCGGCAGCACTGGGGAGTTGGTGCTCGACGTACACGACGACGGCCCCGGCATCGAACCACAAGCACGAGAGCGAGTGTTCGACCGCTTCATCCGCGGCGGATCGACCGACGGGGGCACCGGGCTCGGTCTCGCGATCGCGAAGTGGGCGGTCGAATTACATGACGGCAGGATCGCCGTCGTCGATGCCCCGTCGGGATGCTGCATTCGAGTAGTGCTGCCGCAGAACTGAATCAAAGTCCCTGACGAGATCGAGAGATCTCGCGATGGCGCATGCCTTCATCGGCATTCGTCTGTACTTCCGAACCTGAAAAATTGAACCAGAAACATAGGAGATCACATGAGCGCTCCGATAGTAATTCCACCGAAACCGCCGATGCCGGCCGTAAAACCCAAGCGTCCCAGCCGGTTCTGGCGTCCCGATCGCACGTCGATGGCTACCCGCTCGATGCTCCTCGGTGCGGCCGCAGTAGGGGTGCTTGCGGCCCTGATCCTCGACCCAGGGTTCGCGAGTATCGCGTACGTGATCGTGGGTGCCGGTGTGGTGATCGTCTTCGGGATTCTGACGCCTCCGCGGATGACCGTGCCGCAGTGGGTCGCCGCCATCGGGATGCTCGCACTGCTGGGTGTTGCCGCCGTTCGCGGTGCGGAGTGGTTGGTGTTCATCTGCGTCGTAGCTGCGTGGGTTCTGTTCACGTGGACTCTGATCGGCGGGCGGACGTGGACCGGGATACTCCTGGGAACGGTGGCACCCTGGCGGGCGCCCCACCGGACGGTGAACTTTGTTCGTCGTCGAAAACTCGCTACCCGCTCTGCTCCGCGGGTGCCGGCGGCGCGGGTTGTCGTCGTGAGCGCAGTGTCGGTTGTCCTCCTGCTGATCTTCGGATCTTTGTTCGTGAGTGCGGATCCGGAGTTCGCGAAGATCTTCGGCGGCTTCGCTCCTGCCATCTCGGTGTCGAACCCGGTGGCACGAATCTTCGCCGGTGTCGTGATGGCGTTCGGCACACTGGTTGCGGTGTATCTGCGTCGCAGAACGCCGACGGTGGACGCATTTGCGCCTGCGCCGGCGACGCCGTTGCCGATGTGGGAATGGGCGGTCCCGCTCGGAGTGCTCAACGTCCTCTTCCTCGGTTTTGTTGCAGTGCAGACGAAGACACTGTTCGGGGGAGACGAGCACGTTCAGGTGACCGACGGACTGACCTATGCGGACTACGCGCGTGAGGGCTTCTGGCAGCTCATGGCGGTAACCGTGCTGACGCTGCTCGTCATCGCCGTCGCAGTGCGGTTCATCGACCGTCGCGACGCTGGATCGAGGCGTCTGGCCCGCGGTCTGTTGGGTGCACTGTGCCTCTTCAGCCTGGTGATCGTGGCGTCAGCCGTGCACCGGATGTGGTTGTACGAGAATCAGTACGGTTTCACGGTGCTGCGCGTCAGCGTTTTCGCGACAGAGCTGCTTCTGGGATTCGTGTTCGTGTTGTTGCTCATCGCAGGTATCCGGATGTCCGGGAAGTGGTTGCCCACAGCTGTTCTCGCCACTTCTGCCCTTGCTCTGCTGGCATTCGCGGTGTTCAACCCCGACGCGTACATCGCGCAGAAGAACGTGGAGCGGTTCGAGGGCGGTAAGAGCATCGATGTCTCCTATCTACACGGGCTCTCCGTCGACTCGGTGCCTGCCTTGGATCGTCTACCGGAGCCGCAGCGCTCGTGCGCGTTGAGTAGGTATCGATTCGGAGTGCCAGGTACGAGTGCGCCCTGGGAGTTCAACGCGGCGCGTGAGAAGGCCCGCGACATCGTGGAGACTCGCCCGGTGGGGCCATGCCTGCAGATGTATACGGTCGGATAGACGCAGGGTAATTGTGCAGCCGCGCGGCAGATATCGCGCGCGGCTGCACAATCCGCCAGCATCGCCGGGTCGATCAATGCACGGCGAGTGAGATCTTCTCCCGTTCTTCCGCGGACACGACGTCGCGTGTGGAGCGCAAGTCGATGGTCACGCTGCGCAACGTGCCGCGGTAACGGAAGGTGCCGTGTTCGGCGAACTCCTCCGCGACCGGGCTTCCCCGGTTGATGCCGACGTCCAGTTGTTCGTTCATGCTGAAGATCGCCCGCGTGGTCTTCTCGATCCGGCCCTCGGAGACAACCTCGCCGTCGACACTTAGGGTGGCGATTCCGCCCTTGCCGATTCCGCCGCCGTCGTACCCGAAGTGAACGGATACCTCCCTGGCGTCGGCACTCAGCTGACGCGGCCCGCGAACGTAGGTTCGGCCTCCACCGCTGAAGTTGTAGCAGTAGACCGGGACGGAATCGAGTACGTACAAAGCGAATCCGCCGAACCGACCACCGAGGCTGATCAGCATGCCGTCCGCAACGCTCCCCAGACTCGCGGTCAGCGTGTACGAGCGGTTGAAGAACGTCGGTGCAGCCTTCTCGACCAGGCCGTTCATGTGTGGGTACAGCGTGAGGGTCTTGCGGCCCATCATCGGATGTGGTGGTCGTGATTCCGCGGTGGCGTGGCGGCCGACCGTTCTGTCGTCCAGCGGCAGTACCTGATACTTGGCGGCCTCGACGAGGAATTTTTCCTTGAGCCGGGCCAGGATCTCGGGATGCTCGTCCGCGAGATCGCGGGCCTGCGACCAGTCGACCGAGGTGTCGTACAGCTCCCAGCGGTCTTCGCTCATCGGTGTGAGCTCGAGGCCGTGAGTGGCCATCAGCCAGGGTGCGCGGTGCGCTGTGACCGCGGTCCAGCCGTGATCGTAGATTCCGCGGTTGCCGAAGATCTCGAAATACTGTGTGGTGTGGCGCTCTTCGGCGTCGGGCTCGGCGAAGGTGTAGTTCATCGCCACGCCCTCCATCGGTTTCTGGGTGACCCCGTCGACGCTGGTCGGCGCCGGAATACCGGCAGCTTCCAGGATTGTCGGCGTGATGTCGACACAGTGATGCCACTGCTCCCTGATGCCTGGCTTGTCGATCCCCCTGGGCCAGTGGGCGATCAGGCCGTTTCGGGTACCGCCGTAATGAGACGCAACCTGCTTGGCCCACTGATACGGGGTGTCGAGAGCCAGAGCCCACGACGCGGGATAGTGCGGGTAGCTGGTTTCGGTTCCCAATTCGTCGTAGCGCGCCAGTACGTCGGATGTCGCACTCTTGTAACCGTTGAGGCCGGCGAGGTAGTTGAACGAGCCCTCCATTCCGCCTTCGGCGGAGGCGCCGTTGTCACCCATCATGTAGAGCACCAGGGTGTTGTCGAGGACACCCATGTCCTGCAACCGGTCGACGAGCCTGCCGACCTCGTCGTCGGTGTGCTCCAGAAATGCCGCGTACAACTCCATCAGACGTGCCGAAACCTTCTTCTGGTCGTCGTCGAGTTCGTCCCAGTGCGGGAGCCCTGGAGCCCACGGGGCCAACTCGGTATCAGGAGCGACGACGCCCAGTTCCTTCTGCTTTTCGAGGGTGATCTCGCGTTGGCGATCCCATCCGTGATCGAATTCGCCGACGTACTTGTCCAGGTAGCTGTCCGGAACCTGTAGTGGGGCATGGCAGGCGCCGAAGGGGAGGTAGCAGAACCACGGCTTGTCCGGGTCCATCGTGTTGACACCCTCGACCCATTCGACCGCGTGGTCGACCAGATCCTCGGACAGGTGGTATCCCTCCTGTGGCGTCTTGGGTAAGTCCACCATCGTGAAGTCCTCGTAGAGAACCGGGGCGAACTGGTCGGACTCGGCACCGAGAAAACCGTAGAACTTGTCGAAACCCTCGCGGACCGGCCACCGATCGAACGGCCCGGCAGCGGTGGTCTCCCACGTCGGGGTCTGGTGCATCTTGCCGAAAGCGCCCGTCGCATAACCGTTTCCCTGCAGGACGCGGGCAACTGTCGCCGCGGAAGCTGGACGCGTCCCGTTGTATCCCGGTGCAGCGTTCGCCATTTCGGAGATGACTCCCATACCGACGCTGTGGTGATTGCGCCCGGTCAACGTGGCAGCGCGCGTCGGCGAGCACAGAGCGGTGGTGTGGAATCGGCTGTACTTCACGCCGGTCTCGGCCAAACGTTCGGCGGTGGGTGTGCGGCACGGGCCACCGAACGCGGAGGGCGCCCCGAATCCGACGTCGTCGATCATGATCAGCAGCACGTTCGGCGCACCGGCGGGTGGGCGAAGCGGTTCCGGGCGGGTGTACGGGGGATTCTGATCGGGGTAGTACACGGCGGCCGCGACGTTCGGCGTCTCGGGAATGATCGGGATGGAATGGCGATTCACCAGCAGGCTCCTTGGCGTGTGCAAAATCGGTTCGATTAAGCAGTCGTCTTAATTTGGAGCGTATCGGTCCGGATTCAGTTGACGCCGTAGGTCTCGCTGACTGGGACAATAACCCCCGTGAGTGGTTAAAGAGTCCCTGCACTCCTTAACAACTCACAGGGGTTGGGTCTTGCAGAATTAAGACAGCGACTTATATGGTCGGTGCATGCCCGCCTCGCTGGACGCCAAGAACGCCATGATCGCCGTCGCCGAGCGGATGTTCGCCGAACACGGTATTCACGAAGTGTCCATGCGGGATGTGGCGACTGCGGCGGGACAGCGCAACAACTCTGCGGTTCAGTATCACTTCGGTGGCCGAGACGGTCTGGTGCTGGCCGTATTCCGGCATCGGATGGATCAGATCAACGCAGCGCGACTGACGTATCTCGACGACATCGACGCCAGTGGGCGGACCGACTTGGTCCGCGCATTGGTCGAAGCCTTTCTGTACCCGCTGGCAGATTTTCTGGCGACGGTCGACGGTTCCAACTATGCGAGGTTCATTGCCCGAATCTCACCGTCGGTGGATACGCAGAGTGCTGAGTTCCGCGAGGTCAGCGAGGGGATCAACGAAGTTGTCATCAGGTTGACGCGGGCGTTGCCGCATCTACCTCGCCGCGTCGCGGTCGAACGGATCGATCTGACGTTCAACATGAGCGTCTCCGCTCTGGCCATCTTCGAGCAGCGCCGCGAAGACGAAAACCTGGTTTTGCAGACAGATTTCGATACGACGGTGGACCATCTGGTTGATCTCGCGGTGGGAGCCCTGACTGCACCCCAAAGCACACACGAGCAAAGCGGGTGCACGCGTCGACTGACGTGTGACCCTTCAGGACACGACAGGACGGAGTCATTTGATGGCTACCCTTAAATCATCGCGCACAGTTCGAATCGGTAATCACACAATCGAATTCGGACCACGCGGAATGCGGCGAAATCCGGAAGGCGTTGAATCGAACCCGTACGAGCGGTTCACTCTGACACCCGTCACACCGTTCATCGGTGCCGAGATCAGCGATATCGACTTACGCGATCCGTCGGAGGATCAGATCGAGGATCTACGTCGGGCCCTACTCGAATGGAAAGTGGTCTTCTTCCGCGACCAGCCGATTTCGAGTCTGAATCATCGTGACTTCGCCGCCCATTGGGGTGAACTCGAGATTCATCCACTTCTCCCGCAGGGAGAGGTCCCGGCCGTCGTCAGATTCGAACGCGGAGAGGACAGTCCAGGCACCGAGAACATCTGGCACGTCGACGTCACCTGGACAAAGACACCGCCGCTCGGTTCGGTCCTTCGGGCGATCGACGTGCCGCCGGCCGGCGGTGACACCTTGTGGGCGGATATGGGAAATGCTTTCGACTGCCTCCCGGACGAGATCAAGGAATTGATCGACGGCAAGGACGCCATCCACGATTTTGTGCCGTCCTTCGGACGCGGCATGAGTCCGGAGAAGTTGGAGCAGATGAAGGAGCAGTACCCACCGGTTCTGCATCCGATGGTCCGTAAGCATCCGGAAACCGGGCGTAAGACGCTGTTCGTCAACAGCCTCTTCACCACCCACATTCCGGATATGGATCCTGCCGAAGGTAACGATCTGCTCAACCTGTTGTTCGCACAGGTCAAGGTCCCGGACTTTCAGTGCCGCTTCAAATGGGCGCCGAATTCCATTGCCTTCTGGGACAACCGGGCTACCCAGCACTACGCTGCGAGCGACTATTTCCCTCATCGCCGCGTGATGGAGCGGGTAGCAATCCTCGGAGACGTGCCCTTCTGATTTACGTCTGCGGAATGCGGATGATGCACCGGAAGCCGACGTGGCAGGTCGAGGACTCCTCGGATTCGCCCTGCCGCGCGGCAGGGCGGTAGCGCAAGCAATAGTTCGGTGCACACAGATGTGAGCCGCCCTTGATCACCCGTCGCGCGTAAGGTTCGCCCGCCAAGGCTTCCGTGGCGAATTCCGCGCGTGGATTGCGCGGAATGCAGCACGAAGAGGCAGGGGCGACGTTCTTCGAACTGTGGGCGTGATCGGACGTGTAGTGATCGGCCGTCCAGTCCCACACGTTCCCGGCCATGTCGAGCAGTCCGTAGCCGTTGGGCCGGAACTTTCCGACTGGCGCGGTGCGCTCGTACCCGTCCTCGAGCAGGTTCTCCCAGGGGAACTGTCCCTGCCACACATTGCCACCAGGCCGCCCGCCCGGAGCGTCGTGATCGCCCCACACGTAGGCCTGGCGATCGAGTCCGCCGCGGGCGGCGAACTCCCACTCGGCCTCCGTCGGGAGTTCCTTGCCGGCCCACGCGGCGTAGGCCTGGGCGTCGAAATACGACACGTGGGTGACCGGGTGCCGTTCACGTCCCCCGATGTTGCTGTCGGCTCCCTCGGGATGGCGCCAGTCGGCGCCGGGAGTGAACGACCACCACTGGGTGTAGTCGTCGAGGGAGACCGGACCGGGTGGTGAAGTGAAGACCAACGATCCCGGAACGAGGAGGGCTGGATCGGCGTCGGGATAGTCGGCGGCATCCGGAGCGATTTCCGCAGTGGTGACGTGGCCGGTTGCCTTCACGAAGCGACGGAACTCGGCGACCGTCACCGCCGTCGTGTCCATCCAGAATTCGTCGACTGTGACCTGATGAACTGGGCGTTCTTCCGGATAGAAGTCTTCGGAGCCCATCCAGTACGTCCCACCCGGGATCAAAGACATGTTCTTCGGGGGAGTAGCCGTGGAGTGAGGCGTCGTCATGAATTCAAGAATGGCACGTTAATCGCGCCGATGTGGGGAGAGTCCCACCTGGTGCTCCTACGTGAATCCGTTTCGAACAAAAACACCCCGTTTGCGGCGCTAGTCCGGGAGTTGGGCGAACGAATCGAACCGCCGTCGATGGAAAAGTTGCAGGTAGCGGTGTCGGCGTCGGAGTATCAACCGCAGCGTCGACTGAGTGAGGCTAAGTTGGCCGCAATGATCGATGTCTATCGTTCGGGCAAGACGGCGTTCGAGGTTGCCAAGCTGTTTGGCATTCACCGTCAAACGGTGACCAGGTTGCTGGTTAAGCACGGCGTGCCGCTGCATCCGCGAGCGACGATCGATGCGAAGCTGCTGGCGGAGCTGACCTGGCACTACGAACGAGGGAAATCCACAGTTGAGCTCGGGCGGAAGTACAACCTGGCAGCGAGCAGTGTCGGTAAGGCGCTCAAGAAATCGGGTGTCCAGCTTCGTCCGCCGAAGTTCAATCGGTGGGCGGCGAGAGATGAGTAGCTCTTGAGGGCGCTACGCAGCTTTGTCATCGGTGCTGCGCTGGTCGATCTCGGCTTTTGCTTCCTCCATTGCCAGTTGAATCAGTGCCTTCGCCAGTAGTTGCGCATCCGGTTGTGGGCGTAGAACAGGCCGGATGGTGACAATTCGTCCACTGGATGTAATCGTCGATAGTGCGTCGTATGTTTCTCCTCGTATGAAGCGGGCGTAGGCTTTGCCGGCCCTGTTGGCGAGCGACTTGTTCGTCACGGTGATGTGGCGGCGATGCTGTTTTAGCTCATCGTCGCTCAGGTTTTCTGATGGCCGGTAGAAGTCGTGGATGAGTTGCTGGTCGGCGGGACTCATCCATCTATAGCTATCTTGATGACTACTCCAGAGTTCTTTCAGCTGGTGATGTTGGGTGATGAAGAGTTTGGGAGAAAGACGAGCCATGTATCTATAGTAATTACATGAGCTTTACTTTCGCTTATAGGCGCTGCGGGTTAAGTGATGATCACCGTCTGATGTGCCTTTGCTACGCACTTGTCGTTTTTAACGACAAAGAGCTCAACGAAGTGTTTTCCCCTGTATTTCGTTGGTTCGGAAGTGCTACGACTGCCGTCGTCCTTGTTGATCTGTCCTCGGATACAGTCATTCGCGATAGCTTCGCGTCCCGTATTACGCACCTTCCGATAGACATCAAACGGTTCGGGAATGTTGAAAGATTCTATCTTAAACAAGATGGTTCTTCCGGGTATGATTCTATTGCCGCGCCTTCTCAGCTCATAGTTCGCAAAACCTGTCTTGTTGATTGGGCGTGCACTTAAGGTTACTTTGTATGATGCATCCAATTCTACCTGGATGCCTAAGTGGGTATCAATGAACTGCTCAGTGTTTCGTGCGTCGCCGAGCGATGCATTTGTTGCCTTGGCTGCATTTTCCCCGTAGGTTCCAAAATCATCACCGAAAATATCGCGCCATTTTTCGAGGCTATCGTCGCGACTCAAATTCGGGTCATACGCTTCGTTAATCTTGTCGTTGTAGCGCTGGATCTGCTTTCGAAAGTTTGCATATTGGTCTTGTTCCCATCGGTGATTATATGTCTCTCCTGGGCAGGCGGGGTCCTCGATTGGTGGCATGATCTCGTTGTCTTGAAGATACGAATTCAGCTCGCCGACTATCGTCTTTAAGGCGGTCGGAGTGTCCTTATAGCTGTCAGGGTCCTGAAGAAGTGCGGCTGAATTTACCCTGTTGCCGAGTAAGATAGTGAGAATCACTGACTTCGCCGAGAAGGTATTCTTATAATCGCGAAGGTACTTCATGAGGCGTATTGTCTTTACGAGACGTCCGCTTGTTATTTCATTTTGGTCTTCAAGCCACTGGTTAAACCCTTCAGGATTGGTTACTTCGAATATGTTATCGTCTCGGTTTGTAATATAGTGTTCACCGTGGCGCGTAATTAATCAAATAGTCGAATCGAATCGTTATGCGTGGACATCGACAGAGTTGCAACTGCAAGCCTTTCATATTATCACGGATCGGCTTGGCGAATACGGCATCACTGCCACGCCGGACGGTCTAGCTGCATTCAGGGAACAGGCTCGTACGCACGCAGGTATCACCCAACTAGGCGATATACCTGCAGTTCATACTTCATCGGAGACAAACCAGTCGGATGGCAATTTAGTGGAAATTGAAGTTGTCGCAATGTACTGGTGAATCCTGCGACGAAGACAAGTGTGTGGGGTCAATCTTAAGGGTCCAGGCTGGGCGAGTGCTCGATAAGTGGTCTGATCGGCACACTTAAACTGTTGAGTGTTGCCGCTCGCTTGGCCGCGCTTCGTCAGCTCAATAGAGAGAACTATAAAGACATCATAATCCGCAAACTGCTGACCGGTGTCATGTCAATGACACCGGTCAGCAAGTGGGTCAAAGCCGCCCTTGATTAGTCGCCTCTGGACCGAAGAAGAAAGATTACGGAAGCAAGTCCAAAAATTCTTGAATAACTTCTCGCACCTCTGACTCATTTTTGCTCGAATTCGAAGGGTCGTCTTGGTTGATTGCATTCATTATTTCAATCTGGCCCCAGGCTCCCCTCAGGGTTTCGGAATCTGATGCACGCTCCGATTCGCGTTCTCTGACGTACCTCTCGAATATTTCAACTAGCGCATGCAAGGATATTTTTCCGTCACAATAATCGCGATTAACCTGCTCAGCTTCCAGGCGGTAAATTGATTGATCCGTCATGTTTTTCACTTTCCCGATAAATTGCCAAATGAGGTGGTCACAACTCTGCCCGTTTCATTGATGATAACTGATAGGTTGTTTATCGAATCATAGATCACGGTCGTGTTTCCTCTGCTCGGGGTCGCCACACCTTCACGAATGGCCTGTTCAACCAGGGATGGGAGTATGCCGCGCTCTTGCATTCGGTCGAACGCATGCCCCGTATATTCACGACCGTTGACTATTCCAGGTCGGTTGGTGCCGGGCTTTACACTTATTTCGCGATCTCCGCGCCCACCCACAGGCGTCGAGGCCGGTCTGTCTCCGACGGGAATAGTCGGCCCGCTAGGGGCTCTATTCCCGGCCTCACCGACGGTGGCGGCTACCCTGCGACCTGCGGCTTCGGCGTCTGCAGCGGAACCGCCGCGTCGCAGAACAGCCTCCACCGCTTCTTGCACGGCAGCGCCGCCGACTCTGCCTCCTGTGCCCAGGACAGGAATGAGGGAGACGATATTTGCGGCTGCGGCAGCGATCTCAGCCGGGGAATGCTCGGGTGAAGGTTGTGCTCGTTGGCCACGATTGAACCCGAACGGATCGACGGCGGCATCGTGCACGGGGACCACAAGGAAATTTCGCCACGCATCGCCGAGCGTGCTCACGCTGTCGACTGTTGTGTCGACGGCACTTTCCCCGACGCTCCACGCAGTGTCCCAGACTTTTTGCGGGAACGATCGGTCGTCGGGTGCATTCGGATCAGGCGGGATCGGAACATTGCCGGTGAACCCGGCAGGCACGTCCCCGTGCGCTTCGGCAAGCCGATTCGCAGCTTGTTGACGTGGACTGACAGTGGGTTTGGGGCCCGGACTGGTTGTTGTGCGTGGCGACTGATTTGGTTGCGCGGGTTTCGATGGCGCAACCGGAGGGACTTCGCCGTGTGCTTGAGCGAGTTGGTTGGTTGCCTGTTCCCGAGGGGTCGGCGCAGGCTTCGGTCCGGGTTTGGTGGTGGTGCGCGGCGACTGATTGGGAGATGCCGGTTTCGTGACCGGAGCGGAGCCTTGGGTGGTGGTCCCGGCGTACTTACCCCCGGTGGTGCCGCTGTTCGCGGCTCCGGAAGTGTTGCCCGAATTCGAGTTTCCACCGTTCTGCGGCTTTTGCGGACTCGTGCGCGAAGTCATCGAATTCGGCTTGGGTGCGGCGGTGTTCGTACTTTTCTGGACTTGCTTGGCAGCCACCGAGGTGGGTGCCTTCGCCTTCTTCTCCGGCGGATCGGCCAAAATCGGGTACGCGGTCGCTTCGTCGGCATACACCTTCTGAATGAGACGGCCGTCGCGAACTTCGTAGTCGGTCGGAACAGGATTGCCGTCGGCGTCGTACGCCCACGGAGCTGCCACGACCGAGACCGGGTTTCCGTCCGCGTCGAAGACGGTGACTGAGCCGTCCGGATTAACGGTCATGCGTCCGCCGGGCGGGACGTCGACGGGGATTTCCGCTTCGTGTGAGGACGTCGCGTCGTGGATGAGGAAGAACGTACGACGTCCCCCGCCCGGTTCGGTGGCCGTGCACTTCGACTGGCCACCCTTCGCATACGCCACGAGCGGCGAGGCGAGGGTACCGACTGTCTGGGAGAGTATCGATTCCGGCGTACGCCCACCCAACGGTATGCGTGGGCCGAACGGTGAACGACGCCCGCGGACGCCGATCCCGCCGGCTGTGAATGCGGCGGCACCGACCAACATGAGTTCGAGGTACCGGTCACGGCCGTCGCCTTTGTCGAGCCCCGAGGGGGTGACCGTGGGATTCGATTCCGACTGTCCGGGAACAGTATTCGGCGTTCCAGAGGGAACAGGTCCGGGACCACGATCGGGGACCGCTGTGGGTGCGGTCGATCCAGCGGGTTGCGGGGTGGTCGGGGCAGGTCCGCTGGTGGTCGTCGGAACCGGGACTCCTGCAGGGTTCTCGAAACCTGGCGGTGTTGGCGTTCCTGGTGCTCCGGGCTGTACCGCGCCGGGGACGGGAACAATGGGGGTGCCGTTGTAAGCGGGGAAGTTCGTCGGCGCGTTCGCGCCGACGTTCGGGCCGCCGCCCGGAGCCTGCGCACCGGGCAACCCGACGGTGGTTGTCGGGGCGGCCGTCGGGGTCGTGGCGGGTGCGCTCAGGCACGGGTTGATGTACTCCGGCGGGATGGGGGCACCGGGTGGCAGTGACGCGATCAGGTTCAGGTAGATCTGATGATCACGTGCCCGCACCGCCGCGCAGTCCTCCGCTGGTCCCGCAGTTGCGGGTGCGGCGGTCAGTGCGATTCCCGCACCGACGGCTCCGGCCACGCCGATCATGAGCGCTCCGGCAGCAAGTGCTCCCGCGATGGACCTGCGCAGCTTCAGCACGGACTTCACCGGCGATCACCCGTGTTCGACTTCTTCCGCGCCTCGGCGATGAGCTTGTCTGCGCCCCACCAGAACACCCGGCCCGCGATCGACATCCACAGAAAGAACGCCAGGTAGACGAGAATCGTCCCGTAGTCAGCGGCCCAGCCCCCGAGTCGTCCGATCACCGCGAACGCCGCAATCAACAAGGCGAGACCGAAGACGGTGGCGATCATGGCCTTCGAGGTTTCGCTCAGCTCACTGTCGGGGTCCCAGTCGTCGGTATCCGCACTGCGGGCGCCGCGAGCAGTGGCCGGCGGCTCAGTCATCGGGCGGGACCGAGCGTGTTCAGCGTTGCGGATGGTCATGACAGAAACTCCAAACGGCGGATAGGTGAAGTGAAACAACGAGTTCGGCGGCAGCAGTCAGGGTCTGGGGTTACCGGCCCTAGTTCAGTTCCAGTGCTGGTAGGTCTGCACGATGTAGCCCCCGGTGACGGGGTTGTTCGGGTCGGACACGTAGATGTTGACGTAGCCACCCGGATGCGCCGCAGCTTCGGCGATCACGACCCGATCGGGGGCGCTTGCCCTGCCGTCGACGTTGGTGATGACCGAACCCGGGGCCCGGCCAACCCAGCGCTGCGAGCCGGGAACAATGTTCGCGATTGCATCGGGGATCAGGCTCGCCGCCAGTGCTGCGGTTTCCGCATTCGAGAGCGAAAGCCCGATCCGACCCTGCTCCGGCTGCACGATCGGGGTTGCGGCCGATGCCACGCCGCTGCCGAGGACACCGATGACGGCGATACCTGCGGTGAGCGCTCCGGCTGTGGCTGCGGTACGAATCTTCATGATCTTCTCCTGTGATGCTGGTGATGGGCAGACCCGTGACTCGGGCCTCGTGTGACGGGGTGCGCGCGGACACGGCAACTTGCACGGATCGGGTTTCGACGGCAGCCCTGACGGTGCCCCGTCAGGCGTCTAGAGCCAGGTCGGATCGGAATACACGAACAGGCTGTTGTCCGAGGTTGCAGTTGAGACCGCGAGTTGTGCGTAGGAGCGGATCGTGACCGGCCCCATGCAAGCGTCAACCTTGATGTGCACGTTCTCTGCCGTGATCGACGCTTTGGCCGCTTCGAGGTCCTTTTTGCCGAGCGGGATCGTGGTGATCGTTCCCGGTGCGATGGTGGTCTGGATGCTCGGATTCACCGACGCGTTCACACCCACGTTCGCCGACGGGACACCCGAAATACTCACACCGACAGACGGGCCGAGCGAAAAGCCAAGCCCCAATCCAAGTCCGGAGGAGACATCGATCTGGCAGCCGATCTGCAATCCCTGCTCGACATAACCGGTCTTCACTGCCGAATCGCCCTGACCACCGATCGTGCCGGTCACCTTCGCCGACACGAACCCCTCACGGGTGAACGCCGTCGTCGCCAGATTCGGCACCGGATTCGCCGACAGTTTTGTGGCGGCAAGATCCAACGACCAGCCGTCATCGGTGACCGTGCTCGCGAACTTGTCCGCCAACGCCGTCGGCGTTGCCGATGCGCTCCCTGCGAAGACCACACCAGACGACAGCGCGGCAACCGCACACGCCGCAAGCCCCACTGCTGCCTTCGATCGACGGCGGGATGTACGGGGTTTCGGGCTGGTTGCCATGAGTAGCTCCTACGTCGCGGGCCAGCAACCGTCACGGTAGCTGAACACTAACTGAAATGAAGTTACCGGACAGTACCAAGCGTTCCGTTTGATCACCAGGCTCCAGATCGGCCGTAGTCGGATTTATCGTGAACTTTCGATCACGGATACATCTCGACAAGCTCGTGACCAGCACGTGGGACTTTTGTCCCGATATGGCAAGCGTCGCGAAAGTTATCAATTAGACGGACGCAGTGATGAGCGGGCAAACAGAAGAACAGGCCGGTTGAGTTCACTCATTGCAGCGTGACGGCGCCGAAATCGACGCTTCGCCTCGCCGGACGGTAGTTGAATCGTCAATAGTTAATTGCTGGCGCGCGATTCCGCGAGGTAGGCCGAGCGCAGGAGTTTTGCGGGCGGAGCCACGCGGGGAGCGAATCACACTCGGCCACTATGCGAGGTATTTCGTTCAGAAAGTCATGTCAGGCGCTCGGCAAAGTCCCGAAGGACTCGCAGAAGTTCGGCAACCGCCAGCACGTTGCTCGGCACCTGGACTCTCCGCCGGACTGTGAAAGCAGGCTATTCGCTACGGAGGCGAAGGGTGAGTGCCACCACCGCTCGGGTAGGCGAATCGACGAAACGCGGCCAGTAAGGCCTCTACATCGAGACGACTGGGTATGCATCACCCGGAAAGGGTTATCCCCACTCATTCCACAGTGCCTGTGCATAACCTTCGGCTATGCAGCCCACCAGATGACACTCAGCGCCGCAATGATGCTCCCGAGCATCAATATCGCTTCCGGCGTCAGCCCGGACGAACCGTCAGACGAAAGATCGACACGCTCCTCCACGCGAGCTCGCAGACGCAGCAGGGCGTTCTTCATGACGTCACCTCCAGCGGCGACGCGGGTGCATGATGCGCCAGACGATCTTCGAGCGCACCGACAATGGCAAGCAGTCCGAGCAAGGCGGGCTCGGCAACGTCCACACCGCTCTCTGCATGCCGCACAACTGTGCCGGGAGGCTTACAGGTGCGGCGACTCTTCAATCAGGCGTTTTTCGTCAAAATATTGGTCGACGAGGATACGGTTCGTGTCGAGTTGGCTGAACCGTTCCGGACGCTACTCGGAGCCGAAGCGGCGATAGCAGCTCGACGTCACGCCCAAGTGGCAGCAGTAGATAACGAAATGGATGTCGTCGACGCGGCGCCCGAATCTGCCCCGTCCGCAGCGGACGAAAGCGAAAACGAAAAACCTACGACTCGTGTCGTAGGTTTGAAATTGGCTACTTTGGTGCCCTCGGCAGGATTCGAACCTGCGACCCTTCCTTTAGGAGAGGAATGCTCTATCCCCTGAGCTACGAGGGCGGGGAGCGTACCGACAAGCGCTGAAAACCCTGTGCTGCCGGGGTTTTCGCTTCTCGATGCTGCTGTTGCCTCCGCTAGGCCTGTCGGCACGAAGCCTCAGGCGTCACAGCTGCGCTAGTCAGTGTAGCGGCCCGCCGACGCGGTGGCGAAGTCGACGGTGTTATCGCGTGCAAGCTGCCGGCCGAACCGATCGCACTGATCGCAATGGTGGTCACCGCGGAGTAGGCGCGGCATGGTGCGGGAATGACCCGCAGAATCCGCTTCAACGCCTTTGCCATGAACTGCGTCGCCCACCAATCGCCAGGTCTTTGGCGCCACCCCGAGGACCAGTCGTCAAGGTACACGGATCTGAGGTACTGGACGGAATTGGCGAAACTTCTCGAGCGTGGACGATTCGACGGACTCTTCCTGGCCGATGTCCTGGGAACGTACGACGTCTACGGCGGGAACCACGACGCAGCGTTGCGGCAGGGCGCGCAGGTACCGGTCTCTGACCCACTACTGCTGGCGTCGGCGATGGCTGCCGTGACCGAGCACTTGGGCTTCGGTATCACCGCAGGTACAGCGTTTGAGCATCCGTACCCGTTCGCTCGGCGCTTGAGCACCCTCGATCACCTGACGAATGGGCGAATCGGGTGGAACGTGGTCACCGGATACCTCCCGTCGGCCGCACGGAACATGGGCGAGGACGACCAACTCCAACACGACGATCGCTACGACCACGCGGACGAGTACCTCGAAGTTCTCTACAAGCTGTGGGAAACGTCGTGGGAAGACGATGCGGTGGTGCGTGACAGAACCACCGGGGTCTACACGGACCCGTCCAAAGTTCATCCGATCGAGCATGAAGGCAAGCACTTCACGGTTCCGGGCATTCACATTTCGGAACCGTCCCCACAGCGGACGCCGGTCATCTTCCAGGCCGGCGCGTCGCCTCGCGGGGTTCGATTCGCCGCCGAGAATGCCGAAGCAATTTTTGTCGGTGCGCCGACCAAGGCGATTCTCAAAGACACCGTTACCCGAATCCGAAACGAGCTGACCAAGGTGGGCCGCGATCCGTACTCGGCCCGGATCTACACACTGTTGACGATCATCACTGACCGAACCTCCGAATTGGCTCAGGCTAAGCTCGAGGATTACCGCAGTTACGCCAGCAGTGAAGGTGCACTCGTCTTCACCTCGGGATGGATGGGAATCGACCTGTCCGGATACCGAGCCGACGAGCCGATCGGAAACGTCGAGAGCAATGCCATTCAATCCGCGGTCGCATCGTTTCGTCAGGCCGACGAGAAGGGCCGTGAATGGACGGTGGGGGACATTGCGGAGTGGGCGGGTATCGGCGGGCTGGGACCGATCGTCGTCGGTTCCGGTGCGGAAGTCGCGGACGAGTTGCAGGAGTGGGTTGCCGAGACCGACGTCGACGGGTTCAATCTCGCGTACGCGGTCACTCCTGGAACCTTCGAAGACATTGTGGAGCATGTGATTCCGGAGCTGACCAAACGGGGCGCTTACCAGAGCGACTACGACGCAGGGACGCTGCGCAACAAATTGTTCGGGCGAGGGGACAGGCTGCCGCTCGAACACCGAGGCCGGAGCTTCGACCGGATCCGCACTACCGGCTGAGCGAGGACCTCAGGACCAGCCTGACCCGGGTACGTGAACCGAGGTGGTGAGGTCGATCGCCTCGATGTCCGAAGACCTCAATTCCTCACCACACACACTGCAACCCAAGCGTGCTTCGAATCGCTTACCGCAGGCCTTGTGATGGAGAACGATGTCGGGGCCGTCCGCGGACCTGAACCAACGCTGGCCCCAGGAGATCATGCACATCACTACGGGGAAATACGCCGTGCCCTTGGCGGTGAGTCGATACTCCGACCACTGTGGGCGATCCGGAAGCGGCCGCGTTTCCATCACACCGATCTCGGTGAGGTGCTTCAAGCGATCCGCGACTATCGCCGGTGGTGCCCCGGTGATCTCGGCGAACTCTCCGTACCGGCGAGCGCCTCGGAAAGCCGCACCGATGATCGCCGCTGACCAGCGATTGCCGACGAGTTCCATCGTGTGAGCCAGAATTTCCGGACGGCGTTCGGATTTGGTGGAGCGTCGCCGCGATGTTGCTTCGGGGACACTGCGTGAGAAGTCGCCACTCGGGCCCATTTGGGAGTCCAGAGACCGCACGTCCACGTCCTCGCCGCACTCCTTGCACCGCAGGATCGGGGTGAAGTCGTTTCCGCATGTGCTGTGCCGCAGTGGTGGTAGCGGCGCGGTTTCATTGGGCGCCCACTGCTTCTCCCAGGACCACATAGTGATGAGGACGGGCCAGATCGACTGCCCTTTGCGAGTGACCGAGTACTCGTGCCTCGGTGGGTTCTGCTGATACACACGACGCTCGAGCATTCCGCCGGACGTCAAGATTGCCAACCGTGCGGACAACACGGAGTTGGAGATTCCCCCCAGTGCCAGCCAGTCGTTGTAGCGCCGCGACCCCAACAAGGCGAACCGCAGAATCCAGAGGTTCCACTCGTCCCCCAACAACCCGAGCGTGACGGCCAGTGCGTTGGGTCCGCCTGCGGGCAACTCGGTGATGCCCACCGACGCCGTGGGTGTCGAAGATCCGGCCGACGCCGTGGGTGTCGAAGAGTCGGTTGCATTCACTCGTACCACCCCGAAATCATAGGCCGCGAACCCAGCGGCACCGCGAGAGCGTACCGAGTGGTCTGCAGAAAGAGTCGGGAATCACTCGGTACGGGCAATGAGTAACGCTTCCTGAGTGATCTGGCAGATCTGGAGTCCGGATCGATCGAAGACCGCCGCATTCACGACTGCTCTGCCGGCGTGAGCTGTGGGGGTCGAGTGCTCGAAGAGGAGCCACTCGTCCGCCCGCACAGGGCGTTGAAACCACATCGTGTGATCGAGGGACACACCAGTCCAATCCGCGTCGAGCGAGTGCTCCTGCCCGATGTCGTAGCCGTGCGGAGTCAGTGCGGTTGCCATCAGCATCAGATCACTGGCATAGGCGAGAGCAGCCACGTGAATCAGTGGATCTTCGCTCAGTCGCTGCGCCGAACGCATCCAGATGTTGCGCGGAGGCGCCGCCGAATGTGTCGTGGGGGACTGCGAATCGAGTGGTGACACACGAATCTCGATGGCGGAGAACTCCTCCCATACTTCTCCTAGTCCACCGTCCGCCTCGGCCAACTCTTGCAACGTCACGCACTCTTCGGGCGGGAGTGCTGCGGGGACGGCTCGACTGTGAGTGATGCCCTCGTCGATCGAGGAGGACGAGACCGTCGAACGGCAGACGAGTCGTCCGCCCTGGTGGACGTCGACGACTCTGGTGGACAGGCGCTTTCCGTCGCGAAGACGATCTACCGAGAACTCGGTCGCGCAATTCGTCGACCCGGGGCGCAGGAAGTGCGTGTGGACGGAACTGATCGCTTTGCCGTCGGTCACCGTGTGTCCGGCTGCGAGAATCGACTGGGCGACCAGTTGGCCGCCGAACAACTGAGGAAGTCGAACACCGTCGTTCGACCCTTGCCACCGGTCCGGGCCGGTCGATTCCAGGTCGAAGACGTCGGCGAGGCCACTCGTGGGGGCGGTCACGACGCGTGGTTTCGTGCCGGGCGGGGTGGACGGGGAAAGAATCCGCTGGTCCGGGCGACGTAGTCGTCGTAAGCCTGTCCCTTGCTCTTGCGCATGCCACGTTCGAGCAACGCCTTACCGCTGTAGCTCACCAGCAGTTTGATCATCACGATCGGCGAGATGATCGTGATCAGCGCCAGTGGATCACCGAGTGCGAGGATGAACAGTCCGACCCAGACGCACGCATCGCCGAAGTAGTTGGGGTGCCGAGTCCAGGCCCACAATCCACGATCCATCACCTTTCCGGTATTGGCAGGATCAGCCTTGAAGCGGGAAAGTTGGTAATCGCCAACCGATTCGAAGGCGAAGCCGATGGCCCAGATGGCGATACCGATCGCGCCGACGACGCCGAGGGCACGAAACTCGTACATCGCGAACTGGACGGGCAGCGACACCACGAGAATGAGGACGCCCTGGAGTCCGTAGATCTTCCGAATCAGGAACGGAACCAACGGTCCCTGTTGATGTTTGAGTAGGGCAGTGTACCGCTTGTCCTGTCCGTGCCCCCGGTTTCGGAAGCCGATGTACAACCCCAGTCGCATCCCCCACACCACGGTCAGTGCAAGGACAACGAGGCGACGCAGATCGTTTCCTTCCGATCCGATGGACGTCAGGTACGAGACGACGGCGACGACGGCGAAGCCTGGCCCCCAACAGATATCGATGATCGAGTGATTGTTCATGCGGATGGCGACGGCCATCACTGCAGCGATGAAGACGAGTACGGCGAGTGCACTCACTCCGAAGTTCAGTGCTAGATCGCCCAGTGGGATGTCGGTCACGCGTGCGCCTTCCGATTGTGGTGGTCGAGCAGTTCGGAAGCGAAGTCCGCGAAGGCTTCCTGTGCGCTCGGATAGGTGTGAGGTGTGCCGAGTCGACTGGCTACGAGCAGTGCATCGAGCGCCGTGGCATCGAGTTCGGTGGTGGTAGGTAAGAATTCGGTCGATCCCTCGACGGCGTCGGCCGAACGCACGCCGTTCCCTGCCGTGACGATCACCTGACCGTTGGTAGCGGACTCGGGATCGACAAGGGCGGTGACTACCGGTGCGACCAAGTCGGCTCCCATGATGTCGACGAATTCGGGGTTCATTCCGGATTCGGTCATCTGCGTAGTGGCATAGGGAAGAAGGACATTGGTGAAGACGTTGCGGTTCGCACCTTCTGCCGCTGCGGTGCGGCCCAGGGCGATCACGGCTCCCTTGCTTGCGGCATAAGCAGATACGGTGGGCTCACCGTGCAGTCCTGCGGTCGAGGCAATCATCACGATGCGTCCGAACCCGGCTTCGCGCATCACGCGGGAGGCTTCGGCTGCAACCAGTGCGGTCCCGACGACGTTCGTCGTGATGACGGTACTGAGGTTCTCGGCAGTGGTGCGGTGGAGCATCTGCGGACCGCTGACCGCGGCGCTGGTGATGCAGAAATCGAGTCGTCCGAACCGAGTGAGAGCGTCGTCCACCAACTTTCGACCGACTTCGGGGTCGGTGACGTCGTCATGGTTGGCAACGGCCTGTCCGCCGGCTTCGAGGATTTCGTCGACAACCTGATCTGCGGGGCCTCGGTCGCTCGAATCGAGTGTGCGATTTCGATTGTTGACGATCACCGTGACGCCTCGGCTTGCCAGATGCAGCGCGACGGCACGGCCGAGGCCCTTACCACCTCCGGTGACGACGGCAACGCGACCGGAGAGTCCACTGGCGGTCATGAGGCGATCCGTTCGACGAGCACGGCAACTCCGACGCCTGCAGCGCCACTGACCGCGGCCACGCCGTATCGCCCGTCGCTTCGAACCAGTTCGTCGACGCACGCGCCCACAAGAATTGCTCCGGTAGCGCCGAATGCATGGCCCATCGCCATCGTTCCGCCGTTGGGGTTCATCCGGTCCGGCCCGGCGTCGAGATCCCGACGGAACCGTAGGCAGAGCGCGGAGAAGGCTTCCGCGAACTCGAACACGTCGATGTCCTGCGGACGCAGGCCGGCTCGCGCGATGACGGCCTCCACGGCGCTCTGACCTGCCGTGAGCATGAGAACCGGATTCACCGATGTCGACGCGGACCCGATGATCCGTGCGCGAGGTGTCAAACCGGCTCGGGCAGCTGCTTTCTCGGACCCGAGGAGTAGGAGTGCCGCTCCGTCGGCCATGGCGGGCGAGGATCCGACGGTGTGCAGGTGCTCGATCTTTCCGACCTCTGGGTAGGCGGCGAGCGCGAGAGCGTCCTGACCTCCGGCGCCGAGTCCTTCGAATGCGGCCGGAAGTGCTGCGAGTCCCTCTGCGCTCGTGTCTGCCCTGACCAGTTCGTCGTGTGCGATTCCCGCCTCGCCGTTTTTTCCGGGAACAGGCACAACCGACCGCTCGAATGCCCCGTTGTGCCACGCTTCGGCAGCCTTGTGCTGGGTTTCGACGCCGTAGGCATCCAACTCGTCGCGGGAGTACCCCTCGATCGTGGCATTCAAGTCGGCGGCAACACCCATATGGATGGAGCCGATCTGCGCGATAGTCGCCGGGTCGGTCCACAGCGGTCCGCGATCACTGAACATCGGGGTGCGGGAGACGCTTTCGACACCGCCTGCCACGACGAGGGAAACGTCGTCACTTCGGATGCGGGCTGCGCTCTGGCCGACTGCGTCGACACCGGATGCGCAGAATCGATTGAGAGTCGCGCCGGGAACGGAGTCGCCCCAACCTGCCAGGAGTGCGGCAGTTCTCGCGATGTTCGCGCCCTGCTCGTCCACCTGTGATGCGCAACCGAGAACTACGTCGTCGATCTGGTCTGCGGAGAGGTTTGTTCGACCCTGCAGAGCCTTGGCCAGGTGGACGACAAGATCCACGGGGCTGTGTTCGTGGAGGGCGCCTCGCGCCGATGCTCGACCGCGCGGCGTGCGCACGTAGTCGAGGACAAAAGCATCAGTCATTTTCAACCCTTCAATTAGTAGAGTTACTCTGCTAGTTGTAGTACGGTTGCGATGAAATTACAACCGCCGATACACGGGTATCTCGGTGACGTCACCGGGGCCGGATCGGCAAGGGGAGAGGTCATGACTGTTTCGAACATTTGGATTCTCGGCGGGTACCAATCCGACTTCGCACGAAACTTCACCCGTGAGGAACTCGATTTCGCGAACCTTGCCGAAGAGGTGGTGAACCGCACGCTGGCCGCGGCGAAGGTTCCTGCGACCGACATCGAGGTGATTCACGTCGGTAATGCCTTCGGCCAGTTGTTTGCCGGCCAAGGTCAGCTGGGTGCGATGCCCGCCACCGTCCATCCGGAACTCTGGGGTGTGCCCTCGTCCAGACACGAGGCGGCATGCGCATCGGGCAGTATCGCGGTACTCGCCGCAATGGCAGACCTGCGTGCCGGGAACTACGACGCCGCTCTGGTGATGGGTATCGAACTGGAGAAGACAGTTCCGGGTGACGACGCAGCGGGTCATCTTGGTGCCGCAGCCTGGGTCGGACACGAAGGTCGGGAAGCAAAATTCATGTGGCCGTACATGTTCGATCGTGTGTCGAAGGAATACGGGCGCCGTTACGGGATCGACGAATCTCACCTGCGCGCGATCTCGCAGATCAATTTCGCGAACGCGAAGAACAACCCCAACGCACAGACACGCGGTTGGTCGGTGCCCGATCTGCTCGGAAATGCGGGTGGTGACGACACTACCAATCCTGTTGTGGAAGGTGGTGTTCGACGATTCGATTGCAGTCAGGTGACCGACGGCGGTGCCGGGGTGGTGCTGGTGACGGACAAGTACCTTCGTGAGCATCCTGGCGCCGCGGCGACTCCTCTGGCTCAGATCGCGGGCTGGGGCCACCGCACCGTCGGTTTGGGCCTCGATCAGAAACTGGCGCGTGACGCGGAGAATCCCTACGTGATGCCACACGTTCGGGATGCGGTGATGGACGCCTTCTCTCGGGCCGGAGTCGATCTGGCCGGGATAGACGGGATCGAAACACATGATTGTTTCACCGCGAGCGAATATCTCGCGATCGACCACATCGGTCTGACGGCGCCTGGCGAGTCCTGGAAAGCCATCGAGAGTGGAGACATCGCCATGGGCGGCAAGCTACCGATCAACCCGAGCGGTGGTCTGATCGGCGGCGGTCATCCGGTGGGCGCCAGCGGTGTCCGCATGCTTCTCGATGCGGCCCATCAGGTGACAGGAACGGCCGGCGGCTTCCAAGTCGAGGGCGCAAACCGCTTTGCGACGCTCAACTTCGGCGGAAGTACGGCCACCACCGTCAGTTTTGTCGTCGACGCCGTTTCCTGAATTGCAGCCCAGTCTTTCCCCATCAGTCGAAAAGAGAATTCCATGGACGTCGAAATCGTAGGCAAGTTGTTGTCCACCCTTCCCGCCGACGACGATCACCCGTATCGCACCGGTCCGTGGCAACCGCAGACCACCGAGTTCAAAGCGGACAACCTCGAAGTTGTGTTCGGTGAGGTTCCGAAAGACCTCGACGGTGTCTACCTGCGAAATACCGAGAATCCGCTTCATCCCTCGATGAAGGCGTATCACCCCTTCGACGGTGACGGCATGATTCACATCGTGGGCTTCCGCGACGGAGAGTCGTTCTACCGCAACCGATTCGTACGTACGGACGGATTGGCGGCCGAGCAGGACGCCGGCGGCGCCTTGTGGGCCGGGCTCGCGGAGTCTCCCAAACTCAGTCGCCCCGAGGGCGGCAAGGGTGCGCGCACCCGGATGAAGGACGCGTCCAGCACTGACGTCGTCGTTCACCGGGGGACTGCTCTCACCAGCTTCTACCAGTGTGGGGATCTGTATCGGCTCGATCCGATGTCGGCGGAGACACTCGGAAAGGAAAGCTGGAACGGCAAGTTCCCCTTCGAATGGGGCGTGTCCGCGCATCCGAAGGTGGACGACAAGACCGGAGAAATGCTGTTCTTCAACTACAGCAAGGAAGCCCCGTACATGCACTACGGCGTCGTGGACTCGGCCAACGAGTTGGTCCACTACGTCGATGTCCCACTTCCCGGTCCGCGGTTGCCACACGACATGGCCTTCACGGAGAACTACGCGATCCTCAACGACTGCCCGTTGTTCTGGGATCCGGTTCTGCTCCAGAAGGGCGCGCACGTCGCGAATTTCCATCCCGAAATCCCGCTACGTCTCGGAGTCATCCCACGCCGCGGAAACACCGCTGACATCAAGTGGTTCGAGGCGGATCCGACGTATGTCCTGCACTTCGTGAACGCCTACGAAGAGGGGGACGAAATCGTTCTGGACGGTTTCTACCAGGGCGATCCGGAGCCGTCGGACAACGGGATGGGCAATCAGTGGGAACGCGCCTTCCGCTTCCTCGCTCTCGATCGTATGCAGACCCGACTGCACCGCTGGCGTTTGAACCTGGTCACCGGAGCCACGCGTGAAGAGCAGCTCAGTGACTCGATCACCGAATTCGGCATGATGAACGGGAATTTCGCGGGGGAGAAGTACCGATACGCATATGCGGCTTCGGGTAAACCGTCGTGGTTCCTGTTCGACGGCTTGGTCAAACATGACCTGCTGACGGGGAACGAGGAGCGATTCTCCTTCGGCGACGGTGTGTACGGCAGCGAGACGTCGATGGCGCCACGTGTGGGCGGTACCGCGGAAGACGACGGTTATCTCATCACGTTGACCACTGACATGAACGAGGATGCGTCCTTCTGTCTGATCTTCGACGCCGCCCGCGTCGGAGATGGTCCACTGTGCAAACTTCGCCTCCCCGAACGGATTTCGAGTGGTACCCATTCGACGTGGGCTCCGGGGGCCGAGCTTCGTCGCTGGCAGACCGCCGACACCGCCGCCGAAGCGGTCGGACTGTGACGGACGCGCCCGGCACGGGCACGTGGGAGATCTTGCGGCAGGTGGTGATCGGTGCACGAGATCTGGACAAGACCGGCCGGCAATTACGTGAAGCGTTGAATCTGGCACCAGGATTCGCGGATCCACTGCTCGAAGACATCGGTTTGGCCGACGAGACCCTTGCCGTCGGGCCGCAAGCCTTTCTGGAGATCGTCGCACCGCTCGACGAGACTGTCTCGTTGGCGAGATGGATCCGAAAGGGCGGAGGGGAGGGCGGTTATGCACTCTCGATCCAGGTATCGAATATCGCGCCCTATCTGGAACGTGCAGCCGCGGTCGGTGTTCGGACGGTGGCCGATCTCGAGGCCTACGGACACCGGATCGTCCAGCTCCATCCCGGTGATCTCGGACTGCTCGTAGAACTCGACGAGATTCCCGACGCCGACGAGTGGTTCTGGGACGAGACGGAGAAGGAGGTTTCGGTCGATCCATGGGTCGACGACATCCTCGGGGTCGACGTGTCCTCTCCCGATCCGGCCAAGACGGCGACGCTCTGGGCCGAAGTGTTCGGAAAGAAATCGGCTTCGAGGCAAACCCTCTCGATCACGCTGGGATCGCGCGTCGTGTCGTTCGTTCCGGGGGAGCGGTCGATGCTCAGTGCAATCGATCTGGCGGCGTCGAGCGGCGCCTCTGCCGTCGAGCCCGGTCTGAGTCTCGGCGGCGTCGAGTTCCGGATTCACCCACGCTGAAGCTTGTCTCACATCGAACGACAGAAATCGGGGCCGATCGCTCGAAGCGATCGACCCCGATTTCTTGTCATGGACTCAGGCGAAGTCCTGTCGCAAGCGAGTCTTGAGTAGCTTTCCACTCGCGTTGCGTGGCAGCTCCTCGACGAACCGAACTGCACTGGGGCACTTGAAGTGAGCCAGCCGCTCGCGTGACCAGTCGATGATCTCAGCTTGGGTGGCACCAGAGTCGCCGGCTCGAACGACCACCGCAATGGGAGTCTCACCCCAGCGATCGGAGTGAACGCCGACAACTGCGACTTCCCGGATTCCGGGGTGCCCCGAGAGAACACTCTCCACCTCGGCGGGATAGACGTTCTCACCGCCGGAGACGATCATGTCCTTGAGACGGTCGTGGAGGTAGAGGTATCCGTCCTCGTCGAACGATCCTCCGTCTCCAGTTCGGAGCCAGTCTCCGTCCAACATGGTGGCGGCAGTAGCCGTCTCGTTGCGCCAGTAGCGCTTCATGACGTGAGCGCCGCCGATGACGACCTCGCCGCGGATACCGACTGGGACGTCCTCGAGCGTCACGGGATCGACGATGCGGATGGGTACGCCGAACATCGGCTGCCCGACGGACTTCAACCGATGCGCGGTCGACTCGTCGGTCGCCCGATGATCTTCGGGCGTCAGCATGGTGACACCGCCGGTTGACTCGGTGAGTCCGTATGCCTGCAGGAAACTACATCCGAAGACCTCGGTCGCATCTTGCAACAGGGGCAGTGGCATCGGCGCGGCTCCGTAGACCAGGAACTGCAGGGCACTCCAATCTGCCTCGCGCACAGCAGGAAGGGAGGTCAGGACGCTGATCACCGCGGGAACGGCGACCGCATGCGTGACCTTGTACTCCTGCATCAGCGCGACGAGTTCGAGAGGTCCGGCGATGGTCTTGAGAAGTAGAGCGCCACCGCCGAGCGTCGAGACGAGTGCAAGACCGAGCCCCGCGACGTGGAAGAACGGAACCGGGCACATAGCCACGGAGTCGGTATCGAGATCGAGTAGGTGATACATGGTGGCAAGTGCGCGGCCGAGGTTGGCGCCGGTGAGTTCGATTCCCTTGGGGTGGCCGGTGGTTCCCGACGAGTAGAAGATCAGCGCTGTGTCGTCGGGACGGCGCGACGACCCCGGATCGTCGTCCCCGACACCGGAAAGCCAGTCGTTCCACGAGACCGAGTTTCCGGCGCCGTCCACCGTGACGACGGTCTGGACACTACCGACCGCCGCAGCGACGCCGGAGAGGCCCTCATCGCCTGCTCCGAGTACGACGACGGTCGGCTCGCTGTTGCTCAGGATGTAGGCGACCTCGCCCGGTGCCAGCCGATTGTTGACGGCCGTCAGAATCGAGCCCATCTTCGAAGATCCATACAGAACGGAGAGAAAGGACGGTGCGTTCGCGCCGACGTACGCCACCCGGTCACCTGGTCGAACACCTTCGCGCAGAAGTGCATTCGCCACTCGGTTCGCTTCGATGTCCAGCTCACGAAAACTCGTTCGACCGTGATCGGAGATCACTGCGGTGCTCTCCGGACTGGCAATCGCCCGGCTGCGCAGCAAGTCTTCAAGATTCTGCACGGGGCGACCATCGGGCAGAAGCGCGTTCACCGAAGGTTCACGGGTGGCGGGTTCGCGGGCGGCAGTCGAACCTACGGCCGTCGGCTGAGTTGTCATGCTGAATGCTCCAATCTGAAGGGGGCAAAGACAGGGGGTTCGAAAATGCCGGTGGGAGCAGCGAGTACATGCTCGACGGCGCGTAGTGCCGGGCCTGCGGTGATGAACTGACCTGCGGTTGTCCGGCTGTTCGGATCTTGTGGTTCGACGAGATTGACGGTCATCACGATCTCGGGTTTGCCGTACAGGTGGACCTCCCACTGATCGCGCCCCACGTATTCCTCGCGATCGGGTTCCATGGTCCAAATGATGGCCAGAGTGAGAAACTGCTTTCCGTCGACGATTGCGTGCCAGCGCCATTCGGTGGTTCCGACTGTTCCCGCGGCGATGCGTCCGGCGGCGACGTCGAGATCCGTTCGCGCCGCAACGACCCTGTGATCGGACACGACTTCGTCGTACGTGATGCCTAGACGTTCGCACATGAACGCGATGGTTTCCAGATACAGCGACGCGTACAGCGAGGGCAACGGCCCGGTGCCGTCCAGTTCTTCCGGGGGCGAGCCCATTCCCATGACGGTGAACGCGAAGTCGGGGTCAGGCATGCCGCGAGCGTCGAGCACCTCGTCGATCGTGATGCGGTCGAGTTCGATCGATGTTCCCGTCAGCGCCAACGCTAATCGCTCACCGATGACACCCGGGCTCACCCCGACGCCGAAGAGCGTCGAATCACCTTCCTTGCATGCTTGGGCGAACATGTGCTCGCGCTCGGTGCCGTGTGCGCGGGGGAAGTGCTGCCCAGCCGTCGTGATCACGTTGATCCCGGCGCGAAGCAGACGGCACAGATCGTCGTCGTGGCGTTCGTACGGAATCTGCAAACGTGGACTGTGGATGAGAACCTGTGGGCGCGAGCGGATGATCTCGTCCACGCTGCGTGTCGCGATCACGCCCGTCGGCGCGCGTCTGGCTATGTCGCCGGCATCGCGACCGGCCTTGGCGTCGCTGTACACGTACAGGCCGACCAACTCGAGGTCGGGACGATCGATGATTCCGCGTAGTGCCGTCTTGCCGATGGCACCGGTCGCCCACTGGGCAACACGAATCGGAGCGCTCATGATCGGGTGGTCAATTCGCCGGCGAAGAGGAGCTTGCCCAGTCCGCGTTCGTACCGAATCGGGTCGCGGGCGAGCCGCGCACGTGCGTCGGTTGCCATGAAATCGGTGTCGCACGTCCACTCACCGCGCTGCATGGCGGCGAGTCCGGTCGCGGCAATGTCGAGGGGTTTTTCCTTGTGGCCCTGCACATGTGACGCCATGCGGGTGTCGACGCTGCCGACGATCAAGGACGTGACAGTGATGCCGTGCGGTTCGAGTTCGGCGCGAGCGATTCCGCCGAGTGACAGAGCGGCCGCCTTGGCCGGCGAGTAGCCACCCATGAAGGCGGTTGGAGCGATTGCGGCCACCGAGAGGACGTTGACTATCGATCCTCCGCCGCGGGCGGCGAGCACCGGCGCGAAGGCTCGGATCATCGTCAGAGGCCCGAAGTAGTTGACCTCCATCTCGGCTCGTGCAGCCGCTTCGTCGTCGGCCTCGATCAGCCGATTCCCGGTGAACAGTCCGGCGTTGTTGACGACGACCGTTGTGTCACCACACTTCGCGGCGGCAGCGTCGACGAGTCCTGGATCGGTGACGTCGAGTTCGACGATGTGTGCTCCGGTGGCTCGGAGCTCGGCCGGTGCCTCGTCGGGATTTCTCACCCCCGCATAGATTTTGGTTGCACCCATCGACTTCGCCTGTTGGACGAAGGCCAACCCGAGGCCTCGATTGGCGCCGGTGACGAGGACGGTAGCGCCCCCTATCGGAGTTCCGCGAAACGTTGTCATGAGTGCTCCTGTGCCTGTCGGGTGTAGATGAGGTCGTCGGGATATTTCTTGCTCTTCTTCAATGACGATTCGGGTGCGAGCATCCCGAAGATCCAGCCTTCGGCTGTGGCCATGTCGTGGTTCCAGTCCCACCGCAGTGCGCGGTGGCGGATTCCCCACCTGCCGTCCTCGAAGCCGAAGCGGTCGATCAAGCGCGCCGAGGTGAGTGTGTCGGCTATGCCGTGCGAGTGCTTGATTCGTGCGAATGCGAGCACGTAGGACTCGACGTGTGCGGTGTCCCCGTCGAGTTCGATCAAGACGTTGGTCAGGGCGTGGGTCGTCAGCGACCGCGGGTGCGTGATGGCCCCGGCGATGTGGTCGACGTAGTCGTCGGCAGTGCCGGTGAAGACCCCGCCGTGGTCTTCGGTTGCACCTGGTAGGTAGCACTGCCGGGCGCCCTCGACGTCGCCGCGATCTGCGGCTCGGAGGAAACGCGCCAGAACCTCGTAGATTTCCTGCTTGGCGACCAGGGCTTCGATCGGGCTGTACTCCCGAGTGCCCGGGCCCCCGCCGGTATCGACTGCGCGAATGTCGTTGGACCTCACGATGATGTCCCTTCTCGGCTCCGGAGAGGAGTCGCACGTTGACGGAGTGCCTCTGCTTACTGTAGTAATCTCTATCACACTGTTAATTGAAGTGTCACGAGGAGGTGAAACCAATGCTTGGAACCACACCACCCGCAGAACCCGGGAATGCGCCGGTTGTACTCACGCTTTCCGGCGTATCGATCGAATTCGGCGGTGTCACCGCTCTCGACGACGTCGGCTTCGACGTCCGCGCCGGTCAGATCTGCGGGCTCATCGGACCCAACGGCGCTGGTAAGACCACGCTGTTCAACTGCATCACAAGGATTTACGAGCCGAGCCGGGGCGTCATCACCTGGCAGGGAACCGATCTACTCGGGCTGCGGCCCTATGCGCTCGCGTCGGCCGGGATCGCTCGAACCTTCCAGAATCTCGCACTGTTCAGCGGCATGAGCGTCTTCGACAACACCATGGTCGGTGGATCGTCTCGGGGTCGCTTCGGTCTGGCAAGCGGGCTTCTCGGCTGGCCTCCAGCGCGCGCTCGAGTCCGAGAACTGCGAGATAAGGCCTGGTATCTGCTCGAACGCCTCGAACTCGTCGACGTCGCGAACGCACCTGCGGCAGGCCTTCCGTTCGGAACACTCAAGCGCGTCGAGCTGGCGCGAGCATTGATGTCCGAGCCGTCGCTACTCCTGCTGGACGAACCTGCCGGTGGGCTCACGCACAGTGAAGTCAAGGAACTGGGAGAACTGATCGTCTCGCTCCGCGACGACTTCGGCTTCGGTGCGCTTCTGGTCGAACACCACATGGGATTGGTGCTCGGGATCTCCGATCACGTTGTAGCCCTGAACTTCGGCCACAAGATTGCCGAGGGAACTCCGGTGGAGATCCAGCAGGATGACGCCGTGATCAACGCGTACCTGGGACGTGCCGCATGATGCTTTTGAAGGTCGACGATCTGCATGCCGGCTACGGGCGAGGCAATGTACTGCACGGGGTTTCGCTCGATGTAGAACCTGGTGGGGTCGCTGTTGTTCTCGGTGCGAACGGCGCCGGAAAGACCACCATGATGCGTGCGCTGGCCGGTTTGATTCCGCATCAGGGAACGATCACCTTCAACGGTTCGCCGTTGGGTTCCAAACCGGAACGCGCCGTGGCCGCCGGCGTGAGCCTCGTCCCGCAAGGCCGCGGAACTCTCGGTCAACTGTCGGTGCGGGACAACCTGCTCGTCGGCGCTGCGTTGCGTAAGGACAAGGCTGAGATCGCAGCCGACATCGAGCGGTGGTGCGAGACATTTCCGGTACTCGGTCGTCGCTCGACGCAACTGGCGGGCTCACTCTCGGGTGGCGAACAGCAGATGCTTGCGGTCGCGCGCGCACTGATGAGTCGTCCCACACTGCTTCTGTGCGACGAACCCAGCCTGGGTCTGGCACCCATCGTCATTGCCGAATTGTTCGACACGCTCGGTGCGATCAACCGCAGCGACGGAACTGCACTGCTGATCGTGGAACAGAATGCCGATCTCGCAATGAAACTCGCGTCGAAGGTCTTCCTGCTCGACGTAGGCACCATCGTCGCTGCCGGAACGCCCGAGGAATTTCGTTCCGACGACGTCGTGCGCAGCGCTTACCTCGGGTACCAGGAGTAAACGGTGACGCTCTTTCTCGAACGACTCATCTCCGGATTGACCAACGGGTCCATCTACGCAATTCTCGCCCTCGCACTGGTCGTGGTGTTCCGCGCCACCGGCACGATCAACTTCGCCCAGGGCGAGTTGGCCCTGTTCACGACCTTCGTGGCGTGGTGGCTCACGACGATGTCCTGGCCGATCTGGGCCGCGATCGGAGCGGCTCTCGCTCTCGGCTTCTTGCTCGGTGCATTGATGGAGCGTCTGCTGATTCGGCCAGTTCAGCGTAGAAGCGACATGGCAGTGCTGATCGTGGCACTGGGATTGTTCACCGGGCTCAACTCGTTGGCCGGAATGCTGTGGGGGAGTGATACGAAGATCATGCCGAGTCCGTTCCCCAACGGTCCGACCGATTACATCTCGGTGGGCGGTGCGCGTGTGTACGGCGACGCGCTGGGTGTGCTCGTGGCGCTGGTTGTCCTACTTGTGTTGATGTCCTTGCTCTTTCGCAAGACCAGGGTTGGTTTGCACATGCGCGCTGTCGCGGACAACGCCGAATCGGCAACCCTCGCCGGAGTTCCGACCAGCCGGATACTCGCAATCGGTTGGGGTGTTGCGGCAGCGATCGGCGCACTGGCAGGTGTCCTGGTCACTCCGCTCTCGCCGCAACAACTCGGTCTCACGACCATGTTTCCGATCTTCATCGCAGCATCTGCGGCCGCACTGTTCGGAGGACTCGACAGTCTTGTCGGTGCCGTGGTCGGCGGGTTGACGATCGGTGTCCTGGAATCGATGCTCAGCGGCTACATTTCGGCCATCGGCGGTTCGCTTCAGCAGACATCCGCTCTGCTGATCATCGTGGTGATCCTCTTCGTCAGACCCAATGGACTGTTCGGTACCAAGAAACTGGAGCGAGTATGACGACGCTTGCCGAGAGAAATGAACCCGCCGTCGCCGAAAAGGCGGTCAGGCAGCCGCGCGTGGTGGTCGCCGGTTCGACGTCGTACCGGATACTCCAACTGGTTCTGCTGGTGGCAGCCGTCTGTGCCTTGCTTCTCGCTTCACAAAGTGCGCCGTTTCGCGTGGGGCAGTTCACGAGCGTCTTCATCATCGCGATTGCCATTGCGGGACTGAATATCGTCAGCGGATACACCGGACTGCTGTCGATCGGCCATTCTGCCTTCTTCGGCCTCGGCGCGTACACGACCGGCGTGCTGATCGTCGATCGCGGATACTCGCCGTTGACCACGATCCCGATTGCAGTCGTATTATGTTTTGTACTAGGGCTTCTCGTCGGGCTTCCGTCGTTGCGGATCAAGGGGCTATATCTGGCTCTCGTGACACTCGCCGTCGCTGTGGCGTTTCCCGAAGTGATCCGCAAGACCGGGGATCTGACCGGTGGTGCCGCTGGAATGGTGGTTCGTGCAAATCTACTGGTCCCGCCGAAATGGACGGGTTTGACTCGCGCGGACACCTATCTCTGGATCTTCTGGATCTCGGTCGTGACGCTGGCAATTGTCATGCTCCTGATTCGCAATCTCGTCAAGAGTCGATTCGGTCTGGCTATGGTCGCGGTGCGCGACAACGAGATTGCGGCGAGCGCAAACGGCATCAACGTCGCGCGGGTCAAGATTCTCGCTTTCGGGCTCTCCGGCGCGATCACCGGCCTGGGAGGTTCGCTGTTCACGATGTACATCGGCGCGCTCTCTCCCGAGTCCTTCTCGCTGATGAAGTCTATCGAGTTCATCACCGGGCTGGTGTTGGGCGGAATCGCAACCCAATTCGGCCCGATCGTGGGGGCAACGGCAGTGGTGTTCCTGCCGTACTACACCGGAAGCGTCACAGACGGCCCCGTCTCGGGAGTGGTGTTCGGCGCGGTGCTGATCGCGATCGTGTTCTTGATGCCGGACGGAATCGTCGGTCGGATCAACAGCGTCCTACGACGATTCATCCTCGTGGTTCCCGCAGATCACCCCAAGTATCGCGAAGGTGAGCCTCGCACCTGAACAACATCTCCCTCGCCCACTCTCGTTTCTCTCCACTCACAGCAAGGAACTGGACGACATGAAAAGGCAGACCACGTTTCCCGCAGTCATCGCCGCTGCGGCACTACTCCTTACGGCCTGCGGAGGTAGCTCCGATGCAGAGAGCAACACGTCGACATCAGCCGGTGCAGTCTCGGTCGACGAATGCAGCGATCCCAGCGGTGCCGCAGCGCCGATCACCGACAAACTCACGGTGGGATGGAGTGGCCCGACGTCCGGCCCGCTCGCCGACGCAGTCGGTAACGTGATCGAAGGAATGCGAGCACGGTTCGAGGTGGCAAACGCGGCCGGCGGTGTCGGCGGTGTCAAGCTCGACGTCGTGGTCAAGGACGATGCATTCTCCCCGGAGCGCGCCAAAGCCAATGTCGGAGAGTTTATTCAGAAGGACAAGGTCGACGTTCTGGGCACCTTCGGAGCCGGGCAGTTGAACGCGATCGCGGACGATCAGACCACTGCCTGCGTGCCGCTCCTTTTTGCACAGGCAGGCATGCCCGAGTTCCGGGTCATCGAAGACTTCCCGTGGACCACGGAGTATCTACCGGACCCAGGCGTTGAGATGGAGGTCGTGGTCGAAAGCTTGAAGAAGAAGTATCCGAACGGCGCCAAGGTCGCACTGGCCACGAACCAGACCGAGTCCGGGCAGGGAATCGCCAACGGCTTCAAATCCGCGATCGAAGGAACCAACTTCGAGATCGCAGCAGAGGAGGCGCTGACCGACCCCAAGACGGCGGCTTCGACTCTCAAGGCCAGCGGCGCCGAGGTTTTGGTGGTTGCCGGTGTCACCACCGACTGCCTCGCGATCACTCAGGCGATCGGACGGGTCGGATGGAAGCCCGACACCGTGATTCAGCCGTCGAACTGCGTCGACGGTGCGACCCTGTACGCGCCCGCCGGTGATGCTGCAGACGGGCAGCAGGTGCTGGTGTGGCTCAAGGATCCCAACAACGCTCTCTACAAGGACGACTTCGCGGTACGTGACTACCTTGCCGGAGCGGCGGCTCACGGTGCCGATTCCCCGACCAACAGCTACACCGTGAACGGATGGGCCATCGGTGACCTGTTGGTGGACAACTTCACTCGGGCCTCTGAGTCTTCTGACGGACTCTCTCGCGCCACCATCATGAGTGCCGCGCGTACGCAGGACTACCACCCGCCGATGTTCATCGACGGAATCAAGTTCACCATGACCGCCGATCATGCGCTGGGCATCTTGGCATTCCAGCCGTTCGAGTGGAATGCCACTACCCAGGCGTTCGAGAAGCAGGGCGACGTGATCGACATTTCCGGCCGTTACGAGAACTGAAGCGAGTGCGCGAATGAACAAGACACACAGGGGATTGCATCCTCGTGGCAAGGTGGACGAATACACCTCGAAGGGGTGGTGGTCCGACGAGACGATCGATCAGGTGTTCCGGGCGCAGGTGCGGGCCCGCGGCGACGACCTCGCGGTAGTTGATCCGGCGAACCGGAGCGAGTTGTCCGGCGGAGATCCACGACGCCTCAGTTGGAACCAACTGGAGAGCGAAGTCATCGCGCTCGCTGCCCGCTTCTCCGAGGTGGGTTTGGGCCGGGGAGATGTTCTGGGTGTGCAGATGCCCAACACCGTCGAACTGGTCGAGGTTTATCTTGCAGCGTGGTCGCTGGGGATCGTGGTCTCACCCTTGCCGATGCAGTACCGCGAACGCGAAGTGGAAGGAATGGCAAACCAGGCTGCGTTTGCAGCATTTGTCACCGTACCCAGTTTTGGTGACAGACTCCCTGCTACGGAGATCGCTGCAATCAGATCCCGGATTCCCTCTCTGAGATCGGTGTTCGCCTACGCTCCCGCGTCCGAGCTTCCGGCTCAGCTTCCCGCCGGCGTCGTGGGGTTGAGTCCTCGGACTGCGACCGAAGCGCAGCGCAGTGAACTGGATGAACGAAACACCGAAGATCCGAACGACCCCAACGATGCGATGACAATCTGTTGGACCTCCGGGACCGAAAGCGAGCCGAAGGGGGTCCCACGTTCGCACTACGAGTGGCTGGCCATCTGCTGGGCCACGATCGACGCTCCCGACATCGTCGTCGGCGACGTCTTGTTGAACCCGTTCCCGATGGTCAACATGGCCGGAATCAACGGAATGTTCCTGCCGTGGCTCCGCACGGGATGTGTACTGGTACAGCACCACCCGTTCGACCTTCGAGTGTTCCTCGGGCAGATCGAGGCCGAGCGAGTGACGTACACGGTAGCGCCGCCTGCGCTGTTGTGGATGCTGCTCGCCGACGAGTCGATGCTCGCGGCAGTCGACGTGTCGAGCTTGACTCGGATCGGTTCGGGTTCGGTGCCACTACAACCTCCAATGGTGCGGGGATGGCAGGAGCGATACGGAATCGGAGTCATCAACTTTTTCGGATCCAACGAAGGCATCAGTCTGCTCTCCTCGCCTGCGGACATGCCGGATCCGGACGACCGCGCACGGTACTTCCCCCGCTTCGGTGTCGAGAACTTTCGCTGGAGCACCAGGATCTCGGACTGGATGGACGTTCGCTTGGTCGACGTGGTCACCGGCGAGGACATCACCGAAGTCGGGCACCCGGGTGAGTTGCGCATCAGCGGACCGACGGTCTTTGCCGGCTATCTCGGCGATCGTCCGTCGCCATTCGACGAACGCGGATTCCTCTGCACCGGAGACATCTTCGAGATCGCCGGTGATCAGAGGCAGTTTCTCCGCTACCTGGATCGAGGCAAAGACCTTGTGATCCGCGGTGGAATGAACATCGCCCCAGCTGAACTGGAGGGATTGATCGCCGAGCATCCGGCAGTTGCGGATGTGGCCGTCATCGGCGACCCCGACGAAGTGCTCGGTGAGCGCGTCGCAGCAGTGGTCACGCTGCGGCCCGAGACGGAACTCGAGCTGGACACTCTGGTCGCGTTCCTGAAGGACAAGCGCATCGCGTCGTACAAGCTTCCCGAACGGCTGGAGATTCGGAAAGAGTTGCCGCGCAATTCGACCGGAAAGATCCTCAAGCGTGAACTTCGACAGAAGAGTGTGGCATGAGTGTGATGAACGACAGTGAAAAACTTGCGCTGGCGCGTGAGATGTTCCAGGCCTGGGACGTCATGGATTGGACACGCGTCGTCGATCTGTTCGCCGAGGACGGTGTGCTCCACAGCGTGATGCAGGAACCTCTTGTCGGCAAGGAAGCTGTCGCGGGCCGAATTGCGTTGCTGGCAAGCAAGTGCGAACGGATCACCTTGAAGATCGAATCTCTCGGCGTGATCGACGGCAGGGTATTCGTGCAGCGAGTCGATGACTTCCACTTCGACGGTACCCACGGCGTCGTGCCTGTTGTCGGAATCCTCACCATGGCAGACGGACGGATCACCGAGTGGCTCGAATACTACGACCGTCCGACACTCTTGAAGGGAATGGGTCTTGTCGACGATTTCGAGTAGCGGGATTTCGAGTAGCGGGACTTCACAGAGAGGATTGCCGACTATCGACATCTCCCTGGGTTTGTGGCAGGACCGTCCGCCGCGCGAAGTGACTGTCACTGCGCGCCTTGCCGACAAACTGGGGTTCGGCCGAGTGTGGGTGGGGGAGATGGCGACGTACGACGCCTTTGCACTGGCGACGTCAGTCGGCGTCGGCTTCGAGCACTCCGAACTGGTGGTCGGCCCGCTCGCGGTGACGGTTCGTGATCCGGCGATGATCGCGATCGGGGCGGCGTCGGTGGCCGGCCTGACCGGGCGTCTTGTGTCGATAGCGTTGGGCACGTCCAGTACTGTCGTGGTCGAAAAATGGCATGGACGAAGCAGATCCGGGGCAGCTCGAGCGCTCGCGGAGTCCGCCCGCGGTGTGCGATCGCTCATGAACGGCGAGCGGGGCGAAGTCGCCGGCACGGTGATGCGCACCAGTGGATACAGGCTGCGACTTCAACCACCGGGCGGCCGGCTCATCGTTGCAGCTTTCGGAGACCGTGCCCTTCGTGCCGCGGTGGAGTTGGGCGACGAACTAGTGCTCAATCTGGTCAGCCCGGAGCAAGCGGGGCGCCTGATCACACGGTGCAAGGAAATCGCGGCTGAAATGGAAACGGTGATGCCCCAGGTGTCGGTTTGGGCGCCGGCCGCCGTGGCAACCGAAGGCCCAACTCAAATGTCGATCGATCAACTCCGACGTGGGCTCGTACCGTATCTGGATGCTCCGGGGTACTCGGACATGTTCGTCCGCGCGGGCTTCGCTGATGTGATCGAGGCAGCCAGGGCCGGGGCCGCGCCGCGCGAGCTCTTGAGTCAGGTCTCGGACGCGATGGCGGCAACGGTGGGAATCGTCGGAACTCCGGCCGACGCCCGTGAGCAGCTCGAGGCGTACCGAGCGGCGGGTGTGGACACCGTCGTGGCCGTGCCTTCATCCACTGACTCGGATCCGGCCGGGAAAGTGACCATGGAACTTCTTGCCGAGATGGCATGACATATCCCCGACGAACTTACTCTCAGGTAAGTTCGTCGGGGATATGTCGAATCGGAGGAGTTGCCGTGAGTGATCGTGTTCGTGTCGAGGTAGTGCAGTCGGTGGCGTACGTAACGCTGAACCGACCGGAGAAACTCAACGGTCTCGATCTGGATATGCTCGACGCACTGGTGAATGCCGCTCGAACGATCGAAACCGATCGTTCGATTCGGGGTGTAGTTCTGCAAGGCGCGGGTGACGCATTCTCTGCCGGGTTGGACTTCGCTTCTGCGGGCAAGCAACCGAGGCGGATGGCCACGGCCTTTGCAAAATTTCCAGGTCAGAAGACCAATCTATTTCAACGCGCGTGCTGGGTGTGGCGCGAATTGCCCGTGCCGGTCATCGCGGTCGTTCACGGCCATTGCTTCGGTGGGGGACTGCAATTGGCGCTCGCTGCAGACTTTCGCTTTACCACCCCCGATTGCACGTTCTCGGTGATGGAGGCGAAGTGGGGATTGATTCCAGACATGACCGGGACGGTCACGATGCGTGAACTCGCGGCAATGGACGTCGTGAAACGCCTTGCCATGACGGCGGAACTATTCGATGGAAATCAGGCTCTCGAGTGGGGTTTCGTGAGCGGAGTCAGCGACAATCCACTCAAGCCGGCACAGGAACTGCTGTCGCAGATCATGACTCGCTCACCGGATGCCGTCGCAGCAACGAAGACGTTGTTGCACAAGACCTGGAACCGATCGCCTCGCTGGGCATTCTGGATTGAATCGCGGATCCAGCTGGCTTTGATGAGGGGTGAAAACCACAAGATCGTGCGCACCGCGAACGGTGCGAAGAAGTTGCCGGAGTTCGCTATTCGGAAGTTCGGCTGACGAACTCCGGCATCGCGGCGCCGTGCGGCGTCCACGTCGAGGTTGATCACAGCATCAGGTCTCGTCCTGATCGGTCTTTGATGAGCATCGTTGCGACGAAGGACACCGCGGCCAACAGGGCGAGATAGATCGAGATGGCCAGAGTGCCACCTGTTCTGCCGAGGAGCCACTGCGCAACGGTTGGCGCGAAAGCGCCACCGAAAATGGTGCCGACGGCGTAGGAGATCGATGCGCCGCTGTAACGGATCGAAGCCGGGAACAGTTCGGCGAACAATGCCGGTTGAGGTCCGTACGAAAGCCCGAGTCCGACCGAGAAGAGGATCATTGCCACATAGATCCAGCCGAGATTTCCAGTGTCGATGAGGAGGAAGAACGGCACCGCGAACAGGACCATTGCGAGGTTGCCCACGTTCATCACCGTGGTGCGGCCGCGCCGATCCGACCAGTAGGCGCCGATCATGGTGAACACGCCCCACGTGACGGCACTGGCGAGCGTGGCAATCAGTAGTTCCGCCTTACCCAAGCCGTACGTCTTGGTGGCGTACGCGACGATGAATCCACCGATCACCATGTAGCCGTTGCCGTTTGTGCCGATGAAGGACAGGGCAGCGAGTACGACCTGTTTCGGGTGCTTCTTGAACAGCGTGCGGATAGGCGTATTGCTCTCGGAGCGGCGTTCCTTGAGTTCGGCGAAGACGGGTGACTCGCTGACCCTGCTTCGGATGTAGAAGCCGACGCCGATCAACACGACGCTGAGCAGGAACGGCACTCGCCATCCCCAGGTGGTGAACTGTTCGTCCGTGAGGGTGAACGTGCACAGTGCCAAAACGCCGGTGGCGAGCAACATTCCGAGCGGTACACCCATCTGGACGAATGCTCCGAAGAACCCTCGGCGTTTGGTGGGTGCGTGTTCGACGGCAAGAAGAGCGGCCCCGCCCCATTCACCGCCCGTCGAGAATCCCTGCACGATTCGGAGAAGTATCAGCAGGATCGGCGCCCAGATTCCGATCGAGGCATACGTCGGCAGCACACCGATCAGGACCGTCGCGGCGCCCATCATTGCCAGAGTTGCCACCAGTACGCGCTTTCGGCCGAGTCGATCACCGAGATAGCCGGCGACGATGGCGCCGAGTGGACGGAAGACGAAGCTGATGCCGACCGTGACGTAGGAGACGATCTGACCTGCCGAGCCCATCGGCCTGAAGAACAGGTCCGCAAAGATCAGCGCTGCGGCTTGGGCGTAGATGAAGAAGTCGTACCACTCGACGGTGGTGCCGACCATCGACGCCATCGCGGCGCGGTCGTACTCCTTCGCGGCGGGTTTGGTGCCAGTTCTGGTAGTGGTCATCGAGCTACTTTCTGCCAGTCACGTGGTCCACCGAAGGGGTGAACTGCGAAGTCGGAACAGGGGAGAAATACTGTTCGATCTGCGACGTTGCCGGTGTGCTCGGTGCATGCTTGTGGCGGACTCGGAGCGTTCCTGCGCGATCCCATTGTCAATATCGGCAACCGAATGATCGGTAGGTAATGAATTATGCAGAAGTGTGCGCGTCAACACAAGAGGTGTCGGGAAGGTCTGATTATCCGGTGCGGAGCCGTGCGAGAAATCAGGTGCTCAGTTTTGGGGCGACGTGGCAATGCGCAGGTCGATTTCCCGGGCGCTGAGGAGGTGGTCGAGGACAAGAACCGCGCAGCCGAGAATGCCGGATTGTGCGCCGTGGCTGACCGATGCGATCTGCAGCTTTCGGGTGGCAAGCGCCGTTGCATTGCCGTACACGGACTCTCGAAGCCCGGCGAGGAAGAGTTCGTCTGCCTCGGCCATGTCGCCGCCGATGATCAGGACCTCGGGATTGAGGAGGTTGACCGCGCCGGAAATGACGTCGCCGATCAGTCGACCGCTGCTTCTGATGAGCCGGCGTGCTTCGCTGTCGCCGTCCAGAGCGAGGCGGACCACGTCACGCACGTGCCCGACGCTTCGGCCCTGATCTCGGAGGGCATGCACGAGAGCCCAACCGCTGGCGACGGTTTCGACGCAGCCGACGTCGCCGCACCGACATTTCATGCCCCGTGCCGCAGCAGTTTTCGTGTGCCCGATCTCGCCGGAGGCTCCGAGTGAACCGCGCTGGAGGACTCCGCCCAGGACGATTCCCGCGCCCAGGCCGGTCGATGCCTTGATCATCAGGAGGTTGGGCGCGCTCTCGCGGCGTTCGCTCAATTCGGCCAGAGCCATCACGTTGGCATCGTTGTCGGCAAGCAGTGGTGCCGTCGTCACCGATGCCAAGTAGGGGGCGAGGGCAACTCCGTCCCATCCCGCCATCATCGGAGAGTCGAGGCTCGCTCCTGCGGCGACGTCGACCGTTCCGGGAATGCTCAGTCCGATTCCGATGACCTCGGTAGACGTGCGTTGGACCTGGGTCAGTAGTGACGAAAGATGCTCGGCAATTTCGGGCATCAGTTCGTCGGGGCCGACCCCGACCGACTTGTCGATGTCTTCTGCAGCGAGGATCGTGCCCGCTAGGTCGGTGACTGCAAGTTGTGCCCGCGATCGACCGATTGCCACGACGAGAACCACGCCGGACGAGTTCGCGAACGTGAGAGTGGATGGCGGCCGACCGCCTGTCGACGGGCCCTCGTCGTCATCGGCGATCAAACCAAGCGATTGAAGTGCTGCAACCCTGGCTGATACCGCCGTCCTGGACAGCCCGGTGAGCTTCCCGATCTCGCTGCGCGTGGTCGCGGAACCGCTGCGTATCAGCGTGAATACCTCTCCCGCGGTAGCCGGAGTCGTGGACGGTCGGGTCATTGTCCTATTCAAGCATTCCTCGTCAGTAACTTCAGCGTGCGAAAGTTCCAGTACTTTGTCCACAAAAAGACGTAAGTAGGTCTTGTTAAAAAGCAGAAGTAGGCATAGTCTGTGTCTTGACTCACTGCCACGGGCGTCCGAGGAGACGAGTCGCAGTTTCTGTGAAGCAGGGCGCACAAACAGGGGAGAGCCTGATGAGCCGCACCGATACACAAGAGATCGTCGAGTTCGCACGTAAGTGGCAGCAGTTCGACGGTGGACCTGACGAAGAGATCTTTGTAACCTTCGGCCTCGCCCCGGACGAGTATTTCCGCAGGCTGCAGGCGATTCTCGATGACGGCGTCGTAGCGCTGACTCCGCCGGTCACCGGCGAACTCGCAACGGTCTGTGCACATCGACTCGGCCGATCGGCCAGGCGTCGATAAGTCCGACCCGGCGTAAGCCCCGAGTCACCCGAATCCGTTTCATCCGAGTAAGGAATTGAGGTCGCCATCATGCACAAGCACCTACCGATGCCGTACCCGACCGCCGAAGTGTGGGATTGGCAGCTGCAGGGAGCGTGCCGTGGGCATGACTCCGCGGTGTACTTCCACCCGGACGGCGAGCGCGGACATGCTCGCGAGAACCGTGAACGCAACGCCAAGAAGGTCTGCGGGACGTGCCCTGTACTCCAGCAGTGCCGCGAACACGCACTGTCCGTCCACGAGCCGTACGGCATCTGGGGTGGAATGACGGAGACCGAGCGCGCAGAATATGTGCGATCGCTGCGTAAGCGCAGCAACCGGATGCCCGCGGTCGCCAACGCGAGCTGACGGTCCTTCGGAAAGGACTCCAGTGTGACGCTCGTTGTCGGTATCGATTCGTCTACCCAGTCGTGCAAAGTCATTGTCCGTGACGCCGATTCGGGCGAACTGGTCCGAGAAGGGCGAGCGGCTCATCCAGTCGGTACCGAGATAGATCCGGCACGCTGGCTCGAGGCGATGGACAGTGCAATCGCCGCGGCGGGTGGGCTGGACGACGTTGCAGCCGTTTCCGTCGGAGCTCAACAGCACGGCATGGTGTGTCTGGACAACGGCGGCGAGGTCGTCAGGCCGGCGTTGCTGTGGAACGACACTCGTTCGGCGAAGGCTGCGTCCGATCTGGTCGACGAACTCGGCGGATCGAAGGAATGGGCCGACGCCGTCGGAGTCGTTCCGGTCGCCGCGGTCACGGCAAGCAAGCTTCGATGGCTGGCAGATCACGAACCGGCCAACGCCGATCGCACTGCCGCAGTGTGTCTTCCGCACGACTGGCTGTCCTGGAAATTGGGCGGGTCAGGTTCGTTGAAGGAACTTGCGACAGATGCGGGCGACGCCAGTGGAACCGGCTATTACGCTGCCTCGACGCGCGAGTACCGTACCGATATGTTGGCGTTGGCATTTCGCGATCGAACCCCACAGGTTCCCCGAGTTGCAGCGCCGAACGAAAAGATCGGATGCACCTACTCCGGGGCAATCATCGGACCGGGTACGGGTGACAATGCCGCAGCCGCACTGGGTTTGGGCGCGGTCCCCGGTGACGTGATCATCTCGATCGGAACTTCCGGCGTCGTGTCGGCTGTATCAGTCACGCCCACAAACGATCCCAGTGGAAACGTGGCAGGATTCGCAGACGCAACCGGACTGCACCTGCCGTTGGTGTGCACTCTCAACGGCGCCCGCATCCTCGATGCGACGGCATCCGTTCTCGGCGTCGATCACGCCGAGCTGTCCAGGTTGGCGCTGACCGCGCCCCTCGGAAACGACGGTCTGGTCATGATTCCGTACTTCGAGGGTGAACGGACGCCCAACCGGCCCGATGCCACGGGAGCCATGCACGGTTTCCGTTTGCAGAACTCGACGCCTGCGCACTTTGCACGAGCCGCAGTCGAAGGTCTCCTGTGCGGCTTGGCCGATGGCGTCGACGATCTGGTTCGTCAGGGTGTCGAGGTGAAGCGAGTTCTCCTCGTGGGAGGCGGAGCGAAGTCTCGTGCTCTCTGTGAGATAGCGCCGGCAATTCTCGGGGTGCCGGTCGTGATCCCTGCTCCGGGTGAGTACGTCGCCGAGGGGGCCTGCAGGCAAGCAGCATGGGCACTGTCCGGGGACGCACAGCCGCCGGTGTGGCCGAAACCGGAAGAGCGACGATTCGACGCCGAACCAGCTCCCCACGTGCGCGAGCGCTACGCGTCGTTGCGCGAACTCACCGAAGGTGTGTAACCACAGAGCCTGACACCGTTCGCTCAGTTAGGGTGACTCCGTGGACTTGTTGGTAGGTATAGACATGGGGACGGGTAGCAGCAAAGGGGTTCTGGTGACCCCTGACGGTGTGGTCCTGGCGACCGAGCAGATCGATCACCAGATCTCGATGCCCCGCCCTGGGTGGGCCGAGGTGGACGCCGAGAAGATGTGGTGGTCCGAGGTCTGTGAGATCTCGAAACGTCTTGTGGCACAGGTTCCCACGATTGCCAAGGTGGCCGGCGTATGTGTCAGTGGCGTCGGTCCGGCACTGGTGTTGTGCGACAGTGAACTTCGTCCTGTTCGTCCGGCTATCCTCTACGGAATCGACAGTCGGGCCTCGGCAGAAGTGGCCTCGCTGACCGAATTGTTCAGCGAGGAGGCAATACTCGATTGTGGTGGCAAACTCCTGTCGAGTCAGGCCGTCGGACCGAAGATCGAGTGGGTACGCATCCATGAACCGGAAACTTTTGCCGCGGCGACGCGGTGGTACGGCTCGAATTCGTACATCGCCGCAAAGCTGACCGGTGAGTACGTTCAGGATCATCACACGGCCAGTCAGTGTGATCCGCTTTATTCGGTCCGAGACTTCAGCTGGAAATCCGATTGGCTGGATCGCATTCTGGGGCATCTGGAATCGCCTCGTTTGGTATGGCCGAGTGATGTTGTCGGACTGGTACATGCTGATGCGGCCGAGCAGACCGGACTACCTGCCGGGACGCCCGTTGTCGCGGGTACTGTCGACGCCTTTTCCGAGGGGTTCAGTGTGGGGGCCCGTCATCCCGGGGATCTCATGCTCATGTACGGGTCGACGATGTTCCTGGTACAGGTGCTCGACAAGTTTCACAGCAATCCGGCACTGTGGACAACCGCAGGGGTTCAGGAGAATACTCTGGCACTCGCGGCCGGCACTTCCACTGCCGGAAGCCTGACCGGATGGCTTCAAAAGCTCACCGGTGATGCACCATTCGAACAGTTGCTCGCCGAGGCCGAGGCCGTGCCGGCCGGCGCCGAAGGGCTGCTGATCCTGCCGTACTTTGCCGGCGAACGTACCCCCGTGTTCGACCCCAAAGCCAGAGGCGTCGTCGCAGGACTGTCGTTGCGCCACGGCCGGGGGCATCTGTTTCGGGCCGCCTATGAAGGTATCGCCTTCGGAATCCGTCAGATACTCGAAATGTTCGGTGACACAGATGAACCTGTTCGCCGCACGATCGCTGTGGGAGGCGGGGTCAAGAGTCGGGTCTGGACACAGGCGATCAGCGACATCACCGGACACACGCAGTTGGTTCCGGCTCAGACCATCGGCGCCAGCTACGGCGACGCGCTGTTGGCTGCGATCGGGACCGGACTTGTTGCGCCGGATACCGATTGGACGACTCTGTCGCACGAAGTAGTGCCGAACGCAGCCAACAAGGCGATGTACGAGGATTTGTATCAAACGTGGTTGACGCTGTACCCGTCGACGAAAGAACAGATCCACGCCCTCGCCGAATTCGGCTGAACGGCCCGATGGCTGCGGCCGCTCAGCTTACGAGGTAGCCGCCATCGATGGGAAGGTCGGTTCCGTTCACCATGGCGGCGGCATCCGACGCCAGCCAGACGACGGCTTCGGATACCTCGTCCGGCATGGCAAAGCGCCCAGCCGGGATACGGTTCAACATCGGTGCAGCCTTGTCGTGTTCACCCCATACCGTCTGGCCCATCTCGGTGAGTACAACCGTCGGGCAGACCGAGTTGGCCCGGACGCCGCGGCTACCTAATTCCAAGGCAAGCACTTTGGTGGCCATCACCAACCCGGCCTTTGCGATGCAGTACGAATAGTGCTCGGGCAACGCGCGCAAGGCTGCTGCCGAAGCAACCGTCACGATGGCTCCGCCGCCCGCATCGGCCATGGCTGAGCCGATCTTCGCGGCGAGCAAGGCCGGCGCACGGAGGTTGACGTTCAGAACCGCGTCGAAGTTGGGTTCGGTGATGTCGGTGACAAATTCGGGATACGAGATTCCAGCGTTGTTGACCAGCACATCCAGGCCACCGAATACCGCGAGAGACTCCTGTGTGACCTGTGTCGGTGCGTCGGGTAAGGCGAGATCTGCAACGAGAATCTCGGCGCGCACGGCAAAACTTTGGCGGAGTCGGTCGGCCAGCGTTGTCAGTTCGCAGCGGCTACGACCGGAGACGATTACGTCCGCGCCGGCGTGGGCAAGGGCGTGTGCGATTTGCGCGCCGATGCCTTTCGACGCTCCGGTGACAAGAGCGCGTTTTCCGTCGAGCGGGCGAGCTGACGCAGTAGGCATGGCAAAGCCTTTCGAAGTTACTCGACCGCAAGTATCTGTTGTGCGGTGGTTGGGTCGGTGACAAGTTGATTGAAGTACCGGCTGCGCGCACCGGCAATGATAGGAGCGACTTTCTCGGCGCCGACGGCCACGGCGATGCCCACCGGGATATCTTGCAGTGCAGACAGTTCGAGCGCAATGAGGCGTTCGCTACCGGGGAAGTCGACGGTGTTGCCGTCGCGATCGTAGAATCGAGAGCAGATGTCGCCCACGGCTTCTCGAAGCGATGACGACGTTATCGGCACGAACTGCGGAATGTCGGCGCGCAGTAGAGGTGGAGCGCCGATGCCCATGAGGATAGCCCGAGCCTGTGGCCACAGGCCGAGAACTCGCTGTATGGCCGGATCCTTGGTGAGGGTCGGATACAGATCGGGTCCTGGAAGCGCCGGCGCAAAAAGATAATTCGGACGTCCGCCGATCTTGTTCGAGATCAAGCGGGTGATCTCGTTGGTCTGGTACCACTCTTCCGGTTGGTCGTTGCCACCAACAGTGGGAGCGACGAGGACCCCTGGGATGGGTGTCAGATCATATTGTGCGACTTCGTATACCGTGCGCCCGGAGGACACGAGCAGTACGTCACCTGGCATGAGGCCGGCGCCGGCGAGGGCCTCGGCTGTCGCCGGGGCAAGTACCGAGCCCATGACGTCGACCGTGCCCTTCTGCTGCGCCGGAGTGGGCAGAGGTCCAGACAGGTACACGCGGTGCAGTCCGAGTTTGACGCGCAACCGCTCGGCCAGGCTTCCGTGTGCTTCTTCTTGCGGCGGTACGACCTGGATGCGGACTATGCCCTGCCGTCGCGCCTCGGAAAGCATGCGACTGACAGTGGCGCGGCTGGTGCCGAGGGCTTTTGCGACTTCGGCCTGAGTAGCTTCTTCGTCGTAGTAGAGCTTGGCCGCGGTGTAGAGCATCGCGCGCGTGAATGTGCTGTTTGTGCTGGTCGATGTCGAGCCGGCAGGCGTGGATGCGGGTAGTGGCATCGCGTCTGAGCTGCTGATCGGCATGACAGAAAGGTACCGCATGAACAGATGCTCACGCACCTAGTTCAGATGAACAATTGTGCTGGACATATGTCAAAGGATCCGATACTGTGACCGCCGACACATGAAATTGTGTTCATGTGCAGCTACTGGACCAGCGCATTGCGCCACATCCAGACCTGATCCCAAGAGGAGACAAAGATGTCCGAGACGATGAAGGCGGTCATCTGCCACGGTCCGCGTGACTATCGACTCGAAGAAGTGCCGAAGCCTGTACCGGGCCCCGGTGAAGCGCTGGTTCGGGTCGAAGCAGTCGGAATCTGTGCGAGTGACTTGAAGTGCTACCACGGTGCAGCAAAATTCTGGGGCGACGAAAACCGTCCGGCTTGGGCCGAGACCGAGGTCATTCCGGGGCACGAATTTGTAGGTGAGGTTGTCTCGATCGATGCGGCAGGATCGAAGCGCTGGGGGATCCAGGTGGGCGACCGTGTGGTCTCCGAACAGATCGTTCCGTGTTGGGAGTGTCGCTACTGCAAGCGCGGGCAGTATCACATGTGCCAGCCGCACAACCTGTACGGATTCAAGCGTGTCACCCCCGGCGCGATGGCCGAATTCATGGTCTACCCAGTGGAAGCTCTGGTGCACAAGGTATCCAAGGATCTGCCGGCAGCGCATGCCGCCTTTGCCGAGCCGCTGTCGTGCTCACTGCATGCAGTCGAACGAGCAGGCATTACCTTCGACGACGTTGTTGTGGTTGCGGGCTGCGGGCCGATCGGGCTGGGGATGGTCGCCGGGGCGCGAGCAAAAAGCCCCGCACACGTGATCGCTCTCGACATGGCATCGGAAAAGCTCGAGCTCGCCAAACTGTGCGGAGCTGACATCGTCATCAACATCGCCGACGAGGACGCCGTGCAGATCGTCAAGGATCTCACCGACGGGTACGGGGCCGATGTCTATCTCGAAGGGACAGGCCATCCGTCCGCAGTTCCCCAGGGCCTCAACATCTTGCGTAAGCTCGGCACCTACGTCGAATACGGGGTGTTCAAAGACGACGTCAGCGTCGACTGGAGCATCATCAGCGACGACAAGGAACTTGATGTCCTCGGGGCGCACCTGGGGCCCGACTGCTGGCCTGCCGCAATCCGGATGATCGAGTCCGGCCTGCTCCCGATGGACAAGATCTGCACGCATCAGCTTCCGCTGGAAGATTTCCAGAAGGGGCTCGATCTGGTCGCCAGTGGCACCGAGTCCGTGAAGGTCTCACTCATTCCCTGACAGTTCGCACAACCGACCTGTGCCGCAGGTCGTTCGAGATCCCACTCATCCATTCAGCGGAGAATCCACATGAGTCGTTTCACACCCCGCGTCCCATTCAGCGGTGGCCCGCAGCTCTCTCGTCGAGAGATGCTGCGGGCGTTCGGTATCGCGGGAATGGCTGCTGCAAGTGTGCCCATACTTTCCGCCTGTGGTGTCGGCGGTGGTGAGAAGCCGACTAACGGCGCGTCCGAGGTGACGGGCGGATTCAATTGGCGGGCGCTGGAAGGCACGAGCATCAACATCCTGCAGACTCCGCACCCGTATCAGCAGGCGTTGCAGCCACTCCTTGCTGATTTTACCGAGCTGACCGGAATCACGGTCAAGGCGGATCTGGTGCCGGAGGCGGACTACTTCACCAAACTCAACACCGAACTGGCAGGCGGAACCGGTAAGCACGACGTGTTCATGCTCGGTGCGTACTTCATCTGGCAGTACGGCCCACCGGCTTGGCTGGAGGACCTGAAACCGTGGCTCGAGAACACGTCCGCCACGAGCGACGAATACGACTTCGAAGATATCTACGAGGGGCTGCGAACTTCTACCCGTTGGGATTTCGAACTGGGATCCCCTCTCGGAACAGGGGGACAGTGGGCGTTACCGTTGGGCTTCGAGAACAATGTCGTCACTTACAACAAGAGGGTCTTCGACGACAAGGGAATTACACTTCCTGACACATTCGACGGACTGATCGAACTTGCAACGGATCTCACGGATCGAAGTGAGAACGTCTACGGAATCGCCACGCGAGGGTCGAAGTCCTGGGCGACGATTCACCCCGGATTCATGACACAGTTCAGCCGCGAGGGTGCCAAGGACTACGAACTCCGCGATGGCGAACTGGTCGCCACCATGGATTCGGACAAGGCGGTGGTCTTCACGCAGAAGTGGATCGACATGATGCACGCTGCCGGACCGACCTCGTGGACAACGTACGACTATCCGCAGGCAACAGGCGATCTCGGTGACGGCAAGGCAATGATGGTGTACGACGCAGACAGTGCGACGTACCCGAAGAACAAGCCCGGAGCGAGTCGGGAAGCCGGGAACCTCGCTTGGTACCCGGGGCCGGCCGGACCGGACGGCAGCTATGCGACCAACTTGTGGACGTGGTCGCTGGCGATGAATGCGCGTTCCGAGAAAAAGCATGCGGCCTGGCTTTTCCTGCAGTGGGCCACCAGCAAGGGAACACTCAACGACGCTGTCAAATCAGGTATCTTCGCGAACCCTGTACGCAAGTCTGTGTTCGACGAGACTTTCAAACAGGAAGTCGGCGACGGTATGCCGGGCTACCTCGAAACATTCGAGACGGTGATCGGCAGTTCCAAAATCCAGTTCACGCCTCAGAAGAAGTTCTTCGACACCACGGAGGACTGGGCCGTGGCGCTGCAGGACATCTACGGCGGCAAGGATGCGCAGTCGACGCTCTCCTCACTCGCCAAGACCAACACATCCAAGGTAAACCTCTGATCCGCGGCGGATCACCGGAGCAAGGGAGTAAGGAATAGTGACTACCCAATCCACCCGTCCGCCGTCGGAGGCACCCTCCGCGAAACCGGCAGGCGCATCGCCCCGCAACGTCGAACCTCCCGAAGTGCCGATGTGGCGACGCAAGTTGCGCCCCTACATCCTCTCGATTCCGGCTGTGGTGATCGTTGTCGGAATTCTCTACCCGTTCGTGATCGGCGCGTACTACTCGTTCCTGAATTACGCAGCGGTGAATCCTGATCCACAGTTCGTGTGGTTCAAGAACTTCGCGAGTGTCCTGGGCGACTCGAGCTTCTGGACCAGCGTGCGCGTGACCGGAGTCTTCGCGATTGTTGCCACAGCGGTCGAAACCGTGATCGGCGTCGGCATCGCGTTACTGCTCAACCGTTCGAGTTTGATCGGGAAGATCTTCGAGAAGGTGCTGATCCTTCCATTGATGATTGCACCTGTCATCGCCGGTGTGATCTGGAAACTGATGTTCAATCCGCAGTTCGGAATTTTGAATCACGTTCTTGGACTGGGTAACACATTCGACTGGTTGAGCAGTCAGAATGCACTGTGGTCGGTCATTCTGGTGGACCTGTGGATCTTCACTCCCTTCGTGGCGATTCTTGTTCTCGCCGGAATGCGTTCGCTGCCGAAGGAGCCGTTCGAAGCATCCGAGGTGGACGGTGCCAGTTGGTTCTACATGTTCCGCAGGCTCATGCTGCCCATGTTATGGCCCTACATTCTGGTCGCCGTGATCTTCCGATTCATGGACAACCTCAAAGTGTTCGACGCGGTGTACGTTCTGACTGCGGGTGGACCAGGACTGTCCACCCGAACGCTCCAGATCGGTGCATTCGAGGATTCGATCATCAATCTCGACTATTCCCGCGGCAGCACCTACATGTTCTTGCTGTGGATCATCGTGTTCGTCACCGCGCGCTATCTGGTGAGCGTGTTGGGCAAGGCGCAGCGTCGTGCTGCCGGAGCGGAGTCGTAAAGTCATGGCCAGTGAATTGATGCCAGGCCAGAAGAGGTTCACCGTCGGTGCCGTAGCCGCGGACATCGTGTTGGTTGTGTGGTTCGTCTTCTCGCTCTTTCCCATCCTGTGGATGTTTCTGCTGGCGCTGAAGACTCCGGCCGAGCAGACCACCACATACTTCAAGTTCAGTCCCACGTTCGAGAACTTCGGAACCGTGCTGAGTCAGAAGGGCACGGATCTGACGAGTGTCGACTTCAAGTCGGCCCTGCTGACCAGCTTGATCAATTGTGGTGGCGCTGTTCTTGTTTCGTTGGCTATCGGCATTCCGGCGGCGTATGCTGCCGGGCGTTGGAAGTACAAGGGATCCAACGATTTGATGTTCAACATGCTTTCCTTCCGCTTTGCGCCGGAGCTGATGGTGATCGTCCCGCTGTTCGTCATCTACAACCAGATCGGGTTGTTCGACACCAAACTCGGGATGGTGTGGGTTCTTCAACTGGTGACGATGCCTCTGGTGGTCTGGATCCTGCGCTCGTACTTCGAAGACCTTCCCGAAGACCTCGAGCAAGCAGCACTGTTGGACGGATACACCCGTAAGCGTGCCTTCGTGATGGTGGCACTGCCACTTGTTCGTCCCGGAATCGCTGCGGCAGCTTTGCTTTCGTTCATCTTCGCGTGGAACAACTACGTATTCCCTCTCATCCTGGCCGACAGTAACGCCGGAACCGTCACCGTCGCGGTGACCAAGTTCCTCGGTGGCGGCGGACAGGCCTACTACAACCTGACAGCTGCGGCGGCGGTGATCGCTGCTCTACCACCGCTGATTCTGGCGTTGACGATTCAGCGATACCTTGTCCGCGGACTGTCGTTCGGGGCGGTGAAATCCTGATGGTCGCACTTACTGTCAAAGCATTGACGAAGCACTACGGAAAGACCGTGGGCATCGACGGTATCGACCTCGACGTGGCAGACGGTGAATTCCTCGTCATTCTGGGACCTTCCGGCGCAGGCAAGACCACGACGCTCAAGTCGATAGCCGGACTCGTCGAAGTCGACGACGGTACCGTCGACATCGGGGGAGTGGACATGACTCTCGTCGAGCCATACCACCGTAACGTCGCCATGGCCTTCGAGAGTTACGCCCTCTACCCGCAGAAGACGGTGTCGGAGAATCTGGGGTCACCACTCAAGTCCGGTCGAACCGGAAAATACTCGGAGGACGAGCAGAAGCGCCGTATCGACGCGGTCACGAGAACGTTGGGAATCAACCACTTGCTCGAGCGGTTCCCGCGAGAGTTGTCCAACGGACAACGGCAGCGTGTCGCACTCGGTCGTGTGCTGGTGCGGCCGGCTGACGTGTACCTCCTCGACGAGCCGCTCTCACACCTCGACGCCAAACTACGTGCTGCGATGCGTGCAGAATTGCGTCAGCTCGGTCAGATGTCCAACACCACAACGGTGTACGTGACGCACGACTATCAGGAAGCACTCGCGCTGGGTGATCGAATCGCCATCCTGAGGGAAGGGCGGCTGGTCCAGATCGCCACCCCGGCCAACATCTGGCATGCGCCCGCTGACACGTTCGTGGCACGCTCGCTCGGTCAACCCGAGATCAACGTGTTCGACGCAGCAGTCGACGGCGCGGTGCTCCGGGTTCTGGGCACCGAGCTGGAGGTCGCGATTCCGGCCGACATCTCGATTTCGTCGTCGGTGGGCGCTCGAATCGGTATCCGACCGTGTGACATCGAGATTCGCGCAGATTACTCGGGAAACTCCGCCGCGGTGGCCGTACGCGGCCGGATTCAACTGGTAGAGCGGCTTGGCCGCAATGTCGAACTCTCGATAGATCTCGGCGGCGGGGTCACGATGATCGGTCTGTCGTCGGGTGGTTCGCTCGCGGTCGAAGGTGCGGAGATCGTTGTGGAAGTGGCTCGCCAGAACATTCACCTGTTCGAGGGCGCACCAGAAGGAACAGACAGTCGACGACTCGGCAGCGCGATCGTCGGCGCCGGTAGGACCGGCGAAAGTGTAACGACCTACGCAGCACAGGAGGACGGGCGATGACCACTACCGCCGATAGTCGTAGCGGCGCGAAGGTCGCGCAATCACTGACCTTGGACAACCTGGAGAAGACCTACTCTTCGCGTGGGCGGGCAACATTCCACGCGGTCAAAGGAATCGACCTGCACATCGAACCCGGTGAATTGGTTGCGCTACTGGGTCCTTCGGGATGCGGCAAGACGACAACCCTTCGGATGATCGCCGGACTGGAGACCGTCTCGAGCGGGGAGATCTTGATCGGTGACCGGAAGATCAGTCAGCTGGCACCCGGGAAACGAGGCGTCGGGGTTGGATTCGAGAGCTACGCTTTGTATCCGCCGCTCTCGGTGCGCGACAACCTCTCGTACGGATTGAAAGCCCGAAAAGTAGCGGGCGCAAACGAACTGGTGTCCACCATTGCCCGTCGTCTGGAGATGGAGGACCTACTCGACTTGCGTCCGGCCGGATTGTCGAGCGGACAGAAGCAGCGGGTTGCACTCGCTCGGGCGCTTGTGCGCAACCCGCCGGTGCTGCTCCTCGACGAACCGCTCTCGCACCTCGACGCGTCGGCACGGCAACGGGTTCGGCGTGAACTGAAGATGCTGCAACGCGAATTCGGCTACACCACAATCGTGGTCACTCACGACCAGGTCGAAGCGCTGAGCTTGGCCGACCGGCTTGCGGTGATGGACGGTGGCATCATCCAGCAGTACGGCACTCCTGACGAGGTGTTCGACGATCCGGCAAACATTTTCGTGGCGGAGTTCGTGGGCGAACCGCAGATCAACATGTTCGACGGAATTGTGCGCCGCGAGAACGGATCTGCGGTTGTTGCCATAGGCTCGGCTGGTGCCTTACCGGTCTCGACACGCAATGTCGTTGAGGGTCAGTCGGTTCGGGTCGGAGTTCGCCCCCAAGACATGACTATGGTGTCGGGGCCTGCCGGGCATCGGCAGATCACGGTGCACGTGAAGCATTTCGAGCACCTGATGGAGTTCGGTTTGGTGCAGGTGAACGCAGCGGGAACTGAGTCGACTGGCTCGGGATCAACGCTGATGGTTCAGACGCCGGCCCACGAGAGGTTTGCGGCAGGCGACGAGTGCGCGGCGACTGCTCTTCCTGAACGTGTCTATCTATTCGACCCTGAAACCGGAAATCGACTGCGTTAGAGGTATTTTGTCATGACTCGGTTATTCAACGATCCCGCTACGTTCACGGAAGACATGCTCGAGGGGTTCCTCGACGCCAACTCCGATTACGTTGTCGGTGTGCCAGGTGGTGTAGTACGGGCCCAGGAGACACGACCGGGCAAGGTTGCGGTGGTGGTGGGTGGCGGTTCCGGTCACTATCCGGCGTTCTGTGGTGTTGTCGGGCCGGGGTTCGCCGACGGCGCAGTAGTGGGAAATATCTTCACGTCTCCCTCCGCAGCGGAGGCGGCATCCGTCGCTCGCGCTGTCGACAGCGGTGCCGGCGTGCTTCTGACGACCGGAAATTACGCGGGTGACGTGATGAACTTCTCGCTCGCAGTGAAAGCTTTGGCGCACGAGGGAATCGACGCTCGGTACCTACCGGTCACCGACGATATTGCCAGTGCGTCCGCGGAGGACATTACGAAGCGGCGGGGAATCGCCGGTGATTTCACGGTGTTCAAGATCGCGTCGGCTGCTGCGGAAGCGGGGTATGACCTCGACGAGGTGCAGCGAGTAGGACGCGAGGCAAACGACAACACGCGAACACTCGGTGTTGCTTTCGATGGATGCACCATGCCGGGCGCAGATCACCCACTGTTCGCCGTGGAAACCGGAATGATGGATCTGGGGTTGGGCATTCACGGAGAACCGGGTGTGTCCACGCACGAGATGCCAAGTGCCGCAGAACTGGCGAAGCTATTGGTCGACGGTGTGCTTGCCGAACGGCCGGACGGCTCCGGGACACGCGTCGCAGTGATCCTCAACGGACTCGGGCGTATCAAGTACGAGGAATTGTTCGTGGTCTGGGGTACCGCGGCGAAGCTGTTGCGGGAGGCCGGATACACGGTTGTCTCGCCGGAGGTCGGAGAGTTGGTGACCAGTCTGGACATGGCCGGTTGTTCACTGACGCTCATGTGGCTGGACGAGGAACTCGAATCGTTTTGGACCGCAGCCGCGGACACTCCGGCATTTCGGCGCGGAACATTCGGTGTGGCAACACGATCGGGGGAGCGTCGTACGACCACTTCCGTGCGAGAGACGTCCGGTGTGAGCGCTGCGGGCGACGACCGGGGACGGCTGTGCGGAGAAACTGTGGCTACTGTGATCGATGCTCTCGCTCGGGTGATGGCGGTCAACGAAGAAGAACTGGGCCGCATCGATGCGGTGGCAGGCGATGGAGACCACGGGCGCGGGATGGTTCGGGGAACCGAATACGCGACGCTGGCAGCGCAGGCCGCAGCCGCGCAGGGTGCCGGTCCACAAGGAGTTTTGACTGCAGCGGGTGAAGCCTGGGCAGCAAAGGCGGGCGGGACGTCCGGCGTGCTGTGGGGTGCCGCGCTTACGGCCATGGGAACCCGGCTGGGTGACAAGGGACAACCAGGCGCCCATGACCTGGCTGACGGTGTACGGGCGGGCTATGACGCGATAGTGGCGCTCGGTGGAGCAAAACTAGGCGACAAGACGATGCTCGACGCTCTGGGGCCGTTCGTGGAAACCTTGAGTGCCGCAGTCGGAAACGGGGTCCTTACGGCGCAGGCGTGGGACGAAGCCGCCGACGTTGCCCAGACCGCAGCCGACGCCACGGCGCAATTGCGCCCGCTGGTGGGTCGGGCACGACCGCTGGCAGAACGGAGTGTCGGGACCCCGGATGCCGGCGCGATATCGATGGCGATGTGTGTCCGTACCGTCGCTGATTTCTTGAACACGAACTCTGAACGCAAGGAGCACGATCATGGCTGAGCGACTTCGTATCGTCGTCGGTTGCGACGATGCCGGCTTGGAGTACAAGCAGGCACTCAAGGCCGACCTCGAAGCCGACGACCGCGTGGACGTGGTGACCGATGTCGGCGTCGGGAACGACGAGCACACTGCGTATCCGCACGTTGCTGTTACTGCCGCCAGGTTGGTGGCCGACGGCAAAGCCGATCGGGCGCTCCTCGTGTGTGGAACAGGATTGGGCGTCGCTATCAGCGCCAACAAGGTGCCGGGGATCCGGGCGGTGACTGCCCACGACAGTTTCTCGGTGGAGAGATCAGTGCTCAGCAACGACGCACAGGTCTTGTGTTTCGGGCAGCGAGTGGTCGGCCTCGAACTCGCCAGACGGCTCGCGAAGGAGTGGTTGGGCTACCACTTCGACGTTCAGAGCGCCTCTGCCGAGAAGGTTGCTGCCATCGGCGAATACGAGACTGTCGGTAAGTCGGGCGACTGCTGATCGCTCAGATCAGCCCGAACTTCCGCACTGCGTCGAGTAGCGCGTGCGGACGTTCGGTCGTCGGCAGGGGATCGACGAGTGCGAACTGGCAACCGACGTCTCGGGCAGCGCCGTCGGCCACGTCGCTGTCGCCGACCATCAATGTCTGTGCCGCATCCACATCGAGTTGTGCCAGGGCGTATTCGAAGATTGCGGGTTCCGGCTTGACGGCACCCACCTCGAACGAGAGGACGAACTCGTCGACCCAGACATCCCAGCCTCGGTCGACGAACGCCGGTCGGATGTCGAAGGCGATGTTGCTCAGGACTGCGGTTCGTATACCCTTCTCCGACAATGACTTCAGGACCTCGCCGGTGTCCGGGTACGGCGACCACTGGTCCGGATCCAGCAGCAGGGCGTAGAAAGCCTCGGCGCGAACCGGATCGGGCACTCCGGACTTGCTCAACACGTCGAGGTAAGCCTGACGATGCAACTTCGGATCCCGGTCGCGGTTCTCCCACGCATAGATCCCGGCTTCGTCCATCTCGACGGTTCTACCCACCGGCGCGGTCATCCGGCGCATCAGCTCGGCTTGAGCATGCACGTCGAGCGGGTCACCTTGGTGATCGATGAGGTGCCCGTTCCAATCGTCGCTCTCTTCCAAACGGAAGAGGGTTCCGGAGAAATCGAACAGCGTCGCGGCGATATGTCCGTCTCGATGGGCCGTGCTGTCAGTGTTCACCTCGACAGGTTATCGGCGTCCGCTTTCCGATGCGTGATGTGAGCCAGTGCACGCGTACTTTGAGAGGGCACATTTTCCGAGGTTCCCCCGACGGGCGTGTTTTCGACGCTCCGGATGAACCGAACGACGAGGGGGATCCTCCGTGTCCGACCACGCGAATACACCAGATTTGACGAAGCCGTCCGGCGAAGACCCCCACCTCTCACGTCAGCTGTCCAACCGGCATATCCAGCTGATCGCCATCGGTGGGGCCATCGGTACCGGACTCTTCATGGGATCGGGCAAGACGATCTCTCTCGCCGGGCCTTCCGTGATCTTCGTATACATGATCATCGGCTTCATGCTCTTCTTCGTCATGCGTGCGATGGGGGAGTTGCTGCTCTCGAACATGGCGTACAAGTCGTTCTCGGACTTCGCCGCTGATCTGCTGGGCCCCTGGGCAGGATTCTTCACCGGCTGGACGTACTGGTTCTGTTGGATCGTCACCGGCATCGCTGACGTCATCGCGATTTCCGGCTACTTCAAATACTGGTGGCCAGGTCTCGCGGCGTGGATTCCCGCTTTGCTGACGATCGCGGCACTACTCCTCTTGAACTTGCCGACGGTGAAGGCCTTCGGTGAAACCGAGTTCTGGTTCGCGCTGATCAAGATCATCGCCATCGTCAGTCTGATCATCGTCGGCATCGTCATGGTCGTCTCCGGGTTCACGGCGCCGAACGGTGCCACCTCCGGTATCGACAATCTCTGGAACGACGGCGGCATGTTCCCGACCGGATTCATGGGCTTCGTGGCCGGCTTCCAGATCGCGGTGTTCGCATTTGTGGGTATCGAACTGGTCGGCACGACAGCAGCCGAGGCGAAGGACCCGGAGAAGAACCTGCCGAAGGCCATCAACTCCATCCCCATTCGTGTGCTGCTGTTCTACGTCATTGCGCTGACCGTGATCATCGCGGTGACACCGTGGCGTGAAATCAGCGCAGACAAGAGTCCGTTCGTCGCCATGTTCACCCTCGCCGGCCTCGGCATCGCTGCATCGGTCATCAACTTCGTCGTGCTGACCTCCGCTGCTTCTTCGGCGAACTCGGGTATCTACTCCACCTCGCGCATGGTGTTCGGGCTTGCACAAGAAGGCGACGCACCGAGGGCTCTCGGCAAGCTGAACTCACGCAAGGTTCCCGCGAACGCCCTGATGTTCTCGTGCATCTTCCTGCTGGCGTCGCTGATCCTGCTGTTCTCGGGCGACTCCGTGATCGAGGCCTTCACCGTCGTCACGACCATCTCGGCGCTGCTGTTCATGTTCGTGTGGACGATCATCCTGGCGAGCTACATGGTGTATCGGAAGCGTCGTCCGCACCTGCACGAGGCGTCGAAGTTCAAGATGCCCGGCGGCATCGTGATGTGCTGGGTCGTGCTCGCGTTCTTCGTCTTCATCCTCTGGGCGCTGACAACCAAGGACGACACCCTGCAGGCACTTGTCGTCACGCCGATCTGGTTTGTCGTTCTGGGTATCGCGTGGGCGATCATCCGGCGCCGACCCGCTCACCGGGCACGATACGACGCATTCAAGTCAGAACTGGACGCCAGCCGACAGAACGGCGAGAAATAGTTTTGGTCAAGATCGGGTAACGGTGGCGGCTGCCTTGATCAAACTGTTACATTCTTCGGCAGACAGAGGAGCGGGCTTCATCAGAAGGACGCTGCACGCCGACGACTGACGGAGTACACACTGTGGGAAACCACCACCGCACGGGCAATGACGATGTTGTCTTCGAGATCGATCCCGAGGCAGCAAGCGGCCGCCACCGCACCGCGTCGTCTGGCCCTGGTGCCGGTGTCAAGGCAGGCGTCGTAGCTGCGGCTACCGGTGCACTCCTCGTCGGTGCAGGCCAGATGGGTGCAGGAACCGCTGCTGCGGCGCCGGCAACACAGACCATCGCGGGCTTCGAAATCCCGCAGGGTCTGCTTCCCGAGGGCGCTGTCGTTCCGGCTGAATTGGCAGCTCTTCCCGCTCTCGACATTCCTGAGCTTCCCGATTTTGCAGCTGACCTCAACACGCAGGCACAGCAGTTCCTCGGCAGTATCAATCCCGGCCCGTCCGCTCGCACGGTGCAGCCGGTGTCCGGAACGCTGACCTCCACCTTCGGTTCGCGCTGGGGAGCACACCACGGCGGTCTCGACATCGCAGCCCCGATCGGTACGCCGATCCTGGCTGCAGCCGACGGCCAGGTCATCGACGCCGGCCCGGCGTCAGGTTTCGGCCTGTGGGTCCGTGTCCAGCACGACGACGGCACCGTCACCACGTACGGCCACGTCAACGACTACCAGGTCAACGTCGGTCAGCGAGTCAACGCCGGCCAGCAGATCGCCACCGTGGGTAACCGTGGCCAGTCCACCGGCCCCCACCTGCACTTCGAGGTCGCCGAGAACGGCGCAAAGGTCGATCCGGCAGCGTGGCTGCAGGCCCGCGGCGTGGCGGTCACCTGGGTAGACAACTCGTAAGAAAACTTCTTGCAGAACTGCGGTGGTACCGGGAAATTCTTCCTGGTGCCACCGCAGTTCCCGTTTGTCGGTGACCCCGGCCGGATAGCCTTCAGTGACGTTGATCGTCGAAGGGGGAACGCGCGATGGGTGCAGAGGTCACGGCAAGAGAATTCACCAGAGCCGACCGCAGGCTCTTTCGTAAGAAGGTGCGCTCGTGCGTCGACGCCATGAAGCAGATGCTCGACGGTGGTGACTTTCGGGACGCCGTCGACAGGCCCGCGCCGCTGCTGGGTATGGAGATCGAATTCAACCTGGTGAACGGGGACATGGCTCCTGCGATGTCGAATCGTGAAGTACTCGAATCGATAGACGACGCTGCGGTTTTCCAAACCGAACTCGGACAGTTCAACGTCGAGATGAACGTCGAACCCGGCCCTCTCACCGGTGACGCGACTTTCGAATTGGAAAAGAAACTGCGGGCGTCCCTTGACGTCGCAGACGCACGAATCCATGCGCACGACGCTGAGATGGTGATGATCGGGATGCTGCCGACATTGCAGCTCGAGCATCTCGATCGAGAGTGGATCACGGCCAACCCGCGCTACGAATTGCTCAACGAGCAGATTTTTGCCGCGCGAGGAGAGGACATCGAACTCGACGTCGAAGGTGTCGCGCTACCTGGCGGCGACGTGGAACTTCTTCGGGCCGATACCAATTCGGTGGTGCCGGAGGCGGCGTGTACGTCCATGCAGTTGCATCTGCGGGTGGCGCCGGAAGAATTTGCCGCGCACTGGAATGCCGCTCAGTGTCTGGCCGGAGTGCAAGTGGCGTTGGCCGCCAATTCGCCTTTCCTGGCGGGCAAGGCACTCTGGCACGAATCACGCATTCCGATCTTCGAACAGGCCACGGACACCCGAACTTTCGAGCTCAAGAACCAAGGTGTGCGTCCGCGGGTGTGGTTCGGTGAGCGGTGGATCCACTCGGTGCTCGACCTGTTCGAGGAGAACTCGCGGTATTTCCCGGCCCTGCTGCCTGATGTGTCGGACACCGATCCACTGGAAGTGCTGGCGGCGGGCGGGATTCCGGAGTTGAGCGAGCTTCAGATGCACAACGGCACGGTCTACCGGTGGAATCGACCGGTGTACGACTGCTCGGATGGCAAGCCGCACTTGCGTATCGAGAATCGCGTACTGCCGGCCGGACCGACCGTCGTCGACATCATGGCCAATGCAGCCTTCTACTACGGAACCGTTCGGGCATTGGTGAACGCGGAGCGGTCACTGTGGTCGCACATGTCCTTTCAGGCGGCGGAAGAGAACTTGCACATCGGCGCCAAATACGGACTGGATGCGACCCTGTACTGGCCGGAGATCGGCTGGGTCGGCGCCGATGAGTTGATATTGCGAAGGTTGCTGCCGTTGGCGCACGAGGGCTTGGCGGACTTCGGATTGTCCGCCGCCGCCCGCGATCGGTACCTCGGCGTCATCGAGGGGCGGTGCATGAATAGGCAGACCGGTGCGGCCTGGCAGCGAGAGCACGTTGCGCGGGCGGAGGCCTCGGGCGCGGACCGCTCGACTGCGCTCACCGGAATGCTCCGCGGTTACGTGGAGAACATGCGCACGGGAGATCCTGTTCACACCTGGTCCTGATTGCTCTGCTAATTCTCCTATCCGTCAACAGTTTCGGGGACTTAAGTCCCCGAAATCGAGAGGGGGCGACCCCAAAAAAGCCGGACAAGTGGGATGGTTAGAGTGAAAGTGGCTCGGTTACTTCTTCAGGAAGGTGGGCACATGAGTTCACGCGAACATAACAGTGTTGTCGTCGGAGTCGAGGGTTCGGACACTGCGTCCACCGCGCTCCGCGAAGCCGCGAAAATCGCCGCCCAGCGCGAATTGCGACTCGACATCATCCATGCTCTCGATTTCGCGCCGTACGGTTTCGGTGGGCCGTACGTCGACGCGGGTGGGGTGTACGAATGGGTGGAGGAGGCCGGAAAAGCGATCTTGGCAGAGGCGGAACAGTTCGCCCGTGAGATCGATCCGAAACTCGAGGTTCACACCGAAATCGCCATCGGCAGTGCAACTCAGTGGTTGATCGAGAGTTCGGCACAGGCGAGGCGCGTAGTTGTCGGAGCTTCTGCATCAGGCAAAGCGGCAACGGCAGTACTCGGCAATACCGCGGTCGGCGTGGCCAGTCACGGCAAGTGTCCGGTGATCGTCGTCCGAGACCGCGATGGCGCGGTGCCCTCGGAGGGGCCGGTCGTGGTCGGCGTCGACGGCAGCGCGCTCAGCGCGCAGGCCGTGGGTGCCGCATTCGAAGAAGCGGCATTCCGCGGCGCAGAGTTGGTGGCGCTGCACGTGTGGAGTGACCTAGGGAGCGCGGCATTCGAAGATCCGAGGGCCGCTGCACTTGCACCGCAGTCTCTCGAGGAAGAAGAGCACGCAGTTCTCAGCGAGAGCTTGGCGGGTTGGTCCGAGCAATACCCGGACGTGAAGGTCCGGCGTGAGGTCTACCTCGACAACCCACGTGGACGGTTGCTGGACTGGTCGGCAAAAGCGCAGCTCGTGGTCGTCGGAAGCCGTGGCCGCGGTGGATTCCGCGGCATGCTGCTCGGCTCGACCAGCAACACCCTGATCGCTTCGGCCAAGTGCCCCGTCATGGTGGTTCGCCCCGAAGAATCCTGACCCTCTTCAGACACTCCCGCTACCCCGTTCATTTCGGTCATCGAATATGAACGGGGTAGTCACATGAATGCGGACTCAGGTTCCGTAGTGTTCGATGTGAGTAAGTGTTCGATGGGAGTACCACTGCCGTGTGCGCGTCGCACGCGGCAGCAATCGTCAGGATTGGGGTTACAACGTGCGTATCGGTATGGGTTTGAACTACAGCGGCGGGTTCGCCGAAACCGTCGAAGAGGTCGGTGACCTGGAGAAGGCGGGCCTGGACATCGCTTTTGTCCCGGAAGCGTATTCCTTCGATGCCGTCAGCCAGCTCGGCTACCTGGCGGCCAAGACGTCGACCATCGAACTCGCTTCGGGAATCTTCCAGATCTACACCCGTACGCCCTCGTTGACCGCGATGACGGCAGCGGGCCTGGACTTCGTCTCCAACGGTCGCTTCGTGATGGGCCTCGGTGCTTCCGGGCCGCAGGTGATCGAGGGATTCCACGGCGTCAAGTACGACGCTCCGCTGGGGCGCACCCGTGAGGTCGTCGAGATCTGCCGTAAGGTGTGGCGCCGCGAGAAGGTCGAATACCAGGGCAAGTATTACCAGGTTCCGCTCCCCGCCGAGAAGGGCACCGGGCTGGGTAAGCCGCTCAAGCTGATCAATCATCCTGTGCGTGAGCGCATCCCGATCCTGATCGCGTCGCTCGGCCCCAAGAACGTCGAGCTGACGGCGGAGATCGCCGAAGGCTGGGAGCCGATTTTCTTCCATCCGGAGAAGGCAGCCAGCGTGTGGGGCGAGCCGATCGCCAAGGGCAAGGCCAAGCGCGATCCGAGCCTCGGCGAGCTTCAGGTGTACGCGTCGCCGGCGCTCGCCATCGGTGACGACGTCGACCACATGCTCGACTGGGTACGCCCGAGCCTTGCGCTCTACATCGGCGGCATGGGCGCCAAGGGCAAGAACTTCTACAACGATCTCGCGGTGCGCTACGGCTACGAAGAGGCCGCCGAGAAGATCCAGGATCTCTACCTCGCGGGCAAGAAGGACGAAGCCGCAGCAGCAGTCCCCGACGAGCTGGTTCGTGCCGTGTCGTTGATCGGCCCCGAGAGCTACGTCCGGGAACGCGTCGCAGCTTTCGCCGAAGCGGGTGTCACGACGCTCAACGTCACGCCGTTGGCTGCCGATCGCAACGGCCGTGTTCAGCTGATCGAGAAGTTCCGCAAGATTTGTGACTGACCCTACTGTGCGCCTTTGTTAATCGCCCGCGGTTGATAGAGGCGCACAGCAGAGGTGGTCGATTTGGGATCTCTTGCGCACGAAACCTGATTTTGGCCGCTTGTTGACAGGACTTTCTGCACTTCTGAGCGGTCGGCTTCTTCACCTAATGTGGATTGGGTAGCCAGGGTTCGCGTGCGGGTCCGGCACCGGTGGCCTCGTTGACGCCCGTTCGGGATGTTGGCGGGGCCGTTGCCGCAGTCACCCAAAGGTCGAATGTCCGATTCGGGACTCGCGTCGGCCGATGAATCCTTTTTGCCGTCGTTGGGCAATAGTGTGGGGCGAAGAGATTCTGTGGTCGATTGTGGAGGGACGAACATGAGTGCAACCAAACCCGTCGTCGTAGCAGTGGACGGTTCGGAATCAGCGTCGTCGGCTGTCGTCTGGGCGGCTCGAACGGCAGTGGCGCTCGGTCGTCCTCTCCACATCGCGACGGTGGTGCACATCCCCGCCTTCTACTACTCCGAGCCGTACCTCGCCGAGAGCTTCAAGGACGAACTGCGCCGCACTGCCACCGCTCGTCTGGACAGCGCACAGATCCTCGCGCGCCAGAGCATCGACGACGACATCGAGATCGTCACCGAACTTCTCGATGGCAGTGTCTCCGATCGGCTGATCGAATTGTCCAAGAGTGCGTACATCATTGCGCTCGGACCCCGCGGACACGGTGAACTCACCGGACTGGTCGTCGGTTCCGCGACGGTGTCCGTGGTCTCGCACGGCGAATCACCGGTTGCAGTTGTCAGAGGGCGGACCCTCGACGGGCGACCGCCGACCGAAGGCCCCGTCGTCGTCGGCGTCGATGGATCCGAGAGCAGCATCGAGGCAGTCGAGCATGCTTTCGAGCAGGCTTCCGCGAGGGGCGCCACCTTGATTGCGGTCAACGTGTGGAGTGACGTGAGTGTGCAGCCCTCGCTGGGCGCCACCCCGGAGGACCCACTGTGGAGCAGTATCCAGACAGGCGAGGAAGTTGTCCTCGCCGAGCAATTGGCCGGATTCACCGAACGCTACCCGGACGTCGTCGTCGAGAGGGTCGTCGCGCGTGACCGTCCGGTGCGAGTTCTGAGCGAATACGCGGAGACGGCGCAATTGATAGTCGTCGGCAGCCGTGGGCGCGGCGGATTCGCGGGAATGCTCCTCGGATCGACCAGTCGGGCGCTCCTGCACACTGCGGATTGCCCGGTTCTCATAGTCCGGCACGTCAACAAGTGAAGAGAATGCATTCAATGAGTTCTGAGTCCACCATCTCCGGTACCGTTCGACTCGAGATGTCTTTTGGAGGGGTTCGATGACAACGCGGATATTCCTGGTCGACGATCACGAGATCGTCAGACGCGGCTTGTTCGACCTACTCGGCGGGGTCGAAGACTTCGTGGTGGTGGGCGAAGCCGCATCCGTGGGAGAAGCATTGGCTGCGGTACCGCAGAGCAATGCCGACGTCGCGGTTCTGGACGTACGGCTGCCTGACGGCAACGGCGTCGAACTGTGCCGCGAACTGCGCTCCATGCTTCCCGACCTGCGCTGCCTGATGCTCACCTCCTACGCCGACGACGAGGCGTTGCTCGACGCGATCATGGCGGGCGCCTCGGGGTTCGTACTCAAACAGATTCTGGGAACCGATCTGGTCGCTGCGGTCCGCACAGTCGGGCGCGGCGGTTCACTGCTCGACAGTCGGGCGACGGAGGCGCTGATGCAGCGGATCCGTAGCGACCGCACAGCTGATCCGTTGGCCGAGCTATCCGATCAGGAACGAGCAGTCTTCGACCTCATCGGAGAGGGACTCACCAACCGGGAGATCGGCGCGCGATTGTTCCTCGCGGAGAAGACGGTCAAGAACTACGTGACGCGTCTGCTGTCGAAGCTGGGCATGCAGCGTCGTACTCAGGCTGCAGTGCTGGCCACCGAAATCCGCAGCGGCAGTCGATAGGTCTACCGACCGGACTTCGGTCGATTCGAGTTGGTGCGGCCGAGTGGCACTCGCCAGAGCAGACGTGCACCGCTCGGATCGTGGTTGACGATTGTGCATGTACCGCCGCAGTGTTCGGCACGGCGCTCGAGATTGTGAAGCCCACTCTTGTGGAAGTCGGAGGGGAGTCCGACGCCGTCGTCCTCGATTGTGATCGCGAATTCGACATCCGCGGTGACTGCGATGGTGATGTGGTGTGCTCGTGCATGCCGAAGGACGTTGCTCAGTCCTTCTCGCAGTACAGCTTCGGCGTGCTGGTGGATGCCGGGATTCACGAGAGTGTCGATGGCGCCGGAGAATTGGACGCTGGGGGTCACGGCGGATTGTGCGGTGGCGTCGCCGATGACGTCGAGGAGGCGTCGGCGCAGGCTCGACGAATCGGTGGCCGTGGGAGTCTGCAGATCGAAGATGGTAGTCCGGATCTCGCGGACGGTCTTGTCCAATTGTTCGAGAGATCGTTTGACAATTGCGCGCGCCGACTCGGGGAGGGTCTCGTCCGGAAGCGTGCTCTGCAGGCTCATTCCACTCGCGAACAGTCGCTGGATGACGTTGTCGTGCAGGTCGCGTGCGATGCGGTCGCGGTCCGCGAGAACCGACAACAGGCGTTGCGCCTTCTGTTTCTCGTCGAACTCGATTGCAACGGAGCCGAGTTCGGCCATCGACTCGATCCGGGTCAGTTCGTCGTGGTCCCAGTGCGTGTTGGTGGAATTCGACGCCACGATGATCGCGCCGACTACACCCGAGGCGACGCACATCGGTGCAACGACCGCACTACCGGCCGACGGCACCAGCGCTGTGAGCGCACCTAAGGTGGTGAGCACCTGTAGCTTTCGCGTACTTCGCACGACGTCGAACGGATAGGTCGTCGCTGGAATTCTGACCCCACGAGAAGTGGTTCGGGCGCTGGCCGCGGCATGGACCTGGGCATACCCGTTCTCGCAGATCACCACGATCACGTCCTCGACCCCGGTCAAATCCCGAACGCGGCTGGCCAGAAGTTGCAAGCCGTCCTCGAGCGAGTCACCGGCCAGCAACCGCGAGCGAATGGCAGATGTTGCGGTGAGCCATCTTTCACGAGTCCTAGACTGCTCGAACAGCCGGGCGTTTTCCACAGCGATACCGGCTGCGATGGCGAGAGCCTCCAGAATGACCTCGTCTTCCTGGGTGAACTCGGCTTTTACTCGCTTCTCGGTCAGATAGATGCTGCCGAACACCTTTCCTCGCATCATGATCGGCGCTCCGAGGAAGCTCTCCATCGGTGGGTGATTTGCGGGGAATCCGACCGATTCGGGATGGTCGCCGAGATGCGCCACGCGCAAAGTCTGCGGATGATTCATCAGAACACCCAGGACGCCATGCCCTTCGGGAAAATGTCCCATGATCGCGCGTTGGGACCCGGGGATTCCTTCGTAGACGAATTCCGAGAGCCCGCCCCCTGGCGCCGCAACCCCCAGGGCGCCGTAGCGGCAATCCAGAACCGTTGTCGCAGAAGTAATGATCCGTTGAAGTGTCAGGTCGAGATCAAGGCCTGAACCGACGACCAGGACCGCCTCCAGCAGACGGTGGAGCGTGGGGACGTCTGCGTTGGAATCGCCCAGGCGGTCGAGCAACTCGCCGAACGTGCGTGCCGGACAGTGACCCGAAGCTTCGACCATGGTCGAAGCATATCGCCTCGCGGAACGTCAGCCCTCTTGACGGCGACCTTCCCACCACGAAGACCAGTGATGCTTGATTTCGTCGAACTCGTCATCGCTCAGGTTGTAGGTGGTCAGCAGGATCGACATACCTCCATCGGGTCGCTGGGCAGTCACGGACTGCGAGGCGACGGACAGCAGGCCAGGGCCGAGATCTTCGACTGTCAAGCCGAATTGGTGGTCGGTGACGAAGTCGACGACGCCCTCGAAGTAGTCGCCGGGAGCGATCGTCGCCGCGTACCGACTTCCCTCTGCCAGGTCGATTTCGGTGATCCCGAGGACAATCGCCACGTTCTCGCCGGGGAGCAGAAGACCGTCGAGATAAATGGTTCTTCGCTCGGCCAGCCCGTGGTGCTCCACAGCGAATCTGAGCAGCTGGAGGAACGTCGTCCATCCTTCGGTGATGTCGTCGTACCAGTTGTCTTCCGCCGACTTTGCCGGCCGATCGATGCGGACGACCGTCTTGCCGTCTTGTTCGAATAGAGAGAAATGATCACCGTTTCCGAGTCTCAGCGTCAACGCTTCGGGGTCGGCCTCAGCGGTGGAGTAGATCTGGGTGATTTCGTCGTCGAGTCCGTCGTACTCCCAGCCGAACCAACGACGAATCAGCGACGGATCACGCAACGCGGGCCAGAGTACGGACGGGGCTGCGACGATCGATACCTCGATCACGGTTTCGCTCATCCGGAAGACGCTACCGACTTCAGCCCTTCATGGCGACGGTCAGCAGAAATGCGACGTCTTCGAGCGCTTCGACACTGTGCCGGTCGGCCGGAACGGCGAGGAAATCACCGGTGGATCCTTTCCACTGGTCGCTCCCACACACAAGATTCAGCTTCCCGCTCAGGACCAACAGCGTGGCTTCGCCCGGACTGTCGTGTTCGGCGAGGCTCTTGCCGGCGCTCAGCGCGATCACCGTCTGCCGCAGGCTGCGCTGGTGGCCGCCGTAGACGGTTTGTGAACTGCGACCGCTGGTCGCCGAGCCCGCCAGTTTCAACTGTTGGCGAGCGAGAGCGGTCAGTGACTTCTTGTCCATCGAAGACCTCTCGAAAGCGGTGAATGTCGTTCTTGGAGTATGACCGACTCACTCGCAAGGTGCCTCGTTATCGGCGGAAGTCGATCAGCGAGTGTATTCCAGCCAGCGGAAGCGCAGCCCGCTCTTCTCCGAGGTCTGCCAGGGCTCGTCGGACTTCAGGTTCCATTCGGAGCCGATCTCGGGAGCAAAGGCATCACCGGCGATGTCGAGGTCGATCTCGGTCACGAGTAGATGCGTCGCGAATGGCAGTGCACCCGAATAAATCTGCCCGCCACCGACCACGAAGACGTCGCCGTCCGGCAACGCCAGGGCGTCGTCCAAGCTGTGGACTACCTCGGCGCCTTCGGCGTGCCACTCCGGATCGCGGGTGACGACGATGTTCCGGCGCCCGCTGAACGGCCGGAACTTCAGTGGAATGGAGTCCCAGGTGCGCCGCCCCATGATCACCGGATGCCCCATGGTTACGCGTTTGAAGTAGGCCATGTCTTCGGACACGCGCCACGGGATCGTGTTGTCGGCGCCGATGACGCCGTCATGAGCCTGTGCCCAGATGAGGGTGACTGTGCGATCGGTCATCGTCAGACCGCAACCGGCGCTTTGATCGCGGGGTGGTGCTGATAGTCGACGATCTCCACATCCTCGAAGGTGTAGTCGAAGATGGAGTCGCGCTTGTTCAGCTTCAGGGTCGGCAACGGCAGGGGCTCGCGACCGAGCTGCTCGGTAACCTGATCGACGTGGTTGTCATAGATGTGGCAGTCGCCGCCGGTCCAGACGAACTCACCGACGTCGAGTCCGGCCTGCTGGGCCATCATGTGAGTGAGTAGCGCGTAGCTTGCGATGTTGAACGGAACGCCGAGGAACATGTCGGCGCTGCGCTGGTACAGCTGGCACGAGAGCTTGCCGTCGGCGACGTAGAACTGGAAGAAAGCGTGGCAGGGCGCCAGCGCCATCTGCGGAATGTCGGCCACGTTCCACGCCGAGACGATGATCCGCCGCGAATCGGGGTTCGTGCGCAGGGTCTCGACGGTCTGCGTGATCTGGTCGATGTGCTCGCCCGAAGGGGTGGGCCAGCTACGCCACTGGACGCCGTAGACGGGGCCGAGTTCGCCGTTCTCGTCGGCCCACTCGTCCCAGATGGAGACGCCGTGCTCGTGCAGCCACGCCACGTTGGAGTCGCCGCGAAGGAACCACAGGAGCTCGTTGACGATCGACTTGAGGTGGACCTTCTTGGTGGTGACGAGCGGAAAGCCGTCGGCAAGATCGAAACGCATCTGGTGACCGAAGATGCTGCGGGTGCCGGTTCCGGTGCGATCGGATTTGGCGCTACCCGTCTCCATGACGAGCCGGAGGAGGTCTTCGTAAGCAGTGGAGACAGTCACGGGAATCAGTCTAGGGCCTAGCCTGCTGTGCGCCTTTATTAACCTCCGGCGGTTAATAAAGGCGCACAGCAATATAGCCTCGGCGCATGCGCGAACTCTTGGTGATCGGTATCGGTGCGGGTGATCCCGACCAGGTGACCGTTCAGGCGATCAAGGCCATGAACAGGGCCGATACCTTCTTCATTATCGGAAAGGGTGACGAGAAGCAGGCTCTGGTCGACCTGCGAACCGGCATCCTCAACGAGCACGTCCACCTCGACTACAAGGTGGTCGAGATCACGGACCCATCGCGGGACCGAACCCCGACCGATTACGAAGGTGTCGTCGAGGACTGGCACGAGCGCCGGGCAGCGAAATTCGAAGCGGAATTCGCTGCCGAGCCCGGAGTGGGCGCGATTCTCGTCTGGGGTGACCCTTCCCTCTACGACAGCACTCTGCGGATCGTCGAGCGCGTGCTTGCTCGCGGGAGAGTGTCGTTCGACTACTCCGTCATCCCGGGGATCACGAGCGTGCAGTCGCTGGCTGCACAACACCGGATCGTCCTGAACCGAATTGGCGAACCTATCCACATCACGACCGGCCGCAAACTGACCGAGGGCTTACCTGACGGAGTGGACAACGCCGTCGTGATGCTCGACGCGCATTGCACGTTCACTCAGGTGACCGAAGACGACGCCGAGATCTGGTGGGGTGCGTACCTCGGAACCCTGGATGAGGAGTTGATTTCCGGCAAACTGCGCGACGTCGAAGATCGGATCGTCGCGCGCCGGGCGGAGCTGCGTGAGAAGCACGGCTGGATCATGGATACGTACCTCCTTCGGCGTTGAAAACCGGCCACAGATTGCACAGTCGATCCTGCGCTCTTGATCCAGAACGGCGGTCTGCGCACCTAGGATCCGCGCATTACATCGTTCGGGCAGGACCGACTGCAGTCGGTCCTGCCCGCGCCACGTGGTCGTGAAAGATCAGCTGTGAAGTCGGCTTTCGACTTCTCGTTCAGTGGTATCGGCGTCCTGATCAATTCGACAGTTTCAATCGATATCTCGCCACGAAAGGATTGGAACTAGCCGTCCGATTGCTGGTCATCGGTTCCCTGACGACGGTCGTCATCGCGATGACCCTGCTGCGGCGAGCGGATCGGGCGATGTATTCCGCGAAGGCGTGCGGTGGGCACTCGGTGGTTCTGCAGACGGAAACGGACTGAGCGCACTGTGAGTGTCCGTGGTCGGCGCTAGTCTGTTGCCATGCCTGAACTACCCGAGGTGGAAGCGCTGGCAGGGTTCCTTCGTCAGCACGCGGTCGGCGCAGTGGTGGGGCGCGTCGACATCGCCGCACTGAGTGTGCTCAAGACCTTCGATCCGCCGATCACGGCTTTGCAAGGGCGTGACGTGACGGCCGCCGCCCGCTTCGGAAAGCATCTGGCGCTGGACTGCGACGGGTTGTGGTTGGTCACGCATCTCTCGCGTGCCGGTTGGATGCGATGGCTCGACAATCCGTCGGTAACACCGCCGAAGCCGGGCAAGGGGCCGTTGGCGCTGCGCGTCCATTTCTTCACACCCGAAGGGTTCACGCCGGCATTCGATCTCACCGAGGCGGGTACCAAGAAGCGCCTGGCAGTCTGGGTGGTGAACGATCCGCAGGAGGTTCCGGGGATCGCCCGATTGGGTCCGGACGCGATGGCTGTGACCGAAGTTGAGTTCGCTGAGATTCTGGGCGGCACGTCGGCGCGGATCAAAAACTCGATAGTCGATCAGTCGCTGATCGCCGGGATCGGGAACGCCTACTCGGACGAGATCCTCCACACCGCGAAACTCTCGCCGTTCGCGACCTCGTCGCGCCTGACACCGGAGCAGATTTCGGCCCTGTACGCCGTGATGCGATCCACGCTGGCCGACGCGATCGAGCGTTCGGAGGGCCAGGACGCGGCCCGACTCAAAGGCGAGAAACGCTCGGGGATGCGAGTACACGCGCGTACCGGACTTCCCTGCCCGGTGTGTGGTGACGTCGTACGCGAAGTGTCGTTCGCAGAACGCTCTTTTCAGTACTGCGCGACGTGCCAGACCGGTGGTAAGCCGTTGGCGGACAGGCGAATGTCGAAACTGCTCAAGTAGCGAACTGCGCCGCGAGTAGTTCGACGAACTCGCGCGCGAGCGCCGACGAATGGGTGGGTTCGGTAATTGCGTGGACGATCCGATGCGGCGCATCGGTGATCGGAATACAGACCAATTCGGGGTGTAGGGCGCTCATGGATTGGGGGAGCAAACCTACGCCCAGGCCGTTGGCGGTCAGTGAACAGATCAGGTCTACCGAGTTGGCTTCAAGCGTTTTTCCCCGAGGGACCTGTGATTCGGCGAAGGCTTGGTCGGTTTGGACACGGGCCTCGCTGCCGGAGGCGAAGTCCACGAGAGTGTGATCGCGTAGGTCTTCGAGCCTGATTGACGAGGCCTGGGCAAAGGGATGGTCGGGAGCAACAAACGCTGCGGTGGGTTCACTCCACAACGGCGCGGCGGCAAAGCTCTTGGGTAGGCGACCTGCGGCCAATCCGACAATGCCAACGTCGATTGCGCCGGACCGGACTCCTTCGATGACTACTTCACTGCCGTACGGTCGCGCGGTGATGTTGATTGCAGGGTGGCGGCGTGTCAGATCTGCCAGCGCGCGGCCGACGTCGACGCGCCCCGCCGAGGTGATGATGCCGACCGTCAACCGCACTTGCTCGTTGCTCCGTGCCGAGACATCACTGACGAGTCTCGACACGGCTCCGAGTACCTCACGGGAGCGGGCGACAAATACCTCGCCGGCAGCAGTCAGGCCGACGTTTCGACTGTTCCGGTTGAACAATTCGACTCCCAGTTCCTTTTCGAGGTCTCTGATCTGGGCACTCAAGGCGGACTGGGAAACGTGCAACCGCGAGGCTGCTCGGCTGAAGTGTCTGTCTTCCGCGACTGCCAGGGCGTAGCGGATGTGACGTAGTTCCATTGCACCAATCTATCGTTTCTGGAGATAGATCATGCATATCTATCTATTGGACGCGCGTCGGTGTGGGCGGTCATGCTTGACGACATGATCTCAAGCGACGCGCGTCCGAGGCTCGGACTACCGATAGTGCTGCTGATGGCTGCAGCGACGGGCCTGTGCGCGGGCGGTAACTATTTCAATCAGCCACTCCTCGATTCCATCTCGGATCACATGAATGTGTCGGCCTCCGCAGCGGCCGCGACGGTGACCATCGCACAGGTCGCGTATGCACTCGGATTGATACTTCTGGTTCCGGTAGGCGACATGGTGGACCGGCGCAAGCTGACGGTAGGGCTCATGCTGCTGGCGGCGACCGGTCAAGCGGTCAGCGGATTTGCGCCGAACTTTGCCACGCTGGCAGTGGGAATCGCAGTCGCTGGAGTTTTTTCGGTCGCTGCCCAGGTTCTGATTCCGTTTGCCGCCTCACTGGCCGAACCTGAGAGGTCCGGTCAGGTGGTCGGCACGATCATGAGTGGACTGCTGATCGGAATCCTGTTGGCGCGCAGCGTTGCCGGCGTACTCTCCGGACTGGGAGGTTGGTCGACGGTCTACAAGGCGGCGGCGGTGCTGATGGTGGTGATGGCCGTGGCATTGTGGCGATCTCTGCCGTCCGATTCCGCAGATCGACCGCGGGCCGGTTACGGCGCCACGCTTGCTTCGGTAGGGAAGTTGGCTGCGAACTTGCCGCGCCTGAGAACCCGATCGGCTATGGGTGGACTGGCTTTTGCTGCTGTCAGCACCGTCTTCACGACGATGGCCTTTCTGCTCTCTGACGAATTCGGCTACAGCGACACTCAAATCGGCTTGGTCGGACTACTCGGTGTGGCGGGAGCATCGATGGCGACGGTGGCGGGCAGACTGGCCGATCGGGGATTGGGTCAGGTGGCGACCGGCGGCGCCATCGCGATTCTCTTGGTGTCGTGGCTTCCCTTTGTCGCCGGTGCCACTCACGTGGTGTGGTTTCTCGTTGCCATCGTCCTTGCCGACCTCGCGCTGCAGGGAGTGCACGTCAGCAATCAGAACGTGATCTACGCCCTTGTCCCCGAGGCACGTTCGCGTGTGAACTCCGTGTACATGACCACCTACTTCGTCGGTGCTGCTGTGGGCTCGGCAGTGGGGTCTGTGGTGTGGAAGTCGTACGGCTGGAACGGAGTATGCATCGCAGGGTTGGTCCTCTCCCTTGCAACGGTGTTGGTGTGGATGCACGATCGCCGACTGGAGACCGCTGAGCTGCGAATCCCGGAATCCCCTGTCGCGGTGGGATAGGCACCCACACCTTCTCGGCTACCGCACCTTTCAGATTTCGGCACCGTCCACCAGGATCTTGCCGACGCGTTCGGGATAGAACGACACGTGGTCGTCGATCCCGGACGCTTCGGCGGTAGTGAACGGATAGAACCACGCCAGATCCTCGATCGGAGCGAGTTCGGTTGTGCCGGTGAACGACAGATACGACGCAGTGCCCTTGTAGGGGCAGGCCGTGGTGGTCGGGGACGGCGCAAAGTACTCGCTGCGAACGTCGATTCTCGGAATGTAGTACCGCGTGGGCAGTCCGGTTTCGAAGAGCAGTCTGGGTCGTGTCGTCTCGGCGACCAGTACGTCGCCGACAAAAACCTGGATGTGGCGGGACGAGGGGAGTGCGTCGATACGTACGTATGGATCGCGGGCGTGGACAAAGACCTGTTGATCCTCCTCGTACCAGGCGTCCATGCGATCCCAATAGAATGCGACGTACTCACTCAAGTCCAGGGAACCGTCGAACTGTTCAGGGTAGGACCAGACGGCGTCCTCGGCCCGGCTATCCCCGATCTCGATCGTCCAATAGGTGGCGTCACCTTTCCACGGGCAATGGGTGGTCGTCGACGTCGGGACGAGGAATTCGGTGCGAACGTCCGCGAGGGGGATGTAGTATATCGGCAGGCGGCCGCGTTCGAAAAGGTATACCGAACGAGTGGTGTCCGCGACGGCGTGACCAGCGAAGAATGCTCGAACTCGGCGGGGGTTCGGCTCCAGTGCGATCCGCCCGTTGGAAGCTGTGATCTGTGTGTCTTCTGCGTGTGTCAGTGCTGTGGACATTCGGGAATGCTCCTGAGATCGGCAGGGCGGTCCTTCCCATCTTGCGCCCGGCAGCAGTTATTTGACAGGTTGGAGTCGAAATACGCGGATCTGGCGCCCGAATGCTCGATCGGCGTAGGTTTCGTACGGCGGCCACGTGGTGGTCGCGAGCTCCCACAGCTTCTTACGCGTGGCGCCCTCCGCCAGACTCGCACCGACCGGTATTTCGACGCCTTTCACTGTCACGATTGCGGTGGGGTTTGCCATCAAATTGAGTGTCCACGCCGGATGCGTATCCTGCCCCCAGTTGGAACCGACGACGACAAACGCATCGCCGTCGGGTGCGTACAGGAGTGGCGTGATGCGAGAACGGCCGGTCTTACGGCCTGTCGTGGTGAGCAGTAGCTGAGTCACGGTGTTTTCTCCGACCAGCGAGAGCTTGCCTCCCGACACTCTCTGTACTGCTCGATCGAGCGGAACCAGATCCTTGCCGAGATCCGAGAACCATTGTGTATGGCCGACATTGCGCATCAATGACCGGTAGATGTTGCGCATCGGACCCCTCGCATTCTCGGCACTGTTTCGAGGCTGGTGCACCTCGACTCGAAAGAGTCTGCCACGTCAGGTCACAGATACCTGAGTGCCAAGGTCCTGAAAGGAACGAAGCGGTCAGCCGAATTTGGTTTTGGTGGAGTGGAATTCGGCAAACCTCCGAAATCGTTCGTTTGTGCGCGTTGGACGGTCATTGGAAGATCAACCCTCCGAGGTCAAGACATCAGGCTCGAGCCACTCGACGCCGAGCAGTTCGGACAGCGACCGCAGACCGGATCGATCACCACCTTTCAGACCTGTGACCGAATTGAGATTGCGCAACATGACCGTGGCGACGTCCTCTTCCTTGGTGCCCACTCCGAAGGGTATGACCCACGGACACGTTTGGTAGTCGCGGTGTGAGCGACCGAATGTCTGTTCTGCCGCGATTCCCGAGTATCGAGGTTGGTGAAAGATCCCCGTCCGTGGCAGCGAGGACGCGTGAGTGCCGTCTGGGAGTGCTTCGTTGGCATGGAGCGAGATCGAGGTCGTGACATTGAAGACGATGACCGGTGCGTCCCCGCGTTGAAACCGCAGACGTTGACCCTCCTTGTCCGGCACCGCGCCGAACAGTTTTGCCACCGAGATCCCGGCGGCTTCGATCATTTCGACCAGTGGATCGCCTGCTGTGGAGACGAATTCGACGGCCACCAACACCTGCTTGCCTGCCTTGACTTGGGCCTGCGCCCACTGGGCCGTCGACTCGGCGCGGATCATGCCCGCTTTCTGTCGGTAGCGGAGAACCAGCGCACGGCCGCGCGCGATGTTGCGGCTCTTACGGGCCAATCCCATTTCGTAGGCGTACTCGGCCCACTCCGTCTCGTACTCGGCGCGCTGGGCATGGGTGAGGTCGATCGGCATACCGTCGAGCGGAACGGGTCCCCACGGCGTCGGTCGATGAATCATCAAGGGCGGTTTACTGTTCGACATCCACCCACGCACGGTCTCGAGCGCTTGAGATTGCAGCGCAGGTGATTCCTTCGCCTCTGTGCTCCATGTCCACTTCCCATAGGACTTGTCCAGCGGAAGGCCGGACTCGACCAGCCTGGCGCCCAGGTCGGACCAGTACTCCGAAGGTTCTGAATGCAGCTGCGCAAAAAGCGGTGCCAGGTAACGCTGATCTGCCGGCGTATGTCCCGGTGTTGCTGTCACGGACAGGACGAACGGCGCTTGCTCGTGAGCATTCGAAAAGCGCGCGACTTTCTCGAATGCAGCCGTGCGCTGTGTGTCGTTGCTGTACAGCTGGGCCTCGTCCGCAATCACCACACCGAACGTGTACTTGGGGCGGCCGTTTCGCGCGATCAGTTTCTTCAGTTGGTCAGGCGACATGATCAGCCAGCGGAATCCACCGTCGCCCACCGAGGCGATGGAATAGCGCCAATGCGGAATGGTGATCTGTGCGGGTCGATCGACGAGGACGAGGATGTTGGTTTCGCCGCGCTCTTCGGCAATCGTCTTGGCCGACATCACTGCGATCAGTGTCTTACCGAGGCCGGCATTGTCTGCCAACAGAAATCCGCGTTTGCCGGCGCGAGCGGCATCGACGACGGCGTCGGCCCCCGAAACCTGCTCGGGCCGAGGAATTTTGGGTGCAGCAACGGGACGTTCGCCGGTGCTGTCATTGATGTCGTCCTCTACCCACTGCTGATACGAGAAGGGGAGTGCCTTGAATGGAGCGAGTTCTACGGGCAACTCCGTACCCACCCACGCGTAGCTCTTCCATTTCTTGACGAACTGCGCACCAGGCGCCGGCGTCCGAAAGGGTACGTCAAGAAGCCAGACTCGTTCGCCCGGACCGGCTGTCGGAACGTCGGGCATCACAGCGCGAGGTCTCTTCTTTGCGGCGGTCTTCTTGGTTGCACTCTTCTTGCTTGCACTCCTCTTGGGAGCAGCCTTCTTCGGTGCAGCCTTCTTTGCGGCAGCCTTGCGCGCCGTGGTTGCTTTGCGTGGTGGCATCAGGCGGTTTCGACCTCGGTGGTGTCGGTCTCTGCCGTGAGGAATTCACGCAGCGTGACTGGAGGCCGGCCGACAAGTTCTTCGACAGTGCCCGTGATCAGTGCCAATTCACCCTGCGCGATTGCGGTGTACGTCGACACCCAAGCATCGAGCTCCCATTCGGGTGCGTTGTACGACGCCCGCGACTCGTAGGCTTCCTCGACAGTTTCCTCGACGTACGTGGTCTGCTTGCCGGTGACTTCGGTGATGATGCTCGCAGCCTCGGAGAGCGTCAGCGCCTCCCGTCCGGTCAGGTTGTACGTCTGTCCGAGATGGGAATCCAGATCCTTGAGGACCGAGACAGCGACGGCAGCAATGTCGGACCGCGCTACGGCGCCGACGAGACCGTTCCCGGCGGGGCCGCGGATCACACCGTCTTCGCCGGCGAGAGCGGGTAGGAAATCGAGGTAGAAGCTGTCGCGCAGGAAGGTGAATGCGAGTCCAGATGCACGGATGTGTTCTTCGGTGACCCAGTGATCGCGAGCGAGCGTGAACGTCGCGTCCGGAGCGGCGCCGAGGAACGACGTGTACACGATGTGCCTGACCCCGGCCGCCGCTGCGGCGTCGACGAAGGTGCGATGTTGATCCAGGCGATCTGCGCTTTCGGCCGCCGACACCATGAAAAGGGTGTCGATTCCGGCCAGAGCCGCGAGCGCGCGCTCGCGATCGCCGTACGTGGTCTCGGCAGAATCGGCACCGGCGAGCTGCGGTAATCGATTGACCGAACGTGCGATCAGCCGCTGCGGGACACCGGCGTCGGCCAACGACGCGGCCACCAGGCCGCCGATATGACCGGTAGCGCCGGTGACGGCAATCCTCGCAGACCGTGAATCTACGGACATGGTGCCCCTCCTTCGGTCGGTGTGCATCCCATCTTGCCGGAACCCACTCCCACGTCACGTCACGACGCGACGATTACACCGCGAGCCACCGACAACGCATCGGACAGAGCAATCCTGGTGTTGTCGTCGAGGGGCAGCAGGGGCCGGCGGGGAAGGCCGGCGTCGACGCCGAGAAATTCCAACCCGGCTTTGACCGTCGACGGCAGTCCGCGACTGACGAGGACCTTCAGTAGTGGCTCGATCTGTTCGAACACAGCGGCGGCACCCGACCGATCACCGGATTCGAGTAGACGCCAGAAGTGCACCACCTGTTCGGGGGCCAGACACGGGGCTGCCGTGCACCATCCGTTTGCACCGGAAGAGAAAGATTGCAGTGCAAGAGGATTGCTGCCGTTGAAGAAGGGGATCGTGCCACCGCTCAGTTCGTTGATGCGGTTCATCCGGGTGATGTCGCCGGTGGATTCCTTGATCATCGTGATGCCGTCGACGGTGGAGACGAGATCGACGAGAAAGTCCGGCGACATGTCGATACCGGTGGTGGCTGGATTGTTGTAGATCATCGTCGGAATGTCGACGGAATCGGCTACCACAGTGACATGTTCACGAATCTCCTGCTCACCCAGATGCCAGTACGACGTGGGGAGGATCATCATTGCGTCGGCTCCGGCGTCTGCCGCGATCGATGCCCGGCGGAGTGCTCCCGCCGTCGTCAGATCCGACACTCCGACTACGGTGGGGACTCGGCGGTCGACGTAGTCGACAGTTTCCCGAGCGACCGACTCCCACTCTGCATCGTCGAGATAGGCGCTCTCACCGGTGCTGCCGAGTGGGGCTATCGCGTCGACACCACTGCTGATCATGCTGTCTAGGAGCGTGTGTAGCGGCTTGGGATCGAATGCTCCGGTGTCCCGGTCGAACGGGGTGATGGGATAGGCGACGATTCCCTTGATGGTGCTGCTCATGGGGCTCTCAGTTCTGTTGGTGGGAAACGAAATTCAGTTGGTCAGTGTGTCGGGATGATTGCGGAGAGCGCGACGGGCGTAGTACGCGAAGTTCGCCTCGCTGCGCCGAGGGGTCAGCGTCCAATCGTGTGCCTCTTTCGCCAGGCGAGGCGGTAGTGGCTTGATGTCGCCGGCCGCCATCGCCAGCAACTGCAGCCGCGCGGCTCGCTCGATCAGATGCCCGAGGGAACAGGCCTCTTCGACGGTATTGCCGACGACGAGTTGGCCGTGGTGAGCGAGCAGAATTGCCCGCTTGTCACCGAGTGCCGCCGAAATGATTTCGCCCTCCTCGTTTCCCACAGGAACTCCGGGCCAATCGGCAAGAAATGCGCAATCGTCGTAGAGGGGTGCGATGTCCATCTGGGATACGACGAGGGGAATCTCGAGCATCGACAACGCCGTCGCGTGCAATGGGTGCGTGTGGACGATGCAGTTGACGTCGGGTCGGGCGCGGTAGATCCAGCTGTGGAACCTGTTGGCGGGGTTCGGCATTCCCTCGCCGTCCAGAACCTCGAGATCCTCGTTGACCAGCAGGAGGTTTTCCTCGGTGATCTCGTCGAACCCGAGGCCGAGTCGCTGGGTGACAAACGTGCCAGGCCGCTCACCGCGGGCGGAGATCTGGCCGGCAAGGCCGGAATCGTGGCCGGCGTCCGACAGAGCTCTGCAGGTCAGCGCGATCTTCTGTCGAAGGGTCCAACTACCGGTGGTTACTTCGGTGAGCATCTTCGTCTCGGCGGTGGCCATGAGTTCTTGTTTGCTCGCATGCATCGTGTCGGTCATGGGTGTGCCTTTCTCGGGACTCGGGAGTCGATGACATACAGTCGCTTATAGGACACAAAGTGTCATATGCGACGGAAATGTGCAACCTTAGGTTCATATGGTGCTGATCATCGCAGGTCAATCGGTTGGTAGGGTGATGACACAAAGTCTCGTGAGAGGAATCGAATGGCAGCGTTTCTGCGAACACATCGGCGTCGCGCCGGTCTGACGCTCGAGGGCTTGGCCGAGCAGACCGGTCTGACGAAGAGTTACCTCTCGAAGGTCGAGCGGGGCATCAGCACGCCGTCGATCGCGGTAGCGCTCAAGATTGCGCGGGTGCTCGATGCCGATGTGGGACAACTGTTTTCGGACAGCATGGAGAGCAACGTCATGACGATCGCGCGTGCCAAAGACCGGGTGATCGACCCGGCTGCCTCGGCCGAGTCTTCTGTCTACGATCCGATCGCTCCGGCTCTGGTCGGAAAGGCTATGCAGCCGTTCGTGGTTCACCCGGCCTCGGTGATGGGCCCCAAGTTCATGGATCACACGGGGGAGGAATTCGTTTTCGTGCACTCCGGTTCCGTCGAATTCGAAATCCCCGGGCAGACGATGCACCTCGACGCCGGCGACAGCCTGTATTTCGACGCGAATACGCCACACCGGATGCGGTCGGTGTCGGCAGATCGTGCGGTGGTGCTGGTTGTCGTCTACGACAGGCCTTCGACTGGATCACCCAGCGGTGACTCACTGGAAGCGCACTGCGGGGTGAGCAGATGACCCTGGGGATCGACACGACACTGACGCTGCTCGCGGCCGGTCTGATCTTCCTTCTCTCCCTGTGCCTGGGAATCTGGAAGTACCAACAGATGGCCACCTCGGATAATCACCTCGCCCATCCGTATGTCGACATCGCCCACCGCGCTGCCCTGATGTACTCGTTTGCGACGCTGCTGATCGCGGTGTTCGTCGAACTCAGTGCGTGGCCGACGTGGATCAACCTGACCAGTGCCGCAGTGGTCGTGTTCTTCTTTCTCGCAGCGATTTTCAGCTACATCGCTCACGGTACGATGAAGGACACCGACAATCAGTTCGAGTCCGCCGGTCCGCCCCTGCACCTCGGAATGTTCCTGCTGATTCTCGGTGAGGTGGGCGGATTCGCGGTCCTGCTCGCAGGTTTCGTGAAAGGCCAGTTCTTCTGACCGGGCTTCAGCGTCGGTGCTCGTAGCCGATCCAGGCGCGTCGACGCTCACCCATCGGGTCGTTCTCCACTCTGGACGTCTCGTCGAAGATCATCGTTTGCCGCTCCGGGACGGAGTAGGCGGGCCAATCCTGGTCCGGCACTCCGTGTCGGCTGAAATGGATCCAGTGGCGCTGCATGGTGGAGGTCACCGCGGCCAGTCCGCGACGTCCACCGACCGCGGTCAAGGCCGCGGTGAGTGCATCCGAACGGCCGAAGACCGCAAGCAATTCGGTGGCATGGGTAGCGCCCATGCCGATGAGTCTGAGCAGGCGAGGCGCAAAATCGTAGCGGTAACTGTAGGTAGGAGCTACCTGGCAATGACCCTGTGCACACAGTATCGCCGGTTCCCAGAACGTGATGTCGCCGCCGAGATCTGCAGCAGCGAAACGATGCGGATACGTGGGATACGCCGCGAGCGCACGTGCTTTCACTTCACGGGTGGTGTGGGAGAACATCTTCTCGATCCGAACCGGGTTGGTAGGCAAGATGTCGAGAACGCGCGGGAAGATTCTTCCCTCATGGAGATTCGAACCGACGAGCAGCGGAACGGGGTGGGCCCGTCCGGCGGCGAACACGTCGAGCGGGTGTTCGGGAAGAATGTCGTCACCCACTACAGGGGCGAATGCCCGTGTTCCGGGTTCTTCGTCCGCGCCGCGTCGCGCAAGTTCTTCGCCGGCATCGACTAGTTCGTTCACCGAAGCGGAGCGTAGCCACGAGGCTGGATCGGTTACCGGTGCGTCTGCGATCTCGAGGAACTCGCGCGCCCATCGATGCGCTCGATGCTTTCCGTACGCCGAAGCAGCCGGCGGACTTTGAGCAATGGCCCGAGCAAACAACCCTCGGGCCGTCGGCGTTGCCATCAGAGTTGTGACAGCGTTGGCGCCGGACGATTCACCGAAGACGGTGACGGCGTTCGCGTCACCACCGAAAGAGGCGATGTTGCGCTGGACCCACGTCAGCGCGGCGATCTGATCGCGCAATCCGAGGTTCGTGTCGAATGATTGTTCCGCAGTGGAATATTCACTGAAATCGAGGTAGCCCAACGCGCCGAGACGATATTGGATCGAGACGTAGACGATGTCGCCACGTTCGACCAGGCTCGTTCCGCGGTACATGGGCGTCGACGGATTCCCGCCGTTGTACGCGCCGCCGTGAATGAAGACCATGACCGGTCGCAGCGAATCCGAAGGCAACTGTGGGGCCACGACGTTCACGAACAGAGAGTTCTCGTCGAAGTTGCTCTTGCGCTGCGGAGACGGAGAGCCGAATTCTTCCGCGGGGCGGACACCATTCCAGGCCTCCACAGCCTGAGGTGCGCGAAATCTCCAAGGGCCGCTCGGGGGCGCTGCGTAGGGGATTGCCCGCCAGGTGCGCAGTCCTCGATCGAGTCGCCCGCGTACTACCCCGGAATCGAGAGTGACCTCGAGAGGGCTCGTCACGGTAGTGAGATGTCGGTGCCGTGGCTACGGTAACCGCTGTATCCCGCCCAGGCCAAGCGTTGTTCACGTCTGGGATCGTTCTCGACGCGGACGATCTCGTCGAAGATCATGGTCCGACGCTCCTGCCCCTCGTAGCGCGGCCACGATCCGCGCGGCGAGCTGTGCTTGGCGAAGTGAAGCCAGTGTCCCTGAACGGATTCGGTGACTGCGCGCAGTCCGCGTCGACCGCCGGGAAGGGTGAGGCCGCGCCCGACAAGGGTGTCACCGATGCCGAAGACCGCGAACATCTCGAATCCGTGGGTGGCGTCGAGGCCGAGCCAGCGCATCATCGTCGGCGCGAAGTCGAATCGGTAGGCGTATGTCGGCGCCGATTGTGCGTGCGCTTGCATCAACTCCACGGACGGGTGCCAGAACGTGACGTCTCCGCCGACGTCGATCGCGGACTGCTCGTCCGGGTAGCCGGGATAGGTTGCGAGGATGCGCTTCCCGGCCTCGGGATCGGTGAGAGCGAACATGGTGTCGATGCGCGACGGGTTGGTCGGGAGTGCGTCGAGCACCTTCGGGAACAGGGTCCCCTCCCGTCTGTTGGTGCCGATGATCATCGGCACTTGGTGTGCCGATCCTTCTTTGAATGCGTCCAGGGGGGAGCGCGGCAGGAAATCGCCGTCGACGACCGGTCCGAAGGGATGTAGTCCAGGTGTGTTCGCGAGTACCTCGGCGCCCAGTCTGCTTCCAGCTCTGCCCAATTCGACGGCTGTAGCCGAGGTCAGGGCCTTCGCAGGCGGTAGGCCGGAATTGAGGATCTCGACGAAACGCGCACCCCAGGCATGCGATCGCTGCGTGCTCGAGACCAGATCCGGAGCCGAACTCTCGGCGATAGCCCCGACAAATAGTCCCCTGGCAGCCGGAGTCGCCATCAGGGTGGTGACGGCGGTGGCTCCGGCGGATTCACCGAAAATCGTGACTTTTTCAGGATCCCCACCGAAGGCGGCGATGTTGCGTTGCACCCACTGCAGGGCCGCGACCTGATCGCGCAGTCCGAGGTTGGAGTCGAATACGCGCTCGGATGTGGAGAACGGGGTGAAATCGAGGTAGCCCAGAGCGCCGAGCCGGTAGTTGATCGAGACGTAGACGACGTCGCCGCGTTCGACGAGGGACACACCGGAGTACAAGCCGGTCGCGGAGGTTCCGATGGTGTTCGCCCCGCCGTGGATGAAAACCATGACGGGACGCGGAGTATTGCCGGTGTTCGCGGGAGCGAGCACGTTGAGCGTCAGGCAGTCCTCGCTGCTCGGCTGGTACTTCCCGGGCGCGAGCAACAGCCCCTTCTTGTGTTGGACAGACGCGTCGCCGAACCTGGTCGCGTCGCGTTCTCCGGTCCACGGCGTGACCGGCTGGGGTCGCGTCAGACGCAGTGTTCCGACTGGCGGCCGGGCGTAGGGAATTCCGCGCCAGGCACGAAGTTTTCCCACCCGGCGGCCGCGAAGGGTGCCGTCGGCCGTGGTCACAAGTATGTCGGACGCCATGTCGCGACTATACGTACTTCGGGATCGCGTCAGCGGCGAGCCTCCAGCAATCGCAGCCAGATCTCACTGACCGTCGGATACGAGGGCACCGCATGCCAGAGAGTTTCGAGTGGGACGGCGCCGACCACCGCGATTGTCGCCGCGTGCACCAGTTCGGATACTTCGGGCCCGGCAAAAGTAGCGCCGAGGATCACGTCGGTGGCCTTGTCGATGACCAACTTCGCGCGCCCGGAGTATTCGTCGCGCAGAAGCGAGGATCCCGCGACGACGAGTTCGATCTCGACGACTTCGACGTCGTAGCCGTCGTCGCGGGCTTTCTTCTCGGTGCGTCCCACCCAGGCGATTTCGGGTGAGGTGAACACCACCTGGGGTACCTGTCCGTTGTCCGCAGACGCGGTGTATCGAGGTCCCCGCAGTCCCCGGCTCTCGGCCCGCGCAGCGATGACGTCTCCACAGACTCTCGCCTGATACTTGCCCATGTGGGTGAGGGGAGACCGACCGTTGATGTCTCCGACGGCGTAGAGCCATTCACCTTGGGCGCAGAGATGATCGTCGGTGGTGACGTACTTGCCGTCCTCGAGGCCGATGGCGGACAAGCCGAGATCGGCAGATGTCGGACCGCGGCCCGCCGCGACGATGACCTCGTCGACCTCGATCACGCCGGAAGATGTCTCGATGCTGACGGATCCACTGTGGATGTGACCTTCGCCGGTGTCCTTGGCATCGGGGCGTGACACCGAGTTGACGTCAGTGCTCAGTCGAACGTCCACACCGCGGGCGCCGAGTGCTTCGGCAACCATCGTTCCGGCAAACGGTTCTGCTGATTTCAACAGAGCATCGCCTCTCACGAGCAGCGTCACGTGAGCGCCGAACGACGACAACCACGTTGCGCACTCCGTTGCGACGACTCCGCCGCCGATGACCGCCACTCGCGACGGAACCTCGTGCAGGTTGGTCGCATCGCGCGAGGTCCACGGGAGCGCCTCGCGCAATCCCGGTGTCTTCGGGACGGTGGCAGTTGTGCCCGTGGCGAGTACGACTGCCTGGCGGGCGCGGAGCTTACGGGTCCCGTCGACGGTCACTGTTCGCTCGCCGTCGATCACTCCGTGGCCTTTGATCACGGTGATACCCACGGAGGTCGCCCAGTCGACCTGGGACGAATCGTCGTGGTTGTGGGTGAACGAGTCGCGCCGTTTCAGGACGGCCTCGACGTCCAGCGGTCCGGCCGGAATCCCGGGCAAGGCGTCGGCCGCTTCGAGGACCTGCCCTGGACGCAGTAACGCCTTGCTGGGCATACAAGCCCAATACGAGCATTCACCGCCGACCAGTTCGTGTTCCACGATTGCGGCGGTGCGATTGCTGCCGGCGATGGCGTATGCGGCGGCGTTCTCACCGGCGGGCCCACCGCCGATCACGATGACATCGAATTCGTCGGTCATGGCTCCACGGTATGCCGGATCGGTCCGAGTTCGCTCGGTTACTGCCGGGTACGAGAGCTCGATGGTGGCTACAGTTGCACCCATGACGCGGCAGAAGATTTTGATCACAGGTGCCAGTTCGGGTCTCGGGGAGGAGATGGCCAGGAGATTTGCCGCAGCAGGTCGCGATCTCGCGCTGTGTGCCCGGCGGACGGATCGCCTCGACACACTGCGCGAGGAGTTGGTGGCGAAGTACCCGTCGATCAGCGTTGCAGTGCGCGAACTCGATGTGACCGAACACGATTCCGTCGTCCGGGTTTTCGGCGAGCTTCGCGACGAGCTAGGTGGTCTGGACCGGGTGATCGTCAATGCCGGGCTCGGCAAGGGCGCGAAGATCGGTACCGGCAAAGCGCACGCGAATCTCGCAACAGCTCAGACGAATTTTGTCGGTGCGCTCTCGCAGTGTGAAGCTGCGCTCGAGATCTTCCGCGCGCAGGACGCCGGACACCTGGTTCTCGTGTCCTCGATCAGCGCGGATCGGGGGCTACCCGGGCCGAAGGCGGCCTATTCGGCGAGCAAGGCGGGGGTAGCGGCTCTGGGTGAGGCGCTCAGTATCGAGTTGTCGCGCACACCCATTCGGGTCACGACGTTGCTGCCAGGCTTCATCAAGACCGACATGTCCGCCGGCGCCGGCGACGATGCTGCGCTCATGGCCAGTTTGGACGAAGGCGTCAGCGCGATGGTCGACGCCATCGAGAAGGAAACCACTCGGGCGGCACTACCCGGCCTCAAGTGGCAGGGGATAGACGCGGCTCTACGATTTCTGCCCAACTCGGTGACAGCGAGGTTTGTCTGATGAGCATCCACATCTCGAACGGCAAGCCCCGGGTAGTGATCGTCGGTGGCGGCTTCGGCGGGCTGTACGCGGCGAGACGACTCAAGAAGGCCGACGTCGAGGTAGTTTTGATCGACCGGGGAACCAGCCACGTCTTCCAGCCGCTGCTCTACCAGTGCGCCACGGGTCTGCTCTCCGAAGGGCAGATCGCAAGTCCGCTGCGTCATCTACTCGAGGACAACAAGAACACCAACGTCGTTCTGGGCGAGGCTAAGTCGGTGGACGCGGACGCCGGAATATTGACTGCCAGTCGCTTCGACGGGTCGACCTTCGAATTGCCGTACGACTACCTGATCGTGGCGGCTGGAATGCGCCAGTCGTACCACGGCCAGGACGAGTTCATCGAATGGGCGCCAGGCATGAAAACCCTCGACGACGCTCTGGCGATCAGACGCAGTCTCATTGCTGCGTTCGAGATGGCTGAATCTCTCCCGACAGCGGAAGAACGTCGACCGTGGCTGACATTCGCCGTGGCTGGCGGCGGACCCACGGGCGTCGAATTAGCTGGACAGATCCGCGAATTGGCAATGCACGCGCTGACCAACGAGTTCCGGTCCATCGATCCGGACGAGGCAAGGGTACTGCTCTTCCACGGCGACGACCGGGTGCTGCCGTCGTTCAGTCGCAAGCTCTCCGCCGCCGCCAAACGTACTCTCGACGGGATCGGCGTCGAGACTCACCTCGGAGTGCATGTCACCGACGTGTGCGAGACCAGCATCGAGACGACGGACAAGAAGACAAAAGAGAAGCGGCATTACGAGACCCGCACGATTTTGTGGACCGCGGGCGTCGAAGCAGTGCCGTTCGCCGAGGCACTGGCCACGGCGCTGGGTGTGAAGCAGGTCGGCGGTGGCCGCATCGAGGTGGAAGCCGATCTGACCGTTCCCGGCCACCCGAACGTCTACGTGGTGGGCGACCTCATGTCGCGGGACAAACTTGCCGGGGTGGCCGAGGTCGCGATGCAGGGTGGCCGGCACGCCGGGGCCAGGATCGCGGCCACAGTCGAAAACGGTGCACCCAACCGAAAGCCTTTCAAGTACCGCGATCTTGGAACTGCGGCCTACATTTCGCGTCGCCACGCGTTGCTTCAGGCAGGGCCGGTTCAGTTGTCCGGGTTCATCGGCTGGGTGTCCTGGGGAATCATCCACATCGCGTTTCTCGCAGGGTTCCGCAACCGCGCCAGCACGGTGCTGAACTGGGGTGCAACCTTGGCGTCGAAAACTCGTCGGGAACGGGCAATCACGTACGGTGACCCGGAAACCGCTCGGCAGCCGTACAACTGACGCCTACTCCGTTTCGAACACAGGGTTCCCGGCGGCGTTGATCATCCACCACAGGCTGCCGACGCTCTGCCCGAGCATGTCGCCTGGAACCTTGTCGTCGAGATACCGATAGACGGGCTTGCCGTTGACGGTGATCTGGAACGATCCCTCGGGTCCGTCGACGGTGCCGATCACCGCGTCGATTCCTTCGACGATCGGTGAATCGGTGACCGAGGTGACCGCGGGCCAGTAACGCAGGCACGCTTCGTCGCACGAGCCGGCTTGGGAGTTCTCCTCGTCCGGGTTGTAGACGTAGACCGTCATGCCCTCGCCGTCGACGGCGATCGTCCCGAGCGGGGAGTCGGCGGTCTCCAGCAAGGCTGCATCGGCAGCGGCAGGTGGTGACAGCGACGTCGAGATAGCGGTGACGTTGTCCGCGCTGTCCCCGGAATCGAGCGCGTCGGGCGAGCAACCGGTGAGGACGAGGGCGGTACTCGCAACCGTCGCGAACAACCACTGTCTGCGCATGACGTCTCCGTTCTGGGCGGGAGTGCTCGGGACAAGCAATCGGGGATACCCGTTGCGGACGAGCTGAAAACGCTGGGTGATCGATCCCTCTTACGGATGACGTCCTGGAGGCGCATGGGCAATTGCGTCGGGGCACCAGGAAGGCGTCGGGGCGGCCGTTTGCGGAACGACCGCTCGGCGGCGCCCAGATCGAACTCGTCAGGTTGCTGCGACGCAACCCGGGTCTGTCCGTCGCCGAGGCTGCCGGGCGATTGGTGCTCTCGGATGAGACGCGCGCCCGCGTCGAAGTGTGGCGTGATCGACGGAGTGTGATTGTCGGTCAAGCATTGTCGAGTCTGACCGGAGGAGACAGGACGAGTATCGAGGCTGCGCTACTGGCCGTGTCTCGATTGGCGAGCGCTCTGGCAGCAGCCGGATCAGAAGGTGAGGTTCAGTGAAATGCTGACACAGTTGTGGAAGAGCCGAGCGGCGCCTTTTCATTGCCCTGGCGCACCCGCGGTCGAGATCGACTCGGTCACATACAAGTTCGACGATGACCACGCGGCGCTGCCTCGGGTACGTGCCACAACAGCTTTCGATCGAAAGCGCATTGACCGCATGCGAGAATGTGACCTGGTTCGCGCGACTGTACGACGTCCCGCAGTCCGCTCTCCTTGTTGCGATCTTCTACGGAAACCAGATCATCTGGGAGCGTGACGGGGGAGTCCTCACCAAATTGATGGTCACGCCGACGCTGCGCGCTGCATTGGTGACAGGTAAGGCATTCGCCGCCGATATCCGCGCTGTCGCCCAGGCAGTGGTGGTCGTTGTCGTGGCGGCACTGCTGGGCGTGAGTATGACGTGGAACCCGCTCGAACTGTTCGGGGTCGGGTCGTCGTTGTCCGGGGCTCCTCGTTTTTTGCCTGCCTGTCGGTCGCGATCGCGGGAATCGTGCTCAAACTAGGTCGATTGACGGGCATCGGCCAGACAATCACCGTGCCGCTGTTCTTTGCCTTCAACGCGCTGTACCCGGTCGAACTCATGCCGACGCTGGTTCAGTGGCTCAGCCGCATTAACCCGCTGAGCTACGAGGTGTCAGCGCTGCGGGGTCTGCTCATCGGAATGCCGACCGATTACGCTGTCGACTTCGGCGTGCTGATCGGGGCAGCACTGCTCGGAATCGTCACCGCCTCGGGACTATTGGGCCGGTTGACACGCCGACATTCACCCTGGACTAGTCGCGCGTGAACGGTGGGGCGTACGTGCTGCAATCCGGGGGGACGGCCGGGAGTCCTTCGGACGAGCGAAGTTTCTCCGCAATGGATGAGAGCAAGTCCTGCGATTCAGGGGAGAGATCGACCGCTTTTATGGCCAGAGAACGTAATTCGCTGTCGTGGAACTCTTCGACTACCGAACGGTCTTCTTCCGGAATCAGTTCGGGATCTTGGCGAGGTGTCGGGCCGAAGAAGTACTCTGCTGCTACGCCGAAGTAATCGGCCAATGCCAAAACGACTTGCTCCGACGGATTTGTGCGCACGCCACTTCGGAGTTGCGAAAGGTACGGAGTCGAAATCTTGCATCCTCGTTGTGAAAGAGCTTCCACAACTTGTGCGTTGGTGAGTCTAGGGGCTGTGGCCGGGTACAAGGCGTTCAAGCGGTCCTTGAATGAATCGGTCACATTTCCTCCCTCGAGCGTGACCCAGCGTCACAGCTACTTCGCAGTTTTCACATAGTAGACGACACGGTTATTCTGAACTCGAGTCGAAAGTCCTTTCACCTGCGAATATTTGGTGCGGCGAAATTCCAAAGACTTTGCAAAGTGTGTGATTTTCGCCGCGTACTGACCGTTCGTTTTGCCAAGCTGTGCGGCGGTGGCGTATAAGCAAAAAGATGGTGGTTACCCCGTTGTGCTGCAGGTTCTTTCGGCCGGTCCTATGCATGAGGGTCGATGCATGTCGACACTGTCTGTAACGTGCGAGAACTGCCGGCTGGCGACGGCCGCGGCGTTCCGTGGAGTTGGCGCGCCGTCCTTACTTGGTGATCGACTCGACGCACGCGAGTGGGTAACGGGCGCGTACTTTTTGTCGTTCGCGAGAGGGCGGTAGGGCGCGTCGACCGGTCGGTCAGGTGTTCCTCGGCAGTTTCGATCGATGTTTACGCATTCCGAAAAGCGGCCGATTGGTATGTCACCGATCTTGGAGCGCAGCACATCTCGTCGCTCTCCACTATTTCATACGGGGCAGTCGGCGCCGTCGGCCTGTGCCCGGACAGATTTTTTGCAGCCTTCGGCGACAACAAACAGGTCTTGTGGAGCAACACCAAAGGGTAGGACATGTCGAGTGTCGTCTTTGCATCTTTCGAGTCGGAATTGCCTGCTGCGCCTGTATTAGTCGGCGCCCGCTTCAATAAGACGCCCGTCAGGGCGGCACGGAGGGTGACAGTGGCAGGCGGCAATTCTGTCGCACAGACCTTCCGATTCGTCCCTGCATCGCTGTCGATATGTTGCACACCTGAACCACGCCTGCCTCGATTCTGATCAGCGGCCTATGGCACGGGGCTTGCTGACCGGCGCATACTGGTTGCAACGCGGTGTTTGAAAGGGCAGGACTGGCATGGTCAGTGTCGAGAAGTGGGCGATGTGGGATTCCGCCGTGGAGGTGGACGTCACCGAAGGCGCTGCGCTGCCCGCAGCACACGAGTTGATCGCAGCTGCCATCGACGAAACCGAGACGGTGTGCGACCTTGGCCGGGGCGACGCCGAGATTCACGCCGTGAATCTCGCTCAGGGAACTCCGGTCAAAGTGACACGACGTATGTCGGCTCTGCTGCGGTCGGCGCTGTGGGCGGCCCGTATGACCGGCGGTGCAGTCAATCCGCTTGCCGACAACTACTCCGAGGACGAATCCATCCCTCCGGTGCACCCGACCCCGACGTTCGAGGACGTACAGCTCGACGGTGACGTGGTGTACGCGCCGTGGGGTGCGTCGTTCGACATCACTGGAGTTGCCAAGGCGGACACCGTCGATCGCGCCGCGCAGATAGTCGCTGCCGAATTGCAATGTGGCGTTGCCGTCCGGATCGGCGACGTGATCGCTACTGCCGGCCATGCACCGGCCGGTGGCTGGCAGATTCCGGTGCCAGGCAGCGACGAAGTCGAGCTGATCAACGGAACCGCGATGGCGACGGCGCGGGCGTTAGAGCTGCCCTCCTGGGAACCCAACCAAGAGCGGCCCTCCACGGAGTGGGCGCAGGTCTCGGTGATCGCGGACGATGCTGTGTGGGCGTACGCCGCGAGCGAAGCAGCGTTGATCCGAGGCATCAGCGCCATCAAATGGGTTGAACAGCAAGAGCTTCGCGCTCGGCTCGTCGACCAATCCGGACGTGTGTACACAACGGAGAGTTGGTTCGGCCCAGCCGCCGCGTGAAGTCAGGCCCGTCCGCGCTCCTTGCGGTACCACTGCACCAGAGCGTCTGTAGATGTGTCGCCGAGGTCGCCGGGTGCTGCTTCGGAAGAGAGCGCAGGCCCCAGTTCCAGCGCTTGTGTCTTGCCGAGTTCGACGCCCCACTGATCGAACGGATTGACACCCCACACAGCACCTTCGACGAATACCTGATGCTCGTAGAGGGCGATCAACTGACCGACGACCGAGGGTGTCAATTCCTTCGACAAGATGGTGCTCGAGGGCCGGTTGCCGGGCATCACCTTGTGCGGCACCAACTCCGGTGCCGTGCCCTCCGACGCGATCTCTTCAGCCGTCTTGCCGAACGCGAGAACCTTGGTCTGAGCGAAGAAGTTACTCATGAGCAGATCGTGCATGGATCCCGTGCCGTCCGCTGTCGGTAGATCGTCGGTGGATTCCGCGAACCCGATGAAATCGGCAGGCACGAGCCAGGTGCCCTGATGCAGAAGCTGATAGAACGCGTGCTGCCCGTTGGTTCCAGGCTCGCCCCAGAAGATCTCACCGGTGGACGTGGTCACCGGTGAGCCGTCGGCGCGCACCGACTTGCCGTTGGATTCCATGGTCAACTGCTGCAGGTACGCGGGAAAGCGCAACAAGTCGTTGGAGTACGGCAGAACTGCGCGGGACTGAGCGCCGAAGAAGTTGGAGTACCAGAGCCCGATGAGGCCGAGGAGGACCGGCGCGTTCTGCTCGAGCGGTTGGTTTCGGAAATGCGTGTCGATCTGGTGGAAACCGTCGAGGAACTCCGCAAAACGAACGGGTCCGACGGCGCACATGACCGACAAGCCGATCGCCGAGTCGACCGAGTAGCGCCCGCCGACCCAATCCCAGAAACCGAACATGTTCGCGGTGTCGATGCCGAACTCCCCCACGCGGTCACCGTGGGTGGAGACTGCGACGAAATGCTTGGCTACGGCAGAGACGTCTTCGCTGCCCAGACCGGCGAACAGCCAACGCTTTGCCGCGGTCGCGTTGGTGAGTGTCTCGAGGGTAGAGAAGGTCTTGGACGCGACGATGAAGAGCGTCGTCTCCGGATCGAGGTCGTCGAGTTGCCCGACCAGATCGACAGGGTCGATGTTGGAGACGAACCGGACGCTGATTCCGGCGTCGGCGTAATGCCGTAGCGCGCGATAGACCATCACGGGCCCGAGGTCGGAACCACCGATGCCGATGTTGACGATGGTGCGGATGCGTTTGCCGGTGGCGCCGGTCCACTCGCCGCTGCGCACGCGATCCGCGAAAGCGCCCATCGCGTCCAGAACCTCGTGAACGTCCGCGACGACGTCCTGACCGTCGACAATGAGAGTAGAATCCTTCGGCAGACGCAGCGCTGTGTGCAGCACGGCGCGGTCTTCCGAAGTGTTGATGTGATCTCCCGCGAACATCGCGTCGCGTCGTGCCTCGACGCCGGCCTCACGGGCAAGGTCGACGAGCAGTGCGAGAGTCTCGCGGCTGACTCGATGCTTGCTGTAGTCGATGTGAAGATCACCGGCGTCGATCGTCAGCTCTCGCCCTCGGGCTGGATCGTCCTGGAAGAGTTCTCGCAGGTGAACGCCTTCGATGTCGGCGTAATGAGCGCGCAGTTTCTGCCAGGCTGAGGTTCCGGTGATATCAGTGCTCACGATCATCGACTTTAGTGGCACCGGCTGGAAACTTCCTCGCGAGTCTTACTCGCCCGCAGACGTACGCGACTCTGGCGAGCATCATGTAACCCATGGACACATTCGAATTCATTCGATCAGTTCCCACCCAGTTGTTCGTCGGCGGCCGGTTCGTCCCCGCGGAGAACAACGCGACCTTCCCGGTATCCGATCCGGCGACCGGGAAACCGTTGACCGATGTCGCCGATGCGAGCCCCGCGGACGCGCTGCGCGCGCTCGACGAAGCAGTGGCCGTCTCGCCACAATGGGCGAGCACACCTGCGCGCGAGCGTGGTGAAATCCTGCGAGCCGTCTTCGAGAAGATCACCGAGCGCGCCGAGGACGTGGCGCTGCTGATGACCCTCGAAATGGGCAAGGCACTCGCCGAAAGCCGAGCCGAGGTGAAGTACGGGGCGGAGTTCTTCCGGTGGTTCAGTGAGGAGGCCGTTCGCATCGGCGGGCGCTACACCCCGGCGCCGGCGGGCAACGGCCGGATCCTCGTCACCAAGGCGCCGGTCGGACCGTGTCTGGCCATCACGCCCTGGAATTTCCCGTTGGCGATGGGTACCCGGAAGATCGGACCGGCTTTGGCTGCCGGATGCACGATCATCGTCAAGCCCGCCTCGGAGACCCCGTTGACGATGCTGCTGCTCGCTCAGCTCATGGCCGAGGCAGGGCTGCCAGACGGTGTCCTCTCGGTGTTGCCGACGTCGAAATCCGGTGAAGTGACCGGCCCGCTCATCGACGATCCGCGATTGCGCAAGCTCACCTTCACCGGGTCGACCGGCGTCGGCAAGATGCTGGTGGAGAAGTCCGCGAAGCGCTTGCTCCGTACGTCGATGGAACTGGGTGGCAACGCACCCTTCGTCGTGTTCGACGACGCGGACGTCGCCAAGGCCGTCGAGGGCGCGGTCCTGGCCAAGCTCCGCAACGGGGGCGAAGCCTGCACCGCCGCCAACCGCTTCCACGTCGCCAACGCGGTGCGTGAAGAGTTCACGACCAAGCTGACCGAGAAGATGGCGGCTTTCACGATGGGACCCGGTACCGACCCGGAGACCAAGCTCGGCCCGCTGATCAACCAGAATCAGCTCGACACCGTCGCGGAGCTGGTCGCAGATGCGGTGGACGCCGGGGCGAAAGTGCGACTGGGCGGCGAATTACCAGGTGGTGAAGGGTACTTCTATCCCGCCACGGTGCTGGCCGACGTTCCGGCGAGTGCGCGGATTCTGAAAGAGGAAGTCTTCGGACCTGTCGCCGCAATTACCGGATTCGATACCGAAGCCGAGGGAATCGCGGCCGCCAACGACACCGAATTCGGATTGGCGGCGTACATCTTCACGAAGGATCTTGACCGTGCACTTCGAGTTTCCGACGCTCTGGAATCAGGAATGATCGGCGTCAACCGCGGAGTGATCTCTGACGCGGCGGCACCGTTCGGTGGTGTGAAGGAATCCGGATTCGGCCGCGAGGGCGGGACCGAAGGGATCGAGGAATACCTCGACACGAAATACATCGCGCTCGAGAGCTGACAGACACGCGAACGGCCACATCGGGACTACTAGAGGGTCCGATGTGGCCGTTCGCAAATGATCGACGTGCGCTAGTGGCCCAGGCGTCCGCGGCCCAGACGCAGGAGCAGCATCGCGAGGGTGTGGCCTTCCTGGCCGAGCTCGTTGAACCGTTCGAGGACCTTCATCTCCCGGCTGTGCACCAGACGCGGACCACCCGATGCCATCCGGGTACGGCCGATGATCTGGGAGACCTCGGAGCGGCGTTTGATGGCCGCGAGGATCTCGGCGTCGAGGCGGTCGATCTCTTTCCGTAGTTCGTCGATCTCCGCCTCACTCTGGGGGATCTCGACGTCTGTCGGAGCAGTATTTACAGTATTTCCATTGGGTGCTGCAGCCTGGGTGCTCATTGCTATTCGTCTCCTCTTCCTACTGCGTGGATCGTGGTCTCGGCTCGGGTCGTTACCGATCCAGGCACACTGACGAAAATGCCCCGGATCCGATTCGGACCAGGGGCGGGTGAGCTGTTCAGATCACGTGCACCGAAGTCCGGGGCACGTAAAGTAACGCCACAGCGGACCGACAGGGTCGGCCGCGTTGTCGCGAACGGAAATGCTGAACATAGCGTCCAGTTTGCCATGTTCGACACAAGGAATCCAAGTGCCTCTACCAGCAGGTGGACGCACTGACGACCGTGTCGGTGGACGCCGGTAGCGTGGACAGGCGATGAACACGTACCCAGCAGCACTCGGTGAGCACGACGGACATTCCCATCACGACGGGGGCGGCGCGCGGGGACACGACGCGGGTTCGGACGCCCTCCTCGAGGGGCTCAACCCGCAGCAACGCGAGGCCGTGGTCCATGCCGGTTCGCCGTTGCTGATCGTTGCGGGTGCCGGCTCGGGCAAAACGGCAGTGCTGACGCGTCGCATCGCCTATCTGTTGGCCGAACGGGGTGTCACTCCCGGTCAGATCCTGGCCATCACCTTCACCAACAAGGCTGCAGCCGAGATGCGTGAGCGTGTGGCCGCGCTTGTCGGACCGCGCGCCAACGCCATGTGGGTATCGACGTTCCACTCCAGTTGTGTTCGCATCCTGCGGGCACAGGCGGCGCTCCTGCCCGGTCTCAACTCGAATTTCTCGATCTACGATTCCGACGACTCGCGTCGACTGCTGACGATGATCTCGAAGGACCTCGAGCTCGACACCAAACGATTCTCCGCGCGGCTTCTCGCCACGCACATCTCCAACCTCAAGAACGAACTCGTCGGACCGGAAGAAGCGGTTGTCGCGGCCGATCAGGATCCGGCGGAACTGCCGCGACTGATCGCCAAGGTCTATGGCCACTACCAACAGCGACTGCGAGCTGCGAACGCACTCGACTTCGACGACCTCATCGGTGAGACCGTTGCGCTCTTGCAGGCGTTTCCGCAGATCGCCGAGTACTACCGTCGCCGCTTCCGTCACGTGCTCGTCGACGAGTACCAGGACACCAACCACGCGCAGTACATGCTGGTGCGTGAACTGGTCGGCGGTGCCGGCGAGTCCGACCACGCCGTTGCCCCGGCCGAATTGTGCGTCGTCGGTGACGCCGATCAGTCGATCTACGCATTCCGCGGAGCTACCATCCGCAACATCGAAGAGTTCGAACGCGACTACCCGGACGCTCGGACCATCCTTCTCGAACAGAACTACCGTTCGACGCAGAACATTCTGTCTGCGGCCAACTCCGTGATTTCCAAGAACACCGGACGACGAGAAAAGCGCCTGTGGACCGATTCCGGTGAGGGCGAACTGATCGTCGGTTACGTTGCAGACAACGAGCACGACGAAGCATCGTTCGTCGCCTCGGAGATCGATCGTCTGGTGGACCAGGGCGAGACCAAGTTCGCCGACATCGCGGTCTTCTACCGGACCAACAACTCCTCACGTGCGCTCGAGGAAATCTTCATCCGACTCGGAGTGCCGTACAAGGTGGTCGGCGGCGTTCGCTTCTACGAACGCAAGGAAGTTCGTGACATCGTCGCGTACTTGCGCGTCCTCGCCAACGAAGACGACACCGTGAGCCTGCGACGCATTCTCAACACACCACGACGCGGTATCGGTGATCGAGCCGAAGCCTGCGTCGCCGTGCACTCCGAGCACCGCAACATCAGCTTCGCCGCCGCACTGCGCGACGGCGCGGAAGGTAAAGTGGCGCTGCTCAATACGCGTTCACAGAAGGCCATCGCGTCGTTCCTCGAGATGATGGACGGACTGCGGGCCCTGCTGCCGACAGCAGCGGCCGACGAGGACGAACCCTTCGAACTCGGTGACATCGGTGAGGTCGCCGAGGCGGTGCTCGAGCGAACCGGCTACCGCGCCGAACTTGCGGCGAGCAGCGATCCTCAAGACGGCGCTCGGCTCGACAACTTGAACGAACTCGTCAGCGTGGCAAGAGAATTCAGTTCCGATGCACGAAACGCGGCGGGGCTGATAGATCCGGACGACGAGGAAACGGCAGCCATGCGCGAAGGCGAACCCGATCCGGGTTCGCTCGCCGCGTTCCTCGAACGCGTATCGCTTGTCGCCGACGCCGATCAACTGCCGGACTCTGACGACGGCGTCGTGACCATGATGACGCTTCACACCGCCAAGGGCCTCGAGTTTCCGGTCGTCTTCGTCACCGGCTGGGAGGACGGACAGTTCCCGCACATGCGCGCCCTCGGCGATCCTGCAGAGCTGTCCGAAGAGCGTCGACTTGCCTACGTCGGCATCACCCGAGCCAGGCAGCGCCTGTACCTGACGCGCGCGATCATGCGTTCGGCATGGGGGCAACCGATCCAGAACCCGGCGTCACGATTCATTCAGGAGATCCCGGAGGACCTGATCAACTGGCGCCGCGAGGATCCGGGCACCGGTGGTGGATTCGGTAGTGGCAGGCCGGGTTACGGCAGCGGAAGCCGCTACGGCAGCCAGGGCGGACAGGGATACGGTGGCGGGCAGAACTACGGGGGAGGGTCTGGCAAGGCCGCGTCGACTCCCAGTTTCGGAGCCGCGCGCGGCCGCAACAACGTTCTGGTCCTCACCACGGGTGATCGCGTCAGTCACGACAAGTACGGTCTGGGTACCGTTCTCGAAACCAAGGGCACCGGACCCACCGCGACCGTTACCATCGACTTCGGTAGCGCCGGCAAGGTGCGGTTGATGCTCATCGGCGGTGTGCCGATGGTCAAGCTGTAGAAGGCAGACAAAAACTTCCGGCCCGCACCTGAAAAGGTGCGGGCCGGAAGTTTTTTCAGAAGTGTTGGGCTTGCGATCAGTCCTGCTCGATACCGAGGCTGATGCCGCGCGATGCGAGCCAGGGGAGGGGATCGATCTTGTTCTCGCCGGCGAGGTGAACCTCGAAGTGAAGGTGCGGGCCGGTGGAGAAGCCGCGGTTGCCGACGGTGGCGATCTGGTCACCGGCCATGACCTGCTGACCGACGGTGACGGTCGACGTGTCGATGTGGCCGTAGACCGTGATCGTTCCGTCCGCGTGCTGCAGGCGGACCCACATGCCGAATCCGGAAGCCGGGCCCGAATCGATGACCTTGCCGTCGGCGACGGCGACGATGGGCGTCCCGATCGGGGCGGCGATGTCGACGCCCGCGTGCAGGGTGCCCCAGCGGGTACCGAAGTTGGACGTGAAGGTTCCGACTGCGGGCAGGACGAACAGCGGGCGACGGGCAGCGGCCTCGCGTGCGGCGCGCTCGTCACTGAAACGCTGGCCCTTGGCAAGCAGGTTGCTGAACTGGGAAAGATCGGTCGGTGCCGCGACGTTGAGGACCTGGGGAGCGTCGGCCTCGGTGGTGGCTGCCGTGGAGGTGGCCGGAGCGAATTGAGCGGCCTGCGGTTCTGCGGTGGTGCCGATCGCGGAGGACTCGTTGGCGAGTGCAACTTCCGAGTGGTCGGCGGCGGAGGAGGAACCGTCGTTGACGACTGCCTGGCCCGCGGCGACAACTGCGCCGGCGGCAACGGCCAGAACGGCGGCGCGGCCCTTGAGAGCAGAGGGCGGTGTGGGGAGTCGGTGAGCACCGCTGCGGCGAACCGGGGATTCGACATCGACTGTCGGTGCGGAGGAGGCATAAGTGGGGGTGCTGATCACGTCGGACTCGACGAACTCGTGAGAGTCGGAATCTGACGACGTTGAGGATGAATTTCGAGTGAACATATCGGTAGAGATCTCAGAACTTTTGGTCTCGGTGTAACGCCTGGCCGAGTGCGCTGGATAAGTGGTCGTGACCTCGTCTGGAGCTGAGTTCGAGAACCTACTAGCGGTGAACTGGCTGCGGTGATGCATATGCCGGTTCTCTCCTCGAGTTCGTGATCAGCCCGTGACTTAGACCGACTGACGGTAACGAAATGATTGCGATGGGCGCAAGCCGTAGCGGAAACCCGTCCAATTATGTGACGTGCCTCACAGCTTGACCTGGGAATATGCCGATCTGGGCAAAACGGACGAATCATCTCGTTTCGTGATCCCGCGTGTCACAACCGGATCACCGGTCCGTTCAGGCACTACCGTCGATCGAGTGTCCACAACACCTGGAACTACGTCGCAGGCGCGTATCGACGACCCCCGAGTGAAGTCCGGGGCGCCCCTCGCGGCGGCAACCGGACTGCTCGGAGCTGTCGCAGTGGCGGCCAGTCCCGTCGTCGGAGTCGGGAGTGGCCGTGGGATCGACACGGCGGGGGCTCTTACTTCTGCAGCTCTCTTCTCCGCTGTCTGCACGATCATCGGGCCGTTGGTTGCAGTGCTTGCCTCCGGACGCAGACCCGCCTTTGCCGGTGGGCTCCTGGCAGGTATCGGCGCGGTGGCGCTCGGGGCGGCAATTCTGGACGTCCAGTTGTTCGTCGACGCAATCGATGCAAACCGCTTGGACCTTTTCCGTCCGGTTTCAGCAGGTTCGATCGAAGCGGGTCCGGGTGCCTACCTCACGCTCGCGGGCCACGGACTTCTTGTCGTGTCCGGTGTCCTCGGGCTCATGGTCGTCCATCGTGAATCTGAACGAGACGGATACGGGAGCGCTCGCGCCGCAGAATTCGACGGGCGATCTGTTGGCGGGCGGATCGGTGGGTGGCCGACAGCGCTGCTGATTCTGGCCGCAGTGGTGTTCGTGCTCTCCCTGTTCGGTCCTTCCTTCAGTTCGCAGGATCCGATCTTCCTGGTGAAGCCACTAGTCGACTCGGCGGCGGCCACTGCTGTCGGTACGGGATTGGTTGGCGTCGCGGTACTGGTGGCGGTCGCGGCGGCATTGACGTCCATCTCGCTGCCGGTCGGCTGCGGCGCGCTGATCGGTGTCGGTCTCGGCGCACTGGCAGTCAGCGGCACCAGGGTGGTGGCGGGGTTCGCGGCAGGTGATCGCATCGAGGTCGGATCGGGTTCCGTGGTCGGGGCGCTGGCAGCAGTGGTCATCGTCGTCATCGGAATTTCGGCGCACTATCTGGCGTCCAGGCGCGAAGCTGATGCGATTCCCGCCGCCAGTGCGGTCCGCGCTCCTGCGAAGACGACGAAGGGGGCGCTCAAAGCAGCCATGGTGGCTCAGTCCCGGGCTGCGCAGGCACGAGTGAACAGACTTCACCGCGTTGCCGGAGGCGGCGCAGTTGTCACCGCAGCAGTGGCAGCCCTGGGCGTGGCCCTTCCGGTCCTGTCGTTGCCAGAGAACATCCCCGAACCGTCCATGCTTTCGTCTCGAGTTGTCTTGCTCGCGGCTGCTGTACTGCTGGTCGCCGCGCTGGGCCTGTTTGCCCCGGGCCGCGCCGCGGTGGTGCGTCCGGCCGTCGGAGTGTTGTGGACCACGGTCGTGATGGGAGTCGCCGCTGTCATGCAGTCGGCGGTCATCGCGACGGACGTACCGGGTGTCGGGTTGGGGGCCGGTGCCTTCGTGCTCTGCGGCGCGGCATTCCTTGCTGCGGCGACGGGACTGCTCGTCTGGCTGGCGGGAAGCGCAGAACGTGAGGACGTCGACACGTCGGCAGACGGCGGTTCGAGCGGGCTGGTGCTTCTCGTCGGAGGGATCGGCGCAGTCGCTGTCCTGATCGGAACCGCGCTTCCGCTCTATCAAGGCGACGTGTACAGGGCGGCGTCAGTTCTGGAGTGGCCGTGGGGAATTGATGTCTGGGGGCAACTGCTTGTCGGCGTCGCCGTCGTGATCGCCGCGGTGATCGCCGCGTCTGCGCGGCCGACGCAAGGCGCAGTACTGCTGATCGGATCTGCCGTGGCAGCTCTGGTGTACGTCAGTGAGTGGCCGCTCACGTCATCACGCATATCGGACGCAACGGTGGGGGTGGGGGCGATCACAGCAGCCGCGGGCATAGTGTTGCTTCTCGTTGCAGCGTTCTCGAGCGCAAGAATCAGTGAGACTGATGCTTGACAAATTCGGTGTGGCCACCTTGCCGAATCGGTGAGGCGTGCCTCATTGGGCAATTGCGCGTGACTTGGGCCACATAGCATCAATGCGGGCGCAAACCGAACGCGGCAACTGGTTAAAGTCCAGAACAGACCCGCTCCTACCCCTCGAGCGGGTGACAACGCAGACGAGACGGTGAGCAGATGGATCTCTTCGAATACCAGGCGAAGGAACTCTTCGCCAAGCACGGAGTGCCGACTTCGGCTGGACGTGTTACAGACACAGTCGCCGGCGCACGCGAGATTGCCGAAGAAATCGGTAAGCCCGTGATGGTGAAGGCACAGGTCAAGGTAGGCGGCCGCGGCAAGGCCGGTGGCGTCAAGTACTCGCCCGACGTGGATGCCGCAGTGGCAAACGCCGAGGCAATCCTGGGCCTGGACATCAAGGGCCATGTCGTCAAGAAGCTGCTGGTCGCAGAGGCAAGTGACATTGCCGAGGAGTACTACATCTCCTTCCTGCTGGACCGCACCAACCGCACCTACCTGGCCATGTGCTCGGTAGAGGGTGGCGTCGAGATCGAGGTCACCGCCGAGGAGAACCCCGACGCTCTCGCCAAGATCCCCGTCGACGCAGTCAAGGGCGTCGACCTCGCGTTCGCGCGCAGCATCGCCGAGGCAGGAAAGCTGCCCGCAGAGGTGCTCGACGCAGCGGCCGTGACGATCCAGAAGCTGTGGGAGGTCTTCATCGGCGAAGACGCACTCCTCGTCGAGGTCAACCCCCTCGTTCGTACGCCTGACGATCAGATCCTCGCTCTCGACGGCAAGGTCACCCTGGACGAGAACGCAGCGTTCCGTCAGCCCGGCCACGAGGCATTCGAGGATCGCGACGCTACCGATCCCCTCGAGCTCAAGGCCAAGGAAAACGACCTCAACTACGTCAAGCTCGACGGTGAGGTCGGAATCATCGGCAACGGCGCAGGCCTGGTCATGTCCACCCTGGACGTCGTCGCATACGCCGGCGAGAACCACGGTGGCGTCAAGCCCGCCAACTTCCTCGACATCGGCGGCGGAGCTTCCGCTGCAGTCATGGCAGCCGGCCTCGACGTCATCCTCAACGACGCACAGGTCAAGAGCGTGTTCGTCAACGTCTTCGGCGGCATCACCGCGTGTGACGCAGTTGCCAACGGCATCGTCGGCGCACTGAAGACCCTGGGTGACGAGGCCAACAAGCCGCTCGTCGTTCGCCTGGACGGAAACAACGTCGAAGAGGGTCGCCGCATCCTCGCCGAGGCCAACCACCCGCTGGTCACGGTCGTCGCAACCATGGACGAGGCCGCCGACAAGGCCGCCGAACTCGCTCACGCAGCGAAGTAAGGGACTCACAGAACAATGGCAATCTTCCTCACCAAGGATTCAAAGGTCATCGTCCAGGGCATCACCGGCGGCGAGGGCACCAAGCACACCGCTCTGATGCTCAAGGCCGGCACCCAGGTCGTCGGCGGCGTCAACGCTCGCAAGGCCGGCACCACGGTCTCGCACGTTGCTGCTGACGGTTCCCCTGTCGAGCTCCCCGTCTTCGCGACGGTCGAAGAGGCAATCAAGGAGACCGGCGCAGACGTCTCCATCGCATTCGTTCCGCCGGCCTTCTCGAAGGACGCCATCGTCGAGGCCATCGACGCGGAGATCCCGCTTCTCGTGGTCATCACCGAGGGCATCCCGGTTCAGGACTCCGCTTACGCTTGGGCGTACAACGAGTCCAAGGGCAAGAAGACCCGCATCATCGGACCGAACTGCCCCGGCATCATCACCCCGGGTGAGGCCCTCGTCGGCATCACGCCCGCCAACATCGCAGGCACCGGCCCCATCGGCCTGGTCTCCAAGTCGGGCACCCTGACCTACCAGATGATGTACGAACTCCGTGACTTCGGCTTCTCCACCGCCATCGGCATCGGCGGCGACCCGGTCATCGGAACCACCCACATCGACGCCATCGAGGCGTTCGAGAAGGATCCCGAGACCAAGGTCATTGTGATGATCGGTGAAATCGGTGGCGACGCCGAAGAGCGTGCAGCCGATTACATCAAGGCCAACGTCACCAAGCCGGTCGTCGGCTACGTGGCAGGCTTCACCGCTCCCGAAGGCAAGACCATGGGCCACGCCGGCGCCATCGTCTCCGGTTCCTCGGGAACGGCTCAGGCCAAGCAGGAAGCTCTCGAAGCTGCAGGCGTGAAGGTCGGAAAGACGCCGTCCGCCACTGCTGCTCTCGCTCGCGAGATTCTTCAGTCCCTGTAAGGGGCTTCGCCCCCGTGCGTGGTTAGGGAGTCTCCGGACTCCTTAACCACGCACAGTGGTATCGACCCACATCGACCCGGCAGGTTCCAACTGCCCGGCACCGGATGTGATGGATGCGACGACCGATTCGAGATCGTCGGCATCACCGGCGGCGAGTGTCATGACCGCTTTCGATCCATACGTAGTTCCGAGCACCGAGACGCCCCGCGCTCTCAGTTCTGCTTCCACTCGACCGGCCTCTGAATGCCGGATCGCCAAAGTGCGCAGGATTTTCCGCTCCCTGGCCACCAGTTCGGCCGAATCGAGAGCAACCGAGACCGCTCCCGAATACGCGCGAACCAATCCGCCGGCGCCGAGCTTGATTCCGCCGAAATAGCGCGTGACGACCACAATCACATCGACCAGATCTCGAGACTTGAGAACCTGAAGCATCGGCACCCCCGCAGTGCCGCCCGGTTCGCCGTCGTCGTGTGCACGCTCGACGCGTGAGTTCGCCTCGTATCCGATCACGAAAGCCGAACAATGGTGGCGCGCATCGGGATACAACGACTTCTGCTCCGCGACGAACTCCATGGCGGCGTCGGTGTCGTCGATCCGGCGAAGCGCGGCGATGAATCGTGAGTGCTTCACCTCGGTTTCGACGACATGGTCGGCGCCGGGCGCGAGGGTGAAGGGCATCTGCCCATTGTCTCCCGTCGGTGTTAGCGTGCGAAGTCGAGACACATACGCTGGTAACCATCGAAGGCCGTCTACGAGGAGAAGTCATGACGTTCACGCCGCAAGGGCCCAACTTCGGGCCACCGAATCAGCCGGCAGCGGGCGGTGGAACCAAGAATCTCGGATTCATCCTGCTCATCGCCGTCGCGGCGCTCGGCCTGATCAACTTCCTACTCGGTTTTGCGCCCTTCACCACGATCAGTGGAAGCAGCAGCGGAATCGGCAGCGATCTGGACACCAGTTCGAGCTTCTTCGAGTCGAGCATCTACGGCCTCGGATTCATCTTCGCCGGCGGTGTTGTCGCCGGGATCTCGCTGCTCCCGAAGCAGTCGTATGCAGGTATTGCCGCAGCGCTCTCACTCACGGGTTTCTTCTCTTTGGTGTTCGCCGCATTCTCGGTCGGTACCAGCGACTACGTCGAGATCGGGCTCGGTTGGGGCCTGATCATCGTGCTGATTCTCTCGTTCGTGCAGACCGTCGTCGCAGTTGCCGCTTTGCTGTTCGAGATCGGAATCCTGAAGGCTCCCGCGCCGCGTCCGGTAGCCCAGCAGTACGGTCAGCCGCAGGGCTACGGTCAGCAGCAGGGTCAACAGCAGGGGCAGCCCCAGGGCTACGGACAGGGCCAGTACGGTCAGCCTCAGCAGGCACAGCAGCAACCTCAGCAGGGCCAGTACCAGCAGAATCCGCAGTACGGGCAGGCGCAGCAGCAGGGATACGGGGGAGCACACGCCGCCCCCGCCGACCCGACTGCTTCGCAGCAGCCTTATGGGCAGAGCGCATCTCCCTACGGCCAGAACCCGGTGCAGAATCCCACGCAGACCCCGACCGACTCGTCGTCGTCCGCAACGACGTCGTCTTACTATCCGCTGACCTCGCAGCCCGGTGGCCAGCCGAACCCGAGCTACTCGTCGGACCAGTTCACCGCTCCACGCGGTTACGGCCAGCCCTACAACCAGCAGCCGACTGGCTCGACCGAGCAGCCGACCGGCTTCGAGCCCCCGACGTTCGAATCATCGACGCCGCCCGCGGAACCTGACCAGGGCAGCAGCGATTCTGCGGCCGAGACCAAGGTCTTCGGTTCCCAGAACCCTGACGAGCGTCAGCAGTAGTACTTTCTTCGTTTCACGAGCATGAATGTGGCCTCCGACCCGCTGCGGGTGGAGGCCACATTCCGTGAGCCCGACGGCGCGCCTGAGTGCGCGGCGCACTATCGAGTGAAACCCTCGAGGGGATGAGTTCTTTGATTGATGGCACCCGGTCCCGTCCCGCGTCCGCACGACCCGGACGTGGTCGTACTGGCGGCGGCCGCGTCGGCGGCGGTCGCCCGGCACCCAACCCGGACCTGGCACGCAAGCTGCTGACTGTCGCGTTCCGACCGTCGGGCCTGACGATGCTGCTGATTGCGGCCGTCGTTGTGGTCACCTTGGTATCGGCGAGCAGCGACCTGACCGGAACCTTCGGCGCCATTGCCACTACATGGTTGGTCATCCACCAAGTGCCGGCGACTATCAGCGGCGTCCAACTCGGTGTACTGCCGTTGCTTCCGACGGCGGTCATGATGTGGGTGGTCGCACGCCGATGCGCGTCGACTGCGGTGCACACCGACTCCCGTGACGACACCCTCCGCCTGGTGGGGGCCGCGATCGCCGGACCGTTGACGATCACGGCGATCGCGCTCGCAGTGGTCGCCGACGCTTCCGCGGCGATTCCGCTGTCGAGCCCCAACACGTTGGCCGCTTTCGGCTGGGTCGCAGGGATTCACCTGATCGCCGCGTCCGTCGGAGTTGCTGCTGCGCACTGGGATCGCGTCGTCGCCGAGATTCCGCCGTGGGCATCTGCCGCTGTTCGACCGGCAACGGCCGCGTCGGCAGCGCTGTTGGCCGCGGGCGCCGTGGCCGTCGTGGTGTCACTGCTCGTGTCGTGGTCGACGGTCGGTGACCTGCTCGCGCGCGGCAACGGGTTTGTCGGCGTTCTGGGATTGACGGTGTTGTCGCTCCTCTATCTACCGAACTTGGTCGTCGGCGCTGCCGCGGTGATGACGGGATCGACGGCCGATTTCGGCAACGTCTCCATCAGTGTGTTCGGCAACATCGGCGGAGACCTGCCACCGCTGCCCCTTCTCGGAGCCATTCCGGAAGGCGTCGCCGGCGGAATCTGGCCGGTCTTGTTGATCGTTCCGGCGGCGGTGGGGGTGATGCTCGGCCGCGATTGCGCTCGACGCATCGCCGGGCAGGACAGCGTGCTCGCGGTGCTGACGGCAGCGGCCGGTGCCGGCGTCGTCATGGCTCTGCTTGCCCTTGCTGCCGGGGGAGACCTCGGGCAGTTCGGCACCGTCGAGGTGCTGTGGTGGGGCTTCGGTCTTCTGACTTTTGCGTGGCTGGGATTGTTCGGAACCGTCTCGGCGCTGTTCGCGATGTGGTTCTCGCATCGCGGACACTTGAAGGACGAGGTTGCGCCGCCGGAGGCTGAACCGGCTCGAACATCCGAGCCCGAACTCGCGATCACGGCCGCGGCCGCCCCGGAAGAGGCAGACGAGAATACCGGCGAAGTGCTCGCCCAGGAATCTGCGGTAGTTGTCACCAAGGTCGTCGAAGCCGAAATCGTCGAGGAATCAGGCGAACCTGTGCAGGTCGTGACAGAAGAAACCGTCGAAATCGAAGTAGTCGAGGCCGAAGTTGTCGCGGCACCCGAGACCGACCCCGCAGCCGGACCCGGCCCAGCGTCCGAGGCGGAGACCGACCTGCCCTCGAAGCCTCAGGAGTCCAGCGACTAGGCTGTCATGCGGCCGATACTCCGGCCGCATCATCTTCCAGTTCTCAGGAGTAGTGCGCTGACTGCCTCGGCCGACAATCCGCAGCCGACAATGCCCGACAGGGTCCAATTTCGCGACTCGATCGCGCGGGTAGTCGTACTCGCTTCCGGCGCGGGAACCCTGTTGACTTCGCTGATCGACGCTTCGCATGCCGACGGATACCCGGCCGAGATCGTTGCCGTCGGTGTGGATCGTGACTGCCTCGCCGCCGAGCACGCCGCGGATTCGAAGATTCCGTACTTCAAAGTGTCGATCAAGGCTTACGAAGATCGCGCCAACTGGGACGACGCGCTGACGGCAGCGGTGGCCGAGCACGACCCCGACCTGGTGGTCAGTGCCGGTTTCATGAAGATCCTCGGCCCCACCTTTCTCGCGCGTTTCGGCGGCCGAATCATCAACACTCATCCCGCGTTGCTGCCTGCCTTCCCCGGCGCGCACGCGGTTCCCGACGCTCTGGCGTACGGCGTGAAGGTCACCGGTTCCACGGTGCATCTCGTCGACGGCGGAGTTGATACCGGGCCGATCTTGGCGCAGGAAGCTGTGCCGGTGCATGACGACGACACCGAGTCGTCGTTGCATGAACGCATCAAAATTGTGGAGCGACGGTTGTTGGCGGACGTCATCGCCGCTGTTGCTACGCGCGGAGTGGTTTCCGATGGACGAAAGGCCGTGATCCCCAGTGAGTGAACGCAAGGCTGTGCGCCGTGCACTTGTCAGCGTCTACGACAAGAGTGGTCTGATCGAGCTGGCCACGGGCCTGCACGAGGCCGGTGTCGAGTTGGTCTCGACCGGTTCGACCGCGTCGAAGATCGCCGACGCCGGAATCCCCGTGACCCCGGTCGAGGCTCTGACCGGATTCCCGGAATGCCTCGAAGGCCGTGTGAAGACGCTGCATCCGCGCGTCCACGCCGGCGTTCTCGCCGATACCCGCAAGCCGGATCACCTCGCTCAGCTCGAGGAACTCGGCATCGCGACTTTCGAATTGGTCGTCGTGAACCTGTACCCCTTCACGGAGACGGTTGCCTCGGGCGCGAGCCCGGACGAGTGCGTCGAGCAGATCGACATCGGCGGCCCGTCGATGGTGCGCGCTGCAGCCAAGAACCATCCGTCGGTTGCCGTCGTGGTCGATCCGGCTCGCTACGCCGATGTTCTGACTGCCGTTGCCGGTGGCGGATTCACCTTGCGTGAGCGCACTGTGCTTGCGGCGCAGGCGTTCCAGCACACTGCGTCGTACGACGTCGCTGTTGCAAGCTGGATGACGAGCACGATTGCCGCCGACGAAGACGGTTCGCTGTTCCCGGCTTGGGTCGGTGCCACGTGGAACCGCAGCGCTGTCCTGCGCTACGGCGAGAACCCGCACCAGGACGCCGCGCTGTACGAAAACCCCGCAGCGCCTGCAGGTTTGGCTCAGGCGGAGCAGTTGCACGGCAAGGAGATGTCGTACAACAACTACACGGACTCTGACGCCGCGTGGCGCGCAGCGTACGACTTCAGTGATCCGGCAGTGGCAATCATCAAGCACGCCAACCCGTGTGGCATCGCCATCGGTACCGACATCGCCGATGCTCACCGCAAGGCGCACGCATGCGATCCGGTCAGTGCTTTCGGTGGTGTCATCGCAGCCAACCGTGAGGTCACTGTCGAACTGGCCGAGCAGATCGCCGACATCTTCACCGAGGTTGTCATCGCGCCCTCGTACGAAGACGGAGCTGTCGAGGTTCTGCAGCGTAAGAAGAACATTCGTGTTCTGAAGGCTGCCGCTCCGACCGCTACCGGAATCGAACTGCGTCCGATCTCGGGCGGTACTCTGCTACAGCAGCGCGACGTCCTCGACGCTGACGGGGACAACCCGGCCAACTGGACTCTCGCCAACGGTGAGGCTGCCGATGCCGAGACTCTTGCAGACCTCGAATTTGCTTGGCGCGCCAGCCGTTCGGTGAAGTCCAACGCGATCTTGCTGGCCGCCGGCGGCGCGTCCGTCGGCGTCGGCATGGGCCAGGTCAACCGCGTCGATGCAGCGCATCTGGCTGTTCAGCGAGCCGGTGACCGCGTCGTAGGTTCGGTTGCGGCTTCGGACGCGTTCTTCCCGTTCCCTGACGGTCTGCAGGTACTTCTCAACGCCGGCGTCAAGGCTGTTGTGCAGCCGGGTGGATCGGTTCGCGACAACGAAGTGATTGCAGCGGCCAAGGAAGCCGGCGTCACTCTCTATCTGACCGGTGCGCGCCACTTCGCGCACTGATTCCTGCTTCGCCAGCGGGCCTCGACTTCCTCTTCGTAGGTTGTCGGGGCCCGTTCTGCTTGCAGGCGGCCCGGTACTTTCAGGCGGCGCTGCTGTGGGTGCCCTGGAGTTCGCGGGGTGAGCCGGTGATGACGACGCGTGAGGCTCCGCGACTGCGGATCTCGCTGATCAGTGCGCCGAGGGTGGCTTCGTGGGCGGCGTCGGAGTGCGAAAGATCCAGGGTGACGGCGTATCCGGTGAGGTCACCGGGCAGATCGACGTACGGCGGCGCGATGGACAGTTGGTTGACTCGAAGTTTCATGTGGTGCTCCTGCGTGTGAAAGGTAAAAGAAAAGGCACCCGAGGCGTTTGCCCTGGGTGCCCGAGAACGAATCCGGTGAAACTGGGGATCATTCTCGGGGTACACCGCGCTTGTTGCCCATGTGCTTGGCCGACATTGCGGCCGAAAAAATGTGCTTGTCTGCGGTGCAGCTGCGCCACGAAAGTACGGTTACGATGTTCGGGTGTAGCGACATGATGTCCGTTCCTTTCTGGGTGGCGTTGCTGGTTAATGGATGACCGTACAGCACGGATCGAGGGTTCGCACCAATAAAAAGCGCCGCGAACGTAAACACCAGGTGACTTCTGCCCCCGGATTTGCGGGGTTGAAGGAGCCTCTGTTGCAGGTCAGGCGTAGAAAGCGAAAGTCCCTCCGCGATGCTTCGCGGAGGGAACTTTTTACCTGAAGAAAAGGACGTTCGGTCTGTACGTGATCAGGAGAACGAACGGACCCACGCTGTGAAGGGCTCCGAGAACTCTGCCGAGTACGGAAGCGGCGCGACGTAGTCGGCACCGGTGGACTGTTCGTCGCCGATGTCCTTGAGTACGAAGTTGGCGTTGCGCATCCGCACGGAAGTCAGCGCTGTATGGGAGAGCGCGGCGTCCAGCGCTGCGACATCGGCGGGGATGACTTGGATGTCCTTGTCCGAGCAGCTGGTGAGAACGGGCATGCCCGCCGGCAGCGCCGCCACGAGCGCAACCGGGTCCAATGCGTCTTCCTCGGCGAGTGCCTTGGCGTTGGCGTGCACGAGTCCCGCATTCTGCAGCGGCTCGGGCAGATCATCTGGAACTGTGCCCTCGGATCGCAGGGACTCAACGGCGTCGGCAAGCGCGACGCGCAGTTCGTCAGCGAGTTCGACCGGCAACTGACCGGCGCCGACGACGGCGTCGAGCTGGCGGTGAATCTGCGTCGTGAGTAGATCGAGAAGCCTGACGCTCAGTGGCTCGAGCAGTGCGAGGGCGCTGACTCTTGCGCCCTCCTTCGCAGTGGCGAGAGCCAGTGCGACGACGGCACCGTCGCTGTGTCCGACCACGAACAAGCGCTCGGGATCGACACCGGGTTGCCCGGCGAGGTAGTCCAGTCCGTCGGAGGCGGCGTCGACAAATGTGTTGAAGCCGAGATCGGCGATGTCTTCGATCTCGTAGTCGCCGAGTGCGGTTTCGCCACTGCCGAGCTTGTCGTAACGCAGACTTGAAATGCCCTGATTCTCAAGGAGATCCGCGATGAAGCGGAGGGTTCCGATATCACCTTCGAGGAGCGCGCTGTCGCCGTTGCGATCGGTGGGGCCGCTGCCGGCCAGGATCAGCGCGGCCGGGGCAGGGGCGTCGGGTGAGGCGGCCAGGCGGAGACTCCCGTACAGGGTGACGTCGCCGGATTGGAACGAGATCTCGGTGTCGGACATGACGACTTGTCTACCAGGTCCGTACCTTCAGGCGGTGCGCAGACTCCGTACACGGCGCCAGCCACGCCAACTGAACCACAAGAGCGCGGCGAGCAGCGGAATGATCAGGAACGGCAAGATCATCGCGATCAACGAGGTGAAGAAAGTCAGTACGTCTTCGATGACGGAAATGACAGGATTTGCCAGCCCACCGGTAGTGGCCGTACTGACCGCTCGAGTACCGGTCTGGGCGGCGCTGAACGTCAATGCCGTCGGCGCTCCGACGATGATGCCCGCGAGCGCGGCTATCGCAGGATCGAGATGGCTGAAAGCCGCCCAGGCCGCGATCACTCCGGCGATGGGTCCGGTGACGTTCCCGATCACCGACAACGCGTTGTCCACGAAGGGAATGAGGTCGGCACCCAGTTCGACCACTGCGGCGATTCCCAATGCCACCAGTGCGCCGGTGGATCCGATCCACCGCATCGACTCACCGACGGTGACCCCGAACAGTTCGAAATGCACCGCAGCACTGAGCATCAACAGCGGCAGGAAGGTTCGCATTCCGGACGCTGCGGCGAGTCCGAGGCCGAGCATGGCGGGCAACACCCAGGTATCCATGGGTGGAGTTTAGATCTACTGTGCGCCTTTATTAACCGCCGGCGGTTAACAAAGGCGCACAGCAAGCACTCGGAAAGGACCTTCGATGGCGACAAACCCGCAGCCGATGTTCTTCCTCAACCTGCCCGTCAAGGACCTGGGCAAGGCCACCAACTTCTACGAGGGCCTCGGATACTCCAAGAACACGCAGTTCTCCGACGAGAACGCGTCGTCGATGGTCATCAGTGACACCATCGTCGTGATGCTGTTGGCCGAGCCCTTCTTCAAGACCTTCACCACCAAGGGCATCGCCGACACCTCGACGTCGACGGAAGCGCTCCTCGGACTCTCGGCCGAGACCCGTGAGGCCGTCGACACCATCGTCGACAAGGCGATCGCGAGCGGCGGTTCCGAAGGAAACGCGACGTAGGATCACGGCTTCATGTACAGCCGCAGCTTCCAGGATCCCGACGGCCACATCTGGGAAATCGTCTGGATGAATCCCGAGAACATCGAGGGCTGAGCGACCGAACTTCCTCGGCGAGAGGCGAAACCCCGCAAACACTCGTAGCGTGGAGTGGTGACTGTCGCAAAGACCCTCGGAGAGCTACGCGCCTCCGGACACGTACAGCGAAGTGTCAAGGAAGAATTACGAGAGAACCTTCTCGCCGCGTTGCGGGACGGCCGTGACCCCTGGCCCGGGATAGTCGGGTTCGAGGACACGGTCGCTCCACAACTCGAGCGGGCGCTGATCGCCGGCCACGACGTGGTTCTGCTCGGCGAAAGAGGTCAGGGAAAGACGAGGTTGCTTCGCACTCTCGGGCTCCTGCTCGACGAGTGGACGCCCGTCATCGAAGGCTCCGAATTGGGGGAGCACCCGTACGAGCCGATCACACCGGCATCGATTCGCCGGGCCCGCGAACTGGGGGACAACCTTCCAATTGCCTGGCGACACCGCAGCGAGCGGTACTCCGAAAAGCTGGCGACGCCGGACACCTCGGTCGCCGACCTGATCGGCGACGTCGATCCCGTCAAGGTTGCCGAAGGCCGGAGTCTCGGCGATCCGGAGACCATTCACTTCGGTCTGGTGCCTCGCGCGCATCGCGGAATCGTGGCCATCAACGAGCTTCCCGACCTGGCCGAGCGCATCCAGGTCTCGTTGCTCAACGTGATGGAAGAGCGAGACATCCAGGTCCGCGGATATACGCTCCGGCTTCCGTTGGACGTCCTGCTGGTCGCGAGCGCGAACCCCGAGGACTACACCAACCGTGGACGCATCATCACACCGCTCAAGGACCGCTTCGGCGCCGAGATCCGCACTCACTATCCGGTCGAGTTGGAGGGCGAGATCGCGGTGATCGAGCAGGAAGCGCATCTGGCCGCCGAGGTGCCCGACTACCTCCTCGAAATTCTTGCCAGATTTACACGCCTGCTTCGTGAATCCACCTCGGTGGACCAGCGATCTGGTGTGTCGGCACGATTTGCCGTCGCCGGCGCAGAAACGGTCAGTGCGGCCGCGGTACGACGCGCGGCGGTGCTCGGCGAAGCCGATCCTGTCGCACGGCCGGTCGATCTCGAGTCGGTGGTCGAGGTTCTCCGTGGAAAGGTGGAGTTCGAATCCGGCGAAGAGGGCCGCGAACTGGAGGTGCTCGAGCACCTGTTGCGTCGCGCGACGGCCGATACCGTTCGGGTGCGTCTCGGCGGAATCGACCTGGGAATGCTGGTTGCTGCTGTGGAGATGGGCAATACGATCGTCACCGGTGAATCTGTCACGGCCAAGGCGTTTCTCGACGAGCTTCCGGACCTCGAGGTCCTGGACGAAGTAGCCGAACGTCTCGGCGCGCAATCCGACGGCGAGCGTGCCGCCGGTGCCGAACTTGCCCTTGAAGGGCTCTACCTCGCGCGCCGGATCTCCAAAGATCAAGGCCCGGGCGGCCGCTCGGTGTATTCGTAAGGGGCAGTAATGATCCATAATCCGCGGTACGGGCCGTACGACGGTGGTCCCGATCCGCTGGCGCCTCCGGTAGATCTGCGCGAGGCCTTGGCGGCAATCGGCGACGACGTCCTGTCCGGCACGTCGCCGCGCCATGCCCTCCGGGAGCTGCTGCGGCGAGGCAATCGTGACATGCGTGGGCTCGACGACCTTGCCGCCCAGGCGAACCGGCGTCGACGGGAGTTGCTGCGCCGCAACAATCTCGACGGAACGCTCGACGAGGTTCGTAAGCTCCTCGACAAGGCGGTGCTCGAAGAGCGCAAGGAACTGGCACGTGCTCTCGACGACGACGCACGATTCAACGAAATGCGTATCGAGGAGTTGCCACCGTCGACAGCTCAGGCCGTGCAAGATCTGGCCGACTACAACTGGCGCAGCGAACAGGCTCGCGCGGATTACGAGAAGATCCGTGATCTGCTCGGACGCGAGGTCCTCGATCAGCGATTCTCGGGCATGAAGCAGGCGCTCGAGGGTGCCACCGACGAGGATCGGGAGCAGATTCGTCAGATGCTGGCAGATCTGAATCAACTGCTCGATGCGCACTCTCGGGGCGTCGACACTCCGGAGCAGTTTGCAGAGTTCATGGACAAGCACGGGCAGTACTTCCCGGACAACCCCCGCAACGTCGAGGAACTTCTGGATTCGTTGGCGCAGCGCGCAGCGGCCGCACAACGATTGCGGAACTCGCTCTCGCAGGAGCAGCGCGACGAGTTGGATGCGTTGGCGCAGCAGGCTTTCGGCGATCCGAGCCTGATGAGTGAACTGGGGCAACTCGACCAGTACCTTCAGTCAGCTCGACCGGGTGAGGACTGGGAAGGAGCGCAACAGTTCCGCGGCGACAACGGAATGGGTTTGGGCGAGGGGACCGGCGCACTGCAGGACATTGCCGAGCTGGAATCGTTGGCGGACCAACTGTCGCAGCAGTATGCAGGCGCAGCGCTCGACGACATCGACCCCGAGCTACTCGCGCGGCAGCTCGGCGACGAAGCCGCTGCTGACGCCCGCACCCTGGCCGACCTCGAAAAGGCTTTGCAGGAGCAGGGTTTCTTCGATCGCGCACCGGACGGTCAATGGCGCCTGTCGCCCAAGGCCATGCGGCAGCTCGGGCAGACAGCTCTGCGCGACGTCGCCGGGCAACTGTCCTCGCGAACCGGTCAACGCGACACGCGTCGGGCAGGTGCGATGGGCGAACCGACCGGAGCTTCCCGCGAATGGGAATTCGGGGACACCGAACCGTGGGACGTCACGAGAACCATCACCAACGCCGTCCTGCGTGATCCGGGCCGAATGCCGGTGAGGCTGAGCGTCGTCGATGTCGAAGTGGCCGAGACCGAACAGCGCAGTCAGGCTGCCGTGGCTCTGTTGGTGGACACGTCGTTCTCGATGGTCATGGAGGATCGCTGGGTTCCGATGAAGCGCACCGCACTGGCGCTCAATCATCTGGTGAGTACGCGATTTCGTAGCGACGAGCTGCAGTTGATCGCCTTCGGACGCCACGCGCACGTACTGAGCCCGTCGGAGCTTGCCGGTTTGGACGGCGCCTGGGACCAGGGAACCAACCTGCACCACGCACTCTTGTTGGCGACCAGGCACCTTCGGCGCCATTCCAATGCGCAGCCGGTAGTACTGATCGTCACCGACGGTGAGCCGACGGCTCATCTCGAAGCGGACGGAGAAGCCAGGTTCGACTACCCGCCGAGTGCGCGAACCCTCGGTCTGACGGTTCGAGCACTCGATGCGGTGGCCAGGCTGGGCGCCAAGGTCACGTTCTTCCGCCTCGGTGAGGATCCAGGCCTGGCCAGGGTGGTCGACCGGATGGCGCACCGGGTGGGTGGACGTGTCATCGCGCCGGATCTGGACGGCCTCGGCGCAGCCGTCGTGAGTGACTACATGCGAGGTCGCCGTTAGGTCTGTCGCTGCTAATTCTGTTCAGCGGGCTGATGCTGGGTGATGCAGTGGATGCCGCCGCCGCGTTCGAACAGCGGTCTGGCGTCGACGGTGACGACCGTGCGTCCGGGGTAAGCGGCTGACAGGATCTCGACCGCTTCGGCGTCGGCCGGATCGTCGAAGCTGCAGGCGACCACTCCCCGATTGACCACAAGATGGTTGATGTAGCTGTAGTCGACGAATCCCTGGTCGTCGCGCAGGATTTCGGGAGCGGGTACCCGAATGACCTTCCACGGTCGGCCGCCGACGTCGGTCGAGCGTTCGAACAACTCGATGATCGTCTTGCTGACGGCGTAGTCGGGGTGCACCGGATTGCGTTGGTCGTGGACCAGTACCACTCCGGGGGAAGAGATGGCCGCGACGATGTCGACGTGTCCGCGCGTTCCGTAGGTCTCCTGATCGCGGGTCAATCCGCGGGGAAGCCAGATGACGTGTTTGGCTCCGATAGTGCGGGCGAGTTCGGCCTCGATGTCCGCTTTCGTCAGGTCGGGATTGCGCCCCGGATCGAGTTGGACGGTCTCGGTGACCAGCACGGTGCCGAGACCGTCGACCTGAATGCCGCCGCCCTCGTTGACGATTGGTGAGTCGATCAACTGGGCACCGGATTGTTCGGCGACAAACCTGCCGATCTTCGAGTCCTTGTCCCACTGCGCCCAATCCTGTGCGCCCCATCCGTTGAACACCCAGTCGACTCCGCCGAGACGGCCTTCGCCGGACAATACGAACGTCGGTCCGATGTCGCGCATCCATGCGTCGTCGAGAGGTGCCTCGACGATGTCTACCTTCTCGGACAGGTACTTTCGCGCTTCTTCGACCTCGGCGGGATCGACGACGACGGTGACCGGCTCGAATTCGGCGACGGCGTGTGCAACTGCAGCCCACGTCGAGCGAGCTTCGTGTTGTTCTTCCGCGGTGTCCCCGAGGGAATATCCGGCGCTGGGGTACGCCATCCAGGTACGTTCGTGCGGTTCGCTCTCCGCGGGCATGCGCCAGGTCATCGCTTGGCTCCCGCAGTGTTCACCGGTGCGGTCAGAGTCGAGTAGGTGTCAGGACGACGCGTTGCCAGGAATGGGAACAGTGCCAGCCAGTCTTCACGGTGCTGCAGGTCGAGATCGGCGACCAGCACGGCTGATTCGTCGCGGGGAGCCTGAACGAGGATGCGTCCGTATGGGTCCGAGATGAAGGAAGAACCGTAGAAGGTGATGAGGCCTTCACTGCCGTGGCGATTGGGGACAACCATGAACGTGCCGTTCGCGATCCCGTTTCCGACGATCACCTGCTGCCACAGTGGTTGGGTGTCGAAGTTCGGGTGATCGGGCTCCGAACCGATCGCCGTCGGATACACCAGAACCTGTGCACCGGCGAGGGAGTAAGCACGAGCGACCTCGGGGAACCATTCGTCCCAGCACGTCGGGAGTCCGAACTTGGCGCCGAGCGCCTCGTGAACGGGGTATGCGTCCTCGGACGGACCGCCTCGGAAGTACGTGTCCTCGTAGTACCCGGCCGTCACCGGAATGTGGAGCTTGCGGGTGCGAGCGAGAAGCTCACCTCCGGGGGAGACGAGGATCGCGGTGTTGAATCCCAGTCCGTCCTCGGCTTCGCTGCGCTCGTACAGCGACGCATGAACGAGGACCTGGTTCTCGGCGGCGGCCTTGGCAGCGAAGGAGAGAGTGGGTCCGGTGAGCAGGTCTTCCGCTTCGCGTCCGGGATTGTCCCCGGCAGGAGTAGAGGCGGGGTAGCGGCTGAGCGTCAACTCCGGAAGGAACACCACCGCCGCTCCCAGCTTCGCTGCGGCCGCGATGCCCTCACTCAGTTCGGCGCGGAGGTCGTTCTGATCCTCGTGCCAGCGATGTTGGACGAGACCTACTCGCAGTGGGGCAGACGTGGAGGGCGAAGTCGCGGCCAGCGACTCGGGTGGAGTGAGGGCGGTGATCGTCAGCATGGGGTTTCCTCGGCGCTCGGGTATTCGACGTTCAACGTAAAACGAATGCGATTCGTTAAGTATGGTGGGTGAGCGCTGATTGATCAAGGACTTTCGAGGAATTGTTTTTTGCGGCGCCCCGAACGGTGTGGATCACTACAGGAGGACATATGCCGCGGCCATCGCAACGACTGCTCTCACCGGCGATCATCACCGAGGCAGCGATCGAGTCGGTGGACGAGTCCGGCGACTTCACCATGCCGGGACTCGCCGCAAGACTGAAGGTTCGACCCTCGTCGCTCTACAACCACGTTTCCGGACGAGCTGAGATCGTCGAACTGATGAGGGCTCAACTGATGGCGGGAATCGACGTCGAGTCGGCTTCGGGGAACTGGAGTGAGACCGTTGCGGCGCTGGCGGCCGAGTATCGGCGAAGCTACGCCGAGCATCCTCGTCTGATTCCGCTCTTCACGGCGCAAACCGTGCAAGCCGGTGTGGCGTTCACCCTCTACAACGCGTTGGCGCAGGCCTTCGCGGACGGCGGCTTCGACCCGGCCGAAACGCTGCATGCAATTACAACCGTCGACAGTTTTGTTCTCGGTTCGGCGTTGGATCTGGCGGCGCCGGATGTCCAGTGGGCGTCGGGGCCAGAGGCCAACGACGCGATGAAGGCGGCGTTGGCAACGTCCGGGAAAAATCCCGAACGTGCCGACGCCGCCTTCGAATTCGGCTTGCGCGTGTTGATGGCGGGCCTGATCGCGCAGGCCCCCGAAGCTACTGTCTCCTAGGACACGCTGAGGTCGTTCTCGTCGCGCAGAGCCTCCGTGTCGCGGTTGAGGGTCTTGCCCTCGAAGAACGCGGGATTGCGCACTCGCATGACCATCATCAGGACCGCGCCGAGAATGAGAATGCCGAAGCCGAGGAAGAAGACCAGGCCGATGCCACCGATCGATGCCCCGCTGGCATTGTCCGGATTCATGCTCTCCTGAACCGAAATGACGAACACCGCGAACAACATGAGCCCCCCGATGAGCGGGAACGCGAGCCGGAAGACGAAGTTTCGCACGCTGTCGAACACCGTCTTGCGGAAGTACCACACGCACGCGAATGCCGTGATGCCGTAGTACCAGCAGATCATGATGCCGAGTGCGGCGATCGTATCGAGCAGTGCACTCTCGGAGAGGAACGTGACGACGCTGTAGAACACGGCGGTCACAGCGCCGGCCACGACTGTGGCGTACGACGGCACCAGGAAGCGCGGGGAGACCTCGGCGAGCTTCTTGGGGAAGGCTCCGTACGCGCCCATGGCGAGCATGGTTCGCGCGGCGGGCAGGAACGTGGTCTGCAGGCTCGCGACGGAAGAGACGAATACGGCGAGGAACAGGAGCATTCCACCCCAGTTGCCCAAGACCGGGTCGGCCAGAGCGCCGAAGACGTTCTCGGAGTTGTCGGGATTACCGAGGCCGAGGCCTTCCTCGCCGACGCCGGCGTACATCATCGCGGCCACGGCGACCAGCAGGTAGGTCAGGAGAATGGTTGCGACACAGAGCAAACCGGCACGGCCCGGGGTCTTCTTGGGGTTCTTCGACTCCTCGCCCAGCGTGAGACAGGTATCCCAGCCCCAGAACGCGAAGATCGATCCGGTGAGTCCGATGACGAATGCGCCGATGGCGAGTCCACTGAACGGGTTGAACCAACTCAGGTCGAAGGACAATCCGGCCGGGGCATCGCCGGCACCGACGTGAACCAGAGCAACGACGGCGAAGACGACGAGCAACACCATCTGGAAACCGACGAGCGCGAACTGTACGCGCTCGCTGGTGGTGATTCCTCGACTGGCAATCCAGGTGGCCAAGGCGATGAACACCAGCGTGGTGCCGACGTTGACGAATTTGTTGCCCGGTAGATCGGCGATCGAGGGATTGTTGACCACCCGTGCGATGAACAGATAGAAGAAGTCGACGGCAATGGCAGCGAGGTTCGAGAGCACGATGATGGTCGCGATCACCATGCCCCAGCCGCACATCCAGCCGACGTATGGTCCGAATGCCTTGGTGGACCACGTGAATGACGCCCCACAGTCAGGAGTGTCGGAGTTCAGTTCGCGGTACGCGTACGCGGTGAGGAACATCGGGATGAAGCCGGCGATGAAGATGGCGGGCATCTTGAGGCCGACTGCGGCGACGATCAATCCGATGCTGGCCGTCAGGGTGTAACCCGGTGCCACGGAAGAGATTCCGAGGACTGCGCCGGAGATCATGCCGATCTTGCCGGTGGCGAGGCCTTTGGAACTCAGTTCGGTGCTGGTCATGACAGTGCCTCCGGCTGGGTGAATTCGTGCTTGGGCACTACGACCATGGGAACGGGCAACACGCGCAGCATCTTGGCGGCGGTGGAACCCAGGAAAAGTTTGCGGGGCTGTGCGAGGCGACTCGAACCGACCATCACGAGATCGCCGTCCTGCCAGTCCAGTTGACGCACTGCCGATTCCACGGTGGATCCGTCGGCGATGATGACCTCGATGGGGAACTCCGCGGGGAGCGCGGCTCTTGCGACGTCGAGTGTGTCCTGAGCGTGATTTCGTGCACGCTCCCTGGCCGACTCGGCGGTATCGCGATGATCCCGCAGATCGTTCTGGGGGTCGAGCGCCACAAGAGAGACCAGTCTCAGCGGCACCTGCATCAGTTCGCTGGTGCGTACGGCGGTGTTCAAGACGATGTCGGCGCCGACACGGGTGCCGAGTGCACAGGTGACTTCTCGTATTGCGGTAGCCGACGAGTGCCGCGTTCCGCGAGGGGCCAGTGCTACGGGGACGTGGGCGGAGTGCAGCAGTTCGGTCGAGACCGAACCTATTGCGTGACGGCCGAGCAGACCGTCGCCGGAAGCGCCCACCACGATCGCCAGCGCGTTCAGTCGGTCCACCTCGTCGAGTAGGCCCTGAGCAAACGACTCGTGGAAGCTCAGGTGTACTTCCACCTGGATGTCCTCGGGCACCGACGCTTTCGCTTCGGCGAGCCAGTCGTGTGCACGTGCGGCGAGGATGTCGTCGTAACCGGCTTCCGAGGGAACCTTGGCCGGCAGTGTCCGATCCGGTGGGAGGACCATGCAGATGTCGAGTTGCGCGCCGAGACTGCGCGCGAGCTGGGCCCCGAGGACCAGCCCGTCTTTACCGCTGGGTGTGGCGAGGTATCCGACGATAAGGCGCATGGTGGCTCTTTTCCGGATTGGAGGAATCTGCTGTGCGCCTTTGTCAACCGCGGGGGGTTGATAAAGGCGCACAGCAGGAGGGGCGGCGACTCAGTCGTGCGAACTCATGACGTGCTTGAGACGGGTGTAGTCCTCGACTCCGTAGGCCGAGAGATCCTTGCCGTAGCCGGAGTACTTGAAGCCGCCGTGCGGCATCTCGGCGACGAGCGGGATGTGGCAGTTGATCCATACCGCACCGAAGTCGAGAGCAGCGGAGACGCGCTGCGTGACACCGTGATCCTTGGTCCAGATGCTCGAGGCCAGGCCGAACCGAACGTCGTTGGCAAGCGTGATCGCCTCCTTCTCGTCGGAGAAGCTCTGGACTGTGAGGATAGGACCGAAAGTCTCTTCCTGCACGATGTCGTCCGATTGCGCGACGCCGGTGATGACGGTCGGCTCGAAGAAGAATCCGGTTTCGCCCGAACGCTTTCCGCCGGTAACGATCTTGGCCGACGCCGGCAGGTTCGCGATCTTGTCGCTCACGGCGTTGAAGTGGTTGATGTTGTTGAGCGGGCCGTAGAAGGCGTCAGGATCGGAAGGCGCGCCGGGGCGCAACTTCTCGGCGTTCCGGATGAGGGCTTCGACGAGCTGATCGTGGATGGACTCGTGAACGATCACGCGAGTGGCCGCGGTGCAGTCTTGGCCACCGTTGAAGAACGCTGCCTCGGCGATACCGGTGGCGGTCTTCTCGATGTCGACGTCGCCGAAGACGATCGCCGGGGCTTTGCCGCCCAATTCGAGGTGTGCGCGCTTGAGTTGCTGCGCCGCGGACACAGCGACGGCGATGCCTGCCCGCACCGAACCGGTGATGGAGACGAGACCGAGGGCCGGGTTCTCTACCAACGTCGCGCCGGTTCCGCCGTTGCCGAGCACGACGTTCAACACACCGTCCGGCAGGATGCCCTTCGAGAGCTTCGCCAGGACCAGCGTGCTGCCCGGTGTGGTGTCGCTGGGCTTGAGGACGATCGTGTTGCCGGCAGCGAGCGCGGGCCCGATCTTCCACAGCGCCATCATGAACGGGTAGTTCCAGGGAGTGACCTGACCGACGACGCCGATCGGCTCACGACGGACGTACGAGGTGAAACCCTCCATGTACTCTCCGGCAGCCTTGCCCTCGAGAACGCGTGCGGCGCCGGCGAAGAACCGCATCTGATCGGCTCCGACCTTGACCTCTTCGTCCGCGATCATCTGGTGGGCCTGGCCGGTGTTGGCGCTTTCGGCCGCGACGATTTCGTCGCTGTGCGCTTCGATGGCGTCGGCGAGTTTGAGGAGTGCGGCCTGGCGCACGCTCGGAGTCGTCTTGCCCCAGGTCTCGAATGCGCGCTGCGCGGCTTCGACGGCGGCGTCGACGTCTTCCTTGGTGGAGATCGGCGTACGCCCGACCAGACTCTCGTCCACGGGGTTGATCAGGTCGAGCGTTTCCGTCGCGGCTGAGGCGACGAATTCACCGTTGATGTAGTTCTCGAGTACGACGATCGACATCGGTACCGGTTCCTCTCGAGGTCGAACGAGTTCCGGCCGAGGTGATCAGCACGGAACTCGCACATTGTGGGGCGTGTGTGAGCAAGTGTGCGCTGACTCACAAATAATGGCAGCTGCCAAAAAGGTGAAATCTTTGATCACCAACGCGCCGAGTTGTACAGTCCAGCCCATGACGATCGCTGTGCGGTGGATGTTGGCGCAGCCGGACCTCGCGCTGGAACTCAAAGGTGGGGCGCAGGGTGTCGGTCGCGAAATCACATTTGCGCACGCCACGGAGTTGCTCGACCCGTTCCGATGGTTGACCGGCGGCGAATTCATCCTCACCACCGGCATTCGATTGCCGTCCACTCAGCAAAAGCGCGGCCGTTACCTCCGGATGCTCGACGCGGCGGGTGTGGCGGCGGTGGGGTTCGGGACCGGACTCTCGTACCCCGAGGTCCCAGCCGATCTGGTGGCGGTTGCCGACGAGATCGGACTGCCGCTGATCGAGGTGCCGCTGCCGACACCGTTCGCAGCCGTCGTCAAGCGCGTGATGAGCCGGTTGGCAGAGCAGGAATACGAAGCTGTCCTTCGGGCGTCACGGGCGCAACCGCGGATGACGCGCGCAGTCATTTCCGGCGGAACTGCTGCGACCGTGCGTGAACTGGCGATCGCGACTTCGGCGACGGTGCTCCTGCTCGACGTCGCCGGACGGGTTCTCGAGAGCTCACCTCAACTGCCGACCCAAGACGTGATCGACGAATTACGAGCGACTCTCGGGGGCGGCGCGTCCAGCAGCGTGACGCTCGCCAGTTCCGGAGCGTCGATCGCTGTGCAGCAGATCAGCGTCGGGAGGATGCCGTACGGATACCTGGCGGTGATCAGTGCGTCTGCGCTCAGCTATGTCGATCAGATACTTCTCGGTCACGCGAACTCGTTGTTGGCGTTGGACTTCGAGAAACCTGCGCGCCTGCGTGCCACTCAGGATCAGTTGAATTCGCATGCCCTCGGGCTGTTGCTCACCGAAGAGCGCGACCCGGCGCCGGCGTGGCAACAGATCCGGCAAGCCGCGGACGGCGAGGGAATGATCCGTGGCTTGACAGTTCTTGCCGACACGTCCGACGTCGCGGGACGCGTCGCAGGCGAGATTGCCGAGTTCATGAACAAGGCAGGCCGGCAGTTGTTTTCGCGGATCAACGACGCTCGCGTCACGGTGCTGCTGCGAGGATCCGACGACGTCGAGTTCGCCCGAGAGTTACTGAGCGGGGTATCGAGGTCGGATCTTCGCTCACTTCGCGTCGGCCTGAGCGCCCGACGCGTGGTCGCGGCGCTGGCGGTCGCCGTCGAACAGTCCCAGTTGTGTGCGTCTGCGGCGGAAATCGGCGGCGAACCTTTGGAATTCGCGGCTCTGACCGGAAGTGTGCTGCTGTCTTTCGATTCCACCCGTGAAGTGCTCAACACGCTGGCGGAAACGATGATTACTCCGATCGAGGATTACGACGGTGACAACGGCACCGAACTGCTGGCGTCGTTGCGCGCGTTCCTCGAGGCGAACGGGCACTGGGAAGCGGCAGCCATCACGATGGGCGTTCACCGACACACGCTGCGAAGCCGAATGGCGAAGGTGGAGAGCCTGATCGACTGTCGGCTGGAAGTTGCGAGAGTCCGTGCGGAACTGCTGCTCTCGATCATTGCCCGGCAGTCGTGATTGCCGGGCAATGATCGAGACTTGGCAAAGCGGCCGTCAGGCCTTGCTGCGGGCGATGATGTCGGCGGCGGTTCGCTGACCCATCCGGACAGCACCGTCGACGTGCTGGTACCCCTCGGCCGCGATGTCGGAACACGAGAAGTGAATCGGGCCGACGGGCGTGCGGGAATCCGCGCCGTAGCGGTGCAGGCCACCGAGGTCGAAGCTCGCCGCATAGGCACCGCGTGTCCATTCCTCCGAGCCCCAGTCGGATTCGTAGTACACAACCGGCTCTTCGGCTTTCGGGCCCAGGTAGCGGGCGAGTGAGGCCAGAATCGTGGCCTTACGCTCCTCGGCGGAAAGCTCGAACATCGCGTCGGCCTTCTCGTCGGAGACGAAAGCGACCAGGGTGCCGCGATCGTCCTCGTGGTTGGTGTTGTCGTACACCTCCTGCACTACCTCGGACGCGCCGAAGCCGGTGCCGGACAGGCCGTCTTCACGCCAGAAAGGCGTCTCGTACACGGCGTGCACCTTGATGACGAGGCCGAGGGACTGGTGCTGGTGCATCTGGTGCTGACGGCGCGGCAGCGGGGGATCGTAGGAGATCCGGGAGTAGAGGTTGGGCGGTACAGCCAGGATGACCCGGCTTGCCTCGACGCGAACGTCGCCGTCTGCCAACACCGTTGCGCCGGATTCGTTCCACTGCACCGTACGCACGGGCGCGTTGAGGAAGACGTCGTCACCGAGCGCCTCGGCCATGCGGATGGATACCTGCTGCATTCCTCCGACAACTCGCTTGTCGAGGATGAAGTCCTCGTCGACGAGGTGGGAGAACGAACCAGCGGAGGCGGCCATCAGGACTGCCTGCAGAGCGGAGAACGAGTGGGCGGGCTTGGTGAGCATGCCGCCGGCGATGAAGAGGCCGATGTTGTCGCGCGCCTCGGCGTCGTCGGACTGGTTGATCAGCCACTGCTTGAACGAGACGGTGTCGAGATCGCGAGCGAGGGGGTGTGCCCACGGCTCCTCGGCGCCGATCTGCGCTGCAAGATCGTCCATCTCGTCGATGAGACGGTCCATCTCCTTCTTCGTGGTGTCGTTCGTGGGGAAGGAATCGCCCGTGTATTGCGTCCGCTCACCCGCTGACGAGATGTAGACGGATTCGCCCTCGCGGTAGCGCTCGAAAGTTTTCAGGCCGAGTTCGTCGAGCAGCGAGATCAAAGCGGTCTGGTCGGGCGAGACCCACTGGCCGCCGATCTCCAGGACTGCGCCGTCGATGGTGTCGGTCCACGTGCGGCCGCCGACACGGTCACGTGCTTCGATCACGGCGACGGACAAGCCGGCCTTGCGCAGCGCGGTTGCAGCTGCCAGGCCAGAGGGGCCGGCGCCGACGATTGCAACGTCTCTCTGGAGAGTAGGCACTTGCGAGCTCCTTCATGTTGAGCACCGCTCGAGTCGAAAAGCTGCCGACGAGCGAGTGAACGGGTGTCGGTTTTCAGTCTGTCCCGAGGAGACGCACACCACACCTGACGAAACGGAGTGTTCGATCGTTGATCTTGCGACGTTTAGGCGCGGCTAGCCGTTGATGACGTGGCGATCGCCGAGCGGTCGGCTCAGCGGGACGTCCAAGCTGCCGAACACGGCAACCAGAATGCACATCTTGTCCGCGGCCTCGGGCAGTGCCCCGGTTCTCAGAGTGACGATCACCGTCGTATCAGTCTCCTCGACGGTGGCGTACGCGCCGTAGCACTCCGGAGTGCCGGTCACGAAGTGGACGGCCACCGTGTGATCGTCGACCTCGGACCACGATTCGAACATCGTGGCCGTCGCACCCACGATGTCGGTGCGACTGTCGAACTCCGTGCCCATCTCGCTGTCGTCGACCTCGTCGGGAACGGGCGTTCCGAGCGACCAGTCGGCGGGACTCGCTTCGTTGGCCGCCATCGGATTCGGCGCGGCTACCGGCCCGGTTGTCTGGGCCCCGACGGCGCATCCGGCCAAAGCAAGGCAGGCCAGAACGGCGAGGGTTAGTACACGCATGAATCCACCGTAACCCTGCTCAAGCGAGTAGTGCCGTGACCAGCGCAATTGCCGGAATCGACGCCAAAGTGGTGACAAAGGCGCTGTCTCGGGCGAGGACCATTCCGCGCCGGTAGCGGCTTGCGTAGATGAAGACGTTCTGCGCCGTCGGCAATGTCGAGACAACCACGATGGCGAACAACTGATGGCCGTCGATGCCGAGGAGGAAATGCGCCATCAGATAGGCCAACACGGGTTGGACGACGATCTTGAGCGTCGACGCCAGCGCGACGTCGCGGCGCGGACTCGAGCCCTTCTCCAGTACCCGAACGCCGTACAGCGAGAGCCCGAATGCCAAGAGCGCTCCGGGTACCGACGTGGCGCCGATCAATTCGAAAGGCTGCATCAATGGCCGGGGCGGTGACCAACCGACCAACGCGACGATTAATCCCGCTGCGCCCGCGAGCACGATCGGGTTCTTGAACGGGGCGGTGACGGTGTCGATCAACGAGAGCTTCTCGGCATCCGCGCCGCGAAGCGCCGTCAGATCGAGGACCGTCAAGGCGATCGGAGAGTACACGACGATCTGGAAAAGCAGGAGCGGCGCGACGAACGTGGCATCGCCGAGCACGAACACCGCGATCGGGATTCCGAGGTTGGCCGAATTCACGTACGAAGCCGACAGCGCTCCGATAGTCAGTTCGGGCAGCGGCCGGTTGAGCCAGAGCTTTGCAACAAGAACGTACAAAGCGCCGACGGCAAAGGCCGTGGCGGACGCGACTGCGAGCGTAGGCGAGAAGATCACCGACAGATCGGACGACGCGAGGGTGGTGAACAGCAGGGCAGGCGTCGCGACGAAGAAGACGAGTCGACCGAGAACGAACTGTCCTTGGCTACCGAGGGTGCCGAGACGGCCGAGGAGATACCCGACCGCGATGACGACAAAAATTACGGTGAAACCCGCAACAACTCCCGACACGCTGCGGGCACCTCTCGACTGGAATGAACGACTTCGGGAAATCTTAGTCCGGGCAACAAAAAGGCCGCGCAGTCGAGTGACTGCGCGACCTCTTCGGTACTTCTACGTATGACTACCGTGCGGCGGTGAAGGGGAGCAACGCCATTTCGCGTGCGTTCTTCACTGCAACGGCGACCTGACGCTGCTGCTGCGGAGTCAGGCCCGTGACGCGACGGCTGCGGATCTTGCCGCGGTCCGAGATGAACGTGCGAAGCAAGTTGATGTCCTTGTAATCGACATGCGTGATCTTCGCTGCGAACAACGGGTTCTTCTTGGGCTTACGACCCTCTACGGGGCGTGGCTTCTTCGACGGTGAACGCTTGACTGCCATCCGACTTCCTTACCAGCTCGACTTGTGTACGCCAGGCAGTTCCCCACGGTGCGCCATTTCTCGCACGCGAATCCGGGAGAGCCCGAACTTCCGCAGGTGGCCGCGCGGACGTCCATCCGCAGCGTCTCGATTGCGCAATCGTACCGGACTGGCGTCGCGTGGTAGACGTTGCAGGGTCGCTTGGGCGTTCGCGCGCTCCTCGGGCGAGCTTTTCGGGGAGCGGATCGTCTCCTTGAGAGCGGACCGCTGCTCCGCGTAGCGCTCGACGATGACCCGTCGCTGGTCGTTCTTGGCGATCTTCGACTTCTTGGCCATGCCTACTTCTCTTCTCGGAAATCGACGTGCTTTCGCAGCACCGGGTCGTACTTCTTCAGCACAAGTCGATCGGGGTCGTTGCGACGGTTCTTGCGGGTCACGTACGTGTACCCGGTGCCCGCGGTGGACTTGAGTTTCACGATCGGGCGGATCTCGTTGCGCGCCATCTGCTCAGACCTTCTCGCCGCGTGCGCGGATCCGGGCGACGACGGATTCGATGCCATCGCGGTCGATCGTCTTGATCCCCTTGGTCGAGAGAGTGAGCGTGATGCGGCGACCCTCGCTGGGCAACACGTAGGTCTTGCGCTGGATGTTCGGGTTCCAGCGACGGTTCGAACGCTTGTGGGAGTGCGAGACGGTTTTTCCGAACCCCGGCACACGTCCGGTCACTTGGCAGTGAGCCGACATGGGTGTTCCTTTCAACTTGCAGATGACAATCATTTTCGACAATGCGATGAGATCAATGTAGCGTTCATCCCCGGTAATGACAATCATTCCCAGAAAGGTCCGCTGTGAACACGATCCTGGACGGCAGGACTCCGCTGGTCCTGGTCGCCGGCATGAGCGAATCCACCCCACACACGGCACGAGCGTTGCTGCGAACCGGAACTGTTCTGGTCCATCACGACCTGAGTCACGTCCGCGAAGGAGTCGTCCGGCGGACGGTCACCTCGATGGCAGGGAACCCAGGCTCCGGCAGCACTGTGTCCGAGCGCGAAACGATCCTCGAGCTCGCCCACGGCTGCGTCTCCTGCACCCTGAGGGAAGACCTGCTGCCGCTGCTGCGTCGGCTTCACTCGCACAGTTCGGTCCAGCGGATCGTCTTGCTGCTTGACCGCCAACTCGAACCCGAAGCTCTGTGCTGGGCGATCGAGCACGTCGTCGTGACCGGCGTCGTCGGCCAACTGGACGGACCGGCACAGCGCGACGTCCGCGTCGAGGCCGTCGTGACGTGCATCGACGCGCAGACCTGGCTCGCCGACGCGACCGGCGACGAAGCTCTCGACGACGACCGCACCCTGGCTCAGGTCGTCGTCGGTCAGGTCGACTTCGCCGACGCGCTCGTCCTACGCGGGTCCGATGGACTCGACGGCTGGCAGCGGTCCCGCCTGAACGCGGTTCTCGCGCGCATTGCTCCGCGGGTACCCGTCTTCGATGAGGGAGACGACATCGAGGCACTGCTCCTCGAGGTGCCGACGGATGCGCGACGCGGTGAACTGGCCGGCGCACATTCACCGTTGCTGCGTCGCCAGCCGCCGCTCGACGACGACGGCGGAGTGATGCTGGTCGAGTTCACCGCGAACCGGCCGTTCCACCCCGGGCGTCTGCACGAGGCGATCGACGTCCTGCTCGAAGGCGTCGTGTACTCCCGGGGGCGCGTCTGGGTGGCGACGCAACCGGGTGAAGCGCTCTGGCTCGAATCGGCCGGCGGGGGCTTGCGAGTTGCCAGCGCAGACGCCTGGCTTGCCGCGATGACGCCGGAGCAACGAGAGCGCGTTCCAGCCGAACGCCGTGCCCTCGCGGCCTTGAAATGGGACGAGCGTTTCGGTGACCGCGACACCTCGATGGTCATTCTGACCTGCGGTGCGAACCCGCTCGAGATCGACCGAACATTGCAGCACGCCTTGGTCACCGACGACGAATTGGCACACGAAGCGTCGTGGGCCACCTGGGAAGACCCGTTCGGTGAGTTCCACGAAGACCCGTGCGACGAATCCGAATCACCTTATGCCGAAACCGAATCAACGCGAGAGGGAAACGAATGAAGAAGCAGATGCACCCCGACTACCACCCGGTGGTGTTCCAGGACGCCAGCACCGGCAAGAGCTTCCTGACCCGATCGACCGTGACGAGTGACCGCACCGTCGAATGGGAAGACGGCGGCACGTACCCGCTGCTGGTCGTCGATGTCACGAGCGACTCGCACCCGTTCTGGACCGGAGCGCAACGCGTGATGGACACCGCAGGACGCGTCGAGAAATTCGAGCGTCGCTACGGAAAGCGCAAGGCACTCTGATGGCCGTTCCGAAGCGGAAGATGTCCCGCTCCAACACGCGCAGTCGCCGTGCCCAGTGGAAGGCGACGGCGCCCGATCTGGTCGAGGTCACGGCCTTCGGCCAGACCCACCGGGTTCCCCGGCGACTGGTCAAAGCAGTTCGACTCGGGGTGATCGACCCGAGTCGCATCTGACCGTGCGATCCTTGGCCGGTGCTGCTGAGGATCCTCGAACTGGTGGGCATCGTGGCGTTCGCGGCCTCGGGTGCCCTGGTGGGCGTCACCAAGCGACTCGACATCTTCGGAGTGTGCTCGGTGGGTGTGTTCACCGGTATCGGCGGCGGTATCGTCCGCGATGTTCTCCTCGGCGTCCATCCGCCCAGCTCGCTGAGCAGTTGGCCGTACTTCGGAACGGCCGCCGCCACCTCCCTCGCCGTGTTCTACCTCCACGAGCCGCTGAATCGACTGCGTCGTGAAATCCTGGCGCTCGACGCACTGGGAATGGGCCTGTTCGCGAGCACCGGCGCCGTCATCGCGCTGGACAACAACGCCAGTTCGCTGGCGGCGACGTTGATCGGTGCGACCGCTGCGATCGGCGGCGGAGTGATCCGCGACGTCCTCGTCAACGAGGTGCCGCTGCTCCTGCACAAGGACCTGTACGCGGTTCCCGCACTGCTCGGCGCTGCGTTGGTGGTCACAGTCTCGCAAGCCGGACTGTCCACCAACGCAGCGCTGGTATGCGGCACCGCATTCGCCGCGGTGTTCAGACTGCTTGCGTTGTGGCGTCATTGGAGCCTGCCGGGACCCCGGCGAACCCGGGACTGATCGCGACACGCCGGAGCCCGGAATCGGACCCTCTCAGCCGCATCTCAGCACTTCAGTCCAAACTGTCGGTATGCGTATTTTGGTGGTCGACGACGACCGGGCGGTTCGCGAGTCGCTTCGGCGGTCGCTCAGCTTCAACGGCTACACGGTCGAACTCGCGGTCGACGGGCTTGACGCTCTCGAGAAGATCCTCGCCAACCGGCCCGACGCCGTAGTTCTCGACGTCATGATGCCGCGACTCGACGGACTCGAAGTGTGCCGCCGACTGCGCAGCGCCGGCGACGACCTGCCCATCCTGGTACTCACCGCTCGCGATTCGGTCAGCGAGCGAGTCGCCGGCCTCGACGCCGGAGCCGACGACTACCTGCCCAAGCCTTTTGCCTTGGAGGAACTGCTCGCGCGACTACGCGCTCTGCTGCGTCGCACCGCACCCGATCTCGACGCCGATTCCGAGATGATGGCGTTCGAGGACCTCACCCTCGACCCGGTCACCCGCGAGGTCAAGCGCGGCGAACGATCGATCAGCCTCACCCGAACCGAGTTCTCCCTGCTCGAAATGCTTATGGCCAACCCGCGCCGCGTGCTGACTCGTGGACGCATTCTCGAAGAGGTGTGGGGATACGACTTCCCGACGTCCGGCAATGCGCTCGAGGTGTATGTCGGTTACCTGCGTCGTAAGACGGAGGCGGACGGCGAACCGAGGTTGATTCACACCGTCCGTGGAGTCGGCTACGTCCTGCGGGAGACGCCTCCGTGATCACCGCTCCGTTCGGCAAGAACGCCGAACCGAAGAAATCCTCCACCACCCAAGCGTCCGTCGAGATGCGCCCGCCAATGCCACTGACCCGTTCGGTGTCGCTGCGTTGGCGCGTGACACTGCTCGCTGCGTCGGTGGTGGCCATTGCCGTCGCGGTCATGGCGATCGCGGCGTACGCGGTGGTTTCGCGTGCGCTCTACGCGGACGTCGATCACCAGTTGCGGACCAGAGCAGCGGTGCTCATCGACAGTAATGTCGTGCGCTTCGATCCTCGCTACATCTCCGGCGCGACGCTCTACACCACCGACATCAGCGTTGCCCTGATCTTCTCGGATCTGAGCACGTACCAGCCGCCCGGTTCCGACGTGCCGATCGGTGAAGCTGAAGATGCCGTTGCGCGGGGCGAATCGGATTCCTCGCTGCGAACCGTCGACGGCCAGCGCGTGCTGGCCCAACGAACCCATGACGGAAGCACTTTGGTGATCGGGCAGCGGCTCGCGCCGACCGTTGCGGTACTGGACCGTCTGGCCTGGGTTCTCTTCGTGGTCGGTGGATGTGGTGTCATTCTCGCGGCAGTGGCGGGTACTACCGTGGGCCGCACAGGTTTACGGCCCATTGCCAGGCTGACTGCAGCCACCGAACGCGTCGCCCGGACAGACGATCTGACGCAGATTCCCGTGACCGGCAGCGACGAATTGGCGCGCCTGACAGAGAGTTTCAATACGATGCTGCGGGCACTCGCCGAGTCCCGCGAGCGTCAGTCGCGTCTCGTCGCGGATGCCGGGCACGAGTTGCGCACACCGTTGACTTCGTTGCGTACCAACATGGAATTGCTGATCGCGTCCAGTCGACCAGGTGCGCCACAGATTCCCGACGAGGACATGGCCGAACTACGCGCCGACGTCGTCGCGCAGATCGAGGAACTGTCGACTCTTGTGGGCGACCTCGTCGATCTGGCCCGCGAAGACGCGCCCGAAACCGTGTACGAGCGCGTAGACGTCAGCGACGTCGTCGAGCGGGCGCTCGAGCGAGCACGGCGCAGGCGCAACGAAATCGAGTTCGAGGCGGTCACCACTCCGTGGTACGTCTACGGAGACCAGGCGGGCCTGTCGCGTGCCGTGCTCAATGTCCTCGACAACGCTGCGAAATGGAGCCCGAAGGGCGAACAGGTACGCGTCGAAATGCGTCCGGTCGGCCAAGGATTGTTGGAGTTGACCGTAAGTGATGCGGGACCCGGCATTCCGGAGGAGGATCGGGAGTTGGTGTTCGATCGTTTCTACCGGTCGACTGCGGCTCGCTCCATGCCGGGATCGGGTCTGGGACTTGCGATTGTGCGTCAGGTCGTCGTCAAGCACGGCGGCACCATCGCGATCGACGAATCAGATCGTGGGGGAGCGCTGGTTCGAATCGTGCTTCCCGGCGAACCGGGTCCGAGCGCCGAATAGCGTGTTCCGGCGGCCGCCCAGGCCCGTCGGTCCCGAGTATCGGTGACCGAGGTCACGGGGTAATGCGTTCGGCCCGAAAGTATTTCGGGCCGAGCCGGCAACACCGGTTTTTCACGTCGAACTCTGGGTAAAGTGACAGGCACGTCTCAGCGCCTTCTCAGCAGCGCAAGGCAGCATTGTCGGCAGAACAGTTGTGACTGCCCGTCCGGTGGTCACCGTAGACGAAAGCGAGCCGATGACCGAGGACCGTAACGTCGGGCCGACCCGGCCCGAGCAGCCCAACAACGAGCCCACTACCCAGGCGCAGCCGGCAGCACCTCAGGCACAGCCACCTGTGCAGCCGCAGCAGCCAACCGAGTCGTTTGCCCGACCCACCGAGGCCTTCGGGCAGGCGCCGCAGCAGCCCACGCAGGCTTTCGGCCACCCGCACGGTGCTCATGAGGCGGCGTACCAGCAGAACGCTCCGTACGGCGCACCCAACCCTGGTGGCCCCGGCGGCCCGAACGGTCCGGGGGGCCACAATCAGATCCCCGCGCCATTGCAGGGGCCGAACCCCGGGTCGACCACCACCAAGCCGAAGTCAGGACGCATGGCGCTGGTTGCCGGCGCTCTCGCTCTGGTCCTGGTCAGTGGTGGTGTCGGTGGCGTGGTCGGTGCCGTCGTCGCGGACCGCAACGGTGGAACCGCGACGGTCACCAACTCGCTGAACGCTCCGAAGCCCACTGCCACCAACACGTCCAACGCTCCTGCCGGCTCGGTTCAGGCCGTTGCCTCGAAGGTGGTGCCCAGCGTCGTGCAGATCGAGGTGGCCACCGCGCAGGGACAGGGCGGTGAGGGTTCCGGTGTCATCCTGTCCTCCGACGGCCTGATCCTCACCAACAACCACGTTGTCGGAGCTCAGGGAGCGCAACTTCGCGTCGCGTTCTCCGACGGAACCAAGGCCTCGGCCACCCTGGTCGGTGCCGATCCCGTCTCCGACATCGCCGTCATCAAGGTCGACGGTCGCAACGACCTCACGCCTATCGATCTCGGCAACTCCGGCGACGTCCAGGTCGGACAGCAGGTTGTTGCCGTCGGGTCCCCGCTCGGTCTGGCCGGCACGGTCACCGAAGGCATCATCTCCGCACTCGATCGTCCGGTGTCTACGAGCGGCGAGTCCGGCAATCAGAACACCGTCATCGACGCTCTGCAGACCGACGCAGCGATCAACCCAGGTAACTCCGGTGGCGCCCTCGTCAACATGGACGGCCAGCTGATCGGCATCAACACGGCGATCGCCTCGCTCGGAGCGTCTTCGGGCACCCAGGGCGGCTCCATCGGCCTCGGTTTTGCCATCCCCATCGATCAGGCACGCCGCGTCGCCGACGAGCTGATCAAGACCGGCAAGGCGACCCAAGCCATGATCGGCGTGACCGTGCCGTCGCAGGACAACGCCGACGGCGCAACTGTCATGGATGTCACCGCTGACGGGCCGGCCGCGAAGGCCGGTATCCCGAAGGGTGCAGTCATCACCAAAGTCGACGATCGTGTTGTCGCAGATGGTGATTCGCTGATCGCGGCAGTGCGTTCACATGCGCCCGGAGACAAGGTCTCGATCACGTACAGCGACGGCGGGCAGACCAAGACCGTCGACGTCACGTTGGGAACCGCGGCGGCGCAGGGCGGCCGATGATGTTCGGCGATCAGCAGACGATCGACCCGATCTTCGGCCAGATCGCAACGGCGTCGGGATCGGACACTACGGTAGGAGTCATGGAACTCGAAGCCACATCCGCCGGCCGCGCTCTGGTCGTCATCGTCGACGATCGCACTGCCCACGGCGACAACACCGACTCCATCGGTCCACTGGTCACGGAACTGCTGAACGAAGCGGGTTTTCTCGTCGATGCGACGGTCGCCGTCGCCGCCGACGAAGTGGAGATCCGCAACGCTCTCAACACCGCAGTCATCGGTGGCGTCGACCTCGTCATCTCGGTCGGCGGTACCGGGGTATCCCCGCGTGACGTCACTCCCGACGTGACCGCTGAGGTTCTCGATCGCGAGATCCCGGGAATTGCCGAAGCACTTCGTGCTTCCGGTCTTTCGGCCGGATCGCTCGAAGCAGGCTTGTCCCGGGGCCTCGTCGGGGTTTCGGGAAGCACCGTGGTCGCCAATCTGGCGTCGACCAGGCCGGCAATTCGCGACGGCATGGCAACCCTGACGGCACTGGCGAGCCACGTCATCGCCGAGCTGTCCAGCCTCGAGGGCTGAGACGGTTTGCCCGAGCAGCCAGATATCCCGAAGAAGCCGCCAGTCGACAAGAAGCGCCTGGCGCGCATCTTCGGGGACGTCTTTCCGGAGACGACGTCGGACGAGCGAGGCCCGGAAGGATCGTCGCGATCCTCGGACGACGATTGGCTGCGCAGCCAGCGGCCCCCGCACCACGGTGGTTGAGTAGAAAATCAGGCCCTCGGACACAATGTCCGAGGGCCTGATTTGTTCTGTGGGCACTGCCTATTCGAGCGTCTTGGCGTGCGCCCCCGTGTCGGCGCCGCTGTTGGCGGAGAGGATGTCGCGGATCTGGATGAGCAGATCGGTTTCGCTTGCTTCCTTGTCCTCGGGCTCGGAGACGAACTTCTTCTTCGCCGCGTTCGCGGGGACGATCAGCACGAAGTAGACGACCGCTGCGATGATGATGAAGTTGATGATCGCGGTGACCACTGCGCCGATATTCACGAAGGTTTCGGAATTACCGGCAATGATCTCCTTCCCCCAGCCCAATTCGTCGGATCCGCCGATAGCTGCGATGAGTGGGTTGATGATGTTCGACGTGAAGGCCGTGACGATGGCGGTGAAGGCTGCGCCCACGACAACTGCGACGGCCAGGTCGAGCACATTTCCGCGAAGCAGGAAATCCTTGAATCCCTTGAGCATGTCGGTGTCCCCTCGAGTCTCCGATGGCAAGTGCCAGATGGTCCGTTGATACCGAACCGACTGGAAAAATCCTAGAGGAGCTTCGGCCGCTTTGTGCGGTCAGCGGAATGTCACGGTGATCGCATTGGACAGAGATGCCGCGGCTACGACGTTGGCTGCCGGTGTCGGTAGTGCCAGCAGAATCACCTGTTCCTGCTGGTTACGTGTACTTTCCGAGGTGGTGGCCAGCGCGACGACCGCCCCCGCGGCAAGAATCTGCGGGGTCTTGTCGGGAATTGATTCGTTGGGTGTGTCGGTGCGGGGTGTGTCTGGGCCGACAGTCAGGACGTCGACGACATCGCCGCTGCGCAAAATGTCTGCAACGGCCGCATCGGCGAGTCGAACGGGAACGATGCGGGCGTCGTCGGTGCCCACCGACAACCCGGCCAGCCGTGGGCTGAGAACACGCACGTCGGTGACGGTTTCTCCGGAGCGAATCGGGCCGGCAACAGTTCTCCCGACTACCAGGTCGGTATCGGAGACAACTCCATCGGGAAGGTGTTTCGAGTCGATCTCTCGGATCTCGACATCCGAATTCGCGATCACCTGCCCCGGAGTGAGATCGCGACTCGAGACAACTACGGCGGCGGTGTCGGTCGCGGGATCGCCTCGAAAGAAAAGAACAACGCCGAGTGTAGCCAGGACAACGGCTGCGATCTTCCGGACGGTCGCCGAGCGAAATCGTGTGCCGCGTGTCAGTTCGACGACGCGATCGAAGGTGTTCGGCGTGAGATCGAGCTGGGCGCGCAATGCATGGGAGCGCCTCGGCGAACGAGAACGTACTGACGGCATTCATGCACGTTAGGGCCGGAAGCGGTGCTTCCGGCCCTAACGATGTGAACCTGTGGACAACCCGGAGGTTGTGGAAATCAGCTTGCGGCAGCCTTCGCGGGCGCCGGCGTGCTGGTCGACGAACTCGAGGTCGAAGAGGAGTCCGACTTGGACTCGGACTTCGCAGCGGGTGCCGAATCACTCTTGGCCGGCTCGCTCGCTGTTCCGGAGCCGCCGCGGCTGTCGGTGCGGTAGAAGCCGCTGCCCTTGAACACGATGCCAACAGAGTTGAACAGCTTGCGGAGCTTGCCTGAGCAGGCTGGGCAGACCGTCAGCGAATCTTCGCTGAAGGACTGGACGATGTCGAAACGGTTGTCACATTCCGTACATGCGTATGAGTAGGTGGGCACCGGGCTTCCTCCGCACTGTGATGTTCGAGCAGCCGCGTATTTACACCGCAGCCTTTAGCACTCTACAAGTGACAGTGCCAACAGCGCTAATCAGGGATCTATTCCCGCAGATCATTCGTGTTGGAGCCGTGTGAGACCGCCACCCGGCGTCAGTGCCCAGCCCATGGGAATGTCGTGGTCGTCTGCCGGCAAGGTCTCAACGAGTTCGGAGTCCCTGACGAGAGCCACCAATCGAGTCTGCGGGCCGACCGACCCGAGAGTGCGGTCGTAGAAGCCTGCGCCGCGGCCGAGGCGTGTTCCGCGAAAGTCCACTGCAAGTGCAGGGATCAGCATGCATTCAACCTCGGACAGGGTTTCCGGTGGCAGGACGGGTCCGACGGGCTCCCGAATGCCGTACTTCGCCGGGCGCAAACCGCCGGCGCCGCTGTACTGCACCCAGGACAAGGGTCCCGGCTCCCCGGTGATCGGAAGTAGTACACGCTGGGCGATCTCGGCAACAGCGTCGAGCAAGTCGGTGGACCCGGGTTCAGTGCGGGTGGGGACGTACGCACATACCGTTGACCCTTCGACGATCACCGACCGTAGGTGCGTGATCAACGCCGCAGTTTCCGTGTTTCGAGTGTGCTCCGAGACTGCTTCACGGGCTACGAGTGCGTTTTGTCGCCATTGCGCTTTTGTCCGAGGTGTCACCCCGCAACGATATTCGTCTTGCTGACCGAGCGGTAACAAGCGGCGGCTAAGGTGTTGGCATGACAGACGTTGTCGCTAGCAGCACGAGGGCCTTCCGTACGGCCGTGGTCCCCGCAGCCGGACTTGGTACGCGTTTCCTGCCTGCCACCAAGACGGTTCCGAAAGAATTGCTGCCGGTCGTGGACACACCGGGTATCGAACTGGTGGCAGGTGAAGCTGCGGACTCGGGAGCCGAGCGCCTCGTCATCGTGACGTCCCCGGGCAAAGACGGAGTGGTTGCTCACTTCGTCGAGGATCTGGTGCTCGAAAGCAAGCTGGAAGCAAGCGGAAAACTTGCTGCTCTGGCCAAGGTGCGCAAAGCGCCCGGTTTGCTCGAAGTCGATTCCGTGATTCAGGAACAGCCCCTTGGGCTCGGGCATGCAGTCGGTTGCGTCGAGTCGGTTCTCGACGACGACGAGGATGCCATCGCGGTTCTTCTGCCCGACGATCTCGTACTTCCGCGTGGTGTCCTGGAGATCATGGCGCGAGTTCGGGCCAAGCGCGGCGGGTCCGTTCTCTGTGCGATCGACGTCCCCAAGGATGCGGTCAGCGCGTACGGCGTCTTCGACGTCGAGATCGTTCCCGACGCGGTCAATCCCGACGTACTCAAGGTCGTCGGCATGGTCGAGAAGCCGTCTGTGGAAGATGCGCCGTCGACCTTTGCCGCGGCGGGTCGCTACCTGCTCGACCGTGCGATCTTCGACGCACTTCGTCGCATCAAGCCGGGAGCCGGCGGTGAGTTGCAACTCACCGACGCCATCGCGCTGTTGATCTCCGAGGGCCATCCGGTTCACGTGGTTGTGCACCGCGGAACGCGTCATGACCTGGGCAACCCTGGCGGGTACCTCCGCGCTTCGGTTGACCTGGCTCTCGACAGTGACGACTACGGTCCGTCCTTGCGTAAGTGGCTCGCGGATCGACTCGACCGCTGAGCGTGTCGCCACGGTGGTTGATCGCCCGATAACGCAGTATCAATGTGCTTGTCCCTTTTCGAAGGCAAGGCATCATGAGCTGACGGATATCACCGAATTTCCAGACACAGGAGGACGCGGACCAGATGCGGTCGGTTGAGGAGCAGCAGACCAGGGTTACCGCTGCTGCAGTGGCACCCCGTCCGGTTCGGGTCGCCATCTCGGAGGCGCAGGGACTGCTGTGTGCCGAGGAAGTGGTGACCGAACGCCCATTGCCGGGATTCGATCAAGCTGCCATCGACGGTTACGCGGTTCGCAGCGTCGATGTCGCCGGTGCGGGAGCCGATCTCCGAGGCGAGGACGGCGAGCCCACGAATCTCAGCTTGCCGGTGGTCGGCGAGGTGACGGCGGGCTCACGCCAACCGATCCGGCTGCAACCTCGTCAGGCCGTCCGAGTCGACACCGGCGCGCCGTTGCCCACGCTGGCCGACGCAGTTCTTCCGCTCGAAAACACCGACGGTGGTCGCGCTCGCGTTCGGATCTTCGAGCCGGTGCGTTCGGGCGATTACGTTCGCCGTGCAGGTGACGACGTCCAACCAGGCGATGTCGCCGTTCGTGCGGGCACCATCATCGGAGCAGCGCAGGTCGGGTTGCTTGCCGCCGTCGGCCGCGACAAAGTGCTCGTCCATCCGCGTCCGCGCCTCTCCGTCATCAGCGTCGGTGGAGAACTCGTCGACGTGGATCGCACGCCGGGGCCTGGTCAGGTCTACGACGTCAATTCGTATGCTCTCGCCGCCGCCGCGCGCGATGCTGGTGCCGACGTCAACCGCGTGGGAATCGCAGGCAACGACTCGCGCCGTCTTCGTGAAGTAGTCGAGGGTCAGCTGATTCGCTCGGAAATCGTTGTCATCGCCGGTGCAGTGGGCGGCGGAGCGTCCGACGAAGTTCGTGAGGCGCTTGCCGATCTGGGGACACTCGAGGTCGAGCGCGTTGCCATGCATCCGGGATCAGTCCAGGGCTTCGGCCAGCTGGGACGAGACGAGGTTCCGACCTTCCTCCTACCGTCCAACCCGGTCAGCGCACTGGTGGTATTCGAAGTCATGGTTCGCCCGCTGATCAGAATCGCGCTGGGACGACGCCAACCGATGCGACGAGTAGTGAAGGCGCGCACGGTGGGAACGATCACGTCGATTGCCGATCGCAAGGGTTTCCTGCGTGGTCAGCTGATGCGTGACGAAGCGACGGGGGAGTACCTGGTGCAAGCCCTCGGCGGTGCACCCGGCGCGTCCTCTCATCTCCTCGCGACCTTGGCGGAAGCCAATTGCCTGGTTCTTGTCGATCGAGACGTCACCGAAGTGCACATCGGTGAAGAAGTCGACGTAGCTTTTCTCGCCCAACGTGGGTAACGCCGACCCGAGTGGGGTGTGATGTCAGTCCATCCAGGATGGCCGGACGATCTCGGCCCGCTGCGAGTGCCCGCGGGCGTGGTGACCGTCCGCCCCGTCAAACTTCGTGACGCTGCTGTGTGGAGTCGTCTCCGCATTCGCGATCGCGAGCACCTCGAGCCCTGGGAGCCCACCGGAGAATCGCCCTGGGACGCTCGCCACCACATCACTGTCTGGCCGTCCCTGTGCGCAAACCTTCGCTCCGAAGCGCGCAAGGGCAGGATCCTCCCCTTGGTGATCGAACTCGACGGGAAGTACTGCGGGCAGGTCACCATCGGAAATGTGGTGCGCGGCGCTCTGCGGTCCGCCTGGGTGGGCTATTGGGTCGCCTCGCACGTCACCGGTGGGGGCGTTGCCACAGCGGCCGTTGCGCTGACACTCGATCACGCATTCTCGAAGGTCGGTCTCCATCGAGTGGAGGCCACTGTTCGGCCGGAGAACGCATCGAGTCGCGCAGTCCTACGAAATGTGGGGTTCCGGGAGGAAGGTCTCCTCAAACGCTATCTCGACGTCGACGGCCAATGGCGCGACCATCTTCTGGTCGGAATGACGATCGAGGAAGTACCCACCACCGTCGTCGACAGATTGGTGCGGTCCGGACGCGCTTCGTGGGTGTGACGAAGACGGCGCCAGAAGCGTGAGAAACGCGAGCTAAACAGCAGTTACCGCTGAGTAGTCCTACTTTTGGTCGAAATTTTGTGATTTTTGATTCAACTAGAACTTGAGACTTTTGGGACTGAACCGGAAGTTCAGTTCGGTACGCGTGTGACACATGAGTATGGTGGGGTTCGGCGCGTCGGCAACGATGCGAGGGCGTCGGCCGTTAACCTTGACTCGTCAACGGCTGGCATAGGTGCTGGTAGGTGATCGGGAGGAGGCCGCGGCATGCCTAGCTCATTCGTGTGGATCGGGCTGGTGGCCGTGTGGCTGTTCGTCCTGGTACCGATGCTTGTCAACAAGCGCCCCAGGATCCGGCAGACGAGTGACGCGGCGCTCGCGACTCGAGTACTCCACCGCGGCGACAGCAACCCTGTTCAGCGCGGGCCGGCAGCAGGACATCGAAGCGATCCGAACTGGCAACCAGAACCAGTGCGCAGCGGCTACGACGCGGAGGACCAGATGGACACTCACGCAGAAGACGATTACGCCGGCGGTCGTGCGCCGGTCGGAGAATTTGTTCCCGTCAGGCGAGGCCGAGGCGGGTTCGACCCCGAAGCGGATGCCATCGCCCGGGAGGCGCGGTATGCCTTCCGTCAGCGGACATTGCTGGGACTTGCGTTCGTCGCAATTCTTTCGGGCGCTCTCGCGTTGATCATCTCGCCGATGATGTGGTGGTTGTTCACGCTCACCGTGTGCGGCCTCGGCGGGTACATGGCGTACCTGCGGCGGCAGGTTCGGATCGAGCAGGAGATTCGCCGTCGTCGCACCGAACGCCTCAATCGATCGCGACTCGGGGTTGAATCGCACACCGACGAAGAGTTGCGCCTGATTCCTGCGCGACTGCGTCGGCCCGGAGCGGTTGTCCTCGAGGTCGACGACGAAGATCCGGTGTTCGATCACCTGGATCACTACGAAGAAGAGGTCAGGCATACCGAGATGCGTCGCGCGTCCGGTCAGTGATCTTCTGGGCCGATCTTGCCGGGCCGGAAGTTCGTGTCGGGTGATTCCAACGGGAGTATTCGTTCCTGTTAGAGTTGCCGAGCACCGCTGAGGCGGTGGCACGGGGCTGTGGCGCAGTTGGTAGCGCGCTTCGTTCGCATCGAAGAGGTCAGGGGTTCGATTCCCCTCAGCTCCACCAAGAAATGCCAGCAAAAAGGGTCTTTCAACGAAAGTTGAACGACCCTTTCCTGCATTTTCAGGGCCTGCCCGAATTGCGAAGATTCGATCTGAGTGTGCGCCGTTTCATACGATTGCGACCGCTGATCCGGACCGTTGAGCTTCCAAGTGAGGGATGATCTTTGTGCGGATACATGTTTGCCGGAAATGTAACGAGGGTGTGTCCGGTGCGATAGGCACGGTGAGTCTGCCGCAGTTTTCCGCAGGTCGGACGTATGTGTCGGGGAGGAATGTCGATGAGCCAGCCACGACGGCTAGCGATGATGCTTGTTGCTGTGATGTGCCTGATGGGTATCGGCGTCCTTGCCGTATCGGTCTTCCCTGCCATCGTCGCCGCTCAACCTGGCGGCAACAGCGGCGGCGGCAACAATGGCAACGGCAACGGCAACGGTAATTACGGCAACGGCAACGGCAACGGCAACGGCAATTACGCCAACGGCAACGGTAATTACGGCAACGGCAACTACGGCTGGCATTGTCACCACCACAACTGCGGGACGACGGTAGTGCCGACGACGACCGAGCCCACGACGACGACCGAGCCCACGACGACGACCGAGCCCACGACGACGACTGCGCCGACCACGACGACCGAGCCCACCACGACGACCGAGCCCACCACGACGACTGAGCCGACCACGACGACCGAGCCGACCACGACGACCGAGCCCACGACGACGACCGAGCCCACGACGACGACCGAGTCGACCACGACGACCGAGTCGACCACGACGACTGAGCCCACGACGACGACCGAGCCGACCACGACGACGACCGAGCCCTCGGCGAACCCTTCGGTGTCGCACCGTCCGAGCAGCAGTGTCTCACCGGCGACCAATGCAACCTCGCCGACCGAGAGTCCTTCGAGCGAAGCGCCCTCCGAGTCGAAGACCTCTGAGACGCAGTCCCCTTCCGAGTCGCAGGAGAGCTCCGAGCAGTCTTCGGCGGTGGCAGTTCCACCGGCGGGGCCGTCCGACCCGCAAGGGCCGCCGGCCGGCGGCGGAGCACCGGCACCGTCTGCTGGTGGACCAGCGAACGCAGCACCGGGCGCAGTCGCAGCACCTTCCGCGCCCGAGGTTCTGGCCGCACCGGCACCCGTAGCTCCCCAAGTGCCGTCGAACGCTCCGAACGTCGCGAGTCCGAGTGAGAACCCGCAGGCATTCCCGACGGCGTTCACTCAAGGGCTTCCGCCGATTCTCAACGCTGCCGCCGTCGCCGGCGGTGTGGGCGGAATGGCAGTAGTAGCGGCCGGTGCGGGAGCAATGACTTTCCGCGGAGCATCGTTGCAGAAGGCGCGATTGGCTGCCGCACGTGCTGAATTCCTGGCACCCGGATCACAGGGAGGTGCGTGAGTCGTGCCGGACAGACGTTCACATCGCCGCGTTCTGGCCGCAGTAGATGCCGTATGTGACGCAGCAGCGTCGTCGGAGGCCGTGTCACTGCTGACGGTGGTGCAGACAGTCGCGCGCGAGCGTGGTCGCCCGATCGAGATCGATCTGGAAACCCCGCTCGCCACGGGAGTGTGCGGGCAGCGCCGGGCCTACGACGATCACGACGTCATCGTTTTGGCCCCCGGGTTGCCCAATGTCGAGCGGACTCTGGCACATGAGTTGGGGCACATAGTGTTTCGCCACGAGGGTGCCGAGATCGCCGAGGCAACGCTCGAGGTCAGTGACGATTTGATCGCGTACATGCTGAGTCAACGTTCTCTGAGGCGCAATGAACCCGTGCCGATGGATGACATCGCGGAGTGGGAAGCCGAGACGTTCGCGTCGATGTTGATCATGCGTCTGCGAACGATGAGTGGCCGTGGAACACCGCTGTCGGTATTGCGGTACGACGAGGCGATCGGATGATCTTTTGGGCTGTGGCCCTTCTCGTCTGGGTTGCAGCCGGCGCGAGATTGGGTCGAGTTGTCGCGCGCACCGCGACGCCTCTGCGGATGTCGATGGTCTTCGCAGGCTTCTCGGTCGCATTGTCCTCGACGGTCATGGTGCCGGCGGTGTGGGACATCGTCGATCGCATTGCACCGGAGCAGCATGCCGCAGCGATGATCGTCATCGTCTTGTGGACCGCGTTGTCTGCAGCCAGCGCAGTCGGCGCCGTGTCCGCTTGGCCGGTGATGTCGCGTCCAGCCATGCGCGGTCTCGCCACGGTGCTGTACTCGGTGGGGTTGCTGGTGGCGATCGCGGTTCTCTTCGGTTACCCGGCGCCGGCGCTCATCTTTATCATCGTTGCTCTGTCCCTTGTCATTTCGACGGGGTTACGGCACGTCGCGTGGGCACCGTTGGGGCGTGGAATCGCGTTGATCGTGACCGGTTCGTCGATCCTGCTCGTTGTGGTCGTCGTGATGCTGGTCGAATCGATCGGTGGTACCGGCGCACTCGAATCGGATATCTGGACGGGCGCAGGGGTGTGGTTCATCGCTGCGTCGAGTGTTCTGATCGCGCTGGGCATCACCTGGGTGCTTCTCGAGACCTGGATACGTGCGCGACGTGATCTGTACCGTCTGCGGCGGATGCACGCGCTTCTCGTCAAGCGATTCCCCGAGGTAGTCGACGCGGACAGTGCTGGGAGTACGTCCGTGCTGCGGGCATCGGACATGATCGCTCAGATCATGGATGCGATGTACATCCAGTCCGGTGCCGGGATGTTCGATGTCGGTGGACAGGAACCGCCGCGGGCGGTCACTGCACACGCGGGGATATTGGCAGGGTGGATCGCCGATCCCTTGGCCTCGGATGTGTTGGACACCAGGTGGATTGCGCCACCGGAGAAGATGTCGGCGCGCCGATGGGTGTTGTTGTTGGCGAAAGAACTCGATGAAACGACAAAAGTAGGTCGACGTTCATAGTCGACCTACTCCATGTCATTTCAGTGCTTCAGGTCAATTCAGAGCTTCAGCACATTCGCATCAGCGCGACGCGTCAGGCGGAACCTCTGGCAAACCTTCACTCGCGCGGAGCTTTTCAGCCATCGTGGTGAGTAGATTCTGCGATTCTTCCGAGAGGTCGAATGCACGGCTCGAGAGGCGGCGAAGACCGTAGCCTTGGAGCTGCGAGAGCAGTTCGAGATCGTGATCGATCTTGGCTGCGTAGATGTCGTTGAAGAAGTAGTCGGGCTTCACCTTGAAGAACCGGGCGAACGCTGCGACTGTCTCGTCGGAGGGGTTGGTGCGCTGTCCCGAGCGGAGCTGCGAGATATACGGCTTGGAGATCTGATGGCCGTCTTCGATGAGCGCTGCCGCAACCTCGGCATTGGTATGGGGTTTGCGCCCCGGAGGATGAACACTGTCGAACAGTTTGTTCAATCGTTCTGCAAAGTCAGCCATTGTGAACCGCCCGTAATCCTCTCTAGCTAGCAATTGTCCGTTCAGTGAATCCTACGATATCACGCGGATAACCGATCGGTAGCTCACCGTAGTCTGTTTAGTGGACTAGTTGTCAAATGTGTCCGAGATTCGATTCGTCCGGCCAATGAGTGCTCAGCTATGTCTCAGCGCACATTGAGTTTCCGCCGCGCGGAAATGCGCAGCTACGACTGCGCTATTCGAACCTTCCAGTACTTGCCCAATCTGCCCAATATCAAACCTTTTACCCGTTTTGGCGATATTAGCTATGCGTTAGCCTGGTTTTCCGCGACTATTTCGGTTGAAAAACTGCAGTTCAGGCATGGTTTGAGCGAATGGGGTCGCAATCTGACTGCTTCTTCGCGATGTCATGGGGATCACTTCGGGGTTGAACCTTGAACGGTTTGCCGGAATGCGATCTGTGCTAGCTAAACTCTCTGGATAGGTGCAGAATTGTGACATGAAACACACAATGAGCGATGGTGAACTGCGCCGCGCAATCCGTGAAATTCAGGATCGAGCCCACGATGCGCGCAAGCGTGGGGACGATGTAGCGGCGGAAGAACTCGACCGTACGGTCAGGGGCTATCAAGAGCAGATGATGCAGCGTCTGTAGTGCTGCGTGCGGTCGTCTCCCCCCGAACATTTATGGAGGTGCGCGGCCGCACTCGCAGGTCGCCTTGCGTGTTTCGGGGCGGCCGCAGCGTGCGTGCGTAGACTTTCCCGCATGTCCACAGTACGAGTGCGGGGGAGTGTTCATCCATGTCTGTAAGGTCGCTCGACGGCAAGAAATGCCTGATCACCGGCGCTGGTAGTGGAATTGGACGCGCAACCGCGCTGCGGGCATCCGAGGCCGGCGCCGAATTGTTTCTCACCGATATCAACAACCTCGGATTGGAAGAGACAGTCGCGATGGTCGGCGCCGCCGGCGGCACGGTCAGCATGGCGAAGGCGCTCGATATCTCGGACTACGACGAGGTCGTGAAATTCGCTACCGAGATTCACACTCAATTCTCTCCGATGGATGTCGTCATGAATATCGCCGGCATTTCGGCGTGGGGAACTATCGAGAACCTCGAACATCGGCACTGGAAGTCCATGGTGGACGTCAACTTGATGGGGCCGATCCATGTCATGGAGACGTTTGTTCCGCCCATGATTCGTGCCGGCAAGGGTGGGCACCTGGTCAATGTGTCTTCGGCCGCCGGGCTCCTGGCCCTGCCGTGGCACGCCGCCTACAGCGCGAGCAAGTTCGGCCTTCGCGGTGTCTCCGAAGTGCTGCGATTCGATCTGAAGCGGCACGGCATCGGCGTCAGTCTGGTTGTGCCGGGTGGCGTGAAGACGCCATTGGTGGGAACCGTGGAAATCGCGGGTATCGACAGGGATGACCCGCGGGTCAAAAAGCTCACTCACCGATTCGAGAAGCGTGCGGTTTCTCCGGAGAAGGTGGCGTCGTGCATTCTGCGGGGAATCGAGAAGAACACGTATCTCGTATATACGTCCAATGACATCCGATTCGGATACTGGTGGGTGCGTAAATTCGCCCCGCCATACGAGTTCGTGATGCAAAAAGCGAACGACCAGTTCAGTAAATTGCTCAAGCGATGAGCGTTAACTCCGCCGGGACTTTTATCTAGTCGAATAGGGACCAAAGTCATGCCGAAGAGTTTTCACTTCGATATCGAGTTCAAATATCCCATCGACGACGTTCATCGAACTTTGACGGACCCGAGTTATTGGCAAGTCCGACTCGGAGACCTCTATGCCACCTCGGGCATCGAAGTTGCAGACGGATCGATTCAAGTATCGGTGTCCGAGGAAATCGACTCCGCCTCCCTCCCGAGCTTGGTCGCCAAGGTTGCGCCGAGTCGACTCGGTCTGAAAAGGGTCGACCACTGGGGACCCCTGTCTGACGGGAAGGCAGCAGGGTCGGTCACCGGAATCGCGCACGGACTGCCGATACGAATCGAGACGACGCTCGATCTCACCGCCGTCGAGTCCTGCACGCGGCTGGTTGTCGATGGAACGGCTGAAGTGAAGATGCCGATTATCGGCGGCCAGATCGAGAAGTTGCTGAAGAAGACCGTCGAGGACTTGCTGAGGCGCGATCGGGACGCCGTCGAGTCATTTCTCGCCTGAATCGGCGCCGAAATCGACCTCCAGAACGCGCGCACCCGGACCTGCGGACGCGAGTTGATCGTGAGGGTTGGCGAGGGCGCACCCCTCCAGCGAGAGACACCCGCAACCGATGCAACCGGTGAGGTTGTCACGCAGGCGTTCCAACTGCTCGATGCGTAGATCGAGGTGGCGCCGCCACCCGGTAGACAACCTTTCCCAATCTGCGCGGTTCGGGGTCCGGCCTTCAGGCAGTGTGCCGAGGGCGTCCCGGATTTCCGACAGCGGAATTCCGACGCGTTGCGAGATTCTGATGAAGGCGACGCGCCGAAGCGTGTCTCGTTGGTATCGACGCTGGTTGCCGCTGGTCCGGCGACTGACGATCAGGCCTTCCCGTTCATAGAAATGCAGGGCGGAGACGGCCACACCGCTGCGCTCGGAGAGTTGGCCGGGCGTCAGTTCCTTGGCCTTCCACGACGGCATCTCCATGACGGTTACCGGTCCGTCGCCCGATGAAGAGTGGCGTGGAGATGATGCGTCAGCGGGGTGTCTCCGTGCGCCATCCACAAGTCGTATGTCAGCGTGTCGCCCTGGACCCGCATGACGCGTCGGACGTCGTGAACGGGTTTTGCGTCGGGCGATGCTGCGAGCGTGAGACGGGTCAAGGCGAGAGTGCCTTCGGAGTCGACGGTGCCGCGGTGGATCTCGACAAATCCGGTGGGTTGACTGACGAGCAGTTCGAGCTCGCCACCAGGTGTTGGGCGCAGGTATCCCGATTCCATGTGAAGCGGTCGGCCGTCGGGGAGCCCGCGAGTGCGCGACGAGTAGGTGACAAATGGTTTGGGAGTGGCCGCGAACTCGATCTCCTCGGAGTACTCGAAGTCGTCGATGGTCGGGAAATGTCCGGCTCCAGCGCCGACCCAGCGTCCGGTGAACCTGTCGATTCCGGCGCTGCTCAGCGCCGCCTGATCCGTACTGCCCATTGCGTAGTCCTCTCGCCTGCGTCGGATTAGACGTTACGCGGGCCGGTACGGCAGCTGCTTCTCCCTGCTGGGTGGGGCCTACGGGATTAGTGTTCACTCATGAACGCTTCTGGCTCCGTCCCCCTCGGTGTCGATTCCGAGGTGGGCCGCTTGCGATCGGTCATTCTTCATCGGCCTGGCGACGAGTTGAAACGGTTGACCCCGCGCAACAACGACGAGCTGCTGTTCGACGCGTTGCCGTGGGTGGACCGTGCGCAGGAAGAGCACGATCAGTTTGCGACCGTCCTTCGTGAGCGTGGCGTCGAGGTACTGCTTTTGTCCGATCTCCTCACCGAGGCGCTCGAGGTCAGTGGCGCAGCCAGGATCCAGGGAATCGCGGCTGCCGTCGACGCACGCAAGATCGGGCACGCGCTCGGGCAACACCTCGCCGCGTACCTGCGACAGGTAGAGCCGAAGGAGTTGTCGTCGATCCTCACTGCCGGAATGACGTTCGACGAGCTGCCGATCGATGCCGACTCGACCTCGTTGGTGCGCAGGATGCATCATGGCGGTGACTTCGTGATCGACCCCCTGCCCAATTTGCTGTTCACCCGCGATTCGTCGTTCTGGGTCGGGCCGAGGGTGATCATCACGTCCTTGGCGTTGTCGGCGCGAACTCGCGAATCCTCGATCACGGATCTCGTGTACGCCCATCACCCTCGATTCAAGGGCGTGCGCCGCGCGTACGAGTCCCACACCGCTCCTGTGGAGGGAGGGGACGTGCTGCTTCTCGCTCCGGGGGTGATCGCAATCGGTGTCGGTGAGCGGACGTCACCGGCCGGAGCAGAAGCATTGGCGCGCAGCGTGTTCGACGACGGTCTCGCTCACACTGTGTTGGTTGTTCCGATCGAGCAGCGCCGAGCGTCGATGCATCTCGACACGGTATGCACCATGGTTGAGGCCGACGCGGTCGTCATGTATCCGGCCATCCAGGACACATTGGCGGCGTTTACTCTGCGCAAGGAAGACGACGGGGTGAGTATTCGCGGGGCCACGCCGTTCCTCGAAGCGGCGGCCGATGCCATGGGAATCGGAAAACTTCGTGTGATCGACACCGGACTCGACACGGTGACTGCCGAGCGTGAGCAGTGGGACGACGGGAACAACACGCTGGCCGTCGAACCTGGCGTCGTCGTCGCGTACGAGCGCAACGTCGAAACGAACGCCAGGCTGGAGGCCTCGGGTATCGAGGTTTTGCGAATCGCGGGTTCGGAACTGGGGTCCGGCCGTGGTGGACCTCGGTGTATGTCCTGCCCGATCGCCCGCGATCCGCTGTGAGCCGTCGACGCTGTCAGAGAATCTCTTCCACCTTGGCTGCCGGACGCGCGAGCACGGTGCCCTTGTCAGTGACGACGAATGGGCGTTCGATCAGAATTGGGTGTTCGATCATCGCGTCGAGGATCTCGGATTCGGAAGCGTCGGCGAGTCCGAGTTCCTTGTACTGCGTTTCGCGCTTGCGAACCGCTTGACTGGGCTCGAGGCCGGCGTCGGCGAGGAGTTTTTCCAGCTCGGATCGGGTAGGCGGAGTATCAAGGTACTTGACGATGGTGGGTTCGATTCCGGCATCCCGGATGAGCCCGAGAACAGTTCGCGAGGTGTTGCACCGTTGATTGTGGAAGATGGTTGCAGATGCCATGTTCGTCATTCTGCCTCTGCGTCCGAACTCGTGGGACAAACAGGGGAACAACGGGCAGCTCAGGCGTGCTGCACTTGAAGTACCGACGTGTGAGGAGAAAACGATGACGGAACATCGAAGTGTGGACGAACGACGCGTAGTCATTGCCGGTGGGCACGGCAAGATTGCGCAGCACCTGACATACCTGCTGGCTGGGCATGGTGATCGGCCGGTAGCGCTGATCCGCAGTTCTGCGCACGAGGGTGCAGTCCGCACGCTTGGTGCGTTCCCCGTGGTGATCGATCTGGAATCGTCTACGGTCGAGGAAGTTGCGAAGGTACTCGACGGTGCCGACGTCGCGGTCTTCGCCGCAGGTGCCGGACCTGGTAGCTCGATCGAGCGCAAGGACTCCGTCGACCGGGCCGCGGCGGTGTTGTTGGCCGATGCTGCCGAGAAAGCCGGAGTGCGTCGGTTCATCCAGATCAGCGCCATGGGTGCTGGTGACGAAATACCAGAGAACACCGACGAGGTTTTTGCCGCCTATCTACGAGCGAAGACTGCAGCGGAGGAAGATCTCAAGACAAGGACTTCGCTGGATTGGACGATTCTTCGGCCAGGGCTTCTGACGGACGACGATCCCACCGGTGAAGTCCTTCTTGCCGAGCCGCCCGTCGATCGAGGCTCGGTGCCTCGTGCAGATGTCGCCGCGGTGGTCGAAGCGCTCATCGATGCCCCGTCCAGTGTCGGCAAGATATTGGTTCTGACCTCCGGCCCGCATACGATCCGCGAAGCGATCAAGGGCCTGTGACCGAGAAGATACGACGAGGGTGACGATGAAGATCGCGATCGAACACGATTCCTCCACGGCTCCGTACGACCAACTGCGGCAACAGATTATCGAGCAGGTTCACGGCGGCGGATTGATCGCGGGAACCAAGATCCCGACGGTGCGGGCGCTCGCCTCGGAGCTGGGTTTGGCGGCCAACACCGTCGCGAAGGCTTATCGCGCGCTCAGCGATCAGGGCGTCATCGAGACGCGGGGAAAGCAAGGGACCTTCATCGCTTCCGGGGCCGATCCGGTGCAAGCGCAGGCCGAACAAGCGGCGACTGCGTTTGCGCATAGCGTCCGCTCGCTCGGGTACTCCGACAGTGAGATCGTCGCCATGGTGGAGTCGGCATTGAGAGGTGCGTGACACAATGATTAAGTTGACGCTTCAAGTTAAAGCTGTCAGTCTTGGCTCATGAATTCGTCGATTGCTCGTGACCTCGGACTCCTCATCGCCCGTGTCGGCCTCGGGATCATCTTCATCGCCCACGGTTGGCAGAAGTTCTTCACCTACAAGATCGCCGGAACGCAGGCTGCATTCGAAGGGATGGGCGCTCCGCTCCCCAAGATTTCTGCAGTTCTGGCCGCATCCATCGAACTCGGCGGCGGAATTCTGCTCATCGCGGGTCTGCTGACCCCGCTCGTCGGAGCGCTCTTGTTCCTCGACATGGTCGGCGCGTTCTTCATCGTGCACGCGGACAAGGGTGTCTTCATCGACAACGGTGGCTACGAACTCGTCGTCGCTCTCGGTGTCGGATCGCTCTTGATCGCTGTGATCGGCGCCGGACGCATCAGCATCGACGGGTTGATCGGCAAGGGCAACGGTTGGGTTAAAACCCCAGCTTGATCAGGGTGAGAAGGCGGGCTCAGCGAACGTTGAGCCCGCCTTCTGGCTTGCTTTTGGACCACAAAGTGACGAACGTAGTCATCTATGGTGACGAAATCTGATCGATCCGAACAAGATTCCGGGGCCAACGAAGAGCGCCCGGAGACGGGCTTTACTCGGGTAGGCGTTCGGACCGACTACGTGGTGTTTTCCGTGGCGGCCGCAGCGGTGTTGGCCATTGTCGTGTGGGGCCTCGTAGCGCCCGACAACCTCAACTCGGTAACCGGAAGTGTTCTCGGCTGGTTGGTGACCAACATCGGCTGGCTCTTCGTACTCGCAGCTTCGGCTTTCGTGCTGTTTTCCATCTACCTCGCAGTGAGCCGATTCGGCGACATTCCGCTGGGTAAAGACGGCGAAAAGCCCGAGTTCCGCACCGTCAGCTGGATCGCCATGATGTTCAGCGCCGGTATGGGGATCGGCCTGATGTTCTTCGGTGTCGCGGAACCGCTTGCGCACTACGTGACTCCGCCTCCCGGCACCGACGGCGGCGTCGGAACTGCCATGGCTACCACCATGTTTCACTGGGGTCTTCACCCTTGGGCGATGTATGCCGTTGTGGGCCTTGCCATTGCGTACGGGTCGTACCGCCGCGGACGCAAGCAACTGTTCAGTTCGGCCTTCATCCCGTTGCTCGGCCGCAAAGCTGAAGGGCCGATCGGCAAGGTCATCGACATCCTGGCAATCTTTGCGACACTTTTCGGAACCGCAGCATCCTTGGGGCTCGGCGCACTGCAGATCGGCTCCGGTTTCGAGGTAGTCGGCTGGATGGAAGAAGCCGGCGTGTTCCTGCTCGTTGCCATCGTCGCGGTGCTGACCCTGGCGTTCGTCGCTTCCGCGGTTTCCGGTGTGGCCAAGGGAATTCAGTGGCTGTCCAACATCAACATGGTGCTCGCGCTGATCTTGGCCCTGTTCGTGTTCGTTCTCGGGCCCACCGTACTGATTCTCAATCTGCTTCCGACGACCATTGGTGCATACGTTTCCGACCTTGCCCAGATGTCCGCCCGCACGGGTGCGTCGTCGAATCCTGAAACGGGCGCGTGGCTTTCGTCCTGGACGATCTTCTACTGGGCATGGTGGGTGTCCTGGACGCCGTTTGTCGGCATGTTCCTGGCGCGCATCAGCCGCGGTCGCACGATCCGTCAGTTCATCGTCGGCGTCATCGCCGTTCCTACGACTGTCAGCTTGCTCTGGTTCGCGATCTTCGGCGGCGCAGGCATCGGCGAGGAACGCGACGGAATCGGCTTGTCCGGCCGAGGCTCGGAAGAGGCTCAACTCTTCGGCATGCTCGACAATCTGCCGTTGGCCGGAGTGACGACTGTCCTGGTCATGCTGCTCGTCGCAGTGTTCTTCGTCTCCGGCGCCGACGCCGCGTCGATGGTGATGGGCACGCTCTCGCAGCGCGGAACGCTCGAACCGAGTCGCTGGGTCGTGGTCTTCTGGGGCATGTTGACCGGTGGCGTCGCGGCGCTTCTGCTGTGGACCGGTGGTTCCGAAGCGCTCGACGGCTTGCAGACGATGACGATCATCGCTGCGGCGCCGTTCGTGCTTGTCATGATCGGACTGTGCTTCTCGCTGTACAAGGATCTTTCGCACGACCCGATCATCGTTGCGGCGAAGGAGCAGAAACGAGCACTCCTGCGCCCGCGGCGGGGGCGGCGCGTCGGTAAATCGGCGGAGTAACCGCGAAAAGAAGGAGGCACCGAACTGGGTTCGGTGCCTCCTTCTTTCGTTCTGTTACTTCCAGCTCGGCAACCACAGGTGGTTCTGCCACGATTCCGGCGTGATCGGCATGGCGGTGAGTATCGGCCAGAGGTAGACGAAGTTGGCCACGACCAGACCGATGTACAAACTGACTGCAAGAAGTCCGGTGGTACGACGCTCGACGGACGCGCTCGCCTTGCCCAGAACGTCGCCGAGGACGAGCGCAAACCCCATGACCATGAACGGGGCGAGCGCAACGGCGTAGAAGTAGTACATCTGGCGGTCCAGCGTCGCGAACCACGGAAGGTAGGCGGCACCGTAACCCGTCAGGACCACTGCGTATCGCCAATCCCTGCGCACGAACGTCTGCCAGATCGCCCACGCCAGCATCGGCAGGGCCAGCCACCACATCGCCGGTGTGCCGATCAGCATCACGGCCTTGACGCAGCTGGCGGCCCCGCAACCGGTGACCTGCTCACCGTCGGCGTAGTAGTAGAGCATCGGTCGCAGCCCCATCGGCCACGTCCACGGTTTCGACTCCCACGGGTGGTGGTTTCCGGCGGAGTTCGTCAGACCGGCATGGAACTGGAGAACGTTTCCGCTGTAGTACCAGAGTGAGCGCAGCGCGGAGGGGATGAAGCTCCACGTGCCGCCCTCACCGATCTCGTTACCGACGGCGTGACGGTCGACGCCGGTCTCGCTGGTGAACCAAGCCCAGTAGCTCGCGAGGTACACACCGAGCGGAATGATCACCAGCGCATACAGAGCCGGGCCGATGTCGCGAACGGCGGTGCCGACCCAGGGGCGCTGCACGCGGTATGCGCGGCGCGCTGACAGGTCGAAGGCAACACTGAGCAATCCGAAGAACAGAATGAAGTACATGCCGGACCACTTGGTTCCGCAGGCCAGACCGAGCAGGATGCCGGCGCCGAACCTCCACCAACGGAAACCCAATCGCGGACCCCAGGCAGAATCACCGATTCGGCCTTCTTCGTATACCTTCGCCATCCGTTCGCGGACGTGGTCGCGATCAACCACCAGGCATCCGAGCGCGGCGAGGACGAAGAAAGCCAGGAAGATGTCGAGCATCCCCAGGCGTGAGGAGACGAAGGTGACGCCGTCCACGATGAGCAGGATTCCGGCAATGGCGCCGATCAGCGTGGATCGCGTCATGCGGCGCACGATGCGGATGATGAGCAAGACCATCAGCGTCCCGACCAGGGCCGACGAGAATCGCCACCCCCAACCGTTGTAACCGAAGAGTGCTTCGCCGATCGCGATCATCTGCTTGCCGATCGGCGGGTGTACCACCAATCCGTAGCCGGGGTTGTCCTCTATGCCGCCGCCGGTGAGAACCTGCCAACCCTGGGGTACGTAGTGCTTCTCGTCGAAGACCGGAGTGCCGGCGTCGGTCGGATAGGCGAGCATCGTGAAGCGTGTGATTGCCGCGATGGCGGTGATGAAAGCGGTGACGATCCAGCCACGCAATCTGTCGGTCGGGCCGAAATCAGGATCCGGTACCAGCGGCCCGGGACTACGCACTACCCGATCGCTCGTGGCGGGCGTTGGCCGCTCGTCCGTCTGCACAGTCACCTGGCAATCGTAGGCTGTCAGGTATGACTGGTCGTTTGGTACTCGCCGCAACACCCATGGGAGATGTCGGTGACGCGTCTCCGCGTCTTCGGTCTGCTCTCGCAACCGCCGACGTCGTCGCTGCGGAGGACACACGACGCACCAAGTCTCTGGCGTCCGCGCTCGACGTCACCATTACCGGAAAAATAGTCAGTTTCTACGATCAGGTCGAGATTTCACGGCTGCCCGCACTGGTCGCCGACGTCACCGAAGGCAAGACCGTCCTTCTGGTCACGGACGCCGGCATGCCGTCTGTCAGCGATCCTGGATACCGCCTCGTTGCCGCCTGTGTAGCCGAGAACCTCGCCGTCACGTGCCTTCCCGGCCCGTCGGCGGTGACTACAGCGCTGGCACTCTCGGGTTTGCCGGTGGAGCGGTTCTGCTTCGACGGATTCCCACCGCGTAAGCAGGGGCAGCGCAAGACGTGGCTCTCGGCCTTGGCAACCGAGCAGCGAGCGTGTGTGTTCTTCGAAGCACCCCATCGCCTTGCCGACTGCCTCGCAGATGCGGTGGAAGTTCTCGGGCCGAATCGCCGCGTGGCCGTGTGCCGGGAATTGACCAAGACTTACGAGGAGGTCAAGCGCGGCACTCTCGGGGAGTTAGCTGCCTGGGCGGCCGAGGGTGTTCGCGGCGAGATCACGGTAGTGCTCGAAGGCGCCGTGCTGGTGGCATCTGATCCTGCCGATCTTGTCGACGAGGTGGAAAGGCTGGTCGAGGGGGGAGCGCGCTTGAAGGACGCGTGCGCACTGGTCGCGACCGCCGGAGTATCCAAGCGTGAGTTGTACGAGACGGTTCTGGCCGCTCGCAAGGACTAGCGCGAGCGGTGCACTGCCGGCGCACCGGGACGCAGGTTGGCGTCGTCGGCTGCGGCCTGGCCGGCGTGCCAGCCTTCGGCGTCGACGGAGCGTCCGCGAGTCTTGCGGGTTGTCGGGAACAGTCGATCGAATTCGGCGTCGACGGCCTCGGATGTGGTGGCGAGGATCGGCAGAAGATCCGCGACGTCCATCGATGCTGCGTCGGCCGCTTCGGCTGTGGCTTTGGTGCCTGCGTCGCGTAGGCGGTGTCCGATTCGGCTGGCAAAACCGGCCAGGAACCCCTTGCGGAACGATGTGGTACGGGAGCCGCCGCGACTGCTCGAGTCGGCGAATTGCATTGCACGGGTTGCCTGTACAAGCAGTGAAGTGAACAGCATGTCGACTTGCTGAAGGTCGACAGGAGTGCCGACGACGGTCGCGAGCGCGATGTCGCTGAACCACACCGTCCTGACACGATTCGATTCGCCGATCTCGGTCAGGAGGTGAACTTTTTCTTTCACGTACGGGTTCTCGATGTGAATGCGTCGTGCATTTACTGACGTGTCGGTGACCCCGGCACGACTGTGGAGCAGTGCGGAATCGATCGCGTATCGAGTCATCAACTCCTGGGCCTTCGCGGTGAAGATCTCGGCTTCTTCCGCGAAGTTGGTGGCTTCGGCTTTGGCGAGTAGCCCACGAATTCGCTTGAGTACCTTGGCATCGACCTCGGTGTCGCCGACGCCGGCATAGCTGGTGTCGGTGCGTTGCGACGGCCAGGTGGATGGTGGCGCGAGCAATACCGTCCACTGAGGTAGGCGCATCCACGATCGTGTGACATCGACGATCTGCGAAACAAGGAAGTAGGGGTCCTGGAACAGTAGGCCGGCCGCGAGGGAGCGGAAAGCGTCGTCGTCCACGGTGATTCGAGAGGCGACGCGCCGAGACTTCGGGTACTGCTCGCCGATCGTCTGCAACTGCCCCACCCACTCGAGTGGTGCGCGATCCGACGCGCGGGATGCGTTCGCGTCGAACAGGATGGTGGTGGCAGCGAGATCGGCGTCGGACGCGTCTTTGCTTCGGCGCGCCAGATGGATCAGATCTGCCGGTTGCCATCCGTGTTCGTAGGCCGCGGCCAGTTCGCTGACGAGACCCTGCGCCGCAGAGACGGATTGAGGGCTGACCTCCTGAGTGGACACCCGTGCTCCGTTCCAAGGCAGTGTCTGCGCCGAAGCGCTGGTTCGAATGTATGTTCTATTCGTAGTCATGGCTGGAGTGTGCACGTGGGGTCCGACACATCCGCCGGTAGCCGGATATTTCGGACCCCACGTGCGGCACTCGTGCCTAGGTCATTCCTCGACGAAGCGGGGGAAGACCGGGGCCGGAGCAGGCAGTTTCCGGTTCCAGTCGATCCGAACCGCGATGTCGGTGAACTGACGGTTCTCTTCGCTCTGACCAAGCAGATCGAGGATGCGTGACGCCGCGTCGGGCATGACGGGCTGAACGAGAAGGCCGACGATACGGACAACTTCGATCGTCACGTAGAGGACCGTTGCCATCCGGGCCGGATCGGTCTTGCGCAGAACCCACGGTTCCTGCTTGGAGAAGTACCGGTTGGTCTCTCCGAGGACGCCCCAGATGGCTTCCAACGCGAGATGCAGCGCTTGCACGTCGAACTCGCTGCGGCACTTGGCAAGCAAGGCATCCGCCGACGCCAGCATCGCCAGGTCGTCCTCGGTGAACTCACCGGGGGTGGGGACCTGGGCGTCGCAGTTCTTCGCGACCATCGTCAGTGAACGCTGCGCGAGGTTGCCCAGTTCGTTGGACAGGTCTGCGTTCATGCGAGTCACGATTGCTTCATGGCTGTAGCTGCCGTCCTGGCCGTACGAGATCTCGCGGAGCAGGAAGAAGCGGACCGCGTCGAGGCCGTACTGATCGACCATCGCGATCGGATCGACCACGTTGCCGACCGACTTCGACATCTTCTCGCCCTTGTTGTACAAGAACCCGTGGACGAAGACTCGCTCCGGCAGTTCGATGCCTGCAGACATGAGGAACGCCGGCCAGTACACGGTGTGGAACCGCGTGATGTCCTTGCCGATGATGTGCAGGCTCGCGGGCCAGAACTTCTTGAACTCCTCCGAGTCGACGTTCGGATAGCCCACGCCGGTCAAGTAATTGGTGAGGGCGTCGACCCAGACATACATGACGTGGTCGGGGTCGCCGGGAACCTCGACGCCCCAGTCGAACGTGGTGCGCGAGATCGACAGGTCCTTGAGGCCGCCCTTGACGAAGCTGACGATCTCGTTGCGGCGAGTCGTGGGGGCGATGAACTCGGGATGCTCTTCGTACAGTGCGAGGAGGCGGTCCTCGTACGCCGAGAGACGGAAGGTGTAGTTGGACTCCTCGGTCCACTCCACCGGCGTACCGGTCTCGGTGGAGTGGCGGGTGCCGTCCTCCAGAAGCGTGGTCTCGGCTTCGGTGTAGAAAGCCTCGTCACGAACCGAGTACCACCCCGAGTACGTGTCGAGGTAGATGTCGCCCGATGCGGCCATCTTCTCCCAGATCGCCTTGCTGGCGACCTGATGATCTGCGTCGGTGGTGCGGATGAAACGGTCGTACGAGATGTTCAGGACCTTGTCGAGGTTCTGGAACACGTCGGAGTTCCGAGCCGCGAGTTCGCGGACGTCGATACCCTCTTTGATCGCTGTCTGCTGCATCTTCAGACCGTGCTCGTCGGTGCCGGTCATGAAGAACACTTCATGACCGTCCAACCGCTTGAAGCGGGCGAGCGCGTCCGAGGAGATGTACTCGTACGCGTGGCCGATGTGCGGAGCGCCGTTGGGATACGCGATCGCTGTCGTGATGTAGAACGGCGGTCGTTCCGCGCCTTCCGAGGCGGCGGAGTCCGGGCGCGAGGTCTGGGAGGGTGAGGCAGGCACAGTCATGGTGCGCTTACTCTATCGGGCGTGAGCAAAGACCGTCCCGCCCCCGATGCCCCTGAGCCCTTGTCGCCTCTGATCGACGCCCATACACACCTCGACGCGTGTGGTGCGCACGACGCTGCGACCGTGGCCGAGATAGTCGATCGAGCCGAGGCCGTCGGCGTCGGACGAGTCGTCACGGTGGCCGACGACCTCGACGCCGCGCGATTTGCCGTCGACGCGGCTCATTGGGATTCGAGGGTCTACGCAGCCGTTGCTATCCATCCGACCAGGGCAAACGTTCTTGATGCCGGCACCCGAGCCGAGATCGAGCGTTTGGCGTCCGATCCACGGGTCGTTGCCGTGGGGGAGACCGGGCTGGATCTCTACTGGCCCGGCAAGCTCGAGGGGTGCGCCACCATCGAGGAGCAGGTCGACGGTTTCCGGTGGCACATCGACTTGGCGAAGCGTCTGGGCAAGACGTTGATGATCCACAACCGCGAAGCCGACCAGGACTTGCTGCGGGTATTGAACGAGGAAGGTGCACCGGAGACGGTGGTCTTCCACTGCTTTTCCTCGGATTCGGAGATGGCGCGGGAGTGCATCGACGCCGGGTACGTGCTGAGTTTTTCGGGAACCGTCAGCTTCAAGAACGCGAAAGCACTGCGTGAGGCCGCGCTGCTGGTGCCGTCGGATCAGCTGATCGTCGAAACGGATGCGCCATTCCTGACGCCGCACCCGTTTCGCGGGGCGCCCAACGAGTCGTACTGCCTGCCCTACACGGTGCGTGCGCTCGCAGACGTCCGCGGCGAGGATCCGCAGGCGCTCGCAGCAGCGTCCACGGCGACAGCGGAGCGCGTTTACAAGCTCTGACGCTATTCTGTTCGACAGGTAACCCCGCGCCCGGGATCGTCGTGTCCCGGCTCGTCTACTGCGCGGGGTATTCAGATGAATGACTACATTTATCTCTCCGACATCTATCCCGACGACGGCGAACGCACAGCCGAACAGTCCTCTCGATCCGGCTCGAGCGCGGCGAATTTCTCGAATCCCGGGAGGGGATGAAGGCGCACAGCTTCACTGAGCCGACGCCGGTCGACTCTGCGGTCCAGATCGTGACCGTTCATCTCGACATGGTCGAAGTCGAGTGCTGTGGTCCGTTTCCGGTTGTCGGTGAACCATGCTCGTGGACATTGACACCGCGATCGCAGGAGACACCGCGATCGCAGTTCGACGAGTTCGACGGGTGGGTTCACGGCGGGTTGTCGGCATCAGGAGTCGAGACCGCCGGCGTAGTCCTCGGGATTGTGGTGGAGACCACCAGCTATGTGGAAGTCGGAAACCCGAAGATGTGGTTACCCGTCGAAGGCAGCGAGACATATCGACGGGTCGACGCCAGTCCTCGGTGGTTCCGAAGGTTCGGTGACTTCGAATTCGGGCCGCAGAATCGGATCGAGACCGGGCTGGTCGTCGAATTGGCCACCACCCGTGCGCCTTTCCGGTAGTCCCCACTACCAAAAAGGCGCACAGGGGGCTTGCCCCTAGAGAACCTTCGCCAGGAAGTCCTGGGTGCGCTGCTGCTGGGGGTTGCCGAACAAGTTCTCCGGCTTGCCTTCTTCGACGATGTACCCGTCGGCCATGAAGATGACTCGGTCGGAAACCTCACGGGCGAAGCCCATCTCGTGGGTCACGACGACCATGGTCATGCCCTGCTTGGCGAGGTCGCGAAGCACCTGCAGAACCTCGCCCACCATTTCGGGGTCGAGGGCGCTGGTGGCCTCGTCGAACAGCATGATGTCCGGGCTCATCGCCAGCGCGCGGGCGATGGCGACACGTTGCTTCTGCCCACCGGACAGGCTGGCGGGCTTGGCATCTGCCTTCTCTGCGAGGCCGACCTGGCCGAGCAGTTTGACGGCGATCTCGCGAGCCTGTTCCTTGGTCGATCGCCCGGTCTGCACCGGAGCGAGCATCACGTTTTCGACGACGCTCATGTGTGGGAACAGGTTGAAGTGCTGGAACACCATCCCGATGTGCTGGCGCACCTTGTCGATGTCGACGTCCTTGTTCGTGAGGTCGAACTGGTCGACGCGCACTGAACCTGCGGTGATGTCTTCGAGGCGGTTGAGGCAGCGCAGGAAGGTGGACTTGCCCGAACCTGAAGGCCCGATGACGCAGACCACTTCACCGCTCTTGATGTCGACGTCGAGGCCTTTGAGGACCTCGTTGTCGCCGAACGACTTCTTCAGTCCCTGGACCGAAATCTTGACCTCGGTGTCGGACTTGCCCATGTTGACGGCTGTTTCGGTCACTTGTTGATCCTCTTCTCGAGGCGGTTCGACAGCTTGGTGAGCGCCATGATGATGATGAAGTACATGACGCCGATGATCAGCCACATGTTGAACGACTGGAAGTTGCGCGCGATGATGATGCGCCCTGTCTGAGTGAGCTCGGCGAGTCCGATGACCGACAGGATCGACGTGTCCTTGAGGGTGATGACGAACTGGTTGATGTACGACGGGATCATCGTGCGAATTGCCTGCGGCATGATGACTTTTCGCATCGACTTCATGTAGCTGATGCCCAGGCTTCGTGACGCCTCCATCTGTCCCTTGTCGACGGACAGGATGCCGCCGCGGACGATTTCAGCCATGTACGCGCCGGCGTTGAGCGAGAGCGTGATGATGCCTGCGGTGAAGGCGGACATCTGGAAATGCAGGGCTGCCGGTATGCCGAAGTAGATGAAGAATGCCTGCACCAACAGCGGTGTGCCACGGAAGATGTCGACGTAGGTCGTGCCTATACCTCGGACGAACATGTTGGTGGACACGCGGCAGAGTCCGAAGATCGCGCCTAGGACCAGAGCGATCGCGATCGAGACGACGGAGAGAACGATCGTCAACCACAGGCCCTTGAGAAGCTGCGGGTAGGTGCTCTTGATCAAGCCGATGATGGAGTTGTCCGACGTCGACGCGCCCTGACCGAGGTAGGTCGAGACGATCTCGTCGTATTGGCCGTCGTCGCGCAGGTTCTGCAGTCCGGCGTTGAACATCTGGAGCAGTTCGGCGTTCTGACCCTTGTTGACTGCGAAGCCGTAGCTCGCGCCCACCTCTTTTTCGGTGACCGTCTTGAGGCCGTTGCCCTGTGTGATGCCGTAGGCGAGGACGGGGTAGTCGTCGAAGACTGCGACGGAGTTACCGGTGCGGACCTCGTCGTACATGCTGGCGGAGTCAGCGAAATAGACAGTGGTGAAACCGTATTGGTCCTTGATGGACTCGGCGAAGCTGGCGCCCTCGGTGCCGTTCTTGACGGCGACGCGCTTGCCCTTCAGGTCTTCGTACGACTTCACGTCGTTGTCGGTCTCGAGAACCGCCATCTGCACGCCCGACTCGAAGTACGGGTCGGAGAAGTCGAAGACCTGCTTGCGGGCGTCGGTGATGGACATGCCGGCGATGACGCCGTCGGCCTGCCCCGCCTGCACGGCCTGAAGGGCCGCGTCGAACCCGAGCTGCTTGATGTCGACCTTGAAACCTTGGTCCTCGGCGATCGCATTGAGCAGGTCGATGTCGATGCCGACGAGTTTGCCGTCTTCGTTCTCGAATTCGAACGGGGCGAATGTCAGATCGGTGGCGATCGTGTAGGTGCGACCGGGTTGCGCGCTCGCGATTCCGGGGGCGAACAGCGCTGCGATCAGCGCCAGCAGGATGGCCAGGATCGGCCACCTGGCATTACGTGGTCTGTCGAATCTTCTTCGCACTATCGCCCAGCTTTCTTCTGTCGCGCCCGGGATCGCCGGACTGCTTTGAACCAGACGAGAACATACTGCGCCCAGAGCTGAATCGATACACGGGTATCGGAGCCGGAAAGTGCAGAACACGCGACACGCCGTTGCCGTTCCGTGACAAAAGTCGCATTTCGTTGTGATTTGGTTGCCGATACAACGCTCGGTCGTTACCGTATTGTGATCGAACGTCGTCTGCCTTGGGATTTCCTGTGTCGCCTTTTGCCAAGATCAACTCCACGAAGTCACCACTTCTCTATTCAGTGGTGGGTGCGTTGCTTCTGACGCTCATCGTCGGGGGTGCTCTAGCCGTGGTTCGGCACAAGACGATCACCCTCGATGTCGACGGCGACATGATTTCGCTGTCCACGATGTCGAGCAGTGTCGGTACCGCTCTCGAGGACGCCGGATACCCGGTCGATCCCAAGGACGCTCTCGCTCCCAGCGCTGATTCCTCTCTGTCCGACGGCGATACCGTCGTACTGCGCCGTGCCCGTGAGTTGGCGCTGACCGTCGACGGCCAGCCGACGACGATCTGGACCACCGCATTGACGGTCGACGAGGCATTGAAGCAAGTAGATGTTTCCGACGACTTCGCAGTCTCGGCTTCGCGTTCGCATCGTCTGCCCCTCGAACGGACCGAACTCGACGTCGTCAGCCCGAAGACCGTCAGCGTCAGCGACGGCGGCGCTCCCGCGTCGGAGATCAAGCTCGCCGCCGTGACCGTCGGTGATCTTCTCGCTGCCAGGAATGCGCCGCTCGAGCAGGCCGACTCGGTTGTTCCCACCGCTGACACACCCGTTACCAACGGCCTGACCATCCAGGTCACCCGCGACCGCACGGACACTCGCGTCGAGACCCAGCCGATCGCGCCGCCCGAGAACAAGGTCGAAGATCCCGAGCTCGAGAAGGACAAGACCGTCGTCGAAAACCCGGGTGTTGCAGGCGAGCGCACGGCCACCGTCGAGGTCAAGACCGTCAACGGCGTGGAGGCCGGACGAACCGAACTGTCCGCGACCGTGATCAAGGAACCGGTCGCAGCAGTAGTGAAGGTCGGCACCAAGCAGACTTCCGCGCCCGCCGTGTCCAACGCGTCGACGTGGGACTCCATTGCTCAGTGCGAAGCGACCGGAAACTGGGCCATCAACACCGGCAACGGCTTCTACGGCGGACTTCAGTTCACCCAGAGCACCTGGGAAGCATTCGGCGGCGGTCAGTACGCGGCTCGCGCCGACCTCGCATCACGTGAACAGCAGATCGCGATCGGCGAGAAGGTCCGCGCCGGTCAGGGCTGGGGTGCGTGGCCCTCCTGCACCAGCAAATTGGGCCTGCGCTGACCCGCCCTCACTCCACACAGAACTCAGGAACCCATGTCACCGTTCGCCAAGATCAACTCGACCAGGTCGCCGTTGTTGTACTCGGCGATCGCCGCGCTTCTTCTGACCGTCCTCGTGGGTGGTGTTCTCGCTGTCGTCCGGCACAAGACCATCACACTCGACGTCGACGGTGAGCAGATTCGCCTGAGCACCATGTCGACCAACGTCGACGGCGCTCTCGAGGACGCGGGCTACCCGATCGGTGACAAGGACGCAGTTGCCCCCGCGGCCGACGCTTCACTGTCCGACGGCGACACCGTGGTGCTCCGTCGCGCGCGAGAGATCACGCTGACGGTCGACGGTCAGCCGCAGAAGCTCTGGACCACCGCTTTGACCGTCGACGACGCGTTGAAGCAGTTGGATGTCGCGGCAGATGTGCACGTGTCGGCTTCGCGTTCGCAGCGTCTCCCGCTCGACGGCGCCGCGCTCGATGTGCTGACACCGGTTGTCGCAAAACTGGTCGACGGCGCAAACGCGGCAGCAGACGTGCGTGTCGCGGCTCCGACGGTAGGGGAGTTCCTCACCGCAAACGGAACTCCTCTCGAGCAGTCGGACACGGTGGTTCCCGCCGCCGACGCTCCACTGACCGAGGGCCTCGAGGTCACGGTGACGCGCAACCGCACCGAGAACAAAGTTGAGACCTTGCCGCTCGATCCGCCGGATCAGCGCATCGAGGATCCGACGATGAACCAGAGTCGCACGATCGTCGAGAACCCGGGCGTGCCCGGCGTGCGTGACGTGACGTTCGCCGTGAATCTCGTCAACGGTGTCGAGGCCGGACGCACGCAAGTGTCGGAGACGATCACCACACCGGCTCAGCCGAAGGTCGTGCGTGTCGGAACGAAGCCGGGCACCGAGGTGCCGCCCGTGGAGAACGGTTCGACGTGGGATGCGCTCGCACAGTGCGAGGCCACCGGTAACTGGGCTATCAACACCGGCAACGGTTTCTACGGCGGCGTGCAGTTCGATCAGAACACCTGGGAACGGCAGGGCGGGTTGAAGTATGCGCCTCGCGCCGACCTCGCAACCCGTGAAGAGCAGATCGCGATCGCGACGCAAACGCAGCGCACTCAGGGCTGGGGCGCATGGCCGTCGTGCTCGGGTCGCCTCGGACTGGGATAAGTTCTACTGGTGTCAGACGCCGAACAATCGAACGAACCCATCGCTACTCCGCGCGGGCAGGCAGCCCTGCTCGGTCCGGTCGAGGTGCGCGCTCTTGCCGAGGAATTCGGTGTCCGGCCCACGAAACAGTTGGGGCAGAACTTCGTTCACGACGCCAATACCGTGCGGCGCATCGTCACCACGGCAGGCGTCACTCGTGACGACGTCGTTCTCGAGGTCGGGCCTGGTCTCGGTTCGCTGACGATGGCGCTGATGGACGTCGTCGATCGCGTGATCGCAGTCGAGATCGATCCGAACCTCGCGGCTCGCCTTCCGAAGACGGTGGCCGAGCGAGCGCCGGAACTGGCCGATCGACTGACCGTCGTCGAAGCGGACGCGATGCGTGTGCTGCCTTCACAGATTCCCGGCGAGCCGACCGCGCTGGTCGCGAACCTGCCGTACAACGTCGCGGTGCCGGTGCTGTTGCATCTGTTTGCATCGCTTCCGAGTCTGCGGACCGCACTCGTGATGGTGCAGGCCGAGGTTGCCGATCGCCTGGCGGCTGATCCCGGAAGCAAGATCTACGGCGTTCCCAGCGTCAAGGCCAACTTCTTCGGCGAGGTTCGCCGCGCCGGTGCCGTCGGACGCAACGTCTTCTGGCCGGTGCCCAAGGTCGAATCCGGTCTGGTTCGTATCGACCGGTACGCGGAGCCACCGTGGCCGATGGACGAGAAGCACCGCAAGCAGGTCTTTGCTGCCATCGACGCCGCATTCGCACAGCGCCGCAAGACTTTGCGTGCCGCTCTCAGCGGATGGGCAGGTTCGCCGGCTGAAGCCGAACGACGACTCCTCGCTGCGGGCATCGAGCCACAGACGCGTGGCGAGATGCTCGACGCAGCAGCCTTCGTTCGGCTGGCTGGAGGCGAATAGCCCCGTGCGCGGTTAAGGAGTGCAGGGACTCCCTAACCGCGCACAGGGGGCTCGCCCCCTTATTTGAACCGCCGCAACCTCAGGCTGTTGCTCACCACGAACACACTGCTGAATGCCATTGCGGCACCGGCGAGCATCGGGTTGAGCAGGCCGGCCGCAGCCAGCGGGATCGCTGCCGTGTTGTAGGCGAATGCCCAGAACAGGTTGCCCTTGATGGTCTTGAGCGTCTTGCGAGACAGTCGAATTGCATCGGCTGCCGACCGCAGGTCACCGCGCACCAGAGTGATGTCGCTGGCCTCGATTGCAACGTCGGTACCCGTGCCCATTGCCAGACCGAGATCGGCCTGGGCCAGGGCTGCCGCGTCGTTCACGCCGTCGCCGACCATGGCCACGACGCGTCCTTCTGCCTGCAGCTTCTTGACGGCGTCGACCTTGTCGGCCGGCATGACCTCGGCGAACACGGTGCTGATTCCGACCTGATCCGCGACAGTGCGGGCGACGGTGGCGTTGTCACCGGTCAGCAGAACCGGTTCGAGGCCGAGTGCCTTCAACTGTGCGATCGCTTCGGCGCTCGTGTCCTTGACCGCGTCGGCGATCACGAGGATGCCGCGTGCTTTGCCGTCCCAGCCCACCGCGATTGCGGTGCGCCCGGCCTTCTCTGCTTCAGCTTTCGCCTCGCGCAGATTCTCCGGCAACGGCATCGACCAGTCGGCGAGCAGCGCGTCTCGGCCGGCGACGACGGCATGACCGTCGACCATTCCCTGCACACCGCGTCCGGCGACGTTCACGAAATCCTCGACCGGAGGCAATTCGCCCACGGCTTCGGTCGCACCCTTCGCGATCGCTGCGGCGATAGGGTGCTCGGAGCGATGTTCGAGTGCGCCGGCCAGTCGAAGCACCTCGTCGACGGTTGTTCCTTCGCCCACGACGGTGTCCAGCAAGGTCATCTGACCAGTGGTGACGGTTCCCGTCTTGTCGAGCACGACGGTGTCGACTGCGCGCGTCGATTCGAGTACCTCGGGTCCCTTGATCAGGATTCCCATCTGGGCTCCGCGGCCCGTGCCCACCAACAAGGCTGTGGGCGTTGCCAATCCGAGAGCACAGGGGCACGCGATGATCAGCACGGCGACCGCAGCGGTGAACGCCATCTCGATGGGGTTACCAGTCCCGAGCCAGTAGCCCAGTGTCGCAACGGCAATCGCGATGACGACCGGAACGAAGATACCGGCGATCCGATCGGCGAGGCGCTGAACTTCGGCCTTGCCGTTCTGTGCGTCTTCGACCAGTGCCGCCATCTGGGCGAGTTGGGTGTCGCTCCCGACTCGGGTGGCCTCGACGGTCAAGGTTCCGCCGACGTTGACGGTAGCGCCGACGACGGTCTCTCCGACACCGACTTCCTCCGGCACGGATTCACCCGTCAACATGCTCATGTCGACGGCTGAGCGGCCCTCGGTGATGGTGCCGTCCGTGGCGATCTTCTCGCCGGGCCGAACGATGAAGGAGTCGCCCGCTGCCAGTTCTTCGGCGGGGATTCGTACTTCGACGCCGTCTCGCAATACCGTGACGTCTTTCGCACCGAGTTCCATGAGCGCGCGTAGTGCGGCACCGGACGTGCGCTTGGACTTGTGCTCGAAGTAGCGTCCGGCCAGTACGAACGTGATGACGCCCGCGGCAACCTCGAGGTAGATGTTGGCGCTGCCGTCCATCCGGTCGACCGTCAGTCTGAACGCGTGCTTCATTCCCGCTTCGCCCGCAGTGCCGAAGAACAGTGCGTAGAGCGACCAGACGAACGCCGAGATGGTGCCCAGGGAGATGAGCGTGTCCATCGTGGCGGCGCCGTGACGCAGGTTCACCCAGGCGGCACGGTGGAAGGGAAGGGCCGCCCACACGATGACCGGCGCGGCCAGTGTGAGGGAGAGCCACTGCCAGTTGTCGAACTGCAGCGCAGGAATCATCGCCATCGCGATGACCGGTACCGAGAGCAGAGTCGAGATGATCAGGCGGGTACGAAGCTCGCGCAGATCGCGATCCTGCGGCGTTTCCGCGTCCGGGTCGACGCTGTCAGGCGCGCTGGGTGGCTTGGGGAGCGCGGCGGCGTAGCCGGCGTTCTCGACGGCAGTGACCAGATCTTCGACGGGTACCCCGTCCGGGAAGGTGACCTTGGCTTTTTCCGTCGCGTAGTTGACGGTGGCTGTGACGCCGTCGATCTTGTTGAGCTTCTTCTCGATTCGTGACGCGCAGGAGGCGCAGGTCATTCCGGTGATCGCGAGTTCGACGCTGCTCGATTTGGCAGCATTGTCGACCGCAGTCGGTGACGTCATCAGTGCCCTCCCTCGTGATTGTCTGGAACTGAAGCTATGGAAGTGCCTGCATCTACAGTGAATTCGGCGGTCCGAACCACGCCCTCGTGCTGGAAGTCGAGGAACAGTCGGTATGTGCCTTCGCTCGGTGCCTGTGCGTGGAAGGAAATGTCCGGACCAGGAGCTGTGACGCCGTCGCCCGGCTCACCTTCGGGGTGCACGTGCAGGTAGGCGAGGTCGCCGGTGCGCAGGGCAACGAGGTGACCATAGGCGCCGAGGTACGGATCGAGATCGGTGACCGGGGTTCCGTCGCGAGCAACGCTCAGCGTGATCGGGCCGCCGGCAGTGGTCAGGTCACCGTCGAGAGTCACGGTGTATCCGTCGACAGTTGCGGTCGCGCTCTTCGCAGGCAGCGGCGCAGGAGTGAATTCGCCTGCCACGTCGAAGTTTCGACCGAGTGTCAGTTGGGTGCCGTCGGTGGGATCGAAGTCCGCGAAGACTCGGTAGGTGCCGGCGACGGGCCAGGCCCAGTCGATCGACCAGGTGCCGTCTGCGGCGAGCGACGGATGCACGTGGCGGAATTCGCTGGTGTCGTTTCGGACGACAATGAGGTGAAGCTTCTTCTCGTGCAGGAGATCGAAATCGACGACGGGCGCGTTGTTGCTGTCGAGAATCCGGAAGGTCAAGGTTCCCGGCTCCCCAGCTCGACCGGGTGCGGTCACTTCGGTGAGTGTGTATCCGCCGGAAGAGACTTCGAGCCCTGCAGGCGTTGCCGAATCCATGCCTGGCATCGATTCGGTGGTTGATTCGTGGGTGCTGTGCTGGGTGGTGGACATGTCTATCGGGCTTCCGATTGCGGCCCCCACGCCGAGGGCGGCGCCGAAGACGGCGACCAACCCTACGGCGTAGGTGGCAAGTGTTGTCGAGGTGCGCACAGCTGACTCAGCTTGGTACGACTGCGTAGCCGGCTTCGTCGACTGCTGCGGCGACGTCGGCTTCGGAGACAGGAGCATCGCTGGTGACAACGACGCGTCCGCTCGCCAATTCGACATCCACCGCGGTTACGCCCGCGATGTTGCCGACCTCTTCCTTGACGGATCCGACGCAGTGTCCGCAGGTCATTCCGGAAACGGTGTATTCGGCGGTGGTCATCGCAGATCCCTTCGGTTGTGGAAAACTCATTTTACGGATACCCGGTGTAGGTATCGCTCTACAACTGAAGGTACCCCCAGGGGGTATGCCTGTCAATGGGTTGGGCAGTGATGAAGGCCTCAGGGAAGACAACAGGGCGGATGTGTGGTCTACTTGTGTTGGTCGTAAGTGTTTGTGTTTGTGTTTCCACGCTCGCAAATAGTTAGGTTGCGAGCGTTTGGACATCCTCCACGGATTTGTCTCAGAACGGTCGTAGTAAGTGACCCGGGCGGTCGAAGCGACTGCCTGTTGACACTGTGTTAGAGGAGATTTACATGGCAGAGGGCATCGTGAAGTGGTTCAACTCCGAGAAGGGGTTCGGCTTCATCGCTCCCGAAGACGGCAGTGCTGACGTCTTCGTTCACTACTCCGAGATCCAGAGTGGCGGCTTCCGCACTCTCGAGGAGAACCAGCGCGTGGCGTTCGAGATCGGTCAGGGCAACAAGGGCCCGCAGGCCACCGGCGTTACCATCGTCTAAGACGTCCATGTAAGTCGGGCAACCGGCGCATGACGTACTGACAAGACCCCAGCTCTTCGGAGTTGGGGTCTTGTTGTATTTTGCGCGAAAAGTGCTGTCATGCATTGAGATACCGCTGAGCGGCTACTGTCGTTTCCGCCGCGATCGTGCGGCATTCTTCGCGGAGTTCAGGTGGATTCACCACCGTGAAATCGGCGTCGAAGGCCCTGAGCCACTGTGCGATCGACCGCAGCGAAGTGCCCGAAAGCACTATGACGCAACGGCCTTCGTCGGTGGACTCCACTGATCCCCACTGTTCACTGACCATGGGTGCAATCTGCTCGATGGGTGCATGCAGTAGAACTGTTGCGCGCGTGGAGGAATAGGCACGAGCAACACCGCGCGAGACGAAGTCTGCTGCGCCACCGGCAGGTAGGTCCCGAGGCGTGAATCGTGGACCGGTGGGGATCTTGGGTTCCATCCTGTCGACGCGAAACGACCGCCAGTCTTCGCGAGCGAGATCCCAGGCCACCAGGTACCACCGAACTCCCGACCGCACGAGTCGGTACGGTTCCACCTCGCGCCGGCTCTGCGTCCCGTCGTGCGTGCTGTAGTCGAACCTCAGACGTTCGTGGTTGTGGCACACCGACGCGATGGCGGACAGGACGGACGCATCGACTGCGCTCGCTGCCGGCTCTCGTGGCACCACGTCGATCGACAGCGACTCCAGACGGTGCCGCAGTCTCGACGGCATGATCTGTCGCAGTTTCGCGAGCGCGCGCATCGAAGCCTCGCCGATGCCGACCACGGATCCGGTCGCCCCGGACTGCAGAGAGAGCGCCACCGCGAGCACTTCCTCGTCATCGAGCTGTAGCGGGGGCATCTCCGCGCCCGCTCCCAGGCGATATCCGCCGCCGACGCCAACCGTCGCGTCGACCGGGTAGCCGAGATCGCGGAGGCGGTCCACGTCCCGGCGCACCGTGCGCGGGGTGATCGCGAGCTTGTCTGCGAGTTCGGCACCGGACCAGTCTCGACGTGTCTGGAGCAGTGACAGCAACCGCAGTAGGCGAGCCGATGTCTCCTTCATGGCAAGAAGTCTGCCAAACATTTAGGACCCAATGCGTCCTCAATTGAATTCAGGTTGGTCCACATCCGACCAGTCGAGAAGAAATTGGGGCACATCATGAGTCGCATCAACGACGGCAGACCGATGATCGAGACGAAGGCGCTCACCAAGCACTTCGCCCAGGGCAAGAAGCTCGTGGAAGCAGTCAAGGGAGTCACTCTCGACGTAGCGGAGGGCGAGTTGGTTGCCTTGCTGGGGCCGAACGGTGCCGGAAAATCGACGACGTTGCGCATGCTGACCACCTTGCTCGAGCCCACATCCGGTACTGCGCGGATCGCAGGATTCGACGTCGCTACGGCACGAAACGAGGTGCGCTCCAGCCTCGGATACGTCGGACAGGGGAACGGAGCCGGTCACAACCAGCGGGTTCGCGACGAGTTGGTGACGCAGGGGTTGTGCTACGGAATGCCCAAGGGCGAGTCGCAGGTCCGGGCCGACGAATTGCTCCGTGATCTCGAACTCGCCGAGTTGGGTACTCGAAAGGTCAGTACGCTGTCCGGCGGGCAGCGACGGCGGCTCGATATTGCTCTGAGCCTGGTCCATCGCCCGCCCCTCCTGTTCCTCGATGAGCCGTCCACGGGAATGGACCCGCAGAGTCGGGCCAACCTCTGGGGCCACATCCTCCGGTTGCGGCGAGAGATGGGCACGACGATCGTGCTGACCACGCACTACCTCGAAGAAGCGGATTCGATGGCAGAGCGGGTCATCGTCATCGACGAGGGCACTGTCATCGCGGACAACACCGCTGCCGCACTCAAGGCGGATCTTGCGGGAGATCATCTTCTGCTCACCTTCGACAGCGCCGAGGCGGCCGGGGTCGCAGCGTCGGTGGCCGAGCAACTTGTCACCGTCCGTGAAGTCACTGTCGACGCAAGCGCAGTGAGTATCCGTGCCGACGAGGGTGATTCGACCCTACCTGTGTTGCTGCGTGAAGCGGATGCCCGAGGTGCCCGCACTCTCACCGCCGACATCACCCGACCCACTCTTGACGACGTCTTCCTCACCCTCACCGGCCGCAGTCTGCGCGAGAGCGCCGCCGCCGTCGCTTCCTAGAACTACTACGACGAACAGGAATCTGCCATGACAATCACACTCGATACCCCACGTACCTTGCACGGCAACATCGTTCGAGACAGCGCAATCGTGATGGGCCGTGAACTGCGCCCGATGTTGCGTGACCCGGTCAGCGTCATCTTCAGCCTCGTTCAGCCGCTGATCCTGCTGGCGTTGTTCGGACCTCTGCTCAAAGGGGTCCCGGGTACCGGTGACGGCGTATGGAATTGGTTCATTCCCGGTGTATTGGTGATGATCGCGATCTTCGGAACGACGATGACCGGTTCCAACCTTCTGATGGAGATGCAGCAGGGATCGCACGAGCGCATGCTGGTGACTCCGCTCAGACGCTCGTCGTTGCTGATCGGCAGGGCGTGCAAGGAGATGGTTCCGCTTGCCGCGCAGGCGATTCTGATCATTCTGGTTGCACTTCCGCTCGGGTTGGACGTCAACGCAGCGGGTGCCGCGCTCGGGATCGTCCTGCTCGGAGTGTTCGGCGTCGGACTCGGTGCGCTCTCGTACGCTCTCGCTCTGGCTGTGCGAGAGCAGGATTGGATGTTCTGGGTCGTTCAGCAGACGCTGATGTTCCCGCTCCTGATCCTGTCGGGAACCATGCTTCCGCTCGACGATGCGCCGGGTTGGATGAAGGTCCTCGTGAACATCAATCCGCTGGGCTACGTCGTCGACGCCGAGCGGGCACTGTTCGCCGGTGACTTCGCGTCGGGCAGCGTTCTGGCAGGAATCGTGGCCGCTGTGGGCGTTGCGGTTGTCGGTCTGGGCGTAGGTGTGCGCGCGGTGAAATAGCGTCGGTGTGCTGGCTGTCGGACGGGGTGCGGCGGTCGCAGGTTTTCGCCCAGGTGTTCGCAGCGCCTATTGTTGTTCCTTGTGCTCTCCGTCGTTCCCCGCCCCGTAGTTGTCCGGGCCCCGTCCAAGGTGAATCTCCACCTTGCCGTCGGGGACCTGCGCGACGACGGCTATCACGAACTGACGACGGTGTTCCAGGCATTGTCGCTGGCAGACACCGTCACGGTGGCGCCTGCGGACGCTCTGACCGTGCGGGTTATCGGCGACGACGCCGCGGCCGTGCCTACCGATCGCACCAATCTCGTGTGGCGGGCCGCCGAGATGCTCGCGGTTGAGGGTGGCGTGGCCCCGAACGTGGAGATCGTCATCGAGAAAGGCATTCCCGTCGCAGGAGGAATGGCCGGCGGGAGCGCCGACGCGGCCGCCGCGTTGGTTGCGCTCAACTCGTTGTGGAAGCTCGACTTCTCTCGGCCCGATCTCGACGCCTTCGCGGCACGCCTCGGGAGCGACGTCCCGTTCTCCCTGCACGGTGGCACCGCGCTCGGAACCGGCCGCGGCGAACAACTTGTCCCCGTCTTGACCCGCCACACCTTTCATTGGGTGTTGGCGCTGGCCAAGGGCGGCTTGAGTACGCCCGTCGTGTTTCGAGAACTGGACAAGCTGCGGGCCGAAGGTTCTCCGAAACGGTTGGGGAGTGCCGACGCCTTGATTCAGGCGCTCACCACCGGTGATGCTCATCTGCTCGCCCCGCTCCTCGGCAACGATCTGCAGGCGGCAGCACTCTCACTCAACCCGGATCTACGACGGACGCTGCGAGCGGGCGTCGAAGCCGGAGCATTGTCCGGCATCGTCTCCGGCTCCGGACCGACATGCGCGTTTCTCTGCGCCGACGCACAGTCCGCGGTGGAAGTGAGCGCAGAACTTGCGGGAGCGGGGGTGTGCCGCACCGTTCGCGTGGCGAGCGGACCTGTTCCCGGAGCACGAATACTCGACAATGCGGCAAAGGGACAGCACTGATGGCGAATCTGATCAATCTGGAAAACGTGTCGAAGTCTTTCGGCGTCAAGCCGTTGCTCGACGGGGTCTCCCTGGGCGTCGAGGAAGGCGAGCGCATCGGCGTGGTCGGCCTCAACGGTGGCGGCAAGACAACTATGCTCGAGGTCCTCGCGGGTGTGGAGCAGCCGGATTCGGGACGAGTGAGCCGCGTCGGCGGATTGCGGATGGCCGTCGTGACACAGCGCGGCGTACTGCCTCCCGGCTCCACGGTCGGTGAAGTGGTCCTGGGGCCGCTCGGAGTAGCTCAGCACGAGTGGGCCGGCGATGCGCGCATCCGTTCAGTGCTCTCGGGTATCGGCATCGACAACCTGGGCGCCGGCGGCGAGCGGTCTGCATTGGACGCCAAGGTCGACGGACTGTCCGGCGGCGAGCGCCGCCGCGTCGCGCTGGCTGCAGCTCTTGTTCAGGACCTCGATCTGCTGGTGCTCGACGAGCCCACCAACCACCTCGACGTCGAAGGTGTTCAGTGGTTGGCCGAGCACCTCGTCTCACGTCGCAGTGCGCTTGTTGTCGTGACCCACGATCGCTGGTTCCTCGACACCGTCGCCACCCGCACCTGGGAGGTTGTCGGTGGCGGCGTCGAAAGCTACGAGGGTGGCTACAACGACTGGGTGTTCGCCCGTGCCGAGCGTTCCCGTCAGGCCGACGCTTCCGAAGAGCGTCGCCGCAACCTTGCGCGTAAGGAACTGGCGTGGCTGCGCCGCGGTGCTCCTGCGCGTACGTCCAAGCCGAAGTACCGCATCGAAGCAGCAGAAGCCCTGATCGCCGACGTTCCGGCACCTCGTGACGCGGTGGCGCTTGCGTCGTTCGCGCAGCGTCGGCTCGGCAAGGTTGTCATCGAACTCGAAGACGCTCGTCTGGAGACCCCGGACGGGCGCGTACTCGTCGAGGATCTGACCTGGCGTCTGGCACCGGGCGAGCGTGTCGGCCTGGTCGGCGTCAACGGCTCGGGCAAGACGACGCTGCTGCGGACGCTGGCCGGCGAACTCGAGCCTGCAGCCGGAAAGCGCATTCAGGGACAGACCGTCCACATCGGTTGGCTCAAGCAGGAACTCGACGATCTTCCGACCGACATGCGCGTACTCGACGCGGTCAAGGATGTAGCCGAGCGAATCACCCTGGGTGACAAGGAAGTATCGGCTGGTCAGCTGGCTGAGCGGCTGGGCTTCACACCGGCGCGTCAGCGCACCCCCGTCGGTGACCTGTCCGGTGGTGAGCGCAGACGTCTGCAGTTGACGCGTGTTCTCATGGCCGAGCCCAATGTCTTGCTTCTCGACGAGCCCACCAACGATCTCGACATCGACACGCTTCAGCAACTCGAGGATCTGCTCGACGGCTGGGCAGGCACCATGGTTGTGATCTCGCACGACCGGTACCTGATCGAGCGCATCTGTGACACCACCTGGGCGCTCTTCGGTGATCGCAAGCTCACCAACCTGCCCGGCGGTATCGAGGACTACCTGCGTCGGCGCGCCGCGATGGGGGATGGCGACAACCCGTCAGTGGCCTCGACCGCGAGTGGTGCGTCGAAGAGCAAGCAGGTTCGCGACGGTGCCGCGGATCGCGCTGCACGCAAGGAACTTTCGAAGCTCGAGCGGTCTATCGCGAAGTTCGACGACCGTGAAAAGAAGCTGCACGCATCACTCGCCGACGCGGCCACCGACCCGGACAAGCTGCAGAAGCTCGGCGCAGAACTCAAGCAGGTCATCGCCGACAAGGAAGCCGCCGAAGAGCAGTGGATGGAGCTGTTCGCCGAGCTCGACGGCTAGGGGAACTTCGCCCCGAACTTCTTGAAGGTTCGCTCTGGATCCACGGTGTCCGGAGCCTGCCTGCGCAGCAGCGCATCCAGAACGAGCCCGTCCAGTGCTGCGACCAATTCCGCTGCATCGGACGAGGTCATGCCGCGTTCGATCAAGATGGCAACAAATCGATCCCGACCACGCACCAGTTCCACTGCGAGGTCGGGATCGTGGAATGACGCGATGATCAGTTCGTAGCGAGCACGAGTGCGACCGGACTCGGGCCCCAGCCACCGGGCCACCTGTTGCTTCGGCGTCTCGCCCGGGCGAGGAAGATCGCCGTCCAGAAGGTGTCGCACCACTTCGACTATCAGCCCACGTTGGTTTGCGAAGTAGTGCCGTGCGCTGCCGTGTGGCACGCCGACTTCGTCCTCGACACCCCTCATCGACCAAGCTCGAAACCCAACCCGGCTCGTCTCTTTCGACACCCTGCTTGTGTTGTGCGTTGTTGCGATTGTGTGTTTTGCGGGGTATGTCTTCTATCGCGTGATATTGAACGACTAGGCGAATGTTGATGTACTTCAACAGGTCTCGAGTCTTCATGTTCTCGAAGTTGTCCGTTTTGCCCCTGGCGTTCGAAAGTGTGTTCGATTAAACTTTCGGTATGGACAGTCGGGATGCGTGGCAGCTGGATGGTGAGGATCTCAAGGGTGAGGTTCTGGATCTGGTGCGTGTCCGGCATGAGTTGCAGTCGCGGATGGTGTTGTTGATCGTGGAGATGTTTTCCCGGGAGACTGTGGTCGGGAAGGGTTTTCGGGCGATCGCGCATTGGTTGCACGGTTCGACGAATCTGGAGATCGGTGAGTGCAGTCTGCTGGTCGGGTTGGCGCGGTTGCTGATGCTCGAACCTGTTGTCGCGGATGCGTTTCATCGTGGTGACGTGGATGCGTTGAAGGCTCGTCAGGTGGCGTCGTTTTGTCAGCACCCGCCCAAGAACATGACCCTGGCGGATGTGGACAAGGCCCGCGGGATCCTGCTTGATCTGGCGTCGAAGAATATTGCTGATTGTGATGCGGTGCGGGCGGCGATCCGCCGGATCGAGAAGCAGTACGGCAAGCGCGAGGACGGCGTCCCAGTCGGTGAGGATTCGGAGCGGAACGAGTTCTATGCCTCGAAAGGCCTGTACGGGCGGGTGACGGTGAAGGGTGATTTGGATGCGGTGAACGGGGCGCGTCTGATCACGTTGCTGTCGAGTCTGTCGGCGCCGACGCCGGAGAAGGATGGCGTCAAGGACACCCGCACTCCTGCATTACGGCGCGCGGATGGGTTCTGTGAGTTGTTGCGCCGGTATGAGCGGGCGGGGTTGGGTCCGATAGAGGGCGGGGTGAAACCGCACATCACGGTCACCGCCAGCGCAAAAGACATGACCGACCTGAAAGTATTGAAGGACCTGTTGCCCTCGACTCAGGAACTGGGGTTCGCGTGGGCGGATTGGGTGGGCCCGATCAGTATTGACACCGCACAGATGTTGGCGTGCGACTGCACCGTGACGCGGATCCTGTTGGACGAGAATGGTGTTCCGCTCGACTGCGGCAAGGAAGTAAGAACCGCGACGGTTCCGCAAAGGCGAGCGTTGGCGGTACGCGATGGTGGGTGTGCGTTTCCAGGGTGCGGGACACCGTCGGGGTGGTGCGACGCCCACCATATCGTTCACTGGAGTGACGGTGGCCCAACGGATCTCGATAACCTGATCTTGTTGTGTGGCCATCATCATCGGACACTGCACCACACGGAATGGAGAGTGGAGATCGGAGCGGATCGGAAGACGGTGTTCTATCCACCGATGTCGATCGATCCGTTCCAGCAGCCGATCGATGGGAACAGTCCACCGACAGCAGCCTGAACGGGCATAACTGAATACGCAAGCACCGGGGCAGAACCATGCCCCGGTGCTGACGGCTGTCTCCTGTCAGAACGCAACTGTCAGAACGTGAGCGTGAGTCGCCCGTTCTCGTCGCTGATGTGAACAGTTCGCCCGATCGCCTGCGGGTTGTCGCCGCGAAGCTGGGTCAGTTCGGCCGCATTCTCGGGACCAGTGTGACCGGCGACGCGACGGCCGTCCGGCGTCGTCGCGATCACGAACCCGATCTCAGGCTCGCCAGTGCGGCCGTATTCGACAGAGGCCGTGACTATTTCCGCCGTGCCCGTGTAATCAGTGATCAGTTCCGGAACCTCTGCAGTTAACGCGCGTGCGTTGGGATCGCCGACGTACCCGTCAGCATGAGCGGCGGCGGACAACAGTACGCAGTGCTGGTAGGTGAGGAATCCACCGTTGCCGTGGACGAGGGCAAGGTTGGCGCCGTCACGAATTCGCCTGGTGACCTCGGCGACGGAATGCAGGGTGTAGCTGTTCAGTGGCCCCCCGAAGAACGAGTGACCTCCGGTGACGCTCGGGATCGCGGTTTCTGGGAGCCCGAGTTCGCGGATCAACAGCTTTGGCACGATCGGGAAGCAGCTGTAGGCATCGACGATGTCGAGTGCGTCGGCACCGACTCCGGCACCATCGAGGGTGCGATGCACGGCATCGTGCATCGCGGCTGAATTGTCGAAGCCGTTGCGGCTGAGGATGTCCAATGGATCACTGGCACCGGCTCCGCCCCAGAGATAGACCAGTTTTCCTTCGTCGATACCGAATTCGAGGGCTGTCGACAATGAGCAGACGACAACGGCCGCAGCCTGATTGACGAAGGGCATGGCGTTGAGCATCAGTGGGTACGGCTCGGAGACCATCCGGTTACCGGGGCCGACAGTGCCGATCTCTTCCGCCGATCGGATCTCCGACGTCCAGGAAGCGGGATTCTTCGACGCCAGCTCCGAGAACGCGGCGTACATCCTCGCGGACCAGGCGAGCGATTCGCGGGCGCCGAGGCCCTCGGCTGCACTGAAACAGTTCTCGAACAGCGGGTAGACGCGCGTCGGCACGATGAAGCCGGCGCGCTGCATTTCGGGGCTTCCCAGGTCGGTCGGATCGAATCCGGGAGGCCCACCGGGCGCTGCCGTCCACCCGATCGAGTCGGGGGTGACTCCGGACTTTCGCAGCGCGGTGGTGCTGGCGTGCGATTCTCCGCCCACGAGCAGAGCAACGGAAGATTCACCGCGGGCGATGGCCGCGCCGATCCGATCGAGGAGTGCCGCGGGCCAGTGTCCACCGATCGGAGAGGTCGAGGTGACCTTGGGGGTCGCGCCTAGTCGTGAGGCAAGCAGCCCGGGGAGATCGTCGTACGACCAGCTGACTGTCTTGATCGCGAACACGGAATCGAGCTGTGTTCCCAGTTCAGAGCGTCCACTGTCGTTCAAGGCGGCGACGGTGGCGTCGTGAATCAGATCGAGAGGTTCGCGGTGCCCGTCGGCCGGATTCCAGCGCAGATCGCCGACGCCGACGATGACCGGGATTCGTGATGCGTCAACCATCATGTACCTCTCGTTGCCGACCCGTAGCCGGGAGTTGCAGTCACGATATCGGGGACCCTGGTATGTGTAACTCTGGGGTCACAGTCAACCATTTTCGGGTTCCTATTTAGGTATGCCTAACGAAAGTCCTATACTCGTCATCATGACAGCTGTGGCAGAGAGAATTTCGGTGCCCGTGGGGCCGCGTTCCATCGATCACCCCTACTCGATGACAACGGTGACTCTGAAGCTCTCTCACCAACGGCAGTGGGCACCGCACCGTCACCCTGAACATGAGCTGATCTGGGGAAACTCCGGTGGAATGCTCACGGTTGTCGCTGACGGCATCACCTGGGAGGTTCCGCCTTCGGCGGGGCTGTGGTTGCCCGCCGGCGCGTTGCATGCCGTGAAGGCAGGTCCGGGTACGGAGTTCTTCTGCACCTATTTCCGGCCCGAGGCTCACGCCGCACCCTCGGGCGTTCCGGGCTTGTTCGGTGTCAGTGCTCTCCTGCGTGAGGTGCTCCTGCACATGCATCGGCGGAACATGCCCGACGAGGCGCGTAGTCGAGCCGAGCGGGTGGCCTTCGACATGCTGCAGCCGCTCGAAGTTGCTGCTGTGGAGGTTCCGATGCCGACCGATCCGCGGGCGCTGTTCGTTGCCGAAGCATTGGTCGCCAATCCCGCAGACCAGCGCTCGCTGTCGGAATGGGCACTGACGGCTGGCGGCAGTGTCCGTACGTTGACGCGCGTGTTCGCGCAGGGCACGGGAATGACCTTTGCACAGTGGCGAATTCAGGTTCGAGTCCGCGCAGCACTGACGTATCTGGCTGCTGGAGTGCCGGTTTCGGTTGTCAGTAGGCGAGTCGGGTACGAAACTCCGAGTGCTTTTGTCGCAGTGTTCCGTCGGGTCACCGGCCGTACGCCCGGAAGCATGATGAACAAGGGGAGTGTGGCGCCCGAATCGGTGCCGTACCTTCTGCACGCTTGATTCGGGTCAAAACGGGCGTATGCGCACAGTTCCGGCGGCGGATTCAGCATCTATCCGGTGGGCGCTCATCGGGTCCTCGGGGACCGATGACATCGACTGTCCGATCGCGGACCGCACGTCGACCATGTAGGTCACGTTGTTCGGAACCTGTACCGCTATATCGCCATGAGTAGTGCGTGCTTTCACCGATGACGGCGGCGATTCCGCACTGATTCGAATATCGCCCACGGTGGACTGCGCGTCGATCGGATCGGCGGATTCGGCACTGACGTTGATCCGGCCGACTGTCGTTCGCGTGGTGATGTCCCCGGAGTGGCGACGCAGTGTGACATCGCCGACGTAGGAGGTCACTCGTATACGACCGGACAGATCGCTGGCCTCGACAGACCCTGCCCGCGTTTCGACGGTAAGGCTTGTATCGGGAGGAAGTTCGACGGTGACGGTCAGATCGCATCGCGCAAAGCCGAGGTCTGGGCAGTGCGCAATCAATGAATCGTCTGAAGCGAAGTCGACGCTCGGTGGATCACCCCGATACCGGCCCTCGGCCGTTACGTGAACCTGACCGTCGGTACTCGGTTGAAGTCGAACATCGATGTCGCCGCTCTCTGTGAGAACCGCGAGCGACGAACTGGATTCGCGGGTTGTTGTCGTGCGAAAGTCTTGCCACTTCGGCACGCCGAAGGCATACACGAGAGTGGAGCCCGCAAGAAGGCTGACGAGGAGAACGGTAGTCAGTGCGCCGGCGATCGCTACAAATCGCCGCGGGGTCTTGGTGAATTTCACGTCGCTCCCAGATATCTGAGTACCGCAAGAACTCGGCGATGGTCGGCAGAGTCGTTGTACAGATCGAGTTTGGTGAAGATGTTGCCGATGTGCTTTTCGACAGCAGCATGGCCGATGACCAAAGTGGCCGCGATACCCGAGTTTGACTGACCCTGCGCCATTACCGTGAGTACTTCGCGTTCGCGCGGAGTGAGCCTGGCCAGCGGGTCGTCCTTGGGCGCGCGAGCAAGCAACTGTTGTACGACGTCCGGGTCGATCACAGTCCCGCCAGCGGCCACCCGGTTGACGGCGTCGACAAATTCGTCGACATCCGCGACGCGGTCTTTGAGAAGGTAGCCGACGCCGTCGATACGACTTCGAAGCAGTTCGGCGGCATACCGTTCCTCGACGTATTGGGAGAGGACGAGAACGCCTACAGCAGGCCACCTTTGACGGATGACAAGGGCTGCGCGCAGACCCTCATCGAGAAAAGTCGGTGGCATACGAACGTCGACCACGCAGACATCGGGTAACACGTCCACCTCAGAGAGTTCTCTAAGCAGGTTCTCGGCGTCTCCGACGCTCGCCGTGATGTCGACTCCGTGGTCGGTGAGGAGCCGTCTGATGCCCTCTCGAAGCAGAACCGAATCATCGGCAAGCATCACGCGCACGGTACCTCCACGACAATCGAAGTTGGGCCGCCGACTGGACTCTCGACGTGCAAACTTCCGTCGACACCACTGAGACGATCCGCCAGACCAGCAAGTCCGCCACCAGGTTGGATCACTGCGCCGCCTCGTCCGTTGTCGCAGACTTCGATCCTCAAGCTTTGCCCGAGACGCTCGACGGAAACGGTTGCGCGGGTTGCTTGCGCGTGTTTGGTCACGTTGGTGAGTGCCTCCGATACGAGGAAGTAAATGGTCGACTCCATGGTGGCCGTAGGCCGCGAAATTCCGCCCAATTCGGGAGCGATGTTGATGTCGACTGGAACCGAACACAGTGCCGCGACGGACGAGAGAGCGGCGTCGAGTCCACGATCGGTCAGGATGGGCGGGTGCAGGCCTCGGGTCAACGCACGAATGTCGGCGATCGCGTTCCGAGTCTCGCGATGCGCGTCGTCGAGCAAGGAGCGAAGCATGGCGTCGTCTGAAGATTTGGCGCGAGACTTTGCGTGACCCAAAGAGATCGACACTGCCACCAGACGTTGTTGGGCGCCGTCGTGGAGGTCCCGTTCGATGCGCAAGCGCTCCGCCTCTGCCGCGTCGATGACCCGTGTCCGACTGTGCGTCAACTCTTCTACACGTGTTTCCTGTGCGGACGCACCCAAAAGCGAACGGCTGAACCACCAGTCGGCGCGCGCGAGGCAGGTAACGAAAGGTGGTGTGACAAATACGAACCACAGGACAGCGGGGATCGCGATGATTACCAGCACTTCCAGCGTGAAAGTTTCGGCGATCTCGAGCTGTGATCCCGGAGGATCGGTGATCAGCCAGGCGAGAGGCGCAACGGTAAAAACGACAGGCACAATCAGTTGCGCTGTGACGAGGACAAGAACGGCAATTGATAGTGGAAGGCGAAGAATCCAGTGAAGTAACGACTTCCACAGCGTCGGACCTCGAACGGACTCGACGAAGCGTGCACGGAAGGTGGCAGCACGGGGTGGCGAAGCACGATCGGTGACCACGCCACTGAAGAACTTCACTGACCACAGCTGTGCTCGGTCGGCGTACCGCAACGGTGGGATCATGAGCGCGAATACCAACACGCCCACTAGTGCAAATGGCAGTGTGACGACGGCGAGGGTTAGCCATGCGATGACGACGATTGCCAGTGAACCCGAGACCAGCGAGGTCCCGAGAGAAACGAATGCCAGCCACCACGACGTGGTGAACCAGGCACGCAGGGGATTGCGTGGAATGAACAAGCCACTTTCTTGCATCTGGTTCACCTCCGTCCAGCAACCCGACACTCTGCCGGTTTGAACAGCCTAGAGGCGCTGGGTCGTCCAAACATTCAGGCCAACTGACGGACTGATAGTAGGGGAAACCCCACCGTGTATCGGTCGGCACACGCTGCCGACTTCGGTCGCTGGAATCGCGACGCTGGTGCCTATGGAACTTCTGGAGCGGATCGACACCTTGGCGGCGCAGTTCACCCGAGTCGTCGATGTCGACAACCTTGCACATATTCCGTCCGTAGTCCTGCTCGTCGGCGTCGCACTTCTCTTGCTGATCGAGTCCGGATTTCTGTTCGGTTTGGCGACTCCGGGCAACAGTCTCCCGATCACGATGGGTGTGTTGGTATCTGCCGGCGCGGTCGACGCGGTGTCTGCGGTGATCGCGATCGCTGTGGGTTCCAGTGCGGGGGCACAACTCGCGTTTCGGCGGTCACGGGTTCGTGGCCTCGTGGTGCTTCCGCAAGGACTCGAAGTCAAGCTGCCCAAGGTTGCGGTGCGGTGGCAGGGCGCGTTGATCGAGCAAGTACACAAGCGCCCTCAGCTGACTGCACTGTGCGCGCATCCGGTGGGAGCTGTTCGGACCGTTGCACCTCGACTGTTAGCCGGTAGCACCCTGCAGCACAAAGAGTTCGCGCTGCTCAACATGCTCGCAGCGCTGATCTGGGCTACTGGATTGGTGATGGTAGGAGCTCTGGCAGGAGAGAGCGAGACGTTCCGCACTCTGTACAGCTTCATGTGGGTTCCGGCAGTGGTGGTTGTCGGGACGTCATTGATACGCCGGCATCTCGATTCCGAAAAGGCTGACGGCGTATCGATCTCGCCTAGCGCCGCGGCGCGGACCACGCTTCCCACAGCTCCGCGTACCGACCGCCGAGGTTGACCAACTCATCGTGAGAGCCTTGCTCGACGACGCGGCCGTCGTTCATGACGAGGATCTGGTCGGCGTCGACGGCCTGCGAGAGTCGGTGTGCCACTGTGACAGCAGTGCGACCCCGGGTCAGGGCGAGCGCGGCATCGTCGAGGACCTTGGCTCCGGCGCTGCCCGCTTCGGCGGTCGCCTCGTCGAGAATCAGCAGCGGCGGATCCAGTAATTCGATTCTCGCCAACGCAAGTTGTTGTGCCTGTGTTGCGGTCAGCCGGTGTCCACCGTCTCCGACCACGGTTTCGAGTCCGTCCGGGAGCGCCCGCAGCCAATCGGAGGCCCCGACGGTATCGAGCGCCGCAGTGATGTCGTTGTCGGTTGCCGACGGGTCGGCCAGCCGCAGATCCTCGGCCAATGTGCCGGCAAAGACGTGGACCTCCTGCGTCACGAGAGCGACCGCGCTTCGAGAAGTCGACCGCGGCAGTTCGTTCCGGGGGACGTCCCCGATCTTCACGACGCCTTCGGTCGGTTCGTAGGTCCCCGCGATCAGTTTTGCGACTGTCGATTTTCCGGCTCCGGTAGCGCCCACCAGTGCGGTGACGGTTCCTGCCGGAATGATGATGTCGATGTCTCGCAGAACAGGAGCGTCGCCGCTACGGTACGAGAATGTGACGCGTTCCAACGACGCCGAGCTGTCGACAGGTTCCTGCGGATCGGTCGGTGCGGATGGCACGGGCGCAAGTGTGACTCCGACCAGGCGAGCCAACGCGATTGTGCCTTCCTGCAATTCGTCGAACACGCTGAGAACCGCACCCACCGGATCGAAGAGACGATGGAAGAACAATGCTGCGGCGGTGGCGGCACCGATGCTGATCTGACCGTCTTTCACCAGCCAGAAGCCGGTGATCAGCACGGCGGACAGGCCGATGAACTCGGCGATGTTGAGTCGGCCGAAGAACCTGGTGCGTAGACGCGTGGTCAACAAGCTCAGCCGGACGGCCGTCATCGATCGAGATTCGATCTGTTCGAGATGCGGCTCGGCCAGACGGAGCGATCCGACGGTGTCGGAGTTGCTCAGTGAGTCCAGGAGCTGTTGCGCACGTGCACCTTCCGCCTCTCGCTCCTCGCGGTAGACCGGTGCCGACCTCGAGAGATACCAGCGCAGCGCCTGGATCTGGATGGGCGCCGCGATCACCGCGGCCATGGCGAATCGCCAATCGAGGCTGCCCAATCCGATCAGGGTCAACGCGATGGTCAGTGCCGCGGTGGCAAAAACCGGAAGTGCTTCGGATACAGCGCGGGTCACCAAGCGGACGTCCCCGGTGATGCGGGAGACGAGATCTCCGCGCCCTGCTCGTTCGACGTCGCTCTGCGGAAGATCGAGAACCCGGACGACAACTTCTTCGCGCAGGTCGGCGACAACCCGTTCGCCGACACCGGCGAGCAGGTAGTTGCTGACTCCGACGAGGAAGGAGGAGGCAACCGCGATGCCGACCAACGCGAGAGTCAGTGTGCCGATGCGAGAGACAGCGTCGCCGTCTCCGTCGGTCACGGCGTCGACCATGGCGCCGAGGACCAGCGGTGTGAGCAGGCCGATCGCGGTCGCGGCGGTCAGGGTGACGACTGCTGCGATCGCGGAGATCCGGTGGGGTCCCATCAACCGAAGTGCCGCGCGGCGCGCTTGTTTCGGTGTTGCGGTGGGGAGTAGTTCGTTCACAGCTCGATCACCCGATCGCAGATATCGAGCAGCACGGGGCTGCTGGTCAGAAGTATTGTGGCGTGCGCCCCGCGTACCTCGGCGATCCCGCGTGCAATGCGCGCTTCGGTGACGGAGTCGACGGCAGTGGTGGGGTCGTGCAGCACCAGGACCGGAGCTTCGCTCGCCAGTGCCCTTGCCAGGGCGATGCGCTGACGCTGACCGCCGGAGAGCGAATTTCCTTGCTCGGTGACTCGGGTGGCGAGGCCAAGTGGAAGGGCCGAGATCACCTGATCTGCGGCAGCGGCTGCGATTGCCTCGTCACTGCGGCTGCCGATCGGTGCGAGTGCCTCGATGTTGTCACCGACTGTGCCGATGAACAGTGCGGCGTCGTGCGGCGCAGCCAGAACATGGGTCCGGAGCTCGTCGATGTGCAGTTCGTGAATGGCGTTGTCGCCGAGATGAATCGTTCCGCTTGAAGGCTCGATTCGACGAGCCAGTGCGTCGACCAACGCATCCGCCCAGGCGGCATTCTCGGTGACGATGCCGATGATCTCGCCGCGTTTGACATCGAGATCGACCGGTGACGCTCCGGCCAACACGACGTCACGCAGCGTCAGGAACTCCGAGTGGTTCAGGGGTACAGGTTCACTCGCGGGTGTGACAGCCTCGCCGGTCCTGAGAAGCGCTGCGACGCGGTTGGCGGAAGCGCGGGCCCGTGCCAGGCCGGCGCCGAAGTAGATGATGTCGATCAACGGACCTCGAAGGAACTGTGCCAGGCCCACCACGGCAACGAATTCACCGACCGAGATGCTCCCGGATGCTGCCATCCGCCCACCTACGTACGCGATGACGGCCAGGAAAGCGCCGGCGATCGCCACGTTCGCGGCGGAGTACATCGCTTGGTATCGCTGTGCGCGAAGGGTTGCTTCCAGCGAAGTCCGGCTGGCTCCCCGATAACGCTGCGCTGCAGCGTCTCCGGCGCCGATTCCGGACAGGATTCGAAGCCCCGACAATAGGTCTGCGGCCAGTGCACCGGCTTTGGCTCCCTGCCATTGATCGGTTTCGGCTCGGCGTTCGAGCGGTCGGCTGACCACCTGCATGAGGGCGAGTACCGGGGGAGTGCCGAGGATGACGAGCAGGCCGAGCGGTACCGAGATCACGAGCAGCGAGATCGCTGCGGTCAGTACTCCGCAGGCCGCGGCGAGTTTTGTGCTCAGCGTGTGCGTGAATCCGGCCACCGAACCCGCGTCGGATGTTGCGATCGAGTAGACCTCGCCGGGCATGCGCCGCGGTGACATGCCGTGCGGATCGAGGCTTCGGCTCGCGATGTCCATCCGCAAGCGGTGTGCTCCGTGCTCGGTGACGGAATCGGAGATGCGCGCAGCAAAGCGCCAACTGAGCAACAAGCCGGTGAAGAGAATTCCGAGAACGAGGATCCACTTTCCCAGTGCTGCCGCATCGCTGGTCGCCACAGCTCGGTCGATGACCGCACCGATCACCACCGGCACCAACGCTTCCGCGACCTGGTGGCCCGTGAAGCCGACGGACGCTGCCGCCAGCTTGGCTCCGCGTCCGTCGGAGGCGATCGCGTGTCTGATTACCTGGCGCGGCGTGATCGCCGGGCTGGTTGGGGGACCGTTTGTATCGGCCGAAAGAAGTGGTGTCGAAGGCACTGGGTCCACGCTAGGGACCGTGGGCGGTAGTCAGAAGTCACATAGGTGCCAATACTTGTCGTGAACAGGCCATACGTCTGGCAGTGGCCGAATCGCGATAGTAGTTGGCCCCGTTGCGGCGGGGAAGGCATCGACTCATCGACAACACTGCAATAAATTAAGGTCTACCTTACTTAGCGCGGGTTAACTATGTCCGGAAGTCAGATTGATCCTCGTGTTCGGGTCCGGTTCATGTTCCATCGATGTTGGAGATTGTTGTGAGTCTTGTGTTCGGCGAGGTACTTCACAAGGAGTACGTGACCCCGGGAATGGTTCGTATCGTGTTCGGTGGGGAGGAGCTGGCCGCGTTCGAAACCACTGGCACCGGTGACGAATACTTGCGTCTGCACTTCCCGGTCCCGGCCACGGGCAAGTTCGTTTTGCCGGCCGAAGATCCGGACGCGCCACGCGGTTGGCGGTACCCGGAGGGCGAGGAACCGTCCCCGTGCCAGCCGTACACCGTGCGACGGTTCGATACCGAAGCCAGCCGCATGACGATCGACTTCGTCGTTCACGAGGGAGGCATCGCCAGCGACTGGGCACAGAACGCTGAGATCGGCGACAAGTTGGCGATCGGCGAATCTCGAGGGCTCTACGAGCCGCCGGCCGACGTACGCTGGCAGGTATTCGTCGCCGACGCGACTGGACTCCCCGCACTCGGGCGCCTGATCGAACAGTTGCCCGCCGGCACGTCGGCGAAGGCAATCGTCGAGGTGGTGGACGAGTCTCACAAGCAGCAGATCACCTCCGCGGCCGACGTCGAGTTCATCTGGCTCGTCGGCAGCGGCAACGGTGTTGCACCGTCGAAACTCCCGGACGCGGTCCGCGCGATGAACCTGCCTACCGATCTCGGTTACGTATGGGTGGCCGGCGAAAGCACGATGCTCCGCGACATCCGCAAGTACCTTCGCCACGAACTGAAGTTGCCTGGTGAGCAGTACAAGGTCATCGGCTACTGGACCTACAAGGCCGAGGTGTGGAACGCGAAGTACGAGGCCCTCGACGAAAGTGTCCGCGCGGCACTCGATGCGGCATGGGAATCGGACCGCGACGAGGAAGAGATCCGCGACGAGGTCGAGAAGACTCTAGAGAGCGCTGGCCTGTGACCGTTGGATTCGACAAAAGTGCAGTCGACAAAAGCGCAGTCGACAAACACACCGAAGAGCTGATCGACGAGTCGCTGCAAGAGAAGCAGAAGCAACCGGACGGGCTGGTATCGACTAACTCTCGTCGTATGGCAGGTCTTCTGGTGTGCCTGGTAGTGCTCGCCGCCGTGCTCCTTCTGAGTATCGCGGTGGGATCGAAGACCATTCCGTTCGGCACCGTGATCGACGCTCTGATGAACTACGACGACTCCAATGATCACGTGATCATCCGTGACCTGCGGCTACCGCGAACTCTGCTCGGTCTGATAGTCGGCATGGCGCTCGGTGTGGCCGGTGGCCTCATCCAGGCGATGACACGAAATCCCTTGGCTGACCCTGGAATTCTCGGTGTCAATGCCGGCGCGGGGTTCGCGATGGTTGTTGCCGTCGCGGTCTTCGGATTGACCAGCATCTGGTCCTACATCTGGTTCGCTTTCCTCGGAGCGGTGATGGCCACGGCGATCGTCTACACGTTGGGGTCGATCGGCCGAGGTGGTGCGACGCCCATTCGGCTGACCCTGGCCGGTGTTGCGATCGGCTCGGTGCTCGGCGGCATCTCGTCCGGCATCACCTTGCTCAACCCGACCGCCTTCGACCAGATGCGCCAGTGGAATGCCGGCTCACTCAGCGGGCGTTCGTTGGAAATCGTTCTGGCCGTTGCCCCCTTCATTCTCATCGGGCTCTTCCTGGCGCTCGCGTTGGCGCGCCAACTCAACGCCGTGGCGTTGGGTGACGATCTGGCACGTTCGCTCGGTGCCAACATCACTCGTACTCGTATCCTCGGTGTCATCGCGGTGACGTTGCTGTGTGGCGCGGCGACAGCTGCGGCCGGGCCGATTGGATTCGTCGGTTTGATGGTTCCGCACGTCGCGAGATGGTTCGTCGGACCGGATCAGCGATGGATTCTCCCGTATACGTTGGTGTGCTCGCCGATTCTTCTTCTCTTCTCCGACGTCGTCGGCCGAATCGTGCTGCGCCCGGGTGAACTTCAGGTCGGCATCGTCACAGCCTTCATCGGCGCTCCGGTGCTGATCATGCTGGTGCGTCGAAGCAAGGTGAGCGGTCTGTGAGCATCGACTTCGGGCGCGCCACCACGGTGGTGCGCTCACCCGAAGAAGGCTGGTCGGCGCGGATCGACGTCCGTACGGTCACTGTCTGCCTCATCCTCGTTGCGCTTGCACTGGCGATCGGTGTCATCGCCCTCGGTAGTGGTGATTACCAGGTGCCGATCGGTGACGTCCTCGGCGCCCTGTTCGGTGAAGCTCCCGCGCGTATCCACATGGTCGTCGTGGAATGGCGTCTGCCCCGAGTCTTGTTAGCGCTGATGCTCGGTGCGGCACTGGGCATGAGTGGTGCGATCTTCCAGTCGCTCACCAGGAACCCGTTGGGTAGCCCGGACATCATCGGCTTCAACTCCGGTGCGTACACGGGTGCTCTGGTGGTCATCCTCCTCATCGGTGGCACGTACTACGAGATCGCAGTCGGCGCTCTGGTAGGCGGAATCGCCACCGCAGCAGTCGTTTATCTGCTTGCGTACAAACGTGGCGTGCAGGGGTTCCGGCTGATCATCGTCGGTATCGCCATCAGTGCGATGTTGGGCTCGGTCAACACCTGGATGATCCTCAAGGCAAAACTCGACGACGCCATGGCTGCTGCAGTGTGGGGTGCCGGTTCGTTGAACGGTCTCGGCTGGACTCAGGTGTGGCCGGTTGTTGTCGTGCTGGCCATCCTCATTCCGCTGATCCTGGTGTTGGGCAGGCGGATGCAGATGCTCGAGATGGGCGACGACGCCGCCAAGGCGCTCGGCGTCCGGGCCGAACCCACCCGGCTGTCCCTGGTTGTCCTCGGTGTTGCGTTGACCGCCATGGTGACGGCTGCGGCCGGGCCCATTGGGTTCGTCTCGCTGGCGGCTCCGCAGTTGGTCAGACGATTGACCGGTAGCGCCGGAGTGACCCTGCTGCCGTCGGCGGCGATGGGTGGAGCACTGCTGATGGTCAGTGACTGGGTGGCGCAGCGAGCTTTTGCACCGACACAGTTGCCGGTCGGCGTCGTCACCGTCTCCATCGGTGGCATCTATTTTGTATGGCTTCTCGCGCGAGAGGCCCGTAAGCAGTGATCGGTGAAGGAACGAGGAACAGTGTGAACGAGACAAGTACGGCCGCCGTCGTGGCTGAAAGGATGAATCGGCTTCGCGCCGAGAATGTCACGATCGGTTACGACAAGCGCGTCATCTCGGAGCACCTCGACGTCGAGATCCCCGACGGTGGCTTCACCGTCATCGTCGGTCCCAACGCCTGCGGCAAGTCGACGCTTCTGCGTGCGTTGTCCCGGTTGCTCAAGCCGACCACCGGCAAGGTCCTTCTCGACGGCAAAGCGATCACGTCGTACCCGGCCAAGGAAGTTGCGAGGCGGCTCGGGCTTCTGCCGCAGACGTCGATCGCCCCGGACGGCATCAAGGTAGCCGATCTGGTTGCGCGAGGACGTTATCCGCATCAGAAGCTGATCCGCCAGTGGTCGCGAGAGGACGAGGCCGCCGTCATCAAGGCGATGGAGGCAACCAAGGTCACGGATCTGTCGGCCAGGCCGGTCGACGAACTGTCCGGTGGTCAGCGCCAACGTGTCTGGGTCGCTATGGTTCTCGCGCAGCAGACTCCGTTGGTGCTGCTGGACGAGCCGACGACGTTCCTCGACATTGCGCATCAGATCGAGCTGTTGGAGCTGTGCCGCGATTTGAATGAGAACGACGGGCACACGCTGGTGGCTGTGCTTCACGATCTCAATCACGCGTGCCGCTACGGAACTCACATCATTGCGATGAAGGACGGCGCGGTGGTCGCCGAGGGCCCGCCCGCGGAGATCATCACCGAAGAACTGGTGCAGGAGGTGTTCGGCATGGCGTGCCGCATCATCGACGATCCGGTTTCCCATACACCGCTTGTCATTCCGCTGGGACGCGAGCGTCAGCGAAACATCGAAGGAGTAAAGGTATGACACTCGTCCTGGATACGCAGGTCACCGACAGGGAGTGGGCTCAGATCGTCGACCGCATTTCACGGCGCCGATTCTTCGGTGGCGCAGCCGGTGTGGCTGCAGCACTGGCGCTGAGTGCGTGTGGAACTTCGGATGCCGAGTCGGACTCGGCCAGTGACACTCTCCCGTACACGTGGGGCGAGTTCAGCGGCGACGTTCCGCGCGACCCCAAGCGCGTTGTGGTGCTGGACGGCCGCGTCGACCTCGAATTCGCGATGATGATGGACTACCCGATCGTCGGTTCGGGGAACTTCTGGTTCCCCGATGCCAAGGCAGGATTCCAGTTTCCCGGCCGCACCATCGAGGGCGCGAGCTTCGTCAACGTCGCCGGCGACTTCTCCACCAACTTCGAGGCGTTGCTCGCTCTCGAGCCCGATCTGATCGTCATCACTGCGATCGGATACACCAGTGACTGGTACGGCACCGAGCGGTTGTCTTCCATCGCGCCGCTGTTGGTCGTCGGCGACGACGTCGAACCGATCGCCGGACACCCGGTCGACTGGCGAGGTGCGCTGATGGCGCAGGCGAGCCAGCTCGACCGGGTGGCGATCGCCGAGGCTTCCATCGCGGAGTACGACGACAAACTCGCGAGACTGCGTCCGATGTTGCAGGAGAAGCTCGGCGGAAAGAAGATCGTTTTCGGCGTTCAGACGCCGACCGGATTCCTGGTGCACCAGCGGAATCTGCGGATCAGAGTCGCAATCGATGCCGGCCTCGACGTGCTTTTCCGCGACGACGACAATGCAGAAAACTCGTTCGAGTTGTCTTTCGAGCAACTCGACACCTTGGCTCCGGCGGATGTGATCATCGCGCAAGCACGCGATCAGGAAGCGCTCGACGCGATCAAGACGCAGTCGACGTGGCAGCGGTTGCCTGCAGTTCAAGCGGGCAACGTGTTGACCAGCGACGCGCGATACAACCAAGGATTTGCGCTGACCGCGGCCATCTTCCTCGACGTTCTCGAGGAAGCGGCCGGGCGAATCACTGCTGGGCAGTAATTCAGGCGACGTTGCGGGCCTGGTCGAGTAGTTGTGCAACCTGCTCGAACCAGGCGCCGTAATTGGCGTAAGTGTTGGGACGCTTGTCGTCGAAGTCGATCACCTGGTTGGCGGTCACCGCGGGCAGCTTGACGAACACGGGTGATGCTGCGAACGCTTCCGCCGACTTCGCGAACTGGAACATGATGTCCGCCGGATAATCAGGGACCTGCTCCCAGCTGAGGTCGGCCCAGCCTTTGTCGCCTCCCGGGCCGGTGAACTTCACGCCCAGTTCCTTCAGGTAGCCGAACTGAGCGAGCGCCGTTGTGCCTGCGTACAACTCGGAGCCGTCGCCGTTCAGGGCGAGCACTTCGATGTCGTCAACCTCGCCCGCGGCGGCTCGGATGCGCGCTGCCCCGGATTCGAATGCTTCCTTGCCTTCGCGTGCCGTTACTGTGTCGGTATCTCCGCCGAGAGCTTCGGCGAGTGAGGCGTATTCGCTCAACACGTCCGGCGTCGAAGAGCCGGAGAACTTGACACCGACAAACGGTGCAACATCGTTGACGGTCTTGCCCATCGGCTCGTCCCACCAAGTCCATCGGGTCGGGTCGTCGCTGTTTCCGTACCCGATGACCAGGTCTGGGTCCAGCGCCGCAAGAGCTTCCGCGCTGAGTTCACCTTCGCGGCCGACGACGGTCATCGTCGACTCGTCAGCGTGATCGGTGACGTCGGGATTGCCGACGCCGTAACCGAAGATGCCGACCGGCCGAATACCGTAGTCCCACAGCGCAGCAGCGGAGTACGCGTCGACGACGATCCGCTCCGGGGCATGATCGAGGGTGATTGTGTTTCCGTATCCCGTTGTGTAACTCCAGGACTGGTCGGTAGAACTGGTCCCGGTGGAAGATGATGTGTCGCTGCTTCCGCAGCCGGTGAGTAGGAGTGCGGCAACGGCGGGTAGTGCGGTAAAGCGGGCGAGCCTGCGAGTGATTTTCATGAGAACCTTCCGAACACGGCGAACTGAGCTAGGTAAGCCTAACCTGATATGCCGTTCGAGTGTCCTCAGGGTCAGTTGCCCTGCCACATCTGAAGCCATTCGCTCCAGGCCGGGGGAGTGGTCGACGGTTGAGGTCTTCCGTGACGAAGTCCGTCGAGCATGAACTCGAGATAGCGCGTGTGCATTTCGGTGGCGCGAACCCCCTCGATCGGCAGGGTCGGTCGTAGATGCACCGTCATGAGCATGACGTCTGCAGTAGTGAAGTCGGGCGGGACTTCGCCAGTACTGATGCAGATGTCGACCATCGATTGCAGTGCGGCCTCCAATCCTTCTGCGGCGCGGGTGACTTCGGTGTGTTCGGGCAACCTGCCTCCGAGGACGGGAATGAGCGGTCCCACCGATTCGGCAAGGTATCGCGAGAAGAACGTCTTCAGTACGGCTTCATCGGTGTCTGCGTTGCTGACGCATTCTCGTGCAAGGGCGGCGAGGTGGTCGATCGCCCAGACGCGTAGGGATTGCGCCAGTTCCTCCTTGCCGCGGTAGCGGCGATAGATGCTGCCGACGCCTACTCCAGCCCGGGTGGCAATGGCCGATACCGGTGCATTCCAACCCTGTTCGGCGAAGATCTCGCGCGCTGCTCGCAGTACGGTGACGTCGTTGTCTGCGGCTTCTCGGGCGCGTCCGGGGAGGCTCGCATTCTCTTTCGCCATTCCCACAGGCTAGCAATGCATGGTTTACTCAATCGGAACGGAGTGCTCCGTTCCGATTGAAATCATGATTGGAGGAACGTGTTGATGACAACCTTGGCGGAGACGCCCACGCGATCCGGGAGCCGGGTGATCGCCGCACTTGCGGGGGCGGTACTCGTCTACTCGCTCATGCAGACCATGCTGGTGCCGGCGTTGCCGGTGTTGGGCAAGCATTTCGATACGTCCGTGGCGGTGACCGGCTGGATCCTGACGGCGTACCTGTTGGCGGCCGCGGTGATGGCTCCGATAGTCGGGGCGATGGGTGACCGATTCGGCGACAAGCGAGTTCTGGTGATCGTCCTGATCATCTTCGCTCTCGCGACATTCGCCGCGGCGGCCGCCCCGAATATCGGGGTGCTCCTTGTCGTTCGAGCTGTTCAGGGAGTGAGTATGGCGAGCTTCCCGCTCGCGATGGCAGTGCTGCGAAGAACGGTGGCCGGCCCCGAGTTGTCTTCAGGGATAGGTTGGCTCGCTGGAACTTTGGGAATTGGTGCCGGAAGTGCACTGGTGATCGGCGGTGTCATTCTCGAGTACTTCAGCTGGCAGTGGTTGTTCGTGATCACCGGGATCCTGATCGTGCTTGCATTGGTCGCAGTGGTGGCCGTAGTGCCGGGTTCGCATCGCCGGCCGGGTATGCCGACGGACTGGGCCGGTGCCGGCGCTCTGGCGTTCGGATTGGTGAGCCTGCTCCTGGCGATCACCAAAGCCTCCGACTGGGGAGTTCTGTCGCTCGGATTCTGGGGACTGGTGGTGATCGCGTTCGTTTCGTTCGCAATGTTGATTGCCGTCGATTCCCGTCACGACGCTCCGATCGTCGACATGCGAGTTTTTCGGGACAAGCCGATGATGATCACCAGCGCACTCACCCTGGTGTTCGGGTTCGTGCCGTACATCTTCTACCTCTGTCTGCCGCGGATCCTCCAGGCGCCGGAAACGTCCACGTATGGAAGCGGATTCACTGTTGTGCAGACCGGCTTGGCGCTCTTGCCCGCCGCTGTCCTCGTCTTTCTCGGTGGCCGTTTGACGCCGGCTCTCGCGCGGCGATTCGGGCCGCGAGTGCCTGCGGTCATAGCGCTCGCGCTCATGGCGGCGGGCGCAGTCGGACTCGCGATCTGGCCGAGTTCGGTGGGTGCGATCGTGGCGTTCTTTTCCCTCGTCGGATTGGGGAACGGCGTGGGGTTCGCGGTCTGTGCTCTGCTGGTTGCCTCGATCGTCCCGCCATCGGAAATGGCAGCAGCCAGTGGAGTCAACAGTGTGATCAGAACCGTCGGATCGGCGGTGGGCGCCCCAGTGACCACAGCGGTCCTGGCGATCGGCATTTCCGGCGACTCCTTTGCGGTGGCGTTCGTGATGGGTGCCGTCATCAGTGTTGTCGCGTGTCTGCCGGCGATTGCACTTCCGGTGACGAGGGCTGCACAAACGATCTGAGTTACTGTAGGCTCCCCTAATTGCGACAGCGTGTAACTAAAGCAGGGAGAGATGATGCGGCAGCAGTGGGGCCTACGAGCAACGGCACTCACGCTCGAGGTCAAGCCCGATACGGTCTTCGCCACCCCGCAATCACAGGTAGCGAAGGAGGCCTTGCAGAGCGAGGCTCTCGGGGCACTTGCGGATCGCACGCTCACCGGCGCGGAACTCCAAGGCTGCCTTGCATTCGACGCCGACGCAGTCATCCGATGGAAGGCGTTCTCGAAATGACGACAACACAGCACAAGACAGCAGACGTTCCACCCGAGGAGGCAAACACGCCGCACGGATCTGCGGCTGAAGCCTCACAGGCCAAGGCCGAAGCGGCGGCGCACAAGAGCGCGCTACGCGAACTCCTTGCGCCAGTTCGCACACGGACGACCATCGCGACGGTGATGCAGGTGATCGCCGCGGTCGCTGCCATCGTCCCGTACGTGGCCATCGCCGAACTGGGCAAGACGCTGATCGTGGGCGGCGACATCGACTCGTCCCGCGTCTGGGCGATCGTGTGGGTGGTTGTCTTCGGCCTGGGTATGCGTGCGTTCTTCGGTGGCGGTGCGTTGATTGTCACGCACTTCGCCGACGTGAATTTCCAAGCTGTGCTTCGACGCCGAATCGCAGCGACGCTCGGGCGACTTCCTCTGGGCTGGTTCACCTCCCACTCGTCCGGGACGGTGCGCAAAGCTGCGCAGAACGACATCTCCGATCTCCACTACCTGGTTGCGCACAGCGCCGTCGAGACCACCGGAGCCATCGCGGTGCCGCTGGTCGGACTCGGTTACGTGATTTCGATCGACTGGCGTCTGGGGTTGGTAGCGATTGCCACGCTCCCGATCTACATGATCGCCTATGCGACGATGACCAAGGACATGGCCGTCAAGATGAGCCGGATGAATGAGGGCATCGCGGCCATCAGCAATACGATCGTCGAGTTCGTCACCGGCATCGCAGTGGTCAAGACCTTCGGTCAGGACCGGCAGTCACATTCTCGATACCGCGATGCCGCCAAGGCTTTTGCCGCTTCGTACGAGGGCTGGGTTCGCCCGATGCTTCGGACCGAGGCGCTGGCCTCGATTGCCTTGAGCGCACCGGTAGTGCTGGTGGTGAACCTTGGTCTCGGCTCGTGGTTCGTCCACTCCGGGTGGGTGTCACCCATTGATGTGCTGACCAGTTCTCTTGTCGCGATGGTGATTCCGGTTTCGGTGACGACCATCGGCTTCGGTATGCAGGCCCGCCGTGAGGCTGCTGCCGCTGCGGCGCGGCTGGTCGCTCTGTTCGCAACCGACGCACTGCCGGAAACCGATCATCCGAAAAAGCCGGCGGGGAACGAAGTTCGATTCTCCGGAGTCTCTTTCGCCTACGACAACGGGGCCGACGTTCTGTGCGGCATCGATCTGACTCTGCCGGAGGGCACGGTGACGGCGCTGGTCGGACCTTCGGGTTCGGGTAAGTCGACACTGGCGACGCTCGTTCCCCGATTCCATGACGTGCGTACCGGATCCGTGGCCATCGGCGGTGTCGACGTCCGGGACGTCGCTACCGACGAGCTGTATCGCCACGTCGGATTCGTTCTGCAGGACGTGCAGCTGGTCGAAGCAACAGTTCTCGACAACATTCGGCTTGCCCGCCCCCAGGCGTCGCCGGCCGAGGTGAAGGCTGCTGCCGCAGCCGCGCAGATCGACACCCGAATCGAAGCCCTCCCGAGAGGGTACGACTCTGTGGTCGGGGTCGACGCCAGGTTCTCGGGCGGTGAGGCGCAACGAGTCTCCATCGCGCGGGCCATTCTCGCGGACACTCCGGTTCTCGTGCTCGACGAGGCGACCGCGTTTGCGGACCCGGAGTCCGAAGCCGATATCCAGGAAGCATTGTCGCGTTTGACGGTGGGGCGCACGGTGCTGGTGATCGCGCACCGGTTGGCTTCGATCGTGAGTGCCGATCAGATCGTGGTGCTCGACGCCGGGCAGATCGTGGAGAAGGGTACGCACGATCAGCTCGTGGCGAATGGTTCGACGTATGCCCGGATGTGGGCGAGTCACAGTCGGGCCGACTCGTTTGAAAACAGTCGGGCCGACTCGTTTGAAAACAGTCGGGCCGACTCGATTGAAAACAACACCGCGGGTACGTCCGAAGCAGTAGGAAAGGCCAACTCATGATTCGCGACCTCTTCCGGATACTCGGCCCGCAGAATCAAGGACGCTATCGAGAGTTCCTGGTGTGGGCAGTGTTGTACGGCGTGATGCAGGGTTTGGCAGTGGCGTTGCTCGTGCCGACCGTGCAGGCACTGTTCGAGCGAGACTGGGGAAGTTTCGTTCGGTGGCTCGCCGCCATGGCCGTATGCGCCGTGATCAGTTCGATTGCGCATTACCTGCAGGCCATCAAGGGATTCGAGTCGGCGCTCACCCTGCTGCGGACGATGCATCTGCGCCTCGGCGATCACGTCGTCAGGCTCCCGCTCGGTTGGTTCGGTGCCGGCCGACTCGGCCAGGTATCGCAGGTCGCCAGCAAGGGCACCATCTCGGTGATGGGGGCGGCTGCGCATCTGATGACACCGATCATCTCCGGAATCGCCAGCCCCGTAACCATTGTCGTGTGCATGCTGTTCTTCGACTGGCGGCTCGGGCTCGCACTGGTGGTCGGCGTTCCGATTCTGTTCGCAGCAGCACGCTTTGCCTCGGCGATGACCGCCAAAGCCGACGATCACGCGCATGCCGCGGCGGTCGAATCGAATAATCGAGTGCTCGAATACGCGCGTTGCCAACCGGTCCTGCGTGCTTTCGGACGCACCCACGGGGTGTACGAACCGCTCGACGACGCGATCGAAGCTCAGCACTCCGCGGGTCGCTCACAACTGTGGTTCGTGGTGATCGGTTCCGTGGTCAACGGGATCGCCCTACAGTTCGTGTTCTCGGCCGTGATCATCTTGGGTGCGTTCCTCGCGCTCGGCGGCGACATCGACCCGGTCACGTTGATCGCGCTACTCGGGCTCACCGCACGGTTCATCCAACCGCTGGGCGAGATCGGCGAGTTCGGCGGCGCAATCAGAATGGCACGCAACGAAATCCGTCGGATGTCCGAGATCCTCGAAGTGGAACCACTGGTCGAACCCGAAACCAGCGGGACGGCGACGGGGGAGACGGCCGTGCAGTTCGACGCAGTCGACTTCGGTTACGCCGACGGTGGGCAGGTTCTGCGGAGCATCTCCTTCGACGTGCCGCGGAAGTCGCTGACGGCGTTGGTCGGTCCGTCGGGTTCGGGCAAAACCACCGTCACCCGGCTGATCTCGCGCTTCTACGACGTCGACTCCGGGGTGGTGCGTGTCGGCGGCGTCGACGTGCGTGACCTCACGAGTGCCGATCTGATGTCGCAGTTGTCCCTGGTCTTCCAGGACGTGTATCTCTTCGACGACACGCTGATCGCGAACATCCGCCTCGGCCGCCCCGAAGCCACGGACGAGGAAGTCTTCGATGTAGCTCGGATCGCCGGCGTCGCGGAAATCGTCGAGCGACTTCCACGGGGTTGGGACACCCGTGTCGGTGAGGGCGGGACGGCACTGTCCGGTGGAGAGCGGCAGCGAGTCTCCATTGCCCGTGCACTCCTCAAACGTGCACCCATCGTGCTGCTCGACGAGGCGACGGCGGCGCTCGATCCCGAGAACGAGGCACACGTTCAGCGAGCGATGCAGGAACTCGCCAGCGAAAGCACATTGCTCGTGATCGCTCACAAACTGTCGACCGTCGTGGCCGCAGACCAGATCATCGTGCTCGGTGACGACGGATCGATCGTCGAAGTGGGAACCCACGAAGTTCTCCTTGCCGCCGGTGGGAACTACGCCGCGTTCTGGAATCAGCGCCACCGTGCGTCGGGATGGCGGTTGGTAGCAGGCTGAGCAGGTGGCAGGCTGAGCAGAATGCAGACCGGAAAGAAGACAGGGCGGCCGCCGACGTTGTCGAGAATGGACATCGTCGAGGCCGCCCTGGCTGGTGATCTGAGTGAATTGACCATGCCGAGTGTGGCAAAGCGTCTGGGCGTCAGTCATTCTGCACTTTATCGCTACTTCGCCGACCGTGAAGCGCTGTTGCGGGCCTGTTCGGATCACGTTGTGCGTCAGACTGTGTGGCCGGACGCGGATCGTCCGTGGCGTGAATTTCTGAAGGACCTCTGCGACGTTCTGTGGTCCTCGTTCGAGCGCTATCCTGGTCTCGCCCAGGTTGGTCTCGCTGTTCCGGGCACGCCGCCGGCGACAATCGAGATCGTGGAGAAACTGGTCGGTTCGTTGACTGCGCAAGGCTTCACACCACACGACGCGGTACTGGCGGTGGACTTCATCTCCGAGGTGACGATGACTCAGTTCGCGATGATGGCGGCACTGGACAAGACCGTCAGCTCCGCGGATTCGCGTTCCGCACGCCAGGCGTATCAGGAGAGTTGGACTGCGTCGGAGTCGTTGATCGAGGGGATCGGCGACGAATCGACGTGGCACGGACGCGGTTGGTTGGACGAGAAGATCACGATCATGCTCGACGGCCTGGAAAAGCGTGTTATCGGCTGACATTTCCACTAGCTTTGAGAGTAATGCCCGTTTCTGCGTGATACAGGCTAATGTGCACGCATAGGACGGGTGGTTGCTGCACCGGGAGGCGGGGATCATGGATCTCGAAGCGATTGTTCTCATCCAAAGACTGAAGTACCGATACGCACGCGCCTTGGACACCAAATCGTGGGTCGATTTCGCCGACACTCTGACCGTCGACGCCACCGCGATCTACGGAGAACAACTCAGTTTCGATTCTCGAGATTCATTTGTCTCCTTCCTCGAGAACACCCTCGGCTCACACATCATCACCGAACATCAATGTGGGCAACCCGAGATCGACGTCGACGGAGACACCGCAACCGGGATCTGGTGCCTTGCGGACACGGTGGTCATCCCCGAGGACGGCATGCTGCTTCGTGGATCTGCTTTCTATCACGACAGATACACCCGCTGCAGCGACGGTAAATGGCGAATCTCCCACACCAGCTACGAGCGCACCTGGGAATCGGTGGTGGCACTCGCCGACATGCCTAGTTTTCGATTGACGTCCAACAAGTGGGCACTGCTGCAGCAACCCTCGTTCGGTGACTCGATCGTTCGCAACGTCTCCTGAGGTCGCGCGCGATTAGAGTCGGCTCATGGTTGACGCAGATTTCTCGCCGCCGGACGTCCGGGCATGGATTCGCGGTATTCCCGCACTGACCGGAACCCCGCCGCCCGCGCCTGAACATTTCCCGGAGAACCCAGGAGAGTTGTTCCTCGACTGGCTCCGTGCGGCCGTGGCCTTCGGGGTCGTCGAGCCACACGTGTGTGCACTCTCGACCGTGGACGGCGACGGCATGCCCGATTCCCGCTTCCTCATCCTCAAGGATGTGACCGAGGGTGGATTCTGGTTCTCCGGTTCGGCTGCATCCCCGAAAGGTATTGAGCTGAAAGGAAATCCGCGGGCGTCGCTCGCGTTCTACTGGCGTGAGACGGGCCAGCAGGTCCGGATTCGCGGATTGGTTCACGAGGGTGACGACGCACTTCGACGCCGAGACTTCGTCGAACGCTCCGTCACTGCGAGAGCGGTGGCGACGGCAAGTAAGCAGAGTGAGGTGCTCGAAGACTTCGACGCGTACGACACGTCGGTGGCCGCCGCGGAAGCAAGAATCGGCGACGACCCAGGGTTCGTGTCGAAGGACTGGCGTGCGTGGTGCGTCGAGCCGGAGTCTGTCGAGTTCTGGCAGGCAGACTCCGGGCGTCGGCATCAGCGGTGGTTGTACGGGCGTGGCTCGGACCGAGCATGGAGACGCTCAGTGCTGTGGCCCTGAACAGCTGGGCCCAGATCAGCTGGCGCTGATCTCCGGCGACACGAGGTTGACGACGATCGACTGTCCGCCGAGTTTGGCGTGGATTTCGGGATGTTCGAACCCCGAGGACAACAGGTAGCTGCCGAGCATCGTGAGCAACTCGTCCAGGTCCATCATGGGATCGGAGGAATGCGTGCTCGAGGGTGAGGCCTGATTCGCGATGAGTTCGGTGTGGGTGAGACGCCCGGCCACTCGAACGGCAGCTACGCCCATCGCGTCGCGCCGTACGACGGTGCGACTCCGAGTCTCAAGTGTCCTCGATGATTCGCGTGTTGAAGCTGGCACTGAAAGGTCCTCTCCGCTGCTGTGTGCGGCCGTGGTTCGGGTGGGAAGCGGAAACGTGAAGGCATCCGATTGCTTGGGTGCGGTCGACAGAAAATCTGCTGTGGCGGTGGCGCTGCCGGAACCGTTGCTCGCCGAACCGTTGCTCGCCGCACCGTTGCTCGCCGCACCGTTGCTCGCGGAATTATTACTCGCTGAACTGCTGGCTCTCGATCCGTTGCCGGAACCGCTGGAGGCCGATGTTCCGTGAGAGTTTTTGTCTTCCATTGTTTCGCTCCTGATGCCCGTAAACAGACCGTAGGTGTGCTTAATGGACGTAAACATACCAGGAGTTGGTTTGTGTTCATACCCCTTGTGGAGTTCGACGTTGAATACGCAGCCACATTGCGAAGCCCCACAGTACGAAGAATGCGTAGACCAGATAGAGGAGTGCCGACGGGTAGTATCCGGCCCGGAAAAGGAGGGGGACACCGACGGCGTCGACGCCGATCCAGATGAGCCAGAACTCGGTCCAGCCGCGTGCCATGCCGTACGTGGCGAGGATGGAGCCGGTGAAGATCCAGGCCTCCGCCCACGCCCCGTACGAGCCGAGAAGGTCGAAGATCCAGGCGAAAGCGATTGTGCCGCTTGCCATGACGGCGACCATCGCGAGACGCTCGCGAGTTGTCGCCCAGTGGGGCAGGACTGCGCGACCGGAGTCGCGTGCCCCACGTCGCCACTGAGTCCATCCGTAGACGCTGACGGTGATGAACAACAACTGACGGCCGGCTTGGCCGTAGAGATTGAGCTCTTGCGGCGTGTGGAAAAGAGCGCCCATGAACACCGTGAACAACAAGGCATTTCCGGCTATACCGACAGGCCACGCCCATACCGAGCGTCGTGCGCCGGCGATCGCGGAGCCTATTCCGAACGCGTTTCCGATGATCTCTCGCCAGAGAATCGTGGCGCTGCCGATGTGCAGTTCGGCATCGAACAGCGCCTCGATCAGGCTCATCAGTCCGCAGCAGCGACGAGGGGTTCGAGCGTCAGATCCGGAAGTTCCTTCTGGATGTACTGCAGGCGCCACTTGTCGCTGACAAGAGCTAGCAGGACACCGTCGGATCGGGTGAAGACCTCCACACCGCGTTGGCGGTTCAGCTCGACTTCGGACGCGGCGTCGGTACGACGGGCCAATGCATAGCCGAGGGGTTCCATCTTGGCCTCGACGTTGAACTCGGCCTTCATGCGTGCTGCGACAACTTCGAACTGCATCGGGCCGACGGCCGCCATGACGGGGGAGGCGTCGCCGCGGATGTCATTGCGAAGAATCTGGACGACGCCCTCGGAGTCGAGTTGGTCGACGGCACGGCGGAACTGCTTGTACTTGCCTGCGCTTTCGGCGCGCAGGATCGAAAAGTGTTCCGGCGCGAACGACGGAATCGGCGGGAACTCCACCTTCTTCTCGGTGTACAGCGTGTGGCCGGGCGCGAGGGCGGTGGCGTTGACGAGGCCGACGACGTCGCCGGGGAACGCGGACTCGACAGTGGAACGTTCGCGGCCGAACACCGTCTGCGCGTACTTGGTCGTGAAGGGCTTGCCGGTTTGTGCGTGCGTGACGACCATGCCGCGCTCGAACACGCCGGAGACGATGCGCATGAATGCCAGACGGTCACGGTGCGCGGTGTCCATACCGGCCTGCACCTTGAAGACGACCGCACTGAACGGATCGGTGACCTCGCGCGGCTTGCCGTTGAGGTCTTCGCGGCCTCGCGGCGGTGGCGCCAATTCGACCAGGGTATCGAGGATCTGGCGGACACCGAAGTTGAGCATCGCGGACGCGAAGATCACCGGGGACGTCTGACCGGCGAGGAACATCTCCTGATCGTGGTCCTGGCCGGTAGCGGAGAGCAGTTCACTCTCCTCGGCCGCGGTCTCCCACTCGGATCCCTCCTTGGCGAGTGCGGCTTCGGCGTCCATGACCTCTTCGGGGGCGATCTTCGCGCCGCCGGCGGTACGGGTGAAGCGGACGTACTCGCGAGCCTCGCCGTCTTCGCCGCGACGCAGCAGTCCGCGGAAGTCTCCGGCGATGCCGACGGGCCAGTACAGGGGAGTGGGTGTGAGGCCGATCCGCTCGCTGATCTCGTCGAGCAGTTCGAGCGGAGTCTGGCCGGGGCGGTCCCACTTGTTGATGACCGTGATGACCGGAATACCGCGGTGACGACACACCTGGAACAGCTTGAGCGTCTGCGGTTCGAGACCCTTGGCAGCGTCGATGAGCATGACGGCTGCGTCGACCGCGGTCAGGACGCGGTACGTGTCCTCGGAGAAGTCGGAGTGACCGGGGGTGTCGACGAGGTTGATGACGTTGATCTGCTCGTCCGGGGTCTCGGACGAGTGGTAGTTGAACTGCAGTGCGGTAGAACTGACGGAGATGCCGCGGGCTTTCTCCATTTCCATCCAGTCCGAGACCGTCGACTTGCGGCCGGCTTTGCCGTGGACGGCACCTGCCTCGGAGATCTTCTTCGCGTGCAGTGCCAGCGCTTCGGTGAGCGTCGACTTACCGGCGTCAGGATGCGAGATGACGGCGAAGGTGCGGCGACGCTCCGCCTCGGCTGACAAACCCTTGGTGGTCGTCGTGACCGCAACCGTCCCGCTCTCGGTGGAATCGGGGCCTTCGGTGTCGGACTGGACAGTCGAGTCGGAAGGGACGGTCGAGTCGGACGGGGTAGTCAACGAAGAACCTCTCGAAGTGGGCGTCAGTGCCGGCGACGTGCCGGTGCGCGGACAGGTGGAGAGTGCGGCAGCACAACAGAGAAAGGATACTCGCAGACCACGATGCAATAACCACTGCGGCGTAACACTCGGCGAACGATCGCTGATTATCCAAGTATGTGTGTGTTCGAACACACAGCCATTTGTGTCCTGCGAAGAGTTGCATTGATCGAAGAGTGACACTGACCGAGGAGTTGCGTTGAGCAAGTTCACCGAAGAGATGTATGCGACCGCCGCAGTCACCGACCGCGGCCTGGTGACGGGAGAGCCCGACAACGCTTTCCGTCAGACCTGGGGCGACATCCATCAGGAGGCGCGGCGCATGGCCGGCGGGCTGGCTGAGGTCGGTATAGACCGTGGCGTTGCGATCGGCATTCTCGCTGGACAGCCCGTCGACATTGCGCCTGCCTGCCAGGCGACGTGGATGCGCGGTGCGTCGGTGACGATGCTTCATCAGCCGACCCCCCGAACGGATCTGGGTGTCTGGGCTCAGGACACCGAGACGGTGATCGACATGATCTCGGCAAAAGCCGTGATTCTGGGCGCGCCCTTCGATGCGGCCAAGCCGCTACTCGAAGAGCGTGGCATCACCGTCGTGACGGTGGACGAGCTTCGTGGCGGAACGTCGATCGATCCCGTGGAGACGGTCGAATCGGATATCGCGCTCCAGCAGTTGACGTCCGGTTCCACCGGTTCGCCCAAGGCCGTGCAGATCACGCACGAGAACTTCTACACAAATGCCTACGCGATGATCAACCGCATCAAGTTCTCCATCGAAGACGACGTGATGGTGAGCTGGCTTCCGCTGTTCCACGACATGGGCATGGTCGGGTTCTTGACGGTTCCGATGCAGGTGGGCGCCGAGGTCATCAGCATCACGCCGATGGATTTCCTCCGCAGCCCTGTGCTGTGGGCGGAACTGATGGGCAAGTACGGCGGAACTGTCACGGCCGCACCGAACTTCGCATACTCCCTCTTGGCGCGTCGACTCGCGCAGGCAGAGGACGGGGCGGTCGACCTGTCCAGCGTCCGATACATGTGGAACGGTGCCGAGCCGGTGGATCCCGACACGATGGATGCCCTCGCCGCGGCCGGCGCGCGTTTCGGTTTGAACCCGACTGCGCTGGCTCCCGTGTACGGAATGGCGGAAACCACCCTGGCGGTGTCGATTCCGGATCCCGATCAGGGTCAGGTTCTCGACTACGTCGATCCCGATTTCCTCGAGTCGATGTCCCGCGCGGTGCCGTCCAATCGTCCCAATGCGCGCGCCCTCGCCACGCTGGGAAAGATGGTGCCTGACCTCGAGGGACGCATCGTCGACCGCGACGGCCAGGTGCTCCCGGCTCGCGGCGTCGGAATCATCGAGGTTCGCGGCAAGGCAGTCACCCCCGGGTATGTCACCGTCGACGGACACAAGCCGGCCCAGGACGCCGACGGTTGGCTAGACACCGGTGACGTCGGTTATTTCACCGAAGAAGGCCTGGTTGTGGTGTGCGGGCGAGTCAAGGACGTCATCATCATGGGTGGCCGGAACGTGTATCCGACCGACATCGAGCGGGCGGCCGGGAGCGTTGCCGGTGTGCGCCCGGGAAATGCAGTCGCCATTCGCCTGGATGCCGGCCAGAAGCGTGAGAGCTTTGCCGTCGCCGTCGAGACCAACGCTTTCGAGGATCCGGAAGAGGTCAAGCGCATCGAGCGCGAAGTGGTCCACGCCGTGGTCGCAGACGTCGGCGTGCGCCCTCGCGCCGTTGCGGTCCTTGGTCCCGGCAGTATCCCGAAGACGTCGTCGGGAAAGCTTCGCCGCGCCAATTCAGCTGCCCTGCTGGGTAACTGATCGTCAGTGCAGACGGTTCTGTGCTGCCTCGAGCCCGAGTTCGAGCAGTAGCTCCACTGCATCCGCAGCTTCTTCACACACGAGATCGAGTTCTTTTCGCTCCGTGGACGAGAACGGTTTGAGAACGTAGTCCGCCGGGTCCATGCGGCCCGGCGGGCGACCGATCCCGACGCGCGTGCGCAGGTAGTCCTTGGTGGTCAACGAACTCGAAATGGACCGCAGCCCGTTGTGGCCGCCTTCGCCGCCACCGAGTTTGAGCCTGATGGTCCCGAAATCGAGATCCAGTTCGTCGTGGACGACGATGATGTTCGCGGCATCGACCGAGAAGAATCGTGCGAGACCGGCGACCGCGCCGCCCGAGAGATTCATGTACGAGCGCGGCTTTCCGAGGACCACGCGTCGGCCGGCGAGGCGACCTTCGACGATCTCGGCGCCACTCTTCTTGTGTACGTTGAACTTTCCGCCTATGCGTCCGGCAAGGGTGCCTGCGACCATGAAACCGACGTTGTGCCGAGTCTTCTCGTACTGCGGGCCGGGGTTACCCAGGCCGATGACGAGGGCGGTATCTGTGCTCAACGGACGCTACTTTCTGGCTTGTTCTTTTTCCTGCGACGCGCGAACGGCGCGTCACTCCGAATCGGAATGACGCGCCGCGCGCAGTGAGTTCTGTAGGAACCGAGAGGATCAGGCCTCTTCTGCAGCCTCGTCGGCGGCGGGAGCTTCTGCGCCCTCTTCGAGGTCAGCCTCGGTGGGTGCAGCAACGACGTTGACGATCAGGGTGTCAGCGTCAGCCTGCAGAACGGAGCCGGTGGGCAGTTCGAGCTGGCTTGCGAGGATCTGGGTGCCGATTTCGAGGCCCTCGACCGAAACCTCGATCTGCTCGGGGATGTGGAGGGCGTCTGCCTCGATGGAGATGGTGGATGCATCCTGCGCGACCATGGTGCCTGCAGCAGCGTCACCGACGACTACGACGTGAACGTCGATGGTGACCTTCTCGCCCTTCTTGATGACGAGGAGGTCAGCGTGCTCGATGTAGCTGCGGATGGGGTGCACGACGACCGACTTGGTCAGTGCAACCTGCTCCGTGCCCTCGATGTCGAGGGTGAGGATGGCGTTGGTGCCCTGTGCGCGGAGGATGCGAGCGAAGTCGCGAGCCGGCACGTTGAGGTGGCGGGGATCTTCGCCGTGGCCGTACAGAACCGTGGGGACCTGGCCGTCGCGACGTGCGCGGCGAGCTGCGCCCTTGCCGAATTCGGTGCGGACGACGGCGACGAGGTTGTTTTCTTCAGACATGATGAAACGGCTCCTACAACTCACGGGGTTCGTGCTCGGTTTACTGACGTGTGGTTTTGCCTGCGAAAAGGGGGACAGGCGCGCACACGGCCAGGAGCGAAACGCTCGAGCTGAGCCGTAGCCGCGTCGATCACGGTAAACCTGCAACGTGTGGAACTGCTGCGATTCACCCTCGCCGAGACAACTTTGGATACGTTACCGGAGTTTGCTCCTCGCCGCTAATCGCAGGTGGCGCAGACCTGACCGTGTGGACGTGGTTCGCGTCACATCGAAAGCGGTAGCCTGACGGAGTGACCACCCTGGGGAACGCTCCCGACGGCAGTCGGCTCGGTGCCGTCGTGCCGGGTACCGATCTGTCGCAGCATGCTCGCCTTCTCAGTCGGGTACACGATGCAGTTCTCTCCGGGCAGGAACCACCGGCGCAGCCGCGGACCGTCGTGGCACGGTCGTGGTCGAGAGTGGCTGCGGGCGGGCTCACGCCGGATCACTGCGGCGCGTCTGCTGTCGCTGATTTCTCCGAGTTGGAGTCGAGGCGTTCGCGTACCGCACTACGCTCGGTTCTGCCCGAGTTGCGAACCACTCTGACCGAGGTGGCCGAAGACGCGGGCTTCATCGTGGTCGTTGCCGACGCCGACGGAGTCCTGCTCTGGCGCGAGGGCGCGAAGGCGGTCAAGCGGGCGGCGGACGCACTCGGATTCGCCGAAGGTGCGCGCTGGTCGGAGCAGTCGGTCGGTACCAACGCGATAGGTACCGCGCTGATCGAAGATTCTGCGGTGCAACTCTTCTCGGCCGAGCACTATGCGCCGACTCACCACAATTGGTCGTGTACCGGTTCGCCCGTGCACGATCCGCGGACGGGCGAGATTCTGGGAGTGGTGGACATCAGTGGGTCAGCAGCCTCGGTGCATCCCACCACCGTCGCTCTGGTTCGCACCGCGGTTCGCCTCGCGGAGGCGACGCTGTGGCGCGAGCACGCAGCTCAGCTCGAGCGTCTGCGCTCGCGGGCAGCACCGTTGTTCGCGGCCGGGACCGGTCCGGCATTGGTGGTCGACGAGTTCGGATGGGTGGCCGGCGCCAGCGGGATAGCCGCGCCCGACCGCGTGGCCGCGCCGAGCGCGGGAAAGCCCGTCATCGTGCCAGGGCTGGGGATGTGTCTGCCCGAGCCGCTCGGGGACGGCTGGCTGTTGCGCACCGGCCTCGGCGGGCCGGTGATCGAGCTGGAGCTGTCCCTCGGCGCATCGCCGCAGGTGACGGTGCGTGGTGACGCCAACTGGACGCGAGCGCTCTCGCCGCGGCACGCCCAGATCTTGAGGGCCCTGGCAGCGGTCGGTTCGGCGGGCGTGGATGCCGCAGGCCTGAGCGAAGTGCTCTTCGGTGATCGCGAGCATGTGGTGGCAGTGCGCGCCGAGGTGTCCAGACTGCGGAAACACCTCGGCGCGGTCCTGCAGACTCAGCCGTACCGCTTTGCCGACGGCGTGCGGGTGGTGGTGATCTAGCGCGCTGCGCTGATTCCGGCACGTCGTCCGAAGAAGCTGCCGTCACCGAGGCTGGTTCCACTGGCGTAACCACCCGCGCACACACCGGAAGTGCACCGGCCCGCCGCGAACAATCCCGGAATCGGCTCACCGGAGACGTGCAGAACCTCGGAGTCGACGGTGGTCTTCAACCCGCCGAGCGTGAATCCGCCCGTGCGTCCGCGCAGATCGATTGCCGCGAACGGGCCGACAATCGGCTTCACCCACTCGCCCTTCTTCCCCAGCACCGGGTCCGACCCTTCAGCCGCGTGCCGGTTGTAGAGGTCGACCGTCGATTGCAACGATCCGGCGGGCAACCCCATCTCGGCTTCGAGTTTCTCAACGGTTTCCGCCACCCAACTCGGCTGCGCCCGCAACTGCGCACTGGACGACTCGGCATTCATGCCTTCCTCGTATGCAGCTTCGTCGATGACGAGGAATGCCTGGTTGTCCTGCTGGAACAGCGTTGCCTGGCCGATGCGGCCGGGGTAAGTGTCCTCGGGGATGTATCGCTGACCGCGGCCGTTGACAAGAATGCCGCGCACCATCAACTGCGGGTCGCAGAAGAACGCGACCTCGGTGGCGTCCATGTGCGCGGTGTCGGCGCCGAGTGCCTGACCGATCTGGATTGCGCGGCCGTCGTGCGCCTCGATGGAGGCCGCCGGGTGGCCGAAGATACGCGGTGCGTTCGAGCGCACCATCTCGTTGTTGTACGCGAAGCTGCCCATCGCCAGCACGACGCCCTTGCGTGCGCGAATCGTGACGTCTTTGCCGTAGCGCTTGGCGACTACGCCGACAACCCGATCGCCGTCTACCACCAGAGTTTGGACGCGCAGATCGTATTCTGCTCGGACACCGAGCTTTTCGGCCGTCTCGACGAGTGGCTTCATCAGCATGTAGCCGCCGCCCCGCTCACCGGTATTCTTCTCGGACATCTGCGGAACGTGTCCGCGGGGCGCAGGATCGGCAAGGGTGTTGAACGGCGCGGCGTTCTCGCCTCCCGAGTACATCAGGCCGTCGTCGTACGGCGGTTCCCAGCCGGGCTGACCCCAGAAGGACTCCTTGAACGGAACGCCGGCATCGACGAGCCAGTTGTAGTGATCGACACTGCCCTCGCAATACGCGTCGATCTTTGCGTCGTCGGTTCCGGGGCCGAGCGCTGCCTTCATGAACGTCTTCATGTTCTCGACCGAATCCTCGAACCCACACGCCTTCTGTAGCGGCGTTCCACCGCCCAGGTAGATGAATCCGCCCGCCAGCGATGCTGCTCCACCCCAGCCGCCCGTTCGCTCCAGGACGAGAACCTCGGCGCCGGACCGCGCCGCTTCGATCGCAGCGGTGACGCCGGCGATGCCGTATCCGGCGACGACGACGTCGGCCTCGTAGTCCCAGGTGGTGATGTCGGCAGCGGAGATCGGTTTGACGGTGGGGTCGGCCATGCGAAGCGTCCTTTCGGAAGGCGAAACTACTGGTCATCACACAGTTGCAGTTTCGACTTCCCCAGATCAGGCATGGTCCCGGTCAACGGGAGGTTTGCAAACTCCTGACCGCGCCCAGAAATGTGTCCAGGTCGGCTTCGTCGACGAAGTAGTGCGGCGATGCGCGAACCACGGCGTCGAGCCCGCGGGCATCCATGTCGAGGAGGGTGGACCCGCGACCGCTGACGGTGACGGTGATGTTCTGTGCTGCAAGCTGATCCCGCACCCGGTGCTCGGAAATACTGTCTACGGTGAAGGAAACGATGCCGCTCAGATGGGTTCCTCGATCGCGGACTTCGACTCCGGGAATCGCGGCCAGACCTTCCCTCAATGCGCAGGCTCGGGATTCGATCTGTTCCCACGCCGTGTCGGGGCTGATCGAGAGCAAATAGTCTGCGGCGACGCCGAGACCCAGGCGCGCAGCGACACTCGTTTCCCAGAGTTCGAATCGTGTTGTGTCCGGCGCAGGGACGAAGCTGTTCTCGCTAGTCCATTCCGCTCCGTGCAGGTCCATCGCAGCGGGTTCGAGCGCGTCGACGAGTCCGGGGCGGACGTACAGGAATCCGGTTCCGCGTGGCCCGCGGAGCCACTTGCGGCCGGTGGCGCTGAGCGCGTCGACGCCGAGTTCGGTGACGTCGATGGGCAACTGGCCGACGGACTGGCACGCGTCGAGCAGAATGAGGGAGCCGTGGGCTCTGGCCAATTCGACGACCTCACGGACCGGGTTGATCAAGCCGCCGTTGGTGGGGACGTGTACGACGGAGACGAGTCGAACCCGATCGTCGAGCATGTTCTCGAGTGCGTCGAGGTCGATGCGTCCGTACTGATCGCTCGGAATGACCTCGACGCCGGCGCCGGTGGAACGCGCCCGCCCCAGAGCGGCGATTGCGTTGCTCGCGTATTCGACTCCGCTGATGAGGATTCGATCACCAGGTCCGAGTGGAACGGCAGCGAAGAAGTCGTTCCACGCGCGGGTTGCGCTGTCGGTCAACGCGATATCGGTTGCCTGGGCGCCGATGACCCGGGCCAGTGAATGCGGAACTGCAGCCAGTGCGCCGCTCTGGCGAGCAGCAGCGACGTACCCGCCGACGTCGGCTTCACGTCGCAGGTGCTCGATCATGGTGGTCAGCACCGGCTCGGGCGGGAGCGAGGATCCCGCGCTGTCGAGGAACACCTTGTCGAGGCATCCGGGAGTGTCGCGGCGGATCGTGTCGAGATCGAACATGGCACCTTCCGTTCATGTCGGTGTGGTTCAAACTACCTGTGAACGAAGTTGTCCCGATGGAGCGAAGACTGGGCACGGCCGATGCCGTGGTGATCGGCCTCGGCGCGATGATCGGCGCCGGAGTCTTCGTGGTGTTCGCGCCCGCTGCCGCAGTAGCCGGTACCGGGTTGCTTGTGGGCCTGGCGATCGCAGCGTTCGTCGCCTACTGCAATGCGACGTCGTCGGCGCAGCTTGCGTCGAGATACCCCACGTCAGGTGGGACGTACGTCTACGGACGTGAGCAGCTCGGACCCTGGTGGGGGTTTGCCGCAGGCTGGTCGTTCGTGATCGGGAAGATCGCGAGTTGCGCGGCAATGGCTCTGACCTTCGCTACGTACGTTGCTCCTGCGGCCTGGCGTGTTCCCGCCGCGGTAGTGGTGGTGGCGGCGCTGGTTGCGGTCAACTACCGCGGAGTGACGCGGACGGCGCACATGGCCCGGGTGATCGTCGCCGTGTCGACGACGGCATTGTGTGTGGCGTTGCTGATTGCCGTCGTGGGACCTGGCGCCGTACGTGAGTTCCCGGATCTCGTGTTCGGGTCGTGGTACGGGATTCTGCAGTCGGCGGGGCTGCTCTTCTTTGCCTTCGCCGGATACGCCAGGATCGCGACGCTGGGGGAGGAAGTGCGTGATCCGCGCCGCACGATTCCGCGGGCGATTCTGATTGCACTCACCATCGCGGTTGTCCTCTATGCGTTGGTTGCGATGGTGCTGTTGGTGACGCTGGGGCCTGATCGGCTGGCGAATTCGGCGCGGCCCCTGGCCGATGCAGTGAGCGCAGCCGGGTGGAATTGGGCCGTCCCCGTGGTGGTGATCGGTGCCGCGGCGGCGTCGGCGGGGGCGCTGCTGGCTCTGATCGCCGGGGTGAGTCGTACGGCGATGGCAATGGCCCGCGAGAGGGATCTGCCCGTTGCCCTGGCTGCCGTCCATCCACGGTTCGCAGTCCCTCACCATGCAGAACTTGTGGTCGGAGCCGTTGTGATCGCTTTGGTCTCGACAACCGATCTTCGTGGCGTGATCGGCTTTTCGTCGTTCGGAGTGCTGCTCTACTACTTCGTCGCGAATGTGAGCGCGTACAGCCAGCGCGGAGTGGACCGGATGTATCCGAAGTGGCTGCAGGCAGTCGGGGCGGCCGGTTGTGTCGTTCTGGTGGTCACACTTCCGTGGATCGCGGTTGTTTCCGGGGTAGGTGTGGTTCTGGCCGGTTGTGGGTACCGGTGGATACGACTGAAGAAATTCAACGACACGTAACACCACAATGGGTGCATCTCGGACGTAGGCGTTCTATCGTCGGTATCGACCGCGAAGACCGCCCGAAGGGGAAGTCGAATGGTGACAGCAGCGTTGACAGCAGCACAGACCACGCAGGTGGATTCGCGTCCTGCGGCCGAGGCCTACGTCGGTGGTGTGTGCTTCAAGCAGGGGCCACCCCGCTTGGTCGGAGCCGAGGTCGAGTGGCTGACCAGGCAAGATCCCGGTGGGGAGAGGCCATCCGCCGCGACGCTGGCAAGAGCACTCGGGCGACACGCACCCACCAGCATCGACCCGGATTCACCGGCGGTTCCGCTCCCTCGTGGCAGCCTGGTCACCGTAGAACCCGGCGGACAGATCGAACTCTCGTCCGCTCCGCGCACGTCCGCCCGCGAACTGTGTGACTGTCTCGACGAAGACCGTCGGACTCTCGAATCTCTCCTCGCGTCGCACTCCATCGAAATCAGTTCTGCCGCGGCCGACGTCGCCCGCCCCCCTTCTCGCATTCTCCGGTTGCCGCGTTACTGCGCAATGGAATCCCGCTTTGCCGGGATAGGCCCTTACGGCACCTTGATGATGTGCAATACCGCAGCAGTGCAGGTCAGTGTCGATGCCGGCGGGAGTCCGGAGTCCATCGCCCAGCGTTGGCGGCTCCTCGGGGACATGGGTCCGGCTCTCATCGCAGCATTTGCGTGTTCTCCACGCTTGCAAGGGGTTCCGAGGGGGGATTGGGCTTCCCAACGCATGCGGACGTGGCTCGAGCTCGATTCCTGGCGCACAGCCGCCATCCCGGAAGCGCAGGACTACGCCGCCTGGGCGCTCGACGTTCCGCTCATGTGTGTGCGAAACGAAGGCGATGATTGGACGGCTCCGCGGGGCGCGACTTTCGCGGACTGGATCGACGGCGCCTTGGATGCCGAGATCGGACGTCGCCCCGTCTGGGCGGACTTGGACTATCACCTGTCGACGCTGTTCCCGCCGGTTCGCGCTGTCGGCCATCTGGAGGTTCGCTACATCGACGCACAACCGGGAGATTTGTGGCGAGTGCCGATAGCAGCGGTCGACGCGTTGCTGTCCGGGCCAGCCGTGATGCGCGAGGCGAGTGATGCTGCAGCGTCGACGGCCGGGAGGTGGCGGGATGCGGCAGAGTACGGTTTGGACGACGTCGAACTGCGTTCGGCGGCAACATCTCTGATGTCGCTTGCCGCGTCGTACGCGCCGGAGCCACAGTTTGTTCGCCTTCTCGATGCCGCAGCCGAACGGTGCTGTCGCGCAATCGTGCCCGGTGAGAGCGACACATGACGGGGGAGATCACCAAAGAAGCGGTCGAGGCCGTACTTCTGCGAGCGCGTGAGCGGTCGACGCTGCTCACCGACTGCGTCGACGATACCGAATTGATCGCTCAGCATTCCCCGTTGATGAGTCCGCTCGTGTGGGATCTGGCGCACATCGGCAATCAAGAGGAACTCTGGCTGGTGCGCGATGTCGGTGGTCGCGATCCGGTGCGTAGCGACATAGACGAACTGTACGACGCTTTCAAGCATTCGAGGTCGTCGAGACCCACACTTCCCCTGCTCAACCCGGCCGAGGCGCGCGAATACGTACGTACGGTTCGTGGGAAGGTGTGGGATGTGCTCGAAGCCAGCACGTTCGGGCGCACAGAACTCGACGTGGACGGGTTTGCCTTCGGGATGATCGCCCAGCACGAACAGCAACACGCCGAGACCATGCTCGCGACACACCAATTACGTTCGGGGCCGACGGCACTCGTTGCGACACCCGCTCCGCAAGCGGGCCGCACGCCGGAACTCGACGAGGTCACCATCGCAGCCGGTTCCTTCGTCATGGGGACCGACGACGAGCCGTGGGCACTCGACAACGAGCGCACTGCACATCAGGTCTATCTCACTGATTTCGCAATCGACAGATTCCCGGTCACCAACGGGCAGTTCATCGAATTCATCGAGGACGGCGGCTATTCCCGACCGGAACTGTGGTCTCGAGACGGTTGGCGGCATCGCGTCGACGCGAAGCTTCGAGCGCCTCTGTTCTGGGAACATGACAGTTCGGGTTGGTGGCACGAGACTTTCGGCGTCGAGGCGCCGGTCCCACCGGACAAGCCGGTCGTGCATGTGAGCTTCTACGAAGCCGAAGCCTACGCGAATTGGGCGGGTAAAAGGCTTCCCACCGAGGCGGAGTGGGAAAAGGCCGCACGGTGGGATCCGGAATCCGGAAGATCACGACGGTTCCCGTGGGGGGACGTGTCCGCAGACGAGAATCTTGCCAATCTCGGTCAACGCCACCTCGGTCCAGCCAGCGTCGGCTCGTACCCGGCGGGGGCGTCGGCAGCGGGTGTCGAGCAGTTGATCGGCGACGTGTGGGAGTGGACGTCTTCGGGATTCCATCCGTATCCCGGCTTCCGGGCCTTCCCGTATCGGGAGTATTCGGAGGTGTTCTTCGGCGGCGACTACAAAGTGTTGCGCGGGGGATCGTTCGGGACCGACAGCGTTGCCTGCCGGGGGACGTTCCGCAACTGGGACCATCCGATCAGACGCCAGATCTTCTCGGGTTTTCGCTGCGCCAGAACGATTTCGGGTAGATCCTGACATGTGTCGGCACCTCGGGTATCTCGGGCCGCCACGTTCGGTTCGTGAGCTCCTCCACGACGGCGAGAACTCACTGATGCGACAGTCGTGGGCACCACGTGAGATGCGTGGAGGCGGGACCATCAATGCCGACGGATTCGGCGCGGTGTGGTGGAACGACGGAAGACAGGGGCGGTATCGCAGCATTTCGCCGATCTGGTCGGACCCGACCGTCGACGAGACGTTGTCCCACATCGTTTCCGGATCCGTTCTCGCCGCCGTACGTTCCGCGACGGAGGGGATGGCCGTCGAGATCGGTGCCTGCGCACCGTTTGTCGACGGAACCTACGCTTTCAGCCATAACGGAGCGGTATCCGGTTGGCCTGGTTCACTTGCCGACTTGGCGGCAGAAGTTCCGGCCGTCGAACTGCTGAAGATGCCCGCCCCGACGGATGCCGCCTTGTTGTGGACAGTGCTTCGGCATCGGTTGAAGTCGAAGCCCGTGGAAGCCGCCGTGACGAGCCTCGTTCACGATGTGGCTGCGGCGGCACCGGATTCACGACTGAACCTCCTGTTCGGCGACGGACAGGAACTATGGGCCACGGCCTGGGGCCACACGTTGTACACGCGGGTCGACGAGTCGCGGGCCCTGATCGTTTCCGAACCGTTCGATCGATCGCCGGACTGGGAGCAGGTGCCGGACCGGCACATCGTCTGCGCGCGTCCTGGCCATTTGATCATCACCCCGATACCGATGGGAGAACAATGAAAACCCCTACGCTCGAGGTTTATCTGACACCGGCCGAATCGGTCGACGCACTGCGAGCCGAGGCCAGGGAGGGTCTGACCGCTACGCCGAAGTGGCTCTCGCCCAAATGGTTTTACGACGCGTGTGGAAGTGAATTGTTCGAGGAGATCACGGCCTTACCCGAGTACTACCCCACCCGTACCGAGCGCGGCCTGCTCGCGCAGTACGCCGACGAGATCGCTGCGTTGACCGAACCTGAGATCCTGATCGAACTGGGTTCCGGTTCCTCGGAGAAGACGCGGTTGTTACTCGATGCAATGACCGCGCGCGGAACTCTGCGAACGTATGTACCGCAGGATGTTTCGGTGACGGCACTGGAAGGCGCGGCGCGGCAGGTCGGTGCCGAGTTCCCCGGCATCGATGTGGTCGGGGTGGTCAGTGACTTCACAGGCTCGCTGCATCATCTGCCCGGTGGTGGACGGCGGGCGGTCGCGTTTCTCGGTGGAACTCTCGGCAATCTCGTTCCGGCAGAACGCGCCGAGTTCCTCTCGGGCATTGCAGCGGTGCTGGATCCGGGGGAGAACCTGATCCTGGGCGTCGGATTGGTGATCGATCCGGCTGTTCTCGTGCCCGCGTACGACGACGCTGCCGGCGTGACGGCACAGTTCAACCTCAATGTTCTCGCGGTCCTGAACAAGCAACTGGGAGCGAACTTTCCCTTGGATGACTTCCGTCACGTCGCGCTCTGGGACGTCGAGAACCAGTGGATCGAGATGCGGCTGGAAGCGCTTCGTGAACTCTCGGTCCGGATCGACGAGCTGGATCTGGAGATCACCTTCGCAGCGGGCGAGCAGCTGCGCACCGAGATCTCGGCGAAGTTCACCGAGGGAGGGATTGCCGCGGAGCTCGCGTCGGCGGGTTTCGGGGTGCGCAAGCTTTGGACCGATCCTGACCGGCGTTTTGCTTTGATTGCCGCAGAACGTGCCTAGCGAATCGGCCTACAGGTGATCGGGCGATGCCTGGACTCTGTCGATGACCGCCGTGGCCAGTGCCTCTGTTGCCTGGGCGGGCACCCAATGCCCAACGCCTTCGAGTTCGATAAACGTGTATGGGCCGGTCACAAATTCTTGGCATAACTCTGCGCCTACTCTGCCCATTGCGGCGTCCTGCGTTCCCCAGAGATAGGTGGTCGGCACCCGAACGGGTGGGAGAGCCGAGTCGTCCGGCGACATAGCGCGATACCAGTTCAGTGCTGCGGTGAGCGTTTCTCGTTCGCTCAGGTGGCCGATATTGTGATCGGCGACGGCTGTATCGGGATGTCCGCCGAAGAGCCCGCGTAGACCGCGCGAATTGTCGGCCAGCAGTTCTTCCTCTGCCTTGCCCTGCTGCCAGAACCGCCGAATGTAGCCTGATCGGGTTTGCTGGTCGAGATCGTTCGCCAAAGCCCAACTGAAGGCGCTCGTGTGCGGAATTGACGCACAGGTCAGCGTGCGAATCCGGTCTGGATGGCGCGCGGCGACCGCCCAGGCAACGGCAGAGCCCCAATCATGGCCGACCAGGTGGGCGCTGTTCAATTCCAGCGCATCGAGCAGCCCGATGACATCGGCGACGAGTCGATCGAGGCGGTAGTCCGCGATGTGGGGAGGTCGGGCGCCGGCTGAGTATCCGCGTTGGTTCGGCGCGATCGAACGCATTCCTTTGCTTGTAAGTAGCTTGGATACCGCTGTCCAGGAATTGTGTGTTTCAGGGAACCCGTGCAAGAGGATGATGGGGGGCCCGCTTTGGGGGCCGTCGACCAGAGTCTCGAACTCGAATTCGTTTACGGAGTATGTCCTCGGCTGGGGTGTCACTCCATGATCGTAGACAGCGGTTTGCCCCGAAGGGTGTATTGATTCCAATCGCGTACATCGGCGGGCCGCGTACGCCATACCTACCGTATCCTTGACTTTGGTCCGAATTTGCCCGATTTGTGTAAGACTGTGACTGCTTCGGGGACCTTGGTGCTGTACCGAGGTAACGCAAGAGGGAAGTGTGGTCGCAGTGACGTTGATGGCCGAAGTTGCGACCAAGTTTCGCCTACCCCTTGTGGCGTTGTTCGAGAAGTTGGTTGCACCCCATCCCATCGATCGCTATTTGGAGCTGATTGACCCGCTGTTAACGGTGCGAGATTTGCGGGGCGTGGTGACAGCGGTTCACCGTGCCACTTCAGATGCGGTGACGCTCACCGTGCGCCCGACCAGTCAATGGGCGGGTTTCGAAGCTGGCCAGTTCGTTCGGATCGGCGTGGTGATCAGAGGAATCCGCGAAACGCGCTGCTACTCACCTGTCAACTCTCAGCACCGGGCCGACGGACAGATCGAACTGACGGTTCACGCGCGCGGCGCCGTTTCCAATTTTCTCGTGAAGAATGCCTGTGCCGGGATGGTCTTCAGTCTGGCTGCAGCTGCGGGTGAGTTTCGGCTGCCGGATCAGCGACCACAACGCATCGTCTTCATCAGTGGTGGCAGCGGCGTGACGCCCGTCATGTCGATGCTGCGGACACTGATCGACGAGAACTACCCCGGCGATATCGTATTTCTACACTACGCGCGGACCTCCGCTGATGCGGTGTACCGCGATGAATTGGCGTGGGTGGGGGAGTTGGAGAACGTAACGGTGCGGATTGTGTACACCGATCAGACTGGTGTCGCCGAGCTGTACGGGAATTTTGTGCCCGATCATCTCGACACCATGACGTCGGGGGATGCACCGGCGTTGACATATTTGTGTGGCCCGCAGGGGTTGATGGACTCGGTTCGAGATCTCTATCAGGCGCGTGGGCTTGGTGCCCAGTTGCGGACGGAGGCGTTCACCGCCGCACCGATGTTTGTTCCCGGGGGCACTGAGGGCAATACGTCCTTCGTTCTCGCTGGGATATCGGTACCCAACTCGAGCGTGAGCCTTCTCGAACAAGCAGAAATGGCCGGGCTCAAACCCGAATTCGGATGCCGGATGGGGATCTGTTTTTCCTGTACTGCGATGAAAGCTACCGGTAGTACGCGGAACCTTCGTACGGGCGATGTGGATACCCGAGCGGACCAACCGATCCAGCTGTGTGTTTCCGCTGCCGTCGGCGATGTCACGATCAACCTTTGACAACTGATGCTCACCGTCGAGAAGGGTGAACTACGGATGATGAGTTTCTTGACTTCAGCGCTGACCTCGCTGGGAGCGGCTCGAGGCGACGAACCCGAGGAACGGGTCCGGCTTTCTCCCGAACAGATCGAGGAAATTGGTGTCGAACTCGACCAATTGCGCGCCCGGATCGTTGCCGATCTCGGCGATGTCGATCGAGAATACATCTATCGGCTCATCAAGGTGCAGCGCGGATTCGAGGTTGCCGGCCGCGGCCTGATGTATCTCGGATTCCTGCCCCCGTTCTGGTTGGCGGGCGTGGGCGCGTTGAGCATTTCCAAGATCCTCGACAACTGGGAAATCGGCCACAATGTCATGCACGGCCAGTACGACTGGATGCGTGAACCCGGCTTGAGTTCTCAGGTGTTCGAGTGGGACACCGTCTGCCCGGCGGATCAGTGGAAGCATTCGCACAATTTCCTCCACCACACCTACACCAACATCGCTGGACGTGACCGAGACATCGGATACGGCATCATACGAATCGACGAGTCGCAGAAGTGGCATCCGTATTATCTGGGCAACCCCCTCTATTCGCTGGTCCTGATGCTGTTTTTCGAGTGGGGCGTGATGCTCCACGATCTCGAGATCGACAACATCGTCAAGGGCAACCGGAAATGGGTCGATGTAAAGCCGCTTCTGGAAGGAATGTTGAGCAAGGCGAGCCAGCAGGTCGTCAAGGATTACGTGCTCTTTCCTGCGCTGACAGGGCCGTTGTTCGCTTCCACTCTGCTGGGCAATGCGAGTTCGAAGGTGATTCACAACGTCTGGATGCACACCGTCATCTTCTGCGGGCATTTCCCCACCGGTGTCCAGGTTTTCACCGAGGAAGAAACCACCGCTGAAACCCGCGGACACTGGTACGTGCGACAGATGCTGGGCAGCGCCAACATCGAGGGTCGACAACTGATGCACATCATGTCCGGCAATCTTTCACATCAAATCGAGCATCACCTGTTTCCCGACCTGCCTGCGCACCGGTATCCCGAGATGGCGCCGCAAGTGAAGGCGCTGTGCGAAAAACATGGCCTGCCGTACAACACAGGTGGACTTGTCAAGCAGGTCAGCTCCGTGTGGGGAAAAATCTTCTCACTGAGCCTGCCGCCTTTTCTGACCGGTTCGACGACGCAAGCGGCACCGAAACGACCAGATGAAAGTGGCGCATCATGAAGCCTGTCGAGCAAACACCCGCCGAACTGGGACGGGCAAAGGCGCTGCTCGCCCCGCGCAACGTCGGCTTTGACTGGTCGACGCTTCCGGTGCACTGGGTTCCGGGTGATCCAGTGACCACGCACGTCCTCAACGTGCTGCACCTATTCCTGCCGGCTGTCGAGTACTGGTTCGTCGAGACGTACAAGGAAACGTATCCGCTGATCACCGACGAGAACTTGCGCGCCGACGTGATCGGATTCATCGGGCAGGAGTCAGTCCACGCAGATGCGCACTCAGGAGTGCTCGAGAATCTCACGGCCAACGGTATTGATCCCACCGCCTTTGTGTCGCAGATGGATTGGATTTTCTCGAAGATACTCGGACCCTACCGAGATGACGGCGCAACCAACATCAATCAGTTGGTGGAACGGCTTGCGCTGATCGCCGCATTCGAACACATCACCGCATTTATGGGTGAGTGGGTACTGAACGCATCTGGACTTGATGCGGCGGGCGCTGACCCGAGAATGCTCGACCTGTTGCGATGGCACGGCGCCGAAGAGGTTGAGCACCGTGCCGTCGCTTACGACGTTCTGTGCTACTTCGACCGCCGGTATTCCCGTCGAATCCGGGCACTGTTGTACATGGGGCCGGTGACCCTGTTTGTCTTTGCGCAGGGGACCATCTTTCTGCTCAAGTCCGATCCCACGTTGAAGAAGGGAACCGTAAGCCTGTCCTCAGCGCTGTGGTCTGGATTCACAACAGCCGTCAGGCGTGGAACCCTACCTTCGCCGATCTCGCTTCTCACCCGGGTGGCGGCCTACCTCGATCCGGGCTATCACCCCACGAACCACGGTTCTACGGAGCAAGCAGTCACCTATCTTGCAACGTCGCCTGCCGTGCGGGCCATGCAGAAGTGAAGAGTATGGTCGGCCGCGACGCCATGATCGATTGGGTTGGGACGATCACAGACCTCTACATGTCGATCGTTTCGCGACAGCGATTCGCGCAATCGTGGCGGGCCTCCGACTCGCCGGACGGGCAAATGTTGGTGGTGACAGTCCGATCCGTCATAGTTCCTGACGGCGATGTGATTTCACTGGAACTGTCTTCGCCCACAGGCGAACTCCTGCCTCCGTGGGACCCTGGATCACACATCGCGGTCCAATTGTCTTCGGGGAGAAGGCGTCACTATTCGCTGTGTGGTGATCCTGGCGACCGGACCTGCTATCGCATTTGTATCCGACGCGTCGCGGATGGAATCGGATCGCGGGAGATGTACGCGCTAGGCGTCGGGGAGAGTGTGCGTGTTCGTGATCCCCGGAACGGCTTCATGTTCGTCGAGGACGGGCCAGTGCTGTTCGTTGCCGGCGGTATCGGGATCACTCCGATCGTCGCTATGGTTCGGCGCGCACGTGAACTCGGAATGGATTGGCAATTGGTGTATTCGGGCCGTTCGCGGGCTTCGATGCCCTTCCTCGACGAAATAGAATCCTGGGACTGCACCCGAGTGGCCGTCTTGGTAGATGACGGCAACGGACCGCCGACTCCCCCTGAACTGCTGCGCCGCGCTCCCATCGGAGGCGCGGTGTATTGCTGCGGCCCGGAATCGATGCTGGAAGCTGTGCAGAAGAATTTCGGTGCGACCAGTGCGCGCGCACTCCGGGTCGAGAGATTCGGTATGGCGCCCATCACTGACGGAGAGGCCTTTGAGGTAGTCCTTGGGCAGACTGGTGAGGTGTTGCAGGTGCCGGCTGACCGTTCAGTGCTCGACGTGTTGCTCGAGCGGCGACCGGAGATACAGTACTCGTGCCGACAAGGTTTCTGTGGCACCTGTGTCACTCAGGTTCTCAGCGCTACGCCTCCTCGATCTGCTGAGGGGAAGGACCACAACGTCGACCGTATGCTTACCTGTACAGGGCGCGCGGCCGAGGGTAGCCGAATCGTCCTCGATCTCTAGCCTCGATCAGATCGGGGCGTGGGTGCGTTGCCGGGCCCCCGAGTTCGAAGATGGACAGTTAGGTGCCTGCGGTGATCAGTTGCCGCCGCCCAGAATTGGGCGTCACGATGTGATCGCCGAGTATTCGCCCGCAGCGTCACACCGCGCGGTGAGTTGAGTGGAAACCGCAGCCACGGGCCGGGGCGCTCGGTATCGGTAAGTCGATACGCTCGCCGCAGTCCGTACCTATCGCAGTCCGTACCTATCGCAGTCCGTACCCATCGCAGCACGAGATAACGCCTGCGCGGCGCAGCGAACACACGTATCACCGTTCGGCGAACCGGCGAGAACGGCACCTGTAGTTTTCTGAATTATGTTGTCCGTCAGAGTTATTGCGATATCGTCGACGCTGAACCACTCAATCACGACGACCTGGTTTGTGGCGGCCGGACTGCCGAGGCGAATTCGGCCCGCCTTTGCAGAAAGCATCACCGACTCAAGACTCTTGGATACTGGATACTGGAAGCTGAAGCAAAGTAGAGGCGGTCGGCTGCAGTGCGAAGATCCGTCCGGACCAGTCGCAACGACTGAGCCCGTGGGTGCACTCTTCGATCCTGAATGCGAGCAACCGGCGACGTGAGACAGGACCGCATCGTTGGCATCGATCAAGTCGGATATGGCGCAGGCTTCAGCGGACGCTGCTCTGACAGGACAGCGGTTCGCTCGTAGCTCGATGTTGGCTATGGCGAGCGGGGTCTCCAACGGTGGAGTCGCGCGAAGAACCCGGCGTCACGACGTCCATAAGATCGACGAGGTCCGTCCCGTCAACACTGTCGGCGAGCACATCAGAAACTCCAGATCACTGGGATCAACACCGTTGCAACGATCAGGAACCACAACAACATCGGGAGTCCGAGCTTCCAGTAGTCGCCGAACTTGTACCCGCCAGGCCCCATCACCATCATGTTCGCGGGAGTGGCTACGGGCGTCAGGAAGGAGGCCGCGGCAGCGACGGTGACCGTCATCAGAAGGGGCAGCACCGAGATGTCGAGTTCGATGGCGACCGAGATTGCGATCGGCGTGATGATCAACGCGGTTGCAGTGTTGCTGATCAGCTGGCCCAGAGTCGCCGTCACGACAAAGAGTCCGGCGACGACGACATACGGGCTTGCACCACCGACGACGTCGACGAACGCATGCGCGAGTTTCTCGGCTGCGCCGGTCTGCTGGATCGCGGTCGACAGCGGGATCATTCCTCCGACGAGAATCAACGTTGTCCACGAGATGGACCGATGCGCCTGCTCCACGCTGATCACACGCAACAGAACCATCGCGCACGCCGCGAGGAGTCCGGCTATCGCCGACGGCACCAATCCGAACGTCAGCATCACGACCATCGCCGCGACGACGACGAGAGCGATGACCGCGCGGGTTCCCAACGGGGCTGCCTGCTTACGGATCTGGGCAGGTGCGTCGACCACGAGGACGTTCGGATCGACGGCGGTGTGGGTGTCGAGATCGTCCCAGCTTCCTTGCAGGAGAAGCGTGTCACCGGCCGCCAACTTGACGCCCTTGGGGCCGCAGTCCTCACCGGCGCGCTGGACTGCGAGTATCACCAGATCTCCACTGTCGGTCACCATGCCCGGAAAAGCTCTGTCGCCGATCATTTCCGAGCGCGGCGGGATGATCACTTCGACCACGCCGTCGTGCTTGGTGATCAAGGGCTCTGCGGACGGCGCATCCTTTCCCATGAGCTGATACTGCTTAGCGAGGGTCTTGGCATGCCGGCTCAGGTCAGGCGACATCGACGTCCCCGCACGGTGGGGGAGGACGTGAGGCCCGAGAAGTACGGCGATCGCAATCGTTCCCAATACGAGCGGCGCACCGACCAAAGTAAAACTGAAGAACCCGAACGCACCGGCCCCGGATTCCTCGGCGGCTTCGGAAACGATGATGTTGACCGGTGTTCCGGTCAAGGTGAGCATCGATCCGGCATGGGCGGCAAATGCCAACGGCAGAAGCAGTTGTGACGTCGATTTGCCGAGACGAACCGCCAAGACAACCACCATCGGTACCAACGCGGCTACGGCCCCGTTGACGCTGATCAATGCGGTCAACGCGGCAACCAGCAACATGATCGCACTCACGAGACGGACTCGGGATTCGCCGACTTTCGCCAGCAGTTTCTCGCCCGCCCACGTGGTGACGCCGGTGGCGTCGAGGGCTTCGCTGACAACAAAAAGCGCGGCGATGAACACCACCGTGGGATCGCCGAATCCGGCAAGCGCCTGCTCCATCGTGATCACGCCGGTGGCGTACAGCGCCAGGGCAGTGCCGATCGCGATGATGCCGACCGGGATTCGGCCGATCACGAACAGCGCCACGACCAGTGCAAGCACGACAAAGGTGATGGTGATGTCATTCACGATTCGTAAAGGTACCTCCTCATACAGAACGGCCCCGTCTCGCAAGGGAGACGGGGCCGTGGGATGGACGCGAGGAGAATTAGTTGGAGGCGGCGATGCGAGCCTTCTCGAGAGCGGCCAGCGTGCGAAGAACCGTGGCCTTCTGCTTGTTCAAATCGCTCAGTCGTGCGCGAGCCGGCAAACCCTGTGCGAGTTCGGCGACCTTGATCTGCTCGTCGATGGAACCGAGCTGATCGAGAAGCCCTAGGACGCGCGTCTGGAGCGTGTCGATGTCCACGGTGTCCGTCTTGACCGGAGCGGCAACGCGCGTCACTGTGCCCGTGCTGGAGGGGCGGGAAGCCCGCGCAGGTGACGTGTCGGCGACAACCGTTGCGGCGCGGGGCCGAATTGCCTTGCGAACAGCGGCCGCATCGGGAAGGACGTCCATGCGGATCTCGTTCAGGACTCGGCGTGCCTCGCGTGCGTTGACGCGGTACTCGCGCTCTTCGTCGTCGTCGGACTGCAGCGTGCCGCCGAGCGGGCGCAGACCGTACATCCCGAGGAAGCGCTTGGCGTCGTCGATGATGCCTTCGTTTTCACGGCATATTCCACAGCGGGGTTCGTTGCGGAACATGTCCACGGAGTTGTCGTCTCCGCACCAGACACAAGATCCTGGGCGCCACCGCCGGATCGTCGGAACTGATGAATTCAGGGAATGAGATTCGGGCCGGGATTCCAGGGTTTGCGCGTCGATCACGACGAGCCACACTAGGCGAAGATTGCGGCGCGGTGAACACCGCCCCAACATCGACCTGGGTTTCTCGACGCGGGCGTGATCAAGATCATGCTGTTTGCCGCATTTGCTGGTATTCGTGTGTCGCACAGGTGGTTTCATGATGACCGCGTGGTCTGTTTTCGTTGGGTTCACGAAGACGACTACGGGCGCGTACCGGTGACAGTGAAGTCACAGGTACGCGCCCGTAGTGCGGCGGAAGACTAGGCGCTGCCGTTGAACAGCGAAGTCACAGAACCGTTCTCGAAAACTTCCTTGATGGTGCGAGCCAGCAGCGGTGCGATGGACAGCACCGTCAGCGTCGGGAACTTCTTCGACTCGTCGATCGGAAGTGTATTGGTGACAACAACTTCCTTCGCACCACACGTCGACAGGCGCTCAGCCGCAGGGTCGGACAGGACGCCGTGGGTTGCGGCGATGACGACGTCACCCGCACCGGCCTCCTTGAGTACCTTGACCGCGCCGGCGATCGTTCCGCCCGTGTCGATCATGTCGTCGATCAGGATGCAGGTGCGACCTTCGACATCACCGACGACGCGGTTGGACTTGACCTGGTTAGGCACCAACGGATCGCGCGTCTTGTGAATGAACGCCAGCGGTGCTCCGCCGAGCGAGTCGGCCCACTTCTCGGCGACACGAACGCGGCCAGAGTCGGGGGAGACCACCGTGATGTTCTCGAGGTTGTAGCCCGCGCGAATGTGGTTGGCCAACTGGCTGTGTGCGTGCATGTGATCGACGGGGCCGTCGAAAAAGCCCTGGATCTGATCGGTATGCAGGTCGACCGTGATGATGCGATCTGCGCCGGCAGTCTTGAGCAGGTCCGCGATCAGGCGAGCGGAGATCGGCTCGCGTCCGCGGTGCTTCTTGTCCTGGCGGGCGTACGGGTAGAACGGAAGAACGGCAGTGATGCGCTTTGCCGATCCACGCTTGAGCGCATCGATCATGATGAGCTGCTCCATCACCCACGTGTTCAGCGGTGCCGGATGACTCTGCAGGACAAACGCGTCGGAGCCGCGAACCGACTCTTCGAATCGAACGAAGATCTCACCGTTCGCGAAGTCGCGCGCGGTCTGCGGGGTGACGCGGATGTCGAGTTCCTTCGCCACCTGCTCCGCCAACTCGGGATGTGCGCGACCCGAGAACAACATCAGGTTCTTCTGGTTGTCGATCCAATTCGCAGTCACTGGTTCATGCCGTCCTTTTGTACTTGCCGGTCGATCTGGTGGTGATCTGTGCTGTCAGGTTGTGCAGGGCTGTCAGGTTGTGCAGCCGCTGCAGCGGCGTCGGCTGCAGGAGTGCCGGGTCGATTTTTCTGTACCCAACCCTCGATGTTGCGCTGCGCTCCACCCGAGACGGCAAGCGCCCCAGGCGGTACGTCGTTCTTCAAGACCGTGCCCGCTCCCGTGTAAGCGCCGTCTCCCACGACGAGAGGGGCGACGAACATGGTGTCGGAGCCTGTTCGGACGTGCGACCCCACCACAGTACGGCTCTTGTTCACCCCGTCGTAATTGACGAAGACGCTCGAAGCCCCGATATTGCTGTGATGGCCGATGGTGGCGTCACCGACGTAGGTAAGATGCGGAATCTTCGAATGTTCGCCGATCTCGGCGTTCTTGGTTTCCACGTAGGCACCGATCTTGCCGTGGTCACCGAGACGGGTATTCGGCCGGAGGTAGGCGAACGGACCGACAGTTGCGTCCGCGCCGATCACGGAGTCGGTCCCGTGCGAGCGGACGACCACCGCGCGCTCCCCGACGCTCACGTTGTCCAAGGTGGTGTCCGGGCCGATCACGGCGTCTTCGCCCACCGACGTCGTGCCGGTCAACTGAACTCCGGGCTGGAGCGTCACGTCCTGTGCGATTTGCACGCCGCAATCGATCCACGTGCTCGCGGGATCGACGACGGTGACGCCGGCACGCATCCACGTCTCGAGGATCCGACGGTTCATCTCGCGGGCAAGCGTCGAGAGCTGCACGCGATCGTTGGCGCCCGCGACGAGAACTGAATCCGCGATGTGCTGCGCGCGAACACGCTTGCCTGCGCGACGGGCGATCATGATCACATCGGTGAGATAGAACTCGTGCTGTGCGTTGTTGGAGTCGAGAGACGCCAGCGCGTCGCGCAGAGTCTCGAAGTCGAAGGCGTAGACACCTGAATTGACCTCGGTGATCGAGCGCTGCGAATCGGTGGCTTCCTTCTCCTCGACGATGGCGTTGACTTCGCCGTCCGTCGTACGAAGGATCCGTCCGTAGCCGGTGGGGTCGAGCGCCGTCGACGTCAACACCGTGACCGCAGCCGCAGGGGCGGCAGTGTGCTGAGCGAGGAGGTCTGCGATTGTCTTGCCGTCGAGCAGCGGCACGTCGGCGGCTGTGACGAGTACGGTCCCGGCGAAGTCGGCAGGCAGACCCTCGAGTCCGCAACTGACGGCGTGCCCGGTGCCCTTCTGCTCGTCCTGGACGGCGACGGTGACGGGTCTGCCAAGTTCGCCGGCGACTGCGCTGACCGCTTCGGTGACACGCTCACGGTCGTGACCGACGACGGTCACCAGGTGCGTGGGGTTCAGTGACGTTGCTGCGTGAAGCGAATGTGCCAGCATGCTGCGTCCGGCGAGAGCGTGGAGGACCTTGGGAGTCTTCGACTTCATTCGTGTACCGGCACCCGCTGCGAGAACGATCACGGCGGTCTGCACTGGTTGAGCTCCCTCTTGTCGATCAAGACGTGCGTTTCCACTCGGAAAACGCACGGTGTTCACCAGCTCCGCCGCCAGGACTCGAACCTGAACTATCTGAACCAAAATCAGAGGTGCTGCCATTACACCACGGCGGATTGCCACGCATTGCCGAGCCTTGCGGCCGAGCGCGCGAAAGAATAATCGCATGCCGACCCGCCGTAGGTCGAACCGCTACGCCAAATAGGTCCCCGAAGTCCCGATAGGCTGAGTAGCCGCAGCAGTTGTTGCAGGTGTCAGGATTTAGGTGTCAGGGAGAGGAAGACCATGGCGACGGTGCCCGGTTCGGTTGGCGGGGATCCAGTTCCCGAACGAGCGGCACGGATCCGGATGACCGGTACCCAACGTCGGCAACAACTGATCGAGATCGGGCGGGCACTCTTCGCGGAGCGCGGATACGAGGCGACCTCGATCGAGGAGATCGCGCAGCGAGCGAACGTGTCCAAGCCGGTCGTGTACGAGCACTTCGGTGGCAAGGAGGGTCTCTACGCCGTCGTCGTGGACCGGGAGATGTCGCGCCTTCTCGAGATGATCACGTCTTCCCTCTCCCAGAATCGCTCGAGAGTTCGAGTGGAGCGGGTTGCGTTGGCTTTGCTCACCTACGTGGAGGAGCACACGGACGGATTTCGGATACTTGTGCGTGACTCGTCGGTTGTCGCACCGAGTGGGACGTATTCGAGCTTGCTCAATGACGCGATCAGCCAGGTGGGCTACCTACTGGCCGGAGACTTCTCCAGGCGCGGTTTCGACCCAGGACTAGCAACGATGTACGCCCAGGCGCTTGTCGGCATGGTGTCCACGACGGCTACTTGGTGGCTCGACGAACGAACTCCGTCCAAGGAAGTTGTCGCCGCTCACCTAGTGAATTTGTGTTGGAATGGCTTGACGAATCTGGAAGCCGACCCTCAATTGGAGGGTTAACCAGGCGCGCCTGCCACGCAGAGATGGATCGCGGTCTAAGCTGTGTTCGCTGTATCACGATCGTTTGATGGGCAAATGATTTATTTGTTTGCAAGGGTGGGTTGAATGCCGAAACCGAGCCTTCCATTTTGACGCTGTGAACGGGTAAGACCAGGGATTCGTTCGATGTGTGGTGATTGGAGGCCGGATCGATGGTGAGGCAAGAGCGGGCAGAAGCCACCCGTGATTCGGTGCTGCGCGGAGCAGCGGGGGTGTTCTTGCGCCTGGGCTATGCCAACGCCAGCTTGAGCGAGATCATCGCCGAGTCCCAGGTGACCAAGGGCGCCCTGTACTTCCATTTCGGGTCCAAGGAAGAACTCGCTCGGGCAGTGATCGACGAGGGGTCGGCACGTTTTGATGCAAAATGTGAACTCTGGTTGGACCGTCGCACGCCCGCGCTCGAGTCGCTGATCGGCATTTCGTCCGTGATCGTGGATATCGGCGCGCACGACGCTATGGTTCGTGCGACCTTCCGTTTGTTGGTGGAGATCGGTGACTATCGAGGTTCCGGTCCGGCAACTCTCGACGTCTGGCTCGATATTTACCGCGAACTTGCCAGTCGTGCAGCGGACGAAGGTGATTTGCGTTCGGACGCGGATTCCGCCGACATCGCCCGGTTCCTGTTGGAGGTGGCATCCGGAGTTCGGCTGATGGCAGCGGCGACCGGGACTGTGCGTGAGCTTTCGGACTCCATGAAAGCGTCCTGGAACCTGATACTTCCGATCGTGGTCCCGGAATCCAAAGTGGAGTACTTCAGGCAATTTGCGGCTCGCCGCCTTGCCAGCGATCACTGACATCGCGGCGCTCGACCACCCCATTTTTGCTCAGTTCGTGGCAAATTTCCTGGTAGGGAAAATATTCTGTTTGTTCTGCATTCAAAACAAACTAGGAGTATGTTTATGGCGTTGATGTGAATCTCGGAGTCTGATCTTGCGGACTATCTTCGGATTGCGGTATGTTCTACCGGTAGCTGAAGAATTGCTGAGTACGCAGGGTTGGTCAGGGCAGGATTACGGCGTCGGCGCACCGGGCAGCATAGGGGGCTGCCCGGCGTGTGCGGCCCCAAAAAAGGGGGAGTCAGGCGATGGGTGACACCGCACGGGCGCCGATGCTCGACATCGGGCCGCGGATCGGCTGTGACGTCGTGAATGTCGTGGATGTCACCCGCAGTATCGATCTTTTCGGGCGACGGTACCTGGATCGGACCTTCACTCCACATGAATTGCAGACGTGCGCCGGGCCGGCTCGGGATCAGCGATTGGCTGCACGTTTCGCGGCCAAAGAGGCTGTTGTGAAGGTGCTCAGGCCTGGTGACGTCCCCGTGCCGTGGAACTCCATCGAGATCACCCGAGCCGAGTGGGGCGGTTGCGGGGTCACTCTGACCGGTAATGCTGCCGAACTCGCACAGGTGCAGGATTTACACGACTTTCAAGTATCTATCTCGCACGAGGCGGACGTGGCCATCGCAATGGTGATCGCAACGCGCTCGGGCGCTCGCATCGAAAAGAAGGACGACATCGCTGATGATTGATCAGGCAATTCGGAATGTGCTCGTCGAGCACGGTCGACTAGCGGTCGACGTGAACACGATCGACGGCGAGGCTGATCTCTACGAGTTGGGGTTGACATCGCACGCAAGTGTGAATGTCATGCTGGCGCTTGAAGATTCGTTCGACATCGAGTTTCCGGATGAGTTGTTGCGGAAGAGTACCTTCGCGAGCGTGAACGCGATCGAGGGCGCGCTGACGGAGCTCGGTGCTGCATGAACGCTCCGCAATCGCAGTGCTCGACCGGGACTGCTCTCGAGCGCGCTGTACGGGTGGCCGACGAAGTTGCAGCGATGTGGGCCGACGAAGTTGATGTAGAAGCAAGGTTTCCGCGCGAAGCCGTCGATGCCATGCGCAGTGAACGACTGTTGTCCGTAGCCGTGCCGAAGGAACTCGGCGGCGAGGGCCTCTCGCTGCAGGAGGTGTCGCAGATCGCTCGAGTGCTCGGAACACGCTGCGCAGCAAGCGGAATGATTTTCGCCATGCATCAGACGCAAATCTACTCGCTGTTCAAGCATGGCAACACCGAAGCCCTCCGCGAGTTCGTCGAGGAAACTGCCGACAAGCAATTGCTGTTGGCGTCGGCGACAACCGAGTTGGGAATCGGTGGTGACGTCAGCCGGAGTTACTGCGCCGTAGAAGATTTGGGCGGTCACCTCCTTCTGATCAAGAACGCGCCCGTAATTTCGTACGGTGAGCATTCCGACGCGATAGTCGTGACTGCCAGGCGTACCGTGGAGAGTCAGCCGAACGATCAGGTTCTCGTGGTGTGCCGCACCGGAGACCTGACTCTCGAACGCACCACCGACTGGAACACGCTGGGGCTGAGGGGAACCTGCAGCCTCGGCTACATCCTTCGGGCCACCTCGACGCCTGAAATGGTTGCCGACGTCTCGTATTCCGAGATCTCCACGCACACCATGCTCCCCGTCTCGCACGTCGTCTGGAGTTCGGTGTGGTTGGGAATCGCGGATGCTGCTGTCGAGAAGGCGCGCAAGTACGTTCGTGCCGCGGCCCGCAAACAGCCGGGAGTAACCTCCCCCGGGGCGCTCAGGCTGGCCGAAGTTGCAGCCTCTGCGCAACAATTCGCTGATCTCGTCGACGCTTCGGCACGACGTTACGACCAGGCGGTCCAGGCCGAAGTGGGCACTGCCGATTCCGAGGCGACCGGCGCTGTGGGCTTTTCGCTCGCGATGAACAACTTGAAAGTCACTACCTCCACCGCGGTGGTGGAAATCGTCGGGCAGGCAATGTTGATCTGCGGAATCTCCGGCTATCGCGAGGACACCGAATTTTCGCTCGGCCGGCACCTTCGTGACGCGCACGGCGCAGCAGTGATGGTGAACAACGATCGAATCATGGCGGGGTCAGCTCACATGGCTATCGGATACCGGGGAACGATATGACAACCGAGATCGTGACAGAAGAGACCGCGGCACGCGAGACCGACCTGGATCTGGCAAGGGCCACTTTTCAGCGCGAACTGCTTGTCGAAGGGCTTCTCGTTGAGACGGAAGTACCGGGACTCTATGGGCGTTCCGGTGTGTTCGAGGACATCGTCGACGGGATCGACCGAGTGGTGATGGCAGCGGGTCCGGGCGCCGCTGCTACTCGGCTGCGGTTCCCGCCGGTGTTCCCGCGCAGCAGTTTCGAGCGCACCGATTACATCGCGTCGTTTCCCAACCTCACCGGCGCCATCAACACCTTTTCCGGCTCCAACCGCGATCACGCGCGATTGCTTGCAGATCGTGCCGAGGGGCAATCCTGGGATCAGCACCTCGAGCCGACCGAAACCATGCTCGTGTCCGCTGCGTGCCATCCGGCATATGCGAAGTACACCGGGGTTCTCCCCGAAGGTGGGGTACTGCTCGACATCTACGGCTTTTGCTTCCGACACGAACCGGCGATCGATCCGGCTCGCATGCAAGCGTTTCGGATGCACGAGTTCGTGACGATCGGCGACGCCGCAGCGGCGCGAGCACATCGCGAGTACTGGATCGAGCGGGGACTCGAGGTACTGGGCCGGCTCGAACTCGACGCCACTCCGGTCATCGCCAACGATCCGTTCTTCGGCCGCGCAGGAAAGATGCTCGCGGCAAATCAACGCGAAGAGAATCTCAAGACGGAACTGACAGTTCGGCTCTACGGGGATCTCGACGAGGGGACGGCCATCGTGTCGTCGAACAATCATCTCGACCATTTCGGTGTCAATTTCGACATCAGGACGGCGGCGGGCGAGGTGGCACACAGCTCATGTGTCGGTTTCGGAATGGAGCGAATTGCATTGTCTTTGTTGAGAACTCATGGTCTCGATGTATCGGCATGGCCCCTTGCCGTTCGTGAACGAATGGGCATGTGATGTCACGTCTCGTCGACATCTCGCCGGAGCGTCACCTGCCTCACACATTGCACCGGGACGACAGGGTGTGGGCGCAGACCAACTGCTACACGGATCTGTGGATTGAAGTGTTGCATTCGTTGGGACTGGACCCCGTCCCGGCCTTGGCCTGCGCATTTTCCTCCCGATTCGACGGTAATCAGTGGACGTTCCTCAAGCTCAAGGCCGAGGACATCTACGCGCTGTACGGGATTGAAGTCGCCGAGATGAACGTCTGGCGCGCACCGCTGATACATGTCGAGGACAACCTCGCGGTCGGGATGCTGTCGACGGTCGAGGTGGACGGATACTGGCTTCCCGACACACTCGGAACGAGTTATCACGAGGCACACACCAAGACCACGATCGTGCCCAATCGGATCGATCGCGTTGCCGGCGAGCTCGAGTACTTCCACAACAGCGGGTACTACTTGCTACGAGGGGAAGACTTCGCAGGTATTTTCGATCTCGATCGTTCCTCACTTCCTTCGTTTGTGCCCTACGTCGAACAGATTCGGTTGAATCCGGTTCACGCCACCAACGCCGGAAACATCGCCGAAGTGGCTCGGCGGAATGTGGCGGTTCGAGCGCCGGGCAATCCTGTGCGCGAGCTGGGCCGGAGGGTGATCGACGACCTCGAATGGGTGCAGGGGGCGGGAATGGACGGCTTTCATCTCTGGTCGTTCGGGCTACTTCGTCAGTGCGGCGCCAGTGCGGAGCTTGCTGCCGATGTCAGCGAATTCCTGGATACCGCAGGGTTTTCCGGAACGGGCGAGGCTGCGCCCGATTTCCGCAGGGTGGCGACCGGGGCCAAGAGCGTGCAGTTTCAGATGGCTCGCGCAGCCAGGGGGCGTGCGGTGGATCCCCGCGAGCAGCTCGAGGAGATGGCCGTGTCGTGGACGAGGGCGATGGATGTCGTCGCTGACGTAGTTGGAGTCGATTCGTATCGACGCCTGAGGTTGGTCTAGCAGTGCCTCGATCGTCAGCAGACCTGTTGGTCGGCGCGAGATGGCGATGCGCTGCAACCGAACCCGGGTCCGTGTCCGATCCGGATGCTCTCGACACCGTAACCGAGTGGGTGACAGCGTCCGTGCCGGGAACGGTCGGCGGAGCGTTGCGTGAGTCGCAGTCTGACGCCGGACGCACAAAATCTGTTGCGTCGGCGTCTGTTGAATCGTCGGACTGGTGGTTCGTCACCTCGGTGGCTACGACCGATGAGGGGTCGTGGCTGCTTCAGTTCGACGGCGTGACTGCGTTCGCGGATGTCTGGATCGACGGAGTTCTCGTGGCGTCCGCCGAATCCATGTTCACGCCTGGTGAGGTGAACGTTACCGCCGGAACCGGGGGCGACAAACGCGTTCAAGTGGCCATTCGTTTTCATTCTCTCTCGGCAACTTTGAGTTCACGGCGGCCGCGCGGACGTTGGCGTTCGTCGATGGTCCGTGAACAGGGTCTTCGTTGGATCCGGACCACGATGCTCGGTATGGCTCCTGTCTTCGGCAGCGTGGCGGTACCAGTGGGTCCGTGGCGGGGTATTCGTTTGTTGGACTTGGGAGTTGCCGCCGTAGTTTCGGCCGACAAGCTCGCGAGTGTCCACGGCACAACCGGCCGCGTCGCCGTCAATGCCCGGCTCACCGGATTGCCGGCCTCGACGGGTTACGTCACCGTGCGCGTCGGCGAACACTCGCGACAGTTGGCCGCGGTTCCCGGTCCTGACGGATTGCTCGAGGTGTCCGGCGTCGTGGAGGTATCGGACGCGCAGTTGTGGTGGCCACACACTCACGGCGACGCGCGTACCTATCCGGTGACGGTGGAAACGGAAGGAGTATCCGAGCACCTCGGTCCAGTTGGCTTCAGGACGGTGGAAGTCGACAGATCCGATGGCGGATTCCGGTTGAGTGTCAACGGTGTCGGGGTGTACTGCCGTGGTTCGGTCTGGGTACCGACCGACCCGGTCTCACTGCAAGACGACTCAGGCACCACTCGTGTGTTGGAACGATTGGCCGAGGCGGGTCTGAACATGATCCGAGTCCCGGGAACGATGGTCTACGAGAGCGACCACTTCTGGGACGAATGCGCGCGCCTGGGCATTCTCGTGTGGCAGGACATGATGTTGGCGACGCTCGACCCGCCCGACACCGACGGATTCTTCGAACTCGTTGCCGCCGAGGTCACTGCATTCTTGCGGAGGGTGCACGGAAATCCGGCACTGGCTGTCCTCTGCGGGGGAAGCGAGACCGAACAGCAGCCGACCATGCTGGGCTTGGTCGATCAACACATTCCCCTCATTCATTCGAGACTTCCCGAGCTGATCTCGAAAGTTGCACCTGAACTGGAATATGTGACGTCGTCGCCCTCGGCGCCGCTCGAGGGAGATCAATTGGCCACCCATGTCGGTAGCGGAGTCGCCCACTACTTCGGGGTAGGCGCGTACCGTCGTCCACTTGCCGACGTACTCGGCGCACGAGTGCGTTTTGCCACCGAGTCACTGGCATTCGCAATTCCGCCGTCGAACACCGTGATCGAAAACGAATTCGGTTCAATCGCCGTGGCAGGGCACCACCCGGCGTGGAAAGCCGCGGTACCGCGGGACAACGGATCGTCGTGGGATTTCGAGGATGTTCGGGACCACTACGTCCAGACACTCTTCGGCGAGGATCCCCGCGCCGTTCGGTGGTCCGATCCGGAACGGTATCTCGACCTGGGTCGGGCAGCTGTTTGTGAGGCGTACGCGTCGACTCTCGGCTATTGGCGTCGGCCGGACTCTCGGTGCGACGGCGCCTTGACACTCGCACTGCGGGACCTGGAGCCCGGACCGGGATGGGGGGTCCTCGACTGGAACGGCAATCCCAAGGCTCCGTGGTTCATACTGCGCAGGAGGGCCAAATCGATCGCACTGCTCGTCACGGATGACGGTATGGATGGCTTGAGGCTCGACGCGATCAACGAGGCCGCCCACCCCGTGGTCGGCGAGATCAGGTTTCGGGCGCACAGTCGGACAGGCGTCGTCCCGGTCGACGTCGGGTTACCGGTCAAGGTGGAAGCGCATTCGAGTCTGACCTGGTCAATTGACAGCCTGGTCGGCCGATTCACCGACCTCACCCACGTCTTTCAATTCGGGGCCAGGACATACGACGCGGTCACCGTCACCCTCGAAACCGAAGACGGCGAGATGGTCGACGAAGTTGTGCACCTCCTGGGAGGTCCGGCGCGGCCCCGCGAGCGTTCGGTCGGACTTGTCGCCACGGCGCGCAACATCGGTGACGACGAGTGGGTGGTCGATGTCTCGACCGATGCCGCGGCCCAATACGTCGCACTCGAACTTCAGTGCTTCGAGCCCGAAGACTCCTGGTTCCACCTCGCGCCGAACGGTCGCAGGACCGTACGTCTACGGAGAACCGGCCAGGCGACGAAAGTGATCGGTCGCGTTCGGGCGCTCAACTCTCACACCAGTGTGGCGGTGACACCTCCGAGCGTCCCGGCCGCACAATCTTCACAGTCCAAGCGGACGTCGAAGAAGGCGAGTGCTACGGGAAACTGAACGGATCGGACTGCGCAGCGAGATCGCGCACCGATAGAATCGAACCGGCGCACAACTCTGCCTCGGCGGGGATCTTGCGCTCGGGCTGTGCGTCCGCAACCCGTCATCACTGTTCAGGAGCGCATTCGTTGACTTCCTTGTCCCCTGCCCAGACTGCGCTCGCTGGACTTGCCGAGGTCGCCCTCGCAGACGCCGCATTCACTCCAGTGATCGACTCCATCGGCGCCGCCGCCCTGGACATCGTGGCACCGAAGCCGGCGCGACCTTTCATCGCCGCCGCACTTGCCGCCCGCACGCCGGTGCTGCTGGTGACGGCCACCGGCCGTGAAGCCGACGATCTGACTTCGGAACTCACCGAGATGCTCGGCGGAGGTGTCGCGCAGTTCCCGTCGTGGGAGACGCTGCCGCACGAGCGGCTCTCGCCGAGCGCGGACACCGTCGGGCGTCGGGTGGAGGTTCTGCGCCGCCTTGCCAGACCCGACGACGCCTCGTACGGTTCGCCTCTTCGGGTGATCGTCACCACGGTGCGCTCTCTCGTTCAGCCGATGGCACCAGGTCTGGGCGAGATCGAGCCGATAACGTTGCGCGTCGGCACCGAGATCGATTTCGATTCCGTTCTCGTACGTCTGGTGGAGATGGCGTACAGCCGTGTCGACATGGTGGGAAAGCGTGGTGAGTTCGCGGTCCGCGGCGGCATTCTCGACCTGTTCTCGCCGACCGCGGATCATCCGGTACGTATCGAATTCTGGGGTGACGAGGTATCGGAGCTTCGGTACTTCTCTGTTGCCGATCAGCGTTCGCTACCGGACGTCGACGTCGATTCCGTGATTGCGCCGCCGTGTCGTGAGCTGATTCTGACAGCTGATGTTCGCGATCGAGCTGCGGCACTTGCCGCGGAGAACCAGGCTGACGCGTCGTTGGTCGAGATGCTGGACAAGATCTCGGCAGGCATCCCCGTCGAAGGAATGGAAGCTCTGCTCCCGGTTCTCAAACCCGGTGAACTGCAACTACTTTCCGATGTTCTTCCCGTAGGGGCCCACATCCTTCTGTGTGATCCGGAGAAGGTGCGCACCCGCGCCACCGACTTGGTGCGCACCGGCCAGGAATTCTTGGAAGCGTCGTGGACGGCGGCGTCGATCGGCGGCGCGGCACCGCTCGACACGTCGATCCTCAACGGCGGGGGAGTCGATCTCGGCGCCTCCGCGTACCGGTCGCTTCGCCATGTTCGCGAATCTGCCGAAGCTGCCGGACGACCTTGGTGGACGGTCAGCCCGCTGGCGTCGGGAAACGGTGAAGAACTCGAGCTCCCGGTTCAGGCGGCACCGCAGGTACGTGGTTCCGACGACTTGTTGGCCGAGCTGTTCGTCAGCCTCCGGGCACACGTGAGCACGGGCGGTCGCGCGGCGATCGTGGTGGCAGGTGCTGGAACGGCAAGCCGCGTCGTGGAGAGACTCGGTGAAGCCGAAGTGCCCGCCAAGATGCTTGACGCCGGCGTTACCCCCGCCCGTGGACAGGTCGGCGTGCTCCGCGGATCACTGCATGACGGATTGGTACTCGCCGGCGACGACTCGACGCCGGGGATGGTGATCGTCACTGAGTCCGATCTGACCGGCAACCGTGTTGCGGCGGTCGGCGACGGAAAGCGTTTGCCGGCCAAGCGCCGCAATCAGGTTGACCCCCTCGCGCTGTCGGCAGGCGACATGGTCGTGCACGATCAGCACGGTATCGGCCGGTTCGTCGAGATGGTCGAACGGACCATCGGCGGAGCGCGTCGTGAATACCTGGTCATCGAATACGCGCCGAGCAAGCGTGGTCACCCGGGTGATCGTCTGTTCGTCCCGATGGAATCGCTCGATCAACTCTCCCGATACGTCGGTGGAGAGTTGCCGGCGCTGAGCAAGCTCGGTGGATCTGATTGGGCAAACACCAAGCGTAAGGCCCGCAAGGCGGTTCGTGAGATCGCGGGTGAGTTGGTTCAGCTCTACGCGGCGCGTCAGGCAGCACCCGGGCATGCGTTCGGCCCGGACACGCCGTGGCAGAAGGAACTCGAAGACGCATTCGCATTCACCGAGACCATCGACCAGTTGACCGTTATCAGTGAGGTCAAGGCCGATATGGAGAAGCCGGTTCCGATGGACCGGGTGGTGATCGGTGACGTCGGTTACGGCAAGACGGAGATCGCCGTTCGCGCCGCGTTCAAGGCAGTACAGGACGGCAAGCAGGTGGCGGTGCTGGTGCCCACGACTCTGCTTGCACAGCAACATCTTCAGACGTTCACCGAACGAATGGCGTCGTTCCCTGTGAAGGTGCGAGGGCTGTCCCGTTTCACCGATGCCAAGGACTCGAAGGAAATCATCGCCGGCATGGCCGAAGGTGAGATCGACGTCGTCGTCGGTACTCACCGGTTGCTGCAGACCGGTATCCGCTGGAAGGACCTCGGGCTTGTGATCGTCGACGAGGAACAGCGATTCGGAGTCGAGCACAAGGAACACATAAAGGCACTACGCACCCACGTCGACGTCCTGACGATGTCGGCTACCCCGATTCCTCGTACTCTCGAGATGAGCATGGCCGGGATCCGCGAGATGTCCACGATCCTCACGCCGCCGGAAGAACGTCATCCGATCCTCACCTACGTCGGTGCCTATGCGGACAAGCAGGTTGCCGCGGCCATTCGGCGTGAACTTCTGCGCGACGGCCAAGTCTTCTACGTGCACAACCGCGTCAGCTCGATCGACAAGGCAGCCAAGAAGATCCGCGAACTCGTTCCGGAGGCTCGCGTCGTCGTGGCGCACGGTCAGATGAACGAGGACACTCTCGAAAAGACCGTGCAGGGCTTCTGGGAGCGCGACTTCGACGTGTTGGTCTGTACCACGATCATCGAAACCGGTCTCGACATCTCGAACGCGAACACGCTGATCGTCGAACGTGCGGATTCGCTGGGCCTCTCGCAGTTGCATCAGCTTCGCGGACGCGTCGGGCGTAGTCGTGAACGCGGATATGCCTATTTCCTGTATCCGGCCGAAAAGCCTTTGACGGAAACGGCATACGACCGACTGGCAACGATTTCGCAGAACTCGGACCTGGGCGCAGGTATGGCAGTCGCAATGAAGGACCTCGAAATACGTGGAGCAGGCAACGTCCTGGGCGCAGAGCAGTCCGGTCACGTCGCGGGGGTCGGGTTCGATCTGTACGTCAGGCTGGTCGGTGAGGCGGTCGAGGCCTTCCGGGCTGCAGCCGACGGCAAACCGATCGCGATGGACGAGGGCACGAAGGAAGTCCGGATCGATCTACCGGTGGACGCGCACATCCCGCCCGATTACGTCACCAGTGACAGGCTCAGATTGGAGGGATACCGCAAGCTCGCTGCGGCAACTGATTCCGACGGCATCGCCGCCGTCGTCGAAGAACTGGTCGATCGCTACGGACCACTGCCCGAAGAGGTTCGACGGCTGATCTCGGTGGCCAAGCTTCGACTGCTCTGCCGCGAGTACCAACTGGAGGAAGTCGCCGTCACCGGAACTCAGCTCAAGATCTCTCCTATGTCGCTGCCCGATTCCAAACAGATCAGGCTCAAGAGGATCTATCCGAGTGCGCAGTACCGGGCCACGACGGGGCTGGTGCAACTCCCGCTACCTCGCACCGGTGGAGTCGGCTCGGATCGCTTGCGGGACGTCGAATTACTCCAATACATCGCGGACTTCATCCTGGCGATAGACGGGCGCGCCGCCGGTGCCGTCCTGGTCGAGGCGTGAGCACACGGTGAACGAATCGCCCGTCGTCGTACTGCTCGATCCTTTGCGGCCGCATGTCTTTCCGCTTGCGGCACTACCGTTCTTGTCCGGTGCGCTGGATATCGACGCCGACGTACCCGAGTCGGTTCGCAGCGCATTACCGACCCCGACACCCGGCGCCACCGTGACTGTGATGATGGACACCCCAGGCCAGAGGATCGAGTCGTTGTTCGTTTCCGGGGTGAGGGTGATTCGTGCCGAACCAGTTCACGGCGATCGGCTGGTGGAAGCGGCGTCGATCATGGACCGATTGTGGAATCGAGGCGGTTGGGAGTCGACTCAAACACACGAGAGTCTCTCGGTTTACCTCGTTGAGGAGACCTACGAGGTGCTCGACGCGATTCGAAGCGACGACGAGAGCGATCTCCGTGAGGAACTCGGCGACCTGTTGCTCCAGGTGTTGTTCCACTCGCGGATCGCCCAATCACGCGGCGTTTTCGAATTGGATGACGTGGCCGGGGCGCTCATCACGAAGCTGGTTCACCGCAGTCCGCATCTCTCGACCTCGGGCCTCGTGGACATCGATGAGCAGGAACGTGCATGGGAGGCCCTCAAGGCGCTGGAGAAGGCACGTAGGTCCGCGATGGACGGGATCGCGGAGAGCCAGCCGGCCGGCCACTTGGCCGAGAAGTTCGTGAGCAGAGCGTTGCGGGCTGGATTTCCCGAGGAATTGGTCCCCGCGGACCTCCTGGACATGTTGGCGGACCACCGGGAGCTGGAGGCCCGATTGCGCGCAGAGGCAGAGAAATTCGCCGCTGACGTCCGCGTTGCGGAAAGTCGTATTTCTGCTGGCAGGAACCATTCGTACGGCCAGGTCGGGCAGCCCACGAATGCTGAACAGTGGTTCGCCGCCTGGGAAAACTGCGACCGAACGTGACGAATGATCTTATGTGGGGGCACAATTGCACTGAGTCGCGGAGAACCCGCAAATCTTGCATGGGGTTCCGGTGACCAGCTTCGCCCGGTGAGCGGGTGGCGGCGTCGGGGGTGGGCGCCGACATGATCCGGCAATCTTCGATCCATTGTGAGTAACGGATTCACCGGACCGCCGATAACTTACAGCGGGAGTGTGGAAAACGTCTTTGCGTGTACGTACAGGGGCTTTGCACCCCCTCTTCCGTCCGGTTTGTCTGACTTTTCCGCAATTTTCTGGTTACCGATCGGTTTCGCGCCCTCGATGAGTGCGCTAGAAACAAACCTAAGGTATGTTTGCGTCCAAGAAGTTTGACGCAAGGTACGATTTCCTGAATGTAACCAGGTTGACCCTGGTTATCGAGGGGGATCTACGGTCAGGTCGACTTGAAACCGTGCGTCTCCGAGAACAGCAAACTGCGGGGTGTTGCTGCGATCGGATCGCAATGTTGGTTAACGGTCAGCGACTCAAATGAGAACTGGCTCCGACCATGCAGCTGTTCGATGACGAGAAAGATTGACTATCCATGAGCGTTCATGTCGGGGTGGAAACCAAGTCCGAGCTATCGCCTGTCCGTGCGTTCGGTCCCGTGTCGAGTTCGCCGGCGAAGGTCGGTGAGGACTGGAGACAGGAATACAGGCGTCGCATTGCCGTCAGTGACTCCGTCACTGTCGTGTTGGTTATCGTCCTTGCACAGGTCGTGAGCATGTGGCCGCACCCCATCGAGTGGTTGACTCCGATGAAGGTAGGCGCGTCGGTGGCGCTCGGCGGACTCTGGATGATCGCACTCGCTCGGGGGCGCAGTCGCCACCAGTCGATGCTAGGTGAGGGAAGCGACGAGTACGAGCGCGTACTTCTTGCCACCGGCCAGGTGTTCGGGCTCGGCGCTCTCGCGGCCATCGTTCTGGGTGTAGGCATTGCCCGGAGTTATCTCATGATCGCACTCCCCGTCGGACTGGGTGCGTTGCTTCTCGGCCGCTACCTGTGGCGCCGTGACATTCTGCGCAAGCGCTCGTCGGGTAAGTGCCGAAATTCAGTTCTGCTTGTCGGTGGGCACGCGTCCGTCGTGGCGACAACTCGCTCGTTCGTCCGTAACGCATCGGCAGGCTATGACGTCGTGGGCGCGTGTATCCCTCGCCGTGCTACCGCGGTTGACGACCACATCATGGTCGATGGAACGCGAATTCCGGTTTTCGGCAACGAGTTCGAGGTAGTCGACGCGATGCGTTCGAGCATCGCTGACACGGTCGTCGTCACTGGCACGGAAGACTTGGGTCAGGTTGGACTCCGCACCCTCATGTGGGATCTGGAAGCCGAGGGCGTCGACCTCGTAGTGTCGCCGGTTGTTGCTGATGTGTCCAAGGCGCGACTGATGTTCCGTCCGGTTGCCGGGCTGCCCCTCATCCACGTCGCGCGGCCGCGGTACGAAGGTGCGAACCATCGTCTGTCAGCCGTCTTCAACGCCATGTTCTCGGTTCTGATTATTCTTCTCGTGTCCCCAGTCATGGCGGCTGCGGCGATCGCGGTGAAGGCAACGTCCAAGGGATCCATTTTCTACAAGGCCGAGCGCATCGGGCTGAACGGAAAGCCGTTCCTGATGTACAAGTTCCGGACCATGGTTCAGGGTGCAGACCAGCAGGTGACCGATCTTCTTGGCGACAACGAAGGTGCAGGCGGGGTTCTGTTCAAGATGCGCGCAGATCCCCGCATTACGCCGGTGGGAAGGATCCTTCGTCGCCTCAGCATCGATGAGCTGCCACAGTTCTTCAACGTCCTGCGTGGCGAGATGAGCGTTGTCGGCCCGCGACCGCCGCTGCGGCGTGAGGTTGAAATGTACGACGACGAAGTTGCCCGACGCCTGTACGTGAAGCCGGGTATCACCGGGCTGTGGCAGATCAGTGGACGTAGCGATCTTTCTTGGGAAGATTCGGTCCGTCTCGACTCCTCCTACGTTGAGAATTGGTCTGTGGCGCAGGATCTTTCGATTATCGTCCGAACCGTATCGGCTGTCGTGAAGAGCGATGGGGCCTACTGACACCGAAAGTCGCCGGGCCATGCTTGGAGACAGAATCTCCGAGTATGGCCCGGTTTGGTTGGTCGCGATATCAACTCGATCAGCGGCGCGAGATCACATTCCTCAAGTAGCCCGCGGTTTGGTAGACGTAGTTGAAGGCCCAGGTGCCGATCGGAAGATCGGGGCGGCTCGCGACCATCAGCAGTTTCCCCGAGAAGCTCTGCGAAATGATGAACCTCGCACGGGAAATGTGCGGAACGAAGGTCACGACGATCACGGTGTGCCAATTGTGCAGCTGAGCGAGCCGCTCGATCTCGATGCCCTCACCTTCGGTGGTCGACGGTGAGGGCACAAAACAATCAACTTCGAAGTCGACTGCCGGCTTGCACAACGATCGCATCGTGTGGTCGTTGTCGCCGTATGGATTCGAGAAGACGATGCGCGGCGCGAAGCCCTGCTTCATCAGTTCGAGCCCCACTTCTTCACGGCCGTCGTGCGCACCGCCGAGCACCACAACGGCGTCAGCGGTTCGAGGTGTGTCGATCTTCGGGGCCACATATACCGGCCATCCTGCGATCGTGACGAGGGTGAGTACTGACAAGGATGCGCCCGAAATCTTCAAGGCTTTTGATTGTTTTCCGATAGACCCGATCATACTTTGAATCGAGGATCCCTTTGATGAGTGCGAGACAAGTACCCGGAACCGTGGCTGGAATTCGCACGGTCAGGGAGGCTTTCGGACACAACATGTATGGACTTGTGCCGCCGGACGGTCTGCACATCATGGAAGACGGGTGGTGGATTGCGCTCACGGGTGCTCCGGATCCAAGTTACAACTTGGCGCTCGTCTACGACGGGAACGTCCGTAAGAATGCGTCCGAGGTGTTGGAACGGGTTCTCGCAGAGGAGACGCGGAGCGTCATCATGCTTGCCGGCGCTGGGTTGAACGCTGCCACCGTCATGGCGGACGCGGGCTGGGTCTGTGTTGCGTCGAGTCCGTTGCGAGCAATGCCGAACATCCCTTGGGAAGCTGACTCCAGCGTCAAAGTGCTCGATGGCGCGGAGCTTTCCGGCGCACGCGAACTCGCTGGAGACGTGTTCGGCGTCGATCTGGCGTCCGCGGAACTCGTGTACTCGTCGAAGTACACAGACGGGCGCGTGGAACGGTTAGTCCTCGGATTGATCGAAGACGGGGACCTGCAGACTGCGGCAATGCTTTCGTTCGGGCAACCGATCAGCACGGCTTGGGCGGGCGGCACGCGTACGACCGGACGACGGAAGGGTCACGGGTTGCGCGTTGTGCGTCAGGTGGCCAGAACCGCATATTCCGAGGTTGGGGAGGGCTCGGTGTGCTTCCTCGGTAGTGACGTCGGCAACGGCTTGTACGACGCGGCAGGTGCCGAGATCATCGAGTACTGGCAGATGTGGTCGAGACCTCGTTGGCTGTTGGGTAACTGATTGACCGACTTCGGGTATGTTTAACTGGATTCAGCAAACTATCAGTTTCTTTTCGCTGAAGGTTTTAGCCGATTGTCACACTGGAGGTAACTGACGTGTCAGAAGTGCGGGCGAGGGACGCTGCGATTCGTCGTGAGCTAGGTGTCCCACCGACCTTCGATCTGGTTGCGCACGTGCGCAACCTTGGTCGGGTCCTCCTTCCAGCACTCGTACTCGGACTGTTGGTGAGTGGCGCGCTGTACATGGTGCGGGGCAGTGCGACGCCGGTCTACGAGTCGAACATCGTCGCCGAAGTTCAGGCCGGCTCGCAGGTCGTCATCACCGATGCGAATCTCGGCCAGTTGGTGGCTCCGTACGTCGCACTGGCGACCGACAACGCCGTTGTCGCAGATATTCAGGCTCAAATGGGCGATGCCTGGAGCGGTGTGCCTGTCTCTGCTTTCATGGCGGTCACGCCCGGAACCACGCCGTCACTCCTGTTCGTGAAGGCAACTGGATACAGTCAACTCGAGGCCGACAAGTTGGGGCGTGTCATCGTCAAAGCTCTCGACGATGCTCAGAGCAAGCGCAATGCCGAGACTCTCGTTCGTCGAACGAAGACCCTGAACGACGAGGTCGCACGACTGAATACCGAACTGTCGGATGCGCGGCAGGAAAGTATCGACAACTATGAAACACCGGTCGAGGACACGGCCGTCAGAGCTGATCTGGACGCCAAGCTCGAACAACTCAAGCAGATGACGACCGAGGCGGGCTCGGGCGATCGACTGGAATTGCTGTCGGCGCCTGCCGGGTCCGGACTACCGGTCGCCCCCAAGCCTTTTGTGGAATCGGCTGTTGCCTTCCTGGCTGTGACCATCCTTGCTGCCGAGATTCTTGCCGCCTGCCGGGGTCGATTCGGCACACGCATGACCGATGCCTGGGCGCGTCGCGCGGCGAAGAAGTTCGGTACGTCTCTGTTGCTTCAGCATTCGCCGACCGCCGAGATGCCGTCGAATGTCGCTTTGACGGTGACTCAGCGTGCAAGTCTCGGTAGTCACGTATTGGTGTTGTTCGGTGAAGGTGTCGCCATGGATTCGTGGGTGGTGCCGGAGGGGCTGCGCTCGCGCATCTCGCAACGTTCGTTGTCATCTGACTGGTGGAGCACAGTCGATTCCAATGCGGTCGACTTTGCCCTCGTGGTGGTCTCGGTTCTCGATGCTGATCAGAAGGACGTCACCGACTGCCTCCGCGCGTTGGCCGAAGTAGACGTCACACGATCGCTCATCCTCGTGGGGCCTGCCGTGTCGGAGTCTCTCATCGCTTCTGCACGAAGTCGATTGAGCGGAACGGGCAGCGTCGGCGCCGCTCCCCGACCCAGAGCCGAAGGTCACGCGGATTCGTCGAAGAAAGTCGAAGGAAGCGGGCAGTCAGACACATCCGGGGCTGCCAGGGCAACAGAGCCTCCCGGACCACCACCTGCGCAGGTCGAGCTGGACGGTCTCAACGAGCGAGCGAAGCTGAGTCGCGCTGCAGGCGCACCGTCTCCGGCGTCGCTCGACTCGATGGATGGCAAGATGCGTGACATACGGAGCCGTGATGTGAGGAACCCTGAACCCTGGAACGAGGCCGCGCCGGTAGGTAGCGACCGTCGCCGGTCTCACACCGTGGACGGGCAAGCGTGGCGTCGTAACCCCGCTGACGAAGGCGGAGCGTCCAATCTTGGCGCAGGAGTCGTTTCTTCATCCGAGTCGTTCGAAATGATCGATCGCCGGGCCCGTCGGGATTTGATCGATTCGGCAACCGTGACTATCGATCGGAACAGCCTTCCCGGCGCAGAGGACAATGGAAAGCCGGACGCGGCAAAGAATGACGACGATTCGCGCAACGTCGAGAAAGATGACAGCGACGGACGCGGAGTTGATGTCGCCGATGGAGACGACATCAACTCCGAAATGAGAACCGAACGAATTATGCTGACCACCAGAGATATTTCGGCGGCGCGTGAGCGGCGAACTGCTTCGCGAGTAAACCTGGCACGCACGGAGCCTAATGCAAACACATCGAAAAATTGATCGACGGTGTCAGTATCAAATCTTCGGTGAGCTGCAACCGCCAATGGCTTGTTTGACCGCTGCCAGGGCGGGTTTGGCGGTGTAGTTCATCGTCACCATGCCAAAGTTCTGTTCTATGTCCGCCGTGTTGGTGCCGCGGTCGCGCATGCTGTACACGAATATCCGTTCGATGTATCCGAGTATCTTCGCCTGAGCGAACCCATCGGCCAAGATACTTGCTTGCAATTGTGGACTGACCGCGGTCGGGCCGTTGCCGGTGGGGGCGCCGAATTCGGTAGCCCAGACTTTCTTGGCACCGTCACCGTTGGCGACCATGGAATCGTGCATGAGCCGGATTCGGTAGAAAGTGTTCCACTCCTGTGTACTCGCGTCGGAGGGGAGGGCGGGCCAGCTGTATGGATGGATCGAGAAGACATCGAAGGACGATTTCGCCCCGGCGGCGTACATACCCTTGAGGTACGTCACCGGCGAGATGTCGGAGCCATTGTCGACGGCCGGCGAGAGGCCTCCGTTGAGGATCTTGGCGCCCGGTTGCGCCGCTCTGATGCTTGCCGCCGCGGCCTTCAACATGGTCGTGTACGTATTGACGTTCGGCTTCGGCCGGAAGAACTGGGTGAGGTTCGGCTCGTTCCAGATCTCCCAAGTGCTGATCTTGGTTGAATAGCGTTGTGCTGCTTGCTGTGCGAATTTTGCGAAGGCTGCGGTGTCGGACGGGTATCCATGGCTGTCACTTGCGCCCGCCACTCGCGCCCAGGGCGGGGTGTACGTGACGATGGCAAGTAGTGAGAGTCCTTGGAGGCGCGCTCGGTCTACGATGCGGTCGGTTGATGCCCAATTCTGCTGTCCACGTGTAGGTTCGACTACCGACCAGTCGATGTCGAATCGAAGCCACGTGGTGCCGGCATTTTTCATGGCGACCAGTTCGGCATCCAGATCATTCTGGGACAGGGTGTTCAGTGGTGCTCCTGCCGCGATTCCCAGACTCACGGAACTGCAGGTTGTTGCGGGGGGAGTCGAAGTTGTTGTCGGAACCGGCGCCGGCGCGCAGGCGTTCAACGAACCGATCGTAAATATCAGAGCAACAGCGAGGAGTAACCGAAGTCGACTCACGTCGACCACCTTCCTTCCACAGTGGATGCAACACCAATGACCAAGCGGAACCGGAAATTGCCGAACTATCCGGCAAGTAGCAGGGTTGCACGAAATCGCTTGTTAGACAGAAGTCGCCAGGTCTTTTCTTCAGCACCTATGACTGCTTCCATGGCTTGGTGGAATGCGCCGGTTGGTATTTTTCGGCTTTGGCCGACTGTGGATGGATTCAGTGATTCTTTTTCAGGTACATCCGCCAGTTTTGCTGGCATCTTCGAGAACTTTCATTGCCGGCTTCGGTTCGAATGCGGCATCCAACAATCCAAAGTTTTGTTCTCGGTCTCCCTTGTCGATTCCGCGATCCACGAGGCTGTAGACGAATAGCTTCGACACGTAGCCACCCCGACGGGCTTCGTTGATTCCGTCGCGGAGAATGGCTGCCTGATCGGCTGTGGTAACCGAGGTCGGATCGTTACCGGTCGGCGAACCGAATTCGGTCGCCCATATCGTCTTGGCGGCGTCGCCGTTGTCGATCATCGTCTGGCGCATTGTTTTCATCCGAAAGAACGCATTCCAACTCTTGGTGAGTGGGTCCGAGGGCATGGCCGGGAAGCTGTACGGATGCATTCCGACGGCGTCGAAATGGGTCCGTACTCCTGACTGGTACATCTCGGAAAGGAAGGTGGTGGGACTGATGTTCACACCGTCGTCGGGGGCCGGTGAGAGTCCACCCGAAACTATCGTTGCATGGGGCTGAACCCGCTTGATCGCCGCGCTGGAGAGGGACAGAAGTGTCGAATAGTAGGTGGGGTCCGGCGCGGGATTGAAGAACATGTGGAGGTTGGGTTCGTTCCATATTTCCCAGGCCGAAATCGCATCGCCGTAGCGCTGGGCGGCGATGGCCGCGAAGGTGGCGAACGTCGCGGGGTCGGCTGGTTTGGTGTGCGAATCGGAGGCGGGTGCTTTCGAGTCCCGTGCCCACGCCGGCGTGTACGTGATCAGAGCAAGTACTTCGAGCCCTGCCGATTTCGAGGCCTCCACAAGTCGATCGGTACCCGACCAATCGAACTGCCCTTGCTCAGCTTCGATGGAAGACCAGTCGACGTCGAATCTGACCCAACTCGAGCCCGAATCCCGGACTGCGTCGACGTTGATCTCGATATCGGATTTCGGGAGTGCCGTATAGCCGGCTCCCAGAGCGATTCCGAGGTCATCGATGGGCGGCGCTACCGGGCAAGGTTCGTACGACGTGGACACCGACGAATGGAGTAACGCTCCGACGGTCACGAGAACTGTGGCGACCGCGGCCATCCGAACATATCTAGTCATTGACGAGTTCCTGCAGCATCGCGGGTAGATTCTTCTTGATGTCGTAGCGCTCGACTACCCGCCGCCGACCCTTTCCGGCAAGTTCGGTGCGGCACGCGTGGTCCGCCAGCAGTCTGGATATCTCGGACGCCAGTTGAGATGCGTCGCCAACCGCGACCAGCGAGCCGGCGCCGTCGGCGAGAACCTCGCTCGTACCGCCGTGGTTCGTTCCGATAACCGGTACACCCGCGCTCATTGCTTCGAGAAGCACCAGAGGTCCCGCTTCCGGTGACGTGCTGGCCGAAATAGCCAGGTCCCATCGCTGCACGGTGCTCAATGCATCGACATGGCCGAGGAACCGAACGCGCCCGGCGAGATCCGGGAGCGCTGAACGGCGTTGCAACTCTTCGACGTACGTTTCGTCGCCCGGGAACGCGGTGCCGGCGACCTCCAGAGTGATCTCGGGTATTTCGGCTACTGCGTCGAGCAAGACCTGGTGGCCTTTCCACGGCGTGATCGAGCCCATGATCCCGATGACTCCTGTTGCGGGAGAATTGATGTCGACGACGTCGGCCGGTACCGGGACACCGAGCCGCGAGATAGTGGTGTGAACACCGAGCTGGCGCACGGGAACGGAGGTGGGTCCGGACACTGCGACAGCTTTGACGATGGCAGGCTTCGCGATTCGAACCACGATTCGTTGCTTGGCGCTCGAGAGGGTGTCGTGTACCAACCATGTGGCACCGCCGTCGACCCCACCGAGTCTGATTGCCGGAAGCGCGAACAGCGAATTCACTATGACGGTCGCATTCGATCCTCGTGTTCGGGAGGCAATGACACGTCCGGCTTTACGCCAGTTCTTCACGACCGTCGTGATCGCGGAGATGCGGTCGAATCCGCTTTCACCGCGTAGGCCCAGAACCGGGAGTTCGATGATTTCGGCAATGTCGGCCGCGCGCTTGCGTAGCGGTCCTTCTGCGCATGCGAGGACTACGGAGTGCCCGCGTACTTTGGCCAATCGCATGAGTTCGAGCATGACAAGTTCGGCACCGGACACTTCTCCGGTGTGACTGACGAATACGAGCGTGCGAGTCACGCATTTCCTCCACGTGGTCTGACGAGTGAGGTCAAGGACTTTCCGTCCGAGATGGGGAGCATTGCGACGATTCCGATCATCATGATCGGTGCAACGAGCGAAACAGCGAGCCATGGAATTCCGAATCTCTCCACGCACAGCGTTCCCAGAACGACTACGCCGGCGCAGACGGCGGAGATGATCGTGAACGGCACTGCCGGAAAGAGTTTCCGAACGGGGAGTGTGCGGAATACCACTATCCAGATTGCCGCGAAGAGGAGAATCTCGGTGGCAACCGTGGCGATTGCGGCTCCGTTGAAAGACATTCGAGGAATGAGGACCAGGTTGATCACAACGTTGATCACCAAACCGCCGATGGCGATCCAAGGATACGTGCGGTGGCGACCACTCGCGACCAGGACCATGAGACCCAACTGGGTCAGCATGGAAAAGCAGGTTCCCAGGACGAGGAGACGAGTGGATGTATCGGCGGCAGCAAATCTCGAGCCGTAAAGCAGGGCAAGAACTTCGGTTGCGGCGGGCCAGAATGCGACCAGTGCGGCACTCCCCATCAACGTGAGCACGATGAATGCCTCGCGACTGCGCTGCCGGAAGACATCGAGCTGGTCCGGCCAAGCCGATACCAGCAGGGTCGTGACCGGGGTGACCACCGTGATCGCGACTATCGACAAGAGGTCGGCGAACTTGTAGCCGATGGTGTACAGACCGACGGAATCGAAGGTGTCGAGCTTACCGAGGAGAAGCACGTCTACTTTCGACAGCAGTGTGACGAAGGCGAATCCGATGCTCAGCGGTATCGCCTCAATGAGCATTTCGCGCCATCGCCGAAACTGGACGCGTGACGACGGCCGCGGTCCGGCGATCCCTTTCCGCACTCCACGAATCTTGATGACGGCGGCGACTACTTCGTTGGCGACGGCTGGAAGGACAAGAACGACAAGTACCGGGTTCCACAGCACCGCGGCGATAGTCGCGATCAATTGGACAAGCTGTCCCAGGCCTTCGGCGATAGCCACATATGTCATTCGCAGACGGCTCTGGTACATGACGGAAAGCGCGTGGCTCGGTGTTGCTACCACGACGACCAAGCCGGCAATCGCCGTTGCTTCGACGACGTCGGCGGGGTAGCCGAGAACCCATACGTATCCGACTGCCAACACGTATCCGAACAAGCCGAGGGCGATACGAAGCGAGATGAAGGCCGACGTGACCAGAGATACGTCCCACGGGTTGCTCTCGACCAATTTCGCGAGGACGACTCTGCCGACGCCGAGGTCGGTGATGACGGACAAGAGCCCCAGCAGCCCGAAAATCAGTGAGAACTGGCCGAATTGCTCCGGGCTGATCGATCGAGCGATCAGAACGGAGCCAATCCAACCCATCGCGGCGACGGCAACTCGGCTCGCCAGCATGATGACGGTGCTTCGACGAGCTGCATTCGCAGTCAGTTCCGGAACGGACGGGCCGTGAATCTTGGCCGCTCGCTCCAGGCTTTCCCGCTCGAACTTGTCGACGGCAGCCTGTCGGAGTTCGGCGAATTCGCGTTCCGAAACTCGGCTGACCGCGGATTGTCGACGCTTCGTCATGAATGCCAACTCACACGCTCAGTCCCGCTGATCGATAGCTGTCGACGGTGAGTTCAGCGGTTCGAGTCCAGGTCGATCGCGCCGCGACTTCAGGTGCCGCGGATCGAAGGGTGCGGTTAAAGTCGGCATCGTCGATCACCGATCGGAGTGCTCGAACCCAGGAATCCTTGTCGTGAGTTTTCACCAGGACAGCGCCGTTGTCGGCGAAATCGGGGAGCGCGCCTACGGCGCTGGCGACCACCGCGCCGCCACATGCCATGGCTTCGAGCGGTGGGAGTCCGAATCCTTCGTATCGCGACGAGTACGCGACGGCCGTAGCCGCTGAATACAGTGCGGGAAGATCCTCTGTCGCAACGTAACCGAGGCCGACAGAGTGTTCCGGAGCATCGGGTCCCGTGGAACCGGAACCGGCGAGAAGAAACGGTATGTCCAGTTCACGGCAGGCGTCGGCTACCAACGCGACATCCTTGCGGGGCTCGATCGTCCCGACTTGGAGTACAAATCGTTCGGGAAGACCGAGGCGTCCCCGTACATCCGCGACTTCGGCGTCGGTGGGCATGGTGGCCCACGGCGCCGGCGCCAGGGGGGTGACCACAGCGTCGCGACCACTCAAGGCTTTGATGCGTTCGGCCGTGAAGTCGGATACCGCGATGATGACATCTGCCTTACGCAGCGCCATGGACAGAAGTTGTCGCTCGCCGGTGGCCCGAAACTTACTGAATGCCCATGGGACGTCGAACACCGACATGTCGTGGAAGGTCGATACGGTCAGGCCTCGCTGCCGTAATGGAATATCGACGTCGAGACTGTGGAAGAGGTCAGTTCCGCTGATCGGGACCATCGCCCACGCTGCTCGGCGGACGCCGGCGACGACGGGACGGCTGATCGGTTCCATCGCCGGCGGAAGCTCACCGATTGCGTCCTGTTGCACAGTGGCGCTCAGCTTTGCGGAAGCGCCGATCAACGGAACTAGCTCGGAGAGGAGCTCACGGGCGTAGGTCTGGACCCCACCACCGCCGGGTCGGAGGGCCATGGCTCCGTAGGTGATTCCGGACCGAGTGTCGCGGTTTTCTCCGAGTGGTGTTGGCTCAGTGCGCATCCTGCGGTTCCTATCAGTAACCAGAAGTAAAGGTCGAGTGGAAAAATTTCGAAGTAGGTCGAGACCAGGGACGCGACGCATGCGGCGATGATCGAGGCACTCACGCCTAACGAAAGAGCGCCGTCCTGGCCGGGGAGGATGCGCGATGCACGGAGTCCCGTGACGGCCGCCGACACCAAGATCAACGTGAATACCCACAGCCCGATCGGTCCCAGCTCGACGGCGACCTTCATGTAGTAGTTGTCAGGCTGGTACGGGATCAGACGCAGCGTCGTAGCTGCCTTGATCGTCAATGTGTTGATCATGGGATGCGCCAGTTCCGCGGCCTTCGCTGCAGCAGATCCGGTCGCGCCGACACCTTGTCCGAGTGGATTCACCCACAGTGAGCTGACCGTCTCCGACCAACCGTTGCCACGTTCCTCGAGACTGTTCGAGGAGAACAACGCTTTCATCACGGAAGTGGGCGTGAGAAGGAGAGCGATCGGGATGGCAGCGGCTGCGGCAGCGAACAGCACCAGCAGCGACTTGTACTTGTAGATCGCCAGCCAGAGGAGACCGGCAGCGAAACCGATGTAGCTGGCCCGCACGATGGACACCCCCATACCGGCGATCATGATGGGCGTGGCGGCAAGGAAGATCATGTTCCGCAGACGCGTCGGCTCGTTGAGACTGACGGACAACCCCACAACTAGGCTGAGCATCACGTACAGGCCGAATGCGAACGGACCGGTGAACGTGCTGAAACTCCGCAGAATCCCACCGGTGATACGTATCTCCTCGGTGTAGCTGTACCCGAGACCGACGAGGAATTCGGGTCCGACCACTTGTTGAAGCAGACCGACCACTGCGGCGAGGATTCCCACCCCCATCAGGATCGAGACGAGATGATCACGATCCTCACGAGTGAACGGCGCGCGCCACAGAATGAGGGGAAGCAGCATGTAGAAGTAGGTGATCTTGATCGAGCCGAGACTCCCCAGACCGGACAGGGCGAATGCCGACACGCACCCCATCGCCACCCACACGACTGCTGCGGGCCACCACGGCATCGACGGCCGAATGACTCCGTGGCGATTCGGGCTCAGGAAAGCGCATATCAAAGTGAGGAGGATGAGACCTTCCTTCCACCCCGCCAACGCCGTGCCGTTCGGGATGATCGCCAGCAACCCGTGCAACGGGGCGAACAGCGCCACCAGCAGGACGCCACGCTGTGGCCGCTGGTAAATGGCCGCGCACACGACGGCACCCAGTACCGCACCGATCAGCAGGGTGGCGATATTCACATCGACCGTCCGCTCGTCGTTCGCGAGACGCACTGTCCCGGTTTCGATCCTCCGAACTGGGTGGCGACGGCGGAAACTGCCGAGGACTGGATGAGGGTTCGAAGGTCACGGTGATATGCCGGGTGGTCACCGACGGGCGCCATGATGGCGTCGAAGTCGTACCCGCGACGAGCCATTCTGGCGATCCCTTCGGGCCCACGCTGTTGCCGGAACCAATCGACATCCGCCGGCGAGAGAACCACCGTCGCGTGCACGCCCTTCTTGTCGAGTGCATCGAGCAGTACCTCGGGAACCTGGGTAATTCCCCTCTGCCCCAACAGCTTCCATGCGAGGTACGGCAATCGGGACTGTAGTTGAGCTTTAAGGGAGGCCTTGAACGGCAGCTTCTGCTTCTCGCCGTCAGAAATGGCCCGCGGAGCCTCCGGCAACACGGCGTCGACGAGCGACTTCTTCCGTCGTACCGACCACAGGATCATGTCGACGAGAACGGTGGAACGGGCGCCGACTTTCAGAGCGACCGATGCTGCGGTCCAGCCGCCGGAGCACAATCCCGCCAGAATCAGATTCTTGGGGTCCGCGCCCAGAGCGTCGACGGCAGCCAGGGCGTCCTCGTCGGCGTTTCGGGAATACACAGCGGTCGGCATGTCGGCGCGAATCGGTCCGGTGTCACCGACACCACGACGGTCGAATCGAAGGCTGGTCACCCCATGTTCAGCAGCCTCACGCGCGATAGTCACCCATGAGCGGCCTGGGCCACAGCGGTGCTCCACAGCTGTGGTGTAGAACAACAAGCCTCGCTCGGGAGTGGGCGGGGCCAGAGTGCCTCCAGGCGATTCTGTTCCAGCGGGATGGGTACGTATCGCAAACAGTTTGCTGGGTCCCACGCGTTCGAGTGATTCGAAAACCTCGTCGCCACTGGGTGTCACTGCGACACGTGCCGTCGTGGTAATCGCCGGAGTGAAAGCGTGCGAAGTCACCGGGGCGTGCTCAGCCACCCATTCGGCCAGTTCTTCGATGTGGTCGTAAGGAATGTCGACGTAGAAACTGGGGGGCGAGGTGAACGCGTCGTGGTTCTCCAAGATCATCATCTCGGGATCGAGAGTTGCTGCGAGCCCGGCGACAGCCCTGCTCTCCACTGCCGAAGACTTCACGGCCAGAAGCGTGTGCGGGCGTCCGAGAAATGGCCCGGTGATGCGGAGACGTGACAATTGGTCGGCGCATTCGGGTGCCAGCACGCCACCCATGATCGACACGCGTGAGTCGGTGGGATCGTCCTCTCCGACGCTGATCGCATAGAACGCACGTTGTTCCCTGAGGTAGTTGCGGCCGGTCAGAATTGGGTCCCACAGGACTATCGAGTTGACGGTCCCACATGCCTCCAATGCCGACGCTGCCAGTAGTGCCCCTACCCTCAGTCCAACGATGCTCACGGATTCTGCGCCCGCCCGTCGGACGTAGTCCACAGCACTGACAATGCTCTCCAGCCAGAAGGTGAGAGCGACAGGATCGTCTTCTGCGCCGGCTGAGTCGCCGACTCCCGCGTACTCGAAACGAAAAGCAGCCATTCCTCGTGCCGCGAGTTTTTCGCCGAGTAGTCGCATGCCGCGATAGGTGTCGATGTGCTCCTTGCCCAGCGGGGGACACATGACCACGGCTTCACGGGCAGTGCCCGAGATGGGTACGTGAACGAATCCGAGCAACGGCTTGTCTGCCGACCCGAACCATGTGGCCAGTTGGGTCTCGATGGTGATCACTCCCGGTCAAGTTCGGTTGCCTGTATGTTGCTGGTAAACATACCATTAGCCCGTTTGATCGCGTAGAGACAGTCTCTAGGTCTGTGAAGCGTAGAAAAAGCGCATAGGAGTCCGAAATGTCAGGTGTACTCGTCCACGAATGGATCGAGCGTTCAGGCGGCGCAGAGAAGGTGCTGGACGAGTTCGTCAACTGTTATCCGGATGCTGACCTGTACTGCCTGTGGAACGATGCTCCGGGGCGTTACTCGACGACCGATGTCAACGAAAGTGTGCTCGCTGCAACACCATTGCGCCGTAGCAAAGCGCTCTCATTGCCCGTCATGCCGTTCACCTGGCGAGGGTTGGAGAATCGCGGCTATGACTTCGCGCTGATCAGTTCCCACGTGTTCGCCCATCACGCAACATTCAAAGAGCAGTCTGCACGATTCCGGAAATTCGTCTACGTGCACACCCCTGCCAGGTACGTGTGGAATCCCGAACTGGACGAGCGTGGAAACTCGCCACTCGCGAGGCTGGGATCACCCATTCTGCGCAAAATCGACCGCAAACGGGCGTCAGAAGGGGCTTCGTTCGCAGCGAACAGCGAGTTTGTTCGTCGGCGGGTCGAGCGCGCCTGGGGCGTGCAATCGCGGGTCATTCACCCCCCGGTGGACGTCGATCGGATCTCCGCTGTCGATGATTGGCGATCCAGATTGAGCGAAAACGAGCTTCAGCTACTATCCAGTTTGCCGTCGCCATTCGTTCTCGGTGCCTCCAGGTTCATTCCGTACAAGCGATTGGACTGGGTGATCCGGGCAGCCGAGCGGGCCGGGACGGCTGCTGTCATCGCAGGGTCGGGCCCGGAAGAGGATCGGCTCCGCGCAATGGCTGACTCTGCGTCGGTTCCCGTTCGAATTGTTCGTCGCCCCTCGGATGCGTTGCTTTTCGCGCTGTATCAGCAGGCACTCGCATACGTCTTTCCGGCGATCGAAGACTTCGGAATCATGCCGGTGGAGGCGATGGCTGCGGGTGCGCGCGTGATTACGAACAGCATCGGGGGAGCGTCGGAAACCGTGACACCTGGTGTCGATGGACTCCATTTTCACGACGACAGTTGGGAATCGGTGGCCGAGTGCATCCGAGATATCGCCGTGGTAGACGTGAATGGTGCACGCTCCCACGAGAAGTACTCCGTGCGCAGATTTCGTTCCGAGATCGCTACCTGGACTGGTGTCCCGGTCTTCGGCTACGCGAACAGCGTGGAGCCCCAGTAGCTCCCGTCGGCGAGACCACCAGGGCAGGCGAAGACTGCAGAACCGACGTGCTGGATGTATTCGTTCAACGCATCGTGCCGCGAAAGGTTCTGCTGCATCGGAACAAACTGCTCGACTGGATTCCGGCAATACGCGACGAAGAACAGTCCCGCGTCCAGGTGGCCGAAGCCGTCGGAGCCGTCGGTGAAGTTGTATCCGCGGCGCAGGATCTGAATCCCACCGAGTTCCTCGGCCGAGGCCAGGCGCACGTGTGAATTCTCTGGGATAACGAAGTCGTGTCCCATTTTGGAGTCGAGATCGAGCTCATCGAACTCGTCTTTGCCGCCGAGCGGCGCTCCTCTCCGTTTGGAGCGGCCGATGACGGCTTCCTGTTCCTTGAGAACTGCGCGGTCCCACTGCTCGATCAGCATCCGAATGCGTCTGGCGACGAGGAACGATCCGCCTGCCATCCAGGCCTGATCGTCGTTGGGGCCGACCCAGACGTGCTGGGCGAGCGCGTCTGGATCTTCTGCCTTGATGTTGGCGGTTCCGTCCTTGAATCCGAACAGATTTCGTGGTGTCGCCTGCGTCGTCGAGGTCGAGGACGTTCGTCCGAACCCGAGTTGCGACCATTTGACCGACGCAGTCCCGAAAGCGACTCGTGCGAGGTTGCGGATCGCATGCACGGCAACCTGGGGATCGTTGGCGCACGCTTGGATGGCGATGTCACCCCCGCTGCGATTCGCGTCGAGGTTGTCAGCACGGAAGTGGGGAAGGTCCAGCAGGGCAGCAGGTTTCTTGTCCGCGAGCCCAAAACGGTCGTCGAAAAGGGACGGTCCGAATCCGATGGTCAGGGTGAGTTGCGACGGCGCCAGATCGAGAGCCTCGCCGGTATCGCTCGGCGGTGCGTACGGGCCGTCGCCGGTCGCGCCGTCCTCGGTTGCTTCCTGACCCGCAGTCATTCGTTCGGCCATCGCCGTCCACGTCTGCAGCAGCGTGATCAGTTCGTCACGTGATTTCGTTGTCACGTCGAATGCGACGAAGTGCATGCGATCCTGGGCCGGCGTCGTGATGCCTGCCTGATGTTCACCGCGGAAGGCCACCACATCTGCGTGATTTGCGCCGGAATTGTCGTCGGCGGTCACCCGTCCGATGACGGCACCGGCACCGGCCAGGACTGCGCCGGCTCCCACGGCGCCGAACAATCGGCGTCGTGAAACTCCCTGCGGTGCTGCGTTTCCCGCAGCGGGCGTGCCTTCTGGTGAATCAGTCATCTACTGCCCCGCAACTACTTCCTGGACCTGGCTGACCTCGGCGGACAGGGCATCGATTTTACGTGAGAGTTCCTGACGCTGCGCCTCGGTAACGGTGTCGTAGTAAACAAATCCGTCGCCGACGCGGAATTGTGCCAGCGCGGCGTCGAGGTCGGCGAATCGGTCGGCGATGCGCTGGGCGAGCTCGGGATTACGTTCCTGCAGAATCGGGTTCAGTGCCGCGATCGCAGCTTGCGAGCCGTCGACGTTGGCCTGGAAGTCCCACAGGTCGGTATGCGAGAAGATGTCTTCCTCACCGGTGATCTTGGAAGTCGAGATCTCGTCGAGCAGTCCTTGGGCGTCGCCGGCGATCTTGGTTGGATCGATCGTGTAGTCCTCGGCGTTCACCTGATCGGCAAGATATTGAATGTCTTCGAGCAGTTGATCGGCGACTGCGTTGGTATCCGGCTGCAGTCCGGTGACCCACAAATCCTTCTCGAGGCGGTGGAATCCCGTCCAGACCTGACCGGGCTCCAGATCTGCTTCGCGCAGGTCCAGCTTGGGATCGAGTTCGCCGAAGCTCTCGGCTTCGGGCTCGATGCGCTCGTAGTAGGTACGTGCGATCGGGAACAGTGCCTTCGCCTGGTCGACGTTGGCGGACTGGACGGCGGCGACGAACTGAGCTGCGGTGTCCTGCAGCGCGACGATCTGGCTGCGGATGTACCGCCGGTAACCGTCGGCAGCTTCGGCGAGTTGGCCGCTCTCGTCGGTGGCCGCCTGCGAATCGCCCGTGACGACGAAGTCCTGACGGATGCCGGTTCCGACCATGCCCGGCTTGCATGCGAGTTGATAGGTCGCAGCCTCGGGGAGAGAGACGATCAGCTGCCGGGTAAGGCCGGGGCCGATGTTCTCGACTTCACCCATCGCTCGATCACCCTCGGCGAAGACGTAGAACTCGGTGACCTTCGAGCCGTTGTTCGTCACCTGGAACGTCGAACTGCCAGTAGTTCCGGTGGTGGCACTGACGTCACACGAATCGTCGGTGGCCGTGACGACGATATCGCCGTCGCTCGCCGTCGTCTTCTCGGTGCACGCGGCGAGGGAGAAGGGAAGTACCGCAGCCGTGGCCAGTACGAGGGTGGATTTACGCATGTCGGCAATGCCTCTCAGGATTTCTCGGGAACGTGTGTGTCGTGCGCAGGCGGGGTTGTCGGCGCCGAAGGGCTCGACGGAAGGGGACGCAGGAAGAGCGCGAGGACGACTACGAGGTAGACGACCCACGCGACGGCTTGCAGGACGGTCGGGTCCGGGCGGAAGTTGAAGATTCCGGCGAGGACGGTGCCGTACCAGGTCGACGGGTCATAGCCGGGCGTCAGGTTGAACGCGAGATTCGAACCGCCCGGCAGGACGTTTCCGGTCTGTAGAGCGCGAACACCGTACGAGAGGATTCCGGCGGCAACCACGATAAGGAAGATCGCTGTGTACCGGAAGAACGTCGTCAGGTTGAGACGGAGGGCGCCGAAGTACATGGCGACGGTCAAGACGGCGGCCACGAGGATTCCGAGGAGCAATCCGACCAACGGCCAGGAGCTGCCCGCGGTGTTCTCGGCATATCCGACCATGAGCAACGCCGTCTCGACGCCTTCACGACCAACAGCGAAGAACGACAGCGACAGAATGGCGACGGGGCCGGCGATCAGCGCCCTTTCCATTCCGGCTTTCAGATCCCCGGAAATGTTCTTCGCTGCCGTGCGCATCCACAGGACCATGATCGTGACGATGACGACGGCGATCAGGGAGGCAACGCCTGCGATGATCTCGGCGGTCAAGCCGTCGACCGTCGATGTTCCGTAGTGGATCGCGAAGAAGATGATCGCCACCATCGCGACGGCGATCGCGACGCCGAGCCACACCCATTTGAGTGCGTCCTTGCGCTGAGCCTTCACAAGGTAGGCAGCGAGAATCATCACCACGATGCCTGCTTCGAGGCCTTCGCGCAGACCGATCAGGCCACTACCGAATAGCTGAGTGGCAACTGACGGTGTGCTCGCGGCAGCGAGTACCGACACGGGCACGGGCGACTCCTGACTGAGTGGGTGAAACAGGTTCGGACAGCTTCATCAGGCTAGGCCAGCCTTAACTCAGAAAAAGATACTCCACAATCAGTGGGGAACCATGCCCCGACCTGTACTTTTGCTGTTCTTTACCAATGGATCGGGGAGTAGTTCGCTCGCATGTGGATGATGGAAGGGTGTACCGAACCTCCGCTGCCCGCAGAAGTCCCCGGCGTCTCTCGCGAGCCGTCGCCGCAGTAGCTGCCGGAACAGCTTTGCTGGGCGTAGGTGCCGTGGCGTGTGGATCGAACGAACCGAAGGTTGCTATTCCCGAGGGCATACCCCCAGGTAGCGGCTCTCCGACACCGCCGATCGACATCAACGCTCCCGGCCGCAGTGCTGATCAACTTGCCGATTGGGCGGCGGGATTGTCCGACGACATCGGGATCGGTACCACTGCGCTCGAGGCATACGGGTATGCCGCTGCGGTCATGGCCGAGACGCTTCCCGGCTGCGGAATCGGGTGGACAACTCTGGCCGGTATCGGCAGCGTCGAGAGCCGCCACGGGACCTACGACGGTTCGTCGGTCGACGCGTTGGGTCAAGTCGCCCCGATCATTCGGGGAATCCCTCTCGACGGTGGCCCGGGAGTTGCCGAGATTCCCGACACCGACGGCGGAGCGATGGACGGCGACCCTGTGCACGACCGCGCCATGGGGCCCATGCAGTTCATCCCTGAGACGTGGCTCAAATGGGGTGTCGACGCCAATGGCGATGGCCGCGTGGACCCGGACAACATCGACGACGCCGCGCTCACCGCTGCCCGTTACCTGTGCGCACGCGGGGGAGACCTCACTACCGCTGCCGGTTGGCAGCAGGCGCTGATGGCGTACAACCTTTCGGGCGACTATCTCGCGCTGGTCCGAGATCGTGCGGCGGCATATTCAGTCGGGGTTCGACCGGACTGACGGTGATCTACCGCAGGTCGGGGCTATGACCGCGCGTCGATAAAGAAGCCTTCGGCCGGTGCGGTTAGGCTGTGTGCTGGCACTACAGAGGTGCTGGCACTGCAGAGGCCCAGCCGCGATCGTGGTCCTCTGTCGACCGGAGGGGTCGGAGCCCTAGTGTCAAGCACGCAGTGCGTGCCCCAATGCGAAGCCCATTCGAAGGAGAACCACACAGTGGCCAGTATTGAGCAGGTCGGAGCTCGCGAGATCCTTGATTCCCGTGGCAACCCCACGGTTGAGGTCGAGGTTCTGCTCGAAGACGGAAGTTTCGCCAGGGCTGCGGTGCCGTCCGGCGCTTCGACCGGTGAGCACGAAGCCGTCGAACTGCGCGACGGTGGCGCGCGCTACGGTGGCAAGGGCGTCGAGAAGGCCGTAGAGGCTGTGCTTGGCGAGATCGCTCCCGCCATCATCGGCATCGACGCGACCGAGCAGCGCACGGTCGACCAGGCGCTGCTCGACGCAGACGGCACCCCGGACAAGTCCCGCCTCGGCGCAAACGCTTTGCTCGGTGCCTCGCTTGCCGTCGCTCGCGCCGCTGCCGAGTCCTCGGGCCTGGAGCTGTTCCGTTACGTCGGTGGCCCCAACGCTCACGTACTCCCCGTCCCGATGATGAACATCCTCAACGGTGGCGCACACGCCGACACCGGTGTCGACGTCCAGGAATTCATGGTTGCGCCCATCGGCGCACCGAGCTTCAAGGAATCGCTGCGCTGGGGCACCGAGGTCTACCACGCCCTGAAGTCGGTTCTCAAGGAGAAGGGCCTCTCCACCGGTCTCGGTGACGAAGGCGGATTCGCTCCGGACGTCGCTGGCACTAAGGAAGCACTCGACCTCATCACGATCGCCGTGAACAAGACGGGCCTCAAGCTGGGCACCGACGTCGCGCTCGCTCTCGACGTCGCCGCTACCGAGTTCTACACCGACGGCACCGGCTACAAGTTCGAGGGCAAGAACCGCACGGCGGCCGAGATGGCGGCGTTCTACGCCGACCTCATCGACGCATACCCGCTCGTCTCCATCGAGGATCCGCTCGACGAAGACGACTGGGACGGCTGGGTTGCGCTCACCGATCAGATCGGCAACAAGATCCAGCTCGTCGGCGACGACCTTTTCGTCACCAACCCCGAGCGTCTCGAAGAAGGCATCGTCAAGGGCGCGGCCAACGCACTCCTGGTGAAGGTCAACCAGATCGGCACCCTGACCGAGACCCTCGACGCTGTCGATCTCGCTCACCGCAACGGTTACAAGACGATGATGAGCCACCGGTCCGGCGAGACCGAGGACACCACCATCGCCGACCTCGCAGTTGCCGTCGGCAGCGGCCAGATCAAGACCGGTGCTCCGGCCCGCAGCGAGCGCGTTGCCAAGTACAACCAGCTGCTGCGTATCGAGGAGAACCTCGGCGATGCAGCACGTTACGCCGGCGAGGTTGCGTTCCCGCGCTTCGCTTTCGAGGCCTGACGGAAATCTAAGATTCAGTAGTGTCTGCACAGCGCGGTAAGCCACGATCCCCCGGCGGAAGTCCGGGGGGTCGTGGTTCCCGTCGTGGAGACACACCGTCTCGTGCGCGTCGTGACAGCGCTCGACGCCCACGCGCGTCGGAACCGGCATCTTCGGTCGATCCGGCAGCAGTTGATTCCGCTGCGACAGACCCCGCGCAACCGGGGGTCTCCGCCGAGAAAGCGTCGGCGCGCGGGTCGAAGTCGGCCCGGGGGAAGAGCGGAACCAACAAGTTCTGGTCTCGGCTTCCGAAGTCGGACAACACCATTTTCGGCTTGTCCACCAGTCGGGCCGTGGTGCTCGCGATGGTTGTGCTCATGCTGGCGCTGACACTGGCAGTGCCGCTGCGTACTTACATCAGCCAGCGTTCGGATGCCGCGCAGGTGGCGGCCGAACGTCAGGTGCTCGAGGAAGAACTGCGAAAGCTGCAAGGCCAGAACGCGCGCTTCGACGACCCTGCGTACATCGAAGCTCTTGCACGAGAACGCCTTCGGTACGTCAAACCGGGCGAGACCCCATTTCAGGTTCAGCTTCCCGGCGACTACAAGGAACCCGAGAAGAAGCAGGAAAAGGAAACACCGCTGACAGGTCCGTGGTATCGCGATCTGTGGCAAACGATTTCGGAACCGCCAGTGGTTCCCGAGACGACGACACCGGCCCCGATGCCGTTGGCGCCGATAGAGCCAGAAGAACAAGGAGTACCCACCGGGTGAGCAACACGTCCGAAAATTCCCCACAGGTTTCACAAGCGGATCTCGACGCCGTTGCCGCTCAATTGGGCCGTGAGCCACGCGGAGTGATCGAGATCGCGTACCGCAGCCCGGACGGTCAGCCCGGCGTCGTCAAGACTGCCCCCAAACTTCCGGACGGAACACCGTTCCCGACGTTGTACTACCTCACCGATCCGCGACTGACTGCCGAAGCGAGCCGTCAGGAATCCGCCGGCGTCATGCGTGAGATGACCGAACGCCTGACCCAGGATCCGGAACTTGCCGCGGCCTACCGGCGGGCATACGAGTCGTACCTTGCCGAGCGGGACGCGATCGAATCTCTCGGAACCGACTTTGCCGGTGGTGGGATGCCGGATCGTGTCAAGTGCCTGCACGTGCTGATGGCGCATTCGCTTGCCAAGGGTCCCGGCGTGAATCCGCTCGGTGACGAGTCCGTCGCGTTGGCCGGTCACGGAAAGCTCCGCGGCACTGCAATTCCCGCGGACTGGCCTGGCATCGACGATGCCGACAACACCGACCGGTGACTCGCCGTGTCGCCGCAGTCGATTGCGGTACCAACTCCATTCGACTGCTGATCGCCGACGTCGGCGCCGACGGTCGTCTGGTGGATGTCCGGCGCGAGATGCGCGTTGTGCGACTCGGTCAAGGTGTTGATGCGACAGGGACATTCGCGCCCGAGGCCATCGAACGCACCCGGGTCGCGCTGGTCGAGTACGCGTCGATGATTGCCAACGCCGGAGCAACCGCCGTTCGCATGGTCGCCACCTCGGCTACTCGCGACGCTGCGAATCGGGAAGACTTCTTCACGATGACGAGGGACGTGCTCGGTGCGGTGATTCCCGGATCAGGAGCAGAGGTGATCACCGGTGACGAAGAGGCACGCCTCTCGTTCAGCGGTGCTGTGGGAGAACTCGATCCGTCCGAGGGCCCCTTCGTGGTGGTAGATCTCGGCGGCGGATCCACTGAAGTCGTCCTCGGCGGTGCTTCAGGCGTCGAAGCTGCGTACTCCACCGACATCGGCTGCGTGCGCGTCACGGAGCGGTGCCTACCGTCGGATCCGCCTACGGCAGAGCAGGTTTCCGAGGCGACGGCTTTTGCGACCGCGAAATTGGCCGAGGCGTTCGAGGCCGTACCCGTCGAGAAGGCGCACACGTGGGTGGGTGTCGCTGGAACCATGACGACGCTGGCCGCGATCGCGCAGGATCTTCCGGAGTACGACGCCGAGAAGGTGCACCTGTCGAGGATTCCGTTCAATCAACTGTTCGACGTGTGTGAGCGCCTTATCGTTATGCCTCGAGTTGAGCGTGCTGCCTTCGGTCCGATGCATCCGGGGCGGGTAGACGTCATCGGCGGCGGAGCGATCATCACCACGGTGCTGGCTCAGAGCTTCGAGGCCAAAGCCGGGATCACCGAACTGGTTGTCAGCGAACACGACATCCTCGACGGCATCGCGATGTCGATAGCTCAGACCGACCCGATAGTCTGATTCCTGACGCACCCGACCAGTCGCGTGCGTCAAGGCCCCCATAGCCCAATTGGCAGAGGCAACGGACTTAAAATCCGTCAAGTGTCGGTTCGAGTCCGACTGGGGGCACCATATCGGTGCAGCTCAACGCACCACCCGAAGGGCGGGCCTACCCTCAAGGCCTTCGTGGGTACGCAGAGGGTACGCAGGAGATTTACTCGAGGCCTCCGCGGCGGCATCGAGAGCGGCCGCAACAGTATCGAGATCGTCCGCGAACAGGTGCCCGTAGCGGTCCAGGGTGAGGGTCGCAGTCTTATGTCCGAGGAGCTGCTGGACGACCTTCACGTTGGCACCGGCGGCGATCGCCAACGGTGCTGCAGTGTGGCGGAGCTCGTGAGGGACGAGTCCGTCCAGGCCGACCTTGGTGGCGGCGGTGTTGAATACCCACCGAAACTCGCCGAGAGGAAGCCACCCACCCTTGCGGCTCGGAAAGACGAGATCGTCCGGATTGGAGTCCTCGAGACGATCGCGAAGTTCGTCGACGACAAACTTGGGGATGGGTACCGATCTCGCCGCGTGATTCTTTGTCGGTCCCTCGACGAGCCCGATGCCGGTTACACGCGTGACCGACGTTTGCACTCGAATCCGTGATGTCTTCAGGTCGACGTTCTTCCCCCGCAGGGCGATCGCCTCGCCGTATCGCAACCTGCAGTACGCGAGCACGAGAACGATCGTGTGGAATCTGCCGCATTCGGCCGCAAGGCGTCGGATCTGTTCGTGCGACAAGTAACGCTTGTCCGGGTCTGCTTTGCGTGGCAATTCGATGTCCGATGCGGGATTGAAGGCCAGCCGTTTAGCGCGAATCGAGTAGCGGAGCAACCTTCAACGGAAGCACCCTGACTCTACTTACGGTCTGACACAGCAAAGCGCCCCTACTGTCGAGATGCAGCGCAGATTAGCGACACATGCCCCGCTACTTTGACGGGTCTCGGGCGAGTCGCCGAAGTTCGTCAAAGTATGTGCGTCGGACCGCGCGGTCGGTCGAGGTGGCGGGGAAGATATTGGCGGAGCAAACCATTGATGGTTTCGTTGCCGCCGCTATGCCTCTCGTCAGGCAGGCGTAGACGGCGCGTGATCGTCGAACTCATCGCTCTTGGCGGCATGCTTGGCGCGAAGGGCCTCGAGTTGGGCAGACTTGGCCGCGGCCATGCGTTCGCGGGTAGCGGCGGTACGAGCCGGTGCCGGGGCGGGGTCGACGAGGTGGTCGTCGAGGTCGGGGGAGGACGCCCCGGGAGGCGCGGGGACCTCGACGGTGCGCATCGCCTGGCCCAGCAGGATGAACGGGAGGATGAAGACCCACAGGAAGATTCGGTACTCGCCACTGTGAAAGAACACGGCCAGGTAGATGCCGTAGCTCAAGAACGCGGTGCCGATGAGACCGTTGACAACGCGGCGGCCGGGGTGCAGTTCGGAGGTCACCAGCGCCAAAACGATCACGCCGATTCCGCTGACGAACAGCGCCGTCACATAGAAGCCGAACACGTATTGCCTTTCACGATCGACACGACCGGGTTTACCCCGTTGGTACTCGTGGTGCAGAACGTCCGCGCGAGGCCATTTGCAGTCTCGTCGTCATACTCACCGGTGAGGCCCTGATTCTCGAGGCTCGACAGAAACAATGCATCGCCAGTGAGCGGCTCCGCTTCTGCCTTTCCCGAGTCGTCCGACCCGCAACCAGTCAGCACCAATCCTGCAACGGCCGGTACCTCCACGAATGTCTTGTACATGGGGGTATCCAACCAGACAAACCGGACGGTTGTTAACCGGGGAGTAAATTGCAATCCGGATAGCACGCAAACCCGAAGTGGTGTCGGGCCGGAACCACCCGCACTTCAGCGAACTCACACCTGGGGAGTGACACCCCGGTAGGCGAGCGCTTGCGGCGGCGATTGAGTCCGACATCAAACCGCCGCACCGCTGGTATTGCGGCTCGTATAGACGGTCAACCCCCGACCTAGGAAGCACACGGGCCGGGGGTTGGTCGATCGTCCTCCGCATTGAGCACACAACACGGAGACCCACTATCGGTGCCGAGCCGCCCCCTCATGACTAACCCCGCACTTTCCAAGGTAGGTCGCTCGCTGACATATCGCTCGTTTCAGCGAAAATATTGTGATGTGTTTGCAATCCAAATACCTGGGGTAAAAGGTTTGAAGGTCGGGACTCGCGGATCCGAGAGTGAACACGGACCTTGGATCGCACGACTTAGGCTCCCGGCGGTTGAGCACACAGCCGTCGGGAGCTGCCTGTTGGTTTCGCCGACATGTATAGTCGCCCAATCCATTTCGGGATTCCGGACTTCGCATGTCATTTGAACATTACGGAGGCTTCAACGGACCTTACCGCTGCCCTGCGGGAGACCCGCCGGTCATACACGGCGATGTCGTTCCGGCGGGCCAAACGGTAGTGCCCTCGCCGCTCGGGCTGTAAACCCGAAGGGACCCGCCGAGGTGTCTGCGCGTTCACCCCGGCGGGTCGGCGCGTCTGAACTGTCGGGGACCGACGCGCTCGGATTGGCCCATCAGGCGACCGGCCAGGGTCGAAGCCTGTGAGTCAATGTGTGTCGAATTCGCAGAAGGCGCGACATTCCGTGATCGCTCGCCCGGCGAATTCGACACCTCGAAACATATTCCGCCAGGACGAATCAATCGTGCAGATTGCTCATAAATCCGCCAAATGGATGAGACGACCCTCACCTTGCTGCGCACAACGGCTGGGATCGGGTCAGTCCGGCGTTGGCGTTGGGGACCCGGCCTGGCCATGTTGTGACCGGGTCCCGTCGAACGCCACCCGTGTTGAGCACACAACACGAATGACCAACCGCATGTCGGATTCGACCCCTCGATTGATTCCGACTCATTGAACGTATTCGGCAAGCATCAGGCAAACACGCAAATCGGACGGAAATCCACCGAACGAACGAAGGTGGCCCCCAACCTCGGGGGGAGATCGGGAGCCACCACTCAACCCTATAGCGACACGGGTCCACCCATCTCTTGTCGAGCGACGGTGACCCCGCCGAGCTACCGCCAAGGCGAGGCCACCGCGCTTGGCATGTCAACATCCGTGAAGCGTCAACAGCCATCACGCAGAGTACAGAACCGGACGAACGTTTTCTTTCTGATGGATACGGCAGCGAAGTCGCTGCAGTTCGAGCACTCGCGACACCTGCACGACGAAGCTCCCACCTTTCGAGGAGTGGGGTCTCTTCGGATTGATATTCGGACCTCACGGCAGACGCTCAGATTGTGACTTCGCCGCGGTGGTTCGTTACACCGGCGGTGAGCTATTCCGTGGGAAAGTGATGCCCATGCCTTCAGGATTCGCAGCTTGGGTTCGTAACCAGATCGCGGCCCGCGGCTATCAGAGCCCCGAGGAGGCAGCTCGGGCGCTGGGTGTCTATCCATCGCAGATGCTTCAGTGGACAAGGATCTCGCGATCACCGACCCCGCAAGTGTTGCGGCGCGTCGCAGCGTTGTTCGATGCGCCTGTGCAGGAGGTGTTGATTGCCGCCGGGTTCATGACTGAAGAAGAAAACGTGCCGTTGTCGCCGACAAGAATGTCACTGCAGCAATTGTCGAACAAGCAGATTCTCGACGAGATTCGACGCCGGACTGCCGGAGACTTAGCAGGACCGCCGATTCCCGTGCGTGTGAACGTATCCATTTTCCAGATGGCCCGCCCACAGTATTCGTCGAGAACACCTAAGCGGGCCTCCACGCAGCATCAGACGGCGATATGCAACTCAATGGAGGGGCCCACCCCCGGCGAATCAGCAGCCGGAGGGCAGGCCGTGCGCGGCGGAACTGACCACTCACAATTGCCGCAGCAGCAAAATGCTATCCAATTCTCACTTGCAATACGCCAGTTTTGCGAGGCCGAGCTGGTCTTCCCTTAAGCTCCCGATTCTGCGGGACGCAGTGTACGTGTGGAGGGTTCCGACCGGTTAGTGACGTTTCTCGTCGCGCCATTCCTTCGGGGAGCGCGGCAGTTGACGTATTCGATGCTTGGGGTTGTCCGGGTCGGCGGGCGTGAAGCGGCCATAGATTCCAGCGTCTTCACCCTGAAGGTACTGCTCGTGCTGCTCCTGCGCTCGCTGAGCCATGCGTTCATCCTCGGCTTGCTCGGCCGCTAGACGATCTTGGCGAGACCGCCACATTTTCCGAAAGATGACAAAGCAAATCCATCCTGCGAGCGCAATTCCGCAGATGAGCAGAATCTGTCGCCAGAAATTGATGAGTAGAACGATCGCGACGATCACGCCGACGATGATTGCGATCCCTATCGCTGTATCTGAGTTATTGGCAGCACCGGTCGCTCGAGACTCCCGTCCGGCCGACCCGCTGGGCTTCTTCGTCGACTGCTTGCCGCCGATCACCTTCGTGTCCGAGATACCTGCACCGGGAACCCTCACGGTTCGGCGAACTTTGCCGTCGGCACCGCGGCCAATTCGCACAGGTCCACTGCCGGCGCTGATCCCAAAACCCGTGGTGGATGCAGACACTCGGACAGGGCCGAACTTCTTAGATTTCCGAAAGCCGACCATGTGTCATCTTCCCTGTCTGTCAACCCGCGCAGTCGCGCTCATTCTCACGTACATCTCGACATCCAACCGGAAATACTGGACACAACAGTAATTTTGGTCGGTTTCGGTCCGCGGGGAGCCGAAATGACCAACTGACGGATGGATCGTTCCTCGCGAGTCGAGGCCAACCTCACCGTCAAACCCACCGACCGAAGGGGCTGCGACGGACTCGACCCACACCGCGTCGACTACGTCTGGAAAACACAGTGAGCGGCGTTAGCGGTCGTAGTACTCGACCTGCCTGGGTTGGCAGTGTACGAAGTCCTTCAATGGCCAAGTGAAGCGTTGGGGTGTGATCGACGGGCTGAGATGTTATTGGATGAAATTTGAAAAGTGGTGAAACCCTTGCGATAGCGGCCCAAAATGTTGTGGTGAACGAATGAAAAGCCCCGTCGAGTTTCTTTCTACCAAGCCTCGAGCGGTCACAGTCAGTCGCCCTTTCCACCAATCGAGCGTTGTATCATGCATGCTCGATGGTTGTGTGATTCGAACCTCGGTGGCCCTGGAATTTCGAACAGTAGATAAACTCACGTGAATAAATGGGGAGTCGTGCTCTCGTCTAACCTGCACGATCTGCCCAGAAATTGACTCAGCCTCGGTCTTTGGTGCAGATTTCATGAGTTTTGCGGCGATGTCTAGAAGCGGTGCCGCCTCGGCGGGGCAGATCTTGGATTTTGCCGCGTCAGCCGATGGGGGGGCTGTGATAGTGCCCAACTGAAACGTGCTTCGAATTCGGCTACTGCCGGATGTGAAACCACATTGGACAAAGCTTGGACGAACTCCCGCGTGGCCCCTGCTTCGACGAGCCCAAGTACGTCCGACTGTCGCGGTTCGCGTGCTGGCTCAACGATATTGTCGACGACGGCCCGAAGCGCTTCTGAAAATGTGCGTGTGATTCGCCGCTCGGGAGACTCGATATTCAGCGATCGATTATCCATGCCTGGGAACGGTTCTTCCGCTCCAGCCAATTCGGACGCGTCACCGACACGAATCATTACCGGAATGACATAGGACCCTTCTTCTGTGTGACCCATCCTTGTTTGGTCAGCGTACGAATCACCGACCTTTGAGTAATTTCCCCGAATCTCGGGGCGAGTTCCCTGTGCGGTCGTTGCGCTGGAGCGAACCATGACTCTTGCAGATTCGGTCATCTTGGCGCCCGCGGAAAGTGGAATCGAATCGCTGATCAAATAATCATTCGCGGCGCGGAGATGTGCAATGTCGAAGCCAAAATAGATGATCGACTTTTCAACGCTTGGTCGATCCCGGTGCTCAAATTCTGCGATCCTATTTAGTACGCTAGAGAATTCGTAGGTGGTCCGCGAGAGTAGTGATGGTACAGCGATCATACGGGGATCGTCTTGGCTGACGGTCGGGCTACGCCACATTGAACCCGCAGGGCCGGAGGTGATCCGATTCCAGCCTCTGAGTGACAAGTAGGACGACAGGTCAGCACTCAAAGTTTCGTCATGCTCCGACACCGATTGCCTCCAATCCGAATCGCAGGCGCATGGCATTTCGCCAAGTCAGAAGAGTGTCTAGTTGTATGAGGCACGGACGTTAGTTACGCGATGCCGGCGGTAAGCGGCGGGCGGTCGTCCTCCGCGTGTTGAATGCGGTCGGTGATAATTGTAGTGAACATTCCATACCTCAACGGCAGTGCGTCGTTGCTGCTCGCTGGTGTACTCACGGGAGTACAACAGCTCTTCGGCGAGGATGCGGTTGTAGCGTTCGACCTTCCCATTGTGTTTCGGTGTGTACGGCTTGATGCGGTAGTGCCGAGCCTCGCGGAGTGAAGACGTGAAATCTGCTGCCCGATAGCATGATCCGTTGTCGGTGATCACGCGTTCGATACGGGTGATGCCGTGTGCAGCGAAGAAGAGTCGGGCGTTGTGCATGAAATCGATGGCTGTTGCAGCGGTTTCGTTGTCGCGTGCCTCGGTGTACGCCAAACGGGTGTTGCCGTCGATCGCGGAGTGCAGGTAGGTGTAACCGATCCGAGGTTGCTTCGCTCGGGTTTTCCGCCGTTGGGATCGTTTGGCCTGGTCGGACCCGCGGCCGTGGGCACGCCAACCGCCGCCGTCCGGGATTCTTCCGACTTTCTTCACATCGACATGGACCATCTGACCAGGTCGTTTCGCAACGATGACCTGCGGTTTTCGGGTGGTTTCGCCGTTCGGATCGATGAACCGGCGACGATTCAGACCGAGGTCCCGCAAGATTCTCGTGACCGTTCGACGAGCAATGGTGATGCCGTCGGTGCGCAGCTCGAATGTGATCCGTGAGGCCGACCATTTCCGGGTCCGTCGCATCGCTTCGATCTCGGTGACGACCTCTGCCGCTGTGGCGGTCGGGTGGTGCTTCGGTGCGCTGGATCGGTCTTGTAATCCCAGGTCACCGTACTTGCGGTACCGGTTGACCCATGTGGAGGCGCATTGGCGGGAGACGCCCATCTCGGCGGCTACGTGGGCGATCGGACGGCTCTGGCACCGCTCGATCAGGCGTCGTCTTCCCTCGACAGTCAAGGGGGCATTACGGTGTGTCACAGGGCTGGTCCTTCTTGGTCGAGAACGGTTGTGTCGCAACTCCCATTCTTACGCCGAGGACCAGCCCGTCTACTTTAGTCCCGCGTCATCAACGTCCATACCCACAACATCTAGTGTAACCCGATTTTCTTGATAGACTCGAACAGATTTTCGAGTCGAGTTGGGGTCGTACTGGGCCCAGTATGCGTGGGTTCTATGCAGGGTCGACCGATCTTCGTCCGCGATCCAGTCGTAGTGGTTGTCAGGAACGACAACGAGGACGATGAAAACAGGTCCAGCATTGTCTCGCCAGCGATCTATCCGGTACTGGTCGCACGAGATAGTCTCGAATTTGCGCGTCATCTGCATGCTACTTGAGCACTTAAGTTGCAGGCGCACAGAACTTTCGGGGTATTCGACGCTCATGTCGATGGCATGCACGTCTTCGTCTTGCCGCGTCTCGCTAACCCTGAGGCCTGCTTGCGCGCAGAGTGAGCTGATGAAGGCGAGACTGTACCGCGATTTTCGACTACTTACCTCTAGGTCTCCGCCATAGTTGGTCCAGTAGTTCGTCAACTTGCCTGGCAAGTGGAGTGGTGCCGGATGAGTCATACCTTGCCGCTCGCCCGATGCACGAAAGTTCTGAAGTAGGGCGCCGGCCCGTGGCGATGACTACGCCCGCGAGCGAGAGAACGCGTAAAATTTGTCACGTCGACACTTCACCTGTCGGCCGGGCCTCGGGGGTGTTTGCCGCATCCGCCGGGGCTGATCTTTGTGGTCCGGGAATCATCGCATGCCGCAACTGGCCAGCATCATTTGAACCGTACTTACCGGTCTCAAACGCAACAGAGGCCCCACCAAACGGTGGGGCCTTCTCATTTGTTAGCTAGCTGCCGAACGGGAGCGACCCTGCTGCTCGTGCACCAACCTCGAACGCGTAGTCCTCATGCGTGGACGGAATTGCATATCCGGGGGTGCCCCATTGACCGTGTGCGCCGAGGTCGCCCTCGGCGATCTCACATTTCCACATTGCGTGATAGTCGCCATTGGCCATGTCGATAATTCTGGTGCCGACGGTCGTCGGTTGAATGTTCATGTAGTACGGGTACACGTACTCGGGTGCGGTGTCTCGCTTTGCGACCCCGGTGCACTGCAACCAGTGGCTTGATGCGTTGTCAATTGTGACGGTTACTGCATTCCGCACCGAGGTGACCGAGAGGTTCACTTCGCTGGGTACAACAGCGGCAGTGGCTGGCGTTGCGAGGCCTAGGGCGAGCACGGGCGCTGCCGCCGTCGAACAAAGGGCAGCGCGAGTCGTCATCTTCATTGAATTGTGTGCCTTTCAGGCGAAGGTGAACCGGAGTCTTTGATTAGTAATTGGGCGGCGGGGGCGGGGTGTTCGCGGGCTGCACGTGGGAGGTCCACTGGGCGCCGTCGTACCACCGGATGTAGCCGGGGTTTCCGGGGTCTGGGTACCAGTTCGCGGGTGTGGTGTTCGGTCGCATTTCTTCGCGAGTGTTCGCGTGGTTCAGTGCGGCGAGTTGCTGACGCTGAAGGTCTAGATTCACACCCTGCTGAACGACCTGAGCGCGTGCAGCATTGCGGGTCTGCTTCGTGTATTTCGCGGTGCGCTCGTCGGTGTTCCGGAATGGAACTACGCCGGCCGTGCTGATGCTGATGGTTTTGCGGATGATGCCCATTGCCCTGGGTCCTCTCAACAGTTCGGTGACAAATACATACCAGACAGTCCGGATGATTGACCAGGGCGCCTGTTATTTACAGGGTTGTAGCTGTCGCAGTATCGCCAACGGGGAACAGTGGATGGGCAGGCCTTCTGCCGCCCATCAGGTGAGGTAGCTATTCCGCGAATTCGATGATCCCTATCTGAAACTGCGGGACGGTGATCTCGACATCGGCTTTAGAGGTGTAGGAGTATTCGCCGTCTACCACCACGAACATCTTCACATCGTCGCCCTTGACGAATGGTTTAAGCATCGCAGGGTCGCCAACTAGGTGCGCGGACTCAGTGTTTCCTATCGAAGATGTCGACGTTCCGACGTGCGCGAGAAATCGATCAAGGCCGACCGCCCCGTCGAAGTGCCATATGGAACCGTAAAGAACGATGCGACGTCCGTCCTGTGCTCGAAGGTCTTTCAGGATCACTTCGAAGTCGCGTTTTGATATTTCTTCGTAGGTCGATGGATCGGACAGGGTGGCGTCGGTGTGGAGTTTGTTCCTTGTGTCGACGGATTGCTGGTACCGCGTCTGTTGTCGGTCTGTGCTGGAGTTGTCTTGATCGTCACCTAGGTTGGCGGCGACTATGGCGCCAGATAGCACAACGATCGCAACCGCCGCCAATCCGCGGAGTGACCTGAGTATCTCTGCTGGAGAACTCGTTTTCTGCTGGTCTGGGCGCCAGTCGGGCTGTGAGTTCATCGTCGCGTCCTTGCTCGGCCCCATAGTGGGGAAGTGTCAGCAATACATACCAGACAGTCCGGTCATACGGATTCGACGGACCTTCTTAGTCGCAAATCAAATAGTGGGGCGCCGGTTCAGTGGGTCGCTCTGTTGTGCGCCGGCGGTCAGTCGTAGGGCAGCAGGGATAGCGGCCTCAAACGTGCCGAATTTCCTAGTGCTAAAGACGCCCGTTACTTCGGTTAGGGCTTAGTCAGGCATGGGCTAGTCAAGTTTCGCTGGCGGATAGTCCCCGTAGACGCCTTCGTCGCGACCAGCGAGGTACTGCTGATGCTGCAGGTTCGTGCGCTCGTCGAGGCCCTTGAAATAGTCAGCCTTCACTTTGCGCATGTCAGCTCGGTACTCGCGCACGAACTTGAAACCCTCGTACGTCATGGGGATAAAAAACGCCGCGATTACAACCCACAGCAGGATCCACAGCATCGTCTGCCAATGGTTCGTGATGAAGACAATTAGAAAGAACGCTGCGATGAATCCGAGAAGTACCTTCATCTCAATCTGATTCCTCTGTCGATAGATCTAGCACCAAAAGTGCCAAACATCCTGGCGGTGCGGCACTACTTCGTCTCCGGGCAGTACACGTTTTGGGCCGTAGAAATGATGATTCGAGCCTGTGACGCCGAGTACTTCCACGACATTTTCTCAATTATTTCTTCAACCGTTCCGCTTCCTGGCCCGCAGCGTCAACGTCGTGCAGCAAACGCCGCCGCCCGGACAGATCGTCTCGGATGAAGAACGACTCCGCGGCATGACTTACCTGTGAGTACTTGGCCCCGTCGTGATGTGGGAGGCTACGACCGCCTTGACGGCCACTACCGAACCACCAACTCTGACTACGAGAGAGAGCTGTAAAAGATGCGGGCAGATATCGAACGCGCTGCCCAGGCGGTGCGCGCGGCCGCTGAGTTCGACTGGACGTGGACCGTCAATGACCTGCCGCCGTTCTGCGGTCAGGTCGGTTGGCAGTTCAGCGGCCTCGATGAGCAGGTGCCAGCAGCCGTGACCAATCTCGAAGTCAATCGCCCTGATGTGTCGGTGTTCGTAGCGGACATATCGACAACCGAATTGTCGCGAGCGATCAATATGATCTCCTTCCGTGCCAGTGATGTGGTTCTTGGTCAGAGCGACTTGGAGCCTGAGTTGGATGAAGTTTTCAGTGCACTCGTGCAGCGGATGTTCGAACTGCTGGGGCAGCGGCCCACGGATTGGTGGATCGAACCGACCCGCGGCCTGCGCTGGGACCTTCCGGGCCTGGTGGTTAGGGCCCAGATCGGCGTCTCATCGGTCTGTGTGTATCTGCTCAGTCCTGCGTACCAGCAATGGTGCGACGAAATCGAGCAGAGCGCCGAGGATGAGTAACCGTGAGGTCGGTTGAGGCTGCGGCCGGCCCGACTCGCTGTCATTCCTGAAAATCGATAGCTTGCGCAGCTCGCACTAGGTGTACCCGGCCATCAGGTTGGTGACACCTAGCCGCCGATAGACATGAACGGGCCGGAACGTGCTTCTTCGTTCGAGTAGGTCACAACTCCGCGGTGCGAGACCTCCACCTGGTAAAAGTCCAGCTTGGCCGGGACCTGAATTGAGAAGGTCAACATGCAGGCCCCGCTCACGTACTCGCTGCTTGCGATCGACCCGGTTGCGACAGTCTTGCCTGACTGATCACCGATCGTCACCGAAGCACCCTCCGAGAGGTCCTTGTATCCACCCTTACCTGCGCAACGATTGTCAGACAGCTTGGTGACTCCGTCGATGATCCCCACACTGCCCTTCATTTCGAAGGTCTTAGGACTGGTATCTCGCAAGGTGAAGACCGCGATGAGCGCAAGCGCGATGACGGCAATAACCGCTGCACCGATGATGAATACGCGTTTGTTGCTATTTGACACGGGTTGCGGGGCGGGCACTGGGAGTCCCGAGTCGGGGGCTGAGGGATACGTCATCGAGCTGACCTTCTCTTGGTTTGAATGGATGCGATCGGCCAATCGTTGGACTGGCAAAAAGGTAGGTAAAATGCACATACATCAAACCAGACGGACCGGTCGTAACGTATAGGTGTCAGGCACTGATCTAGGTGCCCAACGTACTTCGGTACGCAGGGAGTACGCAGCATGCTCGAAACCGGCCAATCACACAATGCGCATAAAGATGAATCACGTTGCGTTTCAACGGTTTGCCAATGCCCCCAATTCTGCCAATTCTGGCAAACGTCGAGAAGAGCAAACTTAAAATCCGTCAAGTGTCGGTTCGAGTCCGACTGGGGGCACAGGTCAGTCCAACATTCAGTGAGACATCGAAAAACCCCGCTCGTCCTCTTCCGATGAGCGGGGTTTTCCTTGGAGTGGTGACTGACGTTCCAGGGGCTACTGGGCCCAGACAGTCGTTCCGGCAGGCGCATTCAGCGTGTTGACGAGATCGATGCCGGCCACGACTGCGGCGCCGCCGCCGCCGAGGATCGTTCCGGCGACCCCGCCGATTCCGGCTCCTGTCGCGAGACCGCCCAAGCACAGTGCCGCGGCGACGGGGAGTCCGACGATGGTCAAGCCCAGCGGAGCACCGACAGCGCAACCGATTCCGGCGCCGACGATGGTGCCGAGCAGGCTCCCGACCTGAGTGCCGAGACCGAGTTGGCTCTGGAAGTGTGCGATTGCTCGATCATTTTCCTCAGGCGACGCTACTGGCGTCCATTCCTTTGCCGCAGGCGCACTCTCGGGCCGAGGGGTGGCCTTCGCCGAATCGGTGATCGGTGTCAGCGTGAGGGTCTTACCGTCTTCACTGATCGCGCGATCGAAGGGAAACTGCAGATCTCCGAGGTTGTATGCGAGAGGCAGAGAAACCAGGTCGGCTCCCTTGCTGTCCTGCAAGACGACGGACTTGCCGTCGCCGGACACCTTGAACAGCCCGGCGTCGATGGTGGTGACGATCGACTTGTCGACGACCTTCGCTTCGTAATTCACGTCGGTCGACGGATCAGCTGATGCGATCCCTGTTGATGCTCCGACTGCAGCGACCGCTAGAGCAGTCACAGCCGCCTTCTTGAAGAAACCCATAGTTCAACCCCGTGTTCGCCTGCGTGTGCTCGCAGAAACTCGACAACTTCGGACATTGGTAAACCCCCGACAAAGCCTTCGTATTAAAGCAGACCGAAGTGACAGAAGGGATAGTTGCGTTCGGGCCGACCGGAAGCGGCCGGTGCAATTGAATTTGCAGTGTGCAGTACCAAAGCATCGAACATGTGTGCGAAAATGTGGAGATGCGGTTGACCGAGCAATCTCCGGACCGCTGCCCGAACGGACACCGGCTCACGGCGAACACCTGCCTTGTCGGCTGGGAGGTGTGCGGGTGTGCCTCGACCGAGAATGGCGGGCATCGGACCCATTACTGCAGGCGCTGCGGTGAAACCGTCCGGACGCCGGAGTGTGTCGGCGTGGGTCCGCAGAAGAGTCGGTGGAGTTGAAGTGCTGTTACGTTGTGTTTCAAAGAGATTCGGGAGAGCCTCACCCGGCGGATCGGCGTCGGGTGAGGCTTGTGGATCAGGTAGGCGGTGCGACGGGTGCGTCGCTGCTTCCTCCCGAGCTCCCGCTCGACGAGCCGGTGCCGAACAGTAGACCGAAGATGCCGGAGATTGCGCCGAAGAAATCGAACATGGGCGAGCCTTTCGCGAGGACGAATGCGGTCACGACAAGTGGCCGACTTGTGGTGTTGTTCAGAGAAGTTCCGTCGACATTGACGGCGAAGGCGTCGGACGAAAGGCTGACTGCCGGATGAAATGTACGATTCGTCTCGGTTTGATACAAGTCTTCCCCGAGTAACAGCTACTTGAGACTTGAATTACCGGGGGTGCCCTGCCTGCTTGGGTGGGGCAACCAGGCAGGGCAGTGGCTTGCCGTCCCTCTCAATACCGACCTACGGCGAACCATTGGCGTTGAAGGTACCCACACTTCGTGACGCGCGCCACTTACGTACCAGTACCTTCGTTAGCCGAGGTCAGCCGTGGCAACGACGGCGGTCGTCGGCGTCCCCGCGGGGACGTGGTTCATCGAGAAGTCGCGGTCCCGGTCAGGGTTGACGACGCTTGCCAGCAGGAGCATGGCGGCGACAAAAAGAACTCCTGCAGCGAGGTAGCCAATTCTCACGGGCAGGCGCGGGCGTCGATCTGAATTCGTGGACATTCACGTTCTCCATCGGTGCATGTTGGACGAACGCCTAGTTTAACAATCAACTAATGAAAGGGTGCGAACAGTGACGCAAGATACGAAAAGACCCTCGATATCGGGGGAAATCGAGGGCCTTTCCTGTCGAACGTCGGCGTCGCCAAGCACATAGCGTCACCGACCCACTATCGGTGTCGAGCGTGACCCCTCATGTCCGACCCCACTTCTCGACACTATCCAGTAACTTGCGGCATTGTGGAAGATTCGGACATTGTCATTCGGATAGGGGACAAACCGCCCGCGACACCTACTTTCGTCCGGCCGCCCATTTCATTCCCCAGTTGTATGCCCGATCGAGATCTGACTGACTGCCGTTGATGTACTGCACCTCGCGGGTGACCGTCACGCCCTGACCTGAACTCTGGATGAGAGCGATTGCGCACAAACGCTCCTGGTTGCTGGCCGAATCGAGCCGCACTTCCACCTCGGGTCCGTTGGTGGGATAGAGGGTGACGACGCCGTCCACCGCCGCCCAGTTGGGGGCGCCGTCGTAAATCATCGCGAAGATCAGGATTCGCCGGAAAGCGCTGGGGTCACCAAGATTGACGTGCATGTTCTCGCCGCCGGTGTTCGCACCACTGCGGTCGTCGCCGTCGAGGGAGATGTACGGCGGAGAAGTCAGTGAACCGAAACTGTTGCCCAAGGCCTGGACTACTCCCTTGGACCCGTCGGCAAGTTCGTAGAGGCATCCGAGGTCCAGGTCGACCGCGCCAGAGCCTGCGCCGGCGAGCTTGGCGAGGAAACCGGTCTTCTTCGCTGGCGCTCCCTGTGACCAGTTGAGGTTCACGCGCATATTGCCTTGTCGTTCACCCGCCTTCGCGAGGTTGACCGTCGGCGCTGATTTGGTGAGCGTGATCTTGCTCAAGCTGACCGGTGCCTGCGACGGTGTGGACTCGCTGGAACGTCGGGTGTAGTCGATTGCCATCGTGATAGTCCTTGTCTGAACTCGAATGAGTCCGATCGTGTTACCCGTCGAGGAATCTCCACCGACGTGATCGGCGATCTCCGGCCATTGTCCCTCATATCCGAATTTCAACCCGTGGACACGCAGCAGTGCCCATTTACGGGAGAATTGGTCAGTCGGACGTCCGATTCGAAATTGCGGCGTGTGAGTGGGGGTAAGTGATGTCGGTCCTCTCTTGTCTGCAACAGCACTCGAGAGTAAGACTGACTCCCGCGCAACGCGAAGCCGTAACGCGTGAACAGATGGCCGTCACCTTCGGCGTGCTGCCATGGGCCGCAGCCGTCCACCTCGTCGTCACGCTCGGGTCGGCGTTGTATGTGATTCCACCGGACAGCGGACTGTTGCCGCGCCTGTGGCCTTTCCTGTCCGACGAGTTCGTCTGGCGAGGAGTCGGTTCCGACGTCACCGAAGTGAAACTGCAGAGCGACGAAATCGTGCGGATGGGTCGGGTGGACGCACTCGCCGGAATGCCGAATCGGCACAGCTTCTGGACCGGGTTGGAAGGACTGCTGCACGATCCGTACACAAGCGAAAGCGGTGTCGCGTTGGCCATGCTCGACCTCGACAACTTCAAATCGGTCAACGACACACTGGGACACACCGTTGGCGACGCGTTTCTGCGGGAGGTCGCAGATCGCCTGTCCGAAGCCGGAGGGGTGTCACAGTTGTTCGCACGTGCGAACTCTGCTCGGCCGCTACATCGAAGCACTCCATGAGCCGATCACAGTGGCAGGCACACGGTTGGAGATCGGGTGCAGCATCGGGTACTGCCGCCCTGACGCTCGCCCGGCAATCTCTCGGGCTGGACACCGTCGCCGAGGGCGTGGAGACGGAGAGGCGCGCGCGATAGTCACCGAGTGTGGATATGACGTGATCCAGGGATACCTGGAGGGAGTGCCGATACGGGCAGCCGAGATTCCGGACTACTCGAACCGGCGACTCGGCGGTCCGAGCAGGCGGGGTGTAGCGGCTACCACTGAGTGAGAACTTAGTGCCCGTTTTGCGAATCGATGTGTGACGGTACGCCGAAGTGATTCACATCGAACTGCAGAAGGGCGTCTTCGTGGAGGTCGGATCGGCGTACTCCCCAGGGCCGATGTTGGTGGGTAAGAAGGCAGTGGTCACAGGCGGCTCCCAGGGAATCGGAGCAGCGATAGCTCGGGCATTCGCATCGCATGGCGCATCAGTTCTGGTTGTCGACGTGGCTCCGCTGAACGGCGTCGAATTCGACTCCGCTGCAGGTGGTTCGATCAACCATCTCGACTACGACGTGCGGGTGCCGGAAGTCCCCGTCGCGTTGACCGAGTTCGCACCAGATGTCCTGGTGAACAATGTGGGGCATTTCCTGAATCCGCCGACAGCGTTCACCGGAACTGATCCGGGTTTCTGGTCCGAGGCCGGCAGCATCAATTTCGATCACGTCGTGCGTCTGACCCATGCCTTGCTTCCCGGCATGATCGACCGCGGTTTGGGTGGATCGATCGTGAACCTCACGACGGTGGAGGCGCATCGAGCGATCCCGGGCCACACGATGTACTCGGCATACAAGGCGGCGCTCACACAGTTCACCAGAAGTCTTGGTGTGGAGATCGGTCGAACCGGAGTACGCGTCAACGCGGTTGCCCCGGATCTGATCGAGTCGGTACAGGTGCCGTATCGCAAGATCGTTTCTGCCGACGACTGGGACAAGTGGCCGGCGTGGGCGCCGTTGGGCGGACCAGGCCAGCCGGTCGACATTGCCGGTCCCGCACTGTTCCTGGCTTCCGACCTGGCGAGATACATCACCGGAACTGTCATCCACGTCGACGGCGGCTCGCACGCTGCCGGTGGCTGGTTTCCCGCAGAAGAGGGCGGTTGGACCAACCGGCCCCGAAAGGCTTGACACATGACAACTTTCAGTCTGAACGTTCCCAATTTCGGTACCACTCTCGCGGAGGACTCCTACGGGAAACTCGTCCAGGTCTGTCAGAGTGCGGAAGCTGCCGGCTTCGACCGGGTCCTCGTTACTGATCACGTGGTGATGGGCTCGGACAACTCGGCGTACACGTGGTCGGCGTTTCCCACCGAGCCTGACGCCAATTGGCTCGAACCGCTCACCGTGCTGGCTTTTGTTGCCGGACAGACACAAACGATTCGCCTGGGTACCGGAATCGTCATCGCCGCACTGCGCGGGGGAGCGGTACTGGCCAAAACTGCCGCGACACTCGATCTGCTTTCCGGTGGCCGCCTCGATCTGGGCGTCGGAACCGGTTGGCAAGCAAGCGAATACGAAGCTGCCGGTATGGACTTCGGCAAACGAGGACCCCTGCTCGACGACGCTCTCGCGGTGTGCCGGGCCCTGTGGAGTTCGGCGCCCGCGAGCATCGACTCTCCTCGACTGAAATTCGACGACGTGTACTGCGCGCCCCGGCCGTCCGCAGGAATCCCGATCTGGGTGTCGGGTTCGCTCTCCAAAGCAGTCGTACGACGCGTCGCAACCTGGGGCGACGGGTGGATTCCGATCATGGGCGCCGTCGACGACGACCTACGTGAAGGGATCAACGTCATCGGCAAGGCAATGGCAGATCTCGGACGCGATCCGGCGGAACTGCAGATTCGTGGGCGGTTGACCGTCGTTCGCGGGTCTGACGGCTCGATCGACCTCCCGGCGACGATGCTCGGCGCCGAACAGCTGCTCGAATCCGGTGCTACCGATGTGTTGGTCGCACTGGCAGCGGTTGATCCCGACCCGGATGCTGCGATGGCGGAGTTCGGCGAGCTGGTGGCGGCCTTCGCAAACGTGACCCGCTGACCATCGCGTCGAGGCGTTAGTTCTATCGTGCGAAGTGTTGTAGTGCAGCCTGATCGAGGAGAGAACACATGACCGAGAGCATCGTCGTGGATACGAGCCTGGAAGCCTTGCTCGATGCCCGGATCAGCTGTCGCGCCTACGAGGACCGCCAGGTGCCTCGTGAGGTGATCGAGGAGATCCTTCGGTTGGCGCAGAAGACGCCGTCATGGTGCAACACGCAACCGTGGCAGGTCGCGATCACGGAAGGCGAGGGCACCGAACGATTCCGCGCCGGACTCGGTGAATACGTGATGGCCAACGCCCAGGAGTCGGACTTCGAGTTCCCACGCCAATACCAGGGCATCTACAAGTCGCGTCGGTTCGACTGCGCGATGGCGCTCTATTCGAGCGTCGGAATCGAGCACGGTGACCGCGCCGGTTCCGCGGCACAGACGATGAAGAACTTCGAGCTCTTCGGCGCTCCCCACGTCGCGATCATCACCACCGACGAGGCATTGGGCACCTACGGAGCCGTCGACTGCGGGTTGTACGTGAACAGCTTCCTGCTGGCGGCGCAGAGTCTGGGTGTGGCCACCATTCCGCAGGCGGCGCTCGCAGGCAGTTCCAAATTCATTCACGAACACTTCGGCATCGACGACACCCGCAAGGTCGTCTGCGCTATCTCGTTCGGATACCCCGACACCGACCACCCGGTGAACGGATTCCGCACCGAACGCGAAACCGTCGACAACGTCGTGCAGTGGATGTCGAACTAACCGGGATGTCGAACTGATCACCTGCTGGTCGGGGGATTGAGTGTTGCGCAGTTCCACCTGAAAGACTGGTGGCATGTCCGACACACCCGAACTGTTCGATCGTCTGCGCCGATTCCCCGATGTCGAGGCACCCAATCTCTTTGCCGTCGACGCGGCCGATCGCCTGATCCTCGACGAGTCCGCCGACGCTCTGGCCGGCGCGCCGGCGGGCACCGTCGTCGTGATCGGCGATCACTACGGTGCGCTGACCGCCGGTGTTGCGCTCGTTCACGGAATCGCCGGCGTGCGGGTTCACCAGGATCCGCTCACTGGAGAGCTGGCCCTCGCGAACAATGCGCGCGAACTCGGATTCAGTGACGCCTTCACCTCGCGCGGGCTGGACGAGGAGTTGCTCAGCGGCGCCCGCGTAGTGCTCATGCAATTGCCGCGTAGCCTCGCCGAACTGGCCGAGATCGCTCAGCTGATCGCGCTCCACGCCGACCCGGCGGTTCGTGTCTTCGCCGGTGGGCGTGACAAGCACATCACCCCGGCGATGAACAAGGTTCTCGGCGAATCGTTTTCCGACGTCAGCGCCTCGCGTGGGCGTCAAAAGTCGCGCATACTCAAGGCTTCGGAACCCAAGGCCGATGTTGCGATCACGTTCCCGTTGACCGAACGCCTCGACGAGTTCGATCTCGACGTCGTTGCTCACGGCGCAGTGTTCGCCGGGGCGAGCCTGGACATCGGCACCCGGCTGTTGCTGGAGAATCTCGGCAAGATAGCGGTCGACCCGTTGAGCGATGTGGTCGATCTGGGTTGTGGCAGCGGCATTCTCGCGACGGCGATCGCACGCAAGTTCGCGGACGTGCACGTGATCGCGACGGATCAGTCCTCGGCAGCTGTCGCTTCGTCGTTGGCGACCGCGTCCGCGAACGGAGTCGGCGATCGGGTGAGCGGTCTGCGCGACGACGCGATGAGCTCGCTGCCCGACGCGAGCACTGATCTGGTTTTGTTGAACCCGCCTTTCCACGTCGGCGCGGCGGTTCACACCGGTGGAGCGCTCAAGATGTTCGAAGCCGCTGGTCGTGTCCTGCGCCCCGGTGGGGAGCTGTGGACTGTCCACAACGCGCATCTGGGTTATCGCGAACCGCTGAAAGCCGCGGTGGGTCCTAGTGAGGCGATGGCGAAGAACGCGAAGTTCATCGTGATGAAGTCGGTCAAACCGTCCTAGTATCGAAAAGGCACGAGTGTCGAAGAGTGTTGACCTTCCGGAAACGCGCCGGGAACTACAACGGATGCTTCGACGTTGTAAATTACGAGTGCTTTACTTTTAGTTAGGTACACGGACCGTGTCGGAAACTCGGATCCGTCCGGCGAACCCGCGACGCACCCGTCGTAGGCCACCACGATGAAGGGATGATCACGGTGCGCACCACCAGCAACCCGGTGTTCCGCAATCTGCCCAAGCAAGAGGGCAACGGATACGCCTCGTTCGGATCTGCGACGGCGGGCGCCTCGCAGGCAACCCAGCAGTTCGGTCAGCCGCAGTACGCTCCGGCCGAGCCGTACCAGACCGGTCCCACCTCGCGGGCCATGACGATCGACGACGTCGTCACCAAGACGGGCATCACGCTCGGTGTGCTGACGATCTCGGCATTGGTGTCGTACTTCCTCGTCAACAACAACTCCGACCTCGCAGGCCCGCTGGTCATCGGCGGCGGTCTCGTCGGCTTGGTCCTGGTCATGGTCGCCACGTTCGGCCGCAAGATGGACAACCCGGCAATCGTGTTGGCTTACGCCGTCGCGGAGGGTCTGTTCCTCGGTGCGCTGTCGTTCATGTTCACCAGCGTCGAATTCGGTGGCGTCGGCGGATCGGCTCTGATCGCGCAGGCAGTCCTCGGTACGTTCGGCGTGTTCTTCGGCATGCTGGTGGTCTACAAGACCGGTGCGATTCGGGTGACCCCGCGTCTGACGCGAATGATCATCGGTGCGCTCATCGGTGTTGTCGTTCTGGCGCTCGGCAACCTCGTCGCCAGCTTCTTCACCGAGGGTGGACTGGGACTGCGTGACGGCGGAACGTTTGCCATCATCTTCAGCCTCGTCTGCATCGGCATCGCGGCCTTCAGCTTCCTGCTCGACTTCGACGCAGCTGATCAGCTGATCCGCGCGCAGGCTCCGGAGAAGGCAGCCTGGGGCGTTGCATTCGGCCTCACCGTCACCCTGGTCTGGCTGTACGTCGAGATCCTCCGTCTGCTGAGCTACTTCAACAACGACTAGTTCTCCAGTCGTTCCGTAACACCAAAGAAGGGCCCCGCGAGGGGCCCTTCTTTTGTCGTCTGTGGGCGGTTACGGTGCTTGGGTACCTAGCAACTGCTTGGTTTGGAACAAAGGGGAGCGAATGTCGACAAACACCACCGAACCCGTGCTGGTGGCGGATGCCGGAGCGGTGCGAACGCTGACCTTCAACAACCCGAGCCGCCTGAACGCTTTCAACGCAGCCGGCTTTCGAGCGTTGACCAAGGCGCTCGACGACGCGGCGTCGGACGATTCCGTGGCCGTGGTGATAGTCGAGGGTGCAGGCAAGGTTTTTTCGAGTGGTGTCGACCTGCGTGCGCTCGCCGAACCAGGCACGGATAATGCAGACTTCGGCCACGCATTCGCGCCGCTGATCGTCGCGCTGGTGGAGTTCCCGAAGCCCTTGATTGCCGCGGTGCACGGCGCTGCCGTGGGCATCGGCCTGACCATGCTGCTCTACTGCGACGTCGTCTACGTCGCCGAGGACGCACGTCTACGGGCGCCGTTCACGTCGCTGGGTACAGCGCCCGAAGCTGCCAGTAGTTGGTTACTGCCCAAGGTGATCGGAACGCAGCGCGCCGCCGAGCTGATCCTGTCGGCCCGGTGGCTCAGCGGCGTCGAAGCAGCCGCCTACGGACTGGCGACCGACGCCGTACCGGCCGACGAGGTTCACATCCGTGCTCGGGAGAGCGCCGAGCAGATTGCGGCCAACATCGGACCGGCAGTGCTTGCCGCCAAGGGACTGCTCCGCCACGGTTGGGCCGACGAAGCCCGCGCCGCAGTTCAGCGTGAGGACGACGCTGCACGAGCGTTGATTCGCGAGTTGGGGAGTTTTGCTCAGAAATTCACGACTACCTGAAACACGACCACACGGAAGCGGCCGCCCGGTAGAAGCCGGGCGGCCGCTTTCTACGTGCTCAGGGGATCAGCTGAGGCGCTCGATCACCATTGCCATGCCCTGTCCGCCGCCGACACACATGGTCTCGACGCCGAAGGTCTTGTCCTGCTCCTGCAGGTTGTTGATCAGGGTGTTGGTGATGCGGGCACCGGTCATACCGAAGGGGTGGCCCAGTGCGATCGCGCCACCGGAGATGTTGAGCTTGTCTTCTTCGATGCCGAGTTCGCGAGCGGATCCGAGGACCTGCACGGCGAATGCCTCGTTGATCTCGAACAGGTCGATGTCGGAGATCGACTTGCCGGCGATCTTCAGGGCGTTCTTGACGGCCTGAATCGGGCCGAGGCCCATGATCTCGGGGGACAGGCCCGAAACGCCGGTGGAGACGATGCGAGCGAGCGGGGTCAGGCCGAGTGCCTTTGCCTTGGTGTCGGACATGATCACCAGTGCGGCTGCGCCGTCGTTGAGCGGGCAGGCGTTGCCCGCGGTGACGGTTCCGTCGGGACGGAAGACGGGCTTGAGGCCGCTGATGCCTTCGTAGGTGGTGCCGGCGCGGGGGCCGTCGTCCTTGGAGACGACGGTGCCGTCGGCGAGGGTGACGGGGGTGATCTCACGCTCGAAGAAGCCGCGAGCGATGGCTTCCTCGGCGCGGTTCTGGCTGCGAACTGCCCAGCGGTCCTGGTCTTCGCGGGTGATGCCGGTGGCGGACGCGACGTTCTCCGCGGTCTGGCCCATGCCCAGGTACACGTCGGGGATCAGGCCCTCTTCGCGAGGATCGGTCCAGGCGACTCCACCTTCGGCGAGCTTGGCGCTACGAGCCTGGGCTGCGTCGAAGAGCGGGTTCTTGGTGTTGGGCAGGCCGTCGGCATTGCCCGTGATGAAGCTGGAGACGGACTCGACGCCGGCGGAGATGAAGACGTCGCCCTCGCCTGCGCGGATGGCGTGCAGTGCCATGCGGGTGGTCTGCAGCGAGGAGGAACAGTAACGGTTGACCGTGACACCGGGGAGGAAGTCGTAGCCGAGCTGGACGGCGACGACGCGGGCGATGTTGAAGCCCGACTGGCCGGCGGGCTGGCCGCAACCGAGCATGAGGTCGTCGATCTCGGTGGGGTCGAGCTCGGGGATCTTTGCCAACGCGGCGGCAACCATCTGAGTTGCGAGGTCATCCGGGCGGATGTCCTTGAGCGAACCCTTCATTGCGCGGCCGATGGGCGACCGTACTGCTGAGACGATTACTGCCTCGGGCATGAAAACTCCTTTTGTGTACTGCTCGCGGGCGGCTTGAAACGCCGTCGAGCAGGGCAAGTTGAATGCAGCTTCGACTTACAATTTACGTTGCCACTCCCAGATGGTGGTCACGCAGTCTCACTCAGTTGACGTCGTGGCGTTGACCTGCAGGTTTGGTGCGTCGTGCGAAGGCTTTCCACTGGGTTGCCGCCGCCGTCAGTCGGGCCGCGACGGTGCGAGCTTGCGCCGCCTCCGAGACGTGGGGGAGTTCGGGTAGCGGACCACCCTGCCATTCACCCAGAGCCGATGCGAGAACCGGGACGATCTGCTTCGCCGCGAGTTCGTATCCGGCCGCGGAGGGGTGGAAACGGTCGGCGGAGAACATCGTGTCGGGCGAGGCCAGGAATTCCTTGGCCAGCAGGTCGGCTAGCGGAACGGGATGACCCCCGGCGTTTCTGGTCGCGGCCGCCTGGGCGAGCGCGAGACGATGACCCCATTCACGCACCACGGAGCGCAGAGGTTGCGGGATGGCCGCGACCACCCCCAGATCCGGGCAGGTGCCGACAACTACGACGGCGCCGCTCTCGCGTAAGCGTCGTACCGCGTCGCCGAGGCGTTTTGCCGAAGCGCGAATCGCGTTCTTGGCGGTGACGTCGTTGGCGCCGATCAGGATCACCGCAGCGTCCGGGGGAGGGCCGGCGACGAACATGGCGTCGACCTGCCCGCTCAACCCGCGTGAGGTGGCGCCGCCGATGGCCTTGGTACTCAAGCGGATTCGTTTACCGGTTTCACTCGCGAGCAGCTTCGCGACCTGCACACCCGGAACGTCCGACGCCGTCAGCGCGCCGACGCCGGCTGCAGACGAATCGCCGAAGATCATCAAGTGGAGATCGAAGGGCACGGCCCGCCACCAGAGTTCCGGGTTGTCGGCGCCGGGCGCGTACACACCGTCCGCCTCGGGTGGCTTGGCGATATTGCGACCGATCACCCCACGCGCCGCACCTGCCTGCGACATCAGATAGTTGTAGCCCAACCAGGAGAGCGTGCCTGCACTCGATCCGGCCACCACCGTGGCCACCGACGCTTTCAGTCCGGTTCGACTCACACTTGCCAATCTAGCCGGATTGCACCACCTTCGCCCGACGTCCGCGCGCACCGTTTTCTTTCATCTGGGAACATGGACGAATGCGCATCGCGGAACACGTCGTCGACCTCATCGGCAACACCCCACTCGTCAAGCTCACGTCCGTCACGGGCGAAAACTTCGGCACGGTGGCAGCCAAGGTCGAGTACCTCAACCCGGGCGGTAGCTCCAAGGACCGCATCGCCGTCAAGATGATCGACGCAGCCGAGGCTTCGGGTGAACTGAAGCCTGGCGGCACCATCGTCGAACCGACTTCGGGCAACACCGGAATCGGCTTGGCGCTCGTGGCGCAAAAGCGTGGATACAAGTGCGTTTTCGTCTGCCCCGACAAGGTCAGCGAAGACAAGCGCAACGTCCTGCGTGCCTACGGCGCCGAGGTTGTCGTGTGCCCCACGGCCGTCGCGCCGGACAACCCGAACAGCTACTACAGCGTCTCCGACCGACTCACCCGTGAGATCCCCGGCGCCTGGAAGCCCAACCAGTACTCCAACCCGGGCGGACCGGAGAGCCACTACGAGACCACCGGTCCCGAGATCTGGGCCGACACCGACGGCAAGATCACGCACTTCGTCGCGGGCGTCGGCACCGGCGGAACCATCACCGGCACCGGCCGCTACCTCAAGGAAGTTTCGGGCGGCAAGGTCAAGGTCATCGGCGCAGACCCCGAAGGCTCCGTCTACTCCGGCGGCACCGGTCGCCCGTACCTCGTCGAAGGTGTCGGCGAAGACTTCTGGCCGACCGCATACGACCCGTCCATCCCGGACGAGATCATCGCCGTCTCTGACGCCGATTCCTTCGAGATGACGCGTCGCCTCGCCCGTGAAGAGGGACTGCTGGTCGGCGGTTCCTGCGGTATGGCCGTCGTCGCCGCCCTCGAAGTAGCCAAGCGCGAGGGCCCCGACGCCCTGATCGTCGTCCTCCTCCCGGACGGTGGCCGCGGCTACCTGTCCAAGATCTTCAACGATCAGTGGATGGCGTCGTACGGATTCCTGCGCACCCCACTCGACGGCAAGACGAACGTCCCCACCGTCGGCGACGTTCTGCGCGGCAAGTCGGGCGAGCTGCCGGACCTCGTTCACACTCACCCGTCGGAGACCCTGCGCGACGCGATCGAGATCCTGCGCGAGTACGGCGTGTCCCAGATGCCCGTCGTCGGTGCGGAACCGCCGGTCATGGCAGGCGAGGTCGCCGGAAGTGTGTCCGAGCGAGATCTGCTGAGCGCGGTATTCGAAGGCCGTGCGCACCTTGCGGATTCCGTCGAGAAGCACATGAGCAAGCCGTTCCCGCTCATCGGTTCCGGCGAGCCGGTCTCGGCTGCCACGAAGGCGCTCGGTGACACCGACGCACTCATGGTCGTCGACGACGGCAAGCCGGTAGGTGTCATCACGCGCCACGATCTCCTGGGTTTCCTGAGTTCGGATTCCTGAGTTCGGATTCCTGCGCCGGCACCGGCGCTATTAGGCTGGGGACCATGAGTGAGCAACGCAGCAAGGCCGACAACATCAGCTGGCAGGGTTTCTCCACGAAAGCGGTGCATGCGGGTTACGAACCCGATCCGCTGACCGGTGCGGTCAACGTGCCGATCTACGCAAGTTCCACCTTCGCCCAGGACGGCGTCGGTGGAATGCGCAGTGGCTTCGAGTACGCGCGAACGGGTAACCCCACCCGTCGCCCGCTCGAAGCGAACCTGGCCGCACTCGAATCCGGAACTTACGGTCGAGCGTTCAGTTCGGGAATGGCGGCCACCGACTGCCTGCTCCGTTCGGTGCTTCGACCTGGCGATCACTTGGTCATCCCGGACGACGCGTACGGCGGAACCTTCCGTCTCATCGACAAGGTCTTCACGCAGTGGGGGATCGAGTACACCCCGGCTCCGGTGTCCGACGTCGATGCGGTGCGCGCGGCGATGAAGTCCAACACCAAGCTGGTCTGGGTCGAGACCCCCACGAACCCGCTGCTCAACATCGGTGACATCGAGCTCCTCACCGAGGTCGCCCACGAAGGCAACGCAAAGATCGTGGTGGACAACACCTTCGCGTCGCCGTACCTGCAGCAGCCGCTGCAGCTCGGTGCCGACATCGCGCTGCACTCCACGACCAAGTACATCGGTGGACACTCCGACGTGGTCGGTGGCGCTCTCGTCTGCAACGACGAAGAACTGGATACCGCCTTCGCGTTCCTGCAGAACGGATCCGGCGGCGTTCCCGGTCCGTTCGACGCGTTCTTGACGTTGCGCGGAATCAAGACACTGGCGCTGCGCATGGAGCGTCATAGCGACAACGCGGAGAAGGTCGTCGAATTGCTCGACGGTCACCCCGCGGTTGCCAGCGTCATTTACCCCGGCCTGGCTTCGCACCCGTCGCACAAGGTCGCGGCCAAGCAGATGCGACGCTTCGGCGGCATGATCTCCGTGCGCCTCAAGGGTGGCAAGGCGGCAGCTCTCGACCTGTGCTCGCGCACCGAGATCTTCACGCTGGCAGAATCTCTCGGCGGAGTCGAATCCCTCATCGAGTTCCCCGGTGCGATGACCCACGCCTCGACGGCCGGTTCCGCGCTCGAGGTTCCCGACGATCTGGTTCGCCTGTCGGTCGGCATCGAAGACGCCTCCGATCTGGTCGGCGACATCGAGCAAGCACTGTCCTGACCTTCGCTCTACGGCAATTCGAATTCGAACCTGCAGTGCGCCTTCACACCTCACGAGGGTGTGGAGGCGCACTTTCTGGAGGCATGCGTGAATCTCGAACAGATAAAGGCTGCACAGCAACTTCTCGCCCCGGTCATGCGCCGCACCCCGGTGGTGGCCTCGCGAGTGTTGTCTGAAACCACAGGCTTCGCCGTGAGTTTGAAATGTGAAAACCTGCAACGCACCGGCTCTTTCAAGCCGCGCGGTGCTTACAATCGCATCGCCAATCTATCCCCGGAGGAACGAGCCGCGGGCGTGGTGGCGGCCAGCGCCGGTAACCACGCGCAGGGAGTTGCGTGGTCTGCAACAGAATTGGGAATCAAGTCGACGGTCTTCATGCCGACCGGTGCACCGCTGCCGAAGTTGGTGGCCACCAAGGCATATGGGGCCCGGGTCTACCTGCACGGTTCGACTGTCGACGAAGCGCTCGTCGCCGCTCGCGAATTTGCGGACAGGACCGGAGCGGTTCTGGTCCACCCGTTCGACCACGAAGACGTCGTGGCGGGGCAGGGCACGGTGGGCCTGGAAATCCTCGAGCAACTCCCCGAGGTGGGCACGATCCTCGTTCCCACCGGAGGTGGTGGGTTGATCGCCGGCGTGGCTGCCGCAGTCAAAGCTGTACGCCCACAGGTGCGCATCGTCGGAGTGCAGGCCGAGACCGCGGCTGCCTGGCCGGCGTCGTTGGCAGCCGGGAAGCCGACCGCATTGGCGTCGATGTCGACGATGGCAGACGGTATCGCCGTGGGCTGCCCCGGCGAGGTTCCGTTCGCCGAGGTCTCCGCCCATGTCGACGCGGTGGTGACGGTCAGCGAGGAAGCGTTGTCCAAAGCGCTCCTGCTGTGCCTCGAACGCGCCAAGCTGATCGTCGAACCGGCAGGCGTCGCGGCCGTTGCGGCGTTGATGACGTGCTCTCCGGAAGAGCTGGGACTGACCGGGCCGGTGTGCGCCGTTCTTTCCGGCGGCAACATCGATCCGCTGCTGCTCACACACGTCATCTCCCACGGACTGCGGGCAGCCGGACGGTTCCTCGGTGTTCACATCACCATCGACGATCGGCCGGGCGCACTGGTGTCGCTGCTCGAAGTGGTTCGGGCGAACGGCGCCAGCGTGGTCGACGTCATCCACTCCCGTACCGGTGGCGAACTCGCGCTCGACGAAGTGGAAGTCTTCCTCACGGTCGAGACCCGTGGTCCGGACAACAAGGCAGAACTTCTCACTGCCTTCGACCGCGCCGGCTACGCAGTGCGCTTGCAGAACTGACTCGAGTTACTCGTCAGGCCAGCCGCCCAGAACCGTTACGCGGTGCTCCTGGTCGACCAGCCTGGCGGGTACGTCGAGTTGATGTAGCCAGTCGATGGCCGAACCGCTCATGCCGACCGCAACCCGACTGAATGCGGCGGCCTGGGCGCAGGAGGATGCAATCACCGACACCGTGCGCCACATGGGCGTCGCCGTCGATTCGCGGTGCAGTGGTTTGACGGTGCTGGCCGTGGCGATCCCACAGTCGGACGGGAGAGCCACTTGGCACGTCGGATCCCCGGGCAGGTCTTGAACTTGAATCTGCCAGCCGTCTTCGGGCGCCGGACCGGCAACTGCGATGTCGCCGCCGAGGCCGACCAGCACTCCGCACCCGAGAAGCGTGGCAGTCGATGCCGCGCAGTGATCCGCCGAACTGGCACGGGCGGTCGCGGAGAGGTCGAGGACTACGTCGTCCGGGCTGTACACACGATTGTTCTCGACGCGAATCTTCCACCAGGAGTGCGGGTCTGCTGAGCCGGCCGTGGGCGTGAGTTTGCCGTCGGTCAGCCGTGCGACAGCCAACGCGTCTTCGAGGAAGTGCGCGAACATGGGCGTCACGGCGACGCCGTCGACGTTGCTTGCGGCGCTGACGTAGGTACGAATTTCGGAGTCGGCACGATCTCGATTGGTGGCGGCGTCGGCCGCGGTGAGGTAACCGCGAACCAGGCTGGCAGCGGAGGGCAGGACTTCAGGGTCGGTGACGACAACCCGGGCCTGCACGCCCCAGGTGAGCCACTCGGAGGCCGAGCGCGGAGTGCTCACGAACCGTTGGAGACGGCGTCCGGGGTTCCGAATCCGGCGACCACGACGGGCCGCTTTACAGCGGGATTCTTGATGTGAGAAGCCGAGGTGTCCGGCGCGAGTGCCGTGGCAGTGGGAGAAGAAACGAGAGAAAGTCCGCCGCTTGCGAGTGCTCCCGCCACGGCCGTGGCTGCGAGGGCGAGGCGAACGGGTCGATACACCGTAGTGCGTCCCCGGGCGGGTCGTGGCCGATCGTCGCTCATGCACTCAGCTTGCACGCCGAACCTGAGAAAAGCCTTGGCGTCTGTGGTCATTTGCGTAACGCCCACCGAGATAAATGAGACATTGGTTACAGGAGTTGCGAGACTGAGCCGTGTCGAATGCATGTTCGAAAGAGTAGATGTTCGCACCGACAAGTTTCGGGTACGACCACGTACGTAGATTTTCAGAGGTTTATCGGAGGTTCGGATGGCAGTCGGTGTCCTGGCGATCGCTGTGTCGATCGGCACCGCACTGGGCGTGATGAGTGGAACTCTCGGAGCGCCCGCACAAGTCGAGAAGAACGAGTCTTCGAATGCTGCAGTCTCACTTGCAGCCTGGAACGGACCGGCACGAACTCAGGACACGCCTGAGGGAATCGTGCCGTCCGTACCCTCCAACTTTCCGGGAGCGACGTTGGCGCCCGTGGGAGCGGTGGCGGTGTTTGCGCCGTGGATCAAGAAGGCCGGCGCACTGTGCTCCGAGATCACCCCTGCGGTGATCGCCTCGTTGTACTCGGTCGAGAACGGATTCAAGTACGGTCCCGATACCGACATCTCACCGGAGGGTGGGCGCGGGCCTGGCCGTTTCACCACCGCGGCGTGGACTGCTTACGGCAAGGACGGCGACGGCGACGGGAAGATGGACATCCTGGGTGTCGCCGACCCGGTGATGACAACCGGCTACCGGTTGTGTGATCTCGTCAAGCAAGCGCAGTCCTGGCAGAAGTCCGGTGAGGTCGAGGGCGATACCGTCGACCTCGCGCTCGCGGCATACGACGTCGGACCCGACGCCGTTCGAGAAGCGGGCGGCGTTCCGGCAGACAAGTCGGGCGAGGTTCCCGCGGAGCAGGCGGCCGCCGCTCCGTTTGTCGCCCAGATCAAATCGTTGCAGGACTCGTTCGCCCTGATGCTCGCACCCTTCGACTACAACAACCTCGCCGCTGCGGTGGGCGGCGTCGTCGAGGCTGGTCTGAAGTTTCTCGGATTGCCCTACGTGTGGGGCGGCGGAAACGTCAACGGGCCGTCGATGGGCGGGTTCGACTGCTCGGGCCTGACGTCGTACGCGATCCACGCGGCAACTGGCGTGACTCTGCCGCGGACATCCGAGACGCAGTGGGGCGTCGGCGTCGAGATCCCGCTCGATCAGGCGCAGCCCGGTGACCTGTTGTTCGGCAACTGGCAGGCAGGCGGACCCGGCCACGTGGCGATCTACGTGGGCAACGGCCAAATGCTTCACGCACCCACGTTCGGTGACGTCGTGAAGGTCGGCCCGATCTTCGCCGGAATGAAGGCTCGCCGCGTGGTGTAGTGCGCCGGAGTTGCAAGAAGCGCCACCCGACCGAGTCGGGTGGCGCTTCTTTTCAGAGCTGGTACTTCTTTTCAGAGCTCGTGCAGCAGATCAGCTGTGGTAAGGCTCCGCGCTCAGCAGCGTGACCTTCATGGTGCTGCCGTTGGGCAGGTTGTACTCACGCGTGTCGCCGACCTTGGCTTCGAGCAGTGCGCCGCCCAGCGGTGAGTTCGGGGAGTAAACCTCGAGCTTGGCGTCACGGGCGCCTTCTTCGCGAGTGGCGATGAGGAAAGTCTCGGTGTCACTCTCGTCGCCGTCGTAGTAGACCTTGACTACGGATCCGGGCAGTGCAACACCGGACTGCGTGGGGGCTTCTCCGACCTTGGCGCTGTTCAGCAGCTCCTGGAGCTGGCGAATGCGGGCTTCCTGCTGACCCTGCTCTTCGCGGGCAGCGTGGTAGCCGCCGTTCTCTTTCAGGTCACCCTCTTCGCGACGCTCGTTGATCTCGGCGGCGATGACAGGGCGATTGGCGATGAGCTGGTCGAGTTCGTTCTTGAGCCTGTCATGTGATTCCTGGGTAAGCCAGGTCACCTGGGTCTCGGTCATCTCGATCACTCCCTAGTAGTCGGAGCCGGGGGCTCCCTCGACGATCGCTGCAACAGCAGCGAACAACGACGCAGAAGCACCACCAGGGGTGCAGCCTTGCCGTCAAACCTTGCGTCAATGCAGCAATACACGGTTCCACCCGGAACCGTGTATCGGGCAATTCTATCACGCATGACTACCCGCCCTGTCCGGCGCCAAACGTCCGGCAGGGTGGGTGCTTCCGAGGTCAGCTCTTGGTCAGGTACTCCGGAACGTCGAAGCTGCAGCCGTAGACGTCGGCCATGCCTGGCGGCTGGGACGTCTTGACCTCGGTGTTGAACTCGAGGGTCTGATGTTCCGAAGGCGGGACGTAGACCTCACGTCGACCGGTTTCGGAGCCGTCCTTCGAGCGGGCGCGCACGATGCACATCGCTTCACGTGACGAATCGTCGCGCGTGACGGTGAAGCGGATCTTCACCGTGGCGTCGTTGGCGATGTCGAACGAGATGGTCTCGGTCTCGATTTCCTTGACTGCGAATTTGCCGTACGCGTAGTACGCGATTCCGCCACCGACGACGATGACGAGAGCGGTCAGAGCCCACACCATCCACTTGCGGGGACTGCCCGTGCGAGTAGTGCTCGGGTACCGATCTTGGGGAAGCGGTTTGCTCATCACTCTGCTCTCGAAGACTCGAGTTCACGTGTCGTGCAGCAACTGACTGCGCCCCCACCGAACTACTGAAGGGGTCACGGCTGCGCCAGGAACTCTCGGGTGGAACTATAGAGGACGTGTCCCGTCGCGCCGTCGGTAGGTTTGACGGCAGTCGGTACGTTTGACGGCAAAGGCTCGGAGCAATCCGAGAGGTACAAAGCGTGTTAGTCGAAGACTGCCGGTGACGGCTAGAGGTGAACTGCCGGTGACGGCTACAGGTGAACTGCCGGCAACGGCTCCAGGTGAAGTTGAGGTGAACGAACACGTGAGCGGATTCCGGCTCATGGCCGTCCATGCCCATCCCGACGACGAGTCGAGCAAGGGTGCGGCCACCACCGCCCGTTATGCAGCCGAAGGCCACGAAGTGATGGTCCTGACGCTCACCGGGGGTGAGCGTGGCGACATTCTCAACCCGGCCATGGATGTTCCCGGCGTCCGCGATCGAATCAGCGAAGTCCGCCAGGAGGAGATGGCCGAGGCCGCTCGCATCCTGGGCGTGAAGCAGCGCTGGCTCGGTTTCGTCGATTCCGGGCTCCCCGAGGGCGACCCTCTTCCGCCGCTGCCCGAAGGGTGCTTCGCCCTCGTTCCGCTCGAAGAGTCCACGCGCGCTCTGGTCAAGGTGATTCGCGAATTCCGTCCCCATGTCGTCACGACGTACGACGAGAACGGCGGATACCCGCACCCGGACCACATCCGGTGCCACGAGGTGTCGATGGCTGCGTACGAAGCCGCCGCCGATCCCGAGTACTTCCCCGAGGACGGTCAGCCGTGGGAGATCAAGAAGCTCTACTACTCGCATGGATTCATCCGTAAGCGCCTCGAACTCTTCCAGGAGGAGTACGAGCTCCGGGGTGAGCCGTTCCCGATGGCGGACTGGCTCAAGAAATGGAAGACCGAGCGTGGAGACATGATGGTCCGGGTGACCACTCAGGTCACGTGCGGCGATTACTTTCCTCAGCGTGACGACGCTCTGCGTGCGCACGCGACGCAGATCGATCCCAACGGTTCGTTCTTTGCTGTCCCGCTCGACATTCAGCAGAAGATCTGGCCCACCGAGGAATTCGAGCTCGCCAAGACGCGGGTCACCACGTCCATTCCGGAAACCGACCTGTTCGCAGGTCTCGAAGAGGACGCTCAGAAGTGAATGCTCTGTCCGCCGAGGTAGTTCTCGGCACCACACAATTTCTTGCTCAGACCCCGAGTAATCCTTCCGGCCCGGAGTTCGGAAAGTCGTCTCCGGTCGGATTGCTGGTCATTCTTGCGCTGCTCATCGGTGTGATCCTGTTGGTTCGGTCGATGAATCGCCAGCTCAAGAAGCTGCCGGAAACCTTCGAACCGGATCATCCCGAACTCGATCAGCAGGCGGACGAAGGCACCGACCGGGGAGCGATCACAGCTCCGAGCCCGGCGGAACCGAACGTCTCTACCGAGAAGAAGCCGAAGCAAGAATCCTGAGACGGACGAGGTAGCGACGATGGACCCACGGATGCGGAACAACCTGGGTGGGTCCTCGAGCCCTTACCTGCGTCAGCACGCCGACAATCCGGTCCACTGGCAACAGTGGGGCGGAGAGGCGATGGAGTGGGCGCGCGAGCGCAACGTGCCGATCCTCCTCTCGATCGGGTACTCGGCGTGCCACTGGTGCCACGTCATGGCGCACGAGTCGTTCGAGAACGACGAGATCGCGGCGATCATGAACGCGAACTTCGTCTGCGTGAAGGTGGACCGCGAAGAACGTCCGGACATCGACGCCGTCTACATGAACGCGACGGTCGCGATGACCGGTCAGGGCGGCTGGCCGATGACCTGTTTCCTGACTCCCGACGGTTCACCTTTCTACTGCGGTACGTATTACCCGCCGACGCCTCGCGGCGGAATGCCCTCGTTCACACAGCTTCTCGAAGCGATAGCGGACACCTTCACCAATCGGCGCGACGAGGTCGACACAGCGGCACAGTCGATCGTCACGGAACTTCAGCGCGCGTCCGGCGGAATCCCGTACGGCGGCGCGCCCGTCGATGCGGAGCTGCTGGATGCGGCGGGCCTGTCGATCCTCGGCGACGAGGACATTCCGCGTGGGGGATTCGGCGGGGCACCGAAGTTTCCGCCGTCGGCACTTCTGGAGGGACTGCTCCGACAGTTCGAGCGCACGGGTTCGGGCGAGATACTCGGAGGCATCGAGCGTACCGCCGAAGCAATGGCACGTGGCGGCATCTACGACCAGTTGGGTGGCGGTTTCTCGCGGTACTCGGTCGATGCCGAGTGGGTGGTTCCGCACTTCGAGAAGATGCTCTACGACAATGCCTTGCTCCTGCGGTTCTACGCGCATTGGGCGCGGCGAACCGGATCGGACCTGGCCACCCGCGTCGCCGCGGAGACCGCAGGGTTCCTGCTTGCCGATCTGCTGACCGAGAACGGTTGCTTCGCTTCGGCTCTCGATGCCGACACCGACGGCGTCGAAGGCCTCACGTACGTATGGACTCCGGCGCAATTGGTCGAGATCCTCGGCGCGGAGGACGGGCAGTGGGCGTCGGAATTGTTCCGGGTCACCGACACCGGCACCTTCGAAGAGGGCGCGTCGGTGCTGCAATTGCCAAGTGATCCCGACGACTGGTCACGCTGGCAGACGGTCTCCGACGCTCTACGTGCCGTCCGGGCCCAGCGTCCACAGCCTGGCCGCGACGACAAAGTGGTGACTGCCTGGAACGGGCTGACCATCACGGCTTTGACGGAAGCGGGCCTTGCCCTGGACCGACCCGACTGGATCGACGCGGCAGCCGAGTGCGCCGGCGCTCTTCTCGACCTTCACCTGGTAGACGGTCATCTGCGCCGTGCTTCCCTCGGCGGGACTGTCGGCACCCCGACGGCAGTGCTCGAGGATTACGCAACATTTGCGACGGGCCTCCTGGCTCTCTACCAAGCAACGGGATCTGCGCGATGGCTTGATGCGGCGCAGCAGCTGCTCGACGTCACTCTCGATCATTTCGCCGATCCGGCGGAGCCGGGAAGCTGGTTCGACACAGCCGATTTCGCGGAGTCTCTCGTCACTCGGCCCCGAGACCCGCTGGACGGCGCGACGCCTTCCGGTGCGTCGAGCGTCGCGGAGGCTCTGTTGACCGCAGCGGCGTTGACCGATGCCGAGCGCTCGTCTCGTTACGCCCAGGCCGCGGCGGACGCGATGGCGAGGGCCACGCTGCCGCTCGAGCGTGCGCCTCGGTCGGCGGGACACTGGCTCGCGGTGGCGGAAGCGTCGTTGCGCGGTCCGATACAGGTGGCCGTCGTCGGTGAAGGTTCGCTGTTGGGCGATGCCCGCCGGCTTGCCCCGGGTGGTGCAGTGGTGGTCGGCGGAGCGCCGGATTCTTCACCGCTGCTTGCAGATCGACCCCTTGTCGACGGTGGTGAAGCCGCGTACATCTGCCGGGGATTCGTGTGCGATCGGCCGGTGACGACGGTGGTGGAACTGGCGAGTCAGTTGAACACGACGAGCCATACCGCGATGTAGTGGCAGATCGCCGCGACGACCGTCGCGGCGTGGAAGAACTCGTGGTGACCGAACGTCGTGGGCCACGGGTTGGGCCATTTTGTCGCGTACAGAATTGCGCCGACGCTGTAGAAGATTCCGCCGACGAGCAGCAGCACCATCGGCGCCACACCGACCTGGTGTGTCAGTTCACCGACCACGGGGACGATCGCCCAGCCGAGGAGCAGGTAGAGCGGGACTCCCACCCATTTCGGGGCGGTGGGCCAGAGCATCTTGAGTGCTACGCCGGCGAGCGCGCCGGCCCACACGATCGCAAGAATGATCTTGCCGGTGTCAGTGGGGAGACCGAGCATGGCGAACGGTGTGTAGCTGCCGGCGATGAAGAGAAAGATCATCGAATGGTCCGCGCGCTTCATCCACGTACGGCCCTTGACTGTCTGCCACTGGATGCGGTGATACGTCGCGCTGATGCCGAAGAGGCCGCAGATCGTGATGCTGTAGATTGCGGTTGCCCAGGCCGCCTTGGCGCCTACCTGAGCGCCCGCCACGGACACGAGAACGATGCCCGCGACGACGGAGACACCGAGCGCCCACAGGTGGATCCAACCGCGCATGCGTGGTTTGACCGGAAGCTCGTCGAGCCCGAATGCCGTCATGTGCAACCCCTCTCGTTCCGTGCTTTTGCGAACCGCGTAACCTACGGTACCGTAGGTTACGCACCAGTAGCATAACCTACCTGCAGGTTTTCGACGTGTACAAAAAGCGTGACGGCGCTCGCATGTGGCTGTCACTGCCGGGCGTAGTCTTTGACACCATGGTGATGTCACGGTGAATCTGCGCGGACTGCTGTACAGCATCTACGAGCGACGACTCCTCAGTCATCTCGACGGTCTCGCGCACCCACGGCACGTAGCCGTGATGTGTGACGGAAACCGGCGATGGGCCCGCGAGAACGGCTTCACCGATGTCAGTCACGGGCACCGCATGGGCGCGCTCAAGATCGCCGAATTGCTGGAATGGTGCGACGCCGCCGGAATCGAGATGGCAACCATCTATCTGCTCTCGACCGAGAACCTGCGCCGCGAACCGGAAGAGTTGGACACCCTCCTCGAGATCATCACCGACGTCGTCGAAGAGATCTCCGGGCCCGGGAAGAACTGGAGTGTGCAGATCGTCGGTGCCCTCGATCTTCTGCCCCCCGAGCAATCCAGGCGACTGCGGGAAGCTGCAGCCGGAACCAGTGGCCGAACCGGGACGCATGTCAACGTCGCGATCGGATACGGCGGACGGCAGGAGATCGCCGACGCCGTCCAATCGCTCCTGCGCGACAAGATCGGTGAAGGTCTGAGCGGAGACGAACTGATCCAGGCCGTCACGGTCGACGGCATCGACGGTCACCTCTACACGTCGGGGCAGCCCGATCCGGATCTGGTGATCCGCACCTCCGGCGAGCAGCGGCTCTCCGGATTCCTGTTGTGGCAGAGCGCCTATTCGGAGATCTGGTTCACCGAGGCGTACTGGCCCGAGTTCCGCCGAGTCGACTTTCTTCGAGCCTTGCGTGACTACGCAGCGCGCCACCGCCGGTTCGGCGCCTGAGCCGGCTCAGAGCTTGCGCAGTCGGAGCCGGTTGATCGTGTGATCGGCGTCCTTGCGCAGCACCAGGGTTGCGCGGGGACGGGTGGGGAGAATGTTCTCCACCAGGTTCGGGTGATTGATCGAGTTCCAGATCTCCTTCGCCGCGATGGTCGCGTCGCGGTCGGAGAGGCCGGAGTAGTGGTGAAAGTGAGCGTTCGGATCGGCGAAAGACGTGTTGCGCAGCGCGAGGAACCGCTCGATGTACCAGGCTTCGATGTCCTCGATGCGGGCGTCGACGTAGATCGAGAAGTCGAACAGATCGGAGACCATCAGACGCGGGCCGGTCTGCAGGACGTTGAGGCCCTCGATGATGAGGATGTCCGGCTGGCGGATCAGATGGTACTGGCCCGGGATGATGTCGTACGACGTGTGTGAATACACCGGCGCCGCCACTTCTTCCGCGCCGGACTTGACTTCCGTGACGAAGCGCAACAGCTTGCGACGATCGTAGCTTTCGGGAAAACCCTTGCGGTGCATGATGCCTCGACGCTGGAGCTCCTTGGTCGGATACAGGAATCCGTCCGTGGTGACGAGGTCGACGCGCGGATGGTGATCCCAGCGGGCCAGGAGAGCTTGCAGCACACGAGCTGTTGTGGATTTTCCGACCGCAACCGAACCGGCGACACCGATGACGAAGGGCACCTGACGATCGGGATGCTTCTCACCGAGGAACGTGGCGGTGGCCGCGAACAGTCGTTGACGCGCCGCCACCTGCAGGTGGATCAGACGTGCAAGGGGGAGATAGACCTCGGCGACCTCTTCGAGATCGATCTGCTCGCCGAGACCACGCAGGCCGTACAACTCGTCCTCGGTCAACACCAGCGGCGTCGACTTACGCAGTGTCCGCCACTGCTTGCGGTCGAACTCGACGTAGGGACTCGACTCGTTGGTACGCGCCATCAGCCCAGCTCACCGGCGCGTAGTGAACCCGGAGCCCGGCGGACGAAACAGCTATGCGAGCAAGCCAGGCGCGAGTGCGCACGATCCGAGTGCATAGTCGGATTGTGCTCGGTGCCACGTCCGGGACTTTCGCCGGGTGGCATTCCGGAGCGAGCGGCTAGGCTCGGTCGTTATGGATCCAGACACACTTGTTCGCCATTATCTGCTGCTCGGACTGGGTTTCGACCGCCTCGAAGACGGATTCGTCGATGCGTTCACCGGCGACCCGGCGCTGCGTAAGCAGGTCGAGAGCGCCCCGAAGCCCGATCCGCGTGAACTTGCCCGCACGGCACGTGAATTGCGCGGCGAACTGGCCGGAAGTGGTCTGAACGCCGAGCGCGCTCACTTCATCGACGTTCACCTGCGCGCCCTCGAATGCTCCGGGCGCAAGTTCGCGGGTGAGGACATCGGCTTCGTGGACGAGGTGGAGGCGTACTTCGACGTACGAATCGCCAAGGGAAACGAGGACGCCTACAGCGACGCTCACCGATTGATGGGTGAAGTTCTGCCCGGTCCGGGACCGCTGGCCGAGCGGGTGCAGGCGCATCGCAAGGCCGACGAGATCCCCGCGGCGAGATTGAACGAGTGCGTCGAGGCAATGTCGAGTGCGCTGCGCGATCTGGTGCGCGGCACGTTCGGGCTTCCCGCGTCGGAAACCGTCGAATACGAAGTGGTGGGGGACAAGCCGTGGTCCGGCTTCAACTACTACCTCGGTGACTACCGCTCCAAGGTTGCGATCAATTCGGACCTGCCGCAGTTCATGGCCAACCTGCCGCGGCTGATCGCGCACGAGTCCTACCCCGGCCATCACACCGAGCATTGCCGCAAGGAAGCCGGCCTGGTCGGCACCGGCCAACTCGAGCAGACGCTGTTCCTGGTCAACACGCCGCAGTGCATCATGGCCGAAGGACTCGCGGATCTGGCGCTCGAAGCGATCGTCGGCCCGGACTGGGGTTTGTGGGCGCAGGAGATCTACGCCGATCTCGGATTGTCCTTCGACGGGGATAAGGCACAACGGCTCTCCACCGCGTCGGGGCAATTGCTGAGCGTTCGTCAGGACGCCGCTCTGATGTTGCACGACGAGGGCCGCAGCCTCGACGACGTGGCGCTCTTCCTCGAACGGTGGTCGCTGTCGACGCCGGAACGCGCGCGGCAGTCGCTCAAGTTCCTGTCCTCACCGCTGTGGAGGGCGTACACCAGCACGTATGTCGAGGGATACCGATTGCTCGGGGGCTGGCTGGACGAGGTGCCGGTAGGCGCAGAGCGCACCGAACGCTTCCGCAGGCTGCTCGACGAGCCGCTGGTCCCCAGCTCTCTGCGTGCTGCCTAGTGCCGGGTGGAGACGGCGGGAGCGAACTTCGTAGACTGGACGCATTCGTTTCCGCATCCAGCTTGGAGATTCTTCGATGACCGCTGTGCCCGGCTCCGACGTCAACTCTGCATCACTCGCCGAACTCGACCCCGAAGTCGCCGAGGCGATGGCTGGTGAATTGGCTCGTCAGCGCGACACGCTCGAGATGATCGCGTCGGAGAACTTCGTTCCCCGCTCGGTTCTGCAGGCTCAGGGCAGCGTCCTGACCAACAAGTACGCCGAGGGCTACCCGGGACGTCGTTACTACGGTGGTTGCGAGCACGTCGACGTCATCGAGGATCTGGCGCGCAACCGTGCAAAGGAACTCTTCGGTGCGGAGTTCGCGAACGTTCAGCCGCACTCGGGCGCACAGGCCAATGCTGCTGTCCTGATGGCACTGATGAACCCGGGTGAGAAGCTGCTCGGCCTCGACCTTGCACACGGCGGCCACCTCACACACGGCATGAAGCTCAACTTCTCCGGCAAGTTGTACGACGTCGCGTCCTACGGCGTCAGCAAGGAAGATCACCGCATCGACATGGACGAGGTGCGCTCGATCGCCCTCGCCGAGAAGCCGAAGGTCATCGTCGCCGGCTGGTCCGCGTACCCGCGTCAGCAGGACTTCGCGGCCTTCCGTGCGATCGCAGACGAGGTCGGGGCGTACCTGTGGGTCGACATGGCTCACTTCGCCGGATTGGTTGCGGCAGGCCTGCACCCGTCGCCCGTCCCGTACGCGGACGTCGTCTCCTCGACCGTCCACAAGACCCTCGGTGGACCGCGTTCCGGTCTGATCCTGGCGAAGAAGGAGTGGGCAAAGAAGCTCAACTCCGCTGTCTTCCCCGGTCAGCAGGGCGGACCGCTCATGCATGCCATCGCGGCCAAGGCAGTCACCTTCAAGATCGCTGCGGGCGAAGAGTTCAAGGATCGTCAGGTACGCACGCTTTCCGGTGCGCGCATCCTTGCCGAGCGTCTGGGGAACAAGGACGTCGCAGATCAGGGCATCAGCGTCCTGACCGGTGGCACAGACGTCCACCTCGTTCTCGTGGACCTGCGTAACTCGCAGCTCGACGGCCAGCAGGGTGAGGACCTTCTGCACGAAATCGGCATCACGGTCAACCGCAACGCTGTTCCGTTCGATCCCCGCCCGCCGATGACCACCTCCGGTCTGCGTATCGGTACCGCAGCGTTGGCCACCCGCGGATTCGGCGATGCCGAGTTCACCGAGGTCGCCGACATCATCGGTACCGCTCTGGCCGGCAACGCGGATCTGCCGGCGCTGCGTGCGCGCGTCGCCAAGCTCGCCCTCGACCTTCCGCTGTACGACGGTCTCGAGAACTGGGGCCTGCTCAGCAAGAACGTCTAGGAATTACTTCACCGACGGCCCGGTCCCTTTCGAGGGGCCGGGCCGTCGGTGTTCATGGATTTGCAGTTCATGGATTTGCGGTTTACGGACTTGTGGCATCGGTCACATGACCGATGGTGGCGGAGTTCGGCGCTTCCTAGCCTGAGAGCATCACCCCTCCGGCGAAGGAAACCCCATGACCGAACAGAATCTGCATTGGCTCTCCGCTACCGAGATGGCGGCGTCGGTCGCGTCGAACAGTCTCTCGCCCAACGAGATTGCCGAAGCGATGATCCAGCGCGTCGACGCCGTCAACCCGTCGATCAACGCGATAGTGCAGTTCGATCGCGAGCAGGTCACGCACGACGCGGCAGAACTCTCACGGCAGCAGGAATCGGGCGAGAATCTCGGCCCGCTGCACGGTGTTCCGTTCACGATCAAAGATCTGACGGCAGTGGACGGGTTGCCGACCACGTTCGGGATGAAGCCGATGGCCGACAACATCGCGACGGGAAATGCCGTCGTCGTGGACAGGCTGCGCGCCGCGGGCGGACTGTTCCTGGGAAAGACGAACACTCCCGAAAGCGGTTACTACGGTGGCACGGACAACCACCTGTACGGGCCGACGCACAACCCGTGGAAGCTTGGCAACAGCGCGGGTGGGTCCAGCGGCGGTGCGTCGGCTGCTGTGGCCGCAGGCCTCGGGCCGCTCGCCGAGGGCAGTGACGGCGCCGGATCGGTGCGTATACCCTCGGCTCTTTGCGGGGTTGTCGGGCTGAAGCCGACCACCGGTGTCATCCCGCAGACCATTATGGCCGGACGCTTCTACAACTGGGCGTACCACGGTCCGATCACCAGGACGGTTGCCGACAACGCGCTCATGCTCGACATCATGGCCGGGCCGGACAATGCGGATCCGCTCTCGATCGAGCGTGCCGAGACCTCGTACGTCGAAGCATCGAAGGGTGACGTGAAGGGACTTCGCGTGGCGTGGTCGACGAATCTCGGGCTCGGCCATGTCGATCCGGAGGTGCTGGCGGTGTGTCTCGACGCGTTGTCGGCATTCGGAGAACTGGGCGCCCAGATCACCGAGGCGACCCCGCAGTGGGGAAATCCGTCGGAGTCGATGTGGAACGGCATCTGGGTTCCCGGTTTCGCTTCGGAGTACGACTTGCTCGACTGGGAGAACCAGCGCGGCGAGGTCGACGACAACCTCATCGAGATCATGCACGAGGCCGAACGACTCACCGGTGTCGACGTCGGGCGGGCCGACGCATTTCGCGGCGTCATGTGGGACACGTGGACCACGTTCATGAACGACTACGACGTGTTGGTCTCGCCGACCTTGGCTTCGGCCACGTTCCCGCTCAGCCAGTTTGCACCGTCGTGGCTCGAAGGTGCGTCGCTGCGTGAGCAGTTGCTCGATTGGCTCTTCACCTACCCGTACAACATGCTCAACAACCCGGCGATCACCGTGCCTGCCGGATTCACCGCCGACGGCCGACCGGTGGGGCTGCAGATCGCCGCACGCCACCGTCAGGACGCACTGGTCCTGCGAGCGGCTGCGAACTTCGAGGCGGCTCGTCCGTGGGCCGACAAGAAGCCTGCAGATTCGCTGGTGGTGGCCTAGCTCACACGATTGGCTAGATTGGTGTGATGACGTCTGTACTGCCTGATCGCGGCGCTGGACCTGACATGTTCGCGCCGCGATCGCCGGCGGCCGGGGCATACGGCATTCTCGGCCTGTGCGCCGAAGAACTTCGCGCGCGTGGACTCGAGTACTCGGCTGCCGCGGTTACCTACCGAGAACCGTCGACCGGACGGCATCGGGCTCTGGCGAGTTCCGGATACAACGCCAGGGTGCTCGAGTTCCTGCTCGACGACTTCGTGGCCGATCGAAATCTCTTCGGCATCATTCGCGAGGCCTCGGGCGTGCCGGTGTTCTGGCAGGACGTGCCACGATTCGAGCAGGTCGAGATGGTCACCGATGTGCTCCGGCCGTCCGGGTACGCCGAGGGTGCGTCGGTCGCATTGGGGTTCTCGGGCCGTGAGGTGACCGGATTGCTGCACATGAGCTTCGCGGATTCCAGCGTCGTCGATCGCGTGCGGGAGGTGGTGGCGGCGTCCAGCGCGGCCTGCTCCCGCGTCGTGGGGGACCAGGTGGCGCTCGATCGCGTCCACCTGAGCCCACGGGAGATTCAGGTTCTGCAATTGGTGGCCAAGGGCGCGGGCAATGGCGAGATCGCCGAGGAGCTGTTCGTCAGCCGTCGTACGGTCGCAACCCACCTCGAGAACATCTTCGTCAAGACCGGAACCAATTCGCGGGTTCAGGCAGCGGTGCGCGCCGCCAAGTGGGGTCTGATCGAGTCCTGAGTGACGCCGAATCACACGAGTGGCATTTTGTTACCTGGCGTTCACCAGATGTGCGGCTCGTTCCGTGGCGCGAGTGTCCGATCCGCAGTACCGTCGGCAGTAACGAGTAACCAGAAGTTACTTGTGCGGGAGGTTCTGATCGTGACTGAAACACTCAGTACGAGAGGGCCGGCGCCCGGCCCTTGTATCAGCTGACACAGCGTCACCTGACACCAGAGCCGGTCCGGCCCAGCGAGCTGAGTTTGCGCGGGTGCCGCGCAGACCTAGGAGCCCAACGTGACTGCATCACGCTCCGTCTCTGCCCACTCGGCCCGGGCTGATTTATCAGCCGGGAATCATTCGGGAGATGCACTTCGCACGTACGTCTTGGATACCTCGGTACTACTGTCCGATCCATGGGCTGTCACCAGATTCGCCGAACACCACGTGGTACTGCCACTGGTAGTGATCAGCGAACTCGAAGGCAAGCGACACCACCACGAACTGGGATGGTTCGCCCGAGAGTCGCTCCGCATGCTCGACGATCTCCGGATCGAATACAGCCGACTCGACCGTCCGGTGCCGATCGGCACCGAGAACGGGACGCTGCAGGTCGAACTCAATCACACCGACCCTGCGGTCCTGCCCGTCGGATTCCGCACGGACAGTAACGATTCGAGGATTCTGGCGTGCGCATTGAATCTTGCGGCGGAGGGCAAGGACGTAGTCCTCGTCAGCAAGGACATCCCGCTCCGCGTAAAGGCAGGCGCGGTGGGGTTGCCGGCCGACGAGTACCACGCTCACGACGTTGTCCCCTCCGGATGGACGGGAATGACCGAACTGGACGTCGTCTCGACGGACATCGACGAACTGTTCAACGAGGGGTTCCTGGACCTCGACGAGGCGCGAGATCTGCCGTGTCACACGGGCCTTCGGCTGTTGGGTGGTTCGTCGAGCGCGCTCGGACGGGTGACTCCCGACAAGCGCATCCAGTTGGTGCGCGGTGAGCGCGAGGCATTCGGGTTGCACGGCCGCTCCGCCGAGCAGCGCATTGCGCTCGATCTCCTCATGGATGAGAGTATCGGCATCATCTCTCTCGGCGGTAAGGCAGGCACCGGTAAGTCGGCTTTGGCTCTGACGGCAGGTTTGGAAGCCGTTCTCGAGCGCCGCACTCAGCGGAAGGTTGTCGTCTTCCGTCCGCTGTATGCCGTTGGTGGACAAGAACTCGGCTACCTTCCCGGTAGCGAGAGCGAGAAGATGGGCCCGTGGGCTCAGGCCGTCTTCGACACTCTCGACGGGTTGGCCTCGCCCGAGGTTCTCGAGGAGGTTCTCGCCCGCGGAATGCTGGAAGTGTTGCCGCTGACGCACATTCGCGGTCGGTCGCTACACGATTCGTTCGTGATTGTCGACGAAGCGCAGTCCCTCGAACGAAATGTTCTGCTGACAGTGCTTTCTCGTCTGGGAACCGGGTCGCGAGTGGTTCTCACACACGACGTCGCGCAGCGAGACAACCTGCGAGTAGGCAGGCACGACGGAGTTGCGGCCGTCATCGAAAAGCTCAAGGGGCACCCGCTTTTTGCGCACATCACACTCACTCGCAGTGAGCGGTCGCCGATCGCCGAGTTGGTGACCGAGATGCTCGAGGAGTTCGGCCCTACTTCCTGAGAGACGAGCTCCCCGTGCGGCCTTCGGTCTGCACGGGGAGTTCAGGTTTTAGTAGTTCAGCCTTGCAACGGCCCAAGCTCGATGTCGAGAACCTCTTGCACCACACGCATTGCCGCGAGTCCGGCCGGAGCGCCGCAGTACGCGCTGGCGTGGATCACGGTTTCGACGATCTCGGTGCGCGTCAAGCCGTTTCGTAGTGCCCCGCGTACGTGGCCTTTGAGTTCGTTCTCGGCGCGCAGTGCGATCAGCATCCCCAGATTGATCAGACTGCGACTGCGGCGATCCAGTCCTGGGCGCGTCCACACCGAACCCCAGACGTTGGCCGTCACGAAGTTCTGCAGTTCTTCGCTGTCGGTGCCACGGGTGCGTTGGAAGGCAGCGTCGACAAAATCGGCGCCCATGACTTCGGTTCGCACAGCCAAGCCGGCATCGAAGGAGTCAGGCGTGGTGTTTTCGGGCATGGAAGGTTCGCTCGCTTTCGGCAGGTTTTTTCAGGCCGGAGCAAGCCTACTTCGTGACCCGTTCCCGACTATTGCGCGGCCGACCGCGGTCACCACACCCCACGCGACGTCTCGCAGACTGAAATAGTCTCGCCAGACGGAGATCTTGCCGTCGCGCAGTTCGAAGGTTCCGCACACCCAGAATTCGATGCGCAGCGGCCCGACGGTCAGGATGTCGGTGCGTTCGGTGAGCACCGTGGACTCGTCGCCGACGATGTGGTGCATCTCCGCCTCGAATTTCAATGAAGGCTTGGTGACCAGACGGAGCGCTCGCACGACGGTCTTCTTGCCTCGCAGTGTGGGGAGCGAGACGTTCTGCCAGACGATGTCGTCTGTCATCAATTCGGCTGCGGTGTCCACGTCGAAATCGGTGAGGGCGGCGAACATTGCGTTCACCGTGGCTGTCGAACTACTCATGGGGTGTCCTTGGCTGATTATTCGGGTGGTGTTTCCCGGATGAAGGTACCGAGGTGATCATGATCGAAGTACTCCAAGGTTAGCGAGTTTCCGTCGAAGATGGCCTTCGAGACCGTCCCGGCCGGTGCGTTCTCGCCGCGGAGGGGGAACGTGAAGGTGTTTCCGTCCCAGTGGGTCAGCGGGTACGTCACGGCCGCGGGTCCCATGGTCAAGGTCAGCGCACCGTTCTGCTGCGTCACGAGCAAGGGACCCCAGTACGCGTTGCCGTAGTCGCCGGTCACTTGGTTTGTCGGCGGGGCTGGAGCAGGGGAGGCCGGTGGTGTCTTCCCCGCGAGTTCGCCCTCAGGATCGGTCTGCGAGGCAAACGACGCTTCGTACAGTGGGCGCCAGTCACGAGTGATCTTTCCGAACTGCACCAGATCGGCGAACTCGGCGGTCAGGGTCTCCGCGACACCGGTGGGAGTGCCGCTCGTGAGAACGACGATGCCGACGTCAGCGGAGGGAATCGTCACGAAATTCGTCCCGGCTCCGACCAGGAAGGCTCCAGAGTGGCTGGCTGTGACACGGCCGGCAGCGCTGTCGGAAACGTTGAATCCGTAGCCGTAGAAGCCGGAGCGCTCGCCGATTTCCTGCGCGTGCCGCGAGACGATCTCCGGGTTGACCGCGGGCACGAGCGCATCTGTCTGAACGACCTGCTGCCCCTGATACCGACCGCCGGCCAGCACCAAGTCCAACCACTTGGCCATGTCGTTCACCGAGGAGCTGACTCCACCGGCGGGCGATTGAGCGTCAGCGTCCCGGACCGGTCCTACCGAGTACTTCCCGTCCTCGAGGATGTGGCCGACTGTTCGATTCTCTCGGGCCTGGTAATCGGAGAACCGCGAAGACGTCGACGTCATACCGAGTGGACCGTAGATCGCGTTCTGTGACAGCGTTTCCCAATCGGTGCCTGCCGCAGCAGCAACGGCCTCCGCGCCGGCAGTGACGCCGAAGTTTGTGTACTCGTACGTGATTCGGAACGGATTGAGCGGTAGTTGGCGAAGTTTCTCGAGCACCTGAGCCCGGTCGTAGCCCAGGTCCTCGAGTCCGTCGCCGGCGTGGTCCGGTAGTCCAGACCGATGTGTGTAGAGATCGGAGATCGTGAGGTGCTCGGTCACCCACGGATCGGCAAGCGCGAACCCCGGCAGTTTCGAGATCACCGGAGTGTCCCAGTCGACGGTCCCGATTCCGACCTCGTGGGCGACCACCGTCGCCCCCACCGATTTCGACACCGACGCCAGTTGGAACACGGTGTCGGCATCGACGGTGGCGCTCTTCCCCAACTCGCGAACCCCGAATCCCTTTGCGTACACAGTCTTGCCGCCGTGCACTACGGCTACCGCCATGCCGGGAACACCGGAACTCTCCATGAGATCGTTCGCGAGGCCGTCGAGCTTTCCGACGGCGTCGTCGATCTGCCCGTCCGGGATCGGTACCCCGGCATCGAGGCCCGGGCTGGCGTCGCTGACGACCGGCCCGGGCGCTGAGGTGGTGTCTGAATCGGACGAGCATCCGGCGAGCAGGGCGACCGTCAGTACTACCGGAACCGCCGCAGCCGACAGTCGCGAGCTGTTTCTACTGGTGATGGACACGAGATTCTCCCTAGCAGGGCTGTCGTCGGTACCACTCGGTCAATCCAGTATCGGGGAACGGCGGGCTGAGATACGGACAAATCGGGAAACCTTGTAGCTACTTCGGGGTCTTGGTCGCCAGACTGCCGAGAATGGAGCCTTCGGTGACCGGCTTCCAGGGGAGCAACAACGCGACCAGCAGCGCGGTGATCAGTGCTGCGCCGACCGTGAAGTACGACGCGATGGCGAAGCCTTCCAAGCACGCGGTCTTCATCGTCAGGATCAGACTTTCCTTCTGTTGCTCGAAGAGCGGGCTGATGTCGCGGGAGCGGATCTCGATGACGCTCAGTACCGACTCGCGAGCAAAGCCCTTCTCCTGGGCGGACATCACGGCGTCAGGGATGGCGTCGACGATCGGGGCCACCTTGGACGTGTAGTACGACGCGACGATCGAGCCGATGACGGCGACGCCCAGTGTCCCGCCGAGTTCACGCGTCGTGTCGTTGACTGCCGATCCTGCGCCGGCTTCGTCGAGGGGGACCGAGGACATGATGGAGTCGGTCGCCGGGCCCTGGACAATCGCGAGGCCGAGACCCATGAGAACCATCGAGATCACGACGGGTCCGAGATAGGGGGTGTCGACGGTCGTCTGGCCTGCCATGAACATGCCGCAGCTGAGGACGAGGAGGCCGAACACCATCACTGCCGTTGTGCCGAGTTTCTGTGCCGCCAAGGTGGCGACCGGGGCTCCCACGGCAACGGCGGCAGCGAAAGGCAAAGAGTGGATGCCGAATTCGAGCGGCGAATACTCCCGAACACCCTGGAAGTACTGCGTGATCAAGAACAAGAATCCGAACATGCTGAAGTAGCTGACCGCAATGGCCAAGGCGGGGAACGAGAAACGTCGGATCCGGAAGAGATTCATGTTCAGGATCGGTGCATCGGTGCGCAGTTCCCAGATGACGAATGCGGCCAACAGCGCTGTCGCAGAAAGGTATCCCGTGATGCTGAACATCGACACCCATCCGCGGTGCGGTGCGTCGATGATGGTCCACACCAGAACGACGATGCCGAGGAGCGAGAGAATTGTTCCGACGAAGTCGAATCGGCCGACGTGAAGCGCCTTCGATTCCGGAACAACCAGCAGCACACCGACGATGACCAGCAACGCAGCCGGAACATTCATCCAGAACACCGAGTGCCAGGAGAAGTGCTCGAGAAGCCAACCGCCTGCCGTCGGACCGATCGCAATCGCAAAGCCGGCCATTGCGGTCCAGGCAGCGATGGCGATGGCTCGTTCTCTGGCGTCGGTGAAGATGTTCGTGATCATGGCCAAAGTTGCCGGAAAGACCGCTGCGGCAAAGACACCCATGGCAGCGCGCGCCATGATCACCTGTTCGAGGTTGGAAGCCAACGCGCCGACGAGCGACATCGCGCCGACGCCGATCAGACCGATGATCATCACTCGGCGGCGTCCGAAGCGGTCACCCAGGTGGCCGAAAGTGAGTAGGAACCCGGCGAAGGTCAACGTGTACGCGTCGACGATCCATTGCAGGTCACTGACGCTGGCGAACAGGTCGACGCTCATCGTCGGCAGTGCGACGTTGACCACTGTGTTGTCCAGCACGACAAGGAGTTCGGCGAGACAGATGAAGATCAGCGCAGTGAATCGACGGGACTTGGTCATCATGGGCACCGAGGGCGCCGGTGCAAGTGTGTGAGACATGTTTGTACGCCATCTCTGCTCCTGCGCGGACGGCAGCAGCGGTTGGAAGTAGAGGGGTTGGTCAGCTCGTGGCCGAGACCAGAGCCTTGAGGTGAGCGCCGATCCGATCGAGAGGCGCGGTGGTGTGCTGAGCTTTTGCCATCAGAGTCGCGCCTTCGATCGACGCGATCACGACGGTTGCCCACTGTGCTGCAGTCTCGGACGGCTGTCCCTGCTGCCAGAAGAACGATGTGAGAAGCGATTCCCACGAGGTGAAGGATTCGCCAGCAGCAGTTAATGCCGCCGGCGTCGACGCGCCCTCCACCGCCGCGGCTGCGACCGGACAGGAGGAGGTGAAATCGCTCTCTACCAAGCTGTTTCGAAATATTGTGACAACCGCGTCGATGATCTCCGGTGGGGAAGACTGAGCGATCATCGAACTGATGGCGGCGCTGACGCCTCGGCCGAAGTAGGCAACTGCTTCGCCGGCCAGCTGTCCTTTGCCTTCGGGAAAGTAGTGGTACACCGACCCGCGGGGAGCTCCCGAGCGTTCGACGATCTCGGTGAGCGAGGTCGTCGCGATCCCGTGTTCACGGAAGGCATTGATGGCGCCGACCAGCATCAGAGTGCGGGAATCGGAGTCGGCCATCCCGCCATCGTATGCAATCGCAGAGCTGTTCGATTCATCTGGTGCCGCTGATTCTCTTGGTACTCCCCACTTGCGACGCGCTGCGGCGATCGGACAACGCGTCTGCGGGCCGGTCATGGCAACGAGGCGTCTCGAGGTGTGTTCATCACTGCCTCCCAGTATGTCGATCGGTATAGGAACGAATCTGAGACTAGATGTAACCGGCAGACACAGTCAAGTGTTGTGTGCAGGTAGTGGGTATTGATCGATATTCATGGTGGCAAAACTCCCGGATCAGTGGTTATATCGTGCGGTATAGAGCTGTTGCTTCGAGCGCCAGCTCCGGAGGAGAGGAAACGGCATGCCGGTACCGACGTCAGTTGCACGAAAACGAAGAATCGAAGTCGCAGTCGGGAAGTATTTCGCCAATCCGCTGGTCACCGGATTGAATCGGATCGGTTTGATGCCGTCGTTGATGACCGAGATCGAGACGGTCGGACGCCGAACCGGTCTGACCCGCCGAGTGCCAGTCGCGATCACCTACGACGGCGACGAGGCGTGGGTCATCGCGCAGCACGGCATCGGCACGGGTTGGGGAGCCAACATCTCTGCGACGCCGGAGGTTCGGATCCGTCGTCGCGGCGAGTGGGTGGACGGTCAGGCTCAGATCATGCCGGACGACGACGTGCCGGCGCGGGTGAAGACTTTCGCGTCGGGGAAGTTCAGATCAGCACTGACCGCCTCAGCGTTCCGCGGGTTGCAGACCGATCCGGTGAGCGTTCGGATCAGGCTCGCGCTCGACCCGTCAACAGATTGAATCAATGGGAGTTGAATTGGTCGGTACGGAATGACCCGGTGCGTTGTCGTCGTTGACGAATGCAGCGGTGGTGCAATCACCCCTGCAGACGACGAAGGAGCAGGATCATGCGTATCGGAATCATCGGAGCCGGTCAGATCGGTGGCACGCTCACACGCAGGCTCGCTGCGCTCGGTCACGACATACGCGTCTCGAACTCGCGCACACCGGACACGCTTGCCGAGTTGGAAGCCGAGACGGGCGCGAAGGCGGTCCGCAGCACCGAGGCCGCCGAGGGTGCCGAACTGGTTATCGTTAGCATTCCTCAGAAGAACGTGGTCGATCTACCGGCGGGGATCCTCAGCGGCGCGGCCGCCGGTGCCCCGGTCATCGAGACCAACAACTACTACCCGCAACAGCGTGACGGTCTGATCTCGGCCATCGAGGACGGTCAGACCGAAAGCGGATGGGTGCAGGAGCACCTGGGTGTTCCGGTGTTCAAGGCGTTCAACGGAATCTGGTGGAAGCATCTCCTCGAGAAGGGGCTTCCGGAGGGTGCGGAGGGGCGCATCGCGCTACCCGTCGCCGGCGACGACGACGCGAACAAGCAGATCGTTTTCGATCTGATCAATCAGTTGGGCTTCGATCCCGTCGATGCGGGAACGATCGACGACTCCTGGCGTCAGCAGCCGGGAACTCCCGTGTACGGCAAGGACTTCGATCGCGAAGCGACGCTGAAGGCATTAGCCGAGGCCAGCCCCGACCGCACCGACGAGTGGCGGGCATCCACCGCGGTGTAGGGAAAGAGTAGCGGTTTCCGAAGTGGAAACCGCCACTCTGTTGTTTGTTCAGTCCTTGACCTTCGCCATCGCCAGAACGTCGAGACGCTTGTCGAGTTCTTCCTCGCTCAGCTTGTCCGGGACGAGTCCGCGCTCGATGACGACCTGACGGATCGTCTTCTTCTCTTTGAGCGCCTGCTTCGCGACGGCTGCGGCTTCCTCGTAACCGATCGCCGAGTTGAGCGGCGTCACGATCGACGGCGACGATTCGGCGAGTGTCTTGAGGTGCTCCTCGTGCGCGACCAGTCCGCTGACGCACTTGTCCGCGAACAGTCGAGAGACGTTGGCCAGCAGGGTGAACGACTCCAGCAGGTTGCGGGCCATGACCGGGATGTAGACGTTGAGTTCGAAAGCTCCGGCAGCGCCGCCCCATGCGATGGCGGCGTCGTTTCCGATCACCTGAGCCGCAACCTGAGTGGTCGCCTCCGGCAGGACTGGATTCACCTTGCCGGGCATGATCGAGCTACCCGGCTGCAGGTCGGGCAGGGCGATCTCGCCGAGCCCGGTCAGCGGACCCGATCCCATCCACCGAATGTCGTTGGCAATCTTCGTCAGTGAGACGGCGATGGTCCGCAGCGCGCCCGATGCCTCGACCAGCCCATCGCGCGCAGCTTGCGCTTCGAAACTGTTCTTCGCCGGAGTCAGAGCGTCGACACCTGTCGACTTGACCAGCTCGGCAACAACTTTGGGGCCGAATCCATCCGGAGCGTTGAGACCGGTACCGACTGCTGTTCCGCCGATCGGCAATTCGCCGAGGCGGGGGAGTGTTGCGTTGACGCGCTCGATGCCGGCTTCGATCTGACGTGCGTAGCCGCCGAACTCCTGGCCGAGCGTGACCGGCACAGCGTCCATCAGGTGGGTGCGTCCGGATTTGACGACGGTCTTCCACTCGGAAGCCTTCGCGGCGAGTGCAGCATGCAGATGTTCCAGTGCCGGAACAAGATCGGTGACCGCTGCCTCGGTAGCTGCGACGTGCGTGGCGGTGGGGAAGGTGTCGTTGGAGGACTGCGACATGTTGACGTGATCGTTGGGATGAACGTCCACGCCGGCGGCTTTCGCGATGGACGCGATGACCTCGTTGGCGTTCATGTTCGAACTGGTTCCGGAACCGGTCTGGAAGACGTCGATGGGAAACTGATCGTCGTGCTTGCCTTCGGCGATCTCGTTCGCGGCGGCGATGATTGCGTCGGCCTTGTCCGCGTCGAGCAGCCCGAGGTCTTTGTTGACTTGCGCGCACGCTGCTTTCAGCAAGCCCATTGCGCGAATCTGGGTGCGCTCGAGGGGGCGCCCGCTGATCGGGAAGTTCTCGACCGCGCGCTGGGTCTGTGCTCGCCACAGTGCGTCGATGGGCACCCGAACTTCGCCCATGGTGTCGTGTTCGATTCGGAACTGTTGATCGTTGCTCTCCGTCATGGCTCCACATTGCCACTTTTGGAGAGCGGGCAGGGGACTACGTCCCCCGTGAGCGGTTAAGGAGTGCAGGGACTCCCTAACCACTCACGGGGCGGAGCCGATCAGAACGTCGGGGGAACCGCGCCCTCTTCACCGTCGAAGTCGACGGAACTGTACTCACGGAGCTTCTCGAGACGGTGGTACGCGTCGATCATGCGAACGGTGCCGGACTTGCTACGCATCACGATGGACTGCGTGCTGGCACCGCCGCCGTAGTAGCGGACGCCGCGCAGGAGGTCACCGTCGGTGACGCCGGTGGCGCAGAAGAAGACGTTCTCGCCCGAGACGAGATCTTCGGTGGACAGGATCCGATCGAGATCGTGACCGGCGTCGATGGCCTTCTGACGCTCTTCGTCGTCGGTGGGCGCAAGCTTGCCCTGCAGCGATCCGCCCATGCAGCGCATGGCGGCTGCGGCGATGATGCCCTCGGGCGTTCCTCCGATGCCCACGAGCATGTCGGTGCCGGACTCCGGACGCGCCGCGGCGATAGCGCCGGCAACGTCACCATCGGAGATCAACCGGATACGAGCGCCGGTGTCGCGCACGTCCTGGATCAGCTGGTTGTGACGCGGGCGGTCCAGGATGCAGATCGTGATGTCGGAAACCGACGCCTTCTTGACCTTGGCGACGCGCTTGATGTTCTCGGCGATCGGTGCGCTGATGTCGATGACATCTGCAGCATCCGGTCCGACGGCGATCTTTTCCATGTAGAACACGGCCGAGGGATCGAACATCGCGCCGCGCTCCGCAACAGCCAGAACGGAGATGGCGTTGGGCATGCCCTTGGACATCAACGTGGTGCCGTCGACCGGGTCGACGGCGAAGTCACAGTCGGGACCGTCGCCGTTTCCGACCTCTTCGCCGTTGAACAGCATCGGCGCTTCGTCCTTCTCGCCTTCGCCGATGACAACGATGCCGCGCATCGAGACGGAGGAGACGAGCTGACGCATTGCGTCGACGGCTGCTCCGTCGCCGCCTTCCTTGTCGCCGCGGCCTACCCAGCGGCCGGCAGCCATAGCACCGGCTTCGGTGACTCGGACCAATTCGAGTGCGAGGTTACGGTCCGGGGTCTCACGATGAGTGCTGCTGGCCGTCATGTGCGGTGCCTCCTGGCGCGGTCGCGGTCGACGGGGTGTGTCGACGCAGTGGTTTCTTCAGGCGTCATTGTCCCAGATGGGAGCGGCTACGTGCGCTGTCGGGTCGCCGCACGGACGTTTTGTCGCGCTGGAGGGGGGACCGGGAATCGTATCCAGAGCGGAGGACCTGGATACTGGGGGTGTGGCATCGAAGAAACCCCGCATTCTCGAAGACAACAAAGACATGGTCTGGTCTCTCGTACCGTTGGTGCTGTTCTGCATCATCATTGCGGGCATCGCCAGCCAGTGCACGTTCAGTCCCGGCGGCCCGACGCAGGGGCCTATCCCGAGCGTCGACGTGGACGCAGCTCTGAACTACGACGCGAAGGAACTCGGATTCCCCATCCGTAATCCCGGCGTTCCGGACGGGTGGACCCCGAACTCCGGCAGTCGCAAGATCATTTCCGGCGACGGTGGCGGGGATTCGAGCACTGTGGGATTCATCACGACCAGTGGTCGCTACATTCAGCTGACGCAGAGCAACGCCGAGGAATTCCCGTTGGTGTCACACGTTGCCGGTGGACAGCGATTCGCGACCGGAGTCGAGACCGTCGGTGCCGATACGTGGAATGTCTTCGGCGGCGAAGGTGTCGAGTCGATCTGGGTCACGGACGTCGGAGACGTTCGCCTGTTGCTCACGGGCGCGGCGACGCCGGAAGAGTTCCGGATTCTTGCCGAGAAGGTCGGCGCAGCGCAGCCGATCACGCCATAGGATCTGCGGTCGGAGCGGACGTTATTCGTCCGCTTCGGCCAGAGCCTTTTCGACGCGGGCCCTGGCGCCGGCCAAATGCTCCTCACAGCGCTTGGCCAACGCTTCGCCGCGCTCCCACAGTGAGAGTGACGCGTCGAGGTCCAGACCGCCCTGTTCGAGAATCTTCACGACGCTCACCAGTTCGTCGCGGGCGGCTTCGTAGCCGAGTTCGTTGATGTCGGTATCGGTGGCGTTGCTCATTTTTCTCTTCCCATCACTGCGGCGCGAACGGCGCCGTCTGCAAGTCGAACGCGAATCTGGGTACCGGGTGGCGCGTCCTCGACCGAGCGCAGAACCTCCGGATCACCGTCGGGGACAACACGTTGCACGACGGCGTACCCGCGGGCCAACGTCGCGGCGGGGCCCAGAGTGGTGAGCCGGGCACGCAGATGCTCGATCGTTCGGGACTCCGAGTCGATCAGCCGAGTTACGTCGCGTCGTCCCGCGGCTTGGAGCCTTTCGACCTCTTCGGCGCGGTGATCCACCGCCAACAGCGGTGAGGCCATGACTGGTCGAGTACGCAACTGTTCGATCAGATGAGACTCACGCTTGACCCAGCTGCGCAGTGCCGCAGCGCTGCGGTCACGCAGATCCGCAACCAGGGCAGCTTCCGCAACCGCGTCGGGTACGACGCGCTTGGCCGCGTCGGTGGGTGTGGCTGCACGCAGGTCGGCGACGTGGTCACTGAGCGGGCTGTCCGGCTCGTGGCCGATGGCACTGACAATCGGCGTCGTGCAAGCCACGATGGCGCGGCACAGCGCTTCGTCGGAGAACGGCAGGAGATCCTCGACGCTACCGCCGCCGCGAGCGAGGATGATGACGTCGACTACCGGGTTGGCGTCGAGTTCCTTCAGCGCTTCGATGATCTGGGGAACAGCAGTCGGGCCCTGAACCGCGGTGTTACGCACCGCGATAGCAACTGCTGGCCAACGACGGTGTGCGACCGAGACGACATCCTTCTCAGCCGCACTTGCTCGGCCCGTGATCAGGCCGATCGTGCCGGGCAGAAACGGAAGCGGCCGTTTGAGCCGCGGATCGAACAAGCCCTCGGCGGCGAGCAAGGCGCGCAGTCTCTCGATGCGGGCCAGCAGTTCACCGATCCCCACGGCGCGAATCTCGGTGACGCGCAACGACACCGTTCCGCGTCCGGTGTAGAACGAGAGTTTGCCGAACATCACGACACGCGAGCCCTCGGTCAACGGCACCGGAGAGTTGTGCAACAACTGTGGTGAGCACGTGATCGACAGCGACATGTCTGCCGACGGATCGCGCAGAACGAGAAAGGCCGTTCGGGTACCGGGGCGTGCGTTGATCTGGGTGATCTGACCTTCGACCCAGATGCTGCCGAGCCGATCGATCCAGCCGGCTACCTTGGCGGAAACCGTGCGGACCGGCCACGGCTGCTCAGCGCTACTGGCGCCGGACGAACGCTGCGATGAAGCGGGGGGCGTTGCGGAAGTCACTTTGCCTTGGCTGTGGTGATGCGGTTGGCGAGCATGGTCTGGAACGGTGCGCGGGCGAGCGTCGCATTCTCGTAATCCAGGACGGCGGTCAGCTCGTCGATGCTGAGCGTCCGGATGCGCGCACGGAGCTGTGCCAGTGTGAGGTTGGGGTAGTCGAGTTCGGTGACGATCTCGGGCTCTTCGGCAGGCTTGTCCGACGTAACTGCTGCGGATTCGGACTCGGCGCCGGGTGTGGGCTCCTCTATGGGGGCAGTCGGCTCGAGCGAGTAGAGCGCGAAGCGACCGGCGTTGGTCGGGGTGTCAGCCGAGGTCGATCCAGTGGAAGAGTTCGAGTCAGCAGGCGCGTCGGCATCCTCGTCGAAGACTGCCCATTCGGGCTGTTCGTCTTCGGAAGACCAGTTGATCAGGGCAAATGCCTGATCGCCCTTGATTGCCAACGAGGTGATCGACTGCTGCACACGCATGCTTGTCTGCAGCATCTGGCTCACGGCGGTCATCGGCAGGGCGACGGCGGTGGTGGGCAACTTCTTTGCCTCTTCCATCGCGGTGACGGCGAGTCCCGCGGCAACGCGCGCCACGAACGGTGGTCGGATCATTCCCACAGCTTGCCGCAAAGCACCGACAATCGGTAGCCGACTTGCCTGTGACGGCCGTACTCGTTCACTTCGCACCCCTCGATCGGCGCGCGAAACGAGGTGTTCATGTTTGCCGGAGTGTCTCACGTTCGAGGTGCCAGTAGGCTGGTCACATGTCTTCGGCTGTTCCTCTCAATCTCGGTATCGCGCACTCGGCTGATTCGCCGTCCACCCGCAAGGGCAGCGCCAAGCGCGTGCTCCTCGCCGAGCCTCGCGGCTACTGCGCCGGCGTCGACCGCGCGGTCGAGACCGTCGAGAAGGCGCTCGAGAAGCACGGCGCACCCATCTACGTGCGTAAGGAGATCGTCCACAATCGCCACGTCGTCGAGACGCTCGAAGATCAGGGCGTGATCTTCGTCGACGAAACCGACGAGGTTCCCGAGGGATCGTTGCTCGTGTTTTCGGCGCACGGTGTGTCGCCGGCCGTCCACGACTCGGCTGCCGAGCGGAACCTGCGCACGATCGACGCGACGTGCCCCTTGGTCACGAAGGTGCACCAAGAAGCGAAGCGGTTCGCTCGCGACGATTACGACATCCTGCTCATCGGCCACGAAGGCCACGAGGAGGTCGAGGGCACCGCAGGTGAGGCTCCCGATCACGTCACCATCGTCGACGGCCCGGATTCGGTCGACGCGGTTACGGTTCGCGACGAGTCGAAGGTCATCTGGCTTTCCCAGACCACTCTGAGCGTCGACGAAACGATGCAGACCGTCGCACGCCTGCGTGAGCGTTTCCCGAATCTGCAGGACCCGCCGTCCGACGACATCTGCTACGCCACACAGAACCGGCAGGTCGCGGTCAAGGCGATGGCTCCCGAGTGTGATCTCGTGATCGTGGTGGGTTCACGGAACTCGTCAAACTCGGTTCGCCTGGTGGAGGTTGCGCTCGGGGCGGGCGCTGCCGCGTCGTACCTGGTCGACTACGCCCGTGAGGTGGATCTCGCGTGGCTCGAGGGTGTCCAGACAGTTGGCATCACGTCGGGTGCTTCGGTGCCCGAGGTGCTCGTGCGCGGTGTGATCGAACTTTTGGCCGAGCACGGATACAACGACGTTCAGCCCGTCACCACAGCCAACGAGACTCTGGTGTTCGCTCTTCCCCGTGAATTGCGGGCAGCGCGCACGTCGTAAAACAGCACAAAAATGCGGGGCACCTTCCATCTGGAATGTGCCCCGCATTTTTTGGTACTGGGCTCGTCTGTCAGGGCTCGTCGCGATCGCGATACCGAACTCTCGGCGGCGGATACGCCGGAAGATCGACTCCAGGTGGGCGGCGGCGAGGGGGCAGCGGCGGCGATACGTCGTCACCCGAAGCGAAGAAGGGCTCCATCCGCTCCTCACGCCTGGGCGACGGAGTGGGCTCGGGCGCCCGGCGGCGACCGTACGACGGGTAGTCGTCGTCTGCTGTCGGTCTGCTGTCCGGCTGAGGGCGACGCGTGGGCGGTTGGTGCGTGCGATCGACCCTGGGTGGCAGTGGGCTTCTCCGAGGCGGCAGCGGGCGCTCGTCCTGGATCGGCTCGCGCCTGGGGGTGCTTCGGTAAGCGGACTGTTCGTCCACCTCGGGGGGACGGCGACGAGGGGGCTCGGAGACGGGTGCCTCGGTCACTCGGCGACGACGCCCGGTCTCGGGCGCGGGGTCTCGAGTGGCAGCTGCGGAGGAGTTACGAGTGGCAGACGCCGAGGATGTGTCTCGAGTGGCAGACGCTGACGTTGCCGAACGGCGGGAGCGGGTCGAGCGCACAGGCCCTGTGGGGCGCTGATTGAGCAGGAAGTATCGGAAGCCTCCGATGATCAGCACGACCACGGTTGCGGCCAACATGATCGGAAAGCGGTTGACCAACGGGTACGCGATGTTGATCGCGATGTCGCGCAATGCGGTGCTGTTGTCCTTACCGATGAGCGTGTGCCCGATCGGCACCGCAGCGAAGAGCAGCAGAGGCGGTTGGGCCATTGCGGTGAACAAAGCCTTGTTCGAAGCGGCAACCACGGCAAAGAGACAGCCCAGGAAGTAGAACGTCGAGAACACCGCTGTGAGCTCGCCGCCACCTCCGGTGGCATCGATCAGTACGCCGACGGCGGTGACGCCGGCAGCAAGCAGGATCACTCCCCACCAGGGCAGGCCGGGGACGGTCACGATGAGCGATCGCTTGTCCAGCGGTACCCCGGAGCGAGCACGTTGGGTTGCAGACACATAACGACATTAGCGGTTCTTGCGTTGTCGGCCGTGTTTGTGCGGGTCGTGGCTGGCGCATTTATCGGCGCGATGGCGCGATGGTTTCGGGTTCTTCGTCAAACGAACCGGACGGATTGTGTGCAGGGTCACCGGACGCTCGTGGGTTGGGGCACACCGCCGAAGCCGTCAGCGTGGGAGATCCGCGGTGTCGGTGGGCTGCTCTACCGTCGGATTCATGAAGATTCTGCACACCTCCGACTGGCACATAGGTCGCACCTTTCACGGCGTCGATCTGTTGGCCGATCAGGCGAGTGTGCTCGGTTCCATCGCGGATTCCGTCCGCGAACACGGCGTCGACGTCGTGGTCGTGCCCGGTGACATCTACGACCGCTCCATTCCCAGTTCCGACGCGGTCACGGTGTGCAATCGAGGCTTCGAGGCGATCCGGGCTGCCGGAGCGGTCATCGTTGCCACGTCCGGCAACCACGATTCCGCGGTGCGGCTCGGGGCCGGGGCATCCTTCGCCGCTGCCGGCGGATTGCACTTGATCACCCGCGTCGGCCAGATCGGTACTCCGGTGATGCTGAGCGATCAATTCGGGCCGGTCGCGTTTTACGGGATTCCATATCTCGAGCCGGAGATCACGCGTGTCGAGTTGGACGTGCCCCGGGCTCGTACCCATTCCGACATCCTCGGAGCGGCCATGTCACGTGTTCGGCGAGATCTCGCCGAGCGAACGGCTGCCGACCCGTCGACTCGATCGGTATTGCTCGCCCATGCCTTCGTCGTGGGCGGTGAGGCCTCTGAATCGGAACGCTCCATTTCGGTCGGCGGAGTGGAAACCGTCGCAGTGGGCGAGTTCGACGGCGTCGACTACGTCGCCCTCGGACACCTGCATTCTCCGCAGATGTTCTCGGAGAGTGTTCGATACTCGGGTTCACCGTTGCCGTATTCGTTCGGTGAGCGCAGCCACCGTAAGGCCGCGCTCCTGATCGAGCTCGACGCAGCCGGCTTGTCGTCGGTGCAGCGCCTCGATCTCCCGGTGATTCGGGGGCTGAGCCAGGTGGCTGGAACGCTCGAGGAGCTTCTCACCGAGTCGAAATATGCCGATTCTGAGCAGTGCTATGTCTCCGCATTGCTCACCGACCCGGTCCGTCCCGTCGATGCCATGAGGCAACTTCAGGCCCGTTTCCCGTTTGCCGTTCATCTCGAATGGCAAAGGCCGGAAGGACAATCGGATCTCAAGTACCGCGACGCGGTTCGGGGTCGAACCGACATGGAGATCGCCCGCGGCTTTGTCTCTGCAGTGCGTAGTGACCCGTCCGAGCGGGAAGCCGCGATGATGGCCGAAGCACTCAGCGCTGCCGCGCGCGCCGAGGAGTCCACGGTAGAACTGAGTGAAACCGCGTGAGACTGCACAAACTCCAAGTCAGCTCTTTCGGACCATTTGCCGACACGGTCGAGGTCGACTTCGACCGTTTGGGTGCAGACGGGCTGTTCCTTCTGCACGGTGACACCGGGGCAGGCAAGACTACAATCCTCGACGCGGTTGCGTTCGCCCTGTACGGGCGGGTTCCGGGTGCACGCAACGAGGGCAAGCGATTGCTGTCCGATCACGCGCCGGCCGGTTCGGTGCCGCGCGTGGAACTCGAAGCGACCATCAGTGGTCGCAGAATCAAACTTGTTCGCAGTCCGGAGTATTCGCGTCCGAAGAAGCGCGGGACCGGTTCGATTACCGAGAATGCCAAGGCCACACTGACGTGGTTGGACGGGCGCGGCGAGAATCTTTCGCGCATCCCTGACATCGGTGACGAGATCAACCGCCTCATGGGCATGAGCGCTGATCAGTTCTTCCAGGTGGTGCTATTGCCGCAGGGTGAGTTCGCCAAATTCCTGCGTGCCGAAAGCGACGAGCGAGGCAAACTGCTCGAGCGTCTGTTCGACACCAAGCGTTTTGTCTCCGTCGAGGCATGGTTCGACGCCAAGCGAAAGGCAAGTGCCACCGCGCTCGCGGCCAGGGAGCAGTCCGTGCGACTGCTGCTTGCCAAGGTCGAGACCGCGGCGGGACTCGAGGTTGGAGCCGAAGCGCACCCACTGGAATGGTCGCGCAAACTTCTGGCCGAGGCTCAGGACACCCGCGACGCAAGTCTCGCCGAGCTGGTGACCGCCAAAGATGCAGCAGCCGAGGCTAATCGGGTGTTCGCGGCAGCGCAGCGAACCGCAGAGTTGCTAGCTCGCCGCAATCGTGCGACCGCTGAACTCGCAGCATTCAATACGGGCGCCGCGCACCGATTTGCGATCGGCGCCGAACTCGTGACCGCCAAGCGGGCTGTGCCGGTAGCCGCTGTCGCCGACGATGTAGAGACGGCCCGCGTGGGTCTTGCCGCATCGCTCGAATCGATGAACACCGCGATGTCGACCTACTCGGCAACGGGCGGGCCGGAGATTTTCGAGCCGGAAGTGTGGCCACCCACCGACGATGCGCGTCAACGCGTCGTAGCTCAGATCCGGACATGGCGTGACGAGATCGTTCGTCTCGACGCGATGGCGGAGGACGCTCGCAGAGCCGATGCGGCGGAAGCCGAGATCGAGAAACTCGGAGTTCGGCGAGACGCCCTGTCCGAGCGCATCGCTGCCATCGCGGTTGAACGCACCGAACTGCCAGAACTGGTACGCGCGGCCGGCCAAAGATTGGACGACGCGCAACGCGCGCATGCCACTCTGCCCGGCCTCCAGGCGGCACTCGTAGGAGCGTCGGATGCTGCGGCAGCGGCCCATGAAATCGTCTCTCTGCGTGCGCAATCCGAGAAGATTCGTGTGCAGGTATTGGATGCGCGCGATGCCCATCAGAGGGCTCGCGGGCGCTGGCTCGATCTTGTGCAGAAGCGTATCGAGGGCATGGCGGCGGAGTTGGCGAGTTCACTCGCGCCCGGTGACGCATGCCAGGTGTGTGGTTCGCGTGAACACCCTGCGCTGGCGCAGTCGGATGTCGTCACGGTCACCGAGCCGGATCTGGAAGCCGCGTCCGCAGCCGAGCGTGGGGCCGAGAAAGCCCTGAGCAAGGTAGTCGACCGCCAGGTAGCCGTCGACCGTGACATCGACCGGGTGATCGCCCGCGGTGGGGATGGAGACATTACAGAACTCGACAGGCTCCGCGCGGCGGCGCAGAACTCCGTCGACGAGGCAAATAGAGCTGCCGGTCAGGTTGGAGTGTTGGCCGATAAGCTCGCGCACCTCAACGAGCGTGACGGCGAGCTGCAACAGGAATCCGCTTCTCTGACGGCCGAATTGGCGGCCCTGACCGAGCGTATGACGACACTGTCGGCCATGGTCGAGCAGATTCGAGCTGCGATCGTCGCCTCGGTGGGAGAAGATTCGACCATCGCTGCTCGGCGCTCGCGGTTCGAAAGGCTTGCCTCCGCTGCCACGGCGGCGTCTGAGAAGCGTGACGAGGCCGTTCGTACGCAGGCGCGATCGGCGGAACTGTCGACCAAACTGGCCGCTGCGGCGGCCGCTGCCGGATTCGATTCGGTCGAGGCTGCGATCGAAGGGGTGAGATCGCCTGCACGAATCGCCGCAATCGAAACGGAACTCGCCAAGGCGCGTGACCTCGAGGTGGCCGCTCGGACGGTCCTCGACGACCCCGACGTCGTTGCGGTGGGCGAAATCGAGACAGTCGACGTCGACGGTCCTCGTGAGCGCGCTCTTCAGTGCGCCGAGGTGGTGAACTCGGCTGTTGCAGCCGCATCCCTGGCCGAGAACCGTGTGTCGGATCTCGAACGGTTCAGCGGACAACTCGAGAAGGCATACGAGGCGGTTGCACCTGAGCGGGAACTGCACGACGAACTCGCGGCGCTTGCCGACGTGATCGCCGGCAAAGGTCAGAACAGTCGCAAGATGTCGCTGCGCGCCTACGTACTCGCGTCGCGGTTGGAAGAGATCGCCGTGTCGGCATCGGTTCGGCTGCAGCGGATGTCCGGGGGCAGATACGAGTTCGTGCACAGTGACGAGGCAGGATCTCGGGGTCGCCGCGGCGGTCTGGGACTCGACATCCGGGACGACTTCACGGGTGTCGTTCGCTCGGCGAAGACGCTCTCCGGTGGTGAATCGTTCTTGGCGTCATTGTCTTTGGCGCTCGGACTCGCCGATGTGGTTGCGGCGGAGTCGGGTGGAATCGTTCTCGACACGATGTTCATCGACGAAGGATTCGGCACTCTCGACGCCGACACCCTCGACTCGGTGATGGCTGTGTTGGACGAGCTTCGCGACGGAGGACGAGTGGTGGGCATCGTCAGTCACGTGGACGAGATGAGGCAGCGAATCCCGAGTCGCCTGCACGTCATTCGCGGACGTGCAGGCTCCTCGGTGAAGGTGATCGCGGGCTGATCAGGCCTTTTTGTTCTCTACCTCTGACTCGGCGTCGTCGTCTTGATCCTCGAGGATGTCCGACGCATCGCCGGCGGGCATCGGCTCGTTGTCGCTTGCGCGTTCGTCGATCTGCTCTCCGATGTACCGGATGACAACTGCTGCCACAGCGGCGACGGGCACTGCGAGGAAGGCACCGACGATGCCGTACAGCGAGCTACCGGCGGCAACGGCAAGCAGCACGATGACGGCGTGGAGTTTCATCGACTTGCTCTGCAGCACAGGCTGAAGGACGTTTCCTTCGATCTGCTGAACGGCCAGGATGATGATCAGCACGATGATGGCGGTGGTGAGACCGTTGGCCACCAGCGCAACCAACACGGCCAGGGCGCCGGCGACAAACGCGCCGACGATCGGGATGAAGCCACCGATGAACGTGAGAATTGCCAGCACCGGTGCCAGCGGGACCCCGAGGATCAGCAATCCGGCGCCGATGAAGACCGCGTCGATCAGGCTCACCAGTGCTTGAGTCCTGATGAATCCACCGAGGGTGTCCCACATGCGGGTGAGGACCTCTTCGAGATGCCGACCGGCGCGGCCGCCGCCGACAGCGTGCAGCCACGGGATGAACCTCGGTCCGTCCTTGATGAAGAAGAACGCGAGAATCAGGACCAAACCGAGCGTGACCAACAACGAGCTTGCCGTGCTCACACCGCTGAAAACGCCCGAAGCGATAGCGGTTCCACTTTCCTGCACCTTGGTGATGACGGCGTGGACAGCGTTGTCGATCTGGTCGTCCTTCAGGTTCAGCGGCGGACCCTGGAGCCAGTCCTGAACCTGGTTGATGCCCTCGGTGGTCTTGTTCGCGAGCTCGGGGGCCTGGCTGACCACTGAAGGAACGATGCCTGCGATCACACCGGCCAAGATTCCGATCGAGAGCACCAGGGTGATGCCGGCTGCCGCGGCCGGTGGCATACCGCGCTTGATCATGCCGCGGGTCGGCGGCCACATGACTGTCGCGACAACGATAGCCAGAGCCACCGGCAGGACGATGACCCAGAGCTTTTCGATCAGCCAACCGAAAATCCAGGCGCCCAGCGAAATCGACGCCAACACCAACGACCACTTCGCGAGCCACATACCCCCTTGCCCGATGATCTCGCCGCGGTCGCGCTTTCGCACCCCTACGGACGTCCCCTTGTCTTGCTCGCTCACTGATCGTCCTTTCCGTCGGCGCAGGGATCTCCTCGCCGATGTGAGAATCCGGTGATCTAGCTGAGCTGATCGTAACGACTGCATGCGATAACTCGTGTGTTGCGCTGCAATACTGTGTTTTGAAGCATGCCGCTCGGACTAACATTTCCGTCATGAGAATCGCAGCAGCAGTCGGGGCAGCAGCAATCGTCGTTCTCGGGCTCACCGCGTGTAGCACCGAGGATCAGGACAACGCACAGAACAAGATCAGCGAGGCAGTCACGAGCGGGCAACAGGCGCTCGAGACAGCCAAACAGTCCGCGGGCAACGCCATCGATCAGGGCAAGACGGCGCTGTTCGTCGCCACTTTCCGAGGGGCTTACGCACCGTTGGCGGAAAACCGCGACGACGCAGACATCGAGGAGATCTTGACGACCACGTGCACCGAGGTCGCCAACGGCACGGACGAGGCGGAGGTCAAGACCAAGATCACCGACCTGGCCGAGAACAACGGCAACAAGCCCACCGACGAGCAGGCTGGCCACATTTACGAACTCGCGAAGGCCACCTGCCCCTGACCGGATTCAGCAGCAGCGGGCGCCTGGGTTGGCGTCGGCTGCTGCGTGTCGGCGTCGCCAGAACTCTCGTTCGCTGATCACCGGTGAGTCGGCGTGGTGGCGTCGGGTGTGCTCGACGTAGCGCTGATAGTCGAGATCACCCATCACCGAGCGAACCCACCACAGCGTTCCGCGGAACGCTGTGGTGAGTTTTGCCGTCATGGTCGCAGTCATGGTCAGTGCCCACCTCCGTGCGCGGCTCCGGGCGCGCGGACCTTCCCGGCTTTGATCAGCTCGTCCCATTCCTTCTGGATTTCCTTCTCGGCGGGCGTCGGAATGAAGCTTGCGGGACCGAAGATCTTCGACGGTTCTTCGGGGGACTCGGTGGTCGGCAGGCCGCCGGCTCGGATTGCCTTGACACACACGGTGATCCCGGCGATGACGACGACAATCACCAGTGAGGCAAAGATGATCGACAGCGTGCCCTGGATGAAGGTGTTGCGGATGACGGCGTCGATGGCCTCCGGAGTCTTTGCGGAACCGTGCGCCGTCTCGCCTGCGGCCTTCGCATCTTTGAACACGTTGTGCTGAGCCCAGTAACCGATCGCGGGGTTGTCAGAGAAGATCTTCTGGTACGACGCGGTCATGGTCACGACCAGGTCCCACACCAGCGGCACGCCGGGGATCCAGGCCCATTTGAACAGGCCCTTCTTCATGACGATCGTCATGACCACCGTCAGGGCAATCGCGGCCAGTAACTGGTTGGCGATGCCGAAGAGCGGGAAGAGCGTGTTGATTCCGCCGAGTGGATCGGTGACACCCATGAGCAAGATTGCACCCCAGGCAGCGACGACGATCAACGAGCACAGCCAAGCGCCGATGCGCCAGGACGGGTCCTTGAACTTCTTTGCCGGACCGCCGAAGTTGCCGAGCGAGTCCGAGAGCATGAATCGAGCGACGCGGGTGCCGGCGTCGATCGTGGTGAGGATGAAGAGCGCCTCGAACATGATCGCGAAGTGGTACCAGAACGATTTCAGCGAGTCACCGCCGAACACGTCGCTGAGTACTTCGGACATGCCAAACGCGAGCGTCGGGGCACCGCCGGTTCTCGAGATAATCGATTCTTCGCCGACGGCCTCGGCTGCCTGACTCAGCACGTCCGGTGTGATGGGGGCAGTGCCGAGGGGCAGATTGTTGACGTATTCGGCTGCCGTTTCCGGTGTTCCACCGGTCAGCGCCGCGGGAGCGTTGAGTGCGAAGTACAGGTGCTGATCGAGGATGCAGGCGGTGACCAGAGCCATGATCGCGACAAACGATTCGGTCAGCATGCCGCCGTACCCGATCATCTTGGTCTGGCTTTCCTTCTCGAGCAGTTTCGGCGTCGTACCGGATGCGATCAGCGCGTGGAAGCCCGAGAGCGCGCCACAGGCAATGGTGATGAACAGGAACGGGAACAGTGAACCGGCAAAGGCCGGGCCTTCGCCGTTGGAGGCGAACGGCGTCACTGCAGGCATGTTCAGCGCGGGTCGTGCGACCAGAATTCCGATGGCCAGCAGCGCGATGGTGCCGACCTTCATGAACGTCGACAGATAGTCACGCGGCGCCAGGAGCAGCCACACCGGCAGCACCGAGGCGGCGAACCCGTACGCGATCATCAGCCACGCGATGGTGACCTTGGAGAGCGTGAACCAGTCTGCGCCCCAACCGGTATCGGCAACCCATCCACCGGAGACGATGGCCAGCAGGAGGAGGACGACGCCGATCAGGGAGACCTCGGAGACCTTGCCCGGCCGTAGATACCGTAGGTACACGCCCATGAACAGGGCGATGGGGATGGTCATCGCGATCGAGAACACACCCCACGGGGATTCTGCGAGGGCATTGACGACGACGAGCCCGAGCACTGCGATGAGGATGATCATGATGACGAACACGCCGATCAACGCGGCGACGCCGCCGACGAGGCCGAGTTCTTCGCGGGCCATCTGACCGAGGCTGCGCCCGCGGCGCTTGGACGAGATCCACAGGACCATGAAGTCCTGCACCGCCCCAGCGAACACCACGCCGACGATGATCCAGATCGTTCCCGGCAGATATCCCATCTGCGCGGCCAAGACAGGCCCGACCAGTGGACCGGCACCGGCGATTGCCGCGAAGTGGTGACCGAACAGCACCCGACGATCGGTCGGCATGTAGTCGGCGCCGTTCTCCATGATCTCGGCGGGAGTGGCCACGTCGTCGCGGGGTTTGACGATCTTGCGTTCGATCAACCGCGCATAGAAACGGTAGGCAATCAGATAGGTACAAATTGCGGCCAACACGAACCACACGGCACTGATGTGCTCACTGCGGACAATCGCGATCATGTACCAGGCGCCCGCGCCGACCAGTCCGAGAACGAGGAAGACGACGCGCGCAGTCGTGGAAATGGGTGTTTTGTCGATAATACCGACAGGTGGCAGGTCGGGATCGGTTTTCAGGTACTCGACATTTGGTTCCGGCGCAGTCGTCAAGCTCATCGTCGAACTCCGTCCACTAGTGCACGTGTGGCCGCCGTCACAGCGGACCATCTGTCACTGTAGGACCAGCAGGGCGAATCCGCGCGATCTGAGGCGCGGGAGTCGACCGGCGTCAGAATCGGTGAGCGTCGGCGTCGATCCAATCGGTGAGCCAGCTTTGCGGCGGGGATTCGAGCAGTTCTCCCGGCATCAGCCAGTCGAACAGGTCGGCATAGGTTCGGGTGGTGAGACCGTCGACGCGGCGGTTGAGCATTCCCGGTTGCAGTTGGTCGAAGGAATCGATGCCCATCGACGCGATCATCTGTTGCGCGCTGGCGACAGTTGCCTTCTGGAAGCGGTAGACGCGCTCGCTCTTGTCGGGGATGTCGAGCGCGCGGGTACGTGCCGGATCCTGAGTGGCAACGCCGACCGGGCAGCGGTTGGTGTGGCACATCTGGGCCTGAATGCAGCCCACTGCGAACATCATTGCGCGGGCCGCCATCGTGAAGTCTGCGCCCTGGATGATGCGTTTGACGATGTCGGAACCGCTCGCCACCTTTCCGGAGGCGCCGACTTTCACGAGAGGGCGCAGACCAGTTCCCACCAAGGCGTTGTGCACGAGCATCAGGCCTTCGGTCAACGGCATGCCCATGTGGTCCTCGAACTCCACCGGACCTGCGCCGGTGCCGCCTTCGGAACCGTCGACGATGATGAAGTCGGGCGTGATGCCGCGTTCGATCATCGCTTTGCAGATTCCGAGGAATTCACGACGCGAGCCGACGCACAGTTTCATCCCGACCGGCTTGCCTCCCGACAGTTTTCGCAGTGTGGCGATGAAATCGACCAGTTCGACCGGGGTGCTGAACGCGGTGTGCGCGGGTGGCGAGATCACAGTCTGGCCGACGGGTACCCCTCGGGTTTCGGCGATTTCGGGGGAGACCTTGACTCCGGGAAGCACGCCACCCAACCCGGGTTTCGCACCTTGCGAGAGCTTGATCGAAATGGCCTTCACCTGGTCGGAGCCGGCGCGCTCGGCAAAACGGTCAGGATCGAATCGGCCGTCCTCGGTCCGGCATCCGAAGTATCCCGAAGCGATTTCCCAGATCAGATCGCCACCGTGTTTGCGGTGATACGGACTGATCGCACCTTCGCCGGTGTCGTGGGCGAAACCGCCTTTGGCGGCGCCGGCGTTGAGGGCCTCGATTGCGTTGGCGGACAACGATCCGAAGCTCATCGCGGAGACGTTCAGGAGAGCGATGTCGTACGGCATCGTGCAATCGCGTCCGCCGAGGCGAACTCGCGGAACGGTGTCGGGGGCGGTCCGTGCGCGAATCGAATGCGTCATGAACTCGTATCCGATCGCATTGACGTCGCGCTCGGTCCCGAAGGGCTCTTCTGCCAGTGTTCCCTTGGCACGCTCGTAGACCAGATCTCGCGTTTCGCGATCGAATGGCATTCCATCGGTGGATGATTCGACGAAGTACTGCTGGATCTCAGGTCGAATCTTCTCGAGGAGGAATCGGGCGTGCCCGAGGACCGGATAGTTACGGAGGATGCTGTGGGACTTCTGTGTGAGGTCGTAGGTGCCCATCGCCGCCAGCGCGAGAGTGACGACCGCGATCACCCACCATCCGGGCGAGACCACAATCGCGAGAGCGGCGGTGCCGAGACCCACTATCCATATCAAGAGCACAATCAGCATCCGAGTCACCTCGAGAGCGTAGGCGCTCACTGTGACACGGCAGCGGTAAGTCTCCACTAGGTTCTGCGATAGAGAACCGAATCCGACTCTTTGGGGGAATGATGACCGAACCGCAGTATCCGACCGACCCGCAGGATCCGAAGGAGCAGCAGTATCCGGCGGGCCAGCAGTATTCAGCCGGGCAGCAATATTCAGCAGGCCAGGAGTATCCGACGGGCCAGCAGTACCCGACTGACCCGCAGTATTCGGCCGGACAGCAGTACCCAGCCGGTCAGCAGTACAGCGCGGCCCAGCAGTACAGCGCTGCTCCCACGTACGCGGCGCCCCAGTACGGTCCGCCGAAGTCCAACGCGGGATGGGCCGTCGCGTCGATCCTGTTCTTCTGGCCTATCGCGTTCGCCGCGTTCAACCATCTCCACGACATCTACCCGAAGTGGGCTATGGGCGATCACCAGGGCGCGCAGTACGCGTCCGAGCGGGTGAAGAAGCTCGGTCAGATCTCGCTCCTCATAGCCGTCATCTGCTGGGTGCTGTTCATCGCGTTCTACGTCATCTTCCTGGTTGCGATCGTGTCGTCCGTCGATTCGTATACCTACAACTGATCACCTGCCGCGACGTGACGGTGGGGCGAGTACCCGTCACGTCGCCGCGAGGCCGTAGAATCCACAGACCGTGAGCCTTACCCTCGGAATCGTCGGACTGCCCAACGTCGGCAAGTCCACCCTTTTCAATGCACTGACCAACAACGACGTGTTGGCAGCGAACTACCCGTTCGCGACCATCGAACCCAACGTCGGCCTGGTCGAGCTGCCCGATCCGCGGCTGCAGAAGCTCGCCGAGATCTTCGGCTCCGAGCGCATCCTCCCCGCGACCGTGTCGTTCGTCGACATCGCCGGCATCGTCAAGGGTGCATCCGAGGGCGCAGGCCTTGGTAACAAGTTCCTGGCCAATATCCGTGAAGCTGATGCTATCTGCCAGGTAGTGCGCGTTTTCGCCGACGACGACGTTATTCACGTCGACGGCAAGGTCGACCCGGCCTCCGATATCGAGGTCATCGAGACCGAGCTCGTGATCGCCGACATGCAGACCTTGGAGAAGGCTCTCCCGCGTCTGGACAAGGAAGCTCGCAAGAACAAGGAGCTCAAGCCGGCCCACGACGAGGCGCTCAAGGCTCAGGCATTCCTCAACGAGGGCACGACGCTGTTCAGCGTCAAGGACAAGCTCGACTTCTCGTTGCTTCGTGAGCTGAGCCTGCTCACCACCAAGCCTTTTCTATACGTCTTCAACGCCGACGAGTCGGTGCTCACCGATGAGGCGAAGGTCGCGGAACTGCGCGCATCCGTCGCTCCGGCCGATGCCGTGTTCCTCGATGCGAAGGTCGAGCAGGAACTCCTCGAACTGGACGAGGAAGACCGCCAGGAAATGCTCGACTCGATCGGTCAGACCGAGCCGGGCCTGCACGCTCTCGCTCGCACCGGCTTCCACACCCTCGGACTGCAGACCTACCTGACGGCTGGTCCGAAGGAAGCTCGCGCCTGGACCATCCACAAGGGTGACACCGCGCCCCAGGCTGCCGGCGTCATTCACACCGACTTCGAGCGCGGCTTCATCAAGGCTGAAATCGTGTCCTTCGACGACCTCGTCGAGGCGGGTTCCATGGCCGCGGCCAAGGCTGCCGGCAAGGTCCGCATGGAGGGCAAGGAATACGTCATGGCCGACGGCGATGTGGTGGAGTTCCGCTTCAACGTCTAAATCCGCCGTACTGTCGCAGGGCAATTGTGCAGCCGCAGGGAGAACTGTCCTCGCGGCTGCACAATTGCCCTGCGGCGTCTCACCCGAGCTTTCAGGCGAAGGCGATCTAGTGCTTCATTGGTCTGAGGTGCTGCCTTGGTGGCGTGGCCCCTGTGGCAGCGATACGAGGCCGCTCTGGTCCTCACCCACGGAGCAGGTTTCTGTTCCTGAATTTTCTCTTCGCGAGCGTCGACGAAGCGGCGCCCGTAAGAATGTCGACTACTTCCGAGGCATCGACTCCTCCGCGCGTGAGTTCGCATCTCTCACCGTCGAATTCGTGGGGAGCGAAAGAGACGAAAGCTCCGCGTAGTCAGTCCTTTCGCGCCATCTACACAGGCTCGGGCTGACGGGGTCTGCCAGCCAGCGTACTTCTGATCTCCGAGCGGGCGCTTGGGCTCTTCGCACTCGCAGGCTCCGAGTCGCGAAAGCGCTGCCGGGAGCATTCACTTTCATCGCGCAGCGCCCCCAGCGGACGTGGCTAGAATCGTTGGCGCGCTAGGGACTGACTTTCGCGGGGTATCTAATTCGTTCCAGGGGTCCAGATAGTTGGAACGCAGGGCACAAGGTCTGGGAGATCATGCGGTTCGGCTTTGCTGCTAGCTCCCACCTCGTTGCCTGCTGCGACATTGCGAAGCCATGCGAATGTACGCAGAGCTAGGACGTGAGAGCAGTGATCCTTAGCCATTGTCATCCTCGGGCGCTGCGAGACAGAAGTCGTCGTTTATCTTGATGACCAGTGCCACGGTCAGTCGTAGCGCGGTGATATAAGTCCTGAAGTGTGCATCGTCGCCATCCATACCGGCTTGTGCCCCGTGAAGGTACTTGTTTCGCAGCTGAGGTCCGTTGCTGAAGTCCACCCCGTTGAGGAAGTAGTTGAAGTACTTCCCTTCCGCATCTGTCAGCAACGAGGAGGAGCGCGTTGTCCAGCCCTTCGTCACCATGTCGTCCGCCGTCGCCCGCCCGGCATCTGAGAGGTGATAGTAGCTAGCTGCTTGAGTGGCGAACAGTGCTTTGAGGATGAGGTACTGCTCCGAGTTCGCGAGCTGAACTCGCGCTCCAGTGTCTTCAAGAACTCCCAGTTTGATCAGGTGGTCGACGGTTGGCTTCTGGTAGTCCTCGAAGTCGTCGTACGCGATCTGGTTCTCCAGAAGAAGCGTTGCTGCGTTGTCCGCGTTCAGGGACTCATTGATGTAGTGGAGCCTCGATTGGTCGGAGAACAGGTGGTGGAGGATGCCAGCAATTTCCTCACTTTCGGATGAGCAGACGTACTTACCGTCGAGGAGGCTTGGTATCTCCTTGTATTTGACCTGCTCAGATCCCATGGCGAGCAGATCGCGGTCGAGTTCGCCGTCTCTGGCGAACAGGGTGAATTGATTTGCGACGCTTTCCATCTCGGCGAAAAGGTGCCTCACCTTCTGGAGGTATGACGACCCCCTGTCTGACGGGGTGAATGAGAAGTTTGAGGCGCCGAATTCCTTAACGAGGTACTCCTCGAAGAACCAAGAGATGACCTGCTCCAGGTCGATGTCCTTCGACTCTAGGAAGCAGTGGTAGAGGCGCGTCTGGAGCAGGGTGCTCATGTCGATGGCTCGAAAGGCTGCGCCGATCTTGTACTCGTTCTTTCCTGTGGTCCCCATGAACCGTTCCATGACGCCTAAATACGCCGGGTAGGACGGAAGGAGCAGCAGCGCTTGAAGGTCAGCGAACTCGAAGAGGTGCAGAAAGTTGTTGAGGATACCGGGGTTGTCGCTGCTTTCTTCCAGCCACCGACCGCTGTATATGTACCGGCAGACCAACTCCTCCGAGGTGTCCAATTCGAACACAACCGGATCATCTTGGGTTTCGGAGATGCCCACCTCACATCCAGTCTTGAAGCCCTGGTTCTCGTTGAAGAAGTTCGCGCTTATCTCGTCGGAGCGTCGCTTCGCACGCAGCTTGAGCTTGGCGTCGATTCCGGACAGAGAACACTCCTTGGCAGTCGCAATCAGCCCAACGTAGTTGGGGTTAGCGTCCTCGCTGTCGACGTAACCCTCCAGCAGTTCGCGAGCGTCGACTTGAGTGAAGCTCGGTGGAAGATGTATCTCTCCTTTCACGTCGTCCTGCAGGTACTTTCGAACCAAATGCTCAGCACCACGAGAGGAAGCACGCAACTCATCCCGTATCTCGGCGTCATAGGCCTGCACAAGCTTCTTGCTCGCGAGCAATTCCCCTAGACGCACACCTGCCGCGGAGAGCGCGGGAAGGACCGTCGCGCTGTCGCAACGTTCGAAGGCCTTGTTCCGGCCGAGCAAGTGCAGAAGATCCCCGTGATAGTCGTGGCCGACACCAGCCACCGTGGCTGCGAAGTTCGTGTTGTCGACCGACGAAAAGTACCGCGCCACCGCACTGTGGATCTGAGGAATCAGTGCCTTAGCTTGGTTGCGCTGTTCCTCGGAGTAGGCGTTCGGCAAGAAACCATGTTCGAGATACTGCTGAACGTTGTGGAGCTCAAGCATGTCCTCAGTGCTCGTGGGGACACTCTTAGGGTCGAACCCCTCAGCAAGCTCTGCGACGCGCGGGACGTGCCAACCTGCTGCCATGTCATGTACGCCATAGAACCGAACCCGACGCGCGGTTGCGTCCACTTCGCTCACCTGCTGACCTCACTTCACCTCGCGCAGCCCGAACAACGTCATTATGGCGGGTTGGTGCGACAGAACAGGGCTTGCGAAGGCTGGCCCGATCAAGACCGCTCGGGTTGCGTGCACTTCCCGCAACAACAAAGACTTCTCCGTGTGCGCCGGCGTCGAACTGATCACCCCTGGAGTGCCTCATGAGCCGCGTCCCCGTGATTCGTCGCCGGCAGATGCTTATGTGTGCCGGAACGTAGTGGCCTTCCGCTTCAATATTTAAGGACACTGGTCAGCGGCCTATTCATCGTCCGTCCGCAGCAGTACCCGCGGAGTCCGGAACAAGTCATCCGCGGTTCTGCGGCTCCGCGGGTTCTGCGGCTCTGCGGGGTTTGCCGTCTGCGTCGGGAGAGGCTGAGGTGCACGTTCACACCAGGAACAACCACGCCGTTTGACTAATAGGGGCGATGATCGCCCCGCATGCTCCGAGAGAATCTCGAGCAGTCCGGCCGTCGCGGGGATCTCCCAGCGTCCTTCACGAGGACGGTGTGGTCGCCGCCGGTCCACCACCGTGACTTCGCCTGGTGCCAGGCCAGTGACGGTCTCCAGGTGCCTGAGGACACCGACGGCAGGCGGGCGCTCAGCAGTCAGACACGGGCATCTCGCTGAGCGTCCGACGTGTCACAAACCGCCGCGGTCTCCCCGACAGCGGATCGGTGAATTCGAGTTTCCTCGCGAGCAATTGGAGTGGGAGGGAATGATCGTCCGGGGCGTCGGGAAGCAGGTCGGGGTATCGCCGGTCGCCCAGGATCCCGGCGCCGAGAGCCGCCAAATGCACCCGCAACTGGTGCATCCGTCCGGACCGCGGACGTAGAACCGTGTGCAGCACTGTACGTCCGGAGGCGCTCACGCCCGTCTCTCGCGCCTCGATCATGGTCTCGGAGTTAGGTTCACGGCTGTCGTCGACGAGGACCCGCAACTCGCCGCGCCGAGCTTCGATGTGGTTGCGGTAGACGAGGGGACCGTCGGATTCGGCGAACCCCGATGCATCCTGGTCCCACAGGGGCGGTCGCGCCGACACTGCCTCGTAGACCTTCGTGACCTGCCGCTTCTCGAACAGTGACTGGTACGCGCCGCGCGTCGCGGGGCGGGCCGAGAACATCACCACGCCGGCGGTGCCGCGGTCGAGCCGATGGATCGGGGTCAGATCTGGGTTGTCGAGGTGGACCCGTAGTCGGACAAGCGCCGACTCGCGGAGATAGCGCCCGCTGGGGGTGGTCGGGAGAAAATGTGGTTTGTCGATGACGACGAGGTCGTCGTCCACGTGCAAGATCTCCTCGTGGAACGGCACCGGGTCCTCCGCCGGTAACTCGCGGTAGTACCAGACGAACTGGTGCGCGCTGAGTTCCGTGCTCCGGCAGATCGAGTGGCCGTCGATACCTACGAACTCGCCGTCGTCGAACCGTCGATACAGATCTTCGGCGCCCAGATGGTCGAACTTGACCACCACGTACTCAGCGATTGTCGCCCACGGCCCAGAGAGCGGGATGCGTAGGCGCGTCGGGCCAACCCCGTTCTTGACGGGCAGCGGTGGGCACATGGACACGCAGGTCATCATCCCATCGACTGCTGGTCAGCGGTGATTCGGTGTGGCCTTGTCGGAGACGTCCCTGCGGGGACGCGGGGACCAACTCGGAGCGGCGGCCGCTCAGAGACCGTCGGGTCAAAAATGAGTAGCGCGGACGACAGGCGGGTCCGTATGGTTCGGGAGACAAAGACCGCAGTCGAAAAGCGCTGCGGTCCATACCTTCTGTAGCTCAATTGGTGAGAGCACCCGACTGTGACTCGGGCGACGGCGGATCGTAACCGCCCAGAGGGACTCGGGTTCAGCTCAGGAGGGAATGGCCGCGCCCTAGACGCAGAGACCGGAAGCCCTTTGCCTGCACAGTTGCCGAACCAGCCTCAGTCGGTATTCCCTGAATCGCCGAACAGCATTCCAGTCACCCGCCCTTTCCGCGTCGGCAAGCAGGTATTCGCAGTTGTCCAACTGATCCTTCAAAGACATCATCAGAATTCACCTCCGATCACCCGAGCAAGTACCTGTCCAGGATGCGTCCGGCAGGACCCCGCGGACATCGGCCGTAGTACCTGTTCAGGTACCTGCTTCGGAGTGTGCGGTGGAGGCTACTTCTTGACCGCAGGCGCAGGTAGCGGCATGCCTCGCTCTGCCAGAACCCCTCGGAGGCGATCGGGGTAGTCGGTGATGATTCCGTCGACCCCGAGGTCGATCAGGGCGTGCATGGTGGCGGGATCATCGACGGTCCACGGGATGACCTTCATGCCACGCGCATGTGCGCTCGCGATCATGTCGGCTGTCGGGTAGAGGGCGAAACCGGGGTCGCCGACCTTTCCACCCTGGGGAGTTCCTTGGACAGGGGAGTAGGCGGAGGCGCCGAAGGTTGCTACCGCCGCGATGCCGTCGCCATCGAAATCATCGATGTCCAGACCGCCGAGCCACGGTGACGCTCCGTCCTTGCCTACCTGGAGAAAGTCGCCGTTAGTGAGCGCGACGACGGGCACACTGGGCGCGAGTTGACGGGTGAGCATCAGCGAGCCCCAGTCGAAGCTCTGAATGGTGACGCTTTCCAACAATCCTGCTGCCCGGATCGTGTCGAGGACTACAGAGACGAACTGCTCACGCGGGGCGGTCTCGTGAGGTGCTCCCGCTTCCACCTTGGTCTCGATGTTGAGCTTGGTTCCGGGTGCGTTGTACGACTTCACCAGAGCGAGCACTTCTTCGAGCGTCTGCATTTTTGCTCCCGGAACATTTTGCTGCTCAGGGTATCCGGCAAGGGGGAGGGTGCCGCAGTCCATGGTCTTGATCTGTTGCAGGCTCAGCGTGTTGACGAATTTGCCGACGAACGGGAACTCCGGGTCGCCGGTAGTAGCCGGCTCGGTGTCGAGGCATTTCTTGTTCGAGATCTTACGATCGTGCGTGACGACAGCGATCCCATCTTCGGTGATCTGGGTATCGAGTTCCAGTGTGCTGACGCCCATTTCGAGGGCATTGGCGAACGCGGCCAGGCTGCTCTCCGTGTACAGGCCGAGTCCGCCGCGGTGGGCTTGGACGTCGAACGTCGAAACCGGCTGGGGCGCTGAACTACCGAACGAACCGGACCAGTCGAGGCTGCCGCTTGGCGATGCGTCGGCGGGGGTCGCCAGCGCGGCGAGGGGGAGCGCGACGGTCACGGCGGCGCACGACAATATTCTGCTCAGTTGCATGCAAGGAACGTAGAGGCGTCGAATGGCTCGCCGGGGTTCGTTAGGTAAACTAACGGTAAAGGTCAGGCCGCGTGAATGCACTGCCCGACGCCGCTCGCTTGGACCTTCATCCACGACGCCAGAAGCTCACACCCGGTCAGCCCACTGGCGTCGAGAGGTTCGATCGCGTAGCTGATGTGCCTACCGCCGCGAGGGTTCTTCAGCTGAAAGCGGTTCAGGTTCAACTTCGTCGGCAGATAGCCGAGTACTTCGAGGAACGCGGTGCGAATGCGTCGTAGATCGGTACGCCACTGCTTGGGGCTGAAACGAGTCTTCTGCGCGTTCTGGAAGGCATTGCTACGAAGTAGTTCCCACACCTTTCGTGCCCACACGCGGGCCTGCGAGAAGGACATCCAGCGTGTCAAGTCTGCGATGTCGCGAATATAGCTGTCATCGCTGGCACTACAGATCATATCCTGCGGGTGCCCGATCCACTTGACCGGAATCCACGGCTGGACTTCGGGTCCGTCGCCGGCAACACCGTGACCCTCACAACCTTCGATCACACCGGCCGGTTGTTGTGGATCGGAGATCAGTCCGACTCCGATGATGTTGGCGCCGTTCAGCGTCGGAGAAGTCAATGTCGGAAGAGCCGCGCGGATCACGGTGCATCCCTGTGAGTATCCGATCAGCATCACCGGGCCGTCTGTCTGCGCGATTTCAGTCGAGAGGGCCTTCACACCCATCGCGGTGCTGTGCCGAAAGCTCAAGCCGCCGTCGGCGACCGGACCGTACGACGCAGGATAAGCGACCCAGCGAGAATCGAATCGACTGTCGAGTTCGTCGGTGACGGCGCTGAGGAGTCCGAGCACGCGGGCGCCGTTGTCGCCGACGTGGGATTCACCGGTGCCGCCAACTGCAAGAACGGTTACATCAGCCATGTCAGCGATCATCCACGTCGATTCTGAGAGGTCGGCATCCAAACCCTGAGAAGAGACTGGCAATCCGTTGTGCTGCGAAATCGTTATGGAGCGAGCACTATTTACCCATGACGACGCCGAATCGGTCATCCAGGCGAAAAGTGTCCGTGGTCGGGGCGGGAAGCGTCGGCACTGCAATTGCGTATGCGTGCCTGATACGCGGATCAGCCGACGCGCTCGCTCTCTACGACACCAACAGCGCAAAGGTCCGGGCCGAAGTTCTCGATCTCAACCACGGCACCCAGTTCACACCGCCGTGCACCGTCGAGGGAGGTGACGACATCTCGGTCACCGCGGGCTCCGACTTGGTCGTCGTCACCGCAGGCGCCAAACAGCATCCCGGTCAGTCGCGTCTCGAACTTGCCGCGGTGAACGTCAAAATCGCGCAGACACTGACCGAACAACTGTTGGCGGTGTCGCCGGACGCGGTTCTTCTCTTCGTCACCAACCCGGTCGATGTGGCGACCTACGCAGCGATCCAGGCCGCGGGACCGTCGTACGGCGGCCGAATCTTCGGATCGGGAACGGTGCTGGACACGGCCCGATTGCGATTCCTGATGGCCACCGAACTCGGAGTCGCGGTCGAAAACGTCCACGCCTTCATCGTCGGCGAGCACGGGGACTCCGAGATTCCGCTCTGGTCGAGCGCGACCATCGGCGGAGTGCCGGCAACCTCGTTCGTGGGACCGTCGGGCGGCGTCCTCGGCCTCGACCTACGCGCGAATGTCGCGAAGTCGGTGGTCGAGAGTGCTTACGAGATCATCGAAGGAAAAGGTGCCACCAACCTCGCCATCGGATTGTCGAGCGCGTTCATCGTGGAAGTCGTGTTGCGGGACGAACAACGGGTACTGCCGGTATCGACTTTGCAGACCGGCGTCCACGGACTCGAGCACGTTTGCCTGTCACTGCCCACGATGGTCGGTCGCGAAGGTGCCGGTCGAGTCCTCGAAGTACCGCTCTCCGAAAAGGAAGCTTCGGGGCTCCGATCTTCCGCCCGTACATTGCAAGAGGTGCAGCAATCTCTGGGATTGTGAATATCTGTTGTCCTCGATATCCGACATATAGGATCAACAAATGATCAGCTTCCTGATTCGCGCCGCGATCTTCCTGGGTTCTGCCGCTGTCGGGCTTCTTGTTGCGTCGTTGATTTTCTCGGGCTTCTCGGCGCCTACATCCGGATTCATCGTTGCCGTCGTAATCTTTGCGATTGCGCAATCGGTCCTGGCGCCGTTCATCGCGACGGTGGCAAAGCGACATGCACCGGCATTTCTCGGCGGAATCGGATTGGTGTCGACATTTGTCGCTCTGTTGGTGGCCTCCCTCTTCTCCAATCTGTCGATCTCCGGTGTCTCGACGTGGATTCTGGGAACCGTCGTCGTATGGCTGGTAACCGCAGTTGCGACGCTGGTTCTTCCGTTGTTGTTCGTGCGTAAGAAAGTTCAGGAGAAGAAGGCACAGTGACGCGCCCGAATATCGGTATGGACTACACAGTCCTGGACTGCCCCGATCCGGCTGCATTGGCCAACTTCTACGTCCAGGTCCTCGACTGGAAAAGTGTTCGCGACGAGGATGATTGGCACGTGATCGAAGGACCCGGCGGGGAGCGGCTCGCGTTTCAGCTCGCTCCGGATTTTGTTCCGGTGGACTGGCCGACCTCCGGCGTCGGGATCCATCTGGATCTGCTTGTGGCTTCTCTCGACCCTGCGGAAGCCTGGGTGATCAGCCTGGGTGCGCAGCGGGTGACCGGCATCCCGGAGCATCAGACTTTCCGCGTCTACCGCGACCCGGTCGGTCACTATTTCTGCCTGTGCCTGCGGGACTGAGTGTCGACTCGCCCCGATCTCGTCGACCGTGGATAATTCCGAACACTTGTCACGCCCGAGAATTGGAGATCGACGATGGCTTCGCAGAATTCCGACGAATTCCTGGTAGAACGTACGACGATCGTCAAGGCAGAAGCACCGGTCGTCTTTGCGTTGATCAACGATTTCCATCAGTGGACTCAGTGGTCGCCATGGGAAGGTCTCGACCCGGCGATGCAGCGCACGTACGCGGGTCCTGACGCGGGCGTCGGGGCTTCGTATGCCTGGGCGGGAAACAAGAAGGCGGGCTCCGGTTCGATGGTGATCACCGAATCCGTCCCGAATGAACGCGTAGTTTTGGACCTGGCTTTCCTCAAGCCGTTCAAGGCGCAGAACGTCACCACCTTTCTCATCTCGCCGAACGGTGTCTCGCCGAATGCCGGTGAAGTTCAGGTGACGTGGAAGATGACCGGGAAGAAGAATCTGTTCTTCAAGATCTTCGGTTTCATCTTCAGCATGGACAAGCTCGTCGGTAAGGATTTCGAGAAGGGCCTGTCTCAGCTGAAAGCTGCTGCAGAAAAGAGCTGACAAGCCGGTGGTACCGTCTCCCGGTGTTACGGATGACGCCCACCGATGCCCAAACCTTCTGGATTTCGGAGAAGATCCCCAACGATCAGCTGCTGCTCTACTGCTTCGACGGGCAGAGCCAGTCCATGGACGAGCTACGACGCGCGGTGGTGGAAAGAGCGTCGCTCATTCCGGATCTCAATGTTCGGATTCGTGAATCACCGTGGCACCTCGACTATCCGGTTTGGGAGCCCATGCCGGCCGATTCCTCGTTGGTGAGAGTGCATGAGCTGCCCGATGACTCGTGGCTCTCGTGCATTCAGGGAATCGAGAAACTACTCGAGAACCACGTCGACCCGCGCGAGTCGCCGTGGGCGCTGCACCTGTTTCACGGCGTCACCGGCGTGCCGCGCTGTAGCGGCCCGGCGCTGATCGCAGTTCTGCAGGTCGCACATTCCTTGGCAGACGGCAAACGGGCGTCGGCAATTGCTCGCTTGCTGTTCTCGCCGCAACCTCTCACACCACAGAAGATGGACGAGCGACGCAGCGGATCAGCCGAAATACTGGGCCGCGCGGCCCTGCGTCTGCCAGGTCAGCTTGTCTCGCTGTTCCGCGACGGCCGGGCGGGGCACAAAGCGCAGTTGCGCCTGCAGGCGGACACCGAATCGGGAGTTGTTGCGCCGCAAGCGGCGAGCCGTCCCAAGGTGCGCTCCAACATCCCACCCGGACCTCACCGACTGGTTCGCATGGTCGTGCGGGACAGTGCAGATTTCCGCGGCGGCGTGTCCGTCACAGTCGGAGCGATGACGGCCATCTCGGTAGCGATGGCGAACTACCTCACCGAACGAGACGGCTCGGTACCGCCCGAATTGGGAGCTGAGGTGACCATTGCCAAGGCCGGTACACCCACGGCGCGCAACCACTTCCGCAATGCGGGTGTCGGACTGTTCCCGGATGTCGACGACCTCCGTGAGCGAGCCCAACGGATCAAGGAGTCGATGGACGAGCGTCGCGCACGTGCGTCCCATCCATCCAGCGCAGCGTCGGATCTCGCGCTGAACGCGGTTCCCGGACCGCTCGTCCGTTGGGGCGTGCAGCAATACGATTTCACGGCAGTGCCCGACGAGGTCACCGGAAATACCGTCGTGTCGAGTGTCGCGCGCGGTGATGCGGATCTGGTGCTCGGAGGCGGCGTCGTTCGGTTCACAGCGGGCTTCCCGAGTTTGTCGCCGGTCATGTCGTTGACCCACGGCGTACACGGGATCGGGGACACGGTGACGATCAGCATCACCAGCAGTCCGGCCTCGATTCCGGACATCGATGTGTACGTGCAGATGATGCACGACGCAATCGACGAGGTGCGCGAAGCGCTGTCGTGACGGCCTGATGTACTGGGAGCATGGGATTCACGCGCGCCGATCTGGAGTCTTTCCGAGACGCCGAGATCGAGGATCTGATCGGGCCGAATTGTCGGCTGTTGTTCGTCGGTATCAATCCGGGACTCTGGACTGCCGCGACGGGCGCGCATTTCGCGAGGCCGGGTAATCGGTTCTATCCGGCACTGTTGCGGGCAGGCATCATCGAGCGTGTGATCGATCCCTCCGCGGGTATGTCGGAGGCTGATACACAGCACCTGATCGATCGCGGCGTCGGTATCACCAACCTCGCCGTTCGCGCGACGGCTAGAGCCGACGAGTTGACGGCGGAGGAACTTGCCGCCGGGGGAGTGCGGGTGCGGGCGGTCGTGCGTGCGACAAAACCGAAAGTGGTTGCCATTGCCGGAATCACCGCCTATCGCACTGCTTTCGGTGACAAACGAGCCAAGGCGGGCCGGCAGGATCAGACTTTCGAGGGGGCAGCGCTGTGGATTGTGCCCAATCCCAGCGGCCTCAACGCACACGAGACGGTGGACACATTGGCAGCGAAATATCGTTCCGCCGCATCCGAAGCCGGAATTCTCTGAGAGAAGTCGCAGTTCCGTTCGGCCAGAACAAGGTACAAGTTAAAGTGCTTGTATGTCTGTTCTATACAACATCTTTGTAGTGATTCATTTGCTCGGTATGGCCGCCCTGGTCGGTAGCTACTTCACCGTCCTCAAGGCTCCTTCGATCACCGAGGTCATGGTGTGGGGTGCCAGGATGCAATTCGTGTCCGGCCTGATCATCGTCGGTCTGGGTGAGGGCGCCCTGGACAAGAACTACATTCACGCGAAGATCGCTGTGAAGTTGGTGCTTTCGCTGGTCATCGTGGCCCTCGCCGAGATCACCCGGGCGAAGCAGAAGAAGGGGCAGGCCAATCCGAATCTGGTGCACGTCGTCGGCGGGTTGTCGATCGTGACCGTTTTCGTGGCTGCGCTCTGGACCTGACCACACACGAAAAAGAGCCCCGGCGATCGAAACCCGCCGGGGCTCTTTGCTGTTGATGTATCTACAGGCCCGGACGCTTGCCGATCGTCAAGGTCACTTCACCGGTGTGCGCAAAGAAGTCGTTGCCCTTGTCGTCGACGACGATGAAGGCGGGGAAGTCCTCGACATCGATCTTCCAGACGGCTTCCATGCCCAGTTCGGCGTACTCGAGGATGTCGACCTTCTTGATACAGTCGAGCGCCAGGCGAGCGGCCGGTCCACCGATCGATCCGAGGTAGAAACCGCCGTGCGAGTTACAGGCGTCGGTGACCTGCTTGGAGCGGTTCCCCTTGGCCAGCATGATCATCGAGCCACCGGCAGCCTGGAACTGCTCGACGTACGAGTCCATGCGGCCGGCCGTGGTCGGGCCGAACGAACCGGACGCCATACCGTCGGGAGTCTTGGCGGGGCCGGCGTAGTACACCGGGTGATCCTTGAGGTACTGCGGCATCTCTTCGCCTGCGTCGAGACGCTCTTTGATCTTGGCGTGCGCGATGTCGCGTGCTACGACGAGCGGACCGGTCAAGGAGAGGCGAGTCTTTACCGGGTGCTTGGAAAGCTCGGCGAGGATCTCCGACATCGGCTTGGTCAGATCGATCTTGACCGCAGCACCCTTGCCGGTACCCGAAATGCCATCCGTCTCTTCGTCGAGCTGAGCGTCCGTGACCTCGGGCAAAAAACGGCCAGGGTTGAATTCGAGTTGTTCTAGGAACACGCCCTCTGGTGTGATCTTCGCCTTGGCCTGACGGTCTGCGGAGCACGACACGGCAATGGCAACGGGCAACGAAGCGCCGTGGCGGGGGAGTCGGACGACGCGGACGTCGTGGCAGAAGTACTTGCCGCCGAACTGGGCGCCGATACCGATCTTCTGCGTGAGCTCGAAGACCTTTTTCTCGAGCTCGTGATCTCGGAAGCCGCGACCCGTGATGGCGCCTTCGGTAGGCAGTTCGTCGAGATAGTGCGCCGACGCGTACTTCGCCGTCTTCATCGCGAACTCGGCCGAGGTACCGCCGACGACGATCGCGAGGTGGTAAGGCGGGCAGGCCGCGGTACCGAGTGAGCGGATCTTCGCCTCGAGGAACTGCATCATCGAGTCGGGGTTCAGAATCGCTTTGGTTTCCTGGTACAGATAGGACTTGTTGGCGCTGCCGCCGCCCTTGGCCATGAAGAGGAACTTGTACGAGTTCTCGTGTCCGGCAGCAGTATCGGCGTACAGCTCGATCTGCGCGGGCAGGTTGTTGCCCGTGTTCTTCTCGTCCCACATCGTGATGGGGGCGTTCTGCGAGTAGCGCAGGTTCAGGCGCGTGTAGGCGTCGTAGACGCCGCGGGCAATGGCTTGCTCGTCGTCGCCGGGGGTGAGCACGTGCTGCCCGCGCTTGCCCATGACGATGGCGGTTCCGGTGTCCTGGCACATCGGCAGAACGCCAGCAGCGGCGATGTTGGCGTTCTTGAGAAGATCGAGCGCTACGAACTTGTCGTTGTTCGACGCTTCGGGATCGTCGAGGATGCTCGCCAGTTGCGTCAGGTGATCCGTGCGCAGGTAGTGAGAGATGTCGTGCAGCGCCGTTTCGGTCAGCAGACGCATCGCCTCCGGCTCGACCTGCAGGAAGGTGCGGCCGTCCGGTCCCTCGACTGTCGACACCCCTTCGGTGGTGAGCAATCGGTACTCGGTGGTGTCATCACCGATCGGCAACAGGTCCTCATAGAGGAAGTCGGCCATCATCTCTCCTGAACAAGGGTGCGTGCGAAGGTCGCATTCAGGTTATCGTTGGGGGTTTCCTTCTCTGAATCGGGGCGGGTGTGAGCTGGAATTATCCGGATACCACTGGCTCGATCAAGATACTTCGACCAGTTCGGAGAGCTCGACGCCGCGAAATTCGGCAAGTATTTCGGCCTGCTCGGCCACTGCTGCGCGGGTCGATCGTGACCACGTTCCCCACGGGGTGACCGCGACCTTCAGCTTCTTTCCGGACGCTCGCGGTCGCCACAGTCCGGTGATGGTGCCGCCAACCATCACCGTGCCCGGTCGACCGATGGTCGGCCATACCGTCTTCTGGACGGCCGGGTCGGGAACCAGGGTTTCCCGATCCCTGAGCTGTACATACGGATCGAAAGGCCCGAGCAGGCGCGTACTCGAATCGGTGGGGCATCCGAGTAAGTCTTCGCGGTCCTGTTCGAGAATCCACCGCTTCTCGCCGTTCACCTCGATCTCCTCGGCATCGGTGGGCCAGTGGGCTCTGACGTCCTTGACCGGAGCATCGAGAAACGACGCGACGTGAGCAGGAGTGGCGGGGCCGTAGAAGCGCAGATACCCGCGAATCACGTCGAAGCGGGGATCGGCGTCAGAACCTGTGGCTGTGTACGGGCGTCGGCGCCAACCCGGAATGCGGTCGAGCATTGGGGGAGATGTGCCCGGCTGCAGTTCGAGGCCTGCCTGAAGCGCCGCGAGCCGGAACGGCATCTCGTACAGATGAGTGGCATTGCACGGGCGGCAGAATCGCAAATAGGGCTCGGTGACCCGCGTGGTCAATTGCGCGGACATCTCGCCCTTGACGGTTGGTTTCGAGACGATGTCCCGCATCGCAGTAGCAACTGTTTGCAGGGCAGTCAGCGTCGGGATGCCGGCGGCCTTCAGCGGCCGGTTCGCGTCGTAAATGCGTTTGGCTGCATCGGCCTCACTGAACGGCGACGTGGCGACAGCGACGGCAGGCAGGTCGCGACGACGGTAGTAGTGGGGAGCTCCGCGCAACGTCCAGGCAAGAGCGAGGTCAGTGGCGTCGACGCGTACGCCGCGGATCTGTAGTGCCCAGGCGGCGCCGTCCGGTCCGGTGTTCTGAATCCCGAGATCGAGAATGTCGCAATCGTGGTGATCGGCATCACCGGCAAGGGGGGTGTCGAGTTGATGGCGGTGCCACCGGAAATTAGCTACCTGCGTGAGTGAGGTTGCGCTAGACATGATTTCAGTTTACTGGTGGGTAACCGCAGGATTTGGGGCGGTTGAAGATCGCGGCAACAGAATCAGTAAAATCCGACCGATTTGCCGGAATTTTTTCAGTAGCAGACCTTATTAGTCGAAATAATGACCCCATTGTCGGAATTCTTTGCCAACTGGTCGTTCGTATGATTACTGTTACCTACGTCACGGATACATTACAGATGTGACGCAGCTGTCACAGCACTGTCGGGTGCTTCTTGACAGCTGACCTCTGACTTCTCTAGGAGATTCACATGGGTTCACTGATGTCGATCGTCGAACTTGCACTCAAGGGCCTCGGCTCGGTTGGTGCCGGCGACCAGTTGTTCGAAACCTTCATCGGTTCGGTTCAGACGAACACGGGCAGCCTCAAGCCGCTCGGCTGATTCCGCTCGTCGGAATCGGACTGTTCTGTCACACAACTTCCGCTCGGGTGACCGAGACCTAAACAACTGTAGGAGTTTTCATGGGATCCATCGAAATCGTGGGAACCGTCGTCACGGCTGTCAACAGCGTCGGCACCGCATTCTTCAATGCGCTGACCGAGCTCAGCGGCGGCACGGTTACGCCCAAGTAAGCGTCGTCTGACGAGAAAGGCTCACGCACTCGGTGCGTGAGCCTTTCCGCGTCGACCGGATCGAGTTTTTCCGATCACGTTGGGTTGTCTCTTTCAGGCGGTACCGTTCGAAAAGTTCCGCTGCCGAAGAGATCGACCCCGATGATCGAGACTTGCGCTTTGCGAACGGTTTTCCGCGTCTTCGTGGCGTTGACCACGGCCGTATGTGGGCCCGAGCTCCTCGCAGCACCAGGACACGCTCAGTCAGTGGACAGCAGGCTGGTCGACATCTCGGTGTACTCACCGTCGATGGGGCGTTCAGCTACTACACCGATTGGGAGCGGCCGGACCCCGGCCTCGCGAAATCCGGCGACAACAACGGGGTCAACATGTGGGGTCCGTACGATGGTCCGGGTTGGCCGGCTCACGACCCGGTTGTCAACGCGGACAAGCTACCTCGAATCCCGATGTACATCACTACCGCAACCGGGATTCCGGGTCCGTACGACACGCTTGCCTATCCACGGATCGGCAACGATGTCACAGATTTCGCGGTGCAGCTTGTTCTCGGTGGCGGAATCGAGGCAGCAACTCACCACTGCACCACCCAGCTTGCGGACAAGACGAACGCATTGGGTATGAACAACATTCGCTACAACTTCAAGCCGGCAGGAACGCATTCATGGGGATACTGGGAAGACGACTTACACGACTCGTGGCCGATGATCGCCGCGTCGCTCGGCGTGTGAGTTCCCGTCGAGCGAGCCTTCGAAGCGTTGTTCTTGTCGGCGCGCTCGCCCTGACTTCACTTCTTGTACTGCCGTCGACCGCACTCGCCGACGAGGCTCCGAAGATAACGAGCGTCACCGAGCTGTCCTCACGCTTGGTTCTTCTCGACGTCGTGAGTCCCGCCATGGGGCGCACCATGACGGTGAAAGTGCTGCTTCCGGCTGACCGCTCGGAACCGCGCGGGACGCTGTATCTCCTGGACGGCAATTCCGGGCAGATCGAGGAGAACAACTGGTTGGCCCAGACTAACGGCGATATCGTGCCGTTCTTCTCCGACAAGAATGTGAACGTCGTACTCCCCATCGGTGGAACCGGCACCATGTACACCGATTGGCAGGAAGATCACCCGAAATTCGGTCGTCTGAAGTGGGAGACGTTCCTGACAAGAGAGCTTCCCTCACTGATCGACGAGAGGTTCGCGACCAACGGGCACAACGCAATCGGCGGGATCTCGATGGGCGCAGAAGCTGCGCTGATCCTGGCCCAACGTTCAGCCGGGTTGTACGACGCGGTCGCCGGCTACAGCGGCTGCTACACAACCGTCGGAGGATTCGGCAAGGCGTTGACCGATCTTGTGGTCATCAACGGAAATGCCCGTTCGGAGCAGATGTGGGGTCCGGCCGGCAGTGAGGCTTGGCAAGAGCACGACATCTTCGCCAATGCCGACAAGCTCCGTGGAACCAAGGTGTACCTTGCGTCGGGATCGGGACTGCCAGGCCCGCACGAAACCCTCGATACTCCTGCGCTGGGTCGTGTACTGGTCGTGGGCGGAGTCATGGAACTGGGATCGAACGTGTGCACCGACCAGATCACGCAGGTGCTGCGCGATCGAGGAGTCGATGTCACCCGCAGCGCGCAACCGGTGGGGACGCACGGTTGGCCGTACTGGCGCGACGAACTCGTTCGTTCCTGGCCGATCCTTGAATCTGCGTTGTCCGCTTGAGCAGTTCCTGGCGATGAGTTTTCGTCTCGGGTCGGGTCTATAACCCTGCACACCCGATTCGTAACCTCTCCGACAAGGACAGAACGTGCCTTCCATCACTCCCTGTTTGTGGTTCGACAACCAAGCAGAAGAAGCAGCGAATTTCTACATCTCGGTGTTCGGTTCCGGGCAGATACTCGGAATCGAAAGGTACGTCGAGGGATCGCCCTCCGGAATGCCGGCGGGATCGGTGATGACCGTCAGCTTCGAGCTCGGCGGTCAGCGATTCACCGGATTGAACGGCGGACCGATGTTCACGTTCTCGGAGGCCGTGTCTTTCGAGATTCCGTGCACCGATCAGGCTGAGGTCGATCACTACTGGTCCCGACTGACCGAAGGTGGGGAAGAAGGCCCGTGCGGCTGGGCCAAGGACAAGTTCGGACTGTCCTGGCAGGTAGTCCCGAATCGTCTTCTCGAACTGATGAAGGATCCAGATCGAGCCAAGGCGCAACTCGTCACGGACGCGATGATGAAGATGAAGAAGATCGATATCGCGGAACTCGACAAGGCCGCAAGCGCATCCTGAACACGATCTGGCCGATGGGCGACAGTCTTCCTTAGCTGATGCTAGCCTTCCCTAATTCTCGCTGGAGCGTTGGAGGAGTGCTTGTAACCATGCGGATCAAAGTCTCTCGAATGAAGGTTGCAGTCACGGCGCTGGCAGCCTCGCTTGCCGTCGTCGGGCTTGCCGGTTGCACCAGCGACAGTGCTGACGCACCGGCTGAGGCGGGCGCAACCATTTCGACGATGTTCGGCGACGTCGAGGTCCCGGCCGACCCGCAGCGCGTCGTGGCGCTGGGTTGGTCGGATGCCGAGACGGCACTCGCTCTTGGCACTCAACCAGTGGGCGTCGCGGACTGGATGGCGTTCGGCGGCAAGGGCGTCGGACCGTGGATTGCGGACGAGTTCACCGCCGACCCGAAGATCCTCGGAACGATGGATCTGAGCGTCGAAGACGTCATCGCACTCGAACCGGACCTCATTCTGTGGACGCGAAGCGACAACACGCAGGCGACATACGACAAGCTCAGTGCCATCGCGCCGACGGTCGGGCCGCCTCCAGGTCTCGCCACGGCCTACGGGACGACGGTCGAGCAGCAGACCGAACTCGTCGCCGAGGCACTCGGCAAAGAAGCGGAAGGCAAGGCGCTACTCGACGGCCTCGACGCCAAGTTCGACGCCGCTATCGCCGCCAATCCGAAATTCGCGGGCAAGACCGCGGCGGTCGGCGCCTACAGTTCAGACGGTTACGGCGCCTACGTACCCGGCGACGCACGCGCGGACTTCATGACGCGTCTCGGTTTCACGATTCCGGCCGCGATCACCGAGAAGGCCACCGGCAACTTCTACGTTCCGGTCGCCAACGAGAACCTCAACCTGTTCGACGCCGATCTCACCGTGCTGTTCCCGATCTTCCTCGACAGCAGTGCGTTTGCGAACGATCCGCTGTTGCGGGCAATTCCGTCGGCCCAACAGGGACACTTGTTGATCCTCGATGACGTTTCACTCGTCAATGCGTTCTCGAGTGGCTCGGTACCGGGGTTGACCTACGCAATCGACAACGCCGTTCCGAAGTTTGCGAGCACGCTCGGCGCCTGATCAGAGCTGTTTCGGGATCTGCCCGTCACTGTGAGCGTGTTCGCAAACAGTGGCGGGCAGTTCTCGTGCGCCGGTACACTGGACAAAGTGAACTTTCAGCTAACGAGCGGCGGCCCAGTGGAGATCGGTCCAGTGGAGATCGAAGCGACTGCACCTCGTTTTCCGCGGATGCATGCATACGTGGATATTGCTGTTGTGATCGTGGTGCTGGTGGGAACCAATCTGATTGCACACTTCACCACCGCGTGGGCGAGCATCGCCACGGTACCTATCTCTGCTCTTGTTCTGTTGGCGCTCACCAAACGCCGGGGGATGGGGTGGGCGGAGCTCGGGCTGTCGCCTCGTGACCTGCGGAAGGGTTCAAAGTACGCCCTTGCCGCCGTCGGCCTGGTGCTGACGGTTGTCGCCGTCGGAGCGCTACTTCCGCTTACGCGCCCCTTCTTCATGGCGGATCGCTACGCCACAATTTCCGGCGCCATCATCGCGTCGATGATCGTCATTCCGCTCCAGACCGTCATTCCCGAAGAGTTGGCTTTCCGTGGCGTCCTGCACGGCACATTGAACCGGGTCAGTGGATTCCGGGGCGTGGCAGCGGCCGGTTCATTGATGTTCGGCCTGTGGCACATCGCGTCGTCGATGGGTTTGACCAGCGGCAACGAAGGGCTTTCCGGCTTTCTCGGTACCGGAGTTGTCGGTCAGGTCGCCGGAATCCTCGGGGCTGTTCTCGCCACCGCTGCAGCCGGTCTCGTCTTCACCTGGCTTCGTCATCGCAGCGGCAGCCTGCTTGCGCCGATTGCTCTGCATTGGTCGTTGAACGGGGCGGGCGCGCTGGCTGCGGCTCTTGTTTGGCATGCAACTCTTGCTTGATCCCAATATCTGACAAAAAGGACAGCATTCGCCGCGCGGCGCCGGGTAGTTTTGTGCTTTGCTCAGTAAGTGACGCACCTTCATCGAGGCCATGTCTTCCACATCTCCGGTCGTCCGACGGTAGAGGATGCGGCGCAGTCGCTCGTCTCGATCCCCGACGGCGTCTTGGCGATCGACGATGCCGGAACGATCGTCTACTGCGGAGAATTCGAATCACTCCCGAGCGATCTCGAAGGCGCTGAAACCCACGACCACCGACCGGGTTTCCTGCTGCCCGGATTCGTCGATGCACACATTCATTTCCCGCAGACCTACGCCGGCGATGCATACGGCGGCGGCCAACTACTCGAGTGGCTCGACCTGTGCGTCTTTCCCTCCGAATCGAGATTCGCTGATCCGGAGTTCGCCCAGCACGCTGCCGAGGCCTTCTGCGCTCGCCGAATCGCCACGGGAACCACGGCCGCGATGGTGTTCGGATCGGCTTTCCCGCACGCGCAGGACGCGTTGTTCTCGGAAACTCTGAAACGCGGCCTTCGGGTAGTCAGCGGCCGGGGTATTCAAACCACCGGCCCGGCCTCCGCTGCCGCACTGATCACCTCGGAAGAGGACGCGATCAGACTCACCCGCGAGGAGATCGACCAGTGGCACGCGGCCGACACCGGTGACGTGAACACTGCGTTGGTTCACGTCGCGGTGGTTCCGCGGTTCTCCCTCGCGGTGACGACCCGGACGCTGAAGGAGTTGGGGGAGTTGTACGACTCGGTCCGCGACCGCGGCGTCTACTTCCACAGTCACCTCAACGAGAACAATCGGCCCGGGACCGGCGAGGTGGCAACCACACTTGCCGAGTACGAGGTCGAGACCTACCTCGACACGTACGACGGCAAATTCCTACCCGGCTCGCAGGTCGGTGGAAAGAGCTTCCTGGGTCCGCGCGCGATTCTCGCGCACTCGGTGCATTGCCAGGATTCCGAACTCGCACGAATGGCCGAGACCGGAACCTCGATCGCACATTGTCCGACGTCCCAACAGTTTCTCGGCTCCGGCACCATGCCGTGGAAACGAACCGTTGCGTCAGGGGTCAACATCGCGATCGGATCGGACTTCGGCGGCGGCGACGAATGCCTGCTCACCCGAGTCCTCGGCGACGCCTTCAAGGTTCACATCTCCGAGGCCGGCGACGACAGCGTGTCGATGCATCCCGCCGAGCTGTTGTTCACCGGAACTCTCGCCGGTGCTCGCGCGCTGGACATGGAGAACCGGATCGGCAACTTCGACGAGGGCAAAGAGGCCGACTTCCTGGTGATCGATCCGTCCGGGTGGCCGCCGCTCGCCGGGCTCGTCAACCATGGAACGCGTTCGGATGATCCGATACTCGCCCGCGACCAGACGCTGTTCGGGCTTCTGATGGCGATGCGCGAACCTGCGATTGCGCACGTGTACGTGCAAGGGCGCCGGGTGTCGGGCTGACGTGTCCGCAACCGCCATCACCGGGTACCACCGAACGAGTTCGGGATTCCGGGCGTGGGTAGAGCGTGCGGCCGAGATCGCCGGTCGATTCGACGGCTACGTGAGCTGTGGCATCAGTGATCAACCGGAACCGGTGTCGCACGGGTTGTCCGTCACTTTCGACAGTGCCGACGATCTTCATCGTTGGCTGGAATCGGGCGAACGCCGCGATCTCGAAAGATTTGCTGCGGCAACGGGAATTCTCGCGCAGACGAGTGATCTGGTACTGGTCGACGGCGTTCTGCCGCCGCCCGGTATCGGTGTGTACGACCACGCCGTCGTCGTGGGTAAGGAGAACGAGTTTCTGCGAACGCAACGGCATCTCATCGATCTCAGTTCGCGATTTTCAGGCTACGAGTCGGTGATGTTGTTGCGGTCGGTCACCGATTCCACCCAGTGGAAGTCCGTCCTTCGGTTCAGGACCGAGCAGCAGTTGGCGGTGTGGATGGCGTCGCCCGAAAGGGCCGCGGCACTACCGAAACTGCGAGCGGAGTTAGTCGAGGACTTCACCGAGACCACGCGGTCGACGCCGTTCGGCACGATTCTGCGCACGGAGAACGGGCAGACCCGTGCGACGCCGAATTGGAAGACGGCGATGATCATCCTGCTCGTTCTCTATCCGACGGTGATGACGCTGTCGAGGTTTCTCGGTCCGCTGCTCGACGGGATCGGAGCGCCGCCATGGCTCTCGATGTGGCTGAGCCAGATAGTCAGCGTCGGCGCCATGACGTGGTTCCTGATGCCGACGGTCACGAGGTGGTTCCGCCATTGGCTGGACCCGGTCGACGGCGCCGTTCCCCGCACGAACTGGCGCGGTGTCGCGGCGGTAATTGCGGTGTACGCAGTGACTCTGACGCTCTTCGCGTCCGTGAAGTGGCTGCAGTTCTGGGACTATTTCGACTGAATCCGGCCTCGGCGGAAGTAAGCGAGCGGCCCGAAGAAGTTGACGAAGATGATCGCCGCCCACTTCTTCTTGCTGCCGTTGACCGTATTGGCAGGGCGTCGCGCCAGGTCTGTCCACGCGGCGATCGCCAACAGGGACTGAATCGTTGCGAGCACGGCGACGACGCGGCGCTGCGCGGGTGACAGCTCACTCCAGGACTTCTTCTTTGTGACGTTCATGAACTCCACTTTGCCCTCGAACGTCCAATCGGTGTCGAGATCGGGTTGTTATCGGTGCCTCGAGTTGCTCGAATCAGTGTGAATAGCGTCACTATGATGACCGATAGGTACGGTCCTGCAGGCCGTCGGGGCGGTCGTTTTCGGCGTAAAGATCTCGCTAACCGAAGTTATGGCTGAAAAATTGCGCACATCCTCAGGGTGCATGTGCCCGAGATGGGGCGATTTGGCACCGATTCGCAAGTAAGAGCCTTTGACGGCGAATCTCTCAGGGTGGGGAAGTCGAGCGTTCCGCACTTGCAACCACGGTACAGCAGTGACGCTGCACGATAACTGCTCTCGGGAACCATGTTCGAGTTTTGTCAAGAATGCGCTATATGGTGACAAATTGTTCACCGTGACTGGTTGTTACCTGTGGATATGAGGTCAGTTGAGCGGGTCTGAAATGTAACGTCCCGGACACATTTGGTGTCGCAAAAGTAACGGAAGGGCTCTAGTGTTAGCCCCGGCAGCCAGCCAGTGGCCCGCCATCACGGACAGTTCATCACTGACAGGAGCAATATCAATGCCTACTATCGGTTTCGGCGACATCTCAGACTTCCTCGGCGCTTTCGCTGACCTCTTCGGATTCCTCGACTTCATCTCCGGAAGCGTTGAAGGCCTGTCGGCAGAGTAAGTCCCGCAGAGCAAGAAGTGCCCCCGAGCCTGTGGCTCGGGGGCACTTCTCTGTCTCGTCCAGCTGCGTGGTGAGCGGGCACTGAGCCCATTTGTCGCAAATGTGGCTCATGTTGGCCAAGTGCATGGCGGGGATGATGTGACTGTGGTGGAATGCGAGCGAAAGAAGATAGCTTGCCTGCCCGCCACTTCGAGCGGGACACGCCGATGATCGGAGCTTTGTGCACGTCTCGCGAAGAAACCTCTTCAAGTATGCCGCCGCTGGATCGGCAGCTGCCGGACTCGCTGCATTGAGCGGTACGACGTCGGTGGCCAATGCCGGTTCGCTCGGGACCTTGCTCGATTACGCCGCCGGTGTGCCGTCCGCTCAGGCAATCAAGGCCGCCGGGTATGCAGGCGCCATTCGATACGTTTCGGACAGGCGCCCGGGCGCCGATTGGATGGTCGGCAAGCCCGTACTGGCGCGGGAAACCGACGCGCTGACGGCGGCCGGACTCCAAGTCGTTTCCTGCTATCAATTCGGCAAGGGCGGAACGGCGGACTGGCGCGGAGCTCGCGAAGCCGGCAAGCGTCATGCTTCCCGTGGCCTCGAACTACACGCTGCGGCCGGTGGGCCCTCTGGTCGGCCGATCTACGCGTCGATCGACGACAATCCCACCAGTACCGAGATCACGGCGCTGATCACTCCGTACCTCGAGGGGTGGGCCTCGGTTGTCGGCAACGGAGCGCTCGGTGTCTACGGAAACACTCGCGTGATCGACGCGATGATCAGTGCAGGCGTCGGAACCTGGTTCTGGCAGCACAACTGGGGCTCGCCCGCAGGGTATGTGCACCCGCGGGCAAACCTGCATCAGTTCGAGATCGACAAGCGCAAGGTCGACGGCGTCGGCGTGGATCTGAACTCGATCCTCACTCGCGACTACGGACAGTGGTCGTTGGCCGGTGCGGTCGGTCCGGCCCAGCCCGTCGGATCCTCGTTGCCGACAGGATCTATCGCACCATAGCGCCGAATTTGGCGAGCCAGGCCTTGGCGTCATCGGGGAGGGTGCCCGCCGCTTCCGCGGCGAGGCACCATGCTTTTGCCATCGACAGAAAGTTCATCGGGTTGTAGGCGTCTTCTTCGCGAGACCACAGTCCGTTGCCGGCGTACTGCAGGATCGTGATGTTGGCGGCTCCGTGCTTGGAACCGTCACCCGGATCCTCCATCGGGTTGTCGATCTCGCACACGATCCATCCGCGCTGCTCGTCGACCACGAACCAGTTGGCCGGGAATTCGGTCATGCGGTGCCCCGGGAACTCCGTCATCGTGCGAGTGACCCACTTGCGTACGGCCTCTCGGCCATTGAGGGTGCCGAAAGCGTGTTCCACGTAGACGACGTCCTCGGTGAACATGTCCGCGAAGGCGTTCCAATCGCCGGAACGAGTGCACTCGACAACGGTGTTCTGGTAACCCGCGAAGGCGTCTTCGAGTTCGGTCCGCGTCCAGGTCATGAAAGGCTCCTCGGGTAGTCGTCGCCCCAAATTAGAACACGTTGCAGAATTGATTGTCGGCGATTCGATGCAGAAGAGTTCTGCGGTACCGTCGTTGGCGGGTCGGGGACCCGTTATGTGAGAGGGCACCACGTGGATATCATCATCAATTTCATCTACACACTTCTGTCGAAGTTGCAGACGGGCAGCATCGAAGGCTCTTCGGAGAAGTGAGTCCTCCGCCGGGTTGATTCCCTTATGAGACTTTCTGTTTGGGAATCAATCCGGCGAACACCATTGTCACGACGGCGGCGGCGATGGAAATCAGGAACGTGGCGCGAAATGCCTCGAACGAGGGGATCACCGCGGTGCCGACCGTGATGGTCATCCCGGCCAGAACGACGCTCACGATCGCGGCAGACGTCGACGTGCCGATCGATCGCATCAGGGAGTTCAGTCCGTTCGCGGCCGCAGATTCCGTGATGGGTACCGCGCCCATGATCAAGGCGGGCATGGCCGAGTACGAGAGCCCGACGCCCGCGCCGATGAACATTCCGGCCACAGCGACCTGCCAGACGCTCGACACCGTGAAATATGCGAAGGCATAACCTAATCCGATCACGAGGGCACCAAGCATCAACGTGATTCGTGGACCTCGCCAAGCTGAAATCCGAGCGGAGACGGGTGAGAGCGCCATCATGACAAGCCCCCCGGGGGCAAGTGCGAGTCCTGCTGCGACCATGGACAATCCGAGGCCATAACCGGTGGACGTCGGTGCCATGAGGAGTTGGGGGAGCGTCAAGGAATTGCCGTACATGGCAAAACCGACGGCGATTGACGCGAAGTTGGTGAAGAGAACCTGCGGCCGGGCCGATACGCGAAGGTCTACCAGCGGTGCGCTGCGTCGAAGTTCCCACCATCCCCACACCAGGAAGCTGAGGGCGGAAACCGCCAGGAGTCCCAGTGTTTTCGCATCGCCCCACCCCCAGGTTCCGCCCTTCGTAATCGGGAGCAGAAGGGTGATCAGTCCGATGGTGAGGCCGAACGCTCCGATGAAGTCGAAACGTCCCGGGCGACGTACTTTCGATTCCGGAATGACAAACGCAACCAGTGCGATGCAGATCAAGCCGAATGCCGCCGAAGTGACGAACAGGAAGTGCCAGTTGGCATTCTGTGCAATCACTGCGGCGATCGGCAGTCCGATCGCGCCGCCGACGCCGAGGGTTGCGCTCATGACCGCCATGGCACCGGCCACCTTCTTCGGCGGCAGAACGTCGCGAATGATGGCTATACCCAACGGAATTGCCCCGACCGATGCACCTTGAAGTGCACGTCCGATCACCAGCACGATCAGTGAGGGCGCGATCGCGCAGATGGCCGAGCCCAGGACGACCATCCCGAGGCTGACCAGCAGCATTCGTTTCTTGCCGAACATGTCGCCGAGGCGTCCGCTGATCGGCGTGATTACGGCAGCGGCGAGGAGCGTTGCGGTGACCGCCCACGACGTGTCGGCGGGAGAAGAGTTCAGCAGGTGCGGCAATTGCGGAATGATCGGGACGACCAGCGTCTGCATCAGGGCGACGACGATTCCGCACAGGCCGAGAACGGTGAGCACGGGACCCGAGGGTGCGTAGCTCGAGTCCGTGGTTTTCTCGTCCGGGGTATTCTCGTCGACATTCGACGACCCTGTCTGAACGGACATTCGGCTCCCGCCATGGCATGTTCTGTTTCGGTGCGTTCGCCCCAGTGTGCACGCTACACATCGTGTGTAGTCTGCACAATATGAGGATGGACCGGGACCCCGAACTGGTGAATATCGAGTACGAGTTGACTCTGCTCTCGCGCTATCACGCGCTCGCTCAACGAGCGGAACTTCATCTGGACCGGTCGGCGTATCTGCTGCTCGGACGACTGGAATTACAGCATCCCATGAGCCTCAAGGAACTCTCCTGCGCTTTCTCCCTCGACATCTCGACCATCAACCGGCAGATTGGTGCGCTGCGCCGGTTGGGCTTGGTGGAGCGCGTGGAGGATCCAGACGGTGGCCTGGCGCGAAAGGTTCGGCCGACAGCGCAGGGGCTGTCGAAACTTCGTGCTGATCGCGAACATTCGACAGCGGGCGTCGAAAAGGTCCTGCGCGAGTGGACGCCGGAGCAGCGTCTTGCGCTCGGTGATCTACTCCGGCAATTCAATCGCTCGGTGGAGAACTTGGAGGGCCGCGACTGGCCGCGACCGAATCAGGTCTGAGAGTGCGAAACGGACCGCAGCGAGCGATCCGGATCGCTCGAATCTGATTCCGGCGCAATGACAACTAGTTTCGGATGTTCCTCGGGCGCTGCATGATTTCCACGCCAGGAGAGTAACGACCAGCGTGACAGACCGGACAGTGCGGACCCGAGACTGGCGAACGAGCCCGAACTCAGGACCGATGCCGTAGATCCGATGCTTCCGATGGACAGGAAAGATCCGACACTACCGATCGACAGAATCGAGTACGCCGATCCGATCGACAGAATGGACCCCTCGGATCGGATGGACAGTAGCGATCGAGTCGAATTGTGTGACCGTATGGACTGGTCGTCTGGGCTCGATTTCCGGTCTGAACGGCCATGCGTGATGTCCACTCGTAGATGTCCCATCTATCGGGTCTATCACGGTGATCGGAGAAGCAAAAGGGACCCACCGAAATTCGGCGGGTCCCATTCACAAGACTTCGATCAAGCGACCGCGAACATGCCCACGGTCGGGAGGAAGCTGCAGGTGATGCGATCTGCGCCTTCCGGCTGGGTGGTCAGCGAACCGCTGATCACCGAGAGGACGCGTCCGGGGCCCGTGTCGGCGATAGCCGACAGGGTGGCGGGGCCGTCCGGATTGATGCGCGCGGCGTTGGTCAGGTTCTGGGTGGCGCTGCGCTGGTTGTCGATGTTGACCCAGGTCACGGTCATCGGCACCGGCTGGTCGTCGACGGCGGGAGCCGTACCGAGAGCTGTGAAGACGAATCCGGCCTGACCGGCAGCGGGGCCGGGAGGAGGCAGGTGAGCCGGGCCGGGGACAGCAAGTGCGGTTCCGACCGAATCGGCGGTTGCCGAGATGCAGCCCTTGCCCAACGTCGGGTAGAGGAACTGCGCGATGACGGGGGCGTTCTCGTTCGGGATTTCCGGTCCGCCGCCGCCGCTGCCGTCGAGGAAGGTGATGACCTTCTCGAGGGTGGCTTTGATCTCGGGCGGAATGCCGGGGGAGTTCAGGATCGCACGAGCCTGGTCGAGCAACGCTTGCTGCGGGCCGCCGGCGACGTCAGCCGGACCTGCAGCGGCGCCGATGATGGCGGGCGCAAACGATGCGAGGAACTCGATCGGCACACTTTCGGGTGCGGGCGGTGCTGCCGGATCGGCCATTGCCTGTGCCGGCAATGCCAGTCCTGCTGCTGCGGCAATAGCGACGGCGGTGAACGCCCTTCGCATACCTCGGGTTCGAAGCACTGTTTCCCCATCCTTAGTCATACCGCGCGGGCGCCTAGGCGATCTCCGCGTTTGACGGCTCGAGGGGTCACTCTATGTACAGAGCCCCCAGGTTGTACAGCTGTTCAGTTGCTGAGCAGCTACGCACCGGGGGAGTCTATGGCATGACCGGCCTCGATCGTGATTTACGGCGACCATACCTGTGACTGAAGTGATCTATGTGAAAGTTGATGCAACTGTTACGTCAGATTGCGAGGAATGTTCACTCGAAGATCAGTCGAAACGGACCGAATCGTCGACAAGGATGTCAATTCGGCGGGCCAGGTGGAAGTCCAGATCGGTGAGTCCGCCGGCCGAGTGTGTCGAGAGCGTGTACGTGACCTTGCGCCATCGAACGTCGATGTCGGGATGGTGATCTGCGGCCTCGGCGACGGCCGCGATGCGTTGGAGAAGGGCGATCGCGTCCGGGAAGGTCGCGGAGTCGACGGTGCGAGTGATCGAGCCCGGGGACAGCTGCCACGCGGGCAGTTCGTCGAGTGCGCTTTGGATTGCGGAGTCGGACAACAAAGTGGCCATACTCCATCATGGTGCGATGAGTGATGTGCCTGCAAGGGATCGCGAAGTTGTTGCCGGTGCGATCTTCCGTGGGGGAAGGCTGCTCCTCGCGCAGCGGACGAGTCCGCCGGCGTTGGCTGGCCGCTGGGAACTGCCGGGCGGGAAGGTCGAAGCGTTCGAATCACCACAGAGCGCGTTGGTGCGGGAGCTACGCGAGGAACTCGCGGTCGAAGTTCGGTGCGGCGCCAGAATCGGCGTCGATGTGCCCCTGTCGCCTGGGTTGGTCTTGCGGGCGTACCGGGCGGAGTTGGTGTCCGGCGAACCGGTCGCGCTCGACCATGCTCAGTTGGCATGGGTCGACGCCGAAGAACTCCTGTCGATGGATCTGGTCGACAACGATCGGGCCTGGATCCCCGAGCTGCTGGAGGAATTGAGGGCGCCTACGCCGCACGGGCCTTCTTGAGGCCGGCTTTGAGTTCCTTCTTGGATGCACCCTCGTTCTCGAGCTTCTTCATCCGCATGATGACGACGGGGCACTTGATGCACCGCGTCTTCTTGCGGCAGCACTTCTTTTTCGGCTTGAGCTTCGAGACCTTGCTTGCCTTGACTTTTCCCATGTGACGCTGCGGCTTTCCTGTTTCGCTACGGCGGAGAGCCCGCTCTTGGAACGAGGTTAGCGTACCCTTAAACATCCTGTTTCTCCAGGTCGTAATCCTACGCGCTTCAGCGTGGTGCAGATCACTATTGGCTGGTGGGGGCGGTGATCGAGGCCGCACAATGCAGGAATATCCGCTCGGAGCGAGTAGTATTTACTAGGCCGCGGTGCCTATTCAGGCGATTCGTGCCCTGATTCGGATCACACACTCGTGCAGCGGCCACCAGAAGAGCCGTGCGACTTGACTTTCGCGTGGCCGAATCAACTCAGCCAGGAGAGCCATCGCGTGACCACCACCAGCTTCCGTAACGTTGCCATCGTCGCACACGTCGACCACGGCAAGACCACCCTCGTCGACGCCATGCTTCGTCAGTCCGGCGCGTTCGAGGAGCGCGCCGAGCTGGTCGATCGCGTCATGGACTCCGGCGACCTCGAACGCGAGAAGGGCATCACGATCCTCGCGAAGAACACCTCGGTGCACAAGCGCAACGAGGATGGTTCGGTGACCGTCATCAACGTCATCGACACCCCGGGCCACGCCGATTTCGGTGGCGAGGTCGAGCGCGGTCTGTCCATGGTCGACGGCGTCGTCCTGCTCGTCGATGCGTCCGAGGGCCCGCTTCCGCAGACGCGTTTCGTGCTGCGCAAGGCGCTTGCTGCCTCACTGCCCGTCATCCTGGTCGTCAACAAGACGGACCGTCCTGATGCTCGCATCGAAGAGGTTGTCTCCGAGGCTCAGGACTTGCTCCTGGACCTCGCGTCCGATCTCTCCGACGAGGCCGCCGAGGCCGCCGAGCTTGCGCTCGGGCTACCGGTTCTCTACGCCTCCGGCCGCGAGGGCAAGGCTTCGACGGTGCAGCCCGAGAACGGTCAGGCTCCCGACGCCGAAGACCTCGCCGCTCTGTTCCAGGTTCTGATGGAGTACGTCCCGGCCCCCAAGGGCACGGTCGACGCGCCGCTTCAGGCCCACGTCACCAACCTCGACGCCTCGGCGTTCCTCGGTCGCCTCGCTCTAGTCCGCATCCACAACGGCGAACTGCGCAAGGGCCAGACCGTGTCCTGGTGCCGGGAGGTCGACGGCGAGCCTGTCATCACCAAGACCAAGATCACCGAACTGCTCACCACCATCGGTGTCGAGCGTGTTCCCGCCGAGGTTGCGCTTGCCGGCGATATCTGCGCAGTTGCGGGCTTCCCGGACATCATGATCGGCGACACGCTCGCCGACCTCGACAACCCGGTTGCGCTGCCTCGCATCACTGTCGATCAGCCGGCTATCTCGGTCACGATCGGTACCAACACCTCACCGCTGGTCGGCCGTGTCAAGGGTCACAAGCTCACCTCGCGCATGGTCAAGGCTCGCCTGGACCAGGAGCTGGTCGGTAACGTCTCGCTCAAGGTCCTCGACATCGGTCGTCCCGACGCGTGGGAGGTCCAGGGTCGTGGAGAGCTCGCGCTCGCCATCCTCGTCGAGCAGATGCGTCGCGAAGGCTTCGAGCTGACCGTCGGAAAGCCGCAGGTGGTCACTCAGACTGTCGACGGCAAGATCCACGAGCCTTTCGAAGAGTTGACCATCGACAGCCCCGAGGAATACCTCGGTGCCATCACTCAGCTTCTGGCCAACCGCAAGGGCAAGATGGTTCAGATGTCGAACCACGGGCAGGGCTGGGTTCGTATGGAGTTCATCGTTCCCTCACGTGGCCTTATCGGCTTTCGTACGGAATTCCTCACGGATACCCGCGGAACCGGCATCGCCAACGCCGTCTTCGACGGGTACGGCCCCTGGGCCGGCGAGATTCGTGCACGCCACACCGGTTCGCTCGTGTCGGACCGTTCCGGCACAGTGACGCCGTTCGCCATGATCCAGCTGGCTGACCGCGGAACCTTCTTCGTCGAGCCCGGCGCCGACACCTACGAGGGCCACGTCGTCGGTATCAACCCCCGTCAAGAAGACCTCGACATCAACGTCACCCGCGAGAAGAAGCTGACCAACATGCGGCAGTCGTCCGCAGACGTGATGGAGACCCTCGCGAAGCCCATCAAGCTCGAGCTTGAAGCGGCCATGGAATTCTGCTCCGGCGACGAGTGCGTCGAGGTCACCCCCGAGGACGTCCGCGTCCGCAAGGTGCATCTCAATGCAACCGAGCGCGCTCGCGAGCGTTCGCGCAGCAAGTCTCGCGACAAGGCTGCTCTGTAGTCTTTCGTCGGTTACAACCTGACAGGCGGATGTGCCTTTCAGCCGAGTTTTCGGCGGAAAGGTACATTCGCCTTCATGGTTTCCGGGCGAAAGTTCTGTCCGGAAATCGAGTGTGAAGGGGCGACGCGGCCCCGTACGGAAGGAATTGTCTGTGGCCTCAGGACGTCGCTACTTGGCGTTGGCAGTGGCAGTGACGGCGTTGTCGCTGACGGCATGTACAGCCGATCCGCCGCCTCCGGTCGAGAGCACCGAAACCGTCAAGCCCACACCGACTCCGGTCGTTCCTGCGATGAAGCAGGTCACTGTGGCAATCGACGAGGTGGGAGGCGGATTCAACCCGCACCTGCTCGCGGATCAGTCGCCGGTCAACTCCGCAGTCGGCAACCTCGTACTGCCCAGTGCGTTTCGCCCGATCAATTCGCCGACGCAACCTGGTGCGACGGAGTGGGCGATCGACGATTCTTTTCTCGTTTCGGCTGAAGTGACGTCGGAAGCCCCGTTCACGATTCGCTACCAACTGCACAACGAAGCCCAATGGTCGGACGGTGCTCCCATTGCGGCAGAAGACTTTCGCTACCTGTGGCAACAGATGATCTCGGTTCCCGGTGTGGTCAACCCCGCCGGCTACCAGATGATCGACGACGTGAACTCGTCCGGCGGTGGCAAGACGGTCAACGTCGTGATGCGTGCGCCGTATCCGGCGTGGCGAGAGTTGTTCACCGATATTCTTCCGTCCCACCTGATCAAGGACACTCCCGGCGGTTTCAGCACCGGCCTGAGCGAGGGGATTCCGGTGTCGGGAGCCCACTTTCACGTGCGCTCAGTCGACCGCGGTCGAGACGAAATCGTGTTGGAACGTAACGACCGATTCTGGGGCAAGCCTTCAGACCCGGATCAGATAGTTTTGCGACGCGGAGGAACGGCTGCGCAGTTGGCGGATGCATTGCGTACCGACGATGCTCAAGTGGCGCAAGTTCATTCGGGTAGTGCCACGGATATTCAGCTGTCTGCCATCCCGGGTGTCAGTACGGCATTCTCCTACGTTCCGCGCACTCTCGACATCAACGTCAATGGGCGAAGCAAGAACTTCGCGGACGTTCGAGTGCGTAAAGGTGTTCTGGGACTGCTAGATCCGGACCTGCTCGCCGTAGTGGCGGCCGGGAGTGAATCGGCGTCGGCTCCGGTGAAAGCTCAGATCCTCGCTCCGTCGGATCCGGGATATGCGCCCACCGCGCCGCCGAAACCGACCAGAGAGCAGGCGCTGGGCGAGCTGACCGCAGCCGGCTACCTGACGGCACCGCCCACCGGAATCGTCACGGGCACTGGAACGGTCGGATCGATCGTCCGGGACGGTGCTCAGTTGACCCTGCTGATCGGCGCTCCCGAAAATGACGACATCGCGATCGCCGTGGCAAACACCGCTGCCGACGAATTGCGTGACGTGGGAATCCTGGCGACCGTCGAATCGGTGCCGCCGGAGGAGCTCTACGGCGAGGATCTGACTGCAGGACGCGTCGACATGATCGTCGGTTGGAGCCGGGCAGGCGCTGACACCGCCACTTCACTGGCCTCCCGATTCAGTTGCCCGACAGTGCCTTCCACTCCTGCAACAGGTTCGGTGGTACCCACACCGTCGCCGTCCCAGTCTCCGGAGCCTGTCCGCACGACAAGCATCGAGGCTCCGAGCAATCTGTCCGGGCTGTGCGATCCTGCGCTGCAAGGCCGGATCGACGAAGCACTCAGCGGCGTCGGGGATCTCGGATCGCTGGTCGCCGATGCGGAGCCCAAGCTGTGGGATCTTGCGGCGGTCTTGCCGATCGTGCAGAGCCGAGCGCTGGTCGCGGTCGGGACCGGAGTCGAGGGCGTCGTCCTCGACGGGCCGGTGCAGGTCGGGATATTCGGAAACGCTACGGACTGGGTGAGGGTGGCAAAGTGACCGCGTCGGCGAAACGACTGCTGTTGGTGCACGCCCATCCGGACGACGAAACGATCACCACCGGTGGCACCATCGCGCGTTACGCGTCCGAAGGTGCCGAGGTCACGGTCCTCACATGCACGTTGGGGGAGGAAGGCGAAGTCATCGGTGACCTGTGGGCCGGGCTCGTGGCTGCCGAGGCGGACCAACTCGGCGGCTATCGGATTGCGGAACTGAGCGCTGCTCTGTCGGCCCTGGGTAGTGCCGCTCCTAGATTCCTCGCCGGTGCCGGTCGGTATCGCGACTCCGGAATGATCGGCACACCGTCGGCCGCCAATCCCCGTGCTTTTGTCAATGCACGACTCGACGAGGCAGTCGGCGCGGTGGTCGCCGTCATTCGTGAGATCAGGCCGCACGTCGTGATCACGTACGACCCCAACGGCGGCTACGGGCACCCGGACCACATCCAGGCACACGCGATCACGACAGCGGCCGTCGAAGCTGCAGCAAAAACGGCGTATCCCGAGGCCGGCGAGCCGTGGTCGACCCCGAAGTTCTACTGGACCGTGACCGAGCGCAGCGGACTCGAGCGTGGCATCGCGGCGATTTCCGAGTTCCCAGCGAACTGGCGTCTGCCCGAGCCCGCGGAATTGCCGAGCGTCGACGACGGAGACGTGACGACGGCAATCGACGTTCGCGGCGTCATCGATGCGAAGGCGCGGGCATTGAGCGCCCACGCCACTCAGGTGACGGTAGCCCCGAGCGGAGCCGAGTTCGCATTGTCGAACAACGTGGTCCAGCCGATCCTGACGGTCGAGCATTTTGTGTTGGTGGCGGGGACACTCGGTCCTGTGGGTGAGGACGGTCGCGAGAGCGATCTGTTCGGCGGGCTGCACAGCTGACCTGGGCGTCGGCTCACAGGCATTGCGATCGACGCCGTAGTGGTGTGTGATGCGTGTCACCGGATGGGTGGTCCTTTCGGTAACAGCAAAGCCTGGGGGCTGAAGAAATGTACAACTGGGACCTGCAGAACCAGATCGTCGCCTTTGTCGATTCGTTGCGTCCGATGGCTGGTTACTACCACGACATGTATTACGGATCGCTCTACGCATTCGCAGATCAGCAAAGTCATCTGCTGACGCTGCTCGGGTTCCCGCCGGTTCCCTGATCGGTTTCGTACTTTTCGGGCGCGAGCCGGGGTGCTTGTCGGGAGGGGACCCCGCGCTCGCGCGATGACGACCGATAGACCACTATCAAAACCATGATCACGGTCGAGAAGAACTCGGACGCCTCGACAGGAACGTCGCTGTCATGGCTCGATCCTGTCATCCTCGGCGTCCTGATTTTCGACGGATTCCTGTGCGCGGTGCTGTCCGTTCTATTCCTGCCGACTCATCTCGGTACGACGGCATTTCCCATCAGCATTCTCGTAGCCGCGGTTGCGAACCTCGTGTTGGTGATCGCGGCCCGCACTGTCACGACTCCGGGCAGGGCCGCATTACCGCTCGCCGGTTGGATCGTCGGGTTCTTGGTGTGCATGGTCGGCGGGCCCGGCGGCGACGTGCTGGTGCTTTCGTCCCCACTGACGTTCTTGCTTTTGGTCGGTGCGATCGCCCCGGCCGCAGTTTTCCTTTTCAAAGTGGCGATCGACAGGCTTGCCACCCTCAGTTCGCAATAGATCTCGGCGCGCGCGTAGGAAAGTAACCCATACATAAGGGACACTCAGCCTGTGGCTGAACATGATCTGGCGGGTGCGACGATCGCCTTGACCGCAGAACGGCGTGCCGAAGAATTTGCGACGCTCCTCGAACGTCGAGGTGCAGAGATCGTTCGGACGCCGGTGATCCATGTGCTGCCGTTGGTGGACGATCGAGACCTGCGCACCCAGACCTCCGCCCTGATCGCCGATCCACCGGATCTGGTCGTGATCAGTACCGGAATCGGCTTTCGCGGATGGCTCGACGCCGTCGCGTCCTGGGGTTTGACCGACGAGTTCCTCGGGGCTCTCGCCAGGACACGCATCATCGCCCGCGGCCCCAAGGCGACGGGCGCCATTCGAGGTGCTGGACTTCGTGAGGAGTGGTCACCTTCGGGTGAGTCGTCCGAGGAAGTTCTGGCGCACCTCGGAAGCGAGGGAGTGGCAGGTTTACGCGTCGCAGTCCAGTTGCACGGCACCATCACCGAATGGGAGCCGTTGACGGATCTGAGCGCTTCCCTTGCCGATACCGGCGCGATCGTCACTCCGGTGTCGGTGTATCGGTGGATCCGGCCGCCGGATCAGTCGCCCGTCCGCGCACTGGTTGCTGCCGTTCGTTCCGGCGCAATCGACGCGCTGACCTTCACCAGCGCCCCCGCGGTCTCCTCGATGCTCAGCACGGCAAAAGAAATGGGCGAGCTCGAGCGGTTCGTCGCAGCGATGCGCGGACCGGTACCGACCTACTGTGTCGGACCGGTGACGGCCGCTCCCCTGGAACTCCTCGGTGTTCCGACGATCCAGCCGGAGAGATCCCGTCTCGGTTCGCTGGCGAGGCTCATCATCGACGACCTGCCCACACGTCGCCACCGCCCGGAGTGACGGCCTCGATCAATGCCCACGCGTTCTCGGCGGGGAGATCGATCACCTCGTAGCTTCCGGTGCCCGCGGGCGTCGCGGCGACGACGGTTGCCACGCCTGCGCGTCGTTGGAAGAACGTCTCGCGCACCGTCCATCCGATGACACCTTCGGATTCGAGGCTGTGACGCTGGCGATCTAGCGAACCGCTTCGGGTGATCAACCACCCGGGTAGGACTGCGTGGCCGAGGCCGTTGTATCGGTCGTAGGCGAGGGCAGTGCCACCGATGGCGAGTACGGCGACCCCGAACCACGCGTAGATCGGTACATTCAGACCAGAAGCCGCGCACGCCACGCAGACCAGCAACGCCACCGCTGCGAGGAACAGTGCTCGGGTGTACCGGCGACGCCGCGCGGCCGGGCCGTGATTCATCAGGGGAGCGGACGCTTGGCGTGAGTCACCGATCACGGTGGCCATCACTCGCTCGGCCTCCCCCCTTGGTCCCTGCGGGAGCAGTAGCGAAGATTCCTTCTTCTCAGCACTCACTCCCGTCATGATGGCGTCGAGGCGCGCGCCGCGGGCCAGACGCAGCAGGAGCGGTTCCTTGAGCGTCGTGCCGCGCAGTCGGGCTCGGTCGAGTGTGGTCTGCCGGGTCTTCAACAGGCCGTGGCTGACGTGCAAAATGCGGCCGTTGTCGGTGAGTTTCATGTTGCCGAACGCGATCAGATACTGAACGCAGGCGAGTGCGCTCGAGAGCACTAGCAACACGACGAGTGCGATGACGACCATCAGTGCGATGCCGAGGCTCTCGAGTGAGTCGAAGCTGTCGCTTACTGCCGACGATTTCGCGACGGCAGTGCCGATGCCGTATTGGAAAGAGATGCCGATGATCGCTGCGATGATGGCGATTCCCGTGAACGAAAAGGGGGCGTAGCGAACCCAACTCGGCTCCCAGTGACCGATCTCGGTGTCGACTGGTTCGCCGAGGTTTTCGACCGGGGTACCGGGGACCTCGGGGTTGCGTGCCTGTTGTGCGCCGGCCAACAGTGCGGCACGTAGATCCGGAACCAGGGTGGTCGAGAGGGCATTGAGTTCGAACTTGTTCGAATCATGGCCGCTCCCAGCGCGTTGGCCGGTCCCGATGCGCACGATCGATAGTCCGAGCAACCGGTGCATGACCCCGGCCTCGACGTCGACGGAACGGATGCGGCTGCGCGGGACGGAGAGCAGCTTCTTCTGGAAGACCCCGGTGCGCAGTTGTACGTGAACGGGCCCGATTCGGTATGTGGTGGTGAAATACCGTAACAGACCGAAGATGACGAGCAGAGTGACGACGCCGAGTCCCCACCAGTGATTCCCGGATTGGCTGCCGAGAACAACGGAGACGAGCAGGACCGGGAGCAGTTTGACCACTTCGTTGACGGGGTGGACCAGAAGCATGCGTCGGTCGAGGCGGAGCCAGGGCTGCTCCTCTTCGGCTGCCTCGGCAGCTGCCGTTTCCGCCTCGTCGGGGATGTCGATCGCGGTCAGGTCGCCCAACTGTTTCTCGTTCACGTTGCGTCTCCCACGTTGGTACCCGCGATCTCCGTCAGTTGAGCGACCGTGCGGTCGGCGATTTCCTGGTCGAGCGCGGAGATCTTCACGGCCCCGGCCGACGACGCCGTCGTGACCGTCACGGTTGCCAGACCCAACATGCGGTCGATCGGTCCGCGCTCGGTGTCCACGGTCTGCACGCGCGAGATCGGTGCGATGCGTCGTTCCTGGGTGAACCAGCCGGTGCGTGTGTATACCGCGGTGTCACTGATCTCCCATCGGTGGACTCGATACCGCCACGCCGGGACCATCAGAATGTAGGTCGCAGCGAAGAGCACGGTGACTGCGAATACGGTGCCGACCACCCAGGACGGGATTCCGGGTATCAAGACGGCACAGACGATTTCGGCGACGATGACGGGTACCCAGAACAGTGAGGCAGTGATTGCCCACAGCCTCGGGGCTTTGGTGCTGGGTCGCCATAATGGGTCGGCCATGGTCAGCGGTTGCGGCGCAGTCATGGGCACTACTTTGGTCGAGTGAGGGGCGATCTGTCGACATCGGCCCTATCGTGGAGTGTGGCGACCGCGAAGGGAGCACGTGATGACCGAACAAGATGCGACATTCGACCCGGAGGCTCCGGAATCAGATGCGCTCGAACAATCGACACCCGTAGATCCAAACGCCCCCGAAGAACCCGATCTGACCGACATTCCACTCGACGCGCCAGTGGCTGACGTGGTGGATCAACGCGTCGAGGTTGAGGTCGACGACGACTACCGGCCGTCGTGATCGAGGCGCTGTCGGGGCGGTGAGGCCTCCTACTTCTGGCACCGGGTGGCACTAGTCGGCTCACATGGCGCATGATCGCTAGGTGAACCGAACTGGTGATGACTCCGGCAAACCCACCATGCTTCCGATGCCAGGTATTTCCGCGTCCGCCTCGTCCAGTCCGTCGCCCGGCCCGTCAGCGTCGGCGATGCGGCGAGTTCTCCGTCGCGCACGCGACGGAGCGACCCTCAATGTCGACGAGGCGGCAACGCTGCTGCAGGCACGTGGGACCGATCTCACCGATCTGTGTTCCTCGGCGGCCAAGGTTCGCGATGCCGGTCTGCTGGCAGCGGGTCGGTCGAACACCGTGACGTATTCGCGGAAAGTTTTCATTCCTCTGACTCGTCTGTGCCAGGACAAGTGCCACTATTGCACGTTCGTGACGGTGCCCGGGAAGCTGCGTGCCGAAGGGCACGGCATGTTCCTGGAGCCGGACGAGGTTCTGGAAATTGCCCGGGCAGGCGCCGAATTGGGCTGCAAGGAAGCCTTGTTCACGCTGGGGGATCGCCCCGAGGCTCGCTGGCCGGAAGCGAAGCAATGGCTGGATGAACGCGGCTACGATTCCACCCTCGACTACGTGCGAGCGATGTCGATTCGGGTGCTCGAGGAGACCGGACTGCTCCCACACCTGAATCCCGGTGTGATGAGCTGGCAGGAACTCTCGCGGCTCAAGCCCGTCGCGCCGTCGATGGGCATGATGCTCGAGACGACGGCAACTCGGCTGTTCACCGACAAGGGCGAATGTCACTACGGAAGCCCGGACAAGGATCCGGCGGTTCGGTTACGCACCCTGACTGACGCAGGCCGACTGAACATTCCGTTCACCACCGGCATTCTCGTGGGCATCGGGGAGAACTTCCTCGAGCGTGCCGAGTCGATCATGGCGATACGCAAGTCGCAGAAGGCGTTCGGCCACATCCAGGAAGTGATCATTCAGAACTTCCTGGCCAAGCCTGATACCGCGATGCGCAACACCCCTGATGCAGGACTCGACGAATTTCTCGCGGCCATCGCCGTCGCGCGCCTACTGCTCGGGCCCACGATGCGGATTCAGAGTCCGCCGAACCTCGTCTCGAACAGCGAGTGCCTCGCGCTGCTCGGCGCAGGCGTCGACGACTGGGGTGGGGTATCACCGCTGACCCCCGATCACGTCAACCCCGAGCGCCCGTGGCCGAACCTCGAGACCTTGGCCGAGATCAGTGCGGAGGGTGGCTTCACGCTGACCGAACGCACCGCGGCTCAGCCGGCGTATGTCCTGGCCGGAGCTCCGTGGATCGATCCGCGCATCGCAGGCCACGTTCAGGCGCTCGCGGATCCCAAGACCGGCCTCGCCTTGCCCGACACCAAGCCGGTGGGTCGGCCGTGGCAGGAGCCGGACGAGTCCTGGGAATCGAGCGGACGTGTCGATCTCAACAGCGAGATCGACACGGACGGGCGCATTACCGAGACCCGCAGTGACCTGGGCAGTGCGTTCGGCGACTGGGAGACCGTGCGCGAACAGGTACTCGAGCTGAGCGCCCCGATTCGCGTCGACACCGATCTGTTGGCTGCGCTGCGCAGTGCCGAACGCGATCCCGCCGGATGCTCGGACGACGAATATCTTGCCCTTGCCGCTGCGGAGGGTCCGGGCTTGGAAGCCGTTGTGGCGCTGGCGGATGCGCTACGAAAGGATGCCGTCGGCGAGGACGTCACCTACGTCGTGAACCGGAACATCAACTTCACCAACATCTGCTACACGGGCTGCCGGTTCTGTGCGTTCGCGCAGCGCAAGGGCGACGCTGATGCCTTCACACTGTCGGCAGACCAGGTCGCCGACCGTGCGTGGGAAGCGCACGTCGCCGGCGCGACCGAGGTGTGCATGCAGGGCGGTATCGATCCGGAGCTACCGGTCACCGGTTACGCCGACCTGGTCCGGGCCGTCAAGAAGCGCGTGCCGTCGATGCACGTCCACGCGTTCTCGCCGATGGAGATCGTGAACGGCGCATCGCGCAGCGGTGAAAGCATCAGGGATTGGCTGACGGCCCTTCGTGAGGCGGGTCTCGACACCATCCCCGGCACGGCAGCCGAGATCCTCGACGACGAGGTGCGCTGGATCCTCACCAAGGGCAAACTGCCGACGGCGGAGTGGATCGAAGTGGTCACCACTGCCCACGAGGTAGGACTGCGTTCGAGTTCGACGATGATGTACGGACACGTCGACCAGCCTCACCACTGGGTCGGGCATCTGAACGTTCTTCGCGGAATCCAGGACCGCACAGGCGGGTTCACGGAGTTCGTGCTTCTGCCGTTCGTCCACCAGAGCGCGCCGCTGTACCTGGCAGGCGCTTCACGACCAGGGCCGACCAATCGGGACAACCGCGCTGCGCATGCGCTGGCACGCATCATGCTGCACGGCCGCATTCCCAACATCCAGACCAGCTGGGTCAAACTTGGCATTACCGGAACACAGATGATGCTCAACGGCGGAGCCAACGACCTCGGCGGAACGCTGATGGAAGAGACGATCTCGCGGATGGCCGGCTCCGAACACGGGTCCGAGAAGACCGTCGCAGAACTGCGCGCCATCGCCGAGGGAATCGGACGTCCGGCGCGCGAGCGAACCACCACACATGCACGACGCGAAGGAGCGATTGCCTGATGGCTGATGTATTGGGGGACCGCAAGGTCGTCGAGGTTCTCGATCGAGCGGTGTGGGGGATCAACCCGGTTCTCGACCTCGCCTACAGCGATCCGCTCGGTATCAAGCGTCGGACCTTCGAGCCGACTGATCCCGAGCGAAACGCTGCCGCGATGGTGTTGGACGCAGCCGCTTGGGTCCTCGATGTCGTCAAGTTCCCCGGGACGGCGGCGTGGTCGGTGATGACGGACGAGCAGCGCTCGAAGTGGTGGACGACCAGGTTGGGTGCACTCAACACCGTTGCCGTCGCGTTCCCCGGCATCTTCGGCGTCCTCCTCAATCGGTTGCCGATCCAGGACCTGCTGGCTTTCGCGAATCAGGCCGTTGTGCTTGTTGCGGTTGCCCGTGAACACGGAGTGAACGAACGGGATCAGCAGGTAGACCTGCTGGCGTCGGTGCTGTGCGGGCGAGAGACGAAGTCCCGAGATCTGCTCGCCGGTGAGGATTTCGCCGAAAAGTCGGTCAGCGGCACCGACGAGACCTGGCGCCCGTTCGCACTGATCGGGACCTTGTGGCGCACGTCGAAGACTTTCCGTGCCATCACCGACGAACTGCACAAGCGGCCGTCGCGGACAAAACCGTACGAGATTCTCGGCAAGATTCCGGTGGTCGGCGTCGTGGCGGATTATTTCGGTGAGCGGGGTGCACTGGTACGCGCGGCCGCTCTGGGGGAGAAGTGGATCGCGATTCGGTCGAGGAACATCACCGCAGTAGGCTGAAATGTGTTACCCCCGACTGCTCAGAGTCGGTAGGCAGGGGGGATAATAGGCTGTTCCCGCGGTACGTGAGAGTCGTATCGGATTTTCGGCCCCGAGCAACTGCGTGTTGCGGCGGCGATGCACGACAGGAAGGCAGGGAGATCGGCAGTGACCTACACGATTGCTGAACCGTGTGTAGATGTGATGGACAAGGCGTGCATCGAAGAATGCCCTGTCGACTGCATCTACGAGGGTGGACGCATGCTTTACATCCACCCCGACGAGTGTGTCGACTGCGGCGCGTGTGAGCCTGTCTGTCCCGTCGAAGCCATCTTCTACGAAGACGACGTCCCGGACCAGTGGAACGCGTACATCAGCACCAACGTCGATTTCTTCGACGATCTCGGTTCGCCTGGTGGAGCCGCCAAGCTCGGCAAGGTCGACTACGACACGCCGTTCATCAAGGCTCTGCCTCCCATGGGTGAGGAATAGAGATCTTGTCTCGTACTCCGGTGGCCGCTGGGCTTCCTGATTTTCCGTGGGATTCGCTCGCCGAGGTCACGGCCAAGGCGCACTCTCATCCCGACGGCATCGTGAACCTGTCCGTGGGTACGCCGGTGGATCCGGTGGATCCGGTGATACAGGAGGCTCTGGCCTCTGTTGCCGAGGTGCCCGGATATCCGACGACTCATGGCACGCTCGCGCTTCGCGAGGCCGTGGCGGAGTCACTGGATCGCCGCTACAACATTCCCGACGTCGATCCGGCAGCGGTGCTGCCGGCCATCGGTACCAAGGAAATGATCGCGTGGCTGCCGAAACTACTCGGTCTCGGAGCCGACGATCTAGTGGTCATTCCGGAGTTGGCGTACCCGACCTACGAGGTCGCGGCGAAGCTGGCAGGCGCACGCGTCCTGCGCGCCGACGGCTTGAACAAGCTCGGTCCCGAGTCGGCGGCGATGATCTTCGTGAATTCGCCGTCCAACCCCTCCGGCAAGGTGCTCGGCCTCGAGCACTTGCAGAAGGTCGTGGCCTGGGCGCGCGAGCGCGGCGCCATCGTCGTCTCCGACGAGTGCTACCTCGGATTGACGTGGGAAGCGGATGCACTCTCCATTCTCGATCCCCGCGTCAACGACGGCGATCTGACCGGTTTGCTTGCGGTCCACTCACTTTCGAAGACGTCCAACCTTGCCAGCTATCGGGCCGGGTTCGTCACCGGTGACCCTGCTCTGGTGTCGGAACTGCTCGAGGTGCGCAAGCACGCGGGAATGATCTTGCCGCTGCCGATCCAAGCCGCGATGACCGCAGCCTTGGGCGACGACCAACACGAGAACATCCAGCGCGAGCGGTACCGCGAGCGTCGCAGTGTGTTGATCGAAGCTGTTCGCGGCGCCGGATTCACCGTCGACAATTCCGAGGCCGGCCTGTACCTCTGGGCAACCCGCGGCGAGGAATGCCGAGCGACGGTCAGTTGGTTCGCCGATCGCGGGATCCTCGTTGCTCCCGGTGAGTTCTACGGACCGAGCGGAAGCAAGCACGTTCGGATCGCTCTCACCGCAACAGACGAACGAATCGCCGCAGCAGCAAAGCGCCTCTCCGCCTGAACTGTGTGCTTTCGCAGGTGTCAGGTTCCCTGATGTCGGTATCAGTCCGATGTAAGGTCGCGCTGTGACCACCTCAGGGACCGGCGGCTTGGACGCGGTACTGATCGTCGCCGTCGTTCTTGCCTCGGTTGCGCTGATGCTCACCTGGCTGAAGGATCGTCGAATATTCGGAGACTTCCCTCTTTCGGCCGCGCTCCTTTGGCTGGTGGTGGCAGTTCCGTCGATCCTGCAGGCGCTGATGCCGGGACTGCTGGACATGTTTCGTCGTGATCCCGCTTTGATTCGCGACGGTCAATGGTGGCGCATTCTGACCTCGGTGCTCGTCCAGGACGGAGGGGTCGCAGGAACCGTCACCAATCTCGTGACGCTGGCGGTGATTGCGCCGCCGGCGTTTCGGCTCTGGGGCGCCGCACGCGGCTGGGCTCTCTTCCTGCTCGGTCAACTGCTGTTCGGTTTGCTCACCACCGCAGTTTTCCCGTCGACCGGCGCAGGTAACTCCGGCGCCACACTTGCTCTGGCAGCGGCGGCCGCGGGGATCGGCGTACTGGTGCGCCCGCGAATGCCCGAGATTGTTCTGACTGCCGTGATTGTGGTCGGCGGCGCAACCCTGGTGACGGTCGACGACGCGCACGGATTTGCCGTTCTTTCCGGGGCTCTCTTGGGGGCTGCACTGGTGACGCTGTTCCCGCCGCACTCGATGGACGCGCGTCGGGCAGGAGAAATTTTGCGACCATCCGCGCTGTGAGATGCTGTCGTGGTGCTGCTGAGATCCCTGAACCCCCTTGCTGTTGCCCGCGGTGACGACCTCGACGACGCCGTGACGATCGGTGACACGGTTCTCTCGCGGAGTGCCATCCTCGGTGCCGCGACCTCGGTCGCGGAGCGAGTGGCGCAGGCCGATCGGGTTGCCGTATTGGCAACTCCCACAGCAAAAACGATTCTCGCCGTCGTCGGGGCTTTGATTGCCGGCGTCACCGTTGTGCCGGTCCCGCCGGACTCGGGGAGGGCTGAGCGAGAGCACATGCTGCATGACTCCGGTGCCCAGGCATGGCTCGGCGAAACGGACGAGCACTGCGAAGGACTGCCCGTAGTTCCCGTCCGATTGCACGCTCGCTCGTGGCACAGCTATCCCGAACCGGCACCGCAGTCCACAGCATTCGTCCTGTACACGTCCGGAACTACCGGCCCGCCCAAGGGTGTTCTGCTCAGTCGCTCGGCCATCGCAGCCGGGATCGACGCGCTCGGCGAGGCCTGGGACTGGACGTGGCGAGACACCCTGGTGCACGGGCTTCCGCTCTTCCATGTGCACGGACTGATTCTCGGAATCCTCGGCCCTCTCCGGATCGGCAGCCGAGTGATCCACACCGTCAAGCCGACACCGGAAAACTACGCACGGGCCAAAGGCTCCCTCTACTTCGGTGTCCCCACCGTCTGGTCGCGTGTCGCCGAAGACGAAGAAGCTGCCAGGGCGTTGTCCGGTGCCCGACTTCTGGTTTCCGGTAGCGCGCCGCTTCCTGTGCCGGTCTTCGAAAAGCTTCGTGAGCGAACAGGATTGACGCCGATCGAGCGTTACGGCATGAGTGAGACGATGCTGACCCTGAGCACGCGTTTCGACGGCGAGCGACGCCCGGGGTGGGTCGGAGTGCCGCTGCACGGTGTCGAGACTCGCCTTCGTGACGAGAAGGGCAACGACGTGCCACACGACGGCCAGAGCATCGGCGGCCTACAGGTACGCGGGCCGATGCTTTTCGACGGCTACTTGAACCGTCCAGACGCAACCGCCGAGTCCTGGACGGAGGACGGCTACTTCAAGACCGGTGATGTGGCCGTCATCGACGAGGGTGGGTTTCACCGAATCGTCGGCCGCGAATCCATCGACTTGATCAAAACCGGTGGATTCAGAGTCGGCGCCGGCGAGATCGAGGCCGCCATCCTCGGGCACCCTTCAGTGTCCGAAGTTGCGGTGATCGGGGTGCCCGACGCCGACCTGGGTCAGCGGATCATCGCCGTCGTAGTCCGTAAGCCCGGCAGTCCCGAGGTCACCGAAGCTGAATTGGTCGAGTTGGTCGGGGCAGAGTTGTCGGCGCACAAGCGTCCCCGTGAGGTTCGCTTTGCCAAGGCACTGCCGCGTAACGCGATGGGCAAGGTCCAGAAGCGCGAACTGTTCTGAGCAGAGCGGTTAGCTGAATAGTCGCTCCGGCGCTCGAGGCTTCGCGAGTTCGGCCCGCCTGTCCCGGAATGTGGGCCCGCCGGTTCGTCGATGATTCAGCGCTAGTTGGAAATTCTGTGTTCTTGGCTACACTACCGCCCGGTAGGGATAGCTCCAGTCGCACGCATGCCGTCGGTATGCCCTAGTGCGAGTGGCCTCGGAAGGGCAGATTTCATGGCGGGCGGACGGCATTCGAGTCCTGACAGCGGGCGGTCGATCGGGTTCTACGCAGTGGGTGGGTTGGTTGCCGTCGCGGTAGTCGCCACCGGGGTGGTGGTCTTCAAGGCGACACAGTCCGATTCATGCGAGAGCGTTGACGAGTACTCGCTGGCAGCAGATCCTGCGATCGCGCCTGCAGTGACGGAGATCCTCGCAGAATCGTCGCCGGAGCAGACAGGCTGTTCGCGGATCACGGTCACTTCTGCGCTTCCGGGCGACGTCGCGGGAACTTTGGGTAAAGGTGTGGACGCTCCGGACATGTGGATACCGGATTCGACAGCGTGGGTCGGCAAAGCTGCATTGACGGCAAAGGGACCGGTCGCTGCCGCCGGCGGTTCCATCGCCACCTCGCCCGTCGTCCTCGCCTCCGGCGGTGGCGAACAGTTTGCCAGTTGGCTCACAGCGCTACAGGTCCCCGATCTTGCGCTGGGCAATCCGTTGTTCACCGGGGTTGCATCGGCGCCCATTCTCGGAGCTCTCGCGGAGACCGGAGCCACCTCCGAATCGGTTCGAGCTGCCCTCGTACCTCATGCCCAAGCCGAGAGTGTTCGTACCGAAGATCAGCCGGTTGGACAGAAGATGCTCACCGAATTGGTCAGCTCCGGCAAGGTCGGTGTTTCGACTGAGCAGCAGGTAGTCGAGTTCACGAAGGTCGAGTCGAAGATTTCCGCGACCGTGCCGGCGACGGGAACCATGGTCATGGATTACCCCCTGGTGGTCAGTGCTTCGGCACCGGATCGGCACTATGCCGCAGCCAAGAAGAGTGAGGCCATCGCCGACCTGTTGCACAGTGAATCTGCACAGGAAGTTCTGACACGCAGCGGTTTCCGTACTTCCGGCGGAGGTGCTGTCGAAGGTGGAGTCGGTGACGTCACGGCACTGACCGTGTCCGAACAGTCGGTGGCCGATCAGACACTGGGTGCTTGGGCGTTGATGGCCAAGCCGATCCGAACGCTCGTCGCGATCGACGTGTCGGCTTCGATGGACTATCCGGCGGCCGGCGGCAAGACACGCATGCAGTTGACCACTGCTGCGGCCCTTGCCGGCAATCAGGTCTTCCCGGACAGTGTCGCTGCCGGTCTGTGGGCGTTCTCCCAAGGTATGAACGGAACCCAGGACTTCCAGGAATTGGTGCCGATCAGGCGCTACGACACCATTGTCGACGGCGTGACTCAACGAAAGTTGATGGCGGATCAGGCGAACCGGCTCACCGAACTCAAGCGTGGCGCCACAGGTTTGTACGACACGACTTTGGCCGCCTTCCGTAAGGTTCAGGAATCGTACGATCCGCGAGCGGTCAACAGCGTCATCATCTTGACCGACGGTGCCAACGAAGACCCTGACAGCATCAGCCGTGAGCAGCTGCTCGATGTACTTGCACGCGAGCAGGATCCGGCTCGACCGGTCATCATCGTCACTATCGGCATCACCGACGACGCTGATGCCGCGGCGCTCGCCGATATATCCCGCGTGACGGGCGGTTCGACGTACATCGCTCGCGATCCCTCGGAGATTTCCGAGGTGTTCGTGAATGCACTGGCTCACCGAGGAACTTAGGCCGCATCGGGACCGGCCCACGGTATCGGAAGTGGCGGAGCCGCAGACGAATATCGGTGCCCGGTAGGTGTCGTCGTGGTGAAGGTATGCCGGTTGCCTGGTGCAGGTTCGGCAGACCAGTCCAAGCCCTGCTTGGCGTAATTGCACGCCGCGCACAATCCTGCGCCGTTGGCTGCACTGGTGGGTCCACCCTTGTTGTGATCGCGAATGTGGTCGCGGTGGCGAACCGGCGCGTCGCACCACGGAGTGCGGCAGCTTCGATCACGGAGTTCGATCAATCGCGCCAACCCCTTCGGGAAGGTTCTCGCCGTTGACTCCATCGCGGTCATCGCACCGGTGTCGGGGCATGCGTAGATCTTTCGGACCGTTGCCATCGCTTCGGAGTCTTCGCTGGACTTGGCGATCCATTCGCGTGCAATGTCGGCTGGTACAGGTCCGTACCCGTGGACGTGTGCAGGGTCGGTGCTGTCGCCCAGCAGTGACTGATCGGAGACAACCAGATTCACGGTAACGGGTGTCGGTGTGGCGCGGCCGATTCCGGTGACGCGCTCGACCAGGAGGTCAGCCATGATCTGAGCTCGCGTGCGCTCATCCCCGCCCGCAAGAACGGAATCTGCGTCGCGCCCGAGCGTGGCATGTACGGCAATACCTTCGGCGACGGGAAGAAACACATTGAGCCAGCACATCGTGTCGGGAGCAGGCCGCGCCGTCACCCGTCTGTCTCCCACGGCTTTGCGTGCTCGTCTGGCGACACTGTCGGCGTCGATTTCGGCAGTGCGTGCGCGGATTCTTTCTGTCAGTTGATGGTTGCCGCATCCGTCCAAGATTGCAGCGTCGCAGCAGAACTCGCGATCCAATGTAGCGCGATCCTGGGTGGTGAGACACGCAGTCTCGCGCATGAGGATTGTCGCTTGATGCTCACTGATGGAGCCGTCGACGAGTAATCGAAGTGTGTGCGGCATCTCGTCGTTCAGTGCGCGGGCCAGGTTCAGATGCTGAGTTCCGAACCACGCCGACTCCCTCCGTGCGAGTGCAATCTGCGCGTTGATTCCGCGGCCCTGGTATGAGCGCGGAACACCTCGTTCGCTGCGGTCCTTGCGGGTGAACGCATCGAGGTCGGCAGCCAGTAAGGCTTGGGCCCCAGCGCAACTGGCCTTCAATTCTTCTAATGCGCGTAAAAGGTTCACGCGTGCTGCATTGTCGATGGAACGATCCATGCTGACGAGTGAAGCTCGGAATTGTCCGATCGCCTCTTCAGATATCGCCTGTACAGGTATCGCCTGTTCGGATACCGCCTGTTCAATTACTGGCGTCGTCACTTTTACCCCCCGGTAGTGTCGAACATACATTCGACAATAACGTCGACAACGAACTTGCGCAACGGTTTTCTCTGTGAACGGCGGAAAGTTCCGACAGTTCGGTTTTCGTGGTTGACTGGTCCACATGATCGAGCTGAGGGGATTGACCAAGGTTTACGGACCGACGAAAGCGGTGGACGATTTGTCGTTCACGGTCAAGCCGGGCATCGTGACGGGCTTTCTGGGCCCGAACGGTGCGGGTAAGTCGACGACGATGCGGATGATCCTGGGTTTGGATCAGCCGACGTCGGGTGCGGCGTTGATCGACGGCAAGCCGTACCGGGAGCTGAAGACGCCGTTGCGGACGGTGGGGGCGTTGTTGGATGCGAAGTGGGTGCACCCCAATCGTAGTGCGCGGGCGCATCTGCAGTGGATGGCCGCCTCGAACGGGATTCCGAAGTCCC
>NZ_JAJNCL010000039.1 GCF_021025955.1 Rhodococcus qingshengii | reverse complement strand
AGAAGGTGTATGCCGACGAAGCGACCGCGTACCCGATTTTGGCCGATCCGCCGGAAAAGAAGGCGAAGGCACCCACCTCGGTGGCTTCGAAACAGATACCCAAAGGCTCGAATACCACGTCGAAACCGAATTCGATGACCTCCCGCACGAGCGCGCAGAAACCGCAAAACAGTGGAAACACGAATTCGGGCAACACTTCCGGTGGGAATACGTCGGCACCGAACTCGATGACCCAGCGCACCAGCGCAAAGAAGCCGCCCGTCAGCGCGGAGCAGCAAGCGGCCAACCAACTCGCTGCAGCGCACGGCGACGT
>NZ_JAJNCL010000038.1 GCF_021025955.1 Rhodococcus qingshengii | reverse complement strand
TACGTCATCATGGGACAGGTCCTCACCGCCGGCGCCGGCCAGATGCCCGCCCGCCAAGCCGCCGTCGCCGCCGGCATCCCCATGAACGTGCCCGCCCTGAGCATCAACAAAGTGTGCCTGTCCGGCATCGACGCCATCGCCCTCGCCGACCAACTCATCCGCGCCGGCGAATTCGACATCGTCGTCGCCGGCGGCCAGGAATCGATGTCCCGCGCACCCCACATGCTCGAAAAAAGCCGCGAAGGCTTCAAATACGGCGACGTCACCCTCCGCGACCACATGGCCTACGACGGCCTCCACGACATCTTCACCGACCAG
>NZ_JAJNCL010000037.1 GCF_021025955.1 Rhodococcus qingshengii | reverse complement strand
CCCGGCCAACCCAGCGCTGCGAGCCGGGAACAATGTTCGCGATTGCATCGGGGATGGGGCTCGCCGCCAGTGCTGCGGTTTCCGCATTCGAGAGCGAAAACCCGATCCGACCCTGCTCCGGCTGCACGATCGGGGTGGCAGCCGATGCCACGCCCCCGCCGATAACACCGACGAGGGCGATACCGCCGGTGAGCACTCCGGCTGTGACTACGGTACGAATCTTCATGATCTTCTCCAATGTGATGGTGATGGGCAAACCCATGACTCAGGTCTCGCCTGATGAGTGCGCGCGGACACGGCGACCTGCACGGATCGGGTTTCGACGGCAGCCCTGACGGTGCCCCGTCAGGCGTCTAGAG
>NZ_JAJNCL010000036.1 GCF_021025955.1 Rhodococcus qingshengii | reverse complement strand
AGTGCGCGGGCGCATCTGCAGTGGATGGCCGCCTCGAACGGGATTCCGAAGTCCCGTGTCGACGAGGTGCTCGGGTTGGTCGGGTTGTCCGAGGTGGCGGGCAAGAAGGCCGGCGGGTTCTCGTTGGGTATGTCGCAGCGTCTGGGGTTGGCGGGTGCGTTGTTGGGTGATCCGAAGGTGTTGTTGTTCGACGAGCCGGTCAACGGTCTCGATCCCGAGGGCATCGTCTGGATTCGTAAGTTCATGCAGCGGTTGGCGGCCGAGGGCCGCACCGTGCTCGTGTCGAGTCATCTTCTCTCGGAGATGGCGTTGACGGCGGAGCAGTTGGTGGTGATCGGTCGGGGTCGGTTGATTTCGGATTCGACGGTGGCGGAGTTCGTGGATCGTTCGTCGGAGTCGAC
>NZ_JAJNCL010000035.1 GCF_021025955.1 Rhodococcus qingshengii | reverse complement strand
GTAACAAGGTAGCCGTACCGGAAGGTGCGGCTGGATCACCTCCTTTCTAAGGAGCATTCTCCAACACAACGTCCACACAGGTGGATGGTTGGTTGGCAGAGCCTGTTTCGGATCCATTTGTGGTCCGGCGGGAGCTCATGGGTGGACGCTGACAAGCATTCGTTTTCATTACTGCCGGCCTCAGTGCTGGTGGGAGAACAAATTATATCGGCATACTGTTGGGTCCTGAGAGAACACGCGAGTGTTTCCTCTCTAGGAAGTAACGACAACACTGGAATGTGGGTCATACCGCGAATGTGTAACCGAGGTGACTTGGTTGGTGTTCGGCTGGTGCTCACGGGAGTTCTGGGGTTGTGTGTTGTTTGAGAACTGCACAGTGGACGCGAGCATCTTTGTTGTAAGTAAT
>NZ_JAJNCL010000034.1 GCF_021025955.1 Rhodococcus qingshengii | reverse complement strand
ACCGAGGTCCCGCAAGATTCTCGTGACCGTTCGACGAGCAATGGTGATGCCGTCGATGCGCAACTCGAACGCGATCCGTGAGGGAAGACGATTTCCGGGTCCGGCGCATCGCTTCGATCTCGGCCACGATCCCTGCTGCCGTGGCGGTCGGGTGGTGGATCGGTGTGCTGGATCGGTCCTGCAATCCCAGGTCACCGTATTGGCGATACCGGTTGACCCACTTGAAGGCGCATTGTCGTGAGATGCCCATTTCGGCGGCGACATGGGCGATCGGACGGCTCTGACACCGCTCGATCAGGCGTCGCCTTCCTTCCACGGTCAATGGGGCATTACGGTGTGTCACAGGGCTGGTCCTTCTTGCTCGAGAACGGCTATGTCGCAATTCCCATTCTCGCGCTGAGGACCAGCCCGTCTACTTCAGTCCCGCGTCAGCAACGTCCATACCCACAACA
>NZ_JAJNCL010000033.1 GCF_021025955.1 Rhodococcus qingshengii | reverse complement strand
AACATCAGAATCAGAACGGGAACCAGCAGGAAGACCCACATCGGACGGTAAGTCGGCTTGATCAACAGGACGTGCCCGACCAGCAACGACGCCGCACACGCCATCGCCACGAATTCGTACATGTTGCCGAGTGGGAATCGTTCCGTCGCAAATCCGCGGAGCACGATCGACGCGATGATCAGAACCGTTCCGACGACCAGGACAGCTCGGCCCATTCCGCCGAATCGCTCCGAGAGCGACTTGGTCGGAGTCTCCGTGACCCTGCCCGGCACGGAAGCGTCGACTCCGCCGGCCGAGACCAGTTCCTTGTTCTGAACCGCCTTGGCTCTGGCCGACGCGTACTGCACGATGAGCAGCACGAACGCCAGAACGAGCACGGTGAAGGCGGACTTGAAGGCCCAGTCGCTGTACTGCGCGAGTGTCTCGTTGGTTGTCATCGGGCGTTCTCCTGGGCGTGCGGTTGTTTCACCGCGGTGGTCGGATTGCTTTTCAGCAA
>NZ_JAJNCL010000032.1 GCF_021025955.1 Rhodococcus qingshengii | reverse complement strand
TCCCTACCGGGTCCGTCGGAAGCCTTGCGGCGCAGTCGAAAATCGTGGCGCCGAACGAAGCGGTACGTGCAGATCATGAGTATCTTCATGCGAGCGGGAGGCGGGTCAGCTCTCCGCGCCGGACCGTCCGCACCTCAGTTCGGGGACGCGTTGGTCGAGATTGTCAGCCGATGCGGTGTCACTTTCGTGAAGTTGGGACAGATCCTCGGGACGCGAGACGACCTCATACCACCCGAACTGGCTCGTGCACTCTCGTCCTTGCAAAGTTCGGCACGCCCGGCTGATCCCGACCGTATTGCGGAGCTACTGGCATCGGAACTCGGCGAAGCCCCAGAGGTGGTCTTCGCAGACTTCGATGTAGAGCCGTTCGCCGCTGCCTCTGTCGCACAAGTACATTCCGCGCGCACCACTGACGGCGTCGACGTTGCGGTGAAGGTTCAACGACCCGAGGCGAGCGCACAGGTGAGCGTGGATTGCGATATCTTCCTCCACGTTTCATCCCTTGCGGAAACCCGTTTTCCCTGGGCAC
>NZ_JAJNCL010000031.1 GCF_021025955.1 Rhodococcus qingshengii | reverse complement strand
GTCACGACCTCGTCGACCACAAACAGGATGTCGTGCTCACGGCAGATGTCACGCACCTCGGCCAGATACCCCTCCGGCGGAAGATACACCCCACCCGCACCGATGATCGGCTCCGCGAAAAACGCCGCGATCTTGTTCGCACCGATCCGCTCGATCAACTCGAGCAGGCTCTTCGCATCATCCCAACCAACCGTCGCCGCATCCGCCATCAGCTCGCCGTAACCCTCACGGTTCACCGGAATACCAGCCAAAGCCGTTCCCGCAACATGCATCCCGTGATACGCCTTCTGGCGTCCGACGATGATCGTCTTCTCCGGCTGCCCCACCTCGTGCCAGTACCGGCGAGCCAGCTTCGCCGCGGTGTCCACCGAATCCGAACCACCCGAGGTGAAGAAGATCTTGCTCCCGGAAACCGGCGCGATGGCCGCCAGACGCTCGGCCAACACCTGCGTGGTCTCGGGAACAAAATCACCGAAGTTGGAGAAATGAGCAATCTTCGACAACTGAGCCGCCACCGCATCCGCGATCTCGGTGCGCCCGTGCCCGACATTGGTGAACCACAGGCCCGCCGTCGCATCCAGATACCGCGTGCCCTC
>NZ_JAJNCL010000030.1 GCF_021025955.1 Rhodococcus qingshengii | reverse complement strand
CCATCGCCGCATCAGCGGAAATCCTTCGCCTGGAAGCCATTCGAGTGGCCGCCATCGACACCCTGACATTGAACCCGGACGAACAAGTACTCTGCTACCGCGGCACCGGAGAATGGCTCGCGAACCACACCATGCTGCAAATCTCCGCCGGCAGAAGAATCGCAGCCCTGGGCAAAGCCCTACGGTCATTCCCCGAGATCGAAGACCAATTCGATGCCGGCGACCTCACTTTCGAGCACGCAGCACTGATCGTGGCGTTCTGCGAATCCCCACCCAAGGCAATGCCCGACGCCGCACTACCGTACTGCCGCGACACACTCCTCGCCGCAGCATCCGGAACCGAAGCAACCACCGTCAAACTGCGCTACGCCATCAGCGTCCTCGAGCACATGTTCGAATCCGACGACATACCGCCAAGCGAAGACACCGACCGCAACGAACTACGCATCTCCCCGACCCTCAACGGAAGAGTGGCCGTCCGAGGCGATTTCGACGGCGTAACCGGCGAAATGCTACTCTCCGCCCTCTCCAACCTCTCCATGCCCACCCCCGCCAAGGACGGCACACCCGACACACGACCCGCCGCCACACGCAACGCAGACGCCATGGCAGAACTCATCCGGCGCTACCTCGACAACGCTGCCACCGGCATCGACGGCGGCCAACGCCCACACCTGAACGTACACATCAACGCCAAAGACCTGGCCTACCAACGTGAATGCGCCTCCACCGCAGGCGACTCAACAGGCCGCACCACGACTACCGACCCGTCCGACCGTGACGACCTCGACACCCTGGACCTTGGCATGCCGGATCTCGACAAACAAGATCTCGATGTCGGCCACATGCCCTGGATGGGACCACTGAGCGTCGGCCGCACCCGCATGATCGCCTGCGACTGCATGCTCGGCGCCGTCCTCCTCGACGAAAACGG
>NZ_JAJNCL010000002.1:175625-883849 GCF_021025955.1 Rhodococcus qingshengii | reverse complement strand
AACAAGAAACCGCCCACATCACCCGCGCCGAGCAGGACGCCTTCGCCGCCGCCTCCCACCAGAACGCGGCCCGCGCCTGGAAAGACGGCTACTTCGACAACGAAGTCGTCCCCGTCTCCATCCCCCAACGCAAAGGCGACCCCATCGTCGTCGCCCAGGACGAAGGCATCCGCGCCGACACCACCACCGAATCCCTCGGCAAACTGCGTCCCGCGTTCAGCAAGGACGGCACCATCACCGCCGGCTCCGCCTCCCCGATCTCCGACGGCGCCGCCGCCGTGATCGTGATGAGCAAAGCCAAGGCCGAAGAACTCGGCCTGACCTGGATCGCGGAAATCGGTGCCCACGGCGTCGTCGCCGGACCGGACTCCACCCTCCAGTCCCAGCCCGCCCGCGCCATCGCCAAGGCCTGCGCCAAGGAAGGTATCGACCCCACCGACCTCGACCTCGTCGAAATCAACGAAGCATTCGCCGCCGTCGGGATCGCCTCCACCCGCGAACTCGGCCTCGACCCCGCCAAGGTCAACGTCAACGGCGGCGCCATCGCCGTCGGACACCCCCTCGGCATGTCCGGCGCCCGCATCGCCCTGCACCTCGCCCTCGAACTGCAACGCCGCGGCGGCGGCATCGGCGCAGCCGCACTCTGCGGCGGCGGCGGACAAGGCGACGCACTCATCGTCCGCGTCCCCAAGGCCTGAGTGTCTCAATACACCTGAACTAGTGCTCTCGCTCAGCGGCGCCCCGTGGTTTTCCTCACACAACTACGGGGCGTCGTAGTTGTTCGGGCACAATGGCCTCATGGCGAACATCTTTGACGTATCCACTCCCGCGAAACGCTTCCGTCTGGTGGCGTGGTGGGAAGCTGTGACCTGGGCGGCTTTGCTGGTTGCCATGTTCTTCAAGTGGGTCCTCGGACACGAAGAAGCGATTCGCATCCCCGGAATGGTCCACGGAACCGCCGGCTTCCTGGTGTTCATCGTTGTTGCCCTCCTGACCGCGTGGTCGCTCAAGTGGGACATCAAGACCACGATCCTTGCGCTGATCTCGAGCGTTCCGCCGTTCGGCACCGTCATATTCGAGCGCTGGGCAGTGCGAAACGGCAAGCTCGGTGAGCTGTCCACAGAGTTCGAGGCTGCCAAGGGCAACGCGGCGCTCGTCTGAGTGCTGCATCCCTCTACGTAGCTTCGCGCAACTCGTGACAAACTGGGAGTCGTGACTCGACCAGGTTCCAGGCCCCCCGCGCGTTCGTCCGCAGTTGCTGCCGCCATGAGCGGCGCAGTCGACTTGTCCGCCTTCAAAGAGCGGGCCACGGCCCCACCACCGCCGCGTAATACCAGCGGCGACGGGGCCGTTTCTGCTGTCTCCGGGGCAGTGATCGAGGTGACCGAGGAGAACTTCGAAAGCGAAGTCCTGCTGAAGTCGAGCCAGGTGCCGGTGATCGTCAACATCGGTGGCCGCGCATACGAGCCCTCGGTCGTGTTCACCGAAGTTCTCGAATCATTTGCAGCGCAAGCCGGCGGCAAGTGGATTCTTGCCAACGTCGACGTCGACATGAGCCCTCGTATCGCGCAGGCATTCGGTGTCCAGTCGGTGCCGACGGTTGTTGCCGTCGCGGCTGGTCAGCCGTTGGCCGATTTCCAGGGCGCTCAGCCGGAGGCGCAGCTCAGCCAGTGGTTCGACGCAGTGCTCCAAGCCGTCGAGGGCAAGTTGAGTGGGCCGGTGTCCGACGCGGATGAACCGGTGGAGGAGGTCGAGGATCCACGCTTCGTGGCCGCTGAAACCGCGCTGGACGAGGGCGATCTCGACGCGGCCATCGCTGCGTACCAGGTGATTCTCGACGCCGAACCCAACAATGCGGAGGCCAAAAGCGCTGTCCGCCAGGTGAAGTTCATGGCTCGGGTTCAGGGTGTCGATCCCGAGTCGATTGCGGCCGCGGATGCTGATCCTTCCAATCTCGAACTGCAGTTCGCTGCGGCCGACCTGGAAATGTTCGCCCAGCAACCCGAGGCGTCGTTCGCCCGCTTGATCTCGGTGGTCTCGCGAACTGCTGGCGACGACAAGGCTGTCGCTCGGACGCGCCTGCTCGAATTGTTCGAACTGTTCGACCCAGCAGAACCGATCGTCATCGCGGCCCGTCGTAAGTTGGCTTCCGCTCTCTACTGACGTGTGGACCGGCAGTCGCTACTCCGTGTAGCGGCTGTCGCACACTTCCCGGCCACCGAGAACGCCGGTCCGGAACGCGTCGACACGTGCAAACCCGCTCGGAACCGTCTCACCGTTGACGTCACTGGCAGCCAGACCGTCGGTCAGCAGCCCCGATACGGCTTCGTCGAGGTCTCCGGGGGAGAGTGTGACCTGCGCTCCGGACGCCGCGGCGTTGGTGGGACTGAGCGCTGCGGTGATGACGCCGGACAGGCAGGCGGCGCGCAAGGCAGTCTGCGGAGTGTCGAGTGATTGGCCGTTCTCCTTCTGCATCGCGAGGGTGTACCTCGACGCGAGCAGGACATAGGCGTTGTAGTCACCGGTGATGTTGGTCTGGATCAACTCGCGTCGCCCGACGCGACCCGGCGTGCCGCGCTCGGCAAGGTCGTCGACGCTGATTCCGATGGTGTTCGTCGACGGGCAGTACGAGACGGGTTCGGTCGCAACGGCATCGCTGCACCCGGTGTCTGCGCCGGTGAATACGACCTTCGGCGGCTCGGGTAGATCGAAGATCGCTTGGAAGGTCTTCACGAACTCGTCGAGAGTTGCCTCGGTGACGGGCAGCTCTCCGGAATCGTTGCCTTCGGCGAACTGCTGCGGGAGGTCTGCGCGTCGTGACTCGATTTCGTCGGCGTCCATCTTCGCGCAGGCGCCGGCGCCGTCGGTGAATCCGATCTGAGTGGCGGTGACGCGCTCGAAAGCCGAACCATGATGGCTCTCAGGATCATTAGGGTCTTCGTCGCGGATGGCGACAGCCGACGCCAACACCTTGTTGAGTCCGTCGGAGGTGTTCATCGTGAAGTGTGCTGCCTTGTCCTCGGCGACGTGCCGCAAGAAGGCCCCACCGAAACAGTCGGCTTGCTGTTCGCGCACCAGGGCGGCATCTCGTTTACCGCCGACGATCCCGGCTTTGCGTTGAACGGCGTGGCCGTACTCGTGCGCGAAGATGAAGGCAACGGCCACTTCACCGAACTTCTCGCGCACCTCGGGCAGCAGCAGTTCGCGATCCCAACCGATGGTGTGATCGATGCTGCAATACCCGGCGTTGATGAGTTCTTCGGTGGTCTCCTCACAGAAGTCCGGACCGTTCGATTCGGTGGGGTCCCACGAGATCAGCTCGTCGACCGGCTCGAAGGGCTTGTCGAACAGAGCCGGGTACTCGGCGGCCCAGTAGGTTTCGATGTCGGTGATGGCGTTGCCCGCCAGGGCGTCGATATCCCCGCCGTCGGTGCCGGTGATGGCTCGGTCGGCATTGGGGGCTCCCGGGCGTAACCCACTTGGTCCTGCCGTTGCGTCGAGTCCGGCGACGCGGAAGGGATCGTGATAAATCGAGACGGCGTGGCCACTCGTTCCATGGGCACAACCGGCGAGCAGTGCGGCCACTGCCAACAGTGACGACGTGACAATGACTACTCGCCGGCCGACCATCAACGCTCCAGACTTATCCAAATCGCTCCAGCAGCTGGCAGCGCCACCTGTGCGGAGGCTGGCCGACCGTGCCACGAATGCGACGTTGCCGTGACCGCTCCGAGGTTCCCGACTCCGGAGCCGCCGTACACCTCGGCATCGGTGTTGAGAATTTCCACCCATCGGCCGGGCTCTGGTAGCCCCACGCGGTAGCTCGAGTGTTCGCTGCCCGAGAAGTTGAACAGGCAGGCGACAATCGAACCGTCAGTACCGTAACGCAGAAAACTGAGGACGTTGTTCTCGGTGTCGTTGGCGTCGATCCAGGAGTATCCGCCGGGGGAGGTGTCGAGGGTCCACATGGCCGGATGGCGTCGGTACGCGGAGTTGAGATCGCCGACCAGTCGCTGGACGCCGCGATGGAGAGTGCCTGTGTACTGATCGTCGAGCTGCCACCAGTCGAGGCCGCGTTCTTCGGACCATTCCGCGCTCTGGCCGAACTCCTGTCCCATGAACAGCAGTTGCTTGCCAGGATGCGCCCACATGTACGCGAGCAGTGAGCGCAGGCCGGCCGCCTTGGCGAAGTCGTTGCCGGGCATCCTCGTCCACAGAGTTCCCTTGCCGTGCACCACCTCGTCGTGGCTGATCGGTAGCAGGTAGTTCTCGCTCCACGCGTACATCAGCGAGAAAGTGATCTCGTGATGGTGGTACGTCCGGTGCACCGGGTCGTGACCGAGGAAACCGAGAGTGTCGTGCATCCACCCCATGTTCCACTTCATGTTGAAGCCGAGGCCGCCGACATTGGTCGCCCGTGTGACTCCGGGCCACGCCGTCGACTCCTCGGCGACGGTGACGACTCCTCGATGATTCTTGTGAACGGTGGCGTTCATCTCCTGCAGGAACGCAACGGCTTCGAGATTCTCGCGGCCACCGTGAATGTTGGGAGTCCATCCACCTTCCGGACGTGAGTAGTCCAGGTACAGCATCGATGCGACGGCGTCGACGCGTAGTCCGTCGATATGGAACTCCTCGAGCCAGAACAAGGCGTTGGCGACGAGGAAGTTCCGGACCTCACGACGTCCGAAGTCGAATACGTATGTGCCCCAGTCTAACTGCTCGCCGCGACGCGGATCGGCGTGCTCGTAGAGGGGAGTTCCGTCGAAGCGGGCAAGGGCCCACTCGTCCTTGGGGAAATGCGCGGGCACCCAGTCGACGATGACGCCTATTCCTGCGGCATGCAGGTGGTCGACGAACCAACGGAAATCGTCGGGCGTACCGAAGCGGGACGTCGGTGCGTAGTACGACGTGACCTGGTATCCCCAAGAGCCACCGAACGGGTGCTCGGAGACCGGCAGGAGTTCGACGTGGGTGAATCCGGTTGTGGTGACGTACTCGGCGAGTTGCTCGGCCATCTGCCGATAGTCGAGTCCGGGACGCCACGATCCGAGGTGCACCTCGTACACGCTCATCGGCGACTGCGAAGGGTCGACACCCGCGCGGGTTTCCAGCCAGGCCGCGTCGTTCCACACGTGGGAACTGGTGGTCACCCGCGACGCCGTCGCCGGCGGGACCTCGGTACCGAACGCCATGGGATCGGCCTTGTCGCGAACCGAGCCGTCGTGGCCGTGGACCCGGAACTTGTACAGCGAACCGACTGGGATGTCGGGCAGGAAGATTTCCCAGACTCCGGTGGAGCCGAGGACTCGCATGGGGGCGAATTGCCCACTCCACCCGTCGAAGTCGCCAACGACGGTCACACCGCGGGCGGCCGGAGCCCAGACGGCGAACGAGGTGCCGTCGACGGGTCCGTCCGGTGTCTCGTAAGAACGCGGATGTGCGCCGAGGATGTCCCACAGTCGTTCGTGCCGACCTTCGCCGAACAGGTGAAGGTCGAGTTCACCGAGAGTAGGCAGGAATCGGTAAGGGTCGGCTGCGAGAACCGTGTGGCCACCCGGGTACTTCACGGAATAGCGATAGTCGATCAGGTCGGGGTAGGGGACCAGAGCCGCGAAGATTCCGTTCGAAACATGTTCGAGAGGAAAGTTTTTGCCGCCGATGACGGCGCTGACGGACTCGGCGTTGGGACGCAACGCTCGCAGAACGGTGCCGTTGGCGTGGCGATGGGCGCCGAGGACACTGTGCGGATCGTGGTGTTCACCGCGCGCCAACAGTTCCAGATCGTGATTGTCCGGTGCGATACCCGACGGGGACATTTCGGTTGGCATCACTTGCCTCCACCTGCGCGGTGCGCATTGCGTGCTTGGTAGGCCAGAGAGATCCGGGCCGGATACGGAACGGGTGGGAGCGCGAGGATGTGCGCCACCGAACGCCAGGGCTCGAGCCGGACGAAATTGGCTTGGCCCCAATCGAACTGCTCACCGGTTACCTCGTCGAGCACGGTCATGTGGTCGTGCCATTCGCGTCCGAGCGCCGGCATGTCCAACCAGACGGTGCCTTCTTCTGCCGCGAACGGGTTGAGATTGATCACCGTCAGGACGGCGTCGCCGGTCGAGGCGTCGAATTTCGAGTAGGCGATCAACGCGTCGTTGTCGATGTGGTGAAAGTGCAGGTTCCGCAACTGCTGCAGGGCCGGGTGTGCACGCCGGATGCGGTTGAGTGCGGTGATCCACGGCTCGAGAGATTCGCCTCGCGCTGCTGCTTCGGCGAAGCGGCGCGGACGAAGTTCGTACTTCTCGGAGTCGAGGTATTCCTCGCTGCCGGGGCGAACGGCTTGGTGTTCGTAGAGTTCGTAACCGGAGTAGACGCCCCAGGTCGGCGCCAGGGTGGCGGCGAGAGCTGCTCGTAGAGCGAACATTCCGGGCCCACCGTGCTGGAGGGACTCGTGCAGGATGTCCGGTGTGTTCACGAAGAGGTTCGGTCGGGCTTCGTCGGCCTTTGCCGCCAGCTCGTTACCGAATTCGGTGAGTTCCCACTTCGCCACTCGCCAGGTGAAGTACGTGTACGACTGGGTGAATCCGCGTCGCGCCAGGCCGTACATGCGCGCCGGACGGGTGAATGCCTCGGCGAGGAACAGGACGTCGGGATCGGTCTTCTTGACCTCCGAGATGAGCGTCTCCCAGAAGTTGGGCGGCTTGGTGTGTGGGTTGTCGACCCGAAAGATCTTGACGCCGGCACTTATCCAGTGTCGGACGACTCGTAGGATTTCCTTGTCCAGACCGCGAGGATCGGTGTCGAAGTTGATCGGGTAGATGTCCTGATACTTCTTGGGCGGGTTCTCGGCGTAGGCGATGGTGCCGTCGGGAAGGACGTTGAACCACTCCGGATGCTTCTTGGCCCATGGATGATCCGGGGCGCACTGCAGCGCGAGATCCAGTGCCACTTCGAGATCCAGCTTGCGGGCCGTGGCGACGAAGGCTTTGAAATCCTTGAGCGTGCCGAGTTGCGGGTGGACTGCGTCGTGCCCGCCGTCGACCGAGCCGATGGCCCAGGGTGAACCGACGTCACCGGGTTCGGGAGTGAGGGTGTTGTTGCGTCCCTTGCGGTTGATCTCGCCGATGGGATGGATCGGCGGTAGGTAGACGACGTCGAAACCCATTGCGGCGATGCGGGGTAGGTCTTCGGCCGAGGTGCGGAACGTACCGTGTTGCGGCACCCCGTTCTCGTCCCAACCGCCCGTCGAGCGGGGGAAGAACTCGTACCACGAGCCGAAAAGTGCACGGTGGCGATCGACGACGACGGGGTGGGACTCGCCCTTGGTGACCAGTTCTCGGAGCGGAGTGGCGCGGAGCAGTTCGGCCACGTCGGAGGCGAAGGCCGGAGCGACGCGAGCAGTCAGCGCCTGATCGCTGCGCAGCGACGCCGTGACGGCCTCGATCCGGGACCTGTTGCCCCGCGGCACCTCGTGCGCGGCCTGTTCGAACAGGCGCGCACCGATTTCCAAGTCGTTGGCCAACTCGGCCGCGCCCTGCCCGACGGCCAGCTTTGCTTCCACCGCGTGCTTCCAGGTGGCGATGGGATCGCTCCACGCCTCGATCCGGAACGACCACATGCCTTCGGCGGACGGCGTGAACACCGCGTCGACGGTGTCCGGTTCGGTGCCGGGATCCATCGGAATACGCAGCGGCTTGGTTCCGCGCGGACCACGCACCACCAGAGTTGCGGAAATGGCGTCGTGGCCTTCTCGCCACACGGTGGCATGCACCGGAAAGACTTCACCGACCACGGCCTTTGCCGGATAGTTACCCGAGATCTCGGGTACCACGTCGTCGATACCGAGGCGTCCTGACACGGGAAGCTCCATTTCTGGTGATGGATCGCGGTAAAACTTTCTTTCGCCGGTTCAACCGTAGTGGGTGTCGCGCCGGAGCGCTGATAACGGCGAAGCCGGGTCTGTCGGTGGTCAGGTCGGCTCGGGCGTTCGGTTCCACCGGACAGAGTGCAAGGAACTCGACTAGGGTTCGCGGGGTGAAAGCCTTGCGTCGGTTCACTGTCCGAGCCCACCTTCCGGAGCGCCTTGCCGCGCTCGGCCCCCTGTCCACCAACCTTCGGTGGTCGTGGCATCCCGAGACACAGGATCTGTTCTCGCGACTCGACCCCGAACTCTGGCAAGCAGTCCAGTTCGATCCGGTCCGCATGCTCGGGGAAGTCAACCCCACCCGTCTCGACGAACTCAGCAGTGACGAGGCATTTCTCGGTGACCTCGACACTGCAGCAGCCGATCTCGACGCTTATCTGAGCACCCCACGCTGGTACCAGTCCCAGCAGGACAAGGGCACATCGTTAGCCGGCGGAATTGCGTACTTCTCCATGGAGTTCGGAGTCAGTGAAGTTCTGCCCAACTACTCCGGTGGATTGGGCATCCTGGCGGGCGATCATCTCAAGGCTGCGTCCGATCTCGGGCTGCCGCTCATCGGCGTCGGACTGCTCTACCGATCCGGCTACTTCCGCCAGTCGCTGACCGCCGACGGTTGGCAGGCCGAGCACTACCCGCCGCATGACCCCCAAGGGTTGCCTCTTCGCTTGCTGACGGACGCAGGCCCGGCTTCCGATGACGGATCGCCGGTCGTCATTCACGTCGCCATGCCCGGTGGACGCGTCCTGCGCGCGCGAGTGTGGATCGCTCAGGTCGGACGAGTGCCGTTGCTGCTGCTCGATTCCGACATCGCCGAGAACGACGCGGATCTGCGCGGCGTCACGGACCGCCTCTACGGAGGGGACCAGGACCACCGCATCAAGCAGGAGATCCTGGCGGGTATCGGCGGCGTCCGCGCGGTGCGTGCCTACACCGCGGCGTACGGATTGCCCGACCCCGAGGTTTTCCACATGAATGAGGGGCATGCCGGATTCCTCGGCATCGAACGAATTCGGGAACTTGTCACCACCAGCGGTCTGGACTTCGATTCGGCTCTGGCCGCGGTCCGCGCCGGAACCGTCTTCACGACGCACACTCCGGTTCCCGCCGGAATCGACCGCTTCCCGGCGGATCTGGTCCGTCACTACTTCGGCGGAGCGAACGGCGAGAACGAATCGAGTTTGCTTCCCGGCCTGACCGTCGACCGCATCGTCGGGATGGGGCGCGAAGCCGATCCGTCGATCTTCAACATGGCGCACATGGGTCTTCGCCTGGGCCAGCGAGCCAACGGCGTCTCGAAGTTGCACGGCATCGTCAGCCGCGACATGTTCAACGGACTCTGGCCGGGATTCGACGCCGACGAGGTGCCGATCGGTTCGGTCACCAACGGTGTTCACGCGCCGACGTGGGCGGCGCCGGAGTGGATGGACGTGGCCAGACGGATCGTCGGTCAGGAGCAACTCGAAGAAGCACGAGGGTGGGAGCGCCTGCACGAGTTGTCGGCCACCGAACTGTGGGAAACACGTAATGCTTTGCGCGGCAAGTTGGTCGACGAAGTTCGTCGTCGCGTCCGAGCGTCGTGGCTCGAACGCGGCGCGACCGAAGCTGAACTTGGCTGGACCACTGGAGTTTTCGATCCCAACGTCTTGACGGTCGGATTCGCCAGGCGCGTCCCGACGTACAAGCGGTTGACGCTGATGCTGCGTGATCCCGAGCGTCTGCGTGCGATGTTGCTCGACGAGAAGCGTCCGGTGCAGTTGGTGGTGGCCGGTAAGTCGCACCCCGCCGACGACGGCGGTAAGGCACTCATCCAACAGGTCGTACGGTTCGCCGACGAAGCGGATGTGCGTCACCGCATCGTCTTCCTGCCCGACTACGACATGTCGATGGCCCGCTACCTCTACTGGGGCTGCGACGTGTGGCTCAACAACCCACTTCGCCCACTCGAGGCGTGTGGAACTTCCGGCATGAAGTCCGCGCTCAACGGTGGACTCAACCTCTCCATTCGCGACGGATGGTGGGACGAGATGTACGACGGCGAGAACGGGTGGGCCATTCCGACGGCCGACGGTGTTCTCGACGACGTGCGGCGTGACGATCTGGAAGCCAGCGCCCTCTACGAACTTCTCGAGCACGCGGTACTGCCGACGTTCTACGACCGTGACGCTGCCGATCTGCCGACGCGCTGGGTCGAGAGGGTTCGCCACACCCTCGAGAATCTGGGCCCGAAGGTGTTGGCATCACGCATGGTTCGTGACTACGCCGTCGACTACTACGCCCCTTCGGCGGAATCAGCTCGAGCGGTAGTGGCGGACGATTTTGCCGGCGCGCGTGAGGTGGCCGAGTTCCGTCGTCGCATCGAATCGCAGTGGCCGTCCGTCGCCGTCGAGCAGGTGGACGGTTCCGGCCTGCCGGACACTCCGGAGATCGGTGCGACCATCTCGTTGAAGGCCAAGGTCCGCCTCGGCGGCTTGTCGGTCTCGGATGTCCAGGTCCAGGCAGTTCTGGGACGCGTCAGCCCGGGCGAGGAACTCACCGACGTGGTGACGTTCCCGATGACACACTTCGGCGCCGAGGACGGAACCGAGATCTTCGAAGCCGAGGTTGCACTTCCGGTCTCCGGTTCCGTGGGATACACCGTGCGGGTGCTGCCGCATCACCGGTTGTTGGTCGATGCGTCCGAACTCGGGTTGGTGACCACTCCGAGCGTCTGACGTATTACATTCTGCCCCGGTCCGTTCGGTCTGCACCGGGGCAGAATTGTGCCCGCGTGAGAACTGGGTCAGGGACGTGAGTCGCGGATGCGGGTGAGCGCCTTGCGGACGACTTCAGGGTTGGTCGTCTCCCAGAACGGAGGCAGTGATGCGCGAAGGTAACCCGCGTATCTGGCCGTTGCCAGACGCGGATCGAGCACGGCCACCACGCCCTTGTCGTCGGTGCTGCGAAGCAGACGGCCCACCCCCTGGGCCAGGAGCAGCGCCGCGTGATTGGCCGAGACGCTGAGAAAGCCGTTGCCGCCATGGGATTCGATGGCTTGCTGGCGAGCCATCAACAGTGGATCGTCCGGGCGCGGGAACGGAATCCGGTCCAAGATGACGAGGCTCAGCGATGGGCCAGGGACATCGACGCCCTGCCACAGGGACAGCGTGCCGAACAGCGACGTGGGTTCGTCCTTGGCGAAGGCCTTGACGAGGGTGCCGGTGGCGTCGTCGCCCTGGCACAGGATCGGGGTGCCGAGGCGTTCCCGCATCGCCTCCGACGCCGCTTTCGCGGCACGCATCGACGAGAACAAGCCGAGAGTGCGTCCGCCCGCAGCCTCGACCAGTTCGGCGATCTCGTCGAGATAGACCGGGGAGAGGCCGTCGCGGCCGGGTGTGGGCAGGTGCCGGGCAATGTAGATGATGCCGGCCTTGGCGTGGTCGAACGGTGACCCGACGTCGAGTGAGTTCCAGCGGAAAGCCGAAGCGTCGGAAGGTGCTTCGGTGCCGATGGCGGTACCCGAATCGGGGCGCACGGACGATTCCGCAGGCAGACCCCAGTTGACGGCGAGACCGTCGAACGATCCGCCGACGGTCAGTGTCGCGGAGGTGAGAACGACGGTGGATTCGGCGAACAGTCTCGAGCGCAGCAGACCGCCGACGGAGAGCGGAGCCATCCGGACCGAGCGCCGCACAGATCCGCGGAATTCGTCCGAGGACAGCCAGACGACGTCCTTTCTCTTGGCCGGGTCGGGTTCGTCGAAAGCTGTGAGGATGCGCACTGCGCTGTCGTGGACGTCGTCGACGGACGAGAGCGCAGCGTTGCGGGCCGCCGCCGCCTCGGGGTCTGCTGCTGCCATGCCAGGTTTGGCCGGGCCGATAGCGGTGCGCAGCGACCAGGCCGCGTCGCGGATTGCGGCCAGTGCGGGCGCCGCCCCGTCCGGGAGGCCTTCCCATCGACCTGGACGCAATTCCTCGAGGAGCCCCGCCCAACCCTCGCCGGCAGCTTCGAGTCGGTCGGCGTCCTGTTCTTCGGCGATCTTGCCGCAACGCCTGGCCGCGGCACTGATCGAAGAGGCCGTGAGATCCGCCGTAGCAACGCCGGTGACGCGGTCGACCAATTCGTGGGCTTCGTCGATCACCACGACGTCGTGGTCAGGCAGGATCTGAATGCCGGTGATGGCGTCGATGGCGAGCAGTGCGTGGTTGGTGACGACTACGTCGGCCTTCGACGCCTCGACGCGGGCGCGCTCGGCGAAGCAGTCCTCACCGACCGGGCACTGGTTCTTGCCGATGCATTCGCGGGAGGTGACGCTGACCTGCCGCCACGCCTGATCGGACACGCCTGGCACCAATTCGTCACGATCACCGGTTTCGGTGTCGGAGGACCATTCGGTGAGGCGGACAACTTCCCGGCCGAGACGCGAGACCGTGAACGGATCGAACAGCTCGTCCTCGGGTGGCTGCTCGGACGCGCCGGTGTGGATCTTGTTCATGCACAGGTAGTTGTTGCGGCCCTTGAGGATTGCGAACTCGGCACGTCGACCGAGTGGCTTCTTCAGGGCATCGGCGAGCCGTGGCAGGTCTCGATCGACGAGCTGACGCTGCAGCGCGATGGTGGCGGTGGACACGACCACGGTGCGTCCCGATTCGACCGCGTGGCGCAGGCTCGGAACGAGGTAGGCGAGTGACTTACCGGTACCGGTGCCGGCCTGGACGGCCAGATGCTCGCCGGTGTCGATCGAGTGCGCCACGGCGGACGCCATCGTCAGCTGACTGGTTCGTTCGGCACCGCCGAGCGACCGCACCGCTGTCTGGAGCAGTTCGGGAACGTTCGGGAGTTGATCGGCCACCCACGAAGGTTAATGGATCCCTACGTCAGAAACGCCCACGGCTTGTGACCGGGACCCTTCGTTGGCGTCCACGCCGTCTTCCGACGAAGCTTCGTCGCGCCCGACCAGCAGTACACCCGCTTCACGCATCTGCACCAACGCTGTCTCGATCGTGGCGGTCGACACGCCGGCAGTGAAGGGGAGAAGGACTGTCGTGCCGAATCCTGCGCGCGCCGCATCGATGGCCGTGGCCTTGACGCAGTGATCGGTGGCAATGCCGATCACGTCGACGTCGGTGATCTCGTGGGCGCGGAGCCAGTCCTCGAGCGTCCTACCGTCCTCGGCTGCTCCTTCGAAACCGGAGTAGGCCGCGCTGTAGGCGCCCTTGGAAAAGATCGCCGAACCGGCGACGGAGGCGTCGAATGCCGGATGGAACTCGGCACCGGCCGTCCCGACGACGCAGTGAACCGGCCAACTGTCGACGAAGTCGGGAGTCTCGGAGAAATGCGCCCCAGGGTCGATGTGGAAATCGCGAGTCGCGACAACAGCGTCGTACTCGTGCGAGTTCACGAAATCGTTGACGGCCCCCGCAACCGCAGCACCGCCGTCGACTGCAAGAGCGCCACCTTCACAGAAATCGTTCTGAACGTCGACAACTATCAGTGCTTTAGCACTCACTGGTGCTCACCTCCGGTGAATCGAACGGGCACAGCCGAGTCTCCGCGCGAGAGCTTGAGCCCTTCCCACGGCAGGCTCACGAGCCCTGCTTTCAGAACTGCACGGCTCTCTTCGAGCGTCGGTGCGCTCTCGACGACCTTGCCTTCACGAACCAACGGGATCAACAGTTCGGTCGCGCCGTCCGCTTCGGAAACTGGTGACGGTGAGCCGGCGGGGTAGATGACTTCTTCGACGATCGTTCCGGTCGGGCGCACTACGCGCAGTGCTTTCTTGGCGCCGCCGCGAGATGCCTTGTTGGTGCTTCTCTTCTCGACCGCAATCCCGTCGACCTCGACAAGTTTGTAGACCATGCCTGCCGTGGGCGCGCCCGATCCGGTGACCAGTGAAGTACCGACGCCGTACGAGTCGACGGGTTCGGCGCGCAGAGCCGCGATGGCGTACTCGTCCAGGTCGCCGGAGACGACGATGCGCGTCTTGGTTGCCCCGAGGTCGTCGAGTTGTTGGCGTACCTGGCGAGCAAGGACGCCGAGGTCGCCGGAATCGATGCGCACTCCGCCCAGTTCGGGACCGGCAACGGCGACAGCCGTTTTCACACCCTCGGTGATGTCGTAGGTGTCGACCAACAACGTGGTGGACACGCCGAGAGCGGCGACCTGACCGCGGAATGCCGCCGCCTCGTCCGGACTGTCTTCGGTGGTGTGCAGCAGGGTGAAAGCGTGTGCACTCGTTCCCGCGCTGGGCACGTCGTGACGCCGCGCGGCTTCGAGGTTGGAGGTGGCGTCGAAACCGGCAATATACGCGGCACGTGAAGCGGCAACCGCTGCCTGTTCGTGTGTACGACGCGAGCCCATCTCGATCATTCGTCGACCGCCCGCTGCGCTGACCATGCGGGCTGCGGCCGAAGCGATCGCGCTGTCGTGGTTGAGGATCGAGAGAATCAAGGTTTCGAGGATGACGCACTCGGCGAACGTTCCGCGGACCGAGAGGATCGGTGATCCGGGGAAGTAGAAGTCGCCCTCACGGTAGCCGTCGATGTCACCGGAGAATCGGTAGTTGCGCAGCCACTCGACGGTCGTGTCGTCGAGGAATTTCGCAACGATCGCCAGTTCCGGTTCACCGAATCGGAACTGCTCGAGCGCGTCGAGTAGGCGCTCGGTACCGGCAACGACGCCGTAGCGGCGGCCGTCGGGCAGTCGCCGTGCGAAGACCTCGAAACTGCAGTTGCGGAAGGCAGATCCGTCGGCGAGAGCCGCCGAGAGCATGGTGAGTTCGTACTGATCGGTGAGCAGTGCGGTGCTGGCACCGGCGTCGCGGATGTCGGAAATTTGCGTAGGCACGCACACAACTCTAGGCGCGAGACGACGTGGGTGGGTGTTGTCGCCTCTCGCCGCGCCGTACCCTGGATACATGGTTTTCGGCGGCGCGACTGTGTCCGACACTTACTCGGCGAACGTAACGATGAGAGGCGCTACGGCTTCCTCTCCTCAAGCCACGCCCGAGCAGTCGGAGGCCGTGGCGACCATCGAAGCTGCCGATCGGCCCTGGGTGACCATCGTCTGGGACGACCCGGTCAATCTCATGCACTACGTGACTTACGTGTTCCAGAAGCTGTTCGGCTACAGCAAAGCCAAGGCCACCGATCTGATGATGCAAGTCCATTCGGAGGGCAAGGCCGTGGTCTCGAGCGGTTCGCGAGACAAGATGGAGGCCGATGTGCGTCGCCTCCATGCGGCCGGTCTCTGGGCCACCATGCAACGCGACGACACCTGAGAACCATTATTTCGACCGGATTGTTCGCCCAACTCGTAGACGGGAGTCCGACGCGTGCGGACGTGGAGTAGGAAGAGTTCACTCGGCGGAGTGAAGTTCAAGTCCGAGATGGACGGTCACGAAGCGGCGGTTCTACGCTCCCTCGTGGAGTCGGTGACCGGGCTTCTCGACGAGCGTGCGTCCTCGGCGCCGCAAGACGAACTCGCCGCGCTGACCGGCCTTCGGACCGGTAATTCCGAGACACCCGACAATCCGGTGTTGGCGCGGCTGCTTCCCGACTTCCAGCGCACCGACCCGGACAAGGTCACCCCGAACAGTGACGATCTCGACGACGCGGGTGCCAATGTCAATGGTGCCCTGCGCAGTTTGCACGAGCCCGAGATCATCGACGCCAAACGCGAGTCCGCCCGTACGTTGTTGGCTTCGCTTCCCGAGGCCGGCGGCAAGGTCGTTCTCACGCAGGAACAGGCCGATGCCTGGTTGTCCTCGCTCAACGACGTCCGTCTCGCGCTCGGAACCAATCTCGGCATCGACGCCGACACCCCGGAGAGCCTCGAACCCGGCGACCCGCGCGCCCCGCATCTCGACGTCTATCACTGGTTGACGTGGATGCAGGACTCTCTCGTCCAGGCGCTCATGCCATGACTACGACGCGGACCGGGCCCACTGATTCACTGACAGATGTCGCCGGCCTCGCAGTCGGTCATCACCATAAACTCGACGAGGGGGTCACCCTCGGAAGCGGCGCAGCCACCGGCTGCACAGTCGTGCTCGCGTCGGCCGGTGTGGTTGCCGGAGTCGATGTCCGCGGCGGCGGGCCTGGTACTCGGGAGACCGACCTTCTCGACCCGAGCCATTCGGTTCAGCAGGTCAACGCGGTGCTGTTGACCGCCGGCAGTGCATACGGATTGGCCGCGGCCGACGGCGTGATGCGCTGGCTCGAGGAACACGATCACGGGATCGCGATGGGGGCTCCTGGTCAGGTGGTACCGATCGTCCCTGGCGCCGTGATCTTCGATCTGCCGGTGGGGGACTGGACCGTTCGTCCGACCGGAGACTTCGGATTCCTCGCAGCCGACACCGCTTCGCGCGAATTCGCCACGGGCACGGTCGGTGCCGGAGTAGGCGCGAGAGCCGGAGCGCTCAAGGGTGGGGTGGGAACGGCGAGCGTCGTGATCGCCGACGGCCCCGCCGAGGGCACGACGGTCTCCGCTTTGATCGTGGCGAACCCGGTGGGTTCGGTCTTCGACCCTCGAACAGGTTTGCCGTGGGGCGTCGGCTCGGACGGGGCGGAGTCGTTCGGCCTCAGGGTTCCCGACGCGTCCGAACTTGCGGCGGCCAATGCCGTCGCAGCCAAGGGCGCCGTCCTCAACACCACGATCGGCGTCGTCGCCACCGACGCCGCCCTGACGAAAGCCGGGTGTCGACGCGTCGCCGTCGCGGGTCACGACGGTCTGGCTCGAGCGATTCGGCCCGCACATTCGCCGCTCGACGGCGACACGATCTTCGCGCTCGCTACCGGTGATCACACTCCGAATTCGGAGATCGCGGTTCCGGCCGCTTTCTCGAAAGATCTGCCGCTACTCGACGCGGTGTGCGCGGCTTCGGCACAGGTGGTCGAACGGGCGATCGTGAAGGCCATTCTGGACGCCACGTCGGTAGCCGGAATCCCGAGCTACCGCGAACTCTTCCCGTCTGCATTTCTCTAGGCAGCGCTCCAGGAATCGGCGGTAACCTCGAATTGAGACTGGTTGCAAGTGACCGATCAGAAAACCGGATCGACGGTGGAGGACGCACACGATGACGATGGATTTCAACAATCCGGATTTCGGCACACGAACGCCGGCACCGAAATCCGGTCCGCCCTCGGTGTGGAAGCAGTCGGCCGTATTGGTGGGCGGCTTCGCGATCATGCTCTACGTGATCGAGATCGTGGATGTCATTTCCGGTCAGAACGTCCAGAACGCCGGCGTCACCCCGCGCACGCTCGACGGCCTGTGGGGAATCCTGTTCGCCCCGGTGCTGCACGACGACTGGGGTCATCTGATCGCCAACACCATTCCGGTGCTGATCCTCGGATACCTGGTGCTGGTGTCGGGAATCGCGCGCGGACTCGCGGCTACCGGCATCATCTGGGTGATCGGCGGTGTCGGAACCTGGTTGTTCGCCGGTTCGAACTCGAATCACGTCGGTGCGTCCGTGCTGATCTTCGGCTGGGTGACCTACCTGTTGGTGCGCGGATTCTTCACGCGAAGTTTCACGCAAATCCTGATCGGTGTTGCTGTCTTCGTCGTGTACGGCGGAGTGCTGTGGGGCGTTCTGCCGAGCGATCCACGGGTTTCCTGGCAGGGACACCTGTTCGGAGCGATCGGCGGCGTGGTGGCCGCGTGGGCACTGACGTCGGGGGAGAGGGCCAAGCGCGCAGGGTCGGCACCGGCCGTTCGACCACCCAGTTTCTGAACGGACGTGGGTCACACCCACACTGCGGTGTGACTTCGACGCGCCAAAACGACCAAGAGCTTTTTCCCAGACGGGTAGACGTGGCAGCATGACCGGTATGCGCATGACCGTCCTGGGGTGTTCCGGCAGCGTCACGGGTCCGGATTCACCGGCTTCGGGATACCTGCTCACGGCACCGGGAACTCCGCCGCTCGTGATCGACTTCGGCCCGGGCGTTCTGGGGGCGTTGCAGCGATACGCCGATCCGGGCGAGGTGACGATTCTTCTTTCGCACCTTCATGCGGACCACTGTCTCGACATGCCCGGCCTGCTCGTCTGGCGTCGCTATCACCCCAACCCGCCGGTTGGCCGCGCTCTGGTCTACGGCCCCACCGACACCGCCTGCCGCATCGGAGTGTCCTCCGCCGAGTGCGCAGGCGAGATGGACGACATCTCCGACACCATCGACGTCCGGCTCTGGGCCGAGAACGAGCCGGTGACGTTCGGAGAACTGAGCGTCGTCGCGCGCCGGATGAATCATCCTCCCGAGGCTTACGGTTTCCGGATCACCGGCGCCGACGGCCGCGTGCTCGTCTACACCGGAGACACTGGTATGTGCGACAACGTCGTCGAACTCGCCCGTGGAGCGGACGTGTTGCTCTCCGAAGCTTCCTGGACCGACAGTCCGGATCGCCCCGAAGGAGTTCACCTCTCCGGTAAGGAAGCCGGCCGTGTGGCTGCCCTCGCCGGCGTCAAGGAACTTCTCCTCACACACATCCCGCCGTGGACCTCCCGTGAAGACGTGATCGCCGAAGCGAAATCCGAATTCTCCGGACCGGTCCATGCCGTCTCCGCAGGAAGCGTCTACGACATCTGATTCCCCTCACATTCGATGCAGTGCCGACCGGGCGACCGCTAGGCTCACGAAGGTGACTACACGAGAAGACGGTAGGGCGGACGACGAGCTCCGCACGGTCAAGATCACCCGCGGGTTCACCAGTCATCCGGCCGGATCCGTTCTGGTCGAGTTCGGGAACACACGCGTCATGTGCACGGCCAGCGTTGAAGAGGGTGTACCCCGCTGGCGCAAGGGCTCCGGCTTGGGTTGGCTGACAGCCGAATACGCGATGCTTCCCGCCGCCACGCACACACGCAGTGGCCGCGAATCGGTCAAGGGCAAGGTCGGCGGCCGTACACAAGAGATCAGTCGACTCATCGGCCGATCACTTCGGGCCTGCATCGATCTCGCTGCGATCGGCGAGAACACCATCGCCCTCGACTGTGATGTCCTCCAAGCCGACGGCGGCACCCGCACCGCGGCAGTGACGGGGGCGTACGTGGCCCTGGTCGACGCGGTGACGTACCTGCGCGCAGCCGACCTGCTCTCCGACCCTCAGCCCATCTCGTGTGGCATAGCGGCCGTCAGCGTTGGCGTCGTGGACGGACGAGTGCGTCTCGATCTTCCGTACGAAGAGGATTCGCGCGCCGAGGTCGACATGAATGTCGTGGCCACCGATACCGGCACGCTGGTGGAAATCCAGGGAACCGGTGAGGGCGCCACGTTCCCACGCTCGACGCTGGACAAGCTGCTCGACTCCGCTCTGGCTGGTTGTGAGCAACTTTTCGAGATCCAGCGTCAGGCGTTGGCCGAGCCGTATCCCGGGGTGCTACCCGAACCGAAGAATCCAGAACCCAAGAAGAAGTTCGGTGCCTGAGCTGTGAGCGTACGAGTATTGGTTGCCAGCCGAAATGCCAAGAAACTGAAGGAACTTCACCGCGTGCTCGACGAATCTGGAGTGAACGGAATCGAACTGGTCGGTCTCGACGAGGTGCCGCCGTTCCCCGAAGCTCCCGAGACCGGGGCGACGTTCGAGGAGAATGCGCTCGCCAAGGCGCGTGACGGCGCGGCGGCAACCGGAATGCCTTGCATCGCAGATGATTCCGGTGTCGAGATCGATGCACTCAACGGTATGCCCGGCGTGCTGTCCGCGCGATGGTCGGGCACTCACGGAAACGACGGCGCCAACACGGCTCTTGTCCTGGCTCAGCTGGGAGACGTGCCAGACGAGCGGCGCGGCGCGGCGTTCGTCTCCGCTTGTGCACTGGTGATCCCTGGCGGCGACGAGACTGTCGTGCGCGGCGAATGGCGCGGGGTGATCGGCCGAGAACCAGCCGGCGACGGAGGATTCGGATACGACCCCATCTTCCGTCCGGACGGCGACACCCGCTCGGCCGCAGAACTCACCCCGGCCGAAAAGGACGCGGCGTCACATCGAGGGCGTGCGCTCGTGCAGCTCGTTCCGGCATTGGCCGCACTGGCCGGCTGAACCGAATCCGAAAAGCAGAGCCCTGAACGCGTCTGCGTTCAGGGCTCTGCTTTTCGAAACTCTCAGAGCTGATAAGCCTGCTTCACCTGGGCGGTTCGCTTGTGCTCGACATAGAAGGACAGAAACGGAATCGTTCCGGCCAACAGCGTTCCGATCGTACGAAGCGCGGGCCATCGAACTTTCACTGCAAGATCCAGGGCAGCGATCAAGTACACGAAGTAGACCCAACCGTGGACAACGGCGATCCACGACGGGAGGTTTTCGACTCGGAAAATGTATTTGGCAACCACTTCGCCTGTAAGAACCAGAAGCCAGATGCCTGTGGCGTATGCAAGAACGCGGTATCGGACCAGCGCCGACGCAACCTTCTTCTGCTTTTCTGCGTTGACTGCGGGGGTAGCGATGCTCGCTTCCGAACCGGTACTCACGTCGTGCTCCTATCGGACTCGCGAGCGGCGAGCTGCGCAAGGTAGTCGTTGTATTCCAGCATTTGGCGGGCTTCAGGGTCGTCGACGTCGAGGTTCACATCGTCGAACTCGGCCTGCGGGCGTTGCGGCAAGAGGTCGGCGGGAATCTCACGCGGCTCCGCGGCGGCTTCCTCGGCTTCGGCCTCTTCGGGGTCCACGTCTTCGAGCTGAACGAACTTGCGATACGCGTACACCACAAACGCCGCGAACAGCGGCCACTGGAACGCGTAACCGAGATTCTGTCCGGACCCTCCGACGGCTTCGAAGCGCTCCCACTGCCACCAGCCGAGCGCGAGGCAGCCGGCGGCTGACACGATGACCAGCAGAATCAGCGCAGGTCGGCGTTTCGTAGCGTTCTTGGACACACTAAGACGGTACCTGAGAGCTATAGTGCCTCGCCCTGCGATCTCCGACACGGTGTCGTATAGGCCGTGCCACGGCGTGTCGTAGGTGCCGTGCCACGGCGTGTCGTAGAGGCCGTGCCACGGCGTGTCGTAGGTGCCGTGCCACACCGCCTGTGCGCTGGTCCATCCTCAACCGCAACACTAGGCATTGAACACATTCTCCCGGCTGAACTGCATCGATAACCTCGGGCGTATCCGACAACAGGGGAGCGTTCATGCACATCAGAGTGATTCGTCCGGTCATCGACACCACACTCACGCCTGCTGTGACCGCTGAGGTGGAGCACTGGGCAGCGCCCGGAACGAGGGTCGACGTCGTTTCGCTGCGTTCCGGAACGGCGAGCATCGAGAGTGAGTACGACGAGGCACTGGCCGGCCCCGGGATCGTGCAGAGGGTAGAAGAGGCGGCCGCTGACGGCGTATTCATCACGTGCTTCGCCGATCCCGGAGTGCATGCCGCCCGAGAGATCATCGACGCACCGGTGGTCGGCGGCTTCGAGCCGTCCTTCCTGACGGCGATGAGTCTGGGCGATCGGGTCGGCGTCGTGACCATCCTGCCCAATGTCGTGCCGATGCTCCGATCGCTTACTCGGCGGTACGGGCTCGATAGTCGGCTGGGCAGTATTCGAGTCGTGGACATGCCGGTGCTCGGACTCACCGATCGGGAGGAACTGATCGATCGACTGGCCGCTCAGGGGTCTACGGCAGTGGAGAACGGTGAGGCCGATTCCGTCGTTCTCGGTTGCACCGGGATGCTCGGTGTAACCAGTGCGGTCCGAGATAGACTGCATGGCAAAGGGATTCATGTTCGGGTTGTGGATCCGACGGCGTCGGCGATCACGTGGTTGGAGAGCTCGGTCCGTCTGGGGCTGACGCCGAGCCGGACGACGTACATGACCCCGCCGGTCAAGGCTCGAAAGCGCTGAGCCTGACCGAGAACTGAAAAAGCCCCGCCGGATCTGATCCGGCGGGGCTCTTCGTTGTGCGCGAGGGGGGACTTGAACCCCCACGTCCTGAGACACTGGAACCTAAATCCAGCGCGTCTGCCAATTCCGCCACTCGCGCGCGGAATTCAAAGGATACGCGAGTGGAATCGCTCGCGGGCACACCACCCTGGTCGGGATGCGCCCGGGCGCTCTCACGCCGTTGCGGCAAGTGGATCCACTGCCGGCGGCGTAGCGGATTTCTTCGATCGGCGCGGTTGCTCAGCCGTGCGTTGATACCGCCACGCAGCGTGGGTGAGCGTTTGAACATCGACATCGAGATGTTCGGCAACCGCAACGAGCAACTCGGCTGCGTCGGTGCTCGACAACAATTTCTCGCTACTGCTTGCTTCGGTGGCGAACCGTGCAAGCAGGTCGATCGAAGTTGCCGTCAACTTCCCGGACAGGAACACCAGTGTCTCGAAGGTCCTTGGGCCCACGCCCGGAACGGAGACGACTGCCGAGCGGAGGCTTTCGGTGTCTTCGACGTCGGCACTGGACCGGCAACCGGATTCGACGAGCGCCTTGGCTGCGTGAGCTACACCTTCGGCCTTGGTGGAGTAGTTGCCCGGCACGCGCTGGCGATTGCCGAGAATCGTTGCGAGCTCGTCGCCACGGTCGGTGAAGGCGGCGAGAGCGGACAAGCTGTCGAGGCGATCGTCGGCGGCTACCGAGCGGTGTGTGCGCCAACGGTCGACGACGGCGCGGACTCCGGTCTTCGGTGTTCCGTAGGCGGCGCGCGACGAGAAGATCGCGTCGAGCAGAGCGGCTTCGGACTCGCGCGGCCATCCCTGATTCCAATGCGGCCATGCCTCGCGCGGAAGCTCGGCGCCGATGAATTCGACGGCCCTGACTACGTCTGTGTCTTTCATGATTTCTCCCCCCGAGAAGTTGTCCGGTGTGGACGCGCTGAACGTAGCGAGGGGGTCCGACAGATTGTGGCCCGGAACGCACGGGATCGACCGTCCGTCAAGGAGGTCACGAATTGGTAACAATAAATATGAGGGGTTCCTCAGGTTTCTGAAAATCCCGGTAACAGTCCCAGGCAGGGCGTTCGCGACCTACTCACGAGTCACTTTCTCGAAGTCTGGTGAGGAAGATCACGGCCCCGAAAGTCGAGATTTCCGGGCCGCCGACAAACGTGAGGAAATCCTCATGATTCTGTGTAAACCTTGTCTTGCACGAACGCCCTGACTCCGTCGATTCTCTCGACGAATTCGCGAGCACTTCAGCCGGGCAGCACACCGCAAATCCCACCTCGCCGCAGAGGTGACCAGGAGAGGACGTACGCGTGACGATCGATGACACGACACCTACAGGAAACGGACGCGACTCGAAGGGTGGACGCCGTTTCGGCGTCGATGGGGGACAGTCCCGCACGACCAGCCAAGGTGCCCTCGTCGATTCGCTGAACAACGGCGTTTCCTACGCAATCGCTTTCGGTGGACAGGGCGCTCCCTGGCTCACCTCGCTCGAGGAGCTCAGCCGTGACAACGGCCTGGAGCCCGTTCTGACCGATCTGGTCAATGATGCAGCCGCACGCCTCGCACCCGTCGCACAGGATCTCCTCGTGGTTCGCCCGGTCGGATTCGATCCGATCGCATGGATGCTCGAAGCCGAGATCGTCGACGAAGAAGAAGGTGAGAAGTCGGCGGGACCTTCCGCTGCAGCGCTCACCGCAGCTCCGGTGTCGCTACCCGGTGTCTTCCTCACGCAGCTTGCGGCGTTGCGTGCCCTCTCCGCTCAGGGTCTGGATGTGGCCGGCAACCCGCCTGCTGCCGTCATCGGCCACTCGCAGGGCCTTCTGGCCACGGCTGCCGTAGCCGCACAGGGCAACGACGACGGTGAGCTCCTCGCCGTCGCACAGCTCGTCGGTGCTGCTGCCAGCCTGGTCGGCCGTCGCCGCGGCGTCATCGCCGGCGCTTCCGCGAAGCCGATGGTTGCGGTCTCGGGCGTCGATCCCGAGCGCCTTGCTGCCATCGTCGCCGAGCTTGCCGAGGGTGTTGCTCCCGAGCGTGCAGCTGTCCTCGCCATCCGCAACGGCCGTCGCCGTGTCGTCCTTGCCGGGCCGCCCGCTCAGTTGGCACGCGTGCAAGAGCGCTGTGAGCAGATCGAAGCCGAAGAAGCCCGCGAGCGTGAGGGTAAGAAGCGTGGCGGTTCCGTCTTCGCACCGTCCTTCGATCCGCTCGACACCGAAATCGGCTTCCACCACCCCGCATTGGCCGAGGCCGTCGAACTCGTCGGCAGCTGGGCGACCCGTTGCGGTCTCGACGCGGACCGTGCGCGCGAACTTGCGCAGGGTGTCCTCGTTGATCCGGTCGACTGGGTCGAGGCTGTCGACGGCGCAATCTCCGCCGGCGCCAAGTGGATTCTCGATCTCGGACCCAGCGATCAGCTGACCCGTATGACGTCCTCTTCGCTGCGTGGACAGGGCATCGGCATCATTGCCGCAGCCACCCGCGGCGGACACCGCAATCTGCTCACTCCCGGTGCTGCGCCTGAGGTCTCACGTTCGTGGACCGAGTTCGCGCCTAAGCCCGTTGCGCTTCCCGGCGGCCGCATCGGCGTCGAGACCGCGTTCACGAAGCTGACCGGTCGTTCGCCCATCCTGCTCGCAGGCATGACGCCGACGACGGTCGACGCCAAGATCGTCGCCGCGGCAGCGAATGCCGGTCACTGGGCCGAGCTTGCCGGTGGTGGACAGGTCACCGAAGAGATCTTCGAAGACCGTGTCGCAGAGCTGAAGATGCTGCTCGAGCCGGGCCGCGCGGTCCAGTTCAACTCCCTGTTCCTCGACCCGTACCTGTGGAAGCTGCAGCTCGGTGGCAAGCGTCTCGTGCAGCGTGCCCGTACTGCCGGTGCTCCCATCGACGGCGTCATCGTCACCGCCGGTATCCCGGAACTCGAAGAGGCCGTTGCCCTCATCGACGAGCTGTCCGAGATCGGCATCACCAACATCGCGTTCAAGCCCGGCACCGTGGCGCAGATCCGTTCCGTGATCCGTATCGCCAACGAGGTTCCGAACTTCCCGGTCATCGTCCACATCGAAGGTGGCCGCGCCGGCGGACACCACTCGTGGGAAGACCTCGACGATCTGCTCCTCGACACGTACGCCGAGCTGCGTACACGTCCGAACCTGGTCATCTGCGTCGGCGGCGGCATCGGAACACCGGAGCGCGCAGCCGATTACCTGACCGGCCGCTGGTCTGCCGCAGCCGGTTTCCCGGCCATGCCCGTCGACGGCATCCTGGTCGGCACCGCAGCCATGGCGACTCTCGAGGCCACCACCTCTCCCGAGGTCAAGCAGCTTCTCGTCGACACACCCGGTACGCCGGACTGGGTCGGTGCCGGTACTGCTGAAGGCGGAATGGCCTCGGGCCGTAGCCAGCTCGGTGCCGACATCCACGAGATCGACAACGCGGCTTCGCGCACCGGACGCCTCCTCGACGAGGTTGCCGGCGATTCCGAGGCAGTGGCCGAGCGCCGCGACGAGATCATCGCCGCCCTCGACGTCACCGCCAAGCCGTACTTCGGCGACGTCGAGACCATGACGTACGCACAGTGGCTGCGCCGCTACCTGGAGCTGACCGTCGGGATCGACGCCGCGAAGGAATTCGACTGCGGCGCAGATCTTCAGGACGCCATCGTCGAGGCGACCTCGAGCCCGTGGCTCGACATCACCTGGCGTGCTCGCTTCGGCGAGATGCTCCAGCGCGCCGAGGCGCGTCTGCACCCGGTCGACCGCGGTCCCATCCCCACACTGTTCGGCGATGCCGAGACCCTCGAGCGTCCCGAGGCTGCGATCTGCGCACTGCAGGCGTCGTACCCGGACTACTCGACGACCGTTCTGCATCCCGCAGACGTCTCGTTCTTCATCTCGCTCTGCAAGACACCGGGCAAGCCGGTCAACTTCGTTCCCGTCGTCGACGGTGACGTGCGCCGTTGGTGGCGCAGCGACTCCCTGTGGCAGGCACACGATCCCCGCTACACCGCAGATCAGGTCTGCGTCATCCCCGGCACTGTTGCCGTCGCCGGCATCACCCGTGTCGACGAGCCGGTCGGTGACCTGCTCGATCGTTTCGAGAAGGCCACTTACGACGAATTGGTTGCTGCCGGAACCACTCCGGTTGCACTTGCGAGCCGTCGCCACCAGGATTCCGCACCCGGACTTCTCGACGCCGTCCTCTCGGCTCCTGACCTCCAGTGGGCCGGCCGCCTGACCCAGAACCCCGTCCGTCGTCTCGGCGACCTCGAGGAGTGGAGTGCAGAGTCTGCCGACAAGGCAGTACACGGCACCACCGGGTCCAGCCTGACCGTCGTCGATTCCTCGCACGTGCTGCTCTCGGTTCCGTTGGTGGCAGACAAGTCCGTCGACATCACGATCACCATCCCCGAGTCCGTCATCGATGGCGGCGCTCCGGTTGTCACCGAGGCCGACGCCGAAGGTGCGATGTCCGCACTCCTGGCCGTTGCTGCCGGGCAGGAATTGCCGGCAGTCAAGAACGGCAAGGCTCGCCTCAGCGTCGCGTGGGTTCCCGATCGCATCGCCGATCATGCCGGTGTCACCGGTTCCGGTCTGCCCACCACACTCAGTGTCAGCGGCAAGGCTGTTCCGGACGTCGTCGTCGGAGCATGCTGGCCCGCGGTCTTCGCGGTCCTCGGCGCAGCCAAGCTCGACAGTCTTTCCGTCATCGAAGGCATGCTCGACCTGGTCCACCTCGACCACACCGTCGACTTCGTCGGTGAGCTGCCCTCCGAGACAAGCATTCTCGTCGTCAATGCCGAGGTCGCCTCGGTTCTCGACACCGACCTCGGTCGCGTCGTCGAGGTCAAGGTCGAGGTCGGTGCCATGCTCGGCGAGGGCCTCGACGCACCCGCAGTCGTCACCATGACCGAGCGTTTCGCGATCCGCGGACGCACCGGCGCAGGCGAACTCGTCGACCCGGCTCGCGCCGGTGGATCGATCAGCGACGCGGCTGTCGACACCTCGCGTCGTCGTCGCCGTGACGCGAAGATCCTCGCGCCGGTCAGCATGGGCGCATTCGCTCAGGTCTCCGGTGACCACAACCCGATTCACACGTCCGACAATGCCGCTCTGCTGGCCGGCCTCGGAACCCCGATCGTGCACGGCATGTGGCTCTCCGCCGCAGCACAGCAGGTTGTCACCGCAGTCGACCCGGCCGAAACCCGCGTTCCGCCGCGCCGCCTGACCGCCTGGACCGCCCGCTTCCTCGGGATGGTTCGCCCCGGCGCCGAGATCGACGTCCGCGTCGACCGCGTCGGCATCGACCAGGGCGCAGAAATCGTCGAGGTCGGCTGCCGCATCGACGGTGAACTGGTCATGGTCGCCACCGGCCGCACCGCCGCGCCGAAGACCGTCTACGCCTTCCCCGGCCAGGGCATCCAGCGCCCGGGCATGGGCCTCGACGCCCGCGCCCGGTCCAAGGCTGCGCGCGACGTCTGGGAGCGCGCCGACAAGCACACCCGCAAGGCGCTCGGATTCTCGATCCTCGCTGTCGTGCGCGACAACCCGGTGACCGTCAAGGCCCGTGGTGTCGAGCACAAGCATCCCGACGGTGTCCTGCACCTGACACAGTTCACCCAGGTGGCCATGGCCGTTCTCGGTGTTGCTCAGGTTGCCGAGCTGCGCGAGTCCGGAACCTTCATCGAGGATTCGCTTCTGGCCGGTCACTCGGTCGGTGAGTACAACGCACTCGCCGCTGTTGCCGAGGTCTTCCCGCTCGAAGCACTTCTCGAGGTCGTCTTCCAGCGTGGCTCCGCGATGCACCAGCTCGTTCCCCGTGACGAAGCCGGACGCTCCGACTACCGCATGGCCGCGATTCGCCCGTCGCAGATCGGTGTCTCCGACGACGACGTGCAGGGCTTCGTTGCCGGTGTCGCCGAGGCTTCCGGTGAGTTCCTCGAAATCGTCAACCTGAACCTGCGTGGCAGCCAGTACGCCATTGCCGGTTCGGTAGCCGGTCTCGACGCACTCGAGATCGAAATCGACCGTCGCCGCGCAGAATTCGGTGGCAAGCGGGCATACATCCAGGTCCCCGGCATCGACGTGCCGTTCCACTCCACCGTCCTTCGCGGCGGCGTGGCGGACTTCCGCGTATGCCTGCAGGACTTGCTCCCGCACGACATCGACCCGGACATCCTGATCGGCCGCTACATCCCGAACCTGGTTCCGAAGCCGTTCTCGCTGCGTCGTGACTTCGTTCAGGAAATCGCCGACTTGGTGCCGTCCGAGCCGCTGCAGGAAGTCCTCGCAGACTTCGACAGCTACGCAACGCGCACTCACGAGTTGTCCCGCATCATCCTGATCGAGCTGCTGGCTTGGCAGTTCGCCAGCCCGGTTCGCTGGATCGAGACGCAGGACCTGCTGTTCGGCGACGAGTCCGAAGGTGGACTCGGGGTCGAGCGCTTCGTCGAGATCGGTCTCGGCGCTGCCCCGACCGTCGCGAACCTGGCGTCGCAGACCCTCAAGCTACCGGGCCGCTTCGGCTACCCGGTCGAGGTTCTCAACGTCGAGCGTGAAGCTGCGATCGTCTACGGCACCGACGTCGATCCGGCCGTCGATGACGACGACGAGATCGAAGCCCCTGCCGCGCAGGCTGCTCCGGTCGCCGCAGCCGCTGCTCCGGTCGCTGCTGCTCCCGCTGCACCTTCGGGCGGACCGCGTCCGGATGACCTCACCTTCAAGGCGCCCGACGCCACGAAGGTCCTGATCAGCCTGTGGACCAAGCTCCGTCCCGATCAGGTCGGCCCCGCCGACACGATCGAGGCACTGTGCGACGGCGTCTCCTCGCGTCGTAACCAGCTCTTGGTCGACCTGGGCTCCGAGCTGTCTCTCGGCGCCATCGACGGTGCCGCGGACGCCGACATGGGCTCCTTGGGAGCAACCGTCGACAAGCTCGCTCGTACGTACAAGCCGTTCGGACCGGTGCTCTCCGATTCGATCAACGATCACCTGCGTAAGGTCTTCGGCCCCTCAGGCAAGCGTCCCGGCTACATCGCCGACCGCGTCAAGAAGGTCTGGGAACTGGGCGACGGCTGGGCACACCACGTCACCGCAGCAGTGGCTCTCGGTACCCGTGACGGCGCCAGCATCCGCGGCGGCGACCTCGGTGGCCTGAGCTCCGGCGCACTGGCCGACGCGGCAGCAGTGGACGCAGTCATCGACAGCGCAGTTGCCTCGGTCGGGTCTGCTCGCGGAGTCAGCGTCTCGTTGCCGGCTACCGGCGGCGGAAGCGGCGGAACCGTCGACGCAGCCGCACTGGGTGAGTTCACCGAGAACATCACCGGTCGCAACGGCGTTCTGGCCTCGGCCGCACGCCTGGTGCTCGAGCAGCTCGGACTGAACGAAGAAACAGCAGTCGCGACGGTCGAGGACACCGAACTGGTCGACCTGGTCTCTGCTGAACTCGGCTCCGACTGGCCGCGTTTGGTTGCTCCGGCTTTCGACGCGCAGAAGGCAGTGCTGCTCGACGACCGCTGGGCAAGTGCGCGTGAGGATCTTGCGCGTATCTGGCTGGGCAGTGAGATCCTCTCGGTCGAGAACTTCATCGGAGCCGGTTCCACTGTTGCCGCCCAGGCGAAGTGGTGGGCAACCCGTGCGACCGACGCCGGCCGCACGGCGCTCGCCGAGGTCTATACCCGCATCGCTGATGCGGCTGTGACGGCAGAGTCCGACGCACCCGAGTGGGCAGGCGAGGTCGCAGTCGTGACCGGCGCCAGCAAGGGCTCCATCGCGGCAGCGGTCACAGGCAAGCTCCTTGCTGGTGGCGCAACGGTATTCGTGACCACCTCGCGACTCGACGGTCAGCGTCTCGGCTTCTACCGCGACCTGTACCGTGAGAACGCTCGCGCCGGTGCCGCCCTCTGGGTGGTTCCCGCGAATATGGCGTCGTACACCGACGTCGACGCACTGATCGACTGGATCGGGAACGAGGCCACCGAGAACGCAGGCGGCGCAAAGAAGCTCATCAAGCCGGCCATGACGCCGACGATGCTCTTCCCGTTCGCAGCTCCCCGAGTCGGCGGCGAACTTTCCGACGCCGGCGCTCGCGCCGAAATGGAAATGCGCGTGTTGCTCTGGTCGGTGGAGCGCCTCATCGGCGGTCTGTCGAAGATCGGTTACGACAGCGACGTCGACACGCACCTGCACGTAGTGCTGCCCGGTTCGCCGAACCGCGGAACATTTGGCGGCGACGGTGCTTACGGCGAGGCCAAGGCTTCGTTGATCGCCGTGGTCAACCGTTGGAAGGCCGAGCGCAACTGGGCCGAGCGGGTCACATTGGCACACGCGGTCATCGGTTGGGTTCGCGGAACCGGACTCATGGGTCACAACGATCCGATCGTCGACGCGGTCGAAGCTGCGGGCGTCCGCACCTGGTCCACCCAGGAGATGGCGACCCAACTGCTGAAGACGGCAACGCGTGAGTCGCGTCGCGCTGCTGCAGAGGCTCCGCTCGAGGTCGACCTGACCGGCGGACTGTCCGAGGCCAACCTGGATCTGGGTGCTTTGGCGAAGGAAGCTGCCGAGGTGGCCGAGATCGCCGAAGCTGTCGACGAGGCAGTGGACGAGTCCAGCATCCTGGCACTGCCCGCGCCGGCTCGGATCGACGACTCGGTCAAGGCTCCGAGCTGGCCCGAACTGGACGTCACCCCCGCGGACCTCGTGGTCATCGTGGGCGCCGGAGAGCTCGGACCCTACGGTTCCTCGCGTACCCGCTTCGAGATGGAGGTCGACGAGCAGCTCTCTGCCGCAGGCGTTCTCGAATTGGCGTGGAACACCGGACTCATCGTCTGGGAGAACGACCCCAAGCCGGGTTGGTACGACGTCGAATCCGGTGACCTGGTACCCGAGGCGGAAATCGCCGACAAGTACCACGACGCGGTCGTCGAGCGTTGCGGCATCCGTCGCTACGTCGACGAGGGCGCGATGATCGACAACACCGCTCCGCTGCTCACCTCCGTGTTCCTGGACAAGGATCTGAGCTTCGTGGTCGGCAGTGAGGCCGAGGCTCAGGCCTTCGTCGAATCCGATCCGGAGAACACGACGGCGACGGTTTCCGCCGAGTCCGGCGACTGGACGGTCACTCGCCGCGCAGGCACCGAGATCCGCGTCCCGCGCAAGATGAAGCTGACTCGTAGTGTCGGCGGCCAGATCCCGACCAACTTCGACGTCACCAAGTGGGGCATCCCCGCGGACATGGCAGATTCGGTCGACCGCGTCGGTCTCTGGAACATCGTCGCGACGGTGGACGCCTTCCTCACGGGCGGCTTCACTCCGAGCGAACTGCTCCGCTGGGTACACCCGAGCCTGGTCGCCAACACGCAGGGCACCGGCATGGGCGGTATGACCTCCATGAGGAGCCTGTACATCGACACGCTGCTCGGCGAGAACCGCCCGAACGACATCCTGCAGGAAGCGCTGCCGAACGTCATTGCAGCGCACGTCGTTCAGTCGTACGTCGGCGGTTACGGCGCGATGGTTCACCCCGTCGCCGCCTGCGCCACGGCGGCGGTATCCGTCGAAGAAGGCGTCGACAAGATCCGACTCGGCAAGGCGCAGTTGGTTGTTGCCGGTGGGTTCGACGATCTGAGCACGGAAGGCATCATCGGCTTCGGTGACATGTCGGCCACTGCCAAGACCGAGGACATGCACGCCAAGGGCATCGAAGATCGCCGCTTCTCGCGGGCAAACGATCGTCGCCGCGGCGGATTCGTCGAGTCGGCCGGTGGCGGAACGATTCTGCTCGCTCGCGGTGACCTGGCACTCGAGATGGGTCTGCCCGTCCTCGGTGTGGTCGCCTGGGCGGGATCGTTCGCCGACGGTGTCCACACCTCGATCCCGGCACCGGGACTCGGAGCACTGGGCGCCGGACGCGGGGGAGCGGATTCACAGCTCGCACTCTCGCTCAACGCTCTCGGAGTGAGCGCCGACGACATCGCCGTGATCTCCAAGCACGACACCTCCACTGCCGCCAACGATCCCAACGAGGCAGAGCTGCACGAGCGCCTCGCCGGGGCATTGGGACGCAGTGAAGGCGCGCCGATGTTCGTGGTCTCGCAGAAGAGCCTGACCGGTCACGCCAAGGGTGGTGCCGCAGCCTTCCAGCTGATCGGACTCTGCCAGGTACTGAGCCAGGGCATCGTCCCGCCGAACCGCAGCCTCGACTGCGTCGACGACAAGATGGCCGAGTTCGAGCACCTCGTGTGGGCACGTCAGCCGCTCAAGTTCGGTGAGCAGCTTCCGCTGCGCGCCGGCCTGTTGACCAGCCTCGGCTTCGGTCACGTTTCCGGACTGATCGCAGTCGTGCACCCGCAGGCATTCGTCGAGTCGGTTCCGGCCGACAAGCGCGCGGATTATGTTGCGGCGGCGCAGCAGCGGACGATCGACGGACAGCGTCGCCTCACCAAGGCGATGTGCGGCGGCGACAGCCTCTACGAGCGTCCGGCGGATCGTCGCCTCGGCGCCGACGGAACGCCGGCCAAGGCGTCGCGTCAGCTCGAAGCGGACATGCTGCTGAGCGAGGACGCACGACTCGGCGCAGATCAGGTGTACCGCTCGAATCTGCCCGGCTGCAAGTAATAATCACGGTATGGGAGTTCTGGGTATCGGCTTCGACCTCGTGACGGTGTCGGAGTTCGCCGAGCAATTGAACAGGCCGGGAACGGCAATGCTCGACAACTTCACACCGGGCGAGCGTCGAGACGCCGCTACCCGGAGCTCCGAACCGGCACGACACTTCGCTGCGCGGTGGGCAGCGAAGGAAGCAGTGATCAAGGCTTGGTCGACTGCTCTCTTCGCGAGCCCGCCGGTGCTGGGGGAGATGATCCACAATCAGATCGAAGTCGTCTCGGACGCCTGGGGTCGCCCCGGCATCCGGCTTCGCGGTGACGTGGCCAAACACCTCACCGGAGTGAAGATTCATATTTCACTCACTCACGACGGGGACATGGCCGGAGCTTTCGCGGTCATCGAATCCGAACCGGAGTAACACCGCCGGACACGAAAGAGCCGGTCTCCCAAAGGGAGACCGGCTCTTTGCCGTTCGACTAGTCCTTCGTGCGCGATTCCTTCTCGGCAACAAGGAGATACGCGATCATCAGCCTCTTCAGTTCGGTGACGGCGTCGGCATGCGACTGACCGTCCTGAACCGAGAAATTGAGCATCGAATACACCACGTGGACAAGGACTTCCGCCATCATCAGGCGACGATCTCGCCGCGTACGCGGCGTCAACGGACCCAGCATTTTCGCGACAGTCTCGGCGAACTGCTTCTCGTGAATGACGCCGGTGGCCCGCGTGGACGGTGTCGACTGCATCGCCAGCCAGACTTCGCGGCGCGACGGATCAGACGTCCACAGCCCGGCCATGTGATCGACGAAACTGTTCAAGAACCGCAGCCAGTCGAGCGAGGGCACTTCGCCGCCGAACTGAGCAAGCTCGTGCTGGACCCCGACGAGGTCCTGGCGGTTCAACTCACAGACGATGACGTACTTGTTCGCGAAGAACTGGTAGAGCGTCCCAATCGGGACGTCAGCACGTGCCGCGACTTCTTCACAGGTGAACGATTCGAATCCGACGTCGGTGAGGAGTTCACGTGACGCCGCCAGGAGGGCGTCGAATTTACGCTGGCTGCGCTCTTGCGTCGGACGCTTGCGCGGCAGCAGTTCCTGTGGTTCTTCGAGGCTTTGTGGGTTTTCCAGTGCAGGGTCGACTCGCCGCCGCGCGCGGTGACGAGTCGTGGGCTGCACATCTTCCAGGCTATCGGTGTTTTCTGTCGAATTTGGGACTTGTGCGTTATCCGGTGTCATCGGCCACCTACTTCGGCGGTCGTGATCGGTCGAAACGCACCGCGCAGGTGCGCGCACACGAGTCCCGATGCTGTAGCCACAACTCGATACTAGGTGACCACCTGTCCAGTAGCCGAAGAGGTTGCTGCGCGGTGCGGCGCAGCGGCGATCCTGCCGACTCCATTCATCTGATTCGGGCAGACTGAGATTCTTCGGGCACACCGAGATTCGATGCCGAGGAGAGGGAGACGATGACGGAAGAACTGCGAACCGCGGTACGTGAACTCATGCCGCGTGCCCGTGAAGATCTGAGTGCACTTGTGGCGATGAAGTCCGTCGCCGATGCACGGCAGTACCCGCCGGAAGAATGCGCGGCCGCGGCACATTGGGTGCTGGAGGCCTTCCGTGATCAGGGTTTCACCGATATCGAAGCGATCGAGACCTCCGACGGTTCGGCCGCGGTCGTCGGCCGTCGACCAGGTCTGGCCGGTGCCCCGACCGTTCTGCTGTACTGCCACTACGACGTTCAGCCGCCGGGAAACGAAGAGCTCTGGGGCTCGCCGCCTTTCACGCTCACCGAGCGCGACGGACGGTGGTACGGACGCGGTGCTTCCGACTGCAAGGGCAACGTCGTCATGCATTTGACGGCGCTGCGAGCGCTTGCCGCTGCCGGTGTGGATCCGAGCGCGCATCTGACGATCGTCGCCGAGGGTTCGGAGGAGATGGGCACCGGCGGTCTCGAGGATCTGGTGCGCGAGCGGCCGGAACTCTTCGCGGCAGACATGATCCTGATCGCCGATACCGGCAACACGGAGGTCGGGGAGCCGACGATCACGACGTCACTACGCGGGATCGCCAACGTGGTGGTCCACGTGTCGACGCTCGAGGGTGAGATTCACTCCGGTGTCTTCGGTGGGCCGGCGCCCGATGCGATCACCGCGCTGGTGCACATTCTGTCGACGTTGCACGACAGCGCCGGAAACACCACAGTCGAAGGCTTGACCAACGACCAGGAATGGGCCGGGGTCAGCTACGACGACGATCAGTTCCGCTCCGATGCGGGAGTACTCGACGGTGTGCAGCTGACCGGTTCCGGTTCGGTCGCCGAGCAGGTGTGGGCTCGGCCGGCGCTGACCATTCTGGGTATCGACTGCTCGCCGGTCGTGGGCTCGGCGGCGGCGATCACGCCACGCGCGTCCGCACGCCTGAATCTTCGCGTCCCGCCCGGCACGGATCCGGCGCAGGCACAGAAGTTGTTGACCGACCACCTCCTGGCAGCGGCGCCGTGGGGCGTCCACATCGAGGTCGTACCGGAATCGACGGGATCGCCGTTCTCGTCCTCGACGGAGGGGGCAGGTTTCGCGCAGCTGAAGTCCGCGCTCACCGATGCCTACGGCCGCGAAGTGGGATTTGCCGGCCAAGGCGGATCGATACCGCTGTGCAGTGCACTGGCCGAGCAGTTCCCCGACGCCGAGATCGCATTGATCGGCGTCGAGGAACCGCAGTGCCGCATTCATGCACCTGACGAAAGCGTCGACCCGTCGGAGATCGAGAATCTCGCTTTCGCGGAAGCGCTGTTCTTGACCAGGTACGGGAGTTAGACCGACAGATCGCGTCGTAGCTTGGCGACGTGGCCGGTGGCCCGGACGTTGTACTGGGCCACCTCGATCTTGCCTTCCTCGTCGACGAGGAACGTCGAGCGGATGACGCCCTGGACCGTCTTGCCGTACATCTTCTTCTCACCGAACGCGCCCCAGGCTTCGAGCGTCGCCTTCTCGGGATCGGAGAGAAGCGGGAAGGTCAGCTCTTCGGTATCGCGGAACTTCGCGAGTTTGGCGGGCTTGTCCGGTGAGATTCCGATGACCTCGAGGCCGGCGCCGTTCAGTTCGGCGAGGCTGTCGCGGAAGTCGCAAGCCTGCTTGGTGCATCCCGGGGTGCTGGCCGCGGGGTAGAAGTACACGATGACCTTGCGGCCGCGGTAATCGTGGAGCGAAACCTCGTTGCCGTCGGCGTCGGGGAGCGTGAAATCCGGCGCGACGTCGCCGGCGGACAATCTACTGTTCTCGGTCACGGGAATCGAGGTTAGTCGACAAATTGCGCGGCAGGTGGGCGCGAGGGCATTCTGCTCCTCTACGGTAGAGCGAAGTGTCGGCGCGCTGCGTCCACACAGCAGACCGCACACAGAGCAGCAGAACACAGACAAGTTGGAGGACACGTGCCCAGGGACACCGAGAGCATCGAGCGCGAGATCGAGAAGGCGCGTAACCAGCTCGCGAGCACACTCGACGAACTGACGGTCCGCACCAACCCGAAACGGCTGGTCGAGAACACCAAGAAGACGGTGCTCGCCAAGCTCAACGAGCCGGCAGTGAAGTACGCGCTGATCGCAGTCGGTTCGGTGGTGGGGCTACTCGTGGTTCGGAAGATCATTCGCTGACCCGAGTTTTCGAAGACAGAACATGAAGAAGGCCCCCACCTCGTGAGGTGGGGGCCTTCTTGCAAGTGCGCCCACAGGGACTCGAACCCCGGACCCAGTGATTAAGAGTCACTTGCTCTACCAACTGAGCTATAGGCGCTCGCTCTTGCGAGACAGAACATTAGCCGACAGGCTCAGGAGTTTGCAAAACGCGTGTTCATCGTGGTGACGATGGTTACATCGCTTCTGCAATTCACGAGTATGGCGGGCGCGAATCCGGCCAGCGGACGGTGCGTTCCAACTGCTGTGCGACGGCGAGAATCGTCGATTCGCCACCGCTGCGCGCAACCAGTTGGACGCTCAGGGGGAGTCCGCGTTCGGAGAATCCGGCGGGCACGGCGGCCGCCGGATTGCCGCAGACATTCCAGATCGAACAATAGGCGGCGATCGGCAACGCCTTACGGACTGCGGACAGAAGGCCGGTTCCTTCTAACTGTCCGATCGGGCGCGGCAAGGCGGGCGTCGTCGGCATCAGGACCAGGTCGAAGGTGTCGAAGACCTGGTTGACCGTCGCTGCAATTCGCTCACCTTTGCGGTATGCGAATTTTCCGACGCGCGCAGGGGCGGCTATCCGACCGATGGACGCGAGTGCGCGCGTGCGCTTCTCGAGGAGCGCCGGATGATCGACGCGCAGTGCCTCGTCGCGGACGCCGCCGAGTACCTGGGGGAGAAATGCCGCAGTTGCATCCGGGTACTCGGGGTCGTGTTCTTCGACGTGATGTCCCAACGCGCTCAACATCTCTGCGGCTGAGTGCACCGCGGCAACGACCTCCGCGGACGGGCGTACTCCCCGGACCGGACTCCGGGTGGACACCGCGATGCGAAGCGGCCCGGGAGCCGTCGCGGCCGAGGCGGTAAAGCCGGTTCGGAGCGGTTCGGAGCGGTTCGGCTGTGTAGTCGTCGGTCCCGGTGGTGCCGGTGATCGCGTCGTACACGAGTGCGCTGTCCTCCACGGAACGAGTGAGAGGGCCGAGCGTGCCGAGTCCGCGCCAGAGGTTTCGGTTCGGAGCGGTGCTCACCCGGCCACGCTGCGGTTTCAGTCCGAACAGGCCGCAGAAAGCCGAAGGCAATCGAATGGAACCGCCGCCGTCGCCGCCTATCGCCGCCGCGACCATTCCCGAGGCGACGGCCGACGCAGATCCTCCGCTCGATCCGCCGGTTGATACGCCAGTGTCCCAAGGGTTTCTGGTGTAGCCGTTTGCGGCGGTCTCGGTGAAGGGCCAGATGCCGAACTCGGGCATCGTCGTCTTGCCGACGATCACCGCGCCGGCCTCGCGCAAACGGCGAACGACCTCCGAGTCAGTGGAGGCGATGCGAGTTGCTGCCGCACCGCCGTACGTCGTCGGCGTTCCGGCGACGTCGTTCTCGTCTTTGATCGCGATCGGTACTCCGTGCAGTGGGCCCAGGCTGTGGCCGTCGGCCTGGCGCTGATCGAGCCGTGTCGCCTCGTCGAGCGCTTCGTCTGCGAGAACTCGCACAAAAGCATTGAGCGTCGTATCGAGGCGTTCGATCCGACGAAGCGTGTTCTCGGTGAGCTCGCGGGCCGACAAGTCTCCGGACCGGATCAGAGCGGCCTGACCCGCCACCCCGGCAAATGCCAGCTCGCTGCCAGATGTGGTTTCGCGCTCGGTCATCAGTCCTCCAGGCCGTGGTTCCGATAACTGTGAAGTCTATTCACCACAACCTGTTCGCCACGACACAAAGAAAAATCCCCACCTTCCGAAGAAGGTGGGGACTTTTGCAAGTGCGCCCACAGGGACTCGAACCCCGGACCCAGTGATTAAGAGTCACTTGCTCTACCAACTGAGCTATAGGCGCTCGCTCTTGCGAGACAGAACATTAGCCGAATCGCCGGTTCGGGAGCAAATCGCCAGGTGGAGGCTTCACTGCCGTAGTCCGATCGGAGGAAATCCGCCACAAGCAGTAACAAAACGGACGGTTCGGAGCGATTGATACTTGAACGTTACTGACGGCGTGGCCCTTCATGACCGTTGGTAACGAGCGCGCCTGGCATCATTGATGTAGCGCAGTCATACCGCAAGTCCCACTTGCCTTCCGGTAAGTGGGATTCGCATGTGACGCGGAAGTTAGTCGGAGAAATTGTGAAGCGGAGTCGAACGATGAGTCGTCAAAGGTGGGGTCTGTCCGTGCGCGGGGGGAACGGTCGAGCGTCGAAGGGCGCGGCGATGATCGCGGTGTCACTCGGTGCGCTCGTTCTGATGACCGCGTGCACGTCGGGTGGCAAGGACGTCAGCACAGAGGGATCGGCGCCGATCGATTCCAATCCGCTCACCGAACTCATCAAGCCGAAGCTCACCTCGACCGCCGCAGACGGGGCTGTCGGCTTCTCACCGGGTGACCCGGTCAAGATCAACGTCGCCGACGGTGCCCTGTCCGACGTGACGATGGTCAATCAGGACGGCAAGGCAGTTGCCGGCGCTATCAACGCCGACGGTGCGTCGTGGACGACCACCGAGCCGCTCGGATACAACCGCAAGTACAAGATCGAGGCCCGCGCGTACGGATTGGGTGGCGCCAGTACGACGGTCACGTCCTTCACCACCAGCGCGCCCGGCAACGTCACCAAGCCGTACGTCTTGCCGAACGAGGGCGACGTGGTCGGCATCGGTCAGCCCATCGCCGTGCAGTTCGACGAGAACATCCCGGATCGCAAGGCTGCCGAAGCCGCGATCACCGTCACCACGACTCCCGCCGTCGAAGGTGCGTTCTACTGGGTCAACAATCGTGAGGTCCGTTGGCGTCCGGAGAACTACTGGGCACCGGGCACCAAGGTCGACGTGAACGTCAACGTGTACGGGCGCAATCTGGGAAAGGGAGTCTTCGGGCAGGAAGACGCGAAGAGTTCCTTCACCATCGGTGACGCCGTCATCGCCACGGCGGACGACAACACCAAGCAGGTCACGTTCCAGGTAAATGGCGAAACCGTCATGACCATGCCCACCTCCATGGGCAAGGACAGCACTCCCACCGACAACGGCGTCTACATCATCGGCGACCGCTTCGCAAACATGATCATGGACTCGTCCACGTACGGCGTCCCGGTCACCTCCGCTCAGGGTTACAAGACCCCCGTCGACTGGGCGACCCGAATGTCCTACAGCGGCATCTTCTTCCACTCGGCACCGTGGTCGGTCGGGCAGCAGGGCTACTCCAACACCAGCCATGGCTGCCTCAACCTGAGCCCGTCCAACGCCAAGTGGGTCTACGACAACACCAAGCGCGGGGACATCGTCGTGGTCAAGAACACCGTCGGCGGCACACTCTCCGGCACCGACGGCCTCGGTGACTGGAACATCCCGTGGAGTGTCTGGAAGACCGGCAACGCGGACGTCTGAGCGCGTCCCTGAAGCACTGAACGTCAGAATGCCCCCGACCGTCCGGTTGGGGGCATTCTGCATCTGCACTCCTTTTGCGAGCGAAAGTGCCTCTCGGTCTATCTGAGGCGACGAGAGGTACGTTCGCTCGGTGTCAGCGTCGATCGAAGGCGTCCACTCCGGTCATCTCAACGGACAGCGCCCACAATCTGAGTGCGTCGTCGGGATCGGTGGCCCAAGGCTTCACGCCGCCGACGCTCATGTCATCGGTCTGCGCGACGTCCGCGATGTTGCAGTCCTGGAGGTACGCGCCGGCGTGATCGACGAGTATCGGTGCCGTCGCCGCCCACACCGTTGTAGCGGCGCCCTGGGCGGGAGTCTTGAATCCCGGCACGGCGTCGCCATTCGGCGTCGTCCATCCGAGATCGTGTTTCTCCGATGCGGAGAAGTGACGTTGAAGGGGAGTGAGGATGCTCCCGGGATGGACGGAGAACGCAGTAATTCCGCGTGAAGCACCGGCGCTCGCGAGCTGTACAGCGAAGAGAGCATTTGCAGTCTTGGCCTGACCATACGCAAGCCAGCGGTCGTAACCCTTGCGGAAATGTATGTCATCCCAACGCACTCCCGACAGAAAGTGTCCCGCCGACGAGACCGAGACCACGCGAGAGCCGTTTGTAGGCAAGCCAGGTGCAAGCAGGTTCACCAGTACAAAGTGCCCGAGGTGATTGATCGCGAACTGTGATTCCCAGTCGGACCCGACTCGGACCTCCGGGCAGGCCATGATTCCCGCATTGCAGATGACGATGTCCGGACTGATCCGGGATTCGAGCATTTCTCGCGCACACGATCTGACACTGCTCGGGTCCGACAGGTCGCACGCTCGTACTTCGATGCCTGGAAAGTCGGCCACGGCACCCCGTGCCTGTTCTGGTCGGCGGGCAAGAACTACAACTCGCGCGCCGACCGAAGCAAGTGACCGCGAAATCTCGAATCCGAGCCCGGAGTACCCGCCAGTGACCAATGCGGTGGTGCCGGTCAGATCTAATCCGGAAAGTGCGTCGTCGGCGGTGGAGGTTCGGGCAAATCCGGTGTTGATTTTGCGCTGGATGGAATTCATGACCGCGAACGTAAAATCTGGAGGGCACTCCAGGTCAAGGAAAGGTAGCCGGGCAATGCGCGAACTTTTGATCGGTGATGTAGCCGTCGAGACCGGTATCAGCATCGATTCTCTCCGCTACTTCGAGCGTGAAGAGTTGCTCGTTCACGAGGTTGCGCGCTCGGCTGGTGGGCGTCGGGTGTACTCCGAAAGCGATGTCTCTTGGTTGAAGCTGTGCAATCGCTTCCGAGACTCGGGTATGCCGATCGCCACTATCCGCGAATTCGCCGCACTCGTCAGGTCCGGGCCAGGAAACGAGAAGGAGCGGCTTTCGCTTTTGCAGTCGCATGAGGAGTTGATTCGATCCAGGATCGCTGCGATGCAGGACAACCTGAACGTCATTCACGACAAGGTTTCGGTATATGAGCGACACGTTCGCGAGGGGACCGTCGCAGGTGTCTGGGAGCCGCATCCGCGAGCCGAGTGATCGTCGGGTGGGTGATTTGCGATGATTTCCGGCTACCTCGATGCGAGCGAAAGTGCCTCTCGGTCTATCTGAGGCGATGAGAGGTACGTTCGCTCGGCCCGGGGACGGGCCCGGGCACTCGGCTGGGGAAGGGGAGATTGGGGGTGGGACACAAACCAAAAGAACCCCCGAAAATGTCTTCCGACATTCTCGGGGGTTCCGCTTGGGTGAGCGACGGGACTCGAACCCGCGACAGCCAGGATCACAACCTGGTGCTCTACCAACTGAACTACGCCCACCATTGCCTCGGCCACCGGTTTGACCCGGCTGCTTTGACGAAAGAGATACTAGCGCGAAAGTCGGTCAGTATGCCAATCGGCAGGTCAGGCGGGACCCAAGCCCTCTACGACGGCTGCGATCTCCGCGCTCGACGGTCCGGGCGCCGCGACAAATGCAGTGCCGCGGTAGTACTTGAGTTCGCGGATGGATTCCTTGATGTCGGCGAGCGCTCGGTGGGCGAGACCTTTTTCGGGCTGGCCGAAGTATATTCGCGGGTACCAGCGACGGGAAAGTTCCTTGATGGAGCTGACATCGATCATCCGGTAGTGCAGGTAGGTGTCCAGCGCCGTCATGTCGCGTGAGATGAACCCGCGGTCGGTGGCGATGGAATTACCTGCCAAGGGCGCCGTACCGGCGACGGGAACGTGCTTGCGGATGTACGCGAGCACTTCTTTCTCCGCCTCGGCGAGGGTGACCGTCGACTTTCGGACCTCTTCGGTCAGTCCCGACTTTGCATGCATCTTCTTCACGACGTCGGGCATGGCAGCCAACGCGTCGTCGTCGGCGTGGATGACGATGTCCACACCTTCGCCCAAGATGTTCAAGTCGCTGTCGGTCACCAGAGCCGCGATCTCGATGAGTTTGTCCGACTCGAGTCGCAGCCCGGTCATTTCACAATCGATCCATACCAATTTGTCCTGCACCAGGAACACAGTAGTGCGCGCGGGCGCGGGATAAGGTCTGCGGTGGAAACTCGGGTGTGTGCAGGACGGCGCTCGGGTGATGACAAGAACTTCGCCGCATTGCAACGAGGAGGGCTTTTCGATGACCGTGGATCCGAAGGACGGAGCTGCGCCGCTGACGCCGGCGGAGAAGGCGAAAGCTGCAAAGGCCGCCGCTGCCGAAGCCGCTCGGATTGCCGCTGAAGCTGCTGCAGCAGCTGAGGAAGCAGAGAAGGAAGCCGCTGTCGCTGAGGCCGAAGCATCCGCAGGAGCCACCCCCGTCGCCGCGACGCCCTCGGGTGCTGCAGCTGAAATCGCGGCGGGCTACTCATCCGAGGGGCGGGCACTCGAGCTCGGCTCGGTGGTGATCGACGGAGTGGCAGATCCCACCGCGCGGGTGCGGATTCCGTTGGCGACGATCAACCGTCACGGTCTGATCGCCGGTGCGACGGGTACCGGCAAGACCAAGACGTTGCAGGGCATCGCCGAGCAGCTGTCCGCCGCGGGTGTGCCAGTGGTGATGGCCGACGTCAAGGGCGATCTCTCGGGTCTGTCGAAGGCGGGGGATCCGAGCGAGAAGATGAAGTCTCGCGCAGTCGAGACGGGAGACGATTCGTGGACTCCTGCGGGGATGCCGGTCGAGTTCTTGTCGTTGGGTACCGACGGAATCGGTATCCCGGTGCGCGCGACCATCACCAGTTTCGGGCCGATTCTGCTCAGTAAAGTGTTGGGCCTCAACGAGACCCAGGAGTCGACTCTCGGACTGATCTTCCACTGGGCCGACACTCAGGGCCTGGCCCTGCTGGACCTCAAGGATCTGCGTTCGGTCATCGCCCACCTGACGAGCGCTGAGGGCAAGGCGGATCTGAAGGGTATCGGCGGAGTTTCCTCGGCGACGGCGGGAGTGATTCTGCGTGCGTTGGTCAACCTCGAAGCCGACGGCGGTGACACCTTCTTCGGCGAACCGGAACTCGAAACCGAGGATCTGCTGCGGGTCGTCGGCGGTGCCGGTGTGATCACGCTGTTCGAACTCGGTGCCCAGGCGGCGCGTCCGGCGATGTTCTCCACCTTCCTGATGTGGGTGCTCGCGGATCTGTTCCAGACGCTGCCCGAAGAGGGAGATCTGGACAAGCCGAAGTTGGTGTTCATCTTCGACGAGGCGCACCTTCTGTTCGCGGACGCGTCGAAGGCATTCCTGCAGCAGGTCGAACAGACTGTCAAGCTGATTCGTTCGAAGGGCGTCGGCGTGTTCTTCTGCACGCAGCTTCCGACCGATATTCCCAATTCGGTTCTGTCGCAGTTGGGTGCGCGCGTCCAGCACGCTCTGCGTGCGTTCACGCCCGACGACCAGAAGGCACTCAACAAGACTGTCCGCACCTACCCGAAGACCGAGCACTACGACCTGGAAAAGGCGCTGACTTCACTCGGCATCGGTGAAGCAATCGTGACCGTGCTCTCGGAAAAGGGTGCACCGACGCCGGTGGCCTGGACCAAGATTCGTCCTCCGAGGTCGCTGATGGACACCATCGGCAACGACGCGATCAAGTCGGCCGCGTCGTCGAGTCCGCTGAATCAGAAGTACGGCCAGACCATCGACCGCGAGTCGGCGTACGAGAAGTTGGCGGCGAAGGTTGCCGGTGCGCCGACGGCGGATCAGTCTCTGGATCTTCCGTCGCTGCCCGACCTGCCGCCACCGCCGCCGGCCGAATCTGAGGGCCCCAACATCGCCGAGCAGATCTTGGGTAACTCGGCTGTCAAGAGTTTCCTGCGGTCCGCAGCTTCGGCTGCGGGACGGGAGATTTCGCGAAACATCTTCGGCACCGGTAGTCGCCGCAAGCGCTGAGGCTTGGGCGCCCGCGAGGTCAGATGCCGACCTCGCGGGCCAGCAGGTCGTTGATCGATTCGCGCCTGATCAACGGCCGTGCAATGCCGCCGAGCACAGCGACGACCGGTGGCCGGCCGACGCTGTTGTAAGTGGAGGCCATGCTGTGGTGGTATGCGCCCGTACACGGCACCGCCAACAGGTCACCTTCATGTAGGTCGGCGGGAAGCCTTGCTCCGACGGCGATTTCGTCGCCCGATTCGCAGTGCCGCCCGGCGACGGTGACTTCCTGGAGCGGTGCGCTCGAATGTCGGTTCACCAGTTCGACGTCGTAGTGGCTGTCGTACAACGACACCCGGGGGTTATCGCTCATCCCACCGTCGACGGAAACGAAGGTTCGTCCCCCGCTGATCGACTTGATGTTCTGTACGCGATAGAGCGTGACTCCGGCGCGCGCGGCGATCGCTCGGCCAGGCTCGAGCACGATTTCGGGGCGAGGGAAGCGGTTTCGGGTGCACGCGTCGTCGAGAGTTTCGTCGATGACATGAGCGAGGCGGGTCAGATCCAATTGTGCATCTCCCGGCACGTACGCGATCCCATGGCCACCGCCGAGATCGAGTTCGGTGAGGATGATTCCGTGTGTGCGTCGAATGTCGTCCATCTGCGCGATCATCGTCTCGATCGCGGGGCGGAAGAGTTCGGGATCGGTGATCTGGGAGCCGAGATGGCAATGCAGGCCGATGAGTTGCAGGTGCGTCGCGTTGGCGACGACGGATACCGTGTGTTCCAGTTCTTCGGAAAACGCTGGTAAGCCGAACTTTTGATCCAAAATGCCCGTGGACACTGCCTTGTGTCCGTGTATGTCGATGCCGGGTGTGACTCTGATCAACACCTTCTGCGGGTGGGTGCACACCGACGCAAGACGTACCGCTTCGCTGGGGGAGTCGAGGACGATCCGGCCGACACCCGCGTTGACTGCGGTTCTCAGTTCGGCAACCGATTTGGCATTTCCGTGCAGGATGATTCGTTTCGGATCCACACCTGCGGCAAGCGCGATGGAGAGCTCTCCGGCGGAACAGACGTCGATCCCGAGGCCTTCGTCGGAGACCCAGGTGGCCATCGCACGGATCATCAGTGCCTTGCCGGCGTACACGATCTCCGAATCGGGGAAAATCTCTCGATACGTGCGGCAACGGTGGCGCACGTCAGCCTCGTCGACGACATACGTCGGTGTGCCGTACTGGTCCGCGATCTCTTCGAGCGAGACGTCACCGATGCAGACACGCCCGCTGTGGTCGTGGCGAGTACTGATGGGCCACAACGCAGGATCCATACGAGGTGTCATTGCGCCGCGTAGGGAGGGGAAGATTTCGAGTAGCGTCACGTCGATCTCCTGAAGGTGACCCGCCGTGTTGCGGGCTACTTTCAGATCTACTCCCGAAGACCACCGGTGGGGCGGGTCTTGACGCTTACTTGACGCGCCGCCGAACGAGGTTGACGCGGCCCTGACGGGCTCGACTCACTGTGCTCGCCGCCGCTTCCATCTGAACCAACCGAGCGCCGCTAGTAATACCACCGCCACGGTTCCGCCGAGGACCGTCGATCTGTCGACGGACACACCAACGGACGGAGTTCCACCGGCACTCGGGACGTATCCGGCGCCGTACACGGACTCGACCGCCGCTTGGATGTCGAACCCGGTTTCGGTAGCCGGTCCGCAGCTGTACGCCTCGTATTCGGCGTCGACGTCGTACGGCGCAGAAACGAACATCAGCTGCTCGGTTCCGAGTACGTAGCTTGTGCCGCAACCGTTCCCGTTCGCGAGTGTCCCGACCGACGTCACCGACGCCGGATCGCCTTTGTAGACGCGGCTGACGTCGAACAGATAGGTGTCCTCGAACCCGTCCGAGGTTTTCTCTGTCGGAGTCCCCAGGAAGACAGTGCTGGCGACGCTCACTGCTTCTTCCGGTGAGGCCGATGACGCGCACGAGCACGCGTTCGCCGTCGTGGGCAGCAGTAAGGGCAACCCTCCGGTCAAGAGAAGGATTGCCCCTACCGCCAGTGTTCTTCGCATCATCATTAACCGACTCTACGGTCTGCTATGGCGTGCTCTGAGAAGTTTCCGTGAATCAGCCGCCGAGCTTCTTGTAGAACGTGCCCACGATGGGCGCCACGACGGCGCGGGGGCTGTAGCCGCCGGCGACTGACATCGCCTTGCTCAAGATGCCTGGTACGACGCGCATCTTGTTCTCGGCCAGGCCGTCGAGCGAGACCTTGGCGGTGTACTCGCTCGAGATCCAGAAGAAGTCCGGAACGAGCTTGTCGACGATCGACGCTTCGGCCGGGTCCGGAGTTTCGGTGCGTACGGGGCCCGGAGCGAGGAGGGTGACGTTCACTCCGGTGCCCTTGAGTTCACCTCGCAACGATTCCGCGAAGGTGTTCACGAACGCCTTCGTGGCGGCGTACGTCGCGTTGTTGGGGATTGGCATGTTGCCCGCCGCGGAACCGACCATCAGAATCGCTCCGGACTTGCGGGCGAGCATGCCGGGCAGCACGGCCAGGGTGAGGTCGTGCACCGCGACGGCGTTGAGCTCGACCTGGTCGCGCTCGTATGCCGGGTCCAGCTCGGCGATCGGGCCGAAGGTGGCGATGCCGGCGTTGTTGCACAGGATGCTGATGTCGCGCCCACCGAGCTCCTCGACGAGAACGGCACGCGCCGCGCTGTCGGAGAGGTCCGATGCACGGATTTCCACCTCGACGCCGTGTGCGGCGCGAAGCTTCTCGGCGAGGACCTCCATGACCTCGCCGCGACGGGCAACGAGGATCAGGGAGTGTCCGCGTGATGCCAGATCAGCGGCCAGTGCCTCTCCGATGCCGGAGGAGGCGCCGGTCACGACGGCGCGGGCTGTGGTTGTGGGTGTCGGCAGGCTCACGATCAGTCAGCGTAGCCGGTCAGATCTTCGCGGCCAGTCGTGTGCCCTGTTCAATGGCACGCTTGGCGTCGAGTTCTCCCGCCACGTCGGCGCCGCCGATGATGTGGGTCACCACACCCGCGACGGTCAGTTCGTCCACGAGGTCGCGAACCGATTCCTGCCCGGCGCAGATGACGATGGTGTCGACCTCGAGGAGCCGGGGCTTCTCGTGCTTCTCACCGAACGTGATATGCAGACCGGCGTCGTCGATGCGCTCGTAGTTGACGCCCGAGAGTTCGTGCACGCCCTTGTTCTTGAGGGCTGCCCGGTGGACCCAGCCGGTGGTCTTCGCGAGTCCGGCACCGATGCGTCCGGGCTTGCGTTGGAGCAGGTAGACCTCACGTTCGGAGAGCTCCGGTACCGGGGTGGTGAGCGCGCCCGGTGCCATTTCGGGTTCGGTGACGCCCCATTCCTGCTTCCATTCCTTCAGATGAAGGGTGGGTGAGGTCGGGTGGGTAAGGAATTCACTGACGTCGACGCCGATGCCGCCGGCACCGATGACGGCGACGGACTTACCGACCGGCTTGCCCTCTCGGACGACCTCGGCGTAAGTCAGCACCTTCGGGTTCTCGATGCCGGGGATCTTGGGAACGCGCGGTGTCACTCCGGTGGCAACCACCACTTCGTCGAAGGAGCCGATGAGATCTGCTGGTGCAACGCGGGTTTCGAGCTTGACCGTCACTCCGGCCACGTCCAGCATGCGTGTGTAGTAGCGAATGGTTTCGGCGAATTCTTCTTTACCGGGAATGAGCTGTGCGATCCCGAACTGTCCGCCGATCTTGTCCGAAGCCTCGAACAACGTGACCGAATGACCACGCTGAGCAAGATTGAGTGCTGCGGAAAGTCCGGCGGGCCCGGCACCGACGACTGCGAGGTTCTTGGTCCGCTGAGTGGGGGAAAGGATCAGTGTGGTCTCGCGGCCCGCGCGTGGGTTGAGCAGGCAGGAGACCTGCTTGTGCACAAATGCGTGGTCGAGGCAGGCCTGGTTGCAGGCGATGCACGTGTTGATCTCGTCGGACGCTCCGCGTTCTGCCTTGTTCACCCAGTCGGGATCGGCGAGCATCGGCCTGGCCATCGAAATCAACTGCGCATCACCGCGGTTGAGGATTTCTTCGGCGGTCTCAGGCATGTTGATCCGGTTCGAGGCCGCTACCGGAATGTCGACGTGCTTCTCGAGCTTGCCGGTGATGTCCACGAACGCTGCTCGGGGAACCGAGGTGACTATGGTGGGCACCCGTGACTCGTGCCACCCGATGTCGGTGTTGATGATCGTGGCGCCGGCAGCTTCGACTTCCTTTGCCAACGAGACGATTTCATCCCAGGTCTGACCACCCTCGACCAGGTCTGCCATGGACAACCGGAACACGATGATGAAGTTCGGGCCGACGGCCTTGCGTGTGCGTCGCACGATTTCGACAGCAAGGCGTCGACGGTTCTCGGAACTACCTCCCCACTGGTCGGTGCGCTTGTTCGTGCGCTCGCAGAGGAACTGGTTGATGAAGTAGCCCTCACCGCCCATGATTTCGACGCCGTCGTAACCGGCGGACTTGGCCAGACGCGCGCAGCGAACGTAGTTGCGGATCTGCCAACGCACGCCGCGGCCGGTCAGCTTGCGCGGACGGAACGGGTTGATGGGCGCCTTGATCGACGACGCGGACACACTGAACGGCTGATAACTGTAGCGACCCGCGTGCAGGATCTGCATGGCGATCTTTCCACCCGCGTCGTGAACCGCCTTGGTGATCCGGCGGTGACGGCGTGCTTCGACGCGATTGGTCAGCTTGGCACCGAAGGGCAAGAGCCAACCGGTGCGGTTCGGCGCGTAGCCGCCGGTGATGATCAAGCCGACACCGCCACGTGCTCGTTCGGCGAAGTACTCGGCCAAGCGATCGGTGTCCTTCGCGCGATCCTCGAGGCCGGTGTGGATCGACCCCATGACGACGCGGTTCTTCAGCGTCGTGAATCCGAGGTCGAGCGGCTCGAGCAGGCGGGGGAACTGTGTATCCGTCATGACTGGGGATGTCCTTCCGTGGCGTACTCGCCAGTGGCTTCGGTGGCGTACTCGCCAGTGGCTTCGGTGGCGTACTCGCCAGTGGCTTCGGTGGCGGGCTCGCCAGTGGGCAATGCGTCCAGAACTTCTTGGCACCAGTCGGTGAAGCCTTCTTCGACGCGGATGCCGCCGCGAAGTACGAGGTACTGGTGCAGCGAAGAGCCGGAAAGTGCTGCTGGATTGGGGAAGTCACGCTTCTCGATGAGTCGGTAGACGTCGAGGCGGGCGGCGTGGCCGTCGCGGTGGCGAGCGACTTCGCGTCGTAGAGCGGGAAGATCGGCGTGCGCTGCGGCCCTGATCTTGATGGCCAACTCGTTGCGCAGGTGGTTCGGTTCGGACGGCTCGGCGATCCATCGGGTCAGTTCGGCGCGGCCGGCGTCGCTGACGCGGTACATCTTCTTGTCCGGTCGGCCGTCCTGCGCAATTGCCTCCACCTCGACCCAGCCGTCCTCGTCCATTCGCTTGAGGACTCGGTAGATCTGCTGGTGCGTCGCGCTGTGGAAGAAGCCGATCGACTTGTCGAACCGGCGTGTGAGGTCGTATCCCGACGCATCCTGTTCGGAAAGGGAGACGAGCAACGCATGTTCTAGTGCCATGTTAAAAGTATCTATGCACTCAGGTGCGTATGCAACTAAGTGCTTACTAACTCGGGTGCATAGAACGTCCTGTATGTCGACCTCGGAGAGAGGCGCCGAGTCGCCTGCGCACAGTTAGGCTTCGCCGTATGAGCGCCGAGTCCACGAGTACCCAGGCCGAGCCACCCGCAGGCATCGGTGGTGCGGCCACGAAGAGTCAAGTGTTCGCGTGGGGGCTGTGGGATTGGGGATCGGCCGCATTCAACGCCGTGATCCTCACGTTCGTCTTCTCGGTCTATCTCACCGACGCGGTCGGCGACGACCTGCCCGGCACGATTTCGGCAACTACGTGGCTCAGTTGGGCTCTCGGAATTGCCGGCTTCTTCATCGCGGTACTCGCCCCGATCACCGGACAGCGCTTCGATGCGTCGGGTAAACGCAAACTCTCGCTCGCGATACTTACCGGCATCACCGTGCTCTCGATGGCGGGCCTCTACTTAGTCGAAGACAACTACCGCTACCTGTGGCTCGGGTTGGTTCTGCTCGCAATCGGTTCGGTGATCTTCGAGCTTGCCGGCGTTCCGTACAACGCCATGATGCGGCAGGTGTCGACACCGGAGAATCTGGGTAGAGTTTCCGGCTTCGGCTGGGCCATGGGATATTTCGGCGGGATCGTGCTGCTGTTGCTGTGTTACTTCGGGTTCATCGTCGGCGACGGCGACACTCGGGGATTCCTGGGATTGACCACCGATGGCGGCATGAACATCCGGATGGTGGCACTGTTGGCCGCAGTATGGTTCGCGGTTTTTGCGATCCCGGTGTTCTTCAAGGTTCCCGAGTTGCCCAGTCCCGCGGTCGATCCGGGAGCGTCGAAGGCCGGGTTCCTCGACTCCTATCGGGTGTTGTGGCGCGATCTGCGCGAACTCTGGACCGTCGACAGGCGCACGATCTGGTACCTGATCGCGAGCGCACTCTTTCGTGACGGTCTGGCGGGCGTGTTCACCTTCGGAGCCGTGCTGGCTGTCAACGTCTACGGAATCAGTGCTGCCGACGTCCTGCTGTTCGGTGTTGCCGCCAACGTGATTTCCGCAATCGGCGCCTTGGTGGCCGGACGCTTCGACGATCGGATCGGACCCAAACAGGTCATCACTGTCTCGCTGGCGTCGATGATCGTGGTCGGCTCGATACTAATCGTGGTGTCAGGGCCGGTGATGTTCTGGATCTTCGGTCTCGCGCTCTGCCTGTTCGTCGGGCCCGCTCAGTCTTCGGCACGAACGTTCTTGGCGCGCATCACCCCGCCGGGGCGTGAAGGTCAGATGTTCGGCCTGTATGCGACCACAGGCCGAGCAGTGTCGTTCTTGGCGCCGACACTGTTCGGCCTGTTCGCATGGATCTTCGGCGCCGACCGCGCCGGTATCATCGGACTGCTGGTGGTTCTCGGCGTCGGCCTTGCCGCATTGTCGATGGTGAAGGCGCCGGAAGGGGACAGTGCGCTGCCCGTCAATCCTTGAAGTAGACCAACTGGTGTGTCGTAGCAAGCAATGCGCCGTCACTGCCCCAAATTTCGGCCGACTGATCGAAGTACCCGTTGCCGAACCGCTGAGTCCGCGCGGTTCCCAGGACGGAATTGTCTGCCTGTTCGGTCAGCGTCTGAGCGTCGGCGTGGAAGTAGATGGTCATCGAGACCGTTCCGGCCGGTGCCATCTTGCCTCGGCGCAAGAAAACTCGCGGGAAGAAGACATCGCACAGTGCGGTCAGCGACGTGAAGTCGAGAGCGCGAGCCGGCTGATCTCGCACCCAGAGCGTCGTAGTCGAGTCGGGGTGCTCGCCCGACTCCAGGTCGGGGATCGCACCTTCGACAAACCGCATCTCGTAGTTCTGTGCCCAGGCGATGAACTCGGGAAACGGCAGTAACGCAACGTCTTCGGCCGACGGAACCTCCGGCATCGTGATCTCGGTCGACGACCAGGTTTCACGCCTGGTGCCGAACACTGCCGTCGCGGTGGTGGCGACGGTTCCGTCCTGCGACAGTTCGATCGACCAGTGCTGCGTCGAGCGGTTGGTGCGCACCGGGCGGGCGGAGATCTCGAACGCACCCTCGGCGATCGGACCGGCAAAGTTGACGGTCAACGACAGCGGATCGCCGAGGCGTTCGGGGTGCTTCAGTACGGATTCGAGCAACGTGGCAGCGGTGACGCCGCCGAACGGCCCGACCATGTTGTTGTACGCCGCATTGGTTTCGCCGGTCGACAAACCGGCGGTGAGCGACGCCAAGCCGACAGCAGCGTCAAAAGGATGGGGTGGTGCAACGGTCTCGGTCATCGCAGAACTCCTGGTGGTGGAATCAATTCGGCTCTATGTATGACAACATACATAGAGCCGAATTCTTCGCGACGGTCAGGATCCCGCACGTGCGAGGATGGCCTCGGCCAACTCTTCGGCGCGCTCTTCCGGGACCCAGTGGCTTCCGCCTTCGAGCACGACGAACTCGTAGGGCGCGTCCACGAATTCACCGCAGCGCTCTGCGCCTGCCCGGCCGAGCGCCGAATCGCCGGTGCTCCAGACGTACGTGGTCGGCACCGTGGTGCGATCGATGTCGCCGAAATCGCGCGTCATCGCGCGGTACCAGTTCAAGGCGCCGGTCAGTGCGCCCTCGCCGCTCAGGACACGAATGTGCTCGTCGGCGAATTCAGGATCGATCTGGCCGTCGAACATGGCGCGCAGCCGGCGGAAGTTGTCCTCCGACAACACTTCCTCGGCCTTTCCCTCCTGTCGGAGAAGGCCGATGTACGACGAGCGTTGCTTCTGGTCCTCGTCCTCGCGTAGTGCCCAGCCGAAAGCTGTGGGGTGGGGGACCGAGATCGCGGTCAGGCTGCGGATCCGGTTCGGATGGCGGCCGGCGACCTGCCAGGCGACCGCCGAACCCCAGTCGTGGCCGACAAGATGTGCGTCTGGCAGACCGAGTGCGTCGAGCAATCCGACGACGTCGGCTACCAGGTGCTCAATGCGGTAGGCATCCACACCTTCCGGGCGTGCGCCGGCGGAGTATCCGCGCTGATTCGGTGCGATCACGCGGTATCCCGCAGCGGTCAGTAGGGGCGTGACCTTTCCCCAGGATGCGGCGCTCTCCGGGAATCCGTGCAGCGCGACCAGTGGAATACCGTCGTCCGGTCCGGAGATCAGTACGTCGAAGGTGAGGTCGCCAACGGGGATTTCGAATGTACTCGTGGAAGACATGACTCTCACCGTACGTCGAAAAGGTGAACCCGAGGTCAGTTTCGAGGTGGATTCCAGTTGGCCATTCCGAGCATGATGATTCGCAGCTGCTTCTTTGCTCGTGTGATGACGGCGGCTTCATCGCGATGTCCGGCAGTTCCGGCGTCCAAGAGTTCGACGACGGCACCGAACATCGTCGAGACGATCAGATCGGCGGCCATTTCCAGATCGTGAGACGACCAGCTTTCGAGTCCGGTAGTTCTGGACAGATCGAGGGTCAATTCGCTGACGAACAACCGCATTTCGGTGGCTATCGCGCGTCGCACCTCGCTGACGCCGCTGTAGCGTTCACGGCAGAGGAACCGAAACTGTCGTTCGTGCGTATGTACCTGTCGCACAAGGATGCCCAGTGACGTAGTGGCGTCCTTGGTGCTGGGGTTGCGCCTGGCGTCGCGCAGCATCTGACGCAACATGCGCATGCTTTCCTCGACGAGGACAACGCCGAGATCTTCCAGGGAAGCGAAGTGGCGATAGAACGCGGTCGGAACGATTCCGGCTTCCCTGGCGACCTCTCGCAAGCTGATTCCGGCGAAGCCTCGGTCGGCCGAGAGATCCATTGCCGTGTCCAAGAGGGATTGGCGCGTGCGCTCCTTTTTGGCGGCACGGCTTTCCGGTTCCTTGTTGTCGGGTTCCCTGTTCTCTGGGTTCACCGGTCCGGCCTTCGTCACGACGTCGAGTGTAGGTACAGGCATCCCGGCTCCTTTCGGCAACTCATGTAACCCGGGTCACATTCTTGTTGACATGTACTTGTGTGCACCTGTCACACTATCTTCGGTGAACATTTGTACACTGAATTCACGCAGTCGGGGGAAGCCAGCCCGGCAAACGATTTACCCGGCAATCGAAACACGAGGAGGGTCATGACAATCGCATCTGCTCCTGAGAACACGACACCGAAGCCCACAGCTCGGCGCGGACTGTCCTTGGTGGGACTGATCGAAGCCATGGCTGCTCCACATCAGATCGACCGGTACCTCGAGTTGGTCAACCCGATGGCGACCGTTCGTGACATCCGCGCGCAGGTTGTCGCCGTCGACCATCCGACCGCTGACTCCGTCACTCTGACGCTGCGTCCGACTCGCCAGTGGCGGGGTTTTCAGGCGGGCCAGTTCGTGCAGTTGGGCGTGGTGATCGACGGTGTTCGTCACACTCGCTGCTACTCGCCGGCCGGGGGCGCGTCTACGCGAAACGGGCTGATCGAGCTGACCGTGAAGGCTCATCCGGGTGGATTGGTGTCGCAGTATCTGTACGCCAACGCTGTGCCGGGACTTGTAGTCAGTCTTTCGCAGGCAGACGGGGTGTTCTCCCTCCCGGTCGACCGCCCGCGTCGAGTGTTGTTGATCAGTGGTGGCAGTGGAATCACCCCGGTGATGTCGATGCTGCGGACGCTCGTGGACGAGGAGCATTCGGGCGAGATCGTGTTCGTGCACTACGCGAACACCGATGCCGACGTGGCGTACACGCGCGCCCTGAAAACCATCGCCGAACAGAACTCGAACGTGAAACTGGTACTCGTGTACACCGAAAGCGGTGGAGGTGATCTCGAAGGTTTCTTCGACCGTGGTCACCTCGACGCGGTGGCCCCGTGGATCGCTGATCCGGAAACGGTCGATGCCCAGGCTTATCTCTGTGGGCCTCCCGGACTGATGCGAGGAGTGCGCGAGGTTTTCCGTGAGGTCGACGTCGAGCACTTGCTCAATACCGAGGAATTCGCACCCGCGGTGGCCGAGCCAGGTGAGGCCGGCGGCGAGGTGTCATTCACCAAAAGTGGAGTGGCGGCCGAGAACTCCGGCGAAACACTGCTCGAACAAGCGGAAGCTGCGGGCCTTAATCCCGAATACGGATGCCGGATGGGAATCTGCTTCTCCTGCACCTCCGTCAAGAAGGCGGGTCGTACCCGCAACGTGCGCACCGGTGAGACCGACGACGAGCCGGACAAGAAGATCCAACTGTGCGTCAGTGCTCCCGTCGGCGACGTCACCGTCGACATCTGAAGTCCCATTTCCCTCACGACTGTCTGGAGACCGACATGTTTGGACTTTCACTTCCCACCCTCCCTTTCCTCGGCAACGGTTCCGATGTGAAGAACGACGCTCCTGTTGTCCTGACGTACGAGCAGGTCGAGGAGATCGGCCGCGAGTTGGACGCACTGCGTGATCGCACCGTCGCCTCACTCGGTGCTGAGGATCGGGAGTACATCTACAAAATCATCAAGGCGCAGCGTGGTTTCGAGGTCGCGGGTCGCGGCTTGATGTACCTCGGCTTCCTACCGCCGGTGTGGCTCGCGGCGGTCGGTGCATTGAGCGTGTCCAAGATCCTCGACAACATGGAGATCGGCCACAACGTCATGCACGGTCAATACGACTGGATGCGTGAGCCCGGGCTCAATTCTGAAGTCTTCGAATGGGATACGGTGTGCCCGGCCGACCAGTGGCGCCACTCGCACAACTACATGCACCACACGTACACCAACATTCTCGGCAAAGACCGCGACATCGGATACGGCATCCTGCGTATCGACGACGCGCAGAAGTGGAACCCCTATTACCTCGGTAATCCGGTCTGGGCTTTTGCGCTGATGATGCTGTTCGAGTGGGGGGTGATGATGCACGACCTCGAGATCGAGAACGTCATCCAAGGTAAACGCAAGTGGCACGACGTCAAGCCGCTACTCAAGGGTTGGTGGAACAAGGCCGGCAAGCAGGTCCTCAAGGACTACGTCATCTTCCCGGTTCTCACGGGGCCGCTGTTCGTGACCACTCTCGCGGGGAACGTCACCGCCAATCTGGTCCGGAACGTGTGGACCTACTCGATCATCTTCTGTGGCCATTTCCCCACCGGCGTCCAGAGCTTCACCGAGGACGAGACGGCGGACGAGACTCGCGGTCAGTGGTACGTGCGGCAGATGCTCGGCAGTGCCAACATCGAGGGAAGCCCGCTCTTCCACATCATGTCCGGCAACCTCTCGCACCAGATCGAGCACCACCTGTTCCCGGACTTGCCTGCGCATCGTTATCCGGAACTGGCTCCCGAGGTGAAAGAATTGTGTGTGAAGTACGGTTTGCCGTACAACACCGGTGGGTTCTTCAAGCAGATCGGTTCGGTGTGGGGCAAGATATTCAAGCTCGCTCTGCCGCCCGGTTTGGTCAAGTCGAAGACCCCTCCCGGTGTTATCGTCGAGCGCCAGCGAACAGCAGCCTGAGAGGCACACTTTGATGGTCGGGAAATTCGAACGCCGCAAGGACACCGTCCAGGAGTTGACGGAAAGTGCAGCCAACCACGTCGGCTCCATCGCGATGATCATCGCCGGGGCAGTTCGAGACGTGACGCGCGAGATCGGTGACTGGGTGTCCGACGGTATCGAAATGCGTGAAGCGGCGAAAAAAGCTGCGGCGGACGATCGTTCGGAATCTGTGACTATCGAACACGACGACACCGATACGCCTGAAGGCTGGCGTTGATCCGACTGCGCCGAACCAATTCCGCGTGACCGACGACGTTGCCCTCCGTCCTTTGTGGCGGAGGGCAACGTCGGTTTCATGGACTGTATACCGATCAATGGCGGTGAATCAGCCACTCATCAGTGGGAGATGCTAAGCAGCGCTCCCGAGACTCGCCGAGTCGAAGCTGCCGAGCCCGGTGCTACCGAGACCGCTGCTGCCGACCCCGCCCAAAGCGAGCGCGTTGCTGCTGCCCGCGCTCAGTAGCTGGACGATGATGTTGATGACGATGGGGTCGCCGGTGAGCGGGATTGTAGGCACGGGGAGACCTGCTTTCTGTTTCGAGATGTGGTGAGAATGTGAGCGGCGACGGGATCGTCGACGTAGTCAGGACGGCTGTTTCAGGCACTTCCGGTGCTGCCGAGCGACACGATCGAGCCGTTGCCGAAGCCGAGTGCCCTGGAGAGCGAGCCGAAGTCGATAACCAGGCTGCCCTGGGTGTGCGGGTTTATCACGGTGATTCCTGTCTGCGCCGCGACGTTTGTGGTGCGAGCGGGTAAGTCGATCAGGGAGCAGGCGTCGTGGGAGTTTCGCCGCCGCCGCCGATCGGAGAGTTGTCGGTATAGAGGAAGCTGCTGCCCGCGTTGAACATCTGAAGGACGGTGTTCAAGACAACGGCCAAAGCGCCTGTGGTTGGTGCGGCGATCATGTGCTGGCTCCTGGTTTCAGCGGTGGCGACATGGTGGTCACCGTGGTCACCGCCCTCACAGTGTCAGGCGGCTTGGAGCGGGCCCCGTGCGAGAGAATCTCGCACAGGGCCCGCGATTCGTCCTAGGAGACGCCGCCGCCATCCGTCGAGCCCGTGCCGGTGCTGCCCGCGTTGAAGAGCTGCAGGATGGTGTCGAAGAAGGCACCGAGGAGAGCGTTGTCCTGGCCGTTGATCATGTGGTTCCCCTTAATTGTTACTGGTTTGCGCGGTGATTCGCACCACACTTTTATAGCCCGGCTCGGTGCGGAAAAGTGGGGTCGAGGCCACCATTCGTGGAGAGCTAATAGTGAGGGTGTGAGTGTTCACACTTTCGCTGGACGGTTGTCCACATCAGTGCTGGCGAAAGAAAGCGAGATCATCGCAGCGCGCAGTTTGAGCAGCTCAGAGGGTAGGGCTGGATCCAATCCGGTCAGGGCGGCGATGCGCTTGATCCGGTTGTCGACGGTGTTCGTGTGCAGGCCCAGTGCCGACGCGGTGCGCTGGCGGTGCTGGCCGTTCGCGAGATGTATGGACAGCGTCTGCAGCAGTTCCGGATTGCCGTGGAGTGGCTTGAGTAGGTTGATCAAGCTGTCGCGGCCTGCGCCGCTCCGCGTCAGTTGGTACTCGAGCGCGAGGTCCTCCATCCGGTATGACCGCGCCGGCAGTCTCAGGCGCCGCACGAGTTGCGCCAATTCATGTGTTGTTGCCTGGGCGGCGGCAATGTCTCCGACGGCGGCACTCTCGCCGATGGCCGTGATCTCCACCCCGACCGTCGCACGCGCACTTTGGATGATCTCGCACACCGATTTCCAGTCGGGTGTGCCCTCGATCAGGACCAGACCGCGCTGCGGTGCAGGCGCTTCGAGCAGTGTCGAGCCGAAGTGCGCCGCAATCTTCGCCTGAACGACCGTGAGATCACGATAGGCCTGTATGCGCTGGTGCGTGCCGTTTCGGGCTCCAGTTCGAGCAGGCGGAAGGTTAACCATCAGCCGCAGAACGAGATAGCGGGGTGCGAGCTCGATGCCCATCTGTAGTGCGAGTTGGGTGGGGTCGTCCCCGTCCAGCATGGCTTTCACGAGGGCGCCGGCGGAGTATTCGCCGAGCTGGGAACCGGCTGGAAGAGCCGCGAGATAGCTGATCGAGATGAACGAGTGAAGCCGCTGCGCCAGTGCAAACAAGGACTCGTTGAGATCTCCGAGATTGGCGGAGTCCCCGGCGTCGGCCCGACTGAGGATGAGGGTGCGGAAAGTGCTGATGCCCTCGTTCGTCAACCTGAGAATTGCGCTGAGTGGCACGCCTTTCAGTGCTTGTTGGACGGTCATGGTGTGAATGCCGTCCAGGTCTTGGTCGGTGGGGAGTTTGCGGTGATCCAATAGCTGGATCCCTACTTGAAGCCCCTGCACGATTACCGCGATCAGCTCCCGACGTACTGCCTCCGTTTGGAGGGAAGCCAGCGTCGGGTTGGCGCGGGACAAGTGATCTACGAGATCGCTTGCCAGTGGGATGACGTCATTGACCGCTGTGGAGGCGGGCTTGCCTCCCAACATGAGCGGTCCCGGGTTGTTCAGCAGCGCTGGGGACATGGGTGGCCTCCTCTAGACAGGTGCGTCGCCTGGCACAGGCACCCGGAGGCTCGGCGCGTTACGAAGCGGGGTACACGCTGAGGCCTTGTTCGGGGGCATACTCGCCGCTGAAATTTGCGGATCGAATTGCGCCAGGCGTTGTGATTTCTACCACATGAACGATCGTCCAACTGTGAAATGGACAAATGTGAAGATAAGTCCATATGCCCCACGCGCTGCGGACCTAAACAATCGTCCACTTACGGTGTTTTTCGACGTCACAGCGGAAAACGGATTCGGAGGACACCACGAGTTCCGTCTGGGATCATCGCCGTCGCCTACGGGGTGCGTCGCGGGCGATTTGCTCAGATCATGCTCGAGGGCCCTGGGTCCGACGCTGTCGCGGGACCCAGGGCCCTCGAGGCCTAGGTGTTGATTCGACCAGTCCGACGTACGGGGACCGGTTCAGGGTGGAGGCACCCTTTTCTGTGCTGCCGTCTGTGTTGCGAAAACCTCTAGATGACGCCCAGCGAAATCATGGCGTCGGCGACCTTCACGAAGCCTGCGATATTGGCGCCGTGAATGTAGTCGCCCGGCTTGCCGTACTCGGCAGCGGTGTTGATGGTGCGCTTGTGGATACCGCGCATGATTCCGGCGAGGCGCTCGTCGGTGTACTCGAAGCTCCAGGAATCACGCGAAGCGTTCTGCTGCATTTCGAGAGCAGAGGTTGCAACGCCACCGGCGTTGGCTGCCTTGCCGGGGGCGAAGGCCACGTTCGCGTCACGGAAGAGCTGGATGCCGCCGGGGGTGGTGGGCATGTTCGCGCCTTCGGCAACGGCCTGAACGCCGTTGGCGATCAAAGTCTTTGCGGCATCTTCGTCGAGTTCGTTCTGAGTCGCGCAGGGGAGTGCGACGTCGCAGGGCACGTCCCAGATGGAACCGTCGGCGATGAACTCGGCATGCGGAACTGCGTCTGCGTACTCGCTGATGCGGCCGCGGCGAACTTCCTTGATCTCCTTGAGGAGGTCGAGATCGATGCCCTTCTTGTCCACGATGTATCCCGAGGAATCCGAGCAGGCGATCGCGACGCCGCCGAGCTGGTGGATCTTCTGGATGGCGTAGATGGCGACATTGCCGGATCCGGAGATCACGACGTTCTTGCCTTCGAGGCCTTCGCCCTTCGCCTTGAGCATTTCGGCGACGAAGTACGCGACGCCGTAGCCGGTGGCCTCGGTGCGAACCTGCGATCCGCCCCAGGTGATGCCCTTGCCGGTGAGGACGCCCGACTCGTACGTGTTGGTCAGCCGCTTGTACTGGCCGAACAGGTAGCCGATCTCACGGCCGCCGACTCCGATGTCGCCGGCCGGTACGTCGGTGTATTCACCGATGTGCCGCTGCAGTTCGGTCATGAAGGACTGACAGAAGCGCATGACCTCTGCGTCCGAGCAGCCCTTGGGATCGAAGTCCGAGCCACCCTTGCCGCCGCCGATAGGCAGGCCGGTGAGTGAGTTCTTGAAGATCTGCTCGAAGCCGAGGAACTTCACGATGCCCAGGTTGACGCTGGGATGGAAGCGCAGGCCGCCCTTGTAGGGGCCGAGTGCACTGTTGTACTGCACGCGGAAGCCACGGTTGACGTGAACGTTGCCCTGGTCGTCGGTCCACGGCACGCGGAAGATGATCTGGCGTTCCGGCTCGCAGAGCCGCTCGATGAGTCCGGCGTCGGCGTAGCGGGGGTGGCGTTCGAGCACTACGTGAAGAGACTCGAAGACCTCTGCGGCGGCCTGATGGAACTCGGGCTCTCCTGCATTGCGAACCAAAACCTGATCGTAAATCTGCGCTACGCGGTCACGTACGGACACCGCTCACCTACCTCATTGTGAGAACTCTTTTACATTTCCGTTACATACTAGGCGCCTTTATTGCTGTACCGGACAACTGTCCTGTGAAGGTGAAATCGAACACAGCTGTCACTTGTGTCAGTTGAACGGGCGATTTATAACAATTTGCTCAGCTTTCACTCTCTTAACACAGTCCAAATGGTTTGCTTCTGCGGTCGGGGATCACTGTGCCTGTGGTCCGAACGCGAGTCGAAATGATCAGAGGGGCTGCACGTGCGTAAAAAACACTCCATGTCGGCGATGTTGTCGATAGGCGTCGTCACGATTGCCGCGACGATTGCCGCAGCACCGTCTGCGTCGGCGATCGGTGGACCGTGTGGTTCGGGAGGAAGTGGCTCCGCCGGATCGATGACGGGTTCGCTCGGTTCGCTGACCGGATCACTCGGCAGTGGTTCCGCCGGTACCGGCTCCCTCGCCAACGCGTTGCCTTGGATCACCGGCGCGCCCAACGGCGCTCTGCCGGTGCTGACCGGCCGGACCAGAGCGATCGAAATGGTCACTGGTCCAGGCAGTCCCAACAACACTATCGAGCGGTTCAACGTGTCGGGAACCGACCTCGGAATCATGTGGGACAACGGTCTTTCGGGGCCGGATCACGACGTACTGATGGCATTCGGCGATACCGTTGGCGACTGCGACACCCCGGGTGACGACTGGCGTAGCAACGTGTTGTTTCGCAGCAACGACACCGCCATCGCCGATGGCATGAAGATCGACAGTTCTCCGTTGGACGGCCCCAATCATTCCAAGGAGATCATTCCGGGATTCGGCATTCCGGGCGAGTTCACCACCATCCCGACCGCTGGAATCTCTTACGGTGGTGTGCAGTACATCAGATTCATGTCCGTTCGGTCGTGGGACGAACCCGGAGCCTGGACCACCAACTATTCGGCTCTGGCTTTCTCGACGGACAACGGTGAGAACTGGGAGCTCGATCCGGCGACGGTTCGAGCGAATACAGAAGGACTCGGTATCCCGGGGATTCCGGCGGTATCACCGATCAATTCCAACTTCCAGCAGAGTGCCTTCCTCGATGGTCGGGACGGCTATATTTACGAATACGGAACTCCCTCAGGTCGTTTCGGTAAGGCGATCCTGGCGCGAGTGGCCGGAGCCGACATCAGAAAACTTGGTGCCTACGAGTACTGGGACGGCTCCGGTTGGAGTCCGCGAGATACCGATGCGGTGCAGGTCATCAAAGCGCCGGTCAGTGAACTTGCCGTGCAGTGGAACGACTACCTGAACAAGTACGTTGCCATGTACACCAGTGCCGAGGGCAACCTCGTGATCCGTCAGGCCGACCAACCGCAAGGCCCGTGGAGTGGCACGCAAACTCTGTTGAGTGGAATCACGTTGCCCGCGTTGTACGGCGGATTCATGCACCCCTGGGCGAGCGGACAGTTCCTCGAATTCGTCGCCACCACGTGGGACCGTTACAACGTCATCTACATGCGGACCGATTTGAACGGACTCCAGATGGCGTCGTCGGATTCCCGCGATCGTCCGGACCCCGCGACCACCGGTGAGGCTCGCGTCCTCGAAGTCACGATGCCGGAAGACCGCTAGCCCGAACAACGCTCAACAACTGTGGCCTGCAACTCGATCGAGTTGCAGGCCACAGTTGTTGAGCGTTGATATTCGGGTGATGCTCAGAGAATGAAGAGCATTTCCTGATACGTCGGGAGTGGCCAGTGATCGTCGGCGACGATGGTTTCAAGGTAGTCGGCTGCGGCGCGCACCTCGGCCATCGCGGGCAGGAGTGCGTCCTGTGCGTGCTTGGCCTGATCGAATGGTGACTCGCCGGCGTCGGCGTCGATGGCGGCGCGCAGGGTAGCGAGCGCAGTTCGCAGGGCCGCAACAGGCGCCGACACTTCTTCGAGTGGAGCAGAATCCGGTTCGAGGCCGGCGGACTTCAGTGCGACGAAATTTTGAGCAACTTCCGTCTGGTGGCGCACTGCAGCCGGAAGGATCAGCGTCGTACCGATTTCGGCGGCCAGGCGGGCCTCGACGCCGATGCTGAGTGCGTACTGTTCGAGTCCGACCTCGTAGCGACTGTGCATCTCTCGGTGGTTGAACACCTTGTACTTCTCGAAGAGTTCCATCGAGGACTCGGTGATCAGTTCAGGCAGGGCGTCCAGCGTTGTCCGAAGGTTCGGCAGGCCGCGAGACTCGGCCTCGATCTGCCAGTTTTCCGAGTAACCGTCGCCGTTGAAAACAACCGCACCGTGGTTGGTGATGATTTCGGTGAGCAGATTCTGGACGGCGGTGTCGAAATCGGCGCCGTCGGCGACGGCCTCCTCCAGTTCGGTGGCCATGTAGTCGAGAGCCTCGGCCATGATCGTGTTGATGGTGACCATCGGACCGTTGACTGTTTGCAGCGATCCCGGCGCGCGGAACTCGAAACGATTGCCGGTGAAGGCAAATGGGCTGGTGCGGTTGCGGTCGCCCGGATCGGTCGGCAGGACAGGAAGGGTGTCGGCGCCGATCATCATGGTGCCCTTGTCCTTCGACGACGTCGCCGCACCCTTGGCAATCTGTTCGAAGACGTCGGCAAGCTGATCGCCGAGGAAGATCGAGATGATCGCTGGGGGAGCCTCGTTGGCGCCGAGACGGTGATCGTTGGTGGCCGATGCGACCGACGCGCGGAGGAGTCCCGCGTACTTGTGGACGGCCCGGATGACAGCGGCGCAGAAGACGAGGAACTGGGCATTGTCATGCGGATTGTCGCCGGGGACAAGCAAACTGCCGAGTTCGGAGTTGCCCAGCGAGAAGTTGACGTGCTTGCCGGAGCCGTTGACACCGTCGAACGGCTTCTCGTGGAACAGACATTCCATGCCGTGCTTCTTGGCGATGGTTTTGAAGGTTGTCATCAGCAACTGCTGGTGGTCGGCGGCGATGTTGCCTCGCTCGAACATCGGGGCGATCTCGAACTGGCCGGGCGCAACCTCGTTGTGCCGCGTCTTGGCGGGGATACCGAGTTTGAACAGTTCACGCTCGGTGTCCATCATGAACCCGAGCACACGTTCCGGGATCGCCCCGAAGTAGTGGTCGTCGAACTCCTGGCCCTTGGGCGGCTTTGCACCGAAGAGGGTTCGGCCGGCGTTGAGGAGGTCGGGGCGGGCGAGGAAGAAGTGGCGATCGATCAGGAAGTACTCCTGCTCGGGACCGCAGAACGACACGATGTGCTCGGGGTCGGTGTGGCCGAACAACTTCAGGATTCGCTCGGCGTGGTAACCCATGGCCTGCTGTGAGCGCAGCAAGGGGGTCTTGTGGTCGAGCGCTTCGCCGGTCATCGAAACGAACACGGTCGGGATACACAGTGTGTTGCCGTTGGGGTTTTCGAGAACGTAGGCCGGGCTCGTGACATCCCAGCCGGTGTAGCCGCGAGCCTCGAACGTGTTGCGCAGCCCGCCGTTCGGGAAACTCGAAGCGTCGGGTTCACCTTGGATCAAGGTCTTGCCGGCGAACTCCGCCAGTGCACTGCCGTCGCCGACCGGTTCGAGGAAGCTGTCGTGCTTCTCGGCCGTCAACCCGGTCAATGGGTAGAAGACGTGGGCGTAGTGGGTTGCGCCTTTCTCCAGCGCCCAGTCCTTCATCGCGGACGCGACTGCGTCGGCGACCATGGGATCGAGCGGCTTGCCTTGCTCGATCGTCGCCATCACCGACTTGTAGACGAGCTTGGGCAGTCTCTTCTGCATGACCACCTTGTTGAAGACGTTGGCGCCGAAAACTTCGCCGGGTGTCTCGTCGGTTGTGAAACTGACCACTGGAGGTGTGTAGGCCTCGACGTCCTTGATTGCTTGCAAGCGAACTGCATTTCCACTCATGTGCTTACCCCTCGCCCGGGCCCAGGGCTGCGCTGCTGATTGCGAGCCCGACTTCGGCAAACCCTACGAACCTCCGGTATCGGGGGTGTTTCCTAGATATTGCGCCTGTCCGCAAACTTCGAGTCACAACGGAAATGTCGATCTGTCGGAGGTCTACGGGAGACTTCGAGCGGAGGGGTCAATGCTGGACAGTCGAATCGGAGAGTCTTTGTGATCAGGGTCTTGGTGCCAACCAGAGTGGAGCGGGGCGATCTCGCGGAAGTGCTTCGGTTGTACGACGAACTTGTCACCGAGACCCGAAAAGAGGACGGCTGCATCAATTACGAGTTATTGCAGCGCACCGACAATCCCTGCGAGCTCGTATTGGCCGAGGAGTGGGAATCGCAGGAGCACCTCGACGCCCACACCCATACCGAGCACTTCGTCAGGTTGATCGCGGCGCTGGACAAGCTTGAGACGGCGGCCCCGGCGCAGATCTTCACGAAGGTTGTGTAGCGGCGGGGTGAGGCGTCAGTGACTACTCACCTTGCAGGCCCGAGCGAGCGCGCCGTCCAACTCGGGGGCCACGGTGACGCAGTGAAAGCAGTGGGTCGTCGAGGTATTGCACCCCGTGTCTTCTGCCGTGAAAAGACGTTTGAATCGAATAGCAGGCGGCTGTGACGTCGACAGCGAGAGAGCCGTCGACCACCGATAGCACCCACGTGTCGAATTCTTCGAGCAGTACAGCGGACCCCCTGTCGCATCCGTCGCAGGCACAGTCGGGAATTGATGCCAGCGCCACAGCTGGGTTGCCTGCGGCGATCGTGACATTGAATGGATGGGCGCTGTCGACCGGAGTGTGCGTCGTCAGCACGAGCGGGACCGCACCGTCACTTGAAGGCGCCAAAACGGTGTCGACCCCGCCGGATTCCAAGGGGCGGAGCGCCCACCGCACGGGCGGTGCTTCCCGTGCCCAGCCGCGATCGACGAGGACCTTTGTCCACGCTCGAGCTCGTGCCACCACGATCAGGAACTTCTCCGGATCGGTACAACGCTCGTACGAGTCCTTGCCGGGTTGAGTATCGCCGCTGTACGGGCTCAGCCACTCTGGTGTCTGCGCACCCGTGATGGCGAACGCGGCAGCGACGTCATCGAGTAGGTCGCACAGTTCTCGAGAGAGCGTGGAATCGTCTTCGCTCCAGCCATTTTCGCGGGCAGAGAGGTCGTTGTAGTTGTAAGTCTCCCACCACGGCCTCGTCGGGTCCGTAATCATGACGGCAACGCTACTGGCAACACTGCTCCCATCCAGACATCCTTTCGAGAGAGCGGATCGCGTGAGCAATACATACCAGACTGGCCGGTTTGCAGGGTCGCCCGGTACGTACTGCGTCAACTATCTGGGAAGCGTCGGCAAGACCACCCTTCTGCCAGCCCTCGATGCAGTTACACCCGAACAGTCCACCCTGTTCGATGACCAGCAGTAACCCGACAAGAGTCGCGTGACCAGTTCGAAGTAGCCCTACCTGCCAAGAAACGCAGGTAGGGCTACTTCGAACCGGTCAACCCTTGTGCGCCGGCCGACCGCCATGCCCCGGCCGGTCCGCCTGCCATTCGTCGATCGTCTTCTCTGTCCATCCGGCGAAGGTTCCGCGGGGCAGTGAACCGTCGTCGTTTACTGGCCCGATCGTTACATCCGGCTCCGGAAGGTTGTACCCACTCAGTGTCGGATCCTTGGCGCCGATCCGCTCGGCGAACTGGCGCTTGGATAGGAAGCGGGCAGTCTTACGCTGTGCCATGTCGCCGCTTCCACGCCAGTCGACCATTGAGGCCGACGAACAGCACCAGCAGCGCGACGTAGATTCCGAGCTCGACGCCGCTGCGTCCGTTCACGATGCCAATCACAAGCGCGATCGCCATGAGAACGACGGCGAGAATGCCGAGGCCTTCTGCTCTGGTCATGAGTTCATCCTTTCTCGTTTGCGTCGATGATGGGATACTGACCGGTGGAACCGGGGGTGTCTCTAGCACCCCCGGCTCCGATCAACTACCCATCCTTCCCCTTCCTCCGGTGCTTCCCCGGCGGGGTCTGGCGTTGCAAGTAGAGGCTGTACAGCCCTACGAGAAGCGCCACGATGGTGATTGACCGATCAAACCAGTCCACATCATCTCCACTCTGTAATTGTTTGCCTGGCCCCTGTGGTCTGACAAGAATTAATTTACCGTATCAAACGGACTATTGCAACCTTTGTGGACGGGTAATTATGAATCGATTGTCAAGTGGCGCAAAAGAATCGGCCCCACCCTTAAGAGGGCAAGGCCGATTGGATCTTGTCTACGGCGGAGTCAGCAGCCGCCATTTGGGTCGGCGGGTGAATGCTTGATCACGATAGAGGTAGGCGTGGCATTGAGCACGGAAACGGAGAGCACTTCAGTCCCTGCTGCGGAAGTCTCGCCTCGCCAAGTCCACTCATTCATGTCGTCGTATTCATCAAGGCCGCACGGCTGCATCCCGCCTACCGCCGATTGCATCGGCAAGCTTGAGCCGACCAGCTTGGCCCCTCGAATGAGGTCTATTCCAGGAAGTTCGAAACTCACCTGATTGTCACTGACTCTGTTTACGATTCTCGGCGCTGGCAGGAACGAGAATTCCGTACATGCCGGAGTCTTGCGTTTCGGACACAGCGGTTGTCGTCACCTTCGCGCTGCCGTCAGTCTCGCAGGCAACTCCATCGCCGTCACGATCCCATTCGGCGCGGTAGCCCGGATCACCCTTAAGAAGAGGGGCGGCGCCGACTTCTCTGGCCTCCGCGCAACTGGCGAAGTTAGATGAATCGACAAGCGACGCTTGCTTCGACCCGTCTTGATCGTCATTGTCGCTTGACCACGACGAGAGAACGAGGGCGGCTGGGATCAGCATTGCCACCAGCGCCCGTTTCACGGTCAGCTCGCGCATTGCTGGGTCCATCCCGTTGTTCCGTCTGTGAACATGGTCGTCCCCGTCTGGTACATCGGGTCAGTCATGCAATGGTCGATCACCTTGCCGGTCAACGGAGCGGGCGCGCCATTCGGTGCCCCCGTAAATCCAACGGGGGCTTCCGGAGTGCTCTCAACCTTCGGGACTGCAACCGTCGTCGGCACAGGCGGCACTTCGGTTCGCACCGGTTCGACCGGGGCTTCGGAGGTGACTCGCTGCGCTTCGACGATAGTCGACAGATCCGCCACCTGATAACTCGGTCCGCCGAGTGAATGCTGCGGACGGTAGATCAATTTGCTCTGCGGATCGGAAACGTCGAGCAGGACCCATCCCTCATATTTTGATGAGGGAGTGAACGGCTGCATGAATTTGTCGCGATCCGCGATGCAGGTGTCGTTGTCGATGCCGACATCCTTCGTGACGCCGGATGATGTCACCTCGGAGAAGTCTCTATCGGTCGTGCGCATGAAGGTTTGCTCGTCGTGAGTCGGCGTGGTTTCGACCCGCAATTGCACTGCCACTGCGGTGCCGTCCGGTTCGGTCGGCGTGCCGTAGCGGGTTGTGCATTCGGGATTCTTCTCAGCGGCCAGTACCGTCACAGTCCCGAGCGTGGCGCCAGCCCTGTCCTTGACCGTGAACGGCGTCCCCATCGATACGACTTCAAGAGCCGGCGCGGCTGCGGTCGTCACAGATGTAGCGGAGTCAACGGTGGGCGTCCCGTCTCCGCCTCCGCATGCAGTCAGGAGTAGGGCGCAGATCGCAGATGCAGCGAGAGCCGCTGAACGAGTCGTCTTCATGTTGGTATCAAACCAGACCGGTCTGTCGCATCCGCTGGAATCGTCGTGAGGTGCGTCGCGTTCAAGGGTATGGATGATGAGATCAAAGACCGTTGCGACGGACTCGACCCACACCGCGTCGACTACGTCTGGAAAACGCAGTGACCTCGGTGTGAACCTGAGTCCTTTCGCCCGCAATTGACTGTGAGGGAGCGCGTCCCCAGCCTCTCGACGTTGGGGACGCGCTCCCTCCAAAAACGGTGGGCAATCTTATTCTCAGCCAGCGGCGACGGCATTCAGTTAAGCCGCGACAAGTCGCCTGGCGTGCTCGATTGGAAATGCTCTCGCTTCAATTCTTTTCCACGCGTCTCTTGCGATGTCTAGCGACTCCAGGCCAGCGGCATTATTCGGGGGGACATATAAAATTCGGACTGGAACATCCTGATCTACATGGATCGTCTTCTCATTGGCGGCAGTCAGTTCGCCACCACTTTCCCGAAGTTGCTCGATCCGGAATCCCCAGGCTTGAACCTTCTCGACCTGTGTGGATGGGTCCTTTACATCGAAAGACCAGACGCGCGATAGGTGTTCGATTCGTCTGTTGGTCAAAGCAAAATCGAAATCCATCGATTGTCTTCCGGAATTGACCTTCACACGCTTGAGTACGTTGTATTCATCCGAGATGTCGGAATACGCCTCCGTTAGTCGTGCCACCGCACGCGTGTGAGAGGTGCTTCGCACTGCGCGTGCGGGGTCGACGACCAGACGGGCGTAGAGCAAGTCCGCTCCCTCGTTGGCTGTTTGCGCCACAACGGGCATCGCTTCGCTCACCTGGATGGAGTTGTTGTGAAACTCACGCATTCGATCCAGCCACCCCTCGGTGGCAGCAAAGTCCTCGCCGGTATAGGCCAGGTGCGCCCGATGCGAATTCGCTTCGATGTCCTGGCGAAGGGAGTGTGCCCATCGCCTCGCGACCGACAGATCGCCACCGATCCGACTTGCTCGTTCGAAGTTTTCGATCGTTCGGATCGCCCAGTCTTGACCATCGCGACCAACTATTACGCCAATGTTGACGAACTCACCACGAACCGCATCAGGCAGGTATCGCAACGTCCAGTACAGGTATCGCACGTTCCCTCCTCTGCGTCATCGTGCTCGGCCTACGTTGACACGCAGTCTGTCAGCTACTCCGACTCTGCGTTGAAGCAGCATCTCAGTCAAGGCATCCAGATCATTCAGTGGCACGCCCCACTCGGCGGGAATCGAGTAGCAGGCGGCTTGGATCTGTGAACGCGCAATCTTGCTAATCAGATCGGCTACTCGGAGTATTTCATCCGAGTCAATGCCTTTCCACTCACCCCTCCATAACCACTCTCCGGTCGTGCCCCCGTTGCAGTGCTCGGCACCCCAGTTCCCCGAGTCCAGAAACCACATGTTGTGATCGAAGCTCCACATGCTCTTGTCCGCTTCGTGCTCGTACAACCACTGCTCGTCGGACCCGAAGCACCAGTCCCAAAGTGCGATCCACCGTGCCCATCGGCGCGCATTGTCGTCATTGCGCATGTATGCCTGGTCTCTCGACTCCTCCGAGCCGCTCAGCTCAAGCGAGGCATGTGCAACACACTTACGAAGCGAGAATCCGTCAGCGATCGGCCATCCATCCCAATCGGACGATATTTCGATCAGCGCAGTCTCTCGTACTGGCGCGTCTATCAGTCCGCCGACTGCGGTGACGATTTGTTCAGTCGCTAGAACGCGCGACCCCTGGGGGTTGTTCGGGACCTTTATCCAATACGTTTTACCGGTCGCTGACAGGCCTCGAAACGCCTTGGTTCCGGTTTCTGGCGGGTTTCCGGGAAGAATGCTCGCGAGACGTTCGGTGGGAGCAACCTGGTACGGTTCCAAAGTTTCACTTGCCATGCGATGACTCAGTTCTTAACCGAGGTGAAAGCTAACTCTCGGAGCCGCGAGTAACATTCGTTCATGTCGACATTTCACCTGTCGGCCGGGCCTCGGGGATGTTTGCCGCATCTGCCGGGGCTGATCTTTGTGGTCCGGGAATCATCGCATGCCGCAACCGGCCAGCATCACCCGAACCGGACTTACCGGTCTAGAACCCGACGAGGGCCCGACCGACCAGTGGGGCCGTCATGACGCGATCAGTTGAATGCCGAGTCTGGGCAGCGGTACTTCACAGCCAAAGTTAGAAGCCTCAGCGCATCTTCCTTCGACATTGCCATTTCCCGGCTTGTTTCATCGACGATGTCCTGTTGATCGACATTGAGTTCGTCGCTCAGTTTGGTGAGCTCGATAATGACGCATACATAGCCAGCGAGTAGTTGCGCCTTGACCGGATCGAGCTTTTCGCCCGTCAGTTTGGTGTACTCGACTGCAAGTTTCGCTGAGCCATCAGGGTTTGCCGCGGCCTGGCGTTCCGCTTCTTTCTGCGCGGCGTCACCGACGGGGTCGGCGGAGTTCGGATCCCAGTTCGACGTCGTCGTTGGAGATGAACTGTTAGCGGGGGTGGTCGTCGCTTCGACTGGTTCGACAGTAGAGCTGGTGGTTGTGGAACTGGTTGGCAGACTGCTTACTGGAACAGGGGTGCCGTCCGTCCCGCATCCGGCGGCGAGGCCTACCACCGCGATCACAGCAAGCAGTGTTCGTTTCATGGCAAATACATACCAGACCGACTGTTCGTAACGAATATTGAACGAGAATTGCGGAGCCCGGCTGGTCTTCCCTTACCCTCCGGACCCCGCGAGATCGAAGCCACCACTTATCGAACAGGTGTGCGAATCTTTAGGTATGCCGTCGACCGAACGATCCCCGCAACGCTGCCCGAATGGGCACCTGCTGGCGGCGAACACATGTCTCGTCGGCTGGGAAGTCTGCGGCTGCAAGACGGCGCACAACGGCGGACATCGAACGCATTACTGCCGGCGCTGTGGCGAGACGATCCGGACGCCTGAATGCGCCGGCGCGAGCCCGCAGAAGTCGCGGTGGAACTAGCCGAACAAATTCTCCCAGGGCGACGACATTCCAGCCTGGGTGTGCGCGGCTCGGCGATCCGCGCGCCGCTGCTTACGGGCAGCTCGACTCTCCACAGTGTTCGCTCGGTACAAGATGTAGAGACCGATCACGAGCGCGAAATACGGCCACGCGCCATATCCGCCGAAGAAGAATAAGACGATGCCGATCGCGAGCAGTGTGGTGCCAATCGGTTTCATTCATACATCCAATCCGGATTGTCGGAGGCTAGAGATAGGTCGGCTTGACGATCCGGCCGCCCAATTGCGCCTTCACGTCCGTACATATGTTCGTGGCTTTCGTATCGCCACAGTTGATCATCCACTTCGAACCGACCAGCAGTCCGTATTCCATCTTGACCGGCTCGAATGCCCCCACAAAGCTTGCGATGTTCTCCTCTTGCAGATCATCTGAGGTAAAGATTGACAGAACCATCTCGTGTCCGTCGATCGTGCAACGACCCGCGTCGGTCGAGTACGTCGTCGATTTGTCCTTTGTGAAGTTCTCGCAGGTGATTCCGGAAGCAGCGAGGTCATCTGCGATGGCCTGTGCGGAGTCGTATTGCTGGGTGCCGGACCGGGCCTTGAAGTCCTCTGCGTCGCCCGACGTACATCCGGTGGCAAGCAGGACAGCTCCAATGGCCGCAACCGCGGCGAAGGTCTTCTTCATGTCAGTATCAAACCAGACGGACAGTACGTAACGACCATTCGAACCTTGACGTAGTAGGCGCGCTGTCCAGGGTCGGCAATCTCCTACTCGAATATTCGTATTGGAGTCGGCGCAATCAAACCAGAGGGGTGTGCAGGTTGAACGGCTCCGGCCAGACCTTAGCCTCATCCCGCCTCCGCGCTTACTCCGCGCTTTGGTCGAAATAACTCGGCATTTCTCGGCATATGTCGAATTGACGCTAGCCCTTCAGTGCAGGTCAGCTGATTATCGTGACCTGCGAGAAGGCAAAGAAAAGTGCCCCCGGCAGGATTCGAACCTGCGACCAAGAGATTAGAAGGCTCTTGCTCTATCCCCTGAGCTACGGAGGCGCGTGGAACATCATACTCGAGGGTTCGGGATGTGACGCGCGCCGCCCAACTCCGACGCATTGTCGTAGTCGGTTCGCGAAGGTCCTACCCTTGAGGTATGGCTACACCCGACCTCGCGCCGACAGATTCCCCACCGGAGTCCGCTCCGCACAGCGGTGCACCCGCTTCTTCGACTGCCATATTCGTGGTCAGTGGACTCATCGCAGGGCTCACCGCAGCCGTTGTGGTGGGATTCTCCGCGTCGCAGGCATTGACTCTTCTGGGTATCCCGGATCCAGGGCCGATCACCACATACGGCCTGCCCGCGATGCGCGCATTGGGGGAAATCGCCGCGGTCATCGCGATCGGGTCACTGCTGCTGGCCGCGTTCTTCGTGCCACCGCAGAAGTCGGGCGTCCTCGACGTCGACGGCTATCGAGCAGTCCGAACCGCATCGCACGCCGCGATCGTGTGGGCAATCTGTTCGTTCATGATGGTGCCTCTGACGCTCTCAGACACGTCGGGTCAGCCGTTTGCCGAAGCCATCAAACCGGCAAACCTCTGGTCGGGACTCGATCAGGTCGAGATCGCCGGCGCCTGGCGCTGGACGGCAATCATCGCGGTTGTTCTCGCGATCCTGGCCCGGCTGACACTGCGCTGGTGGTGGACTCCGCTCCTGCTGCTGGTCGGTCTCCTCGGCCTCATGCCGCTCGCTCTCACCGGTCACTCGTCTTCGGGCGGATCGCATGACATCGCTACCAACAGCCTGATCCTGCACCTCGTGGCGGCTTCGCTCTGGGCCGGCGGCTTGTTCGCGCTACTGGCCCACGCCAGACGCGGCGGCGATTACACCGACGTAGCAGCCCGACGCTTTTCGACGGTCGCATCCATCTGCTTCGTCGTCATGGGATTCAGTGGCGTGATCAATGCGATCGTCCGCCTGCCTCTCGACGACGTATTCACCACGACGTACGGACGACTGATCGTCGCCAAAACCGTTGCACTGATCATCCTCGGGTTCTTCGGTTGGGCTCAACGGAGTCGGGCGCTGCCGGCATTGGCCGAGAACCCGAAGAGTCGCTCTGCTCTGATTCGATTTGCCGGCGCTGAAGGCATTGTGATGGCCGCGACCATCGGTCTCGCGATCGGCCTCGGTCGTACTCCGCCGCCCCCGCCGCTCTCGATTCCCTCGATCCCTGAGGTCGAACTCGGCTACAACCTTCCGGACCCGCCGTCGTTCATGGCGTTCGTGACGGACTGGCGATTCGACCTCATGTTCGGCACCGCCGCCGTTGCTGCGGCGATTCTGTACGGCATCGGCCTGCGCAAGCTGGCCAAGCGTGGAGATTCCTGGCCCGTCGGCCGAACCATCGCCTGGATGAGCGGTTGCGCGGTGCTCCTGATCGCTACGTCGTCCGGTGTCGGCAAGTACGCGCCGGCAGTCTTCAGCGTTCACATGGGCGCGCATATGGCGCTGTCGATGTTGGGCCCAGTCCTGCTGGTTCTGGGTGCGCCGATCACTTTGGCTCTGCGGGCCCTCGATCCGGCAGGCAAGGACGGCGTGCCAGGCATTCGCGAGTGGATTCTGACCGCGCTGCACAGCCCGTTCTCGCGTTTCATCACCCACCCGATCGTGGCGGCAGTTCTCTTTGTCGGCGGTTTCTACGCGCTGTATCTCGGCGGAATCTACGGTGCGACGGTCGACTCGCACAGCGCTCACCTGCTGATGAACCTGCACTTCATCCTCAGTGGCTATCTCTTCTACTGGGTGGCGATCGGAATCGACCCGTCACCGCGTCAATTGCAGCCGGTGACCAAGCTGGCAATGGTCTTCGGCTCACTTCCGTTCCACGCTTTCTTCGGTGTGGCATTGATGAGCACCACGGCCGTAATGGGCGGTGCGTACTTCCGTTCGCTCGGCCTGGGCTGGAACAACGACCTGATCGGCGATCAGCAGTTGGGCGGCAGCATCGCCTGGGCGACCGGCGAGATCCCGCTCATGGTGGTCATGCTCGCGCTTCTGGTTCAGTGGTCGCGCAGTGACGGCAGGACTGCGCGCCGAACCGACCGTGCGGCTGAACGTGACCACGACGCCGACCTCGCCGCACACAATGCGATGTTCGCCGAATTGGCCAGGCGAGACCGCGAAGGGTGGAAACCTCGTGAGGCTGCTGACGCGGAGACTGCCGGCGAGGACACTGCCGACGGGGCGTCTAGCGAGAAGAAATCCGACGAATCCTCCACTAGCACTTAGCTCCGACACTGCCCGGGCCATTCGGTCCGGGTAGTGCTGTTTTCCACAGCTGTCCCGCCTGTACACAGGTCGAAGTCGATCTCTCGCTCTACGCCCTTTGCCGTTCCACAATCGAAGCTGCCGACGCAATGATCGGCCCCGTGGCAGTTGGCGGGTTCTGGAGTTCGAAGGGGGATCGGATATGTACGAAACGCATGCAACCGTTGTCGGAACCGTCATCACCAATCCGGTGAAGCGGCAGACCACCAATGGTGAAGAAGTGCTGAGCTTTCGGATGGCGAGCAACACACGTCGCAAAGACGCGGTGACGGGGGAGTGGACGGACGGAGCGACCCTGTATCTCACAGTCAGCTGCTGGCGACGGTTGGTCACCGGCGTCGGCGCATCGATCATGAAGGGTGATCCGGTAATGGTGGCGGGGGAGTTGCGCACCAACGAGTACACGACCAAGGAGGGTGTGCCTCGTTCCGATCTCGAACTGCGGGCGACGGCAGTAGGCGCCGACCTTGCTCGTTGCATCTCGAAGATCGAGCGTCAGAGCAAGTCGACGTCAGCGGAGAACACGGAGAACACGGAGGACGCAGTCGACACCGTCGCTGCGTGAGGACTCAGGCCGAGGGTGTCGGGCAGTCGCGGGGCCGAGAGCAATCGTGCCCCGCGTCCACTCGCTCGAGGAGTTCTGTGAGAGTGGCTCGCTCCGACTCGTCGAGGTCGTCGAACACATCCGAGGATTCGCGTCGTTGAGCTTTCGCGACGTCCGCAGCCAGGGCAGCGCCGGCGTCGGTCAACTCGAGCAGCACTGCTCGCCGATCGTTCGGGTCGGGAGTGCGGCGCACCCATCCGGCATCTTCGAGGGAATCCACGACGTCGGTCGCCGACCGCGGAACTATGCGCAATCGCTCGGCAAGAAAACCGAGTCGAACCGGTTCGCCCACTCGGGTCAGCACTCGCAGCGCTCGGCTTTGCGACGGCGAGAGGCTGAATGGTTCCAGCGCTGCCACTTGGCGTCGGCGGATGAGCCGTGCCACGGACATCACGACGTCGGTGAGTTCGCGCTCTCGGGAATGCATGGCGCCAGTCTAGCGTTATTGGTGTCAGCCTCATAGTGAGGTAACCTCATCAATATGAAACTAGGGTGAGAAAGCCTCCAGGAGGTAAACGTGAAACCAGATCACATGCGAAACATCGAGCGAACCGCTGTCGAGATCGCTCCGGCGGAATCCGTACCGGCAAAGCGCGTACTCGGACTGTTCGCGCCGTACCGAACTCAGATCGCCATCGTCACCGCGGTCATCACACTCAGCGCGATCGTCGCGTTGGGCAGTCCGCTGCTCCTACGCGAAATGCTCGACAAGGCGATCCCGGACAAGAACCTCGGACTCGTCAGTGTTCTGGCCATCGGCATGATCGCCATTGCCGTGATCACGAGCTGTCTCGGCGTGGCGCAAACCTGGATGTCCAACAGCATCGGCCAGAAACTGATGCACCAACTGCGCGTGCGGGTCTACTCGCACCTGCAGAATCAGTCCCTCGGATTCTTCGCTCGAACCCGAACCGGCGAAGTTCAGTCGCGCATTGCCAACGACATCGGCGGTATGCAGTCGGTGGTCACCAACACGGCAACGTCCATCGCGCAGAATGCTACGACAGTAGCGGCCACGATTGTTGCTCTGTTCCTTCTGGATTGGCGACTCGCCATCTTCTCGCTGGCGATCTTGCCGGTGTTCATCCGTATCGCACGCAAGATCGGTGACGAGCGCCGCAAGATCTCGGGCAAGCGGCAGAAGCTGCTCAGTGATTTGTCGGTCCAGGTGGAGGAATCTCTCTCCGTCAGCGGCATTCTCCTCGGCAAGACGACCGGCGCGAAGTCGGCTCTGACGGATCGATTCACCGAGCGTTCAGTGGAAGTCGCGGACGTCGAACTCCGGGCCATGATGGCCGGCAAGTGGCGCATGGCGACCATGTCGATCACCTTCGCGGCCATGCCCGCACTGGTCTACTGGTTTGCCGGTTTCACTCTCGATCACGGCAATACCATCACCGTCGGCACCCTCGTCGCATTCACCACACTGCAAACACAATTGTTCCGACCCACCATGATGCTGCTCAACACGGGTGTCGAGGTGCAGAGTTCGATGGCACTGTTCAGTCGCGTGTTCGAGTACCTGGATCTGCCGATCGACATCGCGGATCCGGAAGAGCCGAAGAGCTTCGATCGCACCAAGATGTCCGGCGAACTTCGGTTCGACCACGTCGACTTCTCGTATCCAGGAACCCACAGCAAGACTCTCGACAACATCGACCTCACGGTCCCAGCCGGCGGAACCTTGGCGCTGGTCGGCTCCACCGGTTCGGGCAAGACCACTCTCGGATACTTGGCCGCACGTCTGTACGACCCGACTGCGGGATCGGTGAGAATCGACGACGTCGATCTGCGGGACCTCGATCTGGCGACGGTCTCCGACCTGGTGGGCGTGGTGTCGCAGGAGACATACCTCTTCCACACGACGATTCGTGAGAACCTGCGGTTCGCGAAACCCGACGCCACCGACGCCGAGATCGAGCTGGCAGCGCGCATCGCTCAGATTCACGAGTTCATTTCCGGTCTCGACGACGGGTACGACACCATGGTCGGCGAGCGCGGCTACCGATTCTCCGGCGGTGAGAAACAGCGCATCGCGATCGCGCGCACAGTTCTGCGGAATCCGCCGATCCTCGTCCTCGACGAGGCGACGAGCGCCCTGGACAATCGCACCGAACGTGCGTTGCAGGACGCGCTCGACGAGCTGATGGTCGGACGCACCACTCTCGTTGTAGCGCACAGGCTTTCCACGGTTCGAGATGCGGACCTCATTGCGGTCCTCGACCGGGGCGTGGTTGTGGAAAAGGGCACTCACGACGAACTGGTGCAACAAGGCGGGCGGTACGCACAGCTGCTTGCGGCCTCGGGTAATGACGCAGTCGAACTCCCGTCGGAACTGCAGACGGTGTGAGTGCAAGAAATATCGGCCATTTCACTTCCGCAAATTTCTAGAACGTGTTCTACTTTAATGGTCGTTGGTCGACTATCAGTGGAGGCGGAAAGATCATGGGTCAGGTTCTGGACAACATCTCACAGTTCGCCGACGAGATCCGCGCCGACGGAGTCGAGGGCGACAAGCTGATGCGCTTGACGGACGGCAGCGCGAAGCGACTGCGCGACTCCGGCGTCATCCGGATGTTCCAGCCGAAGGAGTTCGGAGGCCTCGAGGCGCATCCGCGTGAATTCGCGGAGACGGCAATGGCTATCGGCGCAATGGACGGTGCGACGGGTTGGGTCAGCGGCATCGTCGGTGTTCATCCGTGGGAGCTTGCGTTCTTCGACCGCAAGGCTCAGGAAGAGGTGTGGGGAACCGATCCCGATACGTGGATGGCGTCACCGTATGCGCCGATGGGTGTTGCGAGGCCGGTCGAGGGTGGCTACATCCTCAACGGTCGCTGGTCGTTCTCCTCGGGTACCGATCATTGTGACTGGATCATGATCGGCGCGATGGTCGGTGACGAGTCCGGTAAGCCGTTGATGCCGCCGAAGATTCTGCACGTACTGCTGCCGCGCTCCGATTACGACATCGACCAGGACAGCTGGAATGTCGTGGGCCTGCGCGGAACCGGGTCGAAGGACCTGATCGTCAAGGACGCGTTCCTGCCCACCTACCGCACGATCGACGCCGGAAAGGTGTTCGACGGGACGGCGTGGAAGGAAGCGGGCCGTACGGAGACGTTGTACAAGTTCCCGTTCTCGTGCATTTTCCCGCTGGGGATCACCTCGTCGTTGATCGGTATCGCCGAAGGTGCGTTGGCGTGCAACATGGCGGCGCAGCGTGAGCGGGTGACGGTCAGTGGTGTTCCGATCAAGGAAGATCCGTACGTACTGTTCGCGATCGGTGAGGCGGCGGCCGAGATCGCTGCTTCTCGGGCTGCGATCTTGGAGACGGTGGATCGTTTCTGGGACATGACCGAGAAGGGGCAGGAAGTTTCGTTCGAGCTTCGTGCGATCGGTCGGCGTACGCAGACTGCTGCGGCGTGGCGGGCGGTGCGCGCGGTGGACGAGATCTTTGCTCGTTCCGGTGGTGGCGCGTTGCAGTTGAGCACGCCGATGCAGCGGTTCTGGCGTGATGCTCATGCCGGTTTGGCGCATGCGATCCACGTACCCGGTTCGATTTTCCATTCGTCGACGCTCTCAGAGCTTGGCGGCGAACCAAAGGGCATCCACCGGGCAATGATCTGAGCCGTCCGCGGGGCACTCGGAAGTCGCCCAATCGCGGTTTTGATGGGGGTCGAGAAGCATGTCGACGAATCTGGTCGATGACCTCGGACTGTCCGCAGAACCCGCATCGGTGTGACAGCCAACGCGCAATGTGGGTTATAGGACAAACACCGATAGGCTGGCGGCCATGGCTGAGTTCATTTACACGATGAAGAAGGTGCGCAAGGCGCACGGTGACAAGGTCATCCTCGATGACGTCACGATGAGCTTTTACCCCGGCGCGAAGATCGGTGTCGTCGGACCGAACGGCGCTGGTAAATCCAGCATCCTCAAGATCATGGCCGGACTGGACCAGCCGGGCAACGGCGAGGCATTCCTGGCTCCGGGCGCGACCGTCGGCATCCTCATGCAGGAGCCGGAGCTCGACGAGACCAAGACCGTTCGCGAGAACGTCGAGGACGGCCTCGGTGAGACGATGGTCCAGCTCAAGCGGTACAACGAGATCGCCGAGCTGATGGCCACGGATTACTCCGACGAGCTCATGGAAGAGATGGGCGAACTGCAGGAGAAGCTCGATCACGCAGACGCGTGGGAGATCGACTCGCAGCTCGAGCAGGCTATGGATGCCCTGCGCTGCCCCCCGCCGGAAGAGATGGTCACCCACCTCTCCGGTGGTGAGAAGCGACGCGTTGCACTCTGCAAGCTGCTGCTGAGCAAGCCCGATCTCCTGCTCCTCGACGAGCCCACCAACCACCTCGACGCAGAATCGGTTCTGTGGCTCGAGCAGCACCTCGCTGCTTACCCCGGCGCAATCCTCGCCGTGACCCACGATCGTTACTTCCTCGATCACGTCGCGCAATGGATCTGTGAAGTCGACCGCGGACGCCTGTACCCGTACGAGGGCAACTACTCCACCTACCTGGAGCAGAAGGCTGCACGCCTCGAAGTTGCAGGCAAGAAGGATCAGAAGCTGCAGAAGCGTCTCAAGGACGAACTCGCCTGGGTTCGTTCCGGCGCCAAGGCCCGTCAGGCCAAGAACAAGGCTCGTCTCGATCGCTATGAAGAAATGGCGAACGAAGCCGAGAAGACCCGCAAGCTCGACTTCGACGAGATCCAGATCCCGGCACCGCCGCGTCTGGGTGACGTGGTCGTGGAGGTCTCGAACCTCGACAAGGGCTTCGACGGTCGCGTTCTGATCAAGGACCTCTCGTTCACGTTGCCGCGCAACGGAATTGTCGGCGTCATCGGCCCCAACGGTGTCGGTAAGACGACGCTGTTCAAGACCATCGTCGGTCTCGAGGAGCCTGATGCCGGTGAGGTCAAGATCGGTCAGACGGTCAAGCTGAGCTACGTCGACCAGAACCGTTCCGGCATCGACCCCAAGAAGACGGTCTGGGAGACCGTGTCCGACGGGCTCGATTTCATCGTCGTCGGCCAGACCGAGTTCCCGTCGCGCGCGTACATCAGCTCGTTCGGTTTCAAGGGCCACGATCAGCAGAAGCCGGCCGGCGTTCTCTCCGGTGGTGAGCGCAACCGCCTGAACCTAGCGATGACGCTCAAGCAGGGCGGCAACCTGATCCTGCTCGATGAGCCCACCAACGACCTCGACGTCGAAACCCTCGGCTCGCTGGAGAACGCTCTCGAAGAGTTCCCCGGCTGCGCCGTCGTGATCTCGCACGATCGCTGGTTCCTGGACCGCACCTGTACCCACATCCTCGCGTGGGAAGGTGGCTTCGGCGATAACGAGGCTGCTTGGTACTGGTACGAAGGCAACTTCGAGGGCTACGAGGCGAACAAGGTCGAGCGACTCGGCCCCGACGCCGCCCGCCCGCACCGCGTCACTCACCGCAAGCTCACCAGGGACTGATCCGGTGTCCGACGTATACATAGCGCAGATCCAGGTCCGGTGGGGCGATTCCGACCGGTTGGGTCACGTCAACAACACGCGATACGTCGAGTACATGCAGGAAGCTCGCATCCAGTTCCTGGAAGCGAAACTGGCGCCGCTCGGCGGCCGGCCGGGATACCTCGTGGTTCGAAAGATGACCATCGAGTTCCTCAAGCCGGTCACCGATCGGTCCGGTCCCTTGAACGTGGAGATCTTCACGACTCACGTCGGGACTTCCTCGTTCACGGTTCGGCACGTCATCCGTGACAACGCGGGTGTCGAATGCGCCTTCGGCGACGCGTTGATGGTCGGATTCGACACCGTGTCCGAAAAGTCCAGACCGCTGGCAGACAGCGAACGTGCGGTGCTCGAAGCATCGCTTGTTCAGATGACGACATCGTAGATTTCGTTTCTCAGTTCACCCTAGGTACTGGTTGCCGCGGCTAGTCTCGAGTCAGAGATTGGTCGCGGCGATCAGAACCCACAAGGATGTGAGCCAGGAATGACAGACCGTGTACGGCAGCAGGGCACAGGCCTCGACGAAGCGACGTTGTTGACGCGTCTTCGCGAGGCCTTTTTCACGCACATCGACGAGGGTGACAGCCAAGACGTCATCAACGGTCGATCGGATCGAGTCCTGCTCGCACATCTCGCGCTTGGGAGGCAGCGGACGCCAGGCACGGCCGTATGGTGTGTGTACCGCCCGTCAGGATCCGAGGGTCTCGGCGCTGCCGTCCAGATCGTCACCGACGACATGTCGTTGCTCGTCGAGTCCGTCACCGCGATGCTCAACCGACAAGGCGTGGGAATCAGTCAATTCGCCCATCCGATCCTGACGGTTGAACGCGACAACGCGGGCAATCTGATTTCCTTGGGCGACAGCGGTATCCAAGAGTCCTGGATGCACGTCCAGTTGGACTCCGAAGTCGAGGATTCCGATCTCGACGCGATCGAAGCCCACCTCGGCAAAGTACTCGCGGACGTCCGCCAGGTGGTTGGTGACACCCCGGATATGAAGGCACTGCAACTGCGCGTTGCCGACGAGTTGGAGAGTGCTGCAGAAACTGCCTCCGGGAGGATCGCCCCCGAAGAATTCTCCGATACCGCTCGACTGCTCCGGTGGATGGCCGACGGAAACTACGCCGTACTCGGATACCGGCGATTCGAGGGCACGAAGGACGGCTCACGCACGGTCGCCGGCAGCGGACTCGGCGTGCTGCGTTCCGACGCGATCACCGAAGGCCCGATGAGCTTGCCTCCCGTCGCAGATCTCCCGGATCGACCGCTACTGGTGTTGACACAGGGATCGTTCCCCGCCACGGTGCACCGCGCTGTCTACCCGTACTTCGTGGGTGTCTCGATCCTCGACGACAGCGGAAACATCGTGGGGGAGCACAGATTCCTGGGTGTGTTCACCGTGGTCGCACTCCACGAGAACGTTCTCGCGATTCCCCTGATCGAGCGCCGCGTCCGCGAAGTCATCGCGCGTGCCGGTGTCGACCTGCATTCGTACTCCGGGCAGGCGATGCTCGAGGTCATCCAGTCCTTCCCGCGCACCGAGTTGTTCTCGAGCGATGCAGAGACCTTGTTCGAGACCGTGCACGCCGTGCACAGCATCGGGCTCCGCCGCCAGGTGCGACTCTTCGTTCGTGAGGACACGTTCGGCCGCTTCGTATCCTGCCTGGTGTATCTGCCTCGCGACCGGTATACGACGCGGGTGCGACTGGCGATGCAAAACCTGTTGTGGCGCGAATTCGGCCCAGGCACAGTCGATTACACCGCCCGCGTTACCGAGAACGATCTTGCACTGTTGCACGTGACGATCCGGCGCGACCCGGACAGTGAGCCGGTTCATCTGGATGTCTCCGAGGCCAACCGCGAGCGAGTTCAGGGCCTGCTGACCGAAGTCAGTCGTAGCTGGGACGACCGCATCAACGACCTTGTTCGCGACATTCCGGGTGTGGATCCGGAACTGGTGCAACGGTATTCGCGGGTACTTCCCGATGGATACAAGGAGGACTTCGAACCGTCACGCGCGCTGGCCGACATCGCCAGGCTCGAGGCGTTGGCGCCAGGCGCGATCGACGTACTGCTCTATCGCGCTGTGGACTCCGCGCCCGGTGCCTGGCGCTTCACGCTCTTCGTCGGCGGCGACGGTATCTCGTTGAGTCAGGTGCTACCGGTGTTGCAGTCACTCGGCGTCGAAGTTCTCGACGAGCGGCCGCACGTCGTGCAGCGACTCGACGGCGTTCAGTGCTGGATCTACGATTTCGGATTGTCGGTACCGGCGGATCTTCGGGCGTCGGTCGAGATCGACCTCGATGCGCAGGTGCCACTCGAGACCAGTACCGCCCCGCTGACCGAGGTCCAGAAGCGATTCACGGCTGCATTCGGTGCAGTCTGGTTCGGCCGGGCAGAGGCGGACCGATTCAACGAGCTGGTGCTGCGGGCCGGAATGTCCTGGCGGCAAGCCGTGGTGCTGCGTGCTTACGCAAAGTATTTGCGCCAGGCCACATTTCCGTACAGTCAGTTCCACATCGAAGGAATCGCGCTTACACATCCGCAGACCGGGTTTGCATTGGTGCAGTTGTTCGAGGCGATGTTCGACCCCGAGAAGCAGGACGACGTCCGCGTGGCGGAATTGGACGAGCAGTTGCGTGCATCCATCGACGAGGTACTCAGCTTGGATGCCGATCGCATTCTGCGTGGAATGTTCTCGTTGGTGAAGGCGACCTTGCGCACCAATTTCTACGTCGTCGACGCCGATGGTCGTCCTCGTGACTACCTGTCGGTCAAACTCGATCCCTCACGGATCAGTGAGTTGCCCAAGCCGCGGCCGGCTTTCGAGATCTACGTGTACTCGCCCGAGGTCGAAGGCGTGCACCTGCGATTCGGCGCCGTCGCGCGCGGCGGGCTCCGCTGGTCCGACCGTCGCGAGGATTTCCGTACCGAGGTGCTCGGCTTGGTGAAGGCTCAGGCCGTCAAGAACGCGGTGATCGTCCCGGTCGGCGCCAAGGGCGGCTTCGTCGTGAAGAATCCGCCTCTGCCGACGGGTGATCCGGCCGCTGATCGAACGGCGACGCTGGAAACGGGCAAGGCCTGCTACACCACGTTCATCTCCGGATTGCTCGACATCACCGACAACGTGCACGCGGCCACCGGTGAAGTTGTGACGCCGGATCGCGTGGTGCGCAAGGACGATCAGGATCGCTACCTGGTGGTCGCCGCGGACAAGGGCACGGCGACGTTCTCGGATCTCGCGAATTCGGTTGCCGCCAAGTACGACTTCTGGCTCGGCGACGCGTTTGCCTCCGGCGGCTCCGTGGGATACGACCACAAGGGCATGGGTATCACCGCTCGCGGCGCCTGGGAAAGCGTCAAGCGGCACTTCCGCGAACTCGGTGTCGACACGCAGACCGAGGATTTCACGACGGTAGGGGTCGGCGATATGAGCGGTGACGTGTTCGGCAACGGAATGCTCCTCAGTCGGCACATCCGACTGGTGGGCGCGTTCGACCATCGACATATTTTCCTCGATCCGAACCCGGGCGCAGCGAGTTCGTTCGTGGAACGTCAACGGCTCTTCGAGTTGCCTCGGTCGTCGTGGGCCGACTATGACACCAGCCTGATCAGTGAAGGCGGCGGAGTCTGGGATCGCACGGTCAAGTCGGTTCCGATCGCCGAAAGCGTCCGGATCGCACTGGGTCTCGCCGAGGGTGTCACGAAGCTGTCGCCGCCGGAGTTGATGCAGGCGATTCTGTCGGCGCCGGTGGATCTGCTGTGGAACGGCGGAATCGGTACATACGTGAAGGCTTCGACCGAGACTAACGCGCAGGTCGGAGACAAGAGCAACGACGCGGTGCGAGTCGACGGTCAAGATCTACGAGTCAAGGTGATCGGTGAGGGTGGCAACCTCGGCGTGACTGCTCTGGGACGAATCGAGTTCAGCGCCAACGGTGGTCACATCAACACCGACGCCATCGACAACTCGGCAGGCGTCGACTGCTCCGATCACGAAGTGAACATCAAGATTCTTCTCGATTCGCTCGTGCGCTCACAGTTGCTGCCGACGCAGGAACGGAATCCGTTGCTGGCGTCGATGACCGACGACGTGGCTGCGCTGGTGTTGGCGGACAACATCGCCCAGAATGCGCTGCTCGGAATCTCCCGCGTGACCGCGTCGCAGATGCTCGGTGTTCACCGCCGTCAGTTGACGGATCTGACCAAGGCACGTGGCCTGGACCGCAAGCTGGAGGCGTTGCCGACCGACAAGGAGATCGAGCGTCGACTCGAGTCCGGTGTGGGTCTGACATCGCCGGAATTGGCGACGTTGACGGCGCACGTCAAGCTTTCACTCAAGGACGATCTGCTCGCAACCGAGTTGCCGGACAACGATTTCTTCGCCCAGCAGATCCCGCAGTACTTCCCGACCGCTGTTCGTGATCGGTTCGAAACGGAGATCAAAGCACACCCATTGCGGCGGCAGATCGTCGCGACGATGCTCGTCAACGAAGTGATCGACAACGGCGGAATCACCTACGCCTACCGCTTGGCCGAGGAGACCGGAGCGAGCAGTACGGACTCGATCCGTGCCTACGCCGCTGTGCGAGAGGTCTTTGCGCTGGACGAGGTGTGGTCGCGAATCCGCTCGGCCGGCGTCAGTGCAGAGATCGAAAACGAACTGATCGTGGAGTCCTGCCGCTTGCTCGACCGCGCGTCACGGTGGTTCCTGGCCAATCGGCCCCAGCCGATCGCCGTCGGCGCCGAGGTAGCGCGCTACTCGGCGGCGTATCGGGCGACAGCACCTCTGGTTCCCGGACTGCTTGCCGGCCATCAGCTCGACGATCTGCTGGTGCGGGCTCAATCCGTGATCGACCGTGGGGCTCCGGAAGCGTTGGCGCTGGACGTGTTCCGGCTGCTCGACGTCTACTGCCTACTGGACATCGCGGATATCGCCGACATCGCAGATCACGACATCACCGAAGTTGCGGAGCTGTACTACGCCTTGGATGCGCATCTGGGAATCGACTGGTTGCTGAGCGCCGTTTCGGGACTCGAGCGCGGCGATCGCTGGCACTCGCTCGCGCGGCTCGCGTTGCGAGACGACCTCTACAGTTCGCTTCGGCAGCTGACGATGGAGGTTCTGGCCGGCGGAGAGCCGGGGGAGTCACCGCAGGAAAAGATCGACGAATGGGAATCGACCAACGCCTCGCGGCTGAGCCGGGCGAGGGCAGCTCTCGTCGAGATCTTCGAGTCTGGGACGCTTGACCTCGCGACGCTCTCGGTGGCGGCGCGTCAGGTTCGCAGCATGGTGCGCAGCATGGGCACCCGATCGGAGGTAGGACGTTGAGCGAAGGATTCCACGCCGAAGTTGTGGTTCGGTGGTCCGACATGGATGCCTTCCAGCACATCAACCACGCACGGATGGTGACGTTGCTCGAAGAGGCGCGGATTCCTTGGTTGTTCGAAGACTCGCGTCCGACGGTCACTTTGCGTGACGGGGCTGTGATTGCCGATCTGCATGTGCGGTACCGCGGGCAACTGCGGCATGACGATTCACCTCTCGATGTCTTCATGTGGGTGGAAAAGGTTCGCGCGGTGGACTTCACGATCGCGTACGAGGTTCGCCCGCGCGGCGCCGATCTCAGTGTCCCGCCGTCCATCGTGGCATCGACTCAGATCGCGGCCTTCGATATCGACACTCAACGTCTGCGTCGCCTCAGCGGGCCCGAGCGCGAGTACCTGGAGAGCTGGCAACGTGCATGAACGTGTGCTGACCGTGCCCGAGGAGGCCGAGCGCAAGAACTTGGCCGGCTTCATCGGTCACGCCTTGCGTTTGGACGAGTCCGCGGTCATCCGAATGCGTCGACGCGGCGATGCGCACCTGAGCGTCTGGGCGTCAACGGGTTTCGACGCTCTCGCTACGCGAACCGTGGCGGGCACCATCAACCCTGACGACACCTCGGCAGCCGGCGATCAGTTGCTTTCGGCGGTGGAGCAGACAACGGGTGAGCTGATCGATCCGGGGTTCGCCATGGATTCGGCGTGGCGGGGGGCGTTGCCGCCGATGGACGGCTTCGAGCACCTGGACGACGTACCCGCCCGGGTGCTGATCGAACTGGCGCAGCGGGGCAACGCCTTGGCCATGGAGCATGGAAGTAGTCACGGTCCGCCGGCGTCGTTGCTCGATCAGGACGTACTCGAGGTCAGTGGTCCATCAGGCACGGTCGGGATCTCGATGCGAGTTATTTTTGCCTTGACCGCAATGGGATTCGTTCCTCACACCGGATCCGAAGCGATGACTGCCGACATCGATCTCGAGCAGATCGACGCGTCGGAACTGGTTCGGGTGCGGGCGAGTAGATCGTGGGTGCGCCTCGATGCACGGTTTGGCTCGATCTACCGTCACCGCGGTGGTTCAATACCGCTGATGGTTGCACGGTAGGAGTTCAGGTGGCGGGTGCGGTGTTCCCTCAGATCAGCCACGCCGCAGCGTTGACGGCCAGCTGACCGTCGACGAGTGGTGCGCTGCTCAACAGCAGCTGCCCGCTCGGCAGTGCGATCGGCACCTCCGTGGTGTTGAGAGCACAGATCAGACCACCGCGTCGACGGAAAGCGAGGCAGCCGGGGGGACTGCCGTACCAATCGATGTCGGTGCCGGAAAACTCCGGCCTGGCGCTACGAAGTTCGAGGGCGGCGCGATAAAGCGAGAGCATCGAGTCCACGTCCTCGATCTGCGCCTCCACCGTGAGCGCCGACCACTCGCTTGGCATCGGCAACCAGGTGCTCGCACCGGTGGTGAATCCGAAGGGCGGCTCGGTTCCTTCCCAGGGAAGGGGCACTCGGCAGCCGTCGCGTCCTCGCTCGGCATGTCCGGATCGTTCCCAGACCGGGTCCTGTAGTGCCTCGTCGGGCAGGTCGACGTTCGGCAGGCCGAGTTCGGCTCCGTTGTAGATGAAGCTCGCGCCCGGAAGCGCCAACTCGACGAGGATCATCGCCCGTGCGCGTTGCGTTCCGATCTCGCCCCCGCCGTAGCGCGTGACTTCACGTTCGACGTCGTGATTCGACAATGTCCACGTGGGCACACCCCCGACCTCGGCGACGGCCGCGAGGGAGTTCTCCACGGCCTCTCGGACGGACTCGGCGGAGAATTCGGTTTCTGCAAGCCGGAAGTTGAATCCGAGATGCAGTTCGTCTGGCCGGATGTATTCGCCGAACTTCTGGTTGTCCTTCACCCAGATCTCTCCGACGGTCATGGCCTCCGGGAACTCGTCCATGACCTTGCGGATCCCGCGGTGGATTTCGTGAACGGCCGGGTTGTTGAATCGCGGGTCGTCGTCGGAATTGCGCATGAGCTCGTTGAGCTCCCAGTCGTGGTCCGGCAAACCGTCGGGCTTGGCCATTCCGTGGGCCACGTCGATGCGGAATCCGTCGATTCCGCGCTCGAGCCAGAAGCGCAGAGTCTTGGCGAGGTCGTCGAAGACCTCCGGGTTGTCCCAGTTCAGGTCGGGCTGTTCCTTGGCGAAGATGTGCAGGTACCACTGGCCGGGTGTTCCGTCTGCTTCGGTGACGCGGGTCCACGCCGGGCCGCCGAAGATGCTCGGCCAGTTGTTCGGCGGTTCGTTGCCGTTCTCACCTTTGCCGTCTCGGAAGATGTAACGGGATCGCTCTGCCGAACCGGGCGCCGACGCCAGGGCTGCCTTGAACCACTCGTGCTGATCACTCGTGTGGTTCGGGACCAGGTCCATCGTGACCTTGATTCCGCGTTCGTGGGCTGACGTGATCAGCGAATCCATCGTCGCCAGATCACCGAACAGGGGATCGATGTCGCGAGGATCCGAGACGTCGTAGCCGTGGTCTGCCATCGGTGACTTCATCACCGGGCTCAACCAGATTGCGTCGATGCCGAGCAGTTCGAGGTAGCCGAGTTTCTCCTCGACTCCGCCGAGGTCGCCGATACCGTCGCTGCCCGAATCGGCAAAGGAACGCGGATAGATCTGATAGAAGACCGCCTCGTTCCACCACGGGGCTTCGGGCCGGCTTACAGAGGACGAATCCGCGGGGGTGCTCACAGCAGTTCATAGTGCCAAACGTCTGGCAATCTCACGACTTGGACACGGCCAAAGCGTGACTCTTTACCTAGCCTTGGTGTACTTTGCATTCACACAGTGACACCATGTGGCAACTTTGGTGTTACTGCGGGGGGAGAAGTATCGGGAATTCAACCAAGGGGGCTTGGCCTTGACTTTGTCGGCAATCGAAGCGGTCAGTTTGGATCATGTACTGCTCGACGATGATCCGATCAACCGCGACTGGATAATCTTCGGCACACCGGTTGCGCGCTCGGCTCAATGGTCGGCGAGTAAAGACGGGACCACGACTACACACGTCTGGGATTGCACGAAGGGGCGCTTCCGCTGGTACTTCCATGCGGACGAAATCGTGCACATCATCGAAGGGTCGGTCACCGTTCAGGCCGACGGAATCGCCAAGCGAACCCTGTGCGTCGGCGATGCCGCACTCTTCCGTGCGGGCAGCTGGTCGGAGTGGGAGGTCGAAGAGTACGTGCGCAAGCATGCAATCTTGAGCTCACCCCTGCATCCCACGGTGTCGTTCGGGGTACGCGCAGCCCGCCGGGTCGCGCGCGTGTTCAGGCCGAAGGCGAAGTAAACGGTCAGATGGCGGAGTTCACCATGGACGCAGCTGCCATCTCCATGTAGTCGATCAACTGCTTGCGGTGCACCGGGCTCAGAGTCTTCTCGTCGATGGACGCGATGGCGACGTGCATGCACCGAAGCCACGCATCGCGCTCGATCGGGCCGATCACGAACGGATTGTGGCGCATCCGCAGACGCGGGTGCCCACGCTCTTCCGAGTACGTGTGCGGCCCGCCCCAGTACTGCTCGAGGAACATCCGCATCCGCCGCTCGGCCGGGCCGAGATCGGCCTCGGGGTAGAGCGGGCGCACAACCTCGTCCTTTGCGACTTCTTCGTAGAATCGCGCGGTGAGCTTGTGAAACGTCTCGGCTCCGCCGACGGCGTCGTAGAAGGTCTGCTGCACGTCGTGCTGTACGTCATTCATGGCAACTTCCATTGTGCCTGACGGACGTAGTGGTCGGTTTCCGGGTCGACGACGGTGGTATCGGGTCGGACTGCGTACCCATTCACCGGAAATTCACCGGCCGTCCTGGCAATTTTGTTCGAAATGGGAGTGCGTAACGCGATCATCCGTGGTCAACTTGGGGGCAGTCTCCCGGAGGTCGTATGAAGAACCGACATGCTGCACGCAATCACCGACAACTCCAGCCCACTAGCGCGCGGAACGACCACGCGTTAGGGGCTGTTCTGGAAGTTGTTCCTGACGGGTTCGCGCACTCTGCCGACCCACTCTTTTCCGAAGAACGTTCTCACCTCGAGATGTTCCCTCCCGATCGCGTCGTGCCCGAGTGGGTAAAACGTCGGGTGCTACTGCTCAACGTCACGTACGAACCGCTGACCGCCCTTCCTGCCCGGCGCGCGGTCGTACTGATGGCCTGCGGCAAGGCCGATACCGTCCACGAGGACGAACAAGGCCCGGTAGTCCATTCTGCGGACTGGTCGGTGCAGGTTCCCTCGGTCATTCGATTGCGCACCTACGTGCGCGTTCCGTATCGCGCCCGTATCCCCATGACTCGTGCCGCACTGATGCATCGTGACCACTTCCGATGTGCGTACTGCGGAGCCAAAGCCGAAACCATCGACCACGTCGTTCCTCGCAGCAGAGGTGGCGGGCATTCGTGGGAGAACTGCGTCGCTTGCTGTGCCCCCTGCAATCACCGCAAGGCCGACAAGATGCTCAGCGAACTCGGATGGACTCTCCGTGCGGAATTGGTTCCGCCATCCGGACCGCACTGGCGTCTGCTCGCGGCGACCAAGGAATTGCATCCGGCGTGGATGCCGTATCTCGGCGTGGGCGCAGCCTGAGCTATGTGTCGGCGTGGGCGCAGCCTGAGCTATGTGTCGGTGTGGGCGCAGCCTGAACCGCGTTCTGTCGTCACCGAAACGAAATTGCCCGAGAATTTGTGGCCCTGACGCTTTCCTTCCTGGCGTTCTGGGCTACGTTATCTGGTGTGAGCATTCTCGAGGTAGTACTGATATACGTTGGGATTCCGGCCTTGATCACCGCGTTCTTCGCGGCTGCGTCCTTCCTCGGGAAGAAGACGCCGGGACCGGTTCCGCCGGCGTTCCATCTCGGTGAGTCGTGGGATCACGCTCCCGTGCTGTGGAGTGCTGTCGACGAAGTCACCGTTCGCGGTGGCCATCACGGCAGTGCGCACGCAATCGAAGCCGGTTCGGCTGATCTGATCGGAGGGTCCGCAAGTGGCAAGTGGTGATCATTCGACCGCGCTCGCAGTAGCGCCCGAGGACCTGCCGGTCGGCAGCGTCGTCACGTCCAGTGGACGCGTATCCGGTGTGCATCGCATCGGCGAGCCGTTCACCGACGATCTTCCGTTCGAGACCATGGACCTGGTCGCGCTCGACGTCGCGATGACCGAAGCGACGCGCGCCACCAAGGTGCGATTCAACGCCTACATAGGTGATCTCGGTTCTGATCCGGCAGCGGGTGCCGACGCACTGTTCCCGACCACGCCCGAAGCCGAGCGTTCCGTGCTGATCGCTGTCTCGCCCAACCAGCGCACCGTCGAGGTACGCAGCGGGCGGGCAATCGCCGATCGGGTCACTGATCGCGTTACCCAGCTCGGAGCAACGGCAGCTGTTGCATCGTTCAGCGAAGGCAATCTGATCGACGGACTGATCAGCGCCATCCGCGTTATGGCAGCCGCAATTTCAGCGCCCTAACTTGTAAGACACAGGCCGGTGCCCGCTTCGATTGGTGAGAATCGAAGCGGGCACCGGCCTTTCGCATGTCAGCTCGCGTCGAACTTTCGTGCTGCGAGTGAACGAACCACACCGGCCTGGCCTTCGACGACCAGACGGCACAACGCGGGAGGGATGTCGCCTTCGAGGAATCGGTCTGCGGCCGCGACGGATTCTGCAGAGATCGACCACGACGGGTACAGCCCGATGACAACCGTCTGTGCCACTTCGCTCGAGCGTCGTTCCCACACCGCCGCGATGTCGGCGAAGTAGCGGGAGACGAAGGGTTCGAGCAATTCGTCCTGGCCTTCGCGAGCGAACCCGCCGATGATCGATCGCGCGGTGATGTTGGGCAGCGAGTCGTCGCCGACGACCTTCGCCCAGACCTCTTCCTTGACAGCGGCCTGCGGACGTCCGGCCGCGGCCGCCGCGGCTTGACGAGCGCCCGCAGCGGTCGGGTCACGCTGGGCTTCGGCGTCGATGAACGGAGTCGCGGTTCCTTCGGCGTCGATCTCACCGGCAGCTGCCAGTGCCCCGACGATGCGCCAGCGCAGGTCCGTGTCGACGACCAGGCCGTCGAGCCCAACGGTGGAGGGATCGGCGTCGAGCAATTCGCGCAGTACCTCGGTGTGCCACGGGGAGAGTGCTGCACCGGTGAGTGCGTTGACGAATGCCAGCTGGTGGTCGGACCCGGCCTCTGCCTCACGTGCGAGTTCGAGCAACCTATTGGCGAAGCTCGCCGCGCCTTCGGCCTCGGCCCAGGCCGGATCTGCGTAGGAGCCGATGGCAGTTTGGGCTTGGAGTAAGAGACGTTGCACCACACCGACTTCGGTCTCCGAACTGATACCGCGCTCGACCAGTGCGACGAAGTCGCGTGCCTTCAGTTCGGCCTGACGGGTCATTTCCCACGCCGCCGACCAGACCAGGGTGCGGGGGAGTGAGTCGGTGATGTCGCCGACCCGCTCGATCGCCGTCGCCAACGATTCGGGATCGAGTCGCACGGAGCCGTAGGTGAGATCGTCGTCGTTGACCAACACGAGTGCACCGCGGGCGACGCCGACAAGTTCGGGGACATCCGTGCTTTCCACAGCATCGAGGTCGAGTTCGACGCGATGGCTTCGCACAAACTTGCCGTCGACGTCGTCGTAGATGCCGATGGCGATCCGGTGGATTCGCCGCTCGCCGGCGCCTGGTGCAGCACCGTCCTGCAGGACGGCGAAGCGGGTGAACTTTCCGTCTGCGTCGACATCGAAGTCGGGGCGCAGGATGTTCAAACCGGTGGTCTTGAGCCACTGCCGACCCCAGTCGGAAAGGTCACGGCCCGAAGACTTTTCGAGTGAACCCAGCAGATCGTCGAAGGTTGCGTTTCCGAATGCGTGCTCACGGAAGTACTCACGCAGTCCGGCGAGGAACGGCTCGAGTCCGACATAGGCGACCAACTGCTTGAGGACGCTGGCGCCCTTGGCGTAGGTGATGCCGTCGAAGTTGACCTCGACGGCAGCCAGGTCCGGAATGTCCGCGGCAATCGGGTGCGTCGACGGCAACTGATCCTGGCGGTATGCCCACGACTTCTCGACGTTGGCGAACGTCGTCCAGGCATTCGTGTACTCCGTGGCCTCGGTCTGGCACAGGACCGAAGCGAAGGTCGCGAACGACTCGTTGAGCCACAGGTCGTCCCACCACGCCATCGTGACGAGGTCGCCGAACCACATGTGCGCCATTTCGTGCAGCACCGTCTCGGCACGACGCTCGTACGAGTAGCGGGTCACCTTGGAGCGGAAGACGTAGTCCTCGAGGAAGGTCACGGCGCCGGCATTCTCCATCGCGCCCGCATTGAATTCGGGGACGAAGAGCTGGTCGTACTTGCCGAAGGCATAGGGAACACCGAAGTTGCGGTGGTAGAAGTCGAATCCCTGCTTGGTCTCGGTGAAGAGCCGCTCCTCGTCCATGAACTCGGCCAGCGAAGCGCGGCAGAAGATTCCGAGGGGGATGTCGCCGTGCTCGTCGGAGTAGATGTCGGTCCACTGCGCGTAGGGACCGGCGATGAGCGCCACCAGGTACGTGCTCATCTTCGGGGTGGTCCGGAAGACGTGCTGGCCGGGATCAGCGGCGAGGGTCTCGACGACCGCGGAGTTGGAGATGACCTTCCACGACGTGGGGGCGGTGACGCGGACGTCGAACGTGGCCTTCAGATCGGGCTGATCGAAGCACGCGAACATGCGCTTGGCGTCAGCCGTCTCGAATTGTGAATAGAGGTAGACGGCGTCATCGGTCGGGTCGACGAATCGGTGCAGTCCTTCGCCGGTGTGGGAGTAGATGCAATCGGCCTCGATGACCAACTCGTTGTCGGCAGCGAGGTCGGGCAGGCTGATGCCTGTCGACTCGTCGTAACCGGTGACGTCGAGTGCCGTTCCGTTGAGGACTGCGGAATGGACTCGGGCAGCGACGATGTCGATGAAGCTGCTTGCCCCGGCCGTAGCCGTGAACGTGACGGTGGACTTCGAGGAGAACGTCTCCTCGCCGGGTGCGTCGTTGCCGTCGGTGAGATCGAGTTCGATCAGGTAGTTCTCGACGCTCAGGATTGCTGACCGTTGCGCTGCGGTTTCGCGTGTCAGGTTCGGTGCGACCACAAAGATCTCCTCGTTGATGGTGCGGATCTATTACGTCCATCCCATCACGAAGAGAACGGCTTTACTCAAGCGGACGCTTCTGCCAGCGGAATCTGTGGATCGGCCAACCGATCCGGATCGACGGGGCGCGAAGATGCGACCAGTTCCTTGATGGCGTCACCGGCATCCCAGATGTTCACGTTCATGCCGGCGAGTACCTTGTTCGCGGAATCGAGCCAGAACGCCAGGAACTCGCGCTTGTCGACGTCACCGCGAGTGACCACACGGGAATACGCGCCATGTGGTGCGTGGCCCACGTATTCCATACCGAGGTCGTACTGATCGGTGAAGAAATACGGCATGCGCACGTACTCGGCGGGCCGCCCCAACATGGTGTCTGCAGCCGTCTCGGGTTGGTTGAGCGCGTTTGCCCAGTGCTCCACCCGAATTCGTGCATTCAGAATCGGATGCTGTGCGGCCGCGATGTCTCCTACCGCGACGACGTCGGCGTCGCTGCTCTGCAGACCGGCGTCGACGAGAACTCCGTTGTCGACGTCGATACCCGCCTCCGACGCCAACTCGGTGTTGGGCAATGCTCCGACAGCGATCAACACAGCGTCGGCGGGAATCACGGTTCCATCGCTCAAGGTGACACCCGAAGCTTGATCGCCGTCGACGGAGATTGCGCTGACGTCCGTGCCGGTGCGCAAGTCGACGCCGTTCTGGCGGTGCAGTGCGGCGAAGACCTCACCCATTTCCGGGCCGAGCGTCGATTCGAGCGGGAGGTCGGCATGTTCGAGCACGGTGACGTCGACGTCGAAACCGCGAGCCGACGCGGCAATTTCGAGACCGATCCAGCCGGCACCGATCACGACGAGTCTCTTGTCGGCGGCCAGGGTGCGCAGCAGCGCAGCGGCTTGATCGACTGTTCGCACGTAGTGAACGCCTTCGGCGTCGGCCCCCGGGATGTCGAGGCGCCGCGAACGTGAACCGGTGGCCAGGGCGAGCTTGTCGTAGCCGATCGTGGAACCGTCCGGAAGTGAGACGGTGTGCGCAGCGGTGTCAATCGCCGTTGCCGTGGTTCCCGGTCGAAGATCGACGCGATGGTCGCGGAACCACTCGCCGTCGTGGACGGTGAATTCGGGGAGTGTTTTCTTTCCCGCGAAGAACTCTTTCGACAGCGGCGGACGCTCGTACGGAAGGTGGTCTTCTTCGCTCAAGACGGTGATTTCACCGTCGAAATCTCTGTCACGCAGGGCTTCTGCCATCTTTGCGCCCGCGAGCCCGCCGCCGACGATCACGAATCTCCGGTTGGTGCTCATTACCGAACCACTCCTTCGCACTCGTTTCTTTTCGACACTACTGCGATCGGAAGGTGGTTCGGGGGAAAGCGCGGGAAGGATTGCGGGTTCATGATTGTTGGCAGGACGGGAGATATGTCCCCGAACTGATATGACCTGACCGACATGAACTGATAGGGAGTTTCTTCGTGAGCGCAACCTCGAGCAAGACCACGGACACTGCTGACTTCTGGTTCGACCCGCTCTGCCCGTGGTGCTGGATCACCTCGCGCTGGATTCTCGAGGCCCAGCAGGTACGCGACATCGAGGCCAAGTTCCACGTGATGAGCCTTGCGGTTCTCAACGAGGGCCGCGACCTGCCAGACGAGTACCGCGAGATGATGACCAAGGCCTGGGGACCGGTCCGCGTCGCTATCGCTGCAGCGCAGCTGAAGGGTGACGATATCCTCCTGCCGCTGTACACGGCGATGGGCACGAAGATTCATAACGAGGGAAACAAGGACTTCGCCGACGTCATCAAGTCGTCCCTCGCCGAGGTCGGCCTGCCACCTGAACTGGCCGAGGCCGCCGACACCGACAAGTACGACGAGGCTCTGCGCGAGAGCCATCACAAGGGCATGGACGCCGTCGGACCCGACGTCGGAACCCCGACGATCCATGTCAACGGTGTGGCTTTCTTCGGTCCCGTGCTTTCGCGCATCCCGCGAGGCGAGGACGCAGGCAAGGTGTGGGACGGCGCAGTCGCGCTGGCCGGCTACCCCCACTTCTTCGAGCTCAAGCGGACCCGCAACGAGGATCCTCAGTTCGACTGAGCGGCAGTGAGCGCCGGATTTCGGTAGAGCTGACCCGGCCGGAAGAACAGATGCCCTGAGTGCGTGCGGTTGCGAAGCGCAGCCGCACGCCAGGTCAGCACCGGATGCGACGACAAGATGTTGACGAACCACGGGAAGAAACCGGATTCGAGTGTCGCGCGATCGGCGAGTTCGTCGAATCCGACCAGGCCCACCAGGTACTTTCCCGCGCCGAGGACGCCCATCGCGCCCGGTGCGCCCTGTGGGCGCATGTGAAAGCCGAAGTTGTCCGCCGTGTACTCCATGGAACGCGACAGCGAAGATCCGATCACCGGAATGTAGTTCGACGCGAACTGTCCCCACTGGCGCCAGTACGACGCATGCCCAGCAGCGATGTGGCCGACCTCGTGGCCGATGATGAATGCGAGCGCATCGGGCTCGCGTGCCTGCCCACCGACTTCGAACAGGTCGCTGTAGACGACGACAAAACGGCGAAATCCGTGCCCTGACGCAAACGCGTTGATCCGCCCGTTCCCCAGCACGACGTAGGCATCCGGCGGAGTTTTCATGCCGAACCGTGCGGCAGCCTCGGCAACCAGCTGATACCCCTCCGGAAATTGTGAAGGCGTCATCTTGATTCCGTTGACCTGCTGCGATCCGTACAGCTGACCTCGCGCGAGGAACAGCAAGATCGGAGCCGCGAGCACCACGAGGATCCACGTCGACAGATCACCCGCAGCGATCAGAACGATCGCCACCACATAAGTGACGACCGTCGTCAGAACCGCGAGCACGAGTAGCGGGATTTCCCACGGGTGGCGAACCGCGTCATTGCCCGGTGACACGCGAATGGCGGGTGCAGCGGCCTGAACGTTGGCGGGGTACATGGGCACCACGATAGGTGCGCTCGCACGGCGATGCGCGCTCCTGAAAGTGTGACGTCGACCCGGGTGCGCCCGGCTGGTCGGGCCTGAGAGAATTGTCGCCATGCGCGTATACCTGGGTGCCGACCATGCCGGATTCGAACGTAAGAACGAGATCATCGAACACCTGAAAGCGAACGGCCACGAGGCCATCGACTGTGGTGCTCACGAGTACGACGCCGTGGACGACTACCCGGCCTTCTGCATCGAAGCCGCAAAGCGTGTCGTCGCCGACGAGGGCAGCCTGGGAATCGTCCTCGGTGGCAGTGGCAACGGCGAGCAGATCGCAGCGAACAAGGTTCCCGGCGCACGGTGCGCCCTCGCCTGGAGCGTCGAAACGGCGAAGCTGGCCCGCGAGCACAACAACGCTCAGCTGATCGGCATCGGCGGACGTATGCATTCCCTCGAGGAGTCGCTTGCCATCGTCGACGCTTTCCTCGCCACCGCATGGTCGGGTGAAGAGCGCCACCAGCGTCGTATCGACATCTTGTCCGAGTACGAGAAGACCGGCGTGGCACCGGCTCTGCCGCAAGCCTGATCCGAAAGTTGTTCCGTGCCTGAAGGTCATACCCTGCACCGGCTGGCACGGTTGCATGCCCGCAAGTTCGTCGGTTCACCGGTCCGCGTGCTCAGTCCGCAAGGCAGATTCGCCGAGGACGCGCGCCTGGTGGACGGACACGTACTCACGTCCTCGGATGCCTGGGGAAAGCACCTCTGGCACACGTACGACAATGGATTGACAGTTCACGTACACCTCGGTTTGTACGGAAAGTTCACCGACGCCACCCTGCCGATGGAAGAACCGGTAGGCCAGGTCCGGATGCGAATGGTCGGTGCCGATTTCGGCACCGACCTTCGTGGTCCCACCGCCTGCGAAGTCCTGCTACCGCCTCAGGTCGCCGCGATAGAAGCCCGGCTCGGGCCGGACCCACTGCGCCGCGACGCGGATCCGCAGAAGGCTTGGATGCGAATCTCCAAGTCCAAGATGGCAATCGGCGCCCTGCTGATGGACCAGGCGGTCCTCGCAGGTGTCGGCAACGTTTATCGCGCCGAACTTCTCTTTCGTCACGGAATCAACCCTGAACGACCGGGGAATCTCGTCTCCCACGGCGAGTGGACCGCCATGTGGGCAGACCTTGTCGAATTGATGAAACTCGGCGTCAGACGCGGGAAGATGCACGTCGTTCGCGCCGAGCACGACAACGGCGATCCGGCGTACGCAAAAGATCGTCCGCGGACCTATGTCTACAGAAGAGCAGGATCGCCGTGCCGCGTGTGCGGCACACCGATCCTGCATTCCGTTATGAAGGCACGAAACTTGTTCTGGTGCCCGGTGTGTCAGTCGGCTTAGAAGTCGAAGCCGCCGAAGTCTCCACCACCGAAATCGCCGCCTCCGAAGTCCCCGTAGTCGCTGCCTCCACCGTCTGCGGTGAAATCGGTGTTGTCAATACTTCCTTGGTCCGCACCGGGATCACCGGCGTCCATGCCCTGATCTCCTGAGCCACCGGCCCCTGAATCGGCCCCTGAATCGGCGCCGGGATCGCCACCCTGGGCGAAAGCTTCTGCGCCGTAAGGAACCCCGGCCATTCCAGAGAACATGGTCGAGAACAGCATCACTGAACCCAGACCCCAGGCACCGGCGACGAGGGCAGGCTTCCACCAAGGTTCGGAGTACCACCCGGCCGGGACCGGGCGACCTGCGACTCGGCCACCGGGGTAGTAGTTGGGTGTGTGCGACGACGGATTGGGTGATGCGGCGACCTTGCGGCCCTCGAATTCGACCTCACGGTCTTCGGTGACAGAACCCGCAGCCTTCTGTCCGTCGATGGAGGGGACTTCCGGCCCCGGATCCATGCCCATCGCCACCCGTGCCGCGCGGATGTAGTAAAGCCCTTCCAGGGCAGTCTGTTTCGCGAGACGAGCCTGAACCGGCGTTGCGGCCTGGTCGATCTGCGATCCTGCGGCGTTGTACCGTTCGCCTGCGTCGGCGAGGGCTTGGCGCGACGCGTCGTCACTGCCGGTCAGGTTGTAGACCTGACCGCCGAGGCGTTCGATCGCCTGCCGGGCATCGGCTTTCGCATCGTCGAGTTGTGTTGCGCTGTGGCTGGAACCGCGTTGCTGGCTTTTCATGACCAGAAATACGACTACGGCCAGAACGACGAGTATGAGAAGAATCGTGGTCACGAGTGGCCTCCCGAGCAGAATCGATCCGGACAACTCCAGGATACGGACCGCCGGGGAGTGGTCGGAGTACACAAAGTCTTAACGCAAAAATCCGCACCGGCTGGGCCGGTGCGGATTTTTGCGGAGTTTCCCTCCTGATGGAGGGGATGACGGGAATCGAACCCGCGTGATCAGTTTGGAAGACTGAGGCTCTACCATTGAGCTACATCCCCGTGCATACGACAACTCGGGATCGCCGTGTTCGTCGTCTGCGATACGAAACTGTACCCAATGCCCCACCGGATTTCATAATCGGGGGGTCGGAGAAGTTCGAGACCGTCGTTCACCTGGGGAATTGGCGAATTGCTCGGCGAGTCGGGGTGTCTCGGCCGGAGGCGCGGCTTCTGATTCCGGCTCTGAATGGCAGTTGAGGCAAGGCTGTATGTGGCTGCGGTCGGATGACATACTGACGGGGTGGACAGCCGGGCCGTGTACAAATGGCGGTCGGGTTCGTGAGAGAGTAGTGAGCGCGATAGGGTTGTGCGCGGTCACCGATGGTGGCTGCCTTGTGGCCGCTTTCTTAGTGGCCTCGGATGGCCGTATCGTGTGTTTCATGTGATCGGAAACGGGATGTAGCGCAGCTTGGTAGCGCATCCGCTTTGGGAGCGGAGGGTCGCAGGTTCAAATCCTGTCATCCCGACAAGTACGTACATGGCACTTCACCTCCAGCTCGTACGGGAGTGAAGTGCCGCGCCAGACAGCAGTACCGATTCAACACAAGTTGTGAGCAAGACCAGACGAAGGAGCGAAGTTTCGTGAAGAGCACCGTCGAGCAGCTCAGCCCGACGCGAGTCCGTATCAACGTTGAGGTGCCCTTCGCGGAACTCAAGTCTGATTTCGACAAGGCCTACAAGGCCCTCGCGCAGCAGATTCGTCTCCCCGGCTTCCGTCCCGGCAAGGCTCCGGCCCGCCTTCTCGAAGCACGTGTCGGTCGCGGCGCTGTGCTCGAGCAGGTCGTCAACGACGCTCTGCCGTCGCGTTACTCCGAGGCTGTCACCAGCGCCGGCGTGAAGGCCATCGGCCAGCCCGAGATCGAGGTCACCAAGATCGAAGACGGCGAGCTCCTCGAGTTCACCGCCGAGGTCGACGTGCGCCCCGAGATCGAGCTTCCCGACTTCAGCTCCATCAACGTCGAGGTCGATCCGATCGAGATCACCGACGAAGCCATCGAAGAGCAGCTGCTTTCGCTGCGTCAGCGTTTCGGCACCCTCACCGGCGTCGACCGCGCAGTCGAGGACGGCGACTTCGTCTCGATCGACCTGTCGGCCACCGTCGACGGCGAGAACGTTGCCGAGGCAACCGCGAGCGGACTGTCGCACGAGGTCGGATCGGGCCAGCTCATCGAGGGCCTCGACGAAGCCATCATCGGCCTCAAGGCGGGGGAGTCCAAGGACTTCACGTCGACGCTGGTCGCCGGCGAGTACGCGGGCAAGGAAGCTGTTGTCACCGTGACCGTGCAGACGGTCAAGGAGCGCGAGCTTCCGGCTGAGGACGACGAGTTCGCTCAGCTCGCCAGCGAGTTCGACACCCTTGAAGAACTGAAGGCAGACCTCCGTGAGCGCGTCGCACGCGTCCGGAAGGTCGAGCAGGCCGGTCAGATCCGCGACAAGGTTCTCGAGCAGCTGCTCGAGACCGTCGAGGTTCCGTTGCCGGAGGCCGTCGTCAAGGCTGAGGTCGACGCTGCACTGCACGACGCCGTTCACGGTCTCGATCACGACGAAGAGGCACTGAACAAGCTCCTCGAAGAGCAGGGCAGCAGCCGCGAAGAGTTCGACAAGGATGCACAGGAAGCCGCTGAGCGCTCCGTCAAGACGCAGCTCTTGCTCGACTCGATCGCCGATGCGGGCAACGTCACTGTCGGTCAGGACGAGCTCACTGAGCGCATCCTGTTCCAGGCGCAGCGTTACGGCATGGCTCCGGAGCAGTTCATCCAGCAGATCCAGCAGGCCAACCAGCTCGGCGCCGTCTTCGCAGACGTTCGTCGCGGCAAGGCTCTCGCGTCCGTCGTCGAGTCGGCCGGTGTCAAGGACACCTCCGGTGCCGTTGTCGACACCGCAGAGCTGTTCGGCAGCAGCGAAGACGAAACCGAAGCGGATGCGTCTGATTCCGCCGAGAGCGAAGACAAGTAAAAACGCAGGCGGACGGGTGTTTTCACCACGATCGACTGCACTGAGTTTTCCGCTTTGAGCGAAGTAGGGCGGCACCGGGACTCCGGTGCCGCCCTACTTCGTTACTGTCTGTGTCAGTAGAAGTGTTTCGCACAGACGATCCACCGCACAAGTAGATCCACATAGAAGGCAGGTACCGTGACTTCCAATCACCTGGAGACTTTGCAGAGTCCCGCCATGACTTCAGCGACCGCTGGGTTGAACCTCAGCGACTCGGTGTACGAGCGCTTGCTGCGCGAGCGCATCATTTTCCTCGGTACCCAGGTCGACGACGACATCGCCAACAAGCTGTGCGCACAGATCCTGCTGCTCTCGGCCGAGGACCCGACGCGAGACATCTCGCTCTACATCAACTCGCCCGGTGGATCCGTGACCGCAGGTATGGCGATCTTCGACACCATGCAGTTCGCCGAGTGTGACATCGCCACCTTCGGCATGGGCCTTGCAGCGTCGATGGGTCAGTTCCTCCTCTCGGCCGGCACCAAGGGCAAGCGATACGCACTGCCTCACGCCCGCATCATGATGCACCAGCCGTCCGCCGGTATCGGTGGTTCCGCCAGCGACATCGCGATCATGGCTGAGCAGTTCAAGCACACCAAGCGCGAAATGGCCGAGCTGATCGCTCAGCACACCGGTCAGACGGTCGAGCAGATCACCGCGGACTCCGACCGTGACCGTTGGTTCACGGCGAAGGAAGCTCTCGAGTACGGCTTCGTCGACCACGTCGTCTCCCGTGCGAATCAGGCCGGCGGCACCGGCAACTGAGCCGGTTCGTCCATCCCTTCGCTGCCCAATTCATACTTTGGAGAACTGATGACCAATCTTTTCGGAGCTAACTCGCTGGGCGGCCAGGCGCCGTCAGGCCCCCAATCGCGCTACATCCTGCCCCAGTTCACGGAGCAGACCAGCTACGGCGTCAAGACGTCCGACCCGTACAACAAGCTGTTCGAGGAGCGCATCATCTTCCTCGGCTCGCAGGTCGACGACGTCTCCGCCAATGACCTCATGGCGCAGTTGTTGGTTCTCGAATCGCAGGATCCGGACCGCGACATCACCATGTACATCAACTCGCCCGGTGGTTCGTTCACCGCGCTGATGGCGATCTACGACACGATGCAGTACGTCCGTGCCGACATTTCCACCGTCTGCCTCGGTCAGGCTGCTTCGGCAGCTGCCGTGCTTCTCGCCGGTGGTACGCCGGGCAAGCGCTTCGCGCTCCCCAACTCGCGCATTCTGATCCACCAGCCGGCCACGGGCGGCATCCAGGGTCAGGTTTCCGATCTGGAGATCCAGGCTGCGGAGATCGAGCGTATGCGTCGGCTCATGGAGAGCACGCTGTCGCTGCACACGGGCAAGGATCCGGAGACCATCCGAGTCGACACCGATCGCGACAAGATCCTCACGGCCGAGCAGGCCAAGGAGTACGGCATCATCGACGACGTGCTCGCTTACCGGAAGCTCAGCGCACAGAAGTAGTCGATTTCCGCCTCGTGTCGAGGATCTGTATCCCGATTCCCGACACGAGGCGGACACGTCGAGAAGTGCCTGGTGGAGCGCTCGCCAGGCTGAAATCTCGACTCTTTTCTTTTTTATCCGCAGGCGAAACGCCGAGAACAGGTCGACCCCGTTCGGGATCTGCGGGTACCGTCACTTCACGGGCTGGTTCTCGACCGGCGTTCTGCGATTGTTCGACCAGATTTGTTCGATCAGTTTGTTGATCAGTTTGTCTGATCTGACAACTACCGACGTACTGCGGAGCGTCTCGACCGATCGAGTGGCGGCGAGTGCACGTACATGATGGAAAGTAGGGACCTCACGAGATGGCACGCATCGGCGACGGCGGGGATCTGCTCAAGTGCTCTTTCTGCGGTAAGAGTCAGAAGCAGGTCAAAAAGCTCATTGCAGGACCCGGGGTGTACATCTGCGACGAGTGCATCGACCTCTGCAACGAGATCATCGAAGAGGAATTGGCCGAATCGAGCGAGGTCAAGCTCGACGAGCTTCCCAAGCCTGCGGAGATCCGAGAATTCCTCGAGAACTACGTCATCGGTCAGGACTCCGCGAAGCGGACGTTGGCCGTGGCCGTCTACAACCACTACAAGCGCATTCAGGCCGGCGACAAGGGCCGTGATGCGCGGGGTGAGACGGTTGAGCTCGCAAAATCCAACATCTTGATGCTCGGCCCCACCGGTTGTGGCAAGACGTATCTCGCCCAGACACTTGCGAAGATGCTCAACGTCCCGTTCGCCATCGCCGATGCGACGGCGTTGACCGAGGCCGGCTACGTCGGTGAGGACGTCGAGAACATTCTGCTCAAGCTGATTCAGGCTGCCGACTACGACGTCAAGCGCGCCGAGACCGGAATCATCTACATCGACGAGGTCGACAAGATCGCGCGTAAGAGCGAGAACCCGTCGATCACGCGTGACGTGTCCGGCGAAGGCGTTCAGCAGGCGTTGCTGAAGATTCTCGAAGGCACGCAGGCGAGTGTCCCGCCGCAGGGTGGCCGCAAGCATCCACACCAGGAATTCATCCAGATCGACACCACGAACGTGCTGTTCATCGTCGCCGGCGCGTTCGCAGGTCTCGAGCGGATCGTCTCCGATCGTGTCGGCAAGCGCGGTATCGGTTTCGGTGCCGAGGTTCGGTCGAAGGCCGAACTGGATACGGTCGATCGTTTCGCCGAGGTCATGCCGGAGGATTTGATCAAGTTCGGTCTGATTCCGGAGTTCATCGGCCGACTGCCGATGATCGCGTCGGTGACCAACCTCGACAAGGAATCGCTCGTTCAGATCTTGTCGGAGCCCAAGAACGCTCTCGTCAAGCAGTATCGTCGTCTGTTCGACATGGACGGCGTCGAACTCGAGTTCACCGAAGAAGCGCTCGACGCTATTGCCGATCAGGCGATCTTGCGTGGAACCGGTGCGCGTGGCCTGCGCGCCATCATGGAAGAAGTTCTTCTTCCCGTGATGTACGACATCCCCAGCCGTGACGACGTCGAAAAGGTGGTCGTCACCGCGGAGACCGTCAACGACAACGTACTTCCGACCATCGTTCCGCGTAAGCCGGAACGCGGCGAGCGTCGCGACAAGACGGCGTAGAACTTCAAAACGACTGTGGCCCGGCATCTCTCGCGAGATGCCGGGCCACAGTCGTTCGTGCAGGGTGTCTGTGGGGTGGTCGGCTAGATCGGGTTGCCGAGCTCCTTGAGGGGAGTGCGGAACGTCTCCTTGGCGGTGAACGCCGAGATCGCGCAGATGACGCAGGCCACCGAAGTCAGAATGGCAACGGGCATCCAGTGTGTCTTGTCGCCGCCCATGAGGGCGTTGCCGATGGCGGGGGCAAAGCCTGCGAGGGCGAAGCCGACCTGGGTGCCGATCGCAATGCCCGAGTAGCGGACCTTGGTGTTGAACATCTCGGAGTAGAACGACGGCCAGATGGCATTCGGGGCAGCGTAGAAGACGGACATCAATCCGATTGCGGCGAGGAAGATCAGGGGAACATTGCCGCTGGCGATTGCGCCGAAGTACACGTAGATGAACACCGCGCTACCGAGGGCGCCACCGATGAACAGCGGCCTGCGACCGATCCGGTCGGAGAGCATCGCCCAGGCGGGCTGACTGAGCAGGGCTACGGCGTTGGCTGCGATGGCAACCCAGAGCATGGTCGACTTCGGAATCCCCACTTCTTCGGTGGTGGCGAAAGCGAGACCGAAGACGGAGAAGATGGTCGAGACGACGGCGATGAAAGCGCAGCAGATCACGCGAATCAGATTTGCGCTGTGGGTGCGAAGAAGATCGGCAACAGGCAATTTGGCGACGGTCTTCGATTCCTGCTGCTCGGTGAACTCTTCGGGTTCTTCGAGCTTGAGACGCATGATGTATGCCGCGACCAGAACGATCAGGCTGCCCCAGAACGGGATTCGCCAGCCCCACGTGTAAAGGATGTCGTCGGGGAGTGCGGCAATGGGCAGGAATACGAGGCTGGCGAGGATGAAGCCGGCCTGGGTGCCGTTGAGGGTCCAACTACAGAAGAACGCGCGTCGGCCTTCGGGGGCGTGTTCGAGCGTCAGTGAGCTGGCACCGCTCTGTTCACCGGCGGCGGAGATGCCCTGGGCGATTCTCATCAGGACAAGAAGTATCGGTGCAAAAACTCCGATCGAATCGGCGCTCGGAATACATCCGATGAGGAAGGTGGCTGCGCCCATCAGAATGAGCGTGAGCAGCATGATCTTCTTGCGGCCGACGCGGTCACCGAAATGGCCGAGGACTACAGCGCCGAGGGGGCGCGCGACGTACGCGACACCGAAAGTGGCCAGCGAAAGCAGAGCCGCATGTCCGCTGTCCGGGAAGAACACGGTGGGGAAGATGAGCGCAGCGGCAGAGGCGTAGATGTAGAAGTCGTAGTACTCGAGCATGCTGCCGAGAAACGACGACGTTGCGGCGCGCTTGACCTTGGTCGTGTCCGGCCTGGCCAAGGATCCCGCCTCGGGGCCGGACGGTGTAACCGTACTAGCTGACATGCTCATCTCCTGGGTGGAAGCGTCGTGGAGGCTCTACATCCGCTGATTGTGTTCGTATTGAGAACGTCTGTGCGGAGAGCGATACAAGGAATGTAACCGACGCCACAGCAACTACACAAGATTATTAACCAAATAGTTCATAAAAATCTACTGGCGGTCACACCACTCGTCGAAACCGCAGTTCAGTGAGTTAGTAGGCCGGCTGTGCTGCGGCCGCCACCAACTGCTCCACCTGTTCCTCGGTGATGCCGAGGCCGAAGGTGGCGAGTTTTCCGAGCGGCATAGAACCGGCGAGCGCCATCATCTCGGGACTGACCGACTGCGCACCTTCGCCTGCTGCGGCGGACATGGCGGCGCCGAGAACGGCACTACCGACGGGATGGGCGAGCCATTCGCCGATGGTCGACATTGCGTCGAGTGTGCCGACGCCGACGTTCCCGGCCAGGGTGATCGTGTCGGTTCTCGCGATGTCCCGAGACGAGAAACCGACGCGGATCTCGTAGTCGCCAGGTTCGATCGCCCAGTCCTGCGCCGCGACGGACCAATAGGCAAATGCCCTGGTGTCGAGCGTGATGTTCACGGTCGCAGATTCGTCGGGGTGGAGGTGGACCTTGGCAAAGCCCTTCAATTCCTGCACGGGACGGTCGATGCTTTCCGAGGCGTCGTGGACGTAGACCTGAATGACGGTGCTGCCCGATCGGTCGCCGCTGTTGCGCACGGTGACGGTCACTTCGGCGGAATTCTCACCGGCCTCGACAGACGTATCGGTGATGTCGAAGGTGGTGTAGCTCAGCCCGAACCCGAACGGGTACGCCACTTCGCGCAGCACGGAGTCGTAGTAGCGGTATCCCACGTACAGGCCTTCGCCGTAGCGGACGTGCTGCTGGGCTCCCGGGAAATGCAGATACGACGGATTGTCTTGGAGGCGAAGCGGAATGGTCTCCGTCAGACGCCCGGACGGATTCGTGATGCCGAACAGAAGGTCGGCAATCGCCGAGCCGCCGGCCTGGCCGAGTAGCCAACCCTCGAGGATTGCGGCGGCATGATCCTTCCAAGGCTCGATCGAAATCACGCCACCGTTGGAGAGCACGACCACGGTGTTCGGGTTCGCACCGTGCACCGCTTCCAGCAGGGCAATCTGATCGGCGGGCAGATCGATGTGGGTTCGGTCGAACCCTTCGGATTCGGTGGCGGACGGTAGTCCGAGGAAGAGCACAGCGACGTCAGCGCGGCGCGCAGCGTCGACAGCCTCGGTGACCATGTCGTCGTCCGGAGTGCTGTCGAAGGTGAAGCCCGGTGCGAAGGTGACGCGGTCGGCGCCTTCGAGGTCGAGGATCGCGTCCAAAGCATTGTCGAGCTTGGTTGGAACCACCTGTGAACTGCCAGCCCCCTGGTACCGCGGGCTGCACGCGAATTCTCCGATCACCGCGACAGTTTGCCCGCCGGGGGTCAGCGGCAGTAGTTCTCCGTCGTTGGCCAGCAATACAGCGGACTCCGTTGCCGCGATCCGTGCCAGTTCGTGGTGACGCTCGACGTCGTACGTGTGGCCTTCGGTGCGCGCGGCGGCGGTGCGTTTCACCAGCGTCGACAGTCGTTCGGCTGCAGTGTTGAGTACGGATTCGTCAAGGTCTCCGCCGCGCACGGCGTCGACGATCTGGGTATCGGTTCCGGTCGACGGCATTTCCAGATCGAGGCCGGCGGCGAGTGCCGCCACGCGATCGTTGACCGCTCCCCAGTCCGAAACGACGAGGCCGTCGAAGCCCCACTGCTCGCGGAGTACCTCGGTGAGCAGCCAATGGTTCTGGCTCGAGTACACACCGTTGATCTTGTTGTACGAGCACATGACCGTCGTCGGGGCCGCGGTCTTGACGGCGTACTCGAATCCGGCCAGATAGATCTCGCGCAGCGTCCGTTCGTCGACGTCGGCGCTGACTCTCATCCGGTCGTGCTCTTGGTTGTTGGCAGCGAAGTGCTTGAGCGAGGTTCCGACGCCGCGAGACTGGATGCCGGTGATCAGTGCTGCCGCGACGCGGCCGGAGAGGAATGGGTCCTCGGAGACGTATTCGAAATTCCGGCCGCACAACGGGGATCGTTTGATGTTGATACCGGGACCGAGGAGAACCGAGACCTGTTCGGCTTTGGCTTCGTCGCCCAGAGCCTCACCGACCTGGCGGATGAGGTCGAGGTTCCACGACGAGCCCAACCCGACTGCCGGCGGAAAACACGTCGCGGGAATGCTGTGGCCGAGTCCGAGTGCGTCGCCACCCTCGGGTTGTTTCCGGACTCCGTGCGGACCGTCGGTCAGCAATATCGATTCGATTCCGGCAACGGACTGGCTGTGCCAGAAATCCGAGCCGGACGTCAACGACGCTTTCTCCTCGAGTGAAAGCCCGTCTACGTAATTCTCGGTCACGTCATTCCTCCCGGTGGCAGCTGTGAGTTCCACTCACCACCGTAGGGGGATTTTTCGGACTTCGGGGTGGGTCAGGACGGCGTCGGTGAGGTCAGGAACGCAACAACCATGTCGCCGAGCATCGTTCGTAGATGTTCGCGATGAGTCGAGTCGGTCAGATCACGGTCGAAGAGCGCTTTGAACGTGTACCGGTTGGCGATGCGGAAGACGCAGTAACTGCTGATCAACATGTGAATATCGAGGGCATCGACGTCGGAGCGGAATACCCCCGCCTGCTGCCCGTCGTGGAGGATCTGGGAGACCAGGTCGGCGGCGGGTGCGCCGAGGCCGCTGAGTAGTTCGGATTTCTCGATGTGCTCGCCGCGGAGCATGTTCTCGTTTGCCACCAGCCGAATGAAGTTCGGGTGCTGTTCGTGGTGGTCGAAGGTCAGTTCGGCCAAGGCGCGCACTGCTGCGGTGGGGTTCAATCCCTCGAGGTCGAGTTCGCGCTCCTGCGCACGAATCACGCTGTACGCGTGTTCGAGGACTGATTTGTACAGCCCTTCCTTGTCGGTGAAGTAGTAGTAGATCATCCGTTTGGTGGTGTGCGTCTTGGTTGCGATCTCGTCCACCCGGGCGCCGGCGAAGCCCTTGTCGGCAAACTCTTCGGTGGCGACGGCGATGATGTTCACCCTGGTCAGGTCACTGTTTCGGCGTCGCTTCTCCGGCTTCGACGCCACAGAGTTCACTGACTGCTCGGAAACCATGTGCTCACTCTATCTGTCAGCAGTTTGTCGACTTTGCTTGTCGAGTTCGCGTCGGGGGAGTAACGTCCAGTGAACTAACTCACTAGTTCGTACATTAACGTCGAACGTCGACACCGAGGTGCCCTGATGACTCCATCTCTACCGGTTCTGGTTCTCAACGGGCCCAACTTGAATTTGTTGGGCCAGCGCCAACCGGAGTTCTACGGGAGAGGCACTCTGGACGACGTCGTTTCCCGCTGCGAAGTTGCGGCCGAGAAGTTCGGAGCGGTGGTCGAGGCAAAGCAGTCGAACCACGAGGGTCAACTGATCGATTGGATCCACGAGGCCAGGGGAAGAGTCGCGGGCATCGTCATCAATCCCGGTGGTTATTCGCATACCTCCGTTGCCTTGCGAGACGCACTGGTCACACTCGACGCCCCCGTGGTGGAGGTGCACATCAGCAACATCCACGGCCGCGAAGAATTCCGTCACCACTCCTACGTGTCCGGGATCGCCGACGCGGTCATCTGCGGGTTAGGGATCGACGGTTACAGCGCCGCAGTCGAATTCGTCTGCATTCGAGAAGGGAAGAACTGATGAGTGATTCGATCCTCTGCGGTCTGATCGGCACCGGCATCGGAGCCTCCTTGACTCCGATCATGCACGAGGAAGAAGGGCGCAGACAGGGCCTGCCGTACGTTTACCGCATCCTCGATCTCGATGCGATGGGGATGGCGCCGTCGGACATCGGTGAACTTCTGACGTATGCACGACGTTTCGGGTTCCGCGGCCTCAACATCACTCACCCGTGCAAGCAGTTGGTGATCGAGCACCTCGACGAGCTCTCGCCGGACGCAAACAAGCTCGGCGCAGTGAACACTGTCCTCTTCGACTCCGGCAAGGCGATCGGGCACAACACCGATTGGTCGGGCTTCGGCCGGAATTTCGACGAGGGGCTACCCGGTGCGCAGCTCGCTCGCGTCGTGCAGCTCGGTGCGGGCGGAGCAGGTGCGGCGGTTGCCTATGCCGCGCTCACCCGCGGCGTCGGGACGCTGACGTTGGTCGATTCGAGCCTGGCTCGCGCGGAAGAACTCGCGCATGCCTTCTCGCGGCAGTTCCCCGCGCAGGTAGTCGAGGCGCGGCACACGAGCGACCTCGCAGAAGCGCTCGGCAACGCGAACGGATTGATCCACGCGACACCGATGGGAATGGCGGCCCATCCCGGAATGGCCTTCTCCCCGGATCTGCTCCGCCCCGATCTGTGGGTGGCGGAAATCGTCTACCGCCCGCTCGAAACGGAACTGTTGCGTCAGGCCAGGTTGATCGGCGCGCCGACGCTCAGCGGAGGCGGAATGACTGTCTTCCAGGCCGTCGACGCATTCCGTATCTTCACGGGCATCGAGCCCGACAGCAAGCGGATGCTCGCTCACATGACCGAACTGGTGCACGGCGAACAGGTTGCGGCAGCGCTGTGAGTGCCCCGGTTCGGACGTCGATCGCGACGGTATCGCTGAGCGGCACTCTCGAGGAGAAGCTCAACGCCATCGCGGCCGCCGGCTTCGACGGCTTCGAGGTGTTCGAGCCGGATTTCGTTGCTTCGCCGTGGTCCCCGAAGGAATTACGAACGAGGGCAGTGGATCTGGGGCTCACCCTCGATCTGTATCAGCCGTTCCGTGACTTCGATACGGTGGAGGAACGTCAATTTGTTCGGAATCTTGTTCGAGTGCAACGCAAATTCGAGCTGATGGATCAGCTGGGATGCGAGACGCTCCTGGTGTGCTCCTCGCCTCTACTGACCGCGAGTCACGACGACGGTCAGTTGACGGAGCAGTTCGGAGCTCTCGCCGAATTGGCGTCCGAGCACGGCAAGAAAGTTGCGTACGAGGCGCTCGCGTGGGGTGCCCACGTCAACACCTACAGCCACGCATGGAAGATCGTCGAAGGGGTCGACCATCCTTCACTCGGAACCTGTCTGGACAGCTTCCACATCCTCTCGCGCGGTGACGATCCCGCCGGAATTCGCGAGATTCCGGGCGAGAAGATTTTCTTCCTCCAGTTGGCGGACGCACCGTTCTTGGCGATGGACATCCTGCAGTGGAGCCGGCACCACCGAAACTTCCCGGGGCAGGGCAGTTTCGATCTGAGTGCTTTCGCTCAGCACGTCTACGCCACGGGCTACGACGGACCATGGTCGCTCGAGATCTTCAATGACGTATTCCGTCGCGCCGACACCCAGCGAACGGCAATCGACGCTCATCGGTCGCTGCTCCACCTCGAAGAACAGGTCGCTGCCGCGAACCCGGCCGCCGGTGGACCCACGCTGTTCACCGCCCCGGAGCGCACGCCTCTCGAAGGAATCGTGTCTCTGCGAATCGCGGCGGGACCAGCTAAGCAGGACCAGGTGCACACGATGCTCTCCCGCGTCGGTTTTCATCTTCTCGGACGGCACCACGACCACGATTTGCAGTTGTGGCGGCACGGATCGCTCACCGTTGCCGTGGACGCGACTGCGGGCACGGTGTGGACGGCGCCCGGTCTGCCTGCGGATCTACCGGTTCTGACTCAGATCGGCATCCGGGCAACCGAACCCGAAGTGTGGGGGGAGCGAGCGCTGGCTCTCGAAGTGCCGGCGACGCGAGTGCAGTTGCCGGGATCGAGCGACGAGAACTCCGAGGTGCCGGACGTCGTACGTCTGAAGGTCACCGACGCGACGTCGATCGATCTGCGGGGCCCTGGCAGTGCTGCGGCGTGGGAATCGGCTTTCGAGATCTATCCGCTACCCGCCGAGCGCAATCGTGAACAGGGTGCAGTGTTCACCGGGATCGACCATGTGGCGCTTGCAGTTCCGGCCGAGAGCTGGGACGGCATCATGCTGCTCCTGCGCTCGGTGTTCGAGATGCAACCGCACGAGGGGCAGGACGTCACCGATTCCGTCGGCCTCATGCGGAGCCAGGCGCTCACGCTCGTTCAAGACGGCGACGGACAGGCCCTGCGCATCTCGCTGAACATGGTGGAGGGCAGTCGAAGCGGGCTGCCGACTGTTCGCCGCGGCGGCGTCAGTCACGTCGCCTTCGCGTGTGAGAACATCTTCGGTGCTGCCGCGTCGATGCAGGACTGGGGCTTTGTGCCGCTACCTATTTCCCCGAACTACTACGACGATCTCGACGCGCGTTTCGGATTGAATGCCGAACTGCTCGACCGTATGCGTAGTGCCGGAATCCTTTACGACGCGGACGCTCACGGCGAATTCTTCCACCTGTTCACCCCGACCGTCGGGGGAGACCTGTTCTTCGAGGTCGTGCAGCGAGTGGGTGGGTACGAGGGCTACGGGGAGGTCAACTCCGCTGTGCGACTGTCGGCTCAATTGCGTGCGAGTTCGACGTGACCTCGACTCGGTGCGGGTGCGAGTAGACGTTCATCGAATCGCCGCGGATGAAACCGGCGAGAGTCAGCCCGGACTCCTGCGCTAGTTCCACCGCCAGTGAGGACGGCGCGGAGACGGCTCCGAGGATCGGAATGCCGGCCATGACGGCCTTCTGGACGAGTTCGAACGACGCCCGACCGCTGACGATCAAGATCGTGTCGTACAGGGGCACTCGGCCGTCGGTGATTGCCCACCCGATCACCTTGTCGACCGCGTTGTGACGGCCGACGTCCTCGCGCAGTGCCAGGAGTTCGCCGGTGGCGGTGAACAATCCGGCCGCGTGCAGGCCGCCGGTGCGTTCGAAGATCCGTTGGCTCTCCCGCAGCGTGACCGGCATGGCCGACAGGGTGGTGGAGGTGACGGAAGTGGTGTCACCGACCAACGGATGACGCGTCGTGGTCCGGACGGCGTCGAGTGAGGTCTTGCCGCAGACTCCGCACGCGGAACTGACCACGGTGTTGCGGTCGGTGGTGTGATCGGGCAACGGCACTCCGGGAGCGAGAGCGATGTCGAGGACGTTGTACGTGTTCGCACCGGTGTCGTCGACGCCGTCGCAGTAGCGGACGACGCTCACGTCGTCGCGGGTGGCGATGACGCCTTCGCTGAGGAGGAATCCGTGTACGAGGTCGACGTCGTTGCCGGGTGTTCGCATCGTCACGGCCAGCACCTGGCCGCCGACCCTCATTTCGAGTGGTTCCTCGACGGCCAGCGTGTCGGGGCGCGTGACGACCCGATCGCCCGAGATCCGAACGACCGGTGTTCGTGTGGTGACTCGTCCCATCTCAGACGCCTGAAGCTTCGAGTCGAACGGTGACTGCCTTCGAAACCGGTGTGTTCGACTTGGCTGCAACGTGTTCGAGGGGAACGAGGGGATTCGTCTCGGGGTAGTACGCCGCCGCATTACCGCGTGGGGTGTCGTAGGAGACGATGCGGAACTCCGTGACCCGACGCTCTTCGAGAGTGCCGTCTGGGGTTGTCCACTCGGACACGATGTCGACCAGATCGCCGTCGCGGAATCCCAGTGCGGTGATGTCTTCGGCATTGACGAGGATGACTTTGCGTCCACCCTTGATGCCGCGGTATCTGTCGTCGAGGCCGTAGATCGTGGTGTTGTACTGGTCGTGGCTTCGCATGGTCTGCAGAATCAGACGGCCACGGGGAGTGGGTATCCAGTGCAGGTCGTTCACGCCGAAGTTGGCTTTGCCGGTGTGCGTGCGGAATTCGCGCGAGTCGCGTGGTGGGTGGGGGAGCTGGAATCCGTCGGGCTGACGGACCCGGGTGTTGTAGTTTTCGCAGCCCGGCACCACCCGCGAGATGGAATCGCGAATCAGGTCGTAATTGCCCTCGAAAGCCGACCAGCGGACGGAGTGATCGCTGCCGAGTAGTTCGCGGGCGAGTTGGCAGATGATGGCGACTTCACTGCGCAGGTAGGGGCTGACCGGTGTGAGGCGTCCGCGGGACAGGTGCACCATGGACATCGAATCCTCCACGGAGACAAGCTGCTTTCCGTCGGCTTGGATGTCGAGGTCGGTGCGTCCGAGGGTGGGGAGGATGATCGCGGTCTGCCCGTGGACGACGTGACTGCGATTCAGTTTGGTGGAAACCTGCACGGTGAGTTCACACTGGCGCAACGCCGTTTCGGTGGCCGCGGTGTCCGGGCTTGCCTGGATGAAGTTGCCGCCCATCGCCATGAAGAAGCTTGCCTTGCCGGCGTTCATGGCGCGGATGGCGTCGACGGTGTCCCATCCGTGCTTGCGGGGGCTCGAGATCGAGAACTCGGTGTCCAGCGCGGCCAGGAACTCTTCCGGCATCTTCTCCCAGATGCCCATCGTGCGGTCGCCCTGGACGTTGGAGTGTCCTCGCACGGGGCAGACGCCGGCACCGGGTTTGCCCATCATCCCGCGCATGAGCAACAGGTTGACCGCTTCCTCGATGGTGGCGACTCCGTGTGTGTGCTGAGTGATGCCCATGGCCCAGCAAGTGACGGTTCGCTCGGATCGGACCAAGGTGGCGGCTGTTTCCTCGAGTTGCGCCATCGACAGGCCCGTCGCTTCGATCACCGTCTCGAGATCGACTGCGCGGATGTGCTTCTCGTACTCGTCCCAACCGGCGCAGTACCGGTCGACGAATGCGCGATCGACGACGGTGCCGGGAGCGCGGTCTTCCTGTTCGAGCAGCAGCTTCCCCAGGCCCTGGAACAGCGCCATGTCTCCGCCCAGCCGGATCTGCAGGAACTCGTCCGCGATCTCGACTCCGTGCCCGATCACACCGGACACCTTCTGTGGATCCTTGAACCTTCGCAATCCCGCCTCGGGCAGAGGATTGATGGCAATGATCTTGGCGCCGTTGCCCTTTGCCTTCTCCAGCGTCGAGAGCATTCGAGGGTGGTTGGTGCCGGGGTTCTGTCCGGCGATGAGGATGAGATCGGCGTTCTCGAGGTCGGGAACCGTCACCGAGCCTTTGCCGATGCCGATGGATTCGGTCAGTGCGCTTCCGGACGACTCGTGACACATGTTGGAACAGTCGGGCATGTTGTTGGTGCCGTAGCTGCGAATCATCAACTGGTAGAGAAACGCGGCTTCGTTGGACGTGCGACCGGAGGTGTAGAACACCGCTTCGTCCGGCGATGCTAGGCCGTTCAGATGTTCGGCGATCAGTGCGTACGCGCCGTCCCAGTCGATCGGCCGGTAATGGGTTGCGCCCGGCGTCAGAACCATCGGGTGCGTCAGTCGGCCCTGCTGCCCGAGCCAGTAATCGGTCTTGCCTTCGAGGTCGGCGATCGAGTGCTCCGCGAAGAACTCGGGCGTGACTGTGCGAAGCGTTGCTTCCTCGGCAACAGCCTTCGCGCCGTTCTCGCAGAACTCGGCGGGCTTGCGATGTCCGGGGGTCTCCGGCCATGCGCACCCCGGGCAGTCGAAGCCGTGACGCTGGTTGAGCCTGGTGAGCGTTCGGGCGGTCCGCAAGGCTCCCATCTGCTCGATTCCGCGTTGCAGCGACACCAGGACGGCCGGTACTCCGGCGGCGTAGTCCTTGGGATGCGTGACTTCGAGATCCGATTCGTCGATGTCTTTCGAGGGGCCCTGGCGCGTCATGTCTCCATAGTGGCCCGAACAAGCCGGTACTGCCATCGAATGGGCCGGTCGAACTCGCCGGAATGCGACATTCATCGGCTAGCCTTACCTACCGAACTAGCGGACTTAAGGGGTAAGAACATGGATCGAACGGACGCAGGTCGGCTGACCCGGCGCGGATTTCTGATCGGCACGTCGGGAGCGTTGCTGGCATTCGCCGCAGCCTGCTCCAGTTCGAACGACGAGGACACACCCCCCAGCGGTGACACTGCGGGGTCGATCACCCACAAGTTCGGTACCGCCGAACTGCCCAAGGATCCGCAGCGGATCGTCAGTGTCGGATACAACGATCAGGATGCGATTCTCGCGCTCGGCGGGACCTTGGTCGGAACCTTCGACTGGTACGGCGACTACCCCTCGGGTGTGTGGCCGTGGGCGCAGCCACTGCTGAACGGGTCGGCTCCGGAGATCATCGGAACCGCGGGCACCACCATTCAGATCGAGAAGGTCGCCTCCGTGACACCCGACCTCATTGTCGGCACCTACTCCGGGCTCACTCAGGCGCAGTACGACAAGCTCAGTGCCATCGCACCGACGGTGGCGCAGCCGAAGGAGTTCGCGGATTACGGTATCCCCTGGCAGAACCAGACGACCATCATCGGCGAGGCATTGGGGCAGCAGGGAAAGGCCACCGAGTTGATCGCCGGCGTCGAGGAGAAGTTCGCCGACGTGAAGACGGCCAATCCGGCGTTTGCCGGCAAGACTGTTCTGGTGGGCGCGTTGAAGGGGCCGGGGCAGTTCGGGGTCTACGGACCGGAAGACCCCAAGGTGCGGTTCTTCACCGAACTCGGATTCGTGAATCCGCCTGTCACCGATCAGATCACGGGTAACTTCGCCGAGATCAGCACCGAGCAACTCTCTCTTGCCGACGTCGACGTACTCGTCTGGTACGCCGGTGGTGGTTACGGCGACAAGCTTCGCGCGGAATTGGACAAGACCCCGATCTACCAGGAACTCGACGTCGTCAAGGACGGCCGCGCGATCATCCTGGAAGACGCTGCTGCCGAAGCCATGACGTGGAGCACCGTACTGAGCCTGCCGTACGCGCTCGAACAGATTCCGCCGCGGATTGCGGCCTTGCTCGTCTGATCGGTTCACGGGCAGGTCGGTTCACGGACAGCTCGGTTCATGGGCAGCTCAGTTCAAGGACCCGGGATTCGGACAGTCGGCGGTACTCTCGCCTCATGGGTGTACACGTGCGGCCGGCTGTCCGATCCGATGTTCCGGCACTGTCGGCGGTGTTGGCCGAGGCGTTCGAGGACGATCCCTTGATGGCGTGGATGTTGCCGAACGAAGCCACCAGGGCTGATCGCCTGACGAAACTGTTTGCCGCAGAAGCTCGTTACCACCACCTCGCCGGTGGCGGTGTAGAGGTGGCCGCCGATGACAACGGCGTGATCGGCGGGGCAACTCTGTGGGATCCGCCGGGGCGATGGAAGCAGTCGTGGATCTCGGGGCTCATGAGCTTGCCGGCAATGGTGCGTGTCTTCGGCAGCGGATTGCGACATGCGGCCGAAGTCAGCTCCGTTCTCGAAGGAGCACATCCGAATTCGCCGCACTGGTATCTCGCGACTGTCGGGACCGGAAGCGCAGCTCGAGGTGGGGGATACGGCAAAGCGCTACTGAACTCCCGGTTGGAGCGTTGCGACCGTGAACATGTCGACGCTTACCTCGAGAGCAGCAAGGAATCGAACATCCCGTACTACAACCGCTTCGGTTTCGAAGTGACTCGCGACATCGTCATGCCGGGCGGCGGGCCGACGATCTACGCAATGATGCGTCAACCGCGGGGCGCGTGATACCAACTAGTGGTGACCCAGATTCCCGAGCTCCACGCAGGCACACCGTTCGACGAACTCGACGACTACATCGCTCTGGCCAGGTTGTCCGGCTTGGTGTTGTCACCCGACGGCTCGCTGCTCATCTGCGCGCGCGCCGTTCTCGACGACAAGAGCGCCGAATACGTGTCCTCGTTGTGGGAGATCGACCCGGAAGGTCGACGTCCTGCGCGTCGGTTGACCTGGGGTTCGACCAGCGAGTCCGGTGCTGCCTTCGCGTTCGACGGCGACGTGATCTTCACCGCTACGCGAGCGGTGCCGGGCGAGAATGACCCGCAACCCGCACTGTGGCGTCTACCTGCGGCCGGCGGAGAAGCACAGCTGCTGATCTCACGTCCCGGTGGCGTCTCGTCGGTATCAGCAGCCAAGGCGGCACCGACGTTCGTGGCTCAGACGTCGGTCATGGCTTCGGCGATCAGTCTCGACCAGGACGATCAGGTGCGATCGGCGCGCAAGGACAAGAAGGTCACGGCGATGCTGCACACCGGTTATCCGGTGCGGCACTGGGACCACGACCTGGGCCCCGATCATCCGCATCTGGTTGTCGCCGAGACGGATTCGAAGGAATCCGTCGAATTGCGGGATATCACGCCAACTGCAGGCGCGGCGCTGCGAGAGACGTCGACCACGATCTCCGACGACGGTCTCTTCGTCGTGACGACGTGGACTGTCGGCGATCCGAGTGCCGCCCGCCGGTCGACGTTGGTTCGGATCGACACGGTGACCGGCGACCGAACCACGCTTGTCGACGAGGCCGACGCGGACGTCTACAACCCGGTGCTCTCGCCGGACGGAACCAAGCTCGCGTTCATCCGCGAGACTCTCACCACGCCGGAAACCGCGCCGCGAATGACTCTGCAGCTCTACGACTTCGGATCCGGTGCCGTGACCGGCGTCGCCGACGGCTGGGATCGCTGGCCTACCTCCCTGGCCTGGCTACCCGACGGATCCGGGCTGGTGGTCACCGCTGACGACGGCGGCCGCGGTCCGATCTTCACGATCGACCTGTGGGGCCAACCGGTTCGCCTGACAGCCGACGACGCGGCGTACACCGATGTTCGAGTGGCGCCGGACGGCGAGTCGATTTACGCGTTGCGGGCTTCGTACGAAGCGCCCCCGCACGTGGTGCGGGTAGATCTTCGAGCAGGTGAGATCACTGCACTTCGTGGACCCGACCCGTTGCCGGAGCTGCCGGGAACGCTGACCGAGATCACCGCGAGCGCCGAGGACGGTTCGACAGTGCGTAGTTGGTTGGCGCTGCCGACCGGCGCCGCGCCGCATGCACCGGTGCCATTGCTTCTCTGGGTCCACGGCGGGCCCCTCGGTTCGTGGAACACCTGGTCCTGGCGGTGGAATCCGTGGCTGCTCGTCGCCAAGGGCTATGCCGTACTGCTGCCCGATCCCGCGCTCTCGACCGGATACGGCCAGGATTTCGTCCAGCGCGGGTGGGGTCAGTGGGGCAAGGCGCCGTTCACCGATTTGATGGCGATCACCGATGCTGCCGTCGCGCAGCCAGAGATCGACCCCAAGAGGACAGGCGCGATGGGCGGTTCGTTCGGCGGTTACATGGCCAACTGGATCGCCGGCCATACCAACCGTTTCGACGCGATCGTCACCCACGCAAGTCTCTGGGCACTGGACCAATTCGGCCCGACCACGGACGCTGCCTGGTACTGGCAGCGCGAGATGTCGCCCGAGATGGCCGTCGAGAACTCGCCGCATCTGTACGTTGCAGACATCACGACACCAATGCTGGTGATCCACGGCGACAAGGACTATCGCGTTCCGATCGGTGAGGGCTTGCGGCTCTGGTACGAACTGCTTGCAGAGTCAGGTCTGCCCGCCGACGACGACGGGAAAACCGACCATCGCTTCCTGTACTTCCCGGACGAGAATCACTGGGTGCTCAAGCCGCAGCACACCAAGATCTGGTACGAGGTGGTCACCGCGTTCCTCTCCGAGCACATTCTCGGGGAAGATGTCGCCTTGCCGGAAATTCTGGGCTGAACTGCGCGTGCCTCGTTCGGCCGAACGAGGCACGATCTTCTTCGCGCGGATCCGGACCGGAATCAGGCGCCGGGGCAGCGAACGGTGTAAGCCCACTCGGTGTGGTCGGGGCCGGTAACGGCGGACCAGGACGGACGAGGCCCCGCCGGCGGGCACGTTGACGACCGCCGAACCGGTTCCCTCGTTGATGTCGGCGCCGATGTATACGGTGCTGTGGATCAGTCGTCCTTGGTAGTACACCTCGATCAGGTCCGGGATGTCCTCGGTCTCGTAGCCGAGTGCGAGAGACGTCGGGCCGCCGCGGCCGAGCTCGTGCTTGGTGCTGGTGATTCCTGCGCCGCCGGAGACCGCCGACGATGTCGCCCACGCTCCCGTTGATCGTGGCGCTGCCACTGTCGGCGCTTCCCTGCACGCTTCATTCGATGCCGGGTGCGGCGGACGCAGTCGCCGGAAGCACCAGGGCAACCCCCGCTCCGAACGTCGCGGCTGCCGCCAAGGTTCGAACCCCGGGACGGCGAGAACTCCAGTTGTTCAACATATTTGCTCCACAGGTCGTTAGTCGGTCGTCCTTCAGCGCGATCCTGTCAGCGGAGCGGATCGGTGAATATCGTTTGTTCGGCTGACCCCCGGACTGCGGGGACCGTCGTTCGTGGCCACCGCGACGCCTGACGGGCGAATTCGTTCACGACGGGGGAGTCATTAGGATCAAGTGGTGACCAGTGCAGCTCCAGAGAACCCCCAGACCCCCGCCGACGCCCTACCCAAGAGCTGGGACCCCAGCGCGGTAGAGGCCGATCTGTATCAAGGCTGGGTAGACGCCGGGTACTTCCAGGCCGACGCGACCAGCGACAAGCCCGGCTACTCCATCGTGCTGCCGCCCCCGAACGTAACCGGCAGCCTGCACATGGGTCATGCCCTCGATCACACACTCATGGACGTGCTCAGCCGCCGCAAGCGGATGCAGGGCTACGAGGTTCTGTGGCTGCCGGGCATGGACCACGCCGGAATCGCCACGCAGTCCGTCGTCGAGAAGCAACTTGCTGCCGACGGCAAGACCAAGGAAGATTTCGGCCGCGAGCTGTTCATCGACAAGGTCTGGGACTGGAAGCGCGAATCCGGCGGAACCATCGGTGGCCAGATGCGGCGCATCGGTGACGGCGTCGACTGGAGCCGCGATCGTTTCACGATGGACGAGGGCCTCTCGCGCGCCGTCCAGACCGTCTTCAAGCGCATGTTCGATGAAGGCCTGATCTACCGCGCCGAGCGCCTCGTGAACTGGTCGCCGGTGTTGCAGACCGCGATCTCCGACATCGAGGTGAAGTTCGAGGACGTCGAGGGTGAGCTGGTCTCCCTGCGCTACGGCTCGCTCGACGACAACGAGCCGCACGTCATCGTCGCGACCACCCGTGTCGAGACGATGCTCGGTGATACCGCAGTGGCTGTCCATCCCGAAGACGAGCGCTACAAGCACCTCATCGGCACAACTCTCGATCATCCGTTCACCGGGCGTCAGATCCCGATCATCGCGGACGACTACGTCGATCCCGAGTTCGGAACCGGCGCAGTGAAGATCACGCCGGCTCACGATCCCAACGACTTCGAAATGGGCCTGCGGCACAACCTGCCGATGCCCACCATCATGGACAAGACCGGCAAGATTGCCGATACGGGAACCGAATTCGACGGTATGGACCGCTTCGAGGCTCGCGTCAAGGTTCGCGAAGCCCTCGCCGAGCAGGGACGCGTCGTAGCCGAGAAGCGCCCGTACCTGCACAGCGTCGGACACTCCGAGCGCAGTGGTGAAGCTATCGAGCCGCGCCTGTCGCTGCAGTGGTGGGTCAAGGTCGAAACCCTGGCCAAGGCTGCCGGTGACGCGGTTCGCAACGGCGACACAGTCATTCACCCGGCAAGCCAGGAACCGCGCTGGTTCGACTGGGTCGACAACATGCACGACTGGTGCATTTCCCGTCAGCTCTGGTGGGGACACCGCATCCCGGTCTGGTACGGCCCCGAGGGCGAAGTTGCGTGCTTCGGTCCTGATGAAACGGCACCGGAAGGCTGGGTTCAGGATCCCGACGTCCTCGACACCTGGTTCTCCTCCGGACTGTGGCCCTTCTCGACGATGGGTTGGCCCGACAAGACACCCGAACTCGAAAAGTTCTATCCCACCAGCGTTCTCGTCACCGGCTACGACATCCTGTTCTTCTGGGTCGCCCGCATGATGATGTTCGGCACGTATGTGTCCGAGGACGAGTCGATCACCGCCGGTCCGGGTAAGTCCGGCGCGCAGATGCCGTTCAAGGACGTGTTCCTGCACGGACTGGTTCGCGATCAGTTCGGCAAGAAGATGTCGAAGTCTCGCGGCAACGGTATCGACCCACTCGACTGGGTGGATCGTTTCGGCGCCGACGCTCTGCGATTCACACTCGCTCGCGGGGCCAACCCGGGCAGTGACCTGTCCGTCGGCGAGGATTCGGCGCAGTCCTCACGCAACTTCGCTACCAAGTTGTTCAACGCGACCAAGTTCGCTCTGATGAACGGCGCCGCTCCGGCGCCGCTGCCCGCTCGAAGCGAACTGACCGACGCCGACCGCTGGATCCTCGACCGCCTCGACACGGTCCAGGCCGAGGCGGATGCCGCTTTCGATCGCTACGAGTTCAGCAAGGCATGCGAAGGCCTGTTCCACTTCGCGTGGGACGAGGTCTGTGACTGGTACCTCGAACTCGCCAAGGTGCAGTTCGCCGACGACGAGGCCGTCGCCGCGAACACCCGCGCAGTGCTCGGCAATGTTCTCGATGCACTGCTCCGCCTCCTGCACCCGGTCATCCCGTTCGTGACTGAAACTCTCTGGAAGGTGCTCACCGGAGGCGAATCCGTCGTCGTCGCCGACTGGCCGACGCTGTCCGGCGTCGCAGTCGACACTGCGGCCGCCACCCGGATCGAAGACACCCAGAAACTGATCACCGAGGTGCGACGTTTCCGAAACGATCAGGGGCTCAAGCCTTCCCAGAAGGTTCCGGCGCGTGCGTCCGGGCTTTCGGAGGCTGGAATGGACGGCCAGTTCGCCTACGTGGCAGCGCTGGCCAAGCTGACCGAACCCGAAGAGGGATTCACCGCGTCGATCTCCGTCGAGGTGCGTCTGAGCCAGAGCACCGTCACGGTCGACATCGACACCTCGGGCACCATCGACCTCGGTGCCGAGAAGAAGCGGCTCGAAAAGGACCTCGCGGCAGCGCAGAAGGAACTCGTCACCGCCGACAACAAGCTTGCGAACGAGGCTTTTCTGGCGAAGGCGCCCGACGCTGTCGTCGACAAGATCAAGAACCGTCGTCAGATCGCCGTCGAAGAGATCGAGCGCATCACAGGACGTCTGAAGGAGTTGGCCGACAAGTGAGTTCGTACGAGCCGTCCCAGTTCGACGCTCAGAGTTCGGTTCCGACTCCGGTCGATATCGCCGAACTGGCGCTGGTCGAGGCCGAACTCGACAAGCGTTGGCCCGAGACCAAGATCGAGCCGTCACTGACTCGTATCGAGGCGCTGATGGACGTGCTGGGCTCGCCGCAGCACAACTATCCTTCGGTGCACGTGACGGGGACCAACGGCAAGACGTCGGTGACGCGCATGATCGACTCTTTGATGAGCGCTCTGCATCGTCGTACCGGCCGAACCACCAGCCCTCATCTGCAGATCGCGACCGAGCGGATCAGCATCGACGGTCATCCGATCTCACCGCGGCTCTACGTGGACACGTTCCGCGAGATCGAGCCGTACGTGCAGATGATCGACGCACAGTCCGAAGAAGCCGGGGGACCGGCGATGAGCAAGTTCGAAGTGCTCACCGCGATGGCCTATGCGGCATTCGCGGAGGCACCGGTCGACGTCGCCGTGGTCGAGGTCGGTCTCGGCGGACGCTGGGACGCCACCAACGTGATCGACGGACAGGTCGCGGTGATCACCCCGATCAGTCTCGATCACGCCGAGTATCTGGGTACCGACCTGGCCGGGATCGCGGAGGAGAAGTCCGGAATCATCAAGAAGGGCCGTGAGGATCTGGTTCCGGTGGACACCGTCGCGATCATCGCCGAGCAGACTCCCGAAGTCATGGAGGTATTGCTGCGGCGAGCAGTCGAGGTCGAAGCTGCGGTCGCTCGCGAAGGTTCGGAGTTCAAGGTGCTTGCTCGCCAGATCGCGGTAGGAGGACAGCAGCTCGAACTTCAGGGTCTGAGCGGTGTGTACACCGACATCTTCCTTCCTCTGCACGGCGGGCATCAGGCGCGAAACGCGGCCCTCGCGCTTGCTGCTGTCGAAGCGTTCTTCGGTGCCGGTCCGGATCGACAACTCGATCAGGATGCAATCCGCAACGGGTTCGCCTCGATCGTCAATCCTGGTCGCCTCGAACGTGTTCGGAGTGCTCCGACCGTATTTCTCGACGCCGCCCACAATCCTGACGGTGCCCGCGCCCTCGCGGCCGCACTGGCCGCGGAGTTCGACTTCCGCAAGCTCGTGGGAGTGGTCAGCGTCATGGCGGACAAGGACGTCGACGCAATTTTGACCGCATTCGAATCCGTCTTCGACGAGATCGTTGTCACCCACAACGGATCACCTCGGGCGATGGACGTCGAGGAACTGGCCAACATTGCCGTCGCGAAGTTCGGCGACGAGCGCGTCGTCGTCGCACCGGTGCTTGCCGATGCCTTGGAAGTCGCGATCGAAATCGCCGAGCAGGTCGCCGAACCCGGCGAAGCCGTATCAGGGGCAGGTGTCGTGGTGACGGGATCCGTCGTGACCGCAGGCGCCGCCCGCACGCTGTTCGGAAAGGACCCCGCGTGAGTACCCCGTCAGAATCCAATCCCGAGCCTGGCGACACTGCCGGTGAGTTCGGGCCTCCGACCAAGGACCCGTGGAAGAGTTTCCGCGGAGTGATGGCCGGAACCCTGATCCTCGAGGCGATCGTCGTGCTGCTGGCATTGCCGGTCGTTGCGGTCGTCGGCGGTGGCCTCACTGCGCTCTCGGCCGGATTCATCATCGGGTTGGCCGTACTGATGATTCTGGGAGCGGGAGTCCAGGGCAAGCCGTGGGCGATGGGGTTCAACGTCGCACTGCAGGTGATTCTTCTGTTCGGTTTCTTCGTCCACCCGTCGATCGTGGGTGTGGCCATCACCTTCGGGATCGTCTGGGGATACCTCGTCTACCTGCAGAGAGACATCAAGCGCCGGATGGACAAGGGCCTGCTTCCCGGCCAACGGGACTGACCATTTAGGCTGTCCGCTGTGACTGAGCGCACCCTCGTACTGATCAAGCCCGACGCCGTTGCCCGTGGATACGTAGGAGAAATCCTCAGCCGTATCGAGCGCAAAGGCCTGACAATTGCAGCACTCGAGCTCCGCGTAGCTTCCGAAGAGGTGGCTGGTAGCCACTACGCAGAGCACGCCGAGCGCCCGTTCTACCCGAGCTTGTTGGAGTTCATCACCTCCGGTCCGCTGGTGGCCGCAGTGCTCGAAGGCCCCCGCGCCATCGCTGCTTTCCGTCAGTTGGCCGGCGGAACTGACCCGGTCGACAAGGCACTTCCGGGCACGATCCGTGGCGACTTCGGACTCGAAGCGCAGCAGAACCTCGTTCACGGCAGTGACTCCGTGGAGTCGGCAGAGCGTGAAATCGCTCTGTGGTTCCCCGCGCTGTCGTCCATCTGAATCTTCTATCCGGGCTTTCGGCCCACATCTCCACAGCGAATTCTCGGCACGTATCCCACATCGGTGCGCCCTTTGCAGTTGCAGGCGCGTTGGTGTGGGATACTGCTTTCAGTTGAACCGCAATTTGTTTTACGCACGTTCAACCGGATGACACCTAGGTTCGATGCCCTTTCATCGCTGCTCCAGGTCAACAGGAAATCCCTGGACCTCTGCACGCTGGATGATCAGGCGCTCGCGCACAGGACAACGGCCATCCAGCCAGGCACTTCATGTGTTCGCAGTGAATAACGGGCACTGCGGACCATGCGGAGCGAGACCTTACAATCTCGTACTCACTTCTGAGTGCGAGTACACACAGCACGCTCCCGCGTGGCCGCGTGACAACTCGACTTCTGGGTTGGACGCGCCCGGGGGCTGAGGAGACTTACGTGGCCGATCAATCCCCAACCGAATCAGATTCCAGCACCACCCCGGAATTTCCCGACAAGATGCGCGTACACGCGCTGGCAAAGCTGCTCGGCGTCACCAGCAAGCAGGTTCTTGCCGAAGCTGCAGCGCTCGGTACCGAATTGCGCAGTGCGCAGTCGAGTCTCCAACGTGACATCGCTCAGCGGATTCATGCCTCTCTGACTTCCGCGGCCGAGGCCATCGAGCCGGTCGTCGCCGAGCTCGACACCCTCATCGACCCGGTTGTCGAAGTGCCTGCTGCCGAGCAGCCTGCTGTGGAAACTCCGGCTGAGCAGCCTGCTGCGGAGATTCCAGTCGAGAAGCCGGTGAGGGCTCGGCGAACCCGCAAAAAGGCTGTAGTTGTCGAAGAACCGGCAGCAGAAGAAGTGGTGGATCCGGCGGTTGCCGAGATCAGCGCTGGACTCGACGCCGCTGCTGCGCTGCAGAGCAAGGAAGCCGAGCAGTCAGATCTGTTCACGTCCTTCGAGGCACCGCAGACCCATCAGCCCGAGGTCGCCCCCGCCGCGCCGCAGGTTCCGCTGTTCCTGCAGCCGGATCTCGAGGCGGCCGAGGTTGCCCCGCGTCGTCGTCGCGCCCGCCGTGAGCCTGCTGCACCGGCAGTCGTCGAAGAGAAGCAGACAACTGCGGAAACAGAAACAGTCGCACCCGAGGTCTCGCCGGTTGTAATTCCAGCCGTCGAAGAGCCGGCTGTGACCGCCCCGCAAACCGAGGTTGAGAGCGCCGAGTCCGAGGACGAGGACGACGATCAGCCGCGTCGCCGTCGTCGTGGACGCCGTGGACGTGGTCGTGGCCGCGGAGAACAGGGTGGCGAACAGGGTGGAGAACAGGGCGGCGAGCAGGGCTCGGATGACGAGTCGGATACGACCACCGAAGCGGAGCAGGAAACTGCCCCCGAGGCAGTCGAGAAACAAACCGAAGACGCTTCCGGGGGAGAATCCGGAAACAAGACCGAGTCCGACGCGGATCCGGAATCCGAGAACGCCGACGATTCCGACCTCGACGCTGACGGATCGAGCCGTCGCCGTCGTCGCCGTCGCCGTCGTAAGACTGGCACCGATGCGGCCACCGACGCGACTGCGACGTCCGAGGACGATCCGCCGAACACCGTCGTTCACGAGCGCGAACCGCGCAACAAGACCCGTGTCAAGGACGAGGTCCAGGGCATCAGTGGTTCGACGCGTCTGGAAGCGAAGCGTCAGCGCCGCCGCGACGGTCGTGACGCCGGCCGTCGTCGCCCGCCGATTCTGACCGAGTCGGAGTTCCTTGCCCGTCGTGAAGCCGTCGACCGCGTCATGGTCGTGCGCGATCGAGCAGACAGCGGTCAGCCGCACGCGACTACACAGGTAGCAGTCCTCGAAGACGGAGTGCTCGTCGAACACTTCGTCACCAACTCGGCGTCCGCGTCGATGGTCGGCAACGTCTACCTTGGACGCGTCCAGAACGTGCTCCCCAGCATGGAAGCTGCCTTCATCGACATCGGGCGCGGCCGGAACGGCGTGCTCTACGCCGGTGAGGTCAACTGGGAGGCAGCTGGTCTCGGTGGCAACTCGCGCAAGATCGAGCAGGCTCTCAAGCCTGGCGATCAGGTGCTCGTTCAGGTCAGCAAGGATCCGGTTGGGCACAAGGGCGCGCGACTGACCACACAGATTTCGCTTGCCGGTCGTTTCCTCGTCTACGTGCCCGGTGGTACGTCCACGGGTATCAGCCGCAAGCTCCCGGACACCGAGCGCAAGCGTCTCAAGGAAATCTTGCGTGACATCGTTCCCGCCGACGCCGGCGTGATCATTCGCACGGCGTCCGAGGGTGTCAGCGAAGAAGAGTTGGCGCGCGACGTGACTCGTCTGCAGGCGCAGTGGGCTGGCATCGAGGAGCAAGCCGCCGCTGCGGACACCGGCAAGTCCGGCAACCCGCAGGCGCTGTACGAAGAGCCGGACATGCTGGTCAAGGTCATTCGCGATCTGTTCAACGAGGACTTCTCCAAGCTGGTCATCGAGGGCGAGAAGGCGCACACGACGGTCGAGAACTACATCAACTCCGTCGCTCCCGACCTGCTTCCGCGGCTCGAGAAGTACACGCCGAACAACGGAATCGACGTCTTCGCGGCTCGCCGTATCGACGAGCAGTTGGCAAAGGCACTCGATCGCAAGGTGTGGCTGCCGTCTGGCGGCACCCTGGTGATCGACCGCACCGAGGCCATGACTGTCGTCGACGTCAATACCGGCAAGTTCACCGGAGCCGGCGGAAACCTCGAGGAAACCGTCACCCGTAACAACCTTGAAGCTGCCGAGGAGATCGTTCGCCAGATGCGCCTGCGGGACATCGGCGGAATGATCGTCGTCGACTTCATCGACATGGTCCTCGAATCGAACCGGGACCTGGTCCTGCGTCGGCTCACCGAATGCCTGGGTCGCGATCGCACGCGCCATCAGGTGTCGGAGGTCACGTCACTCGGACTCGTGCAGATGACGCGCAAGAAGTTGGGCACCGGATTGGTCGAGGCCTTCTCGACTACCTGTGAGCACTGCCACGGACGCGGCATCATCGTCCACTCCGAGCCCGTCGAGGTGAAGTCCTCGGACGACGGCGGATCGCGTTCGGGCTCGCAGCGCAGTGATTCCGGTACCTCGCGCAAGAACAAGCGTGGCCGCGGAGACAAGTCGGCTTCGACCGAGTCCAACGGACAGGAAGCTCCGACGCCGGAGGTCCCGGCCGTCGACGCGACGGTCAAACGGGCTCATCCGGTGGCATTGGCGATGGCCTCGCATCACCACGACGACGACGAGACCGTCGCGGCCGACTCGATCGAGTCGGATTCCGCCGGTACGTCTTCGGGGGATGGTGCATCCAAAAGTGCCGATCGGCAACAGGATCGGCCGATTGATGCTCCTGCTGCTACTGAGCGCCCTGACGTTCCTGTTGTGGACTCTGCTGCGGAAGAAGCTCCCGCAGTGGGTAACGAGCGGGAAGAAGCTCCCCGAGGTCGTCGGCGTAGTCGTCGGGCGTCGCGTGCGGCGTCTGCACCGGTTGCCGAAGCAGCTCCCGAGGTGGGTACGGTCTTCGTGATTCCGACTCCGGAACCCGTGGCGGAAGCGGTCGTGGAAGACGCTCCGGCTCCGGCCGCCGAAATTCCGGCTGAGGAAGAAGTTGTCGTCGTCAAGCGGCCCCGTCGCAGGCGTGCAGCAGCACGTCCCGCGGGTCCGCCGGTCGACGGAGAGTAGAACTACCGTCTTTCGGTCGGTTGGATGTCTTGGCGATGAGCGAGGACATCCAACCGTTATCCGAAGTTTCAGCTGGTAGAAGCAGTACAGAGTAGTGAGCACCACCCCTCGGCGGGGCGGTTTGACCCTGACGGTTGCTTTCCCGTAACCTTGGAGGGTCGCCACCCGGCGGTAGAGATTCCGTGTGCCTAGAGTGCGCGTGAATGTCGCCGGTACGTCAGTACCGAGCCGAGGTGACATAAACCAGACCAGTCGCGATGCATTTGAAGCCTCAGGCAGCAGCGCGAGCAAGTTCGAAGAAGCAAGGGGTAGCCCTCCGATGGCAACGTACGCGATCGTCAAGACCGGCGGAAAGCAGTACAAGGTCGCTGTTGGTGACCTCGTCAAGGTCGAGAAGATCGAGGGTGAGCCCGGCACTGCTGTCTCGCTTGCTCCCGTTCTCGTGGTCGACGGATCCGACCTGACCACCGACTCGGCCAAGCTGGCCAAGGTCGCAGTCACCAGTGAGATCGTCGAGCACACCAAGGGCCCGAAGATCCGCATCCACAAGTTTAAGAACAAGACCGGTTACCACAAGCGTCAGGGCCACAGGCAGCCGATCACGGTGCTCAAGGTCACGGGCATCAAGTAACCAGTTCTTTCTAGCTAATTTCACCCGAGGAGGGTCAATAGCATGGCACATAAGAAGGGTGCATCCAGCTCCCGTAACGGTCGCGATTCAAACGCCCAGCGCCTCGGCGTGAAGCGCTTCGGCGGCCAGTCGGTCAGCGCAGGCGAAATCCTGGTTCGCCAGCGCGGCACGCACTTCCACCCCGGCGTCAACGTCGGCCGTGGCGGCGACGACACCCTGTTCGCTCTCGCTGCCGGTGCAGTCGAGTTCGGCCAGAAGCGTGGACGCAAGACCGTGAACATCGTTCCGGCCGTCGTTGCGGCTGAGGTCTAGTCTTTCTCGCTAGTTGTGCGTCATCGGTTCTACTTCGGTAAGCCGGTTCTGCTTTCGGTAAGAGAGTGACGCGTTCCAAGCTCCCGATAGGGGCGGACCAGGGTTGAAATAACCCGGTCCGCCCCTATCGTTTGTTTAAGCAGTACCTGTTTATCCCGAGCAACCCTGCTCACCAGAAGTTCAGCTCATCGCGTGAGACCCGCAATTGACTGAGGAAGGATCCGGCAGTCATGTCCCGATTCATTGACCGTGTTGTGCTGCACGTCAGCGCTGGAAAAGGCGGCAATGGTTGCGCCTCCGTACACCGCGAGAAGTTCAAACCGCTCGGCGGTCCGGACGGTGCCAACGGAGGTCGCGGTGGCGACGTCATCCTCGTAGTCGACGAGAACATCCACACCCTCCTCGACTTTCACTTCCATCCCAACGCGAAGGCGACCAACGGCAAGCAGGGCGCCGGCAGCAACCGCGAGGGTGCAAACGGTGAAGACCTCATCCTCAAGGTCCCCGATGGCACTGTCGTTCTCGATACCGACGGCAACGTGCTGGCCGACCTCGTAGGAGTCGGTTCGCGCTACGACGCCGCTCAGGGCGGCCGCGGCGGACTCGGTAACGCAGCGCTGGCGTCGAAGGCCCGCAAAGCTCCCGGTTTCGCACTCCTCGGTGAGGACGGTGTCGAGCGTGACCTGGTTCTCGAGCTCAAGTCGGTAGCCGACGTCGGTCTGCTCGGATTCCCCTCTGCCGGTAAGTCTTCGCTGGTGTCCGTTCTGTCGGCGGCCAAGCCGAAGATCGCCGACTACCCCTTCACAACTCTGGTCCCCAACCTCGGTGTTGTCTCGAGCGGTGACACCACCTTCACCGTCGCCGACGTGCCGGGGCTGATCCCCGGCGCCAGCGAAGGCCGCGGTTTGGGCCTGGACTTCCTGCGCCACATCGAACGCTGCGCCGTGTTGGCGCACGTGATCGACTGCGCCACTCTCGATCCGGGACGCGACCCGATCTCCGACATCGACGCCTTGGAAGCAGAGCTGGCTGCATACACGCCCGCGCTCTCCGGCGACTCGGGACTCGGTGACCTCGACAAGCGTCCGCGGGTCGTCATCCTCAACAAGACCGACGTTCCCGAGGCGGCCGAGTTGGCCGAAATGGTCACGCCCGAGATCGAAGCCCGCGGATGGCCGGTCTTCACCATCTCGGCAGTGAGCCGAGAAGGCCTGCGACCGTTGACCTTCGCGCTGGCGAAGATGGTCCGTGACTACCGCGAAGCTCATCCGAAGCCCGAGCCGAAGCGCCAGGTCATTCGCCCGGTCAAGGTCAAGGATTCCAGCTTTACGATCGAGAAGGATCCCGATATTCCCGGCGGATTTGTCGTCCGCGGCACTCGCCCGGAGCGGTGGATTCGTCAGACCGCCTTCGACAACGACGAAGCCGTGGGCTACCTCGCAGACCGTCTTGCTCGATTGGGCGTTGAGGACGCATTGGTCAAGAAGGGCGCTCAGCCAGGTGCTTCCGTCACCATCGGTGACGTGAGCTTCGAGTGGGAGCCGATGACGCCGGCCGGTATCGATCTGACCCGAACGGGCCGTGGAACCGATCCGCGTCTCGATCAGGTGGAGCGCATCGGCGCCGACGAGCGCAAGCATGCTCGTCGCGTCCGCCGCGGTCTGCTTGACGAAGACGCCTGACACACGCGATTTCAGGACGAAAACCGAAGAGAGGGAACGGGACTGTGCTCGGGTCCACCAGGGAGTCGATAGCGTCGGCTCACAGTATCGTCGTGAAGATCGGGTCGTCTGCGCTCACCAGTCTGGTGGCGGGACTCGATACTCACCGACTCGATCTGTTGGCCGATGCCATCGAGGCCCGCATGCGTGCGGGTTCCGATGTTGTCGTCGTCTCGTCCGGTGCCGTCGGAGCTGGATTGGCACCGCTGGGACTGACCAAGCGACCGCGGGATCTCGCGACCAAGCAGGCCGCGGCCAGCGTCGGACAGTTGGCGCTGGCTCACGCCTGGGGTACGTCGTTCGCCCGTTACGGGCGCACCGTCGGGCAGGTCCTTCTCACTGCGGATGACATCGCTCGACGGACGCAGCACCGGAACGCTCAACGGACGCTCGATCGTCTGCGGGCGTTGCACGCGGTGGCAATCGTGAACGAGAACGACACTGTCGCCACCACCGAACTTCGGTTCGGTGACAACGATCGGCTGGCTGCTCTGGTTGCGCATCTGGTCGGTGCCGACGCGTTGATCCTGTTGTCGGATGTCGACGGTCTCTACGACGGCGATCCCCGAAAGGGCGATGCCACACTGATTCCCGAGGTCAACAGTCCCGAGGATCTCGACGGTGTGGTTGCCGGTTCGGGTGGCGCTCTCGGTACCGGAGGCATGGCGTCGAAACTTTCAGCAGCACGCCTGGCCGCTGATTCCGGAGTGCCGGTTCTGCTGGCCGCAGCCTCGGACGCCGCGCAAGCACTCAGTGGTGCCGATGTCGGAACCGCTTTTGCGCCGCGGCCGACGCGATTGTCGGCTCGCCGATTCTGGGTCCGTCACGCCGCCGACACACAGGGCGACCTCCACCTCGACGAAGGCGCCGTTCGCGCGGTCGTGTCCAAGCGTCGAAGCCTGCTGTCCGCGGGCATTGTCGGTGTATCCGGTGACTTCCACGCCGGCGACGTCGTGTCCCTGATGGGGCCGGGGGAGAAGCCCGTCGCCCGGGGTGTCGTCGCATTCGACGCTACGGAGATCGAGGAGATCCTGGGGCGCTCCACCACCGATCTACCGGCCGACATGCAGCGGCCCGTGGTTCACGCGGACGACTTGGTGGCGCTGTAACTGTCGTGCTCGACCAGGGCGGAAAGTGCTTCAGCACAACCGACTTCGAGCTTGAGTTCGGCGAATTCGTCGCCGCGAGTCGTGCCACGATTGACGATGGCGATCGGCTTCCCGGTTTTGGCGGCATGCCGGACGAAACGTAGGCCGGACATCACAGTCAACGACGACCCGGCTACCAACAGTGCGTCGGCTTGGTCGACGAGGCTGTATGCACGGGCCACACGTTCTTTGGGGACGGACTCGCCGAAGTAGACGATGTCGGGTTTGAGTAGCCCACCGCACACGGCGCAATCTACGACGCGAAAGTGTGCGGTGGATTCGATCACGGCATCTGCGTCGGGTGCGATCTCGACTCCTGTTGCAGCAGCGACTGTTTCGGCGAATCCTGGATTGGCTTCTTCCAGTCTCTCCGCGAGAGTGGTGCGGGAGATCAGCCGCTGGCAGCTCAGGCATCGAACCTGCGCGTAGGTGCCGTGGAGGTCGATGACGTTTCGCGCGCCGGCCTTGGTGTGCAGGAGATCGACGTTCTGGGTGATCACACCGACGGCTCGCCCTGTTCGCTCGAGTGCTGCGACGGCCCGGTGTCCCTGGTTGGGGCGGGAGCTGTCCATGTATCGCCAGCCGATGTGGTTGCGCGCCCAGTAGTGCCGCCGAAACGCCGGATCGCCGATGAACTGCTGGAACGTCATCGGATTGCGCGGGGGTGAATCAGGTCCGCGGTAGTCTGGGATTCCGGAGTCGGTGGAGATGCCGGCGCCCGTCAGAACTGCCAGGCGACGGCCGGCCAGGAGCTCGGGAAGGGCGTCGAGGCGGCTGTTGTCGGTAGGCACCGTTCCAGGATAGGCGCGTGTGCGAGACGGAGGCGCGGAGGAAGTCCGAAATGTTCAATAGAACACGTGTGCGATCGCCAATACTCGTAGACATGAACACAGTGAACCCAATCCCTGCTGGTTACCGCACGATCACTCCCTACCTTGCGGTGCCGGACGGCCATGCCGCACTCGACTACTACAAACGAGCACTTGGAGCTGAGATAGTCGATGCGATGAACGCACCTGACGGATCCCTCATGCATGCGGAGATCCGGATCGGCGATTCGATGCTGCAACTCTCGCAGGAGATGCCGGACTTCGGTCTCAAATCACCGCAGGACGGCTGGGTGCATTCGTCGATCGTCGTCTACACCGAGGACACGGACGAGTTTGTCGCTCGGGCCGTCGCCGAGGGAGGCGCGCTCGTCACGGCTGTGGCCGATACATTTTCGGGCGACCGGCATGGGGTGTTTCTCGATCCGTTCGGCCACAGGTGGGCAGTATGCACGAAGGTCGAGGATGTACCTGCCGAAGAGGTCGCTCGCCGGGCGCGGGCGCTCTTCTTTCCGGAGACGCAGTCGCCACAGTAATTTGTGGCAACCGTCGTCCGAGCATTCGAGCTTCGGCGGCGTGCTCAGTATCCGGCGACGGGGTCCACGAGGGCAGCCAGCGCCTCACCCTTCGCGAAGCGGGTCACGTTCTTGGAGACGTGATCCGCGAACGCGGCGGGGCGAACGCCTGGCGGATTGGAATCGTGGGGTGTGATGATCGCATTCGTCAGATCCCACAGAGGGTGACCGTCTGGGAGGGGTTCGGGATCGGTGACGTCGAGACCGGCGCCGCCGATCTGTTCCGACTCGATTGCCTCGACCAGCGCGTCGGTGTCGACCAGTGATCCGCGCGCGACATTGATCACCCAGGAATGGGGTTGCATCGCCGCCAACTGCGCACGGCCCACGAGGTGACGGGTGGCAGGGGTGGCCGGGGCGGCAATCACGAAGTGATCTGCGCGAGAATAGATTTCATCCATCCTGGATGCGGGGTACGTGGAGATCGCCCCGGGAACCGGGCTACCGGAACGATTGACTGCGATGCTGTCCGCCCCCTGCGCGGCCAGCATCGGAATCAGCGCGCGGCCGATACCGCCTGCGCCGATGATCGCAACCGTCGAACCATGAAGGGTGCCGATCTTGGGAAAGAACTCGAACTGACGCCACGTTCGAGCTTCGATGTGCGCGGGCAGGTGACGAACTCCGGCCAACAGCAGCATGAGCGCGTGCTCGGCCACCGAAGCCGAAAACGCGCCGGCCGCCGAGGTCCACGTGATATCCGTTTCCTTCGGAATCACACCGGAGTCGAACCAATCCTCGATTCCCGCCGACGGCAGCTGCACCCACCTGACCGACGCCGGTAACTCAGACGGAAATGTTTCGGGTGAGCCCGCCCAGATCAGGGCGTCGGCAGTGTCGATCGGACTGATCAGACCACCGCCCCGAAGCACCGCGCTGTCGAGCAGTGCATCGGGGACGGGGCCGATCGCTACGCGTGGAGAGGTGTCAGTCGCCATGACTAGACGCTACGCGGGGACCTCCACCAGTGGGTAGACACCGTTCTCGTCGTGTACCTCACGCCCGGTGACCGGCGGATTGAAGACGCACAGCATGCGCATCTGCGTGTCGGGCTCGACCCGATGACGCTCGTGGCCGTTGAGCAGGTACATCGACCCCGGTGCGAGATCGTATTCCTTGTTGTTGTCGAGGTCGATCAGCTTGCCGGTGCCCTCGACGAGCCAGACGGCCTCGACGTGGTTGGCGTAATGGAACTCGTTGACCGAACCCGCCTTGATGGTGGTCTCGTGGAACGAGAACCCGACGCGGTCGCCGCCGAGGACGATGCGCTTGCTGCGCCAGTTGCCGTCCTCACTCGTGATGTCGCGGTCGGTGTCGGTGATCTCGGTGGTGGTGCGAACGATCATGGGAGAGTCCTTCCTCTAGCTGCAGACCTTGAGTGTCGCCTCGGCCAGGATGGAGAGGCCGTGCTCGAGCTCTTCGTCGGTAATCGTCAGTGCCGGAAGCAGTTTCACAACCTGGTCGGAGGGTCCGGAGGTCTCGGCGAGCAGTCCCTCGTCGAATGCCAACTGGCAGACCTTTCCGGCGCGCTCCGGCTGGTCGAAGACCAGGCCCTGGACCAGGCCGCGTCCGCGGTGAGAGACCTCGCCGGGGAACTGATCGGAGAGATTGGCGAAGCATTCGCTGATGCGTGCGCCCTTCTTCAGCGTTGTCTTGGTCAGTGCGTCGTCGGACCAGTAGTGGTCGAGTGCCACCTTGGAGGTGACGAACGCCGGGTTGTTGCCACGGAAGGTGCCGTTGTGCTCGCCCGGTCCCCAGACGTCGAGTTCACGCTTGAACAGCGTGAGCGCCATGGGCATTCCGTAGCCGCTGATCGACTTGGACAATGTGACGATGTCGGGAACGATTCCGGCCTCTTCGAAGGAGAAGAACGGGCCGGTACGGCCGCAACCCATCTGGACGTCGTCGACGATCAGCAGGATTCCGCGATCCGAGCACAGTGTTGCCAGCGCCCGAAGCCATTCGGGGCGAGCGACATTGACGCCACCTTCACCCTGCACGGTTTCGACGATCACTGCCGCGGGGCGGTTGATTCCACTGCCGGAATCATCGAGAACGCGGGAGAACCACTGGAAGTCCTCGGTGACGCCGTCGAAGTAGTTGTCGAAGGGCATCGGTGTCGTGTGCACGAGGGGGACACCGGCGCCCGCGCGCTTCATCGAGTTACCGGTCACCGAGAGTGCACCAAGTGTCATTCCATGAAATGCGTTGGTGAAGTTGATGACTGCCGAACGTCCGGTGACCTTGCGAGCCAGCTTCAGTGCAGCCTCGACGGTGTTCGAGCCGGTCGGGCCGGGGAACTGGACCTTGTAGTCCAGGCCGCGCGGCTCGAGGATGTTGCGCTGAAAGGTCTCGAGGAACTCGCGTTTGGCGACGGTGGACATGTCGAGGCCGTGCGTGATGCCGTCGTTCATGATGTAGTCGACCAGTGCCGATTTGAGCACCGGGTTGTTGTGGCCGTAGTTGAGTGCGCCGGCGCCGGCGAAGAAATCGAGGTAGTCGCGTCCGTTCTCGTCACGAATCCAGGATCCGGATGCGCTGGTGAACACTGCGGGCCAGTCACGGCAGTAGCTGCGAACCTCGGACTCGAGGGTTTCGAAAATGCTTGCTTCGTTGATATTCATATCTTCTTTGTTCCTCCGGGGCATGCTGTATGCCGAGCGCGACGTGCGCTAGGCGCCGATCGTGTAAAGATTTTCGGCTTCGTGTCCATCGGGAAAATCGTTGGGCGAGAACAAGGTCTGCCTGGTTATCGGTACTTCGCGTCGACGTGCGAGCGCGGTGAAGAGTGCGATCGAAGCCTCGTTGTCGGGGCTGATCGTCGTCTCCAGGTGTGTAACACCCAGCGGGGCAGTGCGATCCATCAAGTCGGACAGCATGCGGGCAGCAATTGCCTTGCCGCGCTGGTCTTCGTCGACCGCAACTTGCCACACGAACAGGGTTTCCTGCGCGCTGGGACGGGTATAACCGGAAACGAATCCGACTACGCGGCCGTCTACCTCTGCGACGATGGACGTCGCGCTGAAATCCCTGCACCACAACAGGTATGCATAACTCGAATTGAGGTCGAGCACCTTCGAATCACGTGCGATCTCCCAGAGCCGGACTCCGTCATCGATCTGTGGGCTTCTGAACAACACCGCGTCCGGCGCGGTGGTCGGGATAGCTCTCGTATCAACAGGCTTCATCGGTCATCTGAACGTAACAATCATTGCTGTCGAAGTCATGCAGATGTCCGTTTCGGGCCGTGGGGAACCCGTTGCGCCCCAGGTGAGGACATGAATGTGATGGTGCTCACATTATGTAACTTTTGCCGTTGTCGGAGCGACTATTTCGGGCAAAAACTCGCTATTTCGGGCAAAAACTCGCTATTTCGGGCTCGCGAGCGCCAACGGAAGTACAGAGTGAGCACCAGCCTGTCTAAGTGCGCGTGCGGCCATCGTGAAAGTCCAACCGGTATCGGCGATTGCGTCGACAAGAAGTATTGGTCCCTGGTGGATACTCATGTCCGGGACTTCCCAAACATCGACCAGTCCGGACACGCGATAGGCGGAGTTCGCTGCCGACACCGGAGGGTGGTCGGGTCGCAAGCGAAGGGTGCCCAGGTCGGTCAATCGCCCGACCTCGGCCAGCTTGGCAGCCAGGCTCGACACCAGCAACGGATGCGTCGTGGATTCGAGTGCCATGACACCGGTGGGGCGCTCGGCCCAATTCCAGGCCGCCAGAACGCTGATACACGCGCTGACCACCGCATCGGGTACCTCGGCGTCGGGACCGTCGAAAAGCGCGCGGAGACGTTGGCCCCAGCCCAGGTCCGACATCCGTCCGAGAATGCGCCCGGTTTCCGGTCCCTCGGTGATCTTCCCGGACAGCTTGACGCCCAGCTTGCTCAGGCCGGTCGGCCACATCTTGCGCGGCTCCAGGTCGAATCCGGGGCGCTGCAAGCGCGCCCGAGTCTCGTCGAGGGCGGCTGTGTCGACAGTGGTGTCGTAGCGATCGCCGGTGCAGTTGTCGCAGCGACCGCACTGTGAGTTCTCCGAGGTCAGGCCCGGATCGTCGAGTTGTTCACGCAGGAAGGTCATTCGACACGTCGTGATGCTCTGGTACTTGACCATTGCGGCCTGCTCGGCCTGGCGAGCGTCGTCGAGTCGGCCGTAGCGCTCGGCGTCGTACACCCAAGGTTCGCCGGTGCTGATCCAGCCGCCCTTGACACGTCTGACCGCGCCGTCGACGTCGAGGACTTTGAGGACCATCTCGAGACGCGTTCGATTGAGCTCCACCAGAGGTTCGAGTGCCGGTGTCGACGTGGCCTTTTCGGTGTCGAGGTGCTCGATGACGCTGCGGACGAGATGCTCGCGGGGGAAGGCGACCGAGGCGAAGTAGCTCCAGATCTGCTTGTCCTCGGCGCCCGGCAGCAGGATCACGTCGGCCCTGTCGGTGGAACGACCGGCGCGGCCCACCTGCTGGTAGTACGAGATCGGCGACGACGGTGCGCCGAGGTGGACGACGAACCCGAGATCAGGCTTGTCGAAGCCCATCCCGAGGGCCGAGGTGGCCACCAGGGCCTTGACACGATTGCCCAACAAGTCCTGCTCGAGGGATTCACGTTCGGTGGGATCGGTCTGGCCTGTGTAGGCAGCGACGGTATGCCCGCGTTCGGAGAGCAGGCTTGCGAGGTCTCGTGCGGCCGAGACCGTCAGTGTGTAGATGATGCCCGATCCCGGCAGCGTCTCGAGCATGTCGGCGAGCCAGGCAGCGCGCGCCGTCGCCTCGGGAATGTGAACCACGGAAAGGTGAAGCGACTCGCGTTCGAGCCCGCCGCGAAGCACGAGCGTTTCCTCGCCGCCGACGCCGAGTTGGGCGGACACGTCCTCGACGACTCGGTTGTTGGCCGTAGCCGTGGTCGCGAGGACGGGAATGCCCTCGCCGAGTTCGGCGATCAATGTTCTGATGCGCCGATAGTCGGGACGGAAGTCGTGTCCCCAGTCGGAAACACAGTGGGCCTCGTCGACCACTACCAGGCCGGCATCAGCTGCCAGGGACGGAAGAACCTGATCGCGGAAGTCGGGGTTGTTGAGGCGCTCGGGGCTGACCAGCAGTACGTCGAGATCGTTGGCTGCAACGCGGGCGTGGATGTCGTCCCACTCGGTGACGTTGCCCGAGTTGATGGTTGCGGCGCGCACCCCGGCACGCTCGGCAGAACTGACCTGGTTTCGCATCAGGGCCAACAACGGAGAGACGATGACCGTGGGGCCGTGGCCTGTTGCCCGGAGCAGCTTCGCCGAGATGAAGTAGACCGCCGACTTGCCCCAGCCGGTCCGCTGTACGACGAGCGCGCGTTTGCGCTGCACCACCAGCGCCTCGATGGCCGTCCACTGGTCCTCGCGTAGGCGGGCATCCGGCCCCGCGAGTTCGCGGAGCAGCCGCTCGGCTTCGTCGCGCATGGCTGGGGCAGTGGCGGTGGTCATGGACCCCATGGTGCACGACCCTGCCGACACGTGCGGGCTTCAGGCCTTGGCAACAGGTTCCTGCAGCTCGGTGACCCAGCCGTCGACATCCTCCGGGCACGCCAGCGTCACCTCACGGCTGGGGCCGGCATTGCGGTATCCCGCTGCGTCGATCCATTGAGCCAACGCCTGATAAGCGGGCAGGCAGTTGTCCATCGAACCCTTGTGCAGCAGCGAGGCCACTTGCTCTTCGGCCCGCAGGTCCACCACAGCGAACTCGTAGTCGCCCTCAGGATCCGCGTTGACCGGTAGCGCCGCATGGACGACGACGTTCTCGTCGTCACCGGCATCCTCGTAGTACGCGACAGCGGGTCCGATCGGGACGACACCGGCGCGATCCAAGCCGGTACAAAGCCGCTCGTACAGCCCACGAACCACCGGACCGATCGACGACGGATCCATCGTCTTGGCGGTACCGGTCAACTCCGCGACCCGCAGCGCCGGAACGGACTTGATCACAACCTCGTATGCGGACATCTGTCCCTCACTTTCGATGATGCGGAGGCGCGCCTGTACATGCGCCAGTCGCGCGGTGTCTTCCTGGATTCGGGTTTCGAGCTCTGCTCGGCGAAGCGTGAGCATCCCGCGGATCTCGTCGACGGTGACCGCCGACTCCACCACCTGCTGGACCTGGGCCAAGGTCAGGCCCAACTCCTTGAGCGCGACGATGCGGTTGAGCAGCGCCAACTGGCCCGCGGTGTACGAGCGATACCCGGTGGATGCGTCGACCCTCGCGGGTGTGAGCAGGCCGATGGCGTCGTAGTGGCGGAGCATGCGCACCGACACACGACCTGCTCTCGCGAAGTCTCCGATGCTCAACATGGTTGCTCGCCCCGTTTTTCCCTCACGAACCCGACACCTACAGGTTTACGACCTCACACGGTGTCAGGGTCAAGCCGAGCTTTCCGTGTCAGAGTCAAGCCGAGCTTCAGCACTTTCTCGATCGCAGCGCGAGTGGGTGACGACACAGAAGCGCCGCGAACCGTCGTCGCCAGGCTTCCCGCCGTGGCACCGAACTGCAGGGCGCGTTCCTGGTCCTGCACCCACTCCACGGCGAAGGCCCCGGTGAAGGCATCGCCTGCGCCGGTGGTGTCCACGGGGGTCACGGCCGGGGAGTCGGCGTGAATTGTCTTCTCGCCCGACCTGAGATCCGCGCCGCCAGCCCCGAGCGTCGTGACGAGGTATCGGACGTGACCGGTGACCGCGGCCAACTGGTCCGACTCCGTCTGGTTGACGATCAGGATGTCGACAGACTCGATCAGGGCGCCCGGAAGGTCTTGTACCGGCGATGGATTGAGGATGACGGTTGTTCCGTTGGCATGCGCGTGCTGGGCCGCTGCGGTGACCGTGTCGAGGGGTATTTCGAGTTGGCACAGGAGAACGTCGGCGTGTGCGATCGCGTCGAGGTCTGCATCGGACAACGAGGTGACCGAGGAATTGGCGCCCGAGACGACGATGATGTTGTTCTCCGCGTCCTCGCTCACGGTGATGGCGGCAACGCCACTCGGGCCGTCGACACTTCGTAGCAATGCGGTGTCGACGCCGGCGCCTTCTAGCGTGTCTCGCAACTGGGTGCCGAAACCGTCGTCGCCGACCGCTCCGATGAACGACACGTCGCCTCCTGCCTTCGCGGCGGCGATGGCCTGATTGCTGCCTTTGCCTCCCACCGTGGTGGCAAAGGCAGTGCCGAGCAGCGTTTCTCCCGGAGCGGGAAATCTGGCCACTGAGGTGGTCAGGTCCATGTTGATACTGCCGACGACGACGATTCGAGGCGTGCTCATACCTCGAGGCTATCGGCCTTCATTCTCTTTCGGCGAACCTTGCGGATGATCCGACGTGCTTCCTCGTCGGTGGCGACGGAGGGCGGCGAACCGTCGAGTGGCTTGCGGGCCGTCTCGGGGATGAGCAGTACCGCGATACCGCCGATCACTGCGGCGATCATCATGTACATCGGCGCGACCAGGTTGCTGCCCGTTGCACTTTCGAGGGCAGTCAGCACCAGGGGAGTGGTTCCGCCGAAGATGGAGACCGCGAGGTTGTATCCGATTGCCAAGCCGCCGTACCTGATTCCGGTCGGGAACAGTGCGGGCAGCACCGACGGGAACACTCCGACGAACAGCAGGAGCAATCCGCCGAGAATTGCGAGTCCCAGGAAGACTGTCAAGTAATTGCCGACGCCGATCAGCAGGTATGCGGGCAGGGAAAGGACGAAGAATCCGATGAAGCCGCTGAGCAGCAATGGTTTACGCCCGACTCGGTCCGAGAACTTTCCGACGTAGCTGATTCCCATCATCATCACGATCATGACGATGATCATCAGGATGAGTCCGTGGGATTCGTCGTAGCCCAACGTGTTTGTCAGGTACGTCGGCATGTAGCTGAGCAGGCCGTAGTGAGCGATGTTGTACGTGGCCACGAGAACGATGCACAGGACGAGCGGTCGCCAGTTGTCGACGAGAGTTTCGCGCAGTTTCCTGCCGGTGGATTCGTCTGCGAGGGAGCGTTCTTCGGCCTGCTCCATCATCTGGAACGCGGGGGTTTCTTCCAAGCGCAGACGGAGATACAGGCCGATGAGACCCAGCGGCCCGGCAATGAGGAAGGGGATGCGCCAGCCCCACTGGAGGAGGTCTTCGGCGCTGACGACGGTCTGGATGATCGTGACGATGCCCGCTGCCGCCACATATCCTGCCAGGGTGCCGAATTCGAGGAAGCTGGCGAAGAAGCCGCGCCGTTTGTCCGGTGCGTATTCGGCGACGAACGTACTGGCCCCGCCGTATTCGCCGCCGGTGGAAAAGCCCTGCAGTAGGCGTAGGAGTACCAGCAGGATCGGGGCGGCGATACCGATGGATTCGTAGCTCGGGATGAGGCCGATGGCGAAGGTACTGCCCGCCATCAGAATGATGGTGGTGGCCAGGACTTTCTTGCGTCCGATGCGGTCACCGAGTGGACCGAAGAACAATCCGCCGAGTGGGCGGACGATGAAGGCTGCCGCAAAAATTGCAAAGGTAGAGAGGAGTTGAGCGCTTCCGCTCGCGTCCGGGAAGAACACTTTTCCGATAGTGGTAGCTAGATATGCGTAAACGCCGAAATCGAACCACTCCATGGCATTTCCGAGCATCGTCGCCTTGACAGCGCGCTTGACGGACGCATTGTCGGTGACGCAGACATCGGGTGATTCGGCCACTTCGAGAGCGCTGATCGAGTTCTCTGGTGTAGTCATGACATGCGCTCCCCAGCGCAATCATCGAACCGAGCGGGGCACGTACCTGATGCACGCATCTTTTCGTTGCCCACTCGCCGATGAGCCGGTCGGGAAATCGAGCGTCCGCGTGCCCTGTGGCTCGTTGCGACCCCCGTCGCACGGCTCTGGCCCGCGGCAGTGTCCGGAGCCCACAGGGCTCCGGACTACCGGCAAGTAAGACGCTTACGCTATCAAAGTTGTGCGCGGGAGCCGATTTTCGGGCTAGAAGGCGCGGGCGTACTGCGACGGGATATGTGGTCCTACCTCGGCGTTCAGTTCCCGGGCCGCCCGGCGCGCCCAGTAGGGATCACGCAGCAGCTCGCGGCCGAGGAGCACAGCCACGGCGCTACCGTCCTCGACGATCTTCTCGGCCTGTTCGGGTTCGGTGATGAGGCCGACGGCGGCGGCCGGTAGCAGGCTCTCGTTCTGTAGCCGACGGGCGAACGGAACCTGGTATCCCGGTTCCACCGGAATCTGCGCCGCCGGTGAATTACCGCCGGTGGAGACGTCGACGAGATCGACTCCGTAGTCGGAGAGGATGTTGGCGAGGGCAACGGTCTGATCGGCGGTCCAGCTGTCGACCTCCAGTCCGCGCTCTTCCGTCAGCCAATCCGTCGCCGAGACCCGGACGAAGAGCGGCAACTCGGCCGGCCACACCTCGCGGACTGCACTCAGGATTTCCAGGAGCAACCGAATGCGGTTCTCGAAGCTTCCGCCGTAGCGGTCAGTTCGCTTGTTGCTCTCGGGGGAGAGGAACTGATGGATCAGGTATCCGTGAGCCGCGTGAATTTCCACGACCTTGAATTCGGCCTTCAGTGCGCGGGTTGCCGCCGCTGCGAAGTTCGCGACGACCTTTTCGATCCCCTCGGTGGTGAGCTCGACCGGATCGGCGAGATGACCGAACGGAACCGCGCTGGGAGCCACTGTCTGCCAGGACAGACGGTCATCGGCTGGCAGGCTCTTGCCTCCGCGCCACGGAACCTGCGTCGACGCTTTGCGTCCGGCGTGTGCCAACTGGATCCCAGGCACTGCGCCGAAGTAGGCGAGTTGTGCGTTGATCTCGGCGAAGGCTTGCGCCTGCGTGTCGTTCCAAATTCCCAGATCAGCTGCCGATATCCGGCCTTCGGGACTGACGGCCGTCGCCTCGGTGAGAATCAGGCCGGTGCCGCCGATCGCGCGGCTCACCAAGTGCGTGCGATGCCACTCGTTGGGCACTCCGACCTTGTCGCCGATGACGTCAGCCGAGTACTGGCACATCGGTGCCATCCAGACGCGGTTCGGGATGGTGACGCCGCGCAGGGTCAATGGCTCGAACAACACACTCACGGATGGCTCCTGACTCGAAGAAGAAGGTCGGTGGGTGCAACAGTGCGTCGCGCCGGAATTGTTCCCCGGCGGTCCGCCGAATTGTTCTCAGGCGGTCCGCCGAATTGTTCTCAGGCGGTCCGCCGAATTGTTCTCGGGTGGTCACAGCCTTGTTCCGCCGAGCAGGCCGCCACGGTGGGTGGTTAATGTGTATTCATGACCGCTGTGACATCCACCGCAGAAACCGTCGACTCGAATGCGTCCGACACCAAGGCCGCCGTGCACGACGCCGCCCGCCGAGCCCGTAAGGCCTCGCGCGTCCTGGCTCTGCTGACCACCGCGCAGAAGGACGCGGCGCTCCACAGCGCAGCCGACGCGGTACTCGCGGCCAGTGATCGGATTCTCGCGGCCAACGCTCTCGATATCGACACTGCGAAGGCCGGTGGCACCGAGGAATCACTGCTCGACCGCCTTCGGCTGACCGCTGACCGGATCGAGGGCATCGCGTCGGGTTTGCGTCAGGTTGCAGGGCTACCCGATCCGATCGGTGAGGTGCTTCGTGGATCAACTCTGCCGAACGGCTTGGAACTACGCCAGCAGCGCGTTCCGCTCGGTGTCGTCGGCATGGTCTACGAGGCTCGCCCCAATGTCACCGTCGACGCTTTCGGGCTGACTCTCAAGTCGGGAAATGCTGCGCTGCTTCGTGGTTCGTCCTCGGCAGTCAAGTCCAACGAATCGTTGGTGGAGGCGCTGCGCGCGTCGTTGGTTGCTCAGGGCCTCCCCGAGGACTCCGTTCAACTTCTGCCGAGTGCGGATCGGTCGACGGTCACACACCTCATCCAGGCCCGCGGCCTCGTCGACGTAGTCATCCCGCGCGGCGGTGCCGGCTTGATCAGCGCAGTCGTGCGTGATGCCACCGTGCCCACCATCGAGACCGGTGTCGGCAACTGCCACGTCTACGTTCACTCGGCCGCCGATCTCCTGATGGCCGAGAAGATTCTTCTCAACTCCAAGACCCGTCGGCCCAGTGTCTGCAATACAGCCGAAACCGTGCTGGTCGACGCTGCGATCGCCGAGACCGCCGTGCCGAAGCTGCTTGAAGCGCTCCAGATGCACGACGTTGTAGTGCACGGTGATCTGCCGGGACTGGTCCCCGCCACCGAGGACGACTGGTCGAAGGAATACCTCACCCTCGACGTCGCTCTCAAGGTCGTCAAGGACTTGGACGCTGCCGTCGAGCACATCGACCAGTACGGAACGGGCCACACCGAAGCCATCGTGACGTCCGATCTCTCGGCTGCCCGCGAGTTCACCGCTCGCGTCGACGCCGCGGCAGTGATGGTCAACGCGTCGACTGCATTCACCGACGGTGAACAGTTCGGATTCGGCGCCGAGATCGGCATCTCCACCCAGAAACTGCACGCGCGCGGCCCCATGGGGCTGCCGGAACTGACGTCCACGAAGTGGATCGTCTGGGGCGACGGGCACACCCGACCCGCCTGATCTTTCACCAGACTTGCCCCACCTCTCAAGGAGTTAACCGTGGACCGAGCACTTCCCGACACGACGCCGTTCTTCTCGACCGTCGACGACGTGATCGAACGTCTGGCCGAAACCGGCTACCTGTCCGACAAGGCCACGGCCACCTCGGTGTTCCTGGCCGACCGCCTGGGCAAGCCGCTGCTCATCGAGGGCCCGGCCGGTGTCGGAAAGACAGAACTCGCCCGCGCGGTCGCGCAGACCACGGGTGCCGAACTGGTGCGTTTGCAGTGCTACGAGGGTGTCGACGAGGCTCGTGCGCTGTACGAGTGGAACCACGCGAAGCAGATCCTGCGCATCCAGTCCGGCTCCGACCACAGCTGGGATTCCACCAAGGCCGATGTGTTCTCGGAGGAATTCCTTCTCGCGCGTCCACTGCTCAAGGCGATTCGCCGCGAAGACCCGACAGTCCTGTTGATCGACGAGACCGACAAGGCCGACGTCGAGATCGAAGGTCTGCTCCTCGAAGTGCTCAGCGACTTCGCGGTCACGATCCCCGAACTCGGAACTATTACCGCCACCCGCAAGCCCTTCACTGTGTTGACCTCGAATGCCACTCGCGAACTCTCCGAGGCACTCAAGCGTCGTTGCCTCTTCCTGCATCTCGACTTCCCGGATGCGGACCTCGAGCGCCGCATCCTCGCCAGTCGGGTGCCGGAACTGCCCGAAGCGATTGCCGAGCAGCTGGTCAACACCATTCGTGTTCTTCGCGGAATGCAGCTCAAGAAGGTCCCTTCGGTGTCGGAGACCATCGACTGGGGCCGCACACTCCTGGCTCTGGGCATGGACACTCTCGACGACGATGCCGTTCGCGCCACGCTCGGCGTCATACTCAAGCACCAGTCGGACCAGGTGCGTGCCGCCGCTGAACTTCGGCTGAACTGAGGTCTGACATGGCTCCCGCAGGATCGACGTCGCCGCTTTCGCCTGGCGGCCTGGCAGCGCCGCACGGGATTCCCGGTCACCTCGTCGATTTTGTCGAGGCGCTGCGACGACGCGGAATCATGGTCGGACCGTCCGAGACCGTCGACGCCGGTCAGGTCATGTCGGTTCTCGATCTGCTCGATCGTGAGGCTCTTCGTGAAGGGCTGGCGTGCTCGCTCCTGCGCAGGCCGACCCACCGGGCCACGTTCGACGCCGTCTTCGATCTGTGGTTCCCCAAAGCGATCGGTGACCGGGCGGTCGGAGACGTCGACGTGTCACTGCCGCGTAAGCCCGACGGTTCGATCGATCTGCAGGCCTTGCGTGAGCTGATCGCCGAATTGCTGACAGACGGCAGCGACGAGGCGATGGCGTTGACCGAACTTCTCACCGCGGCAATGGTCGAGGAACTCGGGCAGTACCAGTCGAGCAACGGCCCGTCGTTCTCCGCTTACCAGGCACTGCGCGACGTCGCGCCGGAGACTTTGCTCAACAAGATCCTGCAGGGTCTACTCGGCAACCAAGAGGGTTCCGGGTCCGAAGGCAAGGACAACTCCGACTATCAATCCGAGGTCGCCAAGCGCACGGCAGCGCAGCGCATCGCGGACTTCCGCAAGATGGTCGAGAAGGAAACGCGTCGACGCACCGCTGAGAATCTGGGCAAGGAACGGGTCGCCACGTACGGCGTTCCGAAACTCGCCGAGGAAGTCGACTTCCTGCGGGCCTCCGACGCCGAACTGACCACGCTGAAGAAGAACGTCGCCCCCCTGGCTCGTCTGCTGGCCAGCCGTCTCGCTGTGCGTCGTAGCCGCTCCCGCGCGGGTTCGATCGACCTGCGTCGAACCTTGCGCAAGTCCATGTCGACGGGTGGAGTGCCGATCGATCTGGTGCAGCGCAAGCCGAAGCGAGCGCGGCCCGAACTTGTGGTGATGTGCGACGTATCCGGCTCGGTGGCAGGGTTCAGCCATTTCACCCTGCTGCTCGTGAACGCCTTGCGCGAGCAGTTCTCGCGCGTGCGGGTGTTCGCGTTCATCGACACGACCGACGAGGTCACGCGGTTCTTCGACTCGAACGCAGACCTCGGGTCCGCGATGTCACGGATGGTGCGTGAAGCCGAACTGATCACCTATGACGGCCACTCCGACTACGGACACGCTTTCGGTGTGTTCCAGGAGAAGTTCGCGCAGAGCATCACCAGTCGCACGTCGCTGTTGGTCCTGGGCGACGGTCGCAACAACTACCGCGACCCCAACCTCCAGTCGCTGTCGCAGATGGTGGCAGTAGCCAAGCACGCGCACTGGCTAAACCCTGAGCCGAAGGGGCAATGGGGGACGGGCGACTCCGCTGCAAAGGTCTACAACGAGGTCATCAGCATGCATGAGTGCCGCTCGGCCCAGCAGCTCGCTGAAGTCGTGTCCCGACTGCTGCCGGTCTGACCCGTAAGCTCGACACTCGTGCAGAAGGGACTATCGGTGGAACGTGCTCGACGCCTCGGAGTGATGGGTGGCACTTTCGACCCCATTCACCATGGGCACCTCGTTGCGGCCAGTGAGGTCGCCGACAGGTTCGGACTCGACGAAGTGATCTTCGTCCCCACCGGACGGCCCTGGCAGAAGCAGGGGAAGGGCGTCAGTCCTGCCGAGGACCGTTACCTCATGACGGTCATCGCCACCGCCTCCAACCCGCGGTTTTCCGTCTCTCGGGTCGATGTCGATCGTGAGAAAGTCACGTACACCGTGGACACACTGCGAGACCTCCGGGCCTACCACCCCGACGCCGAACTCTTCTTCATCACCGGTGCCGATGCGCTGGCCAGCATCCTTTCCTGGCAAGATTGGGAAGAGTTGTTCGCATTGGCGAAGTTCGTCGGGGTATCGCGACCGGGTTTCGATCTCAATGCCGAACACCTGGCCGGTCACCTCGACACCATGCCCGCCGACGCGGTCACGTTGATAGAGATTCCGGCACTTGCCATTTCGTCGACCGAATGTCGGCGTCGGGCAAGTGAAGACCGCCCCGTCTGGTACCTGGTGCCGGACGGAGTGGTGCAGTACATCTCGAAGCGGAACCTGTATCGACCTGTCGACGCGGAGCGCCGCGACGGAGCTACAACGATGTCGGAGCCCGCGCCGGGGAAGTCGGAAGCCGTCCCGGGCGCAACCGACTCGAGCTAGCCGAGAACTAAAAACACGTTCTCGCTTGCCGAGAACAATATGTATTTTCTGAAGACGAAACTGGAGAACATCGAGTGAGCGCAAACACCGAAGCCATCGACATGGCACGCATCGCGGCCCTGGCAGCCGACGAGAAGCTGGCCACCGAAGTGGTGGTGCTCGATGTGTCCGAACAGCTTGTCATCACGGACTGCTTCGTGATCGCGTCCGCGACCAACGAGCGTCAGGTCAACTCGATCGTCGAGAACATCGAGGATCGCCTCCGCGAAGCCGGACACAAGCCTGTCCGTCGTGAAGGCACCCGCGAGGGCCGCTGGGCACTGCTCGACTACGCCGACATCGTCGTCCACGTCCAGCACGACGAGGAGCGCAACTTCTACGCTCTCGATCGCCTGTGGAAGGACTGCCCGACGGTCGAGGTCGAAGGTCTCGGACAGAACCGTCCCGGCCCCGCCGACGCCAACACGGTGTTCGAGACCGACACGGTTTCCGAGCCGGACGCGCAGGATCCCTCGCTGTGACTTCATCGGCGCCCAGTGCGGCGTCGAACCCTGTCCGCCGACTCATCCTGCTACGTCACGGACAGACCGAATACAACGCCGACTCTCGGATGCAGGGGCAACTCGACACCGACCTGTCGGAGTTGGGGCGTACCCAGGCTAAGAGTGCGGGTCCGGTGATCGCCGATCGCAAGCCGTTGACGATCGTGTCCTCGGATCTGCGTCGGGCGTACTTCACGGCCGTCGCTGTCGGTGATGCCGCCGGACTTCCGGTCCTCACCGACACGCGTCTGCGTGAGACACACCTGGGCGAATGGCAGGGCCTGACCCATCACGACGTCGACGAGCGCACTCCCGGTGTGCGATCTGCCTGGCGGGCAGATGCCACGTTGGCGCCGCCCGGCGGTGAAAGCCGAATCGACGTCGCTAATCGCAGCCTTCCCGTAGTTCACGAACTACTCCAGACGCACCCGGACTGGGCCGAGAGGCCCGTGGTTCTGGTGGCGCACGGAGGTTTGATCGCGGCACTGACAGCGGCATTGCTCGACCTGCCCATCGATCGCTGGGCCGTCCTCGGCGGATTGGGAAACACCAGTTGGGTGCAACTCAGCGGACATGGTGACGTCAAGTCGATCGAGTGGCGACTCGACGTATGGAATGCTTCTGCGAGTGTCGCAAATGACGTCCTCTGAAAGTGCCGACGGGCAGCGCCCCGTCCTCCTCGTGCTCGCGGATTCGCTGTCGTATTTCGGCCCCAAAGGCGGCCTCGCGGCAGATCATCCACGCATCTGGCCCAACATCGTGGCCGACGAACTCGGCTGGGATGTCGAGTTGGTCGCGCGTATCGGCTGGACGTGCCGCGACGCGTGGTGGGCACTGACTCAGGATCCTCGTGTGTGGGCGGCGGTGCCGCGGGCCGGCGCCGTCGTGTTCGCGGTCGGCGGTATGGACTCGCTGCCGTCCCCATTGCCTACCGCGCTCCGCGAGACCATCCGCTACGTTCGTCCTCCGGCGCTTCGACGCGTGGTGCGCGAGGGCTATCAGTGGCTGCAGCCGCGGCTTGCACCTCTGGGCCGCCCGGTCGCCCTTCCTCCCAAGCTGAGCGTCGAGTATCTGGAAAGCTCGCGAAACGCGTTGGAGTACATGCGGCCGGAACTGCCGATGATCGCGACCCTGCCATCCGTGCACCGCAGCGATGCCTACGCGAGCGTGCACGCGGGTCGGCCGGCCGCGGTGTCCGCGATTACCGAGTGGGCAACGGAGAAAGACGTTCCCGTGGTCGACCTCGCGGATGCAGTGCGAGACAACGTCTTTTCCGAGAACGGAAATCCCGACGGTATCCACTGGGGTTGGGACGGTCACGTCGGCGTAGCCCGCGCGATGATTGCCGCGATCCGCGGGGCCGAGTCGAAGAAAGTGGTTTCGCCGCAACTTGTCTCGCCAGAACTGGTATCACCGCCGAGTGAAGTCGGGTAGCAGAGTGCCGGTCGTCGTCGTCACGGATTCCTCCGCCTGTATTCCGCAGGAGTCGGCCGACGCATGTGGCATTCAGGTGGTTCCCCTCCATGTACTCCGTGACGGCTGCGACTTGCGTGAGGGCGTCGACGCAATGCCGAACGATCTGTCGGGAGTGACAACGGCCGGAGCGTCGCCCGCCGAGTTGTCCGAAGCGTACGCACGCGCCCTGGAGATGAGCGACGGTGACGGTGTCCTCGCCATTCATATTTCACGTCAGCTCTCGGGAACGTGGGAAGCCGGACGAGTCGCTGCCCAGGAGTTCGGTGGCGCGGTCCGGATCGTCGATTCACAGTCCGCCGGAATGGGTTTGGGATATCCCGCTCTCGAAGCTGCACGCTTGGCCGAGAAGGGTGCCTCACTCGAAGAGGCGTACGGCCGGGCGGTCGACGTCGCAAGCCGTGGGCGCTGCTACATCGTCGTCGACAAACTTGATCAGTTGCGCCGGGGCGGACGAATCGGAACCGCGGCTGCGTTGCTGGGTACTGCATTGGCGATGAAGCCGATCCTGCATCTGGTGGACGGCAAGCTCGTGCTCGGCGAGAAAACACGCACCACCACCAAAGCGCTTGCACGCTTGGTGGATTCGGCAGTCGAACGCGCCGGTCTCGGTCGTGTGGCGATAGCCGTGCATCACATGCGAGCACGAGAGCGCGCGGACGGGATAGCCGAACAGTTGGCCGAGCGCATTCCCGATGTAGCGGAATCCGTGGTCACCGACTTCAGTGCGGTTATCGGAGCGCACGTCGGAGTCGGCGCGATCGGTGTTGTGGTGTGTCCGCTACCGGACATCGACATGACGATCGACGCGAGCGCCTGATCGTTTCTCCACAACCCTGGAGTTCTCCACAGATTGAAATGGTTCGTCGTTGGCGGCGAGGTCTCTCGTTATCGTCCAGTCATGAGGATCAGCGAGGAGCGCGAGCGGGCGCGTGATCGCCTCGCGGCGATGGACGGCAACTACAGGCGGCGACATGAGGACGTCGACGACTTCGAGGATTCAGCGTCTTTCGAGAGATCCCCTGAGTGGCTTCAGGACTACGACGCGGACGAATGCGAAGCTCAACCCGACGCCTCTAGGTTCGATCGGCTGCCCGAGCGTTGGCGCGGAACACGTTGGCGCCCGAGCCGATCGGCGACCGGGGTGTTGGCGATCGTTGCAGTTCTGGCCACGGCGATCGGCTTGTTCGCCGTGTGGTGGGATTCTCCGAGTATGCAGGCGGTCCCACTGTTGCCCTCGCCCCAGAATGTCACGGCGCAGAATGTCGCTGCTGACGATGGTGAATCAGTCGGTCCCGTACCTACCGGCGTCGTACCAGAGCAGCCGCCTCAGGCTCTGGTGGTCAGTGTCGTCGGACTCGTGCGCACGCCGGGGCTTGTCAACCTACCTCCGGGCTCGCGCATCGCCGACGCGCTCGCCGCGGCAGGCGGCCTGCTCGACGGCGCGGAGACGGTGGGCCTGAACCTGGCTCAGAAGCTTGCCGATGGTGATCAGATCGTGGTGGGTGCGGCCGATCAGTCCGGTGGTGTTTCAGCGAGTTCGAGTACCACTGCAGGAGGGGCCAGCCCGGCCGCTGCGGGGGAGTCCGGTGGGACTGGGTTGGTGAACCTCAATACCGCCACCGAGGCCGAACTGGACGATCTTCCCGGGGTAGGGCCGGTAACGGCTGCGGCGATCGTCTCCTGGCGCACTTCCAACGGAAAATTCACGGACATAGAACAATTGGGGGAAGTCGACGGGATCGGCCCGGCAAGGTTGGCGAAGCTTCGAGTGCTGGTGTCGGTGTGAACGAACCGGAAGCCTCGCCGGTCCTCGACGCTCGACTGCTTCTGTCGGCCGTCGCAGTGTGGGGGAGCAGCGCGGTGGGGATCTCGTACGGTGCGACCACTGCGTGGGTACTGGCAGTGGCATGTGCGGTTCCAGCGGCAATCCTCAGCTACGTGGTTGTGCGCCGGACATCTGCAGGGTGGTCACGAATCATGTTGGCGGCATTACTATTCGGTGCCGGATGCAGTGTCGTCAGCGGATGGCGGGCGTTCGAGGCGGAGAGTCACCCACTGACCCGAGCTGGCCTCGAAGGAGCCTGGGTGAGTGTCGAAGTGGAACCCACTGAGGATCCGCACGTGGTCGCCGGCGCGGCGGGTCAAGGGCAGGTCTTCTTCAGGGCAACCGCAATTCTGTGGCTTCACATAACCACAGGTACTCCGGTGGCGGCTTGGTCACCATCCGGGCACCCAGTTCGTCGTGGCTCGAAGTTGTTCCAGGGCAGAGCCTCACGGTTCGCGGCCGGGCGAGTCAGCCTTGGCGTAGCGATTCCACGCTCGCCGTGATCACATCCGAAGGGCCTCCAGTCGCGGTGGGAGACGTGCCCTGGTACCAGCGATGGGCGAGCGTGGTGCGCACTCGTTTCGCCGCTGCGTGCTCGGCTGCGCTCCCGCCGGATCAGGCAGGTCTGCTGCCTGGCCTCGTCGTCGGAGACACGTCGGCGCTGTCTCCGGTGGTGAAGGACAACTTCACCGTTGCCGGGCTTTCCCATCTCACCGCGGTATCCGGCGCCAACATCAGCATTCTGCTCGGGGCCGTTTTGCTGTTGGTCAGAGCAGCGGCGCTGAGTCCGCGGGTCGGGGCCGTCTTGGCACTGATGGCCCTCGTTGCATTTGTTGTCGTCGCGAGGCCGTCGCCGAGTGTTCTGCGTGCGTCGGTGATGGGCCTGATCGCCCTGCTCAGCTTGGTCGTCGGTCGTCGTAAACAGGCGCTGCCTGCTCTTGCCGCCGCCGTCATCGTTCTGGTTGTCGTGATGCCCGAGCTTGCCGTCGACTGGGGATTTGCGCTGTCGACCACGGCCACGGGTGCACTGGTGATCATTGCCCCCGTGTGGGTGGATGTCCTCCATCGACGAGGTTGGCCTCGATGGCTCGCGGAGATGACAGCCGTCTCCAGTGCCGCGTTTGTCGTGACTGCACCGTTGGTGGGCGCCATGGCGGGAACATTCAGTGTCGTCACGATTGCCGCGAACATGGCAGTAGCTCCCGTGATCGGAATTATCACGGTGTTCGGTGCGGTGATTGCCCTGTGCGCGCTTATCAGTCCATCGATTGCCGTGTTCATTGCTCCGCTCGTCCGGCCTCCGATGGGGTGGCTGCTGTACGTGTCCGAGTGGACCGCGTCACTTCCGGGAGCGTCGGTGGCGGTACCGGCAGGAATGATCGGTGCTCTTGTCATCGCGGGCGTCTTACTGGCCGTAGCGCTGGCGCTGTGGAATCGGATTTCGCGGCTGGTGGTCGGCGTTCTCGTGCTGGGTGTCGTTCTGGCCCTGATCTTTCAACACGTGTTCGGGGGTGGTCGTATTGCTCCGGGGTGGGTAGTGGTCATGTGCGACGTCGGTCAAGGGGACGGTCTCGTGCTCGCGACCGGCGACGACAGAGCAGTTGTCATCGATGTCGGTCCTGATCCCACTTCGATGGATCGTTGTCTGAACATGTTGGGTGTCAGCGACATCGCGTTGCTCGTGATCAGTCACTTTCACGCCGATCACATCGGAGGATTGGAAGCAGTTCTGGGTGGGCGTTCGGTCACCGCGATAGGGGTGGGTTCGATGTTGTTGCCGGAGTCGGGTTTTCGATCGGTCAAGAGTGCTGCCGATTCTCACGACATTCCGGTCGTCTCGTTGCGGGCGGGTGCAGAGCTGACATTGGGATCGGTGAACATGGAGGTTCTCGGACCGTTGGTTCCAGAGCCCCGCGATTCCGTCGACGCCGCGGATGCTGCCAACGATCAGTCGCTGGTGGTGATGGCGCACACGGAGGCGGGTCGAATTCTGTTGACGGGTGACGCCGAAGTTGCGGGGGAGGAGGCTATTCTCCGATCGGGAACGGACGTGAAGGCGGAAGTGTTGAAGCTGCCCCATCACGGTTCCCGGACCACGTCGTCGGCATTTCTGGAAGCGGTGCGTCCGAGGTTGACGATGATCAGCGTCGGCGCCGGCAACAGTTTCGGACACCCGAATGCTGAGGTTCTCGACGAACTGGATTCGTTGGGCGGGGCGGTGGTTCGGACGGACGTCGACGGCACTGTCGCGGTGTACGGCGGGGGCGGCGGGTCTGTGTCGATCGTGTCGGTTCCTCGTGGGACCATCTTCGGGTGAGTAATCCGTCTGGAGTTGATCCGCTGCATCTTGTTCTGGGGGACGACGAGTTCCTCATCGACCGCACGGTGTCGCAGCTCATCAGAGCCGTCCGCGGTGATCGCGGCCAGGGTATTTCGGATCTCCCGGTGACGAAGATGCGTGCGGGCGACACCAATGCTCCTGAGTTGGCTGAGCTGCTGAGCCCCTCTCTTTTTGCCGAAGATCGTGTGATCGTCTTGGAATCGGCTGCAGAAGCAGGCAAGGATGCCGTAGCTCTTGTTCTCGAGGCTGCGCGTGAGCCTGCGGAAGGTGTCGTTCTGATCGTCGTGCACTCGGGCGGTGGTCGCGCGAAGGCGTTGGCGCCGGCGCTCGAGAAGCTCGGCGCGACGGTGCACAGCTGCGGAAAACTGAACAAGAGCCAGCTTGTCGACTTCGTTCGCGGTGAGTTCCGGACCGCAGACGTCAGGGTTGCGCCAGATGCGATCGCCGCGATGATCGAAAGTGTCGGCTCCAACCTCCGTGAACTGGCATCGGCCTGCTCACAATTGGCGGCGGATACCGGCGGCAAGATCGACGTCGAAGCGGTCCACAAGTACTACTCGGGGAAGGCCGAGGTCTCCGGCTTCGACGTGGCCGACAAGGTCATCGTCGGTGATACCCGGGGTGCACTCGAGGCACTCCGGTGGGCCGATCAGATCGGAACAGCCCATGTTCTGCTCGCGGATGCCCTCGCCGACGCAGTCCACACGATCGCGAAGGTCGGCCCGTTTGCACGGGGCGGTGACCCGTTCCGGTTGGCGTCGGATCTCGGAATGCCGCCGTGGAAGGTCAAGAAGGCGATCAAGGAGGTCGGCGGCTGGGATCCCACGTCGATCGGCGCTGCGATGCAGATCGTCGCCGCCCTCAACGCCGACGTGAAGGGCGCCGCAGTCGACTCGTCCTTTGCCCTGGAGATGGCAGTGCGGAAAGTGTGTGCGTTGCGGAAGAACTGAGAACAACGTGGCCTACTGCGCGGCCGGCCAGAAGGAGTCCGATGACAGTGGCGGCCGCGGCCTCACCCGCCCGGTAGTCGAGGCGTTTCACGCAGGCTTGTTCCAACTGAGTGTGCGGAATGGCCTGAGGCCGTGTCGTTGGTTCACCTGTTCTGATGTCGGTCACTCGTAGTGAGTCGTGCGGCACCGGATTCACCACACTGCCGCAGACAATTGTTTCTTGGCCGACGCTGTCCACCGGCACCTTCACGGTGGTGAGAAGCGCTCGTCCAACGGCGAGAAACGCCAGAACCGCAACGAGTGAACACATCACGCCGAGGAAGATCCGGAATTCGCTACGTTGCCTGCGCCTCCACCATCCGTAGCTTGCGGCACCTCCGACGACTGCAACCGTCGATGATTCCCACCAACGAGGGATTCCCAGGGCGGCCAATACGCCGAAAGCGACGACCGCCCAGAAGACAGTCGTGAACAACCAGCTGCGAGGGCGTCTCCCGTGCCCGTTGACCGCCATCATCAGATGGTTGCAGCCCGGTCCACATATTCGGTGCAAGACATGGATGGCGGGTCTTCGCACTGATCCGATTGAAGACGCAAAATAGCCGCCTGGTCTTTCGACCTGGCGGCTATCGAGACGAACCAGTATGACGGCGAACCGTCACAGTGGAAACGTCAGAGCTTGTTGGCAGCCTGCGAGAGTGCAGACTTCTTGTTGGCAGCCTGGTTGGCGTGAATGACGCCCTTGCTGGCTGCCTTGTCGAGCTTGCGGCTGGTGGAGACGAGGAGCTCGTTGGCCTTGTCCTTGTCACCGGCTGCCGCAGCCTCGCGGAATGAACGGATCGCGGTACGCAGCGAGGACTTCACCGACTGGTTACGGAGTCGGGCCGCCTCGTTGGTACGGATTCGCTTCACCTGGGACTTGATGTTGGCCACGCGTAAAATCCTTGTCGTCTTTAGCTGGTTACGGTCGAGAAAGCTGTGGGCGCAGTGATGCACCGACTGGCAAGATTACCAGCCGAGGGCCCAAGAACCCAAACCGTCGCACGTTGCGTCTGTCGAGAAGGGTACACCGAGCGCCCGAACTCTCGCCGCGCTGCCGAATAGCCGCACTTGTAGCAGCATGTTGCCCTATGACGCCGCCGCCTTCGAAAAGTTCGAGTAAAACAGGTTCGACCACCACCCGAGCGCGTCCCGCCGCAGTGTTCGACGGATATTCAGACATCGGTCGCTACGAGTTGGCTTTCGACGAGATGTTCGAGCCCGACGGCTCGGTGCGTGCTCCGTACAAGGGCGTGTTCAAAGCCCTGGCGCCGACGAGCAGTGCCGACCTCGCCGCGCGTGCCGACGCGCTCGGACGCGCATTCATCGACCAGGGCGTGACATTCTCGCTGTCCGGGCAGGAACGGCCGTTTCCATTGGATCTGGTGCCGCGGGTCATTGCCGCGCAGGAGTGGTCTCGGCTGGAAAAGGGCATCAAGCAGCGCGTGAAGGCTCTCGAGCTGTTCCTCGCGGACATTTACGGCGAGCAGCGAATCCTGCGCGATCACGTGCTGCCGCGCCGTCTGGTCACCTCGTGTGAGCACTTCCACCGCGAAGCGGCCGGCATCGTGCCGCCCAATGGTGTGCGAATCCACGTCGCCGGTATCGACCTGGTCCGTGACGAGGCCGGGGAGTTCCGAGTTCTCGAGGACAACTTGCGATCCCCGTCCGGCGTCTCCTATGTGATGGAAAACCGTCGCACGATGACTCGGGTGTTCCCCGACCTGTTCATGTCCCACAAGGTGAGGGCGGTCGGTGATTACGCAACACACCTGCTGAGAGCGCTGCGCGCGGGTGCTGCACTCAACGAAGCGGACCCGACAGTGGTTGTTCTCACACCAGGTATTGCCAACTCGGCTTATTTCGAGCACTCGCTGCTCGCTCGTCAGATGGGCGTGGAACTCGTCGAAGGTCGCGACCTGTTCTGCCGCGACAACATGGTCTACATGCGCACGACGGAAGGTGAGCGCCAGGTCGACGTCATCTATCGCCGCATCGACGACGAGTACCTCGACCCGATGCACTTCCGCCCGGATTCGATTCTCGGCGTCGCAGGTCTACTGAATGCGGCGCGGGCGGGCAACGTGGTGATTTCGAGTGCCGTCGGCAACGGAGTCGGTGACGACAAGCTGGTCTACACCTACGTTCCGCAGATCATCGACTACTACCTCGGTGAGAAGCCGCTCTTGCAGAACGTCGACACGTTCCGCTGTTGGTTGGACGAGGAGTGCGAGCAAGTCCTCGACCGGGTCGCGGAACTGGTCATCAAGCCGGTGGAAGGGTCCGGCGGCTACGGAATCGTCTTCGGTCCCGACGCGAGCCCCAAGGAACTGGCCGCGATCACCCGCAAGATCAAGGCAGACCCGCGCGGGTGGATCGCGCAGCCTCTCGTGCAGTTGTCCACGGTGCCGACCAAGATCGACGACGTTCTCTCGCCGCGCCACGTGGACTTGCGGCCCTTTGCCGTCAATGACGGCGAAGACGTGTGGGTGTTGCCCGGCGGCCTGACCCGGGTGGCACTTCCGGAAGGTTCGCTGGTGGTCAACTCCAGCCAGGGCGGCGGAAGCAAGGACACATGGGTGCTCGCGAGCCGCACCTCACACGAGGACCCGGAGCTGTCCGGCGAGGAGTTGGTGTCCGAGCCTCCGGAATCCGCGGAACCGGTGCAGGGGCCGGAGCTGAGTACCTCACAACAACAGCAGCAGCAACAGTGAATTCCTCTGAACTGCCCAGCTACCAAGAACTATCAGCGAACGGAGCGTGGTGACTGATGCTTGCTCGCAACGCAGAGTCCCTCTACTGGATCGGCCGCTATGTCGAGCGAGCGGACGACACCGCTCGGATCCTTGACGTCGCCGTCCACCAACTTCTCGACGACGCCACCGTCGACCCGGACCGCACGTCGCGTCTGCTCTTGCGTGTCCTCGGCATCGAAGCGCCGGAGGAGAAGCTCGACGTACGCTCGCTCACCGATCTGGTTGCGTTCAGCCGCAATCAGGTTGGTTCAATCGTGGACTCGCTGGCAAGTGCTCGTGAGAATGCTCGCGGAGCGCGTGAGGTCACGTCTAGTGAGATGTGGGAGTGCCTGAACACCACGTACAACGGACTGGCCGAGCGTGAACGTGCATCACGCAGGTTGGGGCCGCACGAGTTCTTCCGCTACGTGGAGGAACGCGCGGCGATGTTCGCGGGCCTGGCGGATTCCACGCTCAGCCGCGACGACGGTTACCGGTTCCTTCTGCTGGGCAGGTCGATCGAACGTGTCGACATGATCGTGCGAATGCTGCTGGCGCGCGCCGGTGACCGCCCGTCGTCGCCGGCGTGGGTCAGTGTGCTTCGCTCGGCGGGTGCGCATGACACGTATCTGCGTACGTATCGCGGAGCGCTCGACGCCAATCGGGTGGTCGAGTTCATCTTGTTGGACAGGCTCTTTCCGCGTTCGGTGTTCCACTCGATCAGGCAGGCCGAGAAGTGTCTGCAGGAACTCGACCCGCAGCCGGGCAGCCGTGTTGGAATTCGGGCGGAGGCGCCGCGGCTTCTCGGCCGCGCACGCAGCGAACTGGAATTTCTGCCGCAGGGCGTGTTGCTCGAAGATCTGCAAGGTCGGTTGCTCGGTTGGCAGGAGACCTGCCGCGAACTGGGTGAAGCGATTGCGCTTCAGTACTTCCACGCTGCGCCGTGGGTCGCATGGACGGATGCCGGCGCCGCGTATGCGGAGTCGACGGTGGAGGGAGAGCTGTGAGCTGGCGAATGAGGGTCGTGCACACCACGGGATATGCGTACGACGCTCCGGTGACGTCGTCGTACAACGAAGCGCGATTGACACCTCGCGGCGACACCAGGCAGACGGTGATCCTCACGCGCGTCGAAACGCAACCGGCAACGCGTTCCTACCGATACACCGATTACTGGGGCACCGCGGTGACCGCGTTCGACTTGCACGCCCCGCACACCGAACTCGAAGTGACCGGACTGTCGGTGGTGGAAACAGAACCGTTCGTTCAGCCCGAGGAAACCGTCGACTGGGATGAATTGTCGGGTGAAGCGATTAAAGATCGATTCAACGAGCAACTGAGTTTCACGAGATATGTTCCGCGTGATCGTAAGCTGGCGACAATTGCCAAGGAATTGCGCAAAGATAAATCACCTGAAGATGCAGTAGTGGCTGCGTCCCAATGGGTTTACGGTGAAATGTCATATGTACCCGGCACGACCGGAGTGCACACGTCGGCCGTCGAGGCTTGGTCTGCCAGGAAAGGCGTCTGCCAGGATTATGCGCATCTGACCTTGGTATTGCTACGAACGATGGGCATTCCGTGTCGATACGTTTCCGGCTATCTCCACCCCAAACGTGATGCGGCAGTCGGGGACACGGTGGTGGGGGAATCGCACGCATGGATCGAGGCGTGGACTGGCGCGTGGTGGGGATACGACCCGACCAATGCGATAGCTGTGAATGAACAGCACGTCTCGGTCGGTATAGGAAGGGACTATTCGGATGTGCCGCCTTTGAAGGGAATCTTTTCCGGTGGCCGCTCCACAGATCTCGAAGTTGTTGTGGAGATCACCCGGCTTGCGTAAAGTCCGGCAAATCTAGTGGCGTGAGCATTACTACCGTTCGATGAGAAGAAGGTGGGAATATGTCTCCAACTGCACAGGAATTGACTGAGGTCGAACCGATCTCGGATGTGAAGAAGTATGTGGCCGAAGCGGTGGGGACTTTTGTGCTCGTTTTCTCCGCGGTCGGAACTGCCGTATTCGCAGGGGCGAAAGTCGGCAATCTCGGAGTGGCCCTCGCGTTCGGTTTGACCCTGCTGTTCCTCGTGTATGCGATCGGGCCGATTTCCGGTTGCCACGTCAACCCGGCGGTGACTCTCGGTCAATTTGTGATCGGGCGCATCTCGGCCGTCAATGCGGCGATTTACGTTGTCGCGCAAGTGATCGGCGGTTTGGTAGCAGGCGTCGTGATCTACACGGTCGCGAACAGTCTTCCGGCGTACAACCGTGCTGCTGACGGACTGGGCGCAAACGGTTGGGGTGCACACAGTCCGTCTGCCGAGAAGAACCTTCTCGGCAACGTGGTCTCGGACGGTTACGGCATCGGTGCCGCCATGATCATCGAGATCCTGCTGACAGCGCTGCTGGTGTTCGTCGTTCTCGCGTCGACCGATCAGATCTCGGACGTACCGCTTGCCGGAGTGTCCATCGGCTTCACCCTGGCCGTCATTCACCTGATCTCGATCCCGATCGACAACACCTCCGTCAACCCCGCTCGAAGCCTCGCTGTCGCGCCGTTCCAGGACGGCGCACTAGGTCAAGTGTGGTTGTTCATCGTGTTCCCGCTGATCGGCGGTGCACTCGGCGCACTCATCTATCGAGCACTCTTCGGACGGTTCAACCGTATGGACAGCTGATCGATACTGCTTCTATCCCTTCGGGTCGGCTTCAGCTCCAGCTGAAGTCGGCCCGAAGTTTTGCCGCGACCGCGTCGAACTTCAAGTGATCCATGACGGCGCCCTCGCGGCGTATTCCGCTCTCGGGAACATCGAGCACCCGGTCGAGTCGGATCCAGCTCGGTCTGCCCTCGCCGTCCCACGGGCCCGAACCGATTGCGAGCCAATCGCGCTCACCTTCGCGCTTGCTCTGCGAAGACAACATCAGGCCGAGCAGCGTGTCGCCGTCGCGGCCGACTACCAGCACCGGACGGTCTTTGCCCTGGGTCGGATCTTCCTCGTAGGCAACCCAGGTCCAGACGATCTCGCCCGGATCGGCTTTGCCGTCGAGGTCGGGGGAGTACTCCACCCTCCTGGCGCGATGTGCGGTCGGAGATGTCCGCGCGGCGATCGGTCGGCCGGACGGACCAGGCTTCGAGGTGGACGACTGAGACGTTGACGACTGCAACTGGCGCAGTAGCGCAGGTCCCTTCTCCACCGCGAGGGCGCCGAGGGTTCTGCCGATCTGCTTCCACATGCTTGCCATAGCGTTCGAGCATAATCACCTGCCCGTGGGAACCCCTGGTACGGCGGCGCCGAGACTTGGATATCCTGAGGGTTGACAGTGGCCCGGATCCGGGCCGGTGCCGGTCCGACTAAGGGGTCTCCCATCAGCAGCTTCGCCGACAAGACGTTCACGGATCCTGCGCAGATCCGGAACTTCTGCATCATCGCGCACATCGATCACGGTAAGTCGACGCTGGCAGATCGCATGCTGCAGCTCACCGGTGTGGTCGAAGAGCGGGCGATGCGTGCGCAGTACCTGGACCGCATGGACATCGAGCGTGAACGCGGCATCACCATCAAGGCCCAGAACGTTCGTCTGCCCTGGACCGTCGACGGCGAAGAGTTTGTTCTCCACCTCATCGATACTCCCGGCCACGTCGACTTCACGTACGAGGTCTCCCGTGCGCTCGAAGCGTGTGAGGGCGCAATTCTGCTGGTCGACGCAGCTCAGGGTATCGAAGCTCAGACGCTGGCCAACCTCTACCTGGCGATGGAGAAGGATCTCAAGATCATTCCCGTCCTCAACAAGATCGACCTCCCGGCCGCGGACCCCGACCGATATGCCGAAGAGATCGCGCACATCACCGGCTGCGAGCCCGGCGATGTCCTGCGCGTGTCGGGCAAGACCGGCGTGGGCGTCAAGGAACTGCTCGACGAAGTAATCGTGCAGATCCCCGCACCCGTGGGTGATGCTGACGGTCCGGCTCGCGCCATGATCTTCGACTCCGTCTACGACGCCTACCGCGGCGTGGTCACCTACGTACGTGTGGTCGACGGTCGGATCCGTCCCCGCGAGAAGATCACGATGATGTCGACGGGCACCACACACGAACTGCTCGAGGTCGGCATCATTTCCCCCGAGCCGAAGGCCAGTATCGGTCTGGGTGTCGGCGAGGTGGGCTACCTCATCACCGGTGTGAAGGACGTCCGCCAGTCGCGCGTCGGTGACACCGTCACCACAACCCGCAACGGCGCGACCGAACCGCTGGTCGGCTACCGCGATCCCAAGCCGATGGTCTATTCAGGTCTCTACCCGATGGACGGCTCGGACTACCCGGTGCTTCGCGACGCTCTCGACAAGCTCCGTCTCAACGACGCGGCATTGGCCTACGAGCCGGAGACGTCGGTTGCCCTCGGATTCGGCTTCCGCTGCGGCTTCCTCGGCCTGCTGCACATGGAGATCACCCGCGACCGCCTCGAGCGTGAGTTCGGCCTGGAACTGATTTCCACCGCGCCCAACGTCGTCTACCGCGTCGTGATGGAGGACGGGGCCGAGGTCATCGTCACCAACCCGTCGTACTGGCCGGAAGGCAAGGTCCGCGAGGTCTACGAGCCGGTCGCCAAGTGCACCGTCATCGCCCCGAGCGAGTACGTCGGCGCCATCATGGAGCTGTGCCAGTCCCGTCGCGGTGAACTCGGCGGCATGGACTACCTCTCCGAGACTCGCGTCGAATTGCGCTACGAACTGCCCATGGGCGAGATCATGTTCGACTTCTTCGACGCCCTCAAGTCCCGCACCAAGGGTTATGCCAGCCTCGATTACGAGGAGGCCGGTGAGCAGCAGGCCGACCTGGTGAAGGTCGACATCCTTCTGCAAGGGGAGGCCGTCGACGCATTCTCGTCGATCGTGCACCGCTCCAACGCCGGCGCTTACGGCGGACGCATGACGTCGAAGCTTCGTGAGCTGATCCCGCGCCAGCAGTTCGAGGTTCCGATCCAGGCTGCGATCGGCGCCAAGATCATCTCGCGCGAGAACATTCGCGCAATCCGCAAGGACGTTCTTGCCAAGTGCTACGGCGGCGACATCAGCCGTAAGCGCAAGCTGCTCGAGAAGCAGAAGGAAGGCAAGAAGCGCATGAAGACCATCGGTCGCGTCGAGGTGCCTCAGGAAGCATTCGTCGCAGCTCTGACGTCGGAATCGGTTGGCGAGAAGCCCAAGAAGTAGGAGCGCATGGTCACCACCTGGTTGTCCCGAGAGTTCGGAATCGAAATCCCGGTTCTCGGGGCGCCCATGGGTGGTCGCGCGGGCGGTGCCCTGGCCGGAGCTGTATCGGTGGCCGGTGGGTTGGGTCTGCTCGGTGCGGCCCGGTACAACACACCGGAGTGGATCGAGGCCGAAGCCGAGGTGGCCCGCTCGATCGGCGGAAAATTCGGCGTCGGCCTGATGACGTGGTCGCTGCCCGAGAACGAGTTGATGCTCGATGCCGCGATTGCCGTCGAGCCGACCATGATCACCTTGTCGTTCGGTGATCCCGCCGCGTATGTCGGACGAATCCACGATGCGGGCATTCCCGTTGTGTCACAGATCAATACGCTCGAGGACCTTCGCATTGTCGAGGCCGCAGGTGTCGACGCTGTGATCGCGCAGGGCGGTGAGGCAGGCGGCCACACGGGCAGAATCGGAACCCTGCCGCTGCTGCAGGAGATCCTCGAAGCGACATCACTTCCAGTGCTGGCAGCCGGCGGAATCGGAACCGGACGCGGTTTGGCCGCCGTCCTGGCAGCCGGTGGCGAAGGCGTGATGATCGGAACGGCGCTGCTCGCCAGCCCGGAGACGGTCGGGCCGGACTATGCCCGCGACCGCGTCGTCGAAGCCGGAAGTGCGGACACGATTTACACCTCGGTATTCGACCGAGCGCGCAGTCAACCGTGGCCGCAGCGGTGGGGTGGCCGCGCGGTGGCCAACGAGTTCACCGCCGCCTGGCACGGAGTCGACGCCGACGAGGAAACGCTGGCACAGGCGTACGACCCGTCGGATCCGCACAGCGGAGTCGTCTACGCCGGAGAAGCTGTCGGACTCGTGCACGGAACCCATCCGGCCGGTGATGTGGTTCGACGCATCGGTGCCGATGCGGAGCGTCTGCTCGCTCGTTTCGCCTGAAAGCAAGGTCGGACACAGACGTGCCCCACATGGGAAGGTAAGCCTCTACTAACTAGTGGAGGAGTATTTCGTGCGTGCGATGAAGTTCTCGGCGGTGGCTCTCTTGGGAGCACTGGTCGTCGGTATCAGTGGTTGTTCGTCTTCGGACGCCGACGAGATCGCGGACGGTCGGGTCATCACGGTCGACCACAAGTTCGGCGCCACCACGATCATCGGAACGCCGACGCGCATCGTCGCGGCCGACACCCAGTGGCTCGACGCTCTGCTCGAACTCGGAATCCAGCCTGTGGGGTACCTGGCTGCCGGACCAATGGGTGACGAGCGTGGCCTGTTCCCGTGGGAGAGCGGCGTCGACGCGTCGGCGAAGGAACTCGATCGCTCGGCGATTCAGCAGTTCGGTGTCCCGCTCAAAGTCGAAGAAATTGCAGCCTTGGATCCCGATCTGATTCTCGGTGGGTTCTCCGTCGCCGATCAGGACGATTTTGATCAGTTGAGCAAGATCGCTCCGACAATTGCCGGTCTGTCCGACGTCCAGGTCGATCCGTGGCAGGACCAGGTCGAGATTCTCGGTCGAATTCTCGACGAGGAGTCGCGAGCCGACGAGATCGTCGAGTCCACGAACGGGCAGATCGATGCGCTCGCACAACGACTGCCGGGGCTGAAGGGAAAGACGGCACTTCTGTCGCAGTACGTCTTCCCGACGTCACAGTTGGTGATCGTCGCCGATCCCAAGGACGGTGCTTCGGGGCTGTTCACGCGCCTGGGAATGTCGTTGCCGCCCAAGCTGGTCGAAGAGGCGGGCGTTACCGGTGGCCGGCTGATGCTCAGTCCGGAACGGGTCGACGCTCTCAGTGCCGACGTCGTGGTGTTGTTGCCGAACGGCGGAACGCTGGAAGACATGATGAAGCTGCCGGGGTTCGCTGACCTATCCGCAGTCAAGAGTGGGGGTCTGGCGATCGTCGACTATCCGACTGTTGCCGGACTGAACACTCCGTCGTCGCTGTCGCTGAAGTACTCGCTCGAATCGATCACGCGCCAGCTCGAAGCGGTGGCCGGCTAACCTGCTGTGCGCCTTTATTAACCGCGGGCGGTTATTAAAGGCGCACAGCAGGTGGGTCTAGGTTGCGTTGTGCGCGGGCTGGAAAGCTCCGGCTTCGGCAGCTTCCTCGGCGCGGATCACGTGGACCACGGCGTTGATCAGCGCCAGGTGTGTGAACGCCTGCGGGAAGTTACCCAGATGGCGACCGGTGTGCGCGTCGATCTCCTCCGCGTACAGCTTGAGCGGGCTCGCGAACCCGAGCAGACGCTCGCAGAGATGCTTTGCGCGATCCAGTTCGCCGATCTCGACGAGGGCGGACACCAACCAGAAGGAACAGATGGTGAACGTGCCCTCCTCGCCGCTCAATCCGTCGTCGGTGGTGTCGACGCGATAGCGCAGGACCAGACCTTCTTCGGTGAGCTCGTCTGCGATCGCCAGCACCGTCGCGCGGATACGCGGATCGTCGGCAGGCAGGAAGCGCAGTAGCGGGGCCAGCAGTAGAGACGCGTCGAGTGAATCGTGTCCGTAGCGCTGTGTCAGAACTCCACGCGAGTCGACACCGTGCGCGAGGATGTCGGCTTTGATCTCGTCGGCGATGGCCGTCCATTGCTGCGCAAAGCTCTTCTCGCCCTGCATCTCTGCAAGCTTGGCGCCGCGATCGAGGGCGACCCAACACATGATCTTCGACGACGTGAAGTGCTGCGGTTCACCGCGCACCTCCCAGATCCCGCGGTCGGGCTGGCGCCAATGCTTGATCGCTTCCTCGACCTGCTTCTTGAGTAGCGGCCACAACGCTTCGGGGACGCGCTCGCGGGTGCGGATGTGCAGGTACACCGAGTCGAGCATGGTGCCCCAGATGTCGTGCTGCTGTTGATCGAACGCGCCGTTGCCGATACGCACCGGACGGGCGCCGTCGTATCCGGAGAGGTGGTTGAGTTCGGATTCCTCGAGCGTGCGCTCGCCGCCGATGCCGTACATCACCTGTAGTGGGTGCGGCTGACCGTTGTCCGAACTCGACACGTCGTAGATGAAGTTGAAGAAGTCGTTGGCTTCACGGTCCAACCCGAGCGTGTAGAGGCCCCACAATGCGAAAGTGGAATCGCGAACCCATGCGTAGCGGTAGTCCCAGTTGCGTTCTCCGCCTGGTGTTTCCGGTAGCGACGTCGTGGAAGCCGCGAGAAGGGCTCCGGTCGGTGCGTAGGTGAGGCCTTTGAGTGTGAGCGCGCTGCGCTGCAGGTATCCGCGCCACGGGTGATCGGGGAACTTGCCGATGGTCACCCACTCGCGCCACGACTTCGACGTCTGCCACATCTTGTCGGCGGCTTCGTCGAACGTCTGCGGCGCGGGTAGATCCGACCACGAGAGCGCGACGTAGACGTTGTCGCCTTCGACCAGTCGCGTCCGGGCCCGGGCCTCGCGACCTTCCAGACCCAGTCGGAGATCGGTGGTCAAGCGCAATGTCGGATGGTCGCCGGGCTTGGCGGAGCGACACGTTGCCGTCGCTTCCTCGTAGACCTTGCCGGTGTACTCCCAATTGGCGGTGCCGCGGTGATAGTCGAACGCGGGCTCGCAGCTCATCTCGAGTTCGACGGTGCCGCTGACGCATTTGACCGTACGGAGAAGCGTGTGTTCGGCGTCCCAGTCGGTCGGTGTGCGCTTGTGCGTGTTCGATCGCTTGTCGACGTTGTGCCATGGGCCGAGAACCAGTGCGTCGCGAACGACGAGCCAGCCGGTCTCCGTCTGCCATGTTGTCTCTAGGATGAGTCCGCCCGGCAGATAGCGTCTGGCGGCGGGCACGTTCTGGCCGTAAGGGCCGATACGGAAATGGCCTGCGCTGCGGTCGAGGATGGCACCGAACACGCTGGGGGAGTCGGGGCGGGGAACGCACATCCACTCGACGGATCCGTTACGGGCAATCAGGCACGAGGTTTCGCAATCGGAAAGAAACGCGTAGTCGTCGATCGGGGGAAAGTTGCTTCGATGGTGACCCGTGGAGGCGGGAGGAATCGTCTGCACCACTTCGTCGTCAGCACTCATTCGGACATCATCCGGCCAGAATCGACACACGTCCAATCCACACGCTGTCGGGACTGTTTCGGTCGAAGGATAGGGTGATGGCGTGGATCGGATAGCGGATTGGTGGGACAGCTTCGAGCTGTGGATGGCGGGGCTCCCGTTCATCCCGCAGGTCGCATTGGTCCTGATCGTCGTCGTTCCGCTGTGCCGCCTGGTGGCCATCGGTCTGGATCGCGCGTTGGCCGCCGTACTCGCTCTGCCGCTGTTCGGCTGGTTGCGTAGGAATTCTCGAGAAGTAGAGGAAAGCTGATGCCCCGCTCACGGGTCACTCTCGCCCTGATCGCCCTGATTCTCCTCGTGATCGTGGCGTGGCTTCTCACCCGCTAGTTCTCCCGATTAGAGCGGGCGCCGGTGCTCTGCTAAAGTCCACCGCGTGTCCGAAGCAACAGCTCCCGTAATCCGCCACCAGTTGGCGTTGATTGCTGTCGGCATGCTCGACGTCGCTGACGTCGCCTGTTGTTGATTTCCTGAGTTCGACCTCTCCGGTGGTGCTGCGCACCCCACTCGAACTTCTCTGCGCGTAGCTCGCGCCCCCGATTCAGGGCTCTTTGCCCGTCGGCTCTTCATGTCTGAACGTCGCGATGGATTAAGCCCCAGAGGTCTCGGACTTGTCGTTTGATCAACCCTCGTTTGTCAGTCCTTTCAGGAAGGTATCTGCAATGAAACGCCGTTCCCGCACACTTCTCACTGCTATCGCGACCATGGGGGCCGTGGTACTCACAGCGTGCAGTGGTGGCTCGAGCGACACCGTGGGTGGTGACAGCGCCGCCGGCGACGGTAGCGCCGGCACGATCAATCTGTTCGCCTACGCCGTGCCGAAGCCCGGCTTCGACAAGCTCACCGCAGCCTTCCAGGCGACCGACGAGGGCAAGAACGTCAACTTCAACCCTTCGTACGGTGCCTCGGGCGACCAGTCGCGCAAGGTGAAGGACGGTGCCGAGGCCGACTTCGTCAACTTCTCCGTCGAGCCTGACATCACCCGCCTGGTCGATGCAGGTCTGGTCGATCAGAACTGGAACCAGGACGCCTACAACGGAATTCCGTTCGGATCGGTTGTCACCATCGTGACCCGTCCGGGCAACCCGAAGGGGATCAAGGACTGGGACGACCTGCTTCAGCCCGGCCTCGAGGTCGTCACGCCGAACCCGTTCAGTTCCGGCTCGGCCAAGTGGAACCTCTTGGCGCCGTACGCCGCGAAGAGCGACGGTGGCAAGAACCCGCAAGCGGGCCTCGACTACGTCACCGCCTTGGTCAACGATCACGTCAAGATCCAGCCCAAGTCGGGACGCGAGGCTTCGGAAGCCTTCTTGCAGGGTAGCGGCGACGTTCTGATCAGCTACGAGAACGAGGCACTGTTCATCGAAGGCAACGGCGACCCGGTCGAGCACGTCACCCCGCCCACGACCTTCAAGATCGAGAACCCGGTTGCCGTGATCTCGAACAGCAAGGTCCTCGACAAGGCGACCGCGTTCAAGGACTACCTGTACACGACCGAGGGTCAGACGCTTTGGGCCGAAGCAGGATTCCGTCCCGTTGATCCCGCCGTCGCTGCCAAGTTCACCGACAAGTTCCCCGAGCCGACCAAGCTGTGGACCATCGCAGACCTCGGCGGCTGGAAGGCCGTGGACAGCGCTCTGTTCACCAAGGACACCGGTTCGATCGCAGTGATCTACGACAACGCGACCAAGTAAGACTGACGTGACTGACACTATTGACCCCACCCCCGTGGCTCGTCGGCGAAAACTCGCGCGGGTCACGGGGAGTGTGGGGCCGCTCGGAATCGGAGTCGCCACCCTGTGGCTCTCCGTGATCGTTCTGCTTCCGCTCGCCGCGTTGACCGCCACCGCGTTCGACGAGGGGATCTCCGGATTCTGGGACGCCATCACCGCACCCGTCGCCTTGGCGTCGTTGCGCGTGACGCTGTTGGTCTCGGTGATCGTGGCATTGATCAACGTCGTGATGGGCACGATCATCGCGTGGGTGCTGGTCCGGGACGACTTCCCGGGCAAGCGCATCGTCAACTCGATGATCGATCTGCCGTTCGCGCTACCCACCATTGTGGCGTCGATCGTGCTGCTGTCTCTATACGGCCCGCAGTCACCGATCGACATCCACCTCAATGCAACCCAGCCCGGACTGATCGTGGCATTGGCCTTCGTGACCTTGCCGTTCGTGGTTCGCTCGGTGCAGCCGGTGCTGATGGAGGTCGACCGCGAAGTCGAGGAAGCCGCTGCATCATTGGGGGCTTCCAACTGGACGATCTTTCGTTCCGTCGTTCTTCCGACGCTGGCGCCTGCCGTCATCTCCGGCGCGGGGCTCGCATTCGCCCGAGCGATCGGTGAATACGGCTCGGTCGTTCTGATCGGCGGCAACATCCCACGCGTGACACAGATGACATCGCAGTACATTCAGCAGCAGATCGAGATCGATCGTCCGACCAACGCCGCTGCCGTCTCGGTAGCGTTGCTGGCCATCGCATTCGTGACGCTGTTCGTCCTGCGAATCTTCGCCTCGCGAGGACAGCGACGTGAGGAGAGTTCCCGATGAACGTGTCCAGAGGATCGAAGATCGGTCTGCGGACCATCGCTCTCGTCTACCTGTTCGTGTTGTTGGTCGTGCCGATCGGTGTGATCCTGACGCGAACGTTCGAGAACGGAATCGGGCCGTTCCTCGAATCGATCACGACACCGGCAGCGATCTCCGCGCTGAATCTTTCGCTGATCATCGTGGCGATCGTGGTCCCGATCAACGTGGTGTTCGGTGTTGTCACGGCTCTGGCACTCGTGCGTGGGCGTTTCCCGGGGCGGGGCGTACTGCAGTCGGTGGTCGATCTACCCTTCGCAGTCTCGCCCGTCGTCGTCGGTGTGTCGTTGATTCTCCTGTGGGGTGCCAACGGTTGGTTCGGCGGCATCGAATCGTTGGGGTTCAAGGTCATCTTCGGCTTGCCCGGCATGGTGATCGCGACGATTTTCGTGACGCTGCCCTTCGTCGTCCGGGAAGTCGAACCCGTACTTCACGAGATCGGCGACGAGCAGGAACAAGCGGCCGCGACGCTCGGTGCCTCGGGTTGGCAGACGTTCTGGCGGATCACCTTGCCCGCGATCCGTTGGGGCTTGACGTACGGAATCGTGTTGACGGTGGCGCGTTCGCTCGGTGAATTCGGCGCAGTCATCATGGTCTCTTCCGGCTTCCCGGGGGTATCCCAGACACTGACATTGCTGGTGCATTCGCGATACATCGACGACCACAACACTTTTGGTGCGTATTCGGCGGCAACGCTGCTGATGGGCATCGCCATCATTGTCCTGTTGCTGATGACGCTGCTGGACCGTAAGAGGAGCACCACATGATCACAGTGACCGGGGCCCGCAAGAACTACGGTGATTTCGCGGCGCTCGACGACGTGACGGTCAACATTCCCTCGGGTTCGTTGACAGCATTGCTCGGGCCCAGCGGCTCGGGAAAGTCGACGTTGCTGCGTTCGATCGCAGGGCTCGAAGAGCTCGATTCGGGAACCATCACCATCGCAGGCAAGGACGTCACCGGCGTCTCGCCGCAGAAGCGTGACATCGGTTTCGTGTTCCAGCACTACGCGGCGTTCAAGCACATGACCGTGCGCGACAACGTGGCGTTCGGGCTCAAGATCCGCAAGCGCCCGAAGCCGGAGATCGAGAAGAAGGTCAACGAACTTCTCGAGATCGTCGGCCTCGACGGCTTTCAGCATCGGTACCCCGCGCAGCTGTCCGGTGGTCAACGTCAGCGCATGGCGTTGGCGCGCGCTCTGGCGGTGGATCCGCAGGTGCTCCTGCTCGACGAGCCCTTCGGCGCGCTCGACGCGAAGGTCCGTGCCGACCTGCGCACGTGGTTGCGTCGCCTGCACGACGAGGTGCACGTCACCACCGTCCTGGTCACCCACGACCAGGAAGAGGCTCTCGACGTCGCAGACCGTATCGCGGTCCTGAACAAGGGGCGGATCGAGCAGATCGGTGAACCTGCCGACCTGTACGACCGCCCGTCCAACGACTTCGTGATGTCCTTCCTCGGATCCGTCGCGAAGCTCAACGGGCAGTTGGTCCGTCCGCACGACATCCGTCTCGGCCGCGATCCGAGCATGGCTCTCGCTCAGGAGTCCGGAACGGCCGAGTCCCTCGGCGTCACACGCGCAACAGTCGAGCGCGTCGTGTATCTCGGCTTCGAGGTTCGAGTCGATCTGCGCAACGAGGCAACCGGTGAGTTGTTCTCGGCTCAGGTCACCCGCGGTGACAGTGCAGCTCTGCACCTCGAGGCGGGGGAGACCGTCTACGCCCGGGCTACTCGGGTGCCGGATCTGCCGGAGACTCCGGTGGTGACGCCGGAGCAGGAACCGGTCACGGTGAGCGTCGTCGGCCAGGTTTGACCTGCTCGCCCTGTTTGCCCTGTTTCACCCCCACTCCCGGTTGAGCGAACGGCACTTTCGGTCTCCTGAAGGCGCCGAAAGTGCCGTTCGCTCAGAAATGGGGGTGCGGCAGCTGTGCGGGTTCAGCCCTCGCGGCAAACGAGGACCGGGCACTGGGCGTGGTGGATCAGGCTCTGACTGGTCGAACCGACGATCGACGCCATGAACGGACTGCGGCCATGGCTACCGACGACTACGAGCTGCGCCTCCGCTGAATGCTCGAGCAGCGCCTTCATCGGTCCGCTGCGCTGGACGCTGCGGGTGACTTCGACGTCGGGGTACTTCTCGGTCCATCCGGCGAGGCACTCGGACAACAGTGCGTGCTCATGCTGTTCGTACGGTCCCCAGTCGACGAAGCGCCTGGCTTCGGAGTACCCGCCCAGCGAGGCGTGCTCGTTCCACGTGTGGACCGCAACCAACGGTGCATCGAGGAACGCGGCAAACTCGAAAGCATGGGCGACGGCGAGTTCGCTGAGCTTGCTCCCGTCGACGCCGACGACGATGGGCCTGGTATCGGCAATCGCGTGATCACCCGTACCTCGGAATACGGCCACGGGACAGTGCGCACGGTTTACCACCCGAATGGTGTCGGATCCGAGAAACACGGACTGCATTTCGCTGGTGCCGGCCTGACCCAGTGCAACGATGCGAGCCGACTTCGAGAGTTCGACGAGTGTGGTTGCGGGAGTACCAGTCAGGAGGCCACGTTCGATGGTGACGTCGGTGTGATCATCGCGGATGGCGTCCTCGGCCTCGTCGAGCAGTTTTGCACCCTCGACGCGAAGGTGGTGGTCGAACATCTCTTCGTCGGTGACGTTGGTACCTCCACCGGACTCGGGTTGTCCTGGCAGCACGTGGGTCAAGCGAAGTGGTTCGTCGAATCTCTTTGCAGCCGATGCTGCCCACCTCGCGGCGTTGACCGCGCTTGCCGAGCCGTCGATACCGGCCACGATTCCGTGTCGAACAGGTGCACTGGTCATGGAAGTCTCCTCGCGTCGCCTGCTTACCAGTGTGTCCCTGCTCACCCCCGGTTCGCTACAAACTGGTCAGCTCCCGTGGTGCGAGAACGTCGGTGGGCACTGCTGCGCGAGATCGACGCGGTCGCAACGACAACAGAGCGGTGATGAATCCGTTACCGGGCAGTGTCAGTTCCACGTTCTTCAACACGGTTCGGCGCATCAATGCGAGCAGGGCTGCGACGCCGGTGACGGCCATCCACATAGGTAGTGGGTACAGCGTCAGGCGTTCACCCAGGCCGAAGGTAAGGGTTCGTCCGAGAAGCAATACGGCGCCGACGATTCCGGTGGCCGCGCACAGACCCGACCACACTGCGATCCACCGACGATGCCGCCAGAAAGAAATGGCCATGAGTACGAGAACGGCATGCCGGGCGACGAAGCCGGGGAACACGGCAGTCCAGTGAACGAAGGTTCCGTCGTTGGCCGGGAAGAGGCCGGTGGCCGCGGTGCTCAGTGCAACGACGACGGCGAGTCCGAGAATCCACTTCTTCGCACGACCGTCCGGAATGTACTTGTGCAGCAAGGCCGCACCGAGGATGGTGAGCGCACCGAGAATCATGAAAGCCGCGTTCATGACGTCGTGCATCGGCGAACACGAATCCACGCTGCATGTCGTCACACCCAGCGAACTGATGGAGTCGCGCGCGAAGCTGTATGGCGTCTTCCAGGCTCCGGCTGTGAAGATTTCGACAAGCACGTAGAGCACCGACAGGACCCATGCGATGCCAGCTGTGCCGAGGCGAAGATTGTGAGTGATGGTGTTCCCTCTCGCGGCGCTCTGAGGGGATTGCACCCAAAGATCTGTTTCGCAGGCGAAGGAGGTGCCTTCGCGAGCTGGACAGATCCAACACTACGGTAACAATCTGATAACGGCCTGTGAAACCGGATCAGGCGGAGCGGACCAGACGGTCGGGTAGTGCATCAGCGACTTGTCGGTAACGGTCGATCATCGTTTCGATCAATAGAGAGTGCCCACCGATCGTGTCGGCGAAACGCGCGCGCGGACATGCCGTTGCTGCGGCAGCGCTGAGTCGGTCGGTCAGTAGGCCGGGAGCCAAGAACCACGGTGCAACGACAACACGTTCGGCGCCGTCTTGCTCGAGAGCGGAGATCGCCTGGGCAACTGTCGGTTCCGCGGATGTGGCGAAGCAGATTCGAACACCCGACCAGTTGGTTCCGGTCAGAAGTGTGGACGCCAATTCTGCGGTTGCGGCGTTGGCGCGCGCGTCGGACGAGCCGACTGCCGCAAGAGCGACCCCCACCGACGGATCGTCCAGCTGGGCACCTGCTTCGAGGATTCGCTCACGCACGGCCTCGATCAGCCGAGCATCGCGACCCAGTACGTCAGCTTGGAACACGGTCAGTTGGGGGTGGCGGATCGCGGCTGCGGCCAAGAGCCCGGGCAGATCTACCCGAGCATGGAACGCATTGCCCAGCAACATGGGGACAGCGACAGCTTGCGTGTGTCCGTCGGCAGCAACACCATCGAGGACCTGATCGATGGATGGCGCGTTGAGATCGAGGAAAGCCATCCGGACGTCGAGATCGGGCCGCGTTTCACGAAGAGCCGCGACGGCAGCCGCGATCACCCGAGCTGAACGGGGATCGCGGCTTCCGTGCGCAACAGCAATGAGCGGAACCATCTACTTAGACGCGCTCGCCCAATTCGACGGCGGAGATGACGTCGCCGACGAGGCCTGCGGCGAGGGTGTTCCCGCCCGCGGGATCGATCAGCAGGAAGCTGCCCGTGTGGCGGTTGACGGCGTAGTCGTCAGCCACGATCGGCTCGGCAACTCGGATCGAGATCTTGCCGATCTCGTTGAGCTCGAGAGTGTCCGGGCCCTGATCTGTGGTCAGGTCCTGCTCGTTGAAGCGCTCCACCAAGCTGCCCACGATGGCCTGCGTCGTACGCGTGCCGTGCTTGAGCAGCAATCTTGCACCGGGGCGCAGCGACTTCTCGGCCAGCCAGCAGACAGTGGCGTCGAATTCGCCGATCGGCTCGGGTGCGTCAGACGGCGACGCGATGGTGTCGCCGCGTGAGACGTCGACGTCGTCAGCCAAGATCAACGTGACGCTGCGTCCCGCGTGGGCGACGTCCAGTTCGCCGTCGGCCGTGTCGATACGAGTGACGGTGGTGCGCGTACCCGAGGGCAGGATCACCACTTCGTCGCCGGGCACGACGGAACCGGCGGCAACCTGACCGGCGTAGCCGCGGTAGTCGAGGAACTCGGCGGTGCGGGGACGGATCACGTACTGCACCGGGAAACGCAGGCCGACGCGATGCGGCTCGGCGTCGACCGGAATCGACTCGAGGTGCTCGATCAGCGTGGGACCGGTGTAGTACGGGGTCTTTTCCGAGCGGATCGCGACGTTGTCTCCGTGCAGGGCAGACACCGGGATCTCCACGACATCTTCGCTCGCCCAGCCCAGAGAACTGGTGAGTTCGTTGAACTCGGCGGAGATCGAGGTGAAGACCTCTTCGGGGTTCTCGACGAGGTCGATCTTGTTCACGGCGAGAACCAGCTTCGGAACACCGAGGAGCGCGAGAACTGCTGCGTGCCTGCGTGTCTGTGCGATGACACCCTTGCGGGCATCGACCAGCAAGATCACGAGCTGCGCCGTCGAGGCACCGGAGACCGTGTTGCGGGTGTACTGCACGTGGCCCGGTGTATCGGCCAACACGAACGTGCGCTTGGGGGTCGCGAAGTAGCGGTACGCCACGTCGATGGTGATGCCCTGCTCGCGCTCGGCACGAAGACCGTCCACCAGCAGCGAGAGGTCAGGGGTGTCGAGACCACGGTCCACCGACGCGCGGGTGACGGCGTCGATTTGATCGGCGAGAACGGATTTGGTGTCGTACAACAGACGGCCCACGAGGGTGGACTTTCCGTCGTCGACGCTGCCGGCAGTTGCCAGTCTGAGCAGATCGCTCATCAGAAGTAGCCCTCTCGCTTGCGGTCTTCCATGGCCGCTTCGGAAACTCGGTCGTCGCCACGGGTTGCGCCGCGCTCGGTCAAACGTGATGCCGCAACCTCGGCCAGGATGGCCTCGTTGTCAGCCGCATCGGAGAGGACTGCGCCGGTGGTCGAACCGTCGCCGACGGTGCGGTAACGCACCGAAAGGGTCTGCAGCTCTTCGCCGTCAGCCGGTCCACCCCAGACGCCGGGCGTCATCCACATGCCGTCTCGCTGGTACACCGGACGCTGGTGGGCGTAGTAGATGCTGGCGAGTTCGACGTTGTCGCGGGCGATGTAACGCCAGATGTCCAGTTCGGTGAAGTTGCTGAGCGGGAAGACCCGCACCTGCTCACCGGGGGAGTGGCGACCGTTGTACAGGTTCCACAGTTCCGGGCGCTGCTTCTTGGGGTCCCACTGACCGAAAGCGTTGCGCAGCGAGAAGATCCGCTCCTTGGCTCGGGCCCGCTCCTCGTCGCGGCGAGCACCACCGAAGACGGCGTCGAAGCGGTTCTCGGAGATCGCGTCCAGCAACGGCACGGTCTGCAGCGGGTTGCGGATACCGTCGGGACGCTCGGTGAGGCGACCGTCCGCGATGTACTCCTCGACGCTCGCCACGTGCAGGCGCAGGTTGTACTTGGCCACCACGTGGTCGCGGAAGTCGAGGACTTCCTGCAGGTTGTGGCCGGTGTCGACGTGCAGCAGGGTGAACGGCAACGGCGCGGGCCAGAAGGCCTTGATCGCCAGATGCAGCAGCACCGTGGAGTCCTTGCCGCCCGAGAAGAGAATGACCGGGCGTTCGAACTCGCCGGCCACCTCTCGGAAGATGTGGATCGCTTCGGACTCGAGGGCGTCGAGAGTATCGAACTGTGTGCCGTCGAGCTGAGGACGTGAAAGTGTCAAGTCAACTGTCATGATGCGTGCAACCCGCATTCTGTCTTGGAGGCACCGGCCCAACGACCGCTACGTGGATCGCTGCCGGGGGCTGGCTTGCTGGTGCAGGGTGCGCAGCCGATGGACGGATAGCCCTCGTCGACAAGCGGATTGACGAGGATGGAATGGGTGTCGATGTAGTTCTGCATCTCCTCGTCCGACCACGGAGCGATCGGGTTGATCTTCACGAGTCCGAAGGCCTCGTCGAAGGAGATCAGGGGAGCATTGGCGCGGGTGGGCGCTTCGACGCGGCGGATGCCGGTCACCCACGCGCTGTAGCCGGACAGTGTCTGCTTGAGGGGCGCGACCTTGCGCAATGCGCAGCAGCGGTTGGGATCACGGGCGAACAGATCCTTGCCCTCGGCGACATCCTGCTCGGCGACGCTTGCCAGCGCACGCGCATTGATGACGTTGACGCCGTAGACCTGCTCGACCGCGTCACGCGTGCCGATGGTCTCCGGGAAGTGGTAGCCGGTGTCGAGGAAGAGTACGTCGACGCCCGGATGCACCTGTGCGGCAAGGTGAACCAGCACTCCGTCCTGCATGTTCGACGCAACAATGTAGCCGCTACGATCCCCCGTCGCTGCGCTCGCCCCATCGCCGAACGTGTCCTCGGTCCACTGCAACAGTTCCTGGGCGTTGGCTCCGTCGAGTTCTACGGCACCGCGCTCGGCGATGGACCGAAGCTCGTCGGCAGTTGCTCGCGAAATGTCCACTGTCATCGCAAATCTCCTTCGTCTGCGCGCACTGCCCATTCGGCGAACCGTTCACCTTCGTTGCGGTTCTTCACGAACTGACGTACGACGCGGTCGATGTAGTCACCCATCTCGACGCTGGTGACCTTGTGCTGGCGCAGCTTGCGTCCGAAGGCGCTGTCGAATCCGAGGCTGCCTCCCAGATGAACCTGGAAACCCTCGACCTGATTCCCCTCACCGTCGTCGACGAGCTGACCCTTGAAGCCGATGTCGGCGATCTGCGAGCGAGCACAGGAGTTGGGGCAACCGTTGATGTTGATGGTGATCGGCACGTCGAGCTGGCTGTTGATGTCGGCGAGACGCTGTTCGAGTTCGGGCACGAGTACCTGCGAACGCTTGCGTGTCTCGGCGAACGAGAGCTTGCAGAACTCGATGCCGGAGCAGGCCATCAGGTTCTTGCGCCAGTGCGACGGACGGGCGGGAAGGCCCAGCGCGTCGAGATCGGCGATGAGCGGCTCGAGGGTCTCGTCGGCGACGTCGAGGATGATCAGCTTCTGGTACGGCGTGAAGCGGATCCGGTCGCTGCCGGCCTTCTCTGCGGCGTCGGCGACCTGAGCCAGGATGTCTCCCGAGACGCGGCCGGCGATCGGAGCGAAACCGACTGCGTTGTGGCCGTTGCGGGTCTTCTGGATGCCGACGTGATCGATCGGGCGCTTGGGCTTCTCCGGCGCCGGGCCGTCGATGAGCGGGCGCTTCAGGTACTCGGTCTCGAGAACCTCGCGGAACTTCTCGATGCCCCAGTCCTTGATGAGGAACTTGAGCCTTGCCTTCGCGCGCAGGCGGCGGTAGCCGTAGTCACGGAAGATCGAGACGACACCCTCCCAGACGTCCGGGACCTCGTCGAGCGGAATCCAGGCGCCGACGCGCTGTGCCAGCATCGGGTTGGTGGACAGGCCGCCGCCGACCCAGAGGTCGAGGCCGGGGCCGTGCTCGGGGTGGTTCACGCCGATGAAGGCGATGTCGTTGATCTCGTGAACAACATCCTGTTGACCGGAGATGGCGGTCTTGAACTTGCGCGGCAGGTTGGAGTACTTGGGGTCGCCGATGTAACGGCGCACGATCTCGTCGATCGCAGGAGTGGGATCGAGGACCTCGTCGAGCGATTCGCCGGCCAGGGGAGAACCGAGGACGACGCGGGGGCAGTCACCGCACGCTTCGGTGGTCTTGAGTCCGACGGCTTCGAGGCGCTTCCAGATCTCCGGGACGTTCTCGACCTCGATCCAGTGGAACTGGACGTTTTCGCGGTCCGACAGGTCGGCGGTGTTCCGGCCGAATTCCTTCGAGATGCCGGCGATGGTGCGCAACTGCTCGACGTTCAGAGCGCCGGCGTCGCAACGCACGCGCATCATGAAATATTTGGCCTCGAGCAGGTCGATGTTCTCGTCGCCGGTGAAGGTGCCGTCATAGCCTTCTTCGCGCTGGGTGTAGAGACCCCACCAGCGGAAGCGGCCGCGAAGGTCGCCCTTGTCGATGCTGTCGAAGCCCTGCTTGGAGTAGATGTTCTCGATGCGGGCCCGAACATTGAGCGGGTTGTCGTCCTTCTTGGCCTGCTCGTTGGCGTTGAGCGGCTCGCGGTAACCGAGGGCCCACTGACCTTCGGCGCGACGCTTGGCGGGACGCGCAGCGCGTGCAGGCCGGGCTTCGGCAGCTGCTGCCGAATCGGCGGGTGTGGCGGCGTCGGTGGTCGACGTCATCGATGAACTCCTGGATCTGGGCGGTTGATCGGCACGCGGCACGCACTATCGACGAACTGTGGCGGTGTCTGATCGGGACGCACCGGTCCGTGTCAGAAATCGAGGGGGCTGTCCTCGATCTCGGAAAGCTCGCGGCCGGCAGGTGTGCTCATGAAAACGAACAGCTGGAGAAGCTGTATCTCTGAAATGACGTGTCTTCGAAACGAAGTGTCTCTGCAGAGATTGTTTCGGTGAAGCAGATGGAGATGAGCGGGAAAGGCTGGAAGATCAGTGAAAGATCAACAGCTACACAGGTGCAGACACGACGAGCTGCACACACGCTTGAAGTCGACATGGCGACGCGCCACAAGTCGCACTCCGAGTCCGGTCATGCGGACCATTGTGCCACGTCAACTCGATAATTCCGACTCGGGGACATATTTCCACGAAAAACGGGGGAAATATCGAGTTCAAGCCACGTGCCGACCTGCATCGCAGGCTGAATAGGTGTGTGTTCCGGATGCTGGGACACTGGAGGCGTGAATGCCACCAGTACGACTCCCACTCGACAGAGCGAGGCGACACCCTTCGCCTTGCCCGCGCGATCGCTCGAGGGTGTCGGGAAACGGCCGTTCGGGATCTATATCCACGTCCCGTTCTGTGCCACCAGGTGTGGGTACTGCGATTTCAACACCTACACGGCCGGTGAACTCGGAACCTCGGCGTCGCCGCAGTCGTGGTTGGAAGGTCTGCGGCGCGAACTCGATCTTGCAGCCGAAATGACGGGCGCCCCGGCAGCGGAGACGGTGTTCGTAGGTGGCGGAACGCCGTCGCTGCTCGGCGGCGACGGACTGTCCGACGTGCTGTCGGCGGTGCGCAGCAGTTTCGGTTTGGCATCGGGCGCCGAGGTGACCACGGAATCGAATCCCGAATCGACCTCGCCGGAATTCTTCGGTGCTCTCCGTAGTGCCGGATTCACCCGTATTTCCCTCGGCATGCAGTCCGCGGCTCAGCACGTCCTGAAGATCCTCGACCGCACGCACACTCCCGGCCGCGCTGTCGCTGCCGCGAAAGAGGCTCGCGCAGCTGGTTTTTCGCACGTGAACTTGGATTTGATCTACGGAACTCCGGGGGAGCGCGACGAGGATCTGGACGCTTCACTCGATGCGGTTCTCTCCGCCGATGTCGACCACGTCTCGGCCTACGCGCTGATCGTCGAGGACGGCACCGCCATGGCTCGCAAGGTCAGGCGCGGTGAGCTGCCGGCCCCGGACGACGACGTGCTGGCCTCGCGATACGAACGAATCGATTCACGCCTGGCCGAAGCGGGCTTGCGATGGTACGAGGTCTCCAATTGGGCAAAAGCGGAAACCGCAGACTCCGGTGACACCCGTTGCCGACACAACCTCGGGTACTGGGATGGCGGTGACTGGTGGGGCGCCGGACCGGGCGCGCACAGTCACGTCGGTGGAGTGCGGTGGTGGAACGTCAAACACCCGGCGCGGTATGCGGAACAGTTGGCGCTCGGTGAACTTCCCGTCGGAGGCAGTGAAGAACTGACGGCCGAGGACGAACACATGGAGCGCGTCATGTTGACCGCACGCTTGCGTACTGGGCTTCCGCTCTCGGAACTGTCTGCATCCGAACGGGTTTCGGCCGATCAGGTGGTCGTCGACGGGTTGGCTGTGATCGAGAAAGATCACGTGGTTCTGACCGACCGTGGTCGCCTGCTCGCCGATGCGGTGATTCGCACGATTCTGACCTGACGCGCTTTCCGGCGTCGCCATCTCTTCCCGCGTAACGTGACCGCGGTGGCCATCATTCATCGTGCGCAGTTGAATCCCTCCAAGAACGACCTGCTCCGAGCGTGGGTACCCACGCAGCCGTGGCTCGGTTCCGTCGACTGTTCGACGCTCGAACGCGTCGACGCCTATCGTTTCGACGACCCGGACGGTGAGGTCGGAATCGAGACGCACCTGCTCCGCACGGCCGACGGTCGAATTCTCCAGGTCCCGCTCACCTACCGTGGTGCTCCGCTGGCCGGGGCGGACGCTGCACTGATCGCAACCATGGATCATTCGGTGCTGGGCAAGCGGTGGGTGTACGACGCGTGCTGTGATCCGGTCTACGTGACCGCGTTGGCGACCGCGATTCTCACCGGAGGTACCGGGGTTGAATTGGTCTTCGCGGATTCGGGCGATCACATTCCGGTGACGGCTCACGTAGTAGGCAGCGGTACGGCCGGCGCGCCAGTACCGGCAGTCGAATCCGTGACCTGCTCGACAGTCGGCACCGACACGATCATCAGCGCGGGAGACCTGGAATTGACCGTGGTGAGGGTGATCGACGCAGACCGAGTGTCAGGCTCGGCGACGCTCACCGGAACCTGGCCGGGGCAAACGACTCCTGCGCTGCTCGTGACTGTCGCCTGAGCGTCAGCGGACGCCCTCGATGTCACCGGGCGTCAGCGGACGCCCTCGATGTCACCGGGCGTCAGCGGACGCCCTCGATGACACCGGGCATTGCGTCGAAGTCGAAGACACGCGCGTGCAGAACGACGCGGTTTCGCAGGGCGGAGCGAACCGCTCGGTGCAGGCCGTCCTCGAGGTAAAGGGTGCCGCGCCAGTGCACCGCGTGAGGGAACAGATCGCCGTAGAAGGTCGAGTCCTCGGACAGCAGGCGATCGAGTTCGAGGACTTTCGTGGTGGTCACGATCTCGTCGAGTCGAACCTGACGTGGAGGGAACTTCGACCAGTCGCGTAGAGACAGTCCGTGATCGGGATACGGTTTGCCGTCCATCACGCCTTTGAAGATCATGTGCCGCCTTGTCCGTGGTTGTGCGATCGGCCGTTCACCGATCTCACTCCACAGTAAGGGCAACAGCCGTCTCTGGCGCTCGGACGATTAGACTGCCAGTGGGAACCGATGTGTAAATGTCGGTGTTCGTTCTGTTCAGGAAACGGAGGTGGCAACGATGTCGAGTACCGACGACAGGCGTTTCGAGGTCTTACGTGCAATCGTGGCCGATTACGTCTCCACCCAGGACCCGGTGGGATCCAAGGCACTGGTCGAGCGTCACAACCTCGGAGTGTCGAGCGCCACTGTGCGCAACGACATGGCATTCCTCGAAGCCGAGGGCTACATCGCCCAACCGCACACCAGTTCCGGGCGCGTCCCTACCGACAAGGGATACCGCGAGTTCGTCGATCGCATTGCCGACGTCAAGCCCATGTCCGGGCCGGAGCGTCGAGCAATCCTCGAGTTCTTGGAGTCAGGCGTCGACCTCGACGACGTTCTGCGTCGAGGTGTGCGACTGCTCGCGCAACTGACCCGTCAGGTCGCGGTTGTCCAGTACCCGTCGCTGTCCGCATCGTCGGTTCGCCACCTCGAGGTGGTCGCGCTGACGCCCGCGCGTCTGCTCCTCGTTCTCATCACCGATTCCGGCCGCGTCGATCAACGAATCGTCGAACTCGGGGACGTTCTCGAAGACGAGGATCTTTCCCGGTTGCGCACGCTTCTCGGCGGAGCACTGGAAGGCAAGCGCCTGGCCGCTGCGTCGATTGCCGTGGCGGAACTGGCCGACGAATCTCCGGCCGACCTGCGCGATGCCGTGATCCGGTCGGCAACCGTTCTGGTCGAGACCCTGGTCGAGCATCCGGAAGACCGCTTGGTCTTGGGGGGAACCTCCAACCTCACGCGCAACGCCGCTGATTTCTCCGGTCTGGCCGGCTTCCCCGGTTCGCTGCGCGCAGTGCTCGAGGCACTGGAAGAGCAGGTAGTGGTCCTGAAACTGCTCGCTGCGACGCAGAATTCCGGCACGGTCACCGTTCAGATCGGTGAAGAGACGCAGGTCGAGCAGATGCGCGGAACCTCCGTGATTTCGACTGGCTACGGCGCGGCCGGTACCGTTTTCGGTGGTGTCGGTGTGCTCGGACCCACTCGGATGGACTATCCGGGAACAATTGCATCGGTTGCCGCCGTTGCCAGATACATCGGCGAAGTTCTCTCCGAGCGATGACGGGCGTCGACATTCGTCGACACACCTCCTCGCGAGGACTGAGGAAAACCTAGAAGTAAGAGAAGGACGAGAGACTCAACGTGGCACGGGATTACTACGGATTGCTCGGCGTCGACAAGAACGCGACAGACCAGGAGCTCAAGCGCGCTTACCGCAAGCTGGCACGCGAACTGCACCCGGACGTCAACCCTGACGAGGCGGCGCAGGCCAAGTTCAAGGAGATCTCGACGGCCTACGAGGTCCTGACCGACCCGGAGAAGCGTCGCATCGTCGACCTCGGCGGAGACCCGCTCGAGTCCGGTGGCGGCGGAGGTGGCGGTTTCGGCGGCGGTTTCGGTGGCGGTGGCCTCGGTGACGTCTTCGAAGCATTTTTCGGCGGCGGTGGCGGCGCAGGACGTGGCCCGCGCGGTCGCGTTCAGCCCGGAGCCGATTCGTTGCTTCGCACCAAGCTCACGCTCGCAGAATGTGCGACGGGAGTCAGCAAGCACGTGACCGTCGAGACGGCGATCCTGTGCGACAGCTGCACCGGTGCCGGAACCAACGGCGACTCGAAGCCGGTGCGCTGCGAGACCTGCAACGGTGCCGGCGAAGTGCAGTCCATCCAGCGCTCGTTCCTCGGCCAGGTCATGACTTCGCGACCCTGCCCGACGTGCCGCGGTGCCGGTGAGACCATCCCGGATCCCTGCCACAAGTGTGGCGGCGACGGTCGAGTTCGGGCCAAGCGCGATATCACCGTGAAGGTTCCCGCGGGCGTTGCCGGTGGTATGCGCATCCGTTTGACCGCGCAGGGTGAAGTGGGCCCCGGCGGCGGACACCCTGGCGACCTCTACGTCGAGATCGTCGAGCAGCAGCACGACGTCTTCGTTCGAGACGGTGAAGACCTGCACTGCACGATCCGCGTTCCGATGGTCGACGCAGCGCTCGGTACGACTGTCACCGTCGACACCATCATCGACGGTCCCAAGGAAATCACCATCGAGCCAGGCACCCAGCCCGGGCACGTTGCTGTTCTTCGCGGTCACGGCATGCCGAAACTGCGGTCGGGAGTGCGCGGCGACGTCCACGCTCACCTCGAAGTGGTCATCCCGAGCCGCCTCGATCACAAGCAGTCCAAGCTGCTCAAGGAATTCAAGCTGCTCCGCGATCGTGACGAGGCCGAAGTTGTCTCGACCAACTCGCAGAACAGCGGTGGATTGTTCTCGCGTCTTCGCGAAGCATTCAGCGGCCGCTGACGGTGGCCGCAACGGTCTTCTTTCTCGACCCGGTTCCCGGAGTCGGTGAAATCGCGGTTCTGGACGGGCAGGAGGGTCGCCACGCGGCGACCGTCCGACGGATCGGCGTCGGCGAGCGTTTGGTTCTGGCCGACGGTCGTGGCCGGGTAGCCGATGCCGAGGTGACGAGCGTCGGCAAGGATCGCCTGGAACTTTTGGTCAGTGACGTTCAGGTTCTGCAGCAGCCCAAGCCGCTGGTGACCCTTGTTCAGGCACTTCCCAAGGCCGAGCGCTCCGAGTTGGCCGTCGAACTGGCCACCGAGGCCGGTATCGACGCCGTGATTCCGTGGCAGTCCCTGCGGTGTGTTGCCAAGTGGGAGGGACCGAAGCTCGCCAAGGGCGTCGCACGCTGGCGAAGTGCGGCAGTATCTGCGGCTAAGCAATCCAGGCGCGCATTCGTCCCGGAGATTTCGGAGCTGCACAAGACGGCGGCGGTGATCACGTTGGTTCGCGACGCCGTTGCCCGCGGCGCTGTGGTTGCGGTGCTTCACGAATCGGCGACGACGCCGTTGGCCGGCTTGCCGCTGGCGAGCGCGGACGAGGTCATTCTCGTTGTCGGTCCAGAAGGTGGACTGGACGATTCGGAGATCAGTGCGTTGTCGGAAGCCGGGGCCACTCCGGTGCTTCTCGGCCCGACGGTCCTGCGCACGTCGACCGCCGGAGCCGTTGCTCTGGGCGCAATCGGAGTGCTGACCGATCGCTGGGGACCGCGCCCACTGCACTGATCTTGATGTGATCCCGGGCTGAATCGGATCCGGCGCTCAGCGAAGTGTCAGATTTGCGCACTATCGTAAGGACGTCGGGGGTCGCCTTCGGCGTGAGTTGGTTCGGGGATTTCAGGAGGCCAGATGTTGTCACGTGCGCATATGCGAATCGTTGGAGCGGTGTGTGCCGCGGCGGCGTTGATGCTGGTCGCGGGGTGCACAGTCTCCACCGGAGACAACACGGGTTCCTCCAGCAGCGCCGTCACCTCCACACCGACCAGCGAGGCGCTCGTCACCGTCACACCGGCGGACGGCGGAACCCCGGTGAGTCCGCTCGATCCCATCGAGGTCCAGGTCGCGAAGGGAACGCTGACGACCGTCGCGCTGACCAATCCCGAAGGTAAGGAAGTCGCCGGTATCACGACGCCGGACAAGACGTCCTGGAAGCCGAGCGAACCACTCGGATACGGCAAGACCTACAAGTTGATCGTCGATGCCGTCGATGCGAATGGTGTTGCCACGACCAAGAACACGACGCTGACCACCGTCGCGCCGAGTAATCAGACTCGCGCGTACATCAACACCACCGGTGGCGCCTCGATTTCGGACGGTGGCACCTACGGCGTCGGCACGGTCGTCGCCGTTCATTTCGACGAGTTGATCGGTGACAAAGCCGCGGCCGAGAAGTCTCTGGTGGTCACTACAAATCCGCCGGTGCTCGGATCGTGGTACTGGGTCGACGGTCAGAACGTTCACTGGCGACCACAGAATTACTACGCACCAGGCACGACGGTGTCGGTGAACGCGAACATCTACGGCAAGCAGTTGGGCAACGGCCTGTACGGCCAGCAGGACGACACCGTGTCCTTCAAGATCGGTGACTCCCACGTCTCGGTCGCCGACGACAACACCAAGATGGTGACCGTCTACGAAAACGGTCAGGTGATCAAGGAAATGCCGACCTCGATGGGAATGGGCGGCACCGAGACGATCGGCGGCACGACGCTCTCGTTCTGGACCCAGCCCGGCACGTACACCGTCATGGACAAGGCCAATCCAGTGATCATGGATTCGTCGACTTACGGACTGCCGATCAACTCGCGCCTCGGGTACAAGGAATCCATCAACTGGGCCACCCGCATCAGCACGGACGGTATCTATCTTCACGAGTTGGAGAGCACCGTCTGGGCGCAGGGAAACACCGACACCTCGCACGGTTGCCTCAATCTCAGTGCGGCCAATGCCAAATGGTTCTTCGATTTCTCGCAGCCAGGAGATGTCGTCGAGATCAAGAACACCGGCGGGGCTCCGCTGGAGGTGTGGCAGAACGGCGACTGGACCCTCTCGTGGGCAGACTGGGCCGCAGGCAGCGCCCTCGCCTGAGATAGATTTCCTCGGTGCCTCGATTCAAGATTCCGTACGGCCGACACGAGCAACAGTTCGGGCATCTCTACGTTCCCGACGAGGCGGTTGACGGCCCGATCCCGATCGTCATGCAGATCCACGGCGGCTTCTGGAGCGGGCAGTACGGATTGAATCTGGGCACCGCGTTTGCCGTCGAACTCGCGCGGCACGGCGTCGCAGTGTGGAACATCGAATACCGCCGCCTCGGGGCGGGCGGTGGTTGGCCGGAAATGTCCGCCGACGTGAAAACGGCGTACGACAAAATCCCCGGACTGGTTGCCGCGAAGTCCTCGGCCGAATTCGATCTGAATCAGATTCGCCTGCTCGGGCATTCGGCCGGCGGACATCTTGCAGTGTGGCTGGCGGGAGAGAAGGACACGTTCACCCGGCCTGAACGGGTCATCGCGCAGGCTGCCGCACTCGATCTGGCGTCGGCAGGCGAGCGGGGACGACGGATCAGTTTCATCGAGGATCTGTTCGGCGTTCCGTTCGAAGCGGACCCGGATCTGTATCGCAATGCGTCGCCACAGCATCGACTGCCGATCGGCGTTCCCGTTGTGTGCGTCACGGGTGCGGAGGATCTGCAGGTGCCTGCCAAGGTGAGCTCCCGGTATGCGAAGGCTGCCGAAGCGGCTGGTGATCCCGTGGCACTGCGTGTGATCGAGGGCGAAGGGCACGACGCATTTCTCTCACCCTCGACCGAGTCATGGCGGGTCTCCCGCGAGTTGGTTCTCGCCGAAGACCCGCTGGCTCCGAGCACGTCAGACTGACACGGGGCCTTCTCGTACAGGGGCCTTCTTGCCCGGCAGGATGAACGCCACGACAACTGCCCCCACGAACAGTGCAAGGCCGCCCGCCCAGCTGGCCGCCGAAATCGCGTCGGCGTAGGCACTGCCGGCGGCGTCGAGTAACGGCCCTGCCTGAGCTGCAGCCAAGGGGTTGCCTGCCATCTCTTCGGCGACCAACGAAGCGCCGCCGACGGATTCTCCGGACACCTCCATTGCGTACGCGGCCTGTTGCGCCAGCTCACCCGTCAACTGCGGAACCTGCATACCGCTGATGAATCCTGCGATCGAATCCTTGTAGCTCGCAGCGAGGATCGAGCCCAGGATCGCGATTCCCAGCGAGCCGCCGAGTTCGATGGCGGTGTCGTTGAGGCCACCAGCAGCGCCGAGATCGTCCTCGGAGAAGTTGTCCATGATGGCGTCGGTGGCCGGCGGTTCACTCAAGCCGATGCCCAGGCCGAGCAAGATCAGTGGGACAGCGAACATCCAGTAGCCCGAATCGCCGTCTACCTGCGTGAGAATCAGAACACCGACCGCGGCGACCACCATGCCGCCGACGATGGATGCCCGGACGCCGATCAGCGGAGTGATCCTGCCACTGACAACGGCACCGATCGAAACGGCAATTGCCAAGGGCAGCAGACGAACACCGGTTTCGAGGGCGCCGTAGCCGAGGATGAACTGGAACTGCTGCGAGATGAAGTAGATGGCACCGAAGGCGGCGAGGAACAACAGAAGTACAGCGAGCGTCGCGCCGCCGACCATGCGCTGGCCGAGCTTGCGGACGTCGAGCAGTGGCTGCGGGTGGCGCAGTTCCCAGACCACGAACGAGACGAGGCCGATCGCGGCGAGTGCAGCGGCACCGATGGGTCCGCCGCTCCACCCGAAGTGGAATCCGTTGATGATCGAGTACACGAGCGAGCCGATGGTGACCACCGAGAGTGCGCCGCCGATCCAGTCGATCCGGCCCAGGTGCTCGGCCTTGCTCGGCGGCACCAGGATTACGGCGGCGACGGCAGCGACTGCGGCGATCGGGACGTTGATCAGGAATGTGATGCTCCAGGAATGGCTGTCGAGGATCCATCCGGCCAGTAGCGGGCCGAGGGCGATCGCGAGACCCGACGTCGCTGCCCACGCCGCGATGGCGCGTGAACGCTCCGCTTTGGGAAAGGTTGCGACCAGAAGTGAGAGCGTCGCGGGCATGATGATCGCGGCGCCGACGCCCATGATCATTCGTGCCGCGATGACGGCGTTGGTGGTGTCAGCGATGCTGCCGAACACGGCGCCGCCGGCGAACACGGCGAGTCCGGCCAGAAGCGCTCCACGGCGGCTGTACTTGTCACCGATCACGCCGAACAGCAGCATCAGCGCGGCGTAGGGGACCGTGTAGCCGTCGATGACCCATTGAAGTTGAGTGCTGGTGAGGCCGAGGTCTCTGGTCATGTCCGGAGCAGCGACGATCAGCGCGGTGTTGGCCATCACGACAATCAGCAGGCTCAGGCACAACACCCCCAGGGCGGCCCATCGCCGTGAGTACGGCTGGTCCATCTCCGAGACAGGTTTGCTCATGAGTGTCGTCATGGCGCGACTCCGTTCCTGATGATCGAAGAGACTCCTCGATCTATTTGCACACTGATGTGTAAGTTAATAACTTGCACACCGATGTGCAACTATGATTGATCTAGATCACAGTTGGGCAGTCGAAAGAGGTGGAACGCGCGTTGACGCATTCGGGCACAGTCGTTTCGGGAACTGCCGAATCGGGCGGACGGCAGCGTCGTAGTCAGGCCGCGGCCAATCGCAATCGCATCATCGAGGCGGCGATCACGGCGTTCGCTGCTGATCCGGATGCGAGCATGGACGACGTCGCAAAGGCCGCCGGTGTGGTCAGGCGAACCGTGTACGCGCATTTCGACAGCCGTGAGGCGCTGATCAACGGCATCGTGGACGAGGCGTCGACCGATCTCGTTGCCGCGCTGAGCCAAGCCGGTGAGCCGCCTGAGCGCCCGGATCTGGCGACCGCCGTACTGGCATTGCTGTCATGGCCGGTCGGTGATCGCTTCCGGATGCTGCTCAGCTTTGCTCGCAAAGAGTTGGGGGAGCAGCGGATTCTCGATCTGATGGAGCCCGCGCGCGCCGTGAGTATCAGCGTCGTCGAGCGTGGTCAGCGTGACGGAACCTTCTCGACATACCTGCCGGCCGAGACTCTGGTAGCGATGACCGAGGCGATCACGATCACTTTGTTCGATCAGGCCAACAGTGGACTGATCACGGACTCGGGCGAATCCTTTGCCGCCGTGTGCCTGGTCATCGCAGGTATCAGTCCGGACAGAAGCTCCGAGATCGTCGCCGAAGCGTCGGAATGGATCCGCGAATCGCTCCCGTCCGGTCGCCGCGAGGATTAGGCCGGAACGATTAACAAGTGGGCCGTGTCCGACTCGGGCGCTAGACTTCGAAGTATCGAGGCTCACGAGTCGAGTGGGCTGATCGGACCAGAAAGCAGGCCATATTCACCACGTGAGTGAACACAGTGAACTCGACGGGAACCGTGTAACCACCATCACCGAGCGCGCTCTGCCCGCAGAGCGCACGGTCCGTTCGAGTATGGATCTGGCGCCGGAGACCGTGCGTCAAATCCTGGGGGCGACGGACGAGAACCTCACCGCGATCGAACGTGAGCTTCGTGCCGACATTCATGTACGTGGCGGAACCATCTCCTTGTCGGGGACGGCTGCAGACGTGGCGCTGGCAGAACGTGTGTTCAGTGAATTGGCGTCGCTGGCCGGTCGGGGGCAGCCCATCGCACCGGATGCTGTTCGACGAACCATCGGCATGCTCACCAACGAGGTCGGCGAGTCTCCGGCCGAGGTGCTCTCCCTCGACATTCTTTCGCGTCGGGGCAAGACGATTCGGCCGAAGACCCTCAACCAGAAACGCTATGTCGACGCCATCGACGAGAACACCATCGTGTTCGGAGTCGGCCCGGCCGGCACGGGCAAGACCTACCTCGCCATGGCCAAGGCCGTTCAGGCGTTGCAGGCCAAGCAGGTCTCTCGGATCATCTTGACCAGGCCGGCAGTCGAGGCTGGCGAGAGGCTGGGCTTTCTGCCCGGCACGTTGCACGAGAAGATCGATCCGTACCTGCGTCCGCTGCACGACGCATTGCACGACATGATGGATCCCGAGGCGATTCCGAAGTTGATGCAGGCCGGGGTCATCGAGGTCGCTCCGCTCGCCTACATGCGTGGCCGCACGCTCAACGACGCGTTCATCATCTTGGACGAAGCGCAGAACACCACGGCCGAGCAGATGAAGATGTTCCTGACTCGCCTCGGGTTCGGTTCCAAGATCGTGGTCACCGGAGACGTGACCCAGGTTGATCTGCCGGGTGGGGCCCGCTCGGGTCTGCGTGCTGCATCCGAAATCCTCACCGGGATCGACGATATTCATTTCGCCGCTCTTGACAGCAGTGACGTCGTACGTCATCGGCTGGTCTCCCACATCGTCGACGCTTACGAGCGTCACGAAGCGGATCGGTCCGGCGAGTTGGCGGTCGGAAACCGGGCGCAGCGCCGCGCTGCACATGCTCATTCACCGCGACGGTAGGCTGATCGACGCACCAACCCCTACTTTTTGCAGGAAAGAGCGTCGCACATGAGCATCGAGGTCTCGAACGAATCGGGCATGGATATCTCCGAACCGGAGTTGATCAGCGTTGCCCGTTTCGTGATCGCTCGGATGGATGTCCATCCGGCGGCCGAGCTGTCGATGGTTCTCGTCGACTCCGCGACGATGGCGGATCTGCACGTTCGTTGGATGGATCTGCCGGGCCCGACCGACGTGATGTCGTTCCCGATGGACGAACTCGAGCCTGGTGGCCGTCCCGATTCCCCCGAGCCTGGGCCGTCGATGCTCGGCGACATCGTACTGTGTCCGTCTTTTGCTGCGGATCAGGCTGACAAGGCCGGGCATTCACTGGCTCACGAACTTGCCCTCCTGACCGTCCACGGCGTGTTGCACCTCCTCGGCTACGACCATGCGGAGCCGGAAGAGGAGAAGGAGATGTTCGGCTTGCAGAACAGCCTCCTCGAAGAGTGGTACGAAGACCTTCGCCGCATCGACCGCGAAGCAGCACTGGCCGAACGTGATCAGAAGCTGCTCGGTAAGACGGGTTTCGTCGACGGAGTGGACCGATAACAGTTATCCGGGGGTTCTGTAGTGAGTAGCGCCATAGCGCTCTTTGTTCTGGCGATTGCTCTTGTCCCGGTCGGTGGTGTCTTCGCGGCCGTCGACTCGGCGCTCAATACCATTTCGTCGGCGCGCATCGACGAGATGGCAAAGGAAGAGCGAGCCGGTGCGGCGCGAGTGCAACGCATCCTGACCGATCGTCCGCGATACGTGAATCTGATGGTCCTGCTTCGCATTTTGTGCGAGATCACGGCCACCGTCGTACTCGTGGGCGGCCTGATCGACATCCTCTCGTTGGGCTGGGCGCTGACCGTCACCGCAGTGATCATGGTTCTCGTCTCGTACGTGGTCATCGGCGTCGGACCGAGAACGCTTGGGCGCCAACATGCGTACTCGATCGCGATGGCAGCTTCTCTCCCACTGCTCTGGATCGGTGTTCTGCTCGGGCCGATCAGTCGCGTCCTGATCCTCGTCGGTAACGCCTTGACCCCGGGTAAGGGCTTCCGCAACGGCCCGTTCGCTTCGGAAATCGAGTTGCGTGAACTCGTGGACATGGCGCAGGAACGCGGCGTCGTCGCCGACGAAGAACGCCGAATGATCCAGTCCGTCTTCGAACTCGGAGACACGTCGGCACGCGAGGTGATGGTGCCTCGCACCGACATGGTGTGGATCGAGAACGACAAGAATGCCGGACAAGCAACATCGTTGGCCGTGCGCAGTGGTCACTCGCGCTTGCCTGTCATCGGGGAGAACGTCGACGACGTGCTCGGTGTCGTCTACCTCAAGGATCTGGTCAAGCAGACCTACCACCTGCCCGACGGCGGCCGGAACGTCAACGTCTGCGACGTCATGCGGCCGGCGGTCTTCGTTCCCGACTCGAAGCCACTCGACAGCTTGCTGGCCGAGATGCAGCGCGACCGCAATCACATGGCGATCCTCGTCGACGAGTACGGCGGAATCGCTGGGCTGGTCACGATCGAGGACGTCATCGAGGAGATCGTCGGCGAGATCGCCGACGAGTACGACGAGGACGAGACGCCGCCGATCGAGGATCTCGGTGACGGAATGTTCCGTGTATCCGCAAGGCTTCCCATCGAAGACCTCGGTGAATTGTTCGATCTCGATCTCGAACTCGACGAGGTCGAAACCGTCGGCGGGCTGATCGGATACGTACTCGGCCGAGTTCCGCTTCCCGGTTCCGAAGTGGAGTACGACGGTTTGATCCTGCGCGGTGAGGGAACCAATACGGGCCGGGGACGGGTACGCATCAGCACGGTGTTCGTGCAGCGCATTCCGCGGTCCGAAGACGAAGAGACAGAAGACACCGATGACTGAGCGAGTGTTCAGCGAGGAGCAGTTATGAGCAACAACGAATTCCGGTCAGGCTTCGTGTGTTTCGTGGGTCGACCCAATACGGGTAAGTCCACGCTGACCAACGCGTTGGTCGGCAGCAAGATCGCGATCACGTCCTCGCGCCCGCAGACGACGCGCCATACGATTCGTGGCATCGTTCACCGCGAGCATGCGCAGCTGATCCTGGTGGACACCCCCGGACTGCACAAGCCCCGCACCTTGCTCGGGCAGCGCCTCAACGACCTGGTTCGTGACACCTACTCCGAGGTCGACGTCATCTGCCTGTGCATCCCGGCTGACGAGGCCATCGGGCCCGGAGACCGCTGGATCGTGCAGCAGGTCCGTCAGATGGCGCCCAAGACCAAGCTGGTCGGCATCGTCACCAAGATCGACAAGGTAAGCCGCGACGCAGTCGGCAAGCAGTTGCTTGCGTTGTCCACCCTGCTCGGCCCCGAATCCGAGGTTGTCCCGGTCTCCGCGCAGTCGGGCGAGCAGGTCGAGATCCTGGTCGACGTCCTTGCCGGTCTGATGGACGAGGGCCCGGCCTTCTACCCGGACGGCGAACTGACGGACGAGCCCGAAGAGGTGCTCATGGCCGAACTCATCCGTGAGGCTGCGCTCGAGGGCCTCGGTGAAGAATTGCCGCACTCCCTGGCCGTGGTGATCGAGGAGGTCATCCCGCGCGAGGGTCGCACCGAAAAGCAGGGCGAGATGCTCGATGTCCATGCGTTGCTCTACGTCGAGCGTCCCAGTCAGAAGGGCATCGTCATCGGTAAGGGCGGAGCGCGTCTGCGGGAAGTCGGTACCAGTGCCCGCCTGCAGATCGAAAAGCTGCTCGGTGTGCGGATCTTCCTGGAGTTGCACGTCAAGGTAGCCAAGGATTGGCAGCGCGACCCGAAGCAGCTCGGCCGGCTGGGCTTCTAGGGCCTCCGGCCCCGTGAGTGGTTAAGCAGTCCCTGGACTCCTTAACCACTCACAGGGGCCGAAGGACCCTGAGGATAGCCGCACCGATGTCCTGATCGTCGACGCCCGTAGCCAGGCGACGGAGCTGCAGACCGGTGATGACGGCGACGAGAGTGGATGCAATCGACTCCGGATCCGGTATGCCGAGTGCCGTCAAAATCGTGACGGTCAGATCGTCGTATGCGGCAAAGCATTCGACCGCCACCTGATGTAGTTCGTGGTCTCGGCCGGCGGCGATGTACATCTCGAACGGCGCGATCCGCTCGGCGGAGAACGACAGATCTCGCGTCACCTTCTCGGCAATTGCCGCGGCGTCCTCGACGCTCAGACCTTTGTCGCGGTACTCCTCGGCCAAGGCTCGCAGGCGCGTCGTCTCGTCTGTTACGAAGCGAGACAGCGCCGCCCGAAGCATGTCTGACTGGCTCGCGAAGTGATAGGTGATCGATCCGAGTGAGACGCCCGCCTGCGCTGCGATGCGCCGGTTGCTCACACCGGGGATGCCGTCGGTACCGACGACGTGCAGAACGGCATCGAGTATTCGCTCGCGAACGTCGCGGTTACTCATCGATTCACCACCACGGCTCGGGGCGGACCTGATCCCAACGCAGGACCGATTCCAGTTGTGAAGCGAGCGAGACCAACAGCGGTTCGGTGTTCTCGTTGCCCATCAACTGCGCACCGATGGGTAGGCCGGCCTTGCTGAATCCGGCCGGCACGTTGACCGACGGCCAGCCGAGGACGTTCCACGGCCACGCGTACGGGCAAGCGCCGGTCATGACCTTGTCGGTGTCCCAACCGCCGATGCCGTCGATGGCGGTCGCCATGATCGGCGGAGTTGCCGTCGTGGGTGCCAGGACGACGTCGTACGTGTCGAAGATCGCTCCGATCCGCTTTCGCATCCGCGGCTCGGCTGCACGGGCTGCACGCAGAGGTGCGCCGCGAAGTAGCTTGCCGTTCTGCGCATTTCCGCGTGTTCGGGCATCGACCAGTGTCGGGTCGGGAACGCGTCCGAGCCAGTCGTGAACTCCGACGAGTGAGCGGGGCAGAAAGTTCAGGCCGAAGATCAGGCCGTACGCGGGATCGTCCACGACGACGTGATGTCCGAGTTCCCGCAGAGTGTCGGCGATCGAATGCACGGCGAGGCGCACCTCGGGGTCCAGCTTCACGGGAGTAGCAGTGAACGGGTTGCGAAGGGAAAGAGCGATTTTCAGCTTGCCGGGGTCGCGTCCTACCGCGTCGCTGACCGTCACCGGTGTCGGCTTGTGGAGATCGCCGTCGTGGTTGCCCGCAGCGACGTCGAGTAGCAGTGCGGCGTCGGCGACGGTGCGGGCGAGGGGTCCGTTGACCGTCAGGCCGTAGAACGCTTCGGGGTCGGGCCAGGTGGAAATGCGCCCGCGCTGCGGCTTGATTCCGACGAGGTTGGTCCAGGCCGCTGGAATCCGAATGGAACCGGCACCGTCGGAACCGATTCCGGCGCTGACCAATCCGGCCGCGACAGCCGCGGCGGTGCCGCCCGACGATCCTCCGGGGGTGTGGTGACGCGACCACGGATTGCGCGTGTAACCGAAAGCGGAACCACTGGTGAGCGGCCACTGGCCCAGTTCAGGGCTGTTGGTCTTGCCCACGATCACTGCGCCGGCGTCGCGGAGTCGACGAATCATCTCCGAGTCCTCGGTCTTCGCCGGGAAATCGCCAGGGCAACCGAAGGCGGTGGGTTCGCCGGTGATGTCGACATCGTCCTTCACTGCGATCGGCACACCGAGTAGCGGTAGACGCTCACCGAGTGCGAGACGCCTGTCGGCCTCGGCGGCTTCCTCGAGTGCCTTCTCTCGCCGCACGATCTTGAACGCATTGAGATGAGGCTGAGTTGCGTCGATCCGGCTCAGCGTTGCCTCGGTGGCCGCGACGGACGAAGTAGCACCCGAGGCCAGACTCGCAACCTGGTCGACGAGGCCGGGGGCGAGATCGTGGTCGGTTCGAGAAGTCATCAGGTTCCCTTCGCAAAACTGTTCGTTCGAACGAACAGTAACTTGTTTCAGTATTGGCGAACTTCGGTTCCGCGTCAAGATCGCGTCAAGACGCCAGGTCAGCGCGTAAGTGGATCGTCAGAGACGCGGAATACGGCCGAACCGAGGTCGAAGCTGAGAGAGCGCATCCGGTCCAGGCGACCGAGCGTCATGGCTGCGATGCACAGCAGCACGGCAAAGATTTCGAAGAGGGAAGCTCATGGCCGATCTGGCCTACGTTGCTCTGATTCTCGGCGGTTTTCTCGTGTGCGCGCTGGTGCTGCGCGCCCTACAAGCGAGCGCTCCCAAATGACGGTTGCCGGTGTGGTCAGCGTGGTTCTGATCGCCGTCGCCGCGGCATTGGTCATTTATCTGCTCGTTGCACTCGTAGATCCTGAGAGGTTCTGATGTCGCCCGCTCTTGCAGCCGGCCTGCAGATCGCTTTTGTTCTCGTCGTTCTCGCGATCGCCTACGTTCCGGTGGGCGACTACATGGCACGTGTCTACTCGTCGTCGCGAGATCTACGGGTCGAGAGTGTGATTTACCGCGTCGGTCGGATCGACTCTCGGGCCGAGCAGACATGGTACGGCTACGCCGCAAGCGTGCTCGGATTCTCGTTGGCGAGCGCATTGTTCCTGTACTTCCTGCAACGGATTCAGGGTGTCCTACCGCTGAACGACGGACTGTCCGGCGTCAGTCCCGCCGTTGCCTTCAACACCACGATTTCCTTTGTGGCGAACACGAACTGGCAGTCGTATACGCCGGAAACGACGATGAGCAACTTCGTTCAGCCCGTCGGTCTGGCGGTGCAGAACTTCGTCTCGGCTGCAGTGGGCATGGCAGTGGCCATCGCGTTGGTGCGTGGCTTCATTCGGGTGGCCAGGGGCGGTGAGATCGGCAACTTCTGGGTCGATCTGACGCGTGGCTCTCTGCGCATCCTCCTCCCGTTCGCCTTCGTGATCGCCTTGATCCTGTTGAGCCAGGGAGTGATCCAGTCGTTCCACAGCGGTTTCGCCTCCACCGGCCTCGACGGCAACGCGGTGACCAACGCACTTGCTCCCGTCGCGTCCCAGGAAGCGATCAAGGAACTCGGCACCAACGGTGGCGGGATCTTGGCTGCCAACTCGGCGCACCCGTTCGAGAACCCCACCCCGGTGAGCAATATCGTCGAGATCCTGGCGATCCTGCTGATCCCGGTTTGCCTCACTCGGACTTTCGGAACCCTGGTCGGTGACCGTAGGCAAGGCCTCACCCTGCTGGCAGTGATGGGAATCCTGTGGAGCGGACTGCTCGCGGTCACACTAGCGGCCGAATCCGGTGCCCGCGGTGTCGCTGCCACTGCTGCCGGCTCGATGATGGAAGGCAAGGAAGTTCGTTTCGGAATCCCCGGATCAGCATTGTTCGCGGTGTCGACAACGGGAACGTCGACAGGTGCGGTGAACTCGGCCCACGACAGCATGTCGCCCCTCGGTGGCGGAGCGGTCCTGCTCAACATGTTGCTCGGCGAAATCGCACCGGGCGGAGTAGGAACCGGCCTCTACGGGATTCTTGTGCTGGCACTGATCGCAGTGTTCGTCGGCGGATTGTTGGTCGGTCGTACACCCGAATACCTCGGCAAGAAGTTGGGTCGACGCGAGATCACCCTTGCGGCGCTGTCGATCCTGGTCATGCCCGCGCTGGTCTTGATCGGTACCGCCATCACCGTCATCCTCGGTTCGACCACCGGTTATCAAGGCAATGGGGGAGATCCGGGCACACCGGGATCCATCCACGGGTTCAGCGAGGTGCTTTACGCCTTCGCCTCCGCCTCGAACAACAACGGCAGCGCGTTCGGCGGTCTGACGGTTACCAGCGACTGGTTCCAGTCGTCTCTCGGAATCTGCATGCTCCTTGGCCGATTCCTGCCGATCATCTTCGTTCTCGCTTTGGCCGGTGCTCTGGCCTCGCAGAAGAAGGTGGCGCCGACGGCCGGCACCCTGCCGACATCCGGACCGATGTTCACCGGTTTGTTGACCGGCACCGTCGTTCTTGTTGCTGCACTTACATTCTTCCCGGCCCTCGCGCTGGGCCCGCTAGCGGAGGCTCTTCAATGACCGTGCGTATCAGTGAGAAACCCGCGGTAGCGCAAGACGCTGCCGACAAGGTTGATCCAGGGAAGTCCCGTCAAGTACACGCAGGCGTTTTCAACCCGCGCCAGATGATCACCGCGTTGCCTGGGGCCGTGCGCAAACTCGACCCACGCCACCTCGCCCGCAACCCGGTCATGTTCGTAGTGTTCGTCGGTTCCGTCATCACCACTGTCATGGCGATTGCCGATCCCTCGGTGTTCTCCTGGGTGATCACGCTGTGGCTCTGGTTCACGGTGATCTTCGCGAACCTTGCCGAATCCGTGGCCGAAGGGCGCGGTAAGGCGCAGGCGGCAAGCCTGCGAAAGGTAAAGCAGGACACCACAGCACATCGGATCACGATGAGCGGTGCGATCGAATCGGTTTCGGGCACCGAACTGGTGGTCGGCGATCGGGTGATAGTGGTTGCCGGTGAAGTCATCCCCGGCGACGGCGACGTGGTCGAAGGTATTGCCTCCGTGGACGAATCGGCGATCACTGGTGAATCCGCGCCGGTAGTCCGTGAATCCGGTGGCGACCGCTGCGCTGTCACCGGTGGTACGACGGTCCTCTCCGACCGCATCGTCGTGGAAATCACCGCGGCACCGGGCAGTTCGTTCGTGGACCGGATGATCGCGCTCGTCGAGGGTGCCTCGCGTCAGAAGACACCCAACGAGATTGCGCTCAACATCCTGCTTGCGTCGTTAACTGTCATCTTCCTCCTCGCCGTCGTTGCCATCGGCCCGATGGGCTTGTACGCAGGGCATGAGCAGGATCCGATCAAGCTGATCGCACTTCTCGTCTGTCTGATCCCGACGACCATCGGCGCATTGCTCTCGGCGATCGGTATCGCGGGGATGGACCGCCTCGTCCAGCGCAACGTTCTCGCGATGTCAGGGCGTGCCGTGGAAGCTGCGGGCGACATCGACACCCTGCTGATGGACAAGACCGGAACCATTACCTTCGGTAACCGCCGGGCCACCGCGCTCCACCCGGCGCCGGGCGTATCCGCCGACGATCTTGCTGCGGCGTCCCGCTTGTCGAGCCTGGCCGACGGAACTCCCGAGGGACGGAGCATCGTCGAGTTGTGCGCAGCAGAGTTCGGTCTCGCTGCCGAACCGACGCTGGACGAGGAACGCGCAGAGTTTGTTCCGTTCACGGCACAAACACGGATGAGCGGACTCGACCACTCCGGACGCCAAATCCGAAAGGGCGCAGCAGATGCTGTGATGAACTGGGTCGTCAGCGGCGGTGGACACGCAGAGACCGCGGTGACCGACACCGTGAACGACATCGCCCAAGCCGGCGGTACGCCATTGGTGGTTGCGGTCACGCAAAGCGAGAGCACTTCGATTCTCGGCGTCATCGCGCTGTCCGACGTCGTCAAGCCGGGTATGGCCGAGAGGTTCGCCGAACTCCGGGCGATGGGTATTCGCACGATCATGATCACGGGCGACAATCCGTTGACTGCAAAGGCGATTGCCGATCAGGCCGGCGTCGACGACTTCATGGCAGAGGCCACCCCAGAGGACAAACTGGCCCTGATCCGGAAGGAACAGGAAGGTGGGCGCCTCGTCGCGATGACCGGTGACGGGACCAATGACGCTCCCGCCCTTGCCCAGGCGGACGTCGGCGTCGCGATGAACACCGGAACCTCGGCGGCCAAAGAGGCCGGGAACATGGTCGATCTCGATTCCGACCCCACCAAGCTGATCGAGGTAGTCGAGATCGGCAAGCAACTGCTGATCACCCGTGGCGCGTTGACCACTTTTTCGTTGGCGAACGACCTCGCGAAGTATTTCGCAATCCTGCCTGCATTGTTCAGCGGCATCTACCCGCAACTGGACGCGTTGAACATTATGCGGCTCGCCACCCCCGAATCGGCGATCGTCTCGGCCGTGATCTTCAACGCCCTGGTGATCATCGGGTTGATTCCTTTGGCACTCAAGGGTGTTCGATATCGACCGTCGACGGCGTCGCAGTTGCTCGGACGCAACCTGCTCGTCTACGGGCTCGGTGGCGTGATCACACCGTTCGTCGGTATCTGGCTGATCGATCTCGTCGTACGTTTGATTCCTGGAATTGGGTGACCTGACATGCGTTTCACTATCGGTTTTGCCAAACAGGTGTGGGCGGGCCTGCTCGTATTGCTCGCACTCACCGTCGTTCTCGGTGTGATCTACCCCGCCGCGGTCTGGGGTGTCAGTCGGATCAGCTCCGGATCTGCCGAAGGCTCACCGGTCACCGATGCGGCCGGTTGCGTGGTCGGCAGTGCCTGGGTGGGTGTTGATCCACAGGTTGCCGAAGGGCAGCAGGACCCGTTCTTCCACAACCGTGTTGTCGGATCGGTATCCGACGAGGATCCCTTTGCCACCGGTGATCCTGCTGCGGCATTGCCGTCCAATCAGGGTCCGAGCAGCGAGATTCTGGCCGGATTCATCATCGAGCGTCGGGCAGCCATCGCGGTGCGTGAGGGCGTCGACCCGTCATCGGTTCCCGTCGACGCGGTCACCGGTTCGGGCTCGGGTATCGATCCCCACATCAGTCCCGCGTACGCCGAATTGCAGGTCGCGAGGGTGGCGGCGAACAACGGCATCTCGGAAACCAAGGTGCGGGATCTGGTGGCCGAGCACACCGACGGCCGGCAACTCGGATTTCTCGGGGCCGAGCGAGTCAACGTCCTCGAATTGAACCTGGCACTCGGATTGACGGCACCTACGTGTGCTACGCCGACGACTGGTGGATGATTGTCACGTGAGTTCCTCGGAGAAGGTCGGTCAATCTTTCGGTAGGGCCCGCAAACGTGGTGAGTTGCGTATCTACCTCGGCGCTGCCCCCGGCGTCGGAAAGACCTTCGCGATGCTCGGTGAAGCTCATCGGCGTCGAGATCGGGGCTGTGATGTGGTCGCGGCCGTCGTGGAGACACACGGCCGCGCCCGCACTGCGGCGCAGATCGGTGACCTCGAGATCGTGCCGCCCAAGCTGGTGGACTATCGCGGAACTCGAATGCCGGAACTGGACGTCGAGGCCGTGTTGGCTCGGCGTCCAGCCCTGGTCCTGGTGGACGAGTTGGCGCACACCAACACCCCGGGAAGCAAGAATCACAAGCGTTGGCAGGACGTACAGGAACTGCTCGAGGCCGGGATCGACGTCCTGTCCACGGTCAACGTCCAGCACCTCGAAAGCCTCAACGACGTTGTCGCACACATCACCGGCGTTGTGCAGCAGGAGACGGTTCCGGACGCGATAGTACGGAGTGCGGCGCAGGTCGAGTTGGTGGACATTACACCGGAAGCGCTGCGCCGCAGACTTTCTCACGGAAACGTCTATTCACCGGAACGTGTCGATGCGGCCTTGGGTAACTACTTCAGGCGCGGAAATCTTACGGCGCTAAGAGAACTGGCGCTGCTGTGGGTGGCCGACCAGGTGGACGCCGCACTGGCGAAATACCGGGCGGAGAACAAGATCACCGACACCTGGGAGGCGCGCGAGCGCGTCGTCGTTGCCGTTACCGGGGGACCGGAGTCGGAAACCCTGGTACGACGCGCATCTCGTATCGCGTCGAAATCGAGCGCCGAGCTGATGGTGGTCCACGTCGTGCGCGGTGACGGACTCACCGGAGTCTCGGCCCCGGAGATGGGCAAGGTGCGCGCATTGGCCGTCGGGGTCGGCGCGACGCTACACACCGTTGTCGGTGACGACGTACCGTCGACGCTCCTCGAGTTCGCCCGCGAGGAGAATGCCACACAGTTGGTACTGGGAACGTCGCGGCGATCTCGGCTGGCCCGCATCCTCGACGAGGGGATCGGCGCCGCCGTGGTTCAGCAGTCCGGCGGTATCGACGTCCACATGGTCACGCATGAGGAAGCGACGACGCGACGCCGAATTTCGGTGCTGGGGCGCTCGGAGCGCCGTGTCCTGTCGTGGATTGCGGCGATCGTCGTGCCTTCGCTCGCGGCCGCGATCATGGGGCTCGTCGACCGAATTTCCGGGGTCAACGGCGAGAACGCATTGTTCTTCGTCGTAGTCGTGCTGGTTGCGCTCCTCGGCGGTGTCGGTCCGGCGATATTGTCGGCACTGATTTCGGGTCTGCTGCTCAATTACTTCTTCACCGATCCGCGGTACAGCTTCACCATCGCCGAGCCGGACAACTTCATCACCACCGTCGTGCTGCTGATTGTGGCTGTGGCAGTTGCAGTTCTGGTCGACGCAGCGGCAAAGCGCGCACGAGAGGCGAAGCGCGCATCCGAGGAAGCCGAACTGCTCACACTGTTCGCGGGATCAGTTCTCCGCGGAGCGGACCTGTCGACACTTCTGGCGAAGGCACTCGAAATTTATCGCCAGCAAGGGGTTTCCGTCGTTCATCACGACGACGGAGTCATCGCTGCCGTTGGTACGCAGCCGCCGACCACGGACGACGAAGCCGATACGGTCTGTGAGGTCAACGACGGGGAATATGCGCTGTTGCTGGCTGGGCCGGATCTGAGTGCGCGGGATCGACGTGTGCTGACGGTGGTGGCTCACCAAGCAGTCGGGATGATCCGCCAGGAGAAACTGACAGTCGAGGCGAGCAAGGCTGCCGCGCTCACCGAGGCTGATCAACTGCGTCGAGCCCTGCTGTCAGCGGTAAGCCATGACCTGCGAACGCCTCTCGCCGGAGTGAAGGCGGCGGTGTCGAGTCTGCGCAGCGACGACATCGAGTTCTCGCCCGAGGACACCGCCGAACTACTCGCGACCATCGAGGAGTCGGCGGATCAGTTGACCGCACTGGTGGGGAACTTGCTCGACTCGTCCCGACTTGCCGCCGGCGTGGTGAAGCCTACGCTGCGGCCGGTGTACCTGGACGAGGTGGTTCACCGCGCATTGCTGGGTCTGGGCATCGGTGGACGCTCCGATTCTCGGGCTCGCAGCGTGATCGTCGACGTGGGTACCGTTGCAGTGCAAGCAGATCAGGGACTGCTCGAGCGTGTGATCGCGAACATTGTCGACAACGCTCTGCGGTACGGGGGAGAAACCCCGGTGCGAGTCGGGGCAGCGCAACTCGGTGATCGTGTGGTGATCAGTGTTGCCGACACCGGCCCGGGTGTTCCGCGTGGTGAGGCCGAAACGATGTTCCAACCGTTCCAACGGATGGGAGATCGTGACAACACCGGCGGAGTGGGGCTCGGGCTTTCCGTGGTGCGCGGATTTGTCGATGCGATGGGCGGAACGGTCAGCGCCACAGACACACCCGGTGGGGGATTGACGATGATCGTGGAGTTTGCTGCGGCCGGTACGAATGGAAATGGATCATGAGTCGAATCCTGGTAGTGGACGATGAACCGCAGATTTTGCGGGCTCTGCGTATTAATCTTTCGGTGCGCGGGTACGAGGTAGTGACGGCGTCGACCGGGGCCGGCGCACTGCGGGCTGCTGCCGAGCGTCCGCCGGACGTCGTGGTTCTCGATCTCGGACTGCCGGACATGGACGGCACCGAAGTGCTTGCCGGCCTGCGTGGCTGGTGCACGGCGCCGGTCATCGTTCTGTCCGCGCGCACGGATTCCGCGGACAAGGTCGAGGCTCTTGATGCCGGTGCGGATGACTATGTCACCAAGCCCTTCGGGATGGACGAGTTTCTGGCCCGCGTTCGCGCTGCGGCGAGGCGGGGAACCTCCGCGGCCGATACCTCGGAACCGTCGGTCGAGACCGCGTCGTTCACAGTCGACTTGGCTGCCAAAACCGTGAGTCGGCGCGGCGAACAGGTGCACCTGACTCCGACCGAGTGGGGCATGCTCGAGATGCTCGTGCGCAACCGCGGAAAGCTGGTCGGGCAGAAGGAATTGCTTCGGGAAGTGTGGGGACCGGCGTACGACACCGAGACCCACTATTTGCGTGTCTACCTTGCTCAGCTTCGTCGCAAACTCGAGGACGACCCGGCCAACCCGAAGCATCTGATCACCGAGGCGGGAATGGGCTATCGATTCGTCGTGTGAGAAGCCAGGTGTGAGAAGCCAGGTCAGAGCACCACTACCAATTTGCCACGAGCCGTACCGGCTTCCATCTTGGCATGTGCTCGCGCGATGTCCTCGAACGCGAACACCTCGTCGATCGGTACCACCGCCTCGCCTGACGCCACAGCGGAGAGGAAGTCTTGCAGTACGTCGGCAGGCAGGTCGGACGCGTCCCCGCCGTGCGAGGTCAATCGCACTCCGCGTGGAATGTAGTCGATCGGATAGAAGTCCTTGACTGTCCACTCGTTGGACAGCATGCCCGTGAAACATACGGTGCCGTGAACGCGAGTGGCGCGCAAAGTGTCGGGAAGTGTTGGTGTTCCGACCAATTCGAGAGCCAGATCAACGCCGTCCGGGAAAATGTCTCGCACCTGGCCGGCCACGGCACCGTCGTCGACAACAACGTGGTCGACGCCGATCGCGGTCAACGACGACGCCTTGCTCTCATCTCGGGTGGTTGCAAGGACCGTGAGCCCCCACTGCTTCGCCAGGACTGTGGTTGCCATGCCGACCGAGGAGGTTCCGCCTCGGATCAGTAGGGATTTATCGGATTTCGCGTCCAGTCCCACGGTCAGCGAACCGTACGAAGTCTGCAGCATCTCGGGGACTGCTCCCAGCGTCGACCAGTCCAGTTCGCTGGAGAAGGGAACGACCTGACTGACGGGAACGCACGTGCACTCGGCGTATCCGCCGTCGAACGTTCTCCCCATCCCACCCATCATGGCGGCGACCTGCTGTCCTTCGGCCAACTCCCCGCCGGGGCAGTTCACCACTTCACCGACGGCCTCGATGCCAGGTACCCGCGGGAAGTTCACGCCGTCGGCGAGGCCGAGCCTGGTGTGCAGTTCGGATCGATTGAGACCGAAGGCCTTCACGCTGATGAGTACCCACCCTGTGACCGGCACCGGTATCGGAATCTCCTCGATCGTCAATGCTTCTGGCGGACCGGGGGCGTCGAGCACGATTGCGCGCATAGTGGCGGTCATGATTTCTCCTTCGAGACGGGTGTCAGTCGACGGTTGGCTTCGCGCAGCGTGGCCAGGGTGGCACCGAACTGAGAGAGAGCCTCGTGTGTCAGGGCGGAACCGAGACGGCGTTCCAGTTCGTCGTCGAACGTGGCATTCGCCAGCCCCAACAGTGCACTGCCCTCGGGGGTCAACTCGATGAGTGAGGATCGTTTGTCGGCGGGATTGGATTGTCGACGGCAGTGCCCCGAGGACTCGATCCGATCCACCAACTTGCTCATGCCGCCGACGGTGATCGCGAGGGCCTCGGCAATGTCGAAGACCCGACAGGATCTGAGTCTGTCGATGATCTGCATCGGCTCGAATCGACTCAGCGGCAGGTCGTGCTCGATTCGGAGTCTCTGGTCGACGGCCGTCCACAATTCGGTTTCGAAGCGGACGAGGTTGTCGAAGTGACGGCTCAGGTCCGACCCCGTCATGAGCAGACTCTTAAGCGATATGCATTCCGTGGAATCATTCTTTCACCGTAGTACGCACGATCCGTGACTAATTCCACGGAATCTATTCGCGGGCTTTCCGCAGTGTCGGTGGCGTATGGGAACATATGTTCGTGTCGCATGAACCGCTGGATCGAGAAACCCCAGGTAATCACCCCGGCGGTACTCATTTTGGGGGTCTTCGACCTACGGGTGACGCAACGATCCTGCACGCGGACCTTGATTCGTTCTACGCATCAGTCGAGCAACGCGACGACCCGGCTCTGGCGGGCAGGCCGGTCATCGTCGGTGGTGGAGTGGTCTTGGCGGCAAGTTACGAGGCCAAGGCCTTCGGGGTTCGAACTGCGATGAGTGGTGGTCAGGCCCGTTCCCTGTGTCCCCAGGCGATAGTCGTTCCTCCGCGAATGTCCGCATACTCGCAAGCGAGCAAAGACGTGTTCGAGGTCTTCCATGACACGTCGCCGCTGGTCGAGGGAATTTCGATCGACGAAGCGTTCCTCGAGGTCGGGGGATTGGCCCGGATCGTCGGCACGCCTTTGCAGATCGGTGCGAACCTCAGGCGTGACGTCGCCGAGCAGGTCGGACTACCGATCACGGTCGGCATCGCGCGCACCAAGTTCCTGGCCAAGGTCGCGAGCGCGTTCGCGAAACCCGACGGATTGCTGCGGGTGCCACCAGAGGGCGAAACCGAATTCCTGCATCCGTTGCCTGTCGAGAAGCTGTGGGGCGTCGGCAAGATCACCGCCCGGAAGCTGCGAAACTTCGACATCGTGACGGTGGGCGACATCGCTCGGCACGACGAATCCTCGATAGTGTCGATTCTCGGGGGCGGCGCCGGCCGGCATCTCTACGCGCTCTCGCACAACCGAGATCCGCGCCCGGTCCGGGCCTATCGCGGCCGTAGTTCGATGGGTGCGCAGCATGCGCTGGGTCGCGGATCCCATCCCCGCGCAGAACTCGATGCGTCGTTGATGTCCCTGGTCGACCGTGTCAGTCGACGCATGCGCTCGGCGCAGCGGACGGGGCGCACGGTCACGCTCCGGCTCCGCTTCGCCGATTTCACGCGGGCTACTCGATCTCACACGCTGCGCCGATCCACGGCTGACACAGCGGAGCTGCTGAACGCCTCGATGGTGCTGCTGGACGAAGCGATACCGACAATCTCGGACAAGGGCATCACGTTGATCGGGGTAGCAGTCTCCAACCTCGATCGTGACGGTGCCCAGCAGCTCGAATTGCCCTTCGGCGGTCCAGGATTCGCTGGTCCGGACACTGCCGCCCTCGACTCGGCGATGGACAGCGTCCGAAAGAAATTCGGCTCGGCGGCTCTCACGAGGGGAGTGCTACTGGGGCGCGATCCAGATCTGTCGGTGCCGCTACTTCCGGACTAGGTGAGGTTTTCTCTCAGAGTCGCTCCCTCGTATTCGCGTCGGAACAACCCGCGAGCTTGCAGCACCGGAATCACGTAGTCGACAAAATCTTCCAGTCCCTGGGGATAGGTCGGCGGCATCAGATTGAAGCCGTCGGCACCGCGACCGTGCAACCAGGTTTCCATCTCGTCGGCAATCGACTCCGGTGTGCCGATCATCGTTGCGTGACCACCACCTGCAGCCAGCGTTCCGAGGAGTTCCCTCACAGTCGGTGCGTCCTTCTCGACGATCCGCAGAATAGTTGCGTAGCGTCCCTGCGGCCCGGTGAATGCCTCGAGTGGAGGCAACGGGGGCACGGGCCCGTTGAGATCCCAGTCTTCGCAAGTCTGTCCGGTGAACAATGACAGTTGGCGTATCGACTGTTCAGTGGGCAGAAGGCGGTCCAATTCGGCCTTCTTCGCCCTGGCTTCGGCGACCGTGCTGCCGACGTAAGTGACTAGTCCAGGCATCACGGCCACGGTGGCGGAATCCCTGCCGGCGCGTTCGATTCTCGATTTCACGTCTTCGTAGTAGCTCTGTGCGCTGGGTAGGTCGTAGGCAACCGAATAGATCGCCTCGGCGCGCTGCGCAGCCAGATCGCGACCCTGCTCGGACGCCCCTGCCTGAAACAAGACCGGCCTACCCTGCGGGGATCGCGGAACCGTCAACGGGCCGTCCACCCGAAAATGCTTGCCGTCGTGATTGATTCGAGAAATCTTGCTCGCGTCGGCAAAACGTCCCGCCCGGTCGAGGATCAGAGCGTCTTCCGACCATGAATCCCACAATGCAAGGGCCACTTCGACAAATTCGTCGGCTCGTTCATATCGGGATACATGGTCGGGCATCGCCTCGAGTCCGTGGTTGCGCGCCTCCTGGTCGAACATCGAGGTCACGACGTTCCAACCCGCCCGTCCGCCGCTGATGTGGTCGAGCGATGCCAACAGTCGTGCCGCGTGAAACGGCGTGTAAAAGGTCGTGGAGATGGTGGTGACCAGGCCGACATTCGCCGTCGCGCGGGCCATGGCAGTCAATGCGGTGATCGGCTCGAGAAACCACGATGCGCCCGATTCGGGTTCGCGAACACTGTGACCGTCCGCGAAGAAGACGGCGTCCAACTTGCCGCGTTCGGCGATCTGGGCGAGCGACTCGTAATACGCGATGTCGCTGAGCCTTTCGACCGGTGAATCACGATGACGCCACGCTGCACTGTGATGTCCGCACCCGAGAAGAAACGCACCTATCCGTAGCTGTGCACCCATCAGTTCTTGACGAGTCCGCCGTCGACAACCAGGTTCTGGCCGGTCACGGCCCGCGACCAGGGCGAGGCGAAGAACAGTGCGGCGTCGGCGAATTCGTCCGGAGTCGTGACCCGGCGCAGGGGAGTGCTTGCAGCGATCATGTCGAACACCGCTTCCGGCGTCGCGGCACTCGCGTCCGTGGTGCGGAGCAAGCCACCGGAGACCATGTTGACGGTGATCCCGTCCGGACCGAGGTCGGCGGACAATGTCCGCGTCAGTGCCAACAGTGCGGCTTTGGCTGCGGTGTAGTCGTGGTACGGAACTACCGGATTCTGGACCAGATTGGTTCCGACAGTGATGATTCGGCCGAACCCGAGTTCTCGCATGCCGGGGAGTGCTGCCTGGGTGGTGTTGAGTGTCCCGGCGACAGCTCCGCGTAGTTGGGAGTCGAAGTCGGCCCAGGTGATCGTGTCCGCATTCGGCCGGGCGTCACCGTTGAACGAGAAGTCGACGAGTGCATTGTCGACCACGGTCGAGATCGGTGCGTCGAATCGCTCGAGTGCAGCGGCGAACAATTGATCGACGTAGCTGCGGTCCGTCACGTCTGCCTGGACTGCGAAGGTGCGATCCTCGCCCAGTTCGGCGACCAGGGCCTCGGCGGCATCACGGCTCTTGCTGTAGTTCACGATCACCCGGGCGCCTGAGCGGGAGAATGCTCGGCTCAGTGCGGCTCCGAGCCCGCGGGCGCCACCGGTGATCAGGACGATCTGCTCGTTCAGTTCGAGAGCGCGCTGAAATTGCTGTTCGGTCATGTCGACATCCCTCCGCCAGTGCTAACTGGTCAGGTTCATCGGGTCTGATCTCAGCCGACTTTTTCGGCACCCCGTGTCACCGTCCATCAGACCATGAGAGGTGGATCTTCCTGAACGCGGGTGCGTAGTAGTTGTCGGCGCGATGAGTTTTCGATCGCTGGGGAGTCGTTATTGCAAGCGAAGTGGCAACCGGCCGCTCGCCTTCGTCCAGGGAGATTCCGATGACCACCCAGCCTGCCCACCACGACACCCTTTCGGGTAATGCAACACGAACGGCACCTTCGGGGACCGCGCGCAAGCTCGGATACGTCCTGAGTGGTCTGTTCGTTCTTTTCATGCTGTTCGACGGCATCATCCACATCTTCAATCTGCAGACGGTCAAGGATGCCTCGGCCGAACTGGGGTTGCCGGACTCTCTCGCCCTGACAGCCGGGGTTGTGCAGTTGATCTGCCTTGCGCTGTACGTGATTCCGCGAACCGCCGCGCTTGGCGCGATTCTGCTCACCGGTTACCTGGGTGGTGCTGTGTTGACCAACCTTCGAGCTGAACAGCCTCTGGTGAGTACCACATTGTTTGCCGTCTACGCCGGAATCGTCATGTGGGCCGGACTGTATCTCCGAGATGAGAAGGTTCGCGAGATCATTCCGCTCCGTCGGGCCTGAAATCAGGCCACCTAAGGGGTTGCGTGGGACGCGGTGTCCCATTATGTTTGACTTCATTCAAGTCCGTCGACTGCAATCGGCGGACTGGCCGTGAGGAGACACCGATGGCTCGGTCAGCGTCGATCGAAGTGGAAATGCCGTACCACGAGGTACTGCAGACTTTGTCCGAGGGTTCAGTTGCCCGCAGTTTTGATCCCTACCTCGACATCGACTGGGATTCACCAGAGTTCGCGATCGATCCACACGATCCGAGGTGGGTGCTCTCGTCCGTCTCGGATCCCCTCGGAGCGACGCAGTGGTACCAGGAGCAGTCCCTGGAACGTCGAATCGCGATGGGAATGTGGCGTCAGGCCAACGTGACCAAGGTGGGTTCGGCGTTCGAGAGCATCTTGATCCGGGGAATGCTGCAGTACATCATGGCGCTTCCCAACCAGTCGCCCGAGTTCCGGTACTGCCTGCACGAGATGACCGAAGAGTGCAATCACATCCAGATGTTCCAGGAACTCGTCAATCGTATGGATATCGATGTGCCGGGTATGCGTCCGATGTTCCGGCGCCTCTCGCCCATCATCGGAGTGCTGGGTGCCAAGTTCCCGGTCATCTTCTTCATCGGCATTCTTGCCGGAGAAGAACCGATCGACCACTTCCAGAAGGACTTGATCCGCGAAGGTAAGGACACCCCGCCGGCGATGCTCCGCACCATGGAGATTCACATCGCCGAAGAAGCGAGACATATTTCGTTTGCGCACGAGTTCCTGCGCAATCACGTCCCCAGGCTCAGTCGTACCAGTCGGGCAATGACGTCGGTTGCCTTCCCCGGCGCGATGCGTTGGCTCGCAGGCGAAATCATGTCACCGCCCAAGGAATTCGCCGAAGAATTCGGCATTCCCGAAGACGTGATGACCAGTGCTTTCTGGGGCAGCCCGCATTCGCGCCGAATTCTGGGTAACTACTTCGGTGAAATGCGGTCCCTGGCAGACGAACTCGGTCTGATGAACCCGGTGTCGAAGCGGGTGTGGCGAAAGCTGCGCATCGACGGCGACTACGCACGCTATCGCGGCGAGCCGAAGCGCTCCGACAAAACCCGGATCTAGTCAGGCGGCCCGGATCTAGTCAGGCAGCGAGGACTGGCCGTCGGACGACACCAGTTCAGCGATGAGCGTGGACAATTCGACGTGGGGATCGAGCGTGAGCCCGCTCGAGCGGGCAACGCCGTCGAACATGTACCAGGTGTATTTCGCGAGGTCGGCGACGATCTCTGCGCGACTCGGTTTCGGATCAGTGCTTCGGACCCAGTGAGTGAGCGTGCCCTCGACCATCGTCACCACTGCGAACGGTAGTGAATCGAAGGGCGACGAATCGATCCCCACGGATCGGCCGACTTCGGTGATGATTGCGCGGGCCGAGTCGGCGATTGTCGCCTTCAGACTGCTTATCGCGTCGATGCTCTCGTCGTCGTAGTCGGTGGGGCCGGTACCCATGAACTCGTGAATACGAGGATGCTCGGTGATCCACTCGGCGGCGGCGCTGATGGTACGGGTCAGGATCTCGTCGAGAGTGCCGACCGAAATGCTCATCGACGCATCCAGGGCAGCTGCAAATTGGCCGAGCACAAACGCTCGGACTCGTCGATCGAGGTCGTCCCGGCCGCTGAATTGCCGGTACACCACTGACTTGGCGAGACCGGCCCGGTCGGCGATCTGTTGAACGGACACCTCGGCACCTGCTGCCCGCTCTTCGATCAGTTCGACAGCCGAGGTGAGTATCCGTTTCTGACGCTCGGAGTTGTGCCGCTCCCACCGAGCTTCGCGACCGGTCAACTCCGCAGTGGCAGGTTGCGCAATTGCGTCGCTCGGCATCGGGTCAGTCTATCCGGACACCACCCGGCTCGGGATCGGGCGCGGCATCGCGCATTCTCGTCGGCACAACGTGGGACACTGGTCGAGTGAGGTTGTATCGAGACACGGCGGTGGTGCTGCGCCTGCACAAACTTGGCGAAGCCGACCACATCGTCACGTTGCTCACCCGTCAGTTCGGGTTGGTGCGTGCCGTGGCCAAAGGTGTCCGCCGAACAACCTCCAAATTCGGCGCCAGACTCGAACCGTTTGCTCACATCGACGTGCAGCTTCTCCCGGGCAAGAATCTCGACATCATCACTCAGGTGCAGACCGTGGATGCCTTCGCTACGGACATCGTCGACGACTACAGCCGGTACACGACGGCGTGCGCGGTACTCGAAACTGCCGAGCGGTTGGCCGGTGAGGAACGTGCGCCCGCCCCACAACTTCAACGATTGACGGTGGGCGCACTGCGCGCGATCGCCGAGCAGGCACGGCCGGTCGAGTTCGTGCTCGACGCTTTCTTGTTGCGGGCCATGGGCTATGCGGGTTGGGCACCTGCCCTCGAAGAGTGTGCGCGCTGCAGTGCTCCTGGACCGCACCGGGCATTTCACGTCGCCGCAGGTGGAGCCGTGTGTACCTATTGCCGCCCGGCGGGTGCTGCGACGCCGTCGCCCGGAGTGCTCGACTTGATGGAATCGCTGCTCCGGGGGGAGTGGGAGGGTACCGACTCGGCGCCCGCGACTCTGCGGACGCAAGCCAGCGGACTGGTCGCGGCACACTTGCAGTGGCATCTCGAGCGCCAATTGCGGACGTTGCCGCTGATCGAGCGTTCGAGGCCGCATGCAGCCGTCGAGGTCGACTTGCCCGTGAGGCAGGATGGAACCCGTGATTCGACGACGCGAACCGCGAACTCCGCTTGATTCTGCTGCTGATCGGGTGATCCGGCCACCGGACCCACACCCGTCCGGGGCGACCCCGCCGATCCTGCAAACCGAACTCATCCCGCGCCACGTCGCGTTGGTGATGGACGGCAACGGTCGGTGGGCTCAGGAGCGAGGTTTGCCGCGAACCGCCGGGCACGAACGCGGCGAAGCTGTCCTGATGGACACGGTGTGCGGTTGCATCGAGATGGGCGTCGAGTGGCTCTCCGCCTACGCCTTCTCCACCGAGAACTGGAAGCGCAGTCCCGACGAGGTTCGATTCCTGATGGGCTTCAACCGTGACGTCATCCGTCGCCGACGCGATGAGATGAACGAAATGGGTGTGCGTGTTCGGTGGGCCGGTCGTAAACCGCGCCTGTGGGCGAGTGTGATCAAGGAACTCGAGATCGCCGAAGAACTGACCAAGAACAACACCGTCATGAACTTGACCATGTGTGTGAATTACGGCGGCCGGGCCGAAATTGCCGATGCGGTAAAGGAAATCGCGAAGCGTGTCGCCGCCGGTGAGATCAATCCGGACAAGATCACCGAGGCGACGGTGGCCAAGTACCTCGACGAACCCGACATGCCCGACGTCGATCTGTTCCTGCGTCCGTCGGGAGAACAGCGGACGTCCAATTTCTTGATCTGGCAATCCGCCTACGCCGAAATGGTGTACCAGGAGAAGCTGTTTCCCGATTTCGATCGCCGCGACCTGTGGGCCGCGTGCGTCGAATTCGCCTCACGCGACCGTAGATTCGGTGGCGTCAAATGACAGGGGAGAACATGACCGACACCACCGACGAAGCAGCCCACCTACAAGAACGTGCGGCTGCCTCGCTGGCGCATTTCGTGACGGTCGATGTGGCTGCCGACGGATCACTGGGTTTCCAGTACTCCGGCGCGCTGTGTTCGATCCAGGCGATGAATCTGTCCGAGGGTCTGGACGTGCTGTCCATGACGTGTGTTCTCGCATGGGACCGACCGGTCAGCGCGGCACTGCATCGCAAGGTGGCCGAGCGGAATCGCACCATCCAATTCGGCTCCATCGCGGTGTTCGGCCACGGCAGTCTGGCGGACGTCATCCTGCGATACACGTTCCCTGCCGCCGGACTGGACGACGAGGCACTGACCACGATGTTGCTACTCGCGCTCACCGGTGCCGATACCGCCCGTCAGGGTTTGATTCCCTGACGCTCTCAGCTGGCCGCGCAGTCGCGGCAGGTGCCGAAGATCTCGACAGTGTGACTCACTTCGGTGAAACCGTTGTCCTCGGCGATGGTCTGTGACCACTGCTCGACCGTCGGGCCCTCGACCTCGACGGTGAATCCGCAGTTGCGGCATACCAGGTGATGATGGTGGCCGGAGGAGCACCGACGGTAAACGGACTCGCCCGTGTCGGTGCGCAGAACGTCGATGGTTCCGGCGTCGGACAGTGCCTGCAGCGTGCGGTAGACGGTGGTCAAGCCGATGCCCTCACCGCGCTTGCGCAGTTCGTCGTGCAGTTCCTGTGCCGACTTGAATTCGTCGATGTCGTCGAGCAAGGCGGAGATGGCGCTGCGCTGCTTTGTGGAACGAACGCCGACGGTGGCCGGTCCACGTTTCGAGGTCGTACTGCCCGGAGTGTTCATGCGGTGGAATCTCATCCTTCTTCGGCGTGGGCGACAGCGTCGACGACGATGTGTGCGAGGTGATCGTCGACTAGTCGATAGAGAACTTCTCGTCCGTTGCGTTCGCCGCGGACGACGCCCGCTGCTTTGAGAACGCGCAGATGCTGGCTGATGAGTGGCTGAGTGACACCGAGAGCGCCGACGAGTTCGTGAACGCAACGCTCCGACTCGTGCAGTTGAAGCACGATCGCGATCCGGACGGGTGCAGCCAGTGCCCGCAGAATTTCGCCGGCGGCCGCCAAGGTCTCCTTGGGTGGCACGGGCGCGGGAGGTGCGGCTTCGAACGGGTCGCGCGTGTGTCCGAGGTCGGAATGATCATGGCTTTTGTGGAGATCGCCGGTATCCGCAATGCTCACAGCGAGGCTCCTTCGAGGGGTAGATCATGATGTCCGGGCATAGCCATCTCACCACATTATTGCAAATCACTTTCATTTTGATATGCACAAGTATGCATGTCAACCTTGGACGGAAGTGCGTGGCAGCCGCCAGATAGGCTGATGGTGCGAAAAGCGCACGAAAATCATGCATCTATTACCCAGATGGAGAGCAATCGAGTGGCACCCAAGTCCAAGATCGAAGCCGTTGTCAATCTCGCCAAGCGGCGAGGCCTGGTCTACCCGTGCGGTGAGATCTACGGCGGTACCAAGTCCGCGTGGGACTACGGCCCGTTGGGTGTCGAGCTCAAGGAGAACATCAAGCGCCAGTGGTGGCGCAACATGGTCACCAGCCGCGAGGACGTCGTCGGCCTCGACTCCTCGGTGATTCTGCCCCGCGAGGTGTGGGTCGCATCCGGACACGTCGGTGTCTTCAACGACCCGCTCGTCGAGTGCCTCAACTGTCACAAGCGTCACCGTCAGGATCACCTGCAGGAGGCGTACGCGGAGAAGAAGAAGCTCGACAACCCGGACGACGTCACGATGGACCTCATCGGTTGCCCCGATTGCGGCACCGTCGGCCAGTGGACCGAGCCGCGCGACTTCAACATGATGCTCAAGACCTACCTCGGCCCCGTCGAGAGCGAAGAGGGCATGCACTACCTTCGCCCCGAGACCGCGCAGGGCATCTTCGTGAACTTCGCCAACGTACTGACCACCTCGCGTAAGAAGCCGCCGTTCGGCATCGGCCAGATCGGCAAGAGCTTCCGCAACGAGATCACCCCCGGCAACTTCATCTTCCGCACCCGCGAGTTCGAGCAGATGGAGATGGAATTCTTCGTCAAGCCGGGCGAAGACGAGCAGTGGCATCAGTACTGGATCGACTACCGCCTGGACTGGTACACCGGCCTCGGCATCAACAAGGACAACCTGCGTCTCTACGAGCATGCGCCGGAAAAGCTTTCGCACTACTCGAAGGGCACGACCGACATCGAGTACCGCTTCCACTTCCAGGGCAGCGAATGGGGCGAGCTCGAGGGCATCGCGAACCGTACCGACTTCGACCTCTCGACGCACTCCAAGCACTCGGGCACCGAGCTGAACTACTACGACCAGACGACGGGCGAGCGTTACACGCCGTACGTCATCGAGCCGGCGGCCGGTCTCACGCGTTCGCTGATGGCCTTCCTGGTCGACGCCTACACCGAGGACGAGGCGCCCAACTCCAAGGGCGGCGTCGACAAGCGCACGGTGCTCCGCCTGGATCGTCGACTCGCTCCGGTGAAGGCTGCCGTTCTGCCGCTCTCGCGTAACGCGGACCTGACCCCCAAGGCGAAAGATCTTGCAGCGCAGCTGCGTCAGAACTGGAACGTCGAGTTCGACGACGCCGGCGCCATCGGTCGTCGTTACCGTCGCCAGGACGAGATCGGCACGCCGTTCTGCATCACGGTCGACTTCGACACCCTCGAAGATCAGGCCGTCACGGTGCGTGAGCGTGACTCCATGGCGCAGGAACGCGTCGCCCTCGATCAGGTGGAAAGCTACCTGGCCGCACGGCTGATCGGTTCCTGATTCTCGTTCGAAGCTGACGGGTGGTTCTTCTCATTCGAGAAGGACCGCCCGTTTTCTCTTTCCCTGATGGTCCTTCAGGCGCAGGATCGAAGTTATGAGAAAACTCAGCGTGACCAACAGCGTGACTCTCGACGGTGTCATGCAGGCACCTGGTGGGCCGGACGAAGACCGTCGTGGCGGATTCGAGCACGGTGGGTGGGCGGCACCCTTCAACGATTCCGTCATGGCGCAGAAGATGGGGGAGGGGATGGCGAAGAAATCCGAGTTGCTCTTCGGGCGCAGAACCTACGAGAACTTCGCCTCGTACTGGCCGTTTCAGACCGACAATCCGTTTACCGAGGTGCTTGACAACACGCAGAAGTACGTAGCTTCAAGAACTTTGGGCGAGCCGCTCCCGTGGAAGAACTCGACCTTGTTGAAAGGTGATGCTGCCGATGCCGTAGCCGCGCTCAAGGAAAGCGAGGGTCCGGATCTGGTGATTCTGGGCAGCGGCGACTTGATCACGTCATTGGCCGAACGGCGTCTCGTCGACACCTACACTCTGCTCATTCATCCGCTGGTTCTCGGAACCGGGCGCAGATTGTTCCCCGACGGAGCTGCGCTCGCTCAGTTCACCCTCACCGACAGCGTCCCTACGACAACAGGCGTCATCATCGCGACGTATCAGGTGAGCTGAACCGCAGGTGAGCTGAACAGCAGCTGAGCTGAGTACATCAGGGAACTCGCCGAAATGCCGGATCTGCCAGCGCTGAGTTCTGACTGCTTGCACACTGGTCGGCGTAACCCAGGGCGCATAGACCCGGATAGCGCGCTTACCACCTGAGAAGTTCGTCGACACGATGTCGTGTTCGACGAGGGTCTCGACGGGAAAGACGAAGTGCCCCACATGCTCTTCGTCGTAGACCTTCACCACGAACAGCATGGCGCCGTCGCTGGTGTCGAAGGGGCGGATGGGCCCGTCCTCGGAACGGCGCCACAGCGTGACGAACTGACCGAGCTTGGTCGGCGTCGTCTTGGCGGTTCGATAGACGGTGGGAAGGCCGTTGACGGTCAGCGTGTGAGCGCCGTACTCAGCACCCTCGGACTCGGGAATCGGTGTGGACCAGGTAAATCCGTCGGCGTTCATCGGCACCGATGATGCCACGGACCACCGACAGCCTTCGTGGCGAACGCTGTCGGTGGTAGTCCCGATTCAGGCCGTAGGTACCTTGTCGAGAAACCCGAGGACAAGCGTCACCCGGCCGTGGTCGTCGCGTTCGAGTACGTCGAACCCGTCGATCAGTGACTCGGCCCCCGCCGGGCCGAGAGCCCAACCGAATCGAGCCTGTCGGTGGTGCGCGTCCACGGGTCCGATGAGGGTGAAGTGCATGCCCGGAAACTGTTGCTGCACAGCGTTGATCATCGCGTCGATCTGACCGTGTCCGGTGACGTCCGCGAGCGGATCGGTGTAGCGGCCGCCGGGTGCGAACAATTGCTCGATCCGTGCTCTACGGGCGGTGGTATCTGTTTCGTTCCACATGTCGATATAGGCGTCGGCGATTGCGTCGAAGTCGCTCATGGTCGCTCCCTTGATCAGTTCCGGTGGTGAACATCCGGCGGTCTCGCCGGCTGAGACCACTGTTCCTCCGAAACTGCTTCGGGTCGATTACCTCCGAGGTCATGGTCTCGGCTACCTCGGGTCGCTAACTTGAAAGAATGACCTTCGAGACGATAGACGTTGGCACCGAACTCAAGCGGTGGCGGGAGCGGCGAAGGCTCACTCAGTTGGGTCTCTCGGTAGCGGCAGGAGTGTCGACCAGGCACCTGAGCTTCATCGAAACCGGCCGCTCCAAACCCAGCCGGGACATGATCCTTCACCTGTCCGAATGTCTGGATGTTCCTCTACGACAACAGAACACACTTCTGCTGGCAAGTGGCCACTCACCGGAGTACTCGCAAAAGTCGTTGGCGGAAGCGCCAATGTCAGCGGTGAGCGAGGCCATCGATCGCATCATCGACGCGCATGACCCTTATCCGGCCGTGGTGGTCGATCAGCAATGGGAGATGATCGCCGGGAACCAGGCCGTGGGAATTTTGACCGAGGGCGCCGCTGCGTTCCTTCTGGAACCACCGGTGAACGTCTTGCGGTTGAGTTTGCATCCCGAGGGCATGGCGCCTCGGATCGTCAACCTCGCGCAGTGGCGGGCCCACCTGCTCACCAGGCTGGCTCGGGAAGTGGAGGTCAGTGCGGATGCGCAGTTGTCGTCGTTGCTCGACGAGCTGCGCGCCTATCCGAGCGGCGGAGACTGGCACGACGACGACCACGCAAATTCCCTGCTGGTTCCGTTGCGTGTACGCGCCGGCGATACCGAACTGGCGATGTTCAGCACCACCACAGTGTTCGGTACGCCGCGCGACGTCACGCTCGCAGAGATTGCGATCGAATCGTTCTACCCGTCGGACACGCAGACGGCCGACTACTTTCGATCGGCCGCCAAGGTCACAGAGACTTCTTGCCGAACTTGAGCTTCCACGGCACCAGAGCAGACTCCAACTGAACCGAGAGACTCATCTTGGAGACGCCTTCGGTGCGCTCCTCGAAGCGGATGGGTGTTTCGGCGATCTTCATGCCGCGCTGAACAACTCGGTAGTTCATCTCGACCTGGAATGCGTAGCCGTTGCTCTGCACCGATTCGACGTCGATGTCGCGCAAGGTCTTTGCATGCCACGCCTTGAAGCCGGCGGTCGCATCCTTGACGTGCAGTCGCAGAATGGCGTTGACGTAGAAGTTCGCCCAGGCGGACAAAGCCTTGCGGTGCCACGGCCAGTCGCCGGCGACTGCGCCGCCTTCGACGTAGCGGGAGCCGAGAACGACTGCCGCATCGGTAGTGGTGAGGATCTCGATCATGGCGGGGATCGCTTCGGACGGGTGCGAGAGATCTGCGTCCATCTGAATGACGATGTCTGCGTTCTCTGCCAGTGCCCGGCTCATGCCCGCGACGTAAGCACGGCCGAGACCGTCCTTGACCGTGCGGTGAAGTACTCCGACCGGGATGGGGCCGTCGATACCCAACTTGTCGGCAACCTCGCCCGTACCGTCGGGGGAGTTGTCGTCCACCACGAGGACGTGCAGGTTCGGGATCTTCAACGCGGCGAGGCGATCGACGAGCTTTGGCAGGTTCTCACGCTCGTTGTATGTAGGTACAACGACGGTTATCTGCGGGGCGACGCTTTCCATAACACCTTCGTATGATCTGTGATCCCGACTTGCCGGATGAAGCGTACGACGAGTGCGGTCGTGAACAAAGTACGGATTTTACTACCTCGACGGGATCCGTCAGAACCGGCCGCCGCCGCCTCGACTGGTGCGGCCTCCGCCGCCACCGCCGAAACCACCGCCACCGCCGCCGCGTCCGGAGCGCCCACTGCTGCTCGGTCCGCCGTACGAGCGGGGCCCTCCGCCGCCCCGCAGAATGCTGTTGATCAGGATCCCACCGAGGATCGCTCCTGTCGCATCGCCGCCGCCACCGCGGGGTCGTTGGTTTGCTTCCCAGGTGTTGACGTCGTTCTGCGCGGCGCGAAGTGAGTGCGTCGCCAAGGTGGTCGCGGCCTGGGCGTGTTGGAGTGCTTTCGACGGATCCGAAGCCTGCAATTGTTGGGCGGCCTGCAAGTGCCGCTGAGCCTCCGCGTAGCGAGTGCGGGCCTCGGCCCCGATCGCGCCGCGCCTGGTGCTGAGGAAGTCACCGGCAGCGGTCACCTGAGCCTGTGCAGCCAGAATGTCCTGGGCGAGACGCTGCTGCGCCCGTTCGAGCTGCTGCTTCTGCTCCTGAGCGTCGGCAAGCAGCGCGTCGAGTTGGGCGTCTGCTGTGACGATCTGGTTGAACGCTGTCAGCGGATCGCTGTCCTTGGACGTCTGAGCATTGGCCAACGCCGACTGGGCCGCGGCCTTCGCGTCCGCCAATTTCTGCCCGCCCTGCGCTAGGTAAGCGTCCGCAGCGGTGATGCCCTGCTGAACGTCCTCCATCGCGGACGGAAGTGTCGCGATGGCGTTTCGGATGTCGTCGGCGGCGTGATCGACGCCGTCGAGTAGCTTGCGGGCCTGGTCGAGAGCTGCTTCGGCCGTCCGAATTGCGGTGACGGCGGCGCCTTGCTTGCCGGCCGGGAGCGCGGTGGCGTCTCGACCTTCTTCGATGGACTTCTCGGCGAGCGTCAAGCGTTCGCTCGCCATCGTGACGTTGTTCACCACCGACGCCAGCGTCGGCGTGGGGAACTGATCCTTGAGTTTGGCCAGAATCGCCTCGGATTCAGGCAGGCGCACGCTGAGAGCAACAACACTCTGCGTCAGAGCATCGAGGCGTGCCGGGGCGTTGATGAGAAGGTCGCGAAGCCCGTCGAACTCGTCGACGCGAGCTTCGAGTTCTTGGTCGGCTCGACCGCACGAGGAGATGATGTCGATCAGCATCTGACGGCGTTGGTCGGGAGTTTCCGGGATGGCGTCGTCGAGTCGCTGTCTGATCGCGAAGGCTTCGGCGAGGGTGGCCTTGGCCTTGTCGAATGCCGCGGAGAAGGGCGCAACAGCGGAATCTCCGAACTCGCTGCGGGCCAGATCCAGCTCTTCCTGGCTGCCGGCGATCGCGTTGTCCGTCTCGACGAGGATCTCCTTCGCGCGTTCGTCGAGTGTGGGCAGCGGGAGTGCGTTGAGGCTGGCGAAGTCGTCGGGGGCGATGTTCTTCGCGGCCTCCACGCTTGCCTTGTTCTTGTCGTTCTTGCGCTTGCGTGAGTACAGGACCACGCCGCCCGTTCCGACCACCACAGCGCCGCCCGCGATCAGGAGCGTTCCGACTCCCATTCCGCCGCCCGTGTTGTTCGCGTCGCCGAGTGCGCCGGCTGCTGCAATTGCCGCGCCGGTCCAATCGTCTTCGGCGAGAGCCGGTTCCACCGCGTCCGAATTGATCGTCTCGATGTCGGAATCGGTGATGTTGCTGAGTTCAGCCGGAACATCGAGGTAGTACGCGCGCTCTGCTGTGGCAACTGCAAGCAGGACGGACTTGGTGCTGAGCGTCGACTTGGTGGCCGTCTGTTGTGCCCACGCCTGGCCACCGAGGTTGTTGAAGTCGGGGACGAATGCGACCCACAGATCGATCTGGTGGTCCTCGCTGAGTTGATCGATCGCAGCTTGGATGTCGCTGCGTTGGCCGGCGTCGAGAACCCCGGACGTGTCTGTGATGTGATTCGGCAACACCATCGGGGCGTCCGCCGAGGCGAGCGCAGGGCTGAAGACGAGCGCCAACAAAGCGAAAATCGCGGCGACGACGGCGGCGCTTCCAAAGCGCCGAACGGGTCGGGTGGTTGTCCGACTCTGCTCTACAGAGGACAACTGCGCGAAGTGTGGTGCGAGGGCCATGACGCAAATCTATCCGTTGTGGCGCGTCGGCATCGGAGGAGATCGCTGCGAACTGGCAGAATTGCGGGAGTGAAACCTGCTTTCGGTAACCGCCCCCACGATCCATCACCCTCACGGGCGGGCGGCTTCGGTGCAGGATTGGCTCGTTGGACGCGGCGATTGATCGCCGGCGCCGTGTTGATGGCAGTGGTCCTGGTCGGCGGTACCGCATTCCGGGTGTGGCAGGTGGCCCGCATCGACGACACGCGGCCGGCCGACGCCATAGTCGTTCTGGGCGCGGCTCAGTATTCCGGCACTCCGTCGTCGGTCTTCGAAGCCAGACTCGAACAGGCGTACAAGCTGTACAAGCGCGGAGTGGCTCCGCAGATCATCACCGTCGGCGGTAAACAAGAAGGTGACGAGTACACCGAAGCGGCGTCGGGAAAGATGTATCTGACCGATCGAGGGATTCCGTCGAGTGCGATCACCGCTGTGGAGACCGGTTCGGACACTCTGCTCAGCATCGATGCGGTGAGTGCCGAGATGTCCTCGCAGGGCATCAATTCCGCCGTCCTGGTCAGTGACCCGTGGCACTCGTTGCGCACCCGGACGATGGCCCGAGACACGGGACTTCAGGCGTGGACCGCACCGACTCGTCAGGGCCCGGCCGTGTTCACCCGCGAATCCCAGTTGCACGGAATCGCTCGCGAAACCGGCGCGCTGCTCTGGTATCAGCTCACACACTTCTCGGCAGACTTCCCCTACACGGCAGGGCAATAGAAACCATGACAGCTCACACCACTTACGGAGGCGGCACCTACTCCGAACACGATCTCGAACGTCCTGTCGTCGAGGCGCCGAAGCGAGCGGGGTTGCCGGGTTCGCAGATCGCAGCGGCGCAGCATCGTTCGGACTTCTCGCGAGACCGAGCCAGGGTCCAGCACTCCGCGGCTTTGCGACGCTTGGCCGACAAGACCCAAGTTGTCGGTCCGCGCGACGGCGACACACCTCGCACGCGGCTGACACACTCGATGGAAGTTGCACAGATCGGGCGAGGGATCGCCGACGGGCTCGGTTGCGACCCGGACCTGGTGGACCTTGCGGGTCTCGCACACGACATCGGGCACCCGCCGTACGGGCACAACGGCGAGAATGCTCTGGACGAAGTCGCCAAGGACTGCGGCGGTTTCGAAGGTAATGCGCAGAATCTGCGGATCCTGACCAGCCTCGAACCGAAGATCCTGCGCCCCGACGGTTTGAGCGCCGGCCTCAATCTCACCAGGGCATCACTCGACGCGGCCATCAAGTACCCGTGGACCCGGCCTGAGCCCGGGGCGAAGTTCGGGGCATACGACGACGATGCAGAGGTGCTCGTCTGGGTTCGCGAGGGTGCGCCCGAGCGTCGGCAATGCCTGGAAGCTCAGGTCATGGACTGGGCCGACGACATCGCCTACTCCGTGCACGACGTGGAGGACGGGGTGATCGCAGGCCGTATCGACCTTCGCTCGCTTGCTGATCCGTCCGAGCAGCGCGCACTGGCAGAACTGGGGGCCTCCGAGTTCCGCGGACTGGTAGTCGACGATCTGATCGAAGCCGCTCAACGGTTGTCCGAACTCCCCGTCGTGCGCGGAGTCGGAAGTTTCGACGGGACGCTGGGAAGTTCCGTCGCGTTGAAGAACCTCACAAGTGAATTGGTGGGACGCTTCGCCACGGCCGCGATTGCCAGCACACGGCAGACAAATGGCAACCGACCCCTCTCGCGCTATCAAGCCGACCTCGACATACCCGAGGCCGTCGCGTCCGAGGTGGCGTTGCTCAAGACCGTGGCGCTCTACTACGTGATGTCCGACGCCGGGCACAAGGCGCGTCAGGATCGGCAACGTGATCGTGTTCATCGCGTCGCGGAATGGTTGTTGGCCACGGCGCCCGCCGGGCTCGATCCGATCCTGCTGCCCGCGTGGGAGCGTGCCGCGGACGACGGCGCTCGGGTCCGCGTGGTGGTGGATCAGATCGCGTCGTACACGGAAAGTCGGCTGGAGCGGGTGGACAAGGCGAGCCTGGGCGCGCAGGCCAGTTGGGGCTGAGCCGCTTGCACTCTCAGCAGGTCATTCGCGTCGACGGGTCGGTAGTGGTGTCGAGCCACTTGCCGTAAGCGTCGCCGCCTGCTGCGCGGACATCCTTGCAGATCTTCGACTCGCTGTTTCCGGATTCGCGATACACGGTATAGATCGCAGTCCCGGAATCCGAGACTTGACGCAGTGACGGGCAGGACTGGTCTGTGCGTAGGTATTTCGAGCCGGGGAATGCGTCAAGGTAGTTCTGAATCTCGCTGGCATACGTGGCCGGATCGGTGGCATTGGCCAACACTACGATTCCGGTCCCCTTGCACGAGGGGACGGTGATCGGCTTGCTCACCCCGAGATCGCCGTTCTTCGTGGACGGGGCGGACGCCCGCGTGGTCGTGGTTGCCTGCTGTCCGGCGGTGGGCAGCGGCTCCAGGTTTGGCGTGCTGACCGGCTCCTGGATGGGTGCTGGTTCCGCCGTGGCGGTGGAAGCTGCTACAGCGGTTGGTGATTCGGGGCCCGAGCTTCCCAGTATCACCCAAGCCGCCGTGCCTCCTGCGGCCAGAACGAGTGCAACTCCAGCCGCCCCGATCGCGATCGGGGCTCGGTTTCGCTTGGTCGTTGTCGCGATGTGCGTGTAGTTCCCGTAAGCGGGATTCACCGTGGTGTAGGTGGGCGGCCCGACGATCGTGGATTGCAATCCGCCGGCCGCGCTGGTGGCACTGTCGGCCGAGAGGGCTTGCCGCGCTTCGAGTGCGAGCGCTCCGGTGGTCGGATAGCGGTGTGCGGGGTCCTTTGCCATGCCGCGAGCCACGACAGTGTCAAAACGTTGCGGGAGCGACGGAACCGTCAGCGTGGGGCGCGGCGGCGGAGCGTTCAGGTGCGAATTGACGAGATGTCCGATGCTTGCGGTGTTGAAAGGCGTCGTTCCGGTGAGGGACTGGTAGAGAACACAAGCAAGGGAGTAGACATCCGCTGTGGCCGTCGGTGTTTCGATACCGAATCGCTCCGGCGCCATGTACGCATATGAACCGACCGCGCTTCCCTCGGTGGTGATTTTCGTGTCTGTCTGTGAATACGCGATTCCGAAGTCCACGAGGTATGCGAATCCGGTGTTCGTGAGAATGATGTTGTCTGGTTTGACGTCGCGATGGATGAGACCGCGCGCGTGCGCTGCGTCCAGCGCTGACGCTATCTGCGAGACGATGTCGACGGCTCGGGCCGGTGGCAGTCGGCCGAACTCGGTTAACTCGGCTCGCAATGTGTGGCCTTCGACCAATCGCATGTCGATGAAGAGAACTCCGTCGATCTCGCCCCAATCGTGCACCGGGATCACGTGCGGTTCGTTCAGGGCGGCGGTGGCGCGAGATTCGCGGCGGAAACGAGCTTGGAATGACGGGTCGGCCGCAAGCTCGCGATGGAGCAACTTGAGAGCGACCAGGCGATCCTTCGAGGTGTCGTACGCCCCGTACACTTCGCCCATTCCGCCCCGACCGAGCAGACGACGCAGCTCGTACACGCCGAATCGAGTTCCCGATCGCCCTTCGGGCGAGCTCGCGGCGTTTTCAGTCATCGTCGGTCCCATCGCTGCGGTGCAGAGTCGGCCATCAACATATCGTTGTCAGGAGGTGTCGGGGGACCGCCTAGACTGATGTACGTGGCGGGCCGAATTTCTGACAGAGACATCGCGGCCATTCGCGAACGCACTCGCATCGAGGACATCGTCGGTGAATACGTTTCACTCAAGCGTGCCGGTGGCGATTCGATCAAGGGTCTGTGCCCCTTCCACGACGAGAAGTCACCGTCGTTTCACGTACGGCCCAACCACGGCCTCTATCACTGCTTCGGCTGCGGTGAAGGTGGTGACGTCTACTCGTTCCTGCAGAAGATGGACCACATCAGCTTCGTCGAGGCCGTCGAGCAGTTGGCGGATCGACTCAGCTACACGATTTCGTACGAGGGCGGCGGACCGTCCGTTCAGCGCGATCGCGGCACCCGTGCACGCTTGATTGCGGCGAATGCGGCGGCTCAGGAGTTCTATGCGGCCCGATTGCGCGAACCCGATGCCCAGGCGGCTCGCGACTACCTCACCGAGAGAAATTTCGACGGGGCAGCAGCCCTGCAATTCGGCTGTGGATACGCGCCCGAAGGTTGGGATACTCTCACAAAACACTTGATGTCCAAGGGATTCGAGTTCAAGGAGCTTGAAGCAGCAGGGCTGTCCAAAGAAGGGCGGCGCGGTCCGATCGACCGGTTCCATCGCCGCCTGCTCTGGCCGATCCGCAGCGTTGCCGGTGACGTCATCGGCTTCGGCGCCCGCAAGCTCTTCGACGACGACACCATGCCGGGCAAGTACGTCAACACGCCGGAAACGATCCTCTACAAGAAGTCTCAGGTCCTGTTCGGCTTGGACCTCGCCAAGCGCGACATCGCCAAGGGACACCAGGCGGTAGTCGTCGAGGGGTACACCGACGTCATGGCGATGCACTTGGCCGGCGTCAAGACCGCCGTCGCTTCGTGCGGAACCGCCTTCGGCGAGGAGCACCTTGCGATGCTCCGCCGACTCCTGATGGACGACAGTTACTTTCGCGGTGAGATCATCTATACATTCGACGGTGATGCCGCAGGGCAAGCTGCCGCGATGAAGGCATTCGAGGGCGATCAGAAGATGGCCGGGCAGACCTTCGTGGCCGTCGCTCCTGACGGAATGGACCCGTGCGATCTTCGCCTCGAGTCCGGTGACGCCGCCGTGCGCGACCTTGTTGCGAGGCGTACGCCGATGTTCGAGTTCGTGGTGAAGTCGATACTCACCGAGCACGATCTCGAGACGGCTGAAGGGCGCGTCGAAGCACTGCGTCGTACCGTCCCCGTCGTTGCGCAGATCAAGGAATCAACTCTGCGCGACAGCTACGCGAATCTCCTCTGCGGATGGGTCGGTTGGGACGATCTTCCGTCCGTCCGACGACGCGTGCGTGACGAAGCTCGCAAACGGGCGTCGACGCGTGGATCTTCACCGGCGCCCAAGCGTCGTCAGGTTGTCGACCCACCCGCCGCCGATGCGCTTGCGCTGCCGATCGGAATCTCCAGGCCACGGCCCAACGACCCGGGGCTTTCGACTCAGCGAGCTGTCCTCAAGGCCGCGTTGCAGCACCCTGGCGTCGCCGGCACTGTCTTCGACTCGTTGCCACCCGAGACGTTCACCCACCCCGCCTACGTTGTGATCAGGCAGGCAATGGCTGACGCCGGCGGAACGAGCAAGGGGCTCGGCGGCGCCGAGTGGATCGAAGTCGTCACCAAGGGCGTCGAAGACATGACAGTGGCCTCGGTTGTATCGGAGCTGGCCGTCGAACCCATGCCCTGTGACGAAGACACGGTTCCGCGCTATATCAACGGAGTGCTCGCTCGTCTGCAGGAAGCGTGGGTGGGAGAACAGGTTGCCGACCTCAAATCCAAGCTTCAGCGCGTCTCACCTGCTGCGGCCCCGGAGGAGTACAACTCGCTGTTCGGTGACCTCGTGGCATTGGAGCAGTATCGCCGACAGCTGCGTGAGCAGGCTGTCGGCGACCAAAGCGTCTGACCTAGCGGTTCTTCTTCAACTGGTCGTGGGGGACCAGAATTGTGGTCTCCTCGTTGAGCGGCCTCATCGGCTCGAGCTTGGGCTGAGTACTCAGAGAGTCGGCCAGCTTCTGCCGTGACGCATCCAACACCTTCTTGGTGGCCGGACTAGTGGCCACCGCCTTTGCGGCCCGGCTGATCTGCTCGTATCGTGCGCGGCCCGCTTTGGTTCCCAGGACGTACCCAGCTGCAACACCGATCAACAAACGCATCATTCCTGCTTCCCTCCAGCACCGATCGTCCTGACTCCATCCTGCCTGATGACTCGCTGGGCAGGCGATTTGGTACTTCGGTGGAGGATTCGCTACAGTTTCTCAGGCAACGCCGGAACGGGCGAAGCGAGCAAGACAATCCCCTGTAGCTCAATTGGCAGAGCTTCCGACTGTTAATCGGACGGTTGCTGGTTCGAGTCCAGCCGGGGGAGCAGCAAAGCCCCTCACCTGAGAAATCGGGTGGGGGGCTTTCTTGTTTTGGTCTGACCTTGTTTTTGTCTGACCTAGCGCGCTCGCAGCAGACCCACCGATCGAAGTGCCGATTCGACGTCTGCCGCCTTGTTTGCTTGTTCGCCGCGAATTCCCAGCCGTCGAGCGCTGAGGACGTTCACCGGGTTGTCGTCGACGAAGAAGGTCTGCTGTGGACGCGCATCGAGAAACTCCAGCGCAGCCAGGAAGGCCGCAGGGTCGGGTTTGGTAGCTCCGAGCATGCAGGAGAAAACATGCTCGTCGATTGCCACTGGAGTTACAACACTTTCGATGGCGGCCAACAGGACAGGTCCATTGTCGGAGAGTGTGGCGACCACGACCCCCTCGCTTCGAAGTGCGATTGCGAGATCGATGACTGCGCGGTCCGGGATGAAGGCCTTGGTCCAGGCTCGGCGTAGGTCGTCGCGGTCACCAGGAAACCCGAGCCGTCGAAAGCGTTCCAGGATCGCGGTTTCGGAGTGAAGACCGAGATCGCATTCCTGGTCGAACCCGGACGCGAACACTAGGGCATGAATCTCTTCTTCCGTGACGCCGATGGCCGCAGCCAGTTCTGCGGCGCGAAGGTCAGGCTCGAATCGACACAGCACACCGCCCAGGTCGAACAAAACGCGTTCAGGTGGTCCGCTGTCGTTCGCCATGTCGCAGACGATAGGCGTCATCAGTGTCCGTGAACGCGACGCGTAGATATTGGCGACAAATACACCGAAAGCCCGACACAAGAATCTGCGTCGGGCTTTCGGTGGAACCGTCGAACTGTTCGGCCGGTGCGCTTACTTCGCTGCGCGATCCGACGGCTCGAACAGTCGGATGATGTGGCTGGGGTTGATGTAGTAGACACCGTTCGGAGAATTGAGAACGAGAGTGTCTTCGGTGAAATCGGTGACGGTGCCGTTCAGCTTGGCGCCGTCGGACATGATGATCCGGATCGTAGCCTTCGAGTTCTTGAATTCGGTCAGTGCAAGCTTCATGTGGTGATCCTGTTCCGTGGGGTGAGCACTCCCACGGTATCGGCTCATTGCGCCTGTGCCGACCAACCTCGGAAGACTCGACTCGAAAGAGTGCAACGCGTCACCGCCTGCCCGATTGTGATCCGCGTCGGATGTGCCGGTAACATTCGGATTCGCCGCGATGCCACGCATCACGGATGGGGCGGTAGCTCAGTCGGTTAGAGCCGTGGACTCATAATCCATTGGTCGCGGGTTCGAGCCCCGCCCGCCCCACGTTCAGGTGCCGTGAGCCCGCGGCTCAGCCCCAATGACTTTTGTCGAAGATTGTGCTGCCGACGATCGCCCAGGCGACAAGTGCGCGGAGCCTCGTGCATCGAGGGATAATGCGGCGCCCATCCAGCAGCGGCCATAGCCACAGGCAAGAGCTCGAACAGTATGAAGTGATCGACCTTGCCGAAGGAATGAACGATCCCGCTACCGGTCACCAGCACGACTGTCATCGCGACGGATAGGAACATCGTTCGATAGCCGACGAGAAGGGCTAACGCCAGTATGAAGCGTTGACTTCGAGGCCGACGAGGAGGCTCGCCTCGCGCGGTACGACTCGCACAACCGATCGATGTAGTCGCGCAGGAACAACAGAGTTTCCGCACGGGCACTCATAGATCAACCCTTGTCGTTTCGCACGGGTCAGTTGACGCAACGGTTCCGTCGGTGATGTCGATAATTGTTTTGCGCCAGCAGAACTCGATACTGTCCGGGATGGCACCACTTCCGACTTCGACGCTGCGGTTTCGGAGCCATTCGACCAATTCAGGGTCCGCTGTTCGGGCGTTGCGGTCGCCTGCCCTGCTGGGGCGGAACGCATAATCGAGTGATGCTCTCGCGGATGAGTAGCGAATATCGCCGGCGAGATCTACTGGGTTGGGACTCATTTTGGTTCCGTCGGTGTAATGGAGAGTGATATCCAAGCCACTTCCACTGACTCGCCCGTCTGAATTGGGCACGCCGCCGAAGCTGGGCATGCGAATTGTCGGGTACGGCTCGGGGCGGACCCCGAACGAGTAGGCGCCTTTCGCGAGAAGTACGACCGCGAGTGCTGCGATCGCGATCAGTCGCCGATTGCTGCGCTTTGCTTCTGTTTCTGGCATGTCGGCGTTCTTCCTGGCACCTGGTGCCAGCTTCTTCGAATGAGAAGAATAGAGGGGATTGCCGAGCGGGGGAGACTGGGTCTTGTCGCGCGGCCGTGCAGATGTACCGAAAGTAGTTGAAGTGTCGACGAAATGTAGCTGCGCGATTGCCGCTTGTCGGAGTGTTGAATTGGAAATGGACTTTGGTCCGTCGAATGGGGGACAGTGTGCCCTGAATGCTTTGCCGCGCCTTAACTTCCAGCGAGCTTGGCCTGAGTCTGCTGTGAGAGCGGGATTTCGCTCCTTCATCGAAGTTCGATTCAAGCGGAACGAAAGATGCTTGACACTCGCTCAGAGGCAACATGATTCGACCCCGTATGTTTACGGGGTGACCAAACCCAACAAGCGAACTGTCGCCGTCATCGGTGCCATGGTTTTCACCGTCGTAGCGGTGATCGTAGGATTTGCGTACGAGCAATCCCGAGACAGTCGGGCAACTGCCTCTGTATCGCAGCCTGACAGTTCGGCGCCGGCGCTGAATTCCCCTACCGACGACTTCGACACGGTCGCAATCTTGGGGGACTCTTACTCGATTCCGAACACGACGGGAGATCACTGGCCGGCACTGCTTGCCTTCGATCGTCGCTGGTACCTAGCAGATTTTGCGAGCGGTGGTACCGGCTACGTCCAGGGAAACGCGGAAAAAGGCAAGCTACCGTTCGGTGCGAAAATTGATCAGGTCGTTGCGGTGAATCCCGAGGTTGTCATCATCGCCGGCGGTCGGAACGATGTTTCGTACCCGCTCGAAGTGCGAGATGCGACTCGAGAGTTGTATGCGCAGCTACGAGATCGGCTTCCTGACGCCAAGGTTGTAGTCATCGGCCCCATCATGGACGACCGGCCTCCATCCGAGACTGCTGTCAACGTGAACGATCGAATCCGTTCCGCCGCTGAGCAGTACAAGCTACCTTTCATCGACGCGCTTACCGAGAACTGGCTGTCGGACCCGACGCTACTCAAGGAAGACGGCATGCATCCCACACCGGCTGGTCAGAGGCTCATGTTCGAGAAGATCAGCGAGCACCTTCACTCGCTCGGTCTCTAGCTCCGAAGGAAAGCGAAGAGGATCCCGCACAGGCGGGATCCTCTTTTTCGTGAAAAGTGCTGTCGGACTTAGGTCATCAGTAATGAGGACTTTGGACGCAGCCTTAGCTGACCAGCTGTCTGACGCGGTGATGAAAAACTTCGGGTCCGAAAGCCATCGAACGGCTGTGTCGCCGCCCCTTATCCGCGTTGCGTCTTTAGTGCATCGCAGTTGACCGCAAGTGATGGACGCGCGGCGATACCTACGCCGGGAGTTCGTCGGCGGAAGGTCGTTCTTCTGCCTTGCCTGAGGCGCACACACCTAGGGCGGAGATGGCAGGGACGACGCAAATCGTGTGGGGCCACCCCTGCTGTTCTGCGTCACCGAGATCAAACCGGGCAATCGGAACAAAGTAGTTGCTGACGAGTTACAGTTGATTTCGAAGTGTAACGATAAGAGCTGTAAACGAACAGCAACTTCGAGGTCGCGCTACCGGAAGTCGGTGGGCGCCGGGGATCGCTTTGCTGTCGATGGACACGACGTCGTTGGGCGGCGGAGACAAGGGCTCGGCGAATTGTGCCGGGTCGCACCTCTGATCAACCTGACAGGTCAACGTAACGGACGTCGTTGTTTGTAATTCCGTTGTACGAGGGACGAACCAGACGTCCAGCGTTGCTCAACCGCAGGACCCTGATTCTGCCTTCTCGAATGCCTCTTGGACGCGTTGGCGCCCCTCGGGGTCGATGCCCCTCCAATCGTTGTTCGGGCCAAGCATGTGATTGCGGACTCGGTTCAATGGTGGAGTGGAATCGTTCGGCGCGTATCCCAAGTCGTCGGCCAGTTCGAGTATCGACTGACAAATATCGTGAATCGAATCGGGCACATCGAGCCTTCGGACCCACGTTCCGCCCGTTTCGGCTGTTGTCGTTACGGTGTCGGGTTGCTGAACCGCCGGCGCCGCGCAACCCCCAATCAACAAACCTGCAGCGAGAGTGGCCAAGGCGAGCGAAGAGCGCATGTTTCGAATCAAACCAGATGCCGCAAACGATGACGGAAATACGGATCAACATTGGCCTCGGGTAGCCGAATGAAGTGAGTTGACGACCACCGTCTGCTGTTGCGGTCGCGCGGCTCGGGGGCGCCCACTTCCGCGCCACACGCGGGGAGCGTCAGCACGAAGGTAATCGCAATACCGAGCACGATTCGCTTCATCGGCCAATCGAAGCAGACTGACTCCGCTCCGGCGGACTATTCTCGATCCATGCCGATCACCCCGGATACAAAGAATTGGACCTGGGTCCTCGAACGCCCTTGCGCCGAGTGTGGGTTCGATTCATCCACCGTCGCATTCACGGACGTTCCCGATCTGGTGCGTGCCAACGCCGCCTCCTGGGCTGCAGTGCTCGAACGCGAGAACGTGACGGTGCGGCTAGACAGCGAAACGTGGTCAGCGTTGGAGTATTCCGCCCATGTGCGCGACGTGTTCAGGATCTTCAAGGTGCGGTTGGAACAGATGCTCGAATTCGACGATCCGAGATTCGAGAACTGGGATCAGGACGCAACAGCTGAGGCCGAGCGATACAACGACCAAGATCCGGCAACGGTGGCATCGGAATTGTCGGACGCTGCCGCGGAGGTCGCGAACGCTTTCGAAACCGTGCCAGAGGGTAGCCGCCAACGACGGGGTCTCCGCAGTGACGGATCGGCGTTCACCGTCGAATCGTTGGCGGCATACTTCATTCACGATCCGATCCATCACCTCCACGACGTATCGGCGTAGTCAGAGCCCACGTACCTCCTCGAGAGTTTTTCTGGCTCCGACGGAGTGCAATGAGTCGAGAGTCTTTCGGAAGCTTGCGACAAATCGGCGGTCGTCCACGAGATCGCCGAAGACTTGGCGGTTTCCGATGAAGGCCAGTGGATCGCTCGACTGTTTCTGCGCGAGCGGTACCAGAGTGTCCGCCATCTGATCGACGACGTTGATGGGGTCTCCATTCTCGTCTGAACCCTCGGCGTAGCGGACCCAGCTGGCGACAATGGCGGTGGATAGGTTGATCGACCCGCCGGCGTCGAGTTGCTTCCGGATGACGGGCAACAGCCACTTGGGAATTCGATCGGACGACTCGGCACACAGACGTGCAATCGTGTCGCGGACGTGAGGGTTCGAGAATCGTTCGATGAGGGTCTTCTTGTACTGATCGAGGTCGACGCCGGGTACCGGGTCAAGCGTCGGCGTCGCTTCGAGATTCATGTAGTCGAGCAGGAACCCTGACAAGAGTTCGTCCTGGCATGCCTCGTGGACCAGGCGGTATCCGGCAAGGTAGCCGAAGTACGCGATGCCTTGATGGCTGGCGTTGAGAAGGCGCAGTTTCATGAGTTCGTACGGGCGAACGTCCGGCACCAGATTCACGCCGGCATTCTCCAAAGGGGGTCTGCCCATGGTGAACTCGTCCTCGAGGAACCACGCGGTGAAGGGTTCCGCTGCAATCGGCCACTGATCTTCGACGCCAAACGTCTCGGCGATCTCTGCTGTCACCTCGGCTGTCGTGACGGGTGTGATCCGGTCGACCATGGAGTTGGGGAAGGCGCCGTTCTTTTCGATCCACTCCGCAAGTTCGGGATCCTTCAGGGCGGCAAAGGCTCCGAAAGCGTTCCTCGCGACTGATCCGTTGCCTTCGATGTTGTCGCAACTCATGATCGTGAACGGTGCCAGACCCCGGTCTCGACGGAGTGCGAGTGCAGCGCAGATCAGACCGAAGGTGGTGCGGGGGAGTGTTCCGGGTTCGAGGTCGTGCACCACATCGGGATTGGACGAGTCGAACTCGCCCGTGCTGTCCGAGATGTTGTATCCGCCCTCGGTGATGGTGAGGGAGACGATCTTCGTCGATTCGGATGCCATTTTTTCGATCACTGCCTGCGGATCGTCTGGAGCGAACAGGTACTCGACGATCGACCCGATGACCCGGCCCTCGAGCGTTCCGTCTGCATGCTTGAGTGCCAGGGTGAAGAGGCCGTCCTGCGCTCGGAGTGCGTCTCTCATTCGCTTGTCCGACGGCATCACTCCCACACCGCAGATTCCCCAGTCGAAGCCCTCGCCACGTCGCAGGAGAGTGTCGATGTACATGGCCTGGTGTGCACGGTGAAAACCGCCGACACCGAAATGCACTATGCCGGTAGTGACTTTGCTCCGGTCGTAGTTTGGCACTTGGAGTGAAGTGTCGAAGTTGTGCACGGTCTTCGTATTGAGTTCCATGAAAGTTCTAGTCTCCTTCGGCGACGATGACTACGGCTTTGATGCTGCCGGGAATGCGGTCGGCCACCAGGGCTTCTTGCGACTGTTCGAGTGAAAAGCGGGCAGTGACCATCGAATCCAGGTCGACGCGCCCGGCATCGACCAGTGCGGCGGCGATCGGCCACGTGTTGGCGTATCGGAACACCCCGGTCAGGATCAGTTCCCGGTTCTGGATGATCGGGACCGGCAACGGGATCTCGTCGGCGCCCATTCCGACCAGAACGACTGTCCCAGCCGGCCGAACTGCGTGAATCCCGTCGATCACCGCGGCCGTGGCACCCGACGCGTCGATGAATGCGTCGACGGCCAGCGAGCGTACGTCGCTTTCACGGGGATCAACGACGGTTGTTGCGCCGAATTTCAGTGCCACATCACGCCGGGCCGCATCGATGTCCGAGACGATGACGTCCGTCGCGCCGAATGCCTTGGCCACCTGCGTCGTCACGATTCCTACCGGGCCGGCGCCGGCGATCAACACCCGAGAGCCGGCAGTGATCCCCGCCTTCTGGGCTGAGGCGATCCCTACGGAGAGTGGCTCGAACAGCGCAGCTGCCTCGTAGGACACGGAATCTGCGATGGGATGGGCGAAGTCGGCACCGATCGTGACGTAGTCGGTCAGCGCACCGTCGATCGGCGGCGTCGCGAAGAACTTCATATGAGGGCAGAGGTTGTATCTGCCTGCCTTGGATTCGGGACTTGTCGGATCGGGCTTCTGAGGCTCGATGGAGACACGCTGCCCGATGCGTCTTGGGTCGACGCCGTCACCGACTGCGGCGATGCGTCCCGATGCTTCGTGTCCGAGAACGAGCGGTGAGTTGACTACGTAAGGGCCGATGCGACCTTCGTGAAAGTAGTGCGCGTCCGACCCGCACACGCCCACGGCATGGATCCGAACGAGAACTTCCCCGGCTTTCGGGGACGGTCGTGGTCTCTCGACCATTTGCATCTTTCCGGTCTCAACGAGGACATTTGCCCGAATTGTCGCAGGTAGATCGACGGATTCTCCGGAAACTGTTGTGTGGGTCACAACGTAGATGTTAGCTTAATGAGCATAAGAACATCTAGTGAGCATCTGCTCACGATCGAGAAACTTTGAAACTGATGCACAAGGAGACCGTGTGAACCAGTCGGCTCAGCCCACAGGACTCAAGTCGTCGAAGTTGCCCGCTTCCGAGGATGTGCGGCTCGCCTTGCGGGCAGCGACCATGTATCACCTCGAAGGCGCCACCCAGGCGGAGATTGCAGCGAAGTTGGGCGTCTCGCGGCCGACGGCCGGGCGACTGTTGGCCAGGGCGCGGACGCAAGGTTTGGTCAGGGTCGAGATTTTGGTTCCGCCGGAGCTCGAAGGTTCGGTGAACACGGAGTTGGAATCGAAGCTGGAGAAGCACTTCGGGTTGGCTGAAGTGTTGATCGTCCCCGAAGCGATTTCGGATTCGGACGATCCGGACTTCGACGCGCTCGGCCGACGAGCAGCGGAAGTTCTGGTTCGTCGTCTGCAGCCCTCGAGCGTTCTCGGGTTTACCTGGGGTCCGGAAACCGTTGCGGTAGCAGGCTCTTTGCCAGACAAGGCGGCGAAGTGCTCGGCTGTGGTACAACTTGACGGCTCCATGACGGTGACCGACTACCAAACCGGTGTCGACTTCACCATCGGCCGATGTGCACAACAGTTGCAGGCCAATCCTATTCGTCTCAATGCTCCGCTTTATGCCGACCCGGCGACTGTGGAGTCGATGCGAAACGACTCGGTGATCTCGAAGGCGCTGCAGGCCGGAACTGATTCCGACATAATGGTTTTCGGAGTCGGTGCCGTCTCGACTGCCACGACCTTGTTTGCCGGTAGCTTCGTCGACTCGACCATGCTGGACGAGTTGGAAAGTCGAGGCGCTGTTGGTGAAATCGGCGGCCGTTTCTACACGATCGACGGCAATCGAGTGGAGGGGCCACTGCCTGAGCGAACGGTCTCCGTATCGCTCGACGCAGTGAAATCCTGCGATCAGACGATTCTGATTTCGGGGGGAACACACAAACGCCAGGCCGTTCTGGGCGCATTGCGCGGAGGTTTGGCAAACGTACTCGTCACCGACGTCGAGTGCGCCCAGTGGCTGCTCGAAGGCTAGCGATCTCACGAGTTTCGCTGTCCGAGCGCGCGACTGACACGCAAGTGTGAAGGAAGGTAATCCGTGAAAACAGGAAGACGAGTGTGGGGCGCTGCCGCGGCGGCGCTCTGCCTCCTGGTGTCGGGATGTGCGGGTGCTGGTGCGCTCGGTGGTTCCGGCGGACGAACAGTCACCATTGCGATGGTGTCGAACTCGCAGATGCAGGACGCCGTCAAATTGGCTCCGGCTTTCGAAGCCGAGAACCCCGGCATCGACCTCAAATTCGTCAGCCTTTCCGAGAACCAGGCCCGCGCCAAGATCACAGCGTCGACGGCAACCGGCGGCGGTGAGTTCGACGTCGTGATGATCAGCAACTACGAGACACCTCAGTGGGCCGCCAACGGTTGGCTCACGAACTTGTCCGAGTACGCGGACAAGACGCCTGGTTATGACGAGGATGACTTCATACCGTCGATCAAGACTTCTCTGTCGTACGAGGACAGTATGTACGCGGTCCCGTTCTACGGGGAGTCGTCGTTCCTGATGTACCGCAAGGATCTGTTCGATCAGGCGGGGATAACAGTTCCCGAAGACCCGACGTGGCAAGAAGTTGCGGGTTGGGCAGCGCAGTTCGACAACCCAGACGCCAAGATGGCGGGAATCTGCTTGCGTGGAAAGCCTGGCTGGGGTGAGGTACTCGCACCGCTGAACACCGTGATCAATACCTTCGGTGGACGCTGGTACGACGAGAATTGGAATGCGCAGTTGACCAGTCCGCAGGTCGAGGATGCGGTTCAGTTCTACGTGGACACCGTCAAGGAGCACGGCCAGCCGGGTCCCGCCACAAGCGGATTCGGTGAATGTGCAACACAATTCGCGCAAGGCAACACGGCGATGTGGTACGACGCGACGTCGGCTGTTTCGGTTCTCGAAGACCCTGCATCGTCGAAGGTGGTCGGCAACATCGGATATGCGAAGGCCCCGAAGGTCGAGAAGTCCGATCCCGGTTGGCTCTACACCTGGGCGCTCGGAATCCCGGAGTCGGCACAGAACAAAGATGATGCCTGGAAGTTCATTTCCTGGATGACGAACAAGGATTACATCCAGAAGGTCGGCACTGAACTCGGCTGGTCGAGAGTCCCCCCGGGAAGTCGCCTTTCGACCTACGAGATTCCGGAGTATCAAGCGGCCGCACAGGCATTCGGTCCGATCACCCTCGAATCGATCAACAATGCAGATCCGAAAAACCCGACAGTGCAACCGGTTCCGTACACCGGCGTCCAGTTCCTCACCATCCCTGAGTTTCAAGACCTGGGCACTCGCGTCAGCCAGCAAATCAGTGCTGCCATCGCAGGTCAGAAGAGCGTGAAAGAAGCACTCGAACAATCCCAGCAGTATGCCGAGGTGGTCGGCAAGACCTATCAGGAGAACCGATGACTACGGTTGCCGAGCCCAGAACTACGGTGGACGACGCACCACCGGTGCGTATAGACAAGAAGATCTCCCGCGCCGAGGGTTGGCGTCGTAGGGGTCCCCTGTTGCCGGCGTTGATCTTCTCGATCGTCGTCACCCAGATTCCATTTCTGTTCACCCTCTACTACTCGACGCAGTCTTGGAACCTTGTCCGGCCGGGATCGCGGCACTTCAACGGGTTCGACAACTACATCGATGTATTCAAGGACAGTCAGTTTCGGGAAGTCGCGGTCAACACGGTCATCATGATCGTGGGTACGGTCATCGTTTCCGTGATCCTCGGACTCGCGCTGGCGCTGCTACTCGACCGTGCATTCCTTGGTCGGGGTATCGTCCGGACACTGCTGATCACGCCGTTTCTCATCACTCCCGTAGCCGGCGCATTGCTGTGGAAGACAACAATGTTCGACCCGGTGTTCGGTATCGTGAACTTCGTCCTCCAGCCTTTCGGTGTAGGCCAGGTCGACTGGGTCAGCAAATTTCCGCTCGCCGCGGTCATGATCAATCTGATCTGGCAGTGGACGCCCTTCATGATGCTGCTCATTCTGGCCGGTTTGCAGTCCATGCCCCGAGACATTCTCGAAGCCGCACGAGTGGACGGAGCCAAGCCGTTTGCGATGTTCCGCGAACTGACGTTGCCGCACCTGCGCCGCTTCATCGAACTCGGTGCAGTTCTCGGTGCGATCTACCTCGTGAACACCTTTGACGCGGTGTACATGATGACCTCGGGTGGGCCCGGCGTGGCCAGCTCGAACCTGCCGTTCTACATCTACCAGCGCGCGTTCCTCGGCTTCGACGTGGGTCAAGCTGCGGCGATGGGTGTCGTGACAGTGATCGCGACGATCATCGTGTCGACACTTGCGCTTCGACTGATCTTCAAGAGCTTCACCGGCAACGAGGAGGCGGCGTGATGACTGCCGTAGAGACGACAAGCGCGACGGCCGACAAGCCCGTCGTCAAGAAAAAGAAGGGCAGCAAGTTCAGTCCATGGTCGGTTGTGGCGTGGATCGCCGCTCTCGGGTTCTTCTTCCCGGTCTTCTGGATGGTCCTGACCGCGTTCAAGACCGAGGCAGACGCCTACACGGATCCGCCGAAGCTGTTCTTCACTCCCACCCTCGAACAGTTCCGTGCCGTCCTCGACTCCGGTCTCGGCACGACGCTGGCAAACTCTGCATTTGCAACGGCCATGTCGACGATTCTTGTTCTGCTTCTTGGTGTTCCGGCTGCGTTTGCATTGTCGCTTCGCCCGGTCGCCAAGACTCAGGATGTTCTGTTCTTCTTCATCAGTACCAAGATGCTCCCCGTCGTCGCCGCAATCGTGCCGCTGTACGTGATCGTCAACGACATCGGATTGCTCGACAACATCTGGGCGCTGGTCATCTTGTACACATCGATGAATCTGCCGATCGCAGTGTGGATGATGCGTTCGTTCTTTCTCGAAGTCCCCGGAGAACTTCTCGAAGCCGCCAGCATGGACGGCGCGAGTTTGTGGACTTCGGTTCGCGAGGTGATCCTCCCGCTGATCTCGCCAGGAATTGCTGCAACTGCGCTGATCTGCGTGATCTTCTCGTGGAACGAATTCTTCTTCGCCGTCAACCTGACAGCTGTTCAAGCGCAGACGATTCCGGTCTTCCTGGTCGGGTTTATCACCGGCGAGGGCCTGTACTGGGCTCGGCTCTCCGCGGCAGCGACCATGGCGGCATTGCCCGTCATCCTGGCCGGTTGGTTCGCCCAGAACAAACTGGTGCGCGGCCTGTCCTTCGGTGCAATCAAATAATTCTCCTCACCCTTCTCAGGAGTTCGTCATGGCTGAAATCTCGTACCAGAAAGCGTCTTGCATCTACGAAGGTGCCGGGACTCTCGCTGTCGATTCACTCGATCTCGACATCAACGACGGTGAGTTCATCGTGCTCGTCGGTCCGTCAGGTTCCGGAAAGTCCACAGCACTACGCATGTTGGCGGGGCTCGAGGACATCGATTCGGGCGCGATCACCATCAACGGCAAGGACATGACCGATGTCCCGTCGAAGGACCGTGACATCGCGATGGTCTTCCAGAACTATGCGCTTTACCCCAACAAAACCGTCGGTGAGAACATGGGGTTCGCGCTGAAGATGCGCGGTGTACCCCTCGAGGAGCGAAAGAAGAAAGTTGCCGAAGCGGCCAAACTTCTGGACTTGACGGAGTATCTCGACCGCAAGCCGGCCAAGCTTTCCGGTGGTCAGCGGCAGCGAGTTGCGATGGGCCGCGCCATCGTTCGTGAACCGCAAGTGTTCTGCATGGACGAGCCGCTTTCCAACCTCGACGCCAAGCTGCGCGTCCAGACTCGCACGCAGATCGCGGCATTGCAGCGACGACTCGGAACCACCACCGTCTACGTCACGCACGATCAGGTGGAAGCGATGACCATGGGTGATCGCGTGGCCGTGCTCAAGGGCGGTAAGTTACAGCAGTTCGCTTCTCCGACCGAACTTTACGATCGGCCGGCCAATGTGTTTGTTGCCGGATTCATCGGATCTCCTGGAATGAACTTGGTGACCGCGCCGGTCAGTTCGGGTGGCGTCCGCTTCGGCGCCGTCGAAGTTCCGCTGGACCGCGAGCAGATGACGGCAATCGCCGCAGCCGGTCTGAGTTCGGTCACCGTGGGAATTCGGCCTGAACAATTCCAGGTGGTTGCGGCCGGAGACGGAATCGCAGCTCAGATCGATCTGGTAGAGGAACTGGGCAACGAGTCGTACATCTACGCGCACGTACCCGGCACGGAAGCCGATCCGATTTCGCTCGTCGCACGCACCGGCGGGCGATCGAAGTTGCAGTACGGCCAGACGCTCGGTTTCGAGCGGGTGGACGGTCCGGTGCACCTCTTCGACCCCACGACAGGCGAGCGCGTGGGTAGCTGAACCCCCTCCACAATCGTGGCTTGCTCGGCACCCTAATTCGTTCGTGCCGAGCAGGTCACATCCATCTTCGATTGGCAGGAAGGTTAGGGTCTACCGATGAGTGATACACGCGAACGATCCGTCGTGGTGTGTGGTGAGGGACTGGTCGATCTGGTACCGATGGGGGACAACTTCTCTCCCAAATTGGGCGGTGGTCCGTTCAACGTTGCTATCGCATTGGGTCGACTCGGCTCTGACGTGGGATTCGTCTCTCGCTTGTCCACCGACGCGTTCGGAGATCGGATGATCGACTCGCTGGCCGCGTCGAACGTCGACACAACCGGAGTCGAACGCGGGCCCGAGCCGACAACTCTGGCCGTCGTGAATCTTGCTGCGGACGGGGGAGCGCGGTACTCCTTCTACCTCGAGGGAACGGCGGATCGACAGTTTGCGCTGCCGAAACTTCCCTCTGCTCGGGCGTTCTCGTTCGGAACGCTGTCGCTGGTGCTCGAGCCCGGTGCCTCTGCCTACGAAGCTCTGCTGCACGAAGCACACGCCCGCGGTCGACTCACCATGGTGGATCCCAACATTCGTCCGGCGGTGATCGCCGACCCGGAAGCATATCGACGACGGTTTCGTTCGTGGTTACCCGCCATCGATATTCTCAAAGTGAGCGACGACGACGCCACATGGTTGGGTTCGGTCGACGGCGCCGAGTGGCTGGACGAAGGCGTCGGCGCCGTCCTGCTCACCAGTGGCGGTGATGGGTTGCGGTTGATTACCAGCGAATTGGACGTCTCGGTGGCGGCGCCCGCAGTCGACGTCGCGGACACGATTGGTGCAGGCGACACGGTACACGGAGCCCTGTTGGCCTACCTCGATCGTCACAACGCACTCGACGCCGCCGTTGTGCGTGCGTTTTCCGAGGCAGATTGGACGGCTGCGTTGGCTTTTGCCGCACGCGCGGCAGCCGTTACGGTGTCACGTCCCGGGGCGGATCCTCCGTGGTCAGAGGAGTTAGGCATGCTCGGCTAGCACTGAGGGCCACCGCACGTACTGCGAGCGCAGTACGTCGAACTGCCTACCTGTGCACGATGTGCGACGGGGCCGTGTATCGGCACAGTGATACGCATGTCGATATTCCTGTACAAACTCTCGCGACTCGCGTTTCGGCGCCGTTGGGCAATGGTGGGCTTCTGGGTCGTCCTGCTGGTGGCGGGCGGCGTAGGCGCAGCAACGCTGTCCGGTCCGACCGTCAATACGTTGTCGATTCCGGGCACCGAATCGCAAGCGGCACAGGACCTTCTGGCCGAACGGTTCCCGGAATCGTCCACAGGTGGAGCCAGTGCTCGCATAGTCTTCGAATCTCCCGCGGGCACGACGCTCGCCGATCCGGCGATTCGACAATCCGTCAGTGAATTGGTCTCTGCGCTCGGGAAGGACCCCGAGGTTGCGGCGGTATCGGATCCGTATGCATCCGGTGGAGTGTCGCCGACTGGGGCGATCGGATACATGCAGGTCTCCTATACCGCCGACTCGATGGATTTGCCGGACAGTTCAAAAGAACTGCTCGAGTCTGCCGTCCACGACGCCTCGGATTCAGGACTTGCAGTCGATGTTGCCGGCAACGTACTGATGGAAAGCAGCGCCGAATCGATGGGAGAAGTGATCGGCGTCGCGATCGCCGCGGTGGTGCTGACGGTCACCTTCGGTTCGTTGGTGGCGGCAGGGCTTCCGTTGATCAGCGCGTTGATCGGCATCGGCATTGCGATCTGCACGATCACTATCGCAACTGGTTTCATCGAATTGGGTTCGAGCACAACCGTCCTGGCAATGATGCTAGGGCTCGCCGTGGCGATCGACTATTCGCTGTTCATCGTCTCGCGCTACCGCTCCGAACTACGTGACGGACATGATCCGGAAATTGCCGCTGGCCGCGCAGCGGGGACGGCAGGTTCGGCCGTAGTGTTCGCGGGGTTGACCGTGCTCATCGCATTGGCAGGACTGTTCGTCGTGAACATCCCGTTCCTGACGAGTATGGGCCTGGCTGCGGCGTTCGCAGTTGCTGTTGCAGTGGTGATTTCACTGACTCTGCTGCCCGCCACGCTGGGATTTGCTGAATCGCGCGTTCTGAGCCGATCCGATCGTCGCCTGCTTGCGTCCGGTGGTCAGTTGACGCATCGCAAGACGAAGGAAGGCGCAGGCTCGCGATGGGCCAAGTTCGTGATCCGGCGTCGAGTTCCGGTTTTGCTCGCGTCTGTCCTCGGGCTGGGATTGCTGGCGATCCCCACCTTCGGAATCAACCTGAGTTTGGCGAGCCCACCAGTGCCCGACACCACTGCCGCCAGGGCTACCGGCCGACTCTCCGAGGGGTTCGGTGCCGGGTTCAGCGGTCCGCTCATGGTGGTCGTCGACGTTGCCGACGCCACAAATCCGGCCGCGGCATTGAGCGGCGCCCAGGAAAAGCTCGGTGCTCTGCCTGACATAGCGGCAGTGACGCCGCCAGCACTCAATCAGGCCGGGGACACAGCAGTCATCACGGTGGTTCCCTCGAGCGGCCCGGAAACCGAGGCAACAAAGGCACTCGTTGCAGATATACGTGAGGTCGCCGGATCACTGACGGATGAGACCGGAGCCACGATGTCGGTCACCGGTCAAACAGCGTTGACGATCGACGTCTCGGACCGCCTGGCCGATGCCCTGGTTCCCTACCTCGCATTGGTCGTCGGCCTCGCCTTCATCCTCCTGATGTTGGTGTTCCGCTCGATCTTGGTACCGCTCAAGGCAACTCTCGGATTTCTGCTCTCGATCGGTGCGACGTTCGGTGTGCTGGTCGCGATCTTCCAGTGGGGTTGGTTCGCAGGCATTCTCGGAATCGAAGGCCAAACCGGATCAATTGTGGCGATGTTGCCCATCTTCATGATCGGCATCGTCTTCGGGTTGGCGATGGACTACCAGGTGTTCCTGGTGACCAGAATGCGTGAAGCGTTCGTCCACGGTGACGGACCGGACGAAGCAGTCGTGAAGGGCTTTGACCAGGGCGCCCGAGTTGTCACGGCCGCGGCGCTGATCATGATCGCCGTTTTCGCGGGCTTCATCTTCGGTGGCGACGCCTTCATCATGCAGATCGGACTCGGACTCTCGTTCGCGGTTCTGTTCGACGCCTTCGTGATTCGTATGACCGTCGTGCCGGCCGTCATGTCCCTGTTGGGTTCGAAGGCATGGTGGTTCCCCTCATGGCTGGACCGGTTGGTTCCGAACGTGGATGTCGAGGGGGAGCAGTTGACAGCGCTACTCGCAGATTCGAAGGAATCCAATGAACCGACGAGCGACAAGTTGTCGGTGTGACCCGGATACGGTAGATCGATGACTTCGACATCGACGTGGGGTCGATGGTGTGCGGAACACCCGCGCACCATCGACCTGGCACTTACGATCCTCGTGCTCCTTGCCACGTGGACGGCGCACCGCATCGCGCTCGATGGCAATGACACCCGCGAAGTAACAGTGGTGGGAGTCCTTGTAACAGCGATCGCAGCGGCAACCATCGTGTTCCGAAGGCGCTATCCGTTCTCCGCACTGGCGGTGGCAGTACTTCTCGGCGTATTGATGATTGCACTGTCTGCGCCGCCGAATGCCGGCACAGGTTCCGCCGCGATGGTGTGCCTCTATTACGTTGCCAGCACGAGTGACCGCCGGAGGACCTTCTTCGCAGCGGCGAGCACAGTCAGCTCGCTGATGCTTGTCACGATCTTTCTTGGAGTGGGGAACAATCTCCTGCAGGAGGCACTGGGGTTGTTGGCTTGGTTGCTGATGGCAAGTTTCGCCGGCGCCGAGGTCCGTTCTCGCCGCGCCTATCTGGAGTCCGTCGAGGCGCGCGCGGTGCAAGCGGAAAGAATGCGCGAGGACGAGGCCCGACACCGGGTCGTCGAAGAAAGGATGCGGATTGCGCGAGACCTGCACGACGTTGTCGCGCACCACATTGCCTTGGTCAACCTGCAAGTCGGGGTCGCATCGCACTTGATCGGGAAAGACCCGGAGAAGGCGACGACTGCACTACGCGGAGTGGAGGAAACGTCCAAGGCGGCGCTCGATGAAATTCGGGCCACGGTCGGAGTTCTCCGTGATGCTCAGGACGGTGATCGCTCGATGAAGCCGGCTCCGGGGCTTTCGGATCTACCGGCACTGGTGGATCAATTCGTCAGTGCAGGAATGGAAATCGAGGTGCGCGCTGTGGGTTCTGTGCGCCCGCTCGGGCCCGCAGTAGATCTCACGGCGTACCGAATTATCCAGGAAGCACTCGTGAATGCGAGCAAGCATGCACTGCCAGGAGCCGTCACCGTGTCGTTGTCGTACGAAGCTGAGATTCTGGTGCTGACAGTCGAAAACTCCGGAACAGCAGTGCCTTCGACCTCGCCACCCGGGTACGGACTGCTGGGAATGAAGGAGAGGGCTCAGGCAATGGGAGGCGAAGTGTCAGCAGGATTCCGCGCGGACGGGGGATTTCGTGTGGACGCCCAACTACCGCTTGTCTCGGTGTCCAGCGGTTCGGAGCGTGAGGAGTCGTGAGTATTCGGGTGGTAGTGGCAGACGATCAGGCGCTCTTCCGTCAAACGCTCGCGCTGCTGATCGGTTCGGAAGACGACATGGAGGTGGTCGCCGAGGCGGCAGACGGAGAGCAGGCATTCCAGGCGGCGCGCGAGCACCGTCCCGACGTTGTACTGATGGACATTCGCATGCCGGGCACCAGCGGAGTCGAAGCGACCGCCATGATCGCCGATCATCCGGATTTGACCAACGTACACGTCTTGATCTTGACGACCTTCGAAGTGGATGAGCATGTGGCACAGGCGATCCGGGCGGGAGCGAGCGGCTTCATCGGCAAAGGAATCCGAGCTGAGGATCTACTCGATGCTGTTCGGACTGTCGCAGGTGGGAACTCATTGTTGTCGCCGATTGCGACCAGTGCGTTGATTTCTCGATTCCTTTCCACTCCGTCGCGGGCTGACTCGACTTCTGGGATTTTCGGTCAATTGACCCCACGCGAACTCGAAGTGGTAGCCCTCGTTGCCCTCGGGATGTCCAATGACGAAATCGCCGCGGAATTGGTGATCAGCGCGGTCACGGCAAAAACACATGTGAACCGGGCGATGACGAAACTGGATGTCCGTGACCGCGCGCAACTGGTGGTTCTCGCCTATCAATGCGGTGTGGTGGTTCCGGGACGCTCGGTGGATTGACTCGAGAAACTCTTGACTCGAACGCATGTTCGAGTACACTTTGAGTAGGGGATCGGGGGATTCAATGACTGCCTTGTTGTCGGACGTGGTGTCTGGTTCTGCGGTGGGGTTACGTGGACGTCTGTGGCGGTTGTCTGCTGCTGAGTTGCGAGAGGCTGCGGTGTCGGCGAGTGCGGAGATTCTGCGTCTCGAAGCCGTGCGGGTGGCTGTGGTGGACGAACTCTCGTTGCGTTCCGATGATCAGGTGATTGCCAGCCGCGGTGTCGGTTCGTGGTTGGCGGCGAACACGATGCTGCAGGTTCGGGACGGGAAGAAGATCGCCGCGCTGGGTGCGGCGTTGCGGCCGTTTCCGGCAGTGGCAGCGAGATTCGATTGCGGGGATTGCTCCTTCGAGCACGCCGCGCTGATCGTCTCGTTCTGTGAATCCCCACCTAAAGGCATGCCTGAGGAAGCGCTACCGAAGTGCATCGACCTGTTGCTCGCGGCTGCGTCGGGGGTGGAAGCGACGACGACGAAGGTGCGGCACGTGATCGCGACGTTGGAGCGGTTGTTCGAATCCGATGAGATTCCACCCGCCGAAGACGTCGATCGCAACGAGCTCCGCATCGCCTCGACCTTGAACGGTCGGGTGGTGGTGCGCGGTGATTTCGATGCCCTCACCGGCGAAATGCTGTTATCGGCCCTGTCGAACCTGACGATGCCCACCCCAGCACCGGACGGAACTCCCGATGCCCGGTCGGCGGCGAAACGGACCGCGGACGGGTTCACCGAACTGATCCGCCGCTATCTCGACTGCGCCAAAACCGGCACAGATGGTGGTCAACGCCCGCACGTGAACGTACACATCAACGCCCGCGATCTGGCCGAGCACCGCGATTGCGCCGCAACACCAACTGATGGTGGAGTGGCTGTGTCGAATCTCGATGTTGGGCACATGCCCTGGCTCGGGCCGCTGTCGGTCTCGCAGACCAGGCTTCTCGGGTGTGACTGCTTCCTGTCGACCGTCCTGCTCGACGATCACGGAGCGCCGCTCGATGCGAGACCAGGAAAGAGGTTGGTCACCGCCGAACAACGAGTCGCCCTGATCGCCCGAGACAAAGGCTGCGCCTTCCCCGGCTGTTCATGCGTGCCCGCCTGGACTGATGCGCACCACATTAGGCACTGGGCCAACGGTGGCCCGACGGTGATGAACAACCTTGTCCTGCTGTGCCGCTCGCACCACCGGCTGATGCACCGGAAATCCGGGTTCGTCGGAAAATGGGAAATCCGAATCGGCGTCGACAACAAACCCTGGTTCATCCCACCACCCTCGATCGACCCCGGGCAGCACCCGCGGCCCGCGAACACAACCTTCAAAACCTGACGACGGACCTCAGGCACAACAGAACACGCCCAGGCTCCGTATTCGACTTGACTGTCGGAGGTGGAGTCCAAGGTGCGTGTTCTCGTGATGGCCGTGCTTTCGGCGCGGCCGTGCTTTCGGTGCGACCGTGATTTCGCTGAGACAGGGCGACGTGTCCCGCTCAGTGGGTCATCTTTTCGTCGTTGCCACGGCGGTTGTGCCAGGTCATTTGGACGTCTGACCTGCAGCGCAAAATCTTTTGTTAGAACACGTTCCAATTTCACAGATTTGTGGCTATGGTCACAGAGATAGATGCGGGTGTGCGAATGAAAGGGTGAAGTGACGTGAAGACCAAGGGTGCAATCCTGTGGGGCCTGGGCGAGAAGTGGTCCGTCGAGGAGATCGAGATCGGCGAGCCGGTAGCCGGCGAAGTTCAGATTCGCATGGAAGCGGCCGGAATGTGCCACTCCGATCACCACATCGTCACCGGCGCGACCCCGATGCCGTCGTTCCCCGTCATGGGTGGGCACGAGGGTTCGGGCGTCATCACCAAGCTCGGCCCAGAGGTCAAGGGGTTGGAGGTCGGCGACCATGTCGTTCTGTCCTTCATTCCGGCTTGTGGAACCTGTCCGGCGTGTTCGGCTGGCCATCAGAATCTGTGTGACCTCGGGATGGGCCTGCTCAGTGGCCAGGCCATCAGCGACGGCACCTACCGAATCCAGGCTCGCGGCGAAAACGTGATCCCGATGTGCCTGCTAGGGACGTTCTCGCCCTACATGGTCGTGAACCAGTCGTCAGTTGTGAAGATCGAAAAGGACATTCCGTTCGAGGTTGCCGCACTCGTCGGTTGCGGCGTTCCCACAGGTTGGGGATCGGCAACACACATCGCTGATGTGAAGCCGGGCGAAGACGTTGTGATCATGGGCGTTGGCGGCGTCGGTATCAGTGCCCTGCAGGGTGCTGTTGCGTCGGGTGCCCGGTACATCTTTGCTATTGATCCTGTGCCGTGGAAGCGTGAGCAGGCTCTGAAGTTCGGCGCAACACATGCGTTCGAAAGCGCCGCCGCTGCCATTCAGCCGATCATCGACGCTACGTATGGACGTATGGCGCAGAAGACGATCATCACCGTCGGCGAAATGAAGGGTGAGTACGTCGAAGAGGCGATGATTCTGACGGCCAAGGCCGGTCGTTGTGTTGTCACCGCAATGGGGCATCTGACGGACATGGACGTAAAGCTGAACCTGTTCCTGATGGCGATGCTTCAGAAGGATCTTCAGGGCAACATCTTCGGCGGTGGCAACGCTCGCCAGGACGTGCCGAACCTCCTTGCGATGTACAAGGCAGGCAGGCTGAACCTCGACGACATGGTCACGCGGACGTACACGCTCGAAGGTGTGAACGACGGCTACCAGGACATGTTGGATGGCAAGAACATCCGCGGCGTCATCCGCTACACCGAAGCTGACTGGTGATCGGAAGCGCAAGGGTTGTGCCAGTAGTCTGATCGGGTGCCCAGTACTCACAGTCTTGACGTAATTCAGCAGTGGCCGGTCGACAATGCGGCAGCGGTCGTCCTCTCCGGGAAGAACTCGGGTGAGGGCGACCGCGTTCGTGGTTTCAGCGGCGATCAGTCGCGCGTTTTCCCTCTGGCTTCGGTGACAAAACTGTTGTGCGCCTACGCGATTCTAGTCGCGGTTGAGGAAGGGGCGGTCGAGTTGGATGGGCCGGCGGGGCCTGAGGGTGCGACGGTTCGTCATCTCCTTGCACATGCGTCGGGGTTGGCATTCGCCGAACGTGTTGTCCAGGCGCCGGTGGCGTCGAAGCGGATCTATTCGAGCGCGGGATTCGAGGTTCTTGCCGAGTTGGTTTCCCAGGAGACCGAGATCGAATTTGCCGACTATCTGGCCGAGGCCGTGTTCGCGCCGTTGGGTATGTCCGGTGCGGCTCTCGTCGGTCCGGCCGGTCACGGCGCGCAGGCATCGGCGGACGACTTGGCCAAGTTCGCGGCTGAACTGCTCTCGCCGACGCTGATCTCGACGCAGACGTTCGTAGAGGCGACAACTGTTCAGTTCCCGGGGCTCAACGGTATTCTTCCGGGTTACGGCTCTCAGCGCCCCAACGACTGGGGACTCGGATTCGAAATTCGCGGCGACAAGCGTCCGCATTGGACTGGTCTCGAGAACTCGGCCACAACCTTCGGTCATTTCGGTCAATCGGGGACTTTCCTGTGGGTTGATCCCGCGATCGATACCGCGTGCGTCGTGCTTACCGATCGCGACTTCGGTGACTGGGCCAAACCTTTGTGGACTGAATTGTCCGATGGCGTGATCGGCGAAGTTTCTCGATAGAGCACAAATTTCTCTCCTTCCACTGGCGCAACACGGGTAACACAAGGCACACTGTTCAATCGAGCGTGCTGCATGAACTCGACAGAGGTCGTTGGGGAAGACGTCCCTCGTCGAAGCAGGAGGCTCGAGTGCGCGAAATGAATCAATTCGCGGACGTGACGACTGGTGTGGTTTACATCCACTCGTCGCCCGCGGCGCTGTGCCCGCACGTGGATTGGGCTTTGTCCGCCACGTTGGACAGCCCTGCCAAGCTCAGATGGACCTCACAGCCTGCCTACGACGGTCTTCTCCGTGCAACGACGGATTGGACGGGTCCCGTCGGAACCTGTGCCCGCCTGGTCGATTCGCTACGCGCGTGGCCGATGTTGCGGTTCGAGGTCACCGAGGACCCGAGTCATGGCGTCGACGGCGAACGGTACAGCCATGTACCCGGTCTGGGCCTGTGGCGCGGATCCACCAGTGCGAACGGTGATGTCGTCGTAGGGGAGATGAAGCTGCGGTCCATCATGAATTCCGGTGGAGACATCGCAGCGGAAATCGATCGGGCGATAGGCGCACCGTGGGACGAGGAACTCGAACCCTTCCGGAGTTCAGGCGAAGGTGCCGAGGTGACATGGCTGCGAAGGCGTGTCAGCTGACCGAGGTCCATCCTGAATCCTGAGTGCTCTCGCGGCTTGAACGACAAAGACTTGAATGACAAAGGTGGGCCCCGCCGTATCGGCGAGGCCCACCTTGCTGTCCAGGGTTGTCAGAGCGGAATGTTCTTGTGCCGCGCGCGGACAGATGGTGCAGACGCGAGCGCAGCGGTCACGATGCTGCGAGTCTTCGCCGGGTCGATTTCCTGGTCGACGACACCGATTTCGACAGCGCGGTCGACGCCGCCCGCGATCGCCTCGTGTTCGGCAGCAAGACGGTCGTGCAATGCTTCACGCTCGTCGTCCGGTGCAGCAGCGAGAGCCCGCTTGTGCAGGATGCCGACCGCGGCCTTCGCGCCCATCACGGCTACTTCGGAGTTGGGCCAAGCGAATACAGCCGTGGCACCGAGTGCTCGCGAGTTCATCGCGATGTAAGCACCGCCGTAGATCTTTCGAGTGACGACGGTGACGCGGGGGACAGTTGCCTCGGCGAAGGCGTGAAGCAACTTCGCTCCCCGTCGGACCACACCTTCCCACTCCATAGAAACGCCCGGCAGATACCCGGGAACATCGACGACGACCACGAGCGGCACGCCGAATGCGTTGCACAGTCGAACGAATCGAGCGGCCTTCTCTGCACTTTCGGAGTTCAGGCACCCCCCGAGTCGAAGTGGATTGTTCGCGATGACGCCAACGGTACGTCCGGCCATCCGACCGAATCCGGTGACGATGCTCCGCGCGTAATTGCCTTGCAGTTCTTCGAAACTCGACTCGCCTTCGACGTTGTCGAGCATTTCGTGAACGATCGGACGGACGTCGTACGCGCGTTTTGCGGACGCGGGCATCATGGCGCGCAGATCGCTGTCGCCGAGCTCGGCCGCACGCTGATCGAATTCGCCCTGCTCGCACATCATCGAAACCAGGCGGCGTGCGCGGTGCAATGCGTCGGCCTCGTCGTGTGCGGCGATGTGTGCGACACCGGACTTCTTGGTGTGTGTGTCCGGGCCGCCGAGTGAAACCATGTCGACCTGTTCACCGGTGACACTGCGAACTACGTCTGGGCCGGTGACGAACACTCGGCCTTCCGGGGCCATGATCACGATATCGGTGAGGGCTGGACCGTAGGCGGCTCCGCCGGCAGCGAAGCCGAGCACGACCGAAATTTGAGGTATGAGACCCGACGCGCGGACCATGGCCTCGAAGACCAGCCCGACTGCGTGGAGTGCTTCGACGCCTTCAGCCAGACGCGCGCCACCGGAGTGCCAGAGGCCCACGATGGGGGACTCTTCCTCGATGGCGGTATCGATGGCTTTGACGAGGTGTTTGCAGCCGTCGACACCCATTGCGCCGCCCATGACGGTGGCGTCGGAGCAGTATGCGATGGTGCGGACGCCGTCGATGTTTCCGGACGCAGCAAGTACACCGGACTTGTCACGGGCGTGGAGTGGGACTGTGGTGCCGGGGTCGAACAGATTTTCCAGGCGCGCAAGAGGATCGCGCGGGTCTGTCGATGATTCGGACTTTGTCACGGGGGCCAGGATGGTCATCGCGTCCTCCTTCAGTACGAGCCTTGGGTGGAACGAAAGGTCGGTGTTGTCCGCGGGTGTCGTTGTGTTGCAACGACACCCGCGGACAGGTGCAAACCGCGGTTCGGGCTAGGCCCGACCGAAGGCGAGCGCGACATTGTGCCCACCGAAACCGAACGAGTTGTTCAGTGCGAAATCGAAAGAGCCGGTTCGGGGTTCACCCTTGACGACATCGAGATCGATCTCTGGATCCTGGCTGTCAACATTGAGCGTGGGCGGGATGATCCCGTCACGCACTGCCAGAACCGTGAGGACTGATTCGAGGGCGCCGACAGCGCCGATCGAGTGTCCCAGCGCGGATTTCGGGCCGTACACCGCAGCGTGATTGCCGACCGCTGCGTTGATTGCCTTTGCCTCTGCGATGTCACCGATCGGCGTCGCAGTTGCGTGGGCGTTGATGTGCTTGATGTCGGACTTCGTCAGTCCGGCCATCTCGATTGCTCGGGTCATGGCTCGCGCCGCGCCCAGGCCTTCCGGATGCGGCGCCACGATGTGGTACCCGTCCGAAGTGATTCCGGAACCAAGCAGGCGGGCGTGAATCGTTGCCCCGCGTGCCTTGGCATGCTCCTCGGTTTCGAGGATCATCAGTGCGCCGGCTTCGCCGAAGACAAATCCGTCACGGTCCTTGTCGAAAGGACGTGAAGCTGCGGCGGGGTTGTCGTTGTTGGTGCTCATCGCACGCATCATGGCGAAGCTCGCGATCGGAACCGCGTCGATGAAGCTCTCGACTCCACCGGCCACAACCATGTCCGCGTCACCCATGACAAGCATGCGGTGAGCGTGAGCAATTGCCTCGGATCCCGACGAACATGCCGAGACCGGGGTGATGACGCCGCCGCGGGCCCCGAGTTCGAGCCCCACCGTTGCGGCCGGTCCGTTGGGCATGACCATCTGCACCGAGAACGGGGACACCTTGCGGTATCCGCCGCCACGGAGCTTGTCGACGGCGTCGATGAGAGTGTCGCCGCCGCCGAGTCCGGTGCCGATGACAACCGCGAGGCGGTCCTGATCGACTTCGGGGCTGCCGGCGTTGCTCCAGACCGTGCGACTCAACGTGAGGGCAAGGCGTTCCACCCAGCTCATCCGTCGAATTTCGACGCGGGACAAGCCCTCGTCTGGTGAAACCTTCAGGTGCCCGCCGATGCGAATGGGAAGGTCGAACTCGTCGATGAACGGGTCATCGAGGATTCCGATGCCGCTTTCGCCGGCGAGTAGCGCCTTCCACGTGCCATCCACATCACCAGCCACCGAGGTCGACGTCGCGAGGCTCGTGACGACGATGTCGGGGAATTTCCCTTTGCGGGTAGAAGCGGAAGTCACGGTCGGCTCACTCTGCGTTCTTGGCTTCGGCGCCTTCGGCTTCGAGCTTCTGGATGTACGCGACGATGTCGCCGACGGTGCGCAGGCCTGCAAGATCCTCGTCGGGGACCTTCACGCCGTACTTGTCTTCGGTCTGCACAGCGATCTCGACCATGGACAGGGAGTCGATATCGAGGTCGTCCACGAAGGACTTGTCAACGGTGACCTCGGAAGGCTCGATACCGGTGACCTCCTCCACGATCTGGCCGAGTTCCGCGATGATTTCTTCCTGAGTGTGGGCCACTGGTGTGGCTCCCTTCTTGATCGATTGAGGTGGGGTGAAACGTCCGGCCGCCGTTCGGGCTGATCGGCCGGGTGGGCGTCCGAGCTAGGTCAGCTCGGACAGTGCGGAGATATCCTCCGGGTTCTTGAGGGCCACCGTCGGCGTGCCACGCATTTCGCGCTTGGCAATTCCGACGAGGGTTCCGGCCGGCGGGAGTTCCACGATCGCGCTGACTTCTGCTGTCCGCAACGAAGCGGAGCAGAGGTCCCAGCGAACGGGGCGGGTTACCTGCGCGGCAAGTTTGGTCAGGGCGTCGGCTCCCGAGGAGACCGGTGCGCCATCCGAGTTGGAAAGCAGCGTGCGCGTCGGATCGGATGGGGTGATCTTGGCGGCAGCAGCTGCGACGGCATCCTGTGCAGGTGCCATGAAGCGGGTGTGGAACGCGCCGGCGACAGGCAGTGCGCGCACTCGTGCCTTTTCAGGCGCATTCGCCGCGAGTTCTTCGAGTGCGGTGAGCAGGCCGGCGGCCACGATCTGGCCGGCCGCATTGCGGTTGGCTGCTTCCAGTCCGAGTTCTTCGAGTCGTGCGAGTACTTCGGCTTCGTCTCCACCGAGAACCGCCGACATGCCGGTGGGCTCGAGCGCGCAAGCCTTGGCCATCTCGGCGCCGCGAATTGCGGCAAGCGCAACTGCGTCGTCAGCGGAGATGACACCGGCTACCGCAGCGGCGGCAAGTTCGCCCACCGAATGGCCGGCAGCGATGACGTCGGCGCCGAGCAGTCCACGTGATTCGATTTCCTCGTATGCCAGCAGAGCAGCGGCAACGACGAGGGGCTGGGTTACCGAGGTGTCGGTGATTTCTTCGGCAGTCGCGGTCGTGCCGAGTCGGACCAAGTCCAGGCCGGCTGCCTTCGACCACACTTCGAGGCGGTCCTGCGCTCCGGGCAATGCCAGCCAGGGGCTGAGCATGCCGGGTGTCTGAGAGCCCTGTCCCGGGGCGAGCAACGAAATCACTTACTAAGAGAACACCGCCGCGAGTGACCTGCGAGATGTCGGTCGCGATGAACTCTGGCGAAGTGTTTTGTAGGGTTCCCACAAAATCCCACGTCGCGCTCGGCCATCGAAATTGGACGCACGGGGGTTACAGGTTCGGTTGGCCGGATGTTAAAGATGTGACTGAAGTAACCGAATTGTTCGATTTGAGATCGATTTGTGTCAATCGGCCCACGGTAGCGGCGATCCGTAGTACATATGCGTCGCGTGGATTCGTGGGATCCCGGCCGGTAACTTCCGCGATTCGCTTCAAGCGGTACCGAACGGTATTTGGATGAACAAACAGAAGACGTGCACAAGTCTCAACCGCACCTCCACAGTCGAGATAACTGTCTAAAGTATCGGTCAAGACTGTGCCGGATTCAGCTAAAGGCGCGACCAGGAAATCGCGAAGAGCCTTTACGGCAGCAGCGTCTCCCAGTAGTGCCCGTTCCGGGAGCAGTTCAGTCGCGAAAACGGGACGAGGTGCGCCGCGCCACCCGGCAACGGCCTTGATTCCCGCGAGAGCTTCGGACGCACTGAAGTGCGCTGCGCTCAATGAGGGCGTTGTCGGGCCGATCACCACCGGCTCGTCGGCGAAACTCATGAGCAGGTCTTGAAGGAACTGGCTGCCTTCCGTCTTACTGCTCAGCTCACCGCTGACGATCATCACCAGCCGCGGACCCTGGACCACGGCGAGAACAGCGCGCCCGTGCGCGGCGGCAGTCGCGTGGACGGTGCCGGCAACCGAGACCCGCTCGTCCGGCGGGGGAGACCCGACGATGACGGTGGCCGGAGCAGTGGCGTCCCAGTTCAAGGTGGCGGCGCGGGAAAGCATGTCCGACCCGGTGTCTCCCTGCACGACGGCGTCGACGACGAGCGCTTCCAGTCGCGTGTCCAGGGCTCCACGAGATTCGGCAGCGCTTGCGTACACCGTCGCCGCTGCGAAGCCGAGTTCACGTCCGTACCGCAGGACGGCTTCTGTCAGCGCGATCAGCTGCTGATCGTTGCGGGCGAGAGCCGGTAGCCATTTCTCGAAGAACTCCATCGCCACTCGGACCATGTCGACCGTCTGGCGCAGCGTGAGCTGTCGAGCGAGGTCCTGAGGGATGACCGGAAAAGACTCATATCCGAAGCTGATCTCCGAGTCGAGTTGCCGCAGCCATTCCAGGAAGTTCACCACCGACGTCTGCACCAGGAGTTGAACGTCGGCGCGTTGCGAAGCGTCGAGACTGTCGAAGAACGGAAGCTGCTCCTCCATCACGGTCACGGCCTCGGTGGAGAGCCGACCGGAGAACTGTTTGACGCGGCGGAGCAAGGCCTCGGGGAGCGGATCGCGAACCTGACGACGGCGGGCGAGAACAGCCTGCAACCCGGACGACTGTGGTCGGGTGCGGCGTACACCCTCTTCGGGTTTCTCGGGATCAGGTTCGGGCATGAGAAAAACCTACGCCCATCGCCGCACCGGATGTCGAGATGACACCCGCGGCGATGGGCGTAGGTCTGTTTTCGATCGCCCGGACTGTTGCGCTACGACTTACGCGCTACCGGTGTCCCCGGTCTGCTCGGGGGCAGCGTTAACGTCGTCGATACGGTACCGGCTCGCTGCTTCGACGGCCTTGGACCGCTCGATCGATCCTTCCTTCGCCAAACCGATCAGCACGGCAACGACGATGGACTCGGCATCGACGTTGAAGTAACGACGTGCCGCAGTGCGCGTGTCGGAGAAGCCGAACCCGTCCGTGCCGAGCGTCGTGTAGTCGCCGGGAACCCACTGACGGATCTGATCCGAGACCGCCCGCATCCAGTCCGAAGCCGCGACGACAGGACCCTGAGCCGAGGACAACGCCGTGGTGACGAAGGGAACCGGAGCATCCTCGGACGGATTGAGCAGCGCCTGACGTTCGCATTCGACGCCTTCGCGGCGCAGCTCACCCCAGGACGTGACCGACCAGACGTCTGCCGAGACGCCCCACTCGTCGGCGAGCAACTTCTGCGCCCGCAGCCCCTCGGGCATCGCGACACCGGATACCAGTATCTGTGCCTTCGGGCCGGCGGCCTCGGACGTCTTGTAGAGGTAGATGCCCTTGAGCAAGCCCTCGACGTCGAGACCCTCGGGCTCGGCCGGCTGAACGTACGGCTCGTTGTAGATGGTGAGGTAGTAGAAGATGTTCTCGCCACCGAAACCGTCGACGCCCTCGGTACCGCCGTACATACGGCGCAAGCCGTCCTTGACGATGTGCGCCAACTCGTACGAGAACGCGGCGTCGTAGGTGACAGCGGCGGGGTTGGTGGATGCCAGGAGCAGGGAGTGTCCGTCGGCGTGCTGGAGACCTTCGCCGGTCAGGGTGGTACGACCGGCGGTCGCGCCGAGAACGAATCCGCGAGCCATCTGGTCGGCGGCCGCCCACAGACCGTCGCCGGTGCGCTGGAAACCGAACATCGAGTAGAAGATGTACAGCGGAATCATCGGTTCGCCGTGGGTGGCGTACGACGTGCCGACTGCGGTGAACGAAGCCGTCGAACCGGCCTCGTTGATGCCCTCGTGCAGGATCTGGCCGATCGGGCTCTCCTTGTAGGCGAGCATGAGTTCGGCGTCGACGGACGTGTAGAGCTGACCGTTACGGTTGTAGATCTTCAGCGACGGGAACCACGAGTCCATCCCGAACGTGCGAGCCTCGTCCGGGATGATCGGCACGATGCGCTTGCCGATTTCCTTGTCGCGCAACAGTTCCTTGAGGATGCGCACGATCGCCATGGTGGTGGCGACTTCCTGCTTGCCCGAACCCTTGCGGATGACGTCGTACGTCTTGTCCTCGGGGAGCTTGAGCGGCGCCGCGTCTGTGTTGCGCGAAGGCAGGAACCCGCCCAGTGCTTTACGACGGTCGAGCATGTACTTGATCTCGGGTGCGTCGGCGCCCGGGTGGTAGTACGGAGGCAGGTACGGATCCTTCTCGAGCTCGGCATCCGAGATCGGGATGTGCTGCATGTCGCGGAACGCCTTGAGGTCGTCCAGCGTGAGCTTCTTCATCTGGTGCGTGGCGTTGCGGCCCTCGAAGTGCTTACCCAGGGTGTAGCCCTTGATGGTGTGCGCGAGGATGACCGTCGGCTGGCCCTTGTGTGCCATGGCGGCTGCATATGCGGCGTGGACCTTGCGGTAGTCGTGGCCACCGCGCTTGAGATTCCAGATCTCCTGGTCGGTCAGGTCCTTGACCAGTTCCTTGGTGCGGGGGTCGCGGCCGAAGAAGTGATCGCGCACGAACGCGCCGTCGTTGGCCTTGTACGTCTGGTAATCGCCGTCCGGCGTCACGTTCATCAGGTTGACGAGTGCGCCGTCGCGGTCGGCGTGCAGCAGCGCATCCCACTCGCGACCCCAGACGACCTTGATGACGTTCCAGCCGGCACCACGGAAGAACGATTCCAGTTCCTGGATGATCTTTCCGTTACCGCGGACCGGGCCGTCGAGGCGTTGGAGGTTGCAGTTCACGACGAACGTCAGGTTGTCGAGGCCTTCGGTTGCCGCGACGTGAGCCAAGCCGCGTGATTCCGGCTCGTCCATTTCGCCGTCGCCGAGGAATGCCCACACATGCTGATCGGTGGTGTCCTTGATGCCGCGGTCGTTGAGGTAGTGGTTGAAGCGGGCCTGGTAGATGGCGTTCATCGGGCCGAGGCCCATCGAGACCGTCGGGAACTCCCAGAAGTCGGGAAGCAGTCGTGGGTGCGGGTAGGACGGCAGTGCGCCGCCGAAGTCTGCGTGCGACTTCTCCTGGCGGAATCCGTCTAACTGTTCCGCGGGGATGCGGCCCTCGAGGAAGGCGCGCGCGTAGATGCCAGGGGAGGCGTGACCCTGGATGAAGATATGGTCGCCGCCGCCGGGGTGGTCCTTGCCGCGGAAGAAGTGGTTGAAGCCGACTTCGTACAACGCTGCCGACGATGCGTAGGTCGAGATGTGTCCGCCGACGCCGACGCCCGGTCGCTGAGCGCGGTGGACCATGATCGCGGCGTTCCAACGAATCCAGGCGCGATAGCGGCGCTCGACCTCTTCGTCGCCGGGGAACCACGGCTCGTTTTCGGTCGGAATCGTGTTGACGTAGTCGGTCGAGGTGAGCGCGGGGAGTGCGACGTGCTTCTCACCGGCGCGTTCGAGCATGCGGAGCATGAGGTAGCGGGCACGCGTGGGTCCGGATCGATCCAGAAGTCCGTCGAATGATTCGAGCCATTCGGTGGTCTCGTCCGGATCGATGTCCGGCAGGTACGACGCAACACCTTCGCGAATGACGCGAACGCGACCGTCGGTTCCCCCCGGCGTGTTCGACGCGGGCGAACCCGACTCGCCGGCGGCGCCGGAATCGGCGTTCTGCCCGGACGCGGGACCCTGGATCAGGTCAGACAACGTGTGCTCCTCATTGGTTTGGGGACGCGTGGTGGGGCGTCCTTACATAGGTGATCGAGGCCTTGTTAGGTCCGACGCACTTCCATCGTGAATATGGCGCGTACCTCATCTTTCACCATCCCGGTCGGTCCGGCACACCTCGCCTCTGGTTACTCTCGGGTAGCGTTTTTCGGCGTGACGCAGGGGCGTGATGGTTCCCCGTAGTCACAGGCTTGGGGGATGGATCGGAACGTATGAAGGGGTGGGGAAAAATAAACAAAGAAATCAATTACGGCAGGGTCGGGGCGTGGGTCTCGATCGGATCGATCGCAGTGGGGCTGTCGGTGATCGTGGGGTGCTCCGCGGCGGTGACCGGTTCAGCAGTTCCGAACGAATCGCAAGCCGTTGCATATCAATCCGAGGTGAGCATTTCGGTGGCCGCGGCGTCTTCGTCGAAAGCGGCAGCAGATGCTGCCGAAGCAGTCTTCGAGATCTGTGAGGAAGCGGTCTCTCGATCGAAAAACGACGTGGTCGCGTTCAACGCTTACGTCGACGCCGGAAATCAAGGCGCGACGGACCTGAGGGTCGAAGCAAGCACTGCTGCCTCGTCTGCGCGGGACACGGCATCGTGGTTCGACTCGGTCTCGAGTGAACTTCCAGCGGCGCTTTCCGGACTGTTCGACGAATTGGCCACGAACCTACGTTCGTCTGCTGCCGTGATCGAGAGTGATCATTCGGCGGATGAAATCAATTCGATCAGCGATGCGAGCAATTCGATTCGCAAGTCGATCTCCGAAGAATGTGGATCCCTGTGACCTGCGGTAATCCGCAGGCGTATGGTTCGGCGTGTGTCAGAAGACGATCTTTGACGAAAGTTTTCGGCGTGGTCGGCTTGCGCTAACGCCTCAGACCATGTTCGCTTTCCCTAATTGATCGTCAAACGGTAGGTGTGCGGGGTCGCCACACACCATCAACAAAAGGAGGACCCCACCGTGGTCGCCGCGGCGGATGCCCAGAACTACGCTCAGAAACTCGGGATTACCACTGACATGGTGGTGCAGGAACTGGGCTGGGATGAGGATACCGACGACGGCATTCGTGCCGCGGTTGAGGAAACCATCGGCGGGGAAATGCTCGACGAGGATTCCGACGAGGTCATCGACGTCGTGCTGCTGTGGTGGCGCGACGGGGACGGTGACCTGGTGGATGCTTTGATGGATGCCATCGGGCCGCTCGCCGACGAAGGTTTTGTGTGGGTCCTCACCCCGAAGACCGGTTTCGACGGTCACGTCGAGCCCAGCGAGATCGCCGAATCGGCGCCGACTGCCGGCCTGACCCAGACATCGGCAGCCAACCTCGGTGAATGGTCGGGAAGTCGGTTGGTTCAGCCGAAGGCCCGTCCGGCCAACAAGCGCTGAACCGGTCCTTTTCCGTACTTTCCCAAGGAATCGCACATGCCTCTCGATGTTGGTGCCCAGGCACCGGATTTCACTTTGAAGGATCAGAACAACCAGGAAGTTTCGCTCGCAGATTTCCGCGGTAACAAGAATGTTCTGCTGGTCTTCTATCCTTTGGCCTTCACTGGGACTTGTCAGGGTGAACTCTGCAAGGTCCGTGACGAGCTTCCGAAGTTCGAGAACGACGAGACTGCCATTCTTGCGATTTCTGTCGGTGCATCGCCGACCCACAAGATCTGGTCGGCTGAGCAGGGGTACACCTTTCCCTTGCTTTCGGACTTCTGGCCGCACGGTGAAGTCGCTCAGAAGTACGGGGTGTTCAACGACAAGTTGGGCTTCGCGAATCGCGGCACCTTTGTCATCGACAAAGACGGAATCATTCGCTTTGCCGAGATGAACGGCCCCGGAGAAGCCCGTGACCACGGACTTTGGGCAAACGCGCTTGCCGCGCTAGAGTCTTAGAGCACTCCCGGTGAGGGTCTCACCGGGAGTTCGGGCGTGTAGCTCAGTGGTAGAGCTCTGGTTTTACACACCAGCGGTCGGGGGTTCGAAACCCTCCGCGCCCACCGAAGAAATTCAACCCCGATCTGTATGTCGATGCAGGTCGGGGTTTTCGTTTCCGGCAACGAATGGTCCGAAATAGGCCATGCTGGACGCATGTCCAGTTTTGCCATCGAAGTAGCCGTCGACCCGAAGCGTGTGCATCCCACACGTCCGCAAATACATATCGCCGAGATGCCCAGTCTGAGTGTTGCGTTGTTCCCGGGGCAGACGATCCGAGTTCGCTCCCAAGGTGACGCACCGGCGACCGGGGTTGCCCGTGTCTGGGAAATCAATCGAATGCACCGCTTGATCTATCTGACGATCGACTGGGACGGGTAGAGATCGGCTCTGGCAGGCACGTGACGGTTGGCCAGGGAACGAGCGTCGCTGCTACAACTACGCTCGTGCAAATTTCGGTTCGTTCGTCTCAATCTCGATTCAGTGCGCGGGCCGCCGGGCTTCTCCTCGGCTTCGCTGCTGATCGGGTGTTCGCCGATCCGGGGCGGTTCCATCCGGTCGCCGGCTTCGGTACCGCAGCTATCGCGCTGCAGAAGATTTCCTACCGAGACTCGCGGACTGCCGGAACACTTCATGTCGCCGTGCTCGTCGCAGGCATCGCGGGACTCGGCCTCGCAGGCGAAATAGCGTCGCGCCGGGCAGGTTGGGTGGCCGTGACGGGTACGACGGCGGTAGCCACCTGGGCCGTGCTCGGCGGGACGTCGCTTGCACGCACCGGCAACGACATGGCCGCGCGGTTGGAGGCCTCACGCGTCGACGGCGACCTGACGGATGCGCGGGAGCTTCTTCCTTCACTGTGTGGACGCGACCCCTCGGTGCTTGGCGAAGAGGGCCTCACGCGAGCTGTGCTGGAGTCGGTCGCAGAGAACACATCCGATGCAAGCGTCGGCGCATTGTTCTGGGGCGCAATTGCGGGTGTGCCAGGTCTGTTCGCCTACCGCGCCGCCAACACACTCGACGCGATGATCGGTTACCGCTCCGAGAAGTACCTCCGATTCGGGTGGGCCGCGGCGAGGTTCGACGACTTGGTAAACATCTTCCCGGCTCGGCTCACGGGCGCGCTGACGGCTGCGTGTGCACCGGTGGTGGGCGGTTCGGTGCTGGAATCACTGACAGCGTGGAAACGCGACGCAGCGGCTCATCCAAGCCCCAATGCGGGCGTCGCGGAAGCGTCGGCGGCGGGGGCATTGGGCATTTCGTTGGGAGGCCGGACCGAGTACGCGCACGGTGTGGAGATGCGGCCCGTCCTCGGCGGTGGGCCTGCGCCGACGCCGAACGATCTGCGCCGCGCGTCGAGGCTTTCGTCGGCGGTGCAGATCAGTGCAGCAGTGGTGGCAGCGGGTATTTCAGCGGGTATTGCCGTATCGATCGGCAAGTTTGGCTTCCTGCGCCGTCAGCGGCACTGACTCCGCTTCCGGCTTCTTACGGCGGCTGAAGGTACGAGCCGGTTCAGCGGGGGGTGCGGCAGGCGCGGACGCCGTTGCCTCTGGGGTCTTCTCGGTAGCGGCGTCGTCGGCCGCAAAGCCCTCGACAGCTGCTTGAGCTGCCTTTTCCTTGCGACGTTCGCGCCACTCCGCGCGAATGAAGTAGGCCAGTCCGAGCGGCGCCATGATGCCGAAAGCCAACCATTGGAACCCGTACGAGAGGTAGGGACCCGCGTCGAGTTGAGGGAGCGGAATCGTGCCGAGACCGCCGGGCTGGTCGGGTTCGAGCTGGATGTACGCGTCGATCAGGTCCGTTCCGATGAACTCGCCGATGGGTTGTGCGTCGATGGAGTAGACCTGCTTCGCGCCGTCCTCGAACATCGGAACTCTGCCGGGTGCAGTGCCTTCCGACAGGCGCACGCGGCCGTTGAGCGTCACCGGATCTGACGGCGGCGCAGCGATGGGCGGTGCCTCGGCGCCGTTGATCGGCCGAACGTATCCGCGATTGACGAGGATCGTGCGACCGTCGTCCAGGCGGAAAGGCGTCAGGATCTCGTACGACGGCGCGCCCTCGATGGACTGCAGTCGGACGAGGATGTCGGCGTCCGGCAGATAGGTACCGGCCGCGGTGATGTTTCGCCATTCGTCGTCCGGTGCGATCGTCGAATCGGAGATGACATCACCGATCGGCACGGTCTCCGCGTTGATCGAGTTCGAGATCAGATCATTGCGATGCTCGGTCTTCGTGTTCTTGCCGAGCTGCCACGGAGCGAGCACGGTGAAGCACAGGTAGGCGAAGAGCCCGACCACAGCTGCCAGTACCAACCAACCGGGCCGCAACAGGAATTTCAGTCTTCGCACACGTCCACGGTATCCGTTGCCCGAATGGGAGTGAATTTTGCTACTGGTTCAGGCCCGCTCACGGATCCAGTCGAGTATGTCGGGAATGGCCGCTTCGATCTGGTCTCGAACCAGTTCGAAGTCCTCCTGATCCCCGTAGTACGGGTCTGGGACAGATTCGCCGTCGGCCTCGGGGTCGAACGATCGCAGTAACCGTCGCCGCTCCGTGGTCACGCCGAGATGAGCAAGCTCACGTTCGTGGCCGGTGTCGAGGGCGACAACCAGATCGGCCGCGAGATGATCTGCATTGACCTGCGCGGCGCTATGGCCCGTCGGATATCCGGCCGCTCGAAGCACGATGTTGGTCCGCTCGTCGGCCTCGCTACCGGTGTGAAACCCCTCGGTACCGGCGCTGCTGACACGGACGCGGTCGGCGAGGCCTTCGCTGTCCAGATGCGCGAGCAAGATCTTTTCGGCCATCGGTGACCGGCAGATATTGCCGGTGCACACAAACGTCACATGGAGTGGTTCAGAGGCGGCCATCGAGAAGTCCTCCCAGTTCGGATGCCGACGATACGGAGCGAAACGCTTGCCGCGCTTCCTCGGCGGAACCGTAGCCCCATTCGACGACGACGGTGGGGATGCCGTACTTCGCGGCGCCGAGGACGTCGTGATCACGATCGCCGATCATGAGCACGTCGGGGGTTCCGCCGTCGGCGGCGAGGACGGGAGTGATTCCGAGTGAGGCCAGCGAATGCGCGATCACATCGGGTTTCGCCCGACGAGTTCCGTCGTCACTCGCGCCGCCGATGAACTCGAAGTGCTCGGCCAGGCCGAAATGCTCGAGGATACGAATGGCGAATCGCTCCGACTTCGAGGTGGCGACGGCCAGCCGGGTCCCGTTCGCGCGAGCCTTGCCCAGGACGACGTCCATGCCCTCGTACACCGAGTTCTCGTGCCACCCGGTCGCGTCGTATCGCTCGATGTAAGCGGCGATCGCCCGGTCGACGTCTGTCGGGGTCATGCCGAGTGATCTGAAGGTGTCGACCATCGGTGGGCCGATGACCGATGCCAGCATCTCCTCCGTCGGCTCCGGCTGGCCGACGGCGGCCAATGCATGTTTGAAGCCGCCGTGAATGCCGGGCGCGGAATCGGTGATGGTTCCGTCCAGGTCGAACAGAACTACGGGAAAACGGTCGAGCGGTGGTGTCGTCACGGGTCTCATTGTCCCGGACGGCGGGGGTGATGTCCGCGCACAGTGCCCGACCGTAGGCTGGCCGGGTGAGTACCGGAACGGTTGACCTGGAGAGCTTGCGACATCACGGAGATGTCGAAGCCGAGCCCGGGTTGCTCGATTTTGCCGTCAACGTTCAAGGTGCCAGCCCACCGCAGTGGCTGCGGAATCGGCTGGCAGCGCGGTTGTCGACGCTCGGTTCGTATCCGTCGGCTGCTGCGGAACTAAAGGCGCGCGAAACCGTCGCGCAGCGGCACGGGCGTCGACCCGAAGAGGTCTTGCTGCTCTCGGGCGGTGCCGAGGGTTTTGCGATGTTGCCGCGCCTGGATTCTCGCTCGGCAGCACTGATCCATCCGTCCTTCACCGAGCCTGAATTGGCGCTGCGAGAGGCCGGTGTACCGGTGACACAGGTGATTCTGGAGCCGCCGTTCGAGCTTCGGACCGCACAAGTATCCGAATCCGCGGACCTTGTCGTTCTGGGCAATCCGACCAACCCGACGTCCGTGCTTCACCCCAAGGCCGACGTGTTGGCATTGCGTCGGCCGGGCCGGATCCTGGTGGTGGACGAGGCCTTCGGCGACGCGGTCCCCGGCGAAACGGAGAGCGTCGCCGGTGTCGAGTCGGCGGAAGTACTGGTGCTTCGGAGCCTGACCAAGACGTGGGCGCTCGCCGGATTGCGGTGTGGGTACGCGATCGGCTCTCCGGATCTTCTGGCTCGACTCACCCACGGCCGAGCCCACTGGCCATTGGGCAGTCTGCAGATCGAAGCCATCACGGCATGCTGCGAACCGTTCGCGGTCGAGCAGTCGAGGATCAAAGCCGAAGCGATTGCCGTGGACCGCCAAGACATGTCCCAGCGACTGACCGAGATCGGGATTGCCGTGCACGAACCCACTGCGGGGCCGTTCATGCTCATCGACGTCCGTGACGGCGCCACGATGCGAGAGCACCTGCGTGCCCGCGGTATCGCCGTCCGCCGGTGCGACACCTTTCCCGGACTCGGCCCGGATCAGTTGCGTGTGGCCGTCCGGCCAGCCGAGCAGGTTTCGGTACTGATCGAAGCGATGAAGGAGATCTTGTGAGCGGCCCAACTCTTGCGGAGGTCATAGCCGTGCTGGAATCCGCGTATCCGCCGGCCCTGGCGGAATCGTGGGATTCGGTCGGTCTGGTCTGCGGCGACCCGGCCGACGCCGTGACGCGAGTGGTTTTCGCGGTGGATCCGACCGAGGCAGTGGTCGACGACGCCATCGCCTCCGGTGCCGACCTTCTGGTCGTTCACCATCCGCTGCTGCTGCGTGGGGTGGACACCGTCGGTGCTCACACGCCCAAGGGTGCGCTGGTCCACAAACTCATCAAGGCTGGGTGTGCGCTGTTCTCGGCGCACACCAATGCGGACTCCGCCGACCCCGGAGTGTCCGACGCGTTGGCGCAGGCTCTGGGCCTGACCGTGTTGCGTCCGATCGAACCCAAGCCGACGCAGCCGCTCGACAAGTGGGTCGTCATGGTTCCGGTGGAGAATGCATCGCCCGTGCAGGATGCACTTTTCGAGGCCGGCGCTGGGCGGATCGGTGACTACAGCCAGTGCAGTTGGACCGTCACCGGTACGGGACAGTTCCTGCCCGCCGACGGAGCGAATCCGACGATCGGAACTGTCGGCGCTGTGGAGCAGGTTCGCGAGGATCGTGTGGAAGTGATTGCCCCGCGCGGAAAGCGAAGCGCGGTGCTGGGCGCATTGCGTACGGCCCACCCGTACGAGGAACCGGCCTTCGACGTCTTCGAACTCGCAGCGTTCCCCAGTTCACTCGGACTTGGGCGGTTGGGTGAGCTCGACCACCCTGAAACCTTGCGGGAGTTCACTGCGCGAGTGGCGCGCTCACTGCCATCGACCGAGTGGGGCGTTCGCGCCGCTGGAGATCCAGACGCGACCGTTCACACCGTGGCGGTCTGCGGCGGTTCCGGCGACTCGTATCTGGACGTGGTGGCGGCACTCGGCGCCGACGTCTACGTCACTGCGGACCTGCGGCATCATCCCGCGGACGAGCATCTTCGCGCCGGTGGCCCGGCACTGGTCGACGTCGCACACTGGGCGAGCGAGTACCCGTGGTGCGCACAGGCGAAATCTGTGCTTGATGCCGCGTTTGCCGACAATCCGGGGTGGGAAAGCCGGGTTTCGACAATTCGCACCGATCCGTGGTGTTTGAGTGCGCATTAGTGCAGCGCTCTGCAAGGTACGGTTGCACGAACAATTCAAGAGCAGTTCTTCGAGAGCCGTCCTTCGCGAGCACTGCCGACATCGGACTTACAGCAGGAGTTATACAGCGTGAACGTCGAACCACAGGTGCAGTCCAAGCTTCTCGACCTCGCCGGGGTGGATGCTGAGCTCACTCGGATCACCCACCGACGCGGAGCGCTTCCCGAGCAGCAGGAAGTCGAACGTCTCGAGGCCGAGCGAATCAGCCGTAAAGATGCGTCCGTCGCCGTCGAAATCCAGATCGACGACATCGATCGCGACATCCGCAAGCTCGAGGGCGAGGTCGACGCTGTTCGTCAGCGCGAGGATCGTGACCGCACGCTGTTGCAGAGTGGGTCGGTCGGCGCGAAGCAGCTCACCGAACTCGAACACGAACTCGGCAGCCTGGTTCGGCGCCAAGGACTCCTCGAAGACGAGTTGCTCGAAGTGATGGAGCAGCGTGAGGCGTTGCAGGCCGATCACGATCACGCCGGTGCCCAGCTCTCCCAGGCCGAAGAAGAACTGATCGACGCCAAGCGTCGCCGCGACGATGCCGTCGCTGATCTGGACAAGGCGCAGGAGCGTTGCGCCGCCGATCGTGAACGACTCGTCGGCGAATTCCCCGCCGATTTCCTCGCGGTGTACGAGAAGCAGCGCAGCCTGGGCGGACCGGGCGCAGCGCTACTGCAGGCCCGCCGATGTGGCGCTTGCCGGATCGAGATCGACCGCGGTGAGATCTCCCGAATCGCCGCGACACCGGCCGACGTCGTCGTTCGTTGCCCTGAATGCAGTGCAATCATGGTGCGTACCAAGGAGTCCGGTCTGTGAGTCTCTCGCAGGTCATCGTCGAGGCCGACGGTGGATCGCGGGGCAATCCCGGTCCGGCCGGCTACGGAGCTGTGGTGTTCGACGCCTCTCGCTTGGTGTTGGCCGAACGTAAGGAAAGCATCGGAATCGCGACCAACAACGTCGCCGAGTACCGCGGACTGATCGCCGGGTTGACCGCTGCTGGTGAACTCGGCGCGTCGACGGTCGACGTCCGCATGGACTCCAAATTGGTCGTCGAGCAGATGTCCGGGCGCTGGAAGGTCAAGCACCCGGACATGATTCCGCTGCAGCGACGTGCGGCCGAGTTGGCGACGCAGTTCTCACGAGTGACCTACACGTGGATTCCGCGCGCGGAGAATTCTCATGCCGATCGTCTTGCCAACGAGGCGATGGACGCTGCTGCCGGCATCGAAACCGCGGCCCCCGCACCAGGTGCACCCGCAGCGCCGTCCGAAGAGACGTCGGAGCCCCAGATCGCCGGCTCTCCAGGATGGATCGCCACCACCGGCAAGCCGACGCGAATGTTGTTGCTACGTCACGGACAGACAGCGATGTCGGTCGATCGCCGGTACTCCGGACGAGGGAATCCGGAGCTCACGGAACTGGGCCGCGCGCAGGCTGCCGGCGCGGCCGGACGCTTCGGTAACCGAGGCGGTATCGACGCCATCGTCTGCTCACCCCTCGGCAGAACCCGTGAGACGGCAGAGGCATCGGCCCGCGTGCTCGGTCTTCCCGTCGTCGAGCACAAGGGTTTGATCGAAACCGATTTCGGCGACTGGGACGGACTCACGTTCCGCGAGGCAGCCGAGCGCGACCCGGACCTGCATCGCGAATGGCTCTCGGACACTTCGGTGCGGCCACCCGGCGGCGAGAGTTTCGACGAGGTGCGAGAACGAGTCGTCGCCGCGCGCGACGACCTGATCTCGACCTACGGCGGCGCAACTCTGTTGGTCGTCTCTCACGTCACCCCGATCAAGACTTTGGTGCAGTTGGCGCTCGATGCCGGACCGTCGTTGCTGTACCGCTTGCATCTGGATCTGGCGTCGCTGAGCATCACCGAGTTCTATCCCGACGGGGGAGCCTCGGTCCGGTTGGTCAACGACACGTCACATCTTCGCTGAAGGAGCCCCGACGGCTGATCAGCCTCTGATCAGATCACCAACCACAAGGCACTCACGGCGGCGAGCAGCGTCAGTGGCGTCGTGATAATTCCGAGCAGAGTGAATGTCGCCAGCGCGGGCGGTGCGCCCGCGCTGGTGGCAACTCGTCGCCAGAGCATTGTGGCGAGAGAGCCCACGTAGGTGAGGTTGGGGCCGAGGTTGACGCCGATCAACATCGCAAGCACCAGAGCTGGAGGTGCCGCCGTTCCGAGGGCTGCGATCATCAGCAAGGTCGCCGGCAGGTTGTTGACGAGATTGGACGCAACCGCCGCTACAGCGGCGACAAAGAGCAGTGAGCCGTAGCTGGTGTCGCCTGGCAGGATCTGCGCAATCCATTCACCCACCGGCCCGTTCGCGACTCCTGCGACGATGATCCCGAGAACCAGGACGAACGCGCAGAACCAGAGGTCAGCAGCGTAGAGCATCTTGGCGGCGGTCGTACGGTGCCGAGCCAGCGCGATCGCTCCCAGAACACTCGCACCCACCACAGCGATCCAGGCGGGTTCGATCCCGAAGAAACCCGAAACCGCGAAACCGAGCAGCGTCAGTCCGATCACCGTCAGCGGCAGAATCGGCGCAGGCGCAGATCTGGCTGCCTCAGGCGGATCTGCGCTGTCGTCCCGCACGAGTTCGGATCGGAAGAACAGTCGGAATATCAGATATTCGACAGCGATCGTCACGACCCACGGCAACGCCATCAACGCGGTGAAGTGCAAGAACGTCAAACCTGTTGCGGCAAACGCGATGAGGTTTGTCAGATTGGACACCGGCAGCAGGGTCGACGCCGAATTCGACAGGTGTGCGCTGGCATACGAATGCGGCCGGGGACTTGCCCCGATGGATCGTGCGGCCGCGATCACCGCGGGTGTCAGCAGCACAACGGTGGCGTCGAGGCTCAGGACCGCCGTGGTCAGGGCAGCGGCGCCGAACACATAGATCAGCAGTCGGTGCGGATCGGCGACGGATCGTTGCTGCAGGACCTGGCTGACCCAGCGGAAGACACCGAGAGCGTCAGCGGCGTGAGCGAGAACCAGCACGGCCACCAGGAACACGACGGTAGGCGCCATACTCGTCAGTTCTTCGCGGGCTTCGTCGAGAGTGACGACGCCGGTCAGGAGAACGACGACGGCTGCCGGCCCGGCGATGACGATCTCGGGAAGCCCGCGTGGACGCACTATCGCGAAGACGAGGACGAGGGCGACGAGCAGGATCGGTAGAAGAGTCACGCGTTGGTGCTCCGTGTCGGGGCGACCGTCATTTGAGCAGTTTGTAGAGCGTGTTCAGGTTTCGGGTTGTCGTGAACGCCTTGAACTTCGGTTTGCCGGTGTTCTTGCCGAACGCGCTCTTGACAGTCTGGCCCTTCTCGACCTCCCAATACACGACCCCGTCGCCGGCCGCGACCCGTTCGACCGATGCATCGAGTTGCGCTGCCGCAGCGCTCAATTCCTCGAGCACGGCCGGCTCGGAGGCAACCATCGCGTACGCGTGCCAACCTTCGCGTTGGCGGTCGAACGGATAGTTGTCCACGATCGCCTGCAGTGCCGGGACGTCGAGGACGAATACCCAAGCCTCGTAGCCGAACTCGCGGGCCAGGGCGGATTCGATCTTCTTCTTCAGAGAAGGTATGTCGGTGCTCGGACTGTCGAACAGCACGTTGCCGGAGGCCAGGACGGTTTTCACGCCTTCGAACCCGAGGTCGGTGAAGACTCCCGCGAGGTCCACCATCTTGATGTTGATGCCGCCCACGTTGATACCGCGTAGCAGGGCCACGTACCGAGTCATAAGGTGACCATAGTGCCGGCCACCGACAGGCGCCGGGTAGCATACGGGGGCGGACGAGTTGGCCGGGCGGCCGCGGCTTCTGGAACCAGCGCGTACCGCGCACAGGCCTGGGGCCGAGGAAAGTCCGGACTCCACAGAGCAGGGCGGTTGTTAACGGCAACCCGAGGCAACTCGCGGGACAGTGCCACAGAAAACAGACCGCCTGCCTTTCGAGGCAGGTAAGGGTGAAACGGTGCGGTAAGAGCGCACCAGCACCTCGGGTGACCGGGGTGGCTAGGTAAACCCCGCCCGGAGCAAGGTTGAAGGTCGCATCGCTCGCGGTGCGGCTGCGCAGGTGTTCGAGGGCTGCTCGCCCGAGCCTGCGGGTGAACCGCTCGAGGCACCCGGCGACGGTGTGCCCAGATGGATGGTCGCCACTCGGCACTTCGGTGCCGCAGGACAGGATCCGGCTTACACGCCGACTCGTCCGCCCGCGATCTGCACAGTGAGAAAAAGAAGACCCCCACCGGATCGGTGGGGGTCTTCTTTTGTTCGAGAAGCTGTCAGACAGGCTTGATGACCAGCAGCGTAGCCCAGTACGTTGCCGCGTCATGGCCCATGAGCGGGAGGAGGTAATCGTAAAGAATTGCGGACATGCGCACTCCATTTTCTGTTCGTAGCTTGTGTTGGGCATTCAAGCAGAACTCACCGTTCGAATGTCCGGTTCTCACCTGCCAGGCCAAGTAGAAAGAATATCAGTCTCACAGCGATCTACAAGCTTCTATCTCACTCTGATGTCACACTGTGGATATGACTGATGAAGATCGACTCTGGTACTTCGACGTGTCCGACGGTTCCGTCACGCAGGGAAAGGGTGCGTCCTCGCTGACGAGGATGGGGCCGTACCCTGATCGGGACTCTGCCGAGCATGCATTGAAGATCGCTGCCGAACGCAACAAAGCCGCCGATCGGGCAGACGAAGACTGGAACAACTGAGACTGGAACAACTGGAACCGGTACAGCTGCTACACCGGCCCGAACCGATCATGGAGGATGCGTGCCCGCAAGTCGAATGATGGTGCAGGGAATCGACTTCGGAGTGGTTCGGGCGGAGTTCGACTTGCCAGGAGCATTCTCGGCCGCGGCGCAGGCCGAGGCCGAGAATGCCGTGGATCGTTTCAGTGCCGGGCGTGTCGACGAAACGGGTATCGCCTTCGTGACCATCGACCCTCCCGGATCGATGGACCTCGACCAGGCAGTGCACATCGAGAAGACCTCGACCGGGTACGTCGTGCACTACGCGATCGCCGACGTCGCGGCGGTGGTGACGCCAGGTGGTGCGCTCGACATCGAAACCCGCAAGCGTGGCCAAACCTTCTATCTCCCGGATGGTTCCGTTCCGCTGCATCCTCGAGCGTTGTCGGAGGGATCGGCGAGTCTGCTGCCGGACGTGGTTCGCCCCGCCGTGCTGTGGCGTATCGAGTTGGATGCCCAAGCCGAGCCCACGTCGTGGCAGGTGAGACGCGCTCTGGTGAAATCGGTGGCGCGTCTGGACTATTCGACCGTGCAGTGCGACGCGGATTCGGGCACCTTGCACCCGTCGATAGCCGCACTACCGGAGTTCGGACGATTGCGCAGTGCCTCGGCGGTTGCCAGGGGCGCCATCGAGCTGAAACTGCCCGAGCAGTCAGTGGTTCGAGAGCAGCCAGAGGACGAGTCCCCGGTTCGCTGGCGGATCGAGTTGGAGCCACGCACCGAAGCTGACGACTGGAACGCAGAAGTCTCGCTGCTCACGGGGATGTGCGCCGGGCGCATGATGATCGACGCAGGTATCGGGTTGCTTCGCACTCTTCCTCCAGCCGAGACGTCTGCCGTGCAGACCCTGCGGAGAACTGCAGTGGCGCTGGGTATCACGTGGCCGGAGGGGCAAAGCGTCGGGCAGATTCTTGCCGGCCTCGACTCCAACGAGCCGTCGACGATGGCACTGATGTCGGTTGCGCCGTCGTTGCTGCGCGGCGCAGACTACGCGGCCTTCGACGGCCAACTACCGGAGTTGACGGTGCATGCGGGGATCGGAGCGCCCTACGCTCACGTGACGGCTCCGCTGCGGCGCTTGTCCGATCGCTTCAGCACCGAGGTGTGTCTGGCGATCACAGCTGGTACGCCGGTACCGGAATGGGCGCGCACCGCCCTTCCCGAGTTGCCCGACATCATGAGTGGATCCGACTCACTGGCGAACAAGGTCGACCGCGCGTGCATCGATCTCACCGAGTCCACCTTGCTCGACGGCCGGGTCGGCGAGGTTTTCGACGCGGTAGTGATGCGCGCCAAGGACGGAAAGCGCTCGGCGGAAGTATTTGTCCCGTCGGTCGCGGTGATCGCGAAATGCGTCGGAACGCCCGACGACGGTGAGCGCGCGAAGGTGCGGCTCACCGCCGTCGACACCGTCAAACGGACGGTGGAATTCACATTCCCGGCGTAAGGAGTTACCGGTAAGAATCGGTGGCTTCCACCAGGTGATGCACGATGCCGGGCTCCATGGCGGAGTGTCCGGCGTCGTCGACGATCACGAGCTTGGATTCGGGCCACGCCTTGTGCAGCGCCCAGGCGCTGGTGGCCGGGCAGACGACGTCGTAGCGGCCCTGGACGATCGTCCCCGGAATGCCCTGCAGTGCGGAGCTTTTGCGTAGGAGTTGGTTCTCGTCGAAGAACCCGCCGTTGACGAAGTAGTGGTTCTCGATGCGGGCGAAGGCCAAGGCGAACCTGGTCTCGGAGTTCTGTTCGATCTTGTCGGCCTGTGGGTACAGGTAGCTTGTCGATCCTTCCCAGGCAGACCAGGCGATGGCTGCGCGGGTCGCGACGTCGGGGTCTTCGGAATGGAGCAGTTGGTGATAGACCGCGACGAGGTCTTCACCGCGCTGCGCCTCGGGTACCGGTTCGAGGAATTTGTCCCAGCGCTCCGGGAAGATGTTTCCCGCGCCGCCGTTGTAGTACCAGTCGATCTCGCTACGACGCAGGAGGAAGATGCCGCGCAGGACCAGTTCCGTGACGCGCGTGGGAAACGCCTCGGCGTAGGCGATGGACAGTGTGGAACCCCAGGACCCGCCGAAGACCATCCACTTGTCGATCGAAAGATGTTCACGCAGGGCTTCGATGTCGCCCAGCAGCTTGTCCGTCGTGTTCACCGACAGATCTGCGCCGTCGGCTACGTTCGGGGTGGATCGACCGCAGCCGCGCTGGTCGAGCAGAACGATGCGGTAGGCAGCCGGATCGAAGAACTGTCGCACCGCCGGCTGCGCGCTGCCACCGGGACCGCCGTGCAGGAACACCACCGGCTTGCCGTCCGGATTTCCGCTCACTTCCCAGTACATGCTCTGGCCGTCACCGACGTCGAGGAAACCGGTCACAAACGGCTCGATCGGAGGATAGAGATTCCGACGAGCAGACGGCTGTGCTGATGTTTCGGTCATCAGAAGCCCACCAGGCCGGAGGCGAGATCGGGGATCTCGAGTGCGGAAATTGCACCGGTGCGGACGTCGGGGCACGCGGCCGAGGTTGCCGCGTCGATACTTTCGCGGTTCTGGGCGAGATCGAGCAGGTTGATGCCGTTCTGCGTCGCCCACGTGATGACGATCGTGTTCAGTCCGCCCTTGCCGAGCGTCGGGGTGACAGTACGCCAGTTCTGCAGCTGCCCTTCCATATCCGAGCACAACTGCTGGACCTGCGCGTCGGTGAAGGTCGTGCCGGACGCGGACGTTGTTGCCGGCGCCGTCGTGGTGGAACTCGCGGGCGTAGTGCTGCTGGGCGCGGGAGAGTTGGTGGACCCTCCCGCGCATCCGCTCAGCACCGTGACGAGAGCTGCCGCGCCGACTACAGCTGCGGCAGTGGAACTTCGACGGTTACCGATCATTGAAACGCACCCCTGGCTGGTTGAGAGACAGGCGGCGTTCGCCGGTCTCGGATCAGAAACTGTGTTCTGCGGCCGGGAAAGCGCCAGTGCGAACTTCTGATGCATAGGCTGCGGCTGCGGAACGCAGTTCGTCACCGACGTTACCGAAACGCTTGACGAACTTGGCCGTCTTACCGCTCGTGTAACCCGCCATGTCCTGCCAGACGAGTACCTGAGCGTCGCATTCGGAACCGGCCCCGATGCCGACGGTGGGGATGGTGAGTTTGCGGCTGACCTGGCCCGCGATCTCGGCCGGGACCATTTCCATGACGACGGAGAAAGCCCCGGCTTCCTGAACTGCAATGGCGTCCGCCACAAGCTGCTCGGCCGCGTCGCCGCGACCCTGGACGCGGAAACCGCCGAGCGAGTTCACACTCTGCGGGGTGAATCCGACGTGAGCCATGACGGGGATGCCGGCTGAGGTGATAGCCGCGATCTGCTTGCTCATCCGCTCGCCGCCCTCGAGTTTGACGGCGTGCGCGAGGCCTTCCTTCATGAACCGTGTCGCAGTCGCAAGGGCCTGCTCGGCGGAACCCTCGTAGGTGCCGAATGGGAGGTCGGCGACGACGAGTGCGTGCGGGGCACCGCGAACCACGCCACGCACGAGCGGGAGCAGTTCGTCGACGGTGATCGGCACGGTGGTGTCGTAGCCGTAGACGACGTTGGCGGCAGAGTCGCCGACGAGCAGCACCGGGATGCCTGCGTCCTCGAAAATGCGTGCCGTCGAGTAGTCGTAGGCGGTGAGCATCGACCAGCGTTCGCCGTTCTGCTTCATCTCGGCGAGGTGGTGAATGCGCGTCTTCCGCTTCGGTGCGTCGGTAGAACTTGCAGTGGGTACAGAACCATAGAGAGGTGTTTCGGACATCGTTGTCCCTTTCTGGCCTCGAGGCCCTGAGCGTTGATCGCCTTCGGGTCCCCGGGTGTGGGTGATGACGTGTTCAGTCTGCCACCGGACATCGCCGACACGAATAGTTGACGGGGTGCAATGGGTCACATCACCGCGCGGGTACCAGTTAGGTGCCGAACCGAGGCGAACCGCTGGCTACCGAGGTTTCCTGGCACCATCGATGGCATGTCGAAGTTCGTTCGCCTCTCCGGTGCCCTCGTCGGAAGCGCAGCAGTGCTCGTGTTGGTTGTCGGTTGCACCAGTTCGGAAGGCGCTCCCGAATCAGTGGAACCTGCTGGTTCTGCCGCGTCCGCGGTTCCGTCCGGCCTGGAGAAGTTCTACGATCAGACGCTCGACTGGGGTTCGTGCGGCCGATTTGTCGAAGAAGGAACTGCGCCGCTGGGGCGGGGAGTCGACTGCGCCGAGGTGAGCGTTCCCGTCGACTACGCGAATCCGAACGGCGACACCGCGAAGGTGGTGATCTCGCGTTCGAAGGCCACCGGTGACCGCATCGGTTCGCTGCTGCTGAACCCGGGCGGGCCGGGCGGGTCCGGGCTGTCGATGGCGACGTCGGGTTCGGGCACCGAATTGCAGGAACGCTTCGACATGATCGGCTTCGATCCGCGGGGAATCGGTGCGTCGACCCCGCAGGTGCGGTGTCTGACGCCGGAGGAGATCGATGCGGAGCGCGCAGAGGTCAACGTCGACATGACGCCGGAGGGCATCGCTCTCGCCGAGGCGGACAGCAAGGACTACGCCGCCAAGTGCGCTGAGCGGACGGGTACGGAGTTCCTCGCCCACGTCGGTACCTACGAGGTAGTGCGGGACATGGACGTCATTCGGGGCGTTCTCGGCGATCCGAAGATGAATTACCTTGGGTTTTCCTTCGGCACCCGACTCGGATCCGCCTACGCGGAAACATTTCCGCAGAATGTTCGAGCGATGGTCCTCGACGGAGCCCTCGACCCCGAGCAGGATCCGGTCGAAAAGGTGATCTTGCAGGGGCAGGGTTTCCAGGGCGCTTTCGACGCCTTTGTCGCCGACTGTGTCTCGCGAACGGACTGCCCGTTGGGTGACGATCCGGCGCAGGCGCAGGCACGCTTCCAGGCACTCGTCGATCCGCTGATCGAGAAGCCGGCGGAGACCACCGACCCGCGGGGACTCAGTTATTCCGACGCGATCACCGGCGTCCAACAGGCTCTGTATTCGCCGCAGTTGTGGACTCCGTTGCGCGGGGGCCTGTCGAGTCTGGCCGACGGCCGCGGTGACTCGCTGCTCAATCTCGCCGACGTGTACGAAGGCCGTGAAGACGACGGCAGCTACTCCAACATCAACGACGCGTTCAACGCCATTCGCTGCGTGGACGATCCGGCAACCACCGACCGCGCCGAGGCCGGCGAATCCGACACTCGGTACCGCGAGGCGGCACCGTTCCTCGACGACGGACGGGGGACCGGTCAAGCGCCACTCGACCTGTGCGCGTTCTGGCCCGTTCCGTCAACCGGCAGCCCCCACGCGCTCGACCCCCAGGCGCTCGCCGATGCCGGTCTGCCGCAGCTGGTCGTCGTATCCACGACGCAGGATCCGGCGACCCCGTATCAGGCCGGAGTGGATCTCGCGAAGCAGTTGGGCGCCGCCCTCATCACGTTCACCGGAACCCAGCACACCGTGGTTCTGGACGGAAACTCCTGCGTCGACGATGCCGTTGTCGACTACTTCGTTTACCTGAAGGCTCCGGAAGAAGGTCTCACATGTTAGCCGGCGCGACGCCGTACGCTGCGCCTATTCGATGGTGACCAATCACTCTGTTGACCGGGACCACTGATGTAACACAGATTTAACGTGGCTTGCTTAGTCTCGCGTGCATGGATCGCCAAAAAGAATTCGTGCTTCGTACCCTGGAAGAGCGCGACATTCGGTTTGTCCGCTTGTGGTTCACCGATGTTCTCGGGTACCTCAAATCGGTGGCGATCGCCCCCGCCGAACTCGAAGGTGCCTTCGAGGAGGGAATCGGATTCGACGGTTCCGCGATCGAGGGATTCTCGCGAGTCTCCGAAGCCGACACCGTCGCCCGGCCCGACGCTTCGACATTCCAGATCCTGCCGTGGGCCCACAAGGACGGTGCGCAGCACTCCGCGCGCATGTTCTGTGACATCACGATGCCCGACGGTTCGCCGTCGTGGGCAGATCCGCGCCACGTCCTGCGTCGCCAGTTGAGCAAGGCCAGCGATTTGGGCTTCAGCTGCTACGTTCACCCGGAAATCGAGTTCTTCCTGCTGGAGAACGGTCCGATCGACGGCACTCCGCCGATCCCGGCCGACTCGGGTGGATACTTCGACCAGGCCGTCCACGATTCGGCTCCGAACTTCCGCCGCCATGCCATCGACGCACTCGAGTCGATGGGCATCTCGGTCGAGTTCAGCCACCACGAGGCCGCGCCGGGTCAGCAGGAGATCGATCTGCGCTACGCCGACGCACTCTCGATGGCCGACAACGTCATGACGTTCCGGTACGTCGTGAAGGAGGTCGCGATCGGTGAAGGCGTTCGGGCGAGCTTCATGCCCAAGCCGTTCAGCGATCAGGCCGGCTCCGCGATGCACACCCACATGAGCCTGTTCGAAGGCGATACCAACGCCTTCCACAATCCTGACGATCCGATGCAGCTCTCCGAGACCGGCAAGGCATTCATCGCCGGCATCCTCGAGCACGCCAACGAGATCAGTGCGGTCACGAACCAGTGGGTCAACTCGTACAAGCGGCTCGTTCACGGGGGAGAGGCTCCCACCGCCGCGTCGTGGGGCCCGTCCAACCGATCGGCTCTCATCCGCGTCCCGATGTACACGCCCAACAAGGCGTCATCGCGCCGCGTCGAGATCCGCAGCCCAGACTCGGCCTGCAACCCGTACCTGACCTTCGCGGTCCTACTTGCTGCCGGTCTGCGTGGCATCGAGAAGGGCTATACCTTGCCACCCGAGGCAGAAGACGACGTGTGGTCGTTGACCTCCGCCGAGCGTCGCGCCATGGGTTACAAGGAACTGCCGAGCAACTTGGACAGCGCTCTGCGCGAGATGGAGAAGTCGGAACTGGTGGCCGAAGCACTCGGCGAGCACGTCTTCGATTTCTTCCTGCGCAACAAGCGTCGTGAGTGGGAGGAATACCGCAGCCACGTGACGCCGTTCGAGCTCAAGACCTACCTCGGTCTGTGACGGTGAAACCCCCCGCTGCGAGATCAGCAGTTCCAGGACCGGGTCGTCTCGGGCTGGTCGAGCCCACCGCCGCCGACGAGTTGCGTCAGCTCGGCTGGGTCGACGCCGAGAGTATCGAACTCTTGTGGTCGCTTTCGCGTGCCGCGAACGCCGATCTAGCTCTGCGCACCCTTGTGCGGATCAAGGACGGGCTCGGCGACGGGTGGCGTGAACTCGATCAGGCATTGCGCAAGGACAAGAGCCTGCGCGGCCGATTGTTCGCGCTGGTGGGTGCGTCGTCGGCATTCGGCGATCACCTGGCCGCGGATCCGATCGGCTGGAAACTGCTCGACGGCACCGCTCTGCCGACCAAGGACGAGGCGACTGCGGCCTTGCTCGAGGCCGTGGGTGCAACCCTCGACGAGGGTGCCACCGAAGGCTCACTGACCTACCGCGCCACCGTGACCGGACCGGAAGCTGTTGTTGCTCTGCGTAAGAGCTACAAGGATCAGCTGATGCTCCTGGCCGCGGCTGATCTCGCGGCGACCGTCGAGAACGAACCGGTGGTGCCGTATCAGACTGTGGGGCATCAGCTTTCCGACCTGGCTGACGCTGCACTGACCGCTGCACTCGCGGTAGCCATCGCAACGGTGTGCCCTGAGGGCCGTTGTCCGATCCGGCTCGCAGTGATCGCCATGGGCAAATGTGGTGCGCGCGAGCTGAACTACGTCTCCGACGTCGACGTCGTATTCGTCGCCGAACCGGCCGACGCGACGGCAAGCCGCGTTGCCGGTGAGATGATGCGTATCGGAACCTCCGCATTCTTCGAGGTCGATGCTGCGCTGCGTCCCGAAGGTAAGCGCGGAGAACTGGTTCGCTCGCTCGAATCCCACATCACGTACTACAAGCGTTGGGCCAAGACTTGGGAGTTCCAGGCGCTGCTCAAGGCTCGTCCGATGACGGGCGACATGGAGCTGGGTCGCCAGTACTCCGAGGCGATGAGCCCGATGGTGTGGATCGCCTCCGAGCGCGAGGATTTCGTACCCGAAGTTCAAGCCATGCGTCGACGCGTCGAGGAAATGGTTCCCCCCGAACTACGTGAGCGTGAACTCAAACTCGGCCGCGGAAGCCTGCGCGACGTCGAATTCGCCGTCCAGCTTCTGCAATTGGTGCACGGACGGGCCGACAGGTCGTTGCACGTGCAGAGCACTGTCGATGCACTGACCGCATTGGCCGCGGGAGGGTACGTCGGCCGCGACGACGCCGCGAACCTGACCGCGTCGTACGAATTCCTGCGTCTGCTCGAGCATCGTCTGCAGTTGCAGAAGCTCAAGCGCACGCACACTCTGCCACCGCCGGACGACGAGGAGGCGTTGCGCTGGTTGGCGCGCGCCGCACACATGCGACCCGACGGTCGTCTGGATTCCCTCGGAGTCCTGCGCGCCGAGATCAAGCGGAATTCGCATCGTATTCGCCGCCTGCACGCCAAATTGTTCTACCGCCCGCTTCTCGAATCGGTGGCGCGGATGGACAAGGAAGCGCTGGTCCTGGGGCCCGAAGCCGCGGTGCGGCAGTTGGCCGCTCTCGGTTACACGGCGCCCGAGCATGCACTCGGACATTTGACTGCACTGACCAGTGGCGCTTCGCGTAAGGGTCGTATTCAAGCGCTCCTGCTGCCGACTCTGCTCGAATCCCTCGCGGACACACCGGATCCCGACGCCGGTCTGCTCGCCTACCGCAGGCTCTCGGATGCGCTCGTCGATCAGACGTGGTTCCTGCGCCTGCTCCGTGACGAGGCTGCGGTCGCCGAGCGTCTGATGACCGTGCTGGGCTCGTCGGCGTACCTGCCCGACCTGCTCATCAAGGCTCCCGACGTGATCCGTTTGTTCGCGGATTCACCGAGCGGACCGCGCCTGGTCGAGCCCAAGCCCGAGGATGTCGCTCGCGGGATCCTCACCGCCTCCGGCCGACACAGTGATCCGAATCGCGCTGTTGCCGCGGCCCGCTCGCTGCGTCGACACGAACTTGCACGCATCGCTTCGGCCGACATCCTCGGCATGCTTGATGTTCCAGAGGTCTGCAAGGCACTGTCGTCGGTCTGGGCTGCGGTGCTCAACGCGTCGCTCTCCGCTGTGATCAAGGCCAGCGTCACCGAACTCGGGACCGAGGCTCCGGCCAGTTTCTCCGTCATCGGCATGGGCCGATTGGGCGGCGGGGAACTCGGCTACGGATCCGATGCGGACGTGCTGTTCGTGTGCGAACCTCGTGAGGGCGCCGACGAGACCGTTGCGGTCAAGTGGGCCAACAGCATTGCCGACAAGGTGCGCAAGCTGCTCGGGGCACCGAGTACGGATCCACCGCTCGAGGTCGACACCGGACTGCGCCCGGAAGGCCGCAACGGACCGATGGTCCGCACCCTCGAGTCTTACGACGCGTACTACGCGAAGTGGGCTCAGGCGTGGGAGATTCAAGCACTCCTTCGTGCGCACCCGGTGGCCGGTGATCCTGAATTGGGACTGCGGTTCCTGCACATGATCGACAAGACCCGCTACCCCGAAGGCGGCGTCAGTGACGCGGCGGTGCGCGAGATCCGACGCATCAAGGCGCGCGTCGATTCCGAAAGGCTTCCTCGTGGAGCCGATCCGGCAACGCACACCAAACTGGGTCGCGGCGGTCTGGCCGACATCGAGTGGACTGTGCAATTGCTGCAGCTGCGCCACGCCGACAGGATCGAGTCGCTGCACAACACGTCGACGCTGGAGACTCTCGACGCCATCGGCGCCGCGGAACTGCTCAGCGAAGGTGACGTCGAACTGCTACGTGACGCCTGGATCACGGCAACGAAGGCACGCAACTGCCTCGTTCTGGTCCGCGGTAAGCCAACCGATCAGCTTCCCGGCCCCGGACGCGTCCTCGCGGCCGTGGCGCAGGTCGCCGGATACGGCGACGACGCAGGGGAGTTCCTCGACAACTACCTGCGCATCACTCGACGGGCAAAAGCTGTGGTGGAGAGGGTCTTCGGCGGCGAGTAGGTCTTTCGCTCAGTCCTGCCGAATCGCCGCGTTCGCGGCGAACTTGCGGACTTCGGTGTCCTGCCACACATGGGCGGGAACGCCGCCGCCGAGTAGCTCGCGCGCGAGCGCGGGTTGCCCGCCGATCGGTACGTCGCTGCCCGCGATGATCATGTTGCCGTAGCGGCGACCCTTGAGCATTGCGGGATCAGCAATGATCGCCATGTGTTCGAACTGTGCGCCGATGGTCGCGGCCTCGCTCCGAGCGCCCTGCAGATCCGGGGTGTCGCCGCAGTTGACGATGTAGATACCGCCCGGGGCAAGTACGCCTCGTACGTGGGTGGTGAATTGTGCCGTCGTCAACGGTGCCGGAGTTGTGCTGCCGGCGAAGACATCTCGAATCACGATGTCCCGGGTGGACTCGGTGAGAGTTTCCGTGACGGCGCGGGCCTCGCCGACACGAATGCGCAGAAGTGGTGCGCGCGGAAGGTCGAACCAATCGCGCACGAGTTCTGCCAGAGCTCCGTCGATTTCGACCACCACCTGACGTGCGTCGGGGTAAGTCGCGGCGAAGTATCTGGCCATGGAGCAGGCACCGCCGCCGAGATGCAGGACCCGCAGACGCTCGGCCTTGTCACGTTCGGAATCGACCAGATGCGCGATCCACCGCATGTATTCGAAATCGAGCACCGTGGGATCTGCGACGTTCACGTGGGAACTGGGCACTCCGTTGATCTGGATGATCCAACTGTCGTCGGAGTACTGGTCGCGGACAAGTTCGCACGTCCCGGTATCGATGGGGAAAGTGCCGGCGACGGGACCGGATTCGCCTCGCTCGGGAGTGCTGCTGCGAGTTCTGGTCTTGCGAGTTCCCTTGGCCACTGTGTCTATGTTAGCCGTGCGCCTTTTTGGTAGCGCCCACTACCAAGAAGGCGCACAGACCGGCGGTATTCTCGGGCTACTTCAGGCACACTCGTACATGGAGTGTGATCGGCGACACAACATGCCGACGCGTTCTTTCGTCGTCCGTGCATCACGAAGAATTTCGAGGAGTGCAGGTGAAGGTCAAGGCAGCGGTAGTCAAGGCGCCGGGTCAGGCGTGGGAGATCGAAGAGGTCGAGCTGGGCGACCCGGTCTCGGGTGAGGTACAGGTCCGACTCGCCGCATCGGGACTGTGCCATTCGGACGAACATTTGCGTACGGGCGCCAGCCCGCTGCCATTCTTCCCGGCCTTGGGCGGGCACGAAGGCGCCGGAGTGGTGACGAAGGTCGGCCCGGGCGTCACGAGCGTCGAAGAAGGCGACCACGTGGTTCTCGCGTTCATCCCGGCATGTGGACGTTGTCCGTCTTGCGCGAAGGGGCTACAGAACATCTGCGACGAGGGAGCCGGCCTGTTGACCGGGCAGGCGATCTCCGACAAGACGTACCGCGTCACCCTCAACGACGAGCCGGTCATCCAGATGTGCCTGCTCGGAACATTCTCGCCGTACGTGACCGTCAACGAGGCGTCGGTGATCAAAATCGAGAAGGACATCCCGCTCGACAAGGCGGCCTTGCTCGGCTGCGGTGTTGCCACCGGCTGGGGATCGGCCACCGCGATCGGTGGAGCCAAGGTCGGCGACACGGTGGTGGTCGTCGGCGTCGGCGGTGTCGGAATCAACTCGGTACAGGGTGCGGCGTCGGCCGGAGCGCGATTTGTGATCGCGATCGATCCTGTCGAGTTCAAACGCGACAAGGCAAAGGAATTCGGCGCCACACATACGTTCGCCTCACTCGAGGAAGCGCTACCGGTGATCGGCGAGATCACCTGGGGCAAGATGGCCGACGTCACCGTGATCACCGTGGGCGAGATCCACGGCGACATCATTCAGCCCGCGCTCAGTGCGACGGGCAAGGGAGGCCAGGTAGTGGTCGTCGGAATGGGGCATTACGAGGATTCGCAGGTGACGCTCAGCCTCTTCGAGCTGACCCTTCTGCAGAAGCGTTTGCAGGGAGCCATCTTCGGCGGGGTCGGGCCACGCTCCCAGATTCCCAAGTTGCTCGATCACTACCGAAGCGGCGCACTCAAACTCGACGAGTTGGTGACCAAGACCTACAAGCTCGAGGAGATCAACGAGGGTTACGCCGACATGCTGGAGGGAAAGAACCTGCGCGGGATAATCGTCTACACGGAGGACGATTACTGATCGTTTCCCTTTGACTGAAGGGTCCGGCCCGACATCACACTCCGTGGTGCCGGGCCGGAGTCTTCTGCCCCACGCAGATTTCTGTCGATCGATGACTCGACTGCCCCCGTAGTGGGCACTCGCAGAGTGAGGAAACCAGGCACCGTGTCCGGACCTCAGTCCACGACTCGACAGAGAAGAGCGAAACATGCCCTACATCACCACCTCCGACGGAACCGAGATCTACTACACCGAGCACGGCACCGGCCGACCGATCGTCCTGAGCCACGGGTGGCCGCTGAGTTCCGACGCATGGCAGGTCGAGATGAAGCTGTTCGCCGACGCAGGTTACCGGACAATCGCGCACGATCGACGAGGTCACGGCCGCTCGTCGAAGACGTACACCGGCAACGACATGGATACATATGCCAAGGACCTGGCCGAGCTGATCGACACCCTCGACCTGAAAGATCTGATCCTGGTCGGCCATTCGACCGGCGGTGGGGAAGTGGTCCGCTACGCGGCGCAGTACGGCAAAGGGCGCGTCGCCAAGGTGATTACTGCCGGCGCCGTTCCGCCGATCATGGTCAAGTCGGACGGCAACCCCGAAGGCACACCGATCGAGGTGTTCGACGGCATTCGTGAGGGAGTTCTGCGAGACCGATCGCAGTTCTACAAGGACCTGAGCGAGAGTTTCTATGGTGCGAACCGCGAAGGCTCCGATGTCTCGCAGGGAGCGAAGGACGACTTCTGGCGACAGGGGATGTTGGTCAACCTCGCCGCGGCCTACGATTGCGTCAAGGCATTTTCGGAGACTGACCAGACTACCGATCTCGAAGCCATCGACGTTCCGATCTTCATCGCTCAGGGGGACGACGATCAGATCGTGCCGATCGGCGCGGCGGCGGAGAAAGCAATCAAGCTGGTGAAGAACGGCACGCTGAAGGTATATCCGGGTGCACCGCATGGTATCCACGGCTCGTATCAGGAGACTCTCGACCAGGACATTCTCGCCTTCATCGAGGACTGACGTCAGAGAGTCGGAAGGACCAGAGTCGGAAGGATCAAATTGCCATGACCACACATGTTGCTTCGCTGCGCCATGGTCCCAGCGTCTTCGAGAACGAACTCGGCTCGATCTCGCAGCTCGACACGAGTTCGTTGCCGATCCTGTCCGGTCTGTCGATCAAACGAATTGTTCTCGGCCCCGGTGCGATCCGCGAACCACAATGGAACATCAACGCGAACCAGATCGCCTACGTCACCAGTGGAACTGTCCTTGTCTCGATGTTGGGCAATGCCGACGAGTTCGCCAGTTTCGTTGTGCGAACGGGGCAGATATATCACGTCGAATCCGGGGCGATTTATCACATCGAGAATGTCGGCGAGGGGGCGGCGGAGATCATCGCTGCCTTGCGAACTTCTCTCCCGCAGCACTTCTCATTGCAGAATAGCGTCAGCGCAATGTCCAACGCGGTGCTCGGCAATACCTACGACCTGGCCGCATCAGCCTTCGATGTCTTCGGTAGAGCCGATGCGTCCCAGATAGTGCGGCGCGGCGGTGCGGCCGTAATTCCCGATACCGCCGGCCTTCCCAACGCGCATCTCTTCGACCTCGACGGCCAGATCGCCCCTCTCGCCTATCCGTACGGACAGGCGAAGGTGGCGCGCAAGCAGTATTGGGCAGCGTTGGAGGATCTTTCGATGTACTCGTTGACTATTCGCGAGAGTGGAATGCGTGAGCCACATTGGCATCCCGTCACTGCCGAGATGGGATACGTGCATCGGGGTCGCGGGCGGATGACAGTTCTCGATCCCGACGGGTCACTCGACACCTACCTGCTCGAGCCGGGTCAGGTGTACTTCGTTCCACGCGCCTATCCCCATCACATCGAGGTGATGGGCGACGAGGACATCAACTTTCTCATCTTCTTCGACCAGCCGACGCCGGGCGACATAGGCTACCGTGCAACGGCTTCCGCGTTCTCGCGCGGCGTTCTCTCGGCCTCGTTCGGTGTTCCGGAGCGGGAGCTGCCACACTTCCCTTTCACCCCGATCGATCCGCTCATCGTCTCGCGGAACAATCCGATCGACCAGGACTGACCGGCAAGGACGCCCATCATGACCAGCTCGCTCACCGCGACCGATTACGGGACGACGCTCGACTTCACGTACGAGGATGCCCTCCGCTATCACGGTCCGCAGGCGCCGGGAGGCGTGGCGCACGCTTACAAGGTCCTCGAGCGCGCACTCGGTGTGTTCGGTGGGGAGGGCTCCGTCGAGCGTCGTGACCTGGTCGTGGCCACCTCACATGCCGGACCTGGAGTGCGCGATGCGTTCGAGTTGGTCACGCGCGCAGTGACAGAAGGGCGGTACACCGTCGACAGTTCCCTGGCCAGGCCTGAACGTGGAAATGCACTCGCACTGTATGTATTTCGGGTCGACTGTCGCGGCGCGACCGTCACGCTGACCATTCGTGAGGGATTTGTCGTCGAGGAGTTCAGCACTCTCGCCCGCAAAGGTGACCGCACGGCCGAAGACGAGTCACGGTTGACAGTGCTCAAGCAGGAGATGGCAGATCGAGTGATGTCGAGCCCGGCCGAGAGCGTGTACGACGTCGAGGTCGACACGCTCCCCGACTGACAGACGGCGGCGTAGGCGTCGGCGTGGCAGAACTCTGGGCTGTCTGGAGTCAGCGGCTGGCGAACATCCTTATCCGCTGGTCACGGCTGCGCTCGAGATGGTTGCGCATGTGGCCACGTGCGGACGATTCGTCCCGGGCGCGGATGGCGTTCAGGATCTCTTGATGCTCCGAATTGAGCAGGTCCGGTTCGCCGTAGTTCGACGGCGGGCCGCTGTCGTAGATTCGCAATTGGGTAGTGAGTCGGATCAGCAGTGACGTGATCGTGGAATTGTGGGCGGCCTGCCAGAGGGCCTCGTGAAACTTGAAGTTCCCGGAACGAACCTCGGTGCCTTCTGTTGCAGTGCAGCAGAACTCGTGCAATCCGTCCAGGCGGGCAAGGTCGAGATCGCTGTGGCGGAGTGCGGCGGCGCCGGCAGCTTCCGATTCGAGGGCTACCCGCGCTGCGTAGATTTCGATGACGTCCTCGGGAGTGCCGGAGCGGACACGAAAACCGCGGGCGGCTCGTTCGAGTAGACCGTCGTGCGCGAGCCAGTTGAGTGCTTCCCGGATCGGGGTACGCGATGCGCCGTACGATTCGCACAATTGAGTCTCGTGAAGCGGAGCGCCCTGGGGGAACTTGCCGGCCAGGATGTCGGCTCGCAGGCGCAGGTACTGCCTCGAAGTCTGATCGGACCGGCCCAGCGCAGCTTCCGGCACCAGCAGATCGGTGGTGCTCGTATCGGCGTCGAGTCCCATATGTCCCCATTCCTGTGCGTTCAAGTAGAACGCGTTCGATTATGCCATCGACTACAAGTGAGTACTTGCGTATACGCTAGTACTCATTTAGGTTCGTGGTTGTTCGTTTCCGAGGGAGAGGGTCCGAAGTGGCTGGAGAGACCGCGTCGCCGCTGGTGAGCGCCGCTGAACTCGACGCGATGCTGCGTGAGGGAGGCGTCGCTGTGCTCGACGCGACGGTTCATTTTCCTCCCGCGCGATTCGACGGCGACTACCGCCCGGAATCCGGGTACGACGGCTGGGTCTCCTCGCACATCCCAGGTTCTCGACACGTCGACCTCATGGACGTCTTCTCCGAAAGGGAAGCAGCGCTGCATTTCACACGTCCGTCACCGGAGCAGTTGGTTACCGATCTTCAATCCAGCGGTATCGAGTCGGGTGCGGCAATCGTGATCTACGACCAGGGTTCGACCACCTGGGCATCACGGCTCTGGTGGGTGTTTCGCAACGCCGGCATCGAAGCAAGAGTCCTCGACGGTGGCCTCGCCGAATGGACTCGACGCGGCTTCGCTCTCGCGAGCGGCGACGACGTAACCCACACGTCGGCTTCGGAGCGTTGGAGCGTGACGGACCTCGGCCTGTGGGTCGATCTTCCGTGCGTTGCCTCACTGTCCTCAGGAGAAGAAGCCGGAACGCTGGTGTGCGCGCTGGCGCCTGAGCAGTACGAGGGAACGGAGAAGACGCGATATTCGCGACGCGGACATATTCCGTCAAGTGTGAATCTGTCCGCGAAGAGTCTTCTCGACGCCGATGCCCGGATGCTTCCGGCGGACGATGTTCTGTCGAAATCTGCCGACGTTCTACCCGCCGCCGCCGAACCTGTCGTGATCTATTGCGGCGGTGGAGTTTCGGCGTGCTTGACCGCACTTGCGCTGATCCGCGGCGGCTACGAGGACGTCAAGGTCTACGACGGTTCGTTGGAGGAATGGACTGCAGATCCGACTCTGCCGATGGTTGTCGGCAGTGAGCCCGGTGGCGCGATTGCGGATATTCGATGTCCGCGGTCCTGAATCGCCGCAGTCCCCAATTGCCTCCCGTCCTGAAGGAATTCTCATGTCTGGCACTGTCTCTGTCGAAACCGTCGCGTTGGCGATCGACGCACTCCGCGATCAGGTACCGCTCGTCCAGTCGCTGACCAACATCGTTTCGGCGAATTTCTTGACCAACGTTCTGCTCGCTGCCGGCGCAAGCAACGCTCACATCGACAACGTTCACGAGGCGGGTGGGTTTGCTGCCATCGCCGGGGGAGTGCTCGTCAACCTCGGAACGCCGGACGACGGAACGGCCGAAGCCTTCCTGGTAGCCGCAGAATCAGCCCGAACTGCCGGTACGCCATGGGTTTTGGATCCGGTCGGTGTCGGTGGACTTCCCTGGCGGAGCGGTATCGCTGTGGACTTGCTGCGCTTTCACCCCAGCGTGATCCGAGGGAACGCGTCGGAGATCATTGCGCTGGCTGGACTCGGCGGTGACACCCGTGGTGTCGACAGCGCGTCCGACTCCGCCGACGCAGTGCCGGCCGCTCTGTCTCTTCTGAAGCATGCGGACGCAGTTTCGGCATCAGGACCGGTCGACTACATCGTCGGCCGCGATGCGGGCGGTGACACCCGGGGCGTCCGAGTCTCCGGCGGCAGCGCTCTGTTGCCACGCGTGACCAGTACCGGTTGCTCTCTGGGCGGCCTTGTCGCCGCCTACCTCGCCGTCACGCCGACCGCGCTGGACGGATTGGTTGCCGCGCACACGCATGTTGCCGTGGCATCGGAGATCGCCGAGCGAAATGCCTCAGGCCCCGGTTCTTTCGCAGTCGCATACCTCGACGCGCTCTACAGCGTGAATGCGGACACCATCCGTACGCGTGCCCGAATCGAATCGTTCGACCTGCCGGCTGGAGTGCAGAACTGATGGGCGTCAAGACGTTTTGGTATCTCACCCAGGCAGACGGGGACTACCCGTGGAGCCCTGGCGGGCTGTTCCCCGTGGACGGGGCCAGGCAGATCGAACTCGCGAAGACCATCGACGACGGCGGATTCGAAGGTGCGCTTGTTGCCACCTGGCCGAACGATCCGTTCATCTCGGCGACGTGGGCGGCAGCGCACACCACACGCATGAAGTTTCTCGTCGCCGTCTACGCGAACATGACGCCGGCGCGACTGCTGGCGGAGAAAGCATTGACCTTCGACGCCTTCAGCGGTGGCCGACTGTTGATCAACTCGGTCAACGGTCGCGAGAACATTCTGACCAAGTACGACATGAACGTGCCCCACGACGAGCGTTACGAGTTGGGGGAGCAGTACTGGGCGGACTTCCGCCGCATCTACGCCGAAGGCACGGAGTCGAACTTTCCCAACACACCACTGCGTATCGATGCGCCCGCGGGGCATCAGGTTCCGCTGTGGGGTACCGGTGATTCGCCTGCAGGCCTGGCGAATTCAGGCAAGGTGCTCGACACCTATCTGGCGATGTTGCGCGAGACTTCGTTCATCGAAGACAAATTCTCTGCCGCACGGGCGGCGGCGGAGGCAGCCGGGCGCGAGTTCACCGACTTCGGTGCGCTCACCGGTGTGATCGTTCGCCCCACCAAGGCGCAGGCGCACGACCGGTTCCGTTCTTTGTTCGAGAAGACGGGCGTCGAGCAGATCGCTCATGTCTTGGACAACGCAGTGCGTCGTCGTACTCAGGGGAAGCAAGACCTCAAGACCTTCACCGCCCGCGACGCACAGCGGCAGGGCTGGGCGGACAAGATCGCCTCCGGCCGACTTCCGGAACCGGAGGAGTTGTACGTCGGTGACGGGCTGTACGCCGGTATCACGGCGTGGTCACCCCTCGACATCTTCGGCACCGGGTCATCGGCGGTGTACTACGTCGGCGATCCGGATTCGATCACGGACTCGGTGCGCACGCTTCGCAGCCGAACCGGTTTGACTGCACTGATTCTGGCGGGCTGGCCGCTGATCGAGGAAGCGAAGTGGGTTGCGGAGTATCTTGTTCCGCGATTCGACGAACTCAGCTGACATCGCGCCGCAGGATCGTGGCACCGAGACCTAAAGTGTCGCGGAGAAATGCTGCAGCAGTGTCGATTTCATCCGCAGTGCATTCGAGAAGGATTTTGACTTCCGCGTCCTTCTTGACGATGTCGGCGATAACAGCCACGGCAACAACGCCGGTGCCGACGGCCGAGCCTCGGAACAGATCGATCACGACGATCGAAGTGGCAGCCAGGTGATCGAGGGCAGAGAACAGATCTTCGTTCATCCCTACCGGTGCTCGCGCAGTAGCTGAGTCGGCGTCAGGCCGGCCAGCGCTCGCGTATCGCGCGCGAGGTGGGCTTGGTCGGCGTAGCCGGCGCGGCCGGCCAGCGAGGACAACGTGAGATCTGCGCTGCGGCTGAGAGTCAACACGTCCTGCATACGTTGCACCTTCTGAATCAGCTTGGGGGACAGCCCGACCGACGACGTGATCGAGCGTCGAAAATGACGTTCGGAAACACCGAGGTCGGCGGCGATCTCGCGGACCGGGGTCGTAGGTGAGGCGATGAGCGCGGAGTAGCCTCGCTCGATTCCGTAGTCCGGTTCCAGTCCCCGCCACAGCTGGCCCAGCAGATCAGCGTCAACTGCCTCGTGGCTCAGGGCGTCGGCAAGTACCCGCGCTTGTCTGGAAGTGAGGATGTCGTCGAAGGCGATCTTCGAATCCTGCACCGCGTCGGCCGCTGTGCCGAGCAGGCTCCGCAGAGCCGGTGGATTTATCCGGATGCCCCACATGGTTGTACCGGCGGCGACCGAAACCAGATCGGCACCGGTTGCAGGTCCGACGAGCCACGACTTTCCGGTGCTGTCGACGATGAAGTCGGCGCAGAGATCGGGAAGAATTCGCTTTGCTTCCGTGGGCGTATGGGCTTCGCTGGTGCTTTTCCACGTGCAACTGAAGAGGCCGGCCGAATCGGTGATCCGAGTTTCGACGTAGGTGTGGCCGTTTTGTTCAAGACTCGACGCTACCGTCCGACTACCGTCGAGAGCGAGGGTGCCAGTGCCGGTCATCAGATCATCGTCACACACTCGCCGATCACTTCTCGACCCGAAACAGGAGAAATACCGTGTCCGTCTCTCCGAGACTCGATCTCGTCGGAATCGTCACCAACGATCTCGCTCGTTCCCTCGCGTTCTACCGAACCCTAGGGCTCGACATTCCGGAAACACCCGCTGACGCTCCACACGTGGAGTTCACTTTCGACGGTGGGCTTCGGCTGGCGTGGGACGCGCTGTCCACCATTGCGAGCTTCGATCCTGACTTCGCTGTCGGGGAAGGTCGACACCCCGTCGCTTTGGCCTTCGATTTCGGGACTCCCGCCGCCGTCGACGAGGCGTATCAGCGCATCACAGCCGACTTCCCCGGGCACAAGGCACCCTTTGACGCCGTGTGGGGCCAGCGTTACGCCGTTCTTCTCGATCCCGACGGCAACACCGTGGATCTCTTTGCCGCGCTCTGATTTCGAACGAGAAAGGCCCCGACCGAAATTCGGTCGGGGCCTGCGATTGTCGGTGATCGAGTCGTTGTCAGTTCACCAAGCGTCGAGGGTGTCGAGGATCTGGCCTCGCGCCTTCCACAATTCCGCACCCCAGTACGGCCACGAGTGAGTGCCGTTGGCCGGGAAGCTGTACGTCGCCGGAATTCCCAGGGAGTTCATGCGCAGCTGGAATGCCCGTGAGTTCATCAGGGCCAGGGCTTCGAGGCCGATGGCGCTACCGGTATTTACGAAGTCGACGGGTCGACGCGGTTGATCGAACTGTCCGGGTAGGCCGCTCGCGGCGGAGATGTACAGGGAGAGCCCAGCCAGTTCGGGTGCAAACACAAAGGGGTCGTTGCGGAGCCAAGCCGGGTTCCACGGCGGTCCCCACATGGCATCGACATTAAAGGACCCGGCGCTGACCATCGCCACGCGGATCGCCTCACGCATGCCTGGAGCTGAGATGTTGAGGTATCCCGAGAGCGAACCGGCGAACTTGAACTGATCGCGGTGGTAGGCGGCTAGCGTCAGTGAAGCGCTGCCACCCATGGATAGTCCGAGCACGCCGTTGTTGGTTCGGGAGACGCCACGCGATTCCAGATAAGCGGGAAGTTCCTGGGTGAGGAAGGTTTCCCATTTGTACGTGACCGGCTGGCGATTCAAATTGCTGTTCGCATACCAGTCGGAGTAAAAGCTCGACTGCCCGCCGACCGGCATGACCAGGGTGACGTTGTCGCCGCGGTACTGTTCGAGAGCGTTGGTCTCGAAACTCCACGCGTTTCGGTCGTCGCGTGCTCGTAGACCGTCGAGAAGATAGAGCGCCGCGTTGCCGCCGCGCGAAGCCCACTGGATCTGAACCTTGATCGGCCCCATCGAGGAGTCGATGAACACCTCCTCGTATCCACCGGCCGGGGCGGTGCGCGCGGGCGCTGCGGTCGCTACTGATCCGCTGATCAGGCCTGCGGTCAGGGGGAGTGCGAGTGCTGTCGCGGCGAGGCCGAGGATCCGACGCTTGATTCGTTTCGAAATGCGGTTTCTCGAAATATCTGGGTTTTTCGCCAAATCTGTGTGAGCCTCGTGCACGTATCACTCCCGCCCCAAAGGTGCTTGCACACCGAAATCCGACCGAGCCCCCCGAGGCACGGAATTCCGTATGACACTAAGTGGTCTGTATTGACCTCGACGGTACCGTTACCGGTTCGTTATCAAACTGGCCGGTTGACGAAGTGCCGTCAGGCGTCGTCGACCGGAGGTTGCACCTCGATTTTCCAACCTCCACGAATCAAGTGTTCACGTACCCGTGCGACGTCTGATTCGTGCGGAATATCGTCGGTGACCTTGGTGATGAGGACGCCGATGTCGATCGGATCGACCGGAACCGGAAAGTCGATCGGATCGACCGGAACCGGAAACTCGGCGACGAGATCGTCGGCAAGAACGGCGATCTCGTCGTCGGACAGCTGTCGCCGGAGCAGGGCCATCAAAGGGACGTAGTCCTGCTCCGGCACACCGTTCGGATACCCGGCACGCAGCCAGCCGAGTATCGAAGCCAGAAGTGGTGGAAGACTCAACGAATCGAGCTTCAGTCGTTGTCGAGATCGGCGAGGGGCCACCCGGCGGCAGCCAGGACGGAGGCAACGCGCGCGATGTCCTCGTCCGAGGGAGTCTGGCTCGTGAGATCTGCGATCTGAGCGCTGATCTCGTCGCTCGAGATCACCTGGTCGCTGTTGACGTCGCTCAGTTCTGCGAGCGCAGCGCCGATGGCAATTTCTCGAATTTGCGCGTCCGAGAGCTTGCGTCGAAGCAATGCGACCAGCGGAATGCGGTCCTTGGGCGGTATGCCTTCGGGGTAGCCGGCGCGAAGCCATTCCAGAATGGATTGAGGAAGGGATGGAGTCGGTGCAGTCACGGTGATGTCTTTCCGCTCGTGAGGGCGTACGGGATCAGAAGATCTCGATGCCGAATGTGTGGCTGAGGAAGCCCTGCATGATGAAGAGAATTCCGGTGACGATCGCGATGAGCACTACCGCGAAGCACACCACTGCGCCTGCCACGGCCAACGGACTGCGAGCCGCGACGGCAGTGCTCCCGCCGCCACTGCCACGTTGCCCGGCGTCGAGGGACTTCAGGCCGATTGCGAAGATCGCCGGCAGTCCGGCGCCCAGCAGGAGGCCGACCAGTACGACCTGCCAGAGCGAGTCGACGGTGTTTTTCAAGATATCCATGTCGATTCCCTCTTTCAGGCTTTGACGTCGGTGGTGACGCGGGCGTCCGGACCGGGGACCTCTGCAGGCACCAGGCCGCCGTCCCACTCGGCGTTGACGTTGCTCGGATCGATGGGCTCCTTGCGGGAGCGCAGGTACATCCAACCGGCCAAGGCGATGAGCACAGCGAAGACGACCAGGACACCGGGCAGGCCGCCGACGATGTTGGCCAGGCCCCAGCACAGAGCGCCGACGATTGCAGCGGACGGGAGAGTGATCAACCAGGCGACCGCCATACGTCCGGCGACGCCCCAACGAACCTCGGCGCCCTTGCGTCCCAGACCGGTTCCCATGATGGAACCCGTCGCCACATGGGTGGTCGAGAGGGGAAGGCCGAGGTGGCTGGAGGTGAGAATGATTGCAGCAGAAGATGCTTCGGCCGCCATGCCCTGGGGTGCGGCGATCTCGACAAGACCCTTGCCGAGTGTGCGGATGACTCGCCACCCGCCGAGGTAGGTTCCGGCAGCGATCGCGAGCGCGCACGTGAGCTTGACCCAGAACGGCATGTCCGCGTCGGCGGAGATGGTTCCGTGGGCGACCAGGGCGAGGAAGATGACGCCCATGGTCTTCTGAGCGTCGTTGGTGCCGTGGGCGAGGGAAACGAGTGAAGCCGAACCGATCTGGCCGAGTCGGAAACCCTTGTCCTTGGTTTCCTCACCGACGTTGGAGGTGATGCGGTAGATGAGCCATGTTCCGGCCGCTGCAACCAAGCCGGCTACGACGGGAGCGAGAACTGCGGGGATGACAACCTTGCTGAGTACGCCGCTCCAGGCGACACCGCTCATTCCGAGGGACGCGATGGCGGCGCCGATCAGGCCGCCGAACAGTGCGTGTGAGGAACTCGAGGGGATGCCGAGCAACCACGTTGCCAGGTTCCAGATGATGCCGCCGACAAGGCCGGCGAAGACGATGGTGAGCAGCGCTTGGCCACCCACATTTCCGAGGTTCACCACGCCCTTGGCCACGGTGGCAGCAACCTCTACCGAGAGGAAAGCTCCGACCAGGTTCAAGGAAGCAGACAGAGCGACTGCCACCTTGGGCTTGAGAGCGCCGGTTGCAATCGACGTGGCCATAGCGTTGCCCGTGTCATGAAAACCGTTGGTGAAGTCGAACCCCAGAGCGGTTACGACGACGACGAGGAGAACGATGAGTTCCGCATTCACGAGAAGTCATGTTCCAACACCGGCAGGCCACAAATCGACCTGAGACGGGGTCGTTCCGCGACATTTCCACCACTCGGCACCTGTTATTCATCTTCGTCCGGACAATTGTCCGCTTTGAAACGCCTGAGGCAGAGAAAATTCATTCGCGTGCATGGTCGTGGAGTGTGTGGAGGCATACGCTCGTCTCATGTCCCTGGGCGAAGAGAAGACGATCTCGGTCACCACATTTCGTAAGAGTGGTGACGGCGTAGCCACGCCGACATGGGTCGTGCCTCTGCCTGACGGACGTATCGGCTTCTGGACTTCCTCGAAATCGGGTAAGGCCAAGCGGCTGCGGAACAACCCACGCGTCACCGTAGTGCCGTGCAACAACCGCGGAAGGGTTGCCGACGGATCGTCGCCGGTCGCCGGGACCGCTCAATTGGTGAGCGGCGGAGCTGAATTCGACGAGATCCGCAGCAAAGTCAAAGCGAAATACGGTGTGATGGTGCCTATTTCGAAATTCTTCAACACTCTCGGCCACATCGGCAAGGGGACGTTCCCGTACGGGGACACCGGCGTGATCATTTCCGTCGATGCGTAGTCGGGATTGCGCAGCGGAGTAGCCTGAAGGCATGGAACCCACGACCGGGCGCCTCTGCCTGACGGTTCCACGAATCCTCCGTTAAGGAGCGTCGTCATGGCGCACATCAGCACTCTTGACTATGCAAGTGAAGCGCCGCAGCGCCATGTCGGGCAACCTTTCCCGTCGCCGACGCGGACTCCGCGGTTCCTGCTTCGTGGTCAAGGCGCCGTCAAGGCATCGGTAGACGGCGCGTGGTTCCCATGGACCACCAACGTCACGGCGGAGCTTCACGATCTGATATCCGCACTTTCGCTGAGGTTGGGGCCGATCGCGCGGGTTGCGTTCGACTGGAACACGATCAGCAGCGCGCAGCGTCGTATCGACGAGGTCGACGGACTGGAAGTGCGGGGTCCATACCCTGGCCAGCCTCACGATTTGATGTATCTCGACGACATGTACGGCCGTCAACTCGTTCTGATGATGATTCCGCCGTACACGGATCCGGACCGTGCGTACGAGATCATGCGCCGGTTGGTGGATCCTGGCCGCAGCGAAACCTATCGGGTGCAGTGAGATCTTTCTGACGGGCGGGGTCAAATCTTTCGATTCCTGAACATGCGTCCAGTTTGTCTGGTTTGATGGTTCTCGTAACCACAATCTCAGGCGCATTCCTTCAGGTCAGCGCTTGGGCGCGGCAGCTTGACTCCCTGCTGTGTCGTCGGTCCGGCATGCCCACCACCCTCCCACTGTGCGTGAGCGCCGGATCGAAGGAAGCCCTACCCTCCCCACGGGGGTGGGGCTTCTACCTTGTTCGGGCTGACCGGAGTTCGCATCGCCGAGTCCGCCGGCTTGTCCGGCAGTTCGGGACGCCCTGGTCCGTAGCATCGCCACTGTGAACATCTCCCTACTCGGTGCGGCGGGGCTTCAGGACTGCGTCGACAGTGGAATGGACTGCATGGACGGATTCGGGGCGTTCGTTCTTCTGTACGGCGGCGGATTCATTCTCGCCTTGATATGGATTTCCCTGTGCCTTGTCGGAACGGCCGATGTGGTTTCCGTGTCCCGGCGAATCGGTGTGTGGCGAGCAGTCGCCTTCTTTTTCGGGATTTGGCTTGTGCCCATCGCCGGATTGCGTGCATGGCTTGTTTTCCGACGCTCTCGTTAATTCTCGAAAGTGGAGCCGGTAGAGGTGGCCGCGTTTGCGGAGCCCGGTAACTTGTTGGATCAACAACGATTTGAAATGTGGCGAGAGGCTCTTGTCGATGCAGCAGGCGACAACGTCCATCCAGGCCATGCCGGAACTGGTTGGGCCTGGGCCAACTGGCAGGGGGTGGTCGGGTCCGCGCGCTGTCGGCTGCGTTGTCCGCGGCGAGTGAGGTCTTGATCGGTATCTACGCCGACACTCCCGGCGAGTCGAAGTCGCCGACGAGAAGCAACCCGCCCGCACGGTCGCCCGCTACGGCCGAGTGGATCGGCTCTGCATCGACGAACTCGGTTACATGGAACTCGACAAACGAGGCGCCGAGCTATTTTTTAGGTGTTGACCGAACGGGAGGAAAGAACTCCGTCGCCATCGCCTCCAACGAATCGTTCTCCCGCTGGACGACAATGTTCACCGACCCACGACTTTGCACCGCCATCGTGGATCGGCTCACCTTCGGCGGCAACATCATCGAAACCGGCACCGATTCCTACCGACTCGCCCACACCCGCGCTCGGCAATCCGCTTGATACACACACAAGATGGGTCCGGATCAATCCCCCTACTGGACTTGAATGAGACTGACATTTTCACTGAGACCGCACCTAGCCTTGAAACTATGTGGCATCCTGCCGTTCCAGCCAGTTCAAGATCGCTTGGTTGGTCTCTTCGGGTCTTTCTTGCTGGATCCAGTGACCGCAGTCGAGATTGACTACTTCCACATTGGGCACGAACTCTGTCAGGTTCTCAGCCCTCGCGATCGCGTCACGGTCGCCGTAGATCATGAGTGCGGGCTGTTGGATGATCGGGTCCACCTCGGCCAGCAAATGCCAGTTGCGGTCAAGGTTCCTGTACCAGTTCACACTGCCCGTGAATCCTGTCGATTCGAAGGCGGAGACGAAAACGGCCAATTCGCTATCGCTCATCAGTGGCTCACCGAGTGGCGTCTCTGCTCTGGCGAGATCGATCAGCGCCATACCCGGCTGAGGCTCCCTAAGGGGTTCGTTCTTCCGGTACAGGTTGCGGAGGAACCGGAGGGTGTTGTCTTCGAACACGGCGTCCGCGACGCCCGGCTGTCGATTGAAGTGGACGAAGTAGAAATCACCGCCAAGCACGGCTTCCATGAACTCAATCCACGGCTGCTCTCCGCGATCCTGGTAGGGCAGGCTCAGGTTGATCACTTTGTTTACCCGGTCCGGGTGCAACAGGGTCAGGCCCCACACGACAAAGGCGCCCCAATCGTGACCGACAAAGGTGGCATCTTCGTAGCCGTAGTGATCGAGTAGTGCGATGAGATCACCCGCCAAATGTTCAATGTCATAGTCCGTCACTTCGGTCGGACGTGATGAATTCCCGTAGCCGCGCTGGTTCGGGACGATGACGTGGTAGCCCGCCTCGACAAGGGCGGGCACCTGGTATCGCCAGGAATAGGCGTGCTCTGGCCATCCGTGACACAGCACGATGGGTTTCCCGGCATTGTGTCGCCCTCCTTCGAAGACTTCGAGTTCCACGCCGTTGACTTGGATGAGGACGGGCCTGGGGAAGTCGGATGGATTCACGGATGCTCCTTTGAGTTGAGTACCGATCTCGTGTCTGGATCGACCGGTTGCTCCGACGATAGGGAGCATCGTGGACACATAAAGTCCTAGATCGCTGGCAATCTGAAGAAATGCGGAACGATCCCACAGGACGAGCACTGCAATTGCTCTCGCTCCTTCAGACCCATCGCTTCTGGCACTGTGCCGAACTTGCAGCACGACTCGATGTCACGCAGCGGACGGTGCGCCGCGACATCGATCGCCTACGCGACCTTGGCTATCCGGTCGATTCCACGTCCGGAAAATACGGGGGCTACCGACTTGCAACGGGGGCGCACGTGCCGCCCCTGATCCTCGACGATGACGAGTCCGTGGCGGTAGCCGTCGGACTGCGCTACGCCGCCGAGGCCGCCATCGGAGGCATCGAAGAAACGTCGCTGCGCGCGCTGACCAAGATCGAAGCACTCCTGCCCCATCGACTACGCCGACGTGTGTCGGCACTGCATTCGAGCGTCAGTTCCATGCGGCGGGCAGATGACGACATCGTCGACCCCGAAGCACTCAGTGTGCTTGCTGCGGCATGTCGCGACCACGAGCACGTTCGTTTCGACTACCGGCGAGGTGATGGCGAGAGCAGCAGACGGCTCGTCGAGCCGCACCGCCTTGTCACGGCGGGACGTCGTTGGTACCTCGTAGCATGGGACCACAATCGTGCGGATTGGCGAACATTTCGACTGGACCGGCTCTCGGAGCCCTGGCTGGCAGGCAGTCATTTCACGCCACGCGAGATCCCGGGCGGTGACGCGGCAGGCTTCGTCGCGAGATCAGTCGGCTCGCCACCCCGTCACCACGATGCAAAACTCGCCATCGAAGCCACGTTCGCAGACCTCGAGGGCGTACTCAGATGGATTGACCACACACCGATCGAGGTGGCAGCGGACCGCTGCCTTGTCCAGATCCGCAGCGAAGATCTCGGCAGGCTCGCCATGACCGTTGCGCGCATTGCGCTCACCGCCCCAGTGGTCGTCATCGAACCAACCGAGCTTGCCGACACCGTCAGTCGCCTCGCCCTTCACCTCAGGGTCTCGACACCATGACAGTCAGAAGAGGATTGTGCGACAAGACCATTCATGTCCAGGTTGCCCCGGGACAAGTTCGCAGACGTGTTCCCCGCGCAGGCCCCTCGTCTATCGAGACACGTATCCGTTTCCCTCTGAGTTTGGAGAGTAAGTGACCAATTCGAAATCATCGCTACCGGCTTCCGTCCACCCCCCGACGTGGAAGTTCGACTACCCGATCATCCACGCCGAGACTCGGGAACAGTGGCGAACTTGGTTGACGGACAATCACACGTCGGGCCGAGGTGTGTGGTTGTGCTCCTGGCGCACCACCACCAGCCGACCACGCTGCCCCTACCCTCAGGCCGTTGAGGAAGCCATCTGCTTTGGTTGGATCGATTCCACCAACACCATCTTCGACGAAGAGCGCAATTTGCAACTGTTCACGCCTCGTAGACGCAAGAGTTCCTGGACCCGACTCAACCGCGAACGCGCAGCTGATATGGAGGCGCGTGGCCTCATGACCGCTGCTGGTCGTGGTGCCATTGCTGCCGCGAAATCCACTGGTTGGTGGACGATTCTCGACCAAGTCGAAGACCTCGAGGAACCATCTGACTTGCAGTCGGCGCTGGACCGGGACCCGCAAGCTCGAAGCAACTGGGACAGTTTTCCGCCCAGCGCCCGCAAACAGATGCTGTGGTGGATCGTCAGCGTCGCTCGAGACGCAACACGGGCAGGTCGAATCGCCTATATCGTCAACAAAGCGGCTATCGGTCAACGTGCCCGAGGCTGATCCGCGATTCGACCGCGTCCGGTATGAATGCCGGTCATCATTTGCCCGAGGGGTCTCCCTCGGACCGAAACAAGTCCACCCGCCCCGCAGAAGCGGGACGGGTGGACTCGGTACTCGCAGGTCTGACTTACGTCAGGATGCGGATCACACGTCGTAGTAGAGCTCGAACTTCCGCCTTGGCGTTTGTCTGCGTTGAATGCGTTGCAGAGGTTGCTCTGAGCTGGGCAATCACTGTTCGTTACGCCCATTTGCGTTGAGTAGCGCTCATCATGCTGCGGACGCACTGCGGACGGATTCAGTGATCATTCTCGGTCAAAATGGATTGGCCTGGCGAGTCGGATGTAGTCGCGGGCGAACTCGTTTTGAGTTTCGTCGGTTTTTGTTCGTCCGAATCAACTTCCAGCGGGACTGCCAACCGTAGATAGGGCCGCGTGGAGAACAGGTTGGTTGCCGATAGGGGATGCTGTCACCAACAGGTCAAGTCCGAGGACATGAGTCGAGGGGTTGGGCAGTCTCACCAGGGTCCTCGAAAATGGACCACGGTTACCCGTCGGCGGAGTCCCGGGCGCCGTCCTGGATCGCTTGGTCTATACCGTTCAAAACACGTTCGAGCAGGTATGGGTCGGATAGTTCAGAAGTCTCGATCATCAAATTGAGCGTCTCGATCACCCAGTTCACCTTGGTCTTCAGGTCTCCGGCGCAGAGCGCTTGAAGTAGAAGCACCTCGCGTTCTATCCGCGAGCATTCGCTAGGGTCTTTGGGTACAGGAGAATTCGCCCTCAGCAGTGTTGCGCTCACATTCGCCATCATTCGGGTGAGCTCATTGCCGAAATTGTGGCACTCGGAATGAACTGCCGCCACGATCGCCGCGGCGTCGTAGGCGCGCTCGGTGCCGAGCATGGTTTCGAGTGAAGTGCCGAATACCTGCGACAGGGCGTACGCCTCGTCAAGCCGGATGGATCGGGGCCTCTCGGCATCCCTTGCCTCGATCTTGGTGATGGTCGAGGGGTGCATCGCAACGCCCCGTTCTGAAACGCGTTGAGCCAGTTCAGATTGGGACCATCCACGCTGCTCGCGCTCGAAGCGCACTCGATTGCCAAATCGCGATTCCGCACTGTCCAGAGCTTCCATTTTGGAAATTTTACTGTTTTAGGTTGACTGGGTCTAGTTGGCGGTGTACAAATATTTCGTACTTCCAAAAGGGAAAAACTGCTAAATTAGGAGATGGGATGGCGAGTCCTCAGGCGTCGACACCAGCAGGTCAAGCACTGGTCGCCGGTCATGATCGGTTGCTGACTACGGACCAGTTGAGCGTGATGCTCGCTGAAGGTAGTGAAGACACGCTCCGGGGTTGGCGAGCTCGGCGCATTGGGCCCGCACATTTCAAGCTCGGCGGGAAGGTTTACTACAGGGCGTCGAAGGTCGCTGAGTGGATCGATGCGCAGGAAGCGGCCGGCATGAGGAGACAGGCTTGATGCGGCCAATTGCTGCATCAGGCTCCGCGTCAGGGTTCGTTCGCCGACCGTGTGAATGGATCCGGGGCGCTTGGGATGTACGCGCTGGGTCAAGCACTGGTGGTCAACCAGAGGGTGCATTGTGAACGGCGAAACCTCTGGTCGTTCGGAATCCGAGTTGGGTCTTTGGTCATGTGAGCACCTTGAATACCGTGGGGCGGTCTTCATAAAACCTGTGGGTAGGGGGATCAAACTTCTTGACATTGAGGGTAATTCGCAGATGAACCCTCATCTGGCTGCTCTTGGGGAACCGCTCCGCCTTGAGGATCTCATGCGTGATGGTCTGTACCGGATGGATCTGGTTCTGACTAGGATTGAGCGCGCTTAGCAGGTGCAAAGGAAGTACGTCAGTTGCGTAGTGATCGGACGGAGACTCGGGGTGAGATGAGATAGGACCGAGTAGTTCCTTCCGTACCCTCGAACAAGGTCGAACTGATTCCGTGTCGACGCCAGAAATTGCCTACGTGCCGACGATTTCGGGTTGACGTGCAACGAATTTGACCTCGTGATCGCGGTAAACGCGGGGACATCCCGACGCATCTGAATTACGCGCGCCAACTCGTCGGGCCGGAGTGAGTCCATATCTGGGCTTTTGTCATCAAAGGACCCGGAACGCTGTCCATTGAGTCTGTTCAGGAACCCCCCGCCTGATGCATTCTGCTTGGTAGTCCGAAAGGTAGGAGTTAATCACGGAATGTATCGATGGCCATCGAGTAGATGCGGCTATGTCGCTATCGCTCCGAATTACGTGCCAGCTTCCGTCGTCGTTGCAACTGTGAAGTTCCGTGAAAATCGGGGTATCTTCGTCCATCCTGCTGATTTGAGCGCCTATGACGATCCGCAGCTTGCGCGAGTGGGGGTACATCACGACCGCCGTATGATCGCTGAAGTCCTCGTCGTCATTGTCTGACTCAAGGGTCATAACAGCACTTGAACGCGACTGACCCGTGTAGGGGTCAAGTATTTCGTGCGGGCGGTTCTCCATGGTTCCGACATCGACGAATACAACACCCAATGTGCGGTGTGCTTCCTGTATCAGGGCGACGATGAACTCGGAAGCTGACCGATCCCACTCTGAGACTGCACGGACGAGGTATGCAAAGCCTCGGGATCCAGGCGGCACCGCTGTTGCATCGTTCAATGATTGGTTCTGTGCCAGCCATGAACGCAACTCTGCTGCAAACTCGGCTAGGGTTGGGCGCATCGAGGGGTTCAGGTCGGATGCTGATTCCATTAGGCCGTTCAGTGATGCGGCCCTGCTATCCGTTAGATATTGAAGTCCGTATCCGGGGTACAGGGACTGGTGGTGTCCAAGAGGAGGGAACTGGAGTTCACTCACTTGATTTCGAGGCGCTGCGAGGGACCACATCGTCTTCGCGAGTGAGTAGACATCAGCAGGTCCCCAATTTGTGACACTGCCTGCTACGCCAGCTTCAGGTGCCATGTAAGCAAAAGCGCCTACCTTGTTCATGAAACCCGTCTCGTACGACTTCTCTGCGTGTGTCGCGATCTCGAAATCGCCGAAAACTGGATCGTTGTTATACCAAAACAGATTGTCGGGCTTAATGTCTCGATGAAAAACGCCGTGGACGCGGTGAAGGTCATCGAGAAACTCCGCCAGTTGTGTCACGCTGGCTACTACCTCGCGGAAGTCTTTGTGCTCTAGGTGTTGCGCCAGCGGGACCGCAAGAGGTGTGACATACCACCATGGATATTCGTTCTTGTCGTAGTCAAGGACAGGAAGTATTCCTAGTGCGCCGGCGTCGGTTAGCTTTCGGATGATGGCAATCTCATCCACGAATCGATTAGGTTGGTGGACGCCATCGACCCGGTTCTGCTGGACCTTAAGTGACGCCTTCAGCACGGCCTTGCGCTCACCCTGCGTGACATGCCATATGTACTTGTTCTCTACGAGTTTTCCGTGGGTCGTCCAGCCGCTGACCCGCGGCGGCGTTTTGAATCTGAGCTTCGTCTCGCGCTGCATTCGGCCAAAGTATCATTGGGCACAGGCCGGTGCCGTACATCGGTCGCGCATTGGTCACATATCTAATGCCGGATTCCTGGTACTGGAGGTATTTCAGAAGTATCGCCACCGACAGAGGAATTTATCCGGGTATTCGGTGAGCTCTGATCAGGTTTGCCTTCGCCGCCGGGGTTTGCCAGACGGATTCCAGTATTCGTTCATCCGCAGTCTGAGCTTGTCTTGGACCGCGTCAACTGGACCGCCGGTGGCCAGTGCCGTCTGTGGTGAAACTACTAGCGCAAGTTCTCTCAGCGTTCTGGTGTTGACTCGAATCTGAAGGTACGGTCGCAACGGCCTCGGGCTGATGGTCGTATTGGGGTGGAGCTCAAACACGAAGATCCAGGCGTTGGAGGTTTCAGACGACGTGTCTCCGAGCGAATGCGTACCGTCGCCATTGTCAATCAGCGCAGGATTGGCGAGGTGGCGCAACCACGAGATCCAAACACTTTGAGGGATAGCGAATCCCGTCCCTGCACACTTACCGTGTCCGCCCAGGGCAAATTTGTACGCCATTTGATAGAAGGTTCGCTTGAAAACGTTCGAGATGTTCGGGCCCTCCATCTTCTTGGAAAGGGCAGCGCGCCCGCTCGGAGCTCCCAGCCACTCGTGGAAGTCCTCGTCGCCGCGACGTTCGCTCACAGGTCCGACTGCGTGTTTGTAGGAGCCATGAAAGTCCATCGTCTGAATCTCTAAGATCCCGTAACGACCCAGCTTCGGGTCAGGGTCGAACCCTTCGATCTCGACCAGTGTCCAGTCGAACGAGAATTCTGGGGAAGTGGAGGTCTTACTAATGCCAAGTTCTCCACCAAGCTTGTCCTGGAAGAAGACCACGACTTTGGTATTCGAGGAGTTCAGCCATGCGCGGATCGACTCCCGCACTTCAGGCTCCGCCAGAGTCGGGGCTGCGATGAACTCAAGGGAGTCAGTCTCGTCAAATCCGAAAATCTGTCGGGCTGCCGTGCGCATGAATGTCGGGTCCAGGACTCGTTGTGGACAGACCAGCCAGTCATGGCGTTCCTTGTCAATCAGGGTGCTGACAACGCACACCCCGCGCGATGATTCGGCCTTAATGCATGGCGTCGGAGTCGCCTTTGCTCGCGACAGGAACGGGCATTCTCCATTCACCTGATCCTCGGTTGACGCCAAAGTGTGCGCAACTTCCGGATACACGCGGTGCCCGAAATACTCGGCAATGAAATTCTTACCCTCGCGTTCAACCTCGAAAAGGGGTTGTGCAATGGACTCTGGCGGAATGCTCACAACTGAGCAGTATGCCGGAGGCGAGAATCGAGGCTACAAGAGCCTCAGCACATTTGCTGCGGTCTGTGCGTTACGGTTGGCTGCGATGGTGAACTCTTCGCTCATCTCGAACCCGATCGCACTTCGGCCAAGTTCCAGAGCGACTGACAACGCACGACCTGTTCCGGCGAACGGGTCCAGTACGAGGCCGCCGGCTGGGGATGAACTCTCGATTCGAGGCCGGATCAACTCGGGAGGGAATGTCGCGCTGTGGCCATCCGACCCTGCACGCACGTTGACAGTCACGACATCTCGTGAACCTGTCTCGGTGGCGTCCATATCGTAGTGGTACTTTGCACGTCCTTCTTTCGGTTTCAGGACAAAGTGGAAGAAGTGCTCGTGCGCGAGCCGCAAGCGATCCTTCTCGGGTCTGGGCGCGACGTTCGGCTTGTGCCAGATAAGGTCATTGCGAAGAATCCATCGCGATTCCTGCATCGCGATCGCGAATCTGGCTGGGATAAGGAGCAGTTGCTTTTCCTGGCGATAGCCTCCCATCGGAGTGCGTCGTCGGGTGCGCGGATTATCGCCAAGCCCTTGCCTGCCGTCTGCCCTGATACTGGACCAACGCGCGAAGTATGTGTCGCCGAGGTTGATCCATACGCTTGCGCTCGGTTTCAGCGCAGGACGGAGCCGGTCGAAGATTTCAACAAGGTGCGCGACGAACCAGTCAGGGATTGGCTCCATACCCAACAGGCCGCCATTCTCTCTGTACCATTCGTACGGTGGAATGTCGGCTGCCGAATTCCCGTCGGCAAGCCACTCCTTCATAATGTCTTCGCTATGGTCGTGGCCATATGTCCGCATTCCCCAATACGGCGGGGAAGTAATCACGAGGTCAACCGACGCCGGTTCGACCTCTGTCGCTAGGTCGTATGCGTCTCCGCAAAGCACCCGGGCCGTGGGGTCGGGTCTAGTTGCGTCGTCCTCGAGAATTGAAGTCACGGAGCTAGTCTAGACGGTGACGAATCGCACACATGTGCGAAGTGCGTGGAATGGTCCGCAGTCTTCCTCGGCTTTCAACAGATTGGACCCATCGCTCGCGGTGCATCGGAGGCGCACCCCCAGGGCGCAGGCATGTCTGGGAACTCCACCTACCTGCAAAAACGGCAAGTCCTAGACGGGGATCGAGACAGTGATGTTTCGAGGTTGGCTCGGGTGGGCCCACCCGTCAGCTAGACGAGAAGGCTTGAAACAGGCGCGATTCTCCAAGCTCAGGCGGCCCGTCTGCCGCACCGCGGACCGACAAGTCAGGACGAGGTGTGCGGATGCGCGCGGTGTGTTCGGTGCTGGCGGCAAACAACCGATCTCAGACTGGGCTTCTCAAAACGGCGCCGCTAAACCGCACATGTGTGTTTCGGACACGACCGTCTCTTAGGTCGATCCATATGAGCACCTGCGCCGTATGGCAGCAGTGAAGCGCTTACAACGTCAAGATTGCCGGCCTCCCGTCCACCGGGGCATGGACTAGGCACCTGCACATACGACTTGAGATTGCAGCCGAGTCTGAGGTCGCCCCGGAATCGGGTGCAGTCAGGCCCTGGTTGAAACAGGGATCTCAAGTAGCATCAGCAGATCAAAGTCATCTGGATGGGATTGAATTGCGATTAAGTGCTGTCAAAATTGTCGGCTTCCGAGGGCTCGATGTGGAGATTCCATTCGCTGGGCCACTGTGCCTGATAACTGGGGCGAACAACGCTGGCAAATCCTCCGTGATCGACGCGCTCCGAGCTGTCGTTCTGCCATTTTCAGGTCAGAACGGCAAACATTGGATTACGCCGACGGACTTCACCCGCGTGCCCGATGGTCAGGCTCCCGTTACTGAACTGACGATTACTATCACTATCGATGAAATCGGGACAAAACATCGAGGTCAGCTGATCTCGGTTCTTGCTCCCTCAGCTGGCTCTGACGCAGCCAGGATTACGCTTCGTGCGGAAATCGATGACGCAGGGAGAATTAAGACCAGTATTTATGGCGGAGATCTCGACCATGGCGACGTCGAAAGTATTGCGCGAGAGTCCATTCGTTTCGTATATCTTCCTCCATTGAGGGACGCAGTCGGGGACCTAAAACCGGGGTACGGAAACAAGCTTCAAGGCCTGGTATCGACTTTTGCTCCGGCTGGCCACACGGATCGAGAAGAAATCGCAAACATTGCAAAGAAGATGAACGCAATGTTGGCGGACGTCGATGCGATCACGAAGTCAGCCAACGCAGTTCAGTCTCGTTTGAGAGGGATAACTGGAGGTGGGCCATATGAACACCAATCATCACTACAGTTTGCAGATCCACAATACGAGCGAATCGTAAATACATTGCAGGCGCTTGCGGGCAAGTCTTCGGTACACCACCTTCGGGAGAACGGGCTGGGGTACAACAACCTTCTGTACATCGCGGTCCTCCTTGCAGCGATAGAGACAGACGAGACTGTGCCGCTGAATGTACTTCTGGTCGAGGAGCCCGAGGCACACCTTCACCCACAGCTTCAGTCGTTGTTGATGGAATACCGGGAGGAGCAGTCAGGTGGTCGTACACAGGTAATTGCTACCACGCACTCTGCGCAATTTGCCTCAAGTGCCCAAATTGAACGGATTACAACACTTCATCGTCGGGATCCAGTTGTTAGTCCATCTGCGCACTCGCTGGCGAGAGCTGAACTCAGTGCGAAGAACTCTCGGCACCTGCGTCGCTTCTTGGATGTAACAAAGTCCGCGATGCTCTTTTCAGAGGCAGTGATTCTGGTGGAGGGTGTAGCCGAGCAGTTGGTAGTGCCAGCTCTAGCACAACGCATGCAGAAGCAATTGTCGCAGGCGGGGGTTTCCGTCGTGGCTGTGGATGGAGTGTCTTTCGAGCCATTCATCCGTTTATTTGGCGAGGCTGGTCTGCCTACTCGCTGTGTGGTCGTGAGTGATTCTGATCCGAAAATGTTAGAGAACGGTCGATGGTCAGAGCAATCAATGACTGCAACCAAATTGCTGGGATATGGGGCGGGCACAGTTTCGGTCGAACTCGCCACCAAAACTTTCGAGTGGGACCTGGCCTATAACAATTACGATTCTCGGACTCTTCTCGAAGATGCTCTAATCGAAGTCCATCCCCGGGTGGGGAAGCGGTTGAAGAACGAGTCCTTTGATACACCCGATGAGTTCGCAGATGCGATACTTGATGCAGTGGAGAACGACAAGGGCGCCTTTGCTCAAGCGCTGGCAGACCAGCTGATCGACCACCCTACTGAGTATTTCCAAGTGCCTCTGTACCTGCGAAACGCAATTGTGTGGGTGACATCACCGTGATCAAGGACGCTGGCAACAATCGTGGTCTTTCGGATGACCAGGCTGCCGCGATGTTGGGTGAGGGAGACCTGATTTTAACAGCGTGCCCGGGGTCAGGAAAAACACGTTCGATAGCCGCAAGGATGGCGATGCTGGTATCGGAGGGAGAGGCACTTGCTCTTGTCTCCTACACAAATACTGGCGCTGATGAGATCGCTCGCGCCGCGGCAGAATTGCATGGCACGAGAATCGATGGATTGAACTTCGTCGGGACTCTGCATTCGTTCATTCATAAGTATCTGATTCAGCCTTTCGCGCACTTGCTGACTGGTTCTGTCGTCCCCGTCCGGATCGACCCTGACGCGGTATCCGAGTTGTCTCCTATAGGGGACAGGGTTCACAACTATCGCTACACGGTTGACGGCGTCCTCGTTCCCAGGGGTGCGAAGACTCCGTCCGCTCCGGCTGACATTTTGGCAGCTCAGACGTCAAAGGAACTGGCTGCGAGCAGAGGTGTAGTCGGGCACGACGATGCACTCCATTACGCATATCGGATCTTGCAGGAGTTTCCGAATATTGCTCAGGCATTGGCAATTCGGTTCGGCGAGATCATCGTTGATGAGGCTCAGGACTCAAACGAAGCGCAGCTTGCTATCCTGAGCGCGATCAAGTTGTCCGGATTAAGGTCCCTCGTGTTGGTTGGCGACTACGACCAGACGATCTACTCCTTCGGAGGTTCGCGACCTGATTTGTGTCAGAGGCTCGCGACTGAACTCGGGCTTAGGCCGTGCGAGTTGCGCGAAAACTTTCGCTCGTCACAGATTTTGTGCAATACAACAGCCAGATTTCGTCAGAACAAAGCGCCGGATCTCGCCGTAGGCAAGTACGCGTTGGACCGAACACAGCCACGAATACTGCTCTACGATCCAGGTTCGCCTGAGGAGCTTCCTGAAAGCTTTTCTCTATTGCTCAGCGAGGCTGCACAGCCGTCTTCATCAGTCATCTTGGTCAGAAGCAAAGCACTGCGTGCAAGGATTTCCGGGCGTCCAGATATCAATTTGTGGAATGAGATTGAGGTCCTGATTGACGCGAAGAAGAGCGAATCTGCGCCTTCGCTTCGTAAATGGCGGTCGCTGGAGACGATGCTCCTGCGTTGGTCACTCGGTGGTGCGGATGGCGCACCCGGATGTATCAGCCGTGGCGATTTACGCCGGTACTCCGTCGAATTGTTGCAGATGCTGCCTGATCTCGATGGGAGCATCGGTGACTGGGCAGTTCAGGTGCTCAAGGTGGCTGATTCGGCCGCTAAGGCTCTATATCCGGAGAGCGCGCGGAATCTTGCGAGGGGGCGAACTATCCCGCAGGGGTGGTATCACGTTGAACTCCAAAAGTACTTACTGGGCTCATCACCCTGGGACGTTGAAACGATCCACAGCTCAAAAGGTACGACTGTTGAAGCGGTCATGATAGTGGCGAATGAGCCTTCCAAACCTTGGATGACTTCTGACGCCACGAATTGGTCGAGGCCTTTGATGTCAGGTTCGAACAGCGGTGCTAGCGGCCCAGGCTCAGAGGAATTGAGAATCTTCTACGTAGGGGTGACTCGAGCGGAGCGATCGCTGGTGGTTGCACTTCCAAACTCGACTCCGTCAAATCTGGTCAGCAGTTTCGTGCACGCTGGTTTCTCCGGACTTTAACGCAGAATTCGATCGGAGAACAGTTTCGAGGTGGCTCAACACGCGTTTGTCGTCATTGTCTGGTCGCCGAATTTGCTGCATGAGCACCCACATTGGTAGGTGAAGCCAGTATCGGGATCCGGGATCTGGGGCCCGGGATCCGGACGGATCGGCCTCTGCTGATCAATTTGGGTGCGCCGACCGACGGCTTTCCGCAGGCATTCCGTTTGTGATTTTGGACTGGTCTCAGGCATGACCCACGTTACGTCGGATTACCGAATCACTCGCACTGAGTGTGCAACGAGGAATGGATCGCGCAGCGCAGAGTCGAATACCTTCGCTCCAGTGAGGAATGGGCGGCGGACCTCCACATAGATCGCAAGGTTACTGCCCGGTTCGACGTCGCCGAGATCTGATCTCAAGCCGATGATGGGTACGTCGACGGAGTTCAGACTCCAGCTGACTATTGGACCGAGGTCATGCCAGCTGACGGTGGCGTCGAAGTACGTGCCACCGGTAGAGGTTTCATATTCCGATGGAAGTTCATCGACCTTGCCATAGAGAACCACACGCGAGCCCACATAAGGGTATGGATACTCCACCAGATCGCCAGACGGATGCATTATCTTCTTGAATTCGGATTCGTCCAGGGTTCTGTAGCTGCTCAGGTCACCGAAGGACGTGTCCCTGACTGTGGGAAGAGCTGACGCGAGACTTTGCGGGTCCGTGGGCCCTTCGACGGTCTTGGTTGCTTCGTTGGTTGAGTTGTCGCTGGAATTGTTCGCCAAAATTGAGCCGAAGAGTCCGACCACAAAGATCAGTCCGGCAACCCAAAGGACGGTGAACTGCTTCTTTTTCGGTGCTGTAGCGGTCTTCGACGTACTTTGGCTGTTCGCCTGTGCAGAGCTGTAAGAAGCAGCTTGCCAGTGCCTGGAATTGGCTGGACTCGGAGATGCAAACTGTGTCGCCTCTGAGGTCGTGGCGCCATTTGGGCGATTCGAGGCTGGTGCCCACCGATCGGACCACTGAATACCATCCCACCAGCGGAGAGACGGCGAATCCGGGTCGGGGTACCAACCGGGTGGTTCCTGCATCGATCCTGCACCGGGTGGAGTCATGTGTTAATCCTCAGTCCTGAGGGCGAAGGCTTTGCCAGAATCTAGCACCATTCGCAAACCCGTTATGGACTGCTGTGCGCCGCGAATGGCTCTGGTGCGTTTCTGTTGTCGGAATGCAGGTTGTTTCGAGGTGACACAAGCGGGCGGTGACCTCCCTCGTCCCAGCGTGGAGGCATCTCTCGTTCCTACGAAGAGATATTGCAAAAGTCTCAAACCTGTATCGGTCAGCAAAAAGTGCTGTTCAAGCGGTGGGGCCTACCAGTGGTTCCTGATCGGCCTCTGAACTTTGTTCGGTTCATTCTCGATGACGTAGGGACTGCACCACCCCTTCTTCTGAGAATTGCGAGATTGTTTGGACCATCGATCAATGTGATCGACGCGGATGTGCGTGCCAGCACACTGGTACGGTCCAGGAGAGTTGCCGGGTACGAATCATCCCGCTAACTCACCAGCGACGTTCGTTCAAAAACGTAGCCAATTGGTATCTGCGGTATGAAATGAAGGGGGCAATGTGGGGTTGTTCGACGGACCGACGTGGCAAGACCGGATGCTTTACGAGGCCGAAGAGCAGACCCGTGCCGCCCAGAAGGCAGCGAAGGATGGACAACGTCGTGCCCGCGAGAATGCCGCAGCGAATGCGGAGATTGCGCGATTGGCGAAGAAACGAGAGGCGCGAGAAGTTGACGAGGCGAATCAGCGCCAGCAGCAAGCTCGTTCGCAAGCCGTAAGCGCGCAACAGGCCGCACAGCAGGCTCAGAGACAGGCGGCCAGGCAGCACCAGGCCCAATTGGAATCGCAAGTCAATGCGAACTGGGCGATGTTCAGGCAGACACCTGATGGGCAGCAATGGCAGCGATGGATCGACGCGGCAACTCAGGTCTCCGACCTTCTCGATGCTTGGAATCAAGTCTGGTCGGAAGCAGTCCTCGCCGCGGTGGCAGAAGAGCGTTCCAATTGCGCGTATCCAGCTTGGCAGATGGGTGTCTATCTTCCAGTTGGACATCCGGGAACTCGGCTTCTTGGCAGCATGAGGGCGCTCATGTCGATAGCGAAGGCGGCGAGGGAAGGTGCCCCCGATGTTGAGTCCGCCTTCCACAAAATGCAGCTGCGGTTAGCCAAGAAGAATCCTGCATGGGCGACAGAGAATGAACTCAATCGCAGAGGCTGGATTGACTACGCCGTCAGACGTGTCGGGGTTGATCCCTTGACTGCGACCGCCGGTTCGATTCCCGGCTACCTGGTCGACGACCTAAATTGGTCGGTGCCAAGTAGGTACAGGTCCATCGTGGTCAACATCAAGAGGCAACTCCCGCCCGCGTCCGAGATCGGTAGCTGCCTCAACGTGGCAAGGGCACTCAAGCCAGCAGACGTTTTCGATCACCCGGAGCTGAGAAGGCTGATTGAGCAGATGCACACTAAATCGACCTCTGTGTGAATTCTGCTCACGGTACGCATTCGCGTGACCAAGCCGGCGTCGCTGTGGAATTCGGCTACTGATCCTCTTCGGCACTGAGTCGAGTGTTGGGAGTGAGAAACTCGGATGTTTCGACCGTTCGTGTCAACCGTGGTCTTCCTTCCTTCGGACTTAGTAGTCGTGTCTTTCGGTCAGACCCCTGAGCCCTTCGTTGTCCGGAAACTGTTGGAGAACTGTGCAGCCGTCGACGCTGGGAATGCTCGGGGACGTACCGCGTGCACCAAACAGGAAACGTGATGTCGGACACGTGGTGACAAAGGTCCCTTATGCAGGTCGGACTGCTTTCGTGATGTGTCTGTTATTGGAGTTTCGAGGTATTTTCGCTCCGGGGCCTTCGGAGTTGTGGCGGCCAAACGGGACGATTGGTACTGTCCGGTAACTTGTTCAGTTAGTTATCGGTTACCGGCGGGTTGCCGTTCGAGGCTTGGGAGCAGTCCATGGGAATCGGTCAATCGAATCGCGCAGCACGTCCCTGTGTGAAGCCTTTGGGTGGGGCTGTAAGTGTTTGTGCTGCAAGCATTGTCGTAGCAGGAATCGTCTTTGGTGGGACCGCCTCGGCGGCCCCGACGGCGTTGGCAGACAAGTATGCGAGCACGGTCACCGATGACGGCTGGTCGTTGGATCTTGCTGCTACCAAACTTTCGGCGAATCCGGTGCCGAATCTGGCGACGACGGCGTTCACCCGTGAGGGGTTCGTGTCGGCGAAGGTGACCGGCACGATCGGTGGTCAGGGCGATTCGGCAGTGAAGACCGGATATGTCGAGCAGGGGTTGCAGATCGGCTGCCAGATCGATGTCTCCTCCGGACTTGGCTTGGGGCTTGGCTTTTCGCTCGGCCCGTCTGTCGGTGTGAGTATTTCGGGTGTCCCGTCGGCGAACGTGGGTGTGAATGCGTCGGTGAATCCGAGTATTCAGTCGACAATTGCGCCGGGCACGATCACGACGATTCCGTTGGGGAAGAAGGATCTCGAGTCGTCGACGGCGTCGATCACGGCAGAGAACGTGCACGTGAAGGTTGATGCGTGCATGGGTCCGGTGACGATTCGATCTTATGCGCAGTTGTCGGTGTCGACGGCGACGTCGGATAACACGTTGTTCGTGTACTCCGATCCCACCTGGCTCTGACCTCTGATCCGGGGGCGCTCACGCGGGGATATCTGCTCGACATCCGCGCCGCAACTGACTGTTTTCTGACGTCATTGTGCGCCTTGACATCGACTTAGCGCGCCATTCGATTTTGTCGCATTCAGATCCTCTCTGAATTCTTTTGTCCTGCTGTTGTTCTCGTTCATCGTCTGGAGTTCATGTGATGGCTGTCCGTAGTGCTGATCATTCTCGGCCTGATCCGATAGCTGATCAACGAGCTGCTGTCGGTCGCGCCCGCAACGCTGGCGATGACGGCTGGGACCCGAACAGTGAATTGAGCGAAACGTCGAAGGCGGTGATCGCCTCCGTTTTCGGGTTGGGGTTGTTGATTGCAGCGTTCGCGGTGATCGGGCGACTCGGGGGTTGGGCCGAGGATTACGGGACGATCCTGGTGTATCTGGCGTTCTTTCTGTGGATGTCGATCGCGGGGCGCCTGTTCTGGTGGGGCGCAGACAAATTGATTGCCACGGTGAGGAAGAAGTCGGGCACGAGTGGTGATCGTCGGTGAAGTCCGCTCTGCGACTCAAGCGGTCATTCGCGGGGTTACTTGCAGCCGGAGCACTGCTGACCGGGACCGCCGGCGTGATCGGTGCGGGGCTCGCGCTCACTGCCGGCCAGGCGCATGCGACACCGGAAGAGGATTGCGCGGCGGTGCGGGCACGTGATCATCAGATCTACCTGAACCTGATTGCCTCACTGCCACCTGGTGCACCGATCCCGCCGGAGTACATCAACCCGTGCCTTACTGCGCCGTCCACGACCGCGACGGCTGCGCCGACGGCCACCGTTGGGCTCCCCGGTGCGCAGGCTCCGGGTGGTGGCCCGAATGTCGGGGCGAATGCTCCGACGAACTTTCCCGCCTACAACGGCACCCCCATCGTCCCCGTGCCCGGCGCCGCGCTGCCTGGACAGCCGAATACGCCGACACCGCCAGGTATCGAGAACCCTGCGGGAGTTCGGATTCCGACGACCACAGGCGGGCCTGCCCCGACCACGCCGCAACCTGCAGGATCGACCGCGCCCTCAGCGGTTCCCGATCGTGGTCCCGGACCGGTCCCCGCGGATTCGGATTCGAATATCGCACCGGCCCAGCCGGTTCCGGAGCCGGCAGCAGATGTCGCTGCAACCGGGGAGGGTGAAGATCGTGACCGGTATCTCGAACTCACCCTGATCGGCGCTGCGGCGTTCACCGCTGCGGGTATCGGAGTGCGTGGGCGGCCGGGACCTTTCAGTCCACGGACACCGGAATCAGTACTCTCCCAGGCGGTCGGGACTATCGCTTCGCCATTGATGGCGTATGCACGCGGTGGTCAGTCGACGTTGCGGGTGTTCGATCCGATCACCGGCGGAAGCCGGTTCTTCTTCCTGATCCACGACGAAACGTCCTCGCACGAATCCGTGATTCCGGTGACGGTGCCGCCCGGCGGTCACATGCGCGTCAACCCCGATGGCACGGTCACTGTTTTCGACGCCGACGGAAACCCGGTCTCGACAATCGACGCCCCGTGGGCGTACGACGCCAACGGCACACCCATCCCGACGCATTACGAGATCCGGGACGGACAACTCGTCCAGGTCGTCGACACCGCCGGTATCGAGAACGTGCTCTATCCGATTTTGGCGGACCCGGAAGACCACACACAGCGCGGCAAGAAATCCCCCACTCCGGCGCGCCCGACCAAAATCTCCGGTGAGGACGACGGCACCCGCCCGGAGGACGGTCAACATTGGAACGAGCCACCACCAGTCCAAGGCCACAAGGCCCCGAATCCACCAGTCCAGAAACCGAAACCCACCCAACCAACAGCCTCACCCGCGGTGGAGCCCGAACCACAAGTCCCTGAGCAGGCTCCGGCGCAAGTGCCTGAGCAGATCCCGCAGCAGTCGCCGACCGAGGACATCGGTGCAGGCATCGGCGTGGACGGACCCGGTGCCGGGACAGCCCCGTCTGTCGACGCCGCCCCCGCTACACCGAACGAAACCGACACCCCCCAAGCGGAATTGGCAGGCTTCTCGATTTCCTCTGTCGCCGAGGCCGTGGTGGGCGGTGTGTCGTTGGCGGTGGCGATTGCGAATTTCTTCGAGCAGATCGCCCGCGGTGCTAGGTTGGACGATCCCGCTGTACTCAAGGACCTGCTGAACCTGCGCGAGTTGGCGCTCAAGGCCGGACTGAACTTCTACTCACTGCTCATCGAGGAGATCGCGAAGCTCTCCGAGGAGCAACGAGCAATCATCAATGCTGTTCTCAATCCGTTGGCGACGATACCTCCTGTGCGTACCGTGCCGTCCGGGCCGGCAACGAAACCATCACCGACGAAGCCGAAACCCCGTCCTGGGCCCCGTCTGCCTGGCGATCCTCAACCCGACGATCCGACAGGACCGCAAGATCCATCCGGCGCACCGGATTCAGCCGATCCGACCACACCGTCGGATCCGGGTTTCGAACCACCAGTAGACCCCGGCACCACCACACCTGGATTCGGTGACCCCGAACAACCTTCGGCTCCCGAACCGGGCGAGCAACCGGCCGTCGATCCGGTCAACCCGGGCCACATCCCGGTCGATCCCGAGGCACCCGGTGCGCCGACCCAGCCCGGTCCTCCGGAGTTCGACCCCTTCGATCCGGACCCGAGCACGATCCCGCAGCCGGGTGCCATCAAAGATCCGACAGAGCGGCCCTCTACCCCAACCCCTGGGACGACATCACCCGATACACCGCTCCCCGGCGTACTAGTGCCACCATCAGCAGCTATCGAGCCGGGCCCAGCCCGGACGCCGAGAACTCCGCCAGTCATTCCTCCTGATTCGCCGCCACCTACTCAGGACCAGGTCGTTATCGACCATGTGGAGCCGATATTGCAGTATCTGGCGTCTCTGGCATGGCGGACCGTACTTGAGCGGAACGGGACACACCTACCCCCGTGGCTACTCGGCATTTTCGCGCATTCGATGTTTGAAGGATTCGTCCGCAGTATTCTCTCTCCACAGGTCGAGCAGCTCTTTCCTGGTGTTGAGTTACTGCCGGAAGTATCGTTCAGGCCGATCGAGGGGGGACCGGAAGTCGCGGTTCGAGGTGAGCCGGGAAGCTTTCGGCCTGACGTCGTATTAGTCCGCACGATCGTCGATGCATTGGGTACTGCGACACCGACTATTCTGCAGGTGTGGGATCTGAAGACCGGAAACGCGGCGATCGATCGTGCCTGGGCAGAGAATGCCGCGCAGTTCCTGCAGATTCCGTTGAACTGGATCAAGAATCTTTTCCCTGAAGCGATGGACAACGAATGACGTTCGATGGACAGGATGTGTGCAGATGAGCGATGACAAGCCTAAGCCTCCGAAATCGGTCAGTGAGGTGCTCGAATCCCTAGGAATGGACCGGGATCAGTTGCGGGCGATGGCGAAAGATGCCGTCGCGGATCTGACTCCGAAGAAGGGGAGAGGTGCCGCCTGGGAGAAGGTACTGGACGCGGCGGCGGAGAGGCTCGGCCCGAACTGGACCATCATCGGAAACGGTTTGCGAGCGGAACTATTGCACACTCCGGTGCGATGGTTCTTCGACACAGTCGGGATCGACCCTATCCCGAACCGAGAACGGCTGATTGTCGGGCACACACCGCTCTTCGAGCCTCTTGTTCCACGTGCGATCACCCTCACGCAGGATAGTTCGGACAGTAGGCTTCGAGACAAAGAGTTTCGGCGACTGCAGATCGACATCTTCGACACCGATTCCGCTGCGGCGCTGGTCACGCGGTGGGCTCAGGGACCCGCAACGGAACTGTTTGCTTTGAAGCCGATCGACGCCATTACCGCGTGGTTCGAAGACGCCTACCTAGCTCGCGATGAACAGCACCGTACCAACTGGAAACTCTTGGCAGGCCTGCGTGTAATCGCCGATACAGGCTCACCGCTTGAGGTCATCGACAGCCAACTCGACTATCTCCGCAGCCGGGCTGCCGACCCGGCAGGTCTACTTGTCATGTTCTGGGAACAGTTTCGTGAGGTAGCCGCTGCCGGTGATCGAGAGACGGCACTGCGGTGGCTCGACGAGCATCGACGTGCCACGGTGCGTGAGCACTACGCGCTACCGGATTCGGTGTTCGCCGACGTTCTCGACGACTTGGGCAACGGCTAGCCACGCGTCTGCAAAATCTCGAATTTGCTTCGACCGCAACACTTCAGGGAGATGGGAAATCAATGGACCACTGGGTCGTCGTCCCGGAACAGCCAGGGTTTGTCGGGGATCGCACAGTTGTCGATACCGCAACCTTGCCGCCGACGGTAGAGAGGGCGCACTTCGTGTTCACCCGGCAACCTACCGACGGACTGATCGGTGCCGGCCCGCTGGTATTGGTGGACCGTGAGACCGCGGAAGCGCTCGAGGACAACGTCTTCGGTGAAGTGTCCCTTCATCCGGCTGACCTCGATACGGACCCGACATCGGGGTTGTTGCACGTTCCCGACTTCGTGTGGTGTCAGGTGCATGGGCAAGCGGGGATGCTCGATATCGGCCTCACCGAAGACGGTCGCCTCGTGATGTCGGGGCAAGCGTTGCTGATGTTCCACTCGTTCGGTGGCGGTATCGACAACGCCACCATCTCCGAATGGCTCGGCTGAACCACTCGCCTGACGAAAACACGAACGAAGCGCACCTTTGCGGTACTGGCGGGGGCTCCGGAGCAGAACGAATCCTGTGTGGTGGCAGTGCGTCGTGAATTCGATTTCGTTGCGCACGAACTCTTCGTGCGGGCTCGCGCAAGAGTACTGCGGTCACCGCTCGATGCAGGCACGATCTAGCACTCGTCGGCTGGACGGGAACTGTGAGAGGCGAAGGCCATCGTGAACGTCGAGAAGGAATTGAGTAGCTTGATGTCCGAATGTGATTTCGGCGCAACGTATTCTGCCATTTGCGATTCCGCTCAGGACCCGCGGCAGGACCGGCATGGCATGCAATTGCGAGGAGAACCGAAGCATGGATGACCAATACCTCGATTTCCACTTCCTTGCCGATGTGAGAGATTCACCGATCGTTGATTGGTTCATCGGCAAGTTCATCATTCTGCTGGCGATCGTGATGTTCTGGCTTTTCATCTGGTTGATTCAGAATGGATGGATCCGTCTTCGTGGGCAGAGGTCCAATCTGAAGACGAGGAAACTGCTGGTCGCGATCGGGGTTGTCGCTGCACTGTTCGCCATCACTGTGGTGGTGGACAAGTCGCGAGCGCGAATGGACCCAGAGGAAACCGAGAGACAGGCTCGGTCCGAACTGGTTGGACAGGTCGAACAGAAGTGGGACGTGAGGTTACTTGATCCTTCTTCTGAATCAATCCCAGGTCGCCCCTGACAGTTTCGGCAGAGTTTCTGTGAATGCGGCTGTGGGGTCGGACCAGTCTCCACAGAAGTGCGAGATGACCAATCTGTATTGGCGCAGTGGAGCAAAACAGAGCCTTGGCGATTTCGACCTGAGGGTCACTCTCACCTGTGATGGATTGCCCGCACCTTTGAGAGATCCATCATGACGTGGCAGCGAAGTTGCACAGGACGGATTGTCGTCGGGGGTGGAATGTGCAGGTACTTCCACCGACGAGCAGACATGACCAGGAACCCTCTCCTCGAGGAGGAAGAGAACAACCGTAACGGCGCAGGACCTTTGACGGATGCCGAGATCACCGAGTTCACCGAGGCGGTCGTTTACTCGCGTTCTGTCATCCCAGATGATCCGAGCGTGTGGCTCGAGTGATGCAAGGTTGCGGCGACGTTCCCGCACGGTTTGGGTATGTCGATCTCCAGTTTCAAGGCCGTCATCATCGCGTACTACGGCGTGGCCGAAACCGGTACGAATTTGAACCGAATCCCAGTGCAATGTTCCGGCTGATCCACTGGAGTTCCGAGGGAGATAGGTTTTCGGTGATCGATCCTCATCTCTCTAAGCGCGACGTAAAACGATCAGATCCACGTTCGCTGCAAAAGGGTCGCGTTTCGATACGTAGAGTCGAACGATCTCGAAAGCTCGCGCTGGGTCGAACTGAGGCGCCAGGACGGGGCGCAGAACTCCGGCTCGTCGTCCGGGTTTGGGGCAGGAACGATGTACGTGGTTCCACCTCAACTGTTTTCGTATCCAAGCCCTCTGGTGACGGCCACGTTCTTGCGCTGGGGTGAATGCCTTCTTTTGATGGTCAGGATGATTTTCTCCCGGATACGCTCGATCAGTGACTTCTATACAAGACTTCATCGATGCTCGCACGCATATCGGCTTCAGCCAGCGAGAGGTTGCAGCGATATCGGGCGTCTCCGAATCAACCATTCGCCGCGCGGAGTTGGGCGAATCGAATGTCTCGATCGTTGTGTTCAATCAGTTGATGTATGCGGTCGGTGTCAAACAGGCTGGCTTTCAGCCAATTTGCGACTACTCCGCGATGGTGGCGGCACGATTTGTTCTGGGGGATACAGCAGTCCAGCTCAGTGATGCTGCCCGCGAATGGATTACCCGTTGGCGGAAAATGGGAACCGCAGCGGACGATACCTCAGGGTTCAGGACGATCCTTCGAACAGCCGGATATGCGGCAAGGGTTTTGGATCGACCGCGGAGAGAGACGTATAGCGGTCCTTTGCGTCCAAGCCAGATCTTTTCCAGACTCCGCGAGTTGCAACAGTCTGACAACCTCGATTGGGCGGTCACCGGTGCGGACGGCTTGCCGATGATCTACGTATCAGATCCTCCGCTGGCGTTGGAACGACTCAATGACAGTGGGAGCGGTAGTAATCGACGATCACGCTTCTGGGAGGGTGTGCTGTTACTGGATATGTCTCCGGTGGTGAATGCGCGTGTGCGTGGACGTGTTTTAGTTGGGGGAGACAAGGTGCGTTCGATGGGCGAGATACAGACGGTGATCGACATGTATTCGGCCGGTCAGATAGACGCAGCAGATAGGCGTGCGAACAGCATCCATGCGAGATCGTTCGCCGACTGGGAAGGGCTCGGGTCAGGACTGGTTCGTGGTGCCCGCGAGACGGGGGAACAAGCATGAGTTGCAGGCAGGCGTCATGCAGCGATCGCCGGCCCGGATAAGGCCGATGACAACATCGCGTAAGGGCTGGTCAGAGGAAGAACGGGCGTACCTCGCTGCGATCATCGAAAGTGAGGGAGGTGGTCTGGTGGACTATCGGGATCAGGTGTCTCCGTCAGGTTCAGGGATTCATTCCCGGGAGATCGAACCGCAGGAGCGGACGTAGGATTTTGCAGATATTGTTGCGCAGCTTCGGATCCCGAGGGAGTTGCCAGGCCCTGGACGGCATCATCCTGTCTGATTTCGCCGATCACCCACTCATATACCTCTGGCCAGCTCATCGATCGGATCGTTGCGACAACGTCTTCGTTCGAAATGTGACCTCTCGCGGTTCGAAGTTCTGGTCGGGCCACCCATTCGTCCGCGTAGTCGATCACGGCGTGCGTCATATCCGCGACGGTTTCCGCGAGAGTCTGTTCACCCGATAAGAGGCCGAGATCCGGAGCGACGATCACAAACGCGCCGTTGTCGTCGAGGAAGACCTCTAAGCCGGTGAACTGAGAGCCGGCGGCAGGTGTAGGAAGAAATGTTCTTGACGGGTCCGGTTCACGGTTGATCCATTCGACGATCTCCTCATCGGTCAGTCCATCCACCTGGGCCGCCAGTGCCGCGCTCCGCTCCGGATGTTCCGATCTGGGGTAGTCGGAGTGGTTCCACCAATATGCATACTGACGCAGCTGTCGGACCAACTTGTCGGTCGCTTTGTCGGAGTCGGAGTCAGTGGCCGAAATCCCAAGCCCAGGAACATAGACCGTGTAGAAGCCGCTGACGAAGACCATCCGAAAGTCTGCATCGAATTCTGGTATCGGTTCGATCGACATGATGAAACCCCTTGTCGCTCAGGTATCTTACTCTGATACTAGAGAGGCCGTACGACAGCTATTTCAAATGTGAAGGTCCCATGCATGGAGTGCTGTTAGGGCAGATTTCGTCGCAGTCGAACAATGAAGCTCTCGTCTGTGATTGGACAGCGGTTACTGAACTGGCCATGGCTGGAGCTACATTGCCTGTCGCCGGATCGCGGTCAGGTTGTCGACCAACTTGGTGGTCAGTTGGCCCCGAACTAGAAGTTCAAGCGGAGTCTGGGCGCCCGCGATGCGAATCGGGGTCTCCCACCAGGCGAGGGCTCCCCATGGATCCGTTTCCGCTTTCAGATCCGCGTTTGCGTAGGCGACGATTGGAATGACCGCCCGTGCTGCAATGTCGAATTGGAAGGCCGGATACTCCCAGTTCAGTCCACGTGGAAGTCGGATTAGGGAGACTTGTCCTCTGAGTGACTCCGGTCTGAGCTCTGCATCAGAGTGATTGGGGTACAGCAGGTTTGAGGCTTCTGAAGTCGACATACGTTGGAATCGCCGACGCTGCATTTCTGTCAGCCGGAAAACTTTCGGATCGCCGCTATCGGGATCCGTTGGTTCAGCCATCATGTGCCCTCAATTCGCTTCCTGGCGGCATTGCTCGTCGATCGTAGCGAGTTAGGTACCGTGTTTGTCCAGGCGATATTGCGGGTCCAGATGGTCCGCTAACGGGGTTGAAAGGAAGAGTTGGATGGCTAAGCCTCGAAGGGAGCAGCCGAAGGACAAACCCAAAACGAATTCCACGGGCAAGAGCTACGCGCCCACCAATTCGACCTTCACGGCGCCACTCTGGCTTGTGGACGACGTCCAGAAGACCTCCGCTGTTCTCAAAGTGTCTGTCACGTCTGTCATCGAGGTGGCGCTCGAAGAGTGGGTTAAGGCGAAGAAAGCCGAAGTCGAAGAGGTGCTTCAGACCGACCCTGATGCGAAGGCCCGCTGGGATAAGCGGAAAGCGGATCGTGCGTCGCGTGGGGCAGGCCAAATTGCAGCTTCGAACCGTGGTCAGAAGGGGACACCGAAGGCGTAGTTGCGGGGATTTCTAGCTCTCCTACCAGGGATTTATCCTATTACCATCGGGGCTCCTAGATTTCTGGTTTTCTCATGTCCACGAGCAGCGCACCGATGCACTGCCGGGAAGAGGAGACGAGATGAGCACGAAGACTGGTGTTAAGGCGAAGCCCCGGAAGTCACGAAGGACCGTGGCGCAGATGAAGAGTGGGGTGATTTCGGTGGTCCAGAGTGTCAGGGACAATATCGACCGCCGCAACGAGGTGTCGCGTACACGAGTCGTTATGATTTCAAGTGACATTCGCGGCGTAGACGCTGAGCTAGCAAGTCTGGGTGCGAACTACGAACACATGCGTCTTCCCCTCGCAATCTACCGAGATGTTCTCAGTGTCCTTCAGGCATGCGAACTACGGCGTCTGGATATTGCCGACGATTCGGCTGCGGCGGTGGACCCGTACCTTTCCGCCATCAAATCTGCCCGATCAATGGCCGAATGTCGTTCTCTCGGCGAGGAGTTCTGCGGAGTGCTGGACCGTTTCGAGGAAGATGCACTCCGCACTGGTCTGGACCAGCTGTTCGAGGCTGTGGCGTGTGTGGGAGGGAGCGTTATCGACATTATGCAGCCCTATTCAAGCGGAGACGCCTTCAGCGAGTGTGACGAACGAAAACTACGTCAGCTATCCGCGACGATGTCGCTGCTCAATCGGGACGTGATCGCCGAATGACGTTTTGCGAATTCGATGGACGAGACGTCAGGGAGCTTGTGCGGGATGTGTTTTGCTACAGCGAAGATGCGGATCTGCGCGCAGAACTCCTCGTGATTCACGATCTCATCCCGATCTTCGAGTGGACGCGCTGGGCACGTAGGAGCGACGGCAGCCTCGGTGCAACTCTTCAGCTCATGAGAGTCTCGGCCCCGGGTCTGCTGTTGCGGGTACCCGACCGCTATCGAAGTCGAACGTGCTTCTGTGGCGAGGGTGGAGACGAACATAACCACCGCGCATGTGATCTGGAGGCAGTGCGTGATCACGAGGGTGCTTTCCTCAAATGTGTTACCTGCAGTTGGGAGCACCACTCGGACGGCCTCAGTGAGTGTAAACGTGCTGGAGAACCTTTGGTCTGGCGGCTCTGTCCAGATTGCGGCGATCTTGCTAGAAACAAACTCTCACCTGTGATTTCATTCGAGCGAGGTAAAGGCAAACCTCTCAGCCCGAGTGAGACAGCACTCTGCGAACCTGCAATTCCCGGACTGATGCTGCGAATGGTCACTCTCGATGGCGAGCCGTTTTCCGTCTGCATCTCCTGTGGGAATGAAGAGTCGGGGGACCCAGGGGTCTGGTCTCTGTGCGAGGCGTGCCCCTACGGGCTAGAGGCGCTGGGCGAGTCCGAAGATGAGGAAGACTGACAGCAGTGTGGACGTGCGACGGTTCCCCTCTGGCGGATCTCAGCTGAGCGGAACTCCGTTCACTCATTGAAGTCGGTTACGGTGCAGCATGTCTCGCCAGCAGGCCTTCACGGACGGTCTTCCTTGTGTCAATGAGCTGCCCGAGTTCATGAGCATCCAGCCGACCTGATCGATCATCTCAGCGGATACCTATTCCGCTTGTGTAACAGAGAAATTCAATTCCTGGGTCTATTAGTCGACCCGAAAAACGGAAGGAGACGAAGGATGGAAAGCCTAAGTATGAAGTACCTTTCGGACCAAGGGGGAGGTGCTAGCTGCATGCGGACGCCGATGGAGCCACAAATTCGGCTCATCGTCGAGAGCGAAGCGCAGCTGGCCAAGGTGCGGGAAGCGGTGTGTGGCGCCATGGTTCATCGGGAGGACGCCACGAGAGTCAAATACGTGCGCGTCGCATTCCGATACCGTGACGAGGAAGAGGATATTCCGGACATCGATCTTTTCGGACGGCTACCTCACGCGATCGCTAGGAAAATCGCGGAGCCTCTGCGCGTCGAGGTCCAGTTTCCCCGCCCGCGACCAAAGTCGGGAATGATGGCGGTGCGCAATCCCATTTCCAGCAATTGGCCGATCGAGCAACTCATGGCAGAAGACCTGAGGTCGAGGAGGAAGTATCGTGCCGAGATTGCGCGTCGCTATGTAGTGCAGGAATTCTCGAATCGCAGCCGTGTCGTCGAAGTCTTTGATTTCATCATGGATGATCTCAATGCTCGCGACCACAGCATCGCCTCAGTCGGATCGACAATTCTGTCAAAGAAATTGGGTTGCTCGCGATCGGCGGCTCAAAAGGCTCTCACGGCTCTCGTTTCAGCGGGTGTCCTGGTGATAGTGAGGGAGCACCATTTTTATGTAAATGGTGACCCGAAGAGGAACCGCGCCTCCGGATACTGGGTTTACGGGCTAGAGCGCAAGCGCGGAGGAAAGACTAAGAATTCGCTTGCCATAGGAAGGTGGAATAGGGTCCCATGCCCGAAATTCGTCCCATCTGCATCCGGTGAAGCGAAGCGAGAGCGCGAGTATGAGCGCGAGGTTCTTGCCAGCGGCGGCACGCTCAAGGCCTAGGCCTAAGCGTCCAATCAGGACACATAGATTGATCGTTCGCGCAGCGGTGTCGACTCCTTGCCATGACTGGGCAGTGCGCTCGGGTCACGAAGGCCGCCTCGACTGACCGGGGCTACTACCAGGCATCTGATCTCAAGGAAGGCCAGACTGCCTGGTAGTAGCAGGGGCGCCGCGGCTCGCCTATTTTCAGATCAATACGGAGTGCAAATCCGGCACTAACGGTCCGTGGCATCTCTATGCCTTTTTGCTATTGGCGATATTGAAAACTGTTCGTCAATAGCGCTATCGAATCCGCATTAGTGATTATCGCTGGACATTTCGGCTATAAGCCGAATAAATTTCGTCGTAGACGAGTTAGCTACTCGTTCTGAAGAACTGAAGCAAGCAGGGTGGCTCGGTTAGAGGTGACCATGTTCGTCACCCTGCTTGATTTCAGAAATGAACAAACACCTCACTTTTAGGAAATTCCGTATGATCCTCTGCGCGCCCGAAATCGATGAAGAAACTCGATCTTCGACTGACTATCTTAATGAGCTGCGCACACAGGAATGTCCCCGAATCACGCCGGAATCAACTCGGGATGAGCGAGGTCTACTGATCGATTGGCTACTCCTCGATAGCGGAATCAGTTTGATTCCCTGCACGATTGACAAGACTCCAAAGATGCCGTGTCTGCAAAAGAAGCTGGATCCGGCCAATTATCAGGGTAAGAAACATCCCGCGTGTGAGAAGTTTGGGCATGGATTCAAGACTGCGACGCGGGATCGGGAGCTGCTGCTCGATGTTCTCGATCTGCATCCCGAAATGGTGCTCGGTGTGGTGCCCGGTCCGGACAGGCTGATCCTCGACATGGATTCGGACGACGCGATTGCGAGCTTTTTGGCTGCAACAGGTGCCGACGCGGAGGAGAATCCTTGGGTGTCGACCGAACGCGGCGCACACCTGCACGTTAAGTGGCCTGGCGCAAAGTCATTCAAGACCAAGCAGCTGCCCAACGTGGACATCCGCAAGGGTGGAGTCGGCTTCGTGATCGCGCCGGGGTGCGAACGGTCAGAGCGGGCGTTGTATACCCATACGCGTGGTATCTGGGGGCATGTGGTCGAGAACGAGGCAGTCGTTCGGTACATCCTGAACAGGGTGGTGCGTCGGCCGAAAACCTCTGGTGTTAAACGGAAGCAACATGTGAGGGCCTGTGGGGCTGAGAAAATCTTACTGGAGAAGTGGCAGAACAATTTCGATCTCATGTACGGGCGGCTGAAGGACACCCCAGCGGGCCGTGAATACCGATCCCGCCGGACCAAGCCCTCGTCCCGTACCGATGACCAAGATGCGTACGACCTCTGCTCTGTATGGAATGTGGCCTACCACTTGGGCTTCACCCAAGAGCAAGCCCTCGGCTTGGTGAAGAAGTTTCAGCCAAAGCTGGCGCAGAAGCGCCTCGAAACCCGTGACGAAGTTTGGCTGGTCGAAGACGTGGCACGGGTATACACATCTGCCGCGAGATGGACCGGCAATCCCCTCGTCAGGTATCAGGCCGAGCAGGCATTGCAGACGATTGAGCGACTGTGCGGTAAAGAATCTCGCCAGTATCTGCTGCTCGATTGGATAGTCCGTATGTGTACGACCACACAGAAGGACGTTCTCAATGTCGGGCAAGAAGCTACCGCCGAACTTTTCGACGTCACGCATGTGACGATAGGTCGCGACCTCCGTTTCCTCCGCCAGACGATGGTGGAAGGCTTGGCCGGCGAAGACGGGCAACCCGTCCCGGTTCTCAAAGTCGTTCGGCGGCACTGGTATGACGCAAAGTATTTGAACCGCTGCAGGACCACGTCGTACACAGTCGGTGGCATGGTGGCGGTCGGTGCGGACGGCAAGGAGTGCCCCGATCTGGAGAAGGCAGCCGTTCTACAGGCGGAGGAAGCGTTACTCACGAAGGTGAACGACGCAACCGGACAGTGTTGGCCATTGGTGCAGATGGACTACGAGGTTGACCTGGTCGGAGGCACGGTCGATGTCCGAATCTTTGACGAGCGCCTTCAGACATCGGACCCCGTTGTGCAGTTCGAGATCGCACCGAACCAAGAGGCTTTCAGTCCGCTGGTTCGGCGTGCCCAAGCGAACTGCCCGAACTTTGGCTCGCCTGAGAGCGGAAGCAACAGGTGCCCCGATGTGCGAAAGGCGCCAAACACGAAGGCGCCGGCGAAGCCCTTGGAGAAGTTGGTCGAGAAGGTGCCGGTCAAAGCTGCAACATTGGGTCGGCAGCGGTCACGGTACGAGCGGATATTTGATGGCGTCAAGGTTGAGCTTGACGACGAAGGCTTGCCGATGAACAGGCAGGTGCCCGAGTGCATCGACAGCGCTTGTCTGATCCGTTCATGGGACGACGTCGACGTGGTCCAGGTGGTGACAAACATCGCCATCGGGTGGGACGAGATCCGTCGTAAAGCCCTGATTATGAGGAATTCTCCCGAGGCTGAGGCGGCGATATGTGCAGTCGAAGGTGAGACATGGAAACTCCTGTTCGAGGCTGAAGAGCGGCTCGGTAGACGCTATGACAGTCTCCGGAGAGCGGCGGAACGCAAGGTTATCCGCGCAATCCGGCACCCCTAGGTCTGTATCGCTCACCGAAGTGCCTTTGCGCGTTCAAATCGATTGTGATGCACTGAACTCTCGATTCGAGTAAGTCGTACCCCCTCGAACTTTCGGCGCGTCACAATCGCAATGCGGGGCCATTGGGGTCGCAGTGTGGTCGGTGAGAGCTTCGGGTTGCGCTTCAAATTTGATCGCGATGTTTGTCGTCGTAAACTGTCTGTCGGACAGTGGCATTGAAGGTGATGCACGTGAATTCAATAAGGGCTCTGAGCTCTACGAATGGGTCAATGTTCAATACGTCCACGTCCTCCGCTTTAGGAGCACCACTGATCCCCGGGGTCCGTACAGAAGGGGCGCTCTGAGAAGAGGCTCCGCGACGTATAGGGAATCTACGCAAAGAGATGAACTTCGAAGCTGTTCCTAATCAAAGGATTCGCGTCGAATCGGGAGCTATCCGCCATGTGCTCTGAGCTCGTCGTATGGGTCAATGTTCAATACGTCCACGTCTTCCGCTTTGAGAGCACCACCGACCTCAGGGGTTCCGCAGAGAAGGGCGATTCATCACGGGCTCTCCCCTAGGGAGATCTCCGTATGAGATTCAGTCTCCGCGACGGTGCCATATCAGTCTGCGATCGACGGGAAAGTGATGTGCTGCAAGGAGTTCCGAACAGCTTCCGGGGCGAAGTCTCGACGTACCTGAAGCTTCATGGGGCTATTGCTGAAGCTGAGTGCGACGCTGACGAACTTTCGATACTTCTTACGAACGATCTATCGAGACGACGCTCCGAATAGAACTGAGAGCGAATCAGAGCTCCCGGTATCCGTAGACCTCGCAGAGGATCTTCCGCGAAGACCGATCCTCGTCGAATGGAACCTCCTGCACCGCATACGACCACGACGATGATAACCATTCGATCGACGCCATATGGCCGGCATCAGCAGTCTTATGGCCGCAGGGATAGAATATCCGATTCTCGGGCCAATGTCCGCGGTCGTAGTAGCCGACTGAAGCGCAGATCGTGCATCTGGCAAGCCCGGCGGCGTGCGCATCGTGGATCGGATCGAAGTCGTGACCCCGATCAGTCGGATCCTCGATGATGATGCCCGCGATGAACTCCCGAGAATCGGTGAGCCCGTCGATGCGGCCAGGCTTCCGATTCAGCAATGGTGCATCTGTGACCATCACATAGAAATCATCTGGCCGGCGATCGATGACGCGGGGCGCTTCGAACTGTCCGCTCGCGTGATCCTCGACCACCAGGTGGGCCAGTCTGTCACTGGCCTCGGTCGACAGGGTGAAGGTGACACCGGCGAACTGCTGATTGGCCCAGTGGAATCCGAGGTTGGTCAGCAGTGTGGCCCATCTCCGGTGGGTGGGTGAATCGATTGTTGTTTGGTCAGGTGGGCGGTGGCCTTCAGCCTTTTGGAGGGTGGACGGTTGTGGCGTGCGCATAGAATCTCCGGTGGATGAAATCAGCGTGATGGTTTCGTCGTTCTGCGGGTCTATTACTGGGAATGTTATGTCGGCAATGTTAATTAGGTTGTTACACAATCTATTTGATGAGTTTTCAAGATTCATTCCGCGGTCTTTTCCTTGACGTTGTTGGTAGGTGCGCCCTTCGCCTCTGGCGACTGGTCCCCGCAGGGATGTTCCTTGCAGATTTCTCCGCTGCGGCTGATCTGCCGTGAGGGGGTGGCGGAACGAGACCGTTGGGTATATTCTCTCGGTAGAAGCCTAGAGGGCTTCCGCTAGCGGCTCTTCCTTGTTTCCCTCGGGAGGGGCTGGCGTCTGTGACGCATTCCGGCATCGGTCGGTAAACGAATCCTGCTTGGCATCGCGTGTCCCTCTGTGTGCAGCGCTCGATGGGTTCGTCACGTCCTGCCAGTTCGGTGCTCGGAACACTGGCAAAACGCAATTTCCGGATGCAAGAGGAGGGTTTCTATGAATGCGACTGCAGTTCTCGATCTCCAAGTGCTAGAGGAGGAGTCGCCGTTGAAGGCGGAGTGGTGCTGCTACGTGCCGGCGCCCTTGCCCACCTTGGTGACCTGCCACGGTTGCACGCTCACTCACTAAATCGCCTGCTAGACAACTAAGGAGTTGCGCATGAGTACCGCTCAGATTATTCAGCTGCAAACCATGGAGAGTTCGTCCGATGCGCAGATGCTGGGTTCGACGGATTGTTGCTGGTACACAACCAATTACCTGGGGCCTGGACCGTCAATCCTGACCACTTGCCACAGCTGCACGAACACCGGAGGCTAGAAATGCACTCTGTTCTCCTCTTGCAGCGGATCGATGAGGAACGATCGATCTTGAGGCCGCAACAAGATGCCGAAATCTTCGGTTGCTGCGCTCTCGCATCGATCACAACGTGTCCAACCTGTTCCTTTACCGCATAGCAGATTCGTTTCTGGGGTGCAGCTTGAATCGCTGCACCCCAGCAGCGTTCGCATTCTCAATTCCTGACAGGCGGAACTCGATTGACCATCAAAGGTGTGAAGTCCTGGGATCATCACGATCTCCAGTTGCCCAATGCGGAGAAGTTCAACGCGCTAGGTTGGTTGGTCGAGACCGACCCCTTCTGGAGGCGCGTCACGCCGCCGTGTTACTTCATGCGCCCTCAAGGGTGGAAGCTTCACATCTCTTCGTCGATGAGAGATAGTGCTGAAGTTCTCGCCGTTGCAACCGGGGTCCTTCTCCAGCACCGGGTTGCATTCAAATACACCAAAGGCACAGAGCAACTTTCAGAGTTGTTGTCACACAGGCAGGATCGAGGTAGTGGATGCAAGTTCATGACCATCTATCCGGAGTCTGCGACATCGAACGAAGACATCCATAAGTTGGCTACTACCCTCGACGAAGCGCTCAATGGATTTGAAGGACCACGGATACTCTCAGATCTCATCCTGCGGGAAAACTCCCTCGTTCACGCCAGGTACGGAGTAATCAGCGGCAGTCGGCCACATTTGAAGTCTGACGGGGCATTTGAGATTGAAATGACAAGCCCGGAAGGTGACTATGCGATGGACGAGAGGCTTGCCTGGTTCTCGCCACCTGTATGGGCACAGTCGCCGTTTCCGATTGCACAGAGTGTGAGCGACGCGTCGGACGTCGAGCCAATGTTGAACGGCAACTATTCGGTCACGTCTGCTGTGAGACACTCCAACCGTGGCGGTGTTTACCGGGCCCGGGATCGAAATGGGCGCCTATGCATTCTGAAGGAAGCACGACCGTTCATCGGACCTCAGCCGGACGGGTCGACGATGGTGGATCAGCTCCGGCACGAGGAAGAAGTCTTGCGTGCGTTTGCTGGTACTCAGGTGTTCCCGGAGCCATTCGACTTATTCGAGGAAGGTGGTCACCTGTTCCTAGCGGAGGAAGAGCTACCCGGCGACGACCTGCGAGCATACTTCGCCAAGGAATTCGACCGTGGACTTCGGGGTGACGTGGCTACCGTGGTCGTCGAAAGAGAGAAGTTGTGTCTCCAGATCATCGAGAAGGTGTCGGAGATACACGCCAAAGACTATGTGGTTGGGGACCTGACGCCAGGCAACATCATGCTCACACCCGGTGGAGAAGTTCGATTCATCGACGCTGAGTTCGTTGCCGCGATCGGTTGCGACACTGTGAATGCAAATACTCTCGGATACGCTGCGAGAGAACGAATGAGGTCAGCGGCGATCATCCGTCACCTCGATCCAACCTCTGATATCTATGCTCTTGCGATGGTGCTCGTCTTTGTACTGACTGAGGGAGTCGAACCGCCTATCTGTGAAGCGGATGACGAAGACGCGTGGTTCGCCGCTACGGTCAAATGGATCGATACCAACGCGGCTGAGAACTCAGCGATCAGGAGTCGCAGGGAGCTTCTGACCGCAATGGTTGCCTCCGAATCAAGCCTGCGTCCATCGATCAATGATGTTCTCCGGTGTTTCGATCAGCCCGTTCCAGCGGAAGTCGTTGTTGGCGCTGTCGTCGCCGCTCAAGAGGCACCCACTGCTATCGGACTCTGGTTGACGACCGACTTGATGCTTCTCGGGCACAGTGTGAAAACTCGCCTGGCCGAGGGGTTGTCACCGGTGGAACCGGTAAAGGTTGGCACCGGGTTCACGGATCCGCTCGCGGTGCAGGGAGGTTGTGCTGGCACGCTGGTTACATTGCTTGATCTGGCCAACACACCTCACTGGAATCAGAATGTGGAGTTCACCGCGCGGTCGATCGCTGACTACTTGGCTCGCGAACTGACCGTATCGGAGCTCCGGCAGACGCTCCCCGGGGCATACTTCGGACGCAGCGGAACCGCATTAGCGCTACGCACTGCTGCCCATGTATTCGGCGATCAAGAGATGAGAGAACTCTCGATTCGACTGCTGCGAGCGGCCCCTGTTGAGTGGGGGAACCCGGACGTCACCCATGGCATCGCGGGTTCGGGCTTGGTCGCGGCAGACTTCGTCGAACAATACGGTGAGAAGCAACTGTTGCCCCGGTTGTCAGGCATTGCGAACACTATGAAGCGAATCGTGACCGTGGAGGATGATGCGACACTTGCGGTTCAGATCGACCGTCCGACCCACTTCGGGTACGCCCACGGGATTGCTGGGTTCCTTCATTTCTTCGCGGCATACGGTGCGGTTACCGGGGATCGAGCGAGTCAAGACATCGTGGATGTCGGAGTGCGGCATCTCCAACGAGTTGCAATCCTCTCTGGTGACTATGCCAACTGGCCGATCTCTCAATCGAGCGACGAGATCGTGGTGTGGTGGTGCAGCGGTGCAGGCGGGATTGGATCGGCGTTGACTCGGTTGCATTCAACCTCAGACACCAGCGGGCCCTTGAAACTTGCTCGGATGGCCGCGGCGTCATGTGAGATTGCGGAATCACGGCTGCAAAGTTCGCACTGTCACGGAATTGCCGGTAACGCTCATCTCTACCTCGATCTGTTCGCTCGAACCGGGGAGAGGCACTACCTGAAATTGTGTGAAGGCGCGATCGAGCGTCTTCAACAGAAGCGTTACACGGACAGGGATGGGGTCAGTAGCTACTCCGGAGATACCGGTCGGACTGGCGGCGCCAGTTTCGGACTGGGGGATGCGGGAGCCCTAAGCTTGCTCGGTAGGTATCTGTACGGTACTCCTCGCCCGTTTTACGCGGACAGCACGACGCTATGACTGCTCCCGCTGGTCGAGAACTTGCTTCGCAGGAAACATTCGAGGAATTCTGGGCGGATTCACTTCGCGTGCGAAACTTGATTCATTTCGTTTTTAGCCAGTCCGGTAATGCGGCCGCTGCAGTGGCCGTAGACGGTACAGCACACCCAAAACTTGTCATGTTCGATCTGCGTGATGGAGGTGGATGGGAACGATGTGCTGATGATTTCGACGCCGAGATCGACTTCAGGAAGGTTGTGGCACTCGCCTGCGACGATGCACGGAAAGTGACGATACTGGTGTCGCTGGGGGTCGGTGGTGCGTCCTCCGGTCTGTACCGCACTGATTCAAACGGGATCTGTGTGGAACGGCGTCGCATCGCGGCGGAAGGAGATTTGCTTCTCACCACAGATCGACATGGGTCGGTCTCAGTGTTCAACGCTTCCGACATTTTGATGGAGCGCGGAGTTGGTTCCCCGAACAGTGCCAAGTCTCGTCCATCAAAATTGCTATCGATCGTTTCAACCCCAACCGGGTCTGTGCTGAACCTCGAGAATGCCGAGTCGACTCCACTCGCCTGCGTTGTAGACGGCGGCGTAGTTAGACCGCTGACATATGCAGTGTTGCTTGCCTCTGACGGAGTTCGTGGTGCCTTCCTCGCCGATCAGGCTGGGACCGTAGAGATTCGAGACCTCGTGACCGGTGAGGTATCAGGGACATTCTCAGCCACGAGCTTCGAAGATCAGTACGAATCAGACGTTCAGGTCGGGGTTGCGGCGCTGGTCAAGGATGTCTTGATTCTAAGACTTGAGAGGGGGCCATTTAGTTGGCTGGAAGCCTTCGATTACACGAGGCAGCACACTAAGCAGGTAACAGCTCAGAATGGCTACGTCGGTACTGCCGCGGTTGCGGTTCTCGCGGATGGCCGAGTGTCGGTCTCCTATATCGACGTCGCTCCGTTCCGAGAGTCTGTCCCTCGCCAGATCGCGTTCGATCCACTAAATAGTCCTTCGAGCATTGATTTCCCAGTCGGTCGTGCGAAGGACGGACTTGAGTATCGACCAACGACGTTCTGGGTGAATAGTTTTCACCGATACGAGGTTTTGCAGTTCGGAGATCTCAAGCAGGCGGCGAAGATTGTGGTCATACTTCACGGCGGACCGTTGACGCATTGGCGTGCAAAGTATGACCAACTGGTGATGGCGATGGTCCGCTGTGTGCCGGCAGCGGCAGTGCTCCTTCCAAATCCGCCCGGGAGCACAGGATACGGTGATGGTTTCGCGGAGCATTTGGTTGGGCGGTGGGGTGACGTAGATGTCCGAAGCATCGTGGATTTACTTGAGGGGATACGTAACCAGCGTGGATCCGAGGTCGAGATTTCCCTGATCGGTTCGAGTTACGGCGGATTTCTGGCAGCCAGGACTGTAGCTGCAGCACCGGACCTGTTCTCCCGAGCGGTGGTAGTCAACGGATTCTTCGATCCGAAAGACGTGGCATCGACTAGCGATGATCAGAGAATGATCAAGTATCTGGAATCTGTCGCGTTGTCACCGAATGTCATGCGAGACGAGCGTGCGCTTACGGAACTTCGCCCCTCCTCAAATGGAAGTCCACTAATTCTGATACTTATCGGAATCGATGATCGAACCGTAGCACCTGAATGCGGGTATGAGGTATCGCGAATGCTAGGTTTGGCCGGGCATAGTGTGAAAGTCGACAATCGAATAGGGGGGCATCTGCTTCCGTATGGCCAACCTGATGCGCTGAAACAGATTGTGGAATTTGTTTCACAACCAAGTATTGCTAGATAGGAGAGAAATGCAAAATGGCATTGCCGCTTGGGCGGTTGCAGCAGTCCTGATCGTTTACACAGCCGTATTCCTGACAGCGATAGTAACCTGTCTGGGTTCTGGCAGGCTCAGCGGCGGCGGGAAGGTGGGGTGGATGATCGCTATCTTGGCACTGCCCGTCATCGGTCCTGTGATATGGCTGTTTGTCGGCAGACGTTCCAGCCCTTCTGCGACTTGATGTGAATTTTTGCTTACGGCCATAGCTGACTTGTTGCAAGTCAGCTATCAGAATCGATTAGATATGAGGGCTAATAGTGGTCCGATCAGTATTGCGTGGACATCGAATAGCTGCAGCGATTGCGGTTCTGCTCTCGATTTTTGGAGCACTTCTGACTGCTTGGCAGCCGCTGCTTCTTCAACAGGTAGTTGACAGCCTAGGGACTGGTCGGCCGATTAATAGACTAGTAGCTCTGATGGTTCTAGCTGCAATCGTTCAAGCGGTTGTGACGGGTTATCAGATAATTCTTCTGACTAAGATTGGAGAACGGTGGGTATATTCCGTTCGAAATCAACTGTCGCGCCATTTGTTGAGTACTAGATTGGATGAATTAGATAGAAGACCAGTTGGTGACCTTGTGTCTCGCATCACCACTGATTCTGGCCTCCTGCGCGCCTTCGTTCGGACCACATTAGCTCAGACATTGAGTGCCATACTAATTGTCATCTTTGCTTCCGTCATGATGCTTCGCTCTGACAGTGTGATGTTTTTAATTACTGTCACTGTTTTCGGTTTTTCGTTGGTCGTCGTCAGTCAGTTAGGGAGGGCAATGAACAAGGCCGCTCTGGCCAGCCAGACGGCAACCGGTGAACTGGCGTCCATATCCAGTCAAACGCTGTCTACCATGCGGCTAATTCGTTCTTCGGGAGCGGAAGTGGACCAGCTTCGTAAAATCAAGTCTTGTACCGTAGCTGTCCGAAATTCTGGTCTGAAAATTGGAAAACTATCCGCAGCAGCGCAACCGACCATGGCCTTTTCCTCGCAGGTGGTGTTCGTTGCGGTGCTTCTCACTGGGGCGGTGCGTGTTACTGATGGTGCGATGACCCTAGGTGCGCTGATTGGGTTTCTGCTTTACCTGTTCCTGCTCAGTGGTCCCTTGTCGACTCTCGTTCAGGGATACACCGAGTGGCAAATGGCAAGAGCAGCGTGGCGGAGGATTGAGGAGGTTTTCGAATTTGAAACAGAGGCTCAACTTCCAGCACCAGGCTATGACCCTTGCTCTCAGCCGAATCAAAGTCTCGCCCTATCAGTTGAATTCGAGAATGTCTGCTTTGCCTACTCTGAGGGGGCGCCAGTCCTACGAGGGGTAACATTTTCGGCGCCCGCAGGATCTTTCGTGGGAATCGTTGGAGAAACGGGGTCAGGGAAGTCGACCCTACTGAGTATTATGGAGGGCTTTTACTCGCACGACAGTGGGGTTGTGAAGATTGATGGTGTGAATCTGTCCGATAGGAATATTTCAGAATTACGTGAGCGGGTTGCCTACATTGAACAAGACAGTCCAGTTCTCGCGGGCAGTATTGGTGAGAATCTAACTTTGGGGCGCCGCGTCGACGACACGGAGATTGCCTCAGTGCTGACCGATATACGTTTGGACTCGATGGTCAGACGCCATGATCTTGGTGTTCGGGCAACGCTAGGGGATGGCGGGATTCGATTGTCTGGCGGGCAACGGCAGCGACTCGCTTGGGGGCGCGCCATTCTGCGAAAGCCTGGATTAGTGCTGATGGACGAACCGACAGCCAATCTGGATGCACTGACCGAAGGAGAACTTATGTCGGCAATGCGAGGACATTTTTCACACGCCACCCGAATAGTGGTCTCGCATCGTTTGGCTACGGTACTCGATGCTGACCTTATCGTAGTCCTTCGCGAAGGCGTTGTTGCTGGTTGTGGAACTCATAACGACCTCCTCAACTCCAATCAATACTACCGAGACCTCGCGACTGCGCAGAAGTTAAGTGCGCAACTTCCAGTATGAGTTAGTCATTCTCGACTTTTAGGTGGCAATAGTTCTTTGTCTAATCTATTTTGGTCAGTCAGTAGGAGAAATGATTGCCAGGCCTGCTGATACGCCTTCCATCGAAACTCGAGTCGCACGGATGTTGAACGGGCGATAATCGCCGTCGACGGTCAAGAGTCGAATTTTGTTTCTCACCGAGGATCCTTCTCCGGAATTACTGCCGGCAGATAGAATTTGGATCAATTCATTGGCGAGTTTGTAGTCATCTGGATGAAGAATTTTCCGGTTCGCTCCTGACTCATTTCTTCGCCATGCTATTGATGGTGGGCTGGCGCCATACCAACATATGAGCTTCAATGTTTTTAGGCAGAATACTGCTCTGTATTCACCAGTATTGATAAGGCCGTCCGCAACGACGGCGGCAAGTGGGCGCGGGCGAGGTTCCCATCTGGGCGGGACTGCAGGACCAAGGTCATGGGATATGCCCCGAAGAATCCGTTCTCCGTCTTCGTTGCGTATCATACAAATGAAATCGACCGCGTGAGCTACTCCGCTTGGTCGTGTCTGTAGAACAGTTGAATGATGTATAGAGCCGTGTTTGGAGGCTAAAAGTGTGGCGAGTGCGATTGTAGACTCCTCTCCTAGATCAATTATCTCCAATGCTTCGGCAATCGTCCATTCGGTTTCGTTCGAAGCTTCTTGAAGTGGCTTGGAAACGCTTGCCTTGTTCTTGTCGATATACCAGCGGAAAGCCCATGCGCGATTTCGTTCGGGAGCGGGATCGGTTAGATGGGCGATACGGAGCCAAACGCCATGCGTTTGTCCATCGGCAAACTGAATCGGTTCGCAGAATACGTGACGCGAGTTGTGCGGAAGAAGAACCGGCTCACCAGTTTCTACGGCGGCGGTAATGGCTTCAGTGGCCCGGACCGCATCAGCGCCGACACGTAAGATGGACTGCAGCGGGGTCCGATTCTTGACGGTATCTCCAACCGCGCACACTTTGGGTTGGTCGGACAAAGTGTCGACGAGAATCCATTGGCTGGCGATCTTACGAGACACGGTTCGTCAGTCTGATCGCGGGTCGACCCATTGCCGCTCGTGTTATATCGGGTGGAACGCACATGGCTCGACCATACAGGTTTGGGCATGCTTGAGGTAACGCAGCCACTCAGACGTGGTCGACGCCATATATGCGCGGTACTGCACATTCTGAGCGGCCTTCAATCCGATATCGCAGGCAACGCCTGTTGTCATCTGCGCGGCAATCTATTCCCAGATTGTAAGAGGATTTTAACTTAAGCGCAGTTGTTGCGAGGCTTTTCAAGTTCTACGAGATGCGTTAGCATTCATTCTCTGATCGTTTATCGGTTGTTTTGTAGGAGGCTGTAAACCTCGATGCTTTGTTTCTGCGTGCGCAATATCCTGTGCGGGTTGAGTGGAGGGCGTATTCGGAATCGAGGATCTGAAGAAAGATGAGCGTAAGGTTCAGTTGGGGTGTCCGAGGCAGAATTCCGGCTGGCCTCCGACCCTGGGGTCTACCTGGCGGACAGTGGAAAATGATGATGGTCGAGAACGTCTGGCGACTATCGACTTGGAGGGCGCGTTGCGGCCCCCTAGCTGCGACGCTGATCGAAATTGAAGCGCGTAGCGCTCTTCGCTCTTCGATAGCGATTTGAATTAACCCGCTTCAATCTGAACGCTCACGGACCACTCGCGTCAATCGCGGCTCGCCAGATCGAATTGGAGCGGTGGCGCCTCCGTCGGCCCAAGCTGAATGATTGACTGCCCGAGCGTGAGGCGCTCTTCCGAGCGAGGGTTTACTGGGCGGACCAACGTGCGTCGTTCACATGACCGCATATGGAAGGATCTGTGGAGTTGCTGTGCAGCTAGGTTTCGGATAAAGGAACCGACATGACGTCTCATATTAAGTAGGTGCCCGAAGGTGCACACCTCGCCTTATCCACCAAAAGTACTAGAAATAAGTATGACTGGTAACCGTCGATGACTGCGGCAGCTCTATTGTTGAGATCAATCCGTCTATTGCTCTACGGTTAGCCGATGACTTGCCGAGTCCACACAGTGTTCGACGACCCGTCCTGTATTTACTGCAACTCTGTTGCGACCCGTCGTGCAGCGCAGGAGTCCGCCGAGGCGGACAAACAGATGCTGGATATGCATCAACAGGCTGCCCGTGCGCAACGACGGACTGCATCCGCTGCGAAATCGGAAGTGCGACGACAAGAGAGCATCGAGTGGTCGCAGCGGCAGAAACAGAATAAGCAGGCCAAGTCTGCGGCCACGAAGGCGGCGAGACAGGCACAGGGTGGGGGCCTGCTGCCGAACGAGAAGTTGAAGATCGCCGCCGTCCTGCTGTTGTTTTGGGGCACAGGCACTGTGGTCGGATACCAGGACAGGAATTGGTTCGTGGTGATCACCTTCCTCGCCGTCGGTGTAGGGGTGGGCTACTTGGCGTTGAAGCGTGTCACCAGACAGAAGCGGCAGCGGGATCGAGGCGACTAGCCCTTGATACTGAGCCATTGAGGTTCGACCGGGTATTCGGGACGTTGTTGAAAGACAGGGGAATAAGTTCTTGAGGTTTTCAGTGCCCAACAATCCGACTCGACCGGCTCCTCCCGGTGCGGCGAGGACAAGCGTGAGCTGCACGCCACCGATATTGCTGCCGTATATCGACGATCCTGAACTGATCCGGTTAGTCGAGGCTGACGGATTGCTTTCGCTATCAGAGCCACGGAAGGGAGTCCTCCAGTCCGTCGGCAAGATCTTGTACGTCCAAGCGCGAGGCTTGATTGTCGTGCCGATCGGCGTTAAGTCTTCCAAAATGATTCTCTGCATGGTGTTGCGTGGCAACGAATCCACGCAAGAAGGGCCGGTCGTCACGATCGGCTGGGATCAGCTTTCGTATGCACCCGAGCTCGGAGTACGACTTCCTGACGACCCACCTAGCCTGGATGCAGACAAGAGTGGGTCGGTTGGCGATGATGATTCAAAATCGGTGGTTGATTCCGATGAGTCGACAGATCGCGGTTCTGAGCCGAGTGAGGGTGGACCTCGGGAGAAGCTGCTGTTTGTGCCCCACCTGGATGATCCTGACGCGGCGGAAATGATCGGGGCGGGGCTGCAGTGCTGGCCGCCGAGGGATGCAACGGAGGTGGGCTATGGAAAACTCCTCTACCTTCATGAGCGCGGCATGATCGTCATCCGAACCGGGAACGCTACGACTGGACACGCTGAGGCACTTGTTATCAGAGGAGTGATTAGTGGGTCCTCCACCACGGTGTTGAGCGACGAGTTCTGTCGGGCTTACGAAGTGGGGATCAATTTGCCGGCAAATGCAAAACAACGGCAGTCGAGAACGCCTGACGACGAACGATTCTGACAGCGAGGTACCGGTCCCTGACTGCGATGCTGATCGATCGTGAGGAGATTCCCAGTCACACTTCGGTGTTGGGCAGAGTGAAAATACTGATGCGGGTATCGGCGCGAAAGCTGGGCTGAATGTGTCCGCGTGTTTAGCACGTACGAGCAGACAATCCGCGAGACGAGAAAATGCGGAGGTTTGAAGTATGAAGTAGGCAATGTTGGAGGCTCAGGAGCTGTCTAGGGGTTCTGGTCTTTCTGGCTCATCGGCACTGGCTGGTCGAGCGAGTATCAGAGCGCCTGTCGTGCCAACAGTTTTTCCACGAGGTCGACTGTGGCCAAGTACCACCAGTAGACCCATTCAAGGTAAGCATCATCGTAGTCGCCCTTCTGGTCGGCTCGGCGGTGACGGATATCGAACTGATTCGCGAGGGTGAACAGTGCGCCTTCGTCCTTCGAGAGCAACTCTTGCTTCATCAAGTCTCGGCGTTCTTCGAGTAGTGCCGCGAGGGCTATGCAGGCGCTTCTCTTCTCCTCGCGTCCGGCGTCTCGTCCACGAAACAGGGCGACAGCGTGTTCGACGGTGTTACGTCGCTCCGTGTCGTTCGTTCTCAACGCGGACGCAATCAGTTCCTGGCGTTCTTGATCAGTCCCCTCGACCAACCTCCCTACGTCTTCGCCGGTTTTTGCAATCTGGAGGGGGTTTCCTGCCTCCGTAAACAGCTTGTTCACCCGCCATCGGTACAGCATCTGCGCGGGGTTCTGTGCGAAATTTTCGTAGTGCCAGCCGCAGTCGTTCCACGTGTGGTACCAGCGCCGCCGCGGTCGAGCTACAAGGTCATGGAATACCTCAACCAGGGTGTAAAAGATAGGTTCTGACCAGGATTCCGAATCGATCGCCATCCCGTCGAATTGCGCCAGTGCCGGATACCAGACACTCAATCCGGTTAAATCCGAGATGATCTTCTCGATCTCGGCATCTGGGTGGTAGTGGCCGTCATGTGTGTCTTCGCAGTACCCAGCGGCCACCTGCCCTAAGTATCCGGATCCTTGTAAGGCTTGGACCATGCTCAGCCAGGCTCGCTGGAGGTCCTTTTGCTTACGCTCGCGCTCCGACCTCTCCATCTGCCGTTTCGCTTCGTCCGTGCCGCCGAAGGCTGCGGGTTTGGCACGCAGTCGACTCAAGTAGTACTGCTTGGGGGGATTCGCCTTTGGAAGTTTGTGCGAACGATCTTTCAGTGCAATCAGGAACTCGCGGCCGGCGATGACTCCTTCGGTTCTACCGAATTCGACTTTGGGAGTTTCGGAAGCGAACGCCTCGACCAGGAGCCATTCGGCGCCCTCCCGCCACTCCACGGCTGCTGATGTTTTTTCCTTTGGGTCGTCACGCAACAGGGCTTCGGCTTCGGCTCTGAATATCTGATGGGGCCATCGCAGCGCGTAGTCCGGGTCCGAATGAGTGATCACAATGAAAAGATATCTCCAGTGAAACGCGCTCACCCCAGAGGGCTGAATTGGCGATGACTTCCGTGAATCAGCGTCGAGGACGTTCAACTATGCCGTTTCTGTCGGACCTCTGACTTAGGTTCCACGCAATACTGTTCAGCACCCGTCTGGAGGTCCCCGTGACGATCGATCTGTCCGCTCCGGAACTTGTGCTGTTCCCGTTAGCCGCATCGCCGGTAGCCGTGTCAGGCACAAGGACGTCCCGCGATAAGAAGCTCACCAAGTCGGTGGGGGAGCACTGGGCCTGCACCGTCCTGGCCGGGCTCGGCTGGGCAGCTTCGCTGACGAGGGACGGAGTCGCCCGAACGGATGTCCTTGCGGTACATATGGAATCTGGAGCGATGGTGTCCGCGCAGGTCAAGGCGGCCTCGTACAGTGCGAACCCTTCCTGGTACTTCGGGGAGAAGGGATTGCTGCCGGCGATGTCACCGCAAGAGTGGTACCTGCTGGTTGTCCTGCCGGAGAATCCATTCGGTACCCCTCGCACCTTTGTCGTGCCGAGAGACCATGCCGCGGCCGGTGCGTGGATTGCGTACAGGGACTGGCTCACCGACCCGACTGCTGGGCCGGGGGCTAGGACAACCAAGCCCAGCGCTGCGCGCACGTATTCGTGGGTGTTTGAAGACTACGAGGATCAGTGGGAACGGATGACGATGCCCGCGGATGAAGCGCCGATCCTGCTGCCGACCTATATGAGGGATCTCGCTGCGAGTGAGCGGGTCGGGCTTCCTCCGGGTCATCCGTGGCGGAATCGTCTGCCGGAGTGGTGACAGACATGAACTTGATGTCGACGATCACTGCACGGTGGGACAGATCAGTCACGCGTCCCCTTTCGGAAGTGTCAGCCGAAGGTCCGAACGGGGCATCAAATGTGGAGGCTGATGTCACGGCATCCATGGCTGGTCACCCGTTCTCCCGCACCATTTCCAAGCTCCGTCCTCCTTGGTGAAGTACACCCGTGACTGGTACGGGGATCTGCTGGACTTGGTCTGCCATCTCATGTCCGCCCGAGCTGTCGCGGTGTCATCTCTGACGACGTTCGTGAACTCCAATATGTCTGCGGGGCTGTAGGTGCTCGGTCCTCCTGCCACGGAAAGGAATTCCTGACAGGCGAACTGCGGCATTGAAGTGCGATCCGGCGCGAGCAGTGAAGCATGAAAGCCTCGCTGTACTGACAGAAGCTCAGCCTTGAGATCTTTGCCGTCGTCGGCTCCGCATCCAGTCGCAAACGCTATCAGCGCGGAAGCGCAGGCTGCACCATAGCGGCGATGGCGTTTCGGGTCCGATCGTTTTGTGGTGCGCACCAGTTCTCCTTCACGGATTTCAATCCGATTGTTGAGCAGACATTTTCGATTCTGTCTTGATGTTAGAACCGAGTTCCCTGTCTGGGCTGCGCTGCAGAGTTGAGCTGCATCAGGAGGGCTATCCTTCACGATTAGTGGAAATGTAAAGGGCTACTTTCTAATTCGAGAAGATCGAGCAATATGTGTCGGATTGGGTCGGGTCAACCGGAGCGCCAGAATTTGCGGCAGGGCTTCCGAAGAACACCTCACTTTGCCGAGCCAGAGTGCAGGCAACCGCTTCAATGCGCCGCCCTGATCGAAATGTATTGCGCCCAGAAATCCACTACTGAACGGTCCAGGCCCATGAATCGAGAAGTGAAAGACAAGGCCGACGAGGAGAATCCGGCACCGTCACGATTGAGAGGGATGCTTCGAAGATCGTTCAGAGCCGTCAGAAGTACTCGATGGTCGACGAGAGCCTTACTCCTCGCGTTGATCTGCGCAGCTATCTTCGCGGCGAGTGGACCAGCAACGGCTGCGTCGGAGACTGTTCAAGCGTCCGCCAGCGTATTGGCCCAATCCTCGGACGTGGTCGAGGCGGATTCCACAATCCGACCGCCATCCGAATATCGAACCGTGATGCTCGAGGCCGGAAACCTTTTCCAGGCGAATCGGTACATGGTGTTCGAGCGATGGAGGAGTGCGACCGAGGTTCCCAGCCCAGATCAGTCATTCTCCTCGATGGCGCAGATCCCCTCGGCGATGATCAGCGGAATTGCTAAACTCCTCCTGTCTGGAGCGGCGCTGATCGCCTATGTGCTGGGATTCATGCTCACGGTGAGTCTTTCGATCGATCTGATGTCAAAAGCAATCTATTTCGTGGACGGCGTTGTTGGGAAGGCCGCTTTCGGTGCCTTTGGTTTGGGCGGAGGCTCGTCGGACCTGGTCTGGACAATTCTCATGTTCGCGGGCGCGCTTTTCCTGTGCAAGTACGTACCAGCCAGATTGAAAGGGGAGTCAACCCGGCTAGCGTGGAAGGACTTGGGCACGGTCGTGGTCATTCTGTCCCTGTTCATCGGGATGGCCTTTCAGTCGACGAAAAACCACTACGACCCCAGCATTCCTGGATCCGGCACGGCTCCGGTCGCCCAATCCGAGGCCTCTTCGACAGTCTTGGCCGCCGAGGAAGGTTCAATGGATCCGTCTGATTGGGCGGGGCTATCGCCCGGATGGCTCGTCGTCGGCATTAACAAATTAGCGGGTTGGGGGATGGGTTGGCTCAGTTCTGCCGTCAACACGGTGACGAATGCCGTTGACAGCAGCGTGAATCCGACAGACCAAGATGGGTCTGCGTGTGACAGGTACATCGACGGTATGCATGCGATCTACTTGAACACAGCTGCAGGCCAAGCTGCCGGAGGAAGAGCCAGGATCATGGTTTCGTTCGACAACCTGGTCAAGCAGCTGTACTTCTACAACTACCAGTCTGCAGCACTTGGCACGAACGTGGGCGCCAGTAACGCATGGTGCCGATTCGCGGAGAACCAGGCGGGCTCTGCTACCGGAGATCAGATCCTGATTGCTCGAGTGGCGGGACTGTATAGCGAACTGATCGGCACCGGGGGACTCGGCGTCATAGGGGGCGATCCGGAGAAGGTCATCGATCCAAGTGTCGTCGCAACGAACAAGGACACTGGCTCCAGGAATGTCCCGGTATCGAATGGTCATCTTGTTGATGCCGAGGGTGATTGGATCGACGGTCAGTCAAAGTCAGTCGCAGAGAGAATCTTTGGTCCTTCCTATTATGCGGAGAAGACGGAGCGGAAGGACAATGTCAACGGATCTACGATGAGTGTGTTCTACTTCGCCGCGTGCGTCTGGAATGAGATAGCCGGACCGGTGAGCCTGAACAAGGAATGGTTGAATGCCGGCCGAGGCTCGGTCGACAAGTTTGACCCGAACGACAAGATCACGGATGCCTCGGTGTGTGGCGTCGGTGGGAGCGAGAAGGACGACACGCAGATCTGGTCGCAAGGTTTCGGGCCCAACTATGAAGCGTCGAACACCTGGAACTACTGGAACTACAACGGGGACGCGTCGCTCAGCCTTCCGATCGTGGGGAATGTCTGGGGCATGAACAAGTCGGCGGCAGATCAGCAGTTCGATTCCGCCCCTGAAGCGAACATCACGTACCAGAAAGTGATCGGTGGCAGTTCCGGCAACGTACTCGTCTTGGGGCTGACCAGCTTGGTTCTTCTGGCGTTTCTCGCCCGCTACTTCGTGTCGTTGGTGGCTGGAGTCGCGATAGCACAACTGATCGGAGTACTGATCCTGCTGGTGCTGCCGCTCATTCCAGTTTTGCTGGTCTTTCCTGGCGCGAGGATGAGGCACATCTTCGCAACACTGGCGAAGACGTTCCTGTCGTCGCTGCTTGTGGTCTACATGGTCGGGATTGCATTCGAGATTCTGTTCGCAGCGCTCCGGTTCGTTACCGCACTCCTGCCGGTGAGAAGCTTGGATACCGAAGCAGGAGCGATCCTTTCAGGATTTGCATGTATAGCGGTCTTCTTCGTCATGAAGTCGGGGCTGAGTCGTTTCGCCCAGATGGACATCGGTGACTTCAAATCGACGGCGATCAAGATCGGTGGTGCTGCAGGGTCGCCGATACTCGGTGCAATGGGACTTCCCACACATTCGCTGTTCGATGCGAGTTTCTGGGGCGGCACTGGGTCGGATGACACCAGGAATGTCACGACTGACGAAGACAAACTTGCAGGCCAGGACGACCACAAGAACGACGACATGTCCAACCTGATGGCGGGTTCCAAGACAAGTCAGTCTGCGACGAAGTGGAATGCCAAGGCTTTGGAGAACGGATACGCGAATCCTCTCCTCAACGGGGTCGCCGGTCTCGCGAACGGAGCGGGCTGGGCCAAGGGGAAGTACACGGAGAGCAAACCCAAAGTCGCGTCAGGGCTTGCGTCGGCGAGAGATGGACTTCGCTACCTCGCAACCGGCGTGGAGTCTCCACTGCGCGGGTCGACGGGCGTCGAGGCGCGGAGCAGGAAGGACGATTTGGTCGACTCGATGGTGGACCGGCCTGACCTATCAGCCGAATCCAAAGCCTCGGCCGGGCTTCCTTCGGTGGACCCGTCGGACAGCGACAGCAAGGTGGCGAAACGGACAGGCGCAAGTTCCGCGAAAGGCGAGAGCCGACTGGCACCCGACGAAGTCAACGACGCACTTCGCGTGGAGGAGTTGGCGGCAAGTAGTAGCGGTCGGACTACTTCCGCACCCCTCGAACGGGACGGTTCAGTCGCGATCATGTCACCTGAGATCACCACTATGTTGGCGACCCAGGCGGACGCTATGGCGGAACTCCGATCCGCGAGTAGGACCATGTCAGAGACGTTCGATCCGAGCAATCTGAATCTGAATGATCTCTTTGCCGACCGCAATGTAGTGGGCCGGGAGCTAGCAGCACAGTCGAATGCGATGGCAGACGTCGCACGAATCATCGAGGAGACTCAACGAAGTCTGACCGAGGGTATGGAGTCGGTCAGCGGGACGGTTCGCAGCTTGGGAGATGCTCAGGCTGAGACGAATCGACTGATCGGGGAGTCGCATGAACGTGTGTCGGCAGATCAACAGGCTTTCGCAGGTCAGATAGCGGACGCGACTGCCGAGATGACCAGATCAGTGAGCGACTCACACGAAGCGAGCAGTGACCTTGTTAGGGCCTATACCGCGGAGATCGAAAGGCACTCCTCGCGCAGCCGTTAGTCTCACCGCAACTGTAGCTCTCTGACAGGATCCCCCGATATTCTGACTGGCTGAGTATCGGGGGATACCTGTCAGGTATGAGTCTGCCCGAGACGGCAAGCCGGGATCCTGGCGTGGAGTCATGGCGGTCGAGATGGCGAAAAGTTAACTTATGCAGCATATTCGATCGAACTGTGCCGAAAAACTACCGTAAAATCGAGCGAAAGATAACTTTTGGCCCCCGAATCGCTGTTCGAGCTTAGACACTCTCTTTTCCACATACTCATATCGCCCAGCACTGCGTGCTGGGCTCTGCCCTCAGGCCCACCGAAGCTGCCGCTCCGATGTGCCTTCGCTGCCCGGATCGGTACCCGCTCCGAACATCGATGCGTCCCACCGTTGAACCGCCTGGACTTCCGCCGTCGATGGACCACGCTCCGTCTGCCCGTTCGGTCATCCGTGATCGGTCATCGCCGTCGTCGTCCTGCCGCCTCAACGGTGGTCGAGCTCGTCGAGGTGACCTCATTCAATGTCCGGATCGGATCCCTCAAAGATGACCGCCACGAATACCTGCATGCCGGTGTGAAGCCCTGCCCGATCAATCTGCCGTCACTGCCGAACAGTCTGCTCTGATCGACGAACAATGCGGAGGATCAACGAGATGAACAGGCTCACCGGTCCTCGAGAATCTGTCAACCAGACTGCGAGCCAGAATCATCGAACGGTCGTTGGGGTATCCCCGCTACGGAGTCCGAGAAGCCTCCCTCATCGTGAATCCCGACGGCGGTTCGGGACATCGCGAGGAGATCCGATCAGAGGTGGTCTCCCGGCTCGGGTTCCGTGGTGACATCCGTGGTGATCAACCCCTGCTGACAGATCTCCGAACACGGATAGAACGGCGCAGCAAGATGATCTCAAAATGAACTCACACTGATCTGTTGACCTCGGGTGGAGATCATCTGGAAGCGGTTGACTCCGCCAGAGTTCCACTCACGACGATGGCACCGGTTCGTGATCCGCGAAGGCGCAGGATTTGAGCAGACCAGATGACCTCATGATGATCTCCGCACATCCGCCGTTCGAGTCTTTGAGATCATCTGGGATGGAAGGATTCCGGGACTGCATCAATCTCAGGGTGGACTCCGATTCGGGAGTGCGACCGACGCTGAATCGGCCATCCAAATGATCTCATCATGATCTCCGCACATCGGCCGATCGGGTCTTTGAGATCATCTGCGACAGAACTGTTCCGGGTCAGATTCCGTCTCCGTCTGGCTTTGGCTCAGGGTGGTGGACCGATCTGGAAGGAGCCCGACAAGATGACTTCATCATGATCTCAGCAGATCATCCGATCCGTGTGTTGACCTCATTCGGACGGACTTCATTCCGCGAGCCGCTCCATTCGGAAGGACCTCGCCATGACAGCACCGATCGGTGTGGAGTCCGATCCGGGATGCGCCGCGATGAGAAGCTCAGATGGACGTCGCGGAGATCGTGCAGGTTGGATGACCCTCGTCATCAGGACTCAGACGATGTGAGTATGAAGAGCTGTTCCGTCGGTCGGACCTCTGCACGAAATCCTGTCCGGATTCCGCGCCGATGTCCGACCGACGGGAAACTGCTTGAGCTTTCAGATGACCTCGTTCAGACGCCCCTCCGGTCGTCCGATCAATTCGTCTACCCCGGACAGAGACGAGCCGATACAACTGGAGAGCCCCTCATTAATAGAGAGCGAAGCGAACGTCATGCCCCCGAGTTAGTCGAGGGAGAGGGAACCGAAACCGCGGGCTAACGCCCGCACTTGTTGTTGTAGTTGGGGCGGCGATGAGGGAGTTGGTGGGAGGTCGGACGCTACTGACGAGTCTCGCGGACGTGGCAGTCCTATTTGGATTATCGGACGGGAAGCGCACGATAGAGAAGATCTGCGCGCGACAAGTGTGGCCGTTGTGGAAGATGTTGTCCGTGAGGGGTCTATCGGTAGCGGCATGTGTTGAGAGCGGTGTGCATTGGGGGTTTTGCCGACGCCTGAGGACGTAGAGGACACTTGAGTTGGTAACCCGAGATAGGAGTCTCGCAGGTTCAGAATGACCGGGTTGGCAGGCGTCGCACCCAGGGGTTCGGTGACACGAGTGCTATTCGGTGGTTACAGCTCCGCTGGGCTGAACAGTCAGAGTGCTTTGTTCACTGCAGCACAGAACTTCGTCCATGACTGTTTCTCATCCTCGGTGAGAGCGTTGTAGCCATTGGATTGCAGCCAAGCCGCGAAACCTTTGGCCAACTTCCACTTGGACACTTTGCCTTTGCCGTGTTCCTTTTCCAAGATGTCGAACAGTGGGCGTGTTGGCTGTGCAGTCGCGGTGGAGGTGCTGTCCCACCCCAGACTCGAGGCTACGCCGATTAGGGTTTCGCGAATCATGTCCTCGGTCTCGGCTCCTGGATACGACGGGTCGATGAAGTCTCCTGCGCGTAGGATTGACTTCTTCGGTAGGAGCGCGACGAGTGAGTCCTGCTTTGCAGCGGTGTCCCCGGCATTATCGGAATCGAGCAGCGCGGCGACTGTGAGCTTCTGCGTGACATAGATGGTGCAGTAATATGCGATCTTGCTAGCGGAACCAGCCGGGACGATGGCGGGATCATTTCGCAGGATGGGCCCGCCATCCGCGGCGGCTGCGGCGTTCAGGGCGTTGATATAAAACATGTCGGTGACACCTTCACAAACCAGATTTCTCTTCTGAGAAAACATCGTTTGAGCAAGTTCATAACCGAGTGCTGCCTGCAACGGAAAAACTGACCGGGGATCATCGACCTGAAGGCGGGTATGGACCTTTGTTCCGATGCTGCGATCGGGCATCTCCACGATCCGAACCAGATCAAGTTCGTCCGAACCCACCATGAATGGTGAATGCGTCGTATAGATAATCTGGTTGTCTGAGCCAAGTAGAGAAATGGTTTTGCGAAACTCCTGTTGTTTGAGTGCATGGAGGCTCATGCCAGGCTCGTCTAGCAGGAGAATCGCGCCCGCAAGTTCATCTTGAGCCTGCGCACGGAACACGACAAAGAATGAGACCAACCATCGAAAACCCTCGCTTCGCTGATCGAGTTCGACCTCAACGCCGAGGTCGTCTTGAACCATGACTTTGAGATATTGTCCATCCGCGATCAACCGCAGGGTCATTTCTTGCCCCCAGATACGCTGAATGTCTTGGGTCAGCTTTGCGCTCGCAGCATTCAGGCGATAATGGCGCTCATCCAACTTTCTGTGATGGGCTGTAAGTGCGGCGTCGTGTGCCTCACGTGCAGACGGATTGTCGGCGTAGTCATATGGTTTGACCGGTGCTCCCGCCGCGAGTTCAGAGAGGTGCTTTGCGCTGAACCCGAGCAATTTGAGTAGACACAGATTGCCGAAGTCGTATTCTCCGTCGATGTCTCCTCGTTCTTGGCGGGCGGCAAGAGATTCTAAGTCGATCCGGGGCCGAACGGTGAAATATGTTGAGTAGTAGACGAACAGCGGAAGGCGAGCGAGAAGTGCACCAGCGGTGCTCGCCAACTGGTTGCAGATCTTCGACGCGACACTGAGGCGTTGCCATCGCCCGGTTTCCTTCTCGTTGTCCTCGTCAACATGTGGCAATGCGAGATCGAGTGCGTGGCGAAGGATTTCAGCGTCGTCGCCTTCTACCGCGCGCAGGTCCTCTATGGCGAGTACGTGATCGAGACTGGCAAGTGCATCCGCGGAGTCGGCGTCCTTCGCTACATGAGCTCGTAGTCGGGTCAGGTCCATTCTGAGGGAGCTGAAGGTCGGGGTCTTTGTGAATCCGTGAAGTTGGTACCGAAGAGTGTTGTCAAGATATCGAATGATAGTTATGTTCGGGGTATCGGTTGCCTTCAAAGAATCGGGAATTAATTCCAAGTCTGAGGAATCGAGGTCGAAGGTTGCAGTAGTGACCCGAACACTCGCTTCCTCGACTACCCCCGTCTGAAGGTCATTCAGCAGCGATCGGGGGTAGTCCGCGAGGTAGTCGATTGGGTCGGTTCCGGTCGGTGCTTTTAGTTGTTGAAGGGCCTTGAGTAACGCGGTCTTCCCAGCCTCATTGATACCGACGAGGATCGTCTTCTCGGGTTCGATGTCGAACGTGTTCGAGTCGACGACGCTGCGATAGTTGGTGATGCGGGCAGATTTGATACGCATTGAACCCTCATTTCTTTTCGAGCAGTGTCGCATAGTTTGAATGGGCGCGACTGTGCTCGATGAGATCTATCTGAAGTGTAGGGCTCAAGCGCAAGGTAACTCGCTTCATACGTCACTGATCAGTCGATCGACCCAACCTTGGTATGCGAGCTCGTGGTATACGGGATGGATGAGCCGCAAAGCCGCCATCCAGCTCGCACTCCACGCTGCGGTGATTGCCAAGCTGAGGGCTGACCCTTCTATCCCGTACGTGCAGATTGCGGAGCGGAGCATCGACAGGATGCGCTCGGCTGTGCGTGGGCCCTCGATGGGACGCTGTCTGGACACGTGGGCCGAGCTGATCAGCGGCCCGTTTGACTGGATGGTGTCCGTATCGCTCGCAGATGATGAGCTTGGTCGAGAGTTGCGGGCGCTCAACCCGTTCACCGGAGTGCTGACGCAGGAAGAACGGTTAGCGGCATTGCGGAGTGTCGATCGCCAACCTGGAGAGTGTGGCTGATGAGTTGGCGATGTTCGATGGTTTGAGGTCGCTATCAAAGGCGCAGGGCAGGGGTCGAGCCCGCGCGCGATTCTGAGCGTCGGTGAGAGCTTCTAGTTAGATCGACTCGATTTCGCTCCGTTGGATCGTCAGAATCGACTGTGGGGGACAGTAATCGACTACGAATGGACTCGTGCTCGTTCGAATCGTCGCTGCCTGAACTGGTCAGACGGGGTCCCGATCCTACGAACGGATGAGGCCCCACCCAACAGTGCGGCGAGCGAACCACATGAGAGTTGCACTATTGCTGGCAGCGACTTTCATCCCGCAGTGGTTTTCGGTTCGTGAAATTCCTCAAGGAGAGCGCGGTGGAGTTCGTCGACGTAGGGGCCGAAGGTGTGTGAAGCGTCCGACAGGGCCCCGATAACTGCTGAGAGAGCATCGGATTGACGAGCACGGAACAACGATGGCAGCGCACTGTAGGCGAGTGAACCTTGGTCGTTGTCGAACGGACTGCGGAGCTCACTCAGTGACCGGATCTCGCCCCGGTACCGGTCAGACGAGGGGTATCCTTCCGCAGCCCACCGTGCGTCCGCGTCCGTCAGATCGTGAAACGGCGCAGGCATGTCCGGATCGCCCCGATTGAATGCTGCAAGTGCCGGCGCAACCCATTCCAGGTCTGCCAGTCCGGAACGTTCGTAGGCCTTGTTGACGCACCAACGCGCTACATGTCGCTGGTCGGGCTCACTCATGGCGATGATCATCGCCACCAATTCGGGATTGTGATGGACGAGCTGCGGAGCAGCAGCATTGTGGTTGAGGGCTTCGAACTCGCCGGTCAGTGGTTCGTTCTGACGCCAGGGGTCATCGCCGATCAACAGTGATCTGTCCGCACCTGTATTGAGTTCGATTCGACTGATGAATTGCGGCACCGCGCTCGGCCGGACGCCAAGCGGAACGAAATCTTGCTGGCGCCCGGGCGGTTCGTCATCGAGGATGACCGCGTCTTCGAGATCGAGTAGTTCGTAGTCTTCGTCGTCGAGGTCCAGCGTTTCGTCGATCGGGTAGAAGGAGTGCGCTCGGTAGTGGAAGCCTTCGATCAGCAACGGGCTGATGTTGACCCAGGCGAACCTGACGGGTGATCCTGGGTGCAGATCGAGGGGTTGCTCCATCGGTATGACTTCGTTGGCGTCGGCCCAACATCCGCCGGGAGTCTTCGCGGAGTCGAATACACCCCAGCCTTGATCTGCGTGCCAAACCCTTACTGAACCGGTCACTTTGGTCATGCGGGTTGCTCCTTGGATATGTTCGTCATTGACAACGACAATACGATCCCCGAAAAGCGCAGTTGTTTCGTCCGATCCGCTGGGGCCGCCGGGGTGTGTGGCCCCAGCGAACAACACCGATAGCTCGACACACTGGTACACACAGTCATGACGGAAATCGAGGAGCCTGAGGCAGTGACCACAACGAGTACAGCGGATACGCTGTTGTCGGGGCCACGCGGACGGCGGATGCTGCTTGACTACGTGATGGATGCCGAACGGATCCGGCGACCCGAGCCACATGACGACTCGTTCCGTTCTGCGGTTTTTCTAGCCTCCTATCACCTCGACCCCGATCGAGACTCCAGCGTGACGTACTCACTCGCGTACGAGTCCGGCGCTGAAGAGCCTCCTGAAGAGCCCCTACGTGCTGTCGTCACTGCCGACGATGTGGCGCACCGCCTGTCCGAAGTGCCGCTTCCCGAGGTGACCGAGGTTGCACTCCGTTCGGCCCTCGCCGCAGCGACGGACACAGCTCGCTACTGGCAGGACCCCGACGGTGAAGACATACTCGTCGCAACCGAGCCGGTACGGCGTGAGCTTCGACGAGTCGCCGAGCACATCGCACGATCCCCACACGCGCAGTGGTGGACAACCGCGCTCGCCGAGACCGACCAAGCCGAGACCGACCAATGGGTGATAGTGAGCCGGGACGACGACAGCCCCGATACCTTTGAGTCGACGGCTGCAGAACTCCTGAGCGACTGGCACGAGCACACTCTCGCAGCGGAAGCGCGAGCCGCTGACCGCCCGACCGATCCAACGGCGAACTGGTCCGGTTACTGGTGGTCGAATCCGTCTGTTCGGTGTTCGACACGGACACTGTTCGACGGGACCCCGGCAGAATTGTGGTTTGTCGAAGACAGCATGGGCTGGAGACGCGTCGCCGTGCGACAAGTCGGCACACCCGCCGGCGCTCGTATATACGAGATCGACGGCGCGCAGGCGTGGGCGGAACTCTGTAGACGGTTCCCCCTCGAGGTCACCGCGGAGAAACGACACGACTGGTACCGGACCACCGGACGATCAGGGCGATGGGTCATCCCCAACTGGCAACTCGTCGCCGAGAGCTACACGGGCGTGCATCTCACCGTTATGGGATACCTGGCCGCGGCGGGAACCGCGATCAGAGTCGACGACGAGACGGCCAGCGTCATCGCCGGATGGGCACCCGACGCAACATGCTGGCTCACTGACCCCGACCGCCTCGGCGACGAATCCCGTACCTGGGTGCTCGACGACAGCCGAGAACCCCCCGAGTGGGTCGAAGAAACGCAACAATGAGGGACAGCGAATCGTGTTCGCTGTGCAATGTTTACCCGGCGAGCATCGCGGAGTGCGGGGCGAGAGGGGCGGCCCTACCTACGAGTACGAGGTGCGTGGCTCCGTGCTCGAATTTGCGGTCGTGATCGATACCGACGTATCCGGCCCTGGGTGAGTGGCTGTGTCCGCTCTAGTCCGTGGTCTCGGTCGGTGGGTGCGTGGTCTTCTGTCTCGTGCTTTGTCGACGGTGATGGCTGCGACGATGTCGGCGTTGATCGGATCGCTGTAGGGATCCGGCGTCGTGACGCGGACAACGCCGATTTTGCTCGGCTCAGATAGGGCTCGGTGATCGTGCCCGGTGACGTGTCGGCGTCGGGCGAGATGTTGTGGATCGTGGACAGCCAATCGCCGGTTTGTAGACGGACTGCGTGATTGACCATAGACCAATCTGTAAAGGCGGGCGGTGAAGGTTTGAGTGGACGAGTCTTGTCGCTGGACTACGCGCTGGCTGTCGTTGAAGGCAATGATGGTTCCGAAATTCCGATCCGCCAACAACTGGGGAACCTTTGGCTCTGCTGGGCTGGAAATTAGCTCCCCGCATCCTTGCTTGATATCAGTACCAGGGGCCGAGCCTTCGGCTAGTTCAGACCGGCGTACGAATGCAAACCTGAGATAACGAAATTGATGAAGAACAGGTTGAACAGCATGACGCAGAGCGCTGCGATGTTGATCCACGCTGCGCGGGTTTTGGCCCAACCTGAGGTGGCTCGCGAGTGGAGGTAGGCCGCGTAGATCACCCAGGCAATGAAGGACACGGTTTCTTTCGGGTCCCATCCCCAGAATCGTCCCCAGGCTGCCTCTGCCCAAATTGCGCCGCAGATCACGCCCACCGAATACAGGGGGAATCCGATGATCGTCATGCGGTAGGAGACCCGATCCAGAATGTCGGACGTGGGCAGCAGCGACGAAAGCTTGCGGACCAGTGGATACTTCGAGTCCGGTCCCTTTTGTGCGATCAGGAAAAGCAGGCTCGTCAAGCTTGCAAGGAGCAGTATTCCGGATGCGGTCACGATCACCGTTACGTGAATGGCGATCCAGTACGAACGTAGGGCGGGTATCAGGGGAGCTGGGGCTGCATACATCGCAGATGCGGCTACGAACAACAAGATGATCACGGGAACGAGCATGAAAGTTGTCAGGGCGCGGACGGGATATTTGGTCATCACGAGCAACCAGCCACCGACTGTTACTGCGCATAAGAAGAGCGCGTATTCGTAGAGGTTTCCCAGCGGCCAACGCTCGGTAGCCAGCCCCCGAAGGATGATTGCGGCAACATTGAAGCCGAATCCGATGGCGCACAGCAAAACCGCGGTGCGGCCGCAGCGTTCGGCCATCGTACGGTGCGCACGATCGGCTACTTTGCCAGGCGTGCCGGGCGCAGATTGTGGTGTCGAATTTCTCGTGTGCGCACCGACTACGGTCTGCATTTCCAGTTTCTTGGTACGGCTGCCGGCTAGATCGAAGACGGACAAGACCATCGCCAGGACGTAGATACCAAACGCTGAGGCGAATGAAAGGTCGCCGTAGCGGGCGAGTCCTTCATTGATGTTCATGGACAACCTTTACATTGCGACACAGATGGACCTGCCCTTAGGTGAACTTGGGCGGGTGATTGTTTACGGATGTCTTCTGGCTGTGGAGTACTAGCCAGAATCGGCGGCATCCTCTCCGTAGGGGACGAAGGTCCCGCATGGAGAGGGGTCCGCAAGGGATGAACGGCCCCGAACGAGCAGTTCCTTCAATGCCAAAAACCCTCCCTGCCACGGGGTTTGACCTTCTGTCGTGGATGTCCCTGGGGTTGTGTCATGGCCGTAGCCTAACAAACCGGCCACGAGGTATGTTACTTTCCTTTTACTGACGGACACGCACATGCGGTCGCGAACGAAACGTAGTCTTCCCGCGCTTCTTCGCTTCGTCCTCATTCAGTTTCGGGGCAGAGCCAAATTCATTCGAGGGGGCGTGCATGGGTGCCGATAGATTGACAATGAGCCGGGGAGTGAGCTTCTCGCGGACAGACGGAGGCGCCGTACTACTCGACGGACGAAGCGGCAAATACTTCAAGGTCAACGAAACCGCCGCAGTTGCGATCGAGAGCGTCCTCTCGAATCAGTCTCGCTCCGAATATATTTCGCAGATCGTGCAGTGCGTTGCAAGAGAGTTTGACGAAGAGTTTGAGGTCGTGGATCGCGACGTTCGCGAGGTTGTCGACTTCATCGTCACCAGACGCTTGGGAGAATTGCATTGACTACGCCGATCGGCCTCGAAGCGTCTAGCACACACGAAATCTCGTTCGGTAGAAGAGCTCTGGTTCTAGCGGCGACTGTAATAGTACGACCGGCCGCGCGTATGAACCCGAACAGGCTCAAACGACTTACCGAAATCCTGGCTCGGACAGCGTCACCTCCTAGCGCAGAACGCACCATGTTGGTGCGCAGTGAGGTAGTGACCTGCAGCGTCCGATGTTCCGGTCAGTACTGCCTGGAACGAGCGCTGGCGGTCTGCCTATTGCTGCGACTGGAAGGAAGTTGGCCGACGTGGTGCGTTGGTGCACGTATCGAACCGTTCATGGCGCATTCATGGGTAGAAGTGAACGGAATTCCCATAGGCGAATCCTTCGATGACGGATTCTATGCAAAACTCTATGAAGTACACAGCGGCACTTAGGAACTCACATGGATACCTGCCCTGTAGTGCCGATTTCGGCAATCGACCCAGGAACCCCTCAAGAGCTTCTTCGCGCCCTCATGCGCACACACAACGGACAGCCCGTCTCGATTGACGAGATCGGCTCCTTTGTCGTCGCAGCGGATGAGCAGACCTTTCTCCATCTACTGACTCGGGACGGAGACAAGTCCACACACCCGGAGAACGCGGACCAGAACCCGATCGATCGTGTGCGGACGCAACTGCGCGCTAGTTTCAATCCTTCACGTACACGTCCGATTGCCGAAGCTGTACTTCGAGAAGTGTCCCGGTTGATAGACGAGACCGCCGATGCCAGTTCTCTCGAACTGGTCGGATCCGTGTTTGTCCCTGCAGCGACACGGGTCTTGTTCACCTGCTTGGGCATCGACCCGGCTTGTGCGCATGAGTCGGCCACCAAGTTTCTTGCAGCACAGAAGACCTCGGACCGAAGTTCACTTCAGAAGAAGCTGCAGACCGTTGTCGGTGAGGAAGTCCTACCCCATCTCAGCGCCGACGGCACCCTTCGTCAGCTCCAAGCCTCACACAAACTCCAAGAAGCAAAGATCATCGATATCGTGATGTTGCTGATGATGGTTGGCATCGAACCGGTGGCAAATCTCACGGCAATCACGTTGGAGCGATCATTGCGCACTGCGCCCCTCTTTTACGACCAAAGGCATGCGGAGAATTCGTACCACTACGTGGTCGAAAACGACAGCCCGATCTACCCCGGAATCTACAGAACATCGTCCACAACTATGGCCGTCGACGGATACGAGCACCCACCTGGAACCCAGTTCCTCATCCCCAGCATCGCTTGCGACGGGATCGGCAGCAAGAGAGAGCCACGCCGCTCACTGACTTTCGGAGCCGGAAACCGCAGATGTATCGCGGAGCACCTGTCCTCGACCCTCGTCGTAGGGATGGTCGACACGATCCTCAGCGCCGGTGCCTCGGCAGTCAAAACCCTCACATGGAGGGTGAATCTTCCCAGAGGCATCTCCGCAATGAGCTGCACCTTCGACGTGTCCCGTCCGATAAGACGAGGGACTCCATGACACGACATGACGAGAGCCTCACCGGAAGCAGCGGCACAAGCGACGAGAAGTATGCACTCCGAGAGCTGTACAGGTTGATCCGGAAACACTCGGCAGGTGCGCGGGTACTGGTCCTCATCGCATCGGCCTCTTCCGTCATCGCCGCCGCAGCCTCACTCACTCAACCGCTCGCACTCTCTCGCGTGGTCTCCGCAGTCGAGAACTCTTCCGGGCTCGCTGCACCAGCCGCAGTATCGGCCGTCCTCGTATTGGTGAGTGCGATAGCGAAAGCGTCGCAAACATATTCACTTCAACTCTTCGGCGAGCGTCTCGTACTGCGATTTCGGCAAGCACTTGCCGAGCGTATCCTCAATCTTGACACCTCAGAGTACGACGATGTCACGCGAGGCAATCTACTCGCCCATGTAACCTCCGACTGCATCGCAATTCGTAGGATTGTCCAATCAGGGATCTTCGAGATCGCCAGCTCCGCACTCATCTTCGTAGGTGCCCTCACAGCGATGATCTGGACCGACGCTGCGCTGTCTGTGGTAGCTGTCATCTGCACCCTCTGTATTGCGCTCCTGATGCTGGCTTTCACACCACGACTGCGGCAACTCTCACTCGCCGCACAGAACACCGTTGGCGCCCTCTCCACGAGTCTTGATCGCAGTCTCTCGATCATCCGAACGATTCGAGTCTTCTCGGCTACTGAACACGTCATGCGTAACTTCACGCGAGAGGCGCAAGCGAGCTACAACGCGGAAGCCCGCTCGATTCGTATGCAGTCGACGGTCAGTCCGATCGTGACCTCCGCACTCCAGGGAGCCGCGATCATAATATTGGCAATTGGCGGAATCAGGGTAGCGAACGGCTCAATATCGCTCGCAGATTTCGTCGCTTTCATCATGTATTTCTTTATTATCATGATGCCTGTCGGTCAATTGGTTACTGGAATCTCCGAAATAAACAGCAACATGGGCGGAGTAGTCAGAGTTGTCTCCGCTTTGCGGATGCCGATGCGTAAGCATGGCGGGATGCCTCTCTCGTCGACGATTCGAAACATCAGTCTGCATAACGTGACCTTTTCATATGGCGTAGATCGTGCAGTGCTCAGCAGTGTTGAGGCCGCCTTCTGTCTCGGAAAGATATACGGAATAGTCGGTCCTTCGGGTTCGGGAAAAACGACTCTTCTGAACTTATTGGCACAGTTGTATGGTCCAAATTCCGGGGAAGTGCTCATTGATGGAGAAAACTCCAGCACCTACAATCAAGATGCAATTTGGTCACAAATTGCGCTCGTCGAACAAGATTCACCCTTGCTGTCCGCATCGCTAACCGAGAACTTGTGGTTGGACGGCCACGAGCACGATGTCAGGGCGATGACACAGGTGCTCGAGCGTCTCGGCCTGAGCGACTTTGCCGATACCTCTCCTGCCCAAGCGGTCCAGACTCCAGCCTCGGGAATTCGTGTCTCCGGTGGTCAGCAACAGCGGATCGCGATCGCACGCGCGATCGGCTCATGTCGGCCCGTTCTGCTCATGGATGAGCCGACTGCGAATCTTGACCTGATCAACTCACGTCGAGTTGTCGCAGAGATCCGACTCCAATCGAGCGAAAAGCTCACTGTACTGATCACACATGACCCGATCGTCATGGAGTGCTGCGATGAAATACTGGTAATGGAAGAAGGAAAGATAATTGCGAGAGGGAATCCGAGTGATCTGAAACTCAGTAGCGCAGAATATAGATCGCTGTGCGCAACAGGAAACGAAGTCGCTGCGATGTCTCCGTAACGTGTTGGATGTATTCAATATCGGAACACCGAAGCTCTCGGTGTGATTTTGCGTGCCGTAATTATATATTCATAGTGAATATGCAGATCGCGATTGGCAGTTGCATCTCGCGGATAAATGCGCAAAGATCTAAACCAACGAAACTGAAGCTCGATAAAAAGTCGTGTGACGTTTCGTTTCAGATAAATCGAGAGGAAATCATGGAAAAGAATGAATACGTGCGTCCGATGATCGCTGAGGTCGGAGACTTCTCGGCGGACACAGCCGACAACCGACCTTACTGGGGCGTCGACTGGCACATCACCGGCCGAGCTTGATCGGATAACGTCTGATGGGTGCCTCCAACACGAGTTGGGTTATTGCATATCCATTCGCTCACGGGGGCACCCACCAGATGCCCGGCCACGCCCACTCCAATGGAAGGGTGCTGGCTCAGAATTCAACCGGACGTCCTTGGCTTTTTGGCGATTGGGACAACGCGAAGCTGCTCGTACTTGAGCGTGTGGACTCACGCCTGGCGATCTTCTCCGACATCACCTTGCGACAATCCCAGTTCATAGCGGAAACACTATCTTGGTTAGACGCCCGAGGAACACTCGATCAACTGGCAGCATTATTTCCAGGAAACGTCGTAGTCTTCCACGCCGACGCGGCCGGTGTTCGCTGTAGGGGAAGCCTCACCGAGATGAATCGATTGTTCCTTTCCCCGGCCCCTAACGTCCTCGTCTCTACAAGTGCCCGGAGGATCGCTGAAACCACCAAGGCGCAACTGGACTACGATGCGTTGGCCTGTCGCCTGGCCTATCCGACCACCATAGGAGCGCTCGAGGGGCGAACTGTCTGGAAGGGTATCGAGCCGATCCCCGGCGGTGTGACCGCACATATCGATGGATCCGGCGTACTCATCGACTTCAACGGACCGACATTGCCGAAACCGGTCGACTCATTGGTCGCAGGAGCGCGATCATTTCGTTCCAGCCTCCTACAGTCCGTCCAAGCGCGCTCGGCCCAAGCTGATTCCCTCGGTTGTGACGTTTCAGGGGGGTTTGACTCGACGACGATTGCTTTTCTGCTCGCGCACTTCGACAAGTCTTTTACTGCCTTCACCTCCGGGAATCGAAGTTCAAGTGATGACGACCCGTTCTGGGCCGACAACGCTCTTGCACAGCTACCGGCCGGTCAGCGCATACACGTCGATCCGCAAAGAATGCCTGCACCGTTCGAGGGTTTCCCAGACGTCATTGCGCCCTACGAGGAGCCCTTTGTGGGAACAGCGAATGTGGAGCGGATGCTCTTCATTGCTCGTCAACTCCGAAGGGCCGGCGTTACGCATCATTTCGGAGGCCATGGTGGCGACGAACTCCTGGAACTGAACGAATCGTTCCTCCCCTCGCTGCTCAGGCGCAACCCGCTACTCGCAGTGAAATACGCCCGTGGATTCGCCTCGATGCACCGTTGGCCTTTCAAAGCGGCAGCTCGTTTCACACTCGGGCTCGGTTCCTACGCGCAGACTATCGAACGTGAACTCGAACTTGCAGGGTCGAATGCACAAGGCCGCCCAAACCCGACAAAATGGCCAGTAGGGCCAATTCGTTTCCCTCAATGGATGACGACGGATGCCAAAGTGTCTGCGGCTGAACGCATCCGATCCGAGAAGCGGAATCCGCATGACGATTCATGGACCTCCAGTGCGCTGCAAACTCTGCGTGCTTCCGGCCGGATTACTGAGTCGATCCGTGCGGTATACCGCAGTGAAGGCATCGAATTGCAATGTCCATTTCTTGATGAAGCGGTGGTCGTCTCGGCCCTAAGCATGCGGCCAGAGGAATTTTTGAACCCATACTCTCCCAAGAGTTTACTTCCGAAATCCATGGAAGGAATCGTTCCCGCAAGTGTGTACTCCAGACGGACGAAATCAACCGGTCTAACCGATGCCTATCAAGGCAAGCGAATCAACAGACCAGGACTGATGGAGTACTTCAACGACTCACGATTGGCAACTGTCGGACTGATCGACCCTGACATCCTCACGCAGGCACTGAACGACCAACTTCATCCGCCAGTACTCCCCATTGCGCTTTGGCGAACCATAGCAGTCGAAGGATGGCTTCGGACCCTCGACTAAATCACGATCCGGGGGGGGGGGTGGGCTGCGCCGAGGATCGGGTAATTGGTTAATTTATATCCCCTTTTGTCAGGCAGTCAGGTACGTGGCACCGAGACGGTTGCGACGGCGGTGCGTTGATGGAGTGCTGCGCGAAGGCGGTGTGCTTCGAGGCTGATTTGCTGGAGTTGTGACGAAGCTAGAGCGAACTGTTCGGCGAGTTCGCGATCGCGCGTGCGCAGCTTCCGATTTTCAAGTTCGAGAGGGGGACAGATCTCGTCTCGGACGAAGTTATAGAACGTGACCGCGTCTTCGTCATTTAGGCTGATGTGTTCCTGAGTGTTCACCCGCCAGGACCAATGCTCCGATTCCGATCACAGACCTTCTGGTGTAGTGCCGAAATCTTGACCTGACAGCATCCGACACAAATTCCTCCGTCGAGTCAGCGAAACTGGATCCGATCAGGAGGGTGAATTCGAACGCGAAATATCCATGCGATCTGTGGCATGTCGAAGTGCAACTGCCATACTGCTCGATAGTTGCACCAATCCGATCGTGGATTGTGTACCGAATCAGGGGGCGTAGATGAGAACAAAACTGGCGATTTCTGTTTGCGTGTCAGCAGCATTGTTGTTGGCTGGGTGTGGAGCTGATTCAGTCGAAGGTGCTGCGCAAGCGGGGGAGAGCGCAGTGGCCTCATCGCCGACCACGACGACTGTATCCGCGCCTGATGTCTGTTCGGGTAAACAGGACTGTGTGTCCTTGGCTGTCGTAGATGTTGACGGGGACGGCAAAGATGATTCGATCGGCCGTGCCGGTGGTCAGATTGTGGTGCTGACAGGTTCCGGCATCGAAGCTGCTGTGGCCGGTACGGACTCCAAGTTGCTGACTGACCCGAAGGCACAGGATGCGGCAGGGTTCGTCGGAGCATGGGACGTTGACGGTGTGCCTGGTGCGGAGGTTGTCGTCGCCACGAAGGAGCTCGGCGGCTCTGCCTCATACAAGGTCTGGTCGTGGGAGGACGCGAATTTGGCCGTCATGTCACCGCCCGCCTCGTTGTACGAAGGCAATCCCGTCGAGTGGAAACTGCATCGAGGTGAAGGGGCCGAGACCGCGGTTCGTTGTACCGGCGACCCGTCCAGGCCGATCGAGGTCTGGAATTTCACTGCGCCGTACGGCGGAAGTTCCACGCAACCGGCGATGAAGGTGACTTCGTACAGCTACGACGCTGCGAACGGTGGTCAGTTCGGTGACGGTTCCATGTTCGGTGACGAGCAGAGTTTCTCCGCGGAACCGCAAAGTCTCGGACAGATGACCGGATGGCCGTGGCTGTGTGGGGCAAACGCTGTCGATCCCGCAACGGTTGCGACAGTCAAGTGCGGAACGACCCCGAAGGTTGCTGCGATATCGGCCGGCCTCGACCAGGTGCCAGCCGCAACCCAGATTCCTGGCATTGAGTGGACTTTCCTGGGGGAGACGAACTTCGATCCGTGTGCCGAGCTGAGCTATGCGATCGCCGAAACCAATGGCGGGACCGGTAGTTCGCCGCAGCACGTGATGTTCTTCCACCGCGGGGAGTATCAAGGGACAGCTACGGCGTGTTCATTCGGCTTCACCTCGGTGATTGATTCCACCAGCGACAGTGTGACGGTTCAGTACAAGTGGCCGCGAGGGATGGACTCGAATGCGAATCCGTCAGGTCTGGCCACCGCGACCTTCGTATGGGACGGCGACGGCGTCGTGATGCAGAATGATCTTCCGGCAGAGTTGCTCAAGGTCAGTGGCTGCAAGTAGCGGTTTGACGAGGATGGTCACATCTGGTGTGAGCCGCGGCCGCGCTAACCACGCAGCTGAGCTCGGAAGGCTGAAAGCTCTTGCTCGACTTCGCTCTCGCCGTTGAGAACGCGACGGCAGGCGGTTTCGGTATCTGCGTCGAAATTGCCACCGGACAAAAGGACCGCAGCCTTGGCGATACTGATGGCTTCGTCATCGCTGCTGGTATGCGCGCTATCGGGGTTATCCATCTTCCTCCGACTTCCTGCAAAGTGTCTGTTACTCAGTGCGATTCAGAACGTCTCGGAGAGAATCGAGATACGTCGAGTCGATTAAACCCGGAACGGGCGTCAGAATCGCTTGTGGGGATCAGTGCGAGCCGTTCTGACGTCATCTCGATCTTCCGTGGCGATGTTTTAGGGCTGGAAACAGGCTGTGCCGGGCCTCGGTGACTCGCCGATCCGTCCGCATCGTTCTCGGCCCTCCTCGATCAACTCGAGTTGGGCGTCGGCGATACTGCTAGGGCGGTCGTGTCGATAAAGCATTGAAATGCGCGCGTGCTCAACCGAGACCCCTTTAGGGTGTGAGACTTCGTGGCCTCTCTCCATGGAAATATTCTACGTGGAATCGATCGGACCCCGCGGCGTTGCGCGCTTCTTCGGGGACCGAGGCAGTCGTGCCCGTCAAAGTATTCATGGAGGCGTGAATCAGACTTGTCGTACCGTCCGGATAATCTGGTTTTCTGCGACGAGAGATCGCCGCGCAGTCCCTCAACCGAAGTCAGAGTGTCTGGCTCTGGCCTGGTCCCGGTGTCGAGATGTCTGGTCTCTCACCGGATCTGCGCGGCGATCTCTTCTGTTGGCAAACCGATACCGAAGTAGTCCTCGAGGCATTCGGTCACCAAGGTTCGTCAAGCAATGGCGGTAGTTCGAAGCTGATCCGCCCGAGGTTCATGCTGCTGCACGTGAACCGTGACATCGGACTGGCCCTGTGTCGCTCCGGTCGACCGTCGTCGTTCCAGTCTCTTGCGGTTCTCACTGGCGCGGATACCTTTGCGGATGGCTTCCTTCTCCTTGATGATCTCGTATGCCCAGACGCGGTAACGGGGGTGCGAGATGAAGTTGAGCAGGTACTCGTTGACAGCTTCGACCCGTCGAGTCGGAACTCCGAGGATCCGGGCAGCATTGCCTGCTTCGTAGGGCACGTTCCCGTCGGCGCAGAAGAGAATGCGGGCGTACTTCATGTACTTCTCCGCCAACATGGTTTCCAGCACCTCGAGGAGGAGTTCCGCGCTCTGCTTGTATGCGGCGTCATCCGAGATGGATGCGGGGTCCGTTTCCGGGATCGACACGTACACCGGGTCGTGAACATCTCCGAACGTAGATCGCGACGGAATCGAGGGAAGCACGTAGGTGCAGGCAAATCCGGTGATGTCTTCCAGCTCTTCGTCTGTCGGACGTCGACCATGATCACGCACGAATTCGTCAGTCGCAGCGAGCCAACTCCAGGTCGCTTGAATTGCTGCAGTGTCGGCGCGATACGGAGTGCTGTTCTTTGCGATCAGCCTGTTCATCGCCTTGCTGATCGCTAGGGATGAGTAGTTGGCGAACCGAACTCCGGGATGGTTGTTCGTCCCGCGAGCGTTGAACGAGTTGGTCACTTTGAGTGCAGCGATGACTCCCTCATCGAAGAGATCGTCGCGGTCCCATCCGACCGAGGATTTGTTCTCAATGTTTCGGTCGCAAATTGTGCTTGCAAGTTTGCTTATGTATGGCAGGTAGGCGCGGACGAGATCCGTTGCTGCAGTCTCGCCGTCGCTCAGTATCGCCGCTTCCTCTTCGGTCGGGGCTCTCTCCTCGGCGCAAAGCTTGTCCCGAACTTGGCGTCGAGCAACCAATCGGTCGGAGAGGGCCAATTCGTCATCGTAGGTCAGCATGATCGGTCTCCTGCCGTGTCTGGCAATTGATCTGCGCGAGCCAGTTCAGACTGCGACTCTGGAGTGCATGTGGCGGCGAGTCTGGATCAGTGTCGCAGGCCGGTGCATCAGTGGAATGGTCGATATACTTTGCGGTGCAGGGGAACAGCGGTGAAGTGTGCGTTGTGGTCACCTCTGCACGGGGTCCATCTGATCGGTGCGTGAAAACGGCAATACCGCTGACCTGTCGTATTCACGGTCATACGTAGCTTTGGCTCCACCCATTTTTGGCTCTCCCTCGTCTGGGATCGCGTTAATTAACGCTCGCGATTTATCTATTTATCGTATTAGGAATTGCTTTGAAATGACAGTTCTATTTCGTAGAAAACTTCTTCTCCGGTGTCATTATCCTTTAGTTGAAGGGTGTGAAAGGGATAGTTTATTAATCGAAAGATGGATTTTGCAAAGACCAAGCTTGGTGTGCCGGAGAGGCTGGGATGCTCGAACCAGATCACGATGAGGCTGAGTTGCAGAATGATTCTGATGATTTCCTCTCCGCCATGGTGGAAGAACTTGAATCCCTCATCGATGAACAATATGAAGAAAGTCTCGGCCAGTTCGCGATGGACGAAGCTCTGCGGGTGGATCGCCGAGCATTGGCCACTGGTAGGGGACTGCCACCTCGTCCAATTCCTCAACCAGTTCGCCTCAGCGACGGCGAGCGGGATGAGCTCGCCAAGATTCGGGCGAAACAGCAAACGAGCAAGGCTGCTTCTGGGAGAAGGTCGAGTGGAGAGGCACAGACGTTTCGCCGCGACAAGAGCCAGCTGGGTCGTGGAGTATCGGGACACCCGGATAGCGAGGCGGAATCCGCAGGTAAAGTTCCACGGAAGAAAACGGAATCAAGCGCAGAAAAAGTCTTTGATTCGGCGAAGAAGGTGAAAGGCAAGTTCGCGGGCCTCGGCTCGGAGAACAAGCAATCTGTTCCTTCCCCTGAAGGAAACGACACCACGATTGCTGGAACCAAGCCACCTAGCCCGGCGAAGGATAAACCGGCGGAGTCTCTGTCGAAGGGCGCAAAGGGAGAGAAGCCGCTCAATCGGGTCGCCAAGAAGGCGGCCAAAAAGGGCCTCGAAATGGCTTCCAATTCTGTCATCTCCCCAGCGGGGACCGCGATCCTGAAGAAGTCGATTCGTCCGGTCAAGTATGTGGCGACGGCGGGGTCCCTCTTGTTGGTGATCGTGCTTTTTGTATCGGTCATCGGTGCTGCGATCACCGCAGGAGGCGGGGCAGCCGGCGGGGCAGCAGCTGCAGCTTCGCTGTCTTGCCCGCCGTCGCTTTCCGACTCAGAGGCGATCAATGACAGTCACGCGACCAGGCGGACCGCTTCGGAAACCAATCCGATTCTGCAGGAGAGTGCTGAGCCGGGTTCTTCGACTGAGCCGACGACTACGGACTGGGATGCGATCGCAGATTGTGAATCTGGGGGAGATTGGTCGTCCAACACCGGCAACGGATACATGGGCGGGCTCCAATTTGACCAATCCACATGGGATTCGGTGGATGGCAGCCAATATGCGCTCACTCCGGACAAGGCCAGCAAGGAAGAACAGATCAAAGTCGCGCTCGAAGTTTGGCGTACACGGGGCTGGGATCCATGGGGCTGCGCGACAAACCTTGGCTACATCGGCGGGCCGGAAGGTTGGGTAAATCCGAGTGGGGATCGATTCGAGCCTGCTCGTGAAATCGAACCGACGAGCCAAACCGAATCCGCGTCGGAGCCGATCGACTACAACAAGATTGACTCCGAAAAAGCCAACGGCACAGAGGAATCTACGTCCTCAAGTCCTGTTCCGAAACCCGCTGACAGCATTGCAGATATCGGTCGTGACGATAGTCTGACATCTCTTGCGGCGGGCGACATTGTCCTGGACAAGGAACAGATTAGTCTTGCTCGCACCATCATTGGCGTCGTTGACCGGTCGGGGCTGGGTGATTACGCGGCAGTCATCACCTTGGCGACCGCCCTCCAGGAGTCAACGCTCCGGAATCTGGACTGGGGTGACCGAGACAGCCAAGGTCTGTACCAACAGCGTCCCAGCATGGGGTGGGGAACCCTGGACCAGATTCGCGATCCCGTGCTGGCGACAGAGGCGTTCCTGGGTACGAGTGCTCATTCTACGAACGCTGGACTCAAGGATGTGATCGGTTGGGAGAACATGACGCTGACAGACGCAGCGCAAGCGGTGCAGAGGTCTGGGTTCCCTGATGCATACGCAAAGTGGGAGAGTTCCGCCAAGAAGATCGTGCAGTCGTTGACAGGGAAGTCCGCGCAGTCATCTTCGTCCTCATTGACGTCGGAACCCTGCTCCGACCTAGGCGGAATGTCCAAGCACGAGTGCATCAGCCTGCTCGACACGACAGAAACAGCTGGGCCGTCGAGCTCGGTACTCAAGGGTATGAAGCCGGACACCGAGTTGGTTACACGCACGGTCAACAAGGAGTACGGAGTTCACACCTACTACGGCTACCGTGATCCTGACGGTTACAACGAGCATTACAACGGTGTCGCCGTCGACATCATGATCGAGCCCGTGCCGGGCAACGAGATGCCCAAATCTCCGGAGAACCCGGAAGGGCTGAAGTACGGCGACGGTATCGCTCTCTACCTCCAGCAGAACGCCAAGCAGCTCGGCATCGAGTATCTGATTTGGAAGCAACACATCTGGATGTCGTCTGATCCGATCGAATCCTGGGACGCGATGGAAGATCGGGGCGGGCCTACCGCAAATCACATGGACCACATCCACGTGAACACGTTCGGAAACTCCGCTGAAGGCGGCGCCGGATCTGCGGGGCAGGCCTGTCAGCGGATCGAGGCGCCCGGCGTGGAGCTGGTTTCGAACGTGGGCGGGCTCAGTGCTCCGGCCCGTGTGCAGGAGTACACGATCTCTGACTTCTTCGGGACTAGAGGTGGCTCACACAGAGGCGTCGACATCGCATCGTTTGGAGCCAAGCCGATCGACCTCTTCTCGATGGGAGATGGCACGATTTCCGAGGTAGTGACTGGTTGTGCTCCTCTGACGCAGGACAATTCGTGTGGTGGTGGATGGGGCAATCACATTGTGATCGACCTCGGAGCAGGGGTTGGACTTCGGTACGCGCATATGAGCGACGTCAGTGTTTCGCAGGGCCAACAGGTCAAGTCGGGCCAACCGATCGGGCGGATGGGGAACTCAGGATGGTCGGAAGGGGTTCACCTTCATCTTGAACAACTCGACATGAACAACGGACGGACACAGGTCGATCCATCTGAGTTGTTGAAGAAGGCCGGCGGATGGACCAACGGGCAACAAGTCGCATAGCGGTCTCGATCGAAAGATGTTGAATAAGAGAGGTTCTACGATGTCCAGGAAGCCGAAACTAATCTTCGCAGCGGCGGTTGTGATGATCCTTCTTGCGATAGGGATTCGCAACATCTTCTTCAGCGGGGATGAAACTGTGCAGACTGAGCGGACTCCCAGCTCAACGCACGATACGGGCGATCGACATTCAGATGGTCACATCCCGGAAGGATGGGTCCCGGAGGGCAAGGAACGTCCTACGCCGCCAGGGCAGAAGCGGGTCGCCGAATGTCAGGATGGGCAGTGCCAAGGTGATGAAGCGATTGACTTCAATCTGAATCCGGTCGTCGTCGAGCAGTGGAAGCCTGTCGCCGTCCAGTTCGCCAACAACTTCGGAGCTATCGAGGGACGGAGCTCGGAAGAATGGCTGGACTCGTTGCATCCGTTCACCATTCCTTCCCTGTTCTCCAAGATGTCGTCGATCGATACCACTCGGCTGAGGTCAGGAAGCCGACCGTTTATCATCGCGACCGATCTGACTCAGTTTCAAGAGGTCAGTGTCCGAGTTGACTACCCGGAAGGGTGGACCATCTATTTGAAGTTGCAGATGATGGGTGCTCAGGACTGGAAGGTGATCACTTACGACACTCCGAGGTAGTCGCCCGGAGCGTTGGCTCGGTTTGGCTGGAGCATTTCCGGTCAGGATCCGAAGTCGGGTTCGTTTCTCGCACCGAGAATTCAACCGATTGTCCATGATGGTGGTTCAGACGTACCTGCGAGCGTGGAAGCACGAGTGCTTCCGATGGCAGCAACACGACGGATTCGCTGCGGGACAATTGAAATAGGGCCTCAATCGTTTGTGAATCAGTTCTTGCGGTCGTAACCGTCATCGAGGCCGTCAAGGTGGATGGAGACTCCGTCGGTCTTGGGAGATGTATCGGCGGGCATTTCACCGTCCAGCAGGTTGGCTTCCTCAGTGCTCAGCCAGAGGCGTCCGTGGATCATCTTGAATTCCAAAGAGGCATATGTGGTCAACGGCTCCTTGTCCTTGATGTGGAGCTGGTGATTGACGACGGCCAATCGCATTCGTTTCCAGGCGATCTCATACTGGTCATGAACGTGGCCATTCACCTCGTCCAGTGCCGTCTCGAATCTACGGCCGGAAAAGCACTTCCGAACCATCTGCACGATCCTGTAGCCGTGCTCCCGGCTGGATGCCTGAGATATCGCCAAGCCCATGTAAGAGATGGTCTCGGAGTGCATTGTCGACGCACTCTCGCCCTTCTGAATGACCGGAACCGAAAGCGTGGCCGCGATGTTTCCAAAAGCGACCAGCACACTCTGGACTCTCCCGTACAGGTCTTCCGCATCTTCAAGTATCGAGGCCATATCGGGAGCCGGTTGAGCCAGCTCGTTCCGGTATCGGGCCGCGATCTCGAACAATCTAGGTTCGATGACAGTAATCCAGGACCCCGAGCTGTCGTCGAAGTCGAGGTCGCTGCGATGTAAAGCCACGTCTCTTCCGCCCAAACATTGGTAAGCGATGTCTAGGCAACTGGTTTGGCGATCCAGGAATGCCTTCAGGTCTGCAAGCAGAGCGCTCTCGCAGCGAGCGATCGCCGACCGGTAGTGCTCCTCAACAGCGGCGAGTCCGCCAACGATGTCTGACTCATTGAGGAACCGGTACCGGTCACCGGCCTCCGCCGACTGAGCTGCATCCTGGTCCGGGGCGGAAGTTGGTAGGTCGATGGAAATCCTGGGCAGTGAACCCATGTGGTAGCCCTCGACGTCAACAGGGTTGTAGTCAAACCCCTTGGAACTGAGGAAGTTGATCCACCCCTTCTCGGGATTCCAGTATCCCATCAACAGGATCAAGTAGTACATGCGAATGGACCAGTTCTCCTCAGTCTCAACGACTCTCGCCTCGGTAAGATGGGGTTCTATCCAGAAGATGGGATGCCCAAGAGTTTCACGGAACTCATCCCGTGCGGCGCCGGGAGCAAGTCGAATGATGCCCCGGCTGCTCTTTCGGATGATTGGTTTTGGTATCGCAGGAAATCCGAATACATTGGTGGCAAACTGATTCGGCTCCAAACCTGTCTGCAAAACCATGTGAGAGATCATGCTCTCGCGCTCGATCGACGAGATCAGGTGGAAGTGGGTGTAGTTCAAGCCGTCCGAAGCTTGGATTCCTCCGTCTGAGTTGGGCTCAAATGTTGTCGTAGTCATGGTTTCGAGTCCTCTTTCGTCGTGCTTTCGTTTGGAAGATAGCCCTAGGGGTAGGGAATCAGGACGGCTCAGGAAATCCGTCGATCTATCGAAGGGCCTTCTGCCAGTGGCCAAGTACAGTCACGACTTTGCGGACGTTCTCCGTTCTGAGCATCACTCACACGCCGAGTAACTTTGTCGTCGAAGAGCGCTCGATTGGGTGTGATTCACCAATCGCTGTCAGCACTGCAAGGTCGTCATCTGGAGTGTTATTTTTCCTTTGGCGCATCTTCTGCCTTCATGAGCAGGTCGGCAGACGGGAGCATTTGCCCCTGTTTGCCGTACGGCTTGATTAGATCGGAGATTCGAATCATCGTGGCCAACAGCATGTTTATGCATCCGATGGCTATCGCCAAGAAGAGGGGAAAGAGTTGATCGGCACCTAGCCTCGTTGTGGCGGCGTTCGCGAGCACGATCGCCAGGATTGGCGTGCCCAGCGCGGAAATCGCCAAACTCGCACTCATGCGCAGACGGCGTGGGTTCAGTACTCCGTCCGGTATGGAACCACTCCTTCGGAGGACTGCAGCCTCGGTGAAGGGAAATCGCGAACTGAACCGAAACAGACGAAGCCGCCATCGCTCGAATCCAGTCTTGGATCCGTACGACTCGTACTCGGATGCGCTCATTGCGACGTTGATGATATAGGCGCGGTATCCGCCGCTCACAGCCGCGAATGTGCTCACCAGGATGAGCAAGAGTAGGAACGCGGCGCCGCCGTCGGACAATTTGTTGAGGAGTTGGTGTCTGCCAACCAGTCCACTGATGAATATTGCGAAAAGGAGGAGTAGACCCAGTTGGAAGGAGAGATCGCGCTTGGCTCGCCGAAGGACCTCCGATACTTCCGCCCATGGTCCCTGAACAAGTCCAGCCACAATTGAGACGACGACAACGGTGAAGATGAAGAAGGCATTTATAGATGCTTCCAATATGAGGACGTATCGTTGAAGTTCAATCTGGTCGCTGGAATTGAACAGAGTCGGAACGAGCCGAATCGATCCCGCTATGGCGGTGAAGACGAGTATGTTCAAGAGCGACCTCGCGAACCAGAACAGGGTCTGTTGGTCCGGAATCGTGAGCGCATTGGGTTTGAGTGCTTTGATGATTCGTTTCACGATGCATCCTTGAGTTGAAGTTTCTCGTGGATGTCGGCTGGGAGGATGATTTCCTCGCCGGTGTGGGCGATATTGCAAATTAGTGATCCGTGGCGACTGGCGTGAGCAGATCTCAGAGCTGACCACTCCTGGTCGTGAACTGCGCGCGCAGTAGCGACGAGGCGATCCATGGAACCGCGAACTCGGTTGTCAAAGCAATCGAATACCCCCGCCTCAAAATCGAGCACCGAGTGCAGGTTTGTGGAGAGCTCGGGCATCGACGGCCTCGCAGGTCCGAATGAGCGAGTTTGATGTTGCCGGTACTGGCGAGCGAAGTCGCGGTACAAGAGGATGAGATCCTCCAGTTGGCGGAACTCTGCCAACGACAGCCTCAACAAGTGCCCCCATATAGGTTTCCGCAAGTTTGCGAACTGTCGTTCGTACTGCATCGACAGGTCATCGAGAGCAGGTTGAACGTGATTGCTCCAGTAGGTATTTGAGTCGAAACACGGTCGCAGGGAGTTCTCCACCACCGCCAAAGAGTCTCGATACCGATAGGCGAGATCCTCGTCCAGTCCGTCCGCGACCTCCTGGCAACGCTCTACCGCGCTTTCGGTCAAAGACGTCCAGGTCGCATGTTCCTTGTCGGTCAGATCTTGCCGACCGATCAGTCGATATTGGGGCGAAGAGTCCAACCAGATTTCGGGAAGCGACGGGCAGTGATACTGCTCCAATGTGTTCCAGTCGTCGAACCGCCGAACTTTGAGGAAATCGAAGTGATCGTCCGCTTTGTACGTCTTCTTCTTGTAGCCGGTTACCTGCATCAGATAGTGCATCCGAATGCTCCATGCACCTTCGGACTCCTGATATTGTTCGCCGTACTGTATGCGACCCGCCAAATCTTCATCGAACCAATAGATGGGATGGCCGACGAAGTCTGCATTCACATTGCTGGGTGCGTTGCGAATCAACCCGTTTCGCTGACGCGGGTATCGCTTGGGAACTGGTGGAAATCCCCAAGCGTTGACTGCGATCTGATCCTCATAGAGGCCAGATCGCATCCGGAAGCCCGATTTCATTTGGTTGGCATCTCGACGCGAAAGTCGGTGAAATTTGGGGTATCGCGGGTTAACTGGAATTCTTGTTATCATGAGTTTTCTGGCCTCCTTTGAAAAGGGGAGTCGGCAGTATGAGATTTCTATTTCTTCGATAAAGATCTTTCTCTAGAAATATATTACTAGGATATGGGGTAAAATATAACCCGATGTAAATAGATTATCTTTACTGATGTGCATATTGATCGTAGAATTAGACTATAATTTGATGTCGATATGGGGGCTGTATGAATTCGATTCGGGAAATGCTCATCAGTGGTTACGAAGGCAGATATCGCAAGAAGCTGCTCAGGCGGGGGCAGTTGGATTGGCGCAATGTTCCGAAGCGTGACCGGCCTTCTGTACTGCAGCGATCGTACAATGAATTCGTCTCTGCGAACACGCATCTGGAGAGTTTCAGAACTGATCATCTCTCCGGGTACAGTGGTGATGTCACAATCGTTTTCAGCCAGCGGTACCTGTCCAGGTTTCAAGCGATAGCTGGAGGAGTCGTTGAGAAATCGATCGAGAGAACCCTCCAGAAGTCGGCAATGATGTTTCTGGAAACCGGCCCCACCATCGTGCTCGTTTATCATGAGCTTGGGGTTCGGAACGCAAAGTGGACCAGCCTTCAGCCAGCTGAAATCGATCCGAAGCTGCTGAAGGGGCGGGTGGCCCGTAGGGTCTCACATCGGATGAACAGAGATCACCTGGCTGTACTGGAAAGTGTTCAGATGGAAGTGGATTCGTGACGCCGAGTGAGGACCTCCGTTCGGGAAGGAGACGTCCGATCTGAGCGCTCGGTTTCCGCGAGCGAGGTCGGGATCGTGCAGTCCCTTGTCATCAGTGTCCGCGGGCGGCGCCGACCTCACAGTACGTCTGCTTTACGCACCAGTCGACCGCATTGAAGGGTGTGATCGGTGTACTGCGACGGGTCCAGGCCTGCTCGGTCCAGTGCGTCAGCGAGGATCAAGTCCACTCGGGAAGGTTTGCTCCGCTCCATAGTTCGAATGTCAGCTGGAAACAGCGGGCCGTCGGATCGTCCTCGGTGGAGGATCCAACTCCGAAGAGCTGACGTCGGTGACATTTGGACATCAGAGAGTATGGGCAGATCGACAAGCTCAGGCTCTCTGATGTCGGCTCCACCAATCGAAAGCTGAATCGGTTCGTTCGCCTTTCCGAATGAGACGTCCTCGAAGTTCAGCGACACGACCTGCTGGGGACTCAATCGGCCGAAGTGTGACACCAATAATATTGCCCTCTCCAGCGACGATTCCGCAGAGAGGGCGCCGACTGCCTGGCGGAACTCTCGCCATGGCATCTGCGACTCACCTGCTGACTCTTCCTCATTCATAACGGCTTTCAGTGCAGACAGGACTGACCTGATGTTCTCCGCGCTGGCGACGTTGCCACTCAGGTAGGGCACTGAATGATGACCGTGGAAGTACTTGATTGCTGATACGCGGCCCCCGGTTGTTGCGACCGCTTCAGGCGTGGGGAAACCGTTCCGCTGCATGGGGCTTAGCGTGCCGGAGCTGCATGCGAAGATGTATTCCACAAGCGTCTTCTCGGCGGCGGGCAGTTCGGCTAGGTGACGTTCGCGGCAGAACGCCTTGAAGTGGGCCCATCGAGATGCGTATGTTGCGGCGGTGGATGCATTGGGTAGCTTCCGCATTGAAGCGTTTCTCACTGCAGCGTGGAACTCCGGGTCGGCCAGGCTGGACTGTGCCAACTCTCGAGCTTGCGCCAGAAAACTCCGAAATTGCTGGATATCACTCTGCGTCATCGATGGTCCCTTTGCGTTTTGGGGAGGTGAATTGTCGCGGTAGATCACGTGGATTGCCGGGCAGGGCTGTCACTGGTGCTCTGGTGGCAAGAAATGCTCGACGAAACTCCTAGTCGAGATATTCGCTTCTCTAAGAATCGATTCTATTAGGGACGTTGGAGGAGGTACAGCTCTACGGAAGCGCGCTGTGGCGTTGCGTCGATGATCGGAAGAGGATGGCGTCAGGCAGAAATGGATGAGTGGCCCCGCCAGGTGAATTGAATCGAGCTTGCTTCGGCGGGGCCTGCACACCATCCATCCGGGACGAGTACGCGACGTCAACGATAGCGTGTTGAGAGAGTTGATGCCGATTGATTGCGTCTGCGCATCGATGGGTGGTTAAACCATCTGTGCTGCAACCAATTCACCAACTGACTCTTTTAGAATCGAAGAGTCGACGAGTCCATCCGAATTGCTTGAGTCGGCCCGGATGCGGAACTCGAGGCGAACGAACCAGTGGTGATGAAGCGAAGGGAACTTGAAGATGGGCATCTCGAAAACGAACGATTCAGAGACTCGATCTACAGATGGTCGAGGTAGCTCGCTCACTAGCGAGTTCGGAGTCTCAAAAACCCGTCTCATTCGCACCGTCTCGAAACGTAGTGCATCGGTTGAGTTCTGGGACAGAGGTATCGCGTGAGCGCCTTGTTGGGGTATGCCCGGGTGTCAACCTCGGAACAGAACGCCGATCTGCAGGAGGACGCTCTCAGCGCCGCCGGCTGTTTCAGGGTCTGGACCGACAGGGCTTCAGGGGCGAGATCTGACAGGCCAGAATTTGCCAAGCTCTTGGATACGCTTAGGGAAGGAGACACCCTGGTGGTTTGGCGGCTCGATCGGCTCGGTCGTTCGCTCCCACATCTGATCGACACCGTCGATCAACTGAAAAGTCGTGGAGTCTCGTTCAAGTCACTGAATGAGTCGATCGACACTTCAACGTCGGGTGGCACGTTGATCTTTCACATCTTCGGGGCTCTCGCTGAATTCGAACGCAGTCTCATCAAGGAAAGAACCATGGCTGGGTTGGCTGCGGCTCGTGATCGCGGACGCATCGGTGGACGGCCAGCCGCACTATCTGTGGCGAAGCGACGTCTGGCGATCAAGATGCGAGGGGAGGGAGTTCCTATGGGAGAGATAGCTGAGGTTCTCAACGTGGCGCGCAGTACGTTGTATCGGAATCTGGCGAAGTGATCGGGCTGGCGACAGCGGACTCTCTGAATGGCGTTCTGACGCCTGATCTCGAAGTCTTCTAGACGAGACGTCGTCGATTCTAAGTCGACCCGTCAACGCGATCTAGGGGCGCAAAAGACTATCGATCATCGATCAATCGTCTATATATCAAGCACTGCAATAGCTTTCAGAGAAATCGGTCCGGAGTGCCGTATAGCTTGACTTCGTCCCCCGCGCGCGCGAGAAAGCCGTTTCCCGTACACGCCGACGATCCGAGTAGCGAGGAGTCCAACATGTACCTGACTGACGAAGACAAGCGAACGATCCACGGTCGGACACGTACGATTCGAAACAGATTGAGTGGTGAACTGAGTGAAGCGGTTCTCGAGGTCGTCGAGGAGAGCGGCAACGATGACTTCCTCGCAATCTACAAGTCACTGAAGCGACTGCGGCCCTTGGATGTTGATCGCGCCATGACGGCCAGAGTGGTCCGGTTCCTCCTCGCCAAGATGGTCGCCGCGGGAGATCAGGGTTTGGATAGGATCGAGTTCGATTGTGCTCAGACGGTTCGAGATTGGGGTGGAACCAGCGCCGCGATCGCAGATGCCTATTCCTTGGTCGGCCCGGCAGACACGACAGACCGTGGCGTCTCCGATGCAATCGTCATCTACCTCGATCGTCTCGGGCCGGCGAAGGCCAAGCGGAAGGCCAAGCCTGGGGATCCGTTCGCGGAGATTTTGAGAAGGCATGGGGTGCAACCGGAATGATCTCGGTACCGCGCAGTGAGGGGAGGGTAAGGTGGAGGTTCGCTGACACTTGACACGGCGCCAATCATTCAGCGTTTGACCATCGCCGTATCGAACTTGTGTTGGCCGACGCGGGACTGACGTATTTCTAGCGGGTCGGGTTCACCTTAGGGTTGGCGCACCCGGTCGCGATACTCGCAAACCGCAGTCAACTCGGTCCCGTTGTAAAACGATCGCCGACGATCCCGGCTGCCTGCATCGACAGCTTTGAGCGAGTTCCCCAACGTCCTGTGCGTCAGTTGCCTGTGTCGCTGTCGGGAGTAGAGCTGTGAAGGACATAGGTAGCACCGCTCCTGAGGTCGTCAGAAGTGAAGGACTGCCGGGCGAAGCCTTCGTGCAAGTAAAGGTCGTAACTTCTCTGGTTCGCAGGAATAGCAGCGAAGTGCGAAGTGTACGTGCAGGTACCGCTGCCATTTGGATTCTGGTCGATGGTCTCGGTTTCGAGTGTCGACCTGGTGGATCCGGCGCCGCTGTCGCCGAAAATGTTTAGTTGGTCGTTGGGAGCGACACGAATCCCTGCGATGGTGCATTCGCCGGATTCCATCGATGTTTGATCCGCATCGCCGGTGACTGTCACTGTGGCGGTGAAGGTTGTCGGCACGTCGGTGTTGGTCACGCAGCCCGTCAGGATCAGCGTCCCCGCAGCTGCCACTGCTGCTACCGCGATCTGTCCAGGGCTTTGTCTCATAGATAGTCACGATATACAGCTTCTGATCGATGTATCAGTAACCATCGTTTTGGCGCCACTGTGCGGCATTGGGCCTTCGTCAACAACGATCAAGAAGGACGTAGCATCCACACATGCACGTCGACATCGAAGGCGCCACCCGGATCGCCCGCCTCGCCGCAGAATTCGACTGGACCTGGGCCGTCGACGACCTGGAACCCTTCTGCGCACAAGCTGGATGGGAGCTCGTCGAACTCCGGCATGCTGGCGCGTCGATACGGACGAACCTGCATATCAGCCGGCCGGAGGCGCACATGTTCGGGCGGCAACACAGAATGAATTGGATCTCGATCTACGTCACGGATCTGGCTGATGCTGCTACTGCTGCTACGCCCATGACAGTGGTGCGTCCGCTGCTGGACGAAGGGTTCGCGAATCTCACTGCGGCACTGACTTCCGTCCTTCCGATACCCACGTACTCCGAGCCCGGACCTGAGGCAACTATCCGGTGGGACCTGCCTAAAGTGGTCGTCGAACTCAGTATGAGCCCCCGCGCGATCCACCTGCAACTGACGAGTCCGAAGTATCAGGCATGGGTGGATGAGCCCGAACCGGAGGACGAGGACTAGCGATCGAGGTCGGCGAGATCGCATCCGGTGCGGAAACAGTACTAGTCACCGCGCGGCCCCGGCCTCATACACTCCGGATCCGGAAGAGCCTCCAATCCTGTTCGAATTCTCCCCAGAGAACTCATATCTCCGACCGCCGACCACCAACTCTGACTACGAGAGAGCTGTAAAGATGCGAGCAGATATCGAACGTGCTGCCCAGGCGGTGCGCGCGGCCGCTGAGTTCGACTGGACGTGGACCGTCAATGACCTGCCGCCGTTCTGCGGTCAGGTCGGTTGGCAGTTCAGCGGCCTCGATGAGCAGGTGCCAGCAGCCGTGACCAATTTCGAGGTCAATCGCCCCGATGTGAGGGTGGGCGTAGCGGACATATCGACAACCGAATTGTCGCGATCGATCGATGAGATCTCCTTCCGTGCCAGTGATGTGGTTCTCGGTCAGAGCGACTTGGAGCCTGAGCTGGATGAAGTTTTCAATGCACTCGTGGACCGGATGTTCGAACTGCTCGGGCAGCGGCCCACGGATTGGTGGATCGAACCGACCCGCGGCCTGCGCTGGGACCTTCCGGGCCTGGTGGTTACGGCCCAGATCGGCGTCTCATCGGTCAGGGTGTATCTGGTCAGTCCTGCGTACCAGCAATGGTGCGACGAAATCGAGCAGAGCGCCGAAGATGAGTAGACGTGAGGTCGGTTGAGGCTACGGCCACGCACACGCACCTCGAGCACCCTGACGCTCGTTGACGCAACATCGCTTTGAGTAGCCGTAGCGGCTCAGCTTTTGATGGTTCAGAAACGGCATGAGGGTTACCCTCCCCGCATGACGCCTGCTCGCAGGAATCTTTGTATCGCCTACGGTGTGATTGCAGTCGCCGCGCTCATCGGGACATGGTGGAACAACATCGCGTACCTCGTCGATGGCGGCTCCTTCTGGGGATATCTACCGGCTGGCTATGCGAACTATGCAAGCAGCTCCTTCATGAACGACCTGGTACTGCTCACTCTCGCGACCGTCGTTTTCATGATCGTCGAAGCCCGCAGACTCGGCATCAAACACGTGTGGGTGTACGTCGTACTGACGTTTGCGATCGCGATAAGCGTAATGTTCCCGGTCTTCTTGATTGCTCGAGAACGCCGCCTGTCAGAGACCGGCGACTAGATGCGCATCACCCGTTCGATATGACCCTCCAACTAGAGGGGGCTTCAGCTTCACTCGATTCCTTCAGCGTTTCCTCCAGAGGTACGTCCAGCAATCGACCGTTCACGGTCTCCTCATCCGTCTAATTGCCGAGCGGATCGGGTACCCGCACCGAGACTGTTAGGGAGGTTCACGGTGCAGGACGTCAGGCGAGGCATGACGGATTCCGAACTGGTCGACGAGGCGGCCAAGCTTGATAATCAGAAAGAACTGAACCGATGCGACGAAGTTCGGTTGGCGCTGGTTAAGGACGAGCTCGCCTCCCGCCGCGAAAAATCTGGCTACAAATCCGACGAGGAATGTACGGCCGGGCAATCTATAAATGAACAGACTTAGCAACTCTGTCTGACAAATCGCGAGAGGGCCATGATGGACTATCCTCCGATCTGGTGGCTCATGCCGGCCTGGCTTATTCCGGACTACATCCGGCAAGAGGTTCTAGACAACGCTCCATGCTGGCTCGGTGGGTACTGCCGATAGATACCCAGAGGTGATGTTGATGTTGGATCTGGAGCTGTTCGTCGGTGAACCATTTGCCACCATGATCCGTGTGGCCGTCGCATGGCTCGTGTCCGTTGGCGTTCTCTGACGGGGCGACGGTTGACAACCGGGGAAAGCGTGTTGGGAATCGGGATACGCCATTCCTGCCCGGGTGCGATTCATCCAGTCCAGAACAACCTTGAGTGCCTGGCAGGGGGCATAGGGTGGTATCAGGCAAGAAATTTGCACGGTCCGGCTCGATTCGGGAGGCTGCACGATGGCGGTTCACGGCATTCGACTCGATAGCGACCAACGCTTCAAATTGAAAGTCGCGATATTCGCTGGTGTAGTCCTGGTAATCGGATTGCTGGGCGTATTCGCGAGCAGCGTGGATGGCCTGAGCTGGGATTATGCTCACACCGCGGTAGGGCAGCCATGGTTCCAGCGGTACAGCTTCATCGCGGGAATCATCATAGTGTCTGCGTGGATCGTGGCCGCGGGCACGGCATTGTTCGTGCGGTTCGCCAATCGAAAGGGTCAGCGTTCGCGGCGAGGTTAGAGACCAAAGATGTCAGCTTCATCAGACAACTGCACTTTTCAGAAGACCACTGTGCTCTATCGCAATCCGATCTCCACCCCAGGACCACAGCGGCACAGGACTGGCCTGGCACGGCACAGGCGCGTGTCTCGGTCGGCTCTTCACTCAGCCAAGCCTCCGGACTTTCTCGACAACCCGGGTGAATACGTCATCGAACTCGGGCTGGGATTGCCTGCCTTGGTATCCGAGGACCACCACTGTGTACTTGTTGACTGTCGCGTACCCGAGAAGGACCTCGGTGTCGGACCAGTCCGGGTTGTCTGGATGGCTGACCTCATGCAGGATTCCGGCGTCTTCGCTGATGAGAGTCGGGGGAAGATCGAGCCGCTCCGTCTGAATCGTGCGCTGGGACGTGCTGCCGAAGCTGGTTGAGGTCACGCTGTAGGACGAACACTGCCCGGTGTGCGCCTCGATCACCCGGGGCACATCTGTCTCTGTTTCACTGACCAACGTCACGTACGTGCCGCCACTTGCGAGGAGTGTGCCGCTGGCGGAACCGTTCTCGATCAAGCCGGCGCGGGCTTCGTCGGCGTACAGGCTCTCCTTCTCGCATTGGGCCGGATCGAACACCGGGTTCATGTCCAGTCCGATCCCGTCGCTGGGTGCGTGGATATTGAGGTTCAGGATCATCTGGTCTTCGCGATCGAGTCGCTCGACCTGGCTGCCCGCGGGCAGCTCCGATACCTCGGGCAGCAGGTCCGCTCGAGTGATGCCCGGGTCGTCTGAGAGCGTGGCTTCCGGTGTCGCGCACGCCGCGGTTCCAAGTAGTCCGACCATGACTACCGTGACTGCCCAATTCCTTGAGATTGTGTTGCCCTCTCTGTCTTGTGCCGAGGTGATCACCACAGCGAGTAACTTTCTCACCAGCCCCACAGAAGACAGAAGATTGTTGACTGCACGACGAGGGCCAGATACCGCTGACTTTACTGTGCGTCTCTGCGCTGATCGCCTACCGTGCATCAGTTTCAGAAGACGACTGCATTTATCAGAAGACGACTACACGCTCGGAGAAAGCATCAGCGCTGAGTCGTTCTCGATCTGACGGCAGCACCCATCGAGTCTGGATCGATCGGGTGTTCCTATCGAATCCGGCGCGTCCATCAATTGATGATTTTCAGGCAGTGGTTCGACTTTTCGGCAACTTCCAGTTAGACCGTGGGAAGTGACAGGTATAACCATCCGGGTAATGCTGCAGATAGTCCTGATGCTCGGCCTCCGCCTCCCAGAAGGTACCTGCAGGGGTCAACTCTGTGACTACTTTCCCGGGCCACAGACGTGAGTCCTCGACTTCGACGATGGTGCCCAGCGCGACCCTCTTCTGATCGTCGTCGAGATAGAAGATCGCCGACCTGTAACTGGATCCGAAATCGCGGCCCTGGTAGTTCAGTGCCGTCGGATCGTGAATCTGGAAGAAGAACTCCAACAGCGCCCGGTAGTCCGTTTGCACAGGGTCATAGACGATCTCGACGGCCTCCGCGTGACCCGGATGATTGCGATACGTCGGCCGATCATTTCGCCCTCCGGTATAGCCAACTCGCGTCGAAAGCACTCCCGGCTGCTGGCGAATCAGATCCTCCATACCCCAGAAACATCCGCCTGCCAGTATCGCCTTTCGAGAGTCCGCCATTCTTTCCCCCTCGCGAAGCGCTGTGTGAGTACATGGATTTGTCCCCAACGGTACATGTCGATTCCCATCCATGGACGGCGCTCAGTCGAGCGCCCGACGGCCAAGAGCAGCCGACAAGGATAAGGACCCGACCGTTAGGACGGCTGTCGTACCGAGTCCCGCGGAACCGACTCCCATTGCTGGAAATTTAACAACTGGATATGTGGGTATGTGGTCTTGCTAGCTTGTTACTTTGCCAGCACTTCATCGATGCACCTGTTGAACTCGGCGTCCATCGTCGTCCCCAGTTGAGCGAGCTTCGCCTTGAAGGCTGAACGACGGGCTTTCGTCACTCGGGCCGATACCTGGACAGTTTGGGCATCGGGGTCGTCGGTCAGGCTGAGAGCGGAATCGGCGGAGTTGAGGGCAATCGCGTCGCGGTTCTCCGCGGGAATTGCCGGATGCGCGCTCCGTCGGCGAGAGCTCAATGTACTTGCTTGCGGTTCATATTTTGGCGGCATTTCGATTGTCCCCGTTATCGATTGAATGCAGGATCGAGGTCAGATAGTCGGCGTATGTCTGGTGAAGAACTCTCGCTTTGACCGTGCCCCATGTATCCAGACCTCGGCCGGACTCTTGAGCCTCAGCGATGAAGCTTGCTCGTTGAACAGGTGGGGAGAGAAGAGACACGGGTGCCGGAAGGTTGATCAGTGCACCCTGCAGTTCGCTCATCCAGTGATCCATCCGCTTTGTCTTCTGGATCCCGTTCACGATGGCGGCCGCAATAGTGAGCTCGGAATTCGTATACTGCTGGATTATCTCGACAGTGTCGAGGAGGCGATCCAAACCATCGAGGGCGAACTGGCCGAGTTCTGCGACTACCACTACGGCGTCTGCTGCAGTGAACGCGTTGACAGGCAACTGGTCCAGACTCGGAGGGCAATCGATCAGAATGAGATCGTAACGATCGGAGATCTCCGCGATTGCCTTCTTCAGTCGGCTCTCTCTGCCGGCCTTCATGGTAACCAGGCTCTGAGCCACATCAGCAAGGTCATCACCGCCGGCCGGGACGACGTCAAGGTTTGCCCACTCGGAGGCCCGTATTGCGTCGGATATCGGTGAGCTATTCGACTTGTCCAGGACCGTGGCGAGTGAACAGGTCTGAGTGCCTTGATGTTTTGGTGCCAGGACTTTGGTTGCATTGCCCTGCGGGTCAGCATCGACCACGAGAACCTTGAGTCCGTGATCGGTGATCGCGGCGCGTGCGATGTTCACGGTTGTGGTTGTCTTCCCGACTCCGCCTTTCTGATTGGCGAACGCAATAGTCTTGGTCATCTGACTCCACTAATTTGATGGAAAACCAGCTTCTACCTGCGGCTTCTCTAGCTAAGACTATCGAATTCTGAACTTGCCATGTAGTGACGACGCTGGCTTGTGAACATGCTGGAGAGTTAACAATTCAACAAGAGGTCATACCGGTCGATGCGATGCGAAGACACGGTGATTGCGGCCTGATCCGGGTGAGTCAGCGCATGAGAAATCCCGGCTGTTCGCAAGTCGACTTGTTAACAACCGGGATTTCGCGTGGCCGAACTTGTCGAAGCCGAGGTTCACTCTCCACGTGCCGTCTGTTCGATACGGGGTCGCCTTGAGGATTATTTGAGGCTTGTCGGTGAGGTTTATTGAGCAGCGTGCGACATCTCCGTCACCGTACTGACGAGACTTTGGATAGGAACTGTGTAAGTGAGCGCCTGGGGTTGTTCGCCCTCTGCCCAAGTCGTTCTGGAAGAACCTCGCGCAGCTCGGGACCCGCCAAAGTCGTTGCGCGAGTAGAAACTTCCAGTCGTATGTGGTGAATGCAAGCGTGGCGGCAGCAACTATCGCTGCTCTAATCTTTTCGAACCTCAATGGGAACGGCCTCGGGCTCAGCTCGGTCCAGCCCCAGAAGCTTCCCTAGCTCGGCCAACAGGTCGCCGCTCAGCATGGACGGGTTTGCTTCCACAGCCTCGATGATCCCTATGACCTGTTGTGGCGGAAGCTCCACGAGCGTGCGCTGCACCTCAGCGAGGCCTTCCCCGTCAACGATGTTGGCGTTGGAGACGAACTTCATCTGCTCATCACTGAATGCCCGGGCCGCGAGCGCAGCAAGGTAACGTGCCTGAGCTTCCGCGTTACTCATGTCTGTGCGGTACACCTCTTCGGCCACAGCCAACTCCGGGCCATCGTCCACGACCGTTACTTCAACCACGACGGGCTGCTTGGTTGCTGCCCTACGAGCCTTGTGTGCTGCCCTCTTTGCGCGTTGTGCCTCAATGACGGGTCGGGCCTTCTCGTGCCACAACCGCTTGGCGTGGGGAGTTGCCACTGCGATTAAAAGTCGTACGACATTGGCAATCTGCTCGGCATTCTCTTGCCGCTCACTGGCTTGTCGCTCATTTTCTTCCCGCTCATGGGCTTGTCGTCGCTCGTATTCCTCTTCACTCACATAGATCGTCTCGCTCACGTAGACAGTCTCGTGCTCATAAACCGTCTCGTAGATCACTGTCGGGTCTGACTTTTCCCCTGCTCCTTGTTGGGTCTGACTTTTTCTTCTGCTCTTCCTCTTCGCCGGATCTGGCTTGTCATCCTGCTCTGCGTCCGGGATGAATCTGGCATTGCCTTTGAGTTTGCCGTCCCTGTCGAAGAGGTTCTGATGAAGCCCGCCCTCCTTTTTCTTACCAGGAGTCAGGTCATCATCGTCGTACACGTAGCGACCGTTGATGCTAGGAGTCACGCGACACCTCGGGTACAAGGACGCGCGGTGTCGTCCGCGCTGCGATCAGGTCGTCAGGAGTCATCCTTGTGACTCTACTGGCGGTCACCGGAGCAATTAGGGCTGACGGTTCTGCCAACCTCAAAGGGAAGAGCCATGGCTCGGTTTCACGCCAACAGAGACGGACACGAAGGACTTTGTAAGGCCACGGGATCGGACGATGTCGATAGTGTCCCGTGCGGTGGTGGCGGTTCCGGACGACCTCGACGACCTCCGCCCGGCGTATTTCCACCACCCTCAGGCACTCTGACTGTGATTACTGATCGGGATGCCAGCCTGGTGGTGGCTTGGGCTGTCCAACTATGGGCGGGCGCTCATGGATGCTAAATGTCCAGTTCGGAGTTCGCGGAGGTTCGAGCTTGTCCACAAGTTCACAATTGGTGTTGTTGACAAGTGACCGTGAATTGCCGTTAGGCATTCAGATTGGCTGAACCGATCTGGTAATCCAGCAGGACGAGGTCAGCGTTCCTCTCAATTGTCCATACGAACGTCCCATAGCTTCTAGGTGAGACGGACTGATTGGTGCATCCATAGGCGACCCCGAACGTTGGACAGCGAAGCCCGACCGCGGCGCCTAATTAGGATGTTCCAATGTCACGCTCAAACTGGTCGTTCACGATCGAGTGCCCCCGTCGGGTCAGTGGTACAGGCGGCTTGGCTGTCGACAGCCGTGAAATGAGTCCGTATGAGATCGGTCGCCCGGATTGGATGCCAAGTATCGATGCGGCTTGTCGGAAGTCCGACGTTCGAACCTCGGGCAGGTGCTCGTGACGACGAAGCGGAACCGTCGGTCCGGCGTAGAGGACCGCTGGAGGAAGACGATCAGGGTCGGTGATGTCGAGCAGAAGGTTCCGTCGGCGAATGATGGCAAAGGCAAGCGCTGGCGTGCTCGGTACGTTGACGACCTCGGCACCGAGCATGCAAAGGGCTTCGACCGGAAAGTCGACGCTCAGAACTGGCTGAACATAGCTACGACGGCACTTGGCACGGGAACTCATGTCGCGCCGCGCAATGCTCAGATCACTGTTCAGCAATGGTGCGATCAGTGGATCCTGGGATACGCAGTCCATCGTGACTCGACGGTCAGACAAGCGCGCACGCACATTGCGCAGATAACCGCGGAGTTCGGCAAGGTGCGTCTGTCTGCTGTCCGACCGTCAGCGGTCAAAACCTGGACGTCGAAGCTGAAGGCGGATGGATTCGCGGAATCGTACATCTACGCGTTGCATTCACGTCTGGCGCAGATCATGGGCGATGCGGTTCATGACGGACTGCTTGGTCGTAATCCATGCTCGCGTCGGACGTCGCCGCCGATGGGTCGTGCCAAGGTCTACGTGATCACGACCGAGCAACTGTGGGCAGTGCACGACGCAATGCCGGCTCACTATCGAGTGGCGATCCTTCTTGGCGCGTTCGCAGGCCTTCGGATCTCCGAAGCGGCCGCGACGCTTGTCGACGATGTCGACTTCACCAGGGGAGTAGTTCACCCGAAGCGGCAGTGGCCGGACAAGCCGTTGAAGACGCAGGGGAGTGACGCGCCGATTCCAGTGCCGCAGTCTCTCGCGCTCATGTTGTCGGCGTCGGTGCAGCAGTGGCCCCATGAGCAAATGGTGACGAACGGATTGGGGAAGGCCGCGGGACCGTGGTTGATCGAACGTGCGTTGCGAGGGGTGAAGGACTCGGGGGACGTCGACCTTCCCGACGAGTTCACATTCCACGACTTGCGCCACTATCTCGCCTCGCTACTCATTGCCTCTGGCGCAGATATCAAGACAGTCCAGGCTCGGCTGCGGCATGCGAGCGCGAAGACGACGCTCGACACCTACGGGCACATGTGGCCGGACGCGGACGAGTCCACCCGCTCTGCGATCGATGCTGTGATCACTAAGCGGGTGGACTCGTCTAAAGAAGCTGCGGACGCTGTGCGGACGGAAGGCTAGGTCAGCCGGTTCCAGTCCAGGTCAGCGACCGATGCGGATCACACGTCGTAGTAGAGCTCGAACTCGTACGGGTGCGGACGCAGGTTGACCGGAGCGATTTCCTGCTCACGCTTGAGCGAGATCCAGGTCTCGATCAGGTCGGTGGTGAAGACGCCACCCTCGGTCAGGTACTCGTGATCGGCTTCGAGGCGGTTGATGACCGTCTCGAGGCTGGTCGGAGCCTGCGGGATGTTGCGAGCCTCCTCCGGGGGAAGCTCGTAGAGGTCCTTGTCGACCGGAGCCATCGGCTCGATCTTGTTCTTGATGCCGTCCAGGCCGGCCATCATCTGTGCAGCGAAGTTGAGGTACGGGTTACCCGAGGAGTCGGGTGCGCGGAACTCGAGACGCTTTGCCTTCGGGTTGTTGCCCGTGATCGGGATACGGACAGCTGCCGAGCGGTTGCGCTGGCTGTACACGAGGTTGATGGGAGCTTCGTAGCCCGGCACCAGACGGTGGTACGAGTTGATCGTCGGGTTGGTGAAGGCCAACAGCGACGGAGCGTGGTGCAGGATGCCGCCGATGTAGTGGCGAGCCATGTCCGAGAGGCCTGCGTAGCCGGACTCGTCGTGGAAGAGGGGCTTGCCGTCCTTCCACAGGGACTGGTGTACGTGCATGCCCGAGCCGTTGTCACCGAAGAGCGGCTTCGGCATGAAGGTGGCGGACTTGCCGTGCTGCCAGCAGGTGTTCTTGACGATGTACTTGAACAGCTGCAGGTCGTCGGCCGCTGCGAGCAGCGTGTTGAACTTGTAGTTGATCTCCTGCTGTCCGCCGGTGCCGACCTCATGGTGGCCGCGCTCGAGCTCGAAGCCCGCGTTGGTCAGGTTGGTGGAGATCTCGTCGCGCAGGTCCACGTAGTGGTCGTACGGAGCAACCGGGAAATAGCCGCCCTTGGCACGAACCTTGTAGCCGAGGTTCGGGGAACCGTCGGCGTTGGTCTCTGCGCCGGTGTTCCAGGAACCGGAGATAGAATCCAGTTCGTAGAAAGCGGAGTTCATGCCGGAGTCGTAGCGAACCGAGTCGAAGATGTAGAACTCGGCCTCGGCGCCGAAGAATGCGGTGTCCGCGATGCCGGTGCTGACCAAGTACTCCTCGGCCTTGCGGGCAACGTTGCGCGGGTCGCGGCTGTAGGACTCACGGGTGAACGGGTCGTGCACGAAGAAGTTGATGTTGAGGGTCTTCGCCTTGCGGAAGGGATCGATCTGCGCCGTGGTGACGTCGGGAAGCAACATCATGTCGGACTCGTGGATCGACTGGAATCCGCGGACCGAAGATCCGTCGAACGCGAGGCCGTCCTCGAACACATCCTGGTTGAAAGCAGACGCCGGGATCGAGAAGTGCTGCTGGACGCCGGGCAGGTCGCTGAACCGAATGTCGACGTACTCGATGTTCTCGTCCGCGATGTACTTGATGACCTCTTCGGCCGTGGTGAACGCCACGCTTGTGCTCCTTAAGTCGCTTCAGCCAAGTGATGTCGGTTGAATCCGTCGAGGCAGACGGTAGGGAGCTGGTGTTGCCCGCTCGTCAACCCTTTGTTTCGGCAGTGTTACGCGTCGCAGCATCCTGGGGATTTCCGAAGTCCATGTGACCGGCCACACAGTTAAAGCGCGGCAAATCTGGACTACGGTGCTGCGACGCCTATCCTGGACAGCATGGCACGAATCACCGGAACTTGGCTCTCTGGGCCTGAAGCAGCTTTGCCGAAGAATGCGGACGGTCGTGAGCAGTCTTATCGCGGCGAGTTTCTCGGCTTCCCCCAGGAGGGCCCCGGATCGCTGGTCGGTTCGGGTCGTCGTATCGCCGCACTGTTGGTGGATTGGGTAATGGCCGTGGGAGTGGCCTCGCTCATCACCGGTGACTTCTTCGACGGTATGACCTCCACGATCACGCTGATGGTGTGGTTCGCTGTCGGCGTCGTCACCGTGGCGCTGTTCAACTTCACACCGGGGCAATTCGTTCTCGGACTTCAGGTCGCGCGAATCGAAGGCCCGATTCGAGTGGGCTTCGTGCGCGCGCTCGGGCGTCAGGCACTTCTCGTGTTCGTGATTCCCGCGACGATCACCGACATCGACGGTCGCGGTATGCAGGACCGCGCGACCGGCACTTTGCTCGTGAAGTCGCGCTAACACGAACTTCTCGAACGAAGAAAGACCCGGGTCCGTATGGGCCCGGGTCTTTCGTTTTGCTGTGGGGGAGTGTCAGCGACGACGAATGGTCCGCTGCATTCCCTTCATCTTCGCGCCTCCGGGCATCGGTCCCTTGGGAAGCGCTGCTCCGCCGCCGCGTGCGCTGAGCGCAGCGAGTCGGCCTTCGATGTTGTCCATGCGCTTGGTGTCGATGTTGCGCGGTAGCTTGTTCAGGTAGCGCTGGAGCTGCGAGAGCGGAACCTGACCCTCGTCGTTTCCGATGATGATGTCGTAGATCGGGGTGTCGCCGATGAGGCGCGCAGTCTTCTTCTTCTCCTGAGCGAGGAGGCCCTTGACGCGTTGCGGCGAACCTTCTGCGACGAGGATGACACCCGGCCGTCCGACAACGCGGTGAACGGCGTCGAGCTGGGTGGTGCCGGCGACGGCGTTCGTGACGCGCCACGCGCCCTGCATGTTGTCGAGTGCCCACGCGGCGGCGCCGGCCTGGCCCTCAGCCTTCTTGTACACCGATTTCTGGACGCGGCGACCGAAGATGATGAAGGCGCCGAGGAGGCCGAGAACGATGCCGATCGGAAGCAAGAACCACTGAAGGCCCCAGATGAGACCGACCAGGAAGAAGACCAGAGCCGCACCCACCAGGGTGCCGATCATCAGCGGCAGAAGGAGCTTGTCGTCCTTGCGCTGCATCTGGAACGCCTGCCAGAGCTGAGTTCTGCGTTCCTTGGAAGCCTGCTTGCGGGCAGCCTTCGCTGCAGCCTTTGCCTCTTTGGTGGGTTTGCCCTTACCGGATTTGCTGCCGTTCGCCATGTACCCAGGATACGTCCATTGCTGTGCGCCTTTACTAACCGCCCGCGGTTAATAAAGGCGCACAGCAAAATGTGGATCAGCGATTCAGGCGCGCCATGAGTGAGCTGGCTTCCTGGGAAGCGTCTCCGCCCTCGGTGAGATGACGCTGCGCCTCGGGAAGTTCACGGCCGTGATGTGCCATGGCCTGCGCATACAGGCGGCCGGCGCGGTACGACGAGCGAACCAACGGACCGGCCATGACGCCGGCGAAGCCCATCTCTTCTGCAGCCTTCGAGTGTGCGACGAACTCCTCGGGCTTGACCCACCGCTCGACGGGGTGGTGCCGGGGCGAGGGGCGCAGGTACTGGGTGATGGTGAGGATGTCACAACCGGCGGCGTGGAGATCTGCCATCGCCTCGGTGACCTCTTCAGGGGTTTCGCCCATACCGAGGATCAAGTTGGACTTGGTGACCAGTCCGTAGTCGCGTGCTGCGGTGATGACGTCGAGGCTGCGCTGGTACCGGAATGCCGGACGGATCCGCTTGAAGATGCGGGGAACGGTCTCGAGGTTGTGTGCGAGCACCTCGGGGCGTGAGGCGAAGACCTCGTCGAGCAGTTCCGGCTTGCCATTGAAGTCGGGAACCAGATTCTCGACGCCGGTGCCCGGGTTGAGTTCGTGGATCTTGCGAACGGTCTCGGCGTAGAGCCAGGCGCCGCCGTCGGGGAGGTCGTCGCGGGCGACGCCGGTGATCGTGGAGTACCGAAGTCCCATGGCTTGAACGCTTTCGGCGACGCGACGGGGCTCGTCGCGGTCGAGGGCTTCGGGCTTGCCGGTGTCGATCTGGCAGAAGTCGCAGCGGCGTGTGCACTGCTCGCCGCCGATCAGGAAGGTGGCTTCGCGGTCTTCCCAGCATTCGTAGATGTTGGGGCAGCCCGCTTCCTCGCAGACGGTGTGCAAACCTTCACGCTTGACCAGGCCCTTGAGCTCCGTGTACTCGGGGCCCATCTTTGCGCGGGTCTTGATCCAGTTGGGTTTGCGTTCGATGGGCGTCTCCGCGTTTCGGATTTCGAGGCGGAGCAGCTTACGTCCTTCTGGGGCGATAGTCACGGGGACGATCCTACGCCCGGTGATTACTGCAACGGGGTTCGGGCGAGCCCGTCAGCTGTACTGAACGGTAGTAAAAGTCGGAGTAGGCGAGGCGCTTTCGACGGTGACGCGCTCGACGTTGCGTTCGGTGACGGGCATGGTTCCGTCGAGGGCAGCGATCACGGCCATGGTGACGGCGGGAGTGACCTCGTCCACTGTGACGTCGCGACCGAGTTCGTGTGACAGCGTCGTCACCCCGGCGTCACGGATGCCGCAGGGAATGATGTTGTCGAATCCGGTCAGCACCGAATTGCAGTTCAGGGCGAAACCGTGCAGCGCGACACCCCGTTGAACGCGAACACCGATGGCTGACACCTTGCGTTCGGGCTTCCACTCCCCGTTGGCGAGCTCGGCGGGCAGCCAGACGCCCGAGCGGCCGTCGATGCGCCCGCAGTTCAGGCCGAGGTCCGTGCACACCGTGATCAGTGCTTCTTCGATGCGTCGTACATATCGCACCACGTCGATGGGCTCGGCCAGTTTTACGATCGGGTACCCGACCAGTTGACCGGGGCCGTGCCAGGTGATCTTCCCGCCGCGGTCGACATCGATGACCGGTGTGCCGTCGACAGGTCGATCTTCCGGTTCCGTGCGTCGCCCAGCCGTGTACACCGGGGGATGTTCGAGGAGCAGTAGCGTGTCCGGCCCGATGTCGTCTGCCCGCGTTGCCGCGAGCTCACGCTGACGGTCCCACGCGGCGTTGTAGTCGATCGATCCGAGTTGCTCGACGGCGATCGGCAGTTTCGAGAACCGGGCGGAAACGGCAGCGCTGCTCATGGAAGTAGAGATTACGCCCGACTTCGGACTTAACCCAGTGCGGCCGCCAGCGCTTCGCCGATCGTGTTGTGGCGGAAGGAGAATCCCGCCTTCTCCAACGCTGCGGGAATGGCGCGCTGGCCGCCGAGGATGCCGCTTTTAGCGAATTCTCCGATCAAGGCTTCGAGAGCGAACCCGGGAACGATCCACGGCGCCGGGCGGTGAACTGCGCGAGACATGGCGTCGTTGAACTGGGCGTTGGTGACAGGGGTCGGACCGGTCAGGTTGACGGGACCGGAGAGTTCGGGATTTGTGAGCGCGAACTTTATTGCGTCGCACTCGTCCTCGAGTGAGATCCACGGAAAGTACTGACGACCGTTGCCCAGTCGCCCACCGAGGCCGAACGAATAGATCCGCCGAAGCCGACCGAGCATGCCGCCGTGGGGTGAAATCACGACGCCCGAGCGCAGATTGACGACGCGGGCACCCGCCCTGCGCGCGGGCTCGGTGGCAAGTTCCCAGTCTCGACACGTCGTGGCGAGAAAGTCGGTGCCTGCCGGCGAATCCTCGTCCACGATCTTGTCGCCGGTGTCGCCGTAATAGCCGACGGCGCTGGCGTTGGCGAGGACGGGAACCTTCTGGCTCGCGACAGCTTCGGCCAAGACATCGGTGGCAACTATGCGGCTGTCACGGATCGCTTGCTTGTAGGAACCCGACCACCGTTTGTCTCCGATGCCGACACCACAAAGGTTCACGACGGCGTCAGCGCCTTTCAGGACGGAGAGGTCCAGACGGTCCTGGTCCGGGTCCCAACGCGATTCGTCGGGTCCAGCGGTCGAGCGTCGCACGAGACGTACGACGTCGTGGTTGTCGGAGCGCAACGATGACACCAAGGCCGTTCCGATCAAACCGGACGAGCCGGCGATGACTACTCGCATTCGGAAAGCCTCCTTCGATTCAGCCTGCTTCGATATCCGACCGTGTATATCCGACCGTACTGAAAAAGCCGGGGCGCCACCTCCTGATGGAGATGACGCCCCGGCCAGCCGAGCGGTTGCTTACAGGCCCAGATCAGCTTCGAACGAGGCTTCTTCCAACCGCTGCTTCACAGTGGTGAGGAATCGGCCGGCGTCGGCGCCGTCGACCAGACGGTGATCGTAGGTCAGCGGCAAGTAGATCATCGAGCGAACGCCGATGGACTCGTTGCCGTTCTCGTCGGTGACCACCATCGGGCGCTTGACGATCGCGCCGGTTCCGAGCATGGCCGCCTGCGGCGGTACCAGGATCGGGGTGTCGAACAGCGCGCCCTGGCTGCCGATGTTGGTGATGGTGAAGGTTCCACCCGAGAGCTCGTCCGGCTTCAGGCCACCCGAGCGTGCACGCTTCGCAATGTCGGCGATGGCGCGAGCCAAACCGGCAAGGCCGAGATCGCCGGCGTTGTGGATGACGGGGGAGAGCAAGCCCTGATCGGTGTCTACTGCGATGCCGAGGTGCTCAGCGTCGTAGTAGGTGATCTGCTTGGCGGCCTCGTCGTAGCTGGCGTTGATGTTCGGGTGCGACTTCAGTGCCTCGACGACTGCCTTGGCGAAGAACGGGAGGAACGTCAGGTTGACGCCTTCGCGCTCGATGAAGCCGGCCTTGGCACGGGCCCGCAGGGCGACGATCTTGGTGACGTCGACCTCGAAGGTCTGCGTGAGCTGAGCGGTGTTCTGTAGCGACTCGCGTGTCTTGGTGGCCGTGATCTGCCGAATACGGTTGGCCTTCTGCGTGGTTCCGCGCAGGTGTGCCAGTTCCGGTCGGACGCCTGCAGCTGCGGAGGCAGCCGGTGCGGCTGCGGGAGCTGCAGCAGCAGGAGCAGCGGCTGCGGGTGCCTTCTTGGCCTCCGCTGCGGCGAGCACATCCTGCTTGCGGATGCGGCCGCCGACGCCGGTGCCGGTGACGGTGGTGAGGTCGACGCCGTTGTCCGTTGCGAGCTTGCGCACGAGCGGGGTGACGTACGGGCTGCTGTCACCCGAAGTCGCGGGTGCAGCCGCCGGTGCGGGAGCCGCAGCGGGCTTCGGTGCGGCCGCAGCCTTGGGTGCTTCAGTCTTCGGTGCCTCAGCCTTGGGTGCTTCGGCCTTCGGGGCCTCAGCCTTTGGGGCGGGCGGCGCTGCGGGTGCGGCCGGAGCGGCCTTGGGTGCCGGAGCCGCGGCGGGTGCGCCGGATCCGACGACGGCCAGCTGGCCACCGATCTCGACGGTGTCGTCTTCCTGCGCATTGATCTCGAGCAGGATTCCGGCGACGGGCGACGGGATTTCGGTGTCGACCTTGTCGGTCGAGACTTCGAGCAGCGCCTCGTCGACGGCAACTTCGTCGCCGACGGCCTTGAGCCAGCGGGTGACGGTGCCTTCGGTGACGGACTCGCCGAGGGCGGGCATCGTCACGGCGGTACCTTCAGCGGAACTGCCGGAAGCAGCGGGTGCCTCGGCAGCGGAAGCTTCTTCAGTGGGAGCTTCGGCAGCCGGGGCTTCCTCGGCGGGAGCTTCCTCTGCGGCGGGGGCGGGTGCCTCTTCCGCGGGTGCTGCGGCTTCGCCGGCTTCACCGATCTGGGCGAGCTCGCCACCGATTTCCACGGTGTCGTCTTCCTGCGCGACGATCTTGGTCAGGACGCCGGCGACGGGAGACGGAATCTCGGTGTCGACCTTGTCCGTGGAGACTTCGAGCAAGGGTTCGTCGACTTCGACCGTGTCTCCTTCCTGCTTGAGCCACCGTGTGACAGTTCCCTCGGTGACGCTCTCACCTAGGGCTGGCATCTGGACGGAGAAGGCCATGTCTTTTGACTCCTCGACAGTTGTGTTCGGGTTTGTTGAATTTTGTCGACTTGTGGTCGTAATGCATTGTGCTCGAGTGGCGCGCGACGTGCGGCTACTTGTAGCTATTTTGCCGATGTCGACGCGCGGGCGCGGCGTCACCGTCGTTCATCTTTCCATTGATACGCCGGGCGTGTCCGATGAGGGGGATGCCGTCCGTTTCGGGTGTGTCGGCTACCGGCGAGTAGGTATGCGTCGGGGGTTCGGTTGTAACGTCGTAAGCGGACCAAACGGTATGTCGTGCGCAGGCACAACGGACATCGCCTGGCAAACTTGACATATCGCCGGGGTACATCCGCGGCGTCGGTACCGAGGAGGGTACGACCGTGGGACTGTTCGATCGTTTCAAGCGTCCGCCGAGTGCGGCTCAGGCCGCAGCGCAAAGTGATGCGGATCATCTGGCGAACTGGGCGCACTCACACGAGGGCGTCGAGGCGTACGTGGAACCTCAGACGACGGTGACCGAGGTGACCGTCGTCCTCGTCGCAAAGGACGGGGAGTGGACTCGTCGTCGTGTCGGCGGCGAACGCGGTGCCCGCAAATTGGGACAGGACTTGAAGATCCCTGTCTACGACGTCCGCAAAACGGGATATCCGCAGCGTATGCGCGACCACGACGAGCGTAAGCGCATCGAACGCAAGCGTGCCCGCGAGCAGGAATTGCGCGACGGTGCCTGAACTGCTGTGCGCCTTTATTAACCGCGGGGGGTTGATAAAGGCGCACAGCAAGTGGTCAGCCGTTGACCGCAATGTCCTCCAGGACAGAGATCATCGTGCGAACGGGAACGCCGGTACCGCCCTTGCCGGTGTAACCCCACGGCCCTGACGTGTTGTACGCCGGACCCGCGACGTCGATGTGCGCCCACTGGACACCCTCGGGAACGAATTCCTTGAGGTAGTGAGCTGCGGCCAGCATGCCGCCCCAGCGGTGCGGGGTGACATTGGCCATGTCGGCAACCTTGGAGTCGAGATCTCCGCGCAGTTCTTCGGGCAGCGGCATGGCCCAGCCGTTCTCGCCGACGCTCTGCGAGATGGAGGCGACGCGGTCACGGAACTCGTCGGTGCCCATGACTCCGGGGGTGCGGTTGCCGAGCGCGACCATCTGCGCACCGGTCAGGGTGGCGGTGTCGATCATGTAGTCGGGGTTGTCCTCACCCGCGCGAACCATCGCGTCGGCAAGAATCAAACGGCCCTCGGCGTCGGTGTTGACGACCTCGATGGTGATTCCGCCGTACTGGGTCAGCACGTCGCCGGGACGCTGCGCGGTCGCGGACGGCATGTTCTCGGCCATCGGAACGTATGCGACGACGTTGACGGGCAGGCCGAGCTTGGCGGCGAGCACGACGGTGGAGATGACGGCTGCGGCGCCGCCCATGTCCGAGGTCATGTTCTCCATACCGGCGGCGGGTTTGATGGAGATTCCGCCGGTGTCGAAGGTGATGCCCTTACCCACCAGCGCGACCTTGCGAGCCCCACGCTTCTTCGACGCGTATTCGAGGCGGACGAGACGCGGCTGGCGTGACGAGCCCTTGCCGACGCCGATGATTCCGCCGTAGCCACCCTTCTCGAGTGCCTTCTCGTCGAGAACCTGGACGGTGAGCCCGGCCTCGACGCCCAGTGCCTTGGCACGCGCGGCGAACTCGGCAGGGTAGAGGTGGCTCGGGGGAGTGTTGACGAACTCGCGTGCGGTGGCGACGGCTTCGGCGATGGCAGCGGACCGTGCCAGCGTTGCCTTGGTCTCCTTCGTGCGCGGCGAGGGCACCAGAAGTTCGACGCGGGCGAGTGGCTGCGAATCAGGACCGGGAGCCGTCATGGACGACTTGAATTCGGTGAAGCTGTACGCGCCCAACGCAAATCCCTCGGCAGCGGCACCGAGGTCGAGGATCGAGAGCGTGGTCGCGACGGTGTCGATGCCGGACAGCGAGCGAGCTGCAGCGCCGGCGGACTTGCGGATCTGCTCACTGCCGAGCTTGTCGGCGGAGCCGAGTCCGACGGCGAGGACGCTGGTGACCGACAGCGCGCTCGGTGCCGGGACGCGAGTGAGCTGCTCGGGCTTGCCGGTGGCGCCGACGGCGATGAGGCTGTCGAGGATCTCGGCGAGCACGTCCTCGTCGACGATGCCTTCGCTGAGTGCGATTTCGGGGCCGTCCGGACCCGACGTCAGGCCGACGACCAATATCTCTGCGCGCTTGGCGACTGTGCCGGCGAGAACGAGGTCGGGTCCCAACGATCGGGCTGTGCGAGTGCTCAAGGTGTCTCCTGTGAGGTGAGTGTGCGATGCGTCCGGTTCTGGCGGATGCCTGAGTCGATGTTAGGCCCTTTGCAGTTTGTGGACGGGCGATCGTCTCGGCCGGGTGAGCTCTCGCTGCGGACATGTTTCGATCGGCGAAGTCCGATAGGTTGTGGACCATGACCGACGAACAACTGTTGCAGGGCCCGATCCACCCCGTCCACGTCGAACTCGGCGCGACGTTCGCGCCGTTCGGGGGGTGGCAGATGCCGGTTTCCTACGCCGGGGTCGTGGCTGAACACACCTCTGTGCGTGAGAATGTCGGACTCTTCGACGTCAGTCACCTCGGCAAGGCCGTCGTGCGTGGGGCGGGCGCCGCGGAATTCGTGAACTCCGCGCTGACCAACGATCTGAACAAGATCGGGCCGGGTAAGGCTCAGTACACGTTGTGCTGCAACGAGTCCGGTGGCGTCATCGACGACCTCATCGCGTACTACGTCAGCGACGAGGAGATCTTCCTCGTCCCGAATGCGGCCAACACCGCGGACGTCGTTGCGGCCCTGGTCGCTGTAGCACCGGACGGAATCACCGTCGAGGATCAGCATCGTGCCTACGGCGTGTTGGCTGTGCAGGGGCCGAAATCGGTGGCGGTTCTGACCGCTCTGGGACTTCCCACCGAGATCGAGTACATGGCGTACGAAGACGCGGAATGGAACGGCGTGCCTGTGCGTGTGTGCCGCAGCGGTTACACCGGTGAGGTCGGGTACGAGCTACTGCCACGGTGGGAGGACAGCGAGCCGTTGTTCCGTGCGCTTCTCGAAGCAGTGCGCGCCGAGGGCGGTCAGGCCGCCGGGCTCGGAGCCCGCGACACTCTTCGCACCGAGATGGGTTATCCGCTGCACGGGCACGAGCTTTCGCTCGAGATTTCCCCGCTCGAAGCACGCTGCGGATGGGCGATCGGTTGGAAGAAGCCGACATTCTGGGGCAAAGAGACCCTGACCGACGAGAAGGCTGCCGGTCCGGCCCGCAAACTCTGGGGGATCAAGGCTCTCGACCGCGGTGTGCTGCGGGCCGGGCTCGGTGTTCTGCGTGACGGCGAGGCAATCGGCGAGACCACCTCCGGAACATTCTCGCCCTCACTCAAAGTGGGAATTGCGTTGGCGCTCCTGGATTCCGGCGCCAATATCGCAGCCGGTGACGAGATCGAAGTCGACGTCCGCGGTCGCGCTCTTCGGTGCGTCGTGGTGTCTCCTCCGTTCGTGGAGACCAACACCAAGTAGAGAGCTTTTTCACGTTCGATAGGATTGCGCCCATGACAGGTGCCGCCGATTTCGTTCGTGTTCAGAGCTCGTCCCCGAAGTCCGACGCCGAGCGCCGTGACATTTTGGCGGCGCCCGGCTTCGGGCGGCACTTCACCGACCACATGGTCTCGATCGACTACACCGCGGGCAAGGGCTGGCACGACGCCCAGGTGTTGCCCTACGGAAACATCGAGCTCGATCCCGCCGCAATGGTTTTGCACTACGGACAGGCCATTTTCGAGGGCCTCAAGGCATACCGTCAGCCGGGTGGCGAGATCAGCTCGTTCCGCGTCGAGGCCAACGCCGAGCGTTTCGCAGCATCTGCGCGCCGTCTCGCCATGCCCGAACTGCCGGCGCAGATGTTCATCGATTCCATCACCGAACTGATCGACGTCGATCTCGACTGGGTTCCCGCTGCCGGCGGCGAGGACGCGCTCTACCTCCGTCCGTTCATGTTCTCCACAGAAGCGGGACTCGGTGTGCGTCCCGCCGACGAGTACCGCTACCTGCTGATCGCCTCGCCTGCCGGGGCGTACTTCCCGCGTGGCGTGAAGCCGGTCAGTGTGTGGCTGTCCACCGAATACGTTCGCGCAGCCCCCGGCGGGACCGGCGCTGCCAAGTTCGCCGGCAACTACGCCGCTTCGCTCCTCGCCCAGGCGCAGGCTGCCGACGAGGGTTGCGACCAGGTGGTGTGGCTCGACGCCATCGAGCGCACGTACGTCGAGGAAATGGGTGGAATGAACCTGTTCTTCGTCTTCGGCTCCGGCCCTGACGCTCGCCTCGTGACGCCGTCGCTGTCCGGTTCGTTGCTGCCCGGTATTACGCGCAACTCGCTGCTCGCCCTCGCCGCCGATTCCGGCTTCTCCGTCGAAGAGCGCAAGATCAGCACCGACGAATGGCGTACCAAGTGCAAGAGCGGTGAAATCACCGAGGTCTTCGCTTGTGGCACAGCAGCAGTCATCACCCCCGTCGGACGCGTCAAGTCCGCCGAGGGCGAGTTCACCATCGCCGACGGCGAGCCGGGTGAAGTGACGATGGCACTGCGCGACACCCTCACGGGTATTCAGCGCGGCACCTTCGCCGACACCCACGGCTGGATGACCAAGCTTCACTGATCGCTGGTTCGTTCCGCGAGCAATCGCTCGCGGAAGAACTGCAGAATCTCGTCTCGTGCGACGGTGGTGGGCGATCCCGCCTCGTCGACGAGATGAGCTGTCACCACGCTGTGTGGATTGGCAATGACGTGTTCGAAGAACGGTGACGTTGCCGCGTTGGCCGCTTCGTCGGGCAGTACTTTCCCGACGAAGCGCTCGCCCAAGGCCTTCGAGTAGGCCGCGAATCGCTGTGCGCGGCAGAACGGGTCGCCTTGAAAACGCTAGGCAAGCACCGTGAGGTCTTCGGCGTCGAGTCGCGAGCGGACGGCTTCGAGTTCTTCGCAGGGTCTTCGGACGGTACGAGTTCGAACCCCGGTACAACCAGGTGATCGATGTCGTGATGCCTCTCCTGTACGCCGAGCGAAAATCCACCTGCCGCAACGACGGGCGTGCCGGACGCTGCGATAACCGATACCTCGAAGGGGTCGGCGGGCGCTCCATCAGCGACCCGATTCGCGATCAGGAGAAGGTCGGTGAAAACGAAGATCTCGGCCGCCAGGCAACCTTCGTATGCCAGGACTCCGACTCGCACGACGTCAGATCACAGTCCGAGAGTGAGGCCGACGGCCGTCAGCGTCACCGTGAGTTCGAGCGCGAATCCGAGAACATCCCCGTTGAGTCCGCCGAATCTACGGACGCAGTGACGCACACACAGCACACTGATCAGCAGCGCCGACGTGGTGACGAGAGGGCCGAGCCACCACCGGTCGGTGGCAAAGGCCGAAACGGCGATGAGCGGAACCGACCATACGAGTGCGGCCCACAGCGGTTGCGAATCGGCGACGAGCGCACCAAATCCGCTCGGACCAGACGCGAGAATGCCTCGGCGGCAGGCAAAAACGACGGCCACACGACCCGCAGCGACAGATACGAGCACCGCGATCCACTGCGTGGGGGAGTCGGCAACAGCGAGGACGCCGAAGGAGACCGATTGCAGCCCGAGGACGATGAACAGTGCCGCGACCCCGAACGGTCCGGCACCGCCGCTGTGCATGACCTCGCGGGCGCGCTCCGGTGGACCGTAACAACCCAGTCCGTCGACGGAGTCTGCCAGTCCGTCCACGTGCATTCCGCGTGTCCCGAGAGCGAGCGCACCTACCGTCAGCAAACCTGCGAGATAGGGATTCAGGCCGATACTTGTTGTGCCCCAGAGCAGAAACGTCGCGGCAATCCCGAGAGCGATTCCGGTGAGCGGAGCTGCCGCGATGGCGCGACGACCGGCAGTTCGGTCGATGTCGGAGGGACCACGAACCGGAAGGACCGTCAGCCACGAGAAGGCCAGCGGCACTCCGGACAGCGGGCCCGCCACGCTCACTCCGCCGTATCGGTCTTGGTCAGGTCGATCGACTCGGACACTTCATCGGGCGCGCTGCCCTGAGTGCTGACACCGGCCTCGGAGAATGTCGCCATCTTGCTCAGGATTGCCACAGCGCTCTGAAGAATCGGGAGCGCGGTGACTGCACCTGAACCTTCACCGAGACGCATGTCGAACTCGACGATCGGGTCGAGACCCATGCGGGTCAATGCGATGGTGTGGGCGGGTTCGGTGGAGCGGTGTCCGGCGACCCACCATTCACGTGCGCCGAAAGCCAGTTCGTCGGCAACCATGGCGGCTGCGGTGACCACAACGCCGTCGAGGATCACCGGCGTACGACGCGACGCTGCCTGGGCCAGAAAGCCGGCCATCGCAGCGAAGTCGGCACCCGAAGACGTGCGCAGCAGCGCGACTGTGTCGCGAACGTGCGGACGCGCGCGTCGGAGAGCATCGCGAATCGCGGCAGTCTTGCGGATCCACCCGGCGTCGTCGATACCGGTACCTCGACCCACGACCGCGACAGGTTCGCTGTCCGTCAGGGCGGCGATTAGTACGGTAGCGGGTGTGGTGTTGCCGATGCCCATGTCGCCGGCGATGAGAAGGTCTGCGCCCCCGTCGATTTCCTCGTCCGCGATTGCTCGGCCGGCAGCGATGGCCTGGAGGGTTTCCTCGGTCGACATCGCGTCTTCGCGGTCGATGGACCCAGAAGACCTGCGCACCTTGTGGTTTGCGACGGACGGATCGGTATCGCCGTCCACCGCGATGTCGACGACGCGAACGGTGGCGCCGGCAACCTCGGAGAGGACGTTGACTGCCGCGCCGCCCCCGAGGAAGTTGGCGACCATCTGTGCGGTCACTTCCGGGGGATAGGCGGAGACGCCGTTGCGGGCGATTCCGTGATCACCGGCGAAGACGACGACGCGAGGTCGAGCGAAAGCACGCGGGGGACAAACGCCTTGGCATGCCGATGCCCAACCGGCCAGAGCCTCCAGTCGACCTAGTGAACCGGCAGGTTTGGTCAGATCACGCTGACGCGCATCGGCCTGTGCACGCACCTCGCGGTCGGGCGGGGTGACAGGTTCGAAGTCGGCGCTACTGGCAGGCGCGACGTCGGGGTTGGATTCTGGATTGGCCCCTGAATTGGCGTCGGTACTCACATCGTGCCTTCCGGTTGTGCAGCAGTATCTTTCAAGACGAGCGGTAACCCTGCAACCACTAGTACGACACGATCGCACACCGCTGCGATACGAGCGTTGAGAGTGCCGATCTCGTCGCGGAACAATCGTCCCGACCGGGTCTCGGGGATCACGGCCAAACCCACTTCGGGGCTGACCAGCACCAAGGATCCGCGGTAGTTCTCGACGCTCGCGACCAAGCTGTCCGCAGCGGACGTGATGGTGCCGCGCGGTGCGTCCCAGGCCCCTTGCCGATCGAGTTCCGTGGTCAGCCACGTTCCCAGATCGTCGACCAACGTCGCTGTGTGTGAATCGCTTTCGAGCTGCGCCGCGAGGTCACCCGCATCTGCGGTTTCGACAGTCGACCAGTGAGAAGGCCGTCTGCTGCGGTGCTGATCGATCCGGCTTTCCCAGTCGGCGTCGGAGTTATCGCGCTTAGCTGTCGCCAGGTACCGGATCGGTGCCGAATCTTCGGGCAGGTTGCCTGCACAAATCAAATCCTCGGCGTGCGCGGACTTACCAGACCGCGCGCCGCCGAGGACCAAAGTTCTACAAGTGTCCGTCACGCTCAGATTGCGTCGCCCGGCCCCACACGAGGCTTCGGTGCGCGCAGCTTACGGATCTGCGACGCGCGAACGAACGCGTACCAGCCGAGCTTGAATCCGCCGTCGGTGCTGTCGGGGAAGCGCTCGGCCACGCGGTTGTTGATCATGCGTCCGAGCCAGATGCCTTCACCGACCATGAAGAGCATCATCACGAGCATTGCCAGCGTGACGATCTGCTGGAGTGCGGGCGTGACGAACATCGTCATGATGAGGATCAATGCGAGCGGCATGAACAGCCCGACGAGGTTGCGGCGAGCGTCGATGAAGTCGCGGACGTAGGCGCGAACCGGGCCTTTGTCGCGGGGGAGCAGGTACTTGTCCTCGCCGGCAAGCATGCGGGCGCGGCGGTCTGCCGACGATGCGCGACGCTCGGCGGCTTCGGCCTTGCGGTCCTCCTTGGAACCCCGGGTCGCCTTGCGGCGGGCGCGGGCTTCCTTCGCGGTCAGCGGGGCAGGCGCAACCGGGCCACGCCTCTTCGCTTCGGCGTCACGACGCTTGGGTGTTGGGCGGCCCTTGCCCACCTGCTCGATGGGTGCCTCTTCGGAGGCCGAGGATGCCTCAGTGCCCTCGACGTCACGTTTGTCGGAGTTGTCTGAGTCACCGCGGCGTAGCAATTTCACACCTCCAGGCTATTGGATAAGTGCACGGTCTGGGAAACCGACCTCGGTCTTTCTGAAAATCACAATCGCGCAAGACGCTCAAACGCTCGAGAAACTGAAACATCGGGGTCATTCGGCACTCTTAGACTTCGGCTATGCGGGTAATAGTTGCTCCAGATTCATTCGGTGAGACCCTGACCGCCGTCGAGGCGGCCGAGTCCATTTCTGCCGGTTGGCGACGCGGCCGACCCGATGACGACGTCGTCACCGCGCCACAATCCGACGGGGGACCGGGATTTGTCGACGTTTTGGCCGCGGCAGGGGGCGACATCCGGTCCGCGCGGGTGTCCGGACCGTTGACCGTGGGCGTCGACGCTCAGTGGCTGCTCGATTCGGGCACGGCGTACATCGAGTCGGCCGAGGCAGTCGGGCTCGGCCTGCTCGGAGGCCCGCCGACGCGTGAGAGCGCACTCGCCGCGCACAGTCGCGGTGTCGGAGAACTGATCGCGGCTGCGCTCGAGGCCGGCGTAAAGACGATCGTTGTCGGACTTGGTGGGAGTTGCTGCACCGACGGCGGGCGTGGACTGGTGGAGGCGCTGGGCGGCCTGGAGGCTGCAATGGTGGCTACGGCGGGCATTCAGTTGGTCGCGGCCACCGACGTCGAACACGTCCTTCTCGGCGAACACGGCGCAGCAGCGGTGTTCGGCCCCCAAAAAGGCGGCGATGCCGAGGCAATCGCCGTCCTCGAAGCGAGAAATGCGATGTGGGCAGAACAGTTGGAGTCCGTCACCGGAAAGGGAGTGTCGGATCTTCCGGGTGCCGGCGCCGCAGGTGGTATCGGTGCTGCGCTGTTCGCGCTCGGTGCGCAGCGGCGATCCGGGGCCGACGTCGTCGCCGATCGCACCGGGCAGGCAGCGCTATTGGCGTCTGCCGACCTGGTGATCACAGGCGAAGGCAAGTTCGACCACCAATCTCTGCGAGGCAAACTCGTTACAGCGCTCGCTTCGGCCGGGGCAGCGCACTGCGTTCCGACGCTCCTCTTTGCCGGCCAGGTGACGCTCGACGAGGCGGAATATGCGTCGACCTCGATCGTCGCGGCGAAATCGGTGGCAGGGTTCGCGGGTTCGGTGGAACGTGCGATGAACGAAGCGTCGGCGTGTCTTCAGGGACTCGCCGAACATACAGCGCGCGATTGGAACATCTGGCGCGGTCAACAGAGCACAAGATCCACCAGCGTCGACGCGCCGTTGCCGTGACGGGAAGACCGGATAGGATGAAGACGAATCGCACCCGGTAAGGACTGGCGGGAATAAGTCGGCAGCGGCGTACCGTTGAAGCGTTCACGGGTTGGTACGAACATTAGGGAGAGCCCATGACTGTGCAGAACGAGACCGCCACCCACGGCGTCAAGATGACCGAGGCCGCATCCTCCAAGGCGAAGGCACTCTTCGATCAGGAGGGGCGCGACGACCTCGCGCTGCGTATAGCAGTGCAGCCCGGCGGCTGTGCCGGACTGAAGTACCAGCTGTTCTTCGACGACCGCACGCTCGACGGTGACCTCACCGTCAACTTCAACGGCGTCAACCTGGTTGTCGACCGAATGAGCGCGCCGTACGTCGAAGGTGCGTCCATCGACTTCCTCGACACCATCGAGCAGCAGGGCTTCTCGATCGACAACCCCAACGCAACAGGCTCCTGCGCCTGCGGTGACTCGTTCAACTGAGTCTGTCGATCACAACTCAATTCGCAAACAACTGACGCGGAACCGACATTCGGTTTCGCGTCAATTGTTTGTGGTGACCCGTACCCTGACGGTTCCGATCCGACGGCTCGGGTGCCAAAGACGGCGCTACGGGCAGTAACGTGAACTTTTGCTCCTCTTTCATTCTTGTACTCACTTCGCTGAAAGGCCACGATCCGTGACTATTGCGGTAACCGGTTCCATTGCCACCGACCACTTGATGCGCTTTCCCGGCCGCTTCGCCGATCAGCTCCTCGCCGATCAGCTCGCCCACATTTCGCTGAGCTTCCTGGTGGACGACCTCGTGATCCGCCGCGGCGGCGTCGGCGGCAACATCGCCTACGCAATGGGCGTGCTCGGTGGATCGCCGCTGCTCGTCGGCGCGGTCGGCGCGGACTTCGCCGAATACCGCACATGGCTCGAGGACAACGGCGTCGATTGCAGTGCGGTCCGCATCTCGGACAAGGCGCACACCGCGCGTTTCGTGTGTACCACCGACGAGGACATGGCACAGATCGCGTCGTTCTACCCCGGCGCGATGAGCGAGGCCCGCGAGATCGAACTCGCAGCAGTGGCCAAGACCTCGGGTGCACTTGATCTTGTACTGGTCGGCGCAAACGACCCCGAAGCAATGGTTCGACATACCGACGAATGCCGCCTGCTCGGAATCCCGTTCGCAGCTGATCCGTCGCAGCAGCTTGCTCGCCTGTCCGGTGACGAGGCCAAGGCGCTCATCCACGGTGCGAAGTACCTGTTCACCAACGAGTACGAGTGGGGTCTGCTTCAGCAGAAGACGGGTCTGAGTGAGGAAGAGATCCGCACACAGGTCGGCATCCGCGTCACCACTCTTGGCTCCAAGGGCGTGGAAATTGTTGATGCCGAAGGTAATTGGGTGCGCGTCGACGTTGTGCCCGAGACGGGCAAGGTTGATCCGACGGGTGTTGGCGACGGCTTCCGTGCCGGCTTCCTGCTCGCACACGGCGCTGGTCTGAGCTTCGAGCGTGCTGCTCAGCTGGGATCGCTGGTTGCTGTGTTGATCCTCGAGACCGTCGGAACCCAGGAGTGGGTGTTCAATCGCGACGAGGCTCTCAAGCGTCTCACCGAGGCGTACGGCAGCGCGGCAGCGGACGAGATCGCGACGATCCTGCCGCAGTAGGGGCTCCGCCCCGTGAGTGGTTGAGGAGTCCGGAGACTCCCTAACCACTCACGGGGCCGAAGGCTTAGATATTGACCGGGTACACCGGTTCCTGGATCTGCGGCACGATGCGCTTCTCCACGAAGATTCCGTGCCAGACCATGAAGGTCAGGACGGTCCACAGGCGTCGGCTGTGGTCCGAAACGCCCTCGCGGTGATCGTTGAGCATCTTCACGACGGCCTGCTTGTCGAAGATGTGGTCGGTACCCGACTCTTCGATCTGCAGATGTGCCCAGTCGAAGAGTTCGGTGCCGCGAAGCCAGTGGCGCAGAGGAACCGGGAATCCGAGCTTGGCGCGGTGCAGAACATGGTGCGGCACAATGCCTTCCAAGGCCTGACGCAGCGCATACTTGGTAGTGTCCTTCGTGATCTTCTGATCGAGCGGTACGCGTGACGCGACGTCGAAGACCTCGGGATCGAGGAACGGCACACGCAGTTCCAGCGAGTTGGCCATCGTCATCTTGTCGGCCTTGACGAGGATGTCGCCGCGCAGCCAGGTGAACAGGTCGAGATGCTGCATCCGCGCAACCGGATCCCAGTCCCGTGACTGCGCGTAGATCGGCGCAGTGACGTCCTGGTGAGTCCATTCGGGGCGGAAATCGCGAAGGACGGCGCGGAGCTGAGCGTCATTGAAGCTACGAGCGTTGCCGTAGTAGCGCTCCTCGAGGGTCAACGAACCGCGATTGAGCAGGCTCTTGCCGCGAGTGCCGTCCGGGATGCGTTCGGACAACTTGCCCGCAGCCCGACGCAATCCCTTGGGGAGGTACTCGAACGGCTTGAGCGACAACGGCTCACGGTAGATCGTGTAGCCGCCGAACAGCTCGTCTGCACCCTCGCCGGACAGCACGACCTTGACGTGCTTGCGCGCTTCCTTCGCGATGAACCACAGCGGAATCAATGCCGGATCGGCTACCGGGTCGTCGAGGTACCAGACGATCTCGGGAATGGCGGCGGCGAACTCGGCGGGGGAGACCACCTTGACGACGTGCTTCGCGCCGATCGCTGCGGCGGATTCTGCAGCGACGTCGACCTCGGAATAGCCCTCACGTTCGAAACCGGTCGTGAAGGTGATCAGGTTGGGGTTGTGACGCATCGCCAGCGCCGCGATCGCAGTGGAGTCGATACCGCCGGACAGGAACGAACCGACTGTGACGTCGGCCCGCATGTGCTTGGCGACCGAATCCTCGAGTGCTTCGGCGATTTCCTGGTAGCGCGCCTTCTCGGTGCCAGGTGCAAAAGGCTTGGCCGGGAACTTCGGCGTGAAGTACCGCGTGAAGGTGGGCTCCTCGCCGGGACGCACCCGAGCGAAGCTGCCCGACTCCAGGCGTCGGATCTCCTTGTGCAGTGTTTCCGGCTCCGGTACGTACTGCAGAACGGTGTAATGCTCGATGGCGCGCGGATCCAGCTCGGTACCGATGCCGATCAGATCGGTGAGTTCGAGCAGGCTCTTCTTCTCGCTGCCGAACGCGGTGCCGCCGGCGCCGGTCGCAATGAACAGCGGCTTGATCCCGAACGGATCGCGCGCGATGAACAGCTCGCGTGTGTCGGTGTCCCAGATCGCAAACGCGAACATTCCGCGCAGGCGCCTGACCGCATCTTCACCCCAGTAGTGGAATGCAGCGACGATGGCTTCCGAGTCGCCCTCGGTGAAGAACTTCGCGTCGTGGTCCTTGACCAGTTCGGCGCGGATCTCCAGATAGTTGTAGATCTCGCCGTTGAACGTGAGCGCGTAGCGCTCAGGGTTCTCCGGCGGGCCCCAACGCAGCGGCTGGTGGGAATGAGCGATGTCGATGATCGCCAGGCGGTTGAACCCGAAGACGAGGTGGTCGTCGTTCCACGTCCCGTGTTCGTCCGGCCCGCGGTGACGAAGGCAATGCATCGCCTGGTCGACCCGCGAGACGGCGTCTTCGCTGGTTCCGCCAGATGTCAGTAGCCCGAGCAGTCCACACACAGCGTCCGGTTCCTCGATTCAGAATTTTTTGTACAGAAGGCTCCCGGACACGAGTGTCGGGGAGAGGTCAACGAACTCTTGTCGAAAGTATGCCGCAGATCGACGTCCCTGCCGATCACGGCGGAACGAATCGACGTGATGTGCGTCGCCCAAACGACCTGAGCTGTTCCTGAGCAGCACCTGAGAGAGCTGTGTGACGTCCGCCGCGACACGGGTGAGGACCCGAGGATGGATAGCGCCCGGCTTTGGTCTACGCTGCGTAGTAATTGGGCCTTCCCTCCGGGCATGCCCTAGTTGAATTTTGTGGCGATCAGGAAGGCGTGAACGTGGCGCAAGGTCGGATCCTTCGGCGAGCGGGGCTGGCAGTATCTCTGGGCATTGCTGCCTTGCTGCTGTCGGGTTGCTCCATCGACAACGAAGTGCTTCGTTTCGGGTGGCCTTCGGGCATCACCCCGGAGGCGACGCGCATGCGTGAGCTGTGGACGTGGTCGGTTGTAGCCGCCCTCGTCATGGGTGTGCTGGTGTGGGGGTTGGTCTTCTGGGCCGTCATCTTCCACCGTAAGAAGAAGGACTCGCCGGAATTCCCGCGTCAGACGGCATACAACGTGCCGCTCGAACTCGGTTACACGGCAGTTCCCTTCGTCATCATCGCGGTTCTCTTCTACTTCACCGTCATCGTTCAGAACCATGTTCTGGACAAGACGGACAACCCTGACGTCGTCGTAGACGTCACGGCATTCCAGTGGAACTGGAAGTTCGGCTACCGCTCCATCGAGTTCGGTGACGGTTCCGCCAAGTACAACGGAATCGACGTCGAGGCCGAAGAGGCTGCCAAGACCGAGGGCTCCACTGTCAACGATCACGGCGAAGAAGTTCCCGGCCCGATCCACGGCAACAGCACCGAGGACCTGAGCTACCTGCACTACGACAAGATCGAGACCGTCGGCTCCAGCCAGGAGATCCCGATCCTCGTTCTGCCCACCGGCAAGCGAATCCAGTTCGAACTCGCTTCTTCGGACGTCATCCACGCATTCTGGGTGCCCGAGTTCCTGTTCAAGCGTGACGTTCTCCCGAACCCCAAGGAGAACCACTCGGACAACATCTTCCAGATCAGTGAGATCGAGAAGGAAGGCGCGTTCGTCGGGCGTTGTGCAGAAATGTGTGGCACGTTCCACGCGATGATGAACTTCGAGGTTCGTGCGGTTTCGCCGGAGGACTTCGCCAAGTACATCGAGCTGCGCAAGGGTGACGCGGAGGGCAAGGGCGGTCTGACGACCGCTGAGGCTCTGCAGGCAATCGGTCAGTCGCCGGTGGCTACGTCGACCACGCCGTTCAACACCGCCCGCGAGTACCGTCAGGCAACCGTCGCCACTGCAGGCAACTGAGCCGGCCAGCCTCTTCACTGAACAAGGACAAGTGCTGATATGAAGATCGAAGCCAAGCTCTTCGAGATCCTGACGATGTTCTTCATTCTCGTCGCGATCATCTACGGAGTGTTCACCGCTCTGTCACGCACAGGTATCGAGTGGGCCGGACTGACGGCCATCGTCCTGTCTGCAGGTCTGACGCTCATCGTGGGTACCTACTTCCGCTTCGTTGCTCGTCGTCTGGACACCCGTCCCGAGGACTACGACGACGCTGAAATCTCGGACGGTGCAGGAGAACTGGGCTTCTTCAGCCCGGGTAGCTTCTGGCCGATCCTGCTGGCCGCTGCTGCTGCACTCGCGGCAGTGTCGCTGGCGTACTTCCAGCCGTGGCTCATCGCAGTGTCAGTTGTCTGTGTGCTGGCCGCAGCTGCCGGCCTGGTGTTCGAGTACTACACCGGACCCGAGAAGCACTAGTTTCACCTGCACTCGAACAGAGGCGCCGAATCCATCCGGGTTCGGCGCCTCTGTTGTCGTTGATGCAGGGTTGTCGTTGATGCAGGTGTAGGACGGACAAGCTTGCCGAGTATCAACCGTTGTCTGTCAATCGTGGAGCAGGTATTCGAGGTCGTAGCGGTGCAGACCGTCCACGACCTCGAGTTCGAGCGTGCCCGAGATACCCTTCAATTCGCCGGTTCCGGACCCGGGCACGATCTCGTACAGGAGCTTCTGGGTTCCGTCGATCATCCGACCGAACTGCTGCAGGGCGAACGACCCCACCGCTTCGTCGACTTGCCCGGTGACAACCTCCAACGCGACGTAGCCGGCTTCACCGTTTGTCGGGTCGCCGGCGGACAGCATGAGGCCGGACGACGTACCTTCGATGCCGCCGACGAATGTCTTGTCGAACTCGAAGCGGCCGACGCGTCCGGCGAGCTCAGGATCGGCAGGGCGGAGATCGATCTCGAAGGTGCCGCGCGCATGGGATGTCATGGTCCGAGTATCTCACCAGGCGGCAACGCCTCGTGGGGACTCTCGAGAACGTGCAACACTTCGCCTATGATCCTCGAACATGCCGTCTTGCAGGTTGATCCGGCGCAGTCAGCGCAATTCGAGTCCGCGTTCGACGTGGCCCGTGCCATCATCTCCGAGGTTCCCGGATTCATCAGGCTGCGGCTCTCGCACTGCGTGGAAGCGCCGGAGCGGTACCTCCTGCTTGTCGAGTGGGAGGACTTGGAGTCACACACCATCGGGTTCCGTCAGTCCGCAGGATACGAGAAGTGGCGAGAACTTCTCCATCACTTCTACGAACCTTTCCCGACGGTCGAGCACTATTCGTCCGTCTTCGAGGTCTGAGATTGGGCGTACTGCCCTTCAAGCCGGCCTCATACGGCGAACCGGGGGAGTGGTAACACCCCTTAGTGGTTCTCCAAACTGAATCGCTCAGAGAACGAGTGAGGCCCCGAACCGGAATCCGGTTCGGGGCCTCACTGGTCAGCTGTCGTTCTTAGTGGAGCTCTCCACCCGAACCGTTGGACTTGCCATTGGTTCGGTTCTGGTAGTCCAGAAGGATCTGAAGCTGCTCGTGCTCAGCTTCGTGGTGAGCGGCTTCGAGAGCCTCGCTCTCCTCGACCGGGTCAGCGGTGATCAGGCTACCGCTACCTGGCTTACCGGCGAGACCGAGCTTGTTCATCTTCTTCGGGACAGCTGCACCCTGGTACTCGAGCGGGATCGGGTGTCCGTGCTCGTCGACGGGGCCGAGCGGCTGGTGGATCTCGATGTACTGGCCGTTCGGCATCCGCTTGATGATGCCGGTCTCGATGCCGTGCTCGAGGACTGCACGGTCACTGCGCTGCAGGCCGATGCAGAACCGGTACGTCACGAAGTACGCGATGGGCGGAAGGAGAACCATGCCGATACGGCCGATCCACGTCATTGCGTTCAGCGAGATGTGCAGGTGGTACGCGATGATGTCGTTGATGCAGGAGATCGTGAGCACCAGGTAGAACGCGATGGACATTGCACCGATAGCGGTACGGACCGGCACGTCGCGCGGGCGCTGCAGGATGTTGTGGTGAGCGTCGTCTCCGGTGAGGCGCTTCTCGATCCACGGGTACGCGATCAACAGTGCGAAGACGAGGCCCATGATCAGGGCGACGGCAAACACAGCGGGAATCGTGTAGCGATTGAACAGGTAGATCTCCCACGCCGGCCACAGTCGAGCAAGGCCGTCCGTCCACATCATGTAGATATCAGGCTGCGAACCGGCAGAGACCTGAGACGGGTTGTACGGACCGATGTTCCACACGGGGTTGATCTGGAACAGACCACCGAGCAGTGCGAGCACGCCGAAGGTCATGGCGAAGAACGCGCCACCCTTCATCGCGAAGACCGGGAGGATACGGACGCCGACGACGTTCTGCTCCGTACGGCCTGGGCCGGGGAACTGCGTGTGCTTCTGGTACCAGACCAACGCGAGGTGGCCGGCGATCAGGGCCAGGATGATGCCCGGGAACAGCAGCACGTGAGCGACGTAGAGGCGCGGAATGATGAGGTCGCCGGGGAAGTCGCCGTCGAAGATCAGCCAGTGCATCCAGGTACCGACGATCGGGATACTCATCGTGATACCACCGAATGCTGCGCGAAGGCCGGTGCCCGAGAGCAGGTCGTCGGGGATGGTGTAGCCGAAGAAGCCTTCGAACATCGCCAGGATGAGCAGCAGGCAGCCGATGACCCAGTTCGCCTCACGCGGACGACGGAATGCGCCGGTGAAGAAGATGCGAGCGAGGTGAACGATGATCGACGCCGCGAACATCAGTGCAGCCCAGTGGTGAATCTGGCGAACGAAGAGACCGCCGCGCACCTCGAAGGAGATGTTGAGGGTGGTCTCGTAGGCACGAGACATCGTGACACCGCGTAGCGGCTGGTATGCGCCCTGGTAGACGACGTGTGCCATCGACGGATCGAAGAACAGTGTCAGGAACACACCGGAGATCAGCAGGATCACGAAGCTGTAGAGCGCGATCTCGCCGAGCATGAAGGACCAGTGCGTCGGGAAGACCTTGTTGATCTGCCGGCGCATGCCTGCAGCGAGGTGGTAGCGGGAGTCCATAGCCTCCGCTTGTCCAGCCGCTGCCGCGCTGATCTTGGACGGTTTGGTTGTTGTTGTGGTCACGGTCGACGCTCCCAAAATGCCGGGCCGAGTGCTTCGATGAAGTCACCGTCGGCGACCAGGAAGCCCTCTTCGTTCACTGTAATAGGCAACTGCGGAAGTGCGCGAGCAGCGGGACCGAAGATCGGCTTGCCGTAGGTCAGTGCGTCGAACTGCGACTGGTGGCAGGGGCACAGAATACGGTTGCTCTGCTGTTCGTAGAGCGAGGTGGGGCAACCCAGGTGGGTGCAGATCTTCGAGTACGCGAAGTAATCGCCGTAGTTGAAGCTTTCCTGGCCCTTACGCTTGGTGACACGCGCTGTGTCTTCCGTGCGGAGGCGGATGAGCATCACCGAGTTACGAATGCCGCGCAGTGCAGCGAGCAGAGCGTGCTCGTCGCCACGGTCGGACTCGCGGAACGGGAAGACCGTTTCCATCGATCCGGCATCGAGATCTTCCGGGCGAACGAGGACGATGTCCTCGGGACGGCCGGTGTCACGACGCAGGTAGATGGTCTCGCCCGGGTAGTTCGGGGTCCAGCCGGACACCCACAGAGGTGAGTCGTCGCCCTTGGCCCACGGGTTCTTGATGAGTCCGCCGAGGGGCATGACCATCATGACGCCGAGTGCGCCACCGCCGAACATCAAGCTGCGCTTGATGGCCTTGCGGCGGGGGAGGGTGGACGTATCGAGGGTGTCGCCGAGTTCGGCAACGATCGTGCGACGATCGACCTCTGTGGAACCACCGTCGTGGCGGTCCTGGATCGAAACCTCTTCGGGGATGAACTTCTTCGTGAACTGGACGGCACCGATGCCGACGCCGAGGATCGCCAGACCCATGGTCAGGCCGATCAACGGGGTGTACAGGCTGTACTTGCCGTAGTTCTCGTCACCGGCGCCGGCGTACTCCCAGGGCCAGAACAGGTAGATCGCGATGAACGCGATCGCCGAAACGCCGGCGAGGCCGAACCAGAAGGCGACGTTGCGCTCTGCGCGCTTCTCCGCCCTGGTTCCCTTTACCGACCAACGATCACGGCGGTAGACGACGTCGACGCCATCGAGATTGGTACCCAGCTTGACCAGGTCGTCGCGTGACATCGCGTCGAGCTCTTCATCTGTGTACTTCTTAGGCGTATCGCCGCCATGCTGGCCAGCGTCGCTCATGACCTTGCTCCGATCCACAATGCTGCACCGACGACAGCGATGATTCCGACGGCCCACATGGCGAGACCCTCAGAGGCCGGACCGAGGCCACCGAGCCCGTACCCACCGGGGTCCTTCGACTCGCCCGACGACTTGACGTAGGCGATGATGTCCTTCTTCTCCTCGATCGTCAGCTGACGATCCGAGAACTTCGGCATGTTCTGGGGGCCGGTAACCATGGCAGCGTAGATCTGCTGCTCGCTGGCCGGATCCAGGACCGGGGCGTACTTGCCCGAGGACAGTGCGCCGCCGCGGCCGGTGAAGTTGTGGCACGACGCGCAGTTGAGCCGGAAGAGCTCACTGCCGCGTCCGATGTCTCCACCGCGCAGTGAGGACTGGGCGATTTCGCCGTTCTCGTCGCGGATGAGCGTCGGGCCGCCGCCGTTGGCCTGGATGAAAGCGCCGAGGGCGTCGGTCTGCGCAGCATCGAACTTGGGGTCCTTGCGCTCGGCCTGGGCCTCGTTGCGAGCTGCGGGCATACGACCAGAGGAGACCTGGAAGTACACGGCTGCTTCGCCGACGCCGATGAGGCTGGGACCGCGGTCCTGGACGCCCTGCAAGTTCGCGCCGTGGCACGTGATGCATGACGTGTCGTAGAGCTGCTTGCCTTCACGAATCAGGGCTGCTGAATCGTCACTGGCGGTCGCAACCTGCGGAGCTGGTGTCAACGCCGAAGCGAGGAAACCTGCGCTGATCAATCCCATCATCAATACGAGCGCGCCGGTAACGCGCCGGCGGATTTTCCGCTGGCGACGCGACTTCGCGGCATTCGCTGAGTTATCGGATGCGGGAGGGGGGGATGAACTCATCTGTATCCCTTTGGTATGTCGGGACGGAACTGGACGTCAGGGGCTGCCTGGGGCGTACAGCTGATTAACGGATGAAATAAATCGTGGCAAACAGCGCGATCCACACGATGTCGACAAAGTGCCAGTAGTACGAAACAACGATCGCGGCGGTGGCCTGGGCGGGCGTGAACTTGCTGACCCGGGTACGTGCGATCAAGAAGACGAAGGCGATGAGACCGCCGATGACGTGCAGACCGTGGAAGCCGGTGGTCATGTAGAACACCGAGCCGTACACGCTGCTCGAAATCGTGGTGCCCTCGTGCACAAGGTGGTAGTACTCGTAACCCTGGCCGGAGACGAAGAACGCCCCCATGATCAAGGTGATGGTGTACCAGCGACGAAGTCCGAAGACGTCGCCACGCTCAGCCGCGAAGACACCCATCTGGCAGGTGAACGAAGATGCGATCAGCACCAAGGTCACCGGCACGGCCAGATACAGGTTCAATTCGGTTGGCTCCGGCGGCCAATTTCCGTTCGCCTGAGCTCGTGCCACGAAGTACATGGCAAAGAGCCCCGCGAAGAACATGAGCTCACTTGACAACCACACGATGGTGCCAACGCTGACCATATTCGGCCGGTTCAGCGAGTGCACGCGTTGGGTGATTGCCGATCCTGAAGTCCCTACTGCGCTCGTCACAGACAGAAGTATGACGCTTCGTCGTAAGAGACGACCACTCGGGTCCACCATCGGCGCGTCGCTCGGCTCGAGTTCGCGGGATCGGGCGGCGAACGCGCTGGTGGCGTGGTCGGAATATGCTGGCGCGATGGCAGCTACACACAAGAGTAGACCGTGGTTCCTGAGAATTTTCGGCACAAAGATTCCGACGCCGCTCGACGCGGGGCGGTCGGATCTGGTCGTCGTTGCCGAGGGCTTCGACGACGCCGAGGCGAGTTCGACGGCTCTCGAACGTGCCGGTTCCACCGAGCCGGAGTTCCGGGCGGAGTCCGAAGTGGTTCTGCGGCACCATCTGGACCTGCCGGAGGGTTCGGTTGTCGATGCCGAGAACATCGTCGCCCAGGACGGCTATGTGCGAGGCGTGAGTCGGCCCGAGGACGTGGCTCAGGCGGTCGAGAATTCGGTTCGCGTCGTCTTCGAGCGTGTCCAGGTGCTGGACGCCCTGCATTGCTCCCAGGAGCGATCACGGATGGCCGGTCTGGCCCAGCGACTCGGTGGTTCGGTAGCCGGGTGGGATGCGCTCCAGCCCCCAGCCCTTGCGGAGGCGACGCCCAAGCGCCGTCGCCGAAAGTCCTGAGCCGCCCTATTCGGTGTCCTCGCTACCTCACTGACTAGGCTGCGAGGGTCATCGACAGCACAAAATGACAGCACGAAATCCAGCCCACATGAATGACAGGGGACCAAGGCACTATGGCCGGCACCGACGCATCCAACGCCGTGAACGTCGATTCGAGTGCAGTGGTGCGGTCCTGGCCGATGATTCTCGGATTGCTCACGGATGGCAGTGACTTGTCGGAAGCGGACTCCCGTTGGGCGATGGGCGAGATCATGTCGGACAACGCCACTTCCGCTCAGATTGCAGCTTTCGGTGTCGGGCTGAAGATGAAGGGCGAAACTCCCGCGGAGTTGGAAGGCCTCGCTGCCGCGATGCTCGAACACTCCCGGCGCGTGCCGGTCGATTCCGACGTCGTCGACATCGTCGGTACGGGCGGTGACCGCTCCAACACCGTCAACATCTCGACGATGGCCTCGATCGTGGTTGCCGCGTCCGGTGTGCGAGTTGTCAAGCACGGCAACCGCGCTGCTTCGTCCAAGAGCGGCGGAGCCGACGTGCTCGAGGCGCTCGGCGTTCGCATCAACCTCGGGCCGGAGCAGGTGGCGAGGTGTGTCGAGGAGGTCGGCATCGGCTTCTGCTTCGCGCCGGTCTTCCATCCCGCACTGCGCTTTGCCGCTGTACCCCGCAAGGAAATCGGCATCCCGACGGCGTTCAACGTGCTCGGTCCACTGACCAATCCGGCTCGCCCGCGCGCCGGCCTGATCGGGTGCGCATTTCCGAAGCTGATCTCGGTTGTCGCGGGAGTACTTGCGCAGCGCGGCAATTCGGCGTTGGTGGTGCGCGGAGACGACGGACTCGACGAGCTGACCACTTCCACGACTTCGACGGTCCACATCGTCGGCGGTGGAAGTGTGCGAACCGTCACGTTGGATCCGCGTGATCTCGGAATCGACCGCGTTCCTCTCGAGGAGTTGCGCGGAGGAGACGCCGAAGTCAACGCCACGGTCGCGCGAACGCTGCTCTCCGGGCAGGAGGGCCCCGTCCGGGACGCGGTCTTGCTGAATGCGGGAGCAGCCATCGCGGCATTCAACGGTGTCGGCGACGACCTCGAGGGTGCGATCTCTGCCGGGATGAACGCCGCCGCTGCCGCGATCGACAGCGGCGCTGGGGCTGAATTGCTTCACAAGTGGGCGGCACTCACCGCCGATCTGGCTGACCAAGCCTGATCGACGTCAGTCGAAGAGGCGTCGAAGAGGCTCGGTCGACGGGCTACTCACCAAGCGAGAAACCGGCTTCGACGTCAGCGCTGGAGAACGACTGGAAGGCAATGTGTGTGGCGGTCCGGAGTACGCCGGGCACCTTGTTGATTCCTCCGGTGACCACGTCGGCGATCTGGGCGTGGTCACGTACTTTCACGATGGCAATCAAGTCGACGTCACCTGCGCACGAGTAGACCTCGGTCACACCGGACAGGTCGGCGACGGCCTGCGCGGTTTCCGGGATCCGAGCGGACTCGGCGTGAATCATGACGATGGCGTTGATCATTTCTCTCCTCGATTTCCCGGTGGGTTGTGATGACCCGGTGGTTTCGATCGAGCTTAGGGGTGCCGCCCCGTCGTTACGTCATCGATGTTCGGATTCGGTACCGGCCCGCGCGAGTCGGCACCAGGCTTCCCACCTGCCGGCACCGCCCACAGGTTCGACGTAGCCGGATGTCGCCGACACGACTCGGACACCGTCCGATGCGAGCCACCTTGCGATCAGGCCCAGTTCTTCGGGTGACGCGCCGCGAAACGGTGTGTTGTCCGGCAACACGGTTTCGGCGGCCGCTGTGATGGCGTCGACGACGGGCATCGGGTGTGTTCCGCGCCTGGCGAGGCCCGCGGAGGCGAGCCGTCCAGAGCGGATCACGGACAGCTCCCAGCCGCCGTCCCCGGTGGGGCGGGCGAGAACGAGTTGTTCGATCGCCGCGACTGCGGCGAGCCGCTGTGTGCGCCGCACTGCGGTAGCGACTGCGACGGTTCGGTCACGTAGACGAGCAGCATTCTCGAACAACGCGTGTGCGGACAGTTCGTCGATCCGCGCCTGCATCTGTTGTAGAGGAGCGTCGCTGGTTCCCCGGAAGAAACCACGCACAGCCTCAGGGGCCGCCGCGTAGTCCTGTGCAGTGATTTCCGGGGCCCAGGAGGCCGGACATGCTCCCAATTCGCGAGCGGGGCAGTCAGGGCCGTGGACGGCGCCTCGCCCCAGTCGCTTGGTGCAGGTGCGTAGACGACTGAACTCTGCGACTGTCTCGGCGACGTCTACTGCATCGGCGCGAGAGGTGAACGGGCCGATCGAATCGGCAGTCGCCGTGCGAACCACGGACAGTCTCGGAAACGCCTCGTCCGTGAGGGTGATCCACCAACCGCGCTTGGGAAACTTGGAACGACGGTTGTACGGCGGCGCATGCGCGCTCAGAAGGCGCAGTTCGCGGACTCCGGCTTCCAAAGCGTGCGCGCACTCGACGTGGTCGACGCGAGTGGCCAGCGCGACCATTTCCTTCATACGGCCGCGCGTCTCCGAACCGGTGAAGTAGTTACGGACGCGGCGTCGAAGGTCGGTAGCAGTTCCTATATAGAGGGCTTCGTCCGAAGGGCCTCGGAAAAGGTAGACACCGGGGCTTCGCGGCAGGTTTGCGGCGAAGGACCGTTTGGCCCGCTGATGCGAGGAGATGTTGGGCAGGTAGTCGACGAGTTCGCTGTAACTGTGGACGCCCTGGTTTCCGACCCTGTCGATCAACCCGTGGAGGACATCGACCGTCGCACGCGCGTCGTCGAGCGCGCGGTGCGTCGGCTGGGTGGTCACTTGAAACAGATGGGCAAGTGCGGAGAGCTTCACCGAAGGTGCTTCGTCGCGTGTGAGTACCCGTCGGGCGAGTTTGACGGTGCACAGGACTCGGAACGCCGGCCACGGGCGTGCGCTGCGTGACGCCGCTGCTTTGAGGAAGCCGATGTCGAACGGCGCGTTGTGTGCCACCAGCACCGCGCCCTCGGCGAATTCGAGAAATGCAGGCAGGACACGTTCGATGGGAGGTGCGCCGATCAGCATGGCCGTGGTGATTCCGGTCAGCTCGACGATGTACGGCGGAATCGACCGGCCGGGATCGACGAGTGTTGCCATTTCACCGAGTACCTCTCCGCCCCGGATCTTGACGGCGCCGATCTCGGTGATGGAGTCCTGGTCGGCGCTTCCGCCTGTGGTCTCGAGGTCGACGACGACAAACGTTGTCTCGCTCAGCGGTGTGTCCAGCTCGTCGAAGCTCAGTTGCCGTCCGACGTCGAATTTCTCCCCGTCGGAGAACGGGGGCGGAGACGGAAATTCTCGGGCCGAGGCGGGACTCACATCGCAGACAGTAGAAGGACCCCCCGACAGGAATGGGTGAGTGCTGACGCGGAATCCGGCTCACTCCGACTTCCATTGAGAAAGCAGCGGATCGACCCCCGACAAAAGTATGAGAGACGAGGATCACACTTGCGGCGGGAACTCGCGAATGCGGCCCCGTGCCTACTTGCCGGTAGGGCGATTCGTGAGGTTGTTGCTACGACGATCAGCCGCCGAAAACGCTCGATTGATCGAAACAGGTTCTAGTTTCAAGTAATCGGCGTTGAACTGCATGGAAGATCGGATTGTCGGGTTTGGTGACCCTTGTCAGTGGGTAGAAAGCGCAGGTTTGCGGGCCAGGTGAGCCTCGCCGAACAGACCTGTCGTTATCTCTTCGTGACCCGTTGGGAGTATCGCGGGCGCGGCAGCACGATTTCCGGCGAATCGGGCGCGATTGTCACGAAGCGGTCGACATCGTCGCGATCATTTCGTAACCTTCCTGAGACCTAACGAAGTCTTGCCGGACCAAACAGGACCGGCATCGTCAGGAACCGCCTAATCGGGATCTCCGCGAGGAACCCGAACCGGGAACCCAAGTTTCCACTGGGGTGAATCCCGCCTGGGGTGCAGCACGCTCGATCGCTGCAGACCACGCGGGTAGGGCTGATCTTCCCAGCCCGAACCCGTCAGCTAACTCGGTCGGTGGATGAATGGAAGAAATGGAGCACCCCTTAAGTGGCGTCACAGAGTTTCAAGCGTTCAGCGCAGTTGGCAGTAGCCGGCGCGCTCGCAGTCGGTGCATTTGCTGCAACCGCTGCACCTGCCTCGGCAGACCCCATCACGATCCCCGGCGTCGGCACCTTCGAGGTTCCGGGCGTTTCTATTCCTCAGTTGCCGGTCGTCCCGGGCATCACCGACATCGCACCGGCCGCACCGGCCGCTCCCATCTCCAGTGTCGGTGAGCAGGCAGTTCGCGCCGCAGAGAGCAAGCTGGGCTCCCCGTACGTGTACGGCGCATCGGGCCCGGACGCATTCGACTGCTCCGGTCTGGTCCAGTGGGCATACAAGCAGGCCGGCCTGAACCTGCCTCGCACGAGCTACGACCAGGCTGCAGCCGGCGTTGCCGTTGCACAGTCCGACCTTCAGGTCGGCGACGTGATCTCCTTCTACGGCGGATCGCACTCGGGCATCTACGCCGGCAACGGCAATGTCATCCACGCGTCGACCGCTGGTCAGCCCGTGAAGCTCGCACCGGTCTCTTCGATGCCGTACGACGGCGCTCGCCGTTACTGATTTCTGATCACGCTCGACGGCTGTCTCCGGTAGGCAGTCGGAACGATCCGCCGCTGCAAGGCGGCGGAGCTCGGGGGAGCTCCGGATCTTCGAATGTGGGCCTCGAATCTTCTGATTCGAGGCCCACATTTTTTGTTTCTCGACAATCCGCCAGTACTTCACCCCGACACGCCTACCGGCGAGTAGACACAAACGTATGCCGTTCCGTAACCTTACCGAGACATTGCGCGGCCGAGGCAGGTACTGTGAATAGTTGACAGCCAGTTAACAGATCGTCGACCGGTCCCGGTCGACGTCGCTTCATCGAGACGGAGAGTTGCATTCCGTGGTTTCATCGAAAAACAACAGTCGAGTACGCGCCGCATTGACAGTGGGAGTGCTGGCGTTCGGACTCGTCGCAGGGCCTTCGATGCAGGCCGGCGCCGACCCCGTCATCACCAATCCGACCGAGGCACTCGACAAGCTGGGTGAGCTCTCCCGGGTATCCGAGCAGACCAACGAAGCGCTGCACAACGCGCAGATCGATCTCGACGCGAAGCTGGGCGTCGCGAACGATGCGGACGCGCGATCGGCAGCCGATCAAGGCCTTCTCGACGCGGCTTCGGCACGCGTCGCCGAGTTCGCTCCGGCGGTAAACCGCATTGCCACAGCGAATTACCAGGGTGCGCGGACCAATCGCCTCTTCGCTCTGATGGTGAGCGATTCGCCGCAGCAGTTGCTCGACCAGATGTCCGCGCTCGACGTGATCTCCAACGACGCCGCAGTGCAGGTCTCCCAGTTCAACCAAGCTACTGCCGATGCGCGTGCTGCCTCGGAAGCGTCGAAGCGATCGGCCGAAGATGCTCGAACCGCCGCCGATCAAGCCCGTGCACTCAGTGACGATTTGCAGCGCAAGCAGAGTGAACTGCAGACGCAGATCGCCGATGTGACCAAGGCATTCCAGAACCTCACCGATGCCGAGCGTAACCAACTGAGCGGTACGCCATTCCCGCCGGACGTCGATCTCAGCAAAATTCTAGCTAACTTGACGCCGGGGTCCGGCGCCGCAGCGCTCCAGGCAGGCCTGACCCGTATCGGTGATCCGTACGTCTGGGGCGCAACCGGCCCGAACGAGTTCGACTGCTCAGGTCTGGTGGTCTGGGCCTACAAGCAGATCGGGAAGTCTCTGCCCCGTTCGAGCCAAGCGCAGGCACAGGGCGGTGTTCCGGTCTCGAGGGACCAACTACAGCCCGGTGACGTCGTGACTTTCTACAGCGACAACTCGCATGTCGGTATCTACGCCGGCGACGGAAACATTCTGCATGCGTCGACGTTCGGCGTACCGGTGAAGGTTCAGTCGATGGCAGGCATGGAGTTTTCCACTGCGCGTCGTTACTGACGGCTTGCTGCGTCCGGGCGACGTGTGGCCAGCCGCCGTGAAGCGTCGAGTCGAGTTCTCCTACACTCGGCACCGTGCCGACTGAACCGATGACGACGCCCGACGTCGGCGCAGATCAAAAACGCCGTTGGGAGTACCCGGCTCTCGTGGCGCTCGGTGTTGCCGTGGTGCTCGTTCTCGGTTTGACGATCTTCCTGACGAACAGGTCTGATTCCGACGAAAATGCAGCCAGCGAGCAGGATGCCGATCGAACCGCTCAGGTACAGGCCTTTCTCGATGCCTGGGCTGCGGCGCAGATGTCCGACGATCCGTCAGGGCTGGCGAAGTTCGTCGACGATGCTGCCGCACCCGGTGTGCTCGAAGCGGAGATTCGACGAGCCACTGCAGCGGGAGCGCTCGACTTCTCCGACTGGGGATACGAGATTCCCAACGGCGGCCTGACTCCGGCGCCGCGAACCGGTGCGCCGGACGGAGACGTCGAAGTATGGAATGCGCAAGTCCTGTTGCGGTACGCCCTCGACGGCGTCGACGCGTTGCCCACTCGCAAGGGCGTGTCCATGACGCTCGCGAAACGCGGTGATCAGTGGTCGGTTCTTGCTGACGGGGCGATCGTCGGACTGGACGGAGCCCGAACGACGGGCGAATCCTGGAACGGCCCTTGGGACTTCGGCCCGCTGGCCGTCGCCGAAAATTCTGCGGGTAATGCGCTGGTGATCGGGCATCCGGGTCAGCAGGCGTTTGTCGATGCCTTGGCGTCCGATGTGGACTCGGCCATCGAGAACACGACGCAATTGTGGGGTCCATGGTGGTCCGAGCGAGCGGTGCTCATGGTGGCTGGATCGGCGGAGGAATTCACCGCACTGGTCGGCTCCCATCACGACGGCGCTTCGATTGCCGCAGTTTCGGTCGCGGATGCGACGGCGGACGGGTCTTCCGACGTGAGCGGCCAGCGGGTGGTTTTCTCGCCTGCCGCGGCTTCGAGGTTGACCGACATCACCAGGCGAACGGTGTTGCGCCACGAACTCATGCACATAGCGGCCCGATCGAAAACCCGCGACGGGTCACCGATGTGGGTGTTGGAAGGGTTCGCCGAATACGCGGGAAACCGCGGATCCTCGCGGGCCTGGGGCGAGATCGCACCGACTCTGGCAGCAGCGGTACGCGCCGGCGATACTCCTACCGAGTTTCCGGACGACACGCAGTTCGGCGGTGTACCGGTCGTGAGTTCACTGGCGTACGAATCGGCTTGGTCGATCAACGCGTACATCGCTGATCGATTCGGAGAGGCCAAGCTGACCGACCTCTTTCGGGCCCTGGCCTCCGGAAAGATGACGGCTGAAGACCTCGACTCGCGGATCCGAGCGGTTCTCGGCGTCGGAACTGAGGACCTACGAACCGGATGGGTCGACTGGACCAACAGCCATCTGGGCTGAGCAGTCAGCGGTTCGGTCGTTCGCAGCTGGGTCGTTCGTAAACTGCGCGGTGACCTTGTCGAGTCTCGACGCACCGAGTGCCTTACGGTGGACGGATGCGCCGGACCCTCTTGGTGACCAATGATTTTCCTCCTCGCCCCGGAGGTATCCAGTCTTATCTCCACACGTTCGCAGGGCATCTGCCGGCGGACAAGTTGGTGGTGTACGCGCCGCGGTGGCGGGGCGACTCGCACAAGAAGTTCGACGCGGCACAGCCTTTCGAGGTCATTCGGCACCCGACGACGCTGATGCTGCCCTCGCCTTTTGTCGCTCGTCGGGCCGCGAAGTTGGTCAAGAAGCACGACTGTGAGTCGGTCTGGTTCGGTGCGGCGGCGCCGTTGGCGTTGTTGGCGCCGGTTGTTCGGCGCGCCGGAGCGAGCCGAGTGATCGCGAGTACCCACGGCCACGAGGTCGGATGGTCGATGATTCCCGGTGCGCGGCAATCGTTGCGCGTGATCGGCGATCACACGGATGCGGTGACGTTTGTCAGCAAATACACCCGTGGGCGGTTCTCGGCGGCTTTCGGCCCGCAAGCGGCGCTCGAGCACCTGCCGTCCGGAGTCGACACGTCGGTGTTCCACCCGGACTCGGTCACCCGCGCAGAACTGCGTAAGCGATACGGGCTGGGAGAGCGGCCCACGATCCTGTGCCTGTCGCGGCTCGTGCCACGCAAGGGGCAGGACATGCTCATCAAGGCGCTGCCGACGATTCGAAAGAGCATCGACGGGGCGGTGCTGGTGATCGTCGGCGGTGGACCGTACGAGGACCACCTCCGTCAACTCGCGCGTAAGACCGGGATGGACGATCACGTCGTCTTCACCGGCACGGTGCCCGCCGCTGAGTTGTCGGCTCACCACACGATTGCCGACGTGTTTGCGATGCCGTGTCGTACCCGAGGCGCCGGCTTGGACGTCGAAGGATTGGGAATCGTCTACCTCGAAGCTTCGGCGACCGGCGTTCCGGTGATCGCCGGGCGCAGTGGTGGCGCTCCGGAAACGGTGCAGCAGAACAAGACCGGCCTCGTGGTCGACGGCACCTCTGTTCGCGACGTCGCCGAATCCGTGATCGAGGTGCTGTCCGATCGTGATCGAGCGGCCGCGATGGGAGCAGCCGGCCGGGCGTGGGTTGCCGAAGAATGGAAGTGGGACACGCTCGCTTCGAAGCTGCGCAATCTTCTCGGCTGAGCTACTGCGGACTGGAACGCGAACGGCCCGCACCGAATTCGGTGCGGGCCGTTCATGTCGGCAGAGGACTGATCGACGAAAGACTACTTGGCGTAGATCTTTTCGATGTCGGCGGCAAAGCTCGCGTGCACGACGTTGCGCTTGAGCTTCATCGTGGGCGTGAGTTCGCCTGTGTCCTCGGAGAAGTCGACCGGAAGAATGCGGAACTTCTTGATTGCCTCGGCGTGTGAGACGAGCTTGTTGGCCTCGTCGATGGCGTCCTGGATTTCGCCGACCAGTTCGCCGTCCGAAACCAGGTCGGCAGCTGTGGTTCCTTCGGCCTTGTTGTTGCGCTCGTTCCAAGCGGGAAGAGCTTCGGCGTCGATGGTGATGAGGGCGCCGATGAAAGGCTTCTGGTCGCCGACCACGATGGCCTGGCTGATCAGCGGGTGGGCGCGAAGGGAATCTTCGAGCTGAGCGGGGGAGACGTTCTTGCCGCCCGCCGTGACGATGATTTCCTTCTTGCGGCCGGTGATGGTGATGTAGCCGTCCTTGTCGACGGTGCCGAGGTCGCCGGTGTGGAACCAGCCGTTCTCGATCGACTCGGCAGTCGCCTTCTCGTTGCGCCAGTAGCCGGTGAAGACGACCGGTCCCGAGAGGAGGATTTCGCCGTCTTCAGCGATGCGAACGGAGTTGCCGGCCAAAGGCTTTCCGACAGAGCCGACCTTCTGTGCGCCGATGGTGTTGACGGCGAACGCTGCGGTGGTCTCGGTCAGTCCGTAGCCCTCGTAGATCGTGACGCCGATACCGCGGAAGAAGTGGCCGAGTCGAGCGCCCAGAGGTGCACCACCGGAAATGGCCAGCTGGCACTGCCCGCCGAGTGCAGCGCGAAGCTTCGAGTACACGAGCTTGTCGAAGAGAGCGTGCTTGGCCTTGAGAACGATGCCGGCGCCGCCCTTGTCCTGCGCCTCGCTCCAGGCAACGGCGGTGTCTGCGGCCGCGTCGAAGATCTTTCCCTTGCCGTCGCCGTGCGCCTTGGCACGTGCGCTGTTGTAGACCTTCTCGAACACGCGCGGCACCGAGAGGATGAAGTCGGGCTTGAACTCGCCGAACGTCGGAACGAGGTTCGGGATGTCGCTCGTGTGCCCCAGCGCTGCACCGGCGTCGAACGACGCGATGCTGACTGCGCGAGCTAGAACGTGTGCGAGCGGCAAGAACATCAGGGTGCGAACGCCGGGAGTCTTGAGCAGCGTGCCGAGGTTGGAGTCGAGGATGCCCTTCGACTCGGCAATGAGGTTGGAGTGCGTCAGCTGGCAACCCTTGGGTCGGCCTGTGGTGCCCGACGTGTAGATCAGGGTCGCGGGATCGGAAGCCTTCAGTGCAGCGACGCGGGCGTGGACGTCCTCGTCGGAGACGTCGGCGCCCAGTGCGGTCAATTCCTCGACAACACCTTTACCGCCTGCCGCGACTTCGATCTGGTAGACCGTGCGCAGCGCGGGTGCGGCTGCAGCGACGTCCTTCACGGTCGCGGCATGTGCGTCGTTCTCGACGATGAGGTCGATTGCCTCGGAGTCCTCGAGAATCCAGCGAACCTGCTCGGCTGCGGAGGTTTCGTAGATCGGAACCGTCACGCCGCCGGCCGCCCAGATGGCGTAGTCGACGAGCGGCCATTCGAAGCGAGTCGCCGACATGAGGCCGACGCGGTCGCCCTGCTTGACTCCGATCGCGATCAGGCCCTTGGCGACGGCAGTCACCTGAGCGGCGAAATCGCCTGCAGTGACATCGACCCATGCATTTCCGACTTTGCGCTTGTAGACAACCGCCGCCGGCTTCGTCTTCGCGAAGGCGAAGACCGAGTCGACCGCGGAGGCATCCTCGGGAATGGTGAACGTCTGGGGTGCGCTGAACTCAGGCACGAAATACCTCCGACACTGCGAAATACTGACGAGTAGGGTTTTCGTCTCCTACTGTAGTCGCATGTCCGACGCAGTTGTGGCCAGGCTTACAGTCTGTCCGGTATGTAGTGGTGCGACACCCCTCGACGCTTCACCGACGCGATATGTGAAGCTACATCGGTGAGCAGCATTCAGGTCGCAGACCAGACTTTCATCGCCGCCCCGCCCGAGCGGGTCGCCGAACTGTTGTCCTCGCGTGCGCAATGGCGTCGCTGGTTCAGTGATCTTGCGCTCGAAGTCCGGGAAGATCGCGGTCCCGCGGGATTCCGGTGGGGAGTGTCCGGTCAGCTGGTCGGTACCATGGAGGTGTGGCTCGAACCGGTCATGGACGGGACGATCGCGCACTACTTCCTGCACTGTGAACCGGTCGGGGTATCACCGTCCGATTTGGCGAACCTCGACCTCGCCGGGATGAACCGCGAGCGTCGGGTCGACGGCAAGGTCATGTCCTTCCAGCTCAAGCGCGAACTCGAAGCAGGGCGTGCCGCCGGAGTAGCACCGGACTGATAATCGAAGCAGTGCACGTTGTGCAGGTTCTGGACTTTTGACGAAGGAAGGTAGCGCAGTCGTATGGCCGAGAAGACCAAGGGGTTGATCAGCATCGACGCCCCTGCCGACGCCGTGATGAACGTCATCGCCGATTTCCCGCAGTACCCCGAATGGGTGGCCGCGGCGAAGTCCGTCGAGGTGACGGCTCCGGGGCAGGGCGGCCGCGCGGACCGAGTACGTTTTGTCCTCGACGCGGGGATGGTGAAGGACACCTACGAACTGCAGTATTCGTGGGCGCCGGACGGTATGGCGGTGAGCTGGGAGCTGATCTCGGGTGAGATCCAGAAGTCCCAATTCGGTTCGTACACACTCGAGCCCGGCCCGAACGGCACCACGTCGGTCACCTACGAGTTGACGGTCGACCTGACGATTCCGATGATCGGTCTGTTCAAGCGCAAGGCCGAGAAGATCATCACCGACACAGCTCTGAAAGAACTGAAGAAGCGAGTCGAGGGCTGAGTGCCGGAGCAACGATCGCGCGTCCAACTGTTCGTCGGTAAAGGCGGAGTAGGCACGACGACGCTTGCCGCAGCGACTGCTGTGTCGGCTGCGGCCGACGGGGCGAGAGTGCTCTTGGTGTCGATCGATCAGGCAGGCTCGCTGGCGGATGTCCTGGGCATGCCTGCACTGCGAACGACTGGGCCACAAACGACGACGTCTCTCAGCGAACACCTCGACGTCCTGCACCTCGACACTTCGGCGCTCCTCGAGGAAAAGTTCCGAGGATTGTCGGGATTGATCGAAGCTGCAGGAAATTTCGGAGCGGGAAATCACGAACACGGTTCGTCGTTCGAGCGGTTGGAACCAGAAGAGTTGACGGGATCCCTGGGCGTTCAGGACATACTCGGACTCTCCGAGATCGTCGACTTCTCCGACAGCGGCGACTACGACCTCGTGATCGTGGACTGTCCGGCCGCAGCCGAAGCGCTGCGGATCCTCGGGTCGCCGTCGATGGTGTCGGAGTACCTCGAGCGATTGTGGCCGCGGCACAGGCGGATGGTCGCCGTGACGGGCACGGACATGCGGTTGCTTTTGCTCGTGTCCGTCATCGAACGGGTGCTCGCGTCGGTGGAACGAATCGCGGTTCACCTCTCGGATCGGGAGAACACCAGCGTGCGTGTGGTGACGTCGGCTGATGGCGTGTCGGTCGCGGCGACTCGTCGGACGTTGTCCGGGCTGGCTCTGGCCGGGTTGCGAGTTGACGGGATTGTGATCAACAACCTTGTCCCGCAGTTCAACTTGTCAGCCGGGATGGGTGTCGACGATTCACTGGCGGCGCAGTGGCTCGCTTCGATCCGGGCGGCACAGGCACTCGTCGTGGACGAATTGCGTGGATCAACCGATGGAATGTCCGTCACAACGGTCGAACGCGCTTGCGCCGAACCGGTAGGGTTGGCCGCTCTGGGCGAGATCGCGGCCACGTTCGAGGGTGGAACGGGCACGGATTCGGGCACCGTCGGCACCGCGGACAACATCGTGGTGTCGTTGGAGTCGGGGACCGGAGTCGATTCGGTGTACGTGATGCGGATGTACCTTCCCCTCGTGGATCCGTCGTCGTTGTCGTTGGGCCGGGTGGAGGACGATGTGCTGGTGGGAGCAGACGGCGTACGACGCAGAGTTCGTTTGGCGTCGGTGCTGCGTCGTTGTGTCGTGAACGGGGCGGAGTTGGACGGCAGTTACCTGATCATCCGGTTCAGCCCGGATCCCGCGGTGTGGCCGGTATGAGCGAAGAGCACGAGCGCCTCGTCGCGGAATTTCGCGCGCTGGCGGAAACCGTTCTGACGCGCCTGGAACCGGTGTTGCAGAAGGCTGCCGCAGCATCCACCGCCGCGACGGATGACCCCGGTTCAGCGGACACGCAACCGGTGTTCAGCGGCTGCAGTTGGTGCCCGGTGTGCGCCCTCGCTGCACTGGTTCGCGGTGAGCACCACGAACTGTTGGCATTTCTCGCGGGTCAAGCAGCAGCATTCCTGGCGTTGCTTCGCGAGATTCTCGACGAGTTTCTCGGGGCGCCCTCAGGCCCCGATCGTGGACCGGACAGCGGCCCGACGACGCCAGGTGCGGAGCGAACTCGCACGGCGGCATTTGTCCCGATCAACGTGACGGTCAAGGACTGACTTAGTACCCCGGGTAGAGCGAACGGCTCGTGATGAGCACAATCGACACAATGGTCACCGACGCACGAGGCACCGATACAGGGTGCACACTCCAACGGGCGCCGCTCGCGCGGGAATTGGCGAGATGAGCGCGCGCCGCTTGAAAGCGGTCTCCGACTCCACCATGGACGACGTCTTGACGGTCGGCATCGACGTCGGCGGGACGAGCATCAGGGCCTCCGTCGTGGACGTGGACGGACAAGTGCTCGAGATGATTCAGGCGCCGACTCCGCAGTCCGCCAGAGCTCTCGAAGACGGCCTTGATCGCGTCGTACGCGAGTTGGTCACCAGGCACGAGGTATCGGCTGTGGGGTTGGCGGTCGCCGGCTTCATCACGTCCGATCGAAGCTCGGTTCGGTTCGCGCCGCACTTGCCGTGGGTGGACGCGCCGGTCGGAAGCGACTTGAGCAAGCGACTCGGACTGCCGGTCGTTCTCGAGCACGACGCCAACGCAGCAGCATTTGCCGAACATCGATTCGGCGCGGCCGCAGGGGGCCGCAATGTCGTGATGGTGGCAATCGGGACCGGAATCGGCGGCGCGCTGCTGATCAACGGCGAGCTGTACCGGGGGAGTCACGGCGTCGCCCCCGAACTCGGCCACATCCAGGTCGTGCCAGGCGGGCGGCAATGCGCGTGTGGCAAACGTGGGTGCTGGGAGCGCTATTGCAGCGGAACGGCACTCGTGGACACGGCAATCGAACTGCTTGCCGCCGACCCGGCCGCGTCGACGGTTCTGGCGCGTGAGGTAGCGGTGGATCCGGGGTCCCTCACCGGTCGTCGGATCGCCAACGCCGCGCAGGACGGTGACCCACTCGCGCTGGCGACCATCGCCGAGTTCACCCGTTGGCTGGCCGTCGGACTGGCGATGGTCGGCGACGTCTACGACCCCGATCTGGTGGTGATCGCCGGCGGCGTCGCAAGTTCAGCCCCACTGTTTCTCGACGACGCCCGTGAGCAGTACGCGACATTGTTGACGGGCGCGAAGCACCGCCCACTGGCACGAATCCGTTCGGCTCAGCTGGGCGAAGCTGCAGGGATGGTCGGCGCCGCAGCCCTGGCTCGCTCGGTAGTGCCTCAGGATCTCGGTGGGGTCGACGGCGCTGGAACCACATCTGCCGGACTGTGATCGGGTCGATCCTGCAGGGGCGTGTGTAGCGGGGGTTACGGGTCGGCAGTAAGGTCGTACTCAGCGAAATTCAGTTGTGAATGGGAGGGACGCCGTGTGGTATTGGCTCTTCAAGTATGTGTTGCTGGGGCCGATTCTCTGGCTGCTCGGGCGTCCGACGGTCAAGGGTCACGAGAACATTCCGACTGACGGAGCGGCCATCCTGGCGAGCAATCACCAGGCGGTTCTGGACTCGTTCTACCTTCCGCTTCGCGTCAACCGCCGCATCACGTTCCTTGCCAAGAGCGAGTACTTCACCGGTTCCGGTCTGAAGGGCGCTTTCCAGAAGTGGTTCTTCACCGCGGTCGGTCAGGTCCCCATCGACCGAACCGGCGCGGACGCGGCGCAGGATGCGCTCAACGCCGGTCTCAATGTTCTCGGTTCTGGCAGTCTGCTGGGCATCTACCCCGAGGGAACGCGTTCGCCTGACGGTCGCCTCTACAAGGGCAAGACCGGAATGGCGCGCCTTGCGCTCGAATCGGGCGTCAAGGTGATCCCGGTTGCGATGGTCGGTACCGACAAGATGAATCCGATCGGCTCGCGGATGTGGCGCCCTGCCAAGGTCACCGTGATCGTCGGCGAACCCATCGATTTCTCCCGCTTCGAAGGCATGGGCGGAAACCGCTTCGTCGAGCGCGCTGTGACCGACGAAGTGATGTACAAGCTGATGAAACTCTCCGGCCAGGAGTACGTGGACATCTACGCGGCGAGCCTGAAAAACCAGGCGCCCACGAAACCCGAAGTTGCCGTCGACGTTCCGTCGGAGAACGGCGAGTCGGTTGTTGATCTCGTCGCCTCCGCCGAGTCGAAGGAAGCCGCGAAGACCGACAAGGATTCGGTCCCGGACGCACAGGCCAGCTAGAGATTTCCCACATCTGCCGCACGCGCATTGGCTCCAGGGCCTGCGCGTGCGGCATAGTTTTCGGACGTGCGCTACTTCTACGACTGTGAATTCATCGAAGACGGTCGAACCATCGATCTCGTGTCCATCGGCGTTGTCTGCGAGGACGGCCGGGAGTACTACGCGGTCTCGACGGAGTTCGATCCCGCCCGTGCCGGTAGTTGGGTGCGCAAGAACGTGCTGCCGAAGTTGCCGCAGCCGTCGTCGCCGCTGTGGAAATCCCGCGAGAAGATCCGCGACGACCTACTGAAATTCTTCGTTCCGCGTCCGATGGTCGTTCCGGAGCTCTGGGCGTGGGTCGCCGCCTACGACCACGTCGCGCTGTGCCAGCTGTGGGGCGATATGACCGAACTACCGCAGTCGATGCCGCGCTACACCCGCGAACTGCGACAGTTCTGGGAAGACAACGGCAGTCCTGCCCTCCCGTCAGCACCTGCCGACGCACACGACGCACTTGCCGATGCCAGGCACAACCTCGTGAAGTTCGACGCGATTTCGGCAGTACGTTCACTTCGCTGACCACGTCTTCGGCGCGCCAGAATTGTCCCGATTGAGCTGCGATCGAGAGCCTGTGTGACGCGCCGACGGGCGAGCGAATATCCTGTAGAGGTGAACTGGACTGTCGACGTGCCGATCGACCGCTTGCCCGAACTCCCGCCGCTGCCTGCCGGACTGCGTAAGCAGCTCGACGAGGCGCTCGCGAAGCCCGCTGCTCAGCAGCCCTCGTGGCCCGCTGACCAGGCGGCCGCCATGCGGACTGTGCTCGAAAGCGTGCCTCCCATCACGGTGGCCAGCGAAGTCGAGGCGCTGCAGGAGCGTCTCGCGCAGGTCGCGCGTGGTGAGGCATTCCTGCTCCAGGGCGGTGACTGCGCCGAGACATTTGCGGACAACACAGAGCCGCACATCAAGGGAAACATCCGCACGTTGCTGCAGATGGCCGTCGTGCTCACCTACGGTTCCTCGATGCCGGTCGTCAAGGTTGCTCGCATCGCCGGCCAGTACGCCAAGCCGCGTTCTGCCGACATCGACTCGCTGGGTCTGAAGTCCTACCGCGGCGACATGATCAACTCGCTCGTCGCTGACGAGGCAGTCCGCGCGCACGATCCTTCGCGTCTGGTGCGTGCATACGCCAACGCCAGCGCCGCGATGAACCTGGTTCGCGCGCTCACCGGCGCCGGCATGGCCGACTTGCACAAGGTGCACGACTGGAACCGTGAGTTCGTTGCGGCGTCTCCCGCCGGCGCACGCTACGAGCAACTCGCTGCCGAGATCGACCGCGGCTTGCAGTTCATGAACGCGTGTGGCGTCACCGATCCGAGCCTGCACCAGGCACAGATCTTCGCCAGCCACGAGGCTCTGGTTCTGGACTACGAGCGCGCGATGCTGCGTCTCGACAACGACAGCGATCACCCTAAGCTCTACGACCTGTCGGCTCACTTCCTCTGGATCGGTGACCGCACCCGTCAACTCGACGGCGCGCACATCGCCTTCGCCGAGTTGGTGTCCAACCCGATCGGTCTCAAGATCGGTCCGAGCACGACGCCGGAAATGGCGGTGGAATACGTCGAGCGCCTCGACCCCACCAACAAGCCGGGTCGGCTGACCCTGATCTCACGCATGGGTAACGGCAAGGTCCGCGACCTGCTGCCCGCGATCATCGAGAAGGTCCAGGCCACCGGCCACCAGGTCATCTGGCAGTGCGATCCGATGCACGGCAACACGCACGAAGCCTCCACCGGATACAAGACGCGCCACTTCGACCGCATCGTCGACGAGGTGCAGGGCTTCTTCGAGGTCCACAACGGTCTCGGCACGCATCCGGGTGGCATCCACGTCGAACTGACCGGCGAGAACGTCACCGAGTGCCTCGGCGGCGCACAGGACATCTCCGACCTCGATCTCGGCGGTCGCTACGAGACGGCGTGCGATCCGCGACTGAACACGCAGCAGTCGTTGGAGCTTGCCTTCCTCGTGGCCGAGATGCTTCGAGGCTGACACCTCGCCCGTACTGATTCGCCGGTAAACGCCCTCACCTGCTCGCGCAGGTGGGGGCTTTCACTATTTCGTGAATCGCGTGACAAATCGGCGCTGCCACGGCATTTCGACGGCGCGAGGTGAGTAGTGTGCGCGAACGTACGCGGTGGCGTCCTGACTCGGCACGCCGTCCACGATGGCGAGAGCGGCCAAAGCTGTTCCGGTGCGGCCGTATCCACCGCCGCACGCGATCTCGACTCGTTCGGTTTCCGAACGCACCCACACTTCGTGCAGGGCGCTGCGCAGCGCAGCCGGATCGCTCGGCAACCAGAAATCTCGCCAGCGGACCCACACCGAGTCCCACTCGGTAGCGGGAGGTTCCTTACCGGTCAGATAGACGCCGAAGGTGGGGAGAGGTCCGGAAGGAAGTGGATTGCGGAGTCCTCGACCCCGAATCGATCGGCCCGACGGCAGGTCGAGTATCCCTAAGCTCTCGGGTTCCCATGTGACCATGAATTCAGACTAGGCCGAAGCGAACTGTCAGGGAATTGCGACGACGCTGATGTCGGTGCCCTTGGCAACGAGGTCGTTCTTGACGCTCTGGCTGATGATGACCGAGCTGTCGTTCTGAGTGAGCTGACGCACGGTGATCTCGAGGCCGAGGCGGCCGAGTTCTTCGCGTGCGGAGGAGACGGAGCGGCCGATCAGCGAGGGAACCTTGACGGAGTCGGAGATCAGGAGAACAACGGAGGTGCCGGCGTTGACCGAGGACCCGACAGCGGGATCGGTGCCGATCACATTGCCGCCCTCGACGGCGTCGTCGAACGTAGTTCTGGTGGTGCTGACGGAGATGCCTACCTTGTCGAGGGCGGCGCGTGCGGCGTTCTCGGACATGCCCTTCACATCGGGAATGTCGACTGGCGGTGACCCTTTGGACGTGATGACCTTGACCGAGGAGCCCACGGCAACTTCGGTTCCCGGTGCCGGGTCGAGGGCTGCCACGCCGCCGATCGGGATCTTGGAACTGAAGGTGTCTCCGCCGTCGACCGCCACGAGAGTGCGGTCGGAGAGTTGTGCGCCCAACGCCGTGACGTCGCCGCCGGCCGGAATGGGCGGGACCGTCGGACGCCCGAGCGAAGTCAGAAGCGCGACGGTCGAGCCTTTGGTAACCCTGGATCCGGAGGCCGGGTCTGTCCCGATCACCATGTCGATCGGTTGGGCATCGGAGTACTGACCCTGGACGTCGGGAGTTAGCCCGGCGTCCTGCAGGGCGGTGACTGCAGTGTCCTTGGTCAGCCCGTCGATCGAGGGAACGGCTGTGTAGCGGCCCGAGCCCATCCACCATCCGCCGAAGCCCAATGCAAGCGCGAGGACCGCGATGACGAGCAGCCAGATCAGGGTGGCTCGCCGAGATTTGCGTCGTGCCTCGACAAAATGAGCGTGCGGATCGAGGGGCCCCAGTTGCTCGTCGCCGAAATCGGAACCGTCGTCGAAATCCGAGTCGCCGTCGACCGTCGACGGACGAGCAGTTTGAGCGGTGACCGCGCGAGTGTGCTGGATGCCGCCAGGGGGAGGGGAGCCCGTGCCGAGCGCCGTGGTGGCTGCGGCAGCAGGGGCAACGCCGGACGCCAACACTGTCGTGGCAGCAGGGTTCGGGCGCGCAGCAGAGTTCGGGCGCGCATCCGTGGGGGGCGCCGGCGCCGGTTGTGGCCGAGCCGGGGCAACCTGCGCGCTTTGGTGCTGGGCGCTTCGGCGCGGCGCCGGGACACGGTACGACGGAAGCTCCAGTTGTTCGCTCACGCTGCGAAGTGCAGCTGCCATCTCACCGGCGTCGGCAAAACGATGTGCCGGCTCGCGATGAGTGGCTTCGGCAACCAGGCGATCGAACTGCGCCGGTACACCGGGGATGCGGGAGCCGGGGCGCGGGACATCATCGTGGATGCGTTGGTAAGCGATGGAGAGCGACGTATCACCGGTGAAAGGGGTTGTACCAGTGAGAAGTTCGAACATCAACACGCCGGTGGAGTAGACGTCGCTTCGAGTGTCGGCAATTCCGGACGTCACCTGTTCCGGCGACAGATAGGCCGCGGTGCCGAGGATCACGCTGTTGGATGTGGTGGTTGCTGCCGCAGCTGCACGCACCAATCCGAAGTCGGCGATCTTCACTTCACCGGTGTCCGAGATGAGGATGTTCTCCGGTTTGACGTCACGGTGAACCAGTCCCGCTCGGTGCGCGACCGCCAGCGCGTCCAGGACAGGGGCTACGACTGCTGCAACGGCGTGAGGCGGCATCGGTCCGCGCTCACGGAGGAGTTCGCGCAAAGTTCCACCGTCGACGAGTTCCATGACGAGGAACACGTGATTGCGATCGCTGCCCTGGTCGTAGACGGCCACCAGGGCCGGATGCTTGAGCCGGGCCACGGCCCTGGCCTCGAACTCGAAACGAGTCAGGAACGCTGGATCACCGGCGAACTGCGGGTCCATCACCTTGATCGCGACAGGTCGATCCAACCGTGTATCGAGGCCTCGATACACGGTCGACATACCGCCGCGCGCGATCGGTGCGTCCACTCGATAGCGGCGCTCGAGCATTTCGCCGATCAACCCTCGACCTCCGTAATGACTATTCCTCCGTGCTTGCGATCTGTCTGCTTGCGGTCTGGGTGGTAGCTGTCAGCGTGTGGGTGGTTGTATACCGCGTACTGGTTCCCGCAGTGAGGGCACCGATTCACATCCACCGCGAAATTCCGGTTACTGATACGCCGCATCCCGTCCATCGTAGCCAGCGATACCGACGCGGAAGTCTCGAGAACGTCACAGAGCGCTGTTACCTAAGCGGAGCGGCAGTTTCGAGCACTGCACCGGGCGGTACCTAGCGGGCTCGCCGGACCGGATAAACTTCTCGCGGTGAGCGCGATTCCTTATTGTGATGATGTCCTGGATTCTTCGGTTTCCCTGTTCCAGCTTGTGGATGTGGCGAAGAACGTCGGGTTGCCGGTGAGCAAGGTTCACCAGTTGCTTCGCGATCACAAGATCGTCGCAGTCAAGCGTCACGGTGTTCTCGGTGTTCCCGAAGTGTTCTTCGGCGAGGACGGCCAGATCGTCAAGTGGCTGCCCGGTCTCCTGGCGGTATTGCACGACGGTGGCTACACCGACATCGAAATCCTTCGCTGGTTGTTCCTGGCCGACGATTCCCTGCCTGGTCGCCCGGTAGACGCACTGCATGGTGATCTCGCGCGTGAGGTCATCCGCCGCGCGCAGGCGATGGCCTTCTAACTTGCAGGCTTTCCGACAACTCACCCACTGCGTACTCAACCGCGCCGGCTTTTCGCCGCGTACGTAGCGGACCGGACGAGACCGGGCGCAGCGACCCGAAGTCGCGTGCGTCCGGGAACGGATACTCGTCGATGCAGTATCCGGAAGTCGGCGCGCTCGACCTGATCGAGGATTGCCCCGTACAACACGAAAGCTGTGTGGATCGACGGCTGGACCCGCCGGTCGAGCATCGGGATTCCGGATTCGGCGGACCGATACCGCCCTCGCGTCACCGCAATGAAGTGCGCCAGTGCGCGCTTGACGCGAACGTCCACCGTTCCGGTTCTGCGCCCGTGCTCGAGCATCTCGATGTCGACGCCGAATGCGGCGAACTCGTTTGCCGGTAGATACAGACGTCCGCGGTCGAGGTCTTCACCGACGTCGCGGATGAAGTTGGTCAGCTGAAACGCCTCACCGAGATTCGACGCGGGCACTACGGCTTCCTGCTGCGGAACGCTCACTCCGAGAATCGGGAGCATCTGCAAACCGATGACGACCGCCGAGCCGTACATGTACTCGCCCAATTCGTCCATGGTGTTGTAGACGGGTCGAAACTTCGCCGTGTCGGGGGCGTCCATCCGCATGGACTCGAAGAAGGCTTCGAAATATGCACGAGGAATGTCGAACATCTGCACGGCGTCGGCGAAGGCCGGCAGCACACGGCTCAGGTCCGATGGAATCGTTGCCGGGAGGTCACGTATTCCAGCGGCGTCCAGCGTCGTGAACGTCGCACGTTCGACATCGGCGAGGACGGTGCCGCGTTCATGCGGACCCGATGGTTCGTCCACGACGTCGTCGACGATGCGAGCAAATGCGTAGAGTGCGTGAACTGCACGGCGTCGTGGCTCGGGTAGCAACCGCGCGGCCAGAAAGTACGTGCGGCCGTGTTCCTTTGTCACGCCCTCGCAGAATCCGTAGGACGCGGACAGTGCGTTCATGACCTGCGGATCACGCGGATCATGACGTCGAGGTCGCCGAGGCTGGTGTAGAGACTTCGACCGGTTTTTCATGATGGCGACCACGAAGTCGGAGTGGGTCTTCCGTTTGCAAGGACATCGCTGCGATCACGGCGGCGAAGATGGCCAGAGCCACATGCGGGAAGGTGTACAGACCGATGGATCCGTCTGGCTGGAACACCAGCATGAGCCAGGTGGACAGGCCGGTCAGTACAGCGAGGGTGGTCGGCGACATTGCAAAACCGGCCGCAACTGCCAGCGGCCAGGAGTAGTACCAGGGGAGTGCGGCGGGGGAGAGAACGACGATGGCGACCATCACGATCACGATGCCCATGACGGCGTCGCGCTCGGTCTTGCGGTAGCGCCACCACACGACGGCGATGATCGCGATCAACACAACCGCCGAGATGGTCCGGGAGACTTCGAGGATGTCGTTGAAATGGTCACCGGCGAACCAGGAGGTGGCCATGGTTCCGATGTGCGCCACGATCGTGGGCAGCGAGAGCCAGTTGATGATCTTCGCCGAGCCGGAGAGTGCCGTCGTCCAGCCGAGACCGACGCCGGCAATCAGTGAGGTGGATCCGAGTACTGCCACGAACACGGCAAAACCAGCACCCGCGGTCTTGACGAACGACCGGATCGGTGACGCCGGTTCGCGGCCGGCGGCCGCGGCATCCTCCCGCTCGTGAATCATCCAGATCCAGACGATGAAGGGAAGTGCCACACCCGCGGTTGCCTTGATCGCGACGGCGAGCGCAATCAATCCTATTCCGAACAGGTGCTTACGTTCGAGAGCGAGCGCTATGCCTGCGGCCATGAGGCCGACCATGAGCATCTCGTTGTGAACGCCGCCGATCAGGTGTATCAGGACGAGGGGATTGAGTACTGCGAGCCACAGGGCGATCGAGGTGTTTCCGCCGAGCTTCGTCGCGAGATGGGGGACGGCCCACATCATCAGGGCGAGTCCGGGGAGCATCGTGATCCGCAACAGCATCGTGCCGGCGATGACGTTCTCGCCGGTCAGACGCACGATGGCGTCGGCGAGGAGAAGGTGAACCGGTCCGTACGGAGTAGTTGTCGTCGTCCACACGTTGGAGACGTTGTCGAGCAGGATCCCCGGATTGACGACTGGGCCGACGGCGTACGGGTCGAAGCCGTTGCGCAACAAGGCGCCTTGTGCCAGGTAGGAGTAGGCGTCACGGCTGAACATGGGAACCGCGAACAGCAGCGGAAACGTCCAGACCGGGACGACGTAGCGCAGACCGCGCAGCGAGACGTCACCGCGCAGAGTCGAGCGGCCCAGTCGAACCCAGGCGCCGATCATGCAGAGAACACCGATCCACACGATTGCCGCCGACAGGATCGATCCGTGTCCGAATCGTAGCCAGGACAGATGCATCGACTCGAGCAGCGGATCCTGGCGCCGGACGCTACCGGCACCGAATCCGCCGAAAGTGATCATGACTGCGCCGAAGAAACCGAGCAGTGCACTGTGACCTTCGGGAGTCCGAAGGAAATCGGCGGCCCTTAGGTGCCACGGTATTTCAGTGGCTGCGGCAGAGGACGTCATCGGTGCAGGTTCCTCCCCCGAGGAGATCGGTGTCGATCGGCGCGTGCAGCGCCCGAGTCGGTGAATCGTGGATGAATGGTCGGTTACGAGGGGCTAGTTTAGTTGCTCGCACGAGTGCACACCGCTCTGGCTCGCTCGCGTGTACCGGTAATACGTTCGGCGGCGAGCCGACCGGACAGCAGAACGGTCGGTACTCCTACCCCCGGAACGGTTCCCGACCCGGCGAGAACGACGTTGTCGAAGCCGCGGGCGAGGTTCTTGCGTCGGAACGGCCCCGTCTGGGTGAAGGTGTGTGCCGCCGCGAACGGACTACCGGCGGCCATGCCCTTCTCGAGCCAGGTCTGCGGGGTGTCGACTCGATCGATCTCGAACGACTCGACCAGTCCCGTGTAACCGCGTTCCTGCAGTGTGAGGATGATTTCGCGGACGTAGGGCGGGCCGAGAGTCGACCAGTCGAGCGGCGCACTGTCCAGATTCGGGCACGGCGCGAGGACTGACAACGGTTCACGGATCCGGCCGTCTCGCGAGAAGGCCAAGCCTGGATCGGTCTGTGCCGGTCGGGTGACGAGCAGTGACGGATCACTCATCAGTTGCCCGCGGCCGCGGCGTGCCGTGATCTCGGCGAAGGTACGCTTCCACGCCTCGCCGAAGTCGATCATGTGGTGTCGCTGCGCGGGCCATCCGTCGGCGACCGCAGCGGAAACCGTGCCGTGAATCACGACCGCGGACGGCGATGTACGCACCGGGCGCGGGCGGAATCGGGTATGTGGGCGCAGGAGCGAGTCCGTGACGACCATGTCGGGAGTGAGGACAGCGGCGTCACAGTGGAAGCGCTCACCGTCGCGTGTGTGCACGGCATGCACGCGCCGATCGCTCACTTCGAGGCGTTCGACAGTGCGGCCGAGATGCAGAATTCCGCCGGCCTCGGTGAAGGCGTCGGCCATCGACTCAGCGATCGTGCGCATCCCGCCCTCGGGAAAGTAGACGCCGAGCGAGGTATCCATGTGCGCGATCGCCCCGTACACCGCGAGCGCACGAGACGGAGCAACGCCCGCATACAGCGCTTGGAAGGTGAAGATCCGCCGAAGGCGAGGGTCGTGGATCTTGCGATCCACCTGCCCACCCAGTTTCCCGAATCCTCCCAGCGCGACGAGTCGTCTCAGATCCTTGATCGCGGCACGCGAATTGACCAGTCCGAGGGGAGAATCGAAGTCGGCGTCCATGAAGCGATCGAATTCGGCGTCGAAGATCCGGTTCAGCCATCGGCGTAGCGCGCGGTATCGCTGCGCTTCTTCCGGCCCGCAGACGCGGGCTACTTCGGCAGCCATGTCTTCGGGATCAGCGTGAACGTCGAGAGCGGTGCCGTCCGCGAATCGCGCGTGGTACGTCGGATCGAGCTTGTGCACAACGAACTTGGGGTTCGTCGAGTCGGGGTCGGCCCCGACGGCGGCAAGGGCGTCTTCGACGAGTTCGGGCATCGTGAGCACTGTTGCGCCGTTGTCGATGCTGTAGTCACTGCATTCGTAGATGCCGACTCGTCCACCGACCGAGCTGTTGCTCTCGAGAATCGTGACTTCGCGCCCGGCGCCCCGCAGGTACAACCCCGCAGACAGTCCGGCAAGTCCGGCGCCGACGATCACGACTCGATCGGTCGGCGAGCTGACAGTTCGAGTGCGGTGCACGTCTGCCACGGTCAGTAGCTTCGCTTCGTGGCCGCGACCGCCATGTCGGTGAGACGAGCCTTGGCCTCAGCCGTCGCGGTGCTTGCACCGAGAGCGTTCGACGCTGCCTCGACGAGGGTGTCGATCTGCGTTTCGACGTCGGTGACGGCGCCGAGATCGGTGATCACCTCGCGCAGGGTGTCCACTTCGTTGTCGGTCAGCTCGGTGCCGATTCCGTTGCGAAGTAGTTCGGCCGCCGCCGGGTCCGCGGCATCGGCGCGGTCGAGTGCCATCGCGAAGAGCACAGTCCGCTTGCCTGCAATGAGATCGTCGCCCGAGGGTTTGCCCGTAACGGACGGGTCTCCGAACACTCCGAGTAGGTCGTCGCGAAGTTGGAACGCGATGCCGATGTCGGTTCCGAACGTGCGGTAAGCGTCGATCAACTCGGCGTCAGCACCGAACAGTGCGGCGCCGAGGTGCAGTGGGCGTTCGATCGTGTACGCGGCGGTTTTGTAGCGGTTGACCCGCATGGCTGCCTCGACGGTTTCGTCACCACGGGCTTCGTTGCTGATGTCGAGGAACTGGCCACCGAGCACCTCGGTGCGCATTGCCGACCAGACCGGGCTGACCCTTGCGGCCGCCTCGGGGCTGATCCCGGATTCTCGGATCATGTCGTCCGCCCAGGCCAAGGCCAGGTCGCCGAGAAGAATGGCGACGGCCTCGCCGAAGTGTGCGGAGTCGCCGCTCCACTTCTCGCCGCGGTGCTGGTCCTCGAATTCGACGTGAACGGTCGGGAAGCCGCGCCTGGTCGTTGATGCGTCGATGATGTCGTCGTGGACGAGCGCGCAGGCCTGCACCAGTTCGAGGGCGGCGCATGCCCGAATCACGGCGTCCGCGTCGCTCCCGTTCGGGTCGCCTCCGGCGCCGAGCCAACCCGTCCAGGCGAACGACGGCCGGACCCGCTTTCCGCCACGCAGGACGAAGGCCTCGAGGGTATCGACGGCCTTCTCGTATCCACCGCCGATGTTCGAGACGAGTTCGCGGCGTGAAGCGAAGAAGTCGCGGAGCGCTCCTTCGAACATGCCCGGCAGTTCGAGTGAGGTCGGATGCGGTGCGGTGTTGGTCGAACTCTGTCCAACTCGCGCGGTTCCTGCGGACAGGGTGGCCTCCAAGATCGGTATGTTCTCGCGCCGGAGGGTTACACGGAAGCGAGCTTGGAGCCCAGCTTAGTGGGGGTTGGAATCAACGGCGGGTCGGGCCGTGAACTGCGTGATCCTGACATACGGGATGCGCAGCCCTGGGCGATGAGCTTGTTTGCGGCTGGAAAACATATGCTTGACCGGTGACATTCGATCCAGTCAGGGGCCGCTCCAGCGAGGGGTGGGCCACCCGAACACCGTCGATCGTCGATCGGATCGCTTCCTCGACAGGTAGCCGCATTCCGTTCTCGGTCGAGTTTTCGCCGCCGCGCGACGCCGACGCCGAAGCTCGCCTGTGGCGTGCGGTGCGTACCTTCGAACGGCTCGCACCGGCATTCGTCTCGATGACGTACGGCGCAGGCGGGTCGACGCGCGATCGGACGGTACGCGTCACCGGTGAACTGGCCGAAGAGACGACCCTGCTGCCGGTTGCTCACCTGACTGCGGTGTCGCACAGCACCGAAGAACTTCGTGCCATGGTCGGTGCTTACGCCGATCGTGGGATCAGCAACATCCTCGTGTTGCGCGGCGATCCGCCCGGCGATCCGCTCGGCGAGTGGAAGAAGCATCCCGAAGGCGTCGAGTACGCCGAGGAACTCGTGCGGATGGTCCGTGACCTGGGCGACTTCCACGTGGGTGTCGCGTCGTTCCCCGAGGGCCACTACCGCGCTCCGGACTTGGCATACGACACGAAGTACCTGGTGTCGAAGCTGCGTGCCGGCGCGGAGTACTCGATCACGCAGATGTTTTTCGACGTGGAGGACTACCTTCGTCTTCGTGACCGGGTGAGCGCGTACGACGCAGAACAGGGCGCCAAGCCGATCATCCCGGAGATCATGCCGGTGACCTCGCTGCGTTCGGTGAGGCGCATGCTCGAACTGTCGGGCTCGTCTCTGCCTCCCGCCCTCGAACGTCGATTCGATGCCGCGGCCGGAAGCGGTCCGGAAGAGAACCGTGCAGCGGTTCGTGAACTCGGCATCGATCTGGCCACCGAGATGGGTGAGCGGTTGATCGCCGAAGGCGCTCCGTGCTTGCACTTCATCACGTTGAACTTCGCGCGTGCAACGAGTGAGGTCCTCGAGCGCCTCGGTCTGACCCCCGACACCTCGGTCGGGACAGCGCAAGCGGTCTGATCTTCGGTTGCCTCGCTCGACAACAATCGAGTGCGCAACTGCCAGGCGCTACTTTGTGGTGTTTCTCGGATTCTTGGTGTCAGCTTGCTTCGTGACCGGTGACTTTGTGACAGGCGTCTTCATAGCCGGTGCTTTCGACGCGGGTGCACGCTTGACCGGTGCGCGATTGCGCGCCATCCAGGCCAGCGCGCCGACGACGATTGCGACCCCGAGCGTCAGTCCGGCCATGATGCCGGCCCAACCGGCGAAGCTGCGAGTGCTGGGATCCGCATAGTTGACCTCGGCACGCATCGTCGACACCTCACCGGCAGGCAACGTCCACGACACCCGGGAATCACCGTCTCGGGTTCCGTTCGTGGTGCCCACCCGTGCCGGGAATGCGATGCTGACCTGAACGTCAGCGCCCTGGGCCGGCAGCGTCTTCAGGTCTACCTTGCCGTCGAGCGTGACGGTGTCTCCCGAGCGCTTGAGGGTGATCTGGAACGAGCCGGATCCCTCGGCGTACATCGAACTCAGCTGGGCGACGTCACCGAAAGACAAATCGCTGAAGAACGCCTGACTGCCGACGTACCCGTCCTTCTTGTACTCCTGGACCCGTACCTTGTCCTCCAGTGAGGAAGGCGGGGTCAGCTGGGGACCCTTGTCTGCCTCGTCCGCAGGTATCGCGGCGGCGACCACCTGACCCGACACACGATCGTTCGCGGACACGCCCATCGACACCTGCACGCGGATGCACCCGGCCAGCAAGGGAACCAACATCAGGGCGAGCGCGGCAACCGTCAGGAAGCGTTTCCGACTGGTCGGCTTGGCGGCGGGATCGGTGGACTGTTGCACACTGGCCATCGTGCCAGCCGTGGCGTAGCCAGTCATCGAGGCGGGGGCGTGTCGGCGGGTGAAGTTCGGCGGGTGACCTTTACGACCTGCTCGAACGAAGCATCCAACGACCAGTCGCGCCCCGGCGGCTGTCGGACAGTGCGATTCGAGCGGCACTGCGACCACTGGCTCCGGACACACCACCACCGGGATGCGTCGACGCACCGGTCAGATACAACCCGTCTGCTCCCGGAACGCGATGTCCGGACAGTTCCGGAAGCGGTCGCCACAACATCATCTGATCGAGTGACATCTCGACGTGCATGACATTTCCGCCGATCATCCCCAATTCCGACTCGATGTCGCGGGGAGTCTGAATGAACCGGTCGAGGATGGAATCAGCGAATCCGGGCGCGACGGCCTCCATCTCGCCGACGATCCGATCGGACTCCGCCTCCGCGACCGACGCCCAATCACGATGTCCGCTGAGGCGATACGGTTGCCACTGCGACCACAGCGTCACCTGATGTCGACCGGCCGGGGAGATCGTGGGATCGATTCCGCTGAAACTCATTCCGAGGACCGCAGGGCGAGGAGGAAGTTCCCCCGCCAGCGCTGCGCCGTGTGCAGCGCGCAAGTGGGCGCGATCGGAAACCAGCAATTGCAATCCCGACGTGCTTTCCTGCGTCGTGGCGTCGCCGCGGTAGGACGGAAGCGCAGATGTTGCCAGTCGCAGTACCGCGCCGATACCGGGGCCTACCCTGATGCGGCGACGCCATCGTTCGAGCGTCTCGCCGTCGAAGCCGCCGCGGCCCAGGAGTTCGAGCGTGGTGAGGATGTGGCACCCGGCAATTACCTTGCGAGCCTGAACCTCTCGACCGTTCTCGGTCGTGACGGTCCAGTGATTCGAGTCAGGGCGGATCGACGCCACACCGTCGCCGAGTGAGATGGCGGCGCCGTCGACAGCCATGCGGGAGGCCAACGCAGCGCTCAGCGCGCCGCTCCCGCCGACTGCCCGCCCGGGGGGCAAGACGTGCATGAGTGCAGCGAAGCCGACCATCGGAGCGGTTCCCGGTTCCGACATCGGAGGCCCGGACTGGGCGCCGAACCACGCCAACGCAGCTTTGAGTTCCTCGCTGTCGAAATACTCGTCCAGCAGTGCGTCGCCAGGCGCGAGGAACTGCCGCGAGAGTTCGCTGTTGCCGCGTGCGGTGGCGAGACCCCCGAACGCACCGATCAGGTTCGATCCGGTGGGTGGCGCCGAAAACGCTTTCATGACGTGTTGACTGCGCTCCGACCAGACTGCGACGAACCGCCGATACGAGTCGGCGTCCTTTGTCCCGCAAGCTCGTTCGATGGACAGGCAGGTTGCGTCGAGGTCGCGGTGAAACACGATGCCCGGCCCGTCGGTGCCCGGGGCGGGCGGCGCGAACGCCCACGGGTCACAGTCGATGTAGCGCAGTCCGTGCGCGCCGAGTCCGAGTTCCTCGATGATGCCGCTGTGTCGAATCATGAGGTGCGCCGACGACCCCCGGTCCACCTTGTATCCGGGAAATCGCTCGACGGTCGAGACGGCGCCGCCGAGAACCGTGTCCCTCTCGAGCACCTCGACCGACCAACCCTCGCGTGCGAGGTAGGCGGCCGAAACGAGCGCGTTGTGTCCGGAGCCGACGACGACGGCGTCGAGAAGCGCGCTCACAGCGGCAGTCCGCGCCCGAGGACCGCGAACGGTCGGTTGTCGCCGGCAAAACGAAATCTGCGGAGCACGTCACGAAATCCGAGGCGACGGTACAGCCGCCAGGCACGGTTGTCCTCGTCGTACACCTCGGGGGTCGACAACAGAACACTGCGTTCGGGTCGATCGGCGAGGAGGTGGCGCAAGAGCGATTCGCCCAACCGGTGCCCTTGTCCGTTCGGATGCACGTGAAGTTCGGTGAGTTCGAAGTAGTCACTCAGAATCGCATCGATCTCGCTCTGGGGTCGACCCGAGCGCCGAAGCCCGTGCAGTACCTGCTGATGCCACCACTGGTCCGGGCTCCCGCGATACCCGTAAGCGATCCCCACCAGTGGCAGATTTTCGTGCGACGGTTGCTGGGGAACTGCCAATGCGCCGACGGCTTTCCAGCCAGGCCGGTTCGCATGCTCCTGCCACATCGGTGCGCGATGGAACTCGGTTCCTCGCGGATAGTCCATCGCTGTGACGTACACGGCCAGTGCCTCGTGGAGTCGATTCGCGAATTCTTCGCGGTCGAGGTCGACCGTATGTGGTGTCCAGGCGATCTGCGGGTCGACCGGTCTCACCTCTTCTCTTGACGGCGTGTCGGTGGGTGCAGTTATATTGAATAGGTCGAACAGATGTTCGATGTGGGTGATCCGGAGATGCCCGAAGGGAAGCGGGCATCTCCGGCCCACCCGGCCTTGGATCCTTACGGTGCAGGAGGTGCCCCGATGTCCGAGCGTGTGAAGCCTGAACGTGTGAAATCCGTACGAACTCTTCCTGCCGAGTTGTCGAGTCCGTCGGATGCCGCAATCTCTCGATTGCCGATGTCGGCGCGGCGGTCGTTCGGTGCGACGGCCACCAGCCACCGCAGTGTTCAAGTGGGAAAGTCCGGTGTGGCATGGGGACTGCTTCGGAAGGCGGATGCGCTTCTGGAGGAAGCGATAGGGGCAGGCGATCCTGCCGACCGGTTCCGGTGTGCTTACCTGGCGGCGTTGCGTGGTGCCGGGGCGGTGTTGGCGGCGGCTCCCGCCGGTGCCGGCTCGAAGCGTAAGCGAACCGGAAACGCGTGGGTCCTGATGGACGCCGCAGCGCCCGCGTTCGGTGCGTGGTCGAAGTTCTTCGCGGGGTGGTCCGCTACGCGTGCGGCCGTGGAAACCGGTGTGTCGATCGTCATCACAGACTCCGATTCCGACGCATTTTTTGCCGAGGTCGGTCGTTTTCTCACAGCAGTCGAAGATTTCATCGGTCAGGACACGTCCGCGCATTTGCAAGCGTCGTGAACAAATGGTCCGTCGCGGCAGTCATTTCCGGGGAAATTCCTGGTCCGCGCGGGCAAATGGAGCCGAATCGGGGCCCTTTGGCACGAATACGTACGCTTGTGGCGGAACTCGTACCCGGAGTTGGTGGTCCGAGACCTAAACTGCTCGTATTATGAAAACAGGTAATCGTTCAAGTTGATTACCCGCCGCCTCACACCGTGAGGTGGTTGCCAAACTTCCAGTGCCGGGGGAGGTACCGTGCCACTCTCCGAGCACGAGCAGCGCATGCTCGATCAGATCGAGAGCGCTCTCTATGCCGAAGACCCCAAGTTCGCCTCCAATGTGAGGGGCGGCCGTATGCGGGCGCCGTCGAGCAGACGGCGATTCCAAGCAGCGGCTCTATTCGTGCTGGGTCTGGTCCTGCTGATCGCGGGGGTTGCCCTCCCGCTCAAGCCGGGCGGTTTTCCGATCATCAGCCTGTTCGGTTTCTTGTTCATGTTCGGCGCAGGGGTGTTGTTCCTCTGGGGTGGTGGACGTAAGTCCGCAGCAGCTGCCGACCCCGCTTCAGAAGGCGGCAATCATCCGTCCGGTCCGCCGGGCAGGGGTGGTTCCGGACGAGGACGCGGCCGGAAATCCGGCGGCGGATTCTCGTCGCGGATGGAAGATCGATTCAAACGCAGGTTCGAGCAGGACTAGCTCTCCCGCCCTTTTTTGGGGCGTACTTCGAGAGTGATGCAGTTTGGACATGACGCCCTTTGCAGGGCACGAACGACCACACGTGTGGCGGTCGGCAACCAAGGTTGCCGACCGCCACACGCGTTGGTGTGGGTGTTGTCGTGTGCGCTGGCGGGGTTACCGGCGAATCAGTGACGCGCGAGCGAATCACGTGCCACCCTGGCCGCCCGTAGGCATGCCCACGGGCTTCCTCCACTTCGCTCCACCCGGTCCTCCACTTTTCTCCACCCTGGCCGAACTGCAATGCTCGACCAGACCTCGTCCAGCTCACGTCTATTCGAAAACCGTGCTTGTACTGCCATTTTGTCTGGGGGAGCGACAAGTCGTGGCGTGACGGGTCGATATGACGGTGGTGTGGGCCGGGACACGGTTGCAAATTTCCCCCACGTCTCCCCACCTGCACTGACCTGCTATTTGTCAGCAAATGATGCTGAATAGGGACCATGTGCTCCTTGTTTGTGGGGGAAAGTGGGGTACTGTGGGTTCGGGCGGAGAGCTGAAGCACGATCCGCTCGATAGGGAGGGTTTCAGCGCAAGCTCGCAGGAGGTGTCGAGTGTTCCTCGGTACCTTCACGCCGAAGCTCGACGACAAAGGTCGGCTCACGTTGCCGGCAAAGTTCCGAGACGAACTGGCAGGAGGATTGATGATCACCAAGAGTCAAGATCACAGCCTCGCCATCTACCCCCGGGACGAGTTCGTCAAGCTCGCTCGAAAGGCAGCGGCAGCTCCACGCAATGATCCGGCAGCTCGGGCGTATGTACGTGCCCTGGCCGCCGGCACAGATGAACAGCACGCCGATGCCCAGGGGCGAATCACCCTCTCGGCTGATCATCGGCGTTACGCAAACCTGTCGAAGGAATGCGTAGTGACCGGCTCCGTCGATTACCTCGAGATCTGGGATCTAGCAGCCTGGGAGAGGTATCTCGGAGACAACGAAGAGGACTATTCGCAGGCAACAGGCGAATCTCTCAGCGAGATCGTCTAGGCGAAGAGCCCCCGGCGAATGCCGCGAGGCCTCTGCCCGGAAAGACCCTGACGCACTTCCCCAGCGCCAGGTTCTCCTTCGGGCAGGGACCTCGAAGCATTCGCCTTCTCGAACAGTCATCGCCTTCTCGGAAAGTTAGCAACTTTTCGAAAAGTCATCGGAAATCATGAAAGTAGGAGCCGGAGCAATCATGGTGGATCACGAGGTGAACGAACCCTCGGATGCCGATGGCTTCGCCCACGTCCCAGTACTTCTGCATCGCGCCGACGATCTTCTCGGCCCTGCCATCACAGCCGTCGGTGACGGTGGTGCGGGCGCCTACATGATCGATGCGACGTTGGGGCTCGGCGGCCACTCCGAATTCTTCCTCGGCAAGTACCCGGGCCTTCATCTCATCGGTCTCGACCGCGACACCAATGCGCTCCGTATCGCTTCCGAGCGTCTGGCACCCTTCGCAGACCGAACCACGTTCGTGCACACCACGTATGACGGGATCGAAGACGCGCTCGAACAGGCCGGTCTGCCGTCAACGGAGTCGGTTCACGCGATCCTCTTCGATCTGGGTGTGTCGTCGATGCAGTTGGACGAAGCCGACCGAGGTTTTGCATACTCGATCGACGCACCTCTCGACATGCGAATGGATCAGACGGTCGGGCTGACCGCGGCAGAGGTTCTCAACACCTACAGCCACGGCGACCTTGCTCGCATTCTGAGCACGTACGGCGAAGAGAGATTCGCCGGAAAGATTGCGTCCGAGGTCCTTCGGCAGCGTGAGCGTGAACCTTTCACTACCAGTGCAGCTCTGGTCGAGTTGCTGTACCGGACAATTCCCGCAGCCACGCGACGGACCGGTGGACACCCGGCCAAGCGCACCTTCCAAGCGCTGCGGATCGAAGTCAATGCCGAGTTGGATTCGCTTCGTGCAGCGGTGCCTGCCGGGCTCGACGCACTGGCAGTCGGTGGACGAGTGGTGTTCATGTCCTACCAGTCGCTCGAGGATCGAGTTGTGAAGGCGGAGTTGGTTCCCCGCTCCAAGTCCACCAGTCCTGAAGGTCTGCCGGTCGAGTTGCCGGGAATGGGCCCGGAGTTCCGCATTCTCACCCGTGGCGCAGAACGTGCGTCCGAGCAGGAAATCGAAGAGAACCCACGATCAGCTCCGGTGCGTTTGCGTGCCGCAGAACGCATTTCCAGGAGGCGAGCATGAGTGGTCAGGGTAAATCCGGTGCAGCGCAACGCGCATACGAGAAGCGCACCGCGCGGGCGGCTGGTCGGACCGGAACTGCCGCTGCTGCCGGCCCGTCGATCTCTCCTCGGGCGATGCTCAAGGGACGAGTACCGTTCGTGGCCTCCGTCATCGGACTTCTGTCGATCGGTCTTGCGGTGACACTGCTGCTGACCACTCGCGCTGCCGAAGATTCGTACCAACTCAGTGATGCGCGTGCCTATAACCAGTCTTTGGTCGAGCAGAAAGCAGCGCTCGAACGTGACTTCCAGTCGCGTAACTCGGCTCCGGAGTTGGCAAATCAGGCAAGCGCTCTCGGCATGGTGCCGGCCAAGGATCCTGCACGCCTGGTGGTGCATCCGGGTGGTTCGGTCGAGGTCGTCGGAACGCCGACTCCCGCGACTGCCGGAGCGATGCCGCCGCTCGATGCGCCCACGTCGGTCCCCGCTCCGACCGCGACGCCACCGCGTACTACGACGCCGGTTGTTCCCGGAGCCACGCCGAGCGTTCCCAATAACACGCGAAACCTCGCGCAGAGTGAACAATTGGTTCCTGTGATCCCCACAACGACAGCACCCGCCACCACGACGGCGGTGCCTGCTCCGCCTGAGGAACGTCGGTGAGTCAGAACTCCCGTAACAACCCCGGTCGGCGTCCGCGCCGCTCGGCGACCGCTTCCTTCCCGTTTCGCCAGCGAGTCGGTCGTATCACGATGTGTGGTGCGCTCGCCGTTGCGGCATTGCAGCTCTTGTGGATTCAGGGCATCGACGCGCCGAGCCTGGCGGCGGAGTCCGCGAATCAACGAACCACGACGCAGGTCGATCCGGCCGTACGTGGCTCGATTACCGACCGCAACGGAAATCCTCTCGCATTCACTATGGAAGCCAAGGCGCTGACCTTCCAGCCGGTGCGGGTACGCAAGGAACTCGAGGAAGCGCGCGCCAAGAGCCTCGAGCAGGGCGCCGAGGGCGACAAGCAGGCGCCGGAAGTGAGCGATCGCCTCGCCGAGATCGCCGCCGGAATCCACGCCAAGCTCGGCGATACCGTTCCGGAAAAAGATCTGCTTCAGAAGATGAACAGCAACGAGACTTTCACGTACCTCGCACGCAGCGTGGATCCGGCTGTTGCTGCCGAGATCTCGGACAAGTTCCGGGAGGTCGGCCTCGAGCGACAGGACATCCGCGAGTACCCCGGTGGCTCTCTGGCCGCGAATCTCGTCGGCGCGACCGGCTGGGACGGGCACGGTTTGCTCGGCCTCGAAGATTCGATGGACTCCACGCTCGCCGGAACCGATGGATCCGAAACGTACGACCGCGGTTCCGACGGCGCTGTGATCCCCGGTAGCTGGCGTGACAAGCAACCGGCAGTCAACGGTTCGGGCGTCGAACTGACCATCGATTCGGACCTCCAGTTCTACGTTCAGCAGCAGGTTCAGATCGCCAAGGACAAGTCGGGCGCAAAGAACGCTTCGGTTGTGGTCATGGACTCCAAGACGGGGCAGGTGTTGGCCATGTCCAACGACAGCACCTTCAACCCCGCGATCGGCATCGACAAGAACGCGCCGACAGCCGAAATGGGCAATCCGTCGGTCAGTACGCCGTTCGAGCCCGGATCGGTGAACAAGATCGTCACCGCTGCAGCGGCTATCGAGGACGGTAAGACAACTCCGGACGAAGTTCTGCAGGTCCCGGGGAGCATCACGATGTCAGGTGCCACAGTCAAGGACGCGTGGGATCACGGTGTGGCCCCGTATACCTCTACCGGTGTGTTCGGAAAGTCCTCGAACGTCGGCACCTTGATGCTCGCTCAGCGAGTGGGCGAGGATCGCTACGCAGACATGCTGAACAGGTTCGGCCTCGGACAACGCACCGACGTCGGACTTCCCGGCGAGAGCGCGGGCAGCGTTCCGAGCCGCGACCAGTGGTCCGGCGGAACCTTCGCGAACTTGCCGATCGGGCAGGGCCTTTCGATGACAACCCTGCAGATGACGGGGATGTACCAGGCTATTGCCAACGACGGCATGCGAATTCCTCCGCGGATCGTGAAGTCAACCGTCGATTCTTCCGGCGCTCGAACCGAGACGCCGCAACCCGAGGGCGTCGAGGTGGTCAGCGCCCAGACAGCCGCGACGGTTCGGGACATGTTCCGATCGGTCACCCAGGAAGACACGGGTAATCAACGAGGAACCGGTGTTGCCGCGGGCGTCGAGGGATATCAGGTCAGCGGCAAGACGGGCACCGCGCAGCAGGTGGATCCGGCGTGCAAGTGCTACTCCAACTCCAACTACTGGATTACCTTCGCGGGCATCGCGCCCGCGGACAACCCTCGATTCGTGATCGGAATCATGCTCGACGCCCCGGTTCGCGGCGTGGACGGCGGCGGCGGTCAATCGGCAGCGCCGTTGTTCCACAACATCGCCTCGTGGATGTTGCAGCGTGACAGTGTTCCGATGTCGCCGGATCCCGGTCGCAAGTTGGTGTTGCAGGCGGACTGATTGCGGGTGTGGGGTTCGACACGGTCTTCGGGTTAATCCCGGACACGGTAATCTCAAACGCCGCAGTAATCTCTTTCATTGCAGTGCGCCGAACCTTGCTTGCGCAGCGATCGCCATAGACCGACGACAGACCAACGACCGCAATAGACCAACGACCGCAATAGACCAACGACAATTCCCAGGAGTCGAGTGACAGTGCCGAATCGTTTGCAATCGTCGAACTCGGACGGCGCTCCCGGGACGCGTCCGACACAACCGGTTGCTACCGCGGTCACGGCGCTGTCCGAACTGTCCGGGGCTCGCCTCGAATGGGTCGGACAACCGGGATCACAGTCGCCGGAGGTGGTCGTCAAGGGCGTCGACCTGCGTGCGCAGGGAATCGTTACCGACGACCTCTTCGCTGCTCTGCCCGGTGCCAGGACGCACGGCGCTCAGTTCGCCGTCGACGCTCTGGGGCGCGGTGCGACCGCGATCTTGACCGACGAGGCCGGCCTGGAATTGATCGAGGCCGCTGACAAGGCGCCCGACCGTCCCGTTCCGGTTCTGGTTCATCCGAATCCGCGGGACGTGCTCGGCGAGATCTCAGCGGAAATCTACGGCCGACCTTCAGAGAAGATGCAGGTCGTCGGCATCACCGGCACGTCCGGCAAGACAACGACGTCGTACCTGCTCGAAGCAGCGATTGCCGGGGCCGGCCGCAAGCCCGGCCTGGTGGGCACCATCGAGACTCGCATCGACGGCCGCCGGGTCCCCAGCGCGCTGACCACGCCGGAAGCTCCGCAACTGCATGCTCTGTTCGCCGTGATGGCGGAGCAGGGGATCGACACCGTCGTCATGGAGGTGTCCAGTCATGCGCTCGCTCTCGGACGCGTCGACGGCATCCGCTTCGACATCGGCGCTTTCACCAACCTTTCGCAGGACCACCTCGATTTCCATCGGGACTTCGAGGAGTACTTCCAGGCCAAGGCTCGGTTGTTCGATCCCGAGTCGACGGTGCGAGCCGAGCATGCCGTCGTCTGCGTCGACGACGTATGGGGTCGACGGATGGCCGAGTTGGCTGCGACCGACGAGAGCGATGCAGTGACCACGGTCTCGACCTCGACGGCCGAGGCCGAATGGAAGGTCGGTGCGGTCGAGGTTGCCGAGGACGGCTCACAGACTTTCGAGTTGGTCGGGCCAGACGGACAAACATGGCCGGTCTCGCTTCGCCTCCCCGGGCGATACAACGTGGCCAACGCTGCGCTGGCGTTGACCGTCAGTTTTGCTGCCGGCCTCGACCCGGACGCCGCTGTTCGAGCGCTCGGCACTGTGGATGTCCCAGGACGAGTTCAGCGGATCGACCGTGGACAGAGCTTTCTCGCTGTGGTCGACTACGCGCACAAGCCGGCAGCGCTCGAAGCCGTGATCGCCACGCTGCGCAACCAGGTTCCCGGCCGAGTTGCGGTGGTGGTCGGCGCGGGCGGGGATCGCGACGCCGGCAAACGGACTCTCATGGGCGAAGCGGGTGCGCGAGGTGCAGACCTGCTGATCGTCACCGACGACAACCCACGTACCGAGGATCCGGCGAAGATTCGTGCTTCGGTGATGCAAGGCGCCATGGACGTGCCTGAATCCGAACGCGGCGAGGTTCGTGAAGTGGGGGACCGGGCCACCGCGATCGAGCAAGCGGTCCGGTGGGCACAGCCAGGAGATGTTGTCCTGGTAGCAGGCAAAGGCCACGAGGTAGGTCAAGAAATCGACGGGGTCAAGCACCCGTTCGACGACCGCGAGGTGTTGGGCGAAATGATCGGCCGATTCGCGATCAACACAGCACATGGAGGCAAGTAATGATCCCGATGACGCTCTCTCGGATCGCCGAGATCGTCGGAGGAACCCTGCACGACGTCGACGATTCGTCGACGCAGGTGACTGGAACCGTCGAATTCGATTCGCGCAAGGTCGGTCCAGGTGGGCTTTTCCTCGCACTACCCGGCGCGCGTGTCGACGGCCATGATCACGCGGAAGCTGCGGTGGCGGCAGGCGCCGTCGCGGTACTCGCGGCGCGGCCGGTCGGAGTGCCGGCGATCGTCGTTCCTTCGGTGCCGAACGACGGTCCCAGTGCGGTGATGCTGCTCGAACACGACACCGACGGATCCGGGGCCGCAGTCCTGCACGCCCTCGGTCTTTTGGCTCGAGCAGTTGTCGACGAACTGGCAACTGATGGAACAGCAACTGATGGTGGGCTGACGCTCGTCGGTGTCACCGGTTCGGCGGGCAAGACCTCGACCAAGGACCTGATTGCAGCGCTGTTGCGCGAACGCGGTGAGGTTGTTGCGCCGCCCGGATCGTTCAACAACGAACTGGGTTTGCCGTGGACGGTCCTCCGTGCGGACGCGAAGACTCGCTTCCTGGTCCTCGAGATGTCGGCACGCGGGGTCGGCCACGTCGGCGAGCTGACCAAGATTGCTCCGCCGAAGATTGGCGTCGTTCTCAATGTCGGTACCGCACACCTCGGTGAATTCGGTTCGCGCGAGGCGATCGCTGTCGCCAAAGGTGAACTGGTGGAAGCACTCCCGTCGGCAGCCGACGGTGGAGTCGCGGTCCTCAACGCCGACGACCGCATGGTCGCCGCAATGGCGAGCCGGACCAAAGCCCGGATCGTATTCGTCGGCCAGTCGGAAGACTGCGACGTTCGGGCGACCGACGTGGTCGTCGACGATCAGGCCCGGGCTTCCTTCACACTGAACTGTTCGCAGGGTTCGGCGCGTATTCGCCTGGCCGTCCACGGCGAACATCACGTGAGCAATGCTCTTGCCGCTGCGGCTGTCGCACTCGAGAACGGCCTCGCGGTTGCGGACATCGCGCGTGTCCTCGAGGGTACGAAGGCGGCGTCCGCGAGGCGGATGGAAGTCACCGAGCGCGCCGACGGCGTCACCGTTGTCAACGACAGTTACAACGCCAATCCCGATTCCATGCGCGCCGCCCTCAAAGCGTTGGTGTCCATGGCACGATCGGATCGGCACTTCGGGCGTCGTAGCTGGGCTGTGCTCGGTGAGATGGGTGAACTCGGGCCGGAGTCGGTGGTCGAGCACGATGCGATCGGTCGCCTTGCCGTCAGGCTCGACGTCAGCAAGTTGATCGTCGTCGGAACGGGCCGCACCTCGCGTGCGATGCATCAAGGAGCGGTGATGGAGGGGTCGTGGGGTGACGAGTCCGTCGTCGTGCCCGACGCGGCTGCGGCAATTGCCATCCTCGAAGCCGAACTCGAACCCGGCGATCTCGTGCTGGTGAAGGCGTCCAAGTCGGTTGAACTGTGGACGGTCGCCGAAGCGATTCTGGCCGCAACGCCCGGCGCCGATGGCGAGAACACTGACGGCGAGAACAGCGGGGATTCGCAGTGATCCAGATTCTTCTCGCCGCAGGCATCGCGCTCGCGGTCTCCATCATGCTCACGCCGATTCTGATCAAGGCGTTCTCGAAACAAGGTTTCGGGCAGGAGATCCGAACCGAAGGTCCGGCCAGTCACCAGGCCAAGCGCGGCACTCCCACCATGGGCGGCGTCGCGATCCTGACCGGAATCTGGGCCGGCTATCTCGGCTCGCACCTCATCGGTCTCGGCATGGACAACGCGGAGGGACCATCGGCGTCCGGACTCCTCGTTCTGGGTCTGACCACAGCTCTCGGCGGAGTCGGTTTCCTCGACGATTTCATCAAGATCCGCAAGCAGCGCAATCTCGGACTCAACAAGACAGCGAAGCTGGTCGGTCAGTTCGTCGCAGCTATTGCCTTCGGTGTCTTGGCCCTTCAGTTCCGCGGTGACGACGGGCTGACTCCGGGCAGTGTTCATCTGTCGTACGTTCGTGACATCGCGACAGTCTCCCTCGGTTCTGTGGTCTTCATCGCGTTCTGCTACCTACTGGTCAGCGCCTGGTCCAATGCCGTCAACCTGACCGACGGCCTGGACGGTCTGGCCGCCGGAGCGATGAGTTTCGTTCTCGGTGCCTACGTCATCATCACGTTCTGGCAGTTCCGCTACTCGTGTGAGACCAACCCGGGCAAGGGTTGCTACGACGTCCGCGATCCACTCGATCTAGCGGTGCTCTGCGCGGCCGGCGCCGGCGCGTGCATCGGTTTCCTGTGGTGGAACGCCGCACCCGCCAAGATCTTCATGGGCGACACCGGTTCTCTTGCCCTCGGCGGCATGCTCGCCGGGCTGTCGATCACCACCAGCACGGAACTGCTGATGGTTGTCATCGGAGCACTGTTCGTCGCGGAGGCCGCGTCGGTGGTGATCCAGGTAGCGGTATTCCGGTCCAGCCGACGGCGGGTGTTCCGAATGGCGCCGTTCCATCACCACTTCGAACTCGCCGGGTGGGCTGAAACCACGGTGATCATCAGATTCTGGTTGCTGGCGGCTATCGCGTCGGCAATCGGATTGGCACTCTTCTACAGCGAATACCTCGCAGCGCTCGGAGGCTGAATACCATGACCAGCTCAGCGGATTCCGAGAACGATCTGTCCTGGCTCCGCGGTACTCGAGTGCTGGTCGCCGGTGGGCGGGTGTCCGGTCAAGCCACCATCGAGCCTCTTGTCGCACTCGGCGCCGTCGTGACGGTTGCCGATTCGACTCTGGACTTCGCGGAGCGCTGCGCCGAGCTCGGCGCGGACATGGTGACCACCACCTCGATCGAGGATGCCCCGGATTCGATCACCGACTACGGGCTCGTTGTCACCAGTCCCGGCTTTCGTCCGGATGCACCGATCCTGGCAGCCGCCGCCGGTCACGGGATTCCCATCTGGGGAGACGTCGAGCTCTCCTGGCGCGTCGACCACAGCGGGCACTTCGGCGCGCCGCGCAAGTGGCTCGTCGTGACGGGGACCAACGGAAAGACCACGACGACGTCGATGTTGGCCTCGATTCTCGACGCCGCCGGAGTTGTCGGCCGAGCCTGCGGGAACATCGGACTGCCGATTCTCGACGCGCTCGCCGAGACGTCGCCGCGCGTGGAGTACCTCGCTGTCGAACTGTCCTCGTTCCAATTGCACTGGGCGCCTTCGGTTTGTCCGGACGCCGGCGTGGTCCTCAACGTCGCCGAGGATCACCTCGACTGGCACGGCGGAATGAGTGCGTACGCCGAGGCCAAGTCGCGGGCATTGAGTGGAAAGGTCGCGGTGGTCGGCCTCGATGACGCAATCGCGTCCGAGCTGGGAACTCGCGCCACTGCAGACAAAGTCATCGGGTTCAGATTGGGTGAACCGGGCGAAGGAGAACTGGGTGTCGACGCGGGATACCTTGTCGACAATGCTTTCGGCGATCACGTCCGCTTGGCCGAAGCGGCGTCAATAGATCCGGCCGGCCCGGCCGGCGTCATGGACGCGCTGGCCGCTGCTGCCTTGGCGCGGGCACTCGGATTCGACGCAGGCGTCGTCGAGCGCGGTCTGGCCGCACACAAGGTCGGCCCACACCGCGGGGCGCTGGTCGGTCGTGTCGGGTCCGTTGTGTACATCGACGATTCCAAGGCCACCAATCCGCACGCGGCCAGACCGTCGATACTCGCGCACGGTCGCGTCGTCTGGGTTGCAGGCGGTCTGCTCAAGGGAGCAAGCGTCGACCAGTTGGTGAGCGAAGTCGGCCCGAGACTTTCCGGCGCTGTCCTTCTCGGCCGTGACGCTGGTGTGATCGAGGACGCGCTCGCGCGACACGCGCCCGATGTTCCCGTGGTGCACGTGATGTCAGGGGACGATGCAGTGGTGAGCGAAAACAGCAGCAACTCGACTCTCACCATCCGGCTGCCGTCGGGTGCCGACGCGGATGCCGTCATGGCCGCAGTGGTAGTCGAAGCCGCCGAATTGGCGTCCCCAGGTGACGCCGTTGTACTCGCGCCGGCCGCCGCGTCCTTGGACATGTTTGTCAGTTACGGGCATCGCGGTGACAGCTTCGCCGCCGCAGTAGCCGCGCTACCCGATCCGTATACAGATTCGCCTGGCGAAGCCGGGAACCTGCGATGACCAAGGGTCCCAAGACCCGAATCGGTGCCTGGTTGGCGCGGCCGTTGGCATCGTTCCACCTGGTGGTGACGATTGCCACGATGTTGACTGTCTTGGGGCTCGTAATGGTTCTGTCGGCGTCGAGCGTCGAGCAGTACGTGTCCGGCGGCTCGGCATATTCGTTGTTCACCCAGCAGTTGATCTTCGCGATTCTCGGGGCGGTGCTCTTCTACGTCGCGCTGCGGATTCCGGCGAGAGTGCTCCGGCAGTATTCGTTTCCGCTGTTCGTCGTCGTTCTGATCATGCTGGTACTCGTCCTGATTCCGGGAATCGGCACCGAAGCGCAGGGCGCGCGTCGCTGGTTCAACGTCGGTGGATTCTCGGTGCAGCCCTCGGAAATCATGAAGGTCGCGTTGGCGATCTGGGGCGCCCATCTGTTGGCCTCGAGGCGACCGGACGACCGATCCGTGAAGTCGATCCTGATTCCGCTCGTACCCGCTGCGATGCTGGTCTTCGCCCTGGTCGTCGCGCAGCCGAACCTCAGTACGACCATCGCATTGGGAATCATCGTCGGGGCCTTGCTGTGGTTCGGTGGGCTGCCACTGAAGCTCTTCGGCTCGATCGCGGTGACGGGCGTGGTCGTGGCAGGCGTGCTGGCCATGACGGCCGGCTATCGTTCCGATCGAGTTCAGGCCTTCTTCAACAAGAGCGATGACCTGCAGGGTAACAACTACCAGGCCAAGCAGGCTCTGTATTCGCTCGCCGACGGCGGCTTTTTCGGACGCGGACTCGGGCAGAGCGTCGCCAAATGGAACTACCTACCCAACGCTCACAACGACTTCATCTTCGCGATCATCGGTGAAGAGCTGGGATTTGTCGGCTGCGCGGTAGTGATCGGGCTGTTCGCCGTTTTCGTGTACACGGGATTGCGCATCGCAGCCCGGAGCATCGATCCGTTCTGGCGGCTCCTGTCCGCCACCGCAACTACCTGGATCGTCGGCCAGGCAATGATCAACATCGGCTACGTCATCGGGCTGCTACCGGTCACCGGACTCCAGTTGCCCTTGGTCTCCGCCGGTGGTTCGTCCTTGGCGATCACACTGTTCATGTTCGGCGTTATCGCCAATGCTGCTCGCCACGAGCCCGAAGCGGTCGCCGCTCTGAACTCCGGGCAGGACGGCAAGATCTCGAAGTTGCTCAGACTCCCCAAGCCGGTGCTGTACCACCCTCCGTCAGGGGGTCGGCCGATCCGTCGACCGAAGCCCACGCGGCAGATTGAACCGGCTCGCGGACGCGACGGCCGGCGTGCGATCGAGACGGGTGATCGACGCAAGCGGGCAGATCAAGGCGCTCGTACTTCCGCGGATTCCACGCGAGGTGCGGCTGCTGGGTCACGGAAGCGCACCGCGGGAGGGCAGAATGGTCAGCGTCGGCAGGCGCCGACACGTAGGGCACAAGATCCACGAGAAGTTCGAGAGCGAGGAATTCGTAGGTGAGCGGCAACAAATCGGCTCTGTCGGTAGTGGTGGCAGGGGGAGGCACAGCTGGTCACATCGAACCCGCTCTTGCGGTCGCGGACGCGGTCAAGGCCGCTCAGCCCGACACCCGGATCACTGCACTCGGGACTGCGCGTGGTCTCGAAACCACCTTGGTGCCTGCCCGCGGCTACACGCTCGAGCTCATTCCGCCGGTTCCGCTTCCTCGGAAGCCCACGATGGATCTCCTCAAACTGCCGATACGCATCCTCGCGTCGGTGCGCAAGACCCGCGAGGTACTCGATTCCGTCGACGCCGACGTGATCGTCGGCTTCGGCGGCTACGTCGCGCTTCCGGCGTACCTTGCCGCCCGTGGTGGTGTTCTTCGGCGCCGACGCAAGATTCCGATTGTCGTCCACGAAGCAAACGCCAGTGCCGGAATCGCGAACAAGATCGGTGCTCGCCTGGCGACGCGCGTACTTGCCGCCGTTCCGGGGTCGGGTGTGAAGAACCGCGGCGATCAAGACGCCGAAATCGTCGGCATTCCGGTCCGGGCGTCGATCGCCAATTTCGATCGAGCGGGACTTCGCTCGCAAGCGCGCGAGTACTTCGGACTGCCGCAGGACGGTCCCGTTCTGCTCGTCTTCGGCGGATCGCAGGGCGCGAAGTCGCTCAACGACGCGGTCTCCGGCGCTGCCCAGGAACTCGCGAAAGCGGGGATCTCGGTGCTGCACGCACACGGACCCAAGAACTCCCTCGAGGTTACCCAGTACTCGGAGACAGCACCCTATGTGGCTGTTCCTTATCTCTCGAGGATGGATCTCGCGTATGCGGCAGCCGATGCGACCATCTGTCGCTCTGGCGCGATGACGGTCGCCGAGGTCTCGGCGGTCGGGCTTCCGGCCGTTTACGTTCCGCTGCCGCACGGCAACGGTGAGCAGGAACTCAACGCGAAACCCGTTGTCGCAGCAGGCGGCGCGATCATCGTCTCCGACAACGACCTCACACCGACGTTTGTCGCCGGTACCGTCGTCCCGATGCTGAGTGACAGCGCGCGCCTCGACAAGATGAGCAGTGGCGCTGCCAATGTCGGACACCGTACGGCGGCAACCGAGATCGCACGGATCGTGCTCGACATCGCGGCAAAGGAAAACGCCGTCCAGGAAAACGCAAGGGGAAACCGATGACCGCGCTGCCCGCCCACCTCGAGCGAGTACACATGGTCGGAATCGGCGGTGCCGGCATGTCCGGCATCGCGCGAATTCTGCTTTCCCGCGGGGGCCTCGTCTCGGGTTCGGACGCGAAGGAGAGCCGAGGAGTCCTGGCGCTTCGTGCACGCGGGGCGCAGGTCCGGATCGGTCATGACGCCGATGCTCTCGACCTGCTGCCAGGCGGGCCGACCGTCGTCGTCACGACTCACGCGGCCATCCCGAAGGACAACCCGGAACTCGTCGAGGCCGCTCGCCGCGGAATCCCGGTGATTCTCCGGCCGGCCGTCCTTGCATCACTGATGCAGGGCAATCGCACGTTCCTGGTTTCTGGTACACACGGCAAGACGTCGACGACCTCTATGCTCGTGGTCGCCCTGCAGCACTGTGGTTTCGACCCCTCGTTTGCCGTTGGCGGCGAACTCAACGAAGCCGGAACGAATGCCCATCACGGCAGCGGTGACGTCTTTGTCGCCGAGGCGGACGAGAGTGACGGGTCGCTCCTGCAGTACGACCCCAACGTCATCGTCGTGACCAACATCGAGGCCGATCACCTCGACTACTTCGGCAGCGTCGAAGCGTATGTGAAGGTGTTCGACGATTTTGTCGACAAGCTACGTCCGGGCGGGCTCCTGATTGTCTGCCTCGACGATCCGGGATCGGCGGATCTCGCGAAGCGAATCGTGGCCTCGGGTCGTTCGGACATCCGGGTGCTCGGTTATGGATCCGCGGATGCGCAGGAAGTGGAGGCGGGCACTGCCTTCGAGCCTGTCGACGGTGTCGAGGTCGGAGTCCGACTACTGGGCTTCCACGCACACGACGTCGGGGGAGTCCTGCAGTTCCACCTGGAGGGGGAGAGCGCTGCGCGAACCGTACGGATGGCAGTGCCGGGTCGACACATGGCTCTCAATGCGCTGGCCGCCCTGCTGGCCGCCCGTGACGCCGGAGCCGAGACGGAGGAAATCGTCGAGGGGCTCGCCGGATTCGGTGGCGTCCACCGCCGGTTCCAGTTCACCGGGCGCGAGCGTGGTGTCCGGGTGTTCGACGACTACGCCCACCATCCGACCGAAGTTCGCGCGGTCCTCGGCGCGGCTGCGGATCTGGTTCGACCGGAAGATGATTCGTCGTCGACCAATTCGGCAGCCGGACGCGTGATCGTGGTATTCCAACCTCACCTCTATTCGCGCACAGCCGCGTTTGCCGAGGAGTTCGCGCAGGCACTGGACTTGGCCGACGAGGTAGTGGTTCTCGACGTCTACGGCGCTCGCGAAGAGCCGATGCCGGGCGTCAGCGGTGCGCTGGTCGCTCAATCGGTCACCAAACCTGTTCACTATCAACCTGATCTGTCGCAGGCGCCGAAGCAGGTTGCGGCGTTGGCTCACCCCGGCGACATCGTCATCACGATGGGTGCCGGTGATGTGACCATGCTCGGCAAACAGATCCTCGATGCTTTGCGTTCGGCGCCGCATCCCGCGCCGCGATGACACCCGACGCACGAAGTCGGCGCGGGCGTCGAGATCCTCAAGCCAGACGAGCCACCAGTACGCGTCGGCGCAGCACTCGCACCGAATCGCGATACTCGACGCGGTCGACGGAGCAGGCTCCCGAACCCACACCGACTCGTAAGTGGTTCAAGCGACCGCTGATCGTGGCACCGCTGGCAATCGTGCTGGTGGTGGGAATTGCGCTGACGGCCTGGTTGTCTCCGGTGCTCTCGGTCCGGGGCACCGAAGTTCTCGGTGCGACGACCGTCAGTGAGGAACAGATCCTTTCACTCCTGGCCGTACCGACCGGTCAGCCGTTGATGCGGGTCGATACCGGCGCAGCCGCCGCACGTGTCGCGACGATTCCGAAGGTGGCCTCGGCCCGGGTGCAGCGGATGTACCCGTCGACCATCCGCGTCACGGTCACCGAACGGGTACCGGTTGTCTTCGTCGACTCGCCCGAGGGCGCGCACCTGCTGGACGAGAAGGGCGTCGACTTCGAGATGGGCGTCCCACCGCCTGGGGTTCCGCGCCTGGTGACACCGACGCCCGGGTGGAACGACGAGCCCACGCTCGCCGCTCTCGAGGTGTTGTCGGTGTTGCCGCCGGATCTGAGGTTTCAGGTGGGAGAGGTTGCCGCTCGGTCGATTTCGAGTGTCACGCTGACCTTGCTCGACGGTCGCGTCGTAAACTGGGGCGGTGTCGAGCACTCGGATCGTAAGGCTGCCGTGACGCTTCCGCTGTTGACCCAGCCGGGGCAGACGTACGACGTGTCCAGTCCCGATCTTCCGACGGTTCGATAGCGCACGGTGCGCTCGTGCGTCAGTGCGTGGCAAATACTTCGGTGTGTCTCGGCGCGCCTAATGGCGGAACGCGACGACGGTGCATAGCGTTTCGTTTCAGATCGAATACTTGACATAACTCTAACCCTGTGGTTGAGGTTTAGGGTTTATCTCGAACAACAGCAGTAACAAAGCCCCAGCAGTTACACAGCCCCAGCAGTTACACAGCCCCACAAGTTACACAGCCAGCAGCAGTAAAAAGACAGCAGCACTGACAAGCAGCGTGAAACACGACACGGAAGGCGAGAGCCGATGACGCCCCCGCACAACTACCTCGCCGTAATCAAGGTCGTCGGCATCGGCGGCGGCGGCGTGAACGCAGTCAACCGCATGATCGAACAGGGACTCAAGGGAGTCGAGTTCATCGCGGTCAACACGGACGCGCAAGCCCTTCTGATGAGTGACGCCGACGTCAAGCTCGACGTCGGTCGTGAATTGACCCGTGGCCTCGGCGCCGGTGCTGATCCTGAAGTGGGTCGCAAGGCAGCCGAAGATCACAAGGACGAGATCGAAGAGGTCATCAAGGGCGCCGACATGGTGTTCGTGACCGCAGGCGAGGGTGGTGGCACCGGAACCGGTGGTGCCCCTGTCGTGGCAAGCATCGCCCGGAAGCTGGGTGCACTCACCGTCGGTGTCGTGACACGACCCTTCTCCTTCGAGGGCAAGCGTCGTGGGGGACAGGCGGATACCGGAATTCAGGCGCTCCGCGAGTCCTGCGACACGCTGATCGTCATTCCCAACGATCGCCTGCTCCAGTTGGGTGATGCCGCAGTCAGCCTGATGGACGCGTTCCGCAGCGCCGACGAGGTTCTCCTCAACGGCGTCCAGGGCATCACGGACCTCATCACCACCCCGGGTCTGATCAACGTCGACTTCGCGGACGTCAAGGGTGTCATGTCCGGCGCCGGCAGTGCGTTGATGGGCATCGGTTCCTCACGTGGTGAGGGGCGCGCGATCAAGGCGGCGGAATCCGCGATCAATTCGCCTCTCCTCGAAGCATCGATGGAAGGCGCCCGCGGCGTTCTGCTGTCGATCGCCGGTGGCAGCGATCTCGGCCTCTTCGAGATCAACGAGGCGGCGTCGCTGGTGCAGGAAGCTGCCCACATCGACGCCAACATCATCTTCGGAACGGTCATCGACGATTCGCTCGGTGACGAGGTTCGTGTGACGGTCATCGCTGCGGGATTCGACGGTGGAGCTCCGGCTCGTCGTCCCGTGGAGTCGACCGCGCAGGGACGTGGAGCTATCGGCGCCGGGCGCGCAGGTGAGGTCGGCCGGTCACCGGTAGCTGCCGAACCTGCTGGCGAGCAGCCGATTTCCGCAGCGCGCGAGACCATCGGTTCGGGCAGCTTGCCTCCGATCGGTGGCCCACGCCATGCGCCGGTCCAGGAAGACGAGGGCGACGACGACGTCGACGTGCCCGTCTTCATGCGTCGCTGACGTAGGGCTACAAACAGTTTCGAGAACAGGGTGCCCGGAATTTCTGGGTACCCTGTTCTTGACTGGATGTCCGGTCACGCCTGAGCCGGACGACAACTTTCGACGTTTGTGAGCACACCTATCTTGAGTACCGAGAAGTCGACCACCCGCACCCGCATTCGCCGCGTCGTGACCAGCCGAGCCGGTGGTGTTTCCGCATCGCCGTACGAGTCGTTCAATCTCGGCGATCACGTCGGAGACGATCCGGCAGCCGTCGATGCGAATCGCCGTCGTCTGGCACGCGAAATAGGCGTCGAGCCTGACCATCTCGTTTGGATGGAACAAATCCACTCGCGCAACGTCACTGTCGTGACAGAACCGACCGACGAGGTCATTCCGGTGACGGATGCTCTGGTCACCACCGTTCCCGGCCTGGCGCTCGCCACTCTCAGCGCGGACTGTGTTCCTGTTCTTCTCTCCGACGAGGAGGCCGGTGTCATCGCGGCCGTTCATGCCGGACGGATCGGTGCCCGCATCGGTATCGTCCCGCGTGTCCTCGCGGAGATGGTGCGACAGGGCGCGGACGTCTCGCGTATCGGCGCCTTCCTCGGTCCGGCGGCGAGTGGACGCCAGTACGAGGTTCCAGCCGCGATGCGTGCTGACGTGGAAAAGCACTTGCCGGGCAGCGCAACTCGCACCGAGAAGGGCACACCGGGACTCGATCTGCGTGCGGGACTGCGTAAGCAGTTGCTCGCCGCGGGTGTGTCCGGTGTCGCCGAGGACCCGCGATGCACGATCGAGGACCGCGCGCTGTTCAGTCATCGCCGAGAATCGCTGACCGGACGTCAAGCTGCAGTGATCTGGATGGAAGCGCCCGCAGCGCAGGAAACCGTCTAGGCACAAATGCGACAGACGGAAATGCGGCTGACAGAAATATCGACGGCACTCGACTCGGTGAGGGCGCGACTGGCCGCCGCGTGTCTTGCTGCCGGTCGCGAAGTCTCCGACGTCGCACTGCTGCCAGTTACCAAATTCTTTCCGGCGTCCGACGCTCGAATCCTGTACGAACTGGGTTGCCGTGAATTCGGTGAGTCTCGTGAGCAGGAAGCAGTGGAGAAGGTCGCGGATTTCGACGGCGCTGCTCGTAGCGGCGCGATCGACGATCCGGTTCGCTGGCACATGATCGGACAGTTGCAGCGCAACAAAGCTCGGTCGGTAGCGAAGTGGGCCTACGCAATTCATTCGGTGGACAGTGCGCGGTTGGCCGATGCACTCGATCGGGCGGCGCTCGGCGCTTTGTCCGACGGCGAACGCAGGGCGCCGCTGCGGGTGCTCATCCAGGTAAGTCTCGACGGCGACCCTGCGCGTGGCGGAGTTCCGACGGGGGAGTTAACCCCTCTTGCCGAGCGGATCGAATCAGCCGAAGGTCTCGAATTCGCGGGACTGATGGCCGTCCCGCCACTTGGATCAGATCCGGACGAGCAGTTCGAAATCCTCCGCAGGGCACATCTTTTGATTCTCGAATCGCATCCACGGGCAACCGAACTCTCCGCCGGTATGACCGGCGATTTGGAGGCTGCAGTGCGCCACGGTTCCACGTGCGTGCGTGTCGGAACCGCACTGCTCGGCTCACGACCAGTAATCTCGAGGTGATCGCTCAGGTGATCGCCCAACCCGTCCACACCGCTGCGACCGGTCGCAGTCGGATTGATTCCGCCGCGCCAAGGAAGGTCGATCAATGAGCAACCTGCATAAGTTCAAGGCTTACTTCGGCATGGTTCCCCTCGATGACTACGAGGACGAATACGTGGAGGAGCCCGATCAGGCTCGCCGCGCACCCCGTCGTAGTCACGACGGCTATGCCGAGCGCGACGACCGCGAGTTCGTCGAACCTGCCTTCTCGAAGGCGAGCTACGCGCCCAGTCGTCGTGACGAAGAGGACGCGGAGTTCGATCGCTACGATTCCCGGCCCCGCGTCGACACCGTTCCCAGTCGCAGTAGCCGCCCGGCGATGGCGCCGCGTCCGGCCAGTCGCGGCAACCTTGCGGTCGACGCGCGCGCCGAGCGGCCCGAAGCGCGACGTGCGCCGGTTGTCGACGACGGCGGCCCGCTCGCCAAGATCACGACACTGCGTCCCCAGAGCTACGCAGAGGCCCGCACCATCGGTGAGCGTTTCCGCGACGGCACGCCCGTCATCATGGATCTGGTCGACATGAGCAACGCCGACGCGAAGCGTCTGGTCGATTTCGCGGCCGGCCTGGCGTTCGCATTGCGTGGTTCTTTCGACAAGGTAGCCACCAAAGTGTTTCTTCTCTCACCGGCTGACATCGACGTTTCCGCTGAGGAACGTCGTCGGATCGCCGAGACGGGTTTCTACAGTCAGAAATGATGGTCTCGACCGCAGTCCGGCCCCTGAGCAGGGGTGACGTGAGCACATTCGAACGGCGGCCGGTCTCGGCGGGCGCCGCATTCGGACCCATCGCCGGCCGTTACAAGACGGACTCGATGCGGACCGGTTCCGGAATTGCTGCGGTGTGTCTGTTTTGGACACAACGCAGAAGTCAGGCAGAGTGAGGGTGTGGACGCGCTTCTCTCTGTGATCTATCTGGTGCTGGTTGTCTTCTGGCTGTTGCTGATCGGCAGAGTGATCGTCGAGTTCGTTCGTTCGTTTGCCAGAGATTGGCGACCGACCGGATTGGTCGCAGTCATTCTCGAAACCATTTTTACGATCACCGATCCTCCGGTGAAACTGCTCCGCAGGTTGATCCCCCCGATCAACCTCGGTGGAGTTCGCTTGGATCTATCCATCATGGTCTTGCTTTTCATCGTCATCATCCTGATGTCGGTTGTTCGCTGAGCGCAGTCCGAGTGTGTGGTGTGCCAGAATGGAACCCATAACTCATACGGTGGTTCGCCACTACGTAGACTGTGTTGCAACTGAATGCTTGCTAGACCGCCAAATGACGCGTGAAGGGATCCTTCCATGCCGCAACTGACTCCAGCTGACGTGCACAACGTTGCGTTCAGCAAGCCGCCTATCGGCAAGCGTGGCTACAACGAGGACGAGGTCGACGCATTCCTCGACCTCGTCGAGCAGGCGCTGTCGCAGCTCATCGAAGAGAATGCGGACCTGCGCCAGCGCGTAGGTGAGCTGGATCAGGAGCTCGCGGCTGCCAAGAAGTCGCCGGCACCTGCTCAGCAGGCGGCACCCGTCGCAGCGCAACCCAAGCCGGAGCCCGCTCGGGTCGTCGAACCGCCCAAGCCTGCACCCGTTGCAGCTCCGGTTCCCGCCGCCGCTGCCGTTGCAGCGCCGCAGAGTGGCGACACCCACATGCAGGCCGCAAAGGTCCTCGGACTGGCTCAGGAGATGGCGGATCGCCTCACCAACGATGCCAAGACCGAATCCGAGCAGCTGCTCGGCAGTGCTCGCACCAACTCCGAGCAGCTCATGAGCGAGGCTCGCAGCAAGGCCGACGGCATGATCGCGGATGCGCGCAACAAGTCGGAGGCAATGCTCACCGACGCTCAGACTCGCTCCGAGACCCAGCTTCGCCAGGCTCAGGAGAAGGCAGACGCTCTCAAGGCGGACGCCGAGAAGAAGCACACCGAAATCATGGCGACCATCAACCAGCAGCGTTCCGTCCTCGAGGGCCGTATCGAGCAGCTCAAGACGTTCGAACGCGAGTACCGGGTGCGCCTGAAGTCCTACCTGGAATCGCAGCTCGAAGAGCTCGAACAGCGTGGCTCGGCCGTTCCGGTCGACGGTGGACAGGATTCCTACAGCCCGTCCTTCGCCAAGGGAAACAGCTGACCGAGAGCGCCCCGTCGGCTCAGCTATCGGACCGGACAAAGGTTGATACGTGCTGGTCGTGACGTTGGTTCTCGCGGGAGTTGGCTTCGCACTCCTGATTGTTGCCCTGACCACAGGGTCGCTGATCTGGGCGTGGGCATGTATCGCGATTTGTGTAGCAGGTGCCGTCCTCCTGCTGGTCAGTGCGCTGACCAGCAGGAAGGCGGTTCCTTCGTTGGATGACCCGGTATCGGGTAGCGGGATGTCGTCGCCTTACGGCCGAGCCGAGAGTTCCTCGAATTCCTCTACCGGTGATGCAGCCGCTGCCAACGATGACAATCCGGGCAATCATGGCGAATCGTCGGGCGGCAAGTCCTAGGTAGTACCGACAAGTCCTAGGTAGTACCGACAAGTCCTAGGTAGTACCGACAAGTCCTAGGCAGTACCGACACGTCCCAGGGCAAGTATTAGACTGTCGATCACGAATACCTGGCTTTGATCCGGCAATCACCGGGGAGCTTTCGGAAGAACGGTTCTCGACGCTTTCACACGTACCGAGAACCCAGTAGAACCGAACGGGTGAGCCCGTCACAGCTCGATCGAGTGGCACCTCGAGATCCAAGCGCGGATCTGCGGGGTGCAAACGGGGTGGTACCGCGGTGTCGGCGCACAAGCGCCACGTCGTCCCCGTGCCGAGTCCGACTGGCACGAGGAGATCGCCATGGCGAGTAACGGGTATCCCAAAGTCGACTACGGAGTCCCCGCCGACACCGGAGTCAAGTTCCCCGACCTGGAACAGAAGGTCCTGAAACAGTGGGACGACGACGACACCTTCCGGGCATCGGTTTCCAATCGGGACGGTAACGAAGAGTTCGTCTTCTACGACGGGCCGCCGTTCGCCAACGGTTTGCCGCATTACGGCCACCTGCTGACGGGGTACGTCAAGGATCTGGTGCCGCGCTTCCAGACCATGCGTGGACGCAAGGTCGAACGACGCTTCGGCTGGGATTGCCACGGCCTTCCCGCAGAACTCGAAGCGGAGAAGCAGCTCGGTATCAAGGACAAAGCCGAGATCGAAGTCATGGGTCTGGCCAAGTTCAACGAGTACTGCAAGGCCTCGGTGCTCAAGTACACCGACGAGTGGCGCGACTACGTCACCCGCCAGGCCCGTTGGGTCGACTTCGACAACGACTACAAGACCCTGGACGTCGACTTCATGGAGTCCGTCATGTGGGCCTTCAAGGAGCTGCACGACAAGGGCCTGATCTATCAGGGCTTCCGCGTGCTGCCCTACAGCTGGTACGAGCAGACTCCGCTGTCCAATCAGGAGACTCGCCTCGACGACGCGTACAAGATGCGTCAGGATCCCGCTGTCACGGTCGACATGCCCCTGGTCGCTCCGGGTTCGCCACTCGACGGCGCAAACGCGATCATCTGGACCACGACCCCGTGGACACTGCCGTCCAACTTGGCCACTGCGGTGCACCCCGAGGTCGACTACGTCCAGGTGCTCGGCGAGGACGGAAAGCGGTACGTGCTCGCCGAAGCGCGGGTAGCTCACTACGCACGCGAGCTGGGGGAGGACCCCGAGGTCGTTTCCCGTCACAAGGGCGCCGAGCTGGTCGGCCTGTCGTACACACCGCCCTTCGACTTCTTCCTCGGACACCCGAACGCGCACGTCGTGCTCTCGGCCGACTACGTGACAACCGACTCCGGAACCGGAATCGTCCACCTCGCACCGGCTTTCGGTGAAGAGGATATGGACGTGGCCACAGCCAACGGTATCGAGGTCGTGCAGCCGCTCGACCCGGGTGGAAAGTTCACCTCGATGGTTCCGCCGTACGAGGGCCTGATGGTGTTCGACGCCAACCCGGTCATCATCAAGGACCTCAAGGCTGCCGGCAAGCTTCTGCGGCACGAGACGATCGAGCACTCCTACCCGCACAGTTGGCGCAGTGGGCAGCCGCTCATCTACATGGCGGTTCCCTCGTGGTTCGTCGCGGTCACCAAGTTCCGCGATCGCATGGTCGAGTTGAACAAGGACATCACGTGGGTGCCCGAGCACATCCGTGACGGCCAGTTCGGCAAGTGGCTCGAAGGTGCGCGCGACTGGAACATCAGCCGAAACCGTTACTGGGGCAGCCCGATCCCGGTGTGGGTGTCGGACGATCCGCAGTACCCGCGCACGGACGTGTACGGCTCGCTCGACCAGTTGGAGGCAGACTTCGGTGTGCGTCCGACCGATCTGCATCGCCCGATGATCGACGACCTGGTCCGCCCGAACCCGGACGACCCGACCGGGAAGTCGATGATGCGCCGCGTTCCCGAGGTGCTCGACTGCTGGTTCGAATCCGGTTCGATGCCGTATGCGCAGGTGCACTACCCATTCGAGAACCGTGAGTGGTTCGAGGGTCATTTCCCGGGCGATTTCATCGTCGAGTACAACGGCCAGACTCGCGGCTGGTTCTACACGCTGCACGTACTGGCCACCGCACTCTTCGATCGTCCGGCATTCAAAACCGTTGCCGCACACGGAATCGTGCTCGGCGACGACGGACTCAAGATGAGCAAGTCCAAGGGCAACTACCCGGACGTGAAGGAGGTGTTCAACCGCGACGGTAGCGATGCGATGCGATGGTTCCTGATGTCCTCGCCGATCCTGCGCGGTGGAAACCTCATCGTGACCGAGCAGGGCATCCGCGAAGGCGTACGTCAGGCGTTGCTCCCGCTGTGGAACGCCTGGAGCTTCCTCCAGTTGTACGCGCCGGAATCCGGTGTGTGGCGTACCGATTCGGAGAACATCCTCGATCAGTACATCCTGGCCAAGCTCGCCACCACCCGCGACGTGATCACCGAGGCCCTCGAGGTCAACGACATCGCCGGCGCGTGCGACGAGCTCCGGTTGTTCTGTGACGCGCTGACCAACTGGTATGTGCGACGGTCTCGTTCGCGGTTCTGGGACGAGGATCGCGACGCGATCGACACCCTGCACACCGTGCTCGAGGTCGTGACGCGTCTCGCTGCGCCGCTGTTGCCGCTGGTGTCCGAGGTGATCTGGCGCGGACTGACCGGGGAACGCTCGGTTCACCTGGCTGACTGGCCGCAGGAGTCGGAGCTCCCCGCGAACCCCGAGTTGGTAGCGGCGATGGACGACGTACGGACCGTGTGCTCGACGGTGCTGAGCCTGCGAAAGGCACAGAATCTGCGTGTTCGTCTTCCGCTGCCCGAGGTCACGGTTGCGGCGCCCGACGCCGAGCGTCTGCGTCCGTTCCTCGGACTGATCGCCGACGAGGTCAACGTCAAGAAGGTCGATCTGACCGATGACGTCGACGTGCACGGGCGCTTCGAGATCGCGGTGAACGCGCGTGCTGCCGGCCCGCGTCTGGGCAAGTCCGTTCAGACCGTCATCAAGGCGGTCAAGGCGGGCGACTGGACGGAGAACGCGGACGGCGTCGTGGTTGCGGCCGGCATCGAACTGCTGCCCGAGGAGTACACGCAGAAACTGGTTGCGGCCGAGCCGGATTCGACAGCTGCACTGCCGGACGGTGCGGGACTCGTCGTACTCGATTCCGTCGTGACGGAGGAACTCGAAGCCGAGGGTTGGGCGAAGGACCGTATCCGTCAACTGCAGGACGCACGCCGTGCCGCCGGGTTGGACGTCTCGGACCGGATCAAGGTCGTGCTCGAGGTTCCGCAGGACTGCAAGGAGTGGGCCGAGCGTCATCGCGAATTGATCGCCGGTGAGGTTCTGGCCACCTCGTTCTCGGTGGGCGAAGCGGGAGACGACGCCGTCGATCTCGGCGACGGTATCCGCGCCGCGATCACGAAGGTCTAGTACCGACGCAACTACTCCGGCTCCCCGATGAACGTCTGTATGTCGGGGTGCCGGAGTAGTTTGCTCTCATGAGTACGAGCAAGGAAACCGTGGTGCGCATTCTCGAGCAGTTGGAACCGCTCGACGTGCGGGCAAGGGCGATGTTCGGCGAGTACGGATTGTATTGCGACGAGAAGATCGTGGGCTTGATCTGCGCGGACGTACTGTTCGTCAAACCCACCGAGGTCAGCCCTGAGTTCGGATCAGAGAGTGATCTGGCTCCGCCGTATCCGGGGGCGAAGGATTACTACCGGGTTCCGGAGGAAAAGCTGCAGGACGTCGATCATCTGCACGCCTTCATCCAGCGGACAGCCGACGTATTACCCCTGCCGAAGAAGAAGTCGCCCAAGAAAAGGGCACGGACTTAAATTCGGCGCCCACTTTTGAGAGAACCATAACTCCCGATGAATCAAGATGACCCCACACGAAGCCGCAGGTGGGTGCTGCATCTCGACATGGACGCGTTTTTCGCTTCCGCCGAGCAGTTGACCCGTCCCACGCTGCGAGGTCGCCCGGTGCTGGTCGGCGGCTTGGGCGGGCGCGGGGTGGTGGCGGGGGCAAGTTACGAAGCCAGGGTTTTCGGTGCGCGATCGGCAATGCCGATGCACCAAGCGCGCCGCATGGTCGGTGGCGGAGCGGTGGTATTGCCGCCACGGATGTCACTGTATTCGGTTCTGAGCAAACGGACGTTCGACGCGTTGCGCCTTCGCATGCCGATCCTTGAGCAATTGTCGGTGGACGAGGCCTTCGGTGAACCGGTGGAGTTGGCCGGTGTCGGGGCCGACGAGGTTCGCGCGTTTTGCGAGGATTTGCGGGCGTTGATCAAAGCCGAGACCGGGTTGGTCGCCTCGATCGGCGCTGGCGCAGGCAAGCAGGTGGCCAAGATTGCGTCGGGGCTGGCAAAGCCCGACGGCGTCGCGGTGATTCCTCCCGGGATGCAGCACGAGTTGCTCGATTCGCTTCCGGTGCGGAAGCTGTGGGGGATCGGCCCCGTCGCCGAGGAAAAACTCAAGCGTCTCGGCATTGAAACCATCGGCGGGTTTGCCCGCACACCTATAGCGGAGGTGGCGTCGATACTGGGGACCACCGTCGGACCGGGGTTGCATCGCCTTGCGCAGGGGATCGACGATCGGCCGGTCGCCGAGCGTGCCGAATCCAAGCAGATCAGCGCGGAATCCACGTTCGCCGCCGACATCGTCACGATGGCGCAACTGCGCGCGGCCGTCGAAAGTAGTGGTCGTGCAGCATTTTCCAGGCTGGAGAAGGACGGAAGAGCCGCCCGTACCGTCGTACTGAAGCTCAAGAAGTCCGACATGAGCATCCTGACTAGATCCGTGACGTTGCCGTTTGCCACCATCGACCGCCAAATCCTTGTCGCCACCGCGCAGAAACAGGTCATCGACCCGCAGGAGTTGGGGCCGATTCGCCTGGTCGGTGTGGGATTCGCCGGTTTGTCCACGGTTCGCCAAGGATCACTTTTTCCCGAGTTGGATCAGGATGTTCCCGGCTATCCGGTCGAGACTCTCACCGGCGCCCTCGATGAGGCTGAACTCGACGCTCCGGTGGCCGCACGTGTCCCTCAGCGCTACTGGCACCCCGGTTTGGACGTCAAGCATCCAGAATACGGACACGGTTGGGTGCAGGGCGCGGGGCACGGTGTGGTGACGGTTCGGTTCGAAACCCGTTCCAGCGGAACGGGAATCGCCAAGACCTTCGCCGAATCCGATGAGGTGCTCGAGGTAGCAGATGCGGTCGACAGCCTTCTCTGAGGATGTCCTTAGACTTTTTCCGCTTACCGTTGGGTAATGTTGTCGACGATCCTCGAGCAAGCACGTTGTTCGACTGACGCTCGAATGTGAACACCCGAATGGATAGGACTGAGAAGTTGAAGCTTCAGAAGATGACCGTTGCAGCCGTGGCGATCGCAGCAGCCCTGACGATGACCGCTTGTGGCTCGGACGGAGGGGACACCAAGGAATCCACTTCGGCGAAGCCTACGACCACCACCTCTTCGGCACCTACGACCACCGTTGAACTGCCGACAGCCGCTGAGCTCAACGGCAAGGTCGCCCAGGCACTCGACGAGTCCACTCCGGCCGCAGACAAGGTCAACCTCGTCCAGGGCGCGGAAGCTGACCCCGAGTTGATCAACCAGGTCGCCGCTGCTGCCAAGGCTGCCGGCGCGCAGGTCGAGGTTCTCGACCCGGTCACCGACACGGGCAGCGAGACGGCAGCAGCCGCGCTCAACATCGTTGTCAACGGACAGCCGTTGCAGGGCGGCATGCAGGCTTCGTTCGTCTACGAGGACGGCGTGTGGAAGCTCTCGAAGACCACCGCGTGCACGATCGTTCAGTTTGCAAACTTGACCACTCCCGCTTGCGCTGCTTGATCTCTCGGTAGCACCTGAAACACCAGAGCGGCCGTCGACTCCCGAATGGGAGTCGACGGCCGCTCTTTCTGCGGTAAGCGTCGTCAGTGATGGAATCCCTCGGTGACCCGTGGCCGCGGCATCGGGCTGTCCAACTCGTCGAGGAACGCGGTTTCCTCCTCGATGATGCGCAGCAGATTGGCTGCCAGGTCCATGCTCAGTCCGTTACGAACGACGATGCGCTGCACTGTCAGATCCGCGAGATCGACCGGCATGGGATAGGCCGGCACCAGCCAGCCCTTGCCGCGTAGTCGGTCCGACAGGTCGTACAGCGTCCAGTTGGACGTGTGGCCCTCGGCGAGGCGCCACGCGAAGACGGGAATGTCGGAACCGTCGTTCCACAGTTCGAACGCGTCGAGCTTTCCGATCCCTTCGGCGAGGAATTTCGCCACGTCCTGTGAGGACTGCTGGATCGCGCGATAGCCGTCGTGGCCGAGTCGCAGGAACAAGTAGAACTGCAGGATCACCTGAGCGCCGGGGCGCGAGAAGTTCAGCGCGAAGGTCGGCATGCTGCCGCCGAGGTAGCTCACCCTGAACACGAGATCGTCGGGGAGCAGATCCTGAGACCGCCACACCACCCATCCGAGGCCCGGGTAGACGAGCCCGTACTTGTGCGCCGAGGTGTTGATGGAGTGCACGCGCGGGAGCCGGAAATCCCATTCGAGTTCGGGCTGCAGGAACGGGGCGATCATTGCACCGGAAGCGCCGTCGACGTGGATGGGGACATCGAGGCCCGTCTTCTCCTGAATGGCGTCGAGAGCCTTCGAGATTTCCAGGACCGGCTCGTACATCCCGGTGTACGTGACACCCATGATCGCGACGACGCCGATGGTGTTCTCGTCGACGTACTTGTCCAGATCATGACCGTCGAGGGTCCGGTGTTCTTCGCTGATCGGCACGTAGCGGGCTTCGACGTCCCAGTAGTTGCAGAACTTCTCCCAGCACACCTGAACGGCGGAACTCATTATGAGATTTGGCTTTTCGGTGGACTTGCCCGCGGCTTTTCGTGCGTGCTGCCAGCGTCGTTTCATCGCCAGGCCACCGAGCATGCAGGCTTCGGAAGATCCGATCGTCGAGGTACCGATTGCGTCCTTGGGGGACGGTGAGTGCCAGAGATCGGCAAGGATGCGCCAGCAGTAGGTTTCGATCGCGGCGGTCTGCGGATACTCGTCCTTGTCGATCATGTTCTTGTCGAACGACTCGGCATACAGTTTGGTGGCGTGATCGTCCATCCACGTGCTGACAAACGTCGCGAGATTGAGCCGCGCATTGCCGTCGAGCATCGTTTCGTCGTGGACGATCTGATAGGCGGTCTCGGGAAGCATGCCGTCGGGTTCGAGTGTGTACTTCGATGCAACCGAATCCTCGCCAGGCCTCGAGAAGATCGGATTGACGGCTACGTAATCGGTGTGATCTGACCTTCTGGGTTCAGGCATGAACTTCTGCTCCTCACATCAGTGTGTCGCGTTGGTCTGTTTCGTACCTACTCTCACCGTTCAGTGTGGACGGGCAGTTGTCAAAGGGTCTGTGGTCCCGAATCATTCGCGTAAGGCCGAGACGGGACGAATCCGCTCGTTGTCAGGGCGTTTGTGCGCGCAGTCGATCCGCAGCAGCCGAGGCCATCGACTGCAGAACGTCGGGTGCGATCGGGCTCGGCGCCGTCGCGGACACCTGAGTCAACGTCGTCCCCACGGCTGCGACTATCGCATCGGCCACCAAGGTGAATCCGCCACTCTCCGTGATGATTCGGAAAGCGAAAGACGCGTCACCGACATTCGGTGCCGACGATCCACCGACGCGATAGGTGATTGTCGTTCCGTCGGCGTCGGTTCCCGAGTATTCCCCGCACCCGGCCAGCGTGGTCTGAAGTTTCTCGAAAGCTGCTGCTGCCGCAGCGCCGTCGGCGTACGAAGCAGAGTCCTGGTCGATGCTCGTGAAATCGGGACCGGTGAACATGTCGGAGAGGTCGGCGACCGATCCGGCAGCCTGGGTGGCTATCGGTGCCAGAACCTGGGCGCAGACGGCGGGGTCGGTGCTCGACTTGTCCGCCTCCGAACTCTCCGGCGCAGGTGCGAGGCCGAGGTCGTCGACCGGATCGGGAACTATGTCGAAGTCCGCGGGTAGTTCGGAGAGGGTGAGCGCGGCTCGTTGCAGCGCGTCACGGTCGAGCGGAGCCCCGCTCAGCGGTGCGGCCGGAGCAGCCGTGAACGGCGCCAGACCGACCTGGGGGGCGGAAACCTGCGTAGTCGTGTCGCTGCTCGGGGATTCGTCCGAGCCGCAGCCGGTCACGACGAAAAGTGCCGCCGTCGCCGTCAGACCCAGTGAGAGAAGCGATCGACTGTTCACGATTCCCACCGAATGCTGTTCGAGATGGTCTGCCGGATCACCGAGGAACTGTCCGGATCGCCGTATGCCTGGTCTCCGCCGACGGTCATCTGACCGTCGATCGGCAAGGGGAGTGAGAGGTCGACGGTGAGGTTTCCGGTGCCGGCCATGACGTACTGATCGATGTTCAACGTTCCGGCGTCACCGGCCAGGTTCCAGACCGGGCTCTGCGGGGTTTGCGATACGCCTACGGCGAGCGAGAGCCGATTGCCCTCACGTGCGGTGAGGGTGACGGTGGTTGTCTGGTCGAGCAGGATTTCGCTGCTGACTTGCTGGCGAACCACCCAACGTGCGCCGACACCGACAGGAGCGTCGGGGAGTGCAACGGTCCGGTACACCGCTTGGCCCAGCGCCTGTTCGATCGCGGCGCGGGCGGCGTTGGCCGAGTTGGCGGACGGCTTCAGCCGTAGTGCGGTGATGGCGCCCGAATCCGTGACCGACAGTCCGGCCGCAGATCCGTCGGCCCCGCTCAGCGCAGCCTGCAGCGTTGCATCCGGCGAGGTCATCGACGACAGCGTCAGGTCTACGACCGCGGTGGGATCGTCGGCCGTCACGTTTGCCGAGAGAGGAATCGTGATCTCCGGCGAAGAGAAATCCTGCGCCGGTTGTTGATCGATCTGCTGACTCACGACGGCCTGGGTGATGAGCGTCGCCGTCTGCGTGGTGCCGACAGGCAAGTTCGTACGCAAAACCTCGCGCGGCTCGCTTCCCGCATCGAGTACTTCGACCGTCGCGGCGGTCACCGGAACAGTGACTTCACTCGGCGAGGAGGTCGGAGTGTTCGGAGGTTGATCCGAGTCGCCGCAAGCGGTGAGAACGGTGGTGAGAGCGAGGGCAGCGAGGGCGAACGGAACGCGTCGGCCGGTCGTGGACAGCAGTGGCACGCGCTCCAGGCTAGCCGCAGTTGCAGAGTGCGTGACCCGGTGCGGTGAACATGAGGGATGATGGTTGCGTGAGTACAGACCACCCAGACCGAGATGTCAACGCGGAGGATCAGCCGATTACCGAAATCTCGACGGCCGACGAGCCTGAAACCGTGCAGCAGAAAGACACGAAACCGGAAGTTGCGGAACCTGAGGGCGGCGACCCGGCCGAGTCGTCGGTTGCGAAGCCCCGGAAGCTGACCATGCTCATTGCCATCGCGGCGGTCATCCTGCTCTCGGACGTTCTCACGAAGGTGTGGGCTGTCGCCGCAGTCAAGCCGGGGCAGCCGATCGAAATCATCGGTGACGTGGTCACATTCACGATGGTGCGCAATCCGGGGGCAGCGTTCTCGATGGCGACGTCGATGACGTGGATCCTCACCCTCGTCGCAATCGGTGTGGTCATCGGTGTGATCAAGATCGGTCGCACGCTCCGATCACCGTGGTGGGCACTCGGTCTCGGCCTGGTTCTCGGCGGCGCGCTGGGTAACCTCGTCGACCGATTCTTCCGCTCTCCCGGAATCATGCGCGGACATGTGGTGGACTTCGTCTCCGTCGGCTGGTGGCCGGTGTTCAACATCGCGGATTCCGCGATCGTCTGTGGCGCGATCCTGCTCGTCGTCCTGACACTGTTCGGCTTCGAACCCAACGGTGAACGCCTGCGCGATCACAAGGCGGACGACAAGAAGCTCACCGATTCGAAGGCAGCAGCCGAGGGGGAAACCAAGTGAGGGAATCCCGTTCGATGCCAGTGCCCGACGGCCTCGACGCCATGCGCGTCGACGCGGGCCTGGCGCGCCTCCTCGGACTCTCGCGCACCGTGGTCGCGACACTCGCGGAGGAAGGCTCGGTACTCGTCGACGGCGTGGCTGTCGGCAAGTCCGATCGTCTGACCGCAGGGTCGTGGCTCGAGGTCGTCTTGCCCGAACCACCGCGGCCGTTGACAATCGAGGCGACGCCGGTCGAGGGGATGGAGATCCTCTACGCCGACGACGACGTCGTGGCAGTCGACAAGCCCGTCGGAGTTGCCGCGCACGCCAGCGTCGGTTGGACAGGACCGACCGTCATCGGTGGACTCGCCGCGGCCGGTTTCCGCATCTCGACGTCCGGCGCCCACGAGCGTCAGGGAATCGTCCACCGTCTGGACGTCGGTACGTCGGGGGTCATGGTGGTTGCCACGTCCGAGCGCGCGTACACGCTGCTCAAGCGGGCATTCAAGCAGCGGACCATCGACAAGCGCTACCACGCTCTCGTGCAGGGACACCCCGACCCGAGCAGCGGAACCATCGATGCCCCGATCGGACGCCACCACGGTAACGACTGGCGGTTCACGGTCACGGCCGACGGCAAGCCCAGCGTCACCCACTACGACACCATCGAGGCGTTCCAGGCAGCGAGTCTGCTGGACGTGCACCTCGAGACCGGTCGTACACACCAGATCCGCGTGCACTTTTCGGCATTGCGCCATCCGTGCTGCGGCGACCTGACGTACGGCGCGGACCCTCGACTTGCCGAAAGGCTGGGCCTCGAGCGCCAGTGGCTGCACGCCGTGTCTCTCGGTTTCGCACATCCGGCGGACGGTCGCTGGGTCGAGATCAAGAGCAAGTACCCGAAGGATCTCGAACACGCACTCGAAGTTCTCCGGTCCTCATGACACCGCGCGGGCTTGTTCCCGCGTTGGCCGTCGTCGCAGCGGTGGCGGTGGTCGGTGTGGGGCTCGCGAATCCCGTGCCGACCCCGCCGATCAGGACGGACACTCTCGGTCCGGACAGCGGGGAAGCTGTGCCGGACTACCTCGATCGAGCGCGAGATTCTGTTGCGTCGGTCGACGGACCGGTGTGGGCCTTGGTCTCGTTCACGAAGGCACTCACCGTCGACGAGGTCATCACGACCACCAGCAGTTCTCAGGTTTCGAGTGTTCGCTTGTCCGATGTTCGGGTGGCAAGGGTCATGTACCGAGTACCGATCGAGCGCGTCCAGACACCGCTCATGTCCGTGCCCGTTCCCGACAACGACGAGGCAGTGCGCAGATCGCCCGATGTTGCAGCCACGCGGTTGGTCGCGCTCGGCGGCGACACCGATCGCCAGCAGCAGGTGGCGCTCGCATCGGCGAAGCAATTGTCCGCCGGATGCGCCTGCGCGGTGGGTGTGCTGGTGCGGGCTACTCCCGAAGGACTCGAAGCGATCGGACGTGAGTCGAATGTCCGTGCAGTGGAGGCATTGCCGTCCGACGCTTCGCCGTGGTTCGCGGCTGTTCGCCCCTTGCTGCCGGAGTACGTGAACGTTGTTGCTCCAGGCCCCGACGACGGCCCGGTCCCGTGAGCGAGGACAAACGCGGTAGATCCAGTTCGTCCTCGGGGATCTTCTACGGAGTAGCCGCTTTCCTGTTGTGGGGAACGTTCCCGGCTTTCTTCGGGCTTCTCGACTTCGCAGATCCGGTCGAGATCCTGGCGCACCGAGTGGTGTGGACCCTTCTGCTGATGCTGATCGTGTTGGCCTGCGCCGGCCGTCTCGGATCACTTCGCGGAATCAGCGCACGCACCTGGCTCCTGGTGACTGCGGCCTCAGCGGCAATCGCGGTGAATTGGGGAACGTACATCTATGCCGTGGTGTCCGGCCGCGTCGTGGAGGCGGCCCTCGGGTACTTCATCAACCCGCTGGTCACCGTTCTGCTCGGCGTGGTGATCTTCCGCGAAAGATTGCGCCGCTCTCAGATCGCCGCCCTGGTCCTCGCTGCGACGGCAGTTGTCGTGATCACGGTCGACTTCGGCAAACCGCCGATCGTCGCATTGGTGCTCGCCGGTTCGTTTGCCACCTACGGGTTGGTCAAGAAGGTCGTTCCGCTCGATCCTCGAACCAGTTTGACCGCCGAGGGAGTTGTAGCCGCACCCTTCGCGGTCGGGTACCTCGTGTTTCTCGGCCTGACCGGAGCCGGCGCCTTCATCAGCAGCGGCGCCGGACACAGCTTGTTGCTGCTCGCGGCCGGCCCGGTCACCGCGCTGCCACTGCTCCTTTTCGGCGTCGCCGCTCAGCGAGTTCCGTTGGCGACGATGGGGATGTTGCAGTACCTCACCCCAGCGCTGCAGATGGCGTGGGGCGTAGCCGTCATGCACGAGGACATGCCGGCGTCACGCTGGATCGGCTTCGTTCTGATCTGGGCCGCGCTGGTGATCTTCACGACAGACACCTTCGTCGCAAGCCGGCGTTCTCGGCGTTCGATGAGGTCGAGCGTCGAACCTGAGGTTCCGGTCACGTGATCCGAGGCGGCACGCTGCGACTCCACGATGGCGGTCGCCGACCGTGTCGGCAGCGCGGCATACACTCGATCTCGCTCCCAGACCTTCAGAGAGGCGCACGTGGCTGACTCGTTCGTACATCTTCACAATCACACCGAGTACTCGATGCTCGACGGTGCGGCCAAGGTCGGCGCCATGTTCGAGGAGGCCGCTCGTCTCGAAATGACCGCCGTCGGCATGACCGACCACGGAAACATGTACGGCGCCAGCCAGTTCTACAACGAAGCCAAGAGTGCCGGCATCAAGCCGATCATCGGCATCGAGGCCTACATCGCGCCGGAATCCCGCTTCAACACCAAGCGAGTTCTGTGGGGAGATCGCAGCCAGAAGTCCGACGACGTCTCCGGTAGCGGCGCGTACACCCACATGACGATGGTGGCCGAGAACGCGACCGGGCTCCGGAACCTCTTCAAGCTGTCCTCGCTCGCGTCCATCGAAGGCCAGCTCGGCAAGTGGCCCCGGATGGACGAGGAGCTCATCGCATCGCACGCCGAGGGCATCATCGCCACCACCGGTTGCCCGTCGGGTGAGATCCAGACGCGTCTTCGTCTCGGTCACGATCGCGAGGCTCTCGAAGCTGCCGCGAAGTGGCAGGAAATCTGGGGACCGGACAACTTCTTCCTCGAACTGATGGATCACGGTCTCTCGATCGAGCGCCGTGTGCGCGAGGGTCTGCTCAATATCGGTCAGCAGCTCGGCATTCCGCCGCTCGCGACCAACGACTGCCACTACGTCACCAAGGACGCCGCCGAGAACCACGAGGCGCTGCTCTGCATCCAGACCGGTAAGACGCTCTCGGATCCCACGCGCTTCAAATTCGACGGCGACGGCTACTACCTCAAGTCCGCTGCCGAGATGCGCGCCATCTGGGACACCGAGGTGCCGGGTGCGTGCGACAACACCGTTGCCATCGGCGAGCGTGTTCAGTCGTATGACGATGTCTGGGCGTTCCACGACCGCATGCCGATCTTCCCGGTCCCGGAGGGCCACACGCAGCAGACCTTCCTGCGCGCCGAGGTGATGCGCGGGCTGGACCGCCGCTTCCCGAGCGGACCTCCGCAGGAGTACCTCGCCCGCGCCGACTACGAGATCGGCGTCATCAACGAAATGGGCTTCCCGGCCTACTTCCTCGTGGTCGGCGACCTGATCAACCACGCCAAGGACGTCGGGATCCGCGTCGGGCCCGGCCGTGGATCGGCTGCCGGTTCGTTGGTCGCCTACGCGATGGGCATCACCAACATCGACCCCATCCCGTACGGGTTGCTGTTCGAGCGATTCCTCAATCCCGAGCGCGTGTCCATGCCCGATATCGATATCGACTTCGATGATCGCCGTCGCGGCGAGATGGTTCGCTACGCGACGGACAAGTGGGGCAACGACAAGGTCGCCCAGGTCATCACCTTCGGCACCATCAAGACCAAGGCAGCCATCAAGGACTCGGCTCGCGTTCAGTTCGGCAAGCCGGGCTTTGCCATCGCCGACCAGATCACCAAGGCACTCCCGCCGCCCATCATGGCCAAGGACATCTCGGTTTCCGGTATCACCGATCCGAAGCACGAGCGGTACAAGGAAGCCGTCGAGGTTCGGGCGCTCATCGACTCCAGCCCGGACGTCGCGAAGATCTACAAGACCGCGGTGGGTCTGGAAGGGCTGATCCGTAACGCCGGTGTGCACGCCTGCGCGGTCATCATGTCGTCCGAACCGCTCACCGACGCTATCCCGGTGTGGAAGCGCGCCCAGGACGGCGCCATCATCACCGGGTGGGACTACCCCTCGTGTGAAGCCATCGGTCTGCTCAAGATGGACTTCCTCGGCCTGCGAAACCTCACGGTCATCGGCGACACCCTCGAGAACATCAAAGCCAACCGCGGCATCGATCTCGACCTCGACACGTTGCCGATGGACGATGCGGCAACCTACGAACTGCTCGCCCGCGGTGACACTCTCGGCGTGTTCCAGCTCGACGGCGGCGGTATGCGCGAGTTGCTGAAACTGATGCAGCCCACCGGATTCGGCGACATCGTGGCCGCATTGGCGCTGTATCGACCGGGACCGATGGGTGTGGACGCCCACATCTCGTACGCCAAGCGCAAGAACGCCTTGGAAGACGTCAAGCCGATTCACCCCGAGTTGGAGGAGCCGCTCGCGGAGATTCTCTCGGAGACGTACGGCCTGATCATCTACCAGGAGCAGATCATGCAACTGGCGCAGAAGGTGGCCGGTTACACCCTGGGTCAGGCCGACTTGCTGCGTCGCGCCATGGGTAAGAAGAAGCTGTCCGAGCTGGAAAAGGCGTACGCCGGGTTCCGTCAGGGAATGCTGGACAACAACTTCAGTGAGGCGGCCATCAAGGCGCTGTGGGACACGGTCCTTCCCTTCGCCGGCTACGCGTTCAACAAGTCGCACTCCGCCGGATACGGGCTCGTGTCGTACTGGACTGCGTACCTCAAGGCGAACTACCCGGCCGAGTACATGGCCGGTCTGCTCACCTCTGTCGGTGACGACAAGGACAAGTCCGCGATCTACCTCGCAGACTGCCGTAAGTTGGGCATCACCGTGCTTCCGCCGGACGTCAACGAATCGCGAGTCGACTTCGCGACCGTCGGCGACGACATCCGTTTCGGTATGGGGTCGGTGCGCAACGTCGGGGCCAACGTCGTGGCGTCGATCATCAAGGCGCGTACCGAGAAGTCGAAGTTCACCGATTTCTCCGACTACCTCGGCAAGATCGACGCGATGGCCTGCAACAAGAAGGTCACCGAATCTCTCATCAAGGCCGGTGCTTTCGACTCGTTGGGTCATCCGCGCAAGGGTCTGATGTTGGTTCATGCCGACGCCATCGATTCCGTGATGAGCACCAAGAAAGCGGAGGCGATCGGCCAGTTCGACCTCTTCGGCGGGGCCGAGGCTGACGAGTCGATCACCTCGGTGTTCGACGTCAAGATTCCCGAGGAAGAGTGGGACTCCAAGCATCGCCTGGCGCTCGAACGAGAGATGTTGGGGCTGTATGTCTCCGGCCATCCGCTCAACGGCGTCGAGCACATTCTTCGGCAGCAGTCCGACACGTCCATCGCCGCGATACTCGAAGGCGGCGTTCAGGACGGCGCCCAGGTCACTCTCGGCGGCATCATCGCCTCGGTGGATCGCCGGGTCAACAAGAACGGTCTGACCTGGTGCATCGTGCAGCTCGAAGATCTCGTGGGTGGAATCGAGGTGCTGTTCTTCCCGCAGGCGTACGCCGTGTACGGAATGGACATTGCCGAGGATGCCATCGTGTTGGTCAAGGCTCGCGTCTCGATCCGTGACGATCGGATGTCGCTGATCGGCAACGACCTTGCGGTGCCTGATATTTCGGCGATCGGGGTCGCGCGTCCGCTGTCGGTCTCGTTGCCGCTACGACAATGCACCAAGGACAAGCTCAGTGCACTCAAGCAGGTGCTGACCAGGCATCCGGGAACGTCCGACGTCCATGTCCGGCTGATCGGAGGAACCGAAATCAGCTTGTGGAAGGTCGACGACGTCCTTCGGGTCGAACCGTCCTCGGCGCTGATGGGTGACCTGAAGGCATTGCTCGGACCGAGCTGTCTGACGGTCTGACCGCCGACCGAGCGGACCTGAATCGAACGAAGGGACCTTGCTGCTGATGCAGCAAGGTCCCTTCGTGGTCCGCCAGAGATCGGGGAGTGCGGTAATCAGGTGGTGCTTGAGTAGTGCACACGTCGCGTCCACCACGTGATCACCGTTGCTGTTGCGGCAGTCAGTACGGCCACCTGCATCGACTGCGTGACGGCACCTGCGACGACGAACAGCAAAAAACCAACCACGAGAGCTTCGATCTTGTACAGCGGCCACCGAGTCCCGGCCAGGTCGACGCAATGGTCGGGTGAGGGGCGTGATTCGCGAGCGGAGATATCTGCGGTAGTCATCTCGTCCCTTTCCCGGTGCAGTCTTTTCACGATGTGGCCTGGCTAGCTGGTACGGCTGTTCGAAGCTGTAGTTTCAGAGTAGCCAGAGATGAGAGTTCGGGCAAGCTAACTTTATTGATCGGCACCTCACTTAATCGATCAATCAGGGGAGTGCGGCGGCGACAGACCTGGTCGGCGTGGTTCGGTGGCCAAGGCAGTCGAGTGGGTGTTCACTGGTACACATGCCAATCACAGGTGAGTACGAACCCAGTCCAGCGTCGTGGGCCGCCGATCAGGTCGCACGCATCGAGAACTCCGGTGGCACCGAGGGGAACGACATGAACGGCATGCCCGTCGTCGTTCTCACGACCATCGGGGCAAAGTCCGGCAAGGTCAGGAAGACGCCGCTGATGCGCGTCGAGCACGACGGTTCCTATGCCGTAGTGGCTTCGCTTGGTGGCGCTCCGAAGAATCCGGTCTGGTACTACAACGTCATAGCCGATCCGCATGTCACGCTGCGTGACGCGACGCAGGTCTTCGACCTGGTTGCTCGTGAAGTCACCGGAGACGAGAAGGCGATCTGGTGGGAGCGCGCTGTCGCTGCGTACCCCGATTACGCGGACTATCAGACGAAGACCGATCGTGAGATCCCGGTGTTCGTGCTCGAACCCAAGTAACGCACTGCAGTCCTCACGAAACGGCAGTCCACAAGAAGCACTGCATAAATCACAAGTAAATCGTCACTCTCGGGGGTCGGCGATCCCGACTCCCGTGAGTGTGTCATGGAGGTCTGATGAGTCCGAAAACCGTTGCAGATCAATTGGTTCAGCAGCTCGTTGACGCGGGTGTCAGTCGGATCTACGGAATTGTCGGTGACAGTCTCAATCCCATCGTCGATGCGGTTCGTCGCACCGGTGGTTCTGAGAAGGGTGGAATCGACTGGATACACGTCCGGCATGAGGAAGCAGCCGCATTTGCCGCCGCAGCAGATGCCCAGATCACCGGAAAGCTCGCAGTGTGTGCAGGATCCTGCGGTCCCGGAAACCTTCACCTGATCAACGGGCTGTACGACGCTCATCGTTCGGGCGCCCCGGTCCTCGCGATCGCCTCACACATCCCCAGTGCGCAGATCGGTATGGGTTACTTCCAGGAGACGCATCCCGAGCGGATCTTCATCGAATGTTCGAGTTACACCGAACTTGTCAGCACACCAGTGCAATCACCCCGCGTGGTGCAGTCCGCGATTCAGCATTCGGTCGCTCGAAACGGCGTCTCGGTGATCGTGCTTCCCGGCGACATTGCCGACTGCCCGGCCGAAGGCACTCCGCCGACGCTCGTCGAAACGCGAAGGCCGACAGTCGTTCCGGATGCCGGTGATGTGAAGGCGTTGGCAGATGTGATCAACGGCTCGCGCAAAGTTGCGATCTTCGCCGGCGCCGGTGTGCGAGACGCACGCGCGGAAGTATTGGCGCTGGCCGAAGCCGTCGGCGCTCCCATCGGGCATTCACTGCGTGGCAAGGAATGGATCCAGTACGACAACCCGTACGACGTCGGGATGACCGGATTGCTCGGTTACGGTGCGGCGCACGACGGTATCCACGGCGCCGATCTCCTGCTCCTGATCGGTACGGACTTTCCCTACGATCAGTTCTTGCCCGACGACGTTCGCACTGCTCAGATCGACATCGCGGCGGAGCGGTTGGGGCGTCGCACCAGCCTGGACCTGGCCGTGCACGGTGACGTCGCGAGTACCTTGAGTGCACTCATTCCGCAGCTCGATCGAAAGGCCGACCGCGGATTCCTCGAGGACACGCTCGCCAAGCACAACACTCTGATGACCAAAGTGGTTGGTGCATACACGGATCCGGTCAAGCAGCGTACGCCGATTCACCCCGAGTATGCGGCCTCGATCCTCGACGATCTGGCTGCAGACGACGCAATCTTCACCGCCGACACCGGTATGTGCAATGTGTGGACGGCACGCTATCTCAATCCGAACGGATCGAGACGTTTCATCTCGTCGGCACTGCACGGATCCATGTCCAATGCACTCCCGCACGCGATGGGTGCGGCATGGTCCAGTCCGGGGCGACAGGTCATCTCGGTGTCCGGCGACGGTGGATTGTCGATGCTGCTCGGTGAGTTGGTCACCGTCGCGATGTACAAGTTGCCGGTCAAGATCGTGGTGTTCAACAACTCGACGCTCGGAATGGTCAAGCTCGAGATGCTGGTCGACGGCCTTCCGGATTTCGGGGTCGACGTGCCCGCGGTCGACTTCGCGGCGGTCGCCGCTGCGCTCGGAATCTTCTCGCGGCGTATCGAGAATCCCGCGGACATCGAATCCGGTCTGCGCGCGGCGCTGGATCACGACGGCCCGGCCCTCGTGGATCTGGTGACCGATCCGCTGGCATTGTCGTTGCCGCCCACCATCACCGGCGGTCAGATGAAGGGCTTCGCCTTGGCGATGTCGAAGATGGTGATGAACGGCGGCGTCGGCGAGGCGGTACAGATGGCCAAGTCGAATCTGCGGAACGTGCCACGTCCCTCGCAGTTGGATCCGCGCGGCTGACATGCCCCCGCCCTGCCTCGCCGACGATGCGGGGCGGGGCGGGGGAAGGTTGCGGCGGGGTGGTGGGAAGGTTGATCCCCGACGTGCGAAAATGGCGGAGTGTCTAACTCGCCCGATGTCGTAGTAACGAAGTCCACCGTCCCCGCGCTCGACGCGCAGGAGATCGACGCGGCCATCGAGCGAATTCAGCACGTCATTGCGGCGACACCCTTGCAGTACAGCGACCGTCTGTCGGCGCTGACCGGCGCACACGTGTACCTCAAGCGTGAGGACCTCCAAGGCGTTCGTTCGTACAAGATTCGCGGCGCGTACAACCTGATCGCTCAGCTCAACGAGGCCGAGCGCGCGGCAGGCGTCGTGACCGCCAGTGCCGGAAACCATGCGCAGGGCGTTGCCTTCGCTTGCCGAACCATGCAGATCAAGGGTCGGATCTACGTGCCGGCCAACACGCCCAAGCAGAAGCGTGATCGCATCCGTGCTCACGGCGGAGCATTTGTCGAACTGTTCATGATCGGTGAGACCTACGACGCCGCCGCCGCTGCGGCCGCGGAGGACGTAGCCGAAACCGGCGCAACCATGGTTCCCCCGTTCGACGACGTGCGCACCGCTGCGGGGCAAGGAACCATCGCAGCGGAGATTCTCACGCAACTGGACGCACCTCTCGACACGATCGTCGTGCCGGTCGGCGGCGGCGGTTGCATCGCGGGCATAGCCACCTACCTGCACGAGCGGTCACCCAAGACGTCGATCGTCGGGATCGAGCCGTCCGGCGCGGCGTCCATGACGGCTGCTCTCGTTGCCGGCGGCCCGGTGACTCTTCCCGATGTCGATCCGTTCGTCGATGGTGCCGCTGTCAAGCGCATCGGTGACGTTCCCTACGAGGTGGTCTCGCGTCTCGGTGCTGCCGTCGTGTCACACGCGTCGTTGCCGCTCGTGGCTCGTCAACTACAGACGCGGTCCGGTTCGGGATCGTTTGTCGTCAATCAGATCGACGAGGGTGCTATCTGCACGGCGATGCTCGAGCTGTACCAGAGCGAGGGCATCATCGCCGAACCCGCGGGCGCGCTTTCCGTTGCGGCACTGCAGAATCTGACGTTCGAGCCGGGCTCGACCGTCGTGTGCCTGATCTCCGGTGGCAACAACGACGTCTCCCGTTACGGCGAAATCCTCGAGCGTTCGCTCGTTCACCTCGGGCTCAAGCACTACTTCCTGGTCGACTTTCCGCAGGAACCGGGAGCGTTGCGCCGGTTCCTCTCGGACGTGCTGGGGCCGGACGACGACATCTCGCTCTTCGAGTACGTCAAGCGAAACAATCGCGAGACGGGTGCCGCGTTGGTGGGTATCGAACTCGGTTCCGCCGACGGTTTGGCGTCGTTGCTCGAGCGGATGGAGCACGCGCCGATGCAGTCCGAGAGGCTCGAGCCGGGAAGCCCGGCGTACCGCTATCTGACGTAACGGGTGCCCCCGGTCAGGGCCTGAGTCGCTCGACCACCTGTCGATGCAGTTCGGGATCTGGCTGGGGTAGTCCGAGCATGGCTGCCAGATACAGGCCGTCGCCGACGAGTCGGATGATCTCGGCCTGCACAGGATCGGCGATCTCGGTCTGAAGGCCCTTGTCCCAGCTCCGCATCACATGTGTGACGGCCTTCTGGATTTCGTCGTGTTGTCCGTCGACTGTTCGGAGCGCGGCAATGATCGAGCGAAAGAGTGAGAGTTCTTCGCTTTCGTTCGCATCGGGGATCTGCAGGTAGAACTCGGTGACCGTGGTACCGCCGGCTACGGCGTCTTCGAGTTGCTGATCCGAGCGTTCCCCGAGTCTGCGGACCATCGCCGCGAGGAGGGCTTCCTTGCTGGGGAAGTGATAGAGAAGTCCGCCCTTGGAAACCCCGGCTTCGGCGGCAACGCCTTCGAGCGTGACTTGGGCGACGCCGCTGACCAGCAGCAGCTTCTCCAGTGCGTCGAGAATTCGATCGCGAGTGTCGGCAGCCATGTGATGTGACCCTACCCGGAAATAACTTTACCGCTTGGACGGTTCACTGTTACCGTAGACCTACTGTACCGGCTGGACGGTGCAGTGAATTCTTTTCGGAGAGAACTCAGAGAAAGTCGCAGGGGAGCAATGTCAGTGTCGGCAGATCACACGTCTGCAATCAATCCCGACGAGGTTCGGGCGACAAAGCGTGACTGGGCGGGCTTGATAGTCCTTGCCTTTGCTGTGTTGCTCATCGCAGTCGACGGCACGGTGCTCGATCTTGCGCTTCCGTTCATCAGCGCCGACCTCGAGCCGAGCAGCACGCAGTTGCTGTGGATCATCGACGTCTATTCGTTCGTGCTCGCCGGTCTGCTCATCACCATGGGTACGCTCGGTGACCGGATCGGTAGGCGAAAACTGCTTCTGATCGGCGCAGTCGGCTTCGGTCTCGCCTCGATCATCGCCGCTCTAGCTGTCAGTCCCGAGATGCTCATTGCCGCCCGCGTGCTGCAGGGTATTTCCGGTGCAACGCTGATGCCGGCCACCCTCGGTCTGATCCGCACGATCTTCGTCAACCCGCGTCAGCGCACCGAGGCGATCGGCGTCTGGGGCGCGATGGCAGGTGGCGGTACCGCGGCCGGCCCGTTGGTCGGTGGTTGGTTGCTCGAGCACTTCTGGTGGGGCTCGGTCTTCTTGATCAACATCCCGGTCATGATCGCGCTGGTCGTGCTCGGCCCGATCCTGATCCCGGAGTCGAAGGACCCCAATCCGGGTCGATTCGACCTCATCAGCGCTGGCCTGTCGATGGCGACCATGTTGCCACTGGTGTACGCGGTCAAGGAATCCGTGGTGCACGGCGTCAGCATCACGCTGCTGGTGATCGGCCTTGTCGGTCTCGCGGCCGGCTACGTGTTCGTGCGTCGTCAGCGGATGTTGAAGGATCCGATGTTGGATCTGAAACTGTTTGCCAACGCGTCGTTCTCCACCGCCGTCATCACCAACCTGCTCTCGATCTTCGCGCTGGCAGGTGTCCTGTTCTTCGGTTCGCAGTACCTGCAGTTGGTGCTGGGTAACTCGGCGCTCGACGCCGGCTTGCTGATGCTCCCGGGTATGTTGCTCAGCGCATTCACCGCGGTTGCGGCGGCCTGGTTGATTCGCCGGTGGTCGGTGTCTCACGTGCTCAGCGCAGGCCTCGCGGTTGCCGGTATCGGCGCTGCGATGCTGCTCGCCCTCGGGGTGGACAGCGGGCCGTTGATGTTCGTGATCGGCTTCGGTCTGGCCGGTGCTGGTGTCGGTGTTGCATTGACGTTGACCTCGGATCTTGTGGTCAGTTCGGTGGAACCCGAGCGTGCCGGTGCTGCGTCTGCGGTGTCGGAGACTGCGTACGAACTCGGCATCGCGCTCGGTGTGGCAATCCTGGGCAGTGTGGTGATGGCGATCTTCCGTAAGGGAATCGACACGTCCATGCTCGAAGCAGATCAGGCGCACGCTGCGCAGGGCACCCTCGGCGGTGCGCTGCAGGAAGCTACGTACCTACCCGGTGAACTCGGTTCGGTACTTGCCGATTCCGCGAAGTCGGCATTCGTCGACGGTATGCACGTTGCTGCCGGTTCGACTGCTCTGGTTCTGTTCGTCAGTGCTGCATTGGTTTTGCGGATGCTGCGGAGTACACCAGAGAACGCGAAGCGTTGATGCGTGTAACAGTAGAACGCGAAGCGTTGACCCCTCCAGAATCCAGGTAGTCAGCTTTCGAGTACGACGAACGAGTGCCCAGGCACGACGGTTGCGGACGCGGTCTCGTCCTGTGTCGGCGGATCCCACCAGAGGATGGGGGTTCCACCGGCCGGGACCGAGGCCGCGTCCGTTCCCAGATTGCACACGATCTGTAAAGCGCCGCGGCGTAGGGTGATCCACTGTTTGTCCTCGTCGTAGTCGACGTGCAGGTGCCCAAGCCAAGGGTCGGTGATCTCGATTCGCTTCTTGCGCAGGGCCAGTAGATCGCGATAGCACGCGAGGACGCGCGCGTGCGTCTCGTCGGTTCGCTCGCTCCAGTCCAGTTTCGAACCCAGAAATGTCTGGGGGTCTTGTGGATCCGGAATGTCGTCGCTGTTCCAACCGTGGGCTGCGAACTCCGCCTTGCGGCCTTTGGCGGTGGCCTCCCCGAGTTCCGGTTCCGGATGTGAGGTGAAGAACTGGAACGGGGTTGTCGCTCCCCATTCTTCGCCCATGAACAGCATCGGCGTGTACGGCGAAAGCAGGACCAGCGCCGCCTTGATCACCAATTGTCCTGGCGTCAGATAGGCGCTCGGGCGGTCACCGATCGCGCGGTTGCCGATCTGATCGTGGGTGCACGTGTATACGAGCAGGGAGCTGGCCGGCTGATGCGTGATGTCGATCGGACGTCCGTGGACCCGCCCTCGAAAAGAAGAATACGTTCCGGCGTGGAAGAAACCGCGGCGCAATGTATTTGCCAGGGATTCCAAGGATCCGAAGTCGGCGTAGTAACCCTGGCGTTCGCCCGACACGGCCGTGTGAATGGTGTGGTGGATGTCGTCGTCCCACTGCGCGTCCAAGCCGAACCCGCCCGCCGCGCGCGGCGCGATGAGAGTGGCGTCGTTGAGGTCGCTTTCGGCAATCAACGTGAGCGGTCGACCCAGATGCGCCGACAGTGTTTCCGTTCGGACCGCGAGTTCCTCGAGGATGTGCGTTCCGGTGTGGTCGACCAATGCATGGACGGCATCGAGACGTAGGCCGTCGATGTGGAAGTCGCGCATCCATCGCAAGGCATTGCCGATGATGTACTCGCGAACTTCGCCCGACTGAGGACCACCGATGTTGATCGTTCGGCCCCACGTGTTCGCGCCGTCCGCGATGTAGGGACCGAACCGTTCGAGATAGTTGCCCGACGGGCCCAGATGGTTGTAGACCACGTCCAAGATCACACCGAGTCCGCGTTCGTGGGCCGCATTCACCAACCGCTGCAATCCGTCCGGACCACCGTAGATCTCGTGGACCGTGTACCAGAGCACACCGTCGTAGCCCCAGTTGTGAGTTCCGTTGAAGCCGTTGACCGGCATGATCTCCACGAACCCGACGCCGAGGTCCACCAGGTGATCGAGACGTTCGATCGCGGCGTCGAAAGTTCCTTCGGTGGTGAATGTTCCGATGTGCAATTCGTAGACGGACGATCCTGGGAGTTGCCGTCCGGTCCACTGAGAGTCGGTCCAGGACGCCTCGTGCAGTTGGTGCAGTTGGGAGAGAAGGTGCACGCCTTCGGGCTGGCGTGGCGACCGCGGATCCGGAAGGATGTCGCCGTCGACGACAAATCCGTAGCGAGCCTGGTTGTCGCAGTCGACTTCGGCTCGCCACCATCCGTCGTCCGTGCGGTCCATGTCGTGAGTGATGCCGTTGACTTCGACCCGGACCGATTCAGGTGTGGGCGCCCAGACCTCGAAAGTATGCACACGATCAGCATGCCTTGTTCGGTCGGATGTGGCAGCCCAGCAGAGTCGAATCCATCGACAAGCATCCGGCATCATGTGCCGGAGGTCGTCCTCGCGGCACTGAGAACGGCGCCGAACACTGCTGTGGCCCCGAGAACGAGGTAAGCCTGGGCGTAACTTCCTGCCCAGGTGGAGAGAACGGTCCCGGCCCACGGAGCAAGCGCCATGACGATGACGATCCGCGCAAACATGATTCCGTTGAGGTGCCCGTAGTGTTCGGCGCCCCACCGGTCGGTGACCGCGGTGGCCTGAATGAGGGTGAAGATGCCTCGGACCAGTCCAGCACCGATCGCGATACCGATCAACACCGCAACCGAACTTGCGAGCCCCAGCCATGCGGTGCTCAGCCCGGTGACGGCGATGACGGACGCGGTGCGAACTCTCACACTGGTCTGTGCAGCGAGGGGAAGATAGAAAAGTCGGCCGACCACCTGGCCGGCGCCGCCCAAACCCAGGGTGAGCGCCGCCAGGCCAGGACTGAAACCTTGTTCGATCAGGAGGGGTACCAGGTTGAATGCCCCGGCAGACGCTGCAAAGGCACCTGCAGCGAGAGCGACGGTGAGCGTGAGAAATTCGGGGCTACGGCGTGTTCGCCGGTGGTCACCGGCCTTGGTGTGGACGGGGTGGGCAGGGTTGGGCCATCCGCCCCTCAGTCTCCACGCGTGTGCCGGAACTGTGATCACTGCCAAAGCAATGGCCAGGGTCAGGTACGTGGTGCGCCAATCGAATTGTTCGACCAGCGCGGCGGCTATGGGGGCAAATACCGTGCTGGCCAAACCGGCGGCCAGTGTGAGGATCGTCAAAGCCTTCACGTAATCGTCCCCGTACCAACGGGTTAACGCGGCAAAAGCCGGTGGATACAGCACTGCGCCCATTGCAACTCCGGCGATCATCCAACCGGCGAAGAAAAGCGGGAGAGTGCGGGCGGTTGCGATGATGATCAGAGCTGCGACGGCGAGCGTCGACCCTGCCGTCATGACCCACCTCGGTCCGCACCGATCGAGCACACGGCCGACCGGGATTCCGATAACGGCGGCAACGAGTTGGCTGACCGAGAAAGCCGCCACTACCACCGAGTTCGACCATCCGGTGTCGCGGGAGATCGACACCGACACAACAGGAAACGCGTAGTACAGGATTCCCCAGCTCGTGATCTCGGTCAGGCACAACGCCACCAGAACCCGCCGCAGCCCCGAAGAATTGAGGCCGTCGGACGGCTGCGGCGGATCCTCGATGGTTGTCATGGACTGCTTCTATCCGCAGGTGCTGCCAGACGGCGCGGACAGCGTGATCAGTTCCGGAGCGGGTGCGCCGCAGCATCCGCCTTCGGCTTCCCCGGTGTCACCTTCGTCCGTGTCAGCTTCGTCGAAAATACCTGCACCGCCGCAGACTCCGGTCTCCGGAAGGATCAACTCGACCCGGGCTGCGGCGTCGTGGTCACCGGCGAGTTCGGCGGCGATGCTGCGAACCTGCTCGTAGCCGGTCATCGCCAGGAAGGTGGGCGCGCGGCCGTAGCTTTTCATTCCTGCCAGGTACACGCCCGGCTCCGGATGGCGAAGCTCTTTTGCGCCATGTGGATACACCGTGCCGCACGAGTGGATGTTCGGGTCGATCAGCGGAGCCAGCTCCACCGGTGCCTGCAACACCGGGTCGAGGCCGAGTCGGATTTCCGAAAGCCAGGACAGATCCGGGCGGAACCCGGTCAGCGTGACGACGTTGTCCACGTTCTCGATGCGCTTACCGGCATCGGAGGCAAGTAGAAGTTGTCCCGAGGGGGTTGTCGACACCTCAGCTGTGCGGAAACCGGTGACCACTCTCAGCAATCCGTCATCGACGGCCTTCTTCGCGCGTAGTCCCAGGGCGCCGCGAGCGGGCAGTTCGTCAGCTTCGCCGCCGCCGAACGCTGAGCCGACGTTTCCTCGGCGGACCGCCCAGGTGATGCGTGTGCTCGGAGCCTGCTCCGCCAACCCCGACAGGGCAACGATCGCCGTCAGCGCAGAGTGGCCGCTCCCTGCGATGACCGTGTGTTTTCCGGCGAACTGTGCGCGCACCGCCGGATCGTCGAGATCCGGAACCCGGTACCTGATCGCAGATTCAGCAGCGCTTTCGCCGAGGGCGGGTAGTCCTTCACCGCCGAGCGGGTTGGGAGTACCCCAGGTGCCGGATGCGTCGACAACCGCCTGGGCGAAGACGCGGTCCTCGGTTCCGTCACGGCGGCGCAGATGAATCGAGAGGGGTTCGGTATCGCGACCGGCGTCGACGACACGGTCACGCCCGCGCCGGGCTACGCCGATCACTTCGGTGTCGAACTGGACGGCGTCGCCGAGTGCTGAGGCGAGTGGTCCGAGGTAGAGGTCGCGCCATTGCCGGCCGGTCGGGTACGTCTCGGCGTCGGGAGAGCTCCATCCATTCTGTTCGAGGAGTCGCTGCGCGGCGGGGGAGACGAGTTCGGACCACCGGGAGAACAGTCGGACGTGATTCCACTCGGAAATCGCAGTACCGGCGGCGGCTCCGCGCTCGAGTACGAGCGGGGTGAGTCCACGTTCGCGCAGTTCTGCTGCGGCCGCCAGGCCGATCGGGCCGGCCCCGATCACGACGACGGGTAGGGGGTCCATTGTCCGTTCCTTTCATCGACACTTATCGATCTACTGTCAAACAGTATCGACAACCATCAATGTAAGCAACCATTGACAGCTGTCGATATAGTGGACGGATGGCATCGCTGCAGACTCCGACGGTGCGCGTCGGTGATTCGGGCCAGGACCGGGTTGTTTCTTCCGTGCTCGCGCAGGGCGATGCGGATACCTACGCGCAGTGGTTCGCGTGCCTTGCCGAACCGATGCGTGTTCGACTGCTTCACCGGGTGGCGAGCGCGTCCAGCGGAATTACCGTCGGTGCGCTCGCGGGGTCGTTGGGGATCGGGCAGCCGACGGTGTCACATCACCTGCGCAAGCTCGCCGATATGGGTTTTGTGACCATGCGTAAGGAAGGGACAAGCACAGTCGTCGCGATGAATCCGACGTGCTGCGTCGCTCTACCGCAGGCGGCGGACGTGGTGATGGGGGTGCTTGCGCCGCGCCCGTGCTGCCCGAGTGATCTGCCGGACGATGTCACTGTCCGAGCGATGGCCGACGACGACTGGGATGCGGTTCTACGGATTTACGGCGAGGGCATCGACACTCGAAACGCCACCTTTGCCACCGAGGTTCCCGCGCGTGAGCATCTCCAGGAGCGGTGGCTGTCGCAGCACCGGTGGGTGGCGACTATCGAGGGTGTTGTTGTCGGTTGGGCTGCGTTGAGTCCGGTTTCCGAGCGTGACTGCTACCGCGGGGTGGCGGAAAACTCCGTGTACGTCGCGGACGGAATGCGTGGTCGGGGCGTCGGAAAAGCGTTGTTGCGCAAGCAAGTCATGGCCGCCGATGTCGACGATCTCTGGACACTGCAGACGTCGATATTTCCCGAGAATCGCGCCTCCATCTCACTTCATCATTCGGCCGGGTTCAGAACTGTCGGTCTCCGCGAAAAGATTGCCCAGCTCGACGGTGTCTGGCGTGACACCGTTCTGCTCGAACGACGTGCGGTGACCGTCTCCGATTGAGAGACCTGGATCGGGTGGCTGCGTGCCGCTCGATTGCGCGTTGATTCGAGTTCTGTCAATATTGAAGTATGTCGAATCAAGTTGTGGTGGAGACCGGCGCTTGCTGCTCCCCGCTCGTACGTGAACCGTTGACCGAGGATTGGGCCGGTGACCTGTCTCGGATGTTCAAGGCCCTCGGCGATCCGGTTCGCCTCCGCCTGCTGAGCTTGGTGGCCAGCCATGAGGGTGGGGAGGCCTGCGTCTGCGACATCTCGGATACGTTCGACCTGTCCCAGCCGACGATTTCGCATCATCTCAAGGTGCTGCGACAGGCCGGTTTGCTCGACTGTGAACGTCGCGGCACCTGGGTGTACTACTGGGTGATTCCTGCTGCACTGCAGCAGCTCTCGGCTGTGCTCCTGGTTGAAGGCTCGATCGTGACCGCAGTGGACGCGTGCGCAGAGGTCACCGCATGAGCAACACCGCTGCGACTACCGAACACCGCGCAGTCGTCGGAAAACTCTCCACCCTCGACCGCTATCTGGCGGTCTGGATCGGCGTGGCCATGGTCGTCGGCCTGCTGGTCGGGCGCTGGATCCCCGGTGTGAACACTGCCCTGGAGAAGGTGCAGATCGACGGCATCTCACTGCCGATCGCCCTCGGCCTGCTGATCATGATGTACCCGGTCTTGGCGAAGGTCCGCTACGACCGCCTCGACACGGTCACCGGGGACAAGAAACTCCTCGCGGGCTCGCTGTTCCTGAACTGGGTTCTCGGCCCGGCGTTGATGTTCGCCCTCGCCTGGTTGTTTCTGTCTGACCTGCCGGAATACCGAACCGGTTTGATCATCGTCGGTCTCGCTCGCTGCATCGCGATGGTGATCATCTGGAACGACCTGGCCTGCGGAGATCGCGAAGCCGCCGCGGTGCTGGTCGCCATCAACTCGGTGTTCCAGGTGATCATGTTCGCGGTGCTCGGTTGGTTCTACCTCTCGGTCCTGCCCGGGTGGCTCGGCCTCGAACAGACCACCATCGACACCTCGCCTTGGCAGATCGCGAAATCGGTCCTGATCTTCCTCGGTATCCCGCTGCTGGCAGGTTTTTTGTCCCGTTTCTTCGGCGAACGCGCCAAAGGCCGCGACTGGTACGACAACACGTTCATCCCCACGATCAGCCCCTGGGCGCTCTACGGTCTGTTGTTCACCATCGTCGTGCTCTTCTCGATGCAGGGCGAACAGATCACCTCCCGGCCATGGGATGTCGTCCGGATCGCGTTGCCGCTGCTGGTGTACTTCGCACTCATGTGGGGCGGTGGCTACATCCTCGGTGCCGCAATCGGATTGGGCTACGAACGCACCACGACCCTGGCGTTCACCGCTGCGGGTAACAACTTCGAACTCGCGATCGCCGTAGCCATCGCTACTTACGGCGCCACCTCGGGGCAAGCCTTGGCTGGTGTTGTCGGCCCGTTGATCGAGGTGCCGGTGCTGATCGGTCTGGTGTACGTCTCCCTTGCTCTGCGTAAACGCTTTGCCGTCAAAGAGGTTTCACCCAGTCGAGAAAGAGCGAGGTCATGAGCAAACCATCGGTGTTGTTCGTCTGCGTCCACAATGCCGGCCGATCGCAAATGGCTGCCGGTTTCCTGAGTCATCTCGCGGGCGACACCATCGAGGTCCGTTCCGCTGGGTCCGCACCCGCCGAGATCGTCAATTCCGCCGCGGTCTCAGCGATGGCAGAGCTCGGAATCGACATCTCCGCTCAGTCTCCGAAGATTCTCACCGTCGACGCTGTCCAGGATTCCGATGTCGTGATCACGATGGGATGCGGTGACACGTGCCCGATTTTTCCCGGCAAGAGCTACCGAGACTGGGTTCTCGACGATCCCGCTGGCCAGGGCATCGATGCGGTCCGCCCGATCCGCGACGAAATCGAGCGACGAGTCCAAGCCTTGATCGCTGAACTCACTACTGCCGCGAAGTCTCCCTGACCGATCGGGGAATCGACGGGATCATTCGTCTGCGGGCTCGATGTGTTCGGCACCGAGGACCGAGAGTCGGTATTCCTGTGCGTCCTGCTCGGTTTCGAAATCCTTCTCTTCGAGAAGATTTCGATCAGCGTCGAGGTATCGGTAGGTAGTCATCCCTCCACCGTGCCACTGATGTCCGATTCTTGCTCGGAGACAGGGACTGTTTCGTCGACGATCGTTTGCACGAGACTCCCGTAGTGCCGTACCAGATCCTTCGACGACAACGAGTCCTCACCGAGGAGGTCGAGGGTTCGCATCCCGGTGGCAAGCCCGAGCAGTAGTGAGACAACCAGTTGGCTGCGCACCAGATCGGGCGAGTTGTCGCCGATGCGCCGGGCGATCCCGTGTACGTAGCGTTCCTTGATCTCGGCCCGGGCGGCGTCCGGGTCCGGGGCTTCGTGCACGAGTATGGCGAGCATCGCCCACGGATCAGTTTCGTCGGCTTCCCTGCGGACGACGAGTTTCTCGACCAGTCGGTAGCCGATGTCACCGGAGGAATTGTCATGCGGCGCCTCGTCCACCGGAGGTGTCGATGGGATTGCTGCCGAATACAACCGAGCTTTGCTCCCACATATCTTCATGACCAGGGCAGGGGAGTAGCCGGCCACTGCAGCGACATCCTTGATCTTCGTCGATGCGTATCCGCGTTCTGCGAAAAGGGTTTTCGCTGCTGTGAGGATGCGGTCCTCGGCAGTACTCATGTCAAGCCTTTCTCACTGCCTGATGCTCGCACGGTGGGTGCTCACACTGGTGTCAAGGGCTCTGCGTCCAGGGGAACGTCGAAGTCGATGACGGTGGACTGCGCGATCACCGCGATCTGCCGCGCCAGTGTGCCGTGTCCGCTCGCGGTCAATGCGGTCAGGATGTATCGACCGGATGTCGGGAGCGCGATTCCATAGTGGCCGGCTCCGTCGGTGACGGTGGATGCGACGAACTCGCCAGTCGGTTTCGTGAGTGTGACGACAGTTCCCGAAGTTGTTTGCCCGTCCACGCCGACCTTGCCGGAGATAGTGAGGCGCTCACCGAGTTCGACGGTGTGCGTCGATTGTGCGCTGTCGAAAGCGATCACCTGCGACCTCGGGGACCAGCCATCGGCACTCGTTACCATCAGGTACCGTCCTGGCTGAGGTAGAGCGAGGGAGAAGTTGCCCTCGTTGTCGGCGCGACTCCAGTCGATCGGTCGGCCCTCCATGTCCATCACGGTGACAACTGCCTGCCGGATCGGTCGACTGTCCGCTCGGACGACACGACCGGCAACCACGATCTCGGTATCGCTCACTGCCGCGTATGGAAGCTCGAATCCCTCCGGCGTCACCGGGCGAAGTGCCGTTTCCGGTTTCGCACCGCGGCGAGGAATGAATGCGGCGGCCGCGGCAGCAGCCACGGCGGCGAGGGCGGCGAGCCAGAAGATGTTCTTGAAAGCATCGATCGACGGAAGGCCCTCGCCGGGTCCGGACGGGATGACCATCGAGGTGAGCATGGCGGCGACCACGGCGCTGGAGATCGAGGTACCGACCGAGCGAAGGAGCGAGTTGAGGCCGTTCGCCGATGCGGTTTCGGTGATCGGGACCGAGCGCATGATCAGCATCGGCATCGCGGAGTAGGCGATCGCAGTTCCGATGCTGACCACCGCCGCACTGATGATGATCAGCGCGATCGAGCCGGTCAGGAACACGCGCGCGATGTAGGCGAGCGCGAGCACCGTGCCGCCGACGATCAAGGTGGTTTTGGCGCCGTATCGTTTGGTGATGTTCGCTGACACGGGAGCGAAGAAGACCATCGCCAGTCCTGCCGGAATCATGCACAGTCCGGCTGCCATCACTCCCAGCTCGAAGCCGTACCCGGAGATCTTCGGCATCTGCAGCTGTTGAGTGGTCGAGAGGTTGTTCGCGTACATCGAGAAGCCCACGAGGATCGAGGCGACGTTGGTCAGTAGAACCGGCCGCTTGGCCGACGTTCGCAAGTCGACCATCGGTTGGGTGACGCGGAGCTCGTAAGGGAACCACAGCGCAAGCGTGACGATCCCGATGACGAACATCAGCAACGTCGGTTCACTGGTCCATCCCCAGCGGGCGCCCTTGGAAATTGCCAGAAGAAGTGCCGCAAGCGAAACCGAGAGCATGACTGCGCCGAGGAAGTCGAACTTGCCACGGGTACGAACACTTGATTCCGGGACTACGACCGCTACCGCGATGATCAGCAGAACGCCCACGATTGCCGAGAGCCAGAAGATGGCCGGCCAGCCGAGATGTTCGAAGATCAACCCCGACAGCGGGAGTCCGAGTGCGGCGCCGACTCCGAGAGTCGCGCTCATCAACGCGGTCGCCGACGCCACCTTCTCCTTGGGGAGTTCGTCGCGCATGATGCTGATTCCGACCGGGATCATCGAAATGGCAAAGCCTTGAAGACCGCGTCCGACAAGTAGGGAAATGAAGTTACCGCCCATCGCTGCGACCAGGGAACCGACCACGATCATCGTCATCGAGATCAGCATCATGCGTCGTTTTCCGAACATGTCTGCCAGACGGGAGACGATCGGGGTGGCGACGGCACTGGTCAGCAGGGTGACGGTGACGAGCCAGGACGCGTCGTCAGCGCTGACGCCGAGGATCTTCGGAAACTCGGGCAACAACGGAATGACCATCGTTTGTTGCAGTGCGACCACGGTGCCGGACAGACAGAGGACTGCGGTGATGAGCCGACTCGAACGGCGAGGGGTTGGAGACGAGTGCAATGCCAAGAGACGATCCTTCGCGAGGCGCGGGGTGAACGGTAATTCACCCCAGAGTGAATCACTGTTCACCTCCAATTGTCACGTCGGGTGATTGTGTCTTCACTCACGATCTCGGTGACGCTGTTGGTTTCCTTGCCGGTTTCGCGGGAACAACGACAGTGTTGTTCTGTGCCTGCGCTGGGCGGGCGGCAAGGAGGAGTGATGCGTGCCGAAGTAGGTGACCGCCTTCATGTTCAGGGGCGAGTGGTCGGTCAGTCCGAGGTGACCGCCGAGGTTCTCGAAGTTCACGGCGATGACGGGGGACCGCCGTATCTGGTGAGGTATGACAACGGGCACGAGGCGCTCGTGTTTCCCGGTAGTGACGGTTGGATCGACCACCCCGGAAAAGGCTCTTGATCTGCGCAGTTCTTTCCATGCATGGCTGTTGCATCGAATGCGGCTAGAGTGTGCGCAATGGAGGGCAAACGCCAGTATCACTCCCGCGTGCGCGAGGCCTCTGCGCAGCGAACCCGAGAACTCATTCGTGATGCGGCACAAGCTCTGTTCGTGCGAGACGGGTACGTCAGCGCCACTGTCAAACAGATTGCCGACGCCGCCGGCGTGGCCAATCGGACCGTGTTCACAGCGTTCCCCGGTGGAAAGCTCGAGATCTTCGAAGCGGCACTCTCCGAGGCCCTCGATGCTGAGTGGGTTCCTCTCGGCGCGCCGAGTTCGGCCTCGGACCCTGACGACGTTCGGCGGATCGTCTCCCAGATCGTGGCGCAGGGCATCGGGCTGCTCGAACGCGCCGGCGCGCTCATGATGGTCACAGTGGAATCCTCCGGTGCCGATTCCGATATGCGTCGTCTGTCCGAGGAATCAGCCGGGCAATCGGCAGTCAACGCGATGTCGATAGCGGAGGGCCTGTCGGAACACGGTTTGCTGAGGCCGGAGATTTCGCTCGACAAGGCCGCCGGAATCCTTGCCGCCTTCGTCTCGCCTCAGCTTCACCAGCAATTGCGTCGTGTCAGCGGTTGGGACGTCGACGCGTATCGAACGTGGCTCGAGTTCAACATTCGTCAGAATCTAATGTACTAATCGGTCTGTTTTAGCTAGCATGGCGAGGGTTTTTTATACTCGGGAGGAATCGCCAGCGTGCCCTATGCCTTGTTCGGCCTCATTACGATGCTGCTCTGGATCTTTTGCATCGTCGACGCCATCACGAGAGACGACGCCTATATCCAGTACTTACCCAAGGTTGTCTGGATTCTGATCATCATCTTCCTTCCCACGTTGGGGTCGGTGCTGTGGCTGGTGGTCGGTCGCGGGCAGAACGCACCGCGTGGGTACGTCGGCCCAACCGGTTACGGCGAATACGAGCGTCCGGGACGCGCCGTTGCGCAGGATCCGGCGGCGGACGAAGCCTTCTTGCGTCAGTGCCGTGAGCGTGCGGAAGAGCAGCGTCGAATTGCCATGCAGCAGCGCCGCGACGGCGACGCTGATCGGATGTGAGTTATCGGTAGGCCGTGAGTCGGTCCAGTACGAGCTGAAGCGGCGGCCACGACGATCGGCCGCGACGCGTCACCGCATACGCGGTGAGGATGACAGGCGGATCTGTCAGCGGCACGACGCGTACGCCGTCGCGGGTCTTGCGTTCGAGCGGCATCAGCCCCACGCCGTAACCACTGAGGATCAAGAGTTCGACCAAGTCGAGACTGTCGATCTGGTGAGTGATCCGAGGGGTGAACCCGGCCAGCGACGCGAGGGTTCGCACAGCGCGCTCGTCTGCCGTGTTGCGTGAGTTCACTATCCATGACGTGTCTGTGAAGGCGCGGAGATCGATTTCGGATTCTGTGGACTTGTCGGGAGCTTTGGCGTCGTCGGGAACACACAGTCCCCACGGCGTCGACCAGAGCGGAATTGCCTCGAGTAGAGGGCTTGGCGACGCGGGGGCGAGATTGTAGTCGTAGGTCAGTGCGAGGTCGAGGTCGTCGCGCTCGAGGAGTGCAAAAGCCTCGACGGGTTCGTATTCGCAGATCACCACGTCCACCTGCGGATGACTTCGCTGCAGGCGTTGTGCGACGGGGAGCATCGCGGTTCTGATGGCAGTCGCGAATCCGCCGACTCGCAGAGTCCCCACCGGTTCTGCGTCCGGATCGAGGTCCAGCCGAGCGGCGTCGAGAGCCGCCAGGATCGTGACGGCATGATCGGCAAGTCGTTGTCCGGCAGGCGTGAGGCGAACGCGTCGGCCTTCCGGCTCGATCAACACGGTGCCGGTTTCCGTAGTCAGGGCCGCGAGCTGTTGGGACACCGTCGACGTCGTGAGGTTGTGAGCTTCGGCGACGGCTCGCATCGAACCAAGACGCGAGAGTTCGAGGAGGAGATGGAGTCGACGGGTTTCCATCCCTTGATCATTCACTAATCGTCAACATTATGTGGCTCAAAATCGCGTGGACACGAACGGTTGGCCTCCCGTTCAATGCAGCTATGGATACGAAAGCGCGGGCCGGCGTCGGCCTGGCTGTTCTGGCGATGTTGTGCGTGCAGCTCGGGCTCGCCGTGTCGGTGGGTCTGATCGATCAGCTCGGCGCAGACGGAGCAGCGTGGGTCCGACTCGCCTGGGCAGGCATCATTCTTCTGATCATTGTCAGACCCCGGCCGTCTGCGTTCACCCGCAAGGCGTTTCTGGCCTGCGTGGTCCTCGGTGTGGTCACCGCCGGGATGACGCTCCTGTTCATGGCGGCTGTGGAGCGCCTTCCGCTGGGAACGGCAAGCGCGTTGGAGTTCTTGGGTCCGCTGACAGTTGCATTGCTGCGGGGGCGTGGCCGCGTTCTGTGGCCGGTTCTGGCCGGCGCCGGAGTAGTGCTTCTGACCGAGCCGTGGGCGGGCACGGTCGACCTGGTCGGCGTGGCTTATGCACTCGGTGCCGCACTCTGCTGGGCAATGTACATTCTGCTCACCCAGCGTGTCGGCGACGAGGTTGCCGGTATCAACGGGCTGGCGGTGTCGATGGCGGTTGCCGGACTGGCAGCGACAATTGCGGTGGGGCACTCGGCCGTTGGGCGACTGACCCCGCACCTGATTCTCGTGGGACTCGGGCTCGCGATTTTGCTGCCCGTCGTCCCCTTCGTCCTGGAGATGGTCTCGCTGCGCAGGCTCTCCACGGCGGCGTTCGGCACGCTGATGAGTCTCGAGCCTGCGTTCGCTCAGCTCATCGGTTTGGTTGTGCTGCATCAGGTACCGAGCATTCTGGCTGTGGCCGGTATCGCTTGCGTCGTCGTCGCCGGTGTCGGCGCGGCCCGAGGTGGTGCTCGAGGTGGGGCCGAGAAGTCGGCTGACCCACCCTCCGATTCCGAGCGAACGTACCTTTCGGCGCCTTCATGAGACCGAGAGTGCCGTTCGCTCAGGTCGCGTTCGCTCAGTGAGAGTTCGCCGCCGCGATCGCGCCATCGAACAAGTCGGCGACTTCGCCGAGGGAGTCGAGAATCGGCTGACCTGATTGTTCGACGCGAGCCCGAACCAGCGAACCCTCGAGCGCCGACACCGCCAGGACGGCAAGGCGTTCCGCTCGGGTGCTTGCGACACCGGACCCGATCAGTGAGTCGCGCAATAGCGATGACCACTGTCGATAGACCGCCTGTCCGGCGGTGGTGACACTCTCCGAATCGGGGGCGAGCTCCAACAGTACCGTCGTGATCGGAGAGCCTTCGTGGAATCCGGATTCGCTCACCCATCCGACCAGCAACCGCGCGTACTCGCGTAGAAGCGACCCGGCGTCCGGTTGGTTGTGGGCGAGTTCTGTCAGAGTGTCTGCGACCAACTTCCCGCCGACGCGAACGACCTCCGCGCCGATCTGCTCTTTACCACCGGGAAAGTAGTGGTACAGCGAACCTTTCGGGGCCCCACTCGACTTGAGGATCTCGTTGAGTCCAGTGGCCGCATACCCCTGGCGACGAAAAAGATCGGCCGCTGCTCGAACAAGTGCGTCGCGGTGTTTCGGGGGAGTTGCCACGAGTTGGAGCTTAAACACCCCAGTGATCCACCACAATCTATGTAGACTGGTCTACATGGCTAATTCTGAAATGCTCGAACAGTTGCGCGCGGTCAACGCGTCGGCGGCCTTCAACCGTTGGGCTGGGTTCGAAGTCACGGAGGCAGAACCGGGTCATGTGCGTCTGAGGCTCGAGTGGCGTGAGGATTTGGGCCAGTACGCGGGACACTTGCACGCCGCGCTCGTGGCGGGGCTAGTCGACACCGCGTGCGGGTTCGCTGCCTTCACACAGGTGGGTGTCGTGGCGGCGTCCAACTGCGCGGTCAATTTCGTGAGTCCGGGCGTCGGAACCGCATTTGTCGCCACGGCGCGCTCGGTCAAGTCTGGGCGCAAGCAGGTGTTCGTCACTGCCGAGGTACATGCCGAACGCGAAGGCGAATCGGTGCTCGTCGCGTTCGGCACCACCCTGTTGGTTCCACTCGCCTCTAAGGCCTAGTCAAGGCAGTCCTGAAGGTTACGGAATCAGGATGAACTTCCCGGCGGGGTGCGAACTTTGCAACTCGGCGTGAGCGAGTGCGACGTCCGCGAGCGGGAAGGTCTTGGCGATCTTCACGATGAGGTGTCCGGATCCGGCTTGTTCGACCAGTTCGGATCGCGCCTTCAACCGGGCTTCGGCGCTCGCCGGATTACCGCCGCCTACGGAAGCGAAGCCGTCGGTCTGAGCTCGCCCGAACGCGACGATGGTGACGATGCGACTCTTGTCGGTGACCAAAGCCAGAGATGCATCTACGGCTTCGTCCGTTCCGGCGGTGTCGAATGCCGCATCGACGCCGTTCGGTGCGAGTTTACGAACACGCGCTTCGAGTCCTTCGCCGTAGAGGACTGGCGTCGCGCCGAGTGAACGCACGTAGTCCTGATTGGAGGCTCCCGCGGTGCCGATCACGGTGGCTCCACGAGCAACTGCCAGCTGGACGGCAATCGCGCCGACACCGCCGGACGCGCCGTGGATGAGGACGGTGTCCCCGGAGCCGACTCGAATGGTGTCGAGGGCGTCGACTGCAGTTCCGCCTACAAGAAGGAGGCCGGCCGCCTGTTCCCAGCTGATGCCGGCGGGCTTCGCGGTGACCGAGGAGACCGGCACAACTACCTGTTCGGCGTACAGACCGTTGCCAGGGCTGACGATCACCTCGTCGCCGACGGCTACGTCGGTGACACCGTCACCGACGGCCGAGACGACACCCGCTGCCTCGCCGCCGAGGCGGATCGGAAGTTTCTCGGGGTCGGTGCCGAATGCGCCGCTGTAGAGCTTGAAGTCGAAGGGGTTCACGCCGATCGCTTTGACATCGACCAGGACTTCTCCTGACTCAGGCGAGGGTAGATCCACGTCAACCAGCTTCAGGACCTCGGGCGTTCCGTATGTCTGCGCTACAACAGTTTTGGTCATGTGTCGCGCAACCGTCCTCGGGGAAGCGATATTCCCCGAGGACGGGACAAACTCGAGAAGATTCGATCAGCGGATCAGCGTTCCCAAATCCAGTGGCATGGCGATCCCCGTGATGTGGTGGGCTTCGTCGGAACCGAGGAACGCGACGGCGGCTGCAATGTCCTCGGGCTGGCTGACGGGATCGGGCAAGGTTTGCATGAAGATCGGGCCGAGCGTGTGAGCGTTTGCGTCGATGAGTGGCCTCATGTCGGTCATCTGCATGCCGGTTTCCACGCCGTGCGGGTGAATGGTGTTGACCCGAATGTTGTACTGCCCCAATTCCGAGGCCATCGTCTTCGCCAGGCCGGTGATGCCGTGTTTGCTCGCGACGTAGTGGCCGAGGAAGGGGAGCCCGCGCAGGCCTGCCACGGAACTGGTGAAGATGATCGAGCCGCCGGTGCCCTGTTCAATCAGGTGCGGGATTGCTGCCTTTGCGGTGTGGAAGACGCCGGTCAGGTTGACGTCGAGCGTTTCCTGCCACTGCTCGGGCGTGATTTCCCACGACATGTTGGCAGAGCAGATTCCGGCGTTCGCGACGACGACGTCGAGGCGCCCTAATTCGTTGATGCCGGCCGCGAGCGCCGCGGACAGAGCAGCGAAGTCGCGGACATCTGTCTTGGTGGCGACAATTCGACGGTCCAGTGCCTTGACCAGTTCTACGGTTTCGGCAAGGTCGTCTTCGGTGGCGCCGGCATACGAGGTGGATTCGAACTGAACACATGCGTCGACGGCGATGATGTCTGCGCCCTCTTTTGCCAGGCGGACCGTTTCAGCGCGCCCCTGACCGCGGGCTGCCCCGGTGATGAAGGCGACTTTCCCGGTGAATCGACTGGCAGTCATGCTCAAACCTCCGAATAGTGGTGACAATCTGCTCTTCGGAAGTTAGCGCGACGAAGTTCTTTTCGGGCGGGAATGTCCAGTCAGCGGAAATCGCTCAGAGCGCTCTGGTCAACAGCGCACAAGGCCCGGCGTCGAAAATGTCCCGCGCATCCGCGGACGTGACGGGCCGTCCGCTCAGTGCATCGACCCAGTCGCCATCGGGAAGGTCGATCCGAGTATCTCGCCAACCATGCGCCGAGAGTCCGAGCGAATGCCGCGTCGCCAGAGCAACGACTCTGGCCGATTCGCCGACGGGGCCGCGCGAGAACCCGACCAGATGGCCGGACGCGGAACCTGAAGCGAAGATCGGCCGGTACTCACCGCGCTCGAACCACGAGGGATTCTCGCGCCGCAACGTCAGCGCCGTGCGAACGAGGCGCAACTTTGCGGCTCCCGTCGCGTCGATCGTCGCGGCGTCGGCTTCGAGGAGTGATCGCCTCGCTCCGTAGTCGACAAGGCGCCGGTTGTCCGGATCGACCAACGAGTCCTCCCACAGCTCAGTGCCCTGATAGATGTCGGGAACGCCAGGCCCGAGGAGTTGGAGCAGCTTTTGGCCCAGGGAGTCCGACCAGCCGTGACGAGCGATCCGGCCGACGAACTCGCTGACCGAATCACCGACCGGACCGTCGATCACCTCGTCGATCCACCTGTGCACGTCCGATTCGAAGTCGACGTCCGGATCGTTCCAGGAAGTCTTTGCGCCGGATTCGCGGACAGCCTTCTCTGCATAGGCGTGTATACGCTCGCGCAGCTCGGGAACCGAGGCTGCCGAACGCCCGTCGGCCGGCCACACGCCGATGATGTTCTGCCACAGAAACAATCCGGTCAGTGGATCAGGGCTGGGGCAGACGCCTTCCCAGTCGCGAATCAGCCGGGACCACAGGGTCGACACTTGGGACAGAACACCGATCCGCGCCCGCACGTCCTCACCGCGTTTGGTGTCGTGAGTGGACAGACTCGTCATCGCGCGCGGCCACTGCTTCGCTCGGTCTGCGTTGTGGAGATGGAATTCGGCGACGGAGACAGCAAGCGATGCCGGGTTGCCGCCGACTTCCTGACGCGAGACCAGGCGCGCCGTTCGATAGAAGAGTCGATCTTCGACGGACTTGGCCATGACAGCGCCGCACACCTGCTGGAAGCGAACTGCGGCTTCACCACCATCCACCAGGGATTGCGCCAACACGTTGAACGATGATTCATGCCCAGGGGCCAACTCGTGCATGTCGCCGACGGTACGAGCGGCTAAACCGGCAAGGGGACTGTAGTCGGATCGATATACCGGCATCCGGGCGATCGCGACGACAACTGCGTCGTTCAGTTCGGTCTCACTGCAACGACTTCCGGTTTCGCGTCGGATTGCACGCACGAGCCTGCGAACCTCGGGTGCCAGGTCACCGCGCCCGGTGTCGCGTTTGAACTGACGTTCGGTGTGATGCAACCACGTACTGTCCCCGTCGTCGCCGGTCAAATCTGCAGAGAGTTCGGTCAATTCGAGTTCGGCGGCGGGATCGACGAAGATGCCGCCCAGCTGATTGAGGGCGTCGTATCCGGTGGTGCCGTCGATCGGGAGCATCGGATCGAGTGGTTCCGTATGGCCGAGGATCTTTTCGATCACGAGCCACTGATCTGGTCCGATCAGTTCTCGAAGGCGCCCGAGATATTCCGCCGGATTTGCGAGTCCGTCCGGGTGATCGATGCGAACGCCGTCGATCAGTCCTTCGTCGACCCACGACTTCACTTGCCGATGGCAGAGTTCGAAGACTTGGGGGTCCTCCTGGCGCAGCGCAGCGAGTTCGTTGACGGCAAAGAACCGTCGGTAGTTGATGATCCCGGCGTTCCACGGTACGAGTCGGTACGACTGCCTGGAGTGCACCTCCTGTGGAGATCCGAATTCAGTACCGGCAGCGACGGGGAAGCGGTGCTCGTAGAACGCGAGAAGTGTTTCCTCGCCGTCTTTCTCGACAGTCAGGGCTTCGAGATCGTCTTGGCTGCCCAGCACCGGGAGCGAGAGTTTTCCGTCGGCGCCGTTGGCTCCGTTGTCGTCGGCCCAGTCGATGTCGAAGAAATCTGCGTACTCCGACCCTCGTCCATGTGTGAGAACGTCCCACCACCAAGCATTTTCGCGAGGTTTGGCGACACCGACATGGTTGGGGACCAGATCGACGATCAGGCCCATCCCACGTGATCGAACCGCGCGCGAGAGCTCCACCAAGGCCTCGCGGCCACCAAGTCCTTCGGACACGGTTGTCGGATCGGTGACATCGTAGCCGTGCGTCGATCCGGACGTCGCAGTGAGGATGGGAGAGAGATAGAGATGCGAGACCCCCAACGCCTCGAAGTAGTCCACCAGTGCGGCCGCATCACGAAGGGTGAACGCGTCCGGGCGCAACTGCAGTCGGTAGGTGCTGGTTATCGGGGCCATGTGCACGTCTCCCTCAAGCGGTTCTGCGGAGTACCGTCAATGCTCGCGCTTTTACATCCAATGTTGTTCCGGCCTTGATCACGGTATCGCTCTCACCGGTGGGGACCGACGTGTCGAGTACGACGGTCCACTCCGACGCGTAGTCCGCGTTGGGGGTGGAGAATTCGAGATCTTCGTAGTGGGCGTTGAAACAGAGAAGGAACGAATCTCCGGTGACGCGCTCGCCACGGTAGTTCGGTTCCGGGATCGCGTCACCGTTGAGAAAGACAGCCAACGACTTGCCGAAACCGCTGTCCCAGTCGGCCGGAGTCATTTCTTCGCCAGACGGCGTGAGCCAGGCGATGTCGCGACTCTGATCACCACTTCGAATAGGTCGACCCTCGAAGAATCGACGACGCCGGAAGACGGGGTTCTTGGCGCGCAAGGCAATTGCGCGCTTGGTGAACTCGACGAGGTCCGCGTTGGTTTCCGCGAGAGTCCAATCCATCCATGACAGTTCCGAATCCTGGCAGTAGACGTTGTTGTTGCCCTGCTGAGTTCGGCCCATCTCGTCGCCGTGAGCGAGCATCGGGGTGCCTTGGCTGAGCATCAGCGTTGCGAGAATGTTTCGGCTCTGGCGTCCACGCAGTTCGAGAATCTCCGGGTCGTCGGTGGGGCCTTCGACGCCGCAGTTCCAGGATCGGTTGTGTGACTCGCCGTCGTTGTTGTTCTCGCCGTTGGCTTCGTTGTGCTTCTCGTTGTACGAGACGAGGTCGTGCAGGGTGAAACCGTCGTGGGCGATGACAAAATTGATGCTCGCTCCCGGGCGCCGTCCGGTTGCCTCGTAGAGATCAGAGGAGCCGGTGAGGCGGGAAGCGAACTCGCCCAGGGTTGCCGGCTCACCGCGCCAGTAGTCGCGGACGGTATCGCGGTACTTGCCGTTCCACTCGGTCCACAGGCCGGGGAAGTTGCCGACCTGGTAACCGCCTTCACCGACGTCCCACGGTTCGGCGATCAGCTTCACCTGACTGACGATCGGATCCTGTTGTACCAGATCGAAGAAGGCGGAGAGTCGGTCCACGTCGTGCAGTTCACGGGCGAGTGTCGAGGCGAGGTCGAAACGGAAACCGTCGACATGCATTTCCGTGACCCAGTACCGCAGCGAGTCCATGATCAGCTGCAGGGTGTGCGGATGACGGGCGTTGAGGCTGTTGCCCGTTCCGGTGTAGTCCATGTAGTGCGCTTCGTCGCCGTCGACCAGGCGGTAGTAGGCGGCATTGTCGATACCGCGGAAGCTGATGGTCGGCCCCATGTGGTTGCCCTCGGCGGTGTGGTTGTAGACCACGTCGAGGATCACTTCGATACCCGCCTGGTGGAAGCTACGCACCATGGCCTTGAATTCCGCGACTGCCGCATCGGGTTTTGCTGCCGAGGAGTAGTCGGTATGAGGCGCGAGGAAGCCGAAGGTGTTGTAACCCCAGTAGTTTCGCAGTCCCTGGTCGAGCAGCACCTGGTCGTGCATGAACTGGTGGACCGGCATCAGTTCGATCGCCGTGACACCCAGATTGGTGAGGTGCTCGATAATCACCGGATGCGCGAGTCCGGCGTAGGTGCCGCGCAACTCCTCCGGAACTCCGGGGTGCGTCGCGGTCATGCCCTTGACGTGCGCTTCGTAGATGACCGTCTCGTGGTACGGACGCTTCGGCGAGTGGTCGGACGCCCAATCGAAGAACGGATTGATAACGACGGTCGACATCGTGTGGCCGAGCGAATCATGTTGGGGGAAAGGGATGGTGGCGGGTTCGTCGACGAATGGTTCTGGGGCGAAGGGTTCGGGCTCGAGGATCTCGTCCGATTCCTGATCGCCCGTGGGCGACTCGTCTTCGAGGCCCACCTCGCCCGATTCGGCTTCCGAACTCATTTCGTCGGTAGCCTCTTGCGGCTCCACGGCAGGAGTTTCGTCGTCTCCTGAAGGTTCGGGGTCTGCCGCCGATTCGACGTCGTACGAGAACAGCGAACGGTCTCCGTCGAAGTCTCCGTCGAACGCTTTTCCGTACGGGTCCAGCAGGAGTTTGCTCGGATCGCATCGCAGACCTGCAGCCGGGTCGTACGGCCCGTGCACGCGGTAGCCGTATCGCTGGCCGGGGGATACGGACGGAAGGTACGCATGCCAGACGTAACCGTCGACCTCGTCCATCCGAATGCGGGTTTCGGTTCCGTCCTTGGCAATCAGGCACAGTTCGACAGCTTCGGCGACCTCGGAGAAGAGCGAGAAATTGGTCCCCGCGCCGTCGTAGGTTGCACCGAGTGGGTACGCACTGCCAGGCCATACCGGGATGGGAGTGGCTGAGGGCGCGCTCGGCGGTTGATCCATGAATCAGACCCTATCGGGTGCAGCCGATCGAATCTTGTCGACTGTCTACGCCGCTGATCACCGTTTTGCCTGGCTGCGGGCGGTTGCAAGCATTCCGGCTGTGATCTGTTCCACCTCTGCCTCCGAGCAGAGGTAAGGCGGCATCGCGTAGACGAGGTTTCGGAACGGTCGTAGCCAGACGCCGGCGTCGACGGCTGCATCGGTCGCGCTCTGCATGTCGACCGGCTGTTCGAGTTCGATCACTCCGATTCCGCCTTTGACGCGGACATCGACGACCCCGGGAATGGTGACGCCTTCGGCGAGGCCGCGAGCGAGACCATGTTCGAGGGCAGCGACGTCACGCCGCCAGTCCATCGCGAGCAGGAGTTCGGTCGACGCGACCGCGACGGCGCACGCGAGTGGATTGCCCATGAAGGTGGGGCCGTGCATCAGCCCGCCGCCGTCACCGGCGGTGATGGTCTCCGCTATCTCCGTGGTGCACAGCGTTGCCGCCAGGCTCATGTACCCGCCGGTCAGTGCTTTGCCGACGCACATGACGTCGGGAGTGACGCCGGCGTGATCGGCGGCGAACAGTTCTCCGGTGCGTCCGAATCCGGTGGCTATCTCGTCGAAGACCAAGAGGACTTGGTATTTGTCGCAGAGGTTACGTAGGTCGATCAGGTATGCGGGGTCGTGGAAGCGCATTCCGCCGGCGCCCTGGACTACCGGTTCGACGATCACCGCGGCCAGCTCGTCGTGATGCTCGGCCAGCAGTGCTTCCAGCTCCTGTGCGTACTCGGGTCGATAGTCCGCGGGGGGAGTCTGCGCGAAGACCTGCGCGCGCAGGACATCGGTCCAGAGAGAGTGCATGCCGCCGTCGGGGTCGCAGACGCTCATGGGGGTGAAGGTGTCACCGTGGTATCCGCCCCGCCAGGTCATCAATCGGTTCTTCGACGGTTTGCCGAGACTTCGCCAGTACTGCAGGCACATCTTCACGGCGACCTCGACGGCCACCGAACCGGAATCGGAGAGAAACACCTTGTCGAGGCGTGGTGGTGTGATGTCGACCAGTAGTCGTCCGAGGCGAGCGGCGGGTTCGTGCGTCAGTCCACCGAACATGACATGGCTCATCTTGCCCAGCTGTCGCGCGGCCGCGGCGTCGAGCACGGGATTGCGGTAGCCGTGAATGGCGGCCCACCACGAGCTCATCCCGTCGACCAGTCGCCGGCCGTCGGAGAGCGTGAGGGTGGCCCCCTGGGCAGAGTCGACGATCAGCGGACGAGTCGACGCGGGAAACGATCCGTACGGGTGCCAGAGGACATCGGCATCGATGGCGGAGACGTCATGAGGATCAAGTCCGGTTGTGAGCACGGATGCACCCTAACCATTGAGTTGAACGGTGTTCAAGTATGGTCGGAAAAGTGAACACCTCGCTGAATTGGCTCACTGCCGTCGAAGCGGATCGTAGGGCCGCTGGACTGCGCCGCGAACTCCGTCCGCGCACGGTCGACTCCCCGCTGATCGACCTGGCGTCGAACGACTACCTCGGACTGGTGCGGCACCCTGACGTGATCGAGGGCGCTACGGAGGCTCTGCGCCGTTGGGGCGCAGGCGCCACAGGTTCGCGTCTGGTCACCGGCACCACCACCGAACACGAACTGCTCGAAGTCGAACTGGCCGAATTCGTCGGGGCGGACTCCGGTCTCGTGTTCTCCTCCGGCTACACCGCCAATCTCGGCGCGGTGACGGCTCTCTCGGGGCCCGGGTCGTTGATCGTCTCCGACGCAGGATCACACGCCTCGCTCGTGGATGCCTGCCGACTGTCACGCGCGCGGATAGCCGTTGCCCCGCATTCGGACGTGAACTTTCTCGCCGACACACTGCGCGCCAGATCCGAAGAGCGAGCGCTGGTCGTCACCGATTCGGTCTTCAGTGCCGACGGAGATCTTGCGCCACTGCGGGAGATGCATCAGGTGTGCCGCGAACACGGCGCGATTCTGCTGGTCGACGAAGCGCATGGCATCGGTGTGCGCGGTGCCGGTGGACGCGGACTCGTTCACGAGTCGGGCTTGGCCGGTGAACCCGACGTCGTCGTGACGGCGACGTTGTCGAAGTCGCTCGCCAGCCAGGGCGGAGTTGTACTCGGCGACAACAAGATCCGCGCGCATCTCATCGGCGCGGCAAGAACGTTCATCTTCGACACCGGTCTCGCACCGGCTGCCGTCGGCGCGGCCAGGGCTGCACTCGCCGTCCTCCAGCGTGAGCCGACGCGAGCGCTCGACGTCCTGGCCCGGGCGTCCGAACTCGCCGACGTCACCGGGGCCCCATCGCCTGAATCTGCCGTCGTCTCGGTCGTTCTCGGTGATCCGCAACGGGCGTTCGATGCCGCGTCGGCGTGCCGAGACCAGGGGCTGCACGTCGGATGTTTCCGGCCACCGTCGGTACCGGAAGGAACGTCGCGCTTGCGCCTGACTGCACGAGCAACGCTGTCCGCTGCCGAAATGGAGCAGATCTCACTCGTACTGCGCGAAGTATTGGCAGGTGCCCGCGCATGAGCATTCTCGTAGTGACCGGAACGTCGACCGACGTGGGGAAAACAGTGGTGACGGCAGCACTGGCCTCGGTAGCCCTGCAGTCGGGTAAGTCGGTCGCTGTGCTCAAACCGGCGCAGACCGGCGTCGACGTGGACGGTGCGGGTGATCTGGCCGAGATCGAGCGTCTGACCGGTGGCGGTGTGACACTGGTCGAGTTGGCGCGGTATGCCGAACCTTTGGCACCCGATACTGCTGCGCGCAGAAGTGGTCTCCCGTTGTTGGCGCTCGACGACGTGGTCCGGGTCGCTTCCGACCTGGACGCAACTCACGACCTGACTCTGATCGAAGGCGCCGGCGGCTTGCTGGTCCGGTTGGGGACAGACGGGTTCACCGCGCGTGATCTTGCCGCGGCTTTGTCAGCCCCGGTCTTGCTGGTGGTTGCCTCCGGCCTGGGCACGCTCAATCACACTGCTCTGACAGTGGAAGCGCTCGGGGCATCCGGCGTGGACTGCGCCGGGTTGGTGATCGGTTCGTGGCCACAGGAACCGGACCTGGCCGAGAGGTGTAATCGCGAGGATCTGGTCTCGGTCAGCGGCGTCCCCCTTGTCGGAGCAATGCCGGCCGGTAGCGGCAGCGCGAGTGCCCGAGAGTTTGCTCAGACAGCTTGGTCTGCGCTCGGCAAGTCTCATTTGGCCAACTAGAGCCGTAACATCCGATTTGTCTGCATCGATAGCCAAGGCACAGCGGGGCGCCTTGATTTCGGCGCCCCTCGCGTACGAATCCGGTCGGTATATTTCGGCCGGCGTCTTGGGCGACCCAGAGTCCTGGGTGCCCGAGTCACCGATCGTGGTTGTCGAATTGTGAGTTGGTCAGTCGAACGTAGGTGGTGAGTACGGTCGGAAGATTGTCGTCATCGGCCGTTCGCCGCGCAGTGCTCATCGGTGTTGTTGTCTTCGTCTCGTGCCTGGTCGGGATTCTGAGCCGCCTACCCGGCACGCTTGCTGTCTTCTGGCCGGCCAACGCGCTGCTGCTCGGGATTCTCTTTCGGTCGCCGCGTTCCGCGACACCGCTCACCTGGATCTGCGTAGTGGCAGGTTATGTCGGAGCCGACCTGATCACCGGCGGGGCGTGGGAGTCCACGGTGTGGCTCAACGCGGCCAACATCGTCGGGGTCGCGAGCGGCTTCTACGCCTTTCGCTGGGTTGACGGTGAGAATCGTCGTCTGACCAGTATTCAGTCTGTCGGATATCTCGTGTCGATGACGGTGGTCGGCGCGTCGATGGCAGCGCTCGTCGGCGGAATCGCAAACCGCGTGCTGTTCGGCGGACAGTGGTGGGACGGCTGGTTGCTCTGGTTCTCGAGTGAGTTCGTCAACTACATGACCATCGTCCCAATGGTGCTGACGTTCCCCTCGCTTCGGCGAGTTGATCGAGACCCGAAAGCTGTTGCCGCACTTTTGCGTCGATCGCTCGTTCCGACAGCGCTCCTGGCGATCTGCATCATTTTGGAGTGGGTGATCGGCGGCGCCGGAGCGATCGCGTTCGCCATGCCCGCGCTCGTGACTGCAGCCTTGCTCACCAATGTTTTTGTCACGTCGATGCTCACAGCCGTATCAACTGCCTGGACGTTGGTGCTGACGGCCGACGGTCATCTCGGATTGTCCAGCGAAGGCCTCTCGCCCGTCAGTGCGTCGGTCCAGATCGGATTGTCGCTGCTGGCGGTAGCGCCGATCGCGGTGGCATGTGTGATCCTCGAGCGCCGCCGCGCGCTCGAGGCGCTGACACAAGCCGTGACCCACGACGATCTCACCGGTGCGTTGCGTCGGGACGAGTTCTTGCGGCGAGGCGGCGGCGTGATGGGTGCGATCGATCCGCGTCGACGCTCCGGACGTCCGGTCAGCGTCTTGATGATGGATCTGGATCACTTCAAGCTGGTGAACGACAACCTCGGTCACCGCGCCGGCGACACCGCGTTGGTGAGTTTTGCCGATCAGGTCCGGCGGAACCTCGATGACAAGCATCTGTTCGCCCGCTTGGGCGGCGAGGAGTTCGTCGTTTTGATGACAGGTGTCGATCTGGAAGGTGCAACCGCAACGGCCGAGATGATTCGACGCGCGCAGGCGGAGAATTCGTCAGCAGTGTTGGGCGACCTCGGGCCGACCGTCAGCATCGGTGTCGCGTGTTCGCCCCACGGCGACGCAGATCTGACGCAACTGGTCGACTGCGCCGACGAAGCCTTGTACGAAGCGAAGAAACACGACCGGAATCGAACGGTCTCGCTGACGCTCGGAGAAGTCACGTAACCCGTGCGGACCCGCAGTGTTTGCAGGCCCGCACGGGTTGGTGGTGTCGAGAGATTCAGAAGAGGTTGATCAGTGCCGGAACGCTGAACAGGGCGACGTAGTAACCCATGAACAGAACCCCGCCGTGAATCTTGAACAGACGCCCGAGAAGGCCACCGACCAGGCCGACGGTCAGGGTGATCAGGAGGCCCAGGATGCCGCCCTCCCAGATGCTGATGACGACGACGAGTCCCGTGAACACCGCGATCACAGCTTCGTGACTGATGTGCTTGACCACCGCTGACGCAGCGCGGTACGCGTAGTTCATGGCAAACGGATATGCGATGACCGTTGCCGTGACCACTGCCAGCAGGCCGTAGAGCAGGAACTCCCACTGCGTCAGGTACGTGGAGAGATTGTTGATCACTCCGGTTTCCTGATTGGTCTCGAAAACCGGCGGAGCGTTGAAGAGAGGTGCCGCGGGACCTGCCGCGAGCGGGCTGAGCGGAAGGCCGAACGCCACGAGCGGGATGAGGGTTTCTGCGATGTAGGTGGATTCCGTCGTACCGTTTTTCGCCGAGACCATCGTGGTCAGTCGGTGATAGCCGTTTTTGATCCGCGCACCTACCAGCTCACCCATCAGAACGGTCATGGCGACGGGGCTGAAGACGAACGTTGCGCTCGATACCGTGGAAGCGGCTGCGGTGTAACCGATCTGCTTGCGATCGAGGACCTTCAGGGGATTGGGGAAGTATCCCTTCCATCCCTTGATGTCCGGCGCCAGTGCAACAGTTTTGGGTTCACTGCGCTCCATGTCCTTACGGGTCGACGGACCCAAGGTCAGTGCGAGGTCCGCGATCAGCGGCCCGACTGCGATGGCAAGGAAGTAGCTGATGTTGAGCGACACATCGTAATTCGACGTCAACGCGCGGGCGCCGAGGATCAAGATGACGAAGGGAACGAGAGCGACGACCCCGGCCCAGCGGCCCGGCGAGGCGTAGGCGATACCGATGGCGGCGACCAGGAACAGCCAGGGTGCTATCGATTGAACGGTGTCGGCGAACGGCGCGAGGATGGTCGCGAACAGGACGGCAACCGGCACAGCGACGAACGCCGAGATCACCGCTCCCGAAATAGCCTTGCGCAGTGCGATGTGCGGGATGCCGAGTGAGCGCATCATCTGCGCCTCCGGCAAAAGCGGAATCGCCATCGTGTCACCGGGAATGCCCAGCAGCATCGTCGGCACCGCGTGCGTCATGTGTTTGGCGATCGCGCCGGAGAGGAAGAACGTGAACACTGCGGCCGGGGGAGCGCCGAGCAGGATCACGAGCAGCGTCAGTGGCGCGATGGTGGCGGTCTCGTCCGTGCCGGAAATCAATCCGATGAACGTGAATGCGACCGCGCCGATGATGCCGAACAGAACGGCAATCAGAATTTCGTTGGTCAGGACCGAACTCATGCGCGCCCACCGTCCTTCGGTGCGTTCGAGGCCGGTGCGTGCTCGGCCTCGGCGGCGGCGAAATGGTCGTACAGACCGAGTTCGCGAAGTTCCTGTTGGCTCTGCTCCGGAATGTCGGCGAGAGTGCCCAGACCCTGGCGTTGTTCACTCATCATCGTGATGACGCCGTCGATCGACTCCGCGTCGGCGGCCGCCAAGGCGACTATCCTCTTGGGCTTGATGAAGATTCCGCAGACGACGCCGGCGAGCAGGCAGGCCGCGATCCCGACCAGCAGGCTGTACGCCTGGGCCAACGACGGTTCATTGACGATCCGTTCGAACAGTTCCTGGGCCGCGAGAAGGGCCGAAGCGCCGACGACACTGCCGACCAGGACGGAGATCGCGAGGTGTCGACCGTTGACGGTGTCGCCCCAGACTTCGAGGTACGTCTGCTGCTCGGTCGGCTCGGTTGTGGTGGTCGGCGTCGTTGCCGACTGCGGTGGTGACATCAGTTTTCTCCAGTGTCATGCATGGCGAGGGGCTTGCGAGGTGGGGGACTTGCGAGATGAGAGGCTTGCGTGACGAGTGTCAGGTGCTTGCTGCGCGGAGGGCGTTGACAACTCGGGACGGACTCGGGTGTCCGATCTGTTCGGCCATCCAACTGCTTGTGTCGGTAAGGGAATCCAGGTCGATGCCGGTGTCGATCCCGAGGCCGTGGAGCATCCACACCAAGTCCTCGGTGGCGAGATTTCCGGTCGCGCCCTTGGCATACGGGCACCGTCCGAGACCGCCTGCGGAACTGTCGAATTCGGAGACACCCGCAGTCAACGACGCGTAGACGTTCGACAGTGCCTGGCCGTAGGTATCGTGAAAGTGCATCGCGATCTGCGATGTGGGGATGCCACGTTCGCGGATCGCGCCGAGTAGGGCGAGCACATGGCCTGGCGTGCCGACGCCGATGGTGTCGCCGAGAGAGAGCGACGTGGCACCGCAGTCGATCAAGGCTTTCGCGATGTCAGCGACACGCTCGACGGACACGGCGCCTTCCCAGGGGTCGCCGAAGCACATCGAGATGTAACCGCGGACGGGAAGTCCCAGGGCTCGCGCGGCGGCAGTGACCTCGGCAGCCGCGGCGATCGTACCGTCCACCGTAGAGTTGAGGTTGCGTCTCGCGAATTCCTCTGTGGCGCTGACGAATATTGCAACTTCGCTCGCCCCGGCGGCAACGGCCCGCTCGAGACCTTTGCGGTTCGGGACAAGGACGACCGTGCGTACCGAGTCCGGCAGGTGCAGCCGACCCATCAATTCTTCCGCGTCGGCAAGTTGCGGGATCCATCGAGGCGAGACGAAGCTCGTCAATTCGACGGTGCGGGAACCGGCCGCGACCAGGCGTTCGATGAACTGGGCCTTCGTCTCGGTCGGGATCACTACCGTTTCGGCTTGAAGTCCGTCGCGTGGCCCGACTTCGTAGACCCGGACCGCGGTCGGTAGGCCCGTCGCCGACACTCGATGAGGCGCCGGCTTCCACACTGGTGATCCTGCAGCTGTTTCGGTCATCGTGGTCAGTTTCCGCCGCGGATCTCGGCGAGAACCTTCTCGGCATGTTCGACGCGAATGCTCTTGTCCGCGATCAGGCGTGCAACCACGGCGTCGATCTCGCTCTTCTGGGCTCCGGCGGTGGCAGCGATGTTACGGGCGTGTAGTCCCATGTGTCCGCGCTGGACACCCTCACCGGCGAGAACGCGGACAGCAGCCAGGTTCTGTGCGAGACCGACTGCCAGGATGATGCCGGCGAGTTCCTCGGCGCTCTCGACGCCGAGCATCTTGATCGCGGCCTGCGCTACCGGGTGCACCTTGGTGGCGCCGCCGACGAGGCCGACCGGCATGGGTAGCTCCAGGGTGCCGACGATGTTGCCGTCGGCATTCTTCTCGAAATGCGAGAGTGAGGAGTAGATTCCGTCGGCGTTGACTGCGTGGGAATGGCACCCGGCTTCGACTGCGCGCGTGTCGTTTCCGGTCGCCAACACCACGGCGCTGATGCCGTTCATGATGCCCTTGTTGTGTGTCGCAGCGCGGTAGGGATCCAGCTCTGCCAAGCGCGCGGCATGGATCAGGTTGTCCACTACCTCTGCACCGCCGACCAATTCGGCGTCGAACACGGCGCGAACGCGCGTCAGCCGCAGATCTGCCTTGTTGGTGAGAATGCGAAGAACGACGTGCCCGCCGCCGATCTTGGCCACTCGATCCGCGATTGCCTCTGCCATCGTGTTGACTGCGTTGGCGCCCATCGCATCTCGTACGTCGACGTGAAGGTGGAGGACGACGTAGACGGCCTTGTCCGAGGATACGATGCGAACCGAAATGTCCTTCACGCCACCGCCGACGCTGACCAACTTCGGGTCCTGCTCGTTGGCGAGTGCAATGATTTCTTCCCGTGCCTCGAGGAGCCGGATGCGGGCAGCTGACGGATCCACGACGTCGACGAGTTGAATCTGGGCTTGCATGATCGGCTGGGTGCTCGAGACGTGAAAGCCCCCGAGTCCGCGTGCGATGCGAGCAGCGTTACTCGCAGCTGCGACCACCGACGGCTCCTCGGTGGCAAGGGGGATCAGGTAGTCCTTGCCGTTGATCGTGAAGTTGGTGGCTACGCCGACCGGGATGCCGATGACGCCGAGGACGTTCTCGACCATGCGATCGGCCTGATCGATGGTGAGGCCGTCGGCAGCGTCGTAGACCGCGATGTCTGCTTCGGTCAGGTCGGTCTGGCGGACGATCTCGGCGCGCCGTGCGGTGACGTCGTAGGACCGGAAATCGGCGATGCGGCTGTTGATAGACACTGGGGGTCGTCCTCCTGGAGTGGTTCTGTGCTCCGCTTCACAGTAGGGAGATTGATGCCTGCCAGACCACGTGTTTACAACACATCGATCGGTCGAAATTGTAGTGTCATGCACCATCGCCGCTGTCGTTGATGTCGCTTCCACCCTCTTCGGTTCCCACTTCTCGAAGTTCGTCGAGCCTCGTCGCCATGGACACTCGAAAGAAGTTCTCGTCTTCGCGCCACGAGTGACCGAGGAGCGTACGGATGCGGTCGAGACGCTGAACGACGGTGTTCGGGTGATAGTTGAGTGCGCGGGCAGCCTTGGTCGGGCTCCCGTCGTTGCGGACCAGAGCCCGAAGGGTCGCCGTGAGATCGGTGTCCTTGTCACGGTCGTAGGCGAGTACCGGGCCGATTACCTCGTCGACGAACTGATGGAGTGATTCCGGATTCTCACCGAACAGAACCGTGTATGGGAGGTACGACGCAGTCGTGACCGCGCCGTCGGTCTTGCCCAACGCCGATAGTAGGCGGGCCGTGCGCAGCGCAGAGGTGAAGCGCGCCGGGAGTTCTTCGGGGCGCTCCGCTGTCGCCGGCGCGATGACTACAGCGTGAGGTCCTATCGAACCGGTGATCTGGCGGTGAACGACGGTGGCCGCGGCCGCCGGGTTCCCCGAGCGCGAGACCACCGCGATCAATCCGGCGTGCTGCGACGCCAAAGCTCCGACCGGCAGACTCTGCCCGATTGCGCGGAGCGCTGCGGTGCGGAGTTCCGGAGAGACCGACACCACGAGGACGGTGTCGAGTTCGCTGAGGGAGATGCCGAGGTTGCGGGTCCGACGTTCGAGATCGCGCCGTCGTTCGGGCGCAGTGCTCAACAGGTCGGCGACCAGTTCGTCACGTGCGCGCCGATCCGCTGCTGCTTCCGCCGAGTGTTGCAACACGAGAATCGCTGTTACCTGAGCTGCCCGTTCCACGGTCCGGAGTTCAACGGGTCCGATCGGCGCGTCCGATCGATTCAGCAAGATGGCCCCGAGGAATGATTCTCCGGCGGTGACGGCGCTGACGAGTTGGATCAGGGTCTCGCTGTTATCAGCGACATACGTGCATCGGCCACTGCGGCGACTCTGGGTGATGGCATCGGACACGGCACGAGGTAGCGGCAACGGCACCGTCGTGATCTGCTCACCCGACGATGTCACGAGAGGGCGTAGCTCGTTGTCGACGACGACGGTGCTGCGCTCGAGTGCGCTGCTGAGAGTTCGTGCTACCTGGGCGTAGCCACCGCCGCGGAGAACGGCATAGATCAGATCCTGGTGGACGATGTTCGATTTGTCCCGCGCGGACACGTGCTCGCGCAGCTCGTCAAGTGCTCTCCCGGTCTCGGCGGCGGATTCCTCGGCGCGGTCCAGCGCCCGTGCCGTTTGCAGGACTACCGAGGCGTGATCCGCGAGTGCAGAGAGCAGGGCGATCTGATCTGCGGTGAATCGTCGTTCCCGGCGGTCGGCGGCAAACAGGACTCCGAGGATCTGGCCGTCCGAGAGCATCGGCACGCCGAGAATCGCCACCAGACCCTCGGCGACTATCGCGGCGTCGACCACCTCGTCGTGCCGCGACTGCGTGTATTCGCTGTAGTTCTGGACCCACTGGGCCGCACGAGATTCGGCAATCGCGCTGACCAAGCCGGCGCCCGCAGGAACCTGCAGATGCTGGAGCTCCGGCGAGACCGCGCCTGCTGTCTTTCGAACGTTCAGATCTCTGGTTACCACATCGAATTCGGACAGGTACGTGACGTCGGTACCCATGATGTCGTGTGCGCGGTTGACCAGTCTCTGCAGCAGTGTGTCGACGTCGCGAACCTGCGCAAGCTCACGCGCACTCGAATAGAGGACCGCCAATTCGTTCTCGCGGCGGCGCAGTCGACGAAATTCTGACCGACTGGCCCGGATGCGGGCCGCGGTCTCGGTGATCTCCGTTGTGCCAAGGCCGAATTCGGAAAGTGCCTGTTCGACGTGTTCGTCTCCGACAGTGTCGGATGTCACGTCGAACAGTGCGGCAATCTCGTTACAGTCCGAGTCCGAGTCTGATTCAGGGGCGGTCACACCGAACAAACTACAGACCGGTGGATCCACCGAATTCGTCGAGCATCGAGGATTTGTGATTGTTGTTTATCTCTAACGTATTTCGATCCGTTCTCGTGTCTCCCATCTCCGTGCGCAGTATGTCGAGGTCCTTCGCGAGCGCGCTGACTTTTGTCTCGAGGGCGCCGATTTTGCGGTTCAAGGCTTGGATGCTCGCCATGCACACGCCGTTCGCATCGACGGCCGAGATCCGACGGGTGTTGGATCCCAAGCCGAAAATCGCCGCAAAATCTTGCGCCATCGGACCCAGGTGACGGATCGACTTGTGGTCGAAACCGTAACTCCACGTGCTTATTCGAAGTGCTGTCAACCTGTCGAGCACATCCTGGGCGCTGGCCGGAACAACCACGTCCGTATGCACGCCACGTCGTCGCGTGGCCCGTGAGAACACCCAGTGCGCGGGATGGCGCATCGCGGCGTTCACGCGAGTGCTGACTCCAACGCCGAGGTATTCGGTGCGCTCGCCGTTTTCGGTGCGCTCGCCCTCGTCAGGCGGTGAGTTCACGTCGTGCGGTTTTGACGGTCTTGTCGCTCAGCAGAATTCCCGCTCCTGCGCCGAGCAGTCCGAGGCCGATTCCGACAGCGGCGCTGCCGAGGCCCAAAGCAATTCCCAACATGATTCCTCCAAAAATTGTGCGGTGAATTGAGGGGCCAGGTGTCCGACGAAAGTGCTGCCGACCTGCTCCGCGCTCATCTTTCACATTGCTCCAGCACGCGGTCGATGACAACCCGTCTGGACCGAATTTCTCGTGGAAAACGCGGGCGTGCAAGACTGGGTGAGGAAACTGCTGAGTCATCGGCGTCTTGTCGGCGCCGTACGGCGGCAGTATTTAAGTAGCCATCGACCGATCTCTAACGCAGGTTTATCTGCGCGCGGCAACGATGACCAGGCAAAAGGGTGGCATGTGAACGAATCGAACAGTGGCTTGTTTTCCGACCTCAGTGCGTCGGAGCCCGTTGTCGACGCAAAAAGCGCCGAGCAATTGGCGGCCGAGCGTGAAACTGCGGCAGCGGAACGCTCCAATACCGACACCGCTGAACAGCGGCAGTCACAGCTGTTCAGCGGTTAAGCGCGTCAGGACTCCTTGATTACCGACAGAACATTGCCGGCGGGGTCGGTGAACCACGCGATATCGGGGCCGTTGCCACGCATGATGCCTCGCGCATCCTGGGGGAATCCGTCGTATTTCAGAAACTCCACACCACGTGCGGTCAGTTGATCGACGGTTGTGTCGATGTCGTCGACGACGAAGTTGAGGATCGTGTAGGTCGCCGCTTCGTGATTCGGTTTCGGATAAACCAGGATCTCGGTTCCGCCGGCAAGATGTAGGCGAATGAGTCCCATGTCTTCGTCGGTCACTTTCAGCCCGAGCGTTTCGCCGTAGAACTTCTTTGCAGCGTCGATGTCAGTCACCGAAAATCCGCTGAATGCTTTCTTGTCTGCGAGCATGACTATCTCCGTTCCTAGCTGTTGCCGGACTAGGTGAGTTGGGGATCCGTCATTCCGGATTCCATCTCAGCCCTGGCTTCCTCGCTGAACTCGATGATCTGAACGTAGTTTCCGTCGGGGTCGATCGCGGTGGCGAACAAACTGCCCCCGCGGTCTTCGAGTGGGGCGAACCAGTGTCCGCCGAGTGCGTCGATGCGCTGCGCGATCGACCGGGCATCGTCGGTCTCGACGTTGAGGAACATCCGGCCGGGCTGCGGGTTGGTCTCGCCGACGTCGTCGCGTCTGTCGAGCATGACGTAGAAACCGTTGAAGTCGAGGACGTCGTAACCAGGTTCGCCCGGCGTGCGGTCGACTTTCGGGGCGAACGCCTCGGCGTACCAGTCGCGCAAGCGTTCGGGGTTGGTGCTCGAGAGCAAAATGCTGCTGATGCTGGATCCGGACATGGGTCCTCCTGCTGTTGGTCGTTGCTGCCGTCGGTGATCGAGGCGCTGGCCACATCACCTCGCAGATACAGACTTCCCGCAGCGACGAAACTCATCGGCGAAACCGATCGAGGCTCAGGTGTGCTCCGAAACCATGATCGCCGTCGTGCCTGGTTGGAGTGCCCGAAAGATGTGCTCCTCGTCCCCAGGATAAGAGAGATAGTCGCCCGGGCCGAGCTCGATCGGATCTGCGGTCGGCCCGACCTCGGCCCGCCCCGTACCGATCACAACGTGTTCGGTGGTGCCGCGGGCATGCGGAGACGAAATGCGCGGCTCGCCCGGTTCAGCGACGATCCGATACAGATCGCGGCGTGCGTTCGGTGGGCTGGGCGCCAGGAGAGTCGCGATGTACGACGCGTTAGCCGACGCAATCGCCGGCCCTTCTCCGGCTCGAATCAACTGAACAGTCTGTGCCTGCGAGTCGACGAGTTGTGAGAATGGCACACCCAATGCGTTGCCGAGTGCCCACAGTGTTTCGAGGCTCGGATTTCCGAGGCCGGATTCGAGTTGGGAGAGTGTGGATTTGGCGATGTCGGCGCGCCGGGCCACCTCCGAGAGGCTAAGGCCCGCTCGGGTGCGCTCGCGTTTGAGTGCGACGGCCACCAGTTTCTGCGGGCTCTGATCCGTGCCGGTTTCACCACTGACCATCGTTCGATTCTCCGATCGATCGTTTTTCTTGACGAACGGTGTCATTTCGTTCAACATAGAATACATGCGTTCTTTATGGCGAACAGTTGATCGCGACACGATCCGGGTGACTGTGCTGATCTGTCTCTCCGTGGCCGTCGTCGGCGTGTCCTACGGTGTGACGGCAGGATCAGCTGGATTCTCGATATGGCAGCTGCTTGCCTTGGCTGTGCTCGTTCTGGGTGCCTCCTCGGAGTTCCTGTTCATCGGAATCATTGCGGCCGGAGGTGGCGCCCTCGCTGCAGTTGCAGCAGGCTTGCTGATCAACTCCCGAAACTTCGCCTACGGATTGGCCGCGGGATCGTTTCTCGGCGAGGCTCGGCACAGGGGCTCGGGCTGGCGCAAGTTGGTCGGCGCGCACCTGGTCAACGACGAAAGCGTCGCGGTTGCCATGGCGCAGGGATCGGTGAAGCAGAAGCGTGCGGCTTTCTGGTTCTGTGGGATCGGGATCGCGGTGTCGTGGCCGATCGGAGCGCTCCTGGGCGGGCTGCTCGGCGGCGTCGTCCAAGATCCGGCCGCGTTGGGATTGGATGCCGCTTTTCCAGTTGTCATTTTGGCCCTCGTCCTGCCCGCGCTGAGGGAAAAGGTGACATTGCTTGCCGGTGTGATCGGTGCAGCGGTTGCGGTGGCCACGTCGCCGTTCCTGCCGTCGGGTACAGCGCCGCTCGTAGCTCTGCTGAGCCTCGCGGTGACGATACCGTTCCGGGAGAAAGTTCGATGAATACCGCATCGGTCTGGATCGGCATTGTCGTGTTCGCTTGCGGCTCTTACGCTTTGAGGGTGAGCGGCGTTCTGCTCCGTGCTCGGGTAAAGCTTTCGGGTTTCGCTGAGAAGACCCTCGATCGTGCTGTCGTGGTGCTGTTGCTTGCAGTTGTTGCGACCTCGACGATCTTCACCGGGCATGACGTTGCGGGGCCGGCGCGAGTGTTCGGCGTGGCGGCCGGAGGCATCTGCGCCTGGTTCAAGGCCCCGTTGGTGGTCGTGGTGATTGTTGCGGCCGGCACTACTGCATTACTGCGACTGTCAGGAGTGTCGTAGAACCGATTCGGTGTGGGCTGACTTCAGGGTCGAATTCAAGCGAGTGCGAATTCCGTCGATGAAGAGGTCTAGGCCGAACTGGAAGCGCACTGTCGGATCGCCGTCGAGGAGGTCCTCGTCGGAACCGCCGCCGATCACCTCGGGGGAGTCGGGGGAGATGGGAGCCCGGGTGAGTGCCCCCATTTCTTCCATCTGCGCTCGGGACTGCTCGTCGACGGTATGGCCGAGTACGTAATACAGCAGGGCATACGCCGCGAGTTGGGCGTGCTCGCGTGAGAGGCCGGATTCTTGCCCGGCTTGCGCGAAGTGCTCGCGCACCTGGCTGCTTGTCATTCGTGAGGCGAAGGTGGCGCTGACCAACTCGGCGCCGTCGCGGTGCGCCAGCAGGGCAGACCGAAGTCTGTGTGCCAGTCCGGAATACGCCTCTTGCCACGTCTCTGCGTCAGTGGGTGCGTCGAGGTCTTCGAGGATCTTGTCGACGACCGCGCCGAGCAAGGTCTGTTTGTTCGGGAAATGCCAGTAGAGAGCGCCGGGTTGGACGCCCAGTGAGGTTGCGAGCCTGCGCATCGTGAGGTCGGCAAGCCCGAACTCGTCGAGTATCGCCATGGCGCCGTCCAGCACGTCGCCGCGTCGCAACTGCACTTGTTGTTCCCCTCGTTTCGTCCCGCTGTTGACCGCTCGCGATCGGATGTCGATCGGACCCGCCTTTGACAGTATTCCACCACGTCTCTAACGTGAACACCGTTCAACTTGTACGGTGTTCAATTTTGCTGGTTCTGAAGGAGACGTCTGTGACCCCGCCCCCGATTAGCACGGCCCCTGCGACGGTCGACATCCTCGACCAGGCGCGCGAGCAAGTTCTCGAAAGAGGAGTTGGCCTGACCGAAAGCCAGGTGCTCGACGTACTCCGGCTCGACGACGACAGGCTCGAAGACCTGCTGGCTCTCGCCCACGATGTGCGTATGAAGTGGTGTGGACCGGAGGTCGAGGTCGAGGGCATCATCAGCCTCAAGACGGGCGGCTGCCCCGAGGACTGTCATTTCTGCTCGCAGTCCGGACTCTTCCAGTCGCCGGTTCGCGCGGCCTGGTTGGACATCCCGAGCCTGGTGGAGGCTGCCAAGCAGACTGCGAAGTCGGGCGCTACCGAGTTCTGCATCGTGGCCGCCGTCCGCGGACCCGACGCCCGGTTGCTCGCTCAGGTCGCCGCCGGCATCGAGGCGATCCGCAACGAGGTCGACATCCAGATCGCCTGCTCGCTCGGCATGCTGACCCAGGAACAGGTCGACCAACTGGCCGCCATGGGTGTGCACCGGTACAACCACAACTTGGAGACCTCGAAGTCGCATTTCCCGAACGTCGTGACCACGCACTCGTGGGAAGAGCGTTGGAACACCCTGCGGATGGTTCGCGAAGCAGGCATGGAAGTGTGCTGCGGCGGAATCCTCGGTATGGGCGAATCGCTGGAGCAGCGCGCAGAATTCGCGGCCAACCTGGCTGAACTGGAGCCGGACGAGGTCCCGCTCAACTTCCTCAACCCGCGTCCGGGTACCCCGTTCGGTGATCTGGACGTGTTGCCCGCCAGCGAGGCACTCAAGTCCGTGGCGGCATTCCGTCTCGCGCTGCCACGCACGATCCTGCGCTTCGCCGGTGGACGCGAGATCACCCTCGGCGACCTGGGTGCCAAGCAGGGCATCCTCGGCGGAATCAACGCCGTCATCGTCGGCAACTACCTGACGACCCTCGGGCGTCCCGCCGAGAAGGATCTGGATCTGTTGGTCGATCTGCAGATGCCGATCAAAGCACTGAACGACACTCTGTGAGCGCTCCGGTGACCGAGGAGCGGTACAACCCGTTCACCGGGCGTCGGATCGTCGACGGTGTCGACGATCCGACGCCGACAGCGGCGTCGATGGGGCTGGAGCCTCCTCGCTTCTGCGAGCAGTGCGGGCGTCGCATGATCGTTCAGGTCAGTCCTGACGGATGGTGGGCGAAATGCTCCCGACACGGTGTCGTCGACTCGATCGACGTCGCCCGCAGGTAGCGTCACTCTGTGTGATCTCTCTTCGGCAGACTCGTCTGCGTACCGCGATCGTGATCGCCGCAACCACTGCGGGCGTGAGCGTGCTCGTTGGTGTGCTGTGGGCGTTCTTGGCTCCGGCCGAGCACCTGTTGGTGGTGTCCGAGGGGCGCGGCGTCGCGTTGACAGGTGAGAGTCTTCACCAGTTCGACGCGAGCGCTGTATTCATCTGGCTGGCACTGATCGTCGGTGTGCTGTCGGCAGTGGCTGCGTGGCTGGCACGCCTGAGTCGAGGCCCGTATGCCCTGGGCGGGTTGATCGTCGGCTCAGCGGTGGGAGCGGGTCTGATGGCACTCGTGGGTTCGGGCGTGACCAAATTGCGTTTCCCCATGGCCGACAATCCGGCGGTCGGGGAGATTATCGCGCGGGCGCCGAACATCGGCACCTTGCTCGTCCTTCTGTTTCAGCCGCTCGCGGCGTGCGTCGTGACTTTGGTTCTCGCAGTGCTCAATCCGTACGACGACCTCGGTGTGGGTGACCATCCGGAATCTGGGGATCCGGCCAGCGAGACCGAACAGACCGAAGACGAGATCCAGCCGAAGCTCCCGTAGCTGTTACGTCGCTACGCCGACGACGTCGACGAGCGCTTCGCTTCGGACTTCATTCGCACGTCACCCAGCAGTCGGCCCGAAATGAGCGCCCCCAACCGGCGGGTTGCGAAGCGAGTGCTGATCGAGGACACCCAGTTCGGCAATCCTGATACGACGGTCGGCGGCGCGTTGCGTCGATCCAGTGCCCGGAAAGCTGTGTCCACCACCTGAGTTGCCGTCTGCATTCGCCCGACCGCAGCATCTTCCGAGCCGACGACGTCGAAGAACTCGGTGCGCGTCGGACCGGGGCACACCGCCAACACGGTCAATCCACTACCGCGAGCTTCTGCCCAGAGTGCTTCGGTGAAGTTGAGTACAAAGGCCTTGGATGCGCCGTAGACCGCCATGCCCGGTGTCGGCTGGAACGACGCGGTGCTGGCGATGTTGACCAGTGCTCCGCGGCCGGTGAGAAGGTCGGGCAGGAATGTGTGCGTCAGTTCGACGAGTGTGGCGATGTTGAGCTGAATTTCGGACGTGACGCGCTCGAGGTTTTCGTCCACGAATGCTCCGTGCGTTCCGAATCCCGCGTTGTTGATCAGGGACGTGACCGTGATGTCGCGACTGGCGAGTTCTTGGTGCAGGGTCGCGCCGACTCCGGGTGTGGCCAGGTCGGCGGGCAGAACTGTCACGGTGATGCCGTGCGCGCCACGAAGTTCGGTGGCGAGTGCCTCGAGGCGGTCCGCCCGTCTGGCGACCAGAACGAGGTTTGCGCCGCGAGCGGCAAAGCGATGAGCGAATTCCACGCCGAGTCCAGCGCTGGCTCCGGTGATGAGGACGGTGGTTCCAGCTACGTCGATGGCCATGGTGGCTCCTTCGGTTCGGGTGATCCCAAATGTAGGCACTGGCACCATAGTTGTCAATGACAACATTTTGATATGGTGCCACCATGCCCGCCCACGAACAGCCGTACCACCACGGCAGTCTGCGACAGGAACTCCTGGCGTCGGCCGAAGCAACACTCGAACGAGATGGCGTCGACAAGTTGTCGCTGAGGCAACTTGCGCGCGAGGCGGGCGTGAGCCACGCGGCTCCGGGCAAGCACTTTCGTGACCGCCAGGCTTTGCTCGATGCCTTGGCCGAAAGTGGATTCCATCGGATGACCGGTGCGCTCGAGCGGGCAGTCGCGGATGCTCCACCGACCGCGAGGGCCCGGTTCTCCTCGCTCGCCAATGCCTACGTGGATTTTGCGCTGGACCATCCCGGACTTTTGTCGTTGATGTACAGCAACAAGCATGCACCGGGCGCCGCCGAAACTGTCGTCAACGCGGGGCACGCCACGATGGACCTGACCGTCCGGCTCGTGTCGGAAGCTCAGACCGCGGGTGATATTGCCGCCGGCGATCCGGAAAGTATTGCGCTGGTTGCCTTTGCGACGTTCCATGGCGTCGCGACGCTTGCTGCAGGCGGAATGTTGGGCGACGTACCGGTCGGCGATGTGGTGAACGCGGCCTCGACGGTCTTCTGGGCGGGGCTGTCTCGATCTGTCTGAGGTGGGGCGCGCAAACCCCCAGAGTTCTCACAGAACCAGCACAAGGGAAGCACAAGATTGCGGACTTACATAGGAGTCAAGAAGTTTGATTCCGACTGGAGGTTCCGCAATGAGTGTTTCAGAGATCGCCCCGAACAGGGGAGTTGTACTTGTCACGGACATCGGATTCGAGCACGGTGCGCGCACTGCCGCCGAGTTTCTCGACGCTGGTTGGAGCGTGGCAGTCACGGCGCGGACGGTCACCGAATTGGTGCGCGTCATGGCGGGAAAACCCGCCCATCGCTTCTTCGCGATTGTCGCCGATCCGACAGATCGTTGGCAGGCCGATCGGATTCTCGATCGGGTGACGACACGGTTCGGTGCAATCAACCGGGTCATCGATCCGGCCGGCGCCGTGGCCTCGGTGTGGTTGCAGTGCGGAAGTCTCGAAGCTGTTGCCTGACAGTGTGATCAGTGTCAGCTCGGTGGCCGTAGTGCGGCGAATTCGTCGGTGACTCGCAAGGTGGAGTCGGTGAAACGGTACAGGGCCGGTGGACGTCCACCCGACTTGCCGGACGGTGCGGTGTTGCCGGTGGGAGTCAGAACGCCTCGACGCCCCAGCACGCGTTGTAAGTTGGTGGCATCGACCTGGTAACCGAGTGCAGCGCAGTAGATTTCGCGAAGCGTCGACATTGCGAACTCTTCGGGCGCCAGTCCGAATGCGATATTGGTGTAGGAGAGTTTTGCAGCCAGTCGATTGCGCGCGTGCCGCACGACGGTTCCGTGATCGAACGACATCTCCGGCAATTTCGAAACGGGGTGCCAGGCAGTGTCCGGTGGAAGTTGTGGATCGGCACTGAGGGGAACGAGTCCGAGGAAGGTCGACGCGATGCGGCGCGGGCCCGGCACACGTTGTGGATCACTGAAGACGGAGAGTTGTTCGAGGTGGGCGACCTTTCGTAGGTCGACCTTCTCGGCGAGGAGTCGTCGAGCGGACGTCGTCAAGTCCTCGTCGTCGCGCAAAGTGCCCCCGGGCAGGGACCACGTGCCCTTCTGTGGGTTGAGTGCGCGCTGCCACAGCAGCACGGCCAACTCTTCACGTCCTTGCGGGCAGTGGTCGCCGTCACCTGCGGCGATGCTTGCGGGGAAGGTGCGAACTTGGAACACCGCTGCAAGCACTTCGTGGGTGGTGTTACTATTGGGCACGTTTTCGATCCTAAGTCGAAAACCTCGAATACGGAAATCCGGGCCAGCCCGTCCGGATTTGAACTGGGTGACGAGCCCGGGTTCACGGTGAAGGAGAACGCCATGACGACCACGACGTTATGGGAGGGATCGGCCTCGCAGATTCACGACGGCCCCGGCGGATACAACGGAGTCGAAGCGACCCCCGAGTGGGCCGCTGAGATCAAACGTCTGGCTCGCGAACGCGGCGCGACGATTCTTGCGCACAACTACCAGCTGCCTGCGATTCAGGACGTCGCCGATCACGTCGGAGACTCCCTGGCGCTTTCGCGAATCGCTGCCGAGGCGCCCGAGGACACGATTGTCTTCTGCGGTGTGCACTTCATGGCCGAGACCGCGAAGATCCTGTCGCCGTCCAAGACCGTGCTGATCCCGGACGAGCGAGCGGGCTGCTCGCTGGCCGACTCGATCAATGCCGAGCAGCTTCGTGAGTGGAAGGCCGACAACCCGAACGCGCTGGTGGTGTCGTACGTGAACACCACGGCAGAGGTGAAGGGACTCACCGACATCTGCTGCACCTCGTCCAATGCCGTCGACGTGGTCAACTCGATCGATCCCGACCGCGAGGTTCTGTTCCTGCCGGACCAGTTCCTGGGAGCGCACGTCAAGCGCGTGACCGGCCGTACCAACATGCAGATCTGGGCTGGCGAGTGCCACGTGCACGCCGGCATCAACGGTGACGAGCTGACGGCCAAGTCCAAGTCGCACCCCGACGCCGAGCTGTTCGTTCACCCTGAATGTGGTTGCGCCACTTCGGCTCTGTACCTTGCCGGCGAAGGCGCGGTCCCCGCGGACAAGGTCAAGATCCTCTCCACCGGCGGAATGCTCGACGCTGCCCGCGTCACCAAGAGCAAGCAGGTTCTGGTCGCCACCGAGATCGGGATGCTGCACCAGTTGCGCAAGGCAGCGCCCGACGTCGATTTCCAGGCCGTCAACGACCGCGCGTCGTGCCCGTACATGAAGATGATCACGCCTGCCGCGTTGCTTCGCTGCCTTCTCGAGGGCAAGGACGAGGTCCACGTCGATCTCGAGATGGCCAAGCGTGCACAGAAATCGGTGCAGCGCATGATCGAGATCGGTAATCCGGGCGGCGGCGAGTGACCAGCCCTGCCGGGCGTTTCGCCTGGGAGGCTCATGCCGACCTGGTCGTCGTGGGAGGCGGTGTCGCGGGCCTCACCGCTGCGCGCACTGCTTCTCTGCGGGGGCTGAAAGTACTCACGGTCAGCAAGGGTGGTCCGACGGACACCTCGACTCAGTACGCGCAGGGCGGCATCGCAGTCGTCGACGATCTGAATACGGATTCCGTCGAGTCGCACGTTGCGGATACGTGTGAGGCCGGCGTCGGTTTGTGCGACGAGGAAGCCGTCTATTCCATCGTCGAAGCTGGTCACGATGCTGTTGCGGCGCTGGCCGCGTTGGGCGCGGTCTTCGATCGCGGGCGAGACGGCGAGGTGTCGCGCACCCGCGAGGGTGGGCACAGCACGCGTCGGATCATTCATGCGGGCGGCGACGCCACGGGCGCAGAAGTGCAGCGAGCCCTCAATGCTGCCGGCCTGCCCGTCCTGTTCGGTGCGGCGGCAGTTCAGGTGGTGACCAACCGCCGTGGGGTGTGTGGACTCATCGTCTCCTCCCCGGAAGGCCTCGGGGTGATCCATGCACCAGCGGTACTGCTCGCTACCGGCGGACTTGGTCAGCTGTATGCCTGCAGCACAAATCCACCTGGCGCAACTGCCGACGGAATCGCGTTGGCACTCGAAGCTGGTGCGGCGATTGCGGACCTGGAGTTCGTTCAGTTCCATCCGACGGTGCTCTTCACTCCGGGTGGGGTAGGCCGCCGACCTCTGATCAGTGAGGCGGTCCGCGGCGAGGGTGCGATTCTTGTCGACACCAACGGTGATTCGGTCACCGCAGGTGTTCATCCGCTGGGTGATCTCGCCCCGCGTGATGTGGTTTCGCGGGCAATCGCAGCACGCCTACGAGATCTCGGCACCGATCACGTCTATCTCGACGCACGAAAGCTCGACGGCTTCGATTCGAGATTCCCGACCATCACCGCATCCTGCCTCGAAGCCGGCATCGATCCACGCACTCAACTCATTCCGGTGGCTCCGGCCGCGCACTATTCGTGCGGGGGAGTCGCCACCGACGTCCATGGACGAACGGGAGTGCCCGGACTCTACGCAGCGGGTGAAGTGGCTCGCACGGGATTGCACGGCGCGAATCGTCTTGCGTCCAACAGCCTTCTCGAGGGTTTGGTAGTCGGGGAGCGTGCAGGAATCGCAGCTGCCGAGCGTCGCGATGTCCATGCCGAAGTGGTCAACGTGGTGCGCAAGTCGATGCCGATCCTGCCGCGAGAGACCGTGCAGTCCGTCATGACGGCACACGCGTCGGTGGTTCGCGACGGAGGTGGTCTCCAGACTGCGCGAGCCGCGCTTGCCGACGCTGAACAGACAGTGGCAGTGGCTGCTCCGGACCTTGAAGACGCGGCGCTCGCACTGACTGCGACTGCATTGGTCGACGTGGCCGTGGCGCGAACCGAGAGCCGTGGCTGCCATACCCGCACCGACTATCCTGGAACAGATCCGAATCAGCGTCGCAGCACTCGGATCAAGATGGGCGCCGATGGAGCGCTCCAAATACTCGACATGTTGTTGACAGGAGTTCATTGATGACCGAGCAGAAGATCCTGCCCGCGCCGCTCGACCGTGACGAGCTGCTCACATTGGTCAGGCTCGCTCTCGACGAGGATCTGCGCTATGGCCCCGATATCACCTCTACCGCAACGGTTCCCGCTGATGCGGTCGCGAAGGCTTCGGTCGTGTCACGCTCATCGGGTACCGTCGCCGGCATCGACGTCGGACTGCTTGTTCTCGACGAGGTGATCGGCGCGGGTAACTACGAGGTCGTCGATCGGGTCTCCGAAGGAACTCGGGTTGCGCCAGGTCAATCGGTGCTCACCGTTGTCGCGCCCACCCGCGGACTTCTCACGGCAGAGCGGACGATGCTCAACCTCGTCTGCCATCTCTCGGGGATCGCCACGGCGACATCACAGTGGGTCGACGCCATCGCCGGCACTCATGCCAAAGTGCGTGACAGTCGAAAGACACTGCCCGGACTGCGTTCTCTGCAGAAATATGCAGTCCACGTGGGCGGAGGCGTCAACCACCGTATGGGATTGGGTGACGCGGCGTTGATCAAGGACAACCATGTTGCTGCTGCCGGTTCGGTGGTCGCAGCACTTCGTGCGGTCCGTGAGCTTGCCCCGGACATCGAGTGCGAAGTTGAGGTCGACAACCTCACTCAGCTCGATCAGGTTCTGGCGGAGAACGTGGAACTTGTTCTGCTGGACAACTTCCCGCTGTGGCAGACGCAGATCGCGGTCCAACGCCGAGACGCTGTTGCTCCAGAAACCAAGCTCGAGTCATCCGGTGGTCTCGCCATCGACGTTGCCGCAGAGTATGCCCGAACCGGCGTCGACTACCTGGCCGTAGGTGCACTGACTCACTCGGTGACGGTGCTCGACCTCGGACTCGACATGTAAGTGTCGCTAGTGCTCGGCGTCCAGAAGTAGCGGGACTGCCGAGCGAAGCGCGCTTGTCACGGTTGTGACTGCCGGGTGTGCGTCGGAGCCGGCTCGGTGGGCGATCTTGGTCCGTCGCCGAATAGGCATCGGCGCGAGCTGCACTCCAGCTGGTGGATGACTTGCTCCGAGTTCCGGGACCAGTGAAACTCCCTGTCCCGCAGCAACGAGGGCGAGAACAGTGGCGAACTCGTCGATGTGATGACGCACTTTCGGTGTGAACCCGGCAGCTTGGCACGCGCGAATGGTCATTGCGTGGCAAGCGGTTCCGGGGATCGCGGTGATCCAGGGACGTTCTACGCAGTCGGTCAGCGATGCGACAGCGTTTCCGGGATCTGATTCGATGTCACTCGCAGCGAGGTACACGGCTTCGCTGCACAGCGGCAATGTCGTCAGGCCCGGTTCGGTGGGGCGAGGGACGAAGTCGTAGTCGTGAATCAAAGCCAAGTCCAATTTCCCGGCTCGTAGCGCGTCGGCGACGTCGGCTGGGTCGATTTCCGACACCATTGGTTCCAATCCCGGGTGCTCGTGCGACAGTGCGATCAAGGCCTGAGGGAGGATCGCACGTGCGGCGGTCGGGAATGTTCCAATTCGTAGCGGTCCGGCGAGGCCACGACGAGCGTCGACCAATTCACTCGATGCCTGTTCCAGGCGTTGCAGGATGACTTCGGCGTGACGTGCGAGGTTCTCGCCTGCCGGCGTGAGGCGCACCCGACGCCCCGTGCGTTCCAACAGAGGAACGCCGGCTTCACGTTCGAGAACGGCCAACTGCTGCGACACGGCAGAAGGACTGAATGACAACGCCTCGGCGACGGCAACGATGGTGCCGCGCAGCGCTAGTTCACGCAAGAGCCTTAGTCGACGAACGTCAAGCATCAGCTCAGCTTACGCTCGAAGATGGAAACGCGAACTAGACCTATAAGGTTTGTTGGGTGAGGGTGAGTTCTATGACTACTACTCGAATTGGCCTCGCCGGAATCCATGTCCCTCTGATCACCCCGTTTGAGAGCGACGGTCGTATCGCTACCGATGCACTCGAACGGCTTGCGCACAAGGTTCTCTCCGATGGTGCGGTCGGACTCGTTGCGCTCGGGACGACGGCGGAGAGCGCAACGCTGACGGAGCAGGAGAGAGTGGCCGTTCTGGACATCTGCGCGAGCGTGTGCCGTGCGCGGGGCGCGACGTTGATCGTCGGCGCGGGCGGTAGCGACACAGTGGGCAGTGCGCGGGCGCTCGACAGTCTGAGTCGGTGGCCGGAGGTCTCGGCGGCCTTGGTGCCGGTTCCCTCATTCACGAGGCCGTCGAAAGCCGGTGTGGTGGCGCATTTTGCGTACTTGCAGGAATCGAGCCCGGTACCGCTCATCGTCTATCACGTGCCGTACCGAACTGCGTGCAGTTTGGACGGTCGCACACTGCGAGAGTTGGGAGCGTTGCCCGGGGTTGTTGCTGTGAAGTATGCCGCTGGCAGTATCGACGCAGCTGCCGTCGAACTCTTCGCGGATCTTCCGGACGACTTCGCCGTGCTGGCCGGGGATGATCTGTTCCTCGCACCGCTCCTGGCCTTGGGTGCGTCCGGCGGCATTTTGGCGTCGGCTCATGTGTCTACTGGTGACTTCGTCCGCTTGGTAAAGGCTTGGGACAGTGGCGATGTGGACAGTGCTCGCGACCTTGGGCGACGGTTGTCGAAGCTGTCCGGGGCTCTGTTTTCCGAACCGAATCCGACTGTCATCAAGGGTGTGTTGCACGCGTTGGGGCAGATTCCGACACCTCATTTGAGATTGCCGTTGCTACCGGCGAGCGATGAATCGGTGGATCGAGCGCTGAAGATCTATCGCTCTTGACTCGAACGGGTGTTCGAGTATTGTTGGGGGTGGGGATCGGGGGATTCTATGAGTGTCGTGTTGTCGGATGTGGTGTCTGGTTCTGCGGTGGGGTTGCGTGGTCGTCTGTGGCGGTTGTCTGCTGCTGAGTTGCGAGAGGCTGCGGTGTCGGCGAGTGCGGAGATTCTGCGCCTGGAAGCCGTGCGGGTGGCGGTCGTGGACGAACTCTCGTTGCGTTCCGATGATCAGGTGATTGCCAGTCGCGGTGTCGGTTCGTGGTTGGCGGCGAACACGATGCTGCAGGTTCGGGACGGGAAGAAGATCGCCGCGCTGGGTGCGGCGTTGCGGCCGTTTCCGGCAGTGGCAGCGGGATTCGATTGTGGGGATTGCTCGTTCGATCACGCCGTGTTGATTGTGGCGTTCTGTGAGTCGCCGCCGAAGGGGATGCCGGAGGAGGCATTACCGAAGTGCATCGATTTGTTGTTGGCTGCCGCCTCGGGAGTGGAAGCGACGACAACGAAGGTGCGGAACGTTATCGCGACGTTGGAGCGGTTGTTCGAATCCGATGAGATTCCGCCCGCCGAAGATGTCGATCGTAACGAACTTCGGATCGCCTCGACCTTGAACGGTCGGGTGGTGGTCCGCGGTGATTTCGACGCCCTCACCGGCGAAATGCTGTTATCGGCGTTGTCGAATCTGACGATGCCCACCCCGGCGCCGGACGGAACCCCGGATGCCCGGTCGGCGGCGAAGCGGACCGCGGACGGGTTCACCGAACTGATCCGCCGCTACCTCGACTGCGCCAAAACCGGTACCGACGGTGGGCAGCGTCCGCACGTGAACGTGCACATCAACGCCCGTGACCTCGCTGAGCACCGGGACTGCGCCGCCGCGCCTTCTGCTACTGATGTGGACGACGAAGGCTCACACGATCTGAACCTGCCGGATCTCGACGTCGGGCACATGCCGTGGATGGGACCGTTGTCGGTGTCGCAGACCAGGCTTCTGGGGTGTGATTGTTTCCTGTCGACGGTGTTGCTGGACGATCATGGCGCACCGCTCGATGCGAAACCCGGAAAACGGTTGGTCACCGCCGAACAACGAGTCGCGTTGATTGCCCGAGACAAGGGCTGTGCGTTCCCGGGTTGTTCGTGTGTTCCGGCGTGGACTGATGCGCACCATATCCGGCACTGGGCGAACGGCGGTCCGACGGTGATGAACAACCTTGTCCTGCTGTGCCGTTCACATCACCGGCTGATGCACCGCAAAACGGGGTTTGTCGGCAGGTGGGAGATTCGGATCGGTGTCGACAACAAACCGTGGTTCGTCCCGCCGCCCTCGATCGCCCCCGGGCAGCACCCCAGGCCGGCGAACACCACTTTCAAGACGTGACCGAGTGGTGGGACCCGTTCAGACACATAACTTCACGCCGATAGGCTCCATCTCGCAGATACATCCGAGGTGGAGCCCAGAGGTCGTGCCGTTGTGGGCCGCACCTGTGGATGGTCGTATCGAGGGGAGGGATCACGACGGTGGATGTTGTACGGGCGATCGCAAATGATGCGCCAGCGATCTTGGCGCTTCGGCATGGGGCGGAAGACTGGTTGGCGGAACGTGGAATCGCTCAGTGGCGTCCTCGCGAAGTGTCTCTCGAGAAGATCGAGGCCCAGATTTCGAGAGGGGAGTTCTATGTCGCGCGAGACCAGGTGCAGTCGAGGATCGTCGGTGCGCTGAGGTTGATCTGGTCAGACCCTCAGGTTTGGCTCGATTCGGATGAACCTGCAGGCTACGTGCACGGATTGGTTATCGATCGAGCATTTTCGGGCGACTCGATGGGTGAGCGCTTACTGCGCTGGGCGCGTCGACGGTCTACGGAGGAGGGCGCGCAGTACTTGCGGCTCGATTGTGTGGAAACGAACTTGCGATTGCGTCGCTACTACTTGGACGCGGGTTTTATCGAGGTCGGGCGTCGTGACTTCGGAGATGATGCCGAGAACGGTTGGTTCAGCGTCGTGCTGTTCGAGCGCGCTCTGACCTGATCCATTCACAGCAATCTTCCAGACGGGTCCCAGTGCCGCCAGGGTTGGAGACGCGATCGTTGGCAGGACAGTAACTCGTGAAGGGACTTCCTGATGACCGCCGTTCTGCATCCGGCCCCACCTCAGCGGCCGGCACCAACTGCCCATCGAGCCGAGCCCTCGCCGTCGTGGTTCCGCACTCGCCGTACAGGATTGGCGCTGACGACCCTGTTGGCGGCAACGGCGGTCCTGTATCTGTGGAATCTGACCGCGAGTGGATACGCCAACACCTTCTATGCTGCGGCTGCGCAGGCCGGCTCACAAGATTGGAAAGCGTGGTTCTTCGGGTCCCTCGATACCTCGAATTTCATCACGGTCGACAAACCGCCCGCTTCGTTGTGGGTCATGGGTCTGTCCGGACGGATCTTCGGATTTTCGAGTGCCAGCCTTCTAGTTCCGCAGGCATTGATGGGCGTCGGATCGGTTGCGCTCGTGTATGTGGCCGTCAAACGAGTGGCGTCGCCCGCTGCGGGTTTTGTGGCGGGAGCTGTGTTGGCCGCTACGCCGGCTGCCGCCCTGATGTTCAAGTTCGACAATCCTGATGCACTGTTGGTTCTGCTCATGACTCTCGCCGGCTACTTCGTGATTCGGGCAATGGGCACGGCGATGGGTCGACGAGCCGCGATGTGGGTAGCCCTCGCAGGTGTTGCGCTGGGGTTCGCTTTTCTCACCAAGATGTTGCAAGGGGTGATGGTATTGCCTGCATTCGCAGGTGCGTATGTGATTGCCGGACAGGCACGTTTGCGAGATCGCTTGGTCCACTTGGCGATCGGCGCCACGGCCGTTGTCGTATCGGCCGGTTGGTGGGTATTGGCAGTGTGGCTGTGGCCGGCGGATTCTCGCCCGTACATCGGTGGGTCGACCAACAACAGCGTCATGGACTTGGTGCTGGGATACAACGGATTGGGTCGACTTCTCGGTAACACCGGTAGCGGTGGTGGAATGAACGGTGGCAGTGCAGGCTCGAGCTTCGGGGGGAGTACCGGACTGGAGCGGCTGTTCGGCAGCGAGATGGGTATACAGATTTCCTGGCTGATTCCTGCGGCACTGATCGCAGTGGTGTTCGGACTCCTCGCCCGGAGGCGCGCACCGCGCACAGATCTTCTCCGTGCGTCGTTGATCCTTTGGGGTGGTTGGTTTCTCGTTATAGGCCTGATCTTCAGCTACATGTCGGGCACGATCCACCCCTATTACACAATTGCGCTTGCGCCCGCCGTCGCGGGGATGATCGGGACCGGTGGATACGCTCTGTGGTTGGTTCGTGCCCGCTGGATCGGACGTTGCGGCTTGGCCGCGGTGATGCTGGTCGCAGGAATCTGGAGTTGGGTGCTGTTGCACCGCAATGCCGACTGGCTGCCGATGCTGAAGTGGATTCTGTTGGTAGGCACGATCGTCGGCGCGATCCTGGTTCTCGTGGGAGCCAAGGATCGATTCCGAAGGCTTGCTGTCGCTGGATTGATCATCGGCTCGTTGGCAGGGATAACCGGTTCGGCGTCTTACACGATTGCCACTGCCGCAACCGCGCACGCCGGATCCATTCCGACAGCCGGACCCGCCGGCGCGGTGTCCGATACCGGAATGGGCGGGGGAGGAGGCATCGGTGGGGGCCCAGAGCTGCCAAACGGTGACGCACCGCCGAATTCTTCTGACGCGACTGTAAATCCGACGTCGAACGGGCAAGCACCGAGTAGCGGCAGCGAAAGCACTTCCGAGTTGACGGCAATGCTGGTCAACGCGGGCACCACGTGGTCGGCCGCGACCAACGGTTCGCAAAGCGCAGCAACCTACGAGTTGGCCAGCAATACCGCGGTGATGGCGATCGGCGGTTGGAGTTCCGATCCCGCACCGACATTGGATCAATTCATCCAGTACGTGGCAGACGGAAAAGTTCACTACTACATTGCCGGGGGCCAGGGCGGAAGCCAGAGAGAGGGCCAAAGCGGGGACAGCACGTCGAGTGCCATCCAGGAATGGGTCGAAGCCAATTTCGCATCGACGACAGTGGGAAATTCCACGGTTTACGACCTCACTGGGTATGTCGGATAGTGACGTAGTTGTTGCCGTAGGCAATGATCGAGAAATGTCTGGGCGCACCGCACACGAGTCGAACCGTCGTCGCGAGCAATGGACCTGGCGCGACGGGCTGGTGATCGTCTCGATCGTCGCATTGGGAACTGTTGTCGCGGCGGTGATGAACGAGGACACAGGCACGTCGATTCCTGGCTGCGATTCGGTTGAATCGCCGGGTCCGCCGGTGCGATTCAACTACGGTTTCGCGGGCGAGCCCGGCTATGACGATCCGGACTATCCGTGGTTCTCGGGGCCGAAGGCCACCGCTATGAGCGATGCGTTACTCGAATCATTGCCTTCCGATGTCGAGGCTGTATTTGCGAGTCCGTCGAAATCGTTCGAGTTTGCGCCGATCCAGAATTTCCGGGGCGCCTCGTTTCCTGACGGGGTCGACCCGATCGAGTTCAGCGGTTCGACGAAGGCAACCGGGGCGGTAAGTCGCGGCGGGCAGACGGCCGATGTCTCGGTTCAGGTTCGTGCATGGGATCAGCCGGTGCCGCCGTGCTTGGAGGGTCTTGTGGATCGGCGGGAGCATCTCGCGAACGGAACAGTGCTGGACATTGCGGATTTCGAGGACAAAGTCGCTTCGGATGTCGGGGGCGAGCGCGGTGTCGTCGCGTATCTCGGCGACGGATCCCGGGTTGTTGCCAGCATCGACACGTCGACGGATACTGGTCCGCTTTTGACGATGGACGAACTGATCGCGCTCGCAACCGCGCCGGGGCTTGCGGTGACTGCGCCGGTTCCAGACTCGACGCCGCCGCCGATGGCATCCTGCTACACCGATTCTGTGAATGCCGGTCCACCTGCGACGCGCATGGATATCGACCGACTGAATCAATTGCTCGATGCACGGTGGAAGGATCTCGGCGCGGCAGGCGTCACCTTGGAACGCCCGCTCGGTTCGTTGGTTCCAGATGATTACGGACAGGGAGGAGTGTGCGAGCGAATCGTCGCTTCGACAGCGGACGGCAGCAGCGATGTCGAAATATCGGTTGGTACCGCTGTGCCGGAACCGGGTGAGACACTCACGTTGCCGGACTCCACCATCGTGACTCGCCTGGTCGATCCTTATGGCTCGGGCGACGACACGGTCCGGGTTGTCCACCCCTCCGGCGAAACCGTCGTGGTGACCCAGTTCGTGAAATCGGCAGGCTCGACAAAAGCTTCGCCTTTGACGATCGAACAACTCGAGTTCATTGCAACCACTCCAGGACTGATGCTTTCGGTTCAGTGAGTGTGGTGCTGGCACAATAGTGACGAATTGTTCGTACCCAGTTTTGTTCGTACCCAGTGACGTCGGAGGCTCAACGAATGGGCGATGCGAGCCCTGCTCGCGGTGACGATTTCTCCACCTGGTTCATCGACCAGTTCTCCGTGTACTGGCAGTCCGGTGGTGGAGCTCGTATCGAAGGTCGGATTGCGGGCTATCTGTTGATCAGCGAGTCGCCAGGGGTCAGTGCCGAAGAGTTGGCGCGGGCACTCGGAGTAAGTCGCGGATCGGTGTCCACCCACATTCGCCGGTTGATCGACCGGGGCTTCGTCAAACGCACTCGCAAGCCTCGGGATCGGACTCACTACTACGTCATGGATCCCGACGTATGGGGCGGATTCCTCGAAACCGAGCACGTGTATCTCGAGAATCAACGCAAGCTTGCGACCGAGGCGCTGCAATACGCAAACCCCAACGGCCCTGCGTACATTCGTGTGCTCAACATGCGCGATTACATGGGGTGGATCATCGACAATCGGATGCTGAGCAGTGAGTGGATGCGATTCAAGAGCGAACGTGACGGCAAGAAGCCCGCATCCGAATAGGACGCGGGCTTCTCGATCGCACGGTGCGTATCTGCATCACTTGTTCAGCTTCGCGATTGCCTCGTCGATCATCGGTACGTAACGCTCGAGCGACCAGGGCACGGTCAGTGGGTTGATCATCGAGGAACCCGTGACGAAGGGCTGTTCGGTCGGAGCGACCACGGTTCCCCGAGCCACGGCGGGGATGGCCCGGTAGGCCGGCTGCGCCTCGATCTCGGCGCGATTGGCCGGGTCAGAGTAGAAGGTGAAGAGCAGGTCGGACTTGTCGAGGAGATTTGCGTTCTCCAGGCCGATGACTGCTGAGTCTGTTCCTTCAGATTCCGTCAAGGTGTAGACGACGGGATCCACCTGCAAGCCGAGTGCGCGGACCATAGCCACACGCTGCTCTTCTGCGAAGAAGACGCCGAGCGTTCCCGGGCCGGTATTATAGATGAAAGAGAAGCTCACATCGGCGTAGTTCGGATGTGCTGCAGTCGATTCAGCGAACTGCGACTTGATCTTGTCGATTTCGGCCGTTGCCATCTCGGATTCACCCATGGCTTTGCCGATGACGTTGATCTGCTCTTCCCACGTGATGGTCCACGGACTCTCGGCGTAGGCGACGGTCGGCGCGAATGCGTTGAGTGAGTCGAACTGCTGCTGTGTGATGCCGGACCAGGGGGCGAGGATGAGGTCTGGTTCGAGAGCGATGATCGCTTCGATGTTGAGGTCGGTTCCGCCGGTGAACTGCTCGGGCAATTCGCCACCTTGCTCAGTGACCGCTTCGTGCACCCACGGCAGATACCCGGTGTCGTCGCTGCCCCATGCGTACTTTTCGACGCCGACCGGGATCGTGCCGAGCGCGATCACGGTCTCCGCCGATCCCATGCCAAGGGTCACGATTCGCTCGGGCTTTTCCGTGATGACGGCGTTTCCGAGTGCACTTTCGATGGTGACGGTTTCGAAGTCGCTGTTGCCTGATTCGGTTTCGGCGTTGTTGTTGCTGCATCCACCGAGTACAAGGGCGGCAATGACCAATCCGCTCAGTGACACAGTTCGGTGGAGTGAGCGCACACGGGCGTATCGCATGAGGAACCTTCCATTGTCGATGCGCCGAGGAGTGTGAATCCGACGGATCGCAGCCGACGGCTGGTTCCAGGCGCGTCAGGAAGCATAGGCTAGCCTTCGCTAAAATTTCAAATCTGTTGAAAGTTCATCGAGGGCTGTCGAAAGACGCTGATCGGCAAACGTCCGTTCGGCAGGGGAGCGATAGACGTTTGCCGATCACGTTCAGCAGGTAGGCACGTCGACCGTGATCTTCGGTTCGTCGACCAGCGGCTGGACCGGTACGCGGGCCTCGCCCTCTGCCGTGGGCTCGGTCAGATCGAACTTCAGTTCAATCGTTTGTCCTCGCGGAATGACAGCCCTCGTCATGTAGGCCGGGTGCCCCTGCTCTGATCCGTTGACGGCAAACGAAATCTGCCCGCCCACCGAGACCGTGTCGAGTTTTGCTCCGGTCGTTGCCAGCAGGGTGACTGCGGCCACGTTGGTGCCCTTGGGCAGTCGTCCGGGGTTGTCGACGATCCCGCTGACGTATTCGGTCAGGTCGGCGTCGGGTGCGTTGTTTGTCAGTCGAACGGTGACCGTTGTCTTTCGGGTGTCGCCGGTGCACGTCTGCGCTGTGTAGTCGATTTCTCTTGTGAGGTAGTAGTCGAGCTTGTTGCCGGCTTGATTGTTGATCACCACACCGGCATACGGCGCCGAATCTCCGGGGATCGTATGACCGAGGACCGTGTCGGCGAGAACTGATTGTTCCTCGGGGTGCGAACTCCACACCGCGATTCTGCCCTCGCTGACGCCCTTGCCCAATGCTTCCAGCAGTGCGCTCGGGGACTTGATGTTCCCGGTCATCTTCTCGACGACGCGAGCCGCGATGGTCTGCAGATACTGCTTTCGTGCCTTGTTGTCGGAAGGAAAGCGTGCATACGCGGTCGACTCGGTCAGTTCTACGACGTTGTCGGCTGTCACCGACTCCCCATCGGGCATCTTGATCGGCCCCACCGCTTTCAGGATGTAACTCAGTGCTATCGGATCGGTCGCAATTGCACCGTCGACCATCTCACCCCCGGACTCCTGTGACCACAGGGACTGCCAGATCTGTGCCGCGTAGGGAAAGTGCGAGCTGAGGTTGCTGTTGCGAGAATCTGTGGTCGGGCGACTTGTTCCGTACAGCTGATTGAAGTCAGGACCAAGGTCTATCGGTTGATTGTCCAGTGTTAGTTCGGAGTTGGGGGAGAGTGTATCCACCCGAGCGGCGCCGTCGTCGACTCGGACGATGCCGTATCCGCCCAAGAGGCCACCGGTTCCGCGGGCCTCTGCATTGGTCTGGAAACCGATGAAGTAATTGCGCGGTCCGTCGGTGCCGAGCATCGCCGGTGCGATGCGAGCCGCTGTGGCGGTGTTCGTCAACAGGGTAGCCAGTTCGCTTGTCTGCGACTGCAATTCTGCGCGGGCATCGTTAACTCGGCCTAGGTACTTCGATTCGGGAACTTCCTGTGCCTGCGACGACATCAATTCCGCGGCGATAGCTGTTTCGGCCAGTTTCGGTTCTGCTTCGCGTAACGGTGCGAGTGCCAAGCGTCCGCCGGGCTGCACCAATTCCGTTGGTGCGAGTGAAGTTCCGACAGTGACAGCAGGACCGAGAACGTCACGCGTGAGTCCCTGAACGACCTCGGTCATCTGGCGCGTCGAGTCGAAGGGCGACCCGATGACCGGAACAGCTGCGGCGATGTTCCAGGGAAGCGAATGGGTGTTGTCATAGGCGGTCGATGCCGCGACATCGGCTTCCGCCGCGGCGGACTCTGCGACCCCCGTATCCCCGGCAAGGAGCGCACTCTTTGCCGATTGTGCATGGTCGCGAGCCGCTTCCAGGTTGCCCTGCGCCTCGTATGCCGTGTACCCGAGCCAGGCTACAAAACCACCCACGACCAGTGTCGATGCCGTGATCGCGACTGCGGTTCGGTGGCTTCGGAGAAATGCAGCCGACCCCTTGGATTCGCGCTCCGGACCGCTCGGCGGGATGTTGTCGGAGCCGATCGGTTCAGCCCCGGAATCGTCGTCGGACTTTGGTCCCACCGTGTCGTTGTTCATCCGCTGAAGCTCCTGACGTTTGAGTGCGTGAAAGCTGCGACGACATGTCTAGCAGTGTTGGCCCGGTGGTGAAAACTTAGACGAGACAGTAGGGTTCGGTTCGGCCGTTCGTGGTGTTCGCTCCCATGGATTCACGTGATCAGCCACCGAACGTTCGTGAATTACAAGGCTGGTGAAATGTGAGGTGACGGGTTGAGCGCTTTTCCGTTGTCTCGGGCTCAGCTCGCGCTGTGGTTCGCGCAGCAACTGAGTCCGTCAACTCCGTTCGTGGTGGCTCAGTACGTGGAGCTACGAGGACCGGTTGACGTCGACGCGCTGATCGAGGCAACGAATACTGCATGTCATGAATTGGAGTCGGCGTTCGTTCGCCTCGTCGCTACTGATGCCGAGCCGCGTCAGGTCGTCGATCACTCCATCCTCGACGATCTCGAATATCTCGACCTACGCAGCGAGGATGATCCAGTTCAGCGCGCGAACGAGTGGATGAGAGCGGAATACTCACGGCCACTTGACGTGATGTCCGATCGCCTGATCTCTGGGGCGCTGCTTCACCTGGAAGACAACCACTTTTTCTGGTATTCACATGCCCACCACCTCGTGCTCGACGGGTATGCGGCGATGACACTCACCACGCGAGTGGCCGAGCGCTATTCACATCTTGTTCACGGCAAGAAGCTGACTCCTTTCGGTGGTGTGGGGGTACGTGCGCTGCATGACCTCGATGTCGACTATCGATCCTCGGCGCGGTATCGATCGGACGAGCAGTACTGGAAGGAGATGTCAGAGGGCCTTCCTCACCCGGTTCGCCTCGCCGACGGCGCCGGGCTGACGTCCATGCCGCAGCGCATGTTGGTGCAGACCTTGAATCCAACGCTTGCAAAACAGCTTTCGGATGTCGCGACCGAGTGGGCTACGTCCGAGGTGGCGATCCTCGTCGGTGCATTCGCGTCCTATCTCGGTCGGATGACTGATTCCGACGACGTCGTCCTCAGCCTGCCGGTGTCCGGCCGCACCTCGGCAAAGTCGAGACGTTCGGGCGGAATGCTGTCCAACATCGTGCCTGTTCGTGCGCAACTTGATCGGGATCTGTCAGCACAGGAGTTGGTGCGTCAGATCTCGGTGCAGATGACCGGCGCATTGCGGCACCAGCGATTCCGTTACGAGGACATGGGTTTCCAGGGAGATCAGGGCGGATCCCGCGACTCGACGGGCCCGGCCGTGAACGTCATGATGTTTCACGAAGCGATACGGCTCGGTGACGTCGTCGGTGAATTTCACGTCCTCACATCCGGACCCACCGAAGATCTGTTCTTCAGCATTTATCCGTCGATCGCAGGGGAGAACGTTCGCCTGTCCTTCGAAGCCAATCCGCGCCTGTACAGCGAACGTGACCTGGCGATGCACCATCGTCAGTTCGTTCGGCTACTCGAGGGATTCCTCGACTCGGCCACCAAGGCGCTCGGTGACCTCCTTGTCCTCTCGGCGGACGAACTGAAAGATCTGGTCCCCGCGCTAGGACCGCGGACGGGCGGATTCGCGACGCTCGATGCGGTCATCAGAGACGGGGCAGGGCAGGGGAGTGCCGTCGCGATCCGCGACCAAGGTGTGGACCTCACCTACGACCGACTCGGCGCTCGCGCGGATGCACTGTGTGCCTTGCTCGTAGAGAACGGCGTCGGCCGAGGTGACGTCGTCGGGATCCTCGCCCAGCGCTCGACCGATTCCGTAGTTGCGTTTCATGCAGTAGTGCGGGCCGGTGCGGTGGTTCTTTTCGTTGATCCTCAAACACCCTCCGAGCGTGTCGCTTTCATTCTCGACGATGCCAACGTGTCTGTCGTGGTCGGTGATGATCCGGCGGACGTGCCGGCGTGGGTCTGCGTCGTCAGTCCCAGAGTCGACGAAACTGTCGATGGGCCGATCGATCGAACTGCGGGGGCCGGTTCATCCATCGCCGACGTATCCCTGGACGATACCGCCTACGTGGTCTACACCTCGGGGTCGAGCGGACGGCCGAAGGGCGTCGCGGTCACGCACCGAGGCATTTTGCCGTTGCTGCGTTCTCACGCACGGCGATTGAACATCGATAGTTCGTCTCGAGTCGCGCTCCTGGCATCCACGTCGTTCGATGTGGCGATCCTCGAGATTCTGCTTGCTCACGGCTGCGGTGCGACTGCCGTGATCGTTCCTCCCGGTTTGATCGGCGGAGTTGACCTCGAAGACTATTTGCGGCTCGAGGGTGTCACGCACCTGATCTCGACACCATCGGTTCCTCTGACGATGGATCCTCGGGAACTGCCGGATCTTCGAGTGTTGAACGTGGGCGGCGAGCGACCGCCGGGGACGCTCGTCGATGCGTGGTCGAGTCACGTCGACATCGTGAATTCGTACGGCCCTAGTGAAGCAACCGTCGCGGCATTCATGAGCGAGCCGCTGGTGCCTGGCGGTGATACACCGATCGGGCGCCCGATCGACGGCGTTGCCGCTGTGGTGTTGGATTCGTGGTTGCGTCCCACTCCAGTCGGCGCCGCGGGTGAGCTGTACGTGATGGGACAAGGACTGGCGCGTGGGTACCTTTCGCCGACGCTGACTGCGGAGCGTTTTGTCGCGGCGCCCATAGGTACGGCCGACGCTGGTGCGCGCATGTACCGCACCGGGGACGTGGTGCGGTGGAACGATGCCGGTCAACTCGAGTTCTTGGGCCGCACTGATCAACAGGTCAAGATCCGTGGAGTACGCGTCGAACTGGGCGAGATCGAAGCCGTGCTCCTGTCGACTCCTGGCGTCTCGCAGGCAGCAGTGGTGGAGCGATCCGGGTCGATTGCAGCGTATGTGACAGTGAGCGAAGACAGAGATGACCGACTTCGTCCGTTGAGTCAGGAGGCGGTCCTCGACCATCTGGCCTCACTACTGCCGCGTTCCATGCTTCCGAGTTCGGTGACGATTCTGGCAGCGTTGCCCGTCACAAGCCATGGAAAGACAGACCGTTCAGCGCTCCCTGAACCGACGACGACGGCGGTCGCCGAGCAGCGCTCGGCGGTAAGCCGCACGATCGAGTACGACGAGGAATTGATTGCCTCGGTGATGGCCGAGGTCGTCGGCGTCGGCGTTCTCGGACCGCACTCCGACTTGTTCGCCTGGGGTGGTAGTTCTCTCGATGCCGTGTACGTCGCCGCGCGCGTGAGTTCCGCCTTCGGAAGAAGGGTTGGAGTCAGGGACGTGTTCGGTGCCCCGACGCCGGCGCGGCTGGCCCGGAAGATCCGTGAGGGTCGGGCGGAGTGGTTGGTGGAACCACAGCGCATTTCGGACGACGTCATCGTGGAAATTGCTCCGGCACAACAACGTCTGTGGCTACTCAACCGTCTGGATCCGCAGTCGTCGGCGTACAACATTGCGTTCGAGGTCTCGTTCAGTGGTGTTCTGGATGCATCGGCGATGAGGGAGTCGGTAGGTGACCTGACCGATCGCCATCCCGTCCTGCGCACGGTGTTCTCGTTCGACCAGAGTCACGACACATGGCCGATCCAGGCTGCGTCCGCGGCGTCCGTGACCCTGATCGAGGTTCCGTCCGAAGAGTACGACTCTGCGTCAGCGGATTTGGTTGCGGCCGGGTTCGACCTGGCGACCGAATTGCCCTTGCGATTGATCCTCACCTCGGACAGCGACGCCGACCATCGCATGACCGTAGTTGCCCATCACATCGCCCTGGACGGCCTTTCGTTCGCGACGATCGTCTCCGACCTCATCGCGGCGTACGACGCCCGCGCCGCCGGGAGTTCGCCGATCTGGGCTTCGCCCTCGCTCGACTATCGCGACTATTCTGCTTGGCACAGAACCGTTCTCGGTGATCCTGCAGACCCGCAGAGCCTAGCTGGCCGCCAGCTGGAATTCTGGGACAAAGCTCTCGCCGGCGTTGATCCGACTCTTGCGCTTCCCGTGGACAGATCCCGCCGGCCGGGCCAATCGTCGTCGGCGCGGGACGTGACGTTCGAATTGCCCTCGCCCGTCCACGCGGCGCTGAACGAAATCGCCAGGGCACACGACTGCACGACCTTCATGGTGTTGCACGCCTGCCTTGCGATCGCGCTGAGCAAGATCACCGGTGCGCCCGATATTGTCATCGGAACCCCGACGTCCGGTCGAACACACCCTTCGTTCGACGGCTCCGTCGGTATGTTCGTCGGAACCGTGGCGCTGCGAACGCTCCTGCTCGATGGAGACACCTTCGGTGAGTTCTTGAGTCGAGTGCGCGACGTCGACGTGGCGGCTCTGTCCAATGCCGACGTCCCGTTCGACTGGGTAGTCGAGCGGGCGGTCGGTGGATCCGGAGGCGACAAGAATTCCTTCCTGCACGTGGTTCTCGCTGTCGATCCGCTGGCTTCAACTCCCGAGATCGCGCTGGGAACGATGACGGCCCACGGCACTCCGCTACCTCCCGCGCACCCTCGCTTCGACCTTGAAGTGACTGTGCGCGAGAATCGTACGGTTGACGGAGGCGCGAGCGGCATTTGGGGCACCTTCCGATATGCCGATGATCTGTTCGATGCGGCCACCGTAGGCGGTTGGGTCGAGCGACTACGTCGAGTGTGCGACTCGGTTACCGAGAACTCGTCAATTATGTTGCGTGACATCGATGTTCTCAGCGTCGCCGAGCGCGAAGAACTGCAGGTGCACGTGCCGCCGCCCGCACTTGGTGCGAATTCACTGTCCGACCTGTTCGCCGGGGTCGCGACGAAGCGGTCGAACGCAATCGCCGTGACGAGTGGAAATTCTCGGGTTACCTACGCAGAGTTGCAAGTTCGTTCGGAGGCGCTCGCAGCCGCCTTGATCGATCGAGGAATTCGAGTGGGGGATCGCGTGGCCGTCGGCCTCCCTCGCTCGATCGACCTGGTAGTTGCGATTCTCGCGGTCGTTCGGGCGGGCGCCGCGTACGTCCCGATCGACCTGCAGTATCCCGACGCTCGTATCCGGTACGTCCTCGCCGATGCGCGTCCGAAAGCGATTCTGTCGACGCCTAGTTCCGCTACACGTTTCGGTGAGTACGAACATGCCGTCGTATCCGTCGACGAGACGGCTGACGCGGCTGAATACTGGCCAGTTGCGCCCTTGGAGTCCGCCGCATACGTGATCTACACCTCCGGATCCACCGGAGCCCCCAAAGGCGTGGTGGTCTCTCAGGGCAACGTGTTGGCTCTGCTCGCCTCGACTCGAAAGATCTTCGACTTCGGGCCCGAAGATGTGTGGACGATGTTTCATTCGTACGCATTCGACTTCTCGGTATGGGAGATGTGGGGTGCGCTGACCACTGGCGGATCCCTGGTGATCGTGGACGGTGACGTCGCGCGCTCACCCGAAAGATTCGTGGATCTGATTGTGCGGGAACGAGTGACCGTTCTGAATCAGACCCCGGCTGCCTTCTATGCGTTCGCGGAAGTCACGCAGGAAATGCTGCTTCCGCTCCGGTCGATTGTTTTCGGCGGTGATCGCCTCGACGTCTGGCGCGTGGAGGCTTGGTTCGATCGGCACCCGGATGTGCGGGGCGTCAACATGTTCGGAATCACCGAAACCACCGTTCACGTCACCAGTGTCGAACTGCCGGCCGGCGTCGGAGCTGCCTCGCCGATCGGATCTCCGCTACCAGGCTTGCGCAGCTACGTGCTGGACACCGCGCTCGAGCACGTCCCGCCGGGATCTGTCGGCGAACTGTACGTTGCCGGTCCGCAGGTGGCCGCAGGCTACTTGGGTCAACCCGGCATGACGTCTTCACGATTTGTGCCTGAACCGGGATTCGACGGCGCGAGGATGTACCGCAGCGGCGATCTGGTCCGTTGGCGAGCCGGCCGACTCGAATATGTTCGCCGCGCCGACAGTCAGATGGCTCTGCGTGGTTACCGCGTCGAACCGGGTGAGGTGGAGTCCGCGCTGCTGGCTCACACGTCGGTGGAGCAGGCCGCGGTGGTGGTGCGAGAACTCGACAGCGGGCCGACATTGGTCGGCTACATCACCCCGGAGAACGGACACGACCTCGACGGCGTATTGCGGACTGCCCGTTCGTTGTTGCCCGGGTACATGGTGCCGTCGGCTTTGATGCCGCTTGCGTCATTGCCGGTCACGATTAACGGCAAGATCGACCGTACGTCGCTGCCGACCCCGGTGTCTCTCACGCAGCCGTCTCGGCAGTCACGAGACTTCTTCGAGCAGACAGTCGCAGCCATCCTGAGCGATTTGATGGACGTTCCGAATGTCGATCCGGCTCGGAATTTTTTCGATCAAGGGGCCAATTCCTTGATCGCCACTCGACTCTCGTCGCGACTGAACGCCGTCTTGGGCTGCAACCTCGACGTCCGCGATGTCTTCGAGCACCCATTCGTCGATCAGCTGGCCGGAATTGCTGCTGCCCGAATCGGCACGGGGCAGGCGTCTCCGGTGTCCTTGGTGCCTCTGTCCTTGGTACCTCGTTCGGACACTACGGAGGTGCAGCTGTCGGATTCCCAACACCGAATGTGGATTCTGAATCAGTTGGATACAGAGTCCGCCGGCTACAACATTCCGATCGTGTTGCGCCTGACGGGTGAATTGGACGTAGTTGCAGTCGAACTGGCAATTCGTGACCTGATCAAGCACCATCGCACCCTGCGGACCGTCTACCCGGTTGTCGGCGAGCGCCCAGTTCAGAAGGTGCTCGACGCCAGGGAAGCAAGTCCGCCACTTCAGCTCGAGGCACTCGCGGGCGAGGACGCCGAGAATCGCGTTGCACAACTCGTGGGTTCGGGCTTCGATGTCACCACGGATCCGCCTGTACGGGTGGCCCTTTTCCAGGTTTCACCCGACGAGCATGTCCTGGCCGTCGTTGTCCATCACATTGCCGCCGACGCTCGATCGCTGGAAGTGTTGGTACGTGACTTCACTGCCGCGTACATCGCTCGCACGGAGCAGCAAGCTCCGCAGTGGTCGCCGCTCGCACTCGAATACTCCGATTACACTGCATGGCAAAGGGAATCGGGGATTCCAGACACGGTATCCAGTTACTGGAAGCAGGCTCTCGAAGGCCTTCCCGAGCAGGTGACGCTACCCCTGGACCACCCACGCTCGACGTCCGCTCGCGCGTCGAGCTGTCGAGTGGTCGTCTCAGGTCCCGTCCGGACGGGCCTGCAAGCGGTGGCACGATCGAACAACGCAACCATGTTCATGGTTGTCCACGCTGCTCTCGCGGCGCTGCTGGCGAGGCACACCGGCAGCAGTGACGTGGTTGTCGGCACTGTCGTGTCCGGACGCACCGCACCTGAACTCGATGAGCTCGTCGGCATGTTTGCCGGCACGATTGTTCTCCGAACCGAAGTCGATCCGTCGAAGTCCTTCGGCCAGTTGGTCGAGCAGGTTCGTCAGCGCGACGTATCGGCGTTCGCGCATGCAGAGATGCCCTTCGAATCGCTGGTTGATCTGATCGACCCTCCCCGATCGCGCTCGCGGCACCCGTTGTTCCAGGTGGCGCTCTCGTTCCAAACAGTGCATCCCACCACCTGGTCCGTGCCGGGGTTGTCTGTCACACAGATTGCTCCTGATGTCAGGCACGCAAATTTCGATCTGCAGCTCAACGTCACGGATGCGGGGATCGGCGGCGGTTTCACACTCGAATTCGTCTACAACGCTGATCTATTCGATGATCTGACGGTATCGAGCTTTGCGGACAGGTTCGAGCGCTTCCTGGGTCACGTGTCGATCGACTCGAAGATCGCCGTAGGGGGAATCGACCTGTTGGACAGTGCGGAACGAGCTCTTCTCGTCCCCGCACACGGCGCGGCCGACCGGCCTGATCAATCTCGACGTTCCGGTACGACGCTTGCCTCGGTGCTGCGCTTCGGCGTCGAATCCGCACCGGACGCTGTGGCGGTCGAGGGCGAGGGCAACACACTGACTTATCGGGAACTCGATGCCCAGTCGGATGTCGCAGCCGACGAGTTGCGCGCTCGGGGAGTCGGAGTCGACCAGGTCGCTGCCTGGACTGCTGATCGGTCCATTGCGTCGATCGTGCAATTGTGGGCAATCGCGAAGGTCGGGGCAGCCCCGGCTTTGGTGGATCCGGAACACCCGCAGGCACGACTACGCGATGTCCTCGAAACACTGGGCGACGGCACGATCGGCGGCCGCAACGTCGGTGTTGAGAACGCTGGTGTTGAGAACGCTGGTGGTGAGAAGGACACAGACTCGGCGCGGGAATGTTCCGACAGCCTTGCGGCATACGTAGTCTTCACTTCGGGTACGAGCGGAACCCCGAAGGCTGTAATCGTGACCAACGGCGGGCTCGGTGTGATCGCCGAAGACCTGCCCGGTAGGTTCTCTGCTGGGCGAGGTTCTCGCGTATTCCATCGCGGAGCACCAGGATTCGACATGACGTTGCTCGAGGTGCTCATTGCGAGTACGTCCGGGGCGACGCTCGTCCTGGCGAAGAACGACGAACTGTTCGGTTCGGGACTCGCATCAGCGCTGAGGCGCGAGCGTATTACTCATCTCTGCGCCACACCTACCGTCGTCGCCTCGATCGGCAATCCGTCGCTGCCGGACCTTGCAACGGTGATGTTCGGAGGCGAGCGGCTCAGCGGTGCGTTGGCGAAGCGTTGGCAACCCGGGCGCAGAGTGATCAACGGATACGGACCCGCTGAGTCGACTATGTATTCGCTTGCTACCGAACCGCTGTCGATTGAACACTTGTCGACCGACAGTCACGACGGGTCCGTCGGACATCCGCTGGCCGGGGTCGACGCGGTGGTGCTCGATGATCGACTCGAACCGGTGCCGCCGGGAGTTGCCGGCGAACTGTATCTTTCAGGTCGAATGCTCGCACGCGGGTACGCCGGCCAACCGAGCCGAACCGCGGAACGATTCGTGGCAACCAGTTCGGGCGCCAGGATGTACCGAACCGGCGACCTGGTGATGTGGAAGCCTGAGATCTCCAAACCTGCAACCCAGAAGCCCGAAGGCAATGCGTATCGCCTGCATTATCTCGGGCGAACTGACGCACAGGTGAAGGTCAACGGTGTCCGGATAGAACCGGGCGAGATCGAGGCAGTCATTCAGTCTGCCGCGCACGTCGATTTTTGCATCGCCGGAGTTCGGAGCTCCGCAAGTGGAAGTCCTCTGTTGGTCGCCTACGTGAGAAGTTCAGGCGCCGAGAGAGTTGACACGGGTCGACTGCGCGTCGCCGTTGCAGAAGTTCTTCCGACGTACATGGTTCCGCATGTCATCGTCGAAATCGAGGGCGACCTTCCGATGCGGAACGGCAAGGTCGACTTCGACGGTCTACCGTTGCCTGCACTCGATGCTTCCCGCACAGAGGGCCCAGACACTGACGCTGAGTACCTGGTTGCTGCGGCTTTTGCCGCCGTTCTGGGCGGAGTCGGGGACGATCGTGACGCAGACTTCTTCTCGCTCGGGGGCAACTCGCTCTCGGCCGCGGAGGTCACGTCACTTTTGAGTAGTTCTCTGGGACATGTTGTTCCGCTGAGGACCGTATTCGAGCATCCGACGGTTGCGGCGTTGGCCGCCCGGCTCGATTCGCTCGAGCAGATCGACTCGGTGACCGATCTTGTCCGACTTGAGCCGCGCCGCGACCCCACGCCCGCACCCCTGTCACGAAACCAGCGTGCGATGTGGGTACTCAATCAGCGGAACACAGCGAGCGGTGCGTACAACCTGCCGATCTGCATCGAGATCGTCGGTGAACTCGACGTGTCCGCGCTGCGTCATGCCGCGACGGATCTTGTCGGTCGGCATGACGTCCTCAGAACCCGGTATCCGGGCACTCCACCGGTTCAGGTTGTAGATCCTCCGTCCTCGGTGACAGTGGAAACGCGACTGGTCGGCGACATCGAGGTCGAAGTGCTGCTGCGAGAGTTCGGCTCGCGCGGTTTCGACGTAGCCGCAGACCTGCCGGTGCGCTGGATGCTGCTCCAACTGTCGCCGGTCAGACACGTGCTGGCGGTGAGTTTTCATCACATCGCAGTCGACGGGGTGTCGATGCGAACTGTGGTCGGCGACCTCCTGACCGCTTACGGCAAGCGCCGGGCTGGACTGGATCCGCAATGGCCTCCGCTGCCGATCCAGTACGGAGATTTTGCCGCGTGGGAGGCAGCGAGTGACGTTCCCCCCGCCGTCGAAGAGTTCTGGCGCCGAGCACTCGACGGCGTGACGTCTGTGTCGCCGCTGACGGTGGATCACACTGATGACGGACCGCTTTCCGTGGCGCGGCGAGTGAACTTCGTGATACCAGCCGTCGTCACCTCGGCACTGCAGGCGCGAGCGGACCGGTTGAAGGTCTCGCTGTTTGCGGTGGTTCATGCGGCGTTGTCCGTGGTGCTTGCCAAGCTGAGCGGGAACCCAGATGTCGTGATCGCGACCGCTGTCGACGGACGGCGTACGCCCCAACTCGACGGCATGGTCGGAATGTTCGTGGATACGGTGCCTCTGCGCCTGCGGATCGACGGGGACATGCCGATCGATCTTCTGTTGGCTACAGCTTTCGATGCTGACGTTGCAGCGTTCGAATACAGTTCTGTTCCTGCCGAATTGGTTGGTGAGTTGCTCGGTGGACGAACTCCCCAGGTTGCGCTGGGTCTGCAGAATTTTGCGGTCCCTGCCGTGGAGGTGGCCGGTCTCACGATCGAGGCTCGTGAAATCGAGACCGCAACAACGAAGTTCCCCATGCATGTCTCGCTCGCACCCGCTGTCGACGGATCGTTGACCGGCGCTGTCGTCTATGCCGCGAGCGCGTTCGATCCGTCGAGCGCCGACGCGGTTACTCGACATCTGTCGAGAGTGCTCACCTCGATTGCCGAGGATCTGCCGGTACTCGTTTCGGATCTCGCGGTGGGCGCGGCGCCCAGTTGGACTGCTGTCGAGGTCGATTCGTCTCGGACACTCACCGAGATCTTTGCCTCTACGGCGGCGCGATTCCCGAACAACATTGCTCTCGACGACGGACAGAGCACGGTGACGTATGCCGAACTCGACTCGGCCTCGGATGCTCAAGCCTGGGAACTGGTGGCTCGGGGGGCAGGACCGGGCGCCGTCTACGAGATTCCGGCAGTGCGAACCATCGCTTACCTGGTCCGAATGTTGGCCATCACGAAAACGGGCGCGGCATTCGTGCCGATCGACCCTGACCTGCCGACGGCACGGTTGAAGCAGCTACGCACAGTGCTCTCCGACCGCAGTCCTGTTCCCGGCCGGCAGTATCCGGATTCAGTTGCGTACGTCGTTCACACTTCCGGATCGACCGGTAAACCGAAAGGCGTTGCAGTCACCCATCGAGGACTGGGCCTTCTGACCGACGACGCAATCCGGAAGTACGGCGTGACTTCGGGTTCGGTTGTGCTGCATGGATACAAACCGACGTTCGATGCAGCGATCCTCGAGATGATGCTGGCGATCGGCGCCGGGGCTACCTTGGCGGTCGCGCCCCGGGAGGCTTTCGGGGGACGGGCACTCGAAGAGTTTGTTGCAGAACGCGGCGTTACCCACATGTTGTCGACTCCGGCCGTACTCGACACCATGGCACCGGAGCGGTTCGACTCGCTCGAGGTGGTGGCAGTCGGTGGCGATGTGCTCTCACCTTCCACCGCGCGCGCGTGGAGTCGCCGTGCGCGAATGCTCAATGCGTACGGACCGACGGAATGCACCGTGGTCACGACTGTTGCCGAGGTGGATCATCGGGTGACCATCGGAGTCCCGCTCACCGGAATCGGTGCAGAGGTACTGGATACGCGACTGCATCCGGTGCCATGGGCCGGGATCGGTGAGTTGTACGTCAGCGGACCCGGACTGGCGATGGGCTACGCCGGAGATCCCGCCGGCACCGCCAGTTCGTTTGTCGCCGCACCAGGTGGGCGCCGCCGCTATCGGACCGGTGATCTGGTTCACCGCCGCACCGATGACACCCTCGGATTTGTCGGACGCTCCGACCGCCAGATGAGTGTGCGAGGAATCCGCGTCGAGCCTGCCGAGATCGAATCAGCCCTGCGTCGGTGCCTCGGCGTCGAGGCCGCTGCGGTTGTTCTTGTCGACGAGATCGCTGTGGCATGCGCGGTTGGTGATTCATTGGAGTCGGGTCAGCTGACAATCGAGTTGGCAGCGATGTTGCCTGCGTATCTGATGCCCGGCCGAGTAGTCGTGTTGGAGTCGATCCCGCTCACGTCGAACGGCAAGCTGGACGCAGACGCGTTGCGGCGCCATGTGTTCGAGAGCCAGGCACCCGACGCAGCAGTGACGGTTTCGGAGGAACTCGTCACCGCTGTCATGTCGGAACACGTGTCCGGAAGCTTCGGCGCTCTGCACAACCTGTTCGAATCGGGTGGTGATTCGTTGGCCGCGGCCGCGGTGGCAGGTCGACTCGCCTCGATCTTCGCCCGTGACGTGCCTGTTCGAGCCGTCTTCGACCATCCGTCACCGCGAGCGATGTCTCAGTGGCTTTCGTCGAGCGCATCCGACGGCACGCGTCGCGAATTGACTCGACGCGATCCCGGGATGCCCGCGCCGCTGGCGCCCTCTCAACAGCGACTCTGGCTGATCAATCAGCTGCAGCCGGAATCGACCGCGTACAACCTGACGTTTGCAGCAATCCTGGCAGACGGCATCGATCGTTCGGTCTTGAGCAGCGCACTCGGTGACGTCGTCGATCGCCACGCCGTACTGCGAACTGTGTTGGTTCCAGGTGAATTCGGTCCACAACAGGTTGAAATAGATTCTGTTGCATTCGATCTCACCCCGGTGCAGGTCGACGATATCCGTGCGAGCGCTCAGGCCTTCGCGAATGTGCAGTTCGATCTCGAACGAGACGTTCCGTTCCGAGTGCGTGTATTCACCGAGAATGCAGGAGCCAACTCTGCAGGATCGACTGTCCTGGCCATCGTTGTTCACCACATCGCAATCGACGGTGCTTCGATGGGCCCGATCCTGGCCGATTTCGCGGCAGCCTTCAAGGCCAGGACAGTTGGAAAAGAATGGGATCGCTCCGCCGACGGGATCAGCTACGGCGATTACAGTCTCTGGGCGAGAGAGAGTTTGGGTGATTCCGAGGATTCTCTCAGCGTGGCTCACAGGCAACTCGACTACTGGTCGAACGTCCTTCGTGGCGTCGAGGATGTGTTGGCTCTACCCGTCGACAGACCCCGGAGTCTGCTGTCCTCACGATCCGACGAGATGGTGACGGAAGTCCTCGACGGCACCACCTACGACGCGTTGTCGGCGTTGGCCCGTTCGCACGGCGTCACGGTATTCATGGTCGTCCACAGCGTGATTGCCGTGCTGCTCGCTCGTGAGTGCGTCACGGATGACGTCGTTGTGGGAGCAGCGGTGAGTCTGCGCAACGATCCGGCGCTTCTGAATGTCGCCGGCATGATGGTGGGCACCGTCGCGTTGCGCACGAGGATCAACTCCGCCGACCACTTCACAGCAGTCTTGGACGAGGTTCGCCGCGTCGATCTGGAAGCAATGGCGAACGCGGACGTTTCGTTCGACGATGTAGTCGCAAAGGTCGATCCGCCGCGCAGGATGAACGAGCATCCACTGTTCACCGTCATGCTGGCATATCGACGAGCGCTCGAGTTGCCGCAGATCGATGGGGTATCTGCCTTTGACATCGACATCGCAGGGGCGTCGACGGGCTACGACTTGACGTGGGATCTGGTCGACGCCGGTGACAGTCTCACCATTCGATTGCTGTACGCCACGGACAAGTTCCGGAAGTCGACCGCGGAACTGTTCATGCAGCGGGTGACACGTATCGCCGAATCAGTGATAGCCGAACCCGAGATAGTGGTCGGGGAGATCGAATTGTTGTCCGGATTCGAACGCTCGGCGCTGACCGTTGCGAATCCCCGCACCGTCGATCCTTTGACGATTGCCGACATTTTCGAACGTGCACTGTGTCAGGCACCCGACGGAGTAGCTCTGGAAGAGAACGGCCAACTCTGGACCTACCGCGACCTGCACGAGGCGTCGTCGCACTGGACGCGCGAGTTGGTGGGCCGGGGAATCGGGCCTGACGACATCGTCGCCGTTGCGCTCGGTCGCGGACATCTGTGGATCGTTGCGTTGTGGGCAGTGGCGCGGGCAGGCGCAGCGTGGCTGTCGCTCGATCCGGCGCTGCCGACAGTGCGCCGGCAGACGATGGTCGAGGAGTGCGGTTCGGTTGTCGGTTTGACAGCACAAGGTGCAGCCGAGAGTTTGCCCGATTGCGTCGAGTGGCTGTCGATGGATGAATCACGCACTGCGAGTGAGGCTACCGAGGCATCGGCAACGCCGGCTCGTCCCGACAACCTTGCCTATGTCATCTACACGTCGGGTTCGACGGGAAGACCCAAGGGCGTCGAGGTTTCACATCGCGGAATCATGAATGTCTACACGGCGCACGCCGAGATCGCCCAGCTCGATCGTGGCCCCCGAGTCCTGCAATTGGCGTCGTCGACCTTCGATGCGTCGGTGATAGAGATTCTTCTGGCGGCTGCGGGGTGTGGAACGTTGATTCTGGCTCCCGACTTCGTTTACGGGGGAGAGGAACTCACGAGTCTGCTGGTGGCTGCCGACGTCACGCATTTGATCGTGACGCCGACCGTCCTGGCCACGGTCGATCCGGATTCAGTGCAACCGTTGATCGTCGAATCGATGGGAGAGCCGCTCTCTGCCCGCCTTGCGTCGGCCTGGTCGAGCAGACATCACATCGTCAACGGGTACGGACCGACCGAATCAACGGTCGCGGCATCGATTTCGCACCCGATTATCGATGGGGACGTCACTGTCGGCACTCCGGTACCTGGTACGACGGCACTTGTTCTCGACCAAAGGTTACGTCCGGTTCCGGATGGCGTGACGGGAGAACTCTTCCTCTCCGGTGAGAATTTGGCGCGGGGGTATGTCGCCTCCCCAGGTTTGACCGCCGATCGTTTTGTGGCCAATCCCTTTGTCGCAAATCCCGCCGCGGTGGGGACTCGGATGTATCGCACGGGTGACCTCGTTCGTCGTCGGCGTCACGACCGAGCGCTCGAGTATCTGGGTCGCAACGACGCACAGGTGAAGGTCCGGGGTGTTCGCGTGGAACCGGCGGAGGTCGACGCGGCTCTGTCAAGCCATGGAGCAGTGACCTTCTCGGTTACCGTTGTCACCGACGACGGGCGCGGGTCCGCTGAGCTTCGGTCGTATGTAACTCTGGCGGAGAACAATTCGGCGACGGAAAGGGAGCTGCGCGACTTTGTCTCCGGCTCGCTGCCGAAACACCTGCTGCCTTCCTCGGTAACGGTGGTGGACCGGGTCCCGTTGCTCGCATCGGGGAAAATCGACGTCGCGGCTCTTCCTGCTCCTGCACCGCAGGTAGGGTCGAGTGCGGATCGGCCCGTCTCGGCTACCGAACGTCAAGTGGCACAGGCATTCGAGAGTGTCACAGGCGCGGTATCGGTGGGCCGTCATGACGACTTCTTCGAACTCGGCGGTACGTCCATGGGAGCCGTTCAGGTGGCTTCGCGCTTGCGTGAGGCCCTGAACAGGGAATTCCCTGTTCAATGGATTTTCACCGATCGAACTGTGACCGAGCTTGCCTCTCGGTTGGATCTCGATCATGCCGATGTCTTGGAGGGTGATTCGTTTCATTCGGATCCGCTGGACACGATCGTCATGTTGGGCGGCAATCCTGACGACGTACGGTCGCCGTTGTTCTGCGTGCATCCGGTCAGTGGAATTGCCTGGTGCTACGTCGGGCTCGTCGGTCGGCTCGAAGGTCGACGGGTGTACGGCATCCAGGCAACGGGAGCAGGTGAGCTACCCGGCACGGTGGCGGAGTTGGCGTCGGGGTACGTCGATGCCGTACGGATGGTGCAACCGTCGGGTGAATACCATCTGCTCGGGTGGTCTGCCGGCGGAACGATCGCGCTCGAGATGGCGTGCCAGCTCGAAGAGGCCGGCGATCTGGTCGGTTCGGTTGCAATGCTCGACGCACTGCTGCCGGAGATGATGCCATCTGTACAAGCAGCTCCGGAGCCTTCCGAACTGTTCGCGCAGATCGGACTGGCGGAGGTTGAAACTGCGACTGCAGCAGTGACTTTCGTCGACGTCGCAGCAGAGATCCGAAGGCAGACCGGTATGGATTTCCTCACCGATACGGTTCTCGAATCGGTAGTGGGCCGGGTGGAAAAACTGTCGCGAATCGTCCGCGATCACAGGCCGAGGTCCTATTCGGGGTCAGTAGAGCTCTTTGTGGCGCAGCATGATCTGCCTGAACATCGTCACTTGGTTGAAAAGTGGTCCGAACTGGCTGGGTCGTTGCGAACGTATCTGGTCGACTGCTCTCACTCGGAAATGTCGAGCATGGAGGTTTTGGCAAGCGTTGCGAAAGTCCTCGTCGACAATCGCCAAAGCATCGAATCCGAAGCGGGGAAGCGCAATCATACTGGGGTGCAGTAGATCTGCGGCGCCGGGACTTTGGTCCGGAGTTGTCACACCTGGGGTCCCCGTCCTTCCGCTCCGCAAGTAGAACCCGTAGCATTTCCCCTGTGGCAGTAAGCCATTCAGAAACTATCTCCGGAGGATCGTATGTTGGGTTCCCTTTTTTCCATCAGCTCTGAAATCGGTGTCCCGTCCGTCGACGCGCTCTTCGAGGCTGCTCGGACCATCATCGGCGCGATCTTCGGCCTGAGCTGACACATCGCAGCGACCTTCCCCCGCGGTGAAGAAGTCCCTGTTCTCCGACGAGGAGGACAGGGACTTTCGTGCTGCCTGCCGGTGAGTGGCTGCCTATGGGTGTGTGAGAGGCCTAGCGGTCGTTCTGTTGATATGCGATTGCCATCGAAGATGCGACATCGTCATTCATGTCCGCGGTACTGGTGAGCCCGATCTTGTGGGTCGACTGACCGGGAGCTTTTGCGGGCGCCAGAAGGTCGGAACCTGGGGCCTCGACAAAAGTTGTCGCTGTGCGCGGGTAGCTCGCTCAGTCGATGCCGAGCATCTGCTTGAGCTCGCGCACGCCGGTCACTTCGACGGGATACGGCGGTGCGACAAAGTCTTCGCGACTGAGGGTGAAGAGACGTCGCACAGTCATTCGGCCGTCGGCAGCCAACTCCTCTATCGTGCCGTCTGCGCGGTACCCGACTTTGGTTGACACCGTGATCGAGGCGGGGTTGTCGGTGAACGCCGACGACACGACGCTGCGTGCGCCCAAATAGTCGAATGCGAATGCGCAGATTGCCTGTCGGGCGAGAGTGCCGATACCCCGGCCTTGGAACTCGCGCCCGATCCACGAACCGGTTTCACCGGTACGACTGTTGGGGAAGTCCGTCGCGGCAAACGCCTGACAGCCGACGATTTCTCGGTCGACAACGATGGCTGTTTCGAATTTCCAGTCGGCTATGGTCATCGCTGCGCGGACCGACCAGTGGTATTGGATGAGTCTTCGCGACACTTCGTCGGGAGTGCCCACCGTCCAGGGGACGAGAAACGGCATCTGTTCGGCAGGGTGAATGCCGGCTCGGACCAGCGCAGCGAGTTCGGGGAAATGGTCGTCGCGCACGGGGGTCAAGGTGATGGGCCCACACGTGATCGTTACTCCGTATGGAGGCCAGATCTCTCTCAGTGGATCAACCATCGTGCCCAGACTTTCGTTCGTGTGCGAATCGAGTCACAGTCTGGCATGCCCGGCCCGTCCGAGTGAGCGACTTCTGGTCATCGAGATTCTTTTGCCCTCGCGGTACGGAGTTGTGACATTAGTGTGTGGACGGTGACTACAGACAAACCGGTACGTCTTCGTGAAGGTAGATCGCCTGACAGGCTTTCGCGTGGTGTGGTGGCCGGATACGCAGCGGGAAGTGTCGGCACGGGCGGATTCGGTGTTCTGCCAGGTTTGGTACTGGCGTACTACCTGACCGACACGCTCGGGGTTACCGCGGCGCTCGCGTCGCTTGTGGTCATCGTTCCGAAAATCGCCGATGTCCTGATCGACCCGCTGATCGGGTCGATCAGCGATCGAGGCTCTCATCGAACTGGTACGCGAGTGCCACTCATGCTCGCAGGTGCTCTGGCTCTGCCCTTGCTCTTCATTCTCACGTTCTCGGCTCCCGTGTCTGCCGGCCCTGGAGTCGGGGCGTTGTGGGTGCTCGTCTTCTTCCTGCTCGCGGCCAGTGCCTACAGTCTCTTTCAGGTTCCGTACATCGCGTTGCCGACCGAGTTGACCGGCGATTATCACGAGCGCACTCGCTTGGTATCGGTTCGAATTGCTGTGTTGGCCCTGACAATTCTGGTCATCGGCGCCGGCGGCCCCGAGCTCCGCGATGCCGCCGGGGGCGGGGCGCGCGGCTATCTCGTCATGGCGATCGGAGTGTCGGCGCTGATGTGCGGCGCAATGATCTGGGCAGTTCGCGGAGCGGCGCGCCACACGGTGACTCACGCGGATGCCCCGACAGGCTCGTTGCTCTCGCAGTATCGGGACGGATTCGACGCGATACGACGCACACGCGCGTTCCGATTGCTGGTCAGCGTATTCGTGCTCCAAGCTCTTGCGACTGCGGTGATGTTGGCGGGTGCGCAATACCTGGCGACGTATGTGATGGGCAACGAAGGTGCACTCACCGGGCTGTTCGTCGCACTCGTCGGGCCGGCCCTCGTCGTGATGCCGCTGTGGTATCGGTTCTCCCATCGGTACGGAAAGCTTCGCGGTTACGTCGTGGCTTCGGTTCTGTTTGTCGTGGCGACGGCGTTGTTGACGCTCGCGGCGCTCGACGCCGGCCCGTGGATCTACGGCGCCGTCGCCCTTGCCGGCGTTGCCTATGCCGGTATGCAGGTGTTCCCGCTGGCGATGCTCCCGGACGTCATCGAGGACGACGCGCGAATCGGTGGTCGCCAGCGCGGAGGCTCGCTCAGTGGTATCTGGACCGCCTCGGAAACCGCGGGTTTGGCCCTCGGGCCTGCCGTGTTCTTGGGTGTTCTCGCAGTAACCGGTTTTGTCTCGAAAACTGCGGGGGAGACTGTCGTACAACCGGAATCGGCGCTCACCGGCATCGCCCTGGGGTTCTCGATCGTGCCGGCAATCCTGGTTGCGATAAGTCTGGTCGTATTGCGGAATTACCACACCGAGCAAGAATCCACTCACGAGAACGCAGGTGAACGATGAGTTCCAGTCAGGTCGAGGCATTTCAGGGCAAAATCCTCGAGAGCGCGAACCTCGAGAGCCGCGCCGCTGACATCTTGGGCCGGCTGCGTTCGCTTCGTGAGCAGGATGCTCCGACGCACGGCGGCCGGGTTCTGTCGTACGTGTACGACAGCGGTCTCGCAGTCCTCGACGAGTTGGCAGCCGACGCGGCTCGATTGGTTCAGCCCGTCAACGGTCTCGACCCGACGGTGTTTCCCTCCACTGCGGTAATGGAGCGTGAGCTGGTGGCGTTCGCGCGCGAGTTCCTCCATGGAACTTCGGACACGGCCGTGGATACAGACGCAGAAGCAGGAGGGGCGGTAGTCGGCAATGTCACCAGCGGCGGAACGGAAAGTTGTGTGTTGGCCGTCAAGGCCGCTCGCGACTTCCGTGGCCTCCCGCCGGGGGAGGGCTCGCTGGTTCTTCCGACCACCGCGCATGCCGCTTTCCACAAGGCGGCGCACTTGCTCGGACTGGAACTGATCCTGGTGCCGGTGGATCCCACGTCGGGGCGCGTTGACGCACAAGGTATTGCGGCAGCGTTGCGGGACGACACGGTATTGATCGTCGTCTCTGCGCCCAATTACCCGTTCGCGGCCCTCGATCCGATTGCCGAAGTCGCGGAAGTTGCTTGTGCACGGTCGATTCCATTGCATGTTGATGCCTGCATCGGCGGACTTGCGTTGCCGTGGTGGGGTGATCTGCCGCCCTGGGATTTCCGGGTGGCCGGTGTCACCAGCATGTCGGTCGACTTCCACAAGTACGGATACTCACCGAAAGGCGTCTCGGTTTTGCTGCACCGAGGGCGTGACTTGCATCGCAAGCAGTATTTCGGACTCACGGACTGGCCGGGCTATCCGGTGGTCAATCCCACTCTTCTCGGTTCCAAATCCGTTGCTGCCCTGGCCGGGGCATGGGCGATTTCGCAAGTCCTCGGTCAACCCGGGTATGCCGAACTGGTGTCCCGGGCGCAGCGGGCGACCCGTGCGCTCATCGACACGGTCCAGAGCGTCGACGGGCTTCGCGTCGTGGGCTCGCCGGTGGGACCACTGTTCGCGGTCGCTACCGACGATTCCGTGCCGCTCGAACGGCGAGTGGATCCGCATCGCTGGGTGAGCGCTGTCGGTGCCCGGGGTTTCGTCCTTCAAGGGCAGCCGGCGTCGACGCAATCCGACGGGACGACGTTGCCTCGAACAACCCACCTCACCGTCACCCCGGTGACCGAGTCGGTGCTCGGCGAGTTGACCAGCGCACTCGTCCTCGGTGCCGACGACGTTCGTGGCTTGGCGGCAGCCGAGGCGCCGCCGGCCCTGGCAGAGTTGGCCGGAGCATTTGAACGTGGCGATGTCACCGTCGCCGATGTTCTTGCGTTGCCCAGTGATGCCGTCGCGGCAGCGTTGACGTCGGCGGGGCTGGATCCTCGGGGCTCTTCTGATTCTCCCTTGGACATGGCGGCCGTCCTGGCGGCAGTGGAATCGCTGCCACGTGAGGTCACGAAGAGACTGCTGGTGGAATTCCTCGCCGGACTGGTGGAGCCCTGAACTCAGCGGTGAATACCGAAACCGTGATGAACACTATCCAAAACTCGGACAAATGGCGCGAAAGATTCGTGCATCGAGCGTAAGTTTTCTGTCATCGGCTAACCATCTGTTGTCGGAGGGTTGATTTGTGACTGGTGCCGCGACCAAGATTCTGACAGTTTTCGAGGACGTAATCGGGGTTCCGCTTCCGATTCGAGTGCGTTGTTGGGACGGTTCCGAGGCAGGCCCGCCGGACGCCGCCGCACAGGTGCATTTCCGGAATCGGCGTGGATTGGGGCGAGTCCTTTACTCTCCCAACGAATTGGGGTTGGCGAGGGCGTACGTGTCCGGGGATCTTGACGTCGACGGCGATATCTTTGCGCTCCTCGACGTCCCGGACCTGGTCACGCGGCTTGGCGAGAATCGATTGTCGGCGTTGCCGTTGCGCTCGATCGTGCGCGCCGCCGGTACTTTCGCAGGCTTGGGGGCGGTAGGTCTACCGCCATCACCCCCGTCGATCGAGATGCGTCGTAAGCGAGGCAAACGGCACAGCAAATCACGCGATTCGGCGACTGTCTCCCATCACTACGACGTCGGGAATCGCTTCTACGAACTGTTTCTCGGGCCGAGCATGGTCTATTCGTGCGGATACTGGCCGGAGGGGGTCGAATCCCTCGAAGCCGCTCAGTTCGCGAAGCTGGACCTGATTTGCCGCAAGCTCGATCTGAAGCCGGGCATGCGACTGCTCGACGTCGGCTGTGGTTGGGGATCGATGGCATTATACGCCGCTCAGAACTACGGCGTCGACGTCGTCGGAGTCTCGCTGAGTAACGAGCAAGTCGAGTACGCCAAGGGACGAATTGCCGATGCAGGTTTGACCGATCGCATCGAGATTCGGGTGCAGGACTACCGCGACGTCGATGACGGCCCGTACGACGCGATTTCGAGTATCGGGATGTCAGAGCATGTGGGCCTGGTCAATTTGCCGGTGTACACGGCAAAACTCTACGGCCTTCTCGTGCCGCAGGGGCGTCTGCTCAATCACGCCATCGCAGCGGTGAAGTCGTTGTCGGACAAGGCCGAAGACGGACCCAGTTTCATCGACAGCTACATCTTCCCGGACGGCGAGATACTCCCGCTGAGTAAAACCATTGATGCGCTGGAACTTTCAGGTTTCGAGACACGTGACAGCGAAGCGTTGCGTGAGCATTACGCACTGACGCTGCGCGCGTGGGTGCAGAACCTTTGCGAGAACTGGGCCGCGGCAGTCCTACAGGTCGGTGCTCCTCGGGTGCGTACCTGGTTGCTGTACCTTGCCGCCAGTGCGCTGGGTTTCGAGGAGCCACACAGGCTTACGATTCATCAGGTTCTGGCCGTGAAACCAGGGGATCGGGGGGTCAGCGGTATGGCCCGCTCGCGTAACAGTTGGTACCGACCGATTGAAGTCCCGCAGATCGAAACCGGTCCGCGCATCGACTGAGGCCTATACGTTGGATTTCCATGAGCACCCGGAAGGTTGTCCTCGCGGCAGTGAAGATTTCGGCCGTGGCGATCTCGGCACTGTTGCCGACTTCGCTGCTGTTCACGCCGATATCGAACGCCGAACCGGTGAGCGATTTTTACGACGCGAGCCCAGGCGACGTCGGTGATCCGGGATCGGTGATCCGGACGGAACCCCTTCCGATTGCCGGCGCTGTCGGCGCAGTGCCTGGTGTCGGGACTCGGATCCTGTACGCGAGTACCGACACCCACGGATCCAAGGTTGCCGTGTCGGGCTCGTTCCTGGAGCCGGCTGCCCCGTGGTCAGGGGCGGGTCCGCGCCCGACGGTGGTGATCGGTCCGGGCACGCAGGGCCAAGGTGATCAGTGCGCGCCGTCGAGGATGTTTCCCACTGCCGGTCAGCTCCGCCTGGCGGAACCCGGGAATCCGTCGAACTACGGCGCCGGTGTGGACAGTGTCGGTGTCAACTACGAGTCAGCTTTTGCTTTCGCTTTCCTAGCCCAGGGCGTTCGCGTGTTTGTCACCGACTACATCGGACTCGGAACACCAGGCGTCCATACCTACGTCAATCGCGCCGAGGAAGCCCATGCGATGTTGGACGGTGCACGCGCTGCCCGAGCCCTGGCACAGGCAGGAGAGGACGATCCGATCGCGCTGTGGGGCCACTCGCAGGGCGGCGGCGCCACTGCCGCTGCAACCGAACTGGCACCCGAATACGCGCCTGAGGTGAATCTGGTCGGGAGTTACGCCAGCGCGCCCCCGGCAGACCTGGCAAGCGTTCTGCGTCATATCGACGGAACCGGCCTGATGGCCGCGATCGGCTACACGATCAACGGTGTCCTCGACCGTTATCCCGCCGCCCGAGAACCGATCGAATCTCGACTCAACGACTACGGCCGGTCCGTGCTCGCAGACGTCGCCGGGCAATGCCTCATCGATTCCCGAACCAAGTACGGGAAGCAGTCGACGGCGTCGTGGAGCACGGACGGACGACCCCTTGCGGACGTGGTGGAATCGGTACCGGAGATCCAGCAGGTGATCGAGGAACAACGCATCGGGCGTCGAACCCCGGCCTCGCCGATCCTGGTCAACGGAGCGCTCAACGACGATTTCATCCCGTACGAGCAAACCCAGCGCCTGGTTCAGGACTGGTGTGCGCGTGGGGCCGAGGCGACGTTGTTCACCGACACCCTGCCTGCGGTGAATCCGGGGAGCGGCAACAATCACCTCGCACCGGCGGTGGCGGATTTCGGCGTCGGATTGCAGTACGTGCTGGACAGATTCAACGGCAAGCCGATAGTCGGTGCGTGCAACGCCTGAGTTTCTGTGTCACGTAACCACCGTGTCGCGTAATCGCCGTGTCACGTAATCACCGTGTCACTTCGAACGGTGGTTGACTGAGCGCGTGAACGATCGATCGCACGACCTCCCGATCAACCCGGCTCCGCGGGGTGAGCTGGGTGCCGGGCCCGCGTTGAGAGTGTCGACAGGTTTGGTGCTCGGTGTCGCTGCAGGCGTCGTCACGGCGTTGGTCGGCTACCCCCGGTTCGCTTTCCTGATCGGCTGGGATGTCGCGGCGATGGTGTTCACGGTGTGGACGTGGATTCTGGTCTGGCCCTTCGATGCGACGCTTACCGCGAGCCACGCAACGCGGGAAGAACCGGCTCGCAACGTCGCACACCTGCTGATTCTCGGCGCCGCCGTCGCGAGCTTGGTCGGTATCGCGTTCCTGCTCTTGGCCGCACCCGACGGACATCACTACCAAGTCGTGGCCGCGTCCGTCGCAGTCGGCAGCGTCGTGATCTCGTGGTTGGCGGTTCACACGCTCTTCGCCCTCGGATACGCGCGGCTGTACTACTCGGGCCCCGACGGAGGAATCGACTTCAATCAGGAAGAACCGCCGAGGTACAGCGATTTCGCCTACGTGGCGTACACGGTCGGGATGAGCTTCGCGATTTCCGACACCAACTTGAAGTCGTCGGACATGCGCGCGATGGCGCTCGGCCACGCATTGCTGTCGTACCTGTTCGGTTCGGTGATCGTGGCGTCCGTCGTCAACTTGATTGCGGGCCTGTGATCGATCAAGCCGTGTGACCGATCAAGCCGTGTGACCGATCAAGCCGCTGCACGCCCGATGCTCGAGAGGAAGCCGGCGGCTCCGAAGAACAGGCCGGCGAACACTCGATTGGTGGTTCGCTGCTGTTTGGGGGAGCGCATCAAGGTAAGCACCCGTGCGGCGAGGCCGGTGTATCCGGTCATCACGATCACGTCGACTGCGCACATCGTGGCGGCGATGATCAGATACTGCGGCAGCAGCGGTGCCGCCGGGTCCAGGAACTGTGGGAGCACTGCGAGCATGAAAACGACAGCCTTCGGGTTGCTCGCGTTCACGAGAAATCCGCGAAGCATCATCATCGGGCCGGAACTGCTCGCGGTGGCTTCGTCGGTCTCCACTTCGGTGGGCGCTGACCGCCACTGCCTGACTCCCAGGTAGACGAGGTATACGACACCGAACCACTTGATCAAGGAAAAGGCCACGGTCGAACTGGCGAGAATTGCACCGACCCCGGCCGCGACAATTCCGATCTGCAGCAACAATCCCAATTGCAGCCCGAAAATGTTCCAGTAACCGCGCCGCAGGCCGTAGGCAAGCCCCGACGACATCGACGCAATGGCGCCGGCCCCCGGTGACAGGCTGATCACCCAACTTGCTCCGAAGAAGGCCAACCAGACGTGCCAACTCATGTCGAATGTCCTTTGATCGGGGAATACTCCCGACAACCAGCACGCACGGGATCAGAAAAGTGTAGACGGACTGTCCTGCTCACTGCTCGCTGCAGTGCAATGATCGGGAGATGACGCCGTACCCCGTACTCGACCTGACACCCGACGAATTACTGACCACGACACGCACGGTTCGAAAGCGTCTGGATCTGACCCGTCCCGTGCCGTTGGATCTGGTGAAGGAGTGCCTCCAGATCGCCCTGCAAGCGCCCTCCGGTTCGAATCGCCAGGGGTGGCAGTGGATGGTGGTGACCGATCCGGCACTGCGAGCAGCAGTCGGGCAGATCTACAAGGAAGTCACCGACGAGTACCTTGCTTCTCACGGTTCGGCGGCAAAACTCTTCGCCGACGATCCTGATCGCGCGCCGATCCAACAGCGCGTGGGCACCAGCGTCGCGTGGCTCGGTGAGCACATGGGTGAGGTGCCGGTCCTTCTCATTCCGTGCATCAAGGCGGGCAAGACGCTGCCGGAGGGGAACCAAGCCGGTCTGTGGGGTTCTCTACTCCCGGCTGCGTGGAGTTACGCGCTTGCCGCACGGGCACGTGGGCTCGGTACGGCATGGACAACATTGCACCTGCAGCGTGAGGCGGAAGTTGCCGAGCTGCTGGGCATTCCGGCCGGATTCCATCAGGCGGCTCTGATCCCGACGGCGTACTTCACCGGCGAGACGTTCAAACCTGCCGCGCGCGAACCCGTCGACAACGTGCTGCACGTGGACCGATGGTGAGGCTGATCTACTCGGCGATCTGCTCGATCGACGGGTACATAGCGGACAGCGACGGGAACTTCGACTGGGCTGTTCCCGGCGCGCAGGTCCATTCGTTTGTCAACGAGCTCGAGAGGGGAGTCGGCACGTACCTGCTCGGGCGCCGGATGTACGAGACGATGATTCCCTGGGAAACGATGGCACACGAAACGACGCCACACGAGGACCCCGGAGGCACGTCGGTGTCTGGCTATTCAGTGCCAGGAGGACCTTCGGTTCCGGACGAGTTTGCCGGAATCGAGGCGGCGACCGTCGAGTTCGCTCGGATCTGGCGTGGAATCGACAAGATCGTGTACTCCACAACGCTGAACGAGGTGTCGACTGCGCGCACCAGGATCGTCCCGCGCTTCGATGCAGACTTCGTCAGCTCGATCAAGAGCGGAGCGGTACAAGATATCTCGATCGGTGGACCGACGGTTGCGGTTAGTGCTTTCGCGGCGGGTTTGGTCGATGAAGTGAGACTGTTTCTGTGTCCGGTCAATATCGGTGGCGGATTACGCGCTCTCCCGGAAGAGCGGCTTGATCTGCAACTGCTCGAGGAGAAAACCTTCGACGGCGGCGTGATCTACCTGCGGTACGCCGTTCGCTAGGCCGCGATCATCACTGCCGTGACGACGCAGAGTAGAGCGATGTAGGCGCCGGCATGGACGCGGTCTGGAATAGCACCGACTAGTCGCCGGCTCAGCACAATCGCAGGCAGAGAGCCGGCGAGAAGCGCGCAGACGGCCAGAAGGTCGACAGCGCCGACTCTGCCCGCCGACAGATCCGAAGCAGAGATGTGTCCGGATGCCGCCGCGTACACCGCAGTCGCGACGACGGCGACAGGCAGGCTCAACGGGTTGGCGCTCGCGGCGGCATCGGCCATCGGAACTCCGCCGCGTCGCATCATCGGCACCGTCATGACGCTCCCGCCGACTCCGAGGAAACTTGCGACGGCACCGATGCCTATCCCGATAGCGCGGACGCCGTGACGGTCAAGATGTTCGCGAGGTTCAGGTGGAGTCAGAAACCCTTGTCGCAGAAGGCTGTCGAGGATCGTCACGACGAGGTAGAGGACAAACAGGATCCGGACGATGCCGTCGTCGACGTGGCCTGCCGCGACCGCTCCGAGCGCTGCTCCGACCGCGACGGGTCCGATCAGAGGTCGGATGTACTCCGTCCGAAGTCGTCCTGATTTCCTGAATGCCACTGTGGCACTGAGTGAATTGACCACCATCACTGCAACCGAGGACGCGACGGCGACGTGCATCGGATCGGCGGCGTCTGGCCGAAGTGCGGAAGCGGCGTAAACGACTGGGACGGTGACGAACCCGCCACCGAATCCGAACAGAACAGTGGTGACTCCGGTCAAAGCGCCGAAAGCGAGCAGGATGAGGGCGTAGTGAAGCACGTGATGAACGGTAGCGATTTCCCTCCTGGCTCACATTCGAAGGTTCGCCAGATTCCATTGTCAATCGGACACCGACTCGGTAAATTCTTTCCGGTGCGCAACATTCCGATCAAGGACGTCGATCACTCACCTCGCAGTGTTCTCGCCATCGGAACCGACTACCCACCCGGTCACGCCCTGGCAGCACACGATCATCGACGAGCCCAGTTCCTCTTCGCTGTGAACGGTGCGATGAACGTCGAAACCGAAGACGGTGAGTGGACGGTTCTGCCGTCCAATGCGGTCATGATTCCCGCCGGTGTCGCTCATGCGGTGACGATGGACGGCGTCAGCACACGAAGCCTCTACATCGAACCGTCCGCAGTTCCCTGGTTTCCGGTCAGGTGCCGGGTCGTCGCGGTCTCGCCGCTCCTACGTGAGCTACTTGTCGCTGCGGTCGACCTGGATGTCGAGCTGAAGGTGGAGGACGACTTCTCTGCCCACGGACGTGAGGCCGCAGTAGTTCAATTGATCCTCCACGAACTTCGCGATCTTGCACCTCTACCTGTGGAACTTCCGCTGCCTCGGCACCCGGGATTGCGGGCGTTGTGCACGCGGTATCTCGCAGGCCCGTCGATTCACGACTCGCCCGCGCGGTGGGCCGGGCGACTCCACATCAGCGAACGAACGCTGCACCGCTTGCTGATATCGGAAACTGGGATGAGCGCGTCGTCGTGGATGCAGCGTGCCTGCATTCTTCATGCGCTTCCGAAACTCTCCGCCGGTGCCAGTGTGACGTCCGTTGCGTCTGAACTCGGATACTCGACGCCCGCTGCCTTCGCGGCGATGTGCACCCGGGTCTCGGGTGCACCGCCCAGTAGCCATCGGGCGCGCCTTACGACACCGACACTGGGATGATGTCGGCGACGACGTCGTGGATGAGTCCGTCACGGACTTCGAAGGTTTCACGAATCTCTACGGTCATGAGGCGAGTGCCACCGATTCCCGCGTCCAGCAGGTAGGTGGTCGAGACGAGGTCCCCGGCTTCCGACATCTCGAGGTCGCGTATGCCCTGGATGACGCGGTATTGGATGCCGTTTTCGAGGTCGGCGGTCATCTGCGGTCCGGAGAACCCGGTCTTGATTCCGGCTTCGACGCGCGTGGCGTCCGGGGCGAAATGAACATCGGAGACGTCATGGGAGACGAGGGCGTCGATGTAGGCACGTGCCTGCGCCTCACGGGGTGAATCGGCGGGGTTGGGGGCTGCCGTCGCAGCGCCTCCCGCAGCCAGGATCAGGGCAGCAGTGGCAGCAGCAGTTCCGGCGATCTTTTGCAGTGTTCGCATGGGGCATCCTAACGACGAGGAGTGGTGGAAATTCGGAAAACGGCTGTCATCGAGTAGCCGTGCAGCTGCGTGGAGGGTCGACGAGCGAGCAGAAAGCCGGGGCCATGACGGGCACGTAGTCGGCGCCGACGCCGTTGTCGCGAATGATCCGGCGGTAGGTGTCGACTCCGTCGGTCGGGATACGGGTCGCGGTGGGATCACCGAGAACATCTACGCTGTAGAGGCCGAATCGAGGCCGGTACGAACCCCATTCGTAGTTGTCGGTGATGGACCAGTAGTTGTAGCCGATCACGTCGGCGCCGTCTTCTCGGGCGCGTTCCATCCAATAGATGTGATCTCGTAGGTGATTCGAGCGTGTGTATCCGTCGGCGCGCGGCGCTCCGTTGTCGGTGGGCATGCCGTTCTCGACGATGTAGAGGGGGAGTTCGGGATACTTGCCCGAGTAACGCATCAATGCGTCGTACAGGCCTTCGGGTTGTGGTGTGACGTTGTAGAACTCGTCGAGTGCGGCGTACGCGGCAGTCGGATTGTCGAGGGCCACACCGTAGTAGTAGTCGATCCCGAGAAAGTCGAGCTTGTCGCGCACTCGATCCGTGAACACCGAATCGATGGCCTCGGACACACCGGGAATGAAGGAGAAATTACTGCTCACACGGGCACCGGGATCGAGAACATGGATGCGGTCGTAGATCGCCCGGTGGACTCGGACCAATGAGTCGAACATCGACGGTGCCTGGGTGAGTGCGATTCCGCCAAAGGTCAATTCGCGCTGAACATACACAGTCGGCTCGTTGATCGTGATCCACAGCGCCCCGATTCCGGAGTACCGCTCGACTACCTTCTCTGCGTTGACCAGCCAATCGGCTTCCGTCTTCGGATTTGCCCATCCGCCTTGATCGACAACCCATCCCGGATACACCCAGTGATCGAGCGTGATCATCGGAGTCATGCCCCGCGCGCGGATGTGCGCCACCACGTCGTCGTAGTACGCGAATTCGGTCTCGTTCCAGTTTCCTGGGGTGGGCTGAACTCGCGCCCACTCGACGCCGAATCGGAAAACCTTCGATCCCAGATCGGCCGCCCGATCGATGTCCTCGGCGTAGCGATGGCGGAAGTCGACCGAGTCACCGATTTTGTCGTGGGTTCGTCCGGAGTCGGAGTATCGCGACCAGTTGCTGTCCGGTGACGATCCTTCCGATTGGAATCCGGAGGTGGCAACGCCCCAGAGGAAATGGTCCGGTACCTCAGCCGATGCGTGCGTGGGAAGGGCAAGCGCCCCGACCAGGCACGTCAGTGCCATCAGCGCAGGCGCGATAGACCGTGACAGGGCTCCCATGCCTGGGAGACTAAGTCATACAAGTGTCCAGTCGCAGGCGTTTCGTCCGATCCGCCCACGACTGGACCTCGTCACTCAGAACCTTCCCGCTCAGAACCTTCCACTCAGAACACCATGGTCATCGGACCAGGGGTCCACGTTCCGGAACGCTGTACTCGTGTTTCGTCGACCTGGGCGGGCACTGCGCCCGGATCGATCGGTGTGTACTTCTCGATCGAACCCCAGTCGCGAGCCCAGTCGTTGTCGAGGTACGACGGAATGGTCTGAGCGCTGAGCAGCAGATCGATCCACCCCAACGGTCCGCCGCCGTAGTGGTCCTGCCAGGCGCTGGTCACGAGCGCGCCGGAATGGTCGGGAAGGATCCGGTACTCGGGGACCTCGGCGATTCCGACCCTGTGATCGAAGGGGCGTTGGCACGGGAATGCCAGGCCGACAGCCCAATCCAGCATGACGGGCGCCTGCGAGCCGACGACGTCGTTGAGCTTCTGGGTCTTCGGAACGCGTGGCGGGGTAACGGCCACCCATTGGTCGGCCTTGCTGTCGTAGTCGCTGACGACAAGTCGAATGCTGTTGGCTTCGACGGGAATCTGATCCAGCGGCACACGCAGGTTCCGCCAGGACGGTGCCGGCCCGATGTCGAGGGGTGTGATCTTTCCGAGTGTTTCCACATCGTCTGCTTCCGCGTCGTCGACGCCGCGCGCTGTGCCGTACTCGACCTCGACGTTCTGGCCGTAAGTGACGATTCCGTCCTTGTCGACGGATCGGACACGACCAGCCGTCGCAATCGAGATGATGTCGCCACGGGTTGCGTTCTCACCCACGTCGGGGAGTTGGTACCAGTCGCTGGTCAGAGTGCCGGGGGACGGTTGACCGTAACTGCCCATGACCGGTGTTGTCGCCGGGTCGAGACCGAACGGCAACGCGACCGAACTGCCGTTGACTCCGGTCTGTCCGGCGCCACCGCCGGTTCCGGCCGAGTTGCCAGCGGTGTCCTCGGAGGTGTCGACGGTGTTCGCGCCGCCGGTAGCCGTGGCTTCCTTGTCTGCTCGAAGGTCGGAGGCGACGCCATTCGGATCGAATCCCGTAGCCCCACCGGCGGACAGTCCTGTGGCGACGCTGCCCGAGAGGGGCGTCAGCATCGAGGCGTTCGGATCGGTCTCGAGCAGAACGTCGTTGGCGAGACCGCAATGTTGGCCGAGAACGGCGTCGACGTTTGCACGGCCCACCGAATAGGCCGGGTACTGGGTGACCGCGCCCTTGGCCATGGACAGCACCTCGAAGAGGACCATGGCACCTGCGGCAACCGTCAGTGGCGAGATGGCAAGCAGTCGAGCGTGCTTCGCGGACGGTTCCTTCCCCGCGGTGTACGGCTCACGGAAGAAGTACCACGCGGCGACGCCGAGCATCAGCACTGTCAGCCCGAGGAGGACGGTGCTCGCGCCGAGTCCGCTGATGGACACAGGCTTGTCCCACCATGGAACGCTGTAGCTGGACACGTAGTAGTAGCTGTTGCTGCCGGTGAATGCCACCGCGAGGAGGAACAGGACGGCCGCCGCGAAGAGGGCCCGATTGCGCGGCGAGCGCAGGAGTTTCGTTCCCACGGCGACGGCCGTCATCATTGCCAGAACGGCGGTGAGTCCGGCAAAGATTCCGAAGTGGTGCGTCCACTTGGTCGGCGAGAACATCAGCAGTGGCAGTGCGCCGATCGTCAGCCCCACGACGCGGCGTGACGGGCCGGCGGCCAAACCGGGAATCCGGCCGCCCTTGCGCAGCATCATCGCGGTGCAGACGCCAAGGCACAGAACCATGACGAACACACCGAATCTGCGAGTCAGGGAACCGTCGACGGAGATGTTGAAGAGGTATTGATAGCGGAGGTACTCGTCGAACCATGGCTGATTCGGTGAGATCGAGTGGACGCGTTGCATCTCGATGACGGCGGCCAGACTCTGATCGCCGAACGCGGGGATGAGAATCGACAATCCGGCAGCTAGCAGTGGCCCGACAGCCGCGACGTAACCGGTGGTGCGCGCACGTTCGATGATGATGCGCATGATCGGGCGTATTCCGGCGATGAGTGCGGCAAAGCAGATGAGGCCGGAAGGGCCGGCAGTCAAGGTGAATCCGGCGATCAGGATCGCGACTGCGACCGGCAGAAGTCGTCTCGTCGCGACGGCGCGTTCGATCGAGCACCAGGTCAGCAGGACGCCGAGAGCAACGATCGGTTCGGGGCGCAGTCCGTTGTTGAACGGAAGCCAGAATGCGAGGAAGACAAGCGCGCCGGTCCAGAGGGCGAGTCGATTTCCGCGAATGGCGGCGCCCAGCCGAGGCGCAACCTCCCGGCTGATGACGAGCCAGGTGATGATGCCTGCCAACAGAGCAGGCAGACGGACCCAGGGGCTTGCGGTGCTGACGTGGGCCAGGAGTCCGAGGATGTTGTAATACGGCGTTCCGAACGGGGTTTCGGGGACCGCGAACCACCGGAAGTAGTTGGACATGTAGCCCGATTGCTCGGAGGCTCTTGCCATCGTGAACTGGTAGCCGTCGTCGGTGGTGGTAGCGCCGATGAAGTGCCACAGCACCAGCGTTCCGACGACGACGCCGTCGAGGACGGTGAACTTCCACCATCGGGCGGGCAGAAATTTGCGTGTGCCCCGGCCGTCGCGGTTGTCGAGGCGATGCAGCGCGAAGAGGGACACGACAGCCGTGAGTGCCCCGAGAATCATGGCGAGAGTCTTGATCACCGACGGGCTCGACGTGAAGCGAGAGTCCGCCTCGATCGAGACGTTCAAACCGGCTGCCGCCGAATCGAGGTCGCTGAAGACGCCGACTACCTGTGGCCGGCTGTCGCCCTCGATGACGCGCGGTTCGGAACCGGTGGCACTGAAGGTGGTTCGGGTCGGCTCGGCGGCGAGCGTGAGTGCGCATCCAGTCGGCAGATCAGCGACGGGTGTCGAGAGCAACACTCGATCGCGCAGGACAACGTCCACCCGGGCGGGAGCGTCGGAGGATTCGGGGGAGACAGTGGCAACAAATCCGTAGCGGCGCGCATCGGCGGCACCCGGGGGAGCAGTCGAGACGAGCGTTCCGCCGGTGGCGGCCAACTCACTGATCGACGCGCACGGAATCGATGCCTCCATGCGCAACGGTGTGTACGAGACCAATGGCGCCTCGACGCTTGTCGTCGACCCGGCCTGCGGCCAGTTGACGGCGGCCGTGTCCTGTTCGATCGGCAGGAACGGCACCGATCCGCACAAAACTATGCCGAGGATCGATGCGACAATCGCAACGATCCGTGCTCGGTTCGGTCCGCTGGATCGCTCGGGGGTCGGCAAGGCCGGAGGTGCGGTCGTGGCCACGTCACTGTCTGTCACGACTTTGGACCCTATCTGTGCGTGACGTATTTGTTATAAAAGCGGGAGTAATGGGATGGTCGTGTTCCCGGTGTCGTTCCTCGGGGTGGGGTTGTCGGCGACCTTCTGCTTCGGTTTGGCTGCGTACATGTGGAAGGTGCGCGTGATCATCACCACAGACTCCGAACGGGTGATGATCGCGCTGTCTCCGGGGTTGCGTCAGGTATTTCGGTGGGACGAAGTTGTGTCGGCAACTGCAGTCCATATCGGGATGGGCTCCGGGATCGGTTTTCGGATGAACGGCCCCGGTATGCGGGTAATCCTCGCGTCTCCCGGCCACGGGGTCCGCTTTCGTCTGCATGACGGCCGTGAAATCTCGGTGGCAACACCTCGAAGGGACGAGCTGATCGAACTTGCCGGGCGGCGGGCGCCGGACCTGCAGTGAGCGTCGCAGGTGGACCGGTGAAAAATGGGGTGCGCCTATCCTGGATAATTGACATCAGTTCTGTATTTCAGGCGCGTTGTTCAGGCCTGCAATGCCGGACCGGTTTGCTGCCGCTTTCACAGGCACCCCGTTTGCGTACGAGAGGAACTCTCATGCTTGCCCGCACCGACCTGAGTGGTCGTACCCCATCCACGGCCGAACTTCGCGCCGCGCTTCCCCGAGGTGGAGTGGATGTGGACGCGGTACTGCATCAGGTTCGCCCGATGGTCGAAGCCGTTCGTGATCGTGGGGCCGAAGCCGCGCTCGAGTTCGGCGAGAAGTTCGACGGCGTTCGTCCGTCTTCGGTCCGGGTTCCGGCTGCGGAGCTCGAGCGCGCACTTCGTGAACTCGACCCGGCCGTCAAGGAAGCCCTCGAGGTTGCGATCGAGCGCACCCGCAAGGTGCACGCCGATCAGCGTCGCAAGGACACTGTCACCGAGGTGGTCCCGGGTGGCACGGTCACCGAGCGTTGGGTTCCCGTCGAGCGCGTCGGGCTGTACGTCCCCGGCGGTAATGCCGTGTACCCGTCGAGCGTTGTCATGAACGTCGTGCCGGCTCAGACTGCCGGCGTCGGATCGCTCGTAGTCGCCTCGCCCCCTCAAGCTGATTTCGGTGGGTTGCCGCACCCCACGATCCTTGCCGCGGCAGCCATGCTCGGTGTCGACGAAGTGTGGGCTGTCGGCGGCGGACAGGGCGTCGCCCTCCTTACCTACGGCGGAACCGACACCGATGGAACCGAGCTTGTCCCGGTCGACCTCATCACCGGCCCCGGCAACATCTACGTCACCGCCGCCAAGCGTCTGTGCCGTGGATTGGTCGGCATCGACGCCGAGGCCGGACCGACCGAAATCGCGATCCTCGCCGACCACACGGCTGATCCGGTTCACGTTGCCGCCGACCTCATCAGTCAGGCCGAGCACGATGTCATGGCTGCCAGCGTCCTCGTCACGACAAGCGTCGAATTGGCCGACGCGGTCGACAAGGCCCTGGCTGCGCAGCTCGAGATCACCAAGCACCGTGAGCGCGTCGCCACGGCGCTGACCGGCAGCCAGTCGGGCACCGTACTGGTCTCCGATGTTTCCGCTGGTCTGCGCGTCGTCAACGCTTATGCGGCCGAGCACCTCGAGATTCAGACCGAGGACGCAACCGGTGTCGCAGCTCAGGTCACCAGCGCTGGTGCCGTGTTCGTCGGCCCATGGGCGCCGGTCAGCCTCGGCGACTACTGTGCCGGCTCCAACCACGTTCTGCCGACGGCCGGGTGTGCACGTCACTCCTCCGGTCTGAGCGTGCAGACCTTCCTGCGTGGGATCCACGTGATCGACTACTCCGAGTCGGCTCTGAAAGATGTTGCCGGACACGTCATCACGCTTGCCAATGCCGAAGACCTGCCCGCGCACGGTGAAGCTGTGCGCCTGCGATTCGAGGCTTTGCGATGAGTAGCTCTGCGATGAGTAGCTCTGCGATGAGTAGTGCTCCTGGAGGATCGATTTCGGTCGACGCACTTCCGATTCGCGAGAACCTGCGTGGCAAGTCGGCGTACGGCGCACCGCAGTTGACGGTTCCGGTTCAACTCAACACCAACGAGAACCCGCATCCGCCGACGCAGGCGCTCATCGACGACGTCGCCGAGTCCGTGCGCGAGGCCGCAAAGGAACTGCACCGATACCCCGACCGCGATGCCGTGGCTCTGCGGACGGATCTCGCTGCGTACCTGTCGAAGCAGACAGGAGTGCCGGTCACCGTCGACAACCTCTGGGCGGCAAACGGATCGAACGAGATTCTGCAGCAGTTGTTGCAGGCGTTCGCAGGTCCGGGACGTAGCGCGATGGGTTTTGTGCCCTCGTACTCGATGCACCCGATCATCGCCGACGGGACCGATACCGAGTGGGTCGAGGTCTTCCGTCGGGACGACTTCGCACTCGACGTGGATGCTGCCGTCACCGTGATCGCGGAACGTCGGCCTGATGTCGTGTTCGTGACCAGTCCCAACAACCCGACCGGACACAGCGTCGGCATCGCGGAACTGCGACGCATCCTCGACGTGGCGCCGGGCATCGTGATCGTCGACGAGGCGTACGCGGAGTTCTCTGCTGCGCCGAGCGCGATGACGCTGATCGACGAGTTCCCGGCCAAGCTTGTTGTCACCCGCACCATGAGCAAGGCTTTCGCGTTTGCCGGTGGCAGACTCGGCTATCTCGCCGCCGCGCCCGCGTTCATCGACGCACTGTTGTTGGTGCGCTTGCCGTATCACCTGTCGGTGGTCACGCAGGCGGCGGCGCGCGCGGCCCTGCGTCACGCCGACGAGACCCTCGGCAGCGTCCATGCCCTGTCGGCCGAGCGTGATCGGGTGTCGAAGGCGCTGGCGGACACCGGTTTCCGAGTGATTCCCAGCGACGCGAACTTCATCTTGTTCGGTCAGTTCACCGACAGTGCGCAGGCGTGGAAGGAATACCTCGACCGCGGGGTTCTCATCCGCGACATCGGCATCCCCGGGTATCTGCGGGCCACCGTGGGGCTCGAGGCCGAAAACGACGCGTTCATCAAGGCCAGTGACGAGATCGCAGGCACCCAACTGGTCGACACGAATTCAGGAGAGACGGCATGAGCGATCGCATCGCGCGGATCGAACGTACAACTCGGGAATCAAGCATCGCCGTCGAACTGAATCTGGACGGGACCGGCATCGTCGACGTCTCCACCGGCGTTCCGTTCTTCGACCACATGCTCAACGCGTTGGGTACCCATGCCAGCTTCGATCTCGACGTCAAGGCGAAGGGTGACGTCGAGATCGACGCTCACCACACCGTCGAGGACACCGCGATCGTTTTCGGCCAGGCGCTCGGCCAGGCTCTCGGCGACAAGAAGGGCATCCGTCGTTTCGGTGACGCCTTCATCCCGATGGACGAAACGCTGGCGCACGCGTCGGTCGACGTCTCCGGTCGCCCGTACTGCGTGCATACCGGCGAGCCCGACTACATGGTGCACTCCGTCATCGGCGGGTACCCGGGCGTGCCGTATCACGCGGTGATCAATCGCCACGTGTTCGAGTCGATCGCCTTGAATGCGCGTATCGCACTGCACGTTCGGGTTCTGTACGGTCGCGATCAGCACCACATCACCGAGGCTGAGTACAAGGCCGTTGCGCGCGCTCTGCGTGAGGCGGTCGAGCCGGATCCGCGCGTGAGCGGCGTGCCGTCGACGAAGGGCACACTGTGAGCGTCCTTTTCACCTATCTGCTGTTCATCGGTGCGGGAATTGCTGTGGGCGGCGCCTACTCGATGTTCAAGGTCAACAAGCTGGCGTCGGGAATCCTCCTCGCGATGGCGGTTCTGGCGGCGGTAGCGGGCGCACTGCGTCTGTGACGCGAAAAAATACTGCGTCTGTGACGCGAAGAGTTACTGCGTCTGTGACGGGGAAAGAGGCGGGGCCGGGGTTGCTTCGTACTCCGGGCATGGTCGGTGTCCTGATCATGGCGGCAGCGGCTTTCGGCGGCTGGTCGTTGCTGTTGCCGGTGGTGCCGTTGATGGTTGCGCAATCCGGCGGATCGGATGCGCTTGCCGGATCGGTGACCGGTGTCTTCATGGCGGCCACGGTCGTGACGCAACTGCTCGTGCCTCGGTTGTTGCGGACGCAGGGCTATCGGCGCGTGCTGGCGGTCGGATGTCTGCTCCTCGGTCCACCGTCGTTGGTGCTGTTGATCTCGGCCGACGCCGGCCCTGCCCTGGCGGTTTCCGCGGTGCGAGGAATCGGTTTCGGCCTGCTGACGGTGGCCGGTAGTGCACTGGTGGCGGAGTTGGCGCCCAAACGAATTCTCGGCCGTGCCACTGGCGCTCAGGGGATCGCGATCGCAGCGTCGCAAATGGCTGGGCTGCCGCTGGGGCTTGCGCTCATGGAGCGGTGGTCGGCGACACCGGTGTTCGTTCTCGGTGCGCTTATCCCGGCACTCGCACTGGTGGCCATTGCCCGGTTGCCGAAGATCTTCGCTCAGCCCACCGGGGAATCCGTTCGGTTGAGTGTGTTCGCAGTCTTGGTTCCGGTGCTCGCTTTGGCTTGCGTGTCCGCGTCGTTCGGCGGGCTGTCGTCTCTGCTGCCGATCGCTATCTCGGAGCGCGCGGCCGTCGCGGGCGTGGTGTTGGCGACGGCAAGTGGGTCCATGTTGGTCGGCCGGTACTCGGCGGGGCTGATCGCTGACCGCCTCGGCAGTGGGCGGACACTCGCACCGGCATTGGTGTCGTCGACCATCGGATTGGTGCTGTTCGCGATCAACGTGGACGGCGGTTCGACACCGGTCTTGTTCTGCGCGGCGGTCCTTTTCGGGCTCGGCTTCGGTGCGGTGCAGAACGAATCATTGGTCATGGCGTTTCAGGCTGCCGGCCCGAGACAACTCGGATCCGCGAGCGCGATCTGGAACATCGGCTATGACGCCGGCACCGGAATCGGAGCGCTGGCGTTGGGATTCGTGGCTACTGCAGCCGGCTATGCGTGGGTGTTCGCGGTCTCCGCGGTAGTTGTTGCTCTCCTCCCGGCACTGGCCGCAGGCGGCAAAGTGATCGGCGCCAGGGTTGCCCGATAGAGTTGGGGCATGAGCGCTTCCACGATTGCTGTACTCGATTACGGCTCCGGCAACCTGCATTCGGCTACTCGCGCCTTAGCGCGCACCGGGGCACAGGTGGAGGTGACCAACGATATGAACGTGGCACTGGCTGCGGACGGTCTGGTGGTGCCCGGGGTCGGCGCGTTCGCGGCCTGCATGGAAGGTCTGCGTGCAGTCCAGGGTGAGCGAATCATCGGCAGACGCCTGGCCGGTGGCCGACCGGTGCTGGGCATCTGCGTCGGCATGCAGATTCTGTTCGACCGGGGGGTCGAATTCGGTGTCGAGGCGGAGGGCTGCGGCGAATGGCCCGGCACCGTCGAGAGGCTGCAAGCAGAGGTCCTGCCGCACATGGGCTGGAACACCGTGGAGGCTCCGGAGTCCAGCACCCTGTTCAAGGGTATCGACGCCGATACCCGCTTCTACTTCGTCCACTCCTACGGTGTGCAGAGTTGGGAACTCGCGCCGTCCGAGCACATTGCGCCCCCGAAGCTGACGTGGGCCGATCACGGCGGAAAGTTTCTCGCTGCCGTCGAGAACGGTGCGTTGTCCGCGACGCAGTTCCACCCCGAGAAGTCCGGCGATGCAGGCGCCGAGTTGCTGAGCAATTGGGTGCAGAGTTTGTGACCGGGGGACCCGGATCGAACCGCGGCGAAAATTTCTCCCTCGCTCGTCTGGCGTTGTTCTCGCTCGGCGCCGCGGTGGCTGCGCTGGCGGTCGCCACGGTCGTCATCGTTGTGCTCAAACCCTCGCCGGGTGTCGGCCTCGTGATCGGTCTCGTGGGGGTCGTCGCTGCGATTGCGGCAATGGGCGTCGTATCCAAGCGGATGACCCGAAAAGCGTTCGGTGACCCGGAGGACGGTTCGAGGTCCTGACCCACTAGGGTTACCGCACGTGAGCCTGGTCCTTTTGCCTGCTGTAGATGTCGTCAACGGTGAAGCTGTTCGCCTCGTGCAAGGAGAGGCGGGAAGTGAGACCGGTTACGGGTCGCCCCGCGACGCCGCTCTTGCGTGGCAGAACGACGGTGCCGAATGGGTACATCTCGTCGACCTCGACGCTGCTTTCGGGCGTGGATCGAACAGCGAACTGCTGGCCGGCGTCATCGGCGACCTGACGGTCAAGGTGGAACTCTCCGGAGGAATCCGCGACGACGCTTCCCTGGAAGCTGCGCTGGCCACCGGCTGTGCTCGCGTGAATCTCGGCACCGCCGCAATCGAAGATCCCGAGTGGTGTGCACGTGCCTTGGCCAAGTACGGCGACAAGATCGCCGTCGGCCTCGACGTTCGTCTCGTCGACGGCCAGTACCGCACCCGTGGTCGCGGCTGGGTCACCGACGGCGGGGATCTGTGGGAGACCCTCGCGCGTTTGGACCGTGACGGCTGCACCCGTTACGTCGTCACCGACGTCTCCAAGGACGGCACGCTCACCGGGCCTAATCTCGAACTTCTCAGCCAGGTATGCGCGGTCACCGACGCGCACGTCGTCGCCTCCGGCGGTGTGTCGACCATCGAGGATCTCCTTGCTATTTCCAGCCTGGTAGATCAGGGTGTCGAGGGTGCGATCGTTGGCAAGGCGCTCTATGCCGGTCGCTTCACACTCCCCGAAGCACTGGCAGCAGTTTCCGGATAGATTTTCCAGATGACTCCGACGCGTGACCTCGACGAACTTCTCGCGATTGCGGGTCGGCTTCTCGACGGCGTCCACGATCAGTTCGTCTCCGGTGTCGGTGCCCCGAGCGCGGTCCGCAAGGGTTGGGGCGATTTTGCCACCGAGGTCGATCTCGCGCTGGAGAAGCGGTTGAGCGCGGAGTTGTTCGAGCAGACCGGCATCGAGGTGCACGGCGAGGAATTCGGTGGCCCCGACGTCGGTTCGGGACTTGTCTGGGTACTCGACCCCGTCGACGGCACTTTCAACTACTCGGCCGGATTACCTACTGCCGGAACGCTGTTGGCGCTTCTCGATGACGGTGTCCCAGTGCTCGGATTGACCTGGCTTCCGTTGATCGGTCACACGTACGCCACTCGCGCAGGCGGTCCGTTGTTGGTCAACGGAATCGCCGTACCGCCGCTGGAGCCAACCGATCTGGCGTCGTCGATCGTCGGCTTGGGCGCACTCAACGTCAACAGTCGTGGCCGGATTCCCGGTAGCTTCCGACTCGACCTGCTCGCCGAGATCAGCAAGGTGTCCTCGCGGATCCGGATACACGGCTCCACCGGAGTCGATCTGGCCTTCACAGCGGCGGGCATCTTGGGCGGTGCGATCGTCTACGGCCGTAACGCGTGGGACAACGCGGCCGGGGTCGCGCTCGTTCGCGGTGCGGGTGGGGTGGTCACCGATCTGTCCGGCAATCCGTGGACCGTAGAATCGGAGTCGGTGCTCGCCGCCGCCCCGGGCATCCACGGTGAGATTCTCGATATCCTCAACGCGCTCGGTGATCCGCGCGCTTCGTCCTCAGGAGGACCACAGTCATGACCCTCGCAGTTCGTGTGATTCCGTGCCTCGACGTCGACGCCGGACGAGTGGTCAAGGGTGTCAATTTCGAGAATCTTCGCGACGCCGGAGATCCTGTGGAACTCGCGGCAGCGTACGACGCTCAGGGTGCCGACGAACTGACCTTCCTGGACGTGACCGCATCCACGTCGGATCGCGGCACGATGCTCGACGTCGTAAGCCGTACTGCCGAGCAGGTTTTCATTCCCCTCACCGTCGGCGGTGGAGTGCGCACGGTCGCGGACGTCGATCGTCTGCTGCGTGCCGGTGCCGACAAAGTCAGCGTCAATACCGCGGCGATCGCGCGCCCGGAGCTGCTCAAGGAACTGAGTGAGCGTTTCGGCTCGCAGTGCATCGTCCTCTCGGTCGATGCCCGCACCGTTCCCCAGGGTCAGCCGGATACACCGTCTGGCTGGGAGGTCACCACGCACGGAGGCAAACGCGGCACCGGGATCGACGCGGTGGAGTGGGCCGAGCGTGGTGCGGAGTTGGGAGTGGGGGAGATCCTGCTGAACTCGATGGATGCCGACGGCACCAAGGCCGGCTTCGACCTGCTGATGATCCGCGCTGTCCGGGCGGCGGTCCATGTACCGGTGATCGCCAGTGGCGGCGCCGGCCTGGTCGAGCACTTCGCCCCGGCGGTCGAAGCGGGCGCGGACGCAGTTCTCGCAGCAAGTGTCTTCCACTTCGGCGATCTGAGCATCCCGCAGGTCAAGGATGCGATGCGTGCCGAGGGAATTGTTGTTCGCTAGGCGTTCTCGGCGCGGATTCCGTCGAACATGAGGCGGCTGATGGCTTGGTTCAGTGCCGTGCAGTCGGCGGACGAATCGGCTCGCAATCCTTGAATCGCACTTGCCAGCATCATGCCGTTGACGGCCTGTGCAGTGTTGTCGACGTCGAGGTCGGCGCGCAGATAGCCGCATTCGACTCCGTGATGCAGGTACGCCGCGGTCAACGATGCCGACTGATCGAGTAGATCGAGCATCCGGCCGGTGAGATCGGCATCGACGCCCGTCGTCTCGAAAAGCAGAACCCGCGGGATGCGTGGGTCGTCGAAGAAGATGCGGGGGAGCGCTTCGGCGATCCGTCCCACTTGAGCGCGGTACTCGTCCAGAGTGCTTGCTGCGTCAGGTGAATTCTCGGTGGCCAGTGCGCTGATGATCTTGGCAATCAGGTCGTCGATGACGTGGTCGATGATGTCGCGCTTGTTCTCGAAGTACCGGTAGAAGGTCCCGTGGCCGATTCCGAGAGTTGTTGCGATGTCGGCAATTCCGGTTGCGTGATAGCCGCGCTCGGCGAAGCACTCGAATGATGCGTCGATGATCTCGCGGCGTAATTCCGCCTTTTTTCGTTCCGCTCTGGTCATGGCCTTCGTCACGTCAGGAATGATACCGTTCTCCATAACGGAATGGCATGTCATTTTCTGATGTGCAGTTCATGAGTGCGTAGTTCATGAGAGGGATTCTCCGATGGCAGTGCAGTACGACGCAGTAGTGGTGGGGGCGGGCTTCGGCGGAATGGGTGCGGCCATTCAACTCAAGCGGCTGGGCCTGAACAAGCTGGCGATCCTCGAGCGCGAGGACGATTTGGGCGGAACGTGGCACGTCAACCGCTATCCCGGGTTGGCTGTCGACATCGCGTCGGTCACGTACTCGTATTCGTTCGAGCCCAATCCGAACTGGTCCAGGCTCTTTGCGCCGGGCGCCGAACTCAAGAAGTACGCCGATCACGTCGCAGACAAATACGACCTGCGTAAGCACATGACGTTCGGTGCCGTGGTCGACGGAGCCCGCTGGGACGAGGATTCCTCGCACTGGGTCGTATCCGTCGAGGGGGCGCCGGACATCACTGGCAAGTACCTCCTGACTGCGACGGGTTTCCTGTCGCAACCGCATCGGCCGGACATCCCCGGTATCGACGAGTTCGCCGGCAAGATCATTCACACCACTGCCTGGGACGATTCCTACGATCTGTCCGGCACCAAGACCGCAATCATCGGAACCGGTGCTACCGCTGTGCAGTTGATCCCCGAGGTGGCGCGTCAGGCCGCAGAGTTGACCGTCTACCAGCGCACGCCGATCTGGGTGGTTCCCAAGATCGACGTCCCCATCCCCAACGCAGTGCAGAAGCTGTTCTCGCGCATTCCGCTCACGCAGCGAATCGCCCGCGCCGTCAGTTCGTCGATTCTCGAAATGATCATGGTCAGTGCAGTTCTGCACTACAAGCAGGTCAAACTGTTGAACAAGGGTGCGTCGGCCGCATCACGCGCGTTTCTGCGGTCCCAGGTACGAGATGCGACCCTGCGCAAGCAACTCACACCGGACTACGACTTCGGGTGCAAACGGCCCACTTTCTCCAACAGCTACTTCCGTACGTTCACCAAAGACAATGTGCATCTTGAAACGACGTCGATCGACCATATTGCTGCCGACGGAATCGTCACCGCTGACGGCCGCAAGACCGAGATCGACACCTTGGTGCTGGCAACGGGCTTCAACCTCTGGGATGTGAATTTTCCGGCCATCGAGGTTATCGGTCGCGAGGGCCGAAACCTCGGTAAGTGGTGGCGTGACAACCGATTCCAGGCCTACGAAGGGGTCGCGGTTCCCTACTTCCCCAATTTCCTCACGCTCGCCAGTCCGTACTCGTACAGCGGATTGTCCTACTTCACGACGATCGAATCCCAGATGCAGCACATGGATCGACTGTTCGGCGAGGTGAAACGGCGCGGCGCGGAAACATTCGAGGTCACCGAAACTGCCAACGCCGAGTTCCTCGACCGGATGACCGAGAACCTGGCGGACTCCGTCTTTTACGGCGGCAGTTGCCAGACTGCGCGAAGCTATTACTTCAATCAGCACGGTGAGGCTGCGATCCTGCGGCCCACATCGACACGCAACGCTTTCACCGAAGCGAAACGCTTTCCGCTCGACGACTATTCGATCGTCTAGGCGGGCATGTGCCGGTGTTCGGCTATCTGGCTGATCTGACGCCGGCGGGAACCGATATCACGGGATAGCGGTTCTGCCGGTTCAGTCGGGAAGAGACCGAACTGTGAATCAGTTGGCTCACCGCGGAGGCAGCGCCTTTTCGCGGTGAGCCGATCACGATGGTGAAGGCGTCGTATTTGTCCGCGGTCGCGAGGATGACACCGGCTGGATCTCCGTAGGTGCAGTCGTATGTCCAGGTGTCGGTGTGCGAGGCGAGTGTCGAGGTTGTCTGCTCGCGTTGCGCCACCATCTCGTCGTGCAGGCGTGTTTCGAATTGTGGTGAGTCGGTTTCGACAGGCAGGTCCTCGGACGTGATGCAGTGAACGACGTGGAGGGCTGAATCCTCCTTGGCGGCAAGCGTCAATGCGTAGCTGAGCACATTCTTGCTGGTAGACCCTGTGCCGATGCCGAGAACGATGTGGCGTGTTCGGACGTGATCGGTACTCGGGTTCGTGAGATGGCATGAGTACTCCGGGTGCGGACCGTGATGATGCTGATGGTTCATGTCGGATCTTCTTCCACGGTGACGGCGAAGGAACTTCCATTCTAGGGCGGGCACGCAGGGGAATTCCACGGAAGTCACAGGTGGAAGGTATAAACGTCATATGAGCCTTGATCCCGCAATCGCGGCGAAGCTGAAGCGAAACGACGCCGGACTGTTCAGCGCGGTTGCGCAGGAGAAGTCGACCGGTGATGTGCTGATGGTCGCGTGGATGGACGACGAAGCGCTCGCGCGAACACTGGAAACCCGTAAGGGGACGTACTATTCGCGCTCGCGGCAGCAGTACTGGGTCAAGGGAGAGACCTCCGGGCACACCCAGTACGTACACGAGGTGCGCCTCGACTGTGACGGCGATTCCGTCTTGCTGATCGTCGATCAGGAGGGCGCAGCATGCCACACCGGCACTCACACGTGTTTCGACACCGACGTCCTGCTCGCCGCTCAGCAGTGACGCGACATGGCCGCTGACAAGACTCCAGAACCGCTCGATTGCTCGTTCACCTCACCCATCGAGAAAGGCGGGGCGTTCGCAACGTACTTGACCGTGCCCGGCTCGGCGGAACTTCTGGGAACCAGACGCGCTGTCAGGGTGGTCGGGACCCTCGATGGTGAGCATCCCTTCGAGGCGACGCTGATGCCCTCCGGCGACGGACCTCACTGGCTTCCGCTGCGCGTGGCCCTCTGCAAGGCGATCGGCAAGAGCGCCGCTGGAGAAGAAGTATCAGTACATCTCCAGCAGCGACTTAGCTGAAGTTTCGCTCGAACCGAGGAACCTAACGGTCGACAAAGCAATTGATTCGTCGCAGTTGGTGGCGTGAGAACTGGGCCCGTTCGGCGGTGACGAGGGGAAACACGCACGCTCCGCATGTCGCGGACGCTCGCGGCGCCCATCGGCACGGTCTGGGCGGCGGTCACCCAGCTCGACCGCATCGCGCTGTGGTTCACGCCGGTGTCGGGGGAGGCTCGGATCGGCGGGCGCTACCAACTCGACGGCAACGCCGGTGGCGAAGTTCTGGTGTGTGATGCTCCACGAACACACGGTGGGCGGAGTACGGTCCTGGCGCCGTCGGCGTCTGGTGGGACATGGGATTGCGACGCCGCTCGAGACACCCGAATGGTCGGCGAGTGACGAGGCCAAGGCATTCGTCGCGGGAAGCAGTGAATCATGAGCCGCTGCCGCAATCGCATCGGGCGACGACCCGGATGCCGCCCACGCCGCCGCTGTCCGCACGACGGCTGCATACACCGGGTAGATCGCCGCTACGGGGACTAACATCGGAATAGTCTGATTGTTGCGGGACTTCCGCGCCACGAGCGGAGACGACGATGGTGTATCGGCTCATCGAAGTAGTGACGGTGTTCGTTCACTTCGGGTTTGTTCTCTATGTGGTGCTTGGTGGATTCGTGGCGTGGAAGTGGCGTCGTAGCATTGCATTCCATCTTGTTGCGGTTGTCTGGGGAGCCGGCTCGATAGCGGTTGGATATGACTGCCCGCTGACCAATCTCGAGAATTGGGCCCGCCGGATGGCCGGAATCGCGGAATTGCCGTCCACCGGATTCATCTCGCACTACATCACCGGTGTGTTCTATCCGGTGAGTATCGAAGGCCTTGTGCAAGCGCTCGCGGCGACGGTGGTTGTCGGATCCTGGGTTGGATACGTGCTGCTCGGACGGCATGCGAAGGCTGAGGTCAAAGCGTCGTCAGTGTCGTGATTCCGTTTCGAACGACCCCTGCTGTTTCGTGATGGAAACGGCAGGGCTGCACATCGCAGGATTTACGCGCGAGTCAGTGCCACAACCGGGATGGTGCGGATCCCGGCTGTCTTCTCCGCGTATTCGGCAAATCCGGGGTATCGGCTGGCCTGTTCGTCGTAGATTCGGTCGCGCTTCTCGCCGGTTACTTGGCTGACGGAGACTGGATACGTTTCGGTACCGACCTCGACCTCGGCCTGGTCGGCGGCAACAAGGTTGTAGTACCAGTCGGGGTTGGTCGGGGCGCCGGCCTTCGATGCGAAGACGTAAACGGTGTTCGGATCCTGCTCGTCTGCCAGATACATCATCGGGCTCACGAACTTGCGTCCGGACTTGCGTCCCGTGTGATGGACCAACACCATGGGGGCACCTTCGAAAGGTCCGCCAACTTTGCCCTCGTTCGCGCGGAATTCTGCAATGATGCCGGCGTTCCAGTCGTCAGGACTCATCTCGGTTGTTTCCCTGTCTGCGAGTGGAGAAGTGCTCTGCCGCCAAGCTTTGCACAACTGGTGAATCGAGGAGAGATCATCTTCGACGCATCTGATGATCTACTATCTACGTATGAACGCAGATAGTGGTGTTTGTCGCCGAAAACTTCCCGATGATCAAGTCGACCTCGTTGTGGAGGTGTTCCGCATGCTTGCCGACGCAACCCGTGTGCAGGTGTTGTGGGCATTGGTCGACCGAGAGTGCTCGGTGAACGAACTGGCAGAGCGTGTCGGCAAGCCGGCGCCTTCGGTGTCGCAGCACCTGGCAAAGCTGCGCATGGCGAGGTTGGTACGAACGCGCCGCGACGGTACGACGGTGTTCTACCGTCTCGAGAACGACCATGTGCGCCAACTGGTTACGGATGCGGTCTTCAATGCCGAGCATGCCGGACCTGGACTACCGGGCCATCACCGTAGTGAGGGTGAGCTTCGAGAGATTCACCCGGAGCGCTCCGCGAAGGTCGAGCGGACCGATCAAGAAGAAGGTGCGTCATGACGCACGAGCCCAGAACATCCCATGGTCATGGTCACGGTCACGGTCACGGACACGGACATGGAACGAAGGGATTTCGATCGGCGGTTCGCGAAGTGTTCGCCCCGCACAGTCATGACGCCGCGGACAGCGTCGACGATGCGCTGGAATCGAGCGAGATCGGCATCCGGGCGGTCAAGATCAGTCTTGTCGCGCTCGGCATCACCGCAGTTGCTCAGGTTGCAATCGTCGCGATTTCGGATTCGGTGGCCCTGCTGGCGGACACCATTCACAACTTCTCCGACGCACTCACGGCAGTCCCACTCTGGATTGCCTTTGCCCTCGGTCGGCGCGCTGCAACCAGGCGCTATACCTATGGTTTCGGGCGTGCGGAGGATTTGGCCGGATTGTTCGTGCTCGCCATGATCGCACTGTCGGCAGTGATCGCCGGTGTCGAAGCGGTGAGGCGATTGATCAACCCGGTCCAGATCGAGCACCTCGGTTGGGTAGCGGTGGCAGGTGTGATCGGTTTCATCGGCAACGAATTGGTGGCGTTGTATCGGATTCGAGTCGGAAGGCAGATCGGCTCAGCTGCATTGGTGGCTGATGGACTGCATGCTCGGACAGATGGATTCACCTCACTCGCAGTCCTTCTGGGAGCTGGGGGAGTCGCTCTGGGATTCCCGTTGGCAGATCCGATCATCGGCCTTGTCATCACAGTGGCGATCGTGGCCGTGCTGCGGACCGCGGCACGAGACGTCTTCCGGCGTCTGATGGACGGTGTCGAACCGGAGTTGTTGGACGATGCCGAACATGCGCTACAGCGCGAGCCCGGGGTTCTCGGGGTACGTGATTTGAAGATGCGGTGGATCGGGCACCGATTACATGCCGATGCAGAACTCGACATCGATCCCCGGGCAACTCTTGCCGAAGCTCATGCGATAGCGCATAGCGCCGAGCATTCGCTCACCCACGCGGTGCCCAAGCTCGCCACTGCCCTGGTGCATGCTTATCCGGCGCATGACGCGCCCAACTCCGAAGTCGGGTTTCGATCACCTTCCCGATGATCCGTGCCCGATGTCAAGCGGCGGATTCCCAGGCGAAACCGTCGGGATCCGCGAAGCGTTCGGAAGCGCCGGTGATGGTGATCCGGTGCGATCCGGTGCCTTCCGGAGCGAGCCCGGCATCCTTCGCCAAGGCGCGCCGACCATACAGTGCCAATGTGACATTGCCTGCTGTACTGGTGAATTCGACGTACTTGCGGCCGAAGCTCTTCGACACCTCGAGTCCGTGGTCGAGGTAGAACTGCTTGCTGGCCTTGACGTCTTCGGCGCCGAGCAGCAGCACGAAGCTGTCGATTGTGCGGGTGGTGGGTCCGGTGTTCTTCTTCGACGACGTGGCGATCTTCCAGATCGAACCGTCCGGAGCCTGAACAACTCCGCCGTATCCCCAGAGGGATTTCTTCACTGGCTTCAACGCGGTGGCACCGGCTGCGAGTGCCGCGCCGACAAAAGCGTCGACGATGTTCGGTTGGGCGACAACGAGCGAAAGGGTGTACCCACGGAACCCGGTTGTCGGTTCGTTCGATTCGCGTAGCTGGATTCGATCTCCGACGCCGAGAGCGTTGTAGAAGGCCTCGGCTGCGGCGAGGTCGGGAACGTCGAGGATCACGGATTGCGCGGTGGTCATCTGGGCGCTCCCTGCTGATGTGTGGATTGACGACTTGTGGTGGGCAGTGGACTTCTGTGGTGTGTTCATGTGTTTCAACGTAATTGCGGGTCCCGTGGCTGTGCTTCTCGATTTCTGATCGGTTTGCTGAGACTGCTTGCAAGGTGCAGCGCCCAAGCGGGCCCCAGGTGGGCAATTTGTCGGGAATATACTGTTCAGCCGATGTTTTCTCGATAGGCTGATGTGCGCTGATCGGACGTATCTCACGCCACCATGGAACGGGGAAACCAGTGATCGCACTGCGAGGAAAGGCGTTAGCCGCAGCAGTAGTGGTGTCCATGACGGTGGCGTTGGCCGCGTGTACCTCCGGTGAATCGGCGTCCGAGATGGGCGCCAATTACGGCCCGAGTGGAACCGCCGTCGACTATCGGGAGCCGGTGAAACTGAGCAGTCGAGATGGTGTACTCGAGGTGCGGTTGTCCGCTCATCAGGGCGTGATTCCGCTCGATACCGTGTCGGCGCCGGTGTCGAATTTTCTGCTCTTCGGGTACGAAGTCATCCGCGGTACGGCGTCGGACGGGTCGACCTCGGCGAGTGACGTCTATCCGGCGCCGACTCTCCGCGTCAATCCGGGAGAGCGATTGATCATTCATTACGACAACGATTTGCAGGATCTCACGATCGAGGACTTTTACGATCCGGCATTCACACCGGCGGGCGGAGATGTGCCGACCTATCCGCCGGCGCTGACGTCGGCTCCTTTGAATCTACACACGCACGGAGTTCACGTGAGTCCGGACGGCAATGCGGACAACGTGTTGCTCAACATCCCCGCCGGCCAGGGAAATGTGTACGACTACGCGATTCCGGGGACGATGCCGAACGGTCTCTACTGGTACCACAGTCACCGGCACACCCTCACCGCCCAGCAGACGTACATGGGCCTGGCCGGGCTACTGGAAATCGGCCGGCCGGACGGCAATTTGCCTGTCGTGACGGCTAACGACGTCCCGATCCGCGATATGGCACTGCAGTACAACTTCGTGTTCGACCGCAAAGGAAAGGGCCGACAGCTTAACGACGCGAACTGGCCCCAATTCGTCAGTACCTTGACGCCGCCCACCGGCACGGAATTAGCAGACGGGACGTACCGTCCGAGCCTTGCTCCGGTGAATTTCTCGGACACTACCGAGGGCGCGCAGTATTTCACCAACTGGTACACCGGACCGTTGTCGCCTGCCAACCATCGTGGACAGAATCAATTCGTTCCAGGCAATCTGCAGAGCTTCGTGGGTGAATCGACAAGTGTTCCGGCCGATCCCTCACTGCCGGACAACCAACGCGACGTGCAGTACACCGTGAACGGTCAGTTCCAGCCGTCGCTGAAACTGAAGCCGGGGCAGACGGAGATCTGGGTGCTTGCCAACATCAGCGACTTTGCCTACATGCCGGTCACGTTGACGGAAACCGCAACCGGCGCCCATCCGAAGTTCGCAATCGTGGGGCAGGACGGAAACCCGTTCGACGAGGTCAGGCCACCCGTGGACGGGGACGGAACCAGACTGGTGATTCCGCCGGCCTCGCGATACGCAATCGCGGTGACGATGCCGGTGGCTGGTGATCTGGTGTTGGAAATGCCACCGCTCGAAGGTGCAAAACCGGTGAGAAACCCGGGCATTCTCTATACCAACAACGGTACCGACAATCCGCCCGCCGAACTCGGAACCGTCACCGTTGACCCGTCGGTGATCAGTTACGCGGACGGATTCTTCACGTTCCCGACTCAGCAGTTGATCCGCGCGACACCAGATGAGGGCCAAGGAAAGACGACTCCCTTCGAGTTCGGACAGAAGCTCAATACCTACACCTCGTTCGTGGATACCGCAGCGATGTCGCCCGACGTGACCCGCAACCTCACAGTCTCGGGCGGATTCGGAAACGAGAAGGCCAGCAACAGTGATCCGAAGGCCTTCACCTACGAGTTCGCCGACAACACGTTCCCCAACATTCCGCTGATTCAACCGCGTTTGAATTCCGTTGAGGAATGGAAGATCACGAACCTCAACAACGACGAACATCCGATGCATATTCACGTCAACGACTTCCAAGTGATGGAAGTCGTGGATCCCGTCGCAGGGACGACGACAGGCGTTCAGCCGTGGGGAATCGACAACGTGAACGTGCCGGCGCCGGTGACGGACGAGAACGAGAATGCGCTGGAACCAGCATCGGTGACGTTGCGGACAAAGTTCACCGAGTACACCGGAACCTTTGTCATCCACTGCCACCGACTCAATCACGAGGACAACGGATTGATGGCGACTGTCAACGTGATTCCAGAGGTGTCGACCTATGCAGTGGCGGTACCCGGTTCGGCCGGCGTTCCCGCCAAAGTTCAGATATTCGATGCCAACGGCGACAAGCTGATCTCCACCGTCACTCCCTTCCCGTCGTTCGAAGGCACACCGAGCGTTGCAATGGCCGACGTGAACGGAGACATGGTGCTTGATCTGGTGGCTGGAACAGGTGCAGGCTCGGCTCCGGAAGTCTTGGCGTACAACGCAGTCGGAGGCGCGCCGTTCACCGACGAGTTGGCAAGATTTGCACCTTTCGATTCGGCCTTTCGTGGTGGAGTGAACGTAGGCGGCGTCGACATCGACGGGAATGCTCTGGCGGACAACATCATCGTTTCGTCAGGCCCAGGAATGGAGTCGCAGGTCAAGATCTACTCCACCGACCTTCCGGCGGACAAGAAGTCCGCGCCGGCAGAATTCGGCTCCTTCTCTCCGTATCCGGGTTCGAGTAGCGGCGTCACTTTTGCAACCGGGATGGTTGACAGTCACTCCGGTCGGGCGAGTATCGTGACCGCGCCGGGTGCCGGCGACGAGCCTTTGGTCAAGACGTTCCGCTACGACCTGTACGAGCCGACGGCGGCGACCAAGGGCGATTCCGATGAACACGCAGGTCATGCGGTTGGTCCGGTGACGACATCACAGTTCTTGGCCTTCGATCAGGGCTACCGCGACGGGGTGTCTCTGTCGACCGGTTGGGTGGCCGGCGCCGAGGGCGGAGCAAAGTCGATAGTGGCAGGCATGCTCGGAGGCGAAGGATCCGTCCGCGTCTTCTCGAGTGGATCGAGGCTCGACGGTGCGCCCGAGATGTACCTGGAGAGCCCAGATCATCATTCGACGGAGGTGGTGTTTCGGGAAGTTGCATCCTTCGATCCGTTCGCCGGTCCAGGGACGGGTGTCGGAGTAGCCACGACGAGCACGACCACCGGCGCGGATCTCCTCGTCAGCGGCAGCGACGGAAGTGGTGCCGAAGTTCGGAAATTCACTCTCGGTCGTTCCGATCCGTCTGCGACCACATTGACACCGACACTTGTGGGAACGCTCCCTCCCTACCCCGTCGGTGGGGGAGCGCTGCCGCTCGGCGGTCGATGATCGATGTCGACAGTATGGACTGATTGCGAAGTCGGGATCTGTGCATGGAAACAGATTTTCATCGATCCTGACCCGAGAGAACCCTCAATGACGCTCTGGGACAGAGTTTGACGGCGCGTTGGGCATCCGTTTCGAGTTCGGCGGAAATGTGTGGCTCACGTCGGCGATCGTGTGGGAGTGGATATCCCCATTCGTCGCGCGTCAGCAGGGTCGGCAGCAGTTCTGTGCACAGTCCTCGACCTTCACATGTAGTCCAATCGATGTGTAGGACTTTGGGCGATTTTGTGCTCATGATGCCGCTCCCATCCGTGTGTTGACCTCGCAGGCTCCTGCGGCATGCATTCGGAGATCGTGCTGGAAAACGTGAAGCGAGCTCCTTACCAATCTCACTGTCCCGTCCGGATGTTTGCATGCTCCACGCCCCTCGACCAGATCTGCCAGATATCGGATCGACTCCTGGGTATGGACCGACCCTGAGCGATAGGCAATCTCGGATAACGCGCGTGCCAGTCGGGGCATTCCGTTGATGCACGGTCCACACTGCCGAGCGCTTTGATCGGCGAGATACTCAACGATGTCGGCTGAAGTCTTCAGACCACACCTTGCGTGACCCAGTACGTGAATGACTCCGGCGCCGAGCGAAGCACCGACCGTCACCAAAGCCGTTGTTGTCATGGTGGTAGTTGGCAAGTCTTGCGCATCGATCCAACCTCCGTGAAACCCGCCGACGAGGACTGCTCTGATCGACGGAGTATCAGTACGCGCATACTGGGTCACCAACTGATCCAATGGAATTCCCATCGGGATCTCGACGACACCACTCACGGTCACATCGCCTGACAGGGTGATCAAGGTCGTCCCCGACGCGTCGCCTAGCCCTCGCGTGCGGAACCACTCGGGTCCGTATCGGGCGATGAGAGCGATGTGCGCCAGTGTCTCTACATTGTGAACCACTGTGGGTCGTCCGTTCAGCCCGGCCACGGTGCTGTGTACCGAGCGGTCTCGAGGAATGGGTGCTCGGCCTTCGATCGTTCCGACTATCGCGGATGTCTCGCCGCTGATGAATGTCTTCGGTGAAGCCACGAGTGTGACCAAAGGCTCGGTCAGCCCGGCAGTCCTTCTTTCTTTCAACGCATTCCGTACGAATTGAAGCAGTTGCGATCCTGCGTACAGATATGTTTCTTCGCTTCCGCACTCGTGCGCGACGAGTTGTAAGCCGTCGAGGACGAGGTGCGGCGCACGTTCGAGAAGAACTGCATCCTTGTCGCTGAGCGGTTCGCCTTCGCTACCGTTTGCGATAACCACAACACGCCGTCCAGTTACGGAATCGAGTTTTCGCGCAGTCGAAAATGCCGCCCCGCCTTTCCCGTGGAGACCGGCATCGGCGAGTAGGCGGCTCAAGGTACCCGGCGACGAGCGTGGGTTGTGGCCGTGGAGGGCCGTGTGGGCGGCTAGATCGGGTGAGCATGCGGCGAGAAGGCCCGCATAGGTGGATTCGGTTGTCACGTCACGTCCTTTCCATGAGGCGCAGGGTCGAGAATTCGACGAAGTCTGTCCGGAGTCGCCAGAGAACTGCTCCGGTCACCGCGACGGCCGATCCGATGGCGATGGCGAGAAACCACGTGTGTCCTGAGTCCGTTCCGTTTCCCAGTCCGTGCGCGAACGCGATCGGCCACAGAGCGTACGCGCTCCAATGAACAACGCGAAAAGTTCTGTTTCCTAGGCGATTTCGCAGTAGTCCTGTCAAGGACACCGCGAACAGAACATCGAACGCAAGGGTGCCCAGTCCGAGCCAGAAGGCACGATAGTTACCCAGGAAAGGGAAGACGAAGTCGACGAGTTTCAGTTGTGCGTACGGATCGGCCAACAGTGCCAGCATGTGTACGACTACGAGGATCACCCCGATCAAGGCGGCGTCCCTGTGCACGTTCTGCACGCCGAATCGAGGTAGTCCCGCTAGAGCTCTCCCGGACCGTGTGACGATTCCGAGAACCATCGACATCGTCATGAACACGAGAGCGGTGATACCTGTCCCTCGACCCAATGCCCACAGTGCTTCGTCCACGACTAGGGTTCCCGTCTGCCGGTGGCGACCGCATCTTCCGTCGGCCATCCGTTCAGTAGGCGGATCTCACCTGCACGGTCCACCAGTCGCACCGGTAGGCCCGTGTTCATGAGGTCCCGCGCACCTTCGAAACCTCGGACGATGCATGCGGTGCTCGCGAGGTTTGCCGACACACAACTGTCTGCGCCGACGGTGACCGTCTGCCATGCGGCATCAACGCTGGTGCCACTCCGCGGATCGACGATGTGGTGCACGTGTCTACCGTTTTGCGACCATCGACGCTTCCTGGTGCTGGATGTAGCGATGGCTGTCCCGCCTGGAATGGCGACCGTATCGGCCGGGGCGTCGTCGCCGTCTTGGACGAGAACGATCCACCCACCGTCCGGCGCCGGTCCGGCGGTAGCGATGTCTCCGCCGAGGCACACCAGGACACCGCAGTCGAGTGACATGCTGACGGCGTGCGCACATTCGTCTGCTGCGAGGGCCTTTGCCGTTGCCCCGAGGTCGAGTTGGACGCCCGGGGGAACTGTGACCTTTTGTCCGTCGAGTTTGACCGAGGTCCACTGCGGAGTAGAGACGAACGATGTCTTGATCGGCACGTCCCTGCCTTCGATCTGCGCGAAATCGCGGTCGTATCCGAGCGCGACGAGCGCTGCGCCGATGGTCGGGTCGACGGCGCCGTCCGTGCACTCGGCGCCATCGAGTGCTGTCTGGATCAGACGGGCAAGCGTGCTACTCACTTCGACTGGTAGGCCTGTCGACTTTTCGAGAGCTCGAATCTCTGAATCGTCACGAAATCGACTGCATGCCAATTCTATTTCGAGAAGGCGCTCGTCGATTATCGACCTGGCAGATGGAATCGCCTCGGGTTTTGTCACCACGACCGTGGCTTCGAGGCCCCACACCCTCCACATGGAACTCGCGACGCTCAGGGAGGTGGTCACGATCCGGCCGATCGAGCGTGGGGAGTAGAACTTCCGCTCGAGGTCTTCGGTGCCGCCGCGGTTGAGGTAGTTTTCGATTGCGAGTTCGGAGTCGAACTGCCGCCAGGTGCACTGCTCGATTGCTTGGTTTCGTCTGTGGTCGCTGTGATCGCCGTGGCCTGCGTATCCGAATAGGCAAGTACTGTTCCGCCGACAACGCCCACGACTCCGAATGCCACGAGGGCCTCGGTGACGATTCGGGTGCGTCGAAATCCGTCTTCCGGTGTATCCATCTGATGCCTGCTCTCGAAGGTTCGATTGAGAACTCAACAATCGGCCGAGGTGCTTGTCCGGGGCTGCATGTCTGCTGTGAAGCTGCTGGGAATCGGTCGTGCCGTCGGAGAGTTCCGAGTTCCACGATCGCGCTGCAATCTTGGAGAGTTCTCAGAACGGACGTGGCAGGCTCGCAGGCATGGGCGCGAAACCACGAATTCTTCTTGTCGAGGACGACCGGCAATTGGCGGGCCTGCTTGCGGACCTCTTCGAGGAGGAAGGGCACGAGGTCGACGTGGCGCACGACGGACAAGTCGGTCTGCATCTGGCGTTGACCCGCAGCTACGATGCTTTCGTTTTCGATCGTGGAGTGCCGGTCATCGACGGTGTGGAATTGCTCAGAACCCTCCGGGCGAGGGATTGCTCAGTACCGTCGTTGATCCTCACTGCTCGCGGTTCCGTTGCCGATCGAGTGGAGGGACTCGATGCCGGTGCCGAGGACTACTTGGTCAAACCCTTCGAGATTCCCGAGTTGTTGGCTCGAATGCGTGCGCTGTTGCGTCGCCGAACGTCCATAGTGCCGATCGTGGTCGGAAGGTGGGAAATCGATCGAGTGAACCGGACGGCTACCGACACCGAGTCCGGATCGGTGACCTCGTTGTCCGAACGCGAGAGCGAACTGCTCGGGTTTTTGTGCGCATCGCCTGGGCAGGTTTTTTCTCGGACTCAGCTTCTGGGGCGTGTCTTCGGAAGTGCCGATACTCCAGGCACCGTTGACACTTATGTCCACTATCTCAGGCGGAAACTGGGCAGGGACGTCGTAGCCACCGTCCACGGACTCGGATACCGGCTCGGATCATGATTGTCCGCAGCAAAAACAAGGACAGGCAGTCGTCTGGGATCGGGTTCGGTGACGAGGTGCGTCTACGGCGAGCCGGACGTTCAGCTGCGGTCCAAGCCGCCATTGCTCTCGGTGCCGTGTTGCTGATCGTCGGAGCGGTGTCCTACGTGGGGTATACGCGGGCACAGGATCGTCAGATTCGTTCTGCACTGACTGAGGTTGCAGCCACAGCAGACGATGCGGACGATCCGCCGCCCGGTATGTCGCTGGCCTTTCGTTCCTATGATGGGGTGGAGACCGTGAGCGCGCATGCCCCCACCGGTACCGCGGTACTGTTGGATGCGCCCGCTGGGTATTCGGATTTCACCGATGGTGACAGCAACTTCAGGGCCCTCGTCTCCGACGGTGCGGAAGGTCGCGTTGTCGTGATCGCGGCACTCGAGCCCTATGAATCAGGAAGGCAGCGATTACTTCTTGCACTCGGATTTGCCGAACTTACCGGAATTGCCGCATCTGTGGGCGTCGTGGTGTTGTTGTCCCGACGTGCGATTCAGCCACTGACACAGGCGCTCGAGTTGCAACGTCGTTTTGTCGCCGATGCATCGCACGAACTACGTGCGCCGTTGACCGTACTACACACTCGTGCACAACTTTTGGCTCGACGCGGAGACTCGCTCGAGTCTTCTGAGCTTGTTTCGCAGCTCAACGGGTTGGTGGACGACACTCGGGCCCTCGGCGAAGTCATCGAGGACCTGTTGATGGCCGCATCGATGGACGACAGCGGACAACCCCGGAATCGAGTGGACATGGCGGCAGTGTGTGAGAAGGTCCGTGACAGTGTGGCCGATCATGCTCAGAAATCTGGCGTCTCTGTCGACGTGAGCAAGGCCGGAACTGGAGAGCCAGTGGTCTTGGGGATCGAATCGGCTTTGCGCCGAGCGGTTCTCGCGCTCGTTGACAATGCGCTTGCTCACGAGCGTCCAGGAGGCCACGTCCTTCTCCGCGTCGAGCGAGATCGCGACCACGTCAGAATCCGCGTGAGCGATACGGGAATCGGAATCGAATCTGAAGCGGTTCCGATTCTGTTCGACCGATTCTCACATGGCCCGACTCAACCCGCCGGTAGCCGGCGATATGGCATCGGATTGTCCTTGGTTCGCGAGATCGCGCACGCGCACCGAGGGAAAGTCTTCGTCGAATCGACACCGGACGTCGGCTCGTCCTTCGAGATTGTGCTGCCGGTAGCTCGTTGACACCGAGCACGTTCGAGCAGGGTCCCCAGAACTCTCCAAGAAATCCTGCCTACGTTGATCGACATGGGCCTGACTACGATCGGCGGATTACCCGCTCACCCACTCCTCGTTCATTTCGTTGTCGTGTTGGTTCCGCTCTCGGCGGTTCTGGTTCTCTGCTCCGTTCTGTGGCCGAGTGCTCGGCGCAGGCTCGGGATCTTCCCACCGGCCATCGCCCTCGTCACGTTGATACTCGTACCGATCACGACCGATGCAGGTGAATGGCTCGAACACAATTCGCCTCACAGCGAGTTGATCGAGATTCACGCCGAACTCGGTGATCAACTTCTGATCTGGTCCATCGCGGTGTTCGTGTTCGCGGCGACATGGTGGGTTCTGCATACCAATAGATTCACCGAGTGGCGAAGCGCACGAACTTCACTGTCCGACAGTTCGACGCTGCTCCGAGTCGTGACAGTTGCGATAGCGGCAATGGCAATCGTGGCGGCCGTTGGTTCGATGGTCCAGGTTTATCGAATCGGTGAGAGCGGAGCGAAGGCAGTCTGGCAGGAGCAGTCGTAGACATCCACCGAGCAAGTCCACGGCAGGAGCGCAGTGTGATGATTCGATTTCCCGGTGTCTATGCGCCTCAGAGCGATACCCGCCTCATCTCCGACGCAGTACGCGCCGAGAAGTTGGATGCGTCTTCTCAGGTTCTCGATCTGTGCTCCGGTAGTGGTGCGCTGAGTGTGTGTGCGGCCAAAGCTGGGGCGGGAACGGTTTTCGCCGTGGATATCTCACGACGTGCCGCGGTGTGCACCTGGATGAACGGGCGACTCCGCGGTCACAGAATCCACGCCCGTCACGGAGATCTCCTGGCCCCGTTTCACGGTCGTCGATTCGACCTCGTCGTCTCGAACCCGCCCTATGTTCCTTCTGTGGGCGATCGTGCGCCGCGCACCGGCCGTGCTCGTAGTTGGGACGGAGGCAACGACGGACGCTTGTTGATCGATCGCATATGCGCGAAGGCACCGGGTGTTCTGCGGAAGGAGGGCACGATACTGCTGATCCAGTCAGCACTCAGCGGTATCGATCGCACCGTCGAACGGTTGGCCGACCATGAACTCGAGGCATCGGTGGTGTCGAGGACCTTGATTCCTTTCGGTCCGGTCTTGCTGTCGCGCAGGCGATACCTGGAGTCGATCGGTGTCATCGCTCCCGATCAGGTCACCGAGGAGATCGTCGTGATCCGAGCGAGACGATGACGCCGTTGACAGCTGCACAACGCTCGTTGTGGTTCGCTCAGTCCCTCGATCCGACGACGCCGTTTGTCATAGCTCAGTTCGTTGATCTGAACGGTGAACTGGACGCGTCTCGACTGGAATCAGCGACAGTCGCCGCGCACCGTGAGTTCGGTGTTGCGGGCCTTCGTCTACGTGTGACGGAGGGAGTGCCTGACGTGGACGACGACCCTGATGTGGCACTGGTCGGCGGCAGGCTGGATTTTCGTCGATACGACGATCCCGTCGAGGCAGCGATGGCGTGGATGAATCGAGAGTGGAGCACAGCAACTCTCGATCCGGGTGCTGCCCTCACCGTCGCAAATCTGTTGCAGGTCGGTCCTCATCGCTGGTTCTGGTACTACCGTGCGCATCACATCGCACTCGACGGTTACTCCGCTGCACTTCTGATGCGCCGCACCACCGAGATCTATCTGTCCGCTGGTCCGGTGAGGCCGGATCAGGTCGACTCGGTTGTGGCGGATCGCGCGGCGGCGGTTGCCCGGCAGGAAAGCCGATACCGAGAATCACAACGCTGTGTCCGCGATCGAGAGTTCTGGCATGAGAAACTCCGGTCAGTTCCTTCATTTCCGTCCTTGGGAACGAGTGCGACGGGTACTAATCGGCGAAGAACGCTGCGGGCGAGTGGCACAGTGCCACTTTCCGATATCTCGGCAGCAACCGTGATATCGGCGTTCGCGTCGTACGTCGCGCTGATGTGTGGTGTCGACGACCTGTGTTTGTCGTTGCCGGTATCCGGACGAGTGACTGCTGCGTCGAGATCGTTGCCAGGCGCGATGTCCAACGTGGTTCCTCTGGTACTTCACGGAGTGGGTGCATCGACCCCCTCCTCGGCAGTACGCGTTGTCGAAAGCGCACTGAGCGAGGCACTTCGGCACCAACGTTACCGCCGGGAGGATATTTCCGCTCTGACTGACGGTCGACGGCAGTCAAGAGTGCAATCGTTCGGTCCGGTCGTCAACGTCATGTTGTTCGACAGGACCCTGACCTTGGGTGCGGTACGAGGTCACGTCGAGATACTCACGACCGGACCGGTCGACGATATTGCGCTCAACGTCTACCCCGGTTACACAGGGAATGTTCGTGTCGATCTCGAGGCCAACGGTGCGCTGTACAGCGCTGCCGAACTTTCTGCGCATCATGATCGATTCGTTCGGTTCCTCGAGGCATTCGTCGACACACCCTCGGATCATCCTGCTCCGCCTCTGTGGACGGATGTCGAGCTGGGAGCCACGACGCCGGCGTGTGGCGAGCTTTCAGTCGAGCCCAGAAGTCTTGATTCTCTTCTGCGTTCCGCAGTGAACCACGCTGCCGATTCGGTTGCGATCTCGGACGGTGATCGGTCATGGACCTACGGGCACCTCGATCGGATGGCGGAGATCTGGAGTCGACGCTTGAAGTCCGCCGATGTGGGTCCCGATGATGTTGTCGTCGTGACGATCCCGCGATCCATCGAATCGGTCCTGGCAATGTGGGCTGCGGCGCGAGTGGGAGCTACATACGTACCGATCGATCCGGCCCACCCCGCCGAACGGCTCGTGGACATGCTCGGTGTATGCAAACCGAAGATCGGGCTCACGACTTTCGGGCTGCGAAATTCGTTGCCGTATGACCTCGAGTGGCTGTTTTTGGACCGTGACCCCGGTGCTTTCGGGCCGTCCTTCGACGCCGAGCCCGCACATGCCGATCATCGGGCCTACATGATCTTCACCTCCGGCTCCACGGGCCGGCCCAAAGCGGTGTCGGTCACTCACCGTGGCCTGGCCAATTTGGCTACCGACATACGCAAGAAATACGAGCTCGATTCACGCTCTGTCGTAATGCATTGTGCTTCAACCAGTTTTGACACGTCTGTCGTAGAGATGCTCGCTCCCGCTCTGTTCGGCGCCTCGTCGGTGATCTGCCCACCCGAGACCGTTGGTGGATTCGAGCTGGAAGACCTCATCTGCCGTCATGCCGTGACACATCTACTCGTAACACCCTCGGCGCTCGCAACATTGGCTCCGGAACGGGTGCCATGTTTGAAATTCCTGATAGTCGGTGGCGAGAAATTACCGCACGAACTGATGCGCCGGTGGGCGCCGTTCGTGCGTGTTCGAAGCGCGTACGGTCCTACCGAGGCGACATGCAGTGTCACCATCACCGACGTCTTGAACGTCGACGATCGTGTGACACTCGGGCGGCTCATGCACGGAGTCGAGGCGGTGGTTCTCGACGCATCGCTCGAGCCGTTGTCCACCGGGGCCGCGGGGGAGCTCTACCTGTCGGGACCTGGATTGGCCAGAGGATACGAGGGTAGAGCGGGGGAGACGGCTGCGCGTTTCGTTGCGTCCACTCTTTCATCGGGGCAGCGTATGTTCCGAAGCGGCGATCGGGTCCGATGGACAGACGACGCCCAATTCGAATTCCTCGGCCGCACAGACGATCAGGTGAAGGTGCGTGGGCGCCGAATCGAACTCGGTGAGATCGATTCCGTCCTGTACGGCCACCCGTCGGTCGAGTTCGCCACGACGTTGGTCCGCGATCTGGCCAACGGTTCGCCGGCGCTGGTCAGTTACGTGAAACTGCACTCGGGAATCCTGGACTCGGATGCGAGTATCGAACGCCTTCTGACACAGAAGTTGCCGGAATACATGATCCCGGTCGTCGTGATTCGCATCGACGCGGTTCCGCTCACCACGAACAAGAAAGTCGATCGGGGCGTGCTCCCCGCTCCCACCTTCGAGCGGAGAGAAGCGGTACGGGTCGCAACACCGATCGAGTCCCGCATCATCCGTACCTTCGAGGAAGTGCTCACGGCCACCGAGATCGGCCACAGCGATTCGTTCTTCGATCTCGGGGGAGATTCATTGTCTGCAACTCGAGTGATCGGCCGCCTCAACGCTGATTTCGGCATAAACCTCGGTGTTCGCGATCTGTTCGACTCGCCGAGCGCCGCCGCGCTCGCGAGTTCCTTCGGACAACACCTCGGACGGGTGCCACCATTGGAACGAGCCGTCGACGCCTCGACGCCGCTGCTTTCACCTGCACAGGAATACATCGGTCGAGAACTCACCTCGCCTGCTCTGTACAACCTGCCCTTCACAATTCGCGTGCGTGGCAGACTCGACCACGACGCGTTGGCTTCGGCCGTGCATGACGTAATGGTCAGGCACGAAACACTTCGAACCGTGTATCCGGATGTCGCGGGTTCGCCCCGCCCGCTAGTAGTGAATCCGGACCGGATTCCGCGCGGACTTCAAGTGGTCGAAGGGAATTCGAGCGATGCAGGATCGATCGTTCACCAGACGCTCTCTCGGGGTTTCGATGTGCGTTCCGAGATCCCCATTCGCTTGATCGTGTGTGCATACGGTCGCGACGATCATCTGTTGGCGGCGGTTGTCCATCACATTGCGGCAGATGGATGGTCTCTCGCCATCCTCGCGCGCGACTTGTCCATCGCGTACGAGGCTCGCGCGCGGAACACACACCCGACGTGGCCGGAGACCGCGGTGCGGTACTCGGACTACGCCAAGTGGCGCACGGCAATTCTGGGCGCGCAGCAGGAGCGGACAGACCTCACTGTCGGTCAACTCGAACACTGGGCGACGGTTCTCGACGGGGCACCGAGCGAGATTTCTCTGCCACTTGACCATGCTCGGCCCTTGATGTGGACGTTCGGGGGTGGGCGAGTCGAATTCTTGCTCGATTCCGAGACTCATCGCGGGTTGACGACGACTGCAAAGCGAGTCGAGGCCGGGATGTTCACTGTCGTTCACGCCGTCTTGACGGCGACACTGAGTGCTCTGTCCGGTGACCACGACATCATCATCGGTAGCCCGGTCGCAGGCCGGGGCCATCCGAAACTCGACGACCTCGTGGGCATGTTCGTGAACACACTCGTGCTTCGCACACACGTCGACGTCACGGAGGACTTCGACTCTCTTGTAGCCGAGTGCCGCCGAGTAGAACTGTTGGCGCACGATCACAGTGATGTGCAGTTCGAGCGACTGGTCGACTACCTCGATCCTCCTCGTCATGCGTCGCTGCACCCGTTCTTCCAGGTGGCAATGTCGTTCGAGAACTTCCCTGCCGCAGTGCTCGAATCCGACGGGCTTACCTTCGAGGTCACGCCGCGGCCACTCGACATCGCCAAGTGTGACCTTCATTTTCACTTCGCCGAAGTGTTCGACGAAACCGGTGAACCCGCCGGGATCGAGGCGACACTCGTCTACTCCTCCGATCTCTTCGACGCAGCTACCGCCACCCTCTTCGCCAAGACCCTGTCCGCAACCGCGGATGCTCTCGTGGCGAGTCCGGATGCAGCGTTGCTCGCGCTGGACACGAAACCGTGACGGTGAGTGTGCGTTTCGATCAGACCGCCTGCCGATCGGTCGTCGGGTACCTGTCCGATTATCGCGGGACGCGAGAGAGTTTGTCACCGCGCCGCCATATGCCCGCGATCGAGAGAGTTGCTGTGATCTCACGCGTGGGATCGCCCTCGACCAGAAGCAGGTCAGCCTGAAGCCCTGGTGCGATACGACCCCGGTCTGTGAGACCAAACCGCCGGGCGGGCGATGACGTCGCCGCGCGCAGCGCTTGCACCGGCGACAGACCTGCCCGGACGAGAAGCTCGAGTTCGCCGTGCATGCTCACGCCGTGCGCGGTGCCGACCACTCCGATGCCGGCAGCATCAGTGCCTGCCAAGATGTCCACTCCGGCTTCGTGCATCCGCCGGGTCGCTTCAATTGCATGGTCGATAGATCCAGGAGAACCGAGATGCCAGCATTGGCATAGATTTTCGTGCCACGAAGCGGGGATGAGTGGACGGGCTCTGTCGTCGTTGGCGAGGTGAGTACCGTCGATGTCGCTGGCGAGGGAACCAACCGTGCTGAGTGTCGGAGTGATGAAGACCCCAGCATCGAGCGCCTGGGCAATGATCTCGTCTGTGGGCGGTCGATCGAAGAAGATGTGTACGAGCCCGTCGACTCCGGCGCGAAGAGCCTGCTCCGCTCCGGCCAGTGACGTGACGTGCGCAACCGCCATCTTGCCGTGGTCATGTGCCGCGTCGACGATTGCCCGTGCCACGTCCTCGCCGAGGGTGGGGGAATCGTGCCCGAGCGAAGTGCCGTCGTCGATGAGAAGTTTGATGTAATCCGCGCCCTCCGCCACGCGGGCGGCGACAAATGGGAAGGCGTCCTGGAGGGAATTCACCACCGGGTACTGCTCATCGAAGTAAGTCCCGATCATCATCGATGGATGCCCGCCCAGCACAGTGGCACCGATGGATGCGGACCGCACGTCAGCGAGGTCATTGCGCTCGGCGGCATCGCGCCGCTGCGAGTCCATCCATTCCGGACAGGAGAACATATCGAGTTCCGTTGTCACGCCGAACAACAGGGCGTTCTCCAATGATGGCGGCTGCGCGTGTGTGTGGCTGTCGATCAGTCCGGGGAGCAGAGTCTTCCCCCGCCCGTCGATGACGTCGATGTCGGCAGTCGAGTCGAACTGCGTCGCGACGGACTCGATGAATCCGCCCTTGATGTGGACCGTCGAATGCTCGACGACGTCCTCTCCGTCGAAGACTCTTACATCCCTGATTGCGAATCCTGTGTCTGTCATTGTCCTGCCATCCATAGTCACAACATTTACGTTGATGTAATATCTTGAACACCAATGTAAATTGATGTGTCAAGGGACACACCTGAGAATTGCGTCCGGCAGTCGCCGGGAGGTGGCGGCCCCAATCTGGGCGGATGCCACAGCACGCCGAACAACCACGTGCCGCAACGAACATGAATAGAAAGCAGGATGCGATGAACGGGAATCAACGAGCCGCGCTCGTCACTGGCGGGTCTGCAGGAATCGGGCTGGCTATCGCGGAAGCGCTCGCTGACGAGGGCTACAACCTGACAATCGTCGCCCGGGACCAGGGCAAACTCGCCGACGCTGCGACTCACCTGCGCACGCGTGGCGTCGAGGTCCTGCCGGTGTCCGGGAATCTGGCCCACAGCGCCGACTGCGAGGCCGTAATGACCTCGCACGTCGAGCGGTACGGCCGCACCGACGTCCTGATCAACAATGCCGGCCTGGGACTGAGCGGAAACATCGCCGACATGGCGACGCCGAAGCTCGACCTCCATCTGAATCTAAACCTTCGGTCCGCCTATCTGCTGATGCAAAGCTGCATTCCGACACTGCAGGTGGCGGGAGCCGAACACGGTAAGGCCTTGATCGTCAACGTGAGCTCGATCTTCGGCAAGTTGCCGCGGGCAGGAGTGGCCGCGTATTCGATGACCAAGGCGGCGATGATCGCCCTGAGCCAATCGGCGCACGGCGAGCTCAGCCGCCTTGGCATCCAGGTCACCGCCATCTGCCCGGCTATTCTTCGGGCATGACAAGCGAGGAAGCCGCGGCCAGGCCCCGTTCCCGGGGACGGGGCAAGTTGACCACGACAGATCAGGATGCCATCGAGGGCGCGGCAACCCGCAGCAACCCGCGTCGGGAACTCGTGGAGAAGCAAATAATGGAGCAGGCCACCCGCCTGTTCGCTGAGAAAGGCTTTGCGAGTACGACACTGCAGGACATTGCGGACGCGACCGGCCTGACCCGGCCGGCGCTCTATCATTACGTGGCCAACAAGGACGAACTCCTCTCCCGCCTCGTGAGTGAAAGCACAGAGACACCCGCGGCTCTTCTGCACGAGATCAATGACCGCCCCGACTTGGGCCCTACCGAAAAACTGCGCCAAATGGCAACAGCCATCGCCCTGCACCAGGCGCAAGGGCCGGACAGATTCCGATTGATCATCCGATCGGAAGCTGAACTCCCCGAGGACATCGCAACCACGTACCACCACAGCCGTCGACATGTACTCAAGGAATTCATCCGCGTCATCGAGGAAGGAATTCGCGCCGGCGAGATGCGCCCCGTCGACCCCCGTACTGCGGCGCTCGGCGTTATCGGCATGATCAACTGGATCGCCTGGTGGCATCAACCAGGCGACCTCGAGAACGACCGTGCTGTCGCAAACCAACTCGCCGACATGGCATTACATTCGCTCATCCAGGAGAATCCGCATACCGAAACCTCCGAAGGTCCCGCCAGGGCGATTGCATTGCTTCGCCAGGACCTCAACTATCTGGAGCGGTTACTCGACGAATCTACGGAGTTGGGCTGAGCACTCTGGATTTGCCCTGGCTCGGCCTCTGGGTGAGAGCGGGAAGTGCGAATACCGCTCGACATCGCCAAGGATGACCTTTCATTTTCACTTCGCCGAAGTGTTCGACGAAACCGGTGAACCCGCCGGGATCGACGCGGTGACGTCACCCTGCGGTGTGTTCCGGAGTGCAGACATGCTTGTGGATCTCCCGCGAGAGTTCCGCGACGGTCTCGGTCAGTGCCGTGTTTGCCTCGATCAACTGTCGGAGTTGATTGGTGTTGTCGAGAGTGTGAACCGCGACTTCACTACTGATGGCATCCGCCCGTTTCGCCGAGATCAACAGAATTGCTCCCTGCATGCCGGCAAGCATCGACAAAAATAGATTCAGCAGAATGAACGGGTAGGGATCGAAACCGGTATTGCCGTTGAACCCTGCCCAGATTCCCATGATCGCGACGAACACGAAGACGAACGGCCACGACCCCATACCGTTGCGGACCACATCGGCCGCACGTTCTCCGCGGGTCAGCTCCGAACCCGTGCGGACTGCGGGATGCAGATGCCACCGATTCTTGTTTCCGAGTCTCATGGTTCTGCGTCTCATGGTTCACCGTCTCATGGTTCACCGCCTCATGGTTCACCATTGTGCGCTTGCCGCTGGTCGTGTTCAGTTCAGGTCGACTATCCTCGGTATTCTTTCGGCTACGAGCGCTGTCGCCCCGCAGAGTACCCACCGTCGACGACAAATTCTGTGCCGGTGGAGTACGTCGCTTCGCTGACGATGAAGCGCACTGTCGATGCTATCTCGTTCGGACTTCCGAGACGCGGGATAGGCTGATCGGAAACGAAGGGTAAACCGCCGAAATCATTTGTCGCTGAGCCTTGTATCGGTCCGGAATGAACGGAACAAACTCGCACGTTGTTACCGCACAGGTCGAGGGCCGCCGCCTTGGTAAGTCCTCGAAGGCCCCATTCGCTGGCAACGTAAGCACCCATTCCCTGGTATCCGGTCAGGCCCGCTGCGGAGGAGATGTTCACGATTGCACCTCCGCCCGCGGTTGTCAGGGACTTTGCAGCACAGTGTATTCCGAGCCATGCTCCGTACAGGTTGGTATTCAGAACATGTTTGAACTGCGTGGGGCGTTGTAGTTGCACGCTTCCCGGCTCGATGATTCCGGCATTGTTGACGAGGACGGACAGATGTCCGTAAGTTGACTCGGCTGTGTCGATGGCGGATTCCCAACTCTCCGGTTGTGTCACGTCGAGACGCTGGAATGCCACGCGGTCACCGAGTTTTGATGCTGTAGCGTTTCCTTCTCCTTCGAGGAGGTCGCCGATGAGGACTCCGAACCCTTCTTCGGACAGGGCTTTGGCGATGGCCGCACCAACCTGGCCCGCTCCTCCGGAAATGAGAGCACTTCTTCCGTCGTGGTCGGTCATGCGTAGCCCCTCAGTTGAAGTTGTCGGCCTTGCTGTCGAGATAGCTGATGATGCGTTGCCGCGCCAGTCGTTCGCTGAGTTCAGGTCGGGCTTGCGGTGTTGTCCAGGACAGATCGTCGAGGCAGCCCATCATGACGATGTTGATGCATTCCGCCGAGATGAGTCCCTTGAACTCCGCGTCGAGTCGATTGACTGTGGCGGAGTATTGGTTGCGGTCCGACGGCGAGTTCGGTGGTGATTGGGGTTCGAGGTGCGTTGTCACTTGTTCTGGTCCTTCTGGCGGGTGGGGGACGAAACGATCAGCAACGGGCAGGACACTGTGTGCATGAGACGGCGACTCGTGGAGCCGAGTAACATCGATGAGAATCCGCCCCGTCCTCGCCGACCCACGAGGACGAGTTGCGCTGATTTCGATTCGATTTCCAATTGCCTTGCAGGATTGTCACGTACGACGACACATCGAACGGCGACGTCGGGGTACTCCTCCCTCCACCCCGCAAGCCTTTCCGCCAAGACCGCATGCTCGGCGGTTGAGATCGTGTCCCAGTCCAGCGATACACCGTCAGGGTCGGAGCGAAACACGGTTGTAAGGTCGGAGTCGCTCCAGGCATGGACTGCAGTGAGCTCCACTCCGTGGAGTGAAGCGGTCTCGAACGCTTCGGCAATCGCGGGTTCGCTGTTCTCTGTCCCGTCGATACCCACCACTATCGGGCCGCTCATCTGCGGCTGTTTCGAATTCGGGACGTTTCGGATGACTGCGACAGGCACGTTCGAATGGAGAACCACTGCCGCGCTGACGGAGCCGAGTATCGCGTCGGCGAATTGATTGAGCCCGTGCGATCCGACGACAAGCATCGCAGCCGTGCGGGATTCGTCAAGGAGTGCTTCTACACCGTTTCCGAATCTCAGCTTGTCGACGATCTGTAATTCTCTGTCTCCCAGCGTCGCTGCGGACAGCAGCGCCTCGGAACGAGCTGTGGAGAGTCGTTCGCGACCAACAGTTCGTTGGTCTGGAAACCGTGGTGCACCGAGTTTGACAGCACCGCCGAAAGTGTCTGCTTCGACAGGCATCACGGACAGTAAGTGGAGCGGTCGAGTGCGAAGTACGGCTTCTCGGGCCGCCCATCGAACTGCGGAAAGCGCCGGTGCCGACCCGTCGACACCCACCACGATTGGTGCTCCGCGGTTCATGATGTCTCCTCTGATTCGAAATGCCGTGTGGTGCGAGCTGTCCCGAGGATCGACTCAGCCCAGGAGCGAACCGAAGCCCAATCCCGGAAGTCGCCTTCAGGCGCGTGAACGACTCGTACGGCTACTCGTTCACCGAACCCCAATCCTTCGCGGTCGAGTTTGCCTGCGAAGGATTTGTGTTCGACTGCACCGGTTTTCTCCATCAAGGTGGCAATGTCGGACGGAACACCGGTCGTGGATTCGCCCGAACCGATCGGTCCCGAGGAGAACAGCCAAACCTGGCGAAGCCGCAATGCATCCGAGAAGCGTTTGGTGAATTCCTCTGCGTCCTTCATCCAGTGCCCCATATAGATCGCGCTCCCGAGAACTATCGTGTCGTACTCGGTGAGTTCGAGAACGTCGTCGGGGTGACGGCGGTCTGCGTCCATTCCGCTCTCTCGCAGGGATTTTGCGAGAAAGTCTGCGATTTCGCTTGTCGAACCGTGGCGGCTTGCGGCCGTGACCAGTGTTTTCATCCAGTGCTCCGCTCGGGAATCAACACGGTGATTGCTCACATGCACTCGCCGTGCTCGGGTGATCGTGATTCGAATTGTGCCGGGGTCAGGACTTCCTGGTCAGGGCCGCGAGGTGCACGAAAAAGGGTCTTTCGGCCTTCTGATCCGTGTGCCGCCGACACCTGTGGTGGTGGTTGTTGTGCGCTAGCGTCGACGGCAGAGAGCGACTCGACTCGACCGGTACGACTGCTCAGGAGGCCCGGCAATGAATCAACCGAAAATTGCGCGTTTGGTGAGCGAGACGGGGGATACGGTGACGGTCTCAGGGGGAGAGGGCGCAGTCAGGTCCTTCCCGGTCGGGGTATGGATGCTGACAGATGGTCAGCGGGTAGTGATCGTGGGTGAAGGTGGACCACTGTCGACGGCGACAGTCGACGGCAGCGCCCTGGTCGCTGCGGTCCATGCGCGATGGCCTGGCGCTGTCGTCCTCGAGAGGATGCCTGTCACGGGCAGCGCTGCTGACCCGAGAGCGTATTCGGCCAGGTATGTCGAGGTTCGCGATGACGGCTCCCACGGCGAGCCTGCGTATGCGGATCTGTCCGACGCCGGATTCGCCCTGGGGTCGATCGACGCCTCGTGACAGCCCCTAGCTGTTCGGACTCCCTGGCTGTTCGGACTCCACGGTGACCGACGAGCCTGCAGCAAAGGTGTAGCTGGTGTCGTCGATCGAAAGTGCGATCGGTGGGACATCTTTCGTCTCCGATGTCACAGTCACAGCCGAATGGGTGCACTGGATTCGAAGACGGTGGCCACGGTAATAGATCGTGAAGGCAAGTTCACGCAGCTCGACGGGTAATTGCGGATGCAGCCACAGAATATCGTCCCGAAAATCGAGCCCTGTGTAGCAGCGTTCGAGAATATCGATCGCGCCCGCCATCGCTCCGAGATGGATTCCTTCCCTGGTACTTCCGCTCCGAGCGTCGGACAGATCCGCGGCCAGTGCATCGCGGAGCATGGCCCACGACTGTGATCGGTTGCCTCGCACAAGGACCCAGGTGTGGGAAATTCGGCTCAGTGTCGAACCGTGCGTCGTACGCTCGAGGTAGTAATCGATCATCTCCGGGATCACGGAGGGATCGAACTCGTACCCCAATCGCGTGATCAACTCAGTCAGTTCCTCCGCGGTGAATACGTAGAGCAACATGAGGATGTCTGCCTGTTTCGAGGCCTTGTAGTGGATCGGTGAGTCCCCCTCTGCCTCGAGTATGAGATCCAGGCGGCCGATGTCCCCGTATCGTGACCGGTAGTCGACCCAATCCAGCTCGGTCAACGCGCCGAAACCCTCGAATTGACTGATCAGGCCGTTGTCGAGGAAAGTCAGGCGCAGTCGCCTGCTCAGTCGGTCCCACGACACCAACTCCTCGTCGGTCACATCGAGGCGCCCAGGGAAGTATCGGTTGTCATTCCGGAGTACCCGAACCGCCTCGACCGCACGTATGAGCGACCATTCCGTCATGACGTTCACGTATGCGTTGTTGTCGATCCCGGTGCCGGGGCGGTCGGGATAGCCGTCATGGAATTCATCTGGGCCCATGACACCGCGGATATCGTATCTGTCGCTGCTCGCGTCGTATTCGGACTTTGCCATCCAAAATCGCGCATTCTCGATGAGTAGATCGACCCCGTGATTACCGAGAAATTCCAGATCGGTTGTCGTTTGCCAATATCGCCAGACATTGTGGGCGATTGCGAGGTTGACGTGGTACTGGCGACGAGAGTGATCGGGCATCCAGCGGGCAGACCTCGGGTTGAAGAGGAAGGGCGGTGTTTCTTCTCGACCGTCGCTGCCGCTTTGCCAAGGAAAGAGAGCGCCGTGCAGGTTCAACCCTCGGGCGTTTCGGCGCGCCCGGGCCAACCGCCGGCACCGATAGAGCAGCAACGACGATGTCAACTCCGGAAGCCGACGCGTCAGGATTGGCACAACGAACAATTCATCCCAGAAGACGTGACCGCGGTATGCCTCGCCATGGAGTCCTCGAGCGGGAACTCCGACGTCGAGATCTGTCGTGTGGGTCGACAGTGTCTGAAGTACGTGAAGGAGTAATACATTCGTCGCCAGAGCGGTGGAGTCTTCGGTAGCGAGTGTTATGCCGAATTGGTTCCAGAGCCAGTCCCAAGCGGCGCAGTGGCGTCGAAACAGTGCGCCGTGATTCTCTGCTTCCTGGACTCGTTGCCACGCGGCGGACTTTGGATCGAGTGTTGACTTATCGCGGGAGGTGAAGAGCGCCGACGTCTTCTCGACGGTGACGGGTTTGGCGACCGTGATTCGGCAGCGGATGACCTGCACGATTCCAGTGTGGTCTGTGTTCACGCGGCGGTTGTGTTGCGTGGTTGATCCGTCGACGTCGGTCAGGCGGAGACGCTCGGCTTGGGTGATACGGATGTGGGAGCTAGTGGTTTGGACCGTTGCGGAAATGCATTGGTCGTCGACGGTATCCAATGCGAGGACTTCGAGATGTTTTTTGGCCAGTGTCGAATAGTCCGGAACATTGTTGTTGACGACGTCGGTGGTGATCCCGGATGCGATGTCGATCGATCCATCCCAGTTTTCGGCTGCGACGGTCATGGTGATCGCGGCTACGTGTGGATCGTCCATCGATACGATCCGGCGTTGTCGAATTCGAGTGACGCGACCGCGCGTATCGCGGAATACACTTTCTCTGGAACAGATTCCGTGCTCGAGATCGACTGCTTCATGGTGGTGCGTGACAAGCGCTGATGGGGATTGGAGCAGTTCTCCATCAGGACCGGTGACGGTAAATGTCGTCCAGTCCGGCAGATTGACCACGCTTTCGTCCTCGCGTAAGTGTCCGTCCACATCCGAGGTGAGTCGGTTGTAACACCCCGCGACATATGTGCCGGGATAGTGGAGGCCGTCATCGTGGGACTCAGACAACGCGCCTCGCGTGGCAAAGTAGCCATTTCCCACGGTCGACATGGTCTCGCGAAGGCCAGTGGCGCTCGGATCTATCCCGCGATATTCGAGTGTGGTGTTGGGCTCATTTCCTGATATACAGAGTCGGCATCCAGGGTCGTGGTTATCGCCTTCGCGCGTTGTGGCCGTGACGAAGTGGAAGTTGACCTCGCCGATGGCGGTGACGGCGAGGTCGGCGCCGTTCTCGGTGAGAGATTCGAGATTTTCGCTTGGGCCAAGACCGATTCGCAGACCGAATCCACCGGATCGGGCGGCGCGGATTCCAGCGATCGAGTCTTCGACGACGACGCATTCGGCTGGCGGGATCGACAGTCTTCGTGCGGTTTCCAGATAGGTGTCTGGATCCGGTTTGCCGTCCAACCCGAGTAGTGCAATGTCGGCGCCGTCGAGTCGGATGTCGAAATAGTTAGAGACACAGGCGATCTCGAGTACTCGTCGCGCGTTTTTACTTGCCGACACCACAGCAGTGAGTACGCCGGCGGCGCGTAGTTGCTGAATCCACCTCACGGTCGGGACGATCACCCCGACTCCTTCTCGTTCGAGTTCCGCGAGGAAGAATCGGTTTTTGCGCTCGAGGAGATTGTTGACGGTAGTGGCATCGGGAGGATCGTCGGGATGCCCCAGGGGAAGTTCGATTTTCCGCGATTCGAGGTATGACCGGAGGCCCTTCTGTCTTTCTTTGCCGTCGATGAATTCTCGATAGTCCTCGTCGTCGAGTTCCACATCGCCGACGTCGCCGTGCGCGCTCAATTCGTGAAACAGGCGCCCCCAGGCGGCTCGATGGGTATGTCGGGTGTCGGTCACGACACCGTCCATATCGAACAAGACAGCGCGAAAGACGCGTCTACGAATGACCACCGACGCGTGTTCGGAGGTCGCCGCGCGCCAGATAGTCATGGCACCAGCACTGCTGCGCCGGTGACTCGATCTGCCGCCAAGTCTTCCAGTGCCTGATTCGCTCCGCTGAGTGGATAGGGCATGGTGCTGACGCGGAGGTGATGATTGTCTGCGAATTCGAGAAACTCCTGTGCATCTCGCCTGGTATTCGAAGTTACCGAGCGAACCTCGCGTTCGTAGAACAGGTGCTTCTGGTAGTTCAGTACAGGCACATCCGTGAGATGTATTCCGGCGATCGACAGGACGCCGGCTCGGTCCAGTGCTTCGAGGGCAGTGGGAACGAGATCACCGACTGGCGCGAAAAGGATTGCCGAATCGAGCAGTTCCGGTGGATGGTCGTATGCACCTTGCACCGATGCGGCTCCGAGATCGTGGGCCAGTTCGCGCGCGGATTTGCTGCGCGTCATCACATGCACCTGTGCGCCTCGAGCAAGTGCGACCTGCGTCGCAAGGTGTGCACTTGCGCCGAAACCGTAAACTCCCAGCCGCCCACCTTCCGGCAGGTCGGCACGCTCGAGCGCACGGAATCCGATGATTCCCGCACAGAGTAGCGGTGCGAGTTCGTTGTCCGTATACCCAGACGGGAGTTTGAGTGCGAATCCTTCTGATATAGAAGTATATTCGGCAAATCCACCGTTGACATCCCAGCCGGTATAGGTGGAGTTCGGGCACAGGTTCTCAGCGCCGCGTAGGCAGTAGCGACACACACCGCACGTCGAGTGAAGCCAAGGAATCCCCACACGATTACCGGGCTTGAAGGCGTCGACAGCCGTCCCGACCGCCTCGACGAGCCCGACAACTTCGTGACCCGGTACGACATTGCGTCGGTGAACCGGAAGGTCGCCTACGGCGACGTGGAGGTCGGTGCGGCACACTCCGCACGCGAGAACACGAACAAGTAGTTCATTCGCGCCGATTTCCGGGCGGGGGACCAGTCGCCTTACAAGAGGATGCGTCCCGAGCGAACCGGGGGCGTCGACATGCCACGACATCATCCACTCGTCGGAGGGCGTGCGGGGTGTCATCTCGATCATCGATGGCTGTTGACGACCAACACCGGACAGTGCGCGTCGTGGAGGACCTCTCGACAGGTGCTCCCGAGAAGCATGCCGCTGAATCCGCCGCGGCCGCGGCGTCCCAGAACTACCAACTGTGCCCGCTCGGTGTGGTGGACGAGATTTTGACCCGGCTTGTCCTTGACTACGACAGTATTTACTGGAACATCGGGGTAACGATCACCGAATCCGGCCAGGCTCTCGGCGAGCAGTGCGCGTTCGGTGTCTTGGCGGGCTCGCCAATCGACCTCGCGAAACTTCGAGAAGACAACGTCGAGAGCTACGTCCGACCAGGCATGGACGGCGACCAACTCGACGCCACGTAGTGACGCTTCCTCGAAGGCAGTTGCGATGGCTGGTTCGCTGTGTACGCTGCCGTCGACCCCCACTACTACAGGGCGAACGGAGACGTCCTCGTCGCCGCCGAGTCCTCGGACGACGGCGACCGGGCACAGTGAATGCACTGCCAGCGACGAACTCACCGAACCCAGGAGACCTCCGGTGTATTCACCGTGTCCGCGGCTTCCGACGACGATGACCCGGGCAGTCTTGGAGATTTCACGGAGCACCGGTATGGGTGGATCCGAAGCCAATTCGACGTCGATCTGGACTGTTCGTTCGCCGATCGCTTGTTTCGCCAGTTCGGTGGCCTCGGCAAGGCGTTTTTTGGCGGCTGCTTCTTGTTCGTCGAAATAGAAGGCCGGCATCCCGATGGGTACGCCATAGGTGGTGGGAGTGAACATCGTCGTCAGCAGGAGTAAGGGTGCAGCTCGGAGGGCGGATTCGTGAGCGCCCCACCACACTGCGTCCCGTGACTGCGAAGATCCGTCATACCCGACAACAACGGGTGGATTGATTTTCACAACTGATCTCCTTCTCGTCGGAACGGATGTCAACTGGCCGTGACCGAATCCTTCGTGAACGAGGCTGCCGATGGCAGAGGAGAAAGTCATTTTCGGTGTCACCAGTCGGATTGGGCCGACCTTCACAGGGCCGGCGTTGCGGTGACCATTGGCACTTATGCAGAGCGGACGACCCTGAGACGCTTCTACTGAGCGCGGCACGTACGACTTCGGGCCGCTGAGATCGGAGGAGACATGAACCTCACCAAACCGGATTCGAGTGTCGTACAGCTCGCCGTCGATCTCGCGTGTCGGGCGCCGTCCTTGCACAACAGCCAACCGTGGCGGTGGACGTACGCCGACGGGCGGTTACAGCTGTTCGGCGATCACCGTAGACTTCTCCGGGCAGCTGACCCGACCGGACGGCAACTGCATATCAGTTGCGGCGCCGCACTCGATCACCTCCGAGTTGGCCTGCTGGGGCTACGTTGGAGTGCCGACATTCACTACGAAGACCGCGGAGTCTCCCCGAATCTATTTGCCACGGTAGAGTTTCGACACGATGCGCGGCCGCGCTCGCACGACTTCGACATGCTCGCCGCGATACGTCGGCGGCGCACCGACCGCCGCGCTTTCGGGATGTTCGACGCAATCGACGAGCTGACCGACTGTGTGGCGGAAGTAGGTCGCAAACTCGACGTCGGCGTAACGGTAATGGACTCGGATCAACGAGCCGGTCTGCTTCGCGCAACCGAAGCGTCGGCCGCTGCTCGCCGATACGACTCCGAGTATCAAGCGGAGTTGCATTGGTGGGCTGGGCATTCCATGTCCTCGGGTGGAATTCCGGAGACTTCGCTTGTTTCCGGTGGTGGCAGCGTCCCCATCGCCCGGACTTTTCCCGCGCGCCGTAATGCCGAGATGGGGGACCAAGGCGCAATCGACGAATCGACGGTATTGGCAATTGGCACAACCACTGACACCCGGCGCGACTGGCTGCGGTGTGGTCAGGTGCTCTCGTCGATACTGCTCGAAGCGACGGTTCGGGGCGCGGCGACTTGCCCACTGTCACACATGACCGAAGTGCCTGGCAGTCGTGCTCTGCTCAACCAGTTGGTGCCGGAAGTCGGCGTTCCTCAGATGCTGGTTCGTATCGGGCGCGCGCCTGGCGGCACTCCACCCGTCATGACCACTCGTAGGTTGATGTCCGAGGTCCTTACCGTGACGTGACGAACTTGTCGGGCAACACCCTTTAGGTGCAGTGACGTCCGCGTTCGCTGATTCGTTCGTCGGGCTATGGGTAGTCGTTGAGTGCGTGCTGCGTGAGGTGAGGACGGATGATCACATGACCGACGTATTTCTGGTGGACGATCACGAGGTTGTGCGCCGTGGCCTCGTGGAGTTACTCGAGGGAGACCCGGGGCTGAGGGTAGTAGGGGAGGCGTCGAATTATGCCCACGCGATGGCACGAATACCTGCTCTGAAACCCGACGTGGCTGTTCTCGATGTTCGGCTTCCGGATGGAAACGGGATCGAACTGTGTCGCGAGTTGTTGTCGAAGTTGCCTGCATTGCGATGCCTCATCCTCACCTCGTTCGAAGACGATCAGGCGATGCTCGATGCGATTCTGGCGGGTGCCAGTGGCTACGTGGTCAAGGACATCAAGGGACTGGACTTGGCCAGGGCGGTGCGAGATGTCGGCGCGGGGAAATCGTTGCTCGACAACAGAGCTGCTGCGGCGTTGATGGCGAAATTGCGTACCGATGCGGCTGACAAGAACGGCCCATTCGAGGAACTGAGCCAGCAGGAGCGCGTATTGCTGGGATTACTTGGTGAAGGCCTGACGAATCGACAGATTGCGGCGCGAATGTTTTTGGCGGAGAAGACCGTGAAGAATTACGTTTCCCGTTTGTTGAGCAAACTTGGCGTGGAGCGTAGAACTCAAGCGGCGATACTGGCAACGAAGATGCACGAGCACCTTCCGCAGCCATGACTCACTCCGAGCCGGGTTCTGAAGCTCATGCCGGAATGGTACCGAACGACTTCGGCGTGCCGTCCGGCGAACGCATTCATGTCGACGGACTTCTCGAAGCTCTACTGGCGGTCTCGGCAGGACTCGACTTGGATACGACTCTGCGTACGATCGTCAAATCCGCCATCGCGTTGGTCGATGCCAGGTTCGGTGCGCTCGGAGTGGTCGGCGACAGTGAGGAACTGAAGCAATTCGTCTACGAAGGAATCGACGAGACCGGGCGGGAACTGATCGGTGACCTTCCCCGCGGACGCGGTGTGCTCGGCGCCCTGATCTCTGATCCGAAGCCACTGCGGTTGGATGATCTGTCAAAACATGAGGCCTCCGTGGGTTTCCCCGACCACCATCCGCCGATGAAAACCTTTCTCGGCGTACCGATACAGACTCGTGGTCAGGTGTTCGGCAATCTCTACCTCACCGAGAAGACGAACGGGCGAGCTTTCACCGCGCACGACGAGATGATCGTTCTCGCGCTCGCATCGGCCGCCGGCATCGCGATCGACAACTCCCAGCTGTACGCCCTGACGAAAATGAAACAAGAATGGCTGCTCGCGACCGGCGAGGTAACGACAGCATTGTTGGCCGGCGCCGATGCGCTCGGGGTTCTCCAACTGATCGCAGACAAGTCGTTGTCACTCACTTCATCTGACTGCGCATTTCTGGCGGTACCTCCGGATCCTGAGCTGACGGGAGTCGCGACCGCCGAGTTGGTGGTCACTGTCGCGAGCGGGCTTGATTCCGAAACCTTGGTCGGACACGGAATTCCGTTGGACTTCTCCACATCGGGCGCGGTCTACCGGAACAAATTTCCGATTGTGACGGAGTCATTGGAATTCGATCCGGGGTTCGGTGAGGGACATGAATACGGACCTGCGATCGTGCTGCCACTTCGAGACGGACAACAGGTTCGAGGAGTCCTGGCGGTATTGAAATTGCGTGGGGCGGAGCAATACGGAGCGGATCAGTTGGCGTCCATGTCGGCCTTTGCCGATCAAGGGGCTGTTGCACTGCGGCTGGCAGACAATCAACGGCGAATGGCAGAACTCGACATACTTGCTGACCGTGATCGGATCGCGCGTGATCTTCACGATCACGTGATTCAGCGAATCTTTGCTGTCGGATTGTCTGTTCAAGGCACGCTCCAGCGGACGCGGGCTCCTGAAGTACATCAAAGGCTCAGTGGGACCATCGACGACTTGCAGGACATCATTCAGGACATTCGCCGTGCCATCTTCGACTTGCATGCGACCGAGGACGGCGCCCCTTCACTTCGGAGTCGCCTGAACCAAGTTGTCGCCGAGACGAGCGCTGACACCGATCTGCGGGTGACGGTCCAAGTTAGGGGCCCACTGTCTGTCGTCGATCCGTCTCTGGGCGAGCAAGCTGAGGCGGTGGTGCGAGAGGCGCTTAGCAATGTGGTCCGACACGCGCAGGCGTCCACCGTAGCGATCGTCATAGATGTGCACGATTCATTGACCGTCACGATCGCCGATGACGGAAGAGGCTTGCCACCAGGTGCACATCGGCGCGGTCTGAAGAACCTGTGCGAGCGAGCATTCGCCTTGGGTGGGACCTTTGACGCACAGTCCCCTGAGGGGGGCGGTACAACTCTCGTCTGGTCGGTTCCCCTTCCGGATGGGAACGAGTGACGATGACCAAGATTCTGATCGCGTACGCGAGTGCCAAAGGTTCGACGCGAGGTGTAGCCGGAAGGATCGCGGGACGGTGTGGTGCTGCAGGATTCGACGTGACGATGTTTCCTGCGGTCGAGAGCCCAGGGCACGAATGGTTCGACGCTGTGATCTTGGGAAGCGCCATTCACGACATGGATTGGTTGCCCTCCGCCACAGTCGTTGTCGATCGACGGAGGGTGGCAGTGGAGACTCAACCGGTGTGGGCCTTCTCGGTCGCGACATGGGGCGAGACATCGACGCTTCTGTCTACGCGACTGACTCGTCTAATCAGAAAGTCGGCGTCTGAACCGAGGACGGTGACAAAACTTCGCAAATCCGCGGACTTGCGAGACCATCGCCGGTTCGCCGGTTCGCTGGTGCGTTGACACGTGGAGACTGGCCGCTGGTCGGGCGCATTGTCTTCACGATCATGGGCGGTCGATACTCGGATGCTCGCGACTGGGCCGACATCAATGCGTGGGCGGACAAGATCACGGAACAACTCCGTGGCGGTGAATTCAAGTACTCCGCACCAACCGAGGATGCCTCACGGGAGTTCGATGATTGACACAAGTTGATTGACAAATGGCCGTAGCGAACAGTGCGGGGCGAGGCGCACGATCAACAGAGACGTTTGCCGCTCGTCCGACAGCAGACGACTTCGACGAGAGTGATATAGCCATGGTGCGCTACGTGAGCGCGGATTCCGAGACGATCAGCAACGCTGTCCGTTGGGCCTGCGCGGCGCCGTCTGTTCACAACGTCCAACCGTGGGCGTGGCGACTGCGGCGCGGTGAACTTGAACTCCGCGTCGATCGGCTGCGCTCGATCCCGGTGGAGGATCCTGCCGGCAGGCAACTGATCATCAGCTGTGGCGCCGCCTTGCATCATTTGCGAGTTACATTGGAACACAACCTCATCGAGCCAATTGTCGCGACGTTTCCCGACCGTGGGCAACCGGACCTGCTCGCGGTGATCACCTTCAGGGGGCGAGCGCGCGCGATGAGTGCCGACGCGGGCCTCTTCGCATCGTTGGAACGCCGCCGCTCCGACCGACGGCCATTCGATGCACCCCCCGTCGGGTCGCTTGTCGGCCTTGCGCGGCACGCCTCGGTGTTCGGTGCGTCGGCGATCAGTTTGTCACCGCAGTTCGGGGACATGCTCGCCCGAGCGGCCACAGTGGCCGCGGAGGAGCATCAGAGCGATCCGGCGTACTGGGACGAGTTGGAGAGTTGGATACGCTCGGCTCCGACCGCAGACGGTGTTCCGCGCAGTGCGTTGCCGGATGCATTGTCGATTCACGAGTCTGCGTCTGCACGAGCGTTTCCTTCGGGGCAACTGAGGATCGGGCATGGAGTGAGGGACGATGCAGCATTGATACTGCTCAGTACGGTTACGGACACACCGATCGACTGGCTGAACGTAGGTCAGGCGATGTCCTCGCTGCTGTTACATGCCACCGCGTCGCACCTGGCAACCTGCCCTCTGACACATTTGACCGAAGTGGAATCAAGTCGGGAAATCGTTCGAGATGTTGCTTCGAGATCCGGCGAGACACTTCAGAATCCACAGGTGATGATTCGTGTCGGGTTGGAGAGAGAACCGTCCGACGCGGTGATCGATGCCGCAGGGAGCGAAACACGTATCGAGGAACATCGACCAAGGGGCACAGGCCGTCGTCCACTCGAAGAGGTGCTCACCGTGTCGAGTTGACACCTTTACCCACACTCACTGACCGGCGCCAGACATCTACGGCCGACTCGGCGCTGACGTCGATGGATGTGTCGGTATCGATCGCGGTCGATTCGGGCCAAGGGTCGTGGCCTTGCGCGATGGCGGCTGCAGTAGCCGTCGTGGCGTCGGAAAGCGTATTCGTGCGCGTTGCTATTCGTTGAACGGCGACAGGTAGCGGTGTGCTGGTCGACAGGCTGATCAACGTCGACGCTGTTGAGGTGCATAACAGTTCGGCTTCCCTGCGGTGTCGAGACCGAGCCCATGTTGCATCGAGTACGACCGACTCACCCATCGAGAGATGATCGCGGGCACGATCGAGCATTTCGCTGTAGACGGTGTGAACCGAGTCGGGCGAATACAGTCCCGATTGATAGGCGTCGGCGGAGCCGCGGAGTGCGCCGGCATCGACGAGTTCGCGTCGCACGCGGTCGCTGGAGATGACTGTAGCGCCGGTGTGTGCGGCAAGAGCGAGGGATAATGTCGTTTTACCGGTTCCCGGAAAGCCGCCCACCAGGCATAGTCGAACTTCGCCGTTGCGCAGGTGGTCGTCGGCAAGATCAAGGTGCCGTTCGAGCGCGGCCTGACTATTCGAATCGCCTTGCTGCAGACGCAGAGCGTCGACCTTGGCACGAACCGTGGCGCGATAGGCGATGTAATGGTCGATCAACGAAATCGGCGGCTGGTCCTTCGATTTCGCGACGATCGAGGCAAGGAACTCCCTCGCAAGATCCTCATAGCCGAGGAACTCCAGGTCCATGGCGAGGAAACAGCTGTCGTCGAGAATATCGACGAATCTGAGTTGGTCGTCGAAGTCGAGGCAGTCGAGAATCTTGGGTCCGTCGGGCAGTACGAAAATATCGTCCGCGAGAAGGTCTCCGTGGCCGTCCACGATGCAACCTTCGGCGATTCTCGAATCGAACAGGGACCGACGCCCACACAGGTATCTCGTAGACATCGACTCGAGGTGATCGAGTCGGCAGGGCGGGAGGAGACCCGAACACAATTGGCGCAATTCGGCAAGATTCGATACCCATCGGTGTCCGACGCCTGTTGATGTTCCTTGTTCGGATATTCGCTCGCCCCTGGCTGCTCGCCTGTGAAAGTCCGACACTGCCGCTGCGATCTCGTCCAACGCGTGTGCGACATCCTGGTTCGTCGCAGCCAACGCGGACAGTCTTCGCTCATCGGGCATACGCACCATCACCAGAATCGGCTCGCTCGACTGGTCGACCGGGTCGACCACGTGTGTCACTCCGCGGTAGACACCCTCGCAGATCCTTTGGTTCAACGTGAGTTCACGTTGCAGAGCGTCCTCTCGTCGTGAAGGTTCGCTGAAGTCGAGGAATGGCGTGGAGATGGCCTTTTTGATCTTGTACGCGCGGTCACCTACAAGTACGACGACCCCGGTAGTCGTTTCCTTTACGTCGAGATACGAAGTATGAATGCTCATCTGATCTCCCCTCGTACTGCAGCGGTTCCCACGCGGAGACGCTCGATTCCTCGATCCTTCAAGTCTGGACGAAACAGCGGTCAGCCGTCGCGGGGCATTGCGGTGTCTTAGTCGGGCATTACGGCACTAGTGGTCACGGCGCGGCAATGACGACGCTGGAATCATGTCGCTGATCCGAGACCTGTTCCAGCGCTTGACAACGAAAGCCGAGTCCCTTCTCCTGATCGCGACTGTGTCTGTGCTCGCCGGTGGCGTTCTCGCCTGGTCGCTCGATCAGCGCGCCGTTGCCGACGGGATGTGGGCCTTGGGGACAATTGCGGCGTTGCTGCCGGCAGGGTGGTGGGTTGTCGACGGGTTGCGCAGAGGACGGGCGGGCGTCGATGTCATTGCAGTTCTGTCGCTGCTCGGAACGATTTTGGTAGGGGAGTATCTGGCCGGTGCGTTGATTGCAGTCATGCTGGCGACCGGGCGAACCCTCGATGCGGCGGCTAATCGTCGAGCGGCGCGAGATCTTCGTTCCCTTCGTGAACATGTTCCGAGGATCGCGCAACGCGAAGAGCGCGGCCAACTTCGGACGGTTGCGGTCGACGAGATCGAGCCAGGCGACCGAATCTTCCTCAGCTCCGGGGACGTCGTACCCACGGACGGATGGATTGTCGGTGAACCGGCAGTCTTCGACGAATCCGCTCTGAATCCACTTGGACTTTTGTTACTTCATGCGTGTGGTGGGAAGGCCCCCGACCACTCTGCATCCCAGGCGCGACCGTTGCGCCAACTGATCAGTGTTTTTGCGGCAGTGAGCATTCCGTGCACGGCAAGAACGCTCGCACAATACAACGTGATCGCAGCAGCGATTCCGTCGACAGCCGTGCTCGACGTCTGAGGGGGAGGCGGAACCTGATCGCCTGTTGCATTCGTCCACACGGCGATCGTGTCACCGGGACGTGCGCTGAAGTGAGCAACCAATGGTTCGGTGCGTGCAGTTCCGTTCATGGTCCATGCCACGACCTTGCGCGCGGCTCCCAGGTCTTTTGTCCCGGGAACCGGGTCGGGACTCACCGTGCCACTCCATTGGCTGTCGACGTGCTGTTGCTGTTCGATTCGCGCTCGGCCGGACGCGTAGACGGACGTGCCGACTGCTGCTGCGACAGGTATCGCAAGAGTCCCGATTGCGACTGCGGCGATGACCAAGGAGGACCAGATACGATCCGACGGACGCATGAGTCGGTTCGAAGACCAGGGAGCTTGGTTCCACCAGCGACTGGGACGTGCCGTCGTGTGAATCAGATATTTACGCATGGTGCCGGCCTCCTGGACCGGTCTGGAGTGGAGGCATCACGGTCGGCTGGCGCTGAGGGAGCTTGCGTTGAAAGTTGTCTCTTTCATGGCGTTTTCCTTCGCACCATGACTGGAGAGATCTTCCGCAGATGCGTTTTCCCGATGAAGAAACGAACCGAGTTCGCCGATTGCGCTCATCAGGGGTGCGGGGAAGACCACGGTGGTGTTTTTCTCGACGCCGAGCTCTGCGAGGGTCTGCAGGTTGCGCAGTTGTAGCGCCAACGGGTGGTCCATCATTGTGTCCGACGCTTCGCCGAGCGCAGCGGCGGCTCGCGCTTCCCCTTCCGCTGCGATGATCTTTGCCCGCTTCTCTCGTTCGGCCTCTGCTTCACGCGCCATGGCTCGCTTCATGCTTTCCGGAAGCTGAATGTCCTTGAGCTCTACCAGCGTTACCTCGACACCCCAGTCGAGTGTCGTGGTATCGAGTATCTGACGGATGCTGGTGTTGATCACGGCCGTTTCCGACAGAACCTCGTCGAGGGAATGCTGACCTACCACGTTTCGGAGAGTGGTTTGCGCGATCTGGTCGATGGCAGAGTTGACGCTCTCGATGGTCACCACGGATTTCTCCGCGTCGATGACGCGAAAATATGCGACGGCCGCGATATCGACGCTGACGTTGTCGCGGGTGATGATTCCCTGCGACTGGATCGGCATCGTGACGATACGCATCGAGACCTTGGTCATCCGGTCGACCGCGGGAATGATGAGTGTCAGACCGGGATTGCGTACCGCGATGATCCGCCCCAGCCGGAAATGAACACCGCGCTCGTACTGTGTGACGATTCGTATTGCCATTGCGAAAATCAGGAACAGGATTGTCGCAACCACGACGACGACGATGGTGGCGCTCACGGTGATTCTCGATTCTGTGCGGGGCAGGGTGCCAGACGAGCACCGTCGTGCGGGCGGGCGGACCTGCAGGCATGTCCGGTCTTCGTCCAGCTTTGCGTCGCGGTGTCGATTGCATACATGGCCGAATGTCACTAGTTGCACAGCAGGCGGACACTGTTTCGATCAGTGAGGCCATACGGCCCGAGTTGACTACCGAGTGCCCTGGTATCGCGTTCTCGGACGGTGAAACCTCGAACGAAGCAGTTGCATTTGGTTCTTGGTTCGCGAGGAGGTGTGCGTGTGTCTGAAGCGGTCGCTGATTCGGAATCAGATGCGGTGAATCCGCGTGAATCCGTGGAACGAATGTTTCGAGATCTCAGGTCAGATCGGCAAGGTCTCTCGGCCAGAGAAGCCGAACGTCGGTCCCTCGTTCACGGTTCCAACGAACTGCAGCGTCGGCGTGGACGTGAGTGGCCTGGCGAGATACTCCGGCAGTTGACTCACCCCCTCGCGTTGCTGTTGTGGGTTGCCGCTGGACTTGCTGTTGTCAGTGGAGCCTCTCCGCTGGCCGTGGCAATCGTTCTGGTGATTCTCGTCAATGCGGTGTTCGCGTTCGTTCAGGAGTTACATGCTGAACAAGCGGTGGAGGCGCTCTCTGCATTTCTCCCGGCAACGGCGATGGTGGTCCGTGACCGCGCCGAGCAAGTGGTGGATGCACGGACCTTGGTTCCAGGTGATGTGATCGTTCTCGACGAAGGCGGCCGGGTATCGGCGGACGCGCGACTGATATCGGGCTCGGTGCAGGTAGATCTGTCCACACTGACCGGAGAGTCGGTTCCGGTCACTGTTTCTGCGGATTCGACAAGTAACGCAGGAGCTTTGGTTTCGGCCCGAGACATCGCCTTCAGTGGAACGGATGTGCTCGGCGGCAAAGCCATGGGATTGGTCTTCGCCACTGGTATGCGTACCGAGATCGGACGGATTGCTGCCCTTTCCCAGCGCGGGGGTCGTGACGAGAGTCCACTCGAGAAACAAGTGAAGAAGGTTGCCTGGCTGATCGCCTGTGTAGCGGTGGTGATGGGCGCGGCATTCATCCCCCTCGGTAGCCTGATCGCGGGACTGTCCTGGGGAGATTCGATCAACTTCGCAATCGGACTCCTGGTTGCCAATGTTCCCGAAGGGCTCCTTCCGATCATCACGTTGGCGCTGGCAGTCGGAGTACGCACCCTTGCTAAACGAGGTGCGTTGGTCAAAAGGATCTCGGCAGTGGAAACGCTCGGTTCCACCAGCGTGATCTGTACGGACAAGACCGGGACGCTGACACAGAACCGCATGCGAGTAACCAGGATATGGATGCCGAGCGACGTTCTGACCTTCGATGCAGACGATGCGGCCACCGATCCATGGCCCGAGGGGACCGTGCCGCGTCGTCTGGCACACGCGATCACATCCTGTTGTACTGCAGAGCTCAGGGAGGGGCCAGGGGACGGCGACGAGTGCGACTCGGGGGATCCCACCGAGGTGGCATTGTTAAGGGCGGCGGAACACATCGGGGAGCCGCGAAACGTGGCCATCCAAGCACATCACACTATTTTTCCGTTCGATCCCGAGCTTCGTAGGATGTCGACGGTAGACCGAGTCGGTGATCGATTTCGGATCCAGGCGAAGGGGGCGCCGGAAGAGATTCTGTCTTTGTGCGTCCGCATCGTCGGCTCTGGGGCGTCCGAGCATGGTCTCGAGTCCTCGGAACGCTCGGAAGTGGCAGCGGTGGTCCACAGGTGGGCACGTGAAGGATTGCGACTGATCGCCGTGGCAGAACGATCGGCCACCGCCGAGGAGGTTGAACAACTCTGTCGTCGAGATATCGAGCGCGACATGACATTGCTGGGGATCGTGGCGATGATCGATCCTCCGCGACCAGAAGTCCGTGCGGCGGTGGCAAAATGTCATACGGCCGGAATACGCATCATCGTGGTGACGGGCGATCACGGACTCACTGCACGCGGAATCGCGGAGAGTGTCGGAATCGGCAATGCGGGCTTACAAGTAGTAACCGGATCTGAACTCGAAGGTATGTCGGAGAAGGATCTCGACAGGCTCCTTTACACCGACAACGAGATCATCTTCGCTCGTAGTTCACCTGAAGAGAAGCTTCGGATCACGGATGCACTACGCGCCGGTGGCTATGTGGTCGCGATGACCGGCGACGGTGTCAATGATGCTCCAGCTCTGCGACGGTCGGACATCGGAGTGGCGATGGGGCGCTCGGGCACCGACGTCGCTCGGGAGGCTGCGACGATGGTTCTCACCGACGACAATTTCGCCACGATCGTCGACGCGGTCCAAGCTGGGCGCAGGGTCTACGACAATGTCCGTAAATTCATCGTCTACATTTTCGCTCACGCGACACCGGAAGTGGTGCCCTTTCTCGTCTATGCGCTCTCCGGTGGTCAGATTCCACTTCCATTGACCGTAATGCAAATATTGGCAATCGATTTGGGTACCGAGACATTGCCGGCGTTGGCTCTCGGTCGGGAACGGGAGGAGCCTGGTTTGATGGATCGGGCGCCGCGAAAGGCTTCACAAAATGTCGTGGACAAGGCGATGCTGGTCCGATCGTGGGGCGTCCTGGGGGGCGTGTCGGCTGCAGCAGTCATGGTGTTGTTCATAGCAACTCTCGTGTCCGGAGGCTGGACATTCGGGGCTGACGTGTCGTCAGGTGCGCTCGAGCACACCTGGAAGCTGGCGACGACAATGAGTTTCCTCGGGATCGTTTCGTGTCAGATCGGTACCGCCGTCGCTTCTCGCACTGAGCGAGCGTCCTTGCGGGAGATCGGGCTGTTCTCGAACCGTTTGTTGCTCTGGGGGATTGCGTTCGAGGTTGTCTTTGCCGCTGTTGTGGTGACGGTTCCGACGGCGCAGCGCCTATTCGGCACAGTCTCGCCCACGTGGTATCAGGTTCTGTGGTTACTGCCCTTGCCGGTCTTGGTGTGGGGATGCGACGAATTCTGGCGGTGGACGCGACGTCGCTGATCGGCGGCCTACAACGTGCGGGCGATGGCTTCCGCTTTGGCGCCCAATCCAGCCAGCCTGAGGTCGGCGAACGGAGTTAGGGGGCCGCCCATTCTGTTCGTGACGAAAGCGACGGACAAACGAGTTTCGGGATCGGCGAACGCGCCTGATCCGCCGAGGCCGTAGTGCCCGAAGGCCTGCAGCGACCGAGTGCGGCTGGTGACGAACGCCGAGTGATAGCCGAGTCTCCAGTTCATGTGGATTCCGAGTACGTAATCGCGCGCAGTGGTCTGCACTTCGCTGACCTGTTCCAGGGTGTCTTCGCTCAGAAACCTGATTCCACCCACAATTCCCTCGTTGGCAAGTGCTGCATACATACGAGCAAGGGCACGCGCGCTGAACACGCCGTTCCAGCCGGGCATCACGTAGTCATGGATCGCGGGATTGCGGACGAGTTCGTCGAAACCTGCCGGCATGCCGGCATCCGCGATATTTCTGAGCGCCGGTATCCGGGCCAAAGCGAACGAAGCGGTATCCCACGGCATTTTGAACTGATTGATGTGGGGGAACAACCTCGCGATCCGATGCCGTTCGTCTTCGGGGACCTGGAACCAGAATTCTGGAATACCAAGAGGTTCCGCGATCTCGGTGCGGACGAGGTCTGTAAATGATGAGCCGGTGGCGCGAGTTGTGAGTTCGGCGACGAGAGATCCGAATGTGACTGCGTGGTATCCGGGTGCGCCCAGGCGGCGGTGGTCCGGAGTGGCCGAAGCAAGGGCATTGGCGATGCTGTCGTGATCGAGCATCGCCAATCGGCCGGGAACCAGTCCTCGTACACGATGCAGCCCAGCCCGGTGAGCCAACAGCTGCCGTACTGTCACGGTGTCCTTACCGGCGCTTGCGAATTCGGGCCAATACTCTGCGACGGGTGTGTCGTAATCGATCAGCCCGCGTTCGACGAGACGGTGCAAAACTGTACTCGCGACGCCTTTTCCGGTGGAGAAAGACACGGACACGGTGTCAGATTGCCAGCGGGTGTCTGGGGTCGACCACCCGGCCCAGATATCGACGACAGGTTCCCCTCCCAGATATACCGCCAGTGCGCCGCCGCCGCTGGAGGGGCGCTCGAAGAGGCGAAAGAACTGTGCGGCCAGCTGACCGAACCGTGGATCGACGAGCATGACGCGCGGAGTGGACCGAACCGGGGACTCTGCTGAGACATCGCGAGGGACCGCGGGTGTATCGGCGGTCGGGAGTCGCTCCTCGAACTCGGGGAGGTTCGTCATGACGTCCACTTCTCTTCAGTCGGCGGTCGCTGATTACCACCTCGTTACTTCTCTGAAACACCTCGTGGATCGGAAGGATTCCTCGGCTGGGTCTCTTGTGACAGATGGTGCCGAAGTGCTCTGGAAAGAAGGACTTGCGGCAGGATGCGGAGCCTTGGCCGCACCTGTGGATACGAGCAGAAAGACCCTGTATGTGCGTTGTGAAAGGGCGCATCATGAGGGGGGAAGCGTGAGTTCTCCGCTGGAGGGAGTGCGGACGACACGCATGGAGACGTTGGAGGCCTCGCTGTGATGCACGACCATTATTCGAGTGGTTGGAGTTGGGGTTACCTCTTGATGTTCGTAGGTATGGCCCTGTTCTGGGGCCTGCTGATCTTGGGCATCTTTCTGCTCATTCGCTATGCCGGACACGGACCTCCGGAGTCGGCGATTCGGCCGTCCGGTAGCAGTCCGCTGACAAGTTTTCCGCCGCCGCAACACAGCGCAGAACAACTTCTTGCCGAGCGATTCGCGCGTGGGGAAATTGATGAGAACGAGTATCGAAGCCGATTGACGATTCTGCGAACAGACCCATCCCCCTGAGTGATTCGGTACAAGCAAAGAAGGAGGTGACAGCCATGGATGCCATGCAAATGTTCCACATGTTCATGATGTGTCTCCACGGCATGGGCATACTTCCACCCATGCAGATGATGTCGATGCACTAGCTCCAGATCCAATCCCGGCGTGAGGTATCAAGTGACATGGTCAAACACTGGCTGTTGACGGATTCGGAAAGTAATGACAGACGAGTGCCGTATCGAACGCGGGTGGCGGGGGCAGGTCGGCATCTTCCCGTCACAAGACTCACGACTGAGGACTTGATGGCGACAACACGCCACGACACTGGTATCGACCTCGAACGACTGACTGGGATCCACGAGCGTCGGGTCAGCGTGGGCGATGAGGATTCCTACACTCTCGCAACAGCAGCCGCGCGGGATGCCTTGCGTCGGTCGAGTTGTGCCGCCAAGTCGATAGATGTGGTGATCAGCTGCAGTATCACCAAGTTTCGGGGCGGCATGACTCAATGGCTCGAACCGACGATGAGTAGTGCCGTCGCGCGCACCCTCGGTGCAGACCGGGCTATGAGCTTCGATCTTTCGAATGCTTGCGCTGGGATGCTCACTGGGGTGATGGTGGCCAACAATTGGATCCGCCTGGGCTTGATCGAGCGGGCGCTGATTGTCAGCGGTGAGTATATTTCCCAGCTCGGTCACAATGCTGCCAAGCATATTCACAACATATTGAGCAGAGAATTGGCTTCCTTGACCTTGGGCGATGCCGGCGCCGCACTTGTACTCGAACGGGCGCCCGTCGGTGCAGCCGGGATCCGCGTCGCCGGGTTTACAACGGTCGCGGACTACAGCCGGTTGTGTCTCGCTTACCCGAAGGGCAGCGAACCGGGTGCTCGCATGTTCACCAATTCGCGAGCCATTCAGAAGGCCGCCATCGCCGATACCCCGTTACTCCTGCACGAGGTACTCGACACTCTCGGACTGTCGATCCATGACATCGACCATGTGATCACCCATCAAACTTCGGCGCGGGCAATCAAGAAGGGCATGGCTGAGATGGTGCTGTCGTTCGGCGACAGTCCGCGCCATGACGCGGTCATCACCGTCGATCGATACGGGAACACGGCCTCGACAACCCACACCGTGGCGTTGGTCGAAGAACTCGAAGCCGGCCGGATCAAACCGGGAGAGACAGTGGCATTGATCTCCTTGGCTTCCGGGCTGGAGATCGGGGTAGTGCTGGTGGAAATCGACGAAGAACTGGTGGCGTGCTATGGGAACGATCATTGAGCAGGTGAACGTCACTCGGGCTGGATGGCTGAGGCGGCACAGCGCACTGCACCTTGCGGTAGTGGCGGCTCAGTCGTGCCTCGGAAAGGCCGGTCGCAGCCCGGACGATTTGGATCTGCTCGTTAACGCAGGGTTGTACCGCGACCGAAACCTTGGTGAGCCGGCCCTGGCCGCGCTGATCCAGGACGACATCGGTGCTCATCCGGAAGACCCTCATACCGGCGAACACGGGACCTTCTCCTTCGATATCGCGAATGGCACCTGTGGCGTTCTGACCGCGCTGCAGATCGTCGATGGATTCCTTCGCTCTGGTGTGATCGACCTGGCTCTCGTCGTTGCCAGCGATGCAGACCCGGGGCACAGGCTCAGCGAGAGCTTTCCGTTTTCTGCAGCAGGCGGAGCGGCGTTGTGCCGCTGGACCGAGGATCGGTATGGGCTCGGCCCGGTGCATTGGGTCAATGATCTCGATAGCGGCGATTCCTTCCGGGCAACTGTCGGTCAGGCAGACAATCGAAACATCCTGCGTTTCCGGGAGACCGACTCGCTCGATGACGTCTACGCCGCCGCCGGTCACGAAGCAGTCACCGCATGTCTCCGGCAGGCGAAAATCGCTCTGGCCGACGTCGATTTCGTAGTGGCTGCTCCGGCTCGCCCGGCATTCCGTTCAGCGCTCGCGACACTGCTGGGGAGACCGAGCTCACGGGTCATCGTGGCGGATGACGAGTACATCCACACCGCTGCGCTGATCGCAGGTTTGGCGAGGGAGAAACCGCGACGATTTGCCGGCTCCCGAACGATGCTGGTCGCGGTAGGGGCGGGCGTGACCGCTGGCGCCGCGCTGTACGACGTGCCCCCGGAGTCAGATTGAGCTGAACAATTGTGTGGGTGAGGAAGCGATGGTCACCGACGTATCGGTGTTCGACGCTGATATCAATTGTTGTGGAGGTCCTGATGGTGAGATCTCCGATCATTGTGGGAATAGACGGGTCTCAGCACTCGCTGGACGCTCTGGGGTGGGCTACGCGAGAGGCAACCCTGCGTGGCTTGCCTCTACTGCTCGTTTGCTGCACGACCTATCGATACACAGCAGACGGTCCGTACCTGGCCCGAGAGTTATGTGACCGCGCAGATCGAGTGCTTGCTACGGCCCTTGGGATCGCCAGGGCTGACACAGTTGCCGGATCGATCGACGTCCAGGGGGAACTGTCACACCAGTATGCTCCGGGAGCGCTCATCGATCGATCCGCGGATGCATCGATGATCGTGCTCGGTCGTCGCGGGCTCGATGAGTACTCCAGAGGGTTTGTCGGTTCGGTGTGCGCGGCGGTAGCACGTCGAGCGAAATGCCCAGTGGCAGTGATAGACGGTTGGTCAAGGGACGAGCCCGTCGCGGGACCCGTCGTAGTCGGCGTCGACGGCTCGATGAACAGTGATCCGGCCATCGGTCTCGCCTTCGAAGAATGTGCTCTTCGTGGAGCGGCCCTGGTCGTGCTGCACGCTTGTTTCGACCAGGATATGTCTACGCTGCAGGACGATTCGGCGACCGAGGTCCGCGCCGCGGTGGAGGCGGCAGGCCGGTTGGTGCTCGCGGAAAGTGTGTCCAGGTGGTGGAAGCAATTCCCTGAGGTCAGGGTGCGGCGGAATCTGGTTCGGGACCGGCCTGTTCGTCATCTCCTGGTTCTGGCGGCCGATGCCCAGCTCGTTGTGGTCGGAACCCGAGGAAGAGGCGGCTTCGCGGGGATGGACATCGGCTCGACCGGCACAGCTTTGCTGCACAAAACGCCGTGCCCACTCCTGATGGTCCGACAACCAGGCGGTGAATGTGTTGACGAATAGAGGATGGCATCGAAAGAAATTGTGTATCAAGGAATCCGGCGATACTTCGTGGACGATCGCGTCCGACATTTGCGACGAGTGGGTTCTCGCCCGCATCGATGAATCATTGGAGTCGAGTCCATGACTATGCCTGCGCTCCACCCACGTCGTCACGACCGCCGAATCTCGGAAATACCGGAAGCTCTCACATCACGCGATCAGCTGACGACCCTTTTGCGTTCCCGGCGACCTGTCGTCTTTCTTGACTTCGACGGTACCCTCTCGAACATCGTGAACAACCCAGCCGCTGCCACTCTCGTCGACGGCCTGAAGGAAGATCTCGCGAGGCTGGCTCGCCATTGCACGATCGGCGTGATCACCGGCCGCGATCTGGCGGACATCGAGACCCGAGTTGGCATGACCGGGATCTGGTACGCCGGTAGTCACGGTTTCGAAATCGTCGGGCCGGACGGGCAGCGCTATCGAAATGAGCTGGCCATGGCCTCGGTGCAGAATCTCGAGCGCGCGGCGGACATCCTGTGTGATCGTTTGACCGGTATTCCAGGGGTTATCCTGGAGCGCAAGCGGTTTGGTCTCTCCGTCCACTATCGCAATGCAGATGCCCTCAGGGGCCCCGAGATTGTCGCGATGGTTCAGGAGGTTGCGGGTGGAACCGGGCTTCGTTCCACCAGCGGACGGATGGTGGCCGAGCTCCGCCCCGACGTCGACTGGGACAAAGGTCGAACGCTGGACTGGATTCTCGATCGCCTCGTCGATGCCGACAACGTGCTGCCGATTTACATCGGCGATGACTTCACCGACGAGGATGCTTTTGTTGCGCTGCAAGACCGCGGCGTCGGGATCGTGGTGCGCCACTTCGAGAACGGCGACCGGCGGTCGGCTGCTCGGTTCGCGGTAGACAGTCCCGTCCAGGTCCGTAAATTAGTGCAATGGCTGGCAGATCTGCTGGGCAGCGGCGCGCAGACGATGCCACCTGCCGGCGATCCCTGGACTGTGTTCTTCGAAGGCTACGACCCGAACACAGAGAAGTTGAGGGAGGCACTGTGCACCCTGGGCAATGGAGCATTCGCCACTAGGGGATGTGCTCCGGAGTCTCGCGCCGGGGCCATCCACTACCCGGGCACGTACGCTGCGGGCATCTTCAACCGCCTGCAGGACGAAGTATCGGGAATCACAGTCGACAACGAGAGCATCGTCAACCTGCCGAACTGGTTGCCGGTGACATTCCGGATCGAAGGGGGCCCGTGGTTCGATATCGATGCTGTGGAGGTGCTCGAGTACCGCCAGTACGTCGATCTCCGCCGGGCAATGCTGACGCGCCGATTCCGGGTGCGCGACACTGAGGGATACACCACTACGGTCGTCCAGCGGAGATGTGTTGCCATGCACCTCCCTCACGCCTGTGCGCTCGAGATGACGATCGTGGCTGAAGATTGGGCGGGCCTACTCGAGATCCGCTCGGAACTGGACGGTACGGTCCGCAACAGGTTGGTGGAGCGTTATCGTGAACTCGGCTCTCAACACCTCGAACTGCTAACGGCCAGAGAGCTTTCCGAGAACGCGGTTCTGCTCGTGGTGCAAACCAATCGCTCACGGATACCGGTGGCGATGGCCGCCCGGCATACGGTGTGGAGCGATGGCGAATCGACTTCGACTGAGTATCGACTGGTAGAAGGAGAGGGTCGGATCGGGCACGACATATCTCTGCATCTTGCAGCGGGTTGCTCGGCGACTCTCGAGAAGATGGTGACGGTGTTCACCGGACGCGATCCCGCTGTGACCGAGCCCGCAGACGAAGCCGAGCGCTGGCTGTCTCGTCTAGACCGATTCGATGTAATGCTCGACGGTCACGTTCTCGCCATGGCAAGTCTGTGGGATCGCATGGGCATCGATCTCGTAGGTCACGGTCACGCACTGCGTGTAATCCGATTTCATCTACTTCACTTGCTGCAGACGGTCTCGCCGAACACCGCCGACCGCGACGCCGGAGTGCCGGCTCGCGGATTGCACGGAGAGGCCTATCGTGGCCATATCTTCTGGGACGAGTTGTTCGTTTTTTCGGCTCTGAACCTGCGTTTGCCTACGCTGACGCGGTCCTTGCTCCGGTATCGATACCGTCGATTGGGGGAGGCCCGTCGGGCTGCGATCGAAACCGGTCATCAAGGAGCGATGTTTCCCTGGCAGTCGGGTAGTGACGGACGGGAAGAGAGCCAGCAACTGCATCTCAATCCGAGATCCGGGCGCTGGAACCCGGATCCGAGTCGGCGCCAGCATCACAGCGGTATCGCGATTGCGTACAACGTGTGGCAGTACTACCAGGTCACCGGCGATTTGGAATACCTGATCGAGTTCGGTGCCGAAATGCTGGTGGAAATCGCTCGGTTCTACGCGGATCTCGCTTCACTCGACCAGATGCGCGGACGGTACGTCATCCGGGGCATCATCGGCCCTGACGAATTCCACTCCGGATATCCGGATGCTCCCTGTGATGGGATCGACAACAACGCCTATACCAATGTCATGTCGGTGTGGGTAATCCTGCGAGCACTCGAGGCATTGGAAGTTGTGCCACTTCAGATCCGGTCGGATCTGACTCAGAAGCTGGAACTGCCCACAGTGGAGATCGAGCGTTGGAGAGACATTACGCACAAGATGTTCGTCCCGTTTCACGACGATGTCATCAGCCAGTTCGAGGGGTACGCAGACCTTCCCGAACTGGATTGGGACGCATATCGTCAGCGATACGGCGACGTACAACGCCTCGATCGACTCCTCGAGGCAGAGGGGGACGACGTCAACTGCTACAGGGTTTCCAAGCAGGCCGACGTAGTGATGTTGTTCTACTTGTTGTCCGCTGACGAGTTGCGTTGCATCCTTGATGGTTTGGGTTACGAGTTTTCGGGTGACGCCATCCCCGCAACCATCGACTATTACATGGCACGTACTTCGCACGGTTCGACGCTCAGTGGTGTCGTCCATTCCTGGGTGCTGGCTCGGGCCAACCGCGAGCGGGCGATGGAATTCTTCGACCTGGCACTGCGTTCCGATATTGCCGATGTTCAGGGGGGAACTACCGCGGAGGGAATACACCTGGCCGCCATGGCGGGAAGCGTCGACTTGCTGCAAAGGTGCTTCACCGGGCTCGAGACCCGCGGCGACCGCCTGATCTTTTCCCCGCATTGGCCAAAACCACTCGGAGTTCTCGAGTTTCCCATCTTCTACCGGGGCCACCGCCTGCAACTGCGGATCAACGGAAGAGAAGTGCACGTCAGCGCCGGGATCGGAAACCAGCCGCCGATCGAGATCGAATGCCGTGGTCGAGTGGTACAACTCCGGCCGGGCGCGACTGTCCGACTGACCTAGTCATCGGGAATGTAGATTCCGCCCCCCTGGAAGCTTTGCTCGTTGAAGGTCGAAACGACGCGGCGGTCGGTTGTGGTGCACACGCCGGGCGTCACGGATGGGAGCCCGTCATTGTGTCATTGTGTCATTGTGGACCGGATCGGCCACTGTGTCACTGTGGACCGGATCAATCGAATTTGGTACCGAGTCAGTGAAATTCGCCGGCGGACGAAGGGTTCCGCGTTGAACGAAGTAGGGAGTCGACTTCCTGTTCCACCGACATTGAAAGAAGTTGGACTTCGGAGACCGAGTCGTAGTCAGCCGTGATTCCGAACGCGAGTTGATCGTGGTAGCTGAGGATTGCGAATCCGAGTCGTAACCGCACTGCAATCGGCACGTACGGATAGATACCGATGATTTCTCGCCCCAGCAGTCGGCGCTTTTCGGTCGGACCGGGAACGTCTGTGACTACGGTGACGATACTTCGCTGAGGAACGCGCATCGCGAGCCGAATGAACCAGGCGGAGGACATGAATGGTGCGTACTGAGCAGCTGCCGCGATCGTTTGTCCACTGCCTGATTCACCACCGTTCTTGTGTCGGGAGAGTCTGCGGTGGATCGTCTGCAAGCGGTCCACCGGATCCTCGATCTCGACGGGTAGGAAGGGAAGCATGAGAGAGATCTCGTTGTGGAACGACGTGCCGGTGTTCGATGCCCGAACAGAGACCGGGACGAGTGTCCTCACCGCATGTCGGCTGATGTCTTCTTTGCGGTGAAGGAGAAGTGAGCGCAGCGAACTGGTCACGCAGGCCAGCGCAACGTCGTTCACGGTGACATCGAAGGCGGAACAGATGGTCCTTACATCGTGCATTCGCACCTGTGCTGTCCCGTATCGCCGTTGATGTCCAATCGGCCCGTTCAGGGAACTGTTCGCGCTCGGGATCAGCAGATCGCCCGCCAACTGGGCAGTGCCTTCCGCGATCCGGACGGATCGCCGAGCCAACCGTTGCGGCGCCCTGAGCGTCGAACAATAGAATCCGATGATTTTGCCGTACAGCGACTTCGGGCCTTTCGGTGCCTCGTTGTCCGTCGGCGGTCCGGAGGTGAGAGGTTTGTCGAACAATACGTCGAACAATCGGGCCCCGGTAACGCCATCGATGAGAGAGTGGTGTGCCTTGACGAGAATTGCCCAGCGGCAGTCCTCGAGGCCTTCGATCAACCAGCATTGCCACAGTGGACGATCGCGATCGAGTCGTTCGGACATGATCCACGCGACGGTGTCCGTCAAGTCGCACATTCGCCCTGGACTCGGCACTCCGATCCGCGTGAAGTGGCGAGCTGGATCGAAATTCGGATCAGGCACCCACGTAGGTGCGGCAAGATCGAGTGGGATGACGTGAATCCGATCCGCAGCATGTGGGAGGGACCGAATTCGGGCGCTCAATCTCTCGATCAAATCGTCGTCGGTGGGTGTGGGTCCTTCGGCGACTACAACCGCGCCTATTGAGAGATTCGCGTGTCGATCGGAGTCCTCGACCTCGAGGAAGGCCGCATCCAGGGGAGTCAATTTATCCGACATCGCCATCTCCTTGGTCGACAACGATTTCTACGATTTCGACATCTTCCCGAGATGTCGCTAGGCGTTCAGGTGGGCGGGTTCGTGCGTGACATTTTCGAGGTCTGCAGCGGTAGCCTCGATCAGTTGACGGGCTAAGTGGGAAAGAGCACGCGCGACCGCGAGCTCGTCACCGATCTCGGGCACATCGCGATCCGATGGGTTGCACCGAGCGAAACCTGATCCGACGATGTGAGTATCGTCCCTCGATCGAAGGCGTGCGATGGCCCGAGTACGGTTGCCTTCTGCGGCGGTGTGCTCGTCGATGGTTATGTCCACTGACCAATGCTTCTCGTTCACGATCAGATTCCTCCCTATCGAGGTTCCTGGGTGTCAATTCGGCTGTGGTGGTGTACTTGTCAAGTTCCGCTCACGCATCACTGTCGCTTCATGTGCAATCCTCACGGACACTTCGAAACCGGTGTGGCTTCAGCCTTGTCCGGTGAACATTGGCCAAGTAGAGGCGAACGACGCCAATCGATGGCAAAGGTCACTGCCACGGGTCACTGCCACGGGTCACTGCCACGCCTCCGATAACCTCGGAGTTACGTCCCAAGAGGTAGATCCCGAGATTGCACGTCGGCGATTTCGGCTGCGATCAGAGACAGTACCGCGGGGACAGAAGCTGCAACGGAGGGTGAAAGCCCGATGCCGTAGTCGGTGTCGTGCGCTTCGATCGTGTAGATCGCCACGCGGTGGGGTTCTCGGCCGAGCGCGGCGGCCAAGGCCAGCGCCTCCATGATGCCCAGTCCGTGTGAGCTGGTGAGTATTCCGGAGTTCTCTCTCGACCAATCCGTGATCCGACGAATTGTTCCGGCAGGTTGCGGCTGGCGGCCGGAAGACGGAGCACAGACTGAAGCGTCGACGATGATCACCAGATCCGACCTCGTCGATGTTTCGAGCAGCCTTGAAGGTTCACCGTTGTCGATGACCACGTTCACGCCGGCCTGGTGCTCGCTTTGTATCGTTCGCGCCACCACAGGTCCTACGCCGTCGTCTCGGCGGAATTCGTTGCCGGCCCCGACCACTGTGACAGTCATGCGCGGTTGATTGTCACGTCGAGGAAATGAGTGGCACACGAGATGCAGGGATCGTAGTTTCGGATGGTCCGCTCACACAGTCCAGTCAGTTCGGCGTCTGTCAGCCTGAGGTTCGCGGCGAGGGTGTTGCGGAGGTCGTTCTCGATTGCTGCCTGGTTCTGCGAGGTGGGCGGAATGATTGTGGCCCGCAGGATTAGGCCCTCGGAATCGAGTTGGTAGCGGTGGTACAGCACGCCTCTGGGGGCTTCACTGACGCCGTACCCGGTTGCGGCGCGGGGTGACATGTCGACGTACGGCGATTCCGGGCGGTAATACTCACGTATCAGGCGGAGTGCCTCGTCCACGGCGAACACTGTCTCGACGGCGCGGACCACGATGCTTTGAAACGGGTTGCGACACACTGTTCCCAAGCCGGCCTCGGTGGCCGCTTGACGAGCGGTCTCCGAGAGGTCGGCGGAGTGGAGGCTGTAGCGAGCCAGCGGTCCGGTGAGATAGGCCTGGCCGTCGAGGTGCGCGTGCAGCGCGGTCGAATGCGGAACTTGCCGTTCCGCGACGTGATCGCAGAATTCCTCCGGTGCGAACGATGATCCGGATGTGTTTGTCAACACGCCGTCTTCGATCGCGTAGCGGCCTGGCTGAGCCAGTGCGAGTAGTTCGGTATCCACCTCGGCATCTGGGATCTCGAAGTGTGATACCCACTGCACGGTCGCGAGAGCATCGTCGAGTGCCCTGTGTAATTGTTCGGCGAGGGACGCGAGTTCACTGGACGTCGGCGCTCGGTAGAACCCGCCGAGGCGCACGTTGACCGGGTGAATCGATCGGCCACCGATCATGTCGAGAATCGCGTTGCCCGCCTTCTTCAATGCGAGCCCACGTTCGACGTCGGGACGCGCGATTCGGGCAAGTTCGATGGCGTCTGCCGCGCCCAGGAAATCAGGGGCATGCAGCAAGTAGATATGCAATGTATGACTGGCGATCCACTCGCCGCAATACAGAAGTCGTCGCAGATCAAGAATCGGTTGGGTGAGGTGCGCACCGCATGCTTGCTCGATTGCGTTGCAGGCGCTGACTTGATAAGCGACAGGACAGATTCCGCAAATCCTGGATGTGATGTCGGGAGGCTCGCGGAAATCGCGGCCCCGGAGAAATGACTCGAAGAATCGAGGGGGTTCGTAGATGTTCAACTCTGCGGCTTCAACCCGGCCGTGTCGGACCGTGAACGCCAGCCGGCCTTCCCCTTCGACGCGGGCGAGGGAACCGAGCGTCAGTCGGGTGGTATCCCTGTTCGTTTCACCGTCCATCTCGCCTGATCCCGTCGAACTCGGGGGAGGCAACGTTGAACGTCGAGAAGACGCGCTCGATACTCTCGTCGGTCATCCCACAGGTGCGCAACCACCCCGCCATTGCAATCAAGTTCGGGTGGGTTGATGGACCGAAACATCCATAGCAACCCCTTGACTGTGCCGGACACAGCGCGCCGCAGCCTGAATGGGTCACTGGCCCCAGACACGGTGTGCCGTCGGCGACCATGACGCAGGTGAGGCCATGTCGTTTGCATTCGGCGCAGACACTGGTGTCCGGGATGTTCGGCTTCCGCCCGGCCAGATACGACGAGATCACCTCGACGAGCTGCCGGCGATCGATGGGGCAGCCGCGTAGTTCGAAATCGACCGGGACATGGTCGGCGATCGGTGTGGACGTCGCGAGAGTGTCGATGTACTCGCCGCTCGCGTAGACCACGGACATGAACTCGGCGATGTCCGCAAAGTTCCGGAGAGCCTGTATCCCACCAGAAGTCGCGCAGGCGCCGATCGTCACCAGATGCCGGGAATTCTCGCGGATGGCATGAATACGTTCGATGTCGGCAGCGGTGGTAATGGAGCCTTCGACCAGCGAGAGATCGTATGGACCGCTTTCCACCTCGCTCGACATCTCGAGGAAATGTGAGATGTGAACGGCGTCGGCCAAAGTGAGTAGTTCGTCCTCGCAATCGAGCAGAGTCAGTTGGCATCCGTCGCAGGATGCGAATTTCCAGACCGCCATGGTGGGTGAGGGCATCACAGCTCCTTCACTGCGAGAAGTGGCTCGGCCGCGCGGTAGTCGACTACCGGACCGTCACGACAGAGGAGGAGTTCGCCGAGTTGACAGTGCCCGCACACTCCGGTCCCGCACTGCATGTTCCGTTCCAGCGATACTCGAATATTCTCGCGCTCAACGCCTTGGCCGATCATGGTCCGAGCCGACATCCGCATCATCGGTTCGGGGCCGCACAGCAGTACCGTCGTGCGACCGGGCTCGAGAACGAGGCGGTTCAGGGACTGCGTGACAAATCCGACATGACCCTGCCAGTCAGGTTCTGCCACGTCCACGGACAGCTCAAGGTCGACCAGGTCTCCCCGGCTCCATGTGTCGAGATCTGGGCGGTACAGGAGATCGGTTGGTCGGCGAGCACCCACGCTGAGGACAACTCGACGAAATCGACCGCAGGCCTGTGCCTCCAAGACTGCCGAACGTACTGCCGCCAAGCCGACGCCTCCCGCGACGACGATCAGATCGTCTTTGGCGGAATCCAGATCCCATCCCGTTCCGAAAGGTCCTCGGACACCTACGATGTCACCGATGGAGGCTTCGTGCAGCGCGCGGCTGACGGCACCGACAGCCCGAACAGTATGAACCACTGTGTGATCGGCGTGAGTCGGGTCCCCACTGATCGACAGCGGAATCTCGCCCACCCCCCGTGCGTAGACCATCATGAATTGACCGGGGCGGAACCCGGGGAACCACTGCGAGGGCGCCGCGAGGGTCAGGGTCGAGGTATCGCTGTTCTCGTCCCGGCGGGCAACAACCTTGCACGGCGTCGGGACGAGTTGATCACCGAACATGTTCGCGTGCATAGAGATCAAGCAGGCGTGCGCGTGTTGCCTGCAATCGGTGGAGGAGTGTGTCCGCCAGGATCGAGTAGATCGCCCGTCCGAGATCCGGATTGCTCCCGGCGACAGATTGCAACATGGTGGCGTCGACTTCGGCTGCTGTCACGGGAGTGACCGCGGTCGCCGTCCATTGCCACTGTCGAGGTGGGCGGAACCAGGACACGCCTAGAATCTCACCGACAGAAAGTGTTTCGACAGTTTCCTCGCCGCGTCCGGGAATTCTGGTGGTGAGCGTAATCCGGCCGGTCCGGAGAAGCCAACATTTGTCAGCGGAGTCACCTTCGCGGAACACCACGGTACCGGCCGCGAACTGAACCTCGCGCGAGAAGGCAGCGAGTTCATGACGTTGATCGTCGGCCAGACCTTCGATTTCTCTTGGACACTGCTCGCAGGCGTGATCGTTCATGAGTGACAACCGGTATCGCTGTCGGGTTCCACAGTCAAAGCGCCGGTCAGGCGGGCCGCTTCCGCCGTGATGTCGATTCCCACTGGACACCAGTCGATGCATCGGCCGCAACCAACGCAACCGGACGAACCGAATTGGTCGTGCCAGGTGCCCAATTTGTGAGAAATCCATTGTCGGTACCGGCTCTCACCACTGACACGTACTGCGCCACCGTGCAGTTGCGAGTAGTCCAGGTCGAAACATGACGACCAGTGCTGCCATCGCTCGACATTGTCGCCCGCAAGATCGGAGACGTCCTCGGTGGTAGTGCAGAAGCACGTCGGGCACACCATCGTGCAGTTCCCGCAGGTCAAGCACCGTGACGCGACGTCCGCCCAGACATCGGCGTCCCGTGCGTCGCGGAGCATGCCGCGAAGATCGACGTCCGGCATTTGCCGACCCATATGATGTGCTGCATCGGCGACAGCGCCTGCGGCCTCGGTAGTTTCCTCGTCGGTCGCCTGCCTACCGCGGACCAGCGTGAGTATCCGTGATCCTTCCGTGGTGCCCACCCCGGTGACGAATCGGTGGCCGTCGTTGTCGATCCTTTCGGTCAGACACAGGTCGTAGCCGGTTTTGGCCTCCGGGCCGGTGTTCATCGACGCACAGAAACACACCCCGCCGGGTTCCGTGCAGTTGGCTGCGATCACGAACAGACCCTCGAATAGATTTGTCGCCGCCTTTCCGCCGGCCGACAGCACTGTCTGGAGTATTCCGATCGCTGCGAGGTCGCACGCGCGCACGCCGAGAAATGCGTATCGAGCAGGTTCGGTCGGCGGTGCGTGGAATGTACCGTCCGTGGATTGGCTCCAGAGTTGTTGCCGCGACGGGTGCAGGTACTGCTTCCACGATTGCGGGCCCGCGGAGTGACCGAAGACGGCAGAATCTGCTCTCCTCCGCAGTCGATACAGTCCAGGGGCGGTATCGACACCCCATCCCGTCGGCAATTGATCACCGGAGTCGAGAGTGTCGAGGACAATAGCGCTGTCGCGGACAGTCGGCCCGATGACGCGATAACCCTCGCTGATCAACACGGTGATCAACTCGTCAAGTCCGTCTCGGTCCATGACGAATTGTTCGCTGGTCAGGTCGGTGGGAGATCCTGAATCAGTCATGGATCCTCCTTGCGGGCGTCATCCGTATTCCTCCACGCTTCAGCTTCGCGCATGGGCTGCCGGCGCGGGTAGGGGCGAAGGACGGTATTCGATGACAAAAGGCTCTGCCCCCTGAAGGCAACGGCACGGTTCAATCGGAAAGTATCCCCAGCCGAATCAGGTGATGATCGATGGCCGCGACGGGCAGCGGAATCGGCACGACAACTCTCCGGTGCCTCGGAGCACCCGACGCGGTTGCTGTTCAACGGTTACATGAGCATCTTGACCAACATGATTCGTACATGCGGTGGTTCGGACCGCAGCCGAAGCAACTCACCACCTTTTCCGATCAACTGTGCGAGTGCAACGATCGGCGATGCGCTCTGGGTGCCTTCATCGGCGAAGAATTGGTGGGTGTCGGAAGCTATGTTGCGTTGGAGAGGGTTTCGCCGCCCACGGTGGAGTTCGCCCTCGTGGTTGCGCAAGGCGACCGGCTGCATGGAATCGGGACTTCGATCTTGAAGCGGCTGGAGGATGAAGCTTACCTGCACGGGGCACGACGCATGGTGGCCGAAATTTTGGGGGCGAACGCACCGATGCTTCAGGTCATTCGTGACCGTGGCTGGGCGCATTCGCTTCGTCGTGATGGATCAACGCTGCATCTGGAAGTGAAACTACATGGAGCAGAGTGACTCTCGCGTCGTAACGGTGACGATGAACCCGGCACTCGACATAGCGACCAGCGCGCGTGCCGTCCACACGACAGACAAGGTGCGTTGTGTGGCACCTCGTCGTGATCCCGGCGGCGGCGGATTGAACGTCGCGCGAGTGCTCCGGGTCCTCGGCGGCGACGTGACGGCAGTGTTTCCCTCGGGAGGTCATTGTGGCCTGGCGGTCGAGGACCTTCTGATCGGTGAACAAGTGCGGCATTGGGCCGAGCCCGTCTCAGGGTCGACTCGCGAGAGTTTTACCGTGGACGATGAGTCGACAGGTGAGCAGTATCGTTTTGTGTTGCCTGGACCGATTCTCACCGTTGCAGAGGTGGAATCGTGTCTCGCTCGAGTGCGTGAATTCGCCGTCGATTCCGGATATGTTGTCGTGAGCGGCAGTTTGCCACCGGGGGTGGGTGCTGATTTTGTTCAGCGGTTGGTCGATTACCTCGAGGGAACCGGGGCGCGGCTGGTTGTCGACACCTCTGGCGCTGCATTGCGCGCATTGAAGAGTGGTGTCTTTCTTGTCAAGCCGAGTATCCGCGAGCTTCGTGAATGGGTCGACCACCCACTCGAGACTCGGGTGGAGCAAGTCGACGCAGCGAGAACTATTGTTGCGCAGAAGGTTGCGGAGGTGGTGGTCGTTTCGCTTGGAGCCGCTGGAGCCTTGCTGGTGACTGCCGACATGTGTGAGTGTGTGCCGTCGGTGGACGTCGTATCGATCAGTGGTGTGGGCGCGGGGGACAGCATGGTTGCGGGCATGGTGTATTCGCTCATCCATCAGCGTTCGCTGATGGATGCGGTTCGGTTCGGTGTTGCAGCCGGGGCCGCGATGTTGAAGACCCCAGGGACGGCACCGTGTTTACCAGCCGACGTGGAGGTCTTCTATGAACGGATTCGTGCAGGAGCAGATCGGGGAGTGATCCGACCCGACTAGGTGCCGATGCTCAGTCAAGCCATCGACTCGGATTTCGGCGTCCACCCGAACGAGCTCGGGCGAGGAGGATGCGTCGTTCAGCGACCGCGATTGCATGGCGAGCGGTGTCAACTGCGTCGGGGGTCACGGAAACCGACGTGATGCCTTGCCTCACGAGGTGTTCGGCCAGAGCAGGATTGGTTGACACTGCCTGTCCGCACAGTGAGGTCGTCATGCCCGCGAGGGTGGCACGCTCGATGATGGTGTCGATGGTTTCGAGAACGGCAGGATCCATGGTGTCGAAGAGTTCTTGGCAAATCTCCGAATCCCGGTCGACTCCCAGCACCAGTTGAGTGAGATCGTTGGTGCCGATCGACACTCCGTCGATGCCCATTGCCGCGTACCTGGGAATCCAATAGGCAACCGAGGGTATCTCAGCCATCACCCATCGAAGCATCCGGTGATCCGCCCCGAGAGGGTGGGCATCCAATTGTGCCAAACAGCGCGCGAGCTCCCATTCGGTCCGAACGAACGGAATCATCAAATGCACGTTCGGATAGTTCTTTCGCGTTTCGGCGATGACATCGAGATCGAGCGCGAACAATTCCGGTTCCCGCACGTAGCGAAAACAGCCCCGGTAGCCGATCATGGGATTGTCTTCGCGGGGTTCGATGTCACCACCTTCAAGATGCGCAAACTCGTTGGTGCGGAGGTCTATTGCGCGATAGATGACCGGTCGGGCTCCGAAAGCGGCGGCAATACGTGACAGGGCAGAAGACATTTTGGCCACGTACTCTCCGTGGAGACCTCGGGCGATCATCGTGTGGGGATGCAGCCCTTCAAGAGCGTCCATGATCAGGAATTCAGCTCGCAAGAGCCCTACTCCGTCGACGTCTGTGTCGGCTGTCCGTTCTGCAGCTTCAGGAGTCGCCAGGTTCACGTAGACGGATGTCGCGGTTGTCGGACGGGGTGTCGACATTGTCCTCGGCATGGTGGTGGTCGCATTTTTCGAGGAGTCGGCGGTTGCGGAATCTGCAGCAATGACCGTTCCTGCAGTTCCGTCGACTGTGATCAAAGTCCCGTCTGCAAGATCCTTTGTTGCCGTGCGTGTTCCGACGACAACCGGTCGGCCGAGTTCGCGGCCCACGATAGCTGCGTGGCAGGTAATGCCACCGCCGTCGGTGACGATGGCGGCGGCTCGTCGGAGAACCGGTAACCAGTCCGGTCGCGTCATCGGGGCCACCAGTATTTCGCCGTCGACCAAATCACGACCGTCGGCCACTGAACGCAGGACTCGGACGCGTCCGGTAGCAGTTCCCGGCCCGGCGCCCAATCCCTGGGCGAGGACACGTGCTTTTTCGCCGGCGTCGTGTTGGGCTTCGGCCAGTGCTTCCGGTTGCTCGGAAAGGGTGGTGATCGGGCGTGTCTGGACCAGCCACAGTTGTCCTCCGCTGTAGGCGAATTCGAGGTCTTGTGGTCGCCGGTAGTGTTCTTCCACGGCTGCGGCCAATGCTGCGAGCTGGTGGATCTGGTCGTCGGTAAGGATCTGGTGTTCGCGTTGTGAGAGAGGTATTTCCGACGCCTTTTCAGTCCCTTCGGACAGCGAGATCGCGAATGCCTGTGAACCGATATGCACATCGATGATGTCGAAGTCAGGTTTCGACACTACGTAAGTGTCTGGTTCCACCTGTCCACCCACTACGACTTCCCCCAATCCGGTGGCAGCTTCGATGACCATGCGGTCCCGCGCACCGGTGCGCGGGTCGGCAGTGAATACGACTCCCGATTGGTCCGAGTCGACCATCAGTTGGACGACAACTGCCAGCGACGGCTCGTCCGCAACGCCTTGGAGGTTGCGGTACGACAATGCTCGATCCGACCATAACGATGCCCAACACTGCCGTACGGCATCGATCAAGCCTTCGTCACCGGCGACATTTGTGAAACTTTCGTGAATGCCTGCGTACGAGGTATCGGACGCGTCTTCTGCGGGAGCGGACGAACGGACCGCCACTCGCGTACCTGATGGACCCAGCGCGCGATAGGCATCGATGATCTGCTCTTGCAGTGCTTTGGGCACGAGTGATGCTGTGACTGCCTCCTCGGCGCTGCGGGTAGACGGTAGTTCCCCTGATTTCAGGTCGTCTCTCAACCCGGAGGCTTCCATGGCGTCGAGATAGCCGCAGGTGGTGATTACGAACCCCGGCGGAACCGGAAAGTTCGATCGCCTCAGTTCGCCGAGATTCGCGGCTTTGCCGCCGACGGTCGGTGCGTCTTCGGGTCCGACGGCGTCGATCGGTTCTACCCACCGACGTCTGGCATCTATGGAACTCGCTTTCATGAGCTCTCCCGTCCGAGTGCTATGCGCGTGGGTTAGCGCGCGACAGTGTTCAGCAAACCCTTTCCCGCAGCAGGTCTACAGAGGCGGAAGTCACTCCGCTCGGGGCCGATTTCCAGTGCGCAGGATGCCGAAGACACTTCCGGTTCACGGTCGATGTTTGTCACGCTGGGGACATCGGTTCGTCGCATTCCTCGTTCGCGAGATCGGACGTCCAGCGGGATAACCAGAGGAGAATTGTCATGCGTGCACGAGACATCATGAGTAGCCCTGTGACGACAATCGATCAGGCGCGAAGTGTAGGTGACTGTCTACGAGAGATTGCGCGGTCAGGTTTTTCGGCACTCCCAGTAGTCGACGAGCAGAAGCGACTGGTCGGGATCGTGTCCGAAGGTGATCTTCTCAGAAGTGGGTTCGAACGACTGTCACACGAACGCGCGACCGAGTCGACCGAACAATCCGTCGCTGACGTGATGACACAACCCGTGGTGGCAATGACCGAAGATGTCGTGGTCAATGACATCGCATCCGAGATGCTGCGTTCTGGGCTGCGCGCGGTTCCGATCGTTCGTGAGAGGGACTTAATCGGAGTGGTGACCCGCCAGGATTTGATCGGACTGCTGGCCCTGGACCCCGATCGGATCGCTGACGAAGTGCGCCATCGACTTGACGTCTATGGCGGGCCCGACCGATGGGCAGTGGGTTATGTCGACGGAATACTGACAGTCAGTGGGATTTCCGACGATGATCCCGAGCGAGGTGTCGTGACTGCACTTGCTTCGACCGTTCCAGGCGTTGACGAGGTTCGATTGAGGCCTTGAGAATCGCCAATCCTTGAAGGATTACGCCGACGAGTGAATCGAGTGGGCCATGAGCGGCGCAAACGCGCGATCGATGACGCAGACCGACCTGATGTCTTGGCGGATGGAGGCCGATCCGGTCCTCCGCTCGACAATCGTCTCGATCATCGTGCTGGACAGGCTCCCGGATCACGAACGATTGACCGCCGCGATGAACCACGCCATCGACGTAGTTCCGATCTTCAGGTGCAAAGCGGTTGCGCGACAATTTCCGTGGAGTCCACCACGTTGGGTGGATGACGCGGACTTCGACCTGAGTTGGCACCTTCGAAGGTCTTCCGTGCCACCACCAGGTGGGTGGAAAGGCGTCCTGGATTTTGCCCGCATGAGCGGGATGGCAGCCTTCGACAAGGATCGTCCGTTATGGGAGCTCACCGTGCTCGATGGGCTAGGCGGCGGTGCAACAGCGCTGGTAGTCAAAGTTCATCATTCCTTGACCGACGGGGTCGGGGGTATGCAACTGACACGCGAAATTACCGATGACACGCGGACTGGTGGATCAAGTCAGGACGGCCACGAATTCAGGCCACCTGTTGTTCGTTCCACACCAGGAGACTCACGTGCGGCGATGACCGAAGCGGTGGCCCGAAGTGCCGCGCACGCAGTGCGCCATCCCGCAGCTACGATGCACGACGTCGTGCGAATCTTCGGATCGACGGCGCGTATGACGCGACCGGCGACCCGAACGATGTCGCCAGTGATGACTGCTCGGAGTACGCGCCGTGGTTTCGGTGTGATCGAATTTCCGGTGGCGGCACTGACCGCTGCAGCGGCGGGCACACAATGCTCGGTAAACGACGCGTTCTTGGCTGCACTTCTGCTGGGCATGGCCGGCTACCACAGAGGCCACGGTGACGTACCGAATCAACTGATGGTGACATTGCCGATCAGTCTGCGTGACAGTCGTGATCCGCTGGGAGGCAACCGAATCACGCTTGCAAGGTTTGCTCTTCCGGTCGATATTGCAGATCCGGAGAAATTGATCCGTCGTGTTCACGTCATCGTAGAAAGTTGGCGGAACGAGCCGGCGATTCCGCTATCTCCTCACTTGGCCAGAATGCTGAACTTGCTGCCGGTCGCGGTCACAGGCGACATGCTCAAGCACATGGATTTTGTTGCATCCAACGTCGTTGGTTCTTCGACACCGTTGTTCCTCGCCGGTGCGCGGATAATTCGCCAATTCGCATTCAGTCCTACCCTCGGATCGGCTTTCAACGCGACTTTGATGTCTTACGACTCGCACGTGTGTGTCGGGATCAACGTCGACGTGAGAGCAGTTCCGGACCAACCCGCGCTGATGACAGCTATCGCGGAAGGGTTTCGCGCCGTGCTGGCGCTTGGGCCTCGGCACGCAAACGCCACCGTGACAACGACGTGCTGACAACGCAACGCAGGTCCCGACGGCGGAACGCGAGCAGGGCCCGCCGCTGTCAATGCTGCCGCGATCAGGGTTCCGAAGGGAGTGAATGGCGATGATGTGGTGGAACGACGGAGCCGGTTACGGGATGGGCTGGGGCGTCTGGGTACTGATGGGGATAGCGATGATCATTTTCTGGGGAGTTGTCGTCGTGGGTGTGCTTGCCCTGTTCCGGCAGTCACGTACCAACCGCACACCGGCTGAGCGCAGTCCTCAGGAGGTGTTGGACGGGCGGTTCGCTCGCGGTGAGATAGATGCCGAGGAGTATCGGGCTCGCAAGGCGATCCTGGGTCCTGGGCGAGAGCATCGGTCGGCATGACCTCGCGGTCATGCCCGGGACCCGTGGGGCTACGACACCGAGGAGCGCACTGGTGATGACGGACGTGCACGGCAATGGATTTCACATCAGCAGACGCGCCTTCCTCACCGCAGCGGCAGGAGTGGGCGCCATCGCACTGGCCGGATGCGCCGCCCCGTCCACCCCTCGCGCACCGTCCATCGACACGGATGCGATAGCCGCCGCGGAAGCGGGCAGGCCGCACACCGGGCGCACGGTGGAGTACGCGCTGAACCCGAATCCCACCGACATCGATCTCGGTGGGATTCGAGTACGCACCCTCGCCTACACAGACACCCTTCCCAGTCGGGTGATCCGCGCCGATGTCGGCGACGACCTCGCGGTGACCGTGATCAATGGACTCGACCACGACACCTCGGTGCACTGGCACGGCATTGCGTTGCGCAACGACATGGACGGCGCCGCGCCGGCCAGCCGGAACATCAGACCGGATCAGAGCTTCACTTACCGGTTCTCGGTACCTCATTCAGGAACGTATTGGGCGCATCCGCATGTCGGACTCGACACCGACTACGGACTGTATCTCCCGGTGATCGTCGACGACCCCACCGAGAAAGTGGATTGCGACGCCGAGTGGATCGTCGTCCTCGACGACTGGACCGACGGCGTCGGAACTAGTCCGCAACAGATCTTCTCCGACTTGCACAGCGGTGGGATGGGATCGATGGGCGGATCCGGAATGGGAAACATGCCAGGCATGGGAGGGCTGGGCGGTGGGCCCACCGGAAGTAGTACGGCACCGGCGTCCCCGGGTTCCAGCGCACTTCTGGGCGGCGACTCCGGCGACATCCGCTACCCGTACTACCTGATCAACGGCCGAATTCCGGCCGCGCCGACGACATTTTCCGCGATGCCTGGCCAGCGGATACGGATACGGATCATCAACGCCGGCGCCGACACCGCGTTCCGGATTGCGTTGGCCGACCACACCATGACCGTCACTCACACCGACGGATACCCGATCGTCCCGGCCGAGGTCGATGCGCTGCTGCTCGGCATGGGCGAACGCTACGACGTCATCGTCACCGCCAAAGACGGGGTCTTCGCACTGACCGCGCTGGCGGAAGGTAAGAACGCGCAGGCGCAGGCACTGCTGCGCACCGGTTCGGGGTCTGCGCCAGATTCGGCGTTTCGGCCCCGGGAGTTGGATGGGCGGATAGGAGTCGCGAGCGCTTTCACCGCCGCTGACAGCGCCCGACTGCCCGTCGATGGTTCGGCGGTGGCGCTCTCGGCTGATCTCGGCGGCGACATGATGAGCTACAACTGGACCATCAACGGCCGCGCCTATGACGACACCCGGCCCCTGACAATCGAGCAGGGACAACGCGCCCGCCTCACCTTCACCAACATGACCATGATGTGGCACCCCATGCACCTTCACGGGCACACCTTCCAGGTCGTCAACGCCGGCGGCACACCCGGACCGCGGAAGGACACTGCCATCGTCAAGCCGATGGAATCAGTCGCCGTCGATCTCGTGGCGGATAACCCGGGAAGTTGGATGTTGCACTGCCACAACGGATATCACCAAGAATCCGGAATGATGACGCGTCTGGACTACGTCAACTGACCGGTCGCGGTGACGCCACATGCAGTCGGTGACGTGCGCCCCACTCCCTTCGGCCCGTCTCGGGCCGGATCTCGATCACCCGAGGAGGTGAGATCAATGGGAATGAACCCGATGGACATGTTGCACATGATGATGATGTGTCTACATCACATGGGCATGATGCCAGCGATGAATATGCCGACGTGACACAGAAAGACACGCTTTGATCGGCCCGACGTCCGCTCGAACGCCAGCTCGCCGGGTCTAGGTGCGTCTCTGAATGTACTCGCAGATGCGCCATCCCGGGCCAGACGCACCCCGTCACACCCCAGCAACGCCGAGGAGTTGCCCTACGGCATACGTGATGATCATCGCCAGGGCCCCGCCCAGAACCACACGAACCACCGCGCGACGGGGATTCGCTCCGCCCAGCCGCGCACTTACCGCGCCGGTCAGTGCCAACGCGAGCAGGACTGCGACGAACGTGACAGGAATTCGGGCCCCCGCTGGTGGGGCGAGTATCGCGATCAGAGGAAGCAGCGCACCCACCGTGAACGACAGTGCAGATGAGAGGGCTGCCGAAATCGGATTCGTCAACGCGTCGGGGTCGATCCCGAGTTCGATGTCGACGTGTGCAGCGAAGGCGTCGTGCGCGGTCAATTCCTCCGCGACCTTGTGGGCTGTTTCTTCGCTCAAACCACTGGCCTGATACATGGCGGTCAATTCGTCGAGTTCCGCTCCGGGTGTCTGCTCGAGTTCGCGGCGTTCTTTCTCCAACAGGGCGCGTTCGGTGTCACGCTGAGTGCTCACCGAGACGTATTCGCCGAGGGCCATCGAAACAGCACCGGCGACGAGTCCCGCGACTCCGGCGGTCAGGATCGGGCCGCGGTCGGGCGAGAGAGCTGCGACTCCGACGACGAGGCCGGCGACGGAGACGATGCCGTCGTTGGCCCCGAGTACCCCGGCGCGCAGCCAGTTCAGTCGCGAGGAGACGTCACCGGTATGTGGTTCGTCGTGAGACGGTTGACGGTTCTCACCGGTGTTGTCGGCTCCGTCGGGGTTCGAGGAGTCAGGCGAATTTGTCATGATCGTGCGAGTTTCATGAACTGCGCAGCGGCACGGGCATCACCGTCGCACACGAACCACGCGGTACTCGTTTCTGCGTGATGGGTGGTTCGGATCTCGACTGTCTCGTCGATGGTGATGGGTTTCATGTATTCGAGAACAGCTCGATACGGTGGCTGCGGCAGGGACGGATGCGTCATCCACGACGTCTCGGCCGGCTGCCAGTAGACGGCGTTGTTGACGTGATCGAATGGATCGATATCACTGGGCCGTAAACAGAATTCGCGACCTGCCGTGTCCGGTGCTCCGTCGGTGATCCACCGACGCCAGGTCAGTCGATGCTCGTCGGTTGTCGTCGCGAGCGGCACCAGGAAGTCATCGCTGATTCGAGACGGCATCCCGTTTCGGGGATTGATGTTGATCCAAAATCCTTCGGTTTCGATCAGCCCGCCGCCATCTGACTCGATGCGCACTCGCATGGTGCACCAGCGGCTCGACAGTGCGGAACACCATCGATGTAATCGCACGGTATCGGGCCACGTGATCGGTCTGATGACGTCGATGACCGTTCGCCGCACCACCCACAGGGGGTGAGTCTGGGCTGCGCCGTTTGCTTCGAGGTTGTCGAAACCCAGATCTTGCAGGTAGCGGGCTACGGCGTCGAGTCGTAGGGTTCGGTCCGGATGGATGTCTCCGGTACGAACAGGCCACGAGTTACTGAAGACTGCACCCTTCGAAGGGTAGGGTGCGAGCGGATCGAACCGCGACCCTCCGCGGTTGGTTGACGTCTGTGATGCCGAGGTTGTCACGGGCAGAGCTCTTTTCGTTGTTTGTTCTCGGCGGGTCTATCCGAGTTGGTCACTCCACACGGCCTTGGCTCCGCTCTCGCCGATCCGATATACCTGCACAACCGAGCCGGCAGCGACGAGAACGGATAGGGCAGCGACCGCGATGACGACAACCCGCCACACCTTCGGCGAGGTCGAGGTATCGGGAGGGTCGGCTCGCCACGCCGCGAATCGTGTCGAATGAAGGATCCACCATGTGGCCGCGAGGACGAACACTCCGATCGACCAGAACAGCATCTGATCACCCAATTCGGCGTGTGCCTGCACCAAGGGATCTTCGGGGATTTGTTTTTCGAGCCATTCACCGGCATCGGTGGTGACCGGCACCGCTATGAGCGTGATTAACGCAATCACTGCTGGTGCCAGTCCCAATCGGATTCTTGCAGCAGGCCAACACACCGCGAGAACGAGCAGGAGCGCCGAGATCGGCACGAGGACAACGACGAGGTGGACGAGAAGTGGGTGTGCGGGTAGGCCGCCGATCGTGGTCAATCCCATAGATGATCTCCGATCTCATGCACCGACGAGGCAATCAACCGTGTGTCACACGGTTCTGATTCAACGTATCGACCGATTCTTGGAGAGTTCTCGGTGGAAGCCTAGCCCTTCACCGGTGCAAGCAGAGTGAATCCGTACTCGAACGGGGCGATGGCGTCATATGGCAGAGTGTGAACTGTGGACGCGGCGGATCGATGAACCACCTAGAAGTCGACCTACTCTACCGCGGTTTACCACCCGATCTCACCCAGTCGTCGTCAGCACCGCGATCACCGCGCGGCGGGACACACCGAGTTGCAGATCGCGGGCCTCCGCGCCTGCACCATCAGTCTGCACCACCCGCCCCGGGCGTGGCCTCCGGCCTCATCGGGGTCGAATTGCAGCTACTGGGTACCCCGTTGAGTGAGGCCGGTAGGAGGCGCCGACGGCGGGCAGCCATCGACGGTGAGGCTCGCAGGGAAGGGCGATTCCGGAGCGCCAGGGTGAAATTCGAGGAGTCTTGACATGGTCGAATCCAAAGAACCCAGTCATGCGGCGGCCGGCGAAGTGGCCACCACCCCACATCCAAGCCTGAAGTATGCCGTCGAGGCGATCGGGACATTCTTTCTCGTGCTCACTGTTGGGGGTGCCGCAGGCAGCGGAAGCCCGTTCGCGCCGCTGGCGATCGGGGCGAGCCTGATGGTGATGATCTACGCCGGCGGCCACGTCTCCGGTGGACACTTCAACCCGGCTGTGACCTTCGCGGTGCTGGTGCGCCGCCGGATCGGGTGGCGTGACGCGGCCGGATACACGATCGCGCAGCTCGCTGCCGGGCTGCTGGCCGCGGCGGTGGTACGCGCGATAGTGGATCCGGCGAGGACCGCGACCGTGGCAACCCTCACGCTGGCGGGACGAACCCTGGTGGCAGCGTTCGTCGTCGAGCTGTTGTTCACCTTCGCCTTGTGCTTCGTGATGCTCAACGTCGCCACCAGCAAGAGTCACCCGGACAATTCATTCTACGGCCTGGCAATCGGATTCACAGTGATGGCAGGAGCATTCGCCGTCGGCGACATCTCCGGTGGTGCGTTCAACCCTGCGGTCACCTTCGGCGCGGCGGTGATGGGAATGTTCGCCTGGCCGACACTGTGGGTGTACTTCCTGGCCCAGTTCGTCGCCGGCGCCGTCGCCGGTACCGCCTTCCTTGCACTCAACCCCGACGACCCATGACCCTGGCGCCTGACGCGACCAAATCCCTTTTACAAGAACGGCTTCGAAACCCGACATAGATAAGGCACCGCCCCCACGCACTAGAAAGTCAGACACTGAACGATATTTTTCCCACCTGAGACGGCGCCGGATTCCGGCCTCTCGGTCGAGAGCGACGAGCGCTCTCTCACCGTCAGACGATCCTTGCTTCACGATCACTACCTGATCGAGCAGATGGCGCAGTTCAACCGCACGCCAAGGGCGGCGGCGCTTTCGGCAGATTCGAGGTGGCCAACGATGTCAGCGGCTACACCAAGGCTGCTGTGTTCCAGCCGGGTACGACAATCCCGCTGGTGATCAGGTTCTCCACTGTGGCTGGCGAACGCGGTAGCGCCGACACCTGGCGTGACCCTCGCGGCTTCGCGGTGAAGTTCTACACCATTTGATCCATCCGATCCGCTCGACATTGCCAGGTCAATTACGCCTTTGTCGAACTGTCGAGCTTTCACGGGGACTGACGGTTCCGGTGAAAGAACCTGAAGAAGAAAGGTTTTCGTCCGAGGTTGAGCAATCCGCGTACTTACGCTGTCGACAGAAATCCGCATGCGGCATCACCTGCGACAAGTACTGGTGAGCGCTCGCAGCGACTTCTCTCGAATCAAGCGGCCACCTTCAGGGCGCAGCGTTGGTCAGCCCAGAGAATAGGGCCGTATGACTGTGCGGCCGGTGGCCAACGACTCTCTATCAACCGGTACGTGGCTTCTACCTTTAAGGGCAGTAGTCGTCCGAGGTGTGCGTGCACCGAAGTCAGGTGTGCGCATCGACCGATGTCACTCGATGAACGGTCCCGGAGAGAGCAAAATGCGCAGCGCGACATCGTCTATCCCTAAGCCTGGTCGGCGTCGGAGGCCGCGGCGGTCGAATGCGACTGTCCGGTGGCCCATGCCCGACGCCGATGTAGGAAGGCGGAGGGGGGGAACGGTGGTGAGCGTCGACAGGCAAGTAACCCCAGTTCACGTGTGTAGTGATCGACGCGGCAGGCGATGTTGCGGTGACCGCGACATAGACAATCGGAGTGCGCAGTGACAGACATACCGTCGACCGCCAAGGCGTCGTTGCAGCGACTTCGGTCGCTGCTCGAACCTGCTCTGGTGGTGGTCACGGTGACAGCGCTGATTCTCGGCGCGATCGCGTGGGTCGTTGGTTGGCGTGCGATAGCCGAGGGGTGCTGGGCTGCAGGAACGTTGGTTGCCGTGGTGCCCGCACTGGTGTGGGTGATTGTGGCGTTACGCAAGGGCAGGGCGGGAGTGGATCTGCTCGCGGTGTTGTCGCTGGTGGGCACTCTGTGGGTCGGCGAGTACGTTGCCGGTGCGCTGATCGCGGTCATGCTGTCCACTGGGCGTGCCTTGGATGCGGCCGCACAACGGCGCGCGTCGCACGACTTGCGGGCCCTGCTCGAGCGTGCACCGCGCTCCGCGCGCCGGCGGATCGGCGATGTGATCACGGTGGTGCCGTTGGACGAGGTCGTGGCCGGTGACCTGCTCGTGGTCGGCCCCGGAGAAGTGGTCCCGGTGGATGGCCGGGTCGAAGACGCGGTGGCGGTCCTCGACGAGTCGGCGCTCACCGGTGAACCACTTCAGGTCGAACGTGCGGTCGGTGAACCGGTGCGCAGCGGTGTGGTCAATGCCGCGACCGCTTTCGAGATCCGAGCCACCGCAACCGCCGACGCGAGCACTTACGCCGGGATCGTGCGGTTGGCGCAGCAGGCGGGCGCCGACAGCGCACCGATCATTCGGCTCGCCGATCGTTATGCGGCCTGGTTCCTGCCATTGGCGCTCGCCGTCGCAGGTGCCGCGTGGCTGGCCAGTGGGTCAGCGGTACGAGCGGTGGCGGTGCTGGTCGTGGCGACGCCGTGTCCGCTGTTACTCGCAGCGCCAGTGGCGATCGTCTCGGGCTTGTCCAGGGCCTCGCGGCAGGGTGTGGTAATTCGTAGCGGCGGGGCGCTGGAGAACCTCGGCCATGCAACGACGCTGGTGATGGACAAGACCGGCACGCTGACCGCCGGTCGACCTGTCGTCATCGACGTCGTGGGGGCGCCCGGCCGGGATACCACCGAGATCCTGCGACTGGCCGCCTCGGTGGACCAGATGTCTCCCCACGTGCTTGCCGAGGCCATCGTCACCGAAGCCCTCGCACGGCATCTGTCGCTGTCGTTGCCCGTCGAGGTGAACGAACACCCCGGACGCGGAGTCACCGCCACGGTGAACGGCGCCAGGGTTGCCGTCGGCAAGCTCGCCGGTGAAGCATCCGAGGCGGACTGGGCCGTGGCGGTCGTCAACCGGGCCAGCCTCGATAGCGCCGCAATCGCGTGGGTCAGCGACGACGACGAGCTCGTCGGCGCGGTTCTTTTGCGAGACCCGCTGCGCCGCAACGCCCCCCGGACGGTTCGGAGGCTGCGCGTTGCCGGAATCAACCGATTGGTCATGCTCACCGGTGACCGTGCGGCGCCCGCGCGGGAGGTGGCCACCGTGCTGGGCTTGGACGAGGTGTACGCCAATCAGAGCCCCGCAGACAAGGTCGCTGCCGTGCGGGCCGAACGGGAACGCGCCGTGACCGTGATGGTCGGCGACGGCGTCAATGATGCCCCTGCTCTGGCTGCGGCCACGGTCGGCGTCGCGATGGGCGCCCGCGGTGCAACGGCCTCCTCCGAGGCCGCCGACATCGTGTTGACGACCGACCGCTTGGACAGGCTGGCCGACGCGATGGACATCGCACGTTGGTCACGGCGCATCGCGGTGCAGAGCGCGGTGGCGGGAATGGTGTTGTCCCTGCTGGCGATGGGTGTTGCCGCGGTCGGACTACTGCCGCCGGCGGCGGGGGCGTTACTGCAGGAAGGCATCGATGTCGCGGTGATCCTCAATGCCCTGCGTGCGCTGCGAGGCAACCCTGCCGCCGGGATTGAGCTACCGGATGGCACCGAAGCGATGCTGCGCCGCTTTTCCGGCGAGCACGACCAACTACGCGACGCACTGACGCTGCTGCGTGATGCCGCCGACAATGTTTCCGCCGGGTCTGGCAAACCTGCGATCGATGCCTTGACCCGAGCGCAGAACTTTCTCACCGAACGACTATTGCCGCACGAGGACGCCGAACAGACCGAGCTGTATCCGGCGTTGGCGATGCCGCTGGGCAGCGCCGAGGCAACGGCCACAATGAGTCGAACCCACGCCGAGATCCACCGGCTGACCGACCGCATCGGCAACCACCTGCAACTGGCTCACGAGGCCGGCGGCATCCAACCCAGCCAGGTCGACGATCTGCGGGCCTGCCTCTACGGGCTGCATGCATTGCTGCACCTGCACTTCCTGCAAGAAGAAGAGAACTACTTCACTCTCGCCGACACCGAACTCCCCGAAGGGCGAAAGACAGCACTGACCGGGCGCGCCCCGTCGATATCTGGAGAAGGGTGCACGTGACATCGAAGAACGGGTTCCCTCAGTCCTCAGCCGACTGGAGTGTTCCCGATTTGATGGGCACGCTCAATTCCGGGAGCGCTGTTTGCGGTGCCCGGACCTCTGAGGCGGGAATTCCGTCCTGAGCTCCGGTGTTTGGCGGTGTTTCACGAACTATGTGCTCGCTTGGGTAGGGCCGTCGCAGACCAACCATCCGGTGACCCCAACGGTGTGTGGAATCGCATCGAAACTTGATGCTCTCGTCCGACTCGTTTCCGCTTTTCATGCAGTTGTTCCGATCTCTCCTTCTCGGTGTTCCTGGCCTGCACCCGGGTATACCCCCTGGGGTACTTGACATACCCCAGGGGGTATATGGCATCCTGTGTGCATACCATCCTCCAGATTCAGGAAAGGTTGTTCGATGATCCTCGAGCAGTACTACATCGAGTGCCTCTCGCATGCGTCGTACCTGATCGGTGACGAGAGCACCGGCCGTGCCATCGTGGTCGACCCGCGCCGCGACATCACCGAATACCTCGAGGACGCAGCCCGCTACGGCCTGACCATCGAGGGTGTCGTCAACACGCACTTTCATGCGGACTTCGTCTCCGGCCACCTCGAGTTGCTCGAGGCGACCGGTGCGTGGATCGGCTTCGGTGAAACCGCGGACACCGACTACCCGATCCGCCGACTGCGCCATGGCGAACACCTGACGCTGGGGGAGGTGGACATCGAGATCCTCTCCACCCCAGGTCACACATGGGAGTCGATCAGTCTGCTGGTGCGGGAGAATTCAAATGCCGCGCCTTCCGCTGTGCTGACCGGGGATTCGCTGTTCATCGGCGATGTCGGTCGCCCCGACCTTGCAAACCTCGGCGACGGCACCAACACCGACCTGGCTCGGGCGATGTACCGCACAGTCCACGAGACGCTGCTGACCTTGCCCGATGAGGTGACCGTGATGCCGGCCCACGGCGCAGGGTCGTCCTGCGGCAAGAACCTCTCCTCCGAGCTGACCTCCACCATCGGCGAGCAGCGCCGCACGAACCCGTCGGTGCAGCCGATGAGCGAAGATACGTTCGTTGCTCTGATCACCGACGGTCAGCCTGCGGTGCCGCGGTATTTTTCTACCGATGTGACCCTGAACAGGTCGAATCGCGCTCTCCTCGAACAAGATCGGCGCATACCCGAGCTGACACCGGAGGAGCTCCGGACGGAAATGGCCATCGGAACTCGCATTCTCGACGCCCGCACTCCGGACGACTTCGCCGGCGGGCATCTGCGCGGCTCGATCAATGTCGGATTCGACGGCAGGTTCGCTGAAACCGGTGGCATGGTCGCCGATATCGGCGAGCGCATCGTACTCATCACCTATCCGGGTGAGGAACAAGATGCGGCGATGCGTTTGGCGCGCATCGGATCCGACAACGCAGCCGGGTACCTCACTGTCGACGTCGACGGGATCTTTCCGAACTCGCTCACCGACCTTGTCCGTACCGCGCCGCGTACTGCTGTGGTCGAACTGGAGGGGCTCCTGGATTCGGATGCAGTGACCTTGATCGACATCCGAAATCCCGGCGAGCGCGACTTCGGGGTCATCGACGGTGCGCAATCGATTCCGCTCGCTCAGCTCCGCTCCCAGATCGCGGACCTGCCACGAAGCCGGCCCATCGTCGTGCACTGCGCCGGCGGTTGGCGCTCGTCCGTCGCTGCATCACTGTTGCGGGCCGACGGCATCGAGAACGTCAGCGACCTGGTCGGCGGATACACGGCCTGGGTCGAGCGTTCGTCCGAATAGTGCCTGATCACTGAAACTCTCGTGCCCCATAGGCGGCACGGCGTCTGACAAGGAGAAACCAGATGTGTTACCCCACGGCATGTTCTTCCTGCTCCAAGACCACCTGGGCAGGGTGCGGCCAGCATTCCGAGCAGGTCATGGCAGGTGTCCCGAAAGCGCGGCGCTGCACCTGCACTCCTGCTCCTGATCCGGGTTCCGGGTTCTTCCGGTCCCTTTTCGGCCGCTGACCGGTGCGCCGGACACTGCTGCGCACGTCACTCCCATTCACCCCATCTTCAGGAGTCAATCAATGACCGGCAAATCTACTGTCGAGGAACGCGTTACGTCGGCGTCTCGATCCTCCGGCGGAGTGCTCGGGCGTATGGGCGCGGCCATGGCAGGCAATGCGAAATGGGTGATCGGTGTCTGGCTGATCGTCCTCGTCGCCCTCGGTGCGGCCGCACCATCGGTGTTCAGTTCCCTCGCGGGCGCCGGGTGGCAAGCCAACGGGTCCGAATCGGTCCAGGTTCGCGAACTGGCACAGGAACACTTCGGCGGTAACTCCTCGGCCGCGGTCCAGGTCGTGGTCCATTCCGACGACCGCACCGTCGACAGTCCCGAAGTGCAGCGCACCCTCACCGCGGTCGCGGATGTCTTCGCCGGGGACACCCGTTTCGGTGCGATCATCGCACCGCAACCGGGAATGTCCATCAGCCCGGACGGGCACACCGGAATTCTCATCGCGGGCGCGAACGCGTCCACCGACGAGATGGTCAAGGCCGTCGACGATCTCAAGGGGCAGTTGACCGCTCTGTCCGGTGACGGCATCGAGGTCTACCCGACCGGTGCTTCGGCACTGTGGAGTGATTTCAACAAAGCGAACCACGACGCGATGATTCAGGCCGAACTGTTCTCCTGGCCGGTCACCCTCGCGATCATGGTGCTCGCGTTCGGGTCCCTCGTCGCCGCAGGGCTGCCGTTGCTGTTGACCCTGGCCGGCCTCGTCGCCTCCGCAGGTGGCCTGGTCCTGCTCAACCAGGTCACTCCGATCTCGGTGTGGGCGATGAACTTCGCGATGATGTTCGCTCTCGCCCTCGGTATCGACTACGCCTTGTTCATCGTCGCCCGCTTTCGCGACGCGATCGCGCACGCCACCTCCAAGCAGGCAGCTGTGGCGGAAACCATGGACACCGCAGGCAAAGCCGTTGTCCTGTCCGGAATCACAGTGCTGGTCAGTTTGTCTGCCGTCCTTCTCGTTCCGGCCCCCGCGGTGCGGACGATGGCGATCGGCATCATGCTCGCCGTCTTCTTCGTCCTTCTCGCCTCGATGACTCTGTTGCCAGCAGTGCTCGGGAAACTCGGCACCAAGGTCAATGGTGGATCCCTGCCCTACGCCAAGCGGCAAGAACACCGCTCGCCGAAGTTCGCCGCATGGGGTGAACTGCTGCACAAGCACCCGTGGCCGTTCGCTATCGGTTCTGTCCTGGTACTGATCGCGCTGTCGATCCCGGTGCTCGGTCTCAAGGTAGCGATGCCTTCCATCGAAGTCGTCCCCGCCGACGCCCCGGTCCGCCAAGGATACGAACTCGTCCAGGCTCAGATGGGTGAGGGTGCACCGGGCATGTTGCAGATCATCGCTCCCGCCGCCGAAGCCTCGCAGACGGCGCAGACTGCTTCCTCGGTCGACGGCATCGCCATGGTCACTCCGCCGCAGCCCGCCCCAGACGGCAGTGACTATGTGATGCTGCAGGCCATGCCGACCGTCGACCCATCGGATGCACAGATGGGCACTATCCTCGACACCTTGCGTGCAGACCTCCCCTCTGGTGCACTCGTGGGCGGCGCACCGGCGGAGAACCTCGATCTGCAGCAAGCGCTGAACGACTACTTCCCACTCATCGTCGGCATCATCCTGGTACTCGGGTTCGTGTTGCTTCTGGTGGCGCTGCAGGCGCCGTTGATCGCCATCCTGGGCACCGTGGTCAGCCTGCTCTCCACCGCAGCCGCATTCGGGGTCGCGAAGTTGATCTTCCAGGACGGGCACGGTGCATCCCTGCTCGGCTTCACTCCGCAAGGCTTCCTCGACGGCTGGGGGCCGGTGTTCTTCTTCGCAATGATCTTCGCGATCGCCATGGACTACACCGTGTTCCTCCTCGCCACGGCAAAAGAACACTACGAACGATCCGGGGACCCGAAGGTCGCCCACATCGCAGGTCTGGCTCATTCCGGACGAGTGATCTTCGCCGCCGCCGCGGTGATGGTGGCCGTGTTCTTCACCTTCGCGCTCGCTGACCCGCTACCGCCGAAGGAAATGGGCATCATTCTCGGTGTCGCTGTCCTACTCGACGCGGTCCTGATCCGGCTCATCCTGTTGCCTGTGCTCCTGCGGTTGACCGGACATGCCGCGTGGTGGTCCCCAGTGTGGTTGCGAAAGGTATTGCCCAACATCAGTTTTTCGCACTGACAGGGTCCGGGGGTGGTTCGGTAGCTGTGACGCACAGATCTGCCGAACCACCCACCTGGATATACCCGTAGGGGTATATTCGAGGTTACTGATTCACCTTCGGAAGGAAGTCCCATGGTCGGCGACGACGACAGCATCGCATTGGTACTCAACCGGCTCCGCCGCGCTCACGGTCAACTCGCCGGGGTGATCTCGATGATCGAACAGGGCCGCGACTGCAAGGACGTGGTCACCCAACTTGCAGCGGTGTCGAGTGCATTGGATCGGGCCGGCTTCAAGATTGTCGCTACCGGCCTGCGCGAATGCATGACCGGTGATGCTGCGAACGGCAAGGAACCGATGACCGAAGCCGAACTGGAAAAGCTCTTCCTCGCACTCGCCTGAGGCCGAGGCGACGATCGGGGACAACGAACGGAAAGGACGACACAGATCATGACAGCTCTCCCTCGGCACCACGGCTGGACCATCGAACGGATCGTTCCCCTGCTGGGCGGGGTGGTCGTCCTGCTCAGTGTGGCGCTGACCCTCATCTTCTCCATCTGGTGGCTGCTTCTCACCGCGTTCGTCGCCGCGAATCTCCTGCTCTACAGCGCAGTGGGGTGGTGCCCGATGAGCCTGATACTTCAACGCCTCGGCATCCCACGTCTCGGCACCCGCTGACCGATCCCAGACCCCCAATCCCGGAAAAAGGACGTAGATCATGCAACTCGCTCTCACGACCACCCTGAACACCACCTTCGACGACGCCGTCGAACGCACCCGCAAAGCCCTGGCCGATCAGGGCTTCGGGATACTCACCGAGATCGACATGAAAGCGACCCTCAAAGCCAAACTCGACGAAGACATCGAGGATTACCTCATCCTCGGCGCGTGCAACCCGCCATTGGCGCATCGCGCCGTCGACGTCATGCGTCAGATCGGACTACTGCTGCCGTGCAACGTCGTCGTGCGCGCCGACCGCACCGCAACGAACAGCGTCATCGTCGACGCGATGAACCCCGCCCTCATGGCCGAGGTCACCGGCGAGCCGGCGCTGCAGGCAGTCGCCGACCAAGCGAGCACCAGACTGCAAGCTGCGCTCGATTCACTTACCACGCATCCACACTGACTCGTGACAACGTAGAAAATCCCCGACCGCCGATGAACGGAAACGGATTCCGATGACCCTCGCAATCGCGCTCGCGGCCGGCGCTGTCATCGGCATCCTTCTCGGACTCCTCGGCGGCGGCGGATCCATCCTCGCCGTACCGGTGCTGGTGTTCGGCCTCGGCCTCGACATCGACCAGGCGATCCCGATCTCACTGATCGTGGTCGGCGTCGCTTCTGCCGTCGGAGCCATCCCGAAAGTGCGTGCCCACCTGGTGCAGTGGCGGCTGGCCGCCGTGTTCGCCGCTGCAGGTATCCCCGCAACCTTCCTTGGTAGTGCCCTCGGGCGACTGCTCCCGCAGTCCGTTGTGATGATCGGGTTCGCCGCGGTCATGATCGTAGCCGGTGCTCGTATGCTTGCCGACCGCGGCGATATTGGGACCGCCTGCCGCATAGGTGATTCCGGTATCAATTGGCGTCGCTGCGCACCTCGTGCGATCCCAGCCGGATTCGCCGTCGGCGTTCTGACCGGACTCTTCGGCGTCGGCGGTGGATTCCTCATCATCCCCGCCCTTGTCCTGATGTTGGGAATTGACATGCAGATCGCGATCGGAACTTCGCTTCTGATCATCGTCGCGAACTCCGCCGCCGGGTTGATCTCACATCTCGGAAGTGGCGTCGCCATCGAACCGGTCATCACGATCAGTTTCACCGGAGCTGCGATCGTTGCCTCCTTGGTCGCCGGACGATTCGGCAACCGCGTCAACACCGGCACACTCCAGCGCTGGTTCGCATACCTGGTCTTCGCCGTTGCCGCCTACATTCTGCTCGACACACTCGCACTGAGCCGCTGAGGTGCTGGATTCGAAACCGGCGGGGCCGCCCCCCGTTCCGGGTGTGCAGCCAGTCGTGGGTGAGTGTCATGACCAGTTCGCCCAGGATGACCTGGTGTTTGGGGTGACGACGCTCGATGAGCAGGGTGCCGACTGCGCGGTCGATGTCGTAGAGTCGGAGGTCACGTATCCCGGTGATACCAAGTGCATGGACTGCGACGATAGGCCGTTCACGTGGCGCGTGTGGTCGAGCAAACCGTGGAGACGGTCGGGAAGTGGGCGGGGACCTTTCACTCTGCGCCGCACCTGTAAAGGGCCAAGCGTCCACCGAGAACTCTCCAACAATCAGTCGATACGATTGGGAGCGTGGGGCGCGATCAATGGCGATCCCGGCAGGGGCGTGCGAACAATCCTGGCGGCGTCGGGCATTTCCGTCGCGGCGGTGGGTGCCGCGCAGGTTCGGCTCGACCGGAATATCCATTGTGCAAGTCAATAGTCGCTTCACTGGTCCAACGTCCGGTAGACGAATCCAGAGGAATGTTCGTCCCTTGTCGACAAAGTCGAGGTGGACCCACAGCCCATCATCATCGATGGTAGTTGTCGATGCCCGGTTCGTCGTCCATGTCGTCGATCCTGCGTATTGCCGGCACCGCGTAACTAACGTCCGTACCTCTTAGAGCGAGAGCGCCTGAAAGTGATCCGGCCGACGTCGGGCGACAGATATTCGCTGGCGATGTCATCGAAACTTCTTGTCAATCAATGTCTATGCAGCGTCTTGGCAGAGTCAGACGAGCAGACTGACGGAGAACAACACGAGGGTGAGTGCCGCAGTTGCCTCGGCGGCGCGGAAGAATAGTCGGTTCTCGTCGTGGCCGTGGAATGTCAGCGAGGTGATCTGTAGTGACAGGGATAGCATTCCGCTGCCGACAGCGCTGAGTGCGAGAATCTGAGAAAGCGATATCAATGACATCCAACTTTGTTGACATTCAACGTAACTGAGAATCATTCGTGTTGTCCGCGAGGAGATTTCGCACCTGCGCTACTGAAACTGCCTACATCGGCGTCTCTCCATGGAAGTGATTCTTGCCTTCGGAACTCACTCGTTGAGTAAGGGCGTTTCTCCGGCGCCTCCTGTTCGTCACGACCTCCCTATTTGATGTGGCACATATGGAGAGAGGCGGTGCGATGGCGCCGGAAATGGTGGTTAGTGCTGCGCATTCAGTGTGGGGGTGTTGGGGTCGGCAGGTAGGGGAAGCGAGATGACGATTCATCAATGTTGCGGCGTGGCCGTAGTAGTCGAATGCGATGAGTAGATCGGCGTGTCGGTCAATTTTGTGACAGTTGCGCACTGCGGCAATGCTTTCGGAAAATCGTGGACCGTTGAACAGTGTTGCCCGGGCCTCCGCGCTGGTGTGGGTCCGGTGCAGGTCGTGCACGATTTCCTGCTTTCGTTCCAAAGTCGGACTCCCGGCCGTCCTGCGAGTGAAATGGATTCGCCTGCAACCGCGGTGTTCACGCAGACGCGGCCTGGTGGCGCGTTGCCGGCACGGCGCCAACGCGGGTGAGGTCTTCGTCCAAAGCTCGGAAGCAACTCCCGTCATGGTCAGGGATGCCGAGTGGTCGTGGTCACTGATTGTCACTACGAACTCTTCCTTGATGCTCGGAGGCGCAGATAGCTGAAGACTGACTGCAATTTAGGTGAAATGCGCTGAACATCCAAAATATCACTTCCGGAAACAGGGCGTTGACGCCCTTACGTGTTCTGGTAGCTATGCATTCCCAGATGGTGGGTTGTTTTTCAAGGACAGGACCTTTAGCACTGTTCGATGTCTGCGAAATGTGCGACTTGAACAAGAGTTCGCTGAGGTATAACTTGCACGTCATGTGGCTGCGCTGCTGTCGGAGAATGAGAGTGTGCGTTGCATCTGCGGATCAAAGGCGGGGTTGAGTGGTAGGGCATACGTTGTGTGCTTGTCGTCAACTGCTACTCCGTCGAGGCTGGCGAAGCAGTCGCACTCACCTTCCGCTGACATTCAGCTCCTGTCAGCGGAACGCTGACTGGCCTAACGCGCAATATGATCTGCGGTACAACATATTTCGGCTTTATCCCCTAATGTCTTCCGGAACAGTAGGGGCGGCGATGTTCGTGTGAGAGTTGCACGGGGGAGAAGCCGGCACGTGATTGGCCAGCTGTCGTGAATGAATCGCAACCAATTGAGTGTTTCGCGGAGATCGCCACATTCTGCTCTGCGTACGTTTTGATGTACCTCGAAAGGATGTGTACCGGCATGTATTCGTCGCGTAACGCGGTCGTTCCGGGATCTTGTTCGGCGATCGGGGTTCCGGGTCCGTGTGTGAAGGCGGCCGAGCGATGAGTGAGGTGCGGGTGAGATTCGGCGGCGCCCACGCCGATATGGGTGACCTTGCTCGTAGGGCTCTGCAGCCATTCCTCGACAGCGTGTATCGCAGTCACTGCTGGAAACCGCTACCGGAAGTGGAGGAAATCCTCAGACGGGCGGGCCGCGGTGCGTTCGTGAGGGACAATATCGAAATGTTCGCCCGATACATCGCCGCAGGAGACCGCCCCGTGCTCACAGGTTAAGGGAATAGTGAAGTTCAGTATCGTCAGACGATATTCGTCATGGCGGTGAATTTTGCGGTGATGACCATCCTTCATGTTTCGTGCGGACAAACGGGATCTCGCGGGTGTTGTCAAGTTGACGACGCCACCGGATCATTCCAGACCAGTGGATTTCAACTACTTGACAGCGCCATCAGCGGCGTCGCCGCCTGCGTTCTTCATCATTTCGCGGTCCATTCTGGCGAGCGCTTCTCGATGAAAGCGGTGATGCCCTCTACGGCGTCCGCTGTCGCAGCGAGGAGATCGAGCTCTCTCTTGTTTCTCTCCCAGGATTCGTACTCGTGAGTCATGACCCCGTCTGTAATGCCGCGAGCCATTCGCTTCGATGCTCGTACCGCCAGGGGGGCGCCGGATGCACACAGTTCCGCGAGTTCCATTGCGGTACTCAGTACCTCGGCGGGTTGCACCACTCGATTGACCAGCCCCCATCGTGCTGCATCCTGTGAAGTCAGCGGCTGCCCAGTGAGGAGGAGCTCGAGGGCGATACGTTCGGGTAACGCGGAAGCAAGCCGGAATGCCCCACCCGCGCCGGCGATGAGTCCCCGGTGAATTTCCGGCAGGCCGAATGCCGCCTTGCTTGATGCCACGATGAGATCTGAGGCAAGGGCCAGCTCGGTGCCACCGCCGAAAGCCGAACCGTTCACTGCTGAGATGATCGGCACCGAGATCGGGTGCCGCACAATTCCAGCGAATCCCCAGTCTGCTGTCTCCGGCGGTGTGACGGCGTCCGGCCCACCGGTGGCGAGCGCTTTCAGGTCGGCACCGCCGCAGAACGTGGATTCGCCTGCTCCGGTCAGAACGATGGCACGTATTTCCCGATCCGATTCGGCGAGGTCCCAGGACTCGCCCAGGGCGCGGTGAACGCGTGCGTCGATGCTGTTGGCGGCGCGTGGCCGGTTGATGGTGACGACGAGTATGTGTCCTTCACGCTCGGTGAGGACAACGGGATCTTCGGTGTCGCTCATGAGTTGGCTCCTCGTTTGTCTGGAACTGAAAAGGTGCTAGTTCTGTACACGGATCCCTCCTGCCTGCGGGTCGATTGTGACCGTGGTGCCCACAATCTCGCGTGGTGGATCACTCCGATACAGCGACAGCGCGCGAGCGCTTTCTAAATCCCCCGGGGCGGTCTGCGCAGCTACGCGCCTACCGGTCGAATCACGCGCGACAAGAAAGGCCTGGTGCGGCTCATGATGCCGTGAGTGCTCAACGGTCACTGTCTCGATGGTGACCGGACCATGTCGGACGTCAGTTCTCGGCGGCGTCTCACCCGGCACGATCACCGGATCCGGAGAGCCGATGTATCCAGCGGGATGCGGAGCCTTTGCCAACAACACGGAATGTTGATAAGTCATGTACCCGCCGTTCGCGTGGACGAGCGCACATCGCTTGCCTGCGCGGATCTCGCGCGCCGCGGCAGCGACGGCGTGCAGCGAGTAACTGCTCAGTGGACCACCGAACGAAGAATGTCCACCAGTAGCGCTCGGTATCTGCACCTCGGAGGCTCCGAGGTGCAGGACAGCCATCTTGGGAACAATCGGGAAGCAGCTGTAGACGTCGAGAACATCTATGTCTTCGATCTCGATGGACGCCGCATCCAGCGTTCGGTCGATCGCGGATTCCATGGCAAGCGATCGACCGAAACTCTCGCGATCGAGAATGTCCGCGGTGTCCTCGGCACCCGCACCACCCCACACGTGCACAATCTTGTTCGCGGGTACGCCGCACCTTCGCGCTTCGTCCAATGACGTGACAATTACGGCGGCTGCTTGATCGACATGCGGCATGGCATTCATGGACAGTGGGTACGGCTCGCAGACCATCCGATTATGCCGGGAAGGGGTTCCGATGTCGTCGGCTGTCCGCACTTGGTGGTGCCACGAGGCAAGGTTGTCGGCCGCGATGGTGGAAAATGCAGAATAGAGTTCGCTCGACCGAGATGAGTTTTCGGAGGGGTCGAGCGACAGGTCGAACCGAAGTCGGTTCTCGAACAGTGGGTACACCCTTACCGGGGTGATGAGACCAGCACGCTGCATACCTGCAGTTCCGAGTTGATCAAGGTCGAATGACGGAGGTCCACCAGGTTGGGTGGTCCAACCGCCATCGCGTACCGGATCCCGCCCACTCTTCGTCATCGACGTCATCGACGCTTGGGACTCGCCGCCCGCGATCACGGCAATCGTCGACTCGCCAGTGGCAATACGCGCTGCTGCGCGATCGAGCAGACGGGCTGGCCACTGACCGCCGATCGGGCTGTTGAACAAATCGGTGGCCTTCGCGCCAAATCGAATGCACAGATCGGATGCCAGATTCGCGTATGCCCAGCTGGCGACGTGACAGACCAAGATGCTGTCCGCGCGTCGCAGCCACGATTCTTCAGTCGTAGCGTCGATCTCACAGTTCAGAGCGGAACGGTGGATCAGTTCCAGTGGCTCGACGCTGGTTGCGACGCCACGCCCGCTGACTTCACCGATTGCGACGATCACCGGAATACGACGTTCATCGTTCATAGGCCACCTCGAGTGGTTGTAACATGGAGCGAGAGTATTACAGACAATCCTTGTCCGCAAGGGTTTGTTCACCAGCTCGATGCGACAATGCAGCTATGAACAGAGATATCCGCAGCGGGCGGGGACGGCCGCGTGATCCACACCTCGAGTCGCGGGTATACGACGCGGTAATCGAGGTTTACTGGGAGCGTGGTTGGTCTGGTTTCACGCTCGACGCGGTGGCAAAGCGTGCGTCGGTCGGTCGCGCAGCTCTGTACCGTCGTTGGAATTCGAAGGACGAGTTGTTGGTGGACGCGCTGGAAGAACGTAGTCCATTGCCGGTTCCGATCGATCTTGGTTCTGTACGTAAAGATCTGGTAGAGCTGTCAATTCAGCTTCTCAACGGATATCGAGAGACGGCTGGGCTTGTGAGTCTCCGTGTCGCTCTCGACGCCCGGATCCATCCAGATCTACTGGGGAAAATGATCGGAACACTCAACAGGAGTCGCCTGTTTGCGGTGCGATCGATCGTGCGACGCGCACACGAGCGGGGCGAGCTTCCGCGTTCGGTGGACACCACTCGCATACTCGAACTGGTTGCGGGGGCTGTTCTCAGCCACATCATCTTCTCGCACCGGCAGGAAGGCGAGCAGTCGGATGCATCCGACCGTGAGTACTCGGAAAGCCTGGTGGATACCGTACTGAGCGGATGGGACGCCGGTCTGAACGAAGGTATGCACTGATCACAGGCGAGTCCTGTTGCGTGGGTTCGGCTGTGGCGGACTGTACGGTCGCCGCGCAGGGGGCACCGTCGCAGACACGATGGCCGGATCCTTCCCAGTACTTCCCGAGGGCCGCAGAGATGATGCGGCAGGCGAAGTCGGATGTTCTCGCCTTCACCGCGTTCCCCAGGCGCATCGGCAGAAGATTTGGTCGAACAAACCGATCGGGTGGTGAACAAGGAAACCAAGCGTCGGTCGGATGCGGTCGAGATATTCCCGAATCAGAAGGCGTTCTTGTGCCTGGCGACGACGGTGGCGATGGAGCAGCACGCTGATCTGAAGTCCACCGCTCCATGGGGCGCTACCGAACTTGCCGACTCCTGCGCTGAGTTCGGCATTGGCAACCGTCGAAGAATGCACGACACCGTGATGTGGTCATGGCGTAGTTCGGGCTTCGTGGCCTCTCGAGTCCTTGTTGGCGCTGAATGACGTGGCACCGGACAATCCGACACGGCCGGCGGCGGAGGCGGGATTCATGATCTCCACTTCCTCGGCGCTTCATTCGTGGTGTGACAATTTTGGCGCCGAGAGTGACCCGGTGGAGGTTGACATCCACCGTTCGTCGACCTTTTTGCACAGTCTGTCATCACCGTGCATTCGACCGGAGCGTGAAGACTCTTGCGGTTCACGAAGGATGTCGGCGTCGAGGCCTACAGGCCCATCAGTTTGCTGATGATCTCGTTCATGATCTCGGTGGTTCCCCCACCGATGCCGAGCACCCGTGCGTCCCGATAGTGGCGCTCGACCTCGTTCTCACGCATGCAGCCGAGTCCGCCGAACAGTTGCACTGCCTCGTATACGACACGATCGCAGGTTGAAACCGCCGTGTTCTTGGCCATGGCGGTTTCCTTGAGCATCCCGCCGTCGGCAACCCAGCGCTCGGCCACATGGTGGCAGTAGGTGCGGGTGACATCTACGTCGCGAGCGAGGTCTGCGATCCGGTGTCGAACAACCTGTCGCGAGGACAGTGGCCTGCCGAACGTCTCGCGTTGCGTGACCCATTCCAGCAGCAGATTCAGGCATCGCTGGGCGGTGGCACTGGCCTGGAACGCGAGCGACAGGCGCTCGCCCTGGAACTGCTGTGCGATCTGCCCGAACGCGCTGTCTGTATCGCCGACCAGATTCGAATACGGGACGAGCACGTCAGTGAATGAGAGCTCGCCGGTATCGGAGCACTGCCACCCCATTTTGCGAAGTGGCATCGAGATCTCGAATCCTTCGGCTCCCCGCTCGATCACGAGGAGGGACAGCCCTGCGTGTCCAGTTCCCCCTGTCCGTACGACGGTCGTGACAAAGTCAGCTCTAGTGGCCGACGTGATAAAAGTCTTGGCGCCGTTCACCAAAAAGCCGGAATCGGTTCGGGTCGCGGTGGTCTTGATGTTTGCCACGTCGGATCCGCCGGACGGTTCGGTGATTCCAAGCGAACCGATCATCTCGCCTGCCAGTGTGGGCTTGACGAACCGCTCGATCAGATCGTCGTTTCCCGAAGCCACGATGTGCGGAAGGGCGATCCCATGGGTGAACAACGCCGCGATCAAGCCCGACGACGCGCCCGCAAGAATCATCTCCTCGAGCACGATGAGGACGTCGATCGGTGTGCCACCACTACCGCCGACCTTCTCGTCGAACGAGATTCCCAAAAGCCCGGCGTCCGCAGCCCTCTTGTGCAACGACAGAGGGACTACTCCCTCGTCCTCCCATCGATTCAGGTGCGGAATCACTTCCTTCTCGGTGAACTCCTTCACCATCGAGCGAAGGGCCTGCCTCTCGTCGGTTTTCCAAATGTTCGAAGACATCGCAACCCATCTCATCGTGCTGAACAGACGTAAGTAGACCTGGCTGACATGGTTTGCGGGTATCGACGCCAAACCCGTTCGGTCTGGTCCTTTCGAGTGCTTCTGTTCCCGCATCGTCGGCCGTAATTAGAGACGATGTCTGTCCGTAAAGTCAACAGTTCTGATTGAAGAGCAACGCGGAGCACTGAACGCTCAGTGCTATCGCCTCGGGCGCGGCAGGATGCGTCACGGTGGTCTTCGTGTCCGGATCGCGCGGCCGTCCATGTCCAATCTGTGCTGACCCCTCCATCGAGCGACCGGTTCACGCCCCCTCGTGGCCACCTCTTGACATTACAGACAATCTTGGTCTGTAATAGCGGAGCTCAATTATGTTGGTGAGCTGCACCACAGGGCATGTGGGTAGGTTGCGTGATTCCCGAGCCTGCTCCAGGTCGCATGGTAGAGATCGCCACCGACGTGGAGGCAACGGCGGCGCGCGTCGGCAGCGCTTCTTGGTTGCTCGAACCGCCGCCGGTCACTCGCGTTGCCCTGTCAGAACGAACTCGGCGCCGCCGCGGGCGCCTGCCCCACATCATTGCCGCGCTGACGGACCACATGAGATTAGATCATCGGCCGCCGAGTCCGACTCGGCACTAGCGACGGTGGGTTCACCACCGTCGACCCCGACACGGAGGAGCACGTTCAGTGAGCATCGCATCCAGAAAGGAACGTCTGGTTGTCATCGACGGGGATCGCCATGTCCTGATCCTCGCGACCAGCGGACCGCGCGCCGCCGTCGAGCAGTGTGTCCCAGCGGTGGAGGTGCGGTGATGGACACCCGGATTCCGCACATACTCGCCAAGGTTGCAGAACACGTCTCAGCGGCCAGAGAACGGCTCGAGGCAGTTGCGCTGATGCACCGCAGAGGTTTGATCGATCTGAGCAGGCCGCACGACGTGCTGCGCATCATCAAAGCCAACCGGATCTACGGCGCACCCACCGCAGCTCTGATGAACTCAGCCCGCACCAACCCCGACGTCGTCGCAGTGTGGGATCAGCAGGGGGCATTGACTTTTCGTGACCTCGACCGATCCGCAAACCGGATCGCGAACTCCCTCGAACGGCACGGAATCACGGCTGGAACCGTCATCGGAGTCCTCGCCCGAGATCACCGCGGACTGCCTCTGACCATCACCGCAGCTGCCCGGATCGGTGCTCGGGTCGTCATTCTCAACACTGGCATGGCCGAACCGCAGCTGCACGCAGTGATCGAACGGGAGAACGTACGCGCCATCTTCCTCGACAGCGAATTCACGGGACTGTTCGATCGACTGTCGGTCGACATCACACGGATCCTCACGGACAGTGCCGACCCCACTGATTTCACCGGTCCGTCAGTTCAGAGCCTCGCCGATCTGTGTGCGACCGGGAACGACGACCTCCCACACCCTCCGAAACGGCTGGGCGGATTCGTCCTTCTGACAAGCGGAACCACTGGAACTCCGAAAGGTGCTCCACGGAAGAAAGTCTCGCCGTTCGTTGGTGCGATGTTCCTCAGTCGAATGCCGATCGAGCAAGGCGGGTGCATGGTGATCGCGGCACCGCTTTTCCACGCCACAGGTTTCGGAATGTGGACGATTGGTTCCGCGCTGGCGAACACCACTGTTCTCGTCCACCGGTTCAACGCCGAGGAAGTGCTCCGCAGTGTCGACTCCCATCGAGCCACGATGCTGATCCTCGTTCCCACGATGCTTCAGCGCATACTGGCGCTTCCCGACGAGGTAGTCGAACAGTACGACACCGCCTCGCTCCGGATCGTGGTCGTGGCCGGCGCACCTCTGACCAGGGACCTCACCACCCGTGCCCAGCGCAGGTTCGGAAAAGTCCTCTACAACATCTACGGATCGACCGAAGCCGCAATTGCCTCCATCGCGACCCCGGCTGAGTTGCAGCAGTCCCCCGGAAGCGTCGGACGGGCACCGCTCACTGCCCGGATTATGTTGTTCGACGACAACGACCAGAGGATAACGAAGGCGGGCCGACAGGGCAGGATCTTCGTCCGCAGTGCCGCACCGTTCGAGGGGTACACGGACGGGCGGAACAAACTCCACATCGGCGGGTACATGTCGACAGGGGACAACGGACACTTCGACGACGTCGGTCTGCTCCACATCGACGGACGCGAGGACGACATGATCGTCTCCGGGGGAGAAAACGTCTATCCCAACGAGATCGAGAATCTCCTCGGTGACATGCACGAAGTCGAGGACGTCGCGGTGGTCGGCGTGGACGACGTCGAATTCGGGACCAGGCTGCGTGCGGTGGTAGTAGCAGTCGAGGGTGCACACCTCACAGCTGACATGGTCAGGAGTCACGTGCGATCGAATCTGGCGCGGTACAAGGTCCCTCGTGACGTCATCTTCACGGACGCTCTCCCACGAAACGCAACTGGAAAGGTCCTGCGGAATGAACTGCCGAACATCTGACCGACGGAAGAAGGGCATGCCAGTACGATCGAGGACGGCCCGGGCAGGGGCAGCTGTTGTCGCGCTAGGGATCGCACTCGCGCCCACCATCCTGACAGGCACACCCGCACAAGCAGATTCGGTCATGCCCCCGACTGTTGACTTCTACGACGCCCCGCCGGGATTGGATTCCGTGGCTCCTGGGACGTTGGTGGAGTCTGAGGAATCCAAGGACGTCCTGCTTCCGTTCACCGACATACGAGTCGATGCAGAGGTCACTCGCATCATGTACACCTCGACAGGGCTGGACGGCGAAGCAATCCCGGTGACCGGCACGATCCTCGAACCCACGACTCCGTGGATCGGAGGAAAGCCTCGACCCTTGATTGCTCTCGCACCCGGGACCCAAGGGCTTGGCGATCAGTGCGCGCCTTCCAAACTCATCCCTCTTGGTCAGGAGTACGAGAACCTACAGATCACGCCTCTGCTCGCGCAGGGATACTCTGTGGCTGTCACCGACTACGTCGGCCTCGGAACCGAGGGAATTCACCCGTACCTCAACAGAGAGCTCGGCGGTCGGGCACTGCTGGACCTGGCTCGCGCCGCGTTGTCCGCAAGGCCGGACGTGGACCGGGCTGCAACACCCGTAGGGCTGTGGGGATACTCCGAAGGCGGCCACGCCGCCGGTGCGGCCGTCGAACTCGCTGATGAATACGCCCCTGAGCTGCCGCTCGTAGGAGCATTCGTCGGTGCGCCGGCGCCGGACCTTCTTGATCTGGCTGAGCTCGGCGACGGATCGTTACTGTCGGGGGGACTAGGTTGGGTTGTCGCTGGTCTGGCAGCGGCATATCCGAATAAAGCGGAGGAGATCCTCGGCACGTTCAATCGTGTTGGGAGAGAATTGATCGCGAGAACATCCACTGCATGCATCTACGATGCGCTGTCTCTCAACCCTTTCGTCCCGACGACGTTCTACACCGTGGACGGTCGACCCATTCTTGATCACCTCAGCACTGATCCCTGGCGTTCGCTGGTCGACGATCAGCGTCTCGGTGACCGAGCGCCGTCGGTTCCGGTGTTTCTCGCCTCGAATACCAGTGACGACTTCGTTGCTTACCGAGGGACGAAGACCCTCGGCGACCGCTGGCAGGCGGGTGGGGGCGACGTCACCCGCCAAGATCTGCACTTACCGCCACTACTTCCCGGTACCGGCCTTGGTCACGTCCTTGGTCTCGTTACCGCCGGCCCCGCGATGCAGTGGATGCACGATCGGATCACCTACACCGAGCTCAGCACTCCATAGCCGACAGAGGGCACTTCCGGCAGCACTGCCTGCTGCCTGGAAACATCGTCACCAGAAACTCGGCACGCCGCACCCAATACGATCGCTGCCGAAGACGATTCAGAAGTATGGCTCCGACTTCCCATCGAGAGGTGCGATGGCGGCATAGCGGTGCATCTCCGTTGCTCGATTGCACGTTAGGGCCTTTCGCATCACTTCAGGAAACGTACGGATTGTCGTGTCCTGAATATCGATCGGACCCTTGGCACCTTGCGGGATGGCCGGGGTACCGGGAGGTATCAGGGGGCTTCTTTGCCGAGCACTATTTCAGTGCCCGCTCACTGTTCGTTGCTGGGGCAACAGGCGAAGAATTCCCGGTGGCACTTCGATTTCTCCCGAGAACACAGGCACTGCAATAGGTTTGATGCTGGCTGTCTCAGAACGTGTTTGAGAACCGGTCATGTTCGGGCGAGTCGGCGGGTCATGAGGACGATCATGGCGATGCGGACCGCCGCTTCGTGGTGGTCGGGTCTGGTTTCGTAGTCGCGGACGCAGCGGCGGTGCTTGCTGATCCACGCGAAGGTCCGCTCGACCACCCAGACGCGGGGGGGCGGACGTGGAATCCGGTACTGCCGCGTATGCGTTTGATGATCTGAATACGCAGGGCGAGAACATGTTCCGCCCAGACGAGTGGCCGGTGCGCGGCGTCGCGGTCCTGGATGGACGCGTCGGTGAACACGACGGCGAGCAGCAGGCCGTTGACATCCACGGCGATGTGTCGTTTGCGGCCGTTTGTTTCTTTTCGCGCCGTCCCACCCGCGACTGGACCGAGCCCGGCTGAGGTGGCGATTGCTGCAGCGCCGCACGGGCGGCAGGTGTTGGTTGCTGCCGAATCGAAGATCGGGGCCCCGTATGTGTGGGGGGCCGCGGGTCCTGACTCTTTCGATTGCTCCGGTCTGGTGCAGTGGGCGTACAGGCAAGTGGGGGTATCGATTCCGCGAACTACCTACGAGCAGTTGGCGGGAGGTGCTGCGGTGGGTCGCGGGGATTTGCAGGTGGGGGATGTGGTCTTGTTCTACGGAGGTGAGCATGTCGGTCTCTACGCGGGCGATGGTGAGGTTGTTCATGCACCGACGTCGGGGCAGTCGGTGAAACTGGCGCCGGTTGATTCGATGCTGTTCTACGCCGCCCGTCGGTACTGAGCATCGTCGAATTGCGGGTGGGGTAATCCGATGACGGGACAGAGGCGACTGTGTGTGATCCATTGCCGAGGGTGTGGGGACACGCTGGCCCCGCGCACCCGGATGTGTTCGGAGTGTGGGGGGATTCGGTTCGAATTCGAGCGGTCCTGTGGGCAGGGGACGATTGTGTCTTGGCGGACGGTGCTGTGTGCGGATCGTCCGCCGCTGGTGGCGTTGTCGGTGACGTTGGCGATTGTGGAGTTGGATGAGGTTCCGTGGTTGTGTGGGTTGACCGAGGGTGATGTACCTGATCCTGCTGGTGGGCCTGTGCGGGTCGTGTTTCACTGCAGGGTGCCGGGGGAGAGGTATCCCGTTTTCAGGTTCTTGACGGTGCCGGTCGGCGGGAGCCGCCCCGTCGGCATTGTCTGGAGGGAATGGCCACCTGACTGCTCGGTGTCCTTGTCTTGGAGTGAGTCGGCAGCGCTGCTCGGCCGAGCAATAGCCGGGGTAGTTTCACTTGACGCAAAATCGAGTTATCGGGAACTGCGAACGATCGCTCAAACTTAAGACGTTTCACGGTCTGGCGAGCCGTGACCGGCGTCGTGCCTGAAAATGAACCGACCAACCGTGTAGTAAAGATTAGTTTCCGAAACCTGCTGCGCTGCTAAATCGTCCAATAATCGTGACAATGTCCAGTTGAACTATGGGCAGGTGGGGCGCAGTATTTGCAGATGAAGATCGAAGAGGAAGAACGTCTGATCGCTCATGCGGTGACGCGGTTGTCTGCGAAGTATTCCTCGATATCGGCGGATGTCGTGGGCGACGCTGTGGCGTCTGCTCATGCTCATTTCGACGGCAACAAGGTGCGTGATTTCGTTCCGCTGCTCGTCGAGCGCATGGCTGGGGAGAAGCTTTCCTCGCTGGTTGCGTCGTGGTCGGTGTACCGGCGGTAGACGAGTCCAATGTCGCGAAGGCGAGAGTGATTCTGGGCCTGTTGAATTCGGAAGTCGACGATTCGTCGGAGCGTGTCGAGTCGGCTGCGGCTCGTGCGGGTGCTCGTCCGATCGCTGAGGCTCAGGCATCGGCGGCGTGTACCGATGCGGCGGCTCTGTGCAAAGACATTTCACCGCGTGCATGCTCTGATCGATCAGCTGATCTGCCGCTTTCCTGCTGATCATTCGACTGTTGCTGATCGGCTTCCGTCGCGGCGTTGATCAGGTTCGTCCGCGTTCGAGCGGGTATCCTGAGTCGCCTTCTACTCCCGTAAGGGGGCGCGCGGGGTCGGAAAATTTTGCTGCGGGTATCAGGCAAGCGATTGCACAGCCGTGACGGCCAATTCGGATACCTGCGTTCCAAATATCTGTTCCAGCTGCTACCGGCACAGCCATGATCGCGCCCCCGAGTAGTGCGCGCAGACTCTGTTTGTTTGACTGCGGATGGGCGGACTCAACCCGTAGGTTCGCGATGATGTCCTGAACCTCATCGGCATTGGCGAGGCTTTCCGTGATGTACTTTTCGAGCGCGTCGGTCACTGCAAAGATGTCGTCGGCCTGCTCTCCAGCCGAGATAGTCTGAGAGAAATCGGCACTGTCCACAGCATTCATTGTTCGAAGGCCCGTGGTTATTGAACGTGTAGGTGTTCGTACTCCGGTGGTGTTCGCTTCCTTCGGCGTCCGGGGGCGAAGCGGGAGGATGATTCGCCCGTCGACCATCACGTTTCGTCCGGCGGGCTGGTGTTCGTGTGTGAAAGTTGTTGACTTTGCGGTCAGCTGGTCGATGCCTGCGCGCTATCGTGTTCGATGGTCGATGAAGTTCCTGCGCCGATTTTGGCCGGGACGGCGCGATAGACGATGCTGATCGCACGAACGTGATGTGCCCTTCGCGGCGCGCAAGCGGTGGGTGGTCCCCGAGCCTGGAGTGTGCAAAACGATCTTCAATCGATGGAGCACGAGACGATGCTGAAAGCCGGCGTGTACACGGTGGTTGTCGTCGGACGCCCGGTGGAGCGGAGGGCAATCATGCCGACCTCGCATCCCTGGATACAGCGGATTGTATTCGGGTTGTTCCGGTGCACATCGGTGTCGGCGGGGAGGAAGTAAAGCAGTACTCGCTTTTGCGGAGCTATTCACGACCGCAAGCGTTGGCAGATCTTGTTCTGCGCGTGTGTAGTGGACGGGTAGGTCTTGTCGGGCACCTGCTCGGTTTGCGAAAGAGATGTACTCGACGAATTCCACCGCACCGCCACCCGGTGCGGACAGGCGATGAGGGGCCCCACGGGAACTCGATGATGGTGTGTGTCTTGAGTGCCACTTCGGCATTTGTCCTGTATGGACCTCTGATGCATCGTTCGGTTCGTAGCGCGGGTCGGCTTGGGCGGAGCGCAGCACTTGGGTTCGGGGTTGCCCGTCGCGTGATCCAGTGCAACGCGCGAATCACCGACAGTGCGACCGGGCGTTCCGTTTTTGGTCGGTGCGCCGGGCGGGGTGCTACCGATGCCTCCGCACGAGCCCGAAGACCGACATTGTTCGATACCTTCTGACGAATCAGGGAATGTGATGTTCAAGAGGATTGCAGTAGTCAACAGGGGTGAGGCGGCAGTACGCCTGATCAGGGCAGTCAACGAACTTAACGCCGAGCACGGCTACGGCATTCGGACGGTCGCCCTGCATACCGAGGTGGAGCGACGCGCAATGTTCGTCAGGAAGGCCGACGAGGCAGTGACCCTGCGCGAACCCCAGGTGGGGTCCGCTTACCTCGACCACAGTGAACTCGAGCGTGCGCTCGTCGAGTCCAGCGCGGACGCGGTGTGGGTCGGCTGGGGATTCGTTGCGGAGGATCCCGCGTTCGCGGAAATCTGCGCGCGTCTGAACATCACCTTCATCGGGCCGTCGGGCGACGCCATGCGCCTGCTCGGCGACAAGGTCGCGGCCAAACTCCTCGCCGAACGCGTCGGGGTTCCGGTGGCACCGTGGAGCGGTGGACCGGTCGAGACCCGTGCGGATGCGCGTCGGCACGCACAGGCCATCGGTTATCCCCTCATCATCAAGGCTCGTAGCGGCGGCGGCGGCCGCGGCATCCGCAAGGTCTTCGAAGAGAGCGAACTCGAACTCGCACTCGAACGCACCCAAGGTGAGGCCAAACGGTCGTTCGGCGACCCGGTCGTGTTTATCGAGCGCCTGGTGACCGATGCCCGCCACGTCGAGGTCCAGATCATCGCCGACAACCACGGCAACGTGTGGGCCCCCGGCGTACGCGACTGCTCGATCCAGCGCCGCAACCAGAAGGTCATCGAGGAATCCAGCTCGCCGCTACTGACCCAGGAACAGGCCGATCATCTGCGCGCCGTGTCGAGTGCACTCATCCGAGCTGCGGGCTATGCGGGCGCCGGTACCGTCGAATACCTGTACCAGCCCGAACAGAAGAACTTCACCTTCCTCGAAGTCAACACTCGGCTACAGGTCGAGCACCCCATCACCGAGTTCACCACCGGCATCGACCTGGTCAAGCTGCAGATCCTCGTTGCAGACGGGGACCAGCTCGAGGGCCCGTGTCCGGCCGAGTTCGGTCACGCCGTCGAGGCCCGACTCAACGCCGAAGATGCCGACAACGGCTTCGCGCCCGCACCGGGCAGCGTCGAACTCCTCGAGTTCCCTCTCGGCAGTGGCTTGCGCGTCGATACCGGTATCGCGCAGGGCGACGTCATCCCGCCCGACTACGACTCGATGGTTGCCAAGGTCATCGCCTGGGGACGCGATCGCAACGAGGCCCTCGCCCGACTGCGCAACGCACTACGTGAGACGACAGTCGTCATCGAAGGCGGCACCACCACCAAATCCTTTCTGCTGAACCTGCTCGACCGCGAAGAAGTCATCTCCGCCTCCGCCGATACCGGCTGGCTCGACCGCATCGACGCCGGCACCCCGACGGGCCCCACCGCCCTTGCTGACATCGCACTGATCGCAGCAACGATCGACGCGTACGATGCGGAAGAGGCTCGCGAACGCGCCGGCTTCCTGTCTTCCGCGCGTGGCGGACGACCTCGCGCGAGCCACACCATCGGCCGGACCGTCGAACTGAACTACCAGGGCCATGCCTACAAGTTCGGTGTCGGCCAGATTGCGCCACACCGGTACTGCGTCGACGGTGACAGCGGCGAGTTACAAGTCGATGTCGAGCGCCTCGGCGATTTCAAGAGTCGTCTGGTTCTCGGCAACCGTCGATATCAGATCGTCACCGTCGCCGGAGCCGCCCACTTCATTGTCGAGGTCGACGGCATCAGTCATCAGATCAGCCAGGACGAAGCCGGCCTCGTGCGTGCACCTGCACCCGCCGTCGTCGTTGCAGTGCAGGTCGCTGTCGGTGACGACGTCGAAGCCGGTCAGACGCTGGTCGTCCTCGAATCCATGAAGATGGAAACTGCCGTGCGGTCGCCGTACGCGGGACGTGTCCGCGAAGTACTCGCCTCGGTCAACGGCCAGGTCGACTCTGGAGCTGCACTGCTTCGCGTCGACCAGGCGGGTGAGCAGAAAGCGTCGCACCTGACTGCTCGTGTTCAGTTTCGCGCGGTGGACGGACCCGAGGGTGAGACACCCCGGTGCAAGGCCCTCGCGCAGCTCGACGAGCTGGCTGCACTGATCACCGGCTTCGACGTCAGCGCCTCGCGCGCACAGACATTGCTTTCCGAGTTCGAGACTCTGCGCACTGAAGTTCCCCGCAACGACACCCAAGTCGTCGAGGCGGAGTTGGCCCTGCTCAACACCTTCGCCGACATCTGTGAACTGTCTCGCAATCGCCCGACGATGGACGAGGAGCGTACCGATGAGCGGGTGCACAGCCCACGCGAGCACTTTCACTCGTTCCTGCACTCGCTCGACGTGGACATTCAGGGCTTACCGGATTCGTTTCGGACCAGGCTCTCCCGGGTCCTCGAGCACTACGACGCCGATGCTGTCGACGGCCGGACACCGGAGCTCGAGGAAGCGGTGTACCGCGTCTTCCTCGCACTCCAGCGCATGGAGAACCATGTCCCGGTCATCGCCGCACTGCTCGACCACCGGCTCACTGATCCTTCGACGCCACCCGAGGCCACCGCTGCCTTGGCCGAGGTACTCGAACGCCTCATCATCGCCACCCAGGCCCGCTACCCTGTCATCGGCGACTTCGCGCGTAACCTACGTTTCCGCGTCTTCGACGAGCCGCAGATCCGCACTGCCAGGGAAAAGACCTACGACCACGTCCGCGGCAGCCTGAAATATCTTGCCGACAACCCCGACGCCATGGACTACTCGTCCCGAATCGACGCACTCGTCGCAACCCCGCAGCCGCTGATCGGCCTACTCGCACAACGCATTTTCGATCCCGGTGCGCTGCTCGAGGTCATCACTCGCCAATACTACGAGATCCGGACGCTCGAAGATATCAAGTCCTTCGACCGCGATGGCAAGTTCTTTGTCACCGGCAACTTCGACCTTGCTGGCGAACGTATTCAATTAATCACAGCTGCAACCCATTTCGGTAATCTGTCGTCAACCTTGGATGTCGTCGACGATATTGCCGGACCGGACCCTGCGCATCTCGCGGTTGATCTGTACCTGGCATGGCCGGATGCGCCGGCCGATGGGGACGACATCTCGTCAACCATTCATGCCGTGCTGAGTGAGCACCCACGAACGCGAGGCTGGCGACGTATCACCGTCATTGTCTGCGGAGGCGAAATTCGGTATGTGACACTCCGCCGCACGGGAACCGACGGATCGGAGCCGCTGTCCGAGGACCTGATCATCCGCGACATGCACCCGCTCACCGGGCAGCGCCTGGACCTGTTGCGACTGAAGAACTTCGACGGGGAGCGGCTCCCCACCGCCGCCGGCACCTACCTGTTCCGGCTCACGGCGAAAGCGAACCCGTCGGACGAGCGCCTAATGGCACTCGCCGAGGTGCGCAGCGTCACAACGCAACTCGACGAACATGGCAACGTGGTCGCGGTACCGGAGATCGAGCGCACCGTTGCCGCCTGCCTCGACGGCATCCGCCGCACCCAGGCTCAACGCGGTAAGAAGCGGCTCGACGCCAACCGCGTCACTCTCTACGTCTGGCCGGTGCTCGACGTTCCGGAGGACCGCCTGGCGTCGATCGCGCGTCACATCGCCCCGTCGACGGTCGGTGCGGGGCTAGAGGAGATCACCCTGATCGCCCGACTCGAGGACGGGGCACGGTCGACACCTCGCGACGTGGCCATCCGGTTCTCGTACCGTTCCGGCGCAGGAATCGTCGCCAAGGTGACGGCCAAGCCGACCGAACCGATGCGTCCGCTCGACGAGTACACGCAGAAGGTTCTGCGTTCGCAAGCACGCGGAACGGTGTACCCCTACGAACTCATTCCGCTGCTCACCGGATCGGGTGGCACGTTCACCGAATACGACTTCGACGTCGCGGGCACCCTCAACCCTGTCGACCGTCCGTACGGCCACAACCCGGCCGGCATCATCACCGGCGTCGTGACCACTCCGAGCGCGCGGTACCCCGAAGGAGTCACCCGCGTCGCGCTCTTCGGTGACCCCACCAAGGCGCTGGGCACCGTCGCGGAGGCCGAATGCTCACGCATCGTCGCCGCGGTCGACCTGGCCGAGAAGATCGGCGCTCCGGTCGAGTGGTTCGCACTGTCTTCCGGTGCCACCATCTCGATGTCGACCGGAACCGAGAACATGGACTGGGTGGCCCGCGGGCTGCGCCGCATCATCACCTTCACCCAGGGCGGCGGCGAGATCAACATCGTCGTCGCCGGAATCAACGTCGGCGCTCAGCCCTACTGGAACGCCGAAGCCACCATGTTGATGCACACCAAGGGCATTCTCGTCATGACTCCGGACAGCGCAATGGTGCTGACCGGCAAGCAGTCTCTCGACTACTCCGGCGGTGTGTCGGCCGAAGACAACTTCGGTATCGGTGGTTACGACCGCGTCATGGGTCCGAACGGACAGGCCCAGTACTGGGCACCGAACCTTCGGGCGGCATGCGTGGTTCTGTTCGCGCACTACGAACACGCCTACATCGCCCCGGGTGAGAAGTTCCCCCGTCGCGCGTTCACGATCGACCCGACCGACCGCGACGTCCGTAGCTACCCGCACGTGCACCCGTCGAGCGACTTCACCACCGTCGGCGAAGTCTTCTCGTCGGTCACCAATCCGGATCGCAAGAAGCCTTTCGATATTCGCACCGTGATGCGGGCCGTCGTCGATCAGGATCACTGCGTTCTCGAGCGCTGGGCCGACATGGCCGACGCCGACACCTCCGTCGTGTTCGACGCCCACCTGGCGGGAATCCCGGTCAGCGTGATCGGCATCGAGTCCAGGGCCATCCCCCGTAAGGGCTTGCTCCCCGCCGATGGACCCGACCAATGGACATCAGGAACTTTGTTTCCCAGTTCGTCGAAGAAGACGGCCCGCGCGATCAACGCGGCCAGCGGAAGTCGGCCGCTGGTGGTCCTCGCCAACCTGTCCGGGTTCGACGGCTCGCCCGAGTCGTTACGTACTTTGCAGCTGGAGTACGGCGCTGAAATCGGCCGCGCGATAGTCAACTTCGACGGACCGATCGTCTTCTGCGTCGTCTCGCGGTACCACGGCGGTGCATTCGTCGTGTTCTCCGGAGCTCTCAACGACAACATGGAAGTGCTGGCAGTCGAAGGGTCGTTCGCCTCCGTCTTGGGTGGCGCACCCGCTGCGGCGGTGGTGTTCACTCGCGACGTCAACGCCCGAACCGCAGCGGACCCAGCAGTGAAGGATCTCGAAGCCGAGCTGACCGCGGCGGAGACCGACGCTGACCGTGCTCACCTGCGCGTGGAGCTGGCGTCGACCAGAGTCGATGTGCGCAATGCCAAGCTGGGTGAAGTGGCGGCGGAGTTCGAGGCCATCCACAACATCGAGCGTGCGCAGCAGGTCGGCTCGGTGGACCGCATCGTCCCCGCAGCCGAACTGCGACCGCAGATCATAGCGGCCGTCGAACGAGGAATGGCGCGCAACTCATATGTACCTGAGAAGGCGAATGACGTTCTGAAACAATACCTTCCGAATCGGACACCTTCGGGAACTACTCTCGGCGCGATGCCGCGGTAATATATCCTGATGGCAAAGCCATTTGCTATCAACTGATTTCGATTGTCGGGTGCTTGAAATTTTCGAGACGTCGGTGGCGTCCGTACAGTGGAGGGGCGGGCCGTTCGGTGCGGGTTGCTTTTAGACCATCGGAGCTGTCGAGGTTGGACGAAGGGAGCCGCACTGAAATGAGACGGCCTGGAGTGGGGCCGGTATCCGATCTTCGTGGCGAGCCTGAAATGTTGAGAGCGGGGCCGATCGACATCCCGAATGCGATCGGCATCAGCGATTCCGATCTGGCCGACGTGAGGGGTACGTTGCTGACTGACGGGCCGAATGACTGCGTGTGAACCTCACCTGGGCCGAACAAACTCTTCGGCAGTAGTCTCGTGCAACCGGTGTCCCCAGCCGCGGTCCGCCAACGCTGAACGCGATCACGAAACCTTCAGCTGACACCGCGGCGGCACCGCACGGTTTCGCTCTGTTTACGTGCAGTTATTTCCCCTCGATAGTGTCATTCCCACGAACTAACTGGGGGAGCACCATGGAGTTCAGGCACCTGATGGCTTTCATCACCATCGCTGAGGAGTTGCATTTCGGGCGAGCTGCGGCTCGGCTTCATATGACGCAACCGTCTCTGAGTGCCCAACTGCAGAAATTGGAGAAGTCTCTGGACGTGATGTTGGTCGCCCGGAACTCGCATGAGGTCAAGTTGACCTCGGCGGGCAAAGAGTTCGTGACCCAAGCACGATTGATCGTTCAACAGGTGGACAAGGCTGCGAGTATCGCGAAGTCGACGGCAGCTGGGCGATCGGGATCGCTCAATGTGGGCTACAACTTCCCGGCCAGCAGGCACGTCCTGCCGTACGCTTTGGCCAAGATGAGCAAGGACCACCCGGATTTGGTGGTCTCTCTGTGGGAAAAACGAACCGGCCCACAGCTCTCGGCGTTGGCTGACGGAGTTCTCGACATCGCTCTTGTCTACGGTCATCCACACACGTCCGAGTTCCGTCACCGTCGCGTTCTACATCGAGTCCCCCTTGTTGCAGTGGTGGGCAAAGGCCATGCGTGGGCGGGTCGGCCCGGTGTTCCCTTTGCCGAGCTGGCCAATCAGTCGTGTGTGTTGTTCGAACGCGAGCAGTGCCCGGCGATGTACGACTCGATCCTGTCCGCGGCCGCGGACAACAAGATCGCGCTGAAGATCGCTCAGACCGCCGACGATCCGGGTGCAACCGCACACGTCGTGTCGGTCAAACCGCTCGTCGGGTTCGCATCCCTTCCGCGAGCCACCTCTGTGGGGATGGGAGCGGTCGGGGCGAACTCGGTTGCCGTGAAGTTGTTCGACCCAGTTCCAGTCATCGACTTGTACGTCGTCTGGCGCGCCGGAGAAGTGAATCCAGCTGTCGAGTCCTTCCTGGATTGCATCGAGCCTCCGGACAACGTCAAGTGTCCGGCGGAAGTGGGGCTCGCCGTCTGACGTCGTGGATAGGAATATCGACTGGCGCGCAAGTCTTTTGGTCATTGCAGCTCGAGAATTGCACGTGTTGAATCGGTATTCATGAATCCACAGTCGTTCTCCGGGCCCGGCGTCGAGTTGGTCGAGAAGTCGGGCCTTTCCTCCATCATTTTCGACGCGGCAGACCGGACACCGGGTCGACCGTCCCTACGAGAGATCGGGCAATCGGAATCGCTGACGTGCCTGGAGGTCGCGGACCGCGTCCGCAATCTTGCCTCAGCGCTCGTGGAGGCCGGCGTCGACGTGGGCGAGCGCGTCGCAGTGCTCGGCCGCACGAGCCTGGACTGGGTTGTACTCGACCTGGCAGTACTTGCTGTCGGTGGTGTCGTGGTGCCCGTATATCCGACATCCTCCCCAGAGCAGATCCGCCACATCGTGGCAGACTCCGGATCCACCCACTTCGCCGCCGAGAGCGAGTTCGACGCCGAACGACTGCGTGATGCCGGCGCAGCCACGGTCTTGTCGTTCGAGGCGGTGTCACAGTGGTCGCGTTCGACCAGTCGCATCACCCCCGATGATCGCATCGCTGCAGTCCATCGTGACGATCTCGCAATGATCGTGTACACCAGCGGTACCACCGGGCCGGCCAAGGGCTGCATGCTCAGCCACCGCAACATGTTTGCAGCTGCGGCCAACACAGTCGTTCGGACCGGTGACATGTTCGGCGGCACTGCAGACGAGCCGACAGTGACGGCGCTGGGACTGCCGCTGGCCCACGTGTTCGGACAGACCATTCTGTTTGCAACGCTGTACGGCGGCTCCGAGACTCACCTGTTGCCAGGAATTCCCGATACGGTCGCGGCGCTACCTCGAATCAAGCCGACGTTCCTTGCTCTCGTTCCCTACGCTCTCGAAAAAATCCGCAAGGCAGCCCGGCCACACCTCGAAGACGGTGTGGAGGACGCTGCTGTGTCGGACGGATTGACACTGCTCAGATCCGGAAAGCAAGCATCGGTCGCTGTTCCGGCGCGGCCAGTGCTCGGCATGCTGGGCGGGCGCCTGCGCTCGGTGATCTCCGGGGGCGCATCCCTGGACGACTCGACCGCCGGGTTCTATGCCGGGTTCGGCGTCGACATCCTCAATTGCTACGGAATGACCGAGTCCGCAACGGCGGTCACCGTGAACGAGCCGAAGACCAATCGCGTCGGAACGGTCGGACGGCCGATACCGGGCACGACATTGGCCATAGCTCCGGACGGCGAGGTTCTCGTGCGTGGAGCGAATGTCACGCGAGGGTACTGGGGTGCCGCAGCGGACCGGTCCCCGGTCGACGCCGACGGCTGGTTGCACACTGGTGACATCGGCGAGCTCGACGACGGATACCTTCGAATTACGGGGCGTAAGAAAGAGATTCTGGTTACCTCGGGTGGCAAGAACGTGGCGCCCACGCCGTTGGAAGACCGAATTCGGTTGCATCCGTTGGTGAGCAATGCAGTCGTGATCGGGGATGGGCGTGCGTACGTGGCCGCGTTGATCACCCTCGACCCGGCAGCGTTCGGTCTCGACGACGCCCTGGTACGCGCCGAACTGCAAGCGGCCGTCGACGACGCGAACTCACTGGTCTCGCGCGCCGAGTCGATTCGTCAATTCCGAGTGTTGCCAGTCGATTTTACGGTTGATTCCGGATTGCTGACGTCGTCACTGAAGTTGAAGCGAGCGGCTATCGAAGCGGCGTTCGCTACCGAGATCGCGGACATCTACGACATGGCCACGCCGCAAACAGTTCGATAACACATCTGCTGATCCCAGGTCGGCTATAGGGCAGACCGATCGCCCGATGCCGAACCATTCTTCGGACACGCATCGAGTCCCGACGGCAGAAACACTGAGATTCGAGAGCACGAGACTCAAAACCGATCGAACAGGAGCGGATTCACTATGTACGACGTCATCATTGTCGGCGCCAGGGTGTCAGGATCTTCGGTAGCAATGTTGCTCGCACGGAAAGGATATCGAGTACTCGCGGTCGATCGGACGACGTTCCCGAGCGACACGGTCTCGACTCACTACATTCACCAAGCAGGGCTCTCGCGGCTGCAGGACTGGGGACTCCTGGACAAGGTGATCGAGTCCGGCTGCCCGCCGATTCGGCACCTGAACTTCTCATACACCGACATCTCCCTCGATGGTTTCGCAGACCCGATCGACGGCATCGACGCCGTCTACTGCCCGAGGCGCACCGTCCTGGACTCGATTCTGGTCGACGGCGCCCGCGAAGCGGGAGTCGAGGTGATCGAGAACTTCACCGTCGACGAACTCGTGATCAGTGACGGTGTCGTGCGGGGAATTCGTGGACACGAGGGTGACGGTCCGGAGCAGGAGTTCCGCAGCTCGATCGTGATCGGCGCGGATGGTGCCAATTCGACCGTCGCGAACAAAGTCGGCGCGGACATCTATCGGACGTCACCTGGGGGTTGCTTCATCTACTACTCGTACTACTCCGGGATCGACTGGGGAATGCAGCACCGTACCGGGTTCGGCGAGCAGCAGTTCGCATCGTGGCCCACCAACGACGGTCTCAGCCTCGTCGCCGTCATGCGTAAGCGCGACCGGTTCCGTGACTTCCGCGCCAACCCGGATGGCGGCGTCCAGGAGATCGTCGACGCAGTCGACCCGAAGTACGGTGAAGAATTGCGCGACAGCGCCGTTCGTGAAGAGCCGTTCCGTCCGATGCTCTACCCGGACAACTTCTACCGACGCTCCTTCGGTCCCGGCTGGGCATTGGTCGGCGACGCGGGCTACCACAAGGATCCGTTCACCGGCTGGGGGATTACCGACTCGTTCAAGTACGCAGAGCTGCTCTCCGAGCGCGTACACGAAGGTCTGAGCAGTTCTCGGCCGATGATAGCTGCGCTCGAGGACTACCAGAACACTCGTGACGAACAGAGCGCGGGCACGTACGAACTGACCACCAGCATCTCCGATCTGAAGTTGACGCCGTACTACGACTCGGTCTTTCGTGCCGCGAGCAAGAGTCCGGAGTACACGAAGAAGTTCTTCGGGCTCATCGCCGGAGGTATCCCCGGTGAGGAGTTCTTCTCTCCCGCCAATCTTGCCGATCTGTACGCGGAAGTTGACCTTCCGCACGGCGACCGACATCTGACGTCGGCGTGAGCACCGCGACTCTGACCGTCGTCGGCGACAGCTTCGTCGAAGGCCGGGGTGACCCGGTCGAGGGCGGTGGCTTCCGTGGCTGGGTCCCGCGGTTCGCAGGACAAATAGGGCTGCGCGGCAACAAGGTTCGCAACTTCGGCACACACGGCGCCACGACGACACATGTCCTCGATGTGCAGCTTCCCGGTGCGCTTGCGACCCGTTCCTCGCTCTACGGTGTCGTCGTGGGAGTCAACGATCTGGTGAGTGACTACGAACGGCCCCGGTTCGAGGACAACCTGCACGCGATCTTCGACAAGCTGCGTACCGGCGGCGCAACAGTATTCACCGCCACGTACCCGGACATCCCAGCGAGGCTGCCGGTGCCGGACCGGTTCCGGGAACTGCTGCGCGAGCGCTTCACCGAAGCGAACGCCGCACTCGTCGAGGTCACCGGCACCACGGGAACGCTTCTTCTCGACATCGCCGCGTCCCCCCAGTGGGCAGAGGGCGAGATGTGGACCTCCGACGGCCTTCACCCGAGCTCGACCGGCCATCGTGAGTTCGCCGCCTCCGCAGTGGAACTCGTCTACCAGACGACTGCCACCACCCTCGCAGCCTGATATTCGCTCGCCGCACGTCACTTCGCATGAAACCCGAGAGGACCATCGTGACCGCCGAATCCACTACCGGATCCGACATCTTCGAAGACCGTCGACTCGCTCGCAACCCTATTGCGATCGTCGGAATGTCCGGATTGTTCCCGAAAGCCACGAGCCACCGGGAGTACTGGCAGAACATCGTCGACGGTGTCGATTGCACCGAGGAGGTTCCGGCGTCTCGGTGGAGCCTCGACGACTATTTCGACGCCGACAGGACTGCCCCCGACAAGACCTACTCCCGCCGCGGAGCGTTTCTCCCCGATGTCGATTTCGATCCCCTCGAATTCGGATTGCCGCCCAACCAGCTCGAAGTGACGTCGACGATGCAGACGCTCAGTTTGGGCGTTGCTCGTGATCTCCTGATCGACGCCGGCGCGACGGGATCGTCCTGGTACGACCCTGTTCGCACCGGTGTCGTCCTCGGCACGACCGGACCGGTTCCACTGATGCATCCGCTCGCCGCTCGGTTGTCCACGCCAATCCTGAAAGAAGCGGCGCGCAGCTGTGGTCTGTCGACCGAGGACGTCAACGCGATCGCAGACAAGTTCACTGCAGCGTTTGCGCCGTGGGAAGAGAATTCGTTCCCCGGTCTGCTCGCCAACGTGGTCGCGGGTCGCGTCGCCAACCGGTTCGGACTGGGCGGTATCAACTGCACGGTGGATGCGGCGTGTGCCGCCTCGCTCGCAGCGTTGCGGACCGCTGTCGCAGAACTGCTGGACGGTCGAGCCGACACGATGATCACCGGTGGTGTGGACACCGAGAACTCGATCTTCATCTACATGTGCTTCAGCAAGGTCGGCGCACTGTCGCCGACCGGTCAGATCAGCCCCTTCTCTGCACAAGCCGACGGCACGCTGCTCGGCGAGGGCATCAGCATGGTTGCGCTCCGCCGACTGTCGGACGCTCAGCGCGACGGCAACCGTATCTACGCCGTGATCCGTGGCCTCGGCTCATCGAGCGACGGGCGGTCCAAGAGCATCTACGCCCCCCGTGCGGAAGGCCAGCGGATCGCGCTCGACCGCGCCTACGCCGACGCCGAGTGCTCACCTGCCTCGGTCGAATTGTTCGAAGCGCACGCGACCGGTACCGCTGTCGGCGACCGAACGGAAATCGAAGCGCTCGGTGGTTTGTTGCGCGACGCCGGTGACGAGACGTCGTATGCCGCTGTCGGAAGTGTGAAGTCGCAGATCGGCCATACCAAGGGCGCTGCGGGAACCGCGAGTCTCATGAAGCTCGCACTCAGCCTGTACCACAAAGTTCTGCCCGGCACTATCAACGTCGATGCGCCGAACTCCGGAATTGGTTCGGACGCAGCGCTGTACGTGAACACCGCGACGCGCCCGTGGATTCGTGACCCGCAGCGACCGGTGCGCCGCGCTGCGGTGTCGGCGATGGGATTCGGTGGCACCAACTTCCATGTCGTACTCGAGGAGAGCGACGCGCCCCGCGCGGACGTACGCCCGCTGCACTGCGTGCCCCGTGTTCACGTGTGGCATGCCGCCGATGTCGACTCGCTGATCGAGGCTGTCCGCTCCGGTGAGTCGGTCGACGGCGGCGAGATTCCGAGCGATCATGCGCGACTCGGCTTCGTCGCAGTCGATGACGAGGCGCAGCTGCGCGAGCTGGGCGTTGCACAACTGATCCGCAATCGAGAGTCCGAGCAGTGGAGTCATCCGGAGGGTCTGTTCTTCCGCGCGGCTGCACTGCCCCGGATCAAGGTTGGTGCGCTGTTCTCCGGCCAGGGTAGCCAGTACGTCGACATGGGGACCGACGCTCTTCTCAACACGCCGCCGGTTGCCGAGGCGTTCGACCTCGCGAACGTAGCGTTCGCGGACGCTACCGAACGGCTGGGCCGAATCGTGTTCCCACCGCCGGTCTTCGACAACGAGACTCGCGAGCGACACGACGCCACTTTGCGTCGAACGGAATTCGCGCAGCCGGCGATCGGCGCGCTATCGGTTGGGCAGTACCAGTTCTTCCGGGAACTCGGTTTCGAAGCAGATGCTCTGGCCGGCCACAGCTTCGGCGAGCTGACCGCGCTGTGGGCGTCGGGCGCACTCGAGACCGGCGACTACTTCACTCTGGCGCGTGCCCGCGGTGCTGCGATGGCACCGACGTCCGACGAAGACAACGGAACGATGCTCGCAGTCGCTGCCGACCGCGATGTCGTGGACTCGATCGTCCAGGACATCGACGACGTCTGGATCTGCAACCACAATGCGCCCGATCAGGTGGTTGTCGGCGGTGGGCGCGTTGCGATCGACGCGGTGATCGCGTACGCGGCCGAACGTGGTGTCGCCACTCGTGAACTCCCGGTGTCGGCCGCCTTTCACACTCCGTACGTCGCGCACGCGGTCGATGCGTTTGCACCTGCAGTCGACGCTGTCGGCGTCGGAACACCGTCCATTCCCGTCTACGCCAATTCGCCGGACCGCCAATACGGATCCGACACCGCTGAGAACGCCGCGATGCTCGTCGAACAACTGCTCAAACCAGTCGAATTCGTTGCATCGCTCGAAGCGATGCACGCCAACGGGTGCACCGTGTTCGTCGAGTTCGGCCCCAAGAAAGTCCTTACTTCGCTGGTTCATCGCACTCTGGGCGACGACGTGGTTGCCATCGCCACGGACATCGGCCCGCTCGGAAACAGCGACCTCGCGCTCAAGCGTGCGGCCGCTCAGCTGATCGTGCTGGGTGTGACGCTGAACCACGCCAACCGCTACTCCTCGACGCCGCCGGCTCCGCACACCGGGAGCGGTATGACAGTCGCGCTGTCCGCACCTGAGTACGTGCCGCCAACCCGTCGTGCGGCCTACGCCGATGCACTCGCCGATGGGTACCGAGTGGCTGCACTCACTCCTACCGTCGCCGCTGCGACGACATCGACAGTTCCCGCTCCGGCTCCTCCTGTCCAGCCCACGCCCGCCCCTCAGGCAACTCGACCCTCGGAGACGACCGTGCCTTCCAACGATCCACGTCCAGCGACAAACGAGTCCTCACCCCTTGCCGCGCACCTCGACACCCATGACCGATACCTCGACGGCCAGCTCGAACTCGCACGCCACCTCGCCGAGGCTCTGAGTACCGACCGGATCGACGACGGATTGATCCGAGCGATCGAAGCGGTCAAAGACCACGGTGTGGCGATCAGTCATAGCCACACCCGTGCGACCGAGGTCCTGGGGCGGATCGCCGAACTGGAGATCGCGGGCGGAATCTCCGACCCCGCTCCGTTCCGACACGCGACTTCGACCGCATCGATACCGATTGTGGCACAGCACAACACACAGGAGGCCGCACCCGCTGCGATCGCGCCTGCTTCGCCTGCAGTCCCGGTACCGACCGTATCGATCGCTGCGGCCCAGGAGCCGGCTGCTCAGATCCCGACCGTCGTGTCGGTGTCCGAGGAGGCCGCGGGTGTCAGCGCCGACCAACTGCGCAAGGCCCTGCTCGAAGTAGTGGCCGACAAGACCGGTTACCCGGTCGAGATGGTGGATCCGTCGATGGATCTCGAAGCCGATCTCGGTGTCGATTCGATCAAGCGGGTTCAGGTGTTGGGCGCTGTGCAAGAACGGTTCCCGTCGCTGCCCAGTCTCGGGCCCGAGCAGCTCGGAACGTTGCGCACTCTCGATCAGATCGTCGAGCTCCTTGCCGCGGGGAGTGATGTCCACCCAAAAGCTGAAGCCGCGGCGACCTCGCCGCGGCACACCGTCGAACTCGCTGCTCTTCCTCCAGTGGACCGAATCGAAGGATTGTTCGTAACCGGCGCCACCGCAGTGATTCTGGACCTCACAGATGATGGCACCGATGCGGCCAGTCTCACGAGCGAGCTCAGCGAACGCGGCTGGTCCGTCGACCATGTGCCCTTGACCGGCACCGCGAACGATATCGAGAGAACCGTTGCGGGAGTGTTCGACGCCGACGTGACGCTCGCTGTCGTGGTGGCAGGTGCGTCGAGTGAGTGGTCTGTGGCAAGCCATCGACTCTCGGCGGCTTTACTCGCCGCCAAGTACGCCTATGCGTCCCTCGAGCGCTCCGGCGGGCTCCGGTCGGCATTCGTGACCTTGACTCGTCTCGACGGAGCGCTTGGTTTCGCCGGATCAGTCGACCCTGTGTGCGCGTTGATCGGCGGGGTCGGGGGCATCGTGAAAACGCTTGCTGCCGAGCGGCTCGGTCTGTTCTGCCGCAACATCGACGTCCATCCGGCTGTCGGTGCCGATGCTCTCGTAGACACACTGCTGGTCGAAATATCGGACGCAGCCATCGACACGCTCGAAGTTGCGATCGACGACAACGGTGACCGCTGGACGCTCGTACCCAGTCTGCACGGCGCGTCGTCGTATACGGTTGTCGACCCCGCCGCGATCATGAGCGCCACCGAATTGACCGAGTCCGACGTGGTTCTCGTGACCGGAGGGGCGCGGGGTGTGACGGCGCTGTGCGCACGCGAACTCGGCCGACATACGGCCGCACGGTTCGTCCTCCTCGGGCGCACCGACCCGGACCCCGAACCCGACTGGGCGCACGGTGTGAACGACGCGGGCCTGCAGTCGGCAGCACTGACGGTGATGGGCAAATCCGGGGCCACACCCCGCGACATCGGACGGGCCTGTGCAGCGGTTCGGGCCGGCCGCGAAATCGCCGAGAGCCTGAAGGACCTCGGCGATCGCGCACAGTACATCGCGGTCGACGTCACCGACGTCGACGCGGTGGGAGCGGCCCTGAGCTCGCTGGCATCCGAGGTCACCGTCGTGGTGCACGGTGCGGGTGTGCTCGCCGATTCGGCGATCGGCGCCAAGACGGTCGCCGAGATCTCCCGAGTCCTCGATCCGAAGATCACCGGACTCGGCGCCGTGTTGGCCGCGCTCGATACGAGCCAGGGGCCCCTACGCAGGATCGTGCTCTTCACGTCCGTCGCTGGGCTGTACGGCAATTCCGGGCAATCGGACTACGCGGCTGCGAACGAGGCGCTCGCCCGGTTCGCTGCAGCTCATGTGTCCTCCCGACCCGATCTTCACGTGACGGCGATCGATTGGGGCGCGTGGGACGGCGGGATGGTCACGGCCGAGTTGCGCGCGCACTTTCTCGGACGCGGTGTGACCTTGCTCGATCCCAGTGTCGGCGCACGCGCCTTCGCCGAGCAGTTCACACCTGACCGCCGCGACGACGTCGTGGTGTTGGTAGGGGAAGCCGCGTCGCTGACCGAAGGATCTCCGACGCTGGGAGAACCCTTCGTCGCCACCAGGCGGCTCGCGCAGCTGGAGACGAATCCGCTGGTTCAGGCGCACCGAATCGGCGCGTACCCCGTGCTTCCTGCGACCTTCGGTCTCGGCGCAATGATCAACGTCGTCGAGCGTGCATACCCGGGCCGGACCGTCACCACTGTCCGAGATTTCCACGTGCACAAAGGGATCGTGTTCGACCACCCGATCGAATCGATCGAGATCCGTGTCGCACCCGACGACGACCGCACCGTTCGGGTGTTCGTCACCGGCGGCGACAAAGCCAAGACGATCTCGCACTACGTTGCGACCATGGATCTCGACGGGCTTCCTGTGCAGGCTCCTCGGCTCCGGGCACCTCGTTTCGGTGCCGGAGTACCAGCCGACGAGTTGTACCGCGACGCCAGGCAATTTCACGCGCCATTGCTTCACGGAATGCGCCGGGTTCTCGCGGACTCGGACACCGAACTGGTACTCGAATGCGAACTCGGTGGTGAGCCGCTCGAACTCGGCGCGTATGCGGGCGCGCTGCACAATCCCGTACTCGCCGACGTCATTCTGCAGGGGCCGCCGGTACTCGGTCATCGCCTGCTGAACTCGGCGTGCCTACCCCTCGGCATCGGCCGAATCGACTACTACGCACCGCTTCCGTTGGGGGAGCCCTGGGCGGTGGTGGTCGACAACCCGCGAACGGGGACGACCGACGTGACCATCGACGCCACCGCAATCGGGGCCGACGGCATCGTGCTTCAGAAATTCTCCGACGTGACAGTAGTCACGACACCTGATCTGTCCGACATGTTCCGCGAATCAGTGAGGCAGTGGTCCCAATCATGAACGACGGCTCAACACGAGACTTCGGCGAGGGCGTGCTCGCCTTCGACGGCGAGGCGTTCGACCCGGTCGGCGCCACATCTATCCCCACTTCATCCACTCCCGCGTCATCCGCACCGGCGGCCTTCTTCCCGAAGGCGTTTCTACCGGCTGCCGGACGGCCGAACCCGCTACGCGAGATCAGGGCTGCGGTCACAGGTGCGCACCGCGCACACCTCGATGCCTACACGCGCGTCCAGCACGCGATCCTCCGGTCCGCTCGTACCGCGCCCGCACCGCTGCGAGCGCTCACGGTCGCACCCGTCGCGGTGGCGCCTGAGGGAGCATTCAAACCACTTGCCCGTACCGATCGCTGCACACTCGACCGAGCTGCGCTGGAGTCGCTCTCGCGCGGCGACATCGATGCCGTGTTCGGAACGGACTACGACCAAGCCGAAGCCAACCCCGATGTCCGCATCGCTGCGACGGCGCCTCTGGCGCTGACCGCGATCACCGACATCGATCTGCGTGGCGGTGCGCTCGGTCGGGGTCGCCTGCGCGCCCGATTCGACGGTGACGCCACGACAGCGGCCGTGCAGGCAGTCGAGACCTTTGCGGTGTTCGCCGGGCTGCATCTATGCCTGGCCGACGCATTGTTGACGGCCACCCCACCGACACAGCTCGAGACCGGTTCGACCGAACTCGACGTCGTCGTCACTCAGATGGACCTCGTTCCTCGGCCGCATGTCATCGCTGAAGTGATCGCGGGCGACGGCCGGAGCGTCAGTGTCACGATGACCGTCACCGACAAGCCGGGTTCCGCGATCGGACCCGGCACCGGGGGCACGCTCGATCACTGGACCGGCAGGATCGGCCACGGTGGAGAGAGGGTCTTGCTCAACGAGTTCCACATGGCGCATCTCGCACGCGGGGACCAGGGGGCCGCACTCGGACCCGAATTCGCCCACTACACCGGACACCGGGCGACACGGCTGCCGACCGGTGGTTTGCTGCTGGTCGATCGCGTCAGTCGATTCGACGGCACGCGGGGGGTCCTCGACCGGTTGGCGTCGTACGACAGCGAATACGACTCGCCCGCCGACTCGTGGTACTACGCCGACAGCGCGAACTACTCGGTGCCGCACTTCGTGTACATGGAGACGTCCCTGCAGGCGGCGCTGTTGATGGGTTTGTACGTCGGCCCCACGCTCACCGCCCCGAACCAAACCCTCAGTCTGCGTAACCTCGGGGGCACGGCGACCGTGCTTCGTCAAGTGGACCTGCGCGACAAGACCATTGCGCAGTCGTCGCGGTTGCTGTCGACGACCATGTTGCCAGGTTCGTCGCTTCAGACATTCGACTACACCCTGTCGGTCGACGGCGAGGCCTTCTACCGTGGTGAGACGATGTTCGGCTATTTCAGCGACGAGGCACTGGGCAACCAGACCGGTCTCGACGCTGGACGGAACAAGCCGACATGGCGAGAAACGAACGTGCCGAGCAGTGTTCGCACGATCGACATCGCTGCGCGTCGCAACACTTCGGGTGCGCGCCTGTGTTCGCAGGGTACGTTGGCGCTGCTCGATCAGGTCGACGTCGTCGATGGTGGCGGTGATCACGGCGAGGGCTACCTGCACGCAGTGCGCCGAATCGATCCGAATGACTGGTTCTTCGCACGACACTTCTACCTCGACCCGGTGATCCCCGGATCGCTCGGTGTGGAGACGGCGATCCAGGCCGTTCAGGAATGGATGCTCGACTCCGGGTTCGATTCGGGCATGGCAGATCCGCAGTTCCTGATCCCCGCCGACATCGACTTCACGTGGAAATACCGCGGCCAGTTCCTGCCCACAGATCGGCAGTGCGAACTCGAGGTGCACATCAAGGCTGTCGAGCGCAGGAACGGCTCGGTGATCGTGACCGTCGACGCGTCGTTGTGGAAGCCAGGTCTGCGCATCTACGAGCTCATCGACCTTGCTGTCGAGCTTTCGGACATCTCGATTCGCCGCGGAGCCCTCGGATGACCGCCGTGGTGGCACGGGCCGTCAGCGACGTGCGTTCGGTTCTGCTCGACCTCGACTCGCCGTGCTGGATCGTCGCCGATGCAGACGGAGTCGGCGCAACGTCGGATCCGGCGATGACGGCGAACGCCCGGGTGCTCAGCGCCGTCGGCCCCCTCTCGCCACAATCTCTGGGAGACAGCACGTTCCGCAGGTTCCATGGTGTGCGATACTCGTACGCCGCCGGAGCGATGGCCAACGGTATCGCGTCACCGGACATGGTGATCGCGCTCGCGCGGGCAGGCTACCTCGCGTCCTACGGCGCCGCAGGGGTGATTCCCGCCCGCATCGATGCGGCGCTGAACACTATTCGGCAGGCACTCGGCAACACCCCGTTCGCATGCAATCTCATCCATAGTCCCACCGAACCCGCGCTCGAGAAGGCCATCGTCGACGCGTGCCTCAGGAATGCGGTGACGTGTATCGAAGCGTCGGCTTTCATGGATCTGACGCCGCAACTCGTGCGCTACCGAGTCAGCGGCTTCGCGCTCGGCCGTGATGGCCGCGTCGAGCCGCGGCATCGGGTGATCGCGAAGGTGTCCAGAGCGGAAGTAGCCGAGCATTTCCTCCGGCCGGCGCCCGCGAAGCTGCTTCGGGCATTGCTCGACTCCTGCGAGATCACCGCCGAACAGGCACAGTGGGCGGAACACATTCCGATGGCCGATGACATTACCGCCGAGGCCGATTCGGGCGGTCACACCGACCGGCGTCCACTGACAGTTCTGCTTCCGGACCTGATCATGCTGCGAGACCGACTCGCTCGCGAACGACCCGGTCGATCGGAGGTCCGGATCGGCGCAGCGGGTGGCATCGGCACTCCTCAGGCGGTGGCCGCAGCGTTCGCGATGGGCGCCGCGTACGTCGTGACCGGCTCGATTAACCAGTCGTCGGTGGAAGCCGATCAGTCGGACACGACGAAGGCGCTCCTGGCCTCGTCCGGGGTCGCGGACTGCACGATGGCACCGTCGTCGGACATGTTCGAGCTCGGTGTGCAGGTGCAGGTGCTGCGCCGCGGAACGATGTTCGCGGCGCGCGCACACCGGCTGTACGAGACCTACCGCGAATACGACGGCATCGAGTCGATCCCAGCCGTCCGCCGAGCCGATCTCGAGAAGTCGATCTTCGCGCGACCGCTCGACGACGTGTGGGCGGGTTGCGTGGACTACTTCACCGAACGCGACCCTGGTCAACTCGCCGGCGCCGAACGCGACCCGAAGCGCAAGATGGCGCTGATCTTTCGGTGGTACCTAGGGTTGTCGTCGGGGTGGAGCATCCGCGGAGAATCCGATCGCACGGCCGACTATCAGATTTGGTGCGGGCCTGCGATGGGCGCGTTTAACAGTTGGGTCGCCGGTACGCATCTCGCTGCGCCGACGAATCGTCGTGTCGCGGACATCGCGCACCACATGATGTTCGGAGGTGCGCACGCCACTCGCGTGGCGTCTCTGCGGAGCGCGGGGGTTCGCTTGCCTGCCGCTGCGGCACACTACGTGCCGGAGCCGCAGCGATGACTGCGCCGGACCGGACGGCGAGTCTGCTGACGACCATCGCGCGCTACAGCGAACGGTACGTCCGGGAGGGCCGTGCCGACAGTACTCGGGTCGAGGCAGACCGGGACCGATTGCGAGCGGACTTCGTTCGGCCCTTGCCGAGGCGCGGTGAGGAACCGCACGACGTGGTGTCCGAACTCGTCTCGCGCGGCGAACCGGGACTGCTGCACTCGGGAGCGCCTACCTTCCTCGGGTTCGTCATGGGCGGTGCGTATCCCGTTGCGGTCGCCACCGAGTGGCTGACGTCGGTATGGGATCAATGCGGCGCGCTGTACGCGACAAGTCCCGTTGCGTCGGTGGTCGAAGAGACGGTTGCGCGGTGGTTGATCGACCTGTTCGGGCTGCCGTCGGGCGTGTCGGTCGGTGTCACTACCGGCTGTGCGACGGCGAACCTGACGGGGCTCGCCGCGGCCCGTCACTCCGTGCTCGCCGACGCGGGCTGGAACGTCGACGACGACGGTCTGATCGGTGCGCCGGCACCGCGCATTCTGGTCAGCAAAGGCTGCCACGTCACGGTGTCGCGAGCGATTCGTCTGCTGGGCATGGCCGGACAGGTGTACCCCGTCGATGTCGACGAACAGGGCCGGATGTCGTTGCCCGCGTTCATCGATCGTCTGGACTCGACGACGGGTCCGCTGATCGTGTGCGCTCAGGTCGGCAATGTCGACTCCGGTTCCGTCGACCCACTGACCGAGATCTGCCGGCTCACGCATGAGCGTGGGGGATGGGTGCACGTCGATGCAGCATTCGGTATGTGGGCCGCCGCAGGACCCACCGTGCGCCGTCATGTTTCTGGACTCGCCGCCGCGGATTCGTGGGCGACCGACGCGCACAAGTGGCTGAACGTTCCCTATGACTGCGGTATCGCTCTGTGCGCGCACCCCGACGCGCACCGCGCGGCGCTACGGACCAGCGCAGAGTATCTGACCGTCGCCACCGGCGGGGACCGAGATCCCGTCGACTATTCACCGGACATGTCCCGACGCGCGCGCAGCCTTGTTCTGTGGGCGACCCTGCGACATCTGGGCCGGGACGGTGTCGCCGACCTGATCGACCGATGCTGTCGCCTCGCACGGGAACTCGCGTCGAGCCTCGACGACGAGCCGGGCATCACAGTCGTCAACGACGTCGTGCTCAATCAGGTGCTGGTTCGATTCGACGCTCCGGACGGTGACGCCGCGGGCCACCTCGGCCGCATCGTCGACACCGTGCAGCGGTGCGGGACAGGCTGGGCCAGCCCCACCACGTGGTTCGGTCACCCCACGCTACGGCTGTCGGTCTGCAACTGGCAGACCGACAGCGCGGACATCGAACGGTGCATAGACGCGCTGGTCGGCGCCCATCGACAGGCCACTTCAGTGCACAGCTCCGCCGTCGCTCCCTTGGAGGAATTCGTATGACCACCGCCCACATGAGACCCGAACCGATCGTAACCGGTGAACCCGACCTCGACGCCGTCGTTGCGACGCTCACGGCGTCCTTCGCACAGGACCCGATCATCGAATGGGCAATACCCACCGACACGCCTGAACGTAGCCGCTACCTGGACTCATTTTTCGCGATCGTCACCGAAGACATTCTCGATCGCGGCGGAATGGTTGCTACTTCGAGCGACTACGACGCGGTCGTCGTCTGGACGACGCCCACCGACGCGGTGCCGACCGTCGACGAGAGTGCAGTTCTGTTGGACCGACTCGAGTCCGCGACCGGGCCGACCGGTCACCGCGTCCGCGTCCTGATGGAACTGCTCGACGAGCATCACCCGACCGACCTTCCGCCGCACTGCCATGTCATGTTCGCCGCTGTCCGCGCACACTCGCGGGGGACCGGCGCGCGGGCTGCTGTGACCGGCGCGCTGCGCGAACTGCGGCTCGCCGACGGTGTCGGTGTCTATGCAGAAGCGTCGAGCGAGCGCAGCTTGAGGCTCTGGGAGCGTCTGGGACTGTCTCGAGTCGGTTCGGAGATCGTACTCCCCGACGGCGGACCGAAGCTGTTCCCGCTCTTCGCTGCACCGTAGGTTCGCGCTGGAATATCGAACGTCCGAAACACAGGGGCGCCGGCGAGTCGATCCAATCG
>NZ_JAJNCL010000002.1:0-175615 GCF_021025955.1 Rhodococcus qingshengii | reverse complement strand
CGCCCCAACCCACTCGCCGGCGCCCCTGATTCGGTTCCTACTTGAGACCGGAGCGGACGAACGCGTTGACGATATGACGTTGCAGCACGATATAGAGGAGGAAGACCGGTAGGCACGCCATCCCTGCCACCGCCATCATCGGGCCCCAGTCGTTGCCCTCGGTGCCCATGAAGCTACGCAAACCGAGCTGCAGGACGGAATTGCTGCGCTGCAATACCACTGCCGGCCAGAAGTACTCGTTCCACGAGTTGATGAACAACAGGATGGACAGCGCGGCGAGGGCCGGACGCAGATTGGGTACCACGACGGTCCACAGGATCGACCACGACGACCGGCCGTCCATTCGCGCAGCCGCTACCAGTTCCTTCGGGAAGCTGGTCATGTGTTGACGCAGCATCAACACGCCGAGAGCTGAACACAGCGTCGGCACCACCACTCCGGCGAGCGTGTTGATCAGACCCATTTGGTACAGCAGAACGTAGTTGGGCAGCATGGTGACCTGGAACGGTACCAACCACGTCCCGATGAATGCCAGGTAGAGGAAGTTCTGGAAACGGAACGTGTACATCGCGAACGCGTAGGACGCGAGCAATGCGATCAACAGCTGCGACGCGGCGGACACGAATGCGACACCGAACGTGTTCAACAGGAGGCCGACTATGTCGACCTTCGATGCGGCGTCCGTGTAGTTCTCGATCGACAGTGGCCACGGAAACGGTGAGAGGGACCCGACGTCGTCCGGCCGACGCAACGATGTCGCGAACAGCCAATAAATCGGGAACGCACACACCACCGCGATGACGATCAGGATGGCGTGCCCGCGAACTCGGCGCAGAAGATCGCCGCTACCCTCGACGCTGTCGGGCGCGCCGGTGTTGCGCATGTCAGTTGTCATGAAACGTTATCCGTTCGGAGAGCCAGACAAGGATACCTGCGACAGCACCGAATCCCACGAAGAGCACGATGCCCGCGGCCGCGCTGAGTCCGGCGTCGAAGCTGTGGAAACCGTAGTCCCACAACAGGTAGTAGATATTGGTCGTCGATTGCGACGGCCCGCCCTGCGTCAGGGTGTCGATCAGCGGGAATGTCCACTGTGCACTGAGCAGGACGGTCATGAGCGTGAGGAACACCAGGGTGGGGGAGAGCAGCGGTAGTGTGATCCAGCGATCGATCTGCCACCGCGACGCCCCATCCATCTGTGCGGCCTCGGAGTAGTCGCTGTTCACACTCGCCATGCCGGCGGACACCACCAGCACCGCGAACCCGAGAAAGTGCCACCCCGTGATGATGATGATCACCCACTGAGCGGTAGCTGTGTCCTGGATCCAATTGCGGTCCGAACCGAGAATCCGATTGACGATTCCGGCGCTCGGATCGAGCAGCCATTGCCATACCGCCGCGCCCGCTACCGGTGCGATCAGGAACGGAGCGAAGATGATGCTCTGGTACATCACCCGTGCTCGCCCGTGTACGCCCCGTGTTGCGAACGAGATCACCACGGGCAGAACGATCGAGAAGGGGAGCAGGGCGAGAATCAGAACGACCGTGCGCCAGATGGAGTCACCGACGGCCGGCAACTCGAGCAGACGACGGTAGTTGTCCGCCCCCACCGCTTGCATCGGTGTCGTGGGCAACAAATTCCACGAATACGTCGACAACTGAGCAGCTTGGACGAGTGGGCGATAGGTCCACACGACGAGCAGTGCGATGGCCGGCGTCAGATACAGATACGGCTGCGCGACGCGCAGTACACGCGCGATCGATGAATCCCGGATGGTTCGAGCGGGTTCGGAGGCCGTCTCCTTGGCGGGTACAGGGCGGTCGAGAACGCTGACGAACACGTCTCACCCAGCCTGGAGCGAAAGCGCCGCGAGCTTGTCGAGAATGTCCTGCATCGACTCGTCGTACACCGTCGCAGACGGCGTGGCCTCCACCGCGGTAGCGACGAAGGACGATCCGAACACATCGATGCGGGAGAAGCCGAACCCGACGACACCGCGATGTCGGCCGACGGGCGGTATCGGGTCGACGCGGTACGACATCGCGGGGCCCACCCACACCGGAATCCCAGCGATCGAACCCGAACTCGTGTGGTGGGCGTGACCGCACAGGATCATGCCTACATCAGATCCAGCGAGAACGGCCTCGAGATGCTCTGAGTGCTGCAGCCGAAGAGAATTGACCGAAGTGACCGGTGACGGGATCGGTGGGTGATGCAGCACCAGGATCGTGCCGCCGGGTGCCGGCTCGGCAAGAACGTCGGTCAGCCACGACAGCTGGCTCGGCTCGAGCCGGCCGTCGTGTCTCCCGGCCGTCGTGCTGTCCAGAACGACGATTCGGACTCCACCGATGTCGAAGACGGAATCCACGGAATCCACGGAATTGACGGGGCCGTCGGGCGACGGCGGCGCGATCAATTCGTGTACGAACGCTTCGCGATCGTCGTGATTGCCCATTGCATAGATCACGACGGCACCGAGAGCGTCGCCGGCGGGAACGACCGCCTCGCGCAACCGGCGGTATGCCTCCGGGTCACCATCGTCGGTGAGATCTCCCGAGAGAACCAGGGCGTCGATGCGCTGCCCCGAGTTCACCAGTCGGTCGAGGACCGTGTGCAGGTTGGCGAGCGTGTCGACGACACCGTGCACCGTCTCACCCTCTCTGCGAATGTGTGTGTCCGTCAACTGAATGACGGTGAAATCAGGTCCAGCCATCTCGTGTCCTTTTCTTGGGCGGCTTCGGCAGGTGGGCGACGGTCTACTGAGCAGGGAGAAGAGCTGTGCCCTGATCGCGGGCGGCCTCCAGCGTCGGACCCGGATCCGCACCCTGATAGACGATCGACTCGACGGTGTCCATCATTCCGTCACGGATCTGCAGATAGTTGTTGCCGGGCATGGAGACCCACGGCTCCATCGACTCCAGCTGCTTCAGGTTCGGCCCGATCAGCGGGCTCTTCGATGCCCAATCCTGAAGTCCCTCGGGATCGTCGACGAGCCCGGTGCGCAGCGGAAGGTAGCCGATGCCCTGCGAAATTGTGGTGTAGGACTCCTCGCTGGTCAAGAACTTCATGAGTTCCCAGGACGCACGCTGCTTAGCGGGGTCGGATGCGAACGTGAACAGCGACGCACCCGAGTTGGTGGGAACGACAGGCTTGTCACCGAAGGACGGCATCGTGGTCGCACGCAGATCCCATTTGTCCTTGGCGCCCTTGGTGAACGTCCCTTGTATAGCGCTGGTTTCGAGAATCATCCCCATGTCGCCGCGAGCGAAGGCCTCGTATCCCTGCTGCTGACTCAATACCGGCGTCGCTCCGTCGGCGACCAGTTTCTGCGCCATCGTCGTAGCTTCGACGGCCGCCTCGTCGGCGAATTCGAGAGACGTCCGATCCTCCGAGATGACGCGTCCGCCGTTCGATCGGACCAAACTCTGGTAGCACCAGTCCTTCGCGGACTTGGTGAGGCAGTCGAGGTACACCCCGCCCTTGCCGGTCCGGTCGGCAATGGTCTTCGCCGCCTCGCCAACCTCGTCCCAGGTCGAGGGCGGATCGGCAGGATCGAGACCGGCCTGCTCGAAGAGTGTTGCGTTGTAGTAGAAGACGGGCGTGGAGAACACGAACGGGATGCCGTACGTGGTCCCGTCCCAGTCTGCGAGCGTGCGTGCGGTGGGTGCGTAGGCGTGCTTCGTTCCGTCGAAGTTCTTCTGAACCTCGTCCTTGCCGAAGAGTTCGTCGAGGGATCGCGCTCCCAGCTGGTTGATGGTGAAGTCCAGGTCGCTGAACCCGAGCTGTGCAATGTCCGGGGGTGCGCCCGCGACGGTCTGGTTCTGAATGCTCGACACAGTGTCCGTTGCGGGGTTGGGGCTGTTGCCTTGCGGCTTCTGCGCTGTGACGGTGATGTTCGGATGCTGCTTTTCGAATTCGCCGATCAGGGTGTTGAACGTGTCGGTCCACGCACCTGCCAGACCGTAGTTGTAGCTCTCGAAGACAATCGAGACCTGTTGGTCGTCGGTCAGTTTGGGCACCGGTTGGGAAGCAGATGTGGTCTCCGTCGTCGTCGTGCTGCCGAGACCGCCACACGCAGTCAGTACGAGTGCGCTCGTCATGAGCGCACCCATGCCGAGAAGGGTTCTTTTCATTGTTGCTCCTGGTGAGAGTGGGTACGGAAGGAATCGGGATCTAGGAAGTGAAGACTGGGATACCCGTCTGCCGGGCGGTGACATCGGTGTCTGCAACTGCGGTGTCGGCAACCGCGTCCTCGGGCTGCCAGACCAACCGGCGCCCGGTGTCGCGGTCGAACAGATGAAGGTCGAACTTGTCCAGGCCGAGGTGGACCGTATCGCCGGGTCGTACGCCGGCAGGCCGGGACACTCTGGCGCACAGGGCATTAGGCCCCACACGTACATGAACGAGTTCTTCGCTCCCGAGGTTCTCCACGGTAGCGACCGTGGCCGGGGTGCCGACGCCGTCGTGGCGGAGAACGATACGTTCTGGGCGAACGCCGATGGTCACGCTGCGAGCAGCGACTTCGTCGGCCGAGATGCCCAGTGGCACCGAAAGATCGGCTGCCTCCGCGTATAGTTCGCCGCCTCGGCTCACCACGTCGGCCGCCAGGAGATTCATCGGCGGCGCTCCGAGGAAGCCTGCCACGAACGTGGACCGAGGGGTGTCGTAGAGCTCGGTCGGAGTGCCCACTTGCTCGACGCGCCCGTCGTTCATCAACGCGATCCGAGACGCCATCGTCATGGCTTCGACCTGGTCGTGGGTGACATACAGGAAGGTGGTGCCGATCCTTCTGTGCAGTTCGATGAGTTCGGTACGCGTCGCGCTCCGCAGTTGTGCGTCCAGATTGGACAGGGGTTCGTCCATCAGGAATGCGCCCGGTTCACGAACCATCGCTCGCGCCAATGCAACTCGCTGCCGTTGCCCGCCGGACAATTCGGCCGGACGCCGCGCGAGTAGTGGGGTCAGATCGAGGATCGACGCCACCTTCGCCACGCTGTCAGCGATGGATTGTCGCGATAGCTTGCGGGTGCGCAACGGAAATCCGATGTTCTTGGCGACGGTCAGATGGGGGTACAGCGCGTAACTCTGGAAGACCATCGCAAGATCTCGTCCACGTGGGGGTGCCGAGGTGATGTCGTTGTCGTCGAGCAAAATCTGCCCCGACGTCGGTTGGGTCAGGCCGGCCACCATTCGCAGGAGGGTGGACTTGCCGCACCCGCTCGGCCCTAGAAGGACCATGAATTCGCCGTCCGCGATGTCGAGACTGACGTCGTGAATCGCGTGGGTGGTACCGAACTTCTTCGATATCGATTGGAGTTGGATTCGACTCACTGTGTGTCTCCTTGCTGTGCACGTGATCCGTGGGAACATGCCAACACGCCGTTGTGTACTCGAGGTGAACACCGGCCGCCGCGGTCCTGTGCCGGGAGCAATGACGATGCGTGGACCTGGGCCGATAGAATCTTCGGGTGCGTGCGATCGCCGTCACCCGATCGCCGAGAGCAGTTGATTCCGGCGGTGGCCAGCCAGGATAGGCGTATTCTATCGCCGGCGACCGAAAGTGTCCTCGCTCGAGAGCAATTCGTATTCTGAGCATACGATCTTCGAGTGACTTCGGATAGTGACATCTCCCGAACCGATATTCCCGCCAACCGGCCCGAACTCCGCCGGCGGGCCCTCCTGCGGGGCATCTGCGCGGTGACGTTCATCGTCTACCTCGACACCAGCATCGCTCCGGTAGCGATTCCGACCATCGCAGACCGCCTGGACGGCGGAGACACTGCGGCGCAATGGATTCTGGACGCGTACACATTGGCATTCGCGTGCCTGCTGTTGTCGGGCGGGCTGCTCGGCGACCGATTCGGCACTCGGCGCATGTTGCTCGGTGGCACCGGCGCGTTCGGGCTCGCATCGATCGTCTGCGCCCTCGCGCCGACCATGAGCGTGCTGATCACGGGTCGCGCCTTGCAGGGCGTGTGCGCGGCGGTCATCGTTCCCTTGTCCGTCGCGGCGTTGACCACGCACTTTCCCCGCCCGACGGCCCGGGCGAAGGCTATCGGTCTGTGGGGTGGCACCGCGGGGGTTGCGCTTGCGCTGGGACCGCTGGTCGGTGGGGTGCTGGTGTCGTCGGCGGGATGGCAGTCGTTGTTCTGGATCAATGTTCCCATCGCGGTGTTCGCGTGGGGTGCCTTGCGGATTTCTCTGCGCCACAAGGAAAAGCCGCGTAGCGGTGGTATCGACGTCCTCGGCCAGGCCTTCTTCGTAGCGGCAGGTGTCGGCGCCACACTCGCGCTGGTCGAGGGCCCGCATCGCGGCTGGGCGGATCCGTTCGTGCTGGTGACCTTCGGGGTTGCGGCGCTCTCTGCGGCGGCGTTCGTGGTGTGGGAGCGCCGCACCGAGTTGCCGATGTTGCCGCCGGGACTGCTCCGCATCCCCGAAGTTCTCGCTGCATGTGCAGTCAATTTCCTCGGATTGTTCGGCCTCTACGGCGTGCTGTTCATCCTGACGCTGTACTTGCAGGGGGAGCGAGGCCTCAGTCCGATCGCGACGGGCCTGCAATTCCTCCCGCTCTTCGGCGCAATGGGAATCGGATCGCTGAGTGCGTCGTACATCGTCGGTCGGCTCGGTACCCGTCCGACGATGTTGCTCGGGCTCGGCTCGATCTGCGCCGGGATGCTGGGTCTGTTGTCGATCCCGGCGGGCGCACCGTTCGCCGTCTACGGAGTCGCTCTCGCCTTGCTCGGGATCGGCATACCGCTCTCCGGCGGTGTCGTCGCGATTGCCGCGATGATGAACGCGGTTCCGGCGGAGTCGGTGGGTGCCGCATCAGGCGCAATGAATACGTTCCGGCAGTTCGGCGCCGTGTTCGGCGTTGCCGCTGCGGCCATCGCGTCGCCGCGCGTGGGGGACGAGGTCACGTCGATGTCGACGACATTCGTCATCGCTGCGGTGGGAGCCCTGGCGGGTGCGGTCCTGACGGCCGTTGTGCTGCGGCTGTCAGGACCACGCGAATGAAAGATCAGGAAGCGGTTGTCGCGACACCCGCCCGAATCCACTCGGACGCGACCCGAGCGATCACCGGTGAATCCTTGATCCACTCGAAGTGATCGCGGTGGGTGACCGGGGAATCACCGTCGATGTGCCACCGGGACACCGTGGCCGCCTTCATCTTCGATTCCAGGAAGTCGACATTCGATTTGGGACCCAGATGGTCGTCGGCGAGCGAGATGGCCAGGACCCGGGTAGTCATCTCCGCAAGCAAGCGGTCGTAGTCACGGGACGTTCCGGTGGGTCGGTAGTGACTGGTCAAGGAGTGCCGCGACCAATCGACCATGACGCGCCCGGCCATGGCCCCCGGAATCAGGACGCCGCCCGGCCAGTGTCCTTTGACCCGTGCGACCAAGCCGATCCACTGGATGTCGCGCAGCGCCTCGAACCACCGTCGGATACCGAATGCGCGCCAGTAGACCGTCCCGGTGCCGATGACCGTGACACTGTCGACCACTCCCGGTTCGGCCGCCGCGTAGAGCAACGACAACTGACCGCCGAGACTGTGTCCGAACAGGTGCAGCTCACTGTCCGGGAACTGTTCTCGCACCGCCGCGGTCACGGCGGGAAGATCGGTTTCGAGCATCTCGCGGTAGCCGAAGTTCGGCTGATCGAGCAGTGCCGGTGTGCTTTCACCCTGTCCGCGAAGATCGCACAGGGCGACCGACACTCCCTGTGCATTCAGGGCTTTGGCGAGATGCATGTAGTGCTTGGCCTTCATGACCATGGCCGGGAGGATGAGAACCACCGGAGCCGACGGGTCTGCTGCCGGCACCAATCGAACCGTGAACGTGATTCCGCCCGCGACCTCGACGGGCAGAGATTCGAGCAATGAGTATTCGGAGGGGCGCCGGGCCGGCGTCTCCTTCTCGGCACCCTGGGGGCCGCTCGGTGTTCCCGAGGTTGTGGACATCGGTTAGACCTGCCCGTCGGAGACGACGACGTCGCACACGTAGTCGAAGGTGAACTTGGCGACGGTGACGTCGTCGTCGTTCACCATCAGCGCTTTGCCGGTGAGCTCGAAGCGTGCGTCGGACTGGGCGGCGAGGATGGCTCGCATCTCCCGCTCGTCGACGGTTGCGATCGCACGGATATTTCCCGAGGCGGGCTTGCGATACGTCGAGCGCGCCGAGCGCACGACGAGACTCTCGACGACGTACAGCCTCGTTGCGGCGGCACCGACGAACGCTGCAGCTCCAGCGATATCTGCTGCGGTGAACAGCGCGCCCGCGTGGACGGTGTTCATGTGGTTGACCACGTGAGGTTCGCGCGGAATCTCGACGACGGCTCGATCGGGGCCGATCTCGGTGACAATGGTCCCTACGTGTTTTCCGAACGGCACGAGGGAGTTGGACACCGATCGAAGGTGCTCGTAATCGGGTGCACCGCCGTCGATGTCACCGAACGCTGCTGCGAAAAGTCCGACCCGATGGCCTGTGGTGGACGTGGAAGTCGAAGTGGACACGATGAGCTCCGTTCTGTTGTGTGTGAAGAAGTGGGTCAGCGGAAGGGGCGCAGCACTCGGCGGGCTATGGACCACCGCAGGACCTCCGACGGGCCCTCGTAGATGCGAAACGCGCGTGCCTCGACGAGGAACCGGGCGACGAGGTGGTCCTCGCAGACGCCGAGGCCTCCGTGGAGCTGGACCGACCGATCGAGAATTCGCCACACGGCCTCCGAAACGAAAGTCTTTGCGATGGAGGCGCTGTGGCGGGCGCTGGAGGAATCGGCACCCTCGGTGTCGATGATCTCCGCAGCTCGGCGAATCAGACCGCGTGACGCTTCGATGTCGATCTCGCTGTCGGCGACATGGGCCTGTGCCATTCCATGGTCGGCGATGGGGACGCCGAACGATGAGCGACCGACGATGTGGCGGGCGGCCATTTCGTGGGCACGCACGGCCAGGCCGAGCCAGTTCATGCAGAAGACCAAGCGGGACGGTGCGAGCCGCACCCCGGCGTAGAGCATGCCTTTCCCTTCTTCGCCGAGTACGGCGTCGGCGGGGACCTCGCATTCGGTGAACTGCATCTCGCAGTGCCCACCCGGAATGCTGTGGTCGAGCGTCGGCATGCGCCGTCCGACGTGCAGACCCGGGTTGTTCTGGTCGACCATGAACATCGTGGGACCGTTCGGGGTGACTGCCATGACGATGGTGAAGGCGGCGCCGTCGGCTCCCGTGGTGAAGTGTTTGGCACCGTCGATCACCCAGCCCGAATCGGAGCGGCGCGCCGTGGTCCGCAACATCGACGGATCAGAGCCGGTCCCGGGGGCGGGTTCGGTCATCGCGATGGACGAGCGGACGTCTCCGGACGCCAGAGGGGTCAAATAGCGTGCGTGCTGTTCTGGCGTGCCGGCGTGCTTCAACAAATGGATATTGCCGTCGTCGGGCGCCGACGCATTGACCGACAACGGCCCCAGTAGGCTCGCGCCCGACGCTTCGAGGACGCGGGCCTGAGCACGCGTGGACAGCTGCAGGCCGCCGTACTCGGTATCCGACAGGGGGCCGAAGACACCGGCGTCCTTCGCCTTACGCTGTAATTCGAGACGCATCTCGTCGTCGACTACGCGGCCCTCGACGATGACCTCTCGCTCGACGGGCAGAACGTGTTCCTGCACGAAGGCCGCGGTCCTGGCGACCAGCAGGTCGACTGTCTCGGGGGTATCGAATCTTCGGATGCGATCGATGTCTCGTTCGACGGTTGTCATGGCGTCAAGTGTCGGGCGGCGGGTCGTGCGAGCGGGGCCGCGATAGGCGACGCCGATCGCACGACATCAATGGGGCCCACGGCGTGCGAGGGTCACGATGTTCGCCCAGCCTGGGGTGTGCGAGACGTCCACGACCGAAGGAGCAAGAGTGTTGGAAGCCGGTATGTTCACAGTGGTCGTCGTCGGACGTTCGGATGTCGCTGCGGACGTGATCGCACTCGAACTCGCGTTACCCGACGACGGTGACCTGCCCGGGTGGAATGCAGGCGCGCACGTGGATATCGGTGTCGGCGGTGATGACGTCCGGCAGTACTCCCTGTGTGGCTCGACAACGGAGAGGACTCGGTGGCGCATCGGGGTGCTGCGCGAGCCGAACGGGCGCGGTGGGTCGGCCTACCTCCACGACCGTGCACAGATCGGATGCACCCTCCAAGTCTCGTTGCCGCGCAACAATTTTCCCCTCGTCGACGCTTCAGCGTACGTGTTCGTAGCGGGTGGGATCGGAATCACCCCGATACTCCCGATGATCGCCGCCGCCGAGTGCGCAGGTGCGCAGTGGCAGCTGTACTACGGGGGGCGCACCCGCGCCTCCATGGCGTTCGTCGACGAACTCGCCGCGCATGGAGACAAAGTTGCGATACTCCCGCAGGACGAAGCAGGGCTGCTGCCGCTCGCCGACATCGCTCGGACCGCCGGTGCCGAGACCTGCGTCTACTGCTGCGGACCGGAGCCGTTGCTCGCGGCGGCAGAACAACACGGTAAGGGTGCCCTGCACGTGGAACGGTTCGCACCGCGTCCCATTGTCGTCGAGGAGCCGGACTCAGCATTCGATGTACGTATCGTCAGCACGGGCGACGTCATCCGAGTCGGCCCGGACCAGGCGCTGGTGGACGCACTCGAACGCGCAGGCGTCTCGGTCGTTACCTCCTGCCGAGAAGGGACCTGCTCGAGTTGCGAGACAAAGGTGCTGAGCGGGAGCCCGATTCACCGCGACTCCGTTCTGAGCGACGACGAACGTGAGCGGAGCGAATCGATGATGGTGTGCGTCTCGAGGGCCGCTGTGTCACCGGTCCTCGAGCTGGATCTCTAGACGAACTCGCCCCGCAGGTAGCGGGCCTTGGCGTTGGCTCGCATTAACTTGCCGCTGCTGGTCTTCTGCAGTCGCTTGTCCGTCATCACCAGCTCACCCACCGTGAGTCCTTGCTCGCGAGTCACTGCCTCCCTCACCGCAGACGGACTCACGTCGTGATCAGCTGTGGTCTCCGCAGCAATCACTAACTTTTCGATCCCGTGGGAGTCGGCAATCGCGAATGCCGCGCATGTCAGAGACTTCGGCCCTCGACGTGGATCCGCACGGTGTTCTCGATGTCATGCGGGTAATAGTTCTTCCCTCGAACGATGATGTCGTCCCTGATGCGTCCGACCACCTACAGTTCACCATCGACGACCGCGCCGAGATCACTTGTACACAGTTCCTTCCCGATCTCGCTACGGCCCCAGTAACCGGGGCTCAGTCGTGGACCGGAAACACGTATCTCGCCGATCATGTTGTCCGCAAGCGACTCGGCTGAGTTGGGATCCGCTATTCGGACGTATCCGTCGGTGGCTTGCGCGGACAGCAAGGCTCGCGGGAAGAAACGCTCCCAAGGTCGTGGGCGGATACGAAATATGGTCTCGATCGATCTTCGAGGAGCTGCGGCAAACGATCGTAGTGAGCCCGGACACCTGGAGGGTGACCTCGTGTTCGGAATCCGCCCGTCAGCGGTCGCGACGCTGGTGGATCGGCAATCACGCGTCACTCATGTGGTGGCATTGCCGGGCGGGTACCGGGCCGAGACGGTAGAGGACGCTTTGATCACTTACCTGAGCAGGTTGCCTGCGCACCTACGTCGTTCGCTGACCTGGGATCGGGGACGAGAGATGGCCGAACACGAGCGCATCACCGCAACCCTCGACATGCCCGTCTACTTCTGCGCCCCGCACCATCCGTGGCAACGCGGGACGAACGAAAACGCGAACGGATTGCTGCGGCAGTACCTGCGCAAGAACGCTGACCTGCGCAGTTTCAGCCAAGATGACCTGAATATGATCGCGGCCAAACTCAACGATCGACCTCGGCGAGTGCTCGACTGGGACAGCCCACGCCGGCGAGAGGAACGGGTACTCGGTTCCTGCGCAACCGGATAGCGAAGCCGGCCACCGATGGTGGTTGGCATGATGGGGGCATGGCTGCCACCGGACTTCCCGAACTCGATATCGCGCGGGTCGTGAAGTATTGCGCGAGTAGGGTTCCCGATCGTCTGTGTCATGAGATTCGGGTCGAATGCGACATCGCACCCCGTCATCTGACGATCTGCGAATGCCGGCCGCCGTGGCGGGAGGACCTCGGCCCTGAGTGGACGCGTTTCCCGATCGCCCGGCTGCATTTCACGAAGAATACCGGGTTGTGGACTTCGTATTGGAGGGACCGGGACCTCAAGTTTCATTGCTACCAGTTCTTGGAGCCGAGTCCGCATGTTCAGGATTTGCTCGATCACATCGACAGCGGTGGGGACCCGATCTTCTGGGGTTGATCGGGTATCGTCGGTGATGCGTTGACCTGTTGAGACCAAGATCGATTTCGAGAGGAACGACTCCCGATTTCCTCACGTACAAAAGAGATCTCGCTCCGAAACGTAATTTCGTTCCGGAGCGAGATTCCAGCCAATCTGCCAGTGCAACGTCGCGGAGGATGTCCTCAGAGGGTAGGAGTTGGTGTCACTGTGGTCGTGGGTGGAATCGACGACGGAACATCATGGCAACCATCAGGCTCAGAGTTCACAGGGGGGGAGATCCTCGCCGGCGTCAGGAACCTTCCCCTCGGCAATTGCATCGCGCATGTGAGCGACTTCCGCAGGCTCTTCCTGCGGAGCGCCACGCGATCTGCTGTTGTTCTCGAGAACTGACACCTCGTCATCGGTGATCAGTTGGTGCCCCGAATGCGGAACGACGGTGTACCACCCCTCGTACGGTAGATAGCCAGTCGCGAACAGGTAAGACTGCCCAACTGTCACCATCTCGTCGTTGTCCAATAGGAGCATCGTTCCGTCGGGCTGCAATCCGCCCTGTTGGTTCACAGTGATGTCCCCAGCAACATCGCCTTTCAGCACGCCGCCGTCAGCGATGCGAACAAGGAACTGGGTTTCAGGAAACAGGCTGAGAGCCTTGGTGCCTGTTTGCTCGATGACAGTACCGACGAATACTCTCAACTATCGATTCTCCAACCGGAGATGTCGCCAGCATAGGAGCGGCAAGAAACCCGGCACGGTTCAGTATGCAGACCGATACCGGTATGTCGATGCTCATGGTTGTACCAAGCGGTGAAAACGTCCATGAATTCTCTGGCTTCGCTGATTGAACCGAAACGCTCAGGGAACGATGGTCCGTACTTCAAAGTCTTGAACACCGCTTCCGAGTATGGGTTGTCGTTCGACACCTGCGGCCGTGAATGCGACCGGGTGATCTCGAGATCTGCGAGTAGTGCAGCGACGGTTTTGCTGGTCATCGAAGTACCCCGGTCGGCGTGGACGACCTGCGGAATGCCGTGGACCGAGAAGATGTTCTCCGTCAATTCCCTTGCAAGCAAACCTGACTCGTGTGTGTGGACGTGAACACCGACTATGTAACGAGAGTAGATGTCGATCATCACGTAGGCATCGAAATATTGTCCCTATTACGGCGCCGGCGAGTTTGGTGATGTCCCATGAGTACACCTGCCGAGGTGCGGTCGCCACCAGTTCCGGACAAGCCTTCGCGGGGTGTCGGGCCAGCCTCCGACGCTCGGCGACCTGCGCGTTCTCTCGCAGCACCCGGTACATCGTCGACACCGAGCACACGTAGATTCCCTCGTCGAGTAGTTGCGCGTATACCTCGAGTGGTGCTTGATCGACGAAACGATCACTGCCACGAATCTCAAGGATGCGGCGGCGTTCGATGGTGGTCAGCTTGTTCGCCGGTTCGGCCACCGACGCAGGTGCGCGGTGGGGTGTGGCAGCAGCAGTTCGGCGCCGCAGCGCGGTCGAACGGATGACGCCCGTCAGCGCACTCGCCATCCTCGTCGAGACTCCAGCTTCGGCCAGTTCAGTCCACGCGGCGGTCAGCGCTCGCCCGGCTTGTCTCCCGGATCCGCTCTCTCGGAAAGCGATTCCAAGTGAGCGTGTGCTTTTCCCATGATGCCCGGGGCGGCTTCGGTCGTGGTCAACCGCTTGTTCGCGCGCTCCAGCTCACGATTCAGGCGGGCGATCTCGGCTTGCTCTGCGGTGAGCTTTCCTACCTTCACACCAGGCTTCTTGCCGTCAAGAAAGCCGGCGTCGCGTTGCTTGCGCCACTCGCAGATCAGCGAGGAGCACAGGCCTTCACGGCGCAGATATGCACCGCCGCCGTCCTCGCATGCCAGCTCATACGCGGCCAAATGGGTCAGCTTGTCTGCGGGGGTGAAAGCTCGTCGCCGGCGAGGCCGTCGGGTCGAGGACGGGGAGAGGCCATGCGGTCATTGTCCTCGACCGGCGCAGGGGTGGAAATCGTGGAGAGGTTGATCCGTATTTCGCCCTGCAGGCGGGGTTGCTGTGAACCGGTGGACTCAACTCACCCTGGCACGCAGGGGAAGGAAGCACTAATAGTGCAGGCGGAAATGGATGCATGTAGGGACACGTGAGTTTCGGGGCCTGAGGTTCCGGCCGTCGGGTTCCGGCGCCATTGACGGACCCGACGGCCCACCGACCTGCTGCTGGGGTCTTATGCGTGCGCGGGGCCCATGAGGCCGCGGCCGGATTCCATTAGGCCGAGACGGGTGGGTTGGCTGTCTTCGAAGACGATTTCGCCGCCGAGTACGACGTGGCGGAGGTCGAAGTCATCTGCGCCGAAGAGCAAAAGATCTGCGCGTTGACCGGCAGTGAGGTGACCTTTGTCCGTCCATCCGTGGAGATCGGCGACGTTGGTCGAGGTGACTTTGGCTGCAGTCTCGAGACTTACAATGCCCGTACGGGCGAGTTCTTGGAACACCTCGAGGATCAGGGGAGGGCGTAGTCGGATCAGGTCGACTTCGCCGTGTCCGTGGCAGTGTGAGATGTTGCCGCCTGAGTCTGAGCTGACGGTGATTTGGGTGTCGGGGACGCCGGCTTCGAGCATGCGGATCACGGCCTCGGAAGGAATCACGGAGCCTTCGCTGCCGTGGTTCGGTGAGAGTCCCGCAGTTACGTCGGCGGTGCCGCCTGCGATAGCGAAGTCTGTGGCCTCCTGGAGGAGTCGGTCGGTCCAGTTGACGTGCGTGATCTGGAAGTGCGAGGCGACACTGCCTCCTCCGCCGTGCATCGAGGACCAGTGCGCCCCTTCGTGAAATGAATAGCGTGAGACAACTTCTTTGACGACGTCGATCGCTGCGGGCAGGACGCCGGCGTGGACGTGGACGACGCCCTTCTTCGCCGCCATCTGTGATCCGCTGATGACCTGCCAGAGCAGCCTGTGGAGTTCGTCGGCGGTCCAGGGCGGTGCCATGTAGTCCGATATTGCGATCTTGGCTCCGAGGGCCTTCTCGCAGATCAGCATGTCGGTGGACAGCGATTGCGTCAGTGTGATCGACGGGTTGCTGTATCCGCTGGACCAGAAGTAGGTCGACAGTCCCTCGGATTCGAGACTGCGAGCCTTCTGGAAGAGGTTGATCATCGAGCGCGAGAGGTAGTCTGCGCCAGGGCATCCGACCGCGGTGGTGATGCCGTACGAGACTATTTCCGAGAAGGAGAAATCCGGCTCGCGGGAGACCGGTCCTGCGCCGATACTCCCGGCTCCTGTGAAGTGGAGGTGTGAGTCGATGAAACCGGGAACCATAACGAGGCCGGTTCCGTCGAGGGTCCTGAATTCGACACCTGGAATGTCAGGAGTTTCAGTGCCGATCGATAGGATTTTCTTGTCGAAGACGTAGACGTCACATCGTCCCAACGGGGTTGGTGAATAGACGTCCACGTTGGAGATTTTCAGGCCATTGATTCGTGAATTGGGCATAGCTGCAAAGCCTTTCATATGATTTGCAACGAAGTTTGCCGTTCGATGACGGCTGATTTCGATGCCACAGGAGATGCCCGTCAGCGTTTTGGGTCCGGTTACGGGACCGAGGGTGGGCTGACGACCCAGAGTGCCTCTCCTGTAGAGGATCCGATGTTCCGAATTTCGTGTGCTGCGGTGGTGCGGTACTCGATGCTGTCACCGGGGTGCATCGTGTGTTCGACTCCGTCGAGCCTGAACTGGAAGGTTCCTCGCAGGATGATGAGCACTTCGTGCGAGTCTCCGTGGGTGTAGTCGTCGCCTCCTGAGGACTCACCTGGCTCGTATTCGGAGACAGCGACTTCTACTTCGCGTAGTGGAGGGCGGGTGAGGCTGAAGCTTCGTATCCCTGAATCCGACGGCACTTGAGGCCGGTCCTTCTTTCGAAGGACTTTGCCTGCGACAGAGGTCTGTTCGAAGAGGTCGACGAAGGCGATGCCGAGCGCGCTGGAGACCTGCCGGAGCACCGGGATGCTGGCATTCGCTCGACCGTTCTCGATCTGGCTGATGAATGCCGGACTGATTCCGGCGAGTTCACTCAACTTTCGGATCGACAGTTTTCGCGCTTTGCGAAACTCTCTTATCCGATTTCCCAATGCTTTTCGTTCGGTTTCGAGCTCCACGGTATCGCCCTTGCAATCTTATTGAGTTAACAACCTGATTGTTAGCAGTGTACAAGATCGATACCGTGTGATCGGAAGTGCGCCGTCAGTGCACGGACGATGTTTCGGTCTTCTCCCGTACCGCCGGCTCCGAGTGCTCCTTCATCAGTGCCGCTGCGACGAGGGAGATGACGCCAGTGACGCTCATGTAGATGGCGATCGATTGCCATGCACCGGTCTTGTCCATGAGGTAGGTGGCGATGATCGGCACGGTAGAGGTGGCGAGCGTGCCGAGGGTGTATCCGATGGCTAGGCCGGTGTAGCGAACGGCGGGAGGGAAGACGAGGGAAAAGAGGGCCGGCATGGTTCCGTAATTGGCGCAGTACGGGATGAACAGCAACAGGAAGCCGATGAACATGATGACCGCGCTGCCTGAGCCGAACATAGGGAACCAGGCCCAGGGGAGGATGGTTAGTCCGACGACTCCGCCGATGAAGATTCGGCGTCTGCCGTATCGATCCGAGAGCCAACCGAAGAACGGGATGCCGGCGACAAGAAAGATGGTCGAGAAGAGGATCAACCGTAGGATCAACGCTTCGTCGATATCGATTTGTCCGGTGCCGTACGAAATCGAGAACACTGTCAGTATGTAGAAGACAGTCCCGATGGACAGATAGGACAGCGCCATCAGAATTACCAGCTTCGGGTACCGGGTCAGGACGATCTTGACGGGCATCTTCTCGATGTTGCCCGCTTTGGCAACCTTCTGGAATTCGGGGCTTTCGTCGAGAGAGACTCGGATGAAGAGTCCGAAGAAGACTAGTAGGCCCGCGAGGAGAAATGGGATCCTCCACCCGTAGGACATGAAGGCTTCCTCGGGCAGTTTCTCGAGGACGAGGAAGGCGAGGTTTGCGAGCATCAGGCCCAGCGCGGATCCGGTGTTGACGATCGAGCTGAGTAGCCCTCGTTTGTCCTCCGGTGCGTGTTCCACGCTCATTAGGACTGCGCCGCTGTACTCGCCGCCGAGGGAGAACCCTTGGGCGAAGCGGAGCACCGTCAGTAGCAGCGGTGCGTAGATACCGATCTGGTCGTACGTAGGAAGGGCGCCGATGAGGACAGTTGCCCCGCCCATGATCGAGAGTGTGACGACCAGCAGTTTTTTCCGCCCGATCCTGTCGCCGAAGTGTCCGAATACTGCGGCTCCGATCGGTCGTGCGATGAACGCGATGGTGAAGGTCGACAACGACAGGGTCTTGCCAACCGCCGGATCGAAGTTCGGGAAGAACAACTTGTCGAAGACCATGGCGGCAGCAATGGCGTAGATGAAGAACTCGTACCACTCGATGGTGGTGCCGGCGAGACTGGAGAGCGCAACGCGCTTCGACTGGTTGGGCCTCACGTTGTGAGGGCTGGGGGTGGTGGACATTGGAGTCCTCTCGGAATGTATGTCGATCATGCCTGGATGAAAAGAAACGTGCGTGTCACGGGATTCCGGTATCGCCGTTGCAGGCGAGTTCAAGGCCAGCGCGCACCGCACGACGCAGTGGATAGTGATCAAAGTGTGTACTGCTGGTGATCATTAGAGCGTGATCCGCGCCTCATTGCAAGCCCTGAGTGATCTCAATGTCCCTATTGTCTCACCATATGGCCCATTGTCACCCGGTGATCGACTTCGATGATCGCTTCGGCTATTGTACGTCCACGGTGAACACTATGTTCACTGAAAGTGCGATCCCACTTTGACGCTGTGCGGATACGTCCTGTGGTTTCTGGGCATATCCACCGGCGTTGTCCTGGTGATTCGCCTTTGCCGATGTGACGGGAACTGTGAGAAAGACGAGATGCGAGCCGTGATGACTAATCCCCAGGTGATGCGAACTGAGCTGGACAGCCTCGGTGAAGTCGAGGTCCCGCGCGATGCCTACTACGGCGCTCATACCGCCCGCGCGCTGACAAACTTCCAGATCACGACCACGTCGATCGGGGACTATTCCGGATTCGTCGATGCACTCGCCGTGGTGAAGCAGGCATCGGCCACTGCGAACACCGAGTTGGATTTGCTCGACAAGGAGGTAGGTGCCGCCATCGTGGTAGCTTGCGAAAAGATCCGAAGTGGACAGCATCACGATCAGTTCGTCGTCGATGCAATCCAGGGAGGTGCAGGCACGTCGACGAATATGAACGCGAATGAAGTGATCGCAAACGTGGCTCTCGAGATGCTCGGACGGCGGCGCGGTGACTACGCTACGATCCATCCCATCGATCATGTCAATCTTTGTCAGAGCACCAACGACGTGTATCCAACTGCCGTCAAGCTCGCCCTCGATCGATACCTCGGCGCTCTGCTCGAATCGATGGCGCGGCTTGAAGACTCACTCTCGCGTAAGGCGGCCGAGTTCTCCGACATTCTGAAGGTTGGACGCACCCAGCTCCAAGATGCGGTGCCGATGACACTCGGGCAGGAGTTTGGTGCCTTCGCAGTCATGATTGGCGAAGACCGGGAGCGAGTGGAGGAAACTCGTGCGCTGTTGCGTGAACTCAATTTGGGTGGAACTGCGATCGGCACGGCGCTCAACACACCTCCCGATTACGCGAAAGCAGTGGTGGTCGAGTTGCAGCGCATCACCGGCATCCGTTCCCTGGTAACTGCTCCCGACCTGGTTGAGGCGACCCAGGACACCGGCGTGTTCGTGCACACTTCCGGGATATTGAAGCGAGTTGCGATCAAACTGTCCAAGATCTGCAACGATCTAAGGCTCCTGTCCTCGGGCCCTCGGACAGGTTTCGGGGAAATTGAGCTTCCGCCCAGACAGGCTGGTTCGAGCATCATGCCGGGGAAAGTCAATCCGGTCATTCCCGAGGTCGTCAATCAGATTGCCTTCGACGTCATCGGTAAAGACATCACAGTCTCATTCGCCGCCGAAGCTGGACAACTCCAGCTCAACGCCTTCGAACCGGTGATCGCCAAGTCTCTCTTCGATAGCGCGATCCGGCTCACGGCTGGTTGCCGCACCCTGGCAGACAATTGCATCGACGGTATCGTCGCCAACCGAGTGAATCTGGATCGACACTTCGCCTCTTCGATTGCGCTTACCACTGCGCTGGTGCCAGAGATCGGATACACGGCCGCCGCCAGCATCGCCAAGCAAGCGTTGGAGAGCGGCCGCGGTGTCATGGAACTTGCGTTAGAAAGCGGTCTGGTTAGCCAAGGCAAGCTCGACCAGCTTCTGAACCCGGCGCGGGTCGCCGGACTCGAGGTCTCTCAATCCCGCTGAGTCGCGATCGTGGTGCCCGGCAAGACTGGACATACCGACAAAGGTGCGAGAACTCCCATCAATCGACCTGGCAACGCGAACAGGCAATGAAAGGGTTCCGGTCCGTTGGTGCAGCGCAACGATTTCTGGCAGCGTTCAGCGGCATCTCCTCACGCTTCCGCCCACCTCGTCACCGGATGACCGCCACCAATCACCTCAACGAAAGGAGCCATCGGATTCCAGGTGCGGGATCAGGTCGCCGGACAGCCCGCGCTGCCTGACCGACCGCTCCGTGTGATGGCCTGCTGCGCCCGAAAGATGTTGCACTCCAACCAACTTGAGAATACCTTTCTCAATGCTCACTTCTTGGCGTGGCTGTTGTGACGGAGAATCCGGCAATCCACTCTGGCACGCGCTCGTAGAATCGTGACGTCATCGTGTAGGGATAGGTTGCGGCAAGCGAAGAATATGCGGCGATCCAGGTCCGGACCTCGTGTGAGGATCCGCCGCCCTCTGCTCCCATCCATCCGACGGTCCAGTCGTCGATGTCGGTGAGATCACTCTTTTCGAATGTATCGAGGACGAGGTTGTCCCAGTCGGGGTTGATGGGGATCATCGTCGTAGTTCCGGCCGCATAGTCACGGCCGGCCTGCAATGCCCGATCTTCGTCCTTGGCGCGCTGTTCCGGGGTCGTGGGGGTGTCCTTCGATGAGTGCGTCTGCCACTCGCGGAGGAGCGCCGTCGAGGATGGGGACGGGCGGATCGTAGGAGAGACCGCCGGAGGCGAGGAACAGTACTCGTTTATCAAGCGCTGCAACGGATTCCCCGACCGCTGTGCCGAGCGCTCGGCTCCGGTTCAATGGGCCGAGGGGAGTGGCGACGCCGTTCACGAAGACCGGGACGACCGGTACACGGTCGATACCGCCGAACAGGATCTGGCCACTACTGTGCCCTCGGCAGTGGCAGGGGCGTGCTGAAGCGTGACGCGCGGCGATGGATACGATGCATGGTCCCGCGCACACGTTCGTGCGACGTCGGATGCACAGGTTCGCTGTAGAACATCTTCTTCGCGAACTCGACGAACACGAGATACACCGCAACCATGAGAGCCAGAGCGACGAAAAAGTCCAGCGGTAGGGCGGTGAATCCGAGATCGTCGGCCCACGGGGAAACAGTGAGCGCAACGCCGATGACCATGACCGCGGACGTCGAGATGACCAGGGCCGCGCTGGGTCGGCTTCGGAAGAACGGTGTCCGGCGGGTCCTGATTGCGAAGATGATCAACGTCTGGGTAGCCAACGACTCAACGAACCAGCCCGTTCGGAACAACTCGGGACCGGCATGAAAGATGCCCAGCATCACGGCGAACGTCATGAAATCGAACAGTGAACTGATCGGACCGAATGTCAGCATGAACTTGCGGATGAACGCGATGTTCCAGTGTGATGGTGCCTGAAGTTGTTCGGCGTCGACGTGGTCGGTGGGGATGGTGAGTTGGCTCGAATCGTAGAGCAGGTTGTTCAGGAGTATCTGGCTCGGGAGCATCGGGAGGAACGGAAGAACCGCCGACGCTGCTGCAGCGCTGAACATGTTGCCGAAGTTGCTCGAGGTTCCCATGAGGACGTACTTGATCGTGTTCGCGAATATCCGTCGACCTTCGGACACTCCGGTGGCCAACACTCCCAGGTCCTTTTCGAGCAGCAGAACATCGGCAGCGTCCTTCGCGACATCTGTCGCCGTGTCGACCGAGATTCCGACGTCGGCGGCGTGCAACGCGAGAGCGTCGTTGACGCCGTCGCCGAGGAATCCCACCGCCCGGCCCCGCCGGCGCAACAGGCGGATGACCCGTGCTTTCTGTTCGGGGGACACCCGCGCGAAGATTGTGGCCAGTTGGGCATTTTCGGTCAAGGATTGATCGTCCATCGCGTCGATTTCGGCGCCGAGAAGAGTTCCACCGGAGGCTAATCCGAGATCGCGACAGACTTTCTCCGCCACCTGCGCGTTGTCGCCCGTCGCCACCTTTACGGCGATGCCGAGTGCGTTCAGTTCCTTCAGCGAGGCTTCGGCCGCGGCCTTCGGTTCGTCGAGGAATACCAGGAAACCGACGAGCGTCAGGGCCGTTTCGTCCTCCGCGGTGATCTGGGTGAGACCGGGTGCGGATTTGGCGGCGACCGCGACCACGCGACTGCCGTCAGCGAAAAGGGCAGTCAGAGTCCTGTGCGCCGCAGCCGACACATCCAGACATCGATCCAAAAGAACTTCCGGGGCCCCCTTCACCACCACTTCCGGACTGGACGCCGCCGGGCCGCGCACCAGCGCTGATGTCATCCTCCGCTCGTGATCGAAGGGACGAATGCCGAGGGTGGTGAACCCTGCCACGAGGCCACGTTCCGAGTCGGACGCTTGCCACAAGGCCGCGTCCATAGGGTTCGCGCCAGGTCCGATCTGAGCCGCGTGCTCGGGGCGAGACTCGGTGGAGAGTAGTCCGTACCGCAGGACTCGGTCGTCGGCGAGGCCGTCGGGGGTGAGTGCATGTGTGAAGGTGATCTGACCGTTGGTGAGCGTGCCGGTTTTGTCGGTCACCAAGACATCCAGATCACCTAGATCTTCAATGCAGACAAGCCTTTTGACCAAGACCTTGTGTTTGGCGAGTTGGCGGGATCCCGAGGCCAAGCTCGAACTGACCACTGCGGGAAGCAGTTGCGGGGTGATACCGACCGCGATTGCCAGCGCAAAGAGTAGTGACTCGATCACGGGTCGCTCGAGAACCAGGTTGATGATCAAAATCATCGACACCAAAGCGAGCGCCACCTTCAACAACAGCATCGAGAATTTCCGCAGGCCGATCTGAAAGTCCGTCTCCGGGTGTTTCTGTCCGAGCGCGGCAGCGATTCGACCGAACTCCGCATGATTCCCCGTTGCAATGACGACACCGTCCGCGGTGCCGGCCCGAACCACGGTACCCATGAATGCGCAGTTGACGAGGTCGGCCTGTGCGCTTCCCGGAGGCAACGGAGACAACGATTTCGGTGCTGGAAGCGACTCCCCGCTGAGCATGCTCTCGTCGCACTCGAGTCCGTTGACAGCAATCAGCCGCAGGTCCGCGGGAACCACCGACCCCAAGGTGAGACGAAGGACGTCGCCGGGTACCAGATCGGCGACGTCGACCTCCGTCGCGAATCCGTCTCGTAGTGTCACCGCCGTGTGCCGTACCTGCGAATGGAGCGCTGCACTCGCCCGCTCCGCCCGGTATTCGTTGGTGAATCCGAGCCCGATGCTCGCCGTCAAGATGATGCCGATGATGACGGCATCGTTTCGGTCGCCCAAGAAGAACGAGATGACCGCAGTGACAGCGAGGAGCGCAAGGATTGCGCTTTTCAGTTGACGGGCCAGGACCGCTGCGGCACTGACGCGGTGTGAGCGGACGGCATTGGGGCCGTACCCGGCGAGCCGCCGTGATGCTTCTGCGCTAGTCAATCCAGCCGAGGTGGTATCCAACAACGCGAGTACTTCCGCGAAACCGGCGATGGACGCCTCAGCCGCACCGTATTCGTCGGGCGCCTTCGACGGATCGGCCGAGGTAACAGGTAACGCGGACCGGCTCATCAGTACACCAGCACCGCAGCACCGGTGACACGATCGTCAGCCAGGTCTATGAGCGCACGATCCGCGTCGGCGAGCGGATACCTCTGCACCCTGACATCCAGATGATGGTGGCCCGCAAAATCAAGGAACTGGAGGGCATCGATGCGGGTGTTGGCTGTCACTGAGCGCACTTGGCGTTCGTAAAAGAGGTGCCGCCGATAGTTCATCGGCGGGATGTTCGACAGGTGAATACCGGCGATCGACCGAACACCCCCTCGGTCCAAGGACTCGAGCGCAACAGGAACCAGGTCGCCGACAGGGGCGAACAGAATCGACGTATCGAGCGACACGGGCGGTCGATCGTGCGAGCCTTGAACGGAGGCCACGCCCAACTCGAGTGCGAGTGTGCGCGCCGACAGACTGCGCGTCATCATGTGCACTTCGCGTCCTCGTGCCATCGCGATCTGCGCCGCCAGATGCCCGCTACCTCCGAAACCGTAGATCCCCAGACGCCCACCTTCGGGCAGATCGGTGCGTTCGAGAGCGCGGAAGCCGATGATGCCAGCACCCAACACCGGTGCCAACTCGACGTCGCTGTAGCCCGAAGGCAACGCAAGCGCGAATGTTGCAGCAACGGAAATGTATTCGGCGTATCCGCCGTCGACGTCCCAGCCCGTGTACGTGGAATTCGGGCACAGATTTTCGGCCCCGCGCAGACAGAACCGGCAGCTGCCACATGTGGAGTGCAGCCATGGCACCCCGACTCGATCACCGAATGCGAGCCCGGATATGGAAGCTCCCACTTCCTCGACCAACCCGACGACCTCGTGACCGGGGACCACACCGGATTTGTGGATGGGGGGATCCCCTTCGCTGACATGAAGATCGGTCCGGCAAACCCCACACGCGACGACTCTGACGAGAAGCTCGTCAGGCAGAATTGTGGGCCGCGGAATGCGTCCGAACGTCATAGGGTGCGCATGGATCGACGTGGGTTCAAGGACGCGCCAACCCAACATCGTGGCCGGCCCAGACACCGACGCATCGGCGCGTTCAGTTCCCGCTCGCGCTCTGTCCATCCTGTGATGATCGCCGGTTCAGTGACCCGGTCATAGGGTCACTGGTCACCACGACGACCAGCGGGGCCGAGTGGTGCGGACTGCCGAAAGACCCTGCCACTGCGAGTAGGTGCCCACGGTCTGGGCGAAGGTCATCATCAGTTCGTGAGCCCAGAGTTCACGAGTGCTGTGTGGGGGGGGCTCGACATCCGCATCCGTAAAAGAACTGCCCCGCAGGTACAAAGACTCTACGCACTGGATCGGCCGTCCCCGACACTGATGACGGGTAGTCGATCGGCTACCCGGCGCCCCGATATCGCACCGCGTCCACATCGTGCGTTGGTACAGAACGGAATGTCGACTATGCAGGAACAGGGAAATTCAGTAAACGGATCCATGGGCGCCGCTCCTCCTACGAACAGTTTCCAGGTTCAGGGAGCTGAGGTAACTGATGCGGTGAAAAAGCTGCTACATGATGGCAACGTCCGACGAATTGTGGTGAAAAACGACCATGACCACACCATTTTCGAGATTCCGGTCACGGTTGGCGTCGTGGTAGCCATAGCGGCACCTGTTCTGGTCGCAGTTGCTGCCGTCGCCGCTGTGGTGAAGGACTGTCGAATCGAGGTTCATCGCGAGACCGAAGAGATACCGGTCTCCTGACAGTGTTGCCGATTACCACAGACCCTGTCCGCTTCCTCAGTTCATTCCGCCGACGAAGGAACCCATATGCGTAGGCTTGCAGCAACTGCGGGAGCCGAGGGGATGCGCGATCGCAGTCCGCAATTTCACGTGAGTGCCGGAGATGGGGAACGCGAGGCCGTGGCCTGTGTGATCGATACATGGCCCGGAGCGATCTGCGCCGCTCCGACAGCGTCTGCGCAACCGAATTCTGGTAGGTCACGATGAGCCACACGATCGAAGTTCGAGAGCTCAGCAAGAGTTACGGCGAGAAGCTTGTGATCGACAACCTGTCTTTCGACGTCGAATCTGGTTCAGTGACAGGGTTTCTCGGGCCGAACGGGTCGGGCAAGTCCACCACGATGCGATTGATCGTCGGGCTCGACCACCCAAGTCATGGACATGCCCACATCAACGGCGTGAACTATACCCAGCTCCGTCAGCCCTTACGTGAAGTTGGCGCACTCCTGGATTCCGAGGCTGTTCACCCAGGTCGATCGGCGTACAATCATCTGCTCTATCTCGCTCAAACACAGTCCATTTCGAGGCACCGTATCGATGAGGTCCTCGATCTCGTCGGCCTCCGTGACGTCAAGGGAGAACGTGCGGGTTCCTTTTCGCTCGGTATGCGCAAGCGTTTGGGAATCGCAGCAGCACTCTTGGGGGATCCGACGACCTTCATCATGGATGAACCGATCAACGGATTGGATCCAGACGGCATCTTCTGGATGCGCTCCATGATGAGGCACCTCGCAAGCGAGGGAAGAACTGTGTTCGTCTCCAGCCATCTCATGGGCGAAATGGCGCAAACCGCTGACAACCTCGTCGTGATCGATCACGGAAAACTGATAGCACAGTGCACCACCAAGGAATTGGTCGCTCGAAGCCGCCACACCTCCGTGCTGGTGAGGTCATCCGATTCGCCGGCACTCGCCGAACATATCGCCTCGGCCGGGGGGCATACCGGCGCGCGTGATGACGGCGCACTCACCGTGCGTGATATTTCCGCTCAGCGTGTCGGCGAACTCGCCAATCAGCATCACATCGCGATCTACGAGCTGACACCGGAAGTGGCTACGTTGGAGGAAGCGTTCATGAACCTCACCCACCCTGCAATGACGCCCAACGAGCGGTCGCTGGTGCCTCTCGCCACAGGAAGCGCCGCGAGATGAGTATCTCCGCGTTTCATGACGAACCCGCTGCGCCTGCGCAGCACCTCAGCGGCCTGAATTTTGTGGGATTGCTGAAATCGGAGTGGACCAAACTCGTATCGCTCCGGTCGGCGATCTGGTCCCTGTCGCTGCTGGTTGTCGTCACTGTCGGTTTCACTGCGCTGTTCACGTGGTTTACCGTGTCGTACTGGGACAGAGTCGATCCGCTTGCCCAAATGCAGATTGTGGCCGACCCTACTCGCCAGATTCTCGGCGCCGGTTTTCAGCTCGGACAGCTGGCGGTGTGTGTTCTCGGCGTTCTGGTCATGACCAGCGAGTATGCCAGCGGAACGATCAGAGCGAGCCTGCTGGCGGTTCCTGCGCGGATACCTGTATTGGCCGCCAAGTCCGGACTGTTCATGGTTGTGGTCTTCGTGGTCGGCGAGCTCGCGGCCTTTCCGGCGTTCTTTGTCGGATCGGCGGTGATGGGGTCGCGCGTATCGGTGTCGTTGGGTGATCCGGGTGTCCTGCGAGCCGTAGTCGGTGCGGGTCTGTACCTTTCGGTGCTGGGAGTGATGGCGATCGCGATCGGTGCACTCGTCCGCCACACTGCGGGAGCCGTCACCGGCATCATCGGTTTCGTTCTCGTTTTGGCGCCCCTGGCTCAGCTGCTGCCCGGCAGTATCGGGCAGCACATCCACGCCTATTTACCCTCTCAGGCCGGGAGCTTGATCGCCTCACCGAAGCAAGCCCCGGGGGATCTGCTCTCGCCATGGCAAGGTTTCGGCGTCGCGGTGATCTGGACAGTACTCTTGATCGGCTTCGCCGGTTACATGCTCAGACGTCGAGACGCGTAGGCCGCACCTAAAACGGGTGTCGAACCGATTCGAAGACAAAACAATTGAGGCTTCCGTGACGACCATCGACCACAGTCCTGCACATGTGCTGCCAATCGTTGTGACTACTGTATTCGCCGCCGACCCAGAAGCGCTCCACCCGCTGGTCTGGTCGAGTGCCGCTTTCGCGGCAATCGGTGCAGTCGCGGATCCGACTACCACCTATGCAGAGGCGCGGCCGAAAGTCGCGTCGACGACAGCGGGGTGCACAGGCGAGTTCAGTGCCCGAGGGGCCTGTAGCGAAACCAGTCGCGTCTCGGCTGGGCAGCACGAGGATGTGGGCGCGGAATGAACGAGGCTGTGGAATCGATCGGCGGTGCTGGTCTCATTGCTTTTCACATACTTGCATCGAGGCCGTTGCGTCGGTGGAGAACTGGCTGGGGTGCGACGGCATCGGAGATCGCAGAGACGCTTCCCGGCGATGAGTTCGTCCCGAACGCGGCATGGTCGTACACACACGCGATCACTGTCGATTCCGCGGCAGATCAGTTGTGGCCGTGGATGATTCAAATAGGCCAACAATGTGCGGGTTTCTACAGCTATCGCGGACTGGAGAACATGGTGGGATGTAACATCACGAGTGCGGCAGGTATCAATCCCGACTTCCAACTCCTCGAAGTGGGTGACAAGGTAGTTCTGCACCCGAAATCACCCCCTCTGACCGTGACGATGATCAAGCGCGGCACGACAATGGTTCTTCTCGGCGAAGGCCCAGACATAGCCGACCATGCTCTGTGGTCGTTCCATCTACGTCCCATAACCTCGGACAGAACACGACTGATCGAGCGGGGGAGATACTCACATGGACAGTCATTGACCAGCCGCCTTGCTTTCGGATGCTCGATCATCGAACCGGTAGGTTTCGTGATGAGCAGGAAAATGTTGCACACACTCCGCGCGAACGCCGAAGCGATGCCACGCTAGATCGAGCCCGCTGCTCAGCTGGCGCGGCCCTCGAAAGTGTCGACGAGACGACATAGCAGGCAGGGCGCCGTCAGAGAGAGTGCCCTGCAGACTTGTCGCTGGACTGCCACCATCTATGGCAAGTGACCGGCCAGCGGCGGTGTCGACGGCTTTCCGGTTGCGAATCATGCGACGGTGGTTACCCGCGGAAGCGGGCAGCGATCACCTCGCGTGGGAACTGCGTCGGGCTCGGATACGCGATGACGATTCTGATTCCGTCCGGGTCGCGTCCGTCGAGGAGCGTCAGTCCGTCGGACGTCGAGACCGATGCCGACGGGTCGTGCACGCGCATTCGTTCCGCTATCTGTGTGAACTCGTCTTCGGTGTCGGTGGACCACATGATGTAGAGGACTCCGGTGACGCCGGCATCGACGGGACGAAATGCAGACTTCGCGTGCATGTAGATCTGAAATCCGTCAGGGGTCAGGAGCAACGCCGAGTCCGGCGTGCGCAGGCCCGTAGTGCAGGAGAACACATCACGATAGAACTGCACAGAACGATCCAAGTCGCGTACATGCATCATCGACGACGACACCTTCATCTCGGTCCCCTTCCTCGGACGTGATTCACCAGCGGCAACTGTGGGCCACTGTCCTGTGTGAACCTTCCCTCGCTCTCGCGCCCGAGGATGTGAACACAGATTCTCTGCCCCGCCAACGGTGACCGAAAAAATTGTGGCTCAATGTTTTTCGGAACGGCACCAAATGGACTGTCGCGCTTCCGCTCCGCGACGGCTCTCACCGCAACCCAGCGATATCGCGATCGTAGACACCGGTGAACGCTTTCGTAAGGTGGGCCAGTGCGTGGGTAAACGGATTGTGTTGCATGGCAAGGACGCTCGCACGCCAACGGGGGTGTGAAAGATGCCCATCCGGGATTCCTCATCGCCGTTCTGTCGTTCATCGCGTGACCGCCGTGTTCTTTCAGTCTGCTCGGTTGCTGCCCGAGCCGAGTAGGGCCGAAAGACCGCCATGGACACATAGGCCCGGAATTGCACTGCGGCCCGGCGAAACACCGGTGACGGCACCGCCACACCAGTGGCAACATGCATGGCCGCACCGCCGAAGCGGTAGCGGACCTCACCGCTCTTACGGTGATGCCAGTGCTCTCCTGCGGTGATTCCAGTGAGAGATTCGATGATAGGCGGAGCGGAAATGGGAATCATCGGTGAATGGGCGGCCATGAGTGCAGGAAATCAGGGGCCCGAACCTTTCGGGGTGTTTAGCATTCGGGGTCCTTCGACCTGCCGGGGTGACCTCTGACCCTACTTGAGCTGTGCTTGGTCGCGGGAGCATCAGTAGATGCGGCGCCGAGATCGGCTGTCGGCTTTTCGAGTCCACCCCAATCTGAGGATGATCGCGATGAAAGCAGCAGTAGTGACAGAGTTCGGAGCACCCCTGGTCGTCCAGGATATTGCGATCCCAACGCCTGGACCGGACCAAGTTCTGATCAAGATCCAAGCCTGCGGACTGTGCCACACCGATATCCACGCGGCGAAGGGCGACTGGCCCGCCAAACCCACTGTCCCATTCGTGCCCGGTCACGAAGGTATCGGAGTGATCGAAGCGGCAGGAGTGAATGTTTCCCACGATCGTGTCGGTCAACGTGTCGCGATCGCATGGCTCGGTTCCGCGTGCGGTGAGTGCGACCACTGTGTCTCCGGATGGGAGACACTGTGCGAGAAGCAGCAGAACAGCGGATACTCCATCGACGGGGCTTACGCCGAATATGCTGTGGCACAAGCACAGTACGTGGTTCGTGTTCCCGATTCGATCTCGTCGTTCGATGCTGCCCCGCTCACCTGCGCGGGTGTGACCACGTACAAGGCGGTCAAGGTCGGTGGGGTGAGGCCGACGCAACGTGTCGCGATCTTCGGTGTCGGCGGGTTGGGGCATATGGCAGTTCAATACGCCAGGATCGCCGGAGGTTTTGTCACCGCGATCGACATCGAGGACGACAAGCTCGAGCTCGCCGCGACATTGGGGGCGGACCACACTGTCAACTCACTGACCGAAGACCCTGTCGAAGCGATCCAGAAGCTTGGCGGTGCGGATGTCGCGATCGTGTTGGCGGTCGTTCCGAGCGTCTTCGACCAAGCGTTCCGCTCACTTCGGCGCGGGGGCCGACTGGTCTGTGTCTCGATGCCTGCGCATGGTGTGTTTCCGATCCCGATCTTCGACACCGTAGTCGGGGGTATCTCCGTTCTGGGATCGATAGTCGGCACACGTGAGGATCTGCGCGAGGTGTTCGAGCTTCATGCCGCCGGAAAAACCACCGTATCTGCAGTTTCGCGCAAACTCGACGATGTTAACGAATGCTTCGACGACATTCTTGCTGGCCGTGTCACTGCGCGCTTGGTGTTCGAATTCTAGTGACGGTGAAACGATTCGGACGATTCACCTTGCTGACTAGCAGTAGGGAGCTATGAATGAGCGCCGTACCGGGATCGATTGCCAGGTTGGCACGAGTAGCAACATGATTCCGGTAGAAGGGCACTGTCACGGTGCTGAACGCGACAAACTGGGAGGATGTTGAATGATCACTGCGATGTTGTCGTCCAAAAAGGTCACCGCTTCCCGGTCGAGGTCATCAACCACTGTGTGTGGCTGTACTTCCGGTTCTCACTCAGTTTCCGTGAGGTCGAGGAACTGATGCTCGAACGCGGTGTGGTGGTCAGCTACGAGACGATTCGGCGGTGGTGCGCCAAGTTCGGGCAGGCCTACGCCGACTAGCTGCGCCGGCGGCGTGCCCGGACCGGTGACAAGTGGTATCTCGACGAGGTCTTCATCCGGATCAATGGCCGGCAACATTATCTCTGGCGCGCGGTCGACCAGCACGGCAACGTACTCGACGTGTTGATCCGGTCCCGCCGAAACGGGAACGCCGCCAATCGATTCTTCCGCCGACTACTCAAAAGTTTGGAGTATGTGCCGCGTGTGATCGTCACCGACAAGCTCGCCGGCTACCAGGTGGCGCACCGCGAGATGCTGGCCCCGGTCGAGCATCGCCGGTCGAAGTACTTGAACAATCGATCCGAGAACTCTCGTCAACCCACCAGGCAGCGAGAACATGCGATGAAACGCTTCACATCGCCCGGGCACGCGCAACGATTCCTGTCCACCTTCGACGGCATCTCACCTCATCTCCGACCCCACCGGCACAGAATCCCGGCACCCGAGTGGCGTACCGAGATGGCCGGCCGCTTCGCGGTCCGGCGGGAAGTCACCACGACCGATATTGTTGCATGAAAGGAGAACTACCCGAAGGCTCGCTGTCATTCCCGGCGCCCACTCTTCTTGCGGCGCAATGGTTCCCCACCCACGCGGGGTCGGAAAGGTGGGGCTGACATAACGCGGCTTCCCATCCACGACACCGACGAACCGCATGTATGCATTCCCTGATTGCGAGGAAAGGGTCGCCAACATCGAAGCCCACCAGTGCCGCGCCCCGACCTCTTCCAGTTCCACCCGCAACGTCTTCGGTTCTTCCGGCATGGGGCCAATTGTGCCGCCCCGCGAACTGGTCGTGGTCGGAAGAGGGCGGACCGGGGTTCGGTTAATGACCTTTGGCCCTCACCGGAATGCCGAGCGTCGGCAGAGACTGATGTCGAACCAACTCGGGCGAGGACGGCACACCAGTCTGATCGCCGCGCATGCGTGGAGCGACGTCGATCTCACGGCGGTCTTCGCCCCCGATTCGGATGATGATCCAGGTTGGGCCGAGATGGCCACTGTGGAAGAGTCGGTGCTCGCCGAAAGACTGGCTCGATGGCGCGAGACGTACCGTGACGTGGATGTGAACAAGGTCGTCGTTCGTGACCGTCCGGTGCACCAACTCGTCGAGTTGTCCCGTCATGCGCGGGTTGTTGTCATCGGCAGTCGTGGGCGCGGAGGATTCACGGCGCTCCTTCTCGGATCGACCAGCGGAGCTCTGCTTCACGCCTCCCACTGCCCATTGATGATTGTCCGCGGATGATCTGCCCAGGCTGGAGACGCGGAGGCGAGGTGCGGTCGACAAACCGTTTCGTTCGCGCAGTGCAGCGCCGGACATGAAGCATGACCACGAAGTTCACCATCAGTGCACCCCGGGGCGGAGCTGTTCTGCTCTTTCAGGCGGGCACCGCGTGGTGAAGGCGGTGAACGCGAAGTCACTGCTCACGGTAGCGACCAGAACTGAGTAGTCACCAGATAGAAGACGACAACCCAGAACAAGGTCACCGCTGCGACGATTGCCGCCCCTTGCGCGTTGGTTTTTGCGACAGGAATCCCCGGAGGTGGACGCAGCCAACGGTGCAGGAGCCGATTCACGTAATACGGCATCGTGAAGAAACTCATGATGAAGCTCGACAACAGGTTGCCGATCAACAATCCCAGCCAGAGTGGCAGCTTCAGCGGTGACAGCGCCAAAGTAAGCAAGACGACAGTTGGGTACAGGCCGACCCAGACCGCAATCGAGGTTTTTGTCTCCGAGGGTGGAGGGGCCTCGTTTCCGTTCTCGTCGAAGGCAAACCAACTGCCGAACGAATTGTCCACGGTTCGCAGTTCGAAGTCGTGGAACTTGCGGCCCTCGGCGAGGAGTTGTTGTCGCTCAGGGGAAGTCAGCCATGTATCGAGATGGGCAGCATTGTCGAAGCGATACAGCAGGGTCCACTCATCCTGCACACCGTCGACTGGGCGAAACAGTTCGGTGCCGCGGAATCCGTCGAAAGCACTCTCCACCTCGCGAAGGCGGTCCTGCCAGGCAAGGAACTCGTCGATGCTGTCGTCACCGACTCGGTGCGTTACTACGACGGTCAGCAGTGGGTCCGGAGGCTTGATCCCGCCGCTCACTACCTGCTGCGTGGCCGGGCCGTCGAAGTACTGACGACCGCTGTCGAGGTAGCCCTGCCTCGTCGCGCTGTTGATCCACGCTTGAACATGAGCGATGGAGTCGAAGCGGTACACGATCACCCAATCGGGTTGGGTGGGTGTCGGAGCCGCGATTTCTGCCCCGAGGAAGCCTGCGTAATCTGCGGCGGCTCGGTTGAGGTCTTTCTGCCAGACCTCGAATTCTTTCTCCAGTCCGGCATGTACTCGCTGGCCGATGATGACCGTCGCGACGCTGTCCGCCGACGTGTTCGCGGTCATCGGTTCAGGCCTGTGTAGATGCGTTCCGGGGTGAGCGGTAGTGACCGGAATCGTGACCCGGTGGCATCCTGCAGTGCGTTCGCCAATGCAGGGGCAACCGGATTGATGCAGCACTCTGCCATGCCCTTGGAGCGGAGCGGGCCGACGGAGTCTGATGACTCGACGAGGATCACCTCGGTGCGTGGGATATCTGCATATGTCGGGATCCGGTAGTTACGTAGATTCGGATTCATCATCGCGCCGTTCGCATCCACGTAGAAGTTTTCGGTGAGTGCGAACCCGATGCCCTGGGCGACGCCACCTTCGATCTGTCCCCGCACCTGCGCCGGGTTGATGATCACCCCAGCATCGGTAGCTTGGACGCTGTAGAGAATGCGGATCTCGCCGGTGATGCGATGGACGGCAATCCGGAAGCCATGAGTGTTGGACACCACGCTGCGCGGAGACCCGTAAGCTTTCCGTGCTTCGGTGAATCGGATCCCGCGCGGGCGTGCGGCCTCGAGTATCTCCTGAAGAGTCACACGGTTACTCCCGCAGACGATCTTGTCGTCGTCCATCGAGCACTGGCCAATCGACACGCCGGTGTGGTGCGCGGCGAAGGCCAGTAATCGATCACGGAGCGCGTTCGACGCGCGAAGTACCGCGTTCCCCGCGACAAACAGGCCGGCGCTGGCGAAAGCGCCTGTGTCGAAACCGGTTCGGTCGGTGTCCGACTGAATGATTCGTACGCGTGACGGTGTTGTGCCCAGCTGATTCGCGGCGATCTGCACGTGGGCGGTAGAAGTTCCCTCGCCGAATTCGACTGTGCCGATGGCAAGTTCGTATACACAGTCTTCACCGAGGGTGAGCCAGGCCTCGGAAATGTGCTCGGTGGGTGGTGCGGTTTCATGTAGTGAACTGGCAGCACCGGTGCCGATCCGCCAATCGTCTCCGAGCCAGGGAATCGGATGGCGCTTCAACGCGGCGTCGATCAGATCGATGCATTGCCCCAGTCCGTCTTCGGTGAAGATCACGTCGTCTGGGCCGTCTTCGAGTGCGACGAGCGAATCTCCCGGTCGGACGATATTGCGTCGACGCAGTTCGAGCGGATCCATGTTCAACGCGATGGCCAATTCGGTCATGGCCGATTCCACGGCAAAGGCCGGTTGAGTCATGCCGTACCCACGTAGAGCGCCGCTCGGAACATTATTGGTGTACACGGAATACGCATCGAACTTCTTGTTCGCACAGCGATAGAGAGAGACTGCCGCGCCGCCGGCAAAGAGTGTCTCTCCGCCGTGATTTCCGTATGCACCGGTGTTCGAGACGTTTCGGTAGTGAAGGGCGGTGAGAGTCCCGTCCGACTTTGCTCCGAGCTTGATCGTCAGTTTCATCGGATGACGCGGCGACGCGGTGGTGAACTCTTCTTCTCGGGTGAACTCGAGGCAGACGGGACGGCCGGTGTCCAGGGTGGCGAGCGCCACCAGATCTTCGCTGATCACTTCCTGCTTTCCTCCAAACCCGCCACCCACGCGTTTGCAGAACACGCGTAGCTGATCCGGGCGGAGGTCGAAGAGATGGGCGAGTTTGACCTTTGCGATGGAGGGGGACTGCGAACTTGTGCGAACGTGAAGGCGTCCGTCTTCCATCCACGAGATCGAACCGTGCGTCTCGAGATGCGCGTGCTGAACCCGCGGCGAGAAGTAGGTGCCTTCGTGGATGACGTCGGCCTCGGCGAACCCGGCCTCGACGTCGCCCACATGACCGTGAAGTTCGAGCAGGATGTTGTGCTCGGGATCTCGCACAAAGGGATCGTCGGATCCGTGCAGGGCTGGAGCGCCGTCGGCCATGGCCTCTTCCGGATCGAACACGGAAGGCAGGATCTCGTAATCGACCTTCACCTTCCGACGGCCTTCTTCCGCAGCGACGACGGACTCGGCGAGGACGGCCACTACACGCTGACCCACGAACCGCACGACGTTGTCGAGGATGTACGTGTCGTCCGGATCAACAAGGTGGTCGGTGTGAATTGCCGTCGTGAAAAGCTTGCGCGGCACGTCTTTCCAGGTGTAGACGCGATGCACGCCAGAGACAGCGAGAGCGTCGGTGGCGTCGATTGAGGTGATGCGTGCATGGGCGTGAGGCGAGTGCAGCACTTTCAGGTGCAGCATTCCGTCGATCTCGGTGTCCATCGTGTACTCCGCGCGTCCGGTTACCACCTCGGTCGCCGCCGGCGCCCCGACGCTGGTCCCGACCGCCTGTCCGGGAAGGGCAACTTCGATAGCACCGACACCGTTGACCGCGTCTTCGATGGATCGGTAACCGGTGCAGCGGCACAGGTTTCCCTTGAGCGCTCGCGGCAAGTCTTCTTTCTGCGCGTCGGTGAGTGCCGCCGAGGTCATGATCATTCCGGCGGTGCAGAACCCACACTGAAAGCCGGGCGCATCCCGGAACTGCTGCTGAATCGGATGGAGATCTTCGGGCGTGCCGAGTCCCTCGATCGTGGTCACCGCGCGACCGTCGGCGCGAAAGGCGGGCGTGATGCAGCTGTGTATCGGTGCTCCGTCGAGCCACACCGTGCAGGCCCCGCAGTCCCCGCCGTCGCACCCCTTCTTCACTCCGTGGTGTCCGAGGTGCCGAAGAAATGTCCGAAGACACTGTCCTGGGAACGGTTCCTCGTCGAACTTCCGGTCGTTCACCGTGTAGCTCATGACTGGCTCCCCGTGAGTTCGATTCGGAGCTCGTCGGCGTAGTGACGGGCGAGGTGGAGGCGGTGGTCGGGGGTTCCGTTGGGATCGTCGAACCAACTGTCGGCCGAAATGGAGTCGACAGCTCGTCGCAGAGAGTCTTCGTCCGGCATCGCGTCGAATTTAAGCCGGATCGGATGCGTAGTACCGGCGGTGATGGTGAGGTGAAAGTCGTCGGCTCCAGGAGTCTGCGTCGCGATCATGAAGATCGTCGAACGGCCGAGGTGCGTGAGACTGAAGCGGCGGTGGGCGTGCCGTTTGGTGAGCGCGTGCACCGGGAACTCGATGCTCCGAAGAACTTCGCCCGGCTCCAGGACATTCTGGTGGTCACCGGTCACGAAGTCGCACGCGTCGACGGTCCTCACTGTTCCGGCGGTTGCCCACAGTGTGAAAGTAGCCTCTAGTGCAACTGCCAGGGTGATCATCGGTCCGGCGGGAAGCGACATACAGATGTTGCCGCCTACGGTGGCCGAATTCCACACCTTGAAAGACGAGAGGAAGTACTCGCAGCTGACGCGAATAAGTGGACTCGAACGCCAATTGTCCGGCGGGACAAACGCATACAGTTCGGCAACGGTACACGTAGCTCCGACACCGAAATGAGTCGCACCGACCTCCAGTGGTGTCCAGCCGAGCCCGGTGAGGTCGACGAGTCGACGTGTGTCGGGTTGTTCCGCTGAGAACAGCCACGTTCCCCCCGCGAGCCAGGCGTCGCCGGGACGCCACACGTCCCCTGGGCGATCCGGTGGTCGGCGTATCACGTCGGTAATGGTGGTGATGTCCATGCGCCTGCTCCCCTCGGGGGATGTGTCGTCTCGGAGTGGGACATTACCGAGGTGACGGGGCACATTCACACTTTTAGTGCATATCGGGCAGGTGAAACATGAGCGATACGTACGTGACATCGACTGGTGGGGCGGTGCATGTGCTGGCTGATTCTGGGTACGACTGCTTGAGAGGCGCGATCAGCCTCTTGCTTTCGCGCTGTTGATTCGGACGCGGCTACGCACTCGGCGGCCGCGGAGATAATGCGGGGCGGGGCGCTGTGAAACCTTTCGAGGTAAGACGGACCGACCCTTCCGATGAGACCCTCTTTCCGCTCTCGGCCGCCCAACGGGCAACCTGGTTCGCTCAGCAATTCGATCCCGAAGTCCCGATTCTGATAGCTCACTACGTGGAGTTGCGCGGCGAACTCGACGTCGAACTGCTGGATCGCGAAACGCGAGCGGTTGCATACGAGTTTCAATCTCCCATGCTCAAAGTGATCGAGGTCGATGGTCAGCCGATGCAGTACGTGGACGAGACATCTGAGATCACCGTCCCTGTTGTCGACCTCCGTGGGTCCCCCGATCCGATCGAGGATGCCCTCGAGTGGATGCGCCGAGATTGCCGGACCCAGCCCGACCTGGCAGTCGACGGAATCGTCGAGACCGCAGTGCTGCGCGTGGGCGACGCGCACTATCTGTGGTACAGCCGCATTCATCATGTCGCGCTCGACGGTTTCGGTGCCATGACCATGATGAACCGCATTGCGCATCGGTACTCGGCCTCGGCGGCGAGAAAGGATCCGCAGCCGAGTCGTGCCGCGACACTGCGCACGTTGTACGACATCGACGAGCGGTACAGAATGTCGGATCGATTCGCGGCCGACCGGGAGTACTGGGCAGGGCGCAATACCACCGTCGCCGGATCCAGCCTGGCGGAGGACTCTGGGCCCGCGCAAATCGAGAGCCGACTCGAAAGCACACTGATGTCGGACCGGAGCTGTGCCCTTCTCCACGAATCCGAGAACCACGCTGCAACGGTTCTCGCTGCGCTTGCGTTGTACCTCTCGAGGATGACGGCGAAAGAGACTGTCCAGATTCATGTTCCGATGTCCGGACGGACTACGGCGGTGTTGCGGGACTCGGGCGGCATGATGGTGAACGTCGCGCCGCTGCTCATCCGTGTCGCAGCCGTCGACACTGTCGGTGAACTCTTCGCCCAGGTCCAGCATGAGCTCATGGGTGCATTGCGGCACCAGCGCTGCAGCCTCGACGACATCCGTCGGGACGCAGGCGTGACGAGCGGTCTGCAAGGCGAAGACTCATATGCCGGGCCCATGGTCAACGTCATGCTGTTTCGCCAGGAGGTGCAGTTGGGCGAGGTGGTTGGGGAGTATCACATCGTCACCTCCGGGCCGGTGGAAGACCTTCTGGTCAACGTGTATCCGAGCGGCGACAGGCTGCGTGTCGACTTCCGGGCAAACCCGATCCGCTACGAGGAGGCGGGTTTACGCGAGCACCACCGGAATTTTGTCGGCGTGCTGGAAGAGTTGGTCGCGGCTGATCGCGGTGCCGAACTCGCAGAAATTCACGGCCCGACGGTCCGGGAGGGCGAGCGACGACAACGCGAAGTGCGGCACCTCGAATATTGGAGACATGAGCTGACCGGGGCGCCCGAACTGTTGCAACTTCCGTTCGATCGGCCCAGGCCTGCAACGCAATCGCTGGAAAATGGACAGGTTGAGGTCCTGATCTCCGCCGACACCCACGCGCGGCTTAGAGAAATGGCGAGTGATGTCGGGACGGACACACGCGCGGTCCTACACACAGGCTTCGCGCTCGTGGTGAGCCGATTGTCCGGCGCTTCGGACGTGGTGATCGGTACGCCGGCGGGATCCGACGCGAACATCGTTGCCGTCCGAAGTCGCATCGATCTGGAGACGCCGTTCACGGCGCTCTTGGGCAGTGTCGTCGAGGTCCGGCGTAATGCGCTGCCGCACAGTGAGATACGGCTCGAGCAGGTGGTGCAGTCGCTCGCTGTGGAGGTTGCGCCTGCGTATGCGCCGCTTGTACAGGTGACGTTCGAGCCCCTCGCCAGCGCTGACGAGCACCCTCGCGACATCGGCCGCTTCGATCTCGGAGTGTCTGCAGTCGAAATGTTCGACGAGGTGGGTACGCCGTCCGGAATCACGGTGACGCTCGCGTTTGCCACCGATCTGTTCGACGCCGAGACGGTACGCGGCCTCGGTTTGCGGTTAGCGCGCGTCCTGGAATCAGTCACCACAGATCCGGCAATGATGGTCGGCGACATCGACATCTTGTCCGACGACGAGCGATCCGCGATACGGCCTGTCCGCAGTGACTCTCGCGCTTCGCACCGCACCCTGGCCGAACTGTTCGACGGTGCGGCGCGCACACACCCCGACGGCGTGGCCCTCTCGTATCTCGATGACGAGTTGACTTATCGAGAACTCGACGAGCGTTCGTCGAAGTTGGCCCGAGTATTGATCGACCGCGGCATCGGTCCGGAAAACAGCGTGGCGCTGGGATTGACGCGTTCGATCGAATCGGTTGTCGCGATGTTGGCGGTGACCAAAGCCGGCGCGGCATTCGTGCCGGTGGATCCGACCTATCCGAACGACCGTGTTCGCTTCATGCTGACCGATTCCGGCGCCGTACTGGGGCTCACGGTCGTTGCCGAACTTCATCGTTTGCCGGATTCGATTACCTGGATAGCGATCGACGACGCAGAGTTTCGTGGCCGACTTGCACGGTTGTCCGTGCGTACCATCTCCGATGTCGATCGGGTGCACCCGATCCGGCCCGACAATCCCGCGTACGTGATCTACACTTCGGGTTCCACCGGACTCCCCAAGGGGGTGACTGTCGCGCATCGTGGACTGGAAGCGCTTGCTGCCGAACAGCGTTCGAGGTTCGGTGCGACCCAGGATGCGCGAACGCTGCATTTCTCGACCCCGAGCTTCGACGCCTCGATTTTCGAGTACCTTCTGGCTTTCGGTGCCGGAGCGACCATGGTGATTGCACCGAGCACGATCTACGGCGGTGACGAGCTGTCTCGCTTCCTCGAATCCCAGCGTGTCACGCATGGTTTTGTCACTACTGCGGCGCTCGGAACAGTTTCGCCCGAAGGCCTTTCGGGCTTCGGCGATGTGGTTGTCGGTGGTGAGGCCTGTCCGCCGGATCTTGTGCAGCGGTGGGCTCCCGGCCGACGGCTGTGCAATGCCTACGGGCCGACCGAGACCACCGTCATGTCGAACATCGGCGAGCCTATGGTGTCGTCGGAGAACATCACTGTGGGCGGTCCGCTCCGCGGATTCGACGAGATCGTGCTCGATCAGCGGCTGCACCCCGTCCCCGACGGTGTTGTGGGAGAGCTGTACATCTCGGGAGACGCGCTCGCACGCGGCTATCACCGGAAGTATGCGTTGACGGCAGGACGATTCGTGGCCGACCCGTTCGGTCTCCCGGGCCGGCGGATGTATCGAACGGGGGACTTGGTGCGCCGGCGCCGCGGACGTGCACTCGAGTACGTCGGTCGTAGCGACTTCCAGGTGAAAGTTCGCGGATTCCGTATCGAGCTCGGGGAAATCGACAGCGTCGTTCAGTCGTGTCCGCAGGTCGAGAATGCAGTCACCGTGGCGCGTGCGGCTTCCTCCGGTACAACGATGATCACCACGTATGTCGTGACTGCCGGCGGAAGTGCTCTCTCGACGGCCGATCTGACGCAGTACGCCGCGAGCCGTGTGCCGTCGTACATGGTTCCTGCGGCATTTGTTCTACTCGACGAGTTGCCGGTAACTCCATCGGGAAAGGTCGATCGCGCTGCCTTACCGGCACCTCGGTTTGATGCTCGGCCGGACAACTTTCGGCCGCCCGAGGGCGCCGAGGAACTATTGCTGGCCGAGATTTTTGCCGACGTTCTAGGTGCCGAGACGGTGGGTGCGAGTGACGACTTCTTCGAGCTGGGTGGGAACTCACTGATTGCCACAAAGCTGATCGCACGAGTCAATGCCGCTGAAGCAATCGATTTCGGGGTGCGGACTTTGTTCGAAGCACCGACGGTCGAATCACTGGCCCTTCACGTGCGTGACGCGAAGTCCTTCGGTGTTGATCGCTCGCGTTCGAAGCGTCCAATCCTGCAGGCACATTCGAACAGGGACACGATTCCGGTGTCTCTGGCACAACAACGCCTGTGGTTTGTCAATCAGTTCGACACGTCGTCCCCGGCCTACAACATTCCGATGGTGGTCCGACTGTCAGGGGTGTTGGATGTGGCTGCGCTGCAGCTCGCGGTGGGAGATGTTGTCGATCGACATGAATCGCTTCGTACCGTCTACCCGGCGTCGGTCGACGGTCCACATCAGGTAGTAGTTCCTTCGGAACGCGTGACGTCGAAGTTGTCGTGGGAAGTATCCGTTGACGAGGAAGCCTTGGACCGTCGCATCGCAGATCTGGCTCGCGAGGGGTTCGACGTGAGCGCGAACGTGCCCCTGCGCGGGTCCCTTTTTCGAATCACTCCTGACGATCATGTCCTCGCGTTGGTGGTTCACCATATTTCGGCGGATGGAGCTTCTCTCGAGCCGCTGGCCCGCGACCTGACCCGCGCCTACGCGGCGCGGGCTGCCAGTCGGGCACCGGACTGGCCGCCTTTGCCTGTGCAGTACGCCGACTACAGCCAATGGCAGATCGAACTGCTCGGCAGTGACGCCGATCCGGACACGCTCCAGGCGAAGCAGTTGGACTACTGGACGTCCAACCTGTCTGGTCTACCTGACGTGATCGACCTTCCGCTGGATCGACCGAGGCCGGCGGAACGATCCATGCGCGGTGAATCGGTCCGATTCTCGGTGCCCGAAGACGTGCACAGTGACCTCCTCGAACTCGCTCGGAATCACAATGCGACACCGTTCATGGTGGTGCACGCAGTGCTGGCGATTCTGTTGGCACGGCTGAGCGCCTCGCCGGACATAGCGATCGGCACTCCGGTAGAAGGGCGCGCCGAGCAAGTCCTCGACGATCTGGTCGGGATGTTCGTCAACACTGTCGTCCTGCGAACCGCCGTTGATACCGCCGCGACTTTCGAGGAAATCCTTGCACGAACTCGCGACGTTGATCTGGGAGCGTTCGGGCAAACCGAGGTGCCGTTCGAGAGCGTCGTCGACGCGATTGCGCCGGAACGTTCGACGTCTCATTCACCGCTCTTCCAAGTTCTGTTGGAGTTTCAGAACATCGCCCACCCCCATCTCGAACTGCCAGGACTCGTTGTCGATGTGATCCCGGTGGATATCGGTGTCGCAAAATTCGACTTGCAGTTGGCTCTCTCCGAACGGCGCGGCAAGGATGGCATCCCCACCGGCCTCGATGCAGCCTTCACCTATGCCTCGGACATCTTCGAGCGCGGCACGGTTTCGGAGTTCGCCGAGCGGTTCGTCCGCCTGCTCACGTCGTTGGTGGCGAATCCTACTGCCCCGGTGGGCGATACGGAAATTCTGGGCGCGGGTGAGCGTGGGTTGGTGGTGGGTGGTTGGGATGGTGTGGGGGTGGCGGTGGGGGGTTTGACGTTGGTGGATGTGTTGGATGGGCGGTTTGCTGGTGTGGGGGGTGGGGGGTTGGTGTGTGGTGGGGTGGTGTTGTCGTGGGGTGAGTTCGATGTTCGGGTGAATCGTTTTGCGCGGTTGTTGATTTCGTTGGGTGTGGGTCCGGAGTCGCGGGTGTGTGTGGCGTTGTCGCGGTCGGTGGAGTTGTTGGTGGCGGTGTTTGCGGTGGTGCGGGCTGGTGGGGTGTTTGTTCCGGTGGATGTGGGTGCGCCGGTGGAGCGGGTGGGGTTTGTGGTGGGGGTGGTGGATCCGGTTGTGGTGTTGTCGCGGCGCGGTGATGGTGGGTGTTTGCCGGTGGGGGTGGGGTTTGTCGATGTGGGTTGTGTTGATGTTTCGGGGTTTTCGGGTGATCCGGTGGGGGTGGGGGAGCGGTTGGGGGTGTTGTTGCCTGAGCATGCGGTGTATGTGATGTTCACGTCGGGGTCGACGGGTCGTCCGAAGGGGGTGGTGGTCTCGCATGCGGGGGTGGTGAATCGGTTGTTGTGGATGCAGGGGGAGTTTCCGTTGGGTGTGGGGGATGTGGTGTTGCAGAAGACGCCGGTGTCGTTCGATGTGTCGGTGTGGGAGTTGTTTTGGCCGTTGATGGTGGGTGCGCGGTTGGTGGTGGCGGATCCGGGTGGGCATCGTGATCCGGTGTATTTGGTGGGTGTGATCGAGCGGTGGGGGGTGTCGGTGGTGCATTTTGTGCCGTCGATGTTGGAGGTGTTCGTGGGGGAGCCTTCGGTGGTGGTGGGGTGTTCGAGTGTGCGTCGGGTGTTTGTCTCTGGTGAGGGGTTGTCGTCGGTGTTGGCGGGGCGGTTTGCGGGGGTGTGTGGTGCGGAGTTGGTGAATTTGTACGGGCCGACGGAGGCGTCGGTGGATGTGACGTTTCATGTGGTGGAGGGTGTTGTGGGGGTGGGTGTTCCGATTGGTCGGGCGGTGTGGAATACGCGGGTGTTGGTGTTGGATTCGCGGTTGCGGCCGGTTCCGGTGGGGGTTGTGGGGGAGTTGTATGTGGGTGGGGTGCAGGTGGCGCGGGGGTATGAGGGTCGTGTGGATTTGACGGCGGGTCGGTTTGTGGCGGATCCGGTGTCTGGGGTGGTGGGTGCTCGGGTGTATCGGACGGGTGATGTGGTGCGGTGGGGGTGTGGTGGTGAGTTGGAGTTTGTGGGGCGCACGGATTTTCAGGTGAAGGTGCGGGGGCAGCGGGTGGAGTTGGGTGAGGTGGAGGCGGTGTTGGTTGCTCAGGCGGGGGTGGCTGGTGCGGTGGTGGTGTTGCGGTCGGGTGTGGGTGGGGATTTTTTGGTGGGGTTTGTGGTGGGTGAGGTGGGGGTGGTGGTTGACGAGGTGGTGGTGTTGGAGGGGGTGCGGAGGTCTCTTCCGGGGTTCATGGTTCCGTCGGTGGTGGTGGTGTTGGATGGGTTGCCGGTGACGGTGCATGGGAAGTTGGACCGTAAAGCCCTACCGGACATCAACTTCGAACCTCAACCGCTGCAGTACGTTGCGCCGCGCACGCCGGTCGAGGAGACGGTTGCCGCAATCTTCGATGATCTGCTGGGAACGTCGACGGTGGGCGTGTACGACGACTTTTTTGCCCTTGGTGGGAACTCTCTCAGTGCGGTCAGGTTGGTTGCACGAGTGAATTCTGTTCTCGGCGAACGGATCAACATCCGCGACGTCTTCGATGCTTCTACCGTTGCAGCGCTGGCCGAGTTGGCGCAGTTTCGCGGAAGCGATAGCAAAGGGGATATCAGTGGAGGAGCAGGGGCCAAGCCAGCGTTGAAGCCGCGGGGTACGACGACGGATCTCCCACTTTCGCCGGCGCAGGAGCGAATGTGGTTTGCGAATCAGTTCGCCCCCGATTCCGCCGCATACAACGTCGCGTGCGCGTTGAGGCTCGACGGTGCAGTGAATCTGAGTGCACTTCACGCTGCATTTGTCGACGTCGTCGAGCGGCACGAGTCTTTGCGCACTGTTTTTCCTCTCACCGACGACGGCCCGCGTCAGGTGATCATGGCCACCTCACAGGTGGTATCGGATCTTGCACCGATAGTTGTGCAGGGAGAGCAAGAGCTGCGCGAGCGTTGCCGGCAGATCGCTTCGGTTGGTTTCGACGTCATGCAGCAGGTCCCGATGCGCGCCACCTTGTTGCGGCGAGATGACCAGGTCCACTCGCATGTCCTGGTGATCGTGATTCACCACATCGCCGCCGACGGATTCTCGACGGTACCGCTGGCCCGAGATCTCATGAGCGCATACTCCTCCCGCGTGAACGGTGAGGCACCTCGGTGGGCGCCGCTCGAGATCCAGTACGCCGACTACGCGTTGTGGCAACGTGGTTGGTTGGGTTCGGAATCCGACTCTCGGTCTTTGATCTCGAAACAGCTCGCGTATTGGGCCGAGAATCTTGCGGGCACACCGGAGGTTCTCGACATTCCGACCGATCGACCGCGCGGTGATGTGCGTTCGCTTCGACGCGGACGGATTCGTTTCGAGTTCAGTCCGGATGTTCATGCCGGTGTGGTTGCCCTGTCGCGCACACACAACGCCACGGTCTTCATGGTTGTGCACGCAGCTTTGGCAGTGCTGCTGGCGAGGCTCAGTGATGAGGACGACGTAGCGGTCGGAACTCCCATCGCCGGGCGTGGTGAGCGCGAACTCGACGACCTGGTGGGCATGTTCGTCAACACGTTGGTCTTGCGCACTGCAGTGGACCGTGGCGCGACTTTCGGGGACTTCCTCGACCAGGTCCGAAACGTAGATCTGAGCGCCTTCATCCATGCGGACGTGCCGTTCGAACGAGTCGTCGAGATAGTGAATCCTTCACGTTCGACGGCATACTCGCCCCTGGTTCAAGTCATGTTGGAGTTCCAAGACATCGAGCGACCTACACTGGAACTCCCCGGCCTGCAGGTGACGGACGTGGGTGTCGAGATCGACACCATCAACTTCGATCTGCAGTTGACGGTGGCGCAGAACGTCGTCGCCTCCGGCGAACCCGGCGGTATTCGCGCCGAATTCGGTTATGCTACGGATATTTTCGACGAGGAAACGGTAAGGGGCTTCGTCGACCGCCTGCAACGGATTCTTGAGCGCGCTATCACGAAACCGCAATCGCGGATCGGAGATATCGAGATTCTCTCAACCCGTGAGTCAGTCGAACTGGTACCCGTGCGAGGTGTGATTTCCACCGCTGTTCAGACTCTTCCGGATTTGCTTACTGCAGCAAAAGATATGGCGACCGCCCAGGATCCCGGCGCCGTCGCGCTGGTGTTCGAGGAACGTGAAGTGACCTATCTCGGACTCGACGCACAGTCGAACCGATTGGCCCGCATGCTGATCGAATCCGGAGTGGGTCCCGAATCGGTGGTGGCGTTGTGTCTCCCACGCTCCGTCGAGTCCGTTCTGGCGGTGTGGTCCGTTGCCAAAACAGGTGCGGCATTCCTCCCCGTGGACCCAGGACATCCTGCTGCACGTATCGAGTACATGCTGGGCGACTCCGGTGCAGCGTGGGGGATAACGTCTCGAGCTCACCACGCAGCATTGTCCGGCCTCGTGCCGTGCCTGGTCCTCGACGATGCCGGTTTCGAGGAACGGCTGTGGGCGTACTCGCCGTTGAAAGTCACCGACGCTGATCGGAAGGCACGGATTCGAATCGACAATCCGGTCTATCTGATCTACACCTCGGGTTCAACAGGAACGCCCAAGGGCGTGACGGTCACACATCGCGGGTTGAGCGACTTTGCTCTCCAGGAGCGCGAGACATTCGCCGCCACGACCCGATCCAGAACTCTGCACTTCGCTTCGCCGAGTTTCGACGCGTCGGTTCTCGAACTCATGTTGGCCGTTGGTGCTGGAGCCACGATGGTGATCGTGCCACCGGCCGTCTACGGCGGGCCGGAGTTGGCGGCGCTGCTGGAGCGCGAGCGCGTCACCCATTGTTTTGTGACTCCGGCAGCGTTGGCGTCCGTCGACCCAGACGGTCTCACCACTGTCGGTTGTGTCGTGACAGGTGGGGAGGCCTGCCCGCCGGAATTGGTGGCCCGCTGGGCGCCGGGCAGAAAGATGTTCAACGCCTACGGCCCTACCGAGGCAACTGTCGTGTCGAGTATCAGCGCGGCACTGGCTCCGAACGACGCGGTCACCATCGGCGGACCGACTCGCGGATTCAGCGAGGTAGTGCTGGACTCGCGTCTGCGCGCAGTACCGGTAGGTGTCGCGGGTGAGCTATATCTTGCCGGGCCGGCTCTCGCTCGCGGCTATCACCGGCGATCCCCGTTGACCGCCGCGCAGTTTGTCGCAGATCCCTTCGGTGCGCCGGGAACGCGGATCTATCGCACGGGCGATCGCGTGCGGTGGATGCCCGGTCGACAGCTGGAGTATCTCGGGCGCACCGATGCCCAAGTGAAGGTCCGTGGGTTCCGCATCGAACTCGGGGAAGTCGAGGTGGCGCTGCAGTCGCACCCGTGCGTGGCCCAGGCGGTGACGGGCGTCTGGAACGGAGGCGGTAGCGATCGGTTGATCGGCTACGTTGTTCCTGATCGGGGAGCGAGTATCCATACGCGTGACGTCCTCGCGCATGCAGGCAAGCGTCTGCCGTCGTACATGATGCCTGCGGCGGTGGTGATGCTCGACGCCCTTCCTCTGACGGTTCACGGAAAACTGGACCGCGCAGCGCTTCCCGCACCCGATTTCTCGTCCGCCTCCGCACCCGACCGGCCACCACGAACGGAAACCGAGAATCTTCTTGCCGGCCTGTTCGCGCAGGTTCTCGGCCTCGACACCGTAGGAGTGCATGATTCGTTCTTCGAGGTCGGCGGCGACAGCATCATGTCCATCCAATTGGTGGCCCGGGCTCGCGATGCAGGTGTGATCTTCTCGCCTCGAGATGTGTTCGTCCATAAATCTGTTGCCGCGCTTGCCGAGTCGGCGAAATTCGAGCACGACGGAACGGAAGTTCTCGCGGAGCTGCCAGGATCGGGCATCGGTACTGTTCCTTTGACGCCGGTGGCAGAGTGGATGCTCGACCGCAGCGGCAGCTCAATTGACGGCGAATTGAGCCGGTTCTCCCAGGCGCTCTTGCTGACAGCTCCCGGTGATCTCACCCAGGACGTCCTTGTCCGTAGCGTCCAGGTGCTGCTGGACCGGCACGACATGCTCCGCGCGCGCCTGGTCGAGCGTGAGCGGGTCATGGAAGTTTTACCGCCTGGCTCGATCTCGGCCGAAGGACTGATCCGTCGTGTGGGAGTCGACGCGGTGGACGACGACGACTTCACCGCCTTGGCGTCGAGGGAACTCGAGGCCGCGGCCGACAGCTTGGATCCTGCTTCCGCCGACGTGGTTCGCGTTGTCTGGTTCGACCTTGCTGACCATCCCGATCTGTCGAAGAAGCGGGGCCGACTACTTGTGGTGATTCATCACCTGGTTGTCGACGGCGTCTCGTGGCGCATTCTGGTCACCGACCTGGCGTCGGTGACAGCACAACTCCAGGCCGGTGTCACGCCCGAACTGCCACAGATGGGAACTTCGTTCCGGCGATGGGCGCATGGGCTTGTCGAGCACGTGGGCGACCGGAGCGTCGAACGGGACATGTGGAAAACGATTCTGAACGGTGATGACTCGCTGATCGGTTCGCGCCCACTCGATTCCACGATCGACGTCGACGACACGGTCGTCACCGTCATAGTGGACATCTCGCCGCCGGTGACCAGGAACCTTCTCACCACGGTTCCTGCGGCATTCCACGCCGGCGTGAACGACGGACTCCTCACCGCTGTCGCGTTGGCTTCTATCGGGTGGCGACGACGCCGAGGTATGGATACCGCCACCGCCCTGATCACTCTCGAAGGACACGGCCGCGAGGAAGGAGCGGTTCCCGGCGCAGACCTCGCTCGCACCGTTGGTTGGTTCACCACGCTCTACCCGGTGCGCGTGGATCTCGGCGGAATCGACGTCGACGACGCACTGGCAGGTGGCGCCGACGCCGGTCGGGCCCTCAAAGCTGTCAAAGAGTACTTGCGTGCGATCCCCGATCATGGAATCGGATTCGGGATGTTGCAGTACCTGTCTGGCGAGAGCGACACACCCGGCCGATTCCGTTCTCCTCAGATCAGTTTCAACTATCTGGGCCGGATCGGCTCCTCTGACGGAACAGAGGACTGGCTGCCGGTGGAGGGTAATCGAAAGCTCGGCGGAACCCAGAATCGTTCCACGCCTGTGGCGTCCGTGATCGACATCAACGCGGCCGTCGAGGACGGCCCCGACGGGCCATGCCTGACAGCTTCGTTTGCATTTCCACACGGGGTGCTCGACGAGTCGGACGTCGCGGAGTTCGCGGACCTCTGGCGTCGTGCGCTCGATGGTCTGACCGCTCACGCATCGTTACCCGGTGCGGGTGGTCTGACACCGTCCGACATCCCGCTGGTCTCGGTCGACCAGCAACAGATCGAACGCTGGGAGGGGGATTACCCGGCATTGAACGATGTTTGGTCGGTGTCGCCCCTTCAGTCTGGGTTGATGTTCCATGCTTCACTAGCGGCAACATCCACGGATGTCTACACAGCTCAACTGTGCGTCGAACTCGAAGGAGTGGTTGATTCCGAGCGTGTGCGCGGCGCTGCTGCCGGATTGTTGGTCGACCACCCGAATCTGCGTGCGGCGTTCGTCTACGACAGTAACGGTGTACCAGCGCAGTTGATTGTCGACGATGCGGAGATTCCATGGAGCGAAGTAGATCTCACCGAACAAGGATCGGTTTCCGAATCAGAGCTACGGCGGCGCCTCGATGAGGATCGCAGAGCTCCCTTCGATCTAGCCTCGCCGCCACTGTTACGGCTGGCGTTGCTGCGAACCACCCGGACGCAGTGCGTGCTCGCGGTGACAAATCATCACATTGTTCTCGACGGTTGGTCGATGCCACTGTTGGTACGAGAACTGCTGATGCGATACGCCGCCGACAGTCTCCCGGTCGACAGAGTCCCGCCCGATCTTCCCGAGTCTCCCTCGTACCGCACTTATCTGGAATGGTTGGCGGACCGCGATCCCGACACCTCGCTCGCGGTATGGGAAGACGCCATGCAGGGCGTCGAGGAGCCGACCCTGTTGGCAGATCCGGCACCGAACGTGGAGCAGGGTGTGCCCGAGGAAGTAATCGTCGATCTGCCTGAACCGGTACTCGACGGACTCGGTGCACTGGTCCAGCGCAGCGGGATCACGATGAACACGGTGGTCCAAGCCGCGTGGGGTGTTCTGTTGTCCCGATTGCTTTCCCGCGAAGACGTAGTCTTCGGCGCCACGGTCTCGGGGCGGTCACCTGAACTACCTGGTGTGGAAAACATGATGGGACTGCTGATCAACACGTTGCCCGTACGTGTGCAACTGGATCCGGACGAGACGTGGGCCCAGTTGCTCGCTCGACTACAGGACGAGCAGGTATCACTCCTCGATCATCACTATGTCGGGCTCGGCTCGATTCAGGCACGGGTAGGGATGGGCAACCTGTTCGACACGCTCTCGGTCTTCGAGTCTTATCCCGTTGACACCTCGGGGATGGATGAGAACGCCGACATCGCCGGGATGCGAGTCACCACCGTGGACGCCCGCGATGCGACGCATTACCCGCTCACCGTGCTCTCGATCGCCGAGCAGGCTTTGCACCTGAGCCTGCGATACCAGCCTGCAGCCTTCGATCGCGCAGCGGTCGACACCATCGCACAGCGTTTGGCGCGGATTCTCACCACCATCGCAGAGGACGCGGACACAACGGTCGGTGAGGTCGACGTGTTTGTTGCGGGTGAGCGTGGGTTGGTGGTGGGTGGTTGGGATGGTGTGGGGGTGGCGGTGGGGGGTTTGACGTTGGTGGATGTGTTGGATGGGCGGTTTGCTGGTGTGGGGGGTGGGGGGTTGGTGTGTGGTGGGGTGGTGTTGTCGTGGGGTGAGTTCGATGTTCGGGTGAATCGTTTTGCGCGGTTGTTGATTTCGTTGGGTGTGGGTCCGGAGTCGCGGGTGTGTGTGGCGTTGTCGCGGTCGGTGGAGTTGTTGGTGGCGGTGTTTGCGGTGGTGCGGGCTGGTGGGGTGTTTGTTCCGGTGGATGTGGGTGCGCCGGTGGAGCGGGTGGGGTTTGTGGTGGGGGTGGTGGATCCGGTTGTGGTGTTGTCGCGGCGCGGTGATGGTGGGTGTTTGCCGGTGGGGGTGGGGTTTGTCGATGTGGGTTGTGTTGATGTTTCGGGGTTTTCGGGTGATCCGGTGGGGGTGGGGGAGCGGTTGGGGGTGTTGTTGCCTGAGCATGCGGTGTATGTGATGTTCACGTCGGGGTCGACGGGTCGTCCGAAGGGGGTGGTGGTCTCGCATGCGGGGGTGGTGAATCGGTTGTTGTGGATGCAGGGGGAGTTTCCGTTGGGTGTGGGGGATGTGGTGTTGCAGAAGACGCCGGTGTCGTTCGATGTGTCGGTGTGGGAGTTGTTTTGGCCGTTGATGGTGGGTGCGCGGTTGGTGGTGGCGGATCCGGGTGGGCATCGTGATCCGGTGTATTTGGTGGGTGTGATCGAGCGGTGGGGGGTGTCGGTGGTGCATTTTGTGCCGTCGATGTTGGAGGTGTTCGTGGGGGAGCCTTCGGTGGTGGTGGGGTGTTCGAGTGTGCGTCGGGTGTTTGTCTCTGGTGAGGGGTTGTCGTCGGTGTTGGCGGGGCGGTTTGCGGGGGTGTGTGGTGCGGAGTTGGTGAATTTGTACGGGCCGACGGAGGCGTCGGTGGATGTGACGTTTCATGTGGTGGAGGGTGTTGTGGGGGTGGGTGTTCCGATTGGTCGGGCGGTGTGGAATACGCGGGTGTTGGTGTTGGATTCGCGGTTGCGGCCGGTTCCGGTGGGGGTTGTGGGGGAGTTGTATGTGGGTGGGGTGCAGGTGGCGCGGGGGTATGAGGGTCGTGTGGATTTGACGGCGGGTCGGTTTGTGGCGGATCCGGTGTCTGGGGTGGTGGGTGCTCGGGTGTATCGGACGGGTGATGTGGTGCGGTGGGGGTGTGGTGGTGAGTTGGAGTTTGTGGGGCGCACGGATTTTCAGGTGAAGGTGCGGGGGCAGCGGGTGGAGTTGGGTGAGGTGGAGGCGGTGTTGGTTGCTCAGGCGGGGGTGGCTGGTGCGGTGGTGGTGTTGCGGTCGGGTGTGGGTGGGGATTTTTTGGTGGGGTTTGTGGTGGGTGAGGTGGGGGTGGTGGTTGACGAGGTGGTGGTGTTGGAGGGGGTGCGGAGGTCTCTTCCGGGGTTCATGGTTCCGTCGGTGGTGGTGGTGTTGGATGGGTTGCCGGTGACGGTGCATGGGAAGTTGGACCGTAAAGCCCTACCGGACACTACTTTCAACGCAGCAGAATATCGCGCGCCGATCACGCGAACCGAAGGTGTGGTCGCTCGAGCGATCTCGGACGTGCTCGATCTCGACCAGGTGGGGGCCGATGACAATTTCTTCGAGCTCGGCGGGGACTCCCTCAGTGCTACCCGCGTCATAGCGCGCATCAACACCGCGGCGAACATAAAACTGGGGGTCAAAGCGCTGTTCGACACTCCGGTGGTAGCTGATCTGGCGGCCTCGATCGATCCGGTCGAACCAGTACTTGGTGAATCGGGGCCTGGAGGTTCGGGGCTGGTTGAATTCACGGATAGAAAACGGCCAGAACATATTCCACTGTCCCTGTCGCAGTCGCGTATGTGGTTCCTCAACCAGTTCGACACTTCATCTCCGCTCTACAACATTCCCGTTGCCCTGCAACTCGACGGATTCCTGGATCTCGAAGCGCTCGAAGCTGCGCTCGGCGACGTAGTGGAACGGCATGAATCCCTTCGGACGATTTTCCCGACTTCCGCGGACGGGCCACACCAGGTGATTGTCGAACCAACGCTCGCTGCTCCTCGAATCCACCCCGTACCGATTCCCGGCGAGCAGATATTTACGGCGTTGCATGGGTTCTTCGACGTGGGATTCGATGTGACCGAGGAGTTCCCGCTGCACGTGAGGTTGCTCCGAACCGGACCGGAGCAGCATGTTCTTGCGATCGTTGTCCACCACATCGCGGCCGACGGCTTCTCGATGACGCCACTGGCACGTGACCTGATGCGCGCCTATACATCCCGTGCGCAGGATCAGAGACCGATGTGGGCGCCATTGCCCATCCACTACGCTGATTACAGCGTGTGGCAGAGGGAGACCATCGACGCAGAAGATGGTCCAGGTACTTCGATCGCGGAACAATTCATCTACTGGACCGAGGCGCTGTCGGGAATCCCTGAAGTCTCACCCCTCGCTCTTGATCGACCTCGAACGCCGAAGCGCTCTTCCGAAGGCGCCGTGGTCTCGATGAGCATCTCACCTGAAGTTCATCGAGCTTTGACCGACCTTGCACACCAGCATGATTCGACTCTCTTCATGGTTCTGCATGCGGCGCTCGCGGTGCTGCTGGCACGGCTCTCGGGGTCAGGTGACGTTGTGATCGGGACGCCGGTCGCGGGACGCGGCGAATCAGTGTTGGACGACGTGGTAGGGATGTTTGTCAATACTCTGGTTCTTCGTACACCGGTCGAATCCGGAGCAACCTTTACCGACACCCTTGCAGCAGTGCGGTCGACAGATCTCGGCGCACTGGACCATGCGGACATTCCCTTCGAAAAGCTGGTGGATTACCTTGCGCCCGATCGTTCCACTGCGCATTCACCCCTATTTCAGGTACTACTCGAATTCCAGACCGCCGCGAGCCTGCGCCTCGAACTACCGGAGTTGACGATCCGTTCGCTCGACATCGATCTCGAGGTGGCAAAATTCGATCTGCAACTGAGTGTGATGGAGCAAGTCGACGAGCGCGGCGTTCCGGATGGGATCAGCGCCGGCTTCCGCTATGCCACGGATGTTTTCGATCAAGGATCCGTGGAGCGAATTGCGCAGCGCTTCGGGAGGGTGATCGACGCCGTGATCGACGATCCGTCCGCGATCGTCGGTGACATCGACATTCTTCTGACCGGCGAACGTAGCGAGGTGCTGGTTGCGCCGCCTCCCTCGGTTATCGACACGAATGATGATTCGCTGTCGGACCTCTTCGATCGAGCGGTGCGCACTTCGGGTGATGCCGTGGCGGTGCGTTGTGACGGCCAGTCGGTGACCTACCGCGAACTGGACGAACGAGCTAACCGCCTCGCGCGACTGCTGGTGGCGCAGGGGGTCGTGCCAGAGACACTCGTGGCAGTTGCGATGACCCCGTCGTTCGAACTTCTTGTGGCTCTGCTGGCGGTGGTGAAATCGGGCGGTGGATACCTACCGGTGGACCTGACGTCTCCGCCCGAACGGGTGAGCTTCGTGCTGCGTGACGCTGCGCCGGTGTGCGTTCTGACGACCACAGCTGGCAGTGATGACGTCGGCGGCAACGGGGTGCCCGTGATCGTCGTGGACAGTACCGACACTCGTGATGCGCTGCAGAGGTTTTCACCGCTGCCGGTGACCGACGAAGACCGGCCGCTACCGCTGCAGCCTGATTCGGTGGCCTACGTGATTTACACCTCGGGATCCACCGGGAGACCGAAGGGGGTGCAGGTACCTCATCGCAGCGTCGTGACGTTGCTGGCAAACACCAGAGCGCTCTTCGGATTTGACCGCGGCGATGTGTGGACGATGTTTCATTCGGCGGCATTCGACTTCTCGGTGTGGGAAATGTGGGGTGCACTCGCACATGGTGGCCGACTGGTGCTGATCGACTATTTCACGGCACGGTCACCCGAGGCATTCCTCGAATTGCTGCGACACGAACGTGTCACGGTGCTCAATCAAACTCCGACTGCTTTCTATCAATTGGCGGAAGCCGACCGGCGTGCCGGGGGTGCGGACCTGTCATTATTGCGTTACGTGATCTTCGGCGGTGAGGCGCTCGACTTCGGACAGCTGACGCGCTGGTACGCCCGACGCGGGACCTCGCCACCTGATCTGGTCAACATGTACGGCATCACGGAGACAACCGTGCACGTCAGCTACCTACCGCTGGATCGTGGACTGGCACGTGAAGGATCTGCTTCGGTGATCGGGCGGGCACTGCCCGGGTTGCGTGTGTACGTGCTGGATCGGCGGCTGCACCCCGTGCCGCCCGGCGTCGTGGGTGAACTGTACGTCTCCGGCGACCAGGTCTCACGCGGATACCTCGGCCGGTTCGGCCTCACCGCTACACGTTTCGTTCCCGACTTCACAGTCAGCGGTGCGCGCATGTACCGGTCCGGTGACGTGGGGCGCGTGAATGACAACGGACAACTGGAGTACCTCGGTCGTAATGACCTTCAGGTGCAGGTGAAGGGCTATCGAATCGAATTCGGCGAAGTGGAGTCTGCTCTGCTCGCCGGAGTGGGAGTGGCGCAGTCGGCGGTGGCGGTACGCGGAGACCGATTGGTGGGCTACGTGGTGCCGGAGTCCGGTGCGACCATCTCTCCGAAGGCGTTGCTCGAGGACCTCTCGGCGAAGTTGGCAGCACACATGGTCCCCGCTGTCGTGACGGTTCTCGAGACCCTGCCACTGACGGTGAACGGGAAACTCGACCGGAAAGCGTTGCCTGAACCTGACTTCGGTCAACAGATAACCGAGAGTCGTTCTCCCGTTTCGGAAACGGAAAGCACCCTTGCGAGCCTTTTTGCCGAGGTTCTGGGACTCGACGAGGTGGGGGTGGACGACTCGTTCTTCACCCTCGGTGGCGATTCGATCATGTCCATCCAGTTGGTGGCCCGCGCCAAGTCTGCCGGAGTCCTGATCACACCGCGCGAGGTGTTCGAGCATAAAACCGTTGCAGCGCTGTCCGAGACGGCCGGAACGGCTGGCGACCGCGTCATCCTCGAGGAGTTACCTGGCGGCGGCGTCGGTGAGATCGAATTGACGCCGATCGTCAAATGGATGCTTGATCGTGGTGGAGATTTTCGCCGGTACTCCCAATCTGTTCTGCTCTCGGTTCCTGCCACGGTCGACGAGGACACGTTGACACGGGCCATGCAGGCCGTGGTGGACCATCACGACATCCTCCGAGCAGGTCTTCGGGTCGCACCCGATCCCGAATCCGTTGGGCGGATGAACGTCGAGCCTGCGGGTGCGGTGAGGTCGCAGACAATCGTGCATCGCGTGCACCTCGACGGCGCTGTGGCCGAGACGGTCTCGACGGCACTTGGCGCCGCTCTGGATCGGCTCGATCCGGGGGCCGGCGTGATGGTGCAAGCAGTGTTGTTCGAACCTGACGGACGCGGGCGAAAGCGGTTGCTTCTCGTGGCGCACCACCTCGTGACGGACGGGGTCTCCTGGCGAATTCTGATCCCCGATCTTGCGCTCGCGTGTGCGCAGGTGCAGTCAGGCATCGACCCTTCACTGGCTCCGGTCGGGACGTCGATGCGTCGATGGGCGCGTGGCCTCGTCGACGCCGCACACGAGCCGGATCGGGTGGCTGAACTCGACTACTGGCGGGACACACTGCGAGGTCCGGACCCGATGCTTGGCGCGCGCTCCTTGGCGACGACGGATACCGGCGTGAGTGCAGCAGACGTCGAAATGTGGGTACCCCCGGCCTTGACCGAAACCGCGTTGACCGATGTGCCGCAGGCGATTCACGGGAGCGTCGAGGACGGATTGTTGACGGCGCTGGCTTTGGCTTTGGTTCGCTGGCGGAGTGAGCGGGGGATGGACGCTCCGGAGGCGTTGATCAGCCTCGAGGGCCACGGACGCGAGGAACCGGTGGTCCCGGGGGCTGACCTTGCTCGTACCGTCGGATGGTTCACGTCGATCTTCCCGGTGCGCCTCGATTTGAGCGGAGTGGATCCGAGTGATGCCTGCGCCGGCGGTCCGGCTGCAGGCTTCGCTGTCAAGGCTGTCAAGGAACAACTCCGGGCGGTGCCGGAACGCGGCATCGGATACGGCCTACTTCGATACCTGAATGCTGATACAGCACAGTATCTTTCGCAGTTTGCTGCGCCTCAGATCAGTTTCAACTACCTCGGGCGCGTCGGTGGATTCGAGGCCGATGCTTCAGCGGAATGGGTACCGATCCGTGACGAGGGTCTGCGGGCAGTTGCGGTCACCGAGCTGCCGCTGGCGGCTGTCCTCGAGGTCAACATCATGATCGTCGAGGGCAGCGACACTGCAGACCGCGCGGAGCTCGTTGCCGGCTGGACCTATTCGCCGGACATTCTGCGCGAGGACGACGTTCGCCACCTTGCGCAGTTGTGGGTCGACGCACTCGTCGGGCTCGGCGAGTACGCAGCGGACGGTGGCGGATTCACACCCTCGGATTTCGATCTGGTCGAGATTCGACAGGATGCGATCGACGACCTCGAGAGTCGGTGCGACGACCTTCACGACGTCTGGCCACTCTCACCACTGCAAGCAGGCCTGCTGTTCCATGCCGAACTGGCCGAAGAGTCCGTCGACGCCTACCTCGTGCAGGTGACCCTCGACCTCGTCGGCGATCTCGATGCGGAACGCCTTCGCCGCGCGGCCGACCGGCTGCTCGACAGGCATGACAACTTGCGCAGCGCCTTCCTTCACGACGCGGACGGCCGCGCCGTCCAGGTGGTCCGAAGCAACGTGGCTGCGCCATGGCAGGCGGTCGACGTCGCTGCCAAGTCAACTCGGGATCTCGAGCAAGTGCTGGCACAGGACCGAGCGCTCCCGTTCGACATCTCGCGTGCGCCGCTGATCAGGTTCACGCTCATCGCGATTGCCCCGGAAACGTTCAAGCTTGTGCTGACTAACCACCACATCCTTCTGGACGGCTGGTCGATGCCACTTCTGATCAGGGAGTTGGCGACTCTGTACGTTGCAGACGGCGAGGCGTCGGGGTTGCCGCGTGCACGCCCCTACCTCGACTACCTGACCTGGATGAACCGTCGCGACTGGAAAGCCTCCCGCGGGGTGTGGGCGGGGGCGCTGCGCGGAATTGACGGACCGACGCTGCTTGCCCCGCACGATCGGTCGCGTCGACTCTCCACAATGGCGGCCGAGTGGGTGTTCGATCTGGACGAGGATTTCACGACGACACTCCGCGGCGTAGCGCGGAGCCGCGGGCTGACGTTCAATTCGATTGTCCAGGTGTCGTGGGGGATCGTCCTCTCGGCTCTGACCGGGCGAGATGATGTGGTGTTCGGAGCGACTGTGTCGGGTCGACCTCCCGAGCTGACCGGGATCGAAACCATGATCGGGCTGTTCATCAACACAATTCCGGTCCGAATCACGGTGCGCCCGGGTGAGAGTGTCGGCGCTCTCCTGCAGCGGATTCAGTCTGAGCAGGCAGAGTTGTCGGATCACCACTATCTTGGACTTTCCGAGATTCAAGACGCCTCCGGGCCGGAGATCGGCTTCGACACGTTGACAGTCTTCGAGTCGTACCCCGTTGACCGTCAAGGACTGTCGACCGACACGGACAACGCGGGGATCCGCATCGCAGGCGTCGAGGCGAAGGATGCTGCCCACTATCCGCTCAGTTTGGTGGCGTCGGTCGATGCCAGGCTTCGGCTGAAGTTCGAGTATCTACCCGAGGTTTTCGACTCAGTCGATATCGGGTCCATCGCCAGCCGACTGCGGCGCGTGCTCGAAGCGTGTGTCCATCCGGATCAATCGTTGGCGGCGGTGTCGGTGCTGACGGCGATCGAACGCGACCAACTGGTGCCCGTCCGTGGTGCGGTCGGTGAGTCGACCCGCATTTTCTCAGAGATTTTCGACGCGGCAGTTCAGCAGGATCCGGATGCACTCGCTGTTGTGTCGTCGAGCGGCAGCATGACCTATGGCGAGCTGGATTTCCTGTCGAATCGTATTGCTCGCGTGCTCGTCTCGCGAGGACTGGGAACCGAGGACTACGTCGCAGTCGGTGTTCCACGTTCTCTCACCTCGGTGTTGTCGATACTCGCCGTGGCCAAAACAGGCGCTGCATTCGTGCCGATCGATCCGAACTACCCCGACGAGCGGATCACCCACATGCTGAGCGATTCCAACGTCGGCGTCGGTTTGACCACCACCGCATGTCGAGATCGACTGCCCGAAGTCGCAGAGTGGCTGATTCTCGACGACCCGGACTTCACCAAGAACTGCGAAGGATTCTCGGGCCGTCCTCTGACCGACAACGACCGACTCCGTCCGATCGGCTTGGATTCCGCGGCCTACGTGGTCTACACCTCGGGGTCGACCGGCGTGCCCAAGGGAGTGGTGGTCACCCATCGCGGCATCGACAATTTCGCGCGGGACCAGGTCGAACGCTACGGTGCAACACCACAATCGCGCACACTGCACTTCTCCACTCCGAGTTTCGACGGGTCGCTCTTCGAGTATCTGCAGGCTTTCGGAGCCGGCGCGGCCATGGTGATCGCTCCACCCGAGATGTACGGGGGCGAGGAGCTTGCGGAGCTTCTGGCCGAGCACGTAGTCACGCACGCGTTCATCACCACGGCGGCACTGGCTTCGGTGGATCCGGCTGGACTCGAGCAACTGTCGGAGGTCGTGTTCGGTGGTGAAGCCTGCCCGCCCGACCTCGTCGCTCGCTGGGCGCCCGGCCGCAGGCTGTACAACGCTTACGGACCGGCCGAGGCGACGATCATGTCCAACGTCAGCCCGCCGATGGCGGCTGGTGAACGCATAACGATCGGGGGACCCATCAGGGGTGTGAGCGAACTGGTGCTCGATTCGCGGCTGCAAGCCGTTCCCGTCGGGGCGCCTGGCGAGCTGTACCTTGCCGGGCCGGGAGTGGCGCGGGGATACCACCGTAGGCCGGGATTGACGGCAGAACGCTTTGTCGCCAACCCGAGTGACCCGGGAACGCGGATGTACCGCACCGGAGACATCGTGCGGTGGACGGCCGAATCGCGTATCGAATACTTGGGCCGCAGCGACTTCCAAGTCAAGATTCGGGGCTTCCGTGTCGAACTGGGTGAGATCGACAGCGCGCTCATGGCGGAGCCGAACGTCGGGTTTGCCGTCACGATTGCTCACCGTGGTCCCACGGGAGACGCCCGGCTCGTGTCGTACGTTGTGCCAGCAGAGGGCCAATTGGACACCGGGGTCCTGGTATACGCCCTGGCCGAGCGATTGCCTTCGCACATGGTGCCCGGCGCAATCGTCGTGCTGGAGAGCATTCCGCTGACAGCCGTCGGCAAACTCGACCGCTCGTCGTTACCCAGCCCCGAGATCCACACGACCGCAAAGGATTTTCGTTCACCTGTCGGTCCGGTCGAGCAGGCGGTGTCGAACGTGTTTGCAGAGGTGCTCGGCCTCGAGCGCGTTGGTGCCGACGGTAATTTCTTCGACCTCGGGGGAAATTCTCTCAGTGCTACATCGGTCGCGGCCAGGCTGAGGACAGTGCTGGAAGCCGCTGTCGGCGTGCGGGATCTGTTCGAGGCGCCGACGGTTGCCGCCCTGGCTGCGGTGATCGAACAGTCGGTTGCCGGACAGTCGGGGCGCCCGGTGTCGGAGCCGCGGCCTCGGCCCGAAAACATCCCGTTGTCGTTTGCTCAGCAGCGAATGTGGTTCGTCAATCAACTGGACACCAGTTCGCCCGCGTACAACATCCCGCTCGTGGTGCGACTGACCGGTGAACTCGACAAGCCGGCGTTGAGAGCAGCGGTGTCCGATGTCATCGCCCGCCACGAATCGCTACGAACGATGTTTCCGGTTCGCGGCGACGGGCCGCTCCAGCACATAGTGCCCACGGACAGCACGGCGCTGCCGCAGTTGGCCGAACCACTTGTTGCCGACGAACATCACCTTCGCGACGAGCTTGCCAGAATGGTCGCGGCAGGTTTTGACGTCGCAGCGCGAATCCCATTGCGGGCGGCGTTGTTCACCATGGGCGAGCGCGAACACGTACTTGCGGTTGTGGTGCACCACATCTCCGCCGATGGTTTCTCGATGTCCCCGTTGGTGCGGGATGTGATGACGGCGTACGAGGCCCGCGTGCACGGCGAAGAACCGCAATGGGCGCCTCTGGCGATCCAGTACGCCGACTTCACCCTTTGGCAGCGAGAGCTTCTGGGTTCTGGCGAAAACCCGGCATCGGTGATCTCCGAACAGCTGGATTACTGGCGACGCACACTCTCGGGCGCACCCGACCTCCTGGAACTTCCACGCGATCGGGACCGGCCCGCACAGCAGACTTTTCACGGCGCGCGCATCCACTTCTCGATCGGCAGTGACCTCCATCGCCGTATCCGGGAGCTGTCGAGGCAGCATCGGTCCACTGCATTCATGACAGTGCACGCGGCGCTCGCGGTACTGCTGGCACGTCTCGGCAGCACCGACGACGTCGTGATCGGGACACCGATCGCCGGTCGAGGGGACCGCGTCCTCGATGATCTGATCGGCATGTTCGTCGGAACACTTGCCCTGCGTACGCAGGTGGACTCGGCGCAGTCGTTCCGGGACTTCGCGGCGCATTGTCGCGAGGTCGACCTCGCGGCGTTCGCGCATTCCGAGGTTCCGTTCGAGCGGGTTGTCGACGCGGTCGGGCCGAAACGGTCGACGGCCTACGCTCCCATCGCCTCGGTGTCGTTGGAATTCCAGAACAACGAACGGCTGAATCTGCAACTGCCAAAGTTGGAAGTCCGCGGCATCGACCCCCAACTCGACGTAGTGAAGGTGGACCTGGAATTCCTCCTGGCCGAGGAATTCGACGAAAGTGGAGCGCCCCGAGGGATGAGCGGCGCGGTCGACTTCGCCACTGATCTCTTCGATCCAGGTACGGTCAGTAGCTTTGCCGACACGTTCGTACGTGTTCTCGAATCCGTGACCGTGCATCCCGAAGCGGCCATCGGTGACATTGCGCTGTTCGGTGATCTCGAAACTCGCGAGTTGGTGCCGGCGTGTGGACAGACGGGAGTACCACCGAAACTGTGGCCCGACTTGTTGACAACCGCTGCTGCGGTTGACCCGGACTCGGTGGCTCTGTCACTGGAGAACCGGCAGATCAGCTACCGCGAACTGGACGAGTGGTCGAACCGTGTGGCCCGGGAACTGTGCGGTCGGGGTGTGGGTCCGGAGACCTTCGTGGCGTTGGGAATGCCCCGATCGATCGAATCGGTGGTGGCAATCTGGTCGGTGGCCAAAGCCGGAGCTGCTTTTGTGCCCGTCGATCCCGACTACCCGCGTGGGCGCGTCGAATACATGCTCGCCGATTGCCGAGCCTCACTCGGATTGACGGTTCGCGGAAGCCGAAGCCATCTACCCGACGTGGTTCCTTGGCTCGAACTCGACGATCCTGACTTCGAGCGGCGGGTGGCGGCGTTGTCGCCGGAACCGATCACCGACGACGACCGAACCGGTGAATTGCGCCTCGACCATCCCGCCTATCTGATCTACACCTCGGGGTCTACCGGAAAGCCCAAGGGAGTGAACATCACTCATCGCGGTCTGGCCAACTTCACGGCAGAGACTCGAGAGAGGTTCGAGGTCACTCACGATGCGCATGTCTCGCAGTTGGCCTCGCCGAGTTTCGACGCGTCCATCTTCGAGCTGACCATGGCGTTCAGCGCGTCCGCACGGGTCGTGATCGTTCCACCGGCGGTGTACGGTGGCGCCGAACTGGCAGACGTTTTCCGGCGCGAGCAGGTCACTCATGCCACCATCACGCCGACTGCGCTGGCGGCGCTCGGTGACAACGGATTCGAGGCGCTTCGTGTCCTCGATCTGGTGGGCGAGGCCTGTCCGCCGGAGGTCGTCGCGCAATGGGCGCCGGGTCGGAGGCTGCACAACGGCTACGGCCCGACTGAAACCACCGTGCAGGCGAGTGTCAGCGATTCGATGAAACCCGGTGCGGGAGTGAACATCGGCTCGCCGGCAGTGGGCTTCGGTTTCCTGGTGCTGGACGAGCGTTTGCAGCCCGTCCCGGTGGGTGTGCCGGGGGAGCTGTACATCATCGGCCCAGGTATGGCACGTGGGTACCATAATCGGGCTTCGCTCACGTCGGAACGATTTGTCGCGTGCTCGTACGGGTCGCCGGGGCGCCGGATGTACCGCACCGGAGATGTCGTGCGCTGGCGTGAGTCCGGCGGCGACAGTGCACGTGATGACGACAGTGCACGTGACGACGACAGTGCACGTACTGGGTCACATCACACGCTGGAGTACATCGGGCGAAGCGACTTCCAGGTCAAGATCCGTGGTTTCCGGATCGAACTCGGCGAAATCGATGCAGTTCTCACGCGTCACCCGTCCGTGGACTTCGCTGCCACGATCGGCCAGGTCGGACCGTCGGGTGAAACGGTCCTGGTGTCGTATGTGCGCGCGTCGGATGCCGAAGCCGCGGACAGCGAAGCCGCGGACAGCGACGAGATACGGGTGTACGCGGCCGACCGACTACCCGCGCACATGGTTCCGTCGGCGGTGGTACTTCTCGAGCGAATACCTATGACGCCGGTGGGCAAGCTCGACCGGAAGGCTCTACCGGCACCCGAATTCAGTTCGGCCGCAGCAAAGTTCCGCGAACCGGTCACCGAGACCGAACACGCAGTGGTCGACGCATTCGCCGAGGTTCTGGGCGTCGACCGGGTGAGCACCGCGGACAGCTTCTTCGATCTGGGCGGGTCGTCGCTGGTTGCCACCCGAATCGTCAGCGCACTGCACTCCCGATTCCAACGCAGGATTCCACTTCAATGGATGTTCCTCGACCCGACACCGGCCGGAATTGCTCGTCGCCTCGACCTGCCGACTGTGAGCGCCGGCATGGAAGAGTTGCTCGCCGTGGTTGTTCCGCTGCGCGCAGAAGGAAGTGGGCGACCACTGTTCTGTGTGCACCCTGGTATGGGCCTGTCCTGGGGGTACGCCGGCCTGGTGCGGTACCTGCCCGAGGACCGGCCGGTATACGGCCTTCAACTACCCGCACTCAGCGACGACGGTGACTATCAGTCGATCGAACAGTTGGCGCATCGATACGTCGAAGAGATGGAGGCCGTGTCGTCGGAAGGGCCCTACGACTTGCTCGGGTGGTCGCTCGGTGGCGTCATCGCGCACGCCATGGCCGTCGAATTGCAATCGTCCGGCAGCGAAGTCGCAACACTGACGATGATGGACAGTTACCCCGACAACGGCGATGCCGCGTCGTCAGCCGTCCTCGATGTCCGGGACCTGCTGAGAGGACTCGGCCTCGAGGTCGAGACCGACGAAGATCTGACATTCGACGACGCGGCTGCCGTGTTGACCCAGTCGGTCGGGACCGAGACCGGGGTCGACGGTCGGGACCTCGAGCGGATTGCCCGTGCGTACGAGGCTTCGCAGCGAATCACGCACCAGTTCGTTCCACAGGTCTACGAAGGAGACCTGGTGATTTTCCCGGCAACTGGAGGAGACGACACGATTCCGCGCGAAAGGTCGACCCAGGAATGGGGTCCGCTCGTGACCGGCCGGATCCTGGAGATACCGGTGGGCTGCGGACACAACGAGATGATCGAGCCTGCGGCCATGACGGTCATCGGACCGGAGATGGCTCGGCTCCTCACGATGTTTTCGGGTTACTCCGAACGGGCATGACAACTTCAAGCCACCAAGCCGCAAGCCCGCGACGCGAGCGCCACCGAACTGTTGCCGGGCACCGCAATCGAGCACGAGGAGCGGCAATGAGAAGGATCGGACGCACTCGGGCGATACTGGTCGTCGCCCTCGTCGCATGGACAGGATTGTTCGGTGAAGCAGCGCTGGCCTCGGCAGATCAGGCGCGGACATTGCCTTCAGACGGATCAGCTCTCGATCACGTCGAGCAGATCAATGCACGTCAACTAACGATGTACGTCTACTCGGCTGCAATGGACAAAGTGATCCCACTCGAGGTGATTCGGCCGGCAGACACCAGTGCGCCGAGACCGACTCTCTATCTGCTCAACGGCGCCGGCGGCGGCGAGGACACGGCTACGTGGCAGACACGGACAGACGTCGTCGACTTCTTCGGCGACAAGAACGTCAACGTCGTGAATCCCATCGGCGGTGCATACAGCTATTACACGGACTGGGAGAAGCCTGATCCTGTTCTGGGACTGAATAAGTGGACCACGTTCCTTACCCAGGAGTTGCCGCCGATCGTCGACGCCACACTCGGTACGACGGGTGCGAACGCCGTCGCCGGATTGTCGATGGCCGGTACGTCGGTTCTGAGCCTGGCCGAGGCTGCGCCGACGGTTTACCGTGCGGTCGGTGCCTTCAGCGGTTGCGCCGAGACGAGTACTCAACCAGGTCAGGACTACGTGAGATTTGTGGTCGGATTCCGCGGCGGCAACGTCGACAACATGTGGGGTCCCCTCGGTGGTCCGGGGTGGGTGGCCAACGATCCGGTGGTCAACGCCGAGAGATTGCGAGGCATCGATCTCTACATCAGCAACGGAACGGGGCTGCCAGGTCCACACGAGAATCTGGGTGGACCGATGGTTAACGGTGATCCGGGCGTTTTGGCCAACCAGGTGATCGTGGGCGGAGTCATCGAGGCCGGGACGAACCAGTGCACCCATCGTCTGGCCGAGCGACTTGACTCCCTGGGCATCCCCGCCACCTATGATTTCCGGGCAACGGGCACACACTCCTGGGGTTATTGGCAGGACGATCTTCACAACTCGTGGCCGGTGATTGCCGAGTCGATCGGTGCACGTTAGCCGGCGTACCAGTGGGTTGTTGGCTGAGTTGTTTCTCACTTCGGTGCCCAGTCTCCGAACCTGGCCGCCCGAACTGCAGGTCAGCGGCGTTATAGTCGGCAGATGAGTTCAGATACACTCGCGCTTCTCGACACCGATGTACTTGCGCGCAGGTTTGCGTGCCTGGGTGATCCGACGCGGTTGCGAGTGCTTCGACTTGCAGCTGCCGGCCCGGTAGAGGTCGACGAGATTGCACGCGCTGCATCACTCGACCCGTCCGCCCTGAGTGTTCACCTCGAAGCGTTGAGCGAGGTCGGCTTCGTCGAGGTGACGGTGCACGAAGGCAACTCGGTTGTCAGTGTCGCCGGAACCGCGTACTCAGATCTGATGGCAGCGGCCGCCGTCGTGGCTGCGCGCGGTCCGGTCAGAGACACCTTGGGGCTGCTTCCCTCCGATGTAGTTCTGCGCCGCATGGATTCGGGTGACTGGGACGCCGTGCGGTCGATCTACCGCGAGGGAATCGACACCGGAACCGCGACCTTCACCACGTCGGTGCAATCCGCCGAGAAGCTCGACGATCAATGGTTGCCTGATCATCGATGGGTCGCAGAGATCGACGGACGCGTCGAAGGCTGGGCGAGCCTGAGCCCGGTGTCCTCACGTGACTGCTACCGCGGGGTCGCCGAGAACTCCATCTACGTCGGCAGTGGTGCTCGCGGTCGGGGTGTCGGCAAGCTGCTGCTTCGCCAACAGGTGCAGGCCGCCGACGCCAGCGAGATCTGGACCGTGCAGTCGTCGATCTTTCCGGAGAACCGCGCGAGTGTCGCGCTGCACCAGGCCGTCGGGTTCCGAATCGTCGGGACTCGGTCGCGTATCGCTCAACTGGGTGGGCGGTGGCGTGACACGTTGTTCCTCGAACGTCGCAGCGAGGATGCTGTCGCTGACCTTTGAGAACAGGCGCTCAGCCCTTGGCAGCGCTGATTCCGGCGCGTCGGCCGTAGAAGCTGCCGTCACCGAGGGACGTGCCTGAGGCATAACCGCCGGCGCAGACTCCGGCAGTGCAGCGGCCGGCGGCAAAAAGCCCGGGTATCGGCTCGCCCGAGACGTGCAGGACCTCCGAGTTGATCGATGTGCGCAGACCGCCGAGTGTGAATCCGGCGGTGAAATTGCGAAGGTCGAGCGCCGCGACGGGCGAGCCGATCGGCTTGACCCACTCCTTCTTCTTGCCGAGTACCGGGTCTTCACCACGGGCTGCGTGGCGGTTGTAGACCTCCACGGTCGACTGCAGCGTCCCCGCTGGCAGACCCATGTCGGATTCGAGTTCCTCGACGGTTTCGGCCACCCACTTAGGCTGGAACCTGAAGAACGGTGTGGAACTGTCTGCGGCGCAACCCTCTTCGTAGGAAGCCTCGTCGATGATCAAGTAGGCCTGATTCTCGTTGCGTAGCAACGTTTCCTGCCCGATCCTACCTGGGTACGTGTCCTCGTTGACGTAGCGCTGGCCGCGTCCGTTGACAAGTATGCCGCGGATCATCAACTGGGGGTCGCCGAAGAATGCGACTTCGGTTGCGTCCATGTGCGCGAGGTCGGCGCCCAGAGCCTGCGCCATCTGGATCGCCTTGCCGTCATGCTCCTCGATCGCTGCGCCGGGTCGACCGATCAGTCTCGGCGCGTACGACTGGATCATCGATTCGTTGTAGGCGAAGCTTCCCGTCGCCAGTACGACGCCCGTGCGTGCTCGGACCGCCACTTCTTTGCCGTACTGCTTGGCGATGATGCCGACGACTCGATCGCCGTCGACGACCAGGCGTTGTACCCGCATGTCGTATTCGGCTCGTACACCCAGGCTTTCGGCTGTCTCGATCAACGGCTTCATCAACATGAAGCCGCCGCCCTTCTCTCCGGTGCGTTTGCCGCTCATCTGCGGAACGTGACCGCGAGGGGCCGGTGTCGCGATCGTGTTGAACGGTGCCGAGTTCTCGCCGCCGGAGTACATGAGCCCGTCGTCGAACGGCGTTTCCCAACCCGGTTGGCCGTAGAAGCTTTCCTTGAACGGCACACCGTTGTCGACGAGCCAGTTGTAGTGTTCGACGCTGCCTTCGCAGTAGTCGGTGATCTTCTCCTCGTCCGCGCCGGGACCGAGCGCGGCCATCATGAACGACTTCATGTTTGCGGGGGAGTCCTCGAACCCGAGCGCCTGCTGCAACGGGGTTCCTCCGCCCAGATAGATGAATCCGCCGGCCAACGCCGCGGCGCCGCCCCATCCACTCGTGCGTTCGAGCACCAGCACTCCGGCGCCCGCGCGGGCCGCTTCGATCGACGCGCTTACTCCGGCGATGCCGTAGCCGGCGACGACAACGTCAGCCTCGAAGTGCCACTGCTCGATGCTTGCTGCGGACTGGGGACGGATTGAGCTGGCCTCGGCCATGGATTCGGGTCCTTCGTTCTTCGGTAAGTTGATTGCAGTATCCCGATCGACGGTTCAGTCGGTGTCCGTTTTCGCGGAATCCGCGGCAGCCTTCTCCTTGGCGCGTGCGGCTTTGCGTCGGTCGGCCTTCACGGCGATCAGCGCGTTGTTGAGGCCGGTTGCAAGCGGCCAGCCGACGTAGTGGCACAGGAAGATCGCGGCTTCTTCGAACTGCTGCTCGGTCAACTCTTCGTTGTGGAGAGCAGCGTTGATCTGGATCTTCGCGACGTCGCTCTGCCCCTGGGCGGTGATGGCGCCGATCAGCAGCAGCCGCCGATCACGCACCGACAGTCCCGGTCGTGTCCAGATGTCGGCGAAGAGGTGGTCGGCGGTCACAGCGAAGAAATCACCGGGAACATCAGCGGGGAGTTCCCACCCGTACACCTCGTTCATCTTCGCGACGCCGCGAGCGCGGGTCTCGGAGATACGGCTTCCGTCGGCTCCGCTGGTGTCGGTCATGTGGGTGGTGTCGGTCATGCGTGCTCCCGTGTCGTAGATGCCGGTGAAGGTTCGCCGTCTCCGTCTCCGTCTCCGTTATCGACGCCGAGTCCGACGCCGAGTCCGGAGAGTGCAAGGTGCGCGAGCGGCAGTTCGAGATTCAGCCGGTCACCGAGGTCGATGGCCAAGGCCAAGTCCTTCTCCCCGAGATTGCGAACGTGCTGCAGTATCGAGAACCACGGATCATCCTCCGACACCGGTGCAGTGGTGTCGCGAAGCATGATCGCGCCGGCGCCACCGGTGATGGCATCGGTATGCCTGACGACCTTTCCGAGCGTGCGGAGATTCAGTCCTGCAGCCTCGGCGAGTCGCGCAGCCTCGGTCGTGGCGGTGAACGAGACGAAATGAAGAAGGTTGCGTGCGAGCTTCATTCGAGTTCCTGCGCCGACATCACCGGCATGAACCACCAGTCCGGCCCAGGATCCGAATGGCTCACGGACGGCCTCGAACGCCTCCTCCGATCCACCGATCATCACCGCCAGCCTGCCCTGGGTGGCACCGCCCGCACCGCCGCTGATCGGCGCATCGATCAGCAGAACACCACGCGCCTCGCAGATACGAGCGAGTTCCACCGCCGTGGTGTCCGAGATGGTCGAGTGAATCGCGACGACGGTTCCCGGCTGTGCAGTCGTCAGGATCCCGTGCGGCCCGTCGACGACGTCGCGGACCTGCGCGTCGTAGAGCACCGTGACGGAGATGATGCTCGCGCGCGCAGCTACCTCGGCGGGCGTCGATGCTGCGCCTGCACCCGCGGTGGTGAACGGTTCGAGCGCTTCGGGGCGTGCATCACAAACCACGAGCCCTCCCGGCCAGTCCAGGAGGCGCGTCGCCATGGGCGCACCCATGTTGCCCAGACCGATGTACCCCAGACGGGGTTTCGAAGAGCTGGATTTCGACGAGCGGGGCTCAGAAGCGGATTCCGTCACGACCGGTACACCTGCCCGCCGTCGACGTTGAAGATCTGCCCGGTCACCCAGCCTGCGTCGTCCGAGAGGAGGAACAGGCACATTCCGACAAGATCCTCAGGTGTTCCCATGCGCTGCAACGGTATTCGCTTGATCATGTCCTTGACGATGTTGCCGGGGGTGACGGTTCGAGTCGCCTCGGTGTCGATGGGACCGGGAGCTATGGCGTTGATGCGGATGTTCGACCAGCCGAGTTCGGTCGCGAGCTGTTGCGTCAGGCTGTTGACCCCGGCTTTCGCTAATCCGTAGTAGTTCGAGTACAGCCAGGCTGCCGTGGAGGACTGGTTGACGATCGAGCCACCCTTCTCCCGCATGTGAGGTACGACGGCGCGGCACACCTGCAATGCACCGTCCATGTTGACGCTCATGAACTTTCGGTAGTAGTCCCAGTCGACGGTCAACAGGGAATCGATCTTCATTCCGCCGTAGATGGCAGCGTTGTTCACCAAATGCTCGATGCTGCCGAACTGCTCGATCGTGAACTCGGCAAGTGCCGCAGTCGATTCCCCGTCGGCAACGTCGACGTCCTTGAACACCGCGCGCCCTCCGTCCGCGGTGATCTGTTTTGCGACAGCTTCGCCGAGTTCGCGATTGAGGTCGGCGATCACCACGTTGGCGCCCTCCGTGGCCAACGCGCGAGCGTACGCCTCCCCGATGCCCTGCGCCGCGCCGGTGACTATCGCAGTGCGACCGTCGAAACGTCCCATGTCGACCTACTTTCGTGGTGATGATCTGCGGTGATGGTGGGGGTGTGAATGTCAGGAAGGTGAAGCGACGAGCTTGGTTTCGAGGTATTCCTCGAAACCTGCGAGACCCATTTCGCGGCCGATCCCGGATTGTTTGTAGCCACCGAACGGTGCATCGGCCGAGTACCAGACGCCGCCGTTGACGCTCAGCGTTCCGGTTCTGACACCCGCTACGACGTGCGCGATGCGATCGGGATCGGTGCCCCACACCGACCCGGACAGTCCGTAGGGTGAATCGTTGGCGATCCGGATGGCGTCGTCGTCGTTTTCGTAGGGAATGATCACGAGGACGGGTCCGAAGATTTCCTCTTGCGCTACCCGCGACGAGTTGTCCAGCCCGGCAATGAGAGTGGGCTCGACGAAGAAACCGCTTTTGTGACCGGCAGGACGCCCACCACCCGTGACGAACGTACCGCCCTCTTCGGCGGCGAGCGCGAGATAGCTCTCCACCCTCTCGCGCTGGCGCGCCGAGATGACTGGGCCGCACACCGTTCCGCGGGCACTGGGGTCACCTGCCCGAATACCGGACATCGCTGTGGACGCTGCAGCCAGAGCATCGTCGTACCGACTGCGCGGCACCAGAAGCCTGGTACTGAGCGCGCAGCCCTGACCGGCGTGAACACAGACGGAGAACGCTGCAACCGAGCATGCACCCTTGATGTCCGCATCGTCGAGGACGATGAATGCCGACTTGCCCCCGAGCTCGAGGAAGACTTTCTTGAGTGTCTGGGCGGCAGAGCCCATGACCGCGCGTCCGGTGGCGGTGGAACCGGTGAAGGACACCAGATCGACCCGCGGGTCGCTGCACAATTGTGCGCCGAGTGAATGATCCGTGGACGTCACTACGTTGACGACTCCGGCGGGGATCTCGGTTTCTTCGGCGATCACCTTGGCGACCAACGCAGCGCACCAGGGTGTGTCTGGTGCGGGTTTGAGAACGATGGTGTTGCCGGCTGCGAGGGCGGGACCGAGTTTGGCGAAATTGATCTGGTGCGGGAAGTTCCACGGTGTGATCGCACCTACGACGCCGACTGCTTCTTTGAGTAATCGGCGATGGGTGGGTATGCCCATGGGTGACGCGTGCCCGAGATCTTGTTCCCACGCATAGGATTCGATCAGGTCGGCCCAGTAGCGAAGATCTTCGATCGGGCCCTCGAGTTGTGGGCCGGTCGTCAGCATGACGGGCGCGCCCACCTCGGCCACAGTGATCTCACGTAGTTCTTCTATGTGGGACTGGAGTGCGTCGCACAGTTGGCGCAGGCAGCGAGCGCGAAATTCGTGGTCGCGTGCCCACTCGGTGCCGTCGAATGCACGGCGTGCAGCGGCGATGGCCGCATCCATGTCCGCGGCGGTGCCTTCGGCAGCGCGGCCGATCAGTTCCTCTGTTGCCGGATTGAAAACTTCGAAGGTTCCGCCGGATCCGGGAATCAGCTTTCCGTCGACGAGAAGTGCAGAACTGTCTGCGGGTCGAAGCGTCATAGCGCGAGCCCTCTCTTTCTGGACATGTGTCTGGACTCTAGTTCACACTTGGGGTTGAGGCAATGGTTTTTGGGGCATAAGAGATTTCGAGCCAAGCTGTTTCGAGAGTCGGTGGATCGGCCTCGCCGAAAAGCGCCTCATGTCCGGTGAGGCGCCGCTACGGTTCACCACACCGTCCATACCTGCAGAGGAGTAGTCGAATGAACAGAGTTGACGGAAAAGTGGTGCTCGTGACCGGCGCTGCGCGAGGTCAGGGGCGCAGTCATGCCGTCCACCTGGCACGCGAGGGCGCGCATGTCATCGCCTTCGACCTGTGTGCCGACATCGCCAGTAACGAGTACCCACTCGCCAGTCCCGCCGATCTCGAGGAGACGGCTCGACTGGTGAAAGAGACTGGGCAGCAGGTGGTGGCGGCCCGGGTCGACGTCCGCGATCGCACCGGACTCGAAACGGCCCTGGCGGAGGCGGTGAGCCAATTGGGCGGACTGCATGTCGTCGTGGCGAATGCCGGTATCTGTCCGCTCGGCAAGCAAGTGTCCAACGCAGGATTTGTCGACGCGTTCGACGTGAACTTTCTTGGTGTCGTCAATACGGTGCACGCGTCGATGAAGTATCTCGGCGAAGGGGGTTCGATCATCGCGATCGGATCTGTCGCCGGCCTGGTGCCGCAGACCGGATTCAACGGTCAGCAGGCGCTCCAGGGTCCGGGAGGAGACGGATACGGCTTGGCCAAGAAGCTGATTCAGGTCTACACCAGTTCGTTGGCGCTGACCCTTGGGCCAAGCTCCATTCGAGTCAACGCGATTCACCCGACCAACGTGAACACCTACATGTTGCAGAGCATGCCGATGTACCGGACGTTCCGTCCTGATCTCGAGAATCCGACCGCCGAGGATGCGGCAGTGACGTTCCCGTTCATGCAGGCGATGCCGACTCCGTGGGTCGAGCCCGCGGACATCTCGCATGCAGTCGTGTACCTGTCCTCCGACGAGTCGCGTTTCGTGACTGGTCAGCAACTGCGCGTCGACGCAGGTGCCGGGATGAAGATCGGTCTGTAGTAAAACTTTTCGCCGTGCTGCTGCCTGTCGGCGGTGAATTTTCGGAGTTTTGCCGTTTCGTTGCCCTGGACACGACGCTGTAGTAACGTCCAGACACGTGTCCAGCAAACAGGGCGAGCGAAGTGGCGGGGGATCGGTTGTCTACGAATCCACCCGTCGGCGCCTCACGGGCAAACAGGCGGAGACCGTAGCCAGACTGGCCGAAGCAACCGTGAAAGTATTACGCGAACAGGAGTTTTCCGGTCTGACTATCCGTTCGGTTGCGGCCGAGGCCGGCGTGGGAACTGCCACCGCCTACACGTACTTCGCGTCCAAGGAGCATCTGGTCGCCGAGGTCTTCTGGCGAAGACTTCAGGGGTCGTCGGCGCCCGACGGTGCCGGACTGGATCGCACCGCGCACGTGCTGTCTGTGCTTCGCAACATCGCGCTGCTTCTCGCGGACGAACCGGAGGTGTCTGCGGCCGTGACCAACGCCCTGCTCGGTACCGATCCGGAAGTGGAACATCTCCGCGGCCGGATCGGGTTCGAGATCCACCGCAGACTCGCCTCGGCCTTGGATCCGAATGGGGAGCCCGAAGTGCTGGAAGCGCTCGAAATGCTCTATGCGGGAGCGCTTCTGCGCGCAGGTATCGGGTACGGAACCTACGCGCAAATTGCCGGACGCCTCGAGGCATCCGCACTACTGATCCTGGAGAAATCATGACAGAAGCTTTGATCGATCCGGTGGTCTTCAATCCGTACGACTACCACTTCCACGACGACCCGTATCCGACGTACAAGCGTCTGCGCGAGGAATCCCCGCTCTATCACAATCCGGACGTGGGCTTCTGGGCGTTGTCGCGGTACACGGACGTGGTCGCGGGGTTCAAGGACAACAAGCGCCTGTCGAGCGCAAACGGAGTGTCTCTCGATCCCGCGGCATACGGGCCACACGCACACTATGTGATGTCGTTTCTCGCGATGGACGACCCTCGCCATATGCGGTTGCGCCAGTTGGTCTCTCGCGGATTCACACCGCGACGGGTTGCAGAACTCGACGGACGGATACTCGAACTGACGAAGCAACACCTGATACCTGCGCTCGACGCGGGGGAGTTCGACTGGATTACGGAGGTGGCGGGAAAGCTGCCGATGGACGTCATCTCCGAGCTCATGGGAGTTCCCGAACCCGATCGAGCCGAACTGCGGCGTAAGGCGGACCTGGTGGTACATCGGGAGGCGGGTGTCCTCGACGTCCCGCAACCAGCGGTGGAAGCCTCGATCAGTTTGATGGGCTACTACAAGGACATGATCGCGCAGCGTCGGCGAGCGCGGACGGACGATCTGACCTCGGCGTTGCTCGACGCCGAGATCGACGGAGACAAGCTCTCGGATCAGGAGATCCTCGGGTTCATGTTCTTGATGGTGGTGGCGGGAAACGAAACCACGACCAAGCTTCTCGGAAACGCCCTGTACTGGGGCTCGCACCACCGCGCACAGATCACACCCGTGCTCGACGATCCCGAACGAGCCTCGGAGTGGGTGGAAGAGACCCTCCGCTACGACACGTCGAGCCAGATCGTGGCGAGAACGAGTGTTGTCGACCTCGAATATCACGGGCGCACCATTCCCGCGGGAGAGAAGGTATTGCTCCTGATCGGTTCGGCCAATCGTGATGCGGACGTGTTCGAAGACGCGGACAGCTTCCAGATCGGTCGAAGCTCGTCCGGCAAGCTTGCCAGTTTCGGTGGCGGCGTTCACTTTTGCCTCGGCGCCCACCTCGCAAAGCTCGAAGCCAAGATCGCCCTCGCAGAATTCGGCCGTCGGGTCAGCAGCTACGAGGTCGACAAGTCCGGAATCGAACGTGTTCATTCGACCAATGTTCGGGGCTTTGCGGCCCTACCCGTGAAAGTGCAGGTGCGCTGATGCCTCGTTTCGAACCCAACCCGGCTCGCCGGCCCGCACTGATCAGTGGTGCGTCGTCGGGAATCGGTACCGCTACCGCGTATGCCCTGGCTGAACTCGGCCACCCCGTTGCACTCGGTGCGCGTCGACTAGCAGAGTGCGAGGCCATTGCCGAGAAGATCCGCAGTAATGGCGGCGAGGCCTACGCACACTTCCTCGACGTCACCGACGGTGATTCGGTCGACGGATTCGTCTCGGCAGCGGAGGCGGTGCACGGTCCCACCGAGATCGTCGTCTCCGGTGCCGGTGACCTCGAATTCGGCGCCGCGGACGAGATGGATCCCGAGGCGTTTCTCCGGCAAATTCAAGTCCACCTCGTTGGCGCGCAGCGATTGGCGCACCGCGTTCTCCCCGGTATGCGTCAACGTCAGCGTGGTGACTTCGTTCTGATCGGCTCGGACTGCGCTGAACGTCAGAGGCCGCTCATGGGTGCGTACGACGCAGCCAAAGCCGGACTCGAAGCCATGGGACGCCAGATGCGAATGGAACTGGAGGGTAAAGGTATTCGCGCGTCGATCGTGCGGCCCGGGCCGACACTGACCGGCATGGGCATGGACACGACGCCCGAGATCATCGGGCCGGTCGGGGAATCGTGGAGCAAGTGGGGGTTTGCCCGCCACGGTTACTTTCTGCGTGCCTCGGACATCGCCAATGCCATCGTCGCCGTCGTGTCGGCGCCGCGCGGGGCTCACATCGTGCTCGTCGAAGTTCAGCCCGAGGCACCACTGGACAAACTTCCCACTGCGAACTCACAGGAGACGACATGACGCACGGAGTGCAGGAGACGTCGCGAACACTGCCCGAGCCGCCGCGGGTTTCCGGCGGGGATCTCCCGCACGGGCATCTCGAGGAACTGAGAACCGATCCGATAGCGCTCATGCGCCGGGTGCGCGAGGAATGTGGTGACGTCGGCGCATTTCAACTTGCCGATCGCACTGTGATCCTGCTGTCCGGAGCCGAGGCAAACGAGTTCTTCTTCCGCTCCACCGACGAGGATCTCGACCAACAAGCCGCATACCCCTTCATGAAGCCGATATTCGGTGAAGGCGTCGTTTTCGATGCCAGCCCGGAGCGGCGTAAGGAGATGCTCCACAACTCGGCTCTGCGCGGCGAACAGATGCGTGGGCACGCAGCCACGATCGGCCGCGAGGTCGAGGCGATGGTCGCGCAGTGGGGAGATGAAGGTGAGATCGATCTGCTCGACTTCTTCGCCGAGCTGACCATCTACACCTCGTCGGCGTGCCTGATCGGCAAGAAGTTCCGCGACGAACTGGACGATAGTTTCGCCAAGCTGTATCACGAGCTCGAACAGGGAACGGATGCATTGGCTTTCGTGGATCCGTACGCGCCGATCGAGAGTTTCCGCCGCCGCGACGAGGCCCGGTTGGCGTTGGTCGCTCTGGTACAGGACATCATGAACGGGCGCATCGCGAATCCTCCGCAGGGCAAGGAGGACCGCGACATGCTGGACGTGTTGGTTTCGGTCAAGGACGAGAACGGCGACCTCCGGTTCAGTGCCGACGAGATCACCGGCATCTTCATCTCGATGATGTTCGCCGGCCACCACACGACTTCCGGCACGGCAGCGTGGTCGCTGATCGAGATGTTGCGGCATCCCGACACCATGACGGACGTCGTCGACGAACTCGACAATCTGTACTCCGACGGCGCCGACATCAGTTTTCATGCCCTGCGCCAGATTCCGGTTCTCGAGGCTGTGGTCAAGGAAACCCTTCGACTGCATCCGCCGTTGATCATCCTGTTGCGGGTGGCACGTGGAGATTTCGAAGTGGGCGGCTTCGAGATCCGAGAGGGCCATCTTGTCGCCGCGACGCCCGCGATCTCCAATCGAATCGCCGAGGACTTCCCCCGACCGGACACCTTCGATCCCGGGAGGTACATCGACCCGAATCAAGAGGACATCGTCAACCGCTGGACGTGGATTCCGTTCGGAGCCGGCCGGCATCGCTGCGTCGGCGCTGCATTCGCCCAGATGCAGCTCAAAGCGATCTTCTCGATCCTGCTGCGGGACTTCGAGTTCGAGATGGCGCAGCCGTCGGAGTCCTACCGAAACGACCACAGCAAGATGGTCGTCCAGTTGCAGCAGCCGTGCGCGGTGAGGTACCGGCGCAGAACACGTCCCGGGCGTGAGGGGTGATCATGCACGTCGAAGTCGACCTCGACCTGTGCCAAGGCCATGCGGCGTGCGAGCTGGAGGCACCGGAGATCTTTGTCGTCCCGAAGCGGGGGAAGGTCAGTCTTCTGGACTCGGACCCACCCGAGTCGCTCCGCGGTGAAGCCGAGGTGGCGGTCAGGTACTGCCCGACCGGCGCCCTGAGAATTGTCGATTGATTGCAGCGAATTCATGTGCTCGAGGGAGGAAGTTCAGATGACGGGTTTCGACCGCGCAGAGCTCGACGAGATGGTCCAACGCTGGATCGAGGCGAACAAGAAGGCCGAAGCCGCCGGTGATTGGAAACCGTTGGCGGACATGTACACCGAGGACGCCACGTACGGGTGGAACTACGGTCCCAAGCAGGATTTCATGGCGGTGGGCCGCGAGGAGATTCGTGAAGTCGCGCTCGGTCTCGAGATGAAGGGCCTCGAAGGCTGGGAGTATCCGTATCAAGACTTTGTGATCGACGACCGCAGCGGAAACGTGATCGGCTTGTGGAAGCAGATATCCGACGCCAAGCGTGAGGACGGGAGCAACTACTCCGTCTACGGTATCGGCGGAAGTTGGTTCCGCTACGGCGGGGACTTCCAATGGTCCTGGCAGCGTGACTTCTTCGACTTCGGGAACGTGTCGGCATTGTTCATGGAGATGATCGGCAACAATGCTCTCTCGAAGGGGATGCAGGGCCGTATCCAGCGATCGATCTCGGGCGACCCGCTACCGGGCTGGTATCCGGTGGGCACTGCGCCGGTCCCGCTGTGGTGAGCCCGATGTCGGTGCGCGATTCCTTCGAGGCACTCTCGCGGCGCGACCTTGCCGTGCTGGTGCCCGAGTTGCTCCTGTGCGGGCAACTCATCGACCGCTCGGGCATGGCGCATCTGATCGTCGAGTTCGGCCGCGAAGGAATGGCGCAGGTGGCCGTCGAGGAATGGGAATCGGTCAGTCCCTGGTACACCCGCCGCATGCAGAAGGCCCTCGGATACGAGGGCGACGACGTCGTGACGATTTTCAAAGGGCTACAACTCGACATCGGCGCGCCGCCACAGTTCATGGATTTTCGATACCGGGTCGACGATCCGCTGCATGGTGAATTCTGGCTTGATCATTGCGGAGCGCTCATGGACGTCGAGCCGTTGGGTGACGAGTTCGTCACTTCGATGTGCCACGACATCGAGGACCCGACTTTTGATGCGACTGCCATCGCGACCAACCCGCACGCCCAGATCCGCCCGATTCACCGACCACCGCGCAGACCCGCGGACCGACATCCGCACTGCGCCTGGACCGTTGTCATCGACCCGTCACACACTCCTCCCGTGATGACTGCACACACCGAGCAGATCGGACGCACTGAAGCGGTGACGGTCGAGCTGAGTCCGATCGATCACGGAGGGGACGGTAGTTCGGACTATTCGGGGCCGTTGTTGTCTGACCTGAGGTTCTCCGACTTCTCACGTTCGGCCTTGGTTCGTATCGCAGAGGAGATCTGCGTGCAGCATCACTTGTTGGCGTTGGGTTTTCTGGCCGCGGTTCGCCGTCGTGTCGATGAGGACAAGGCGCGCGACATCACTCGGAAGCAACTCACGGGAATCGCAGGAGTGGCCGCACAGCGCATCAGAGATGCGCTCGGCCTTCCTTCGACTCTGGAATCGCTGGCGTTGGTCCTGTCCGTGCACCCCTTGCTGAGTCCGAAGCAGTACGTGGAGAGTGAGATTCGGCGCGACGGCGATGCTCTGGAGCTGTGGATCTCGAGAGAAGGTCTTGTCGACCGCGACGGCGGTTGGCCGACCTTGTTGGACAGTGGGCATCTCGATGCCCTCCAGGCGTTGGTTCGCGGAGTGAATCCGCACTTCACCGTGAGAGTGGTGGCCGAAGATGCCGCGGGACTCTCTCTGGCCGTGGACATCACCGAAGCTCCGGCTCCGGAATGCGTCGAAGTAGCCATTACGAAGGTCAGTACCGGTGCGGCCTTCGTCTTCGAAGATCGCGGAATTCCCTTGCCTCTCTTCGTCGTCTGAGTGACCGAACCCGAAGGACTCATCCAATGGCTTACACGTTCGCAGACCTGTTCGAGCATTCTGTCGACGCGATGCCCGATCGCCTGGCGCTGATCGTTTCCGGTGAGGAGGTGACTTACCGTGAGCTCGACGAGCGGGCGAACCAATTGGCGCACTACTTCCAGTCCGTCGGGTTGGGTGTCGGTTCGCACATCGGCATTCACCTTCACAACTCGATCGAGGCGATGGTCGCAGTCCTCGCGGCCTTCAAGATCCGCGGGGTTCCTATTACGGTGAACTACCGCTACACGAGCGACGAATTGGTCTATCTGTACGAGAACGCGGATCTCGAGGCGTTGGTTTTCCATCGTGGTTTCGCCGAACGGGTCGCTGACGCCTTGGTGTCCACAGCGTGGGTGAAGCACGTCATCGAGGTGCCCGACGAACTCGCTCTCGGGAATGAACCGTCGGTTCCGAGGGCAGTGGGGTACGACGATGCCCTCGGTGACCAATCCCCGCTTCGTACAGGTGAACACGCATTTCCGGAGCGTTCCGGCGACGACGTCTACGTTCTTTACACGGGCGGAACCACCGGACGACCGAAAGGCGTCGTCTGGCGTCAGGAAGACATCTGGCGGGTGTTGGCCGGCGGCTACGACTTCTATTCGGGAGAGCCGATCGCCGACGAGTACCAACAGTCGCGCGGTGGCGCCGCGGCAGCCGAACCGATGCGGTGGTGCATGCTTCCACCGCTTATCCACACGTCCGCGTTGATGCCGACGTTCAATGCGCTGTTCTCGGGCAACACCGTCATCTTCGAACCCAAATTCGATGCCGCACACGTCTGGCAGGTCGTCGCCGAATATCGGCCGCAGGTCATGGTCATCACCGGTGACGCCATGGGTCGTCCACTGGTCGAAGCCCATCGCGAATTGCAATCTGATGCGTCGAGCCTGGCTGTACTCGCGTCCGGCGCTGCTCTCTTCTCCGGTTCGGTCAAAGACGCGTTCTTCGACGTATTTCCGAATCTGATGATCTCCGATTCAGTCGGTTCCTCGGAAACAGGCTTCGGCGGAATCGGATTCGCAACCAAAGGTCTCGAGCAGCGCGGTGGCCCCAAAGTGGGAGCCAACAGATTCACTGTCGTCGTCGACGACGACAACCGAGTGTTGGAGCCGGGCTCGGGCGCCGAAGGATGGCTGGCGAAACTCGGTAACGTCCCACTCGGCTACTACAAGGATCCGGTGAAGTCGGCGGAGATATTCCGCGAGGTGAACGGCGCACGGGCAGTGGTGACCGGAGACCGGGCGCGGATCGAGGACGACGGCTCGGTCACCCTCCTCGGACGGGGAAACATGGTGGTCAACACCGGCGGCGAGAAGGTCTTCGTGGAAGAAGTCGAAGCAGTGGTGAAAGCCCATCCCGACATCTACGACGCGACAGTGATCGGTGTTTCTGACGAGCGGTGGGGCAATCGGGTGGCTGCTGTGCTTCGCATCCGCGACGGTGTGGAACCGGATTTCGAATCCATCGAGAAGCACGCCCGCAGTCACCTCGCCGGCTACAAGATTCCGCGTTCCTTCTGGATCGCCGACGACGTTGTTCGAGCGCCGAGCGGTAAACCGGACTACCTGTGGGCAAAGGAGTACTCGCACAGCCGAGACCCTGCCCATCGGATCGACTAGCGCTCGCACGCCGCACCCGGCCCAATCCGTAAAGGAGCATCTGCAATGCCTGAGATCGACCTTCCCGACGGGTTCGACGTGACCGACCCCCAGCTGTACGGCGAGCGCGTCCCGCTTGCCGAGTTCGCCGAACTACGACGGTGCGCTCCGGTCTGGTGGAACGCGCAGGAACCGGGCACCGGCGGATTCCACGACGGTGGTTGTTGGGTGGTCTCTCGTCACGCAGACGTTCGTGACGTCTCGTTGCGCAGCGAGGAGTTCTCCAGCAACGTCAACGGCTGTATTCCGCGCCACGAGGACAACATCTCCGCTGAGGAGTTGGAGGCAACCAAACACGTCCTGATCAACAAGGACGCCCCCGAGCACACGCAGTTGCGCAAGTTGGTGGCGCGCTTGTTCACTCCGCGGTCGGTGGAAGCGATGCGAGCCGGCCTCGAAGCGCGCGCGGAGGCCATCACGTCGGCCGCCGTAGCGGAAGGCAGCGGTGATTTTGTCAGCCAGGTCGCCAGTGAGCTACCCATGCAAGCGATCTCGGAGCTGATCGGTGTACCGCAGGACGGGCGTCATCAGCTCTACGAATGGTCGAATCAGATGACGGGCTACGACGACGAGGCACTCGCCGGCGAGTCCCGGATGGCGTCGGCGCAGATATTGGGCTACGCCTATCAACTGGCCGAGGCGAGACGGGAGGAACCGCTCGACGACATCATCTCGCGTTTGGTGCATGCCGACATCGACGGGCAGAAACTCACCCCGGAACAGTTCGGTTTCTTTGTCATCATGTTGGCTGTCGCCGGCAACGAGACGACGCGCAACGCCACGACGCTCGGCATGATGGCGTTTCTCGAACATCCGGATCAGTGGGAGCTGTACAAGCGTGAACGTCCGCGCACCGCTGCGGACGAGATCATCCGCTGGGCTTCGCCGCTCACGTCGATGCAGCGGACAGCAGTGGTGGACACACAGATCTCCGGCACTTCGATTGCGAAGGGGCAGCGCGTCGTACTGCTCTACGGCTCGGCGAACTTCGACGAAACCGTGTTCGAGAACCCCGACGTCTTCGACATCACCCGAGATCCGAACCCGCACCTCGCATTCGGGGGGACCGGACCCCACTACTGCGTCGGTGCCAACCTGGCCAGAATGGAAGTCGACCTGATCTTCGGCAAGATCGCCGATCACATGCCCGATATCAGCCAACTCGGTGATCCGAGCCGACTGTCGTCCGGATGGCTCAACGGAATCAAGGAATTCAAGGTCGACTACGGCAACTCCACGTCGTGTCCTTCGAGGCATTGACATGTACAGCGGAAAAGTTTCACTTGCCGGCCCGATGCGCGAACTCGGCCAGTTCTACGGGATGGGCGCCGATGTTGCAGTGGGCTTGTTCCGCAACCGCTTTCAGGTGCAGGAGTTTCTCGAGCAGAGCTGGATGATCGCCAGGGTGTCGATCGTGCCGACGGTGTTGGTTGCCGTGCCGTTCACGGTTCTGGTGAGTTTCACGCTCAACATCCTGCTCCGCGAGATCGGCGCCGCCGACCTCAGCGGCGCCGGGGCTGCGCTCGGCGCCGTGACCCAGGTCGGTCCGGTGGTGACGGTGCTGATCGTGGCAGGTGCCGGCGCGACAGCCATCGCCGCCGATCTGGGATCGAGAACGATTCGCGAAGAGATCGACGCCATGGAGGTGCTCGGGATCGATCCGATCAATCGGCTGGTGATTCCGCGGGTGGTCGCGTCGACCGTGGTGGCTTTGCTGCTCAACGGACTTGTCTGCGTCATCGGTATTGCCGGGGGCTACGCCTTCTCGGTGTTTCTCCAGGGCGTCAACCCCGGCGCGTTCGTCGAGGGAATCACGTTGCTGACAGGTCTGCCCGAGGTGGCGTTGTCGATGGTCAAAGCCGCATTGTTCGGGATGCTCGCGGGAATGGTGGCCTGTTATCGCGGACTGTCGGTACGGGGTGGGCCGAAAGGCGTGGGGGAGGCCGTGAACGAAACGGTGGTCTATGCGTTCATGGCGTTGTTCGTGGTCAACACCATCGTCACCGCGGTCGGCATCCGATTGACGGCGGGATGATCGAGGTGACCTTGTCGGAATCGCTCGCACAAATCGGCAAGTTCGGACGCACGCGTGCGCGGGTGGCCCGGACGTCGCGCTCGATCGACGACATCGGGCGACAAGCTGTCTTCTTCGCGCGCGCCATCGCTCACATCCCGTGGGCCATTCGCAAGCACCCGAAAGAAGTATTGCGTCTTGTCGCCGAGATCAGCATGGGCACAGGCGCTTTGGCGGTGATCGGCGGTACCGTTGCAGTCGTGGGATTCTTGACTCTCGCCTCGGGCGGCACCATAGCGATTCAGGGTTTCAGCTCGTTGGGCAACATCGGAGTCGAGGCGCTGACCGGTTTCTTCTCGGCATTCATCAACGTGCGTATCGCCGCGCCGGTCATCGCGGGAATCGGTTTGTCCGCCACGATCGGCGCAGGTTCGACCGCACAGATCGGTGCCATGCGCATCAGCGAGGAGATCGACGCCCTCGAATCGATGGCGATCAGTTCGGTGCCATACGTCGTCAGCACACGCGTCACTGCGGGGATGCTGGCGATTCTGCCGTTGTACTCCCTAGCACTCGTAGGATCTTTTCTGGCCGGAAGGTTCACCACGGTCGTCCTGTTCGGTCAGTCGTCCGGCCTCTACGACCACTACTTCACGACGTTCCTCGATCCCGTGGACGTCGCATGGTCGTTCGTTCAGGTGCTCGTGATGGCACTGCTGGTGATGTTGATCCACACGTACTACGGATACAACGCGTCCGGCGGTCCGTCGGGCGTGGGAACCGCGGTGGGCCGCGGGGTTCGGCTCTCGCTTATCTGCGTCGTTGCGGTGACCCTGCTCGTCTCACTCGCACTCTACGGCGGTTCCGGCAACTTCAATCTGTCCGGTTAGGGGGACTGCGTGCAGAGATACGGCTACAAGTTGGCTGCGCTCGGCTTGGCCACGGCGATCATCGGGGTCATCGCCCTGTCGATCGCGTCTTTCAACCAGACGTTTGTCCCCCGCGTTCCGATCACGGTGATTGCGGAGCGCGCGGGACTCGTGATGGATCCCGGCGCGCGGGTGAAGATGGCCGGTGTGACTGTCGGTTCGGTGGAGTCCATCACGCCGAGCGACGACGCCACTGCACGACTGTCGTTGTGGATCGATCCCGAAGCGCTCGAGTCGATTCCGGCCAACGTAGATGTGGCGATCACGTCGAATACAGCCTTCGGTGCGAAGTTCGTCAGTCTGTCCTCGCCGGAGCGGCCCGCGAGCACGAGCCTTGCCTCCGGGGCGACGATCGACGCTTCGCGGGTGACCGTCGAGTTGAACACCGTCTTCGAGAAACTGACCACCGTGCTCCGGACGGTGGATCCGGGCAAGCTCGATTCGACATTGGGCGCACTCTCGACCGCCCTACAAGGACGCGGCGAGCGCCTCGGTGTCGCACTCGAACAAGCTGATACGTCATTGGCCGAATTCAACACTGCACGTGAGGCGCTCGATCACGTGCTGACCGACCTGCCGACCGTCACACAGACCTACCGCGACGCTGTTCTCGACCTCTTGGACACCCTCGATTCGCTCACGACCACGGGTACCACTGTTCTCCAAGAGCAGGAGAATCTCGACCTACTCCTGCTCAATGTGATCGGGCTGGCCCGCACCGGAGAGGACGTTCTGGGAGCCAACGCCGACGGCGTCGGCACCGTCCTTTCCCTGCTACGTCCGACGACCGCTCTGCTCGAGGAATACTCCCCGGTGATTCCCTGTATGTTCCACGGCCTGCAGGAGAGCAAGCGGATCGGCGACGGCGCCTACAACGGTCAACCGGGCATCAAGATGGCGATCGGTCTGATTGCCGGAACCGAACCGTACCGCTATCCCGACGACCTTCCCAAGGTGGCGGCCACCGGTGGCCCGCAGTGTATGGGTCTTCCATTGCGTGATCCGAACGTCAACGCGCCGTACCTGGTGACCGACACCGGGGTGAATCCTTTTGCGCCCGAACGTCAACCGAATGGTGGGCAGCCGATGAACACGGTCCCGGACCTGATGAGCTATCTGTTCGGGACGGAGATCCGATGAAAGTTCGTGGGTACACCGTCAAGTTCGGGCTCTTCGTCCTGGTTATGATCCTCGTCAACGCCGGGCTGATCCTCGTGTTCGGCCAGATGCGGGGCGGCGACGCCAAGTCGTACTCGGCGGAGTTCGTCAACGCCTCCGGGCTCAGAACGGGCGACAAGGTACGCATCGCCGGTGTGCCGGTCGGCGCCGTCAGCTCGGTCGAATTCGGTGGGAATCATCGTGCCCACGTGAGCTTCAGCGTGGATTCGGGTGACAGCGTGACCACGTCGACCAGGGCAGCTGTTCGATATCAGGATCTGGTGGGCAATCGGTACCTCGAACTGCTCGACGACCCGGGAATCGCGAAACCGCAACCCGAGGGCCAGAGCATCCCCGTCGATCGCACCGCGCCGGCACTCGACCTCGATGCGCTACTCGGCGGCTTCAGACCGCTGTTCCAAGCGCTGGACCCGGAGCAGGTCAACGCGTTGTCGATGTCCTTGCTCGACGTGTTCCAAGGACAGTCCGGAACTGTGGCTTCGGTGCTGGCGCACACCGGCTCGATCACCAACACACTCGCCGATCGTGACCAACTGATCGGCCAGGTCATCGACAACCTCGACGGCGTGCTCAGTGAATTGCGCAGCCGCGGTGGTCAGTTCAGCGGCACTCTCGATCACCTACAGCAGCTGGTCAGTGGACTCGCGGCGGATCGGGAGATGATCGGGAGCGCCGTCGACAGCGTGAACACCGCATCAGGTACCTTCGCCGATCTTCTTGCCGGTGTCCGCCCGGACATCGCCGGGAACCTGTCGAAACTGGATGCAAGCCTGACTCCGCTGATCGACCAGCAGAGTGAGCTCGATCGGATTCTCGCATCGATGCCGTCGAACTACAGGCAGTTGATCCGAGTGGGCTCGTACGGATCGTTCTTCAATTTCTACCTCTGCGGTATCGCGCTGAAAGTCGACGGGGCAGACGGCACACCGCTCACCGTCGATTTGGTGGACCAGACGACCGGAAGGTGTGCGCCCCGATGAGAGAGATGGCACAGAACCAGGCAGTACGAGTGGGCGTCGTGGGATTGGTCGTCACGGCAGCGGTCGTACTGGCGTCGTTGCAGTATCAGAACCTCCAGTTCTTGAAATCAGGCGTCGGATACAGTGCGGTGTTCGCCGACGCCGGCGGCCTGGCTCAGGGGGACGAGGTCAATGCCGCAGGCGTGAAGATCGGGACGGTGGACCGGATCGAGGTCGAGATCGGACTCGCGCGCGTGGACTTCACGCTGGACGGGTCGATCGGTCTGGGGGAAAACACGTCTGCGGCGATCACCACGATGTCCCTCCTGGGCAAGCGGGCGGTGTCACTCGATCTGGACGGTGCGGGAAGGATCGCGGTCGGCGGCGAGATCCCGGTCGAGCGAACGAGATCGGCGTATTCGCTGCCCGACGTACTCGGCGATCTCACCACGACGGTGGAGGACATCGATCTCGACCAGCTCTCCGAATCGCTCGACGCGGTGGGGCAGGTGATGTCCGGCAGTGCGCCGAATCTGCGGCCGGCACTCGACGGTGTCGAGCGGATCTCCGACAGCGTAAATCGACGGGACGAGATGTTGCGCGGCTTGCTGTCCGATGCAAACGACGTCGCCGCGACGCTGGCCGAACGTGGACCACAGGTCAACGCACTACTCGTCGACGGCAACGCACTGTTGGGTGAACTGGATCGGCGACAGGCTGCGCTGGGGGAAGTGATCACGAACATCTCGGCGTTGTCGACCCAGCTGAGCGGACTCGTTCACGACAACGAGGCGCAATTGCAACCGGTCCTCGGCAAACTCGACACGGTTGTCGGCATTCTGCAGAAGAACAAGGACAACCTCTCCCAAGGAATCGACGGTCTCGGCACGTACGTGGGCACGCTCGGTGACACCGTGGCCAGTGGGCCCTTCTACTACGCGTACGTCCAGAACCTGGTACCGGCTCAATACACCCAACCCTTGATCAACGCAATGTTCGGGCTTCCGCCTGCGCCGCTACCGATTCCGGAGGTCAAGTGATGGGTGCAGCACACGTTCGTCTGCCGTCGAAGTGGCGCCGAATCGCCGCCGTCGGCGCAGGGATCATCGGCGTCGCGATCATCGTCGTATCGGGATACATTGTGCTGCAACACGTGCGCTACTACAACGTGACGGCGTACTTCACCTCGACGACCGGACTGTACGTCGGTGACGACGTTCGTGTCGTGGGAGTCGACGTCGGTCACGTCACCGGTATCACCCCGCAAGGAGACCGGATGCGCGTCGAACTGACACTGGCTCGCGAGGTTCCGGTGGCCCGAGACGCAAAGGCGGTGATTGTTGCGCAGTCTCTGGTCTCGGCTCGCTTCGTGCAGTTGACGCCGGCGGTGACGGACGGCGGCGACGCGCTGTCCGACGGTGCGGAGATCGGGCTCGACCGCACGGCCGTCCCGGTGGAATGGGACCAGATCAAGGAACAGTTGGGCCGGGCCGCGGATGCATTGGGCCCGAGCGGAGACGATCGGGGGCCTGCCGCCAACTTCCTGGACGGTGCCGGATCTGCACTCGCGGGCAATGGTGAAGCTCTGGGACGCTCGGTGACCGAACTCTCGGAGGCGATGAGCACGCTCGACGAAGGCGGCGCCGACCTGTTCGGCACGATCCGCGGTCTGCAGACTTTCACCACCGCACTCGCGGCAAGCGATGAACAGATCGTCCAGTTCCAAGGTCGGCTGGCGAATGTCACGAGCGTGCTCGCCGAGAGCCGGACGCAATTGGCGCCTGCTCTTGCCGATCTGGACGCCGCCGTCGGCGACGTGCGGCGATTTGTCGAACAGAACCGAGTTGGACTGACGGAGCAGGTCGCGAAGTTGGCCGACGTGTCGCAGGTGCTGGTCGACAAGCGTGCGGGCCTGGAGAAGGTGCTGCATCTGGCTCCGACGGCGTTGTCGAACTACTACAACGTCTACCGGCCGGCGCAAGGAGCAATGGTGGGTGTGCCTGCATTTCAGAACGTGGGTAATCCGATCGACTTGATCTGCGGCGGAATCGCCGGTCTGTCCAACGACACCTCGAAGAAGGGTGCGGATTTGTGCATCGAATACCTCGGCCCGTTGCTCAACACGATCAAGGCGAACTACCCGGATCTGAGCCTCAATCCGACCAGGGCGCTCGGCGCGTTACCGGATCAGTTGGTGTACAGCGAGCCTGATCTGAAACCGACTGTTGCGTTGGGCTTTCCGACCATGCCCCCGGCGCCTGACCTGGCCGGACTGCTCATGCCGTCGATGGAACCCCGATGACTACCCGGAGGTGGGTGACAGTGTGTCTGGGGGCGAGCACCGTGCTGGTTCTGACGGGTTGCCAATGGAGCGGGCTGAATTCGGTTTCGCTGCCAGGCGCGGCTGGGCGCGGTGAGGGGAGTTTCGCAGTCGTGATCGAGATGCCGGACGTCACGTCGATAAGTCCCAACTCTCCGGTCATGGTCAACGACGTGACGGTCGGAAGTATCAGTGCGATCGAAACCGACAACTGGCACGCACGGGTGACGGTCGCGCTCGACGGTTCGGTGTCCCTGCCCGCCAATGCGACGGCCAAGATCGGCCAAACCAGCCTGCTCGGGTCCAAACACGTTGCGCTTGCGCCGCCTACCGATGTTGCGCCGGAAGGGCGGTTGTCGGAGGGATCGGTGATCCCCCTCACGTCGGCCGGCGTCTATCCCACCACCGAGGAGGCGTTGACAGCACTGTCATTGGTCCTCAACGGCGGTGGGCTCGCTCAGATTCACAGCATCACCACGGAGCTGAACACGGCGCTCGGCGGACGGACCGATGCGGCTCGCGACCTGCTGAGTCAGATGGATACCGTGACCGAAACACTCGACCGCCAACGTGATGCGATGGTCACTACCATGGAGAATCTCGACGTCTTCGCCGGTGAAATCACGGCCCAGAGAGATGTTCTCGGTCAGGCATTGGAGACGCTCGATCCTGCCTTGGCGGAACTGAGCGCCCAGCGCGTGAGCCTGACCACCGCGCTCGATGCGGTCGGTAGGTTCGGGGACGTCGGGACCGATCTGGTCGATCGGACCCGCGACGATCTGAAAGCCAATTTGAGCTCCTTGGAATCGACGCTGCAGAAGGTGGTCGAAACGGGGCCGGACCTGATCAACAATTTGGGCAACCTGAGTACCTTTCCCTTCCCTCAGACGACCATCGACGACGGAATGCGCGGCGATTACACCAATCTGTGGGCGCTGATCGACCTCACGAGTAATCGTCTCCGGTCGGGGCTCGGCTTCGGCACTCCGTTCGGGGCGCCGCAAACTCCGGTGGAGAACGGAATACTGGTCGATCCCTTGACCGCTCCACTTGGAACAGGGCAGGCCGGCCCACTTGGAACAGGGCGGACCGCCCAGGGCGGTGGGCGATGATTCTCACGAAGTTGGTGCGCAGGCAATTGACGATCTTCGCGATCCTCGCAGTGATAGGCATGAGCGCGGCGGCGATCTCGTATCTGAGAGTTCCGACGATGCTCGGAATCGGGCGTTATACGGTGACTGTCGAGCTGCCCGACGCCGGTGGCCTCTATCGGAACGCGAACGTGACGTATCGCGGCGACACCATAGGTCAGGTCAGGTCGGTGCGTCTCTTTCCGGGAGTTGTGCGAGCCGAATTATCCTTGGAGAGTGCGGTTCCCGTTCCCTCCCGCGAGCTGACGGTAGCGGTGCGAAGTGTGTCGGCAATCGGCGAGCAATACGTCGACATGCAACCGAGTACCGCTGACGGACCCTTTCTGGCCGACGGAGACGTGATCGGCCCTGGGGCTGTCACGATCCCGACCGAGATCGGACCGGTCCTCGATCAGGCACAGGCGATGCTCGCATCCGTACCGCAGGACAAGTTGCGATCGGTGATCGACGAGTCCACGGCAGCGTTCGGTGGCAGGGGAGAGGACCTGGCACGTTTGCTGGATTCGACCACCTCGTTCGTCGATCAGATGTCTGCCGCCACAACCCCGGCCACGACGCTCGTACAGCAGTTGGATCCGCTCCTTCAGACCCAGGTGGTGACGGGCGACCAGATCCGCCAGTGGGCGTCCAGTGTCGCTCAGCTCAGTGGGCAGTTGGAGGTCGCCGACGGCTCCGTGCGCAATATCCTCGAAACCGGACCGGGCCTTGCGACCGAGGCCGACTGGCTGTTTCAAGGCCTGAAACCCACTTTGCCGGTGTTGCTTGCCAATTTCACCAGCACCGCTCAGGTGGCCCTGACCTACAACGCGGGGTTGGAGCAGGTACTGGTCATCCTGCCGCCACTGGTCGCCGCTCAGGAAACCGTTGTCCAACGCGGGCAGGTGGACGGCGCCGCGAACGTCAACTTCCACCTCCAGGCGCAGGACCCTGCGGCCTGCTCGACCGGCTACCTTCCGGCCGATCAGCGACGAGACCCGACCCAGATGAGCGTCCCGGACACCCCGGCGGACTTGTACTGCAAAGTTCCGCAGAACTCGGTCTTCGCAGTTCGTGGATCCCGGAACATTCCCTGTATGGAGGTACCGGGCAAACGAGCACCGAGCCCGGAGATCTGTCGGAGCCCATATCCGTACGTCCCCTCGGGAACCAATGGTCCCGGCGAGTTGTACACGGGGCCAGACGGAGTCGACTATCAACACACGGAATTGGCTCCTGCTGCTTCCGATTCGGGGGAGGGTGAGCCGTGGCAACAGTTGCTGACGCCGACGAATCGCTGAGGGGCGGGGTGCTGGAACCGGTCCGAGGGAAATACGGTGTTCTCACTGCCCTGGCATGGATCGCACTCGCGGCTCTGAGCGTCGTTGTCGTCTTCGGTTGTCTGGCAGTTCGATCCGACCGGGCGCGAGAGACCCAGCGTCAAGAGCTCGTCGACGGTGCGGTCGCAGGAGTCCTCGCTCTGATCGACGTTCACTCCGCCACAGTCGACGAGGATCTCGAGACGCTGCAGTCGCTGAGTACGGGAACCTTTGCCGACGAACTGAAGACCGGCGAATCTGCGTTCGTCGCGTCCATCCGTGAATTTGCCGTCGAATCAGACGGGCGTGTCGACACCGCAGCCTTGGCATCGGAATCCGGTAACTCGGGGGTGGTGCTGATCGCGGCATCCGCCCAGGTCGGCAATTCAGCGGGAGAGTCTTCGGAGCGTACCTACCGTCTGCGCGTCGGTGTCGAGGAGGTCGACGGGCGGGTACTGATGTCGAGTGTGGAGTTCGTGCCGTGAAGCGCATGGTCATGGCGCTTGCAGCGCTGGTCTTTATGGGAGTCGGTAGCACAGCGATCTGGAGTCACCACCGTTCGGGGGACGCTGAAACCGCACGTGTCGAGGTGATCGGTGTGGCGCCGACGCTCGTCGAGAAGCTCCTGAGCTACAACAGCGATACCGTCGACGAGGATCTCGCACGAGCGGTCGAAGGCGCCGTCGGATCGTTCCAGGACAGTTTCACCGAATTCGGATCAAAAAAGGTTGCCCCACAGTCGAAGGAGCAGGGAATCAGTACTAAAGCCCGGGTCGTCGATGTCGGTGTGCTCTCCGTTGCTGCGGATCGCGCGGAAGTGCTCGTGTTCGTCGATCAGATCACGACGAGTACCGCGCAACCGGCACCTGCGTCGACGTCGAGCCGAGTCGAGGTGACACTCGACCGAGTCGACGGAACATGGCTGGTGAGTGCCATGACCCCCGTCTAGTGAAGGTTGTCGCGACCCGCCATGATCAGCCTGGCAGTGACTTCGAGACGATCTGCGATCTGCGAATACGACTCATACCCCATGCCTGCTCGGACAAGCGCTCCGGACCAGGAGATTTCGAGTGCTTCGAGCACGTCGGGATCGTACGACGGACCCAGTGCCTCGATGAGCCGCTCGCGGATGTTCTTGCCGATACGTCCCCGAAGGTGTTCGACGTCGGGATCGTTGCCCATCATCGCCGTGGTCACTGCCGCCGCCAGCTCCGGTTCGTCGGAGACGAGCAGTGCGACGCTGCGTAGAACCGAGCAGACCTGCGCTTCCCGTTCCGCCTCGGGGGAGGGCTCGTGGGGTACCGCGTCGAGGCGGCGCCAGAACAGTTCTGCCACAAGGTGACTCTTGGACGAGAAATAGGTGTATGCCGTGGCCGCGGCGACACCGGCTTCCGCTGCCACCATCCGCACGGTCAGATCGGCAAACCCTTTGTCGCGCAGGACCGTGATCGCTGCCGCGGTCAATCGATCGACGGTTTCGGCTTGCTGCTGGGTCAGTCGGCGGCGAGTGGACTCGAACTTGGTCTTACCAGACATGTGTCCAGACACTACGGGATCAGACCCACGCGAGCAAAGTGTGCGCTATCTCCGCCTGTTCTCGCTCCCGCTCGGTGTCACGTCTCGCTCCCGCTCGGTGTCACGTCTCGCTCCCGCTCGGTGGGAGAGAATTTCGAACCCCCGCAATCGCTAAGTCCATGTGTTAGAACGATTTCTAGAACATGTTCGGAAATTGTGCCCAGAATCGGAGAGGCTGACGATGACGAAGTGGGACGAGACGTGCGACGTACTTGCTGTGGGATCAGGCGGTGGACTCACCGGCGCGTACACGGCGGCCCGCGAAGGCCTCGACGTCATTGCGATCGAAGCAACCGACAAGTACGGCGGAACAACGGCGTACTCCGGCGGCGGCGGAATGTGGTTCCCGTGCAACGCTGTTCTCCGCCGCGGTGGCGACGACGACACCATCGAGGATGCACTGGAGTACTACCGATCAGTGGTGGGTGATCGTACGCCCGCCGACGTTCAGGAAGCCTACGTTCGAGGTGGCGCCGGGTTGATCGACTACCTCGAAGAGGACTCGAACTTCGAATTTCAGATACTGCCGTGGCCTGACTACTTCGGTGAAGAGCCCAAGGCTCGAGCGAGCGGACGGCACATTGTTCCCAAGCCGATGAACGCGAACAAGCTAAGTGCGCTTCGTGATTCGCTTCGTTCGCCGTTGGCGACGGAACGGCTGGGGGAGGAGTTGCCGAAGTACCTCGTCGGTGGACAGTCGTTGATCGGACGATTCCTGTTGGCGCTTGCGGAACTCCCGAACGCCACCATGCACCTGAAGACCACACTCGAGGAGCTGGTTGTCGAGGACGGAGTGGTGGTCGGAGCCGTCGTCGACCGAAATGGAAGGCGTCGAACCATCCGGGCACGCAGAGGAGTGATCCTCGCCGCCGGCGGATTCGAGCAGAACGAGACCATGCGTGCCGAATTCGGTGTTCCCGGATCCGCTCTCGACACGATGGGCTGCCCCGGCAACCTCGGGAAGGCGCACCAGGCGGCGGTCGCCGCGGGTGCCGACACCGACCTGATGGGCGAAGCTTGGTGGTCGCCTGGACTCACCCATCCAGATGGGCGCTCCGCGTTTGCGCTGTGGTTCACGGGCGGAATTTTCGTGGACGACAACGGTTGTCGGTTCGTCAACGAATCTGCGCCGTACGACCGCTTGGGCCGCGCCGTCATCGAACACATGCGGGCTGGGAAAGTGACCACGCCGTATTGGATGATTTACGATAGCCGGGAAGGTTCAGTGCCACCGGTGAAGGCACCCAACGTCCCGTTGGCTCCGTCGGAGCAGTACGTGGATGCCGGATTGTGGAAGAGTGCCGAGACACTCGAAGACCTTGCCTCCCAGATCAATGTTCCCGCGGAGAATCTGGTGGAAGCCGTGAAGCGGTTCAACGCATTGGCGGCAACTGGCGTCGACACGGACTTCGGTCGAGGAGATACTGCGTACGACCGAGCCTTCTCGGATGGCGCGTCGCCAATCGTCCCGATAGATCAGGGACCGTTCCACGCCGCTGCTTTCGGTATCTCCGATCTTGGGACGAAAGGTGGTCTACGTACCGACGCGACCGGGCGCGTGCTGAAGGCTGACGGGACGGCTATCGCGGGGTTGTATGCGGCCGGAAACACGATGGCAGCGGCCAGCGGGACGGTGTATCCGGGCGGTGGAAACCCGATCGGTGCGAGCATGCTGTTCAGTCACCTGGCTGCGCTGGACCTGACGAAGCCGCCGTCGTAGGCAGCAGTCGCCCGTTTCGGGACGCCCGGTCAGGCCTTGCCGAGTCCGGCGGCGATTCCCTTGTCCAGTTGGGTGAGCATTGCCGTACCCAGGGACGAAAGCTGGGCAACTTGGCGATCATCGAGGCCCTCGAAGAGCAGGCCTTGGACAGACGCGACGTGCGGTGGCGCGGCAGCGACAACCTTTGCCATGCCTTCTTCGGTGAGTACCGCGTTGGATCCACGGCTTCCCCGGATGACTTCCCGTTTCACCCAGCCGGCCTTCTCCATTTTCGTGATGACGTGAGAGAGACGGGACAGGGACGCGTTCGCGCGCTGCGCCAGTACCGACAACTGGAGTTTGTGGTCGGGGGCGTCCGAGAGTGCGGCCAGTACGAAGTACTCGAAGTGTGTGAGTGCCGAATCTCGTTGCAGTTGAGTGTCGAGTGCGGCCGGCAACCGAGTCACGAGAGCGATCAGTGTAAGCCAGGCTTCCTGCTGCTCGGCTGTGAGCCACTTCGTCTGAGACTGCGCGTCGGTTTGCGCGGTCGGTTCACTCATCGGTGACTTCTCCTTCGGGTCGAGCATTCTTCTTGCACAGAGCGTGCTGGTGTACAGCGTCTCAGACGCATGTCCAGAAGAATCTTGCGGGGAATAGTTGCGGTACGCAAGTGTTGAGTTCTATATTAAGTTGAATCTTCAACTTAGCGACGAATGTCTATCCCGAGGAGTCCGTATGTCCACCACGACAATGCCTGCGCTGTATCTCAGCCACGGTGCTCCACCCCTGGTGGACAGCGCGTTGTGGGTCGAGCAGTTGGGGGCGTGGGCCGGCGATATTCCGAGACCGACGGCAATTCTCGTCGTATCGGCGCACTGGGAATCAGCACCGCTGACGATAGGATCGACGACAACGGGGACCCCGCTCATCTACGACTTCGGCGGTTTTCCCGAGAGGTTCTACCGCGCGAAGTACAACTCTCCCGGAGCTCCGGACCTCGCCGCACAGGTTGCCGCATTGATGCCGGACAACGAACGGGTGGTTCAGCAGCCGAATCGGGGCCTCGATCACGGTGCCTATGTGCCGTTGACGGTGATGTACCCGGATGCAGACATCCCGGTTCTGCAGATTTCGCTGCCCACTCTCGACCCCGAGCGTTTGCTCCATCTCGGTGAGCGCCTACGGCCCCTCCGCGAGCAAGGTGTGCTGATCGTGGGATCCGGATTCACCACGCACGGCCTACCGTTCCTGCGCGATCCGTCGCCGGAAGCGCAGGCGCCGGGATGGTCGGCGGAATTCGATGCGTGGGCAGGGGAGAGGTTCGCTGCCGGTGACGTCGATTCGTTGATCGACTTCCGCGCCCAAGCTCCCGGGATGCCGTACGCGCATCCGACCATCGAGCACTTCGCCCCGTTGTTCGTCACGCTCGGTGCGTCGTCCGATCCGGAACAGGTGCCCACCCAGGTGATCGACGGATTTTGGATGGGACTTGCGAAGCGCTCGATTCAGGTCGCCTAGAAATTCAGGTAGCCCAGAGAATCAGGTTGCCCAGGGAAGTCAGTTCCGATTGCGAAGGAACTCGAGTGCCTGGTCGCCGTGTGTGTTGGCGCGCAGCTCGCTCGAGATGACTTTGAGAACGGTGCGGTCGGTGTCGATCACGAAGGTCGAGCGTTTGACGGGAGCCAGCTTGCCCAGAAGCCCGCGCTTGACGCCGAACTGTTCGGCTACGGCGCCGTCGGTGTCGGCAAGCAAGGGGTAGTCGAACGACTGTGCGGTTGCAAAGGTGGACTGCGCTTCGACCGTGTCGGTACTGATGCCGGCCCGCGAAGCGCCCACTGCGGCGAATTCGCCGCCGAGGTCACGGAAGTGGCACGCCTCGGCGGTGCACACCGGCGTCGAGGCTGCCGGGTAGAAGAAGAGGACCAGGGGTCCGTTCTCGAGCAGGCTCGTCAGCGAGCGCGGAGTTCCGTCCTGGTCGGGCAGCGAGAATTCGGGAGCGAGTTGGCCTGGTTTCATTCGGCCGAGGTTACCCGCGCACGACGCCCGCGTGGGGGAGCCTGGGATGATGGAGCCATGCACGGCGAGCCCACCTCCATGTCCGCACGGTCGTCCGACACCGCAATCGTCGGTGACGCGTCCGATTCCACCACCACTCGGGAGCAGTTCCGTGCTCTCGCAGCCGAGCACCGGGTCGTTCCGGTCACTCGGAAAGTGTTGGCGGACTCCGAAACTCCGCTCTCGGCATACGAGAAGTTGGCCGGCAATCGTCCCGGCACCTTCCTGCTAGAGTCGGCCGAGAACGGTCGTTCGTGGTCGCGGTGGTCGTTCATCGGCGTCGGAAGCCCGGCAGCACTGACTGTCGTGGACGGAGAAGCCGCTTGGTACGGCAATGTTCCCGCCGGCGCTCCTGCCGGCGGCGACCCGATCGATGCGCTCGGCGCCACCCTTGAACTACTTCGTTCGGAACGGCTGCCCGACCTGCCGCCTCTGACGGGTGGGATGGTCGGATTCCTCGGCTACGACGCGGTTCGGCGACTCGAGAAATTGGGTGACTCGGCGGTCGACGACCTGCAGATACCCGAGATGGTCATGCTGCTGGCTGCCGACATCGCTGCCGTCGATCACCACGAAGGGGCGATCACCCTCATCGCCAATGCCGTCAACTGGGACGGTACCGACGAGCGTGTCGACACGGCGTACGACGACGCCGTCGCCAGGTTGGACGCGATGACTCGCGCTCTCGCGGCGCCGGCGAAATCGACCGTCTCGACCTTCTCGAAAGCGACTCCGAACTACCGCCGTCAGCGCACCACCGAAAGTTTCGGTGTCGACGTCAAGAAGCTGATCGGCGACATCGAAGCGGGCGAGGCATTCCAGGTAGTCCTCTCGCAGCGATTCGAGATCGATTGCACTGCAGCGCCGATCGATGTGTACCGGATGCTGCGTGCGTCGAACCCCAGCCCGTACATGTATCTGCTCAACGTGCCGAACGGTGATGGTGAGACCGCGTTTTCGATCGTCGGTTCGAGCCCCGAGGCACTGGTCACGGTCGCCGAGGGTGTCGCGACCACGCACCCGATCGCGGGAACCAGATGGCGCGGTGCCACCGAGGAGGACGACATTCTGCTCGAGAAGGATCTCCTCGCCGACGAGAAGGAGAACTCCGAGCACCTCATGCTCGTCGATCTCGGGCGAAACGATCTGGGTCGTGTCTGCCGCCCGGGCACGGTGAAGGTGCACGACTATCGGCATATCGAGCGTTACAGCCATGTCATGCATCTCGTCTCGACCGTCACCGGTCATCTGGCCGAGGGAAAGCACGCTCTCGACGCGGTCACCGCATGCTTTCCCGCTGGAACCCTGTCGGGGGCGCCCAAAGTGCGGGCAATGCAGTTGATCGAAGAACTCGAGCCCACCAGGCGGGGTATCTACGGCGGCATCGTCGGCTACCTCGACTTCGCCGGCGACGCCGACACCGCGATCGCTATCCGAACGGCATTGATCAAGGACGGGGTCGGATACGTCCAAGCGGGCGCCGGCGTCGTGGCCGACTCGGATCCCGTGTACGAGGACACCGAGGCCCGCAACAAGGCGATGGCAGTACTGAGCGCCATCGCGTCGGCGCACACCCTGCGCACCATCGGAGGTGACGATCAGTGAGTGAAAACGAGTCGACCGCAGCGCAGCAACCTTCAACCGGACGGCCCACAGGTACTTCGCGTGGAACGGCAGTGCCGAGAACGCTTCTACTCGCATTGGCGGCGGCTGCTCTGTGGGGCAGTTCGCGAATGACGTGGGTTCATCTGACTTCGAGTGACGGCAAGACGCTGGAGCGGACGACGGACCTCGACGGCAGCACGTGGGCGGCGGCGATGACTCCACTCGCGCTTGCGCTGCTGGCGGCGATCGCGGCTTCGTTTGCGGTGCGAGGTTGGGCCCTGCGGGTAGTCGGACTGTTGGTGGCACTCGTCGCAATAGCGGTTGCGGTTCCGGCGGTGCAGTTGTTGGTTTCCGGAGCTTCTGCGGATCGAGCGGTGGAGTTGGCCGAGTTGTCCGGTCACCCGGAAGACCTCTCGACGACTGTTTCGGTACTGCCTGCCCTGCTGGCCTTGGTCGGAGCGGTGGCGGCGCTCGGTGCGGCAGTGCTCCTGATGCGCAAACCTCCAGTGCGAGGCGGGTTGTCGTCGAAGTACGACAACCCTGCTACGCGTCGGGAGGCGGCCGCAAAACTGGGCAAGGCTGACACCGCCGCATCGGACGAGCCTGTGACGCAACGGATGTTGTGGGACGCGCTCGACGCCGGAGAGGACCCGACTGTCGCCGACGGGGACGACGGAGCTGGGGGAGACAACGGTGCGAAACCGCGTTCGTCGCACTGAATAAGACTGAAGCCTCACCTGCGTGGGTACCCCGACGGAGTAGCAAAATTTCGTCCCACTAGGCTGAGAGCACCCTGATGACGTATCTCACATCGGGCTCTTGCCCAGAAAGGATTCGGGCCACGATGACCGTACTCGACTCGATTCTCGACGGGGTGCGCGCTGATGTCGCCGCCCGCGAAGCCGTACTCGACTTCGCTGCAGTCAAGGCTGCTGCCGCCGCTGCACCGCCTGCACTCGATGCTGCAGCAGCACTTCTGGAATCGAGCATCGGCGTCATCGCCGAGGTCAAGCGAGCGAGCCCGTCAAAGGGTGCGTTGGCCGACATCGCCGATCCCGCAGAGCTTGCCGCGGCCTACCAAGCCGGTGGCGCACGCATCATCAGTGTTCTCACCGAAGAGCGCCGTTTTCACGGCTCGCTCGCCGATCTCGACGCGGTCCGCAAAGCTGTCACCATTCCGGTGCTACGCAAGGACTTCATCGTGGGGCCCTACCAGATTCACGAGGCTCGCGCTCATGGTGCCGACGTCATCTTGCTGATCGTTGCCGCGCTCGAACAGCAGGCGCTCGCCTCGCTGATCGATCGCACCGAATCCCTCGGAATGACTGCCCTCGTCGAGGTGCACACGGAAGAAGAAGCCAACCGCGCGCTCGAAGCCGGCGCCAAGGTGATCGGTGTGAACGCCCGCAATCTCAAGACTCTCGAGGTGGACAAGAACACCTTCGGTCGCATTGCTCCCGGTCTACCGACCGAGACGATCAAGATCGCCGAGTCGGGTGTTCGCGGAACTGCCGATCTGTTGGCGTACGCCGGTGCGGGTGCCGACGCGGTGCTCGTCGGTGAAGGCCTCGTGACCAGCGGTGACCCTCGCAAGGCAGTCGCAGATCTGGTCAACGCCGGCGCGCACCCGTCCTGCCCGAAACCGTCTCGATAGAGCGCATCACCGGCCCGGCGTGCTTTGACGCACCCGGGCGGTGACCAGCGGCACCCTTGGGGCAGACTGGTGGGGTGACTTCACGTACTCAGGAACCAGGCTCCGATGCAGTATCAGGTGCAGCATTCAAGGGCGGCAATCTGCCGCCCGCCAGCGCGGGACTCACCGAGCGCTCACATGATCCCGATGCCGGAGGCCATTTCGGCGTCTACGGCGGACGGCATGTGCCGGAAGCTCTCATGGCGGTCATCGAAGAGGTCACCGCGGAGTACGAAAAGGCTCGCGCGGACGACACGTTCTTGAACGAACTCGATCGCTTGCAGCGCGATTACACCGGACGTCCGTCGCCGATTTTCGAGGCAACGCGAATGAGCGAGTTCGCCGGTGGTGCGCGCATCATTCTCAAGCGTGAAGATCTGAACCACACCGGTTCTCACAAGATCAACAATGTTCTCGGTCAGGTTCTGCTGGCAAAGCGCATGGGTAAGACCCGCATCATCGCCGAGACCGGAGCAGGCCAGCACGGTGTGGCATCGGCCACCGCCTGTGCACTTCTCGGTCTCGAGTGCGTCATCTACATGGGTGCTGTCGACACCGAACGTCAAGCACTGAACGTCGCCCGCATGCGCCTACTCGGCGCGGAGGTCGTCTCGGTCGAGACCGGTTCGCGCACGCTCAAGGACGCGATCAACGAAGCCTTGCGCGACTGGGTTTCCCACGCGGACAACACCTATTACTGCTTCGGTACCGCGGCAGGTCCACACCCGTTCCCCACCATCGTTCGCGACTTCCAGCGAGTGGTCGGCCTCGAAACACGTGTCCAGGTTCAGGCACTGACCGGCCGCCTGCCCGACGCAGTCACAGCCTGCGTCGGAGGTGGTTCGAATGCGATCGGAATCTTCCACCCGTTCATCGACGATCTGTCGGTACGGCTGGTCGGCTACGAAGCGGCCGGTGACGGTGTCGAAACTGGTAGGCATGCAGCAACATTCGCCGGTGGTACACCGGGTGCATTCCAGGGCGCCTACTCCTACCTGCTCCAGGACGAAGACGGTCAGACCATCGAATCGCACTCGATTTCTGCCGGTTTGGACTACCCGGGTGTCGGGCCCGAGCACGCCTATCTCAGCGACATCGGGCGCGCTACCTACGAACCCGTCACGGACAGCGAAGCCATGGATGCGCTTCTGCTGCTCTCGCGCCGCGAAGGCATCATCCCGGCCATCGAATCCGCCCACGCCGTCGCCGGCGCACTCCGACTGGGCAAGGAACTCGGCGAGGGCGCGATCATCGTCGTCAATCTCTCCGGACGCGGTGACAAGGACATGGATACCGCCGCAAGCTGGTTCGGACTTTTCGACGGACCTTCGGATCAGGCAACCGCTCCGGATAACGCAGCAGACCAGAACGACAACACGGAAGGCTCGGACAAGTGAGCGAACGACCATCGCGCCTCGCACCCACTTTTGCAGCGTGCAAGGCTGACAAGCGCGCGGCCCTCGTCGGATACCTTCCTGCCGGTTACCCGACGGTTCCCGAGTCGATCGACGTGTTCAAGGCGATGGTCGACGGTGGCTGCGACATCATCGAAGTCGGTGTCGCGTACTCCGATCCGGTCATGGACGGTCCGACCATCCAGCGCGCAGCCGAAACCGCACTCACCAACGGCGTTCGCCTTCGCGACATCTTCACCGTGATCGAGCAGATCAGTTCGGTCGGCGGCAAGGCCGTCGTGATGACTTACTGGAACCCGGTACTGCAGTACGGCGTCGACAAGTTTGCACGAGACCTCGCTTCCGCCGGTGGGCTCGGACTCATCACTCCTAACCTCATTCCGGAAGAAGCAGGCGCCTGGATGGAAGCATCCGAGGAGCACCACCTCGACCGGATCTTCCTTGTCGCTCCATCCTCGACCGAGGAACGGCTCGCGATGACGCTCGACGCGAGCAGCGGATTCATCTACGCGGCCTCGACGATGGGTGTCACCGGCGCGCGAGACGCCGTCTCGTCCATGGCTCCGGAACTGACCGCACGAATCCGCGCGCACTCCGACATCCCCGTCGGCGTCGGATTGGGAGTTCGCTCCGGCGCACAAGCTGCCGAAATCGCGGCATACGCCGATGCCGTCATCGTGGGTTCGGCCCTGGTCTCCGCGGTCGAGAACGGGTTGGGTGCAGTTCGCTCGCTCACCGAAGAACTCGCCGAGGGCGTCCGCTCGGCTACCGTGGCGTCGTGACCTCAACTGTGGAACTGCTGGCCTATATCCCCAGCCCGCCCCAAGGCGTCTGGTACGTCGGACCGGTGGCGCTGCGCGCCTACGCGCTCTTCATCATCCTCGGCATCATCGTCGCGATCGTGTGGGGAGATCGTCGTTGGGTCGCCCGCGGTGGCGAGAAGGGGACCGTTCTCGACATCGCGATCTGGGCTGTTCCTTTCGGTCTGATCGGTGGCAGGCTTTACCACGTATTGACCGACTGGCCCGCCTATTTCGGCGAGAACGGTCAGCCTCTCGACGCACTCAAGGTGTGGCAGGGTGGCCTCGGAATATGGGGAGCTGTCTTCCTCGGCGGCATCGGTGCGTGGATCGGCTGCCGGCGACGCGGCATTCCCGTATCTGCCCTCGGTGACGCGATTGCGCCCGGCATCCTGCTCGCGCAGGCCATCGGCCGTATCGGCAACTACTTCAACCAGGAGTTGTACGGTCGCGAGACCACCGTGCCGTGGGGCCTCGAGATCTTCGAGCGTGTGAACTCGTCTGGCCAACTCGATCAACTGGCAGGTGTCTCCAACGGAGAAGTCATCCGGGTCGTTCACCCGACGTTCCTCTACGAAGCTGTGTGGAACGTCCTGATCGTGATCCTGCTGGTCTTCGTCGACCGCCGATTCAAGATCGGCCATGGACGCCTGTTTGCTTTGTACGTCGCGGGCTACTGCCTGGGCCGGTTCGTCGTCGAGCTGATGCGCGACGATTTTGCCTACGAGATCGCCGGCATTCGAGTCAACACCTTCACTTCGGGGATCGTGTTCTTCGCCGCACTTGCCTACTTCTTCCTGGCGAAGAAGGGTCGTGAGGATCCGGCTGATTTGAAGTCGAAGAACTACGTTGCTGCGGTATCTGCCGGTGAAGCAGGAGCCGCGACGCCCGGTACCGAGAGTGATTCAGCAATAGCCGATACAAAGGCCGATACAAAGGCCACTGAATCTGATTCCCCTCAATCCGACTCCACGGAATCCGATTCCAGTGAGGCAAGCGCCTCCACAGCAGCGACGGATGAGTCGTCGGACGCGGTGAAGCTGTCGAAGAAAGACAAGCCGTGACAGTTCCCTCTTCGCAGGGGGGATTCCCCGAGGATCAGGGGCCGGTGTACGGCGTGCCCAATCCGTACGGCTATCAGCAGTCACTGTCTGCTCCGTCGATGTACGGGTTCGGTGATCCCTACGCGCCGTACGGTCGGCACCCGGTAACCGGGGAACCGTATTCCGACAAGTCGAAGGCCACCGCTGGCCTGTTGCAGATCTTGCTGGGCTTCTTCGGAATCTGTGGAGTCGGGCGCCTCTACATCGGAAGTGTCGGCATCGGACTGTGCCAACTGCTCGGCATGTTCTTCGCGCTGTTCATGTCGGCATTCCTCATCGGAATTCCCTTTGCCATCGGAATTTGGATCTGGGCGTTCATTGACGGCATCGTGATACTTTCGGGCAATGCGCGGGACGGTGCTCGCCGGCCATTGCGAGGATGAGTCGCGAGCACGAACTGAGGACAGATGTGTGGGGGACTGGCCACGCGAAGGTCGAACCCTTCTCGCGGCCCGATAACAAAAGCTATTACGTACCGTCGTCGAATCGAAGGAAAGTACGTTGCCTAACTTGAACAAGAATCCGGAACCTTCCGAGTCGGGGGACTCGTCTGGATCGCAGCCGCCAGTTCCACCGCAGTTCGGGTCGCCCTTCGACTACGACGCCACTGCGGATGCGTCGTTGACGGAGACCTCGGCGCCCACGGAAAAGACGCCGTCGACGGAGACCACCGGCACCGGTCCAGGCTGGGATACGTATTCGGGAGTCGGAAACGGTCCGGGTTGGGGAAACCACCCCATCTACCCGCCGCCGACCGGAACCGAATCGACCACAGCGTTTCCCACTGCTGATTCCACACCGAATCAGCCCACAGCGCCGTACACGTCGCAGGAAAGCTACGCCGCTCAAAACTATCCGGCACCTGACTACTCGAGTCCGACCCAAACCCCGACGGACGGTCCCGTCTACGGTGCGCCGGCAGATCAGACTCCGAATCCCTACGCGGCTCCGCCGCAGGGAAGCCAGAGTTACGGTCAGCCGCAGAGCTACCCCCAGCCCGGATATTCACAGCCGGGTTACGGTCAGCCGCAGGGATACCCTCAAGCCCCGGGGTACGTCCAACCCGGTTACGGTTTGGTTGATGCATCCGCGCCTTACGGCCGTGATCCGCTGACGGGTGAACCGTTCTCGGACAAGTCGAAGACCACCGCCGGCCTGTTGCAGATTCTTCTGGGATTCATCGGTATCTGCGGCATCGGTCGGTTGTACATCGGAAGCACGACCATTGGAGTGCTCCAGTTACTCGGGATTTTCCTCGGCTACATTCTTCTGTTCCTGGTCGTGGGAATTGTGGTAGTCCCAGCGATCTGGATCTGGGCCTTCATCGACGGAATCATGATGTTGACGGGTAGCGTGCGCGACGGCCAAGGTCGGCCACTGCGTAGCTGATCGAGGCGACGTTCGGAACTGTGACCCCTGATGCCTCGGTATCAGGGGGTCACAGTTTTACTCTCGCGACCTGCGGTTATGGGCTGATAAACTAGCGCTCGTCGGCTGCATGTCCGTGTGGAGGTCGCCGAGTGCCGTTTTCTCGAATACCTGATCCTCGAGGCCTGTACGACCCCGATCAGGAAACCGATTCATGTGGTGTAGCCGTGGTAGCAGACACCTCTGGACGCCACATGCATTCCATTGTCGACCAGGCGCTCGCAGTCTTGGGCAATCTCTCCCATCGCGGCGCAGTCGGGCGCGAATCCAACAGCGGAGACGGCGCGGGCATTCTGATTCAGCTGCCGACGGAATTCTTCGACGCGGTGACCTCGTTCGAGCTTCCACCACCCAATTCGATGGGTGAGAACACCTACGCGGCCGGAAACTGCTTTCTCCCGGTGGATCAGGAAGCACGTCGGCGCGCGGTAGTTCGGATACACCGGTACGCAGCGGCAGAAGGACTGCGGATTATCGGGTGGAGGGAGGTCCCAGTCGACCGTGACTGCGTCGGAACCGTTGCCGCGCAGTGTGCTCCGTACATCAGCCAGTGTTTTGTGATGTGCTCCAAGTCAAGAGATCACAGTGTGTGCGGAATTGCCTTGGACCGACGAGTGCTTGCGCTCAGGAGGCGAGTCGAGCGGATTCATTCGGACGGCACTGCAGTGTATTTCCCCTCGCTGTCCGCGCGAACCATCGTGTACAAGGGCATGCTCACCCCGGCGCAGTTACCCGGTTACTTCACCGACCTACGCGATGGCAGAATGCGAACCGCCTTGGCAGTCGTGCACAGTCGATACTCCACGAACACTTTTCCGTCGTGGCCACTCGCTCAGCCGTATCGCTGCATCGCTCACAACGGCGAGATCAATACGATTGTGGGAAACAGAAATTGGATGCGTGCTCGCGAGCCGATGTTGCGGAGCGAATTTTTCGACGGGGACATAGATCGCCTGTTTCCGATCTGCACCCCGGGCGGATCCGACTCGTCGTCGTTCGACGAAGTACTCGAGCTTTTGACGCTCGGGGGCCGCAGTGTGCAGCACGCCATCGCGATGATGGTTCCCGGTGCCTGGGAAAACGATTCTTCGATGCCCGACGAGATAAGGGCCCTTTATCAATTTCACGGTTGCCTGATGGAACCGTGGGACGGTCCGGCGTCGGTGACATTCAGCGACGGCACCGTTGTGGGGGCGGTGTTGGATCGCAACGGACTTCGACCAGGGCGATGGTGGCGGATGAAGAACGGCCGTATCGTGTTGGCCAGTGAGAGCGGTGTGTTCGACGCCCCCACGTCCGAGGTGCTGGAAAAGGGGCGCCTCGAACCGGGGCACATGTTCCTCGTCGACACTGCTCGCCGTCGCATCGTTCCCGATGCGGAGATCAAGTCGGAACTTGCGAGCACAGCTCCCTACCGGGACTGGCTCGCCGGGGGGTTGGTCGATCTCGCGGACATCCCCGAGTCTGCGCCTGCCCGAGGCGATCCGGCTCCGCTGTTGCAACGTCAGCTGCTCTACGGATACCAGGCCGAGGACCTGCAGGACATTCTTGTCCCGATGGCAAGGTCAGGATCGGAGCCGTTGGGATCGATGGGCGTCGACACGCCGCTTGCTGTTCTCTCTGATCGACCGAAGCTCTTGTACGACTACTTCGTTCAGCTCTTTGCCCAGGTGACCAATCCGCCGTTGGACGCGATTCGCGAGGAAGTCGTCACGACACTCGCAACCACGCTCGGTGCCGAGCAGAACTTGTTCGAAGCATCTGCCCGATCGTGCCGGAGGATCGTTCTGCAGAAACCGGTAATCGGTCCGCTGGAATTGCAGAAGATCGCCGAACTCCGCGGCCCTCGAACTCCGGCAAGCACTGTCCTGCAGGGAATATTCGATGCGCGGGGCGGTCTCGCCGAGGGTCTCGAGAGGCTTCGTGAGACCGCCCGAACTGCCGCCACCGCCGGTGTCGAAATCCTTGTGATCTCCGACCGTGGATCGGACTGCGAGCAGGCTCCCATTCCGTCGTTGCTCGCAGTGTCAAGCGTGCACCACGATCTTGTTCGTCATGGCCTGCGAACCAAGGTCTCACTCGTTGTCGAGTCGGGTGACGCCCGCGAAGTTCATCACATCGCCCTGCTGATCGGCTACGGTGCGGCGGCTGTCCACCCGTATCTTGCTCTCGAATCGGTAGAAGCACTCAGCGAGCGAGACGAACTTCCCGGGATAGATCCGAAGACGGCAACGGACAACTATCTGAGAGCAACAAATTCCGGCGTGCTCAAGGTGATGTCGAAGATGGGAATCGCTACGGTTCACTCCTACACGGGCGCTCAGGTTTTCGAGGCCGTGGGCTTGGGCCGAGAGTTGGTTGACGAGTATTTCTGCGAGACACGAAGCCGGATCGGCGGCATCGGTATAACCGAAGTCGCCCGCGAAGTTCTGATGCGTCATTCGGCCGCGTTCTCGCCGTCAGCGGTGCGGCATCGTCAGTTGAGCAGCAGTGGAGAGTTCCGGTATCGCCGCGGTGGTGAATTGCATCTGTTCACGCCAGAGTCCGTGTTCTTCCTTCAACATGCGACACGGTCGGGACGTAGTGACATGTTTCGTCGCTACAGCGACGAAGTCGATCGACTGAGCGCGCAGGGCGGAACACTGCGGGGATTATTTCGATTCCGACGCGGGATTCGTCCGCCGGTTCCGCTCCGTCATGTCGAACCCGTCGAGATGATTCTCGCTCGATTCAACACCGGTGCGATGAGCTACGGCTCCCTCTCTGCTGAGGCGCACGAGACGATGGCGGTTGCGATGAACGCTCTCGGCGGACGTTCCAACACCGGTGAAGGCGGGGAGTCACCGGAGCGGTTACGTGACAACAGGCGTCGAAGCGCCGTCAAGCAGGTCGCGAGTGGTCGCTTCGGGGTGACCAGCGATTACCTCGTCAATGCCACCGACATTCAGATCAAGATGGCCCAAGGTGCCAAACCAGGTGAAGGAGGGCAGCTTCCGGGGTCCAAGGTGTACCCGTGGATCGCGGAAACCCGGTACTCGACGCCAGGGGTCGGTCTCATATCTCCGCCCCCTCACCACGACATCTATTCGATCGAGGATCTCGCCCAGCTGATCTACGACCTCAGATGCGCAAACGATCGTGCGCGGATACACGTGAAGCTGGTCAGCGCGGCCGGAGTCGGGACAGTTGCGGCAGGTGTGGCCAAAGCGCACGCCGACGTTGTACTGATTTCCGGTCACGACGGCGGGACGGGCGCGGCGGCACTCTCGTCCATCCATCACGCGGGTACGCCGTGGGAGATCGGGCTGGCCGAAACTCAGCAGACTTTAGTGCTCAACGGGTTACGCGATCGGATCGTCGTCCAGTGTGACGGGGGTTTGCGCACGGCGCGGGACGTCGTCGTCGCCGCGTTGCTGGGGGCGCAGGAGTACGGGTTTTCCACGGCGCCACTCATCGCGGCCGGCTGCGTCATGATGCGGGTATGTCACCTCGACACCTGCCCCGTCGGAGTAGCGACGCAGAATCCCGAACTGCGCGAGCGATTCACCGGCCGGCCGGAGTACGTCGAGAACTTCTTCCGCTTCATCGCCGACGACGTACGACGGTTGTTGGCAAAACTGGGGTTTCGAAGTATCGACGATGCTTTGGGGCACGCAGACGTATTGGAAATGTCTCCGGCGGTGGAGCATTGGAAGAGTCGGACGTTGGACCTCTCACCACTCTTCGACGTTCCGGCCGCGGCGGCCGGCGCGACCTACCAGCCGTGTGTACCTGTTTCGAGCGAACTCGAACGCACCCTGATCAAGTTCGCCGCGAACTCACTCGAGGACGCTCGACCCGTGCATATCGAAGTGCCTGTACACAATACGGATCGAGCGGTGGGAACGAGGCTGGGCGCTGAGGTGACCAGACGCTACGGCGCTGTCGGGCTACCCGAAGGCACCATCGACGTCGTGCTCAGTGGAACGGCAGGCCAGTCACTCGGTGCGTTCCTGCCGCCCGGCATCTCGCTGGTCGTAGTCGGCGATGCAAACGATTACGTGGGGAAGGGTCTCTCCGGTGGACGAATTGTGCTTCGGCCGAGTGAGGATGCACCCTTCGTGGCCGAGGAGCAGGTGATTGCCGGCAATACGCTGCTGTACGGCGCTACGGGCGGTGCACTCTATGCAAGGGGGCGTGTGGGGGAGCGATTCGCTGTGCGTAACTCGGGCGCGGTCGCTGTGGTGGAAGGCGTCGGAGATCACGCGTGTGAGTACATGACCGGTGGGCGTGTCGTGATACTCGGCCCAACTGGTAGGAACCTTGCTGCAGGCATGTCCGGCGGAATTGCCTTCGTACTCGACTTGAACGCCGAGAAGGTCAACTGCGACATGGTCGTTCTCGAGCGGCCTTCGGCGGAAGACTGTAGTCGGCTAATCGAGATTCTCGGTGATCATCTGGCCGCGACCGGCTCGTCGGTCGCTGCAAAACTTCTCGACGACTGGGTCGGCCAGAGTCCGAGATTCACCAAGGTTTTGCCTGTCGACTATCAGAAGGCCGTGGAAGAGAACCAATTGGTGGAGCCGGCTCATGCCTGACCCACGTGGGTTCCTCAGCGTGAAACGATCCGGCGCACCGACCAGGCCGACCGATGTGCGTGTCGGGGACTGGGAATCGGTATACGAGTCGATGGATCCCGTCGTGCGCAATCGAGACGTTTCTGCACAGGCATCGCGATGCATGGACTGTGCTGTGCCGTACTGCCATTCGGCCGGGGTGGGGTGTCCGCTCGGCAATCTCATCCCGGAATGGAACGATCTGGTTCGGCGTGGACGGTGGTCCGAAGCCTCGGAGAATCTGCATTCCACCAACAGTTTCCCCGAGTTCACCGGGCATCTGTGCCCCGCTCCGTGCGAAACGGCGTGCGTTCTCGCACTCGACGATGAGCGCACGTCGGGAGGTGTCACGATCAAGCGCATCGAACAGACGATCGTCGACAACGCCTGGGAGTCTGGTTCGTTAGGGCCACAGGCGCCCGTAGTTCACAGCGGTAACCGTGTTGCGGTAGTCGGTTCGGGACCGGCGGGACTTGCTGCGGCTCAACAACTGACACGTGCCGGACATCGTGTCACGGTGTTCGAGCGGAGTGATCGAATCGGGGGACTGCTTCGCTACGGAATCCCGGAATTCAAGTTACCCAAAGCCTTGATCAACCGACGCCTGGCCCAGTTGACCGCCGAGGGGACCCGATTCGTCACGGACTGCGCCGTCGGAGTCGACGTGAGCGCACAAGACCTCAGGACGAATTTCGAGGCAATAGTCCTGGCGGTCGGGGCGGATCGTGCCCGAGACACCGACGTACCGGGTCGTGGCCTTCGCGGAATCCATTTTGCGATGAAGTACCTGCGTGCCGCCAACCGTGAATGCGAGGGTGACGGCGCGTCGAGTATCTCGGCGCGAGGTGAGAACGTCGTGATCATCGGTGGCGGTGACACGGCGGCCGACTGCCTCGGCACGGTGCATCGCCAGGGTGCGCGCTCGGTGACGGAACTGGATTACCACGTCCCACTCCCGGGGCATCGCGATCGAGACCGCGACCCGTGGCCGTTGTGGCCGCGGGTCCTGCGCAGCTCCCCGGCAGACGAGGAGGGCAGTGACAAACGGTTCCGATGGGCGGCGCAGGAATTTCTCGACGACGGTGACGGTGCGGTTTGTGCAATCCGGATGGTTCCGGTCGCCGTGTCGCGGGGGGAGAACGGACAACGGACCCTGGTGCAGACCGGGGACACGATGGATCTCGTGTGCGAGATGGTGCTGCTCGCTCTCGGATTCGACGGCGTCGAATCCACGCCACTGCTTACCGAACTCGATGTCGGCACCGATCCGCTCGGCAGAATCGAGTGTGATGTCGGGTGGCAGACCCGAACACCCGGCGTGTTCGTCTGCGGTGACGCGCATCGCGGGGCGTCGCTCGTCGTATGGGCGATTGCAGAGGGGCGGTCGGCCGCACGTGCCGTCGACGTGTATTTCACCGGCGGGTCCGACCTTCCGTCGCCGGTACATCCGAAGGAACTTCCGCTGTTCGTGAGGTGAACAACTGAATCGAGTAAGAACAGAAAGTGCACGTCGCAAATGCCGGATAGAAGTGCGGTGGGGTAGCGACTAGGCTCGAGCCGTGAACCGACGGACAAAAATTGTATGCACACTTGGACCCGCGACAGCTTCTGGCGACCGCATCCGTGAGCTCGTGGAGAGCGGCATGGACGTGGCTCGCCTCAACTTCAGCCACGGCGAGCATGCCGATCACGAAGAAAACTACATTCGCGTCCGCGCCGCGTCGGACGCCACCGGAAAGGCCGTCGGTGTTCTCGCCGACCTCCAGGGGCCCAAGATTCGCCTCGGCCGATTCAAGGACGAGCGGACCACCTGGGCCAACGGTGAAGAGGTTCGTATCACCGTCGACGACGTCGAGGGAACACATGATCGCGTCGGGACCACGTACAAGGAATTGGCGCGCGACGCCAAGGCCGGCGACCGACTGCTGGTCGACGACGGAAAGGTCGGCCTGGTCGTCACTTCCATCGACGGTAACGACGTCGTCTGTCGGGTCACCGAAGGCGGTCCGGTCAGCAACAACAAGGGCCTCTCGCTGCCTGGCATGAACGTCTCCGTTCCTGCCCTGTCGGGCAAGGACATCGCCGACCTCGAGTTCGCCCTCAAGCTGGGCGTCGACTTCATTGCACTCTCCTTCGTTCGCTCACCCGCGGACGTCGAATTGGTTCACGCCATCATGGATCGAGTCGGGCGCCGCGTTCCCGTCATCGCGAAGCTCGAGAAGCCCGAGGCGATCGACAATCTCGAAGCCATCGTGCTTGCATTCGACGCCGTCATGGTCGCCCGCGGTGACCTCGGTGTCGAGTTGCCGCTCGAGCAAGTCCCGCTCGTCCAGAAGCGCGCAATCCAGATTGCTCGTGAGAACGCGAAGCCGGTCATCGTCGCCACACAGATGCTCGAGTCGATGATCGAGAACTCGCGTCCCACCCGTGCAGAGGCATCCGACGTTGCCAACGCCGTTCTCGACGGCGCGGATGCAGTCATGCTCTCGGGCGAGACATCAGTGGGCAAGTACGTCATGGAGACCGTTCGCACCATGGCCCGCATCGTCGAGGCCGTCGAGAACGAATCGACCCGAGTCCCACCCCTGACTCACGTCCCGCGCACCAAGCGCGGTGTCATCTCGTACGCAGCACGTGACATCGGCGAACGTCTGGACGCCAAGGCATTGGTTGCATTCACACAGTCCGGTGACACGGTGCGACGACTGGCTCGCCTGCACACCCCGCTACCGCTGCTCGCCTTCACACCGCTGCCCGCAGTACGCAGTCAGCTGACGCTGACGTGGGGAACCGAGACGTTCCTGGTCGATGCGGTGGCCACCACCGACGAGATGGTGCGTCAGGTCGACAATGCTTTGCTCTCCCTCGGGCGATACGTCAAGGGCGACCTCGTGGTCATCGTTGCCGGGTCCCCTCCGGGAACCGTCGGCTCCACCAACCTCATTCACGTCCACCGTATCGGCGAAGAGGACCACTGAGTGACCCACGCGAATGCGTCCACCGATCTCGGTACTCTCCTCGGTCTGTTGGATCTGGAGCAGATCGGTGACGACGCGTTCCGTGGACACCACCCCGAGCAAGTAGGTTCGCGCACGTTCGGCGGTCAGTTGGTGTCTCAGGCACTGATGGCCGCCGGACGGACCGTCGACGGTGAGCGCCCCATCCATGCCGTCAACGCCCATTTCATTCGGGGTGGAGATGTCAAGGCGCCCATCGAGTATCGGGTGGAGCGTCATCGTGACGGGCGTGCTTTCGCCAACCGTCAGGTGACGGCCTATCAGGGTGAGAACGAATTGTTCGTGATGCTCGCGGCGTTCCAGGACTCCGGCAAGGGGCTCGACCATGCCGTCGAGATCCCGGATGTTCCACTTCCGGAGTCACTGCCGCCGATCGGCGATCATCTGGTGGGGTACGAGGAAAAACTGCCGCATTTCAGTGCGGCGCTCAAGCCGATCGACATGAGGTACGCCAACGATCCGGCGTGGATACTCAAAGGTACCGGTGAGAAACTCAACCACAATCGGGTGTGGATGCGCCCCGACGGTGATCTCCCGGATGATTCACTCGTACACGCTGCGACGCTTGCATATTCGTCGGACACCACTGTGCTCGATTCGATTCTGACCACTCATGGATTGTCCTGGGGTCATGATCGTATCGTCGCGGCGACGGTCAACCACTCGATCTGGTTCCACCGTCCGTTCCGATTCAGCGATTGGGTTCTGTACGCGACCGAATCGCCCGTCGCTGCAGGTTCGCGTGGTCTGGCGACCGGACGGTATTTCTCGGTGGAAGGACTGCTGTTAGCAACGGTGGTTCAAGAAGGAATGATCAGGCACTTCCCGCGCAAGGGGGAGTGAGAAGCGGGCCCGAGACTGTGCTCGGGCCCAGGTTCAGGCCGACTTGCGATACTGCGGTGAGAGTTCGTCGGCGCGGTCCCACGGAGACCAGTCGACTTCGCGTCCATCGAGTTGGGCCGCAACAACTTCCAAGCCCGCGTGCCAGCCGGCGGCGTGGGCGTACGCGGACTCTTCGTCTTCCATCGTGTGGGTGAGGGTCAGCCAACAGCCGCCGGTGCCGTCCGGAGCCAGCTCCCAATGCAGAGTGTCTGCGTCCCAGAGGAATTCGAGAATTCGGTGCGGGTGGACGCTGATGACCGTCCCACGCGTCACGTGATCTGCGGGTAGTCCGAAACGCTCGACTTGTTCCGGTGTCACCTTGAACAGCAGATCCGCGCCGGGAGTGAGATCGAAATCGACGTCCGCCGGGAACCAGGCGTCGAGGTACTCGCGTTCCGTTATTACTTTCCAGACCTTGTCCGGTGCGTGCGGAATCGCCAGTTGGAAGCTCAGTGACACCCGACCGTCATAGGTCAGGTTTATCTTGCCGTTGTCCATCGGTGCCTCCAATGCTTGGTGCCCGTGCGGTTGCCCCCATCGTGCCATCTAATTGCACAGGATGGAATAACTGCAGGTCAGATCGTTACCTATTGATAGGTTATGTCGATTTGTCTCGTTTTGAGAGCGGCGTTCTCGATGCGTTTCGTGGCGGTGAAACAACCGCGCTGTACGCTGACCACGCACGACTGGCGCGGGTGGGACCTACCACCGGGGAGTGCACATCGCGAGGCATCGACCGCCTGGGTGCTTCACACATCTTGTGTGAAGGGAGAACCATGGCCGCCAAGAATCTGTCCGCCGAGAATGTGTCCAGCCAGAGCGAGCCCGCTCGAATTATCGACGGTCGCGACATTGCCGATGCTGCGCTCGCGGACCTGTCAGTGCGCACCAGGCACTTTCGTGAACAGACGGGGCATGTTCCCTGCCTGGCAGCCGTCATCGTGGGATCGGACCCGGCCTCCAAGGCCTATGTGCACATGAAGGCCAAACGGTCCGCCGCTGTCGGAATGACGTCGCGAACAATAGAACTACCGGTGAGTGCGACCACGGGAGAACTCGTCGACGTGCTGAAGGCGTTGTCGGCGGACCCTTTGATCGACGGCATACTGCTTCAACACCCGGTGCCAGACCACATCGACGAACGGGCCGCGTTCGATGCCATCTCGGCCGACAAGGACGTCGACGGCGTCACTTCGGCATCATTTGCGGCCATGGCGTTGACCGGAGAGGGATTCGAATCGTGTACGCCGAGTGGTATCCTGCGCCTCCTCGACGCCACAGGCGTCGAACTCGCCGGAAAGCAAGCCGTTGTAGTCGGCAGAAGCCCCATCCTCGGACTGCCGATGGGAATGCTCCTCCTGCGTCGAGGCGCAACGGTGACGTACTGCCATTCGCGAACCGTCGACCTGGCCGCTCATGTCGGTACGGCGGACGTCGTCATCGCTGCTGTCGGTGTTCCGGAACTGATCAAAGGGGCGTGGATCAAGCCTGGGGCAGTGGTGATCGATGCGGGGTACAACGCGGGTAACGTCGGCGATGTGGAGTACGGCGCCGCGCTCACTCGCGCCGGTGCAATCACACCGGTGCCGGGTGGTGTCGGCCCCATGACGGTTGCGGTACTGCTGGAACAAACTCTCGCCGTGGCAGTTCGGGCGACTGCGGTTCGGGCATACAGTGAGAATCATGACAAACGTGGTGGACCGAATCGGTGATGTCAGCACTTCACTCGTAGACCTGTACAAAGATCTGCACGCGAACCCCGAGTTGTCTTTCGCGGAGCATCGGACCGCCGGAATCGTCGCGGATCGATTGCGAGATCTCGGCTTCGAGGTTCATTCCGGAGTCGGCGGAACCGGAGTAGTAGGCGTTCTCCGAAACAGCAGTGATCTCAGAAATAGCAGTGATCTCCGAAATAGCAGTGATCTCCGAAACAACAGCGGTGCAACCGTTCTGCTTCGGGCCGACATGGACGCATTGCCGGTCGAGGAAGTAACCGGTCTCGATTATGCAAGCACGGAGCGAGGAACCGACAAGGAGGGCAACGACGTCCCGATCATGCACGCGTGCGGGCACGACATGCATGTCGTCGCGTTGCTCGGCGCCGCTCGGATCCTCAGTGAAACCGTCGACTCGTGGTCGGGCACGCTCGAGGTCGTGTTCCAGCCCGCAGAGGAGCTCGGCGCCGGCGCGCAGGCGATGGTCGACGACGGGTTGTACGACCGCATTCCCAAGCCCGATGTGGTTCTCGGCCAACACGTTGCACCGGCACCGGCGGGAATCGTGGGATTACATTCCGGGGCAGCATTCGCTGCGGCTGACAGCATGCTGGTGCGGATGTTCGGGAGGGGCGGGCACGGATCGCGGCCCGAGACCACGATCGATCCGATCGTCATGGCGGCATCGGCGGTGATGCGGTTGCAGACGGTGGTATCCCGAGAGATCGCTGGAAATGACACAGGTGTACTGACAGTGGGCCAGTTTCACGCGGGTACGAAGAACAACATCATCGCCGATCATGCGGAGTTCGGTCTGAGCATTCGGACCGTCAATCCGGAAGTCCGAACCCGGGTATTGGACGCGGTGCACCGAATCGTCCGTGCAGAGGCGCAGGCATCCGGTGCGGTCCGTGAGCCCGAACTGATTGCACAAGAGTCATTTCCGGTGCTGATCAACGACGGCGCTGCCTGCGATCGTATAAGCGCTGCGTTCAAGGGCGTATTCGGGGAACACGGCGTCATCGATCCTGGACCGGTCACCGGGAGTGAAGACATCGGGATCCTCGCCGACGCGGCCGGAGCGCCGCTGGTGTACTGGCTCCTCGGCGGTGCGGATCCCGAGGCCTATCTGAAGGCCGCAACAGCAGGAACCGTCGGGGAGGACATTGCATCAAACCACTCACCGCGGTACGCCCCGGTGATTCAGCCGACCCTCGACAACGGAATTACCGCGTTGACCACAGCTGCGCTGGAATGGCTGAGCTGAGCGCGTAATTGGGTTATCGACGGTCAGTTGGCGGCTGCGGGGATGTCGATAGTCAACTGGGACGGGGAATCGGATGTCGACACCGTGTACGCCGGCCGGGTCTGGAGTGTGCCGACAAACGACTGCAGGATCGTATCGTTCGTACCGGCCCTCTCCATGCGGGTGATGTTTGTGCCGTCGAGGGGAGCCGAGACAAGAGTCGGATGCGACCGGACTCCCATCAGATCGACCTGAAGTATCGAGCGACTACCGACATCTACGACTGTGCTGTCTCCCGCTCGGATTGCTTCACTGACGTACTCGGTTTTCCAGAACACCGGTCCGTTGCCGTCGAAGCGGTAGGTGATGCGGGTGAAACCCTCGTGATCGGTCACGTCGATCTCGCTCACGTCGACGGGTGGATTCGGTGAAGGGATCTCTGTGTCGTTGGGCAATGGGGGAAGCATGGAGATCTCGGTGGCCGGGGCATTGATCGGGCGAGAGCCGACCTGAAGGGTGCCGGTGCGTGTTGCAGCGTCGAGGACGACCTGGGTGGAAGATCCGCCGGCAGTGTCGGATTCGTCGTCTGTCTGACACCCGGCGAGCAGCGAGAGAAAAGACATGGCTCCGAGCAGAGTAATTACCCGGCGAACGTTCATGGATCGAACCTAGCGGCGGTTGATCCGGGGTACAGCCGAATGCCGAAACCTTGCGGTACGGCCGACTGCGGCAGGTGGTGCCCTCGGTGAGACTCGAACTCACACTGGACGGGTTTTGAATCCGTTTCCTCTGCCAATTGGGATACGAGGGCTTGTTGCGATGACTACATTAGAAGATGCGATTTCAATGTCAAACACCGGTACCCTCTAATCGTTCGCGTCTCGTGTCGGGGCGGTTCGATGGAGGAGGATGGTGGCCATGAATTCGCCGCAGCCGCAAGGCAATCAGCTCGCACCCCGTCGTGTTGTCGTCGCTGAAGACGAGGCGTTGATCCGCATGGATCTGGTCGAGATGCTCCGCGAAGAGGGCTACGACGTCGTCGGCGAGGCCGGTGACGGACAGGTGGCGGTCGAGTTGGCCGAGTCACTCAGGCCTGATCTGGTCATCATGGACGTGAAGATGCCCAGGAGGGACGGCATCGACGCGGCGTCGGAGATTGCCGCCAAGCGCATCGCTCCTGTTGTCATTCTCACAGCGTTCAGTCAGCGCGAGTTGGTCGAGCGCGCACGCGATGCCGGCGCCATGGCCTACTTGGTCAAGCCGTTCTCCATCAGTGACTTGGTGCCTGCCGTCGAATTGGCGGTCAGTCGCTTCCGAGAGGTGACCGCGCTCGAGCGTGAGGTCGCCGATTTATCCGACCGACTGGAAGCACGCAAGCTGATCGAGCGTGCCAAGAGTGTTCTGATGGTTCGCCAAGCGCTCACCGAACCCGAGGCGTTCAAGTGGATTCAGCGCGCCGCGATGGACCGGCGCTCCACGATGAAAGCCGTCGCACAGGTCGTACTGGAAACTCTGGGCGGCGAACCGGACGCTTGAGCAAAGTGCCCGGGTCATCCGGCTGCTGCGTCGACCGTCGAAACGTCGCGCAGCGCTACAGCCGTGTAAACACTGTGCGCCTTCAGATAACAGTCAGGTCACAGGGCTTTCTTGAAGGATCGCGAAACGGTTCCAAGGTCTAGCGTCTGATCCCACAGCGAGCGCCAGTTCGGGTGGCGCGAGCACCGGCTGATCTTAGGAGCGTGGGATGGCTAGACGAACACTTGTGCGTACTGCTGCAGTTCTCGGCGCGGCATCACTGGCACTTGCAGGCTGTAGCTCGGACAATTCGGATGACTCGTCTTCGAGTGGCTCTACCTCAGGCGCTTCCGCCGCGACGACATCCGTCACGACCGATTGCACCCCGGAGCAGGCCAAGGCCGGCGCCACCCCGTCCACGGAAGCGCTGCGCATCGGCACGCTTCTTCCCGACACCGGCAGCTTGTCGTTCCTCGGGCCGCCGATGGTTGCGGGCACCCAGCTGGGAGTCAACGACGTCAATGCAGCCGGAGGCGTTCTCGGCCAACCGGTCCAGCTGATTCCCGGCGATTCGGGTGACACCACGACGGACACCGCCAACTCCACCGTCGACCGCGAATTGGCGGCCGGCACTCAGGTGATCGTCGGCGCCGCGTCGTCGTCGGTCTCGCTCAAGGTGATCGACAAGATCGCCAGCGCCGGCGTCGTGATGTTCTCTCCTGCCAACACGTCGGACCAGTTCGTCTGCTACCCCGACAAGGGCATGTACTTCCGCACCGCTCCGACGGACGTACTGCAGGCTCAGGCCGTCGCACAGCTCATTTCGGACGATGGTGGTCAGCGCGTAGCCATCATGGCTCTCAACGACCCGTACGGGACGGGTCTGGCCGACAACATCGAAAAGAATCTGATCGATTCGGGTGTCCCCTCCGATCAGATCGAGAAGATCATCTACGACCCGAACGCGCAGTCGTTCAACTCCGAAGTCGATCAGGTCAAGAACTTCAATCCGGATGCTGTTGCATTGGTGGGCTTCGAGGAGTCGGCGAAGATCATCACGCGAATGCACGAGGTGGGCATCGGCCCGTCGGACGGAATGGCGATGTACGGCGTCGACGGCAACATGGGTAATGCGCTCGGCGAATCCGTGGCAAAGCCGTTGCTCGACACCATGCAGGGAACGACGCCACTGACGGATGTCGGAGCTGCCTTCCAAGATCGTCTGAAGGCAGTCAACCCGTCACTGATCGACTTCAACTACGCCGGAGAGTCGTACGACGCGGTGGTGATCTCGGCACTTGCTGCCGAGCAGGCGAAGTCGACGGCGGGCACGGACATCGCGGCGAACATCAACAGCGTCACCGAAGGCGGCACCAAGTGCACGTCCTATGTGGAGTGCCTGCCGTTGGTGAAGGCGGGAACCGACATCGACTACGACGGCATCACCGGTGAGTTGGACTTCAACGATTCGGGAGAGCCGTCCATCGGTTCGTACGGAAAGCTCAAGTTCGGCCCTGAGAACACGCTGACCACAGAAGGATTCGTGGTGGTGGGCAAGTAAGTCGTGGGCAAGTAAGCAGTCGACGAGAATGGGCCAGGGTCGCGAGACCCTGGCCCGTTCTCATGTCGTGCCTACTTCTCTTTGCTCCCGGCGAGCGTTCCCAGATACAGCTCGATCACCTTGGGGTCGTTCATCAGATTGGCGCCGGTATCGGTGTACGCGTTCTTGCCCTGATCGAGTACGTAGCCGCGATCGCAGATCTGAAGGCAGCGGCGCGCGTTCTGCTCGACCATGATGACCGAGACACCCGCAGCATTGATCTTCTTGCAACGGATGAACACCTCGTCCTGGAACATCGGGGAAAGGCCCGCGGACGGTTCGTCGAGGAGCAGGACCGACGGGTCCATCATCAAAGCCCGGCCCATCGCGACCATCTGACGTTCGCCGCCCGAGAGTGCGCCGGCCTTTACCTTTCGTCGTTCACTCAGGAGTGGAAACAATTCACTCACGAAGGCAAATCGCTCCGCAAATGCCTTGGGACGCAGATAAATTCCCATCTCGAGGTTTTCTTCGATAGTCAGAGTCTGAAAAACGTTCTGTGTTTGAGGGACGTACCCGACTCCCTTCTGCACGAGGACGTGAGCGGGCGCGGACGTGATGTCGTCCTCGCGGAGAGTGACCGATCCTTCGCGAACCGGTATCAAACCGAACAGTGACTTCAGGAGTGTCGACTTGCCTGCGCCGTTCGGTCCGATGATTCCGACGATCTCGCCTTCCTTCAGGAAGAAGTTGCACTCACGCAGGATGTTGACGCCGGGAATGTAGCCGGCGACGAGGCTGTCGGCGCGGAGCAGAGCACCTGCCGACAGTCGCTGATGCTCTTCGGCTGTCGCGGCGAACTCTGCGGGTGTGAGTGAACGTGCTTGGTTATCGCTCATGGCTTCTCGTGCCTTCCGCGCGGTTCCTCGGGACTCGATTCCAGCGTCGCGGCGAGATCGGCCGGGAGGTTGTCGATGTCGGGTTCCGAGAGATCGCCGCCCGCCTCGAGGGTTTCGACCTCGGCTTCTGCCAGGGCGGCGGCCAGAACGGCCGTCTCGCCCACCGGATTTCCGTTGTCGTCGAACTCGAGGGCCTGGTCGTGGTGGCTGCCCAGATATGCGTCGACGACAGCTGTGTTGGACGAGAGTTCATCCGGAGTGGACTCGGCGATGACGCTGCCCTGTGCCATGACCACCACCCAATCGCTGATGTCTCGGATCACGTCCATGTCGTGCTCGACGAAGACGACCGTCATTCCGTCGTCGCGCAATGATTTGATGTGTCCGAGCAGGCTTTGCGTCAGAGCGGGATTGACGCCTGCCATGGGTTCGTCGAGCATCACCACCGAGGGCGAGGTCATGAGTGCGCGAGCCATTTCGAGCAGTTTGCGCTGTCCGCCTGACAGGGAACCGGCGAGGTCGTCGGCTTTTGTGTCGAGTTTGAATCGCGCGAGGAGTTCGTTGGCGCGCTCGGTGATCTCGCGTTCCTGACCCTTCCAGATCCACGGGACAAGCGAGGCGAAGATGCGTTCACCTCGTTGACCGGTGGCGCCCAGGCGTACGTTGTCCAGCACCGTGAGTTTGGACAGCGCCTTGGTCAACTGGAACGTGCGTACCACTCCTTTCCTGGCTACCTGGTGGGGATACATGCGACCCAGCGATTGACCGTCCATCGACCACGTACCGGTGTCCGGCCGGTCGAAACCGGTGAGGAGGTTGAAGAGGGTGGTTTTCCCGGCGCCGTTGGGGCCGATCAGACCCGTGATGCACCCGCGTTGAATTTCGAGGTGGTCGACATCGACGGCTTTGAGGCCGCCGAACGTGCGCGAGACGTTGTCCGCGATCAGTACCGGGTCGGGTTTTGCTGATCCCGGAAGATGAGGAACGTCGGCAAAGATCTGTGCTCTGGTATCGGCGTCAAGCATTGAGTTGCACCTCCCGCTTGTTACCCAGTATTCCCTGCGGTCTGAAGACCATCAGAAGAGCGATCATCAATCCGAGCAAGACGTACCGGGTGGCTCCGACCTGTTGTTCGGTCAGCGAGAGCAGCGGATTTTCGCCGGAGATCGCCTGACGCAACAAAGCGTCTGGAATAGCGAGGAGGAACCAGAACAGCATTGCTCCTACCACCGGGCCGAAAACCGTTGCCGCCCCGCCCAGAATCAGTGCGCCGAACGCAAAGAACGTCTGCGCGGTCGAGTAGAAGTCCGGGTTGATGGACTTGGTCTGGAGGGCGTTGAAAACACCGGCCAGACCACCGATCACGCCGCCGAGAACCAGAGCCTGCATCTTGTACACGAAGACGTTCTTGCCCAACGATCGCGCTGCATCCTCGTCTTCACGAACCGCCTTGAGGACGCGCCCCCACGGGCTGTGCGTCAACAGGTAGACAAATCCGCACAAGATCAGGACCAGGGTCCAGCCGACGACCATCGACCAGAGGTCGTCTCCGTAGAACTTCACACCGAGAAACGAGTACTGCTTGGCCGAGTCGAATGGGCTCAGTGCAGTGAACGGATCTGCGAAACCGAACAGGCCGTTGGTGGAACCGGTCACCGAATCCGACGCGGTCGAGCGGAAGATCAGACGCAAGATCTCCGAAGCCGCGATGGTGACGATGGCGAGATAGTCGGCGCGCAGACGCAGTGTCGGGATACCGAGCACGAGCGCGAGGAGGCCGGCTGCGGTAAGTCCGACGAGGATGCCGAGCCACAACGGTTGGTCGTAGGTCACCGTCATGATGCCGACGCCGTAGCCGCCGAGAAGAGCAAAACCGATCTGACCGAAGTTGAGCAGTCCGGCGTAGCCGAAGTGCAGGTTCAGCCCGATCGCGAGCAGTGCGTAGAAGATTGCCGACGGCCCGATCAACTGGGCGAAGGAAACCTGGAAAGCTCCCATGATGTCCATGTTCGTCACCCGATCCTTTGTCTGGATCCGAGGATGCCCTGGGGGCGAACCACGAGGATCACGATCAAGACGAGAAGTCCGCCGATGTATTTGAGGTCGGGGTTGATGATGAGCGTCGAGAGTTGAACCAGAAGTCCGACGATGACGCAGCCGAGTAGTGCCCCGTACGCCGTTCCCAGACCACCGAGGGTGATTCCGGCGAACATCAGCAGCAACAGTTTGAAGCCCATCTCCCACTGGACGCGTCCGCCGAGCTCGGAGATACCGAACAGCACACCACCGAGTGCGGCCAATCCGCCGCCGAGGCCCCAGACGAACATGATCACGCGCTCGACGTTGATTCCCGACGAAGCGGCGAGGTCACGATTGTCGGAAACGGCGCGCATGGCCTTTCCGATGCGAGTCCTCTGCAGAAGAAGTGCGACGCCGACCAGGACGACCAGACTGACGATCATGACTATCGCGTTGGCGTCGGTCAGTGCGATCGGGCCCCAGTTCTTCTCGACCTGCCCCTGGTAGTCGTCGAAGGGTTCTGCTCGATCGGAGAAGAAGATGAGGATCAGGTAGCGCAGGGAAATCGCGAGACCGATCGAGACAACCAATTGCGCGATCAACCCGGTCTTGCGCTTACGCAGTGGTTTCCAGACGATCCCGTTGGTCAGCAGGCCGATGCCGATGCCGACGAAGATCGCGAGGATCGTGGCGGGAATCAGCGGAACGCCGAAGGACGTGTTGATCACCCAGGCAGCAACGGCTCCCAACGTCACCATCTCGCCGTGAGCGAAGTTGGTCAGGCCGGTCGTGCCGTAGATCAAACTCAGACCCACACCGGCGATCGCGATCACGAGACCGAACCGCAGACCGTCGACCGTCGTGCGGATGAGCTTCTCGCCGAAGCTGACATTCGAGGCGGTGCGAACCTCGCCGAACGAGAAGATCACGGTGTTCGCGCGGCCGGCCACCACCTCGCGTTCGACAGCGGCTTGCACACTGACCCCGTCGGGGAGTGTTTCGGCAACGATCTCGAATGTGTAGGTGCCCGGTGCCACCGCCAGTTCCCAACGGCCGTTCGATGCCGACTCGCCGGTGGCGACCTCGTTGCCGGAGGAATCGAGCGCGCGCACCGTGACGCCCTCGAGTCGGGTGCCACCGTTGTTGAGATTGCCGCTGACCGGCACGGCGTTTTCGGGAACCGGGTTTGTCGGCTCAGTCGGTCCTGACGAGGTCGGCGGTGCAGAGGAGTTGGTAGGTGCCGGGGAGTTGGTAGGTGCCGGGGAGTTGGTCGGTTCCTGGGCCCCGGCAGTTCCGGCCAGGCTGAGTAATGCGAAGAACGTGAGTAACGCAAAGGCCAGTAGTCGGCTGAGTGTTGCGAGGGTATGCCGTTTCACTACGGGTGGGGCCACGTACGTCCTCCGAGCGGGTCGGGACTAGCGCGTCTGGACAAAGGTGCCACGCAGCGGGGGGGGGGGGCTTGATCCGTTGCTGCGATTTCCGGACTCTAACGGCTCTGTTCGCTTCAGATGGGGTTCTGAGATTTCCGGGATGTTTCGGTTCCGTATCGAAGGCCGATGGCTGCATCAATTGTCCGATTCTTGTGCCTGTTCCTGCGTAAACAACGGCGAAGGCGTTGATGTCGGTCGCGATCCCTAGACTGATGAACCGTGAGCCCCACAACCACAACTCGGTCCAGCACGTCCACCGCTTCAGCCGGCACCACCGGCAAGGCGGACGATCGCCCTCTTCTGATGCTTCTCGACGGGCATTCGTTGGCGTTTCGCGCCTTCTACGCGCTGCCTGCAGAGAACTTCAAGACACACAGTGGGCAGGCCACCAATGCGGTGTACGGCTTCACGTCGATGTTGATCAATCTTCTTCGCGACGAACAGCCGACCCACTTGGCTGCGGCCTTCGACGTGTCGCGTCAGACGTTTCGCGCCGACCTGTTCCCTGAATACAAGGCGCAGCGTGCGAAGGCTCCGGACGAATTCAAGGGCCAGATCGACATCACCAAGGACGTTCTCGGCGCGCTGGGCATCCCGGTCATGGCGGAGGAAGGTTTCGAAGCCGACGACGTGATTGCCACGTTGACCACGCAGGCGGAGGCCCTCGGATACCGAGTTCTCGTCGTGACCGGCGACCGCGACTCGCTGCAGCTGGTGACCGACAACGTCACTGTGCTCTACCCGAAGAAGGGTGTCTCGGAGCTCACCCGATTCACGCCGACGGCCGTCGAGGAGAAGTACAGCCTCACTCCGTCGCAGTATCCGGACTTTGCTGCCCTGCGCGGCGACCCGAGTGACAACCTCCCCGGTATCCCCGGCGTCGGCGAGAAGACCGCCACCAAGTGGATCCGTGAGTACGGCGACCTGCAGGGTCTGGTCGACAACGTGGACAAGGTCCGCGGCAAGGTGGGCGACTCACTACGGGAGAACCTCGCAAACGTCCTGCTCAATCGTCAGCTCACCGAGATGGTTCGCGACGTTCCTTTGCCGTACACGCCGGAGCAGTTGGTGTTGGCTCCGTGGGACCGCGAGAAGATTCATGCGTTGTTCGACGATCTCGAGTTCAAGGTTCTCCGCGATCGACTGTTCGCGACCCTGTCGTCGTCCGAACCCGAAGCCGAAGAGGGCTTCGAGGTCAGCGGCGACGCCCTCGCACCGGGTGCGGTTGCCGCATGGCTCGACGCTCACGCGCGAACCGGTGAGCGTCACGGCGTGACTGTGCTCGGAACCAGAACTCCGTTTGCCGGTGACGTCACTGCACTCGCGATCGCGGCCTCCGACGGCGAATGCGCATACATCGCGGCATCGACGGCAACGCCGGAAGATGAAGCGGCTCTCGGTGATTGGCTTGCGGACGCATCGCAGCCGAAGGCGCTGCACGAAGCCAAGTGGGCGATCCACGCTCTGCGTGGGCGTGGTTGGACGCTCGGCGGACTGACCAGCGACACCGCTCTGGCCGCGTACCTTGTCCGGCCAGGCCAGCGCACCTTCAATCTCGATGATCTGTCCCTCCGCTACCTCAAGCGTGAACTTCGTGCCGAAACCTCCGGCCAGGAACAGCTTTCACTTCTCGACGACACCGAACAGCTTGATGCCGAAGCGGCCGAGACTGCGATGCTCAGCGCTCAGGCCGTTCTCGACTTGGCAGCTGCGTTGGATACCGAGTTGGAGTCGATCGAGTCCAAGTCGCTCCTCTCCGACATGGAACTGCCGTTGACGATCGAGCTCGCGCAGATCGAGGCCACCGGCATCGCCGTCGACAGCGCGCATCTGCACGATCTGCAGAGTCGTTTCGCGTCCCAGGTGGCCGACGCCGCAAACTCCGCGTACGAGGTGATCGACAAGCAGATCAACCTGGGTTCGCCGAAGCAGCTGCAGGTGGTCTTGTTCGAAGAACTCGACATGCCCAAGACCAAGAAGACGAAAACTGGCTACACCACCGACGCCGAGGCGCTGCAGGGTCTGTTCGACAAGACGGGACACCCGTTCCTCGAACACCTTCTCGCGCACCGTGATGCGACGCGTATGAAGGTGACCGTCGACGGTCTTCTCAAGGCCGTGGCCGAAGACGGTCGCATCCACACGACGTTCAACCAGACGGTTGCCGCGACCGGACGTCTGTCGTCGACCGATCCGAACCTGCAGAACATCCCGGTCCGCAATGATGCGGGGCGCGAGATTCGCGACGGATTTGTGGTCGGGCAGGGGTTCGACGTTCTGCTCACTGCCGATTACAGCCAGATCGAAATGCGCATCATGGCGCACGTCTCAGGCGACGAGGGACTGATCGAGGCATTCAACACCGGTGAGGACCTGCACAGCTTTGTCGGCTCACGTGCATTCGGTGTTCCGATCGAAGAGGTCACTCCTGAACTGCGTCGCCGGGTCAAAGCGATGTCCTACGGTCTGGCCTACGGATTGAGCGCTTACGGATTGGCGTCGCAGCTGAAGATTTCGACCGAAGAAGCGAAGCAGCAGATGGATGCGTACTTCGCTCGTTTCGGCGGTGTGCGGGATTACCTCCACGCAGTGGTCGAGCAAGCGCGTAAGGACGGTTACACCTCGACTCTCTACGGGCGACGTCGGTATCTGCCCGATCTCAACAGTGACAACCGTCAGCGTCGTGAGGTGGCCGAACGTGCTGCCTTGAACGCGCCGATCCAGGGCACGGCGGCCGACATCATCAAGGTCGCGATGATCAACGTGCAGAAGGCTCTCGCCGACGCCGGATTGAAGTCGCGCATGCTGTTGCAGGTTCACGACGAATTGGTGCTCGAAGTGGTTGCCTCCGAGTTGGAGGAGGTCACTGCGTTGGTCAGGGACAAGATGGCCACAGCCATCGAGTTGTCAGTACCGCTGGATGTTTCGGTGGGAACTGGTCGAAGCTGGGACAGCGCGGCCCACTGAATCGGCAACAAATAGGGCTGGCTACGAAAAAGGCTGGGCCGGAATCGCATTCGATTCCGGCCCAGCCTTCTTTCGCTACTCAGCAGAGGCGGTCTGCTCTGCGATCTGCTTGCGGACCTCGTCCATGTCGAGTGCCTTGACCTGAGTCACCAGCTCTTCGAGCTGAGCGGCAGGAAGTGCGCCGGCCTGGTTGAACACGAGAACGCCTTCACGGAAGGCCATGATCGTGGGGATGGAGCGGATGTTGGCGGCCGCTGCGATTCCCTGCTCGGCTTCGGTGTCCACCTTGGCGTGAACGACGTCGCTGTGCTTCTCGGAGGAGGCTTCGAACGTCGGCGCGAACTGGCGGCACGGGCCGCACCAGGAAGCCCAGAAGTCCACGAGGACGACGTCGCTGCCGTTGATCGTTTCGTCGAAGTTCTGCTGGGTGAGTGTCTGGGTGGCCACAGGGGTCCTTTCCATTGTGCGGGCTGTTGGTGTGTGCAACGCCCCGGAACCGCTGATTCTTCCCTGAGTGGATTTCAGCTTGCGTTCTCGGTCGCCCGAAACGTCCGGCGGTACGCCTGGGGTGTGGTGCAACGCAGGCGAATGAAGTGCTGGCGAAGCACGGCGCCGCCGCCGAATCCGACGCGTTCTGCGATGACGTCGACGGAGAGGTCCGAATTCTCGAGTAGTTGCTGGGCGGCCAGTACTCGCTGATCGCTGAGCCAACGCGCGGGGGTTGTCCCTGTTTCCGCTTGGAAACGGCGCGCAAAGGTGCGAGCGGACATGTTCGCTCGCGCTGCAACCATGCCGACAGTGAGGTCGACGGCTAGGTTCTCCGTCATCCAGTCGAGGAGTGGGGCAAGAGTTGCGCTCGGCGTCGAGGTGAGGGGAGTGGCGACGTATTGAGCCTGACCGCCGTCACGATGCGGCGGTACCACCATCCTTCTCGCGATGCCGTTGGCCACGCGAGAGCCCTGTTCCTTGCGGACGATGTGCAGGCACAGATCGATTCCTGCTGCGGTGCCGGCGCTGGTGAACACCGGATCTTCGTCCACGTACAGCACGTCCGGATCGACCTTGGCTTCCGGATACGTCTGGGCCAGCCTTTCGGCGTGACGCCAATGCGTCGTGCATCGCTTCCCGTCCAGCAGTCCCGCCGCCCCGAGGACAAACGCGCCGGTGCACAGGCTAGCCACCTTGGCGCCCCGGGCCACGGCCTCACGGAGTTTGACCAGCAGGGGATCGACACTCGAGTCGGGACTCGGCGAGCACATATACGCGTCGCTTGCGTCGTAGGTGCCGCCGGCAGAAACGACGATGAGATCGGCGTCATCGAGAGAGTCGAGGTTGTACGGAACATCGATGTTGTAGCCGAAGCGTGTTCGGATCGGGCCCGGAACTGCGGCGATCAGAGAAAAGTCGTACGTCGGGAGGCCGTCGTCGGATCGGTCGAAGCCGAATACTTCACATGCCACGCCGAGTTCGAACGCCTCGGTCATCGGCATCAGTGGGACCACCACTTTCGCGAGCATCTTTCGAGTGTGACAGAAAGACGACAAAGTGGCAGAAAATCGACCATGTCTGGCTTTTCTGCCACTGTTGAAGGGCGCGGCCTTGCCTCAGGCTGGACACATGGCAATCATCGTCATCAGTCTCCTGGTCCTCCTGGTCCTGAACGTACTAGCTCTTGCCGGCCGTACGCCCGACACCCGTCACGACGTCAGTCCTCATGGAGACTTCACTCTGTGAGGGTGAGTCTGGCTTTTCAATACACCGGAGCTGCGGTGGTGTGGGGAGCCAGTTTCCTCTTCATGAAGATCGGGCTCGAGGGTCTGTCCTTCACGCAGGTAGTTTTGTGGCGCTTGGTCTTCGGCGCTTTCGCGCTGGTTCTCGTGTCAGTGGTGAGTCGGATCGGCATACCGAGGGACTTTCGCGTCTGGAAACACTTGGCGTTTCTCGCAGCGAGACAATGCATCGTGCCGTGGCTGCTGTTCAGTTGGGCCGAGCAGAGCATGTCTTCCGGACTCGCGAGTATCTACAATGCCACCACACCATTGATGACTATGGCTGTCTCGCTTGCCTTTCTGCCGGGTGAGACGCTGACGCGATACAAATCGCTGGGGTTGCTGCTCGGATTCGCCGGAGTGCTGATCGTATTGGCGCCGTGGAATCTCGGCGTCGGCGGAAGTCTCGGCGCTCAGATGGCCTGCCTGGGAGCGACTGCGTCGTACGGGATTTCGTTTGTCTACCTCAGACGCTTCGTGCTTCCGCTCGGGATCGACACCCGTACGGTCGCGCTATTGCAGATCAGTATCGGTGCACTCGTGATGGTTCTTGCCTCTCCGGTCATCGCGAACACGCCGATGCACCTGACGCCGGCAGTTGTCCTGTCGATGATCGCGCTGGGCGCGCTGGGGACTGGGCTCGCGTTCATCTGGAACACCAATGTCGTTCAAGGGTGGGGGCCGACTGCAGCGTCGACTGTCACCTACCTCAGCCCAGTAGTGGGCGTCGCGCTCGGGGCAATAGTGTTGGACGAGAGGATCGGCTGGAATCAACCGGTTGGGGCACTCGCAGTGATCGCGGGAATCCTGGTGACCCGACGAGCAACCCGATCTGTCACAGCCGCGGCGTCAGCAACCATTCCGTCTTCTGTTTGCCGTCCCAGCGCCTGATCGCTCCGCTGCGCCCGTGAATCACGTCGGTGCCGACCAGAGCGATGGCCTCGCCCAGACGTGCAGGTTCGATGCGGCGGGCGAGCGTCACATGCGGCGTCCACCCGCCAGGCTCGACATGGGCGGGTAGCGCAGTTGATCCGACTGTTGCTTCGGCTATTTCTCGGTGCAGGTGAAGGAGCGCGCGCGAAGGAATGACCGAGCGAGCCAAGACCATCTGCTTGCCGCCGAATACGACGTAGCCACCCAGTCGCACTTCGAAGTCCGGGGCCGAGAAGCGTCGCTTCAACAGTTCGTCGATCTCCGCGGGCATCTCGCGGGCGACGAACAGCGTGATGTGCGGGCGGTTGGACGGGCTGTGATGGGAGGCCTGACTTGGGAATCCGGCGTCGGCGAGAAGCTGCCATTGCGCGCGTACTGCCGACTCACTCACCGGATCGAGGAGCAATTCCACCGACTGGACCATGGTGAGCAATGATTGCCTGATGACAGGTGCGAGCGCAATCGGTACGCCGGCCATGCGGCTGGGACTCATGCACGGCGACGGAATCGGCCACGAAATCGTCCCGGCGACACGGCAGATCGTGGATGCGGCGTTGTCAGCGGTTCATGCGCCGCCCGTGGAGTGGGTCGAGCTTCCGCTCGGGAGCTCGGCCATCGACAGCCACGGCACACCGATTCCCGACGAGACCATCGATGCGTTGGGACAACTGCAGGGTTGGATTCTCGGACCGCACGACAGTGTGTCCTATCCGGAGAGGTTTAGCGGACAACTCACACCCGGCGGCGTCATCCGGAAGAAGTTCGAGTTGTTCGCGAACATCCGACCGGCGGCAGCGTTCCCCGGCGTGAAGGCGATGGTCCCCGACATGGATCTGGTGATCGTCCGCGAGAACACCGAGGGGTTGTACGCGGACCGGAACATGGCAGTCGGCAGCGGCGAATTCATGCCGACGCCCGACATCGCATTGGCAGTCGGTGTGTTCACCCGCGCCGCGTGTGAACGGATCGCACGCACTGCCTTCGCGTTGGCGTCGCGTCGGCGCAATCACGTCACGATCGTCCACAAGGCAAACGTCCTCACGCTGACCACCGGCCTCTTCCGCGACGCCTGCCGAACCGTCGGCGCAGAGTTCCCACACGTCGTCGTCGACGACGAGCACGTCGACGCGATGGCGGCGCACCTGGTTCGACGCGGCGGCGACTTCGACGTCGTAGTGACCGAAAACATGTTCGGCGACATATTGTCCGATCTGGCGGGTGAGCTGTCTGGTTCACTCGGAACTGCCCCGTCGATCAACGCTTCCGAGAAGCAGGTCATGGCTCAGGCCGCGCACGGTGCAGCACCCGACATCGCCGGCAAGAATCGGGCGAACCCAACGGCACTGTTCCTCTCGAGCGCGATGATGCTCGACTGGCTCGGTGACGCGCGGAGCGATCGGTTGTTGTCTGCGGCGGCAGGCCGGATTTCGGACGCCGTTCGCACGACCATCGCTTCGGGCATCGCCACCGCAGACCTCGGCGGTTTGGCATCGACCAGCGAATTTTCCGAAGTCGTGTACGCACACACTCTGCGTCGCTGATTCTTGTACGACAGGCCGGAATCTTGCGAAGTCGGCGACGGTGGAACTCCTGCCGTAACCTACCGTTCGACTGAATTTCGGATGGACGTTGCAAGTGCGGCGATCGACGAGTGGAGAGCAGAGTCGTGGTCGGTGAAAACGCACGGGCACCAAGGCCACGTGGCTGGGGTAGTGGCGCTGGTAGTGGCGGGGGCATACGCGCCAACGTGGCGCGAGTCCTGTTGGTGGGCTTGATCGTCGCTCTGTGCGGTGGGTGCGTCACTAACAACGAGGGTCTCGTTCCAGAAGGACCTCCCCTGAATGTGCAGAAGGTTCCGGAGATCGCTGCTCTCCTGCCGCCCAAGGTAACGGAGTCGGGCAAGCTGCAGGTCGGCGTCAACATTCCGTACGCGCCAAACGAATTCAAAGATGAGAATGGCAAAATCGTCGGCTTCGACGTCGACGTCATGAACGCAGTGGCGACTGTGCTCGGGGTCGAAGCTGTCTTCAACCAGGCCGACTTCGACAAGATCATCCCCGCTATCCAGTCGGGAAGCTACGACCTCGGCATGTCTTCGTTCACCGACTCCAAGGAGCGGGAGAAGTCGGTCGACTTCGTCACGTACTACAGCGCTGGTATCCAGTGGGCGCAACGTCCGGACAATCCCGTGGACCCGAACAATGCGTGTGGGTTGCGGGTGGCGGTACAGACCACAACCACCGAGGACATCGACGAAGTACCCGCCAAGAGCGAGGCATGCGTGGCCGAGGGCAAGCCGCCCATCGAGAAGATCAAGTATGACAGTCAGGACGATGCGGCCAATGCTCTCATCCTGGGTCGAGTCGACGCGTTGTCTGCGGATTCACCGGTGACCGGCTACGCGATCAAACGGAGTAAGGGGCGGATGGAAGCTGCGGGTGAGCCCTTTGATTCCGCGCCGTACGGCTGGCCGATCGTGAAGGGTTCCGCCCTTGGTCCCGCCCTGCAGCAGGCAATGCAGTACCTGATCGACAACGGCGTCTATCAACAGATCGCGCAGACCTGGAGTGTCGAGGCCGGCGTCATCGAGGTATCCAAGATCAACGGCGCGGAAAGCTGATGAACATGACAACAACTGAGACTGGCGATCCGGCGCCGATCAAGGCGATCCCACTGCGCAGACCGGGCCGATGGGTCGCAGCAGTCGTGGTGGTGGTCCTGGTGGGGCTCTTTATCTACGGTTCGGCGACCAATGAACAGTTCGGCTGGGCGACTTACCGCCAGTACCTCTTCGACGCTCGAATTTCGAAGGCCGCCTGGGTCACCATTCAACTGACAATTCTGTCGATGGCAGCCGCGATCGTTCTGGGCATCGTCCTCGCGGTAATGCGGCTGTCGCCGAACCCGGTGCTGAAGTCCGCTGCCTGGGTGTATTTGTGGGTCTTCCGCGGCACGCCCGTTTACGTCCAGCTCGTCTTCTGGGGTCTCTTCCCCTCCATATACAAGAGCATCGATCTCGGCGTTCCGTTCGTCCATCAGTTCGTGCATTTCGACATGCAAGACCTCCAGGCGGCGTTTCTCTTCGCAGTCATCGGACTCGCATTGAACGAGGCGGCGTACATGGCCGAAATCGTCCGTGCAGGTATCGCCTCGGTCAACGAAGGTCAGACCGAAGCGTCAGTGGCTTTGGGAATGACGTGGGGTCAGACGATGCGGCGAACGGTCCTTCCCCAGGCGATGCGGGTGATCATCCCACCAACCGGCAACGAATTGATCAGCTTGCTCAAGACGACTTCGCTGGTGACCGCAGTGCCGCTGAGTACCGAACTCTACGGACGAGCGAGAGACATATCCGGTGCAAATTTCGAGCCGATCCCACTCTTGATGGTCGCGGTTACGTGGTACCTCGCAATGACCAGTGTTCTCATGGTCGGCCAGTACTACGTCGAACGCCACTATTCGAAAGGGTCGACGAGGACGCTCACTACGCGCCAGCTTCAGGCACTCGCCGACGCACAGGGCAAAGAAACGGTAGTGGAGACACTCCCGGATATTCCAGGAGGAGAACGCAGATGACACCGATGGTGAAGGCAGACCGGGTCTGTAAGAACTTCGGCGCGCTCGAGGTTCTCAAAGGGGTCTCACTCGAAATCGATCCCGGCCAAGTTCTGTGCCTCGTCGGACCGTCCGGGTCGGGCAAGTCGACGTTCTTGCGCTGTATCAATCACCTCGAGCAGGTCAACGCCGGCCGTCTGTACGTCGACGGCGACCTGGTGGGCTACTCGGAGAAGAACGGCAAACTGTACGAACTCCACCCGCGAGCAGCGGCCAAACAACGCCGCGACATCGGAATGGTGTTTCAGCACTTCAACCTGTTCCCGCACCGCACCGCTCTCGAGAACATCATCGAAGCACCGACGCAGGTCAAGCGCGTCAGCAAGAAGAAGGCCGTCGAACGCGCGAAGGACCTCCTCGATCAGGTCGGGTTGAGCGCCAAAGCCAACGCCTACCCGGCCCAGTTGTCGGGCGGTCAGCAACAGAGAGTTGCTATCGCCCGCGCTCTCGCGATGGACCCCAAGCTGATGCTGTTCGACGAGCCGACGTCCGCGCTCGACCCTGAACTGGTCGGTGAAGTTCTCACCGTGATGAAGCAGTTGGCCAAAGAGGGCATGACGATGGTGGTCGTCACCCACGAGATGGGTTTCGCCCGCGAGGTCGCAGATCAGTTGGTGTTCATGGACGGCGGTGTTGTGGTCGAGGCAGGTGAGCCCCGCGAACTCCTGGCCAATCCCCAGCACGATCGGACCAAGGCGTTCCTGTCGAAGCTGCTGTAGCCGTCAGGGTTTGACGGCGCTGAAAATTGCAGTACCCGGAAAGAGTTGGCCGCGAAGGGGACTCCACTGTCCCCATTCGCGGTCCAACCACTCCGGCCATTCGGGCTCGATGATGTCGCGCACCTGAAGTCCGGCCGCGACGATCTCACGAACCCGGTCACCTATGGTGCGGTGATGCTCGACGTAGGTGGGGACTCCGTTGTCGTCGACCTCGACATACGGGGTGCGGTCGAAGTAGGGGAGGGTCGCGGTCAAGCCCTTCGGCCCGGGATCGTCGGGGAAGATCCATCGGATCGGATGGTTGACGGCAAAGACCCAGGATCCGCCGGGACGCAGAACCCGGGCGACTTCGTTCATCACTCGCTGCGAATCGGCCACGAACGGGACGGCGCCGAACGCGGAACAGACGATGTCGAAACTCTCGTCGGCAAACGGCAGGAGTTCTGCACTTGCCTGAATCAACGGGACTGCCGGTCCGCCGGCCTTCATTGCGTCCTGTCCGCGCGCGAGCATCCCCATAGAGATGTCGAGGCCGACTGCCCGAGCGCCGTGTCCGGCGAGCCACCGGGCGCAGGGAGCCGAGCCGCAACCGACCTCCAATATGTCTTTGTCGACTATGTCGCCCAGCAAGTGATGATCGCCCTCGTGCAGCCCTTCGGGGCACCAGACGAATTCACCTTCGGCGCTGTTCACGCCCAGAAACTCGCCGTGGGTTCGGTGGTAATCGTCGGCGTCGGCGTCCCACCACGCACGGCTGGCGCGGTCGCTGGCACTCGAATCGACACGGACCCGGCCGACACCGCTGGTACCGAGAATGGAATTGGCGGCGGCATGGCGCTCGTCAGACATGAACAACACAGTAGAACGGGTGACTCGGCCGCAGGGTACCCGGGTTTGCCCGGCAAGATAGCCGACGCGTAGTCTTACCCACGCGAGTGTCTGTCATCCGACCGATTGTCTATACGAGATCTTTACCAAGGTCTCGGAATCAGTCGGACCGAGGGAGCTCGCGGTGCGCTTCCGCGGTGTGGAATGTGATCCGGTATTCGGTTGTTCGTTATTGATGCAGCTGGGTACTTCGATCTAGTACTTCACAAAAGTACTTCCAACATTTGTACGCCACAGTTGCGCATCTCGTCCGACAAAATCCATCAACCGACCACAACTCGTCCGGAGCAATTCAACATATGCCCTCCACAACCGTCACCTCGCCGCAGGTTGCCATTAACGACATTGGCTCCGCCGAGGACTTCCTCGCCGCCATCGATGCCACGATCAAGTACTTCAACGATGGTGACATCGTCGAAGGGACCATCGTCAAGGTCGACCGCGACGAGGTTCTGCTCGACATCGGTTACAAGACCGAAGGCGTCATCCCTTCTCGTGAGCTCTCCATCAAGCACGACGTCGACCCCAACGAGGTCGTCTCCGTGGGAGATGCGGTCGAGGCTCTCGTCCTCACCAAGGAGGACAAAGAAGGTCGACTGATCCTGTCGAAGAAGCGCGCTCAGTACGAGCGTGCCTGGGGCACCATCGAGGAGCTCAAGGAGAAGGACGAGGCCGTCAAGGGCACCGTCATCGAGGTCGTCAAGGGCGGCCTCATCCTTGACATCGGTCTTCGTGGCTTCCTCCCCGCTTCGCTCGTCGAAATGCGTCGCGTCCGCGACCTCCAGCCGTACGTCGGCAAGGAGATCGAGGCCAAGATCATCGAGCTCGACAAGAACCGCAACAACGTGGTCCTGTCGCGCCGCGCATGGCTCGAGCAGACTCAGTCCGAGGTTCGCAGCGAATTCCTGCACCAGCTCCAGAAGGGCCAGGTCCGCAAGGGCGTCGTGTCCTCCATCGTCAACTTCGGTGCATTCGTGGACCTGGGCGGCGTAGACGGTCTGGTTCACGTTTCCGAGCTGTCTTGGAAGCACATCGATCACCCGTCCGAGGTTGTCGAGGTCGGCACCGAGGTCACCGTCGAGGTTCTCGACGTCGACCTGGACCGCGAGCGCGTCTCCCTGTCGCTCAAGGCAACGCAGGAAGATCCGTGGCGTCAGTTCGCCCGCACGCACGCCATCGGCCAGATCGTGCCCGGCAAGGTCACGAAGCTCGTTCCGTTCGGTGCATTCGTGCGCGTCGAAGAGGGAATCGAAGGCCTCGTTCACATCTCGGAGCTCGCTGAGCGCCACGTCGAGGTTCCGGACCAGGTTGTCGGCGTCGGCGACGATGCACTCGTCAAGGTCATCGACATCGACCTCGAGCGTCGTCGTATCTCGCTGTCGCTGAAGCAGGCCAACGAGGATTACAACGCCGAGTTCGATCCGTCCAAGTACGGCATGGCCGACTCGTACGACGACCAGGGCAACTACATCTTCCCCGAGGGCTTCGATCCCGAGACCAACGAATGGCTCGAGGGCTTCGACAAGCAGCGTGAAGAGTGGGAGAACCGCTACGCCGAGGCTGAGCGTCGCCACAAGATGCACACCACTCAGATGGAGAAGACCGCTGCAGACGAGGCCGCTGAGGCTGCCACTGCTGCTGCCGGCTACTCCTCGGAGACGGCTGCTGCAGACGACACCGAGGCTCCGGCTGCTGCCGGCTCCGCTCCGGCCGAGTCTGCTGGCGGATCGCTTGCCAGCGATGCACAGCTCGCCGCACTTCGTGAGAAGCTGTCGGGCAACGCATAAGGATTACCGCTTGATCTGATCAAGCGAGATCTGTGAAGAACCCCGCCCCTGCACTTGCAGGGGCGGGGTTCTTTCTCTGTCAGGTATCACTTGCCGGCGCAAGATTCAGTGAGTGAACATAAAAATGACCGGCACCGAATGGTTGCCGGTCATTTTGTATTTGGTGCAGAGAACTCAGTTTGCGGGAGCAGGCACCCAATAGGTGGCGGTCGCTTCGGCTGTGCGCTTACGCATCGACGCGAAGCTGTGTCGGCCTTGGCTCACGAGCATCGTGAACCACGTACGACGGTGCTCTGCCAGGGCAAAAGCAACTTCGGGAAACTCTATGCAGTGCACGCCGTTCGGCATTCCGAGGCGGTGCTGACCGTGATGGTCGCGATCTGCTCGCATGGCGTCCACTTTCTCGAGAAGGTGCAGGTACAGGTGCGTTCGCTAGAACATAACCGCACGGTCACCGAAATTGTGGTATTTGAGCCTCGAAGGTCTCGGCGTGTTCGATCTGTAGGCGTGTCTGAATCTCTCGGACGCGGAGATGAGAGACTGTCGAGTGTGTTGAGAGTAGGCCTCACTGGAGGCATCGGAGCCGGTAAGTCGACAGTGTCGAAAATCCTCAGCGAACTGGGAGCCGTCATCGTCGATGCCGACCTGATCGCCCGAGAAGTGGTCGAGCCCGGTACTCCCGGACTTGCCGCTCTGGCCGACGCATTCGGCGACGGGATTCTGTCCGAGGACGGCAGCCTCAACCGCCCCGCGTTGGCGTCGTTGGCGTTTGCCGACGACACGTCACGTGGAACTCTGAACGGCATCCTCCACCCACTGATCGGTGCGCGGACGATGGAGCAGATCTCGTCCGCGCCGTCGGATGCAGTGCTCGTTCAAGACATTCCGCTCTTGGTCGAGGGTTCCATGGCGCCGGCATTCAACCTGGTCGTCATCGTCTACGTCGACGAGGAGGAGCGAGTTCGACGCCTGGTGGGCTCACGCGGTATGCCGGAATCCGACGCGCGTGCGCGCATCGCAGCGCAGGCAAGTGACGATCAGCGTCGTGCTGTTGCCGACGTGTGGCTCGACAACAGCGGCGAGCCGGGTTCACTTGACGACGTGGTCCACGACCTGTGGGCGAATCGACTTGTTCCCTTCGAGAAGAACCTCCGCGATGGCACGGTGGTTCGCGCGCTTCCCGAGCTGACTCCATCCGACCCGTCGTGGCCGGCGCAGGCGGAACGAATCATCGGCCGGTTGTCACTGGTAGCCGGTGACCGCGCGCGCCGTATCGATCACATCGGATCGACCGCAGTGCCTGGTCTCGATGCCAAGGACGTGATCGACATTCAGATCACTGTCGAGCACCTCGGCGTTGCAGACGACCTCGCGCAGGATCTGGCCGCTGCCGGGTTCCCCCGGATCGAGCACATCGTCGCTGACGACCCGAAACCGTCGTACCTCGGTGGCGAGACCGATCCGGCGGTGTGGGCGAAGCGAATTCACGGCAGCGCCGATCCAGGGCGCCGCGCGAACATACACATTCGGGTGGACGGGTGGCCGGGTCAGCAGTTTGCGATCCTCTTTCGTGACTGGCTTCGTGCCGACGCCTCGGCGCGTGCCGAGTACGCCGAACTCAAGGTCAAGGCGGCTGCGAGGGCTGCCGGCATCGACGACTACGCCTCGGCGATCGACGCCTATCTGGGGGTCAAGACCCCGTGGTTCGACGCCGCATTCCATCGGGCGTGGGAATGGGCCGAGAAATCGGGCTGGTCCCTCTAACGGCTCAGCGCCACGTGACCGGCATGCCCAACGAGCCCAGCCATGCGTCGAGGTTGTGACCGTGGGTGGCGATACCGTCGATGGCTCGGGCAGCGTTCAGCATTGCGCGCTCGGACGTCTTCGGGTCCAAGATTCCGGCGGTGTTTGCCTCGAGCAACTCGTCGACGTCGAGCAATTCGATGCTGTGCCCGGTCTGCACGATCAGGTCAAGGTAGTGGTCCTCGGATGTCCAGACCTGCTCGCTGCGAGTGAAGTCACCGATGTCGACATAGAAATCCCAGTCTCGGACGTGTTCCGGGGTGAAGTGCAGGATCGACGCCCGAATTCCGAGTTCGGGAATGATCCATGACTCCAGGTAGTGAAACCGGGGATGGTCGGCGTGGCGCGCCATGTACAGCCCCCATGGTTCCTCGCGGTACTGCTCGACCGGGCGAATGAAACCCTTGGGATCGACGTTGGTGCGAGCTGCGATGTCGAAGGTTTCGACCTTCGGTCGGTGAATGTGGGGACGTTCCTCGCTCATGGTCGATGAACCTACCGCCGAACTGCATTTTCGGCTGAACGCGGACGAGCAGGCATTGTGTCGGTGGGTGCGCTTACCCTGGTTTCATGGCGTTTGCTTCCGAACATCCCGTGGTCGCGCATTCCGAGTTTCGGCCGGTTGGTGACATCGAGCGCTCAGACGCGCGCTTCGAGGTCGTCAGCCCGTACGAACCGGCTGGCGATCAGCCGGCGGCCATCGCCGAACTGGAAAAACGGATCAATGAGGGGGAGAAGGACGTTGTCCTCCTTGGTGCGACCGGTACCGGTAAGTCGGCCACGACTGCGTGGTTGATCGAAAAGCTGCAACGCCCGGCTCTGGTGATGGCCCCGAACAAGACCTTGGCGGCTCAGCTCGCGAACGAGTTGCGGGAAATGCTCCCCAACAATGCGGTCGAGTACTTCGTCTCGTACTACGACTACTACCAACCCGAGGCGTACATCGCCCAGACCGACACCTACATCGAGAAGGATTCGTCGGTCAACGACGACGTGGAGCGGCTGCGCCACTCAGCGACGTCCAGCCTTCTCTCACGACGGGACGTGGTCGTGGTGGCCTCGGTGTCGTGCATCTACGGCCTCGGTACACCGCAGTCGTACCTCGATCGCTCGATTCAGCTCGACGTCGGTGTCGAGGTGCCGCGCGATGCGTTCCTGCGTCTACTCGTCGACGTTCAGTACAACCGCAACGACATGGCGTTCACACGAGGTTCGTTCCGCGTGCGCGGCGACACGGTCGAGATCATTCCGTCCTACGAAGAGTTGGCGGTACGCATCGAATTCTTCGGTGACGAGATCGAAGCGCTGTACTACCTGCATCCACTGACCGGAGACATCGTTCGTCAGGTCGACACGGTCCGTATCTTTCCGGCGACGCACTACGTCGCCGGCCCTGAACGCATGGAGCGTGCGGCCAAGGACATCGAGGCAGAACTCGAAGAGCGGCTCGCCGAACTCGAGGGCAAGGGCAAGCTTCTCGAAGCTCAGCGTCTGCGCATGCGAACGCAGTACGACCTCGAGATGATCAAGCAGGTCGGGTTCTGCTCCGGCATCGAGAACTACTCGCGCCACATCGACGGCCGAGGTCCAGGAACTGCCCCCGCCACCCTGATCGACTATTTCCCCGAAGATTTCCTTCTGGTCATCGACGAGTCGCACGTGACCGTTCCGCAGATCGGCGCCATGTACGAAGGCGATATGTCGCGCAAGCGCAACCTGGTCGAATTCGGATTCCGGCTACCGTCGGCAACCGACAACCGCCCTCTGACTTGGGAAGAATTCAGCAAGCGGATCGGTCAGACCGTCTACCTGTCGGCAACCCCCGGCAAGTACGAGTTGGGTCAGTCCGGCGGTGAGTTCGTCGAGCAGGTGATTCGCCCGACCGGATTGATCGATCCCGAGGTCATCGTCAAACCCACCAAGGGGCAAATCGACGATCTCGTTCACGAGATCCGTGAGCGCGCCGAACGCGACGAGCGTGTGCTGGTCACGACTCTGACCAAGAAGATGTCGGAAGACCTGACCGACTACCTTCTCGAACTCGGTATTCGCGTCCGGTATCTGCACTCGGATATCGATACTCTCCGGCGAGTCGAGCTGCTCCGACAGCTCCGCCTGGGGGAGTACGACGTGCTGGTCGGCATCAACCTGCTGCGTGAGGGACTCGACCTTCCCGAGGTGTCGCTGGTCGCGATCCTCGATGCCGACAAGGAAGGCTTCCTCCGTAGCTCCACCAGCCTCATTCAGACGATTGGTCGAGCGGCTCGAAATGTGTCCGGCCAAGTACACATGTATGCGGACAAGATCACCGCATCCATGGCGCAGGCGATCGAGGAAACCGAGCGGCGGCGCGAGAAGCAGGTCGCCTACAACGAGAAGATGGGCGTCGACCCACAACCGCTACGCAAAAAGATCGCGGACATTCTCGATCAGGTGTATGAGGAGGCGGAGGACACTGCTGCGTCCGTGGACGTCGGTGGTTCGGGTCGCAACGCGACGCGTGGTCGGCGTGCGCAGGGTGAGGCCGGTCGTGCGGTCAGTGCCGGTGTGTACGAGGGGCGCGACACCAAATCGATGCCTCGCGCCGAATTGGCAGATCTGGTCAAGGAACTCACCGATCAGATGATGAATGCTGCACGCGACCTTCAGTTCGAGTTGGCTGGGCGATTGCGAGACGAAATCTCGGATTTGAAGAAGGAGCTTCGAGGGATGGACGCCGCGGGTCTCAAGTAGGTCGCCTCGCGTGCGTTCGTGCTCTCGACCGCTACGGTTTCAGGTATGGATGCACAGAATGCAGGCAAAACCGCGCGGACTCTCGAACTTCTCCATTCCTTGGCGTACTTCGTCCCGGAAACGGAAAAGGAACTTGTCGGCGTCGGGTTGGAGCCCGGCCGGATGGTGTACTTCGCAGGGCGATCAGCGCCGCTCGGCGCTCCGCCCGCAACTGTCGTCACGGCTACCTTTTTCAACTTCAATCCCGAATTGATTGCCAGCGTCATCCCACGTGCCTGGGAATTGGCAAGGCCTACAGAGGTTGTCGCCGCGCGGTATCGGGCAATCGACGCGGCGTACGTCCGCCTGTTCGGTGCAGACGTGACAGGATCGGCGGACATGGCCGAGGCCGCCGAACTCGTGTCGATCGCTGCCCAGAACATTCCCGGAGTGGACGGCCGCTCCCTGTATGCGGGTTGGGCGTCGCTCGACTGGCCGGCTGAACCGCACCTGCGTTTCTGGCATGCGCTCACACTGCTGCGTGAGTATCGCGGCGACGGCCACATTGCGGCCCTTCAGACCGCGGGATTGAACGGACTGGACGCGTTGATCACGCACACAGCCACGGGAATCGGGTTTCAGCGTAAGTTCGCACAGACTCGCCGCGGGTGGTCGCAGGAACAGTGGGACGAGGCAGTGGAGAGCCTGAAGGATCGCGAACTGCTCGACCGTTCGTCCGGTGCGCTGACCGAGGACGGGCAGGAACTGCGCGACGTCGTCGAAGACCTGACGGACGACCTTGCCCTGGCCCCGTGGGATGCGCTCGGAGAAGAAGGTGCCAAGCGATTGCTGGAATTGGCGTCGCCATGGCGTGCTGCCCTGGTCGAGCAGGAAGTTTTCCCGGCGGCGCTGTTCGGGCCTCGCTTCGGCAAACTTCGCTGATCGGTCACTGTAGGACAAATTTTCCTGTAACTGATGATCACATTCACTGTGAGCTTGTGGCGTGTACTGCAAATAACACTATCCGCGGCACAATCCCGCTAATGTCAGCGCAGCGGTTGTCGAGCGGGCGCAACAGAGTTGCGCCCGGTGCCGGCCGTACCGTCCGTCCCGTAACCATGGAGGAATGAATGAGTGCCTACCGGACCGTTGTCGTAGGAACCGATGGCTCCGAGTCGTCACTGAAGGCAGTCGACAGAGCTGCCGCCATTGCCAGTGGCTCGGACGCTCAGCTTGTCATCGCGTGTGCGTACTACCCGGCCGACCCCAAGGACGTGAGCGCTGCTGCTGACGCGCTGGGTAACGAGGCCTACCAGGTCACCGGTTCCGCTCCGACGTACGAGATCCTTCGGACGGCCCGCGAGCGCGCACATGCCCAGGGGGCAAAGGATGTTGTCGAGCGCGCCGTTGTCGGCGCTCCCGTCGAATCGCTTCTCGCTTTGCTCGACGAGGTGAAGGGCGACTTGCTGGTCGTCGGAAATCGCGGATTGAACACGTTGACCGGGCGTCTACTCGGATCGGTGCCTTCCGATGCCGCTCGCAAGGCGACGTCCGATGTCCTGATCGTGCACACCGTTCGCTGACCTCACCGGCAGTAGTCGGCCTCGGCCGCATCGACGAATACTTCAGCCAGCTGATCGGCGCTGGGGGGTGTTGTCGATGCGGCCGAGCCGTTTCCGGTGGTGACCATCGGTTCGCTTGCTCCGTTCAGCGATACCGTCCGCAGATTCGCGATAATCATCTCGCGATCCGTGCCGGCCGCGAGCTGCTGGCAGACGCCGTCACCGAGCGCCTGCAACATGTCGTCGGAAAAGGCCGGCTCAACCCCGGTAGACGCGAGCGCCGCCCGCAGCCGTTCTGCATCGTCCACCGGTTTTTCGGTCGGTGCGGCAGCAACAGCAGCGATGTCGTCGCTGCCTGCAGCAGCCGTCGAACTCGAATCATCCTCTGAACAACCGGCTGTCACCGCCGCAAGCATCCCGACGCCGATCACCACGCGAGCGATCTTGCGGATGGGTGCGGCGGAACTTGCGGGCAGGCCAAGCACGAGGGGTAATTCCTTCGGTCGTCGACACAAATTGGGGTGACACCACCATTCGTGGTGTCACGCACGAACCTACTCCGTGAGGCTCATGAATCGAAGGCCAACTCTGCTGCCTCGACGCCGTCGAGAACCGCGGGGAGCGACTCGATGTGAATGATGCCGAGCCTCTGGGTAGCTCGGGTCAACGCGACGTAGAGGTCGTTCATTCCACGGGGTGAGTCGTCGAGAATGTCGGCGGGTTCGACTATCAACACCGTGTCGAACTCCAGCCCCTTGACGTCCTTGACCGACAGGACGCTCACGGTCTCGCTCGCAAGGCCCCCCAGATCGGCAACAACCTCGGAGCCGGCGATCACTGCGGTGATCCCGGGATGTGACTCGGACTCGATGCAGCGGCGCACGGTCGATTCCAATTCTTCGGCCGTGGTCTTGAGTGCCCACGGCGCGAATCCGCTGTCGCGCACCGACCGGGGCACCGACTGCTCCGGGTCGATCTCTTCGAGCACGCGGTGAGCGACATCCATGATCTCCGACGGAGTTCGGTAGTTCACGGTCAGTTCGGTGAGCTTCCAGCGCTTGGCGACGTAAGGCTCGAGGATCGTCTGCCAGGACGAGGTTCCCGCAGGATCACCGGTCTGGGCGGTATCACCGACCAACGTCATCCACCGATTCGGTATGCGCCGCATCAGCATTCGCCACGCCATCTCGGAGAGCTCTTGGGCTTCGTCGACGATCACGTGACCGTATGTCCAGGTTCGGTCACCGGCAGCGCGCTCCGCCGTGGTCTGGCGCTGGCCCTGATCGTGGCGCTGGGCGAGTTGGCTGGCGTCGATCAAGTCGTACGCCATCAAGATTTCAGGATCCATCTCGTCCTCGAGGTCCTGTGGTGCGGAGCCGGTGAGGATGTCGAGGGCACCCTGGGCGTCGGCGATCTGTGCGCGCCATTCACGTTGTGCGCGTTCGCGTTCGGCGGCGTCGTCGACGCCGAGAATCTCGGCCAGTTCGTCGAGCAGGGGAGCGTCGGCCGCACTGAAGCCTGGTCCGACGCTCTGCAGAAGCTCGTCGCGTTGTCCGTCGTCGAGTTGCGGCGCTGCCTTGGCCAACCTCGTCGGAGACGTCCACAGTTCGGCGAGGATTTGCTGAGGCGACAATTCGGGCCACAGCTTCGCGATGGCGGACATGATGTCCGGGTCCTCACGCATCTCGTCGCGAATGTCGGCGATGTCGTCCCGGCTGAGGAGTGAGCCGCCGTCGACGAGGTTTCCGCCGATGAGTTCGGCCATCTGCAGCGCCAACGCCTCGATGACTGCTGCCACGAAGATCGGGCGCGCCAGGTTGTGTGGGCGACGCGACGATCGAGCCCGACCGCGCGCCTTCGTGACGGTCTTGCGATCCAGCTTCAAGTCGTACGTGTCGAATCGCAGGGTGATCGGCTTGGACGGAACTTCCTGTCGATCCCGGACGGCGTTCTTGAGCACGTCGAGAATCGCGAGCGAACCCTTGATCTCACCGGCGGCGAGGGAATCGGTACGTGTTGCGCGCACTCCGGGGTACAGGTCGCCAATCGTAGAGAGCAGGACGCCGGTCTCACCGAGTGAAGGAAGGACCTGGCTGATGTAGTCGAGGAAGGTCGCGTTCGGACCGATGATGAGAACGCCGGCCTTGGCCAGCTGCTGACGGTAGGTGTAGAGCAAGAAGGCGGCACGGTGAAGTGCGACAGCTGTTTTGCCGGTACCCGGACCGCCCTGGACCACCAACACGCTCTTGTGTTCGGAGCGGATGATGGCATCCTGCTCGCTCTGGATGGTCTCGACGATGTCGTTCATCTGGCCTGTACGCGCGGCGTTCAGTGCATCCAGGAGTGCGCTCTCACCGGCGACGCCGCCGGCTTCGGTGACTACTCCGGCGGCGCGGGCTGCATCGAGGTCCAGGTATTCGTCGTTGATGCCGGTGACCGTGCGGCTACGGCTGCGAATATGGCGTCGCCGTTTCACACCTTCAGGTGCCGCGGGCGTCGCCAGATAGAACGGTCGTGCCATCGGGGCACGCCAGTCGAGGAGCAATGTTTCGTAGTCGTTGTCGGTGTCCAAAATTCCGAGTCGGCCGACATAGCGTCGCTCGTCGTCGAAGTCGATGCGTCCGAAACACATTCCGTTCTCGGCTGCGTCGTACTTGGCGAGATCCTCGGTGTACATGGCGTTGAAGGATTCGCGTTCACTGCGTGCCTGCGGGGTACCGCCGGTCTCGAGGAGGACCGTGCTCAAGCGTGTTTGGGCATACTTTCGAAGATCGTCGAGACGGGAGTACAGCATCGTCACGTACTGCTGCTCGAGCTCTTGCTCGTTCAGTGACGGGTCCGCGTCGGGCAAAGGATCTCCTAGGCTTGATGAGAAATTCATGCGCTGCAAAAGCGCCAAGACAGTCTAGTTCCCCCAGATGAACTGCCGCATAGATACAGGTCAGGCCACCCGAAGGTGGCCTGACCGTGATTTTCGGTGCACTCAGTGCGTCAATTCGTCCTTCTTGGCGCGAGCCTTTTCCAGCGCCTTCTCGGCGCGCTTGCGGGCCCGCTTACCCAGCACCTCGGTCTGTTCCGACGCTGTCTCTGCCCACTCGTTGCTCTTCTCGAGTGCAAGTTCGGCGAACTCGGAGCTGCGCTTGCTCGCCAGCTCGGCCAGTTCGGCACTGCGCTCGCGTGCGGTCTCGGCCAGTTCGGAGCTACGCTTCTGCGCGACTTCGAGGATATCCGGGCCGCGCTCCTTGGCGACCTCGCTGAATTCAGCGGCACGCTTGCTCGCGATCTCCGCGAACTCGGAACCACGCCCCTTGGCGAGTTCGAGCCAATCCGTTCCGTGTGCCTTCGCGGTTTCGGCAAGTTCGGAACCGCGCTCGGACGCCACCGACAAAGCATGTTCGACGCGATCGCTCGTGTGATCGGTCTGCGATGCGACCAATGGAAGCGCCGCGGCGATAGACGCCTGTGCCTTCTTCGCGGCGCGGCGGCCACGCCAGCCGAGCGACGGCTTGCCCTCGGTGTCGACGGACGCGATCATCAGTCCGCCGAGCAAGCTGACGTTCTTGATGAAGTTGGTGCGCTGCATCGCTCGCAATGACGGATCGGTTTCGTTCCAGAAGTCGTGGCCGGCCAGTGTGGTGGGCACCAGGCTTCCGGCGAGGACCAACGACGCGAGCCGCGGAGCCTTGCCTGTAGCGAGCAGGGCACCGCCACCGATCTGGACGACGGCGTTGATCTTGACGAGTGTTTCCGGATCAGCAGGCACCTTCTGAGTCACTGCTCCTGGCAGCGTCTCGACCGATTTGTCGATCAGGGGTGACGCTTTGGCTGCTCGCTGAGCGGGGTTGCGCAAAGCATCGATTCCCCCGGCGATGAAGATCGTGGAAAGCAATGGACGAGCAATTCGACGTACCAGCATGTTTCAAGCCTCCCGATGTAGGTTCGTTTTCCACCCTAGCGATCGCAGAAGGAATTGGTCCGGTGCAAGGACGTCGCGGCGCCTTTCCCTGAGGACGGATTCCTGGTCGCCGAAGTGCGCTGTCCTGCATCGATGACTTCGTCGTGGGTTCGGACAACTCGCTCGGAAGTATCCGTTACCGCGTATCCGCCCACGGCGTGTTCGAAGGTGCCACACAATGCAGACCGATCGACCACCATGGTTCGGTGACCACGAAGATGACACAGAACTTCGGCTCGACCCTTCCTGCCGGTTGGGGACAACTCTCAGCCGAGGAGAACGAGCGACATTGGGCTATGTTTCGCGCCCGCTTCGAATTCACTCCCGGCATCGACGCGCGATCTTGGCCCGCCATCGCTGAGCCGACGCCGTCCGTGGTCTTCGATTTGGGTGAGGCACCATGTGCGACGCCAGGAGCGTGTGCCGCTCGCGTCGATGCGATCAACGCCGAAGCGTTGCGCTGTTTTGTCACCGACTGGAACGACGATCCCAACTTCGTCGTACTGGATTGGCAGCATCCGGGCTACACCTTCGACGCGGAGTCACATGCCGCTGCGCAGGAGTTGGCGGAGTGGCGTGTCCCGGTCTATCCGAACGGCGATTACAACATATTCGGGCATGCCGACTTCAGAGAAGGAACCTTCGGCCATCCGTGGGAACGCACGTTGTGTGTGTTCGGTGAACGGATGGTCCAAGGCCTGGGCCGGACTCTGACGACCTGGCTCCCACGACTTCGCGTCAACGGTGAACAGGTCAGAAATGAACGAGCCAACTAGCGGGATTCAGTTCATACGGGTGAGACGTCACCAACCGCGTTCGCGCCACTCCGCCAAGTGCGGACGCTCGGCGCCCAGTGTCGTGTCCTTGCCGTGCCCCGGGTAGACGACGGTTGCGTCGTCGTACCTTCCGAACAGCTTGTTTTCCACGTCGTTCAGCAGGGAAGTGAACTTCTCGGGCTCGGCGGTCTTTCCGACGCCTCCGGGGAAGAGCGAATCACCGGTGAAGAGGTGAACCTGCCCGCTCGGTTCGGTGAGAGCCAGCGCAATGGACCCGGGAGTGTGTCCGGACAGGTGAATGACGTCGAGGCTCAGATTGCCAACTCTCACCTTGTCGCCGTCTTCGAGGAGAACGTCCGGGGTGACGGGAAGGACATCCGCGTCGAGGGGGTGAGCGGCGGTCGGTACCTTCGTGGCGGCGTGGACATCCTGCAAGGCCAACCAGTGATCGCCGTGCTGGTGGGTGGTGACGATGGAATCGAAAACAGGTGCTTCCTGTTCGATGAGCGCGATGATCTTCTCGGCTTCGTTGGCCGCATCGATCAGGAGAGATTTCCCGGTCGTGGAACAGACGACGAGGTAAGTGTTGTTGTCCATGGGGCCGACCGACATCTTCGTGATGACGGCACCTTCGATTGTTCGCCGCTGAGGGGCAGAATCGGGGGAGACCTGACCGGTGTAGGAGTCGTCGATCACGATGGGCTGATTCGTCATGAAACGCAGGCTACCTTCGAATAGGGGCAGGTAGAGCGATGGGCTCGCTTGGTGAGATAAACGTGTCGGTGGCTCGGCCTACGATGACGATCGCTCGAGGACTCGCGTTTGCGAGGCCGCTCGAGACTTCTCCGGGGGGACGGCCCCAGATGATTGACAATGAAGGGAATTGGTGTGGCGGATCGCCTGATCGTGCGGGGTGCACGTGAGCACAATCTGCGAGGAGTCGATCTCGACCTCCCGCGAGACAGCCTGATCGTCTTCACCGGGTTGTCCGGCTCCGGCAAGTCCAGCCTCGCCTTCGACACGATCTTCGCCGAAGGGCAGCGCCGCTACGTCGAGTCGCTCTCGGCATACGCGCGTCAGTTCCTCGGTCAGATGGACAAACCGGATGTCGATTTCATCGAAGGATTGTCTCCTGCGGTGTCGATCGACCAGAAGTCGACCAACCGCAACCCACGTTCGACGGTGGGCACCATCACCGAGGTCTACGACTACCTCCGACTCCTCTATGCCCGCGCAGGTTCAGCGCACTGCCCGGTGTGTGGCGAGAAGATCGCACGTCAGACGCCCCAGCAGATCGTCGACCAGGTGCTCGAGATGGAAGAGGGCATCAAGTTCCAGGTCCTCGCACCGGTGGTCCGTACTCGTAAGGGCGAGTTCGTCGATCTCTTCGATCAGCTCAACACCCAGGGCTATTCGCGAGTGCGCGTCGACGGTGTCGTTCACTCGCTTGCGGATCCGCCGAAGCTCAAGAAGCAGGAAAAGCACGACATCGAAGTTGTGGTCGACCGCTTGCAGGTCAAGGCGAGTTCGAAACAGCGCCTTACCGATTCGGTCGAGACAGCCCTTCGATTGGCCGAAGGCATCGTCGTCCTCGATTTTGTCGACCGCGAGGAAAATGCACCCGATCGGGAGCGCCGTTTCTCCGAAAAGCTGGCCTGCCCGAATGGTCACGCACTCGCCATCGACGATCTGGAACCGCGCTCGTTTTCCTTCAACTCGCCCTACGGCGCTTGCCCGGAATGCACCGGCCTCGGTATCCGCAAGGAGGTCGACCCGGATCTGGTGGTTCCCGATCCTGACCTGAGTCTCGAAGACGGAGCAATTGCGCCGTGGTCGATGGGCCAGAGTTCTGAGTACTTCGGAAGGTTGCTCTCCGGCCTCGGCGACATCCTCGGTTTCGACATGACAACGCCGTGGAACAAGTTGCCGGCGAAGGCCCGCAAAGCAATCCTCGAAGGTAGTGAGGAGCAGGTTCACGTCCGGTACAAGAATCGGTACGGCCGTACCCGTTCTTATTACGCCGAGTTCGAAGGTGTGATGCCGTTCCTGCACCGCCGCCTCGAGCAGACTGAGTCCGATCAGATGAAGGAACGCTACGACGGGTACATGCGCGACACCCCGTGCCCGGCGTGTGGTGGAGCTCGCCTGCGTCCGGAAATCCTGTCGGTAACTATCGCGGCTGGAGACTTCGGCAGTAAGTCCATCGCCGAGGTCTGTGAACTCTCGATCTCCGATTGCGCGGACTTCCTCAACAGCCTCACCCTCGGTTCGCGCGAAGAGGCCATTGCGGGTCAGGTCCTCAAGGAAGTTCAGGCGCGTCTCGGGTTCCTGCTCGACGTCGGCCTGGAATACCTTTCTCTCTCGCGTGCGGCGGGCACGTTGTCCGGTGGCGAAGCCCAGCGAATCCGCTTGGCAACGCAGATCGGATCCGGACTCGTCGGCGTGCTGTACGTACTCGACGAGCCGTCCATCGGTCTTCACCAACGCGACAACCGGCGACTGATCGAAACTCTGACGCGCTTGCGCGACCTAGGCAACACGCTGATCGTCGTCGAGCATGACGAAGACACAATCCGTACATCTGACTGGGTGGTCGACATCGGACCGTACGCCGGCGAGCATGGTGGCAAGGTCGTTCACAGCGGACCGTACGAAGAACTGCTGACGTGTGAAGAGTCCCTGACCGGCGCCTATCTGTCGGGTCGTAGCTTCATCGAGGTTCCGGCCATTCGTCGGCCGGTGGACCGCAAGCGTCAGGTCACGGTCGTCGGAGCTCGCGAGCACAATCTCGACGGCATCGACGTGAGCTTCCCGCTGGGTGTTCTCACCGCTGTCACCGGTGTCTCCGGTTCGGGCAAGTCGACGTTGGTCAACGACATTCTGGCGACCGTCATGGCGAACAAGCTCAACGGTGCACGCCAGGTGCCTGGCCGTCACACACGAATCAACGGTCTCGATCAGCTGGACAAGCTCGTACAGGTCGATCAGTCTCCGATCGGCCGGACTCCACGATCGAATGCTGCGACGTACACCGGCGTGTTCGACAAGATCCGAACCCTGTTCGCTGCAACTACAGAAGCGAAGGTCCGCGGCTACCAGCCAGGCCGGTTCTCGTTCAACGTCAAGGGCGGACGCTGCGAGGCGTGTTCCGGCGACGGAACCTTGAAGATCGAGATGAACTTCTTGCCGGACGTGTACGTGCCGTGCGAAGTGTGCCACGGCGCTCGGTACAACCGCGAAACGCTCGAGGTCCACTACAAGGGCAAGTCGATCGCCGAGGTTCTCGACATGCCGATCGAGGAAGCGGCCGAGTTCTTCCAACCGGTCACCTCCATCCACCGGTACCTCAAGACTCTGGTCGACGTCGGTCTGGGCTACGTCCGACTGGGTCAGCCGGCTCCCACTCTGTCCGGTGGTGAGGCACAACGCGTCAAACTCGCCGCCGAATTGCAGAAGCGCTCGACCGGCCGCACCGTGTACATCCTCGACGAACCCACCACGGGTCTGCATTTCGAGGACATCCGCAAGCTCTTGATCGTAATCAACGGTCTGGTCGACAAGGGCAACAGCGTGATCGTGATCGAGCACAACCTCGACGTGATCAAGACGTCGGACTGGGTCGTCGACATGGGACCCGAAGGTGGATCCGGTGGCGGAACCGTTGTGGCGCAAGGTACTCCGGAGGACGTTGCCGCGGTCCCCGAGAGCTACACGGGCAAGTTCCTCAGTGAAGTTCTCACCGCGCAGCACCAACCGGCCAAGGCCAAGCCGATCACCAAGAAGCGCACGACGAAGGCAGTTGCAGCAAAGAAGGCTGCGCCACGGAAGAAAGCTGCTTCCGTGAGCTAGCAGAAGTCGGTCAGTGATGCCGGGTCGGAATCCGACCCGGCATCACTGCACTGTCGGTTAGGAAGCGGTGGCTTCGAGGATCACTTGGGCAACGTCTTCGGGGCGCGACCACATCGGCCAATGGCCGGTCGGGAGGTCGACATACGTCACTGGGAGTTTCGCCAGTTCCGCTGCCATCGGGTGGCCCCCGTCGGCCATCTGGGCGATCACCGCGGACGGGAACGTGCTGCAAACAACGGTTGTCGGCACCTGGTAGCGCTTCTCGTTCGTCAGGACAATCGGCTCACGCGCCGGTCCAGCCGGTTCGGGGACGGCGTTGGCGCGAAACGCCTCGAGAGCTTTCTCGTCGAGTCCTTCGAGGCTGCTGCCGTCTGCTTCGAGTTCTGCCCACGTCGGCAGAGGTATCTCGACGACATCTGCGGCTAAATCCGGTCGAAGCGCCGCGCCGTCGGGCATCGGGCCCGAGTCGACGTAGACGATCCGAGCGACGCGATCCGGGATGCGATCGGTGACCGTGTACCCCACCGGGCCGGCGCCGCTGTGAACGACCAGGACCGTGCGTTCGTCGGAATCCGTTACAGCGTCGATGACTGCGTGGACGTGGGCGTCGAAGGTGACCGCTGATCGATCTGCATCGACGGCGTCGAGTCCGGGCAGCGTCAGGCTGGTCACGCGGGTGTCGGAACGCTCGAGGTGCGGGAGGACTGCATCCCAAGCCCATGAACCGAGCCAGAATCCGGGAACAAGAACGATGTGAGTTTTCATGTACTCACTGTGCAGCCGGGATGGTGACAACAGACTGTCACTAATTATGTCACCGTTTGGTATCGAAATCTGAGATACTCGTGGGTGTGAATCGAGCTGCGAGATTGCATGCTCTAGTCGAGGAACTTCGGCGACAGGGCGATCGAGGGACTACGTGTTCCCGATTGTCCGAGGAATTCGGTGTCACCACCCGAACGATCAAACGCGATATCGAGACGCTGATGATGTCGGGTGCGGCGATCGAGGCGCGCTCAGGTCCTGGGGGTGGATACCGACTCGTAGGTCGCGCCACGCTACCGCCGGTGAATTTCACTGTCCCGCAAGCAGTGTCAATCGCGTTGGCGTTGACGGCGATGGGCGATGCTCCGTTTGCGCCGGATGGACGTGCGGCGCTGGCAAAACTGCTCGACGTGATGGACGAGGAGAGCCGTCGTAAGGTTGCCGAACTCGGTGGCCGCCTGTGGATTCGCGGAGACGCTGGGGTTCTGACGGATTCGCGCGCGAACCGGCAGGCCGTCGAGCAGGGTCTCGAACAGAGTCGCGTCGTGTCGTTGCACTATGTGGATGGGGACGGTTCGGAGACGGTGCGGGCAGTTGAGCCGCACATTCTGGCGCAGGACCGTGGACTGTGGTTTCTCATCGGCTGGTGTCGCCAGCGCGACGCCGTGCGGTGGTTTCGACTCGATCGAATGCGTCGGGCCACGCTGACGAACAATCACTTCACACCACGGGATTCGAGCGTCTTCGGCCAACCGCCCGAAGACGCTCGGCCTGTTGCGCCCCGAAGGTGAGTGACTCAGTCGATCATGTTGCGGGCTGCGGCAACGGAATCCGTGATCAGCTCGGTCAAGACGGCCTGGTCGACGTCGCTCAGCCGTTTGACGTACAGGCAGCCTTTTCCGATCTTGTGCTTGCCGAGGCGCGCGAGTGTGTCCGTGTAGTCGTCGAGGTCCAGAGACAAGTACAACGTGAGTGCGGTGGCCCTGGGGGAGAATCCGATCAGCGGAGTGTCTCCCTCGTGGCCACTCGCGTACCGGTAGTGCCGTGCCCCGAATCCGATGATGCTCGAGCCCCACATGACAGCAGGCTCGCCCGTGGCGGCCGACAGCAAGGAGATCAACTCCGCACTGTCGGCGCGCTTACGATCGTCGACGCGGGAAATGAACGCGTCGACGTCCTCGGGCGTCGGTTGAGTCTTGTTGGCGGTTGCCAACTCAGTAGACCGGGCCGGTGAACTTCTCGCCCGGTCCCTTTCCCGGCTCGTCCGGGTGCGAGGAGGCCTCGCGGAATGCGCGCTGCAAGGCTTGGAGGCCTTCGCGGATGGGGCCGGCGTGGGGGCCGAGGTACTCGACCGACGCAGTCACCAGTCCGGCAAGCGCGGTGATGACTCGACGCGCTTCGTCGAGGTCGAGGTAGGGGCTGGAAGACGGGTCGGCGTCCGAGAGGCCGAGTTTTTCGGCCGCCGAGCTCATCAGCATCACTGCGGCGCGGCTGATGACCTCGACCGCGGGGACTTCGGAGAGTTCGCGGACGTCGGGATTCGTGCCGTCGGTGTTCTGATCTGCCTCGAAGTTTTCACTCATGGATGCAAGGATTCCATCAGGCCGTGATGGTGTTGAATCGGGCCTCTCCCCGCTGTGGGGGACCTGCACCGATTTCTTTCATCTGTGGCGACCTGCTACTCTTGTTGCAACGACCGCCTCCGACTTGTTCGGGGGCAGCAAGTGGAGCCCGACTCCCACCTCTGCGCGGCAGGTAAAACTGCAGTTCAGCGGTTCCGGTCACCTGACTATCGAAGTCTAAATGCTTCGTCAGGTTCCTCACCCAGTTGAGGAGACGATATTCGGCGTGAGCTGGATCTTGTGTGATCGGTCGACATCGGGCCCCGCAGATGAGAAATCATCGGAGCGGGGCTTTTTGTTGGGGTACGGGCGGTACGGGCTGCGTGCGGTCACGAAGACCGCACCGTTCAACCTAGGAGGCCCCATCAGCACTGAGACCCGCATCAACGATCGTATCCGCGTCCCCGAGGTCCGTTTGGTCGGACCTGGCGGCGAGCAGGTAGGCATCGTGCGTGTTGAAGATGCACTCCGCTTGGCCCTCGAGGCCGACCTCGACCTGGTCGAGGTAGCTCCCGACGCCCGTCCACCGGTCTGCAAGATCATGGACTACGGCAAGTTCAAGTACGAGGCTGCACAGAAAGCCCGTGAGTCTCGCAAGAACCAGACTCTGACGGTCATCAAGGAGCAAAAGCTCCGACCCAAGATCGACGCTCACGACTACGAGACCAAGAAGCGCAATGTTGTTCGCTTCCTCGAAGCCGGTTCCAAGGTCAAGGTCACGATCATGTTCCGCGGACGTGAACAGTCACGTCCCGAGCTCGGCTACCGCCTTCTGCAGCGTCTGGGAGCAGACGTCGCAGATCTCGGCTTCGTCGAGACCTCGGCAAAGCAGGACGGCCGAAACATGACGATGGTGCTGGCACCGCACAAGGGTGCCAAGACTCGCGTCAAGGCGCAGGAGAGTGCCCAGGCACCGGTGGCGCAGGCCGCTCCGCGTCCGGCTCCGGCGTCGAGTGAAGCAGCTCCTGCCGCGACTGAAGCAACTCCGGCCGCGACTGAAGCCGCACCGACGACCGGCGACGCAGCTCCCGAGGCTCCGACCAGCTAGTCGATTTCCCACGATCCACCACGTAACAAGAACTGAGGACTCCATGCCCAAGATGAAGAGCCACAGCGGCGCCTCGAAGCGATTCAAGGTGTCCGGCACCGGCAAGCTCATGCGCCAGAAGGCCGGCCGTCGCCACCTTCTCGAGCACAAGTCGAGCCGGGTTACCCGTCGCCTCGACGGTGTCGCCGTTGTCAGCCCTGACGACGCTCCGCGCATCAAGCGCATGCTCGGCATCTGAGTCGCCCCCTTACTGACCACCCGGGGCGTCTGAGTTTCACAGCCCCAAGATTGACAGGATTTTCACGTGGCACGCGTAAAGAGGGCGGTCAACGCCCAGAAGAAGCGTCGTTCAATTCTTGCTGCATCCAGCGGCTACCGTGGACAGCGTTCGCGTCTGTACACCAAGGCCAAGGAGCAGCAGCTCCACTCGCTGGTCTACGCATACCGCGACCGTCGTGCACGCAAGGGTGAGTTCCGCAAGCTGTGGATCACGCGTATCAACGCTGCAGCTCGCGCCAACGACATCACGTACAACCGCCTCATCCAGGGCCTGCGTCTGGCCGAGGTCGAGGTCGACCGCAAGATCCTGGCCGAGCTCGCCGTCTCCGACGCCGAGGCATTTGCCGGTCTGGTCGCGCTCGCGAAGGCCGCTTTGCCGGCTGACGTGAACGCTCCCGCCGGAGAAGCAGCCTGATTCACGCATCACAGCAACGGCCCGTGGACCCGCTCACAGAGCGGACTCCGCGGGTCGTTTCTGCTGTCAAGCTCCTGCGCACAGCAGAACGACGTAAAGCAGGACGTTTCCTAGTCGAGGGTGAGAACTCGGTCACCGAACTGTTGAACGGTGCGCTCTCGAACGGCGAGAACCGCCCGGTGCACGACCTCTTCTACACAGAGGACGCAGCCGAGCGGTATCAGTACGTCATCGATCGGGCGCTGACCGCTGGAGTTCGCGTTTCTCTTGTCACCGATCGGGCAATCAAAGCTCTGAGCGATACCGTCACGCCGCCCGGCCTTGTTGCCGTCAGTGATCTCCTCGATGTACCGCTGAGCGCAGCCGTCACCCAGGGCACCCGCCTGCTCGCAGTGCCGGTCGAGGTCAACGAACCAGGCAATGCCGGCACCGTCATTCGCATCGCCGACGCGGTGGGCGCCGATGCGGCAATCCTCGCCGGTGACAGCGTCGATCCGCACAACGGCAAGGTGGTTCGTTCGTCGGCGGGCAGCCTCTTTCACCTGCCGGTTGTCCGCGAACGAGACACGGTGTCGGTGATCGAACAGATTCGCGCCGCCGGCATTCAAATTCTCGCGACCGCGGCGGACGGCGAGGTCGATCTCGACGAGGCCGACGAGTTGCTGAGCAAGCCGACGGCCTGGCTGTTCGGCAATGAAGCTCACGGTCTCGATCCGGCGATCGCAGCGCAAGCTGATCATCGGGTGAGGATTCCGATCCACGGCCGCGCCGAAAGTCTGAACCTTGCAACAGCGGCGGCTATTTGCCTGTACGCAAGCGCGCGGGTGCAGAATCGCACGACCGATCGCAGCTGAAAACGCGCGCGAAGACCTCACGGAATCCCATTTGCGGAAGCCTGAGACAATACAAGAGCAGAGACAATGCTCGAACGGGCTCGAAAGCTCGCACGCAGTACGAGAAGCAAGCAGTACGAGAAGTAAACCGAGAAGCGACAGGAGTGTCACAGCCGTGGCCAAAAATGAGGGCGCGACACCGCCGGAGGTCGACGCGAGTGTGCTCACCGAAGAGGCGTTGACCGCTGCGGCTGAGAATGCCGAGAAGGCGCTCGCGGACACCGCTGACCTGGATGCGCTGGCGCACGTCAAGGTGGAGCATCTGGGGGACAAGTCGCCGATCGCCCTCGCTCGCCGGGGACTCGGCAGCCTTCCGGGCAAGGAAAAGGCGGACGCAGGCAAGCGCGTCAACATCTTCCGCACCCGGATCAACAACGCGTACGACGCTCGTCGTGAGGTCCTTCTCGCCGAGCGCGACGCCGCGGTGTTGGTCGCCGAGGCAATCGACGTCACTCTGCCCGCCGATCGCCACCCCGCCGGTGCGCGTCACCCGATCAGCCTGATTTCCGAGCAGGTCGCCGACGTATTCGTCGCGATGGGTTGGGAAGTTGCCGAGGGCCCAGAGGTGGAGACCGAGCACTTCAACTTCGACGCGCTCAACTTCTTGCCGGATCACCCTGCCCGCACGATGCAGGACACCTTCCACCTGGCGCCCGAGAACTCGCGCCAGGTGCTGCGAACCCACACCTCACCCGTGCAGGTCCGCACCATGCTCTCGCGTGAGGTGCCGATTTACGTGGTGTGCCCGGGCCGCACGTTTCGCACCGATGAACTCGATGCGACACACACTCCCGTCTTCTCGCAGGTCGAAGGCCTGGCCGTCGACAAAGGCCTGACCATGGCCAACCTGCGCGGGACTCTCGACGCATTCGCTCGTGCCCTTTTCGGCCCCGAGACGCGTACCCGTATGCGCCCCAACTACTTCCCGTTCACGGAACCGTCGGCAGAGGTCGACGTCTGGTTTGCAAACAAGAAGGGCGGCGCCGGCTGGGTCGAGTGGGGTGGCTGCGGCATGGTCAACCCGAACGTTCTGCGCGCCAGCGGAATCGATCCTGACGAGTACTCGGGTTTCGCATTCGGAATGGGCCTCGAGCGGACCCTGCAGTTCCGCAACGGTATCCCGGACATGCGCGACATCGTCGAAGGTGACGTGCGTTTCACGCTGCCCTTCGGTGTCGCAGGCTGATCTGCCCGGTACTCGAAATCCCCGGTTCGCGGAACCTTCACAAGACTTATCGACAAACGAGAGAGCTGAGCAGACGTGCGAGTAGCGCAATCCTGGCTGACCGAGATCCTGCAGCGGGCAACTCCGGACTGGGAGGTGACCCCGGAAGAGTTGGACGCCGGGTTCGTCCGGGTGGGACTCGAAGTCGAGGAACTCGACACACTCGAGGCGATTGACGGCCCCTTGGTCGTCGGCAAGGTCGTCTCCATCACCGAACTGACCGAGTTCAAGAAGCCGATCCGCTTCTGTCAGGTCGAGGTCGGGGAACCCGAGCCTCGCGGCATCGTCTGCGGCGCGAGCAATTTCAACGAGGGTGACCTCGTCGTCGTTGCACTGCCCGGCGCGGTGCTGCCCGGTGGATTCGAAATCGCCACTCGCAAGACGTACGGCCAGGTGTCCGACGGCATGATCTGCTCCGTCTCGGAACTCGGTATCGGCAAGGACCATTCGGGCATCCTGGTGCTCGAGCCCGGTACCGCCGAACCCGGCGCCGATGGCAACGAGTTGCTCGGCCTCGGTGACACGATCATCGAACTGAACATCACCCCAGACCGTGGATACTGCTTCTCGGTCCGCGGCCTCACGCGAGAACTCGCCTGCGGTTTCGATCTCGAATACGCCGATCCCGCTTCGGTGCCCGCGCATCCGGCCGAGGGTGAAGCCTGGCCGGTGCATCTCGAACCGGAGTCCAAGGCGTCGCGTTTCGTGATGCGAAAGATCACGGGAATCGATCCCGAGGCGGTGAGCCCGTGGTGGCTGCAGCGTCGACTACTGCTCTCCGGTGTTCGCCCGATCTCGCCGGCTGTCGACGTCACCAATTACGTGATGCTCGAACTCGGTCAGCCTCTGCACGCGTTCGATGCGACCGCGGTGCAAGGCGACCTGGTAGTCCGCCGCGCCAAGGCGGGGGAGAAGCTGACGACGCTCGACGACGTCGAACGCACGCTCGATCCCGAAGACGTTGTCATCGCCGACGATTCCGGGGTCATCTCTCTGGCGGCCGTCATGGGCGGCGCCACCACCGAGGTGGGAACGGCAACGACGGACATCCTGCTCGAAGGAGCTACCTGGGATCCGCTCGCAGTCTTCAAGACAGCGCGCCGGCATAAGCTGCCGAGCGAGGCAAGCAAGCGTTTCGAGCGCGTCGTCGATCCGGCGATTCCGCTCGCGGCTGTCGATCGCGCAGCCGCTCTGCTGGTCGAGATCGCCGGCGGACGGATCGAGCCGGTCCTGACCGACGTGGGTGACGTCGCCCCTCGCGCTGCCATTCGTATGGATATCGACCTGCCCGACCGTGTCGCTGGAGTCACGTACCCCAACGGCACCGCTGCTCGCCGCCTCACCCAGGTTGGCTGCAACGTAGAGGTCGGCGTCAGCGAAGAGGGACACGGCCAGTTGGTCGCGACGCCGCCGTCGTGGCGTCCGGACCTGGTGCAGCCTGCAGACCTCGTCGAGGAAGTACTTCGTCTCGAAGGTCTCGAGCAGATCCCGTCGGTCCTTCCCGCCGCCCCGGCCGGACGCGGTTTGACTGCGTCGCAGCGGCGCAAGCGCACGGTCTCGAGGGCCGTCGCTCACGCCGGCTACGTCGAGGTCCTTCCTCCGGTGTTCCTGCCCACCAACGTCTTCGACGTCTGGGGCCTCGACGCGGACGATCCGCGCCGCAACACCAGCAAGGTTCTCAACCCGCTCGAAGCCGATCGTCCGGAGTTGGCGACAACTCTGCTTCCGGGTCTGCTGGAGATCTTGGCTCGCAACGCTTCTCGCGGCCAGCGTGATCTGTCGCTGTACGGAATCGCGCAGGTTGTCCTGCCGGGTCCCGACACCAAGCCCGTGGACGCATTGCCGGTCGATCGCCGTCCGACGGACGAACAGATCGCGAACCTGATCGCGTCGTTGCCGGCGCAGCCCGTTCACATCTCTGCTGTGCTGAGTGGATTGCGGGAGCCGAGCGGCCCCTGGGGTCCGGGTCGTCAGGCCGAGGCTTCGGACACGTTTGCGGCAGTGCGGGTCATCGCGGCTGCAGCAGGCGTCGAGGTGGAACTGCGTGCGGCGCAGTACCTGCCGTGGCATCCGGGCCGCTGCGCCGAGGTACTGGTCGACGGCAATGTTGTCGGTCATGCCGGCGAATTGCACCCGGCTGTTCTCGAGCGTGCCGGCCTGCCTCCGCGTACCTGCGCATTGGAAATCGACCTCGACGCTTTGCCGTTGGTCGAGAACCTGCCAGCGCCGCGCATTTCGCCGTTCCCCGCAGTGCTCCAGGATGTGGCGGTTGTTGTCGATCGCGACATTCCGGCGGCCAGGGTGCAGGAAGCTCTGCGTTCCGGCGGTGGCGAGCTTCTCGAAGACATTCGTCTGTTCGACGTCTTCGAAGGTGAGCAGGTCGGTGAAGGGCGCAAGTCGCTCGCGTTCGCGTTGCGCTTCCGCGGCGTCGACCGCACGCTGACCGAGGACGAGGCCAGTGCCGCTCGTGATGCGGCAGTGGAGGCAGCTTCCAAGGCTGTCGGTGCGCAGATGCGGGGCTGATTTCCCAGCTGATCACAGAGCCCACGACCATCCCTGGTGGTCGTGGGCTCGTTTGTCCTATCGGTTTCCCACCCTGTGGTGCCGCATCGAGCAAGTTGTCTTTCGGATCGGCACGATCTTGGGCGAGAGCGTCGACAACCAGATCGCCGCGTTGTTCGATCGCCGCAAGATGCTCGAGGTCGCCGGGAGCGACAGCCCTTTCGTGTTCGTCTGGCACGCCCACGTGGCGAGCGTCTTTGCCGAGGCTGTGACCGGAAACCAGGTGGGCATCTTCAACCTCGCGGGCGACGGTGCTCTGACAGTCGACGAGTTGGCTTCCCGGATGGGCAAGAGCATGGTGACGCTACCCGCTTGGCTGCTCCGGGGCGTCCTACGCGTCGGGCGGCCATTGGGTTTGACGGCACACGGTCCGGAGCGGGTCGGATTTCTCCAGTACCGGCCGGTCCTCGACAATCGGCGGCTCGAGGAACAGTTCGGATACGTCCCCGAGTATTCGAGCGAGGATGCGTTCGCGGCTTACCTCGCCTCACGCTGACCCCTTCGGCAGACGGTCGTGGAAGGATCGGAGTTGTCCGTCGACGTTTCGAGAAGGGACTGGCAGTGTCACAAAATGATCGGCTCGAAAATGATGGGCCCGAAAATGATGGCTCCGCACCCCGTAATTCTGTACACGAAGTAGTCGAGGCTGCTGATGCGCTCGACGACAAGGACTTTCTCGCGGTCGTTCGCGCAGTGGTCGAGCGTCGTCCGAGCTTGTCGGTCCTTCTCTCCGTGGTGGACACCGCTGCCGCGAGCCTCGAGCCGAACCGTGTCGAGGATGCGGACACGATCACCGACGCCGAAGAAGTCGAACTGCCCGACACGGTTGTGGAGGTCGACGAGATCATCGATGTCCCGGTGGTCCTTGCGACAGATCCGAGAATCCCCGAACCCGACTACACCGAAGGGGGAGTCCCCACTTTCGACCGTGTTCGGGAGAAGATAGAGGGGCGCTTCGGAACGTCTGTCGGTTCGGCTGAGCTGGCACACGAGAGCCCTGCCGGAAAGTCCGTCGACGAGCAGTGGGACGAGCGCCAGAAGGCCGCAAAAGCCAAGCTCGAGGAGATTCGGCGATCCATGGGTAAGTAATTATGCATTCCGATGCACAATGATGCATACTGTGTGACATGACTGAAGGTGGCACGACCGAGAACGCACGCAAGCCGATCAGAGTCGCCGTTGCCGGCGCCAGTGGGTACGCCGGTGGTGAGGTTCTGCGTCTGCTTCTCGGGCACCCCTCCTATTTCGACGGCAGTCTGGTGATCGGTTCGCTGACCGCCGGTGGCAACGCCGGTTCGACGCTCGGCGAGCATCAACCGCACTTGCTCCCACTCTCTTCGCGGGTACTCGAAGAGACCACTGTCGAAATCCTCTCGGGTCACGACGTCGTCTTCCTCGGTCTCCCACACGGCAATTCAGCGCAGTACGCCAAGCTGCTGCCCGAATCGACGGTCATCATCGACTGTGGTGCGGACTTCCGGCTGCAGGATTCCGCAGCCTGGGAGAAGTACTACAAGAGCACCCATGCCGGTACCTGGCCCTACGGTCTTCCTGAACTGCCCGGCGCCCGCGACAAATTGGTAGGCGCAACCCGCATCGCCGTTCCGGGCTGCTACCCGACGGCAGCGAGTCTCGCGCTGGCCCCCGCCGTTGCTGCGGGGATCGTGGACTCACACGTCAACGTAGTTGCGGTCAGTGGCACTTCGGGCGCCGGCCGGGCGCCGAAGGCTGATCTGCTGGGTTCGGAGGTCATGGGCTCGGTCCGCGCGTACGGCGTCGGTGGCGTCCATCGCCACACCCCCGAGATCATTCAGAATCTCTCGGCCGCAGGCGGCAAGGACATCAGTGTGTCTTTCACTCCGGTCCTCGCGCCCATGCCGCGCGGCATCCTCGCGACCTGCACGGCGGCCACCACCGTGACCGAAGAGCAAGCGCGCGAAATCTACGAAAAGGCATACAACGACGAGCCGTTCATCCATGTGCTGCCTGCCGGAGTCTTCCCGCAGACCGGCGCAGTGATCGGGTCCAACGCCGTACAGATCGGTGTCACCGTAGACGCTGACGCCGGTCAGCTCGTTGTCATCTCGGCAATCGACAATCTCACCAAGGGCACTGCCGGTGGCGCTGTGCAATCGATGAACCTTGCCCTTGGCCTACCCGAGACCGCAGGTCTCTCTACCGTGGGAGTAGCTCCGTGAGCACCGACAATCCGCAGCAGATCGACAACCCAACCGAATCTGACGTGGTTCACGTCGCCGGAGGACGTCTGCTCCGTACACAGGGCGTCACCGCACCTGCCGGATTCCGTGGTGCCGGAATTGCTGCCGGTATCAAGAAGAGTGGCAAGTCGGACCTCGCGCTGGTGCTCAACGAGGGCCCTGATCTGGCCGCTGCCGGCGTCTTCACCCTGAACAAGGTCAAGGCAGCTCCGGTGTTGTGGTCTCAGCAGGTCCTGGCGACGGGCAAGCTGCGCGCCGTGGTGCTCAACTCGGGCGGCGCGAACGCCTGCACGGGCGCGGGTGGATTCCAGGATGCACACAAGACTGCCGAGGAAGTTGCTTCGGCACTGAGTAATTGGGGAACCGAGACGGGCGCGATCGAAGTTGCCGTCTGTTCCACCGGACTCATCGGTGACCGGTTGCCCATGGACAAGCTGATCCCCGGAGTCACGGAGGTAGTGCACGAACTCGCCGGCGGAATCTCCGGCGGCACCGACGCGGCATACGCGATCATGACGACGGACACCGTGCCGAAGCAGGCGTCGCTGCACCACGCGAACAAGTGGAACGTCGGCGGAATGGCCAAGGGCGCAGGCATGCTCGCGCCTGCGCTGGCCACGATGCTGTGTGTCGTCACGACCGATGCCGTCGCAACGGCCGAGCAGCTCGACACCGCGTTGCGTGCCGCCACCCACCTGAGCTTCGATCGCCTCGACGTCGACGGCGCCACGTCCACCAACGACACGGTGCTCCTGTTGGCTTCCGGCGCCAGCGGTGTCACACCGACCCAGGACGAACTCAACGCCGCGGTCTTCGCAGTGTGCGACGATCTCGCCGATCAGTTGATGGCAGACGCCGAGGGCGTCACCAAGCGGGTCAAGGTGACGGTTCGCGGCGCAGCGTCCGCATCCGACGCCCTGATCGGCGCCCGGACCGTTGCTCGGGACAGCCTGGTCAAGACGGCGCTTTTCGGATCCGATCCCAACTGGGGTCGCGTCCTCGCAGCAGTGGGTATCGCTCCCATCGAGCTCGATCCAGATCGAATCAGTGTGTCCTTCAACGGGAGTCCGGTCTGCATCGACGGCGTCGGTGCCCCGGGAGCACGTGAGGTCGACCTGAGCGGGATCGACATCGAACTCGACATCGATCTGGGAATCGGCAACGAGTCCGTGAGCATTCGCACCACGGACCTCTCGCACGCCTACGTCGAAGAGAACTCGGCGTACTCGTCATGACCGAGACGTATCCCGTGATCAGCGAGCATCAGAAGGCACATGTCCTCGCCGACGCGCTACCGTGGCTGCAGCGATTCCGCGACAAGGTGGTCGTGGTCAAGTACGGCGGAAACGCCATGATCGACGAGACACTCAAGACGGCATTTGCCGCCGACATGGCGTTCCTCCGGACGGTCGGCATCCATCCCGTCGTCGTGCACGGCGGTGGCCCGCAGATCAACGCGATGCTGGCACGCCTTGGTATGAAGGGCGAGTTCCGCGGTGGCTTCCGTGTGACGACGCCCGAGGTGATGGACGTCGTTCGGATGGTGCTTTTCGGTCAGGTCGGCCGTGAACTCGTCGGCCTGATCAACGCGCACGGTCCCTACGCGGTCGGGATCTCCGGCGAAGATGCGCACCTGTTCACCGCCACGCGACGTACCGTCGCGGTGGAGGGCGAACAGACGGACATCGGTCTGGTCGGTGACGTCACCACGGTGAATCCGGATGCGGTACTCGATCTCATTGCGGCAGGACGTATTCCGGTGGTCTCGACCATCGCGCCCGACGCCGACGGTGTCGTTCACAACATCAATGCCGATACCGCTGCTGCGGCACTGGCCGAGGCGATCGGTGCGGAGAAGCTCGTTGTCCTCACCGATGTCGAAGGTCTGTACACCGATTGGCCGGACCGATCCTCGCTGGCCACCGAAATCGACACCGACGCCCTGGCTCAGTTGTTGCCGAGTCTCGATGCCGGCATGGTGCCCAAGATGGAGGCCTGCCTTCGCGCGGTGCGCGGAGGTGTGCCGTCGGCGCACGTGATCGACGGTCGGCTCGAACATTCAGTCCTACTCGAACTCTTCACCGGCGAAGGAATTGGCACGATGGTCGTGCCGGGTTCCTCGGTCGCCGGTCCCCAGCAGGGAGCTACCTCATGAGCACGATCGATCTGCAGCAGCGGTGGTCCGCTTCGCTGATGAACAATTACGGCGTACCCCGGGTTGCTCTCGTCCGCGGTGACGGTGCCGTACTCACCGACGCCGACGGCAAGCAGTACGTCGACTTCCTGGCCGGAATCGCCGTCAACATCCTCGGACACGGACATCCGGCCGTCGTCGAAGCCGTCACCACTCAGTTGTCGACGCTGGGCCACGTGTCCAACCTGTACGCCAGCGAGCCGGTCGTCGAGTTGGCGGAGCAGCTGCTCGCGCATCTCGGCAACGTGACCGGGCGCGCGTTCTTCTGCAACTCCGGTACCGAGGCGAACGAGGCTGCCTTCAAGCTCGCTCGTGCCACCGGCCGGAAGAAGATCATCGCAGCCGAAGGCTCCTTCCACGGTCGCACGATGGGCGCACTCGCACTGACGGGTCAGCCGGCCAAGCGGGCGCCGTTCGAACCGATGCCCGCCGGTGTCGAGTTCGTGCCGTACGGCGACGTCGAGGCACTCGAGCAGGCCGTCGATTCCGACACCGCCGCTGTGTTCCTCGAACCGATCATGGGTGAGGGCGGCGTCGTGGTGCCACCCGAGGGATACCTCGTCGAGGCTCGGCGGATCACCGCCGAGCGCGGCGCACTTCTCGTGCTCGACGAAGTGCAGACCGGCATCGGCCGGACCGGCTGGTTCTACGCCCATCAGGCAGTCGGCATCGTTCCGGACGTCATCACTCTTGCGAAGGGACTCGGGGGCGGAATGCCGATCGGCGCCTGCATCGCGACCGGGGCAACGGCAGAGTTGTTCGGACCGGGCAAGCACGGTACGACGTTCGGTGGCAATCCGGTGTGCGCTGCGGCGGCACTTGCCGTGCTGAAAACCATTGCAGTGGAAGACCTGATCTCGCGCGCGGACAGTTTGGGTAAGTCGATCTCGACTGGCATCGAAGACCTGGGCCATCCGTTGGTCGACTACGTACGGGGATCAGGACTGTTGCTGGGTGTCGTGCTGACCGAGGATGTCGCGCCGGCGGTGGAAAATGCCGCCCGTGAAGCCGGGTACCTTGTGAATGCAGCGCAACCCGGAGTGATCCGGTTGGCGCCGCCGCTGATCCTCACGGATGAGCAGGCCGAAACCTTCGTGGCAGCACTACCTGCCATCTTCGACAGTGCACTATCGGCTGACCAGCCGGGGGAGAAGTGACTACCGTGGTGAAACACTTTCTCAGGGACGACGATCTGACTCCGGCGCAACAGGCCGAAGTTCTGGAACTCGCTGCGATTCTCAAGAAGGACCCGTTCGCTCGGCGTCCGCTCGAGGGTCCACGCGGAGTCGGCGTCATCTTCGAGAAGAACTCGACGCGTACACGTTTCTCGTTCGAGATGGGCATCGCGCAGATGGGCGGCCACGCCGTCGTCGTCGACGGGCGCAGCACCCAACTCGGGCGTGAAGAGACGTTGGCGGACACCGGACGCGTTCTCTCTCGCTACGTCGACGCCGTCGTGTGGCGCACGTTCGGTCAGAAGCGCTTGGAGCAGATGGCAACGGGCACAACCATTCCCATCGTCAATGCGTTGTCGGACGAGTTTCACCCCTGTCAGGTTCTGGCCGATCTGCAAACGCTGATCGAGCAGAAGGGTGAGCTCAAGGGACTGAAGCTGACCTACCTGGGTGACGGCGCCAACAACATGGCTCACTCACTGATGCTCGGCGGAGTCACCGCAGGCATCGACGTCACCATCGCAAGTCCCGCGGGCTTCGAACCGGCGGACTGGGTAGTGGCAGCAGCACGCAAACGCGCCGAGGAAACCGGCGCGACCATCACGCTGACGCAGGACCCGCAGGCCGGCGTCGTCGGCGCCGACGCGTTGGTCACCGACACCTGGACCTCGATGGGTCAGGAGAACGACGGACTCGATCGGGTCGGACCTTTCCGTCCGTTCCAGATCAACAAAGAGCTGCTCGCAAAGGCAGATCCCAAGGCTGTCGTCCTGCACTGCCTGCCCGCACATCGCGGCGAAGAGGTCACCGACGAGGTTCTCGACGGGCCGCAGAGTGTTGTCTGGGACGAGGCGGAGAACCGCCTGCACGCCCAGAAGGCATTGCTCGTGTGGCTGCTGGAACAGCGAACCCAACTGGATCCGGCGTGAGCGTCGCTCCCACTCGGGCTGGTCGCCAGTCGCGCATCATCGCGCTTCTGGCGGCTCACCCCGTCCGAAGTCAGACGGAGTTGGCGGCGTTGCTCGGTGCCGAGGGCATCGAAGCAACGCAGGCGACGCTCTCGCGTGACCTCGAAGAGCTGGGAGCGGTGAAACTACGTGCCGCTGACGGCGGCGCCGGTGTTTACGTGGTGCCGGAGGACGGGAACCCAGTACGCGGTGTGTCCGGCGGTACCGACCGCCTGTCACGGCTGTTGGGTGAGCTGTTGGTCTCCACCGATTTCAGCGGCAACATGGCGATCCTCCGGACACCGCCGGGAGCCGCGCATTACCTCGCGAGCGCACTGGATCGGTCCTCGATGCCGGACATCGTGGGCACGATCGCCGGAGATGACACCATCTTCGTAGTGGCCCGGGAACCTCTTTCCGGAGCGGAACTCGCGGCCATGATCGAATCGCTCGCCTGACCCTTTATTCTTTGATAGAGATTTTCAACCGAAGGAGCACAAAAACCATGGCCGATCGCGTCGTACTCGCCTACTCGGGCGGGCTGGACACTTCTGTTGCCATCAGTTGGATCGGTAAGGAGACGGGCGCTGAAGTTGTCGCCGTCGCCATCGATCTGGGGCAGGGTGGCGAGGACATGGAGGTCGTGCGTCAGCGCGCGATCGACTGCGGCGCAGTCGAATCCGTTGTCGTCGACGCCCGCGACGAGTTCGCGGACGAATACTGCCTGCCGACCATCGCGGCCAATGCCCTGTACATGGACCGTTACCCGCTGGTCTCGGCCATCAGCCGTCCGCTGATCGTCAAGCACATCGTCGAAGCTGCACGCTCGCACGGCGGCACCATCGTCTCGCACGGTTGCACCGGTAAGGGCAACGACCAGGTTCGCTTCGAGGTCGGATTCGGCGCCCTCGCCCCCGACCTGCAGGTCATCGCACCGGTCCGCGACTACGCCTGGACCCGCGAGAAGGCCATCGCCTTCGCCGAAGAGAACAACATCCCGATCAACGTCTCCAAGAAGTCGCCGTTCTCGATCGACCAGAACGTCTGGGGCCGCGCCGTCGAGACCGGGTTCCTCGAGGATCTGTGGAACGCGCCGACGAAGGACGTCTACGACTACACCCAGGACCCGACGGTCAACTGGAACGCACCCGACGAGCTCATCATCAGCTTCGACAAGGGCCGCCCGGTTGCCATTGACGGCCGCCCCGTCTCCGTGCTCGAAGCGATCCAGGAACTGAACAAGCGCGCAGGCGCTCAGGGCGTCGGCCGCCTCGACGTCGTCGAGGACCGTCTCGTGGGCATCAAGAGCCGTGAGATCTACGAAGCTCCCGGCGCGATGGTTCTCATCACCGCACACCAGGAACTCGAGCACGTCACCCTCGAACGCGAACTCGGTCGCTACAAGCGTCAGATGGAGCAGCGTTGGTCCGAGCTGGTCTACGACGGCCTCTGGTTCTCGCCCCTCAAGGACGCACTGGACACGTTCGTCAACAAGACGCAGGAACGCGTCACCGGCGACATCCGTCTCTTCCTGCACGGTGGAGCCATCACCGTCAACGGTCGTCGCAGCCCGGAGTCGCTCTACGACTTCAACCTCGCGACGTACGACGAGGGCGACAGCTTCGACCAGTCCGCATCGAAGGGCTTCGTCGAGATCCACGGTCTGTCGTCGAAGGTCGCCGCGAAGCGCGATCTGGGACTCTGAGCCATGACGGCTCACGGTGACGGAGACGCCCAAAAACACGGCACCAACGAAGGTGCGCTCTGGGGCGGGCGGTTCGAATCCGGGCCGGCCGCTGCCATGGCAGCGCTGAGCAAGTCGACTCACTTCGACTGGGTCCTCGCTCCGTACGATGTGCGGGCGTCGCAGGCGCATGCACGTGTGCTGAACAAGGCTGGCCTGCTCAGCGAAGCCGACCTCGCGACAATGCTCGACGGTCTCGACCGTCTTGCGGCAGATGTCGCCAGCGGCGCCTTCGGGCCCAGTGATTCGGACGAGGATGTACACGGCGCACTCGAGCGTGGTCTGATCGAGCGCGTCGGGCCTGAGGTCGGTGGTCGCCTGCGTGCTGGTCGTTCACGTAACGACCAGGTGGCCACGCTGTTCCGCATGTGGCTTCGGGATGCGGTCCGCCGCATCTCCACCGGCGTTCTCGACGTGGTCGACGCATTGGCGACTCAGGCCGGGGCGCATCCGGATGCCGTGATGCCGGGCAAGACGCACCTGCAGGCGGCTCAGCCAGTCCTGTTGGCGCATCACCTGCTCGCTCACGCACATCCGTTGTTGCGCGACGTGCAACGCCTTCGCGACTTCGACGTGCGAGCTGCAGTGTCCCCGTACGGTTCCGGTGCACTCGCCGGTTCCTCACTCGGACTCGATCCCGAAGCGATTGCGGCGGAACTGAAGTTCGACAGCTCGGCCGAGAACTCGATCGACGCAACGGCTTCGCGTGATTTCGCAGCCGAGGCAGCGTTCGTGCTTGCAATGATCGGTGTCGATCTCTCCCGTATGGCGGAAGAGATCATCATCTGGAGCACACCGGAGTTCGGCTACATCACGCTTGCCGACGCGTGGTCCACGGGATCGTCGATCATGCCGCAGAAGAAGAATCCGGATGTCTCGGAACTCACGCGCGGTAAGTCGGGTCGTTTGATCGGTAACCTCACCGGATTGTTGGCGACGCTCAAGGCTCAGCCGCTGGCGTACAACCGCGATCTGCAAGAGGACAAGGAACCGGTTTTCGACTCGGTTGCGCAGCTCGAGATGTTGCTCCCGGCCATCACCGGTTTGGTGCAGACTCTCGAGTTCCACACCGAGCGCATGGCGGAACTTGCTCCGGCAGGGTTCACGTTGGCCACCGACATCGCGGAGTGGATGGTGCGTCAGGGCGTGCCGTTCCGGGTTGCACACGAGGCCGCCGGAGCGTGTGTGCGTGTCGCCGAAGCACGAGGCGTCGGACTCGAAGATCTCACGGACGAGGAACTGGCCGGCGTCGACAGCGCGCTGACGCCCGCTGTTCGTGAGGTGCTGACAGTCGAGGGTTCCATCGCTTCGCGCAATGCGCGGGGCGGCACCGCGGGGGTACGGGTGGCAGAGCAGTTGGACGGAGTCCGAGCAGTGGCGCAGTCGCTGCGGGGATGGACGCTCTGACCTCGAGGTCGCGAGTGTTGTCCCTCTCTTTTCGGCAGTAGTCCTTCGGTCGTACGCGGTCAGGGAGCACAATTTGCTCCCTGACCGCGTACGCGTATTCGTCGTCAGTAGGCTTGTCGCGCGCGGGAAAAATGAGACTGACGTCACATGGTGAGTAACTTGGGAGTGAAATGGTGGGATTGAATTCCAAGTCTGTGCTGGGCCCGATTCGTCGGGTGGTTGCGACAGCACAAAACGGCCTCGAAGTCGTCCGGTTGGGTGGGTTGGAAACGGATGCGACCACGTCGCCGTTCGAGATCGTCGAACGCGCCGCGATGTATCGGCTACGGCGCTACTTCCCGGACAGTGACCCGGAAACCGTCGGCGCACCGATCTTGCTGATCCCGCCGATGATGATGTCGGCGAACGTGTACGACGTGACCCGCGACCAGGGCGCTGTGGGAATTCTGCACGAGATGGGTCTGGACCCCTGGGTCGTCGATTTCGGTTCGCCCGACTCCGAAGAGGGCGGTTGGGATCGTAATCTTGCCGATCACATCATCGCTCTCAGCGACATCGTCGATCACATCCACCGTCACACCGGTAAAGATGTTCACATCTCCGGTTACTCGCAGGGTGGGATGTTCGCCTATCAGGCTGCTGCCTACCGACGCAGCCGAAACATCGCCAGTGTCATCACCTTCGGCAGCCCGGTCGACACACTCGCTGCATTGCCTTTCGGTATCCCGGCCGGATTGGCTACCAAGGGTGCGGATTTCCTCGCCGATCACGTCTTCAATCGCCTGGCAGTCACCGGATGGATGGCTCGTACCGGGTTCCAGTTGCTCGATCCCGTGAAGACGCTGAAGATGCGCGTCGACTTTCTGCTTCAACTGCACGACCGTGAGGCGTTGCTTCCGCGGGAGCAGCAGCGACGCTTCCTCGCGACCGAGGGTTGGGTCGCGTGGTCGGGGCCCGCGGTAGCCGAACTGCTCAAGCAGTTCATCGTGCACAACCGAATGATGACCGGTGGTTTTGTCATCAAGGATCAATTGGTCTCGCTCGCCGAGATCACCTGCCCCATCCTGGCATTCGTCGGCGAGGTCGACGACATCGGTCAGCCGCAAGCGGTTCGAGGCATCAGTCAGGCAGCGCCGCGTGCCAAGGTCTACGAATCTACCTTGCGCGCAGGACATTTCGGATTGGTCGTCGGGTCCACCGCGGCCAATCACACCTGGCCGACCACCGGTGAATTCGTACAGTGGACCGAGACTGGGGGACCCCTACCGGACCGCATCGCGAACATGGTCTACGGCGCCGACCTCGAAGATCAGACCGGCGTGTCGATCAGCAATCGGATCATCCACACCGTCGCCTCGGTCGCCGAAGTAGGGGCAGGAGTCACCAAGGGAATCAGTGACCTTGCCGCCGGTGCGTTGCGCGGCACTTTCGAATTGTCGGGCGAAGCGGCACGAGCGTTGCCGCGTCTGGCGCGCCTCAACCAAATTCAGCCGCACACCAAGATCTCGCTGAGCCAGTTGCTCGCGGAGCAGCGTCGAAAGGCGCCGAACGGCGAGTGCTTCCTCTTCGACAATCGCGTGCACACCTACGAAGCGGTCAACGCCCGCATCGACAATGTCGTACGCGGATTGATCTCCGTGGGAGTGCGTCCGGCAGCACACGTCGGTGTCCTGATGGAGACCCGTCCCAGCGCACTCGCGGCCATCGCGGCTCTCTCGCGCCTCGGTGCCGTCGCGGTCATGCTTCCGCCAGGGTCCGACATCACGGCGGCGGTCAAGCTGGGATCGGTCGATCGGATCATCACCGATCCAGAGAACGTCGATGCTGCAGTGGTTACCGGTAGGCCGGTTTTGGTGCTCGGCGGCGGCGATGCGCGCGGCCTCGAGGTGGATCCGTCACACGACGTGATCGATCTCGAACAAATCGATCCGACGAAGGTCAATCTGCCCGGGTGGTACCGACCCGATCCCGGTGTCGCCCGTGAACTCGCCTTCATCATCTTTGCGGAATCCGGCGGTGTGCTCGAAGCCAAGCAGATCACCAACTACCGGTGGGCATTGTCGGCCTTCGGCACGGCCACGGCGGCAGATCTCGATCGCGGTGACACCGTGTACTGCCTTGCGCCGCTACACCATTCGTCGAGTTTGCTCGCGACCATCGGTGGTGCTATGGCCGGTGGTTCCCGGATTGCTCTCTCACGCGGATTGAATCCGGCGACGTTCGTCGAGGAAATCCACCGCTACGGCGTGACGGTCGTGAGTTACACGTGGTCGATGATGCGCGAGATCCTCGACGAGGATCTCCTCCTCATCGACGGTAGTCATCCGGTCCGCCTGTTCATCGGTTCGGGAATGCCCCATGGTTTGTGGAAGCGGACCACGGAGGCGTTCGACCCCGCGCAGGTGCTCGAGTTCTATGCGTCGACCGAAGGCGACGTGATTCTCGCCAACGTTGCAGGCTCCAAAGTTGGTTCCAAGGGTCGCCCGCTGCCGGGTAGCGCGCAGGTGCGGTTGGCGGCATACGACCCGCTGAGTGGTCGGCTCCTCGAAAACGGAAACGGATTTGTCCGTGAGTGCGCCGAAGATGAGGTCGGATTGCTGCTCGGGCGCGCGGGATTCACCGCCGATCTCTCGGGCGGAGCAATGCGAGGTCTCTTCCAAGCCGGCGATTCGTGGATTCCCACCGAAAATCTCTTCCGCCGGGACTCCGACGGCGACTACTGGCTGATCGACCACAAGAACACGGTCATTTCCACGCTCCGCGGCCCCGTGTTCACCCAGCCGATCGTCGACGCGTTGTCGAGTGTGGCGCGGGTGGATCTTGCCGTCGCATACGGAGTCGGTGACGCGCCGCATCAGTTGGCGGTCGCTGCCGTGACCTGGCGTCCGGGGCGGCAGTTCCGTTCTGCCGAGCTTGCAGAGGCTCTCTCGCGCATCGCTTTCGACGCTCGTCCGGATATCGTGCACGTGGTTGACGAGATTCCGGTGGGTTCGTCGTATCGTCCGAGTTCCACTGCGTTGGCTGCGGCCGGATTGCCGGCGCCGGGGCCACGGACCTGGTTCCTCGATTCCGAGACGCAGTCGTACAAGCGGCTGACCAAGGCAATTGCCGCGCAGTTGATGCCGACGAGGGTGAGCACCGGAGCACGGTAGCCTGAGGACATTCTGTTTGATCGGTTCGAGAGGACTCACGTGGCTATTGATTCGACGTTGCTCAGCATTTTGGCCTGCCCCCAGGATAAAGGCCCGCTGCTGCTGGTCGGGGACGAGTTGCTCTACAACCCGCGCCTCCGGCGTGCATACCCGATCGAGAACGGCATTCCCGTTCTGTTGATCGACGAGGCACGCGATGTGGCGGACGACGAGCACGAGAAGTTGCTCGCACTGGCTGAAGGCTAGATCGGTAATTCACCGGTCAGGTACCGCTGGAGGTTCGGCGCCACCAGCGGTACCAACGCGTCAACGCTCAATGATGCGAGTGGTTCGAGTCCGAGCACATATCGCGTGACAAGCAGTCCGGCCATCTGAGAGGCCACCAATTCCGCTCTGATCAAGCCGGTACCAGGTGGTGTGTCCACGCGCGGAATGATGTCGCGCAAAACGACATCGAGCAGAAAGCTCTGGATCAACTGCGATCCGTCGCCGGAAACCGCCGATCGAAAAGCCGCCAGAATCGCCGGCTGATGTTCCGATTCCCACAGCCCGATTACTGCTCTGAGTAGGTTCTCGCCGAGATTTTCGGTCGGAGAGGCGTGAACCGGTCCCAATACCTGCGCTGGATCGATCGGTAGCGCGATCGCAGCGGTGAACAACTGCTCCTTGCTCCCGAAATGGTGATGAATCATGGCCGGATCGACGTCAGCGGCCGCGGCTATCGATCGCACGGTTGTTCGTCGAAAACCGTTTTGGGAGAACGCTCGTCGCGCCGAATCGAGGATCTGCGCGCGAGTCTCCGATTTGCCCGGTCGTCGCCCCGAACGAATCGGTGCCGGAGTCGTGTCGTTGTCGGTCATGGAGTGCGGCGATCGAGTGTTGCCGCGGCGAGCGAGAGCGCTGCGGCGGCGAAGCCCGCCATGACGGCGAGATCACGCCACATCTGTCCCGTCGCATCGGCATGCATTGACACTTGTTGAAGTGCGTCGACGGCGTAGCTCAAGGGGAGGACGTTGCTGATCCATTCGAGCCAGGTCGGCAATTGGTCGCGGGGCACCAGGAGTCCGCAGAGGAAGAGTTGGGGGACCACAACTACCGGCATGAACTGCACCGCTTGGAACTCGGTCTTCGCGAATGCGCTGGCCAACAGGCCTAGCGCAACGCCGAGTATTGCGCCGAGAACTGCAATGACGATGACCCAGGCAAGACTGCCGGCGATGGTGAGTCCGAGAAATCCGAAAGCAACCGCGCACGCGAGAGCTGCCTGGGCGGCGGCCGAGAGCGAAAATGCCGCGCCGTATCCCGCCAGAAGATCGAGTTTGCCCATTGGGGTGGTGAGCAGGCGTTCGAGTGTTCCTGAACTGCGTTCGCGCTGCATTGCGATGGACGTGACCAGGAACATCACCACAAACGGCAAGATTCCCAACATGGTGATCGCCACCCGTTGGAACAGTGAAACCTGGCCGGGCGGCGTCGGTACGTCTTGGTAGAGGAAATACAGCAGAATCATCAGCAAGGACGGGACCAACAAGATCATGGCCACCGTGCGATGGTCCTGGCGGAGCTGAAGCAGAATGCGGACGGTCGTAGCGCCGAAGATCCTGATGCTCATGATATTTCGCCTCCCACGGGTGAAGTCCGGATCAGCTCGAGAAAGGCGTCCTCGAGCCGTTCGCATCTGGTTTTGGCGCGCAATTCATCAGGTGTGAGTTGTGCGAGAAGGTGCCCGTCGCGCATCAGGATCAGTTCAGCGCAGTGATCGGCCTCGTCCATGACGTGGCTGGAGACTAACAGGGTGGTTCCGCTGCGAGCGAGGTCGGCAAATCGTTCCCACAATTCGACGCGAAGCACCGGATCGAGGCCGACGGTCGGTTCGTCGAGGATCAACACATCAGGTGACGCCACCAACGCGCATGCCAGCGAGACTCGCCCGCGTTGACCACCAGACAGATCGGCGGCGGTCTGGTCGGCGTATCGGCTCAATCCGACGGCGTCGACCGCCGCTGCGACGTCTGCGCCGGACTTGCCGTACAGAGCGCCGAAGTACTGGACGTTTCGAGTGACCGTCAGGTCGCCGTACACGCTGGGGGATTGGGTGACGTATCCGACCCGGCGGCGAAGAGCAACGGACCCGGCGCGATCTCCCAGGACTCTGACCTCACCACTTTCGATGATCTGTGTTCCGACTATCGCGCGCATGAGGGTTGTCTTGCCGCAACCGGAGGGGCCGAGCAGTCCGGTGATCGATCCTGCCGAAACTTGCAGGTCAAGTGAGTGGAGTACTTCGTGTTTGCCGCGAATGACTCGGAGTCCGCGGATGTCTATTGCCGGCGTTGTGGTCACTGTGCGCCTCGTTTCAATAATTCATCACTTGTTGAATTATGCGACTCGGCTGACCGGCGAGTCAACGGTGTGGGCACAATCGAAGGGTGAGTATCGAGACCTTGGTGAATGTGGAGAACCCGTTGGAAGCGGGCTTGGCAGTTCTCGGCTCGACCCTGATCGTCGACGAGGTTGCTCTGAGAATTGTCGAGGTGGAGGCTTACGGCGGGGAGAAGGACGGGCCTTGGCCCGATCCGGCAGCGCATTCGTATCGCGGGCAAACGCCGCGGAACAGCGTGATGTTCGGGCGGGCGGGGCGTCTCTACGTCTACCGCAGCTACGGAATGCACTTTTGTATGAACATCTCGTACGGCCCGGATGGTGTCGCGGGCGGTGTTCTGCTCCGAGCGGCCGAAATCGAAGCCGGCCACGATGTGGTGTCTGCGCGGAGATCGCCGGACCGGCCGTCTCACCAATGGGCCAGAGGGCCAGGAAATCTCGGCGCTTCCGCCGCAATAACACTGGGGGACAACGGAACAGACGTGTTCGACCCGACGTCGCGGATTCGGCTCGAATTGGGGGAGTCGAAGGAATGGGTGAGCGGACCGCGGGTGGGTGTCAGTACTGCGGCGGAGGTCCCGTGGCGCCTCTGGATTCCGGACTCCCCAGCGGTATCCGCGTATCGCCGAAGCCCGCGAGCACCGGCCATTTCGTGAAGATGGGATGATCGAGTCCGTGACTGAGAATATTCTCGACGAACTGACCTGGCGCGGGCTGATCGCCCAATCAACCGATCTCGACGCTTTGCGTAAAGATCTCGAGGCCGGACCGGTCACGCTGTATGCGGGCTTCGACCCGACCGGACCGAGTCTGCACGCAGGTCACCTGGTTCCGCTCCTCGCGCTCAAGCGGTTTCAGCGTGCCGGCAACCGTCCGATCGTTCTTGCCGGCGGTGCAACGGGCCTGATCGGAGACCCCCGTGACGTCGGGGAACGGACGATGAACTCCGCCGACACCGTCGCGGACTGGGCAGGTCGTATCCGTGGTCAGCTCGAACGATTCGTGGATTTCGACGATTCGCCGACGAGCGCGGTCATCGAGAACAACATGAACTGGACCGGCAAGATGTCGGCCATCGATTTCCTGCGTGATGTCGGCAAACACTTCTCCGTGAACGTCATGCTTGCGCGTGACACCGTGAAGCGTCGTCTCGAGTCGGACGGGATGTCGTACACCGAGTTCAGCTACATGCTGCTCCAGGCCAACGACTACCTGCACTTGCGACGCGATCTGGGTTGCACTCTGCAGGTCGGCGGGTCCGATCAGTGGGGCAACATCATTGCCGGCGTCGAACTCAACCGTCGTGTCGACGGTGAGAGCGTTCATGCAATGACGGTTCCGCTGGTGACCTCGGCCGATGGCAAAAAGTTCGGAAAGTCGACCGGTGGCGGCAGTTTGTGGCTCGACCCCGAGATGACCAGCCCGTACGCCTGGTACCAGTACTTCGTGAACACTGGCGACGCCGACGTGATCAAGTACCTGCGCTGGTTCACCTTCCTGACTGCGGACGAACTCGCGGAGTTGGAGACTGCAACAGCGGAGCGGCCGCATGCGCGAGAAGCACAGAAGCGACTCGCCGCGGAGATGACGACCTTGGTTCACGGGGAACACAACACCCGTGCTGTCGAGCTCGCCAGCCAGGCGTTGTTCGGCAAGGCGGAGCTGGCGGAACTCGACGAGTCGACGCTCGCCGCGGCGCTGAAGGAAGCATCGGTCAGCGAATTGGCGCCGGGGGAGCCGCGCACGATCATCGATCTGCTCGTGACGAGCGGCTTGTGTGAGAGCAAGGGAGCCGCTCGACGCGCAGTGAAAGAGGGCGGCGCTTCGGTGAACAACCAGAAGGTGTCGGCCGATGACTGGGAGCCCGCCGCATCCGATCTGCTTCACGGCAGCTGGTTGGTCGTCCGGCGCGGAAAGCGCAACTTCGCCGGCGTGAAAATCCTTCCGAACTGACGTGTGTGGGGTCACAGTTGTCTCGCGGGGCTCCTGTGGCCGCTGGTGGCCCGCCTCCGAGCGGGCTACCAGCGGATTTAACCTGGCGAACATCTGCGACCTGCACGTTTGACGCTCAGTTTTCATTCGCGTAACTTTGTCCAAGTCAGAGCGACACGGACACCAACCCCGACCGAGAGGCCGGGGAAACGCGGTTGGACGAAGTCGGAGACAATCACGCTCAGCGGGAACTTGCTTCCTTGGAGCGAACAAGCTAAGATTGTAACCCTTGCCCCTGAGCTTTCAACCTGGTTGAAGTGATGGTGTGTGCGTGTTCTTTGAGAACTCAACAGTGTGTCGATGAATGTCAGT
>NZ_JAJNCL010000029.1 GCF_021025955.1 Rhodococcus qingshengii | reverse complement strand
CGTTCTCCTGGGCGTGCGGTTGTTTCACCGCGGTGGTCGGATTGCTTTTCAGCAAACGGTCGACGAGGGTAGTCTCTGTCGATCCTTTGCTTGTGACGAGACGGACTACTTCCGGTGGTGGGTCTCCACAACCGGGCAGGAATGCGGTCTGATCGAGTGGGGGTCAGGCGTCGGTGCAGGTGGTATCGGTTAGCGGCTCGTCTTCGCCCGACGTATCAAGCCCGGAGCGCTCCTGACGTGCAACTTGCAATACCCGCAGCGACGCCGCTAGGCCGAGGGCGAGGAATGCGATCGCTGCGACCATCGCCCATTGAGTGGCTGAGGCGAAGGCCTCGGACAACTGATGGATGACCTCGTCGGGGCCGTGACTCGCGCGTAAGCCGGCGATCGCGCCGCCCGCCGATTCTCGGGTGGCGTCGGTGAAGTTCTCCGCTGGACCCTGGATACTGCCGAGGTAGTGGGCCAGCCCGATCGAAAGGACCGCACCGACGACTGCGGAGCCGAGCGCCGAGCCGATCTGTCGAACGGTGCTCTGCGTGGCGGAGCCCTGCCCGGACAGGTCTACTGGTATATCGGACAGCACGGTGCTGGTAAGTTGCGCGGACGCCAGGCCGAGGCCGACACCGTAGATCACGAGCACTGCGCCGACCGTGACAGGGGAGACGTCCGCGCTGATGACGAGAACGAGTGTCAGCACGCCGATGATCTCGAGGACGACGCCGACAACGACTGTGCCGGCTGCACCGATCGCAGCCGCCAGGTGACGGGCCATGGTGCCGGAGAGAAAGGCGCCGGCTGCCATCGTTGCCAGCACGAAGCCGGCGCCGAGGGTGCTCAGGCCGATGGCATTGATCAGGAACAGCGGCAGCGCGAAGATCAGGCCGAACTCGCCGACTGCGATCATCATCGCGGCGATGTTCCCCCAGCTGAAGGTGGGGGTGTAGAACATGTGCAGGTCTAGAAGTGCGGACCGATTGACTCTGGCACGGTGGCGTTCCCAGAACACGAACAGTGTCAACGCGACGGCGGCTACGAGTAGCAGGATCGGCACGATCGAGAGGGGCTTGTCTGCCGACCACGTCATACCGAAGAGGCTCAAGTCTTTGAGTGGCTTCCACCACCCGAGGGTGCTGCCTTCGATGATGGCGAAGACGAGTGCACCGAAGCCGATCGCACTGAGCAATAGCCCATCCACGTCGAAGCCGGGGCGGGTGTCGCCGGAGCGGGTCTCGGGGATCACAACCAGCGCTGCGACTATCAATACAAGGCCGATGGGGATGTTGACGTAGAAGATCCACTGCCAGCTGAACGAGCTGGTAAGCCAGCCGCCGAGCAGCGGGCCGAGTGCGGCGGCGCCGGCCATGACCGCCCCCCAGACACCGAATGCGGCGGCCCGATCCTTGCCGCGGAAGGTCGCGTTGACTGTCGAAAGCGTGGACGGGAGGATGCACGCGCCACCAACGCCCTGCAGTGCGCGTGCAGCGATGAGCATCTCCGCGCTCCCGGACTTGGCGGCCCAGAGGCTCCCGGCGAGGAACAGGGCGATGCCGACGATGAAGATGTTGCGCCGGCCCAGGCGGTCGCCGAGGTTGCCGGTGGTCAGCAATAGCGCGGCGAACACGATCGAGTAGAGCGAGTTCACCCACTGGGCGTCGGTGATGTTCAGGTGCAGGTCGTCGATGATTGTCGGGAGGGCGACGGCCACAATTGTGCCGTCCATGACGATCATCGCCAGGCCCAGCGCGAGTACGACGAGGCTCCACCACTTGGATATGCGTGGGGCAGGAGAGAGCGCTGAGGCCGATGCTTTTTCCGTCACGGGGTCACACTACGGTTCGCGGCGGACGTCTGCATCAATCGAAAGTTGTACTGTCACCGGTTAGTCAAGGTTCACGCAGGACTGAATTGGGGAGTGAGCTCCCCTCAGTCCACACGCCCCGTCCGCCTCAATAAGTGGTCGCCCCAGGGATTTCGAACAGTGGGTTCGTAGGTTTCGGTTGTCTTGGATGCGATCCCCACTTTTAGGCTATCCTTCGGCCTTTCAGCGATCGGTCCGGGACAAGATGGAGCTGAGCTAGTCTCAGGCGATGTTGGCCACCGCGATTATCGTCATCACATTTGCCCTGGTTTTCTACTCCGTTGGTATCTGGTCAGAACGCATTCAGAAGACGCTGAAGTGGTGGCACGCTGGTGCATTCACGCTCGGCCTTATTTGCGATGCAACGGGCACATTCTTGATGAGTCGAATTTCCGATCAGTCTCCGGATACCGGCACCTCCATATTCGACCCAATTATGATCGCCACCGGAGCCTTAGCTATCGTGCTCATGGCAATTCATCTGGTGTGGGCTGTAATTGTTCTACTCCGAGATCGTCCCTCCGAAAAGGCGAAGTTCCACAAGTTCAGCCTGGTCGTCTGGGTCATCTGGCTGGTGCCCTACTTCACTGGAGCCATCGGTGCGATGACGAGCTAGATGTTGTGGGTATGGACGTTGCTGACGCGGGACTGAAGTAGACGGGCTGGTCCTCA
>NZ_JAJNCL010000028.1 GCF_021025955.1 Rhodococcus qingshengii | reverse complement strand
CTTTCAACGATCCGAGGAGTCGACCCATCGGGGTACGAGCTCCCGCAACAATCACAGAACTGGTCACGATTTCCTCCGGCTGCAAAAGAGACATAGTCGTCGGTTCCGTGCGGCCTAAGAGCCAAGTCACATCCCGACGTGTACTCCTCAAACGGTAGCGCTACCGTGAAAGGTATGACACAGACCTCCCCCAATTCTGCACTCGCACCTTTGTCGTCCGACCTCGTCGTCGCGATCGATCATGTCGGAATCGCGGTGCCCGATCTCGACGTTGCGATCGCGTGGTACACGCAGCATCTGGGCATGGTGTCGACCCACGAGGAAATCAACGAATCGCAGGGCGTGCGTGAGGCCATGCTCTCCGTCGTCGGCTCCCCCGCCGGATCCACTGCCGTTCAGCTGCTCGCGCCACTGGACGAGAACTCGACCATCGCCAAGTTCATCGACCGAAGTGGCCCTGGACTGCAGCAGCTTGCCTACCGGGTCACCAACATCGACGCCATCTCCGCCGCGCTTCGCGAGCGCGGTGTTCGGTTGCTGTACGACGCTCCCCGACGCGGTACGGCCAACTCGCGCATCAACTTCATTCACCCGAAGGACGCCGGCGGCGTCCTGGTGGAACTGGTCGAACCCGACGCGAGCCACTAGCAGACCCGACTCCAGCTCGTATGCCAGGTAGATTGTCGCCATGGCATACGAGCAGGACCGCGGTTCGATCCAACTTCCGTTCCAGATCGCACGGAAGGGATACGACCGCGACGAGGTACGTAACTACTTCGAGCGATTCGACGCGGAGCTGCGCGTTACCGCAGCCGATCGTGATGCTGCCGCCGCGCAGGCCCGTGATCTTGCCAAGCAGCTCGACGATGCACGCGACGACATCGACGACCTCCGCAAGGACGTCGACCGTCTCTCCGTTCCGCCCACCACTGCGGAGGGCATGAGCGATCGCATCAGCCGCATGCTCCGCCTTGCCTCCGACGAGGCTTCGGAGGTTCGCGCGAAGGCTGAGGCCGACGCAGCCGAGATGACCTCCATCGCCGAACAAGACGGCGCCCGTCTACGTGGACACTACGAGTCGTTGATCGCCGAACTCGAGGACCGTCGCAATGCGATGGAAACCATGCACGAGCAGACCATGGCGCAGGCCCGCACCGAAGCCGCCCGGATCGTCGAAGCTGCACAGGCCGAGCGGGATCGACTGGCTGCCGAGTCCGAGGCCAAGCGCACTCAGATCCGCGAAGACTTCGACATCTCGATGTCCGAGCGTCGCGCCAAGGTCGTCGCCGCCGTCAACGAATTGGAGTCGTCGAGCAAGGCAGAGGCCGAGCGTCGACTCGCCGATGCGTCGCACGAAGCTCAGCGCAGACTGCAGGCCGCCACCGATCAGTCCGAGCGCAAGATCGCACACGCAAAAGAACTGACTGAAGAACTGCGTGTTCTCCGTGGCCGAATCCTGGCTCAGCTCTTGGGTATTCGCGGACAACTCGATTCGGTTCCGGCCATGCTCGCATCGGTCAATCGGGAGAGCGAACTCCTCGATTCACCGCCCGCTCCGGTCATCGTCGAAGCCGAGGAAGATCTCGAGATCGAAGACAAGAAAGCCGACGCAGATCCGGTCGACTCAGAAGCAAGTATCGACGAAGACGACGTACTCGAGGACTCGGACGAGACCAACACCGCCGAGACCAACACCGCCGAGATCGACACCCGCGCCGTCGAGCAGCGAGCCCAGTCCAGGAACTGATCGGCGCTCAGGACCACCGTCTGGTCAGGCTGCGAGTTCCGCGGCCTGACCAGCATCCGGTGTGCCAGTGCCGACGCTCGTTCGCGCCGCCCGGTTCCGAAGGCCAGGTCACCACGTGTGCGACTCCCGGCCTGATGTCGTGATCACAGCCGGGGCACCGGTAGAACTTCGTCGCGTTGGAACCGGGTATCGGCCGCACCATGTACATTTCACCGCCCGGCCCTGGCTCCTCCCGGACCAGAGCCCCGCCGAACAACACACCGCCAGGTGACGCCGGCTCAGCGCTCGAGTTCTGAGTACGCCGAGTATCCGTTCGGCGGGTTTGCTTCGGCGAAGGTTTGCGGCGCGGCATGGTTCGAGTCTAAACAGCGTCAGAAGAGTCGGAACTCGGTGCTTTCGGTGCCGCGCAAGGCCTCGTAGTCCAGGACCAGGCAGCGGATTCCACGATCGTTTGCCAGAGTCTTTGCCTGCGGCTTGATCTGTTGCGCTGCAAAAACTCCCGTGACCGGTGCAAGCAGAGGATCGCGGTTGAGCAACTCCAGGTAACGCGTCAACTGCTCGACGCCGTCGATCTCGCCGCGACGCTTGATTTCCACCGCCACCGAGGCGCCGTCCGCGTCACGGACCAGAAGGTCGACCGGCCCGATGGCCGTCATGTACTCGCGTCGTACCAAGGTGTAGCCGGGGCCGAGCGTCTCGACGTGCTCCGCCAGAAGTTCTTGAAGGTGTGCCTCGACACCATCCTTGATCAAACCCGGATCGAGACCGAGTTCATACGAGGAATCGTGCTCGACCTCTTCGAGAGTGATCCGAAGTTCCTCGCCTGCCTTGTTGGTGACGACCCACAGGACGTCGTCGCCGTCTCCGGTGGTCTCGACCAACCAGCACGGCGGACTCATCCAGTTGAGCGGCTTGTACGCCCGATCATCGGCGTGGATGCTGACGGAGCCGTCGGCCTTGACCAACAGCAGTCGTCTTGCGGTAGGGAGGTGGGATGTCAGGCGTCCCACGTAGTCGACACGGCAACGAGCAATAACTAGGCGCACCGGACCACCCTAAGCGATCATTACGACTACTCTCGACACACTATGCAGCGAAGCCGTGTCCCGAGTGCGCCCCTGGGGTCGTGGCTGCTCGGATCCACTGACGAAAGCCCCAGGCGCCGCCGAATCCGCGTCCAGGCACTACTGACCGCCCCTCTCCTGGTCACCAACCTGATCGGAGCGGTGCTGGCGATAGTGCTCGTCGGATTCGTGGTTCCCGGACCCGAGATCATCCACCCCGAATTCGCGTGGATCAACTTTATCGCCGTGCCCGTCTTCATCGGGTGTGTCTTTCTGATCGGACTTCTCTGGGGCACCAAACGCCTCATGCGGGATCTCCGGTGGGCCACCGAGGATCACCGGCCAACCGAGCAGAATCAACGCGCGGCGTTGCGTGGGCCGTGGCGACTGACCCGAGTGCAAGCTGTCCTGTGGACGGCCGCGCTCATCACCTTCACGACCATGTACGGAATCGTCGACCCCGACACCATTCCGAAAGTTCTGTTCACCGTGGCCTTCAGCGGTATCACCACCTGTGCTTTCTGCTACCTGCTCAGCGAGTTCGCCCTTCGCCCTATTGCTGCGCGTGCACTCGAATCCGGAGCACCCCGCAAGGCTGCCGTTCTCGGACTGACCGGCCGGACAATCCTCGTCTGGCTGCTCGGAAGCGGAGTCCCCGTCACTGGCTTGATGCTCGTAGCGGTCTTCAGCTTCATCCGACCTGCTTCGTGGCAAGCCCTCGCAATCGCCATCCTCGTCATCGGCGGGATCACCCTGTGTGTCGGACTCGGGCTGACGTACATCAACATTCGATCGGCCGCGGCCCCCATCCGGTCCGTACGACGAGGCATGGAACAAGTCACCCGTGGCGACCTCACCGCGTCCGTCGTCGTGTACGACGGGACCGAACTGGGACTGCTGCAGACCGGCTTCAACCGCATGGCCGAGGGCCTACGCGAGCGCGAGAGAATTCGCGACCTCTTCGGGCGCCACGTCGGACACGAGGTTGCCGCAAACGCGGTTCGACGGAACCCCGAACTCGGCGGTGAAGAACGTGACGTTGCCGTTCTCTTCGTCGACGTCATCGGTTCGACCACCATCGCGGCCACCAACTCCCCTACCGCGGTGGTCGCTCTACTCAACCGATTCTTCGACGTCATCGTCGACGAGGTCGATTCACACGGCGGATTCGTCAACAAGTTCGAGGGCGACGCAGCGCTGGCGATATTCGGAGCGCCGACAACACTCGACGATCACGCCGGCAGTGCACTGGCCGCCGCCCGAAAGATTCAACAGCGCCTGCGTGCCGAAGTTTCGGAAGTGAGCGCGGGAATCGGCGTCGCTGCAGGTATTGCCGTAGCCGGCAACGTCGGTGCGCGAGAAAGATTCGAGTACACCGTCATCGGTGATCCGGTCAACGAAGCAGCGCGACTGTCGGAGGTCGCCAAGACGGTTCCGGGTAACCTCGCCGCATCAGGAAGGGCTGTGGCCGCCGCTGACAGCGCCGAAGCTGCCCAGTGGTCGATCACCGAGAACATCACCCTTCGTGGCCGTCTCGAACAGACCGAGCTCGCGATACCTTGTGATGCCCTGGAGTCCGAGGCCGCCCCGGCAGACTCGGTCCCCGTTCCGCCCTGAACTCCCAACCCCGATCGAGCGAACGGCACTTTCGGTCGATTCAGGGCGACGAACGCTACGTTCGCTCGATGACTTTCCCGCTTCCCAACGGTCTATATCGGCACAGCAGAAATCCGACGACGCCTGGGAGATGGGTACGACTATGAAACTCACGACCTTTACCATCGTCACTCTCGACGGAGTGATGCAAGGACTCGGTGGGCCGGACGAAGACCGCCGCGGTGGATTCGAGCGAGGCGGATGGTCCGCGCCATTGGTGGACACCGAAGCGATGAATTGCCTCGTCCAGGTCTACCAGCGAGCTGACGCCTTCCTGTTCGGCCGACACACGTACGAGATATTCGCCGGGTACTGGGGCACGTTCGAGAATCCGGATGTCAACCCCATTGCAAGCGCATTGAATTCGCGGCCCAAGTATCTTGCGTCGACGACGCTCACCGATCCGCAATGGAAGAACACGACCGCCCTGACCGGTGACTCCGCCACAGCGATCGGCGAATTGAAAGCCAGACCCGGCGGTGAGCTTCAGGTGCACGGCAGTGGCAATTTGTGCCGCTGGCTTCTCGCGAACAATCTCGTCGACGAGATGATCCTGCTGATCGTGCCCGTGGTCCTTGGCCAGGGCACGCGACTCTTCCCAGACGCCGGCCCAGACATCGCACTCGAGCTGGCCGAATCGCGAGCCACTCCAAAGGGTGTGACGATTCAGCGGTATCTGCCCACCGGCCGGCCGAAGTACGCAACAGCCACCGCCGACGGAATCGACTAATCCGGGCAAGCGCCGGTCGTCCTCAGTCGTGCGCCCGCCCTGATGGTGCGAACGGTACGTTGGGTCGGTCTGAGGCGACGGAAGTGTCGTTCGCTCGAAGTCGGGTGGTGCCGGCGGCGGGTCGTTTTGGGGGGTGTTTTGGGTACGAGAAAGCCCCCCAA
>NZ_JAJNCL010000027.1:2203-3522 GCF_021025955.1 Rhodococcus qingshengii | reverse complement strand
TTGTGTGTTGTTTGAGAACTGCACAGTGGACGCGAGCATCTTTGTTGTAAGTAATGAAGAGCGTACGGTGGATGCCTTGGCACCAGGAGCCGATGAAGGACGTAGGAGGCTGCGATAAGCCTCGGGGAGCTGTCAACCGAGCTGTGATCCGAGGATGTCCGAATGGGGAAACCCAGCACGAGTGATGTCGTGTTACCCGCGCCTGAATATATAGGGCGTGTGGAGGGAACGTGGGGAAGTGAAACATCTCAGTACCCACAGGAAGAGAAAACAACCGTGATTCCGTGAGTAGTGGCGAGCGAAAGCGGAAGAGGCTAAACCATGTGCATGTGATACCCGGCAGGGGTTGTGTGCGTGGGGTTGTGGGGTTCATTTTGTCAATGCTGCCGTGTTGGCCAACAGTAAGAAATCACTGGGTTAGTGGAAGTGGTCTGGAACGGCCTGTCGTAGAGGGTGAGAATCCCGTACACGAAAACTTTGTGACTGTTGTAATGGAAACCCAAGTAGCACCGGGCCCGTGAAATCTGGTGTGAATCTGTCGGGACCACCCGATAAGCCTGAATACTCCCTGGTGACCGATAGCGGACTAGTACCGTGAGGGAAAGGTGAAAAGTACCCCGGGAGGGGAGTGAAATAGTACCTGAAACCGTGCGCTTACAATCCGTCAGAGCCTTCGAACAGACTTGTCTGTTGGGGGTGATGGCGTGCCTTTTGAAGAATGAGCCTGCGAGTTAGTGGCATGTCGCGAGGTTAACCCGTGTGGGGTAGCCGTAGCGAAAGCGAGTCCGAATAGGGCGATCGTAGTGGCATGCTCTAGACCCGAAGCGGAGTGATCTACCCATGGCCAGGTTGAAGCGACGGTAAGACGTCGTGGAGGACCGAACCCACTTAGGTTGAAAACTGAGGGGATGAGTTGTGGGTAGGGGTGAAAGGCCAATCAAACTCCGTGATAGCTGGTTCTCCCCGAAATGCATTTAGGTGCAGCGTCGCGTGTTTCTCACCGGAGGTAGAGCTACTGGATGGTCTAGGGGGCCCACAAGCTTACCGAAATCAGCCAAACTCCGAATGCCGGTGAGTGAGAGCGCGGCAGTGAGACTGCGGGCGATAAGGTTCGTAGTCGAGAGGGAAACAGCCCAGATCGCCAGCTAAGGTCCCTAAGCGTGTACTAAGTGGAAAAGGATGTGGGGTCGCGAAGACAACCAGGAGGTTGGCTTAGAAGCAGCCACCCTTGAAAGAGTGCGTAATAGCTCACTGGTCAAGTGATCCTGCGCCGACAATGTAGCGGGGCTCAAGTACACCACCGAAGCTGCGGCATTCAC
>NZ_JAJNCL010000027.1:0-2103 GCF_021025955.1 Rhodococcus qingshengii | reverse complement strand
GGCAGGTGTGTGGATGGGTAGGGGAGCGTCGTGTGGCCATGGAAGCGGCAGGGTGACCTAGCCGTGGAGGCCACACGAGTGAGAATGCAGGCATGAGTAGCGAAAGACGAGTGAGAAACTCGTCCGCCGAATGACCAAGGGTTCCTGGGCCAGGTTAATCCGCCCAGGGTGAGTCGGGACCTAAGACGAGGCCGACAGGCGTAGCCGATGGACAACGGGTTGATATTCCCGTACCCGTGTGAACGCGCCCATGGTGAATCAGTGATACTAACCATCCTGAAGCCACGAGAAGACCTTCGGGTCTCGAGTTGGTGGATGCATGGGACCTGATCTGGTAGTAGCCAAGCGATGGGGTGACGCAGGAAGGTAGCTGAGCCAGTCAGTGGTAATACTGGTGTAAGCGTGTAGGGCGTGACCTAGGCAAATCCGGGTCGCATACAAGCCTGAGACGTGATGCGTAGCCGATTGAGGCGAATTCAGTGATCCTATGCTGCCGAGAAAAGCCTCTAGCGAGCTTTCACACGGCCCGTACCCCAAACCGACACAGGTGGTCAGGTAGAGAATACTAAGGCGATCGAGATAACTATGGTTAAGGAACTCGGCAAAATGCCCCCGTAACTTCGGGAGAAGGGGGGCCCTGTCTGGTGACGACATTTACTGTCTGAGCTGGGTGGGGCCGCAGAGACCAGTGAGAAGCGACTGTTTACTAAAAACACAGGTCCGTGCGAAGTCGTAAGACGATGTATACGGACTGACGCCTGCCCGGTGCTGGAAGGTTAAGAGGACCGGTTAGTTCTTCGGAGCGAAGCTGAGAATTTAAGCCCCAGTAAACGGCGGTGGTAACTATAACCATCCTAAGGTAGCGAAATTCCTTGTCGGGTAAGTTCCGACCTGCACGAATGGCGTAACGACTTCTCAGCTGTCTCAACCGTAGACTCGGCGAAATTGCATTACGAGTAAAGATGCTCGTTACGCGCGGCAGGACGAAAAGACCCCGGGACCTTCACTACAGCTTGGTATTGGTGTTCGGTTCGGTTTGTGTAGGATAGGTGGGAGACTGTGAAACGGTGACGCCAGTTATCGTGGAGTCGTTGTTGAAATACCACTCTGATCGAATTGGACCTCTAACCTCGGACCATGATCTGGTTCAGGGACAGTGCCTGGTGGGTAGTTTAACTGGGGCGGTTGCCTCCCAAAATGTAACGGAGGCGCCCAAAGGTTCCCTCAGCCTGGTTGGCAATCAGGTGTTGAGTGCAAGTGCACAAGGGAGCTTGACTGTGAGACTGACAGGTCGAGCAGGGACGAAAGTCGGGACTAGTGATCCGGCACCGGCAAGTGGAAGCGGTGTCGCTCAACGGATAAAAGGTACCCCGGGGATAACAGGCTGATCTTCCCCAAGAGTCCATATCGACGGGATGGTTTGGCACCTCGATGTCGGCTCGTCGCATCCTGGGGCTGGAGTAGGTCCCAAGGGTTGGGCTGTTCGCCCATTAAAGCGGCACGCGAGCTGGGTTTAGAACGTCGTGAGACAGTTCGGTCTCTATCCGCCGCGCGCGTTAGAAACTTGAGGAAGGCTGTCCCTAGTACGAGAGGACCGGGACGGACGAACCTCTGGTGTGCCAGTTGTTCCGCCAGGAGCACCGCTGGTTAGCTACGTTCGGAAGGGATAACCGCTGAAAGCATCTAAGCGGGAAGCCTGTTCCAAGATGAGGTTTCTCACCCCCTCGAGGGGGTAAGGCCCCCGGCAGACCACCGGGTTGATAGGCCAGAACTGGAAGTCCGGTAACGGATGCAGGTGACTGGTACTAATAGGCCGAGGACTTACCACAAAGAAGCTACGCGTCCACTGTGCGGTATCTGAAACAACACACAGATACTGATGAGAAACATGATTTCTCCATCCCCCACCACCAACACATATTGGTGGTAGCGGGTGGTGAAACCAGGTGATCAAAAGTTGGTTACTGTGACAGTTTCATAGAGTTACGGCGGTCATAGCGAAGGGGAAACGCCCGGTCCCATTCCGAACCCGGAAGCTAAGCCCTTCAGCGCCGATGGTACTGCACTCGACAGGGTGTGGGAGAGTAGGACACCGCCGAACAC
>NZ_JAJNCL010000026.1 GCF_021025955.1 Rhodococcus qingshengii | reverse complement strand
CCGTCAGCGCGGAGCAGCAAGCGGCCAACCAACTCGCTGCAGCGCACGGCGACGTCCCGGACGGTTTCACCGGCAATGTCCCGATCAAACCCGGCACCACCGGCGATGGGGCACCGAATTCGATGACTCCCCGAACGTCACCGCAGGGCAAGCCATCGACCGACGAGAATTGGACTACTCAATTCGGTCCACTCAACGTGATCGGTGGAATTGTTGATACCCCGGGGCAAATGGCAGAACGAGCTACTGCGACGCGAGCGCCGAACGTGTCGACGACACGCGCCGTGTGGCAAGGGGCAGTGAATGGTGTGAAGGGCCTCGCGAAACCGATCCCTGCGCTTGGGTGGATCGTCACAGGAGCAGCGATAGCCTCCGATCTCACATCAGAAAACGGACCTAGTGTCGCCGAATCGGTCGCCACTAACGTGGGAGGAACCGTCGCAGCGGCAGCTGTCGGTGGCGCAGTGCTTGCTGTCAGTGCCGCCCCCGTGGTGGTCGCCGTCGCCGTTGGTGTGGCAGCTGGCTATGCTGCGGCGTGGGCGATATCGAAGTTCTGGGACTAGATGACGAGCTCGGATAGAAGCAAAGGTAGTTCGATGACTTCCTCGGATAGAAGCAAAGGTAGTTCGATGACTTCGAGGACGGAACTTACACGCACCCTCCATGCTCAATGGACCCAGAAACGCGGCGAGCTGGGCTTCCTCGCGTTCATTGTCAGTGTCGTTGTCTTCGCAATCAGTGCGATCGTGATGTACGAGGCGTCCTCGAATGCGGTTTTCGGATTGGGGGCATTTGCTGCGGCCTGCGGCGCTGTGTGCTGCATTTCGCTAGTGACGTTTGTGGCCCTTCCTCCTAAACCCGCGACGAACTCTGAAGAAATAGGTCAAGGCCGCACTTTCACCATGACCGCCGCAACTCGGTGGGCATCGGCGTTGTGGTTGTGGTCGGCGTTGGTCTCCTGTGCTCTGTCTTTCGTCGGTGTCGGTCTTAACTACGCGACCAAATCCGGAGGTAGCTCGTTCAATTCGAATTGGTGGTTGGTGCTCGGCGCTCTATCGATCGGTGCCAGCATTCTCTCTCCCCTGAGGTACGTCGGACGGTTTCGTATCGATATTGACGGCGATGGCATGCGGATGGAACTCGGCCGCGCTTACAGCGGATATCTGCGTTGGTCCGATATTGACAAGATCGAAACCTCCGCCCGCGGGCGCTACGCACTCGACCTCGTGCTCAAGCCAGGTGTCCGTGTCGAGAACACCTCGCACGGATCGTCGCTCTACCGGGTAGGACCGGGAATCATCACCGAAGCCTCGCCCTTTCAAGACGGCTACCTACGCCTCGAATGCGGAGGATGGACGGGTGAGACGAGCGCACTCCCGGAGGAAATCGTGCACCACGTGATCACAGAAGACACCACCGAGCAGAAAGCGGCCTCATGAAGAATCCGGACATGATTGCGCTCGCCGTACTCGGCGCAATAGCAGTTCCCGCAGTGCTGTTCATGGTCTTCTCCGAGTCCGCGTTCGTTTTCGGAGCGTCAATCGCCGCCATTGTCTTCATTGCCGCTCGCGTCGTGCAGATCCTCTTCCAACGATGGCGTCGACAACAACGTCGGGCAGCGTGAGCAACATATCCTGTTCGACGGCCGCTCGGGATTCAGAACCTGGACACGGCAAGAGCCAACAGTTTCCCGCTGTCGCGCTCCTCGGTCTTTGGTTCCAACAGAATCGTCCTGCATGCCGACAACACATCTCCCTACAAGCGACATCATGACCACCGTTTGTGGAATTTGTGCAATCACTGCAGGGGCTGTGGCGATGATCGTATCTACGCCCTACGTGATGTACCGCAGTCATGCGAGAACGATCTACTGGAGTTCGTCGGTCCTTACCATCGTTTTCGCTTGGCTCACCGCTCCTCAGCGGTCGATTCTCGGACCTGTCCTGTTGTGCGGTTTCGCTGCTGTGTTCGTGGCGTGGTGGTGGACCCCCTTCCTCACGCGAAGGCATCCCACCGGATTCAACGATGTTTTCGGTGCTTGGCTGACACGGGCGCTCTACCGCGAGCAGAAGGATGCGCCTCCGGTAAACAGGTACGACAAATTGCACTACAAAGACACTGACCGCCAAGCACGAGATACCGATTCTGACGGAAATCAGGTCACGACCTGAGCCGGCGCGTAGAGCGGTTTGATGTGATGTCCTCAATGCCACCCTCGTGCGTACCCGTACAGCTTGTAGTGAGGTGCCATGGGAAACAGTACTTTCCACATGGCGGCGTACACCTGCCCGGTTTGCGCAAGCTGTACAGCAACCAGGATGATCGATGGCTCGAAGCTGCTCTTCGCGTAGCCCAATTCAGTAGCTGTCAGCGCCATCCCGAGCGGTAGCCCTCTTCGCCTCAACTCTGCAGGTCATCCCATTTTTCGAGCATCCGCCTCGTCTGGACAGTTAAGTTTGAATGCCATCCACTTGCCTCCGCCAAAATGATTTTCATTTTCAATAACAGGGGTGCGCCGAGTTTGAACTTTTATCGTTCAATCTCGGCGCTCTTTGTTTTATAGAGGTGAAAGGGGTTTAAATCTCGTTAGGTCTTTTTGCTATTTCCTTACTTGCAACCGTACGCGCTAAATGATTCGGATAATAATAAGTAGTTTGATACTATCTGAATATGAAAGTTGAAAGTGTCGCTAACAAAATCCGAGCATCTAAAATTGCAGGTCGTCCGATCGTTATTGGTATCGAAGGTTTTGGTGGATCTGGAAAATCAACCACCTCCCTGTTGCTGGCAGGACTGCTGCCGGATTCGCAGGTCATTCGTGCAGACGACTTCATCATTAAAGAAAATCTATCAACGCAAGACTGGGATAAGCTGGTTTTTGATCGCGATCGACTTGAAGCAGAGGTGCTACGTCCCGCATCAAATGGGCTACCAATCACCTACCGCAAACTACTATGGGAAACCAACATGCTCGGTGATCCGATAACAATCGGCTCCCCAAGGTTCCTTATTATTGAGGGAATTGCCTGCTATCACCCATCAATTGCTCAGTACTACGACTACAAAATCTGGATTGAGGCCCCAATCGACGTGGCAAACGGCCGGGGAAAGAAACGAGACGCAGGAAATGAGAACGAGAAGTACTGGGATTTATGGTCTGAGAACGATCTCGCATACCGCGAAAAGTATCACCCTGATACGGAAGCGGACTTTATCATAAATAACTCAGTAACCTCGTAGACCATGTTAATAATCCCCCTAAGTTCTTTTGGGAGTGCTCTATTTTATGATATTGACGTTAAGTCAACCATATGTTTAAATAAGTATACCGAAATGTCTATAATCGATTGTAGCTATCTCGGTCGCTTTAATTGAGCGCCCCCACGCCCTTTGGATAAGGGATGCAGGTAAGGAGCTTGATTATGGCGTCATGGTCACTTGGCCTCAGTTGGCCCTCAATTGTCATTGCAGTTGCATCCTGGTCTGTGTCGGCAGTGATGCTGATAATTTGGCTTGTGTACCTTATCGCACCCGTGCGCAACTTTCTGGTCATTCTCCTGTTTGGACTTGCTTTCACTTTCTGCTCGATCCTGGCAGGAATATATTTCGTTGTCATTGTCACGAAAGTGCAGCGAGACCGAGTGCATGCTGTCTACGTTAGCAGGCTTGAACGTCAGCTGGGAATCAATCAGGATTAGGTGACCGCCCAGCCCGTATTCCACTTCGTGTGGAATACGGGCTATTTCTTTATTTTAAATGTATATTTCGGTCACTGTTAGAGGATTGCCTCACTCCACTCATTTCGGCGCGAAGGACAGTCAACCCTGTTGACTCCCTGCCGATCATTCGAATATAGTTTTAGTCATCTTTTCATGCTTATATATCCTCAAGGAGCATACATTGCCATGTAAGGACAACGAACTAACTCAATGAAACTATCACCCACTAATGGCAATCAAGTCCGAATCACTGATGTAGAACGTAACTAACTTAGCCTTTACATGTCATCACGGCTACCGTGGTTCTAATGAGCGTTTGTCTGATTTCACAATAGTCGCGATTGTTCTACAAACAGAGCACGCATAAAACGGAGGCACACTATGACCAAACCCGAATACCAAATACCTGACGAAGAACGCTTAGAGCGGCACCGTAAGCGTAGTCAAGTGGCACGAGCGAATCGTAACCTCCGCTCCATTGCGCGAGCACACATCGCCATCTCTAGTTACGTACAGGAGTCAGACGAGCTCGACCAACTGCCATCGCCACTTGTGTCTGCAGATGATCTAATTGACGAAGCAACGAGTCCTCCGTCTCCTGATGACCAACGAACTACACCCTCTACGATGCGACAAGCTCCGCAGGCTGACGGATCAGACGTCTACGCCTTCGAGGGCGGCCATCCATTTGCCCTGATCACCGATCACGACTACCTCGCCTACCGTATCCCGGTGGAGCACGACCGCATCCTGATGATTCCAGGTAAAACCGACTACCTGTACAGCAGCGCAGGCGTCCGTATGCCTGCCTGGCGTGTCACCTTGTCTTCGGAACAGAAGAAGTTACTTTCAGTGTTCGAAAGCGCTCGTGACGTCGTCTCAGACGAACTGGACGTAATGGAGCAGAGCGACCGGCACGGCAACGCCGCCTAAGTCTGCAGATCATCCCATTTTTCGAGCATCCGCCTCGTCTGGACAGTTAAGTTTGAATGCCATCCACTTGCCTCCGCAGATGCCCCTCACTTGTTCATACAGGTGAGGGGCCTTTTCGTGTCCGATCGTGCCAAGATCGCCGTCGACGAGGTCCGCGTAGGCGTCGAGCGACATCGGTGCAGTTCCTTCGAGAGCTGGATCCAGTCTTTGACGGCGGCATGATCGTTCTTGTCGGGGACTTCCCGCCATCTCGCAACCACTCCACCGCCCCAGCTCCTTCCGAAATGAATGACTAGCCATGCCCCTCAAAAAAGGGACTCAGGCGGCGTTACGCATTCACCGAATCTCTGATTGCGGTGCGCTCCACGTGTCGCAGGAGCTGAGTCCCTCCTGCATTCCTCGGTTGAACCACATTCTGTTGTTGGCCTGACTCGGGTGGGTTTCTTCGGGGTCTTCGCCAGGGATGTTGATGTCGTCTTCTTGTACGGACAGTTCGGCGAGGTAGGGCAGGATGTGGTTGGCGCTGACGCCGGACAGGCATTCAGCTTGAGCTTCCAGGCGTTTGGTCATCACCATCACCTCGCGGTGATCGTTTTCCCGCGCGGCCAATGACGACAGCTGCGATTCGATCCCCATCGCCTCCTGAAGGTGATGTCCGTATTCGTGGGTGGCGACTCTGATGAGGTCGAGTTCGTTGAAACTGTCGTACGTCCAGATGCGGATGGTCTGGTTTCGGGGGCAGTAGAAACTGATCCCGTACACGTCTGCGCCCTCTCCGCAGAGGATGGGTGCATCGTCGCCTTCGAGGTGCATGTCGACGTGAGGTGTCGCGAGGTTGCCGCCTCTGAGTTCTCCGTCGACAGCGGGGCTCCACATCTCGTCCAGACAGGCCATCACCCCTTCCGCATACCTCTTCTGACGGGTGATGTCGCCGCGCCATTCGACTGGTGTGCAGTCGATCTCCGGGAACTGCATATCCGTTTCGGTCAATCGCTGGCTGGTTTCGGCGACCGCTTCATATGACGGCAGCACCCGTTTCACCACGGAGGCGGCGAGATTGACCCCGACCACCAGGACGACGACCAACCCGACCGCGGTGGCGGTCACGATGATCGCTATCTCTTTTCGGGTCCAGCTCATTCGTTCGCCTCAGGGGTCGGTTGTGGATGCGTTATTACGCAGCGGCACAGGGAATTTCCCGCACGCGTCGGTGCCCGTTTGCGGTCCTCGCAAAAGTCGTCCGGGATAACGTCGCCTGTTCAACACTCGGCGACGAACGTGGCCACGGGAAATGAAAAATGCTCCGCCCCGCCACAGGAAGAGCGAAGCATCAATTCGACGGCGGAGGGTATTACCAGTTCTGAATGAAGAAGAACTGCTGTGAACCCCTCGCCGGGTTGAGTACGCCGAGAGAAATTTCTCCACCACGGGAGGCTGCTTCGTTGGCGAACTGGTCGAGACGTCCCCAGACGACGTTGGGGCCGCTCTCGAAGCGCGATCCTGGTGCGAGGCGCACGCCGATCTGGTTGGAGTTAGTGATGCTTTCGATCGCAGCGCCGGCATTGAGCTGGCCGAACAATGCCGTCTCACCCTGGTTCAGTTGCACGCCGATGCGCCCGTTGTCGGCGATCGGAGTAACAGCTGATGCTGCGCCCGCGCCGCTGAGTGCGATGGCTGCGATACCGGCAGGTATTAATGCGGCCGCGGTAATCATCTTGCGTAGGTGCGTCATTCGGCTTCTCCCTCGTCGGTGGCCCACTCGAGTTGGCGCCTCCACGGGCCACTTTGTCTGATTCTCCCGGTAACAGTCAACGACATGTCGCAAACAATGAGCAATCCATTGGGTTGGTTTGAGATGCAGCTCACTACTGGAAATCCGTTGAAGAATAAACTGTTTCAGTGAAACTGCTGGTCAAGATCGTGAATGCCGGAGACGCGCGCGGGCTGTCGTTACGGTTCCGTTACTGCTCAGTCTGGCTGCGAGAAGGGCACGCACTCGGTCACCCAGAAACGCTGCGGCACAGGAATTGTCAGAGTAATAACCCGCGCAGAGGGTCCTTCCGCAGTTAAGCGCCACTGTCAAAGCGGTCATTCATTCTTCGAGAGCGCGCTGCTTCGGCAGTGGGCTCTCGACTGTCAGAACCGCACAGTGAACACCACGTGGTGATGCTCTCGGGCCGCTCGCTGGAAAAAGTCCGCCACTTCCTGAAGCCAGCCCCAGGCGTACCCGCGCTCGTCGGGGCCGTACTCAGGGTTGCGGTCGTCGGGCGGCATCGCGTCGTAGCGCACACCGAACTCGGATTCGGTGATTTCCGCCAGGTACGAGGAGACTTCGGCGACCTGATCGGGTGCCAGGTAGGTGACGAGTTGGTCGTCGGTGTCGGTGTTGAGGTCTTCGTCCCCCAAGATCACGCCGTAGGCCGGCCAGTTCTCGGACACGCGCTCGTACCCCGTGCTGGAGAGGGCGCACAGGATCGGATCCCACGCCTTGTCCGTGTCGCACGAGAATTCGGATCGGCCCGTCTCCTCGATGTCCTCGACCACAGCGCCGAGTTTGTCGTCGTCGCCGCGCGCGTCCAGAAGTTCCGCTGCCACGCTGTCTGACAGCGCGAAATGCACCCCAAGTTCCATGGCGTGATGCTAACGGCCGACCTTGCCGGCGTCCCGCCGTCAATACGGGACGAATCGCCTCAGGTAACGATCCTGCTCTAACTCCGACCGAAGTTACACATGGTGGGCCGGCTGTCATACATACTGCATCGGTGATTCCGACAAAACGGACCGGCCTTTCTGTTGTATCGCTGGTGATCCTCGTCGTCGCGGGGTTGCTGGTCGCAGCCCCTGCCAGCAGCGCCGCGCCGCCGCCTGACTGGAAATACACAATGGTGGCGTTCAGCAATGCCAGCGACCGTGACATGGATGTCTACGAGTCGGCCGACGGCACCGGCTTTCAACTCGTCCAGCAGTCGGCGTACAGGCCGCCGTCTGGGCTCGTGCGTGATCCGAGCATCTTCCGGAACACGGACGGGTTGTACTACCTCACCTACACGACGGGTGGTGGGGCGAACATCGGGTTCGCACGCAGCAGCGACCGCATCCACTGGACGCCGCTGGGGAACTATCCGGTTCCGTTTTGCTGCGCCTTGATGCCTGGTACGGGAGATGGCACCGGTTCTGCGAGCCCCCCGGGCTTCTCGGGTTCGGCCGGATTCAGCGACGGACCGTCGCTGTCACCATTCGTCACCAAGGCCTGGGCGCCTGAATGGTTTGTGGACGGCGATCGCGTCAACGTCATCCTGTCGATGTCGACCGGTGGAGGATTTGTGCCGTATCTGATGACGGCGTTGGAACCGTCGCTCCGGTTGTGGAGCCCGCCTGTTCCACTCGCCGGGATCGGTGCGGACCACATCGACACCACCGTGGTCAAAGTCGGATCGACATATCATGCGTTCACCAAGAACGAGACGAAGAAGGTCGTCGAGCATGCGGTCGCTCCTTCGGTGACGGGACCTTATTCGTTTGTCCCGCCCGGGAATTGGGGTTCGCTTGTCGAAGGTCCGGCCGTGGTTCAGTTGCCGAGCGGCGACTGGCGGATCTATCTCGACGCCTATACCGAAGGAAAGTATCTCTACTCCGACAGCGCGGACGGGCTGAACACCTGGTCTCCTGTGCACGAGGTTCCTGGGGTGTCCGGGACTGCACGGCATCTCGGCATCATGAGAGAACCGGGATAACTTTCGACCCCGAGTTGGTAGGGCTCTGATCAAGGACTCCGGTCTTGGTCAGAGCCTTTTCTCGTACTTGCGTACTACTTGTGTGCGTCGTCTGTGCGAATCAGTGATTGACAAGCTAACGATGCGATGCCAGTGGGTCCTACGAGTTCGCGCCGACCACGAAGTGAGTATCTCCGCGTGAGCTGTGCAGAGTTGTGCCCCCAGGCCCCGCTCGGGCGCCGTACTTCACGATTGATTGCCAAGTAATGCCTGTTAGTTTCATATTCAAGTACGCGCACTGGCTTGATGCCCGCACTTTCGGCCTTCAACTGCTCTGAGGCCCGCGAAATACGGATTCAATTCGATTTGCCGCACTGTTTCTGAGGGATCTTCTCGTCCGTAAACGGTGACCTTGCTCATAGTGGGACCTAGGTCCTTTTCGCTGCTGATAAGCCTGTCGATATATATCTGTTACCGAAAGTTCACCCTAAATCCAAGATGGGGGAGATGGCGCGCTGGCGGGCAAACAGGACGATTGGTACCGTCCGGTAACTAATTCAGTTAGTTGTCGGCTACCGCTCTGGTTGCTGTGTCACGTGGAGGAGCAGTTCATGTCGATCGAATCGCAAAACGGCGTATCCCATCGTCGATCGAGGGCCGCAGTAGGGCTCGCGGCGTGTGCGGTTGCCGCGCTGTCGTCTGGTGTGGTCTTCGCAGGGA
>NZ_JAJNCL010000025.1 GCF_021025955.1 Rhodococcus qingshengii | reverse complement strand
AGGGTGTGGGAGAGTAGGACACCGCCGAACACAATTTGAGAAAGCCCCCCAACCATCACTGGTTGGGGGGCTTTCTCGTACCCAAAACACCCCCCAAAACACCCCCCAAAACACACCCCTGCAACCACCCGACTTCGAGCGAACGGCACTTCCGTCGCCTCAGACCGACCCAACGTACCGTTCACCCGAACACTGAAAAGCGTGCGCCCACCGCAAGTCTCGGCAGTCGAGCGCCAATCGCGCCACCAACCTGCCACGGAACCCGTCGAGCGTGGCTAGGCTCGGAAGAGGTGCCCCGTGTGATCGGGCCCACCTCACCTGTGCACGCGTGCTGACTACGGAGGCTTCGATGACCGATATTCTCGACCGCACCAAAATCTATGTTGATGGCGCCTGGATCGAATCCACTGGCAGCGGTCGGATCGACGTTCTCAATCCGGCTACGGAAGAGTTGATAGGAACTGTCGCCGAGGGCACTGTCGAAGATGTCGACGCGGCCGCGAAGGCAGCACGAAATGCTTTCCCCGCTTGGTCTGCACTATCTGGCGGCGAGCGCGCCGAATATCTTTCCAAAGCTGCTGCGATTATTGCCGAACGTACGGATGATCTTGCGGCGCTGGTTTCGCAGGATATGGGCATGCCGATCGGATTCGCCAAGCCCGTACAAATCGGAATGCCGCTGGCGAATTTGAATGCATTTGCTGAATTGGCCCGCACTTATGATTTCGACGCACACGAGGTCGGGAATTCGCTGATTGTTCGCGAACCGGCGGGTGTTGTCGGCGCAATCACTCCGTGGAACTTCCCGCTCCACCAAGTTGTCTTGAAGGTTGGCGGCGCACTCGCCGCAGGCTGCACCGTGGTTCTCAAGCCTACCGAGGTTGCGCCTCTCATCACGTACGCTCTCGCTGACATCTTCGACGAAATCGGTTTGCCTGCAGGTGTATTCAACCTGGTGAGCGGATACGGCCCGGTAGTGGGTGAAGCCATCGCCGGCCACCCCGAGGTCGACATGGTCTCCTTCACCGGATCGACTCGGGCCGGCAAGCGAGTGGCCATCGTGGCTGCAGACACTATCAAGAAGGTCTCGCTTGAACTGGGCGGCAAGTCCGCGAACGTCATTCTCGACGACGCCGACCTCGAAAAGGCTGTCACGGATGGCGTCGCAAAGTGCTTCATCAATTCGGGCCAGACCTGTTCGGCGCTGACGCGTATGTTGGTTCCCGCGGAGAAGGTGGACGAGGCAGCGGCAATTGCTGCTGCGGTGGCCGCTCATTTCCAGGTAGGTGATCCGACTCAGCCGACTTCGGTGCTTGGGCCGCTGGTGAACGCGAATCAGCTGGGACGCGTTCGCGGATACATCGAGAAGGGTGTAGCCGAGGGCGCCACCGCGGTTGTCGACGGTCGCGAAACCGGATTGGCCAGTGGGTATTTCGTCGGGCCGACGGTGTTCGCGAACGTGACTGAGGATATGACCATTGCGCGCGAGGAGATCTTCGGACCGGTCCTCTCGATCATGGGCTACAAGGACGAGGCCGACGCAGTGCGGATTGCCAACGGGACCGAATACGGTTTGGCCGGCGGAGTCTGGTCAGGTGACCCCGATCGCGCGGATCGTGTCGCACGGCAGCTGCGGGCCGGGCAGGTCGAGGTGAATGGCGGTGCGTTCAACACCAATGCGCCGTTCGGTGGGTACAAGCAGTCGGGCGTCGGACGTGAGGCGGGCACGTTCGGGCTCGAAGAGTTCCTCGAGATCAAGGCGATTCAGCGATAGTTTTGTTCGAGAATGGCGATGCTCCCGTACTAAGTACGGGAGCATCGCCATTTTTGTGCCCGGATCAGGACTTGGCGGCATCCAAATGCTGAGCCGAGATGTTCGCCAGGTGTGTCAGGTCCGAGGCCACGGTCGCGAAGGTGTAACCCTCCCCAAGCCGTTGTGCCGCAACCTGACCGGAGGGTGTGTGGATTCCCGCGGCCACTCCGCTGAGGGCGGCAGCTTCGCGCACCCGGGTGAGCGCGGCTTCGAATTCCTCGGACACGTCCGGATCGTTGGAGTGCTTACCGCCGACGGCGATTCGTAGATCGGACGGTCCGACGTACACGCCATCCAATCCGGGTACAGCACAGACCTCTTCGACGTTCTCCAGGCCTTGTGGGGTTTCGATCATCGCGAAGACAACAGTGTCGCGGTTCGCGTCGGCGGGAACGGGGCCGATACGGAGTTGCGAGCGCATGGGCCCGTAAGAGCGGATGCCGAATGGCGGATACTTGGCGGCTGCCACAGCGGCCGCGGCCTCGTCGGCGTTGTTGATCAGTGGAACGATGACGCCGACAGCGCCCGCGTCGAGTGCTCGTCCGATAGGCGTCGGATTGTTTGCCTCGACGCGGACCATCCCGACAGTGGACGGTGACGAGTCGATTGCGGTGAGGCCGGCGACCATTCCCGAATAGCCGATCAGGCCGTGCTGCATGTCGAGGGCGATGTAGTCCCAGCCGACGTGCGCGATCCATTCGGTCGAGATCGGACTGTCGAGGACGGACCAGTATCCGAGAATGCGTTCGCGTCCTCGGATGCGCGCGGCGAATTCCTGTGCTGACATAGTGAAGAACTCCTTCTGATGAAGGTCGGGTGTTTCAGCGGTTGTAGTTGGGCATGGGGCCTCGTAGGGCGGCACCGACGAGGTCACACTCTTCGATGATCGAGGAGTCCAGTGGTCCTCGCCCGATGGCCGCGATATTGGATTCGAGGTGTGCGACTTTGGATCCTCCGAGTAGCACTGACCCAGTTGCGGGTTTGCTCACCAGCCAGCGCAACGCAAGCTCGGTCAGGGAAATCCCCGACTGTTCTGCGATTGCCGTCAACTGGGCGATCGCGTCGAATATCTTTGTATTCCAGTACCGTTCCTTGTACATCGACGCAATGCGGGAGTCACCGAATCGGCCGCCTGAGGGGCTTTCCTCGAAAGTGTGACGCCCGGTCAACAGTCCACCGCCGAGTGGGTTGTAGACCATGGTGGTCAGTCCGGTCACGTCCGCGAATTCTGCGTATTCTTCTTCGATGCGACGCGCGAGCAAGTTGTAGAGCTGTTGTGCGACGATCGGTCTCGGCGCACCTACTGTGTCTGCGGTGTAGTTGATTTCGCTGATTTGCCAGGCTGCGAAGTTGGAAACACCGAGAGCGCGAATCTTTCCTTCCGCAACCAGTTCGGCGACGGTAGTGAGTGTTTCGCTCAGCGATACCGCTCGATCCGGCTGATGGAGATAGAACAGGTCGACGTAGTCGGTGTCGAGTCTGCGCAGGGTTGCTTCGATGCTTGCCCTGAGCCCCTTTGCCGAGAGTGGGCTGTTGTCAACGGCATCGGGGTGTGGCATTCCCGCCTTGGTGGCCAGAGTGATGGAATCGCGTCGACCATGAAGGAGTTTTGCCAGCATGCGCTCGGACTCGCCGCCCGCATAGCCGTTGGCCGTGTCGATGTGAGAGATACCGGCGTCCAGTGCTGCGTCAAGCATCGATCCGGCACCCGATATGTCGACCGTATCTCCGAAGGTCATAGTGCCGAGCACCAGTTTCGGTAGCTCGAGTGGGGCGGTCATCAGGCAACTCCTCGTGATTCGGTCTGCTTGGCTAGCAAGTTCTTGGACAGGGCTGCCACCACGTGGCGTGGTTTGATGCCGACCATGGTGGTGGGATCGAGAGCAGCGCTACGTAGTGCGCGGGTGTACGGCTCACGCGGACTGGCGAGAACTGTTTCTGTGGAACCGGATTCGACGATGGTTCCTTTCGACATCACGACTACTGTCTCGCTGACTTCTCGGACGACGCCCAAGTTGTGTGAGATGAAAACGTACGTCAACCCGGTATCGGACTGGATCTCTCGCAGCAGTTCGAGCACCTGCGCTTGGACTGAAACATCCAGGGCGCTGGTGGCTTCGTCGCACACCAACAGTTCGGGTCCGCTGGCAAGTGCACGAGCAATTCCGATGCGCTGACGTTGGCCTCCTGAGAACTCCGCCGGACGCCGGTGTAGTGCCGAGGTTGGCAAGCCAACGCGATCGACGAGTTCTGCTGCAGCTTTGGCGCGTTCTGACTTGCTTCGAACGCCTTTGAGGCGGAGTGGTTCTCCGATGATGTCCTCGGCAGTGAGATGGGGGTCCAGTGATCCGTACGGATCTTGGAAGACCATTTGAACGCGAGAACGGTAGGGGCGCAGCGACTTCTCGGACATCTGCGCGATGTCCTTGCCGTCGACGAGAATGCGTCCACTGGTCGGTGTGAGGAGCCGGACGATAGATCGAGCGATGGTCGACTTGCCACATCCGGATTCGCCGACGATGGCCAGGGTCTTGCCCTTTTCCACAGAGAAGCTCACAGCGTCCACGGCTCGGAAAACTCCGTCGGGAACCGGATACTCGACAACGAGGTCTTCGACGGCGAGAAGTGGCGTTTCGTGGGGGTTCATGCCGAGGCTCCGATCTGTGTTGAACGGGCGGGGTCGCCGTCCCAAGGCCCCAGGTGCGGTATGGCGTCGAGAAGCTTTTGTGTGTAGGCGCTTTGCGGTGAGTCGACGAGGACGTCGGCGCTACCGGTCTCGATGAATCGGCCGTCCTTCATCACGTAGATGCGATCGGAGACCAACCGCGCAACTCCGAGATCATGAGTGATGACCAGCATTCCGATTCCGGTGCGCTCCTGCAACTCGAGCAACAGGTCCAAGATGCCGGCCTGGACGGTGACGTCCAGTGCACTGGTGGGCTCGTCGGCGACGATGAGTTCGGGGCCGGCGGCAAGAGCTCCGGCGATCAGGACGCGCTGCAACATTCCGCCCGACAGTTGGTGCGGATACTTGTCGAGCTGTTGCTCCGGGTAGGGAATGCGTACCTGCTCGAGTAGTTCGACGGCTCGATCGACCTGTCGTTTCTTGGTCGTAATCCCACTGTGCCGTATTGCTTCTCGGAGTTGGCTTCCGATGGTGTGGACCGGACTCAGTGCCGTCATCGGGTCCTGGGGGATCAGGGCGATGTGTCTGCCACGAATCTCGTTCAAGATCTTCGTTTTTCCGAGAATGTCCCGGCCTTTGAATTCAGCTCTCCCGGAGAGAACGGCAAGATCGTCCGGCAAGAGCCCGAGGATACCCATGGCGGTCGTCGACTTGCCCGAGCCGGATTCACCGATGATGGAGACGGTTTCGCCTGCGTCGATGCAGAAGGAGACGCCGTCGACGGCTCGGATGACGCCATTGGCCGTGACAAGTTCGATCTGGAGGTCGTCGACCCGTAGTAGATTGCCCATGTCTCACGCCTTTGTTTTCTGGGCGTTGCCACGCCCGAACAGGCTTGCGCCCAGTCGTTTCGATCCTGAAGGCCGATCGCGCAGACCGTCGCCGAGTAGGTTCACTCCGACCACCAGCAGCACGATCATCAGGCCCGTCAGAGTCACGATCCACCATGAGGTGGTGATGTAGTCCTGGCCGTCGGCGATGATTCGTCCCCAGGTCGCGAATGGACGTTGCGGTCCGGCGCCGAGGTAGCTCAACGAACTTTCCAGCAGTACGGCCTGCGCGAGCAGCAGCAGGACGACGAGCGATGCCTGCTTGACGATGTTTGGAATGACGTGACGAAGCAGGATGGCCATGCGGGTAAGTCCGAGGACTCGAGCTGCAGCTACATAAGGCTTTTCGCGTTCGACGAGTACCAATGAGCGAGTCAACCGCGCGACTTCGGGCCACTGCGCGATCGCGATGACAAACGTGATGACGGGAATGGACGGGCCGAACAGCGCAACAACGAGAAGCAGCATCATCAGCAGAGGCAGAGAAAGCTGTGCCTCGAGTAGGCGGGAGATCACGGTGTCGACCCAGCCACCGAAGTACCCCGCGGCGGATCCGGCGACGATGCCGATGAGCCCGGAGACGATTACGGCGAGAATACCGATCGTCAGAGACACCTGGCCGCCGTGCAGGATCCGTGAGAGGAGATCTCGTCCCAACTGATCGGTGCCGAACAGATGGCCGTCGGTGAGAGGCGGTAGCCGTCGACTGCTCAGATTGGTCTGGTTCGGATCTGCAAGGGGGAGCATCCCGGCCAATGCAACGGGAAGAATCACCAGGAGCGCGCAGATCGAGCCGGCCCAGATCTTGACTCGGCTGTCTCGCTTACGGCGCGTGGCTCCGGCGCGTGCGAAGTCTGCCTCTGTGACCGCGCTGGCGCGTGGAGTTGTGGGAGGTTCCAAGACGGTAGTCATCAGTTGGCGCCCTTTCCGAGTCGCACGCGTGGATCCAGGAGGGGGTAGAGGAGGTCCACTGCCAGTTGCACGAGCACGGCGAGAACCGCAGTGACAAGTACGGTGGCCTGGATGAGCGGGTAGTCGCGAGTCTCGAGTGCGCGGACCACCAGCGAGCCGACACCAGGCCAGGCGAACACGACCTCGACCACCACGACGCCGTTCAGCATTCCGGCGAATCTGGTGCCCAGCGCGGTGACGATCGGAATCGCCGAATTACGCATCGCATATCGCCAGGTGAGTTCGCGTTCGGATACTCCGCGAGAGCGTGCGACGGTGATGTACGGAGAAGCGAAGGCCGAGACCATTTCGCGTCGAACCATCCGGGAGATCAATGCGATCTGAAGGATGGCGATGGTGACGGTGGGCAGGATCAACGACGGCCATGTGGTGAAGCCGGCTGCTGGGAGTACGGGGATCAAGACCGCGAAGATCGTCACCAGCATGAGGCCGCTCCAGAACTCCGGCATGGACTGCCCGCCGACGGCCACGACGTTCGCACCGAGTTCGCGTCGGGTGTCTGCGTGACGGGCCATCCACACGCCCAGCGGAATCGAGAGCACGGCGGTCAGCAGAATGGAGCTGACGGCCAGGGTGATGGTGTACGGAAGTCTGCCGAGGACGACGTCCATGGCCGGCGCCTGGAACGAGTATGACGTGCCGAGATTCAGGTGAAGGAGATCCCACAGGTAGATCAGGTACTGGGAGAACACCGACTTGTCCAAGCCCATGTCGGCACGAATCTGTGCGAGATCTTCTGTACTGGCCAACGGGCCGGCCAAGGCGTAGGCAGGATCGCCCGGTGCCATCCGGATCAGGACGAACACTGTTGTGAGCGTGAGGAAGATCGTCAGTGCGCTCTGTGCCAGACGTTTGAGCACGTATTTGACGGTCGGGTTCATCTTTGCACGACGACGCGGGGAGATTCCGAGTGACGTGTGCGGTTTCGGAGCGGTGAGAGTCATCGCCTCAGGCCTCCAATCGGACGGCGCCGAGGTCGTAGGAGTTGATGGGGGTCAGTGAAACATTCTGAACACGAGTGCGTTTCGCAAGAAGAGCGTTTGGTACGAAGCTCCACAAGCAAGGCCAGGTCTCCCAGATGTCCTGCTGCGCTGCATCGAGGAGAGCGGCGCGCTTGGTCGGGTCCGGTTCGCTGGATGCGGCTTGGATCTTCGCGGTGATTTCGGGGAAGACGTACCCGTGATAGGTATCGCGAGTTGCTTCCTTCTCCGCCGTGCCCGCGTACATCCCTTGAAGGGTGGTCAAGGCGAGGCCGGTCTGATTTCCGTAACCGTTGCCGAGGACATCCCAATCTCCGGTCTTTCCCTGGCGCCACGACGAGATGTCTCCGCCCGGTTCGAACTGCTGTAGTTTGACGCGCACTCCGACGGTCTTCATCATCTCGAGCACCGATTCCATCACCGAGACGTCGTTGGTGAACTCGCCGGTTTCCCAGATGAAGGTGAGTTCGAGGTCGTCTGCGCCCTCGGCGTCGAGCATCTGCCGGGCCCTCTGCGGATCGTATTGGTAGGTGCCGGTTTTCACAGCTTCATCCAAGGTGGACGGGGCTGGACCGCTGGCAGGCACCGCGGACCCGATCAGTACGTCCCGGGCGAGCGACTCGCCGTCGATGGCGTAGGTCAGTGCCTCGCGGACACGTGGGTTGGACAGTGGGTGATCGGCGGGCTTGCGGAAGTTGAAGAACAACTGGTTGATGCGCGTGCTCGGCACGGTGTCCACCTGGACGCCGGGTAAGTCGGCGAGTTGTTCGGCGGAATCCGGACTGATCGAATCGATGACGTCGACCTCCCCGCTCCGAAGAGCGACGACGCGGCCGGCCTCTTCGGGAATGAAGCGGACCTGGACACGGCGAACACCGGGAGCGGGTCCCCAGTAATTGTCATTGGCGACAAGCGTGTAATCGCCTGTGCCTCGGTTCGATTCGCTGACGATGAACGGTCCCGACCCGATTCCACTCTGCAGCTCGTTAGGTTCGTTGGCCGCGGCCGGGGTGATCAAGATGTTGGACATGAGCGAGTCCAGAACAGGTACAGGGGAGTTGGTTCGGAGGATGAATGTGCGCTCGTCGATCGGAACCACCGTCGGCCACTCGGGGAACTGCGGAGCGACAAACGATCCACTGACCTGTTGGTACATCTGCATGGCGGTAGCTACGTCGTCGATCTGCACGGGTGTGCCGTCGGAGTAACGGATGCCTTCGCGGAGTCGAACCGTCCACTCGGTGGGGCCGGTCGATTCGAACCTGTCGGCGAGAACGAGCTGCGGCGTGAGATTGTCGCCGATTCGGGTGAGCCCTTGCCTGACACCACGTTGCGCCGTGACTGCTGCGTCGAACTGGTTGAGCTTGTTGTCGAGGCTGACGAGTGAACGGTTGAGTCCGAGCACCAGGGTGTCCTGCGTCGGCTTCCCGGTGGGGCCGGCGCAACCGGCAGTCGAGCCCAGAAGCGTTGCGCCACCGATTAGCCCGGTGAACTGCAGAAAGGATCGCCGGGAGAGCTGTGGTGTTCGCAAACGAGAATTGGTCATCGGTGACCTTTCGATCCTGACGGGGCAGCGTGGGGGCGACTCTCCGAGCGGACTGTTGGTGAACAATCGTCTCGGGCTCTCGCTTGTAACTCAGCTCACAATGGCACTGTTGCGCAGTTCGCGCAAGTCCCGTAACTTCAATTGCGTACTTCGCGCATCCATTGCGATGCTGTGCATACTCGATTCAGGCCGAAAGGGGGTCGAGGAATTCGATGAAACCACTGGTAATCATTGCTGATGATCTTTCCGGAGCTGCGGAGTCGGCCGCAGGATTTCTACTCCGAAGTTCTGGAATATCGCTTCGGCTCGGCCCGGGAGAGCCCGATGAATCGGGTGTGACAGTTTTTGATCTGCACTCACGACGATCCGACCTCACCCAAGCCTCTCGTGACGTGAGATCAGTTCTGCAATCGTCAGCAGGCTCCGAAATCGTGAAGAAGATCGATTCGCTACTCAGAGGCAACGTGGCCGCAGAGGTTGCGGAACTCTCCCGCGACGGATCTCCGGTCATCGTCGCCGCCGGATTGCCAAGGCAGGGGCGCACGGTGCGAGGCGGGGTGGTGTTCGTCGAGGGGGTTGAGCTGCACGCCACCGACCTGTGGCGCGCAGAGTTGATGCCACCGCCTCGATCGATTGCCGAGGCGCTCGGACCGTCGGCAATCACTTCTGGCGTATCGCTGGCCGACATTCGTTCCGGAAGATTGGGCCAGGTACTTTCATCGACGTCGGAGGGCGGGTCGGTGGTGATCTGCGACGTCGAGACCGAAGGTGACCTTGATCTGATTGTGGCTGCAGCGCAGCAGATTCCGCAGGCTCGTCTGGTAGGAACATCCGCGCTCGCAGCGGCAGTTGCCCGAAGAAGGACCGTGCAGTCGACAATCGTGCGTCCATCTCTTCGTGATTCTCGATGCACTTTGGTGGTTGTGGGGACGGCGGAAGAATCGGCGGGGGACCAGGTGGCGTTGCTTCGCGATGGAGGTGCATGCCACATCGAGGTGAACAGTGCTGAACTCCTGGCACATTCAGTCGATCCGACCTCGATTCTGAATGGATTGGAGCACGGGAGCGTGGTGGTCTCGCTGAGTGGACCAGTCGTGCCGTCAGATTCCGTCCATCTCGCTTCGGCACTCGCCGAGCTGATCGGTGCCGTCGATGCAGGCTTCACCGGCAACGAACACCCGATTGACTTGGTCCTCACCGGTGGCGAAACCGCGCGCAGCGTTCTCGACCGCCTGCGGATCGACAATCTGTCACCGGTTCACGAAATCGAACACGGCGCTGTTCTTTCCGTCGATCACACCGGTCGGTACATCGTCACGCGGCCAGGGAGTTTCGGGGATGTACACAGTCTTTGCTCCATAACGGAGTTTCTCGCGCACCCCACTTCGGTTGCCGCTCCGGACAGTCCACCTTCAGTGAAACCTTCAGACAACGAGGTCAAGCCCATGTCAATCGAATCCACCCCACTGCCGCTGATCGCTGTCACGATGGGCGACGGCGCCGGCGTCGGGCCGGAAGTGATCGTCCCCGCACTCCTCGACGACGAAACGAGAAAGCGTTGCCGCCCGGTCGTTGTCGGCGACGCGAAGCGCCTGCGTCTGGCCGCCGAGGTTCTCGGAATCGACGTCGATGTGGTCGACGTCGAGGAGATCAAGGATGCTGAATTCATCGATGGACGGATCAACGTCATCGATTTGGACTTGCTACCTGAGGATCTCGCGTGGGGTGAACTGTCGGCAGTCGCGGGAGATGCGGCCTATCAGTACATCCGCGTTGCAAGCGAACTCGCTGTTCGCGGTGAAGTTCATTCGATCTGCACCGCGCCGCTGAACAAGGAAGCGCTGCATGCGGCAGGGCACATCTTCCCTGGTCACACGGAATTGCTCGCGCACCTGACCGGTACCGAGGAGGTGTCGATGATGTTGTCGACGCCCAAGCTCAAGGTCATTCACGTGACTACACACATCGGACTGCTCGACGCGGTCGCCAGGATCGAACCGGGTCTGGTGGAGCGGACCATTCGTCGAGGTCATGAAGCCTTGGTGCGCACCGGAAATCCGTCTCCGAAGATCGGCGTCTGCGGGATCAACCCGCACGCAGGGGAGAATGGGCTCTTCGGCTACGGGGAGGAAGAGCAGAAGATCATTCCCGCCGTTGAACTGTTGAAGGCAGAAGGAATCGACGTCCACGGTCCTCTGCCGGCGGATACCGCGTTCTTCCTGGCCGGCCGTGGTGACTACGACTTGATCGTCGCGATGTATCACGATCAGGGGCACGGCCCGGTCAAGGTCCTCGGAATCGAGGCCGGGGTCAACATCACTGTGGGCTTGCCGGTCATACGAACCTCCGTCGATCACGGAACCGCATTCGATATTGCAGGTAAGGGTATCGCTGAGGCCGGTAGTATGGTCGAAGCGCTGCGGCAGGCGGCCGAATTGGCAACCAGCACATTCGTTTCCAAGTAAGCACCAGAGTTCGTAGGGGGAGGAGCGATGGCCATTCGGGAGTCGGAGGCGCGGCGGTCTGAAATCGCAAGACTTGCGCGCACGAGTGGTCTGGCCAGCGTCGAGGACCTCTCGGCTCAGTTCGGGGTCACCGCGTCGACCATCCGTCGAGACCTGAGTCAGTTGACTGCTCAGGGACTCATCGCACGCACCTATGGCGGGGCAATTGCAATCAATCCCCATCCGGAATCATCTCTGCGTCAGAGAGCGATGGAGGGATTCGACGCCAAACGGGGGATTGCAGAGTGGGCTGCCGAGCAGGTCCGGCCCGGAGAAACTGTGCTCCTGGATGCAGGCACCACTGTGGGTGCGATGGGCGAGTTCTTACGTCACGTGACGAATTTGACGGTGATTGCTGCAGGGCTGACAGCGCTCGAAGCGCTAGCCGATGCTGATGGTGTCCGAGTCGAATGTCTCGGTGGGACGTTGAGGCCGCTCAGCCAAGGATTTGTCGGACCACTTGCTGAAGCGTCGTTGCAGAGGGTGTCGTTCGACAAGGCATTCCTCGGAGCCGACGCGGTTACCGCTGACCTGGGTATTTGTGAAGCTGAGCTCGATCAGACACGGCTCAAGGAAATGATGATCGAACGTGCCGGCGAGGTCTACATACTCGCGCACTCCGCCAAACTCGGCGAACGTCCTTTCCATGCGTGGGCGCCGATACCGCCGGGGGCTGTGCTGGTCACCGATGCTGCGGTAGACGCAGAGCAAGTCACGTTGTTCGAGGCCGCCGGAATCCGAGTCCAAGTGGTGTGAGGTCCCGCTGCGTGCCGATCTGGCCACGGTGTCCGGCGTCACATGATGTCAGAATCGGCAAAAATCGGTTGAAACGGACAATCTTGCTGGGGAAATGGTTATCTCCGAGCCCCTGACCTGTGGATTTGTCAAAGACTTCAGCGGACGCGTAACTTATTCCAAGTCAGAGCGACACGGACACCGACTCCCACCTGCGAGGG
>NZ_JAJNCL010000024.1 GCF_021025955.1 Rhodococcus qingshengii | reverse complement strand
CACCCTCCGCGACCACATGGCCTACGACGGCCTCCACGACATCTTCACCGACCAGCCATCACCACGGCGGTCGGCATACACGCGGCCATCTACGCCCCGAAATCTGCCCTCGGGCACTCCGTCGGAGCCGTCGGAGCGCTCGAAGCGGTTCTCACCGTCCTCGCCGTCCGCGACGGCGTCATCCCCCCCACACTCAACCTCGACACACTCGACCCGAGGATCGACCTCGACGTGGTCACGACAGCGCCGCGCATCGGACCCGTCGACTACGCCGTCAACAATTCCTTCGGCTTCGGAGGACACAACACCGCTCTCGTCTTCGCTCGCCCTTGACCCACCTCACGAAAACAGGACCCATGCCGACCGTCACCCTCAACCATGTTCCCGTCAACTACGTCGTCACCGGCTCCGGCCCGCGTGTACTGCTGATCATGGGAGCCGGCAGCCCCGGCCGAGTATGGAACACCTACCAGGTTCCGGCGCTGGTGAAGGCCGGCTTCGAAGTAGTCACGATGGACAACCGCGGAATCTCGAGCATGGCCGGGATCGAGGGGATGAGCATCGCCGATCTCGCCGCTGACGCAGCGGCCCTGATCGAGCATCTCGGCGGACCCGCCCACGTGATCGGCACATCACTGGGCTCACGAGTCGTACAAGAGCTGGCGATCACCCATCCTGAACTGATCGCCAAGGCGATCATGCTCGCCGCCACCGGCCGACCACACCCCGTCGAAGCCGCCCTCAACCGCGGACAACAGGCCCTCCACCAGGCAGGGATCGATTTGCCCCCGTCCTACACCGCGGCCATCAGCGCGGTGCTGAACCTCTCCCCGCACACCCTCGCCGATCCGCAGAAGGCACAGGAATGGCTCGACATCTTCGAGTACTCCGCACCCACCACCACCTCTGCCGGGGTCCGCGCGCAGACCGCGATGGATCGGTCACGCAACCGACTGACCGATCTCGCCGCGATCCAAGCACCGACCCTCGTCATCGGGTTCGGTGACGATCGCTTGACACCGCCGGCGCAGGGCATCGAAGTCGCCGCAGCCATTCCCGGTGCCCGATACGAACAAATCGCCCAGTGCGGTCACTTCGGCTACCTCGAGCGACCCGAGGAGGTCAACGCTCTGCTGATCGCCTTCCTCCACGGCCGCCCGTTGCCATTGCGCCCATGACCGACCGGAACCTTCCCTGCCGCCGCGATCGACTGTCCGCACGCGGCGAGAACACACCACCTCAGGACCACATGACCGCTGATCGCCCCGCCCTCGACGCACCCACCAGACAACACGCCACGAATCCGCCGCTACCGGTAGGCGGGAAAGTTGCCGTGATCACGGCAGATCCGATGTGGAGTCCCCTGCGCCGGTTACACCGCAACCGCCGAACTTGGGGCGAGGGATACGCCGCGCTCATCCGCTACCGCACCGCACTACGCGCCGAGCACACCGCACTCTCGTTCAACGACGTTCCGCGGCTGGTCGAAACCATCCTCGCGCTCCCGGATCACATCGAAACGGTATTCCTGATCGGTTTACCGCCCTACGGGACCGCGATCTTCCAACACGAAGTAGCCGCCCTCCACGGCCCGCTCGTCATCGCAGACAACGAAACCATGACCGCCTCACTCGCCGCCCTGACCCTGACCGCCCTCGACAGGCAAGGCGTGTGGCCCTGGATGGCGACCGTCTACATCTCGCAGTCCCGACACACACCACTACTCGAAGAAGTGCTGACCCAGTGCGGCATCGGCACCGTCACCGACATCGACACCACCAACTCCACACGCGAGGACACCCGACGGCTCATCGCACAGTGCGATGTGCTGATCGACTTGTCCACCAGCGAGGAATCGATCTCACCGCTTCGGTGCATTCGCCCGCCCGCAGATCCGTTCGAATACTCGTCGTTGCCGCTCGCGGGTCTGCTCAGTGCAGGGTCCGGTCACCGCATCACCATGATGACCCCGGATCTGATCGCCGCAGCGGCACGCGCGCTGCACTCGCGCACCGCAGCGCACCGCTTTCTACCGGACATCACCGACCGCATGCTCGTGCGGACGGTCTCCGAACACGTCGGAGCAGCTATCACTGCCTCCACACTTCACACCCGACTCCAGCGATGACAACCCGACCACCGGCACACCGACACGGAACAGCGCCGCCTCGACCCGCAGTAGTGACCGCACGAAAAGCCGTAATGCCGCGGGGTACTACACCGAAGTTCGTTCCGACACCGCACAACTCGACAGCCTCCGACCCCGACAGCCATCCTCACCAGATCACCCCCGAATATCTCACCTGCAGGAGACCCGTCATGCGCTTTCGCTACATCGGAACAGAGGAAATGATCTACCAAGGTCCTCCTGCCCGTGTTCTCGGATTCGGCGACATCGTCAAAGCCCCCACCAACCCCAATCCACGATATTTCGAACCACTCGAAGCGAACCCTGAATTGGACGGACAGCAAGAGTAAGACCCCCTTCCGCCTGACAAACGCATGATCACGGGCCGCGCCAGGGGGTGAACAAGAGTGGCGCCCGAGCTGTTACGCGCACGGCAACTTCCGACAGTCGCCCGCAATCCCGCCCCCAAAGCGTCACTCTCACAACGGAATATACCACCAGACGTGAAACAGGAAGCCTTACCATGAGGGGAGCACCCTCAGAAAGAACATCGACACGCTCGCTAATCGTCGCTGACAAGACCGATCCCAGGCACGTCCCGAAGCCCCCGTTCTGCGACATGAAAGCAATCCAAACAACACAATTCCCGCCAGGCACAGGTCCGACTCGACCGCAGGCGGCCACGTATTCACCCAGGAGCGCAAAGATGAAGTACCGCGTCACCCCTTCAGCAGCTGTCACCGCGGCCGTGACGTACTTGTTGGACCAACCCGACGCCGCCGAATTCAGGAAAAAGCACCAAACACTGATCACACCTGCACTCACGCCCGGCCGCCACAGCGACGATTACACCCCCGCAGATACTTTCGCGCTCAACTCAGCCCGCCGACGAGCCCGCGAGCTGGGCGATCCCGATCCCACGATTGTCCCCACGACCCTCAATCCTGATGGTGACGACTCCGCTCAGTCGGTCGGGCGCCATCGACAAAGATAGCGATCGTGGCGCCACTTTCCGCCTTGCACTCCGGGAAACTCGGGGCACATCATGCAGGGTCGACGGGTCAGCACAGGGCGTTTTGCATGCTCTGTGCTGCTGCGTCAATGCGCTTCTCGTAGGAGGAGCAGGACCTGGGCGCGGCCTCAGACACCTTGGCCGCTTGCTCGGCCAACTCTCACCCGGGGTAGTAGCCCTTGAATCCGACGAGCCCCACCGAGCGTTCCGCTGCCTTGTATTTCGAGATCAGTCCATCCCGAGTGTCGTGGACACCTTCGTGATGGATGCGCCGAAGCCGGAGCACACTATTTCGATTCGACTGCAACGCAAACGACTACGAGTCGAATCGGGCAGTGGGCAGCCCTTCGGCCATACGTAGTTGTTCGGCCAACCGTATTATCAGTGTGTACGAGCTCGAAGAAAGCCCCACAGCCGAATGAAGGATTCGGCGCAGTGCGGCATCAGAGAGCCCTTCGATCAGATGAAGGTCGAACGGGGCGACATTGTCCAAATTCGGGTTGTATGCCGGATCGAAGAAGAAGTCGACGGACACCATGAAGTAGTCAGCCAGCGCTCGCACCACAGGTGCGGACGGGGCAGTGCGCGCGCCGGTTCGGAGCTGAGACAAGTAAGGCGCGGAGATTCGGCAGCCGAGTTCCAGCATTCCCCGAACCACCACTCTGTTGGTCAGCCCAGGCCCACTATCCCTGAACAGGGCGTTGAGCTGAGCCCGAAAGAACTCCGGCGTCTGTTGCTCTGTCATGATCGGCACCGTCGACGAAGTGTTTTCATGGTATCGCCGACAGGTGGTCCGTCGAGTAGCACGCACTCGAATGGGAATTTATGGGGATTGCCTGCACGTTCGAATCCTTTCCACTCTTGAATTACATTGCGCAATAGCAGCATTCACTCCTTCTCATCAAGAAGAGTCCGCTCCATGAAGACATGATCGAACGTGCATGAACGGCGGATTGCTCGTTGACCAAAGCAACCTAACAACGCCGAGGATCATCACGACAGCAGCCAATGGGTCTAGAATCGACGGGATCAGGCCGCACGAACAATGGGCGAGAGGATCACAGGTGGACGTCATCTCCGTTCTGGCGTTCGACGGCATCAACCCCTTCCACCTTTCGGTCCCGTGCCTGGTATTCGGTGAAGAGCAGCCCTCCCCTGATCTGATCCCGTGCGAGATTCGCGTCTGCACTCCAGGTGCCAGGCCGATCGTCACCACCGCAGGTTTCACCGTGTCCACCGGCTACAGTCTGGAAGAGCTGGCGAGTGCATCAACCGTCATCGTTCCTAGTTGGCCCGATCCGGAGCGGCCTGCGCCGCCAGAGATGATCACCGCACTCCGCAACGCCCACGAGAACGGTGCACGGCTAGTCGGATTGTGCCTGGGCGCGTTCGTCGTGGCCGATACCGGTCTACTCGACGGCCGGCCCGCCGCAACGCACTGGAAGTGGGCGGATGTGTTCGAGCGCCGGTTTCCCGACGTCCGACTCAACCAGGAAGCCTTGTACGTCGACGACGGCGATATCGTCACGTCCGCCGGAACAACTGCGGCCATCGACACATGCCTACATCTCTTACGCAAACAACACGGAGCAGCGGTGACGAATCGGGTTGCCCGGCGTATTGTTTCGCCACCGCACCGGGAGGGCGGGCAGGCTCAGTACATCGAACATCCCTTGCCTCCCAACAGTGAATCCAATCCGCTGGCAGCAACATTGCAATGGGCAATCGAGAATCTCGATCAGCCGTTGACCGTCGATCAACTCGCTCAACGGGCGGCGATGAGTCGCCGCACCTTTACCAGAGCATTTCGCAGCACCGTCGGTACGAGCGTCAGTCGGTGGATATCCACTCAACGCATCGCAATGGCGCAGCGACTACTCGAGACCAGTGATTTCACTATCGACCACATCTCCGGTCTGTGTGGATTCGGTAGCGCGGTCACGCAGCGCGAAGCATTCATCCGTGCCCTCGGCACGACTCCGTCGGCGTATCGACGTACGTTCCAAGGGCCCCAGCGCGTCTGACGTAGAGATTTCAGTGTTCTCGTCCAACACGTCTCGCGCCTGCACCAGCCTGCACCACCACATCGCCGGATCATCTCGGCCACTGAGCTGCGGATAAGACGACGCCGGAACACACTCGGATGCGCGATCCGACGGACCTTCCTGTGGCAATCGGCACGCTTCATCCACCCCATCTGGCCCAAACCCGTCGACAGAGGACCCGCGGGCCACTGTTAAGGGATCATTCCGCGCGGCAGGATTGCATTCGACCAACACGGAAGCCGTAACAGACAACGGGACGTGCACACAGTCGGGGCGACACCAGCCGGCCCCTCGATATTGGAGAACAATGACCTACTCTCGAACGAAATCCGTGAAACTACTCGCAGCAGTCGGAGCTGGAGCAGCTGTCGCCGGATTGCTCATCGGCTGTTCGAACACACCCGACGAGAAGAACACTGCCGCAAGCACATCCTCCGCCCCAGCGAAGGGCCTGGTGGCAACCGACGTAGCCGATAGGTCCATCTCGTTTCCCGCCTCCACACTGACCTGGCGTGAACTACCCGACACAGGAGGCATCAAGGTCGCTGACGTAGTAGGTGACATCACGGGAAGTGGACCTTACGAATCATTTGTGAAATTCCCTGCAGGGAAGGACAATCCGATGCACACCCACTCCCAGGATCTTCCCACCGTTGTTCTCGGTGGCGTCTTCTACGCGACCATCGACGGAAAGCGAGTCGAGTACCCGGCCGGATCGTTCTACCAGCTCCCCAAGGACCTTCCGCACCTCAGCGGGTGCATGGCGGGCGCGGATTGTCTGTTGTTCCAGTACCAGACCGATCACTTCGATGTAGTTCCCGCCAAATAATCCACTAGCCAACCGCAGCTCGCCGGTTCATCGATCACGGATGAACACCATCCCCATCTTCGCGTTTCCGGGGAATCCTTCACGTTTTCCGACGGAACGACCTACCACCACCATCCGCAGTTCACACGAAAGGCTCGAGATGCACACCTCCACCCCGTCAACAACCCTGCGAAACGTCATGGGATTGAGCAATCAGCTGCCACGACTGAGCGAGTCGACCTTGATCATGATCGACTTTCAGAACACCTACCGCACTGGCGTCATGGCTCTCGATGGCGCCGAACCAGCCCTCGCCGCTGGTTCTCGGCTTCTCGAACGTGCCCGCGCCATCGGAACTCCGGTCATCCACGTCATCAACGACGGCGGCGAGAACACCCCCTATGACATCAGAGCTGAAATCGGTCGAATCAGCGACGAGGTCGCTCCCCTCGACAGCGAGCCCGTCATCGTCAAGCAGTTCCCCAATTCCTTCCACGCCACCAACCTCGAAGACACTCTCACAGAGCTGGGGAAACCCGTGGGCAGCAATCTGATCCTCGCTGGATTCATGACACACATGTGTGTGATGTTCACTGCCCAAGGAGCTTTCAATCTCGGGTACCGTCCCAGCGTGGTGGCGGAAGCCACTGCCACTCGCTCGCTGAACTCACCAACTGGTCACACGCTATCCGTGGACAGCCTCCAGAACGCCAGCCTGACGATGATCACCGACTTGTTCGGAACTGTCGCCCCCACCGTCGATGCCATTGCCTCGTAGAACGCGATGCCTGCCGATGCTGCTTCCACGCACACCTGGTGTCGGCAGGACAGAGCGGGCAGATAACGTCGCTCGCCGAATCATCGGTGCACACTGCGATTGCATGCCGTCAATCCGAATCATTGGCCGGACGATACGGGTATCGGTGGGGCTGTTCGACAAAGGCGAGCCCCACCGATATATAGGGATGACCGCGCCATTTGCACTTTCGAGGCGGTGCTGAGTTCCTATTGACAGGGTTGCGGAACGTCAGAGGCTGCCGCTCGTTTGTACTCTCGTCTCGATAGCGGAGACGCCGAGTAGTGCGAGAGTCGAGTGATGCAGCAGCGGCAGCAGAGTGGGCAGTTGCTCTGCCCCAAGTGTGTGCAGGCAATGACGTATGCGGTCGTCGATTCCTCCGATGAGGAAATCGTAAACCCCGTCCGGAGTATCTCGCGCCGACGGGTCCTGCGCGTATGCTAGTTGATGAGCCCGTCGCATTCTGTCGGCGAGGAACTCCTGCACCTGAGCGCGTTGCGTAGCGAGTTCTCGGCCGGCAACGAGGGTTTCTACGTGCAAAGCAATTGCTGCTGTGGGGTTCTCGGCGAGCCCGGCCAAATAGACTTCGAGGGAACTGCGTACCAAAGCTTTCCAGTCGAGAGTGGGCATGCCCTCTGACCTCTTCTCGAGGTCGGATTTCATCCTGTCGATGAAGAAGTCGCAGGCAGCCTGAAAACAGGCTTCTTTGTCGGTGAACAGCTCATAGAATGTGCGCCGTGAGATACCTGCGCTGTCGATGATCGCCGCGACACTGGTCGCACGATATCCGCGGCGGGCGATCACTTCGAATGCCGCCCAACACAGTCGTTGTTTCTGAGATGCGACCACTGCCGCACGATCGAGCGTGTGGCGCCCTCGGGGCAACTTCTGCACTGTCCGGCATCCTTGTGGCATATCTCATCATCCAACTATCGCGACACGAATCCTGCTGGTCTTGTACGACGATAGCCTAGCGACGCCATCCCTCGCCGAGAGCAGTAGTCGATGGTTCGGCACCGCTCACAAGGCGCTTCAGAAGTGCGCTGCATTGTGCTTTACATCGGCATCCTTTCCGGCTTCGAGAACCGAAAAGTTCTACAGAACAAGGACGACCGGATAATGGACCACCGGACACGGTGCACCCGAAGATGCCCGATCAACGGCAAGTTCCGAGGGCATCCCCGCGAGCATCGATTGCAACGAAAAACCGAACGATGGCCACAGAGAGGCGAGCGCATCAGTTCGGCGAGGGTGTTGGGCACTGTCTGAATGTCGCACCCGGCCGGTATCACACTGTCGGAATTCATGCGTTCTTTGATCCAATTGAACGCCCCCGCCGCTCCGGTTACTTCAATCACCGCATGGGTACTGCTTTACTGCGGCAACAGATTCCGAGGACTATAAAGAAGGTAACGGGGACGACTCGCGCCGTGATGCACCGGTGCATCACCATCGCAATACTTGTCAACCAGTTTGCCGGTTCCGAAGATCGGTGCGACCTCATAATCTCGGACTGGACATCCTGGTGCGCTCCCGAGCAAGTCTCGTTACCCCGGAAACCGGTGACGACAACACAATCGACGAGGAGTTGATCGGCTACCCCAGCAGCATTGACAGCTTGAACGAGGGAGCACGTAGTGCCCGTCTCACACACCACGCATTTTTTTGGACTTGCCCCCACTGTCGCGCCTCGCCCGGATACCTGATTTCGTGAAGACCTCCCCTCCCCGAACCTCATTCACAGGTATTGATCATTGCTCATCGATCGGAAGCGGCCAGTTGATCCTCGGTAGGGATCTGGGACGTAGAACGCACACATTCGGTGATGGAACCGCGTAGCGCCATGAGCGCGGTCGATCTGATGGTGTCCCCGGCCACCGATCGGAGCAAAGTCATGTGTGCTTGCCAAGCCTTCAATGGCCGGTGATTCCACCTGCAGATATTCACCTCCTTAACGGTCGTCCTGACGGCCTTCGCGGTTCAACTCTGCGAGAGTGAGACCAGATCGCCAGAAAGGGAACGGGTTGTGTGGATGAGTGAGAGCGTGCTGGATAATCTTGATTCCGGCATCGGAGACAAATTTCTGATTTGGCAGGCTGCGCCGGGAATACCGGATGAATCCGCGAGAGAGCCCGAAGTTCAGGACTCCCCCGGTTACCTCGATCCAATCGGCCCGCCGGATGCATTCGACTAACCAGGCAGCCTCACCACGGTAGGGGCTGATGCGGTGATGCAGCGTCATCGCCAGCGAGATCTCACGTTCTCAGCCTTGACGATCGTGTGCGGCCAACCAGGCCCGCATGGGCGCGAGGTTCACGTCGAGGTAGTCGACAGTTTGGATAGCGGCAAGATCGTGAAATGCCGCGACGATGGCAATCCGCTCCTCTACCTCAGGTCCTGATGGAGTCAGTTCTCGGGCGAAGAGAAAGACCCGCTGAGCGTGATTGCGATACCCCGTCCAGCCCTCCTCGTCCCCAAAAGACCATCCGGGCCCGCATTCCGCGAGGATCTCATCGATCAAACGAACTAGTCTCGAGTTCAGGCATGGGATTCGGTGTCATGGCGGTTCCTGTCGGGTGGTGGCCAGAGTGAATTCGGTTATGGCGTGGATCGTTCAACTGGACGGTCACGGTCGAACTCGAGGAGAAGCAAGCTCGCGATTCCCTGCGAAACCACCAAAGTCCGACCGAAAATTACGGCAAAGCACGAAGGAAGCACTGTGACGGTCCATGAGGCTATGGTTTTCTCATGTGCCGCGTTCCTTCGGCCAGTCGAATGTAGGACGGTGCATCTGCTGGAACTGCACGGAGTTGGTCGTGTACATGCAGTTTGTCGGCGAGCCGGTGAGCAGTCACAGCGATATTGTGGACAGTCCGTTCGCTGCTTCGAGCAGTTCCCGCAACATTGGATCGTGGGACATTCGATGATCTCCGCGTCCGCATCCCGTATCTGAGCATATCCCTCTGAGACCTGGGCAAGGAAGAAATACCCAGTGAGACGGAAAAATATTTGGTCACCGCGGTCACTATTTTATCTGACGGGCTTGCCCTCACTCCATTGTGTAATTGCGATAGATAGGGAACTGAGATTCGAAACCCCTGCGCAAGTAGTTCTTTCGCCACCGGTCTGTTCGTCAGGCGTCGGTCAGACGCGGCAAAAAGTTGGTTGAGACGGGTCTGGAAGATGTTTTCACCATCGATTCGACGCACCGCGTATGACTTGTCCCTCTCCGTTCTATGGCCGCCATCAGCGGGGTGACACCTGTCGTGTTCGGCAAGCCATCGGTTCCGGTTGTCTTGTCAGCCGATAAACTCGGTTACCCTCTGGTACAGAGGATTTGACTGAAGATGGTCCGGCCTTCCTCAGCGCAAAGCAGCAGTCGCGTACGTCCGGATGATCTGCCGATCTGGTCGCAGGGATGTTAGTCGGCCCGCGCCCTGTCGCCACCTCTCAAGGTTGAAGGCGCCGGGGCGGGTGCCGCGCCACTTGAGAAGGTGGAGAGAGGGGAACACAGATGTCGACGCATTTTGCTGCACATCAGCATTCTTTCCGGCTTCGAGAGCCGAAAGCTGAACGGGAGGGCGCACCATCAACGGTCAGTTTCGAGGGGCGTTCCAGCGAGGATCGATTGCAAGGGAAGCCCGAAGGAGGGACCTAAAGATGCGAGCACATCAGGGTCAGCGAGGGTGTTGGGCACCGTCTGAATGTCGCATCCTCTCGGCGTCTCGCTACCGGGGTTCATGCGTTCTTTGATCCACTTGAAAGCCCCCGCTGCCCCTGTGGCTTCGATAACGGCGTGAGTGCTGCTGTACTGCGGAAGCGGATTCAGGGGGAGCGCTTCCCTCCGGTAGGTAACCGAAGCGCAGCCTTCGCAGTAAGAATCCACGAGTTTATCGGTTCCGGAGATCGGCGCAATTTCGTCGGTCACACCGTTGTAGACGTACGCTGGGACCGTTGGAATGTTGCCACCGCTGACTCCTCGCGCGTCGATCTCACGGCGAACCACCGGATTGTCCAAGACGTCGCCGATTGGGGCAGTCAGATAGTTCTCGTAGCGAAATCCCAGGTTTCCCAGGATGTTCTGGGGCGCGCAACTGTTTCGCATACGATCGACGAGTGCATTTCCTTCCGGGGTCAGATAGTTTCTGATCTCGTCGGAGAAGGTAGGCGAGTCCTTGGCAATCGAGGCGAAAGCGAGAGGAATCAAACCGGCGAAAGGTGTCCCGTTCGCGGACTTCAGTGATGCTTCGAGATCACGCTCGGGGGCACCTAATGCCGCACCTTTGATGTCGAGTTCGGGTGCGTATGTCGGATGTTGCTCGATTGCCCAACTACTGGCGATTGCGCCGCCTGAGTAGCCCCACAACGACACCGGAGTCGTTGTGCCAGCCAGGCCCGCCGGATCGAAGTTCTCGACGGCACGGATACCGTCGAGTACCGCGAACCCCGGCTGGCGTGGCGTGAGGAATCGGTTGTCGACTCCACCGTGATCGGGCATCGCCACCACCCAGCCCTGCTCCAATCCTGCTACAGCAAGGGCGACCTCTATCGACCCGATCGGTACCAGCACTGGTCCGGATGGGTTGGTGAAGTCGACCGGCGCACCGTGGACGAGCCCGTACGACGGGTTGCAGATCCGGAGCGTCGAGTCCGTCGCGGCCTGATACGAGAGCAACGGACGCGGTTTGGTGGGCCCTTCCGGGGTCATCACCGTCGTCACGGCAGCATCCGGCTCACCGTTCATCCCGGTTGTTCGGTACAACAATTGCCAAGCGTCGACCTTGATCGGAAGCGACTGCAGCGCATTGACCGCAACCGGGCGGCTCCTGATGATTTCACCCGGGGAGAAGTTAGCCAGAGCTTCCGGAACATCGTAGAACGCATCCGGTGGAGGCGCCGGCTCCGCCTGAGATCGCATCATTCCTACCGTCGACATTGCCGCTACTGCAATCGCAACAACAACACCGACCGACAAACCCCGCGCCCACCATCTACGCCAAAACCGTTGTTCCACAGCGCCAAATACATGTGACATGCGGTAAATACAACCATGCCCACTCTTTGAAAACAACAGTGTCTACAAACTGCTCATCAATACATCGCCCCAACCAGACCTCACCAGTTCTACTCCAAGCTCGAATTCGCCAGACATTGCCTGTGCCACCAAACAATGCAAGCAGCCATCCGAAAACCCCACGCTAACTACCAACCCCCCCCGCAGAACCGTGGGGCTCCCGAAGCAGCCCACTGACAATTTCGATGCATACTTGTATTGAATACGTTAACGTATCGATGGCGCACCCTCCGAAGACTGAACTGAGGCCACATGCACGCAGAGAATGCTGCCCAATCAACTTCACCCCCTCTCGGTCAACCCTCCACGGACACGCCGAGTTCACGTATCGTGTTCGACTTGCACGCGCACGGGATCGATGTTGCGCCTAGGCCTGTTCGTCGGGCATTCGACATGGCTCCGTCGATGGACCCCGCGTTTTCCTTCGATCAGATGAAGACATCGGGCATCGATGCAATGGTGGCGTGCGTCCTCGGAGACCCACTCGGAACGCTCTGGCGTGCGCCGAGAGACCCATGGAAAGCGGTTCGGCGCCAGTTCGTCTCGCTCGAGAATCAAGCTGATGCAGCCGGCGTGGCCGTGATCAGAAACAGCACCGAGCTCAATACCGCTCGGGCACAGAAGGTCCCCAGCATCGTTCTCGCCATGGAAGGCGCGGACATCCTCGGGCCAGACCTCCACCGCCTAGAGTGGCTCCACGAGCGTGGAGTGCGCATGATCGGTCTGGTGCATTATTCGGATAATGCGCTGGGCACGATCGGAACGACCGTATGTGGCCAACCTCGCAGCAGAAAAGTGCGGCGAGGCGCACGAACTGCCGGCCTCACCAGATTCGGAGCAGAGGCAATCTCGCTTATGAACGACCTCGGAATCATCGTCGACGTCGCCCACGCGGACTCGGCGACCACACTGTCGGCGTGCGCTGCTTCCGATGCGCCGGTTGTCTCCTCACACACCGGCGCTGCATCGCTCGACGATCTCTCTCGCTACATCAGCGACGAAGAGATCGTTGCGATCGCCGCCACCGGAGGCCTGATCGGGCTGTGGCCGTTTCGTCTCCGCAAGCGCGGCATGTCCGATTCGAGAGACTTCGCTCGCCATGCGGCGCACGTAGCCGATCTGGTCGGCATCGAACACCTAGCCTTTGGCACCGACGCCAACGGCGGACCCGCGACGATGGCTAAATACAATGGTCCACAGGATAATTCGGAGTTCATAACTGGCTTGTCCGCGGCCGGTTTCAGCGAAGACGACTGCGCCGCCATCATGGGCGGAAATGCTCTGCGTGTCTTTACCGCGGTATGCGGGTAATGAGACCCGCGTGAACGATCGCACCACCCCTCCGAATCGAAAGGTCATCCACGATGCCTCCTCGAACCATGGTCTCGACTCCCGGCGCACCTCCACCCGCGGGACACTATTCGCAGGCAGCGAAAGTAGGAAGCCTGGTCCAGGTCTCGGGGCAGATGGGCTTCGATCCCACTGATTTCAGCCTCGCAGCCGACGTATTCGGACAGACCACCCGGACGCTGTCCAACATCGACGCCATCCTGCGCGCCGCGGGATCACAGATGTCCGACGTCGTCATGCTGCGGGTATACCTCGCCAGCTTGTCCGACTTCGCGGAGATGAACGAGGCGCTTGAGCCGTGGTTCCCTTCTCTGCGACCTGCGCGCACCACTGTGCAGGTAACTCTTCCTGACGGCGTGCTGATCGAGATCGATGCACTCGCTGTGGCCGAGTAGTCCGTCTGCACTGGATTGCCCCATCCAAATCCCCACTGTCACTGTCACTGTCACTGTCGATCACTCGAACAACAGAAAGTAATGGCATATGAAAATTCATCATCTCAATTGTGGAACGATCAATCCCCCCGGTGGCCCACTGGCCGATGGTGTGAGCCCGTGGTACCGGCGTGGCCGAGCTGTATGCCATTGTCTGCTGCTCGAAACCGCGACGGGACTCGTCCTCGTCGACACCGGGATCGGAACGCACACCATCGAGAAGCCGACCGGTTCGACCGAGCGCTGGTTCGTACGGGGGTTGCACCCTTCCCTCGATCCCCGTGAAACTGCCCTCGCGCAGATCACTGCACTGGGCTTCTCTGCAAACGATGTCAGACATGTCGTGCTCACACACCTCGACGTCGACCACGTCGGTGGGCTACCCGACTTTCCGAACGCGTCCGTGCATCTGAGCAGTAATGAGTTCGACGCACTACAGCATCCCCGCACATGGTTCGAACGGCGCCGGTACCTCAACCAGCCCGCCCTCGCACACAATCCACGCTGGGTGCCGCACGCCGACGACGGTGATACGTGGATGGGGTTCGACGGCACGCAGCAGATAGCCGGACTCGACGGCATCGTACTGGTCCCCTTGTACGGGCACACAGTCGGACACATCGGGGTTGCAATTGCCAAAGACTCTGCTGCAGGGAGCAAATGGCTCTTGCATGGCGGAGATAGTTTCTCCTATCACGGTCAGCTCGAGACACCCGCTCGCTACCCGTTGGGACTGAAAGCGTTCGACAACGCATTACAAGCCGACAAGACACTTCGGTTACAGAACATCGAACGCTTGCGTGAGCTCGCTATACGTGGGGACGTCGATATTTTCGCTGCACACGACGCACATGCGTTCGACAGACTCACCTCGACTGCGCCCGCCCACGAGCCGGAGTCGAACACCCACCGAGACGGACAGAAGAAGTTATGAGAGATTCTGCGGCGATCATCGGTTCCGGCGCGATCGCCGGAGTCACGGCTGCCTGGATTCGCAAGGCAGGCAAACCTACCCCATTGGTGTGTGCACGCACACCTTTCGATGCATTCACCGTCATCGGGGACGGCTCCGGTACCGCAATCACAGAAAAATACCCGGTAAATGTGATCACTTCACCCGACGACGCTCGGGTAGTCAGTTGGGTGTTCGTGACGGTCAAGGCCCACGACACCACATCGGTGAAACCCTGGCTTGATGCTCTGACCGGTCACGACACCGTTGTTGTGATCATGCAGAACGGAATCGATCATGTCGACCGCACCCAACCGATCACAGATAAAGGGAAGATCCTGCCGGCACTCATCTACGCCGGAGCCGAACGCATAGCTCCCGCAACGGTTCACCACCGAATCGGTGCATCTCTGACCGTGCCGGACACCACTACGGGGCAGGCATTCGCGGCGTACATGACCGGCGGTGTCCACGTCACCACGTCCGAGGACTTCCTCACCGAATCCTGGCGCAAGCTACTCGTCAACATCGGCCTCAACCCGATTACAGCACTCACACTTCGCCATGCAGACGTACTCCGCGAGACGCACGTACAACGCACCTGTACGGCATTGCTGACCGAAACCCGCACTGTCGCCAATGCTGTCGGTGCCCGCATCGCCGACGCCGATGTCTCCAACGTGCTGGAGCTCTATCGGAACTACCCTGCCGATGTCGGCAGCAGCATGCTCTACGACCGACTCGCCGGCCGTTCGTTGGAGTACGACCTCCTACTCGGAGCAGTTGTCCGCGCCGCACGCACTCACAACATCGCCGTACCTGTTACCGAGACATTGTTCTCACTCACCTCCGCGGTCAACGTAGCGCAGCTGATCGAATCACCTGCCCCAGGCGCGGTATGAGAACACCATCAGTCGAAGTGAACCGCATCCGGACGGACCAGTCCCACCAATGCAGCCGGAACCACACGGCGTTCCAGTTCTCCTCCGCACGCACCGGTCTCAGTCAGGCTTTGACTCGACAAACCATCGCTGAGCGCCATCAACACACGCGCCACGTCCTCGATCGGAATCGCCGCCACCCAGCCGCTCCTTTCCAACAACGCCGACATCAACGAGGCCAATGTCTCCCGCAATTCGGCGTCACGCCGAGCCAACTGAGCCCCAGCAGCGCGGTTGCGGACCGCATACAACGTGAACTCGGTGGTCAACAAGAACCACTTTCCCTGCCACACATCATGTTGCGCCATGACCTCGGTGATCACGGCAATCGGATCCGTCCGCGAGGTCGCCGACTCGACCGCAACTGCGAGACGTTCCTGCATCTGCTTCGACTGCCTGGCGAACAACGCAAAGAAAAGCTCGTCCTTGCTGGCGAAGTTCGAATAGAACGCCCCACGGGTGTACCCGGCGGCCGCACAGATATCTTCGATCGACGGAGCACCGAAACCTCGCTCGGCAAAGACCTCCTCGGCAGCATCGAGCAGGCGAGCCAAAGTTTCTCTGCGGCGTTTCGTTATTCCATTCGGTGCCATGACCCTCCAACTCTCGGGCAAATCGTTCGAACGCAACGCCCATCACATCATCAAATCCCAGGACCAGATCGAGCAGCCCACAGCCCGAGGCACCACCAGAAGCCCGATCCCATGCGACTTCAATCCTCCCACCTCAACGAAGTCGCGCCTACCTCCGGCAGAGAACCCTATATACGGCGTTCCCACCCGACCCCGATCGCCCTCGGCGCTGGTCGAGCCGTGCAGCAACTACAGGCAGGGAGATGGTGCCGATTCTCGATGACATGTGATGTTCTGGATACCTGCACAGAATTACTCGGGCGCATAGACGTCGAACCGCGCACCAAGGTTCTTGTCCCACAGACTTATCCGGGATGCCTGGCCGACAAACACTCACAACAACACAGATCTCAGCTAACCCGGCGGGCACCAGCCGTGACGAGCATTCACCGCCCACGTTCACACGGCCACTAACTCCCAGCTCACAAATCTTTTTGCTACTTCCGCAATATGACCAGGCGCGGTGCTCACTTTCGACCCGAAACGTATTGCTGCACAGGGCTTACATTCTGAGTCCGATAGCACTTGCCGCAGGACCGGTTCGACGAATTCGACGAATTCGCTCATGGCCTCTTCGTGGACGCCTGAGCGCCGCAGGAGATGGGATGAGCCGCGAAGTACGCGGACGCTTTTTCAGGGACGCGATGTCTTTCTCCTGCTCGGAGACCTGGCGGCGCAACCGTGCCAGCTCGGTGCGTTCCGCGGCCGTCAGTGGCTGGTCACCGGATGCAGCGGCAGCCTCGATCCGCCGGCGTTCGGCGGCAAGCCAGAGGCCGAGCAGGGCTTCGTTGATACCCAATTCACGGGCGACCTCGGCGATGGTGCGGCCGGAATCGATCACCCTACGGGCGGCCTCGACCTTGTACTCGGTCGTGAACGACCTGCGCTTGCGGGACATAAGGACATCCCAATTGGTGTGTAGAAGCACGGATCGAGGGGCAAGCAACGCTCGCGCTGATCTGGTGTTTCTGCGGGTGCACTGCCCGGCGGACTCCAGGGTTTTCCCGGCGCATGCGACGCCTTCTGGAAGAGAGGCAGCGCCAGACAGTGCACCATCCGGCGTGGTGAAATGTCGCGGTACGAGCCCGCCGCAGGGTCGATCTCTTCTTCTGTGTTCCCGAGCCGTGAGCTCTTCGGCAGATCGAGCGCCCTGCGGTGCGCTGGTGTCACGAACGGCTGGTGAGATGACGGACCGTCGAGTCCTGCAATTAGGTCGCCGCGTGCACCACACGGGTTCGCAACCTGCACATCGACATTGGGAGGCGCGGTGGGACTGTACTGCGGAATAGATTGGGCCGAAAACCATCACGACTTCGCGATCCTCAACGACCTGGGCGAAGTCGTGATCCTGGGACGCGTCAGCAACGACGCTGCCGGGTTCGCTCGGCTACTCAAGGCCTTCGCCGAAGCCGGCGATATCGCCCAGGACCTGATCCCGGTGGGGATCGAACCCGATCACGGCCTGTGGTTTTGCCCGATTGCGCGCCAGTGGCCGGGTGATCTACCCGATCAATTCGTTGGCCGCCTCGCGGTATCGTTCGCGGAATTCGGTCTCCGGATCGAAATCCGATTCCGCCGACGCGGTCATGCTGGCGAATATCGTGCGCACCGACGCCGGCGCGCACCGCCCGTTGCCGGACTCGCCGGTGCGATTCAGTTTTGTGTGGCGATTAGTCCCCGGCGGAAGAAAGTTCTGGATACTCGTTGGGCGAGGACCGCCACTTCGGGTACACCGTGGCCAGTTTCACGACGGTTTTCCGATCGCATTGCAGGTGGTGCACGGCGACCCACAATTGGTCAACGAAGCGGGCCAACGTCGTTCCGTAGTGTTCGAATACTTCTTCCTCGGGTATGCCTCCGTACGGTACCCAGTTCAGCGCAAGATTGAGGAGTGATTCGGCTTCGCCTGGACGGTAGCGTACGAGTATCTGCCATTGTTGGGTGTCGACCCTGTGCCTCTCTTCGTGATAGCGCCGTGAGAGTTCATCGAACAGTCTCGATGCCAGCTGTGAGGGATCAGTTCTCGATGAGTACGAACTTCGATTGGTAGTCATTCACTTTTCCGGGCCCTCACATGGCGCCGAGTACCGTCGGGCACGACGTCCTGGTCCAGTCGCGACGCGACGCGAAGACTGCGAAGCGCTTCTTCGGCACGTTGATGCGCAAGCAGGGCCGGGTGCCGAGAGTGCTGGTGACCGACAAGCTTTCCAGTTACGCTGTGACGCAACGGGAGTTGATACCATCGGTCGAACACCGGCGCTCGAAGTACCTCAACAACCGTGCTGAGAACTCGCACCAACCCACCAGGCAGCGCGAATGGACAATGAAGTTCTTCCGCTCGCCCGGTGCGGCTCAACGGTTCCTGTCGGTGTTCAATGCGATCTCGCCACACTTCCGACCCGGTCGACACAAGCTCGCCGCGAGCGAGTACCGGTCCCAAATGACCAACCGATTTGCCACCTGAAACCATGTCACCGGCGTAACCGTCTCCGCCTAAACCCGGTTTCCTACCAACAGAATCTACCAGCATTCCCGAATGCTGTTGACTCCAAGTTGTGTTCAGCTAAGTTGACAGAGCCCTCCCCACACACGAGTCCAGAAGCAAACCTGACTTCGTCGGCGAATGCCCGAGCTTGCCATCAATCGTCGGTCTAGGCGGGTATGCCGTAGCTCATCTTCATCGTTTCCGGGTTCTCCACCAATGCCATCAAGTTGGCGAAGGCATCGGTGTGCGCAACTTTACTCATCGAGTTTTGAGCTTCGAGGAGTGTGGCCCATCGGTATTCGAGGAGCCAACCGTTGTCTGTTCCAGCAGCCCGGTACAACTCTCGTGACTGGAAGCCACCGATATCTGCTAGTTCTCGGTCGAGTGCGTCCAATGCTCGCTTCAGGTTTTCGGCCGTGGTGCTCGGATGGGTGGTGAACTCGACGATCTCGATGACGGTCATGTGGTTTCCTTTCGACAGGGATTAATGGAGGGAGCGGAGAGCTCGGCGCGCGATCCGTTCGGTCGCCGCGTTCGCTTCGTTTTCGGTGAGCCATCGCCGGCATTGGGTGCGTGCCCAATCCGGATTCGTCTTCGCTGCGTCGTTGATCCAGTTCGCCACCGAATCCTGCACGTACCGGGACGGATCTGCTCGCAACGGCGTCAGGATCGGCAACCCGAGGTCGGGGTCGACTTTCAGTGCCGCGATGTGTGTCGACCACACTCCGCGTGGACGGAGTGCTTCGCTGGCAAATCGACGGATACGCTCGGATTCGTCGTTCGTCCACTCAGCGAGTAGACCGATGCTGGTCTCGAGATCGGTGACCAGTGTCGAGCGTGTGGCCATCCATGCCCATTCTCGAACGGCGAAGTGAGGATCGTCAGCGAAGGGACGAATCTTGGTCAACAACTCGGCTGGTTCGATGTTGTCGATCGCGGCGACGATGAAGCAACTCCACCCGCGCGCAGTGTCGGACGGGTGCGCGGCCAGGCGCGCCGTTTCTTCCTCATCGAGCAAGTCAGCGAGCGCAGCGCCGACGTGTCGCATCCGAGCGAGGATGCCCAGAGATTGTGCTTGCGTGACTGACGAACGCAGTTCGTCAGTCACGAACGGGAAGATGTTTTCGAGCAGCAACGCCTGGTCCACGGACAGCGCCTCTGCGAGGGTGCGAGATGCGACTCGACCCTCATTCAATTCGAGTAAACGTTCGGGATCGATGCCCGTGCGGCGCCGCGAACCATGCTCAACCACCGGAAGTGTCCGTGTCCAGGTTGCGCTGGATGGTGGCCATCGCCCGGGTGGCTGCCGCTCGATCTTCTGCGCCGATGTCAGCACTGAGGTGATGCAACCAATCCGTGTACATCGGCGTCAGCGCCGCGAGGAGGGCTTCGCCCGCCGAAGTGACCTGCAACGAAATGGAGCGACGGTCCCCGACGACGCTTGTCCGACGGACGAGGTCACGACGTTCGAGCCCGTCGAGCAGGCCCGTCACGGTGGCACTTTTCACCTCCAAACGATCAGCGAGGGCACCGGGGGCAATTCCAGGTTCCGCGGACACGCCCAGGAGCGCCGCCAAGCGTCCTTCGGACATTTCGTATTCGGCCAGCAGCTCGGTGCATTCTGTGTCGATCCGTCGCGCTGTTGTCAGCAACGCCATAACCAGTCGGTTGGCCTCGTCGTCGCCGATCCGCGACAGCAACAGCTCTTGTTTCACACCCACGAGATTTTTCATTAGGCGCCATAATATCAGGCGACTTATTATCGTCCCCTCGGCCCCAGACCCTGTCGTACCTATTTGAGCGCGTTGCCGACCCGGGAGCTGGCAGCTTCGAGGGCGAGTCGGCGAACCTCGACGATCGCTCGTTCGAGTATTGCGGTTCCGATAAGCATCGCCTCGACAGCAGCCGTGCGATCCGACATGGCTCGGGCGTATTCCACTTCGCTTTGGGGGGTCCGCTCGATGATGTCGGCGACACTGTCGAAATCGGTGAGCATTGTCGGGAAATCGAACCGGCGCAGCGTGGCGACAAGTTCGGCCAGGCGATGCGGCGCGGGCGCGTCCGACTGGATGTGCCAGTCCCTGGACGAAAGCCATTCCTGCACTTCGTTGTAGGCCGTTTCGATGTTGGTGGGCCGGGTATCGGCGGGCACCTCGTCGAGGCCGTGCATTACCGCCCCGAATGCGTCGTGCATGGGCGTCGATTCATCGTCAACTGCCGCGAGTGTGGCACGCACATGTGAAATCGAGAGACCGCCGATGTCGATCAGGGAGCGGATCAGGCGCAGTCGCCGTATGTGCTGTTCGCTGTACACGGCTTGGTTGCGGCTGTCTGCACACCGCCTGTCAGCAGGCCCTCACGCAGGTAGTACTTGATGGCCGCAACCGTCACCCCACAGAGCTGACTGAGTTCCTGTCTCGCCCCGCACTCCGCGATGCTCACCGGGTGGACATTGCACAGCAACACGATTCGCTGTCCCTCATTGTTGCGTTTCTTCGACCCAGTCGGGGGGTTCTCGGCTGTCGTCGAGCACCCAGGTACGGGATTCGTCGCCGAGGCGGTCGGGGTCAGTGAGCCAGCATGTTGCGTCGGGTGCCCATCCGGCGATGACGCTGGCCGTCTCGTCGTCGACTCTGATCGCGGTTCCCGCTGCGGCCAGGTATCCCATAACGGTGAGATGCACGCCCGTGTAGCTCTCGGCGACGAGTTGCCAGTTGGGGATGACCCATCGCCCTGATCGTCCGGTGGTCCGGTACCAGTCGTGTCGTTTCTCCGCGGTGACCTCGAGGGGGAACCGTCTGCAGAGTTCCGCCCACGCCTGCGCGCCGTCGATCTCGTATATACGAGCGCCGGCGGGTGTGCCGACTTGTCGCACGGCGACGCGTCTCCAGCCCATGCTGTCTTCGACGAACCACAATTCTGCCGGGGTCCCGTCGAACAGTGTCCGTGTCGAACACCGAACAGACGGATTCGACCACCAGTAACCGGACCAGTTCGCCTGTGGATCGGTCGGGCGGTCAGCGGCTCGCGCTTCCGCTGCGAGAGTGTGCTTGTGCCAGTCGCTCAGGAGTTCTGCAGCCGTCGACTCAAAGGTATCGGGGCTGTCGTCGTCCCGGCTCACTATCACCCATTGGTCGGTCTCGGCGAGCGCGGTCGTCCACCACTGCGCGTGTGGGGATCGTGCGATGTGCTCGGCGACTCGTCGAAGCTCACGCCGTACCGGCTCGGTTGCGACGAGGATGTCTTCACCGTCGGGGTCCTGCCAGTAGCGAGCTGTGTCCGTCGCTGCGGCGAGGGCCGAACGGAGTGCAACCTCGGTCACCTCGGGAAGCGGCACTTCGGACAGGCGGTGCGCCACCTCGTCGGCAGTGACGACGGTCTGCCGAGCTTCTTCTGCACCGGGGCCGAACAATACGCTCGAGTCTCGATCGGGGTCGAGGTGATAGGAGGCCAGAAAAACCGCAGAACGGAACGAGTCGTCATGCGGCTCGGGTCGCCGGATCCATTCGACATCCATCACGTAGTCAAGCAGCATCCGCCGTCCGCGGGGCCCCGACAACAACGCATCCGCTGTACTCGTTGTGCTCACTGCCTCAGGCTCCTCGATTTCCGTCATGACTGTGTCTACCAGTGTGTCGACCTATCGGTGTTGTGCGCTTGGGCCACACACCCCGGCAGCCCCAGCAGATCGGGCATCACTCGTCGAACACAAAGGCGGCGCCACCATCTTCTGGTAGTTCGCGAGCGATCACCTCGTTGCCGATACCCGTGACAACGGACACGAAAGTGGCCGCCTCCCTGTCGATCCTGACGTACACGGTCATATCCGGCTGGATTCGTGGAGGATGCCAACGCCGCCCCGGTTCCGGGACGGCGTTGGTGTTCTTTGTAGTGCTTTTCGCGCTGTTACACCGAGAAGCAGTGACGCAGAAGGTGCCTGCTGATCCGGAAACACTCGTCAAGATCAAGAACGTCAGCTTGCTCGGCGGACTGATGATCGCGTCCGTCGACACCGAGGGCAAGCCGCCGCTCGGCTGGCGTGGCCGCCGCGCCGAGAGGAAGGTACAGACGTCTATCGCCGCGGCGCTTCCGTTGGTCGCATCGTAGACCGATCACACGAGCGATCGCGTCGAACATGCTTTGTCGGTGGCATCCGAGCGCGGCTCCGAACTGGCCGAGACCGCACGCGAGCGCAGTGCCGAACTGGCCGAGCTGGCGAGCAAGCGCAGCTCCGAGTTCGCCGAACTTGCACTCGAGAAGAGCAACGAGTGGGCAGAGACAGCGTCGGAACAGACCGAGGTGCTGGGTAAGCGGGCCCGCAAGCGCGCCGAGAAGGCGCTGGAAAAGGCTCGCGCCAAGAAGGACGAATTGACGCACTGAGTGCACCGAAAACAGGATCATAATCCTGCAGTGATGCTACTACGAGTTTGTTGGCTAGCGTTTCCTGGCTAGATTTCGTAGCCGACGAAAACGCGATGGACATGCACTCCAAGAGATGAGCGCTCCGAACGGATGACACAGCGGGGCACCCACTGGCTGCGCTCGCGGGGCTTTGTTTTAGGGCGCGACTCGGGGGTGCGCCAACGAACACGAAGGTATAGGCAGGTCACATAGGGACCTGGCTCGCGAAATTGACGGATGATCACGGAGAGGTCGCTAGATGACGGCCCGAGAGGACAAGACCAAGATCACCAGGGAAGACGTCACCCTCGTACGCGGAGGAGAGGTGATCGGTGTTGACGACGGGGTCATCGGTGTGGTCGGGTCGATGCTTCTCGATCCGACCACCGCATCTCCGCGGTGGGTCACAGTTGCCGGGACCACTCAGGAGTGGTGCACGCACCGATCCCCCTGGGCGACAGTGCATACCGCGACGGGCAGACTCTGCGCGTGCCGTTTACTGCGTCCCAGGTCGACTCTGCACTCAAGGTGGGGCTCGTCGACGTCCTTTCCGCCGAGGATGAACAAAAGCTGCTCGACTACTACGTAGGGGGTTGAGCCGGCCTCCTACCAGGGTCGGCAGTCCGAGACTTTTCTTCGTCGATGTGGATGGCGCCGGTACACATGTCGGATTCGGCGGTGATCTGGAGAAAGGCGCCGAGCGGCTCCGCGGAAAGATTCGCATGCCGAGCAGGCATGGACGGGGAGGTAAAGGAAGATCGCGAATACTCCGTTGAAGCGGATCACGTGGTGAGCAATCTGTTTCTCTACCTCTACAGCGGGACAGCGACCCGAGTGGGCTCAGTTGAGTCCCGCGTAGGAGTGCAAGCCGGAGACGACCATGTTGATGATGAAG
>NZ_JAJNCL010000023.1 GCF_021025955.1 Rhodococcus qingshengii | reverse complement strand
TGAGGACCAGCCCGTCTACTTCAGTCCCGCGTCAGCAACGTCCATACCCACAACAACTAGTCTTAGGTGTGGCCACGACCGACAACAAGACTCCGACTCGCTCTACCCTGGAACCTGACCGGAATCCAGAGCGACCGCGGTCGATCGACTGGACAACCTATACCAACCGGGTAATGTCCGACTGGGACCGATTGCTTAGCTCAGAACCTGAAGAGAAAGCAGTTCAGTCCTTCCTCGAGTTGCACCCCGCAATGATTCCCGGCGGTAGCGGAGACGTTGGTCCTGGTGGTCACCATGGGTCAGAGATGTCTGCAGTCTTCCGTGAACCCGAGCTCACTGGTGCCGGGCGCCAGTTCGAGCCCGATTTCATGTGGGTCACGCGGTCGTCTGGCCTAATCACGCCAGTATTGATAGAGATCGAGAAACCTTCCAAGCGATGGTTTAAGGAGAATGGTCGGCCTACAGCCGAGTTTCGGGACGCACACGATCAATTGAACGATTGGCGGTCGTGGTTCGCAATCGACGAAAATCGCGCGCTGTTCCGCCGCAAGTACCTGTTCTTCGATCGGTACGAGGACCGACCGATAGAGCCACAATTCCTGCTGATCTATGGACGACAGTCCGAGTTTGAGTATGGCGGCGGGCACAAGGATCCAAATACGCTTCGCCACAAACGTGATACCCAGCGGCGCGATGCCGAGTCATTCATTACATTCGACTCACTCCGGCCTCGGTTTGATCACGGAAACTCGATGACTATCAGTATGACCGCCCAAGGGCCGCGTCCGTTCGCGTACTCTCCCGCCTACAGCACAGGCACTGATACTGGCGAAGGCGCTGCACTTCTCGGGGACCCGTCAGAAGCACTAGCGAGGTCCGTACTGATGACCGACGAAAGAAAGAGTTATCTTGCCGAACGTTGGAAGTATTGGCAGCAGATTGAAATCAAGACGCAACGCAACCGAAATAACCCGATACGGGAGATGGGATACGAGTAACGTCGAATTAGCTACTATTTCATTGACGGCTCAACCATGCCACACTTCACAAAATCAGACACTCGTCGCGGCAGAACCATAGTAATCGTATTCGAGGAACGTCCAACCAAAGGCGCGGCCTGTCTACCCTTATCGGAGTACGCCATGACGCAAACCTTGAACCAGGAAATTCACTTCAAATAGTTTGCGATGCAACGCGTCGCAGTCCAACTAGGAAACCCAAAGCAGCCACAGGAATAGAACCGTTGGGCGCTAACCGCGGGTGCCGTGCCCCGTGGCCGGGCCGGCGTCCGACTCGGACAAGTTCACTCACGTATCCCGCGGGCGACAACATCCTTAGCAGAAGAGATATACTGAGCCGCTACGTCACGTACTTGAACGCTTATATTCGCCCCAGTACACACCGCCTTTCAATGTTGGGATAGCGCGGTGACGCTGGCTGGACTTGCTTGGCCGCTTAATCAGAGAGTCACACCGAACATTACGCTCATGAACGTGATCTCCTCCAAGTCCTGGACCTCTCCTTCTGCACGCGTGTCGGAGATTCACCATCGCTCGCAGACACCGGTAGGAGGTCAATGGCAGGAGAATGTCCAATACTATTCCCGTGCGCTTGTGCAACCATCGCACTTATCACGTGCTCAAGCTGTTTCCCTCTTTGCTTCTCGGGAAGCTGTGCGATCAGTCGTTCGGCTGATAGAAGATAGCTCTGAACTAACGGCTGCTGAAAGTAGAAGCGCATTTGCTGCATTGTTCCATCCTGCACGTAAATGAAAGTCTTCGCAACGTATCCGCTCGTGGCGGCACCTGCAGCCGCTATTAGCGCAGCCGCATATTTTGTGGAACTATCTCCAGCGAAGACAATTACGAGTATTCCCGAAGTGATCGTAAGGAGGCCGATCCCTCCTGCGACCATGCTCGCAAAATGCGCACTGGCTGCTTGTGATCTCGCCAGAGCATCGTAGGCCTCCATCTGCTTCCTGTTCGCACGCATGAGGCCTATCAGGTCATCCGGCCCCTTAATATCATCAACTGCCCTGTCAGCCGCCCCTAGAGCTCGGGACTCCGCCTCTTCGTAAAAACCTGCACGGGCGTTATTCCGTCTTGCCACCGCCCAAAACATTATAAAAAATCCTACCAAAAAGACAAGAACACCGATCGTTAGCCCGAAAGGTTCAGATATTCCAAGGTAATAGGATATTGCAGAATTTGAATTATACGTAGACACCGTCAAAGCTATAAAACCAACCCCAGCATAGAGAAGGATTATCGATATCATTCCGAGTGTTATAAACTCTTGACGAGCTTTTACACCTTGACGCGAAATCAACCAAGATTTCGATTCCCTATAGCTATCCTGATCATTCAGCCTGACCATGGAACCTTCATTGCCGCCCCTGCTATCATCCGATTTCTCACGCCGCCTCAACATAGTTCGACACTAGTGGATGAGCGAATGGTCCGAGCATGCGACCCGGCGCCGGTGAAACTGCCCCCACTTCAGGGTAGAAATGCCTTCACTTAGCAACGCCGGCATCGAACTCGATACGCAGGAACTGACGGCGCGAAGCAGCGATATCACTTCCACCGGATGAAAGGGTCGGGACTGCCTACGAATTGGATGATCCTAAGAACTGACGGCTGCGGGTTCGTATTGATTGACCTATATCTGCCAGCGCCCTCGCTGTCAGGATTTAGTGAGACACTCGGAGGCAACCGAGATCACTCACTGAGGGCATGAAACGAGCACCCCCGATGACCAGCCCGAACCCCACGACAACCCCCGATTCGCCGGCAGATCCCGCACCGAAACCGACCCGCCGAACATTCACCACCGAATACCGCAACAACACCCTCGACGAATACAACAACGCCCCACGGCGAAAAATCTGCAGTCCTACGCCGCGAAGGTTTGTACCAATCCCAACTCCGAGAATGGACGCAAGCTAGAACCGCAGCGGCCGGAAAGTCACAACCGAAGTCAGCATCCAGTCCCGACAACGACATCGCTACCCGCAAGGAAATGGCCCGTCTGACACGCGAGAACGCCCGTCTGGCAAAGCAATTGACGCGGACGGAGGCCGCGCTTGAGATCATGGGAAAACTTCACGTGCTCTTGGAATCCATCTCCTAGAGCACGGACACACCGCCCTTACCGAATACGCACTGAACAGCACCTTCACCGACCTGCGAGCCGCCGAAATCCCCACCCGCAGATCCTGCATCCTGATCGGACGATCCCGCGCCACCCACTCCGACACCAGCAACCACCCATTCTGGGACCCAAGAAACCAAAGACAGTCCCGGACAACGGCCAAGCACTCACCGCATCCGAACGAGCCCAAGTGCTGACCGTCATCAACAGCGACAAGAACGCTGACCTCGCCATATGTCAGATATGGCGACGGGAACTCGACGAGGGAAACTACTGGTGTTCGGTGTCGAGCATGCACCGGATCGCTGCTTCGGCCGGGCAGAACCGCGAACGCCGACGGACAGCGACACATCCACGAAGGTGATCCCCGAACTCCTCGCAGACGGACCTTCACAGGTCTGGACCTGGGACATCACCAAGCTCCGCGGGCCCACCAAGGGCGTGTGGTTTCACCTGTACGTGCTCATCGACATCTACTCGCGCTACAACCCGTTGTGGATCGTTGCTGCGTACGAAAGTGCTGAGCTGGCAGCTGAATTCATTGCGGAAGCAATCGAGCGAAACGGCATCGCCCCGCACACCGTCCACGCCGACCGTGGCACCTCGATGACCTCCGGATTGGTATCGGAACTGCTTACAAACCTCGGCATCGTCCGGTCGCATTCACGGCCGAGGATGTCGAATGATAATCCGTTTTCCGAGGCTCAATTCAAGACATTGAAATATTTGCATGATTTTCCGAAATCGTGTGCATCGCTTGAGGATGCACGGGTTTTCTCGGAGGGGTTCTTCAACGAGTACAACCACATTCACCGTCATTCGGGAATTGCCTGGCATACTCCGGCGTCGGTGCATTTCGGGACTGCCGATGCGGTCGACGAGGCCCGCCAGATCACCCTGAACGAGGCACGTCGCGAACCCGGCTCGGTTTTCACGTCGGCCCTGCCCGCCCGAAATGCCGACCGTTTTCTTCATCAACGAACCCGTTGCCGAATCGCAGATCAACTGATCGTGACTGTCTCACTTGACTTGACACATAGCGCCTTTTGGTTTTTAAACTCGGAATGAACGAGAAGGTTCGCTCCGACGAGGACCTGATCTTCTTCAGTTCTCCCGTCTCCTCTGTGCTCACCGTGTACCCGGTAAAGAAAGAGTTCATCGTCAACCGTGGCGGCGCGAAATCGCGCTACAACGTTCCCGAGGGTTTCGAGATACTTCATCTTGACCTCGAGCAAATGTTCCACGTCGCGTTGACCAACACCGGAATCGAAGCTGAAAACACCTGGTGGGAACTCGGATTCGACCCCGCCGACGAAATCAACGAATACACCGCCCGCCGTATGACCTTCACAGTCCGGCCCGGTCACACCCGCCCGCCCCACGGAATCCGGATGGTGTTCGAGGAACTTGGAATGAAGACTCAGTACGGGCATCGTCCCGATCTGGACTGGCCCGAGTGGAGAGGGGCGTCGGCAGCGGCCCGTGTGAACTGAAGGAGCTGATCTTCCATATCGGGATGGCCGTCAAGAATGCAGTCAAGGACGGCTACCAGTTCGACGGGCCATGGATGTTCCGCATCATCGACGTCCCCGACAAAGGCAAATGCCTCGAAAGTTTCTGCGCAGCAACATGGATCAAACCCAAACGGTGGCACGTAGCGCCGGGCTGACTGTTCCCGGCAGACAATCCAGATCCCCCGCTACCAGCTTCGGCGAGCCCCACTCGGCATCCGCTGGCGCGAAACATCGAGTCACCCACGCACACCCGAAACACCATTATCCCAGACCAAACCACGCGACGACCGCTCCAGGAGAGAATATGACTTCACTTACTCGCGGCCAGAACACACCACTGAACTCACCGCAGCTCACCGTTAACGTCACCGGCGTCACCCCCGGCACGGTCGACCTCATGGTCTTCCAAGTGACATCGACAGGAAAAGTACGAAACGACAACGATTTCGTCTTCTTCAATCAACCCGCTTCCCCCGAAGGGGCAGTCCGACTCACCGGATCGAGCACGGTCACCATCGATGTCACCAGAATCCCACCGAGCATCGACACCCTGCGGTTTGCAGTGAGCATGGATGACTCGGCACCAGGCTCCCTTGCTGGCATTCGCGGCCTCAGCGCCACACTGGGCGAGGTCGCGGCACCAGCATTCGGCTTGACTACCGAACGCGCCGCGATCCTGGCCGAAATCTATCGGAGAGGTGATCAGTGGAAGATCCGCAACGTCTCGGCCGGATGGGACAGCGGACTCAAAGGTCCTGCCACCGAACACGGTGTCGCCGTGGACGATGCACCGAACTCTCCTCCCGTCCGTCAAACCAAGCCCGCTTCGTCTGCGATTGTTTCTCCGACGCCTGCCGCACCACCCGTTCCGCAGCAGCGCGTCCAGCTCAGCAAGATCACCCTGACAAAAGCCTGCCCCACAGTGTCCCTCGCCAAAGGTGATCAGAGCGCGACCATGCGGATCAATCTCAACTGGACCCGCGGCCGTCGAGGCATATTCGGTGGCGGCGGTGCAGTCGACCTCGATCTCGCCTGCCTCTATCAACTCAAGGACGGATCCAAAGGTGTCATCCAGGCCCTAGGCAAGTCATTCGGCAACCTCAACTACCCGCCGTACATCGCGCTGGACGGTGATGATCGGTCAGGTAACACCGCCGGCGGAGAGAACCCTCACATCAACCTCGCTCACCTGAGCGAGTTCAAGCGCATCCTGATCTTCGCCTACATCTACGACGGAACCCCGAACTGGTCGTCAGCCGACGGAGTGGTCACCCTGTACCCGCCACACGGTCCCGAAGTGGAGGTTCGATTGGGCTCTCACAACAACCGTGCACGTTCCTGCGTCATCGCTCTGCTCAAGAACGAGAAGAACGAACTGACGGTCACGCGAGAAGTGCGCTACATCAACGGAACCCAATCCGAGGTCTCGAAGGCGTACCGCTGGGGTTTGAAGTGGAGCGCTGGTAGAAAATAGCTCCAAACCTTGTTCTTGCGCACGTCGTAGCCATCGCTCGTAGCAGCCATGCGGTGCCAACTCCTCAGCGCGCGAGGAACTCGACGGTGGAGAAGCTGCGGCACGCTCGATCGACATGATTGCGATGCGGTTTAAGCAGATCCTATTGCCTAGACCTGTTCACGGAGATCCCCTCACCGGTTATGCAGAAGCTCGCCATTCCTGCCAGTGTCGCTGCAACCACACCGTCTGCTTCTTGGTCATGGGAATGGTCAGGGGCACCCCGTGCAGTGAATCGTAGAGGGGGTACGTACGGATTTCTTCAGCCACGTCGACCGTCCCGAGTTCATTCACTGCGATGAGCCCATGGTCGAACAGTCGGTGCAGGTCGCGGCGCAGCAATAACCCTCCCTCGTTGTCGTGGACGCCGATTTCGGCATAGCTGTAGAGATGGCACGCTTCGAGCGCCGCTTCCGGCGAGGGACCGGTGAAGGCGCAGTTCGCGCCGTACCGGCGGAGCAGTCGGCGCGGAATGCCGGTTGTCCGAGACGAACACGCACCGGGCGAGTAGTGTGACCGCCGGCAAGTTGTGTGCTTGTCACCTCGACGATCGTTAGCGGCTCTCCCGGCGTCGTTCCTTTGATCGCTGCCGTGAACTCATCCCATCGCAGTTCGCGAATACTGTTCTGCGAGTATGACTTCACACATAAGGTTCGAAGTTGCTTCGCATCGAGTGCGCCGGCGAGGTCGACCCAGCCTTGATCGTGTGTCGTGCGGAACGTTTTGACAGTCGAGTCGGTGAAGGTCGGGGTCGGGAATTCTTCTCCGCAGTCATAGCAACGAAAGCGCGGCAAAAGTGTTTTCCGCTCCAGATAGTTGGTGCTGGCGCATGTTGGGCAGCGGCCGATGGGTTTGTTCTTCTCTCCGTGGTCGATTCGTTCGATCACGGATGCACCGATGAGATCGACTTGATCCCAGAGCACGATGACATCGCCGGGTGACACTTGGCGTGAGTTGGCGACGTTACTGTCCCAGCTGTAGTGACTAGCAGCGTCGTCGTCGTACTTCTCTCCTCCACCGAGTCGCCGGTATTCGGTTTTCGTCATCACCAGCCACGCCCGACGTGGAGCGGAATTCGATTCTGGGTTGGAAGAGAATGTGAATCCGAGTGCCTCAAGAATCCGCACGACCGTAGCTTGGCCGCCGGAGAACTGCGCTGCGTCCAAAATCTGCCCGGTCGCGTAGCCGTGAGCCACGCCGACGATCGCTTTCGAATCGAATTCTCGCTCTTCGTGTCGAATCTTGTAGAGGCGAGCGGGGGCGAAACCGTGCTTGGCGAGGAACTGTTCCTGCCCGAGCTCATCGCGCTCCGCGATAGCCTTCAGAACCGAATCATGCGTCACGTCAGCGAGGGTCACGGCGCCACCATATAGTCGCGCACCGACAAGACGTCCCTGGCTGCAGATCTCGGAACGAAGAAGATGTCATGCAGCTCGTGTGTTCCGGTGACGCGTACTCGCTGCCATCTGACACGACTCGGCGCCGCTTCGTGCGCACGCTCTGAGAGCAACACGCCACAGCCCCATAGTTTGGTAGGCGTCGCGTCTAGCCTGATCGACCGAAAGGACTCGATGACGCTGGTTACGGCTCGCCAAACATTTAGTCTTCGCAGCAGCCGAAGTCCCACCGCTTCGGCTACCTACGGTGTAGGTGCGATAGACCATCGCCTAACCCTATGAAGCGGTGATACCACCGACGCTTTGGCGTCGCCGAACTACGACTGTTCTTGGTACCAACTCATATGGGCTTGCAACAACACCGCTGCTTGTTCGGCCTCCATGCGATCCCGCCGGCGACTACGGAAGTCCGCAACGATACTTCGCCCCCAAATGATCAGGGCTGCAGCAAAACACGACCCAGAGACGACGGCGATCGGAATAAGAAGCGCATTGCCTATCCTCACCCCATCACGATACTGAGCGATCCAGTCGTAGAACGCGACCAAGGTGAAGCCGAGCAGTACGACAACAACGATGGCATGCCCTAGGCCGGCGAGAAATGTGATTGCACGACTCTGGGGTGTGAGCTTGTGGATGACGTCACGGAGCATCGCTGCGCATGCCAAGAGTGTCACTGTCAACGTCAGATATGGGGCGTAGATCGTCCAGGTATCCATCCCGGATGAATAGCAGAGACTCCGCGATTCGAAGTTCACCGACCCACGGGAAGGCGAGATCGGTAAAACCACGAGACACTGGGCACCGTCCGGACCGTGTCGGTTTTGTGGATCGCGCAATCGGAATTAAATGCTCGGCCGCTTACTACTGTGGACCGAATCGAGGCCACGAATACGTGAATGCCGGCACCTCACTGGTCGCACCAGAATTGGGGGGGTGTTCCCTCGTCGAGGGTCGCCGACAACGGGAATCGATCGATTCTCGATGACACAACGCCCATTCTGGCCAGCACCGAGCTTCGGCAAGTCGCCTGGTTAGGCGTTACGAACTCGATGGAGCACTCGCTGACGCAAGGACTTGCGCTGGGTGGCAGGCACGGAGCCTGCCACTCCGTTCAGTGCCGCGGCGGCAATAGTCCCGAGGATATCGGTGAGCTCGCATTCGAACTCACGTGTCCCGTCGGTTGCGCCGGACCGTGCGTGAGCCAATTCATGCAGCAAAGTCCCACAAAATTGGACTGCGTTCTCCAGCTGACCACGATGGATCACGATCCGATTCATATCTTTTTGGTACAGTCCCCGAGCTGTTTCCCCTCCGTCGTTGAGTCGCATCGTCTCACTGATGAGAATGCTCGTGACCCCAGTCTGGCCGGGAAGAATCTGCGCTAGCTGGGCAGTGGGCGTGGCAAGCGAGAATACCTGCTGCTCTGTATGTGTCAGCATGCCTGGTTCGACGAAGGTAAACGAAAAGCTCTCGTTCCAAGACTTGCGGTAGGCGTCGAGATCGACCAGCGGGTGCCCTTCCAAGTCCGTCTCGTTGCCGAGCGCCTTCGCAAGATCGTCCGGGACGACGACAAGCCGATAGCCGTCGTCTTTCGCGTAATCGATCTGCGGTGTGCGCTGCTCTAGCTGTCTGGATGTCACGAACAAGACTTTGTCGTTGGACTGCAAAACCCGGCACGCGTGCAGTTTGACGTCCTTCCAGTCAAGTTCTGCGTGCATCGTCCCACTTGCGTAACCAGCAAGATCGGCTGTGAGTGGTTCCGCTACTTCACGGCTCTTGCAGGCGATGAGCATGTCTTTGACGCGTGAACTGTAGGCGGTTCGCCCTACGTTGGATCGTTCACGGTTCAGTGCCCGACGCAGCGGGGCATTGAGATCAATGATGTTGTAGGAGAATAAGAAATGTGGCTCCTCTGCGGCGAGCAGGCCTCGGACGTAAACACGTCCGCCGGCACTGTCTGGGCGGCGTGCAAGCACTTCTCCGAAGCGGGTCTGTTCGAGGGGGACGTCGCCGGAGAATTTGAGGAACAGTTCCTTGGCGGCCTCGACGTCGGTATATGCGATACCCGTGATCCTGACGCGGGTCCCCCGCATCTGTGGGTCGACTGGCGCAGTCACCAACGCGTGCCACGTGACGATATCGCCGAAGTCTGGCTTGGCCTGTCGCCCTGTGCTGATGTCGCCGTGTGCACTATGGAGTGTCACACCGACAGCGTTGCGCTCGAAGACTGCGAGTGCATCCTTGAGGCCGATACCGAACTGGCCGATGACGTCCTGGTGGTGCTGTTTCTCTGTGCTTTCGTTCTGGGTGAGGTGCTGGTAACGCAGACCTCGTCCGAAATCCCGGATCTCCCACGTGCCATCCTCGACCTTCTCGATCATCGGTTCAGCTGTTCCGGTGATCTTGTGCTCATCGAGCGCGTTGGCGATGATTTCGCGGATCGCAAAGGCAAGTGGCCAATGCTTGAGCACTGTGTCGATGTTCAGGTCGAATGCCTGCACATGCGGTCCGGCTGTCACGTGAGTTCTCCTCGGGGAATCAGTTCACGATTGTCACCGCACAATCTATGTCGTGGCTCCTCCGACCAGATTGACCAGTGCCGACGGAGACTCATGCGTGTGGTGGCCGGAAGCTCACAACGCGCAGAATTGGATGCGCGGCGCGATCTCCGACGGATTCTTCGTCGATATCTGCCAAAAAGCGGTTGCATCCCCAGATAAAGATGTTCTCGTCCTCATCGACGAACTGAATCGCTGCAACATACCCAGCGTCTTCGGAGATCTGATGCTCACCCTCGAAGCGTCCAAACGTGCGACGTACGTCGGCAATTCCAGCGAGACGGTCCGAGCATCGATGTGGGATGCATCCACCACCGCCCAACTCCCCTATTCCGGTCGAACCTTCTTCGTTCCTGACAATGCCTACGTCGTTGCCACCACGAACACCACAGACCGATCCGTCGCCCCTCTCGACGCGGCGCTGCGGCGACGATTCGCATTCCTTCGACTCGAGCCGATTCTCACTGAACTTCCTCTACCCGCACATATTTCGCAAGACATCCGGGACGTGTTCCATCGAGGGGCGATATCCATCAACAGCGTCAACGAGAATGCGTTGCGTGCAGTTCTGGGCCCCGACGCGATACTCGGACATTCCTACTTCCATGCCATCGCAGCGGATCTCGGACGCGATGGCACCACGGACCCATTTGCAGTCATCGCCCGACACTGGCGATTCACCGTCCTCCCGCAACTCATCGACTCTTTGCGCGCGTTCAACGCAGAAGAAATTCTCAATCCACGCACTCGCAATGTCTGGTTCGACCATCATCCAGAGCTCGCGGGAGCCGAACAAACATCCGCGATCGAAGCACTCCACCAGTTCGACCTGCATCTGGTGGAAGACCTGCAGATAAAGATATCTGTCGAAGGTACAGGGCTTGCTCGCGGCGCCCGCGTGATCGACGCGTGAGCCTCACGGCCTCGGCATCACCTCGCGGTGCACGAGTGGGAATCGTCGCCATCGGAAATGCTGACGCTCAGGCGTTGATTACCGTCGCACCAAAGATGTGGCACCCACAAGACGCTCCACGGATACAAACAGTAGGTCCCGAAGGCAGCACCGAACAGCACCTCGAAATAACTCTCTACGAGACTGATCGGATTCACATCCACGAATCCCCGGCACTCCAATCGATAGTTGAAAATTGCTTGCGCCCATCGACTTTGGTCTCGGATAACGAATCCACAGAAGCCCTGCTACAGCCCTCAGTCAATCTGCCCGGCGAATACATGCCGACGGCAACCAACACCTCCAAGACCGCAGACCTGCTGAGAATATTCGACAAGCTCGACCTGTTGAGACCGGACGACGTGGAGCTCAACGCCACCACCCTGCGATCCCCCCTCCACCGTCCCCTCGTGTACCGACGATTTCTCGATGAAGTATTCCGCCGCCTCAATAGTGCGCGCCGAGGATACCGTGAAGTGTCCCAAGTACATTCAACAATCCGTGGCCGTGCTGACCCTCGGAGTATCAACCTGCACATGCAAACCGGAAGCCCGCACATCTTGTGTCATTGCTCAGAGCTCACCGAGTCGACCACGCTGCTGGGCATTGTATGTACAGCATTCGGCCTGATCGGGGACGGTCTAGCACTGAAGTCGCCTTTCGACGGATGCCTGTCGACATCTCGACTTCGACACGACGCCATAGGGCTACGTCGGGCACTCGGCGAAGTCACTTCTGTTCCCGTTCGCGCTGCACTGCACGAAGGACCCCGACTCCGATTGAACCGACTAGACCAGCCGTGGTCACAAGCCTTGCCCATCGCGATCGCAGTGCTATCGCAAGTCGAACGTTTCGTCCCACGTTTCCACACATAAGGCGGAGACTTTCGAGCTTTCCATCCGTACGGACAAACTGTGGGAACGAATCGTTGAAAACATCACTGTCAAAATCGGATTCGAACGAACTCTCAACCAGCGACAACTAGACGGAGCTGGGTAGAGGATCCATGGGTCGACATCGACGACCGAACTAACTCTCACACCTACCCTGACGTCCTAGCCGTAGATGGGGAGCACTTGTGGATTATCGATGCCAAGTACAAGCAGCGCGACGGAGCAAGCGCACCTAGCCGCGACGACCAGTACCAACTGTTCGCTTACAGCCACCTGGCATCGAGCACCCGCTCGACAAAGATCTCCGCTGTTCTCGTCTACCCAGGCATCGGGGAAGTGCGCCGTTGGTCTCGCAGCGGCGACAACGGCGCAGCGCTATATGCGTGTAGCGTGCCGTTTCCCCAGCCACCAGACCTGCAGAATTCCCAGAGCTGGGAACAGTACCTCGGCCGGACTGCGAGTCGGCTCTCTGGTTAGCTTGACCAATGACTGCTCGTGCAAGCACCACCCACAGCCACTGACGACGACGCCAGGTTCTGCACCAGATCGGGCCAGCGTGTGGATCGACTGCAGTGAAACGGTCCGTCTGATGATGTGCGCTCCGCCACGTGAGTCATTGGTGCTGCCTGAGTAGCCGACGATTTCGAGGCTACGACAGATCGCGCTCGGTGACTCGTCGCCGATGGAAAGCCTCGGTTGATCGCGCGCTTTCTGACGCCGACGCTCGCGTAGTACCAATGCGGGATTTGAAATAACTGAGATTCAGGATGAGGATCGCATCCTCGTCCCTCGTCGACAACGTGACGTGACAGCACTGATCGTCGACGAAGTGGCAGCCGCCACCTTCTGAACGCGGATTCCGACAACGCCTATTGCTGCCGCTGGAGGCCGTGATTGAGTAACGACGTTCCTAAGTTCCGATTCGTGGAGGTTGTGTGAGCGTACAGAAAGACGGATTGGAACAGTTCGTCGCCGAGGTGCGTCGCCGAGGCGGGTCTGCAACCCGACTAACGGGCGCGGAGGCGCTTGTCGAGGTCCAGGCGGGTGCAGGCCGCCCCGTGCGAGTAAAACTCAAAACAAAGCGGCGCGGCGATTGGCAAGCGCAGAAGTCCGACGCGAATCCACGACCAGAAAATCCTATTGACGCGTGGGTGTTCGTCGATGTCAACTACCCCATCGGTAGCGCACCCATCGTCGCTGCTGGATGGATGCGCGATGACATCCAGTCGCAGGTGCAGGAGTGGTTGGCAGCTGATCCACTACGTGATTCTACGAAGTTACGTCATCACAAGATCCCCGAAGCACGAGTCGCCGAGTGGCGCGGCCGTTGGGACATCATCGGTTTCCCGACGCCAGCCACGTCATCGGGGGATGTCACCGAAGACAACCTCGGTGCTTGGGTGTTCAAGTGCAACCCCAAAGTGTGGGACCTCCGGCAATACATGAAAGACGGAAACGACTCGATCGAGGACTGGAGCGTGGTCGACAACTACCGATCAGAAATGATCCGCAACGGTCAACGCGCCATCCTGTGGGCAAGCGGCCCCGAAGGCGGGCAGACACCACGAGGCATCTGGGGCCTTGGATGGACTACAGGGCAACGCTATCCATCAGTTGACGAAACGCAAGGCTACTGGACCGACGAGGACAAAAGGCACAGTGTCCGATGGTTCGCCCCGACGGATATCACCTTGATGAAGGAGCCCCTGACAGCAGCTGAGATCCGCGACTACAGCGGTCTTGAGGACCTGGAAGTATTTCGCTCTCCCCAAGGGGCGAACCCGTCGTGGATATCGAAAGACCAACTTGCACGCCTGCATGATCTTCTCGAGGGGTGGCCTGAACACGAAGCAGGATCGGGCGAACCCATCACGGTCGGTGCAGGAGGAGCCGGATTCGGTGATCCCCGAACGAACAAGATGATCGAAGACGCTGCTGTCGATATCGCCACCGATCACTACACAAACCTCGGCTACGAAGTCGAAGATGTCGGCGCACGCAACCTCGGCTGGGACCTTACCTGTATCCACGCTTCCGGAGACATCCGCCGAGTGGAGGTCAAGGGTGTTTCAGGGCCGACCCCGTCTATTCTGCTGACCAGAAATGAGATCCGTTCTGCCCGTGAGGACGAGAACTGGGAGCTCGCTGTGGTGACACGAGCTCTGACCAAACCGACGCTCGCGGCGTATACGGCCAGCGAAGTTCTGGAGCACGCAGAGGGCTTCGTCTATCGAGTCGACTTGTAGGTGGCGGCGATCCAAAGAAGGTGCGGCATCCGATTGACGACCCACGTAGCTCGATGTCTGCGCACGGACGTCAGTGTCCACGGCGGGCAGTCGAATTGTCCTCCCGAGTTCACATTTGAGGCACTCGGCTGGGCACGGCATCAGCGTCTGGCGACGCTCTTGCCGCGGAAAGAAACCCACCGAGCTGTCTGAACAGGACAGAGACCGTCGACAGAGCGCACCGCACGGGGAGGACGCGGGTGTGCGAGGCGTGCAGTAGGTAGTTCCGAGGACCACGCCAGCCTACTTGGAAAGATTGACTCCGGGTCGACGCTCGAAACCAAGATGACGAGACCGTACTGTATACGTCCTACGGCACAGTACGAGGCTTGATGTCCTCGCCCGAGCCTGTCTTGAATTCCGTGTACTTACGGCTCGACCCCCGACTGAGGTCGACCGGGTACCGCTGCTCGTTCGCTGCAAGTTTGGCGCGGGCTGCGTCAAATACGTCGACACCGACGAAGTCGTCAAGGGCTATCAATGATGTTGCAACGAAACGTAGTCGGCGATTCAACTCCAGTTCGGTCATTCGCGACGGCAACGCTGTGTGTGTCAATTCTTCCCATTGGAAGACTTCGAGAACGAGGCCTGTTGATCCGTTCAGTCTGCACACGGCCTGAGCAAGGCTGGAATTCCAGCAATCGGGCACAGCTCCGAAGTCTCGGTGTGGGACAGAGCGGGGCCGAATGCTTCGGCCGGATCGATGCGCAGGACATCGCAGAGTCGCAGCAGATAAAGCGCGACGTCGCCCACTTCGTTCCGCAACCGCGTGTGGGCGACACCCATGAGCTCGATGGTATCGGTGTCGGTTTCGAAGAGTGGGTCGATTTCGAGGCAGAGCTCTCCGACTTCCCCACCCAACGTCATCGCAAGGTTTTTGGGTGAGTGAAACTGTTCCCAGTCGCGTGCGATCGCGAAGTTGCGTTGCGCTGAGATCAGGTCGTCGAGGGTGCTCACGACGTGTCACTGCACTTCGGTCGATTCTCGCAGCCGCCAAGGTTGGGGTGTGCAGCGCCCGCCAGAAGAAACTAGTGTCCGCGCGCTTGTCGCGGCACCGGCTTTCGTTTCGGATCGGAACACGCCGGCTCACTAAGTCGAAGCCGTATTGCGCATACGCAGCGGCCAGACCGGCGAAGGCTCCTGCTCCTGAACGGGGCGATCGCTGAAGATCGATAATCGAACTCCTCACGACGCGGTGATCTGCTAGTTACCCGACACAATGCACGCATTCTCGCAAACTGCCATTGACTGCGATCCTCGTTTCTCACTGCCACCTCCGTTCTCACGCGTTTCTCACAACCGGTTATAGTTCGCACGATTCACCGGGACCCGCTTCGTGATCACTCGAACATTGGACACTCATGGCACATGGCGACTTCTCTATGGCTACAAAAAGACTGATTGCTGCACGAGCAGGACACATGTGCTCAAACCCCGACTGCCAACGCCTTCTTGCCGGGCCCGATCTCGAAGTCGCTGACGGCTACATGCGATTAGGGCAAATAGCGCACATCGCTGGAAACAAGGACGGTTCTGCGCGGTACGACGCGTCCATGACACCAGGTCAGCGGGCAGCCGCCGAGAATGGGCTACTACTGTGCGGACACTGCCACGACCATATTGACAAGAACAACGGCGCTAGTTTCACCGTCTCAATGCTCCAAGAGTGGCGAGAAATCCACGAAAAGACGGTGAGAATGATCTTGGAAAACAATCGCCCGTTCATGCCTTACGTTATCCGCCTCGAACGAGATACACAGGTGGCCCAGCAAGTTCTCGACTTCCTCAACACTCGCGACGCACTGACCCAACAAGAGTTGTTCAGGGAAGACTGGTGGGAAATCGTTCGATCTTTCCTCAATATTAAGAAGGAACTCGCTGACCTGGCGAAGTTGGTCGAGGTTGACAGGCAGATTACGAAACACATTCTCTCCGTGCAGAAGCAAGTAAACACCTTTCTACGTTCAGTGAAGGTCGATAGAACGACCACACAACCCAAGTGCGGAATAAAACGCGCGGAGTTTCACCTGGAGGAGGTGCGCGATCACATCGGCGACGCCCTCGGCGCGTTGGCAGTACGGTACGACCTCGACGTTCCACATCCCCTCTCGACGATTCTTCCGCGTCAGCTGAAGCTGGGCACCGGCTTTCGCCCATGACCCTCACGCGCGGCAGTAACAAATAGATCGAACTGACACAGGTCCGCGCTAGCGCCCGAGGCTCTACGCCCCGCGGGTCGCCCTTGTGCACGAGGAAGGGCCAGGGCGTTCGACTAGATTTTTCGATGGGCCCGACGGACTTCCGCTGTGATTCACAACGTGACCGGCCATGGAGTCGTCACCGAGCTGCATTCATCATCAACGGGAGAACTGCCCGCCTGTTCACCGCAACGCACCGCGACGACATCCATACTTTTCTCCGCACACGACTCGCCCCGAGCGGAACCGATCCGAAGTATTCGGCAATTTCGGCTGTCACCAACGTATTCGGGCACGGACCGCATCGATTCCATCGTCGTACGATTCGACGTAGCGTCCGGACCCGTTCTGGTAGCGCAAATCCACGGATGCCGGGTCGTGGGCCATGAACACAACGTCGGGACGCCCCCCGTTGTACCGGCTGTAGACGGTGTAGTTCCAGTCGTCGGGTGCGTAATCGTCGTTCCACTTCAGGCGGGCCACAGGGACGAATCCTGCCTCGGAGTAGATCCTCGGTAGGGCCGTGTCGAAACAGTCCAGTCGTCGTCCGCCTTGCTGGACGGCAACGGCGAGCATGGATTTCGCGGCGCTTGGATATTTGCCGTCTCGATGTGAGAAAGCAGAGACGATTTCGTCGTCGTTGAGTGCGATGCCGGAACGGCCGTCGTCGGTCACGAACAGCCGCATATTTGCGTATTCGTCATCGCTGTAGACGTGTGCGGATGAGGCGAAGCGGTTGCTGACTTTGAGCTGTTCCATTTGCTGCCGGTAGAGGTCGGCGTCGGAGGGCGCCAACTCGTACAGGTCCGGAGTGCTGTCTCCTCTGCGTCGGAGCTGCTTGGCCCGAACGGTATCGAGCGTGTGGACCTGCGTGGGAACGACCTCGCGGTCGCCGATCAGAAGCCGTGGGCTTCGGCTTCCTCGATCGCCAGGTCGTCCCATTCCTGTTCGATCGTCGCCCGTGCGTTGTCCGGCAGTTCCGGCGTCCATCCCCTGCGACGCCAGAATGCTTCGCGTTGCTCCTGTGTCAGGGTCGGTGTCTCGTTCTCGGTCATGGCTATTGCCCTTCGAGTCGTCTTGGGTGAATCCTGAGACTGATCTGATCTGCTGTTGACGTCGCGCTTTGCCTGTTTCGAGGCGATGCTGCAGCTTTTCTCGCTTAGCTGGATCGTCCTCTGCGCCGAGTTGATTGCGCAACTCGGTTTGTCCACCGGGGGTCGCGTCGTATTCGGCGGATCTGGCGTCGAGGTTTGTTTTCGCAGTGTCCAATCGTTGCCGGTTACGGGTGTCCGCGGGGTTCGCGTCGAACAACGTCTGGGCGGCATCGAGCCTGCGGCGGGCTCTGTCGAGTCGTGCTCGCACGTGCGGGGTGCAGCGGGGGCCGGGGTACTTCTGACACGTCTATCGGCTCCCCCGATCCGCCGCGTCGACGAGGCGGCCGAGCATCGCGCCGAGGTTTTCGGCGGCGATGTCGACGAGTTCGCCTTTATCGGTGAGGTATTGGTCGCGGCGCAGTTCGATCATCACCGAGTACACGTGGGGATCGGTGTTGTAGCGGTCGAGGGGCACGTATGTACCGGAAAATGGGGTGTCCATTCCGATGTCTTCGGGTGGGGAGAACGCGGCGTAGGCGGCCTCGAGAAGCCAAGGCGGCGTGTGGTTCGGGTCGGTGCCGATACACAGCGCGGGACGCTGTCCATCTGGGCTCACCTCGTACGCGGATGGCAATGCGGTCCGTCGCCAGGTCGGACATCACTGCGGCGTAGGGATGGAAGTAGTTATCGAGCAGTGCATCTCGTGTGGTGTTGTCGGCGTTGCGCAGGACGTCTCCGTTGCAGGTTCGGGTGTACACCGCGCCGCGGCCGACGGCGTTGAGTTCTTCGCGCTCGTCGGGGAATCGTTCGGGATCGATCACCAGCCGTGAGAGGTCGTTACGCAGTGTCCACGGCTGGAGTGTCACTGATTGCGCAGCGTGCTGTGCGATCACGTCGGTATGCGCGTCGGTGATCTCGTCGAGTTCGGCGGCGAGTTGATCGCCGGTGACGCCAGGGACGAGCAGATCTCGGATGGAATGACGCGCGAAGCGTGCGGGACGTGCAAGATCACAGGCGAATATGCGTCGCCCGCGATCAGTGTTCTCGTGTTCACGAAATCTCCTTGGCAAGTGTGGAACTGATGCCGGTTTAGTTGATGACGTCGACGAACCAGCGACCGTCGAGTTCTTTGGCGGTGATGGTCTGGGGGAACTGTGCGGGCGGTTGACCGGGTCGCATTTCGGTGAGAGCGACGGAGTAGATACCGGCCGCGATCGGTGTGATGCGCACGCAGTGGGTGGTTCCCGTTGGGACGGTGTCGATTCCGGCTTGGATCTTCTCCTTCGCCGGCAGGGAGGAGTCGGGGGTGGTGAGTGCACGGACGGCTGTTCCGGAGCGGGTGACGTAGTAGGCGTGCTCGAACGCCGCGATGACTCCGGGGCCGCTTTTTTGGTCGCCGGGGTCGGTGCGGCATGCGGTGGCGTCGGTTTCAGTCGTGGGTGCGGAGGCGAGAGCGGGCGGGGTGACGTCGAGGGTAGGTGCCGTTTCCGAGGTGTCTGTCTCGTCGGCGATTCTTTCCTGTGTGCGCTCGTCGTTGCTGGAGAGGAGACGCAGGGTGAACCAGCCGAGTAGCGCAACCACGACAATCAGGGCAGCAACGTAGCGCAAGCGGGGCGATCGGGAATCTCTCTTGCGCGGCCGCTTCGGCGGCTTCTGAGGCGTGGGTGAAGAAACCGTTGTGGTTGTGACGGCGCTTGCGGGCATGGGCGCGCCACCGAGCAGTTCGATCACTGCGGGGTGCCTTTTTGTGTTCGTCATCGCTGTCGTCCTTTCGGTGCTCGCGCCTGGTTCTCCAGTGACACGTGGACAAGTTCAGGGTGGGCGGGTTGCCACCCGCCCTGAATGTGCTTGCCCGTGCGAGCGTTACGCCGGAATACCCGCTCCGACTGCGTCGCTGATCAGCGAGGACGCCAGGCCGGGGGTGGCGTTGGTGAGGAAGTCGGTGAGTGCGGTGTCGACGTGTTCGATGATCTGCTCGCCTCCGGACTGGGCTGCGACGAAGTCGCGGGCCTGCTGATCGATCGCAGGGGCCGTCGCGACCGTGTCGCGGACAGTGGTGGCTACGGCCTCACCGATGGGGCCAGAGTTCTCCCAATCGGCGAGCGTGTCCTGGGTCTGGGCGGTCACGGCGGGTTGGTCGACGTCGGGGACCTCGATTTCGACGGGTTCGCCGAGTTCACCTGCACCGTACGCAACGGCTGCGGTGAATCCCGCGATTCCTCCACCCAGACCGCCGAGAACGAATGCGGGGGCGCCGGCGAGGAGTGCGCCCGTACCGACGCCGACAGCGGTTCCGGCGAGACCGCCCGCTACCCAGCCGATTCCGGGGACGAAAACGTTGCCCAGTCCGAGGCCGATGTTTCCGCCGACGGTCCCGCCGATCAGCGCTCCTCCGATGGCGAACGGCGTCGCGAGGCCGATTCCTCCGGCGAGTGCCCCGGCTGCGGCACCTCCTACTTGGGTGGCGGCGTCGCGGCTGGCTTTGTCGACCGGGACACCGGGGGAGTTCCAGCCGGTGGCGACTCCGGATTCGATGACGGCGGTGGTGTTGTTGGTCCGTTCGAGGTCGACGTCGGAGACCCAGTTCGGTTGTGCGATGTGGAAGGTTCCGATGCGGAGGGTGTCGCGGGGGGCGATGATCGGTGCGACGACGTCGACGGGGCCGGGGAGATGGAGCTGGGTGTAGTCGTTCGGGGTGATGTCGGCGTAGGTGGGCGGCGTGTAGGTGTTGGTGTCGTAGTCCCAGTTGGGTAGCGGCTGGTAGTCGATGTTCTGGTATTGCGCGGGTGGGTCGATCCAGTAGATGGGCTCGGTGGGGGTTGGAGGTTCTGTGGCCGGCGGCGGGGTGGGTTCGGTGGTCACTCCGGACTGTCCGCCGCCGTCGTTGATGCCTGCTTGTCCTCCTCCGTCGGTGATGCCGGCTTGCCCGGGCGCTGCGATTGCTGGTGGTGCGAGCGTGATTCCGGCGGCAACTGCTGCGGCAGCGATGACGGCGATGGTGCTTTGGCGGGCGAGGGGGCGGCGGCGGTGTCGGCTGTGTTGGTGTGCGCGGCGGGTTGCTCGGTTTCCTTCGGTGGTGTCGCTGCTCATGTGGTGCCTTTCGTTGAGGAGGGTGCGGATGGGTGCCAGGAGGATCGCCGGTGTGCGGCGCCGGCTGATACGGGGTCAGTCAGCGGTGTGGGCGATGAGATCGATGACGGTCGAGGCAACGACGGTCAGGGCTTCGGTGGTGCTGCGCCGGAGCTTCGAGGGCGCGATGCGCTCGCCGGAGGCGAAGAGTGGTTCGAACGGCATCCGGGCGACCGATTGGACGCCGGCGTCGAGAAAGGCTTCGACAGCGTGGATTTCGACCATCGGTGCGTCTCCGGGCCCGTCGGTGATGACAACGATGGTGCGAGCCATCATCGCCGGGCCTACGGTGGCGGCGAGGTCGAGGAGCATCCGGTGCGCGGCTGCGGCGGCGTCGCGGCGGAGCGGTACCGGTATGAGGAGGACGTCCGCATGGGTGGTTGCCCAGTGCCAGCTGCCGGCGAGGCGGTTGTTGCCGGTGTCGGCGATGAGGATCTCGCGGTGCTGGGACAAGATCTGCGCCGCGGCGTGGGCGGCGTCGTAGCCGAGACCGGATCCGTGGGCGCCGTTGTTGCCGGCGACGATGTCGTCCCCGCTTGGTTGGCGGGTGAGGTACTGCGAGAGCGCCGAGGGTCGGATGCTGCCGGGCTCGGCTGCCTCGGCGGCGATCAGTGCGAGCACGTCGTGTCCGCCGCGGGGTGGGATGCTGACGCGGTCGGCGAGGCTGCCGCCGACGTCGGCGACGTCGACGCAGACCATGGTTGCGGCGCCGCGGTGTTCGGCGATGATCGCGTTCAGCCCTACAACGAGTGGGGTTTGCCGACGCCGCCTTTCGGGTTGGCGATGGTCACGATCGAGAACCCCGGGAGTGGGCCGGTGATGGACGCGATGCCGGCGCGGTGGCGCATTTCGGCGGACTCGGGTTTCGGAGCAATTCGGAGGTTGAGGACGGTGTTAAGTCGAGTCTGTAAATGATCTAGTCAGAAGTTGTCTACCGCCAATGCGGCAGTTGGTCCTGGCAGTTAGACCGCCGCGTTGTCACGACCATCGCCGACAACACATTCAACCGCCGCCGCGCTAGAGCAAAGGACGGGTTGGGTGTGACGTTTCTATTGGAATCGTTTCCAGGCTTAGGAGGTCTGCGATACGCAGACAACTTGGGAGGCTCAACTGGGCGGCGAGGTAGAGCGCCCACAACAGGCGGCGGTCGTATCGCCTCTGCCGCCACAGGTTTCCGCTCACCCGACCCGACTCAGATGGTTCCGGTCCGGACCCGCGATGCGCGACAACCGATCTGGGGTTCCGAACGCAGTGAGATCACCACTAATGACAGCGAGGACTTCCGCTCCGAGCACCGGACTGAAGCCGGCCATCGACTCGACCACCGCCGTATCTCCTCCAGCGTCTGATGACCGGACAGCAGGATCAATGTCGCCTTGACATTGGTAAGGTCCAGCGCCCGCTCCATCGCCGGGAAATAGGAGCAAAATCGCCAAACGGTGGATAAGCGCCGTAGAAATACTCGGTTTATCGGCCGGTCGACACCACGAACTTTGCAAGCTCTTGTGCTCGTGCTGATAGCCTTCCGCCCATGCCGGTTTCTGCGGATGTTCGCGAGCGCCTTCGGTCTTACTTAGATCCAGATGACGAGATCCGGTACGTATTTCCAGCGGACGTTCTGATGAGCGCGAAACCGAGTGTGTTTGTCGTGGTGAGCCGAAAGGCGATCACGGTGTTCTCGACGAGCTTTCGGTCCAGAAAAGTGCCGAGGTCGATCCTCACCCAGTTTCCGAGAATGACCGTTCTCGGCCCGGTCGATACTGCGTCCACGCCGCACTTCACTGCGGCGGGCATAACGTACGAGATCGACGAAGAATATGTTCCAGTCGTGAACGCTGCCGACGCGGAGATCATTTCACCGCAGGACTTCCCGCGCGATCCGTTGCCGAACCTCTGAGGCGCAAACAAAAAGGCAGTTTCTCATTTCTGAGAAACTGCCTTTTCGACCTAACCTCGGTCGGGCTGACAGGATTTGAACCTGCGACCACTTGACCCCCAGTCAAGTGCGCTACCAAGCTGCGCCACAGCCCGTCCCACGCCCTTGTTTCGGGCGCTTGGAAAGATTACATCAGGGACGGGCCGAAGTACCAATCGGCTGGTCAGAGCCTTTTCGATACTGAATTGGACGCAGAATCAGCGGCCCTTACGGTCGCGCTTCTCGCGCACTCGTACGGATACGCGGATCGGGCTGCCGTCGAAGTTGAACTCTTCACGCAGACGCCGCTCGATGAAGCGGCGGTAGCCGGCCTCGAGAAAGCCCGTGGTGAAGAGAACGAATGTCGGCGGGCGCGTGCTTGCCTGCGTCGCGAACATGATGCGAGGCAGGCGACCACCACGCATCGGCGGCGGTGTTGCTGCCACAACTTCCTTGAGCCAGGTGTTCAGGCGACCCGTGGGGATGCGCTTGTCCCAGGACTCCAGAGCCGTGTCGAGAGCCGGCACGAGCTTCGCCACGGCGCGACCGGTGTGGGCGGAGATGTTGACTCGCTGAGCCCACGGAACGCGGACCAGATCGCGGTCGACTTCCTTGTCCAGCATGAGTCGACGGTCCTCGTCCACGAGGTCCCACTTGTTGAATGCGATCACCAATGCACGACCCGTGTCGGCAACCATGCTCAGAACACGCAAGTCCTGCTCGGTGATCGGCTCGTGCGCGTCGATGAGCAGGATCGCGACCTCAGCGGCCTCGATTGCACTCTTCGTACGCAGCGACGCATAGAACTCCGCGCCGCTGGCATGGCTGACGCGCTTGCGCAGACCAGCCGTGTCGACGAAACGCCAAGGGCGCCCGCCGAGTTCGACAATGGAGTCGACGGGGTCGACGGTGGTGCCGGCAACATTGTGCACGACGGACCGCTCGTCACCGGACAGCTTGTTGAGCAAGCTGGACTTTCCGACATTCGGCTTTCCGACGAGAGCAACACGACGCGGACCGCCGCCGGGGATACCTTCACGCGGGGTTTCCGGCAGCTTCTCGAGAACCTCGTCGAGCAGGTCGCCGGTACCGCGGCCGTGCGTCGCACTCACGGAGTACGGCTGACCGAGGCCCAAGGACCACAGCGCTGCAACCTCGGACTCGGTGCGTCCGTCGTCCACCTTATTGGCAACGAGGATGACCGGAGTCTTCGAGCGGCGAAGCACACGAGCCACAGCTTCGTCCGTCGCCGTAGCGCCGACAACGGCGTCGACGACCAGCAGAATGGCGTCAGCCGTTCCCATGGCCAACTCGGCCTGGCGGGCAACGGCCTGCTGAAGACCCTTTGCGTCGGGCTCCCATCCGCCGGTGTCCTGGACGAGGAAGCGTCGTCCGGCCCAGTTCGCCTCGTACGAGACGCGGTCACGGGTAACGCCGGGGATGTCCTCGACTACCGCTTCACGACGGCCGATGATGCGGTTGACAAGCGTCGACTTGCCGACGTTCGGTCGACCGACAACAGCCAATGTCGGGACGGCAATGTGCGCTTCGCCTTCGCCGTCCGCTTCGAGATCGGCGTAATCCCACTCCGATTCCTCGGACCAAGTTCCGTCACCGGCATATTCGGTTACCAGATCGTCGCTCACTGCACTGCTCCAGTTCTGTCGCTGACCACCAACAGCAGCTTGGCGATCACATCTTCAATTCCCAATTCGCTCGTATCCACCAGGATGGAATCCTCGGCAGGGCGCAACGGCGACACTGCCCGAGTCGAATCGAGATGGTCACGGCGCTGCACATCAGCCAGCACCGCTTCGTAATTGTCTTCGCGGCCTTGGCCGATGTTCTGCGTATTGCGCCGTGCTGCACGGGTTTCCGCCGATGCGGTCAAGAAGATCTTGACGTCGGCATCGGGGAGTACGACGGTTCCGATGTCGCGACCTTCCACGACGATCCGCTCCGCACCGGCCGCCAACTCACGCTGAGTGGCGACCAGCAGGTCGCGAACCTCGGGTACAGCCGACACCGCGGAGACCGCCTTGGTGACCGCGTCGCCGCGGATCTCCTCGCTGACGTCCGCGCCGTCGAGATGCACCTGCTCACTGCTTGGATTGGTACCGATGGACCACGGCAACGCCGCAACGGCGGCGGTGATCGCAGCCGAATCAGCCAGATCGATTCCCTGACGCAGCACGTGCAGCGTCGCGATCCGGTAGATGGCTCCGGTGTCGAGGTAGCGAGCGCCCAAACGCTGCGCCAACGCGCGAGAGACGCTGGACTTGCCGGTTCCGGACGGTCCGTCCATCGCGACTACCAGCGGCATGGACGAATCGGTCACAGGCCGACCGCCTCGTACAGTCCACCGACCTCGCTACGTCCGAGGACGCGCTGCGTTCCCGGACGCTGATCGCCGAGAGCGACAACTCCGACGTTGGTGCGAACCAGACGGACAACGGGGTGACCGACGGCATCGAGGAGGCGACGCACGATGTGCTTACGACCCTCGTGCAGAACCAGCTTGACGAGCGTCTTACCCTCGTTGATCTCGAGCACGGTGAACGCGTCCACCTTGGCCGGACCGTCGTCGAGGGTGACACCGTCGCGCAACTGCTTGCCGGTGCTGCGCTCGACAACGCCGTGAACCGTGGCGAGGTACGTCTTCGGAACCTCGAACGACGGGTGCATCAGGCGGTGAGCCAGATCGCCGTCGTTGGTGAAGAGGAGCAGGCCTTCGGTGTCGGCGTCGAGACGGCCGACGTGGAAGAGCCGCTGACCCGACTGAACCCGCTCGGAGACGATGTCACCGACGCACGGACGACCGAGATCGTCGGACATGGTGCACTGCCAGCCACGCGGCTTGTTCATCGCGAGGTAGACGAGGTCCTTCTGCACGACGACGCGGACGCCGTCGACGCGAACCACTGCGTTCTCGGGGTCGACACGCAACCCCTGCTCGACAACGATGCGGCCGTCGACCTCGACGCGCCCCTGGTCGATCAGTTCTTCAGCAGCGCGGCGTGATGCGACGCCGGCCTGAGCCAGCACCTTCTGCAAGCGGACGCCGTCGCCCTTCGGCGGGCCGTCGTGCTTGGTGACCTCGGCGTGCTGATGACGCGCCGGCTTGGCGTTGGAGACCAACGGGTTCTGAGAGACGACGCGCTGCGGCTTCTCGGTCTTCGGCTTGCCACGCTTGTTGGTCGCCGGCGGTGTGGGAGCTGCCGGGCGCTTGCGCGGAGGTCCGTCGAACTTGGATCCACGAGGTGCGTTCGACCATGCGCCGCCGCGAGGAGCGACGGGGCGTGCGCCGCGCTGATCGTCACTACGACGGTCGGCGCCACCGCGCGGTGCCCGACGGGCGTCTACGTGGGGGGTACGGCGGTCATCGCTGCGGGGTCCGCGGCGGTCGTCGTTGTAACCGCCGCGGCGGTCGTCCGTACGTGCGGGGCGACGGTCGTCGCTGCGCGGCGGGCGACGGTCGTCGCTGCGCGGCGGGCGACGGTCATCATTGAATCCACCGCGACGGTCGTCCGTGCGGGGACGGTCGGATCCGGCGTTGCGGTCGTATCCGGAGGTACTGCGGGAAGTGTTGCTGCGTCCACCACGGGGCGCTTCGCTACGTGCGCCGCGGGGGGCGTCACTGCGACCACCACGGGGGGCGTCGCTGCGTGCGCCGCGGTTGTCGCGGGAGTTGTTACGGTCCGGTGTGCCATCTCGGCGAGCGGGATTGTTCACTTTTTTCCTGTCAGTCTTCTACTGTTTCCCGAGCGTGGTCGGGTCTTTCTCGGTGCTGACGAGCGCCGGAGTTCCGGTCAGTCGTCGACTTCGGTGTCCACTACGTCAGCGGGCACGTCTGCCTTGTTCATTCTCGCAAATCGCGGATCGGATTCCAGGCTTTCGCTGATGTCGTCGATGAGATCGACATCAGGCAAGAGCGGGGCCAACTCCGGGAGCTCGCTCAGCGAGGCCAGGCCGAGCCGTTCGAGGAACAGTTCGGTCGTGGAGTACCGTGTCGCGTTGGTGTCCGGGTCCGGCCCGGCTTCCGCGATCAGTCCGCGGGCAAGGAGGGTGCGTACCACCCCGTCCACGTTGACGCCTCGTACCGCGCTGATCCGCGCACGAGTCAACGGTTGACGGTATGCGACTACGGCCAAAGTTTCCAATGCCGCCCTGGTCAATTTGGTGCGTGCGCCGTCCAATAGCAGCTTTTCCACATACGGGGCAAACTCTTGTCGCGTGTACAGACGCCATCCGTCGCCCGCGTAGCGAAGGTCCATTCCGCTGCCGCGAGCGGTCAATGTGGCCGACATCAACGTCAGGCGTTGTTCGACGCGCTCCGGTGCGGTACCGGTGACAGACGCGAGTTGGTTCACTTCGGCCGGTGAATCCACGACGAGCAGAAGCGACTCCAGCACTGCGTCGAGTTGATCGTCGTCGAGGTCGAAATCGGGGGCAGAATCTTCGGAAACCGCGGCGTCGTCAGTAGGCTCGATCATCTCGTCTAGCTGCGAAGATTCCGATTCCGTCGGCTCGGCGTTCATCCGTAGTCCTCCTCTGTGACCGGCGCGGCCGGGTCGTCTCCGGTCCAACTCACCATCAGCGGTCCGAGGGCTTCGGGTTGCTCGAACACGATGACCTGCCGGCGATACAGCTCGAGCAACGCGAGAAATCTTGCGACTATCTCGACGGTGATCTCACACTCGGCAACGAGGTCCCCGAAAGGTGTCCACTCCCCTATGCCTCGCTCGCGCAGCAACTCGAGAATTCGCTCGGCCTGTTCGGGTATCGAGATATTGGACACATGGAGGTGATCGAGGCCCACTGTCGGCACCGGACGCGGTGTGAACACCGTCGCCGCGATCTCCGCGAAACGTTGAGGGTCGACGCCCAACAACACCTCGGGCAGGAGTTCGGTGAACTGATCCTCCACGGCAACCGAGCGCGGATAGCGCCGCAGTGCGGCTTCCTCCAACTCACCGAACAGCGCCGCAACTTGTTTGTACGCCCGGTACTGCAGCAGCCGCGCAAAGAGAAGGTCGCGGGCTTCGAGAAGCGCCAGATCCTCCGCGTCCTCGACCTGCCCGGCGGGCAACAGCCTTGCGGCTTTCAGGTCCAGAAGCGTGGCCGCGACGACCAGAAACTCCGTCGTCTGATCGAGGCCCATCGCACTGCCGAGTTCCTTGGTGTACGCGATGAAATCGTCCGTGACGGTGTGCAGGGCGACTTCGGTGACGTCGAGCTGCCGTTGATTGATCAGGTTCAACAGCAGATCGAACGGGCCTTCGAAATTCCTGAGAGTGACTCGGAAACCGGCGGCCTTGGCTGCGGACTGAGCGCCGGTCGGCACGTTCGGGTCGATCAAATCCGGCTCGACTTCGGCCGAATCTTCTTGCGATGCAATCAGTTCCACTAACGACCAGACCGGTGAATGACTTCGCGGGCCAATGCTCGATATGCCTCGGCCCCAGCCGATTTCGGCGCCCACGTCGTGATCGGCTCACCGGCGACGCTGGTTTCGGGGAATCGAACGGTGCGGTTGATCACCGTGTCGTAGACGACGTCACCGAACACCTCGACGACGCGCGCCATCACCTCACGAGCGTGCAGGGTCCGAGAGTCGAACATCGTGACGACGATACCGGCCAACTCGAGCTTGGGATTGAGACGGTCGTGCACCTTTTCGACGGTGTCGTTGAGGAGTGCCAGGCCGCGCAGGCTGAAGTACTCGCATTCCATCGGAATGATGACCGAATCGGCGCAGGCCAGCGCATTCACCGTGAGAAGGCCCAGCGACGGCTGGCAGTCGATGAGCACGTAGTCGTACCGATCGAGAACCGGGTGGAGCACTCGTCCCAAGGTCTGCTCACGTCCGACCTCGGTGACCAATTGGATTTCGGCGGCCGAAAGGTCGATGTTGCTGGGGAGCAGGTCGAGGCCGTCTACCCGGGTTCGCATCAGCACGTCGTCGATGGACACACGTGGTTCGACCAAGAGATTGTGGACAGTCAGTTCGAGGTCGTGATGCTGAACGCCCAGTCCAGCGGACAACGCGCCTTGGGGGTCGAGATCCACCAAGAGCACTCGACGACCGTATTCGGCCAACGACGCACCCAGGTTGATGGTCGACGTCGTCTTGCCGACGCCGCCCTTCTGGTTGCACATCGCGATGATCATCGCGGGTCCGTGGTGCGCCAACGGTGTCGGTTGCGGCACCTCGCGGACCGGTCGGCCCGTCGGGCCGAGTTCTTCCGCGGAAACGGCGAGGGTTTCCGCAGGTGGAGAGGCTACTGGCGTCGTATCTATTTCGAACATCGCCTCTGGTTCGGAGGGTACAGCTGGTGCTGATTCGTTCACGCGCTCGAAGAGTTGGGCATTGACATGCGGCGGCGCGGACTCCGCCGCTGGTGGCTGCGATGTCGACACGGTCCGATGCTCCCCTACTCTTTCGGCGGTTGCTCTCGGCGCCGGCAAACCCCCGAAACTGCGGTGGAGGCCGCTCGCGCTCCTTGAACGCTACCGCTTACATCACCGAATGGTCTCGCAGACACGCATGAGCCAACCAACCCCTAACGGGCACGCGGGTGTGCCTGAGCCCACACTTCGCGCAACGCGGTGACGGTGACCAGTGTGTAGATCTGTGTCGTGGTTACCGAAGCGTGGCCAAGGAGTTCCTGCACGACACGTACGTCCGCGCCGCCGTCCAGCAGGTGTGTGGCAAACGAGTGTCTGAGCGTGTGGGGTGAGACGTCCGCCTTGATTCCGGCCGACGCCGCCGCATCCTGAAGTATCTGCCACGCGCTTTGACGCGAGAGGCGTCCACCGCGAGCGTTGAGAAACAGGGCAGGAACACCGCGCGTCGCCAGGCTGGGGCGCCCACGGACGAGATACGCGTCTACGGCGGCGATCGCAGGCCTGCCGACGGGGACGATCCGCTGCTTGCCGCCCTTGCCTTTGAGCAGCACGGAACGAGTTTCGGTATCGATGTCGTCGACGTCTAGATCGATCGCCTCGGTGATTCGCGCACCGGTCGAGTACAGAAGCTCGAGCAGAGCGCGATCCCTCAGGTCGCGGGGCCCGTCGCCGGCCGCACCGCCACCCGAAGCGTCGAGCAGGGCGATCACGTCGTCGAGAGGCAGGGCCTTGGGCAGCTTGCGTCCGGGCGTCGGCGGCTTGACCGTTCGGGCCACGTCAACGCTGACCAGACCCTCGGCGGCGGAAAACTTGTGGAATCCGCGGACCGCGATCAGGGTGCGTGCTGCCGAACTGGCCGCCAACGGTACGACGCCGGCCTCGGAGTCACCGAGCCGCAGATGTGTCACGAATTCGGTGACGTCGTTTTCCGTCACGCCCGCGACGTCGTCGATGCCGCGTCCGTTCAGGTACTCAGCGTACCGATTCAGGTCGCGGCGATAGGAAAGTAGAGTATTGCGCGCCGATCCTCGCTCGACCGCTAGATGGTCGAGATACGAGTCCACCTGTCGGGCAAGCACTTCAGGCTCGCGACTTGCGTTCTCCGAATGCGCGCGGACGATCGGGCCACGGTGCGTCGGCCGGGCGCAGCGGCTTTCCCGTCGCGCGTGCTGTGGCGATCGCGAGAATGCCCGATACCGCGGTGGCATTGACGATGTCGCCGCGCAGCGCCATGTCGACGGCGTCGGCGAGCGGAATTCGCGAAATCTCGAGATCGGCTTCTTCGTGTTCGGGATCGTCGCGCTCGACCTCGTGCAACCCCTCGGCGAGGAAGACGCGAACCGCCTCGTCCGTGAACCCGGGTGAGAGAGCTACATCGACCAGCACCGACCATCGATCGGCGCCGAGTCCGGTTTCTTCGCCCAGCTCACGCGCTGCCGCCTCGACCGGGCTCTCCCCCGCAGCGTCGAGCAGACCGGCAGGGATTTCCCACAACCGGTGCCCGAGCGGGTGACGGTACTGGTGAATCAGCACCAGATTGTCGTGCTCGTCCAGTGCCACGACGGCAACGGCGCCGTGATGCTCGACGACTTCCCGATCGGCACGCTGACCACCAGGCATCGCAACGGTGTCGACGCGCAACGCGATGATCGCGCCGGTGTAGACCGTCTTGGAGCCGAGGGTGTCGAATTCGTGCCGACCGGGATCGCTCATGTGTGGCTAGACCTTTTCCACGTTCTCGACTGCAGCGTCGAGCGCCGTCTCGGTGGCAGCGGTGTCGATCTTCTCGTCACCGTGGACGTCGACGGGCAGGCGCTCTTCGAGCTTGTACGTCAACGCTGCTTCGACGAAGGCGGCGAACAGCGGGTGCGGGCGCGTCGGGCGGCTCTTGAGCTCCGGGTGTGCCTGGGTGGCAACGAAGAACGGATGCTGCTCACGCGGGTACTCGACGAACTCGACCAGGTGACCGTCCGGCGAGGTTCCGCTGAACTGCAAGCCGGACTTGGCAATCCGATCGCGGTAGGTGTTGTTGACCTCGTAGCGGTGACGGTGACGCTCGGAGACGTCCTCGGTTCCGTAGGCCTGAGCGACGACGGAACCCTTGGTCAGCACGGCCGGGTATGCACCCAGACGCATGGTGCCACCGAGGTCGGCGTCACCGGCGATGACGTCTTCCTGATCAGCCATCGTGGAGATGACCGGGTGCTTGGTGTCCGGCTCGAACTCGGCCGAGTTGGCATCGTCGAGGCCGACGCTGCGAGCAGCTTCGATGACGACGCACTGCAGACCCAGGCACAGACCCAGCAGCGGCAGCTTGCGCGAACGTGCGAAACGGATCGCGCCGAGCTTGCCTTCGATGCCGCGGATGCCGAAGCCGCCCGGGATCAGAACACCGTCGACGTCACCGAGAGCGGCCTGCGCTCCGGCTTCGGTCTCACAGGCGTCCGACGGGACCCAGGAGATCTCGACCTTGGACCGGTTCGCGAATCCACCGGCGCGCAGTGCCTCGGTGACGGAGAGGTATGCGTCGGGAAGGTCGACGTACTTGCCGACCAATGCGACGCGCACGGTCTCACGCGGCTGGTGAACACGATCGAGGAGGTTGCCCCACACAGTCCAGTCGACGTCGCGGAACGGGAGACCGAGCTGGCGAACGACGTAAGCGTCGAGGCCCTCACGGTGCAGAACCTTCGGGATGTCGTAGATCGAGGGAGCGTCGGGCGTCGAGATGCAGGCGTCGACGTCCACGTCGCACATCAGTGCGATCTTGTTCTTGAGGCCCTGTGGAACGTCACGATCGCAACGAAGGATCAGCGCGTCGGGCTGAATGCCGATGCTGCGCAACGACGCAACCGAGTGCTGCGTGGGCTTGGTCTTGAGTTCTCCGGAGGGGCCGAGGTACGGCACGAGGGAGACATGCAGGAAGAAGACGTTGTCGCGGCCGACGTCGTGGCGGACCTGGCGGGCGGCTTCGAGGAAGGGCTGCGATTCGATGTCGCCGACGGTTCCACCGATTTCGGTGATGACGACGTCCGGGCGGTGTCCCTGCAGATCCGGACCGCTCATCTCGAGGATGCGACGCTTGATCTCGTCGGTGATGTGCGGGATGACCTGAACGGTGTCACCGAGGTACTCGCCGCGGCGTTCCTTGGCGATGACCGTCGAGTACACCTGGCCGGTGGTGACGTTCGCCTGGCCGGAGAGGTCACGGTCGAGGAACCGCTCGTAGTGCCCGACGTCGAGGTCGGTCTCGGCACCGTCTTCGGTGACGAAGACCTCGCCGTGCTGGAAGGGGTTCATGGTGCCCGGATCCACATTGAGATAGGGATCGAGCTTCTGCATGGTCACGCGCATTCCCCGCGCGGTCAACAACTGTCCCAGGCTCGAGGCGGTCAAACCTTTGCCGAGCGAGGAAGCTACACCTCCGCTGACGAAGATGTGCTTGGTGGCGGTACGCGTATTAGTGCGTGACTGTGGCAAAGGGGCTCCCGTGACGACTGTGCAGGGCTTGGTCTGATGAAGCATGCTGGGGCCTGCCGACCCACGGGATTTCACGGTAACACCTATCGGGGGTCGGTGCCTACAACGCGCCGACTTTCCGCCCCCGATGTGACCGGCGTATCAATACCGAGGTGTTCAGTTGGTGGGTGCCCCGACGGTGACCGCCGCGGCTCCCGGTCCCGTGCCGTAGCGGCCGGCGCCGCCGTTCAGCTGTTCCTGCAGTGCCAACGGCGTCGTGATCTTGCCCGACTCCCGATCGATGTTGTCGATGGTCGTCAAGCCCGCTGAGAGCGCCGCATCCGCACGGGCGACGGCAACTGGACCACTGCCCTCGGCTGAGCCAGGGCGGCCCGCGAGAATCGTTCCTGCGCCGCGTCCGTCGAGAGCACCCGCAAACCGGGCGATCACGGCGCCGCGGTTACCCGAGGCCGCGTCGGATTCGCTCTTGTTGTCGCCGGTGAGAACGACAGCGAGCTGAGCCGGCTTGACCGCGCCGTCGTCGTAGCTGATGAAGCCGGCGCTGCGCAGCGAGTCGAGCGCGAGATTCATCTCGTCCGTAGTGCTCTGCGGTTCGCTGCTCTGCCCGTTGAGAAGCAGAACCGAACCGAGCAGATCACCCGCGAGACTGCCCTGATCGACCGCACCGGTCTTGAGGGTGATGCCCGCAGGGATGACATTGGTGACGACGGTTCGCAAGCGGTCACCGCCCGTGGCGTCGACAAACGAATCGGTGAGCGAGACGCGTCCGGTCACGGCACCGCCGGCGGCAGTGACGAGTCGGTTGACACCGTCGAGATCACTGGGATCCGCGTCCGGTGCCGTGATGACGATGACGGTGCGACCAGCGAGACTGTCGCGCACGACGCGACCGCCGACAGCGGCATCGAAGCCGTCCGCGGAATTGAGTTGCTGCTGAAGCTGATTGGACTGTTGATTGAGGTCTTCGATCTCGTTCTGCAGGTCCGCCTTGTCGTCACGCAGACCCGAAAGCAATCCACTGGACAGCATTCCGGAACCCAGCACCACGCCGATCGCGAGTGCCAGGAAGATTGCCGCTATGGAAATTGCATGTTGACGCATCGAAATCACTTGAAGAGCCCCTGAACCCACAGCGCGAAGCTGTTCCACGTTGCGACTGCCCAGTCGAGAACTTCACTACCGGCATTGGACACGACCAGGGCGACGATCACTGCCACCAGGGCGGCAAGCACCAGGAGCGCGATCGCGCCGCCGGACACTCGACTTCGATACAGCGTTGCGACGGCCTTGGCGTCGACCAGTTTCGGCCCAACCTTGAGCCGCGTCATGAATGCCGACGGATTGCTTTCACGACGCCCACGGTCGAAGAATTCGTCCAAGGACACCACGTTGCCGACCGTCACGATCAGCGAAGCCCCGTGATGATCGGCAAGGAGCAAAGCAAGGTCGGTCGGTGAGCAGGTCGCCGGGAACGTCATCGCCCCGATACCGAGATCCTGGATTCGGGAAAGCCCCGCCGCATGACCGTCCTGGTCTGCCGGCAGAACTACTTCCGCGCCGGACTTGAGCGTGGAACTGGTGATCTCCTCGGGGTCGCCCACGATCAGATCGGGGCGGTATCCGGCCTTGCTCAACACGTCCGCACCTGCGCCGACACCGATCAGGATCGGCGAGTACTCCTTGATGAAGGGCTTGAGGTTCTTCAGATCGGCTTCGTGTTCGGGTCCGTCGGAGACGACCACGACGTGGCGATCCTTCAAGTCGATGTCGATGTCCGGAACACCGATTCCGTCAATCAGCAAAGGGCTTTCGGTACGGATGAACTCGATGGTGTTACCCGAGAACGCTTCCAGGTGATCGACCAGGCCGGTCTTGGCCTCGATCATCCGATCGGAGATCTCGGCCTCGGTCTGCTCTTCACCCTTGACGAGGCTCTTCTCGCCGTTGAAGATCTCGCCCTCGTGCAGGCGGATCTTGCTGCCGTCCTTGACGTTCTTGAAGACGTCACCGTCAACGGCATCGACCAGAATGATGTCGTTGGCGACGATCACTTCCGGTCCGAGGTTGGGGTACCGCCCCGAAATCGACGGTGACGCGTTGACCACGGCCATGACTCCGGCTTTCACCAGAGCATCGGCGGTCCGGCGATCGATGTCGACTTCGTCGAGGATCACGATGTCTCCAGGACCGACACGGCGTAAAAGCTTCGCCGTGTTCCGATCGGCCCTGGCGATGCCACTGATCCCAGGCAAGGATTCGGTGTTACGTGAGAGCAATCCGGGCATCTTCATGGCTTCGATGATGAACCTGAAACCGCCTTGACCGGTGGAGGCGCGCCGACAACTACCACATCAGTCACACCAACACCACAGAACCTTCAATCTGTGACGCGGGCCGCATTCGCGATCTCGAGCAGTTCTTCGGCGTGTGCACGCCCGGTCTCGGTGTCGTCCAATCCTGCCAACATACGGGCCAACTCGACCACACGATCAGAATCCGACAAAGTCCGCACACCACTGCTGACCACTCCGCCCTTGTCGTCCACCTTGTCCACCACGAGGTGGGTGTCGGCAAACGCAGCGACCTGTGGAAGGTGAGTGACGACGATAACCTGATGCGTCCGAGCGAGTTTCGCCAATCGGCGGCCGATCTCGACGGCGGCACGGCCACCGACCCCAGCGTCCACCTCGTCGAAAACCATCGTCGCGCCGGTGTCGCTACCAGCGAGAACAACCTCGAGCGCAAGCATGACGCGCGAAAGCTCGCCGCCGGAAGCGCTCTTACTGATGGGCAACGAGGGCGCCCCACTGTGCGCGGACAGACGAAATTCCACCTCGTCGACGCCGGCAGATCCGGCATGCAGGTCTACTCCCCCGACACTGAGCGGCGCCGAATCCTGCGGGCCCGCGGGCTGCGAACGAACCGTCACCTCAAGGCCCGCACGTCCCATCGCCAGACCGGCGAGTTCCGCGCTGACAGCCTTTGCGAGCTTTGCCGCCGCCTTGACTCTGGCGGCGCTCAGCTTGGTAGCTGCCTCCGCGGTCAGTCCAGCCGTTTCCTCGACCTGCTTGGACAACAGCGACAACGCATCCGAGGACACGTCGAGTTTGGACAGACGAGCGCGAGCGGTATCCGCCCATTCGAGAACACCGTTGACATCGGCGGCGTACTTGCGAGTCAGAGTCTTGAGTTCGGACTGCCGCGACAGAAGCGAGTCCAGAGCACCCGGGTCTGCGGGCAGCCCGGACAGATAGGTGTTCAGGTCACCAGCAACATCGGTGACGACGGCAATAGCGTCGGCCAACCGGGAACCGAGGCCGTCCAGATCTGCGTCGGTGACCGACTCGATACGCGCCCGCGCTTCGGACATCAGGTCGAGCGCCGGCATGACCCCGACGTCGCCGCTGGCCATGTCGTCACTACCGGCGAGCGCAGCGTGCGCCTCTTCCGCAGCCGAGCGGAGCGAATCGAGTTCACTGAGTCGACGAACTTCGGCAACGATCGCCGTGTCCTCGCCTGGCTCGGGTGCCACGCCGTCGATTTCGTTGAGCGCGAAGGTCAACTGATCTGCTTCTTGCGCCAGTTCACGAGCCTTCGACGTGCGTTCGATCAACTCCGAACGAGCATCAAGCCATTCACGACGGTGTTTGCGGTACCTCGTCAGCAGCGTTCCGATTGCTTTGTCCCCGAAGCGGTCCAGCGCATTGCGTTGCTGGTCGGGACGAAGCAAACGCAGCTGATCGTTCTGTCCGTGAACCGTCAGAAGTGGATCCGTGAATTCGGAGAGAACTCCCGCCGGCACGCTTCGACCGCCGAGATGGGCGCGCGAGCGGCCGTCGCTGCCGACTGTGCGGACGGCGATGATGGTCCCGTCCTCATCGCGCTCGGCGCCGGACGATTCCAGGATTCGGACGATCTCACGCTCAGTGGCCGGGGAGACGTCGTCGGCGATGAATCGTCCTTCGACGACGGCTCGCGACGCACCCAACCGCACTCGACCGGCATCGGCTCGCGCTCCGCTGAGGAGGTGCAAACTGGTGACGACCATCGTTTTACCTGCGCCGGTTTCACCGGTCAGGACGGTCAGGCCCTCGTGAAACTGGGCGCTGGCCTCGGAGATCACACCAAGACTGTCGATACGGATCTCTGCGAGCACGATTAAGGCTTCCTTCCTCGCCATCCGGTAACCGGAAGCTCGAACTTGCGAACCATCCGATCAGCGAAGGGCGCAGAGTCCAACCGGACCCACTTGACGGGAGTGGCGCCGCGAACGATCTCGACGCGAGCGCCGGCAGGCAGTTCCAACGTACGACGACCGTCGCAGAAGACCAGGCCGTCATGGCTACCGGCGACGGTCTCCACCGCGATGATCGAATTCGGGCTGGTGACCAACGGCCGCGCGAACAGCGCGTGCGCGTTGCTGGGTACGACGAGCAATGCTTCGAGTTCTGGCCACACGACGGGGCCGCCTGCGGAAAAGGCATAAGCGGTCGAGCCTGTGGGAGTGGACACGAGAACACCGTCGCAACCGAAGGCAGATACCGGTCTGCCGTCGACCTCGAGGACAACTTCGAGAACTCCCAGACGCGAACGATTCTCGATACTGGCCTCGTTGAGCGCCCACCCGCGATCGATGATCTCGTCGTCCACCCGAATCACGACGTCGAGTGTCATACGGGACTCGACGCGATATTCCTTGCGAACTACCTGTGCGAGAGCCTCGTCGAGATGCTCCGCCTCGGTCTCTGCCAGAAATCCGATCCGTCCGAGGTTGATGCCCAGTACCGGAATGGACGCTTCTTGAGCGAGTTCGGCGGCGCGCAGAAATGTGCCGTCACCACCGAGAACCAGAACCAACTCGCATCCGACGGCAGCATCGGGGCCTGGATGAACAACCGTGACGTCGAGACCCGGCGCAGAGAATCCCGCGGGTTCCGTCATTGCTTCGATGCGCGAACTGTCTGCTTCGTCGACCAGGACTCGCAGCCCGATTCCCGCGCGTTCGAAAATCTTCCCGACTCGCTTGGCGGTTTCCGTGATGTCACGTCGACCAGGGTGTGCGACAAGAAGGATCTCGCGCGACTCGCCGTTCGTGACCGCGTTCACTGGGGCCCTTCCTCTACAGCCTTGCGAATCATGTCCTCCACCGAAGGAATTCCCTCGGTGTCCGGCTCGTGATCACCGGGCGTACCTGTCTTTCGAAGCCACAGGAAATACTCGACATTTCCCGACGGACCGGGCAATGGGCTGGCCACAACACCTAACGTCCGCAGGCCTACCTTTGCAGCAGCCTCCGACACGTCGAGCACAGCGGAGATTCGCAATTCCGGATCTCGTACGACGCCACCGGCACCGACGCGGTCCTTGCCGACCTCGAACTGAGGCTTGACCATCGGAACCAGGTCCGCACCGTCAGCAGTACAGGCGACAAACGCCCCGAGTACGAGTTTGAGAGATATAAACGACAGATCCGCCACAACCAGGTCGACGGTTCCGCCGATGGTCTCCGCATCAATTGCACGAACATTGGTTCGGTCGATGACGTGCACGCGGTCATCGGACTGCAAGCGCCAGACCAATTGGCCGTAACCGACGTCGACGGCGACAACTTCCTTCGCACCACGCGTCAGCAGAACATCGGTGAACCCACCGGTGGATGCGCCGGCGTCAAGGCAGCGTCGGTCTTCGACCGTCAATCCTTCGGACCCGAAAGCGTCTAGGGCGCCGATCAATTTGTGCGCCCCTCGCGAAGCCCATGAGACTTCCTGCTCCACCTCGACGACCCGAAGCGGAGTACCGGCTTCGATCGCCGTCGCAGGCTTGGTAGCAACCGCTCCCGAGATGAGAACTCGGCCGGCGGAAATCAGTTCTTGCGCATGATCTCGCGACCGTGCGAGTCCGCGACGGACCAGTTCGGCGTCCACCCGTGCTCTACGTGCCACGTCAAGCCCTATCCACAGAGGCGAGTGCCTGGACGAGCACCTCGTGTGCCTGTTCCAAAATATGTGCCTTCTGCGGGATCACACCTGCTCCGTGCTGATCGTTCGGATCGTGTTCGATGCCGCCGAGGCGCGCCAGCAAACCGTCGACGTCAGAACGTATGCGTTCCGGATCGACGGTAGGGCGTGGCCCGGGCAACGGAGGTCCGTTACTCGTGTTTCCGGGGTGCGGTGTCGGCGTGCTCATCGGGCACAACGTTAGTGCATGACCCTCGGTTACGCATACACCCACACCCCCGCGAGTCGAACACATTTGCGAGGAATCAAACAAGCCAGGATGCAAACAGATCCGCTACGCCGGCATCAGACGCTTCCAAGGTCTGGAACGACGGATTAGCCCATGCGACAGGCGCAACCGCACGTAGAAGTGACATCTCGTCCCCGACAACCGGGCCGTCGACTACCAGTGCCGACCCGTTCACCGAGACGGACCACTTGGAGTCCGCACCGACCAGCGATTCGGCGGCCGGCTGATTGAGCGAATCCAGAGTTGCTGCAATGTAGGTGGGACGCTGCTGAATCGGAGCCCGCAGTACGTCACCCGGCGTGCTCACACCGGTGAGAACCAACAGCGAGTCGATCGAAACAGCATGTGCGCCTTCGATGTCGGTGTCCAAACGATCGCCGACCACCAGAGGACGCGAACACCCGCTGCGAGCTAGTGCATCCTCCATCAGAGGTGCAGCAGGCTTACCTGCGACCAGGGGCTCCTGCCTTGTCGCAGCGCGCAGAGCCGCCACCATCGAGCCGTTGCCGAGAACCAAACCCCGTTCCGACGGCAGTGTGGTGTCCAGGTTCGCAGCCACCCACAGCGCGCCGCCCCTGATCGCCAGGCATGCTTCGGCAAGGATCGACCAGTTGGTCTCCGTCGAATGTCCTTGAACGACAGCAACGGGGGAATCCGCGAACTCACGAACCGGCAGCAATCCGACGCGCGTCACCTCGTCCGCAAGCGCGTCAGTGCCGACGACCAGAACAGCGGCACTGGGTTCGAGACGCTCCGCCAACAGACGCACGGCAGTCTGGGAACTGGTGACCACACGATCGTCTTCGGAATCGAAACCGAGTTCGGTCAGGTGCGCCGACACGGCCGAAGGTGAGCGACTGGCGTTGTTGGTCACGTAGTACAAAGCCTGCGTGCCCTGACCGAGAGCAGCCTGGGTACCCGGAATCGCATGAGCTCCGGCGTACAGCGTGCCGTCGAGATCGAGCAAAAGTACGTCGTACTGGGTACGAAGCACGGTCACTGATCTTCTCCGGTCAACTCGGCCACCCGTTCTTCAGCATCCGTGTCACCCTCGAGGTCTGCAGCTGCAGCGTTGAGGAACCACTTCAGTCCGTCTTCGATACGACCGGCTGCAACGAGGGCATCGGCGTACGCGTAGAACAGGCGAGCCGCAGCTTCACCGGTACGCGCTGCATCAAGATCCTTGGTCTGCAGTGTGACAACTGCCTGATCGAACTGACCGAGATCCATCCGAGCACCGGCGACGACGATCCGCAACTCCGAAGCCTCGTCGCCCGAGAGCAGCGCAGCCTCGTCGCTGCGACCCAGTTCGATTGCGCGTTCGGGTCGACCCAAACCGCGTTCGCAGTCGGCCATCACAGCGATCAGACCAGGTCCACCAGCCATTCGACGGGCAGCACGGAGCTCGGAGAGAGCTTCGGCCCATTCACCCGCGTGGTAGGCAGTGATCCCGGCAGCCTCACGAACGACGGCAATACGGCCGGCACGCTGACGAGCAGCGCGAGCGTGGAGCAGTGCAAGTTCCGGGTCTTCGTCGACGAGCTTGCCCGCCATGACGAGGTGACGCGCAACTGTGTTGGCGTTGTCCTTGTCGAGGCTGAGCAGATCCCGACGAACAGCCGGATCCAACTCGGTCGGCTCTACGTTGTCGGGCAAATCTGGTTCGTCAGGTCGAGCTTGCTGACGGTTGCGGTCGCCGTCGCGCCCACGAGGGGTGAACCCACCCTCGCCGCCGCGGCGCTGTCCGCCACTGAATCCGCCGCCGCGATTGCTGTTTCCAGCCCCGCCACGGTTGTTGTCTCCGGCACCACCGCGGCGGTCTCCGCCTGCAGCGCTGCGTGATCCACGCCCGTCGTTGTCACGACGGGGGCCACCTGATCGAGGCGCTCCTCCCCCACGGAAGGACCGACGCTCGTCGCCATTCTCCGACACAGTCATTCCTTTCATACAACGCACGAAAGGGGACCCAGTATGTTGGGTCCCCTTTCGGTTAACGGGTGTTCGGCGGTGTCCTACTCTCCCACACCCTGTCGAGTGCAGTACCATCGGCGC
>NZ_JAJNCL010000022.1 GCF_021025955.1 Rhodococcus qingshengii | reverse complement strand
TGCGACGATCAGCTGCTGGATCTGCTGGGTGCCCTCGAAGATGTCGAGAATCTTCACGTCTCTCGAAGTGGTTGTCGCAGTTTGGCATTGCTGCTGGTCTGACGTTGTTTCACGGTTTGCGATGTTCTCGTGTTTTTCAGCGTTTGCAACGCGGAGTCGGGACCATGTCGGGACCGGACGTCCGCTCGCCGGGGTCGCAGTGGAGTTTGAACCGACCGAGTGCGATGTTATGAGCGCCACCTCTGGTTTGATACCCCCATGAAGAAGACATTCGTGGGGGTATTTGCCGTTGCTGGATTGATATTGACGGGGTGTAGTTCGGGTGAGAGTGGCGCCGCTCCGGATGCCTTAGCGCCAGTCACCTCTACGGCTTCGACGTCGATGCCTGCGAACTCTGCAGCTCCGATCGTTTGGGATCGTGAGTTGATCATGGCCAAATTGCAGAAGGCTGCCGGCGAGTACGAGGCTTGCGAAACAATGGGCACCAGAGAGTGCATAGTCGCAACAAGTCGCGGCGATCAGGTAGTCGATAGCGTCAGGGTTGGTATCGCAAAAACTCCCGAGTGGACGCCGGTTGTGGAAGCAATTGATGAGGCGCGAGCGGCGTCCGCCCTCCTGGGCGGAAAATGCCTGAAGGGCTTGGCTGGGCAAGAGACGGTCGAGGATATGAACGACTGCACGGGCGCACTCAGGACATTGAAGATGCTCCCCGAAGAGGCGCAGTATCGACTCACTCAAGCCGGGCTCCCGAACTAGCAGCTCGAGCATCCTTCCTCCACCTGTCGGTGCCGTCGCCTACAGTCTGTCGCGCGGGGCCGGGAGGGTAAGGGAAGACCAGCTCGACCCCGCAACTGTTCGTGAAGCCGTTCCACGTTTGCCTGTTCGGGTCACCTAGATGGTAATTTGTGCGGTGATATTATCACCGTGTGTGATATTATTCCGGCATGAATGCGCATCTGGAGCAGTTGCAGACTGAATTGCAGCCGATAGCTCCCATCGTTCACGACTCGCTACAGTCTGCTTGGCACGACATGACGCGGCGGGTTTCCCTCTTTGGGTCTCCCGACCGTCAGTGGTTACGAGCTGACCTGTTCCGAGCAAGTCTCGGCGACCACCTCAGTCAGGACATGCCGTTCGGCTGGAGCTTGGACAAGAATGAACGGATTAAGCATCGCGGCGCCTTGCTTCTCCATGACGAGGGACGGCGTGTTCAAATTCGAGTGCAACGAATTGCTGCCGACGGAACACTTCCAGAGGCCCGTTCCGACAGTCGCAGGACCTACTACCAGAACACGGATTTTGACGTCGTCGACCTTGAGGAAAAGTGCTACCACAAGCTAGTCCTTACCTACGTCGAGAATTCGGCCAAGGGGACATTCGAGGCGAGGATTATCCGACCGCACCGCCACCTGTCTCGTACCTACTCGGTAAAGCTGCCAAGCAGCGCAGAACTATTCACCAAGAAGAAGTTTGAGGTCGAGAACCAAAACAGCTATGCCGCTCTATTCGGTACCGACTTCGGATTTAACACCGGAACTGACCAAGACTGATATGCAGATCGATCCCACACATTTCAGTGCCCGAGTGAGGGCTCTGCGAGAACTTCGCGGATGGACGCAATCCGAGTTCTCGCGGATTACAGGCCTGTCACAAGCCATGGTTAGTTCAATCGAAACATCTTCAAGAGCAGTCAGTTTGGATCAGGTTCAGGCGATCGCTGCTGCAACTGGCACTCCGGAGTTGTTTTTCGTCATTGCGCCCGAGGAACTGTCCGATGACGAACTCCACTACCGAAAGCGCTCGCGTGCGCGCATCACTGCCACTAGAACTTTTACGAGAAAGTTCAAAGAAGCTCGACACGTCGCACGAGTTTTGGCCGCCAATTTCCAGGCGCCCGTGAAGATTTCGCCAGTGGAAGGTTCTGTTTCACCCGAAGATATCGAGGATATCGCTACAGACGTTCGTCGAAGCTTTGGTATTGGACCCAACGAGCCAATCCGGAACATGATTCGCTGCTGCGAGCGTGCGGGATACCCAATTTCGCCGATCGCGCCAATTGATGGGGCCGATTCCGATCATTCCGGTCTGTCATATACGAGCAGCGATGAATTCGGGTCCATCACCTACCAGTCGGGGGAACCTGGCGATCGCCAACGCATGACAGTAGCGCACGAACTCTCCCATCGAATACTCCACTCAAAGCGTTCGATCGCTCCCAAGCAACGCGAACAGGAAGCGTTCAAGTTGGCTGGAGCGCTGCTATTCCCGCGTCACGCTGCCACTGAGTCGATGTCGGAAAGCTTATCGCTGACCGGATACTTGAGACTCAAGGCAGAGTGGGGGCTTTCGGTTCAAGCATTGATCATGCGAGCGGGGGATCTCGGGGTCGTTGATGCCGACAGGAAGTCATCTTTGATGCGCCAGATAAGCAAGAAGGGATGGCGGTCTCACGAGCCCGTAGGCGTAGGCATTGAGCAGCCCGCATTGCTTTGGCACCTGGCGACTGCACGATTCGGCGAGGACCCCTACCGAGCGGCCTCAGCGGAGCTTGGTTACTCGCGAATGGACCTCATTGAGTGGATACCCAGACCGACAGCAGCGCAAGACGACGACACAGTCACCGATCACTCGAATGTGATCGACTTGAGCGCCAGATTTCGCCGTTAGTCACACGACCAACTCGGCCCCGCCAATATGCATTCGCTCGCGGCGCGCAGTAGCATCGCCCGGTGCGCGTTGCCCCCCGCGACGCGTACCGGCCCGCTCGACGAGTCCCCCCGATTTAGTTCGAGCGGGCCACCCATGGACTGTGCGTCTTTTCTTTAGTCGGATTTGGGCGCACACGGCCCGCCTGGTTGCTACTGACGAGCGATCGGGCGGGCTACCGAGAACTGCGTGTCGAGACTGGGGAGCTATTCGACATGCGCGCCTTCCTTCGTCGGCTTAGGCACGCACGGCCCCACCAGCGCGGGGAACCGATTTCCCTTCACCTGGTGGGCCACCCAGAAATGACAGAAAGCCCCCAACCTCGGCCGCTAAATACGGTGAGGTTGGGGGCTTTGTCGTGTTGCTTGATCAAGCTACCGGCGTGTACTGAATGTACGTGTTGGTGTTGTATTGCAGATCTCCACCGGGGCTTGCCGAGTTCGTGATCCTGTATCCAAGGACTTGCCCGTCTCGGAGGTCCACGGTTACCGGTGTGATCGACTGTTCGGCTCCACCACCAGCAAATGTGGAGAAGGTGAATCCGTTGAGAGTTACCTCGATCAGCTGAGTTCCTCCCCACCAATTTCGACTGACGCGGCCTTCGATGAGAGCTTTTCCGTCGCCGACAACGACGAGGCCACCTGACGAGAATGCCCCATTGTTCGGGGCGTTCTCTGGCGCCCAACCAGCGAGGTCTGTCGGAGTGCTCTTGGGGATCTCCTGCTGTGCAGCCAGCTTTGCCCGCTTCATCACTGTGCCGAGACTGCTCGTCGCGAGTTTCGGTGGGACTTGTAGCGAAATGCTGGAATGCGTGAAGGACATGTTTCCGGGCACGGTCAGGTCCGGCTCACTTGCAACCGACGGCAGCGACTTGGTTGCGACGCCCAGAGTCGACCACATAGACGTTGCCGACCGAACTTCTGGCATTCCTTCCCACCCTGCTGACCACGTGAGCGAGAGCGTCGGGGATGCTGATGTTTGCCTTGCGCCGATGAATCGCACCATCAGGGAATCCGGCACTGTGTTTCCAATTTGCGGTACGACGGCACTCGACGGTCCAGAGACGGTGGACACAATGTTGGAGTTGTTCGAGACCAGTCCCGCATTCGTGATATTGAAAGCTCTTGCAGCGATGGACGATACGGTAGTGAGATTGCCGAAGGCGAAGGTAGCAGCTTCCGAACCGTCGCGAATCTTCTGGTAGATGATCAGCTCCGGTCTATTCATCGCAGCAACAGCGCCGTTGGCGGCGACAGTCCACCCAGCAGGCGGAGCAGGGGGGTTCCATGACTGCCAGACCACAGCCACCAACAAAAGGTCGCCGACGGAGCCCGACGGAAGTTGAATCGCGAGATTGGCCGTCGATGTCGTGGTGTTGAAAGTGTCGACGTAGTCGGTTATTCGGGGACGCAGGTCAACCGAACCGGCGTTGAACCAATACATCGACATGTCAGGTCCTCGTCATCGACAAGATGATCGACGCTCGCTTACCTGGCGTCGTTCCAGCAGCGGTCTGACTGAACGTCAGGACGTCTCCGGCCGCGAACGCGAATGTTCCTGTCGCAGAACCTGTGCGCGCTCCGGCCACAATGCTGACGCTCGCGCTGGCGACGTCGACCGCGTTCTTCTGCATCTGAATCACAGTCGAAGCACCCGATGCGTCGGCCGTGCCGAGCTGCACCTTGAACCCGGTCACGGTGACCGGGTATGTGAACTCCCAGCCATCGGGTGCGAATCCGTCGCCGATTCCGACCTTGCGGGTGTCCGACCAGAGTCCGAATCGGAGAGTGTCTTGCTTCGCGGCCGAAGCCATCGTCGCGACGGTCACGGAATTCGGTGCCGGGGTTCGTGTATCGGTGGGTGCATCGACGCCAATTGCCGTACGGACGGCCGCAGCGTTGGCGGCTTTGATGACGTTGCGGCCCACGGTGGTGGCATCGGTGATGTCGGCCGAGGACGTGTCGACCGCTCCCGTCCGGCCATTCACCGACGAGACCGGGGAAGCGGGGTAGGTCTTTTCGCGCCAGTTGGCCAGCGTGGACGACGGCTCGGCGATGAGTTGCCAGTCGGTGCCGCGATCCGTGCGAGTGCACCAGTCGCCACGTTCCCCTACGAGGGCGAGCATCGCGGCCTGACTTCCGACCGCGCCAAGGAAGTCGGTCAGGGCGACGGCTGGGATCTGTGCGGCGAGGATCTTGCCCGCGCCGTCGAGATCTGCCTTCGTGGAGAGTTTCGCCGTCAGTCCGGTGACTTGACCTTCAGTGTGCGTGTGCGTTGTCGGCGCTTTGCCGTCGAGTGCGCCTTGTAGACCGGTGACATCTGCGACGGCGTGGGAGTGGGCGGTCGGAGGGCGGGCGTTGGTCAACCGCGAGTCGCCTTCCTGCACCGACGTGTCCGCTTTGCCGAGCGAGGTCTGCACGCCGGGCGAGGTCTTTGCCTTTGTGACCGCCTCGTCGGCGAGCTTCGGTGTCGTAACCGCATTGTCGAGCACGGAGCCTGCGATGATGCCTTCGGCTGCGTTTTCTGCGCGCTGAGCTTGCGTCGTCGCGTCCGTCACGGCCTTTTGTGACAGTTCGCGTTCGGAGACAAACTGGGCGCCGTATTGCTCGAGAGTTTGGTCGACGAGGTTGGCCGTGTTCTCGATGCTGGTCTTCGTCTGATGGACATCGAGGTTAACCTGTTCGACGTCGTCCTTCGCTGTGACCACTACGCCGCGTGCGTCGGTGACTGTTTGTCGATCGGCCGCAACCGAGGAGGCCGCCGACTCGACTGCTTGTCGGTCTGCTGTGACCTGCGCGGCGTCAGCGGCAACATCCTGGATGCCCGCGGCGGTCTGGACTGCTAGATCAGCGGCAGTCTCGGCATTGACCTTGTGTTGCGCGGCAGCTGATTCGGATTGATCGGCTGCCAAAGCGCTGCTCGACGCGTTGCTCGCGTGGCCAGCGGCGGCGGTTTCATGCTGACCGGCCAGCGTTGACGAATCGCCCGCCGATACGGCAGCAACTGCCGCGAGGCCGCGAGATTCGCTTGCATCTTCGGCTGAGTCCCGCGCTTCGTCGCGCGCCAACTCGGCCGCCGCCCGGTCTTCGGCGATCTGTGCGACGTCGTCGGCAATATTCCCGACGCTCTCGGCGGCTGTGACGGCGGTGTCGCGTGCGGCTTTGGTGTCGTCGAGGTACTGCTTGACGAGGGAGACGACCGGCGGTTCGTACACGTATGCCGATTCGAGGAGATCCTGCAGTGTCACCTCCTCGACGCCGCTCGGAACCGATATGCGCTTGGGTCTGGAATCGGCCAGCCCGCCGCGGATCTCGACGACGAGTTCACCGGGTTCGACGGTGACTGTTGCGAGTCCGGCCACGACGTCGACGGGGTACGGAGTCGTTGTGATGACGCGACCGTCAACCGACACGGACGGACGATGCGCTGGTGCCGAGAGAAACACAGCGCGCGTCGACGAGACTGGCCGCCCGCCGATGTCGGCGAGGTTGATCTTGAGTGCGACCATCGGTCACACCTCCTCTTTCAGTGAGTCGGGAACGGCGGGCGGCTGTTGACCCGGCACGTGATGTTCTATCCAGCGCAACAGGTCTCGGATGAACATGATGGCCAACCGGAAACGCTTCTGTTCGTCACGGAGCATTGATTCGAGACGGTTGATCCGCTCGTCCTGCTGAGTGATTCGCGTGTCCATACGTGCGAGTTGCGCCTCGTTGGCTTTGAACATTTCCGACCAGTTGTCGGTGGTGTTCGATTCTCGTGACGACGCTCGTGCGAGTCGAGCGCCGAGGTAGCCGAAGATTCCCGCGAGGATGACGCCCACGATGCCGCCGAGGGTCATGGTCATCGGCGACATGTCACCCCCTGCGGAAAGTCGGGTGGGTGCTGCCGCTCGGCCATGGCTGCGACACACAACGCGAGGGCGGCGATCACGAAGTAGCTGGCCGCCGAAACGTAGGCGCGGGGGACATGGAGCCATATCCAAGCCGCAGAATAGCTGAGCGCCCAAAGGAAATTGAAGCCGATTGCGAATCCGAAGCCGATGGGTTGAAGTCGTCGACACACCAGTGCGACGAGTGCGATTGATCCGGTGGCCATCCAGCCGATTGCATACCAGGACAGCGGGATTACTTGATCGAGAAACGCGAGCTGTGCGGGCGTGAACTCGGGCGAGCGGGGGCCAACATACGACGACCCCCGCACGATCGAGGAGATACCCAGCGAGGCCAGTGCAATTCGACGGACCATCACTGGCCCCCTAACTGGGTCAGTGGGTCAGTCGACAAGGCTGGCAGAGTTGGGGTCGCCCTTACTGCCAGATGCGATGGATGTCAGCAGTGAGACGACGGTGGCAAGTGCGGCGACGGAGCCGACGTTGGCCCAGTCGACTTCAAGGACACCGAGTGCACCGGCGCCGAGGACGCCGAGCGCGGACTGTGCGGCGGTCTTGACCGCACGCTCGGCGGAGTCTGCCCAAAATTTGGATGTGGTGAAAATACTCATGTCAGTAATTCCTTCGTTCGTAGCGGTCAGATTGAGTGATGGAGTCGTAGCCGCGCGCCCATCGCCAAGCGGCCCAGAGGATTACTCCCGCACCGCCGACGGTGACTGCAGCGATCGAGAGGGCGATCATTTGACCCCCACCGCTCGCCAGGTGTCCGGGCCGACGATGCCGTCGACTGCGAGCCCGGATCGCCGCTGAACCTCGCGCACGACCGATTCGGTGGCGGCTCCGAAGTCTCCGTCGACCGCGAGTTTGGAGTAGCTCGCGAACATGCGATTGAGCAGGCTCTGGAGATAAGTCACGTCGCCGCCGGTGGTGCCGCGGCGCAACGTTGGACGTGCCACGGGCTTCGGGATGATCGGCGGGACCGTCGTGCCAGCGAGAAGACCGAGATAGCCGCCTTCGAGGCGCTGCGCGAACGCAACCAGTTTCGCGGATGCGCCGTCGCCGGAGGCTGTTCCTCCGTTGAGTTGGTAGTGCATCTCGTCGGCGCGGGACCAGTCGGCGCCCCAGAAGATGTTGTTCTCGAACAGGTTCAAGCCTTCGCGGATCTTCTGTTTGCGGCTGGTGGGCATCGTGCGTTGACCCCACGGGTACTGCACGGCGTTGAAGTCGAGTGCTGTGCCGGAGAGGTGGTTCGAGTTCGCGACGTCGTTGACGGCGGACCACCCCCAGTCGTCGCCGACGCCGGATTTGAACAGGTCGAGCCGTTCGACGTTGCGGTGGTACCAGATCGCCCATGCGCGGAGGACGATTTCGGATGGTCCGGAGCGGACGATCATCGCGGCGAGGAATTGATTGTCGGCGCCGGGAATGAGGATGCGTTCGCAGGCGTCGCGGTTGCACATGCGCCAACCGTTCTCGGAGCGAGTGTTGCCGTATGCGGTTCGAAAGGTCATGATTACTCCTATTTTTGGGTCGGCGCTAGCCTGCGACGGGTGGGGTACCTGGGTCGACCGTCCCTGGGTTTTGCACCTCTGACGAGTGTTTGAGAATGCTCAGTCCGGACCACTGGGAGCCGCCGTAGAACCAGCGCCACTGTCCGGAGAACAGGTCCACCCGGACGGTGTAACCAGGCCCCGGCACGGTGAAAAACACGTTGTTTGTCAACGTGATCTCGCCGTCGCCGCCCTCACTGGAGATCGCGGACTGATCCATCGATCTCCGGTAGTGCTCGTTCCCGCTGGGGTCCTTGACGACGATGTCCATGTACACCTTCGCCGTCCCGGAGTAGATCGTTCTCCGTGAACGGGTCTGTGCCAATACTTGCCACAGGCCTTGTGAGTCGAGACGTTGAACTTTCTTGCCTGCCAACGCCGAATCGGGTACCAGAGTGACGCCGACGCTCGGTCCGACTTGACGATCGAACGACATCGTCCGCGCGCCGGCGTTGTTTTGGTCGATCGACAAAAACAGATTCTGAGATGCTACCCACGAGCCGTACCCGATGATGCCCTCCAGTATCTGGGTTCGGTTCTGCATGTCGACGATCTTTGCGGCGTCGGCCATCGACTTGTCGCTGATCCGGCCAAGCGCCGACGACGGATCGAATGGCCCGCTTCCGAAGAACGCTGTTGCGAGGTTTTCTAGAAGTGAACCGAATCCACTGAAACCAGAGAACAATCCACCGAACAACTTGCCGTGTGCGGTGTTGTTCGCGTCGTCGATCGGCTTTCGCATCCGGCGCTTGGCCTCGGCCTCGTCAATGTCCTGGAAGCCGCGCATCGTGCCGCGCTTGCCGTACGCATTGTCGGGATACGGCCTGTCTGGTGCGACGCCCATCAGTAATCCACCTCGATCGTGCGCACCTGCGCGACATCCTCAGTCGGCGCACCCTCTTCAGGCGGCCGGATGACGCCGCGTTCCTGTAGTCGTTCTGCCAGGCGGATTAGGTCGGACCCCGACATGGCGTCGAGGTCGATGGCGTCGCTGACAGGCGCCAGTGCCACCTCGGGATCGGGAGTGTCGATGTCGACCCACTCGACCGCTCCGACGCCCATCCAGTGCACCGACTCCATTCCACCGGGAATGATCTGTTTCCTGACTTGCAGCTCTGGAACGTGTCGGAACCCTGCCTCAGTCAAGATCCGTGACGTCTTGCGCAGGCACTCTTCGGTGGTGATCAGAGCGTCGCCGTCTGGGGTGGTGATCGAGCCCATCAGTGCCCAGAGAACATGCTCTTCGGGGTCATCCATGTCGGCGGTTGCCTGGGTGGGGATTGCCATGTCAGATCACTCCTAGGTCATGTGCTGCGCCAGCGAGGTTGGCGATTTGACGCAAGCCTCGCGCGGTTGGTGATTCGAGGTCTTCCGGTTCGCCGGTCGTGGCGTTCCAATTGTTTTGGCCGCGATCGCAGACGAGTTCGATTTCGGCGACTTGCTCGACGTAGATCTGGCCGCGCTTGCCGACATCCTTAAGTGTCGAGCCGATCCGGTCACCGAGAAAGAAGTGACCTTGCCCGTTGTCGCCAATGAGATAAGGCCGGCCGTCGGCGAGTTCCATGCGGTGTGTGATGCGAGGGCGAGACTTCCAGAAGCCTTCACGAATCTTCATGATCGAGCTGAGCGTGTACGCACGATCGCCGCCCTCGACGATGTCCTCTTGGTAGTGCGACCACCCGTATTTCAATGCTCGCACAGGACTTTTCACCGAAACCCACGCTGCTACAGTCCCGCTGTAAATCGGCTTGAGGAACGTATCGGCAATCGTGCCGAGCGTCGGCTGAAATATCAGCTGCCCAAGGTTGTTGAGCCCGAGCTGGATCGCCGCCGACATTCCCTCGTCGACGCCCGGGAACGAGTGACCACCGACAACCATCTGGACAGAGCCACCGTGCTTGTGGCACCAGTCGGAGACTTCCATGCCGGAGATCCGGCCGTCGCGGTAGACGACGTACGGTGCACGCGGGTAAGTCCAGATCGAGCTACCTGTGACGTCCTTGTACGGGTCGATGGGGTCGATGACTTCGGCGAGTGTCTCGTCGACCATATTGCTCGCGAGGTTGACGACCGTGCGCTTGAGTCCGTCCCAAATCGTGCCGCCCTGCGAGGTCTCGTCCCAGTAGTCCGACTTGTTGACGACGTCGAAGACGATCGTGCCGTGACGCAAGTTCGCGCCTGGCCACGGAGGAGGGTCGCCCTGCAGGTATCGCCGGGTGGTGACCATGAGCTGTGCATCGCCGAGGGTCGGCTCTGCCATGTCATGCCAGTACTTGAACCGGCTCGACAGCACTGTCCACGGCGATGAATCAGCCAGCAATGAGCCAGGTTTGACGACCATGTTCCAGTTCGACATATTGAGGCCCTGGCCCCATTGCGCCAGGTCCATCGGATCGTCAGGAAGCGCCCACCAGTTGCCTTCCATCCGCATGATGTTGAGGAAGAGCGCCAGCTTGAGCATGTAGATCGACGGACCAGCGAGAACGAAGGATCGTGGAAACTGGATGATGGCCGGCAGGAACGGATTCGACCAGACGAGAAGATGCTTGAGCTCCTCGTAGTCGTCGAGGAACTGCAGTTCGACGAAGTTCTTTCCGTCGCGTGGTGCAGCTCGGCGAGCCTGCTGTAGCCGCCCGCCCCATCGTGCGCCGTCCTTGTCGACGGTCATGTGGACGTTCTGCTTCGCTCGCCCGTACGGATCGACCGCCCACTTGGCGAGATAGTGATTGGCGGGCAGGATGATCCGGCCGGGGCCTGAGTTGTTCTTGATCCACTTGACCGCCATTTCCCACTCGACCGAGACGCGACCGCGATAGTTCATATCGCCGTCCCACAGGCGAATGAGTCCGGGCTTGCGACGACGTCGAGCGCGGTTCTCCTTCTTGCGCTCGGAGTCGTCGAGGATCGCCTGCATGCGATCCATCAGCTCCTGATCGTGCAGGAGCGGATTGTCGAGAATCGGTGCGGTCATTCTTCACCACCCATCACCATCGTCCAGTGACGTGGCTGATACACCGCCACAGTCATATTCGGTTTGGTGCACTTGATCGGCACATCGACAGGGAGGGTGTGCGCGGGAACTGCGAACTCGAACTCGACTGAATTCGCACGTGCCCAGAACAGCGGGTTGATATTCGAGTCGTACGTTTCCTCATCGGGATACGTTCGAATCGTGAGCTTCTCACCCGCCGAGAGCGTGGGCACGTCGATCACGCGCCCACGCCACTCGTAGTCCTCATGCTCAGGATCGGTGATCCACGAGAAGTCGGGCAGCGTTACCTGGCCACCTTGCGGCGCATCGACAACCCACTTGACGTGCATCGGCCGATTCGTCGGGTTCAACAGCGTGACATGCCCGTTGAGTTCACCGACCTTTGACTGAAAGAGGTCGAGTTCGTCCTTCTCAACCCAGAACGGCCAGCCCGCACGAAGCGTCATGACCATGTGCCCGTACCGATTGCGTCCAGGATCATTCCGTGGATTGAACTTCGGCGTCTCGACCTTGCGGAGAGCGAGACGCCGAACGCCCGACGCCGATGTGGCGACGAGGTGGGTCTCTCGTTCGAACTCCCACATCGCCGACCAACGGGACTTCACCTGCTGCCACGACATGTCCTCAGTCGGTGAAATATGCACCGGCAGAATGACGTCCTGCATATTGTGGCGGAATCCGTTGTAGGTTCCACCTTCCTGCCGGGCGCCTTCGGTCCAGATCGTCGTCGTCGGCGTCTCCCATAGACCTTCAGGACTCTCGTCGAGTTCAATTCCTTGAGCGCCGGAGCCCGGGCCGTGGATGATGGCCCGGTCCCCGTTGGGGGCTTCGATCTCGAACAGGAGTAGATCGCTCATCGAATCCCCCAACCGTGCGTTGCAGCTTCTTGCAGTTCCTTGACTCTCAATTGCCGAAGTCCTTCCTCGACATTGGCGACGCCGTTGAAGATGTACGTCGAACCGGATTGGCCACCTTGGCCGAGCGAGAGCCGTGCGCCGTTGTTCATGGCCTGCAAGATCTCCGGGTTCTGACCGGCGTTCGCATCGAGCGCATTGACGACGAACTCGCGCTTGGTGAGCCACGCAGGCACGTTGTCGGTGCCGCCCGGGCCACCGACCGGACCGCCCTTGACGAAGCGGTTGCCAGTGCGCATCCGCTCGATTTCCTCGAGCAGCGCAGCAACGCCGTCCTGCCCTTTGGCGACCGAGTCACCCCACCGCGCAATACCTTCGGCAGGGTTGTAGATCGCTGGGCTGTCTTCGGCGATCATCGACGGTGACGTGGTGACCTGAGCGCCCATTGCCCGCTGGTCGGCGGACGGTTCGATCAGATAGGGCGCCTGGGTCTTCTGTGCTTTCTCGAACATCTGCAGCGCCTGGAGGGCGGGCGGCATCTCGTCGGGGATTCCGAAGACTCCCAGAGCATCGGAAACGAGCCCGGAGACCGCGTTCTTGGCGAAGTCTCCAGCAATGCCGGACCATGTCGTCGGCCCGTCACCGGCCTTCGGTGTGCCGAGCTCGCGCAATGCCTTCTCTGCCTGGTACAGCTCGGCGTCGGCCTTGTCGATGTCGTAGTCACTCGACTCGGGATTGTCGTAGACCTCATTGCGGCGCTGGTTCGCGGACTGCACTGCTAGCTGGGCGTCGATCCGATCGACCTCGGCGTCGGTGAACATTCGGGCCAACTCAGGTGCTTGCGGAGCTGGAGCGTTGCTTTCGCCGCTGAGAACGCCGTCCTTCTTGCGTTGCAGTTCAGTGAGTTTGCTCTGCGCCTTGTCGACCTTGTTGTTCGCGTCGGCGAGGTCGGTCTGAGTCTTCTTGCCCTCGGCGACCTGCTCCTCGACCTCAGTGCGCTTCTCCTCGGCTTTGCGGAGCGCGATTTCAGCAGCTTGCAGTTCGACCTGCTGCTTCTCGGTCCATTCCTCGCGGACCCGCTCCCGTTGAGAACTGCTCGCGGAAATGCGCTTGTAGGCGTGGTCGGTGAAGCTCGAGTGGTTCGATCCCACCGAGCCGCCAACCATTCCGCCGCCGTAACTGCCACCCATCTCGACATTGGTCCCATCGGGCAGTGTTCCGGCTGTATGGCCGCCGCCGGGTCCGCCGTTGTACCAGCCGAAGCGGAGGTCGCCCGCACCGCCTCGACCAGACTGGAAGCCCATCCCGGCAAGAGCGGCGCCCATATTGGCGGTGGCGAACCGCGCTGCGAACGGTGCGAGTCCGACAGCAAACCGGGCGATCGCTGACATGGCTGCTGAGCAGTCACCCCAGTTGATCCCACCGAAGACGTATGGATCACCGGTCAGCGGCTTCACGCCGGCTACGCGGCCGGTGACGAAGTTGGTCAGATCGCGACTACCGACGACGCCGCCCGCCTCGTACCCAGGCAGCTTCGGGAAAATGCCTGCGTTGATCGCCGCCAACTCGCGGTCGTACTTCTCCGAGGAGTGGTCATTGATGACCCACTCGCCACGGTTGACGCGAGCGGTCGGGATCCCTCTCGAATCGACTCCGAGAATTCCATCCACCCTGTCCGTGCCTGGCCCCGTAGTGGGCAGCTTCCCGCCACCTTCGTAGCCAGGAACCCGCATGCCGTTCGCTCCGCCAAACACTCCAAATGGGAGCGGTGTCGAGTACGGTGCTGCGACTTCCGGTGTCAACGTCAGGTTGTTCCGCAAGTTGTTTTGCAGGGCAATAAGATTGCCCAGCTTCGCTTCTGCTTCCGCAGTCTCCGCCTGCACGTATGTCGATTTGTTTGCAGGAATCAGGTTGTACTTCTCGAGGAGTCGCTCAACCGCCTCTCGCGGGATGCCTGCTTTCACCGCGGTGTCGATAAACGAATTCTGGACTCGACGGCTCGCATCCTCTGCAGCCTGCGCTGCGTCGGCGTGCGACTGTCCTGTCTTGATGCCATTGACATACGCAGCATTACCAGCGTCGTCCATTGCGGCCTGCATGTTCTTTACTTCAGTTCGAAGGCGCGAACCGGCGGCCGTACCCGTATCGATTTCCCCCGACGCCGTAATGACACTTGCTCCCGCGTTCGCCGCAGCCTCACCAAAGGAACGCAGGGTATCGTTCACGCGTTGTTGCGCATCTCCAACTGAATTCGCCTCTCCGCGTTGACGTGCCAGTGCGGAGGACATTGCGTCAATGCCCTGAGCTGCAGAGACCGATTCGTCATTGACGGCCTTGATGGCGGCCGAGAATTCGCCTGCCGGCGTTTTCAGCTCCTCCAGGGTCTTGCGCTGCCTATCGAAGATATCGACCAGCGCACCGCCGCCATCGGTAGTCTGCAGAATCTGATCAGTGAAGGCCTTATAGGCATCCTTGGGACCAGTGAGGACTTTCGCGATGTCGGCCGTCGACATGTTCAACTTGTCAAACGCCGCAGAGGCGGCTTGGCCCTTTCTTCCGAGATCCTCCGCTGTCGAGAAGGACTTCATCGCAGTGCCGTCGATATGGCCGTCTACAGAGTCCCAGACCGTCGCAATGGAAGAGCCGATACCGCCCCATATGCCCGGAGCGGAATCAGCAAACTCCTTCTGGGCAGTGCGAGCCGAATTAATTTGCGCTTCAACCACACTCAGCACCCCAGAGTCGGTGATGCCATTTGACTTATCGAAGGCATTCTTCAGATCGTTGTTCGAATCTCGAACGCTGGCTGCGTACTCCGAATACGTCCTCTGGGAGTTCTTGATCTTGTCGTTGGCGCCAGAGAACTTCGAGCCCATATACATGACCGCGGCGCCGGCAGCCATGACGCCCGCTACGACCGGACCACCCAATAGGCCGACAGCACTGCCGAGTCCCGACTTGAGCCCATTCATTGCCGTCGTTCCCGCGCCGGCCACTCGCGCACCAATCATCGCGGTAGAGGCAACCGCCTGACGCATGCCGCCGACCAGTAGGCCTGAGGATGCAGCCGCTGCCCGCTGGGCAACCGCGTACGCAACCAGAGATGAGGTTGCGGAAGCTGTTGCTACAGCTGAGAGTCGGGTTGTGATGGCGAGTCTGGCGCGAGAGGCCAAACTTGCCTGCTCCGGAGGAAGAGTGCCGCCCAGTGTGACGATGTACGCACGCATGGATACCGAGTGCGCATTCAGTGCTCGCGTCATCGCCATCTGTGATGCAATCGTCGCCGGAGTTTGGATTGCCGCCAGGAATCGGCCGATGTTACCGATTGCTGTGGTCGCCTTGATGCTGATCAAAGCGCCCGCGAGCCCAACCACCGCAACCTGTGCGATCGTCGAGTGATCGGCCAGGAAGCCCATCGTCGAGCCGAGCATCTTGATTCCAGTTACTGCGACAGTCGCCGTGTCACCGCCGAGCCCCACGAGCGCAGTTGCACCACCGGCGGCAGCGGAGCCGATGGACTTCAATGCACCAGTGAGGGTGCTGGCCCCGGACTCGACCTTGCCCATGGCGCCCACGGCCTCGCCACCAGTGCCCTTGACGGTGTCCAGGAATGCCGTGAATTTCTCACCAGACGGGGACTTGATTACGTCCCAGAGTGCCTGTGCACCTTCACGGATTCGGAACAGGACGTCGACCGCTTTGGAATCCTCGAGCTGTCCCCAGATCGGATTCGTGTAGTCGCCCTTGAAGAGGATGTCTTTGACGCCGATCGCGGTTTCGCGGATCTTGAACAGGATGTCGACAGCCTTCGAGTCTTCCGACAGGCCGAATGTTGTTGCACTGCCAGTGAACTTGCCGTCCGAGAGGATCGACCAAACGCCTTTGAGTCCATCGGCAACCTGTCGGGCTTTGACGCCGAACTTCTCCATCTTGTTTGCCGGACCGTCGATGGACGCACCGGAGGATTGGAATGCGCGACCCATATCCGTCAGTCCGGATGCGACCTTCGTTGCGCCAGCCTTCAGAATGGGCGCAACCTTGTCCGTGTACTCCGTAACCTTGGCGAGCCCGGCCTTCATCATCGGCAGGAATGGTGTAATCACTTCGGCACCGGCGCGACCGAGGGCTGCCTTCATATTCGCGAATGAGCCGCGGAGTGTCTTGCCGGATTCGAGCGCGGCGCCGCCGATGTTGTCCTGGATGACCTTGTTGAAGGTCTCGGCGTCGACCTTGCCTTCTTTGACCATTTTCGACAGGGCGTCCTGCGTGACGCCGTATTCGTCGGCGAGCCACTGGAAGATCGGAATACCGCGGTCGGAAAGCTGATTGAGGTTGTCGGTGTACGCCTTGCCGGAGGTCTGGACCTTGTTGAAGATCGAGCCCATTTCCTCGAGTGACGATCCGGCGATTGTGGCCGCGTCGCCGGTGAGGCTGAGGTACTTCGTCAGCTCCTGCCCGGGCTTGATGCCGGCAGCGACTGCTGAGGCCGCGATCGTTGCCGCGTCGCCCATTCCGAATGCCGTGCCCTTCACGGACGCAAGGGCGGAATCCATGATGGTGGTGACACCTTCGGCGGTGTGCCCGAGGCCAGCGAGTTTGCCCTTGGCGTCATCGATGGCGACCACTCGCTGCATGCCGAGCGTGAGTGCTGTGGCTGCAACGGCGCCGGCGGCGACGGCACCACCCTTCAATGTCGCACCGATACCGCTCGCGATCTTCGAGCCCATCGACCTGCCGGTATTCGTGGCTGACGCCTGCGCGCTACCGAGGGCCGTGTTCACCTGGCCGGGGATCTTGCTGGTGTCCGCAACGATCGAAAGGTAGCCAACTCCCAACTCGGTCAATGGGATTCACCTCCTTCAGATATGCAAAACGACCGCCCGCGACAGATGCCTCGGGCGGTCGTTTCGTGTGTGGTGACTAGTTGTGTGCGGCGCGTGCGCGTGCGAGTCGGTCGCGGATGTTCGTTCGCGGGGGACTCTTCTTCGGTTGCGGCGCAGTTGATCTCTTGGCGTGGATGTCGACGATGTCGGCCGATCGAACGGTTGTCGCCGCGGCGAGTTCGCGTGCAGCCATCACTCGTTGTATTCGGTCGATGGTGGGTTCTTCCGCCCGCTTCTCGGCGCCGCTACCGAGTTGGATTCGGAGCCCCCGGATCTCGTCGATCAATGCCAGCGTGAGGTCGGGACCGACATCAGTGAACACACCGATGGGGTCGACGAGTCGTCGATACGCACTGTCTCCTGGGAGGTGGCTGAGCCAGGCGTCGAAGTCCAGCCAGGACAGGGTGCGCCCGAGTTCGTCGAGTGACCTGCCCCGATCGAGCAGGTCGGAGCGGATGGCCCCCTCTACTCCGTCACGTCGGAGGAGTCGGAGGAGGCTTCGGATTTTTCCACCGGCAGCTTCGACTCTTCCTGCCACTTCGTCCAGAATTCGTTCCGTGCGCCGTAGGGCCACTTCGCGACATGCTTTGCGAGATCAGGCTCGATCATCTCGAGCATCCACGCCAAGACGTCGAGGTTGGACGGGTAGGCCGTCTCGGGATCAGCCCCGACGATGGGTTGACGATTCTCGTTGCGCTCGTCGCGTACCTTCTGCACCTCGTTGGTTCGCTCGACGATCATCGAATCGGCGTAGTCAGTGACTTCGGGCGGGATGTAGCTGGTGAGCGGGATCGCGTACGAGATGGTCTTGCCGTTCTCGATGATGTCGACCTTGAACTTCTTGAACTCTGCGGGGTTGTAGACGAAGCCAGCCATTGCGTCAGGCCTTTCGTTCGATTGGTCCAATGAGGGAAAGCGCGTCGGGCCATGAGGCCACCCGGCAAGGGCGGCCCGACGCAATTGGGGTGTGAATCAACCCCTGCCGGGTGGGTTCATCAGGCGGTGATGGTGACGACGATCGCCTTGGTCACTTCGACCGCGGGGGTGGCGGAGTCGGTGACCTTGAAGGTGATCGACGGCGTACCGGCCGCCGTGGGGGTGCCGGCGAGAACGCCGGCGGGCGAGAGGGTGAGACCGGCGGGGAGGGTGCCCGTCTTGGTCCAGGTCTTCGCGCCTGTTCCGCCCGTGGAGGTCAAGGTCTGCGAGTACGGAGTGCCGACGACACCGGCAGGCAGCGTGGTCGTGGCGATCGCCAATGGACCGACAACAGCCTTGGCGCCGTCGTTGATGATCTCGACGACGTTGACGCCTCGTCGACCGTTCGCCTCGGTCTCGTATACCTGGATCGTGATCTGGTACTGGGTGAGCGCGTTGTGCACGTTCTGCACTTCGGCGATCTCGATGATCTGACCCTTTTCGATGACGTGGCGCTTTTCCTGCTCGCCGTCGATCGAGTCGATGACCCAGGATTCGATCGGCAGGTCGTCGGCAGTCTGGTAGACCGTGATCTGCCGGCCGTGCTCGTCGGGGTCATTGACGATGACGTTCGACGCGCCGTTGATCGCCCGAAGAACCACGGGGTCGTTTGCGTCGTTGAGGGTGATCTTGACCGTGTTGTCGGTCTCGGTGGTGACCGGGCGAGAGATGCCGCCGCCGAACTTGCGGATCTTGGTGATCGACTTGGTGCGGCTGATGGAGAAGCCGGAGTCGCCGATCTCTCCGTAATCGTTGGCGAGGAATTCGGGTGCGAGCTCCTCGTACGTGGTCGTCGGGAGGGTGGTTCCGAGCTTGGCGGAGTGGAGAACGCCGCCGTCGAGCGGAGGGTTCGCGACGTAAGTCGTTGTGCTGGTGTCAACCATGATTCATTGCCCCTTTCAGGCATCGTTTGCGTCGGGCCAAAGGGGGTGCAGAGATGTTGAGCGTCAGCCGATCTTGAGGAGAAGCTCGCCAGTGAACTGGTAACGCTCCTGGTTGGATTCGTCCGGCCAGCGATACGGTCCGGAGTTCTCTTTCCACCAGCGAATGAAACAGCCGAGGACGGTTCGACTGCGGGAGGCCTTCATGATCGCGCGGACGACGGCGGCCAAGTCGTCCGCTTCGTCTTCGGTGTCCGCCCAGCATTCGAGCAGCGCAAAGACGTGATCGGTCTGACCGTGCGAAGCCATGCCGCCGCCTGGGGTGCGGGAGACACGGACCTTGAGTGTGTGTCCCGGGTTGGTGCGCGGGCTCGGGGTTTCGGTTCCGACCCACACGTCGAGGTGTGCGGGCATCTGTTCCCGGATCAGTGTCGCGAGAACGGTTTCAGCGGATGCGGGGACGATCAGATCAGTCATCGCACGCTCCCGAGGACTCGAACCAGGGTGTTCTCTTTGGCATTGCGCCGCCTTGCACTGTGGGTCTTGGCGTAGACGATCGCCCGCCAGCGACCTTGTGGCCTGCGTGCACCCTGCATGGACGACCATTCGAATCCGTCACCAGCCGCCGCGGCAGCGCGGGCGGCGAGGCCGTCGACTGCAGCGACAACGGGGGCAGATCGGCGGATGTCATAGAGGGCGTTCGGCTTCCACTGCATCCTCGGTTGTGCCATCGTCGATCACCTTCTCTACGAACTCGGCAGCGATCCAGGCTTGCGGGTTGTATGCCGCGATGAGCGTTCGTTTGGAAGGGTCAGAGTAGATGAGCAGCACCCCGGTCCCGTTCTCGGTGACGAACGTTGTCGTGTCGTAGACGGTTTCGCCGCCGATGTGCCGGACGAGCACGACGGTGTCACTCATCCGTCCACCCTTCGGAGTTTGACGTCCACGATTCCAGGGACGAAGTAGTCGTTGTTGTCGTAGTTTCCGACTTTGACGACTTTGAGCCATCCCTCTCCGGGCAACTCGATTAGGTCGCCTGGCTTCACCCCGAGAGTCGTTGGCGGATAGCACGTTGCGTCGATCGCTTCACGCTGGGAGTGGCCGTCGCTCGGTGCTGCTTCGTCGCTCGTGTACCAAAGGTGAACAAACTTGGGCTCAGAGTCGGCATGCTTCTCGACCTGGTTGCCGCGCGGACTGGACTCGGTCGAGGTGATCTTGCGCCGGTAGTTGATCGGCAGGGTGCATTGGAATTCGGCCATCAGGCATCACTTCTCGGGGGAGTGGTGTCGATCGTGAAGGCGCGACCTGTGCGTGCCGATCCGCAGAGGCGTTGCAGGTCGGTGATCTCGCTCGGCCAGAACATGCGTTTGCGTTCGGATCGGTTGTCGATCGTCTGCTGAAAAGGCCCGGCGCTCACCTGTGTGATGGCGCCGGAGCCGACGTCGTTCCAGCGCAGGATTGCACCGACGAGGATGACTTTCGCCTGATCCGGATATTTGAAGTCATCTTCGACGATGCAGGGGGCGATCCATGGGGCCGACGCCATCGCAATGGTCGAGTTGATCATTGCTCGGGCTTTCTTCTCGTCGATGTTGTTGACGAACGGCCCGAGGTCTTCCTCGATGTCGATGGCTACCGGCCCCATGGGTCTACCTCACTTCTCGTCGTTGGTGGCCGCGGCCTGCTCTGCGGTCCACTGGGCTTCGGCGGCGAGCCAGGCTTCGAGTGCGACCTTCTCAGCTTCGGCGTCCGCCTTCGCCTGAGCTTCAGCGTCCTTCTTGGCCTTGGCCTTCTCGGCCGCAGTCTGGGCGCGGGGCTGCTCGGGAACTTCGATGCCCTCGACCGCAGCGAGAGCGTCGAGGGTCTTCTTGTCGTCGACCTCGGCGACGCCGTCGATGAACTTGACGCCGAGGTCGAAGACGATCAACTGGGGGTAGCGCGTCGAGCGCACGGCGACCATCAGAGCAGTCCGGTCAGCTTGGCGTGCTTGAGCTCGTTGCCGTACTTGAGTCCGATCTCGCCGTAGAGCTGGACCTTTTCGGACGCGCCGGTCTTGGCCAGGGATTCGGCGAAGAAGTGACCCTTGCCGGGGATCTCGAGGAACCGCGGTGCGCACTCTTCGAGGGAGACGACAGCGAGCTGTGCGGCCGGCATGTAGCGGTTGAGCATGATGTTGCAGCGACCGAAGTCGGTTTCGATGGTCTGCAGGTTCACACCGCCCACATTGCGGGTGGATTCCTTGTAACCCTTGCCGTCGATGAAGATCTTCGTCAGTGCGCGCTTCTGCTTGGCACCGACGACGATCGTGCGGGTCTCGGATTCCTGGATGCCGCCGTTCTCCCAGGCGAGCTGCATGAGGTCGAGCAGCATCGTCTCGGTCAGCGCGGCGGGAGTGCCGTTGGTGACCACGTTCGAGGTGACGGCTTCGAGGATGCCCCGTGTGCGGCGCTTGGTCGTGTTGTCGGTCGGCAGGTTGTAGGTGCCGACGATGAACGACTTTTCGACGTCGCGTGCGATCTGCTTGATCTCCGCCGCGGTCTGGAAAGTGAGCTCGTCGGTGACGGGCTGGACTCCGGCCTGCATCGGGTCAGTGCCGGTGAGCTGACGGGTGGCGCCCTGCTTGGTGTACGAGACCGACACCTGCTCCTGATGGATTTCGAGCACGTTGCTGCCCGAAGATCGCTTGCGGCCCTCAGCCGTCGGCGCATCAGCACCTTCGAGGCGCTGACGAGTTTCGTCAGCATCGCGCAGGTCAGCGGTCTGCCAGGTGAAGATCGTGGAGCCGGTGTCTTCACCGCCGGTCAGGCCGCCGATTGCGGACAGGAACGGCGTGTCCTCGGTGGAGAGCTGGAAGAGCTCGCCCACGTAGTTCGGCAGGTTGTAGGTGGTCCCCATTCCGGTAATTCCGGGCATGAGAGTGTCCTTTCACTGATGCCCGAGTGGATCGGGCGGGGTTTATTTGCTTGCGGCGTGGAGCTTTTGAGACTTGAGTGCCATCGCCGTCTGAATGTCTCCGGCCTTGGTCGCCGCGGCGATTCGTGCGTCGAGATCAGGAGTGTTGGCGGGCGTGTTGCCCTCACCGGGCACGACGACGCCGACACTGACCGGCGCCGCAGACTTGAGCGACGGATTGGCGGTGATCGCGCCCTGAATCTCGGCGGTGACCTTCGCCGCGAAGTCCGGCGCACTCGGGTCGAGGTCGAGTGATTCGATCTTCGCCATGAACGAGCGGGAGTCGATCAGCGAGTTGGCATTTGCCTCCGCACCCGGCGCGAGTCGCAAGATTGCGTTCTCGACTTTGGCTTCACGTTCCCCGCGCTGTGCAGCGGTGAGGTCAGTGGTGAGCTTGGCCGGGTCTGGCGGTGTTGCCGGATCAGTCCCACCGGTGAGTCCTGCGAGGAACTGGTCATACTTCTCAGCCTTGGGATGATTCGCTTTCGCTCGCGTCTCCCACTTGCGTGAGTTGTCCAGAGCATCCTTGACCTGCGCGGGTGTCATTCCCTCGAAAGTCGTCGCCCATTCGTCCCGTGCAGGAATGGCGGGCGGGGTTGCAGCGGGCGGTGTCGCCGGATCCGCGGGTGCGGGCGGCGTCGCTGCCGGCGTCTGGGGGTGGGCCTGGGGATGGGCCTGGGGATCGGGATCTCGACGAGGATGGCGCCGTGCGGCGCGGGATCCGGCTGGACCGAAGAGGTCGACCGCCGAGGTGGCGAATCCGAGACGTGCTGATCGATTGTGTTGCATTTCTGCTCCCGTGCGGGATAGGTCAGCACCGTGCGGCACTGGGGGAATGTGGATGCCCAGACCTAGTCTGGGCATGCGAAAGGCCCCGGAGCGGAATGCTCACGGGGCCTTTGCGATGTCGGTGTTGCTATGCGGCTACTTGAAACTTGACCTGTTCAGTCCATTGGCGAATACGGTCGCCATCGGGCGCGGTGTCCGGCAGAACCTTGAGAAACGCATCGATGTGGTCGCGGATGCCGGCAGGGATGACGAGGTTGAACTCGATAGCATCTTGCAACACGAGATCGACAGCAAAGGCAGGGTCACCAATATCGAGGACGCTCTCGATGTAGGTACGAGCCTCGACAGGCAAGCTGGGCAGGATCGCAGCGGCGATGATGCCCGCTTCACGATCGTATGCGTCGGCCTGCTCCTGATTCATATCGCCACCTTATCGCTTTCGTGGCCGCGGCGGGAGCTCAAACAGAACGGATCTGTCGAGTTCGAGCGCTCGCACCTCTCCGGTAGCCCGGTCATTCTTGACGACACCGGCTCCGTTCACTGGGTAGGCATGCCGCATGATTTCCGCACCATCCTTCGGGTACGAGGCGACTTCGACGATCACTCCGTCGATTTCGAGGCGGCGGAGTGTTGCATCACCGCGTTGCATGGTCCAGTGATGCTCGTCGACGGTCGCACGCACCGCGGCGATGATGCGGTCATCGTCCCAGTCTGGCGGGAACTCGGTTTTGCCTGGGCGTCCGACTCCGGATCGATGTCCGCCGGCCTTGATGTTGTCCGGTTCGCCGTCGAGGATATGTCGGCGGTCTCGAGCGGTGATGTCGATGTGCGGCGTTTCGGCCTCAGCTCGCGTCAGTCGTTTCGGAAGTGGTTCGCCATCCTCGCCGCCGGGGATGATCTTCCCGCTCACAGGCGGTTTGATCGGCGGCTTGGCTCCACCTGCTGCGACCTTAGGACTTGGCGGCGCCTTACTGACGGTTTCACTGGCTCGCATGTGTGCGAGCACAGCCTTGGTGTCGATGGCGCCGTGTTCGCCGAGTTTCGGCGTTGCCCGGACCGCGTCGCGGTATTCCTTGTCCCATTCCTCGACGTAGGCCGGTGGCTCGTACGTTGCGCCGGGGCGAACCATGACCGCCATGCAGTGACAGTGGTCGTGGTAGCGGCCTCTACCTTCGGCCGATACCGACGCACCCTTTGACGAGTAGACCGCACCTCGGGTGGCGAGCATGCGACAGAATGCGCAGGCAGTCGCCGAGGCGTGCCGTGCCCAGGTGGCGCCGGTTTCTCGTTTGGCGTTGTCGACGATCGTTGCCCGGTTGGCGTTGAAGATCGTCCGCTGCGCGAGTCCGGCGAGGCGACCGAGTGCAAGCTGCCCAGTTGCGTACAGCGCCCAGGATGTGGATGCCGCCATCTGTTCGGTGGCGGCGATCGCGGCAGGGGCTGCGCGGTAGGGCAATTCGGGTGCCGCATCGTCATACCACTGTGCAGATAAGTCCGCCGCGGTGGAGGCGTACGGAGTGAGTACTTCCGGCGTGGCGGTGACGATCGTCTCGCGGAACTCGTCGGTGGACAGATCCATCGCTGTAGCGCCGCGCCACAGATCATTGACGTCGCGGACCGCCAGCAGGTTCAGGTTCTCGAGGATCTCCCGTTGGTCACTGAGCGGGGGCATCGGGAATGTCCTCGGCAGGCGTTCGCCTACTTGCCATCTCGATCACGTTGGGGTCTCCAACCTGCCGTCCGGCGTTGAGGATTCCGTCGACCCGGCCCGCGAGTGCGGCTTTGTGCATGTCTTCCATTGCTCGCGCGACCGTGGTCTCGTCCCAGCCCATCATTTCCAGGCCCACTGCCGAGTCCTGCAGTTTCGGGTATGCCTGGATGAGCTTGACGACGAAGTCGCCGGCCGAAGACTGCGACATCGTTGCGGGGTTGCGCCACTTGGCCCGCAGTCTGCGCCATTCGTCGGGGATGGCGTCGCGGTTCTCGCGGATCTGCAGACCAGTCAGGACGGCTCGGACCCATGTCGTGCCGAATACCTGGTTGCAGTACTCGGCTTCGATCAACAGGTCTTCCTTCGCGGCGTGGATCGCGTCCGAGGAGGACGGATTATCCTGCACCACACCGAGAGAGCCGACTGGGATCGACGTCTCACCCGAGAACTGCGTTGCCAGCGTCCGGAGTTGATCCGAGTGCGGTTGCGGAGACGCTGCAGCGAAGGTGCCGACCTCAGGGAGATCACCTTCTTCGGTTCGGCCGGCCGCCCAGAGGCGACCCATGATCGCCTGCCACTGGGTCTTGAGATTGCCTTCGGCGTCCATGAACATCGACTCGTCGGCGCCCATGATCCATCGTTGCGGCGAGGAGTAGAACTCGGCCGAGACCTCCATGCGAACTGCTGTGCGCAGGGCGGAATCGGCGAGGGCCATGACCGGCCGAGAAATCCGCGAGGCACCGAACGGGCGCTCGAGGTTCGGTTTGTGCACCAGCAGCTCGACGGGGAGTCGGCCGAGAGAGTGCTTGCGGCGCTCGACCTTCCACCCGAGAGTAAAGCGGGTCATCGTGATTACGACGTCGGGCAAGTACATCATCAAGACGGTGGGGGTTCCGTCCTCCGAGGTGTCGACGATCGCCAGGTGGGCCGAGAGTCGGCGTCGGCGACGATCCCACAACGCGGTGCCCGACATCGCTGACCGGGTGGTGATCAGGACATCAGGCTCGCCGGATGCGACGTCGCCTTTGGTTGTGGCCACGAATGCACAGCTGTGGATGTAGGCGGACGTATGAGCTTGGGGCGCTTCGATGTCCATGTCGTTCGCGTTCCACATGGAGTCGATGCCCATTTCCAGCGAGGAGCCGCCGGGGATGACGAAGCCGTCCATCTTGTTGCGCCGCGCGAGTCCGTCGACAGCTTTGGCAGGCCAGCCGAGAACCATCTCGATGTTGACCATCTCCGGCGGAATGGCGATCCCGAGATCCTTGATCAGATTCTTCGAGTCGTAGTACGTCTGGCGAATCTTGTTGCGGGCCAGCTTCTTCATGTACTGCCGGATCAGTTTGTCGAGCGTGTTCTGCTCGTCGGGCTTCAAATCGGGGATCTGAGTGCCCGACGTGAGCGTGACAGGGCTGATCGCGCCGCCGAGAAGGGGAACATTCATTACGACAACACCAAAACCCTTCCCGTTCCGCTGGATGTGCGGACCTTGTTGCTGTTGAGTGCGAGGCGTCGACCGAGGAGTGCGCCGACCATGCAGACCGCGAGGTCGACCAGTTCGCCGGAGTCGCGGGACTTCTTGCCGAGGGAGTCGCCCCACTTGTTCGGGCGCATCTTCGCTGCGTGGACGTGCTTGCGCAGTCGCGGATCTCCGTCGTGGAGCAGCGTGCCGTCGTCGTCGATCATCTTCACGGTGAGTTCGGCCTGCTCGGTGAACTTCTGATTTCGGATCACGCCGCCGCGCTGCGAGAGACGCATGTCGAACTTGACCGAGTGGCCCTGCTCGCCTGGAGTCGCCCAAAGCTTGAGCTTCTTCCTGAAATCGCGATGCCAGTCATCGATCAGGTTGATCCAGTACAGAGCTTCGTCCTCGTCATCCTTGGCAGGCGAGGGGTCGACGCCGAACCACACGACTTTGTAGCGGTCGAAGGTGCGGCGAACGACGTCGTCGACCTCGTTTCGCTTGACGCGGAACGGGCCCTGCTTCTTGACGTCCCAGCCTGGAGTCTTGGCCCACATGTCGATCGTCTGCACGAATCCGTCCGAGAGGCGCGCGGCGACGAGGCCGGTCGCATCCTCGGATTTCGAGCAGTCGAGAAACAGTGCGATCTGGTCGCCGGGCTCGAGACGCATGCTTGAACGAGCGAGATCGTCGAACTTGCGCGGATCCACCCATGCGTCGGCCGCGGCGGCCAACCCGTTGAGGTAGAACCGAATCGTGTCCGCGACGGTCGTACGTGAGTCGAGGACTTCACTTTCGAGGCGATCGAGATCCGCCCAGTCCGCATCCATGTAGGCGGCAGCGAGACCTGCGCGCAGGGATTCGTCGTCGGTGATGTCCGTATCCGGCGGTGCTTCGATCGAGTCGTACAAGATGTCGCGCCGCTTGGCGTTCGGATGCTGCTGAGCCTGCCATGCCTCGAACGAGAGCTCGGCAACCGAGTCGCTGCCCATCTGGTGGGCGTTGGTGTACTCGAACACGCGTGCTTGAATCGACGCCGGCGACTTGCCGACGTTGCGACGTGCCACCGCGGCGACCTGGTGCCCGCCATTGCTCTCGGTCATGTGGTGCGACTCGTTGAGCATGATGTGCGTCGCCGGGTCACCCTCGGCGGTCTTCTGCGAGGAGGTCAGGAGCTCCATCCGGCCGCCCTGATTCACCGTCGTGCGAGTGTCGCCGCAGTCGAGGCCGAACTCCTCGCGCGTTGCACTGGGGAGCATCGCATTCGCGACCCGCAGCACGTCTTTGGCCTGGGCCTCGGAGTTCGCAGCGATCTGCACGAGCGGGAGCCGGTGGCGAATACCGATGATGCGGCCGGAGCCGTCCCGACCGATCTGCGAGGGCCCGATGAGCTCAAGCAGGCAGATGCAGCCACCGAACGGGTCTTTGCCGGTTCCCTTCGAGCCTCGTTTGACCGCCGAACGATACAGCCAGCGGCCGGTTTTCGGATCGACGGCGTAGGCGAGGATCACGAACATCTTCTGCCCGGGCGTGAACCTCCAGCGTTGTCCAGTGGTGGGATTGACGAACCACTTCTCGGCGAACCGGATCAGCGCGGGACCGAGCGAAACCTCGGGCAGTTCCGCGAGGCGATCGGGGTGATTCCATTCCTTCGACGGATCGCCAGGCCAGGGGATCGTGCGCCAGGCGCCGGACGGGTCGATCCAATATCCAGGGAGAGTGTCAAGATCAGAGGACATTTCGGTAGTCCTCCATCTGCGCTACGCCGGCCGAGGGGGTGTCCTCGTCTTCGATCAGCGGAGAAGCCTCGGCTGCATCCGGGTCGATGTAGCGGATCCGCATGTCGCGGCGATGCTCGACCGTGTTGCCCAGCAACTTCTCTCGGGCGCGGAGTTCGGCGGCGGCCTTGACGTCGCCGTCGTGGAACTCTGCAGCGATGAGCGCGGTATCGATGGCATACTGCCAATCCGAATCCGACCACAGCACGCAGTGCGGCATCGTCGAGATCGCCTTCCACCACCGGCGAGTCAGCGTCGGCCAGGCCTTGCCCTGCAGCCGCTTCGAGGGAAGCTTCGGCGCATCTGTGAACGGGATGTCCTTGACGTCGGTCCAGTCGTGTTTGAGCGCATGACGATTGACGCGCTGACCTTCGACTTTGGGCTTTCGACCGGCAATGGCCACGGCTGATCACCCCCGAGAAAGTCGAAATGTGTGAATCTGCGAATTTCCGGAAGTCCTGGCATTTCACACTGTGGCTGAGGCCCTATGCCCTCCGTGGCCCCCTGACGAGGGGGGAGGGGGTACCCCCCGGTCCATCGGGGCAGCTCAGAGGGTGGTCAGTCGACAGGGAAGCCGGGGTGGCGCTGAGCAGGCCGCTGACGCTTTCGACGGCGCCCTTCGGCAGCTTCACGGCCCGTCTTCTTCTTGTGGCAGGGCACGCATCTCGTGCGGCCATTGTCGAGTGTCGTTGTGCCACCGAAAGCGTCCGGGATCTCGTGATCGGCGTTGACATCACCCTTGCCGGCAGTGCCCTGGTAGCAGCAGTCGACGCATCGGTACCCATCGCGTCGCAGTATGGCTTTGGCCCAGCGTCGGTGCTCCTTGGTGGTGGTGCGGGTTGCGCCTCCATTGGTCCATGCCATGACGGTTACGGCTCCGATCTGGGGTGTCCGCAGCCCTTATGCCTATCGCCAGGCCAAGGCCCAATGTTCATAGGTGGCAGCCACATCCGAAGTAGTTGGACCACAACCCAGAAGAACCCTCTGGTCTCACTCATCGCCATCCACCCATTGCCTGGTGATCGCGTCGTCATGTCGGGTACAGACCCACTCGATCGGGATGCGTAGCCGATGTAGTGCCTCATCGATCCAGCACCATGGCGACCACCATCCACAGCAGAACAGCAGACCCTTGGGTTGGCGCATGTCATCCACCCCTTTGTTTCCCTGGCTGGACTCGAACCAGCATCCTCGCCACGAGGTGACGTGCTCTACCAACTTGGAGCTACAGAGAATCCCTATTCAGTTGTGACCCACCCAGGCAGCGCGCGAGCCGTCGACAACGGCCATGGTGCTTGCTTGGATTCCGTACTCCCCGGGGTTCGCGAGACGGGGCGGTGTCTTACACCGGGGCGGGGGTCTGTGTGCACCCAGCCCCGGAGCGCACGGCCGGCGAGGGGCGGCACTCTATGACGGGGCTGGGTGGTTCAGGTGGCCTAACGAAATCACCCCCCGATTGTGATCGGGGGGTGATTCGAAGGAAGAGACTTTGGCAGGGCGATTAGGGGCTGGATACACCTGTGGCACTGCGATTCGGAGTCTACACAGGTCGGAGCCAGTTAGCTTCTAACTGTTGCCGCATCAGTTTCCTTCCATTCCTCGAGCCACTCCATGACTGGCGCATTTGCAGTCTGCATGTCACGAAGAGACTTCTCCCCTCGCCAACAGCGAACTTCAGCGCGTGTGGCTTTCCCTGGTCCTACAGGATCTACGCTTCTCTTGAATCGAAGTCGATTCGCGATCCAGCCGCGTTCATCCTCCCGAACCATGTCCGCCAATTGAACGTCGCCCAGCGGACCGAGATGCTTCAACGGTTCCCATGTGTAGACCTTGTAGCGGTAGTCGGACGCGATGAAGTGAGCGAAGGACACCCAGCAGTCGGCTAGATCCCTTTCGGGTGCGACAACGAATCTCTTTGATTCTCCGGGGCTAAGGATCCGAATTGGGCGAATTTCCGTAGTGCTGACCTGCTTGCACCCCACAGGCACCAAATCGATCCGGGTCGCAGTCTCAATCCCACAGTTCGTTACCTCGAATAACTCGAACGTCGCTCCGTCGTTTCCGGCGACCTGTCCAATATGATCGATTACCATCTCCACCCTTTTGTATCGACGGCGATGTCGCAATTCGACGACGGCCACGAGGTAGAGGGTTATGAGCGTCGCGACCAATGTCGCCAATGTGAGCCATTCCGCGAGTTCCATAACCAAACCCTAGTTGTTGCCTATGACGCGTCTCCCAACTTTCTCACCAGCTCTCTAACGTCACCGAGCCTGTATAGCGCTGGGTCGGATCGCCGAATCCAATAAGTCGAGATCGTTCCGTCGGTTTGCCTCCAGCCGCAGGGATTGAGCTTCTTGCGCTTGGGGTCGTTGGCCCATGCGTAGAGCGTGCTCTTGGCGACGTGCTCACCGAGTTCGTCGAGCAGGGGCAGCAACTCGGTGATGGTGAACAGTTGGTCGTTCACCTTGTGGAGCATCGCTCGCTCCAGATCCCTGACTCGATGATGCGTCCAGCAGCGCGGGCAGCTCACGTAATCCTCACCGCGTTCGACGTACAGGTCGGCCGAGCAGGTGAACGGTTGCCGCTCCTCGTCGTAACCCACGTGCGGGCACGGTCCCTTGTACGACAACTCGGGAAGTCGGTCGATCGCTTTGCGGCACCGAGCAATCGCGTCCTCGATCCCGTCGAACAGTTCGGCAACGGCAGGGTGGCGGCGGAGGTCGTGGGCGTACAGCGAGAGCCAGATCGCCGCGAGTTCAGCGTCGAGTGCACCATCCTGCGACAGCGATGCCGGATCCGGCCGGCGACTGTGCCGGTGCCGATGAACCATGTCGCGCAGTCCTCGTGAATCCAGGGCTGCATCCAGTTCGCCACAGATCAGTGCGTCGAGATCACGGGCCCACGTGACCAACTCGTTCGTCAGCGCGTCGAAGGGGCGTTGGGTTGGACGCTGGTCGTACTGGTCGAGTCTGATCGGCAGTGCGGTCTCGGCACTCTTTCCGCGGGCGAGGTTGCTGCTCATGCGATCCTGGCGAGACCTCGTGATCAGGATGTCGGAAACCAGCCCCGGCACCGACTCCAAATTCCTGACGAGAGTGGCCATGCAGTCGTGGCAGAGGTCGAAGTCGTCGGTAACCGTTCGCCCGCAGTTGTGGCAATCCGTGGTCATCGGTGCCTCCTTCGTGAATTAGTGCGAGTCCTGCGCTGTCGTCCGGCGTCGACTGCCCACATCGGCGGTGTCGTGCTCGGCCGAGGCAATGCGCGCTCTTGCGGTGTGCGAGTGTCCGGTTCAGGGTCTCCTGTCAGCCATCTCCTCATGGTGACTGGTTCGTCGAGCACGCCAAGACCACGAAGCTGGTTGATCATGTCTTGCATCCGGCTCCACGATCCGGCGCCGTATCGAAGTTCTCTCGGATACTGCATCTCGGGTCGAATCGTCGGGCCCACAAACGAGAAGTCTTCGCCGTACCTGTACGGCCTACCCTCGTCGAAAATCACTTGAGATGCCTCGGCGCCACGGATCTCGTCGGCGGATCCGTCGATGCCGAGGATGACGCGCTGAGGGAATGCGTACGCGTATCTGTAATCCCGCATCCGGTGCAGCGCAGCCAGGGAGTACGGCGCCCATTCGGCGCTTTCGATCATCGGATCGCCAGGTGCCCGCATCTGCAGGTCCGGATTCGACCGCACTTCGCCGCCCTGTGCGTATGAGTCTGCAAACCTTCGAATTGCTGACGTGGCACGCTGAATTGATTCGACGAAGTTATAGCTATCGACGCTGATCGTGATCTGGGCAGTGCCGGCACGCATCCTCTCGATCTGCCACTTCGTTGCCCAGGGACCGATGAAACTCGAACCGGGACAGAGAACGTCGCTGTCGTCGTCGGCGTAGCGGTAGTCCTCGTCGTAGGCGACCTGCATCGCCATGCTTTCCATGCGCTCGGTGATCTTCAATCCATGCCATTCACGATGGCAGTGCCCGCACCGATCCTGATTCACGTTGTGGTCGTAGCCACTTCGGTCGCTGTAACCGCTGAGCTGCTCGTCAACCAGCGCGTCGATCTCGTCGATGATGTCGGTCATCGCTTCACTCCTGTCCAGTCGACTTTCGGGGCGCAGTGGTGAGGCAGTTCCGGCTCGTGCCAGCCGAGGTGCATGGCTCCGAGGGTGGCAAGTGCCAGAGCATCGGCGCGGTTGTCGTCCTTGCCGATATCCGCATGGGGCCAAAGAGATTTCATTGCTGCGATCATCTCCGGTTTCTTGGCGTGACCATTGCCGGCGGCGAAGAGTTTGAGCGTGGAAAGGTTCACGGTCACGAGCGGCAGACCAGCATTCTGGATGCGTGCACCGAGAGCGATGATTAGCGCCGAGCGATCCTGATAATCGGCGCTCGGACGCGGATTCACTAGTGGCAGGCCCTCGATCACGACGAGTCGGACGAGCGGCGGGAACGCGGCCCAGATGTCTCGAATTTGTCGTGCAATTCGCTTCTCGCGATCGGCGAACGTCGGACCCTGGTTCGTGCTCTTGACGGTCGTCAGGATTGGCACGTTGGGGTTCGTGGCGTTCTTCGGATGGCCGAGGATCGCGACACCAGTTCCGGTCAACGATGGATCGATGCCTACGACGGTTGTGGTCATGGCGCGACCCTGCGCTGAGCGAGGCACCCGACATGGCTGTCCGAGATTCCGAGGATGATCCCGACTTGACGATTCGTGTAACCGCACATCCGCAGGAGTCGCACGGCCTTGCGTCGGACTGGCCGAATTCGTGTGGCATTCGCGATTTCGGATTCGAGCTGATCGACGAGTGGCTCGAGATGGGTCTGGCGTGTCAGCATCTCGGCCCCCATTTCGATTCTGAGCGATTTGGCGTACTCGGGTCTTCAAGTTCGCTCCGCAAGGCTCCTGTGGCCTCTGAGCTGTCAGAAATCGACATCTGAGCCTCGACGCGGAACGACTTCGCACGCAAAGCGTCGAGCTTGTGCAAACGCTCCAGACGATCGACGCGCTTGAGCCTGGACAGGTGCGACGGGAAGTTCTTCAACGGCCAGCGATCGCCTTTGATGTCGAACCGAGTGCACACCTCGTCGACCTTGGCGCCGCACTCCTGGCACGAAACCGTGAGTGCCTTTTCGTGATTCATCAGATCCTCAAAGTTGTTCATCGTCAGCCTTTCGTTTCGCGGCCTCGGCGAGAGCGGCATCCACGCGCGCCTTGCCTCGGCGGTTGATCTCGACCCGCTCGGGGTTGTGCTCGCAGACGGTCGTGCCGAAGTAGCCGCGCTCGTCGCACAGCTCGCACTCGTCGATCGCGTCCTGGATGAACTTGGCCCGGCGCTTGGCTTCGGACGATTGAGCGAGCTTGACGGCGTGGGCTTCGTTGCAGTCCCAGACTTCGCGGGCGCGCCGTGCTTCGCCGCAGGCATGGCACGGGCTCGTCGTCGGTTCGTCAACGTGCTGAGGGCAGTAGCGGGGTGGGGGATTGGTTGCGCTCGCGTCGTAACCTTCCGTACTTACGTAACTACTTTCTTCTTCTTTTGTAGTTGGAGTTTGAGTAGCTGTAGCAGTAGTAGTAGTTCGGCCGGGGTTAACGGGACCCTTCGGTTTAGGGTTTCCCGAGGGGTTTCCGGAAGGGTTAAACGAACCCTTTGCGGAAGGGTTTCGCGAGGGGTTTACGGAGCCCTTAAGCCCGGGGTTCGATGCCAACAATTCGGCTGGATCAATGGCGTTCTGGCCCAACAGATTGACGACTTGATCCCGCTTCCAAGCTGACAGATCCGGCTCGGCGATGCGCAACTTTGTGACCTCGTGAACCACTACGCCACGCAGACTTCGGGAGGATAGATTCGCCCGGTCCTTTGACATTGCAACGGCCATGTTCGGCTGCCTGCATAGTCCATCGTGCTTGATCCACGACCGAACGAGGACTTCATCGGTCTCCGGGTCGACGACGATGAAAAGGTTCCGAGCGAGCTCCATTCCGGCTTCGATCACGAGTTCCCGAGTGAGGTCGGACGCGCGAGTCGAGAGCTTGCCGGGGTGCCATTCGACCGATCCACAGAAGCTCAGATTCGGGTGCGTCCACAGCACGAAGTAGAGGTGCTGCGCGGACGCGGATAGATCGAGAAACTCGTCACTGGACCAAATGTCTCGGTTCATCCGCGTGAATTCGCTGGCCATGATTTGCGATCTCCTTTCCTGGGAGTGGTTCAGGTGCATCTCGTTCGGCGCGCTCGACGTAGCGCTTGGACATCGGGCAGGAATTGCCGGCCTTGTCGCGGTGGCGTGCGAACCGCCAGTCGTCTGCGATGGGGATGGGGCGCCAGCACACGGGACAGCGTTTGTCGGTCATATTCGGCGCACCTCCTCGGGAAACTCATCCCAGGTGCGGCCGTCGAGTTCGCGGCCCGCGGCCCTTTTGCCGATGCGCCGCACAACCTCGTCACGGTGCGGTCCCCAGCGATGCGCCTCCGCACCTTCGGTGTCGGGCCGCCACGGAACCGACTGCAGGCCTTCGCCGATGACCCAGACATCGCCTTCGCGTGCATCTCTGCGGTCGACGTGCGCCCACTCGCCCCATTGCTTGAACAGGAACGGCACCTGCGCTTCGCTGCACTGGTCACGCAAAGACGTCGCCCACGCGGGATGCATCGGTCGAGCGTTGCGTCCGGACTCGCCACCGACGATGACCCAGTCCAGCAGGGGATGGGGGCAGCCCGTGCCCGCGGTTGGTCCACCGATCCAATCGGGTTCGATCGCGTTGATTCCGTTCACGTTCCACAGGTCAATCGGTCCGAGCAGTGGTTCAGCGCTGATGAATCGGACGGCGGCCGGTGTGTCGAGCAGGATCGGGATCCTGACATCTGCCCACTTCTGATTCTCGGTCGAGACTCCGAGCCAGACGTTCGGCAGCGGCCAGACTCGCGGTTCGCTCCACATCAGGTCGTTGCGCCGGAACGATGCGCCGGCATGTGGGCTGTCAGCAGCCTGTTCTGCCCATCGCCTGAGTAGCGACCGCATTCGACCAGGCCGCTTGGTGAGGATCTGAAACGTGTGCTGCTTCGCGGCGGCCATGGTGTCGAAGACGCTGCCGATGAAGTTGTCGGGCACATCTGCGTGAAACAGATCGCTCATCGAGTTCACGAAGATTCGACGAGGTTTGCGCCACTCCAGCGGCTGCCGAAGTTTGTCCGGTCGGAGCTGGAGGTCGAAACCGCCTTCGAAGTAGTGGCCGGGCGTGCCACGAAAGCGCTCCGAGAACGTCTCGGCGTAGCAGTTGTCGCATCCGGGCGAAACTTTCGTGCAGCCGGTGACGGGATTCCATGTGGCATCGGTCCATTCGATACCTGTCTTGTCGCTCATGGCCGACCTGCGATCGCTGCGAGTAGTTGGTTAGCGTTCAGCGCTGCCTGTTCGAGTGAGTACGTGATGTGCAGGACCTCTTGGTGCTGGCCGCTTTTGGTGATCTCGACGACCTGGCCGACGACAAGGTCACCTACGCGCTTCCAGCCGATTCCCATCGGTTGCGCGCTCACGACGACACCTCAGCCGCAACGAACGGGGCGAGACCCTGAATCTTCGACTCATCCGTGGTCGACGGATACTCTTCGCCGTTAACCACCGCCATCCGGATGCCGCTGCGGTTCACGTACTCCGCTTTGACCCAGTCCTTTGCGCCGCTCTTGTACTTGATGCCCTCGGGCACTCTCTGCCACGTTGGCCACGGTCCGGCTTCAGCGCTGTAGAAGTTTCCCTGCGTGTCTCGGACGATGAAGTCGCCATCCGAAACCCGCACGTCACCTTCGAGCGTCGCGAGGAACACATCGAACACGTCATCGGGCGTGGTACTTGTGAAGCAGTAGGTCACGGTGTGGTCGTCGAGGTCGTCGTCAAAGCTGTTGACCCATTTGCAGATCGCATCAATGGAGGCGCGGGTGCCATCCCACTGCATCACCTTGATGTCCTGCGACTCCTCGGCGGGTTCGGTTGCCGGGAGCAGGGCGGATGCCGCGTACGGGTTGCCTCGTCCGGGAGCAACTTCGCCACCTGTCACGTCCTGACTCATGCGCTCGTCATGGACACCGAAGTCGTACCCCTGCTGCCAGATTTCCGCCTTCCCGCCCTCGGAGACCAGACGGCCAGCATCGGTGAGGCGTGCGAGGACTGCGCGGATGCCTTCGAGGACCGGCGTGTACTGAGGGCGTGCATGCTTTTCGCCGCGTCGGAATGCCAACGCCAACTCATTGAGGAATTCGAAACTCTCGGTTTCGACGGTTTCGAGACGGTCGATTTCGGTTTGGATGGTGGCCGCGAGGTCTGCGATCGTCTCGTCCGGGATGTTGATTCGTACGCCGAGGGTGTTGGCGACGTCCAGCAGTGTTGTGCGGATGATGTCTTCGGCTTGGCTGCTCATTGTGGATAACTCCTTGTTCATAAGCGGGCCGCCGCCAATACGACGGCGGCCCGAGATCTGCTGCCGGGTTTGGTTAGTCGTCAGACGAGAAGGTCGGACCGGTGAAATCCGATACGTTCGACGGGGTTTCGTCGTCGGGTTCCGGCTCGCTGGGTGTGTCATAGAGGCTTGGCTGCTCCTCTTCGACGTCGTCAATCGCGTGGTCGACACCCGTCAGCACGCGGTCAACCTTGATCGTCTGGACGCGCCGCATACCCTCGTGGGACTGCTGCGACTGACTGTGACCCGAGACGGTGCCGGCGATCGTGAACGTGACCTTGGTGCCGATCTCCTTCTCTTCGAACGATTCGGCGGACAGGCCCGTGAACTTGACGCGGGCCTCTTCGATCAGGGGTTGAGCGCTCACTGTGAATCTCCTTCTGTTGTGGCGGATTCGCCGGGTTCTTGGATCTGGGGGTTCTCGAGCTCGGCAAGGCGGGCCTTCCACAGCTCGAACAGTGGGTCGCGATGGACTGCAAGGTCGAATGTCTTGAGCTGTGCGGCAATCGCATTGAGTTCATCGCGGTTAGAAGCGTGAGAGATTCCTTCGGCGATCTCGGCGGCCTGCTCGTTGGTGATTGTCGGCGGGGCGTCGGGGAGTGGCTCTACCCTGAAGAGCTCCTTCTTGCCTCGCGTCTTCGTGAGCGGGATGGACTTCGCCTTGTCGAGGTTCGACATGTGACTGATTCGGATTCCGCCAACCTTGCTGGGGCCAAACGTGATTTCTGGGTCGCGATAGATCACGAGTCTGCGGCCGACGTACGTTCCCGTCTTCTTTCCCCATGTCTCGAGGAAGACCCGGATCATGCTCTTGCCTGGTCGATACGGCCTGCCTGGACCGAACTCAGCAGTGACGATCTCGACAGGCTGCTCGCTGTTGCCCTTGCGAACCTCGGTGATCGTGACTATCTGCGGACCACCAATGAGGTCATCCGCATTGATCTGATCGGACCGCGGTGCTGCTGCTGCGACGAGATCAACGTCCATTACTCGAACTCCATTTCCGTGAAGACGCGCTCGGTCATGGGGAAGCCGACGACCGACTCTTCGTAGACGCGAATCATCTCGGCCGAGTTCGCTTCAAAGGCACTGACTGCAGCGGTGATTGCGTCAAACCAGTGCTGGTCCGGGAAGACGCGGGTAACCCACAGATGCATGCCGCCGGAGTAGCTGATGTAGTCGATCCACTTTCGGCCGGAAACTAGTAGGCCGCACTGCAGCTGGGCCATATTCTCGGCAGGTGGTTCGCCAGACAGGACGGTTTCGAGCTGCTTCTTCTGTTTGCGTGACTTGACCTCGATCAGTCCGTCGTCGCCGACCAGACCATCGGGCGAGTAGCCAAGCTTGACGCCGCGGTCTTCACGAATCATGAAGCCGATCTCGCGCACTGGCACGTTGAAGTGCTCGGCATACTTGTCGCGCGCCCTTGGCTCATCTTCGATGCCGCGCATCATGTCGTCACTGACGAACGTCGGGTCGGTCCAGCCGGTGATGCGCTCGGCCACGAGAAGTGCCGTGAGTCCCCGAGATGTGTCGTTGCTGGCAACTTCGAGGATGGTGCGCGAATCGCTTTGGCGGGCAGCCTCGGCACGCTCTGGATGGAGGGTCTTGATGATCGCGCCGGCCTTGACTTTGCTACGGCATGAGTCGTCGGCGGGAGCATCACATGCCGGGCAGGCGTAGTCGATTGCCGTGAGTGAGCGGCTGGTAATGAGGTTGCCGACGACCGATGCGGTCACGATGCCGCGCCGCTGTTCATGCCATTCGTCTGTGCCCTGTTCCAGTTCGGGAAGTTCGATCAAGGTTGGTGCGGTCATGCAATCACCTCTGTGAATGAGTTGGAGAAGTCTTCGATGGGATGCAGTGCGCTGTAGACGAACCGGTCGTCAATGAAGCAGTCGATGCGAATCTTGTTGCCTTCGCGAGACATCTGGGTGCGGTTGAATCCGTCCGCGAGCTCGCTCATCGTCGCCACTCCGGTGCATCGTCTCGGGGGTCGTGCTCATGGAACGGGTCAGGATCGGCGGGAAGGCGCTCTTCGGAGAATGGGTCCATGCCCAGGTCGAGATGCTGATATCCAGTCATCTACGGCTCCTGTCAAATTCGAGGTTGTCGGGATGGGTCGAGTGGATGATCGGTGGGTCGCCGTAGTGGACGTAGACGTACTTGTCGTCGCAATGGGAGATGACGCCGGACTCTTTCTCGCGAGTCGGCGGGCTGGTGTAGATGACCCGCGCACCGGGGTTGGACTTAGCTGCAAGGAGATTCATCTCAGACCCCGTTCTTGTGATCGGTCGTGTCGTAGGCGTGATCCATTGCTGCGCCAAACTCGGGAGTGTGCTGCAGCTGGGTGGCGACCTCGTCGGCAACGAGGTGGATCATGTCGTCGTCGCCAGCAGGAGTAGTGATCTCGATGTACGCGGTAGCGAGGCCGAGTGCCTTTGCGTTGGCGAAGGTGTCCATCGTCGTTTGAGTCCAGGAGCCGAAACCTTCAACCTTGGGTAGGTTTTCGACGATCTCGAAGATGACACCCTCGGCGTCGAGGTCGCTCATGACTTCGGCCAACCGACGTCGAGAGTCTGACGGTGGCGGCTTTCAAGCGCCATTGCTAACGTGACGGCAGCGAGAGCTTCCTCGTGGTCGCCTTCCTTCGTCATCTCGATCGCGTGGTCATCGAGTGCGAGTGCCATGTCGCGGAGGGTCGGAGAATCGCTCATGCCGACACCACTGCAGCCCACGCGACGAAGCCGAAGAATGCTGCAAGGGATAGGCACGTGATCCAAATCAAGAGAGCTGACCGCATATCGCCGGCCACCCTGTCGACTTCGTCGGCCGTGAACTCGGCGAGTACAGGTTCGGCCTCGCTCTCGGCTTCGAAATCGAGTCGAGCGAGTTCGCCGGCGGCAATGGCCTTCGCTTCGGCGTCGATGCCCTGGCCGAGGATGTACCTCTGTGGGTGATTCTGGATCTCGGCTGCAACGTGATTGCGCCAGAGCTCTTCGAAGATTGGGGGGTTTTGGACATGCGTCATCGCAATGGGTCCTGTCTTGGGGAATGAGGGGGGAGATTGAGCCGGTGGCGCCGACGTCCGGTCATCTGGGCCGGGTAACGGTCTTACTTGGGTGACGCCACCGGGGTCTGTGGGCTAGAGCTGAATCGCCGGGCGGAGAATGTTCAGCTCGTGACCGTAAGCGGAATCCGTTCCGCCGCCGACGTATTCGAAGCGGAAGTAGCCGCCGTAGTGGTGATCGGTCTCGAGTGCAGGTTTGACGCGCTCGACGGTTTCGATCGGAATGCCGTCGTAGGCGAGAGCAACATTGCTCATGCCGCACCGCCGTCGACGCTCTCGACGAGCGCGTTGGCAGCAGCTGAGCGCTCCCAGGTGGCGACGCCAACATTTCCGTTCGATTCCTCGAATGCAATCCGCGCGCGTTCCTGAATTACCCGCGCCGAAGCGAGATCAGTCTCAGCGTCCTCAAGCCTCTCCAGTAGCGTTCGTCGCGAGGGCGGAACCTCGTCGGCGTCCAATCCCTTGCCTGCTGGGTGGAGGTCACGGGCTTCCTGCTCGCCATCCTCCTGGCCCCGATGCCACTGCTCGTGATTCCAAATGTCGTCGCTGATGCCCTCGCCACGCGGTCCGCTGATGCCAAATCCGCAGTAGCAGACGTAGGTAATCCTGGCGTCGGTCGCAGGGGCTGCCGTTTCAACCCCCGCGACCTGCCCGTCTCTTACTCTGGGGCTGCTACCGCCATCAACTGAAGGAGAAGAATTATGACCATTGAGGGTTGGGACGAAATCAAGCTGAAGATCAAGGAGCAGGGCGACCTCCCTATCACGGAGGGACTTCTTGAGGCGGCCAGTCCGCCACCGTTGGGTGCTACTAACTCGAACGAGTGGAATACCAACTTGACGGCAAGCCTCATCGTGGCAGTCTCGCGGCTCGAGATGGAGTTGGCAGCTTTGCGCAGACGGCTTGACGCCGTTGAGCCGAAGGCCGCCGAGTAGGGCTCTTCCAAACTTGCCCATCTTCTCGCTCGCGATGGTGCGTACATCGTCGTGAGTGAGGGGGTTGTGTGTTGCCGTAGGATTCAGCATCAGATTCCTTTCGAGGGTGATCGGTTGGCCGCTGGGTGGTAGGACACCTGGCGGCTTTTTGGTCGGGTTAGCGCGTTGCGGCTCTGGTGTTGTCTTGCTCGAACCGCTCAACCTCGGCGATAGGGACACGTTTCCCTTGTCCGATGTGCAGTGCAGCGAGCTTTCCTGTGGCGATTTGGCGGTAGACGACTCCGACATGGCAGTCCCATCGCTCGGCGATAGCCTTTACCGTCATGTGGGTTTGGCTCGCGTTCATGCCGGAACCCGTTCTTTGCCAAGGTCATCCAGAACAAGCACCTTGCTCGGGTCCGCGCCAAGATGGGCGAGCGCCTCGAGGATCTGACGTGACGGCTCACCGTCACGCATTGCTCGGTTCCATGTCGACCGGGACAACCCAGTGACGGAAGCGAGCTCAACTTGTGACGTGATTCGATTGCGCCGCTTCACGCGTTCGAGTTCATCCAAGCTGATTCGAAATTGGGCCATTTTGCACCTCCTTGCTTGCGAATGAGCCAACTATGAACCAATCTCGATCGAATGGCAAGCATGTAAGTCGCATATTGATGCGTGTATGGATCATTGATGCAGGTGTGAGTCTTGAGGTGTAGCAAAAATGACGCTATGGTCGTTCCATGGGTGACATACGGGATTGGGTCAAAGAGGTCACGAGGCGGCGCATCACCGCTGAGGAGATTGCCGACATTCTCGGCGTCTCGCGCACGACGGTGACGCGCAGGCTGCAAGACGGAATGCCCGCCGAAGATGTCATTGCCATCGCGCGAGCGTGTGGGGCCAGCCCGATTCAGGCACTCGCAGACCTCGACTACGTGACCGTCAAGGAAGTCATGGACTATGTCGAGGACGACGATGCAAAACCGATCGGTTCGGCAACGGATGGTGAATTGGCGATCGAGTTGGCCAAGCGGCTTGAGCCCGTCTATTTCCGCGAAGCCGCTGCGAAGATGGGTAGGCGGATGGCGTCTGTGACGCGAGAACCTCTCGATGACAACGTCCATGAGTTGACTTCAAGAAGTCAACCCTTGTCGCTTGACGACCTTGAAGGCCTTCCGTACGTAGCAATGAAGAAGGACGACCGTGATCCCGGTGACGACGTCACCGATCACGACTACGTGCCATAGCTACTACGGACAGGCGGGAGTTGCCACAGGTGACCAATCTTTATTTGGCAGCAGCGACTGCAGGTCTCATCGTTGTCGAGGGCGATCTGCCTAGAGATGAACCGTCCCGGTACTACCACTCGCATCGCTGCATCGTCTTGCGATCGGGAATGGCACAGGCTGAGGTGAACACAGCGCTCAGCCACGAATTGGGACACGCTCACCACGGGCATCTGTGCTCGCCAGATGAAGGTGAGAGTGCGAGGCAAGAACGCCAGGCGGACGAATATGCGGCCCGGCTCCTAATCTCGGGCGATGCGTTTGTCGCAGCCGAGCGTGCGTGCGGCCCCCATACGGGAGCAATCGCGCACCATCTGGAGGTTCTGCCGCGACTTGTTCATGTCTGGCGTGATCTGTACCAGCGCAAGGGATCTAAGGCATTGGGTCCGGGGAAATGTGGGCCGTTGTGTAACTCGCTGACAGAAAGGATCAATGCGTGAAGCCTCAGAAGCGAATCCGGGGCGGTAAGGTCCGGTGGGTTGCTAGATACGTCGGATCGGACGGTCTTGAACGCAGCAAGACCTTCGAATTCGAGAAGCAAGCCAAGGCCTGGACGGCAGAGCGTGAACGTGAATTGCGTCGAGGCGAGTGGATTGATCCGGCCGATCAAGACACGACGGTTGGACAACTGTGGCAGGCATGGGAAATGTCTGCCACCACGGACGGCACGCGGAAAGTTCGCGAGCTGGTTGGTCGCAATCTCGGAAGACTAGAAAGAACACCGATCGGCAAGGTTCGTCCGAGTGATATCCGTACTTGGGTTCACTCGCTCCGGAACGGGAGACCCTGGGTCAAAGGCTGTACCGGTCTTGCGCCGAACACGGTGGGTAACTTCCTAGGTCAGCTTGCCGGGTGTTTCAACATGGCCGTTGCAGACGGATTGCTTCTGAAGTCGCCTACCGAAGGTATCGCCAAGAGGCGGAAGGTCGACCGCGCAATCAGTCGCTCTGAACTGCTAAACGCTGATGAGATTTGGCAGCTCGTTGAGACTGCGAGTGCCGGCGTCCAGACGGGGCGGAACTGGATCGCCTCCCAGAAGACGCTCGCGAGAATGATCATTGTTGGAGCGGCGACCGGATTGCGTGCGGGCGAAATCGCAGGACTCCGCATTCGGTCTGTGGATTTCCTTCGGCGCGAACTTGCAGTGACAGAACAGTCGAAGAGCGGCACCTCGGAGTTCCTCTGGGCCCCACTCAAAACTGCTGCAGCGAGCAGAGTTATCCCACTGCCCGATGCTGCGATCGGGGCGCTGTCCGACGAGCTGCGGGAGAATCCAAATTCGGACAGGTCGATGCCTGTTTTTCTCACCGCGCGACAGCGTATGTGGTCTTCGTCGACGGTAGGAAAATCGTTCCAAGCATTGCGTGATCGGTGCGGGCTGGATGACGAAGTGACCTGGCACAGCCTCCGGCACTTCTACGCGAGCGCTCTGATTCATGCCGGGGCTTCGGTAAAAACGGTCCAAGTCCGACTCGGCCACGAGAAGGCGGAGACCACGCTTGAGGTCTATGCCCACCTTTGGCCTGGAGAGGACGAACGGACTCGGTCCGCAGTTGATGAAGCGCTGAGCCGGGACCGAGTCGGGACGGGCGGCGAAAGTGTCATCGCGGGAGACGACTCCACCCCTCTTGCTCAAGAGAGTGAGAGGGGTGGAGGCACAATCATTTCTAGCGTCTGACCTGCTATTTCAGTTCGGCGGACGACTTTCCGAGCAGGCGGCGTGCGACGATCAGCTGCTGGA
>NZ_JAJNCL010000021.1 GCF_021025955.1 Rhodococcus qingshengii | reverse complement strand
ACTACAATTATCACCGACCGCATTCGACACGCGGAGGACGACCGCCCGCCGCTTATCGCCGGCATCGCGTAACTAACGTAAGCCCGCTACTCGCCCACCAGGCAAAAACAGCCGCGCAATGCCTCACCCAAACCATCTACCGGACGAACGAACGACAACGGCTACCACCGACACAACCGAGTGCAACACTCATTCGTGGGTCGCTTCAGCCAGCAGGAGTGGGATGATCTCACGATGTCCACAGAGCCGCCGCGGTCACCTTCCTCCCACCAACCCCTACTCTGGGCGTGGGCGCGGTCTAGCTTGTCGCTGTCGCCGCCATCGTCCTCGCTGCGTTCCTGGTGGGCCGCCAGTCCGCGCAGCCGGGATCCTCGCCCGCCACTGTCCAGGAGTTCACCTATCCTCCCGCCCCGACCACTTCGGACTCGCTGGAGGCCAGCCGCTACTTTGACGGCATCGAGGTCGACAAAGGCGTGAGCAAGATCGTCACCGAGTCGTACGGCGCAAAGAATCTCACCGATACCCACTGCCCGGACAGAGAACCCATCCGCGTCATGAACACCTTCACCTGTACGTTCCGCATCGCTGGCGAGGCCAGCGATGTCACCGTGACTGTCACTGATTCCGACGGCACGTTCGAGGTCAGCCGCCCGCGCTGACCTCACGTTCTCCAGCCCGGAAGGTCGCCCACCCGCTACCACCTTCGTACCCGACTTCCTACCACCGCTCCACCAACTCGATGTCTACAGTCCATTCCTCGGATCCGGAACCGGCACATACGAATTGGGAGACAGGGAACACCCACGCTCGGCGGTCCTTGAACGCAACCAGGCGCTCCGCGCGCCGCCGCCGTGCGACCTCGGATTCACTGATGCCCAACAAGGCCGCGACGACGTGGATATTCAGCAGCCATTCCGGCTCGTCGTCATCGGCTCCGACACGGGCGGGCCAGTTTCTCAGCAAACGTGTTACCGCAGCGTTTATTCCGGCGACGACAGCATCATCACGACTGCCACGAACGCCGCCGCTACCGGGGAACAATTCGTGGACGCACTCCTCCCCGCCCTCACGGACGGAGATTCCCAGGTAGCTCACGCTACCGAGGTGGTTGGTGCGGCACGCAGGCGTGACTGATCCACCCGCAGTCCTCGGGTTCTTCGTGATCTCCAGCGAACCCTCACACCAGATAACTGCGCCAATGCAGCGGGCTCCCCGCCAGCCAGTCCGGAAAACCGGATAGCCTCGAGCGATGGCGTTTGTCGGCAAGATACTCAACAGGCTTCCGGACCGGGTTCTCGTTTGGGCGCTCCCCCACGCAGAGATGCTGAAATTCATCGTGGTCGGTGGAATTGCCTTCGTCGTCACTGCAGTGCTGTTCTTCGGAATCAAATGGACAGTGCTACCTGATAATCCGGTGAGTGCCAACATCCTCGCGATCCTGGTCGCAACAGTTCTGTCCTACGTTCTCAATCGGGAATGGTCGTTCGCGCAGCGCGGGGGTAGGCAGCGTCACCATGAGGCTGCTCTGTTTTTCGTGATTGCCGGGATCGGCACGGGGATCAATCAAATCCCTTTGTGGACATCACGATACGTCTTCGAATGGCGCCAACCCGAAGTGTCCGTGCTGGTAGAAAATCTCGCGGACTTCGTCAGCGGATCCCTCATCGGGACCCTTCTTGCGACAAGCTTCCGATGGTGGGCGATGCGCCGATTCGTCTTCCCTGACGAAATCCTCCACGGCCCTGTCGTTCTCGATACCGACATGGCGCCCGGTCTCGAGGTTCCGCCGTCTGAGACGACGGCTCTCGACTGATTGTTCGAAGCCAGGTAGTGAGCAGCGAACCGCACGACACCTGCTCTGCGCGCTGCCCGGACAATGTTGCACAAGAGCGGTGCACCGAGCATTCCGAGGCGACCCCAACACGATCGTCACCCGACGAACAGCTGCGGCTGCCAAGACCCCAGCCGAGGGCATGCACCTGCGGCAAAGGAGATGGCAGGCCGACGCGTATCCAGACACAGCAACATGTCGCTGGTCAGACAGTAATCGCCGGTATCTCCTGACACACCACATCCCTCCTCGGCCCCGCCACAGCGCAGTAGGCGAGGCCGGGTTGCTGTCTGCGCGCGACTTCGACGACTCCAAGGCGGACTGTCACAAGGTGACGATCCGCATCCCGTCCGTATAGATGACACTCGCCCGCGCTACCTGTTCGAGTGGGGGTCCGGATATGTATGTCCGTGCAGCAGGTATCGGGGACCGACGACATCGACATACTCCCGCAGCGCCGTGATGCCCACGTGGGCCGGGTCGCTCTCGTCGTTGACCCCTTCCGGCGGGGCGTGTGTGACAACGACATCGATCTTCCACGGATACGAGGTGAGGATCGCGACGTATTCCTCCTGGGTGTACAACACGTCCGGCTCGTTCTTGTACCGCACGCATCCTTCGAGACCGACGACACTCATCACGTTCGGCAGCGCCCCCCGTCGACCGTGCAAGTCGGTGATGCCGAGTTCATCGAAATACCCCCGGTCACAGTGGTTACCGTAGACGCCGAACTTCGGAATCGTCACGGCCGCCAGGTCTCTGATGTGGTAGTCGTACAGGTCCCCGCATGTGATCACGCACTCGACATCGTTCTCGGCGATCGCTGCGAGAAGGTCAACTCCCGTATCTCGGTCCGCCAGTATCATCGTTCGCACTTTGCACCTCAGACTTGGGTCGTCGTATTGCTCGACGGCGTTGTACTACAGATGTTTTCACATAGGAAGCTGGCGTGGTTCGGGCTTCGGTTCCCCGCTGCGACCGCTCCCGCAGTCAGTTCCCCCGACTGGATGGTGCGTTCCCGGCATCTCCGCTGGAGGTGGGGATGGTCGGCGGCCTGTCACACTTCCCATAGAGCGTTCTCCCTCCCACCGCCACGGTCCACGAGGCCCACCGGTGACCGGTTTCGCTCCGATGGCGTCGGCCTCAACGCCATCCGCCTACCAACTCACTTGTTACGCCATACTGAGCAATCGGAGCAAAATCGCACTCCGCCAGTCGATTCCGCACCCCTATCCAGTCAGCAGAGAGGGCCACCACATGAGTGCCGCACGCGTCGTCGCCGTCGAGGGCAGTTACGCGAACCTCGAGGACGGCTGATGGTTCGATGTGAACAGTGAAGCGCATGATATCGCCACGCCAGGCAAGTTCCACACCGATCTGCTGCGTAAAATGTCCTAACACTTACCTGTACGCTTTCAGCGGCTCCCACCCCGCCAGGGGTTGGGAGCCGTTCTGGTTAGTGAATTCCATCCACGAACGGCCGTGCGACATTTCGGATACCTCCGCTGCAGTGCCTTCCTTGAATACAGCACTCGCTAATCGCATATTCTCTCCCTATGAGTTCAACCGCCTCTGAGTCAGATTCCCCGCTGACGACCTTCCGGTTCCACTGGAAGGACGGACATCCGAGCATCGACTACAAGGGCACCGACGCCCGCGATGCACTCACTCGAAATGGATTCGGCCAGGGCGTGATGGTCGGTCTGGACTATTGGGAACCACTCGACACCTAGCCAGATTCCCAGACCACACCAGACCGCAAGTTCATCGCAACGAACGAGTCCGCACCCAACAGCGCCAGCGGCATATAGAAGCACATTGCTACCCCCGCCCCGCAGGACGAAGCACGCTCCCGGCGTGCAGCGGAAGATCCCCGGTCCCCATACCTGACCTCGGACTTCGAACGGGGTCAATTCCGCCCCCAGCTGCGACACCGAACCCGCCGTTGCAACGCTGTTTCAACATCCTCGAATGCACTCCCCACTCCAGACAAAGTGGGTGGCCACCTCGTCGCAGCCATGCCAATCTGTGGCCGCGGCGATAGCGGGTGGCGCTCCCCACTATCACCGGAGGGGAGAGCCGAAGTCGCTGGACGCGAACCGCAGATCCGGCCCCTGCCCGGGGTACCGGGCAGGGTTCGCCGGGCAGGGTTCGCCGGGCAGCGGTTTTCCACTCGCAGGTCGTGGTCGACTAGCTCCCCATGCCTCATATACGATTCAGCCCTGCGGGAAGTGGTGACATCATGTGTTCGAATCTGCACCACATACTCTCGGATTCGGTGAGTCCCGAAGCCTGGAGTAGCGAAAGGAGTTTTCGTCAGCGTGGCCCCATACGGGACTTCAGCACCGACGAACGGCGACTCAGTGCGACGTGGGTGAATTCTTCTCAACCGGTACGGTTTTGAACCCTTGCAATCAGGCGGTGACCTGGGCTGAGGAGGCGGTTCCGCGAACAGTACGCCACAGCCACACCCGCCTGTAGATCTCTTAGGTCGGGTGTGGCTGTGGCGCAACTACATTCCGGGTCAGGGGGTGACGGTGATACCGGGCGTGGAATTGAACTTGAGCGCTCCGGTCATCTTCGCCGTTCCGGCTCCTGCTGCCGGGCAGGATGCGCTTCCGCCGTTGGAGGTGAAGTTCACCGTTCCGGTGTTGTTGGCGGTGACGGTGTGTGTTGTGTTGTTGTAGGGCACGGGGCCGGCGATGCTGGTGGTGACGTCGATGATGCAGCTACCAGCCACTACGTGGGCTCCGCCGTTGGGGATTTTGATACTTCCCATTGGTGATCCACTGTCGGCGTTGACGTTCAGAGCCCAGGAACCCGACGTGGTGATCGTTGCAGGCACACCTTCGAGGTCACATCCGGACAGTCCCACGCTGGCGATGTTGATGTTAATGCCGCCCGTTCCGGAGTTCACGTTACCGGGCGCCGCAGGGGTGGTTCCGGATCCGCTGACGCTGGTGCAGTACAACTCGAGACCGCCGGTTGTCACGAAACTGAGCCCACTGCTGGTCGCCGTCACCGGAGTGGCTGTGGCGGGGCTGATCGTGGTGGAGGCTGCTGCGATCCCGGATGCAGCGATGGTCAATGCGGCTGCTGCCCCGACGATCGCGGAGGCCTTACCGAGCATTGTGCGTGATGACATGTGATGTGCCTTTCTGTCGAATACTTCTGGGGTGAACCGTGAGTCGAAAGAATTCAGGCGGGTGTGATCTCTACCCGGCGGCTCCCATCTGCGCCACAGCTGCCGGTTCGGCTGCCTGTGCAGCGGAAACTGCCGGCGGTCGCACCTTGCGCGCGGCGACGGTGTAGACATCGCTGGAGGTGGTCAGAGAGTTCTTTCCGCTGGCAGAGGGGGTTCCTGCTCGCAAGTTCACCGCCCAGTTGAGGGCACCGAAGACCCCGCACCCGCTAGCGGCGGGCGCTGCGAAGAGATTGTCGGTGTGCTGAACGGCAGGGAACACCGCTCCGGGGTAATCGCCGATGGGTTGCGAGGGCGGGTTACCGGTGGTCGTGAGGTGCAGGTTGATCGGGTTCGCCGTGGAGCCGAGATAGCAGTTGTTACCCAACAACGAGTTCGACAGTTTCAGTCGCACCGGCATCGTCAACTCTTGATCGAGCACCTTGATGTTCGGCAGCCCAACAGCTTCGACTGTTGCGGTGATCTGGGTCAGATTCAGCGGGGTGTCGATTCCGATGGCACCACCCGGGACGGAGATCGGGTTCGAGTACACCCCGTTGCGGCCGTCGGGCTTGGGGACGAAGGTTTCGACGAAGCTACCGTCGGGTTGGGTGGCGTACTTGACTCCGCCGGCGATCTTGAGCCCGCCGTCGGGGACGGGCACGGTCAATCCTCCGATTTTCATCGAACCGCCACGCACCACGACGGTTGCGCAGGTCGCGACGTCGAGGTCTTCGACGGGGCATGACGACCACCCGTCGAACGTCAAAGGAGTGGCGGTGGGTGTACCGGACGAACCGAGCGAGGAATTCTCCTCTGCGGTGGCAACCCCGCCTCCTATCAATGCAAGGGCTGCAGCGATCGCAATTGTGGGGGCAACTCGGGTTCTCAAGGCATTCTTGGACATTGGGCTCCTCAGGCATGGAATCGACGCACCGAAACATCACTCGATCGATGTGTCGCGAGTCACATCTATGCGACCCGCAGCGAAGGCTACCGACCAGTAGTACTCGAAGTCACACAAACCGGAGAAAGTTCAAACCTTTCGGGGACCCTTCTCGTACTTTCGGTGGCGTTTCATCTACATTCAGCGAGGACCTTCTACCCTGTGCAGCTGCCACGTCAGTGGACAATTCGATCAAGACACCGTGCGGGAGCGACTCGTGTAGGCCAATTCTCGGCATAGGACGTGGGCAGGTTTCGCACTCGATACCTCAACCGACTACCACTCCCCTTTCACTGCGACTGGAGCCACATGACCACGTCATCGCCGACACCAGTGGCGGCTGAAGATGTCGGAGCGTCCTGCCCCGGCGTAGGAATGCAGCAGTGAGGCCCGCACCGAACCGGTGGATTCCAGGGATCGTCGCAACACTGTGAGTGTCTGAAGCATCGTAAGCGCCCTGGAGACGTTGCAGCTGTTTGGCTCCGGGAAACGATCAATCTAGCGTGCCGTCGAGGGGGCGACCTTCGGGTGAAGAACGGTGCGATCTTGTTGTCGAATACTGTCAGGGCCGATCCGATGGCCATATGCATGTCGAGGTATTTGTAGGTGCCCAGTCTGCCGCCGAAGAGGACGTTGGACTGGGACGCTTCCTGTTTGGCCAGTTGCCGGTAACGTTCGAGCTTTTCCCGATCATCAGGCGTGTTGATCGGGTAGTACGGCTGGACTGCACCCACTTCAGTTGACACGTGGGGTTGATAGCTTCAAGCCGCGTAAACAGCCTGGTTGATTGTCTCAAACTCGATCGGGGTGAGCTTCCCGAGGCGCCGTTGCCGACGTTTGCGATGGTACGTTTTCTCGATCCAGGTCACGATCGCGAGCCGCAACTGTTCTTGAGTCGACCACCGTTGACGGTCGAGGACGTTCTTCTGCAACAGTGAGAAGAAGGATTCCATGGCGGCATTGTCACCGCATGCCCCGACCCTACCCATGAAACCTTGTAAACCGTTGTCGGACAACACATGAACGAATTTCCTCGACCGAAATTGGCTACCCCGATCGGAATGTACGATCGTTCCGGCCCGCCCCCGGAGAGCGACGGCATTGGTCAGCGCACTAACGGCCAGTGACGCTGTCATTCGCGAGTCGATCGAATAGCCAACGATCCTGTTCGAGTAGACGTCCTTGATCGCGCACAGGTACAGCTTTCCGGTGTCGGTCCGATGTTCGGTGATGTCCGTGAGCCACAACTGGTTCGGGCTTTGCGCAGTGAACCTGCGAGAGACGAGATCGTCGTGGACGGGTGGTCCCGATTTCCTGTTCAGTCCCTTCTTCTTTGCGAACACCGACCAGATATGTTGCTGCGAACACAACCGAGCGACGCGGTTCTCGCCGGCGATGATGCCTCGGCTCGGCAATTCGTCAGCGATGAACCGGTATCCGAAGGCCGGATCGTCGGCATGAATGTCGTAGGCAGCGTTGATCAGGTGTGCGTTATCCCAGTCGCGCTGAGTGATTGGGCTTTTCTTCCATGTGTAGAACCCTTGCGTCGTGAAGCCGAGCACCCGGCAGGTCACCGTGACGGGAATCCCGTCCTCGGCGAGGTCGCGGACCAGCGGGAACATCATTTTGGGTTGACGTCCCGGGACAAGTAGGCGACGGCGCGTCGCATTACTTCCGCTTCCTGCTCGAGCAGTCGGATCCGTTTCTTCGCTTCGCGCAGCTCTGCGGATTCGCCCTTGGTCATTCCAGGCCGGTTGCCGTCTTCGATGTCGGTCAGCAGCGCGTTGGTCGACACGTCGTCGAAGCTTTGGAAGCAGCGAACGATCTTCCACCTGAGCAGCTCGTCTTAGCAGGCCCGCGGGTAGAGGACATGCAGAGCATCGAGGACGGCACGTTTCGCATCGCCGCTCGACGAGTAGAAACAGATGAACCCGACAGCGTCGACCGCCTCGAGCGTCGGAGTTCTGTCATCGCCCTGCAGGACGGGGATGAGCGCGGGAAGAACGGCGATATCCCTTCGGGCCAGGATGCGCGCGACGATATCTCTGGGCAAGGGATAGCTGACCTTCTTGAATTCGTGGGGATCCGGGGACCGGTGCTGGTTCCTTCCAATGCGCCCGAGAAACGGAACCAACGAGGCCGCGCGGGCGGCGCCACCTCGTTGAATGACACTGCTGAGCTCGAGCTTCGTATACAACTTCTTCTCGTGAACCAGCATCCCGACAAACCGAGCGATCAGCGGCTCCTCGCACTCTCCAACGCCACAGCCGATTCGGATGCGCACAGCTCATACGAAGACCGCCCCACCCCCACGAACGCGAAAGCACCGAACGCCCCCACCACCAACACCAACCCCACACCAAGCAACACCCACCGGCGCCACTGCGTCCCTCCCCCGAATGCCATCACCCACGCACCATAAGCCGAGCAGCCACGCATGCCGTTCATTGCGTCGAATGGGCCCAGCCCCTCCCAGACCTCGTCCACCACCAATAGCCCAACCGACCCACCACAGAACCCGAAAAGACCCCTCACCGGACGGGCGAGGGGTCTTTTCGGACCATACAAACTGGAAAGGTCCGGCCCGGTTGCTGCGGGCCGGACCTTTTCGATCAGACGGTCAAACCGATCGACACAACCCGGTATTCGTCCCTGCTCTCCGGACGGCGCGGCAGGTTCTCACCGGCGCGCGCGTCATTCCACTCCTGAGCACGCTGCGCGGCCCTCCGGATCGCGCGGCGTTCGGCCTGATCGAAGCCGTCCGGAGCTTCGACGTTCATGGTGAAGACGTCGTCCTTGAACTCGGCTTCCGCTGTGGTCTGGACCTCGACCTCGTACGCGTCCGAGTACCCAGAACCCCGGCCCACACCAAGCCTTCGAGCCGACTCACCCGAACCAGCCACACAAGAACCCCACCGGGACATGCCATCCCCCAGCTCACAGCCCTCAAAAAAGTATTTCGCTCCGCCGACCTAGGAACTAGCCGAGTTCGCAGGGCAAAGGGAGAACCCGCTCCTGCGGGACTCGGCACTCCCCACAGCGAGCATCCGGCAGGCCGCCACCACCGCCTTGGCGCTCCTCGCGAGACAGACCGCCGGAGCCGTACGCGGGCGCGGCCTCACCCGTCAAATGCCCGACGAGCGCTGCCGGGGCAGCGCCGTGATGGTTCATTGCTGCTCCTGGGGTCGGGGATGAAGGAAGCATCCCCGACGCTCGGAATTCTTGCCCACAAAACTGCCACTCACAGTTACTGAAACACAACGCTATTCAAAAACACGAGAAATTCGGCTTCCACATACCCGGCCATGACGAACATTAACGCCGCTCCCCCAGCGACTCTGCAAAACGCACGAGGTACCCGTCAGGATCGAGAACAAGGAATTGGGCCTGGCCGACATAGCCGTCGGCCTTCCGGTACCAGCGCTCCTCACGTGCAGCGAACAGCGACCACCCACCGGCAGAGAGCGCGTCGAGAATCGGCGCGAGCGCCGGCACGGTGATCTGGAAGTTGATGCCTCGACCCAGTGGCCGCTCCAACGTGCCAGTCACCCAATCGCGATCGATGCCGAGTTGATCGAGCATCACGTCTGCACCACCACGACGCAGATAGGCAAACCCCTCTTCCAGCCGATCATAGCGAATGCTGAAACCGCAGAGGTCGACCCAGAACCACAGACTCGCTGCGATGTCGGTGACGGCGAGTTCCGGAACGAGCGCGGGCCCGGGCGTCTGATCGATGTCGTCCATGCATTCATCCTGCCAGGATCCCGACCGCACGAGGAATTGTCGCTGACTCTGCGCAGGCGCCGACTGAGCTGGTACCTCGTTCGTCACATGTAGTACTGCAGATGGATGTGCAGTCGAGTACCTGCTGATTGACTCTCTCCCCGAAGGGAGTCGTCAATGAGTAGGTCCGTCAACCGAAGCCGCTGGTCGATCGTTGCGTTGTCATGCGCCGGAGCGGCATTGGTAGCCGCGTTCGTTCTGGGCCCGGCCGCGTTGTTACGCGGACGCTATCCGCAGTTCCAGGATCAATCCGTCATGAGTGAGCTGCTCGGCCGCGGCTTGGTCGACTACTGGGGTAGCGGAGTCCGCACCTATCCTCCCGGCTTGGCGGAGATGGTGGACTACTGGTTCGAGTGGCACGCGATCAAGATCGTCATCTCGGTGCTGCTGACCGCGGTTCTGGGTCTGCTCGCGGCGACTCTGTGGCGGCGATCTCTGACGGCCGGCGTAGGTTGTGTGGTCGCGGCGGCCACTACGACTGTGCTGTCATTGTTTTCGGTGTTTCTGGCTGTGCTCAACATCCAGTCGACGGTCGCACCCGTAGTCGCGCTGCTTCCGATGCTCTCCGCCGACAACGCGGACGGGCAGACAGCGCAGTCTCTGATCGAGAACGGTGTGCAGAGCGGAGACTCCAGGCCGCCACTGCTCGAGCTGCTCACACAGGTCGAGCACTACAACTGGGCGGCGATTGTCGCTACCGCCGTGGTGATCGCTGTAGTCGCAACCGGAACCGTCATCGCCTTCCGACGCTACAGATCGCCGGACACGACAAACGGTGCCCACCGTCGGATGTTCGTCGCCCTCGGATCACTCGGTGCTGTGATGACCATTGCGATGGCGCTGCTGTTCGTCACGGCCGTCGTTGCGGTCGTCGATCCAGGAGAAGCCCTGCTCGGCGCGGTCGGCCTGTGACTCTATTGCCAGGCTTCAGCTTCCTGCTTACCCAAGCGATCCGTGACGTCGAAGTCGATCACCTGGACGCTGTTCGTGTCTAGATCCGCGGTGCCCCCAGGACGTGCGATGTTTCGCCGATCCAAGTACTTTCAGCAACCGGGCTGAGAATTCTCATCAGCCGACCCGACAGCGGGAACATACGATGAAACGCTTCACCTCGCCCGGGCACGCACAACGATTCCTGACCGCCTTAGGCCGCATCTCACCGCATTTCAGGCCCTGCCGGCACCGACTGACCGCGCTCGAATGGCGTACCGAGATGGCCGACCGCTTCGCGCTCTGGCAGGAAGTCGCCGCGACCGGGGTTGTCTCCTGAAACGTGAACAACCTCCAACGGGGTTTCATCGCTGCGTGCTCCAACTCAATTGCGCCGCTAAACTTTTCGATCAAAGTGACAGAGCCGTTGAGATAGCTAGTCTCGACATCAGTTGCGACATCCTCATCGAGCTCCATTTACGCCGACATTTCGACATGCAACGCGAGTTCTTCATTGTCGAGCTCAAGCTGACAGACCGAGCAGCAGAACTCGATTGGGTGCGCTGTCCGCGTGACGCTGTCCGCGGCCACCCCGCCCGAATCGTCTGAATCAGGATCAGGAATCAGGAATCAGGAATCAGGAATCATCGCAGCATGTCCGCGTTCGATCTCGCAACGGATCCGCCCGTCGAATTCGCAGGCAGGGCAAGCAATCCGCTTCTCACAGTCGCTAGCGAAGGGCAGGCCTCTTCCGGACAGGGCCAACAACAACTTGGTTGATTCGACAGCTTCCACGTTCGACCGCAGAGTCTGACAGTGACTGTTTGCATGAAGCTTCTTGATTTCGACCGTCGCACATACCGCGTCGGCGTTCTCATCCAGAACGGTGCCCACCACGGGCAGAGTTCAGCCTGGTGAAACGCAACAGCCGCTCCGGAAAGAGTTCCGAAGCGGCCGTGGGAGTGGGCCCGAGCGGCGGATCAACCGAATGCCAACGTGCTCAAGGCAGTCCGCTCGCAAGCGGACCTGATCGTCGAGATCGAGCCTTCAGCCCATCGGCAAGATTGAGCGGTAGGTCGCCTACGACCCACCGCCGGTCCCGAGAAATGTCGCAAGCCCGGCAACACCGGCGACTCCGCCGAATATCGCCGCCACGCACCTGCGACGCTGATGACACTGTCGAGCACTTTGAGATCGGTGTCGGATGAACCCATAGCAGTCTCCTGAAGAGTGATAGGTGAATGTGCGCGATGTTGCACACGTCACGTTACCGGAAGATGTGATCTCGATCAATCAATTTCTAGAGTACATCGGTTGTACAGCAACATATTTCGAATCTCCGGATCGACGACGTTTTGGGCACACGGTGTGCCACCGGTTCGCTGCGAACCGGTGGCACACCGTTCTCGACAGCCGAAAGTCAGGCGCTCGTCACTTGCCTGACGTGCCGTGATCGGAGGTCCAGACGCTCGACGCCAGGGCGTACTTGGTCCCGTTCGCACGCTCGACCGCTTCACTCTTGGTAGAGAACGTCTGCACCATGACAACCGGCCCGAAGACCTCTTCTTGAACCAGCTCGTCGTCGTACTCCACCCCGGAATTAGCCGCCAGCAAGTAGAAAACCCAGCTCTAGCGTCCCGTGTGAGATCGAGGAGATCGATCGCACCTGATCGGACCGCGTCACCCGTCTACAAGATCAAGCCACGCGCTTGGCGGTACGGCCGCCGAATTCGAGCATCACGGCACGTCCGGTCTCATCGGTGACAAAGCGCCCCAACGTCCGGGAGTTGTCTGCACGCGCAGCGAAGTCGAGGGCGTTGACGAAGGCGATCGGGATCGCCGGCGGCCACACGATGTCCTCGTAATCTCCCAGATCCTGCGCGCTACCCATGCGAACGCCGATACCCTCGTCACCGGGGGCGACGGTCATCGTCAGGTCGCCGGCCTGGTACTTACCCAGGACCGCGTCGACGGCAGAGGGTTCGGGCTCGACCACGTCGAGAGATGCCGGATCGGGCAACTCCGCGAGGTTGGCCATGCACCAGTCGACGACCTTCTTGCCGATGCCGCCGCCGAGCGCGTTGGTCAGCACGGTGACGGCGAAGTTCTTCTCGGGCACCGTCATGAACTCGGAGACCTGAAGATTACTCACGTGTCCGCCGTGCCGGACAACCTGCGTGGTTCCGTACCGAGTCAGCAGCCAGCCCAGGCCGACCTCCTCGAACATCATCGCCGCGGGAAGCTGCGGCTTCTGCATCAGCAACCGGGTGGACTCGTCGAGCGGCTGTCCTTCGCCGGGATGTGCGCCGGACAGTGCGTAACGTGCCCAGACGAGTTGGTCCCGCACCGAGGACCACATGCCGCCGCAGGGCGTCATGCCGCGGTCGGTGCCGGTTTCGTTGGACACGAACGGAACACCGTCGCGAAGGTAATGACCGAGCGCGAACCGGCGGGTCATCACGTCCCAGGGTAGGAACGCCGAGTTCTTCATGTGGAGAGGGGCCAGAATTCGCTGTGTGACGAATTCTTCGAATGTCAGGCTGCTGATCTTGGCGACGACATGTCCGGCGAGGGCGAAGCCGGAGTTGCTGTAGGAGAAGACTTCTCCGACGGGAAATTCCTGTTGGAGCTCACTGAGCCGTGCCATCGCGCGGCCGAGCGCATCGTCGCCCCATCCTGCGGAGAGGCTGGCGTCGCCGGTGAATCCGCCGGCGTGGGTGAGGAGATGACGCATCGTGACTGTGCGGGTGGCTTCTTCGTCGGCGAAGGCCAGTTCGGGTATGTACTCGACCAACGGCGTGTCGAGGTCGAGCAGGCCGTCCTCGACGAGTGCCATCGCGGCTGTTGCGGCGAACACCTTTGTGGTGGAGCCGATCATGAACATCGTCTTGTCGGTGACTGGGAGTTGGGTTTCGGCGCTTTCGATGCCGCTGGTGACGACGATGTCCTTCTCGCCGTGCACGATGCCGACCGAGACGCCGGGGATGTTCGCCTCGGCCCTCCACTGGTCGACGAGTTCTTGAAGCTGTTCTTGGAGGGGCTGGGTACCGCAGTGGTCACCGTGACGGTGCGCGTCACGGGATCAGCAGTTGCCACAGCTTCGGCAGGCACGGTGGTGCCGCGCTGTTGTGAACCGTTGTCCGGATCGGCGACGAAATTGATGTTGTCGGCGACGGTGTGCGGGGTCAGAGCGGATCCGTCGGTACAGGTCACCCCTTCACGAATGGTGAAGGACGCAGACGTCGGGGTTCCTTCCCACTTCTCCGCCAACCACGGTCCGACTTCACTGGTGTCGGGATCCTGGTAGATCAGGTAGTCGTAAGCCAACCGCGAGATCTCGCCAGTTGCGGCAGAAGCGGACATGATCGGGTTGAGTGCGCCCGGATCGGCCTGCAGAGCAAACCGGAAGGTCCCGTCAGTGAGGGGGTCACCGGAGCCCGAGGACGTTCCTCCCGATCCACGAGCGGACAACACCAGCGCGAGCCCTGCAGCTGCTACAAGTGTTGGATAGGACCGGTGTTTCATACTGCCTCCATGAAAGAGCCTGGGTCCGAGCAAAGTTCGATAGAGCGGTTAAGTGTTGACTGCTAAATCTTGGCGGTCGCCGTGACGGTTGCTCAGCCAATCCTGAAGAAGATCGACCAACTTTTCGTCCGGTCACACCAAATCCGAATCGTCATCAACCAGAGGCCAGTGCGCACAATGGTGTCTCCGGCGTCGTCACGAGAGCATCCGCAGTGGCGGACATGGCCCTGGCGAAAAGTGTGCCAGTCGCGAGTCGAAGCAGTTGAAAGAATAGACGAGCGCCGCGCCGAAGTAGGCAAACTACTCGGGAGAACCGATCCGCCCTGTCGAGTATCACCAGGTGATCGACTCTCGTCGACGCCGGACATCTGGCGAAGGGGGCGCGCCCGTCGAGAGTACTGGTCGCCGACACGCTTGTCTCTTATCAGGGCTCACACAACCGACCCGACAACACGAAGGCGCGATGAAAGGGTTCCGCACTGTCGGCGCAGCCCAACCGCGCCTGGCCCTCGTACAGTCTCATCTCTCCGCACTTCCGAACGGCCTGTCACCGGATGGCCTCCATCGACCACCGCACCCGATTCCAGGGGTGGTGGTCGGTTATCGAGCTGAGCGCGGCAGCCTGAGCGCCGCTCCGTGCGATACCTCTGATGCACCCGAAAGGTACTGCACTAGAATGAACTTGACGATGCACCTCTGAAAGGCTCCTCTGAAAGTCAACTTTTGTTGTGACATTTGTCAGTAGCGGACGGTGACAGTGCGGTACTCGAGCACTAGAAGATTCAGTACCCCAGACGGTCGTGCGCCAAAGAAAACGCTGATGAAATCAGGCCATGAAACTCGAACACACACGCAGGAAGAGTCGCCCGCTCACACTGGTGACACTTGCCTCCGCAGCGGTATTCGCCCTCGCCGCATGTACTTCCGGGTCTGATTCTGCACAAACCTCCGAAAACAGCACAAAGGTCTCCACCACCGCGGCACCCGCGACGGTCACGATCCCCGACAGCGCCGTCGGCAAGCAGATCACCTGGCTTCTCAGTGCGTTCAACACGAGCACGCCATTGACCCAGGAAGAAATCGCCGAGCACTTCGGGCCCACCGCACCCGTTGTCCTGACGCCTCAGGACTTCGACTCCATCCGAGCCGGACAGCCCTGGACAACAGTGAATTACAAGGGAGGCGACTCCGACGGCACCATTTCCATCACCAGTACCACCGGCGGCGCGTTCGACATCAACGTCGTCGTCGACGGCAACGGGCTGATCCTGGGAATGGCGATCACACCAACCAAGGACGATCATGTACCGGCCGCATCATGGCGAGAACTCGAGGCAGCTGTCAAAGCACTTCCCGCGCCGACGAACTTGACCGTCACCGAGGTCACCGGAGGAAAGAACGCCGAAGTCTTCGGCGTCGGCGACACCTCACCACAGCCCACAGGGTCAACGATCAAGCTGTACGTCCTCGGCGCGGTCGCGACGGCTGTCGAGAACGGGACACTCTCCTGGGATCAGAAGCTCACCATCACCGACGACCTCAAATCGATGCCCGGCGGGACCATGCAGGACCTGCCATCGGGAACTGAAGTCACGGTCCGGGAAACCGCCGGCAAGATGATCTCGATCAGCGACAACACCGCCACCGACATGCTGATCGCTGCTGTCGGGCGCGAGCAGGTCGAAGCCGAGTTCACCCCGATGGGCATGGCGGATCCTTCACTCAACATCCCGCTCAAGCCGACCCGCGCACTGTTCCAACTCGGCTGGGGCGACGAAGGCGCACAACGTATCGCTTGGCGCGACGGAACTCCGGACGAGCGTCGAGCGATACTCGCGGCGCTGCCGGGTGGTCTGGTGGACATCCCGGCGTCTGCATTCACCACCCCCGCATGGCCTTTCGACATCGATTGGTTCGCCTCGCCCGCTGACCTGCGTGCCGCGTTGGTCTCGTTGCAAGAGACGGCGAAGACCGAGAGCGGCGCACCCGTTAGAGACATACTCGCCGAGGATCCGGCGCTCAGTGACGAGTCCGCGAAATGGTTCACCTACGGCGGATTCAAGGGCGGCAGCTCCATCGGGGTCCTTGCGGGTGCCTATTACGTGGAACACGACGATCGTGCGTGGGTTGTCACCATGCAAACTCATGGTGAGGAGGCTGCACTGGTTGCCGACCCGGCTCTGTACTTCGATCCGGTAGACGACGCGATGCTCTTGATCCAGAAGGATGCAACCAGCTAGAGCGCACTTCCCAGCTCGACCAACTATCACCGAAAGGCCTGTCCCGACAAAGCGAATCGTTGGGGCAGGCCTTTATCATCCCTCCGGAAGTCTATAGCCGAGCGACCTCAAGGCCTGTCCACTACAACGACCGGCAAACCGGACATACATGCGAGGGCAGTGGGCGTTGCCCGGCCTCGGCTCTAGGCGATTCTGCGGGGAAACAGAATCGAGCGCCGACTACATTCTCGGTCACACGAGCGCCAAATGACGTGAGTGCACGCCCGTCGTTCCCGACGGCATCCACAACTACGAGTATCACGAAATTCCAGATCTGCAATTACCCCGGCGAGACAAGTGACGAACCACAGGTGCGACGTAGATTGGCGGGGCCACCCGTGACACTGTGTCACAGGTGGCCGTGACGTCGTGGCACTTCCGCTGGGCCATCGAGATTGCTCAACTGATCTCACTTGTGTAGCGCCATAACGGGCTTCGCCGAAATTTGAAATGAGTGCACGATGCGAAAGCTACGCCGAATCGTCCTGGTGACAGTTGTCGCCATCATCGCGATTCCTGTCCTCCTCCTCGCCACCGCGGCAACGTACAACTTTTTTGCAACACGTTCCGAAGCCTCCGATATCACTTCCTACGGTCGACTCGTACCCGTCGACGGCAAAATGATGAATGTGGTGGTCAGTGGTCAGGGTTCGGAAACGATCGTTCTGCTGCCCGGACTCGGGACCGCTGCTCCAGGGTTGGACTATCAACCGCTCATCACCGCATTGTCCTCGCAGTACAAAGTTGTCGCTGTCGAACCATTCGGAACCGGCCTGAGCGATCAGACCGACGCCGCCCGCTCGTCCGCCAACATCGTTCGCGAAGTACACGAGGCGCTGCAGTATCTGGGAATCGATCGGTATGTCCTGATGGGCCATTCGATCGCCGGCATCTACGCACTTACCTACGCCGCCGAATACCCAGACGAACTCGTCGCATTCGTCGGAATCGACAGTAGCGTGCCCGGTCAACCAGGCTGGGACGAGCCACTGCCCACCGAGGCCATCGACATCGCACATGATGTGGGCCTCACCCGTCTGCTCACCGCGTTCGCCGACGATCCCTACGCCGGCCTTCCCTACGACCAGCAGACCAAGGAACAGATTGAACTGCTCAGCAACAAAAATTCGGCCGCACCGACGCTGTTGAAAGAGATGGAGAACGCACCGGCGAACTTCGCGTCGGCCAGTGGAACGACGTTCCCCGAGTCATTGCCGGTGCTGCTGTTCGTGGTAGCGAACGACACCGATGTGCCAGAGTGGGTCGATCTGCACCGCCAACAAGCTGCGAGCGTCCATACCGGACAAGTGATCCCGCTCCCGGGTGAACACTATCTACACCACACTCTGTCGCCGGAGATCGCCCGAGACACGGCAACTTTCCTGGCATCACTGCCTCTACGCTGAGCGCCTATCACCGAAAGGCCTGTCCCGACAAAGCGAATCGTTGGGGCAGGCCTCGGTCATCCCTCAGGAAAGTACGACGCTCTCGAGTCTGTCCGCGATCGCTTTGCCGACACCCCAGTCGAGTGCTGCACACCCGACCGACTTGAACACCGTGCGACCGTGACGCTCCACGCCGGATTCCATTACCGCGCCCAGTGATCGGAGGTCGGAGATGGGGAACTCCCGCTCGATTGCCGACCGGACTTCACCCGACCCCTCCAGACATCCGGCAACGTCGTCGAGAACGGTGACCGTCTAAGCATCGATGAGCCCGGCAGGGAGTTCCGTCATCGACGGACGGAAAGATCCGACTGCATTGACGTGGATGTTTGCCGGGAGCGCCTCCAGGTCGAACAACGGTGACGTGGCGCCGGTCGCGCAACACACCACGTCAGCATCTCCGACGCATTCGTTTGCCGACCCTGCTACCGAAAACCGGAGTCCTGGATGCCTCACTATTGCTTCGTCGACAAATCGTTGCGCATGCGCGAGAGTCCGGCTGTATACCGAAATCTCCTCGAATTCCCTCACTGCGCAGCAGGAATCAAGTTGTGTCGCAGCCTGGGCACCGGAGCCGATGATCGCCAGACGCCGGACCTTTTCCGCCGCCAGTACGTCCGTTGCCACGCCAGAGACCGCACCGGTTCGCAGCGCGGTGAACCGGTGGGCTTCCACGCTGAACCGCAGCCTGGAACGATTACCAGTCCTAAAGTCTGAAATGAACCGGACGTAATCGATGCCGCAATGTCTGACGGCTCGTAGCCAACATCGGCGAGAGCATACGCAAAATCACCATCATCGGAGCCAGCCAAGCCGGACTGCCGCTATGGTCGGCGGGTGAGCGGACTTGGCACTACCTGTCCCCTGACGTTCAATCCATGTGATCGTGGAGGCCTGCGCCGAGGAAACGATGGGCCGGCGCCGTGTATGAGCCTCTTTCGATCAGCCTGGAAATATTGGCCCGGTAGATCTCGTCAGCGCCGGCGTGTTGAACGGGGTCCTTGTCCAGCCACAGATTCACGGGATGAATCGGTTCGTCATACATTCGGCGGAAGATCTCGGTGCGGAGATCCTTGAGCCAATTGGAGTTCAGGTTCATCACCCGGAACTGACGTAGGGCCTCGATGTCGATTACACCTGCAACGAACGAATTGTGCCCCGAGATGGTGTGGCCGAGTACCGCTCCGTTGTAGTCCACGATGTGTGAATTGCCGCCGGCGATGTCGAATGCATGTACTGCGTCCTGTGTCGGATAGACCGGGCCGGTATTCGGGCAGATCATGTACAGACTGTTGAAATGCGCGTGAGCGCGGTTCTGTAGCAACCACGTTCCGCCGGGCTCGGGCCCTGCCTGTGTCATCGGCACCGCTTCACTGGGGCGATACACAACTTCTGCGCCTTGGAATGCCAAGGCACGTAAGGCTTCCGGGTACTCTCCATCACTGCAACAAATCGTTCCTATCGAACCGATATCCGGGGTGTGCAGTACGGGGTAGAAGGCATCGAGTCCGTCGCCGAACAGTTCGACCCACCGGTCGTAGATGTCGTGTGGAGTGCAGGATCGTTCGCGGCACCAGAGATGATTCTTCGTGGCGCGATGAACCACCTCGCCTGCTGGTGAGATGACGATCATCGAATTGAAGAATCGATCCGGCATCACCTCGGGCCACCGGGCCTTGCATTGGGCGATGATGTAGACGCCGTGCTGTTTGGCTAGTGAACCGAGACGGTCGGTCTCGGGGCCGGGTATGTCGATGAACATTTCATGTGCTGCCTCCACGTGAGGTATGTCGAAGGCTTCGTCGCCGAAACCGGTCAATGCGCCTTCGGCCAGTGCGATCAGTTTGACCGGCATGTTGATGGAAACAGTTGACACCGCAGCATGGATGGCGTCCTCGATGACATCGAGGTTGGTCTTGATCTGCGAGCGCCGCTCGATGTTGCGCACGACAGTCGAAATACCTACTGCCAGATAGGGGGCGATCGGTGTTCGGCCGGTGTCATCGTTCACAGGCATTTACTCCTGGTATGCGGTCAGCCCAGGGCATGGCCTTCTCCAGCTGGGATGCAACAGCGATCAGAGTGCCCTCGTCGCACATGGGCGCAGCTATTTGAACACCGATTGGCAGCCCGGAACGTGTCCATCCGAGCGGCAGGCTGATTGCCGGTCCACCCGTGGCATTGAACAACGGAGTGAAGGAACAAATACCGAAGAGCTTGCGCGTCCACTCCCCTGGAGTGAGCGATGCGTCGTCGGAGTCGAGTTCACCCAGCAGTTGGGGCGGTTCACCCAGCGTAGGAGTCAGCAGGAGGTCGTAATTCGTGAAGAACGTTCCGACGCTGCGGGAGATCTGGTTGAAGTCGGCGAGAGCTCCGCCGAGCTGGGTTGCCGTGACTCGACGACCGTACTCCGCACATGCCAAGGTTGTTGCCTCGAGATTGTCGGGTCCCGGAGTGGTGCCGAAAGCCGCTGCAAGAGCATCGATGCCTTCGGCGAGAGACACACTCCAGACCGGTAGGTTGGCGTCGACGAATTGATCCCAGTCGAAGACCGGCGAGTCCGGACTGACGTGGTGACCCAATGCTTCAAGAGCTGCGCCCACCGCAGTCACTGCGTCGGCTACCTCCTGGTCGACGGGATGACCCGACCAAGACTGCGTGTGGATCGCGATTCGCAAACGTCCAGGAATACGGTCGATTTCATCGACATAGGCTCGCTCGGGTTCACGAATAATGTACTTGTCGCCGGGCGCAGGACCGCTCACGGCATCCAGCAGTGCGGCGCAGTCGCGCACCGACCGTGTGAGTCCCAACTCGGCGCCCAACCCTGATAGCGGCTCACTCGAGTCGGGGCCAACCGGTACACGACCCCGACTCGGCTTGAGACCCACCAATCCGGCGGCCGATGCGGGAATTCGTATCGAACCTCCACCATCAGTGGCGTGGGCGATCGGCAGGGCACGCGAGGCGACTAAAGCTGCGGATCCACCACTGGAACCTCCGACGCTCCGCGTTGTGTCCCAAGGATTACGTGTGGACCCCTGCGTCACCGGTTCCGTATTTCCATTGAAAGCGAATTCCGGTGTGGTGGTAACTGCCACAGCGGCCAACCCGGCAGCACGGAATCGTGTCATCAATTCGGTGTCATGCGGAAAGACTGCGCCTTCCCCTGCCAGCCGACTTCCGAATCGCGTTGGAACTCCGGCAGCATGTATGGCGAAATCCTTGAACGCAAAGGGTATTCCTGCGAACCTTCCCCGTTCGTTGCAAGTGAGTGCTTGATCCCAAGGTCCGGCGACAACCGCATTGAGTTCAGGGTTGACCGCATTGATCGCAGCGCGGGCCGCTTCGTGGACTTCGGCGACCGATACCTGTTTGTCATGGATCAGTTCAGCGAGTCCCGTAGCGTCGTGTTCGGCGTATTCGTTCGCCTTCATCGGGGATCCTTGTCGCAGGCGGGGAGAGTGGCGTCGTCGTGAACTATGTTTCCACTCAACAATGTTCGCTGGACTCGGGTGCCTTTCAGATCGTCGAGATCGCAGGTCAATGGATCACGATCGACGACGATCAAGTCTGCGTGGTTACCTGGCCGAATGGATCCGATACCGTTCCAGCCCAGGATCTTCGCGGCACTCGTTGTCCACATGGCAAGCGATTCTGCGCGAGTGATGACCTGATCGGGTCCGTCGTTCCGAAGGTGGGTGCCGGCAATTTCGTGTGTCTGGGCAAGCGCGATCTGCTCCCATGGACTCTTCGGTCCCCAATCCGATCCGCCGGAGACATCGAGTCCTGCATCGAGCAAACGTCGAAGCGGGACCATGTCGCGCCAGACGTGTCGACCGATCCGCTCGTCGTACATCGCGCCTTTGCCCCATGCGAATCCGACGGAAGTGGTGACCTGGAAGCCGAGATTCTTGTAGCGGCGTACATGATCGGGGCTGATGGTGATCGCGTGTTGAAGTATCCACTTGTTGTGGCGGAAGTCGTGTTCGGTGACCACGCGTTCTGCGATCGCGAGAAAGTCGTCGTGTTCACGATAAGAACCGATGCAGACATTTGCTCTGATTCCGTTCTCTGCGCAGAAACGGACGTACGACTCTTCCTTTTCGAGTGAGACGAAACGATTTCCCTTGGTAGGCCGACCGAACGGATCCGAATAGTTCTCGTGCATCGCGAAATGACCGGCGAAACAGGGCCCTCCGGGACTGATTGTCATGCCATCGATCCGAAACAGATCGTCGGTGGTATCCGAGGACTGTGGCGCAAGCGATTTCAACCGTTCGTCGAATTCGCGCGAGGACAACGGTTCGAAAGGATAGAAGATCACCGATTCCACGTCGTGGGTTGCCTGAACCCGCATGGTGAGTAGGCCGGCGGATCGAAGATGCTGATACATCTGAATGTGTATCGGTTCCATCGCGTGACCCTCGTACAACGTAGTCACGCCGCGAGCGGAGAATCGAGCCATTTCCTCGAGCACACCGGGCACAGCATGGTCCGGATTCAGCGGTGGAAGTTTGAGGAGAATCTGACCCCAGAAGGGGTCGTATGTGTAGTAGTTGTTGACGGGTCCGCGCAGAATACCGGTCAATCGGCCGGCCTCGTCCTTGTCGATTTCGACGTCGCACACCTGATCGGGAATGAAGTCCGACAGTCCAACCGCACGCAAGCCTGCGCTGTTGAACGCCACGATATTCGGTGTGTGCGGCGCCCACGCCTGAATGAGCACTGGGTGGTCGGACGTCGCCTGGTCGAGAGTATGGCGATCCGGTAGGCGGCGTTCTGCAAGGTCGCGCCACGATCTCCGAATGAAGTAGTGAGCTTCCCCGACCGGTGTGCAGATGATCCACTCGCCGGGAGGTGTGTCGGCTGCCTGAGCACGGATTCGTTCGACGATGTCCGGATGATCGACAGCGTCGCTCAGATCAACGAGACCACCCCGTAAGGCACCGAAGTGCATGACGTGGGGATGGGTGTCGATCAGACCCGGCATGACCACAGCGCCGTCCGTATCCATGACCTGGGTGCCCCGCCCCGCGTGCTCGGACAGGTCTGCAAAGCTGCCGACTTCGAGGATCTTTCCGTCCTCGACGAGTACAGCCTCTGCAACGGGGTTCGTGTCATCGAAGGTCAGGATTTTCCCTGATCGGATGAGTGTTCTGCTCACTTAGACCTACCTCGCCAATCTCGTCGAGCCACCGCACGTGGCTCGCCAGGTGAGTAGAACTCTACGAGTGGCACACTTGGGGGGAGAATCATCCGAAGGGATGAAGTCCGATCGGTCTTGACCACTGAATATTTCCGCGAGTAGCGTCGTTCGAGTTCGGCGTAGAGGAGTGCGAGATGCCGTTGGCTCAGAAGGACTTTGCCAATTCAGTCCATCGCCAGTTCAAACGCAACACCATGGAATTTCTGTCCCGATTCGTACGCGTCTCGGGGATGGTCTTCTATTCCGTCGATCACCGATTGAATGCCGATACACACGTGTTCGATCGGATCTGTCCCGAGGAAAACAGTCGGTACACCGGCTATTTTCATGAATTGGACCCCTTCCATCCGCGCCAGTTCGCGGAATCCGGTACCGATCTCGCCACGTCGAACGATCTCGGACAGCGTTTCGATCGAACCGCCTACTACGCAGGCTTCTTCCGCCCAATGGGCTATCGGCACGAAGCGGAACTGTATTTGCGCCATGCAGGCCGCATCGTAGCCGGAGTTTCCTTGCTGAAAAGTGCATCGGACGGGGACTTCGCGAAAGAGGAGATCCAGTTCCTGCAGAAGTCCCACGGATTTGTCGAACAGTCCTACTGCATGCTAAGTCAGCTCCCGACTGCGCCGAATCTCTCTGCTGTTCCAGAACATTGGAAGCTATCCGCCCGAGAACTCGACGTCGTCCAGCTACTTGGGCAGGGCGCGAGCAACACCGACATCTCCCGCGCGCTGTTCATCAGCGTCCCGACCGTGAAGAGTCATTTACAGCATATCTATCGAAAGTCCGGAATACACTCACGCACCGAACTGGTGACGCGATTGGTACATGCCTGATAGCGGCACTGTCACGTTAGAGCGTGATTGCGGTGAACGTCACCGGGCTGTTGTTGACCGTCGTGGTGACCGCGGCTTCGATTCAGGACCACGATGCCTGAGCTCGCGGCGAAGCAATTCGAGACGCTGATTGCAGAGGCCGCAGTTTCCGCGGGCGGTGTGGCCGAGGCTGCCCGCGCCCGAGCAGATCCGATTGAGCGACGAGATTCAGCGACGCGAGCGAGCATTGCAGCGTGTGGCGGCCTGCTGAACGGAGCGCTCACGGAGGCGACGTGGGAAAAGGCGCGCCACGTCATCGACTACGCAGGCCCAGCAGTGTGGATGCACTCGGATCTGCACCCAGGAAACATCCTGGTGAGCGACCACGGCCTTTCGGCGGTGATCGATTGGGGTGGACTCGCTCTCGGAGACCCGGCAATCGACTGCCTTATCGCATGGACTCTGCTGACACCGAGTACCCGGCATACATTTCGGCTTCGTGTTGACGTGGACGAGGACGCGTGGCCGCGCATGGGAAGCGGTCGGGCAGCACAGCGATCCCGGCATCGAGAGCAACGCTCAACGTAGTAGTGAACGACAGTACATCCACTACGACCGCCAATTCGCATCCCGGTGACACCGCACGCGCCCCCGATAGACCCCACTCGAAACGCACGCCGTAACTGACCTGTTGATGAGCGGAAATCACGGAATGGATCCTACATCCGATGCACCAAAGCTCCGGCGCCGAACGTGGGTTGTCGCCGCGGATCTGCGAGACGCTTACCCAACACTCCTGGAGCCCACGCGCAGTGGCCGACCGCGGTGGCGCCATTGAGCGGCGGCTAGTTTTGAATAGGTTATGCACCACTTCGGATGTCTCGCCTTCGATCGGTTGTGAAGCACGAAGACTGTGAGATGCCCGGACGGGATCGAGCACTAAGCAGCTACGGGCGTTCGGCACATCGCAAAGGCCCTGCGATCCAACGCTCGACCTCACTGCGGGTCTGCAGACGGACGATCGCGAGGTCCGGTCTCCGACGCCTGAGCTCAACCACCTGGAGTCCACTATTGCGGTGCGTGTTCCACGCCCACCGAATGATGTGGTCTCGGTTGAAGAAGAACGTCCGTAGAGGTGCCTCAACATTGCCATTCCACAACACTTCACGTCGAAATCTTCGCCGCACCGTACGAGCCACGACCTGGCGCATCACGGTGAACCGCGACAAGTCCAGCCACACAAGCAGATCTGCCTCGTCAGCGAGCAGATCCCGAACGGAGTCGTACTGCCACTCCGTCACCCAAAGTGGTCGAGAACTGAATGCTCTGACGTCGGCCAGGAATTGCTCACGCGGTGTCCAGTCCGGCCCGTGAAAGAGGGCATCGATCTCGACATGTTCGATGTCGAGCAGCGCCGCTATCCGGGCCGACAATGTGGTCTTTCCGGACCCGGAAGTTCCCGAGACAAGGATGCGCCTCGGACAGCAGGGCAAAGGATCATCTGAACCGAGAAGAGGCACCGGGACACTGTATCGACCAGTCGATATGTCCACGGATACTCCGGTAAGGCGACGGTCACACGCACACCCCACCTACCCAAGCCATCCGAAATGATCTGAGTCTGTTCGGATTGTGAGCGGCTGATTGTGCTGTGACAGTGCAACACTGATGATGCGGTAGCGTGGCGCAATGCCGGTAACCGTTGTCCCCTACTCCGAAGAATAGCCTCAGCAGTACGAGAAGGTAGCGACCAACCTGCGCCGCATGCTGTCGCAGGTACCTGTCGTGGCAATCGAACACGTCGGGTCGACGTCAGTCCCAGGGCTCGCAGCCAAACCGATCCTCGACATCGACATCATCATCCAACGCGGACACCTGCCAGCAGCGATCAGCGCCCTCTCCGCCGGAGGATACGTTCACCTCGGAGATCTCGGCGTCACCGACCGTGAAGCGTTCCGCCCGCCGGACGCCGACCCCGCAAGACACGTCGATCTATGCGTCGACCGATCCCTGCACGTACGCAACCACCTCGCCGTCCGATCAGTTTTGCGATCACACCCCGACCTCCGAGACGCGTACGGCGCAGTCAAACAAGAACTCGCCAACGACCCGGCCATGACCATGGACCGCTACATAGCTGGAAAGACCGAGATTCTGCAGACCGTGCTCGATCGATCGGAACTGTCAGCAGAAGACAAACTGACAATCCTCCAGTTGAACGCGAATGGAAACCCCACCCGCTAGACCCGATCGTCCAGGCTTCTCGTCGACGAGCAACAGCCCGGAAACGCCTGGATATCGTCAGCGAGCGGTGGTCGTCTCAATCGAGCTTCGTACTGCGGCAAGCGCCTCGGTTGGTTTCGCTGCTACCACGGTGAAATTCCATGACTCTCATCGACAACATCGATGAGCACAAGCGACGCAAAGGTCTTTCCGAATCGCCGCTGTGAGCAACCGTGCTGACTTACTGACATGCAGATCGAGCTAGCTCAACAGTCGGGGCTTCAGGCGGTGATGTAACGGGACAGTGGTGGCGGTGGGCCGGACTCCATCTGAAATGCGCACTTACCGAGTGCGCCCTCGACAGATTCGGTGTCTTCCGTCTAGATGTCCACGTCGATGCTGATAGTGGTGCACACCGATACAACTTCGGTTCCGATTCACTGAGTCAAATTCGACGCGGTGGTTACCACCGGTTCCCTCTAGTTCTCACGGACATCAGCGCCCGACGCGAGAGTGACGATCCACGAAAGGGTGCAATACCGGCGCAATCAAGGCTCCGATGCAGAACCCGACGACCACATCCTTGTCCGCGTTGATGATCACTGCTCCGATGCCGGCCAGGACGAGGACCAGGACCACCCAACCGCCGGCTCGCTGGGCGGTGGTGCGGACAGGGTCTTCGATCCAACGCACTGCTGTGGCCACGGACGCGTACACGACCGTGGCCACAGCAGCCATCGCGATGATGGTGAACATCAACGGCAGTTCCCGCCCGAGATTCCAATCGAACCCACACAGACTGACAGCTGCAACATCAGCGGGGTTCGATCAGGTCCACCCACGCCGTCAACGATTGTGTGAACTGACCGGCGAGCGGGAGCGGCGCCATCGCATCGAATTGTCCGGGGGCCAGGATTCCTATCTCGCCGAGTCCGTGGTTCGCGCCTGTCAGTTGGGTAAAGGTGAGTGCTTCAGGTCCGACGACCGAACGCAGTCGCTCTACCTGCTCGCAACTGACGTTCAGGTCTTTCTCGGAACACGTGATCAGAACGGGCAGCGAGTCCGGAAGTGCAGCTGCAATGTCGGCGGGGTCGTAACGGTCGGCCTCTGCGAGGAACCGCTCGTTCGCCGGTGTCAATCCCACCGATCCGAGCAGGGGGTCCTGATCGAGCGGGATGACCCCGTTCTCCCGCAACGATTGAACCGTGCGAGCGAGACTGCTGCGCGTAGCGTCCGCCTCGGAGGTTGGTAGTTGTCCACCCTGGACACTGCGGTCGAGACTTGCATTGACCTGCTCCGAAAGAAGATCGAGGTACCGCTGTGAAAGCGGTTGCAGCAAGCCCAGACCGGCGCCGGGTGCGTTCGTACGCTGCTGCAGCGCAAGCGCAGTGAGCGCACCCTCACTGTGTCCGAGCACCACGGTTCGCGCGGGAGTCGTTGCGGTCAGTTCGCCGAGCAAGTTGAGTGCGGCCTCGGCGTCGTCGACCTGCATGTCGAAGCCGTAGTTGAAATCCTCAGAGGCGTCGTCGCCGAGGCCCGTGCGTCCGGACCCGAACTTGTCGAATCGTAGACTCGGAATGCCGTGCGACGCCAGCTCGTCCGCCAGGTACGCAAGGGTGTTCGGAAAGACCATCGCATTCTTTTGGTTTCCGTTGCGATCGGTAGGTCCGCTACCCGGCAGCAGTAGAACCGCGATGCCGGAACTTCGGGTAGCTGTCGGTGTTCGAAGGCTCCCGTAGAATGTGATGTCGCGCGATTCGAACGTCACTTCGGTGTCGACGCCCACACGTGCGGACAGAGATCCTGTCGCCGATAATCCCGTCGAAGTAGCCGGAATTGCTTGCGCTGCAGGTGAACCGAGTACGGAGAAGCCGGCCGAGAGAACGAACACGGAGACGACTGTCGCGGCGCGGCACCAAACTGTGATCACGATATGGACCCTACCGGTCGGAAATCGAGTGCGATGCGGAGTGTTGTCAGTCGGCGGGAACTGCCAGGCCCGTCTCGTACGCCAGGACTACAGCCTGCACTCGATCTCGAAGTGACAATGCGCCCAATATCCGGCTCACGTGAGTTTTGACAGTCCCTTCGGAGATGTTGAGGTCCACACCTATCTCCCGGTTGGAACGCCCGGCGGCGAGGGAACGCAGAACTGCCAGTTCCCTGTCCGTCAGGGCACTCACTACAGCAGCGCGCCGTTCCTGCCGGCGAGGTTCGGGCAAGGTGAGCATGAACTGATCGATGAGGCGGCGAGTGGGACGCGGCGCGAGAATTGCGTCTCCGCCAGCGACGGCTCGGATAGCGTCGAGCAACACCGTCGGGGATGTGTCCTTGAGCAGAAAGCCACTCGCTCCGGCTTGCAGACCCGTGTAGAGATAGTGGTCGACGTCGAAGGTGGTGAGGATGAGGACCGCGCACGCGGGGCACGTCTCGTGAATGGTTGCGGTGGCAGCGATTCCGTCGACGTTCGGCATCCGAACGTCCATCAGCACCACGTCCGGCTCGAGAGCAACCGCCATACTCACCGCTTCCGCGCCGTCACCGGCTTCACCGATCACCTCGATGTCCGGTTCCGCTTCCAGAATCAGGCGGTAGCCCAATCGAAGCAAGATCTGATCATCGGCCAGCAGTACGCGGATCATCGTGCCGCACTGTCAATGAGGTCGAGGGTCACGGTGACGGTCCATCCTTCGCGCGAGTTCGGGCGCGCGGTCACCGAACCGTCATAGGCGAGGACCCTTTCGCGCATACCGATCAAACCGGCACCGCGGTCCCGGGTCGCCGGTTCGGGTGTGCCGGCTCCGTTGTCCTCGACCGAGACGATCAGCTGACGGGGCGTGTATCGAATCGTCACGACCGCAGACGTGCCGGGTCCTCCGTGTTTGAGGGTGTTCGTCAAGGCTTCTTGGATCAGCCGATAGACGGTGAGCTGGATGCCGTCGGCCAGGACGGGGACTGCGCCGTGCACATACAGTGTGGTGGCGATGCCAGCGCTGCGCACGAGTTCGATCAGGTTGTCCAACTCGGCGAGTCCGGGTGTCGGGATGAGAGCGTCGGTGACCGGCTCCTGCTGGCGACGTAACACACCCAGTAGTCGACGAGTGTCAGCCAGCGCCGACCTACCGGTCTCGGACACTGTTCTCATCACTTCGATGCCTCTGTCGGGGGACGATGTTGTTGCAGCGACAGCGCCGTCACTGAGGGCAACCATGACGCTGAGGTGATGCGCGACGATGTCGTGCATTTCTCGGCTGATGCGGTTGCGTTCGGCAGCTGCCGCCAATGCCCCCTGCTGATCGCGTTCGATCTCCAAATAGGCAGCGTGAGCGAGTAATTCCGCGAGGTAGGCGCGGCGGGTCGATGCGTACAATCCCATACCTGCAGCGGCACCGACGAGGCTGGACAACAGCAGTATGTCAGGCCACCAGTTGGTGCTCGCCGCCCGCAGGGCGGCGAGGATCATGAGAAGTTCGACTGCAGCGGTCGCGACGATTCCGGAGGGGCGCGGCTGTGTGGCGACGACGGTGTAGAGCGCGATCAACAGCCCCAGTCCGGCAATGACATGATCGTTCCACAGCCCCGCCGCGGCGGCGGTGACGAGAACCCACACGAACACCGGAACGGGATGGGTCCGTCTCAGCACGAGCGGCGCATGAACGCCGAGCAGCACAGCAATAGCTACCGCAAGGGCGTGCTCGTCGTCGTAGAAGACGTAGGGCGAGGCAACCGCCACGGCGACGAGCGCCACCGCGCTGTCGAATGCCCACCTGGTCAGTGGACGGCCGGCCAGGTCTTCGCCCGGTGTCCGGTAGTTCATCATCGCCGACTCATACCTGACATTCTCCACTGCTCACCCGGGCGTTGCTCACACGTCGCCGCGGCGAAGTCTGTACGCGGCAGCACCGATCACCAGTGCCGCTTCACAACACAGGACCGCCAATCCGGCTCCGGGCGAAAGTGAGCTCGAGCTGTCAGCATCGATGCCGTAGATTGCTGCACCGGCGTTGGAAGGCATGTACCTGCTCAAAGAGCTGCCGATCGACGAAGGGAGTGCAGATACCAGCGGGGGCAACACGAAGAACAGCCCGACACAGACGGAGATGGCGGCCGCGCTGTTGCGCAGCAGCACCCCGACTCCCAGGCCGATCACTGCAGCCAGGCTCATCGACACGCCAGATCCGACGACTGCGCGCAGCGCACCCGGCGCAGCGAGCGACACCCCGAGATCATTGCCGCTCAGCAAAACCTGTCCTGTGAAGAAGGCCACGAGCGCCGCTACGCAGGAAACCGTGAGCACCATGGACAGAATCACTGCCAGCTTCGCCCACAGCACAGGCAACCTGCTGGGCACGGCGGTGAGCGACGGGCCAATCGTGCCGCTGCTGTATTCGCCTGTAATGAGGAGAACCCCGAGTGCACCGGTCGCCAGTTGCGCGAAGCTGACACCTGCGAGCGCTGTACCGACGGGTTCGAAACCTACAGTGGCCTCTGGGCTGGCGCCAGCGTAGTCGCGTGCTGTCAGCAGCGTCGATACGAATCCGATTGCAATCAGAAGCGCCGCGGAGCTGAACAGGGTCCACCCCAGGTGGCGCAGTGAGCGGAACTTGGTCCACTCCGATCGCCATACCCGCACCGTCGTGACTCCGAGACCACGAGGATAGGGATACTCCGTCGTTCCGGTACTCATTCGGCTACGCCGGATGCGCGGTAGTCGACTGCATCGTGGGTGAGTGTCATGAAAGCCACTTCCAATGATCCGTGTTGCGAGGACAATTCGTAGACAGGCACGTTCGATTGCCACGCGAGGGTTCCGATGTGTTCGGCCGTGGCTCCGCGCACACTGAGAACGTCGGCAGTGTCGCTGCTGACGCTGATTCCTGGTCCGAGGATGAGATCTCGCAGCCTGGCAGCGTCAGGGGTGCGAACAGTTACGGTGCTGGTCGACGACAGTGCAATCAACTCGTCGAGCGATGTGTCCGCGATGAGCTTTCCGCGGCCGATCACGACCAATCGTTCTGCGATCAGGGCCATTTCACTCATGAGGTGTGAGGAGACGAACACTGTTCTGCCTTCGTCTGCCAGTGCTGCCAGTGTGTTGCGCATCCACAGGACTCCCTCGGGATCGAGACCGTTGACCGGTTCGTCGAGGACCACTACTGCCGGATCTCCCAGCAGTGCTGTTGCGACCCCGAGTCGTTGTCCCATTCCCAGCGAGAATCCGCCGACCCGTTTGTTTGCGACGTCGTGCAAGCCCACTTGGGTGATGACCTCCTCGACACGTTTGGTGCCTATACCGTTGGTTTGCGCCAACGCCAGGAGGTGATTTCGTGCTGAGCGAGCAGGATGAACGGCTTTGGCGTCCAGAAGCATTCCCAGTTGGGCCATGGGCACGATGGCGTTCCGATAGTGTTGTCCCTCGATCAAGACCTGCCCAGAGGTCGGAATGTCCAGGCCGGCGATCATGCGCATGGTTGTGGACTTTCCCGCGCCGTTCGGCCCGAGGAAACCGGTCACCATCGCGGGACGAACGGTGAAGTTCAGTCCATCCACGACGGTCTTGTCGCCGTATCGTTTACTGAGGTTTTCGACCTCGATCATCACGTTTCTCCGCCTGTCAACGTCGGTTACTCCGACTGCGCCGAACGATATGTCGCCCAGCACCAGGTCCGCATCCGCCGAACGACCACACAATGTGTGGGGTTCTACGCCTCAGTGCCCGATCCCTGTACCTCTCGAGAGGTAGTCTCCGCGTTCGACGTAGCCCCTGGGGATGATCTTCACACGCTCCGGCTTCCACTTTCAGGCATTCTTCCTGGTCCAAGGCTCGCGAGATATTCAGTGCTGAAACAGCATTCGGTTCTTGCGTGGTTCACTTCACTCGTAATTCACCGAGCGCGTACCTTCACGAAAGGACATCCATGTTCGAACGAGGCATTGCCCGCACCGCGGTCTACGCCGCACTGTGCGTCGGTCTTTTGACAGTGACGACCGTGTCCTGCGCCCATCAAGACGGTGTGAGCACCGCGACCAGTGCCGCGCCGGCGACTGCGGCACCCGATGCGCCGATGGATGCCGCGTTGTCCGCCAGCATCGACGCCGTAATCGACTCCGCGATCAAGACATCCGGTATACCGGGTGCGATAGTGGGTATTTGGGGGCCCGACGGCAACTATGTCCGCGCTGCCGGAGTCGCCGATACCGCGACCAAAGCACCGATGGAAACCGACTTCTACCAACGAATCGGCAGCGTCACCAAAACATTTACCGTAACCGCCCTGCTGCAATTGGTCGACGAGGGCAAGATCGGTCTCGACGACCCGATCTCCAAATACGTCGACGGCGTCATGGAAGGCGATGCGATCAGCCTGCGCCAGCTGGCGGGGATGCGCAGCGGCCTCGTGGCCTACACGACGTCCGAACAGTTTGTCATGGATGTTCTTTCCGACCCTCGCCGATCATTCACATCCGACGAGCTCCTCGGATACGTCAAAGACCTCCCACTCCAAATTCGACCAGGAACCACCGTCGACTACTCGAACACCAACACCCTTCTGCTCGGCATGGTCATCGAGAAGGTCACCGGCTCAACACTGTCGGACGTCATCGATACCAAGATCACCACACCACTTCGCATGGAGCACACCAGCTTTCCCACCACCAACGCGTTCCCGAACCCCCACGCACAGGGATACACCAACCAAACACTCGACGAATCCGTGACCGCAGCAACGGACTGGAACCCGTCGTGGGGCGGCGCCGCGGGCGCAATGATCTCGTCGTTGGACGACATGCGCATCTGGGTTCCGGCCTTGGCCAAGGGCGATCTCCTCACCGACAACACTCAGAAGCAACGCCTGCACACCGAACCCCTGGGCGAAGGGGACGACAACTCCGGGTACGGACTCGGATTGTTCAACAGCGGCGGCTGGATCGGTCACAACGGAAGCCTGCCCGGCTACAAAACAGTCTCGGTCTACCTGCCCGAGAAGGACACCACCCTCGTCGTCTTCATCAACACCGACATCGACGGCGAAACCGACCTGACCAGCGCCCTGATGGTACCGATCACCAAGCTGATCAGCCCGAACAACATCTACGGCTGATCACCCCACTCACCACGGTGGTTCCGCACCTCGTGCGGAACCACCCCCGACCTCCCGTACCCGAAACCCAGGTGCACCATCCTGGGCCTCCGGCCCAGATCACCACTGAACTACGCCGCGTGCAGAATCCGCGGGGGGTGCGTGCTCGTCGCGCTGCTCCGGCGTCGTCGTCGGCAACGCTGCGTCTCTACTGACTCCGAGGATCTCGCGCCACCACGCTTCGCGTTCCTGGGATTCGGGCCACACCACGACATCGAAGTCACTGGTATCCATGCGTCTACTCCTTCACCCCATCTTCCCTTCTGTTACCCGGATCACATTTCTTGACCGCTTCACTTCCCGACCCGGACCGCCGTGACGTGCACGGACACCGTGTATCGGGCCGAATAGCGGCGAACAACCCGGCCTACAAGGCGGATGCACGCAACGGCCCAACGCGCCACCGTCGGCCACGTCCAGCACCCTCGTCTCGACAGCAGGACCCACAACCACCGCAAAACGCCGAGAGCCGCGTGCATGGTGCGATGGTGAGCGTCCACTTTCACCCTTCCAGGCTTACCCGTTGACGTGCAGACCCATACAGTTACTGTGGACGCTAAGTCACACATAGTTTACTGTGGGGTCATCTGAGATAGATGCCACAAAGGAGCCCGAAATGCAGTTCCTAACACATCGCCGCACGCGGCGTAACGCGCCATCTGTCCGCTTAACTACGGGGCGCAATACCTTCGACGAACGTCGCGATTACCACGACACTCTGCGCACACTGTCCGAGGCATCCTCTACGGGGCTCCACTTCGAGGCGTTCAAAGACATCGCCTGGAATTCGCCCGAGTTCGCCGCCCCCGCGGACGACCCGAGATGGACACTCCCCGCGGTCGACCCCTTGTCCCACACCGACTGGTACCGCGCGCTGTCAACCCAGGAACAACGGCGGGTTGCCCGGATTCGGCTCGCGTCTATAACAAAGACCGGCTCCCAGTTCGAGCAACTGCTCCTTCTCGGCGGTACCCAGTTCTTGATGGGCCTGGCGAACGAGAACCCCGAATTTCGCTACTTCATGCACGAACTCACCGAAGAGACACACCACATCCAGATGTTTCAGGAGTTCACCAACCGGGTGGCTCCGGAGGTACACGGTGCCCCAACCTGGCTTGTCAAGGCCTTCCCCTTGGTCGGTTCGCTGGGATCGCTGTGGCCCAGTTTCTTCTTTCAGATCATCCTCGCCGGAGAGGAGCCGATCGATCACATCCAGAAGAGCATCATGCGCGGCGGTGGCATTCACCCGCTCACCGACCGCATCATGCAGATCCATCTCGCCGAGGAAGCACGTCACATCGGGTTCGCCCATGCATGGCTACGTCATCACGCTCCGCGCATGAGCCGATTCAACCGCCTCGCGCTCGGCCTCACCACTCCTGTAGTCATGCGCATAGGGTTTTGGGCCATCGTTGTTCCGAGCCGGCAGGACGCGACGTTGCTGGGCATCCCCCGTAATGTTCTGCGCGAGACCTACTCGATGCGCAACCCCGATTTCCGGCGACTCCTTGCAGAGTCCTGCGCAGACGTCCGGAGCCTCGCCGACGCCAACGGAATGCGCACCCGGCTCACCCTCTGGTCCTGGCGGCTTACCCGAACCGACGGCCGGCTGTCGCGTTACCGCAACGAGCCGTCGAGGGCCACGGCTTGACGATCTGCAACCCGCGACGCAACTGCCCCTGTCCCACTTCGACAGACAGCTGCGTTACCCGCTCACCGCGGTCGAGGGAATGGCGCACAGATATCAGCGCGCCAACCACAGGCCCACACCCGAATCGCCCATCAAATTGTAGGAAGCGCATCGATCGAGGCCGAACCGGCGACATCAGTGCCAGCCGAGACGATCCAGGCTGCAGGATTCAACGCTGAACGAGTGTCAGCTGCCCGACGGCACTTCAGTGATGGCGTCGGCGGTCACGAGCATGTCGATCTCGACGAGGTTGGTTCCGCCGGCATCGGTGACGCGGACGGTTACTCCGGCCAGCCATTGCCCGTCGTGTCTGTTCACTGCACCAAAGGGGTATGCGATGGATAAGAAGCAGCCGCAGGTTTCGAAGGACGGATAGAACTCTCACGGAGCCGCAAAAGCGACACGCATTTGAGGGGCCAGCGAGGCTTACCCCACAATGTCGTTGCGCCCGATCGATTGAACACAGACGATCTCCTAAGTCCATCGCGGCAGGGCCGGACTTGGATCTCAGCCGCAGTCACCGTCGACCTGTCGTTCACGGCAGGTACTGCCGATCAGTGCGCACAGATTGGGAGACACCAGCGAGGTCTATTGGTTGGGTCTTCACGCGTCAGGTCCCTATCGGGCAGCTACACACGCCTTTCAGCACCCCACTCATTTCGCTGAGGCATGAAATATATTGCTGTGCAATCAATCTCTGGCAACGCGCCACTGGTGCGGTTGCATACTGATCTGCTGACGATCGGTCGCGATGCCACTCAGCCGAACGTCGTCAACGAAAACGTATTTAAGCAGATCTGAACTTTCCAGCGTTGTGAGACCATCTTCGCAGCTAAGCGCTTGTTTCAGTGACGTCTGACGCGGTTCGATAGCAGGTAGCCTGCGCCGAGAAGGGCGAACCACATTGCCCAAACGTACAGGCCGAGCCGCGAATCGGTGTCATTGGCCATCAACACGATGACGAACAACAGGATGGCGATGGCCAGCCAATTGGTGACGGGCGCCCCTGGCATGCGGAAGTCAGAGGCGGGAAGTAGTCCTGCGCGGACTTTGGAGCGGTAGCGCAATTGCGCGATCAGAATCATGAGCCAGGTCCATATCCCGGCACAGCTCGCCACTGCGGTGATGTAGATGAACGCTTTCTCGGGCGAGACGATATTCACGACTACACCGATGCCGATAACGAGCGCGGACACCAGCAGTGCAGGCAGCGGGACTCGGCGTGTACTGAGTTGGCGCATCGCTTTCGGCGCTCCGCCGGTGACTGCCAAGGCGCGCAACATCCGCCCTGTCGAGTAGAGCCCGGAGTTTGCGGATGACAGTGCAGCAGTGAGGACTACGAAGTTCATGATTCCGGCGGCTGCGGGTAGACCGACATGGGCAAAGACTTGAACGAAAGGACTCACGCCAGGCGTGTACTGGGTCCAGGAGAAGACGGACAGCAGAATCGTCAGAGTTCCGATGTAGAAGATGCCGATACGGATGGGTACGGCGTTGATGGCCTTACGCAAGGTCTGCTTGGGATTCTCGGTCTCACCGGCAGTGAGGCCGACGAGTTCGATCCCGACGTACGCGAAGATGACTCCTTGGATTGCCACCATGGCTGACCATGCACCATGTGGCGCGAAGCCTCCGTCGGACCATAGGTGTGTGAGAGAGGCAGTGGCACCGATCGGAGAAAAGCCGAATGCGAGGACTCCGATGCCGATGACGATCAGAGCAAGGATGGCAACGACTTTGATGGTCGAGAACCAGAACTCCAGTTCACCGAAGACCTGTACTGAAACCAGGTTCGTCAATGCCAGGAGGACCAGGGCAGACGCAGCCGTCGCCCAGACGGGGATGGAGGGCCAGCAGTAGTTGACGTACACCCCTGCCGCCGAGATCTCAGCCATTCCAGCAGTGATCCACAGCGCCCAGTACGACCACCCGGTGACGAAACCCGCAAAGGGGCCCAGGAATTCACGCGCATAGTCGGCAAAGCTGCCTGAACATGGGCGGTAGGTGAGAAGTTCGCCGAGAGCACGCATGATGAAGAAGACCACTACCCCCGCTACCGCGTAGGACGCGATCAGGCTCGGCCCCATCTTCGAGATGCTGGTCCCCGAGCCGTAGAAGAGTCCGGTGCCTATTGCACCGCCAATGGCCATCATCTGGACTTGGCGGAGGCCCAGTCCGCGTTTATAGCCTTCGTCGGGCGCAGACCCGGGTTGTGCCGCTTCGGGGAGCTGCTTGTACTCAGCGGTCATTGTTTGCGCCTCTCGTCTGAATTCTTGATCTCACTTGCGAAGTCGCTCGCGAGAACGAAAGGAAGTGTGACCCAGGCCTCCAATCCATGTCGAGGGCCAATTGGACGATAATTGGACTACAGTTTGGGTCATGCGCTTTCCTGTAGAACTGCTCCAGCGGGATCTCGGTGGTTCCGCTGCTCGACGATGGCGCCAGACGGAGCTCGCACAGGAGCTTCGCCGGCTCATCGAGTCAGGCGTTCTCGGTGACGAGGTCCAGTTGCCTTCCGAGCGGACCCTCGCCGCTCAGTTGGGTTGCAGTAGAGGAACAGTCACCAACGCCTACGGACTACTTCGCGAGCACGGGTTACTCAATGCCCAGCAAGGCTCGGGAACGACTGTTCGTCGAGTGGGTCCGCCAGCCCCCGAACCCCGCTGGTCCTCAGCTTCGGTGAGTGTCTTGCCAGGACGCGCCATCGATCTCACTGTGGCCGCGGCAGAGCCGTTGCCCGAACTGATGAACGCGTCGATTGCCGCCGCGGTGGCCGACGGAACGTGGATCAACAACCCGGGCTACGCGGTGCGCGGGCTGCCAGAACTCCGAGAGGAGGTTGTTCGTTGGTATGTCGAACGCGGTGTCCCGACCCGTCCGGAGCAGATCCTGATCACTTCGGGCGCGCAGCAAGGCCTGGCGTTGACGACAGCTCTGCTCGCGGAGCGTGGTGTGCGAGCGGCAGCAGAAGCGCCCTCCTACGCCGGCGCTTTGGCGCTGTTCCGTCGTGCGCGGTTGCGAGTGAGCGGTATTTCGCGAGAACCGGACCGCCTCGACCTGGACAGACTCACGTGGTTGGCGGCCGCACCTCAACCACCCGCATTCTTCTACTGCGCGACCCAATGGCACAACCCGCTCGGCGGGAGCCTGGACCTCGAAAACGCCCAGAAGCTGGCGGAATTGACCGAGCGCTATCAGCTTCCGGTGTTGTGCGATGACGCGTTGGTCGACACGGGTCCTGGCAGTCAGCCACTGCTGTGCGCATTGAATTCCCAGGTGATCAGCGTCGGGAGTGTTTCGAAACTGGGATGGGGAGGACTGCGCGTCGGCTGGGTCCGCGCGTCGCCGCAAGAGATCTCGACACTCGCTGCTCGAAAGGCCGAGGCGGACCTGGCGACAGGGGCGATCGACCAGCGCGTGGCTGTTGAAGTGATGCGGCAATGGGAGGCCATTCGCGGCGCGCAGCTGCTCCGACTGCAGGGCAGATTGCAGGCACTCACATCAGCTCTGGAGGAGTACCTGCCAGAGTGGTCGTACCAGGTTCCGGCCGGTGGCGTCGCTCTGTGGATCACGTTGCCGGACAGGGACAGCGCGAGCCTGTGCCGCGCAGCCGCTCGCCACGGGGTCAGGCTCGTTCCGGGATTGGCCTACCAGGTCGCGAGTGGGCCTGACGACCACGTTCGTATTCCCTTCACTCTTCCCGAAGGAACCCTACGAGAAGCTGTTCAGCGGTTGGCCATCGCTTGGCGAGAAGCGGACACCGAACTGGGCGCGACGGTCTAGTCCCGCCCGAGAGGCATTCGGGCCTGAGCTGACGAAATAGTCTGTCATCCGCCATCACCGGAATCTTTGTGACGGGATGCCCCGCGCGATTCGACGCCTCCCTTTCAGGCGTCCGACGCACCGAACAAATTGGTCGTGAACCCACACGCGGTTATAGGCCACTGTTTACCTAATTGGACCTCGACATGGCCTATCTTGGTGGGCCACACTGACATTTCCACGGCAGTTTTCCACCGAGATCCCCAGGTGACATCGACGACGGCGGCCTTATGTTGGCCCGGATCTGTCGACAGTCAACTCAGAAAGGCCACACATGTCTTCCGCCCGACCTCGCGCCTACGCGCAAGTCGACGTATTCGCCTCAACTCCCTATCTCGGCAATCCAGTGGGCGTGGTGCTCGATGCCGTCGGCGTGACAGACGAAGACATGCAGCGAGTGGCCCGTTGGACCAATCTGTCCGAAACAACTTTCGTCTTCCCTCCCACGACCGCCGAAGCGGACTACAAGCTACGGATCTTCACCCCCGGCGGTGAGCTTCCCTTCGCCGGACACCCCACTCTCGGCTCTGCGTACGCCTGGCGTGAGCACGGAGGCATACCTCGGTCAAGTGAGCGAATCGTTCAAGAATGCGTTGCCGGACTCGTCGAGGTGCGAAGCGATGGCGATGCTCTCTCGTTCGCTGCCCCGCCCACCGTCCGAAGTGGCCCCCTGGAAGAAACCTTCGTCGGCGACATCGTCGCGGCCTTCGGGATCGATCGAGAACGTATTCTCGCCCATCAGTGGGTCGACAACGGACCCGGTTGGGCGGCAGTCGAACTCGCAACCGCGGAGGAAGTGCTGGCACTCGAACCTGATTTGTCGATCATTCCGCACGCCATGGTCGGTGCGATCGGCGCCTACCCCGCAGGGTCCGATCGCGCATACGAGCTTCGGACCTTCGCACCCGCAGTCGGAGTGAGCGAGGATCCGGTGTGCGGAAGTATGAATGCGAGTATCGCGCAATGGTTCTCGCGTGAACGCGACATCCCTCCCACGTATCAGGTCTCTCAAGGCGCACGCGTGGGTCGCGCCGGCACCATCAGCATCACCGCAGGCGAAAGCAACGGTATATGGGTCGGTGGGCATTGCACGTCCCTGATCGTCGGATCGATCACGCTCTAGATTCCCCACGCCGTGTCGACCGACCCCGGGCCGACACGGCCTGCTCGGGCGGTGCTTCTACGAATTCCTCACCCCTATGGATCGAGATTATTCATATGACCCAGATACATGAAACTCGCACCAGTGCAGAATCATTCGATCTTGCCGACCGATACCGAATAGATTCCGGACCGGTCATGATGACCGGAGTGCAAGCGATTGCGCGTCAACTGGTCGAACAGCACGAACGTGACCGACGTGCCGGCTTGAACATCGCCACATTCGTCTCCGGATACCAAGGAAGCCCGTTGGCGGGACTCGACAAGACGATCACCAGCGCCCGTTCGCTCCGCGCCGAGCATGAGGTGAATTTCGTTCCCGGAATGAACGAGGAACTCGCGGCGACGGCCGTGTGGGGCAGTCAGACCGACCTGCCACGGGGTGAGCGAACCCACGACGGGGTGGTCGGCGTCTGGTACGGAAAAGGACCGGGCCTCGACCGCGCCAGCGACTCCATCCGACATGCAGCCATGTACGGTTCCAACCCGCGAGGCGGGGTCCTCGCTCTCGTCGGCGACGACCCCAACGCCAAATCCTCCACCATCCCGTGCGCCAGCGAACGCTCCATGGCCACCATCGGAATACCGGTGTTCTTCCCCCGCAACGCGGAGGAAGTGATCCAGTTCGGCCTCTACGGCGTCGCATTGTCCCGGATCTCGGGATGCTGGTCGGGACTGAAGATCGTCGCCGACGTGGCCGACGGACTCTGGACCCTAGATCGCGACTTCTCCGACCTCGACATCGTCCTCCCGGAGATCGAGTGGAACGGCAAACCGTGGACGTACCGCCAACGCGTCCTGGCATCACCACCGGACAGCCTCCTCGCAGAGGCGGATCTCTACGGACCCCGCTGGGCGATGGTCGAAGCATTCAACGCGGCCAACGAGATCGATCGTATCGAGGTGAATCCGACAGCCGCGTGGTTGGGAATTGCGGCGGTAGGCACCGCATACGATTCGCTGCGTCAGGCGCTACTCGATCTGGGCCTGGGGCAATCGCAGCTCGAAGACGTCGGCATCCGGATCCTGCGCATCGGTATGCCGTACCCATTGGGTGCCGACAAAGTACGCGCCCTGGCCGACGGGGTCGAACAGCTCCTCGTCGTCGAAGAGAAAATGCCCTTCGTCGAATCCCAGCTCAAGGAAATACTGTATGGATCTGCGAGCGCACCACTTGTCCTGGGCAAGCGAAATGCGCAGGGGAAAAATCTCATCCCGGTAGACGGTGAGTTGACCGCGGCTCGTCTCGCAGGACCCTTGCGTCGATTACTGAAGAATCGGGTCGTGCTGACGCCAGCACCGCCGCTGCGCCTGGAACTGAGCGTCCTCCCAACGGCGCGCACACCGTACTTCTGCTCAGGCTGCCCGCACAACCGCTCCACGGCGGTACCCGAAGGATCGATCGCAGGCGGCGGTATCGGCTGCCACGCTCTGGTGACGATGTCCGGCCGCACCGACGAGTTGGTGATCCATCGTTTGCGGCCGTTGAGGATCCAGCCGGTATCGGTCTTGTTCGCCTCCGTCGTCACTGCCGCAGGTGACAGGTCGCTGGACGCACCCGGTTCGCTGGTCGCGAACGATCCGACGATATCGCCGGCGATTGCGGGGGCCAGCCACCGGCGACGTTGTGTGTCGGTGCCTTGGTTGACGGCGTGGAAGGCGCCAATGAACTGCAGAAGTGGCTCATCGCACGACAGATCTTCGGACGCGACATCGCCGGCTGACAACGTCGCCTCTGACTCGGTGCAGTGCCGGCGGAGCCGGGTCAGGGCGAGCCACTTCGAGGGAGTTGCCTTCTGTGAAGTGGTCGACGATCTGTGGATCCGACAGAAACTCTGACGAAGGTCGGACTGCCCGCCTGCCCATTCTCGATCCTCGTCTCAGCTATTCGAGAGAGTTTGGGGTAGCTCGTTGATGGCCAAATTCTCTCATCTCGTTTCAAAACCTGCGCAATCGCCGAATAACCATGATGCACCAATGTCGGCGTGTCAGCCCCAAACGGGTTCTGACACTCCGACATTGGTGCAGATACCCTCCTTCGGGGCACCGCCCCAGCCTAATAGACCACGGTTGCAACTCAACGACACTGACGTCCAACATCATTGGCGATCGGACGAGGTATGATCGTCAGCCTTCGGTGACTCAGGCACACGCGGCGACGGAGAAATGATCGCGAATGCGGACCGACACTACGATTGCTTGCTCGACCATAAATTCAACGGGACGCAAGCGACACCGTTTCCCGTTGAGTCGATCAACCGCCCGTACAGTTTGACCGGCCGGTAGCCGATTTCTTGTCGCTTCACGATTACCTGCGGAAATTGGGTAGTCAGTTGAGTCAACACAGAGGGCAACTGTGACACCGAATGAAGACCGACGACGAAGAACAGGTTTTCGTTCCCTGCGATGCTGGCACACAGACGACTCTCCGGCAGTACAGCCAGCGCTTTCCCGATTCGCCCCAGTTCTTCGTTCGGCACCCTGAGCCAGAAAACGCCAACGCTTGCCAGCCGGCTCGATTTCGCGCAACGTCACAGCGAAATACGATTTCGCCTCGACGTTGGAGCGCGTGAATGCGCTCTTTGACCCACCTCGGAGTTCTGTCGAGCATGTCGGCGAGTTCGGTGTACGACCTCCTTCCGTCTTCACTCAACGCGATGAAAAGACGACGATCGTCGAGATCGAACGGCTCTCGATGGTATGCGCGTGAGGCCTCGGGGCCCCTTAACGACTCGGACTGGCGTCGGCTCATCGCTCCCAGCCGCCATTGCGCACCGCCGAACCATTCGATGACCAGAGAGCTCGAAAGTCGATCGAGCACGGATCCCCGAGGAATGCGATCAACGATGAGATCGGACAAAGAGTTCAGGTTCGGAGCGAAAACAATGAGGAACATATCCCACTCACCGGTGGTGAGCACGAGAGAAACGACCTCCGGAATCAGTGACAGTTTCTCTGCTGTACGGGAAATCGATTCTGGAGGGCAGGAGATCTGCACGTAGCAGACCATGAAATTGCTTTGCTGCTGCGGTCCGATGGCGACACTCACCCATGCCTCGCCGGCCGAGTTCAATCGCCGCCAGCGCCGCGCCGCAGTCACAGCGGACATATCCAAGGCCGCTCCGATCTGAGACCACGAGGCACGAGGATTCGCCTGCATCGCGTCGACAAGCAAAATGTCGCTTTCTGGCAGCCAGTTAGGCCTATCTTCGTTGGAATCCATCGCCCTCGCACCCTCTTTCGACATTTTCGGTCATTGTGAAAGTCCCTCTTCCACAGTTGACAAGCTGAGTTGCGCATCACACATGAACGGTTGTGCATCACCTACGAAAGGAGAGTGCACCGCAATGCCAAGCCCGAACGATGTAGACGACAGCGGACCGTTCGACCTGGTAATACGCGGCGGACGAGTAATCGATCCCGAATCCGGACTCGACGGGGTTCGGGATGTCGCACTTCGCGGTGGTCGTATTGCAGCGATATCCGAACAACCACTGGCGTGCCGACGCTTCGTCGACGCGAACCACCGCGTCGTCACTGCCGGTTTCATCGACCTGCACAGCCACGCCCAAACGGTGGCGGGGCTCAGACTGCAATCCCTCGACGGTGTTACCACCGCACTCGAGCTCGAGGTGGGGGCCAGCCCTGTCTCGTACGCCTATCGTAGCGCCGAAACCAACGGACGACCGATCAACGTCGGATTTTCCACATCGTGGAGTGCGACTCGGGCGATCACCCTCGGCGGCGATCACCACAGGAGCGACATACCCTTCGAACACTTTCTCTCGCAGCTGAAGTCGAACCGCTGGTCCCGCCCCCTCACCGCTGCCGGTACCGACGAAGTTCTCGCCCGCCTGGAGACGGATCTGGATGCGGGCGCACTTGGAATCGGTATCGCGCTGGGGTACGCGCCCGACACCGACGCCGCAGAATACCTGGCCGTCGCACGCCTGGCGGCGAAGAAGAACATGCCTACTTTCACTCACTCGCGACATATGTCGATGTTGAATGCGCCGGCCACTGCCCTCGCCGCCACGTCCGAACTCATCGCCACGGCGTCGAGTACCGGCGCCCATATGCACCTGTGCCATCTCAACAGTTCGACCGACAAAATGGCCGATCGCGCCGCAGCGCTGTGGGTGCGAGCTCGCGACGAGGGCGCTCGAATCTCCACCGAGATGTACCCCTACGGATCAGGTTGCACCGGCGTCGGCGTAGACTTCCTGTCTCCCTCATCGCTGCGGCGTCTGGGTTTGTCGCCGTCCGCCGTGGTGCACCTGGGCACCGGCACCCGACTGACCAGTGAGTCCGAACTGAGGGCCTTACGTGAGTCGGATCCGGATTCGCTGGTCCTGATCGACTTCCTGGACGAGAACCTCGAAGAAGACCGCCAATTGCTGTTCCAGTCGTTGTTGGACACCGACGCCGTCATTGCCTCGGACGCGATCCCAGCGATCAGTGGAAGTAGATCCGCGCACGCTGACACGCGGCCTCGAACCGCAGGACATACGCACCCACGTAGCGCTGGATCATTCTCCCGAGTCCTCGGATGGATGGTCAGAGAACGCGGAGCGCTCTCACTTACCGAGGCACTACGACGTTGCTCACTACTTCCTGCCCAGATTCTCCAGGAGTTCGTTCCCGCGATGAGATCCAAAGGCCGACTCCAAGTCGGCTGCGACGCCGACATCGTCGTCTTCGACCCCCTGACCGTCTCGGACATGGCCACGTACTCGGCCTCGACGGCGCCCTCGCGAGGCTTCGACCATGTACTCGTCGACGGCGTCGCCGTAGTGGAGAACGGTCAAGCAGTGTCGACCGCAATGCCCGGTCGCACGATATACAGCGGACTCCGAAATTAGCGACACGAGTGAATGACCAAATGCGAAGGTTGAAAATGACAAAACCGAAATCACCTCTCAGTGACATAGATTCGGCAATCAAGAAGGCCAGCTTCAGACTTATTCCTTTGTTGTTCTTGATGTACACACTCAGTTATCTGGATCGGGTGAATGTAGGATTCGCGGCAAGCGATATGCAATCAAGTCTCGGGTTGACGACGGCTGCGTTTGGGCTGGGCTCCGGATTGTTCTTCATCGGATACTGTTTGTTCGAGTTCCCCAGCAATCTCATGATGCACCGATTCGGCGCCAGGCTGTGGTTGTCGCGAATCATGATCACCTGGGGGATAATCGCCGGCGCAACGGCAGCCGTTCAAGGCGAGACAACATTCTATGCAATTCGAATCTTGCTGGGAGTTGCCGAAGCTGGACTGCTCCCGGGCGTGATCCTTTATCTGACACTATGGTTCCCCGAGAATGTTCGGGGCCGTATCATGGCCAGATTCTTTCTCGCGATGCCCGTTGCGATGGCATTCGGGGCCCCGCTCTCATCTTGGATGATCACCGCCGGGGACGGCATCTTCGGCCTCAGTGGATGGCAGTTCATGTTCTTGGCGCAAGGAGTCCCGACAGTGGCACTCGGCATCTACGTGCTCCTTCGCCTGCCGAATCGACCAGAAGATGCTCGCTGGCTGTCCGCGGCCGAAAAGCGCGCCATCGCAGACACATTGGCACGTGATGCTGCAACGTCGACAATTCGCGCGAAACATTCGCTACGGGGCGCGTTGGGCGATATTCGCCTGTACCTGATTGCGGGAGTTTTATTTTCGGCGACATTCGGCATCTATGCCTTCAGTTTCTTCATGCCCCAAGTGGTGAAACAGTTGGGCGGTGCGGGGGCCGGCTCTTCACACCTTCAGATCGGATTCGTTTCAGCAATACCCTTCGCAGTAGCCATCTTCTGCACATGGGCACTGGGCAATCACTCGGACAGGACAGGTGAGCGTTTCGTGCATGCCGGATCTGCCCTGGCACTATCCTGTGTCGGAGTGATTGTCGCTGGCGTCTCCCACTCTCCGTTCATTACACTCTTAGCCTTGACAGTAGTTATTTCCGGTTCCATCGCGGCAATACCACTGCTGTGGTCGATCCCGAAAACCTTCCTCAACGGAGTCGCAGCGGCCGCGGGGATCGGAATTATCGGCGCCATTGCAAACTTCTCAGGTTTCGCCGCACCCACCATCACGGGCGTTCTCCGACAAAATTCCGGGTCCTTTCAATCGAGCCTGATCCTGATCGCCGCAGTGATCGGAATCGGTTGTCTGATGTTAGCGGGACTGCGTTTGCTGCTTCCACGAGGGAACGACACTTCCCCGCGCATCACGAAGACGCATGCTTCCGTCGCTACGTCCCCGGACCTCTGAAAGGAGACACGCCCTTACCGATGGCCGCTGTGCGCGCACCCTGCCCGGGTGCGCGCACAGCCGGGCCGACAGGTCTCGCACCGTCGACAAGACAGGGTCTGACCTCTGGTCGATTGAGGGAGGCAGGGCCGGGGTGAATTATCACCCACGAAAACTGTTGTGCAGCAAAAGAATATGCACGCCGTATCTCTTTTGTCTGCAGAAGTCAGAATCTTGTCCTTGCGGCCACATCCGAGCAATGCCAGGCTTGTCCTGTGCAGCAGAACCACACAGTTGTCTTCGTGGCCTACAACGGCGTTCAGCTCCTCGACCTGGCCGGGCCCCTCGAAGTCTTCGACGGCGCACGGCGCGCCGGCGATCACATCAGCTACCGAAAGATCATCGCGACAGTCGACGGAGCGCCGATCGTCACGTCGAGCGGAATTTCACTCTCTGCCGATACGTCACTGTCCGCTATCGCCGAACCCATCGACACCCTCCTCGTCCTCGGTGGACCAACCGCCACAGACATCAGCGAAGACCACGGATTCGTGGATGCATTGGCCGCAGCGTGCCGCCTTTCGACTCGTCTCGGATCAGTTTGTTCCGGAACGATCCCACTCGCTGCGACAGGGATGCTCGACGACTACCGCGTGACCAGCCACTGGAGCGTGTGCGAGGAGCTGGCACATCGATTCCCGAACGTCGTCGTCGAACCAGACCGCATTTATGTGCACGACCGAAACAGGTGGACGTCAGCAGGTGTCACAGCAGGTATAGATCTCGCACTGGCCTTGGTCGGCGACGATCACGGCCCTGAGGTCGCGCACACCATTGCTCGGTGGATGGTGGTGTTCGCACGTCGACCTGGCGGCCAATCGCAGTTCAGCACCCACCTGAAATCGCAGGTCGCTCAGACCAGCGGAATCCGCACAGTTCAAGGATGGATTGCCGACCACGTTGCCGGAGATCTGTCGATCAAGACGCTCGCCGAACGAGCGAGGATGAGCGAACGCACCTTCGCGCGCCGATTCCACACCGAGATCGGCATCACAGCGGGCGAATACGTCGAACAAGTCCGACTCGAAGCTTCCTGCAGCCTCCTCGAGACTACCGATCTGACGATCGAGGCTGTCGCCAAAACTGTCGGCTATCGGCACGGCGAGACCCTTCACCGCGTTTTCGTCCGGCGACTTTCGACCACACCGGACTCGTACCGGCAGCACTTCGCCCGAGCGAGCGGACCGGCACCATCCTCGTGAGAGGACTCGGCGCAACCCCCGCACAACCACATTACCATCAGGAGATCCCATGCCCGACAAGAAGATCATCGCTTTTGTGCTGTACCCAGGCGTCACCCTGCTCGATGCGATCGGACCGTACACCGCTCTGCGGGGGGTACCCGATATCGAGGTTCGTTTCGTCGCCCATGAGGTAGGTCCGGTCCCCGACGACAGCACCCAGCTCTACCTTTCGGCGACGCACACCTTCTACGAGACACCCGATCCGGCTGTCATCGTCGTTCCGGGGTCCGGGATCGCAACGGACGCCGCCATCGCCGACACCGGCCTGATCGAGTGGTTGCAACGTACTGCGCAGTCGGCGCAGTGGGTCACCTCAGTGTGCACAGGCTCGGTAATCCTGGCAGCGGCGGGCTTACTCGAGGGCCGAGCAGCAACCTCGCACTGGGGATACTTGTCACGGCTCGAAGCATTCGGCATCGAGGCACGTCCGGACGACAGAATCGTCGAAGACGGCCGATTCGTCACTGCGGCTGGAGTTTCCGCCGGCATCGACTTCGGGCTCTGGCTCGCCGCCCGCCTCTCCGACGAGCTGACTGCCAAGTCCATCCAGTTGATGATGGAGTACGACCCACAGCCTCCCTTCGACTCCGGCCACATGTCCAAAGCGGAGGCAGATGTCATTGAAAAAGTCTTCACAGATCTCGCAGCACTGACCGCACCCTGAACACCGTGGTCTCTTCCTCGGCACCCAGCCGAGGAAGAGACCACCACCAAGGACAACCGTTGGGGGACATCGAAGTTCCATGCTCCGAGAGGAACCTCTGCGCGTCGGGCACTGTCGCAGCATTGGTAACGAACTGCCGGTCGATACCTCCCATCGGCAAACGCCAGGTCGCTGCAGGCCTGACAAATCGCGCGCTCGCCGAACGCCTGGTGGTCACTCCCCCGCACAGCCCAAGGTCATGTGGGTACGTCCGGGCCAAACTTGGATTCACATCTCAGACCAGCCCTCTGGCTGATTTAGGTGAACAGATCCCCCGCTGCTTCTCGTCCTGCGATCCGGCCGAACGTCACCGAGCGCAGGACGGAGAGCGCTCCGGGGTACTCCTGGTACCAGACCCCGGTGAGAACCCCGGCGGCATAGAGGTTCGGGATCGGTGTGCCGTTTCCTGTGACTACCCGCGCGTGCGTGTCTGTGCGGACACCGCCGAAACAGAATGTGATCGCTGCGGATCCGGGAACCGCCTTGAAGGGCGGTTGCTGTATCGGGCGCGCCCAGTTCGACTTTTCGATGGCAAGACCGTTGGTGCGCTTGCCGTCCGGTCGTGACGGATCGAATTCGCCGTCTTGGACAGCCTTGTTGAATTCGTGGATGGTGGCTGAGAACTTCGCGGCGTCGATGTTCATCGCCGTGGCTAGTTCTTCGATGGTGTCCCCTTCGAAAGGAGGTACGTCGGTTTGGTTCAAGAACTCGAATCCTGGCAGTGCTTCCGTTTCGGCGTCGTATACGAAGTAGGCGAGGTTGTCGTGATCGCGCCACACGGTCCACGCGAGTTTCTCGTTGAGACCTTCGAAAGTTCGACTTCCCTCGTCGATGAATCGCTCGGCGTCTGCGTTGATCATGAGCCCATAGGGTGCGCCGAACACGCCGGGGTCGGGCTTCGTGGACCGAGGATCGACCAATTCGACGTGCAACATGTCGAATTGTCCGGCGGTGCTGCCGCCGATTTCGGTGACCATGCGCAGTCCGTCACCACGGTTGTATTTGAGGCCGGGAGCGACGGGCCGGATCTCGTTCGCCCGTGGGCCGACGTATTGAGTCAGCATTTCGTAGTTGCCTTCGAAGCCTCCCGAGGCGAGGACGACGTTCTTCGCCACCAGTGTTCGCGTGAGGCCAGCAGCATCTCGCACCACGACCCCGCTGACGCGTCCTTGGTCATCTTGGGTGAGGCGCACCGCCTCGGTTTGGTAGAGGAAGCGCGATCCAGGATGCGCTTCGATTCGAGCGGCGAAAGCCTCGATCAGTGAGAGCCCTCCGCCCTCGACGGCGCCGTAGTTGGACTCCATGGCGAACGGTGGGGCCGCGTGCGAGACGCTCACACCGTTGGCCTTCATCCAGTCGACCGACTCATGTCCGAGTTTGCGCAGTACTGAGAAGTATTCGCGGTCGTAGGCCGGGTCCGAGTCCAGGACTCGTTCCATGATGGCGGGGTCGACGGTCCCGTCGGGGTCGACCATGACGTTGACCCAGGACCACCGCGTGGCTCCCCCGCGGTCCGCTTCGGTACTGCGCTCGACGATTGCGACCGAGGGGCTCACTCCTCGTTCTGCCGATTCTTCGAGGAAGCCGAGGGCTGCTGACAAGCCTCCGGCCCCGCATCCCACCACGACCATGTCGAATGATTCATTTGTCATCAGGTTCGTATCTCCTCGTGTGTTGGTGCGTTGAGTGATTGGACTCGCATAGATCGACACAGTCGAAACAGTCTCAGCGGGAATAGGTTTCGGTGAAGGATCGCAGTTTGTCCAAGATTCCAAGGGTCTCGGAAGACGACACGGTGGGAATCAGGAACACCGATCTTTCGACACCGAGCGCCTCGTACGACTCGATCACCGCCGGATCGGTCGGGGCGCCGAGCACGGTGACGGGAATGGGCGGTCGCGCTGCATCGGCTGCCTTGTTCTGAAGTTGGACAAGCATTGTGCGAAGCGTTGCAGTCTGCTGACCGATCATGTTCGGGAGCCAGGCGTCACCGTATTTCAGTACTCGATCGAGCACGGTTGGACCCATTCCACCCACGAGAATCGGGGGGTGCGGTCGTTGTAGAGGTTTCGGCCACATGTAGCTAGGTGAGATGTCGATGTGATTGCCGTGAAATTCCGCAACTTCTTCGGTCCAGAACCGCTTCATCACCTCGATACGTTCTTCCATCAACGACAGCCGTGTGGACGGGTCCGTTCCGTGCTGTTTCATTTCCTCGCGTAGCCAACCAGCACCGACGCCGAACAGGAACCGACCATTGCTCAGGAGATCAACGGTGGCCACCTCTTTGGCGGTATGTATCGGGTCTCGCTGAAATATTGTGCAGATTCCGGTACCGATCTTGATGCGCTGGGTAACGGCGGCGGCGCAACTGAGCGCGACGAACGGGTCCAGAGATCGGTAATACGAGTGCGGAAGCTGACCACCCCCCCCCGGGTACGGTGTGGCTCGCTCCACCGGAATATGCGAATGTTCAGGGATGAGCAGGGATTCGAATCCCCGCTCTTCGACCGCAATGGCCAATTCGTCGGGGCGAATTCCCTCATCTGTCACAAAAGTCGCAACTCCGAATTCCATGAACATTCTCCTTCTCTGGCGGCGACTCGGCGACCAACGCCGTGAATGGTTGGGCGGCCGAATTTCTGTGTGCCCGGGCCGCGGTGAATGAAGGTGCGCTGAGTTTTTCGATCAGCACCGACAGCAGTCGGGTGGTGGCCGATCGATACCGGCGCTCGACCGTACAAACACGGCTTCACCATGACTTCACGGTCGAGGGCGGTCTTTCTCCGGCTTCGCGAAACTGATCGTCAGGACTGCGCATACAGCCGCGATCAGCCCGAATACCTGAAATGACGCTGTATAACCTGCGGCGGGAGAGCTGGCCGCATCGACGATCAAGCCTGTGGCATACGGTGCGATCAGACCACCGGTGGTGAATATGGCGATCAGTACCCCGAGAGTTCCCGCGGTCTGTTTCGGCGGAGACAACTCTACGATGGCGGCTTGCACCAAAGGCAAAGTCGGCAAGGAGAATCCATACCCGAGTGAAATAGCGGCCACAGCCACAGCCGGGGTGGTGATCGCCGGCATCGATACCAGGACGGCGCCACTGATCAGAACACCGACAGAGGGAATGATGATGCGAACGAGACGCGTCGTGGAACCGCGGCGGAACAGGCGATCACTCAGAATCGAGGCGGTCAGCGCGATTGCCAACCCGAGAATGGCAGGAAGTCCGGACAGCGTTCCTGCTTCGAGCCGACTGTAGCCCAAGCCCACCTCGAAGTAGGACGGTAGCCATGTCAGAACTGCTGACCCGAGCGCGAACACACTCATGCCGAGCGCCGCACTGGTGACAAAGGTCTTCGTCAGGAAAATCCTGGACCAGGGCACTTTCGCGATCTCTTCGGACCCGACCTCGTCAGCATTCGGTTCACCCGCACTTTTCCCCAGGTACGGACCCTCTTTCCATTTGGCGAGCCACACCACACACCAGACGGCGGTGGCAACGGCCAAACAGACGAGTGCTGCTCGCCAGCCGAATTTCACGGTGACAAACGCGAGGGCGGGGATCACAGCGAACTGAGTGAACGCGGCAGCACTGGTGAGTACCGCGCCGGTGAATCCGCGCCGCGATGCAGGGTGCCAGGAATACGTCGCGGTAAAAATAAGTGGGGCACTTGGCCCCTCGGCGAGTCCAAGCAGGAGCCGACTGATGATAAGTGTCGCCAGACTGGCTGCAGCGATGAGGGGTACGGCAGTGAAAGACCATACGAACGCGAGGAGCACCATTGCCCAACGCAGTGACATCCATCGGTTCAACAGTCCGGTGAGCAGCCCGCCCGCCGTCAGAGTCAGATAGAACAAGCTGCCGACCAATCCGATCTGAGACGAACTCAAGCCCAGTTCGTCGGCAATCGGTTGGGCGATGATTCCGAATACAGCTTGATCCGAGTAATTGAGGATCGTGAGGAGAAGGAGCAGTGAGGTCATGCCCCATGCACGTCGGCTCGATGGTTCCGAAGGTAAGACGCGTGTTCCGACTGAATCGTCATCTCTGACATCCATTGTCATGGTCTTCTCAGTTCACTAGAAGTAGTTTTCAGGTGGGTTGGCAAGCAGTGCTCGGCGAATCGCGCGACACCTCGCTTCGAAGGGAGGCTGCGGATGTAACTCCTCCGAACCGATCACACAAATCCGTCGAGGGTTCGGAAGAAGTCGTCGAAGTCGTCGTTGAACAGAACATGGCCGGCATTTTCGACCACGCGTACGGTGAAGCCGCGCTGTTCCAGGATCGCGGCGGTTTCCGGTGTGACCATCGATCCACGGCCCGCGAGCTGGAGCAGGGCATGTGCGTGCGCAGCTTCGGGTAGGTAGTTTCTGCCTCGAAAGTGCTTCATCGCGGTAAGGAGATCGAGGTCGAGCATGTGCCCGGCCGCGACTGCCATCTCGATGTCCTGATCGCTCCAGCGGGGGCAGTCTTCGCTCAGCGCGGCAGCGGATGGCGGGAACGTCTCTCGCAGCTTGTCGAAATAGTATCCGGGCACAATTTCCTGATCGAACCCCGGTTCACTTAATACCAAATTCTGTGGTTTGAGGTGCTCACTGGCCAGCGAGAGGAACAGGCCTCCGAGCGAGTGGCCGATGGCGAGGTCTGCACCCACAGGCAGGGTGTCGCACAGGTCCTCGACGAACGCATCGGGGTCGGTGTAACCGCCGCGGGCGCTGAGTCCGTGTCCTCTCAAATCTGGTGCCAGCACACGATATCCGCGCCTGTTCAACTCCGGAGCGACCGCATGCCAGACGCGACCGTCCACAGCGCCCCCATGGATCAACACGGCCAGTTTGTCGCCTTGACCGAATTCGCGAATCTGGAGCTTCACGAGACAACACCTTCCGCAGGCGCCGAGGCGAGATGGGCGAGTAGGGGTTCGACCACCGATTCCGGGGAGGATTCGAGAATCCAGTGCCCGACGCCCGAGAGTTCAATGCTGCGGTAGGGACCGTCGACCCACTGCCCGCAGCTCTCGCTCGTCGAACGCACCAACGCGGGACTGTGTGACCACAGGTACAGCGAGGGGACGTTGACGCGACCTATCGCTGCCATGTCGTCGAGTGGAACCAGATGCCATGCGATGGCCGGAACCAGGACTTCTTCCGTCCCGACGCGTGCCACGGTGTCTTCAACGACCGGGGCCGGCATTCCGGAGTCGAGCAGAATGGTCCGGAGACCGTTTCCGTTGTCGGCGAGCAGCGCTCGCGCCGCTGGCTCTGCTGGGCTCATCTTCTCCAGTCGATTCCAGGCTTCGGTTTGTGCGGGAACGGTCTCGATGGCGTGTGCGAATGCGGCCGGATGCGGGAAGACGAGGGCAGTAACTGATCGCACGCGTTCAGGGGCAACCGCTGCCACAGCCCAGGATTGCAGTCCGCCCATACCGAATCCGATCACATCGAAATACTCGAGTTGCGATGCGTCGGCGATCGCGAGCACATCGTCGACATAGTTGGGGACGGTGTAGGTTTCGAGGGGAGGCCGCGCCCCGGGTGAGTAGCCGCGTTGATCGAAGGTGAGCAGGCGGATACCGGATCTCGCCAACAGCTGCCCTAACCCTTCCCAGCTGACTGCGCCCTGTGGAAATCCGTGCAGGGCAAGGACAGGGCGTCCAGCCTGCGGTCCCCATGCGCGCATGTCGAAGGTCATTCCGCTTGCTGTTGTCAATTTCCACGTATCCGTCATCGGATGTTCTCCTGAGCGTTTCGACGTGCTGGTGGTGGTGAAGACTGTTGTAGGTCGGGCCGAAGCGGGTTGCTTCATCGCCTTTCGAAACTCGGCTTGTCGAGGTGGGACGAGAGCTGTTTCTCCGTGTTATCTCGCACCCTTGCTGCCGTCGTTATTCCGACTGAGCGACAGCATATTTCGGTTCCTTCACGGGGCTGTCGCGCTCCGGATTGGCCATGATCGAAGCGAGGACACCTGCACCGATTGCGACCAACCCGAAAATCTGAAATGCCGACGCGTACCCGGCGGCTGGAGTGCTGGCCGCATCGACGATGACTCCGGTCGCGAAGGGCGCGACCAGGCCGCCAATCGTGAAGACTGCGACCAGCACACCGAGTGTGCCGGCGGTCTGGTGTGGTGGGCATATCGAGGCCATAGCAGCCTCGATGAGTGGCAGGCATGGCATCGAAAACCCGTAACCGACCGATACAGCTGCTACTGCCACCGCGGGGGTGTCGATTGCAGGGATAGTCGCGAGGATGATGCCGCTGACCACCAAAGCAGTTGCGGGCAGGATGACGCGGGCGAGGCGGGTGGAGTGCCCACGGCGCAAGAGCAAATCGCTGACTGCCGAGGTGATCAGAGAGATGACCAGTCCGACCAGCGCGGGGAGTCCGAAGATCATTCCCGCTTGCAGCCGGCTGTAGCCGAGACCGACTTCGAAGTAGGACGGCAACCATGTCAGCACTGTCGCGCCGAGCGCGAAGGCACTCATGCAGAGAAGGGAAGAGAAGACGAAGGTACGGTTCCAGAGAATCTTCGACCAAGGGATCGAAGCCGGAAACATATCCGATTCAACGGAATCAGAGGATTTGCTGTGACCGTGGGGGCCGTCTGACCAACCGCCGACCCAGATCCCACACCAGAGAACCGCGGCAACCGCGATGCACAGGATCGCTGTACGCCAACCCCAGGTCACGCTGACGTAGGCGAGTGCCGGAATGACGGCGAATTTCGTGAAGGCAGAGGATGCCTGTAGGCATTCTCCTGCCACACCACGCCTGACCGGTGGATGCCACGAGTAGACGGCGGTGAAAATGAGGGGAACGCTCGGCCCCTCGGTCAAACCCAGCAGCAGTCGGAATGCGATCAACGTCGCCAGACTTGCTGACACTACGAGCGGTAGCGCGGTGATCGACCAGATCAACGCGAGTATGACCAGGGCCCACTTCAATGAGATCCAGCGGTTGATCACGCCCGCCATCAGGCCGCCGATGGACAACGCTGCGTAGAACAAACTTCCGACCAATCCCAGTTGCGATGAACTGAGGCCGAGTTCTTTGGCCACTGGCTGCGCGATGATTCCGAACACTGCCTGGTCGGCTTGATTGATCACTGTCAAAGCCAGAAGCAGTCCGGTCATCCCCCATGCCCGTCGCTGGGATCCCGAACCCTGCGTTGTCTGCGATCGATTCGCATCCAGAACGGGTTGAGTGTGCATGACTTCCTTTCAAAAACTGGCGTTGGGTCCCCACGACACGGAAACCGGAATGAGGAACAGATTGGCTGCACACGATCGAATACGTCCGCCGTGAGATAGCTCAAAAAGAATCTGCATTGTATTGCGCCACACCATAATTAAGCGTACCTCGATGTTTGTCGGACCAGCCATCGGAGGTTTGGGGAGCGTCGGGTTTCGTCCAGCGACGCGAATCGAAGTGGCCACGAGTGCGTAGTGAAGTACACCGTGCCCGGCGCGCGACCCCGACGAATGATCGGGAGTGGTAATCACCTGGCGTTTCGGCTCTCGGGCCGGCCCACCCGCATCAGATCTGCTCGAAGCGATCTAGTCCCCACTAGCTATAAGGTCGCCCCTCGACGGCGTATGCAATCTGGCTCGCCTACAAGATGACGGTCGCCGTACTGCGTCCACGAAATGAAGGGACATCGAATCCTGTCCCCACGCCGCCTGCTGCCCTGCAAGCTCAAGACAGTAACGAAAGCGGAATGAGGCACTTTTTGGCTCGTGGGATCCAACGCGCTCGTTGAGGGCGCAGGTACAGCAGGATTCGAATACTTCCGCTACCCGACGTGCGAACTACAGGAGCCAGCAGTCCCGAGTCATTTCGGGCGTCCACCACCCGGTCAGCGAAGCCGGGCCCGCCAACCCCTGACAGTCATCGCGTGGCGTTCACTGCCAATGATGGCAGCGTAGGAAAGCTGAGGTCGCGCCCCCAAGCAGGAGACGTGCCTCCTAGCTCGATCTGCGGGAGCCTGGTGGGCAGCAGGCGAAGAAAGATGTCTCCTTCAATCCTCGACAGTGGCGCTCCGAGACAGAAATGCCCTCCGGCAGCAAAAGCCAAGTGCCTGTTTGATTTCCGTTCGATATCGAGGGTATCGGGGTTGTCGAAGACTCGTTCGTCGCGATTCGCCGCGGCGATGGCGAGGAGCATGTGAGTACCTTCTGGGATGTCTTCGCCGTGAAAGTGCATGTCCTCGCCGGCATATCTGTGGAGGAAGTGCACTGGCGAGTTGTACCGAAGGACTTCTTCCCATGCTTGGGGTGCGAGATCCGGGTTGCCTGCGAGTTTCTGGAATTGATCTCGATTGTGCAGGAGTGCGTGAACTGCATTGGTCATCGCAACCATCGTGGTGTGGTAGCTCGCTACGAAGAATCCGACCAGGGTGATGACGAGTTCATCCCGGGTCAGCTTTGACCCGTCTTCCTCCGCCTCAAGAAGCGCGCCGACGGCGTCGTCGCTGGAGAGCTTGCCCCGCAGTGAATCTACGATGTCGCCTATGTAATCGAAGTAGAACTGTGCGGCCGCGTCTGCCTCGACGAGGCGTTCGGGGTCGACTTCCGAATGACCAAGCACCGCATTGAGGGCTGGCATGCGCTCGAGTACCGTGTGGGCGTCGGCTACTGGTGCATGAAGCAAGCGGCACGCGATCTCTGCGGGAACTTTGGTCGCAAACTCCGATACGAAGTCGATATCCGTGTCGAAATCGGCCAGACGGTCGAGGCCTGCAGCGATGATTTCTTCGACCCATGGCCGCATAGCGACTACCGCCCGGCCGGAGAATGCCGAGGATGCGAGTTTGCGCAGGCGCGTGTGGGAGGGTGCGTCCAGACTCGGCATCGATAGTCGATAGAACAGGGACGCCGGCCCTGACCCGATATGTTCGGGGAATTGGCCGGGGTGTGGTTGCACTCGGGCCGACGGGGTTTTGAACACGCGGCTGACGTCACTGTATCGGCTCAGCATCGCGGTGGGTTGTCCGTTGATCACGGTGCGTGAGACTGGGGCATTGTCGCGCAGGTCGCGGTATGTCGGGAACCTGTTCGACAAGAAGTCGGGGTCCGTGGGATCGAAAGTGGCGATGGATTGCATAGTTGGCCTCTCTGAGCATGCGCGCCGCGTCCTAATGTGTCCGGCATCACAGGATGTTGGACAAGGTTATCGATTCGTAGACTTTCGATCGCCGGGTAATCCCTGAAAAGAAGTCCGAGTTTCTTGGTGATTCAACAGTCCGCGACCTGGCGCTGACCCTGTCCGACTACTGTCCGGAGCTTCAACGGGTAGCGGAGATGCAACGCTGCCCGGTAAGGCGCCTTGCGCTTTACCGGGCAGCGTTCTCACGTTCTGAAGAGATGACTTATGTGGTTCCGAATCTGCTTTGCCGCAATCAGTTCGGCTCCTCGAGGCGGACCCGGGTCACTCAGGCGGACACCATATTCTGGGCATACGATTTGAGATCGAAGTTACCTTGTCGTGCAACGTCCAGGGGCAGCCCTCGTGGGTGGCCGAGTATCCGCCGAGCAGTGATATGGTCCGCCGGTTTGTTGACCGACTCGACGCACGTCAGTTCGCTGTCACGGAACCTCAGCACGGAAAAGGAGGACGATGTCTGATCGCCGAGCACAAGTTCCACGTCGCTTCCGGTGGAGAGTCCCGCAATTTGCAGTTTCGAATCGAACTGCTGACTCCAGAACCATGGAACTGCAGCGTATTCCGTTGCCGCTCCCGTGATGTGCGCAGCGACGAAACGGGCTTGATCCGTGGCGTTCTGGACGGATTCGATCCTCACGCGATCCCTTCCATTCCCAGTGGGGAAGCGAGCGCAATCGCCGATTGCGAAGATTGCCGGGTCGCTGGTCCGTAGGTAGACGTCGACCTCAACCCCGTTGTCCACCGCCAAGCCCGCCGCTTCTGCCAGTTCGGTACGTGGTTCGACTCCCACGCCGACGATCACCAAGTCCGCGGCGACCGATTCACCATTCGCAAACTCCACGCCTTCGACCGATTCCCTGCCGAGAAACGACGAACAGTGCTCCCCGAAGTGCAGTAGCGTTCCGCGTTCGGTGTGCAGCCGTGCGAAGTGATTCGATGTTGGCCTCGACAGTGAGCGGGCCATAGGCCGATCGAGTGGATCGATGACTGACGTTTGTTTTCCCAATTTCGTTGCCGCCGCTGCTATTTCCATGCCGATGAAGCCAGCGCCGACTGCGACGACCTGGGTCGCCGTTTTCAAAGCAGAGCGGATACATTCCGCGTCGTCGAGTGTTCGTAGCTGTTGTACGCCGGCCAAATCCGCGCCGGGAACGGTGAGGATGCGGTTTCTCGCGCCGAGCGCCAAGATCAGATAGTCGAACTCCAGTCGTTCATCTGACTCGAGAACGACGGCGCGACGGTCACGATCGATCCGGGCGGCAGTTCCGTACTTCAGGTCGATCTCGTGCTTGGTGAAGTAGGCGGCGGGCCGAAAGGGCGTGCTCATATCCGCACCGATCGCTGTCAGGAGCGCAGCTTTCGACAATGGTGGCCGTTGGTACGGCAGTCCGGGTTCGTCACCGACGAGAATGATTCGACCCTCGAAGTCGCGCTCCCGCAGAGAGGCGGCAGCTTGGAACCCGGCCTGGCCGGCTCCCAGGATCACCACGGAAGTGTGCCGTTTCCTCACACCGATCACTGCTCCTGTGGCAGTCGAACCACAAGTCCGTTCAAGGTTTCATCGAGAACCAACTGGCAGCTGAGTCGGCTGTCGTTGCTGCGAGGAGATGTGGTGCACTGCAGCATTTCCTCCTCTTCCGGCTGCATTGTCGGCAGCACGGTGTCGGCAGCATTCTGCACATGGACGTGGCATGTGGCGCACATGACGTTGCCGCCACACTCGCCGGTGATGCCGTCGATATCTGCTCCGATAGCGGTCTCCATGACAGATTGCCCTATCTGACCGTCGACAGATCGATGTGATCCGTCCGAAAGTACATACGTTACGTTGACCATTGATGCTCCTCACGGATCGGTGTATCGAGAAACCGTCAAACCTGTTCGTTTTGAACCTGGAACGTCATCTCTCCCAGCCCGGTAATTCCGGCCTCGACACGATCGCCATGCTGCAAATACGCTGGGGGGTCGAGCTGGAAGCCGCAGCCAGCCGGGGTGCCGGTCAGAATCACATCACCCGGCTCGAGCTCCATGCTCGCGCTGACGGATGCAATGAGTTCGGGGATGGATGCGAGCATGCTGCTGGTCTTACCATCTTGTCGCACAACACCATTGATGCTGAGTGTCAGGCGCAGATCGGCGGGCTCCGGCACCTCGTCGGCCGTCACCAACCACGGCCCCAGCGGGCAGAAGGTCGCGTAGCCCTTGCCCCTGGCGATTTGCAACTGCAGTGGATGATCGAGGCCTGCGCCCAGGGCGATGTCACGGGCGGTGATGTCATTGGCGACAACATAACCCGCCACATGATCGAGCGCGTCGATCTGCGAGATTCTCCGACCCATTTTGCCGATGACTACGCCGAGTTCGACCTCGTAATCCAACATAGTGGTCTCGAACGGCTTCACCACCGGATCATTCGGCCCTGAAACACAATTCGGCGGTTTCAGAAAGATGACTGGTTCACTGACTGCTGCACTCGGACCGAGAATTTCAGTTGAATGCTGCGGATAATTGAAGCCGATAGCAACAACCTTGTTCGGTCTTAGGATGGGAGGACCAATTCGCACATCCGCCAGAGAAATGCGGTCGCGTTCGAGCGTCAGCTGAGGCTCGATGATCGTACGGATGGTGGACCACAGGGCGAGGATGTCCTTCATGTCGTGCAATCGCAGTCCTGCCCGCGCCAGAATCGGCACCAACGCGACTACCGTATTGTCGTCGACGAGCACCCCGGGCTGCTCGATACCCACTGGACCAAAGTTCACAAGCCGCATGACAATTCCTCGAGTTTTGTTGAACAAAGCAATATTTGAGACCCGGGACACCGTTAGCGCGATGATCCTGTCCCCCGTGACGTCGCTGACCCGCACCTCTCGCACGTGCGCGGAACAACTCTCGCCTGACTGTCGACATCAACCTTAGAATGCGAACGTGCACACATCTTCAGGGAAACGACAACGCAAGACGCGAGTTTTTCGTACATCCACCAACGCACTCGCACGGTGAACTTCAGACCGTGCAGATTCACTCGTTCAGCCCACGGTTTGCTGTGCATACTATAGAGCTGTCACTCTAGCCAATCTAGGTCCAATCACGCTGTGGCGGTGCACCTTCCCTCAACTTTCATTGCGAGCAGACTCGTGACTCCAGCGGCAATCGCTGATAGCCTTCCACTTCCCAGATCGTGTGCGATCCGGAGCGGCGGCTGAAATGAGGAAGACCGATGACTTCCCGGACCGGTGACGAGACGAACTTTCCACTCGATGCGCTCGACCGCCGCCTGATCGATGTGCTGGTCCGCGACAGTCGAATCTCGATGCGTTCCTTGGCCGAGAAGACTCACATATCACGCGCCCACGCGTACGTTCGGGTGGAGAGACTGCAGCGAGCGGGCGTGATCAGAGGATTCACCACGCAGATCGAGCACTGCAAGGCAGGCTGGGGATCCTCGGCATTTGTATCTCTGACGATCGAGCAAGGGTCGTGGCGAGGACTTGCACACCAACTACGGAGCCTGTGCTGGGTTGACCACTTCGCATTGCTCGGCGCTGACTTCGACGTCTTGATTCTGATCCGCGCTCCGGACAACGCGACCTTGAGGCGCCTCGTGCTCGAACAGCTGCAAAATCTTGAAGGAGTGCGCTTGACGAAGACATGGCTACTTCTCGACGAGGCTCACGGGTCGGGGCCACGATGGGTGTAAATCACCTCTTCCGACGCTCACGGTTCCACGTGGCAAGCGTGCAATCCACATCCACCGAGTGCTTTCACCGACCGTCCGGAACCGTGGTCCCGCACCTCGACGACGTTCCGTCTGTCTGAAACGCTGTACACCACGACTTAGAACTATCACGAGAGGTCGCCGATCATATGAACAAGTCCTTGCCATGGGGATGAACCACGACGATGCACGCGCGTTGTGCGAAGCAGTTGCCCACCAGCTCGAGCATGCCGATCCCGACCTCTCGTCTCGAGTTCGGGCAGAGTTGCCTTCCTACACGAAGCTTCCAGATGCCGAGCACCGGCGAACCGTGCAAGATCTCACGCGTCAACTTCTCGAAGGGATGGCTGCCGGTGTCGGGCCGTCCGGTGAAGCCCTCCAGTTCACCCGCCGGGCTGCACGCCGCAGAGCACAACTGGGTGTATCGGCATACGACGTACTCAAGGCTTTCCACATCGTCAGCCGCGAACTCTGGAACGCCCTGCAATCGGCCCCCGAAGCCACGGACTCGGTACTTATTGCCCTCGTCGAACCGATGGGTCGTTGGACCGAGGCAATGACCGCCTCGGTGGTCGACGCATTCGTCGACGAATCGCCCACCACCCATGCCCAAGAGGCGGAAGTCCGCCGCCGCTTCTTCGGTGAACTCGGCGATCGAACCCGCGGCGAGTACGTGGCAGAAACCGCACGGGCATTGGCCTTCGACATCCATGGTCAGTTTCAAGCCATCTGTTCACCGCGCTCGTTCTGGCCCGATGCGGAAGTGGAGAGCCTGCAGCGCGCAACACGCAGACTCCCGGGGGTCGTGCAATGCGGAGTGCGCGCTTCCGGAATGTACGTGCTGGTCCAAGACAGCGATGTGGACGCAGTAGTCAGATCGGCGCACGGAATCAGTGGGACCGAGGTGCCCATCGGGATCGGCCTTCGTCGTGAAGGACTCCACGGAGCGCATTGGAGCATCGTCGACGCCGAGCGCACACTGCGTGTCGCCGAGATGCGCAGTGCGCAGTCGGCGCTCTTTTTCGACACCTGGCTGGAATCGACCTTGCTCGACAGTGAGCCACGGTTGGCACTGCTCTTCGACACAGTGCAAAAAGTCAGGCACGAGCATCCCGACCTCGCCGCCGCGGTTTTCGCCTTCGCAGAGTTCGGATTCTCGCAAGCCCAAGCAGCGAAAGAACTTCACCTGCACCCGAATTCGATTTCCTACCGACTGAACAGGTGGAAAGAGCTCACCGGCGCTGATCCTCGAACCTTCTCCGGTCTCGCCAGGTCGATCATCGGATGTCGAATCGAGGGGATTCGTGAGTAGGCACATTCGGACGGGTCAGCCGTCTTTGCCGAATTGAGTCTTGCCGAGCGAATCGTCGGAGCGCGCTCACATTGATAAGTCAATGATCACAGTCAAACTCGGGATGCAGAATCACGTCCCCGACACCACCGCACCCGTGCTCATCGGAACGGCAACTGCTGGTGGGCGGCACTTCAATCGACTGGAATGACTGCGGCCCGCCGAAGGTGACTGCCCCCTTCGGCGGGCCAAAGCTCTTCACTCAAGACGCATGTGTTCTTACACTGGCTCTGAGCGTCCTGGAATCGAATTCGAGGATGTCGGAATCATCAGTGAGCCGTCGATGCCCCTTTCGAGCGCGACCCGCTCCCTCACGATGTACACCGACATGCTCGGATCTGCTTGGTAGTCCTGAAAATTCGGGTGATCGTCAAACAGTCGGGCCATCTCCGGCTTGCTGAACAGTTGGTTGACGGCGTCCTCGTCGGTGAAATACAACTCCAGCATGGTGTGGAATTCGGGATCGCGCTCTTCCGGTTCGGGAGAGTTCTCGCGATGCACCGAATGTGCCACGACGCTGTTCTGTGTGTACTTCAGGAACCCTGGAATCTCGGAGAGCAGACTCAATGCCATCGGCGTGTGTCGCTGGAAGTAGTGTTCGTCCGACATTTGGGCGCCGAGTTCTGGGTTGTGCCGCCACATCGAGACAAGTTTGATCACTGGCGTCCTTTCCTCACGCAGAATCGGTCCGCGGGAACGTGCTTCGGATCGATAGTTAACTCTGCCCAGACCTGACTACGACTGCTCGACGAATGCGAAGACACGTGCGGGGCCGGCGGTGCCTCCGACGATGGGAAGCGGCGCCACCACGATCGTGGCGCCCTTCGCCGGGAGCCGGTCGACATTGCGAAGTGAGGTCAGCCCGTACTTGTCAGAGCCGAGCAAGTAGTAGTGCCCGGGGCCGAATTCTCCTGGATCTGCGTCCTCGTCAGGAAGTTCCAGTTCCGAATCATCGCCGGAACTGACGCTGTCGATGCCCACTGCTTCAACCCCGTACCCGCTGACCGCGGGATTCGCGGCGAGCCATTTTGCACCATCGAGCGAAAGACCAGGCCAGCCATTCGGATTCAAGAAACGCTGCGGGTCATCACCATAAGCGCTCCACCCCGAACGGAAGATGACCCACGACCCTGGCTCGATCGGCCCATACTTCTCCTCCCACTCGACAAAATGCTTGGCCTCGAGCAGAAAGGTCGGGTTCGCCAGTACCTCTTCGGTTTTGTCGATGACAGCTACAGGTCCGACCAGCCGTGCCGGGGGGATTTCGTCGACGGACAAGCCGTCCCGTCCGCTGATCCAGTGACGAGGTGCGTCCACATGAGTTCCGACATGCTCGCCCAACGTGATATCGCTCCACGACCAACCAGGTCCGTTTTCGTCGAAGTTGCTGACCTGATTCATCGAGAATCCGGCGGTCGGCGCAAACGGAGGTGGGACGGGCACGGTCGGAGTGCCCGCGTGGAGGGGGGTGGTGAGGTCGACGACCTCGATTGCGCCAGTGCTGATGCTTTTCACGAAGGAGGACAACGCAGTCACAGAATGTTTCCTTTCGGGCGGGTCGGCGCAGGAGCCGACGCGATGAACTTGGAGTCGATGGACGGAAGTGTTATCGACCTGTAGTGGTGAGGCCGAGGTACGCGTGAGCCTCGACCTCGATCTTCATATGCGGTGCCATGAACCCAGCCACATATCCCGATCCGATGAATCCGCGGGCGGGCATACGTTCTTTCAAGATCTCGTTCAGAGGGCCGAACAGATCGCGATCACTGAGCGTGACCCGGATCTCGTAGATATCGGCAAGAGTCCCGCCCTGAGAGACCAGTACCTTCTCGATGTTGTCGAAGGTAGTCTCAGCCTGCTCTCGAAAACTCTCCGGCAAGGTGCGCTCCTCAACTGTGCCAGTGAGATTGGTGAGCGCCGATGTCCCCGAGATGTGGAGAAAGTCGCCGATTCGAACCGCTCGATCAAAATGGCCGGCAGGCTCGGCCAAACTCGACGGGTTCACCGCAACCACCGCCCCGTTTTTCGTAACTGTATCTACCACTGGTGTTCCTCTCCAGATCCTCGCCCGATCAACTCTCGGATATGACGGGCAAACCGACCGACGAATTCGCCGGCGCCGGTTCCGGGTGCCGGCTGAGAACGTTCGCATGCAACTCGATCTCTGTTCGAATGCCGTTATCGGTTCGATTCGCCGAGACTCAAGGTTCATTCATCGGACCGGTCGACGTCTAGTGAAAAACCCCAGACTCTTCCCCTCGCGATTTGTGGATTACCCAGGGGAACCATGGTTCTTTTGATGCGGGATCTAAGCCCGCGCGACCCGCTCCACGTCGCGGAGCATCGACAAGATTCCCGTTGACCACGAAGGCCTAGGCGAATCAGAACCCCCCAACCAACGGCAACCGGCGGAAGTCTCCACTCTCGCCGAGCACTACGTGACCAGCGGCGCTGCGCGACCGGTTACATCAACGACAGCCGTCGGCATCGCTTCGACTACAGAGACTGATTCACTCTCCTGTGACCTAGATCGGTTGAACCTTCTTTTGACTGAGTTGATCAACGACCTGGGTAGTAGAACGCACTCGGTTCCTGGCCTTATGGAGGCCGCCCCTGGCATCTTCCACCAGTCAGTCCTTTTCGTAGATTCGTGCAAGTGACCGCGGATCGCCCCCGGGGGCTTCACGCGCAATGACGACGGGTGTCGCATGGGTAAACCTATGATCGATGCCAGCAAACTCATTTCGCAGAAATAGAAACTGTTTCCTATCAATCGCTTTCGCAAAAACTTTCGCTATCGGACTTCAATGCATCAACCCTCCCGACAAAATGAGCGTCAGGGAAACTCGCTCAGGCATGTGTGGCGGACTGGCGATGCCAATGAATTGGTCAGGTCGCCCCAGAGAAAAGAAGTGCACGAGCCGTGATGCCCCAAGCGACCCTGACAGTCACCCCTCCGAGGAGACCGCGGGCGCGGCCGCGATGAGCGCCAATGAGGTCGTGCGTTCGGTCGGCTTCTCCATCGACAGTGCCGCCAGTCGCGTGGTCCTGGCCGCACCACATGATCGGCACCTTCTCCACCCACCAACTCGGGATACTCCACCGCAGCGTGGACCGCATGCGCTCTCGCACTGCTCACCATCGTGCTCGCTGCCCCATCAACACCTCTCGCACGTCCAAGAGATCGATGAAATGTTGATGTCGCGTATGAGATCTACAGCGAGACTGCCTCGTTCAACCGAATTATTCACGTCGAGGAGATCATGATGTTGGCCCCGAACGACGGATGCCAGGGGGCAGTGCACCCGAATTGTGGTATCGAATGGCACTGTCACGTTGTTGAACGCGGCAAACTGGGAGGATGTGGCGTGACCACCCCGATGCCGTCCTACAAAGGCCACCGCTACCCGGTCGAAATGATCAACCACTGCGTGGGGTTGTACTTTTGGTTCCCGCTCAGTTTCCGTGAGGTCGAGGAACTTATGCTCGAACGCGGTGTCGTGGTCAGCTAGGAGACGATCCGGCGGTGGTGCGCCAAAGTTGGGCAGGCCTACGCCAACGAGCTCCGCCGCCGACGCCCGCAATCCGGTGACAAGTGGCGCCACGACGAGGTGTTCATTCGGATCAATGGTCGGCAACGTTATTTGTGGCGTGCTGTCGATCAGCGTGGCAACGTTCTCGATGTGCTGGTTCAGCCACGCCGATACGCGTTGGCGGCCATGAAGTTCTTCCGGAGGCTGCTCAAAGGTTTGGAGTATGTTCCGCGGGTGATCGTCACCGTCAAGCTGGGCAGCTACCAGGTGGCGCACCGCGAACTGCTGGGATCGGTCGAGTATCGCCAGTCGAAGTATGTGAATAATCGCGCCGAGAACTCGCACCAACCGACCCGGCAGCGCGAACGTGCGATGAAACGCTTCCCCTCACCTGGGCACGCGCAACGTTCCTGTCCGCGTTCAGCAGCATCTCGCCACATTTCCGGCCGCGCCGACACCTGCTGACCGCCGCCGAATGGCGTACCGAGATGGCCGACCGATTCGCGGTCTGGCGGGAGATCACCGCGACCGACGCCGCCACCTGAATGTGAACGGCCCGCCGGCGTCCCGCAAACGTGTATCCCAAACTAGCTGCAACGCTGCACTTTTCGGCCAACGTGACAGTGCCCTCTATAGACCTGCATCCCGCGCGGTCGACCTCAGCCATCCGTAGACAAGCGTCGACCAGAGGCGAATGTCGTCCTGTATCGGCCTCCTCCGGCGGAACGAACCCGACGAGAGAAGGGGACGATCTTGGGTGCAAGCCCACTACTGGCGGGCGCGAGAAGCTGGCGTCGTGCCAAGTCTTGAGCAGCCAAGCCAGATCGCCAATCGGAGCGCCCGCCGCCGGGTCCTGCAGCAGTACTTCAACTGGCCCTCGAAGGGCGAGCAACTACAGCAGAGGCCCAGCGGCTACCAGGCTGCGCACCAACTACACGTCAACTGAGTTATCAGCGAAATCCAGGCAGTTCAGGGCTGGGAGGAAGCTGATCCGTGTTCCAGTCTTTTCAGGTTGTGCGCGATCTTGGCGTTTCTGATCGGCGATGTACTCGACGATGACCGACAACGGCGCGCCGCCAGCGGACGCGGCGAAATAGGAAGGTGGCCAAAGATGGTTGCCCTACAAGTATTTGCGTAGGTACTCGAGAAACTCCTGCTGCAAACATTTGGCAGAAACGCCTGTGAGACCGTTGACCACGGTGTAGAGCTGAGTGGTCGGCGAATAGTGAATCCCGGCAACAATCAGAGGCTTCCTCGAATTGTGTTGCCGTTTTGGATTACGGCACCGATTTGGCTCTTCAAATTCTCCAGATCGGGAGTCGGCGAGTTGAGTACAACGAGGTCTGCGCGCTTTCCTCGTTCGAGTGAGCCGATCTCGCTGTCCAACCCGAGCAGCTCGGCTGCTGAGATCGTAGCGGCGTTCAAAGCGCTCTCGTTGCTCATGCCGTAGCGGTGCATGAGGGCGAGCTCTTCAAGGTTTCGCCCGTGCGCGCCGACACCAGAATCGCTTCCCATTGCGATCCGGACACCGGCATCTACTGCGCGACGGAATGATTCTCGATGGCTGTCTACGACTTCGGCCGCTTTTTCCGCGACGCGTTTCGATACGACGCCCTTGTCGGCGAGTTCCAGAACGCACATCGGCGCTATCAGAGTCGGTACGAGCCAGGTGTTGTTCCCCAGCATCAGTTCGATGGCCTCGTCATCGAGATAGATGCCGTGCTCGATCGATCGTATTCCGGCGCGGACTGCATTCTTGATTCCGTCCGCACCTTGAGCGTGCGCCATCACGCTGATCTCCGCAGCGTTTGCCTCCTCGACCAACGCCTCGAGTTCTGCCTTGCGAAAGTGTGCGTGACGTGGATTGTCTCGGTCCGATGCGACGCCGCCGGATGTTGCCACTTTGATCACCTGCGCTCCCGAGCGAATCATCTCGCGAACTTTCTTCCTCACTTCGGTTGGGCCATCTGCAACCCCGGACGGCATGCCGGGGTAGGGGACGGGGAGTGTGGGGCTGGTAAATCCGGACGCCATCCAGCAATCCGCGTGTCCGCCAGTCTGGCTGATCATGTTGATCGAGGTCACCAATTGTGGTCCCTCAATGATGCCGTCTGCCACGGCCATTCGGAGTCCCTCATCGGCTCCGGCGGCATCGCGGACTGTAGTGATTCCGCAGTCCAAGGTCGCCGACATATTGCGGATTGACTTGAAGAGGCGGTATGTGAAGGGCTGGGACAAGGTTTCCGCTGCCGGTTCGATGGATATCGCGACGTGAGTGTGAGCATCAATCAGGCCGGGAAGCACCGTGCGTCCCGAAAGGTCGACATGCTCGTCGCCCTCGAGTCCAGTTCCGACTGCTGAGATTGTTCCGCCTGTGATCGCGATATCTCCGCGGTGGAAACGGGAGTTGTTGGCGTCGAAAATATTTGCCCCGGCCAGTACGAGTGTGCGCATGTTGTTCTTCCTTTGAATGGGTGACGGTCAGTGTGATCGGGATGGGTGTGTCATTTCGGTCGGCTTCGCGCGAGCGAGTCCAACGGCCACGGCGGCGAGTGTGAATGCGATAGCTGATGCGATCCATACGGCCTGGTACCCACGAACCGAAGTTGCTCCGCTCGAAAGCAATAGGCTTGAAAGAAGAACTGCGACAGTCGCGCCCGCGACCGAGCCGCCGATCGTTCGTACCGTGTTGTACAAGCCGACGGAAATGGCGGTCTCGCTCGGCGGTGAAAGCTCGGCAACTAGCGCGGGCATCGTTCCCAGAAAAACACCGATGGCAAGGTAGGCCAGCAGTATCTGTAGAGACGTTTGCCAGAGTGACTGATGCATTACTGCCTGTAGGACAAAAAATAGCGCGCCCAGGATTGCGGAGACAACGAGCACGCGGCGTAATCCGACTCGCGCCGACGCCAAGGGCGAGAGTAGCGATCCCACGGTCGCCACCGCGCTAGTTGATGCAACAAATAGAGACAGTCCGGTGGCCGTGAGCGCGAACCCGTAGCCGGCGGTCTCCGGTTTCGCAGAAAGGAAAGTCGTCAGCGGAGCAAGGTTGCCGAAGGTGATGAATCCGAAACAGAATGATGCGACGTACAAAGGTCCGAGCGTCCCGGACGCAACCACGGAAAGGTTGATCGCAGGATTCTCCACCCTTCTTTCCCACACAATCCACGCGGCAAGAACCAGCAACGCCAGCAACACCGGAACGAGCGTCGAGCTGGAGCCGATGCCGTCCTTCGGCGCGCGACCAAGCCCCCAGAGCAGAAGAAGCAAAGCCAACCCCAGCCCGAGGAACCCCATGACGTCGATCTTGCCGGTGTTGCGTACGTCCGACTCCGGAACCTTGATGAACACGGCAAAGAGGCTCAGTGCAACGGCCACTAGTGGCACCAGGAGCGTGAACGTCATGGAGGGCAGTGTCTGCGAAACCGGTCCCGCCACCAGTGATCCGACGATTGCGCCGCCGGTCAGCATCGCGACGAGGTAGCTGATGGCTCGACGGGCTGTCTCACCGTGAATCCGATTGTGTACGAGTGCGACTTCGAGCGGCAGCCACACAGCGAGCGGCCCGATGAGCACTCTCGCGATGAGCGCCACCGTGAAGTTCGGTGCAAACGCCAAGAGAATGACAGAGATCATCACACTGATGATCGCGATTCTGAGAACTCGTCGATGCCCGTATGTATCGCCCAGTTTCGCCAAAAGTGGCACACAGACCGCGGAAGCCAGAGTTTGAACCGACGTGAACCAATTGAGATCGGCAGCGGTGACGCTGAAATGGTCCGCGATCCGTGGCAGCAGCGGCGTGTAGTAGCCCTGGACGAACCCACTGGCGAATTCGATAAAGACGAGAAAACCGACGACGGCAGTGGCACGGTCAGTCGATGCGATCCCTCGCGTCGGCACCTTTTCAGTTCCAATTGAATGAGAGGACACAATACTCCTACGTTGAAAACGCTTGGGGCAGAGGGAAAATAGCACAGATGAATAGGGTGGATGTTGACCGTAATGCGAGTGAAGTTCACGCCGAGATTCGGGTAGAGCTCCGTCGCGGTCGGAGATCTCGAGCACGGTGGTGCGTGTCAACGAAGTGCAAGTGCGATTCGCGCCGTTGCGGTTCGACATTGTGTTGCCGGTTCCGATTAGCCCCGTCTATCGACTGCTGCCGGTGATGGCACAACTCTATTGACACACAGCCAGAGCGAGGGCAGGACGGAACTTCCGTCGCGCCGCCCGTGTAGGAGCGGTGGAGGTGTGAGGAACCCTGCAAGTATGTCCGGGGATCGTCCAGCCGAGATCGCATTGGCCGGTCTTGGGTTTGCCGCACTCGACTGCAGATCGAGTGCAGGCCGCTACGACGACATGCCCTCATGGCGAAAGATGGGATCAGAGGCCGATCGGTGAGATCGTGCGGTTGCATCCCACTGTCTGTGTGGGGGCAGGACGTCGTGTGACGCATCGGCGCCCGCAACCGGAAACGCTTGAATTTTCTTCATGTGCCGCCTATCGGGTTCGAACCTCAGCTGCCTGCTTCTGGCAGTCGGCAAGGGTGGGAACGCAAGCGCAGTGACGTGTATCACCATCGCTCGGTTGCAGTAAAGCTAAGCGCTCCACATCCAAATGTCAACAAAGAAACGACCAAAATATTCACAAGTGCGCCAGTGTTTGGTTGATATAACCATCATTGCCCTATTGGGTGCTACCTTTCTGGCATGAGTCAGTCTCTGCCCGGCAGGAAGCCGCCCACGGTGACGCCGTTGTCCGACGACACTGAACTCGATCTCGTCGCGGCACTGCAGATCGCGCCCCGGGTACCGATTTCCGCCTTGGCCGAGATCCTCGAGCAGCCTTCTACGACCGTGAACCGCCACTTCAATCGCCTGAAAACGAACAAGGTCATTCGAATCGTCGGCCGGGTGGCCTGGCCGCTGATCGCCTCTGGAACCCCGGTTCAGGTGTGGCTGCGTTGCGTCCCGGGAATGACACGGTCCGTGGCGGAGGAACTCAAACAATTTCGCGAAGTTCAGTACCTGATGATCACGATGGGCAACGCCGATATCTACGCCGATGTCTATCCGCTCATCGGGACGGACATGGCCGAGCTCATCACCTCTCGCATCCCATCCCTATCCGGGATTGCAAGTGTTCAGAGCCAACTCGTGCTGCGGTCATCCAAAGTCGGGCAATCATGGCGACTTCACCGACTGAGGGACGATCAAATGGCGGCGCTCGAAGCACACGCAGACGCAGTAACCGAACCCGCGTTCAAGAGCATAGACGAGCTGACCAATCTCGAAATCTCAACCCTGCAGAAGCTCAGCGCTGACGCACGAGCTTCTGCAGCTGACATCGCCAGAGAAACCGAGATGAGCTATTCCACGGCGTACCGAACAATACAGACACTTCTGAGGACCGGGGCGGTTGCTCCTCGCCTCGAGATAGAACCCGCCGCCGTCGGATTCACTCTGAGCGCGGTGGTGTCGATGCAAATCGACGCTTCGTGCATTCCGCGAGCCATGCAGACGCTCACAGCACATCCCGCATCGAGAATGGTCACGATGGTCGCTGGCGACACCTCCGTGATCTGCACGGGTGTCTTTGCAGATCACGTCGCGTTGGCGTCGTTCATCACCGATGACCTGGGGGCAATTGACGGAATTCGGTCGGTGAGCACCTGTGTAGGCGAGTACATACTGAACATTGCCGATGAAGATTAGTTTCGGAATTCCTGCTGACCGGCTGGACACGGGAGCCGGGTCCAGCGTGGTTGGCCGAGCCGCCGAAAGATCCACTGCAGGAAGCGCTGCGGTCCGCCAAGGCGCTTACGTCCTCGCTCGTGCGGCCCAGTCCGGCACTGTCACGTTGTTGAACGCGGCAAACTGGGAGAATGTGGCGTGACCAACCCGATACTGTCGTACAAAGGCCACCGCTACCCGGTTGAGATCATCAACCACTGCGTGTGGCTCTACTTCAGGTTCCCGCTCAGCCTCCGTGAAGTCGAGGAACTGATGCTGCAACGCGGTGTCGTGGTGAGTTACGAGACGATCCGAAGGTGGTGCGCCAAGTTCGGGCAGGCCTGCGCAAACCAGTCGCGCCGACGGCGGTCCCCGCCCGGTGATAGGTGGCACCTCGACGAGGTGTTCATCCGAATCAACGGCCGGCAACACTATGTGTGGCGCGCGGTCGACCAGCACGGCAACGTTCTCGATGTGCTGGTCCAGTTCCGCCGAAATGGAAACGCCGCCAAGCGATTCTTCCGTAAGCTGCTCAAGGGCTCGCACTATGTGCCTCGGGTGATCGTCACCGACAAACTCGGCAGCTACCAGGTCGCCCACCGCGAGATACTGGCCTCGGTCGAGCATCGCCAGTCGAAGTATTTGAACAACCGGGCCGAGAACTCGCATCAGCCCACCAGTCAGCGAGAACGTGCGATGAAACGGTTCGCATCGCCTGGGCACGCGCAACGGTTCCTGTCCGCGTTCAGCAGCATCTCGCCACATTTCCGGCCGCGCCGACACCTGCTGACCGCCGCCGAATGGCGTACCGAGATGGCCGACCGTTTCGCGGTCTGACAGGAAGTCACCGCGACCGACGCAGCCGCCTGAAGTGAACGGACCGGCGGTGTCTCGTAACAGCCTGCCCCAAACAGACTTCGCTGCTAGCGCTTTTCGGCTAACGTGACAGTGCCCTTTCAGGTCGCTGGCGAAGAAGCGTCCGTAGGAAACCGCCGCAGCCCGGACGACGTCGTCGATACAACCCTGAAGGCATTGGCGCGCAAGCGCCCCAGCGTCGTACACGGGCGACGCAACGCCGTCGTCGCAACGATCGCAACTCGACTCCCCGAACGCGTCGCCATCACCGTCGCCGAACGATCCGTACGACCAACCGATCATTGAACCCCTACACCTACAAAGGAGAACACAATGCAAATCGATGACTTCGCCCAGGCCGCAACAGCTGCGGTGAACAACCACAATATCGACGCCATAGTCAACCTCTGGGCTGACCCCGCTGACTACAACTCCCCCATGACCGGCCACCAGAACGGACTGTCAGCACTTCGCGCTCGCGAAGAACAGCTGTTCTCCGGGTTCAGCGATCTTCAGGTAACCATCACGCCTTTCGGACAGAGCAGCGCGACCGGCGCCATGCTGGTGCAATTCGACGGCACCCACGACGGCTCCTACGCCGGTTTTCAGCGACCGGCCGACGATTCACCCTCCAGATGGTGGCGGTGGTGACCTTCGATCATGCAGGAAAGGTCGTTGCCGAGCAGGTGTACCTCGAACCCTCCCAGCTACGGGATGCGCTGACAATTTGATCAGAAACCTTCGCTGCGCCGACAATTCGAACCAACTTTGGAGAGGACTCACTGCGAGTGGGCCACTCGCCCACCAAAGAACCCTTGAGGCAGACATTCCCGGTTGTATCGGCCTGCGGCGGACAGCACTCGTAGCGACACCAGCGTTGACGGGTACTGGTCGACGACCTCCAATGCGGAGGTGTTGGTCTCGATCTTTGCGGTCGGAGACAGCGCCGCCGCCCCGAGTGCGCATATCGCGTGCGCGACGGCGACCCCGCCAGGTGCCCGCACAGCAAAGATCATCGTTCGAACGGTCAAGGGGCGCGGTCTGAAAAGATTCCCCATGGGGCACTTGGGCAAGCCCTGAGTCTCGGAAGGAATGGTGGCCGACTTCAGATGTGCCGGCAGGATGACTCCGCCGTCAGCGAAGGTGGAACGCTTGCACCGTTGGCCCACGGCAACATGGTCTCGTAAAGCTGTCTCCCGGAAAAATATACCCCGAGCTCACCTACCTGCTCGGTGTGAAAAGGAAAAAGATCGTCGGTAGGAGCCGTCCAGTTGAATGAACGTCACCGTCGGAAATGAAGCCGCCACCCGAGACGCTCGTCGAATGGATCAGCACGGCTCACCGCTCCTGTCCACGAGTGAGTGCTCGTCGAACCCAGTACCCCACGCGGAAAGGAAGTTTTCGTCACTTGTTGTCGAGTGTGAACAAACGGAACACGGTCCGCATGCACAGAACAACCCCGACGAAGCCCAGTACCGCACTCACGAGTGCGTAGCCTGACAGCT
>NZ_JAJNCL010000020.1 GCF_021025955.1 Rhodococcus qingshengii | reverse complement strand
CGAGTCAAGGACTTTTTGAGAAGGTGCGGTGGGTCCGGCCGTCGCGATTCTGTTGTTCGAGAGCAGATCCCGTCGCTAGAGCATCAGCGCCGGATCTGTGGTCAGTTCGATGTTCAGCCATGGTTCGTAGGGAAGGTCGGCGAGGTTGGTGGCGAACGAGCGTCGTACTGCGTCTTCGCCGTCGATGTCCAAGCTGTACGGTGCGACCATGAACGTCGCTTCGATATACAGCTTGCGGCCCACCTTGCTCATGGTGAGAGTCGGAACGTGTTCTCCGGGAGTGCCTTCGAGGGGTTCGGTCAGTGCGGTTCGCAGAAGTGCGTACGGTTGTGGGGCCAACATCGCGCAGCCCGAGGAGGACTAAGACGGAGTCGACATATCGGTCCGCGTCGGAGAAATCGTTGCGGCCCAAGATCATTGCGACGACAGCACCGACTGCGACCAGCGCACTGAAGGCGGCGGACGCCCCCCACTGCCTGGCTTCGGCGACCAGCAGATCAGATGTGTGACGTCGGCCCCACCCGCGAGGATGACACGAACTGCCTCGACTGCGGCGTAGGCAAGCGTTGCCAGTAGTGCCATGCCCTGGACGCCGGGTCGGCTATCCGCGAGACCCGTAGCGACAACGCTGTCAGCACCATTCCGATGAGGGCGTACACACCGTCGAGAAGTATCACCTGGGACTGTGAGATCCAGCCCCAGAATGCGGCGAGCACAGCCAACGCCGGGGCGACCACGAGCGAGTACCGCATGGCCTTGCTTTCGCGGGCAGCGCTGTCTTGCTTGGTGCCCATGAATTTCAAACCGCCTGTGCGTTTCGATATTCCTTCACGTAGGGATACCAGCAACGACGCGCAGCGACGGCATCAGAGAACCAATTGCGCTGCCAGATCGAGAAAGTCCTCGGCGTTGATGTCGAACTCGTCGGAGAATGACACATCGGGATTGCCCCTGGCTCCGAATTCGAGGGGTCGGGCGATGAAGGCGGTGCGGAATCCGAGAGCTTTGGCCGCCCGAATGTCGTATTTGTGGCTGGCAACCATCATGATCTCGGCCGGGTCGTACCCGAGGTATCGAGCAGCCAGATGGTAAATCTTCGGATCGGGTTTGAACACGCCGGCCATCTCGGCGGTGAAGACGGCATGCCAGGGCAGGTTTCCGTGCCGCGAGATGCTGACTGCAGCGTTCACGTCGGCGTTGGACAAGGCAGCGACGGTGTACTGCTGACGCAGGGTTGTCAGACCGGCGACGGTGTCCGGCCAGGGGTCCAGGAATTTCCAGGCGGCGGTCAGTTCTTCCTGTTCCGCGTCCGAAAGTTCGATGTTCTCACGGGCCAACAGCTTGCGCAGGGCCTCGCGGTACACCGAATGTACTGTCACCCACTCGCCTGTAGCGTCACCGGCGTCGGAGGTGTTCGCAAAGTATTCAGCGCGCCAGAGATTGACGAATTGCGGCCAGTCGACGTCGGCGTCGGTGATTCGACGGGCCTCTCTACAGAGAGTGCTGTGAAAATCTGTTGCTGTGCCCTGGACGTCGAACAGCATTGCTTTGATCTTCTCGCGCACAAGGCCTCCACCCCGAGATCGCCTGACGGTGATGCCACCCTAGCGCGGGTGTAGCGCCCGATTCGTGCTCGATGAGCGCAAAGGCTCGACGCGTCGCAAAATAGACATCTATGGCCGACCGCGGATTCACCCCGACTCAGCTCGCCGCCCGAGCTGCCTACCTGCTGCGCGGAAACGACCTGGGCACGATGACCAGCGCCGCCCCGAAGCTGTATCCCCACATGTGGAGCTGGGACGCGGCGTTTGTCGCGGTAGGTTTGGCGCCGCTCAGCGTCGAACGGGCGGTGGTAGAGCTCGATACTTTGCTCTCTGCTCAGTGGAAGAACGGGATGATTCCGCACATCGTGTTCGCGAACGGTGTCGACGGCTACTTCCCCGGGCCGACGCGGTGGGACGTCAACGCCTTGGCAGCGCATGCGCCTTTGGGCACCGCTACGTCGGGAATCACCCAACCCCCCGTCCATGCGATCGCGGTGCAGCGGATTCTCGATCATTCGCGTCGGCACGGACGTACGACGCGTGCGGTGGCCGAAGAGTTTCTCGACCGTCGCTGGAGCGATCTTGTTCGGTGGCACCGGTGGTTGGCGGAGGCGCGGGATCTCGACGGTAACGGCCGCATCGCGCTCTACCACGGGTGGGAATCGGGGATGGACAATTCCCCGCGCTGGGATCTGGCCTACGCGAATGTTGTTGCGGGACGAGTGCCTGCGTATCAGCGGGCCGATCTCGCGGTGGTGACCGACCTGTCTCAGCGGCCCACAGATCACGAATACGACCGCTACCTTTGGCTTCTCGAAGAGATGAAGGCCGTGCGGTACGAGGACTCGCAGCTTGCCACGGCCATGAGTTTTGCCGTCGAGGACGTGTTTGTCAGCGCGGTCTTCTCGATGGCGTGCGACGTCCTGGCGACGATCGGCGAGGAGCATTCCCGGCCGAACTCCGACGTCCGAGATCTACGCGGGTGGGCAGATCGCTTCCGACAGGGCGTGATTGCCACCACCGATGAACGATCCGGTGCAGCAAAGGATTTCGACCTGCGCACCGGACGGTGGGTTCATACCGAGACCATCGCGATGTTTGCGCCGTTGCTCTGCGGCGGTTTGAGCCGCGATGCCGAGCGCGCTTTGTTGCGCACTTTCGAGGGGCCCAAATTCTGTGGGCACCCGGACATGCGTTTTGCCGTTCCGCCGTCGACGTCTCCGGTTTCCGGTGATTTTCGCCCGCGCGAGTATTGGCGTGGTCCGGTGTGGCCGGTCATCACGTGGTTGTTCTCGTGGGCGTTCGCGCGCCGGGGATGGGCCGAGCGATCACACGTCTTGCGTTCGGAGGGGCTGAGGCAGGCCAGCGACGGTACATTTGCCGAGTACTACGAGCCTTTCACCGGAGAACCGTTGGGGAGCATGCAACAGTCGTGGACCGCGGCGGCCGTTCTCGACTGGCTCGGTTGAGTGAACATTCCCTGAATTAGCGGACAAAACGGACCAATTAACCTTACCCTCGGGAAATGGTCGAGCGACGGATCGTCAGGACACTGGGCAAGCTCACCCCGATCGCGATGGCCGCTGCCATCGCAATCACGGCACCGGGCCTCGCCGCGGCCGACGCTCCACGCGGCCCGGACGTCTCTTCGTGGCAGCACGTGGACGGAACCGGAATCGACTGGTTCCAGGTCAAGGCGTCAGGGCACGAGTTCGCGATGGTCAAGGCCACCGAGTCGCTCAACTACGTCAATCCGTACTTCATCCAGGATTGCCTGGTCATGCGTGCTGCCGGTGTCTCGCGCGGGGCGTACCACTACGCAGATGTTCGCCAGTCCCCCGAAGCCCAGGCCGCTTTCTACTCGGCGATCGTCTTGGGTATCAACGGACCTGGCGACCTCCCGCCCGTCCTGGATCTCGAGGACGCAAAGGGACTGCCCGCCGGACAGGTCATCGACTGGACTCATCGCTACCTGAATACAGTCCAGGCACTCACCGGGCGGCAGCCCATCATTTACACGTACCCCAACTTCTGGCGCACTCAGATGGCCAACACCACTGAGTTCAACCACTACCCGCTGTGGATCGCCGATTACAACGGGCAGAATGCCCCGGGACCGCTACCCGGTGGTTGGTCCAACTGGACCTTCTGGCAGTACACCAGCACCGGACGCATCCCCGGTATCACCGGGAATACCGACATCAACGTCTACAGCGGAGCCCAGGGCGATTTCGATCGTTATGCCAACAGCGTGGGGTTCGGGAGTAGCTGACCTCTACGAGCCGAGACGAGATCCGTCCTTCTTCCACGCTGCAACTACCGACGGGCGTGGCTGTGATGAACCGCCGTCGGGCCAATGGGATGCGGGGCTTTCGATGCTGGCGTCGTCGGTCTCGCCGGGGTGCTGGACGCAGACGATGACGCGCTTCTCGTCCACAATCGGTCCGCAGGTTTCGGCGCCGACGGGGACGGTGAGGAACTGCTTTGTCTCACCCCGATTTTCGCCTTCGAGGACAACACTGAACAGTCCGTCGTTGGACTTGAGGGCGTTGCCGTCGGTGGAGATCCAAAGGTTTCCGTGCGGGTCGAAGGCAAGGTTGTCCGGGCACGAGATGGGACTGACCTTGCTCTTGTCGAATCCACCGAAGTAGGTATCGGCTGTGGCTGGATCTCCGCAGACGAGAAGCAGATTCCAGCCGAAGGTGGTGCCGGCGTGGTCGTCGGTGATTTCGAGGACCTGGCCGTTCTTGTTGTTGTTGCGTGGGTTCGCCTCGTCGGCCGCTGCGCCGCCGTCGACGCCGCGCTTGGTGTTGTTGGTCAGTGCGACGTAAACCTTGCCACTCTTCGGGTTTGCCTCGAAGTCCTCGGGGCGGTCCATCTTCGTTGCCCCGACCTTGTCGCCGGCCTGGCGGGTGAAGACGGCTACCTCTTCGGCGCTCATGCCGTCGACCAGCGATTCACCCTTGCCGTCTTCGCCGGTGCGCAGGATGGCTACCCATTCGCCGCTTCCGTCGAACTTGCCGTCCGAGGGGAGCTTGCCGCTGCCGTCGATCTCGCCGGCAGAGTTTCCGCTGAGCTTTGCGACGTACAGCGTTCCGGCGTCGAGCAGAGTCATGTTGTGACGCATGGCTGCTTGACTCTTGCCGTCCTGCATCTTTCGGCTGGAGACGAACTTGTACATGTAGTCGAAGCGCTCGTCGTCGCCGCTGTAGGCGACGACGGTGCCGTCCGACGTGATGTAAATGGTGGCGGCTTCGTGCTTGAAACGTCCGAGCGCTGTGTGCTTGATCGGAGTCGACGACGGATCCCAGGGATCGATCTCGACGACGTATCCGAATCGGTTGACCTCGTTGGGTTCTGCGACCAGATCGAACCGCTTGTCGAAGCGTTCCCACTTGCGCTCGGAAGCGGCGCCGGCAAGACCGTAGCGCTTCAGTCGCGCTCCGACCGTGGGATCGGTGACACCCTCGGCGTTCGCGAAGTACTGGTTGAAGTTCTCTTCGCCGGAAAGCACTGTGCCCCAAGGTGTGACGCCGCCGGCGCAGTTGTTGAGGGTGCCGAGCACTTTGGTTCCGGTGGGATCGGCGCTCGTCTTGAGGAAGTCGCTACCGGCAGCGGGGCCGGTCACGACAAATTCCGTGGTTCCGGTGATGCGGCGGTTGTTCGATCCAATCTCGGGCACCAGCTTGCCGTTGTCGGATTCTCCCTTGACCTGGACGACCGACAATCCGTGGCTGGCCAGGCCGATCTTGAACTGCTCCTCGGTCGGGTTCTCCGCATCGTAGCCGCGGAACATCGCGGGCTCGGTGGAGTATTCGTGGTTGACCACGAGTAGGTAGGTGTTGGGCTGCCCGTCGACCGGAAGCAATCCGGCGAAGTCGTTGTTGAATCCGAACTGCAGTTCCTGCGCTGCTGCAGTCTGTTTGTCGAAGTCGAAGGCCGGGGCACCGGCGAGAACGGCGTCACCCCAACGAATCACGACGGCCTGATCGTATCCGTCAGGGACGGTGACCTTGTCTTCTTTGTTGGGAGCGACAGCGCTGAAGTTCGTTCCCGCCGGTGTCGATCCGCTGCTGCTGCCACTCGTCGAACCGGTTCCCGTTTCGGCACTTGCAGATTCGTCCGAACACGCGACGAGGGCGCTACCAGCTCCCACCGCGAGGACCGCCATGCCGCTGCCCCGAAGCATGCCGCGACGAGTCAGTGCCGTGCGTGCGATGTCGCGGAAGTACTCGCCGCCCGAGGTGTTGGGGACCTCGTGAGAGCACGCATTTCCGCACTTGTACTGGCAGGTGATCGACGCGCGTGCAGACACACCGTCGTGTTTGACGAACAAGGCCAAAGGCTTGATAGCCACCGTGAACTCCCGAGATTCGATGTACGGACTTCGGGAACCGTAGAAGCTCTAAGCGAGGGTAAAGGAACGTCAAAATGAACAGTAAAACAACGAGTCGACCCTTACCTGCAATTTGCGACGCGTCCCGGCGGGAACCTCGCATGACATTTGTCATCGCCGATCCATGACGGTGTCACCGCAGGTGATGACGCTGTGCACTGTTTTCGTGGCGGACTTCCCGCGAGGCTTGGAGGCATGAGAGAACCACACGAGGGAAGCCTCCTGACGGACCTGATGGATATCGGACCCGCACCCACGATGGGCCGCGAACTTGTAGTGATCGTCGTGAACATCGCGATCATCGGAGTGGTGTTCGCGATCATCGGCTCCAATCCGGTGTTCTGGATTCTTGTTGCCGCTCTCGCTGTCTACGCGGGTATTCGATTCGCGATCGGACTGCGCGGCTGGAACCGAGAGGAGGCGCAGCGATGAAGGGCGATCCTGTGATCGACGTTGTCGGAATGTCGCGGCGTTACGGCTCCGGTAAGGAGGCATTCGATGCTGTTCGCAATCTGGATCTGAGTGTTCAGGAAGGCGAGCTGTTCGGCCTCCTCGGAACAAATGGTGCCGGCAAGACATCCACTCTCGAAGTAATTCAAGGCCTTTCACGAGCCAGTGCCGGTACGGTGCGCGTTCTGGGCATGGATCCAGTGCGCAACCGCAAGCAGATTCGCCCGTCGCTTGGCATCATGCTCCAGAAGGGTGGCTTGCCTCAAGACCTGACTGCTCGTGAGAGTTTGGCGATGTGGGCCGGGACGTGCTCGAATCCGCTTCCCGTCGACGAGGTGCTCGAGCGCGTGGACATGCGTGACCGTGGGGAGACCCGCGTGAAGTTCCTCTCGGGCGGTGAAGCGCGGCGACTGGATCTGGCGTGCGCGATCATCGGTCGGCCACTCGTCCTGTTTCTCGACGAACCGACTACTGGTTTGGATCCCGAAAGTCGTCGTAACACTTGGCAATTGATCGCTGATTTGAAAGCGTCGGGCGTCACCATCATGTTGACGACGCACTACCTGGACGAAGCCGAGTCCTTGTGCGACCAATTGGCGATCATGCACCGTGGGGCGGTGGTGCGTAGCGGTACCGTGGCGGACGTCGTCGCGGATCATCCTGCTCAAATCAAACTGCACCGTCCAGGTCTTCCGCTCCCCGCCCTGGCCGGCGCCGAGATACGCGTCGAAAACGATCTTGTGGTCATCACGACTCGTACAGTCCAGGAGACCCTGACGGAACTGCTGCTGTGGGCGCAGCACAATAACATCCTGCTGACCGGCTTGGATGCCCGCGCGGCATCCCTGGAGACCGTATTCCTCTCCATTGCAGACCAATTCGATCATCACGCAACTCTCGAAGGAGTGTCGGCATGAACCGCATAGCAACCTTGTCTCGTTCGGAGTTCACGCTCCTGGGACGAAATCGACTGTTGCTATTCAACGCAATCGTCCTCCCGTTGATCTTTCCCGTGGGAATGCTGTATCTGTCGCGAGATGGCGGGCTGTCGGACAAGTCGGTGTCGGCAGGCCTCGAGGTGTTTGCACTCTTCCTTCTCGTGTTCGTGGTCTTCTACAACCTCCTGTCGGTGTATGCGACGCGTCGTGACGAGTTGGTTCTCAAGCGACTACGCACCGGGGAATGCAGCGACGCCGAGATCCTTGCGGGCCCGGCAGTGCCGTCGTGGGTTCTCACCGGCCTGTTGACGGTGGTCATCGGAATTGCCGTGATGGTTCTCGGCGGCAGTGCTCCGGTCAATCCGGTGCTGGTGCTGGTCGCGGTGATCGGCGGCGCTGCGCTCTTCACCGCGCTGGCGTTGATCACTTCGGCTGTCACTCGGAACGCAGAGGCAGCGCAGATCACCTGCATGCCGATTCTGATTCTGGCGACGGCAGGTATGTCTTCGATCAGGAACGTCGTGCCGGACAACGTTGCTCGCATTCTCGATTTCACTCCGCTGGCCGCGGTAGTCGACCTTCTCAATCTTGGATGGCTGGGGAGAACCACTGGCGAACTGGCCGATCTGGGCGATGCGCCCGGTGCTGCGGCCGGATTTGTCGACACCTTCGGTTCGGCTGGGCAACCGCTGTTGGTCATGCTGGCGTGGATCGTCGGTTCGGTTCTGATTGCGAACGTCCACTTCCGCTGGGAACCGCGTTCGTAGAACTCTGAGAAGGTAGTGGGCATGATCGCGCAGAACTTCGGACGCTGGAATCCGAGACGGACGTGGCGAACCGCGTCGAACGTCGACAAGGTACGTCTCTACACGCGGCAGTCGTTCATCATGTTCGCCTTCGTCTTCGGTGGCTTCGGTACGTTCACCGAGATCGTGACGGATCGGTATCTGTCGGGGGCATTCCTGGGAATCAGTGCGATTGCGTGCGCCGTCGCCGTGTCCCGGATGCCTGATCTGGGCGGAGTCGTGGCCAAGCCCGTCCAGATTCCTCTTGCCGTGATGACGTTGTCGGCGTTCTGCTCGGCGGGAATTGCCTTGGGAAGCAATGCCGAGAACGGCCCGTACTTCTGGCTGGCGGCAATCCTTGTCGTTCCCCTTGCGGGGTTGACGTCGTTGCGCTGGTTGATCGTGGGCTCGGTGGCCGCCGGGGTTGTACTGGGCCTGCTTGCGGGTCCGGAAAGTGGAGTGTCCGTCGGAATCGTCGCTGGCTTCATGGGGCTGACCGTCTACATGTCGGTGTGGCTGCTGCGGATGGTCACCGAATTGGACGAGGCACGCGGAGCCGCCGCCGCTCTGTCCGTCGCCGAGGAGCGGTTGCGATTTTCGCGCGATCTCCATGACGTCGTCGGGCGGGCACTGTCTGCAATTGCTGTGAAAAGTGAACTTGCAGCCACTCTTTCACGACGCGGCGACGATCGTGCCGCCGCGCAGATGGACGAAGTACGCGAACTTGCGCAAGATTCACTCGACGAAGCGCGCGAGTTGGTTCGGGGATACCGGTCCATCGCCTTGGCGTCTGAGCTGGCCGGTGCGCAGTCGCTGCTCGAGGCCGCCGGAATCTCTACTGCGATACGTGGATCGGCAGATCAACTGCCGGTGGAACTGGCCGAAGCCGCTGCCTGGGTCGTCCGTGAAGGCGTGACCAACATTCTCCGGCACTCCAGTGCCGAGAATTGCAGCATCGAGGTGTTGGCGGACGGTGTCGTGATCGCCAACGACGGCGCACGTATCGCAGAGCCGAACAACGGAACCGGCCTGAACGGATTGCGCGAGCGCGTCGGCGCCGTCGGAGGAACTGTCGAAACCGTGCAGGACGAAGATCGCTTCACCCTCACCGCCCACTTTCCGTCCCGAACGAAGGAGTCTCGGTGACCGAGCCGATCAAGGTACTGCTGGCTGACGACGAGAACCTGATCCGCTCGGCTCTGGCCATGATGTTGTCGCTCGAGGACGACATCGTTGTCGTGGCAGAAGCCGAATCCGGCGAGGACGCTGTGATCGCTGCTGCGAAGCATCAGCCTGACGTAGCCGTGCTCGACCTTCAGATGGCGGGTATCGACGGGATTGAGACGGCGCAACAAATTGCGCAGACGGTCCCGGGGTGCGTCTCGATCATCGTGACTAGCCACGGGCGTCCTGGGTACCTGAAGAAGGCACTGTCAGCAGGTGTCCGCGGATTTCTACCGAAGACTACGCCTGCGGCGACGCTCGCCGAGGTGGTCCGCAGCGTCCATGCCGGCGGGCGGTACGTCGACCCGTCGTTGGCTGCCGAGGCAATCGGCGCCGGCGACTCACCGCTTACTCCGCGCGAAGCGGACGTACTCGAGTACGCGGCCGACGGAGCATCCATCGAGCAGATCGCTTCCCGGGCACACCTGTCTGCGGGTACCACCCGAAACTATTTGTCGTCAGCTGTCACGAAACTCGGTGCTGCGAATCGGCACGAGGCTGCAGTGATCGCCCGCCGGCAAGGGTGGATTTAGGGCCTCCGGCCCCCGTGCGCCTTTCTGGTTGCGGGCACTACCAAAAAGGCGCACAGGGCCGAAGGCCCTGCGATGTCGAGAATCCCCGACTTGCTTCGTCCCTGTAGTGACGTGCGACCAGAATGGGTGGCACCGACACAGAGGAGATTCACGATGGCCAAGTACTTGCTGCTCAAGCACTACCGCGGCGCTCCGGCTGCAGTCAACGACGTGCCGATGGACCAGTGGACACCGGACGAGATCACGGCCCACGTGAAGTACATGCAGGACTTCGCGGATCGGCTCGAGGGGACGGGCGAATTCGTCGACGGTCAGGCTCTCGCTCCTGAGGGCACCTTTGTCCGGTACGACGGTGAGGGTCGCCCGCCGGTCACCGACGGCCCGTTCGCGGAAACCAAGGACCTCATTGCCGGCTGGATGGTGATCGACGTCGACAACTACGACCGCGCCGTCGAATTGGCCGGCGAGCTTTCGGCCGCACCCGGCGCCGGCGGGAAGCCGATTCACGAATGGCTCGAACTGCGCCCGTTCCTGACCGAGCCGCCGACCATCACGGACTGACGACTCTCATGGACGACGCCCTGCTTCGAAGTCTGACTCCGAGCGTGCTCGGCATCCTCGTCCGCCGCGGAGCAGATTTCGCGTCGGCCGAGGACGCCGTGCAGGACGCTCTGCTCGAGGCGGTCAGGGCCTGGCCGGACAACCCGCCGAGGGATCCCAAGGGCTGGCTGGTCACAGTAGCCTGGCGGCGGTTCCTCGACGGGATCCGGTCGGATGCGGCTCGTCGCAAGCGGGAGTTTCTGGTTGACGAGCAGCCAGGCGAGCGGCCGGTCAGCGGGTCGGTGCCGGGCGTGGACGACACACTCCAGCTCTACTTTCTGTGCGCTCACCCGTCGTTGACGCCGTCGTCTGCCGTTGCACTCACGCTGCGCGCTGTCGGCGGGCTGACCACTCGCCAGATTGCGCAGGCCTACCTGGTGCCCGAAGCGACGATGGCTCAGCGCATCAGCCGAGCCAAGCGCACGGTCTCCGGCGTGCGGTTCGACCAACCCGGCGATGTCGCCACCGTTCTGCGCGTTCTCTATCTGGTCTTCAACGAGGGGTACTCCGGCGACGTCGACCTGGCCGCGGAGGCGATACGGCTCACCCGGCAGCTCGCGGCCGCGATCGACCATCCCGAAGTCGCGGGGTTGCTCGCGCTCATGCTCCTTCACCACGCTCGCCGCGCCGCGCGCACTGCCGCGGACGGCAGCCTGGTTCCGCTAGCGGAGCAGAATCGCAGCCGGTGGGACACCGATTCGATTGCCGAAGGAGTCGTGATCCTCCAGGCAGCTCTCGCTCGCGACCGGCTCGGTGAGTTCCAGGCCCAGGCCGCGATTGCTGCGCTCCACGCCGACGCTCTCACAGCAGACGAGACCGACTGGGTTCAGATAGTGGAGTGGTACGACGAACTCGCAGCCCTGACCGACAGCCCGATCGTCCGGCTCAACCGAGCGGTGGCCGTCGGCGAGGCGGACGGACCACGCGCCGGCTTGGCAGCTCTTGCAGCGCTGGACGATTCACTTCCACGCCATGCCGCAGTCGAGGCCTATCTCCGTGAGCGCGACGGAGACCTGGAGACGGCGGCGAGGTTGTATGCCGATGCAGCGCACAAGGCATCCAACCTCGCCGAACGTGACCATCTGATGCTTCAGGCGTCGAGGATCAACGCCCGTCGATCTCGCGCAAGCACGCCCGAGTCAGAGAACCTGTGACAGGAACGCCTGCAGTCGATCGGTCTCGGGATCGTCGAAAAGCTGCTCAGGAGTTCCGGTTTCGACGACGGCGCCACGATCCATGAAGAGCACCTTGTCGGACACCGAGCGAGCGAAGCCCATTTCGTGCGTCACGACGACCATGGTCATGCCGGACTTCGCCAGGTCGGCCATCAACGCCAGAACGCCCTTGACCAGCTCGGGGTCCAGAGCCGACGTCGCCTCGTCGAAGAACATGACCTCGGGCTTCATCGCCAAGGCGCGGGCAATGGCGACGCGCTGCTGCTGACCACCGGAAAGGTTGCCGGGCCGCGAGTCCGCCTTCTCCTTGAGCCCCACCAGATCCAGCTGCTCGAGCGCGAGCGCCCGAGCTTGCTCCTTGGACAACCCCTTGAGCTTGTTCGGCCCGAGCGCGATGTTCTCGGCGACGGTCTTGTGCGGGAACAGGTTGAAGTGCTGGAACACCATGCCGATTCGCTGGCGAAGCTCGTCCGGGTTGTCCTTCAAGACGGACTTCCCGTCGAGCAGTACGTCACCCTGCTCGGGCTCGTGCAGACGGTTCAGCACCCGCAGGAGCGTCGACTTGCCCGAACCGGAGGGCCCGATGACGGTGACGGTGTTTCCGGCGTCGACGTGCAGGTTGACGCCGCGAAGCACCTTGTTGGTACCGAAGGACAGATGCAGGTCCTTGCCGGTGAGCGATACGGACTTCAGTTCAGAGCTGGTGGTCATGTCCTCAGCCCCTTTCCACGACGATGGCCTGCTCGAGCGGATCCAACGTGCCTGAAGTGTCGGCGCGTCCGGTCCGGAGCCGGTTGTCGATGTAGTTGACGAGGTGCGTCAGCGGGATGGTCAGAGCAAGGTAGAACAAGCCTGCCGCAACGAGCGGGGACAGGCTGCCGGTCTGGGCGTTGAGGTCACGTCCGACGGCAAAGAGTTCCCGCTGGGTGACGAGGAGACCGAGGAAGTAGATCAGCGACGAGTCCTTGATCAGCGAGATGAACTGGTTCATCAACGCCGGCAGAACGCGTCGTACACCCTGCGGGATGACGACCAGCGACATGGACTTTCGGTAGCTGAAGCCGAGGGCACGTGAAGCCTCGAGCTGCCCGGACTCGACGCTCTGGATACCGGATCTGAAGATCTCACCGATGTACGCCGACGCGAGCAGCGACAGCGCCGCGACACCCAGCCAGTACGGATTGCTGCCGGTGATTCCCTTGACGATCGGTCCGACGCCGAGCCCGATGATCAAGATGATGACGACGGCGGGCAGGCCACGGAAGATGTCGGTGTAGACGCGGGCCGGCCAGCGCAGCCAACGGGTGCGCGAGATACCGGCCACAGCGAGCAGCATGCCGAGGATCGTGCCGATGATGCCCGACGCGAGCGCGAGGATCAGGGTGTTGGGCAGACCGGTCTTGAGGAGATCGGGGAATGCCTTCTTGTACAGATCCCAGTCGAAGAACGTGTCCTTGAGCTGTTCGAGCGTCGACTTCGGTTGGTACGACGCGGTATCTCCACCGTCGCCGTTGGCCGCGTTTTCTGCTGCGAGGGCTGCGAAGTCGGGCAGCTCCGGGGTGGCCGCGGCCTTGGATCCGGGCTTCCAGCCTTCGGGGAGTTGGCGCGGTACCCAGTCGGCGTACAGCTGAGACCAGGTTCCGTCGTCGATGACTGCGTCGAGGCCCGAGTTGAGGGCGTCGATCAGCGGCTGGTTCTCCTTGTTCACCGCCCAGCCGACGAAGTTGTTGACCGAGAAGGTGTTCTGGATGATCGAGGTCGGATCACCGGGAGCGATTGCGCCTTCGGCCTGCTGAGACGGAGCTACCCAGGCGTCGATCTGGCCGGACTTGAGGTTCGCGTACGCCGTGGCGTAGTCGGGGAACTTCACGGGATCGAGCTTGAGCGTGTTCACGACGTAGTCGTCCTGAACGGTTCCCTGCACGACGCCGATGCGCTTGGACGCGTCCAGGTCGCCGAAGCCGGTGATGGCGCTGCCGTTAGGTACTACGAGGGAGAAGTATCCGAAGTCGTAGCCGTTGGTGAAGCCGACGGTGTTGCGACGGTCGTCTGTGGTGGTGATGGACGACGAGCCGACGTCGAAGCGTCGGCCGGCAACCTGGGCGAGAAGCCCGGCGAACTCGGTGCCGACGAACTCGACCTTCAGGCCCAGCTTGTCCGCGACGGCCTTCAGCAGCTCGTTGTCGTATCCGGTGTACTGATTGTCGGAGTTGACGCAGATGCTCGGGGGTGCGTCGCCGAGCGTGCCGACCGTGATGACCCCGGGTTTGATCAAGTTCAGCTTCGAGGTGTCGATCCGATCGACCGGGGTGACGGTGGCCGTGGTGTAGCGGTCTTCGGCGCCCGCACCCGCTGCGGCATCCAGGTTTGTGGGGGCCGCGGTTGCGGCTCCCACTCCAGGAGGTGCGCACAGGTCTGTGGGGGCTGCCGACGAATCCGAGCCACTCGAGCACGATGACAGAGTCAGCGCCAGGAGGGCAGTGAGGAGCAGTGCCACCACCAGGCGGATCTTCGCTGCGACGGAAGAAAACATGCGTGCAGCGTAAACCTAAGGGTAGCCATTTCTCCGTGTAGAACTGTTGACAGTTTTCGGACAAGCGGCCGTTGCGCTGCGGGCATGCATTCAAATCAGCGTGATTTTAAGTATCGCCAGGTCGGAGAATCTCGTGCCGAAGAGATCGGCGTCAGCGGACGGGTGCGAGTTCGACGCCCGACGGAGGTACCAGGCGACGCAGCGTCCCGTCAAACCCGGTGACGTAGAGCGCCCAGCCGTCGCCGTCCTGTCCTATACGCACTGAACTCGGTCCGGTCCACCCATTCGAAAGACCCGAAGCGACGACGCAGGACGCGCCGGTTTCAGGGTTTACGCGATAGATCGAGCCTTCGACGTGAGCTGCGGCGTAGAGCATTCCATCCTGCGACATGGTCAAATCGTCGAGGCCAGGTATCAGGCTCGGGACCGTCGCTACAACTGTCCACGCGTCAGGGGTATCCAAGGGGACCCGGATGATCTGACCGGTGAACAGATCATCTGTGTACACGGCTCGCTGATCCGGACTGAGTGCGAGTCCCTCCGAACGCGGCACTGCAGACCAATTGGGTACGACGGTTCCGGAGTCGTGGTCATAGCGCGACACACCCTTCGACTGGCCGCCTTCTGTTCCGACCCACGTGGTCAGTAGATCGCCGTCGGGTAGGCGGAGCAGGCCGTTGCCCGCGAAGTCGACGGGTGCGGACAGCTGATCCGTCGTGGTGTCCAGGTGCCACAGCTTGCCGTCCTGTCTGGTGAGGAAGGACAGCCTCGAGCCGTCGAGTTGCAAACCGCCAGGGGCAGCCATGCCGTCGAGGACAGTTCGCACCTGCCCTGCGGCGTCGACGTGATAGATCTTCGACTCGCCGGAGAGGTAGAACCCGCCGTTGTCATCGGGCTCGAGGTTTTCGAGCTGCTCCAACCCTTGCGCTACGGTTTCGACCCGCCACTCGCCGCACATCGGCGCGGCTGTCCAGGTGGCCCCCGCCGGCGTAGCTGCGGCCACGGTCCCGGCTGCGATCGCCGCGACGATCAACAACGCCCGAGTTCGGTTGCGTGATACCCCCATTGCGCACAACTTACGGCAAACCGCACCAATATCAAACGGTCTGGTCGGTATAGCCGACGCCCAGGGGGTCGCTCCAGGTGGTCCACACGTCTGGCCCGAGTTCGATCTCGGCTGTGGTGAGTAGGCAGGCATCGAGTTCATCGTGAAGTCGAGCCGGGTCGATGGCTTGGCCGATGAAGACGAGTTCTTGTCGGCAGTCTCCGACGGGTTCTTCCCACTTGTCGAGGATCCCGTCGCGACGGTACTCGTCGGCAGGCCAATGGTCGTGGGGCAGGAATTTCCACCAACGGCCGACGTATCCGTGGCGAATGAGATGCCCGGCTTGAGAAATACTCCCGATCTCGGTGAACCGACCGGCATTCCAGTAGTAGCCCTTGGCGCGAAGTAGCTTCCCGTTGGTCCACTCGCTGCTCAGGAATTCGTGTAGCCGTTGGGGGTGGAAGGGCGCGCGCTCGCGGTACACCACCGAACTGATTCCGTACTCTTCGGTTTCGGGGATGTGTTCACCCTGGAGTTCTTGTAGCCATCCGGGGGCCTGTGCAGCTTTCTCGAGCGAGAACAAACCGGTATCGAGAATCGTGTCGAGTGGGATGCGGCCAAGCGTCATCGGCACTATCGCGGCAGTGGCATTCAAAGATCGTAGGACCGCGGTCAGCTCGATCAGATGCTCCCGCGAGACCAGATCGGCCTTGCTCACCAGGATCACATCGGCGAATTCGATCTGATCGACAAGCAGATCCGCGATGTCTCGTTCGTCTTCCGGGGCATCGGCTTCGACTCGGCCCCCTGTGGCGTAATCCTGGAGAAAACTGTGGCCGTCGACGACGGTGACCATGGTGTCGAGCCGGGCGATGTCAGCCAGAGCGTGACCGTCGGTGTCGATGAAGGTAAACGTTTCGGCGACGGGAAGCGGTTCGGAGATGCCCGAAGATTCGATGAGCAGATAGTCGAATCGGCCATCGGCGGCCAAGGCGCTGATCTCGGAGAGAAGATCCTCTCGCAGAGTGCAGCAGATGCAGCCGTTGGTCATCTCGACCAGCTTCTCCTGGGATCGACTCAGCGAGATCTCGCGTTCGACTTCCGCACTGTCGATGTTGATTTCGCTCATGTCGTTGACGATCACCGCGACTCGACGACCCTCCCGATTGCGCAGGATCTCGTTGAGTAGCGTCGTCTTCCCGGCGCCCAGGAAACCTGACAGCACCGTGACCGGAAGTCGTGTGTCGACCATGATTTCCAGTGTCCTTCCGAATGAGTGAATCGCTGTGGGCAGACGGCGGTCATGCGAAGCGCTGTGATCGCATGACCGCCGACCGGCATTGCTGGAAGATCAGGCCGCCGGCTCGAGGTAACCCTCGAAGAGGTCGACCACGACGCTCCCGCCATCGGTGTCGCTGCCGAACAGTTCCTCCGCAGCGAACGTCACGTGGTAGGTGGGCTCTTCGCCGGCGTCGTTGCGGCCGTGACCGATTGCGTCGGGGAACGGCCACTTCTCGGTGGTCCGATGAGAGACAATTCCCACCCGTCCACGGCAGTAAGCAGGCATTCGAATATGCCCGGGAACGTATTCGTCTCGCACACGTACTCGCTGACCGACCTCGAAGGTGGTTGTGTCGGTGCGAGCCGGTCGGCCTTCGGATTCGCTGGGCCGTGAGAGTGGGAACGGGCCTCCCGCAAGGCTTTCGAGCTCGTCCTGCGTCAGGATTCCCTTTTCGACCATCAGAGCCGCGACGCCGATGACGTACCTCTCGTAGTACGGGGTCATCATGTAGTGGCGGGGCTCCATCCGCTCGACGACGTATCGAACTTCGTCGACGCTGAATGCTCCGAGTTCGGCGACGCCGGCGAACATCAGGCTGTACGGAAGGTGTTCCCATTCCGCGTGAAAGGTGGGGCCGATGTCGGCGTTGACGGTATGCGGGACTTTGCCGAAGCCTTGAACTCCGGCAAGATCGTGTACTCCATCCATGGTGTGCTTCCTTCTTGTCGGGGTGATCAGACGGTGGGAACCTGCGGGATTGCAACCCCGATCAGGCAGTCCTTGGTGACGATTTCCTGCAGTTGTTCCTGGTTCCAGCCTTCGGTGCCGGCGGGACGCTGCGGGAGGACCATGTAGCGAGTTTCGGCGGTGGTGTCGTAGACGCGGATCTCGATGCCCGACGCGATCTCGGTTCCCATCTCGGAGAGAACCTTCCGTGGTTCACGCACCACGCGCGCACGGTATTCGAAGCTCTTGTACCAGGTAGGTGGCAGACCGAGGATGGGCCACGCGGTGCATGAACACAGCGAGCACACGATCACGTTCTTGAGTGTCGGGGTGTCTTCGACTGCCACGATGTATTCGCCCTGGGGGCCCAGGTATCCGTACTGGGCAACCGCGGCGGTACCGTCGGTGAGAAGCAGCTGCCGGAACTCGGGGTCGGTCCATGCGCGCGCTACCAATTCCGCTCCGCGACTTGGACTGAAGTCCTCCTCGAAGGTCTTCTTCCATCCCTCGACGTAACCGTCGGGTACCAATCCCTTGCCGTCGAGTGCGCGGAACAGTGCCCACGCCCGGTCGGAGACCGGCGCCTGGGCCGGTGCGGCGTTCTCCGTTGTGTGGTCGATCGTTACTGACATCTGGTTCACCTTTTCTATGCGGGCTGATCATGTGTGAATCGGTGGAATTCGTTGTGCAAGTGCGGATACAGAACTAGGTGAGGCTGAGTTGTGATGCAGAATCGGAGGTGCGGTATGCAGGCGTCGGAAACGCGCCGCGGAGCTTTTCGAATGCGCGCCCGACCCGGAGGACCGTCGCATCGTCGAAGGTCTTGCCGGTGATCATCATTCCGACCGGAAGCCCGTTTACCAGGCCGGCCGGAACGGACAAGGACGGATGTCCGGTCACGTCGAATGGTGCTGTGTTGGCGATCATCCCGAGAGCCTTCGTGATGAAGGTGGCGCGGTCCACGTCCTTTGCCGGCAACTCGGATGCGACGTAGGGCACTGTGGGCATCACCAGGACGTCGAACTGTCTCAAGGCAGTGTCGTAGGCGGCGCGGGCGAGCGGCACCAGGTTGCGCGCTTTGCCGTAGCTCGCGCCACCGAGGGAGGTGATGCCGTGGTGGCCGGTCAGGGCCACCAGTTTGACGGTTTCGGACAGAGCGTCGGCGTGCTGAATGCGTCGAGAAGCAAAGTGTGCCATCAGTTCCGGATCGTACAAACCCTCCGCGTTCATGCCGTATCCGTTGCCGTCGAGCATCTGGTAGGCGCCACCGTCAGTGGCGATCACGTTCCAGATATGGAAAGCATGCAGGTGCCACGGGATGCTTACTTCCTCTACTGTGCAGCCGATTTCGCTCAGACTGTGTGCCGCTGCGCGGACTGCGTCGTCGACCTCGGGTTGTGAGACCGCGTGCCCGAAACCTTCTCGAACGATCCCGATTCGCAGGCCGTCCACATCGGGGTCGAGGGTGGACAGATAGTCACTCGCTTCGACACTGTCCGGCTGACGTGGGTCGTTGCCGTCGCGGCCGGCGATAACCGAGAGCATGAGTGCGGCATCGTGGACCGTGCGTGTGATCGGGCCGAGATGGTCGATTGTTCGCTCGATGGGAAATGCACCGGTATACGGGACGAGCCCGAACGTCGGCTTGTGTCCGACGACGCCGCAGAATGCCGCCGGGATTCGGATCGATCCGCCTTGATCCCCGCCGATGGCAAAATCGACGTCACCGTTTGCGACGAGAGCTGCACTGCCACCGGATGATCCACCTGCTTCGCGCTGTGGGTCCCATGGATTGCGGACCGGTCCGCTTGCCGGCGTGAAGCTCGAACCGGAGAAACACAGGTCCTCACACACAGCTTTGCCCGCGACAGTTGCACCGGCCGCCAGTAGTCGAGTGACCACAGTCGCGTCGCGAGACGGAGTGAATCCCTCTACTGTCCGAGATCCGTTCATCATCGGAACTCCGGCCACGGTCACGTTGTCCTTGATCGCCACGCGTCGGCCGGTCAGTACGCCGTCCGACGTCGGCGGGATGCTGGTGGTCACATACCAAGCGCTCAAGGGGTTTTCGCTCGCAGTTGGCACCTCGTGCTCGCGTGGCGTGGTCGGCGGGGTTGCCTCGTCGGCATACAGTTGGTCGACTACGTCGTAGGAGCCCAGTGCTCCGTCGATCAGTGCCGGCCACTCGAGCCGGGCTGATTGGTCGAGAGTGATGCCGTAATGCCTTGCGGCGGCGTCTATTGCTTTGTCGTCCGGTCGGATTGTCGCCATGAGAAGTGTGCTCCTGATGTGATCGGCTTCACTTGTTGCTCAGACTAGGGCCAGATCTGCAATTGCGTCAATAGGTATCGACATATTGACTCGTTAAGTTCGGGTTACGCGCGCTCAGAGAGAGCGGGGGTACAGGCGCCCGCGGCGTGATTCAGCGATCAGAATCGGCCGATGCAGTGGAACTTCGTTGTCTGTAGAGCTTTTCGACGTAGTGACGAGCTGCCGAAGCACGGTTTCGGGATCGCCGATCGACGTTGTCCGGGCTGCGCGGGCGTAAGCCACGATCGCTTCGTACGTTGTCTCCGACAGAGAGCTCAGCGGAGGTAGGAGGTCGTTCGAACTTGCGCTGTATCGCTTTTCGAGGTCGTGATTGCCGGCTGCGGTTTGAAAGTAGCCGAATGCCGCCCAGACTCCGTCGGCGTCGGAATTGCCGATGAGTTGTTGAGTGGCTTCGTCGAGGACCAGTGCAAAGGTGCGCGTGGTGGCTCGCAGTCCCTGCTGGGCGCATTGTCTTTCGAAGAAGACCTCGTCGTGACCGACCAGGGAGGAAAGTATCAGTTCGGCGCCGGAGTCGGCTATCGACTCGATGACGCGTGAGAAGTCAGTTGTCCCCAACGGTACGTAGGCTTCACCGGCTACCGATCCGGTGGATTCGGCAATCACGCGCCGGGCCGCCCAATGTGCTCCGAACGACCAAGAGTACTGCTGACCGACCAGGAACCAAGTGCAAGAATCAGTTTCGGACATCATTGCGGGTATGCCCGCTCGTGTCTGGTCGAGTGGTCGCTCCCCCAAGCGAAGAACCCCTGGACGCGATCGACCTCCTTCGTTGAGAACTGTGTGCACCAACAGCACACCGGTGTTCTGCAAGGCAGCTGCAGCGGCATTGAAGGTCGACGAGGTCACACACGCGAAAACTGCGCGGCATCCGCTCTTCACCAGTCGTAGTGCGGTCGCCGCTCCGGCCGCGGAGTCGGAAGCATCGTCGCCTATCACCAAATCGACGACAACACCCCCGATGCCGCCGTCGGCGTTGATCTGTTCGACAGCCAGGGCGGCGAGTGTCTCTGTGGCCTGGGCGAATACAGCTGCCGAGCCGGATTTGCTGACCAGCAGTCCAATGCGATGGCGGTCGGAGCGCGGCGGCTCGGGCGGGGCAAATCCACGCTTGTTCGCAAGCCAGGAAATGCCGTCCTGATCGAGGCTGGATTCGAGAACGATCCGGGTCCCGGTGCCGTCGGGAAAGAACCGGATCGTCAGGCGGCCGCGCCACGGTTGGTGGTGCACGATCACTACCGATCGGCCCCGCTTCACGCCGGTGACGTATCCCAACAGCGTGATCGGCATGCCGGCTAGATCTGCGCGTGCGCCGTCGCCTACGGGAAGGGAGATGGCGACAGCGGCCCCGACCGTCAGTTGCTCACATTCGAGTTCGAGCAGTTGCCCCGTTTCGAGGCGCTCGAAGGCTGACCCTGGTGGGTCGGTCGTCACGATCTGTGCCGTTACGGAGAGACCTGGCACGTTCTACTTCCTGCCTGAAATAGATGCTGGGGCTCAAACAGGGCCTCACGCCCGGCGACGCTCCGACGCGACGTCGGAATCCTCAGTCGCCGTGGTCGGTGAGTCGGAGGAGTTCGAACCGGCTTCCAATGCTCGCCCGAGGACGTCGCGCAGGAACTGGAGTGCATCGTTGGCCGGCCCCGCCGGATCGATCGAGAACAAGCGATGACGTCCTTGACGTCGTTCGACGATCACTCCGGACAGCCGCAGCGCCTTGAGATGTGTGGATACCGTGGTGCGACCGACTGTCGAAATCTGATCGCTGATGAAGCCTGCGTTGCACTCGCCGTGGGTAGCCAGAGTGTCGAGAATCTGTCGACGCACTTGGTCGGCCAGCACAGCAAATGCCAACTCTTCGTTTCGTTGAGTAGTCACTGTCTGCTGTCCGCGCTTCCTCGATGGCCTTTATTGGGATATGTCGACACTCGTCAACATATCTCGAGTTGCCTCCGAGGGAAAGAACGTGGCCGAATGCTCTGGCGTTTACGTTCAGTGTTCGGCGGTGGTCACCGCGTCGCGCAGCATTCCGGTGCCGGGATGACAATTGATGTACTCGTACAGCTGATCGCCGGCGTCGAACACCGAGACCTCGTGGTAGAGGCGCAATTTCGACAGACCCGCGGCAACTCGGAAGAATGTCGTGAAGATCCGCAGATGGGTCGGGTGGGATTCCGACCACCGCTCGAGTTGGTCGAGCGAGGCCCAGTGGCCGATGTTGTAGCTCAGGTCTAGGAAGTTTCCGTCGATGTCGATGTTGCGTACGAATCGGTTGCTGTAACACCCGACGGCAGGGCCGTTGTCGCGGAGGAAATCCATGCCCGATTGAAGAGTGGGCAAAATTTCGTCCAGGTAGAGGCTGCGCTCGTCTGCTTCCGCGTCGGCCCAGTCCTGCCCGGACCGGATCAGTGCGATGTTGTCGTGCCCCCGCACTACTACGCGTCCGCCCGCGGCGGGGTCACCGGCGATGACCCGTAGTTCGCCCGAGGCCTGCATCCAGTCGGTCTGGGAGATCGGAAATCGCTCGCGCATCGAACCCCAGTAGCCGTGCTCGTTGATCTCGCCACTGATGCCGTCCATGACGGCTCCGACCCCAGGGAGGTCGTCTTGGAACGCGTAGAGCGTTTCGAATTGTTCGGCTCGTGGTGCCACGATCTCTCGGAAGAACCCCAATCCGTCCGACAGGCGGTCATCGGACTCCCACCAGGATGCCACTGGAGTCGACTTGCTCCAACGATGTTGGGAAGAAACATCTTTCCAGTATCCGACCACGATCAGGTTCTCGTAGCCCTGGTTGTCGATGTGATGGGTGAGGTCGTGGTGTGCCGGTCCGCCCGGCAAGTCGAAGCCGGCGACGATATCCCGCATTGCCTGCAGTGCTGCCGAGCGCTGATCCTCGCCGCGGAACTGCACGCCGAGATAGCCCATCACGACCTGGTGCAAGGTGTCGTCCGCGCGCCCGACCCACATGGGAAATGGTGGCGTATAGGTATCCGGAACGCGCCTGGTCAGCGTGCGCGGGCATTGAAGGTGTTCACCGATTGCAGATTCCATGAGTACTCCCTGTGATGTAGGTGGTCGGATCGGGTGCCTGGCACTTGGCAACTCCGTGCCGAAAATCTACGCCCGCGAGGCCGAGCAAACTTGGCCGTCAGCGCCCGATACTTGGCCCACCGTGCCAAGAATTGTGGATAAGCTGTCGGCGACAGAATGTTTTGAACACCATGTTGAATGGGTAAGTGTCCGAGGATGTTACAGATCAGCGAGCAGTACTTATGGGGCCCGCTGCTTGCGACCGGTATCGCCGCGGGCTGATCCCGAACTCCGCCTTGAATGCGCGACTGAAGGCGGCCAGGTCGGTGAATCCCCAGCGGTGAGAAATCTGGGTCAGCGACCGCTCTACTGCGTGGCGTTGCACGATCTCACGACGGCAACCGTCGAGTCGACGGCTGCGAATCGAACGCGACACCGTCGTGCCGTGTTCGGCGAAGGCTCGGTGCAACTGGCGAATGGAGACTTTGACTGATCCCGCGATGTCCACCGGAGACAAAGCTGGGTCAGCGATGCGGGCGTCTATGACCGACAGAGCGGATTCGTAGAGGTTGGTTCGCTGCGAGGTGATCGGACGCGCCGTAGCGTGAAGAACCGACTTGACCAGGCTGCCGATCTCGTTGACGACTTCCTCTTCGTCTCCGCTCGCGTCAGACGTCATGCGGACGGAGGCAAGATCGTGAAGAAAGCGACCCAGCAGGCCACTCAGGCCCGCGTGTCCGTCGAAGGCAATGGCAGTCAAGTTCGTGACCTCCGCGTCGCTGAGTGACAGGTACGACCGTGGCCAGGTGAACACCTCGAGTCCCCAGATGCCGTCGTGTGCGTGTCCCTCGATCTGCCAATCGAATGGGCGCGTGGTGTCGTACAGGACGTAGTCGCCACGTCGCAGGACGCATTCGCGGTCGTCTTGCCGCACTACCGCGCTACCGCGGCGGATCATGCCGATTTGCAGATAGTCCGCACCGTCGCTCTTGATCAGGCTGCTGCTACGGACTATTCGTTGTTCCATCGATTGAACTGCGGACACCCGAACGTGTGCGAGTTGGGCCGAGTGCACGGCCCCGCTGAATCCATCGCCGTCTTCGATATCGGATACGTCGAGCGCGACAAAATGCTCACGCAACAAATCTGCCCAGTCGCCCGTGAGAGTCGTGCGTGTGGGCAGGGAGAAGCCGGATCGCGCGAGCATTGCAGGGTGCCTCCTCGCAGAAAAGCCGAAGTTCTCGGGTGCTCGATGTTCAGAGAGTAATCCCGCACATCGGACATGTCGATAGGAGTCGACATGTCATCGCGTCGAGAAAATTGTTTGCCATACAAACAACGCCGAGTTATTGTTTGTCATACAAACAAGTAGGAGTTCGTGATGGTCACCGAGTCAGTTCCCGCAGCGCGCGCCACGCGTGAGTCGGGCAAGCAGACGCGCATGGCACTGTTCAACGCTGCAACCGAGCTCTTCCTCGAGCACGGCGACAGCGTGTCCATCGCGCAGATCTGCACCGCCGCCGGCGCCCATCCCAACCAGGTGACCTACTACTACGGCTCAAAAGAGAAGCTCTTCGTCGAGGTGGCGTGTGCAGCCGTTCTGCGCGCAGGCAAGCGTGCCGAGGTCGATGCCGCCGACGCCGACACCGTGGGCGACTACACCGAGAAGCTGGTCGGATCACTCCTCGGCTCGGGCGCTCCCAGCGTCGAACTGTTCGTGGAAGCGATGATGATGACGGGTCGCCGTGGTGAACTCCGCGATCTGATCTCCGAGACGCTTCGCACTCTTCATTCCTCGGGCGAAACAGCCCTCCTCCGTACCTTGATCCGCACCGGCTGGCAGCTGCGCGCGGGCATCGACGTCGAATCCAAGGCCTTCTGGTCTGCGATCTTCGGCCTCGTCATTCAGAAGACTGCCACCGGCGAAAGCTTCGGTTACTCCCTCGAGGAGGCGGTCGCCGTCATCTTCGCCACTCTCCAGATACCCGACGCCGTACTCAACAGCTCGATGGAATGAACTCTCTTCGAGCGTGATTCTCCGACAAGGACTTCGATGAACATCGTTCGCGTATTCGACAGCAACGTCACCAAGACCCCGGACAAACCCTTCCTGATATTCGACGGTCACGATCACACGTACTCCCAGGTTCAGGACGGAAGCCGACGTGCCGCAGGCTATTTGCAGTCGCTGGGCGTGCAGCCGGGTGACCGCGTCGCGCTGATGTGTTACAACACTCCGGGATTCGTGTACGCGATGCTCGGTGCCTGGCGCTTGGGCGCCGTCGTGGTCCCCATCAACCACAAGATGCAGACGCCGGAAGTTGCCTACGTGCTGGGGCACGCGAAGGTGTCGGTGTGCGTCTTCGACGGTGAGTTGGCGCCGGTTGTCGGTCGACTGGAGACAACAGCCAAACTGATCAGCACGGACTCTGTCGCAGACGGTTTCGACTTCTTCGACGACGCCATCACCCGCCAGGAGGGCGTTGACGGTATCGACATCGACGAGAACGATCCGGCTGAAATCCTCTACACCTCGGGGACTACCGGCTCGCCCAAGGGCTGCGTCCACAGCCACCGCAACGTCGTCGGTGTTGCCGTCACCGCTGCCCTCGCCGTGTCGACGACTCGGGACGAGCGACTGCTCATGGCCGTCCCGATCTGGCACGCTTCCCCGCTCAACAACTGGTTCATGTCCACGCTCTACATGGGCGGAACCGTCGTGCTGCTGCGCGAGTACCATCCCGTCAAATTCCTGGAAACTGTTCAGGAACAACGTATTACCCTCTGCTTCGGCCCGCCGGTCATCTACACCACTGCACTCAACCTCGTGCCGAACTTTGCCGATTACAACCTCGGAAGCGTTCGTGCGTGGTTGTACGGCGGCGGACCGATCGGCGCGGATGTCGCTCGGCGACTGGTGGAGTCGTACGGCACCACCGAATTCCGGCAGGTCTACGGCATGACCGAGACCGGGCCAGTGGGCACTGTGCTGTACCCCGAGGAGCAGTTGAGCAAGGCGGGCTCGATCGGCCGCGTCGCGCTGGCCGGCGTCGACCTGCGCCTGGTTGCCGATGACGGCACCGACGCGGAGCGCGATCAGATCGGTGAGATCTGGCTGCGCGCCGACACCGTCATGCAGGGGTACCTCGACGACCCCGCTGCCACGAAGGCTGCTTTTGCCGACGGAGGTTGGTATCGCACCGGCGATCTGGCGCGCAAGGATGCGGACGGTTACCTCTTCATCGTCGACCGCGCGAAGGACATGATCATCACGGGCGGTGAGAACGTCTACTCCAAGGAGGTCGAGGACGTGATCTCCGGCCACCCGGACGTCGTCGACGTCGCCGTTGTCGGAAAACCCAACGAAGAATGGGGCGAGACCGTCGTCGCGCACGTCGTCTGGCGTGAACCGGATGTCATCAGCGCCGACGACATCAAGGACTACCTCTCGGACAAGTTGGCGCGCTACAAGATTCCGCGTGAAGTGGTGTTCGCGACGATTCTTCCGCGTACACCGACCGGCAAGATCCAGAAGCACCTCATCCGCGCAGCGAGCTGAAAGGCCTGTCATGACTGATATTTCCGAGAAGACCGTCTCCGAGAACACCGTCACCCACCCGGCTCCGCATCGCACCCATGCAGTGCTCAACCAGTCGGTACCGCGCACAGACGTCAACGAGTTCCTGCTCGATACGGTCCTGACCGAAGGGGTCGCGCGCCACGACGCGGATTGGGCCACAAGCGAACTCACCGATATCGGTGAACTGGTCGGTAGTGCTGGATTCCAGCACGACGCCGAGCTGGCTAACACGGTGATCCCCGAATTGAAGACCTTCGATCGCTGGGGAAACCGCATCGACGAGGTCGAATACCATCCGTCGTATCACCGGATCATCTCTGCCGCCGTTGCGCACGGTGCTCACACCTCTGCCTGGGCTGACCCGAAACCGGGTGCCAACGTGGCTCGGGCCGCGGCATTCATGCTCTTCTCCCAGGTCGAACCGGGCCACGCGTGCCCAATCTCCATGACGCACGCCGTGATCCCCTCGCTCGAGCTGCAACCCGATGTAGCCGCCATCTGGACCCCGCGTGCCCTTTCTCGGAGCTACACCCCCGAGTTGGATGCTCCCGGAAAGGCATCCGCGATATTCGGAATGTCGATGACGGAAAAGCAGGGCGGCTCCGACGTGCGAGCCAACACGACCATCGCCAAGCCGGCGGGACGTGGCGGCCCGGGTGCGGACTACCTGCTCACCGGACACAAGTGGTTCTGCTCCGCGCCGATGTCCGACGCCTTCCTGGTGCTCGCTCAGGCTGAAGGTGCTGCCGGCCAGGGACTTTCCTGTTTCCTGCTCCCCCGCATCCTGCCCGACGGCACACGCAACGTCTTCCGTATCCAGCGTCTGAAGAACAAGCTGGGCAACAAGTCGAACGCATCGTCCGAGATCGAACTCGACGGCACCGTCGGCACCATGATCGGCGAACCGGGTCGTGGCGTGCGGACCATCATCGAAATGGTGTCCCAGACGCGACTCGACTGCATCCTCGGCAGCACGGCAGGTATGCGTCAGTCGGTCGCCGAAGCGGTGTGGCATGCACGGCACCGCAGCGCTTTCGGTGCCGTCCTGGCAGATCAGCCGGCGATGACGTCGGTGCTCGCCGATCTGGCTCTCGAATCCGAAGCCGCGACCATCACCGCACTCCGATTGGCTCGCGCGCAAGACGAGGACGCGGACGAGCAGGAAAAGGCGTTCCGCCGACTCGCGACGGCGGTTGCGAAGTACTGGATCTGCAAGCGCGGCCCGCACCACTCCTACGAGGCACTCGAATGCCTGGGCGGTAACGGTTACACCGAGGACTTCCCGCTAGCCCGTCGCTACCGTGAGCAGCCCGTCATGGCCGTGTGGGAGGGGTCGGGCAACGTCATCGCGCTCGATGTCCTGCGCGCGATGACCCGTGAACCCGATTCCGTTGCCGCCTTCGACCACGAGATCAACCTCGCTCGCGGCAACAACCCGGTCCTCGATCAGCACCTCGATCGGGTACGACGCCAACTCGGTGAGCTCGCCACGATGGCGCCCGCCGACGCCCAGCTCCGCGCTCGGACCGTCGTCGAGGCTATGGCGTTGGCACTGCAGGCCTCGCTCATGGTGCGCCACTCCCCGGCCGCGTCGTCCGATGCGTTCATTGCCGCACGCCTCGGTGTCGATCGTGGTCACGAGTACGGAACTCTGCCTGTGGGGACCGATTTCGCGGGAATCCTCGCCAGAGCCTAAGGCTGCTCTTTCAGCACCCGAGTGACGGTGTGTACTGCCGGCGTCGGATTGTTCGGTCGCCATGCCATAGCGATTTTCAGTGTGGGCGTGGCTCCGGCGATCGGCAGGTACACGACCCCGTCCATGGACAGATGCGCCGTCGACTCCACGACGACGGCGATCCCGACCCCCGCTCCGACCATGGCCAACAGGCTGTACGGATCGGGGGCTTCGTGCGCGACGGTGGGCGTGAAACCTGCTGTGGCGCAGACGGACAACGTGTAATCGCGCACCACCGAGCCGTGCTCGGCGGGATACATCACGAATCGTTCGGTTGCCAGGTCTTTCGGTGACACAGACTCATGGGTACTGAGGTGATGCCTGGCCGGAACCGCGACCATCAAGGTTTCCTCGCGCACAGTGTGAGTCTCGAATCCGCGCGGAATGGGCAGGCCGACGATACCCATGTCGAGGGTTCCGCGTCGGAGAGCGTCGAGTACTTCACCCGAATACATCTGCGGCCGTAGATCCAACTCGATTCCCGGATGGGAGTCGGCCAAGGACCGTGTGAGTGCCGACAACACCGTGTATCCGCCCGTTCCGCCGAAACCCACTGTGACACGGCCCGTCTCGCCAGTCGACGCGGCCGATGCGATATCTCGTACGACAGCGATCTGCGCTTCGATGATCCGAGCGGGCGTGACCAAGGCTTCGCCGGCTGCGGTCAATTGCACTGATCTGGTGGTCCGGACGAACAGGTCGGTACCGAGTTCGCGCTCGAGCGCGCGAATGGTCTGGCTGAGCGGGGACTGCCCGATGTGGAGTCGCTCGGCAGCGCGGCCGAAATGAAGTTCGTCGGCGACTGCGAGAAACGCGCGCAGTTGACGAAGTTCCACGTCGCTACTCCCGTCATTCATTATGTGGTTTGCCCACATAAATGAGTCGAACTAAGTCTTGGACTCTACATGGATTTCGGACGATAGTGATTCACGCCTCACATTGCATCCCTTGGTGATGCCCGACGCGAGAATCAGGGAGAACCGTGGATCAACACCCAGGTCACGACACCAATCCGCCTGAATACAACACCAAACAGGCACGCAAGGCCGGAATCACGGCGTTTGTCGGAACGACCATCGAATGGTTCGACTTCTACATCTACGGAACCGCATCCGCCTTGGTGCTCGGCCCGCTGTTCTTCCCGGATGCGTCGCCGGCGGTGGGAACACTCGCAGCCTTCGCGACTTTTGCCGTGGGATTCGTGGCTCGTCCGGTCGGCGGAGTGGTGTTCGGTCATTTCGGAGACAAGTTCGGTCGCAAGAACGCCGTTATCATCACCCTCGCGCTCATGGGGTTGGGAACTGTCGGTGTCGGCCTCCTCCCTACGTACTCCCAGATCGGGATCTGGGCACCGATACTGCTTGTGGCACTGCGTGTTCTCCAGGGCATTGCCATGGGCGGCGAATGGGGTGGCGCCGTATTGATCGCCACAGAGTTCGCTCCCCCGAAGAAAAAGGTGCTCTACGGTGCGTTTGCGCAGCAGGGTTCACCGGTCGGCAACCTGCTCGCGACGCTGGCCTTCCTCGGCCTGACGTTGATGTCGGATTCCGTGTTCGAGTCGTGGGGTTGGCGTCTGCCGTTCCTCGGATCCGCAGCTTTGGTGATCGTCGCTCTCTACATCCGACTGCACATCTCCGAGACACCCGAGATGAAGAAGGCTGTTGCGGCACAGGAACGTACACGGATGCCGCTGGTCGAAGTGTTGCGTTCGCATCCCGTCGAACTTGCTCTCGGCGTCGGCGCTGTGGTTGCCGGTGTTGCCATCACGTACGTCAAGACAACCTTTGCGCTCTCATGGGCGACAACGGATCTCGGCTTCGAGCGCAGTGACTTCCTCCTTGTGATCACCGTGGCACTGGTAGCCCAGGCGCTCGTACAGCCTTTCGGCGCTGTGCTGGCCACGCGGATCGATCCGTCGAAAGCGGTCCGCTGGATGCTGCTTCCGGAGATCGTGCTCCTACCACTGATGTTCGTGCTGGTTCAGACGGGCTCCGTGCCCTTGGCGATTCTGGGTATGGTCCTCGCGACGGCGCCTCACGCAATGTATTACGCCGCGTTGGCCGGCATCCTGGCGCAGGTTTTCCCCACCAATGTTCGGTATACCGGCATCTCTCTGTCGTACCAATTGTCGACCGCCGTATTTGCCGGAACGGCCCCGATGGTCAGCCAGTATCTGCTGACGCGAACCAACTCGATCTGGCCGGTCGTCGCTCTTGGGCTCGTGTATGTCGTTCTCTCCCTTGTCTGTATGACGGCTTTGTTGCGCAAGAGTGCGCTGCACGCGCAAGGCCCGGAGTCGACGATCTCCTCGAACATGACCGATGTTTCCACCCTGAAAGGCGTTGACCACTGATGAACTTTGCATACACCGACCCCGCTCTGACAGCGGTAGTGGACAGATGGACCGCCGGGGCGGACCGGGAGACGTTGAACGGCTTGCTCGACCGACTGGGCCGAGATGCCGCCGGCCGTTTGTCCGAGCTTGCCGACATCGCAGACCAGAACCCACCTGTGCTGCAGCAGTTCGACAAGGCTGGCGATCGCGTCGACCGGATTTCTTATCACCCGGCCTACCTGGAACTGTGCCGGGCGGCGTACAACGAGTACGGCCTTTCCGCGATGTCGCATCGAAAAGGCTTGCACGGATGGGACTCCGTGCCCGCTCCACTCGCGAAGTACCTCGCGTCGTACATCTTCGTGCAGGCAGAGTTCGGGCTTGCTTGCCCGGTGTCGATGACCGATGCGGCTGCGCGGACCCTGCGTATGTTCGGTGATCCGGCCGTGTTCTCGCCCTGGATCGACGCATTGACGTCGACTGACCCCGAGCAGGCGAAGACCGGTGCGATGTTCATGACCGAGATTCAGGCCGGCACCGATATCGCCTGCACCGAAACGCGTGCCGAGCGCGACGGTGACGGATGGGTCCTCACCGGTAAGAAGTGGTTCGCCTCCAACCCTGACGCCGACGTGATCATCACCCTCGCAAGATTCCCAGGCGGACAGGATGGTTCGACGCGTGGAGTCGGAATGTTCATGGTCCCGAAGACTTTGGAATCCGGCGAACGCAACAACCTCACGATCGATCGACTCAAGGACAAGCTGGGCACGCGCTCCATGCCCAGCGGCGAGGTGACACTCAGCCGCGCGCACGCACTCCAGGTCGGTGAACTCGATCGAGGGTTCCGCCAGATGGCGGAGATGGTCAACACGTCGCGGCTGTCCAATGCGATGAGGTCGAGTGCTCTCATGCGCCGAGCAGTCCGCGAAGCCGTTGAACATTCGAAGAGCCGAGTCGTGTTCGGTAAGAGACTCTTCGATCAGCCGTTGATGCGGGCGACTCTTCTTCCTCTTGCGCTCGATGCCGAAGCCTCGCTAGCTCTGGTCGCGTACAGCGCGCAGTGTCTTCAGGCTGCAGACGGCGGAGACGATCAGGCGCGAGCACTGATCAGGGTGCTGACGCCGATCGCCAAACACTTTGTCTGTAAACGTGCGCGAGTGGTCACCGGTGAGGCAATGGAGGTGCGCGGTGGCAACGGCTACATCGAGGAATGGGTGAACGCGCGACTGGTGCGAGACGCTCACCTCGGCTCGATCTGGGAGGGTTCGAGCAATGTCATTGCGCTGGACGTACTTCGGTGCCTACGCAAGTTCGACTCGCACCGCACGGTCGCGGGAGCGATGATGGACATCCTGTCCACCGTCGGACCTGGCTGTGACGCCGGGGCCGGAGTTCTGTTGCGGCGCTGGGAGGAACTGGCCGAGGAGGGAGATCGTCTGATCACCGGATCTGACGATGCCGCGCAGGCTGCCAGTGCAAAATATGCCGACGAGTTGGCTCGCACCGTGATGGCGAGCCTGCTGTTCGATCTTGCGGATCACGGCATCCGAGAAGGTAACGGGTACCGGTCACTGCTGGTGGCGAACTCCTACCTGGCAGGTCTTGCCGGGAAGGCGCCGTCGGCCGCGCTCGGCAATCTCGAGGTGATTACTGATGGCGGCGACGTGGAGTTCGATGACGCACGCGCGGTCGTCGCCGAGTTCCTCTCTGTGGCAGGAGTTCATCGGTGAATTCTTCCCAAGGCCCCGCACCTCTTGCCGGTGTCCGCGTTCTCGATCTGTCGAAGATCCTTGCCGGACCGTACGCAACTATGTCGCTTGCCGATCTCGGGGCGGACGTCACCAAAATCGAGCACCCCGAGGGCGGCGACCCCACACGTTCGTGGGGACCGCCCTTCGTCGGGGTCGATGCCGCCTACTACCTCGCGATCAACCGCGGCAAGAAGTCGGTGACGATCGATCTCAAGTCCACCGAAGGACAGGAGATCATCCACCGCATGCTCGAAGAGACCGACGTGGTCGTGGAGAACTTCAAGCCGGGCAGTGGATTACAGAAGATCTTCGACTACCAGGCACTGTCCGAGCGATACCCACATCTGATCACCCTGCATATCTCTGCCTTCGGTGAAGAAGGGCCGCTGCGCGACGAACCAGGGTACGACATGATCGCGCAAGCCGCGGGTGGGCTCATGTCGCTCACCGGTGAACCGGGTGGCGCGCCGATGAAGTCCGGATTTGCGTTGGGGGACTTGGGTGCAGCGCTGTTCGGACTGGTCGGGGTGCTGGCTGCATTGGTCGAGCGGGGCCGGACCGGGCGCGGACAGTACGTGACCACGTCGTTGTACGAGTGCCAACTCGCCATGCACGTGAACTGGGCGACCAGCTACTTCGCCACCGGTGAGCGTCCGACGGCGTTAGGCTCCGGGCACCCGAATCTTGCTCCCTACCAAGCATTTCCTGCCAGCGACGGGTACTTCGTCATCGCTGTCGGCAACGACGCGATGTGGGCGTCGCTGTGCGAGGCGATCGGTCGAAGCGAACTGGCGACCGAGCCTCGTTTTGTCCACAACCGCGAGCGGGTGGAGAACCGCGAGAGCTTGGAACGAGAACTCACCAGCGCCTTTGCGTCCGGAACCGTCGAATACTGGTGCGCTCTGCTCGCCGAACGAGCGGTACCGGTCTCACCGATCCGGCATCTCGACGAGATCTACTCCGATCCCCACACCGCCGCGCTCGGCATGGTCGGAACCGTCGACCATCCGGCGCTCGGACCGTTGAAGCAAGTGGCCTTTCCGGTCAACTTCTCCGGACAGAGGCCGCGCCTGACGTCGGCGCCGCCCGTTCTCGGCGCCGACAACGACGACGTGCTGGGTACTTCTCAGGCCAACCCGCTCAACGCTGGTGCGGTGTTGTCGTCGCGCCAGCCGATGGCCTCGACAAGCGTCGTCAGGTCGTAGTCAGGTCCGCTGACGCCGACGGTGAAGAGCGAGACGCCGTCGGCGACCAGGTCGGCAGCATTCTCGAGCCCAGGCCACGGCACCGAGTGCTCCACTTCCACCGGGTTCCGGCCCACGTCGGCGCAATGGTCGGAGAGGATGTCTGACTTGCGCAGGTGTGTCTCGCGGTCGCCGAAGCTGTGCCAGACGTCGGCGTACTCGGCGACCAGGCGCAGGGTCTTCTTCTCACCGCCACCGCCGATGAGGACCGGGATGCTGCGCGTCGGCGGCGGGTTGCCCTTCGCCAGACGGCCTGTGATGCGGGGGAGGTATTCGCCCAGCAGTTTCAGCCGTGAGCCGGGAGTGCCGAAGTCGTATCCGAACTGGTCGTAGTCCTTCTCGAACCAGCCGGCACCGATACCGAGGATCAGACGACCGCCGCTGATGTGGTCGACGGTTCGCGCCATGTCGGCCAGCAGATCCGGATTGCGGTAGCCACCACCGGTGACCAGGGCGCCGATTTCAACGCGTTCTGTCTGCTCGGCCCAGGCGCCGAGCATGGTCCAGCATTCGAAGTGGGCGCCGTCGGGATCGCCGGTCAACGGGTAGAAGTGGTCCCAGTTGAAGACGATGTCCACCCCGGCGTCCTCGGACCGTAAGACGGCGTCGCGTATCAACCCGTAGTCGGGTGCGTGCTGAGGTTGGAGTTGAACACCGATGCGTACCGGACGAGTCATGCCATGCTCCTGACGAGAGGAATGGTTGTCTTCTCCCATCATGGCCGGGTGTGCGCGGTACCGCTACCGCCGCCGTCGGTGACGGGTATGCCCGCTTTGTTCCCATCCCTTTTCGAGCGAACGGTACTTTCGGCGCCTTAGATCGACTGAACATGCCGTTCGCTCAAGAATGGGGGGCAAAACAGGGGTGGTCTGCCCACAGCAGACAGGCGGGGTCCCGACACCGCTGCGCCGGTAGGAATGGATTCATGACTACCGAAACGCCCACCGACACCGGCTACCGTGACCTGTTGACAGACAGGCTCTTCCGACAGCGAACCATTCTGCTCACCGGTGAGGTCAACGACGCCATGGCCGAACGTGTGTGTTCGGAACTGGTACTTCTCGCCACCACCGACCCCAAGCGCGACATCGTGCTTTACATCAATTCACCCGGCGGATCGGTGTTTGCCGGGCTGGCCATCTACGACACGATGAAGCTCATCCCCAACGACGTCGTGACGGTCGCGATGGGCTTCGCCGCCAGCATGGGCCAGGTGCTTCTCTGCTCCGGCACCCACGGCAAGCGAATCAGCCTGGCGCACAGCCGCATCATGATGCACCAACCTTCGGCCGGTATCGGTGGCACTGCGGTGGACATTGCGATCCAGGCCGAGAGCCTCGAGCTGATGAAGCGTCAATCTCAGGAAATCCTTGCCGCCGAAACGGGCCGGACCGTCGAAGAGATCGAGACCGACAGCGATCGGGATCGCTGGTTCACCGCCGAGCAGGCACGCGAGTACGGAATCGTCGACCGCGTCGTGACGTCCTTCGCCGAGATCGCACCCCAAGCCACCTTCCCCAAGATCGGATTGTGACGTCATGTCCCAGTACACGATTCCCAGTGTCATCGAGCGAACGCCAACGGGTGAGCGGTCTTTCGACATCTTCAGTAGGCTGCTCAACGAACGCATCGTTTTTCTCGGCACAGAGATCGACGACGGCGTCGCCAACGTCGTGATGGCCCAGATGCTGCACCTGCAGGCCGACAACCCGGATCGCGAAATCGGTTTGTACATCAACTCTCCCGGCGGTTCCACCACCGCGATGCTCGCGATCTACGACACGATGCAGTTCTTGAAACCCACCATTTCCACGTACTGCATGGGGCAAGCGGCGTCGGCTGCTGCAGTGCTTCTGGCCGCCGGTACTCCCGGCCATCGGCATGTTCTCGCCCATTCCCGGGTGCTGCTGCACCAACCGTCGACGCAAGGTAGTGGCACCATCTCGGACCTCGCGCTTCAAGCCGCCGAGATCCTGCGAATCCGGGAGCAGACCGAGGCGATTTTGAGTAAACACACCGGTCAGAGCGTCGAGCGACTGCGTAAGGACACCGATCGCGACAGGATCTTCACCGCCGACGACGCTATCTCCTACGGACTGGCCGACACCCTCATCGAAGGGAACTGACTAGGCCGCCATCAGGACGGGCCCCGAGATCGGTGCGGGAGAGTGCCCGAAGGTGAGGGAGTTGAGTGCAACGATCCTGTTGCCCGCTCGGAACAGCAGGTGCTCGAGCGGCATCCCGAGCGCTTCGCAGATGGCGCGCAGAATTTCCGACGACGGTTCCTTCTTGCCCCGTTCGATCTCGGAGAGGTACTGCTTCGACATCCCGACCTTTGCGGCTACGTCGTCGAGAGTTCGGTCCTGATCGCGTCGAACCTCCCGCAGCACTCGTCCGTAGGCTTCACGAATCAGTGGGGGTTTGCGCACGGCAACAGCAGGATCGGGATGTTCGGACCCATCCTTGACCAGGACTAATCTGCGCGGCGCATCCATAGGCCGAGTATTCCAGTCGGCCGGTTCGGACACCACCGGGTTCGCCGAGGGCTGATAACCCTCAACTTGTCCGGACACCACCGGCAAGGAACATCGCGCGAAGAACGAAGGCCGCCTCGGGTCCGATGATCTCGCCGACCAGGTTCGTATAGCGGTCGACGAACTCGGGCCCGTGGGAAGCCTCGTCGGAAGTGGGGTCACCGAGGTGGTGCGCAAGTTCGTGCAAGACAACGAATTCGCGTAGCGCCCACCGGCCGTCACGGTCGTCCGGAACGGCGATGACGTCGTTCGAGTAATGGGCGGCAGCATTACCGGCGCGAGAGCGTACGGACACCGAAACGGTTGCGCGAGGCCAGGTCTCCCGAATCCAGTTCAGACCGAGTAGTTGGTCGCAGTACGCCTGGACCGACTCCACGGAACCGAATTTGCGCTCGACCGGCAGGGTGATGGTGGAACCCATGACCTCGACGCTCCGAAGGCCGCGCTCGTCGGCGCGATCGAACATGGCGCGTACCAACGTCTCTGCCTCGTAGACAGCGCTGCGTTGCGTATCCCTCACGAGTCGAGCTGCCCGCGCACCCCGCCGATCTCCGGAAGGTTCCCCAGACGCGCGGAGCGCGCCGCCCGATCACCCGCTCGTCGAGCATGCGAGGAATGGCCGGCACTCGCGCGGCCACCACCCCGCCAGGTCCCACGCGCTTTGGAGTTGGACGAGTAGTAGTCCTTGAGCTCGATTTCCTTGTTGCGCAGCACGAGTGCGGTTTCCGAGGACGACGCGACCGATTCGGCGATCGCGGCTTTCTCCGTCTCCTGCTTCGTCTCGGCCAACCGAGCGCCGATGCGAGACGCGTACGCCATCTGGAAATTCAGGCGCGCCGTCACTCCGGCTACCGGCTTGCGGACCTGAGTGTTGACGCGTCGTCGTCCACGAGTTTCGACGACGGTCCGCACGGACGTTTCGCCGCGGTACGCCCCGGAGCGCACGTACGCGTCGGAGTCACGGACCATCTGGAAGAGCAAGCTCGAGTACAGGGCTTCGCACACGTCGATGTCACCGGCGAAGCCGTAAGCGTAGATGACGGCCGACGTCTGAGCGATGTCGCACTGCACGTCGTTGGCAGCGGCGATCGCGATGAACAACTGGGCGTACGTTCGCAGCCCGCGCTTACCCGGTTCGCCGATGGTGATGAGCCGTTGAGTGGGCGTCGCGCGCTTTTCCGAAGACGCGGTGTGCGCACGCGCGACCGCCAGATCGATGGCGGAACTGGTGGCCAACCGCTGCGCAGCGGCCATGAAGGCTTCACCTTCGTATGGATTGTCGGTGGACTCCGCTTGGCGAAGCAGCGCACCGATGCGGGTCAGCATCTTCTCCGAACTCACCGTGAAAGACTACGCTCGCGCGCCGACACGGACGTTTATGCTGCTAGCGCACACGCTCACCCTCAACTTGGATCGTCCGGCACGTTCCTGCCGGTAGAAGGGATCAACCCCGTCATGGCTTCAGTGACTTTCGAGAGCACCACCTGCCTGTTCCCCGGCTCGAACACTCCGGCAGTGGACAAGCTCGACCTCGAGATCGAGGACGGCGAGTTCCTCGTCCTCGTCGGACCCTCCGGCTGCGGAAAGTCGACAACCCTGCGCATGCTCGCCGGGCTCGAAGACGTCCACAGCGGACGCATCCTCATCGGCGACCGAGACGTCACCGGTCAGGAACCGAAAGAGCGCGACATCGCGATGGTCTTCCAGAACTACGCGCTGTACCCGCACATGTCGGTGGCCGAGAACATGGGTTTTGCGCTCAAGCTCGCCGGAACCAACAAGACGGAGATCCGCGCCCGCGTCGAAGAGGTCGCGAAGATGCTCGACCTCGAGCCGTACCTCGATCGCAAGCCCAAAGCGCTGTCCGGTGGTCAGCGTCAGCGAGTGGCGATGGGCCGCGCCATCGTCCGCCAGCCGCAGGTCTTCCTGATGGACGAGCCGCTCTCGAACCTCGACGCGAAACTCCGTGTGCAGACGCGTACGCAGATCGCTCAGCTGCAACGACGCCTCGCGACGACAATGGTTTACGTGACCCACGACCAGGTCGAGGCCATGACGATGGGTGACCGCGTCGCTGTCCTCGAAAAGGGAATCCTGCAGCAGTGCGCCTCGCCGCGCGAGCTTTACAACAAGCCCAAGAACGTCTTCGTCGCCGGCTTCATGGGTTCGCCCGCGATGAACCTCTTCACTCTCCCGGTCGTCGACGGCGGCGTGGCCTTCGGCGACGGAATCGTTCCGGTGCCGCGCGAGACGATGAACGGCGTCGTCGAAACCGAGGTTGTCCTGGGTATTCGCCCCGAGCACCTCGAGATCGCCGCCGAAGGCCTGCCGATGGAGGTCGACGTCGTCGAGGAGCTCGGCTCGGACGCCTACGTCTACGGCCGGACCACGATCGGTGGACGGTTGCAGCAGATCGTCTCGCGTGGTGACTGGCGTAATCCGCCGCAGAAGGGCGAGCGCGTCAACCTGCGCGTCGACCCCGAGAAGGTGCACATTTTTGCCACCACCGACGGGCGTCGCCTGGGTTAGGTGGACCTGTCAAACGACACATGACCGATTCAGGTTCGGCGTAATACCCACAAGTAGGGGTGTCTCGTGCCACAGTAGGGGCCGATGCCGGGAGCCGGCACCCATGGCGCATGCCGTGAGCCGGCTCTCGGTGACCGTCTATTTGTCATACACATACGGGGAGCGAATCCATGGTTCTGAACTCGAAGGCGATGCGCCGCGCTGCAATTGCAGCCACGGCAGCGTCCATGCTGGTACTGGCGGGCTGCTCGTCCGATTCGGACAAGGACAGCGGCACCAGCACCACGGCCGCATCCGGGGGATCGTCCTCGAGCGAAGGCCGCGGACCTATCACGATCGTCGAGGGGCAGGATGCCCTGAACGAGGCGCTCGAAAACATCATCACCGACTGGAATGCCGAGCACCCGGACGAGAAGGTCACGCTCAAGCCGCTGGCCAAGGAAGCCGACGCGCAGGTCGACGACATCACCCAGCGCATGCAGGCCAAGAGCGACGAGTACGACCTCATCGGCGTCGACGTCGTGAACACGGCTCAGTTCGCCGCAAACGGTTGGCTGCAGCCACTCGAGGGCGACCTCGCGATCGACGAGTCCGGCCTCCTGCCGTCGACCGTCGCTTCGGGCACGTACAACGGCAAGCTCTACGCAGCGCCGAAGAACACCAACGCCGCGTTCCTGTACTACCGCAAGGACCTCGTCGAGAAGGCTCCCACCACGTGGGCCGAGCTCAAGGAAAACTGCCCGAAGGCTGTCGAAGCCGGTATCTCCTGCTACATCGGTCAGTTCAAGAACTACGAGGGCCTGACGGTCAACACCACCGAGATCACCAACGCATACGACGGCCCGTGGGTCGGAGCGGACGGAATCACCCCGGCGATCGACGACAAGACGAAGGCAGGCGTCCAGTCGATCGTCGACAACTTCGCCGACAACACCATCCCACAGGAAGCACTGACCTACTCCGAGGGCGAGTCGCAGACTGCATTCGGCGAGGGCAAGGCACTCTTCATGCGCACGTGGTCCGGCTTCTCGGTCGACGGCGAGAAGACGTCGGTTGCGGGCAAGTACGGGTACACCGTTCTTCCGGGTGTCGACGGACCGGGCGCTTCGACACTGGGTGGCTACAACGTCGGCATCAGCGCGTACTCCGACGCACCGGCCACTGCTCGTGACTTCCTCGAGTTCATGCAGACCAAGAAGTCGCAGACGTACTTCACCGAGGTCGGCGGCGCCCCCGTCCTTTCGGCCGTTTACGACGACCCGGCAGTGCTCGCGGCAAATCCCTACTTCGCGACCCTGAAGGAAGCACTCGCCTCCGCACAGCCGCGCCCCGTCACGCCGTACTACAAGAATGTCTCTAAGGCGATCCGCGACAATGTATACGCTGCTATTCGCGGCGAGCAGACTGTGGACCAGGCTTTGGATAACGCCAAGGCCGGCATCGAAACCGCCGGTAACTGATCTACCAGGAGCAATAAGTAATGGCAGAACCGCAGGATCCTTCCGCGGCTGTGCCTACCAACCCCACGGTCGGGGCCGGTTCAACCGGTCCCGACCGTTCGGGCGTTGGTGGGAGACACCGTGCACCGGAACCGCTAGAAGAGCCGTCGGCATCCGAGGCAGCAGGGACATCCCTGACCAAGGTTCTGCCTGACCTTGCAGCTACTTCACCCCCACCGATCTCGCCCCCGACTGCGTCGGCCGACAAGCCGAAGAAGCGTCGACGAGTTCCCGTGTGGGCGTTCGTCGCACCGTCGCTGATCGTTCTCGCCGTCATCATTCTGTATCCGCTCGGACGAGCGATCTGGATGTCGATGCACAGCGACGGCAAGAAACTCGATCCCGAGACCGGCATGTTCGTCACCGGTCAGTTCACGTGGTTCGACAACTACAAGAACTGGATCACCCAGTCCTGCAACACCGCCAACGGCTCGATTCCCTGCCCGCCCGGCACACTCGGATCGCAGTTCTGGCAGTCGATCGGAAATACGTTCGGCTTCACCGTCGTCACCGTCCTGCTCGAGACGGTGATCGGTCTGTCGATGGCACTGATCATGGCCAAGACGTTCCGCGGACGCGGTTTGCTCCGCGCCTCCGTGCTGATTCCCTGGGCGATCCCCACCGCCGTCACCGCGAAGCTCTGGTTCTTCATCTTCGCCAACGACGGCATCGCCAACAAGATTCTCGGTACCAACATCTTGTGGACGGCCGATCCCTGGCCGGCACGATTCGCGATCGTCGTCGCCGACGTCTGGAAGACGGCGCCGTTCATGGCGCTGCTGATCCTCGCGGGTCTGCAGATGATTCCCGCCGACGTCTACGAGGCAGCCAAGGTCGACGGCGCAACGGCGTGGCAGCGTTTCCGGATGATCACGCTCCCGCTGGTCAAGCCCGCCCTCATGGTGGCGGTGCTCTTCCGCACGATGGACGCTCTGCGGATGTACGACCTGCCCGCGATCATGATGGGATCCAACCCCGCCACCTCCACCATCTCGGTTCTGGTGGTCGATCAGATGCGCGTCGGCGCCAATTCGGCGTCGGCACTGTCCACCATCACGTTCCTCATCATCTTCGCTGTGGCCTTCATCCTGGTCCGATTCCTCGGAGCCAATGCGGTCAGCACGCAGGAAAAGCAGCGGAAGGGGGAGCCGGTATGAACAAGGCACTACGCGGCAAGATCGGCACCTACATCGGCGTCGTACTGATCATCGTGTGGGGACTCGCTCCCTGCTACTGGATGATCGTGACGGCGCTGCGCGACCCGGCGGATACGTTCTCCACGTCGCTGTGGCCCACCAATCTCACGCTGTCCAACTTCACCGCGGCGCTCGATCCCGACGCCAAGGTGAACTTCACTCGTGCACTGATGAACAGCCTCATCATCGCGGGCGCGACCACGCTGATCGCCTTGGTCATCGGCGTGTTCACTGCGTACGCGCTTTCGCGTTTCGATTTCCGTGGCAAATACTTCGTCACCGGAATCATCCTCGGTGCGTCCATGTTTCCGGTCGTCGCCCTCGTGACTCCGCTGTTCCAGTTGTTCACCGACATCGGCTGGATCGGCAGTTACAAAGCGCTGATCATCCCGAACATCTCGTTCGTGCTGCCGCTGACGGTCTACACGCTGACGTCGTTCTTCTCCGAACTTCCGTGGGAGCTCGAAGAAGCGGCGCGTATCGACGGCGCCACCCGTGGCCAGGCCTTCCGTCTGATCATGCTGCCGCTTGCCGCGCCGGCACTGTTCACCACTGCGATCTTGGCTTTCATCGCAACGGTCAACGAGTATCTGCTATCGCTGCAACTCTCGAGTGACAAGACCGCGCCCGTCACGGTGGCGATGGCCAAATTCTCCGGAACCGACCCATTCGTCACGCCGTACACCTCGATCATGGCCGGCGGAACCCTCGTGATGGTCCCGCTGGTCATCATGGTTCTCATCTTCCAGCGACGCATCATCGCCGGTCTGACCGCAGGCGGCGTCAAGTCGTGATGCGGGCCGCACGGTTTCGATGAGGCGGGCTTCGCGCGCCCAGCGCATGGAGCTGATTGCCGGCTTCATCTCGGTCTTCACCCTCATGGCGTTGATCGGCGCTGTGGTCGCGATCGTCAAGGGTGACCCCGGCGTGATGCCGTCTTTGGTGTTGCTCGGTTGCGTCGTCGCTCTCGGGCTGGCGTTCCGCGGATACCGGAACGCGGTCCGAGCAGAACGTCGCGAGTAGCCAGCCCGGTAGGGTGACATTTCGGTATCGCAGTTGCCGGGAGTTATCTGATCGAGATATGACCCTGGTGGAATGGTGCCGGTAAGTCCGGATCCACGACCGGGAGTGTTGAGTGAGTCCATCGAACAGATCGAGTGCGACGGGTGGCGATCAGTCGTCGGCTCGATCGGGCAAGTCGGCTAATTCGCCTCGGTCGAGCAAGTCGGCCAAGCCTGCGAAGAAGCAGCGCTCGAAGTGGCGGTACGTCCGGCGGACCATCTACGTTCTCGTGCTCCTGATGATCATCGTGCCTGCGTCGGTTTTTGCTGTCGCGTACAGCCGGACCGACGTCCCGCGCCCCTCGGACATGCAGACCAATCAGGTGTCCACCATCTACATGGCCGACGGCACGACCGTGCTCGGCAAAGTGGTGCCGCCAGAGGGAAACCGGACCGAGGTCGCGTTGTCGGCCATCCCGATTCACGTCCGCGATTCGGTGCTCTCGGCGGAGGATCGTAACTTCTACACCAACCCCGGATTCTCGATCTCGGGATTTGCTCGCGCTGCTCGCGATAACGTGATGGGCAAGGAAAGCGCCGGCGGTGGCTCGACGATCACGCAGCAATACGTGAAGAACGTGTTGGTGGGCGACAAGCGCAGTATCGACCGAAAGCTGCGTGAGCTTGTCATCTCCGCGAAGATGGCGCGCGAGTGGTCCAAGGACGACATCCTTGCCGCGTATCTCAACACCATCTACTTCGGCCGCGGTGCGTACGGCATCGCCGCCGCATCCAACGCGTACTTCGACAAGCCGGTCAGTGAGCTGAGCGTCGAGGAAGGCGCAGTTCTTGCCTCCGTCATCCAGAGCCCGTCGTTCCTGGACCCCGAGACCAATCTGTCCGCGCTGCAAGCACGCTGGGACTACGTTCTCAACGGCATGGTCGAACTGGGCAGCGTGACCAAGACGGATCGCGACGCGATGCAGTTCCCGGTTGTCGCCCCCGCCAATCGGCCGACCGATCTGAACCAGGCGCCAGGACCCGAAGGCCACATCAAGACTCAGGTGCTCAAGGAACTGGCCGAGGCGGGTATCAGCGATCAGACGCTGAACACCGCTGGTCTGCAGATCACGACGACCATCGACCCGGTTGCGCAGGAAGCTGCGCTGAACGCGGTCAAGCGGAATCTCGACGGTGAACCGGAAGATCTGCGGACCGCAGTAGTGTCCATCGACCCCAAGACTGGTGGCGTCGACGCCTACTACGGCGGTGACGACGGGGCCGGATTCGACTACGCCCAGGCGCCGCTGCAGACCGGTTCCGCGTTCAAGGTCTTCGGCCTGGTCGCGGCGTTGATGGAAGATATTCCGCTGTCCGCACGGTTCGACAGTTCACCGCTCACGATCAACGGTGTGACGATCGGAAACGTCGGCGGCGAATCCTGTGGTCGATGCACCATCGCGGAGGCACTCAAGCGCTCGCTGAACACCAGCTTCTACCGGTTGATGCTCTCGATGGAGAACGGTCCCCAGAAGATCGCCGACGCCGCTCACCTGGCCGGACTGCCAGAACACATTCCCGGACTCGACTACCCGACGCTCACGCAAGAGGGTGGTCCGCCGGAGAACGGAATCGTGCTCGGCCAGTATCAGTCTCGCGTCATCGACATGGCGTCCGCGTATGCGACGCTCGCCAACTCCGGTGTGTACCAGCAGCCGCACTTCATCCAGAAGGTCGTGACGGCTGAAGGTGAAGTCCTGCTCGATCGCCCGGTGTCTCCCGGCGAGCGTCGTCTCGATGCGGCTGTTGCGGACAACATCACGCAGGCCATGCTCCCGATCGCGTCGTACTCGAACGGTCACGCGCTTGCCGGTGGACGCCCGTCCGCTGCCAAGACCGGCACCGCGCAGCTGGGCGACACCGGGCAGAACAAGGATGCATGGATGGTCGGTTACACGCCGTCGCTGTCCACCGCGGTGTGGATCGGAACTTCCGATGCGCAGGCCATCACTAACTCCTACGGTGGTTTGATCTACGGCTCCGGAGTGCCCGCCGACATCTGGAAGAGCACGATGGACGGCGCGCTGAAGGGATCCGACTGGGAGAGCTTCCCGTGGCCGGACCCCATCGGCGGGCAGGCCGGCGTTCCCGCGAACTCCGGTGTGACCTCGGGCGACGGAACGGGCACGCCCACGACGGGGGCAGCCCCTCCCCCAGCGCCCATCGAGGTGCCCGGCCTACCGCCGATCGAAGTGCCGCAGCTTCCCCAGTTGCCGCGTCAGATCGAGATCCTGCCTGGCATCGTCATCCCGCTCCCGGGCTGACAAGCAGCGCTCGATTCTCTGGCGCTCAGGCCTGATCGTCGAAGAGGCCGAGCTGGGTGGGCGCTGCATCTTTGGCGGGCAACACGACGACGCGCAGTCCGCGCCTGAGGTTGCGGATCGCGTGCGTCCACGCGCGCTTTTCGCCCGCACACAGGTCGGTGTCGTCGTCCTTGCGACGGATGGACTCGGTCAACGCCTCGTGCCACGCCGTCTCCTGCTCCTGACTGATCCGCAGGTAGTCGAGAATGGTGTCGCGGTCGTGTTCACAGATCACGGCAACCTCTTCGGCGCTGAGCTCACCCGTTCCATCGGCGTCGAGTTCGAGGAGCGCCATGAGCGCCGGAGGAAATTCGTGGCACTCGTGTGACTCGTATTCGGCACCGGGATCTTCGTGCTCGGAGGCCATGCCGTCGTTGAAGGCGGTGTCTCCGGTTGCGCGAATGGGTTGCCCGCCCAGTTCTTCGGCGAGTTCGTCCGATGCTTCGGCCAATTCGGCGAACGAGCGCAGAGCCCGCAGCAGATGCTCGGCGACGAAGGGTGCGCCGTCCACGCGGACCACGCCCAGCACACTCTGCTCGACAAGAATGAGTTTGATGGTCGGCCACTGCCGATTGAGCTGGGCAAGAACAACAGCAGCGTTCTCGAGGTTCTCGACCGAATGCACGACCCGTGAGAACACCTCCACGTACTCGTCGTCCTCGAGGACACGAACATAGGTGACCTGCTCACCGCGGACCAGCGGGATGTCGCCGTCGTCGTCACGCTTGGGCGGATGACCGAGGAGGCGTTCGACGGCCCCGTCGACCAGGATCCGCAGCATGTCGCCCGAACCCGAGGGCGCGTGCGACGGCGTCGTGGCGAAGGCCGGCGTCGACTCGCGTCCACTGGTGCTGGCACGCAGGAATGACGGGTGCGCAATGCTCCACATCTCGCGGAAGACGCGCAACACCTTGGTCACCAGTTCCTCGGGACGAGCGCGGTCGACGTCGATGTAGAAGGACATGGACCCGTTGCCCTCGGGCTCGTGCTCGCACAGATCGGGAGCGTTGAACCCCATGTCGAGTAGTGAGGAGTGGTCTTCCGGTTCGAGCATCCGCAGTGGATGCAGAAACCTGTTGGAAGGAACTTCACAGCGCACGGAGGTCTGGTTCCATGCGAAGAACTGGATGCACGCAGGTGCGTCTGCCAGTTCGTCCATGCTGTCGTAATGCGACTCCACCACGAGGGTGTCGTCGTCCTCCATCACGGAGATGTAGCGAGCGAGATGAGTCTCGAAAGTAGTCCAGGCACTCAGGATTTCCAGATCGAAAGTATTGTCCGACATCGTCGCTCCTCTGGTCCGGGGGCGCATAGGGCCCTATCGACGACACGCCGAAACCCCTGCTTTTCAAACCCCTCCTACGACGGTAGTCCTGGGGTCCGACAGTGACCATTGGACGAAGAAGAAGGAGGATCGCGATATCCCCGGCAGTGCAGCGATATCACCTATTGCGGCTCGTAGTGTCGGATTCGGTGGGTGCGTGCGATCGTCTGACGAATCTCCTCCAGCGACGACGGTGCTGCTCCGCGAGAACGAGCTTGGACCAAGATGTTTCCCAGCGCCGTTGCCTCGACGGGCCCAGCAGTGACAGGGAGACCTGACTCGTCGGCGGTGAGCTGGCAGAGCAGCGAATTCTGCGAGCCCCCGCCGACGATTGCAATCGTCTCGACTTTCGCTCCGGCGAGTTCTCCGGCTGTGTGCACAGTGTGGCGGTAGGCGCTCGCCAGTGAGTCGAGAATGCAGCGGGTCACCTCGGCCGGCGTTGCCGACGTCGACAGCCCCGCGGCGTCGCTGATCCGCGCAGGCATGTCGCCCGGCGCGATGAACTTCACGTCGTCGACGTCGATTCGTTTCGTTGACGGACCCACCCCTCTTGCTTCCTCGAGCAGTTGGTGCAGCTCCAACTGCCTACCCTCTCGAGCCCACGATCGTAGGGACTCCTGAAGCAGCCACAGCCCGCCGACGTTGCGCAGGAATCGCGTTCGCCCGTCCACGCCTCGTTCGTTCGTGAAATTAGCGCGGCGTGCGTCTTCGGTGACTACCGGGCGTGCGAGTTCGAGACCAGCCAACGACCAGGTGCCGCTCGAAATGTACGCGAAACGCGTGCCGGAGGCGGGAACCGCGACCACTGCGGATGCAGTGTCGTGCGAGCCGACGGTCGTCACGACAGTGGACGGTGAAAGTCCGGTGAACCGAACAACTTCGGGCCGAATCGTGCCTCGTTGCGCGCCTGGTTGGTCGAGTGTCGGGAAGAGCGTCTCTGAAATACCGAGGTTCTCGAACAACTCCGTTGCCCACCGGCCGTTGTGCACGTCGAGTAGACCGGTTGTCGACGCGTTAGTCGATTCGGTACGAAGTTCTCCGGTGAGCCAGTACGCCAACAAGTCAGGTATGAGCACGATGTGTGCCGTTCGCCCCCAGTCGGGCGATCGCTGTTCTGCGGCAAGTTGGTAGACGGTGTTGAACGGTAGGAACTGCAGCCCGTTGACGGTGTACATCGCCTGCGGATCGACGCGTGCGTGCACCTCGCCGATCACGGCGTCAGTTCGGATGTCGCGGTAAGAAATCGGTTCGGACAGCAAAATTCCGTCCGCGTCGAGTAGGCCGTAGTCGACAGCCCAGGTATCGATTCCGATCGACTCGACGCTCGGAAAGGATGCAGCGAGAGCGCGCAGACCGGCGAGCACCTCACCGTAGAGATCGGTGAGGCTCCAGCGTAGGTGCCCGTCGACCGCGCTCGCGCCGTTGCCGAAACGATGAACGACGTGCAGTGTAGTAGTGCCTGCGTCGATCACGCCGGCGATCACTCGACCACTCGAAGCCCCTATGTCGACCGCTGCGAAGATTCTGGCCGGCACCGGTCTACCGGAGAAACGCGGCAGCGACGCCGGCATCGACCGGGATGTGCAATCCGGTGGTGTGACTGAACTCGTCTGATGTGATCATCGCGGCGGCGTTGGCGACGTGTTCCGGAAGGACTTCACGCTTGAGAAGGGTTCGCTGCGCGTAGAACTCACCCAGCTTCTCCTCGTCGACTCCGTAGACAGCAGCTCGCTTGGCGCCCCAGCCGCCGGCGAAGATTCCGGATCCACGCACAACTCCGTCGGGATTGATACCGTTGACTTTGATGCCGTGCTCGCCGAGTTCGGCAGCGAGCAAGCGAACCTGGTGGGCCTGATCGGCTTTGACCGCGCTGTACGCGATGTTGTTCGGCCCGGCGAACACCGAGTTCTTCGACGAGATGTACACGATGTCGCCGCCGAGGCCCTGATCGATCATCGCCTTCGCCCCGGCCTGCGCCACGAGGAAGCTGCCTTTGGCCATCACGTCGTGCTGCAGATCCCAATCCTGCTCGGTGGTGTCGAGTAGTGGTTTCGAAATCGACAGTCCGGCATTGTTCACCAGTAGATCCAGGCCACCGAATGTCAGGAGTGCAGCGCTCACGGCAGCGTGGACTTGGGCGCTGTCGGTGACGTCGGCCTGCACGCCGATCGCGACGTCCGTGTTGCCGATTGCCTCCGCTGCAGCTCTGGCCTTCTCGCCGTCGAGATCGGCGATCACCACGCACGCACCCTGGGCTGCTAGACGAGTCGCAATCGCTCGTCCGATTCCACTCGCAGCACCTGTCACCAACGCGATGCGGGAGGCGTGCGAACGTGGTGCCGGCATCCGTTGAAGCTTCGCCTCTTCCAACGCCCAGTACTCGATCCGGAACTTCTCGCTCTCGTCGATAGGCGCGTAGGTGGACACGGACTCGGCACCACGCATGACGTTGACGGCGTTGGTGTAGAACTCACCGGCGACGCGTGCAGTTTGTTTGTCCTTGCCGTAGGAGAACATTCCGACACCGGGAACCAGAATGATCGCCGGGTCGGCTCCGCGGACGGGAGGAGTGTCCGCGGTTGCATGGCGGTCGTAGTAGGCCAGATAATCCCTGCGATATGCCTCGTGGAGCTCGGTCAGACGGGCGATGTACTGGTCGATCGTCGCCGATGTCGGGAGCTCGAGAACGAGCGGCTTCACCTTGGTCCGCAGGAAGTGATCAGGGCATGAGGTTCCCAATTCTGCAAGTGGTGCAAGCTTTTCGGAGGCAAGGAATTCGAGTACGACGTCGGCATCACTGAAGTGCCCGACCATGGGCCGGTCGCAAGACGCGATCCTTCTCAGGTGCGGTGCGAGCGCTGCGGCCCGCGCGCGCCTTTCGTCGACGGGCAGCGCTGTGAAACCGTCGACCGTTTCACCGAACGGTGTGGCCGATCCGTTCTCGTCCAGGTACCGCTGAGCGGTCTCGATTATCCACCGAGAATTGGCTTCGGCTTCATCGCTGGATGCGCCCCACGCGGTGATTCCGTGACCGCCGAGGATGGTGCCAACCGCCTCAGGATGCGTCCTGTGCACCTCGGCGATGTCGAGGCCCAATTGAAAGCCTGGTCGGCGCCACGGAATCCACACGACTTTCTCTCCGAAGACGTTCTTGGTCAGGTGTTCCCCGTCTGCGGCGGTGGCAATGGCGATGCCGGAATCCGGGTGTAGATGATCGACATGTGCGGCACTGACGAGACCGTGCATCGCGGTGTCGATCGACGGAGCGGCGCCGCCCTTGCCGTGCAAGCAGTAGTCGAAGGCGGCGACCATCTCGTCTTCGTGGTCGACGCCGCGATACACGTCGACAAGAGACCGCATCCGGTCCAACCGGAGTGTCGCCAAACCGTTTTCGGTCAGTGTGCCGAGATCGCCACCGGACCCTTTCACCCACAGGAGTTCGACGGTATCACCGGTGACCGGATCCGTGACGTGGCCCTTGGCCGAGGTGTTTCCACCTGCGTAGTTCGTGTTCCTCGGATCGGATCCGAGTCTGTTCGAACGGGCAAGCAGTTGCGCGACAGTGGTGTTCGTCGATTCAGTCATAGCGAGATTCAGGCTCCCCAACCGGCTTGGATTCCACCCGTCCGGGTGGAGTTGATGTGGTCTGCATATCCGCTTTCGCGGTATGCCTGCATGGGCTCGGCGGGAAGACCGCGAGATACGCGCCAATCTGCCAGGTCCGAACGGACGTCGGTGTAGAAGGCATCCATGAAGATTTCGTGTGCGCCGAGCACGTCACCGAGTTTCTCCGCCTCGGTGAGGGCGGCACGGTCGACGAGCAAGGCCCGGGTGGTCATCTCCTGGACGTTGAGGACCGAGCGTATCTGTCCGGGGATCTTTTCCTCGACGTTGTGGCACTGATCGAGCATGAACGCGACTTCGCTGTCGGGCCCGTATCCACCACCACGAATGACCTCGAACATGATGCGGAACAACTGAAATGGATCCGCAGCGCCGACGATCAGGTCGTCGTCCGCATAGAATCGCGAATTGAAATCGAAGGAGCCGAGACGGCCGAGGCGCAGTAACTGCGCAACGATGAATTCGATGTTGGTACCAGGTGCATGGTGTCCGGTGTCGAGGCAGACGAAAGCGCGCTCGCCGAGGGCGACGCTGTGGGCGTACGAGGTTCCCCAGTCCGGGACGTCGGTGGCGTAGAAGGCGGGTTCGAAGAACTTGTATTCGAGCACAAGTCGCTGATGCTCGGACAAACGGTCGTAGACCTGGCGTAGCGAATCGGCAAGTCGGTCCTGTCGATCACGCAGGTCACCCTGGCCGGGGTAGTTGGTGCCGTCCGGTAGCCAGATCTTCAGGTCGCGACTGCCGATGACATCCATGATGTCGATGCACTGATGCATGTGTGCGATTGCCTTCGCACGTACTCGTTCGTCGACATGCGTGAGGCTGCCGAACTTGTAGTCGTCATCCTGAAATGTGTTGGTATTGACTGTTCCCAGTCGCACTCCGAGGTTGGCGGCGTGGGTGCCCAACTTGTCGAAGTCGTCGACGAGATCCCACGGAATGTGCAGGGCGACCGACGGTGCTAGTCCGGTCAGTTCGTGAACCTTGGCCGCGTCGGCGAGTTTTTCGTAGGGATCCCGAGGCGCGCCGGCGGAACCGAACACTTTGAATCGAGTTCCGGAGTTACCGAACGCCCACGAAGGCAATTCGATGGACTGGTCCGCGAGCGCTTCCGAGATTTCACTGAATGTAGGCATGCCGCTCCACTGAATCGAGAATGTTTGAATCGATTCAAATTATGTGATGGGCTCCACAACTGTCAACCCCAGTGCATCTGAGTAGGGAGTGGTCGTTCGGAAGTGCGGCTGAAGTAAGCCCGTGTCAGTTCGTGGATCGTGACGAGCGACGGACGACCAGTTCGGGAGAGAAAAGTACCTGCTCATGGGTGTGGTCGGGGTCCTCGACCTCACGAAAGAGGAGATTGGCCGCGGTCTTGCCCAAGAGTTTGCGTGGCTGGCGTACCGAGGTGAGTGGCACCGCTGCGGCTGCCGCGAACTCGATGTCGTCGTAGCCGACGATGGCCAGATCGTCCGGCACTCGAACTCCGAGGGCGACGCATTGCTGAAGCAATCCGAGAGCCAACAGGTCGTTGGCGCAGAACACCGCAGTCGGGCGGTTCTTCGCGCTGAGGCCGAGAATGCGCTCGCCCGCCCCGATGCCCTCTGAGACTGTCAGCCCGGCGGTGTCGATTTCGATCAGGTGATCGGGTGAGAGCCCGGCTTCCGCAACGGCGTTGAGTGCGCCCTCCCGCCGATCGCGGATCTGTCCGATCGAAGGCGGTCCGCCGACGAATGCGATACTGGTATGGCCCATTTCGAGCAAATGCTCGACGGCCAGGCCCCCGCCCTCGACGTCGTCGACCGTCACCGAGCAGTGAGTCGGGCGTGCCCGACGTCGATCGACGATGACAACCCGCGTACCGCGCTTGGGTAGCTCGTCGAGAATCGCGGCCTCCGGGTCCATCGGTGTGATGAGTACCCCTTGAACTCGTTGTTGTTCCAACCTGTTCAGGTAAGTCAGTTCTCGTTCGGCTCGGTTGTTGCTGTTGCAGAGGAATACCGACAGGTCATGGGCCTCGGCGGCTTCCTCGATGCCCTTGGCGACGTCGGTGAAGAAGGGATTGGCGCCGTCGAGCATGACGTACGCAAGCGTATTGCTGTGTCCCGCGCGTAGCTGACGTGCAGATTCGTTACGGACGAAGCCGAGCTCGGACATGGCTGCCTGCACCCGGGATCGAGTTTTGGCGCTGACCATCTCCGGACGGTTGAGGACATTGGAGACCGTGCCCATGGAGACGCCTGCCGCAGCAGCGACATCGCGCATGCCGATGACCTGGTTCGAAGACGACCGACCGTCGTGCACTGTCACCAAGACTCCTATTGAAACGATTGCGTTCGGTCCGCTGGACTGAGCCAGCCTACAAGGCCCTCGCGGCTGCATGAATCAGCAACGCCGAACCGCTGTGTGGTCGTGTATCGGGAAATCCTACGTTCGCCTGCTGCGCATCGGAAGTAATTGTGGGGCTGAGACCTGCTCCGACTCTGCGGCGCGGGCTGCGTACCTTCGCGCCAGTAGGGACCCGCCGGCGATCGGGGCCGCCGAGCCTTGACTTCACCCGGTGCCGCTGCCTACTGTCACGAAGAAACGAATGAAACGATTAAACATCGCGATTCACCTAGCTCGGAACTGACCACACTTGCGAAAAATACAACCTTCGAAAGCGCGAGGCATGAGCACCGACGAACTGACATCACTTCCTGCTCGACTGCAGACATTGGCGCTCGAGGCACCGGACAGACTGGCTGTGACCGATGATCACGAGAGCGTCACTCGCAGTGAACTGGAGCGCCGCACGAATCAATTGGCACGCCGCTTCGCAGCGCTGGGGGTCACTGCCGGTTCGATGGTGTCCATTGCGCTGCCCAACGGTGTGCGTCACATCGAATCATCCATCGCAGCATGGAAACTCGGAGCCGTTCCGCAACCACTCTCGGCCCGGCTGCCGGCCGACGAGCTGAGCCGGCTACTGGAAGTGGCGAATCCGTCGCTGGTGTTAGGACTCGAACCAGGTGATGGACGGGCTTGGATGAGCGTAAGCGCAGACGTGTCGGGCGAATCAGCTGAGCCGTTGCCGGACATGATCTCTCCGGCGTGGAAAGCTCCGACCTCAGGCGGAAGTACGGGAAGTCCGAAATTGATCGTGTCGGGGCAGGAAGCGAGCGCTGAAGCGGTGCTCGGTCGTGCCGATGCTCTGCGACTCAGGGCAGGCGGAGTCATGCTGAACACGGCGCCGATGTTCCACAATGCGCCCAACATGTTCTCGCTGATGGCTTTGTTGCAGGGGCAGCACGTGGTGCTGATGGATCGATTCGACGCTGAACGTACCCTTCGTGCGATAGACCGATTCGGCGTCACCTGGCTCTACGTAGTCCCGACGATGATGGGCCGTATGCTCCGACTTCCCGACGAGATCCGCAGCGCGGCCGATGTTTCGACACTCGAAACCGTGTTGCATGTCGGGGCGCCCTGCCCGCCTGTGGTCAAACGTGGGTGGCTCGACTGGATAGGACCGGAGAAGGTCGTCGAGTTGTATTCGGGCACAGAAGCCCAGGCGAACTGCATGATCGACGGCGTCAACTGGTTGACTCACCCGGGATCGGTCGGGCCGGTGCTGTCTGGCGAAATGACCATTCGGGACGAAGAGTTTCGCGAGTTGCCGAGTGGAACGGTCGGCGAAGTGTGGATGCGTCGGGCGCCCGGCACGCCTGAAACCTATCGATACGTCGGTGCGAAATCGCGTACTCACGGCGATTGGGAGTCCTTGGGCGACCTGGGATATTTCGACGACGACAAGTTCCTCTATCTCACCGATCGCACGAGCGACATGATCTTGGTGGGTGGAGCCAACGTCTACCCGGCCGAGATCGAAGCTGCGCTCGCCGAACACCCGGCGGTGCTGACGTGCGCTGCGATCGGACTGCCCGACGAGGACCTCGGCAACGTCGTCCACGCGATCGTTCAGGTTGCCGACGATACTGGCGCGGACGAACTTCTCGCACATCTGAAAGAGCGCCTGGCGCCTTACAAGTTGCCTCGCTCGGTGGAGTTCAGTGAGACACCGTTGCGAGACGACGCAGGCAAGGTGCGACGCGGCGCTCTACGCGATGCTCGTGTGCTGAAAAGGAATTCGATCGACGGGTAGTCGGCGGAAAGAAGCGGGGCGCTGCTTGCCCTCATCAGCCAGCAGCACCCCGCAGTAGTCGCCTAACCTACGGCGTCAGCTCGTGGGATCCGGCCGCGAGTCTTTCGACGTCACCGCAAGGTCGCCGGAAGGAGACGGGGACCGGGCTGTGCACGGTAATCGTCGACTCGGTGCACTTCAAACGGATTGCACCGAACGGGGTGGGGCAGCTTCCCGAGAGCGCGGGCAGTAGATCGTAGCGAGGGGCGACGACTGCCGATCGGTATCCGGGTTCGGCTGGGCGAATCCCCAGGATATTGGTTATCAGCGCAGAAGTCGGCGAGGAACTCCAACCGTGGCAGGGTGTTCCGAATCCCCAGCACTCTGCGAAGGTCGAATTTCCCTCCCACAGCAATTCGCTCCAATGCCGCACGCTTGTGAGAAGCGGCTCCATGGCGTTCATCCTCCCTAACGCCTCGTGCACCATTGCCTGGCCGAACGGTTCTGCTCGCGTGATTTGTGTCCTTGTGTCCCAGTCGATTTCCTGCCTGCCCTGCAGGTGCATGTGCCGGCGCTCCTTGGAGTAACCGCTGGCTCCACCGATCCAGTTGCGGTACACCGTCGCATCCTCGTCTGAAAGTGCTTTCGTCAGTGCGGAATAGCGTTCGGCCGGCGCAAATCCCGAGACGACAGCGGCAGCCTGACCCATTTGTGAACACGCATCCGGTGCGTTCTTTCCGTCGACATGGTCGATGTAGACGCCGCGCTCCTCATCCCAGAACGTTTCGAAACCGATACGCAGCGAGTCATATTCGTCACGGGCCCACCGTGCATCGCCGTTGTTGCCGATTGCCTCACTCAATTCGGCGAACTCGAGCAGCGCGCGGCCGAGTAGACCGTTCACGATGGAACTGCATCCGTCGAGGAATACTGCCGACCAGTCGGTGAGTACCCACTCGGGCAGGTTGCCGATCAGGTTTCGGTCCTCGATCTTGTAGGCGAGGAACCAGCGAAGAATGCGTTGAACGCTCGGTATTCGAGCATGAGCGAAGGCGGTGTCGCCGGAGTAGCGGTAGTACAGGGACAAGCCGTGGATCCAATAGAGCGACCAGTCCGGAATCGTGATGTTGTCGATGAATTCGACATCGCCGGATGCGGCCATCGGCAGTAGACCGTCGGATCGGGGTGAGTCGCCGAGTTCGAGGCTTCGCCGCACCAGTCGCCAGTCGTCCGAACACGTCAAATGCGTGATCGCGTGTACGTATGCGTCGCCCGCCCATGCCCGCTGCTCGCGCGTCGGACAGTCGATGAAGGCGTCATGAGAGTTCAACTCGACGGTGCGACGTCCGGCCCGATACAACTCGTTGATCTGTGCGTCCGCGCTGGTGAAGAAGTGGTCTCCGGCGAGTGTGTACAGAAATTCGTCGACGTCGAACTGCTCGAGTGAGAATCGCGTCTGCTCTGTCGATTCCACGAGCAGAAGGGCGTATCGAAATCCGTTCACCTCGATCGCCTCGAACTTCGATTTGCCCGGTTCGGACCGCATCATACTGCCGGCTACGTATGCGTCGCCCGAGTCGCTTTCGTAGCCGAATGCTTTCTCGAGAAGTGCTACCCGCACGGTCACGGAGTGTTCCGAGTCCACCAGGTAGTTGACCCGACCGGCGACTATTTCGCCCATGTCGACTTCGATGATCACCGGACTGTGAGGTTCCACTGTCAGTACATCGCCGGGGGCATAGTTCTGTGTTCGGTATTGCTGGGGGCGCTCGAAGATCTCACCGACTCGCCGAATCGGAGCCCCGGCCGTGAGCAGATCGGTTTCGAGATGATCGACCGACGACATGGACGTCGCGTGGACGTTCTTCTCGGTGAGTGCGCCGATCGGTCTGGGGAGCATTCGTCCGTACGGCATCGTCGGTGGCTGGGAGCGGGCGAGCCCGCCCATGTGCTTGACCGTCCGAACGAGTGCGGGTACGGCCTCACGTGGCGCCGCGGTGGCATCGAACGCTTCGAGGGGTAGTCGTGCGTCTGCGCCGAGATCGGTCGGCGCACTCCATTCGCCGAGTTCGCGTGCCGTCCAGGACTCGTCGGTCGCCAGCCAAATGTCACCGATCCGGGCTTCCAAGACCGCCACTGCTTGATTGCCGAAGCCGGCCCCGCTACGCGCGGGTGCCCAGAAGGGATTGGGCTGGCCGTAGTAGGTGACCAGGAGTTCGATGCGGTTCGGTCCGGGCACCAGGAATTCAGCGAGGTCGTATTCGTCGTAGTGCAGGCGGTCTGCCTGTGATCTGACGGGGCCACGTCCGACGACTTCACCGCCCACTGTCAGTACGTATCGTGAATCGGCACTGACCCGGCACGGGGCGTGTGGGACTGGAGTCGGCAGTTCGACTGTGGTGGCGAATTCCACGCGGTGAAACGGATGCGGTGGTAGTGGCGGCTGGATTGGACCGACGACGATGTCTGTCTGTGCGCCGTCCGGGTGTGAGATCCAGTGGCCACGCCACTGCAGTGGAAAGCGTGGTGGAACGGTTGTGGGGTTCAACGGAAGTCCTGTCCTGCGCAGTGCCGGCGGCAGATCGTGCCGAAGAGATGTGTGAGCGAGTGGCTATTCCAGATAATTGAAACGCTCCATAGTGCTCAATGTCAAGAAATTTCCGCCTTCCTTCAGTCCATATATGCAGCTTGAACGGCGGATATGGAATTTCGTTCAAGATCTTGCCAAATGTGTCTCAGAACACGTATTGTTCGGCAACATTGATCGTTTCAAAAGTTCCGGTTCGCGCCGGGCAATCGGAGGTGGACATTGTTGTCGAGAACCCGTGCGGATGATTCCGGACCAAGGCGGCCTGCGCCGAGGCGCAGGCTGAAACGGCTCGTTCAAGGGGTTGCGGTGCTTGCCGCAACGACGATGTTGGTCGCAGCCTGCGGTGGTGGGAGCAGCGAAAAGGACTCGACTGGAGGAACATTGACACTGGGTGTGGACGTGGCACCTCGATCCTGGGATCCGGCACAGCAAGTCAGCGCCGGAACGGGCGTGGTCCTGTGGCAGCCGGTTTACGACACTCTTCTCAAATACGCACCCGACGGCTCCATCGAGCCGAACGCCGCTGAATCGTTCTCATACAACGAGGATCGCACCGCTCTCACCCTGAAGTTGCGAGACGGGATGACGTTCACCGACGGCGCTGCAGTCGACGCCGCAGCTGCCAAGGCTTCACTCGAACACATGCGGGACAGCGCTGGACCGGACTCGGTACGCCTGGCCGGGGTCCAGGTGGAAGCCCTCGACGATCGAACTGTCGAACTGTCGACCGAACGCCCCAATGCGTTACTTGCACAGTTCCTGACGTGGGCGCCTGGCATCCTGGCGAGCCCGGCGTCACTGGCATCGCCTGATCTCGCCACCAATCCCGTCGGAAGTGGCCCGTATACGTTCGCGAGCCAGGAAAGCACCAGCGGAACCTCGCTTGTCTACCAACGCAACCCGAACTATTGGAATGCAGATGCTTACCCGTACGACCGCGTCGTCATCCGCGTGATGGAAGACGAGACCGCGCGTCTCAATGCTCTGCGATCGGGGCAGATCGATGCCGGCCCGGTTTCGGCGGCGAATGCCGATCAAGCTGAATCGGCAGGGTTGATGCTGTTGGGAAATGCCGTCAACTGGAACGGCATGTTCATCATGGACCGCGACGGCAAGCAAGTTCCGGCACTCGGGGATGTCCGGGTGCGTCAGGCCATGAACAAGGTCTTCGACCGTGACGCGATCGTCAAGGCTATCTACCAAGGACACGGCGTCGTCAACAACCAGATCTTCAACACGAACAGCGACGCGTACAAAGCGGACCTGGTTGCAGCATCGGCCTATGACGTTGAGGCCGCCAAGAAACTCATGAACGACGCGGGATACTCCGGCGGATTCGATCTGACGATCCCGGAGATTCCCGGACGTACCGACATGCTCTCCCCGATCATCAAGCAGCAACTGGGTCTGATCGGTATCAATGTGAATATCGAAAGCGTCCCGGCGACACAGTATCTCGACAGGTTCCTCAAGGGGGTTTACCCGGTGATCCCCTTCGGGCTGCCCTCGGGCACTCCCGTAGCCGACGTCGACGCTTCACTGGCTCCGAACGCGATCTGGAACGTCTTCAAGACTCAGGATCCGAAGCTCACGCAACTCGTCGCCGACTTGCAGGTTGCTCCCGAGGACAAGCAGAAAGAGATCGTGCAGTCGATCAACGAGTTCGTAACGGATCAGGCCTGGTTCAGCGTGCTGGCTTTCCCGGAAAGCTTCTGGGCGTTCAAGGGTGGCGTCTCCGCAGAGAAGATGACCGGAAACTCTGCGCCCTACCTGTACACCTTCAAGTGAGTCGGCCCGTGCGTGGTCGCCGCACAGTGGTGACCACGCACGGGATACACCGGCACAAGCATCGCGCTGGGCAGACCGCACTCCGAAATCACGAATTCCGAGGCACCATATGTTGAACTTCCTTGGGCGGAAACTGTTTTTCGCTCTCGTACTCTTCTTGGCAGTAACAGCTTTGACCTTCATGATGGTGTTCTCCAACGGAGTTGCCAGTGTGCGTCAGTCTCTGGGCGAGACCGCAACCGATGAACAAGTTGCCGCACGCGTGGCTCAACTCGGTCTCGATCGTCCGGTGTTACTTCAATACCTGGAATGGCTCAAAGGTTTGCTGTCCGGGGACCTCGGTGCCAGCTTCGCCACCGGCGAGAGCGTCGGCAGCATGTTGACGACGCGTATACCGGTGACGATCTCGCTGGTCGTGCTCGCCATTTTGCTGACTGCGGTCCTGAGCGTGGTCGTCGGCGTTTGTGCGGCGGTGTTCGGCGGGTGGGTCGACAAAGGCCTGCAGTTCCTTTCGATCGGCGGTCTCGCGCTCCCGAACTTCCTCGTTGCGATCGCTCTCGTCTTCGCTTTCGCCATTGCGATCCCGCTCTTCCCCGCCACCGGTTACGTGCCGATCGAGGAGAATGCAGGCGAATGGGTTGCATCACTGGTGCTCCCCGTGACCGCGATACTCGTCGGCCTGGTGGCAGGTTCGGCGCAACAGTTTCGCGGCGCCCTCATCGACACTCTCTCGCAGGACTACATACGGACGCTTCGCTCGCGCGGCGTATCCGAGCGGGCGATCGTTCTTCGTCATGCACTGCGAAATGCGGCCAGTCCGGGACTGACAGTTCTCTCTCTCCAGACCATCGGACTTGTTGGTGGAGCGGTCCTGATCGAAAGAATCTTTGTTCTGCCCGGCGTCGGGCAGTTGACGCAGACTGCGGCGATCACCGGCGATCTTCCTGCCGTCATGGGTTGTGTCGTCTTCAGCGTGCTGGTGGTCATCGTCGTCAATGTCTGCGCCGATCTGCTCAACGGCTGGATCAACCCGAAGGTGAGGATTTCGTGAGCACTGACGCGATCATGTCGGCCGGTCCGGCATTGACGGCGCCGACAAACAAGTCGGTCTGGCGACGGCTTCTGAAGAACCCGATGGCGGTGGGCTCGCTTGTCGTCTTCATCGCCATCGTGATCTTCGGGGTTGCCGCACCCTTGCTTGCCCCGTTCGACCCCAATCTCGCCAAACTCGAACTGACGAATGCGGCACCGTTCGACACGGAATTCCTGCTCGGTGGTGACCGCTCGGGTCGAGACATTCTCTCCCGCTTGATGTACGCAACGACCGGCACCTTGATGGCATGCCTCGTGGTTCTCGCCGTCTCGGCCGGCATCGGCATCGTGACGGGCCTGGTGGCAGGCTACTGGGGTGGCCGGATCGACGATGTTCTCGACTGGGTTTCGAACATCGTGCTGGCATTTCCGGGACTCATTCTTCTCATCTCGCTCTACACCGTCGTGGGTCCGAACATCACTGTCTCCATGGCGATTCTGGGCGTGCTCATTGCCCCCAACTTCTTCCGGTTGGTCCGCTCCCTCGTCCTGAGTATCCGAAGTGAGTTGTACGTCGACGCCGCCAGAGTCGCGGGTTTGTCCGACGGGAGGATCATTTCGCGGCATGTCCTGCGTTCGATCCGTGGGCCGCTGATCGTGCAGAGCTCATTCGTTCTGGCCACAGGCATCTCCGTTCAGGCCGGACTGGAGTTCCTCGGATTGGGAGACAGCAACACACCGTCCTGGGGTGGAATGCTCAACGAAGCGTTCGCGAACATCTACAACAACGGCACCGCCGTCGTCTGGCCGGCCCTGCTCATCGGTGCAACCACACTCTCGTTGGTGATCCTCGGAAATACACTGCGCGACACACTCGAAACGTCGGGCACCCGCCATCCGGCTCTGTCGGCATCGAAGGTGAAAGAAATCCGGGCCGAGCGTGAGGACACCCGTCAGCGGTCAACCACGCTCCCTACCGACACTATGCCGAAATCCGACGCCCTGCTGCGGATCCAGGGACTCGAACTGGGGTACCCGTCGTCGGCTGAGACGGTCGGTGTTGTGGTTCACGGCGTCGATCTCGAGGTGAGGAGCGGCGAAATACACGGTCTGGTCGGTGAATCGGGCTCGGGTAAGTCTCAGATCGCCTACTCGATTCTGGGTATCCTGCCTCCGGAAGCCGCAGTGGTCGGTGGATCCGTGTTCTTCCGCGGGCAGGACATTCTCAATGATTCGAATGCGATGAAGAAGGCGCGTGGCCGACGTATCGCGTACATCCCGCAAGAGCCCATGACCAACCTGGACCCCACCTTCACGGTTGGGCAACAACTCACCTACGGCCTGCGTGCTGTCGCCGACATCAGCAAACACGATGCGCACGCACGGTTGCTCGATCTCCTTGCACGCGTGGGAATCAACGATCCACGTCGGATGTTCGATCTGTATCCGCACCAGATCTCCGGTGGGATGGCTCAACGCGTGCTGATCGCCGGCGCCCTCGCCGGTGAACCCGAGCTCATCGTGGCGGACGAGCCGACAACGGCACTGGATGTCACCGTTCAAGCCGACGTCCTCGACCTTCTTCGTGATCTGCAGAACGAGCGAGATTTCGGAGTTCTTCTGGTGACGCACAATTTCGGGGTCGTGGCAGATATTTGTGATCGTGTGAGCGTGATGAAGGAGGGTCGCATAGTGGAAAGCAGTGACGTACGTACATTGTTCGCTGAACCGAAGCACGAATACACCCGAATGCTGTTGGACTCCATGCCTGACCGGTTTGCCAGTCGGATCCCGTTCGGGGCCACATCAGTCGAGGTGGCGCCATGAGTGACTCGACCGTAACTACCCCGCTGTTGTCGATCAGGGATCTTGATGTCCGCTACCCAGGTCGAACTTTCCGTTCGCCGGAAGCTCACGTGATCAAGACCGTCTCGCTCGACCTACATGCCGGCGAGACGGTCGGATTGGTCGGTGAATCCGGTTCAGGGAAGACAACTCTGGGCCGCGCGATCCTGGGACTGGCTCCGGTCAGTGGTGGATCCATCCACATGGGCAGCCGAGACATCAGCCGTTTGGGCCGCAAGGAACGACGCTCCATCGCCAGCTCCATCCAGGTGGTGTTTCAGAATCCCTATTCGTCGCTCAACCCGTCGATGACAATCGAGGACATCCTCGCTGAACCATTGCTTGCGAGCGGGCAGAAGGCAGGCCGGGAATTGGTGCGGTCGCTGCTGGACCAGGTGCATCTTCCGGCAGACGCGGGCGCCCGTACCGCCCGCGAGTTCTCCGGTGGACAGCGGCAGCGAATCGCGATCGCACGTGCACTCGCCCTGTCTCCGCGCGTGCTGATCTGCGACGAACCCACCAGTGCGCTGGACTTGTCGACCCAGGCGAAGGTCTTGGATTTGCTCGTCGAGATTCAGGAAGAAAAGGGGATTGCCTACCTGTTCATCACTCACGATCTGGCCGTCGTTCGTGCAGTCAGTCACCGAATCGCGGTGATGCTCAACGGTGAGATCGTCGAAGTGGGTGCCACGGAGCAGGTTTCCGACCGACCGGCGCACCCGTACACGCAGAAGCTGCAAATGTCAGCACCGGTGGCAGATCCCGTCGAGCAGAAGGCCCGACGCGAGCGTCGCCGTGAGTTCGCCCGAAGTGAGCGGGCAACGAGCCTCTGAGAATGCTTTGTCGAATGCAATAGCCGGCGCCCGAAACGATTGGTTCGAAATCTTTTCGGCGCCAGAGACGAAAGGAATCTCCATGAGGGCCGACGGCACCTCAGTTGCATAACGATCCTCGACGCGAGTCGCTGATCCCGACAAGAGTATCCGTAGCGTCCGAAGTGACCGTGTTTTCAGTCAGGGGATTATTTTCCGAGCCTGCAGATTGGCGAAGATGTCGAGGAACATCGCTTCGGTGTCGACGTGGCGGTGAAATCCGAACCGCCGAGCTTTCGATCCGTCAGCGAAAAAGTCGTAGTCCCATCCGAATACGAAGTCACCGAACCCCCAGGACGAGACATCGGAATACGGGGTTCGCACAAGGTGATGTTCCTCGACGAGCTCATCCCACACCGACTCCTTGTCCGCCATTGCGACATCGAGAGACATCGGGAGCGGAGGTGCGACGTCCATGTCGAAGAATGCAGCGATCTTCGGCCACATCTCCTGCCAGCGAAACAGGTCGCCGTTGTTGATGTTGAACGCCTGATTTGCGCACTCGGGATTGGTAGCGGCCCAGACCGTCGCTTCGGCCAGGAGTCCGGCGTCGGTCATTTCGATCAAGCTGGTGTACGCGCCGGGTTTGCCGGGGAATCGGAGTGGGACACCCAGTTTCTTCGAGATGGTTGCGTAGACCGCGATGACCATCGCGAGGTTCATCGGGTTGCCCAACGCGAATCCGGAGACGACGGAGGGTCTGATCGCCGACCATGTCCACGACTTGCCGAGCTGCCTGCGTTCGAGGAACTGCTGTTGGTCGACGTTGAACTCGGGTGGCATGTGCGGTGGATCGCTCTCGCGGGCGGGAGTTTTGAACGGTCCGAGATGTGCACCGTAAACCTTGTAGCCCTGCATCAGGCTGACGTGCTCGAGTCCGCCGGCAACGGGCTCGATGGCGTCGAGAGTGTTGACCAACATCGCCAAATTGGGCGGAACCAACTCGGCCCATGTCGGGCGGTCTTGATAGGCGGCGTAGAAGACGTGGGTGACGCCGTGCAGTCCGCTCAGTGCCTCCGCGGTCTGGGAAGGATCGAGCAGGTCGACTGCGATGTGTTCGACCCGGTCGGTGTCCGTGCCGCCTCGGCGCGAGAGTCCGACGATCTTCCATTCGCCGGTCGACTCGAGGTGATCGATCAAGTTTCCACCGATCACACCTCGGGCTCCGACCACGAGTGCCACTTTGTCGTGCTGCACCATTTCAGCCTCCCATTGGTATATCGCGATGTTGCGATATAGGGAGTGAATCATATATATCGGCATTTCGCGATCTAGCGGTATGCTGACGAGCATGGAAGACACAGCAACCGAGTGGGAAACGGCGTTCAAGGCGCTGGCCAACCCGATGCGTGTGCAAATCCTGCAGTGGTTGAAAGACCCGGGAAGCTTTCCCCCTCAGCTCGAGCCTGCCGAGGAGGTCGGAGTGTGCCTCAAACACATTCAGGCGAGGGCGAAGGTATCGCAATCGACTGCGTCTCAATACATGGCCGCACTCCAGGCTGCGGATCTGGTGACCACCACACGAATCGGCCAGTGGAGGCACTACAAACGAAACGAGCAACAGATCGAGAAGCTTGCTGCATTCATCAGGCAGGGTTTGTAGATACCAGCAGCTGACCGATCCCTCGTGGCTGCAGGCGTTGTGGCAAAACCTCACATCGCCGGAGCCGTCGGTATGTGCATTGTGGTCGTTTCTCGGCTCACTCGCTGTCTCTACGCTCGGCAGAGGAGTCCGGCGAGGAGAGGCGTGCGATGAGTCGTGAGAGCTGGGTGGGCCGCGATGCTCGATCCATCGCCGAGGCCGTGCAGTCGGGTCAGGTGTCGGCCCGGACCGTCGTCGAAGACCATCTCGCACGGGTCGACGAATGCAATGGCGAACTCAACGCACTGGTCACCGGGTGCGCCGAGGAGGCTCGCGCGGCCGCCGACGCCCAGGACGAGCGACGCCTTCTCGGTGAGACACTCGGCCCTCTTGCCGGGGTTCCGTTCACGGTCAAGGACCTGATCGCCACTGCCGGCGTGCGTACCACCGCGGGTTCTCGCACTCTCGCGGACAACGTCCCGACCGTCGACGCCCCGGCCGTTGCGGCGTTCAAGGCCGCCGGCGCAATTCTGATCGGCAAGACCAACACCCCGGAGTTCGGCGCGTGCGGGCTGACTCGAAACGAACTGTTCGGCACCACGGCCAGTCCGGTGCGACCCGACGGCGTCGTCCGGTCCCCCGGCGGATCGAGTGGCGGCGAGTCCGCGTCGGTTGCTGCCGGAATGAGCGTGCTCGGACTCGGTACGGATTTTGGTGGCTCGGTGCGTTGGCCCGCCCACTGCACCGGTCTCACTTCGGTTCGCCCGACGCTCGGCCGTATCGACCCTGAAGGGCAATACCCCGGCGTGCTTTCGGATGGACGGGTGCTCGCCAACCCTGCGACGATGCACGGCACGATCCAGACCATCGGCCCACTGGCCCGCAACCTCGGTGATGCGACGCTTGCGCTGCGCGTCCTGTCGAAGCCGCATTTCTCGTGGACCGAGCCGGACTCGGTCGACGTCGAACACCTTGACATCCGCTGGGCGCCCGGCGAGGGGACCATGCCTGTCGACGAAAAAATCCTGTCGGCGGTTCGCTCGGTGGCGAACAGCCTGGACGCGAGCGAGTACGACGGTCTGGCTCTGCCGCGGGCCAACGCGCTTTTCGGCGCGTTGCGATCGGTCGAGACCCACGCGGACATCCGCTCTCTCGCAGCAGGTTCAGTGCCCTCTTACGACGCGGACATCACCGCCATGCTTGCGGCAGGCCGTGATCGGAGTTCCGCCGAGGTGGAAGCGCTGTGGGCGGATCGCGCGGTGTTGATCGCCGACTTCCTCGGCGAGATGGGCGACGTCCTGATTCTGCCGGTTGCGTCGGTGCTCGCTCCGCCGCTCGGTGTGGAGAGCTTCGAGGTGGGCGGTCGCAAACTCACGTGGATGGACGCGCTCGCGAGTTGCCGGGCGATCAGTGTGCTCGGCCTTCCGTCGGTCGTGGTTCCGATAGGGCTCTCCCGCAACGGTTTACCGATCGGAGTGCAAGTGGTGGCGCGGCCGTTCCACGAGCACGTTGCGCTGTCCGTGGCGGTGCGAATCACGTCGAATGCGCAAGCTCTAGTCTGACTTCCATTTTTCGGTTTCGGCTGCGAAACGTGTTGCGTACGAGTCGGCAAGGTCGTGAAGCGTGGTGACGCAATCGCCGTAGTACGTCGGTGCATGCATGGTCGCCAGAATCCGCGGCTCGAGGTCGGCCAGGGCACGGATCGTGGGTTCGAGATCCGGGGTGAGGCAGGTGGCGTGGCCCAAGTCCTCGGCTTCCAAAGCGGGACTGACGATTTCGTGCTCGGTAGTCGCGGGGTGGTGCCCGAAGGCGGTGAAGAGATCTCCGCAGAACAGCGTGGACGTCGTCTCCTCGAACATCAGGCCAGCGTCCCAACCGTGTGGGACGTGCGGGGTGTCGATGTGCCGAACCCGGCGCCTGCCGGTTTCGAGTACGTCGCCGTCCTGCAAGGGAAGTGGCGCCCGATCGGCCAGATCGTTGACCTGAACGAAGCACCCCATCGCGCCGTGTGCCACTTGTGCTTCGGGGGCTGCCGCAAGCCAGGAGTTCATGGACCCGCACTCATCGGCCTCGACGTGACCGAACGTGATCCATTTCAGGCGGTCGATGTCGATCAGAGTTGAGAGTGCGTCGGAAACGGAGGTGAACAACGCTCGCTGCCCGGTGTGGAAGAGCAGGGGTTCCTCGCCGTCGACGAGAAACTGGTTCATCGTGAGGTTGGCTTCGTCCACAAACGTCGACAGTCGGTAGATGTCCGGCGCGATTTCGGTGATCGTGGTGGTCATCGCTGTGCTCCGATCAGGGCTGTATTACTCGTCAAGCTGCCCTCTCCAGCCTTCTCGCCGCCCCGCTCCGGCACAAGGTTCTGGACATGCTCACGGCTCTGCAATAGTGGAGGACGTGTTCGTACTGCTGCTGACAGGCCCGCCGGGCGCGGGGAAGAGTTCCGTGCTGACCGCGCTTCACGATCGACTCGGCGAGGTCGGGGTGAGCAACGCGATGATCGAGGTGGACGAACTCGAGCGGTGCTACCCGCCGCTGGGGACCGAACGGGCAATCGCACACGTCGGGATGCTGTGCGCGTCGTACCGGGAAGCGGGGTACGAACTCCTCTTCCTCACGGCGACTGTCGAAGACGACGACTACGGGCGTGCGCTGCTGGCCGCGACCGGCGCCGATGGGCACCTGCTGGCGCGCCTCGAGGCCGATCCGGATACGTTGCGCACCAGAATCATCGAACGTGAACCGGCCGGCTGGGCCGGGCTGGACGATCTGGTGGAAGCGTCACAACTGCTGGCCGGTTCGATGCCGAGACTCAGTGGAGTCGACGTGGTTCTGGGCACCGAAGGCCGCGATGCCGAAAGTGTTGCCGATGATCTGGAAGCGGCTCTGCGAGAACACAGTCCACCGCTTCTAGCCGTCGGTATTCAGAGCGGCGACCACTGAAGCGAACATCGTCGACTTGATGGCGCCCAGTGTGCCGGGGTTCTTCGGGCCGATCGGTGCAACCATTTCGATGGCCTTGGCGGTCAAAGCATCGACAGATGCGGTGAAGTCCACCAAACCGGCTGCGAATGCGTCACTTCCGCCGTATCGCCGCCCCGTGGTCATGGCGACGATTGCCGACGCCGGGCTGAGTTTGGCTTGGATGAGAGCTGCCATTCCTTCGGTGAACGGGATGTTGATGTCCACCTCCGGGAAGCAGTAGTAGCCGCGATCATCGCGCATGACGCGGTAATCGTGCGCGATGCCGAGCATTGCGCCGGCCCCGAAGGCGTGGCCGTTGATCGCAGCGACGGTAGGCATCGGGAACGTCAACATCCGAGCGAACAGCGACTGCACCTGCTGCACATACCACTTCGCCTTGTCGCCGTTCGCGCCAAGCCAGTCGAGGTCGAGTCCGTTGGAGTAGAACTTGCCCGTCGCCGTGGTGACCAGGGCGTGTGCGCCTTCGCTGAGAGCCTGATCGAGCAGCTTGTCGACGGAATCGAGCCAATCCGGCGAGAATCGATTCTCGTCCTCGCCGAGATCGAGAACGGCGATCTTGTCTTCGAAGCGCAGAGTTGCGGTCATGACTGGCCTTTCCTGTTGCGGGACTGTGGTAATGGTGGATCCAAACTCAGAACGGCGCGAACCGCCGCATCCAACCGCGCGCGTGCTGCGGCGTCGGGGACTCGCCAACCGTCGGCGCGTTTGGCGGGATGAATGAGCAGCCCGGTAGGCAGGCCGACAACGCAGGCCTCGATTGCCTCGACGGCTCGGCCGTCTTTGCGGCCCCAGAGCGCGGTCGACAACCGGATGAACAAGTCGACCAGAGACCGGTCGAGTTGTGTGAGTTGCTCGGCGATGTCGGCAGGGACGTCGGTGCCGAGCAGTTCGTCGCGCTGGATCGTCAACAGCAGCAACGCAGATTGGGGGTAGTCGAGCGCGAAGGCGGCCGGAACTTCGGCAGCTGCGACGACGGCGGAAACCGCCGAAGTTGGCGACGGGTCCGCGAGTGCGTCGTCCACTCTCGATTGCTGAAGCGCGAGAAACCGCTGCGCTGCACGCAGCCACGCGCTACCGACCAGTCCACTGCGAGAGCCGAATGCGTGATAGATCGCCCCATTGGACACGCCGGTGGCGTCGGAGACAGCCCTGACCGTGACAGCACTCGGCCCGGCGGTGGCGGCAAGTTTTTCGGCAGCGTCGAGCAGCGTGTCGAGGTCGTGGACGCGTGGCCGAGGCATGAACGCACAGTAACAGAGCGTCTGCTCTGTTACTAGTGTGCGGTCAGATCACCGAATACTAGTGTGCGGTCAGATCACCGAATTCGCGCGAAGGTCTTCAATCTCCTCCGGACGCAGGCCGAAGTCGGCGAGTACGTCGTCGGCGTCGCCGCCGAGGGTCATGGGTGGTGCAGTCCTGACGGGAAGAGTTTTGCCGTCCACCCAGAACGGCCCGCGGACAACAGGAATCGAGGTCCCGTCGGCGCTGTGTGTCTGCTCGACCATCTGCAATGCCTCGACCTGCGGGTCGGAGAACACCTGATCGATCGAATGGATCGGGCCGCAGGGAATTCCGGCACCGCGGATCTCGATGATCCACTGCGCCGCGCCCTTGGTGGTCAGTAGGTCCTCGAGTTCTTTGGTCAGTTGGTCTCGGTGCGCCAAACGTTCTTTACCCGTGGCATATTCGGCACGAAAGGCGAGGTCGGGGTCACCGAGTACCGAGCACAGAGCGATCCAGTGCTTGTCCGAGCCGGTGGCGATGTTGATCGGGAAGTCCGCGGTGTCGAAAGCGCCGTACGGCGTGATCGTCGGGTGCGTATTGCCGTTCGGCGTCGCAACGCGTCCGGTGCTCAGGTAGTCCTGCGCCTGGAAGGTCATGATCGAGATCGCGGATTCCAGCAGCGAGGTCTGCACGCGGTGTCCTCGACCGTCGCGACCGCGAGAGGCCAGCGCCGCCGTGATCCCCAACGCCGCATAGATGCCCGAGACGGTGTCGATGATGGGGATACCGACCCTCATCGGAGTCTGATCCCCGGCGCCGGTCACCGACATCAGCCCGGACATCCCCTGGGCCACCTGGTCGAGTCCGGGCGCGAACTGGTCCGGGCCCACCGGGCCGAAACCACTGATGCTCATCACGACGAGCCCCGGATTCTCCTGCTCGAGGGAATCAGGATCGAGCCCCATGTCGGCCAGCACTCCCGGACGGAAGTTCTCGACCAGCACGTCTGCGTCGAGTGCCAGGCTGCGAAGCAGTTTCCGCCCGCGGTCACTGCGCATGTCGATGGCGATCGACCGTTTGCCGCGGTTCACGGAAGCGAAGTAGAGGCTTCGATCGCCGTCGAACGGCGGCCACTGACGCGAACTGTCGCCGGAGCCACGGGTTTCGACCTTGACCACGTCGGCGCCGAAGTCGGAGAGTAGTGACGTGCACAGAGGCCCCGCGAGAGCGCGGGTGAGGTCGAGAACTTTGATACCGCTGAGCAATTGGTCCATGGGAGAAACCTCGGTTCTGTGGTGTGCAACGTCGCCCACTCGATCCGGTCGCACCATCTGCGTGAATTACCGCTGCAGTGATCGTCGGAGAGGGGAAGAATGAAGGTCAGGCCTGCTTTCGGCTGGGCTCGGTGACAACACTGGTCGAGAGCGCAAGGTGATGCGACGGCGACATTGCACAACTGCAGGGCTCGGATTTAGGCGCATTGTGTGACAGGCAGGATTGCGGTGGGCCGATACCGTGAACTCTCTACGGACGGCGATGCAAGCGGGAGGCGAGACGATGCGCGACATTTCCACTCAGCTGGCGCAGTGGCACGCCCGTGGCGAGGATTTTGCACTGGCGACGGTTGTCCGTACCTGGCGATCCTCACCACGCATGCCAGGTGCTTCGATGGCCGTCTCACGCTCCGGTGAGGTGGTCGGCAGCGTCTCGGGCGGGTGCATCGAGAGTGCGTTGTACGAGATCGCCCAGGAGGTTCTCGCTGACGGCACCAGCCGCGTCGAGGTCTTCAGCGTCTCCGATGACGACGCCATCGGAGTAGGTCTGACCTGCGGCGGAACCATCGAAGTGTTTGTCCAGGCGGTCGGAGCCGATTTCACCGAGTTCGGTCAGGTCTGTGAGCGAATCGAGGTTGATACGCCTGTCGTCGTGGTCACCGAAGTGCGTCCGGGAGCACCTGCACGGCACCTCGTCGTCGAACACGGCCGACGCAGCGGGGATCTGGATGCCACGGAGGACGAGGTCGCCATCCTGCTGCGCACGATGGCGACCGGTGAGTCCGTAGCATTTGTCGCACCCGCGGGAACTCTCATCGATTCGCAGCACGACCTGCTGGTCGAGATCTTCGCGCCACTACCGCGGATGTACGTCTTCGGAGCCATCGACTTCGCTGCCTCGATGTGTACGTTGGGCGCCTTTGCGGGTTACCGCGTGACCGTCGTGGACGCACGGCCGGTCTTCGCGACACGGGCGCGTTTCCCCGACGCCCATGATCTGGTCGTCATGTGGCCACACAAGTTCCTCGAAACCGCACCGATCGACAACAAAACCGTCCTGGCCGTGCTCACCCACGACGAGAAGTTCGACATCCCGTTGCTCGAGATCGCGCTGCGTTCGCCGGCTGCGTACGTGGGTGCGATGGGAAGTCGTGCGACGCACGAGCGTCGCGTGGCGCTGTTGAAGGAGCGAGGCGTCACCGACGCCGAGTTGGGGCGTCTGCACTCACCGATCGGGTTGGATCTCGGTGCCAGGACGCCGGAGGAAACTGCAGTGTCGATCCTCGCCGAAATGACCAAGACCCTGCGCAATGCGTCCGGTTTGGAACTGCGGGATCTGCAGGGGCCGATCCACCCGCCACCTCAGGAGAATCCGACCGCCCTGCATCGAACGGCCTGAGTCGACTGCTCTGAATTCGGACATCTTGTGTTCGGTGGGGATAGGATCGTTTCTTTCGTGAACCATCTTCCGTGATCCGAATGAAATCGAGGTGCCTGCCAAGTGGCAAACCCGGCCGTACCGGCATCCGAGGTGAATGCTGTTCTCTCCGAACTGCTTCGAACCCCGCTCCTTCCTGGTGTTCGAAAGGTTGCCGGCGGCTGCGAGGACCCGACGGTTGCCCGGGTGGGATTCATGGCGGTTCCGGACATCGGGCCGTGGCTACGACGCGGGCAGTTGCTGATCACCACCCCGGAAACCCTCGCCCGGGTCACCGAACCCTTCAAAGCATTTGTCGGACGGTTGTCGACGCGCGGAGTTGCGGCCCTCGCCGTCCAGTTCAGCGCCGACGGGGACACTCTCGCACCGGAACTGGTCGACGCAGCCGACAGCGCCGACTTTCCGCTTCTGGTCTTTCACGGCGCATGCGATCACCCCGCGGCGCGGGACCGTGAGCAGACGGAGTCGGCGCAGATCGACGCCATGTTCGGGGCCGAGCGGTTGCGGCGGCTACTGGTCGACGTCGTGATGGGCGGCGGCGGACTCCCGCAGTTGACCGAAGTCATCGCGCGGGAGATGAAGGGTGCGGCTCTGGTCACCACCTCGGACGGACGCGAGATCTGCCGCGCCGGGGACGCCGCGGAGCGCAAGCATCTGTCAGCCTGCCCGGCTGTCGATTCCACCGGTCGTCTGCGGACCGACACCGTCGAGGGCGGGTTGGGTCTGCACGAGTTCGACGGTCAATTCATCGCGGTGTCCGCGATTTCCGCCAATCACATCGACCACGGGCGTCTCGCGTTGTTCACCGGTGAGCGCGTGATGACGAGTTACGACCAGTACCTGGTCGAGCGTGCCGCTTCGGTGTGCGCCTTGGTCATCACCCGCGAACAGGCCGTGGCGTCGGTGGAGGAACGCCATCGCGCCAACTTCGTTCACGATCTGCTCCTCGGCCGGGCCGGGGACCACGATCACGTTGTCTCCCACGCCAAGACGTTCGGGTGGGACTTCGATCGCCCGCTGGTGATCGTTTCGATCGAGCCGGATCCGGTGGACGAACCGACCTCCGCGGCGCCCGCTCGGCTGCCCGTCGTCGATCGTCAGGCGATGGCGTTCTCCGGCGCGATCGCTCACCGTGATCCCGGTGCGGCGGTGACCGCGCTGACGGGCGAGACGGTGATCGTGATGGGCGTCGGCACCGACACGATGGCATTGGTGCGGGACCTCGTCACGGTCGTTCGTGGTGAAGGTGGTGGCGGGAGAAGGCCGTTCAGTGTCGGGGTGTCCCGGCCGACGGCTGCGATCGACGCCGTCCCTGCGCTCTACAGTCAGGCGCGCACCGCACTGACCGTCGGCCGGCGGATTTCCGGTCCGTGGACGGTGACTCAGTTCGACGATCTGGGCGTGTACAGACTGCTCAGTCTGGTCGAGGACGAAAACGAGTTGGAGACGTTCGCCCGCGAGACGCTGCGGGAATTGACGGAGGAAACTGCCGAGGCGCAGGACATGCGCAAGACATTGGAAGTCCTGCTCGCGACCAACATCAACATTGCCGAGACGGCGCGCAAGCTCCACTTCCATTACAACACACTGCGTTACAGGGTCGTTAAGCTGGAGAAAATGCTGGGACCCTTCACGGCGCAACCCGAACTCCGACTCGATCTGTCTCTAGCACTGAAGATAACCGCGATGCGCGGCATCAATCACTAATATTGCCAATCCGGGTCGGTGGGTTCTGGCAGATTGTCATCACGTCGATACCCCCGCGCTGTAATAGCGTTTCACTCCAGTCACGGTGTTTTGTGAGCTGGAGCACACTCAGCGTTCGGACACCTTCCTCTGCACGAAAGGTCCCATCATGCCGATTTGGACGTTGCACGGAGATGGAAAGAACATCAAACCGGGTGAAGTGGTCGCTCCCGGCGAGCGGCTCAGCTGGGGAAGAACCATCGGGCTGGGCAGCCAGCACGTGGTGTCGATGTTCGGCGCGACGTTCGTGTTCCCGATCATCATGGGCCTCAATCCTCAACTTGCCGTGATGATGTCGGGTTTCTGTACCCTCTTCTTCCTGCTGGTGGTCAAGGGACGCATTCCCAGCTACCTCGGAACGTCGGCGGCCTTTGTCGGTGGTATCGCCGCCATTCGTGCCCAAGGCGGAACGTCCGCAGAGGTGACCGGCGCGATCCTGGTGTCCGGACTCGTCCTGGCGGCCATCGGTATCGCGATCCACTTCCTCGGCGGCCGGGTCGTGTTCAAGGTTCTTCCGCCAGTGGTGACCGGCGCGGTGGTGATGCTGATCGGATTCAACTTGGCACCCGTCGTCGCGGGGCTGTACTGGCCGCAGGACCAGTGGGTGGCCCTGATCGTCATGGTGGCCCTGATCGTCATGAGTATCGCGCTACGCGGCTTCATGGCTCGCATCGCCATCTTCCTCGCGCTGATCTTCGGCTACGCCCTCTCCTGGATCCTCGACCGCGTCTCGGGCACGATCACCTCGTACGACGCAGGCACCGGTGAAATCACCGAGCATTTCCGCGTCAACTGGGATTCGGTGCACTCGGCGTCGTGGTTCGGACTGCCCCCGTTCTCGGACGAAGCCAACGGAATCGTCGGCATCCACGCCCCGTCGTTCAGCCTCACGTTCATCATCCTGGTCCTTCCGGGTGTCATCGCGTTGATCGCGGAGAATGCGGGCCACGTCAAGGCCGTGGCCGAGATGACCGGGGACGACCTCGACCCGTACATGGGACGTGCGCTTGCCGGCGACGGTTTTGCCACCGCTATCGCCAGCAGCGTCGGCGGCTCGCCCACCACGACGTACGCCGAGAACATCGGTGTCATGGCAGCGACCCGTGTGTACTCCACCGCCGCCTACGCGGTTGCCGGCATCGTCGCCATGATGCTCGGCTTCTCCCCCAAGTTCGGTGCCGTCATCTCGGCGACGCCCGGCGGCGTTCTCGGCGGAATCACCGTGGTGCTCTACGGCATGATCGGCCTTCTCGGCGCCAAGATCTGGAAGGAGAACGGTGTCGACTTCGGTAATCCGCTCAACCTCATGCCGATCGCGGCCGGCCTCATCATCGGTATCGGCGACACGGCTCTGAAGTTCAGTGACACGTTCTCACTCAGCGGCATCGCGCTCGGCACCATCGTCGTGATCGGGATGTACCACCTGTGCCAGTTCATAGGTTCGAAGAATCCTGAACTGAATGCGAAGAATCCGGAACCGAACAAGCCGGTCTCGAAGGCTCCCGGCGGCGATCGGGAGGAACCTGCCCCACAGCTCACGTGATGTAGAGCTAAATGTGTGCTCACGCCGAAGGCCGGACATCCTCCGTGGAGGATGTCCGGCCTTTTCGGTGTTCTGGGTATTGACCGATCAGACGGAGGTACTGGCTTCGACCAGGCCGATACGGTTGATTCGTTCGGTGCGGGTGATGAGCCGTTCAGTCGCATCGGTAGCGGTGAGCACGCTCAGCTCGTGGTGCAGGACCGCTCCGATACGGGTGCAGAATGCGGCGGATTCGTCCGCCGCATCGGGAAATTCGGGGATGACCCGATCGACGATGCCGCCCGCGAGCAGATCGAAGGACCTAATCCCTTGACTGGCAGCCATGTCCGGCGCGTGCGTGATGTCGTGGAACATGATTGCGCTCGCACCTTCGGGAGGTAAGGGCGACAGCCAACCGTGGCGGGCCGCCAGCACTCGATCGGCCGGAATCAGTGCCAGGGCACCGCCGCCGGTGCCCTGCCCGAGCAGGAGGGAAATGGTGGGGACCTCGAGTGAAATCATGTCGGCTATGCACCGAGCGATCTCGCCGGCCAGTCCGCCTTCTTCGGCTTCCTTCGACAGTGCCGCGCCTGCCGTGTCGATGATCGTCACCAACGGCAGGTCGAGTTCTGCGGCCAGCCGCATTCCTCGCCGAGCTTCCCGGAGAGCGCCGGGGCCGAGTGGGGAGTGAGGAGTCTGTCCGCGTCGGTCCTGTCCGAGAAGGACACAGGGCATGTCGCCGAAGCGGACGAGTGCGAGCATGATGCCGGGATCATTCTCGCCTTGGCCGGTTCCGTTGAGCGGGAGCATGTCCGAAGCGGAATTGAGCAGCACTTCCCGGATCCCCGGTCGATCTTCGCGCCGGGATGCGACGACGGATTCCCACGCCGACGTATCGGGTGGGCAGTCGTACGCGCACGGGTCACTTGGCAGTGAGTACCCACGACGCGCCCCGGTGATGATGCGCAATGCGCGTTCGACGATTTCGGCGAGCTGGTCTGGCGGCCTCACTGCATCGATGAGTCCGTGCTCGTGAAGGTTTTCGGCTGTCTGGACACCGTCAGGGAAAGGTGAGTTGTACAAGGCCTCGAACACTCGGGGGCCGAGGAATCCGACGAGGGCTCCCGGTTCCGCGATCGTCACGTGACCGAGTGATCCCCAGGACGCGAATACGCCTCCGGTGGTGGGGTTTCGGAGATAGACGATGTAGGGTAGGTGCGCTTCTTTGTGCTTGATGAGCGCCGCGGTGATCTTGACCATCTGCAAAAACGCCGTTGTCCCCTCCTGCATGCGTGTTCCCCCGGACGTGGGAAGCGCAAGAAGGGGCAGCTGCTCTTGCGTCGCTCGACGGATGGCGACGACAAGGCGTTCGCCAGCTGCCACGCCGATCGATCCGCCGAGAAAACCGAACTCGCAGACGATGATTGCCACACGGCGGCCTCGGACGGAGGCGCTGCCCGTCAGGACGGACTCGTCGAGCCCGGTCTTCTCCTGGGCCCGCAGAAGTGCTTCCGCGTAATCGGAGTCGGTCGCGACGGGGATCGGAGGGGTATCCCACGACTCCCAGGTGCCGGCATCGATCACCAGGTCGAGCAAGTCGCGAGCCGTCAGGCGGTTCATCGGGTGAATCCTTGTAGCCATGACATGACTTCGTCAGTGTCTTCACCGAGAACCGGAGGTGCAGTGTGGCGGGTCTCCGTCACTTCGGTTCCGTCCGGATCGAAGAATCGCAGCGGCGGACCGGGCAGAGTGATGTTGCCGAGCGTGCTGTGGTCGACATCGACGAGCAATCCCTGTGATCGGGTCTGCTCCCATTCGTACACTTCGGAGATCGTCCGAACCCGTCCTGCCGGTACTCCGATGCGGTCGAGTTCGGTCAGAAGCTCGTCACGCGAGTACGGCTTGAAGGTACGTTCGATCAATTCGACTACCTGGAAATGATTCTCGACGCGTTCGGCGTTTGTTGCCATACCCGGGGCGTCGGGATCGAGGTCGAATCCTTCGCAGAATCTTCTCCACAGGCTCTCGCTGCCGACCGAGATCTGTACTGCGCCATCGCCGGTACGAAAGAGTCCGTACGGTGCGATCGAGGGATGGTGGTTGCCTTGCGCTGTTCCTACCTCGCCGGCGACGGTCCACTTTGTTCCTTGAAACGCATGAACACCGACCACGCTGGCCAAGAGCGACGTTCGAACGACACGGCCTCTCCCCGTCTGTTCGCGTTCCTTCAAAGCTGCGACGACACCGAAGGCGCCGTACATTCCGGCGAGAAGATCGGCGATCGGAACTCCGACCCTTTGGACGTCGTCCGGACTCGAGCCGGTCAGCGACATGAGTCCGGCTTCCCCCTGGGCGATCTGGTCGTAGCCGGCGCGACCGCCTTCCGGGCCGTCGTGGCCGAAACCGCTGATGGACAGGACGATCAGTCGAGGATTCAGTTCGGCTAGCCGCTCGGTGGAGAATCCGAGTCGATCGAGCACTCCGGTGCGGAAGTTCTCCATGAGAACGTCGGCGCGGCAGACGAGATCTTCGAGGGTCGCGCGCCCACTGTCGGATTTCAGATCGAGCGTGATCGATTTCTTGTTTCGGTTCGTGGACAGGAAATACGTCGATTCCCGTTGCGTGTTAGGCGGTTCCAACGGTGGTTCCACAAAAGGCGGCCCCCACCCACGGGTGTCGTCGCCACCGTGAGGTGATTCGACCTTGATCACGTCGGCACCCAGATCGCCGAGCATCATTGCCGCGTGAGGACCCGCGAGTGCGCGCGTGAGGTCGACGACAATCACGTCGTGTAACGGACCACTACGAGCACTTGTGTTGTGAGGCTTCGAAGTCGAGTTCATGTCGCACCGCCGTGTTCTGGTGTAATTGGCTGAGCCAGTTGGTGGTTGAGGCCTCCGTAGTTCGGTCGACTCCGGTCCGCTGGACCGAGAAACCGGCCAGGGCCACTGAAGGAGGTATGTGCGGCCCGTCTTTCGAACGGTAAGCGCGCACCGGTCAACGGCACATGGGTAACCTTGCCGACGACGGGTGTCAGTGGTGGGTAAGAAGTGACGAACGCCCACCGCGCGGCGCGATTGCGGTTGTATCGAACCGTTATCGGGACGTTCTGTCAGCTCATGTCGTGCGAAATCATGACATTTCGTGCATCTTCATGACTTGAAGGGCGAGTGAGACGTTCAATCGAAGGACGGGGTCGTCGGTGAACGATCCGACGACGCTCTCCAGCTTTCCGATTCTGTATCGCAAAGTGTTGTAGTGCATATGCAGTGCCCGGGACGCCTCGGCGACATTGCAATTGCAGTCGAGCAACGTCTGGAGTGTCAGACGCAAGTCCGCGGCTTCGGCGTTGTCTGCCGACAGTGACTTCAGAACATCATCGGTGAACGAACGCAGTTCGCTCTTGTCCGTCTGGAGCGAGAGGAGTCGGTGTACGCCGAGTTCGTCGAAGTGCGCTATCTGGCCCGGCCCGTTGATACGTCGGCCGACGACCACGGCTGTACAGGCTTGGTCGTAGGCAGCAGGCAGATCGGCCAGGGAGTAGATCACCCGGCTCACTCCCGTGCTGAAGGATCGGCGGCCGCTGGTGCGGTCTCCGGCAACCTTGCGCACCAACCCTTCGATGTCCCGAACCGCACGGTCGGTGCTGGTCGGGAAAAGCGTGACCACCTCGTGTCGAAACCCGACGGACGGTGCCGTCCGCTCGTGGGTGCGTACCACTTGTTGCCAGCCGTCGCTGAGTCGATCTTGGTCCGTGCGAGTGGAATTCGCGTGATGGGATTCCGGGTGGTCGACGTCGAGTTCTGCAACCACAACGGCAAGGGGGCGAGTAACGTCCCACCCCAATTGGGTGAAGTGCGCGCTCACTTCCGCCGGCGAGCCGGCTTCGCCTATCAGTGCGTCGCGGAGAAAGTCGCCGCGAAATTTGGATTCCACTGCCGCAACTGCCAACTGCTTGGTGACGGCCAGAGCAGCAACGGTGGCCGCTCGCTCCAACGCTTGTACGACAACTGCGCCGAGTTCGTGGGTACCGGCGTACGCCACCATTCGGCCGTGGTCTGTGCCGCCGGCCACCACTCGGGTGAGCGCCAACTGGCCGGGAAATTCCTTGGGCGCGTTCTGTAAACCGACAGCAACCCGCTCGGTCAGGAACCGACCGGTGCTCTCGAACAACGGAAGCGCGTTCAGCGCGGCTGAATCCCCGGCCTCGGTCAATACCCTTCCGTCCGGCGAACAGATCAGAACGCTGACGTCGAAAAGCGCGGCGAATTCTGCGGCAATCTGAGGTAGATCGCCTCCTTCCAAGACGATCGACGTCAACGAGCGGTGAAGTCGATCGGCGATGTCGAGTGCCGCGGACTGCTTTGCCACCAACTTGGTGAAGACCTCCGAGATCACCTCGTCGAATCCTGCGGTGACGGGAAGAACCAATAGCGGCAGGCCTCGCTGCTCTGCCATGTGCAGCATGGCTTCCGGCAGTTCGTCGAGATAGCGGCCGGTTTTCACGGCAAGTGCCGCGACTCCTCGACGTGCAAGACCGTCGACGAGGTCACTGAGATCTGTGTCGTCGAGAAGCTCTCCGGTTCGCCCGTAGCGCAGCGGGAACCCGGTTGTCACCAACAACTCGTTGGGCTTCACCCAAGCCAGGATGTCCGGAACTTCCATCACGTTCACCGACTGGACGAGGTGCCGCAAGGCCCCGCGCCCGGCAAGGACTTCGGCTCCACGCAGACTGGGCAGCTCGAGGACATCCCGAACCGTCAGTCTGTAGTCGCCACCTTCTGGCAAATGTTGAAGCTCTTCGCTCGAATATTTGGCAGATCTATCCATGTCGCGAGACTACGCTCGATCGCACAGTGAACATTGTCAACAGTTGACGAAAATATCCTCCCGGAATGAGTGGTCTCCGTATGTCTGCCGACTATCTTGGTCCGAATTGGCGATCGCCGGCGTCTCCGAGTCCAGGTACCAGGAACGCATTTTCGTTCAGACCGTCGTCGATGCTCGCGGTGAGGAGCCGGACCGGATGTCCGGAGTTCTTCAATGCTTCGATCCCTTCCGGAGCCACGACGACGCAAATTGCAGTCACGTCGGTTGCTCCGCGTGCAATGAGCAGATCGATTGTGCGGATGATGGATCCGCCGGTTGCCAACATCGGATCGAGGACGTAGACGGGGGTGCCCGACAAATCAGCAGGCAGGGACTCCAGATACGGAACCGGCTGGTGTGTCTTCTCGTCTCGCGCCATTCCCACGAAACCGACTCCTGCCTGCGGAATGAGGGCGCTCGCTTGTTCGACCATCCCGAGGCCGGCTCGCAGGACCGGTACCAGGAGCGGTGGATTCGCCAGTCGCACTCCCTGCGTCGGAGCAACTGGCGTCTCGATGTCGAACTGTTCCACTTCTGCGCCGCGCGTGGCCTCGTAGACCAACATGTGCGTCAGTCTGCGTAGGGCGGACCGAAATGTTGCGTTGTCGCTGCGAGCGTCGCGCATGGTCGTGAGCAGAGATGCCGCCAGCGGATGGTCGACAACAGTGGTGTCCATGGTCGAATCGTAAGTGAGAACCGATGGGGCGGCGCACAACCGGTGAATTCGGAGGCGAAATAACCAATCACGGTTTTCGTTTGGGCAAGTATTGACGATGCCGAAGGGTTCGAGTCGTCATAGCGTGGTCGGCATGGCAGTTCCGAACCGCTCGGCTGGACTGGGCGCCGGGAGCTGTCAAGGCCCAATTTTGCCTCCACGATTCCCTATACAAGGAGATGCCAATGCCCGAAGCAATCGAGGTCCGTAAGGTTCCGCTCCACAGCGTCTCCGACGCCAGTGAGCTCGCCAAGCTGATCGACGACGGTGTCCTCGAGGCCGACCGCGTCATTGCAGTCATCGGCAAAACCGAGGGTAACGGCGGCGTCAACGACTACACGCGCATCATCGCGGACCGAGCGTTTCGAGAGGTTCTCTCCGCCAAGGGCAATCGCAGCCTCGAAGAGGTGGCGCAGGTACCGATCGTCTGGTCAGGTGGTACGGACGGCGTGATCAGCCCGCACGCGACGATCTTCGCGACGGTACCGGCAGACAAGGTCACCAAGACCGACGAGCCGCGACTGACCGTGGGCGTCGCCATGAGTGAGCAATTGCTGCCCGAGGACATCGGCCGTACGGCGATGATCACCAAAGTAGCTGCGGCAGTCAAAGATGCGATGGCCAATGCTGGCATCACCGATCCTGCCGACGTGCACTACGTACAGACCAAGACTCCGTTGCTGACAATCCACACCATCCGTGACGCCAAGAGCCGCGGCAAGACGGTGTGGACCGAACAGACTCATGAGTCGATGGACCTGTCCAACGGCGGTACGGCCCTCGGGATCGCGGTTGCACTCGGCGAAATCGACATGCCGACCGACGAGGATGTCATGCACAGCCGCGAACTCTTCTCCTCTGTTGCATCCTGCTCGTCCGGTGTCGAGTTGGACCGCGCTCAGATCGTCGTGGTCGGTAACGCACGTGGCGTCGGCGGACGCTACCGGATCGGGCACAGCGTGATGAAGGATCCGCTCGATCAGGACGGCATCTGGGCGGCGATCCGTGACGCCGGCCTCGAGCTTCCGGAGCGACCGCACTCGAGCGACCTCGACGGTCAACTCGTCAACGTGTTCTTGAAGTGCGAGGCTAGCCAGGACGGAACGGTCCGCGGCCGTCGCAATGCGATGCTCGACGACTCTGACGTGCACTGGCACCGCCAGATCAAGTCGTGTGTCGGCGGAGTCACGGCAGCTGTCACCGGTGATCCGGCAGTGTTCGTTTCGGTGTCGGCAGCGCACCAGGGTCCCGAAGGCGGCGGCCCTGTCGCTGCCATCGTCGATCTCGGTCAGTAGCCGGTAAGAACCTCGCTGGAAACTTCGACAGTCGCGCCGCCACCGGCAATTCGTCACTCGAATCGGTTGCCGGTGGCGGTGAGTCCGTCCGGTGTATTTCCCGGCGCACCCCACTTCACTGCTTGAAAGGATTCACGATGGTTCATGCTGCTGACCCTGTCGACGAGAGCGATTCCGGTGTGGCTGAGAGTGGCGATCTCGTCATGGCCGATGCGGTGACGCTCAGTGGTCTGATACGCCGGCGTGAAGTGTCATGTGTCGAGGTGATGGACAGCTTCCTCGACCAGATCGAAGTGCAAAACCCGGCCGTGAACGCGATAGTAGCGCTGCGGGATCGGGAAGCGTTGACGGCAGAGGCGCGCGAGCGCGATTCTCAGTTGGCGGATGGGCACTATCTTGGTTGGATGCACGGGTTTCCGCATGCAGTGAAGGATCTTTCGGCAGCAAAGGGTCTGCCGTTCACGTCCGGGTCGCCGATGTTCGCGGATCGAATCGCCGAAGAGGATGAACTGTTCGTCAGGCGGATCAAGTCTGCCGGCGCCATCGTGATCGGCAAGACCAATACGCCGGAGTTCGGGCTCGGCTCCCAGACGTACAACCCGGTGTGGGGAACGACGGTGTCGCCGTACGACACTTCGCGCACCGCTGGCGGTAGCAGCGGAGGAGCCGCAGCGTCATTGGCGCTCCGAATGCTTCCGTTGGCCGACGGAAGTGATTACATGGGCTCGCTCCGAAACCCCTCGGCGTTCAACAACGTTGTGGGATTTCGACCTTCCTGGGGCCGCGTGCCGGAGACGGGATTCATAGCGCAGGGCGCTGTTGTGGGCCCGATGGGCCGAACCGTCACCGACGTGGCTCACCTGCTCTCCACGATGGCGGGGCCGGATGCCTATGCACCGTTGGGGATTCGCGAGGACCCCGCTGTATTCACCGAAAGCCTCGCCCGTGACCTGAAGGGCTGTCGGATTGCATGGGTCGGTGACTGGAACGGTTACCTGGCAACCGAACCTGGAGTTCTCGAGTTGTGCGAATCCTCGTTCGAGGTCTTCGAACAGTTGGGGTGCCACGTCGACGCAGCACTTCCCGATTTCAAACCCGAGGACATCTGGCAACTGTTCTTGCGATGGCGTTGGTGGGCACAGCTCGGCTTGATCGATCAGTACAACGATCCGAGCATGCGCGAGTTGATGAAGCCCGAACTGTTGTGGGAACTCGAGCACGCGGTCACACTCTCGGCACTCGACGTGACCAAGGCCGCGGAGGCTCGCAACGGCTGGCTTTCGGCCATTACCAAGATGTTCGAAACCTACGACTACATTCTCGCGCCCAGTGCCCAGGTGTTTGCTTTCGACAAGAACACTCACTGGCCCGAGGTCGTCGACGGCCGGTCGATGGACACGTATCACCGGTGGATGGAGACGGTTGTTCCCTGGACGATGGCCGGGGTTCCGGTTGCGGGGATGCCGGTCGGCTTCGATGATCGTTCGCTTCCCATGGGTATCCAGATCATCGGTCGGCACGGCGCCGACTTGGACGTTCTCCAACTCGCCTACGCGTTCGAGCAGGCAACCAAGTGGGTCGAGCGGGTACTTCCGCCCGCACTCCGCGTGAACTGACTTTTCTATTTCGGACGTATCCAGTTGGGAGAGAACGACGATGGCTTCGGCATTGTGGCACGGGTTCGCGGACATGGGTGCTGTGGAGAAGAACGGCGCGTTTGTCGTCTCTCGCGGTGAGGGCGCGTACATCT
>NZ_JAJNCL010000001.1 GCF_021025955.1 Rhodococcus qingshengii | reverse complement strand
TTCGGCGCCACGATTTTCGACTGCGCCGCAAGGCTTCCGACGGACCCGGTAGGGATCCCGTAGGAACGACGACTTCGAGGAAAACCAATGCGGCCAGGCATGCTGCGAACACCCAGAGCGCGACAACTCCGAAGAATATGAGCGCTGTTCCTACGCTCACCAGAAGTTGATCGTCTTGGCTGGCAATTCCTGCAAGTGTTGCAACATATCCCGACAGTGGGACTCCCACCGAGAGCGCTATCACCGCGACTGCAAGGGTTCGCGGCCATCCGACTCTCGTCCCCAATGTTCGTCGCATCACGCCCGCGAGTGCTGCTGCAAGAAATGGCGTCGTGACGATCCAGACCATCAAGTCCATGGCGATAGCGTACGGGTTCGCAATCTGCGATTCATCCAGGAAAACCCTGAGCCCACCCCGGCTGACGGGTAACAAGTTCGACAGTGCCCAGGCGTCGGACATGCTTGGGCACTTCGGTGTTCATTCGCTCCGATGTCGACTCGTCCTGATTGACCGTCCAAAACCGCGTGCAATGACCATCCGCGAGGCCGAACTACACCTCACGCTCGTCAGCGGAATCCCTACTGTTGTAGTCGAATCCGTTCCGACCGTCTCACGTACACGGGCAGCGAGGACAGCAGCCGAACCGACCCCAATCATGTTTCTCGGGGCCTCCGAGAAGCATATTCTCACGGCAGAGAACAGATCGGACGCAACTTGCCAATGCCATCCGCGGCGTTAGCGCACCCGCAAATAACCCGCGCAAAGCGTTCGACTCCACCACATCGCCAACCGAATCCGCCGACCGCCGCCCACCTAACAGATCGCAACCCCTGCAAGCGGGCGCGAAAAATCAGGGAAATGATCCGGGGTTTCCTGGATCTCACCCAAACAAATGTTCCCTAATTTCGATTCATGCACTTAAACAGGCTAGCCACCACCCTCATGGTCGCAACAATACTGGCAGTGGCCAGCTGCTCCGCCTCTCCGCCGCCGCCCTCAGAGCTCCAATCGGTCCTCAACGCCCTCACCAGTTCGGGTGTGGTCGGTGCGATCGCGACACTCGACGACAGCAACGCCACCACCGTCACGACCAGCGGAGTGTCCAACCGAAACGACGGCAGACTCATCGGCGACAATGATCGTGTCCGGATCGGCAGCGTGACAAAGACATTTACTGCTTCCCTCGTTCTGCAGCTCGTTGCCGAAGGCAAGATCGACCTCGACGCACCGATCGAGCGGTACCTCCCCGGACTCCTCCGCAGCGAAATCTATGGGGACACAATCACCGTGCGGCAACTACTGCAACACCGCAGCGGACTTCCCGAATACGCAGGCGAACCCGGCGCCGACGAATGGGCTGCCGCAAACGAGGGCCGAACACTGACGCCATCGGAGGCCATCGCCCTCGCCCTCGGCAAACCAGCGCAGTTCGAGCCAGGAACGTCGTTCGTTTACACCAACACCAACTACATCGTTCTCGGGATGCTCGTCGAAGCCGTGACCGAACGGAGCTACGCCGACGAACTTCAGTCGCGGATACTCGACCCCCTCAGTCTCTACGATACATATCTGCCCCCAACTGCTGAGCGAGACATCAAAGGCGACCACCTGAGCGGCTACCAGGACCTCGGCAATGGCCTCACCGATGTCACACGCATCGAACCGTCCGTCCCATGGTCCGCGGGCGCGATGATCTCCACCGGCAAAGATCTCAACGCGTTCTGGCGCGCTCTGCTCGACGGACACGTGGTGCCCTCCAAAGAACTTGCCGAGATGACCTCCCCCCAAGTCGCCACCACCGAAGCCGGGGGGCTCGGCTTCGGGATGGGTGTCGTAGCCACCGAACTCTCGTGTGGAGTCACCTACATCGGGCACAGCGGCGTGATCCGCGGGTACCAGACGATGTCCGGAGCAACTCAGAATCGTGCGTTCACGATAACCATCTCCGCACTCCCGAAAGACGACCCAGACATTGCCGCGATGATCTCGCGCGCAGTTTGCACCTAGATGCCGCGTCAGGAACTACCGGCTGAGGGAGAACCTCGTCAAGCCTGAGACATCCCCGCCAACCGGACTCGGACAAGCGCAACACTAAGGGCCAGTGGTGACAGGTCGATCCGCGCTCCGACACACGGTTCGTTCTCGCGCCTCTGGTTTCGAAGCCTCAGCAGTACGTTTGTTCGGCCGCCGAGACATACGCCTCGGCGATCTGACCGGGTTCGAGGCCAACACCGGTAGCGAGAGTCTGACCCACACTGTCGAATTCGTTCAGAACCTCAGTTCGCGGCATCCCCGAACCCAACGCACCACACGTCCCGTTCACGAAACTGATTTCAACACTGTCCATCCCGAACGCAGGCACCCCACGCACACGTAGTGCGCGCAAATAGTCCTGCCCCCGCGGGCCCGCATCGGCGACAATCTCCTCCGGCGTACGACCGTCCGCAGGTGCCGGCAACTCTGCACTATCAGTCACATCCATACCGATCGGCGGACTCTCGCCTCCACTCGGCGGCATCAGGACCGACGTCGGCGAACGGGTCGAGCCACGGGCCTTCCCGGCACACCGATTCTTCTCCGTCCGGACCTGCACCGAAAACAAGAGACCCTCGGTCGCCGACAGTCACCTCGACCGGACCGTTCCGCATCCGTGATGGTGATCGACTTGATCTTGATATCGGAGGCACAGTGAATCGGACCGGAGTTTCCGGGGACTTCATTCTTTGGGAAAGATGGAGTCATGTCGTCAGGAACGAACAAGAGGTACCCGCCCGAGTTGCGTGAGCGTGCGGTGCGGATGGTCGCCGAGGTCCAGCACGAATATCCGTCGGAGTGGGCTGCGGTCGAATCGGTGGCCGACAAACTCGGTATCGGAACAGCGCAAACGTTGCTCAACTGGATCCGGAGAGCACAGACCGACGCCGGCGAGCGGCCTGGTGTGACGAGCGAAATGGCAGCTGAGATGCGCAAGCTTCGCGCTGAGAATCGGGAACTCAAGCGTGCCAACGAGATTCTGAAGTCGGCATCGGTTTTCTTCGCAGCGGAGCTCGACCGCAACAACAAGTGATCATCGACTACATCAACCGATACAAAAGCGAGTACGGCGTCGAGCCGATGTGCAGGGTGCTCAGCGAGCACGGCTGTTCAATTGCGCCGTCCACCTACTACGAGGCCCGCAACCGTTCCGCTTCGCGGCGGGCCGTGCGCGACGAAGAACTGAAGATCGAGGTCAGCCGTGTGCATGCCGAGAATTATTCGGTCTACGGCGCACGCAAGGTGTGGCTGGAGATGCGTCGAGTGGGCATCGACGTGGCGCGGTGCACGGTCGAACGGTTGATGGGTGTTCTCGGCCTCGAAGGTGCCCGTCGAGGCAAGAAGAAGCGGACCACCATCGCCGATCCACAAGGTCGTCGCGCGGAGGATCTGGTGCAGCGAAAGTTCAACCCGGTTGCGCCAAATGTGTTGTGGGTAGCTGCCTTTACCTACGTTTCGACGTGGTCAGGTTGGGTCTATGTCGCGTTCGTGATCGATGCGTATTCACGGCGGATTCTGGGTTGGAGGACTGCGACGACGATGACGACACCGTTGGTGCTCGATGCGATCGAGCACGCAATCTGGACCCGCCGCCGAGAAGGGATTACCGACTTGTCCGGGCTCATTCATCACAACGATCGCGGGTCGCAGTACACGTCAATTACGTTCACCGACAGGCTCATTGAGGTCGGTATCGATGCCTCGATCGGAGCTACCGGATCGAGCTACGACAATGCTCTCGCCGAGACGATCAATGGTCTCTACAAGACCGAGTTGATCAAACCGCGCGGGCCGTGGCGAACGGTCGAACATGTGGAAATCGCCACGTTGGAGTGGGTGGACTGGTTCAACCACCGACGTCTCTACGAGCACTGCGGCGATGTGCCGCCGGTCGAACTCGAGGCGTTCTACTACGGTGAACACAGAACCACGCGAATTGCGGAGTTCTCAAATCAGTAAGTCTCCGGACTCGCCGGTGCGATTCAGCCCTCAAGGAGATCGCGAAGGGAAAATTCTGAGCCCGACCGCCAAACGAAACGCTGTCGTCATGCTCCAGGAAACAATGGGGCTCTCGCAGCGATTCGCCTGCAGAATCGTCGGGCAACCGCGATCGACCCAACGGAAAGAGCTTGCGAGAAACACCCCGGACGATCCGGATGCCGATCTGCGGAAGTGGTTGCGGGACTGGGCCAAAGCCAACCAGCGAAAAGGGTTCCGGCGGGCGTGGGCGGACTTGCGTGCCGCGGGCTGGGTGATTAACAAGAAGAAGGTTCAGCGACTCTGGCGCGAGGAAGGACTGCGGGTGAACGTCCGCAAGATACGTAAACGGGCCGGCGCCTCGACTACTCCGATCACCGAGGCAGATGCACCGAAGGTTTTGTGGGCGAGCGACTTTCAGTTCGACTCGACCACCGAGGGCCGGAAGTTCTTTGGTCGCGTCGATGGTCGACGAACACACCCGGCAGTCCGTACTGAACATTGTCGACCGATCCATCCCGGCAGAGTATCTCGTCGCAGCGTTGACGAAGGCGTTCGCGCTCTGGAGCGGCCCACCGCAGGTCCTGCGGTGCGACAACGGGCCCGAGTTCATCTCCGAGACACTGAGGACGTTCTGCGAGGATCAGGTCGGTATCGGCTACGTTCCACCTGGTCAGCCGTGGAAGAACGGGTACATCGAGTCGTTCAACAACCGTGTTCGGGACGAATGCTTGAACATGAACGAATTCCACAGCCTCCTCGAAGCTCGGGTGGTCATCGAGGACTGGAAGGAGGACTACAACAACCTGTACCGTCATTCATCGCTGGCGTATCGAACTCCAAATGAGTACGCTGCCAGCTGTATTCACACGCATTGATTCTCTGATAGCGAGTGGCTCACCAAATGGGGTCCTACCAGGTGTCCCACGGCAATACCGTGACCAAGGGTGAGTTCAGCGTGAACTCGGCGGGCACCGTAGGTGCCATGCGATGCGGTGTGAACCTCGATGATCAGCTGCGTCAACCAGGCATGTCGCAGTGAGCGTTCCGAGGGCGGGCGGTTTCGCCACTCGTAGAAGCCGGACTCGGACACCTCCAGGACCCGGCATGCCGTCTGAACGGGTAGTCCTTCCTTGGCCATCACTTCGATCGCTTCGAACCGCCTTTTAGGCCGCCACCGACTTCAGCAATTCGGTGGAACGCCGGGCTATCGCGAGTTCGGTCTCCAGTTCGGCGATGCGACGTCGAGCGGCGGCGAGATCAGCGCTCTCGATCGAGCTCAGCCCCGGCTTTTGCCCGGTGTCGATGAGCTCTTGGCCCAAGCCAGTTGTAGATGGTCTGCTCGGTGACATCGAGAGCTGCGGCGACCTCGGCGACGGTGCGTCCTGATTTCAACAGGTCGAGGACTTTTCGGCGGAACTCGGGTGGATAGCGTCGGGGCATCGTGGACCTCTCTCGGGTGCATCAATGCCTGAAGTAAAACAAACGAACTCCGGGAAACTCGGGGCACATCAAAGTCCCCGGAAACTCCGGTCCGATTCAGGCCGACCTTTCGTTGTCGAATTGTTGAATGTCTCGAAACCCGTCCGAAAACCAACTGTCTCTCAATACTTCGTGTCGTCGAGTTCTGCGACACCGTGCCCTTGTAAGCACACTTTGGGGTACGCCTGTGACTCTCGGAATTATTTGGCACGTTCTTCCCTGAATTATTGGGCACGGCGTAGCCGTCAGACACTCTCACTTTGGGATCCTCGTTCGAGCATGAGTTCCTCGACCTCACGGAAGCAGAGCGGGAACCGGAAGTGCAACCACTCGCAGTGGTTGATGATCTCGATCGGGTGCCGGTGGCCTTTGTATGAAGGTATTGCAGCGCTCACGCTACGAATTCTCCCAGTTCGCCGACTTCCGCAACGTGACAGTGCCGTACGAACCACCGGAGTCCTGGATACCCGCCGATCAGCGGCGCTTCGGACTCGACCGACGCACCATCCTCCCTGGGCTCGTCGTCCTGGTGATCGCCGCTGTCCTGTCCCTGGGACCGTCGGCGGTCGACGGACAAATCGACTACGCCGACCCTGTGCAATCCGGCGACGTCATCGCGATTGGTGAGACCGTCAGATTCACCCCGATCCCCGGATAGAACATCATCGAAGGGCTGCGCGAAGGGAAACCCACCGCACGTGGCGAGTACCCGACGCAGACGGTGCTGGCCAAAGGCGGCGTGACACTCGAACTTCAAGCGGCGTCGTTCGACGGAACCCGACGAACTGCTCAACAAGCTGAGAGACAACCAAGAGGCCTACGGAATCGAATCACCCGTCGTCGAAAGCAACACTGTCTCCGTCACGACCGGCGCCGGACACCGCGGTGTGATGGCCAGTTACGACGGACCCAACATCGACGGCATCATCGCCGCGTTCGTCGGCAACGGAACCGGACTCGAGGTCGTCGCCATATCGCCAACCAACTACGACAAGCAGTTGACCGAGGACGTCGCCCGCATGATCGAGAGCATCACGATCTCGGAGGGAAACCAGTGAGCACGACGCAGGAACGACACTCGACCACGACCGACGACTCCGCGGGCAGTGCTGTCGTGGACGGACGAACGGACGAGCAGGTTCGCGCTCAGCTCGCGGCGATCGAGGCATCGGGCCGTGCCGCTCACTTTCACTTCGCACAGCCACGCAACCTGTGCTGGTGGGTATTCGTAGTACTCGTCGGCTACGGCGTGCTGCGTGCATTCACCCAGATCCCGACACCGTTGAAGGTCTACGGCGCCGCCATCGGCGCATCGATCGCACTGTTGTTCGTGTACGGGATCGTGTTGTGGTGGTTCACCCGTCACATCGACCGCTACTCGCCCGTGCCGGGCAGGCTGATCCTCACGGCGCTGGTATGGGGCAAATTCGCCGCGACGATGGGAATCGCGATCTGGGCCAACACGCCCTTGGGTTCGATCTACGCCAAACTGTTCGGGCAACAGTTCGCTGCCGACTGGAGTGCGGCCCTCGCTGCACCCTTCACCGAGGAGATATCGAAGGGCCTCGGCGTCGTCCTGTTGATGTATCTCGCGCCCAAAGTGATTCGAACCGCGTTCGACGGGTTCGTTGTCGGCGCCTTCGTCGGTTTGGGGTTCCAGATCGTCGAAGACATCCTCTACGCGCTCAATGTGGCAGCATCCGGGTTCGGGGTCGATCCCGGACAACACGCGTTCATCAACGCACTCATGCGCATGGTCACCGGGCTGTCCGGGCATCGCGTACTCCGCGATCTTCGGCGCAGTCGTCGTCTATTTTCTCGGGCGACGTCCCGGAGAACCACGAAACCTCCTGCGCGGGCTCGGGTTGATCGTTCTCGCGATGGCGATGCACGGAGTGTGGGATTCGATGTCGGCGTTGTTCCCGTCGTCCTCCATCGCGGTGTCGATGATCCACATCGCAATCGCCGTCATCGTGTTCATTGCCATCACCATCTGGGTGTTCCATCTGGTGGTAGACACCGAGCGTGGATTCCTGCGCGACATTCTCGCCCCGGAAGTCGGCGACGGAGTGTTGACCGAGGACGAATTGACGGCGATCACCGGAGATTTCAAGCAGCGTCGTAATTTTCGCAAGGCGCAGAAAGGCCGGGTCGCCAAGCATCGCGAGAAGTGGATCATCGGCGCGACTAGCGACCTCGCTGACAACATCGCTCGAGATCGGGGTGTCAACACCCCGGCAGTGCAGTTCGCACGATCCGAGGTCGTTCGCATCCGGCACGCCAACTCCTGACGCTGCAGTTGATCGGTCCGCCCTACGAGGTGCCGTCGAGAGCTTTCAGGAACTCGCCGATACCCAGGTTACCCACGGGAGGTGTTTCGACTTCGAGTGCGACACCGGAGGTGTTGTCTGTGAACGTCGTTCGCAGTACGGTTCCCCGTCGTTGATGCGTCACGCTCAGGTGCGAGCGTGAAATCTTCGTCAGCAACCCCAGATTTTTCCACGAGCCGAACAACCCTGAACGCTTGCGCGCCAACGCATACAGCGTCGTCTCCGACAGTGCGATGCTGCTCTAGGCATGCAGTTGACTCTGGTCGACGTAGGAAATCGAGCGATCAGACTTCGACGGGGGCAGGGTCATCCGGTAACCCACTCCGCGGACGGCCTGGATCCAGTGAACGGATCCGAGCTTAGCGCGCAGGCTACTGACGTGTGTGTCGATCGTTCTGTTGGATCCGGTCCAGTCGGTGTTCCAGACGGATTTCATGATGTCTGGTCGCGAGGCTGGTGCCGGATGCTTGCGGATGAGGAATGCCAGAAGGTCGAATTCTTTCTCCGTGAGAGAAGTCCACGTGTTGTCCACACGTGACCGGCGAGTCGACGCGTCGAGCGTCAGGCCACCGAACTCCGTCATCTCCTCTCCCAGGAAGGCTTTCGGTTTCAGTAGACGTGAGCGTCCGGTCACGGAATCGATGCGGGCGACCACTTCGTGGAATCCGCAACTTTTCATGACGCAGTCGTCTGCACCGGCGCGCAGTGCCAGTACGCGGTCGAGTTCGTCGTCTGTGTTGACGATCGCAATGATGGGAATGTCCGATTCCCGCCGGATGGTGCTGCAGACATCGAACGCGTCCAAGTCCGGTAGATCCATGTTCAGCAGTACTACATCACTGGTGCGAAAGTGTTGCAGTGCAGCCTTTCCCGATCCTACCAAGTTCACGGTGTGGCCTCGGCGCCGCAGAATGCAGTTGTCGTCGACCACTGCGATCGGGTCGACAGATAGTACCGTCAGGTGCCGAATCGGTGCGACAGGGAACTGACGTGTGCGAATGCGGATCGATCTTTCGGTGTCAAGCTTCGACGCCATACGGTTCTCCCCAACTTCGATGGTCGTGACTTAGTTACAGTAAGTCGGGATCGTTGCGGGCGCGATATTTGGAGTCATCCAGACCTTGAATGGAACTCGCAGGTCAGGATGCGATCGCGCTCATCGCGGTGATGTCGGTCGCGTTGTCGGTTCAGGCGGGAAGAGGTTGCGGTGTTGCAGTCGATCCCTCGTTGGCGATGTCGATCACCTCGTCCAGGTACGACGCGATAGCGTCTCTGTTCTTCATCATGTTCAGGGCGCGTTCTTCCATCCGATCGCGCTCGTGCGTGAGCAGAGCGATCATGTCCGGCGTCGCGTCGGCGAAGTGGATGACGCGGGGCTTGTCGAGGCAGGGGAGGATTTGCTTGATGATTCTGGTGGGTAGGCCGGCATCGAGCAGTCCCCGGATCTGCAGGACGCGATCAACGAATCGGTCGTCGTAAGTGCGGTATCCGTTCGGTTCGCGGGTGGAGACGATGAGCTGCCGCTCTTCGTAGTATCGGAGTAATCGTACCGATGTGTTTGTCGCAGAGGCCAATTCTCCGATGCGCATCATGTCTCCTAGGCTTATCGAGTAAGTGTGACGCGGGTCATAGACGTTGCCCTTGACCCTCACACCAATGGCAGGGTTTAACCATACTTGCATGACCAGAACTTCAGAACCCGAATCTCGGACAGAACGGCTCCCACTGCTGTCGCTTCTGGCGCTGGCAACCGCCGTCTTCGTCACCAGCCTGACCGAAACTTTGCCTGCGGGACTACTTCCCGCAATCAGCCAGAGCCTGTCCGTCAGCGAGTCCGCCGCGGGGCAAACGATCACAATCTATGCGATCGGAACCGCTCTGACCACCATTCCGCTCACGGTGATCACAGCAGGGTGGCGCCGTAAGCGACTTCTCCTGCTGTCCATCATCGGATTCTTGGTCGCGAACTCGGTGACTGCCGTGTCGTCGAACTACGAGTTGACGATGGTGGCACGATTCGTGGCGGGTATGGCCGCCGGAGTGGCGTGGGCGCTGCTTGCAGGTTACGCCAGACGGCTTGTCCCCGAACACTTGCAGGGACGGGCGATCGCTGTAGCGATGGCCGGGATTCCTGTGGCCCTCGCCGCAGGTGTGCCCCTCGGAACATTCATCGGCAAAGAGTTCGGGTGGCGCGTGGCCTTCTGGGCAATGACCGTGATCGCCGTAATTCTCGTCGCTTGGATCGCAGCCTTCGTCCCCGACTTCCCCGGACAGGGACGCGGCAACCGCGCATCGTTCAACCGCACCATCACCACCCCCGGCGTAGGCGCCGTTCTGTTCGTGACGCTCACGTTCGTCCTGGCTCACACCATCTTCTACGCCTACATCGCCTCGTTCCTCGACAGCGTCGGAGCAGGAGATCAGGTCGATGTAGCTCTCCTGGTGTTCGGTCTTGCATGCTTGATCAGCATCTGGGTCGTCGGTGCCAAGATCGACCGAACCCTGCGCCTGCTCGCCATCACCGCTACCGTCCTGTTCGCCATTGCTGTGACCGCTCTCGGGCTGGCCGGCGATACCCCGATCGTGTTGTACTCCGCGTTGTTCCTCTGGGGTCTGGCATGGGGAGGGGCGCCGACCCTTCTGCAGACCGCAGTCGGCGTAGCCGGAGGCTCGGTGGCCGACGAAGCGCAGGCCATGCTGGTCACCTTGTGGAACGTCGCAATGGCCGTCGGAGGCGTCATCGGGGGACTGCTCCTCAGCGGAGTGGGGCCGAACTCCTTCGCATGGGCGGCACTCGTGATCCTTGCACCGACGTTGCTGGTGATCGTGCTGGCCAAGCGCCACGGATTCGCCGCCGCGCCGAAACTCGACGATGCAGGCAACAAGCTGAACGCCGACGAAATCCACGCGTGATGAGCAGAAGTACGAGAGTTCATCTGGCCGCACATCTTCCGGGTGTCGACAGCACCGTGGTGTGGTCCGACCCGCGGTCCCGCAGCCAAACCGAATTCGAGACATTCGAGAACCTGGCCCGATCCGCGGAACGTGGTCTGTTCGACTTCCTGTTCCTGGCCGAAGGTCTCAGGCTCCGCGAATTCAACGGCAAGATCTACGAGAACGATGTGGTGGGTCGACCAGATTCCCTGGTCTACCTCGCAGCGATCTCGGCCGTCACGTCTCGACTCGGACTGGCTGCAACCGTCAACACCACGTTCAACGAACCGTACGACCTCGCGCGCAAACTCGCGACGCTCGACCACGTCAGCGGCGGGCGGGCGGCGTGGAACGTAGTCACCACCAACGATGCGTTCACCGGTGCAAATTTCACTCGTGGAGGCTTCCTTCCCGACAATGCGAGATACGAACGGGCCCGTGAGTTCCTCGCTCTCACGCACGATCTGTGGCGCAGTTGGCCGGCGGGCCCGCTGGTGCCGGACCCGAGCCGCGGGTGGTTCACCGACTCCAGCAGCGGTGCCTACGCCCACCGCGGCCAGCACTTCGATGTCGCCGGCCGCTTCAATGTCCCCACCTCGCCTCAGACGTCGCCGGTCATCATCCAGGCCGGCGACTCCGAGGAGGGCCGCGAACTGGCGGCCGAAACTGCCGACATCGTGTTCAGCAAACACACCGCCCCGACACCCGGACGCACCTTCTACCAGGACATGAAGAATCGCCTCGCCCGGTTCGACCGCACTCGCGAGAGTCTTTTGGTCTTCACTCGCGCGAGCGTGGTGCTCGACGACAGCTCGGCCGATGCCCAATCCAGGTCCACCTATCTTCGGCAGCAACAGATTTCGCCAGCTTCCGCTCTGGCGACATTGGGCGGGATCCTGGGCCTGGACCTGTCCGATTACGACCCTTTCGGGCCGCCGCCACCCCTCGACAGCAGCTACCGCCAGGTCGCGGCCCAAGGTCATACCTTGATCAAAACGAGCGGACGAGCCGATACCGTCCTGCGCCTACACCGATTACACGAGAGCAATCCCGGAAGCATCGTCGATCTCATGCGCCGCTTCGCCGGCCCGCACACGTTCGTCGGTACACCGCGGCAGGTGGCACACCAGATCGCCGAATACGTCCACACCGAGGTTGCGGACGGCATCATCGTTGATCCCACCATCGTTCCCGAGTCGGTGGCCGACTTCGTCGACCGAGTAGTGCCCGAACTGCAAGATCTCGGTGTGTACCCCGACCGCTACCGCGGGGAGACACTGCGTGAGAGCCTCTTTCCCGACGAACAAGGACAAGCCCCATGCACCTCGCAGTTGCCCTGACAGGAACCGGATGGCACCCGGCAAGTTGGCAAGACACTGCCGCCCGCCCCGACGGAATCATCGACATCGCATACTGGACAGAGATCGTGCAGCTCGCCGAAGCAGGCGGCGTCGACTTCGTCACCCTCGAAGACAGTCTTGCACTTCAGAGCTCGAAACTTGATCGCGCCGATGATCGCACCGACGAACTGCGCGGGCAGCTCGATGCTGTCCTCACCTTGGCGGCCCTGGCACCGAGAACCTCCGAGATCGGATTGATTCCCACGGTCAACGTCACGCATTCGGAACCGTTTCACGTCAGTTCACAGATCGCATCGCTGGACTGGGCCACTCATGGCCGCGCCGGTGTGCGACCCCAGATCACGTTCCGTGCCGACGATTCACGCAATATCGGACGTAGGGCGACGCCCCAGCTCACCGACGACGACATCACCGACCCGGTCAAAATCAGTACCCGCCTCACCGATCTGTTCGACGATGCCGCGCACTACCTAGCGTCTGTGCGCGACCTGTGGGACAGCTGGGACGACGATGCCGTCGTTCGCGACTCGTCGACATTCCGCTACATCGACCGACATCGACTGCACCGCTTGACACCGGACGCGAACAGGTTCAGGCCACTCGGTCCGTCGATCACACCTCGCTCCCCGCAAGGTCAGCCAATTGTCGTTGCACTGGGCCATGCCCCCATCCCGTACCGGCTCGCCGCCCGCGCAGCCGACATCGTGTTCATCACGCCTCACTCGGACGCAGACGTCATCGACACCGTTCGCGACGTCAGGGCAATCGAAGCCCTCGACCGGCCGCGCCGATATCTACCCCTCGCGATCTTCGTCGACATCACGGTCCTACTCGCCGACGACGAGGCCTCGGCAGAGGATCGCCGCACCGCGCTCGATGCCCATCATTCGGACACGTGGACCTCGGACAGCCGAATTTTCAGCGGCACAGCAGAAGAACTCGCCAATATCATGGCCGCCTGGCACGTCTTGGGGATCGACGGTTTCCGACTGCGACCGGCGGTACTTCCGACCGATCTGAGTCGCATCACGACAGCGTTGGTTCCGATATTGCAAGACCGAGATCAACGGCCCACGGTGACACCGCGAGGCACTCTGCGCAGCCGTCTCGGACTGGCTGTGCCCGAGTCACGGTTTCGCGGATCCGCCGCTCGCTGAGTGCGATCTCAACCACCACGTCGATGCCATGTTGGACGAGACCATCGGCACTCCGGTCCCACGAAGAGAATCAATGACGCGCAGGGTGCCCATCCCGGTTCCGGTGAACAGCACTGGATCGGAGCCGGTAGGAGCTGATGTCACCGCGTCCACGAGGTCGTCGTGAGTCACCACGTAGGGGTCGTAGCCGGCGGCTCGCCCCACCGAGATGACTGCGTTCACCGCGATGCCACTGGCCTGCCAGTACACACGCGACAGTTCGGTCAACCACGGTTCGTACGGACTGACCAACGTGATCGACGCACAGTCGTGGGCATGCAAATACAGCGTGGTGGCCAGAGCCGATGACGTAACGGGGTAACCGACGGATTCGGACAATTCCCTGCACACAGCACGATCACCGTCCGCCGAATGAAGGTAATGGGATGCACTGCATGCGACGACAGCCGCGTCCAACGGCATCGCACCGAACCTCGACAGCGCTTCGGGGGTGTCCCGGCCCCATTGAGCCAATACCTCACGAAGGGCACCCTCACGGGCAGGGAGGCGTGAAGTGAAGAACTCCGACTCCGTGTCGGCGAGCATGTGCCGGTATTCCGGCTCGACAGTCGGGTTCGCCGGCGGAACCACAACACCGAATCGCAGCACGTTCACATCACGTCCCATCCACTAGCGCAGACGCACCCACCTCCTGTGGGTCCGAATCCGAACTCTAGCTGCTCAACTATGCTGCACTGCTGCACCTTTACACGATCTGACGACATCGGATACTTCCCGACAGTCCTTGACAATTCCTGACCTCACAAGGGTTGTTCTGCGCTGCGCGATGCGCGAGTCTCATTTGCGACAGCCCGAAACGGACCGACGAGTCCGGGCCTGGGACAGCACACGATGTGACTGGGGTGCGGCAAAGTGACTGATGCAGAACAATTTCCAGATCGACCTCGACGAGAGCTTCCCAAGATCTCGGACGCAACGCTGCGAGACACCGCACACATGGCCGGCGTCGAATTCGGACCCGCCGAAGCGGCAACCATCGCCGGCCTACTCAAAGACACCGGCGTGGACCTGGTGGAGGTCGGAATGATATCCGGGCCGGACGCCCGCGACGCAGACATCATCCAGGCAGCACACGCCGAGATCGGCCCCGATCGGTGCCTGAGCCTGGTGGTTGTGCGCGACCGAGCTCAGGTCAGCCGTGCCTTCGACGAGGCGCAGCGCCTGGGTTGCCAGTCCATTCTGCTGTCGATTCCGACCTCGACCGAACATGCAGGGCTCAAGCTCGCCTCGCCCAGCACGAAGTATCTGATCGCGTTGGCGCGGTTCGCTATCGAAGAAGGAAAGAGGCGTGGCCTGCTCATTGAATTCAGCGGTGAGGACGGAGTCCGAACAGACCCGGAACGGCTGGTCGAGTACGTGAGCGCAGGGTTCGATGCCGGAGCCGATCGATTCCGTCTCGCCGAGACCGTCGCATGCGCTCGGCCGGCCGAGGTCGGCGATATCGTCGCTTCGCTGGTGGCCATCGAGGGATCAGAGATCGAGATTCACTCACACAACATGCTCGGCTTGGCAGTGGCGAATTCGTTGGCGGCATACGAAGCTGGCGCACAGTGGATTTCAGCCACCGTAGGTGGAATCGGCGAACGCGGCGGTAACGCGCCACTCGCCGAAATCCTCGTCGCGCTCCGGTTGTTCCACGGTGAGAGCGATCATGACCTGTCCACGCTGACCGAGCTGTCGCGATACACATTGGCAACCGAGAACACTGGATTCGCGGGCAGCTTCATGAGCGGTCCGACCAGCGAGTACGCCTACGCCTACGAACTGTCGGGACAGCTCGAGCACCCCGCGGCGTACGAGACGATCGCTGCCGAAACGGTCGGTAACGTACGCAAGCTCTCCGTGCGCTCCCGCCTGTCGGCCTCGTTGGTGAACTGGGTGGCCGACACCGTGGACGGTATCGGTCCCCTCAGCCCCAACGACACCGACGCAGTGTTGGCCGACCTTTCCCGAGACCCGCACCGGCCGAAGACGTTCATCGACATCGAAGCCGCTGTTTCCGCCCAATTCACCTCGATCCGAAACGGAGTGTGACCATGTCACTTCTGAACACAGAATGCCCCGAATGCGAAACCGACTTCGCCACTCCTCCGCTGGATGCAGGGGAAACCATGTCCTGCCCCGAATGCCTGCTGACACTTCGAGTCAGCACGGTGGTCGGTGGCGCGCCACAGTTCGAGATGGTGCAGACACAGCTTCGCGATTGGGGCGAGTAGCCCATGGCAGCAAGTGTGGCAATCGTCGCCGACCGACTCGGCTGGGAAGAGCAGAAGCTCATCGCCGCGGCCGACCGCACCGGACTGACACTGAAGTGGGTCAACGACGAAGAACTCACTGTCGGCCCTGGAGGGTCAGCTGCACTCGATGGCTACGACGCGGTCCTCGTCCGCAGCCGAAGCTACACCCGGGGAGGCCTTCTCGCAGAGGCACTCTCACCTCATCACCGACTCGTACTCAACAGTGCATCGGCAATCGCCATCTGCGAGAACAAGCTGGTCACCAGAACCCGACTGCAGTCGGCCATTCCCGTCGCCGACTATCAGCTGATCCTCACCCGCAAGGATTTCACGCTCGCTCTCTCTCGCTTCCAGACGCCGGTAGTGTTCAAACCGATCTTCGGCGGAATGGGACGCCGAGTGACGATCATCGAGAACCTCAAGAGCGCCCAGTCCATATACGACTACGTCGAGGATCTCGGGCATGCGTTCGAGCAAGCCGCACTCGTGGAACGTTTCTACGGTGGCGCGTCGATCCGTGTCTTCGTCATCGGTGACCGCGTCGAAGCGGTCTCACGGTTCACACCTGGGACCGGGGACTGGCGCAGCAACGCCGCAATCGGATCTCATCAAGAGGGACAGAGTATTTCGGCCGATATTCGATCGATCGCCGACGAAGTCCTGAAGGTGGTCGGCCCCGGAATCTTCGGAGTCGACCTCTTCGAGACCGAGGACGGCTACGTCTTGAACGAGGTCAACCATGCCCCGGCGTTTCGTGCTGTCGCGGACAGCTCAGGCATCGACATCGCCGGCGCGATAGTGGACTACCTCGCATCGGCGCTGGCATGAGTCGGATCCGCGTCGGAATCATTGGTGCGTCCGGGATCACCGGAGGTGAGTTAATTCGACTGCTCCTCGCTCACCCTGACGCCGAGATCACTTTCCTGGGGGGATCGTCGAGCATCGGTGCGACGGTCCCGCAGCTACATCCAGGTCTCCGTGACGCTCGCCTTCCACCGGTCGAAAAAATCAACGACACAGAGATCGGGAGTCGATGCGACGTGGTCTTCCTGGCCACACCTGCAGCTGTATCGGCTCACCTGGTGCCGGAGCTTGCGGGAACCGTCCGTGTGATCGACCTCAGCGGCGCGTTCCGCATCCAAGACCCCGACGTACATGCTCGCTGGTATCCCACCGTTCGACGGGACGAGGCACTGGCACGACAGTTCGTCTACGGCGTACCGGAGCTGATCGCCGGCGAGATCGTGTCGGCCGACTTGATTTCTGTTCCAGGCTGTTTCGCCACGGCTGTCACTCTCGCGCTCGCACCGATAGTCGGCGATCCGGCTCTTCCGCTCGACCGTGTTCTGGTCGACGGTAAGACCGGCTCGAGCGGCGGCGGCATCAGCTACGACAAGGCCGGGGCTCACCCGTACCGAAACGGAGCGATCACCCCGTACGCGCCGAGCGGCCACCGTCATGCTGCCGAAGTGAAGGGCTTCTTCGCATCACGCGCGGAGACATCGACCATCCCTATCAGCATGTCGGCATACGGGGTGTCGAACGTTCGAGGGCTGCTCGCCAGTTGCTATCTCTTTCCGGCCTCACCGCTCGACGGCGGCAACTTGTTCGCTCGCTACACCAAATTCTACAAATCGTCACCGTTCGTCCGGATCCGTCGCCTGGATGAGACATCGATCCCCGTTCCCGACCCACATGTTCTCGTCGGATCGAACTATTGCGACATCTCGGTAGTCCGCGACACCGAAGGAGAGAGGATCATCGTGCTGGCCGCATTGGACAACATCGTCAAAGGCGCTGCAGGACAGGCAGTACAAATGCTCAACATCAGCCTGGGGCTGGAACCTGGTCTGGGGTTGCAACACAACCCGGTGGTGCCGGTATGACCTCCGTAGCCGCCCTACCCATCGTGGTCAAGGTCGGCGGTAGCTGCGTCGACGATCTCTCACAAGAGTGGTGGAACGATCTTGCATGCCTGTCGACCGGTACTGAGTCGACCCGTTTGGTGCTGGTACACGGATGGTCGACACCGTTGGCGGCGTACGCCGCATCTACCGGCCGCGGCACAACGGTTCTCCGTGATCGGTTCGGCAACCAGAGCCGCCTGACGACCGATCAGACCATCGAGGACATCCACACAGTGAGCGCAGCATTGACATCCCGCATCGCCGGGTTGCTCGGTGCACGCGGCGTCAGCAGCACTCGTGTCATCGGAGACAACGGCCTTCTTAATGCCGATCACGGAGAACGATATTACTGGGAGGGAAAGACTTTGGTGGAAATCGACAATCGAGTCGGCCCCATTCGACGTGTCGACCCCGAGCTGTTGTTCCCGAGTTCGAGCGCCCGGGTCACCATCGTCACCCCGCTCGCGCTCGACCCGAGCGGCAGAACCGTCAATACCGATGGTGACAGAGCCGCTGCCGCTATTGCGGCAGCGTGCAGGGCACCCGTTCTGACTCTGGTGACCAACGTGTCGCACCTGATGGTGGCCGGCAAACCCGTCCATGAGATATCGAGAGAGGCCGCAGCTGTGCTTCGCGACAACAACACCGCCTCCGGCGGGATGCGAAAGAAGCTGCGGGCCGCGGACGAGGCACTGGCCGGCGGCGTGCAGCGAGTCACGCTGGGATCCGGTCTCACATCATCGCTGCGCGACGGACATGCAGGGACGTCCATCACCTCTGCCGGCGACCGGGCGCAGATCGAGACGGCGGCGGCCAATGGCTGACCCCGAGGTTCTCGTCGTCGACAACGGCACGCTGTCGCTGCCCGCCCTGTGCAAGAGTCTGGAAAGAACGGGGGCACGAACCACCACGATCGCAGTGGGCGACGTCGACGGCGCACCGCTGCCGCATCGATACAAGGGTTTGGTGCTCAGCGGCACGAAAGTTCGTGCATACGACTCCGAGTTCTATGCACACCTGATCGATACCGTGTTCGACTCGACGGTGCCGGTGTGGGGCATATGCGGCGGGATGCAGCTCATCGCACTTGCACGTGGATCGACATTGCAACACGGGCCTCAGCGAGTGGGTAATCACACGGTCACGGTCGACGCAGTGGATCCAGTGTTCAGCCATTGCTCCACCGAGCTGACCTTATTCCAACGCCATACGCTGTATCTGGACACCGCACCCGACGGGTTCGAGAGCATAGGGCGATCCGACCTTGCCCCGGTCGAGTTCATCAGATCGCACGACCACCGAATCTACGGCTCGCAAGCACATCTGGAGTTCAGGGCGGACGGGCGAAAAGTGTTGCAGGGCTACGTAGATGTCGTCCGCACGTTCTGACATGCCCATATCCGAAGACCAGGAGCGCACAATGCCGCACACATCGGTAGATTCGTCCGTCGCACACGAACGAGGCTGGTGGCGGGACGAGACGTTTCTCCACGACCTCAACGATCGTTACCGTGACCGGCCGGGCCACGCTGCATTGATCGGTCGCCGAACGACCCTGACGTCGACAGAATCGGTGTCGTACGAGGACCTCACGGTACGGACCGCGCAGGTCCGAAAGCTTCTACTTGACCGGGGGATACGCACCGGCGATGCAGTGGCGGTCCAGATCGGCAATCGCTGGGAAATGGCAGCATTCGCATTTGCGACCTTGAGCATCGGAGCGGTGCTGTGCCCCGTACCCCCGGAATCCGACATCGAGGAGCTCCTTCACCGTCTGCGAGTGGTCCAGGCGATTCTGCTACTGACGGACCGAAGGGCGACCGACACAAGGTCGATCCGACTCGGTGCTCCCACCGTGAGGGAGGTACTCATCGTCGGTGACCGTAGCGAATCCGATGCAGTGACAGTCGATTCCCTGCTACCGGCACCCACCGACAGTCGACGTGCACACGAGGAGCTCGTGGATGCGGCCGCGCATCTCGACTCGGATGCGGCCTGCTTGATGCTGTTCACATCAGGGACCACCGGTCCGTCGAAAGCGGTGGTTCACTCACACAATTCGCTGTATGCCGCTGTGCGCAGCTACGTCGACAACTTCGGGCTCGATCGCACCACGGTCGTGGCGGTCACCACGCCGGTCGTGCACTATTCGGGGCTGGTCCAGGGAATTCTCACCACCACCCTCGTCGGAGGGACGACGGTCATCCAAGATTCCCGCGACGCCGAGCAGTTTCTTCCGTTGATCGAAGCGACGGGGACAACCGTCATGTACGGCCCTCCGCAGACTCTCTTGTCTCTGTCCGCGACGCAGAGAGTCCTCCGGTGCGATGTCTCGAGCCTCGATCGTGTGATCGTCGGGTCGGCGCCTGTAGTCGAGGCGCTCACTGCGGAGATCGACGACGTGTTCGGTGCCCGCACCTCGTCGCTGTGGGGCATGTCGGAGTTCGGACCTGCGGTGCTGACTCCCGGAGATGCACCTCCGTCGCTGCCGGCGATCAGTAACGGCAACGCAATTGCCGGAGTCGAGATTCGCATCGTCGGGCAGGCCCGTCACGCAGCGCACCATCCAGTGGGACGACTCGAGGTTCGTGGCGCTTCAAGAGCTTTGGGCTATTTCGGACAACAAGATCAGTTCGACGCGGCCGTCGATTCCGACGGGTGGTTTGACACCGGTGATGTTGCTCGTGACCTCGGTGACGACGGCATCCGAGTCCTCGGCCGCGCTGCGGACGTAATCTGGATCGGCGAGAACATCGTGCCAACCGTCGAGATCGAGGCGTCGATCCAACTGTTGGACGGCGTCGATGAGGCCAGTGTGATCCCATCCCTGGACAGCCGCGGTGAAAAGACAAGCCTGTGTGCAGTCCTGGCTCGGAGTGACACGCGCACGCCGGACACCGATTTATCGGTCGACGCTGTTCGAGCGCGATTGATTGCCGATGGGTTCCCCGATTGGTGCCTGCCCAGCCGAGTCGAGGTCGTGGATCACCTTCCCAAGACCAGCACGGGGAAGATCCGGAAGCGGCGGTTGCGGGACGAGTTCGCGATCACCTCGCGTACGAGCGAAACCGTCGACCGATGACTGCAGGAGTGCAACCGTCCGCCACTCTCGCTATAGGTGAAGCCCTCGATGCACTTCGCCTGCAAGGCCGTGACGTCCTGCCCATGGCCAGTGGTGAAATTCGACTTCCGGCTGCGCCTCGATTGCAGCAGGAACTCCGCACGGCCACCGAACACAACGACTACGGCCCTGTCGCCGGCATCGAGTCGTACCGCGAGGCCGCCGCCGGGTACTGGCGTCGACGCGGTGTGGATGCCGACGCCTCGCGGATCATCACAGGTCCCGGGAGCAAAGCGCTGCTTTTCGCGTCCCTACTCGCTCTCGGCGGCGACGTGATCGTGCCGCGCCCGAGCTGGGTCAGTTACACCGCACAGGCCACGCTGGCCGGCCTTCATGTCATCGAGATCGACACTGTTCCCGGTGCCGGGGGTGTGCCCGACCCGGATGCCGTCGCCGCGGCCGCCCGGACCGCACGCCGCAGTGGCCGCAGCATCCGGGTCGTGGTGACCACTCTGCCGGACAACCCGACCGGCGATATCGCCGCAGCAGACATCGTGCAACGGCTCACCGACGTTGCGCGCGAACACGATCTGATCATCGTCTCCGACGAGATCTACTACGATCTGGCCTTCGACGAGGCGAGTGTTCGCGGTGCCTCGCCCATCAACTTCGCCCCCGAACGCACCATTGTCACAACGGGATTGACGAAGAACCTCGCGGTCGGCGGGTGGCGTACCGGATTTGCCCTGTTCCCGCAGCGCGGAGAATCACCATCGCTGTTCGATTCGGTATGCACTGTCGCAAGCCACATCTGGTCGAGCCCTACGATGCCGGTTCAACACGCGGCCGCATACGCGCTGACCGAACCACCGGAAATCGTTGCGTGGATGAGTGCGGCGCTGCACCTGCACCGCTCGGTCGCTCGAGCCGCGAATTCCGTCCTCAGAACGGAAGGCTTGGTCTTGCCGGAGACTCGGGGCACCTGTTACCTGTATCCGGACTTCTCGCTCCATCGCGACGCCCTGCGCGTTGTACATAATGTCGAGTCGAGCGCCGACCTCACCGATCTGCTACTGCGAAAATACGCTGTCGCTGCACTTCCAGGCTCCGCATTCGGAGATCCACACGACAAGCTGACGGTCCGACTCTCGACCAGCCAGCTGTATGGATCGACAGTCCAGCAGCAACAACAGGCGCTCGATTCGCCCGTCCCCCTCACCCTTCCCTGGATCGTGGAGAACCTCGACCGGCTGCACGACGCCGTATCCGCACTCCACCTTCCTGCCTGACCCGCTACCTGCACCCACTCACCACCTCATCGCCGCGAACAGGAGACATCCCATGCCTCAAGCAATCTTTCGTATCGAAACCGATACACACCCCCTCATCGGCCTGCTCACCACGGGCAGCGACAAGCCGACTCGGTACTTCTCCGTCGATGACGCACAGTTGCGGGACGCATCGAGCAACGGCCTGAACGGCATTCGGGCGATCCTCACAGCAGATCGAGAAGTTCCACGAACCGCCGAATACGACGCGGCGCCACGGCTCCGGCCGTTCCACGCAGCCCCGTCGGCGGACGGCCTCGTCAGCGGCTTCATGCGTTCGCACGTGTCGAAGATGCCCGAGCGGACATCGCCGAGAGAACCGGTCGAACCTGCCCGGTGGTTCTTCAAGGGCATCGACCGGTGGCTGCGCGAGACTGGCGATGCGCTCCACGTCCCTGCGGATGCGATCGCCCTGATCGAGGAGCCCGAAGTGGTGTTGGTGTTCCTCAGCGATGAGCAGGGCGATCCGAAGTACGCCGGTTACACGCTCGGAAATGACCTGTGCGACATCGGTCTTCACCTGAAAGACCCGGCGTACAATCCCTATTGCAAACTCTGCGAGACATCGCTAGTGCCGTACGTATTTCTCGACAACCCACCGACATCGGTGACCGGGACCGTCACGATCACACGCAACGGCCAGACGTCCTGGAAAGGAGACTTCAGCTGCGGCACCGACTCGCTGTACTACACGGCAGACGAAATGGTGGGCCACTTCTTCAGCTACCCCATCGTTCGACGTCCAGGCGCCCTCAACTACGTCTTTCTCGGCGCTGACAGCGCGAGCTATCACGACGGCTACCGCATCGCCGACGGCGACGACATCTCGATTGACTTCGCCAGCCACAACGTGCAGCTGAACAATCACATTGCCTTCACCCCAGCATCCGTGGTCACCGCGAGCTGACCACCTCCTCCACCGCACTCACTCAGAAGACCGCTCGAAGGGAAGGCAACTCGATGACAACCTCGATAGTCAAAACACAAGCGCCCGCACTGTCGGTGCAGCTAAACGGAACTCAAGGCTCCATCACGGGATGGGTGGTAGTGGACTCCCTCGTCGACGGTCTCGCCATGGGAGGGGTCAGAATGACCCCCTCAGTCGACCACGAAGAAGTCAGCGGTCTGGCACGAGACATGACCGACAAGTTCGTCCTGGCCGGACTACGAATCGGCGGTGCCAAAGGCGGAATAGTGTCCGACGGTACCGATCGCGAAAGCATCTTCCGAACATTCGGTCGAACCGTCAAACCATTGTTGCACGGCGGAATTCACCTCGGAATCGATCTCGGTGTCACCCCAGCAGACCGCGCGATATTCTTCGACGCGGCGCAGTACGACCCGCGTTACCGCCCCGGGGCACCGGACATGCCCATCGATTGGCGCACATACTACGAACCACTCATCGATGCGACCGGATACGGCGTGGCCGTCAGCGCCCTCACCGCTCTCGAGACCAGTCACGGTCAGAGTCCCGCACGGGTCGTCGTTCAGGGTTTCGGAGCAGTTGGACGAGCTGTCGCCCAGTTCCTGGAAGCCAAAGGTCACACCGTCGTCGCAGTGGCCGATATCGAGGGAACCATCAGTGCCGACAGGTTGCCCACCGCAGAGCTGATTGCTGCCACGGACATCCACGGACGAATCGACCGATCGCAGCTATCGAGCACAGCGACCTTGTCCTCGGAGCTGGACGCATGGCTCGACATCGACGCCGACCTGCTGATCTTGGCGGCGCAGAAACACGCACTGAACTCCGGTAACGTCAACCGACTGCGTGCGCGATTCGTTGTCGAGGGCGCGAACCTCGCGTCGACCTACGACAGTCGAGACGAAGCTGCACGAGCTGGCACGCTCCTGGTGCCCGGCGTCATCGCCAACATCGGCGGCGCCGGATCCGCCGCCCTCGCGGTCACTCGAGTTGTTCCTTTCGACCTACCAGGGCAGGCACGTAAGCAATGGGTCTTCGATTGGATCGCCGACAAGGTCCGCACGAATACTCGCGACTTGTTCGAGATCGCCCAAGATTCGCCGGCCACGGCCCTGGAAACCTTGCTCGCTCAACGGCGTTCAGAGAGAGACGGAACATGAGCCTGGTAACCGACCGCTGATTCTCGATCACCTGATGCCCGCATACGCGGCCGCGACTGTTGCTCTCGGTTAAATAGTCCGGGCATCAGGTCATCGACACGGTCGACGGCGGCACTTGTCGGGCCGCGGGAAGTCGCTACATCGCGAGACCCACCGACGTACAACTCATCGAACGCAGGGATTGAATATCCACCCACGCTGCCCCTCCATAGGCAGCAGTGAGGGGTGCGCTGCCGTTGGGCTGCATCTGATTTCGATTCCTGCCTCTCCCCCTCCGCTGGATCCGTGGGTAGTGCAGTTGCCAGGCGCTATGTTCGTCGTAGTTCATACCGTGTCACTTTTGACTGTTCGAATTTTTGCTTGTTCGTGTGGGGATTTGTTGTTGCCCACACTCAGACTCGGAGCGTGAGTGCGCGGCTGACAGAGGATCGGCCGACGCCGAACGTTGCGGCGATGGCGTCGAGGCTCTTGCCCTGTTAGCGGAGAGTGCGGGCAAGTTCGGTGCGTTCGGGTATCATGACTGTGGGCCGGCCGCCGTGGCGGCCTTGGCGTCGGGTGGCTTCGAGGCCGGGCACGGTGATCACGAAGGATGGTCAGTGGGCGTATCGGTACGAGGATGGCGCGGATCTGATCATGTTGAAGATGCCGGAGCGGCCTGCCTCCACGTAGGAGTGCATCGGTGAGGCCCGCACCGAAATCGGCGGATTCCAGGGATCGTCGCAACACGATGAATGTCGAGCCTACTGGCGTGCGCTCTCTCAACCTCCGAAAAGACCCGCTTGCCTAGGAGAAGACGTCGTACCGAATGCTCACCAGGTGAGGTGTCCGATCAGCGACTTCGCGTACACGGGTTCGGTGGACCAACATGTCGCAATCTCCCACGCCCATGCAGCACGCTGCTCGAGTTCATCGGACGGTAGATCGAAAAGCGGGTCATCGACGCGGGCTTCATCCCAGTCGATCAGCACGCATCGACCGCGAGTATCGACAATCGCGTTGCGTGGACCGCAGTCACCGTTCACAACGCCAACCCGTCCTGAGCCTAACGCCGACCTCCACGCATCACGCACAGCCGGTACCTCGTGGCGTCCGATCGGGTGCACATCGCGGCGTCGGCAGTGTGGGAGATTCATGCCGACGGCGCCGGTGTCGCGGGGTGCGGAGGGTGCCGGCTCAGTCGTAGACGTCTTGCAGGATGAATTGGTGGATCCTTTTGAGGTGGTCGAAGTCGAAATTGCCTGTTATGGGCTGTGTTTCGCGGGGTCGGTGATGCCGTATTTGTTGTGAGGACGCCGGGGGCGATCTCGTAGGGATCGTTCGCTCGGGCTGTGTTGCCTCGTATTCGGCGAGTGTCACGGCGACTGCGAGTTCAACGGCTTTGTCGCCGGTGATTTCTCCGCGAAGTTGCCGGCGGCCGATTTCGAGGTCGGTGGTGCTGGGTTCCATGCCGGCCATGCGGTGACAGGCGGCGGCGATGGTCTACTTGGGCGAGTGTGGTGGTGCGCCGAGGAGCTGCACTCCGTTGTCTATTCCACCCGTTCATTGTGGGTTTCCTGTGGTCAACGGAACCACGCGGAGAGTCTGAAAAGGAGATTGGATTTGGGCTGCGGCGTTGACAGTGAACCTCTCTGCGGCGCGCCGAATTCGGATAATCAGGCCAATTGGTCGCTTTCGTGTCCGGATCAACTTCGACATCGTGACTCAACGAGGAGGATTTCCGGATGCGTGTGATCACTCGTGCTGCATTCCTGGCCGCAGCAGCCATTCCCCTGTCCGTGGCGGCGCCAGCTTTGGCGTCAGCGGCCGACGCCGACGATGTGTCGTTCACGTACGCCGTAGCTGGGTCGACAGTGACCAACACGATCACCAACAATTCGGAAACGCCTCTGACCTGCTCGACTTCGTTGGGCCTGGCGCCTGGTGGTGTACTGCCACCTGTCGAAGTCATTCTCAGTGGAGGTCAGTCCTTCTACGATCAAGGTGTGGTGGCCCCGGGCACCACGACTCAAGTCGTTACCGATGTTCCCGCCGGTTCGTACGTCGTGCTGGCGTCGTGTGGGAGCGATGGCAGCAGTCCGAGCATGTGGGTGTCGGCTTACCCCGATATCGAGGGGTACTTGTCGCTGCTTCCGTATACGTCGTACGTCGTGCAGCAGGCATCTTCTGTCGTCACGATCCCCGCACCGGTTCTCTCACCACCGGCATAAGCTCGAATTTCGACAGCTGAACTGATCGTTCCCTTCTCCCACCAACGGAAGGGACTCCGGAGCCGGAACATCCGCTCTTCGGTCCGCCCGGGGATGTTCGCGTAACCGATCTCCTCGCAGATCTGTGAACCGTTCGAAACAGTGTCTCGATATTCTGCGGACTGCGGCACTGCGGGTATCAGTCGTGCCCGTGCCCTTTTCGCGTCTGGAGGGGGCGCCGGGGGCGCCGTTTCGGGTGTAGTTCGAACTCCGCTCTCGTGTCGTTGTCGGTGGCCCAGAGGAAAGGCGAGTCGAATATCGCGTCTGCGGTCGTCGATTTCGTAGCCTTCGGCGGGCGGCGCAGATCCTGCCGAAGGTCTCAACGAGGGGCTTTGTTCAGCACTACTTCGATATGCACATCGAAGTGTTCCTGGCGCTGTTACCACGCCCGATCCAAATCACCGAGGCACATCAGAACCGGTTGTGTCGGTACTGGTCTCTAGATTCGGGTCCGGTAACAGTCCAGATCGAGCGCGAGGGGCCAACGATGACTTTCGCAAGCGACGCTCCGCAGCCGTTGCCCGGGATGCCTGAACGGCCCGATGGCGTCCCATAGCAACCTGCACCAAACTAGATGTGCCGCTATAATTTTCAATTAACGTGACAGTGCCGCCGCGACACCCCCCGCGCGAGCGGCGACCGCCGGAATCGTCACACGGCCGGTCCCTTGCTGGTCCGCCAGCTCGATCGAGGCGATCATAATTCGATCACGAACTGACGGCTCACTGTTCGTGAGCATCGAGGTCTCCTGCCCACTCTTTGTCAGCAGCCTTACAACCTGTAAGGCTAGCGATTGTGACACCGAGACCACACTCCACTGCCGAGTACGAGTTCGCGCCTGAAAGACTGCGCCGGCTCCGCATCTGGAATATCTCGCTGTCGGTGCTGCACGCCGTCCAGGCGATCGCAGTGCTACTCATCGCATCCAACTTCGCCATCGACCTGACCACCGCCTATCCCGAAGGGCCACCGGGAACGACGGTCCCGCAAGCGCAGGCAGCATTTGCAATTCCAATCGGGATCGCCGTTGCGGTGTTCCTCGCGCTCGCGGCGGCAGACCATTTCCTCACCGGCGCGCCATTGCGAAAAACGTATGAACGCAACCTTTCTCGCGGTATCAACCCGTTCCGGTGGATCGAATACAGCGTCAGCGCCACGATCATGGTCGTCCTGATCGCCGTGTACGCGGGCATCACGCAGATCACCGCAATCATCGCCATCGTAGGCGCCAACGTAGCCATGATTCTGTTCGGGTGGCTCCAGGAACATTCCAACCCACCCGGTCAGAGGCCCGATCTCATGGCGTTCTGGTTCGGCTGTATCGCCGGTGCTGCACCCTGGATTGCGATCACTGTCAACCTGGTCGGCGCCTCGGAGGTTCCTACGTTCGTCTACGGGATCTTTTTCTCGCTGTTCATCTTCTTCATGAGCTTTGCTGCCAACCAGTGGCTACAGTATCGGCAGATCGGACCGTGGAAGGACTACGGCGTCGGCGAAATTGCCTACCTCATGCTCAGTCTGGCTGCGAAGTCGGCCTTGGCCTGGCAGATCGTAGCCGGTTCCCTCGCGTGATCCGACGAAGAAACTACCCACGGCGAAGACACCTTGTCGAAGAGGTCGTCCTGATCACCGGCGCGACATCCGGCATCGGCGCCGGGCTCGCCATCCGATTCCACGCGCGTGGCGCCCACGTCATCATTACCGGCCGCAATCTCTCCCGTCTGAACGCACTCGCCGCCGAACACCCCGGCATGACGCCAACCATCATGGACGTCGTCGAACCGGAATCCGTGCGCCGCGCCATGGACAAGATCGCAGCATCCAATCCGCATATCACCACCCTGATCAACAACGCCGGAATTCAACGCCCACTGGACTTCTCGAGTCATGTTCGACCCGTGATCGCGGACATCGCCGACGAAGTCGCCACCAACTTCACCGGGCTCGTCGACGTCACCTCCGCAGCGCTGCCGCTACTACACCGAGCCCCCTATGCGCGGGTGGTGCACGTCAGCTCCGGCCTCGGCTTCGTTCCGCTTACCGGGGCCCCCGTCTACTCCGCGACCAAAGCGGCCGTGCACTCGTTCACCATCAGCCTGCGACATCAATTGCGACATTCGAACATTGGGGTCGTCGAACTCATCCCGCCGGTTGTCGACACACCGCTACATCGCGCAATGTCTGCCGCGCCGCCCATGGCGATGCCGTTGGAGAAGTTTCTGGATCGAACCATGGCCGGTCTCGACAGTGGCCGCGACGACATCGCCATTGGACTTGGCCGCATGTCGGTCATCGGGTCACGGTTGGCGCCGTCGATCCTGCTGAAGCTCATCAATCGAGACACTCATTAACAACTAGCGCCTCGGATCGGAACCTAGCTAAGGGCACTGTCAAGATTACAAAAGATATTGCCTCGGAAGAACTTCCCGCAACCCCGAACGCCCTCGCTCTCGCGCGCTGCACGATGGCCGTCCTCACCGGAATCGCCCAAGCCTCACGCGACCACGTATCACCATCCAACCTCGCCGCAGTCGCACAGATCGCACTCCGCGCTTGGCCATGAACTCCGAACACTGCCAGATCGAAGGTAGTAAGGCGCTGTCACGTTGCTGAAGTCAGCGAACTGGGAAAAACGGTGGGGCGAACACCGCTGTTCCGTCGGAAAACGGTCACCGATACCCGGCCAAAATCATCACTGGAATAAGTCTTCGCATTGGTCGCTTCAGGGGCTGTCGGCACTGACGTTCTTTGCTCCCCCTCAGACACTATCGAAGGAAATACGCAGCAACACAACGTATCCAGCGACCCTCTCACATAGTCGAAGCCGCGTCCCCCAACACTCGTCACCACCCGATCTATCATCCCGATTTGCCGAAATCGACAACAATTCCGTAGCTGCCCGCTTATCGCATCAGCGAGCCCGATCTCCGATATCTCCCGCAGCGACCCGCCGCTCAACTGCCCGATTCTGGCGGTAGACGGGACCGAGGACCCGGCGAAGTCAGTAGACGAACTGCACGCGTGGTCGGTGCACACGACAGGCGGTTTTCAGCTGGCACTGCTGCAGGGCGGGCACTTCCACCTTCATGACTCTTGGCCCGCGATCGCCGGGCCGCTGCGGTCCGCCGCGGCGGTTACCCCAAGGCCGCGATAGTTTCGCGGTTCTGTTCACCGACATCGAAACCAGCCGGCTGATCCTACGTTTCCTGCGCGAGGAGGACCGGCCGACGATGATCGAATTGCACACCGATCCTCGCACGACCCAGTTCCAGACCCGGCAGAGCCACTGCCCGCAACGTCGGGACAGCTCACGTACGTGATGGTCGAGGACGGCGGCCGCTGGCGGATAGCCTCCGCCCAGACGACGCCGATCACGGCCTTAGCACCGTCCACGCCGACCGCTGCCGGAGCGCGCGAGTCTCGATTAGCACCGACACTTGCCCGCCGAGGACACGAATACTCAGATCTGCGCGGGCTGCAGGGCACACTGTGGGCATGCTGCACCTGCGTATCCTTTCGCCCTCGCTGTTGACTCAGGATGTGCTCGGGTGTCTCGTCGACAGCCCCGCAGTCAGCGGGATCGCAGTGACCCGCGAGGCCTCGGTGGAACCGGTAGGCGACCTAGTCGTCGCCGATGTCGCCCGCGAAGGCGCGAACGAGATCATCGACCACCTGCGCACACTCGGAGTACACCACGAAGGCAGTATCCACATCGAACCGGTTCGTACCTGGCTCTCGCGTGCGGGCTTCGACGCCGAACAGTGCACTCCGGGCAGCAGCGCCGACGCAGTGGTGTGGGCGGATGTCGCGCAGCGATCGTACGAGGAGACCGAACTCAACTGGACCTACATCAGTTTCATGAGCATGGCAACGCTGCTCGCGGCGATCGCGATCGTCATCGACTCACAGATCCTGGTCATCGGCGCGATGGTCCTTGGCCCGGAGTTCGGAGCGATCGCCGCCCTCGGTGTCGCACTGGTGCGCGGGCGGTTTACGCTACTGGCTCGCGCGACGCGGACCCTCGTGGTCGGATTCGCCGTGTCGATTGCTTTCACCACTGCCATGGCTCTACTGGCTCGCGCGGTGGGATGGGTGAGCGTCGACAACGTCACCGGACCCCGACCAGGCACCGATTTCATTTACTCCCCGGACAAATGGTCGTTCATCGTGGCAGTGATCGCGGCAGCTGCCGGGGTCCTCTCGATCACCTCCGCGAAGATGGGCGGACTGTCCGGGGTGTTCATCTCGGTGACCACAGTGCCCGCCGCCGGAAACGTCGCCTTGGGATTGACGTTCGGAATCGGACACGAAATCTGGGGCAGCACTCTCCAATTGGTGGTAAACATCGCCGGTATGGCCGTGGCCGGTTGGGCTACTCTCGCGATTCAGCAGAGTGTGTGGGCGCGGTTCTCCGCTCGCCGCGCCGCCGCCGTCAACCGATTCCGGAAACGCTGAGAGAACCCGACCCACACGAACGACCATCACCGCGTCAATAGTCCGGCGGCGCAGAGCCGCAAGCAGTTTCACTGCCGATTCGAGCCGTGATCTCAGTCGAGTCCCCGCGTATCTTCCTCCGGAGCGGATGGCGTCCTAGCCTGGGATCTATGGCTGGCAACAGGTACGGAGAGCTGACCTCGTGGGATTTGGGTCAGACGATCGATGCCTACAAGCCGGGGAGTGGCACAACTCGTCCATGGGGTGTGACCGGTCGACTGGTCTCGGTGCGACACACTCTCGAAAGCGACGAATACGTGACCCGGCTGACGGTGGAGTTGGGTGACGGTCAACGGATCACGTTCGCAGCTGATTCCGGCTCACACCTCAACGGCGATGACTAGGAGCGCCGACGATGCTCACCGTTGACGATTTGGTGAACTTTCGACTGTTGTCGACGGACCAACTCGTCTTGCACGATCTCGAGCCTCAGCTCCTCACACCGGCTCAGCTCGTCCAGATTCTCGAGCCGGTTGAGCTCCTCGACCAAATCGAAATCGGTCATCGCGCGTCTGACGTCCTGCATTGTGTAGGCACCTTCCGATCTGCATCTTTTCCGTAGGCGTACCCCAGGCAAGTGGCCCGGTAATCAAGGCCGCTGAATCTTCCGAACAGGCGGGACGGCGGGGGCGACCATGAGCTATCGGCTGGTGCAGAACGTGTGGCGGCACGAGTCCCCGCGCGTACTCACCGTCCGGACGCGCACGCATAGGCGACCTCGCTGCCTACGCGGATGCCCACCAGATCGTCCTTTACGGGTCATCGAATGTCGGGTGCAGCTATGTCGACGAAGCGCGCGATCTCAGATCTCCCCATCCCAAGCATCGATGCGATCGCGGCATGCGGGCGTCGGCAGGCCATGTCCGAGCCCACGCGCCTTCATCTCCTCGTTCACAAAGTAGAACCGCGCTTTTTGATTCGGGATAAGGCGATCGAACCGGGAATACAAGCATTGGTACTCCTCGACGAGATCGTCTCCCGTCATTCGGTAAACCGACAGCGGCACCTCGTCATCCGTCATCGATGGCCTCCTCGATTCATCAACGCCCACATGACTACCAGGGCATCTCCCCCACCGACAGAGTCCACACAGTGGACCTGTGGGAGCGCATAGGTCAATTACACGCCTCTCCACGACAAGGTCAAAGCAATACGGCTGCGTGATGAGATCCGGTGCTCGTCGTCGTTTCGCCGCCCGGCGTACCGTCGTCGGTCGGCATCGGTCATGGCACCCCAGGTTCCGTACAGTTCACCAGCACCCAAGGCGTATTCGCGACACTGAGCGAGCACGGGGCAGTTCAGAAAAATCCGCTGAGCCCGCGATTCCCGCTGGGACCGGGCGTGACCACGCTCCCCTTCCGGGGAAAAGAACATCGACGCTTCAGCGCCACCGCACGCGGCGTTCCCCTGCCACCACTTGGAGTCGGCAGCACCGTCCGGGACGGGATGCGCCGAACTCGCTACGGGTATCACTACGAAATCCCCTCTCACTCGCAAACTCCGATACAGGACTGACGCCAGGCAGCGCCTCGAAGGGCTCTCGGTCACATGCTTCGACGGGAAGATCACATGCTGCTGCGCACACGTCCAAGCCGGACTCAGAAGTGGGTGTGGCCACCCAGTGACGCCGTGAAGACCGCGGGCCGCGGTAACGGGTGGAGGCGGTAGTAGCTGTCGAGGTTGATCGCTTCCTCCTCGGTCAGGTCGCCTCGATGGAACAGGCCGGTCAGGTGCAGATGGTCAACGAGATACTTTCATGACGTGATCCTCGCTAGCGTTGGAGAGATAAACGGCGCGAACCAGGCTGCTGCGCAGCGACTTCGACTTCACCTCGGAGATACATGGCTGAACCACTCCCGTTGCTTCGCGAAGGCTGGTATCGGCCGTCGGTCCGGTGGCCTCGCGGTCGGTCCTGTTCGAGCGCCCTCCGCGTGGCTGGTCGTCGAGACTCTGACATCAACGTGGCTCAGTGGTGAGCCCGGTGGCGTACTCGCACTCACGCAGGTGCTGGGCAACCGAACTCTGAATGCACGGCATATCGCCATCACATGCCAGGCCGTCATCACCGCACCCGCGGACGAGACCCGAGTCGGCCACCGTCCAGGACCGGACGGACCTTCGGAACGCCGGGGCGGACTGGCCGGCGGGTATTGACGCAACGCAGAAGCAAAGCGGCCCCGAGAAATGAGCCGACGAGCACGAGAGTCAGGACAAACGAATCCACGGCAGAGCTGCCTTTCCGAGACCACCAAAGTAACCAACTCACCCAGAATCGATCATCAACCGGCTCGAAGGAAGAATTCCGCTCGGATCTTCGCGGGATCCATACAACTGGGTTGCTGATCTCTACTCACATGCCCTCGCCGGCATCATCCTCCGGAAACGCAGTCAGAGGCCCGGACTGCGGAGACGCACCCCAATTAGCGTCAAAGGTCTCGAGAGCTGAACGTGACGGACAGACGGGACAGCGTCAAAGCGTCTCGGGGACTTGCTGTTGCAAGTGAGGGGTGCGCAGTCGAGAAATTCGCATATCGTGGAGTTCCGTGAGCACTGTGCCCGTCGTAGTGACCGAGCCTGGACGCGACTGTGTCCAGTGCGGCCGTCCGCTGTTGATCACCGTGCTCGAGTTCTATGCCGGGGCGCAGCCCACACCGACCGGCCGACGCGAAGGGTTTGTCGATTCCAGCAACGGTTGCGTCGGCGTCATCGAACCGCCTGCCCTCCTGGACGTGACACGTTGAATTGCTGGCACGAGTGCAAGTTCCGGCCGGGCCGGACAAATATCTGCACTGACGGTTTCTACAGCCAGCGTTTGCGGCGGAACAAGGTGAACAACGACACCGCGCCGGTCACCGCGATGATCCACCACAACAGATACCCGTACCGCCATCGCAGTTCCGGCATGAACTGAAAGTTCATGCCGTAGATCCCGGCGAACGCAGTCACGAACGCCGCCAAAGACGCCCACGCGGTGATCTTGCGCAGATCAGTGTTCTGTTGAACATTGACCCGAGCAAGGGTCGCAGCGACGAGAGAGCTGATGACATCGTCGAACTCGACGATCCGTTCCGCCACCGCGGCGTGGTGTTCGGCGACATCGCGTAGCTGTCGGTGTACGTCCTTCGGAATCGGGTCCGGTAGCGCGGTAGTCGTGGTGAGAGTGGACAGCGCCGCCGCGAGCGGATTGACCGAACGCCGCAATTCGAGCACCTCACGTTTGACGAAATAGATCTGCTCAATAGGGGTGTAACGATCGGGACTGAGCAGTTCCACCTCCAGGGTGTCGATATCGACGTCGACCGAACCGACGACGCCAAGGTATCCGTCTACGATCCGGTCGATCACCGCGTGCAGGACAGCCCACGGCCCCATTCGCAGGTGTTCCGGTGATCCTTCGAGTTCGGCGCGCATGCCGGCCAACGCGGTGTGCGCACCGTGCCGGACGGTGACGATGAAATCCGCGCCGACAGCAGCGAGGATCTCACCCGTCTCGACGATGTCGTCAGCGGTGCCGATCGACGTCGGCGAGAGATAGTGGGCCGTGCGTATCACCAACACCGTCACCTCGTCGTACTGTTCGAGTTTGGGGCGTTGATGCGCGTGCACCGAATCCTCGGCGACCAATTCGTGCAGGCCGTACGTCTGTGCGATCGCCGTCATCTGCTCGAAGGTCGGCGCGAACAAACCGAGCCACACGAACCCCGAACCACGGCGCCGAACCTCATCCAACGCACTCTCCGGTGTATGAGCGCCGGGGAGCCGCACCCCGTCGACATAGGCCGCGCAGTCGACCACAGCAGCGGCAGCACTTGATGCTCGCTCCCGACCCATACCGTTTACCCTCCGAATCTGCGCAGGCCTCCGACGACGGGGGCGATTCAGAATAGCGGCTGACCGCGCACCGAGGGTGATGAGCGCTGCGCCGGAAACCGATCAGCTGCGGAAAGAATGTGCGGCAGGCACATCAGCGGGAACATTGGCCGCAGGAAAGCGGCGTATCAATTGCTCGACCAGTGCATGCACCCGATGAAGGTCCTTACGCAGAGCCGCCGCATCGGTGCGCGCCGCCGACGCCAACCCAGGTGCGCCCGGACGAGTACCCCACACCAGTCGCAGCGTGGATTCGATACGCTCCGACAGTTCGTCGATCTCCGAATTCAACAGCGCCAGAAACACTCTCGCCTGCGCAATATCGGACTCGTCTGCCGCGGACACGTCCGCTAAGACGGGACCAGCGAGGAAAGTTTCTCCCCCGCCATGCGCTCGACGAGCAGAAGAACGAAATCACGCACCTTGTGGCCGTCGAAATGAGCATGAGCAGACGCCACAGCGTCCGCAACGACATCAGCCGATATCGACGGATACTTCGCAGACAACCGCGTCACCGCATGAGCGATCAGACGCTCTCCCTCTTCGGTCTTCATCTGTAAATACTGCGCCACACCTGCCCATAGTTCAACAGGAAAGACAACTTCGGCTGCGGAGAACGGCCAGCACGTAGTACCTCCGTGCTGCCACGAGTCGAACCCGGCCGGCAGATCGCCCCAACCGGCGACCGGTGCACGGAACCAGGATGCGACGTTCAGGAAATCTCCTACCCTCAAACCATGAGCACCGTCCCCGTCGTCGTGACCGAACACGGCCGCAACTGCACCCACGGCGGCCGACCCCTCACGATCACGGTGCTCGAGTTCTACGCCGATCCGTACCCGACACCCGTCGCCACCAAAGAAGGGTTTGTGGACTGCCCAAACGGGTGCATCGGTGCCATTGACCCTCAGGAGCGGTAGGTCCCGCGCTTTCCGCCTCGTGAGCCGCTCAGCCTCGATGAAGTTCACCCGCAGTAGCCCTTCGCTTAGACCGAAATACCCCTTTGATGTACCCCGAGTTTCCCGGAGTTCGTTTGTTTTACTTCAGGCATTGATGCACCCGAGAGAGGTCCACGATGCCCCGACGCTATCCGCCCGAGTTCCACCGAAAAGTCCTCGATCTGTTGAAGCCAGGACGCACGGTCGCCGACGTCACCTCGGATCTCGCTGTCACAGACCAGACGATCTACAACTGGCTTGGGCCAAGAGCTCATCGACACCGGACAGAAACCGGGCCTGAGCTTGATCGAGAGCGCCGAACTCGCCGCTGCCCGTCGTCGTGTCGCCGAGCCGGAAACCGAACTTGCCATTGCCAAACGCTCCACGGAACTGCTGAAGTCGGTGGCGGCCTAAAAGGCGATTCGAAGCGATCGAAGTGATAGCCAAGGAAGGACTACCCGTCCAGACCTCATGCCGAATTCTGGACGTGTCGGAGTCCGGTTTCTGCGAGTGGCGAAACCGGCCATCCTCGGAACGCTCACTGCGACATGCCTGGCTGACCCAGCTGATCACCGAGGTTCATACCGCCTCGCATGGCACCTACGGTGCGCAGCGCATCCACGCGAACTCACCCTTGGCCACGGTATTGCTGTTGGACACGGCTGCATCGAATTGCTGATGAGAGCTGCTGGTAAGAGTTGTGCGGGAAAGGTATTGGAGATCTGGGAGAGGCGTGCTGGTCAGGTCTGGCGCTCCAGTACTGGACGTGTGGGCCTTCAATCTCGCCTTCGGGCCAGGCGAAGGTGGCGGCCATTCACCTGCGCCGCACCGAACCACCATCGACCACATCCTGCTCCTCTGGACACGTGCAATGCCAGCAACGTCGAGATCAGTCGAAACGACGCCATTTTCAAAGCTCTCGAAGAGCAAGAGTTGCGCTAGTTTTTGGCGAATCGCTACGGGTGGCCGACGGTCAAACGGACAATCACAAGCGAACCAAAGCGCAGAAACCAATTGTAGTACAGTTACCGTATCGAATTACGGAGGCGTTCGAACGTCACGATCCGCAAGATCGCGACGGGACCGCCCAACTCGACTACGCGGGAATTTTGGCAAATTATGTGGTGGACTGTCATTTCGTTGCAATCATGGTCAGCAGTCCTGTCCAGTTTGCGTCAGGAACGATGCGTTCAGACTTCGAGGAATGAGCTGTAGTGACGATCGACCTTAATCTAGAGAATTCTGACATCGTGAACGCAACGTCAGCGACATTCGAGCTTCTGGGCGATCGACTCACACTTGCGGTGTTGCGGGACGCTTTTCTCGAGCGAACGTGCCGGTTCAATCAGTGGCTCGAACACACGGGTGCGCCGCCTGCGATACTGGCCGACCGGCTCAATGCCCTTGTCCTACGGGGCGTATTCCACCGAGTACCGCAACCGGACACTCCGGAGCGATACGAATACCAACTCACCGAGTTGGGATTGTCGACGTGGCAGATCCTTGTCTGCTTGTGGGGTTGGCAGCGCGAATGGACCGCAGAAGGAGCCGGGGAACCTGAGTTGGTTCATGAGCAGTGCGGACACCGTGGACCTGCAGTTGTGGTTTGTTGGGAATGCGATAACCACATCAGCGCACGCAACACCGTTGTGGAGATAGAATCGGACGCAGTCTGGTCATCGACATCGGGTGCCCGTCGACGTTCGAGTCGACTTCCAAGCGAGCCCGCACAGCGCGGGGACATGCAGTTCAATACGGTGATGGAAGCTATCGGGGATCGCTGGAGTGCTCTCGTGACCGGGTATGCACTGGCCGGTGCCAGACGGTTCGGCGATTTCAGAGCGGCCCTGGATGTTTCTCCCACGACTCTCACCGATCGACTCAGCCGACTGTGCGCGGCTGACATTCTCCGCAAGTGCGAACCTGGGCAGCAGTATCGACTGACTGCCCGCGGCATGGACTTGTTCGGCGTGTACGCGTCGTTCATCTGGTGGTCGGGACAGGCATTTCCTGATGCGACGGGGCGAGGCCTTGTTATCCGTCACCGGTTGTGCGACGCGCTCGTGGAACCGGTATTGAAGTGCCGTGGCTGCAATAGTCGGCTTAACCGGACCAGCGTGCGGTTCGATCACGTTAGAGCACAGTAGCCGACAGCTACCTCACCATTGACCTTCAACTACAGAAGTCTGTCCACATCTCCTAGGTTCTTCACTAGCCGAATACCACACTCACGAAAGACGACTTCGCATGAAAAGCAATACATTCGGCGCTGGAGATTCCGCGCCGTGGGTGATCGATGCAGCTCGGACGCCGTTCGGTGCGGCGCGAGGATCCTTGGCGCACATACGTGCCGACGATCTCGCCGCGTTGCCCATTGCCTCTTTGATCGCCCGGTACCCAGATTTTGATGCTGCCGGCATTGAGGATGTCTTGTGGGGTAATGCAAACGGCGCCGGTGAGGACAACCGGAACATAGCGAGAATGGCTACGCTTCTTGCGGGTCTTCCGACGAGTATCCCCGGCGTCTCGGTCAACAGACTGTGCGGATCCGGTGCAGAAGCCCTCGCGTCGGCCGCTCGGCGTGTAGCTGTAGGCGAAGGCAATCTGTATCTGGCCGGGGGCTCAGAGAGCATGAGCCGAGCGCCCTTCGTGCTGCCTCCCGTGGATTCCGCATTTCCGCGTTCCGTCGAGCTGGTCTCGACGACGGTGGGATGGAGGATGGTGAATCCTCAATTCCCGCAGCCCTGGGTGGAAACTCTTGGGCGTTCAGCCGAGTTGATCGCCGACGAGAGAGGTGTCGGCAGGGAAGAGCAGGATGCGTGGGCCCTGAGGTCGCACGAACTGGCATCAAAGGCATGGTCGGACGGTGTCCATACTGGATTCGTGGATCCGTTGTCCGGCCTCGAATGTGATGAGTTGATTCGACAGACAAGCATGCAAAAACTCGCCTCGTTACGTCCGGCGTTCTCCACGGGAGGCTCTGTGACAGCGGGAAATTCATCACCTATCAGCGACGGCGCAACGGCCGCACTTGTAGGAACTCGTTCTAGCGCAAACGATCTAGGGGTTGAGCCGCTGGGACGAATCTTGACCTCGGCGGTTGTTGGCGTGGAACCTCAACGTTTTGCACTGGCACCGGTGGCCGCAGTACACAAGGCGATGGACCGCTTGAACCTCAACTTCGCAGACATTCGGGTACTCGAGATCAATGAGGCATTTGCAGCGATGGTGCTGTCCTGCCTACGCGAGTTGTCGCAGATACCGGTGGATCGAGTAAATCCCTTTGGGGGAGCTATCGCGCTGGGGCATCCACTCGGGGCATCTGCCGCGAGACTCGTCGTCGACTGTATGCGGCACCTTCGCCGTATGGGCGGCGGGATCGGTATCGCGACTGCGTGCATCGGCGTAGGCCAGGGAATCGCCGTCGTAGTTGAAGTGTAGGGGCCCCGAGGTATCGAGATCGTTTCAACGGCAGGGCGAGCCGGAATGCACAGCATTCTGGCCCGCCTTGTCGACCGATTCGACGCCGTCAGACCCCGGCGCTCACCGGACGTCCGTCCGAAATCCGCTGCAGCGCAGTGCCGTACTCCGCAGCAATCTGATCGACTATTTTGCTCACCGGCTCGACCGCATGGATAGTCTGCAGTCCCTGACCGGCCGCCCACACGTCCTTCCACCGCTTGAGCGATCCACCACCCGCCGTGTAGTTCTTCTCCACGGTCAGCGGCGCAAGGTTGTCGGGGTCCAGTCCAGCCGCAATCAGACTGGGTTTCAACCAGGAGGCCGGAGTGCCGGTGACAGACGCACTCACGACAAGATCATCGGGGCCGCTGTCGACGATCATCTGCTTGTACGCCTGCTGCGCCATGCTCTCTTCCGCCGCTAGGAAGCGAGTTCCCATGTATACGAGATCAGCACCCGCGGTGATGGCGCCCGCAACTCCGAAGCCGTCGCTGATTCCGCCGCCAATGATGATCATGCCGTCGAAGAACTCGCGGACGGCTGACGTGAAGGCGAAAGGGGAGAGATGGCCGGTGTGTCCACCCGCCCCTGCGGATACGCACGCCATACCGTCGACTCCCGCATCTGCTGCTTTGTGCGCAAGTGTCATGTTGACGACGTCCGCGATCACGATGCCGCCGTAACCCTTCACGACGTCCATTACAGGCTTCGGGGAACCGAGAGCTGTAATGACCAACTTGGGCTTGTATTCGGCGATGAGACGAAGGTCATCCGCGAGACGTTGGTTGCTGCTGTGGGTTACAAGGTTCGCGGCCCACGGAGCAGGGTTGGTGGAACCGTTTGCGCCAATACCGAGGCGATCGGTTATCGATCCCATCCAACTGTCGAGGTCGTCGAGGGTCCGGCAGTTCTGCGTGGGAAAGGAACCGATGACGCCTGATTGACATGCCGAGACGACGAGGTCGGGTCCCGAGACCAAGAACATCGGCGCGGCCACGATGGGGAGACGGAGGGAAGTGAGGATCGGGCTGTTCATTGGTACCTACTTAAGAGATGGTTTCGGGTTCAGATGTCGGGTTCAACCACTGCATGTCGTTTCCGATCACGCAGTGGCTTTCTGCGTGAGTTGCTCGAGCAGTCGCGTTGCACTGACCCTGTCGATCTTCCCCAACGGTGTCAGGGGAAGATCGTCGACGTGGTGAACGGACTTGGGACGTTTGAAGTCGGGAAGTCGGCGTCGGCATTCGGCCATGGCACTCGGTTCGTCGATCGTCGTGGTGGATTCGACGGTGTACGCCGCGACGATACGCTGACCCCAGAGGGGGTCTGGAAGGCCAATGACGACAACGTCTTTGATTCCGGGTATCGCGGAGAGCTCCTCTTCGATCTCTCTCGGATAGACGTTGTATCCGCCGGTAATGATCATGTCCTTACTGCGACCGGTCAGATGGAGGTAACCGTTGGTCGCACGGAATCCGAGGTCGCCGGAGTACAGGAGTCCTTTGTCATGACTTTTTCCGAGGTCGGTTCGTGTTTCGGCGTTGTGGTATCCCGGGCTCACTGAAGGTCCGCTGACCACGAGTTCGCCGATCTGGCCGTCCGCGACGGTCTCGCCGCCGTCGCAGAACTCGATTTCGACTCCCGTGCAGGGTTTCCCGACCGAGTGGAGCACGTCCGCGTCCTCCGTCACACCCCGGCGGTGATCAGCTGTGGTGAGTACGGTCAACGGCGGAATCGCTTCGACCATCCCGTAGTACTGTACGAGATTCGGCGTGATCCGATGGTATGCCTGACGGAGATGCTCGACGGGCATCGGCGCGCCCGCATAGGCGAGCATGCGCAGGCGGCGCATCGGCGCGAGTTGTGCGTCATCGAAATCCAACAAGCGTGCTACGACGGTAGGCACCAGCGCGGTGTGTGTCCCACCATGCTTTTCGATGGCATCGATCATGTCCTCGGGATGAGGATGATCGAGAAGCACTTGACGGCCGCCTGCCTCGAGGAGTGGGAGGACGAACAGTCCGCTCGTATGGATCACGGGTCCGGCATGGATGAACACAGAAGGTTCCAGTCCGTCGAGGCTGCCTTCGAGCACGTGCTCGCGCATTGCGCGCAGCGATGCGAGCCGGTTCGCGTGTGACCGTTGCGCTCCTTTTGGTACACCTGTTGTACCGGACGAGTAATGCAGAGCGCATAGGGATGCAGGGTCGAGGGTTCCGAGGGAGGCACCGAACGGTGCATCGGCAATAATTTCATCGAGTGTGGGCCGCGCGCTGCCACTTCCTTGCACCTCGATTACTACCTCGGCCGTCGACCGTGACACGAAATCGGTCGCTCCGTCAACCCTCGGGTCGAAGATCAACGCACGAGGAGCGCAGTCTTGTTCGATTCTTGCCCAGTCCCGTTCGCCGACACGTGGGTTGAGTGCAACTCGTATGTATCCCCCGACAGTCAAGGCGAGGTCAACCTCGACTGATGCAACGGAGTTGGGCAGAAGTACGAGGACTCTATCGCCAGGTGAAACCCCGACTTTGTCGAGTCCGACTGCCAGTTGGTGTACTCGGTCGGACAGTTGAGAGAACGTCAGTGAACCTTCGTCGTCTTCCACGGCCACTTCGGGGCCGTACTTGCATGCTGCACCACGCACCACATTTTCGATTGACATTCGAACTCGATCCCTCCAGTTAACTACACTTATTGAAGTAGACAACGAGGAGGGCCGGTACCGCAACTGCGTTTCGCCTGCGAAGCCCAGGACAGTTGACAATTCGCCAAGTAGACCAGCGACTATCTGTCACGCAAGGCATTTCAGGACGGATCGTTGACAACGATAGACTCACTGGATTAACTTCATTAGCGGTAGTAGCATCTGATTCGTGCAGTGAGCCGATCCACACACAGGCCCCGCGAGTAGCTGGCTGCACTCAATCGAACTCTGTGCCATTTCTAACCCTGAGTTGTATTTGCCGCCGACAGGAACGAGTGTTCATGTTCTTCGAAGTCCATTTGGATCTACTCCAGGCCGCAGTAGAAGCCAATCTGTCACGCACCGCATGGACTGGATTTGCCCCCATCACTCCACCCGATTCCCGGCAGGCCGACGAATTTGTCGGAGCCTATGCCGGTGCCGTACTGCAGCTTTCGGACCTCTCTACGTCGACAATCACTGCTGACGAGGTTTCGCCGTACACTGGAAAGCCTCTGAACGTCTCGTACAGCGCACCCACCGCACATGAAGCCTTGGCCGGCGCTGCTCGGGTGGCTGCAGACCTGCGTGACGCTGGGGTCCAGCGCCGTGTCGGCGTGTGCCTCGAGGCGTTGCATCGGATCCACCAGCGTGGACCGGAGTTCGCCGCCGTCACCTCCCACACCACAGGCCAGAGCCTCTCCATGGCGTGCAGCGGCAGTGGGACAAACGCTCTCGACCGTGGACTGGAGGCCGTTGCAATGGCCTGGGCCGCCATGAATCGTGTTCCCAGCGAGGTGACCTGGCAGCAGACGTTCGGCAAGACTCCGGTGACTCTGCGCAAGCGTTTCCGCCCCCGACCACTCGGCACGGCACTCGTCATTGCCTGCGCGTCGTTCCCCGCCTGGAACGCCTATCCTGCGATCCTCGCGAACCTCGCCACCGGCAATCCGGTGCTCGTGAAGCCGCATCCCCGATCGATTCTCGCAACGGCACTCGCCGTCAGCATCATCCGGGACGTGCTCAGCGAAACCGGCCTACCGGCAGATTCGGTTCAGCTCCTCGTCGACACGGCCGAGAGCCCTGTCGCCGGTGACCTCGCAACCAATCCGGCCACTCGAATTGTCGACTTCACAGGTAGCCAGCGCTTCGGAAACTGGCTCGAGCGCAACGTCTCGAATGCGCTCATATTCACGGAGACGGCCGGCGTAAACACCGTGATCCTCGATTCAGTTCAGAACCTGGCCGCGACGATGCGGACCTTGGCCGGCGGTCTGTCACTGTTCAGTGGGCAGATGTGTACTACGCCCCAGAACATCTACATCCCCGATGCGGGCGTCCTCACACCCGACGGAGTCGTTTCCCGAAACGACGTGGTCGCCGCACTCAGCGCAGCCATCGATGATCTGGCGGGAACACCCCGCCGAGCAGCTGCCATCTGTGGTGCACTTCAGTCGGAGAGCACTCTCGAATCACTCAATTCCCTTGCAAACCAGGCTGAAACCAACGGAACCCTGGTGCGCAATCCGGTTGCCTACGCGCATCCTGAGTACTCGAAGGCCCGGGCTGTGACGCCGTTACTGATCCGTGTCGATCCACGTCGAGGCGACCAGTTGCCCGGCGGCGAGCAATTCGGACCCGTCGCCTACCTCATCGATTGCGCGGACCGTGACGCTGCCGTCGAGCACGCGACAGCAAGCATCCGTCAACACGGTGCAATCAGCTCGTACCTGTATTGCACCGACGACAACGCCATCGACGACATCGCGGCCGCCTATGCCGACGCCGGGGCATCGCTGTCGGCCAATCTCGTCTCGTCGATGCCGATGCAGTACGCGGCCGCGTACAGCGACTACCACGTCACCGGGCTGAACCCGGCTGGCAACGCCACCTTGACCGACGAATCCTTCGTGGCTGGGCGATTCCGTATGGTCCAGGACCGCCGTCAGATCGAAGGGTGACAGCATGTCGCAATTCTCTTCCGGCGTCTACATTTACGACGCCATCCGCACTCCGAAAGCCCGGGTCCGTCGCCAAGGCGGCACCCTCGCGAACGTTCCGGCTCACGACCTTCTCGGCCAGTTGTTGTCGGCAGCAGCAGAACGCGGCCTAGCACCCGAACTGGTCAGGGACATCATAATCGGGACAAGCACCGCATTCGGTGACCAGGGCGGCAACGTCGCGCGTGCCGCGGCACTGTGGGCCGGCTGGCCCGACGAAGTGAATGCCGGCGTCGTGTCGAGGCTGTGTTGCTCGAGCCTCGACGCCATCGAGACCGGCGCCGCCAAGGTTGCTTCCGGTATTGCGGACGTCGTAGTCACCGGAGGAGTCGAATCGATGTCTCGGGTCCCGATGATGGCCGACAAGCCCTCCTTCGCGATCGACGACGAGCTCGGAGACCGCACAGGTTACGTCACGATCGGAGTCTCCGCCGATCTCACGGCCGCCCAGTGCGGCTTCACCAGAACGCAACTCGACGAGTGCGCAGTTTCCTCGCACCAGCGGGCGCTCGCGGCGCCGTCATCCGATTCGATCATCGCGGTACGGTCGAACGACACGACGATCCTTTCCACAGACGAGGGCCCGCGTGCAGGCCTGAGCGTCGACGGGCTCGCCGAACTACCGACACTGTTCGGGGAAGATCCGTCGTGGGAACGGGTCGCGTATCGATTGCCGTCCGCGCCTCGTGCCGCGACGGGACTGCATACGTCGGCGACCGCGCCTCAACTCGCCGACGGCGCAGCGTTAGCTGTCCTCGGCTCGCGTGCCGCGTCGGCACGCCTCGGCCGAGAGCCGGTAGCCGAGGTGATCGGTGTCGCGCAAGCCGCAGTGCGTTCTCCGCTCCTGACCGCGCCCGTGGCGGCAGCACAGCGCGCCTTGGCCAACGCCGGGATCACGGCGCCACAACTCGACGTCGTGGAAGCGAACGAATCCTTCGCGGCATCTGTGCTGTTGATGACCCGCGAATTCGAGCTCGATCCAGCCATTGTGAATCCGCTCGGTGGTTCCATGGCCACTGGACATCCACTCGGCGCCGGCGGCGCAGTGCTGCTGGTCAACGCCCTCGACCAACTGCGCCACATCGACGGTGAGTACGCCCTGATCACCATTCCGGCGGCTCTCGGACTGGGCGCTGCCGTCGTCGTCAGGCGTCTGCAATGACTCTTCTCCCCCGCCCGTCGTCCACGCCTGCCAAGCCATCCAAGGGAACGAAACTCGTGAATGCCATCATGGATCAAGATCACACGAATCAGTTGCGCGCTTGCCATCCCGAAAGTCGGGTCCTCGATCATCTCGAACGTGGATGGTGGCTTCCTGAAACGGTTCTCAACCTCTTCGACGGTCATGTTCTCTCACGCGGCGACGCACCTGCCATGACTGACCCGCAGAATCTCTCGGACATCGCCGGGATTTCGCCCGGTTCGTTGACCTGGTGTGAACTTGATGCACGTATCGACGACATCGCCGCAACCTTGCATGCGCACGGAGTGGGCCCCGGTCACGTTGTTGCAGTCCTGCTGCCCAACTCGATCGCCCTTGCCGCCACGTACCTGGCGCTGTGGCGTCTCGGAGCGATTGCGGCGCCCATGCCAGCCTCCTACCGACGACACGAACTGAGCCGGATCGTCGAATCGTCCGAGGCAGTCGCCGTCGTCACCGCGACGCGACTGCATGACCGAGCGCCGCACGAGGAAGCCCTCACCCTCATCGGTGTAGCTCCGTCGCTACGTTGCGTCTTCACCTTCGGACCATCGCAGGACAACGCAGGTGTGCCGTTGGACGGGGCTTCATCGACGGCTGACGACATCAACGCAGTCCGGAAGGCTTACAGCCAACTCGACCGAACTGTCAACGACTGCATCACGATCTGCTGGACGAGCGGGACCGAAGCAGCACCCAAGGGTGTCCCCCGGTGCCACGCCGACTGGCTCGCAATCGGCCGGGCGGTGCAGGACGGACTCCGGACCGACTCGGACTCAATCATTCTCGGTCCCTTCCCAATGGTGAATATGGCAGGATTCGCGACGTCCCTGCTGCCGTGGCTGCTCAGCGGCGCGCACCTCGTCCAGCACCATCCATTGGACATCGCAGTCTTCCTCAACCAGGTTCAACGGCACCATGTCACCCATGCCAGCATGCCCCCCACTGTCTTGAGCATGCTGCTGCAGAACCCGAACCTGCTTTCCACATTCGACCTGTCGTCGTTGCACACAGTTGGATCCGGCGGTGCGCCACTGCCTCCCGGGGTAGTGCGCGACTGGCAGAACGACCTCGGCATCGAGGTTCTCAATTTCTTCGGATCCAATGAAGGCGTATGTCTGCTCGGGGCTGCGTGCGACACCCCCGACCCGATGATCCGAGCCGAGTATCTGCCGAACTACGGTGCCACCACCAGGACCTGGGTAACGTCGGTCGCAGAACGTACCTCGGTGCGCCTGGTCGACTTGACGACAGGTGAGGTCGTCACCCGGGTTGGCGGTCGCGGTGAACTTCGACTGAAGGGGCCGACGGTATTCGCCGGCTATCTCGCGGGAACCGCAGGGAAAGGCCCGTTCGACGACGACGGGTACCTTTGCAGCGGTGATGTTTTCGAACTGTGCGGAGAATCCGGCGAGTACCTCAAGTTCGTCGACCGCAGCAAGGAAATCATCATCCGAGGCGGAATGAACATCGCGCCGGCAGAGATCGAGGGACTACTCCTCGAGCATCCCCACGTCTCGGACATTGCGATCGTCGGCTACGACGACGCTGTCCTCGGTGAGAAGTGCTGTGCCGTCGTAGTTCCCATGCCTGAGGCGAGTGTCTCACTCGACGCACTGGTGGAATTCCTGCGTGCCAAGGACATCGCGTCGTTCAAATTGCCCGAACGGCTCGTCACAGTCGAGGAGCTGCCGCGCAACCCGGTCGGGAAACTACAGCGCCGCGACCTGCGAGTCCACATCGCACAGAATCTGTGATCGATGAGCCGGAACCAATCCCCGGTAGGGCTTCCGAGAGCAACACCTACCGGCGTCGACCTCCCACTGACCGATGAGCTGAACGCCATGCTTCAAGGGCGACTGCCGGGCCTGATCGGCATGCGCATCCGCAAAGCCTCGGCAGAATCGGTCATCGCCGATCTGACCGTTAGGGAAGAACTCTTGGCACCCAACGGATATCTACACGCGGCAACTGTTGTTGCACTGGCAGATACGGCTTGCGGAATCGGCACACGCCTGGCACTGGCGGACGGTGATTCCTTCACCACACTCGAAATCAAGACGAACTACCTCGGAACCGCACGATCGGGAATGGTCACGGCGGTCGCCACGCCCGTCCACTGTGGGCGACGCACTCACCTCTGGGATGCGAGCGTCCTGGACGAGGAAGGCCGGCGTATCGCCGAGTTCCGATGCACGCAGTTGGTGATCCGGCCCCGGATGGGACCGGAGCTCAAATCGATGGAAGGAAAACGATGACGAATACTCAGTTGCCTGCCGGCGAGGCGCCGATCGCGGTCGCACGTCCCGTGAACGGCGGCGAAGACAACCCCTACCTTCTTGGGGTGTTCGCTCCGGTGAAAGATGAACTGACACTTGAGGACCTGACTGTGATCGGCGAGATCCCCACGGACCTCAACGGTGTCTACCTTCGGAACGGTCCGAACCGTCAGTTCCCGTCCACCGGGCGTTACCACATGTTCGACGGGGACGGCATGATCCACGCCGCCCACTTCGAGAACGGCAAGGTCAGATACCGCAATCGGTACGTCCACACTCGTTCTTTCGAGCAGGAATCGGAGGCCGGCGGCGCATTGTGGACCGGACTGATGGAGAACCCCAAGGACAACCCGTGGGGTAACGGCCACGGACTCGGCATCAAGGACGCCTCCAATACCGACGTCATCTACCACCGCGGCCAGGTACTCTCGACGTGGTATCTCTGCGGAACACCGTACGCCGTCGATCCTCTGTCGCTGGAAACACTAGGTGCACAGGACTTCCTAGGCACCTTCGCCGGCGACATGATGGCTCACCCCAAAGTCGACGAGACGACGGGCGAGCTCATCTGGTTCGACTACGGGCCGGATATGGATTACCTGCGGTACGGAATCATCGGAGCCGAGGGCACGCAGACACATGAAACAAAGATCGACCTTCCCGGCCCCCGCTTGCCGCACGACATCGCGATCACCGAGAACTACTCGGTCCTCATGGATCTCCCGCTGGTACAAGACCATGAGGCCCGGAAAGCCGGCAAGTACCGGATCTTCTACGATCAGGCTCTACCCGCCCGTTTTGCTGTCATCCCCCGCCACGGGACAGGCCAGGACGTTCGTTGGTTCGAGGCGAAACCGTGCTACATCTATCACGTCGTCAACTCCTGGGAACAGGGCGACGAGATCATCATGGATGCCTGCCGAGTGAAGAACCCTCAGCACCAGTCCACCTTCGAGCATCCACTGTCCAACATGCTTGCATACATGCGTCTCGATGCGCAGCTCTACCGGTACCGTTTCAACCTTCGCACCGGAATGACAACCGAGACGCCGCTCGACGACGCCAACGTCGAGTTTCCCAGCGTCGACTCGCGAATCATGGGCCGAGAGCATCGGTACTCGTACAACATGAGTCTCGCGAATGAACCCACCCTCCTCTTCGACGGACTCGTAAAATTCGACTCCCAGACCCAAACCAAAGAAGAGCACAAGTTCGGACCGGGACGATGGGGTTCCGAAGCGCCCTTCGCGGCGCGCGACGGCTCCACCAGCGAAACCGACGGCTACCTGGTCTGCTTCGTCAACGACGAAGCAGAGGATCGCGGCGAGATCAACATCTTCGATGCCGAGAACATCGAGGACGGCCCCGTCGCTCGCGTCCTACTGCCGCAGCGAGTTCCGTCAGGATTCCACGCCTGCTGGATCCGCGGCGACCAACTCCAGAAGGCATAGAGCTCTCGACAGAACAAGATCTCAGCAAGTATCTCGTGCCGCTGGTGGATCTCTTGGCGGCTATCCACCAGCGGCAGGCCTCAATCCGGCACACCCCATGAAGGACCGGCCACGCAATCCTTGGAAACCACAACGTCGATCCCAGCCGGCCTCGAGCCGAGCAACAGCACACCGGCGACCGACACGAAGTCGTCGCGATTACCCACTCAACCAAGCCGGAATTCTGCGGCCAGGACCCGATCACCAACCCGACGAACCGCACACCCGCACTCACCAACGATTCGACACTCAAGGCACTGTGGTTGAGCGTGCCCATTCCTGACACAACCACCAGGATGGCGGGTGCCGACAGTTTCACCGCTACATCGCGCACCGAGAATCCGCCCAGACCGAGACGGACCAGAACTGCGCCGGCGCCTTCCACGAGCGTCAGAACATGCGCTGCGTCGGGCGGGTCAAGGCTTGAGCGAAGACGAAGAAGTTCGAAATCCAAGTATGGGGCTCGCAGGCGGAATCTGTTTGTTGCGGCGTTTGCTTCTCCGGACGTTCGCGTCCATCGGGAAGACGGCTATTCGTCAAAAGCCTTGGGAGTCCAGGTCCGGCGGCTCTGGGAATTGCTTGCCTACGGCGCTTTGCCCAGGCTGGCCTCCCGGCGTGTGACTGACTTCCATTGACGACCGGACCGCGGCAACGAAAACAGCAGCAGCACAAACACTCCAGCGAGCACAATGCCGATCAGATTGACACCGAGTTGAGCAAGTGAGCTCAGCACGACATTCCACTTCCCCGCGAAGACCGCGACGACAGCCAGCCCCGCAGCTGGCACCGTCGTTACCGAGATGAATACGCCCACCAGGACAGTAGAGGTGGAGGTGACCATTGCCAGCATGCCTGCCGCTCCCGCTAGCAGTGCTACCACCAGCGAGAACGGTCACACCTCGTAGATGAAATCGAACGCGCGGGCGTTCTCGACATCACCGACCCCGACCCAGCCCAGATGAATCCACAGCAGGGTGGCCAGGCCGGTGAACGCCATCGCGGCCGGAAACGAGAGCGCCAGAGTGCGTATCGAATTGCGCACGAGCCCTTTGTCTCGACGTACCAGACCCACTGAAAGCGCTGCCAATGGCCGGAATTCGGGTCCCACCACCATTGCACCGACCAAGGTCAGCGGCGAAGCAGTGGCAACACCGACTGCCGAGAGCAAAAATGCGATCACCAGAAAAGCAAGAAACGCGGGAGTCAGACGGGCCCCCTCCCTCGCCTGAGCGAGTAGCTGCTCCCACACCACCGTCTCGTCCGACCTTGTCGGAGCCGCAGCGCCCGCCCGTTCCCCTGAGAAGGACAGCACGGTTCCCACCGGCTCGAACGAAATACCGCCGGCCCTCACCAAGTCCAGAGCAGTCAACGCAGCAAGCACATCATTAGCGCAGGCACGCGCTACATCCGCCTCGATCACATCCCCAGGCGGATCGACAGCGGCACTGAGCGCGAGCGTCACATGAGTGACCCCGGGCTCAGCAGCCAGCATGTTCAACACGTCTCCGGTTCGCTCACTCGGCGAGATGACGCGCAGATGCAGCACAGTATTGTCTCCTTCAACCGGCGGTGGTCTCAGGGGCGAGCAGCATCGACGGCCGGTACATCGCCAGAAACCATAGCGGGCATTGTCATATTGACGTGAATATTCGGTGGCACAGTGTGTTCGGATGCGTGGTGATACAACGGACTTGTCGCCGGCGCCTTTTCAGGCGGCGGCGGCGCTACCGGTAGCCTCACGCCAGACGAAGAACTGATCGGCCATCACGCAGCGGTACTCACCGGCTGACAGCAGATGTCGTCTCGGACGGAAGTGCGATCCGATCACCCGGAAAGCAGACAGGGACCGCTGCGCGTGGCCAGGTGATTTGAACCGCTGCGAAGGCGGACTGCGTGGACGAACTCACAGATGTCCAGTCGAAGACTGCGGTGGTGCGTGGGGATCGTTGAGGGAAACGGAGTCGCTCGATCACCCAGGCGCGGGCGGCGTCCATCTCTACCAACTCGATCGCAGTCTCTTCCCTCTCAGCAGGGGCAATTGGGTCAGTTTATCGCCGGATACCTAACACCCGCGCCGACAACGCGATTCAGTGGCCGGCGCGCTTGCGGCGGCTTCTAGCCGCGGGGGGCGGCGTTTGGTCAGGGCAACGGGTGACTTCTGCGAGACGGACGTCCAGTATCCTCTGGGTACTAAGTCCCGATTCTTCGGCCCGGAGGACTCCATTGTGATGTGGAATCGCGCGCTTGCCCACTCGATTTTCGCGGCTGCCGGCTCAGTTGTTCTCGCCGCCGCAGTCGCTGGTGTTCACGCTGCTCCGGCAGCGGCGAAACAGGCCTCGCGGGTCTTCGACGCTCTGTGCACACCCACCGATGCGGGCCTTTCGGAGCTGTCCGGACTCACCGTCACCGCGGCCGGAATGTACGCAATCGGCGACAGCGGCTCTGACGATCGCGTCGCCCAACTCGATTCGAACTGCCACGTTCAGCGCTGGATCAATGTGGGCACCCCTCGCGTCGATGTCGAGGATCTCTCGTCGGCTCCTGACGGCCATCTGTGGCTGGCAGACATCGGCGACAACAACGCGATGCGAACGTCGATCGGTCTGATCGAACTCGATCCGGCTTCAGGCACTGCCACCTCCTACCCCCTGGTTTATCCGGACGGGGCGCACGACGCCGAGACACTGTTGATCCAGAGCGACGGGCTTCCCGTCATCGTCACCAAGGACTACTTCGGCGCAAGCGTCGTCTACACAACCGCTGAGCGACAGCATGTTCAAGATCTGAGTACGGCATCGCCGACCACGTTGGCCGAAGTGGGCCAGCTGAGGATGACGCCCACCCTCACTTCCGGTGGGCCGGTTCCTCATGCCGGGACGATGGCAGTCACGGGCGGCGCCGTGAGCAAGGACGGCACGGTGGTAGCGCTTCGCACGTACACGGACGTCTACGTGTATTCAGCTCCCGATGGTGATGTCGCGAAAGCGTTGACCACCAAACCGATTCGTGTTCCCCTTCCCGACGAGCCACAAGGTGAAGCGATCGCGTTCAACGCTGCCGGTGATCTGATCAGCGGTTCCGAGGCATACCAAGGGCCGTTGCCGCCGCTGCGAATTCTTCGCGGCGCCAGTGACATCGCACTGTCGGGCGGATCGAGCGGCTCTCTCGGCTCGTAGTCGAAACACGTCCCAGGCAAAGCGATCGGGTGCCGCTATCATGGCCGGGTGAACAAACAACTTCGAGCGACAGTGGCGATCTCGGCAGTTCTCGCGGTGGCTTCGTGCGCGAATTCCGTCGAAGGAACACCTCGTCCTGATGCGTTTGTTCCGAGCGTCGACAATCCGGATCCGTCCGAAGCCATCGACGGAGTTGTCGCGGTCGACTACCCAGCCGCTCAACACGTACGCCCGAACGAACGTGTGGCGTACACACATTCACCGCCCTTCGGCGGGCGTCATGATTCGGTCTGGGCCAACTGCGCCGGAGTTGTTTATCCGCAAGCGATTCGGACCGAGAATGCGGTCCATTCTCTCGAGCACGGAGCTGTGTGGATCACGTACAACCCCGACCTCGTCTCGGGCGAGGATCAGGCCCGCTTGGCGCAGCAAGTCGAGGGCATGAGCTACACATTGATGTCGCCGTACCCGACCCTGGATTCGCCGATCTCGCTGCAGTCATGGGGCCGTCAACTCAAGCTCGACAACGCGGAGGACGCCCGCGTCGATCAATTCATCTCGGCATTGCGGGTCAATCCGAACACGTATCCCGAAGTGGGCGCGACGTGTTCGGTGCCGGTAACGAGCTTCGACCCGAACAACCCGCCGCCATTCGACCCCACCACTCCGGATCCTTTCTCTCCCACAACGGTTCCGGAGCGCTAGCACCTCACCGATCCCCTGGTCGCAGGAGAGAAAACTACTTGCCTCGCGAACGACGTTCCAGTTCCACTGCCCGGCGCATGGTTTCCCGCGCACGGCTTCGGTCACCGGCGTAGTCGTAGGCGCGAGCGAGTCGGAAGTTCTGCTTCCAGTTGTCCGGATCTGCTTCCCAGTCGACCTTGATCTGGGCGAACAACTCGTCGGCGGCCGCTCGCTCGATCCGACCCGAAGGCAATTTCGGAAGCGAAGAGGCGTCGACAGCGAGGCCTTCGTCGTGGATCTGCTGCGCGAGACGCTGGTGTGTGAACCCCGCACGGAGCGTGGCGATGACGAGCCACAGCCCCAGGAACGGCAGGATCAACACTCCGATCCCGAGACCGATTGCGGCGCCGCCGCCGTCCTGGATCAGCTGGATTCCGCGCTGACCGAGCAGCACGAAGTACACCGCGAGCGCGATACAGATCGCAACGATCAGCGCGAGGGTGCGGGTGGTCTTGTTCATAGATCGAGGAAGGAATCGATACCGACGGTCAGACCCGGATGCGACCCGATCTGACGAACACCGAGCAGAACGCCCGGCGCGAATGAATTCCGGTCGATCGAGTCGTGGCGAATGGTCAGCGTCTCGCCCTGCGTTCCGAGAATCACTTCCTGATGCGCAACCAGGCCGGCCATGCGCACGGAGTGAACCCGGACGCCGTCGACGTCGGCTCCACGCGCACCCTCGAGTTCGGTCGTGGTGGCGTCAGGACTGCGTCCGACGCCTGCTTCCGCGCGAGCCTCGGCAATCATCGCGGCCGTTCGGTATGCGGTGCCCGAAGGCGCGTCGGCCTTGTTGGGATGGTGAAGTTCGATGACCTCGACGGAATCGAAGAAGCGCGCCGCCGCAGCCGAGAAACGCATCAACAGCACCGCGCCGATGGCGAAATTGGGCGCGATCAGAACACCCGTTGCCGGCTGGGCGTCGAGCCAGGACTGCACAGTCGCGAGCCGGGACTCGTCGAAGCCGGTGGTGCCGATCACAGCGTGAATTCCGTTGGCCACGAGGAATTCCAGATTTCCCATGACGACGTCGGGGTGAGTGAAGTCGACCACTACCTGGGTGCGGGTGTCGACAAACGTCTCGATGCGATCACCGGTGTCGACCTGCGCAACAAGTTCCAGATCGGGAGCAGCCTCCGCTGCCTCGCAGATCGCTCGACCGACCTTGCCCTTGGCTCCCAGAACCCCGACCCTGATGGGTGCTGCACTCACGTCTTCCACGCTCCGTCCGATGCATTGTTTGAGGTGAAGCCTACGCAATCGCGCCGATACGCTCACCATCAGTCGGGCAGGAGTCATGTCACCACTGGCACACTGGACGTAGTGAACAACCGTCCGCAAGTCCGCGAAACCGGCAACCTTCGACCACTCGAGTTGGCGACAGGTGCCGTCATGGCCGGATTCACGGTCGCGTTGTCCGTTATCGCCACGGTCATCCCCATGGCCAGCGCCCTCAACCTCGTGGCCGCCGTTCCGATGGGAATCGTTGCCCAGCGCTTTCGCGTCCGTGCGGTGGTGACGGCTGGAGTGTCGGCTACTGCGGTCGCCTTTGTCGCCGCTGGTTCCGGGTCCGCATGGGCGGTGGGATTGTGCGCCCTCCTCGGCGGAATCATCGGCACGGTCAAGCGGCGTGGTCTCGGCTTCGTATCCGCGCTGCTGTCGTCATTTGTCATCGGGCCGGCGCTGGCGTTGTTCTCCATAGTCTTGATGCTTGTTCTCGCGCCCCTGCGCAACTTGTTGTTGAACTCGCTCGAGAACACCGCGCTGGGTGTAGCCACGATCTTGAAGCGTGCGCCTTCCCTGGTCGGGGCAGCCGAGTGGATCGAGAACAGCATCGGCTCGATCATCGACTACTGGTGGTTGTGGATCGCCGCGTCGATCATCTCCGGGATCGTCCTGAGCACCGTCGTTTCCTATTTTGTCCTCGGTGCCGTCCTCGATCGATTGGCTGCACTCCCCTCGTCCGACCCGCTCGAGACAACACCTGACGACCGTCCGATCGATCCGTTGCCGGTGACTTTCGATCACGTGGGCTTCACCTATCCGGGTGCATCGACGCCGGCCCTCGTCGATGTCAACTTCACCGTCCGACGCGGAGAGTTCGTCACCGTCGTCGGCCACAACGGCTCGGGCAAGTCCACACTCACCCGGTTGCTCGCCGGTCGCGCACCAACCGTCGGGAGCCTGACGAGACCCGGGTCCGCAGGCCTCGGCCGACACGGCGGAACCGCAATTGTCCTGCAGCGACCGGAGAGCCAGATCCTCGGAACCCGCGTCGCGGACGACGTCGTCTGGGGGCTTCCCCCCGAGTCTCATCCCGACGTCGATGCACTGCTGACTGAAGTAGGACTCGCCGGCATGGGTATGCGCGAGACCTCGGGGTTGTCCGGCGGCGAGATGCAACGTCTGGCGGTTGCTGCCGCTCTGGCGCGGCGCCCCGCACTGCTGATCGCGGACGAAGCCACCGCGATGGTCGATCAGGCCGGCCGGGAGGAATTGGTCGCACTCCTCGCCGAACTTCCACGACGCCATCCCATGGCCGTGGTGCTCGTGACCCATCACCACGCCGACACCCGCGCGGCAGATCGGGTGATTCAACTCCAACGCGGACGGCAGATCGACCACCACCCCGGTTGGATGACGTCGACGTTTGCGGGTCCGCCCGCCGCGCCCTGGCCGGCCGGCACCCGAGCGGTCCTCCAACTCACCGATGTGACGCACACCTACAACGACCGGACTCCGTGGTCGAGACGAGCACTGTCGGACGTGAACCTGACCATCGGCGATGGGGACGGGCTACTGATCCTGGGCGGCAACGGTTCCGGTAAATCGACCCTGGCCTGGATCATGGCCGGCCTGATCACTCCGAGCAAGGGAACCGCAGTCTTCGACGGCAAACCTCTCTCTCGTCAACTTGGCACCGTCGGTCTCACGTTCCAACATTCGAGGCTGCAATTGCAACGCCGAACCGTCGCCGAAGACATCGAGGCCGCCGGCGGTCCGGAGATAGGATCCGTACAAGTGTCCTGGGCACTCGACGCCGTCGGACTCGACCGCCACATCGCCGGCCGCAGTATCGACGAGTTGAGCGGCGGGCAGATGCGACGCGTCGTGCTGGCCGGTCTCCTCGTCCGCCAACCCCGAGTGCTCATTCTCGACGAACCTCTCGCCGGTCTCGATCCGCCCGGCCGCCACGAAATCCTGAACGTACTCAGGTGGATTCGACGGAACGGAACCGCAGTTGTCGTCATCTCCCATGACGTCGACGGCATGGATGCCTTGTGCAGCAGAACGATTCGACTGTCGCAGGGTCGCATACTCGATCCGGCCGCCGGCGCAGCTTTGGAAGGATCGACAACGTGACCACCCTCTTGCGTGAAGTTCCGACTTCTTCTCCGGTCCATCGACTGTGGGCCGGAACGAAGATCGTGGCCGTCGTACTCGTCAGCATCGTGGTGGTTGTGACACCGTCCTGGCCGACGATCGGCGTCGTGCTCGGACTGCTGCTGCTGACCGCGGTGATCGGACGCATTCCCCCGACAGCAGTTCCCCACCCACCGTGGTGGTTGTGGGCGCTTATTCTGCTCGGCGCATTGATCAACCTTCCGATCGGCCTCGACGCGGTGTTCCTGTACCTGCAAGCCGTGACCTTCGGCCTCGTACTGCTTTGCGTCTCACTGATGTTGGCGTGGACCACGTCGATGAGCGATGTGGCGCCCGCCTTGGCCACACTGGGCCGACCGCTTCGATTCTTCAAGATTCCCGTCGACGAGTGGGCTATAGCGACAGCCCTCTGCATTCGTTCGCTTCCGCTGCTGATCGACGAGATGCTCACGCTCGTTGCGGCACGGCGACTCCGTCCGAAAGCTGTGGTGAACAGTGCTGCCGACAACTCGATAGTCGACCTGATCACCACAACCATGTCGGTGGCAATTCGGCGATCTGCCGAAATGGGCGAAGCGATCTCCGCTCGCGGGGGCACAGGATTGATCGCGGCGTACCCCAAGCGTCCTCAACTGGCCGACCTGCTCGCCTTGGTCGTCGTCATTGTTGCGTGCGCCGGCGCGGTCGCTTTGACGATAACTCTGCGCTGACCGGGTCACTTTTCATCGAACCCACCTGGGCGATGATCGCGGAACCCATCCAGCGTCGTAGGTATCGCCGCAGTTCCTCGTCGCTTCGCGCTGGGTCGCCGGGCGCGAGGAAAAACGACTGCATAGTCCGCAGGACATATTCGACCAGTTCCTGAAGTGACGCGTCGTCGTATCCGTAACTCAGCCAGTCCACGTCGAAGCGGGTGATCATCGCCATTCCGAAGGCTTGTGCCTCCTGAGAGGTCAGACCTTCGGGGTGAAGACTCGAATTCGTGCTTGTAAGCAGGATGCCGAGATGGGGCGTTCGATGGACCTGGGTCAGTGTGTAGACGACACCCTCGGTCATCGCCTCGACGGGGTCTTCGATGCCGCTCACGTGCGTGGTCAGTCGATCGAGATAGCCGTCGACCGACGCGATCGCAGCTGCCCTCATCAGAGCGTCGGCACTGGGGAAGTATCGATACACAGTCTGCCGGATCACGCCCAGTGACTCGGCGACGTCGCCGATGCTGATTTCCGAACTCGTCCGTCCGATCAGCTCGACCGCGGCCTCGACAATGCGACGAGACGCATCGTCGTCACTGTCCGGTGGATTGCCACCCCACCCACGCCTTCGTGCCACTGCCCACTTCCTCGCTCGAACGAGGCTCGAACCATATCTTTGCGCTCGAAGTCCAAGAGCCACAGGCTAACACAGGCGAGATTTGCAGCCGGACCGCTCGAATTTCCCTCCGTCGACGAAAGTGAACATACAACTGCACACCAATATGTATGATTACCGCCACACGTGGCTTCCAGTGCCAGAGCGGCCACCTGACCAGCCCCTCCGAAAGACGAGGTTCGACAAGTGACCAACCTTCAGCCCCGAAAGATGGATTTCGGATTCGAGGATCATGACGTTCCCTTCCTGTGGAACCCGGAGAACCCGGCCTGGTCGAGCATGTCCAACGCGGTCTCGTTCCTGGCCATCGGTTTCGAGAAGATGATCGTGAAGATGATCATGCAGACCAAGTCGCGGATCAGCGATCCTGAGGTTGCCGAGGAAGCCGTGGCGTTCATGCGTCAGGAAGGCCATCACTCGACCGCGCACCGCCAGCATGTGAAGGCTCTGATCAGGCGCTACCCCGGACTACAGAACACGCTCGACGCCGTGATCGGTGAATTCGATCTGCTGACCGAGGCGACCTCGCTGAACTACCGGCTTGCATACACCGCGGATCTGGAGGCGACCTTCACGCCGGTGTTCAAGCTGATGCTCGACAACGAGGCGACCTTGTTCCGCCCGGGAGACGACCGTGTCGCGTCGCTGTTCATCTGGCACTTCGTCGAGGAGGTCGAGCATCGCAGCTCGGCTCTGATCATCTTCAATTCCGTTGTCGGAAGCGAGCTTTACCGGATGCGGATGGCACCGTCGATCTTCGCGCACGTAATGAAGGTGATTCGCATCGCCTGCGCAGGCTTCAACCAGCACGTTCCGCTTTCCGAACGGCAAGTCGACTCACTGTCGATGTTCGCCACCCACCGCACCAAGCAGAAGATTCTGACGTCGTTCGCTCCGTATCTGACCAAGGGCACGATGCCTCGCGCCTTCGATCACCTTCAACTCGGAGAACAACTCGTCGCACTCGGCGGTGTCTTCCGCAGCCAGATGCCCAATCACAACCCGGACCTCGAGAAACTCCCCGCACTCGCCGACCAGTGGTTCAAGCGTTACGACGACGGCTACGACTGCACACGCTGGTACACCGCCGAATCTCAGGCACAAGCCGAGTCGATTACGTCAGGGGCCAACTGATGGCAGAGCACTGCTCCCCCACGTTTGCCCAGCTCGCAACAGAACTCGGTTTCTCCTGCCAGGAAGCAGGTGGACTCGTCGAGTTCCGCAACCCGGCGGCGCTGGAGAACTGGACCCTGCCCGTCCTCGAATGGACGATCATCGTCGGCTCGGTGCTGGCACTGGTCCTGGCGATCGTGCGGTTGCGCCGCAACGGCGACCCCACCAACCTCGTTCTCTGGTTCGGCGCCACCGCCTACCTGTTCATCATCGAGCCTCCGCTGTACTTCCCGGCGGCGTTCGGCATCGAAGAACAAGTGGACACGATGTTCGCGCACAACGTGTTCACCGTCGACTTCATGTGGGGTCGACTGCCGCTGTACATCGTTGCCATCTATCCACTGATGGCAACATTGGCCTTCGAAATAGTCAGAATGCTCGGCGTTTTCCGCAAATACGGTCCACTACTGGGCGCAGTCTGCGTCGGCTTCGTCCACCATGCGTTCTACGAAATCTTCGACCACCTCGGACCCCAGTTGAGATGGTGGGAGTGGTCGACGTCGAACCCGATCAACCAACCCATGTTCGACGCGGTTCCACTCCCCAGCGTGGTCGTCTTCGCCGCACTGTGGCCCATGTCGCTGGCATTCTGCGTCCAGTACTTCGTCGGACGGCACGTCGATGCCGGCAAGCACTTCTCCGGACTTCAATTGGTATGGCGCACCATCGTGATCGGCCTTCTGGCGTCACTGGGAACGTTCATCCTCCCGCTCCCGGCGACGGTCTTCGGAATGGGCAGCGACACCGTTCGCGGGTTCCTCTACGCGGCGGAACTTGCCGTCCTCACGGTGGTCGCCATCGTGATTCTCGTCCGCCAATGGACGCACCTGCGCTCGGCAGAATCGAACGCTCCTGCCCACACCAACAAGTTCGTCCAGATTTACAGCGTGGTGTACCTGGTTGTCATGGCCGTACTGTGGGCGAGTGCGCTTCCCGACTTCTTCGAAGCAGTCGACGGTTCCACCAGCGCGGGAGATCCCATCGGAAACCTCTGGTACACAGTGGCCTGCTTCGTCTTCGCTATCCTGTGCGTGAGCGCAACTTTCACCATTCCGAAGCGGAACTCCGGCGCCGACGACGCTGAACTTCTCAGCGCAAACTCAGCGACTCCCGCTACCTAGGTCGACCGGGACGAGACCTCTCGGGTCTCGTCCCGGTTTCTCGGGGTCACGGCGCCTCAGGGGGTCAAGGCGTCACGGGACGCGGTGAGTCCACTCTTCGGTGCTGAATTTCGTCTCCACCAGCTTGCGCGCCTGCTCCAACTCCGAGTCCGTGTAATCGCTGTCGCGGGTGTCGTGTTGGCCTCGGAAGTGTTCCGCAAACGACTCCAGGATTGCTGCACGCGTCATTCCGGTCTGCGAACGCAGCGGATCGACGCGCTTGGCCGCGCTCTTGGTTCCCTTGTCCGACATCTTCTCTCGTCCGATTCGCAGCACCTGCGTCATCTTCTCCGCATCGATGTCGTAGGCCATGGTCACATGATGGAGCACGGTGCCGGACGCGAAACGCTTCTGAGCGGCGCCGGCGATCTTGCCCTTGTCCGAGGCGATATCGTTGAGCGGCACGTACCGAGCGTTGATACCGACCTCGGCAAGCGCTCCCATGACCCACTGATCGAGAAACGCGTAGGACTGCTCGAAACTCAATCCCTCGACCAACGACGCCGGCACTGCCAACGAGTACGTGATGCAGTTGCCCGGTTCCATGAACATCGCGCCGCCACCGGAGATTCGGCGCACCACCCCGATGCCGTGCCGCGCAGCCGCCTCGGAGTCGACCTCGTTACGCACGGACTGGAACGATCCGATCACGACCAAGGGCGAGTCCCAGTCCCAGAATCGCAATGTCGGCGGACGCTCACCCGATGCGACCTCACGCGCGATGACCTCGTCCAGCGCGACGTGCATCGCGGGATCGAGAACCACCGGCGGGATGAGGTCGAAAGTATGATCCGCCCAACTCGTGGCGTGGCCGAGTGCGCGCCGGATCGCGATACCGACCGACTGCGGCGTGAAGCCGATCATCGAGACGGACTCGTCGAGCGCCATGGAGATGGCATGCGCCAACTGTTCTGCATCCGAGTTGGCGGGCATTCCGCGCAACGCCGCGTTGATGTCGTCGAGCGCGCTGTCGGGCTCGAGGAAGAAGTCCCCCGAGACTGCGACTTCGGCCAGCCGACCGTCCGCCACCTCGACGTCGACCGCGACCAGTTTTCCACCAGGAACCTTGTACTCTCCACGCATTCGTTCAGCCTATCCCTGCGGGATTCTCTGCGGTGAGCTCCGTCGAAGATCACACCGCGTGCGCAGTGCGCATCGGTTCGGCCGGAAGGGCGATCAGGCTCTCACACCTGTAAGTCGCTGCGGGGCAGCATGATCGCGAGGCGAGGACAGCACGTGTCGGACTCTACCCATAAGGTCGACCGATGCCTCTACTTCTGCTCTCCCTCGGCATCGGCGCCGTCCAAGACTTCATCTCCACCCACGTCGACCGGGTTCCCGGCGAGATCAATATCGGCTACATCAACGATGCATCGCTCCCCTACTCGGGCGAAGAATTCGTCGCCGCCGAACGCGAGCAACTCGCTGCGCTCGGATACTCCCTGACCGACATCACTGCCGGTGACCACGACCAAGCAGGCACGTTCCGATCCGTCCTCGACCAACTCGATGCCGTCTACGTCGCCGGCGGCAACACCTTCGTGCTCATGTCCGCGTTTGGCCGTAACGGCACCGGCAACGTACTCGTCGAGAACGATTCACCAATTCTGATTGCTCGCCGTGACCTCCCGCTTCTTCCGACAGGCGAGATGATCTCTGGGGTGGGAGGATTGCCGCAACGAGCCAACTCTCCAGCGAGTCACAACGGAGGTAGCCATGAAGGCCCCCGCGTTCCACTCGACGGTTCCTTCGGATCTCGACGTCTACCACGACAACGAAAGCTGCATTCTGGCCGCGCGCATCGCAGTGTCCCATCGTGCCCCCGGAGTCGACAGCCGACCGTGGTGCACTGCCTGCGCGTCTTTGGACTGATGAGCAACCACCAGCTCACTCACACCCACGTCGCCGATTCGGGGACAACTCCGTTGGCCCGAGCATTCGCATCGATGACTGCGCGGAGCCACACGGTCAGACCGGTCTCGACCGTGTCGTAGAACTCAGAGAAGCCCGGATCGGCAACGTACAACCGTCCCAGACACACATGCATCGAATGTGTGCAGTCGAAGTAGACGCCGATCGACGCTCGGTGTCGTTCTGCCAGCGAATTCGCCTCGGCGCTTCCCGGTTCGACACCGGTGCGGCACGCCAGCGTCAGGTCTTCGTTGAGCATCTCGACGCACTCGGCAATCTTCTGCCAATCCTCAGCGGTCCTACCTGCCGACCGTTCCGCGTGCTGCGCCCACTGCGCGCTGTCACCCCAACGCTCGTTCGCCTCCGGCCCCCATGACGGCTGCCAGTGTCGGCCGAAGATCGACACCTGCTCGTGTGCCGGCAACAGCACACCCGACTTCCTGGCATCGATGATGCGATCCAAGGACTCGCCCAGTTCCTCCAAGTCGGCTATCCGTTGCCGCAACTCGGCGCGCTGCCCAAGCAGCGTCTCGTCCACGTGGGCTGCGGGCGCACCGAGCAATATCCCGACCTCGTCGAGCGACAAGCCCACGTCACGGTAGACAAGCACCCGGCCGATGCGTCCGAGGTCCGCGTCGGTGTACAGCCGGTAGCCCCCGTCACTGCGCCCGGACGGGCGCACCAAACCGATCGCGTCCCAATGATGAAGGGTGCGTACGGTTATGCCAAGTCGCGATGCGGCAGCACCAACAGTAAGAGCACTGTCTGCGTCGTCTCCGAAGAGTTGGTCCGTCACGACATCCAGTCTGACAGACGCGGTGCGGGCGGCCACAGCGTCAGGCCGCTGCTCAGTCGTCGCATCCGTCAATTCCCATACCTCGCAGATGCTCGGCCTCGGCACTGTTCCGGTCGTATGGACGAGCGGCCGTCATGATCACGCGCGCATTCTCCGGTGTCACGATCTCCAACTCCAGTGAATTCCACGGCTTCAGGTGTGGACCCCTGGTGCATCCGGGCCGCAGTTCCTCACACGCCTTTGCTATCTGGTCGATCTGACTCAGCACACACGCAAAGCTCACGCTGATGGACGGCGGTGAATCTGCTCGCTCACTTGGTGCGAGCAGAACGTCTTGAAATGCCCAGCGTCGCAAGTGCGTCAGTCGATCAGGCACCGAAAAAAGATCGAAGAAACCGAGCCCACGGATCCAGAAGTCTGCCGATTCGGCCAGATCCGAAGTCGGAATCGACACGAACACCGGCATACCGTAGAGACCTCGGAACTGTTCCGGAGGCACGGCATCGGTTGCAGGTACGGGGACGGGGCTGATGTCGAAAGCTGGGTAGGTATCGGTCATGAAGTCATCGTGAGCCCTCACGCTACGTCAGGGTCAAATCGTGTGAACTCAGATCGAACCAGATTGCGCGATCACTCTTCGCCGGCGAATACACCGTCGTCTGCGAATACACGTTGAGCAAAGCGTTCGCCGATGAGACGGTGCGTCACAGCGTCCGGATGGAGCTGATCGGGAAGCGGCAACTCTGCGTTCTCGGCCGCACCGTAGAGATCGCACCCGTCGACGTAATGCAGATTGGGATCATCCGCCGATCGCTGGGTTACGATGCGCGCCAACTCTTCCCGAATAGAGCGCAGCGTCAGCTTTCCGGCTGCGCGCTCGGCGGGATCTCCGGTGGCAACGAATCGCATTTCGCCTCTGGCAAGCGCGTCGAAATCGAAAGCACCAGGTCCCGGCGTGTCCTCGTGAATCGGGCAATAGACAGGCGAGACGACCAACAGTGGAGCCACTGGATGGCCGTCGCGGACCGTGTCGAGGAAGCCGTGCATTGCCGACGTGAAGGCCCGCAGGCGCATCACGTCGGAGTTGACCAGATTGATGCCCATCTTGATGCTGATCAGGTCCGCTGCGGTGTCTCGCATCGCGCGGGCGGTGTACTGGTCCAGCAGAGCGCTGCCGCTGAACCCGAGGTTGATCAGATCCACGCCGCCGAGGGAGGCTGCGAGAGCAGGCCAAGTGCCGGAGGGACTTTCAGCGCCGGAGCCTTGACTGATCGAGCTTCCGTGATGGAGCCACACGCGACGCTTCGTCTCGTCCGCGAGTTCGAGTGGGGCGTCGGTCCGCAATGCGACAAGTTCGGTGGTTTCATTGTGCGGCAACCAGATCTCGACAGCCTTTGATCGCGCAGGCAGGCCCGCGAAACGGATGGTGCTGACGGGCCCGGACTGTCTCTGAGCGGTACCGGTCGCCATGTCGATCGTCACCGTGTTGCCGCCCCCAGCGATTGCGTGCCCGGCTGGTTCGCCGTCGACGATCAGGTCGTACACCCCTTGTGGTCGTGGTGGGGCACCGATGTAGATCATTTTCGTGGGCAGAGTGTCGAGTTCGATGGCCGTAGCGCTGGTTTGGAACACCAGCCGCACGCCGGACGGTTGTGATTGCGCCATTGCCATCTGCCCGTCAGCGAATTGTGTGCGAGCCCTGGCGGGCAGACGGTGTGTCAGCACACCGCGTTCGGTCCGCTCGAGTTCGAGGGCTCCGCGCACGATGTCCTCGGAAATTGCGGTAGTAATCCAACTGCTCTGGCTGTTCATCTCATTCACCTGTATATAGGTTGCGAAAATCGTAACTACAGCACACAGTAATTTGCCTATACTATTTAGGCAAGCGGTTTCACTTCTCGACGAACAGGACCAACGGACATGCCTCGCGCAGGACTGACACCCGAACGCCTCGCCATGGCGGGCGCCGAATTGGCCGACGAGATGGGATTCGAGCAGGTGACCGTGTCGGCAGTCGCCAGAGCGTTCGACGTCAAGGTTGCAAGCCTGTACTCCCACGTGAAGAGTTCGCACGATCTCAAAACCAGAATCGCACTACTTGCCTTGGAAGAGATGGCCGACCAGGCTTCCGACGCCGTTGCGGGCCGGTCCGGCCGCGACGCCTTGACCGCCTTCGCGAACGTGTACCGCGACTACGCGAGGGCACACCCCGGGCGGTACGCCGCGTCACAGATGCGCCTCACCCCGGAGGCCGCGGCCGCGAGCGCGGGCGTCAGGCACTCACAGATGATGCGATCAATTCTGCGCGGGTACAACCTCACCGATCTCGATCAGACCCACGCAGTTCGATTGCTGGGCAGCGTTTTCCATGGGTACGCCAGCCTCGAGTTAGGTGGATCGTTCAGCCACAGCGCACCGGACAGCGCCGAAAGCTGGTCCAGGATCCTTGAGGCACTCGATTCGATGCTGACCAATTGGCCCGCCTCGAGTGCATGATCAGGCGTGCTTTTTGCGAGCAAAGTTCTTGCGCCACTTGGTGATCACACACGGCCAAGAACCCTCGGGCCCGCCACAGGAGCTGTGCCACACAATTGCGCATTCCCGCAATCATTAGTCGCACGGGGACAGCAGAGGGTCCGAGTAGGCAAGACGCCGAGGTGTGGGGCTCCGCCTAGAGGAGAAGCTTGGCACGCAGAGAGTCGATGGTGCCCTGGTCGACGCCGAGGCCCTCCCGTACGTAAGTATCCATACCGCCGTAGAGCCGGTCCACCTGTGCATACGCCGCATCGAGCCACGACAGGTCCACCGCGTCGTCCCGGCCCAGGTACGTGTTCGACGCCATGAAATCGGCACTGATGACCTCACGCGGGACACCGAGGATGGTCAGCAGGATCGCGGTACCCCAACCGGTGCGGTCCTTCCCTGCGCTGCACTGGTAGACGGTTGCGCCGTCGGAGTTGTTCGCGATCGCAGTCAGCAGGTCGCGGAAGGCGACATCGGAACCACGGTAGTTGACCATGAACGGGTAGCCGATGCTCTGGCCGATGTTCGAGGTTCCCTTGACTGCGCCATCGATCAACGCGCGACCGAGGGTCAGGGGAACGAACTCGTGGAACGCGATGCCGTGTTCGATACTGACGACGTCGGCGACCTGGTAGGTGACCCCGGCGGGGATCCGATCGGGATCCTCCGCGCGTTCGGAGGCGTTGCGCAGGTCGACGTCGAGGGTCAGGTTCGCGGCGGTGAGTTTTGCCAGATCAGTCTCATTGAGCGAGCTGAGCTTGTTGGAACGGAACACCAGGCCTGTCCGGACGGTCCTATCGTCGGTAGTCCGATAGCCGCCGATGTCGCGGAAGTTCCGCGCCTCGTCGAGCCTGATCGCGGCCGCGGACGGCGGTGGGATCTCCGGCAGCGGCGGTTGCTCACCGGACGATCCGAACTGACTCGAACCCAATTGCAGGTCGCCGCTCGAGGCGGAGGCGAGTGTGGGGCCGGTCAGGGCCGCACCCACGGCAACCAGCGCAGCGAGGGCGATTCCGAAAGGGCGCGCCCCTCGGCGGCGCGCGTAAGCAGTCGTCATCCTCGTCCCCTCGCTCGCTGTGCGGGACGACCCGCGCCCGCGCAAACTCACGTGCGAGATTACAAGGGTGGCGCGCTCCTCGTCCCGACTTTGCCCCAGAAACCGGACATGTGTTCAGGTGCCCGGACAGCCGCCATCATGCAGGAAGAAACTCTTGCCCGTCACTGCGGCGCCATCGACCACGCCGGACCCGCTCGAACGACAGACCGCGGCCGCGGCGGCACCCGTAAGTGCACACCGCTGAACAACTTCACTGTCGAGCAACTGCACAAATCTCCACCTCGAGCTGGTATCCGTTGGGACGAAATCAATCTCACGAGCTACCGGCCATCGACCATGACCAGTGCAGGCTGAGGAATGTCGGACGAAGGATCTGCGAGGGCAGCAAGATCGCCGTCGAGTGCGACAAGGTCCGCGCGGCGACCCGGCGCCAGCATCCCTGCCCGTCCTTCATCATGAACTAAGTACGCACTGTCCACAGTCATGGCCTGCACCGCGCGATGTACTCCGATCCGTTGGTGGGAGCCAAGGACGGCCCCGCCCACGGTCAGCCGATTCACCGCGGTCCGAATCGTCTGGAGGGGATCCATCGGAGTTATCGGGCAATCCGAGTGCAGCCCGAATTTCAAGCCGATGTCATCGGCGCACGCGAGCGGGTCCAGGTTGCCGGCCCGCTCAGGACCGAGGAAACGGTCACGGTGACGATCACCCCAATGAAAGACATGGTTGACGAAAAAGCTCACACCGAGCTCGGCATCACGTATCGCCTCGAGATCCGCAGGCCCACTGACCTGGCAATGCTCGATACGGTGCCGCGCTCGACGACCGTCGCTGCAGTGTGCACTTCGCAGAGCCGAGATAGCGGCGGCTACGGCCGCATCGCCGTTGGCGTGCACCGCGACCTGCCCTCCCTCGCGGTGGACCTGGAGAACCATGGCGTCGAGTTGCTCCTGAGGATAGAGCAGATCACCGTGATGGTTCGGGCTGCACGTGTATGGGGTCCGCAGAGCTGCGGACAACCCTTGAATGGACCCATCCGCCCAGAATTTGGCGCCGGCCAAACGGAAGCGTGACCCTGGGTCCGGAGTAGCTGCGAAAGCAATGTTCCCTTCCTCCAGTTCCGCGATCGCGAGATCACCCCGAAGGAAGCCAACCGTGTGCACGGGCATCTCGCCCATGGTGTCCAGGGCACGATAGGCGGCTAACTCCTGCATGCCCGCCGACAGGCCGACCCCTAGATCGTGCACGGTCGTGATTCCTCGCGAACGCGCCAGTGTGCTTGGCCCCCCGAGTTATTGTCAACTAACCATCCCTAAAGGGCCAAGTATGATGCCTGCTTCTCTAGATGGCAGCTAAGGCGTGGCCGCTCTAGACGCGGTTCATCCAGCGGCCCAACCATTTTCATTCTCCAAATCTCAGGGCGGAGCACCACTTCCCTCCAGTGCAATCGCCACCACACAACAACGGCACCTACCACCCACCTGAGTCGAGCTGCATCATGTAAGGCTGTTCTCGCAACCACAACCAGAGAAAAGAATTCGGAAACACCATGAAACACAGCCCACTTCACCCGCGTGTCAGTGTGATCGTCACACGCGCCGCCTACGCCGACTCACCAGACAAGGTCATCCGCGTGGACGACACTCAATCCACCGAGGACATCCTCACTCGCTATTACCCCGGTGCCAAAATTGACGATCGCGGAGGCTTCGACACCCCCGATGGCGACAGCTACCACTACGATCGAGCGCTCACCGAATAACTATCGAACCGGTATCTACGACCACGATGGGCTGTCACCCAACCCATTTCGTCCCGAACCTGTAAGGGTTCGGGGCGAACACATTTATCGATTCCGGAACGGACAGGCCCCGGGACAGGCAGGGACATGCGTTGCGCGGGTTTCGCGCGTCCAAACCTCCGTATTGCTATTGCGTGCCTACGGAATTCACCGCCCACGCGCTAGCCGCCGAAGCTTGGAGCGTCATCTCCCCGCGCCCGCTCAGGATTCCCCGGTAGACCATGCCGCTCCGCGAACGACAACTCCGAACCCTCACCCTGCATAACCATCCCCGAACGACTAGGACTCACAGCAGCATCCCCGACACCCAAAGCCGTCAGATGCGCCCGCAGCATCGCAGCCAATCTCTCGTCCCCCCGACTTTGCTCAACCTCCACACACCTCCGCAACTCACCAGACCCCACTGCATGATCCGAATGACCAGAATCCGATACCGGACACTTCACCTTCAACACCACGACTCCTCCTCTCCACCGACAACCAAGCCCCACCATAGCCCCAAAAACCCATCCCCATCAGCGCAGACAATCACGTGACAGAACACCAAAACTCAACCGACAAACAGGAATTCCGAGAAATAGCACCCACCACCAGCTGCAACACACCGCGGGACAAACCACCGCAACAAACACATCGCAACAAACACATCGCAAGCACTGTCAACAACCGCGCACACGAACGAATCGATGGTGGCGCACAATGCCACCTGAGATCGATTACGACGTCAACCCAACCTGCGGTTCAAGCTCTCTTGTGTCGCGCGATCGTCCACGGGATCTTCCTCATCCATCTATGGCTGCGATGCGCTACTTTCCGCTGTCGGTCCACTCAATCTCCGCGTCGTGTGGAGCTGGCGCGTCAACTGTTGCGAGGTAGTCGAGGACCATCATTCGGGCGACGTCGAGATCTCGCGTTCCGTATGTCTGCGAGTATCCGTGTCCTTCGATGTGGAGTTCGAGTCCGTTCTGTCGGCGCCATCCGCGCCACCATGAACCTCTGCATGTCCATCGGCTCACTGCCACGTGTATCGCTGCCATGAATCCAGTCTGTCAGGTCCAGGTCAACGGAATGGGCGACGCGCATCTACCGGTGTGCTGGAGCACCGAGCGCTCGCCCACGCCGCGGTCGGTGACCGGCTGATCTTGCGTGTTCGTGTGCGACTTACGTGTTCGTGTGCGACTTACGTGTTCGTGTGCATCCGACAAGTCGAGTGCACCCTGTCTGTCACAATCATGCGTGCGACCTCACGTTCGGTCGGCGCGATCGAAAAGTTCTCGAATAAATACGGGGCCTCGGATGACGGCGTGGATGCAACGCTGACGGTGTCGACGCGGCCGACTACTGGAACGTGCAAGACTTCACTGACGGATTACAACAGTGGAGATATTCTGGCTGAGAAGGAAACTGCAGGCAAAGCCGAGTTCACTGTGGTCGTCCCGAGCGACTAACTTGCACTTCACGTTCGATATGAACACTGCCGCGTAGCACCTGAAGATGACGATCGCCCGCCTGGCCTTGCGCCTGGCGGGCGTTCTCATGCTCGGGTGGTCGGATCACCAAGCACCGGAGAGGGTTCCTGGTCATGTCAGCTCCATTCGTGCTGAAACTGGAGAGGCGCTACATCCGGTGGAGCGGAGCTCAGGGTCTTACTGGTTTCGGCCACGCCGTCGCGTCCTTTGCCGTTACAGCGGGGTGCGCGATGATGACGGCAATAGAACTGGGAATCGACATGCCCAAACCGTGTGAGAGCGTCGCCGCAATCTTGTCACCTTCGAGCCATGCGCTCGGATCGTCTCTGAGGTAGAAGCGGAAATCCGTGTCGTACGGCGGATTCAACGACTCGGTGACAACACCCGGGCCTGTCGTACCGTTCCACATCCACGCCACATACCCCAGGTAACGGCCACTGAGTTCCATCCGAAACGAACCGATCACCCTTGCCGCATAGCCTTTCACCGCGTCCTCGAACCGGCTGAAGGTCACCGACCCGCTCTCGCTATTGCGCTCGGACGCGGTCATCGCAACGTACCCCTTCGTAGTTTTCCTGACACCGCGATACCCGTCGAAGTACCGCCCACCGCTACTGCGCGGCACTTCGGTCACTACGTATCCGTCACCGGAAAATACAAGGTCGTTCCATTCCAACCCGAAGGCGGCGGGGATGACGGCGCGCAAGTGGTCGACAGTCGCCTTGAACTCGGCGACCTCGGCATCGGTCAAAGCTCCTGCGCCGTAAAGGTTGTTCCCTTCCGCCTCCCGAAGAGGTTTCCTGGTCATCTCAGTTCTATTCCATGCTGAAACTTCGACTGGACAGGTGCTGCATCCGGTTGTGGCGGGCTCAGGGTTGTACTGGTTTCGGCCACGCCGTCGCGTCCTCGCCTGTCACCTTGGGATGCGCGATGATGACAGCGATGAACGCCGGAATCGACATTCCCAAACCATGCGAAAGTGTCGCTGCCGTCGTTCGGCCCTCGAGCCAGATACTCGAATCATCTTCGAGGGAATAGCGAAACTGCGTATTCGACCGATTCAGAGGTTGCGCAACGACACCAGGTCCGGTGGAACCGTTCCACATCCACGCCACGAAACCCAGGTAACGGCCAATGAGTTCCATCCGAAACGAATCGATCACCCCTGCCGCATAGCCTTTCACCGCGTCCTCGAACCGACTGAACGTCACCGACCCGCTCTCGCTATTGCGCTCGGATGCAGAGATCGCGACGTACCCGTTCGCCGTCTTACGCACGCCCTGATACCCGTCGAAGAACCGCCCACCGCTACTGCGCGGCACTTCGGTAACAACATATCCGTCGCCGGAGAACACCGGATCGTTCCACTCCAACCCGAACGCGGCGGGAATGACAGAACGTAGGTAGTCGACAGTCGCCTTGAACTCGGCGACCTCGGCATCGGTCAAAGCTCCTGCGCCGTAAAGATTGTTCCCTTCCGCCTCGCGAAGAGGTTTCCTGGTCATCTCAGTTCTATTCCATGCTGAAACTTCGACTGGACAGGCGCTGCATCCGGTTGTGGCGACCTCAGGGTTGTACTGGTTTCGGCCACGCCGTCGCATCCTCGCCTGTCACCTTGGGATGCGCGACAATGACAGCGATGAACGCCGGAATCGACATTCCCAAACCATGCGAAAGTGTCGCTGTCGTCGTTCGGCCCTCGAGCCAGATACTCGAATCATCTTCGAGGGAATAGCGAAATTGCGTATTCGAGCGATTCAGAGGTTGCGCAACGACACCAGGTCCGGTGGAACCGTTCCACATCCACGCCACTGATCCCAATGAATCGGGACCGCGCCCTCTGAAAGAACTGACGATATTCGCGGCATAACCCTTCACCGCGTCCTCGAACCGACTGAATGTCACTGATCCACCTTCGTTGGACCGCTCATCCCCTGACATTACGGCGTACCCGTCATCTGTTTTGCGCACCCCCGATAGCCGCGGAAGTATCCACTACCTCCGCGCTGCAGTTCGGTCACGACGTACCCGTCACCCGAAAATACAAGGTCGTTCCACTCCGTTCCAAACGCGGCAGGAATGACGTAGCGCAGATAGTCGACGGTCGCGGTGAACTCGGCGACCTCAGGGTCGGTGAGCGCCCCGGTTCCGAGGACGTTTTTCTCTTCCGCCTCGCGAAGAACGTTCCTTGTCATACCTGCCCCAAAACGGTCGAACTCACTCTTCTGATGCTTTCAACTCAGAAACGGCAAGAGCTGAAAGCTCCTTCATAGGCTTCTCTCTCGCATCCACCCACTCCTCGCCCCCGATTATCATTTTTTTGGCCGCCTCCCAATGACGTCCATCTGCGAGGTACCGCAGGACTTCAGCTCTTCCCCGCTCCGGCAGTCCTTCAATATCGAGCATCCCTATGTTTTCTTCACTAATTTCAACAAGTTGCATCTTCGACCGAGAATCCAAAACAAGGGTAATCAACGCGTCCAGAGCTAGATTGAATTCAGATGAACTGCCAGCCCAACTTTTGTCGTCTGAGAAGAAAATCGTCCCTGCCATAGCTATCCCTCACCAACTATAAAAACTCGGTCGTCGAACTTCTTGATATATTCTTTTATTTCACTTATTTGTTCGGGGCTGAACCGCGAGACATCAATCGGCACGAACTCGGATTTTTGGACATGCGACTCGATGCTTTCCCAGAATAGTCTCCATTGTTTTGGTGTTTGAAGAAACTTACCAGAAAAATTCCCCACGGCGTCATAGGTTCTACCGTTCACATCGTGCCAATCGACCTGAGAATCAACAGATGCTCGATGCAACTCCACCCCACGCTCTGTCTCTATACGAAGGGCTGTCTCGGCCTCGTTCAACCTAAAACGGCCGATCGACGGGTCGAACCCTAGTTCGCGTACTCGCGCGCTTTCCAGAGGTGCCACCGCTGGGCCAACAGCACCTGCCGCGGGCGTCTTCGGGTCAGATGCCCAAGTTGCAGGCTTGACCGGATCGGCAATCGGGGGACTTCCCCGATCGACCGTAGATGTTGTCGGTGGTTTCACCGGGGCAGTGGCGGAAGGTTTCACCGGCGCGGTGGCACCGGCATCCGCACCGGTCCGCCCGATCCCCTCAATCACGTCGTCGCCAGCGGTGCGGGCGATACCAGCCTCGACGCGCGTCGCGGTGGACGCCACGCGCGTACCCAGTCCGGCTTCGGCGAACGGACCGGTCAGCACCGCTGCACCGGCATCGAGCTGTATCTGTTGATACCAGTACTGCGGACCTTCTTCCCGCAGGGCATCGAGCCGCAGGGCGCTTTCGAGTACGTCACGGGTGGTACCGCTGGGGTCCTGGTTGTAGGCGACTACGGCTTGGGCGACGGACTTCCCAAGACCGAGAAGATCCGACCCCGCCTCGGCGAGCCCGTCGATTCCGTTGGCGCCGCGCACATTCTGGCTGAACCGGAACAACGACGTCAGAATGGATCCTTGTTCACTGAACCAGTCGTCCCGTGCGCGTTCTGCAGCGGTTTCACGTAGCCACTCGTCGCGGTCGTCCTTGGCCTGCGCCGCTGCAACTGCGGATTCTTGGTTGGCGTTCTCCTGCGCGGCGGCCATCGTGTCGAGGGCCTCAGTGGTCGGCACTGTGGTGACCTCCAACTCGGCATCACCCGAATCGACAGGATTGTCGTACCGGTTGGTGGTGCCGTCCCCCTGATCGACTGTCATTTCGGATCCAGGCTTCATCGTGTCCTGGTTCGGTACGTACGCCGTGTAGCCAGGGTCGGGGGTGCCCACGACCGCGACGCCGTCCGGCTGACCCGAGATCGCTTCCTGGCCGTTCGGCAGTGCGGTCGCCGTCATCGACTGTCCGGAGGCGACGTTGTCTCCGCCGTAGAGTGGGTCTGCGAGGATCGGATACAGGATGTTTTCGATGCCTGCGGTGTCGACGACCTGGACGAGTTGTCCGTCGCGGATCTCGTAGTGCGTCGGGATGGGTGTGCCGTTGGCGTCGTAGGCCCACGGAGCGTCGATTGTCGAGACCGGGTTTCCGTCGGCGTCGAAGACGGTGGCCGTGCCATCGGGGTTGACGCTCATGTGACCGCCGGGCGGCACCGTCACCGGAATCACGGATTCGTGTGAAGACGCCTGGTCGTGGATCAGGAAGAAGAACCGGTATCCGTCGGCGATCGGATCGAACACCCGCAACGAGGACTGCCCGCCAGGGGAATACGCCATGAGCGGTGAAGCGATGGTTCCGACTACCTGTGAGAGGACTGATTCGGGTGTGCGGGGACTGAATGGTCCGGGCCGACCGCGCACTCCGATTCCGGCGGCGGTGAACGCTGCGGCACCGACGAGGACCAGTTCGAGGTAGCGGTCGCGGCCGTCGTCCTCGCTGAGCTCCGCGTTAGTGACGGTGGGAGTCGATTCCGATTGCGCGGGAGCAGTATTCGGGGTTTCTGTGGGTACTGGTCCGGGACCACGATCAGCCGTCACAGTAGGTGCGGTCGACCCTGCAGGCCGCGGCGTAGCCGGGGCAGGGCCGCTGGTAGTCGACGGAACCGGAATTCCTGCAGGGTTCTCGATGCTTGGAGGTGTCGGCGAGTTCGGCTGCCCCGGTTGTGCCGCGCCGGGTACGGGGACGATGGGGGTGCCGTTGTAGGTGGGAAAGTTCGTCGGAGCATTCGCCCCGACATTCGGGCCACCACCCGGAGCCTGCGCACCGGGGAGCCCGACGGTGGTCGTCGGCGCAGCTGTCGCCGTCGTGGACGGCGCGCTCAGGCACGGGTTGATGATCTCTGGCGGGATGGGCGCACCAGGTGGGAGCGACGCAATGAGATTCAGGTAGATCTGATGATCACGTGCCCGCACCGCCGCGCAATCCTCTTCCGGTGTCGCATGCGCCGGTCCGGCAGTGAGTGCAAGCCCGGCACCGATCACTCCGGCGGTCCCGGTCAACAGTGCTCCGGCAGCGAGAAACCCCGCCAATGGCCGCTTGAGTTTCAGGGCGGACTTCACCGTCGATCACCACTCGTGTTCGACTTCTTCCGAAGCTCGGCGATGAGTGTGTCTGCGCCCCACCAGAACACTCTGCCCGCGATCGACATCCACAGAAAGAACGCCAGATACACCAGGATCGTCCCGTAGTCCGCGGCCCAATCCCCGAGTCGCCCGATCACCGCGAACGCGGCAATCAACAATGCGAGCCCGAAGACGGTGGCAATGACCGCTTTCGACATCTGGCTCAACTCACTGTCGCGGTCCCACTCCTGCCTCGAGGCTTCAGCGCCTGATCGGCCGGGATCGGTGGACGACTCCCGACCGGATCCGGGTGGGATGTACGGCAACGCGTTCTCCGCCGCGATGTCGCGGCGGGTGGGTGAAGTCATCGGGGCGTTGGGTGAGGTAGTCATCGGAGGTGAATGCCTTTCCCCGCCAAGCGGGTACGCGAGTCTCGAGATGCGTGTCACCCCGCCTGGAACAGCATCGGGCGAGATGCTGGCGGGTGACGAATCAATGGGCAGCAAGCTGTGAGTTGTTACCAGGGGCAGTTGATGTACGAGGTGGCTCCGGCTGCCCACTTCCCGTTCGACGGAAGGTAGAACTCGTAGGAAGCGCAGCCGTTCGGGTACTGCGCAGCCCTGGCCGTTTCGATTGCCAGGACGTTCGCGGAGGAGTCGATCACCCTCTCCCACCCCGGAACTGGGACCATCACATTCGCATTCGCCAGGGCGGCCGGGATGCCGCTGTCGCGGGCCGCGACCGTGACAGCGTGATTGATGGGGATCTGCACGACGGGGGCGCCCAGTTCCGCGAGAGTGGGCGCCGCCGATGCTGCCGGAGCGAAGGTGAGCAGGACGCCGCCGATCGCAGTCGCGGCTGCTGCGGTCGTTGCCGCGATTTTCTTCATACGTGCGTGGGTCACGGGGTTCTCCCTTGGGAAGACAGGTCCGATGAGCTCGAACGCTGTTGGGTTACAGCTTTTCGGCCGTCCGAGTGGTACGAGAGTTCTGTCAGAGCCAGGTCGGATCGGAGTACACGAACACACTGTTGTCCGACGTCGCCGTCGAGACGGCGAACTGTGCGTAGGAGCGGATCGTTACCGGGCCCATGCACGCATCGACCTTGACGTGCACGTTCTCTGCCGTGATCGACGCCTTCGCGGCTTCGAGATCCTTCTTCCCGAGCGGGATCGTTGTGATCGTGCCCGGTGCAATCGTCGTCTGGATGCTCGGGTTCACCGAGGCGTTCACGCCGATGTTCGCCGACGGAACCCCGGAGATGGACACCCCCACTGACGGGCCGAGGGAAAATCCGAGTCCCAGGCCGAGTCCGGAGGACACGTCGATTTGGCAACCGATCTGCAACCCCTGCTCGATATATCCGGTCTTGACGGCCGTATCGCCCGCACCGGAGATGGTGCCGGTGACCTTCGCCGACACGAAACCCTCACGGGTGAACGCCGTCGTGGCCAGATTCGGAACCGGGTTCGCCGAAAGTTTGGTAGCAGCGAGATCGAGGGTCCAGCCGTCATCGGTGACCGTGCTTGCAAACTTGTCCGGCAGTGCCGTCGGGGTCGCCGACGCGGTACCGGCAAACGTGAGTGCGCTCGCTATCAGTACCGACGTCACCGCAGCACTTGCGCCCACTGCCTTGCCGATGCGGCGTTTTCCTCTCAACGTGCGGACGGTTTCGGCGGTGTTGGTGGCCATGGTCGGTCTCCCTGGGATGAGTCGAAATCTCGGCTACCAGAACGATTGCCGAAACTTAACTGAACGTCTGACTGGGACGTTACAACAACCCGTACATGCCCGACTAGCCTCCAATGTCCGGATCGGTCCGCCTAAAGTCGTACTCCAAGTTACGGAAATATCACCGAGAAGCTCGGACCAGGCGGTTCATTCTTCAGAAAGGTGTGACACGGCTCATAATCACGAAACGATGACGCCCTACGCGGTGCAGTCATTTCTCGGCAAACGCACGGTGATCTTCCACCAGAAGGGACCTGTCCGCCGCTGCTGAGGTGCGACAGCCGCCGCCGTCCTGCCGGTCGGGAACCTCGTCGTGATGGTTCTGGGACCAACATGGTCGTCGGGACCGGACCACATTTCCCTCATCGACAAGGCCGCAGCCGATATCGGACTGACCCCGATCTGGCCGTCCACCAATCCCGAAATCACGCTGACGCCGCACACCGTGGCCCTCAAAGGGGTCTGGAATCTGTTCGTCTGCACACCTTTCACGACCCGGAACAACGAATTGCTTCCCGCCGCCCTTCGCGCCCTCGAGTCCGCTGTGAGCTACCTGGACCCGAGCACAGAGACCCAACGCGAGCGCGGATCCGGAGACCTGCCGTTCCGGCGCACGGGGTCCACGCTGAACTCGTCGCCGCGTCCGCCGCTGCCACTCGCATCCGACTACGCATCCGACATCCGCTTTAGACTTCCTCTATCACCCTTCCCCGAGAGAAGGCCTTTTGTGATGCCGGAGAACACAATCAACAGTGACGACACGGTCGAGGACGGCACCGACGTCAACGGCCCCTTCGGCAAGATGACGCCTGCAAAGGACATCGCGCACTGTTCGGCCTGCGGCCGACAAACCGAGGTCGTGATCATCCGGGACCCCGACACCGACGACGAGACGTGGTACGGGCTGTGCTGCGACGCCTACGGCGACGACTTCCCTGATTCAGTCCGCTTCCCTTTCGGTCGGTAACCCCCCTTTTTTGCAGTCGCTACGAAACGAAAGACAGATTGATGAGCACCTACAAAGCATTCATCACCAAGGACGGCAACAGGTTTCAGGTCTCAGTCTGCTGGGATGACAACGATCCCAACAGGTTCATCACCGCACCGTTTCCTCTCGAACCATCCGACGACCTCGACAACCAACTCGGGCGAGCTGGATACCGACTCGTGTCGAACGACTCCGACAACATCGGCCGAGGTTGGGCCGTTGTGTCGCGGATGGCAACGGATCGGCCCTTCTACGATCCGGTGGAACAGACATGGCGCTCGTCATTGTCCGACGATGCGAAGCAGAAGATCCGCGCCAAGTATCCGGATGCGTCGGTGCCCGGCGTAGCGTGAGCCCGCCCACCGTGGTGCTCGATGTGACGCGCTAGCACCATTCCGAGAACAGATATGACCCCTCCGAACCTTCTCGGAGGGGTCATTTTCGTGCCCAGGATCGGCCCCTACTTACGTTGGACCGCAGCATGATTGACGGACGAAGCGCAGCGGTTGCAACGTCGTGACGTTTACCCGGCAAACATTTGCGCCACCGCGGCCGGAATCAACGGCGTTGTCGCGGTTGAAATGTCAGACACCGGACGCCGTGGCGATCGCCCCATTCCTTGGCCTTCTTCGTGTAGCCGTTGCGGGAAAAGAAGATCGCATCCTTGCTCTCGGCGTGCGCGATCCCACTCAGCCGCTAAACTTCGTGGAGCGCGATCTTCGAGGAGAAGAACTTGACCTGGGCGACCGCCCGAGCGGATGTGACATCGATTCCTCCGTCCGGCCCCGCCTTCGTCTTTCTGGCGTCGGGGTAGCCGTTCTTACGCATCCAGTCCTCTGCGAAGTCTTCTGCGTCCTCCCATGTGAGCAGCGGTCGACCCCGGAACGGCACACGTGGCGGCGGAGTTTCCGCGTCCACTGTGGGAGATGGCTGAGCTGTCTCGTCCACTTGAGGGGAGGGCAGGTCGAACGAGAACGGAAATGGATGCTCCGCGTCAGCGGGACTGAGAACTGGCCGATACTTCGGATTCCCGAAAGCCGTTGGCTGCGCCCGGGCCTGAGCTTTGATGTTGGCCTTGTTTGCGAGGTACCACCGGCCGAGGCCTGGCCCTCGTGAGTCCAGGTAGCGTGCGGCCGACTCGTCACGCCATCGCACTTCGCCTTTGAGACCCTTCACCTCACGTAGGCACAGTCGACAACGATTTGATGACCCGCGGACGAGCGGTCCACCGCAGTAGCCACACAGCCAGAGTTCCTCCACGGCCTGCATTCTACGAACCCGGGGATCCATGCCCGCTGGCATCCTCGCCTACCAATGAAAGTGGCGCGCATCGCCGACGAAATCTCGTCCATCGGTGACGCGCGCCGTTCTACAGACCTGCTGCCGGTGTCAGCTCCCGAAGTTCACACCTGGGGCTACTGCGGGCGCACCAGCGGCGGGCAACGTGACCACCCAGGACGCCTGCTGCACGGCGTAGGTGGTGTACGGGAACATCGCCAGGTATGTCTCGAGTCCTGGGTAGTCAGACACCCACATGCTCGTAGGCTCATTGACGCTGCCGCAGGACGCCAAGACGACGTATGAGCCGTCCGGGATATCGGTGACCGTCTGAACTGTTGTGCCGGTGGGGATCACACCGCTCTCGTAGATAGTTTGCCCTGACCCAATCGTGTCTTCGATCGGCGGCAGCACACCGCCGGGCGCGGGCGCGAGCCCCGTGATGCATTGCAGCGGCGTTCCTGAATTGTTGGTGATGGTGTTGCTCACGGTCGAGCCGGAAGCACTGTAGGCGAAGGTGACGTCGGTGGCCGTCGAGGCCGCGGCCAGTGAGGGAGCCGCCATTGCCAAGGGAAGAGCTGCGGCACCCACCAGGGCCGCGCGTGTGATCGAACGCATCGAATCTCCTTCTCGTTCAGCATGAAAGATCGTCGGTCGATCTTGACACGAAACGAGACCAATTGGACGGGTTTAGTGGAGATTGATGTCATGGCTAACGAACACAGTTGGCGGCTATCTCAGAAGGTCCCTGGGATGTCGAGTATTTGTATGCCCGTTTCTCTTTCGAGTGCTGTCCACAAGTCGTCTCGATCTGCGAGCGCATCAGCAATTGTTACCGCGTAGTCACTGGGTCGCGCGGTCGAGTGCGTACGATCACCGCCTTCGGCGAATAGCGCCAGACAAGCGTCGGCGTGGGACATTTCGTGCCGCGCCCAGTATCTGATGCCATCGAACCCCGCGGAGCGGAAAGCCTCTGCCCACCGTTGAGTCAGGGTGTAGTCGACGGTCGTGTTGATCTCGGACGTCATTCCGAACTCGATGGCCCTGTTCGAAGTGACGTCGGCAATCTGCAGGTCACGGCGAACAGTCACAGCAGACAGTGCGCGGTCGTAGATTTCGGTTCGGGGGATGTATTTGATTCCGACCCAGCACTCGAGGAGGGTGATCAATTCCGATTCGGCGGTGTAGCAAGTGCCGTGCGGGTCAGTCAGGTCGAAACGGCCTTGCAGGCTGCTCCCGAACCACCATGCACCCAAGCCGTCTCTGTGTGTCCGATAGAGGGCAGTCCCCGCGGACACCGTCCGCACAGGGAACCGCCCCCGAAGTTCATCCGGGGACGGCGGCGCGGTCAAATGTTGGACGGCGCGAGGCGCGCTCACGCAGAGAGCCGTTCCGCCATCCGCCGGGCAAGCGTCACCACCAATGGGTAATCGCCGTCGACGAGCGCGGCGCGAGGGGTGCGGCCGTCCAGTTCGGGCTGTTCCGTGGACATCCAGGAAGCAACGGTCCAAGACTGGGCGTCGGCCGACGTCCACGCTTTGAGTACCTCCTTGAGGCCTGCGATCGGGACATGCGGGGCGGTGTCGGTCAGCCCGCCGGACCAGTACCCGGATGTTCCGTCTGCAGCGGACAGGCGCAGTACACGGCGGTCCTTGACGGCCTGGCTGAGGTTCTGTTTCGTCCAGTTCGTTGCTTCGAGCATCTGCTTGTGCGTGAAGATGGCGCCGACGTGGTTCTCCCACACCCGACGAGCGCGCAGGCTGGACAGGACGTTCTTCACTCCTGCAGCGACGTACTTGGCGTCGTCGGCGTCGAGCTGCTCGGATGCCATACCGAGGGCATCCAACTGATCGTCGACGACCTTCTTCAGCGGTGTACTCATGACTCCATCATCCTCGGTCAACCAGGTCAAGTCAATGGGTCAACTATGGCGAGGTTACATCCCGGCGACACTGATGTCCGGATACGCGCGTCTAGCAGCACTCGGTTGGCTGGCTGGTACCAGGTGGGGAAGATCTGGTTCGTCGTCCAGGGACACCGGGCCGTCCCAGGGAGCGACGAGTGTTGGGTTGTATTCCCAACCGTCACACGACATGTCGTCAACCCAAATGGGAGTGAGGGAAGAGCCGAAATGCTTCTCCGCGAATGCCGTCACAGCAGGAGGACGTTCTGATCGAAGTATCCTCCACTACCGACTTTGATGTCGCATCCGAATGCGCTCGGCCTCACTCTGGCGACGTATTCGCCAGCCGCCGAACGCAAAACCACATGATGGTACGTCCCCATGTGCGGATCCTTTCTCGTTCTACGGGTGGGTCTTTCGTGACTATTTCTACACGCGATTCAGTGACTTCGCGGAGTCGGCGTGGCCCCGCGGAAACCACAGTGCCGACGGGGCTCGGGCCGCGCTCCTGGGTGTTCAGTGCCTACGCCGGGCGACAACGATGCCTGCAGTCGAGATCAGGACCATCGCCACCAGGACCACGACGAAGTACGACCTGTCCGCGGCCGGTGTCAGGGTCTCGCTTTCTTTGGTCAGTACGTCGGTGAAGGTACAGCTCACACCTGGCGGGAGCCATCCCCAGAAGTCCGTAACTCCTGCCGCTACCCGCTCCGCACGGTCGGGCAGCAGATAGGCGAACCGCGCCGGGGTTCCGTAGTGATCGATGCACCAGCTGGGTTGGTGTTGGAGTCGCAACGACAGCAGATCCCAGAAATAGACCAGCACCAGCAGGACCACCGAGATCGCCAGAGATGCCTGACTCACCCGTAGTGCTCGCGCGCTCACAGCTGACGCGTCACAGCCGCGCCCTCGCGCGGCAACGACGGCAACCGGTACACGCGAGGGCGGATGTCGCCACGAGCAGCGTTTACGAGTACCGGCGCGATGCGCACTCGCCGTTGGAGTGAGCGCTTCGGTCCGTACCGCTGGCGCCGCCAGTGCCCACGCCGGATATGAGGTGCCACCTGCGCGCCGGTCCCCTGCGCGGCCCCGGACTCCGCACGCCCGGTTGCCTTCACGTTCAGGACCCGCACCGCGGCGTCCCTGCGGGCGGCTGATTCGCCGTCCGCAGACTCCCGAACTGTGATGTGTCCGTCGGTTTCCTCCGCTGCGCTGTGCCAATCGCCCCATGCCGCGACTGCCGCCAGGTTGATCACCTGATCGCGGAACGCGGTGCTGTCCAACGACGCGGGGAGGGTCCATCGCCCGAGCACACCGCCGGACTTGGCGGGGATCGTTATGCACCAGGCGAACTCGTCGTCGAGTCGGCCTACGGCGTCGGCGAGCAGGACGAGGCCTTCGATCCTTGCCCCGCGCTGCTCGATCATGTCGCAGAGGTCGACCCGGTCGGTGGTGAATCCTCGTGTTCCCGCCAGCAACATCGATCCCAGGGACCTTGTCTGACCGCGGCCCAAGATGTCCGTGACGACGCGCGTCATCCACTCCCACGATTCGTCCACCTCAGGTGTCGACGGTGTGGCGGCGTCGAGTCGGAGCGGATCGGCGAATGCGAGGAACACCTGTGCATACGGCAACCGGATGTCGGCGCGGTCTTCGGCTGAGAGCGGCTCCGAATCTGCGTAGTTGAGTGTGTGTCCGGGTGGGAGCCAGAAGGGGACGGCCGCTTGTGTGGCGACCGCGATCCTCGACGGCGCACACGACCCGGCGCCACCGGCGTAGCGGAGCGCACTCCCCCATGCTGCCGCTGTGTACCAGTGCTGCAGCGAGGCCGCGTCCGCGGGAATGGGGTGACGAGGCATCGCAGCGATGGGGAGGCGAATCCGGGAATCGAGGGCCTGCTCGGTTCCCGCACTGTACGCACGCTGCCACGTCGTAAATATTTGACGGGGCGGCAACCCGGACAACGCGTTGCGTGTTGCCGCACTCAGTGTTGCGTGTGCTTGCGTCGGGATGGAGGGCCCTTCCGGGAAGTCGGTGTGTTCCTCGCTCAGGACCAGCCCCAGGGCCTGCGCCGACCCGGCCGACTCAGGGCGGGGCTCGGCGATCCATGAGGCCGGATGCCAAGCACTGACCGCCGCCGGAGTGCGATCGAAGAGGGTACCGAGAGCGCGCTGCCGTGCTTCGTCGTCGATGTCGGCGTCGGCGCGATGATCATCCGCAGGCAACCGTGAGGCGAGTAGCTCCTTCCGCATCTGCTTCTGGGCCTCGGTGTAGTGCTTTTTCGGTTGAGCCGATCGTCGTCCGCCGCGGGCGCGCTGAATCGCCGTGGCTGCTTCCTGCGAGATCTGTCGCCGGTCGGCGACGTCCAGCTGAAGAATCACGCTGTCTTGGGCGCTGATCACAGCCATGAACGCTTCCAAGCTCTCGGTCTTGCCGCCCCCCAGGGCGTCGGTGATGGGATCCAGCATCCTCCCCCAGCGATCGTGGACCAGCTGATACAGCGCGCGGTGGGACTTCACCCATGGTCCGAGCGCGGCGATCTCGTTGCCGAGTCGATCGACTTCCGCCTGGCAAGCCCTATCCCGGTCCACGCACGCCGCGTCCAACTCGCGTTTGAGTTCATCCGCTTCGGCACGCGCCTTGAACGCCGCCTCGTGCAGGCGCTCTTCCTCGGCGAGTTCCGCCCGGACAGCCGCGAGCTTGTCCTGCGCTTCCCGCATGTCGCGGTTGTGCTTGGCCTGACGGTGCTTGCCGCGCGCCATCAGAACTCCCTACGGTTCGCCGGGTACATGGCAAACGGCTTCGGTACCGGGAACTCCGGGACGCCCTGCGCTTCGAGCGATTCGAGGGTTTGGGTCCGCAGCGCAGCTTCCTCCTCCAAGGACTGCTGCAGCGAGTTGAGTGTGTCCTTGCCGTAGGAGGACATCCTCGCGATGACCCCGGTGCGGTCGAAGCGGTAGAGCGACCACCGAATGTGGTCGCAGCTCGCCCAGACTTCGTCGATCGCGTCCGTCAGTTCACCCGCGCGTGAGCGCAAGTCTTCGACTTTCGGATTGACCACGGCGTCCCGGTCCCGGTGCGCTTGACGGATGGCCACGCTGAGCGGTTCAGGGTTCGGGGTGGTGTTCTCGGTGTCCATCCGCTCCCGGCGGAGTCGCCGGATCTTGTCCTGGATGTCGGCGATCTGCTTGTGCATTTCGTCGAGAGTTGCTGGTGCGTCGGCCATCAGTTCGACCTACGTCCACGACGCAGTGACATGTCGTCGCCAAGTCTGATTGTGGAAGCGCCAAATCGGTAGCGGATCATGTCGTGCACCTTATCGACTCGCGCCGACGCGAATGCCGCTGGCCACGTTGACCTGTCGAGTGCGTCCGGCACGGTACAACTAACCGATGAGACGTCTGGTCGTTCGCCACCGCATTCTGATCGTTGTCGCTGTCGTGATCGTCGCGATAGGCGGACTGTGGTGGACGAAGACGATTGCCTTCACCCGCTCATCACCGGTCGCGTTCACGGCCGAACCCTTCGCCTACGTTCCGCGCGGCGATCCTTCTGACATCACTCCCACAGTGATCGCCGCCTTCCCGTTCTCGAACGACGAGATCGTGAGACTTGTCGCCGAGCGAATCGCAAACACCTATGGCGGCAACACATCCGACTACGAGTCGAGCCTGACCATCAAGGACACAACGGCTGTCGCGGGGAAGGTGGTCTACGCCCGCGGGCTGACGCCGCTCTCGACTAAACGGATCGCGAACTACGGCGCCGAAGCCCTATGCGATTTAGTCAACGAAGCCGTCTTCGCGCACACCGGCCAGGTGCGTGTCGCGTTCCTGCTGCTCACCCACTAACTTCTGCCCGTTCTCCGAGCGGCCAGTTCCATGCACTTCCAAGACACAGGACGCGCCCTGTCCCGGGTCGACGCCGGAAGCGGTTCCCCCCAAAACGTATTAGCCCGAAAGGACTACTCGAGATCGACTAGACCGTACGGACTCTCACCCGCACAGCCCCCGCCTGTCAATGCGGCACCACACCACTGCACAGTCCACGACTCCGCCCGAGGCCCCCGGGGCGGTAGCGCAAGCTCGGCCCGACAGCCCCGTGATGAATACTGGGACGCACGCGCGTCGCCGACGGCCGTAGGAATGAAGGAGCAGTCCGTGACACGCCCGCAACGCCTGATCGTCCTCGTAACAGTCGTCGTGCTCGCAGTATTCGGCGGGTTGTGGTGGACGAAGACGATCGCGTTCACCCGCACGGCTCTCGTCGAGTTCAGTGTTACACCGACGCAACCCGATGCCGGAACCACGAGTTACGTCTTCGTCGGCATTCAGACAACCCCCGAGGACCTCGCCAAGACCGCTGAACTCCTCGCACGCACTCGCGGCGGCGCTGCAGAAGACTACGAATCGGATCTGACCATTGCTGGGGCCTCTGACATCGCCGGGATCGCGGTGACTGCTCGCGCACGAACACCCGGCGCTGCAACGGCACTCGCGAACGATGCCGCGCGTGCGCTCAGTTCGTATCTCAACGACATGCCCACGACGACCACCAACAAGATCACCTACCGGGTCAGCCTGTTGGCTCAATAGCGAGCCCACCCCGACCGATTCCTTCTCGGTCGGCGGTGACAACGAGGACATCGTTCGTGCGGCATTCCGCCGCGTACCCAAGGGCCATCGCCCACGGCTCAGGGTTGTACCGGTTTCGGCCAGGCCGTCGCGTCTTTGCCGGTCACCTTCGGGTGGGCGACGACGGCGGCAATGAACGCCGGAATCGACAGCCCCATTCCGTGCGAAAGTGTCGCTGCCGTCGTTCTGCCTTCGAGCCAGATACTCGGATCATCTTCGAGGGAATAATGAAATTCCGTATTGGACCGATTCAGCGGTTGGGCAACGACACCAGGTCCGGTCGTGCCATTCCACATCCACGCCACATACCCCAGGTAGCGGCCACTGAGGTGCATCCGAAACGGTCCGATCACCTCTGCCGCATAACCTTTCACCGCGTCTTCGAACCGACTGAAGGTCACCGACGCGCCTTCGTAGCGCCGCTCATCCCCTGACATGACGGCGAACCCATTCGAGGTCTTTCGTACCCCGCGATAGCCGCTAAAGTACCCACTACTTCCACGCTGCATTTCGGTCACGACATATCCGTCACCGGAGAACACTGCATCGTTCCACTCCAACCCGAACGCGGTAGGAATGACGGAGCGCAGGTGGTCGACGGCCGCGCTGAACTCCGAGACCTCGGCATCGGTCAACGAACCCACGCCGTGGGGGTTGTTCTCCTCCGCCGGTTCGAGGGGGATCCTGGTCATATCTGCTCCTGGGAGACAATCGCGTCAGCACTGAACCATAGCCAATTCGGAGCTGCTGGTTTCACATCTTGGCCCGTCATCTATCGCAAGTGGTTGTGTCCTCCGCCGACAAACTCGGGTGCGCCAGTATCGCCGCGATTAGCCCGCTGATCTGCATTTCTATTGCCCGAACAGAGCAAGATCGGGGAACTCTCGATCGTCCGGCACGCTGGGGGCGTCGTAGCCGAAACGGTTGCGCACCCTCGGAGCAACCGCTTCAAGCGCTGTACGGGTGCCCATGAGCAAAAGTCCGATCACACCCCATCCGATCAGGATGGACGCCGACACCAAGAGTGGAACGACCTCGGAGGGGCCGTCCGCTGTTGTCTGAACGCGGTGGTCGAACCACCAGCCGACCGCAGCGACGACGCACACCGTCCACCAGATCAAAGCGGAGGAAGCGGTGCTCGACAGAGTCCTAGTAGCCGCCCGGATGCGCCGTCGATCATCATCAGAGACCTGCATGGGGTCGATACTCGCGCGGCGGAGAGCGCGAATCGTCTGCCTGAGGGCGACACCACCAGCGACTGCGACTATCAACATCCCCAGCCCGAACAGTGCACCCCCGACCATGGTCGATCCGTCGATGACACGTTCAACCTTGTCGCCGTAGGTGAAACGGTCGGCGTACAGACCAGGTTGGCGTAAGTACACACCGATAAAGACGATGCCGCCGCCTACACCGACGAGGAGTCTGCCGACCCAAGCAGACCAGTCGAGTGGTCGCCAGGATCGACGTTGCGCACGCCGCTGCGCACGCGTAGTGACCTCCACGGCAGGTCCACGGTCCCCCAGGACTCCCTTGGGCAGAAGGGAACCCACTCTGGCATGCCAGCGGCGGTTGAGTACCGAGAACATCCATCCAGCGGCTGCGCAGCACGCCGCCGCTACCGCGAACACACCCGCCCACACCGTGAACTCGGCGCGGTGCACTTCATCCCCGAGCCGTCCACGATGCTCGGCCGCGAGAATCACGCACACCAGGACAGCGAACAACGTGAATGACCCGAGGATGAGTGTGCTCACCGATGCCGGAGCATAAGGCGCCGGACTCGCCTGCCCCCGCACGACCAACGTGTCACGCAGCTGGCGGCCCTTCGATCCGAGACCGGCATAAATCGCCCCGAGAGCCATCCTGGCCACGGTTGCGATGTATCCGTAAACCAGACCGACCACGAGAATTCCCACGGCGGCTGCGCGACGATCCCCCTCCCGACACGGTCCGAAGCCGGATGCAGCGCGTCCGGTAAGGCGGCAGAGGCAACGAGCATCGCGAAGGTGACCAGGCCCAGCGCGACACTGCACCCCACGAGTACGTCAGCGGTGATTGCTTTTGCCGCGTCGGCCAATACGAGCCGCCGCGTCGGCAGCACCTCCTCGTGTGAGTGTTCACCGCGCCGTGACCGCCCGCCCCGAACGGCCGTGGATCTTCGTTTCTGTTCGTTCCTCACTGTTCAGCTACTCCCCGTACTGTCACCGACGTGCTACCCCACTCTTTTCATACGGCCCGAACATTCGTGGCCTGAGGACTTTTCACGCCGTCACCGATCTCGAACTCCACTCGCTGGCCATCATCGAGCGACTTGAACCCCGCACCTGAGAACTGTGAGTAGTCCACGAACACATTCCCGCTCCCGCCGTCGGGGGAGATGAACCCAAAGCCTTTCTCCGCGTTGAACCAATCCACGATTCCCTCGGCCACAACTCGCTGTCCTTCCCTTGTACGAACGGACTTTCTCGGCCACCACCAGCAATCCTGCCAGGAGTACGCACGCCCCCGGGACGAACTGATCCCAGGTTGCTCAAGCCCTGGTGTCGTTCCCGAGCACAACAGTTCGTAGTCGCCCCCTCACATACCTGTCCCATCGGCTGCCGCTGTTCGCAGGTAAGTTGGCTCAAATGGATGGAGCTCAGCAGCTGTTTCCCTGCCCATGCTGCGGCTACCTTGTGTTTCAGAAATCTCCCGGCAGCGACGACCACTGCCCTATCTGTTTCTGGCAAGACGACAATGTTCAGTTGCCGTGCCCCGATTTCGCGGGCGGCCCCAACCGCCGGTCGCTGGTCGAAGCCTAGAAAAACTACGCACGCTTTCGCGCGAAGGATAAGCGAGCCCTCCCGTCCGCCCGCCTGAACCCGAAGAGGTGAGAGACGAAGGCTGGGCACCAGCAGATCTACGGCGCTACTACTTCGAACGCGAGGGAGAGCTGCGAGCGCCGTGGCCCACCGACCACACCAAGCTTTACTGGTGGCGTCCGACCTTTTGGAGACGCCCACAACGGTGACATCATGAGTCGATTAACAGCCGAAGGGCTTCGAACGACCCGAAGTCACTCCGGGCCGCGCGCTTGTTTCACGTGCAGTGCGTTGCGCAGCTGCGATGGCGATCAACAACACACCAAACAAAACCAGGCGAGGTCCAGAGAATTGCCATCGGACGCCGACCCTGCTGCGCCGCTATCTCTTTCGCCACCGAGATTCCGCCAGTCGCACGTACACCGACGAATCCGCCGGGATGACGTATCTCGCTTCTGCAGCTCTGAGCTTCGTGGCAACGTCAGCAAGCAGGTCCAGTGACCCCGACGAGAGACCATTCGAGGTCGACAACAGCTTTTGCAGGTCCGAATCATCGAGACCAGCAACAATCTTCTCGTCCTCGCCGTACGCGGCATCGCGATCACCGTCCCACGGGGTCGTGAAGAAGTATCCGGGAGAAACACCGAAATACTTCGCCAGCGCCATCACCACGTCGTCAGAGGGACTGTCCCGCACGCCAGTTCGCAGTTGCGACAGATACGGGGTCGAGATCCGGCAGCCATCGGCTGCCATGCCGTTCACCACCGCTCGATTCGTCAATCGCCGTCCCGAGTTCGCGAACAGGTCGTTGAGCCGTACTTGGAAGACATTCTCCTGCGTCACCCGTCCCACCACGCGATACTCACACCCTTCCGATTGAGTCTTTGCTTCGACGCTTCGTGACCGCCGCCCCCGCGACGATTCCGATCAGAAGCCCGGTCATCAGCGAAGATCCGATGCCCCCGACGCGGTCCGGCGCGCGGCCGGTCCACCACAAATCGGTGCCGTACAGCAGCAAAGCCAATGGCCCCGCCAGAAAAACGACACAGTACGAGGCCGCCCACAGCCAACCCTGAAGGCGATCGAAGCCGTCGAAACCGAACACGACCGCAATCCGCACCGCGTGCAGCACAATCCACGACATCGAGGCACACGGCAAGACCACCGCACCTGCTGGCGCTCTCCCGGCCCAGACATCGACGACGCTGCCGATCACCGCGCTCACACCGATGACGGCGACGACCAGTGCGGCCGTTGCAATCCCGTACACGAGGCAGCCTTTGCGTTCAACTGCGTCCACCGTGTCAGGTTGGCGGTCAGCCGGGTTCGTCTCGGCCGCTGAGATGGCCGCGTCGCCTGGTTGTGCAGAGTGCATGTGAACGCCTCGATCCGTATCAGCGATACAGCGTGCCCACGTCGTTTGCCGGAGTGGGGGGTGCCTCATTCGGGTCCCGCAGAACCACGGTCTTCATGATCATGTCGGCGAATGTGCGTCGTTTGTCTTCCCACAGCGGAAACAGGTAGCCGATGTAGCAGGGCAGACCGTCGAGGATGTGGGCGAGCTGGCGCGCGGAGTTCTGGCCCACCCCGATCGGCTGGCCGGTCTCTTCGGAGACGACCCGGATGCCGTGAACACGCTTTCCGATCGAAGCCCCCGTTTTCCCTTGCCGGACAATGGTGTTCCAGATCCAGAAGGCGAAGGTGGCGAGTCCGAGGATCACGGTCAGAACCATCAGAGTGTCATTGGGGCCGTAGCCGCCGACGTATGCCCCGGTGCGGGGGTTGTAGGTGCCGTAGTCGATGGTGGCCGCCATTGCGGTGTACGTGATCAGGTACGGAATGCTGAACGCGAAATCGACGAGAGTCGCCAGCACCCTACGGCCCCAGGAGGCGTACTCGATGCGCTGCGCTGGAGGGCGGAGTTGGTGGTCCTGCGCGAAGTACGGCTGATCGGCCCCTGGCGAGTTGCTCGTCCCACCAGGCAGCGGCGAGCGCGGCGGGACCCAATGATTGTGACCGGCACCGGGATCGGTGGGGCCTGGCCCGGGTTGCTGTGGCGGGTACGTCACGGTTGTTTCCTTTTGCGAGGTGAGCGGGGGTTGGCCGATGTCTGTCAGAACAGTCGGAATCCGCCGCCGTGTGCATTGATATCGGCGATCCCGATGTTGATGTCCGCAGCATTGATCGGCGCGTGGAACGGCGGCGGGCCCGGATCGAAGCATCCCGGCCGGAAGCCGTTACTGATCACGCCCACAAGGCGGTCCCCTACGACCACTGGTCCGCCGGAGTCACCGTGCATCGAGCACGCGTGCTCGACGATCTCCCCGTAGACCTGGTCGTATCCCCAGGTCACACCGCACGTGGTGCAGGTCTTGCGGCCTTCCTTGCACACGATCGTTCCCGGCGTCGGAGCAGCGCCGATGCCGTTGATTGTCGTGCCGCCCACCGTCCGCAACGGAGTGACCATCGCGTCGTCGAGGTCGATCACCGCGATATCGGTCACCGGGCTCGTGTACCGGAACTGCCCGATCACCCCTGCACCCTCGTCGTATTCGGCGATGACACGGTCGCCGCGGACACCGCAATGCCCGGCCGTCAAGCCCACCAACGACCCGGCGTTGTCGTAGCCGACGGCAGTGAGGGTGCACAGCCCGCTCGCATGGGGGTTCGCGTGATCCGTGTCGGGCAGAACGATTCCCGAGCCGCCGCCCAATGCCACCGTCGGCGCCGCCGACGCAACACCGCCGCCCGCGATCCCTGTCACTGTTCCAATCGATACGAAAACGGACGCTGCCACAGCAGCTTTCAACGTGCGTGACATAGGTGGGTGCCCTTCGGTTTCGCGGCGACCACGAGCCGTGATCGACAGGTAGCTGTTAAGTCCGGTTTCACCAACACACTAACCGATCGGAGCTATTAGCTCGCAACCCCGCAGGTCGTCACGAAATCAACACGGCGATGACTTTAGTCCCTTATGCCGCCCCACCTGCGCCGATAATCGTCGCGAGCTTGCAATTATCCGGCAAACAAAGCCCTCTGATCGCCCAGTCAGCTTCCGCCACAATCACAACAATGTTCTGTCCGTCACATCTCGATTCCTGTAACCGTGCGTTCATACTTAGATCACCTCCGCGACATGCTGGCGGTAAATATTCAACTAGCCAGTTTCCAGCAAACACAGGAGAAGATCAGATGCCCACCATCACCCTCGGACTCGACTTCCTGAACCAGCTTTTCACCATCGGTGATCTGATCACCGTCGGCGATCTCGTGTTCAACTACGCACCGACCTACAACTAAATCGCCGACCGGCGCGACCCTCGCGGCCCCGTCATCGGCTGACCGGAATCTGTTGCGCAGTAGCATTAATGGCGCTCACCAAATATGGGTGGGCGCCATTGATGTTTATTACGTTGCCGCCCCCTCCTCCGACGGGCGCAGAACAACTCAGGGCCTCACGCGCATGAGAGGCTCACGCCCTACCTAGTGTGATCTGAGCCTCCAGCACCCCTTGAGGGGTTGCCAATTATTTGCCGTTTGCGTTCACTGGATGGCCAAGGAACCTACCGTTCCGACATTTCCGGCATGCGGCCGTGAGCCGACCCCCGGACCGAAAGAAGGATCGTCCATGAATCGCACACACAAAATCCTCGCGACCCTCGCCATCCCCACGGCAGCGGGGGCCTTCGCCGTTGTCGCCGCCGGATCGGCCTCGGCCGCGACACCGGTATCCGGAAACGGTTACGTCGGAGTCATTCTCGATCACAACGAAACCGTCGTCGCCAGCCAGATCGACGCAGGCAACCTCATCAACCTCGCATTCGGCGACGCCTGGACCGTCGGCCTGCCCGACGATTCCATCTGGAGCACCGGCGGAGGCTGGACCCCGGTCACCGGCGATCAACTCTTCGACGAAGCGGCGTCGCACCCCAACGGGACCGTCGGCATCCACCTCGCCGACCCCGCCACCAACCTGGGAAACATCTTCTACGCCGGAAGCGGCTGGTAAAGAACGCGACTCGGAAACTCCGGGGGATCCGGTGGCACAGAGTCAGTGTTTCTACATCACCGGGTTCCTCACCGCGGTCACCGCCGCGGCACTGCGATTCACGGTTCTACTCATCGAAGACCACGGCGATCGCCGTCTCGTGACGAACCTCGCCGTCGCAACGGCCGCGCTCGCGATCGCCCTTTTCGGGATGGGAGTCGTCAACACATGTTGAACCGGCCGCTCTCACAGAAACCACGGCTACTTCGGAAGACACCGGACGGATGGGAGGTGAAGCAACAGCGTGGTGGTGCACACCGTCTGCTGATGCTCGGTGCTCTCGCAATGGTGGTGATGTCGCTACCAGGCTGCGCCAGCGGGGAGGACTCCATCATGACCGTTCACGATCAAACCGTGCCGACACCGTGCACGCAGTTGTGCGCCGACTTCCGCGCAGAAGCCGAAATCTCGTGCCGCTTCGAGGCGCAGCTCTGCGCAGACGCCTTGACCCGCAAGAACAACCTCGTCCGCGAAATCGACAAAACCGCCACACCACTGGAGTGGACCGGCCAGAACTCCTCCCCCGTCGATGTCTTCAACCGCAGCCTCGAGCAGTACCTCTCCCTCGGATGTGCAGACGCTGCGAATTCACCGACTGCCACGCTCGACCCACAGATCGACGCAGACCGATGCGCATTCCTCGCGGCCAGCGCCGAACAACAATTCCACACCCTCACACTGCTACTCGCCCCGCAACACTAAAGCGCCCCCCACCCACGGTCCAGCTCCACATACACCCGAGAAAACCCCGGACGAAAGAAGCGAAAGTGACCCGAACTTTCCCGGAGGCAGACCACCCCACACACGGACAACACCCACCGATACAGGCCCGCGCCCAAAAGACCCGAGTTGCGATCCTCGACGCCGCAGCACATCAATTCGATGTCCTCGGATACGCAGAAACAAGCATCAGCACCATCATCGCCACCGGCGAGCTCACCAAAGGCGCGATCTACTTCCACTTCTCATCCAAAGAAGCCATCGCCAAGCACCTCATCGACGACTGGACGCGCACCCTCCTCGAGACCGTTGCCGCGTCCGATACGAGAACGTCCACGCCCGAACGCATCCGGTGTGTGTTCTCCGTGATCGCTCGAAGCGTCGCGCACAACACCCACCTTCGCGCAGGGATGAAGCTGACCCTCGAACCCTCGATCGACAACGCCGCCTTCGCCTACTGGATACGCGAGATCGATGCCCTCATCCAAACCGCGATTACCGCACACGAACTCGACGATCATCCACTGACCCGCCGACTGGCGTGGAACCTGTGCGCAGGAGTCATCGGCGCCGCCCACGCCCAGACCGGCGCCGCGGAAGACTTCAACCTCGTCACCCGTATCGACGACGTAGTGGACGCGCACCTGAGGACCGCTGTCTCGGCCCTCTGCCAGAACACATCACGATAGCGAGGGATTCATGACCACTTCGATCACCGACGTTCTGAACGCATACTCCAGTGGGCAGCAGACCCCCATCTCGACCCATCCACGCCAGCCAGTCGGCGACGCCGCCATGTTCGATCCGCCCTGCGAGATACCCGGCATCGCCGAAAATTGGGACCTGGACGCCCTTCCCGACGATCTCCTCAATCTATGGACAAGCACCGCCGAATGTAGGCTCCACCACGACAATGGACTCCGGCGAGAGAGCATCACTCTACTGTCACCGTCGGCATCCAAGGCACTGACAGCCAGGGAACTGATGTTCTGGGGCGTCAACGACCACCGCCTGGCTAAAGACGACATCATCTTCGGAACTCTGCTCGTCGAACCCGAACTTCTCGTCTTCGACCCAACAAGAGACGAATACACCATACTGCTGGCTTCAATGCTGGAGGAGCGCAAGGACTGGCCCGTCGTCGGCCGAAACCTCGCCGATTTCCTGCTTCGCTATCGACACTCGTGCAGTCAAAACCCTTGGAGAGCTTCGATCTTCAAACCGAACAGCCCCCGCGTCGGGTACTAACGAATTTCTGATTCCGGTGCGCTCCACGTGTCGCAGGAGCTGAGCCCTTCCTGCATCCCGCGGTCGAACCACATTCTGTTGTTCGCCTGACTCGGGTGAGTGTCCTCGGCGCCTTCGCCGCAAAGAATGGGTGCATCGTCGCCGTAGAAGCGCATGTCCACGTGAGGTGTCACCAAGTTGCCGCCGTCGAGTGCCTTGTCCACGACCGGACTCCACATCTCGTCCAGACAGCTCATCAGGCCTCCGCGTACCGCTTCTGACGGGTGATGTCACCGCGCCATTCGACTGGCGTGCAGTCGATCTGCGGGAACTGCAAGTCGGTGTCTGTCAACCGCTGACTGGTTTCGGAGACCGCGGCATAGGACGGCAGCACCCGTTTCACGAAGGACGCGGCGACATTCACACCGATCACCAGCATCACAACAAGTCCGAGGACCGTGGAGGTCACGATGATCGCTATCTGTTTTCCGCTCAGGTTCATTCGTTCCCCTCGGGATCGGCCGTGCTTTCGTTAATGATATGCAGTGCAGGGTATTTCCGGACGCGGCCGGACAAGCGCCATCGCTCGTGCAAGGGCGGGACGGTGAACATCTCACCAAACGCGGGACCAGCCAGGTGCTGACGACTCTTCGGGCTCTCGTGCAACTGACGAAGCACAGCGCGAAACACGTTCGGCCCCAACGCCAGTGTGTGGAGCGCAAGTCGAAAATTCCTCGTCCTGTTGTACGCCCAGGCCGGTCCCTGTACCTGCGCGCCGTCCACGACCGCAAACATCGCCGCAATGACCGCAGTCATGAACAAGGCGTACCTGGCAAGAAACCAGGACACGTTCTGCGGCCACTGCGGCTCCCACATCGGACGGCACGGTTGGGGCTCAGGGGTTGTCATGGGTGCACGCTTCCGTATTGGTGGCGCGCGCGTGATGAACAATCTCCTCGATCAGCGTGCTCTCGGTACCTGTCCAACCGCCGCACTCGAGGTGCACGTAGCTGGGCTGAAAGGGTGAGTCTTCGGTGATGATTCCCGGAGCGAGGCGAAAGAGCGGCGAGCCGTGTGAGGTGTTCTCCACCCGGACATCGGGTTTGAGAATGATGTCGATTGCGTACTGTCCGCGCGCAGCTCGTTGCACTGTGTGCACGTCACTCCAGCGGAGGTAGCCGCGATAGGCGCGGCCGAGTTCCATCTGCATCCCGTCGTCATCGATCGATATGCGGAACGCGCCGAGGTACCGCAGCGAGATGAAGGGGGCCACCGCGAGGGCGAACGCGCTCATCACCATCCACCAGTTGGTGTTGAAAGAACCGATCACCAGATCGGTTCGGCCGTTCGTAGTGTCGGCGCGGCTGGCGTAATTCAAGCCAATGCCGAGGAACAGCAATCCCAGACCGAGCATCGCCAACCACAGCCAACCCGCCGCCGCCCACTGCCGCGCTGCCGTGAGAGTGAACGTTCCGCCGCCGCCGACCACGCCGGACACATCTGCCGCTCGCGGACGCAGCGCCGCCACGGTCAACATGGATACACCGGCGAGGATGCCGCACAGCGCACCGGTGATACCGAGTGCGTACGGGGCGGTGGAGGTGGCCTCGTACATCACGATCGCCCCGACGCCGACGATAACGCTCATGATCATCACGCCCAGGAATGCGATGAAACCCCATCGCCGCTCCCACTGCGCATACAGCGCCCCCGGGAGATCCTCGTACGGATCAGTCATGGCACGGCTCCTTCATCGGTCCCGAATGCGGTGGCCGGTGGGCGTGTAGCCCGGTTTGTCGTATCGGTTCACGGGCCGCTTGTTCCGGTCGGTGATTCGTGTAGCCCAGTCAGGGACGGGGGTAGCCCTTCTCCTTCAGCAACTGCTCAGCCCGCGCGTACCCGGCATCAGCCGAAGCTGTCATCCAACGCCGACCCTTCTCCGTGTCCCCACTTGCCAGATACGACGCCGACAGTAGATACATCGCTTCACCGCTACCCGCTCCGGCTGACTTCTCCAACCACACCCGTGCCCGGCCGTGCACACGCGCCTTGATGAAATGACCGCCCAAAAGGTTCGCCGCCCGGATGTGACCGGCGCTGGCAGCCTTCTCCAACCACGCGAGCCCGGTGCGTTGGTCGGTATCGAGAAGCTGCGCACCGACCTCGGACATCGCGTCGACCTGACCCGCCTCGGCCGCTTTACGCACCCAGTCGAAACTTTCATCGCGATGTCCGTCGACGCTCAGATCGCGGCCGTGCTTGTACATTGCGTCCGGATCACCTGCCTGTGCTGCGGTGCGGGTCGCGTCGCGGTCGTCGCTGACCATCATCATCGGAAGTCGAAGGATCATGTCGTGAGCGCGCGTATCTCCGGCATTGTTCGCTGCCTCGAACCACGTTCTCGCGGCGACGAAGTCATCTGCTCGCATCGAGATGAGTCCCATCCAGAACATGGAGATGGAGCTACCGGCCTCCGCTGCGCGGGTGAACCACACTGCGCCGCCGCCGAAATCGTCACGCGAACACATCACTAAGGCCACAGTAGTCATGGCGCCGACGTCGCCCGCTTCGGCGCTGCGAGTCACAGAGTCGAGCTGCTCGTCAGTGAAAGCGGTGGTGTCCGGGAATGGCAGCTCACCGATCAAGTCGAACATGGTCGCCGCCCTTTCAGAGAATCTTGATGGTGTTGTGAAGCTGTTCGACGTCGTCTATCTGTTGTTGAGTGGCGCCGTCGGAGACAGTGGTCGTCAGGAAGAGGATCGCCATGCCTGGCCCATCGATGCGAGGAACCGCGATCACCGTCGACTTGGAGGCGAGAGTGAGATAGCCCAAGTCCCCGCGTGTCTCGATGACCATCGCGTCGTGTCCGTCGATTGTTGTCGGCGTGGATGTCACCTCGGCGCCTTTCGCGACGGAGGTGACCATGTCGATTCCGACCTGGAGCAGTTCGGCAGAGCCGACATCCGGGTTAGGTGAGTTCTTCGATGCGAAGCCCGCGACATCTCGTGCTGCGGGACTTGTCGCGGTCCTTTTCCGGGTGAAGCTGAGTGTGTCGTCGAAGCCTGGTGTGTCGTCGTCGACGGCCCAGCTGTCAGGTTTGAGGACCGACCACCTCGGCGGTCCGACTTCTCCTGGCTGACTGACGAATTCAGTTCCGCGGGAACGCTGCGCATCTACCTCTGGGGCACCGACCGACGATCCTTCAGCGCTGCTGCTGCAGCCTGCCACGACAGGAAGGAGCACTGTCGCACTGAGCACCAACGCCGCGAGCGTCTTCTTCATCGTGGACTCCTCGTCGTGGCTGCACCACGCCGCGCATTGCGCAACGTGTAACCCGGATTGTCGGGTTCTGGGCATCCAGTCAACGATATCCTGCAAACAAGTAGCAACCTGGGCTACTTACTTGAGAGTCAGATCACATAGCAGGACCGCTCGCACTCCCCGCTTACGCAGTCAGCTCATTTCAGCCGTCTGCGAGGCGGAACAGAATTTTCAGCGTGGGCTGACGCGGTGGCCCGGTTCAACCGGCGTCGGTCTCGGCAATCCCGAGTGCTCGCTCAGCGGATCGGCGCACATCCCGCAGCGCCGCTTGAAGGTCATACAAGCTCAGCGTCACGCCCTCCCCTGCACTGTCGTCTTCGCCAGGTTTCGGGTCGCGGCCGGGCAATCGGACGGTGAGTGTCTTCGGATCGATCGACCGCAAGATCGGGCGATCATTTCCGTTGTCCAAAGGGGTGTTCTGAGACATCACCATCCAGGACGTCATGACGAAGGTGTTGTAGTCCTTCTTCGTGAACGAATCAAGACGTTCGTCGTAATGTTCGAGAGAGTCTCGCACGGCCCGGGAGTTCAGCAAGTCGCCACCGAGCGCGAGTGTTGTTCGCAGGTCATCACCGCGTCCCTTGGCCCGCTTTCCCGAGTTGTCCACCGGACGCAGGATTTTCGATGCAAGGGCACCAGCCCCGAGAACGGATTGAATTCCGGCGCCGAGTTCGACGAGGTTCTGCCGATTTCGTGCGTGGTCCTCGAGACCTGCGATCTGACTCTCGGATGAAATCGCTGCTTTGATCCTGGCGATGCCCGCGTCGACGATCTCAGACTGGTAGATGAGTTCGTTGAGGTAGATAAGCCGCGCTTGTTCGTATGGTCGTAGCGCCATCGTTTTTCCCTCTCACTTTCCCGTCGACGTCGCACCACCCTGATGGGGCCGGTTCCCGGAGAGCGGCACCCGCCCTGTCGATCGGTGGAGGTGTTGATGCGCTCACGGTAGCGCGTACTGAACGGCCGGTGCGCCCAGCCCGTGCGTGATCAACATCCAGACCATGCACAGTAGGTCGATGAGGGCTTTCAATGATGCGTCCTCTCATTGTCGAAGCGCGGTCTGGTTTCTCATCAGTGCAACGCTGTGGGACTCTGACCGTTCACAGTCCCCTGCGACGGTTCCATTCGTTCGGGCATCGCAATGGTCGATCGCTATGCTCGAAGCCTTCGCCGTAAGCAGTAGGGGGCACATTGATGACGCAGCTGGCCGGATCTGTCGAGACGCCCACCATCCCACTCGCATACGACCTCACGTGGACGGCGCTGGCAGTGGCTTGCGCTGCTCTGACGGTCGCTGCTCTGGTTTCCATCTTTCGTACGCCACATGACCGGATGGCATCGAAGTTTTGGTGGTCAGCCCTGGTCGTCGCGTTTCCTATTGTCGGAGCTGTTGTGTGGTTTCTCTTCGGGGCGCCGCCGTTGCGTCGTCGCGCTCAGGCTGAACGATCTTCGTAGTCCGCGAGTCGCTTCCGGCGGACGACCGAGGTGAATGGCTCGTCGTACTGGCCTCTAGCGGGGAGGTTTCGGGCAGATGTGGTCGTTCGCGGCCGAGACGAGCACATCGGCTTGGCGTGCGTCGAGCGAGATGCCGAGGGCGGAGAGGTCGTCGACGGCGTGTGTCTTCGTTTCCTCGTCGGAGGCGTTGGTCAGTCGTTTCATCATGCACATCTGGGGTGTGTAGTCGGCGATGGCGTTCAGGTCGGCAGGGTCGGTTGTGATGTCGGCGGCGGTGAGTGCGGCGAGGTAGTCGCGTAGCTGTGGTGTGCCTGCGAGTGAGGGCGCGGGGTCCGGGACGTCCGGGACTCTCGCCGCTCCTGGGATGTGTTCCGCAGCTGATGATGTCGTGGGCGTGCCGGTATCGGAGGGGTGGTCGTCGCCGGAGATGGGTGCGGTTTTGCCGCAGGCGCACAGCACGGGGAGCGCGAGTGCGAGCAGTGCGGCCTGGAGTCGTGACATGGTCGTTGTGCCCTTCATTGCGGCGGGGATATGGGCGGGGTCCGGCACAGCGCTCGCGGTCGCGGGTGATGCTGTGCGTGTGCGAAATATACTGCCCTGCGGATGGTTTCGATTTGCTGGGCCGTGACTCCTGGTCCCCACTCAGCCGATGCTAGCCGATGGACCAGGGCTGCGCCTATCGCGTCTCACGGTGTGATCTCGTGATCAAGCTCACGAAGTGGCGAGTGAATACTGTTCCGTGCGTGCTTGTTTCAACTTTCAATCACAGGCGCGCCTCCGCCTAAAGTAGTAGTCGCAGCCTGCCGCGGCCGGTGCCGATTTCGGGCTTCGCGCTAAGTTACCGCTGGGTAGGTCTGGTTACGGAGCCGTAGCCAGGCCTCCACCCTCCGAAGCACGCCTTTCTGTCTCCGCCGGTATCAGATACCGTCCGTCACATCATCGCGGTGTGTTTTGGATCGCCTCTCGTGCACCGGATTTCCGAGTCACGGCAATCGAGCCGCTGTACTTTTCTCGCACCGTGATGGATGGTTTGAGCCGCACCCACAACCAGGCGAATGCGACATCGGCGCACACCTGACTTGCTGCGGTGCCGTCGGGGGACGTTCACCAATCTTAGCTTTTCCGTGCCCTTTTCGGCTTTCACGTCTAATCAAGGAGCTGCATTGCCGCATTCACGATTCGAATCAATCGGCGCATATCTGCCCGACGAGGTTCTCACCACCGAGGAGCTGATCGGCCGACTCGCCCAGAAACCCACCTTCGATCTCGCTGCCATCACCGGAGTTCACGAGCGCCGAGTGCACGACAAGACACCCGGCAACTTCGAGGATTCCTTCGCGCTCGCCCTCAAGGCCGCACGGGACTGCTTGTCCCGATCACGCTATGGCGCAGACGAACTCGATGTCGTCATCTCCACCTCGATCTCGCGCAGCAAGGACGAGTCGAAGGTCTATTTCGAGCCGTCCTTCGCGGCGATGATCGCCAAGGAACTCGGCGCCACCGGGGCCATTCACTTCGATCTGTCGAACGCGTGCGCGGGCATGATGACCGGAACGTACGTGTTGGACAGGATGATTCGATCCGGAGCCGTCCGCAACGGGTTGGTGGTCAGCGGCGAAGCGATCACCGCGATCTCCGAGACGGCGGTCAAGGAAATCACCGGCGGCTACGACCTGCAGTTCGCGTCCCTTTCCGTCGGCGATTCCGGGTGCGCGTTGGTCATCGACCAATCCGTCGACGAGCGCGATCGCATCGACTACATCGAACTGATGACCGCATCGGAGTACTCCGATGCCTGCTTGGGGATGCCGAGCGACAAGAACCCGGGTGTGGCGCTCTACACCGACAACCGGCGCATGCACAACGAAGACCGGTTCAAGTTGTGGACGAACAGTCAACGAAACCACCTCGCCGCCACCGGCACGACCTTCGCCGACGAGGAATTCGACTACATCATCCACCACCAGTTCGGTGCGTCGGCGGTCACATTCATGAACGCTCTCGGAGAGCGAGAGTTCGGCACACCGATGCCGGAAGCGTTGAACGTGGTCGAAAAGTACGGCAACACCTCCACCACCTCACACTTCATCGTTCTGCACGATCAGCTGCAGCAGAACGCCATCGCGGCCGAATCGAAGATTCTCATGGTGCCCGCGGCATCGGGCATCGTCACCGGCTTCCTGTCCGCCACGATCTCTTCCTTGGAGGCCTGACATGGGCGTCGTCATCACATCCGTCGGCACGAGCTACGACCGCGACAGCGGCAGCGTCGTCACCCACGCCGCGCGAGCGGTCCGGCAGGCGCTCACCAGCGCCGCCGTGGAGCCGCAGGAGGTGGGCGTGCTGATCAACACGGGCGTCTACCGCGATTCCAACACCGTCGAACCGGCGATCGCCGCCCTGATTCAGAAGGACGCCGGTATCGGTCTCGAGTACGGCGAACACGATCCCCGCACCTTCTCCTTCGACCTGATGAACGGTGCGTGCGGTGTCCTCAACGCCGTCCAGGTCGCCGACGCGATCCTCTCCACCGGCAGCACCGGCCGTGTCCTGGTCGTCTCCGGGGACACGCACCCCAGCGCCGTCGCCGCAGGCGCCCCGGACGACTTCCCCTACGCCACCTCGGGCGCAGCCCTTCTCCTCGAACGCAGCGAGGGCGCTGAAGGTTTCGGCCAGGTTCACACCGAACTCGCGGACGGCCCGTCGGTCATCGACGGGTTCGTCGAGACGAAAACGATGGGCGCGAACGGCCGCAACCTCATCACCGTCGAGCGGGACGCCGACGCCGAAGAACGACTGCTCGACGTCGCCCTGGCGGCAGCGTCGGCCGCAATCGACGCCAGCGATCCGGACCTGTCGTCGACGGTGCTGATCGCATCGACTCCCACGCCAGGCTTTCCTGCCCTGCTCGCCGCGAAGCTCGGTATCACCGCACTCGACGCGGCGGCGCTGCCCGCCCTCGGCGGTGACACCCACACCGCCGCACTGCCTGTGGCATACCAGCACGCGGTGCAGGGCAAGCTGCTCGGGGAGTATTCGACGATCCTGTTCGTCGCTGCCGGAGCCGGACCGAGCGCCGCAGCGACCGTGTACCACCTCACGGCAGGTGCCGACGCGAAATGACCGCCCCCACCTATTGCGGCTCGATCGACTTGTTCCGCGACCTCGCCGCGCAGCACCCTCAGCGCCCCGCGGTGACCTACGCGACCGGCACCCCGGCTGGGGCGCTTCCGGACTACGAGCAGATCACCTACCGCGAACTTGATCAGTGGTCCGACGCCTTGGCCCAGCGCTTCACCGCCTCGGGCGTCACGGCGGGTACTCGCACCATCGTTCTGGTCACCCCCGGTCCGGAGTTGTACGCGATCTTGTTCGGACTGTTCAAGGCCGGAGCCGTCCCCGTCGTCATCGACCCGGGAATGGGACTGCGCCCGATGCTGCGGTGCCTGGCCGCGGTCGATCCGCAGGCGTTCATCGGAATCCCGCAGGCGCATGCGGTGCGGGTGCTGTTCCGGCGCACCTTCCGCGGGGTTCACACCTCGATCACGGTCGGTCGCCGCTGGCTGTGGGGTGGACAGACGCTGGCGATGTTGGGGCGCACCCCGTCAACCTCGGCCAAGTCGACGGTCATCGCCGAGGACGACGAAATGTTGATGATCGCCTTCACCACCGGATCCACCGGCCCCGCGAAAGCGGTGGAGATGACCCACGGCAACCTCAAGGCGATGGTCGAGCAGACCCGAACCTTGGCGGCACGCGAAGACCTCGAGACGTCGCTGGTGACGCTGCCGATGTTCGGAGTACTCGATCTGCTGCTGGGATCGAGCCTGGTTCTGCCGCCGCTGACTCCGAGCAAAGTCGGCGCCACCGACCCACTGCACGTCGTCGACGCGATCAACCGATTCCAGGTACACACGCTGTTCGCCTCCCCCGCCGTCCTGGGTCCACTGCTCGATCACGCCCGGCGGCACCGATCACTCATGCCGACGGTGCGGTCGGTGTTCTCCGGCGGCGCACCGGTTCCCGATCACGTGGTGACCGGCCTGCGTGAGGTGCTGCCTGAGGACGCTCAGGTCCACGCCGGGTACGGATCCACCGAAGCGTTGCCGATGTCCTCGATCGAATCGCGTGAGCTTCTCGGTGGGCTCGTCGACCGCACCCGCAACGGCGAGGGCACCTGCATCGGACGCCCGGCGCCCGGGATCGAGGTCCGCATCATCACCGTGACCGACGACCCGCTGCCCCGTTGGTCCGATTCGCTGCAGATCGGCAGCGACATCGGGGAGATCGTGGTGTCCGGCCCGAACGTCAGCGCCCGCTACTACTGGCCCCCAACTGCAAATCTGACCGGCAAGATCACCGACGGTGACCGGATATGGCACCGCACCGGCGACGTCGGCTGGGTCGACGATCAGGCCCGCATCTGGTTCTGCGGACGCAAGAGCCAGCGCCTCGAGACCAGCGACGGACCGATGTACTCGGTGCAGGTCGAGCAGATCTTCAACACCGTCGACGGCGTCGCCCGCACCGCCCTGGTCGGTGTCGGTGCCCGCGGTCGGCAACGCCCCGTGCTGTGCGTCGAACTGCAACCCGGCCACGACCAGGACGCGATCGCCGAGGCACTGCGCCGACGCGGTACCGAGTTCCCGCTGACGGCACCGGTCGCTGACTTCCTGTTCCATCCCGGTTTCCCCGTCGACATCCGGCACAACGCGAAGATCGGCCGCGAGAAGCTCACGGTGTGGGCAGCCGGAGAACTCGACACCACGGTGGCAGCATGAAAACCATTGCACTGCGTACCATCCCGATCCTCGGATGGATCTTCCTGGCCTACGGCGCCCTCACCCAGCTCCGTGGTCACCGCCTCCGGCATCCCCTGATCCGCACTGCCTGGTGGATCGACGCGTTCTTGTCCCTGATCGTCCATCCCGCTCAGATCCCGGCCGCGCTGCGCCGCGCCGACGGCCACCGCTCCCGAACAGCGACCGCAGCATTGACGCTGATCTTCGGAATGACCTGGTGGACAACCCAACCCCGCCGCTCCGACGACGACGAGAAGAGAACACGATGAAGGTACTGGTCACCGGCGCTTCAGGCTTCCTCGGTGGACGACTCGTGCGCTGGCTCGTCGCCGACGGCGGGCACGACATCTCGATCCTGGTCCGACCGACCAGCGATCTACGCGACCTGGGCGAGACCACCGCCCTGACCCTCGTCTACGGCGACCTCACCGATCCGCAGTCCCTCGCCCGCGCCACCGAGGGCATCGACGTCGTCATCCACAGCGCCGCTCGCGTCGACGAACGCGGCGTCCGCGCACAATTCGTCGAAGAGAACGTCACCGCCACCACCACCCTTCTCGATTCCGCGCGCCGCAACGGCGTCAGCCGATTCGTGTTCATCTCGAGCCCGAGCGCGTTGATGGAATACGACGGCGGCGACCAGATCGACATCGACGAAACCGTCCCGTACCCGCGCAGATTCTTGAACCTGTACTCCGAGACGAAAGCCGCCGCCGAACAGGCAGTGCTGGCCGCGAACGAGCCCGGATTCACCACCTGCGCGCTCCGGCCTCGCGCAATCTGGGGGCCAGGGGACCGGTCCGGGCCGATCGTGCGACTGCTCGGGCGCGCTCAGGCGGGCACCCTGCCGAACCTGTCCGGAGGGCGCGAGGTGTACGCCTCACTGTGCCACGTCGACAACATCGTCGACGCCTGCGTCAAAGCGGCCACCTCCGACAACGTCGGCGGCAAGGCCTACTTCATCGCCGACGCCGAGATCACCAACATCTGGCCGTTCATGGGTGAGGTCGCCGAATCGTTCGGGTTCGCCGCACCCACCCGGGCGGCGAACATGGCAGTGGTCCGCGCCGCCGTCACGGTCCTGGACACGATCTGGAAGATCCCGTACCTCGCCGTGAGGTACTCCCCTCCCCTCTCGACATATGTCCTCGCGCTCATGACCCGCACCTCGACGTTCGACACCACTGCCGCGCGCCGCGACTTCGGATACGTCCCCGTCGTGGACCGGGACAGCGGACTGCTCGAATTCCAGGACTGGGTCCAGTCGCAAGGCGGCATCGCCGAGATCACCCGAACCTTGAAGTGACATTCAGCTGCCAAGTCCCCCAACATATTCCGAGGTGCCCATGACATCGACCACCCCTGTGTTCACACGACCGATTTCGGCGACCGAACGGTTGTACCTAGCTACCGAGCCCCTGGCCGAACCGTTCGCCATCCAACTCATCGTCGAAGGCGCCGGTGACATCGACGTCGACGCACTTCGCCGCGCCGTCGAACGCGCCTCGCACGCCTGCCCCGGCGCACGGCTGGTCCGCCGGGGCAAGAGCTGGGTAGACAGCGGCCTCGCCCCGCACCTCGAAATCGTCGAACACGGCGGCGTGGACTTCACCGCACTCGATGCGAACCCCATCCTGAACCGCCCGCTCGGTGTCACCGCGGACGCCACCACCGAGGTCGTGCTCGTCACCTCCGACCCGACGACCGTCATCTTCCGCGCCTTCCACGGAGTCATGGACGCCAAGGGCCTGGGCACCTGGGCCGCGGACGTGTTCCGGGTCCTGCGCGGCGAGGAGCCGCTGGGCGCGCCGGACACCACCGCCGATCACACCCTCGTCGACCGCATCGGCGCATCCGGAACCCCCACACGGCTGCTGCCGACGTACCGATCCCCCCTCGGCGCCGGGGCACCCATCCGCGGCGGCGAACGGTTCCTGTGGCGCCACCGCAGCGTCGACGGCACCCACCCGTCGGCGGTAGCCCGGATCGCCGCGGTCCTCGCCGACACCACCGGCCGCCCGGTCCGGCTGATGGTGCCGGTGGATCTGCGCCGCCACGATCCGGCGATCCGATCGACCGCGAACCTGGCGCTGCCGCTGTTCCTCAATGCGGATCCGGGGCAGAGCGCAGCGGAGATCAACGCACGCCTGCTCGTCGGCATGGTCGAAGGGCGTGAGCTCAACGAGATGGACAACGGCGGGTTGGCGAAGATCCCCGCCCCGATCACCCGCCGCATCCTCGCGTCCGTGCACGCCTTCGGTGCCCGCACGAACCGAAACCTGGTCTCTGCGATCGTCTCCCACGCGGGCAAGATCGACCGTGCGGCGCTGTCGGCGCCCGGGTTCGCGGCCACCGCGGTGCGGGCACTGCCGGTGCACACCGGGTTGGTGCCGATCTCGTTCGTCGTCGTCGAGTCGGGCACGCGCACCGAGATCACCGTCTCCTGCCGGGCGGGCCGCGGTGTCGCAGAACGATTGGAGGCGCTTCTCGATCGGATCGTCGCCGAATTCGATTCCGCCGCCGCCCTACCCGCTCCACCATCGCGAGGCATCGACCGCCCGGCGAACCGGCAGAACGTGAACAGCATGTTCCAACTGCAGGTCCGCACCCGCCCCGACGCCGTCGCCGTCGTCGCCCCCGACAGCGAGTACACGTACGCCGAAATCGACTGGTGGGCCGACGCTGTCGCCGCCGAGCTGCTGCGCCGCGGCATCGGCCGCGGATCGATCGTCGCCGTACTCGCCGACCGGTCCGTCGAAGGGATGGTCGCGCAAGTGGCGATCCTGCGGGCCGGGGCCGCGTTCTTGCCCCTCGACCCCAAACACCCCGCTGACCGCCTCGCCGACACCGTCGCCGACTCCGACGCGGCGCTGCTGCTGACACGGCCACACCTACGCGATCTCGTCAGCACCGGCATCGACGTTGTCGTCGTCGACGACATCGACCAGGACACCGACGAACCCGTCCACGTCCCGGTGACCGCCGACGACATCGCCTTCGTCACCTACACCTCCGGATCGACCGGACGACCGAAAGGCGTACTCGTCCCCCACGGCGGGATCGTCAACTACCTCGAATCCGCCAGCGACTGGTACAAACTCGGCCCCGACACCCGCTTCGCGCACTATCACACCCCCGCCGCGGACATGGCCTGCGCAGCGTTCTTCAGTCCCCTGCTCACCGGCGGCGCCGTCACCCTGATCCCCGACGACATCTCCCACCTCACCTTGCAGACCATGCTGCGCGACTCCGGCGCCAACACCTTCCTGCTGACCCCGAGCTTGCTCGAGGTCATCGTCCGTCTGGGCATCGACGTCCCCACCCCGCGCACCGTCATCATCGGCGGCGAACAACTACACCCCGCCCTCGCGGCGAAAGCACGCACGTTCTTCGGCCCCGACGCGCACCTGCTCAACAGCTACGGCCCCACCGAACTGTCCATCGTGTGCACCTCACACGTCATCGGCTTCCCCGACCCGGCGGCGCCGTCGATCCCGATCGGACACCCCGCCGCGAACACCACGGTCTTCCTGCTCGACGAACACCAACAGCCCGTACCGGCAGGGGAAGTCGGCGAACTGTACTTCGGTGGTCCGCAGCTCGCCCGCGGCTACCTCGCGCGCCCCGAGCTGACAGCGCAACGCTTCGTGCACCTGCCGAGCGGTGAACGCACCTATCGCACCGGGGATCTCGCCCGGCTCCTCCCGAGCGGTGAACTCGATTTCGTAGGTCGCGCCGATCACCAGGTCAAGATCCGCGGCAACCGCGTCGAACCAGGCGAAGTGCAATCGGTGCTCGAGCACTGCCCCGGGGTCAGCCGAGCTGCCGTCCTCGGCCGCGCACGAGAGGACGGCGGAAACGTCCTCGTCGCCTACGTGATCGCCGACCACTCCGACGACACCACGGTCCGCGGCTTCCTCGCGGAGAGGTTGCCCGCCTACATGATCCCGTCCACCCTGCACTTCGTCGACGAGCTGCCCCTGACCGCGAACGGCAAACTCGACACCTCCCGCTTGCCCGGCGCATCCCCCGCACCGGCAACCGCACAAGCACCGGCCACTGTCGCCGACGACGACCTGACCGCGATCACCGCGATCTGGGCCGACGTCCTGCGCCTCGACGTCCACACCCTGAGCGCCGACTCCGACTTCTTCGCCCTCGGCGGCGATTCCCTCGCCTCGGTGGAGATGCTCGCCAAGGTCTCCCGCACCGTCGTCGGCGCAGCAGCAGAACCGGTCTTCGTCGCCCAGCTCGAAGGCCTGCTCCATCACCTGACCCTCGGCCGCGTCCACGCCGCCGCGACCACCGCACGCGCAGGAGTGAACTCGTGATCTTCATCGGCGGCGGATCGCTGCTCTGGCGCGCCGTCCGGTTCGCCGACAGCGCCGGGCACACCGTCGATCTCGTCTGTGTCGACGACCAGGTAGACATCCCCGGCGATCACCGGATCCTGCGCACCGACGACGTCAACAACGACTACGACATCCTCCGCGGCGCCACCACCGACGACGTGGTGTTCTCCATCAACAATCCCACCATCTTGCGGGCACCACTCGTCGGCTCGGACTTGCGGATCTACAACATCCACAACGGCCCCCTGCCCACCTACCGCGGACTGCCCGAGATCGCGATCGTGCACGCCATCCTCGCCGGAGAAACCACCTACGGCGCCACCCTGCACGCCGTCGACACCGGCATCGACACCGGAGCCGTGTTCGACACCGAGGACTTCCCGATCGACCCTCAGGACGGCTTCCAAGACGTGATGATGAGCGGCCTGCGCGCCTGCCACACCCTCTTCGAACGCAACCTCGACGCCGTCCGCGCGGACGCCCTCACCCCCATCACACCCCGCGCCCGCGGCGGTGGCTACTTCGGGCGATCGCGGCTCCCGGACCTCGCCGGACGCCGCGCCAACCCCGAATACGCTCGCGCCGCGAATCTAGGTGTCTTCACCCCGCTCTACCCCGACCTGGCCGCCTCCCTCGCAGCTGCTCCCACGACCGAAAGTGAGCGCCCGTGAACGTGTGGGCGAGAGTGATCCTTCGACGCCGCTGGACGATCCTGCTGGGTACCATCGCGCTCGTCCTCATCGCCGGAGCGTGGGGATCGACGGTGATGAACAAACTCGGCGCGGGCGGCTACTCCGACCCCGGCAGCGAGTCCATGCAGGTCGAGCGCATCGTGCAAGAACATTTCGGCAGGCAGACCCCCGATGCCGTTGCCGTGTACACCGTTCCGGACGGGCGCACCCTCGACGACATCGGCGACGACATCAGCCGCAGTCTCGACTCGATCGACCCCGCCCTCCTCGACCGGCCGGTCTTGACCTACTGGAACACCCCCGCCGCCGCCCCGTATCTCCGCTCGCACGACGGCACCCAAGCGTTGGCGGTCGTGTTCGCCGCCGGAGACGAGAACGAACGTATCGCCGCCTTCGACGAGATCGAACCGCACCTGCGTGTCCCCGGCGTCGACACCGACGTCACCGGATTCACCGCTCTCGCAACAGCGATCAACGACCAATCCGAACGCGACCTCGTCTTCGCCGAATCACTGTCCCTGCCTGTCACTCTCGCCGTGCTCGTCCTCGTCTTCGGCGGACTCGTCGCCGCCTCCCTCCCGGTCCTCGTCGGTGTCCTGTCCGTCCTCGGCGCACTGGCCTCCTTGCGCCTGATCTCCGAGTTCGTCGACGTCAACGTCTTCGCCGTCAACATCGCATCGCTCCTTGGTCTCGGCCTGGCCATCGACTACGGCCTCTTCATCGTCAGCCGCTTCCGCGAAGAACTCGCCCGGGAGGGCGCCGACACCCCCACTGCAATCGCCCGCACCCTGGCCACCGCCGGACGCACCGTGGCGTTCTCCGCACTGCTCCTGATGTGCGCATTCGCCGGAACACTCGTCTTCCCACAGTCGATGCTCAAATCCCTGGGCTTCGGCGCCATGTCCGCCGTCGCGGTTGCCGCCGCGATGTCCCTGACCGTGCTCCCGGCGGCGTTAGCGCTGCTCGGCCACCGCATCAGCACGTGGAGTTGGCGCACCGGAGCCTTCGAACACGGCGAGGCCAGAGCCCAACGCTTCTGGGGCACGGTCACCTCCGCTGTCCTACGCCGCCCCGGTGTCATCGCCGCCGCTATCATCACGGCCTTACTGCTCCTCGCGGCACCGGTCACTGGCATCAAACTCGGCGACGTCGACCACACCGCTCTTCCGCCGGGCAGTTCGGCGCGGATCGGCGCCGAAACCGTCGCCGCCGCATTCCCCGCCGCCAACAGCGGCGTCCTGATCCTCGCCACCGGCACAGACGACACCACCCCACCCAGCGACGCGATCGCCGCACTGCGCAGCGCCGTCGCCGCTGTCGACGGCGTCACCAATGTCGCCGTCGTCGGCGCCAACGAAGCGATCACCGTCCTGCAAGCGCAGCTGTCGGTCCCCGATCGATCACAAGCTGCGATGGCGGCAGTCGAGGACATCCGCGGCCTCCCCACCCCAGACGGTGTTGACCTGCAGATCGGCGGCCTGAGTGCGATCACCGCAGATGGCGTCGACGCCATCATCGACTGGCTTCCCGTCATGATCGCCATCATGGCCGGAGCTACCCTGCTGCTGATGCTGCTCGCCTTCGGATCGATCGTCCTGCCCCTCAAAGCAATTGCCGTAGCGTTCCTGAGCTTGGGCGCAACCTTCGGGATCCTCACCCTCATCTTCTTCGACGGGCACCTCTCCCACCTGCTCGGTGTCAGCGAAGGCCCACTCGCCGCGGGAATGGTTGTCCTGGTGATCTCCGTCGTCTTCGGACTCTCCACCGATTACGAGGTGTTCCTCATCTCCCGCATGGTCGAGGCCAAACACGCCGGAGCGAGCACCGACGAAGCGATCCTCATCGGAGCAACACGAACCGGCCGCGTCGTCACCGCAGCGGCCACCCTGCTGATCCTCGTCACCGGCGCCTTCACACTCTCCGAGCTGACCCCGATGCGCTTCATCGGAATCGGCATGATCATCGCCCTCGCACTCGACGCCACATTGGTGCGGATGCTTCTCGTCCCAGCCCTGGTCACGTTGATGGGCAACGCAAATTGGTGGGGACCGGCGTTCCTGCGCACACCTGCGGCGCCCGCCGCGCTTCCGACCACCGTCACCGTGCAGTAGATAGTATTTCGACGTGACCAAAGGGAAGCAGATAGAAGCAGCACGCGCCGCTGCCGCCGAGCAATCCGCACACTGGTGGCAGTACGCGCAGCTCGCCGCACGCGAGGCTCGCGCCGGACACACACCACCTGCGATGCCACTGCATGGAATCGTGCTCGGTCACAACGAATTCGCCATTCTCCAAACCGAAGCGACGTACGCGCGCCTCTGGGGAGGAGACGGAACCTACTTCCGCAATTCCACCTTCGCGTTCGGCAACCCCGCGTTCGTCGTCGGCGCCCTCGCCGCCTCAGCAATCGGCAACAGCGCACGCAAACGAGCTGCGCAACGCAACGCCCAAGTCACCTGGCGTGAACACCAACACGTTTCGGTTATCGTCACCAACCAGCGTTTCCTGTGCCACACACATTCCCAGGGCTGGCTCAGCTTCTACTTCAACGCCGTCAGCGAATTCTATCCGGACCTGCACGGCTGGACAGTCAACCTCGTCTTCGAAAACGCTGTCCCCCTGCAACTATCAGGGCCATCCACACCGGCACTGTCCCTGTGGTCCGCGATCGGCATCCTCGGCCCCCGGTGGGCGGACGACCCCAGACTTGCACCCCTGCTCGGCTGACAGCTCCGCAGCGGAACGGCACAACCGCACCGGCAGAACTGCTTTCCGAAACCACCACGAAACAGCCGCTGCCACCCCAGCGACCAACCCGGCCACCCGATACGCTCACCACCGTGGACAACGACGACGACAACACCCCGATCCCCGCTCCATCGCAGCAACCCCGAGCAGATGTCCTCGCCCGCGTCGCGGCTGCGTTGAGTGGCAATGACATCAGCGCCGCCAAACGCATCATCGGACAGGACTACCCGTTCACACCGCCTGCGACGACATCCCGGAACTACACACCTCGACAGTCGCTACGGATCTTCATCCGCGACGGATTCATCGACCGATACTCCGGTACCCGGCTCGTACACCCAGGGGCACTGCGAGTCCTCTCGCGGACCATGCCGGAGGATTTTCCTTTTCATCCCAACTGGCTGATGACCGCGACGCACTTCGCGTACTGGGAGCTCTCTCCCACGATCGATCACCTGGTGCCGGTCGCTCGAGGCGGCACCGACGACGAAACGAATTGGGCGACGACCTCGATGCTGCGCAACTCTGCCAAAGGGCACTGGACCCTCAACGAACTCGAATGGACAATCACACCAGCTGGCGACTACCAGCATTGGGACGGACTGACCGACTGGTTCATCGAACACGTGAATCGGAACCCGGAGTTGTTGGCCGACAAGTACATCGCTCGCTGGCACCGCGCATCGGTCGACGTCTTGGACTCCAATCCGCAGCCGCCTATCCGATGACCATCCTCACGACAGCGTCCACGCCGACCTCCCGATAGTCCACGCCTCCAGCGCGGATGAATAGAACACCGCCGAGGATCGCTTCCACCTCCACGTCCTCGAGCACCGTGCCGTCGTCGAGCGACAACGACACGCACTTGATCGCCTCGCCGCCAGAGAGGGCATCCTCGCACGTTGTCCGGACCACAACACTGAATGTCGAACGTCCACTATCGTTATCGGATCTCAACGTCACAGTCACCCGATGCCACCCCCAACTCTCCACGTACATCGCCGCACCCCAGCGCAGTGGACATCCCTGCTACGCCCGACCATCTTACTGGCCGATCTAGGGTGCCGAGGCGACAGCTCGCCAACACCCGATCGTCCGGGACCACCACCGCATAGACACCAAACTCGAACACCGATCACACAAAGTCTGAGACACTCAGAGTCGACAGCAATTCGGTTGTATCACTATATTTCTCACTATCGGTACGACGCAGTTGGAGTTGACCATGAACGCCACCGATCACTCTGAAACGCTGGCCTCACTGATGTCCGTGCAACCCTCAACGGTCGTCACCGACGACGGGGTCCGTATCAGTGTCCGCGAATGGGGACCTCGCACCGCACCGTTGACGGTCATCTTCGCGCACGGCTTCTGCCTGCAAACCTCCACGTGGGCAACACAATTGGAGTATCTCCGTCAGCACTGGGGCGACACGGTCCGTATGGTCGCATACGACCAGCGCGGTCACGGCGAGTCCGGCGTCGCACCCCCACTCTCGTACACCATCGACCAACTGGGCTGCGATATGCAGGCCGTCCTGGATGCTGTAGCGCCGGACGGACCTATCTTGTTGGTCGGGCACTCGATGGGTGGAATGAGCATCCTCTCCCACGCCCGCCAGCACCCTGAGATGATCGGATCCCGGGTCGTGGGAGCAGCTTTGATTTCGACGTCGGCCCGCGGACTCGCCATGGCCGGACTCTTCCCCATCGCAAACACGCCGGTCATCAATACTGTCCGCGCCGTCAGTGCCCGACTACCTCTCGGATCTCGTCCTCTCTCCGCGGTTCTCCCCGCGCTCGCCCTCGACCACATCACCTACGGCCGTGGTGCCATCCCGAAGCCTGTTCGCAGCCACACTCACCGAGTCATTACCAGTACCAGGCTCGCAACCTGCACGGGTTTTCTGGAATCGCTCCAACACCAAGACACCTCCGACGCGCTCGACACCCTGTCGACGATTCTCACATTCGTCGTTTGCGGAGACGTCGATTACGTGACGCCACTGCGCAATTCAATACATCTCGTGTCCGGGTTGAACCGAAACACAGTCTTTGTACGAATCCCGAAGGCCGGACACCTCGCACATCTCGAACAACCTGCTGTGGTCAGTGAAGCCATTGTTGCTCTTGCCGCGCGTTCTGCAACAACTGCCGGACTCGGTTCTGTGCCCACGGCTTCCGTGTGCTGACTCCAGAAATATTTCTGCCAGCGACTCGTTCGCGGCGGCGTCTTCTCGGCGCGAGCGTCCCATCAATCGGTTCAACCGACGCGCGCCGCCGTCCGATCAACACCGCAGGTACCCTCCAACACATGAAACGCATCGCTACCATGACCGCGGGTGGCTTGCTCTTTCTCGCCGGGCTACTCGGAGTGTGGTCAACCATTGCGTTCGTCGAGGTGTTCCCCAGCGAGATTCTTGTAGTGGCCGCCATCGGTTTCGCATTGATAATCGCCGGTGGTGCTGGCCTCGTAATCCGTGCCTTTACTGCTGCATAATCCGATGACGCGGCGCGACACGAGAGATGCCGAAGTCGGCAGACAAGCAATGGTCTTTCACGGGGTAGACCAATGCCACCCGCACCGCCAGAATATCATCGAAGTTGACGTCCAGCGTTTTCTCCCCAACTCCTACACGGCTAACCGCCCATGACCTGATCGAGAACGGCGTTGTACTGGGGAATCAGTGCGGGATCAGTGGGGTCCGATCCATCTTGTGTGTAGCGAAGGAAGATCAGCCCGTTTTGGTGATGCGAGGGGAAGATCGTCGAGAACTTGTTTGCCTTCTCGATGTCCGCGAACTGGTAGATCGAAAACTCGTCGGTCGTAATGAGCTTCACGCAACCGCTCTCTAGGCAGAAGGTGGTGTTGACCCGTGGGTCTATCACCGGAAGCCCAGCATTTCGGATTGCCAGCAGAACGTCGTCCGCTGACACCGCATCGGCTGGCACGTCCGGGACGGGACCCGCGCAATTGGGGTTTGTCAGCATCTCAACTTCACTGCCGCCTACGGAGAGTCCTGTGCGTGCTGCGCCAATGCGTCCAACTGCAAACTTGCCATTCGCAATTCGGCTGGCGGCAGTTGGCTCCATCTCGGATGAGCAATCGAAGGCGACATGATAGCCGCCATCTTTTTGCAAATAGTCGCTTCGAATCTCAGCAAGAATGTTCTCTAGTTCGGACTGAGTTGGCAATTTGGCAACAATTGCAGTCATGTACTCGGGTCTACCAGGGCTATCCGTTGTCACAACATACATCGGTGTCGCAGATGGTGGAGCGGGTGCAGCGACCGTGGATCGCGTTGTCGCGGGTGCGCGGGTTGTTGACGTAACCACCTCTGTAGCTGTGGTCCCCGCGGCGGCGGTGTTCTCGTCATTCTTTCCGAGGTCCAGTTTCGAGATTCCAACGATGACCAGGAAGCCGACAATGACGATCGCGATCGCGAGAAGTTGACGTTTACGATTCTTTGCCTGCTCGGGTGTCTCTGGCTTCGGGGTATAGGCGGCGGGCATAGGTTGTGTCGCGCTGGTCCACTGTTGACCGTCCCAGTAGCGGAGCTGCTGGCTGCCTTCGGGGTCGGGATGCTATCCGGCTGGGGGTGTGTTCATTGTGGTGCCTCTCAGTTGGTCCACGGCGATCGTCGCCGGAGTTCTGTATCGATGTATCCGCGTTCCTTCTCCGTGAGGTTCTGGACGCAGGTGTAAAGGGTGTCGGTGTCGATTAACAGATCGCTCGTGGTTCCGTCGGCTGCTCTGAATCGTTTCCAGACGAGTGCGTCGATGAGGCCGTCGCGGGTGATGAGAGTTAGTGAGATTGCGCAACCTCGCTCGGGGAGATTCGCATTTAAGATAGTCAGTGGGGCGTCGCCGAGTAACCCCGCCTGTGGGGAGATTAGGTATGTGTTCATGCTTGAGGGCGCTAAGTTCTGAATACTCACCAGGAGCCCGATTCGATCGGTCTAGATGTTGCGGGTATGGACGTTGCTGACGCAGGACTGAAGTAGACGGGCTGGTCCTCGGCGTGAGAATGGGAGTTGCGACACAACCGTTCTCAACCAAGAAGGACCAGCCCTGTGACACACCGTAATGCTCCGCTGACAGTGGAGGGAAGACGGCGTCTCGTCGAACGATGCCGAACTCGTCCGGTAGCGCATGTCGCTGCTGAAATGGGGATCTCTCGGCAATGCGCCTCGAAGTGGGTCAACCGTCACCGCAAGTACGGCGACCTGGGACTACACGACCGATCCAGCACACCGAAACACCAACCCACCGCTACCGCGGCGGGCGTCGTGGCCGAGATCGAATTCATGCGACGGACCCGGAAATGGTCGGCCGCGCGCATCACGTTCGAACTCCGAATGGGTGGAACGGTCATCGCTCGCAGGACCGTCACGAAAATCCTGCGCGGTCTGGGATTGCACCGTCGCCGGTTCATCGACCCGAACGGCGAGAACAACCGAAAACCCCAGGTCATCGCCGCGAAACGGCCCGGTCAGATGGTGCACGTCGACGTCAAAAAGGTCGGGAAGATCCCCGACGGCGGCGGATGGCGTGCCCATGGCCGTGGTTCCGAGCAGGCCAAACGATCCCAGCGGCGGAAAACGAAGAACAAGCAGATTCGCCTCGGCTACACCTATCTGCATTCCGCGATCGACGGCAACACCCGTTTGGCGTACACCGAAGCCAGAGACAACGAAACCGCCGCAACAGCCATCGATTTCATGAACAACGCCCGCATCTTCTTCGCCGCGCATGGCATCACTCGGATCGAGCGCGTGATCACCGACAACGGATCGTGCTATCGGGCAGCGGATTTCACGTCTTCACTCCGCGAAGCGCGGCACTACCGCATCCGGCCGTACACGCCGAAACATAACGGGAAGGTCGAGCGCTACAACCGCATCCTCGCCGAAGAACTGCTGTACTCCCGCGAATACACCAGCGAAGCTGAGCGGCGCACCGCCGTCGAAGTCTGGAATGTTCACTACAATTATCACCGACCGCATTCAGCACGCGGAGGACGACCGCCCGCCGCTTACCGCCGGCACCGCGTCACCAACGTCCGTTCCTCATACATCTAGACACCGCAGCAATCGCCGTCGACAGCTGCCTGTTGGTTTGCCCACGGATGTAGGGGAAGTTTTTATGTTTTGTTGTCAAGGTGCAGAGGGACTGTGGGATCCGAAGCGTCGAAATCATCGAATAATACTTGGATAATCAACCCACCTTCTGATCGCCCTTTCATTCCACGGTCAAAGCCGGGGGTTACCCCGGCGGCATGGGTGGCGGCCTCCACACGCGTCATCTAGATACCCACGCCAACCCCGAGGGCATCGACGGCGAAGATATCCTGAACTCTGCATCCGATGGCACGGGTGCGGAAAAGCTTCGCCGGTGGTGAAGTCTCGTGGTTCGCACTCGATGTCGCGCACGATGCAGTCTTCGATGTCCGACGGGCCGCCGTACCGGTCCAGTGGGGAGAACCGGATCACATCACCAGCCGAGATTGCTGTGTACCCCTCGACCGGGGTGTGCGGATCCGGGTACGGCAAGGTTTCGATACTCACAGTTCTCTCCCACGGCAAATAGTTGAGATGTGACTCGGCGCGGCGATCGGTTCTCGTAGTCGACAGTCGATCGCAAGGTCACATTCATATTGTGCGACAGAGTCTTTCACAAACTTTTCGTGCGTAGTCAGATCGCTCAGGGGCACGATCTGACCGCCACCGCGATGAGTCTCATTCGAGATTGGCACTACGCGAATGTGCCGTGCACCGATCGAACTACATGCGCAGCCGCCGCCTTGGTCGCCGCGGCAAGTGATCAGGATAGACGCTTTCCAAAAGACGGAATCCCTTCGCGCGCAGAGTAGAAAGTCGATGTGACGAATGCGTGCGGCAGGATTTCACACACGCATTCGTTTCCATCTCCGCAGCTGACGCTCCTCAATACTGCAGTCGCCCTACGACTTTAGTTGGATTGATCGTCCGCTCGGATGATCGGATGGCTCGATAGCCCTCAGCGCAGGAATAGCGATTCGAACTCACTGCGGAAAACCGCCGTGCAAGTGCGCATGCCTCGTGAGCGGCAAATTTACGCTTTTCAGTTGGACATCGCCCAGTGGCGTTGCTAGGTTCAAGATCATGTCCAGCCCCAAGGCGTCCAGACTCTAGCCACCGGAGGTAGTCCGGTGGCCACATCCCGTCGCGCCCGAACGTCACGCTCTCGTGTGGCCTTCCTTTGTTGTTTGCGATCAGTGGCACACCTCTACCGTCTGAACTTCGAGTCTGGCCTCGGCTGCGCACATCTCGCACTGTGACGCTGTCAGGTCACCTGCTTCGCGGTTACCAGTTCCATTCAGTGAATCGAACTTTGGGTGAAGCCGCGTAGCCTCCCTGACCATCCTCAGATTTTATGGAGTCTCGCAGTGCCTTTCGCTATCTACGTCCTCGGGCTTGCCGTCTTCGCCCAGGGCACATCCGAATTCATGTTGTCCGGGCTCATACCGGATATGGCCCGTGACCTCGGGGTCTCGGTCCCCGCCGCCGGACTCCTCACCTCCGCCTTCGCGGTCGGGATGATCATCGGCGCTCCGTTGATGGCTATCGCCAGCATGCGGTGGCCCCGGCGACGCGCTCTTCTGACATTCCTCATCACGTTCATGCTGGTCCACGTCATCGGCGCGCTCACCAGCAGCTTCGAGGTCTTGCTGGTCACACGCATCGTGGGCGCCCTCGCCAATGCCGGATTCTTGGCGGTGGCCCTGGGGGCGGCGATGGCGATGGTGCCCGCCGACATGAAAGGGCGCGCAACGTCCGTCCTCCTCGGTGGTGTCACCATCGCATGTGTAGCCGGAGTTCCCGGGGGCGCCTTCCTGGGTGAAATGTGGGGCTGGCGTGCAGCGTTCTGGGCTGTCGTCGTCATCTCCGCCCCTGCGGTGGTGGCGATCATGTTCGCCACCCCGGCCGAGCCGCCTACAGAGTCCACACCGAATGCCAAGCGCGAACTGTCCTCACTGCGCTCACGCAAGCTCCAACTGATGCTTATCCTCGGGGCGCTGATCAACGGCGCAACGTTCTGTTCGTTCACCTACATGGCGCCCACTCTCACCGACATCTCCGGTTTCGACTCCCGTTGGATTCCGTTGCTGCTGGGGCTGTTCGGGCTCGGATCTTTCATCGGCGTCAGCGTCGGAGGCAGGCTCGCCGACACCCGGCCGTTCCAACTGCTCGCCGTGGGATCTGCAGCACTGTTGACGGGATGGATCGTCTTCGCTCTCACGGCATCCCACCCCGCGGTGACATTGGTGATGCTGTTCGTCCAAGGCGCACTGTCCTTCGCAGTCGGCTCGACCTTGATCTCCCAGGTGCTCTACGCCGCCGACGGGGCACCGACCTTGGGTGGATCGTTCGCGACGGCCGCGTTCAACGTCGGCGCTGCACTGGGCCCGGCGCTCGGCGGGCTGGCGATCGGCATGGGGCTGAGCTACCGCGCCCCGCTCTGGACGAGCGCCGCGCTGGTGACACTCGCGATCGTCATCGGCGCAGCCACCTTGTCTCTCTGGCGGCGTCCAGCGTCTGTCCAGGAAACCGTCCCAGCCTGACCACGTACAAGGATCTGTGAGCGCGGTGACTGCTCTGCGCACGCTCGGCAGTCACCGCACACGCGGGTCCGAACCGACGAACAGTGCCACCCGCCGTGTGGCGCTCTGCCCCAGCCTGTTTCACGCGAACTCACTGCTCTGCGCGGCAATACGCGCGCAGTGAGTTCGATTCCCGCGACCTTGGAGAACTCAGAACATGCCTGTAGCCAACTACACGACCAACACTGCGCTGACCCCCACCTCATCACTGGACGCAAAACGTGCGTCGCCCCCGCCGCGTCCGGCCACACCCTCGCACGAGGCGACCGTGATGCGATTAAGTAAGCGCCAAGAACAGATCATCGAACCAATCGCCGAAGGCTACTCCGGAAAAGAAGTAGCACGTCTACTCGGCATGTCGCCCAAAACCGTTGAGTCCCACCTACAACGCGTATTCGACCGCTACGGCGTCCGGAGCCGCGCCGGTGTCGTCGCGCGGTGGATGCAAAGCAAGCACCTCGCCGCCAGCTGACCCACTCCCCTCACTGTCTTCACCTGAAATTTCAACCGACGAAAGGCTTCACCCCAGTGACACTGACACGACAAAGTCCGTTGGGCACCCGCTTCGGGCACTACACCCGGGCCGCTGACATCATCGACAGCACGAATTTGAGTGGGAAGACGGCAGTTCTCACCGGCGGCTACTCCGGCCTGGGTATCGAGATCACCCGCGCCCTCGTCACCGGAGGGGCACACGTCGTCGTCCCTGCTCGCCGACCTGATATCGCGCGGACAACTCTCGCCGAGTTCGGTGACACTGTGAGCGTGAGCTACGCGGATCTGGCTGATATCGACTCTCTGCGGCAGTTCGCCGAGCAGTTCATTGCCTCTGGTCGGCCGCTGGAGATGATGATCAACAACGCTGCCACGATGGCCTGCCCGTTGAACCGAATCGGACGCTGGGATTCTCAGTTCGCGATCAACCATCTCGGCCACTTCGCGCTCACGAACTACTTATTCCCCGCCTTGGCGTCGGCGGGTGCTTCGCGTGTCGTCTCCGTCTCGTCCTCGGGCCATCACTTCTCACCGATGCGGTGGGAGGATGTGCCGTTCGAGAGCGGATACGACAAGTGGCTCGCGTACGGGCAGTCGAAGACCGCCAACGCCTTGTTCGCCGTCCACCTCGACGCTCTGGGGCGTGCTCATGGAGTCCGCTCGTTCTCGCTACATCCGGGGTCGATCATGACGCCTCTACTGCGGCATCTCCCGCACGAGGAAATGGTCGATTTCGGCTGGATCGACGACGACGGGAGTCCGGTCGACAGCTCCTTCAAAACCGTGGAACAAGGGGCGGCGACCGCGGTGTGGGCGGCGACCACACCCGACCTGACCGGCCTCGGTGGCCTGTACCTCGAGGACTGCGACATCGCTGTTCCTGCCACCGACGACCGCCTGTTCGTCGGTGTCCGCGACTACGCCTCCGACGCCGACGAGGCCGCTCGCCTGTGGCGCTACTCCGCTGACGCGATCGGCGTCGACGCCTTCTCCGGAGTTCCGGCGGTTACAGCAGCGAGAGAAAACGTGAGACGACTTCGGCGGACTGTTCTGCGTTCAGTCGCGGATCGCAGGTCGATCGGTAGTCGGTGAAGGTATGTGCACCCTCGACCCTGGCCACACATTCGGTGACGGGGTCGGGGGTCACTTCCAGGTGCAGACCCGCAGGCCACTGCCTCGCTGCCGTTGGCGAGTGCCGCCCCCGCCCATGCCTGCTCATGTGTCTATGCCCCTGATGGACCTGAGGTCGACGAGCTGGTCTCGCAGGCCGCGTCGGTCTTCACCGGTACCGCGACTGCCAAACGTGAGAGCGCCCCTGTCTGGATTTACGAGTTCGATGTGCGCGAGGTCTTCGCGGGGGACGTCGGCCCGACGGCGACCGTATCGGCATTCGAGCTCAGTGCTTCCTGCGGTCTCAGTTTCGAAGTCGGGACCGAATACATCGTGTTCACCTCCAGACGCGAAAACCCCGCAGCATCATGGTCAGTGAACAGTTGCTTGGCGACGACTCAGTCATCTAACGAACGAACACGTGCTGCCGCGGTGGCCGTCTATGGAATGCCTCGGACAATCGATCCGCTGTCGAGTGTGGGCAGCGGCGACGGCGAGAAGTCCTTGTGGTGGGTACTCACCGTGATCGGCTGCGTCGACGCGCTCGGTATAGTCCTGTTTGTCTGGCGATTGAGATTGCCCAGACGCTGACAGCCCGCGTGCCTGCCTACGGGGCGCCCGAGAGTTGATAACTGATGTATTTGTCACCCCATTCGAGGTAGGCAGTCGACGTTGCCTGGCCGCGAATGTCGTCGTTCTGCCACTGGTAGACAGGAAGACCCAGTGGGATCGGAAAGGAACTCACCCGTTCGAAGGTGTAGCTCGTGCCATGCCCCTGCGAGTACCGCTGTTCGAGCTCTTCACGACTGCGTGGCGGAAAATTACTGATCAGGTAGGTGCGCCCAAGGGATGTCATCCGCTCCGGCGGTGCGAATACGTTGGCACTGCGAAAGGCGGAAGCAAAATACAGATAGGCCACCGCGACGACGGCGACCAGCGACACCGCGACGATCTTCGACGTGCGAGGGTGCGACAGCGACATGGTTCACCGTACAACGGGAAACGGACCATGCACCTCACTGGTACGGAGTGGCATCGTGTGGGTCAGCCTCCAGGTGGCGGAGTCCAATGGCCCAGGTTCGCAGGAATTTCCGTGGGCGGACGATAGTCTTCTCCGATGGGCGAAGGTCGAACATCTGGCAGCAAGTCTCGCACGACTGATGCAGTGGTCATTTCCCTGTTCGTCATCGTCGTTGGCATTGTCGTATTCGCGATTGCGCTGGCCGCTCCGTGGATGGGCGCACCTGGCAATTCCGCGGGATTGTGCGCTGAGCGCGCACCGTGGGGAACTCCGGAGAACCTCACATCTGATGGACGCCGTCCGCGCCTTCGCGCGAAGCGGGTTCTCCGTCAGCGCTGCCGCCCGTGACATCCACCTGCATGCGAACTCTGTCACCTATCGACTCGACCGCTGGCAGCATCTGACTGGATGGGATGCGCGAACCCTCGACGGCCTGATGAAATCTATCGTGCGCCTCGAATTGTTTCATCGTCCAACGCTCGACCAACATCTGACACCGAACACGCGCCGCGTGTCCTCGGCACGCTGAACCGCGCCCGTGCCTGTCACGCCGGCTCGGCGTCGAGACAATGCCGAAGCCAGGCACCTGTATCGAGCGCTGCGCGCCGGGCAACAGGCGTTGGATGGTTTGTAAATCCATGCGGGACATCAGGATAGAGACGCAAGTCGACGTCGTTACCGGCCGCCGACAGCCGCGCCACCATGGCAAGGTTCTCAGCCAGAAGCACGTCTTCTGATCCGACAATCACGAGGGTAGGCGGCAGCCCGCTGAGGTCGCCGAATGTCGGAGAAATATCCGGGAGAGTGCGATCATCGACATGGCCGACGTAGGCTTCGATGAAGTATTCGTCGCTGATGGTGCGGCCCGCGGGAGTCTGCGCACTGACGTCGTAAGTGCCCGCTTCCAGCACCGCACCCGAAAATGACTTGGCCAGACCTCGATCACGAAGGCGCAGCAATGTCGTCGTCACCAAGGTTGCTCCCGCCGACATGCCACCAATGGCGAGCCTGGTCGTCCCGAACCGTTCGGCAGCGACATCAAGCAGCCACAAGGCGACTGCCTCACAATCGTCCGGCGCTGCCGGCCAAGGGAAATCCGGCGCAAGCCGGTAATCGACGGTAACCACTGCGACCCCGACCTCGTCGGCAAGTCTCGTACTTCGAGTGTCATCGCTTGCCGCCGAACTCATGTAGAAACCACCGCCCGGAAGATACAGATAGACCCCGTTGACAACGCCATCTTTCGGAGTGACCACACGGACCGATATGGCTCGGCCGTCGATGTCGAGCATGTGCTCAACAGCTCGAGTCGGCGGCGCGTGATCAACCACCCTGGAAGCACGCACTGCGAGCAGTTCCTGCAGAGAACTCGGACCGGTGCCAGCGGTCCGTGAATCGTAGAACACTCGCGTGATTGATAAATCGTCGCCGGGTAGTTGTTCGACCAGTTCAGTCAGTGCAAGTTTCACAAATGCTCCCTCGAGTCGCGACTTGTCGACGATTCTCGCACCTCGAGTAGCAGCTTCGAGCCGGCGTGCCAAGCAATGAGGTGACGGGTATGTGCGAATCGCGCCGCAAAAGGGCGTTCTCGCGCTAGCCTCGACTCGGAATTGGACGTTTGTCTAGAAAGGTCGATGGATGCGTGCGCTGTTGCTTGCCACCCTTGCAATCCTGGTCCTCCAGATTGCAACTCCGGCGGCGAACGCTGCACCACCAGATCCGGACTGGACTCTCCCCCAACTGACCGTCGCAGATCGCACGATCAAGGACGTCGACGGACGAACAGTGTTGCTACGCGGCGTGAACGCCAACGGTCTCAACGACTACGCAACCAACGGCACCGGACTACCCACCGTTACGCCGCTGGGAAGGACGGACTTTGCGCAGATGGCCACGCTGGGCTTCAACGTCGTCCGGCTCAACGTCGCGTGGTCCCTCCTCGAACCGACCCGCGGTGCATTCGACAAGGCGTACGTCGACCGCATTCGAGTAGCGGTCGAGGATGCAAAAGACCACGGCATCTACACCGTTCTCGACATGCATCAGGACGCATGGGGCCCGTATGTCGGTACCCCGAGCGACCAGTCGTGCCCGTCATTCATGCGGCCGGGAGTCGGCTGGGACGGCGCACCGGAGTGGGCAACCCTGACCGGCGGATGGACAACCTGCAACATCGGCGGACTCCGGGAAGCTGCACCAGCGATCGCCCATGCTTTCCAGGCGTTTTACGACGACGAGCAAGGAATCCAGAGCCGTTTAGTGGCGACGTGGGCGAAGTTGGCCGCGGAGTTCAAGAACGAGCCCGCGGTGGCCGGATACGACCTGTTGAACGAACCGAACCCCGGTCTGCGCGACCCCTTCACCGCCGCCGACCAGATCGGGCAGTTCTACCAGCGCGCCACCGACGCCATCCGGCAATCCGAAGCCGGTGGGTTCCCGCACCTCGTGTTCTTCGAGCCCAGCGCGATCTGGTCGGCATTCGGCTTCGACGCACTGCCCCCACGCGAGTACGTGACCGATCCCCTGATGGTGTTCTCGCCGCACCTCTACAGCGAATCCATCACGGTCAGTAGCGAATTCCCCGCGATCGACGACGGATTTCGGATCGCCGACCGCGCCGCCGCCTGGTATGACGCCCCGTTGTGGACGGGCGAATGGGGTTGGTTCGGTGACGCCGACGAGCAGGGAGCAGACGTCGACCGCTTCGTCGACGCCACCGACAAGTACCGGATAGGCGGCGCGTGGTGGTCGTGGACACAAGCGTGCGGTGACCCCCACCCGGTTCGCGACGGCAATACCCACCAGCCACAGGGAAATCTGAATCGCATCGACTGCCCGTCCGGTGAATCACTCGGGCTCGTAGAGGGATTCGCAGTGCCACTCTCGCGAGCGTATCCGCGGGCAGCGCCCGGAGTGCTGACAGAGGTATCGCGCGACGGGTTTACCGGGAGCGGCATCGGACGGGTCGAGGCCTGGTACCCCGGCACCCACCAGCCACAGCTCGAGATCACGAATCTCGCCGACGTCCGACTGTCCCCGATCGAGGGCGGATGGCAACTGATCGGCCACGCCGACGGCGACTACGCGGTCAAGCGAGCCTGATCGAACGATCATCTCGGGAGTCGCGCGTTCAAACCACGCGAAAGAGTGGGCATCAGAAGATTCCGCCGATTCCCTTGCCGATCAGAACAACTCCGACGACCAAGATCAACACACTCATCACCGTGGTGTTGTTGTCTTGGAGCCAGACTTTGAGATTGGCCAACGGCTCGCGCAGGCGATCAGCAGCCACCAGGTATCCGATGACCGGGATCGCGACAGTTGAACTGGCGATGATCGCCGAACCGATCGACACTCCGGCAGCGATGCACATGAGCAGGTTCTTCGGGTTGACCGCGGCGAGCGCGAATCCGAGGCCCAATCCCTTGACCGCGGTCATCTCGTCGATGGCTTGCATGTGCTGACACTCTGTGCGCCTACATCGTTCGTGCCTCATTCGAAAGGGATGAGTGCCCGAACCGCCGTACCTCTGTCTCGTCCCGTGTCAGCTCGTCTGTGCTTGTTGGAACGCAGCGGCAACACCGCCCACGTCACCCCCGACTTGGAAGACTCCACGAGGCAGATCGGGAAACACTGCATCGCTGACGGCCACGACGAACAGAAGTCGGCGATCGTCGGGGGTGATCATGTAACCCGAGAGCGCTTGAAGGGTCACGATCAACCTGCCGGTGTCGGCTTCGACGTCGGCGGATGTTCCCGTCTTACCGATGACCTTCCCCTTCGCGGGACTATCAGATCCGACGCCGGACAGTGAACCTCGCTCACCGAGCACCGGTTGACCTGCCCAGAAGGCGTCTGCCCAGGGCTGCTGGTCCACCCAGTCGAGCCAGTTGACGACTGCCGCGGGTGTAGCTTGCGACGGATCTCCGCCCTGACCGTCCATGACCACAAGATCAGACGCTGCAATACCTGCTTTCTCCGCGAGTGCCCGGACGGTAGGTAGACCGTCACTGCACGACGACGATCCTGCCGCCACAGCCAACAGACATAAGAACGTGTTGGCGCCGGTGTTGTAGCTGGTTGCGAGGATCATCCCTCCCGACTGCGAAAGTGGTGCCGATTGCAGGTTCGCGACTTGTCGACTGCCGGCATATGTCCGATCGGCCGGCAGAGCAGCTGCGTTGTTGGTCCGAGATACTGTCGCGACTTCGATTCCGTTGCGACGCAGCGCTTCTACGAACAGATGACGGGCCCACGTAGCTGCATCGGTGATGCGATAGACAGTCAGCGAGGTCTTTCCAGCCGGTACCGAACCGGTCACGTTGATCTGGGTGGGGTCGGACTGATCGGCTGCTGCCTTCAGTGTCGAGTCGCTACCTTCTTCACCTGTGGTGACCTGTGCATCGACGCGAAACAGGCTGTTTCCTGGAAGCATGTCGATGGTGGCGGGCTCACCTACCGCACCCGGGCTCGCCTGAATATCGACGAGGTTGTCGTTGACGAAGATCGACGGGACGAGGCCTTCGACGGTTTCGTAGGTGTCCCACAGACGAGGGTCGACGAGGACGTCGCCGTTGACACGAGTGATGCCGGAGCCGGCTACTTGTCGTGCGAGATCGTTCAGGCCCGCCAGCGGGTCGCCGGGCGCGAGAACAGCTCCGGGTAGGGCGTCGGCATACACGTGGTCGATGCCGTCAGTGGCGAAGTCGAATCGGCCCTGTGCCGCATTGCGCCCGCCGAGCGCAAGGTCACCGGAGCCGACGAGCACGAGATCACCGGTGAGGGTGCCCTCGACGGGAACGGAGGTGGCATACACGGGGGTCGTGACGGTGCGGTCCACGCCGAGGGTGTCGTAGGCGGTGCCGACGGTGAAGTGTTTGGTTTGTGAGGCCAGAAACATCGAGTTGTCAGCGTTGTTGCTGTAGATCACCTTGTCTGTGTCGGGGTCGACTACGAGATACGACCACCGAGCCATGGCGTATGGATCGGAGGTCATGATGCGGGTTGCCTCCTGCGGAATTTGCTGCGTCGGAGCCGATGCGATTTCGGAATTCGACGGCTGCGCCGAACATGCGGTGAGGACTACGCCGACGCTGACCAAGGCAGCGAAGGCACGAGCTGATGCGGTGTACGGCATGGGCGCTCCTGAGGATGCATGACTGATTTGTCGTAATTTACTGCAAAGTGCAGCATGCAGAGTGCAGTATCGCTTAAAGTCATTTCATGAACTCTGATGGGAAGTCGACGTCACGACACGACGTCAAGGTTCGCAAAGTGGCCGTGGTCGGTATCGCCACGGCGTTATTGCTCTCAGCCTGTTCGTCCGCAACCGATTCCGCGTCCCCCTCCTCGTCAGCGCCGACCTCCGCCGGGTCTGCGGACAGCGCTGTCTTGTCTTTCGACAGCGCTGCAATGGATTCCGCCGTCTCCGAGAAGGCGGAGCAGTTCCGCGAGATCGCGATGGTGGTCATGATCACGACACCGACGCAGAAGTACGTCAACACGTGGGGTTCGGTCCGAGAAGGTGTGAACGAGCCTCCCACTCTGGACACCAAGGTTCGCGTGGGCTCGAACACCAAGACCTGGACCGGCACGGCAATCCTGCAGTTGGTCGACGAGGGCAAGCTGGCGGTAACCGATCCGGTCAGCAAGTTCCGCCCCGATGTCCCCAACGGGGACAACATCACAATCGGCAACCTACTCGACATGCGTAGCGGCCTGTACAACTACACCGAAACCCTCGAACTCAACCGGGCGCTCGACGAGCAACCGGAACGAGTGTGGGCACCCGAGGAGCTACTGGCGATGGGCCTGAGCCAGCCGCCGTATTTCGCGCCCGACACCGGCTACCACTACTCCAACACCAACACCGTTCTCCTCGGCTTGATCGCCGAGAAGCTCGACGGCAAGCCGATTCAGCAGATATTCGCGGACCGATTCTTCGGGCCACTCGCACTGACCGGGACATCGTTTCCTGCCAACACCGACACCAGCATCCCGACGCCTTATGCGGACGGCTACACCTACAGTGGGAACGTCGAAACGCTGGGCGAAGGCAAACAAGCGCTCCCGCAATCTCGCCTCGACGCGATCGCTGCAGGCACCGAAAGACCGACCGACACCACGATGCACAATCCTTCGTGGACGTGGTCCGCAGGTCAGGGAATCTCGACTGCGAACGACATGGCGACATGGGTCAAAGCCTTAGGCACCGGGTCACTCCTCACTCCGGCCACACACGAGTTGCGTTTGAACAGTGTGCAACCCACAGATGGAGAGGGATCCGCGGGATACGGATACGGCATCGCTCAGATGGGTCCGATGTACGGCCATATCGGCGAACTTCCCGGCTACAACTCCTTCATGGGGTACGACCCGGTCAACGATGTGACCATGGTGGTGTGGGGAAATCTGGCCCCAACCGCTGATGGTTTCGCGCCGGCGTCTGCAGTCGCTGGAGCGCTCGTCCCCTTCATCTACGGCAAACCCGCACAGGATGCATCCGACGACATCGCCGACACCGAGGATGCGAACGGCGAAGGGAAGTAACACTTGTAGGCTTGGATGCCAACCGCGGAGCGAAGGGAGCCATATGGCTCAGCGTGATCTCACACCCACCTCGTACATGATCCTGGGACTGCTGACAGCCAAGGACTGGTCCGCATACGAAATCGCCGAACAGGTCGGACGCGGGGTCGCCGAATTGTGGCCCAGCGCCGACCGACAGCGATACAACGCCCCAAAAATACTGCTCGAGCGCGGCCTGGTCACGGCCACCACGGTCACAAAAGGCACTCAGCGCTCCCGCACCGTTTACTCCATCACCGACGAAGGCCGCACCTCTCTGAGCGACTGGCTCGCCACCCAGTCCACGCCTCCGGCCTTGCAGTTCGAAGGCATGATTCGCGTGATCTTTGCCCACCAGGGGACGATCGACGACCTGCGGTCCAACCTGACCACCATGCGCGAACAGGCAACTCAATCCCGAAGTCTGTTCGTCTCACACGCACAACGAATTTCGGCTCCCGAAGCCGGCACACTCCCCCAACAAAATCACCTGATGGCACTGGCGAACCGATTCATGATCGGCCATTTCAACCACATCGCAGAATGGGCCGACTGGGCGCTGGAAGAAACTGCTGACTGGCCCGACACAGTGCAACCGGCAACAACGCACCGAAAGCGCACCCTCTCCACCCTCGCTCACTCGATAGACAATGGAAGTAGCTAGTTCCCCCTCGAAGCCATCGGACGCCGGTCCGACACCATCTCGAAACCAGTTCGATCAGCGATCTGGAAGAGAACAGTCCGACGGACGCGGACCGCGGGCGAATGATCAGAGAAGGCGAGACCCGCAAAGTCCGGTGAAGAACGAGGATTCCAAGTGCACGGCCGGGAAAGATGTCGACAGCCGACGGCGGCCGCACTGGGCGACGTTGAATCTGCAGTAATTTCTCCTCGGCGTGGTTAGTTCACGGGTAGACGGCGATCTCGATGAGGTTTCCGTCGGGGTCGCGACAATAGTGCGAGACCATCTCGCCGAGGGCACCCAGTTTGGTCACGGGCCCGTCAAGCACCTCGACCCCACAGTTCTCCAGGTGCTCGCGGACAGTTCCAGGTGACGCAAGAGTGATGAAGCACAAATCCTCGGAACCTGCCGCCTCGACGGCGCCGGTGGTCCAGGCCGGGTCTTGCTCCACCGATCCGAGAGGCCTCAGATTGATCTTCTGATTTCCGAACTTCACTGCAGTGCGCGCCGAAGGGCCGAATATCTCGATTGTCATTCCGAGTACCTTCGCGTACCACTGGGCGGTGGCGTCGACGTCACGACAGTTGATCACGATGTGGTCGAACCGTTCGACGGAGAATTCCATGATTGTGCACCTTGTCCTTGCCGTTAGTGCCGTCGCCAAATCACCTTACAGAGAGGACCCTTGGCTGCCATTTCGCGATGGATGACCCGCAACCGCCCGCTGCGTTTGCCCGTCTGTTCGTGAGGTTCACCTGTCTGTTCGCGGGGTTCGAAGGGAGGACTCACCAGCCCGCACTGCCCGTCGAGCTTTGGGCAATATGCCCACGCTAGGGAGATATTAGAAGAGTTGGTCCTCGGGGAACCCTTACACGGCCGTCAGGAATGCGCGGGGCGCATCACGGCCCCGCCACCGCTCGTAACGCGAAACGGCACCGAATCGCCGGTCAAACGACTAGCGTCGAATCGTATGACTGCACTCAACGCTCTTGCACGTACCGGTGTCACTGTCTTTGCGGCCCTTGCGATCTCCGGCGTGATGATGCCGGGGACCGCGGCAGCGGCGCCGAGTACGGTTCCGTTCCAGGTCGACCCTTACATCCCGCTCGTCGACTTACCCACACCCCGCCTTGCCGCGAGCATCGGCGAAGAGCCGGGCGTCGCCGTGCTGCACGTACGCCGCGCACCCGGAGACGGAAACCCCCACTCCGCGGTCGTCCACTGGCTCAGTCTCGGTACCGGAGCGTACGGATCCGCATCATTTCCGACACTGGATGCACAACCCGTCACCATTCGTCCGGGCTCGGGTCAGGTCGTCGCATACGTCGATCCCCAGGCGATCGGTACACCGGGCTTCGGAACCTTCTTCGTCCCCTGACACCTGCGTGTCCGCCAGACTGAGGTCCCTGCGCTGACAGGGCACTGTCGCGTCGACATCTCATCAGCAGCAATGACGCAGAGTCCGCTTCAGATGGGCGGAGGACACTGGTGTCAGTCCCGCCTACGACGATCACGTACCGGTCGACAGCATCTCGTTCGCGATCTGCAATGCAGAGTCTTCCGCGGCATCCAACGCATGTGACTGCTCTGCAGTGATGCTGTCGCACAGCCAATCCCAGTGCATCGTCACCACGGCGCCCTGGACGGGCATCGCCGCAAGTGAGCGGCCGTCTACGCTCCATCGGACTCGCTGCGTTACCGGCGTGCCTCGTGCGAGTTTCTTGCCGTCGAACTCGAGCGGGGAGGAAACCACCAACGCGTGCTCCTCTCCGACGTCCTCGACCACTCCCCATCTGATCCGGCAATTCTGGAGGACGGACAGTGGGACCGTACCGCGCTTCCGTAGAAGTTTGACCCACGGATACACCAGAAGTACGTGAAAGCTGTGGTGAGCGAGCGCGCGGTCCCGTTCCTCGAGGACGGGGAGGAACCCAGTGTTCTCGCGTTCACCGAAGGCCGTTCTCAGGTGCTGCAACAACTTCCCCGAATCGAGAGAGTCGAGGAGATCACCTCCCACCCAATAAGCTTCGATCACTCGCGGATCCAGGGGGTCGTCGATGCCCGCACTTACGGCCAATGCCTCGAGGTACGGCCACGCACCGTCGAATTGACGAGCGCGGTCACGGTCGCCACTCGCCGAGATGCCGTGGGCCTGTCGAAGCAGCACGGAAGGATCGTCGGGTCCGCAGTAACCCAACTCGTTCGGCGGATACGCGTAACGAGCAAACAACACCGGCCCGTCCATATCGACGGCAGTCATCAGCAGATCCGCGGGAGTTGTTCACCCGCCGGCAAATCCACTACCCGATTGCCTCCCAATGCTGTTCGCGCCACCACCATTCCGCGATGTTCGACCACGCACTCCCCGATGACGGCAGCTCCCACACTCAGTGGATTACCGCGCATCGCTTCCAGGACTCGGTCGGCATCTTCGCGTGGAACAAAAGCGATCAACTTGCCCTCGTTTGCGACGTACAACGGATCCAAGCCGAGTAGCCCACAGGCATCGCGCACGTCAGCGGGAATCGGCAGATCTCGCTCCACCAGCGCAACCCCGATGTTCGACGCCTGAGCGATCTCGTTGAGGGTCGCGGCAACTCCGCCCCGGGTAGGGTCGCGCAAGACATGGATGTCGACGCCGGTGGCAATCATGTCGGCGACCAGGCCGTTCAAGGAAGCACAATCACTGCGCACCTCGGTCCCGAATTCGAGACCTTCGCGACAACTCATCACGGCTACTCCGTGAACGCCGATGTCGCCGCTGACTATCACGACGTCACCTTCTTGTGCGCGGGTGGGATTGATGTCAACACCATCGGCGACAATCCCGATTCCCGCGGTGTTGATGAAGACTCCGTCGCCGTGACCGGCATCGACAACCTTCGTGTCACCCGTCACCAGTCGGACGCCGGCAACGCGCGCGGCCTGCCCGAGCGCCTGCGCGATTCCCGCGATGTCGGTCAGCGCCGTCCCTTCTTCGAGGATGAATGCCGTCGACATCACCAATGGCTGCGCTCCCGCCATCGCCAGGTCGTTCACCGTTCCGTTGACTGCAAGGTCACCGATCGTTCCGCCGGGAAACACCATGGGTTTCACGACGTACGAGTCGGTCGAGAAGGCGAGCCGCACCCCGCCGACATCGAATACGGCCGAGTCACCGAGTTCTGCATCGGCAGCGCTTCCGAACGAGGGCAGGAACAGGTGCTCGATGAGCTCGGCGGACATCGCTCCCCCACCACCGTGCCCCATGACGATGTTCGGCGAATCACGCAGCGGCAGTGGGCAGACCCACGCCGACAAGTCCACGACAGCGGTCTCCTCAGCCGGCATGACCCGCCTCCTGAAGTTCCAGGCGCCGGTACAGGTAGTACGCAGCGCACGCCCCCTCGGACGACACCATCGTGGCACCGAGCGGATTCCGCGGAGTGCATTCCTTCCCGAAGGCACTGCACTCGTGTGGCTTGATCAAGCCTTGCAACACTTCTCCGGAACGGCAGACGCTCGACTCGTCAGTGTGGATATCGGTCACCGAAAAACGCTCCTCCGCATCAAAATACGCATACTTCGGTGCCAACTGCCAACCGCTGTCCGGGATCGATCCGATGCCGCGCCATGTCCGATCCGACACCGCGAACACGTCCTCGAGCATTGCCTTCGCCGCGGTATTGCCCTCGGCCGTGACAGCACGGGCGTAGGCATTTTCGACCTCGTATCGACCCGATTCCAACTGCAGCACCGTCTTTCTGATGCCCTCCAGCAGATCCAGCGGCTCGAATCCGGTGACGACGATCGGGACCTTGTACTTCTCGGCGAGCGCCGGGTACTCCGAAGTTCCCATCACACTGCACACATGCCCGGCCGCCAGAAATGCCTGCACGCGGCACTCTGGCGAGTCCATGATCGCGGCCATCGCCGGCGGGACCAGAACATGCGAGACGAGTAGCGAGAAGTTCTCGATACCCAGGCGATTGGCCTGATAGACGGTCATGGCGTTGGCCGGCGCGGTGGTCTCGAATCCGATCCCGAAGAACACCACTTGTCGGTCCGGATTCTCCTTGGCAATAGTCAGTGCATCCAACGGTGAGTACACCACCCGTACGTCGCCGCCGGCGCTCTTGATCCGGAACAGATCCGACGAACTCCCCGGAACCCGCAACATGTCCCCGAAGGAGCAGAAAATGACATCGGGTCTTGCCGCGATTTCGAGAGCTTTGTCGATGATCTCGAGCGGGGTGACGCAGACTGGGCATCCGGGTCCGTGGATCATCTCGATCTCTTGCGGAAGTAGTTGATCGATGCCGTGTCTGATGATCGAATGTGTCTGACCACCACACACTTCCATGATCGCCCATCGCCGTGTGGCCAGCGCGCGGATCTGATCCAGCAGTTTGCCGGCCAGTTCCGGATCGGAGAACTCGTCCAGATACTTCATGATTCTTTCTCCTTCGGTTCGATCCCCGCGGCCCGGGCAGCCCTTTCGAACCCGTCACCGAATTCCTCTTCGAGTACGCCGAGGTGCTCGAATTCCGCCAGCGTGCTGCGAGCGGATTCCTCGTCGAGTCGCTGGATGGCAAATCCGACGTGCACCACGACGTACTCGCCGACTTGGGCGCCCGGAATGTACTCGAGGCACACTTCTTTTCGGACGCCACCGAAGTTCACCACCGACATCGTCGTTCCGTCGCGTTCCTCCAGGGACTCGATACGTCCTGGTACGGCTAGGCACATGGCACAACTCCTGACCTCATGACGAACTCCCGACCAGCACTTGGCCGTAGGCGAGACCGCCGTCGTTCGGTGGCAACTCCAGTCCTGTCAACGGCGTGAATCCAGCGTCTCCGAGCAGAGCACACGCCCGAACGAACAGGAGCGGGTTCTGGAAGACACCTCCGGTGAGTACTACCTCGTCCACTCCCGCCAGTTCCCGGCCACGAATTGTCCACTCGAGCACCAGATGCGCTACGGATTCGTGGAAACGGGCGCCGATCACTTCGGCGGGCACCTTCTCCCGGAGATCGCGGACAACAGCCCGAATGACCGACCGCGGATCTGCTGTCCACGAATCGTCGTCCGACTGCATCCAGTCGAAGGTGTACCGCGAACCGGCGCAGTCGACTCCCCTCGACACCCCCTCCAACTCGACGGCAGCCTGCGCTTCGTAGTCGACCCTCTGCCGGACCCCGGTCAGCGAGGAGACTGCGTCGAACAACCGCCCCATGCTGGAGGTGTCCACACACCCGAAACCGGTCTCCAACTGATGAAGTAGAACCGACTGCTCCCGGGGCGGACAGGCTGCCACGGGCGCGAGGTCGGATTCCCAGTCCAACCCCGCATGCCACAGGTGGGCGAGCGCCATTCGGTACGGCCGTTCCACTCCGGCATCGCCCCCGGGCAGCGGTACGTATCCCAGATGCGCGAGACGGCGATAGCCCTTGTACGTCGCCAGCAGTAGTTCCCCTCCCCACACTGCGCCGTCCGCCCCGTAGCCGGTGCCGTCGAACGCTATTCCGAGAACTGGTTCGCTCCCGTCCTGACCGTTCTCCCCCATCACGGAAGCCACATGTGCGTGGTGATGCCCGACGACGCGCACCGGTCGGTCACCACTACGACTGCGAGCCCACGAGGACGAGCGATACCGCGGATGTTCGTCACAGACAATCTGGTGCGGCGCTACTCCCGTGATCGATTCGAAGTGACTCTCCGACGCCGCAAAACTGTCGATAACAGCGAGGTCGCCCATGTCTCCGATGTGCTGACTCGGCCACACATATCCGCCCTCTGCAAGACAGAAGGTGTTCTTCAGGTCGGCCCCGACCGCCAAGGTAGGCGGTACGTCGAACGGCGCGGTGACGGGCAGCGGAGCATATCCGCGCGAGCGACGAAGCAACTGTCGTCGGCTGTCCACTATTCGCATCACCGAGTCGTCACACGGCATCAAGATCGGACGGTTGTGGGTCAATACCCCGTCGGCCAGATCGCCCAATCGATCGAGATCGTTGTCGGAGTATAGAATCGGCTCTCCACCGATGTTCGCCGATGTCATAACCAACACCGCCGGCCCCGCAGCTTCTCCGGCCAAACCCAGAAGAAGATGCTGAATCGGGTTGTATGCCAGCATGATTCCGATATCCGGAATGTCGGGGGCAATCAAGGGCGAAAGCGTGTGGCCAGACGCTTTGGCAACCAGCACTATCGGGCGCTCGCGCGAGGACATGGCGTCAGCCTCGGCATCCCCGACCGCACCGAACTCTCTGGCTTCTCGCACATCTCGCACCATCACCGCCAGCGGCTTGCTTGCTCGATGCTTGCGTACACGCAATTCGTGGACCACGCGATCATCGCGGGCATCGCAGGCCAGGTGGAACCCTCCAATCCCCTTGACAGCAAGTATCTTCCCGTCTCGTAGTAGCGATCGGGCTCGTAGCAGTGCAGCCTCGCCACTCACCTCGTCCGTGCCCCGTTCCACGAATGAGAGCGTCGGACCGCACTCCGGGCAGGCAATCGGTTGCGCGTGAAACCGGCGGTCCGATGGATCCACGTACTCCGCCGCACAAGTCGTGCACAACGGGAACCGTTTCATCGTCGTGGCGGCCCGGTCGTATGGCAGCGACTCGATGATCGTGAATCGTGGACCACAATTGGTACAGGTGATGAAGGGATGACGAAATCGCCGATCGCCGGGATCGGTCAGTTCCCGGAGGCAATCGTCGCAGATCCCGACGTCGGCCGGCGCCAAGGTTCGCCCGACCGACCCTGCATCCGTCTCGATTATGCAAAACCCCTGACGACCTACCGGCCGCGAGTCCTCGCGCTCTACCGACTCCACCCGGGCCAGCGGTGGGGGGCGGTTTCGCACCCGAGCGACAAATGCATCGATTGTCTCTCCGTCGCCTTCGACGTCGATCACGACACCGAGAGCAGAATTTCCCACCGAACCCGAGAGTCCCAACTCGGTGGCAGTCGCATGAACGAACGGCCGGAATCCCACCCCCTGGACTACGCCACGAACGATGACACGGCAGGCGATCATCATGTCCCGACCTCGCCCGTACGAGTATCGGAGTCGTCGATCTCACCGTCATGACCACCACGGCCCATCAGTTCGAGGCCTGCCCGAGCGTGGCGTGCTCCCTGCTCGTCGACCTTCTCGACTGCAAAGCCCATGTGGATCACCACCCAGTCACCTGCCGTGACGGTGCCTTCGTCGAGCATGCCGATGTTGACCTTGCGTGGCGCACCTTCCACGTCGACGAGGGCGAGTTGACCGCCGTACCCGTCCAGTAGTTCGCGTACCCGTCCCGGAATCCCCAGACACATGACTCACACCTCCGGCCCCAAGGTGGTGGCATCACAATCCACGTCGATCGACCGGACGAGTGCCATCACCGCAGAGGCGGCTTGCCCCACCGAATCACGCATCTCTGCACTCAATCCGATTCCGTCGCCAATCGATTTCGCGTGTGCCCCCACCACGAACGTCCGCGGGAGTGTTCCGCCGAGCGCCTGCAGGCTGGCAAACACCGAACTCGGATGCATCGAGTGCGCGTCGAAACCTCCTTGCGTGCCTTCACTTTCGGGGTCCACTTCGACGATCGCGAGCTTCCCCGGGACTCCGGTCACCGGTAAGGCGTCGATCAGCACCAGCGCGTCCCACGACTCCAACAAGTCGTAGGCCAGATGCACCCCCCGAATTCCGTAGTCGACCAGGCGAGCTCCCGACGGGAGAATCTCATGCTGCAGCGCCCGAACAACTTCGGGGCCGAATCCGTCGTCTTCGAGAAATATGTTTCCGACACCTGCAATCAGCACGCGCACAGCGTTTTACATCTTTCGCATTCGCAGATAGCGCTGGATGTCCGGCATCGACACCACCAGAACGACCGCGGCTGCGATCGCGGTGGCGCCGAGAAGTGCCGTCGACAGCAATCCCATGTTCCTCATGGCGAGTTCTCCTCTCGATAGCTGTGAAGTCCGATAGCTGTGAAGCACGTCAACTCGCGCTGTCTCGCGGCATCGGCTCTATCTCGTCCGGCGCGAAGTACAGATAGCGGCCGTACCAGTTGTGCAGATCGGCGGCCGGATCGTCCAAGAGTGTCACCCCAACATGAATGTCGCCGTCCACGTCTTCATGAATGGTGGCGACGTGGGCGATCCGGCCGTCGAAGAACAGGTCCTGCGCATCAGCGCGACGTGAGGGGTGAAGGCGAACTGTACTTCCACCGGAGACGCGGACGCCGTTGATCAGAACTGCGTCGGTGCGTGGTTGAACACTGGTGTCGGCTTCCGGGGTCCACCAGTCCACGCCGTCAGGCACCTCGGGTATCAGATCAGAACCGGCGTGCGGATCTCGCAGCACACCGTGCAGGCCTGCTAGATCATCGTCCGTCAAGTGCTCACATCGGTCGATGATGTCGGCAGCTTTGGAGTCGGTTGCCCGCGCCCGCGCCTTTTCCGCGTCGGTCATGGCAAGGATTCTCAGGGTGAGAATTTCGTCGATCTCCGTCGAATCGAAGAGAGATCCCTCGCTCTGCGGCGCAATCTCGGGAAAGTCGTACAAGATGATCGGTGACACCAGAACGGTGGGTGATGTACCAGGGTGAGTGGGGTCCTCGGTCCCCGCAAGCACTGGATAACAGCGATTTTGCCGCAGCGACTCCAAGTGATCTGCGTCTTCGAACATCGACAGGAACCTCGAGCCCGTGCAGTTCAAAATGACGTGAGTGCCGAGCATCGATTGCGCCGTGGCCGTGCCCTTGTCCCGTGCGTCGACGCTCGTGGCATTCATGATCTTCACGGAAATCACCGTGCGTCCGCCCCCGGCGGAGGCGCTCACTGCCAAGAAGCCATTCACCGGAAGCCGTGTCCGAACGATCCGTCCGACCACCCTGCCCCGAGAGTCCGACAGAGTCTCTCCGTCGACAACTCCCACTGCACAGAAGGTTTCTTCGACGCCGGCCTCGAGTTCGTCCAAACCCCACGGACCCAAGACGATCTCGGATTCGGTGGCTTCGTCCCACGAGATCGACTCGCGCTCGTCGACTACCAACCGATCGACCGGGATCCACGCGCCGCCGGCACCGAGTCGTTCAACCGTCCGCGACTGGTGATGCAGAAACCTCACAGTCGCAGTCACTTCGACGCCGCTCCGCTCGAATTCGCCGAGCAGACATTGCGCGGACATCGACGGTTCCTCCCCGACTCCGACCTCGGCGGCGCCTGGCGGTCCGAGAACCCCGAACTGCCAACGGGATTGATTCTTCGCCGAGCCGGCCCGGTAGGGATAGAGAAGATAGCCCTCGTAGAGGACAGCGTCGGCCACGGCCCGAACGTCGTGATCCATCTCAGCTCGAGTCATCGCTGCACCTGGCTCGCCGTCAGCAACTGCCGCACGGCTGAATCGAGGTCCGTGAGGCCGTGGGCAGACTTGAATCGCACGAGATCGGCAATCGTCTCATGCTCGAGGCGTACCCAGCCGGAGGCCGGATAATGCGTGGCCATCAGCTGTTTCCACACGTCGACCGGCAATTCGTAGGCAGCAGATCTGTCCCACGGGATCTGCTGGACCGAGAAACCGCGTTGTCCGTCGGTGAATACCGTGCCGCTCAGTAGTACCACGATCGGAATCGTTCCGTCACGGAGTGCGTGCATGTACTTCGACGCCGTCACCGAGAAGTCGTACGTACACGCCATGGGTAAGGCTACGACCGTGGTTCCGGTGAATCCTTGAACGACCGTGGAGCATTCCATCCACAGGAAGGTGCGCAGCGTACTCGACCAACGCTCCCGCGGACCGAAGAGATCGCGCAGACCTTCCCCTTCCGCGTCGGAGTACGGTCGGCGGTGCGGTTCGATTCGAACCTGCGCGCGCAGAGCCACCGCACGGACGGTCGCGCCGGTGGATTCCGACATTCTCAATCTCACCGTCAGATTCGGCGTAACCGCGTACGGTTCCACCTCCACGTTGTCGACCGAGAAGTCGAGAACAGTCATGCCGACCTGCTTCGCGCCTCGACGCGCCCGAAGAACTCGTCCACTGCGCGTGCGGCATCCTGGCCACCGTCGAATCCGCGCCACACGGTGCGCAACCGTCCCACCAGCTCGTAACAGGCGTCGATGGGAACAACGAAGCATCTCGGCGATTGCCCTGACGTGGGCACGGACACTATCAAGGCCTCGACGTCGGCGCGCATCTGCGAGAGCCCCGGATTCTCGTCGTGCACAGTCTCGAACGCGTCGATGGGCAACTCGGATTCGGTAGCTCCGGCCGGTCCCGGGTAGAAGACTATGTACTTGTCGAGGAGTGAGTTTCGAAAGAAGAATGCCAGGCCGACGGGGATTTCCAGAGACTCCCACCGGCCAGGTCCTAGGTCGAAGTTCGGAAATTCGAGATACCGATCGGGAACCGCCTTGTATCGAAGGTCTGCGTCGACCGGCGCAAAGAGTAGATAGCAGGGACGGCACACGCACATCAGGCTCCGGACCTGTACGTCCACGACGTGTTGGTGTTCGTCACCTATGCCCGCCGCGCACATCTCACACCGCGGTCCGGTCGGAACGGCGCGCGTCGAGGCGATTCGTGTGAGCACCTCTCCCACAGTGACTTTCATAACCGGGCTGCGTTCACGGCTAGGTCACCGGTATCACTGAATCGTCAGCAAGCGCGACCGAGAGCACTCCGTCGCGAATCAGCACCGGCACAGGCGCCAGATGCTCGGAGCCGGTGCCCACCCGTGCTCCCGCTCCGTACACACTGAAGTGAGCAGAGCACGTCGGACAGGTGAGGACGGCGGCGTCTCGGGCAGGTCGGCCCATCATGCGTTCGAGCACAGCCCCCGCCATCGAGTGCTCACACACTGGGCATTGGTCGCGATACGCGTACAGATCGTCACCGGAGCGACAGACCAACAGATCGGTGCCCGATACCCGGAACCCCGCGACCTCACCCACGTCGACTTCGGCAAATTCGGGGACCTCCACCCAGTGCGCACCTCCCCCGTCGGCGTGTACGTGCGAGAACAGGGACTCGACCGAGATCACACCCGCCTTCACCTCGTGCGGGTCAGGTGTTTCGACGTCGATTCCGGTGGTCTCGGGTGCCGCCGCCTGCACCGCATCCTGGACGGCGGTTTCGAGGGTGACCGACGACGAAGGACAGCTGTTACAGCTCCCGAGCAGACGGAGCCGCACGACTCCATTCGCCACCTCGATCAGTTCGACGTCGCCGCCGTGCGAGCCGAGGTACGGACGCACGCTGTCGAGCGCAGTGCGGACGCGCGTCTCCACGTCGTGCGGGTGAAGTCCGTGCACCAATAGGAGGCTGGACACCAGATCGTCGCGAACCATCGCATCCATCGTGGCCGGATCCGCCAGCGCGACGGTGCGTTCGAGTGCTGCGCCGTACAACTGCACGACTTCACGCACCAGTTGCTCGGCGCGATCTCTGGCCACCGGGCCTGCACCGGCATTGGCTTGCAACAACGTCTCGATGCGCTCACCTGCTCCGCGCCAGTAGTCGGCCGATTGTTCCATCGATCACTCCCCGGTCACGGACTGCGTCGGCGAATGCAACTTCTCCAAGGTCTTACCGCCGCCGAGGTACATGTGGACGCCGCACGGCAGGCAAGGATCGAAACTACGCACGGTCCGCATGATGTCGATGCCCTTGAAGTGGTCTCGATCGTTCTCCTCGAAGATCGGCTGACCCTGCACGGCATCCTCGTATGGACCGGGGGTTCCGTAGCTGTCGCGCGGGCTCGCATTCCATGGGGTCGGTGGGTACGGGTGATAGTTCGCGATCTTTCCGTCACGAATCACCATGTGATGAGAGAGAACTCCGCGAACGGCTTCGGTGAATCCGCAGCCGATCCCCTCGTCCGGGACCTCGAACGACTCCCATGTCTTGGTGCGGCCGGCCCGGATCTCGACAAGCGCCTTCTCGGCGAAATGCAGGGCAGCGGCCGCTGCATACGCCTGGAAATAGGTTCGCGCACGGTTCCTTTCGAGAGTGTTGCTGCCGTGTTCCGGAATTTTCCACTCCAGCGACACCGGACCCTTCAACGCTGTTTTCGGAAGATTGATCTTCACACTGTGTCCGGTCGACTCGAGGTATCCGATGTCGACCAGGCCGGCCAGAGCGGTGCTCCACAGACGAGCCAATGCTCCCCCGCCGGTGTCCAGAGCGAGATTGTCTTTTCCGTCGAACCATCGCGGTGACATGACCCAGCTGTACTTGTCCTCGAGGTTCCGCTTCTGCGGGTGGGGGTTGGTGTGTTGATTCCACGGGTGCCTGCGATCGACCGGGTTACCCAGCGGATCGGTTTTGACGAACATCTCCTGATCACTCCAGTCCTCGTAATACGAGGAGCCCAGCATGATTCGGATACCGAGGTTGATGTCCACCAGATCCGTGGTGACCAGTTTGCCGTCGACAACAACACCGGGAGTGACAAACATCTTCCGACCCCAGTCGGTCATGTCCTTGTACGAGAAATTGCAGTACTCGGGGTCTTGGAACGAACCCCAACAACCCAGCAAGGTCCGCCGCAGGCCTACCTTTTCGTAGCCAGGCAGCGCCTCGTAGAAGAAGTCGAACAGGTCGTCGTGCATGGGCACGACCTTCTTCATGAATTCGACGTACCGCATCAGCCGCGACATGTAGTCCGTCATCAGTTCGATCGTCGCGACCGTGCCGACGCCACCGGGATAGAGCGTCGACGGGTGAACGTGCCTACCCTCCATCAGGCAGAACATTTCACGGGTCGAACGCGAGACTTGCAACGCTTCGCGATAGAACTCACCCGTGAACGGATTGAGAGTCCTCATTATGTCGGCGATCGTGCAATAACCGTGCTGGTCCTCGTGCGGGCAGCGCGTGTTCTCCGCCTGCGCCAGCACACCGGGATTCGTCTCGGAGACCATCTTCTCGCAGTAGTCGACCGCGACCAGATTCTCTTGAAAGATGTTGTGGTCGAACATGTACTCGGCGGCCTCGCCGAGATTGACGATCCACTCGCCCAGGTGCGGCGGCTTGACGCCGTACGCCATGTTCTGTGCGTAGCACGAGCACGTGGCGTGATTGTCACCGCAGATGCCGCAGATACGACTGGTGATGAAATGCGCGTCGCGCGGGTCCTTCCCCTTCATGAACAGGGAATACCCACGAAAAATCGACGACGTGCTGTGGCACTCCACCACTTCGCGATTGGCGAAGTCGATCTTGGTGTAGATGCCCAGGCTGCCGACGATTCGGGTGATGGGGTCCCACGCCATCTCGACAAGACCGTCGCGGTCCGCAGCCGAGGTGGGTTCAGGAACGATGGCCGTCATTGCAGTGCCTCCCAGAGACGTTGCTCACGAACTGATTTGAATGTATCCGGTCAGTCACCACGTACGCGTTGCACCGGTGAGCAACTTCGACCCGCGCTCGCGCCAGTGCGGTTCCTTGTCCAACGTGTGGCCGGTAATCCGGCGCAGACTGTGAATCACGGACCCGTACATTCCCACCGCTTTGGTGGAGAGTTTGCCGCCGGGCGGTTCATCCATGAACGGCATGAACTTGTCGGGGAATCCCGGCATCGTGCACCCGATGCAGATCCCGCCGACGTTGGGACACCCGCCAACGCCGTTGATCCAACCGCGTTTGGGGACATTGCATTTCACGACCGGTCCCCAACACCCGAGTTTGACGATGCACTTCGGTGACCCGTACTCCGTCGCGAACTCGCCCTGTTCGTAATATCCGCCACGGTCACAGCCCTCGTGAACGGTGGCACCGAAAAGCCACTGCGGGCGCAGGGATTCGTCCAAGGGAATCATCGGCGCCTGGTCAGTGGCCATGTACAGAAGATAGGTCAGGGTCTCGGAGAGGTTGTCCGGTTGAATGGGACACCCGGGAACGCACACGATCGGGATGCCCGCCTTCGACTTCCAGCTCCACCCGAGATAGTCCGGCACACCCATCGCACCGGTCGGATTGCCGGCCATCGCATGTATTCCGCCGTAGGTCGCACACGTGCCGACTGCAACTACCGCAGTGGCTTTCGGTGCCAGCTTGTCGAGCCATTCGCTCGTGGTGACCGGTTGGCCGGTTTCGCGATTGTTCCCGAAGCCACACCAGTACCCTTCGTCGTGGAGTTTCTCGTTCGGTATCGATCCTTCGACAACAAGAACAAAGGGTTCCAATTCTCCCCGGTCGGCTTTCCAGAACCACTCCAGGAAATCGTCAGCGCCACCTTGCGGTCCGCATTCGAAGTCGATGAGCGGCCAGTGAACCGCTACCTGAGGCAGGCCGGGCAACGCACCGAGCGCGATCTCCTCGATACTGGGTTGCGTGGCAGCAGTCAGCGCCACCGAATCACCGTCGCAACTGAGCCCGGCATTGATCCACAGCACGTGAATCAAGGTTTCTTCCGCTTTCGCCGCTGCACTTCGGGAGGTCGCTGCGCTTTCGGAGGCAGGTTCCGCCGTGGTGCCAGCAGTCGATTTTTGTGTGTCCATGTCAGCAGCTTTCACGGGTGCACTTGCGCCTTGACTCTCAGCGCCGCGACTGGCCTGACACGCTATGACCTCGAAACCCAAAGGCTTCGAATTGCCGCGGCACCGAAACGCTGACGCCACCGGAGTCGAACCTCGGCCCACTTGCGTGGCACCCACTCATTTCATTAACTACCCGAGCAGTTCAGTTGTCAACGGCCAGCGGAGAAATCGCCGAACGACTACCGATCCACTCATACCACTCGTCCATGCCCTCACCTGTCGTAGCAGACAAAACAACGACGCGCACAGCAGGATTGAGGATTTTCGCCTGCGCGACACAGGCCTCGACGTCGAACTCGACGTATGGGAGCAAGTCGATCTTGTTGATAACCACCAGGTCCGCGACGGCAAAGATGTGCGGGTACTTTTTCGGCTTGTCATCCCCCTCCGGCGTCGAAATTAGGACAACCTTGCCTTCCTCTCCCAGGTCGAAGAGTGCGGGGCACACCAGGTTTCCGACGTTTTCGATCAGAAGCAGCGACTTGTCTGCGGGATCCAGGGCGCGTAGTGCGCGGTCGATCATCTCCGCGTCGAGGTGACATCCGGCCCCGGTGTTCACCTGGACCACCGACGCACCGGCCTCGCGAATCCGTTCGGCATCGAGCCGGGTTTCCTGGTCACCTTCGATCACTGCGACAGGTCGTTGCCGTTCGAGTTCCCGGATCGTTCGCGCCAGCAACGTCGTCTTCCCCGCGCCGGGCGAACTCATGATGTTGAGCGCCGTGATTCCGTGCGCCCGCATCCACTCACGATTGTGAAGTGCGATGCCGTCATTCTTGGCAAGTACCTGCTGCTCGAGAATCACAGTGTGGTCGGGGTGGCCGTGCTCATGGTCATGCCCGTGACCGTGCCCGTGACCGTGACCGTGTTCCTGCTCGTGTTCTCCGTCAGCGACTACCGACACCCGAGGTCCTGTGGTGTCCCCACACCCACACGTCGCGCACATGCTCAGCTCACTTCCATCGACAGGATCCGCAACTCTCGGCCGGCAAGCACCTCGACATCAGCACTGCCGCATGTACACAGCAAGAACATGTCTGGCGGCGAGAACGTCACGCCGCAGCTTTTGCATCGCGCGCTGGTTGCAATCTGATCGATGTGCAAGCTGGCGCCTTCGGCGTGAGTACCCGCAGTGACGACGTCGAAGCAAAACAACAGAGAGTGTGGAACCACCGCGCAGAGTTGCCCTACTTCAAGCCGCACGCTCGATACCCGTCGCTCGCCGGCACGCTCACACACCGCTTCGACCACACTCTGCGCAATAGACAACTCGTGCACGGTGAAACCCACGATTCGTGATCCGGAAACCTCCCTTCCACGATAAGCACCAACGGTCGCTGTACGTAACCCGTACATGAAAACAGGCTGCGATCCGCAACTAGTTGCGGATCGCAGCCTGTGACAGCGTTGTTCGTGTGACGAACGCCGGCGAGAAGGATTACGGGTTCGGAACCGGCACCTTCGCCGTCGTGGTCGTCGACGTCGCTGTTGTTGTCGGGGGCACCGTCGTCGCATCCGTGGCCGCTACCGGTGTGGTCGGAACGGTCGACGTCGGCGTCACTGCCGCCGAACCTGTCGGAGTGGCGACCGCTCCCGATGTGACCGACGCCGATCCTGCCGCAGGCACCTGTGACGTGGTTGCGGGCGCTCCAGCAGATCCCGTGGAGCCAGTGGTCCCGGCCGGTGCCTGACCGGTTCCGGCGCCTTCAGCCACCGCGGCATCGCCTTCCGCATTGCCGTCAGCCATGTATGCATCGACGGCGGCGGTGATCTGTTCGGGGGTCGGCTTCGCCGCAGCGTCGACGGGCTTTCCCTCCTTCGCCTGTTGGGCGAGGTAGGTGAGCCAGGCTGCTGCGTACTGAGCTGAAGTCAACGGTTTGCCGTTGGCCGCATCCGCATCACGCCAGTAATCGAAGTGGTGTCCGACATCCGGAGCGAGTGTCTGCTGGTAGGGGTCGCTCAGGATCACGGGAATCGTGTTCTGGTTGGTAGCGATGAGACCGACGATCTCCTTGAAGAGCTTCTGCGGCAGATATGCCAGCGGAGACACCTTGTCGGTAGACACCGTCTCGCCATCGGCTACCGGTGCCGGCGCGGGTGTTTTACCGGGCTTGTACCCCGGATCCGACACCTTGAGCATCACCTGAAGGAACGTCTCGTCACTCTGCATCCAGTTGGGATTGGACGAAATGTCTGCGAACGCCTCGAAGACGACCTGGCCGAACACCACCGCGACGTCCTGACCGGTGGCCGGGTTCAAACCCTGCGATTCGAGCTGGTCGATGTTCAATTGCCGACCGACATTTGCCGCCAAGATCAACAGGGAGATGTTGCTGGGAGCCGAGCAGGTGAAGTCACCGTCCGAGCAGAAGGACGCGACCTTGCCGTTCAGCTTGCCGAAACCTCCAGCAGTGTCGGGGAGAACACCTTCGCCGGGTGTCGCGGAGGTGCCGTCCTGGTACTTCGTATCGAAGTTGTTCGGGTTCGTGAACGGATTCTTGGCACCGAGGAACGTGCCGTCGCCGGCTTCACGGCCTGCATCCGCCAGCATGACCACACCGACAACCTTGTCCGGGTCGACCCCGAACTCGTTGTTCTCCTGCGTACCGATGTCCTTCGCCACGCGACGCACCACATCGGCGCCTTCGCTGTACCCGACGATCGAGAACTGAGTCTTCGGGCATTCCTTGGCGATGGCACTCATCACGGACTGCGTGTTTGCAGCGCCGGCAGCGACGGCGTCCTCGTAGGACGCCATGTTGGCCGGGTACGCGATGTACACAGCCGCGTAAGAGCCGGGTTTGTTCGCGTTGACGGAGCCTGCCGGGTTGATCACCTGGTCGACGCGTTCACTCTTGTAGTCACCGGACAGGGCGGCCGGAAGGGGCTTCCCGTCGGCTCCCAGCAACATCTTCACCGTCGAAGCGTCCGGTGTGTCGTGTCGACCTGCAACCGCGATGCTCACCATGTCGTGACACTCGGTGACCGAAGACGTCAATTGTGTCTCGATCGTGCGTGACTCCGGAGAATCCACGGCAACTGCGACCGCCACCAACGCGGCCACGCCGAGCGCTGCGGGCGCTAGTGCACCCGCCAGTATTCGATGTCGCGAAAAGAACCCACGAACCGGCATATCTTCTCCCCAATCAGCTTTTGGAAAACGTACGACCGACCCCCGGGGCGTCACGCAACGTCATTCGAGTAGTCGTCCAGTACGAAAGAAGCGTTACAGGAGGTAACGATTTTCAGTCGAAAACTATGACCTGTCGGATTGCTTTTCCGTCCGCAAGTTCGTCCATACCGGAATTGATGTCGGCCAATTCGATTCGCGAGGAGATCAGCTTCTCGACCGGTAGCTTCCCGTCCCGCCACAACTGCGCGTAGATCGGGATGTCGCGAGCCGGGACTGCGGATCCGAGGTAGCTGCCGATGATGGTCCGCGCTTCGGCGACCAGCCCGAGAGGTGAGATCGACGAGCGCGCGTCAGGCGCCGGCAACCCGACCGTGACGGTCGTGCCACCCGCTGCCGTCGCAGCCACCGCGGTCTCGAATGCCCGAGCATTTCCGGCAGCCTCGACGACGATGTCTGCGCGGACACCGCTCTCGGTCAACCCGGACGGTGTGAAGACCTCGGTCGCGCCCAATTCCAGGGCCTGGGCCAACTTCGACTCCAGCGCGTCGACGCCGATGACGTTCTCGACCCCGAGTGCGTGGGCCGTCAGAATTGCGGCCATCCCGACTCCGCCCAAGCCGACCACCATCACCGTGTCGGCCGGGCGAGGCCTGGCCGCATTGAGCAGCGCTCCCCCGCCGGTCAACACAGCGCAACCGAGCACGGCTGCAATTTCGGCCGGGATGTCGTCGTCGACAGCAACTACCGACTTGGCGTTGACCACAGCATGCGTCGCGAAACCCGAAACACCGAGATGATGTTTGACCTTCTCGCCGGAGCGCCGCAGTCGTTGCGCGCCACCGAGCAAACTGCCGTCGTTGTTGGCGGCGCTACCCACCGTGCACGGCATCCGGCCGTCAGTGGCGCATCCCGCGCATTCACCGCACCGCGGAAGAAAAGTCATCACGACGCGAGTGCCCACCGACAACGAATCAACTCCGTCGCCGAGTTCGATGATTCGACCTGCCGCCTCATGGCCCAACAACATCGGCACGGGGCGTACGCGATTCCCGTCGACCACGGAGAGGTCGGAGTGACAAAGGCCGGCAGCTTCGATCTTGACGAGGATCTCACCCGGGCCCGGGGATTCGAGGTCGAGTTCCGAAATCGAAATCGGAGTCGATTCCGCGAAGGGACGCTTCCGGCCGATCTCTTCGAGCACTGCACCACGGATCTTCAACTGCACACCCCGATTTCGATAGTTCGAACTACTTGCCCACGATCCCGCGTACCGACGCGGGGAGATCACGAACCCGCTTGTACGGGCCGACGACGGCGGCTGCAAACGGCCTCGTCAAAAGCACCTGCGCCACCTCGAGCACCTCTTCGGAGGTGACTGCGTCGATGGTCGCGAGCGTCTGCGCAACACTGCGATGGTTGCCGTAGTTCAGTTCACTGCGACCGATACGGTTCATGCGTGAGCCTGAATCTTCCAGTGCCAGAACCAATCCGCCGCGCAGCGATCCCTTGGCGCGGGCGATCTCGGCGTCGGTGATTCCGTCCCTCGCCACGTTCGCGAGCACCTCGCGGATCACTGTGGCAACCTCCCCGAGGTTCTCCGGCTGGCAACCCGCGTACACGGAGAACGCTCCGGTGTCCGCGAAGGTGTCGACGCCGGAATAGACAGAGTACGCGAGCCCCCGCTTCTCCCGAATCTCTTGGAAGAGACGAGAACTCAGCCCGCCACCAACTGCGGCGTTGAGAACCGACAGCGCCCAGCGATGGCCCTCGTGCCGGCCGAACGCACGAACCCCGAGCGCAAGGTGGACCTGCTCGCTGTCGCGATGGGTCAAGCTCAGTTCAGGCATCGTTCGCAATCGCAAAGTGCCTTCGCGCCGCGGCGCCGGCTTGACCCCACGCTCGAGATGCCCGGCAAATGCACGGCGAGCGAGCGTCACCACCTGCTTGTGGTCGACGTTTCCCGCTACGGCCAGCACCATCCGCTGCGGCGTGTAACGCCGAACATGGAAGGAATGCAACTGATTGCGCGACATCGACTCGATCGATTCGACGCTACCGATGATCGGACGACCGACAGGATGATCGCCGAACAACGCGGTCAGGAACGCGTCGCCGAGCAAGTCTTCCGGATCGTCGTCGCGCATCGCGATCTCTTCGAGCACTACTTGCCGCTCGACGTCAACGTCCGCGGTTCTGCAACGCCCGCGCAGCACGACGTCGGCGACAAGATCAACCGCCATCGGAAGGTCGTCGTCGATCACGTGCGCGTAGAAACAGGTGTGTTCCTTCGATGTGAATGCATTGAGTTCGCCGCCCACACCATCCATGACCTGGGCGATGTCCAACGCTGTCCGTGACGGCGTCGATTTGAACAGCAGGTGCTCGAGAAAATGCGCGGCACCGGCCACACTCGGCTGCTCGTCGCGGGAGCCGACTCCGACCCACACACCGACGGAGGCCGAACGCACACCGGGGATGAATTCGGTGACGACGCGCAGCCCGCCGGGAAGGACCGTGCGCTGCACTCCCGATTCAGGAGACTTCGCATCGATCGGCGATTTCAGCACAGCGCTGCGGCTGCGCGTGGTGTTGGGAGTGGTCTTTGCCATGAAAAGGTTCAGCAGTCCTCGGTACAAGTGGTGAATCAGGTATCTACAGGCTCGTGTCTACAGACAGTACAGATGCGGCCCCGCACGGAAATCCGCGCGGGGCCGCATCAGAGTACGAAGTGAGATCTACTCGGAAGCAGCCTCGTCGGCGGCCGGAGCGGCAGCCTCGTCGTTGCCCTCTTCGACCGGGATCAGCGAGATCTTGCCGCGAGCATCGATGTCGGCGATCTCGACGCGGATCTTGGATCCGACGTTGACCACGTCTTCGACCTTGGCAATGCGCTTACCGCTGCCCAGCTTCGAGATGTGCACCAGTCCGTCGCGTCCCGGCAGGAGCGAAACGAAGGCACCGAAGGCGGTGGTCTTGACGACCGTGCCCAGGAACCGCTCGCCGACCTTGGGGAGCTGCGGGTTGGCAATGGCGTTGATCATGTCGATCGCGGCCTGTGCAGACGGTCCATCGGTGGCGCCGACGAACACGGTGCCGTCGTCCTCGATGGAGATGCTGGCACCGGTCTGCTCGGTGATGGAGTTGATCATCTTGCCCTTGGGGCCGATGACCTCACCGATCTTGTCGACGGGGACCTTGATGGCCGTCACGCGGGGAGCGAACGGGCTCATCTCGTCCGGGGTGTCGATGGCCTCGGCCATGACCTCGAGGATCGTGGTCCGGGCGTCCTTCGCCTGCGACAGCGCGCCGGCGAGAACCTTGGACGGGATGCCGTCGAGCTTCGTATCCAGCTGCAGAGCCGTGACGAAGTCCTTGGTGCCTGCGACCTTGAAGTCCATGTCACCGAAGGCATCTTCGGCGCCGAGGATGTCGGTCAGAGCCACGTAACGGGTTTCACCGTCGACCTGGTCGGAAACCAGACCCATGGCGATACCGGCAACCGGAGCACGCAGCGGCACACCGGCGTTGAGCAGTGCGAGCGTGGAAGCACACACCGAGCCCATCGAGGTGGAGCCGTTGGAGCTCAGAGCCTCGGAGACCTGGCGAATTGCGTACGGGAACTCTTCGACGCTGGGCAGAACCGGCATGAGAGCGCGCTCGGCGAGTGCACCGTGACCGATTTCGCGACGCTTCGGCGAACCGACGCGGCCCGTCTCACCGGTGGAGTACGGCGGGAAGTTGTAATGGTGCATGTAGCGCTTGCTGGTCTCGGGACCGAGCGAGTCGACCTGCTGCGCCATCTTGACCATGTCGAGAGTGGTGACACCCAGGATCTGGGTCTCGCCGCGCTCGAACAGTGCGGAGCCGTGTGCGCGCGGGATGATCGCAACCTCGGCAGACAGCGAACGGATGTCCGTGACGCCGCGACCGTCGATGCGGAACTGATCGCGCAGGATGCGCTGGCGAACCAGCTTCTTGGTGAGCGAGCGGAACGCTGCTCCCAGTTCCTTCTCGCGGCCTTCGAAGTTCGGTGCAACCTGCTCGAGAACCTCGACCTTGACCTCGTCGGTCTTGTCGTCGCGTTCCTGCTTGCCGGCGATTGTCAGTGCGGCATTGAGCTTTTCGGATGCAGCGGCCTCGACGGCAGCAAATACGTCGTCCTGGTACGCCGGGAAGACCGGGTAGTCACCCGTGGGCTTTGCAGCCTTGGATGCCAGTGCTGCCTGTGCAGCGCACAGGCGTGCGATGAACGGCTTGGCGGCCTCGAGGCCTTCGGCGACGATGGCCTCGGTCGGTGCCTGAGCGCCGTCGGCGATCTTCGCGATGACGTTGTCGGTGGCCTCGGCCTCGACCATCATGATCGCGACGTCGGCGTTGTCACCGCTGCCGGACACGACGCGGCCGGCGACGACCATGTCGAAGACGGCGTTCTCGAGCTGATCGACCGTCGGGAATGCAACCCACTGGCCGGCCTTGTTGTCCTCGGAGACGATGAGTGCAACACGCACGCCACCGACGGGTCCGGAGAACGGCAGGCCCGCGATCTGCGTCGACGCGGAAGCGGCGTTGATAGCCACGACGTCGTACAGATCCTGAGGGTTGAGGCTCATGACCGTGACGACGACCTGGATCTCGTTACGGAGACCGTCGACGAACGACGGGCGCAGCGGCCGGTCGATGAGGCGGCAGGTCAGGATCGCGTCGGTGGAGGGGCGTCCCTCACGACGGAAGAACGAACCGGGGATGCGGCCCGCTGCGTACATGCGCTCTTCGACGTCCACCGTCAGGGGGAAGAAGTCGAAGTGCTCCTTGGGGTGCTTGCTGGCGCTCGTAGCGGACAGCAGCATGGTCTCGTCGTCCAGGTAAGCGACGACGGCGCCGGCGGCCTGCTGAGCAAGGCGTCCGGTCTCGAAACGGATGGTGCGGGTACCGAAAGACCCGTTGTCGATCACGGCGGTGGATTCGAACACGCCTTCGTCGACCTCTACTACGGAATTGTCTGTCATTCTTTTCTCTTCACTTCCCTCTCGTCTTCGCCGTACCCGCGCGGGCGTGTCCACCCTCCTGGTGGAAACTGCGCACCGAGGGACGTCCCCCTCTTGAATTGCAGACGCTCCTGCTATGCGAGCGATTTCTGCTTCGGGACGTCACGACGTTCGGGCGGCCGTCGATCGAAGTCCGCCGGAGCTTTCAGGCACTTGCCCGGTCCGGAGAACCACTACCGACAACCGACACCACGTTCTCTGGTGCATACGGTGTGCTGACTGCGCACTGCACAACTGCGCATAGAAAACTGTGCATGTGCGCCGACAGCGGAAACTGCCTTGCGGCAGCTAACGCCGAAAGCCAGCGAAGCCCAGTATATGCGTGGCTTCGCCGGCTGACGGAGTGTTCGGCAAACCGAAGCGTGCCGTGTTGCTTTCGATCAGCGTCGTAGGAAAAATCTAGCGACGCAGGCCGAGACGCTCGATGAGCGTGCGGTAGCGAGCGACGTCAGTCTTTGCCACGTACTTCAGCAGACGACGACGGCGACCGACCATCAAGAGCAGTCCACGACGCGAGTGGTGGTCATGCTTGTGGGTCTTGAGGTGCTCGGTGAGATCGGTGATGCGCTTGGTGAGCATTGCCACCTGAGCTTCGGGCGATCCCGTGTCGGTCTCGTGCAAGCCGTACTCGCCGAGAACGACCTTCTTTTCTTCCGTGGTCAATGCCACTTGATTCACTCCTGTAATGACGTTTGCGTGAAAGGAACTAGATCGGGCGCGGCCACCGCAAACCGCAGCACGCACCGAGAGAAGATCATACCAGCAGCAATGCGGCGCATTCGCACGCCTACAGCGAATGTGGCCGCCGCCACTAACGCTGCGCTCTGCGCTCAACCCACGCTGCGCTCTGCGTCCTCACTCAAGATTTCGCGAGCACGGTCGACGTCCCGGTTCATCGCCGTGACGAGCGACTCGATCGAGTCGAACTTCTCCATCCCGCGAATCCGCGAAACCAGGTCGACGGCGACATGTTGCCCGTACAGGTCGGCTTCGGTGTCGAGTACGTACGCCTCGACGGTTCGGGTCCGGCCGGAGAAGGTCGGATTGGTCCCTACAGACACTGCGGCTTGGTATCGACGACCGGGAACGACAGTTCCGAGTTCCTCACCGGCGCCGAGCACCGTGAACCACGCTGCGTACACACCGTCGGCCGGAATGGCCGAAAACATCGGCGGTGCAACGTTGGCCGTCGGGAATCCCAACTCGCGTCCACGCTTGTCACCGTGCACGACTACACCTTCGACACGATGCGGACGACCGAGAGCTTCGGTAGCCGCTTCCATGTCGCCCGCGTCGACGCAGGAGCGGATGTAGGTGGACGAGAAGGTCACTGCATGCTCGGCGAGCAGCTGGACGCCGTCGACGGCAAAGCCGAAACGAGCGCCCATCTCACGCAGAAGATCAACATTTCCGAGCGCCTTCTTGCCGAAGGTGAAGTTGTCACCCACCACCACCTCGGCGACATGCAGGCGTTCGACGAGAATTTCGTGGACATAGCGCTCGGGCGTCAGCTTCATGAAATCAGCGGTGAACGGCATCACGCAGAAGACGTCGATGCCCAGATCCTGAGCCAATTCCGCACGCCGTTGCAGCGTCGTCAACTGGGCTGGATGACTACCCGGCCGCACAACCTCCATGGGATGCGGGTCGAACGTCATCAACACGCTCGGAACACCACGTTTGCGGGCAGCGGTAACCGCTCTCGCTATCAATTGGGCATGCCCACGATGCACACCGTCGAACACACCGATAGTGAGCACACAACGACCCCAATCGGCCGGAACTTCGTCGAGACCACGCCATCTCAGCACGATTGGCAGCCTACGGGTCCACTAGCGGCGGGTCACGTTCGGACCCGCCCAGCGAATCACCGCTGTGCTGCCGCTCACGTACGGAAGTTCCGGATTTCGTAGCCTAAGCTAAGCGTTGTGGCAGCTCACAAGACCGGAACCCCGGAAGCATCATCGGCGTCGGACAGCGACAACACTTCGGCGCACGACGCGGCAATCGACACGCTCGCGCTCTCGTCGGTGGCTCAGGACTACCTCAAGGTCATCTGGACGATCCAGGAGTGGTCCCACGAACGGGTTTCCACCAAGCTCCTGTCCGAGAAGATGAGCGTCTCGGCCTCGACCGTGTCAGAGGCCATCCGCAAACTCTCGGACCAGGGCCTGGTCGATCACGCCCGCTACGGTTCCATCGCCTTGACAGACAGCGGCCGCGCCGCTGCTGTGTCCATGGTCCGGCGCCACCGGTTGATCGAGACCTACCTGGTTCAGGAACTCGGGTACGGGTGGGACGAAGTCCACGACGAAGCCGAAGTCCTCGAACATGCCGTTTCCGATTTGATGATCTCCCGGATGGACGCCAAACTCGGCTTCCCCGAACGCGATCCACACGGTGACCCCATTCCCGCCACCGATGGTTCGGTACCGACTCCCCCGGCCCGCCAGCTCAGCGACTTCGCCAACGGCGAACGGGGCCGCGTTGCCCGGATCTCCGATTCCGATCCCGAAATGCTCCGGTACTTCGATTCCGTCGGCGTCAGTCTCGATGTCGAGATCACTGTCGAGGAGCGCCGCGATTTCGCCGGTACCGTATCCGTGCGACTCGGCGACAGCCCGAATACCATCGACCTGGGAAGCCCAGTCGCTCAAGCAATTTGGCTCGTCTAACCGCTCAGAGCGGCAGCCGGTATCGACGTTCCACGGGCCGGAAGCCGTCAGTCCGCGTCCAGTCGGCGAGCCTCTCGTCGACGTACACCCAACCTCGACGCTCGTACAGGGCGATCGCCGGCAGAGCGTCGTCGACGACGTCGAGCACCAGTCCCAACCGACGGTCGACGGCAAAATCCGTCACGGCGTCAAGTAGCGCACCACTGAGGCCGTTTCCGCGTGAACCGGGATGAACGAATAGTCGCGACACGGCTATCGTGCCCGCAGTCGTGGGCGCACCTCCGAGCGAGCTGTCGAGGGCGACATGGCCGACAACACGGCCGTGACTCTCACCGACCCACGCCTTCACCAGAGTTGGCGAACTGAGCCAACCTCGTGGGATCTGCGGCCATGTGTCCGGATACCCATCGCGCTCGTGAACCTGCGCCAGCGCATCGACGCAACCGTCGAGGTCGCTTTCGACACGCTCGCGAACGATCATCCGCGCAGCGTCGCCGGCCGCACAACCATTACCGAACTGGCGCGTCTACCCTTCTCCTGCAAGAGCGCGATCGTGTGACCCGTGGGATCGATGGCCGCACAGATCCCCTTCATCCCGATCGGCTCGAGCCAACGACCCTGACTGATCGCCTCGGCTTCTTCTGCGGTGATCTGCCGATGCGGAAAGGCCGTCTGCGCGGCCTGATCGATGTCGAGGCTCACATCCGGCTGTTCTGCGAGATCTTCGAGCGTGCGCGCATGTTCGAGAGTGAACGGCCCGACGCGGGTGCGGCGCAGTGCCGTCAAATGACCGCCGACGCCCAACTCACGACCGAGATCCCGTGCGAGCGAGCGGATGTACGTACCGGACGAGCACTCCACGTCGACATCCAGATCGACGAACCCTCCCGGGACATCTCGCCGAGCCAGAACCTCGAAAGTCGACACCGTTACCGGGCGGGGCGAGAGTTCGACGGTTTCTCCGGCTCGCACCAATGCGTGTGCGCGCTGACCGTCGACCTTGATAGCACTCACGCTCGCCGGGATCTGCTTGATGTCTCCGGTCAGCGTGGCCACGATCGCGCCGATCTCCGCGTCCGTCACCTGCGAAGCGTCTGCAGATGTCAGGACCTCACCTTCGGCGTCGTCCGTGTCCGTCGCTGCGCCGAGGCGAATGGTCGCCGAATACGCCTTGGTGGTCAGCGCCAGGAGTCCGAGCAACTTGGTCGCACGCTCCACGCCGAGAACAAGGACGCCGGTCGCCATGGGATCAAGCGTCCCGGCATGTCCCACCTTGCGGGTGTTCAACAATTTGCGGCATCGAGCGACCACGTCGTGGCTGGTGATACCCGCCTCTTTGTCGACGATCAGGATTCCGGCGCCGACAAGACCGGAGGAAGGCTTTTCACGAGCTGACACGTGTGCCGATTCTGCCAGTCGCCCTCACTGCACCGAAATTGCCGTCAGGATGAGCCCGTCCGACACCAACCACCTGCCGCCGAAAGAGGTGAGCGGCGGACCGGACGTCGCCTCACCGGGGACGAGCAGACGTGAAGTGAAAGTTCCGGAAGTGTCCGACTCCGCCTCGAACGTGATGTGGGCGTCCTCGAACCCCAGCCAACGCCCGGTAAGCGGAAACCATGCTTTGTACGTGGCTTCCTTCGCGCAGAAAAGCACTCGATCCCAATGCACCGGACCGTCGGTCTCCTGGGCACCCAGCCACGTGCGTTCCGCCTCGATGCTGACCGCGGGCAAAACCCCGTCCGGCAGCGGGCCGTGCGGTTCGGCGTCGATCCCGAGTGAGCGGACCTGCATGGAGTACGCGAGGACAGCGCCGCGGTAGCCGTCGCAATGGGCGAGGCTCCCGACCACTCCTTGCGGCCACAGCGGGGCACCACGCTCGCCGCGCATGACGGCAGCAGACGGAACACCGAGCTTGCCCATCGCCTGACGCGCAAGGTGCCGAGTAGTCACGAACTCGCGACGACGCTTCTCGACGGCGCGGCCGATCAACGCCTCCTCGCTGGGATGCGGTACCAGACCGGGCGGATCGACGAAGGCCTCGGCCGTCGCGACTCCACCGGGAAGAATCTGTTCGATCACGTAGCGATACCTCTCAGCGTCCGGCGCGCATGCGCTCGACTTCGGCTTCCTGCTCGGGCGTGACCTTGAAGTGGCCACCCCACTTGTTGAGCGTTCCCGGCGGGTACTCCGGCACGGGAAGAATCTGACGCAACAGCTTCTCCGGCAGACCGCGCCGACGCCATTCACGCGGGTATCCGAGTGAGACTTCCTCGAAGCGGACGCCGTCGTAGTACGTGGTTCGGGGAATGTGCAGGTGTCCGTACACCGAGCACACCGCGTTGTACTTCACATGCCAGTCGGCCGTCGCAGTGGTTCCGCACCACAGTGCGAACTCCGGATACATGAGCACATCCGTCGGCTGCCGGACCATCGGGAAATGGTTCACGAGAACGGTTTTTGTGCCTTCGGGGAGCGCGTCCAGCCGTGCCTGGGTGTATTCGATTCTCCCCCGGCACCACGCATCGCGCGTTGCATACGGCTGCGGCGAGAGTAGGAACTCGTCGGTGGCGACGACGTTCTTGTCCCGCGCGATCTCGAGCCCGTGTTCCTTGTCCCGCGCACCTGCCGGCAGGAACGAGTAGTCGTAGAGAAGGAACATCGGGACGACCGTGACCGGCCCCTCGTCTCCCTCCCAGACCGGGAACGGGTCCTCGGGCGTGATGACGTCGAGTTCGCGGCACATGTTGACCAGGTATTCGTACCGCGGCGCTCCGTGAATCTGAACCGGATCCTTGGCGGTCGTCCACAGCTCGTGGTTGCCCGGAATCCAGATGACCTTTGCGAATCGGCTGCGAAGGAGCTTCAACGCCCACCGGATGTCGTCCGTCTTCTCCGAGACGTCACCGGCGAGGATGAGCCAGTCGTCAGGCGAATCCGGAAACAGTTCTTCCGTCATCGGCTTGTTGCCGTTGTGACCGACATGAATGTCGCTCACCGCCATCAACTTTGCTGCCACGATCCCTCTGCTTCCTCAGTTGAACTTCCGCGCCTCGCCGTCGCCGGACCTGTCACTGCCCACTTGCCGGAAAACGCTCGCCACGACACTGCGACCATCCGAAGTACTACGAACACGGTAAGCCCTGCCCAAATTCCGGCCAGCCCCCAGTCGTAGGCGAGAGAGAGCCAGATCGCGGGCAGAAACCCGAGAACTGCGCAGAGCATTGTCGCGTTGCGCAGAAACACCACGTCGCCGGCACCGAGTAGAACACCGTCGAGTGCAAACACGATTCCCGCTACCGGCATGATCGCGACGAAGAACCACCACGCGATCGACATCTGACCGAGCACCTCGGCGTCAGACGTGAAGAGTCCGGGGATCACGGAGTGTCCGGCGGCGAAGAAGATCGCGAGCAACACGGCAAATACCGTCGACCATGCGGTGATCCGCCAGGTCATCTTCTTCGCCGCGGCCGCGAATCCGCCGCCGAGCGCCGCTCCGATGAGCGTCTGAGCGGCGATGGCCAAGGAATCGAGAAGGAGCGAAACCAGGTTCCACAGTTGGAGGACAACTTGGTGTGCACCCACGACGGCAGCACCGAACCTCGACGCCACTGCAGCCGCAGAGACGAAACACGCTTGGAATGCGAGGCTGCGCAGAATCAGGTCACGGCCCATCAGCATCTGCGCCCGCATGATCGCAAAATGCGGTCGGGCGGAAACCGGTTCACGAAAGAGCGCCCAAGCGAACAGGACACCTGAAACGGTCTGGCCAACCAGATTCGCGACAGCCGACCCTTCGAGTTCCATACGCGGAGCACCGAGCAAACCGTGCACGAGAATCGGGCACAAGACCGCCGAAATACCCAGGCCGACAAGGACGAACCGAAGCGGTCGCACCGTGTTCTGAACCCCGCGCATCCAGCCGTTGCCGGCCAGGGCTACCAGGATGAGTGGAACACCCAATACCGCTATCCGAAGCCAACTTTCCGCAGCCGCGGCGATGTCGGGAGTCCCGGCCACCGCCGAAGTCAGCGGGCCGGCGATCACCTGCACGATCACGACCAAGGCCAAGCCGATCGCGGCCGCCAGCCAGGTCGCCTGAACGCCCTCGCCCACCGCGTCGCGCTCGCGGCCCGCTCCGTGCAGCCGTGCCGCGCGCGCCGTCGTGCCGTATGACAAGAAGGTCAGCTGCGTACTCACCAACGACAGAATCAGACCACCGACCGCCAATCCAGCCAGCGGAAGCGCCCCGAGTCGACCGACCACAGCGATGTCGAACAACAGATAGAGGGGTTCGGCCGCCAGCACCCCGAGTGCCGGAAACGCCAGGGAAAAGATTCGTCGCCCATTGACGTCGAAATCAGCCGCTGAAGATCCCGCCGAGGTGGCGTCGGATTCGCTCAATGCCGGCGGATTCAGCCGAGTGCCGCGATGAGCGCGGCAACAATCTCGTCGCTGGAACTGGCCGACGTATATCCGGCCGACAGCCGATGCCCGCCACCACCAAGACTTTCGGCGACCGCCGACACGTCGATCGCCGACTTTGCACGCAACGAGATCGACCAGCTTCCGGAAACCGACTCCTTGAGTACCGCGGCAACTTCGGCTTCCGAAGTGGTTCGCACGATGTCGACGACGCTCTCGATCTCCTCGGAACGAAGATCGCCGATGTCACTGCGTCGGATCACCGCGTACACCAGCCCACGTCCGCTCGCGGCTTCCGGGACCAGCACCGCGGACCCGAGTACCGAAGCCAGCATCGGCAACCACCCGAACGGATGGGTGTCGAGCAGCTTTCGCGCAATCGCGTCGCCGTCGATGCCGGTCGCCAGCAAACGCGCCGCGAGCACGTGCGGGGTCGGTCCACCCCAGCGGAAGGAGCCGGTGTCGGTGACCAGCCCGGCATAGAGACAGTGCGCGATATCGCGATCGATCGCAACTCCCCACGCATCGAAGAAGCGTGCGATGAGCGCCGTCGTCGAAGCCGCGGTTTCGTCGACGACGTTGATGGTTCCGAATTCGGAATTGGAACGATGGTGATCGAGAACGATCGTGCGATTCGCGCCGGCGAGTCGACTCGCCAACTCACCGAGCCGCCCCTCGCTCCCGACGTCCACGGTCACCAGCACATCGACGTTTTCCCGAACATCGGTGGGCGCCACGAGCAAGTGAACGCCAGGGAGATCACACATCGACTCGGGCAGCGCCGACGGCCGACTGAACGCCACCTGCACCGAAACGTCCCGACGCTCGAGAACGAGGCCGAGTGCAAGTCCGCTACCGATCGTGTCCGCATCCGGCTGCACATGGCAGAGAATTGTCACCGTGTGTGCTGCTTCGAGAACCTCGGCCACCTGAGAGAACTTCGCCTCGCAGGGGTCGACGTCCGAAAGTGCGGTGATCGTCATTCTCGGTGCGCGTCAGTCGGCTTCACGAACATCTGGCGACGCCTCGTCTTCGTCTGCAGCCGCTCGCGGCTCCTTGTACGGATCTGCATCTCCGGCGGGCTGAGCGTTCTCACGCGCCTTGGCGACCTCGTCGTCGGCGGCCTTGGCACGGGCCAGCAGTTCTTCCATATGACGCGCGGTGTCGGGAACGGTATCGGCGACAAACGTCAGAGTCGGCGTGAATCGCACTCCGGTTCCGGCACCAACCTTCGAGCGCAGAACGCCCTTGGCCTTCTCGAGGCCTGCCGCGGCGGCTTCCACGTCGGGCGCAGAATCGACCTTCTCACCCATGACGGTGTAGTACACCGTCGCGTCGTGCAGATCGTTGGTGACCTTGGTGTCGGTGATGGTCACGAATGCGAGTCGCGGATCCTTGATCTCGTGATCGATCGCCGTCGCGACGATGGTTCCGATACGCTTTGCCAACTTGCGTGCCCGGGCTGGATCTACCATGACTGTCAGTCTCCTCTACCTGGCCACTCGAATCGAGGTGACTCGATCGATCAAAGTTCTGGTTAACAAGAATTATTACCGACAACAGTCTCGTCCATCGGCTACCCGGCAACCAAATCACCATACGCAGAGGTCCTCGAGCACATTCACACCGCTGGCAGGGCCGTCGTCGATCTCCACGGCAACCGGGTGCGTCGAGCGTGAGCACAAACACCGTCACAGTTAGTCCCGAAGACACCGAATCCTTTTCCGACGAACTCGATTCGGTACGCCGTCTGGAAGCGTGGCTCACTGACACCGATCGGTGACGCTCAGTCTTCCGGGCCGAAGATTCGCCTTCTCACTGCCAGCAACTGAATCTCGGGACGCTCGGCCACTGCCCGTTCACAATGATCGAGAACATCGTGCAGGTGATCGACGGACGAGCTGACCACACCGACGCCCACGAGCGCACGACGCAGGCGTCCCTGCTCCCCCGCCTCCGCTGCACTCACGCCGAATCGACGGAGTTCCGTCAGGATCGGCGACAGCATCGAACGCTTTTCCTTGAGTGAGTGGACATCCCCGAAAAGGATGTCGAACTCCAGTGCCCCTACAAACATTTTCCCCCTAGACAGAGCCGAATGGACCCTCCCGGCCTTGAATGTTCAAGTCCGGGAGAGTCCATGTCAGCTAGTACTCACGTGCGTCCGCCCCAACGCCCGTGTCGACATAATCAGTCGCGCGGCTTCTCGCGAAGCTCGTAGCACTCGAGAACGTCACCGATCTTGATATCGGAATAGGTGACGGTCAAACCACATTCGTAGCCTTCGCGAACCTCGGTTGCGTCTTCCTTCTCCCGCTTGAGCGAGGAGATGGTGACTGTCTCGGCGACGACCTTGCTGTCGCGGATGAGACGTGCCTTGGCGTTGCGACGGATGCTGCCCGACGTGACCAAGCAACCGGCAATGTTGCCGATCTTGGACGAACGGAACATGGCGCGGATCTCTGCCTTGCCCAGCTCGACCTCTTCGTACACCGGCTTGAGCAGACCCTTGAGTGCCTTCTCGACCTCGTCGATGGCCTGGTAGATCACCGAGTAGTAGCGAATGTCGACGCCCTCGCGGTTCGCCAGCTCCGTTGCCTTGCCTTCGGCGCGGACGTTGAAGCCGATGATGATCGCGTTGGACGCAGCAGCCAGGTTGACGTTGGTCTCCGTGATGCCACCGACACCGCGGTCGATGACGCGCAACTGCACCTCGTCGTCGATCGGAATTCCGAGGAGAGCCTCTTCGAGGGCCTCCACGGTTCCCGAGTTGTCACCCTTGAGGATCAAGTTCAGCTGTGAATGTTCCTTCAGAGCTGCATCGAGATCGTCGAGGCTGATGCGCTTACGACTCTTCGCTGCAAGCGCGTTGCGCTTACGTGCGTTGCGACGGTCTGCGATCTGGCGAGCGATACGGTCCTCGTCGACCACGAGCAGGTTGTCGCCTGCACCGGGGACCGACGTGAAGCCGATGACCTGGACCGGACGTGAAGGCAGTGCCTCGTGTACGTCCTGACCGTGTTCGTCCACCATGCGGCGGACGCGGCCGTAAGCATCGCCGGCAACGATCGAGTCGCCGACCCGCAGCGTTCCGCGCTGGATGAGCACGGTAGCGACGGGGCCGCGGCCACGGTCGAGGTGCGCCTCGATGGCAACACCCTGAGCGTCCATGTCCGGGTTGGCGCGCAGATCCAGGGAAGCGTCGGCCGTCAACAGCACTGCTTCGAGCAGTGCGTCGATGTTGAGGCCCTGCTTCGCCGAGATGTCGACGAACATGGTGTCTCCGCCGTACTCCTCGGCCACCAGTCCGTACTCGGTGAGCTGCTGCCGGATCTTGTCCGGGTTCGCGCCTTCCTTGTCGATCTTGTTCACCGCGACCACGATCGGCACGTCGGCCGCCTGGGCGTGGTTGATCGCTTCCACCGTCTGCGGCATGACACCGTCGTCGGCTGCGACAACAAGGATCGCGAGGTCGGTGGCCTTGGCACCACGAGCACGCATGGCCGTGAAGGCCTCGTGACCCGGGGTGTCGATGAACGTCACGAGGCGCTCGTTGCCCTCGAGCTCGGTCAGCACCTGGTAGGCACCGATGTGCTGCGTGATGCCGCCGGCTTCGCCCTCACGGACATTAGCCTTACGGATCACGTCGAGCAGACGGGTCTTACCGTGGTCGACGTGGCCCATGACGGTGACCACAGGCGGACGGGACTCGAGGTCCTCTTCTCCGCCGGCGTCCTCGCCGTAGGTGAGGTCGAAGCTGTCGAGCAGCTCGCGATCCTCGTCCTCCGGGCTGACGACCTGCACGACGTAGTTCATTTCGCCGCCGAGCAGCTCCAACGTCTCGTCGTTGACCGACTGAGTTGCCGTGACCATCTCACCGAGGTTGAACAACGCCTGCACGAGTGCTGCGGGGTTCGCATCGATCTTGTCCGCGAAGTCCGACAGCGATGCGCCGCGAGCGAGACGGATGGTCTCGCCGTTGCCGCGTGGCAGCCTGACGCCGCCGACTGCGGGAGCCTGCATGCTTTCGTACTCGGCGCGCTTCGCCCGCTTCGACTTACGTCCACGGCGAACTGCTCCGCCGGGACGACCGAATGCACCTGCCGCTGCGCCGCGCTGGCCGGGACGGCCACCGCCGCCGGGGCGACCGCGGAATCCACCGGCCGGAGCTGCTCCACCGGGAGCACCTGCACCGGCACCGGCGCCGGGAGCGCCGCCACCGCGGTATCCACCGCCGCCACCCGGACGACCACCGGGAGCGCCACCGGGACGACCCGGACGTCCGCCGCCACCGGGCGCGGGACGAGCGGAACGAGCAGGCATTGCACCCGGGTTCGGGCGAGGAGGCATGGAGCCGGGGCTCGGACGGGGTCCGCCCTGACCTGCAGCCGGACGAGGTCCACCCTGGCCGGGAGCCGGACGGGGACCGCCCTGACCCGGAGCCGGACGCGAACCGCCCTGACCCGCACCCGGGCGCGGTGCGCCGGGAGCCGGACGAGGTGCCGGACGCTCGGCGGGAGCCGAGGAGTACGGGTTGTTACCGACGCGAGGTGCCTTCGGTCCCGGACGCGGTCCGCCGGGCTTTGCGCCGGTGGACGGTGCGGCCGGAGCCGCGGGGGCTGCCGGTGCCGACGCTGCGGGAGCAGCCGGAGCCGGGCGTGCCGGCTGTGCTGGTTTCGGAGCGTTGAACGTCGGGGTGGGGACCGGCGCGGACGGTGCTGCCGGAGCAGCGGCTGCGGGAGCCGCGGGGGCTGCCGGTGCCGGTGCTGCGGGAGCGGCCGGTGCGGGAGCGGCCGGTGCGGGTGCGGCCGGCTTGGGGCCGGGACGCGGGGCGCCGGGCTTTGCAGCTGACGGCGACGGTGCACCGGGCTTTGCCGCGGGACGGGCCGGAGCGGATGCGCCGGTCTCGGTCTTGGTTTCTGCTCCGCCTGCCGACGGGAATGACTCCCGCAGACGACGGGCGACGGGCGCCTCCACTGTGGATGACGCAGACTTCACGAACTCGCCTTGCTCTTTGAGCGTTGCGAGTAGTTCCTTGCTGGTGACACCGAGTTCTTTAGCCAACTCGTGCACGCGGGCCTTGCCTGCCACTGCTCTCCTCACTGATGAGGTCGAGCAGGAGGCATCCCACAGATGTGGGTCCCGCACGACCTCGGGTTATCGCCGATGGACGTTCATCGTTGGTGCTTCACGGTGTGCTCATGAGTGCTTGTGCCTGTTCTTCTCGAGAGGTACTGCTTTTGTGTGAACTGCGTCGACCAGTTGGTCGACAGCGGACGTGTCCAGATTTCCGGACACTCGCAGTGCTCTGCTGAATGCTCGGCGCCGCTCTGCCAGGCTCAGACAACTCGGATCCAGGTGCAGCCATGCACCTCGACCGGGGAGTCTTCGCGATACGTCGGGGATCAGCGGGGAGCCCTCCGGCCCCTGCTCACCAACCACGACCCTCAACAGATCGACAGCCGACCCTTGTTCCCTGCACCCCACACACGTTCTGACCGGAGAACCGGGTTTCACGCGCGCAGAATCCGAGGACTCACGTCGAACCATTGTCCACTCTACCGCCGAACCGTCTCGATCACTGCATTCCACCGTTATCCGTTGGACGTGGCGGGCCGCTCGGACGCATCTGCAGCGGGTGCCGCATCGCTACGAATGTCGATACGCCAACCCGTCAACCGCGCAGCCAGGCGGGCATTTTGGCCCTCTTTTCCGATGGCCAGCGAAAGCTGGAAATCGGGCACGATGACACGGGCCGCACGAGCTTCGGGATCGACGACAGTGACGGAGACCACTTTCGACGGGGAAAGTGCGTTGCCGACAAAGGTCGCCGGATCTTCGTCGAAGTCGATGATGTCGATCTTCTCCCCCGCCAGTTCACTCATGACGTTGCGGACGCGCTGACCCATCGGGCCGATGCACGCGCCCTTCGCGTTGAGTCCCTGCACGCGTGAGGCAACGGCGATCTTGGAACGGTGTCCTGCTTCGCGCGCGACGTTGATGATCTCGACGCTGCCGTCCGCGATCTCCGGAACCTCGAGGGCGAACAACTTGCGAACCAGGTTCGGGTGGGTCCGCGACAGGGTGATCTGTGGGCCACGAGCGCCGCGAGCAACTCCGACGACGTAGCACTTGATGCGCTCACCGTGCTCGTAGTTCTCGCCCGGAACCTGTTCTGCCGGCGGCAACAATCCTTCGGCGCCATTGGATTCGCTGCCGATGCGAACGACGACCATTCCGCGAGAGTTCGCTCGCGTGTCACGCTGGATGACACCGCCGACGATCTCACCCTCATGTGTGGAGAACTCACCGAAACTGCGCTCGTGCTCGGCGTCGCGCAGGCGCTGCAGGATGACCTGGCGTGCGGTTGTCGCCGCGATCCGGCCGAATCCTTCAGGAGTGTCGTCCCACTCCTCGCCGATCATGTTGCCGTCTGCATCGGTGTCGTGCGCCATGACTCGCACGGAACCGGTCTTGATGTTGACGTCGATCCGAGCGTTCTGCTTGTGTCCCTCGGTGTGGCGATACGCCGTCAGCAGCGCGGTCTGGATCGTGGCGATCACAGTTTCGATCGAGACACCCTTTTCGGCTTCGATCGCTCGCAACGCTGCAATGTCGATATTCACTTGTCGAACCCTTCTTCGTTTTCTACGTCTTCTAATTCTGCTTCGTCGTCTTCAGCGCTGTCGACACCGACATCAATCGCATCCGACGGGACTGCACGGCCCTCCGGAATGCCGCCCGCGAGTTCCAACTCCGCCTCACTGGGCTTCGAGAACTCCACCTGAACGACTGCCTTCTGTACGTCGGCCAGGGCAATCTCTCGCACGCTCAGTCCGCCGCGCCCACCGATGACAACCGCAACCGAATCGTCGTTCAACGTTCCGATACGGCCCACCACGGTCTCGCCGGCCAGATCGATGCGCGCTTTACGTCCCCGAGCTCGACGCCAGTGACGCGCGAGCGTCAGCGGACGATCGATTCCCGGCGAGGTCACCTCGAGGGTGTACGGCGTTTCACCGATTTCGTCGAGATTGTCGAAGAGTTCCGAAACGAGTCTGCTGATCTCTGCGGCGGCATCGAGTTCGATCCCGGCATCGCTGTCGACCATGATGCGCACCGCGCTGTGCTTGCCCGCGTTGGTCACGACTACGTCTTCGACGTCGTAACCCTGGGCGTGCACGAGTTCGGAGATCAGCTCGATCACCCTCTCCCTGGATGGCACCGGCATCTCGCGAACTCCTCATTTCAGTTGTCGTCGATTGTCCGACTTGTGTCGACGGTCGACGTGGGCGGCTGCGAGCATGAAAAGACACCAGGTGCCACATGCTGCAAGCATCCAAGAGTACCGCTCATTGCGCGTCTCCGTGACCAGAGTGCCCGACGCACGTCACAGTTGAACACGACCCGCGGATTCGAACGATCGGCCGACCACCTGGCACGATGGACTGGTGCTGACGCCCATGACCACTACCCCACTCTCCCGGCGGAGTGCGATCAAGATGACGGGAACCGCAGCAGCGTTGGGCGCTGCAGCCTTCACCTTGTCCGCCTGCACCGACGACGGCACAGCGGAGGCGGCTGCAGAAGTCGATCAGCTGACGGCCCAGGCCGAGAGAGCTCGTTCGGACGCGGCAGCGGCAACCGCCGCGATCGCTCTTGCACCGGACAAGTCGGCCTCGCTCACGACGATCAGCGCCGAGCGAACAGCGCATGCACTCGAACTCGACGCCGAGATTGCACGGGCAGCGGGCGGCGCCGCTACGACCACTGCATCGCCGTCAACCTCGGCCGCGAACGCTCCTACGGGCGTCGACACGCTGAGTACCTCGCTAGCCGATTCGGCGCGCAGTGCCTCAGACCTGGCGCGGACGATGTCCGGCTATCGCGCAGGCTTGCTCGGCTCGATCAGCGCGTCGTGTTCAACCCAGGTTGCGGTGTTGCTTCCGTGATCACTTCGCACACCCGTCGATCCGAGAGTTCTGCCTTGCTGACCGCCATCGAATCCGAGAATGCCGCGATCTTCGCCTACGGAGTAGTCGCCGCATTTTCGAACCCTGCCCGTGTCAATGAAGTTGCCACGCACACAGCTGCGCACCGCGCTCGACGCGATGCTCTCGTCGCACTCTCGACCGAAACCGGCGAGACCCCGCCGACAGCCGCGGCGGCCTACGAGATTCCGTTCCCGGTGACCGATGCCGTTACCGCAGCACAATTGGCTGCACAGATCGAAGCTGACACTGCCGTGACCTACCGGGCATTTGTCGAACAAGTCGACACCGACCAACTCCGCACGTTCGGAATCGACGGCCTCACCGATGCGGCAATCCGCGGTGCCGGTTGGCGGTCCGCACTGGGAACCGCTCCGGCCACCTCAGCGTTTCCGGGGGACCCGACTACGTAACTGCTGTGCGCCTTTGTCAACCGCCGGCGGTTGACAAAGGCGCACAGCAGTTGTTCAGGCCTTGCGATGCGAGGGCACGAACAATGCCGCGACCACCGCGACCAACACGAAGCAACCGCCGACGCGCAGAGCGGGTGTCAGTGCATCGCCGTAGCCCAGCGGAGTGAGCGCACCGCCAGCGGCGAGGAAGACTGCGGTGAGAACAGCGATTCCCAGAGCAACACCGATCTCACGAAGCGTGGAATTCGTCGAACTGGCCGTTCCGTGATCGGGTTCGTCCATGTCGACGAGCACAGCTGTCGAACTCGGCGCGAAGGTCAGGCCCATGCCGATGCCCGCCATCAGCAGCGCAGGAACCAGCGACCCGTACGTCACGTCCGGACCGATCAACGCGGCCAACCAGAACAGTGCTCCGGCCTGGAGCAATAATCCGGTCAGCAGGAGCGAACGGAGCCCGACCTTGGGCGCCAGAAAACCTGCGAGAGGCGCGAAGATCATCGGCGCTGCCGTCCACGGAAGCGTCCGCAGGCCTGCGTGGAACGGGCTGTAGCCCATCACGATCTGGAGGTACTGCGACAGCAGGAACACCGCCCCGAAGATACCGATCGAGAAGGTCAAACCGATGATGTTCGCCATCGAGAAGCTGCGTGAGCGGAACAGACGTAGGGGCATCACCGGATGCGACGTCTTCATCTCGCGAAGAACGAACAGCGCCAAGGCAACTGCGGAACCCACCAGCGAGGCCACCACTCCGAAGGATCCCCAGCCCTCGTCGTTGCCGTGAACGATTCCCCATACCGCCAGAAACACGCCGAGCCCGGCGAGCGCGACACCGGGAAGATCGAGAGGCTGTGTGCGACCGGCCGATTCACGCAGCGCGTACAACGCAAGAGGAACAGCGACGATCGCAACCGGCACGTTGATCCAGAAGATGCCCTGCCACGAGAACCCGTCGACTACTGCTCCACCGACAACCGGACCCATCGCGATTCCCAGTCCGGAGACTCCACCCCACACGCCGATTGCCATGGCGCGCTTGGCTTCCGGTACCGCTGCCACGAGGAGAGTGAGCGAGAGCGGCATGATCGCGGCAGCGCCGGCGCCCTGAAAGGCTCGGGCCGCGATCAGCAGGCTTGGTGTCGTCGACAACGCCGAAGCAATCGATGCCGCCGTGAACAGCGCGATCCCGAACACGAACATCCGGCGGCGCCCCCACCGGTCGCCGAGCGTCGTCGCCGAAAGCATCAGCGTCGCAAAGCAGAGCGTGTACGCGTTCATGAACCACTGAAGTTGCCCGACGGACGCATTCAGTTCCTTCTCGATCACCGGTAGCGCGCTCGTCATCACGAGGTTGTCGAGGGTGGCCATGAACATGGGCAGAGAAGCAGCAACCATCGCTATCGCGATCGGGACCTTACGTCCTCCACTGTTTTCCGACCCGGATGCGGCGTCCGATCCGGACTTCGTCAGAACGGTCATCGTGATTCCTCGCGTGAAGGTGCCTTAAGGCATTGATTGATTACTTAAGTCGAAATTAAGCTATCCGGTGATAACGTGTCAACATGTCGATCGGTGCAGCTGAACCACGTACCCGCAGGATGAGCGCACCGGAACGTCGCGCGTTGGTCCTTGCCGCGGCAACACGAGCATTTGCAAAGGGTGGATACTCCGGTACCAGTACGGACGCCGTCGCCAAAGAAGCCGGTGTCTCGCAGCCCTACGTCGTGCGCATGTTCGGAACCAAGGCAGATCTGTTCCACGCGGTGTTCACGCGCGCGCTCGACGAAATCGTGCGCACCTTCGACGACAAGTTGGATACGGTCACGATCGATCCGAGCAATCCGCAGTTCTGGGCCGAGCTCGGATCCGCCTACGGTGAGTTGGTCCTCGACCGAGATCTACTGCTTGTCATGTTGCACGGCTTCGCCACCAGCACCGATGATGTCGCCGCCGTGTCCCGGACCGCCATGTCCGGCATCTACACCCTGCTGCGTGAGCGCACCGGCTGCACGCCCGAGCAAGCGCGTTTGTTCATTGCGAACGGGATGCTGATCAACAATCTGCTCGCAATGATGGCGCCCGAACACGCCGAAGAAGATCCCGCCCTCGGCGAGCTCTGGGGCAGCGTCTTCAGCGACTCGACTGCGATCACGCTCACCGGCGACGAATCCTCGAGCGAAACCGACACCGATTCCTGACCGTTCACTGGGAAAAGCTACACACATGTGACTGAGGACACCCTACAGTCGATCCGACATGTCTCCGGGAAACCCAGACGAAAAGGACCGATGTTGGATCTCGCACAACGCCTCGACGCGCTCGAACAGATCGAGGAAATCAAGAAGCTCAAGCACGGCTACTGGCGAGCATGTGACGCCAAGGATCCAGTTCAGTTCCGCAACAGCTTCATCCGTTCCGGAGCGTCAATCGACTACGGCCGCCTCGGCGCGTTCGACGACGCGGGGCCGATGGCGGACATCTTCGAGAAGATCGCTCTCCGTAAGGTCGACGGCCGGTACGCGGTACTCGACATGCATCACGGATTGCATCCCGATATCGCACTGACCTCGGAGACTTCCGCGGAAGGTCGATGGACCCTGCAGTTCCGCCAGGTCGACACCGTCGGACGCACCGAGAAGTTGATGACCGGGGAATACGCCGACAAATACGTGATCGAGGACGGTGTGTGGAAAATGAGTCAATGCCACTTCACGGAGACGTGGTCGATCACCACCCCACTGTCCCCGGACGCTGATATCGCCGAGGGTTCGTTGGGTGGGCCGCGATGACGACGAACGGAAAAGTTGCGCTCGTAACCGGTGCCAGCAGGAGCGTCGGTAAGGGCATTGCCCTCGCCCTGGGAAGCGACGGGTGGACGGTGTATGTGACGGCACGAGGAACCGTCGGCGCCGACGGCCCGCTCGATCGCACCGCAGCGGAGATCACCGAGCGCGGTGGTCACGGCATTGCCGTGCAGTGCGATCACAGCGACGATCAGCAGATCGTCGACCTGTTTGCCCGTATCGCCGACGAACAGTCCGGGCGCCTCGATCTCCTGGTCAACAACGTCTGGGCCAACCCGGCCGGCTATGCAGGCTTTGCTGATCCGTTCTGGAAGAGGCCGATCGACGATTGGGATTCGCTGATCGGGATCGGACTACGCGCCCACTACGTTGCTTCGGTGGAAGCGGCCAAGATAATGGTTCCCCGGGGCAGCGGAGTGATCGGCAACATCTCGTCATTCGGGACCCGCGGGTACCTGCACTCGGTGCTGTACGGCATGTCGAAGGCAGGCTTGGACAAGATGGCCGCGGACATGGCCGTCGAATTGAAGGGAACCGGCGTCACCGCGCTGTCCTTCTGGCTCGGATTGATCCGCAACGAACGCATGGAAGCGAGCGGGATCGAGAGCTTCGAAGGCTTCTCGCTGGCCGAGGCCGAAACCCCCGAATTCGTCGGTCAGGTCATCACCTCGTTGGCCAACGATCCAGAAGTGAACGCGCGTAGCGGTCACACACTGATCACGGCGGAGACGGCCGTCGAATACGGAATCACCGACGCCAACGGGAAACAACCTGCGTCACATCGCAGTGCCTTCGGTGGCGGCCCGCTCTTCTGAATCATCGGTGGCAGTAGTCGCGTCGCGTGCCGACACAGCACGCGGCGCTGCCACTCGGGCCTTCAAAGCAAGCCAGGCGCAGACGATTACGACGACGCCACCGGCCATGATCGAGGGTGACAACGCCTCACCGAGTATCAGCGCCGACCACGCGATGCTGAGTACAGGTTGAACCAACTGTGTTTGGCTCACTGTGGAAATGGGACCGATCGCCAGGCCCCGGTACCAGGGAAAGAACCCGAGAAACATACTCACGCACCCCAGGTAGGCAAACGAAAGCCACGAGTTCATATCAGCCGAGACCGGTGTCTGTGCCATGGACGCCACCGTCAACGCCATCGTGACCGGCAGTCCGAGAATCAATGCCCAAGCAATCGTCTGCCACGACCCGATCTCGCGAGCTAGCAACGCACCTTCCGAATATGCCAGCGCTGCACAGACAACCGCGGCGAATAGAAGAAGGTCCGCAAGATGGAACGAGCCGAGTCCACCGTTTGCGACGGCCACGAACCCTACGACGGACACCGCACCGGCGGCGCTTGCCCACCAGAATCCCGGACTAGGGCGCTCTTTTCCTCGAACGACGGCAAATACCGCGGTAGCCGCGGGAAGTAGACCGATCACCACCGCCGCGTGACTTGCCGGCGATGTCTGCAACGCAAAGGTGGTGAACAGTGAAAACCCCAGAACTGCACCAACAGTCACGAGTGCGATGCGCAACCATTGCCGAAGCGTCGGAAGCGTCGCGCGAGTTACCGAAAGCATCACAATCGCAAGGACTCCGGCAACGACGGCGCGGCCCGCACCGACAAACAACGGGTCGAGATCCGCGACGGCGACCCTCGTGAGCGGAACGGTGAACGAGAACGCCAGCACTCCGAGCAAGCCCCACCACAAACCGGATCGAGACGATGTGGTCGGTAGCAGTGCCTGCGGCGCGATGATAGCGCTACTCTTGATACTCATGTTCTACGATAGCAGTAGCGCACCAACCTGCGAAACTGGTATTTCAGATGCGTACCCGTGTGCAGGAGATCGAAATTGCACCGAGCAGACCGACAAGCGCGAATGCGTAGAAGCCCCACGGCACGGCGTAACCCGCGCCCAGGAGAACTCCGCCCAGAATCGGGCCACAGATCGCACCGACCCGACCGACACCGGCCGACCATCCGAGCGCTGTCGCGCGAATTCGAGGAGGATGATTGGCGCTGGTGAAGGCGTGGACCAACACCTGTGCACTGAACACGAAGCATCCGGCGAGAAAGACCATCACGTAGATCCCGAACGACACCTTCACACTCAGAAGTGCCAGGAACAATGCCGCTCCGGCGAACCGCACGATGGCGGCGGTACGCGGGCCGATCTTGTTTGCGAAGCCCCCGGCGATCAAGAGTCCGACGACAGCGCCGGCATTGAGGATCAGGAGGAACGTCAACGACGCTCCGAGGTTGTAACCGGCCTCACGCATGATTGTCGGAAGCCACGTGTTCAATCCGTCGACGAGCAGCAAGCCCATGAAACTGGTGATCCAGATGGCAATGCTGTTACGCAGGAACTTCGAAGAGAACAGTGCACGAACAGGATTGGCGGCTTCGGCACGCCCAGCTTCGGACGCAGGCGCGGCCTCGAGTCCGACTCCGTAACGGGCAGCGATGTCTTCGGCTTCGGCATGCTTTCCGTGAGCGAGAAGGTACGACGGAGATTCCGGCAGATACCGCAATATGAGTGGAATCAAGACGACGGCAGGAAGTGCGCCGACAACGAACATTGCTCGCCAACCGAAAGGTTCGATCACGACGGGCGCCAGCCCGGCGGTGGCAACGGCGCCGACGTGATAGCCGGTCATCAGCATGGTCGACGCAGATCCGCCGCCTTGCTTCTTCGAGAATTCGTTGACCAGAGCCAATGCCGTTGGCAGGGCGCCACCCAGTCCCACACCGGCCAGGAAGCGCAGCAGACCGAAAATGAAGGGGTTAGGCGCAATTGCGCACAACAGAGTGAGAATCGAGAATGCGGCAACGGCGTACAGCAGCGCGCGGCGTCGACCTATGACGTCGGTGAGAGTGCCGATGACGAGGGCGCCGATGGTCATGCCGATGAGCCCGAAGGTCGAGATCATCGTGATCGTGCCTGTGCTCAATCCCCATGCGTCCGTAGTCGAGAAGCGAAGGAATGACCGCGCCGAGTACGACCAGGTCGAATCCGTCCAGAAGCACAGCGATCCAACACCGCTTGTGGGCGTTCGCTACCGGTTCGGATCCAGTAGTCCAGATCGATACATGTTTGCATTGCAAACGCCTGTTCATAATGAGCACATCGATTGTGTACGGAGTCACAACGCCGTGTCAAACGTCGCGGTAATCTCGAGGAATGGCACTCTCCGAAAATGAGCGTGAACAGTTTCTGGCCGAACCCCACATCGGGGCGCTGTCCGTAGCGGACGGCACCGAGCGCGGTCCGTTGACCGTCCCGATCTGGTACCTGTACTCACCCGGCGGCAAACCATGGATCCTCACAGGCAAGGATTCGCGAAAGACACGACTCATCGAGTCAGCCGGGCATTTCTCGTTGATGGCCGAAAGGCTCGATCCGACAATCCGTTACGTCAGCGTCAGCGGATCCGTCGACGAGATCGTTCCCGGCACCGACGAGATGCTGGTCGAAGTCTCGCGGCGCTACCTGACTCCGGACAAGGTCGACGGATACCTCGAATTCGCACGATCTCAGTTGGGCGAGCAGGTAGCGATCTTCATGGACCCGCAGCACTGGCTGTCCGCGGACCTCGGGGCCCTCTGACAACAACCGGAACCCGAAAAGCTCGGCGCGCCGGAGTGGCACGCCGAGCCTGACCTGTATGTGGAGGGCTCTCGATATCAGCTCTCGGTAAAGAAACGCACCCGGTTGAGGCGATGACCGCTAGCCTCGAAGCCGAACAATGCTATGGCCGGTTCCCCGCAGACGATGACGCTCGCCGTCACGGTGCGACCGGCAACCAGCATCTTGCTCTTCGTCACGCCGGTGAGCAGAGCGTTGACATCAGCGTTGGACAACTGCGTCCCCGCCGGAAGCTCGACGGGTACCGGCGGCGTTCGGCCGACAGCGGCCGCATCGAGGAACCGCGACGCCGCCTTCTTGCCTTTGTCTCCGACGCCGAAGATGCCGCGCGAGAACCCGAGCGCCCCGCCGATCCCCTGGTTCGAGAGCAACTGCGGGGTCAACTTCGCGGCCGCCTTCACCCCCGCCACACCAGCAGTAGCGAGCTGACTCAACATCGTCGCCAATTCCCAATGCGCATAAAGGGTTCCGATCCGCAAGGAATCGGGCTCCCCCACCAAGTCGTAGCGCAAGTGCATCGGAACGTCGAGAACGACTCCGGTCGACATCTCGGTAGCGAGGCTCAGATCGCGCCACACCGTCCGGCCGCACACGATGTCTCGCTCGACATGGAAGGTGATCGAATTGGGAGCGATGAACGTGTCGTAGAAACTCTCGATCGCCGCCTGACCGTTGTGCGGACGTGAACCTACGGGGTCATTGACCTGCCCGTCGCCGGCAAACAGGGCCACCCAGGTCGAGCGGTCATGCGCGCCGACGGCCTTCGGGGATCCCTCCACGACGGCCATCAACTGCTCGCGCGTCACCGAGGCGGTCATGCGCGCATCTCGTATGCACCGTCGTACGCCTTGACCTGCTGCCACACCCGGTCGAATCGTTCACTGTCGACGACAGGCTTCCGCACTGCGGCCAAGGCCCACTTCTGCTGCTCCGGCGTCGACGACGGCTTTCCGTGCAGTGCGATCGCGTATCCCGAGAAGTCACGAATCTGGAAGTCGAAGATCTGATCGACGACGTCGGCGTCGAGCCCGCTGATCTCGGCCTGCTCGAGAATCAGATGACCGTAGACGACGAGGGAGAACAGGTGCCCGACGTTGAGCATGAAATCGAGATCCTTCTGCTGCTGCGCGTCCGGCGCTGCGGCAGTGAGCAATTCGGTGAGCGCGATCGCCTGCTCATAGAAACGAGCGACGTTCGGAATCGACGAGTGCTTCTCGTAGACGGGCTTCCACGCGTGGAACTGAATCTTCGCAGCGCCGCGGGTAGGCCCCTGATTCCAGAAGAACTCGTCGTCGGCGGCGTCGTCGCGAGTGACGACCTTCGGGAACTCCGCTGAATTGAACAGATAGTTCGGCAAGAACTTGAGGATCAGACCGACGTTGACGTGGACGGTGCCCTCGAGCTTGGGCAGCGTGCCGATCATCTGCGCGGCCTCGCGGAAGTACGTGGACTTCTCGTAACCCTTGGCCGCGATCACGTCGTGCAGCAACCCGACCACCTCTTCACCTTCGGAGGTGACCTTGGCCTTGGTCATGGGGTTGAACAGCAGATAGCGACGGTCCTCGAGGCTGGCACTGCGGAAGTAGTCGACCGCCCGCGCACTGAACTGCTTCATCGCGACCAAACGTGAGTAGGCATCGACAAAGGCGGCGCGAACGTGGGCGAAGTCCGTGACCGGGTTGCCGTAGAGAACCCGATTCTGCGCGTGAGTGATTGCCTCGAAGAACGCATGCTCGGTAATCCCGATGGAGCCTGTGCAGAGGTTGAACTTTCCGACGTTGACGGTGTTGAGTGCGGCCTCGAATGCGGCGACGCCGGTGTGCAGAATGTCTTCCTCACGCACCGGGTAGTCGTCGAGGCGGAAGTTGCTGACGTACATCTGCCCGCGCAGGACGTTGTCCACGAGCTGATAGTTCGGATGTGCACTGTCGGCGACGAAGAACACGTAGCCTTCGGGACCCTCGACATCCGTACGACGCCCGAACACGGACACCATTCCGGCGACATTGCCGTTTCCGATGTAGTACTTTTCGCCGCTCGCGCGGAAGACGACGTCACCGTCGGCGGGAGTCAGAAGCATGTCGGTGGAGTAGACGTCGGCGCCGTGATCGCGCTCGGACAGCCCGAACGCCATGACACCGCCGTCGGCAAGTTCCTGTGCTGCACGCTTCTTCGCAGCGTCGTTGTCACTCATCCAGATCGGTCCGAGTCCGAGGATCGTGACCTGCCACGCGTACCAGTACGCGAGCCCGTAGAAACCGAAGATCTCACTCAAGGCTGCGTTGCGGGCTCCGTCCCAACGACGGTTCTCGTCACCGTCGGCGAATGCCGCCGGAGTCTGGAACGTGGCGAACAACTTCTCCTTGCCGACGAACTCGAGAAAGTCGGAGACCCACACGGCGTCGAGGTCGTCCTGAAGCAGTTGCTTCTTGCCGCGGCTCTCGAACCATTCGATGGTGGCTCGCAGCAACCGGCGGGTCTCCGGATCGAACTGAGCGGGGTCGTAAGTATGGGGGTTGAAGAGCAATCCATCGGTGCCTGACACGTCATTACCTTTCGTCGATGACGCTAAACTACCAGCGGGTAACTTTCCGCGGTGCGATTCATGGAAGACCTGCGATTCTTCGCGAATGCCACAGGTCCATCGGGTTCCACGTACCGGCGCGAGCACGCGTGATCGGGTAGCACGCCAACCCGAGCAACAACGCGGACATGTGGCCGATGGCGGTGAAATTGGTGGCAAAAATCAGAGGTACCCCGTAGAAGAGCAACAAACCCGCGAGGTAGACGTACCGCCACGGATCGACGATGCGGTACACCAGAATCCCCATGACGCCGGCCAGACCGTAGCTCACACCCACGTCGAGAGTATTGACCGCCGACTCCGCCACGTAGCCGTGCCGAATACCTTCGTACAGAACACCTTCGCTGATATACGTGGCTCCGACGTGGGCAATGACGACAACACACAACCACCGCCACGTCCCGAGCCAACGCTCAGCTGTGGCATGAAAGATCGTGAACAGCACCAGGTATCCCAACCATCCGCCACCTTCGAGCCAGAAGGCGCTCGAAAACAGGACTCGTAGCGGGTCTTCGGCGAGGTGATGCAGATTGGTCGAGCGCTTGCCGAGAAATCGTTCCTCGACGTTATCGGGCAGATGCCGCAGGAACAGTGTGGTGAACAGCAAGGCCAACAGCCAGACATACGTACCGGGTGCACTGCGCACCCACCGCCACGCCGCTTTTGCTGCCCCCAGCATCCTCACCGCTTCGAGTCTGCGCTCACTCGTTCACTACTGCAACGGCAAACCCGTCCCACCCCTTCGAACCCACGGTTTGAATGGCAGTGCCGTCGAGCTTCGGTTCGGCCGCGATCATCTCCAACACTGCTCGACTCGCTTTGACGCGCTCGTCGTCGATATCCGGGTTCGACACATGTCCCCCACGCACCACGTTGTCCACGATGATGACGGTTCCGGGATGCGAGAGTGCCAAAGCCCACCGCACGTACTCGGTGTTGTTCTCCTTGTCGGCGTCGATGAAGACCAAGTCGAAAGGTCCCAACTCCTCCTTCGCGATCGACGGAAGACTGTCGAGCGCCGCGCCGACGCGAATGTCGACCCGGTCCGCCACGCCGGCCCGCTCGATGTTGGACCGCGCGACGTCCGCGTGGGTGGGATCGAATTCCAGCGTGATGACCTGGCCCGAGGGACCGACCGCGCGAGCGAGCCAGATCGTGCTGTATCCGCCGAGCGTTCCGATCTCGAGAACATTGCGCGCCAAGCACATTCGCGCCAGAAGGTTGAGGAGCTTGCCCTGGTTCGGCGCCACGTCGATGGGTGGGAGACCGGCCTCGGAATTGGCGGCGAGTGCCGCGTCGAGAACCGGATCTTCACCTACCAACGTGGAAACGAGATAGCCGTCGACTTCTGCCCAATCCGGTTCGCGTTCCATAGCCACGATTGTGGCAGAAAAGAAGGGCCGCCGCAGACACCTCGGAAGGTGGCTGCGGCGGCCCTGACAACTATTCGAATCAGCCGCGAACTGCGCTGATGATCTCCTCGATCGCCGAGTCGGCGTCGATCTCACGGCTCTCGCCAGTGAAGCGGTCGCGAATTTCGACCTTGCCGTCCGCCCAACCGCGTCCGACGACAACGATCAGTGGAATGCCGATCAGCTCGGAGTCCTTGAACTTCACGCCCGGCGATGCCTTGCGATCGTCGAGGATCACTTCGAGTCCCGCGCGGTCGAGCTCCGCGGCGAGGCCTTCGGCACCGGCGCGAGCAGTCTCGTCCTTGTTCGCGATGACGAGGTAGACATCGGCCGGTGAAACCTCGGCAGGCCAGCGCAGACCCTTTTCGTCGTGATGCTGCTCGGCGATGACGGCCACCAGGCGCGAGACTCCGACGCCGTACGAACCCATGGTCGGGCGGACGGGCTTGCCGTTCTCCGCGAGGACGTCGACGGTGAAGACGTCGGTGTACTTGCGGCCGAGCTGGAAGACGTGCCCGATTTCGATACCGCGAGCCGAGACCAGCGTGCCGGCTCCATCGGGCGAGGCGTCGCCGTCACGAACCTCGGCGGCTTCGATGGTTCCGTCGGGGGTGAAGTCGCGACCGGCAACGAGGCCGACCACGTGCTTGCCGTCTTCGTCGGCGCCGGTGATCCAGCTCGTGCCGTCGACGACGCGCGGATCGACGAGGTAGCGAACACCGTTGGCCTGCAGCGCCTTCGGACCGATGTAGCCCTTGGCTAGGAAAGGGTTGTTCTTGAAGTCGGTCTCGGTGATCATCACGAACTCAGCCGGCTCCAGCGAAGCTTCGAGGCGCTTTTCGTCGACCTCACGGTCGCCGGGGATGCCGATACCGAGCAGTTCCCATTCGCCGCCGGGCAGGCGCGTCTTGACCATGATGTTCTTGAGAGTGTCGGCGGCGGTGATGGTGCGGCCGAGGTCGGCACCGTTGGCCCAGTCCACCAGGGTGTCGATGGTGGGTGTGTTCGCGGTGTCGTACACCTTGGCTTCGGGCAGTCCGTCGAACGGAATCGAGTCGGGAACAACCGTCTTGACTGCCTCGACGTTGGCGGCGTAGCCCGACTCGAGGCAGCGTACGTACGTGTCTTCGCCGATCTCGCTCTCGGCGAGGAACTCCTCGGACGCACTGCCGCCCATCGCACCGGAGGTAGCCGAGACGATGACGTACTTGACGCCCAGACGCGTGAAGATCTTCTCGTAGGCGCCGCGGTGCGCCTGGTACGACTCCGTCAGGCCTTCGTCGGTGAGGTCGAAGGAGTAGGAATCCTTCATGAGGAACTCGCGACCGCGCAGAATGCCCGCACGCGGACGCTCTTCATCGCGATACTTGGTCTGCACCTGGTACAGGGTGACCGGGAAGTCCTTGTAGGAGTTGTACTCACCCTTGACCGTCAGAGCAAAGAGCTCTTCGTGGGTCGGGCCGAGCATGTAGTCGTTGCCCTTGCGGTCCTTGAGGCGGAACAGGTTGGGGCCATATTCGGTCCAGCGGTTCGACGCTTCGTAGGGATCGCGCGGGAGCAGAGCAGGCAGCAGGATTTCCTGTCCGCCAATGGCATTCATTTCTTCACGGACAACACGCTCTACCTCGCGCAGCACCCGCAGTCCCAGCGGCAACCACGAGTAGACGCCTGGAGCGATACGGCGCACGTAGCCGGCACGTACCAGCAGTTTGTGGCTGGCAACTTCGGCGTCCGAGGGATCGTCACGCAGGGTACGCAGGAACAGGTGGGACAGACGGGTAATCACGAGGTGTAAGGATAGTCGCCGCAGTCGGCCGAGCGGGCCTCGGTACGGTTACAGCGTGCTTGTACTGCTGCCTCCCTCAGAAACCAAGTCCGACGGCGGCAAGGATGCGCCCCTCGATCTGGCCGAACTGTCGATGCCACAGTTGACCGAAACGCGCGAATTGCTGGTTCAGACGCTCGTCGATCTGGCCGCTGACGTCGAGGCGTCGTGCGAAGCGCTTGGCCTTGGTCCGACGCAAGCGGACGAAGTGGAGCGCAACGCCCAGCTGTGGGTGTCCGCAACGCGGCCCGCGCTGCAGCGCTACACCGGGGTGCTCTTCGACGCACTCGACGCCAAGACGTTCACCCGCGCCCAGAAGGCCAAGGCTCTCGACCGGATCGCTATCGGTTCCGCCCTGTTCGGTGCGGTCCGCGCCGGTGATCTGATCCCCGCCTACCGCCTCTCCGGTGGGTCCAAACTGCCCGGGATGGGCACGCTCCGCTCACTGTGGAAGCCGGAACTGCCGAAGGCGTTGGCCGCCGAAGCCGACGGCCTTGTGATCGATCTGCGATCGGGTACCTACCAAGACCTCGGACCGGTCCCGGACGCATTGATAGCCACCGTGCTCACCGAAAAGCCGGACGGCACCCGGACGGTGGTCAGTCACTTCAACAAGCACCACAAGGGTTTGCTCGCCCGTGCACTGGTGGTCTCGCGCGCCGAACCGACCGATATCAAGGGTGTTGCGCGGGTGGCGTCGAAGGCAGGCCTGCGGGTGGAGATCGCGTCGGAGCGTGAACTGATCATCCTGACGGATTGATGGCGTCGTCTATCAAGTGCCGCAGAAGGTTTGGAACGTCTCGCTGAAAGACTGCGGAGCCGCCGCGGTGTAGTCAGCCCATTCGTCGCGTCGGTCGAATGGATGCGTGACCACTTCCAACAGCTTCTCGAATGGAGCGAGGTCACCGTCGGTCGCGGCGCGCAGGGCAGCATCGAGGTGATGATTACGCGGAATGTACAGCGGGTTGACGCGATCCATCGCGCCAGCGGTCTCCACGGCCTCGCGTCCCTGTTCCGTCAGGGCGCCCTGCCACCGCTGCAACCAGGGCGCGATGTGGTCCCGTGGCACGAGGTCGTCGAGGGGCGCCGAATTTCCGCGCAACTCGTCCGCGAGAGCACGGAAACTGCCCGTCCAATCAGCACCGTGTTCCACCAACAATGTCAGCAGATCGTCGACTAGCGCTCGATCGACAAACGGTTGGGCCAGACCGAGCTTTGCCGCCATGCCGGCCGCGTAGTGGCCCTCGTAACGCTCGTCGAAGATGTCGAGAACTGCCGACGCCGCGGAAATCGCATTGTCGGGTGCGGAATCGATCAGCGGCAACAGTGTTTCTGCCAAGCGCGCCAGATTCCACTTCAGTACAGCGGGCTGATTGCCGAACGCATAGCGGCCGCCGTGGTCGATCGAGCTGAACACTGCCGCCGGATCGAACACGTCGAGGAAGGCACACGGACCGTAATCGATGGTCTCCCCCGAAATTGTCGTGTTGTCGGTGTTCATGACCCCGTGAACGAAACCGATGAGCATCCACCTCGCCACCAGTGACGCCTGCGCCTCGACGACCGCCTCGAGGAACCTCAGGTAGCGATTGTGTGTACCCGTTGCCGGCACTTCGGTCAGCTCCGGATAGTGCCGGGCGATCGCGTAATCGGCGAGCGACTGCAAGACCTCGCCCTGCCGGGCCGCGAACTCGAAGGTCCCCACTCGAATATGGCTCGACGCAACCCGTGCAAGCACAGCACCCGGTTCTGCGCCGTTGCGGCGAACGTCTCGGCCCGTCGCCACCACCGACAGCGCGCGCGTAGTGGGGACACCGAGGGCGTACATCGCCTCACTGACCAGATATTCGCGCAGCATCGGCCCTACGACCGCGTACCCGTCGCCGCCCCGAGAGAACGGCGTGCGCCCGGAGCCCTTCAGATGCAAGTCCACTCGCTGCCCGTCACTGGTGACGAGTTCTCCGAGCAACAACGCCCGACCGTCCCCGAGAATTGGTGCGTACCCACCGAACTGATGACCCGCATACGCCATCGCCACCGGAGTGGCCCCGACCGGCACCGTCGACCCGGACAGGACGCCAACCCCGTCCGCACTTCGCAGCGCTGCTACGTCCAATCTCAACGACGCAGCGAGCTGCTCGTTCAGCACGAGCAACTGCGGGTCAGGGGCGGCAGCACCTTGCCACGGCACCGTCAGAGCGCCGAGTTCGTCAGCGAAGGTGCTCTCGAGGCCGGCCACAATGGTGACCGTGTCTGTTGTGGATTCCTGGATTGCGGCCATCACACGAGAGTAGTCACCGTGCGATGGACTATCGATCAGCCCTGATCGATGTACGACTCGAGCTGATCGCGTTCGCTCTTGAGCTCGTCGATGCGGCTCTTCACGACGTCACCGATACTCACGATGCCAAGAAGGCTGCCGTCCTCGATGACCGGCAGATGCCGGATTCGACGCTCGGTCATGATCGCGGCAATGCTGTCCACGGCGTCTGCCGGAACGCACGTGTACATAAGGGCAGTCATGACCTCGGAAACCTGGATCCCGAGAAGGTCCGGGCCACGCTCGTGCAGGCGTCGCACAACGTCGCGTTCGGAGATGATGCCGACAACCGCGCCGTCGTCGACGACCACCATGGCTCCGATGTTGTGACGGGCAAGATCGCACAGCAACCCGTTGACCGTCGTGTGGGCTTCAATGGTGACGATGCTGTTGCCCTTGTTTCGCAATATGTCCGCGATCCGCATCACGGCACCCCGATTCGTCGAGACTCTCGGCACGTCCTGCAACGATCGTATCGGCTAGCGAAGCGGAAAAACAGGACTGATCAGGCGATTCCCTGAGCTGCCTTCTCCGCAGCCTGTGCCTGGGCTACCTGAGAAGGTGTGAACCTGATGCACAGCGCCGCGATACCGGCGAACACGGCGCAGACCGCGCAGCCCACAAGTGCGAAGGTGTATCCCTCTCCGAGTGCGATCAATTGCGCCGGATTCATGTCCGCGGCCTTGCCCGAAGTGCCGCCGAGCGAGAGCGTCTTCGACGTCGCCATCGCACCGATCACCGACAGCGCCAGAGGTCCACCGAGCGTCTGGGCAACTTGAGCGATGGCCGTCAGCGGGCCGATCTCGGTCTCCGGGACACCGGCGATCGCGCACAGCGGCAAGGGCACCATCGCGAGGCCGATACCGAATCCGATCCCGATCACGGGCACGAACAAGTTGGCCAAGTAGGTGGAATCGGAATCGAGAGTAGATCCGTAGAGGAGTCCGACGATCATGATCACAACGCCGGTGAGGACAAGCCAACGGGGTTGAACCTTCACGGCGAGCTTGGAAGCAACCGACGCGGCGGCGCCCAATCCGAACGCGAACGGAATGAACGCGATACCGGCACGCAACGGCGAATACTGCATGATGTCCTGCACGAACAGCGCGACGAAGGCCGTCATGCTGAACATCGCGCCACCGACGAAGAAGATGGCGAGGAACGTCGCGACACGGTTGCGATCGGCGAACAACGAGAAGGGCAACAGCGGGTTGTCCGCAGTTCGCTCGACGAAGAGGAAGGCGGCGAGGGCGACCAATCCGGCCGCCAGTGCACCGATGACGGCGATACTCCCCCATCCCATTTCCGGGCCTTCGGTGAGAGCAAAAACAACACCGGTACAACCGAGGGTCGCGAGAATCGCGCCGGGGACATCCAAAGCCAGACGCGTCTGATTCGTCTCGCGAAGGGCGCGGAACGCCATGCCGACGAGCGCGATACCGATCGGGACGTTGATGAGGAAGATCAGACGCCATGACACCTCGGTCAATGCGCCGCCGATGATCAGACCGGCGATCGATCCGACGCCCGTCATGGCGGCAAAAATCGCGATGGCCTGATTACGAGCCGGACCCGCGGCGAAAGTCGTGGCAACAAGGGCGAAGGCGGTGGGCGACGCCACGGCTGCGCCGACACCTTGAAGCGCCCGCGCTGCGATCAACATGCCCTCGTTCAGGGCGAGACCACAGAGCAACGATGCCACCGTGAACAGCGAGACTCCCGCGATGAACATCTTCTTGCGCCCGTACGCGTCACCGAGGCGACCACCGAGGAGCATGAGCCCACCGAACGCAAGCGCGTACGAGGTCAACACCCAATTACGACCACTGTCGCTCAGCCCGAGGTCTGCCTGCAATGGCGCCAGCGCGAGGTTCGCGACAGTGCCGTCGAGCACCACCATCATCTGCAAACCACTCAGGACGATGATGGCGAGCCCGATGACTCGAGTCGCTACCGGGGCATTCGCCGAAGCGGTTTCAGATGTTGGGGAATCAGACACAAGACTTCACGTTACCCAGCATCGACAGAAAAGCCCGCGACCGGCCCGATCACGATGATCGCCGGAGGCTTGATCTCCTCGTCCTTGACGCGCTGAGCAACGGTCGCGAGATCGGCACGCACCTCTCGCTGAGTACGAAGTGTGCCCTCTTGGATGACGATGACCGGGGTGGTTGGCGGGCGTCCACCGTCGACGAGCGCCTTGGCAAACTGATCGATGCGCTCCACCGCCATGAGCAGCACGATCGTGCCGCGCAGCTTGGCCAGCGCCGACCAGTCGACCAGCGAATCCGGATGATCCGGAGCCACGTGCCCACTCACGACGACGAACTCGTGTGTGACGCCGCGGTGGGTGACCGGGATGCCTGCGGCCGACGGGACCGAGATCGCGCTCGTGATTCCGGGCACTACGGTCACCGGAACGCCGGCAGCGGCGCACGCTTCGAGTTCTTCGTATCCCCGCCCGAAGACGTACGGGTCACCGCCCTTGAGCCGGACGACGAACTTGCCGGCCTTGGCGTTGTCGATCAGCGCGGCGTTGATGGCCTCCTGTGCCATGGCGCGGCCGTACGGAATCTTCGCGGCGTCGATGACCTCGACGTCTGGACCCAGTTCGGCGAGCAACTCCGGCGGAGCCAATCGGTCGGCGACGACGACGTCGGCGCGAGCGAGCAACCGGCGGCCGCGCACGGTGATCAGATCGGGGTCACCGGGGCCACCACCGACCAGGGCTACACCCGCAGCGGCGGGCTCGGCCGTATCGGCGAGCACGCCCGACTGGAGACCTTCGACAACGGCGGTGCGGACCGCTGCCGAACGACGGTGATCGCCACCGGCCAGAATTCCGATGCTCATGCCGTCGTACTCGGCACTGGCGGGAGTTACTGCGGTGCCGTGCTTCGCGTTGTCGGCGCGCACGCAGAAGATGTGGCGACGCTCCGCTTCGGCGACGATCGCCGCATTGGTTTCCGGTTCGTCGGTCGACGCGATGGCGTACCACGCACCTTCGAGGTCACCATCGGCGTACGGACGCTCTTCGACCGTGATCTGCCCGGCCGTGGCCATGCCTTCGACGGCTGGAGTGAACGCGCGGCTGATGACATGAACACGGGCACCGGATGCAACAAGCAGTCCGAGACGGCGCTGAGCCACCGTGCCACCGCCGAACACGACCACGCGTCGATCGGTCAGGTTGAGGCCGACCAGGTAGTTGGTCTCGTCTGCGGTGGACTCGCTCACTCGCACTCCGTTTCGTCGTCAGAATTGTTCAAGCTGGAGAGAACTTTACGGGCCGCGGCTACGGTCACTCCATCGCTGGCAGTCTTGGTCACTACGAGCTGGCCGCCCCCGGAGGCGAGGATCGCCGCCGCTTCCGCGACGCTTGCCGTCCCGATCGCGTGCTCGACGCGAGTCGACGGTGACGGAACCTGAACTCGCCCAAGTACGTCCGGGGCGAAACTCACAATCGGGACGTTCAGTTCATCGGCCGCTGCCAGCAGAGCCGGAGACTCAGCTTTTGCCGTCGCAGTGGCGAGTACCACGATCTTCCCTCGCAGTACGGCGTTCACCGCAGCGACGATGTCCTTCGCGGTGGCACTCGTCGTGAATCCAACGCCAAGACAGAGGTCACCCTCGGGCGGCATCGACGAACTTCGCGATCGATTCGGGCTGCCCCACCGGATGAGTGTGGAGATACGACGCGTGGACGCCGCCGCGAACAAATCCTTCGCGGACGCTGCCGCCGTCCCAGGGCCGCCAACCCCATGCACTTGCACACCCGTCGGCGTCGGCCGAGACGAGCGAGGTCCGGTGGAACTCGTGGCCGGTGACGCGGGCGCCGGGGCCGAAGAGGCTCGATTCGCTGATCGCGACCGCTTCCCGGTACCCGAGGGTCAGGCGTTTCCCGAACGTCGCATCCACCCCGACAACACCGGCCATGCTGTGACCGTCCAGGCTGCGAGCAAGGTAGAGCAGACCGGCACACTCCGCATGGATCGGCGCACCGCCGTCCGCCAGGTCACGAACCTGCTGTAGCAGAACGGTATTGGCCGCAAGATCGACCGCGTGCTCTTCCGGGAAACCGCCGGGAAGGACCAGAGCGGCAGTTCCCGCGGGAAGCTCTTCGTGCAACGGATCGAACACCTGGACGTCGGCGCCGGCAGCGGTCAGCAGTTCTCGGTGCTCGGCGTAGCCGAAGGTGAAGGCAGGTCCACCAGCCATGGCGACCACAGGTCGAGAGTCGCCGTGTTCGCCGACTTCGGCAACCGGATCCCACACAGCTGAACTCACGTTCGATGCGGCCAGCGCGCGAACAGCGCCGAGATCGACGTGCGAGGCAATCAGGTCGGACATCGCGTCCACCGCGGCCACGGCGGCCGCGCCGTGCTCGGCCGCCGGGATCAACCCGAGATGACGGGAGGGAACTTCGAGTTCCGTCAACCGCGGCACAACTCCGAGCACCGCGACGCCGACCTTGTCGCACGCGTGCCGCAACACCTGTTCGTGGCGAGCACTGCCGACACGATTGAGGATGACGCCGCCGATGCGCACACCCGCGTCGTACGTCGCGAAGCCGTGCAGTACGGCGGCCAGACTCTGACTGTGTCCACGGGCGTCGATCACGAGAACCACCGGCGCACCGAGGATCGACGCGACCTGCGCCGTCGATCCTTCGGCTGACGGCTGCGAGTTGGCCTCGTCGATCTTGCCGTCGAACAAGCCCATGACACCTTCAACCACTGCGATATGGCAGCCGGCGGTTCCATGCCGGTAGAGCGGGCCGATGCGATCCGGGCCCACCAGGACAGTGTCGAGGTTACGTCCAGGTCGCCCCGCGGCGAGCCCGTGATAACCGGGATCGATGTAGTCCGGCCCCACTTTGAAAGGGGCGACACTGCTGCCGGACCGCCGGAGCGCGCCGATCAATCCCGTAGCCACCGTAGTCTTTCCGCTACCCGAGGCAGGGGCTGCAATCACCACGGCCGGTGTGGAAGAACTCACCATTCGATGCCCCGTTGGCCCTTTCGGCCGGCATCCATCGGGTGCTTGATCTTGGTCATCTCCGTCACGAGGTCGGCTGCGTCGATCAACGCCTGCGGGGCGTCGCGTCCCGTGATGACTACGTGCTGGTTGCCCGGGCGATCACGCAGTGTCTGCACGACCTCGTCGACGTCGACCCAGCCCCACTTGAGCGGATAGGTGAACTCGTCGAGGACATAGAATCGATGTTCCTCGCCTGCAAGCCTTCTCGCGATCTCCTGCCATCCCTCAGCGGCGGCAGCGGCATGGTCTTCTTCGCTACCGGCCTTGCGTGTCCACGACCAGCCTTCGCCCATCTTGTGCCACTGCACCGGCCCACCGACGCCGGTTTCGTCGTGCAAGTTTCCGAGCGCGCGGAATGCGGCTTCCTCACCGACCTTCCACTTGGCACTCTTCACGAATTGGAAGACGCCGATGTCGAACCCCTGGTTCCAGGCGCGCAGCGCCATGCCGAAAGCGGCAGTGGACTTACCCTTTCCAGGGCCGGTGTGCACGGCGAGCACCGGTGCGTTACGACGCTGACGCGTGGTCAGACCGTCGTCGGGAACTGTCTCGGGAACACCCTTGGGCATCGTGAACTCCTGAGCTGGGATCTAGGCTGCGGCGCGGACGACACCCGCGACCTGCTGCGCTGACAATTCGGCTAGGCGGACGTAACCGCCACGTAGTTCTCGGGCCAACTCGGCCGCCAACCCCAGACGAACGAGGCCGGTCTCGCAGTCGACGACGATGGACGCGACGGACGCATCGGCAAGAAGATGCGCGGCGACGCGGGCGCGATGCAGCGCGTCCTTGCCACCGGTAGCTCGGCCGTCGGTGAGCGTGACGACGAGGGCGCGGCGCTGTGGGTCACGAAGGCGCTCACGCAGAACCACCTCGCGGGCACGCAGGAATCCTTCTGCGAGTGGGGATTTGCCGCCGGTACGCATGGACTGCAGACGGCGAACGGCGATGTCCACCGAAGACGTCGGCGGCAGTACGAGCTCCGCTTCGCGGCCGCGAACAGTGATGACGGCGACCTTGTCGCGGCGCTGGTAGGCGTCGCGGAGCAGCGAGACGACGGCACCGGTGACCGCGGAGAGCCGATCGCGTGCTGCCATCGACCCCGAGGCGTCGACAACAAAGACGATCAGATTGCCTTCTCGCCCTTCACGAATCGCGCCGCGAAGATCATCCGGTGCCAGTCGCAGCCGCCCCGTAGTACGACCGCGCGCAACTTGGGACTCGGCTGCGGCGAAGACCGTGCTCGTCAAATGCAACCCGTGACCACGCTCCCGGGTGGATCGCACGACCCGTCCGCGGGACGACATGGATCGCGAGCGGCGTCCCGGTGCACCTTCGCCGACGCCAGGAACCTCGAGGAGCTTGGCCTTGAACTCGCCGGCAGGCGGAGCCGAGGGTCGATCAGTGGCGCGCACTCCCCCACCTGGTCCGTCAGGGTCTTCAGGGCCGTCATCGTCCGGACCCTCATCGCCTGGTCCCCCATCACCGGAGCCGCCATCTTCGGGGCCACGACCGTCGGGATTCTCGGGAGGTTCGGGCTCCCCGTCACGCGCGTCGTCCTCGACCTGCGACTGGGCATCCTGATCAGCCTGCTCGAGTGCATCGTCCAACTGCTGCTGATCCAAGCCGGGCTCGTCGAACGGGTCACGGCGGCGGCGATGCGGCAGCGTCAGTTCTGCCGCCACTCGCACGTCCTCCGCAGTGACCTCACTGTCGCCTCGCCACGCGGCGTGGGCGGTCGCGGTGCGCGCGAGCACCAAGTCAGCGCGCATTCCGTCGACGTCGAACGACGCACACAGTGAGGCGATACGGCGAAGCTCCCGATTGCTCAACTCAACGGAGTCCAGTTTCTCACGCGCCGTGAGGATTTCGGCTGCCAACTCTTGATCGGCTGATTCGTACCGAGCGACAAACGCCTCGGGGTCGCGCTCGTAGTCGAGGCGGCGACGCACCACTTCCATGCGAACGTCGACGTCGCGAGAAGCTGCGACATCGACCGCCAGACCGAAACGGTCCAACAACTGTGGACGCAGTTCTCCCTCTTCGGGATTCATCGTGCCGACGAGTACGAACTTGGCCGGATGCGAATGGGAGATGCCGTCACGCTCGATGTGAACCCGGCCCATCGCCGCGGCGTCGAGAAGCACGTCGACCAGGTGGTCGTGAAGCAGATTCACCTCGTCGACGTACAGAACGCCCTGGTGAGCGGCCGCGAGAAGTCCAGGTTGGAAAGCGCGTTCCCCGTCGCGGAGGACCTTCTCCAAGTCGATCGAACCGATCACCCGGTCTTCGGTGGCGCCGACAGGCAGTTCCACCAAGCGGGCCGGTCGCGTCGTTCCGGCGTCGTCGACTGCGGGCAGCAGCGCAGTCAGCGCGCGCACGACCGTCGACTTGGCAGTTCCCTTCTCACCGCGGACCAGAACTCCACCGATCCCCGGATGTACCGCACACAGGATCAGCGCCAATCGCAATTGATCCTGGCCGACCACAGCACTGAACGGGAAGCCCGCCACTGGTCGATCTTCTTCACTTCGCACGTCGATATCCCTCCACCTCTCGGTTTCCTCGCCGAGAATTTGGCTGCACTCGAATGCCGCGGCAACCTGGCTGAGATCTCCCGGACGATCGGTAGAGGAGAGATCTTTCACAGTGGCGGGACCGCGCCTGAATCGAACAGGACTTCCCCGCGAACATTCGGTATCGAAAAAACCCTAGTCGGCTCACTTTCCCATGAGCCGACCAGGGTCAAATCTCGAACAAACTAGCTGACAGCCACGAATGGCTCTCCCCCACCACGACGCATCGGGGTGTGCGGGATGCCGTCTTCGATGAACTCTTCGCCGTCAGCCTTGAATCCGTGCTTGGCGTACATCTCGACCAGGTAGGTCTGCGCATTGATCCGGCACGGCGCTTCACCGACCTCGGCCAGTGCGGCCTGCAGGAGGCGGGTCGTGTGACCCTGTCCACGAGCCTGACGCGAGGTGCAGAGACGCCCGATTCGGAAGCTCTTGTTTCCGTCGTCGTGCTCTTCGAGCAGACGGAGCGTGCACACCACTTGGCCGTCCTGTTCGAGCCAGAAGTGGCGTGTTTCCGTCAGCAGGTCCCGCCCATCCAACTCGGGATACGGGCAGGCCTGCTCGACGACAAAGACCTCCACTCGAAGCTTCAACAACTCGTAGAACGTCTTGTTGTCGAGATCGAGTGCCCATGAACGCTTCAAAGCTGCTGTTGCCGTCATGGGTTGGACTATCACACAGTCGCGGCGGTATCCGCGACCGGAACGGATTCGGAAACGCCGGCGGAATCGAGCTCGAGGACCTTCGAGGACCAATCCCACACCTGGTTGAACAGGCCTTCGTTGTCGGTGAGCTTGACGCCGATGGACGGGACCATCTCACGAAGCTTGCCCTTCCAACCCTGGAACTCGGTCGGGAAGCAGCGCTCGAGGACGTCCAGCATCGCCGGGACGGCCGTCGACGCACCGGGCGAAGCACCGAGCAGACCGGCGATGGAACCGTCCTCAGCGGCGACCACAGCGGTGCCGAATTCGAGAACACCACCCTTGCCCTTGGCCCGGCGGATCACCTGGACGCGCTGGCCGGCGGTGATGAGTTCCCAGTCCTGGGCCTGCGCCTTGGGCGCGAATTCACGCAGATCCCAGATACGCCCGGCTTCGTTCTTGGCGAGTTCGCTGACCAGGTACTTGACCAGGCCGAGCTCGCTGACACCGACGCCGAGCATCGAGAGGATGTTGTTGGGCTTGACCGAGCCGGGCAAGTCAGTGACGCGACCCTGCTTGAGGAACTTCGGCGACCATCCGGCGTAGGGGCCGAACAGCAGTCCCGGCTTGTTGCCGATGACGCGGGTGTCGAGGTGCGGCACCGACATGGGCGGGGCGCCGACAGCAGCCTTGCCGTAGACCTTGGCGCTGTGCTGGTCGATGAGTTCGGGGTTGGTGCAGCGCAGGAAAGCGCCGCTGACCGGGAAGCCGCCGAAGCCCTTGGCTTCCTTGATGCCCGACTTCTGCAGCAGGTGCAGGGCGCCGCCACCGGCACCGACGAACACGAAGCGCGAGCGCACGGTGCGCTTTTCACCGGTACGACGGTTGGTGACCTTGACGGTCCAGGACTTGTCCGAATTCTGGGTCAGGTTGGTGACCTCGTGGCCGAAGTACATCTTGCCGCCGGTCTTACCGATGTAGCCGATGAGCTGCTTGGTGAGCGCTCCGAAATCGACGTCGGTGCCGTCCTGGCTCCAGTTCAGCGCGATGGGATCGGAGAAGTCGCGTCCCTTGGCCATCAGCGGCAGACGCTCGCTGAACTCGGCCGGATCGTCGATGTACTCCATACCGCGGAAGAGCGTGTGGCCGGCAAGTGCGTCGTAGCGAGCACGCAGGTACTTGGCGTTGGCCTCACCGTGAACGAAGCTCACATGTGCGATGGGGTTGATGAATTCCTTGGGCTGAGTCAGGACGCCCTGCTCGACCGCGTGTGCCCAGAACTGGCGAGACACCTGGAACTGCTCGTTGACGTTGACGGCCTTCTTGATGTCGACCGTGCCGTCCGAGTTCTCCGGGGTGTAATTGAGCTCACACAGGGCGGAGTGACCGGTTCCCGCGTTGTTCCAGGGGTCGCTGCTCTCGGCTGCGACGGCATCGAGCCGCTCGAAGGTCGAGATCGACCAATCGGGCTGCAGCTGGCGCAGCAATGCGCCCAGCGTGGCACTCATGATGCCTGCGCCCACGAGCACTACATCCGTCTTCGTCTCTACCGCGTTCTGATTCGACACTGGAGAATCGACTTCCTTGTCATTAGCCGTGCGCGCATCCGCCTGCTGTGTTACGCCGAATAGGTTACCCGTGCGTACACGCGCGGTTCACCACCCCCAATTGTGCTCTACAACGCGGACTCGAAACGACCATTAGATTGTGATTTGTGACTACTTGGGTTCCAGACGTCCTCGGTGACGGATATCAGCAGCTGACGATCCCGCTCGGAACGGATCCGGACGGCGAAGGCGAGGTGGACGCAACACTGGTCCGCTACCAACCACAGAAGGAGGCGGTGAAGACACACCGTGCCGTTTTGTACGTGCACGGTTTCACCGATTACTTCTTCCAGAAGCACCTTGCCGAGCACTTTGCCGAGCAGGGCTACGCCTTCTTTGCACTCGACCTGCGTAAGTGCGGCCGGTCCCTCAAGCCGGGACACACAGCGCACTACGTCTCCGACCTCGCGCTCTACGACGCCGAACTGAACGAGGCGCTGCGCATCGTCGGCAACGAGACCGACGGCAGCGAGGTGCTGCCGATGGCGCACTCCACTGGTGGTCTGATCGTTCCGCTGTGGCTGAACCGCTTGCAGCGCAAGCCCGGTGGCAGCGCTGGCGCCGGAATCTGCGGGCTGGTACTCAACAGCCCGTGGTTCGACCTTCAGGGACCTTCGGTCGTTCGCAACGTCGGCACCACCGCTATCGACGCCCTCGGTCGGGTCTCGGCAAAGACCGTGATCCCCGGCACCGGGCTACCGACTTACGGTTCCAGTCTTCATGTTTCGGCCAACGGAGTCTGGGATTACAACCTCGACTGGAAGCCACTGGCCGGCTGCCCCGTCACCTTCGGCTGGATGCGGGCCGTCCGAGCGGGTCACGCAAAACTGCACCGCGGCCTCGACATCGGAGTGCCTGCGCTGATTCTGCGCTCGAAGAAGTCGCAGTTCGCGAAGGCGTACAACCCGAGCGTCGACCTCGCCGATTCCGTGCTCGACGTCAAGCAGATCGCACGTTGGGCCGGTTGCCTCGGCGATCGAACCAGCATCGTCCCGATCGACGGCGCCCGTCACGACGTGTTCCTTTCGACCGAGAAGCCCTTGGCCACAGCCTTTTCCGAACTCGACCTGTGGTTGGAGTGGCTCGACGGCCACCTCACCCCGGCCGCAGAAAGTTCGGCAAGCACAGCAAGCAACACACAGGAGATCGCGCAGTGACGCACTACGACCTTGCAATCATCGGCAGCGGATCCGGAAACTCGCTGCCCGACGAGCGGTTCGACGGCAAGAAGATCGCAATCCTCGAAGAGGGCACCTTCGGCGGAACGTGTCTCAATGTCGGGTGTATCCCGACCAAGATGTTCGTCTACGCCGCCGAGGTGGCACGCACCATCACCACTGCCGAGAAGTACGGCGTCGACGCCACGCTCAACGGCGTCCGTTGGTCCGACATCGTCAAGCGCGTCTTCGGCCGCATCGATCCCATTTCCGCAGGTGGTGAGCGGTACCGCAGCGAAGACAGTCCCAACACCACCGTCTACCGCGGCCACGCCACGTTCACCGGCGACAAGACGATCGACACCGGAACCGGCGAGACGATCACCGCTGACCAGGTGGTCATCGCCGCCGGTTCGCGTCCGATCATCCCGGAAGAGATCGCGTCGAGTGGTGTGAAGTACTACACCAACGAAGACATCATGCGACTGCCCGAACTTCCCGAGCACCTCGTGATCGTCGGCTCCGGATTCATTGCCACCGAGTTCGCACACGTGTTCTCCGCGTTGGGTTCACGCGTGTCGATCATCGGTCGCAGCCAGAGACTGCTGCGGCACCTCGACGACGAGATCTCCGAGCGCTTCACCGAGTTGGCCGAACAGAAGTGGGACGTCCATCTGGGCTCCCCCCTCACGTCGGTGCGCGGCGACGGCGACAACATCGCCGTCGAACTGGCAAACGGCACAGTCGTTTCCGGTGACGTCCTCCTCGTCGCGGTGGGCCGCCAGCCCAACGGCGATCTACTCGATCTCGACAAGGCCGGCGTCGAGCTCGACGACAAGGGCTCGATCGTGGTCGACGAATACCAGCGCACCACCGCAGAGGGCGTCTTCGCGCTCGGTGACGTCTCGTCGCCGTACCAACTCAAGCACGTCGCCAATCACGAAGCGCGAGTCGTTCAGCACAACCTGCTTCAGGATGCGTGGAAAGACACGTCCGGACTTCGTAGCACCGACCACCGCTTCGTACCCGCCGCAGTGTTCACCGACCCGCAGATCGCCGATGTCGGCATGACGGAGAAGCAGGCCCGCGACGCCGGACTCGACATCGCCGTCAAGGTGCAGGCATACGGAGACGTGGCGTACGGGTGGGCGATGGAGGATCAGGAGGGTGTCTGCAAGGTGATCGCCGAGCGCGGCACCGGACGCATTCTCGGTGCCCACGTCATGGGCACGCAGGCCCCGACGGTGATCCAACCGCTCATCCAGGCGATGAGCTTCGGTTTGTCGGCTCAGGACATGGCGCGCGGTCAGTACTGGATCCACCCGGCCCTGGCCGAAGTAGTCGAGAACGCGCTGCTCGGCCTCGACATCTGAGCCCCCGCAACCCGTACGACGCCGAAAAGGCGGGCACTCCGCGCGATGGGAGTGCCCGCCTTTCCATAGGTCAGTGTTTCACCAGGGGCTGGTACGCAGCACGATCTCGGTTGCGAGTTCGGCCGGTGCAGACTTCACGACGTCGTCGACACCCGGAAGTTCCGTCACGCGGAAATCGGAGTACACGAAACGACCGCTGGCGTCGGCAATGGCCCGACCTCCACTGCCCACGACGATGGTGGTCGGCACTTCGACCGGCGGTACGCCGGCAATATCGCTCGCCGACGGATGTCCGCGGTCCACCGCGATCAGACTCGCGAAGCGGCCGAACTGCCGTGCCGCCAACAGCCAGGCGAGATCGGCTCCCTCCCGGTGACCGACCAGGTTCACCCAGGCGATGTTCAACTCGTCCAGAAGTACCACTGCTGATGTCTCGTCGAGATTCTCGATCGATTCCACCGCGACGGTCCGCAGATCCGAATGATGCAGTCGCTCACACACATCGTCGTACAAGTCGACGGGGTCGCCTTTGCCAGGGAGCAGGAGTACCGCGTGCTTGCTGACCGGCCCGTCGATCCGAACGGTGCACGAACCACTGCCCACCGCCACTCGAGTCAATTCCATGTCTGGAAACGGTACGCGATCCACACTGTCGAGGGCCCTGGAGTCGACAGAAGTATGACCACTCATACATTCTCACCACCGCCTGCGAGTCCGATTTGTTCGCTCTGCACCGCCTCCCCACTGAGCGAAAGTGGCTTTCGGCGCATCTGAGGCGACGAACGTACCGTTCGCTCGGGGTTGGGGGGTGGGGCGAACTCAGGTGAAGGGCAGGCTAGGTGCCGGACGGCTTCGGGAGCCGCGTCATTCCGTAGACGTGATCAGCCCGTACCGTGAGAATCTGTCGACGCTCTGCCACCATCGCTTCGCGGTACTCCTCCCAATCGGGATGCTCCTGACCGCTGATGTCCCGGTAGAGCTCGACCAGTGCGTCAGACACTTCGTCGTGAGGATCGGCCGCTGCGGGTGTCACCACGGCAAGTCCTTCGATCACGGCGTAGCTCCAGAAGTCGGGCGCGCTGACATGGAGGGAAACCCGCGGATCACGCAGGGCATTACGGCTCTTGGCGCGATCGGCAGTGATGGACACGGAAGCCGTCTTCGACTCGGCATCCCAGCGGTAAATGATGTTGGACAACTGTGGACGGCCGTCACGCTTGACGGTTGCCAGCACACCTTGTTTTCCCTCGGCCACGAGTGCGAACAACGCGTCGTCAGTGCCTGTGTCATTGCTCATAACTGCACCAACGACGCCGTGCGGCCGGTTTGTTCCGAGGCAGTCCAGTTCGAAGATTGCGGACCGCAATCGCATGACTGCTCTTCCCCCGATCGATGGCGGCGGACAAAGATGGTCGACATGGCAAATTCTCGCGACATCCTCCGGCTGACTGCGTTCAGTTCGGATCCGGCCGGCGGTAATCCGGCCGGCGTGCTGCTCGACGCCCGTGGGCTCGACGACTCCGAATTACAATCTGTTGCAGCCGAAATCGGGTATGCGGAGACGGCATTTCTCATCGAACCGGAACTCGGAGACAACCCGCGCCACAGCCGGATCCGCTACTTCTCCCCCATCGCCGAAGTACCGTTCTGCGGTCATGCCACCATCGCGACAGCCGTAGCACTCACCGAGCGCGACGGCAGCGGAACCTTCACTTTCGAAACACCGATCGGACCGGTATCCATCGACACGGCGACTGACGAAGACGGGCGATCCACCGCGACCTTCACCAGCGTCGAACCGTCGGTCTCGCCGATCGATCATGCTGTGTTGACGGCACTGCTCGGGCTGATCGGCGTCGATTCGTCTGCACTGGACCAGCGGTATCCCGCCATGCTCTCGTACGCCGGCAACACGCACCCCGTCGTCGTACTTCGTGATCAGGGGACGTTCGACGAGTTCACCTTCGATCCACCCGCAATGCGAACTCTGATGGACGCGCAGGGATGGGCCGGCACGGTGACGATCCTGCATCCACTGGACGACTCCACTTTCGAAGCCCGCAATCTCTTTCCTGTGGGAGCAATCACCGAGGATCCGGCAACGGGCTCTGCTGCTGCATCGACCGGCGGTTACCTGCGCGAACTCGACCCGGCGGCCACTCCTCGCCGGATCACCATCTTGCAGGGCCGACACGTCGGGCGTCCCAGTGTTCTCGCGGTCGACATCCCGGCAGGCGGCGGCATCGCGGTCACGGGCACCGCCGTGCCCATCGCCGATCCGCGGTAACTGCCCGGCGATGAGTTTCTCCGGGTCCGAAGGTCTACATCACCACACCATCACAAGACCATGGCATCGAACCGGGAGAAACGACATGTCCGCAATCGCGTCAACCGCACACAACCCCCACCTCACCAAGCCGCGTGCCGTACTCGGCGCCACCGTCATCGCCCTCGTCGTCAACCTGATCCTGTGGTTGATCGGCCTGGCGTTGGGCGGATCGTTCGAGATGACAGATCAGGGAAAGCTGGCGAGCGTCGCGCCCGGCGGTGTCATCACTCTGACGGTGGTGCCGCTGCTGGTCGGTTTGTCGCTCGCAATGTTGATCTCACTGAAGTGGGAGCCAATCATCCGCGTAGCTCAGGTCGTGGGTGCAGTTTGTGCGCTCGGCACCATCGCTCTGACGATCGCCGCGGACTTCGACGCCGCCAGCACGGTCATGCTCGCGCTGATGCACGTGGTTGTCGCCGCGAGCGTGGTCGTCGCGCTCGAGGCTGTACGTCGGTCTCCGTCGAACTAGACCGCGGTTGGCGGCGCGGAATACGTCTCGACGATCTCGGCTGCCACGTCGCGCAATCTGGTGTTCGTAGTCTGAGACTGCTTGCGCAGCATGTGAAATGCGGTGTCGGCGTCGATCCGATGGATGGCCATCAGCATGCCTTTGGCCTGTTCTATCGGCGCCCGGGTCTCGAGCGCGCGTTGCAAGGCATCAGCCACCGCCCTGGCAGATTTGAAGCGAGAGAAGTCGCCGATCGCGCGTGAGACTGTTGTCGTGAGAATCTCCATGACGTCCGCGTCGACGCTGTCGAAGGCCGCTGGAGCGCGTCCGTACAGGTTGAACGAACCCAGACGCTGATCCGGCGTGAAGAGCGGCGCCGCGAGAAAGGACTTGATCCCTTCGTCCTTCGCCGCCGCCGCGAACCGTGGCCAGCGTTCCGTACTTCTCTCGGCGTCGACGACAACGGTTTCACCAGTTCGGGCTGCGTGCAGACACGGTCCGTCCCCGGCGTCGTACTGCTCGATGTCGACGCGCAGAGTCCGCGAATCGGTGTGAACGGCGGTGTAGGTCTGTCCCGCCAGATCGATCGTGACCCCGATGCTGTCGGCCCCGTCGATGGCGTCGTTCGCGATTTCGACGGCGCGCTGGAGCAGGATCACGAGTTCGTCCTCGTCGCTGATACTTCCCCCGAGCGCTGCCAGCAACTCCCGGACCGCGCTTGCGGTCAGTCGAGTTTCCGCAGCCTCGACGGCGACGTCAGCGCCGGCTGCCGTCGCGTCGTCCGGCATCACCGACGGGACCGAATCCTCGGTTCTCGGGTCGAAGCCTCTGGGGTCGAAAGCGGTATCCACGACGAAGCATTCTTCCAGTTTCGAGGGCAGGAAGGAGAGTGAGTTCGGCGACAAAACCCGGCACACCGGCGAGCTGTCATCGCCATCGGTGGAGTGCGGCGCCGAGATTTCTTCTCGCCCGAGTGTGTTGGCCGCGAACCGCGTCCGGGCTCAGTTCCAGGACAATCGCAATCTGCGGATACGTCATCCCCTCGACTTCCCGCAGGACCCAGGCGGCGCGCTGGTGCAGGGGCAGGCGATCGAGTTCGGATTCCAAGGCGTCGAGAAATGCTGTGCCACAAACTTCTTCGCTCGGATCGCGCAATCGGGGATCAGCTCCTTCCCGGAGTTCGTCCACGTCAGCGGCGCACGAGCCGACTTTTCGATAGAAATCCGAGATCTTGCGGGAACAGATCGCGAACAACCAGGTCTTGATGCTCGAGCGCCGCTGAAACCCCGGAAGTTGGCGCCACGCGGCAACGCAGGTTTCCTGGACGATGTCGTCGACGTCACTCTCGCTCGCGAGCAGTCGACGGGCAAATCGATACAAGTGCGGGCCGTGTCGGCGAACGATGACATCGAAGGCTGCGTGATCGCCGAGTATTGCCGCGTCGACCAGCACCTCGTCACTGAAGTCGGTCAGCAAGCCGTCGAATTGATCTGTCACCGCGCACACTCCTACTAGGGAGCCGTCGCGGGAGTGAGGCCTGGCTATTCTACCGCGTCCACGCAGACGACTGCGGGAGCGCTCTCAGTCTTCGAGTGCGGAGGCAATGCCGGGGAGCCCACGCGGCGCCCCGCCGTTGATCAGTTTCTCGAGCAGATCCTGGTCGAGATGCTGTTCCACAAGGTCGGCAAGGAGGTCGAGTTGCTGCTCTCGGACATCGGCAACCGAAGTGTCGGGGGCAACAACAAAACCGGCAACCTCGATCTCCCGCAGCAGTCTGCGCCGAAAGTCGTCACTTTCCAGGAGTCCGTGCCAGTGGGTCCCTCGAACAGACCCTCGCACGCTGCCTTCCGGTGCGCCTTCGGAACCCTCCAGCAGTGGACGGTCGCCGTTGCGGACTACCCGGCCGTGATGAATCTCGTACCCGGACACAGAGATCCCGTCTGCCGTACCGGTCACCTGCGCCAACACCTTGTTGGGCGCGAACTCGATCTCGAGGTCCAGCAGTCCGAGTCCCGCCGTGGTACCCGATCCCGATTCGACGTCGTCGACGATGGACTTGCCCAGCATCTGATAGCCACCGCAGATTCCCAGCACTGCCTGCCCGCGACCTGCGCGAGCGATGATTTCGTCGGCCAGGCCGGTACTGCGCAACCACTCGAGATCACTGACAGTGGACTTGCTCCCTGGAATCACCACGAGGTCCGCGTCGCGAATACGCGCCGCGTCGGTGATCCACGAAACCGCAACGCCCGGTTCACATGCCAGGGCCTCGACATCCGTCGAATTGGAGATCCGCGGCAGCCTGATCGCGGCGACGCTCAACCACCGATCCCCCAGAGGCGGACGCGGTCGGCCGACCGGAGCATTCCCGGTCACCCCCAACGAGTCTTCGGCGTCGAGCCAGAGGTCGTCGGCAAAGGGAATCACGCCGAGCGTCGGCCGGCCGGTGAGGCTGTGCAGTTGCTCGAGGCCGGGTTCCAACAGGGCAACGTCGCCACGGAATTTGTTGATCACGAACCCGGCGATCAACGACTGGTCGCTCGGCGAGAGCACCGCCACGGTGCCGAAAAGATGGGCCAGGACCCCACCGCGATCGATGTCACCGACGACGATGACCGGAATCCGTGCAGCCTCTGCCAACCCCATGTTGGCAAGATCCGTTGCGCGTAAGTTGATTTCGGCCGGTGAACCGGCGCCTTCGCAGATCACGACGTCGAACTCGGATCGAAGCGATTCGAGATCCTCGGCCACGACTCCTCGAAGCCACTGGCGATGCTGCATGTAGTCGCGAGCACCCACCGTGGTCGTCGCCTTGCCCCGAACGACAAGTTGCGACGTCCGGTCACTGCCCGGCTTGAGTAACACCGGGTTGAATCGAACACTCGGTTCGAGCCCGCACGCCCGTGCTTGAAGGGCCTGCGCACGGCCGATCTCTCCGCCGTCGAGCGTGACGACGGAATTGTTCGACATGTTCTGCGCCTTGAACGGCGCAACTCGGACGCCTCGACGCGCCAGCATGCGGCACAGTCCGGCTACGAGAACGCTCTTGCCCGCGTCGGACGTGGTGCCCGCTACCAGCAGAGCGCCATGCATCTCCGAACTCAAGGCAGGGTGAGAATCTCTGCACCGGTCTCGGTGACCACCAGGGTGTGCTCGAACTGTGCCGTCCACTTACGGTCCTTGGTGACGACGGTCCAGCCGTCCTCCCAGATCTCGTAGTCGATACCACCGAGGTTGATCATCGGTTCGATCGTGAAGACCATGCCCGGTTCGATGATCGTCTCTACCGCGGGCTCGTCGTAGTGCAGGATCACGAGGCCGTTGTGGAAGGTCTCACCGATTCCGTGTCCGGTGAAGTCACGGACGACGCCGTACCCGAACCGATGGGCGTAGGACTCGATGACACGTCCGATCACGTTGAGCGCGCGGCCGGGCTTGACGGCTTTGATGGCCCGCATCGTTGCCTCGTGTGTGCGCTCGACGAGCAAGCGGTTCTCTTCGGACACGTCACCGGCGAGGAACGTCGCATTGGTGTCGCCGTGCACCCCGTTGATGTACGCGGTGACGTCGATGTTGACGATGTCGCCGTCCTGGATCACGGTCGAGTCGGGGATTCCGTGGCAGATCACCTCGTTGAGAGACGTGCAGCACGACTTGGGAAAGCTCTTGTAGCCCAACGTCGACGGGTATGCGCCGTGGTCGAGCATGAACTCGTGTGCGATGCGGTCGAGCTCGTCGGTCGTGGTACCGGGAGCGACAGCCTTGCCGGCTTCCTGCAGCGCGCCTGCAGCGATCTTGCTGGCGATGCGCATCGCCTCGATCGTCTCCGGCGTCTGAACCCAGGGCTCGTTGCCCTCTTTGGCGGTCGGCTTCCACGCGTACTCGGGCCGCTCGATCTTCGAGGGCACAGCGAGGACAGGAGAGACGGTTCCAGGGACCAATGGGGTACGCACAGACATGCAGAACAGCCTAGACCTCGCGTCGCGCGTCAGCCGGATGCACTCCAGTTCCGGAAAACAGGATCGACGAGAACCCGGACGGGGGTCGACATCGTCTGTCCGAATTCCTCGAAGAGATTGTCGCGAGATTCGAAGGTGCCCAGATCACGTTCGACGAATTCGGAGAAGTCCAAGCAATCGCACGAACCCGATCTGCCCCAACTGATCGGAGCGCGTCCGATCGCGTCGAACAGTGTTTCCTCGCCGGTGTTCGTGAATGGTTCCACCGCTGAGACCGCCGCAGGTGAAACGATCTCGGAGATGTCCTGCCAGTGTCCGTCGACCAGAAATTCCGGCCACGCGAGCAGCACTGACTTCGGAATTACCGCATGTAGATGCCGAAACCTCGGATACCAGAACTCCCCACGAAGCACGAGACCGCGGACTCGGGTGGCGATACCTCGGCGGCGAGCCAACGCTTCGACGACGGCAAGTCTCTGACTGCACGATCCGCGTCCTCGACTCAATGTCACCGAAACGGGTTGCCGGTCGTCGAGCCCGTACACCGGCCGAATCCTTTCGCCGACCCTGCGATGCCCCGACACCAGGAACTCCTGTGCCGACCGGATTGCACCTCCCGCAATGTCGTCGTAGAGGCGGGCCACGGCGTCGTTGCCCCAGTCGAGAATCGGCGTCGCGGCTACTTCGCCGCCCGACGCGTCGTGGTGGATGTCACCGTCGCGGATTCCGCCGAGCAGCACGCACGTCATGACTCAACAGTAGTGCGCGACCGGAATCCGCGGAGCCTGACAGAATCCGACTCGTGAAGAAATGGCTGCTGTTGATCACCGCGATCCTGACCGAGGTGTCTGCGACTCTGTCGTTGCGTGCGGCCCTCGATCACCCCGCCTGGTACGTCGTGGTCGTCGCTGGGTATCTGGCGGCGTTCACCGCCTTGTCTTTTGTCCTGCGGGAGGGCATGGGACTCGGTGTTGCATACGGAATCTGGGGCGCAACCGGAGTTGTCCTGACCGCGGTGTTCGCGACTTTCCTATTCGGGGATCCTCTGACAGCCATGATGGGCGTCGGCATTGCCCTGGTCATTGGCGGAGTGCTGTGCGTCGAACTCGGCTCTCAGGCAGCTGCCGACAGCGGACCGGCGGACCCAGCATGACGTTCATGTTTCTCATCGCTGCAATTGTTTCCGAGGTCACCGCAACACTGTCGCTGAGGATGGCGTCGCAGGACGGCAGCGACAAGCGTTGGGTCGCAGTTGTCACCGTGGGGTATCTCGCCGCTTTCGCCTTCCTCACACTCGCACTCGACGCGGGCCTCACCATAGGCGTCGCGTACGGCATCTGGACCGCATGCGGGGTGGCGCTGACGGCAATCGCATCCCGCATTCTCTTTCACGAACCACTGACCAAACTCATGATCGTGGGGATCGGTCTCATCGCCGTAGGCGTGCTTCTCATCGAACTCGGAGCGGGTCACTGAGCCCAGCACATTTCAGTGTAAGGTTTACCTAACTTTGCTCTGGAGGTAGTCCGCGGTGCTGATCCCTGCCCTTCGCGAAATCGACGACGGTCCACACCTGGACGACCGTCCCCACGTGCGGGAACCCGACCGCCACACTCCGATGGCGCGTGCCGTCCCGGCGCCATTTCAACTGACGACGCACATCGTCGAGACCGACCACATCACCCAGTGGCCACAGCACGCGCATGCCGAGCACGAACTGATCTGGTCCGACCGCGGCGTCGTCAACATGATCATCGACAATCAACTCTGGACCGTCACGCCCGGCGTCGGCCTGTGGATCCCTCGCGGAGTCCTCCACGAAGGTCAGGCCAATCCCCACGTCGCATTCCGTGCCACCCTCTTCACCCCCGAATTGTGGACTCCCGCCTGGAACGAACCGTGCATCGTGACGCTGAGCGAAGCGGCCCGGGTACTGCTCATCCACCTCGCGCACACCGGAATGCCTGCAGAACAACGCCTTCGGGCACAGCAGGTCTGCGTCGATCTCCTCACTCCCGCATCTGCCCCGCATTTCGACGTGCCGATCCCCCGCGATCCGCGGCTACGGATACTCGTCGACAAAGTGTTGTCGGATCCCGCCGACGATCGATCACTCGATCAGTGGGCGCACGTGCTCAACCTCAGCCGACGCACGGTCACCCGGATTTTTGCCGCGGAACTCGCCCTGAGTTTTGCGCAGTGGCGCACTCTGGTTCGCATGAGCACGGCCCTCGGGATGCTCGGGACCGGGATGAGTGTGAACGCCGTGAGCCGTCGAGTCGGTTACGGGACGTCGAGTTCCTTCATCGCTGCTTTTCGCAAGACGGTCGGCTACACCCCCGGCAATGCCCTCGCCGCCGTCAATTGACCCGAGCCTGACCTGTTGTCGACATCTGCTGGCCCCTTCGCTACACGAACGCGCCTTACATTCGCTTAGGTAAGCCTGCTCTCATATGCACCCTGCGATGAGTCGTGCAAGCACTTCCCCGATCAATCCCGAGGAGTTTCGCGTGTTCAGATCTGCCCGTCAGAGAATTCGTCCCCAGCGGAGGCGGCGAATCGTTGTTGCGCTGATGCTGGCGGCAGCACTGCCTCTGGCCGCCTGCACACAGTCGTCATCGGACGCCCAGGAAAATAGTTCGTCGGCATCCGCCGTCGAGGACGGCGCATTTCCCGTCTCGATCAAGCACGCATTCGGCGAGACCACCATCGACAAGGAACCGACACGGATCCTCACCCTCGATTCCGCAGGGGCGGACACCGTCATAGCCCTCGGCGTAACCCCGATCGCGATGCAGAAGGACTCGTGGGCCGGCGACGCCGACGGGTTCCTGCCGTGGACCCGGGCCGAACTCGAAAAATCAGGCCAGACGCTGCCCACCCCCGCGCCGTACTACTCCGACAGCGGTGAGCTTCTGTTCGAACAGATTCTCAATGCCGCGCCCGATCTGATTCTTGCCCCCTACTCGGGCTTCTCCGAGCAGGATTACCAGCGGCTGAGCTCGATCGCCCCAACCCTCCCCTACGACACCAAGCCGTACCAGCCGAGCTCGTGGCAAAACCTCGCCACCGATGTCGGCAAGGCCCTCGGACGTCCCGCTCAGACCGCGGAGCTGATCAAGTCGGTTGAGGAAACGGTCCAGGAGTCGAAGGCGAGCCATCCCGAATTCAACGGAGTCACCTTTGCCTTCGGGTCCTACATCCGCGAAGGTGAAACCGAAACCGCCATCTACGGCCCGGACGATCCGCGCGTCAAGTTTGTCGAAAACCTCGGGCTCACAGTCGCTCCCGACGTGGTGAACGGCGCCAAGAACTTCGCCGGCGACTCGTTCTTGTTCGGCATCAGCATGGAGAAGCTGGACACGATCAACACCGACGTTTATCTCGGCTGGGCAAGCGATCAGTCGGAAGTCGACAGCACATTGGCCAACACTCTATTCGCACGGTGGCCGGTTATCGCCAACGGAAAAGACTTGTGGATCACCGACAATCGCCTGACGGCCGCGACCATGTACGTCAGCGTTCTGAGCGTCCCGTGGGCAACCGACCAGCTCGTGCCTCAGTTGACCGAACTGGTCGCGAAGTAGCAGCCCACTCGGTCCGATCAAGCAGCTGAAGGCCACTCACTGCGCAATATTGCGAAAACCACGGTGTCGGTCCACTCGTTCTTGATCCACGCATTCTGCCGAAAATGTGCCTCTCGCCACATACCGATTCGCTGCGCGAGTCGCGCCGAGGATTCGTTTCTCGAATCCATTAGCGCGACCACGCGGCGCAATCGGGGTGTCGCGAATACCAGGTCGATCAGAGCGGTCACAGCTTCCATCGCGAATCCCCTACCGCCGAACTCGGGCGAGAATGCCCACCCGACTTCTGCCATGTGCGCGGTTTCGGCCGTGCAACCCGATTCTTCGACTAGCCAGGCACTCACGCTTCCGACAACCCGGCCCTCGTATTCGACAACGAGAGCCACCGCGCCCGCTGCCAGGTCGCGGCGAGACATTCTGGTCTGCACTGCCTCTCGCGCATCTTCCGGGCTCCAGGGTTCGTTGAACAAATACCGGCACACGTCGCTACGCCCGTAGAAGGTGAGAAGATCCTGATGATCGCCGGGACGGTAGGTACGAAGCACCAGTCGATCCGTCCGAATTGTTACCGGCGCAGTCGTCGGCGTCATGCCTGCGTCCTCCACATCCATGCCGTCACGGTAGATCCTCTCGAATTCGTGGGCGAGCGAATATCGCGAGGATGTCCAGCGCTCAATGTTTGATTTGCCCCGTGGCGGGATACTTCACCACCGTAAATAGTCGCAATACGGAGTTACGCCAGGCAATTTCGCACTTGATACCAAGGGGCGCTCATGTCCGAGGATTCACTGGTAAAGCAAGGTGTGGCAAAAGGAAGCGCGCTGGGCGGAGCCGTTCTTCTCGTCACCGTCGGCGTGCTCGAAATTCTCCAAGGCATCTCGGCGATATCCAAGGACGATGTGACCGTCGTTGGCCCTGAATATACGTACCAATTCGACCTCACCTCCTGGGGATGGATTCACCTCGTACTCGGTGTGCTCGTCACCGCTGTCGGAATCATGCTCTTCACCGGCGCGACGTGGGCACGGGTAGGCGCGATAATCTTCTGTTCGCTGTCGGTCCTAGCGAATTTCCTGTGGCTACCCCACTCTCCGTGGTGGTCGATCACCATCATCGCGCTCGACGTATTCGTCATCTGGGCTGTCGCGACATGGAATCCCGACGTGATCTGAGGCCACGCCTTCGGTTCCAACCATCAGGTTCAGCGTTTTCATCTGTGCGGCAGCAGTTTCCCTCCGGAGAGGAACATGATGGCAAACGGCACGAACGACGGCCCACTCCAGGAGGACGAACGTGCCGAACTGGCCCGGTTGCGCGAAGAAGTAACAACTCTTCGCGAGCAGACTCCCAGCGCCCGCGAAACGACCGTCGAGCAAGTCTCCCGACCACCTCGACACGGGCTGCGGTGGACCGCGGTGACAATCCTGCTGGTGCTGGTAGCACTACTCGCGGTCTTGTCGGTAACCACCCGATTCGTCCGAAGTCAGATCCTCGACACGGACCGCTATGTCAGTACGGTCGCGCCACTTGGCGAGAATCCCGCCGTTCAGGCCGAGATCACGAATCAGATCACCGACGAGATCTTCGATCGTGTCGACGTCGAGGGGCTCACCACCGAGGCACTCACCGCACTGACCGACGTGTCGAATCTTGCTGCCAACGCGCCGCGTCTGGATCAAGCCGTGGTGGGGTTGGCACCGGTGATCGCCGGTCAGGCAAAGAGCTTTGTTCATGACACGGTGGGCTCGCTCGTTCGGTCACAACAGTTCGAGGACTTGTGGATTCAAGCGAACCGATCGGCGCACAACGCACTGGTCTCGGTCATGACCGGAGATTACGGCCCCAACTCCGTCGAAGTCGATCAGAGCGGAACAGTCAGCATTTCGCTCAGTACGATCATCGACAGGGTCAAAACAGCTTTGATCGACCGCGGCTTCGCCTTCGCAGACAAAATCCCCTCCGTGGACAAGGAATTTGTTCTCTTCCAGTCCCCCGAGCTGGTGAAGGCTCAGCGAGCCGTCTCGGCACTCGACAAGGTCTCAGCGGTGCTGCCGTGGTTCGGAATCGCGTGCGCGGCAGCCGCTGTCGCCGTTGCGCCAACAGGTCGCAGGCTCCGCGCACTGTCCCTGGTCGGCCTGTCGATTGCGTTGGGAATGCTGGTTCTCGCGATCGGAATTCTCATCGGACGCGCAATCTACCTCGACAGTGTGCCTACCGATATCCTCTCGCCAGACGCCGCGACTGCCGTGATCGACACAGTTCTGGTCCCACTGCGCACGAGCCTGCGAGCGGTTGCGGTCCTCGGCGTGGTGATAGGGCTCGGGGCCTACCTCGTCGGTGGGTCGTCCTCGGCGATCGCCGTTCGACGAGGCTACGGGCAGGCGTTGGACTTCGTCCGGCATTCTTCAAGCGGCCGTACGCCGAATCTGGTGGAGCGGTGGGCCAATCAGCTTCGTGTTCCGCTGCGCTGCGCCATCATCGGCATCGCCGCACTGTTGCTGCTCTTCTGGCGCTACCCCACCGGATTGGTCGTGGGTTGGATCGTCATCATCGCGCTGGTTGCACTCGTAGGTCTCGAAGTGCTGGTCCGTCCCGCACGCGCCGCCACGCAGGACGCCAGGCCTGACGACGCCGAAACCGAGGACGCCAGGCCTGCGGCAGAAGATGCGAAAACTACGCCAGCGCCTTTGCCTTGATGGCCTGGAATTCCACTTCGTTGATCGCACCGGAGTCGAGAAGCTCTCTGGCGTCGGCGATCTGCTGGGTCGGAGATTTCCCGGCGACGGTTCGAATGTAATCACTCTGCGCGTGGATGTGCTGCTGAGCGGCCTCCATCGACCGCCGAGTCATTCCGTCATTCTTGACGACCACGTAGATCATGGCGGACAAGAATGGAATGACGAACAGGAATATCATCCAAAACGCTTTGGCCCAGCCCGAAGTCTCGTGATCACGGAACAAGTCGGTGATGATCGAGAACAACACGCTCAAGTACGCCACAAAGGCAAAGCAGACGAAGATGAACCAGAAAAATTCCCAGAAGCCTTCCATGTCAACGCTCCCTGCACTCGGTTTACACATCAGGAGTTCGGGAGGCTGACGTTCCGCGCCTGAAATTCTGCATGCGGCCAGAACTCCCTGGTCCAAGGTCATTTCAGTATGCGCCGACGACGTCCGCTACGGCTACAGTTCGAGAGGGTTGAGGACTGCGGACCGTTCATCCACTATCGGAATCACGATCATCCGGTTCAAGATCTCGTGTCTGGCGGCCTTTTCGACGAGGAGAGGCACGAAGTCACGTATCCGACAGCCCGCAAACCGTTGGTGAATTGTTCGCACTCTGTTTTCGATCTCCGGTGGAGGAACATTCGGATACCGGGAAATCAGGCGAGTGATCACCCGCTCGACGTGGAGCAACTCTTCGTCGCCAGTCATTCATTAATGGTCGTCTGTACAGCCGAGCGCGTCAAGACTCGGAAAGGGTTCGAAAACAACACAATTCAGGTATCTCTCGCAGCCCGGCCGACCGATGGGGCATAGTTCGAGACTTCTGACAACTGCGGGGGGATAATCGACGGATGATGTGGGCGGAGAGTCTAGGTCGGCTACCGGGCGTCGCGACTGCCCGTGGGTATCGCCGCGAGTGGTTGCGAACAGATGTCACTGCCGGACTCGTCTTGACGGCCCTTCTGATCCCCGCTGGTATGGGCTACGCCGAGGCCGCCGGGCTGCCTGCGTACGCCGGGCTGTACGCCACCATCGTGCCGTTGCTCGCGTACGCGGTAGTCGGACCGTCGAAAATCCTTGTACTCGGACCCGATTCGTCGCTGGCACCGCTGATTGCAGCCGCGGTCATACCGCTGGCTGTAGTCGGCGATTCGGAGAATGCGCTTGCACTAGCCGGTGTTCTCGCCATTCTTGTCGGACTCATCCTCGTGATCGGCGGATTCCTTCGTCTCGGCTTCGTGACCGAACTCCTCTCGAAACCGATCCGTCTCGGCTACCTCAACGCCATTGCACTCGTCGTCGTGGTTGGTCAGATTCCCAAGCTGCTCGGATTCTCCGTCGACGCGTCCGGCCTCCTCGGTGAGATCGGTGAAATCGGAAAGGCCTTGATCGGTGGCGATGTCGACCCCCTCGCTGCGGCCGTAGGTGTCGGTTCACTCGTTGTCATAGTCGCCTTCCGGCTCTGGGTACCTGTTGTGCCCGGCGTGCTGGTGGCCGTTGTCGCGGCAATAGTTTTGTCCGCTGCGGCCGGTCTCACCGATGACATCGGCATGGTGGGAGCATTGCCGGAAGGACTTCCCCTCCCCTCTGTCGGCGGAGTCACCTGGGGGGACGTCGGCCATCTGATCGGGCCGGCGGCCGGTATCGCATTGATTGCCTTTGCCGACACCGGCGTTCTCTCGCGCACGTTTGCCGCCCGACACGGCGAGGACGTGAACGGCAGTACCGAAATGAAGGCGATCGGTGTCGCGAACGTGGCCGGCGGTCTCTTCGGCGGATTCCCCATCTCGGCGAGCGGGTCACGAACTCCGGTAGCCGAACAGAGCGGGGCGCATACGCAATTGGCCGGCGTCGTCGGGGCGCTCGCCGTACTGGTGTTTGTGCTCGTTGCTCCGGGACTCACGGCCTATCTGCCCGATGCAACACTGGCCGCCGTCGTCATCATCGCCGCGTGTGCGCTGATCGACGTAGGCGGCATGGTCCGCATGTGGCGCATGAGCACCGTGGAATTCGGGCTCGCCGTCGCGGCGTTTCTGGGCGTCGCCCTGGTCGGCGTACTTCAAGGCATCCTTGTTGCGATCGGACTGTCCTTCGCAGCGGTCATCGCGCAGGTATGGCAGCCACATCGAACCGAACTCGTCGAGACGGGCGAACCCGCCGGATTCCACGACGTCGAACGCCATCCAGATGGGCATCGCATCCCCGGCCTGGTGTTGGTGAGGTTTGACGCACCACTGTTTTTCGCGAACGGCGAGATCTTCGACGAGTACGTTCGCTCCGTCGTCGCCAAGGCGCCAGATCCGGTCGACTGGGTGGTTATTGCCGCCGAACCGATCACCGGACTCGATACAACGGCCGTCGACGAACTCGTCGATCTGGATACATTCCTGGAGGGCAAAGGAATTCGATTGGCGTTCGCGGAGATGAAAGGTCCGATCAAGGATCGACTCATCCGATTCGGCGTCGGCGACAGGTTCGATTCGACGCACTTCTACCCGACCGTCGAAGCGGCCGTGAACGCATTCCGCACCCGACCCAGTGACTGACAACGCCAGGCAATCGGGAGTCGTGGCTGCATTAGGTACCGTTTGGTATGGGATTCACGACGGACAATGTTCCGGCACGCCGTATGGCTCAGGTCGCCGGTGTGGGAGGTATTGCCGTCGGCGTTGTCGCGCTGATCGCTTTGTATTCCACCAAGCCGATCAACCCGTTGATCGCCGTGGCCTCTTTTGTCCCAATTCTGCTTGCAGTCACACTCGTCGCGTCTCTGATCTGCCTGGCCTTTCGGCGCTGGATTCTCCTGGCGATCTCGGTTGCGCTCATTGCGATCGGCGCTTCGGTGATCAGCCCGTTGTACGTCGCGAACGGTTCCGAAATCGACGGGCCGTCCCTGCGGGTGATGCAGGCGAATCTTCTCTTCGGGCAGGCGGACCCCGCCAGTTTGACTGCGACGGTGCGCGAGAAAGCAGTCGACGTCCTGACAGTTCAGGAACTCACCGAATCACTCGAAGGATCCCTGCGGGATCAGGGACTCGAACAATTATTGCCTTACCACTTCTTGATGCCGGACAACGCGGGCGGCGGTGGAGCAGGGATTTACAGCCGTTTCCCGCTGACGGATACACGAGAGTTGAACGGCTTCGGACCCACGAATCTTGTTGCAACAGTGGGCTTCTCTACTCCATTCACGCTTCTGGCGGTACACCCCGGACCGGCGTACGTGACCCCGCCCGACGTGTGGACTGCCGAGCTGAGCACTCTACGGAACGCGCTCGACACCGCTGCCGCCGAGGAAACCGTCATCGTCAGCGGCGACTTCAATACGACCTTCATGCACAAACAATTCCGAGACCTCCTCGACGTCGGTTACTCCGACACCGCAGACCAATTGGGCGTCGGCATCGTTCCCACCTACCCCGCTGACAAGCGGTTCCCTGCGATAGTCGGCATCGACCACGTAGTTCTGCGCGGCGCACAGGCGAAGTCGCTCGAACGAATCCAGATCGAAGGTTCCGATCACCACGGCTTGATCGTCGACGTAACCATCCCTGAGTAGTCGGGGAGCACCCGACCCGCACGAATGCGTTGGGGATCACCCGTGCTTCGGCATGCTTCGACCAGACACATCGATCGTTCGATGTAGGTGATGCGGCGTACGCAGGACGATCGACCGGTCCACCACGGATACGCCCGGAAACTGCTCGGCGAGATAACCTTCCAAACGCTGCACGTCGTCGATCGAGCGCAGCCACACCGCCAATGCGATGTCGTAGCTGCCGATCGTAGAAGCAACAAGCCTCGCCTCACGCAGGTGGGAAAGGCGCTGAGCAATTGCCTCCTTTCGCCCGTCGAGACGTAAGAAGTACCAGGCGTAAACCGGCCAACCGGAGTATGGCCGAGCAATCTCCGTGCGGACGACAAGACGCCCCGTCGACAGCTCGTGAGAAAGGAGCGCCCCGGCGCGAGCCGGCGTGACTCCGAGTGCTGCAGCGAGTGCCGAGACGGTAATTCGTGGTTCGCGAGAAAGGATCTCGAACAGCTGCGACTGTTCCTCTTCGCTGGCGCGTACACCACGGATCTTCGCCGCCGGGGCCGACTCGAGCGCGGCAATTTCTTCCGCATCGAGAGCACGTAGACGCCAGTTTCGTGCGTCGGAGTTCGCCGAGGACACGATCTGAGTTCGCATCGCGGTGATCGTCGGCAGCGATCGTGTTCGCTCCAACACGTACCGGGACAATTGATCGAGGTCAGTGCAGGTGAGCGTGACGAGCAGATCCCGATTGCCGGTGGTGAGATCGACTGTGAGAACTTCGGGATCGTGCGCGATCTGTTCGGCAACGCTCAGGGTCTGTGCCGGTGCGCATTCGATCTCGAGAAGTGCGGTCGCCGACACGATGGGACCCCCACGGTACGCAGCGATCCACGCTATTCCTTGCGAGTGCAGACGCTCCCAACGCCTGGTCAGGGTGACCGGGTCGGAACCGATCGCGCGTGAAAGCTCGGACCACGACGCTCGTGGCCTGATCTGCAGTGCGTTCAACAGTCGAAGATCTTCGTCCCTGAGCATCTGATCCTGCACCGAGAACCTCACTTTCAAAAGAATGCTGCACCGAAACAGGGATCGAAAGGCGTTGATCCTAACTTCATCACATCAATAGTCCACCAAATCCTGAACCTCGAGAACGCTTACTTCTTGCGTTCGTTCGCCCCCTCGAGAAAGACACCGACATGACCGAAGCATTCCCTGTCTCGCATGACGATTCTCCGGTCAGCGATCAAACCGCGATGCAAAAGGTCGTTTTCGCCATGCGGTCACCACGCCTGTGGATCGTGGTGATTCTGCTCCTCGGGCTTGCGGCAGGCGCCCAACTGATCGGCCCTGCAGTGATTCCCGTCGGCGCTGCCGCCATCACGATCTTGCCCATGGTGTGGGGACTGATTGCCGGCGGTGTCGTCTCGAGTCAGAAGTGGAAACCTCTCGGCCTCGATCTTCAGGCCGCAGCCTCGGCAATCATGGGCCTGGCTGTTCTCTTTCTTTGCGCAAGATTGTCTTTCACCATCGGCCCGAACATCCAACTGTTGTTCGAGGCGGGCCCCGCACTGCTACTGCAGGAACTGGGGCACTTGTTCGGCACTATCGCTCTTGCACTCCCGCTGGCGGTACTCCTTCGGATGGGACCGGCCACCGTCGGAGCAACCTTTTCCATCGACCGCGAGGGGTCGTTCGCGATGGTCAGCGAACGCTACGGACCCGATTCCGACCAGTACCGTGGAGTCCTGTCGATGTACGTCTTCGGCACTCTGTTCGGTGCCGTGCTGATCAGCCTGATTGCGTCGCTGGCTACATCCTTCAACATCTTTGACCCCCTCGCGTTGGCAATGGGCGCTGGGGTCGGATCCGGCTCGATGATGGCTGCCGCCGCCGCCAGCGTCGTTTCGGCGCACCCCGAGATGGCCGACCAGGTCCTCGCCGTGGCGGCCACATCCAACATCATCACCGGCCTCCTCGGCGTGTATGTCGGCATGTATGTCGCACTCCCGCTTGCCGATCGAATCTACGGCGCACTCACCAAGCGTTCGAAGGCGACCAGCGAACGGAAAGCCGACACTGCACCACAAGCGGTTGCGCCGAGCGTCACCGTGCCGCTGACCACCATCGTTCCGATTCTGTTCGTCGGTGGGGTCATCGTCTCCTCGATCGCAGCGGGTGGCGTATCTCGATCGATCATCGTCGGTTACCTGATCCTCACCGGATTGTTGCTCCTGGGCGTCGGCGTGGCCCGCCTGACGCGCGGCAAGATCGCGGCGATGATCGCAATTATCACCATCGGCGCCTTGGCGACCACTCCGTGGTCCCCCATCAGCGACTTCGCCTCGAGCACCGTCGGTACCGTCGATTTTCTCTCGATCTGCACCCTCACCTTGACTGTCGCAGGTCTCAGCCTCGGCAAGGACCTTCCCTTGCTCAAGACGATCGGCTGGAAGATCGTCCCCGTCGGAATCGTCGCGATCCTCGCCTCTTACCTACTTTCCGTGGTCGTCGCGGAGTTCGCGCTCGGCCTCTGGCATTAGAACTGCACGCAAAGACACCGCGATCCAAAGATACAGAGAACAAAAGACGTTGAAAGGAAACAATTTCCATGTCCATCGCTGACACCCTCACCCCCACCGACTCGGTTTCGAGCACGATCGAGAAGTGGACATCTCGCCTCATCGACGTCAGCCACACCATCCATGCTCACCCAGAGTTGGCATTCGAAGAGCATCGGGCGTCGGCCCTCTTGGCGGACGCCGCGCAGGAAGCCGGCTTCGCGGTTACTCGCGCCGCCTACGGCCTCGAGACCGCATTCGAAGCGGTGCGAGGCTCCGGCCCCTTCCGCGTCGTCGTTTGCGCCGAGTACGACGCCCTTCCCGACATCGGTCATGCGTGTGGACACAATGTCATCGCAGCTGCCGGACTGGGAGCAGCTATCGCGCTCGGAGAGGTCGCTGAGGAACACGGCCTGACCGTCGTCCTCCTCGGTACGCCGGCCGAGGAACATGGTGGCGGAAAAGTCTTGCTGCTCGAACGTGGCGCATGGGAGGGTGCGGCGATGTCGATCATGGTCCACGGCGCTGCAGGCGAAGACGTCAGTTGCACCGCCACCAGAACGCAGGCAGTCGATCGGTTCGATGTGACCTACACCGGAAGAGCCGCACACGCCGCCGCTGCGCCACACAAGGGCATCAACGCAGGTGACGCCGCCACGATCGCCTTGGTTGCCATCGGACTCCTCCGCCAACAACTTCAGTCCGACGTCAGACTGAACGCCTACGTCGAGCACGGCGGCGAAGCAACAAACATCATTCCGGCCTCGACGTTGGTGCGAGCGGAAGTTCGGGCCGCAGAACTCGACGTTCTATTGGACGCCAAGCGTCGCATGCTCGCCTGCTTCGAGGGCGCAGCTGTGGCCAGCGACTGCTCCTGGTCAACCGAACGCGCCGAACCTCGCTACGAGGAGCTTGTTCAACATCGCGTGCTGGCGACGATCTGGGACGAGGAGATCGCGAGCCTGGGCCGCACCGCGGCCGCCCGAACTCCCCTGACAGGCGGCTCGACAGACATGGGCAACGTGTCGAAGGCGGTTCCCTCGATCCACCCGATGATCGCGTTACGCGGCGTTACCGGAGTTCCTCACACGATCAAGTTTGCCGCTGATGCCCGCTCGGCAGCGGGCGACGAAGCTGTTCTGCACGGAGCAATTGCGATGGCGCGCACAGTGATCCGAGCCGCCACCGGGGACTCGCGCTCCAACCTCCTGACGATTGCGGCCCAGCGCGAGTCAGGAGCGACCACCGTCACGAGCGCCGAATGAGCACCACCGGCGTCTATGTTTCCGCTCTCGAATTCTTCTCCGTCGGCATCGGGCCCTCCAGTTCACACACGGTCGGTCCGATGCGCGCTGCCCGCACTTTTGTCGGCGAGCTCTCCGCCGCCGGCTTGACCGCGTCGGTCGACCGAATTCGCTGCAATCTGCACGGCTCTCTCGCCGCCACCGGAATAGGCCACTGCACTCCCGACGCGGTGATCGCGGGACTTCGTGGGTTGGATCCTGAAACGTGCGAGCCGACCAACGTTCACGGGCGATGGGCCGAGCTGTCGGACGGCGGATCGGTGATGCTCGTCGGCGGCCCACTCGAACACGTAGTGTTCACTCACGAGGACATGGTGTTCGAGCCGCTCGTTCGCCGTCACGGGCACCCCAACTCGATGACACTGAACGCCTTCAACGGTCACGAAATCGTTTATACGAGTATATATCTGTCGATCGGTGGCGGATTCGTACTGCGCGCCGGAACTCAGACGCAAGTAAGCGCGCATTCGATCAACTCACGCTATCGAACCGCGAAAGAGCTACTGGCGGAATGCGGTTCCGGAACTATCGCCGAACTGGCACTGTCTGACGAACTCGCGATACACGGCCAGGATCGGACATTCGCCGGCATCGACGCGATCTGGTCCGCGATGCGCGCCTGCATCGAGCGTGGTTCCCATACCGAAGGTGTATTGCCCGGGCGTCTCGGAGTTCGCCGAAGAGCACGGTCTGCGAACATTCAACTGGAACAACGTAACTGCGCCCCCTCTTCACGCGAGTGGCTGACCGTCTACGCCATGGCGGTCAACGAAGAAAATGCAGCAGGTGGCCGCGTGGTAACGGCTCCGACGAACGGTGCCGCAGGCATCGTGCCTGCGGTGCTCTATCACCACATACGCGCGACGGGCGCCGGCGTTCACGACGTCCGAACCTTTCTCCTCACCGCAGCCGCAATCGGATCGATCATCAAGGCGAATGCCTCGATCTCGGGCGCGGAGGCGGGGTGCCAAGGCGAAGTCGGAGCTGCCTGCGCGATGGCGGCGGCCGGCTTGTGCGCTGTCATGGGCGGATCGCCACGACAAATCGAGAATGCAGCTGAGATTGCCATGGAACACCATCTGGGGCTGACCTGCGATCCGGTTGGTGGCCTGGTCCAGATCCCGTGCATCGAACGAAATGCCGTCGCTGCCTCCACTGCGGTCACCGCAGCTGAACTCGCATACCTGGGTGACGGGACACATGTGGTGAGCCTCGATACCGTCATCGAGACCATGCGACAAACCGGAAACGACATGTCCGTGCGTTACAAGGAAACCAGTGAGGGCGGGCTCGCAGTCAATGTCGTCGAGTGCTGAGGGTGGATGCCATCGCCGGAAATATCATCCTCTCGAAGGATGAAGTCCGGTGTACCGATTTCTACACTCGGTGACATGACTTTGTGGACGGTAACCAGATGATCGCTCATCACGCTGGAGGAATCCCACTTCACAATGCTTCACGGCACAACACTGCAGGGCCGTCGCGATCAACGCAGTCCTCCGGTCGCAAGATCGCCGCGTTGATCGCGTTGGTCGCCGGTTTCTCCGTTGCCTTCGTTCTCGCCCCGGGCATGGTGACCAGTAGGCCGGGTGATGGGTACGCAGACCAGGGGGAACTCGTCGAGACGGTCCGCGCCGCGTTCGTCGAATACTGGAGTTCCGGTGTCCAAGCCTTCTCTCCGAGCTTGGAGTCCGCTGTCGACTACTGGCTGCGGTACCACGTGGCCAAGGCCGTGATCGCGGTAATCCTGCTGACGGTTCTGCTCGCACTCGGCCGGATGCTCAAGGCGTCGTTCGTGAACGCCGGCCCTCTGACGGCTGGAAAGAAACTCGCATTCGTCTCGGCGGGAGGGCTGGTCACGATCCTCGCACTGTTCTCCTCGGTGCTCGTGATGGCAAATGTCCAAGGTGTCGTTGCACCCTTCTCGTCGCTGATCTCGATGCTGCCCGTGGGCGAGACGGAAGGGGAACTCGCCGATACTCTCGGTCAAGTTCGGTATCAGCTCGCCGAGTCCACGGGCGCCAGAGGGCAGGAAAACCCTGCGCTCGATCTAATGATCAGCGACTTCGCTCGATATCACGCGGCCATGGCTGTGATCGCACTGATCGCGGCAGCAGTATCACTCGGCGTGTCCGTGCTGTTGTGGGTGCGCTTCGCGAAAACTGCGCGATCCGACAGACGGACGAGATTCGTGTCGGGGTCGATCGGTGTTCTCGCTGCACTGTTCACGCTGGGATTAATCGTTGTCGGCGTAGCAAACATGGGCACCGCGGCAGATCCGGCACCGGCGCTGGCGGCGTTCTTCGACGGCGGGCTCTGACCCAAGTCAAGGGTTCAGGCCAGGGTTCCGTAGTCCCCCAGTACCGGTTGAGGAGGTACCTGGGGACTGCGTCTGCCGTACCCGGGGTCGATGTGTGAGTGCCCTCGGACAGGCAGAGTTCGACTCATGAAAACCGGAGCAAGACGCATCATGCTTGTCGGCCTGTGCAGCGCCATGGTTGCCGGAGCTGTAATCAGCTGCAGCACGGACAAATCCGCAGACAATCCGACAGCCACATCCGACAAAGTCATGGACTCTGCCATCACCGACCAACTCGATTCGATCATCGACGCAGCGGTGAATTCGACCGGGATTCCCGGTGCGATGGTGGGCATTTGGGGACCCGACGGCAACTATGTCAAGGTTGCAGGAGTCTCGGATACGGCAACCAAAGCACCGATGGAAACCGACTTCTACCACCGGATCGGCAGCGTCACCAAAACATTTACCGTGACCGCCCTGCTGCAATTGGTCGACGAGGGCAAGATCGGTCTCGATGACCCGATCTCCAAGTACGTCGATGGCGTCATGGAAGGCGATGCGATCAGCTTGCGCCAGCTGGCGGGGATGCGCAGTGGGCTCGTGGACTACACGACGTCCGAACAGTTTGTCATGGAATATCTTTCGGATCCTCGCCGAGCTTTCACACCCGAAGAGCTCGTGGGGTACGTCAAGGATCTCCCACTTCAGCTTCGACCAGGGACCACCGTCGACTACTCGAACACCAACACTATCCTGCTGGGAATGGTGATCGAAAAGGTCTCCGGCTCCAAACTGTCGGAAGTCATCGACACCAAGATCACGACACCACTCGGAATGGAGCACACCAGTTTTCCCACCACCAACGCGTTCCCGACACCACACGCACAGGGGTACACCAACCAAACGCTCGACGAATCCGTGACCGCGGCAACGGACTGGAATCCGTCGTGGGGCGGCGCTGCGGGTGCAATGATCTCGTCGTTGGACGACATGCGCATCTGGGCTCCGGCACTGGCCAAGGGCGATCTCCTCACCGACGACACTCAGAAGCAGCGCCTGCAAACCGTGAGCTTGAGCGAAGGGGACGACAGCTCCGGCTACGGACTCGGATTGTTCAACAGCGGCGGCTGGATCGGTCACAACGGAAGCCTGCCCGGCTACAAGACAGTCTCGGTCTACTTGCCCGAGAAGGACACCACACTGGTCGTCTTCATCAACACCGACATCGACGGCGAGACTGACCTGACCAGCGCTTTGATGGTACCGATCACCGAGTTGATCAGCCCGGACAACGTCTACGGCTGATCAATTTCCTCTGGCTGCTCACGGGCCCGTAATCAACCTCCACCGCTATTTCTTCTCTACCGGTGGAGGTTGAGCGCGTGATCCGACGAACATGTTCGTTACGAACATGTTCGTGTAGGGTTAAGTCATGCCCACTCACCCCGCAAGTCCATCGAGCCGACGCAATCGCCCGGCCAAACCCGCACTGACACGCGAGGGCATCGTCAGTGCGGCGGTGGATATCTTGCGCTCGGAGGGGTTGCAGAAGTTGACAATGCGTCGACTCGCCCTCGAACTCGACACCGGACCCGCGTCGCTGTACGTGTACGTGCGAAACACAGCCGAATTGCACGCCGCGGTTCTCGATGAGCTGCTCGGAGTCGTCGACCTCGCCGAAAATATTTCCGGCACTTGGCAAGCGCGCCTCGAACGGGTTTTGACGTCCTACACGGCCGTATTGTTCGATCATCCCGGCCTTGCGCAGTCGGCTCTCGTTTCGCGCCCAAGCGGAGTTCACTACGTACACCTGCTCGAACGCCTGTTGGCATTGCTCGACGAGGGCAAGGTTCCCTCAGGTCAAGCCGCCTGGGGCGTGGACCTTCTGCTTCAGTACGCGACGTCCACTGCTGCCGAGCACTCGGCGCCGAACAACGCCTCGGACACGGACGCCCGGTGGAACGCCTTGACCGACGCAATCCAGCACGCAGACCCGCAGACGAATCCCCTCGTCGCGAGCCATGCCACAGCCCTACTTGCCGGGGAGCCCACCGCACGCCTCTCCTGGGGATTCCGAACGCTCATTACGGGCATCGAGAACACCCCTCTCACTTCTTAGGAACCCACGGTGAACCACTACCCCATCGCAATCATCGGCGCCGGCCTCGGTGGCCTCACGCTCGCCCGAGTCCTCCATCAGCACGGAATCAATTCGGCGGTATTCGATCTCGAATCCGGACCGACAGCCAGAACTCAAGGCGGGATGCTCGACATCCACGAAAACTCAGGCCAGATCGCGCTTCGTGCCGCCGGCCTCTACGACGAGTTCCGCGCACTCGTTCATCAAGGCGGTGAAGAGACACGCGTCCTCGATCGAAATGCCGTCGTGCACCTGAGCGAACAGGACACCGGAGACGGCGACCGCCCGGAAATCGATCGCGGCCAGCTGCGTGACCTACTGCTCACCTCAATTCCGAAAGAAACAATCCACTGGGGAGCCAAGGTCCGCAGTGCTCATCCGTTGCCGGATGGTCGACACGAAGTCCACCTCGCGGATGGCACCCACTTCACCACCGATCTCCTGGTCGGCGCCGACGGTGCGTGGTCGAAAATCCGTCCACTTGTTTCACACGCCACTCCGGATTACACCGGAATATCATTCGTGGAGTTCGACCTCAACGACGCCGACAACCAGCACGCAAGTTCCGTTGAAACAGTCGGCGGCGGAATGATGTTCGCGCTCAGCGCTGACAAGGGCTTCCTAGCCCACCGTGAGACCGACAACAGTCTGCACATCTATGCCGCCCTGCGAGTTCCCGAGAACTGGTCAGCGAGTGTCGACTTCTCCGACGATCACATCGCGAAGAAGATTCTGCTGGAACACTTCTCGGACTGGGACGAGTCGCTGCGTTCACTGATCGTCGAAGCGGACAGCTCGCTAACCCCTCGCCCCATCCATGCCCTTCCCATCGGGCACAGTTGGAGCCGCACTCCCGGGGTCACTCTGCTCGGGGACGCGGCGCATGTCATGTCGCCGTTTGCCGGAGAGGGCGCGAACCTGGCAATGCTCGACGGCGCCGAGCTCGGCCAGGCGATCGCGTCATACGGCGAAAGGGAGGAAGGACTTGCCGCCTATGAGGAGCGACTCTTCCCACGCAGCGCCGCGTCGGCGCGACAGTCGGCTGATGGTCTGGACATGTGCTTCGGCGAGAACGCACCCCAAGGGCTCCTGGACATGTTCAACTCACACCTTTGATCGAATCGAGTCGCCTGCATCGCCCACCGCAATCACTCCCGCAACGTCGTCAAGAAGGCAATGCGGTCGCCGCGGTAAAGCGAGCGAACCCGCTCGATCGGCACACCCTCCGGATCGACGGAGGTCCGGTGCAGCAGAAGCATCGGCATCGAGGTCGTGGACTCGACGAGTGTTGCCTCACGCGGTGACGCGAGCACCGTCTCGATTCGTTCGGTAGCGGAGGCGAAGACCACGCCGGCGGAGCGGATGGCCGCGTACAGCGACGTCGTCGCATCGAAGGCGTCGAGCATCTCACCGAACCTGCTGTCCGGCAGGAACGTTGATTCGAGTCCGATCTTCTCGCCGTCGGCGAAGAGGACACGCTCGAGATGAACGACGGTGTCGCCCAACTCGATACCCAACTCAGTGGCGAGACCGTCGTCGGCCGACATTCGTTCGAACGTCACAACCTTACGACTGGGCACTCGCCCAGCACTCAGTGCGCCTTCGGTATAAGAACGAATCGAGAGCGGCTGAACCAACTTCGGACTCGCGACGACAGTGCCCCGCCCCCGCCGCTCGATCCGTCCTTCGACAAGCAGATCACGAAGCGCTTGACGGACCGTCTCGCGAGCGACAGTGAACCGTGCCGCCAATTCCCGCTCGGACGGGACTGCGTCGCCCTCCTCGAGCCCACTGAGAATGGTCTCGATCTCGGTGCGCACCCGGTAGTACTTCAGCTCCGGTTCGATCACGACGCTCGAGGTCCCCGGCCCGGTGGACGTCTCCTGATTCATGGCGCAAGCGTACAAGAATTCGGTCTATACCAATTGTTAACCTGGAGTTCGTCTCGATTCCCCCTATTGGTCTAGACCAAACGTCACTATCTCTACATGCGAATTTTGATTGTGGGCGGAGGAATCCTCGGAACGGCGCACGCCGACGAGGCAATCCGCCGGGGACACGACGTCATCCATCTCGAACGCGAGCCCGAAGCCCGCGGTGCCACGGTACGGAACTTCGGATTGGTCTGGGTATCCGGGCGCGCTCCGCACGAACTCGAAGCCGCGCTGCGTTCGCGCGAGCTGTGGGCGGACCTTGCCGCCCGTGTCCCCGGCGTCGGATACCGCCCGGCCGGCTCCATCACCCTCATGCGCACCGAGGAGGAGGTCGCGGTCGCGCAGGAAGTCTTCGGCCGCCCCGACGCTGACAACAGAGGGTTCGTGCTCTTGGATCCCGACGCCGTTCGCGCCGTCAACCCCGCACTCCGGGGCAAGTTTCTCGGTGGACTGCACTGCACCCTGGACGCCGCTGTCGAGTCACGGCAAGCGCTCCCCGCCATCCGTTCCTATCTCGAATCCACCGGCCGTTACACCTTCCACGCCGGAACGGAAGCCCGCGAGATCACGACGAACACCTCCGGCGTACACATCCGCGACGACCATGGTCGCAACTTCGACGCCGATCTGGTGATCGTCTGCCCCGGAGCAACACTCGGCGGATTGGCTCGCGATCTCGCCGGCGATCTCCCGTTGCGCCGTGTGCGCCTGCAGATGATGCAGACAGCCCCACTCGGCGAAAAGCTCACCACAGCAATCGCTGACGGTGACAGCTTCCGCTACTACCCAGGTTTCGCCGGATCTGCCCTTGATCACCTTCGCACAGTGCAGCCGCAGGAACCGACTGCCGAGGAACACCGCATGCAGCTCCTGTGCGTGCAGCGCTTGCATGGCGGCCTGACCATCGGTGACACCCACGAATACGAGGAGCCCTTCGACTTCGACGTCGACGAGGCGCCCTATCGCCATCTGTCCGGAGTCGTGGAAACACTTCTGGGACGCGATCTTCCGCCCATCGTCAAGCGATGGGCGGGCGTCTACAGCCAGTGCCTCGACCCATCACAACTTGTTCACCGCGCACAAGCCGCCGACAACGTCTGGGTGGTTGCCGGTCCCGGTGGCCGCGGCATGACGCTCGGCCCGGCACTGGCGGAACAATCCGCCGACCAGCTCGGTCTCTGAATCCTTCCGACAAGAAAGACTTCTCATGTCTCCCATCACCCTCGCCGTTCTCGACATGGCCGGCACCACCGTCGCCGACGACGGACTGGTTCTTCGCGCCTTCGCTGCCGCCGCTGAAGCCGGCGGACTGCCCGCCGAAGGCCCGGAAGCCGATGCCGCTCGCCAGTACGTCCTCGACACGATGGGCCAGTCGAAGATCGTCGTGTTCCGGGCGATCTTCGGTGACGAAGACCGCGCCCAGGCCGCGAACGCCGCCTTCGAAACCACGTACGACTCCCTCATCGACCAGGGGCTCGCCGAGCCGATCTCCGGAGCGGAGAAGGCGATAACCACACTCCGCGAGGCCGGCATCAAAGTTGCCCTGACCACCGGGTTCAGCCGATCGACGCAGGACAAACTCCTCGTCGCGCTCGGCTGGGAAACCCTCGCCGATCTCACCCTCTCCCCCGCCGAAGCCGGTCGCGGTCGCCCGTTCCCTGACTTGATTTTGACTGCGCTGCTCAAACTTTCGATCGACGACGTCCACCAGATCGCCGTACTCGGCGACACGTCCAACGACGTGCTCAGCGGCATTCGATCCGGCGCATCAATCGTTGCCGGAACTCTGACCGGCGCTCACGACGAGCAACAACTTCGCGACGCCGGTGCCACCCACATCGTCCCGTCCGTGACGGAGTTCGCCGAACTCCTCACCCACCCCTGATCTCACCTCCGAAGAAGGAATCGTCATGCGTCTACGCCCGAGCATCGCTGCGGCCGCTCTCGCCGTGTCCGTCCTTTCGTTCACCACAGCATGTGGTGGAACCGGCACTGCCGCCGGATCAGATACCGAAACCGTCACCGTCTACAGCGCCGACGGACTGTCCGGTTGGTACAAGGGCAGATTCGACGCCTTCACCGCGCAGACCGGCATCGCTGTCAACCTGGTGGAAGCCGGTTCCGGCGAGGTCGTCTCCCGCGTCGACAAGGAGCAGTCCAACCCACAGGCCGATGTCATCATCACCCTGCCACCGTTCATCCAGAAGGCCGACGCGCAAGGTCTGCTCGAGCCCAGCGGAATCGACACCTCCGCCGTTCCGGCCGACGAGAAGGATGACGCCGGCAAGTACGTACCCGTCGTCGAGAACTACCTCTCCTTCATTGCCAATCCGACTGCATCACCCGCCCCACAATCTTGGGACGACCTGCTCACAGATCAGTTCAAGGGCAAGTTGCAGTACTCCACGCCCGGCCAGGCCGGCGACGGTACCGCGGTGCTCTTGCTGCTCCAGAACCTGATGGGTAAGGAAGGCGCACTCGACTACCTCGGAAAGCTCCAGGCCAACAACGTCGGACCCTCGTCCTCGACAGGAAAGCTCCAGCCCAAGGTCAGCAACGGAGAGCTGTTGGTCGCCAACGGTGACGTCCAGATGAACCTCGCCTCCATCGCCGACGACGGATCCAAGTTCGACATCTTCTTCCCCGCGGGAGCCGACGGCACTCGCACCACCATTGCACTGCCATACGTGATGGGGCTCGCCAAGAGCGCACCGAGTAGCGAACAAGCGAAGAAGCTCATGGAATTCCTGCTCTCCGAAGAATCCCAGAAGACCGTCGCCACCGATGCACTCGGCGTATCGGTCCGCGAGGACGTCCGAAGCAGTGCCGGTGAATCGACCGACAAGAACACGCCTTCGGGAGTTCTGCAGGGCGTCAACGTATGGACCCCGAACTGGAACGACGTCCTCAGCTCGCTCGACGCCGACATCGCCGCCTACCAGAAAGCCACCGGGAGCTGATCATGGCAAGAACCAGACTGGGGCGGACGCTCCCCGAGACCGTCGGTGTTCACGGAGCGATCGAACATTCTGCTCCGGCCATCACCTTCGATCGCGTCAACGTCGCCTACGGCCGCGGGAAGACCGCAACCCATGCACTCGTCGATTTCAATCTGCGAGTGGCACCGGGTGAAACTGTGGCACTGCTGGGGCCCAGTGGATCCGGCAAGTCGACCGCCCTGAAGGCCCTCGCGGGTTTTATCCGCCCCACGTCCGGTTCCGTCAAGCTCGGCACCCGAGACGTCACCAATCTGCCTCCCGCACAACGCGGTATCGGCGTCGTCGTTCAGTCGTACGCTCTTTTCCCTCACATGCGAGTTTCCGAGAACGTTGCCTTCGGACTCCGAGCCCATCGTGTGCCGCGGTCGGAGATCGGCCCTCGCGTAGCCGAAGCCCTCGACATGGTCGGGATGTCAGCATACGGAAAGCGTCTGCCGCGTGAGCTTTCCGGTGGCCAACAGCAGCGAATCGCCATCGCCCGCGCCTTGGCGATTCGCCCTGGAGTACTCCTCCTCGACGAACCACTGGCCGCCCTGGATGCTCAACTTCGCGAGAGCATGCTCGGCGAACTGGCGAGACTGCGCGCCGCACTACCTGACACAGCCATGCTCTATGTGACGCACGATCAGAGTGAAGCCCTCGCGCTCGCAAACCGAATCGCAGTGATGCGCAACGCCAGACTCGCGGACATCGACACCGCCGAGGCCTTGTGGAAACGCCCGCCGTCCAGCTTCACCGCGGCCTTCCTCGGGGGTGCGAACCTGCTGCCCTGCACCGTCACACGCGTCATCGGCACCTCCGCACTAGTCTCGATCGGTGGCGCTCCGTTCACCGCTCACGCCCCTCAACCCGAGATCGGGCGCATCGAGTGGGAGTCCGACATGGACGCCTACCTTTGTGTTCGCCCGCACACGGTAGGCGTAACCGGCGTCGGCGCACGAGGATCATTCCCGGCGCGCATCGTCTCGAGCGTCTGGCGCGGTTCCACGACGCGTCTGACGCTGGCTGTCCGTGGCCTCGACGACGTCCGCGTCGACGCGGATGTTCCAGGGCACGACGAGCGACCGGCCGACACCGAAGTGGGCGTCGTCTTACCCACGGACGGCAGTGTCCTGGTTCCGGCGGATCGCCACCCATGACGACAACCTTGGAACGCCCCGAAACCGCTGTGCCCCAGCACAAAGACCCGATCCCGTGGCGCCGGATCGGGTGGACGCTACCACCACTGCTTCTTGTCCTCGTGTTCGCGGTGTATCCCACCGCGCGTGTCCTCACGGAATCGCTGAGCACCGGAAGCGGCACCGGGTTGTCCACGTGGTCGTCCGTGCTCGGTTCGGAACTGTTCAGGACCGCACTCTGGCGGACCATCCAGATCGCCGTGGCGTCGACCCTGGGTTGCCTAGTCCTCGGCACCTTCCTCGCCTTGGTGCTTGCCTTCGTTCCATTCGCCGGATCCAAGGTGGTAGGGCGATTGATCGACACGGTGCTCGCCCTGCCGTCATTCCTGATCACGCTGGCGTTCACGTTTCTGTACGGCACGGCCGGCGCCGTCAACGCCTTCATCATCCGCATCACCGGCGACGCGAGCGGCCCGCTGAATTTCCTCAACACACCGTTCGGCGTCATCGCGGCCGAAATCACCTTCTTCACACCTTTTGTCGTACGTCCGCTATTGGCCGCGTTCACCCAGATTCCCCGTGAACAACTCGACGTCGCGGCCAGCCTCGGAGCGTCACCCATCCGGGTTCTGCGACAGGTGGTGATGCCGGAAGCGTGGCCAGCCCTCCTGGCCGGTGGGTCACTCGTACTTCTGTTGACGCTCAACGAATTCGGCATCGTGCTCTTCACTGGAGCAAAAGACGTCGTAACTCTGCCGGTCCTCATCTACACCCGTGGCATCGTCACGTTCGACTTGCCGGGCGCGGCAGTGATCGCGACAGTCCAGGTCGCACTCTCACTCGGCTTGTACCGCCTCTACCGATTCACCTTCAACAGATTGATGGGAGGCAGCCGTGCTGCTGTGGACACGAAGCTCTAAGGCTCTCGTTCTCGGATTCTTCGCCCTCGTCGTCGCGGTCGTTTTTGTCGCACCCATCGCCACCGTCGTCGCGGCTGCGCTGGCCGGATCGTGGACGGGGCCATTGCCCTCGAATCTCGGCGGAAGGAACTTCTCGACTGCGCTGTCCGACGAGAACTTCGCCAGCCTGACCGTCAGCTTGCAGACTGCGTTCATCTCGGGAGTGCTGGCACTGGTCGTCGGAACGTGGGCCGCACTGGCCTCTCGTGAGGCACCGATGTGGCTGCGCCGCATCACCGACGCCGTGTTCCACCTGCCGATTGCAGTTCCCTCGGTTGCCATCGGCTTGGGTCTGCTGATCACCTTCAACGAGCGCCCACTGCTGCTCGGCGGTACCAAGTGGATCGTGATTCTCGCTCACACCGTTCTGGTGCTCGCCTTTGCATTCAGCGCGGTTTCTGCGGCACTGGAACGACTTGATCCCGCGTACCGCCAGGCCGCGGAATCGCTCGGGGCAGGCCCCGTACGGGTGCTGACGCGAGTGACACTTCCGCTGCTACTCCCAGCATTGGGTGCGGCCGCGGGACTTTCCGTCGCGCTCTCGATGGGTGAACTGGGCGCTACCGTCATGGTCTATCCGGCGACATGGAAGACCTTGCCGGTCAGCATCTTCGGACTCACCGACCGCGGCCAGGTATTTCTTGCCGCAGCAAATACGACACTGCTGCTTGCAGTCACCCTGGTCGCCCTCATGGTGGTCGGCAGAATCCGTCGGCGCTGACCTTGCTGTGCGCCTTTGTTAACCGCCCGCGGTTAGTGAAGGCGCACAGCAGGGGGTTTATCCCTTCCGCAAGATGTACCGCTGAACCTTGCCGCTCGGGGTCTTGGGCAGGTTCGGAACGAAGTGCACGGTGCGCGGGTACGCGTGCGCTGCAAACTTCTTCTTCACCAACGTCTGCAGTTCCTTCTCGAGTTCGTCGTCGCCGTCGACGCCTTCTCGTAGAACGACAAACGCCTCGAGAACCTCACCGCGCAACTCGTCGGGCATGCCCACGACAGCGGCCTCGATGACGTGCTCGTGCATGACCAGCACGCTCTCGACGTCGAAGGGTCCGATGCGGTAGCCGGCCATGATGATGACGTCGTCGTCTCGCGAGGAGAAGAAGAAGAATCCGTCCTCGTCCGTCATTCCGGCATCGCCAGTGATGTACCAGCGGCCGTCTTCGCTGAATCGCTGCTTCGTCTTCTCCGGAGCATCGACGTATCCGGTGAACCACATCAACGGGCTGTTGTGGGTATCGATCGCCACCCGGCCCTGAGTGCGAGCCGGTGCGATGTCATCCGAATTGTCTTCCAGCACAGCAGCAGACCAACCCGGCAACGGACGACCCATCGATCCTGGGCGCACGTCCTCACGGAGCCCGTCGGCCCAGGCGTTGACGATGAACATGCCGTGCTCGGTCTGGCCGTAGTGATCACGGACCTCGACGCCCAACGAGTTCTTCGACCACGCAACCACATCCGGGGTCAAGGGCTCACCGGCCGAGGACGCGCGGCGCAGCGAAATGCCTTCCGGAACGGGTGCCTTGTCGGCACGCAGACTGCGGTACACGGTCGGAGCGGCGGCAAAATTGGTGACACCGAACTTCTCGATGATCTGCCACGTCAGGGGCGCGGAGAATCCGGCGTGCAGCAGAATGCTTCGCGTTCCGGCGGCTAGCGGGCCGAGCAACGCGTAGTACAACCCGTACGCCCAGCCCGGGTCCGCGGCGTTCCAGAACACGTCGTCGCCGCGGACGTCGAGGCCGAACTCCTGGTAGGCGTGGAACGACGCGAGCGCACGCACCGGTACCGGCACGCCCTTGGGTGTTCCCGTGGTGCCGCTGGTGAACAGCTGCACCATTGGCGCGTTGCCGCCGACGGCCTGAGCAGCGCCTTTCGGGTCTTCTGCATCCTGAGCTGCGAGGAGGGCGTCGAAGTCCAGTTCGTCGCCGGCCGCGCCGCCGGCGACGATGACCTGCCACGCCGCGTCGGCGGGGATGTCCTCACCCGGCGCGAGCTTGTCGAGCTGATTCGCGTCGGAAATGACGACCTTCGAGCCGCTGGCCGTCAGGCGGAATGCGATGGCGGGCGAGGCGAATGCCGTGAACAACGGCACGTGGACCGCGCCGCGGCGCCAGATTCCGAGGAGCGCGACCACGAGATCCGCAGACTTTCCCATGAGAGTCGCCACGTTGTCTCCCGGCTCGACTCCGAGGTCCGCCAGAGCTGCTGCGAAACGCGCCGACTGCTCACGTAGATGACCGTAAGTGAGGTCCACCGAGCTAAGGTCTGCCTCGACGACGGTGAATGCAACGCCATCCGCGGGATGCCGATCGCAGAGCAATTCTGCGGCGCTGGCATGCGGGGTGTCGTACTGGTCCAGCAGCTCGCGCACCCGTGCGGTGGGATCGGTGCTCATCAACTTGCTCCTTATCGATCGTCGTATGGTTGGCCCGACCGGTTACGTTGGCGGCTCGTCATACGTACTGTTCACCCCCTATGATCTAGCTCACAAGAGAACTTCACTACCCCCAGAAAGGGGTACCTGCGTGAATCGACATGCTTCGTCACTTCTGCGTCCCCGCGACGGGGACGCTATGCGAGGTGAACTCCGAACAATTGCAGCTCAGGGCGTTGTTCCCGTGCTGTTCGGAGGCGAGGTCCAGGACGGAACCCTGCACCTGAGCGAATTCGTCGGCACCCGCACCAACAATCTCAAGGGCTTGGCCATCCCGCCGCGCTCGGGCATGGGCGGACGCGTCGTCGCCCAGGGTTCACCGATCACCGTCAACGACTACGGCAATTCGCAGTCCATCACTCATCACTTCGACCGACCTGTTCTGAGCGAGGGCCTGCATTCGATCATCGCCGTTCCGGTCATGGTTTCCGGCAAATCGCGTGCCGTTTTGTACGCCGCTATCCGTGATTCCGCTCCGTTGGGCGACCGCACGGCAGACGTCATGGTCAGCGCATCCCGGCGCCTCGGCATGGAGTTCGCCATCCGCGACGAGGTCGACCGTCGCCTGCAACTACTTCAGGCCGCCGCAGCAACCACCGCCGACGGTATGTCTTCGGAAGAAATCCGCGGAGTCCACGCCGAACTACGCAGTGTCGCCCAGACTGTCACCGATACCGACTTGCAGACCAAGCTCCGCGGACTTTCCCAGCGTTTGGCCAACCTGCTGCGCCCTACCGCCGACGCCGAATCCGACGTCGCGCTCACCCCGCGTGAAGTGGACGTTCTCTCGCAAGTCGCACTCGGCTGCACCAACATCGAAGCCGGCCAAAGGCTTTCCCTTCGACCTGAAACAGTCAAGAGCTATCTGCGAAGCGCGATGGGAAAGCTGGACGCGAGCTCACGCCACGAAGCCGTGGTGACCGCCCGCAGGTTGGGACTGCTCCCCTGAGGAGTCAGTAGCCTTCCGGCAGGGCCGTGAGCATGTCGCGGGTGACTGCGACGGCGTTGTCCGAACTTCCGCCCCGCACAACCAGAGTGGCGAAGGCCAGGTTGCCGCGATAGCCGACGAACCACGCATGCGATCCCCCGTCGACCTCGGCTTCACCGGTCTTGCCGTACACCTCACCCTGATCTTCGACGCGTTCGGCGGTACCACTGGTGACGACGAGTCGCATCATTCCGCGCAGACCGTCGACCATGGCCGGTGTGATCGCCGGGCGCTCACCGTCGATAGTGGTCTCACGTCCCGAAATCAGTTGCGGCACCGGTGTCGAACCGTTCGCGACCGTCGCTGCCGCCATCGCCATTCCGAACGGACTAACCACGACCTTGCCCTGACCGAATCCGTCCTCGGTCCGCTGCACCAGATCCGACGCCGGCGGCACCGAACCCGAATCGATCGGCAACCCCACCACGTTGTAGTCCTGGCCGATGCCGAACTGCGCTGCGGCAGTGGTCAACGTGTCGGCTTGCATCTCGCTGGCCAGCTTTGCGAAGGACGTGTTGCACGAACGGGCGAAGGCCGTTGCCATCGGCACCGTGCCGAGTGCGAACTCGTTGTAGTTGGGGACGCTGCGCTCGCCGATCTCGATTCGGCCCGGGCATGGCACCATCGTGTCTGGGCTCGCCTGACCCGTCGAAATTGCCGCACCTGCTGTGATGATCTTGAACGTCGAACCGGGTGGGTATTGACCCATCGTCGCGACCGGTCCGTCGCGGTCTGCTGCCTTGTTCTGCGCAACGGCCAAAATGGCGCCGCTCGACGGTTCGATGACCACCATCATCGCCTGATCCTTGTTCACGTTCACCGCGCGCTGCGCAGCGATCTGAATGTTGCGGTCCAGACTGATAGTGAACGACGGAACAGGTTGCGGCGCAGTCTCGGTCAACACGTCGGTGTCGACGCCGTTCTGGTTGACCGTGACGACACTCCAGCCGGCCTTGCCGTCGACCTCGTCGATGATCGTCTTCTTGATCTGCCCGAGCAGGTCAGGTGCGAACTCCGGGTCGGTCGAGACGAGATCCGATTCGTCCGAGACCGATACTCCCGAGATCGCTCCGAGTTGCGCCGAAACCTGGTCGTAATCGTCACTGCGCAACCGGGTCACCAGGTAGTCACCCTTGACGGCCGTCGACGATTCCGCGATCGACTGACCCGTCAGCGAAGAATCGAACCGGCCCAGAACGCTTGCGAGACCGTTCGCGGAGCCGATGATGTCGTTGCTCTTCGAGCGATCGAACTTCACGCGGTAGACAATTCCCGGCACGAGGACGTCCGTGCCCGAATGCTCGTTGACCCTCGCCCTCGGCGCAGCGGTTGCCCGCAACGACATCCTCTGCTTGTCACCGAGACGGGGATGAACGTCCGTCGAACTCCAACGGACGGACCAGTCGCCGTCCTTGCGCCCCATCTGCAGCTCGCCGTCGTAGGTCCAGACGCGATCTTTCGGCAGGTGCCACTCGTACGTGTAGCCGACCGTCGCGGTGTCACCGTTCATCTTCACCGACGTCGTCTCAGCAGTCATCGACTCGGCCTGAAGCGCATCCCAGGTATCGCTCAACACGGGCCCGGCGGAATCAGGCCGGTCCGTCAATTTTGCTGCCTCGTCGACGTCCCTGTCACCGAATGCACTCAAGAACTGCTGCGCGACGGGCTCGGGGCCGGCGGGTTTCGGAGTACACGAACTGATCCCCACCGCCAAGAAAATCACGGTGCAGGAGGCCAACAGTTGGGCCGAGCGACTACGAGAGAAATGCCGAGTGTTCATCGAGCCCCATACTAAGGCGGCAACCGACGCGGTCAGGGTAGGCGCGACCATTGCACCCAGCGTGTGCGGTCAGTCGAGCAGTACCGTCGAGAAAGTTGCGACCTGTCGGAACCCCACCCGCGAATAGGTCGACCGCGCAATCGTATTGAAGCTGTTGACGTACAGGCTCGCAATGCGACCGGTCGCCATGATCGACTCCGCTACAGCCGCCGTACCGGTCACCCCGAAGCCCTGTCCGCGAAACTCGGGATTGACCCATACGCCCTGAATCTGGCCACAGCGCGCGGACATCGAACCGACCTCCGCTTTGAAAACGACCTGGCCGTCCTCGATGTGCGCCCACGCTCGTCCGGCTGCGATCAGGCTTGCGACACGATGCCGATAACCACGCCCACCGTCGTTGGCACGCGGATCGACGCCCACCTCTTCGATGAACATCGCGATCGCGGCAGGCAGATAGATGTCGAGTTCGTCGGAGCGGACCTGCCGGACCAGAGGATCCGACGGGCACGCCAGCGGCTCGGACACCGCGAGCAACGGTTGTTCGGGGCGGACCTCCCGCGCAGTTCCCCAATCCAGTTCGAGCATTTCCCAGAGCGGCAACGCCAACTCGGCGCGGCCGACCACCGACGAGCACATGCGTGGAATCCGACAGGCACGGTCAGCGAATGCTCGAATGTCATCCGGATCGCCTCGAAGCGGAACCAGATTTGCTCCGGCAAAGCACAGGGAGGACAACGGCCCGCCTCGACTCCACAGCTCGCCGTGAATCATTCGTGGGTCGACGCCGCATTCTTCGACGCGCGCGGCAATCATGCAAGCGGCCACCGGATCGGCGTCGAGTACCCGTCGGACGTCTTCGAGATCTCGACTTCCGACCTGCTTGGCTCCGAGGAGTTTGAGCATCCGTCAACCCCCTCGACTCGACTGCGCGTCCACGAATATCACTACCCGATCATGATGCACTCAGATTGCCACGAACCTGACACCGACGGGGAAGATTCATCCGGCAATCACTCAACTCACGGTGACGACCGGCGCACCCTCTGAAGCGTCACCCTCCATGCTCTCGGCAATTTTCATCGCCTCTTCGATCAACGTCTCGACGATCTGCGCCTCGGGCACCGTCTTGATCACCTTGCCCTTGACGAAGATCTGGCCTTTGCCGTTGCCGGACGCCACACCGAGGTCAGCCTCACGCGCTTCACCCGGTCCGTTCACGACGCAGCCCATGACTGCCACGCGAAGCGGAATCTCCATGCCTTCGAGACCCGCGGAGACCTCGTCGGCGAGTGTGTAGACGTCGACCTGTGCACGACCACACGAGGGGCATGAGACGATCTCGAGCTTGCGCGGACGCAGATTCAGCGACTGCAGAATCTGGTTACCGACCTTGATTTCCTCGGCCGGAGGGGCCGAGAGCGACACACGGATGGTGTCGCCGATGCCCTCCGCGAGCAGCGCACCGAAGGCGACCGCGGACTTGATCGTGCCCTGAAACGCCGGACCCGCCTCGGTGACACCGAGGTGCAACGGGTAATCGCACTTGGCGGCAAGTTGGCGGTAAGCCTCGACCATGATCACCGGATCGTTGTGCTTGACAGAGATCTTGATGTCACCGAAGCCGTGCTCTTCGAACAACCCGGCTTCCCACAGCGCAGACTCGACCAACGCTTCGGGCGTCGCCTTGCCGTACTTCTCCATCAAGCGAGGATCAAGCGATCCGGCGTTGACACCGATACGGATCGGAATGCCTGCATCACCGGCAGCCTTGGCTACCTCTTTGACACGGCCGTCGAATTCCTTGATGTTGCCCGGATTGACGCGCACCGCAGCGCATCCCGCGTCGATTGCCGCGAAGATGTAGCGCGGCTGGAAGTGGATGTCGGCGATAACCGGGATCTGGCTCTTCTTCGCAATGATCGACAACGCGTCCGCATCTTCTTGACGCGGGCAGGCGACACGGACGATGTCGCAACCGGACGCGGTCAGTTCCGCGATCTGCTGGAGCGTTGCGTTGACGTCGTGCGTCTTCGTGGTGCACATGGACTGCACCGAGATGGGGAAATCGCTGCCCACACCTACCGTGCCGACCTGCAGCTGCCGAGTCTTGCGTCGAGGAGCAAGAATCGCTGCGGGTGCCGAGGGCATTCCCAGTCCGATAGGGATGGTCACGTCTGTGCCTTCTTTCATAGCTTCACTGCAAGTTTAGCCGGGCGATCACCGCACTACCGCGCGGCAACCGTCGCCCTGCTCACACGGTCAGAAGATCTTGATCGGATTGACGATGTCAGCCGTGAGTGTCAGCAACATGAACGCGCCACCGATGACGATGAATACGTAAGTAATCGGAAGGAGTCTCGTGTAATCGACGGGACCGCCCGGGATCAAGCCGCGGCGGGCGCGGAACCAATCGCGGATCTTCTCGTAGAAGACCACCGCGATGTGACCGCCGTCGAGCGGCAACAGCGGCAGGATGTTGAATACACCGAGGAAGAAGTTGATCGACGCGAGCAATCCGACGAACATCGGCCACTCGGCCCGATCAGCAGCCTCGCCGCCGATCACGCTGGCGCCGACCACGCTGATCGGTGTGTCCTGCGCCCGCTCGCCGCCTGTGACCGACTCCCACAGAGCACCGACCTTCGACGGAATGTCAGCCAACGCCTTCACAGAGTCAACCATGATCTGGCCGGTGTAGTCGAAGGCCGCCGGCACAGCCGTGAAGGCGTTGTACTCGACCATCGCGGAGCTCGGCCCGCCGATTCCCACAGCCGAGACTTCTTGCTTCACCGGAGCGCCGCTGGCGGAATTCACATAACGCTGAACACGTTCCGGGACGACCGTGATCGACAATGACTGTCCGTCGCGATCCACCGACAGCACGATGGGGCCGTCGACACCGCGAATAGCAGCTGCGACCTCGGGGAAGGTACTCGTCGACTCCCCGTCGACTGCAGTGATCCGATCGCCCGCTTGCAGACCTGCATCGCCTGCAGGACCTCCACCCGAGCATTCCGTCAGCTCGAAGTCGCCGTCCTGCCCCAACTGATCAGGGGCTACACACGTGACCTCTTGAACTACCGGCTGCGCAGGTTCAGTTCTCCCCCATCCGAGGAGCAACGCGTAAATCAGGAGGAACCCGAGAATGAAGTTCATCGCGATACCGCCGGACATGACGACGACGCGCTTCCACGCCGCCTTCTTGTACATCGCGTGCGGCTCTTCTTCAGGCGTCATCTCGTCGAGGGCGGTCATACCTGCGATGTCGCAGAATCCGCCCAGCGGGAGCGCCTTGAGTCCGTATTCGGTCTCACCTCGACGGAACGAGAAGATCTTCGGTCCGAAGCCGATGTAGTAGCGGCGAACCTTCATTCCCAAAGCCTTGGCCGTCCACATGTGGCCGGCTTCGTGCAGGGCGATGGACACGCCGATGCCGAGGGCAAACAGCACTACGCCCAGTGCAAAAACCATGAAAGCTCTAGCCCTCCTGCTTCACGAGTTGACGCGCTCGTGTGCGTGCCCAGCCGTCTGCGGCCAGAACGTCGTCCACGGTAACCGGTTCCGCGGACCATTGACCTGCATCGTCGAGAACAGCAGCCACCGTGCGGACGATCACCGGGAACGAAATGACGCCGTCGAGGAATGCCTGAGCCGCCACTTCGTTGGCCGCGTTGTAGATCGCAGTGAAGCAGCCGCCGGATTTGCCCGCACTTCGCGCCAGATCGACGGCGGGGAACACCGACGAATCGAGCGGCTCGAATTCCCAGGTGGAGGCCGTGGTGAAGTCGCATGCCGACGCCGCGCCTTCGATACGGTCGGGCCAGCCGAGCGCGAGAGCGATCGGGAGCTTCATATCCGGCGGGCTTGCCTGTGCGAGCGTCGAACCGTCGAAGAAGGTCACCATGGAGTGCACGATCGACTGCGGATGCACGGTGACGTCGATGCGGTCGTAGTCGATCCCGAACAGCAGGTTCGTCTCGATCAACTCGAGCCCCTTGTTGACCAAGGTTGCCGAGTTCAGAGTGTTCATGGGTCCCATCGACCAGGTGGGGTGCGCTTTTGCCTGAGCCGGATTCACACTTTCGAGATCTTCGGCGCTCCAACCACGGAACGGCCCACCCGAAGCGGTGAGAACCAACCGAGCCACCTCGTCGCCCGTTCCACCACGTAGACATTGGGCCAGCGCCGAATGCTCCGAGTCGACCGGCACAATCTGACCGGGCCCGGCGGCTTTGGTCACCAGCGCACCGCCTGCGACAAGGGATTCCTTGTTCGCCAGCGCCAGACGTGCACCCGCGTTCAAAGCCGCCAGGGTCGGTTCGAGTCCCAACGAACCGACGAGCGCATTGAGGACGACATCGGCGCCGCTGTCGCGAACCAGTTCCGTCACTGCGCTCGGTCCCGAACGAGCCGTCACCGATTCCAGAGCGGCGGCGGCCACGGGGTCGGCGACCGCGACGTCGGTGACGCCGGTTGCGCGAATCTGCTCGGCCAACAACTCGACGTTGTTGCCGCCCGCTGCCAGTCCGACTACTTCGAAACGATCGGGGTTGGCAGCGATGACCTCCAGCGCTTGGGTACCGATCGAACCGGTACTGCCGAGAAGGAGGACGCGGGTACGTGTGGTTTCCTGCACTCGCCCATTGTTCCTGATAACACCTGAGAACAACCTTATCGACGCCCAACTACGTACGACAGGCAGTCGTATGTCACCATATTGGGCAGTAGTGCAACCGAATGAGCAGGAGGATCGACCGTGGCCGATACCCAGTTGGACGTCAAGTCCAGCGCCCCCGTCGTGGTCTCGCATGTCGATGAGGCCGAGGTTCCCTCTGCCGCATGGGGGTGGAGTGGTGAAGGACTCAAGTTTTTCCGTTTCCTCGGATGGTTCTTCGCAATATTCCTGCTCCTGATGATGATCGGTAACCATCACGGCAAGGTCGAGGATCTGTGGCTCATCGGCACCGCCGGATTGATGATCTTCATTCTGGTCCGCGACATCGTCATCCGTCGCCGCCCGCGCTAGAGACGTAACCGCTAGATACGAAACACGGAGAAGGCCTCCACGAACGAAAGTTCGTGGAGGCCTTCTCTTTGCCTGTTTCAGGCCCGGAGCGTCTCAGTTCTCGGCGGCCAACTGACCACAGGCTGCGGCAATTTCCTGGCCGCGCGTGTCACGCACCGTGCACGAGACACCCTGAGCGATGACGCGACGCACGAACTCACGCTCGACGTCCTTCGGGCTCGCGTCCCATTCACTGCCGGGAGTCGGGTTGAGCGGAATCAGGTTGACGTGCACCAACCCGCCGAGTGCCTTCTTCAGTTTCTTGCCCAACATGTCCGCGCGCCACGGCTGATCGTTGACGTTCTTGATCATCGCGTACTCGATGGACACACGGCGGCCGGTCTTGTCTGCGTAGTAACGCGCGGCTTGGAGCACCTCCGACACGGACCAACGATTGTTGACCGGCACAAGGGTGTCGCGCAGTTCGTCGTCCGGCGTGTGCAGCGATACCGCCAGCGTGACGCTCAGGCCTTCGTCGGCGAGCTTGCGGATAGCGGGAGCGAGGCCGACGGTCGAGACCGTGACGGATCGCTGCGACAGGCCGAGTCCGTCCGGTGCGGGCGAGGTGATGCGTCGTACCGCCGCGACCACACGCTTGTAGTTCGCCAACGGCTCGCCCATCCCCATGAACACGACGTTCGAGAGGCGTCCGGGGCCACCGGCTATTTCACCGTCGCGCATGGCTGCTGCTGCCTCGCGAACCTGATCCACGATCTCGGCAGTCGAGAGGTTGCGGTCGAGGCCGCCCTGACCCGTCGCACAGAACGGGCAGGCCATTCCGCAGCCTGCCTGACTCGATATGCAGAGTGTCGCCCGATCTGGATAGCGCATCAGGACGCTCTCGAGCAGCGTTCCGTCATGTGCCTTCCACAGGGTCTTGCGTGTGTCGCCCGAATCGCACGCGAGATGCTTGATCGGCGTCAGCAAAGTCGGGAAGAGCGACTCCCCCACTTTTTCGCGCACCGATGCGGGGAGGTCGGTCATCTTTTCCGGATCTGCTTCGAGCCGCGCGTAGTACTGACGCGCCAGCTGATCGGCCCGGAAAGCCGGAAGGCCGAGCTCTTTCACCGCTTCTTTGCGCTCGGCGGAATCGAGATCGGCGAGGTGCCGTGGAGGCATTCCGCGCTTGGGTGCAGTGAAAACGAGGGGAAGAGAGGCAGCCATAGTTACACCATTGTCCCATTGTTTTGGGGTGCTACCCCACTGCCACCCGATTGTGGCCGGATTACCCGTGCAACTTCGCGCAGGTTGCGTGATGATCATGTCATGTCAACCACACCAGAGGATCCGTCGAACTCCCCCGTGTACGGCCCTGCCGACGGTTTCGGTCCCGACCCGGAACTTCCGAAAGTTGGCGAGGACAAGGCAGTCGAAGAACACGATCCCGAACCGAACCCGACGCCTGAACCGACGCCGGCAGGAACCGCGGTTACCGACCGAACCAGGGCTGCGACGACGTGGGTTGGCCTGGTCATCGGCGCAATCGTGCTGGTCTTGCTGCTGGTGTTCATCTTGCAGAACCTCGAGAGCGTCTCCGTCAAGATCCTGGCCTGGCAAATCGACTTTCCGCTCGGAATCACGATCCTGCTCTCCGCGATCGCGGGCGCATTGATCATGGCGTTGGCAGGCGGGGTTCGCATCATTCAGATCCGGCGCGCAGCGAAGCGGCAGATGTGACTGAAATCTAGTTACGCAATTGGGTCGATCGATGGGCCAGCAGGCATCATTGATGTCGTGGAAATCACCGGAAAGGCCCTGATGTGACTACTCACATGGAGAGACCTGTGACCTCGCGAATTGCCCCGCAGCAGGCAAGATCCTGGCTCCTCGTCCCCGCGTCCAAACCGGACACCTTCGACGCCGCCCTCGCGAGTGCGGCCGACGCCGTCATTCTCGACCTCGAGGATGCCGTCACCGCACCCAACAAACCGGCCGCCCGCCGCGATGTCGCCGCATTCCTGAGCGAACACAATCACGCCTGGGTTCGGATCAACGACGCCACGACACCGTTCTGGGAAGAGGATCTGGCCGCACTCGCGGGCCTCCCCGGACTCGAGGGTGTCATGCTCGCGAAGACCGAGAGCGGCCAGCAGGCCGACGCCACTGCCGAGCGACTTCCCGAGGGCACCAAGATTCTTGCTCTCGTCGAATCCGCGGTGGGGCTCGAAGCTGCGCCCGAGATCGCACGCACCGACGGAATCTTCCGTCTTGCATTCGGCAGCGGAGACTTTCGTCGCGACACCGGGATGGACGACTCGCCCACCTCGATGTCGTACCCGCGTTCGCGGCTCACGATCGCCAGCCGCGCGGCTCGTATCGCTCCGCCGATCGACGGTCCAACGCTCGGCCCCGATCTGGATCTGCTCGCCCGAGACTGTGCGATCACGTTGTCACTCGGCATGGCAGGCAAGCTCTGCATGACCACCGCGCAGACTGCCCCCGTCAACGCGGGCCTGAGTCCGTCCGTGGCCGACGCGATTTGGGCTCAGAACGTCATCGACGATCTCGGTGAAGACGGCTCACGCGTACGCGACGGCAGTGACCTGCCCAAACTCGCCAAGGCAAAGAAGATTCACAAGCTTGCAACCCTGTTCCACATCCCCACCGATCACTAATTTTTTTGCTACTGAATCGGTGCAGAAAACGTCAGGCGCTCAAGTCGGAGCGCCTGACGTTCGTCTTTCGAGCCCGCCATCACGCCAGTTCGAGTGACCGCGGTTTGAATCGAACATGGATCCGGTATCGCACCGCAAAGGCCAATCCCGTCACCTGCGAGAACGCACGCTCGGCGGTCTTCTCGGTGAACTCGATCCCGAGTACTCGCCGCAAGTCGTCTCGATTCTCGAACTCCCACCGGGCGTCGACACGGATGAGCGAGAACCCTTGAGCCTCGAAGAACGCTTCGACGGCCGTTGGATCGTATTTGGGCAGATCCGCCCTCATCCACTCTCCGTACGGGCCGGCGCTCACATCGAGATCCACGATCAGCAGGGCTCCCCCGGGCCTCAGGATGCGCATGGCCTCACGAATTCCCGGGCCGCAGCCTTTGCCGAAAAAGTACGCCGTACGGGCATGAACGAGATCGACTGAAGCATCCACCAGACCCGTGGACTCCGCTGAACCCTGGACTACGTCGATCGACGCCGAATCGCTGGTTCGTTCCCGCGCGGCCTTCACCAGCGGTGCGTGCGGTTCCACTCCGACAACACGACGGGCGGTACGAGCGAACTCCGGTAGATGGAACCCCGCCCCACAGCCGACGTCGACGACGTCGCGTCCAGACCAGTCGACCTGGGCTCGCATCGCGGCCCAGATGGAACCGTCGACGTCCTGCGCGCGGTTCTCGATTTCGTACACGTCCGGCCAATGCCAGATGTTCGGGCTGGGGATCGGCTTGGAACGGCCCGAGAAGAAATCACGCACGAGAAATCAGACGAGTGCGTACAGAATCAGCCAGGTGACAAATGCCGACGGCAGGAGCGAATCCAGGCGATCCATGATTCCGCCGTGGCCGGGAAGCAAGGTTCCCATGTCCTTGATGCCGAGTTCACGCTTGATCTGCGATTCGATCAGGTCACCGACCGTCGCGACGACCACCAGCACGACACCGAGCAGGACGCCGATCATCGAGTTCGCGTCGAGGATCAACGTCACCGAAAGCAAACTGCCGATAACGCAGAAAATGAGGGAGCCGACGAATCCCTCCCAGGACTTCTTCGGGCTCACAGCGGGCACCATCGGGTGCTTCCCGAACAGCACTCCGGCCGCGTAACCACCGATGTCGGAGCACACGACACCGATCATCAGGACGAAGACGCGGCCCGGGCCGTCGTCTTCGAGCACCATCAATGCGCCGAATGACGCCAAAAGTGGAATCCACGCCAAAACGAACACCGTGATGGAGGTATCTCTGAGGAAGTTCTTCGGGGTCGCCTTGAGCCCGTGGTCGAACAACCGCCACACCATGCACACCAGGACAGTCGCGGTGAATCCGCTGAGCACCCCGACCGGTCCCCACGGCCAGCCGAGCCAGATCGTGGCTTGCCCTCCGACGAGAAGCGGAATTCGCGGCACCTCGATGTCGGCTTCCCGAAGCCGCGTGGTGACCTCCCACGTTGCGATGAACATCGCGATCGCGACTACAACGATCCACCCCGGGGGCAGGAAGATCAAAGTGCCGATGACCAGGGCGCCGAGACCAGCTCCGACGCCGATGGCGGCAGGTAGGTTCCTGCCTGCCTTCGACTTCGGCGGTTGCGCGCCCTCAGCGCCGCCCGTAGGCCCGTCCGTGACGGGACCACCGGCGGTTCCCTCTTGTGCGTGCACCCAGACTCCCTGATCTACTCCCGACGACAAACACTGCAAACGAGGAGGCTATACCTCCATCAACTCTGCTTCCTTGTGCTTGACGAGTTCCTCGACCGTGTGCACGTACTTCGCCGTGGTCTTGTCGAGTTCTTTCTCTGCGCGACCGACCTCGTCCTCGCCGGCTTCGCCGTCCTTCTGGATCCGGCCGAGTTCGTCCATCGCCTTGCGGCGGATGTTGCGCAGCGTGACCTTCGAGTCCTCGCCCTTGGACTTGGCCTGCTTCACCAGTTCGCGACGACGCTCCTCCGTGAGCTGTGGAACCGAGATGCGGATGATGCTGCCGTCGTTGGACGGGTTCACACCAAGATCCGAGTTGCGGATCGCCGTCTCGATCGCGTTGAGCTGTGAAGCCTCGTACGGCTTGACGATGACCATGCGGGCCTCGGGGACGTTGATGCTCGCGAGCTGCGTGATCGGCGTGATCGAACCGTAGTAGTCGATCACGATGCGCGAGAACATACCGGGGTTGGCGCGTCCGGTGCGAACCGAGCCGAGATCGTCCTTGGCTACCGTGACAGCCTTTTCCATCTTCTCTTCTGCCTCGAAGAGCGCTTCATCGATCACGGCTGTTCCTCCATGTTGTTCTGCATCATTTTTTGGGTGTCACTCACGACTTGATCAGGGTGCCGATCTTCTCACCGGACACCGCGCGAGCGATGTTTCCTTCGGTGAGGAGGTTGAACACCATCATCGGCATCGAGTTGTCCATGCACAGGCTGAACGCCGTCGCGTCCGCGACCTTGAGCTCACGTTCGATGACCTCGCGGTGCGTGATCTGTTCGTACATCGTCGCGTCCGGGTCGATACGCGGGTCAGCCGAGTAGACGCCGTCGACAGCCTTGGCCATCAGCACTACCTCGGCACCGATCTCCAGCGCGCGCTGCGCAGCAGTGGTGTCGGTGGAGAAGTACGGCATACCCATCCCGGCACCGAAGATGACCACGCGCCCCTTCTCGAGGTGCCTACGTGCACGAAGGGGAAGGTACGGCTCGGCGACCTGTCCCATGGTGATGGCCGTCTGCACACGAGAATCGACGCCGGCCTTCTCCAGGAAATCCTGCAAAGCGAGGCAGTTCATGACGGTGCCGAGCATGCCCATGTAGTCGGAGCGCGCGCGATCGAGGCCACGCTGCTGCAGTTCCGCTCCGCGGAAGAAGTTTCCACCGCCGATGACCACTGCAACCTGTACGCCTGATCGAACGACCTCTGCGATCTGCTCAGCCACCTTGGTGACCACATCGGGATCGAGACCGACTTTGCCGCCTCCGAACATTTCGCCGCCGAGTTTGAGCAGGACCCGCTTGAATCCTGGACGTTCGTTGGCAGGTTCGGACATTGTTCTCCTCAGTTCGATACAAGACCCTGTAGGTCCTTCGTTCTTCTTCTGTCACCGAATCGGAGACGGTGACACAGAAAGCCCTCGGGACTAGTCCCAAGGCACTCCCATCCTGCCTCATCGGAGGCCCCAGGTACACGTAGACCCCGCCGGTAGAGCAAATGCTCTTCTGGCGGGGTCCATGTGTACGGGCTCCGATTAAGCGGAGGCGCCGACCTCGAAACGCACGAAGCGCTTGATGGTCACGCCGGCCTCGTCGAGGATCGCCTTGACGGTCTTCTTGGAGTCCTGAACCGAAGACTGCTCGGTCAGCACGACGTCCTTGAAGTAGCCGTTGACGCGGCCTTCGATGATCTTCGGCAGAGCCTGCTCGGGCTTGCCCTCCGCGCGAGCGGTCTCTTCGGCGATGTGGCGCTCGGAAGCGACGATCTCCGCGGGGACCTCGTCACGCGTGACGTACTTGGCCTTGAGTGCAGCGACCTGCATTGCAGCTGCGCGAGCAGCCTCGGCTGCGGCATCGCCTTCACCGGTGTACTCGACGAGCACGCCGACGGCCGGCGGCAGGTCGGCACTGCGCTTGTGCAGGTACACGGCAACGGGGCCGTCGAAGGAAGCGACGCGGCTCAGCTCGAGCTTCTCGCCGATCTTCGCGGACTGCTCCTGGATGACGGTGTCGATGGTCTTGCCGTCGAGCTCGAGCGCCTTGAGAGCGTCGAGGTCGGCGGGCTTGCCAGCGGCAGCGACGGTCACGATGGAGTCGGCCAGCTTGATGAACTCGTCGTTCTTGGCGACGAAGTCGGTCTCGCAGTTGATCTCGATCATGACGCCGTCCTTGGCGACGACGAGACCCTCAGCGGTGGTGCGCTCTGCGCGCTTTCCGACATCCTTCGCGCCCTTGATGCGCAGCTGCTCCACGGCCTTGTCGAAATCGCCGTCTGCATCTGCGAGTGCGTTCTTACATGCCATCATTCCGGAGCCGGTGAGCTCACGGAGCCGCTTGACGTCAGCGGCGGTGTAGTTCGCCATGATTAGCGAGCCTCCTCATGTGTCTGTTTCGGACCTAGGACTAACGGTGAAGCACGGCCTGACGGTGGTGCTCGGGCCTAACGGTGAAACGGCCCTGACCAAAAGAACTCTTGGTCAGGGCCGGTTTCAACGAATCAGGCCTCGGTGGCCGGTGCCTCTGCGGCGGGGGCTGCCTCAGCCTCTGCAGCGGGAGCTGCCTCAGCCTCTGCAGCGGGAGCTGCCTCAGCCTCTGCGGCCGGAGCTGCCTGCGAGAGCAGTTCCTGCTCCCACTCGGCGAGGGGCTCGCCCGCGCCGGCTTCGGGCTTCGCGTCCTTGTCGGCGCTCAGTCCTGCACGTGCCTGCACACCCTCGGCAACCGCGGAAGCGACAACCTTGGTCAGCAGTGCTGCGGAACGGATGGCGTCGTCGTTGCCCGGGATCGGGTAGTCGACGAGGTCGGGGTCGCAGTTGGTGTCCAGGATCGCGATGACCGGGATGTTCAGCTTGCGAGCCTCGGCAACTGCCAGGTGCTCCTTGTTGGTGTCGACGATCCACACCGCGGAAGGAACCTTGGCCATGTCGCGGATACCACCGAGGGTGCGATCCAGCTTGGTCATCTCACGCGTGAGCATGAGGATTTCCTTCTTGGTGCGACCTTCGAATCCACCGGTCTGCTCCATTGCCTCGAGCTCTTTGAGGCGAAGCAGACGCTTGTGGACGGTGGTGAAGTTGGTGAGCATGCCGCCGAGCCAACGCTGGTTGACGTAGGGCATTCCGACGCGAGTCGCTTCGGAAGCGATGGACTCCTGCGCCTGCTTCTTGGTGCCGACGAAGAGAACGGTGCCGCCGTGGGCAACGGTCTCCTTGACGAACTCGTACGCCTTGTCGATGTACGTCAGCGTCTGCTGGAGGTCGATGATGTAGATGCCGTTGCGGTCGGTCAAGATGAATCGCTTCATCTTCGGGTTCCAGCGACGGGTCTGATGTCCGAAGTGGGTTCCACTATCGAGCATCTGCTTCATGGTTACGACAGCCATGGCTGTGTACCTCAAACTTTCAATCCGGTTGATGCAGGCGATCGGGTGATCCCTGCCCTGGCACCCGCACGGCCGTCGGACCTGTTTCGTGAGAACCAGGACCAGCCGAGGCCGGAAAACGTGCGCGGGCGCGCGAAGTCGGACTGTGCGAGCACAGACCGCTCGACAAGTGTACGTCCTCGTCCCCCGATGCCATAACCACCCCGGAAGCAACGGACCGAACCGGCGGTTGTGGATCGGCGGCCATCCTGTGGATTACCCGTCCGATCTGCATTGAAGCGCGCGCGACTCCGCGGAAGATCAAGCAATGACGATGTTGAGCGGAGCCCGACGAGGAGTGGTCGTCGCCGTGATTTTCTGCTGTGTCGCCGTAAGCGCGGCGTCGGCAGAGGCGCGTTTCGACTGGCCGCTCACTCCCCGGCCGCACGTGGAACACGCTTTCGACAAACCGGCCCAGAACTGGCTGCCTGGTCATCGCGGTGTCGATCTGGGCGGCAGTCCCGGCCAATCCGTCCTCGCGGCCGGCGACGGCATTGTGGCGTTCGCGGGAGTCGTCGCGGGAAAGCCGACGGTGTCGATTGATCACGACGGCGGACTACGTACGACCTACGAACCCGTCGTGGCCGACGTTCGAGCAGGTGAACGCGTCGCGGCCGGGGCGGTGATCGGCACCCTCGAATCCGGGCACGACGGATGCGTCGTCGCCGCATGTTTGCACTGGGGCCTGCGCAGAGGGCGCGAGTATCTCGATCCACTCGGGCTCGTTCGGTCGCAACCGCTCAGGCTCAAGCCACTGACCGGGGGTTGAGTCTGGCGGGGGGTTGAGTCAGTGCCACTCGGAAACGGCGTGCCGACCCACAGCGTCCGCGAAATCGTCAGCAACCATCGCTGCCAGTTCCATGAAAGCTCGCCTGGTGGCCGGTCGCATCAACTCGAGATCCATCACCGATCCCTCCGCGAGATGCTCGTCGAAAGGAATGACCTCGACGGCGCGGCATCGACGCATGAAATAGTCCACCAACGCGTCCATGTCGATCACGCTCGACCCTGGTCTGGCGGCGCTGACGACGACGACCGTCCGTTCGACCAGATGACCGTATCCATGCAACTGAAGCCAATCGAGTGTTGCCGCTGCGCTTCGTGCTCCATCGATTGCCGGAGAACTGACGAGAACCAACGAATTGGCAAGATCGAGAACGCCGTTCATCGCCGAGTGCATGATCCCGGTACCGCAATCGGTGAGGATGATGTTGTAGTAGACCTGCAAGATGTCGATGACCTGGCGATAGTCATCCTCACTGAACGCCTCCGAAATCGCCGGGTCCTGCTCACTCGCCAGTACCTCGAGACGACTCGGCGACTGAGATGTGTGCACTCGCACGTCCGAATAGCTCTTTATGTCCGACCTCGCGGCGATCAGATCGCGCACTGTCGAATTTGTTTGCAGCGGAACACGTTGCGCCAAGGTGCCGAAGTCGGGATTGGCGTCAACTGCCACGACGCAGTCGCCACGTAGCGAAGCAAACGTCGCACCGAGTCCGACCGTGACCGTCGTCTTACCCACGCCACCTTTGAGCGAGAGCAAAGCGATTCGGTAGTCATTGCGAATCGGCTGCTCGATTCGGGCGGCCAGTGCACGGTTGCGCTGTTCGTTGGTCGAATCCCCCAGATTGACCACACCTCCGGTCGCACGATGCAATCCTCTACGCCAGCCGCCGCGCGGCGTCCGTTTTGGGCGTTTCAGTAAAGCTTCGGCAACCAGATCCTGGTTTGTCACCTGCTGCTGGCTCGACAGCGGTGGTGGCGCGGTCCAGACCTCTTGCGGTTCTGCCGCTGGCTCTGGCGCCGGCATCGGCACGAGAGACTGTTGCGGCGCTTCGGACAGCCAGGCCGGTTGGCCACTGTTCGGCGGGTGCTTCACATTTTGGCGGTTCACGAATCCCCCGGATATCGCATGTAATCGAGTGCCTTGACACGACGATCGAACTTTGCCGATTGTTCACTCTTCCGACTTGCGACGGTACCAAACACCTGCCGAGAACTCGCGCCGCGTCACAATCTAGGCGCGCGGATGAGCCTGATCGTGGACGGATCGAAGCCGTTCGACCGATACATGCGTGTACAGTTGGGTGGTCGCCAAACTCGCATGCCCGAGAAGTTCTTGGACTACACGAAGGTCTGCACCGCCCTCCAGCAAATGTGTCGCAGCCGAGTGCCGGAGTCCGTGCGGACCCATGTCGGGAGCCCCTGGAATTGCAGCCATGGTTTCGTGGACCACCGAACGCGCCTGACGCTGATCGAGTCGGCCGCCTCGAACGCCGAGGAGCAATGCTCGCCCAGACCGATCCGAAGTCAGTGCGGCCCGTCCGTGCTCCAGCCACCCGTTCAGTGCCGATTCTGCAGGCAGGCCGTAGGGCACCGATCGCTCCTTGTTTCCCTTGCCGAGCACACGCAGAAGGCGTCGATCGGCGTCGACCGACTCGACGTCCAGTCCACACAACTCGCCGACGCGAATTCCGGTGGAGTACAACAACTCCACGATCAGTCGGTCCCGCAGCGCGAGCGGCTCCTGTTGCTGTGCACCGCTTTCCGCCGCATCCATTGCGTCGAGCGCCTGACTCTGACGCAGCACCGTCGGCAACGTGCGGCGGGCAGGAGGAGCTGCAAGACGTGTACCGGGGTCGACGGGAATGCGTCCTGTCTGCGCGAGCCACGCCGTGAAACCGCGCGCCGACGACGCCCGTCGAGCTACCGTCGTCCGGGCCGTTCCCACGGCATTCTGGGCAGCCAACCACGAGCGCATGACTCCTAGGTCGAGGCCATCGAGATCTGCAGTCTCCGAACCGGCAGCGAAATGGGTCAGCAATGCCCGCGCGTCACCGACGTAAGCGCGGATCGTGTGTTCCGACCGCCCTCGGCTCAGTCGAAGGTGCTCGGCGTAGGCATCGAGGTGAACACTCAAGCTCGCCGACAATGCGTCAGTCATGAACACACGCTCGCCCGCCGCGATTGAAACTACAAGCTGCCTCGCCGATAGGGTTGATCGGCGAATCGAGCAATTCCTCTGAAGATGTTGTGTGTACTGGCGCTGATTTCCGCAATCGCTCCACTCTCCATCGACATGTACCTGCCCGGCCTACCGTTGATGGCGGATGCACTCGACACTACTGCGGCCAGCGTTCAGCTGACACTGACTACCTTCATGGCCGGCCTCGGAATCGGCCAGCTGATCATCGGTCCGATCTCCGACGGGCTGGGGAGGCGGCGAATACTGCTTGCCGCAACGATCATCACAGCGCTGAGCGGTGCGGCATGCGCGGTGGCGCCGAACATCGAGTTTCTCATCGGCGCCCGTCTCGTCCAGGGATTGAGTGGAGGCGCTGCCATCGTCTTGGCCCGTGCTTGTATTGCCGACCGGGCGCGTGGCGACCACGCAGCGAAGCTCTTCAGCATCATGATGATCATCGGCGGTATCGCTCCCGTGGTCGCGCCGCTGATCGGCGGCGCACTTCTCGGCCCCGTCGGATGGCGCGGAATCTTCTGGGTCCTGGCGGTCGCGGGCGCCGTGATGGTGGCTGGTGTCGTTTTGCTTGTTCCCGAGACACTCCCACCCGAGCGACGCCACGGCGGTGGATTGAAGTCACTGATCTCGAATCTGAGATACGTCGTCCGAAATCAGCATTACCTCGGATATGCGCTCGCATTCGTCTTCGGATTCGGCGCTCTGTTCGCGTACATCTCCGCGTCGCCGTTCGTCGTTCAGAATGTCCTCGGGCTGAGTCCGTCGCAATTCTCGATCGTGTTCGCAGTGAACGCCACCGGAATGGTCGCGGCAGCGATGATCACCACTCGCCTGCTCGGTCGCGTCGGAGCTCGCACCCTACTGCGGTTCGGGGTGTGCCTGCTCCTCGCTGGCGGCGCCGTATTGCTCTGCACCAGCGTAATTTTCAGTTCCACGAATACCTGGTTGATCTTGGTTCCGCTGTTCGTGGCAGTTTCGAGCATCGGGTTCATCATGGGTAATGCGACCGCTCTCGCCCAAGGGGAGGTCACCAACGCGGCAGGAACCGGTTCAGCCCTGATGGGAGCGGGCCAGTTCGGCTTGGCGGCCCTGGTTTCGCCGTTGGTGGGAATTGCGGGAGAAGACACGGCAGTTCCGATGGCAATTGCAATTCCCACCTTCGGAGTTCTCGCGGCCGTTGCGCTCGTGTTGCTGACTCGCGGCAAGGCCGCAGTGAGTTAGCTTTCGACCGCAGCGAGTTCGGACTTCCAGACGCGGAAGCCTTCTTCGGTGCGACCACGACGCCAGTAACCGGAAATAGAAGCGGCCGACGCCGGGACTTTTCGTTCCTTGCGAATGTACGGCCGGAGGTTATGCATGACGGCTTGTGCTTCACCGTGAATGAATACGTGCGGCTCGCCCGGTAGCCACTCGAGCGCCTTGACCGCGGCGACGACTGGCGCGTTGTCACCCGCCAACTCTTCACCCACCGCGTCGGATGACGCTCCGCGATGTAGCCAGGTCACCGCGATACCTTCTGGGGCATCGAGTGCGATTTCGTCTTCTGATCCACCGACTTCGACGACGGTGTAGCCGACCGCATCCGGCGCCAATCTCGCTATCGACGCAGCAATAGCAGGTATTGCGGTCTCGTCTCCGACGAAGAGATACCAATCAGCGGATGGCGACGGCGAAAACGCGCCACCGGGTCCACGCAGGGTAATCTCAGCGCCAGGTTGAACTGACGCGGCCCACGGGCCTGCAACTCCCATGTCACCGTGGACGACAAAATCGATTGCAATCTCTTCGGCCTCGAGATCGTACGAACGAATCGTGTAGGTACGCAGTATCGGCTGATCAGGCGTGCCGAATTCGATCTTTACATAGGAATCGCTGTATTCGATGGGAGTGAACGCCTCGAAGCCCGGTCCCCCGAGAAACACTCGCACCATATGAGGAGTCAATTGTTCGGTCCTCAGAACCGTCAATGCAGTTGTCGGCTTGGCCACAGAAAGATCCTTCCGAAAGTTAGTGTTACCTAACTAACCTACACGACAATTACAGCGCACGGGAAAAATGCCTACACGGTGAATCCGTCCAGCGCGCCAACGGGTCAGGGTACGCAACGAAATAAACCGACCAATCTGCCCGGTAAATGTGATGGCAGCCAAATTACCGGCTCACGAACCAGCCGATGATCAGGCCGGACATCGCTATCGGAAAATGAGCAAAGCAACAGTAAAATACGCCTCTGGCTCCTGGCGAGGTTCGCCAGGAGCCAGAGGAGGTATTTAATTCAACCTAGTGTGCAGCATCGAAAGCGTCGATGATTTCCGCTTTGATACGCCCGCGCGGAGCAACTTCGTAACCGTTCTTACCCGCCCAGTCACGAATGGCCTGGAGAGTCTCCTTGGAGCGTCCGGAACCCGACGTGGCCTGCGGAGATGCAGCCTGAGCCTTCTTGCCGCGCTTTCCGCTCACCTTCGCAGCTGCCTCGACGAACGGCTTCACCGCAGCGTCGAACTTCTCCGCATTGGTGGCGCGCAGATCGATCACGTAATCCGTTCCCTGGTAAGAGAACTCAATTCGATCACCGAATCCATCGTCAATCGGCTTACCGTCAAGGTCGTCGATGAGTTGCCGAATCAGCTTCTCAGCCATTGCACTCCTCTTTCAATGATCGATTCAATACTCCTTCACAATACACAGATAGAGCGTTGATGAACAAAAGAAGTCCGAAAACCTCTGCCATTTCCGAACAGACTCAATGGTCCGAATTAGCAGCAGGTTAACGACACACCAATCAATACCCACACTCAGGGGATCCGGACTAATCAGACTTCTAAGCACATTGACCTGAGACTTTCCTGAGGCCCGTTAAATTCACGGCCAGGTCTGCAAAGCTGGGTCGAGAATAACGCTGCACACGGCCGAGCAAGTTCTCGAAAAACAGCCCTGACGTGCAATTACCAGCATCGCGAGGGTATTCGCGTTTCGCAGTCGCAGGAACAGTTAGTGAGCATCGCCACCTGCCCACAGGAAGAGCACAATGAAGTTCACGCGCTACCGCGTCCGAAACCATCCACTCGAATCAGAACTCGCAAACCCCTCGAGTTCGAGCAGAGGAAGAGTTGCACGAACCTGCGCTATGAGCAATCCCGATTCCTCGGACAGCTCACGCGTACTACGTGAACCTGTTCCCGGCAAAGCTTCGTATACCAATCGAGAATTGCCTCGCAATGCGTCGATGTCACGCGTCGCGGCGACATCCTCCGCGGAATCACCCACACCGAACGGACCCGACGCTTCGACTACGTCCACGGCGTTGGAGACGAGTTGGGCTTCACCTTCGCGAATCATTCGGTGGCATCCGGTCGACGACGCCGAGGTCACCGGTCCGGGCACCGCCATGACGGGACGGCCTAGTTTTCGAGCCCAATTGGCGGTATTGCGTGCCCCACTGCGCCATCCGGCCTCGACCACCACTACGCCGTCCGACAACGCAGCTACCAGTCGATTCCTCGCCAGGAACCGAAACTTTGCAGGTGTGGTCCCCGGTGGATACTCACTTATCACTGCACCCGAATTCGCTATCTGCTTGAGTAGTCGCGCATGCCCCGACGGATACGCCCGATCCACGCCACAGGCCAAGACGGCCATTGTGGTTCCCCCTACGCCCAATGCAGCCCGATGCGCGGCCCCGTCGATCCCGAAGGCCGCGCCCGAGGTCACGGTCCATCGGTCGACAGCCAGATCACCGGCAATCTCTGCCGTCACGTGTTCGCCGTACGCAGTCGATGCCCGCGTGCCGACAATCGCGACGGATCTCTCCGTAAGATCTACCAGATCCCCAGACCCCAACACCCACAACACAAATGGCGCGATCTCGCCGCCGGCGGCATCGAGTCCGTCGAAGGAGAGCATCCGCCACGCCGGCCAATCGGCGCAGTTCGGCGTTACGAGCCTGCCACCCATCGCCTCCATCAGATCGAGGTCTCGCTGGGCCGTGTCGATGTGAGCGCGAGCTCGCGTCTTCTCCTCGATCGCGGGTGGCAGATCGCCGTTGCGGACAGCCCTCGCAGTTGCTTCGATCCCGAGCTCGTCGATCAACATCGACATATACGCGCTGGGACCCTGCACGACGCGGGAAAGATATGCCCAGGCAAGTAGTCGTGGGTCGTGTGCAGTCATTGGAATCCCCTGTCTCGGAAGTCGAGTGCGGTGACAACTTGATCTGGACCGGGCATCGCCTCGCCTGCCAGATCAGCGACGCTCCAGGCAACCCGCAACGCTCGGTCCGCTCCACGAGCAGTGATCACCCCTTTACGCAGCGCCCGTTCCACCGGCGCCAACGCGGCACGCGAGAGTCTGAACTTCTGCCTCAGCGCCGGTCCTGGCACTTCCGCGTTGGTTCGCCACCCGTACTCGCTCCACCGCTGGGCTGCGGTGTCTCGCGCTGCCGCCACGCGTGCACGAACATCGCGGGTGCTTTCCCCCACTTCGTCGATCAGCGCTCCGGTTGCAACGGCCTGCATCCGGACCCTGATGTCGACTCGGTCCAACAACGGGCCGGACAATTTACCCAGGTATCGGCGACGTGCCGCCGGTGCACAGACGCAATCCGCGTCTCGGGGCGGCGCGCACGGGCACGGATTCGCGGCCAGGATGAGCTGGAATCGAGCCGGGTAACGCGCAACTCCGTCCCGCCTGGCAATTCTCACCTCGCCGTCTTCGAGTGGCGTACGCAGCGCTTCGAGCACTTTCACCCCGATCTCCGCACATTCGTCGAGAAACAGCACGCCGCGATGGGCCCGGCTGACCGCACCCGGACGAGCCATCCCACTACCACCACCCACCAGCGAGCTGACCGACGAACTGTGATGCGGCGCAATGAAAGGCGGCATGTCGATCAACGGCCGATCCTCCGGCAACACCCCCGCCACCGAATGAATCGCCGTCACCTCCAACGACTCCCCCTCCGTCAACGGCGGAAGAATCCCCGGAAGCCTCTGCGCCAACATCGTTTTCCCGATCCCCGGCGGACCCGTCAACATCAAATGATGCGCACCCGCCGCAGCAACCTCGATCGCCCACCGAGCATCCGTCTGCCCGACAACCTCACTCAAATCCCGCACCGTCACCGAATCAGCACGCTCGAAAACATCAGGAACAGCCAACGCCAACTCACCACGCAACCACCCGATCACCGCAGACAAATCATCGGCGCCCAACACCTCGATCCCCTTCACCAGGCCCGCCTCTGCCAACGCCCGAGCCGGAACCACCACGGTCCCCCACCCCGCCCGCTTCGCCGCAAGCACCGCAGGCAACACACCACGCACCGTCCGCAGACGACCGTCGAGCGCCAACTCCCCCAAAAAGACAGTCTCCCGCAACAACTTCCGCGGCAACTTCTTCGCCGCATCGAGAACCGACAACGACAGAGCCAAATCGTAAACACTCCCCACCTTCGGCAACGTCGCCGGCGACAACGCCAAAATCACCTTGCTGTCCGGCCACTCCTCACCGGAATTAGTCACCGCCGCCCGAATCCGATCACGCGACTCGTGCAACGCCGTATCAGGTAGCCCCACCAAATGCACCGCCGGCAACCCGCGCCCGATATCCGCCTCGATCTCCACGATCTGCCCGTCCACACCACTGACCGCAACAGAATGCGCCCGCCCCAACGCCATCAGAACGCATCCACAAAATGCTCGACCGAAGGCTCACCGTCGCGACCGATCAACACCGCCACCACATCGAAACGCACCCTCGACCACGACCGACCCGAATCAGCCAGCCACTGCATCGCCAACACCCGAATCCGACGCTGCTTCGCGAACGTCACCGACTCCGCCGGACTCCCATACCCGACACCAGAGCGAGTCTTCACCTCCACGAACACAATCCGATCACCCGATACCGCAACAACATCCAACTCGCCGTACCGACAACGCCAATTACGCTCGACAATCTCCAAACCCGCATCGATCAGGAACTCGACAGCCACATCCTCGCCCCGAGCCCCCAACGCCATATTCCTCGCCATCACAGCCCCCACCACTCACATGACCGCGCGCCCGCCCCATACGAAACGCGTCCCAACCACCACCCTCAACCCACCACCACAAAACCAAGCCACCAAAAACCGACCTGTTCACAACTCAGAACCTGTGGAATTCGGCAGCGCGACACACCAACGGCGGGCCGAACCCTGACAATTTTCTGAAATCCACCACAATTTGGACGAAAGTCCAGTAGAACTAGTTACAGTTTTGCTCAAACCGTCACGCACCCCGCTGAATGGAGTTCTATATGGCCCGCCGCTCATTACGCCACGCAGTAGCCACCACCACGTCCCTCGTCCTCATTGCCGCCGGCGTCACTGTTGGACTTGGAGCCTCGGTGGCGCAAGCAGCACCGGCATGCGCGCTCAACCAGTCGGTCACCGACAGTTGGGCCGGCTCGCTCGGGACGCCCTACACCCTCAGCAAGGAGGTTGTCGGCGACGGCAAGGTTGCCGCGGGGCAGACGGTCACCTACCTCACCAAGGTTTCCGGCTCGGGAGCACTCGTCAACGAGATCCGCGATTTCCACCCGGCAGGATTCCAGCTGGTCAAGGCTCGCCTGAACGTCAAATGGCTTATCGGCGACCAGCAGTGGGACGACGTTACCAAAACTGCTGTTGTCGGCAACAACTCCGTAGTCGCCAAGGGCGGCGGGTGGACCACGTTGGGCGGTGGTGTCATCGCTCTGGAAACCACCTACAAGGTTCCCGAGAACGCAGTCGTAGGCACTCAGCTCAACAGTGGTGCCGGCACCAACATAGTGCTGGCGGCGGGCGACTGGAATATCAATCCGATGGGCGTGTGTGTCACCATCCGGCAGCCGAACCCCGTCGAGGCGGGCGCCGGAAGCCTCGAGGACATGGGCTTCGGCTCACTCAACTCCGGATCGGGCCAGGTATTCGGCTCCCTGACCGACCCGCAGGGGTCGATGACCAATGTCATCAGCGGTGTCCTGGGCAATGTGCTCGGCAACATGAGCTGACTCAGTTCGGATTAGGAGATGGGCCGAGCCACCAGCGCATGCTGGTAGCTCGGCCCATTTCGATGTTCTGGAAGCATCTTCCGCCCTTGAAACCAACAATCACTTCCGGCGTTCCGACACCGAAGGTAGAGGCTTACGCCATCGAACTGTGGTCGAAGTCTCCCGACAGGAAAAATCCGTGACTTCACAGATTTCTACTAATCTTCAAAATTCAAACAACCAGTCCTACCCTGGGCGAACCGTCCAGGCGGTCAACGTGGTAGAGCCACTGCTCAGCTGGCCAGATCTATTCACAATTAGTTCGAGGAGACGGACAACCTATCGGCGAGCATGTGCGACCTTGAAACGACAGTCAACTCGCGCGAATTTTCCGATAGCGACAACTCAAGAACTCCGCGAAACTTTCACTTGTATAGTTTGCCCGACAGATTGCAGTTGCAATTAAACTCACCCGTAACCTGAGCAGCATCCACAGGAGAAAGTTGGTGCTCGAATGACGCAGCCACCCAACTCGCCATTTGGTCAACCTAACCAAGAGCCCCGGCCACCCGAATACTGGCTCGCTCAGCACCAAGCACCGTCGCCAGAATCGGATCAACCTTACCAACCACATCCCGAACCCGAGACTGAGTGGCGATTCGCAGGTGTACCGCCAGTTGGATTCGCACAGGCCGACTCTCCCCTCCCTTCCAACTACATGCCAAATATCGTGGCAGCTCTACTTGCATGTTTCGGGATAATTGTCGGAAGTCTCGGTCCATGGGTGACGTTTCTCAACTTCTCAAAGTCCGGTGTCGACGGAGACGGCGCCCTAACGCTCGTTCTTGGCGCGGCGGCAGCAATCGCACTGTTCACCATTCTGTCTAGAGGAGGAAAGGCCAAGTTCGGCGACCGGTGGGTCGCACCAGCGGTAGGCGCAATCACGGTCGTGATCGGAATAATCGACGCCATGAACGTGTCAGACGCAGAAGCAACGATTCTTCGCACCACCGTTTCTCCATCGATCGGGTGGGGGCTTTGGGTTGTCCTCCTGTGTGGCGCAGCATTGTGTGTTACATCTTCCACTGTTGCGCAGATCGTCGGTAAGCGCTCACGATGAGGACAACTCTGAATTTTGTCTAATCGCCATCGAAATGCTGCTCGGAAGCGATTGACCGATCGTCTAGTCGTAGCCTTTGAAGGATGAATCCGATGCCCACGCCGACTCTCCGCATCCACAAAGCAAGCCTGGGTGTACGGGAGATTGCCACCCTCAGCTTTTCGTCTGTCGACGCGAGCAAGGTCTATCAACTATCGTCTCCGAGTTCGCGGCGGCGGTTTCCAATTCAGCGAAACATTGAATCAGCTTTCACGCCGTACCTGGCGGGGGCAGTACCGAAAGTTTCACGGAATGCGGCAATGAAACCACTACTGGTTCGGTAAGCCACCTTCGGGGCAACGTCTTTGACACCCTCACCCCGCGCGAGCATCTCGAGTGACGCATACATGCGTGCGCAAGTCCTCCACTGCCTGAACGTAATCCCTGTATCGGCGACAAAGGCTCGCGTCCAGGTCTTGGAACTGACCCCGAGTTCGCGCGCCCACTCCCCCAGCGTCCGTGATTCTGCCGATCGGCAAGGACGCGGGCAGAAAACCGAACCACAGCGCGTCGTGACACTCGGATACACCGATCACGATCCACTGCTTGCGTTGGGAGTCGAACCCGGCGGCATGGCCGAATGGTGGGGCGCTGCGCACCCGGAATTCGCCGGGCAAACCGCGACGATCGTCAACCTCGACGCTCCCGAGGGATACGTGTTCGCGTCGCACGACCCACGCGGCATCTTCCTCTCGTCACTCGGGTTCACCCTCCCGCCGACGGTCGACGCATTTGTCGGCGACCAGTTCGGCGACTGGCTTCCGAACGAGCACTACGACATCCTCGAGCCCATCGACGGCTTGATCGTGATGGCCGACTCGGAAGGAGAGAAAGCCCTCGCCCGCAACATCCTCTACCAGCGGCTACCCGCTGTGAAGAACGGAAATGCGATAGTCGTGCGATACACCGCAGACCCACCCATTGGTGCGCCGATGTCCGGCAGCACGGTCCTGAGCATTCCGTATGCCAGCGACCAACTGACCGCCACATTGTCGAAGTAACCAAAGCATCCAGGTATCGAAAATATGTTCGAAGAGTGCTAGCCTCGAAATCAGGAAGCACTCACGGACATCGAGGATCACCATGGACGAGGTACCGGACACCGCACTGGATCTGGCTCGACTGGTCGACGAGTTGAGGGTTCTCGACCAGCGACGCGTCGACATCGGCGAGAGCTTGGTTCATCTCGAGTACCTCTACTCCAGAATGGGCGAACGGCAACAAGCAGACGCTGCGCGAAAAGCCTTCCAGGAGAAGTACGTCGGACGGATCTACGAACTCGCAGACGGCCTGCGCACCTGAAAAAGAAGTTGCACACAACTACTGACGGAGCGCATGGTCATTCCTGCACGACACACCGGACCGATCGGTTCGGCTGTGAACTATGTGGGAGAAATCTGATGGAGAAGATCACCAAGAGGCTGTGGAACTGGGCATCGATACTCGACGAGAATACTCGCGAGCAAGCGCTGCGCACGTCCCAGATGCCTTTTGTCCGTCCACATCTGGCATTGATGCCGGATGCGCACCTCGGTGCGGGAGCGACGGTGGGTTCGGTCATTCCGACGGAAGGCGCAATCATGCCCGCCGCCGTCGGAGTCGATATCGGCTGCGGAATGATCGCGGTCAAAACCCAGTTCAGCGCACGCGACCTTCAAGGCCGCGACCTGAGCGTTCTTCGCCACAGCATCGAACGCTCCGTTCCACTCTCGGCAGGTGTCTACAACAAGACGCTGAGCGACACGGCGCAAATCCGCATCGCAGAACTCGAGACCATGGCGGGCGATCGTCTGCCCTTCTACGACAAGTTCAAGAACAACTGGAGGTTTCAGCTCGGAACGCTGGGTTCTGGTAACCACTTCATCGAGGTGACGATCGACGAAAGCGACTGCGTCTGGCTGTTCCTGCACTCAGGCAGCCGCGGTATCGGAAACAAGCTCGCGCAGCACCACATCAAGATCGCCAAGGACTTGTGCGAGCGGTGGTACATCAACCTTCCCGATCCGGATCTTGCATACCTGGTCGAGAAGACACCCGAATTCGACTCGTACATCACCGATCTCAACTGGGCTCAGCACTTCGCTCTGCTCAACCGCGAAGAGATGATGGACCGCGTCGTGAAGGACTTCGCGCACTTCATGGGTGACGGCACGATCATCGACGAGATCGAGCGGATCAACTGCCACCACAACTTCACCCAGAAGGAATTCCACATGGGCCGAGGCGTGTGGCTGAGCCGCAAGGGCGCGATCAAGGCAGACGAGGGCACTCCAGGGCTCATCCCCGGTTCGATGGGGACCGCAAGTTACGTTGTCGTCGGCAAGGGAAACGTGCCGTCGTTCAAGTCCAGCCCCCATGGCGCGGGTCGGGTGTACGGACGTAACCAGGCACGCAAGTCATTCACCATCGAAGATCTCGACAAGGCAATGGTCGGAATCGAATACAAGCGCTCCGCTGCGTTCCTCGACGAGATCCCGGGTGCGTACAAGGACATCGACGTCGTCATGGACGACGCGAAGGACTTGGTCGAGATTCGACACACGCTGCGTCAGATCGTGAATGTCAAGGGCAACTGACCCGCGCAACTCCGCGAAATACGAAGTGCCCCGCCGATATCGGCGGGGCACTTCGTTGTCGAGCAGTCAGGCAAGCGCAGGTCAGTCAGGAAGGCGCAGATCCGGCTTGTCCAGCTCTTCGATGTTGACGTCCTTGAACGTCACGACGCGTACGTACTTCACGAATCGCGCCGGGCGGTACATGTCCCACACCCACGCGTCGGACATCCGCAGTTCGAAGTAGATCTCCCCGTCTGAATTGTGGGGCAGCAACTCAACCGTGTTGGCCAGGTAGAAACGTCGTTCGGTCTCCACGACGTAGGAGAACTGTCCGACGATGTCCCGGTATTCGCGGTAGAGCGACAGCTCCATCTCGGTTTCGTACTTCTCGAGATCCTCGGCACTCATCGGTTTAGCCAGTCCTCCCAGTTCGTCTGAACTACCATCATCCCGTACGGCCTGCACGTTGTTCCAACCGGACTCCTGCAGCCACCACGTTGGCATAGGTCATGCGGTGCTCGGGGCACGGCCCCAGCTCGTCGAGAGCGTCCATGTGCAGGGGCGTGCTGTATCCCTTGTGAATCGCGAAGCCGTATCCGGGATGAGTGTCGTCCATCTCGGTCATCACGCGATCTCGGGTCACCTTCGCGAGAACGCTGGCCGCGGCGATACATGCAGCGGCGCCGTCACCGCCGATGACCGGTAGCGAGGGAGCCGTCAAACCCGGAACCCGGAACCCGTCGGTGAGGACGTAGCCCGGTTCGAGGTCGAGGCCCGCAACTGCTCGCCGCATCCCCTCGATGTTCGCGACGTGAATACCGATCTGGTCGACTTCCGCCGCGGGAACAGCGATGACACTCCACGCCAATGCCAAGCGCTTGATGGCTGGGAAAAGCTCCTCGCGAGCACGTTCGGTCAGCTTCTTCGAATCGTCCAGACGCGCCAGTGCCGCTTGCGGTTTCGGTGCCAGGACGCACGCTGCAATGACGAGCGGACCGGCGCACGCTCCGCGACCGGCTTCGTCGACGCCGGCGACCGGACCGAGTCCGGTTCGTGCCAACGCAGACTCCATCGTCCGCAGACCTGCCGATCTGCGAATGACAACGCGAGGGGGCCAACTACTCACTGTCTCTGCCTACTCGGAACTAAACGAATCCATGTGTGCGGTCCGACAACTCAATTGCCCTGAATATCAGGCGCATCGATGCCACCCATTCGCGACGGAGGAAGGACGATGAATCGCGCTTGACCGATGATGTTGTCGACCGGGACGGTTCCCTGGAACTCGTCGTCGACGTGGTAGCGCGAATCGGCGGAATTGCTCCGGTTGTCACCCATGACCCATACGTGTCCCTCGGGCACGGTGATCGGTCCGAAGCAGCGGCCCGACTTCAATTCGGTGTCACACGTTTGTGTTCCCGGAGTGAACGGGAAATCCATCTTGATGTACGGCTCGTCGAGTGGTTTGCCGTCGACCAGCACTCGGCCCTGATCGTCGCAGCATTCGACGGTCTGGCCGCCGGTTGCGATCACTCGCTTGACCAAGTCGTTCTCGTCCGGCGGAACGAGGCCGACCCACGAACCGACCTCTTGAATGCCGCGGACGACAACGTTGTCGGACCGATTGGACACATATTTCGTGTTCCACGAATCGGGTCCTTTGAAGACGACGACGTCGCCAGGTTCCGGATCGCCGAAGCGGTATCCGATCTTCTCCACCACGATGCGGTCACCGGTACATCCTGCACAGCCGTGCAGTGTCGGTTCCATCGACTCGGATGGGATGAGAAAAACTCTGAAGACAAATGCCTGAAGAACGATGCTCAGTACCAGCGCGACGCCGATCAGAACAGGGAGTTCTCGCAGGAACGATCGCTGTTTCTTCTGCGGCCGATGTGAGGTCGGTTCCTCGGAACCGCTTGATCCCTCATGATTCTCGGGTCCGGACGACAATGCCTGCTCCTTCGAAGAATCTGCCACAGAAACCAGATTAGCCCGACACCGCGTGTACGCGGTGCCGGGCTCATCGGAAAGATCAGCGCTTTTCCTTGATCTTCGCCTTCTTGCCACGAAGCTCACGGAGGTAGTACAGCTTGGCGCGACGGACGTCACCGCGGGTCAGAACCTCGATGGAGGCCAGCGTGGGGCTGTGAACCGGGAAGGTGCGCTCGACGCCGACGCCGAAGGAGACCTTACGGACGGTGAAGGTCTCGCGAACGCCGCCGCCCTGGCGACGAATAACGACGCCCTTGAAGACCTGCACGCGCTCCTTGGAGCCTTCGATAACCTTGACGTTCACGTTGAGCGTGTCGCCGGGACGGAACTCGGGGATGTCGTCGCGGAGCGACTTTTTGTCCAGGAAGTCCAGGGTGTTCATATGTCATCCTTGTATTTCGCAGGAGCAGAGGAACCGAGCGGCACGCGTTTCGGTCTCCCGAAACGGCGCTCGTCTGGTTCGTGCCCAGATCAAGTGCTGCTGCCTGGTCCAGGCAACCCGTCCATTGTGCCAGACGCGGACACCAGCGGGGAAATCGGTGGTGGCGGAGCCGCGTGGACGGTGTGGTCCAATTCCTGCTCGGCCGCCGTCATCGCATGCTCGACGCTCGGTGATCCGGCAATGAGATCCTGAACGTAGATCTTGGCCCGGATGACGGGCCGACGCCATTTCCGTTCACGCTCGAGAGCGCGGTTCATCCGTTTCGGCTTGCGCGTGTATCGCCAACGTGCCCACGGCGCACCCGGCCGGCTCAGGCGAACTGCACCGATTACCAGCAACGGAAAGACGAACAGGCCCACGAGCCCCGTCCAGATCTTCCCCTTGAGAATGACGATGGCTGCCAGGGCGAAGTTGATCAACGCGACAAAAACGAAGACCAACTTGATCCACGGATCTCGTTCTTCACGGAATCCGGCGACGTCGAGCAGTTCGAGCGGGCGGAACCCCAACAGCACCAGACCGGTCACGGCGATCGCAACGAAGACCGCATCCACCGAGGTCCGACCTTGCTCGGCCCAGTACACGTCCTTCAGGTAGAAAATCAGTGCAAACTCGTCGAGCACCAACGCCGCACCCATACCGAAGATCGCCGCCAGTACGGCACCGGTGGTCTGCGAACCGTCGACGTAGACCGCGATCAGCGCACCACCGGAGATCATCATCGCGATGACACCGAACACGACGTGATGCACGTGCTGACCGCCTGGCGCGATGTTGCCCGGCCACCATTTCACCTGTGCGCGGATCATCCGGACGCTCAGGCGGATGAAGAGGAAGGCGGACAGGAACCCGAGAAGGAAGAACAGCAGCGGCAATCGGCCATGGGCGATGATCTCTCGCTCGAGCCACTCCCGCATCACTGTCCTCCCTTCACCGAATTCATGATCCGATTCTTGATCGGATTCATACTGACAACCGACTCGATTGTGACGATACGGACTTCGAAAACCCGGCGTACCGCTTTACTTGCCGAAGCCGGCCTTGCGCAGCGCGTCTGCCATCGATCCTGCGACGGGCACACGGTTGTCCGGACGCGACTCGCGTCCACCCTGTCGCCCACCGCCACCTCGCTGCTGCCCCTGACCCTGACGTGGAGGCTGGCCCTGTCGCTGGGGTTGCCCACCTCGCGGGCCTTCGGACTTGCGGGGAGCGCCCACCTCGTCGTCGAGACGAAGCGTCAACCCGATGCGTTGGCGCGCCTCGTCCACTTCGAGAACCTTCACCTTGACGACGTCACCCGATTTGACGACCTCTCGCGGGTCCTTGACGAAGTTGTGCGACATCGCCGAGACGTGAACCAGACCGTCCTGATGAACTCCGATGTCAACGAAGGCGCCGAAGGCGGCGACGTTCGTGACCACACCTTCGAGCGTCATACCGGGCTTGAGGTGCGCGACCTTTTCGATGCCTGCGGCAAAAGTCGCGGTCTTGAACTCGGGTCGCGGATCTCGTCCAGGCTTCTCCAACTCGGAGATGATGTCGGTGACGGTCGGCAGACCGAATCGCTCGTCGACGTAATCGGACGCCTTGACCGATCGAAGTGCCTGCGAGTTTCCGATCACGGAGCGAACGTCCCCGCCGGCACTCGCGACGATCTTGCGAACCACCGGATACGCCTCCGGGTGGACGCTCGACGCGTCGAGGGGGTCGTCACCGTCGGCGATCCGGAGGAAGCCGGCGCACTGCTCAAATGCCTTGGGCCCCAATCGTGAGACGTCCTTGAGTCCCTTGCGGGATTTGAACGGGCCGTTCTGGTCCCGATGCGCGACGATGCTCTCCGCGAGGGAGCCTGCGATCCCGGACACCCGAGCGAGCAGCGGCACGGACGCAGTGTTGACGTCGACGCCGACCGAGTTGACGGCATCTTCGACGACGGCGTCGAGGGAACGTGAGAGCAGCGATTCGGTGATGTCGTGCTGGTACTGACCGACGCCGATGGACTTGGGGTCGATCTTCACCAACTCCGCCAACGGATCTTGCAGGCGACGCGCAATGGACACCGCACCGCGAATCGAGACGTCGAGGTCGGGAAGTTCCTGCGACGCATAAGCCGAAGCCGAGTACACCGATGCGCCTGCCTCGGACACGACGATCTTGGTCAGGTTGGGCGCGCCGGTCTTCTTGATCAGTTCGGTAGCGAGCGTGTCGGTCTCGCGTGAGGCCGTGCCGTTGCCGATGGCGATCAATTCGACGCCGTGCTTGGCGACCAACCCGGCAAGCGTCGCAAGAGCGGCGTCCCACTTGTTCTGCGGCTGGTGTGGGTAGATCGTCTCGTAGGCAACAACTTTGCCGGTTCCGTCGACGACGGCAACTTTGGTTCCGGTGCGGAATCCGGGGTCGAGTCCCATGGTGGGTCGGGCGCCGGCGGGAGCCGCGAGGAGTAGATCCTTGAGGTTGGTGGCGAAGACGTCGACGGCATCCTTTTCGGCCGACTGTCGCAGACGCATCCGAGTGTCGATACCTAGCGTGACCGCGAACTTCGTCTTCCACGCCCACCTCACGGTGTCGAGGAGCCACCCGTCCGCGGCACGGCCACGGTCGGCGATCTCGAACCGCGACGCGATGCGGCCTTCGTAGACCGTGCGCTCCCCCGGCGCGAGTTCTTCGGTGTCGGCGGCCATGTTCACCGACAGCACTTCTTCCTTCTCTCCGCGCAGGACGGCGAGGATGCGATGAGAAGGCAATTTGGAGAACGGCTCCGAGAACTCGAAGTAGTCAGCAAACTTCGAGCCATCGGATTCCTTGCCCTTCCGGACCGAGGAGACGACCTGGCCGCGACTCCACATCAGCTCGCGCAGTTCGCCGACCAGATCGGCGTCCTCGGCGAAGCGCTCCACGAGGATCGACCGGGCTCCGTCGAGTTGCTCGTCCGAATACTGCGCGGGATCGGTGGTGGGGTCGCCGATGAGGGCATCCGCGACGGGCTCGTGGCCGGCCTCACGAGCGATCTGCGCCTTGGTACGACGCTTCGGCTTGAAGGGAAGGTAAATGTCCTCCAGCCGCGCTTTTGTCTCGGCCAGCATGATCTGACCACGCAATTGATCGTCCAATTTGCCCTGAGAGTCGATCTCCGTGAGCACGGCGTCACGACGGTCGTCGAGCTCGCGGAGATACCGCAGCCGCTCGTCCAGGAGTCGCAACTGAGCGTCGTCGAGCGTGCCGGTGACTTCCTTGCGGTACCGGGCGATGAAGGGCACCGTGGCTCCGCCGTCGAGAAGGTCGACTGCTGCTGCAACCTGGCCTTCGCGGACGTCGAGTTCCTCGGCAATGCGCTTATTCACGGTCTTGAGAATCACGAGTTCCGACCCTACCGCTATCCTGAGACAAGAAGATCGGCAACAGTGCCGTGTCAGGGCTACCGGGGGAAACAGATGAGTACGCGGTACGTCCAGATTGCCGCAATGGCGGCCGCAGTTACTTTTGCGGCGTCGTGCAGCGGCGGACAGAACCCGGATGATTCGATGCAGACCCCCGCCTTCCCCGACACCAATGTTCCGGTCGCGGAGACTCTCGACGGTCGACTGGCGCAAGCCCAGGTGGCGGCGCTCGGACGCGGTGCAGACGTCTCCATCGCCATCCTCGACCGCTCCTCGGACAAGTACCTCGATGTGTCGAGCGACCAGCAGATCGAAACCGCCTCGGTGGCAAAGCTGTTCATCGCGGAGGATCTACTTCATCAGGACGCGCGAGGCGAGCGGCCGATCACGGACGACGACCGCACCCTCATGGCGGCGATGCTCGAATCCTCCGACGACACCGCAGCCAACCTCCTGTGGGACGAGGTCGGCGGTCAAGAGGTGATCACCCGCGTCGCCGAGCGTTACGCACTGACCGCGACGACGCCGCCGTGGGACGGAATGTGGTGGAACACCGAAACCACGACCCGTGACCTGGTCACCTTCTATAACGGCATCCTCGACGACTCCGACCAACTCGGACCTGAACGGGTCGACCAGTTCGTCGAGTACCTGCGGCAATCCACTCCCGAAGGAACCGACGGCTACGACCAGAGGTTCGGCCTGCCCGAGGCCCTGTTCGGCGAGCGGGTCATCGGAGTCAAACAAGGCTGGATGTGTTGTGTCGAGGACAAGTGGATACACCTGTCCACCGGCATCGTCGGTGACGACAACCGATACATCATCGCGATCGGTTCACGAGAAGACGTCCAGTACACGGACGAGGACAGTTTCTATCCCGACACTTCGTTCACCGATGCTGTCGACGACGAAAGCGCACTGCACGCACGCGACACGGTCACCGGCGTCACACAAATCCTCTTCCCGAGCGGAAGCATCGACAACTGGGCGGCAGCATCCACGAACACGGATTCGGTGATGCCCGAAGCCTCCGGACCCTGATTCGGCCCACGCGGCCCGATTCCAACTCAGTCTTGCTTGTACTCGAGCACCGAACTGATGACCCGTTCCTGCTGTTCGGAGGTGAGCATCGGCCACAACGGCAGTCGAAGGATCGACGCCGAGAACTCGGCACTACGCACGCACGGCTCCGGTGTTCGTCCGTAGCGCACACCAGCCGCACTAGTATCCAGCGGAATGTAGTGGAACGGCGCCACGATTCCGTCGGCGGCAAGATGCCGAATCAAGCCATCACGGCTCTGTTCGGTCGGCATCTTGAGATAGAACAGGTGCGCGGTGTGCTCGCGATCATCGGGCACCGCCATGGGCACGACACCGTTCGCGGCCGCCCACTCGCCCAGACTCACGCTGTAGGCATCCCAGACGCGATGCCTGGCCGCCTGAATCGCGTCGAACTCGGAGAGTTGTGCGTCGAGGACGGCGGCATTGAGTTCACTGGGCAGATAGCTCGACCCGATGTCCTGCCACGAATATTTGTCGACCTGGCCGCGCAGGAAGCGCGCACGGTCGGTCCCCTTCTCACGGATGATTTCGGCGCGGGTCATCAGCTGACCGTCGGAGAGCAACAGCGCGCCACCCTCGCCGCAGTGAACGTTCTTGGTGTCGTGAAAACTCTGCGTTCCGATTGTTCCGATGGTGCCGAGCGCCCGCCCGCGCCACTTTCCGCCGAGTCCGTGTGCGTTGTCTTCGATCAACGCGACGCCGCGGAGTTCCACGAGGTCGAGTAGAGGTTCCATGTCGGCGGCGACTCCACCGTAATGCATGACCAGTACAGCTTTGGTCCGTTCCGTCATCGCCGCCGCGACGCAGGCCGGATCGATGTTGCCGGTACTCGGATCGATGTCGACGAAAACAACAGTGGCACCGCGCAACGCGACGGCGGTCGCCGCCGAACTGAACGCGAAGCTCGGAACTATGACCTCGTCGCCCGGGCCCAATTCGAGCAGCAGGGCACCCAATTCGAGTGCGTGCGTGCACGAGGTGGTCAGCAGAGCGTGCGTGGACCCGGTGATCGTTTTGATTGCTGCAGTCGCGGACTTGGTGAAACGCCCGTCACCGTGAATGTGATCGGACTCCAGAACCGTTGCCAGATTCGACAATTCGTTCGATGCCCGATAGGGGCGCGAGAAGATGATTCGATCAGTGCTCACGAGTACGCCGATCGATCGAGGTTCCCGGCCGCGGTGAATCGACAGTCAGATACAGCGGCTTTCCGACGAGGACGTGCAGTGCGACACCGAGGTATTCGGCGATCAGCCCGAGTGAGAACAGGATCGCACCTGAACAGACCAGCAGCGCCATGATGATCGACGCCCATCCTTCGGGGTCGTTGTTGTCGCCGGTCATGGCCTGGATGAAGATCACCGCGGCCATGATCACACCGGCCGACGCCAGGGTGACTCCGAGCAGACTGACCAGCCGCAGACCGCGGGTTCCGCTACACAACACCATCTTCCAGAACAATGAGAACAAACGGCGGTAGTTGTACCCGGATTCCTCGCGGCCTTCGGCTCGAAGTGTCACCGGCGCCGTGGCCGTGTTGCCGACCACCCACGTCAGCGCGACGTCCAGATACACGCCGTTGGCGGCGACGCCGGCCAACTGTCGGCCGATGTCACCGCGGATCAGGCGGTAACTTTCGAATCTCGTCGAATCAGGGAACGCGAATACCGTCGCCAAGACGATCTTTGCGCCGCGCGAGGTCAGGTTCCGCAAGAATCCGTGCGGGCGTGTGTTCGTGGGTTTGGAATACACGAGATCGGATCGCTCCGTCAGCGCGGTGTCGAGGAAAGCCCCGATGTGCACCGGGTCGTGCTGGCCGTCCTCGTCCATCGTCACGATCCACTGGCCAGTTGCAGCGGCCATGCCGGCGATGGTCGCCGCGTCCTGGCCATAGTTGCGGCTGAGCCACACGACACGCACCTGCTCGAAACGGCGCTCCAGTTCGAGCAACACCACGTCGGAGCGGTCCGGGCCGTTGTCGTGGACCAGCACGATCTCGTCGACGGAGAACTGCGCACCACCGGGCGTCGTACTCGGTGCGCCCAGGGCGTCCAACTCCTCGACGAGCGCCGTGATCGTCTTTTCGCCCTGATAAACGGGCACTACGACGGAAATCGAGTGCACTCGCTTCCACTCCCTTCAGGGGGCTCGACTGGCGCCGAGAGACAGGCACGATCAGGCCCACACCGTCGCGAACTTTAACACGCAGAGATGTCTTGACTTCGGATGCCGGCGGCACGTGACGCGCTCGCGTCTCCGTACGCCCCACCTGCCCTGTTAAGGTCTGGAACTCGTGGTGGAAACTCGCACTCTCGCCCGGGCAGACGTGTACAAGTGGGGCGCCGTCACGGCGATCGGTGTCATCGCCGGTTATCTGGCCGTGGTGCTCGCGAATGCTCGTCACTTCTACACCGACGACACCGAGTCCCAGTACGCGCCGCTGTGGGTCATGCTCGGCCGCAGTCTGCGAGAAGGACACCTCCCGGTGCTCGTCCCCGAGAACTGGATGGCGGGCAACTACGCGATCGAGGAAGCAGGCCTTCTCAATCCACCGCAACTCCTGATCGACCTGATCGCACCGTCCTTCGACAACTTGGCGTTGTACGCGACGATCGTGAAGTTGATCTTCGCGATCATCCTTGCACTCGGCGTCTATCGGATCTGCATCGAGTACGGCTCGAAGCCCACGTGGGCTGCCGTCGCCGGCGTCTCGATTCCGTTCACCGGTTTCCTGCTGTTCTTCGACTCGGCCAGTTGGATGACTGCCTTCACCGGCACTGCCTGGATGGTTCAGGCGTGGGCGTCGGCAATCCGCTACGCCCGAGGCAAGAGCGGTCCGATCCCGACCTTCGTGTTCTTGTATCTCGCGATGTCGGTCCAATATGTTTTCCCCGCAGTCGAATCCGGCTTGATGATCGGCGCGGTCGCAATCGGCGAAGTTGTCTATCAGCGGCGTTGGCTGCCGTCACTGCGGCTTCTGGCGGTGTCCGCGTGTGCGGCTCTGGCCGGTCTCGCGACGTATCTGCCTAGCCTGCTCACCGCGGACGTCACCTGGCGCGGTGCCTCCGAGGTCAAGAACGACGCTTTCCTCGCTGTTCCGTGGTCGGAATCGCTGAACGCGAGCCTGCCGAGCACCATGCCTGCGTTCACCTCGTGGTGGGGATACATCCAGACCATGCCCATGGTCTACGTCGCCTGGTTCCTCATTCCGGCACTGGCGTTCATCGACTGGGGCAAGGCACGCGCCGCGGCACGCGAATTGACCGCCATCGGGGTCTTCACCGTCGCCGTCCTCATGTGGACTGCCGGGCCGAGCACGATCGGCCCACTGCGGTGGCCCGCACGCGTGCTTCCGATGGTGGCCATCGGCCTTCTGCTTCTGGTGTGCATCCTGCTCGGGCGTTACGCCACGACCGACAAGTTGCGCGGGCGCTGCGTTGCCGCGGGAATCCTCGTGGGCCTGCTTCTGATTCGGTCCGCCTCGGCAGCCCCAGGGCTCGCGAAATGGCATGTGATCTCAGCCGTCGCCGTCGTTGCCCTCGGCGCCGCGATGGTGTGGCTCGGCCGTACCAAGGGCACTGCGTTCGCATGCCTCGTAGCGATCGTCGCGGTCTCCCCCATCGCTTACGCCCAGGTTCGAGCAGCACAACCAACCCCGATGAGCTGGAATCTGCCCGAATCCCGCTCGGAGATGAAGGAAGCCTTCCCCGACTTCGAGGGCACGACACTACAACTGGGCGACCGCGCGCTCATCGGCCCCGGCAACCGAACTCTCGACGGAGCGTACGGTTCCCTGGCCTTCGGCAACTACCCCAAAGACCTCGAACTGACCTACACCAGCGGCTACACCCCTAACGGGCACTTCTACTTCGGTGACCTGCTCTGCATGCGATGGGACATGAGCGTCTGCCCCGACGCCTTCCGACGCGCATTCGCCGTCGAACCCACCACTGGCCGCACCATCGTCGATCTGATGAACGTGGACCGCGTCGTACTGCAAAACGCCCTCTACCCCGATGCACGCAAGAACCCGGCTCCCGACGGATGGAAATGGGTCGACTACCCCGGACACGAGAACTTCATCTCGGTACTCGAACGCGTCGACGGCCCCGTCTCGACACGCAACGGCCGCATCGCCGACGCCCAAGGCGTCGAGGCTACGTCGATCGCGGAATCGAACTTGTCCAGCACCCTGCGAGTCAGTTCTGAGAATGGCGGAAAGGTCGTGTTCGCGCGCCTCGGCTGGCCCGGATATCGGGCCAGCCTAGGTGGTCAGCCCGTGCCGATCGACGTCGTCGCGAAGTCCTTTGTCACCGTGGACGTTCCAGCCGGTACGAAAGACGCGGAACTTGTCCTGACGTGGCGCCCCCCGGGATGGAAGGTCGGCGGCGCCTCGATGGTCGCCGGAATCCTCGGACTCGGTGTGCTCGAGTGGATGTATCTGCGCACGCGACGCAAGGACCGGATCAGCGACGTGCACACCGAGTCTTCATGACGGAAGGCGTCGCATCGACCGAGAACCCCGGCCCACTGCTGCGGGTGGTCAAGCATCAACCCATCGCGTTTGCCATTGTCGGAGTGGCCAATACGGCGATCGGCTACGTGCTCTTCGTGATGTGGTCATTGATCCTCGACAACAAGAATCTGTATCAGGTGGCCGTGATCGGCGCGTACTCCATCAGCGTCCTCATCGCTTTTGTTCTGCATCGGACTCTGGTTTTCCGCGTTCGCGGACATGTTGCCCGCGACCTGGGCGCGTTCATCGTCGTCAATTCCGGTGGCCTCGTGCTGAATCTGATTCTCGGAACACTCGCAGTGTCGATTCTGCACGCCCCGCCGCTCCCCGCTCAGGCCGTTGTCATGCTGATCGTTGCCGGTGTGAGTTTCTTCGGTCATCGATACTTCTCGTTCCGCCGCAAACCTACTGAACGGCACTGACCGTCTACGACTCGCGGGGTAACGCTCGATCCACTGCCGATTCAACGATCGTTCGAATGTCTTCCTCTCCGAACAGGTTCGGCAATGTGAGCCGATCCAGTACGAGCCAGTTCAAGGACATGTAGAGCAGGCGAACGGTCATCGCATCACCGGGCACGCCCGACGCCAGATGATTGGCTACGTTCAGATCGAAGTCTTCTCGGATACTGACGGTCAGTACCGCACGCAGGTCCGGTCGACGCGTCGCCTCCAGCCGCAACTCCATGAGTGCAAGGAAACCCGTCCCGAACGAGGTGACCCGCTCGACCACTTCGAGCATGAGCGTCACCAGGCGCTCACGATCGGTGCCGTTGACGGGATCGATCAATCCCTCGAGGTCGTCCGGTATCAGTCGCTCGTAGATCCGGCCACCCGCTTGGGTGAGCAGGTCGTCGCGATTCGAGAAGTAGTTCGACGCAGTCCCGTTCGGCACGGCTGCCTGAGTGTCGACGGCTCGAAAGGTCAAGCCCCGAGCGCCCTCTCGAGCCAACACCTCGATTGCCGCGTCGATCAGGGCAAGCCGACGTTCCGGGTTCTTTCGCACTTGACATCACTCCAGACACAACCCTAGGTTAAACCACTACAAACAGAGTACTACGAACGGAGCACTTCATGCGAAAGCTTGTGTACTACGTGGGAGCATCGCTCGACGGCTACATCGCGGGACCAGGCGGCGAATTCGACTTCTACCCGGTATCCGAACAGATCACGGCCTGGATATGCGACCGGTATCCCGACACCGTGCCAACGCACGTGCGGTCTTCCCTCGGAGTGGAGGGCGTACCCAACAAGGTCTTCGACACCGTCATCATGGGTCGCGGTTCGTACGAACCCGGGCTGACCGCCGGGGTGACGAGCCCCTTCGCACATCTGCGCCAGTTCGTCGTCTCTACCACCCTCCCCGACACCGAGGATCCCGCGATCACCCTCATCCGCACTGATCCGCTGGCGCTGGTCAAAGCCCTCAAAGAAGCTGAGGGACAAGACATCTGGCTCTGCGGAGGCGGAACTCTCGCGGGCGAACTACTACCGGAGATCGACGAATTGGTCATCAAGAGGTATCCGGTTGTCGCAGGCGCGGGCATACCGATGATCAGAGGCAACTTCGAGCCGACACTGTTCACACCGACTGCAACCGAATCGCTGAGTGACGGCGCGAGCATCACCTGGTTGAAGAGAAATACCTAAGGGAGCAGATCCGGTCGACGCTCGGCCGTGCGCTGCAGCGACTGCTCATGGCGCCAAGCCTTGATCTTTGCGTGATCACCCGACAGCAGAACAGGCGGAACCTCGAGGTCGCGCCACACGGCCGGACGCGTGTAACTGGGTCCTTCGAGTAGTCCGTCGGAAAACGAATCTTCTTGGTGTGAAAGCTGATTGCCCAGCACGCCGGGCATCAGTCGAACAACAGCTTCGACCATCACCAGCACGGCAGCCTCACCGCCGATCAGTACGTAGTCGCCGATGCTGACTTCTTCGACGCGAACCCGCTTGGCTGCGTCGTCGAAAACTCGTTGATCGATTCCTTCGTATCGGCCGCAGGCGAACACAAGGTGCTTTGCGGTGGACCAGCGGTGCGCGGTCGCCTGGGTGAACGGAACGCCGGCAGGAGTGGGCACCACCAGAATCGTCTCGGCGTCATCCGGGCCGTCAGTATCTGCTCGCCCGATCACGTCGTCCAGGGCCGGGCCCCAGACGGTCGGTTTCATGACCATGCCGGGTCCGCCGCCGTACGGGGAATCGTCGACGGCTTTGTGCACGTCATGGGTCCACGACCGCAGATCGTGGACGTCGACCGAGATCAAGCCACGTTCGATTGCCTTGCCCAGCAAGGCAGCACGAAGCGGTTCGAGATACTCGGGAAAGATGGTGACTACATCGAGACGCATGACAAGCGGTCAGTCGCTGTCGGCGTTCGACTTGTCGCCGAAGTCCGGGTCGAGCAGTCCCTCGGGAGGCTCGATCACCACGACGCCGTCGGCGATCGACACCGAGGTGACGATGGCAGCGACAAACGGGATCAGCAATTCACCGGACGTCTCACCGGCGCGGCGAATCGAAAGCAATTCGCCTGCGGCGGAATGCAATACCTCGATGACCGAACCGACCTCGGTGCCGTCCGTGAGGACGACCTTCAGTCCTTCGAGTTCGTGATCGTAGAACTCGTCCGGATCATCCGAAGGCTCGAGTTCGGAACTGTCGATGACAAACAGTGTGCCGCGCAACGCATCTGCATCGCCACGGTCACTGACGCCTTCGAGGCGCAGCAGAAGCCGCCCGGAATGATCCCGGGCGGCTTCCACTGTGTACGACTTCAGTGTGGACTCGCGCGGCTTGCGCCCACGCAGCACGGAACCTACGGCAAAACGATCTTCGGGCTCGTCTGTACGAACCTCGACAACCAATTCACCTTTGATGCCATGCGACTTCGCGACACGACCGACTACGAGTTCCACCTGTTTACTGCCGTCTACTGATCGGTGTCGACGACATCAACACGGATACCGCGGCCACCGATGCCGGAGACCAAGGTCCGCAGAGCGGTCGCCGTGCGACCACCCCGACCGATGACCTTGCCGAGATCGTCGGGGTGCACGTGCACCTCGACGGTCCGTCCCCGACGTCCGGTGATCAGCTCGACACGAACATCGTCGGGATTGGCGACGATGCCACGCACGAGATGCTCTACCGCATCAGCGACGACTGCACTCACTTGTCAGCAGCCTCGGCGTCTGCAGCGGGAGCCTCGGCGTCAGCCGCGGTGTCTTCTGCCTTGGCCTCGTCAGCCTTTGCAGCCTTCTTCTTCTTGGGGGTGATTGCTTCAGCAACCGGCTCGTTCTCGGCCTGCGCGAGTGCAGCCTGGAAGAGCTCGAGCTTGGTGGGCTTGGCTTCCTTGACACGCAGGGTGCCTTCGGTGCCCGGCAGGCCCTTGAACTTCTGCCAGTCACCGGTGATCTTGAGGAGTGCCTCGACGGGCTCGGTGGGCTGCGCGCCCACGGACAGCCAGTACTGAGCGCGCTCGGAATCGATGTCGATCAGCGAGGGCTCTTCCTTGGGGTGGTACTTGCCGATGGTCTCGATCGCACGGCCGTCACGACGGGTGCGCGAGTCGGCGATGACAACGCGGTACTGAGCGTTGCGGATCTTGCCGAGGCGGGTGAGCTTGATTTTGACAGCCACAGCTGCAGTTCTCCTTCAGCGCGCACAACAGTGCTGCGCATGTCACGTGCAATTCAGCGACCCACACGATTTGTGAGCCCGGTTTTGCCTCTATCCTGTGACCGTCGCAGCGGTACGTAACCGGTTGCGACGAACAATGGTCCATTGTGCCAGATGGGTGGGCCCGTTCGGAAACCACCCTGTGCGCGTTCAGGGAGCGCAGGGACTCCCTAACCACTCACGGGGGTGCCGCGGAGGATCACACGCGTCGGCTTCGCGAGCACATCGGGGTTTCCGCGCGGATCTTCGGAGTAAACCACCAGGTCGGCGGGCCCTCCTTCTTCGATGCACTGAGCGCCCAACCAACTCCGTGCGTCCCAGCAGGCTGCACCCAGCGCCTGGTGCGCCGTCAGACCGGCAACCTGGAGTTCAGCGACCTCGTCGGCGATCCGTCCGTGCCTGATCGAACCGCCCGCATCCGTTCCGGCATAGATCGGAATCCCGGCGTCGTGAGCGGCACCGATGGTTTGGTGTCGACGAGCGTGCAGATCCCGCATGTGCGCTGCGTAGGTCGGATACCGCGTGGCAGAGTCCGCGATCTCGGGGAAAGTGGCGATGTTGATCAGCGTAGGAACCAAGGCCGTGCCGTGAGCGACCATCGATTCGATGGTCGCATCCGTCAGTCCGGTCCCGTGCTCGATGCAGTCGATACCGGCGTTGATCATGCCGGGCAGAGCGTCTTCGGCAAAAACGTGAGCGGTGACCTGTGCGCCTTCGGCATGGGCGGCGGCGATGGCCTCGACCAGAATCTCGTCGCTCCACAACGGGGCGAGGTCGCCGATGGAACGATCGATCCAGTCCCCGACGAGCTTGACCCAACCGTCACCAGCACGTGCCTGACGCACGACTTCGGCCGGCAACTGAGATTCGTCGTCCAGATCGACCGGCAGGCCCGGGATGTACCGCTTGGGTGCCGCGATGTGCTGACCTGCGCGAATGATCCGCGGCAGATCGAGGCGCTCGTCGATGAACCTGGTGTCGACCGGCGATCCGGCGTCGCGGAGCAACAGCACGCCCGCGTCACGTTCGGTCTTCGCCTGCTCGAGCAAGCCGTCGACGGTTTCGCCCCCGCCACCGCCGTAGCGGATACCGACGTGACAGTGCGCATCCACGAGACCCGGTGTGATCCAACCCGATTCGACGATCGTCTCCGCGCCGGACACCGGCTCGAAGGAAATCAGCCCGTCTACGATCCACAATTCGATCGGCCGGGCATCGGGCAGACCGATACCCCGGAGATGAAGCGCAGTCACCGACTACTTCTTGGGCAGCTTGAGCTGAGAGAGATCGATGCCTTCCAGTCCGGGCGGCAACTGGTCGAGACCCTTGGGCATGTTCGACAGGTCTGGCATTCCAGCCGGCATGCCGCCGGGCATACCCGGGAAGCCGCCCATGCCGGGGAATCCTCCGCGCATCTTGGGCTGGGTCGGACCCTTGCCGCCCTTTTTGCCCTTCTTGCCCTTCTTGCTGCGCACCTGCTTGCGGGCGCCGGGCATGCCCATACGTCCGGCCATGGCGGCCATCATCTTGCGAGCCTCGAAGAAACGGTCCACCAGCTGGTTGACGTCGGAAACCTTGACGCCCGAACCGTTCGCGATGCGCAGTCGGCGGGAGGCGTTGATGATCTTCGGATCGTCACGCTCGGCCGGCGTCATACCGCGGATGATTGCCTGGATTCGATCGAGTTGCTTCTCGTCGACGTTGGCAAGCGCGTCCTTCATACCGCCTGCACCTGGCAGCATGCCGAGCAGGTTGCCGATCGGGCCCATCTTGCGGACGGCCATCATCTGATCGAGGAAGTCTTCGAGGGTGAGCTGACCGGAACCGATCTTCGCTGCGGTCGCTTCGGCCTGATCGGCGTCGAAAACCTGCTCGGCCTGCTCGATGAGGCTCAGGACGTCGCCCATGCCGAGGATCCGGCTGGCCATGCGATCGGGGTGGAAGACGTCGAAGTCTTCGAGCTTCTCGCCGGTGGAGGCGAAGAGGATCGGCTGGCCGGTGACCTCGCGGACGCTCAGCGCGGCGCCACCGCGGGCGTCGCCGTCGAGCTTGGTGAGGACGACGCCGGTGATGCCGACTCCCTCACGGAAAGCGTCGGCGGTGCTGACCGCGTCCTGACCGATCATGGCGTCGAGAACGAAGATGGTCTCGTCCGGGTTGACGGCGTCACGGATACCAGCGGCCTGCGCCATCAGCTCCGAGTCGATACCGAGGCGACCGGCGGTGTCGACGATCACGACGTCGTAATGCTTGTTGCGTGCTTCCTCGACGCCGGCGCGGGCGACCTCGACGGGGTCGGCAGCGGACACACCGAGGGCGTTCTCGCCGCCGCCGATGGAGGTGCCGGGATGCGGAGCGAAGACTGCGGCGCCCGCGCGCTCACCGACGATCTGAAGCTGAGTGACGGCGCCGGGACGCTGAAGGTCACAGGCGACGAGCAGGGGCGTGTGCCCCTGGTCCTTGAGCCACTTGGCCAACTTTCCGGCCAGCGTGGTCTTACCGGAACCCTGCAGACCGGCCAACATGATGACCGTCGGCGGAGTCTTGGCGAACTGGAGTCGACGGGTTTCGCCGCCGAGAACCTCGACCAGCTCTTCGTTGACGATCTTGACGACCTGCTGAGCCGGGTTCAGTGCACCCGAGACCTCGGCGCCCTTGGCTCGTTCCTTGACCTTGGCGATGAAGCTGCGCACTACGGGAAGTGCGACGTCGGCCTCGAGCAGGGCAAGGCGGATCTCGCGGGCCGTAGCGTCGATGTCGGCGCCGGACAGACGACCCTTGCCACGCAGATCCTTGAGAGATCCGGTCAATCTGTCGGAAAGGGATTCGAACACCGAGTGCGCTCCTGAAGGTCGTGCGAGTTAGCCGTGGATATTCTCGGGCACCAGCCTAGCCGCTACGCCCGCACCGATCCCAGCCGATGCGGGCGTAACCGCCGAACCAGGTCCGTCAATCCTCTTTCTTCTTGGGTTGAGGCACCGGAACCACCGCGAGCACCGCCTCTTCCACACGCTCTCTCGCCGCGCGTGTATCAGCCTCACCGAAGTCGAGGCAGAACGCGTCGACCACCGAAGAACCCAACGTCGCGACCTTTGCCCACCGAATGTCGGCACCGCTGTGTTCGAGTGCTGCGGCCAGTCGGCAGAGCAGGCCGATGCGGTCCTCGGTGCGCAATTCGAGGATCGCGTGACCGTCGCCGGGCGCGTCGAACCAGATGACCCGCGGCGGCGCCTGCGAATAGAGCACCGGCACCGCCGAATCCTTGTTGGTCTGGATCGGGTCGTCCCACTGCTCCGCCCGCGCCTCCTCGTCCTTTGCATCGAGAAGTTCGAGCAGATTCAGTTCACCGGCGGACGCTCGGATCAGTTCCTGTCGGAGCAACACCGCTTGCGGCGGTGTACCGAACCTCGGCGTCACGACAAACGAATTGACCGCCGAACCCGCATGCGAGCCCAGCGAAGCAGAATGCACCCGCAAAGACTGCAGCGCCAGAACCCCGGCCGCCCGAGACAACAACCCGGGTGCGTCGGGCGCGATGACCGTCACGACGTAGGTGTGCGGATTCTCGGCCGGAACGAGCGAGACGTGAACCCCGCCGTCCTCGGCGATGGCCAACTGCTCGGGGTCGAGTGGATCAGCTTGCGGGAGCTCCTCCCCCGCCATCAGCAATCGGCAACGACGCACGAGCTCACCGATCAGCGACGATTTCCAGTCGCCCCAGACACCAGGCCCGGTGGCCAGGGAATCTGCTTCCGCCAACGAATGCAAGAGATCGAGAAGGGTCCCGTCTCCCTCGAGTGCGTCGACCACTCGCTGCACCGTTGCCGGATCGTCGAGGTCGCGACGGGTCGCGGTTTCCGGCAACAGCAGGTGATAGCGCACCATCGCCGTCAACGTCGCGACGTCGGAAGGCCAGAGTCCCAATCGATTTCCGATAGCGGTGGCCAATTCGGCACCGACGACGCTGTGATCTCCCCCTCGGCCCTTGCCGATGTCGTGGATCAACGCACCGAGCATGAGCAGATCCGGCCGGGCGACCCGCGTGGTGAATCCGCTTGCATAGGCGGCAGTTTCGACCAGATGGCGATCGACCGTCCACGTGTGGACGGCGTCGCGCGGCGGAAGATCGCGAATGGTTCCCCACTCCGGCAGGAGTCGACCCCAGAGCCCGGTCCGGTCCATAGCCTCGACCACCGGAACCGCACGCGAGCCCGAACCGAGCACGACAAGAAGATCGTTGACCGCGTTCTTCGGCCACGGTTCACGTAGTTCGGGGGCATTGTCGGCAAGACGATTGAGCGTCGACGCCGAGATCGGCATGCCGTTGATGGCTGCCGCTGCCGCCACCCGCATCACCAGACCGGGGTCCTTCTTCGGCCTGGCGTCGCGCGCCAGAACAACCTCACCCGCATGCTCTACGACGCCCTCGTCCAAGGGCCGCCGCACCGGCGCACGACGCAGCCGAGACAAACCGCGCCTTGGCAAGGAGTTTCCGGCGGTACGGATACCGACGTCCACCGAATAGCTGATGGTGCGCGCCGATTCGCTGAGAAGGCGTGCCAGATCGAATCGATCCCCGATCCGCAGCGCCGCACCGATTTCGTCGGCGTCCTGTGCTCGCAGTTGATCGCGGGCGCGACCGGCAACGCGATGAAGTTCGGTACGCACGTCGAGCAACCGCCTGTGCGCAAGTGCCAGACCGCCGCCGGGCGAGTTGGGTCCGAGTCCCGGCATCCCGTCGGTCAACTGCGCGATGGACAGAGCGTTGAGCAACTGCACGTCACGCAACCCGCCGCGGCCGCTCTTGAGATCCGGTTCGGCGCGATGGGCGATCTCGCCGCTGCGCTCCCACCTCGTACGAGTCTGGGTGATCAACTCGTCGAACCGGCTGCGGATATCCATGCGCCACTGTCGACGGACACCACTGATCAACAGGTTGCTCAGTTCCACGTCGCCGGCAATGTGGCGCGCTTCGAGCATTCCGAGCGCCGCGGTCATGTCTGTGGCCGCAACCTGGAGCGCCTGCGGAAGCGTCCGCACACTGTGGTCGAGTTTGATGTGCGCATCCCACAACGGGTACCACAGGCTGTCCGCGACCTGGGCCACGACCGCTGGGTCCATGTCGTCGTGCAGCAAAATCAGATCGAGATCGGAATACGGCAACAGTTCGCGTCGGCCCAGACCACCCACGGCGACGATGGCGAACCCACAATCCGGTTTGATGCCCAGTTCGGTCCCCTTGGTGGTCAACCAGAATTCGTGCAGATCGACCAGTGCATGTCGCAGCGAGGGGGCGTCGAGCCTCCTGTTCTTGACGCCTCCGGTGAGTAGGGCCTTGCGTGCGCGGGCCAGGTCCGCAGCTTCGTCGGATCCCCCTGACGAGACCGGCCCTGGCCCCGTCGCTTTCGCGACGGAACCAGGGCCGAAGTTCTCGGACCCTTTCGGGTCAGAGTGCATCGCCACCGCGTTCCCCGGTGCGAACCCGGATGACCGACTCGACTGGCGAGACCCACACCTTGCCGTCACCGATCTTGCCGGTTCGAGCGGCCTCGACGATCACCTCGACCACCTTGTCCACGGCCGCGTCGTCGACGACGACCTCCACCCGGACCTTGGGTACGAAGTCCACGGAGTACTCCGCGCCTCGGTACACCTCGGTGTGGCCCTTCTGTCGGCCGTAGCCCTGAACTTCGCTGACTGTCATTCCCAGCACTCCGGCCTGCTCGAGTCCGGTCTTGACGTCCTCGAGCGTGAACGGCTTGACGATTGCTGTGATCAGCTTCATGTGCTCATCCCTTTCCAAACTCTGAAGTGCCTGAATTCACTTTAATCACGTGCTGATCACGCGAGGTCGTATGCGGTCTCTGCGTGTTCGGTCTCATCGATGCCGCGTGCCTCGTCCTCGGCCGAGATTCGCCAGCCCAGGGGCTTGAGTGCGAAGCCGATGATCGTCGTCAGGACGCCGGTGAAGACGAGTGCTGCGAGTGCGATCACGATCTGAACCACCAGTTGCTTGTAGTCGCCGCCGTAGAAGAGGCCGGTTGCGGTGCCGAAGAATCCGATACCGATCGTGCCCCACAGGCCGGAGACGAGGTGAACGCCGACGACGTCGAGCGAGTCGTCGAAGCCGAAGCGGAACTTCAGGCCGACTGCGAGAGCGGACAGGATGCCGGCAACGGCGCCGAGGAAGATGGACCCGACAGGGTTGAGCGCACCGGCAGCAGGAGTGATGGCGACCAGACCGGCAACCGCACCGGAAGCTGCGCCGAGGCTGGTGGCGTGACCGTCACGAATACGCTCGGTGGCGAGCCAGGCCAGGACTGCGGCACACGTCGCGGTGGTCGTGTTGACCCAGGCGAGACCTGCGTTTCCGTCGGCGGCGAATGCCGAGCCGGCGTTGAAGCCGAACCAACCGAACCAGAGCAGTGCGGCGCCGAGCATCACGAAGGGCAGGTTGTGCGGACGGAAGGCGGTCTTGCCGAAGCCGAGACGCTTGCCGACGATGAGAGCGAGGACCAGACCGGCCATACCCGCGTTGATGTGGACGACTGTGCCACCGGCGAAGTCGATCGGAGCGACGTTGGCGACGGTGACTCCGTCGTCGTTGACCGTGGTGCCGAAGAGCTTTGCCGCGATGCCGTCCTCGGAGCCCGAAAGGAGTCCGCCGCCCCACACCATGTGTGCGAGGGGGAAGTAGACGACGGTGACCCAGATACCCGAGAACAGCAGCCAGGTACCGAACTTGACTCGCTCGGCCAGGGCGCCACTGATGAGGGCGGTGGTGATGATCGCGAATGTCACCTGGAACGCGATGTCGATGACTTTGGGGTAGCCCCACGCGCCGGCGATGAAGTTGCCGTCGGCATCGGTGATGCTGTTCTTGAGACCGAAGAACTCGAACGGGTTGGCAAAAATGCCCCCGATGTTCTCGGTGCCGTAGGACATCGACCATCCCCACAGAACGTAGATGACGCCGATGACGGCCATGGCCCCGAAGGACATCATCATCATGTTCAGGACGGACTTGGACCGAGACATCCCGCCGTAGAAGAAAGCGAGGCCGGGTGTCATCAGCAAGACCAGAGATGCAGCCATCAGCATCCATGCGGCGTTACCGGAGTTCGCCAACAAATCGTCGGTACTCACTTACTACCTCCTAGTCGCACGTGCCGGGCAGCACGTCGTTAAGGAGAAGAGTGCTGGGCTGGTGTTTCGTCCATGGCGCTGTCGCGTTTCGCAGACGTGAACCAATTGCCCAACTTTGTTGCAAACAGGTTTCGCCAGGGGGTTCTACGAACCCTGTGCGCCTTTTTGGTAGTTCGCGCTACCAAAAAGGCGCACGGGGGCGTCAGCCCAGCAGGGCGTCTACGAACGCACCCGGCTCGAACGGCGCCAGATCGTCGGCGCCTTCACCGAGACCGACCAACTTCACCGGTACTCCCAGTTCATGCTGAACCTGGAAGACGATTCCGCCCTTCGCGGTTCCGTCCAGCTTGGTCAACACGACGCCGGTGATGTCCACGACCTCCGCGAACACTCGTGCCTGCGCGAGTCCGTTCTGGCCGACCGTCGCATCGAGAACCAGCAGAACGTCGTCGACCGACGCCTTCTTCTCGATGACTCGCTTGACCTTGCCGAGTTCGTCCATCAGACCGGTCTTGGTGTGCAGGCGGCCGGCGGTGTCGATGAGGACCACGTCGACGCCGTCCGCGATGCCGCGTGAAACCGCGTCGAACGCAATCGCAGCGGGATCTCCGCCCTCTTTGCCACGGACAACTTCAGCGCCGACACGTTCGGCCCACGTCTGGAGCTGATCGGCCGCGGCGGCGCGGAACGTGTCCGCAGCACCGAGCACGACGCGGCGACCGTCGGCGACGAGCACGCGAGCCAGCTTGCCGGTGGTGGTGGTCTTTCCGGTTCCGTTGACGCCGACGACGAGCAGAACAGCCGGGTGATCGTCGTGCGGCAGTGCGCGAATGGAACGGTCAAGTTCGGGACGCAGTTCGGCGATCAGCACCTCGCGAAGTAGTGCGCGGGCGTCAGCTTCGGTGCGGACACTGCGGGCCGCCATCTGCTCACGAAGCTTGGTGACGACTTTCTCGGTGGTCGCGGAGCCGAGGTCCGCGATCAGAAGGGTGTCCTCGACTTCTTCCCACGAATCCTCGTCCAGATCGCCGCCACCGAGCAGACCGAGCAAGCTCTTGCCGACCGCTGACTGCGAGCGGGAGAGGCGTCCGCGCAGTCGGTCCAGCCGACCCTCGGTCGGGTCGATCTCGTCCAGCACGCGAGGTGCAGGCTCGACGGGCTCGGGTACAACTACAGGTTCAGGAACGACAACCGGTTCGGGAACGACAACAGGTTCTTCGACAACCGGCTTTTCGATTACCGGCTTTTCGATTGTCGGCTCTTCTGCTACCGGCTCTTCGGCAACCGGTTCCTCGACGACGGCCGGCTTCTCCGCGACAGGTTCCTCGACAACCGGTTCCTCGACGACATGTTCCTCGACGACATGTTCTTCAACTATCGGCTTTTCGACAACGGGCGGCTTCTCCGCGACCGGAGGGGTCGGTACCACGGGGGGCGGCGCCGTCGCCGTGGACCCCTGACTGAAGTTGAACCCGCCGCCGGCCTTGTAGCCGCCTGACTTGTCCTTCTCGGGGGCGCCGCGCTCCGGCTTCGTCTCGGGCGCCTTCAGCGACACCTGCCCCTTGCGGTAGCGCAGGAATCCGGCAACGAGAACGACGAGTAGTACGGCTGCTACAGCCGCGATGATGATCCAAGCCTGGGTAGTCACCGGCCCATTGTTTCAGGCTCCGAGCCGGAAAGTGAGCAGGGCTTACGTAGAGGCCATGTCTTGACCGCGAAGTCGCTGCGAAATCACCGTGGTGATTCCGTCGCCGCGCATGCTGACTCCGTACAACGCGTCGGCGATTTCCATGGTCGGTTTCTGGTGGGTGATCACGATCAACTGCGACTTTTCCCGCAATTGTTCGAAGAGTCCGATCAGCCGCCGCAGGTTGGTGTCGTCCAACGCCGCCTCGACCTCGTCCATGACGTAGAACGGGGAGGGGCGAGCCCGGAAGATCGCGACCAACATCGCCACCGCGGTCAACGACTTCTCGCCGCCCGAGAGCAACGACAACCGCTTGACCTTCTTGCCGGGCGGACGCGCCTCGACCTCGATGCCTGTAGTGAGCATGTCCGAGGGGTCGGTGAGGACCAGTCGCCCTTCTCCCCCGGGGAACAATTTCTCGAACACTCCCACGAACTCACGCTCGACGTCGGCATAGGCCTCGGTGAATACCTGCAGAATTCGTGCATCTACGTCTGCGACCACAGCAAGAAGGTCCTTGCGAGCGGTCTTGACGTCTTCGAGCTGAGTGGAGAGGAAGGTGTACCGCTCTTCGAGCGCTGCAAATTCCTCGAGCGCCAGCGGATTGACCTTGCCGAGGGTGGCGAGGTCTTTCTCCGCTCGCTTGGCCCGCCGTTCCTGAGTCGCTCGGTCGTACGGAAGCGGAGCGGGGGCGGTGACCTGCTCTCCACGCTCCTTCGCCTGTTCGTACTCCTCGATTTCGAGTGCCGTCGGCGGCAGTTCGACTTCAGGTCCGTACTCGGCGATCAGGTCGTCGAGGCCGATACCGTACTGCTCGAGGATCGACTCCTCGAGTTGTTCGATGCGCAACGCTGCCTGAGCCTTGGCGACCTCGTCGCGATGGACGGCGTCGGTGAGCGAAGCGAGTTGTCCGGTCAGTGCTCGGACTGTCTCGCGGACCTGATCCAGTTTGGCCGTGCACTCGGAGCGGGCCCGAGCTAACTCGTCGCGGTGAGCAAGAGCGGCAGCGACGACGGTCTCGAGTTCGGCCGCCACACGTTGTCCCGATTCGGCGACGGCAGCTGCAACCTCCGCAGCGTGCGCCCTGGCGCGCAGAGCCCGTTCGGCGCGAATTCGCGCTTCTCGTTCGGCGGACGCGGCACGGCGAAGCGAATCAGCCTTGCCGCGAACGGATTCCGCACGTTCTTCGGCGGTGCGCACCGCAAGGCGAGCATCCATTTCGACGATACGCACTTCCGCCAGCGCTGCTGCGGCCATTTCACGATCGGCAGCGGTCGATTCTGCGCCGTGTCCCGGTGCACTGCCGTCAGTTTCGGCAACGCGCAGTCGTTCCTCCAGATCCGCGAGCTTGGTCAGCGACTCACCGCGCCCCTCCTCGGCACGCACTCGCTGAGCGGTCAGCCGATCGGATTCCGCGTGGGCGACTCGTGCTGCCTGCCCCAATCTGCCCAGCTGCTCGTAGATGGCTGACATGGCGGCGTCCGACTCGTTGAGCGCGGCCAGTGTCTGCTCCGCGGTCTCGCGTCGAGCGGCCTGTTCGGCCAGAGCGCCGGACAGCGCCGCGTCGAGTTCCTCGGATCGGCTCTCCGTTGCCGCCAGTTCCGCTGCGGACGCGTCGATCGCCGCCTGCACCTCCAGCGTGCTCGGTTGCCGATCCGAGCCACCGATCATCCACCCCGAACCGTGCAGATCGCCGGAACGCGTCACGGCACGAATTCCCTTGTGGTCAGCAACAACTCGAATCGCGTCATCGAGAGTCTCAACCAGGACGACGCCATCGAGGATGGCGGTCAATCCGGCACGCAACTCGTCAGGGCAGTCGATGACGTCGACGGCATGACGACTACCCGGCGCGATCTCGGCCTCGCGCTTGATCGCCGGTTCACCGCTCACGATCAGTGATGCACGCCCACCGTCCTGATCGGCCAGTGCTGCAACAGCCGAGCGAGCCGAGTCCAGCGACTGTGCCACGACGGCGTCCGCTGCCGGCCCCATCGCGGCGGCGATCGCGGCTTCGTAACCTGGTTCGACGTGGATCAATCCGGCCAGCGAGGTGATGCCGTCGTCGCGTCGGTGTTCGAGCAGCCAACCGCCACCGTCCTTGCGCTGCAAGCCCATCGACAGTGCCTCGACGCGCGCACGGAGCGAAGCGATACGTTGCCCGCTCGTCTTTTCTTCCTCGCGAAGTTCCTCGACGCGCGCGTCGATCATCTCGAGAGCTTCGATAGCGCGTTCATGATTGGTGTCGAGGCCGACTTCACCGGCATCGAGGTCCCCGATGCTTTCCTGCACCGTGTCGAACTCGGCCTGTGCAGCATCCCCACGCAGACGAGCCTCGTCGATTGCCTCGGTCAGCCGAGACACTTCCGCGTCGACGGATTCGACGCGGGTACGCAGAGTGTCGACCTGACCGGAGAGTCGAGCGAGACCTTCGCGCCGATCAGCGACGGCGCGGACTTCCGCCATGTGCGCCCGTTCCGCCTCTGCTGCAGCATCTTCCGTGGATGCCAGATGCTCACGAGCTGCTTCCGATGCCGCTCGCGCGATCTCGACGCCTTCGAGAAGTTCGGCTTCCTCAGCAGCGAGACGTTCGGCGCGCGCCTCCATCTCGTCCGGGTCCTGGCCGCGGTTGCCGACGGGTTCGGAGTCGAGATGTCGTGCACGTTCGCGCGCGATGCGCACGGTGGCGTTGACTCGTTCGGCAAGCGCGGAGAGCTGGAACCAACTCTGCGCGGCAGCTTCCGATCCCGGAGTCAGACGAGCGAGAGCTTGCTCCTGGCGCCCGAGTTCGAGGTTGGCCTCGTCCAGCGCGGCCGTTACCTGATTGTGCTGTTCACGGGCCGCTTTCTCGTCCTGCGCCTGGTCGTTCAGTTGGGTTCGACGGGTCACCAGGTCGTCAGCGGCCAGTCGCATCTTGGCATCACGCAGGTCGGCCTGGACCGTCTGCGCTCGCCGGGCGACCTCGGCTTGGCGTCCGAGCGGTTTGAGTTGCCGACGCAGTTCCGAGGTGAGGTCACTGAGCCGAGCGAGATTGGCCTGCATGGAATCGAGCTTGCGCACCGCTTTTTCCTTGCGGCGGCGATGTTTGAGGACTCCGGCGGCTTCTTCGATGAAGGCGCGTCGGTCTTCGGGCCGGGATTCGAGGATCGCGGCGAGCCGTCCCTGCCCGACGATGACGTGCATCTCGCGGCCGATACCGGAGTCGCTCAGCAGTTCCTGGACGTCCATCAGACGGCAGGACGAGCCGTTGATCTCGTATTCCCCCGCGCCGTCGCGGAACATGCGGCGCGTGATCGACACTTCGGAGTACTCGATCGGGAGCGCCCCGTCGGCGTTGTCGATGGTCAGGGTCACTTCGGCCCGGCCCAGCGGCGCGCGGCCGGAGGTCCCGGCAAAGATCACGTCTTCCATCTTGCCGCCGCGCAGGGCCTTGGCGCCCTGCTCGCCCATCACCCAGGTCAACGCATCGACGACGTTGGATTTACCCGAGCCGTTGGGGCCGACGACGCAGGTGATCCCCGGCTCGAACCGAAGAGTCGTTGCCGACGCAAAGGATTTGAATCCCTTGAGTGTCAGACTCTTGAGGTGCATGGGGGGAAACTTTACCGCCAAACCGGTCAGCGTTCGACGAACCCTGTCAGGTCGCCCCTGGCGGGGTCCCAGCTGTCGACCACAAGATCCACCGTGCCCGGGGTAGTGCCCGAGCGCAGCAACTCCAACAATCGCTCGAGCTGCGTGCGTTCGCCTTCCGCCACGACGAGCACTCGACCGTCACGCTGATTGGACGCATATCCGATCAACCCGAGTTCGAGAGCGCGGGCCCTGGTCCACCACCGAAACCCGACGCCTTGAACGTATCCGTGAACCCACGCCGTCAAACGCACAGGCGCTGTCTCAGCCACGACGCTCAGCCCGCCACACGTTCGAGACGGTGGACCTCACCCAGGAAACCGGTTGTGTAGAGCGAGTTGGGATCCCAGCCAGGGCCGGCGCCGAACTTGACCGCGGATGTGAACGGCAGACCCGAGGCGATCTCACACGAAGATCCCGAATCCGGATCGACGCGCACAACTTTGCCGCCGGCATTGAAGGCGACATACAGCGCGCCATCCGGTCCGACGGTCAGATCGTCCGCCATGTTTGCCGGACCGAATCCGGGGAGCGTGATCGTTCGCACCGCTCCGCCCAGATCGTGTGCGTCGAGGACGTGGACGGCGGTCACCATGTCGAAGGTCGTCGTCACGTAAATCGTCGAACCGGAGCGCGCAAGGCCGTCGACGGTGCCGAGATCCTCACGAACGATCGAACTGGTTCCGTCACTGTTGATGACTGTGAGCCCCGGCCGGGTCAGCGTGCGAGCGGTAAGGAAGCGGTTACCGTCCAGCGGCACAAGTCCGTTCGGCATCACCAGACCGTCGGCAATCGTTGTCACCGATCCTTCTGCGACGTCGACCTTGCGAAGGCTGCCGTCGGCGATTCCGAACAGTCCCGAGACAGTCGAGTTGCCCGTGGTGAAGTACACGGATCCGTCACGCGCGACCAGCCCGCCAGGTCCGGTGACGTCACCGACCAGAGTTGTCCGTGTTCCGTCCGGAGCCACTTTCAGCAGTGCACCCGGCCCGATCAGAGCCGACTGCGACAACACCATCGATCCGTTGCCGTCGAATTCGAGATTCTCGAGCATGCCGGCACCAGTCGTCACGACGCTCGACGTCCACGACCCGCAACCACCGGCCGAGCCGTCGACCGGGACCGAGGCGTGCGCCGGAGCACTCACCGCCACAACGGAACCCAGTGCGATCGCAGCGACAATGCTGCCCGCGCGAGACATCAGGCTTCCGTATCGAAAGACAGAGTGACCTTGGTTCCGGCCTTGAGAGTGCGCCCGACGGTGCACACCTTGTCCACGGAGCGCTCGACCAGAGTGATGAGGCGCTGCTGTGCTTCGGCATCCAACTCACTGAGATCGAGTTCGAGGACCTCGTCGAGCTGCGGGTAGACCTCGTTCTCGCGATCAGCGGTGCCGGACACTCGGACCGTCGCGTCGTAGTTATCACCGAGCCGGCGAGAAATCGGGAAGTCGGAGCTCATACCGGTGCATGCAGCCAGGGCGATTTTGAGGAGTTCGCCGGGCGTGAAGACTCCTGGCACCGATTCGGAGCCGATGAGAACCTCTGCGCCGCGCGAACTCTTGCCGGTGTAGAGGCGGGTTCCGGTGCGTTCGACCCAAAGCTCCGTGTGAGCCGGGGCGGTTGCAGCGTTGTCGGGAGTCTGTTCAGCCATGACGCAATCTTGCCACTCCGCCGAACCGGAGGGGCGGGAGACCTAGGCGATTCGCCGTGCCCTCGGGGTCGGCTGACACCGCGGGCAACTGAACGACGATCGATTCATGAACTTCTCACGCTTGATCGGCGCGCCGCATCGCGGGCACGGAAGGTTTTCCTGCCCGTAGGCCGACAGTGACCGGTCGAAGTAACCGGACTCGCCGTTGACGTTCACGTACAGAGCGTCGAAGGACGTACCGCCCTGATCGAGCGCTTCACCCATCACTGCGTGCGCTGCGGTCAACAGCTCTCGAAGTTTGGGCCTGGTGAGGGATTCGGCGATTCGGTTGCCGTGAATCTTTGCGCGCCACAACGATTCGTCAGCGTAGATGTTTCCGATCCCGGATACCACGGTCTGATCGAGAATCGCACGCTTGATCTCGGTGTGCTTGCCCCGCAGGACTTTCACGACGGATTCGAGATCGAATGCAACGTCCATGGGATCGCGAGCGATGTGCGCCACCGACTCTGGCAGCATCGTTCCGTCGACCTCGACGAGAGGTGAAATCGACCAGCCACCGAAGGTTCGCTGATCGACGAATCGAAGATCAGCTCCGGAATCGAGGGCCAACCGAATACGTAGGTGCTTTTCCCAGTCGACGGTCGGGGGTTGGACCAACATCTGTCCGCTCATCCCGAGATGGACTACCAGTCCGACACCGGCAGGCTCGAGAACCAGCCACAGATACTTGCCACGTCGCTCTGCCGAAGCGATGGTCTGCCCGGTGAGTTGGCCGATCAAGTCCTCGGAACCGAGAATGTGGCGCCTGATCGCGCGGGGATGGAGGACCTCGACGGCCTCGATCGCCGCACCTACAGCATGAGACTGCAGGCCGCGGCGAACGACTTCGACTTCGGGAAGCTCAGGCAAGAGTGAACTCAGCCGGCGAGATGAGTCGCGTCGTCGGCAGCGACTGCGCTAGCAGCGGCATTCTCCGACATCGTCTTCCATGCCGAACTTGCTGCCTTCTGCTCGGCTTCCTTCTTGGAACGACCGACACCGACACCCAAGGGCTTGCCACTGATGAGAACGGTGGCCGTGAATTCCTTGTCGTGATCGGGTCCGGTAGCGGTGATCTCGTATACGGGAACTCCGGCACCGTGTTCTGCGGTCAGTTCCTGCAGGCTCGTCTTCCAATCCAGACCCGCGCCCAGAAGCGGTGCGCGAGTGAGTAGATCGTCGAACAGATCGAGAACAACGCGTCGCGCAGTCTCGATGCCGTGTTGCAGGTGGATGGCGCCGAGAATCGACTCCATACCGTCGGCGAGGATGGACGGCTTGTCACGGCCGCCCGTCATTTCCTCACCCTTACCCAGCAGCAGGTGCGCTCCGAGTCCACCTTCACCCAGAGTCCTGGCAACCTCGGCGAGTGCATGCATGTTGACCACGCTGGCACGGATCTTCGCCAGATCACCTTCGGATTTGTCCGGGTGGGACAGATAGAGATTTTCGGTCACCGTGACCCCGAGAACGGAATCCCCGAGAAACTCGAGGCGCTCGTTCGTGGGCAGTCCGCCGTTCTCGTACGCGTACGAGCGGTGCGTGAGAGCCAGGGTCAGAAGACCGGGCTCTATATCTACGCCGACAGCGGCGAGGAGCTTATCGTGATTGCCCTCGCCGCCGGCGGCTGAAACTGTATTTTCGCTCGTCATAGTCTTTCTCCGGGGAGAACTAGACAGCAGCGGTTACCTGGCGGCCCTTGTAAGTACCGCATGACGGGCATGCGATGTGGGGAAGGGTCTGCTCGCCACAGCCACGGTTGGGGCAGGTAACGAGGGTGGGCACAGTGGTCTTCCACTGGCTACGACGCGACCGCGTGTTGGATCGCGACATTTTGCGCTTGGGGACAGCCACTTCTACTTCTCCTCGGCTTCGGTGATCACAAGATTTTCGCTGGTGTTTGATTCCACGCCAAATTTGGCCGCGAGACCAGCCCAGCGAGGATCAAGTATGTCATGCCCATGCCCAGATTCCGCAATCGCCAGGCGAATGCCACATTCTGAGCACAATCCCAGGCAATCGTCACTGCACAGAGGCTGGAGCGGAAGCGCCAGCCCGACTGCATCGACGATGACCGGTTCGAGGTCGATTTCGTCGTCTTCGACCGCGTAGACCTCTCCCTCTTCCGTCGTCTCCTCGGTGGTGCTGTCCGGGTAAGCGAACAACTCCGTGAGATAGATGTCCACGGTGTCGGTGAACGGTTCGAGGCACCGCGAGCACTCACCCTTGCTGGGTGCGTGCACGTTTCCGGTGACAAGAACACCTTCGGACACAGCTTCGAGACGAAGATCGAGATCTATGTCCGCGCCCGCTTCGATCGCGATCAGATCGAGACCGATACGGTTCGGGGACTGAATTGTTCTCTCGACGGTACGCATCGACCCTGGACGACGACCGAGCTTGACCGTGTCCAGCAAAAATCCCGCATCACTTGACTGATGCGACGAACTACGACGATGCGTTGACAAAGAGAACTCACCTAACTGTTGAAACTGGTATGGGCAACCACTCCACAATACGGCAGCTACAAGGCAAATCCCAATTCCATCCACGAAAAAGTGGGCCGCCCCATATCGGACGACCCACCCTCGACTGCCTGATCCGCTCTAGCGGCGCCGCTCCGAACGACGATCGTCGTCTTGGTAATCGGGAACTCCCGAACCCGTTCGAAGCTGCTGACGACCGCGTCCGACCGATCGAACGGTTCCCGTGAGGAACTCCTCGAACTCGGCCAACTTGGTGTCGACGTACAGGTCGCACTCCGACCGCATCCGATCGGACTCGGCGTGAGCGGCGTCGATCACCCGCGCGGATTCCGCGTGGGCTGACTGGACAACCTCGGTCTGCGAGACCAGACGAGCCTGCTCGGCCGTTCCCTCGGCCACCGAATGGTCGTACGAAGCCTGGCCAGACTCGATCATCCGATCGGCCTCGGTACGAGCCCGTCCGGTCACTGCGTCGTACTCACGACGGCCGTCCGTGACAGTGCGTTCAGCTTCTGCTTCTGCGTCCTCGACCAACTGATCGGCGTGTGCACGTGCTTCGGCAACCATGCGATCGGCCTGAGCCTTGGCGTCGGACAGAATGCGGTCGGCGTCGTCGCGTGCGTTCTCCACAGTCGACGTCGCCTCGGCGTTGGCGCTGCTGACCGTCTTCTCCGCGTTGGCTCGCGCGTCACCGACCAGTTTGTCCCGATGATCGAGGACGTCCTGAGCGTCGTCCAGCTCGCTCGGAATTGCGTCCCGGACGTCGTCAAGCAGCTCGAGTACGTCACCGCGAGGCACAACACACCCTGCGGTCATGGGAACACCGCGCGCCTCTTCGACAATTGCGACCAGTTCGTCCAGTGCCTCGAATACGCGGTACACAAGCAACCCCAATCTCTACCGGCCGAATTCGGCCCACATCGTCACCGGTCCACTCGGACCTGTGCCCGTTCCTGTCCAAGTTTGCCGGAAGAACGGCCAACGGGGCGTCGTCGTGGTCGGTGTGTCGGGGATCAGCTGTTTTCTGCTGCTCGTTCGGCGATACGCGCGAGTAGCCGAGAATGCACCTTGGCCGGGAGCATGTCGGAGACGTCGCCACCGAAGGTCGCAACCTCCTTCACGAGAGAACTCGACAGGTAGCTGTAGGTCGGATTCGTGGCGACGAAGAGCGTGTCGACGCCAGTGAGCTTCTGATTCATCTGAGCCATCTGCAGCTCGTAATCGAAGTCGTTCGCGCCGCGCAGACCCTTGACGATCGCGCTGAGGCCTTCTTGTTTTGCAAAGTCAACCAACAGTCCGTGCCACGACGTGACCCGAACATTGAGGAGGTGACTCGTCGCGTCTTCGAGCATCTCGATCCGCTCGTCGATCGTGAACATGCCACGCTTGCTCTTGTTGATCAGCACGGTGACCACGACCTCGTCGAATTGCGCAGCAACTCTTCCGATTACGTCGAGGTGACCATTGGTCACAGGGTCGAAGGATCCGGGGCAAACGGCGCCAGTCATGAGTCCAGACCGTAGCAGGTGGCCAGCTCGATGCGGGCTTCACCGTAGTTCTTGGCCTTGATCGGCTCGTAGCCCTGCGGCCACACGGTCTCCGGCGAGCGCGACGAACGTTCGAGTACGACGATGGTGCCCTCCCCCACCCATTTGTTGGCCTGCAGATCGGTGAGCATGGACACGACGGCCTCGTCGGTCACCGCGTACGGCGGGTCCGCGATCACGATGTCGTATTCACGCGCGCTCGGACCCGAGACCACGGCCGCGACCGGAGCGGCACGAACCGTCGCCCCAGGCAACGCGACAGTGCCGATGTTCGCCTTGATGACGGCAGCAGCCTTGGCATCCGATTCCACGAGAACGACGTGCTCGGCCCCCCGCGAGAGCGCTTCGAGGCCCAGAGCACCCGAACCCGCAAAGAGGTCGAGAACCGCGCACCCTTCGAGATCGATGCGCGCTTCGAGAGCACTGAACAGCGCCTCACGAACCCGATCCGATGTCGGACGGGTGCCGCTCGGCGGGACTCGCAGGCGTCGACCGCCCGCGAGTCCCGAGATGATGCGTGTCACTCTGCGGCGCTCTCCCCCGTCGAGACGACTACCAGCAGGTCTCCGCCCTCGACCTGTTGGACGGCGCTGATCGCGATCCGCGAGACGACGCCGGCGCGCGGCGAGGTGATCGCCGCTTCCATCTTCATCGCTTCGATCGTGGCCACGGTGTCGCCGGCCTCGATCTTCTGGCCTTCCTTCACCGCGAGTGTCACGACGCCCGCGAACGGTGCAGCCACGTGGCCCGGGTTGTTCTTGTCGGCCTTCTCCGCCACCGGTACGTCACTGGCAATGGAGCGATCGCGGATCGAGACCGGGCGCAGCTGGCCGTTCAGGATGCACATGACAGTGCGGTAGCCGCGCTCGTCGGGCTCGGAGATCGCTTCGAGACCGATGATCAGTTCCACGCCGGGAGCCAATTCGACGCGGTGCTCGTCGCCGCGCCGCAGACCGTAGAAGAACTGGTTCGCCGAAAGCCGCGACGTGTCACCGTACTTCTCGCGGTGCTCGAGGAATTCCTTTGTCGGGCCGGGGAACAGCAGACGGTTCAGCGTCGCCTGACGGTCCTTCGACGAGCCCTCCAGCAGTACCTCGTCCTCGGCGGAGAGCGTCGCTTCGGGCTTGGCCTGGCCACGGCCTTCGAGCGCCTTGCTGCGGAACGGTTCCGGCCAGCCACCGGGAGGCGTACCGAGTTCGCCGCGCAGGAAGCCGACCACGGAGTCGGGGATGTCGAACTTCGCCGGATCTGCGGCGAACTCCTCCGAAGGCACACCGGCGCCGACAAGATGGAGAGCGAGGTCGCCGACAACCTTCGACGACGGCGTCACCTTCACCAGATGCCCGAGCATGCGGTCTGCGTCGGCGTACTTGGCTTCGACCTCTTCGAACCGGTCGCCGAGGCCGAGAGCAACGGCCTGGGTCCGGAGGTTGGAGAGCTGGCCACCCGGGATCTCGTGCGTGTACACACGTCCCGTCGGAGCCGGTAGCCCGGATTCGAAGGGCGCGTACACCTTTCGCAGCGCCTCCCAGTACGGCTCGAGGTCGCACACGTTCTGCAGGTTCAGTCCGGTGTCGAACTCGGAGTGCGCGGCAGCGGCGACGATGGCCGAGAGCGCAGGCTGGCTGGTGGTTCCGGCCAGTGCCGCCGAAGCACCGTCGACTGCGTCGGCGCCCGCCTGCCACGCGGCGAAGTACGTGGCCAACTGTCCACCGGGGGTGTCGTGCGTGTGGACGTGAACCGGCAGATCGAAGTTGGTGCGTAGCGCCGTCACGAGCTTGGTGGCCGCCGGAGCGCGCAGCAGGCCGGCCATGTCCTTGATCGCGAGCACGTGAGCGCCGGCATCGACGATCTCTTCGGCCAACTTCAGGTAGTAGTCGAGCGTGTACAGCGTTTCGTTCGGATCCGACAGATCGCCGGTGTAGCTCAGCGCCACCTCGGCGAGAGCCGTTCCCGTCTCACGCACCGCGTCGATGGCAGGGCGCATCTGGTCGACGTTGTTGAGCGCGTCGAAGATTCGGAAGATGTCGATGCCGGTGTCGGTGGCTTCCTGAACGAATGCGCGCGTGACCTTCTCCGGATAGGGCGTGTAGCCCACCGTGTTTCGTCCGCGAAGGAGCATCTGGAGGCAGATGTTCGGGATCGCTTCACGGAGCGCGGCGAGCCGGTACCACGGATCCTCGTGCAGGAAGCGAAGTCCCACATCGTACGTCGCGCCGCCCCAGGCTTCGATCGAGAGCAGTTCCGGCGTCAACCGCGCTACGTGCCCGGCAACTCCCAGCAGTCCGCTGGTTCGAACTCGCGTGGCCAACAACGACTGATGCGCGTCACGGAAGGTGGTGTCGGTGACGCCGACGGCCTTCTGCTCACGCAGTGCCTTCGCGAAACCTTCGGGACCGAGTTCGAGCAGACGCTGGCGGCTGCCGGCGGGCGGCGGCGTCGAAAGGTCGATCTTGGGCAGCTTGTCCTGCGGGTACACCGAAGAGGGACGCTCGCCGTGCGGCTTGTTGACCGTCACATCGGCGAGGTAGGTCAGGATCTTGGTGCCGCGGTCGGCGGAGGAACGCAGGGTCAGCAGCTGCGGACGTTCCTCGATGAAGGAGGTGGTCACACGTCCAGCCCGGAAGTCCGGGTCGTCGAGAACTGCCTGCAGGAACGGAATGTTGGTCGAGACGCCACGAATACGGAACTCGGTGACCGCGCGGCGAGCTCTCGCGACAGCGGCTTCGAGGTCGCGACCACGGCAGGTGAGCTTGACCAGCATCGAGTCGAAGTACGCTCCGACCTCGGCACCGAGCGTCGCGCCGCCGTCAAGGCGGATACCGGCGCCGCCCGGGGTGCGGTACGCGGTGATCCGGCCCGTGTCCGGGCGGAATCCGTTGGCCGGATCCTCGGTCGTGATGCGGCACTGCAGCGCCGCGCCGCGCAGCTTGATCGTGTCCTGTGACAGACCCAGATCTGCAAGCGTCGAACCGGACGCGATCTTCAGCTGCGACTGGACCAAGTCCACGTCCGTCACTTCTTCGGTGACGGTGTGCTCCACCTGAATTCGCGGGTTCATCTCGATGAAGACGTGGTTGCCGCGCTTGTCGAGGAGGAACTCGACAGTGCCGGCGCACGTGTACCCGATCTCCTTCGCGAAAGCGACGGCGTCGGCACAGATCTTGGCGCGCAACTCTTCCGAGAGGTTGGGGGCCGGAGCAAGCTCGATCACCTTCTGGTGGCGACGCTGCAACGAGCAGTCACGCTCGAAGAGGTGGATGACGTTGCCCTGCTCGTCGGCGAGGATCTGCACTTCGATGTGCCGGGGGTCGATGACGGCCTGCTCGAGGAACACCGTCGAATCACCGAAGGCCGACTCCGCTTCGCGCGCTGCGGCTTCGATCGATTCCTTCAGCTGTGAGCGTTCCGCAACGCGGCGCATTCCGCGTCCGCCGCCGCCGGCGACAGCCTTGACGAAGATCGGGAAGGTCATGTCCTCGGCTGCTGCGAGCAGCTCGTCGATGTCCGCTGACGGCTCCGAAGACGCGAGCACCGGGAGACCGGCGGCCTTGGCCGCGGCGATGGCGCGTGCTTTGTTGCCGGTCAACTCGAGGATCTCCGCGGAGGGACCCACGAACTTGATGCCTGCCTCGGCGCACGCCGCCGACAGATCCGGGTTCTCGGAGAGGAAACCGTAACCGGGGTAGATGGCGTCCGCTCCGGCGCTCTTGGCGGCGGCGACGATTTCCTCGACCGAAAGATACGCGCGAACGGGGTGACCCTTCTCCCCGATCTGATAGCTCTCGTCTGCCTTGAGACGGTGGATCGAGTTCCGATCCTCGTACGGGAACACCGCGACGGTTCCGGCACCTAGTTCGTAGGCGGCACGGAAGGCACGGATCGCAATTTCGCCGCGGTTCGCGACGAGCACTTTGGAGAACATTCGAGAAAACTACCCCGATTTCATCTTGCGTCTACATGCGGAGTCTCATATTTCGGACTGAATCGAGAAACCAACCCGGCGGTCCTCGTGCTATTCGATTTCAGCTTGTCGTCATACCCGTCACGACTTCTCGAGGTACTCGATCCGGTCGGAGTCCAGCGCGGCGGTCACCATGGAAGCCAGGGCGGGATGACCGTCGAGCGATGGATCGTCGTCGACGATTCCCTGGGCGAACTCCCGGGCGGATTCGAGGATGTCTCCGTGTGCCATGAGAGAAAGCAGCCGCAGGTTCGAGGTCGTGCCCGACTGCGCCGCTCCGAGGATGTCGCCTTCGCGTCTGGTCGCGAGGTCGAGCTGAGCCAGTTCGAACCCGTCGTTGGTCGCGGCCACCGCGGAGAGTCGCTCGTATGCCGGCCCGCCGGGATTGCTTCCGGTGACGAGGATGCAGAGTCCCTGGTGCTTCCCTCGGCCGACACGACCACGCAGCTGATGGAGTTGACTGACACCGAACCGTTCGGCATCGACGATCACCATCACCGTCGCGTTCGGGACGTCCACACCGACTTCGACGACAGTCGTACAGACGAGGACGTCGATGTCACCGACGTTGAACGCGCTCATCACGACGTCTTTTTCGTCGGAAGGCAGTCGACCGTGCAGCAACCCGACTCGTAGATCGGCCAGCGGGCCACTCGACAGCTCTTCGAAGACGTCGACCGCCGACTTGGTCTCGGGCTGTTTCTCCTCGGTGAACTGGTCCTCACCTGCACCCTGCTCACCGTCGCCGATCCGCGAGCACACGACATACGCCTGACGACCAGCGGCGACGTCCTCACGGATTCGTTCCCATGCGCGATCCACCCACTGCGGCTTCTGCTTCGCGGGCACGACGCTGCTCTTGATCGGGGTTCGCCCACGCGGTAGTTCCCGCAGGGTCGAGACCTCGAGGTCGCCGAGCACCGTCATGGCGATGGTTCGCGGAATCGGCGTTGCCGTCATCACCAGCAGATGCGGACTCAGACCTTCACGCGCTCGTGATCGCAACTGATCACGTTGCTCGACGCCGAAGCGATGCTGCTCGTCGACGACAACCATGCCGAGGTTGAAGAACTCCACGTTGTCCTGGATGAGCGCATGGGTACCGATGACGATCCCGGCGTCGCCGGTCACGGCTTCGAGCAGCGCTGCGCGCTTCGCAGCGACAGGCAGCGAGCCGGTCAGAAGGGCGATACGGGTGGAATGTTCGGCCGAACCGAGTTCACCACCTGCCGCCAACGGACCCATCATCTTGCGCAGTGATCGCGCGTGCTGATTTGCCAGGACCTCGGTGGGTGCGAGCAGCGCGCACTGATAACCCGCATCGACGACCTGCAGCATCGCGCGCAGAGCCACGATGGTCTTGCCTGACCCGACCTCGCCCTGAAGAAGCCGGCTCATCGGGTGTGGGCGGGCGAGGTCGCTGGAGATCTCCTCCGCGACTGCTTGCTGTCCCTCCGTCAGAGTGAACGGGAGCATCTCCTCGAACTGGTCCGCGATCCCGCCGGCAACCGGAGCGCAGGCCGGAGCCACACGCTCGGAATTGTCGTGACGACGCATCGCGAGGACCAACTGCAGAGACAGCGCCTCGTCGAATCGCAGACGATCCTGCGCTCGTTCGATGTCTTCCTTGGTATCTGGAAGGTGAACAGTGCGCAGTGCCTCGTCCAAACCGATGAATCCGTGCTCGGCCCTGGTCTCGGCGGGCAACGACTCCTCGATCTGATCGAGTTGGTCGAGTACTTGCCGCACGCACCGCATGATTGTCCAACTCTCGACCTCGCGGGTCGCCGGGTACAGCGGGATCAATGCACGGTCGAAGACGGAGAGATCGAGTTCGGCGCCGGGATCCTGATTTGCGCGAGCCAGACCGGCAAGGTCGCCGGCCCCCTTGATGGATGCCAGGGGTACCACTGAATCCTCTTCGCCGACACGAGGTTCCGGGAGGATCAGGTAGCTCGGATGAGTGAGAGACCACTTCCCGCGGAAGTACTTCACCGTCCCGGAGAACATCGCCCGCACGCCGGGCTTGATGACGTGACGCACCTTCTGCGGATTGAAGAACGTGACGTCGACGGTCTGCGAATCGGTCGCGAGCGAGACCCTCAGCATCTGTCCCGGACGGTTCTTCATCTTCACGACGGCTGCCGACGCCACCCGCGCGATGATAGTGATGTGCTCACCTTCGGGCGGCTCCTTTTCGGCAAGTTCCTTGCCTGCCGACGCGTACCGGTGTGGGTAGTGACGCAGCAAGTCCTCGACAGTCCGGATCTCGAATGCCTCGTCGAGCGCCTCCGCGGTCTTCTTTCCCAGCAGCCGATCGAGTGGGTCGCCGAGCGTCGCCATCAGTTCCTCCAGCACAGTGTCGCGGTAAGCACAGGTGTTCGTATATCAGCAGGCACCGACAGACTCGGTCCGATCACTCCACGCCCAACTGGAACAAGTCACCGGGCTGATCTCCCTGATACACCAGTACGTCCACACCGGGGTGGTGCGCGATCACGTGGGCTTCCAACTGTGCTGCCAGGTCGTCCGGTGCGTCGGCTCCCATGAGAAGGGTCACGAGTTCACCGCCGGATCCGAGCGCAAGATCGACCAATCGCGCACTCGACTCCGCGACGTCGGGACCGATGAGCACCACCTCGTGACCCATCAACCCGATCGCGTCCCCCGGATCACACGTCCCGACGTAGGTCAGCGAGCGCTCGACGGCAATACGCAAAGATCCCCAGCGCGTCGCCGCGGCAGCCTCGGACATCGTGAAGCCGTCGTCGGCGACGTTGCGCTGGGCGTCGTGAACGGCGAGGGCGGCCAAGCCCTGCACCATCGACGACGTCGACAGCAACAGGACCTGGTGAAGCGGATCGCGTGCAGCGGCACTGACTGCGACCAGTTCCTGAGCGGTCAAAGCTCCGTTCGGTAACACCAGGACTTCGCTTCGCTCCATCTGACGAATGCGGCCGAGCAGCTGCGCGCGTGTCACCGGCGCATCGTCGCAACGAAGAACCGTCGCGCCCTCACTCTCGAACAACGCCGACGCGCTTTCACCGGCGACGACGGCCAGAACGCCGCGTGCGCCGGCGCCCGGGAATCGCCTCTCCGCCCGTGCCACCAGCTGGTCGCGTTCGTCGACGAGAAAACTGCTGATGCGAATGCCGTGAACCTTTCCGGCCTCGAGGCCTGCTTCCACCGCCGCGCCGGCATCGCAGCAATGTACGTGCACGGACCAGCCGCCGAAGCCGTCGCTGACGATGACCGTCGAATCCCCGAGGACGGAGAGTCGCGTGCGCAGCGCCGCCATCCGGTCGTCGTCGGAGTCGTCGACGAGGTACATGACCTCGAAATCCTGTTCCGAGTGATCACCACATTCGATCGGGCTCTTGTGAGCCCAATCGTGATCGAATGCGCTGACATCGACCAGGGAGGCCGAGCGCAGGTCCGGTGTTCCCAGATCCTCGCGGACCTGAGACTTCCCTGTCACCACCTCGACAAAGGCGTCGAGGATCAGAACTAGACCGAACCCCCCGGCATCGACCACCCCGGCGGACGCCAGAACGTCCAGCTGCTCCGGCGTCTTGTTCAGTGCGACCGCAGCGGCGTCGGCCGCGGCGGCAACTACGGATGCAAGATCCTCGCCGCTCGGCGTCCTGGTGTCGACGCACTCCTGCGCTGCTTCTCCCGATGCACGCAAAACCGTGACGATGGTGCCTTCCACCAGATCGGAGACAGCCCGGGAGGCCAGAGTCGTCGCCGTGGTCAGCGAGTTCGCGAAGCTGCGGCCGTCGATGCGCTCGCCTTGAACGCTCTCGGCGATACCCCGGATCACCTGGGAGAGGATCACTCCGGAATTACCCCGGGCGCCGGAGACCGCGCCCCGAGCCAGAGCGTTGGCGACGCGGCCCGCACTGCGGACGTCGTCCTCGATCGTCTCGGCGGAATCGAGCGCGGCCCGCATCGTGAACAACAGATTGGTGCCGGTATCCGAATCAGGGATGGGAAAGACGTTGAGGCTGTTGATCTCTCCGCGACGTTTCTGGAGGCTGTCGACGGCCCGGCGGGCCCACCGCCGCAGCAGGTGTCCGTCCGCGACGGATTCTGCTTCTTCGGCGCCAGTCCTTCGGCCATCGTCGGCGACGCCTTGCACTTCCCCCACTGACGGTTCCCCTCGACGATGGAAAGACTGACGATGAAAAAGAGATCGGTGATCGGTGCAGTCGAGGGTAGTCCGACGCTTCTGCGCAACCGTCATTACCGGGCGGTTTGGCCATTCGGGCCGGAAGCGGTTACTCTTACACGGTTGCCTCGAACGGGCTACACGAAATAATGCTGCACTTTGTTTGTTGCTGATTGACTGTTTTCACGTTCGGCTGCACAGTGAGCGGTCAAGGATCGGTTCGAAGTCGAGTATATTCGGATTGTAATTCTGGCTGCCCCACCGTGTAGGGTAACCACTTCAATATTCATTTCTAACAAGGAGTTCGCGACTATGGCTGCCGTCTGCGACGTATGCGCCAAGGGGCCCGGCTTCGGTAAGTCGGTCTCGCACTCGCACCGGCGTACCAATCGTCGCTGGAACCCGAACATTCAGTCTGTTCGTACCGAGGTTGCCCCGGGTAACACCCGTAAGGTCAACGTGTGCACCTCCTGCCTGAAGGCAGGCAAGGTCGCTCGGGGCTGATTTCCCGAGCACAAACTATTGCAGGCTCTGCCCCCGTCACTTCTGTGACGGGGGCAGAGCTGTATCTATGTGGCTGTATCTATGTGTCCCCGTGTTTCGTATGGCTGTCAGACACCCGTAATGTGCGTTGAGTGACTTCTATCGATGACCTGAGCAAGGTAACCCTCGACGAGGGTGTACTCCGCATCACCATTTCCACCGCCGCCAACGGCACCTCCCTCGACGACGAAGGACTGGTTCAGGGCGCGCAGGCGCTCGAGACAGTCGGAAACGACATCGGGAGCATCCTTCTGGTCGGCGAAGGCGCAAACTTCTGCGCCGGAGGCAACGTCCGTGCGTTCGCCGCAGCCCCCGACCGCGGCGAGTACGTCGCCGAGGTTGCCCGCGTCTTCCACGTGTTCGTTCGCGCGCTCGACGCCGCGACCGCTCCAGTGGTGGCCGGGGTCCACGGGTGGGCTGCCGGTGCCGGAATGAGCCTGGTCTGCCTCGCCGACGTCGCAATCGGCGGCACCGGCACCAAGCTTCGTCCCGCCTACCCCTCCATCGGATTCACCCCGGATGGCGGAATGTCATGGACGCTCCCCCGCATCGTCGGCGTGGCACGCGCTCGCGAGATTCTTCTCAACGATTCGGTGATCGGTGGCGACGAAGCCGTCCGGCTGGGGATCCTCACCCGACTCGTCGGCGACGACGAAGTGCAGGAAGAGGCAGCTCGCCTCGCCCGCGCCTTGGCCAACGGACCGAGCACATCGTACTCGGGAATCAAAGCGCTGCTGCGTTCGTCGCGGACGAACTCGCTCGCCGAGCAACTCGACGCCGAAGCCGCGTCCATCGCCATCGCGGCGAACAGCCCCGTCGGCCGCGAGGGTGTCGACGCGTTCGTCGACAAGCGTCGCCCCGATTTCACGTCCGCAAAGCAGGCGTAGTCGAACTGCCGTGCCGAACGTCGCGTCACGACGTTCGGCACGGCAGTTCGATCAGACGCAGTTCGATCCACCCAGATTCCAGTCGACCGGGTCGGCTCCGAGTCCGGTCAAGAGCTCGTTCGCACGACTGAACGGACGCGAACCGAAGAAACCGCGCGAAGCCGAAAGCGGTGACGGGTGCGCGGATTCGATGATCGGTGTGTCGCCGAGCATCGGCGCGAGAGTGGCCGCGTCACGACCCCACAAGATCGCGACCATCGGTGACGACCGCGCCACCAGAGCGCGGATGGCCTGCTCGGTCACCGGCTCCCAGCCCTTCTTGCGATGCGAAGCGGCTTGACCCGGCTGCACGGTGAGAACGCGATTGAGAAGCAGCACACCTTGTTTCGACCACGGAGTCAGGTCGCCGTTCGACGGTATCGGCAATCCGAGATCCTGGTGATATTCCTTGTAGATGTTGCCGAGGCTTCGCGGAACCGGCCGCACGTCCGGGGCGACCGAAAAGCTCAACCCGACAGCATGACCGGGCGTCGGATAGGGGTCTTGACCGACGATGAGCACTCGAACGTCGTCGAACGGATTCGTGAACGCACGCAAGACGTTCTCCCCCGCCGGCAGATACTCTCGCCCCGCAGCGATCTCTTCACGCAAGAACGTGCCCATCGCGGAGATCTGCTCCGACACCGGTTCGAGTGCCCGCGCCCACCCTGGATCGACGATCTCTGCAAGCGGCGCCATCAGTCGAGCCTGCGCAACGCGTCGCGGTAGTACGCCGCGTTGGCTGCGTACATCTTGACGTTGCCGTCGAGGTGACCGAGCGGGACCTCGTATCCCGCACGGACCTTGGCGGGCACACCGAGCGCCATGCTGCGCGGCGGAACCTGCATCTTGTTGGCTACCACCGCACCAGCGGCGACGATCGACCCCGTCCCGATCACCGTTCCGTTGAGGACCACGGACCCCGATGCGATCAGGCAGTGGTCTTCGATGGTCGAACCTTCGATGTGTGCGTTGTGGCCCACTACGCAGCCCGAACCGATGACGGTCGCATCGATGGCGGTGCAGTGGATGACGGTTCCGTCCTGGATGTTGGATCCGCGACCGACCGAAATGGTTCCGTAGTCACCACGCAACACCGCTTGCGGCCAGATCGAGGTGCCCGCCGCGAGAGTCACGGCGCCGATCACCACCGCGTCCGGGTGGACGTATGCGTCCGGATGTATGTCCGGAACTCTGTCTCCAAGTGCATATACAGCCATGAAAGCAACCTATACCGCAGTGGTGCCGGTGGTCGAAAAGCTGTGCCAACCTCCGCCGCTCTCGCGAAGAGAACCGTCGACGGAAACGCCGGAACCGGGGGCGACCTGACCGATCACGGTCCATCCCGACGGAATCTCGACCTCCGGTCCGAAAGTTGCTGCAAATCCGTGATCTTCACCACCGGACAGGATCCAGTGCAGCGGATCGACATCGAGCGCCTCGGCCGCCGACGAGACGTCTGGTGAGGTGGGAACCGCGGCCGACAAGATGTCGAACCGTACGTGTGATGCCTCTGCGAGATGTCGAAGATCCGCGATCAATCCGTCGGAGACATCCGTCATGGAATGTGCTGATTCTGCGGCGTCCCATGCCGATTGATACGGCGGATCCGGAACACGATGAGAGGCAAGTAGATCTGGAAAGCTGCCGGCTCCGTCGAGCAGTTCGGTTTCGTCGAGCAATAGTGCCAATCCCGCTGCCGAGCAACCGAACAGCCCGGCGACAGCGATCTTGTCACCGACCTTTGCTCCCGAACGGAGAACTGCCGGACGGCCACCGAGATCGCCGAGCACGGTCACCGACACGACGATCACCGGTGACTGGACCAGGTCACCGCCGACCACACCAGCCCCCAGATCTGTTGCCGCGTCCCAGATCCCGGCCGAGATTCCGTCGATCACGTCGACGGGAGTCGAGGGCGGGCACCCCAGGGACACCGTGAATGCCGTCGGCCTGGCTCCCATCGAAACCACATCAGCGGCGTTCTGGGCCACCGCCTTGCGGCCGATATCCCGTGGCGAAGACCAGTCCACTCGGAAATGCCGACCTTCGACCAACATGTCGGACGAGACAACCACTCGGCCGTCACCGGACGTCACGATCGCGGCATCGTCACCCGGCCCCAATTCGGTGGCGACCGGTTGGATTCGGCCGACCAGAGATCGCGCGATCACGTCGAACTCCCCCACCTGTTCGACAGTGCGCTGTGATTCGAACTCCGATGATGCAGTGAACTCCGATGATGCGATGAGTGTCTCCAATGCCGACGCAATTCGCTCGTAAGCGGCCTGCGGTACCTTCTAGCTGTGGTCGTGAATGCTTCTGCAAGCTCACGCGTGTGTCGGCAATCCTACCGATTCACCGGCGTGTCCTCAGAAGTGACAAGACCGCTGATCGACTGGACCAGGACCCGAGCGAAGAACTGAGCATGGCAGACAACACTTCCACCGCAGACAACGCCGACATCGACCCCGACGGCGAGGACGACCCGACCGAACGCCGTAGCCCGGCACTGATCGCCACTGCCATCGCTCTGCCGGTAGCCCTGATCGTCGGAGTGGTGATCGCAGCCGTCGTCGCGGGCAATAATCCTGAACTCTCACCGGTAGCGCTGGGACCCGTACCGGCACCGGCAGCGGAGTCGGAGGCCTGCGTTTCTCTCCTCGACGCGCTCCCCGACAAGATCGACGACTTCACGAAAGCCGAGTTGGTGGAACCTGCCCCGGCCGGAGCGGCCGCGTGGCAGCGCAGCGAAGGTGAGCCGATCGTCTTGCGCTGCGGGCTCGACCGTCCGACCGAGTTCGACCAGGCGGCCGCGCTCCAGGTCGTGAACGGCGTCCAGTGGTTCCAGGTCTCGGGAACCGACATCGGTCTGGCGGCCAGCACCTGGTTTGCCGTCGACCGTGGTGAGTACATCGGCATCACGGTTCCCGACGGGACCGGCCCGACGCCGATTCAGGAGATTTCCGACACCATCACGGCGACTCTGGAACAGAAGCCTCTCGACCCGGCGCCGGTCGCGGTTCCCTGATCAGCGAAGTCCGGTGCCGCGAGCAACAGCGGTATCGACCAGCGTCGAAATCAAAGTGCGGTAATCGATTCCGGTGGCGTTCCACATCTTCGGGTACATCGAGATGGAGGTGAACCCCGGCATCGTGTTGATCTCGTTGATCACGGGGCCGTCAGCGGTGACGAAGAAATCGACCCGCGAGAGTCCCTGGCAATCGAGTGCCTTGAACGCGCGGACGGCCAGCTCTCGAATCTGGTCGCTCACCGACTCGTCGAGTAACGCGGGAATGTCGAATTCGCAGACGTCGTCGAGATACTTGGTGTCGAAGTCGTAGAAGGCGTCCGAATCGGCGTCGGAATCCGGCATTCGGATCTCGGCGACCACGCTCGCCTTGACGTCGCCGTTCGGGAATTCGAGGACGCCGCATTCCACCTCACGGCCGACGATCGCGCCTTCGACGATCACCTTGGGATCGTGCAGGCGTGCATGAGCGATTGCCCCGTCCAGCCCCTTCCAATCACTCACCCGCGTGATACCGATGGACGAACCACCTCGAGCGGGCTTCACGAACACCGGAAGGCCCAACTCCGCCTTCTGCTCTTCGGTCAGCGTTGCGGTTCCCGGTCGAAGCACGACCTGCACTCCGACGGGAAGTCCTTCAGCGGCAAGAAGCTTCTTCGTGAACTCCTTGTCCATGCCGGCGGCGCTGGCCAGGACTCCGGGTCCGACGTACGGAACCCCGGCAAGTTCGAGCAGCCCCTGAATGGTGCCGTCTTCGCCGTAAGCGCCGTGCAGGACCGGGAACACGACGTCGACCGACGCGAGCACAGCCCCGGCGTCGGAGCCGTCGAAGGAGATGACCTCGCCCTCGCGGGTGGGGTCCGCACTGAGGACCACCGACGTTCCGTCTTTGTCCACCGACGGCAGCGCTCTCCCGCTGATCGCGAGCGAGCTGGGGTCGCTCGAACCGAGGACCCAGGAACCGTCGACGGTGATACCGATCGGTACGACGTCGTACCGATCGGGGTCGAGGTTGCTCAGGACGCTTCCGGCGGAAACACAGGACACTGAATGCTCATTGCTCCGGCCACCGAAGATCACGGCCACGCGGGTACGACTGCTGTTCACGCGTCAAACCGTACCGCCGAATGGACTTCGGCACGCGATCGGGCCGGGCCGGAAATCATCGACGCGGTCCGCTCACGCGTCGAGCGCGCGCTCGATATCGGCAAGGAGGTCGGTGGTGTCCTCGATGCCACAAGCGATTCGGACAAAACCTGCACTGACCGGATCGCCCCAGCGCGCTCGGCGATCCGCCGTCGTGTGGATCCCGCCGAAGCTGGTGGCAGCCGTGACAAGAGCACTCGCTTCGACGAACGAGTGGAATGCCTGAGCCGATTCCAACTCGACGCTCACCAGTCCGCCGAAGCGATTCATCTGACCGGATGCCGTTGCGAAGGACAGGTCACCGCGAAGACCGGGGTAACGAACGGACCGGACTGCTTTGTGACCTACCAACATCTCGGCCAGTGCAAGCGCGTTGTCGCACTGACGCCCGAATCGCAGTCCTGCGGTGCCGAGACTCCGGTGCGCGAGCCACGTCTCGAAGGGTCCGAGCACCGTTCCCGAGAGGAGCCGCTCGCGCTCGATTCGCTGATCGACCGCCGCATCGGAGGTAGCGACGTAACCCATCAGGAGGTCACTGTGCCCGCTGAGGGCCTTGGTGCCGCTGGCCACCACGATGTCGGCACCCAATTCGAGCGGGCGCTGACCCAGCGGTGTTGCAGTCGTGTTGTCGACGATCAGGAGCGCACCCGAACGGTGGCACACAGCGGCGAGGACGCGAAGGTCGACCACGTCCAGCACCGGGTTGGACGGCGTCTCGGCGACGACGACCACGCGGCCCGGCGACGCCTCGATCAGATCCGTGAAGCTCGCGTCACCCATCTGCAGGGTCGAGACCTCACGAACGGTGATTCCCAACGGAGCTAACCGTTCGTTCGCGTACAACCGCACCTGGTAGTACCCGTCCGAGGGCACGACGACCGTGTCCCCGGTGACGAGGACGCTGCGCAAGGTCGCGGTGATCGCGGACATCCCCGATCCCATGACGAGTGCGTGGTCCGCTCCCTCGAGCGCCGCAAGCGCAGATTCGAGTCCGCGCCAACCCGGGTTCGAGGCGCGAGCGTAGGTATCGAATTCGGAACCTTCGTCGGCTGAAAGTTGGTACGGCGCAGCGAATATCGGACCGAGCTGCATCGGCTGACCTGCCGCGTGTTCCGGTGCTACCGCGCTGACACTGCGCGTCGAATCCCCGTAACCCTCGAAGTGACTCACACCGATTTCACTCACTCCGGCTTGGTCCGGCGTCCGAGCAACTGACCGATCGCATCGCTGACGGCCATGCCTTCGTGGCACACCCGATGGACCGCGTCGGTCAACGGCATCTCGACGTCGTATCCGGCAGCGAGTGCGCGCACCGATGTGCACGACTTCACCCCCTCGGCCACCTGCCCGTTTGTCGCCTTCTGCGCCGACTCCATCGACCCGCCCCGTCCGAGCCGCTCGCCGAACGTCCGGTTTCGCGACAGCTCGGAGGTACAGGTCGCGACCAGGTCACCGACTCCCGCCAGACCGGCAAGTGTCGATGCCTTGGCACCGAGCGCAACGCCGAGACGAATCGTCTCGGCGAGCCCACGGGTGATGATGCTGGCAACGGTGTTGTCGCCGAACCCACTACCGGCGGCCATGCCGCAGGCCAGTGCAATCACGTTCTTGCACGCACCACCGATCTCACAACCGATGACGTCGGAATTGGTGTACGGCCTGAAATAGCCGGTAGCGCAAGCATCCTGGAGAGCGAGGGCACGCGAGGAATCCGAGCAGGCGATCACCGTCGCCGCGGGCTGCCCGCTGGCGATCTCGTGTGCAAGATTCGGACCCGAGAGCACTGCGACGCGCCCGGGTTCCACGCCGGTCACCGACACGATGACCTGACTCATGCGCATGAGCGTCCCCGTCTCGATCCCCTTGGCCAGACTCAGCAGAGTCGCATCGGGTCCGATCGAGCCCTTCCACTGCTCCAGGTTTCCCCGTAGCGACTGCGAGGGAACCGCCAGCACGATGAAGTCCGAGCCTGCCATCGCCTCCTCGTGGTGGTGGGTCGCGCGAATCGACGAAGGCAAAGCAATGCCTGGCAGATAGTCGCTGTTCTCGTGCGTGGTGTCGATGCGCTTCGCGACCTCTTCACGCCTGGCCCACATCGTCACGTCGGTTCCGGCTTCGGCCATCACCTTCGCCAACGCCGTTCCCCACGAACCTGCGCCCAGTACAGCTGCCTTACTCACACGCTCACCCCGTCTACCCGGCGAAGCGGGTCGCCGCCAGAAAAATCGTCTGCACAGAGTATCGCCTGTAGCTCGCTGCGGTGGGCAGCCGCGGACACCAAGCGTGATGACTGGCAAGATCGAGGAATGGACAGCGCGGAACCCCCGTACCCACACGCCGTGGAGACGCCGCATGCGCACGCGGAGATCGAACGCCCCATGCATGCGATAGTTGCCGTCAAGTCCTTGAGATCGGCCAAGTCTCGCCTCGCGGACGAACTCGACTCGGACGCGCGGGCGGACCTCGTGTTGGCAATGCTCCACGACACCCTGTCCACTGTTGCCGCCGTCTCGGCGATCGACAGCGTCACAGTGGTCACCCCCGACCCGACCGTCGCCGCTCTGGCGTATTCCGCCGGCGTCACCGTCTATGCCGATCCAGCTCCCGACGGCGCACGAACCAACGGCGCCGCACCGCGCACGGAGGAAACCCTCAACGCCGCGTTGAGTGCAGCGGCCGCCGACATCCGAGCCAAGCGCGGAGCGGTCGACCTCGTTGTGCTGCAAGCTGACTTGCCCGCCATGCAACCGAGCGAGTTGTCGGAGGCGGTGGTCGCAGCCCGAAGCGGCGGTCGTTCCGTCGTCGTCGATCACCACGGCACCGGCACCTCGGCGCTCTTTGCGTGTGGTGAGAACTCACTCGACCCTCGATTCGGTCCGGAATCCGCACGCGCACATACTAATTCAGGAGCACGACGACTGACCGGTCAGTGGCCGGGACTGCGGACCGACGTCGACACCCATGCCGACCTCGACGCTGTGCGAGCACTGGGAGTGGGCCCCGCGACACTGGCTTCGTTGACCAGACTCAAGGCCGCGCCGTCGAACAGTCGATGAATTTTCTTTCATCGATTGTCGGACCGCGCGATTGTGGGGGATGATCGACGAGTGAGCAATGGCGAAGCACTCGAAAACCGCATTTCCGAAGACCAGTCGGACGGAGATCACAGCTCCGGCCGACACGAGAACGGCGCGGCCACGTCGCCGCGATCTCAAGCCGTCGCGACTGCCACCAACATCCCGGGCGCTCCCCCTGCAGCTACCAAGGCAGAGCTACCCGAACTGCTCGTCGGACTTCCCGAGGATCGTTACCTCAACCGCGAACTCAGCTGGCTCGATTTCAATGCGCGCGTTCTCGCATTGGCCGCCGACGAGTCACTGCCGTTGCTCGAGCGGGCAAAGTTCCTGGCAATCTTTGCTTCCAATCTCGACGAATTTTTCATGGTCCGGGTGGCCGGGCTCAAGCGCCGCGACGAGACGGGACTGTCGGTCAGGTCCGCCGACGGTCTGTCCCCACGCGAACAATTGGCGCTCATCGCGCGTCGCACCCAGGAACTCGCCGACAAGCACGCACACGTGTTTCTCGACTCGGTCCGCCCCGCGCTGGCGGCAGAAGGCATTTCGATTGTTCGGTGGGCCGATCTCAGCGCCGACGATCACGGCCGACTCTCGGCGCATTTCCACGAGCAAGTCTTCCCGGTACTGACGCCATTGGCAGTCGATCACGCCCACCCGTTCCCCTACATCAGCGGACTGAGCCTCAACCTCGCCGTCACCGTGAAGGACTCCGTCACCCGCGGCGAACACTTCGCTCGCGTCAAGGTCCCCGACAACGTCGGCCGGTTCGTGCGAGTCAAGAGCACGACGTCTTCGTCCACCATCGATTCGTTCCTCCCGATGGAGGAACTGATTTCGGCTCATCTGGACGTACTGTTCCCCGGAATGGAAATCGTCGAACATCACGCTTTCCGAATCACACGCAACGCCGATTTCGAGGTCGAAGAGGATCGCGACGAGGATCTGTTGCAGGCGCTCGAACGCGAATTGGCGCGTCGCCGTTTCGGTTCGCCCGTCCGACTCGAAGTCGCGGACGACATGACCGAGCACATGCTCGAACTGCTTCTGCGTGAACTCGACGTCGACCCGGCCGACGTGATAGAGGTGTCCGGTCTCCTCGACTTGTCCTGCCTCTGGCAGGTTTACGCCGTCGACCGCCCGGCACTCAAGGACGCTCCGTTCGTCCCGGCGACGCATCCGGCGTTCGGCGAGCGTGAGACGCCGAAGAGTGTGTTCTCGACCCTGCGCGACGGCGACGTGCTCGTCCACCATCCTTACGACTCGTTTTCCACCAGCGTTCAGCGCTTCATCGAACAGGCCGCCGCCGACCCGCAGGTGCTCGCGATCAAGCAGACCCTGTACCGCACTTCCGGCGACTCCCCCATCGTCAACGCACTGATCGACGCCGCCGAGGCCGGCAAGCAAGTTGTTGCCCTCGTGGAGATCAAGGCGCGCTTCGACGAGCAGGCCAACATCAAGTGGGCACGCAAACTCGAGCAGGCCGGCGTTCACGTCGTCTACGGTTTGGTCGGTCTCAAGACTCACTGCAAGACGTGCCTCGTCGTCAGGCGTGAGGGGTCGACTATTCGTCGTTACTGCCACATCGGCACCGGCAACTACAACCCGAAGACCGCGCGCATGTACGAGGACGTCGGATTGCTCACCGCAGCACCGGAGATCGGCGCGGACCTCACAGACCTCTTCAACTCGCTGACCGGATACTCCCGTAAGACGAGTTACCGCAACCTTCTCGTCGCGCCGTACGGGGTTCGCCGCGGGATCATCGAGCGGATCGACAACGAGATCGCTCACAAGCTCGCGGGCCGCGATGCCGGTATCCGATTGAAAGCCAACGCATTGGTGGACGAGCAGGTCATCGACGCGTTGTACCGCGCGTCCAAGGCCGGTATCCCCGTCGAGATCGTGGTCCGCGGAATCTGCGCGCTCAAACCGGGTGTTCCGGGCCTCAGCGAAAACATCGAAGTACGTTCCATTCTCGGCAGGTTCCTCGAACACTCGCGAATGTTCCATTTCCGCTCTGCCGACGAATTCTGGATCGGCAGCGCAGACATGATGCACCGCAACCTCGATCGCCGCGTCGAGGTCATGGTGCAGGTCAAGGATCCGAAACTGTCGAAGCAACTCGGTGACATCTTCGATTCCGCGCTCGATCCCCGAACTCGCTGCTGGGTACTGCATCCGGACGGCAGTTGGGTAGCTGCCCCCGAACGCGGCGAGGACGTACGTGAGCATCAGCAGTCGTTGATGCGCAGCCGCACCTCCAGCGGGTCTTGACGGGCTCGGATCACACAATGAGCGACAAGCCGGTCAAAGCCAACATCTTTGCCGCAGGCGCGGTTCTGTGGCGGAAGGCTGCTGAGGATCCTTCCGCCGTCGAGATCGCCGTCGTACATCGACCGAAGTACGACGACTGGTCATTCCCCAAAGGAAAACTCGACCCCGGCGAGACCTTCCTGACCGCGGCGGTTCGCGAGGTGCGCGAAGAGACCTCGATCACGGGACGTTTCGGCAGGCACCTCGGTGGCGTGACATACCCGATCCCGGGGCATCGCAAACTCAAGCGGGTCGAATACTGGTCGGCAGAAGCAGTCGACGGAGATTTCGGACCGAATAACGAAGTAGATGTCCTTTATTGGCTTCCGGTCGCCGAGGTCGCCGATCATCTTTCGTACCCGATGGATCGAATGATTCTTCGCCGCTTCGTTTCCATTCGGCCGGACACGAAAACGGTATTACTCGTCCGCCACGCAAAAGCCGGAAGCCGGAAGCGATACAAGGGCGACGACAATCTGCGTCCACTCGACGCCAAGGGCAAAGAGCAATCGGCCGCGTTGGTCGAGCAGCTGAAAATCTTCGGCGCCGATTCCGTTTTCGCGGCCGACCGTACTCGCTGCATCGACACGGTGATGCCGTTGGCGGAGGCATTGGGTGTCGAGATTTCTACGGAACCTCTTCTGACCGAAGAAGGTTATGCGGCCGATCCCGATGCCGCTCGGGCCCGTGCGCTACAGATCGCAGCGCTGGAGGGCACACCCGTGATCTGCAGCCAAGGGGGCGTCATTCCCGATCTGATGCACTGGTGGGCCGATACGGCCGGCGTAACACTGCCCTCTGCACGCAACCGTAAGGCGAGCACCTGGGTGCTCTCGTTCCTAGACGGCCGTCTTGTCGCGGCCGATCACCTCGACAGCCCGCTCCCCAAAGTCGCCAACTCCTGAGGGATTTGGGCAACCGGAGCCGGGGACCGATTCGGTAGTTTTGCAAAGCACCGAAACACAGGGGAATTCAGACTTCTCCGACACAGCAAAAAGAGGTGCAGCCGCGGATTGAATCCGCGGCTGCACCTCTTTGTCTTACGGCATCGGGTTTTTCACCCGAACGCGACTACTTGCCGCGCTTGGCCGGAGCCTTCTTGGCCGGAGCCTTCTTGGCTGCGGTCTTGGCCGGAGCCTTCTTTGCCGGAGCCTTCTTGGCCGGAGCCTTGGCTGCGGTCTTGGCCGGAGCCTTCTTGGCGGGAGCCTTGGTGGCAACCGTCTTCTTGGCTGCGGTCTTGGCCGGAGCCTTCTTGGCGGGAGCCTTGGCGGCAACCGTCTTCTTGGCTGCGGTCTTGGCCGGAGCCTTCTTTGCCGGAGCCTTCTTGGCTGCGGTCTTCTTGGCAGCAGCCTTCTTGGCTGCAGCCTTGGTGGCCGGTGCTGCTACGCCACGCTTGACTGCCGGGCCGGTGGCCGGAAGCTTCTGTCCACCAGCGATAACAGCCTTGAACTGCGCACCCGGACGGAAAGCCGGAACCGACGTCGGCTTGACCTTGACGGTCTCGCCCGTACGCGGGTTGCGTGCAACACGTGCTGCACGACGACGCTGCTCGAAGACTCCGAAGCCGGTGATGGTCACGCTCTCGCCACGGTGGACGGCGCGGACGATGGTGTCCACGACGTGCTCCACTGCGTCGGTCGCTGTGCGCCTGTCCGAACCCAGCTTTTCAGTCAGAACATCGATGAGCTCTGCCTTGTTCATTGAAATTCCTCCGCTAATTGTGGTCCACCGTCGGACCGACTGAGAACCACGGTAAACCTGATAACGGCAAGAGTCTATGTGCCACGCCAATTCTCATTCAACGTGACTGCGAAATGGTGACCTATTTCTCTTCCCGCGCGGAGTTGCGGATTTCGGTTCAGCCCTGCGAAATTCGAGCCGGAAGGGTAGTCGGTTTCCATGAAGGCCTTGACTTTTCGAACTCGGAAATCGCTTCTACCTGCCGCAATGTCAGTCCGATGTCGTCCAGACCCTCCAGCAGACGCCACCGTGTGTAGTCGTCAATATTGAACGGCACCACCGTAGTTCCGGCACTCACAGTCCGATTCTCGAGATCTACTGTCAATTCGAGTCCGGGCTGCTCTTCGAGCAACTTCCACAGCAATTCGACGTCGCTCTGCTCGACCTGTGCCGCTACGAGACCGGCTTTTCCGGCGTTCCCGCGGAAGATGTCGGCGAACCGCGAAGCGATCACAACCCGAAATCCGAAGTCGGAGAGAGCCCACACGGCATGCTCACGCGAAGAGCCTGTGCCGAAATCGGGACCGGCAACGAGAACGCTTCCCTTGTCGTACGGAGCCAGATTGAGAATGAAGTTGGGGTCGGCACGCCAGCCTGCAAACAGCCCGTCCTCGAATCCCGTGCGCGTCACCCGTTTCAGGTACACGGCAGGGATGATCTGATCGGTATCGACATTCGAGCGTCGCAGCGGGACGCCGATACCCTTGTGCGTGGTAAAGGATTCCATCGAAATTCTCCTCGAGAAGGTAAGTGGGTCAGACCAGATCGGCCGGTGCCGAGAGCGTTCCGCGGACCGCCGTGGCCGCCGCGACGAGCGGGGAAACCAGATGGGTCCGACCGCCTTTACCCTGTCGGCCTTCGAAATTCCGGTTGGACGTCGATGCCGAGCGCTCGCCGGGAGCAAGCTGGTCAGGGTTCATTCCCAAGCACATCGAACAACCGGCCTGGCGCCATTCCGCCCCTGCCGCTGTGAAGATTTCACCGAGACCTTCACTTTCGGCTTGAGCACGCACCCGCATCGAGCCGGGAACGATGAGCATCCGAACACCCTCTGCCACATGGCGACCTTCGAGCACCTCGGCCACTGCGCGCAGATCTTCGATCCGTCCGTTGGTGCACGAACCGACGAACACGGTGTCGACAGCAACATCCCGAAGCGGCATCCCGGCGTCGAGACCCATGTAGGTGAGCGCCTTCTCAGCTGCCTGACGCTCGCTCTCGTCGACGATCAGTTCGGGATCGGGCACACGACCACCGAGTGGCGCACCCTGTCCCGGATTGGTTCCCCAAGTGACGAAAGGCGTCAATGCGCTTGCGTCGATGTGGACCTCGTTGTCGAATTCCGCACCCTCGTCGGTCTTGAGCAGCTCCCATGCGGCGACGGCTTCGTCCCACTCTGCGCCGGACGGTGCGTGCGGACGACCCTTGATGAATTCGTAAGTGGTCTCGTCCGGTGCGATCATCCCGGCGCGTGCTCCGGCCTCGATCGACATGTTGCAGATGGTCATACGAGCTTCCATCGACAGTTTGCGAATGGCCTCGCCGCGGTACTCCAGTACGTAGCCCTGGCCGCCGCCGGTGCCGATCTTAGCGATGACGGCGAGAATCAAGTCCTTGCTCGTGACGCCGGGAGGCAGCTCGCCGTCGACCGTGATCGCCATGGTCTTGAAGGGGCGCAACGACAATGTCTGCGTCGCCATCACGTGCTCGACCTCACTGGTGCCGATTCCCATTGCGAGCGCACCGAATGCGCCGTGCGTCGACGTATGACTGTCGCCGCACACCACGGTGGTTCCGGGCTGAGTCAGGCCGAGCTGCGGTCCGACCACATGCACGATGCCCTGATCGAGATCGCCCATGCGGTGCAAGCGAACTCCGAACTCCTCACAATTTCGGCGCAAGGTGTCGACCTGAGTCTTGGACACGGGATCGGCAATCGGCTTGTCGATGTCGATCGTCGGGACGTTGTGATCCTCGGTGGCGATCGTCAGGTCGGGACGGCGCAACGGGCGTCCGGCCAAGCGAAGTCCGTCGAATGCCTGCGGGCTCGTCACTTCGTGAACGAGGTGGAGATCGATGTAGATGAGGTCGGGATCCTGCCCCTCCCCTTTCACGACAACGTGGTCGTCCCACACCTTCTCGGCGAGAGTGCGTGCTTTCTGTGCCATGTCTTCCACCTCTGTACGTAGCCTCGCGTCGGCGGACTACGGGCTGGCCCGCCGCGCGTGAAGTAGGTCCCCAGCTTCCTCAGGAAATGCACTAGCCGTTCAGGAAATGCGCTATCCCACCATGAAATGCGCTATCCCTCCGGGAAATGCGGTAGCATCCCACTATGCGAGAAACTGGTATCGACCTATGAGACAGCATAGCGGCATCGGCGTCCTGGACAAAGCAATGGGCGTGCTTCATGCAGTAGCTGAGGAACCATGCAGCCTCACCGAACTCTGTGCACGAACCGGTTTGCCGCGCGCAACCGCCCATAGACTCGCCGTCGGCCTCGAAGTCCACCGACTCCTCACCCGCGACTCGGACGGTCAGTGGTGCCCGGGGCCCGGACTCGCCGAACTCGCTGCCACCGCTAATGATCCACTCATTGCGGCGGCCGGACTCATCCTCCCCCGCCTTCGCGAAATCACCGGCGAAAGCGTCCAGCTGTACCGCCGAGAAGGCACACAACGCATCTGCGTCGCATCGATGGAACCTCCGACAGGTTTGCGCGACACGGTTCTCGTCGGGGCCCGGCTGCCGATGAATGCCGGATCCGGCGCCAAGGTCCTTCTCGCATGGGCAGATCCACAAACCCAACGGACCGTTCTCGCCGATGCGTCGTTCGGCGAACGAGTGCTCCTCGAGGTGCGGCGGCGCGGCTGGGCACAGAGCGCAGCCGAACGTGAGCCGGGTGTCGCCAGCGTCGCGGCTCCCGTCCGCGACTCCGCAGGTACTGTCATTGCCGCGATTTCGGTCTCCGGCCCCATCGACCGGATGGGTCGGCGACCGGGAGCGCGCTGGGCCGCCGACCTTCTCGCAGCTGCCGAAGCGCTCCACAAACGTCTGTAATTCGTGACACAGTAAGGTCTTCAGATCCTCGAGCACGTAGGAGTACGACGCGACCATGGCAGGAAAGCAGCGTAGTCAGATCACGATGACCGAGGCCGAAATTTCGAGCTTCGTCGAAAAGAGCCGCACGGCAACGATGGCGACGTTGAGCGCAGACGGAATGCCTCACCTGATCGCGATGTGGTTCGCGATAGTCGACGGCGAAATCTGGTTCGAGACCAAAGCCAAGTCGCAGAAGGCCGTCAATCTTCGCCGGGACGCCCGTATGTCGGTGCTGATCGAAGACGGCCTGACGTACGACACGCTCCGAGGGGTCTCGATGGAAGGCACCGGAGTGATCGTCGAGGATCCGGATGCCCTCTTCGCCGTGGGAATCAGCGTCTGGGAGCGATACACCGGCCCGTACACCGACGATGTCCGCCCGGCCGTCGACGCGATGCTCCACAAACGCGTCGCGGTACGGTTCGTTCCCGATCGAACTCGTTCGTGGGACCACCGCAAGCTCGGGATGCCTGCGATGCCTCTATCCGGCTCTACCGCACCGCCGCCGCAGCCCCGAGATTCGTGAGCAACAAAATCACGAGCATTCGAATTCGGGCCGGCGTAGTTTCACCAACAGGCCCAACAACAAGGAGTGAGCATATGAGCGATCTCGACAGCAACACCCCGTCCGAACCCGAATCCCAATCGGAGGAGACCAAACGAAAGTTCCGTGAGGCCCTCGAACGGAAGAATCATCAGAACGCAAAATCGACCGACCATCGCGACGGACAGTCCAAGGTCCACAACACGCATGGCCCTGCCGATCACAAGCGAGAGTTCCGCCGCAAGAGCGGATAGCCTTTAGCGGACAACAGAGTGAGATAACGATCACCCCCAGTCGAATTCGATTGGGGGTGATTGCTTTTCGTGACCCGATGAAAGTTTCCTGGACATACAAAAAGACCCTCCGATCGATGATCGGAGGGTCTTTCCTTTGTAGCCCCGACGGGATTCGAACCCGCGCTACCGCCTTGAGAGGGCGGCGTCCTAGGCCGCTAGACGACGGGGCCAGAACACGCTTTTAACCGTGGTATTTCAGTCTTGCTCTTGGATGCTCAGCAAGCTTAGCTTGTCTGAGTCCGGCCACAAAATCGACCGGATTTCCGCTGGGGTACCAGGACTCGAACCTAGAATGGCGGTACCAGAAACCGCTGTGTTGCCAATTACACCATACCCCAAGGTCTTGCTCACCAGCCTTGCCCGATCCGCTTCGCTGTTGTGCTCGGCGGCTCGTCTCCGGCCGAAAAGAAGATTACCAGTACCCCTGCCCCAAATACCAAATCGTATGGTCACGGGAGGTTTTTGCTTCATTTTCGGCCGGAAGACCGCCCAATCTAAGCGGTTACGGCTGCCCTACCTGCTCGCAACCGGGCGAGAGAGACGTCCCGACCGAGCAATTCCATCGACTCGTAGAGCGGAGGGCTGATGTGAGAGCCCGTGATCGCCACTCGCACCGGGGCGAAGGCCTTACGCGGCTTGAGCTCCAGATCCTCGATGAGGGCTTTTTTGAGAGCTTCCTCGATGCTTGCCGCCGTCCACTCCGAGACACCGTCGAGCGCAGCAAGCGATGCGTCCAGAACCGGTCCCGCATCTTCCTTCAGGTTCTTGGCCGCTGCAGCCGGATCGAGGGCAAACGACGCCTCGTCGACGAACAGGAACTTCAGCAGATCCCACGCGTCGGACAGAACGACGATGCGCGTCTGCACGAGGTCCGCAGCAACAGTGAACGTCGCCTCGTCGACGTCGGCGCCGATGTGGCCGTGCTCCACCAGGAACGACTTCAATCGGGCCGCAAAGTCGGCCGGCTCGAGCAAGCGAATGTGCTCGGCGTTGATCGCGTCGGCCTTCTTCTGGTCGAAGCGCGCGGGGTTGGAGTTGACCTTGGAGACGTCGAAGGCCGCCACCATCTCGTCGAGCGAGAAGACGTCGTGATCGTCGGCGATGCTCCACCCGAGCAGAGCCAGATAATTCAGCAGTCCCTCGGGAATGAAGCCCCGATCACGGTGAATGAAGAGGTTGGACTCGGGATCGCGCTTGGAAAGCTTCTTGTTGCCCTGACCCATCACGAACGGCAGGTGCCCGAACGACGGTGTGAAATCGGCAACACCGATGCGGATCAATGCCTCGTACAACGCGAGCTGACGCGGAGTCGAGGACAGCAGGTCCTCACCGCGTAGTACGTGGGTGATCTTCATCAACGCGTCGTCGACCGGGTTGACCAGCGTGTACAGCGGAATACCGTTGCCGCGAGTCAACGCGAAGTCCGGAACGGTGCCTGCTTTGAACGTGGTCTCGCCGCGGACCAGGTCGTTCCATGCCAGGTCGTGATCGGGCATCCGGAGTCGGACGACGGGCTTGCGACCCTCGGCAATGTAGGCGGCGCGCTGCTCTTCGCTGAGGTCGCGATCGAAATTGTCGTATCCGAGCTTCGGATCGCGGCCGGCAGCCTTGTGCCGCGCTTCCACTTCTTCGTTGGTCGAGTACGACTCGTAGGCCTCACCCGCGGCAAGCAGCTTGGCTACGACGTCGAGATGCAGGTCACGACGCTCGGACTGGCGATACGGCGCGTGCGGCCCGCCGACCTCCGGGCCCTCGTCCCAGTTGAGCCCCAACCAGCGGAGGGCGTCGAGGATGGCCTGGTAGGACTCTTCACTGTCGCGCTGCGCATCGGTGTCTTCGATACGGAACACGAACGTGCCGCCGTGGTGTCGTGCGAATGCCCAGTTGAACAAGGCGGTGCGCACCAAACCTACGTGCGGGGTTCCGGTGGGTGACGGGCAGAAACGGACGCGTACTTCGCTGTTGGTCATGGCTCACTTGGCTCGGCGATGGTGGATGGTCGTACTACAGGTTAGTCCGGTAGCGCTTCCTCCATCCCCCCGATCACCTACCCGGTAGGACGTTGATTCTCGTCATGTCACCGTCGTAGTAGGCGAGTAGTCGCTTGTCCATGACCTTTCGCCACAGCGGTGGCACCCACGCGCACACGATCATGACCGCGTAACCCGCAGGAAGTTGCGGCGCTTCGGCCGCGCTGCGCAGGCTTTGATACCGCAGACGCGGATTCGCGTGATGGTCGCTGTGGCGTTGAAGCTGATAGAGGAAGAGGTTGCTGACCACGTGGTCACTGTTCCAGCTGTCCTCTGGTGAGCAGCGAACGTACGAGCCGTCAGGCCTCTTTGCGCGAAGCAATCCGTAATGCTCGAGATAGTTGGCGGTCTCGAGGAACGTGAATCCCGCAATCGCCTGAACGGCCAGCCACGGAGCGATTTCACACCCGAACAGCGCAATCAGGCCGCCGAACAGAACAACGCTCATCGCCCACGCGTTCAAGATGTTGTTCCGACAGCTCCAGGTTCGCCGTCCTTGACGCTTCAGTCGAGCGCTTTCGATCCGCCATCCCGAGCGCAGACCGCCGACGACACTCCGAGGCAGGAAGAACCAGAAATTCTCCCTGTAGCGCGAACTGGCCGGATCCTCCGGCGTCGCGACGCGGACGTGGTGACCATGGTTGTGTTCGACGTAGAAATGGCCGTAGAAGGACTGCGCCAGCGCTAGTTTCGCGAGCCACTTCTCGAGCTTCTCACTCTTGTGCCCCAGTTCATGTGCCGCATTGATCCCCACACCGGCAACAACACCGGCGGTCATCGCGAGAGCGAACTTCTCCCCCGCAGCCATCGGCGCGTTCACCCAGCACCACGCGACGAACACGAGACCGAGGTATTGAAGTGGCAGGAACAAGTACGTGCACCAGCGGTAGAAACGATCCTCCTGCAGATGTGGAATCGCTTCGTCCGGAGGACTGTTCCCGTCCTCGCCTGCCAGGAGATCAATGAGAGGAATGACGATGACGATCAGCCACGCCCCGATGGCCCAGAAGAGCCCCAGGGTGAACTTGTCGACCAGGAACCAGGCAGCAAAGGGACTGAGAGGCACCAGCAAACCCAACGGCCACAGGCGGCGCTTCTTGTCTCGCCACACCGGCCGCTGCCCGTTTCGCGCGTCCCCAGCCGCCGTCCGGGAGGCTTCCGCGAAAATCGTCATCTGTCACCGCGTTTCTGCGCAATCCACTCGATTGCCCCATGGCTTCTATCCAGTTATCGGCCACCCTACTGCTCAGCGTTACATTTCGGGGAATTTGGTCTGATATCGGTTGCGGCAGCAAACCCTTACGGCAAAGGCCTCCAATCCGGGAATTTCGATCATAATGCCAGGACAGATCCGACGACGCTTCGCTTGACTCATGAAACCTGCAGGTCAGTCCCAGAGCGCGCTCGACTGAAGTCGGGCGACAATCCGGACCACCGCTGACTGATAGTTACCATCTTGCAACTTTCCTCGATGAACAACTCGCGAGCTCACAGCACGAAAGAAGCCCCACCCGGTAAGGATGGGGCCTCCGTCGTCGTGTGACTGAACGAACTGGGTCAGATCAACTCTTGGCGGTCACCGGGTTCGTGAGCGTGCCGATCCCCGAGACCGTGACCGACACGGAATCGCCGTCGACGATCGGGCCGACTCCGGCCGGTGTGCCGGTGAGGATGACGTCGCCGGGCAGGAGTGTCATCACCGCCGAGATCCACTCGATGATCTTAGGAATGTCGTGGAGGAGGAAAGCCGTGCTGCTGTCCTGCTTGACCTGACCGTTCACCTCGGTCTTGATGTCGACGTCGGACGCATCCAGGCTGGTTTCGATCCAGGGTCCGAGTGGGCAGAAGGTGTCGTGCCCCTTCGCACGCGTCCACTGCCCGTCGTGACGCTGATGATCACGCGCCGACACGTCGTTAGCGATTGTGTAGCCGAGGACCACGCTCAACGCCTTCGCCGCGGGAACGTCCTTGCACGGCTGACCGATGACTATCGCGAGTTCACCCTCGAAGTGCACCTCGTTGGAGGTGGGAGGCAAGACGATCGGGGCACCCGGACCGACGATGGACGTATTGGGCTTGAGGAAGATCACGGGATCCGCGGGAGCTTCGCCGCCCATCTCGGCAATGTGGTCGGCGTAGTTCTTACCGATGCAGATCACCTTGCTGGCCAGAATCGGGGCGAGAAGGCGAACATCGGCGAGTGGCCAACTTCGGCCGGTAAATGTGGGATTCCCGAACGGGTGCTCCGCGATCTCCTTGGCGACGAGGGCATCCTCTTCACCTTCGATACTGACGAACGCAACACCATCGGGACTGGCAATTCGACCAAGACGCATGAACGCAAGTCTATCCGGGTGCCGGATACGCCTGACGCGCGCAAGCCGAAAGGCTTACGCGCGTCAGTCTCGTGAGAAGAATCCCTACAGTGCTGCGGTGATCCGGTCACCGATCTCCGTGGTGGAGATGGGCCCTTCGCCTCGCGTTGCCAGGTCCGCGGCAACTACTGCCTCGACCCGAGCGGCGTCGTCTTCGCGACCGAGGTGACGAAGGAGCAGTGCAGCGGACAGGATCGCGGCAGTGGGGTCGGCGATCCCCTTGCCTGCAATATCGGGAGCACTACCGTGCACCGGCTCGAACATCGACGGGTTGGTACCCGACGCGTCGATGTTTCCGCTTGCGGCCAAACCGATTCCACCGGTCACCGCGCCGGCGAGATCGGTGATGATGTCACCGAAGAGGTTGTCCGTGACGATCACGTCGAAGCGCGACGGGTCGGTGACCATGTAGATCGTGGCCGCGTCGATGTGGCAATACGCGGTTTCGACGTCCGGGAACTCGGCGCCGACGGTCTCGATTGCACGCGTCCAGATTGCGCCCGCGTTGGAGAGCACATTGGTCTTGTGAATCAAGGTGAGGTGCTTGGACCGGGTCTGGGCCAAGGCAAATGCGTAACGCACCACGCGCTCGGCACCGAACCAGGTGTTGATCGACACCTCGGTCGCGATCTCGTGATCGGTACCGACGCGGATCGCTCCACCGTTTCCGGTGTACGGACCCTCGGTTCCTTCACGAACGACGACGAAATCGATCTCCGGCTGAGCCGCCAACGGCGACAACGCACCCGGATACAGCTGTGCGGGGCGAAGATTCACGTGATGATCGAGCTGGAAACGCATGTTCAGCAGCAGACCACGCTCGAGGATGCCGGGTGCGACGATCCGCGGATCCCCGATGGCGCCCAACAGGATTGCGTCGTGCTGACGAATCTGGTCCAGCTCGTCGGCCGGAAGCAGCTCGCCGGTGGCGTTGTAGCGACGGGCACCGAGATCGTATTCGGTGGTTTCCAGATCCGGAACCAACTTGCCGAGCACCTTGAGCGCTTCGGCTGTGACCTCGACGCCGATTCCGTCACCCGGAATGACCGCAAGCTTCATGGAGTCCTCATCTCAGTAGAACTGTGCGCCTTTGTTAACCGCGGGCGGTTAACAAAGGCGCACAGCAAAAACAAATCAGGAAAGGTCGACCTGGGCGACGCGAGCGTCGAGCTGCGAGACGATTGCGTCGACCTCGGTGTCACCGACGACGCGGTCGACGCGCAGGATGACCGTTGCGCCTTCGCCTTCGGCGTCCTGGCTCAACGCTGCGGCGAGAATATCGACGCTCGCGTTACCGAGAACCGTGCCGAGCACACCGAGAACGCCCGGACGATCGCTGTAGTGAACGACGATGTTGTGACCCTCGGCGCGCAGGTCGAAGCTGCGTCCGTTGATATTTACGATCTTCTCGACCTGCTGCAGGCCGGTGAGTGCGCCCGTGACCGACGTGACCGTGCCGTCGGCGGCAACTGCACGAACCTCGACCGCGCTGCGGTGAGCAAGAGCCTCGGAGTGCTTCTCGACCGACACGGTGACGCCGCGCTGCTCGGCAAGTGCCGGAGCGTTGACGAACGTGACAGCCTCGTCGCTGCTGGCGGAGAACACGCCGCGCAGTGCAGCCAGGCCGAGGATGTCGACGGTCTCGGCCGACAGCTCGCCGGTGGCGACAACCTGCACGGTCTGAACTGCCTCGGGCGACAGCGTCGCAGCGAGGAGACCGAGCTTGCGGACGAGCTCGAGCCACGGAGCAACTTCTTCGCCGACGGGGCCGCCGGAGACGTTGACGGCCTCGGGAACGAATTCGCCTGCCAGAGCAAGGAGAACACTCTTCGCCACGTCGATGCCTGCGCGGTCCTGAGCCTCGGACGTCGATGCACCGAGGTGCGGGGTGACAACGACGTTGTCGAGACCGAAGAGCTTGGAATCGGTGCACGGCTCGGTGCTGAACACATCGAGGCCGGCGCCGCGAACCTTGCCGGAGACCAGTGCGTCATAGAGCGCATCTTCGTCGATCAGACCACCGCGTGCGGCGTTGACGATGATGACGCCGTCCTTGGCCTTGGCGAGACGCTCGGCGTTGATCAGGCCGGCTGTTTCCTTGGTCTTGGGCAGGTGCACGGAGATGAAGTCGGCGCGCTCTACGAGCTCGTCGATGGTGACCAGTTCGATGCCGAGCTGCGCTGCGCGCGCTGCGGGCAGGTAGGGGTCGTACGCGATGATCGTGGTCTCGAACGCAGCGAGACGCTGCGCGAAGAGCTGGCCGATGCGGCCGAGTCCGACGACACCGACGGTCTTGCCGAGGATCTCGACACCGTTGAACTTGCTTCGCTTCCAGGTGTTCTCACGCAGGGTCTTGTCTGCTGCGGGAATCTGGCGAGCGGTCGACATGAGGAGCGCGACAGCGTGCTCGGCAGCGGAGTGAATGTTGGAAGTCGGTGCGTTGACGACCATCACGCCGCGCTCGGTGGCTGCGGGGATCTCGACGTTGTCCAGGCCGACACCGGCGCGGCCGATGATCTTCAGCTTGGTGCCGGCAGCCAGAACCTCGGCGTCGACGGTGGTGGCGGAACGGACGAGAATCGCGTCGGCCTCGGGTACCGCGGCGAGCAGCGCCGGGCGGTCGGGTCCGTCGACCCAACGCACCTCCACACCGTCACCGAGCGCCTCGACTGTGGACGGCGCGAGCTTGTCGGCGATCAGAACAACGGGACGGCCAGGCTGGCTCACGTGCAAACTCCCTGATTAGGTGGGTGTGAAGGTGGTTTAACCACCGACAGTTTAGTGCGCGCTGACTTCGAATCCACAACGCGGTAGGCAATACCACATAGTGGACACTTTCGCGGGCAAATTCTCGATGCAATATGAATCCGGGCTCAACCAGCCCGGAAAACAACTCCGGCCCAATGCCGCGCTGGTTCAACGGAATTGAACCGGCGCGGCATCAGGCCAGTGGAGACGTGGAGCGTGAAACTGCGAATTACGCGGTTTCGGTGATCGGACGATCGACCCAGCTCATCAGGTCGCGCAGCTTCTTGCCGGTGACCTCGATGGGGTGCTCGGCATTTGCCTTGCGCAGGCCCTCGAGCTCGGTGTTGCCGTTCTCGACGTTGGCAACCAGACGACGGGTGAACTCGCCGGACTGGATGTCGGCCAGGATCGCCTTCATGCGCTCCTTGGTGTCGGCGTCGATGACGCGCGGTCCGGAGAGGTATCCACCGAACTCAGCGGTGTCGGACACCGAGTAGTTCATGCGTGCGATGCCACCCTCGTACATGAGGTCGACGATGAGCTTGAGCTCGTGCAGAACCTCGAAGTACGCCATCTCGGGTGCGTAGCCGGCCTCGACCATGACCTCGAAACCGGTCTTGACCAGTTCCTCGGTGCCGCCGCACAGCACGGCCTGCTCGCCGAAGAGGTCCGTCTCGGTCTCTTCCTTGAACGTGGTCTTGATGACGCCTGCGCGGGTTCCGCCGATGCCCTTGGCGTAGGACAGAGCGAGAGCCTGGCCTTCGCCCTTGGGATCCTGGTCGATGGCGATGAGCGCGGGAACGCCCTTGCCGTCGACGAACTGACGACGCACCAGGTGGCCGGGTCCCTTAGGGGCGACCATGCCGACGGTGACGAACTCCGGAGCCTTGATCAGGTCGAAGTGAATGTTCAGGCCGTGACCGAAGAACAGCGCGTCGCCGTCCTTGAGGTTCGGCTCGATGTCGTTGGTGAAAATGCTCGCCTGAGCGGTGTCAGGTGCGAGCACCATGATGACGTCGGCCCACTCCGAAACCTCGGCCGGCGTACCGACTGTCAGGCCCTGCTCCTGCGCCTTCTCACGCGACTTCGAGCCTTCCTTGAGGCCGATGCGCACATCGACGCCCGAGTCACGCAGGCTCAACGAATGGGCGTGGCCCTGGCTTCCGTAGCCGATCACAGCAACCTTGCGGCCCTGAATGATCGACAGATCGGCATCGTCGTCGTAGAACATCTCGACTGCCACAGTTCTCAACCTCTCCTTGGATTTTTACGTGTCTAAAAGTACTAGCGGGTGGCCGTGATCGACTTCGGCCCTCGACCGACTGCCACGACCCCGGACTGAACGATCTCCCGGATACCGTACGGATCGAGCATCCGCAGCAGTGCATCCAGCTTGGACCGAGTACCGGTCGCCTCGATGGTGACAGACTCCGGGGAGACGTCGATCACCTTGGCGCGGAACAGGTTCACCGTTTCGATGACCTGCGTGCGCACGCTTGCATCTGCGCGCACCTTGATGAGCACGAGCTCGCGAGCGACGGATGCTTCACCGTCCTGCTCGACGATCTTGATGACGTTGATCAGCTTGTTGAGCTGCTTCGTCACCTGCTCGAGAGGGAACTCGTCGACCGTGACGACGATGGTCATACGTGAGATCTCGGGGATCTCGGTTCCACCCACCGCAAGGGATTCGATGTTGAATCCGCGGCGGGAGAAAAGTGCGGAGACGCGAGCCAGCACGCCTGGCTTGTCCTCGACGAGAACACTGAGGGTGTGACTGGTGCTCACTTCTGATCCTCCCCTGTGCCCGCGGCGGGTCCGGCTTGCTCGCGTGACATGGCTTCGTGGATGACGGCGGGCTCGGCTACTGCCTCGTCGTCGTCGAACAGCGGCCGGATGCCCCGGGCCGCCATGATTTCGTCGTTGCTCGTTCCGGCAGCGACCATCGGCCACACCTGCGCGTCGGCGGTGACGATGAAGTCGATCACGACAGGCTTGTCGTTGATGGACTGCGCCTCACGGATCGCAGCTTCGACATCTTCTTCGCGCTCGACACGAATTCCGTGGCAGCCCAATGCTTCTGCGAGCTTGACGAAGTCCGGGATGCGGATGGCGCCGTGCGTTCCGAGGTTGGTGTTGGAGTAGCGCTCTTCGTAGAAGAGTGTCTGCCACTGACGCACCATGCCGAGGTTGCCGTTGTTGATCAGGGCAACCTTGATCGGAATACCTTCGAGTGCGCAGGTTGCGAGTTCCTGATTGGTCATCTGGAAGCAGCCGTCGCCGTCGATCGCCCACACCTCGGTGTCGGGCATGCCCATCTTGGCGCCCATGGCTGCGGGAACCGCGTAGCCCATGGTGCCCAGTCCACCCGAGTTGAGCCACGTGCGGGGCTTCTCGTAACCGACGAACTGCGCGGCCCACATCTGGTGCTGGCCGACGCCGGCACAGTAGATGGCATCCGGTCCGGCGAGCTTGCCGACGGTCTGGATGACGTACTCCGGGCTCAGCTGACCGTCGGTGGGACGGTCGTAGCTCAGCGGGTACGTACGACGGATGTCGTTCAGGTACGCCCACCATTCAGAGAGTTCGAACGTGGTGCCCGTGGCCATGTCGGCACGGATAGCCTCGATGAGTTCGGTGATGACCTCTTTGCAGTCGCCCACGATCGGGACGTCGGCGTAGCGGTTCTTGCCGATCTCGGCCGGATCGATGTCGGCGTGGATGACCTTGGCATCGGGCGCGAAGGAATTCAGCTGACCGGTGACGCGGTCGTCGAAACGCGCGCCGAGGGTGATCAAGAGATCGCTACGCTGCAGAGCGGCGACCGCGGCAACGGTGCCGTGCATGCCGGGCATACCGCAGTTGAGATCGTGGCTGTCCGGGAACGCGCCGCGGGCCATCAATGTAGTGACGACAGGGATTCCGGTCAGCTCGGCCAATTCGAGCAGCTCCGGCGAGGAGTCGGACTTGATGACGCCGCCACCGACGTACAGCACCGGCGACTTGGCGTCGGCAATCAGACGTGCAGCTTCACGTACCTGCTTGCCGTGCGGCTTGGTGACCGGGCGGTATCCCGGCAGACGCATCTCCGGCGGCCACGAGAACGTGGTCTGCGACTGCAGGATGTCCTTCGGGATATCGACCAGGACGGCGCCGGGGCGACCGCTGGCTGCGAGGTAGAACGCCTCGGCCATGATGCGCGGGATGTCGATCGCGTCGGTGATCAGGAAGTTGTGCTTGGTGACCGGCATCGTGATGCCTGAGATGTCGGCTTCCTGGAAGCCGTCGGTACCGATCAGCGAGCGAGCCACCTGTCCGGTGATCGCGACGATCGGAACGGAGTCCATCTGCGCGTCGGCCAGCGGCGTGACCAGGTTGGTCGCACCGGGACCCGAGGTAGCCATGCACACGCCGACCTTGCCGGTCGCCTGGGCGTAACCGGTGGCAGCGTGGCCTGCACCCTGCTCGTGGCGCACGAGCACGTGGCGGACCTTGACCGAATCGAAGAGTGGGTCGTAAACCGGGAGCACGGCACCGCCGGGAATGCCGAATACCGTGTCGACCTCGAGCTCTTCGAGGGCTCGAACCACAGACTGCGCGCCGGTTACCCGCTCAGGCGGGAGCTGGCGACGGTTGGCCGTCTGGGTTGCGGCAGCCGCGGTTGTCGGGCTCGGTGTCCCTGACTTGCGCGGCGTTGGTTGAGGCCGTGCTGTTGGTGCGCTCACTGGGAAATCCTCTGATTTGGCTCCGGGCAACAAAAAACCCCCGTCAGCATCTGCTGAGCGAGGGTGGCGCGTCGTTATCTGGTGAGTTGAAAAATCGACTCAGGCGACGACGCGCCGGCCGATTACGAGCAACTCATTCTGTTTCACGCACTCGACAGTAGAGGCGCTAGTCGCGAACGGCAAACTTGGTGAGTCGACCGTCCCAGAATCTGAGATACATCGGCTGCAATGCGAAGATGTAGAGGTGTCAACTTCGCAGCAGCCCGTGCCACCGGCTCAATCATCCCACACGCCGAAACCACTTCGGCACGTCATCCGCATTTCGCAGCTCGCTTACATGGCCTGCGCGTTCCTTCTGTTCGCGGTCAGCTTCCCGATCTTCGGGTGGCCCGTCGCCTTCAGCTGGTTGCTGATCCTTCCGATCATCGCCGTCTATCTCGTCGCGCGACTGCGCACCACCGTCAGCCCTGACGGTCTCGAGGTCCGCTCGACGTTCTCCAAGCGCACCCTCGCCTGGGACGACGTCAAGGGTTTCCGCTTCCCGAAGCGCAGCTGGGCGCGCGCGGAACTCACCGATGGAACCGAGGTGACCTTGCCTGCGGTCAGCTTCGTCAGGCTTCCCGAGATCGCGATCGCCAGCGGCGGCCGCATCACTGACCCCTACGCATCGGCCGCAGAAGCCTTCGCCGCCAAGGAAGCCGAAGAGGAAGAAGCAGCGCCACAATCAGACGAAGAATCAGAGGTCGAGTCCGACATCGCCGACAACGGTCAGGACCAGCCCGAAGAGAAGCGCCGATAGCACGCGAGTAGCGTTGGAAGGCCCTCGCTTCTATTTGAGTGGACCAGCAACGATCACATAAGGAACACGCCCATGCCCCCGTTGAGGTCACGCACCACCACCATCGGACGTAATGCTGCCGGAGCCCGATCCCTTTGGCGCGCCACAGGAATGACGGATTCCGACTTCGGAAAGCCGATCGTCGCCGTAGCGAACTCGTACACCCAGTTCGTACCCGGCCACGTGCATCTCAAGAACGTGGGCGAGATCGTTGCCGAGGCCATCAGTGCAGCCGGCGGCGTCGCTCGTGAGTTCCACACCATCGCAGTCGACGACGGCATCGCTATGGGCCACGGCGGAATGCTCTACTCACTCCCGAGCCGCGAGATCATCGCCGACTCGGTCGAGTACATGGCAAACGCCCACACGGCCGACGCACTGGTGTGTATCTCCAACTGCGACAAGATCACTCCCGGCATGCTCAACGCCGCGATGCGTCTGAACATCCCGACCGTCTTCGTCTCCGGCGGTCCGATGGAGGCCGGTAAGGCAGTGGTCGTCGGCGGTGTGGCCCAAGCCCCCACCGACCTCATCACCGCGATCTCCGCCTCTGCCAACGATGCCGTGTCCGACGAAGGCCTCGACGAGGTCGAGCGCAGCGCGTGCCCGACGTGCGGGTCCTGCTCCGGCATGTTCACCGCCAACTCCATGAACTGCCTGACCGAAGCCCTCGGCCTTGCATTGCCGGGCAACGGCTCCACGCTGGCAACTCACAAAGCGCGTCACGCACTCTTCTCCCGTGCGGGCACCACAGTGGTCGAGGCTGCACTCAAGTACTACCGCGACGGCGACGAGTCGGTTCTGCCGCGCAACATCGCGACCCCGGCAGCATTCCGCAACGCAATGGCTCTCGACGTCGCCATGGGCGGTTCCACCAACACCGTCCTGCACACGCTGGCGGCGGCTCAGGAAGGCGAGGTCGACTTCGACCTCGACACCATCGACGCGATCAGCCGTAAGGTGCCGTGCCTGTCCAAGGTCTCCCCCAACTCGGACTACCACATGGAAGACGTCCACCGCGCCGGCGGAATCCCCGCCCTGCTCGGTGAGCTTCGCCGCGGCGGACTCCTCGAAACCGACGTGTCCACCGTGCACACCAAGAGCTTCGACCAGTGGCTCGACGACTGGGACATCCGCTCCGGCAAGGCAACCGACGAGGCAATCGAGCTTTTCCACGCTGCTCCCGGCGGCGTGCGCACCATCGAACCGTTCTCCACGGACAACCGTTGGTCTGCCCTCGACACCGATGCGGCCGGCGGCTGCATCCGCGACGTCGCGAACGCCTACACCGTCGAAGGCGGCTTGGTCGTCCTGCGCGGCAACATCGCACTCGACGGCGCAATCCTCAAGACAGCCGGCATCGACGAGGAACTGTTCTCCTTCCAGGGCCCGGCGCTGGTCGTCGAGTCTCAGGAAGAAGCCGTCTCGGTCATCCTGCAGAAGAAGATCAAGGCCGGCGACGTTCTCGTCGTGCGCTACGAAGGCCCCAAGGGCGGACCCGGCATGCAGGAAATGCTGCATCCCACCGCCTTCCTCAAGGGCGCGGGCCTCGGTAAGGAATGCGCACTGATCACCGACGGTCGTTTCTCGGGCGGAACCTCCGGACTGTCCATCGGCCACATCTCCCCCGAGGCTGCCGCAGGCGGAGTCATCGGACTCGTCCAGAACGGCGATCAGGTTCGCATCGACGTCGCCTCGCGCACGCTGGAGATCCTTGTCGACGACGACGTCCTCGCCGAGCGACGCGCCAAGATGGAGACCTCGGAGCGGCCATGGCAGCCGGTCGATCGTCAGCGCACGGTGACGACAGCCCTGCGCGCCTACGCCGCTCTGGCAACGTCGGCGGACAAGGGCGCGGTTCGCTACGTTCCGTAAGTTCTGCCACGAATCGAAAAAGATCCCCGGCCACTTTCGGCCGGGGATTTTTTCTGTCAGCGCGCGGCTCGAGATGCGCGTAGCCGATGTGACAGTCACACAAGGTTTTCGGGCAGTCGGACGTGCGGCAACCAACTCAGCTCCACGAGATGCTCGCCAACGGGCGACTGCAGAGGATCGACAGAGTCGTGTTCATTTCGCCTCGGAGTCCGCCATGTCACGCCTGATGCTGTCGGAGAAGAACGTGGGACCGACTGCGTCCGAACACGCAATGCTTCCTCCCGTGTTGTATGAGCCTGAACCACAACCCAATCCGATCATCCCGTCGGTTTGACACTCGCAGTGGGTTCCGTCGCCGACGCACTCTGCCACGACGCGTGATTGACGCTCGATCGCATCCAGGTACGCGGTGGTCATCTCGCCTGGCGCCCCGATACGGGTAAACAGTTTGCAGGACCCGCACCGCACCTCACAAAACGAGATGGGTTGATGCAACTCATCGACAGCAAGACCGACCGACAGGTACCGAATAACCGGGGCGACACGCGGAGCACCAACGGAACGATATGAGCTATCAGACATTTCAGACTGAATCGTGCGTCCGGCTCGTGAGCGAATTCACTTGGACGTAGGGTTCCAGACACCAGCTGATCAATTCAGATACATGAGGGGGGATGACTTTCAGTCAGATGATCATTTCGGTCAGTTCGAGCGAGCTGACTTGCACACGGCGCTCACCAGTGGTTCCCTCATCAGGTCGCTGAGACGCACATCACAACGACGACAGTCAGCCACCGCCCGTCACCCACAAGGTCGACGGGAAACAACCAAGGAGCAATACATGCCCGGAGTCGGCATATGGCGCACCAAATCCGTCGAGCAATCGATCGCGGACACCGACGAGCCTGAGACAAAGCTCAAGAAGGAACTGACCGCGAAGGACCTCACGGTATTCGGAGTCGCCGTCGTCATCGGCGCAGGCATCTTCACGCTGACTGCTCGAACCGCAGGCAATGTCGCAGGACCCTCCATTTCACTGGCATTCGTTCTTGCTGCCATCGCCTGCGGCCTTGCCGCACTGTGTTATGCGGAGTTCGCCTCCACTGTTCCGGTCGCCGGCAGCGCATACACGTTCTCCTACGCGACGTTCGGTGAGTTCGCGGCCTGGATCATCGGCTGGGACCTCATCCTCGAGTTCGCACTCGCCTCCGCTGTCGTCGGCAAGGGTTGGTCGCTCTATCTCGGCAACGTCATCGGTGCCAGCGGCAGTACCACCGCGCACATCGGATCGATCAGCTTCGACTGGGGCGCACTGCTCATCATCGGAGTAATCACGCTGATCCTCGCGATCGGCACCAAGGTTTCCTCGCGAGTCTCTGCTGTCATCACCGCAATCAAGATCGCGGTAGTCCTGCTCGTCATCGTCGTCGGCGCGTTCTACATCAAGAAGGAGAACTACTCCCCCTTCATCCCGCCGTCCGAGGGGTCCGAGAGCTCTGCCAGCGGAATCCACCAGACATTGTTCTCCTGGCTGACCGGTGCCGGCGGAAGCAGCTACGGCGCATACGGATTGCTCGCCGCAGCCAGCCTCGTGTTCTTCGCATTCATCGGATTCGACGTCGTTGCGACCACGGCCGAGGAAACCAAGAACCCGCAGAAGTCGTTGCCGCGAGGAATCTTCGGCTCGCTCGCCATCGTCACCGTGCTCTACGTTGCCGTCACACTCGTCCTCACCGGCATGGTCAAGTACACCGAACTCAAGGACGGCAGCCCACTGGTCGGCGATTCCAGCGCCACCCTTGCCACCGCATTCGAGGCAAACGGAATCGGTTGGGCACAGACGGCCATCAACTTCGGTGGCCTGGCCGGCCTCACGACAGTTGTCATGGTCATGATGCTCGGCCAGACCCGCGTCCTGTTCGCCATGTCCCGTGACGGTCTCATGCCGCGCAGCCTGGCCAAAACCAACGCCAAGGGCATCCCGATACGCATCACGCTGATCGTCGGCGGCATCGTTGCTGTCCTGGCGGCCTTCTTCCCCATGGGAACGCTCGAAGAGATGGTCAACATCGGCACGCTCTTCGCATTCGTCCTGGTCTGCGTCGGCGTTATCGTCCTGCGCCGCACCCGCCCCGACCTGCCGCGCGGATTCCGCGTCCCACTGGTGCCGTTCGTTCCGATCGTCGCCGTGCTCGCCTGCGGTTGGCTGATGCTCAACCTCTCGGTCGAGACCTGGATCCGGTTCCTCGTCTGGATGGCCATCGGTGTGCTCGTGTACTTCGCCTACGGTCACCGCAAGTCGGTCCTCGGTCGCAAGCTCAAGGACGGAACAGCCATCCCGTCCGCGAACGCCGACCCGGTACTCGTCAAGGACTGATCCTTCACAAACGAACCGCCGCTCTCCGATTCGGAGAGCGGCGGTTCGTTTGTTTGGACGGCGCGAGTTTCAGATGAGCGGATTGGCACCGTTCAGGAAGATCCAGGTGCAGACGCCGGCAGCGATACCGAGGATCAAGACCACGAGCGATCCGACAAACGGGCGGGTTGCCCAGCCACGACGACCGTCGAGCGCAATACGGCCAGGACCCGTCAAAATGATGACGCCCGCACAGATTCCGAGCAGCATCTCGTACTCGGTACCGGCAGGAGCGAAGTACTCCAGTCCAGGTGCACTCGCCTGACGCAGCGCCCACGCATTGATCATCACCGCCAGAACCGACGCTGCCGCAACGGGAGTCAGCAACCCGAGTATCAGGAGGGCGCCACCTGCGACCTCACCGACGGCGCCGAGTATCGCCATCCACTTCGCCTGCTGGAACCCGGCGTCCGCCAGCATCGTCTCGAACCCGTTCAGGCCCGGCCCGTTCCAGATACCGGTCAACTTCTGCAGACCGTGCACCAACGCAGTTCCGCCGACGGCCAATCGCAGTGCAAGCAACCCGAGGTCGAGCGTGCCTCGGCCCCGCGGAGACTCCGTTGCACCTGCCACGGCTTCGGCGGTGGGGACGGAGGCGATCGGAGCGTCGTACGCCGTCTCACGCTCGAGAGCCACCGTCGGCTGATCCGCGCCAGGTGCTCGATATGTCGGTATCTGTTCGGTCAAGGAGTTGGCGTTCGTGGAACCGAAATCGAGATCGTCGTCGGTCCGCGGCAACGGATTCTTGGCGCTCACCGTCGGAAATTGTTCGGTGGGCGAATCATACGGACTGGACACATTGCCCGTCGGCTTGTCCGCATCCGACAACTCGCTGGGATCTTTTCGCTCGTCAGTCACGTAGGTGAGCCTATGACCGATTCACGAACTCGACGGGGAACCTTGGTCCGGCGTGGCGACATCTGCCGTGCGTTACGTAACGTCTTGGGCATGACTACGGGTAGGCATGCAACGCTGGGCGCACTGGCTCTGGTGCTCGGGACATCGTTGCTCGCAGGTTGCGCCGACTTCGACGAATCGACTGCCTCGCCGTTCACACCCGAACCGACCAACCAGGCAAGCGCGGAAGTGCAGCCGGAGAATCCTCCGCCGTCCACCACGCCGCCGGCGCCGCGGACCGGCCCCCTCGGACCGTGTCAGGATGCCGACACCGCCGTGATCGCAACCTGTCTCGACACCACCGGTGGCCTTGTCACACTTCCGGACGGAAATTCAGGACTGGTGGCCGAACGACGAACCGGCCGAATCATGCAGGTAGCTCCCAACACGACACCGGTCGAAGTTGCCAAGATCGACGTCGACGGCAGCGGTGACGGCGGCCTGCTCGACATCGCCCTCTCTCCCACCTTCGTCGAAGACAACCTGATCTATGCCTACGTCACCACCGGAACGGACAACCGGGTGGTCCGCATCGCGCCGGGCGACACCGCAAAGGAAGTCCTCGGTGGAATTCCACGCGGCGCGAGTGGCAACGGCGGGTCACTGGAGTTCGCGGCCCCGGACCAGCTCATGGTCCTGACGGGCGATACCGGAAACCCTGCGGTTGCTCAGGATCCCGGCTCGTTGGCGGGGAAACTGTTGCGAGTCCGATCGTTGACGCCCAACGCAGCGCCGCCTCGCCCGGAAGTTGTTCTGTCCGGAATCGGGAACGGCGGCGGCGTGTGCGTGGATCCGGGTATCGCGACGTGGGTCACCGACCGAACCACTCTCGAGGATCGCCTCCAACGTGTCGGCTCCGACGGAACGGTGACGTCCCCCGCTTGGACGTGGCCTGACCGACCCGGCGTCGGAGGGTGCATTGCGGCGCAGGGAGTGGTAGCTGTCGCGCTGGGGGCCGGCAAAGCGATCTCGGCGTTGGCTGCCGACCCCGGAACAGGAGCAGTTACGACCGCGCCGTCGGCAGTGGCGAAGGACACGTACGGCCAACTAGGCGGTTTGGCACTCGGATCCGACGGTTTGATGTGGGCGAGCACGATCAACAAGACCGCGGGCGAGCCAGGGCCGAACGACGACAAGGTGGTCAAGATCCCCATGCCGAGTGGCAGCGGCGGAATCGACTGAGCCGTGATCGACGAGCACCATGTCTGTTCGGTCACGGATCCGGTGACCGAACATGCACAGATGCGTACTCTTTTGTTAGCGGGGCTAAACACCCAGTAGTTGCCAGGACCGGTTGGCCAACCACGACAAAGGAGTCGGAATGAAGGCAATCCAATACACGAGAATCGGCGCTGAGCCCGAACTCACGGAGATTCCCAAACCCGAGCCCGGTCCCGGTGAAGTGCTCCTGGAAGTAACCGCGGCCGGCGTCTGCCACTCGGACGACTTCATCATGAGCCTGCCAGAAGAGCAGTACACCTACGGCCTTCCGCTCACACTCGGTCACGAAGGCGCCGGCCGAGTCGCGGCCGTCGGCGAGGGTGTCGAGGGACTCGACATCGGAACCAATGTCGTCGTCTACGGACCTTGGGGTTGCGGCAACTGTTGGCACTGCTCGCAGGGACTCGAGAACTACTGTTCTCGCGCAAAAGAACTCGGCATCAATCCTCCAGGACTCGGCGCACCCGGCGCGTTGGCCGAGTTCATGATCGTCGATTCACCTCGCCATCTCGTGCCGATCGGTGACCTCGACCCGATCAAGACAGTGCCACTGACCGACGCCGGCCTGACGCCGTATCACGCGATCAAGCGTTCTCTGCCGAAACTTCGCGGAGGCTCGTACGCGGTTGTCATCGGTACCGGTGGTCTCGGCCACGTCGCCATTCAGCTCCTCCGCCACCTCTCGGCAGCCACGGTCATCGCACTCGACGTGAGCGCGGACAAGCTCGAACTGGCAACCAAGGTCGGCGCTCACGAAGTGGTGCTCTCCGACAAGGATGCGGCCGAGAACGTCCGCAAGATCACCGGAAGTCAGGGCGCCGCACTGGTTCTCGACTTCGTCGGCTACCAGCCCACCATCGACACCGCGATGGCTGTCGCCGGCGTCGGATCCGACGTCACCATCGTCGGGATCGGCGACGGGCAGGCCCACGCCAAAGTCGGATTCTTCCAAAGTCCGTACGAGGCTTCGGTGACCGTGCCTTACTGGGGTGCCCGCAACGAGTTGGTCGAATTGATCGACCTGGCGCACGCCGGCATCTTCGACATCGCGGTGGAAACCTTCAGTCTCGACAACGGAGCCGAAGCGTATCGACGACTGGCTGCCGGAACGCTCAGCGGCCGCGCGGTTGTGGTCCCTGATCTATAGATCGACAGCGGTAAAACGACAGTGGGAAAAACACTGATGCCCGGCCGAATTCGATTCGGCCGGGCATCAGTGTTCGCTATCGAGGACTAGCTGCACGCCTCGATGACAAGTTCCTTCACACGAGCCGCGTCTGCCTGTCCGCGAGTGGCCTTCATGACGTCGCCGACGATCTTTCCGGCGGCCTGCACCTTGCCACTGCGGATCTTGTCCGCGATGTCGGGGTTGGCTGCGAGTGCCTCGTCGACGGCTGCCTTGAGCTTGGTTTCGTCACGTTCGACGACCAACTCCGGGTGGGCCGCGACAACCTGCTCCGGGTCACCCTCGCCGTCGAGGACGTGATCGACGACCTGGCGAGCGACCTTGTTGTTGAGCTTGCCGCTGTCGATGAGAGCGACGACCTGGGCAACCTGCGCCGGGGTGATCGGCAGAGCACCGAGTTCGACGCCACGGGTGTTGGCCTGCTGTGACAGGTAGGACAGCCACCACGACCGCGCTGCCTCGGGCGAAGCACCGGCCTCGGTGGTCGCGATCACCAGATCGATGGCACCGGCATTGACGAGGTCGCGCATGACCTCGTCGGAGATTCCCCAGTCCTTCTGGATCCGCGCGCGGCGAATCCAGGGGAGCTCCGGCAAGGTGCCGCGCAGTTCTTCCACCCACTCGGCGCTCGGGGCGACAGGCTCGAGATCCGGCTCCGGGAAGTAGCGGTAGTCCTCGGCCGTTTCCTTACGACGTCCGGCGGCGGTGGTGCCGTCGGCTTCCTGGAAGTGGCGGGTCTCCTGGATAACCTCACCGCCGGCGTCGAGAACTGCTGCCTGACGGCGCATTTCGTAGCGAACTGCGACCTCGACGCTTTTGAGGGAGTTGACGTTCTTGGTTTCGGTACGCGTTCCGAGTTCCGTGGCGCCGATCGGCATCAACGAGATGTTGGCGTCGCAGCGCATCGATCCCTGATCCATCCGCACGTCGGAGACGTCGAGTGATTTGAGCAGATCACGGAGCGCCGTCACGTACGCGCGAGCAACCTCGGGAGCGCGCTCACCGGCACCGTGGATGGTCTTGGTGACGATCTCGACCAGCGGCACACCGGCACGGTTGTAGTCGAGAAGCGAGTGGCTCGCTCCGTGGATACGGCCGGTAGCGCCGCCCACGTGCAAGGACTTTCCGGTGTCCTCTTCCATGTGCGCGCGCTCGATGTCGACACGCCACGTCGTGCCGTCGTCGAGGATCACATCGAGGTATCCCTCGGTTGCGATCGGCTCGTCGTACTGGGAAATCTGGTAGTTCTTCGGCTGATCCGGGTAGAAGTAGTTCTTGCGCGCGAATCGGCCCCACGGCGTGATGGAGCAGTTGAGCGCAAGGCCGATCCGGATCGCGGACTCGACAGCGGCTGCGTTCACCACCGGCAACGAACCGGGCATGCCCAGACAGACCGGGCACACCTGGGTATTGGGTTCGGCACCGAACTCGGTGGGGCACGGGCAGAACATCTTGGTCGCGGTGCCGAGTTCTACGTGCACCTCCATACCCATCACAGGCTCGTACTTGGTCAGTACTTCGTCGTAATCGAGGATGTCGGGCGCATCGACAGCAGTCATGGTGATCAGTTTATGCGTCTGCGGCTCAGCCGAAGAATGCGGCTGCCTCCTCGTAGCGCTCCTTGGGCACCGTCTTGAGTTTGCGGGTCGCCTCGGCGAGCGGAACGAGGTCGATGGACGTTCCGTGCAACGCGACCATCTGACCGAAATCTCCGCGGTGAGCTGCGTCGGTGGCATGAACCCCGAAGCGAGTGGCGAGGATGCGATCGTGCGGCGTCGGGGTGCCGCCGCGCTGGATGTGTCCGAGGACGGTGGTGCGAACTTCCTTGCCGATCCGACGCTCGATCTCGTTGCCGAGCTGCTGCGCGACGCCGGTGAAGATCTTGTGTCCGAACTCGTCGATGCCACCTTCGCGCAGAGTCATCGACGTGGGATCGGGCATCGCGCCTTCGGCGACGACGCAGATGAAGTGGGAGTCGCCGCGCTGGAAGCGCTTCTTGACCATCGCGCACACCTCGTCGACGTCGAACGGTTGTTCTGGGACCAGCGTCAGGTGTGCCCCCGACGCCAGTCCGGCTTGCAGCGCGATCCAGCCCGCGTGCCGGCCCATGACCTCGACGAGCATGACCCGCTGGTGTGATTCGGCCGTGGTGTGGAGTCTGTCGATGGCGTCCGTGGCGACGGCCAAGGCGGTGTCGAAGCCGAAAGTCACGTCGGTGCAGTCGATGTCGTTGTCGATCGTCTTGGGCACGCCGATCACGGGTACTCCACTCTCGGAAAGCCAACTGGCCGCAGTGAGTGTGCCTTCGCCGCCGATCGGGATCAGGACGTCGATCCCGTTGTCGTCGAGGGTCTGCTTGATCTGATCGAGGCCCGCGCGCAGTTTGTCGGGGTTCACGCGAGCGGTGCCGAGGATCGTGCCGCCGCGAGTGAGGATGCGGTTGATGCGATCGTCCGCGTCGAGAGGGACCTTGCGGTCCTCGAGAAGTCCTCGCCAGCCGTCCCGGAATCCGACCACGGTACTGCCGTAACGTCCGGCCGACGTACGTACGACGGCGCGTATGACCGCGTTCAAGCCCGGGCAGTCGCCGCCTCCCGTGAGGATTCCGATTCGCATAGTGCAGCACCTCTCGTGACCGGATTGTGGATCTTGGTGTCCATCTTCCCCCAGTCACCGTATTGCCGCAGGATAGCGGCGTTGCCGAGCCGCAACGCCGCGCCGCACGGGACCACTAACCCGGCGTGACGAGCCCGCTTTCGTACGCCAACACGACTGCCTGGGCGCGATCGCGCAGATCGAGCTTGGACAGCACCTTCCCGACATGGGTCTTGACGGTCTGCTCGGCGACGAACAGCCGCTCGGCGATCTCGACGTTGGACAAGCCGCGGGCAATCAGTTCGAGGACCTCGCGCTCACGCGGGGTCAGCGCATCGAGCGCTGCGGGCCGTGCGCGCGGTGCGGCCCGCCGGCTGGTCACATCGGCAATCAGGCGACGCGTCACCGTCGGCGCCAGCAAGGCCTGCCCTTCGGCAACGACGCGTACCGCCCGAATCAGTTCCTCAGCCGGTGCGTCCTTGAGCATGAAACCGCTCGCTCCGACGCTCAGTGCCTCGTAGACGTAGTCATCGATGTCGAAAGTGGTGAGCATGAGGACTCGCACCGGCGGTTCCCACCCGGCGGACAGAATCTGGCGGGCAGCGTCGAGTCCGTTCATCTCGGGCATGCGAACATCCATCAACACCACATCCGGACGCAATCGCGCGACCTCGGCGACGGCGATCTTCCCGTCCGGCGCATCGCCGATCACGCTGATGTCGGGCTGGGCGGAGAGTAGGGCTCCGAACCCTTGTCGAACCATCGCCTGGTCGTCTGCGATGAATACTGTGATGGGCACTCGGACAGCCTAGGCGGGCATCGACGGCAACTCGGCCCGGACCTCGAACCCTCCGTCCTCGCGCCGGTTTGCCAACAGCATGCCGCCCACCGCCGAAGCCCGCTCACGCATTCCGCGTATTCCGTTGCCACCAGTGGTTTCCGACGCCGAGTGCTGATTGCCACCCAGGGGCGAAGGCCCGTTGTTCACGAGCGCGCTCACCGATTGCGGGCCGAACGCCACGGCGACCTCGATGGGTCCGCCTGGTGAATGCCTGGCCGCATTGGTAATCGACTCCTGAATGATCCGGTAGAGCGCAAGGCCCGTGGATTCCGAGACCGCCGCTCGATCTCCGTCGACTCGCCACGACACCGGCAATCCGGCACGTGTACTGCCGAGCAGCAGTTCGTCCAACTGGTCGACACCCGGTTGCGGCGCCGTCACCACGGTGTCCCCGTCGCTGCGCAGTACTCCGAGGAGACCACGAATCTCGTTGAGCGCTGCTCGCCCAGTCTCACTTATCGATTCGAATTCGGTCCGGATCTCCGGAGTGACAGCATCGAGTCGGTACGGCGCGCTCTGCGCTTGCACGACCACCATCGACATGTGGTGGGCCACGACGTCGTGCAAGTCGCGGGCGATCCGCGCCTTCTCCTCGAGGATCGTTCGCCGAGTGCGCTCGAGTTCACTGACTTCCTCCTGCTTGGCCAACTGACGGCGCGAGAGAACCAACCAGCGGATCAGCAGGCAGAAGACCACCAGGGCGCTGAGTCCGACAGCCCAACCGGCTCCGTCGCTTCCCGGAGCGTTTCCGAGGAAGAGCAGCACCGTGGCGATCCAGGCGACACCGACAACTTGAATGGGCGCTCGCAGACTCACCGCGGCAAGCAGCGACATCAGCACGATGATGTGGACGACCTGCCACGGATAGTCGTAACCGGGCGTGTTGTCGAACACCAACGGGATGATCAGTGCCGAGACCGCCGACACCGCCCACCCCAACGGAGCGTTGATCCGGATCAGGACAAACGGAAATGCGGCCAACGCGGCGACGAACGGCATGATCGGCGGCGAAACATGATGCGTCAGTTGCAGTGTCGGCCAGGCAATCGAATAGAGGATCAAGGTGACCGCGACTATGACGAAGTTCCAGAACTGACCGTGGGCCACGAAACGGGTTGCGCGGCGCACTTTCTCCGAATGCACTACCGCCCCGTCGAGGCCGGACAGCATCGCCCCGGCGGTGGCGAATGTCGGTGCGGGCACAGCCGGTGCGCCCCTGTTCTTCCTTCGGACCTTGATCACCCGTCAAGCCTATGAAGACGAACCCCGAAAGTCCTCATACTGCAGAGTGAGATCCCCCTACCTCCGAGGTATCACAGGGGAGGGAATTCTCACCCGAATACGCGTCGGAGAACCCCTCCACAGAGCGATGACCGCCAGGATTGTCCGTTCATAGCGTGAACGGCATGCGGATCACACGGGTGAAAGACCTCTCTCGAAGCGCCGGCACCTGGGCTGCCCTGGCGCTGGCTGCAACGGCGGCAATCATCGTCACTGCCGGATCGAGCGGCGCCGAGCCGCCGCGCACCGAGAACTCGAACGCATCCAGGGCGATCGTCACTGTGACTACCGCGGATGCCTCTGACGCTGTGACCACCATCCCGGCGGACTTTGCGGCATTCGCGGGCTACACCCCCACCGTCGTCGATGGATACCTCGCCAATCCCCACGGCGACTGCTCGTCGCCGGTCCCACTTCCCGACGAATTCGACTCGGCCTGCAAAGCGCACGATCTCGGCTACGACCTCCTCCGCTACGCGCATTCGCACGGAACTGAACTGGGGCCGTGGGCACGTCAGGTCCTCGACGGTCAGCTCGACGAGCGAATGCATGCCGCGTGTGAAGACCGTACGTCTTTTCTCTCACGAGGGTATTGCTTCGCGATGGCCGATGTAGCCGTCACAGCGGTGAACGGAAATTCCTGGCGCCAAAGCTATCTGACACCGGTCGCTGAATCAGGCTTCGGTTACGGCGCGGCCGGAGTCTTCGCTGTCTCCGCTCTCGGCTTCACCCTCGTGCGGTCGCGGCGTCTCGATCCGTCGAACGGGTTCTCCTCCTCTCCGAAAGCGGTTGCAGCATGAGCGTTCTGAATGCGTCACGGAACCCTGCCCTCGCCCGAGTCGGGGCGCTCGCACTCCCCCGAGTGTCGACGAGCGTCGCCGTGGCAGCGATGTCCGCCATCTCACTTGCTCCCGGACTGCTGCCGAGATCAGCCGTGCTCCAGGGCGCGTTCAGCGGTCTGCTCGTCGCGGCCGGACTACTGGCGATGTGGGCGTTCTCCGCGGTTGCGCGTCGACTCGTCTCCGATAGTGTGAAGGCCCGATTCGACGAACATCATTGGCGCATCAGCGCATTGGGGTTGTCGACGGCCGCCGCCGCGATCGCTGTCTTCGCCGCCTCCAGTTGGCAGAACTCGTTGCGAGCGGCGATGGGCGCACCGTCTGCCGGACTTCTCCACTGGGCGGAGGCGGGTTGCATTGCAGCACTGACCGCACTTGGTCTCTGGGGCATCGGGGTCGGAATTTCGAAGGCGCTGCGGTGGATGGGTTTCGCGCGGAGCGTCGGCGCACTGGTCATGGGTGTTCTCGGAGTGCAGTTGGTAGTTGGTCCCGCCGTGTGGAACGGTCTTTCCGATTCGTTCGACAGTTCCAACGCGTACATCGACACTGCTCTGACACAGCCACTTTCGGCCTCCGTGTCAGGCAGCCCCGAATCTCTCATCTCGTGGACGTCGATGGGCGCGGAGGGACGTAAGTTCGTTGCCACCGATCCGCGTGAAGACTCGGTGCGCGTCTACGCCGGTGTGGATTCCTCACCCAACGCCGCATCGCGTGCCGCTCTCGCCGTGAGTGAACTCGATCGCGTCGGCGGCTTTGCCCGCAACAGCGTCGTGGTAGCCGTTCCGACCGGCTCGGGGTGGATCGACACGCACGCAGTCGACGGTATCGAGCAACGGTTCGGCGGCGACGTCGCGATAGTCGGCCAGCAGTACTCCGACGCACCCAGTTGGGCTACATTCCTGTTCAGCCGAGACGAGGCCGAAGATTCGGCCACCGCTCTGTTCACCGCGGTCGGTACACACATCGCCTCGATGCCGACCGAAGAGCGACCGGACTTGTTCCTCTACGGACAGAGCCTGGGCGCCGTCGGGGGCAGTGCTGCGTTAATGGAGAAAAGCCCCACCACCGCGTGCGACGTGTTGTGGGCCGGTCCCCCGGCGGGCGCGACGCGGACGGAGGGCGCAACCGTCCTCGCGAACACATCCGACCCGGTGGTGTGGTGGTCCCCCGCCCTCGCCACACAGAAGCCGGACCTGAGCCGCGCCGTCCAGGATGCCCCGATCCCGCAGTGGATTCCAGGCGTCACGTTCTTGCAGACGACCGCAGACATGCTCGGTTCGCTCGGTGTTCCCGCCGGCCACGGTCATCGCTACGGAACCGATCAGGGGACGGCTTTGGGGACCTGCTCCTGAAACTGCTGTGCGCCTTTATCAACCGCGGAGGGTTAATAAAGGCGCACAGCAAACAAGTCAGACTGCAGTTGCAATCGGGCCGCGTGCAGCTTCGTAGGCGGCACCGACGCGGTAGAGGCGCTCGTCAGCCATGGCGGGCGCCATGATCTGCAAGCCCACCGGCAGGTTGTCGTCCGCGGACAGACCCGAGGGCACCGACATCGCGCAGTGTCCGGCCAGGTTGGTCGGCAACGTGCACAGGTCCGAGAGGTACATGGCCAGCGGATCGCCGACCTTCTCGCCCAACTTCCACGGGGTGAACGGGCTGGTCGGCGAGACCAGTACGTCCACCTTCTCGTAGGCCTTGTCGAAATCGCGCGCGATGAGCGTACGAACCTTGAGCGCCGAACCGTAGTAGGCGTCGTAGTAGCCCGAGGACAGTGCGTAGGTACCGATCATGATGCGGCGCTTGACCTCCGGACCGAAACCGGCGGCGCGAGTTGCGGCCATGACCTGGTCGGCACTCATGTTGCCGTCGTCGACACGCAGTCCGTAGCGCATGGCGTCGAAGCGAGCCAGGTTGGACGAGACCTCACTGGGCAGCACCAGGTAGTACGACGCGAGTGCGTGCTCGAAGCTCGGGCACGAGACCTCGACGACCTCGGCACCGAGTGCCTTGAGCTGCTCGACGGCCGCGTCGAAGGAAGCGATGACGCCGGGCTGATAGCTGTCGGAGTGAAGTTCCTTGACCACACCGACCTTGACGCCGCGCAGGTCGCCGTTTGCACCTTCGCGTGCTGCGGCGACGACCGGACGCACGGGGGCGTCGATGGACGTGGAGTCACGCGGATCGTGCCCGGCGATGACCTCGTGCAGCAGAGCGGTGTCGAGCACGGTTCGACCACAGGGACCGCCCTGATCGAGCGAGGAGGCGCACGCGACGAGTCCGAAGCGTGAGACAGTTCCGTACGTCGGCTTGGTTCCGACCGTCGCGGTGACCGCAGCGGGCTGACGGATCGAACCGCCGGTGTCGGTGCCGATGGCCAGCGGGGCCTGACGGGACGCGAGCGCCGCTGCGCTACCGCCGCCCGAACCACCGGGGATGCGGGTGACGTCCCACGGGTTACGCGTCGGGCCGAAGGCCGAGTTCTCGGTCGAAGAGCCCATCGCGAACTCGTCGAGGTTCGTCTTGCCGAGGATCGGGATGCCGGCAGCGCGCAGCTTCGACGTCAGAGTCGCGTCGTACGGCGCGACCCAGCCTTCGAGAATCTTCGACGCACAGGTGGTCGGCATGTCCGTCGTGGTGAAGATGTCCTTCAACGCGATCGGAACGCCGGCGAGTGCCGAAGCGGGTTCGTTTCCGCCTGCGAGCGAGTTGTCCACTGCTGCGGCGGCTTCGAGAGCCTGTTCGCCTGCAACGTGCAGGAAGGCGTGATACTCGGTGTCGACGGCCGCGATGCGGTCGAGATGCGCCTGCGTGACCTCTACGGAGGACACCTCACGCGAGTGGATCTTGCCGGCCAGCTCAGCGGCGTCCAGCGTGGTCAGATCGGTCATTCGCCCTCTCCAAGGATCTGCGGAACCGCAAAGCGATCCTGTTCGACTGCGGGTGCTCCGGACAATGCCTGCTCCGGGGTCAACCCGGGCACGATCACGTCAGGGCGGGTCACGTTGGTGACGGCATTGGGGTTCGCCATGGGCGGGACGTCGTCGGCCGCAACCTCGGTGACCACCTTGACGTGGTTGAGAATCGAATCCAACTGACCGGCGAACTCGTCGAGTTCGGCATCGGACAGGGCGAGTCTGGACAGCCGCGCGAGGTGCGCGACCTCGTCACGGGAGATGGCAGGCACCGCGGGGCCCCTTTCGGAAGAGGACGTGAACATTGCCGGTCCAGCCTAGTTCCTCGCCGACACAGACCTGTAAGCACGCCTGCTGTGTCGACCGGTACGCACGCCTACTGTGTCCACCGCCACGTCGAATCCACCTCGTGTTTCGCTCGTGTGACAAGCATGTGCACCCGATGTGACACCGCCGCGGCGCCCACCAACGCGTGCTGAGCAAGTGCAAAGATGGGTGTGGCCCGGGTCGACGTGATCCGGGCAAGAACCGATGAGCGAAAGGCACGCACGTGTCGTACCTGCTTCGCGTCCAACTGCCCGACCGACCCGGCAGCCTCGGCGCGCTCGCCGTAGCTCTCGGATCCGTGGGCGCAGACATCCTCTCGCTCGACGTCGTGGAGCGAGGCGACGGATTTGCCATCGACGACCTCGTGGTCGACGTCGAACCCGGCGCACTGCCCGACACTTTGATCACCGCTGCCGAGCATCTGCCCGACGTGCTGGTCGATTCGATCCGCCCCTACGCCGGGATTCTCGACACTCACCGTGAACTCGAGCTGATCGACTCCGTCGCCACCGCCAGAAACGATCGACTACAGGTCCTCGTCGACGGCGCGCCGCGTGTACTGCGAGTCGGATGGTGCGTCGTCGCGGACATCGGCAAGCGCGGGGCGTACCGCGTCGTCGGGAGCGCCGGTGCGCCGGAAACCCACGCCACCGACATTCCATGGATGCCGCTGGACAAGCCCACTGCACTCGACGGCGAGGCGGATTGGGTTCCGGACGTATGGCGCGACATGAACACCAGCCTCGCTGCCGCACCTCTCGGTTCCGGCAATCGAGTCCTCATGCTCGGCCGCCCCGGTGGACCCGAATTCCGCCCCTCTGAGATAGCCCGCCTCGGCTACCTCGCAGGAATCGTCGCGACGGTACTGGGTTGACCAGCCTGGGTAATCAGGCCAGACCGCGAACCATGACGGTCAGTTCCATGCCGCGAATGGGCTCCCACGCGCGCTCGGGATCCGGGACAAAACCGTTGCGGTCGTAGATACGACGCGCATCAACCATCTCGGGCTGCGTCGAAATGACCACCGAGTGATCGCCGCGATCGTAAGCGTCGGCGATCACGGCGCGAACCAATGCGGTTCCGGCGCCCGATCCCCGAGCCTGTGGCGAGACCGCCAGCATGCGGAACTCGAGTTCACCCTTCTGCGCAACGTCGGCGAAGGGCGTACCGGGCTCGGCAATCGTCAACGAACCCACGACCTGATCGCCGAGAACGGCAACCAGCACCCGCCCCTGCTCCACCCGAGTTGCGGTGTCGCGCAGGCGCTCCGCGTACGGGGATCCGTCGGCGACAAATCCGCCACCCACGTACGACTGCACAGTCAGCTCACCGACGGTCTCGAACTCTGCCGGCAGAACTTCACGAATCTCGATCATGGCGTCACTATGGCACCCCACACGCCAATCTCAGAAATCGGACAAAGTCACTCTGCTGCGTCCAATTCGGTGGGAGCGACTGCATCCGGGCCATCTTCGAGCAACCGCCGGAAGCCGTCCTCGTCGAGCACCGGCACACCCAATTCGACGGCCTTGTCGTGCTTGGAACCGGGCGCTTCACCAACGACGACAAAGGCGGTCTTCTTCGAGACCGAACCTGCCGCCTTGCCCCCGCGCACAAGAATCGCTTCCTTTGCCTGATCGCGCGAGTACGTCTCGAGCGAACCGGTGACAACGATCGAGAGGCCCTCGAGATTGCGCGGAATCGAATCGTCTCGTTCGTCCTCCATGCGCACTCCGGCCGACGCCCACTTGTCGACGATCTGCTGGTGCCAGTCGACCGAGAACCACTCCACGACCGCCGCCGCGATCGTGGATCCGACGCCGTCCACTGCAGCCAACTCGTCGACCGACGCTTCCCGAATGCGTTGCAACGAACCGAATTCGCCGGCCAACGCCCTGGCGGCAGTAGGGCCGACGTGCCGAATCGACAGTGCCACAAGCACTCTCCACAGCGGCTTGTCCTTGGCCGAATCCAGATTGGCCAGCAAGCGTTTTCCGTTGGCGGACAGTGCTCCCGCATTGGTGCGGAAGATAGGAACATCGATCAGTTTCTCGGCGTCGAGGGAGAAGAGATCGCCCTCGTCGCCGATGACCTTCGCTTCCAGCAGACCGGTCGCGGCCTCGTATCCGAGCACCTCGATGTCGAATGCCCCGCGACCGGCAACGTGGAACACGCGCTCGCGCAACTGCGCCGGGCAGTACTGCTGATTGGGGCATCGCACGTCGACGTCGCCCTCTTTTGCGGGCGCCAACAACGTGCCGCACTCGGGGCAGTGCGTCGGCATGACGAACTCGCGCTCAGTACCGTCGCGCACGTCTGCCACGGGCCCGAGGACCTCTGGGATAACGTCTCCGGCCTTACGCAACACCACGGTGTCGCCGATCAGCACACCCTTGCGCTTGACCTCGGATCCGTTGTGCAGCGTGGCCAAGGACACAGTGGAACCCGCCACCGTGACGGGTTCCATGTACGCGAACGGCGTCACACGTCCCGTGCGGCCGACACTGACCCGGATGTCGAGGAGCTTGGTCGTGACCTCTTCCGGCGGGTACTTGTACGCGATCGCCCACCGCGGTGCGCGAGACGTGGTGCCCAGACGTCGATGCAACGACATCTCGTCGACCTTGACCACCAGGCCGTCGATCTCATGCTCGACGTCGTGGCGATGTTCTCCCCAGTACTTCATCTTCTCGACCACGGCGTCGGCGCCGACCACCCGCGAAGTGTGCGTGGACACCGGCAGACCCCAGGCGGCGAGGGCCACGTATGCGTCGTACTGCGAAGCCGGATCGAAACCTTCCATGCTTCCGAATCCGTGGCAGATCATGCCGAGGCGACGACGCGCGGTGACGGCCGGATTCTTCTGGCGCAGGGAGCCCGCCGCGGAGTTGCGTGGATTGGCGAACGGCGCTTTGCCCTCCTCCACCAGCGAGGCATTGAGTGCAGCGAAGTCCTCGAGGCGGAAGAACACCTCACCGCGCACCTCGAGCAGGCTCGGAATCGGGTACTCGTCCGTGGCGGTGAGCCGCTCCGGTATGTCGTTGATCGTCAGGGCGTTGAGTGTGACCAGCTCGCCGGTGCGACCGTCGCCGCGGGTAGCGGCGCGCACGAGTTTGCCGTTCTCGTAGACAAGGTTGAGAGCGACACCGTCGATCTTCACTTCGCACAGAAAGTGCAGTTCGGGCCCGGTTTCCTGCTCTACCTTGGCGATCCATCCACGGAGTTCGGACTCGTCGAAGACGTTGTCGAGGCTGAGCATCCGCTCGAGGTGATCGACGGATGTGAAGTCCGTCGCGAATCCGCCGCCGACCAGTTGCGTCGGGGAGTCGGGAGTCCGCAGATCCGGATACTGCTCTTCGAGAGCATTGAGCTGCCCGAGCAATATGTCGAATGCACCGTCCGAAATGACGGGCGCATCACGAACGTAGTAGCGGAACTGATGCTGGCGTACCTCTTCGGCCAGCTCCGTCCACTGCTCGCGCGCCTCGTTGGGCGCTGGCTGCATTGCATCCGCGGTTTCAGTCACAGCTAGAAGATTATCGGTTCACACCGACACACCACATGACTCCACGCATCAGAACGCCGAGGGATCGTCCACCAATGCCTTGCCGACGTCTGTGCTCAGTCGAAGAGCGGCACGAGCCCACTCCAGGCTCGCACCCGCAAGACCACAGCGTGGGGTCACCGCGACCTGGGTCTGCAGGAGTTCACGCGAGAATCCGAGACGATCGGTCAGCGTGACGGCAGGCATCGCGCACTCTTTCCACGTCACCGGCTTTTCCGGCTTCACGGACGGAACCAGACCGAGCGCCAATTCCTTGCCGGCGTCGAACAATTGGCCGATGCCGTCGAGATCGCGTGAGCCGATGAGGGACATGTCGAAGCTAACGCCGAACGCGTGGCTTCGCCTCAGCAGATCCCACGGCATGTCGGCGCCGCAGCTGTGGACGATCGTGGGCAGCCCGCAACCGCTGATCGTCGAGTCGAGAACGGCGAGCGCCTCAGGTTCGGGCAGTGCCGGAACGCTCTCCATCTTGGTGCGCCCTGGCAGCGAACCGGCCAGTACGGCCGCGATCTGAGGCTCGTCCAACTGGATCACCACTGTGGCGCCGGTGCGGCGAGTGACCTCGGCCGCATGACGCGCGAGGCCCTCACCGAGTGATTCTGCGATGTCGCGGAGCGCCCCGCGGTCGACGAGAACTCGCGAGCCGTTCGCGACCTCGATCTCGGCGCCGAGCGTCAACGGGCCGGCAGCTTGGAGCTTGATCACGTGATCTCCGCCGACCAAGCGGGCCGACTCCCAGGCTTCCTCGAGTGCGTCGAGATCCTGATTCAGGAAGTCCTCGGCCCGCTTCGCCACGTTGCCCCGCCGAGGCACTACGCGATAGGCACGCGTCGAGGCGTCGAGGTTGATGTCGACCAAAATGGCGCCTGCCCGGCCGACCATGTCTGCGCCGAGACCGCGGCCCGGCAGCTCCACCAGATGTGGGAAACCGCCAAGCTCGCCGAGGATGGTTGCGGCACTTTCGCGGGCATCCGTGCCCGGCCAGGATCCGATTCCGGTGACGAGGCCACCGATGGAAACCTGCTGCGTCACAGTGTGTTCGGCTCGGATTTGGTGCCCGAGATGGTGCCACTGCCGAGGACCTGGTCGCCCAGTTCGCTGTCGGGGCGATACAACACGACAGCTTGTCCCCTTGCGACGCCGGTCAGTGGTTCGCGCAACGAGATCGATATACCGCCGCTTGAAGTACCGTCATCGACGGCCTCCGCGACGGCCTCCGCCAGCCCGCCGTGCGCACGAACCTGCACCATACATTCGACCGGGCCCTCCGGCGCCTGGCCCGAAGTCCAGATCGCACGCTGCGCCGCGATGGCCCAGACGTCGAGATTCTTGGCCGAACCCACTCGGACCGTTCCGGTTTCGGGCTCGATCGCGGTCACGTACCGCGGACGGCCGTCACCCGCCGGACCTTCGACGCCGAGACCCTTACGCTGCCCGATCGTGAAGCCGTGGACGCCGTCGTGCGCAGCGAGGACTTCACCCGAATCGGCGTCGACAACGCTTCCGGGACGAACGCCGATGCGCGCACCCAGGAATGCTCGTGTGTCGCCGGTCGGGATGAAGCAGATGTCGTGACTGTCAGGCTTGTTCGCCACAGCGAGGCCGCGCTCGGCGGCTTCCTCGCGGATCTGTTCCTTCGGGGTGTCACCGATCGGGAACATCGCGCGTGAAAGCTGCTCTGCCGTCAGCACACCAAGGACGTACGACTGGTCCTTGTCCGCGTCGACCGCCCGGCGCAGCACACCGTCTTCGAGGCGTGCGTAGTGACCGGTCGCCACGGCGTCGAAGCCGAGAGCGACCGCACGATCGGCGAGTGCGGTGAACTTGATCTTCTCGTTGCAGCGCAGGCAGGGGTTAGGGGTCTCACCTGCCGCGTAGGACGCCACGAAGTCGTCGATCACGTCTTCCTTGAAGCGATCGGCGAAATCCCAGACGTAGAAGGGTATTCCGAGGACGTCGGCGGCGCGCCTGGCGTCGCCGGCATCTTCCTTCGAGCAACAACCCCGCGAACCTGTCCGCAATGCGCCCGGCGCCGTGGACAGCGCAAGGTGAACGCCGACGACGTCATGTCCGGCGGCAACAGCGCGGGCGGCGGCGACAGCGGAGTCGACACCTCCGCTCATGGCTGCGAGTACTCGCATCAGCGATCCCCTCCACGCGAACCGGCACCGGCAAGACCGGCGGCCCGAGCGCGCTCTACTACTTGTGGAAGCGCTGCGAGCAGCGCATCCACATCGGTGACACTCGACGTATGTCCGAGCGAAAATCTCAGTGAGCCACGCGCTACGGGCGATTCGACGCCCATCGCGATCAACACGTGGCTGGCCCTGGCCACACCGGCGGTGCAGGCCGAACCGGTGGAACATTCGATACCGGCTGCGTCGAGGAGCATCAGCAACGAATCGCCTTCGCAGCCGGGGAAGGTGAAGTGCGCGTTACCGGGAAGCCGATCGGATCCGGTCGGGCCGTTGAGCACCGACTCGGGAAGGACCTCCAGGACTCCCTCGATCAAACGGTCACGCAGCTGCGCCAATTCCCTTGTGCTGGAATCGAAGTTCTCGAAGTTTGCGCGCAACGCCGCAGCCATGCCGACAACTCCCGCGGTATCCGGAGTGCCCGAACGCAGATCACGTTCGTGCCCACCGCCGTGAAGGAGCGGCACACAGGGAACCTGGCGTCCGAGCAAGAGTGCACCGACGCCGTGCGGTCCACCGAACTTATGCGCCGCGATGCTCAGCGCGGACAACTTGCTCGCTGCGAAGTCGACGGGCAATTGGGCAACGGCCTGGACCGCGTCGCTGTGCATCGGAATCTCGAACTCGGCCGAGACCTCCGCCAACTCCACGATCGGCATGATCGAGCCGACCTCGTTGTTGGCCCACATCACCGTCACCAGTGCTACTTCGTCGGCGTGGACGGACAGTTCGTCGCGCAACGTCTGCGGATCGACCACACCGTTCTCGTCGACCGGCAACCACGTCACGCGCGCGCCCTCGTGCTGCTCGAGCCACTCGACGGCGTCGAGCACCGCATGATGCTCGACGGAGCTGGCCAGAATGCGAGTGCGTCGTGGATCGGCGTCACGGCGAGCCCAGTAGATGCCCTTGACCGCGAGGTTGTCGCTCTCGGTTCCCCCGGAGGTGAAAATGACCTCCGACGGCCGCGCGCCCAGGCTGGCGGCGATCGATTCGCGCGATTCCTCGACGCGGCGCCGGGCCGCACGACCGGAGCCGTGCAGCGAGGACGCGTTGCCCACGGTTTTGAAGGTATCGGTCATCGCCTCGATAGCGGCTGCCGACATCGGAGTCGTGGCGGCATGATCGAGGTACACCGGAGATCCGGCGTGGGCACTGTGTGCAGGCAGAGTCATGGCTTGACAAGGATAGCCCAGCACGAGAGCTCTCCCGGCCTCGCTCAGCAGGCTAAGCGCTCATCGCTCGGGAGGGATCGATTTGTCCCACGGCTTGTGTCACGAGTTCCGGTGCGGGGTCGAAGATGTCGTGAGCTGCCAGATCGATGATGTCGACGCCGCGTACGGCTCTCTCGCATCGCTGGGCGAGATCGGCTCGACACTCCCCTGCCTCTTCGAGCGGAGCCAGCCTGACCTTCACCTCGACGTTCTTCTGACGCAGGATCCGACGGATGGACTGACCGATCGTTTCGGTGCCGACAAAGCACGGTTCGGTGCACAGGGAACCGTCGGCGTTCTCGTATCGGATCGCCATCGGCTGAACTGGGCATTCGGCGTCGATGGCAGCTTGGAACATCGCCGGGCGAAAACCGCCGTACGCCCGGCCACACCAGGTCGTTCCCTCGGGAAACACCATCACGCGGACACCGCGCTGCAAGCGTTCGCGAACGACGTCGACGGTTCCGGGGAGGTCCCGCAGTCGTGCTCGATCGATGGGTACGACGCGCATCCGCCGTGCGAGTCCGCCGAGTACTGCCCAGTCGAGCAGGTCCGCGCGGGCGACGAAGTTGGCCGGCGCGACGGCGCTCGCCACCAGTACATCCGTCCAGGACACGTGACCGGCGACAACCATCACTCCCGCCGGTTCGGCACGCCCCAACCGCTGATCGTCGACCGTGAGCTTCATCCCCAGACAGCGCAGCAACGCCCGCGAGTATCCGCGTTGCATCTCCGTGCGCCAAGTGCGCGGGAGTAGCCAGCCGGCCGACAGCACCGGCGCAGTCACCAGGGCGGCACCAACCATGACCCCGCGGGCAATCACGGTGATACTCGACACACCGGGTGCGTCCGCAGGTAGACACCCGTCGCCGCAGGGGCTCGTCGGTACCCAGTACGGCACCGCCGCGGTCATCAGCCCATCCCCGACTCGTGTGCGGCGGCCGCCGATCGCAGCCGTTCGAGATAACGCTTGTTTGCGGAGTGAAGGCCTTGCAGCGCAACAAAATCGGCCACACCGAACTCGGGATCGTAGGCAGGCTCCCCGCAGATCGTCGCGCCCATCCGCAGGTAGCCACGGAGCAACGGCGGCATCGTGAGGCGTTCCGGTGCGGCGATCTCGTCGAGCGTCAGACCGCCGAGGACCACGGGGTTTCGTGGGATCACCCGTCGCGAAACCGGGCTGGCGTGCTTCTTCATAACGAAGTCACGCACGCCGCGGACATCTGCGCCGGCAGTGGCATCGGGGCGCGGCAGGATGGGCACGGAGACGCAACCCATCACCCACTCGTATCCGGTCAGTTCGAGGTAGTGCAGGATGCCCGACCACATCAGGCTCAGGACGGATCCGGTGCGGTGAGCGGGATCGACACACGCGCGCCCCATCTCGACGATCCTGTTCGCCACCGGGTCGAGCGCGGAGATGTCGAATTCCGTTGCGGTGTAATACCCGCCGGCGGCCGCAGCGGAATCCGGCGGCAGCATTCGGTAGCAGCCGACGTACTCCTCGGTGATGTTGTCGCGAACGAGAAGATGATCACAGAATTCGTCGAAGGCGTCGGCGTCGAGTTCGAACACCCCAGCCGTTGCCGGGAGGGAGAAGCCTGGCTCGGAGGCGAACACTCGGTATCGAAGGCGCTGCGCAGCGACACGATGCTCGCGGTCGGAGGAGACGATCAGGGAATATCTCGGCTGGGCGACCTCACGGCCGAGATTGTCACTCGCGGAGCGAAGGACTGACGTAATTGTCATGCGCAAGGTTTATCGAGCGCGAACGGCATCCCGGTATCGACGAAGTGACATACCGATGCAGGCCGGGTGAATAAAGCACTGTGCGCCTTTATCAACCGCAGGGGGTTGATAAAGGCGCACAGCAGATTGTGCGTTTTAGCCCTTGTGGGACTTCACAGCTTCGGTGAGCTGCGGTGCGACGTTGAACAGGTCGCCCACGATGCCGAAGTCGGCGATCTCGAAGATGGGTGCCTCTTCGTCCTTGTTGACCGCGACGATGGTCTTGGACGTCTGCATGCCGGCGCGGTGCTGGATGGCACCGGAAATGCCGAGCGCGATGTACAGCTGCGGGGAGACCGTCTTACCGGTCTGACCGACCTGGAACTGTCCGGGGTAGTAGCCCGAGTCGACAGCGGCACGCGAAGCACCGACTGCAGCGCCGAGGGAATCGGCCAGCTCTTCGACGACGGAGAACTTGTCCGCGCTGCCGACGCCACGTCCACCGGAGACGACAACCGACGCCTCGGTGAGCTCGGGGCGGTCGCCGCCGACGATGGGCTCACGCGAGGTGACCTTGACGGCACTCTCGTCCTGAGCCGGAACCTCGACGGTGATCTGCTCGCCTGCGCCGGCCTGCGGAGCAGCCTCGACAGCACCCGGACGAACCGAGTAGACGGGAACGTCGCCGTTGGCCTTGGCCTCGACGGTGAACGCGCCACCGAAGATGGAGTGGACGCCGGTGCCGTCAGCCTTGATCTCGATGACGTCGGTCAGCAGTCCGGAGCCCAGACGTGCGGCCAGACGACCGGCAACCTCTTTGCCCTCGGTGCCGGCTGCGGTGACGACTGCTGCCGGGCTGGTGGACTCGACCAGAGCCGCGAGAACGTCGACCTTGGGGGTGACGAGGTAGCCGTCGATGTCGTCGGACTCGGCAACGTAGATCTTCTCGGCGCCGGCTGCTGCCAGCGCGTCGGCGAGCTTTGCTGCGGTGCCCGCGGGGCCGGCGACAACTGCCGACGGCTCACCGAGTGCGCGTGCAGCGGTGATGAGTTCGGTGCTGACCTTCTTCAGCGCACCCTCTGCGTGCTCTACGAGCACAAGTACTTCTGCCATGACTTAACTCTCCCTGAGTTCTTCTGCTGGATGTCTAGAAGGGCGCGATCAGATGACCTTGTTGCTGACGAGGTAAGCGGCAATCTTGGTGCCACCGTCTCCCTCGTCGGCGATGCGCTCACCAGCGGTACGGGGGGGCTTCGGGGTGGAGGACGTCACGGTGGTGCCGGCGTTGGCAACACCGACGGTCTCCGGATCGACTCCGAGATCGGCCAGCGTGTAGACGAGAACTTCCTTCTTCTTCGCGGCCATGATGCCCTTGAAGGACGGGAAGCGCGGCTCGTTGATCTTCTCGGTGACCGAGACGATCGCGGGCAGCGAAGCCTCGAGGCCGAAGACGCCCTCGTCGGTCTCGCGCTCACCGGTGATCTTGCCGTCGGCGACGACGACCTTGCGCAGCTGCGTGAGCTGCGGGATACCCAGGTACTCGGCGATGATGGCCGGGACAGCGCCGACGCGGCCGTCGGTGGCCTCGTTACCGGCGATGATCAGGTCGGCAGGCTCGTCGTTCTCGAAGGTGATCTGTCCGAGAGCAGCAGCGAGGGTCCATGCGGTCTGGATCGCGTCGGAGCCGTGCAGTGCCGGGTCGTTGATGTGGACAGCCTTGTCGGCGCCCATCGACAGAGCCTTGCGGATAGCGTCGGTGGCGCGGTCGGGACCTGCAGACAGCACCGTTACCTCACCGCCCTGAGCTTCCTTGATGAGGAGTGCTTCTTCGACGGAGCGCTCGTTGATCTCGTCGAGGACTGCGTCGGCGGCTTCACGGTCAAGCGTGTAGTCGCCGTCGGTCAGCTTGCGCTCGGACCATGTGTCGGGGACCTGCTTGATCAAAACAACGATATTCGTCATGGGTCTTCGTCGACCTCCTGTGTGTAATTCACCTGATAAATCGTCTGTGGTGCTCGCGCAGTCCGAGCGTCCGAAAAGAGAGTCCGACAGGTCTCCCTACGGGCGGATTTCTCGGTTCACGTCGGCTGTGCGTTAGATTACCCCACGTTAAGTTACCGGTGGGTAACTTAACGTGGAACCTCGTCCACCATAACGGCACGAACAGGAATTGACAGCAGTGATCTGGACCACGGCGAACACGTTCTACTCGGATGGCACTAATCTCGCACGGGTGAGTGAAACGAGTGTCAGCAACCACGAGGACGCACCCCTGCCCCTGACGGGCGAACGAACGGTGCCAGGAATCCCCGAGGAGAACTACTGGTTCCGACGCCACGAAGTGGTGTACCGCACACTTCTGGAGCGCTGCACGGACCGCCGAGTCCTCGAAGCCGGATCCGGAGAAGGCTACGGCGCCAACATGATTGCCGACGTCGCAACGAAGGTGACCGGCCTCGACTACGACATCTCCGCGGTCGAACACGTCCGTGCCCGCTACCCCCGCGTCGAGATGCTTCACGGCAACCTCGCCGAGCTTCCACTGGCCGACAACTCCGTTGACGTCGTCGTCAATTTCCAGGTGATCGAGCATCTGTGGGATCAGGGTCAGTTCCTGCGCGAGTGCTTCCGAGTTCTCGCACCCGGCGGTGAACTTCTGATCAGCACCCCCAACCGGATCACCTTCTCCCCCGGCCGCGACACGCCACTCAACCCTTTCCACACTCGTGAGCTCAACGCCGCCGAAATGACCGAATTGCTCGAAGACGCCGGATTCCGCGTTCAGTTGATGACCGGTGTGCACCACGGTTCGCGCCTGAAGGAACTCGACGCCAAGCACGGCGGATCGTTCATCAATGCGCAGATCGACCGCGCGCTGGCCGGTGAGCCCTGGCCGGAAGATCTCACCCGCGACGTCGAGGGGATTACCGTCGACGATTTCTGCATCAGCGAACCTGACATCGACGACAGCCTCGATCTCGTCGCTATCGCAGTCAAGGACGCTGCCATGAAGGAAAACGGCGAGTGAGTAACGCAACACCCGTCACCGAACCGGGGATGTTCGCCCTGGTTCTGCACTCCCATCTGCCGTGGCTCGCCAACCACGGCAGATGGCCCGTCGGCGAGGAGTGGATCTACCAGTCCTGGGCTGCGTCGTACATTCCGCTCGCCGCCGCGCTGCGACGCTTGGCCGACGAGGGCCGATCGCACTTGCTGACGCTGGGAATCACGCCGGTACTCGCAGCCCAGTTGGACGATCCCCACTGCCTCGCCGGAATGCATCACTGGCTCGGCAACTGGCAGATCCGTGCCCACGAGGCCGCCGGCATGCCGGACGCAGCACACCGCGAACTCGGAGCGCGCGAACACCGGGCGTCAGCAGCTGCTCTCGAAGATTTCGAGACTCACTGGCAGCACGGTGCCTCGCCGGTATTTCGCGACCTCATCGATCGTGAGGCATTCGAGCTTCTCGGCGGGCCGCTGGCCCATCCGTTCCAACCACTGCTCGATCCCCGCTTGCGGGCCTTCTCCCTCCGCGAGGGTCTCGCCGACGCGCATGCCCGGTGGAACCACACCCCTACCGGGATCTGGGGACCCGAGTGCGGGTACACCCCGGGCATGGAGCGCGGCTACGCCGAAGCGGGCGTCACCCACTTCATGGTCGACGGCCCCGCATTGCGCGGCGACACGTCCCTCGGCCGACCGGTTCGAGAATCCGACGTCGTCGCTTTCGGCCGCGATCTGCAGGTCAGCTACCGTGTCTGGTCCCCCAAGTCCGGATACCCGGGTCACGCTGCCTACCGCGACTTCCACACCTACGACCACGAGACGGGCCTCAAGCCGTCGCGGGTCACCGGACGGACCGTCGATTCCGCCGACAAGTTGCCGTACGACCCCGATCTCGCCGCGGCCGCGGTCGACAAGCATGTCGCCGACTTCGTCGAAACCGTTCGGGTGCGTCTGCGCAGTGAATCCGCCCGCATCGGCCGCGACGCCCTCGTGGTGGTCGCTTTCGACACCGAACTGTTCGGGCACTGGTGGCACGAAGGTCCGCAGTGGGTCGAGAAGCTCCTGCGCGCGCTCCCCGAAGCCGGAATCCGCGTCGGCACCCTCGCCGACGCGAAGGCATCGGGATACGTCGGCGAACCCGTTCAGCTCGAGGACTCGTCCTGGGGATCGGGTAAGGACTGGCGCGTGTGGGCCGGCGATCAGGTATCCGACCTGGTGCAGCTGAACTCCGAGGTAGTAGAGACCGCGCTCAGCACCGTGGACAAGTCTCGCGGACGCGACAACGCACCCGGACGACCGGAACTGCGAAACCGCGTCAACGATCAGGTACTTCGCGAGACACTGATGACAGTTTCGAGCGATTGGGCATTCATGGTGAGCAAGGATTCGGCCGCGGGGTACGCCCGCGAACGCGCGCACAAGCACGCCCATGCGACCAGGGAAATCTCCGAAGCGCTGGTATCCGGCCGCGATGCCGTCGCCGTGAGACTCGCCGAAGGCTGGAATCGCGCCGACGGATTGTTTCCGGGACTGGATGCTCGCCGTCTGCCTGACACAGAACTGAGTCCGTCGTGAAAATTCTCATCGTCTCGTGGGAGTACCCACCGGTCGTCGTCGGCGGGCTCGGTCGACACGTCCACCATCTCGCCACCGAATTGGCAGCCGCGGGCCACGAGGTCGTGGTGCTCTCACGCCGCCCGTCCGGCACCGATTCATCGACCCACCCGACAGTCACGCACATTTGCGAGGGCGTTCTCGTCGTCGCAGTGGCCGAGGACCCGGCGCACTTCGTCTTCGGTGAGGACATGCTCGCGTGGACCCTGGCCATGGGCCATGCGATGGTCCGTGCCGGGATGGCGCTGCACAAGCCGGGCGTCGGCGAAGGTTGGCAACCGGATGTGGTGCACGCGCACGACTGGTTGGTTGCACATCCGGCAATCGCCCTGGCCGAATTCTACGACGTACCACTGGTTTCCACGCTTCATGCCACCGAAGCCGGTCGGCACAGCGGTTGGATCTCCGGCCGAATCAACCGTCAGGTCCACTCCGTCGAATGGTGGCTTGCAAACGAATCTGACTCTCTCATAACCTGTTCGGCGTCAATGCAGGAAGAAGTGACCGAGCTCTACGGCCCGACGCTTCCACCGATCACCGTCATCCGCAACGGAATCGACGTGACCACGTGGAACTTTCGCGAACGCGGACCGCGATCCGGACCACCGAAACTCCTCTTCGTCGGCCGCCTGGAATACGAGAAGGGTGTGCAGGACGCCATCGCGGCACTCCCCCGTATCCGTCGTAGCCACCCCGGCACGACCCTCGCGATCGCAGGCGAAGGTACTCAGTTCACCTGGCTCTACCAACAGGCACGCACGCATCGCGTCGCGCGGGCCGTCGACTTTCTCGGCAACCTCGATCACACCGAACTGCTCAGCTGGCTGCACGGCGCGGATGCCATCGTCCTGCCGTCACGCTACGAGCCGTTCGGGATCATCGCCCTCGAAGCGGCGGCAGCCGGCACTCCGCTGATCACGTCCACCGCAGGCGGACTGGGCGAGGCCGTCGTCGACGGGGTGACAGGCATGTCTTTCCAACCAGGCGACATCGCTGGACTCACCTCGGCAGTTCGCGAGGTTCTCGACGATCCCACCGGGGCACAGGAGCGGGCCGTGGCCGCCCGGGCACGCCTGACGTCGGACTTCGACTGGCATCAGGTCGCCGAGGAGACTGCGCACGTCTACGCGGGCGCAAAGCGTCGGGTGCGGCAGCCGCTGGCACGTCCGCAGATACCCGAGCGTCCGCTACCTGGGCGCTGACCTCAGTCTCAGGAGGTCGGGAGTGGCGCGGTGAAGCGAGAACCCGCATCCCCGAGCAGATGGCCTGGCGGCAACATCCGGCCGCACAGCACCAGCAGCAGATCCTGCGCCGCTCCGTGGACCTCGGCGCCTGCACCGTATTCCCAGTCTCGGTCGTCGGCGTGCAACCGCGCGCCGTCGAGATCCGTCCCGAAATACTTCACTGTTTTGGGCGAGAGGCCGCCGAGGACGCGGCTGAGCCGATCTTCCGGCACCACGTAATCGTCGCCGAGTGCCACGCGAATGTCCTGACCGTGGATCACGTCGTGCGAGAGCGCACCCTCGAAGCCGCCGCCCGGCGGCTTCCACGGGTGTGCAACATTGTCACGAAGTGAGGCAAGCAGTTGTTGTTCACCAACTTCCGACGCGTCGGCGAGCGCTCGCCGATTCGACATCTTGTTGAAATTTCCGCGTGACTTGACCATTTCCAGGACGAATCGCGGCGCCGAGTATCGGTACGGCATAGTGATGTGCGCGATCACTTCGCGGACGCGCCACCCGTCGCAGAGGGTCGGCGCATTCCACTGCTCTGCACTCAGGCCTTCGAGAAATCCCACCAGTTCGCGGCGCTGCGCCACGACCCATTCGGGTGTCTGTTCGCTCATGTCGGCACTCCTTTCACCGGCGCAGACTTTCGGCGCCGATACCGATACAGACCGGTGGCGGCGCCGAAAGTAATCGCTGGTTCTGCCGAAAAGTGAGCTACGACGTCGACGATGCGTCGGCAGCAGCCTTCTTGCGCGCGATGTCCTCGAGCGCCGCGACGTACTTCGCGCGATCGGCAGCGCCGGCTTCCCAATCGGACTTGCGGTTCTTGACCGCCTTCGCGGGCGAGCCGACGGCGATGCTGTAGTCCGGGATGTCTCCCTTGACGACGGCGTGCGCCCCGAGGACACAACCACGTCCGACGCGGGTGTTCCGCAGCACCGTGACCTTGGCGGCAACCCAGGTGTCCGGGCCGATACGGACGGGGCCTTTGACGATGCCCTGGTCCTTGATCGGTGTGTTGATGTCGTCCATGCGGTGGTCGAAGTCGCAGATGTAGCACCAGTCGGCTACGAGCGTCGAAGCACCGATTTCGATGTCGAGGTAGGTGTTGACGACGTTGTCCTTGCCGAAGACGACCTTGTCACCGATGCGCAGCGAGCCTTCGTGGCACCGGATCGCATTGCCGTCACCGATGTGCACCCAGCGCCCGATCTCGAGGCGGGACAGGTCGGGGGTGGAATGGATTTCGACGTTCTTGCCGAGGAACACCATGCCGCGCAGGATCACGTGCGGGTTGGCCATCTTGAACTTGGCGAGACGGTAGTACCGCACCAGGTACCAGGGTGTGTACGCCTTGTTCGCCAGAACCCATTTGAGGGAATCGACCGTCAAGAACTTGGCCTGATCGCTGTCGCCTCGGCGTGATCCCCGCCATCGAGTGCGCAACGGTGCGCCCCACATGCTCGTCATGAGTGTTCAGCCTACGTGGGGCCGACTCACCGACCCTCGGGGTGTGCCCCGTCACGTTGCCCCGGTCGGGATAGTCTCTGGTCCGGGCTTGTGCAGTTGTCGAAGGCTCTTGACGAAGTGAAGGCAGGGAGATTGTGATGCGGCGGGTCCTACGGTCGTCCGTGATGGTGTCGACGGCGATCGCTGCGGTCCTGATCGCCGGTTGCGGCAGCGACGACGGCCGGGTGGACCGGTACGCGTCGGCGGGTTGGCCGGCCATGCATGCCGACGCACGCAACAGCGACGCGAGTCCGGTCACCGGATCACGCGATATCGAGTTCGCGTGGTCACGGCCCCTCGGCGGTCCGGTTGCCGCGTACGCCTCGGTGGCCGCGAACGGCCAGAGCTTCGTCACCGCCCGCACCGAGAACGGCTGCAATCTCTTTTCGTTCCAGATGGATTCGGGTCGCAAGAAGTGGTGCGCTCGACTCAACGACGGCGTAGTCGCCTCGACGCCCATCGTCGACACGGCCACCAATGTCTACGTCGGCGAGAGCGGCGCGATGATGTCGTTCACCGAGACAGGCCAATTACGTTGGCGCACGCTTGTTGTCGGCACGCCGCTCTCGTCGCAGTTCACCGGCGACGGCAACTTGCTGTTCATCACGCAGCTGGGCCAGATCAACGTGCTCGATCCGCAGACCGGCGCCAAAGTGGTTCCGTCGTTCGACCTGATCCCACCGCCGTCGATCGACCAGGGCGCGAATGCAGAACTCATTCCCGACAACAAGGGTTTGAACGAGTGCTTCCTCGGCACCTCCGGCTGCCCGGTGGCCAATACTCCGGCAGTCGACCTGGGCACCGGCAATTTCTACTTCACCTTCTACGGACCCAGTTCTCAGGCAGCCGATCTGGTCGCCATGAAGTACACGGGCGGCGACAACCCGTCCATCACCCGCGAGTGGTCCACGGACGCGCTTCCCGGTGGGACGGCGTCGAGCCCGGACCTGTCGAAGGACGGCAAGACCGTTTACGCCACCGACAACAACGGGTCGCTGTGGGCAGTGGACGCCGAAACCGGCGACACCAGGTGGAGTTACGACATCGGCTTCAACTCGGCCGGCAGCGCCTCGACGTCCGACGACGGCCTGATCATCCCCGCCGGCGGCGACAAGGGGCATCTCCTTGCCGTGCGCGACGAGGGAGATCATGCCGAACTGGTCTGGGAGCGTAAGGACCTTCTGCAGCTAGGTGTTCCGGCACAGACCGCCGGAAACACCGGATACACCGTCGTACGCGAGGGCGAGAACGGACTGAGCCTGATCACCTTCGACACCCAAACCGGCGAGACGGTGGATCAGGACACGTTGCCGGGCGCGGTCGGCTTCACCGTCGGCACCTCCATCGGCCCCAAGGGCGAAGTGTTGACGCCCAGCGCAATCGGTGAGCTGTTCGTCTTCAAGTGATCTAGCGGGATGCCTCACAGATGAAGGCCGACGCCGATCGCCCGATCCGCACGATCACGACGCTCAGCGCAAGCGAGCCCTTGAGCTTGAGTCGCGGACGCAGCGCTGCCGGGTCGACGTCGACGCCCCGAACCAGAATTTCGACGACACCGCAGTCCCGCTTGGCCAGCGTCTGCTTGAGCAGTTTCTCCGAGTACTTGATCTGCTCGAGGATCCGGAATCCGCGAACGCCCTCAGGGACACTGTCACCGGTCAGATAAGCGATCCGCGGATCCAGTTGCCACAGTCCGTGTCTGGCCGCGTAGTGGCGCACGAGGCCCGCGCGTACTACCGCTCCGTCCGGGTCGATGATCCACTCCCCCGGCGCTTGCTCCGGAATCACGTCGTCCTCCGCGTCGGTGACCGCCCACCCGCTCCCGTCGGAGCGAAGGACCGAAGCTCGACGCGTGACACCGGACTCGGCCAATCCCGTCGACCACAGGCAGGCTTCCTTGACACCGCCGTCCAGCGAGACGACCTCGACTTCGCCGGCCCAGCCGAGGTTGTCGAAATCGAGTCCGGGAGCGCACTTCACGGCGAGATCACGGCCGGAGTACGCCTCGATGAGGTCCGGTAGCGGCGGCATCAGCGCTGCCGGATCGTGAGTGCGGCGACCGCCCGATCGCCGCGCGGGATCTGCCAGTACGACGGTCCCGCGTGTCGTGGGGCGGAGTGCGTCGGCCCGCAACAACGCTGCGCTCGGCACATTGCGCTGTGCCATCGCCAGCCGAACGGAATCGATGTCGCTGCCGATCACGCGATGCGCAACTCCGGTCAACGCATGCAGTTCGGCGCCGATCGAACACGTCACGTCGTGGACGTCGCGCCCGATCAGACGCTGCGCGCGGTGCGCCGCCACGACGCCGGGAGTGGCCTGCTGCATCGCGTCGTCCGTGAACAACCACTGATCACTGCCCGGCAGTTTCGTAGTGGCCTTGCGTCGAAGCAGGACGGTGTCCACGAGCGCAGGCATGTGATCACCGAAACGCGTACGCGCCCGGCCGATGTCGGCCAGACGCGTAAGCGTGGACAGTTCGAGCTGATCCACCTCGGCCAAGGCAGCTACGCCGGAATCACTTCCGAGATAGTCGACGTCGCCGAGGGTGAAGTCATAACCCAATTCAGTTGCCGGGCTTCACGCCGGTGATCATGACGTTGTAGAAGAATCCGCGAGGAACGACATGGCGAAGCACCTTCTCGTCGACCCAGCTGAGCGTCTTCCAACCACCGAAAGCGAAACGCCCCCAGCCCCAACCGAGCTTCTCCGGCGGAACAGCCGCTTCGAAAGTACGGACAGGCCAGCCGAGAAGCGCCGCGGCGAATTCCTCGGTGGCAGCGTGGACCTGATCGGCGCCCGCAGACTTCGCCATGTTCTCGAGGTCGGTGGGGTCGAACGTGTGGATGTCGACGACAGCTTCGAGCGCTGCTGCGCGGGAGGACTCGTCGAGCTCTTCCTGCGGGCGACGCCAATCTGCCAGGAACGGCAGCTTCGTCACTCGTGTGGTTGCTTCCCACGTCGCGCGGCCGAGCCAGCGAGCGTAGAAATTGCCGACAGTGGTGGGCTCACCGGCGAAGACGAAACGTCCGCCGGGCTTGAGGACACGAAGGACCTCACGGAGCGACTTCTCGACGTCCGGAATGTGGTGCAGCACGGCGTGGCCGACCACCAGGTCGAAGGTGTTGTCCTCGTACGGAATGGTCTCGGCGTCGGCAACACGGCCGTCGACAGGAAGGCCGAGGCTTTCGGCATTGCGCAGTGCGACCTTGACCATGCCAGGCGAGAGGTCGGTGACCGAACCGGTCTTGGCGACTCCACCCTGCATCAGGTTCAGGAGGAAGAATCCGGTGCCGCAGCCCAGTTCGAGCGCGCGCTCGTACGGCAGCGGCTGGTCGCCTGCTACAGCGTCGAAACGACCACGTGCGTAGTCGATGCAGCGCTCGTCGTACGAGATGGACCACTTGTCGTCGTAGGTTTCGGCTTCCCAGTCGTGGTAGAGCACCTGGGCGAGCTTGGTGTCCTTACGAGCGGCCTCGACCTCTTCGGCCGTGGCGTGCGGCCGCGGCGCGGGGTCGACTACCGAGGTGTCGGTAGCGGCGGGCGGCGTGACGGTTGCGTCGTCATTCGGGCTGGCTGTCATGGCGGCTATCCTACTCGCTGGTAAGAGATGAACAAGTTCTAGTTTAGGGGAGCCTACTCGCCCGTGAACTCGGCCTTGCCCGGACCGTTGGCGATGAACGACTCCATGCCGATCGTCTGATCCTTGGTCGCGAACAATCCGGCGAACAGATGCTGCTCGATCTTGAGGCCGGATTCCAGATCGGTGTTCAGACCCTCGTCGATGGCCGCCTTGGCAGCAGCCAACGCACGCGACGCACCTCCGACGAACTGCGAGGCCCACGTGCGGGCTGCGGTGTAGACGTCGTCGGGAGCGACGACCTCGTCAACCAACCCGATGGCCAACGCCTCGTCAGCCCCGACGAAACGGCCGGTGAAAACCAGATCCTTGGCCTTGGCCGGCCCGATCAGGCGAGCCAGGCGCTGCGTTCCGCCGCCACCGGGAATGATTCCGAGCAGAATTTCCGGAACTCCGAGCTTGGCGTTGTCTCCGACGATCCGGCGATCGGCCGACAGTGCAACTTCGAGTCCGCCACCGAGTGCGTATCCGGTGATCGCGGCAACGGTCGGCTTCGGGATGGACGCCACGGCGCCGAGTCCTGCCTGCATGCCGCCGATCGCGTCACGGATCTGGCCGTAATCCATCTCGGCCATTTCCTTGACGTCGGCGCCGGCAGCAAAAACCTTCTCCCCGCCGTAGACGATGACGGCCTTGACCGCCTTGTCGACGGTCGCAGCGTGTGCGGCAGCGGCCAACTCGTCCTGAACCTGACGGTTCAGTGCGTTCATGGGCGGGCGCGCCAGACGGATGGTGCCGATGCCTTCGGAAACTTCGAGAGTCACAAATTCAGCCATGATCGAGAATCTACTTTGCCGCCTTGATCGACCACGGATGCGGTCCGGCGGTGTAGTACCCGTCCTGGTTCGGGAATTCGACGCGCAGCGTTTCCTCGTCGGTGATCAACGTAGGCAGGATGACGGGGATCTCCGGCTCGGCTGCGAGTATCTCCGCCACCGAGCTGAACTTGGCCAATTCGGTCAGCTGACTCCACGTCGGCGGCAACAAGATGCTGCCGCCCTCACGCCAATGCGCAAGAGCATCCTGCGGGCTCTGCCAACGAACCTCGGCGGCCTCGGAGGTGACTCCGTCCGCAATCTGTCCGGTCGGTGACGCTGCGACGAAGAAGCGGGTGTCGTAGCGGCGGGTCTCGCCCACCGGCGTGATCCAGTTCGCCCACGGCCGCAGCAAATCCGTTCGCAGGACCAGGTTCTCCTTTTTCAGGAAATCACTGAACGACAGCTCGTGCTTTTCGAGGGCAACCCTGTCCTGCGCGTAGCCGGCCGTGTCCGCCACGACGGTGTCTGCGGTCGGTCCGGCGAGCAGGACGCCGCACTCCTCGAACGTTTCCCGAACCGCAGCCAAGACGAGGGCCTTCGCCCGAGCCACATCAGTGCTGAACCGCTCGGCCCACCACTCGACCGACGGGCCGGCCCACTCGACCTCGGCCGTCGCGTCGGACTTGTCGACGCCGCCGCCGGGGAAGACTGTCATGCCCCCGGCAAAGGCCATCCCCTGTACTCGTTGAAGCAGGAAGATCTCGATACCGGATTCGGCATCGCGCACCAAGATGACGGTCGACGCATCTTTGGGCTCGGGGACAGCACGTGCATTCTCGTTAGCCATGCTTCGCGAACCTACGCGATCTGTGATCTGGGCCGCATTTCAGGTCCCATTGAAGCTCACGCGCGATGAGCTCCGGACGGCCTCGCGCGGCGCGCGAAGTATCGGCCGTCCGCCTTGTCGAGGCTGATGGACTGGCTGAATGCCGCGCTCAGATTTTCGGCAGTGATGACGTCCTCCAGAAGGCCCTGGGAGACGACCTCCCCTTCCTTGAGAAGGAGTGCGTGAGTGAATCCCGGCGGGATTTCCTCGACATGATGGGTGATCAGGACGGTTGCCGGGGCGTCCGGATCGGCAGCCAGTTCGGCGAGCCTGGCCACAAGTTCCTCTCGCCCACCGAGATCGAGGCCGGCTGCCGGCTCGTCCAGAAGAAGAAGTTCGGGATCGGTCATCAAGGCTCGCGCGATGAGGACGCGCTTGCGCTCGCCTTCGGAAAGCGTCCCGTACGTCCGATCCGCCAGGTGCTCGGCGCCGAGGCTTTCGAGCATCTCCACAGCACGCGAGGTGTCCATGGATTCGTACTCCTCACGCCACCGACCGAGGACGGCGTAGCCCGCCGACACGACAAGGTCGCTGACCTTCTCGTCGCCGGGAACGCGGTTCGCCAACGACGACGAGGACAGTCCGATTCGCGGGCGCAACTCGTTGACGTCGACCTTGCCGAGAACTTCACCGAGGAGGTGGGCAGAACCACTGGTCGGGAAAGTTTCACCGGCAGCTATTCGCAGCAGCGACGTCTTGCCCGCGCCGTTAGGTCCGAGCACCACCCATCGCTCGTCGAGCTCCACTTTCCAGGTGACGGGGCCCACGAGAGTGGACCCTCCCCGGCGGATGAGTACGTTGTCGAAATCGATGAGCAGATCTGGATCAGGTAGCGGCACCCGAACATCTTCCCGCACATTCTCCGGCCGTTCACGGCAGGATCATCTTGCGTGTCGCCTCTCATCGAAACTCACACCCCGACGCCCGGGTCTCCGTTCCCCCTCGGCGCCCACATCGTGGACTCCGGAACCCAGTTCGCGGTCCACGCACCGGCCGCGTCGAGCGTCCACATCTGCCTGATCGACGAGGACGGGAACGAAGATCGCGTAGAACTTCGGCAACACACGTACGGAATCTGGCACGGAATCATCGCCGGGATCGGTGCGGGGCAGCGTTACGGAATTCGGGCGTCCGGCCCGTGGAATCCGCGCGCCGGGCTGAGACTTAATCCACACAAGCTGCTGATCGATCCGTGGGCGCGCCGCATCGAGGGGGAACTCGGTGATCACCGTGCCCTCCTGTCGTACGCCGACGATCCCTTCGGCGACCCGTCGACGGTCGACTCGCTCGGCCACGTGCCACTGTCCGTGGTGACTCCCGGGCTCGCGCCCGCCGCCGCCCGCCTCGAGACTCCGTGGGAGGAAAGCGTCATCTACGAACTGCATGTGGGCGCGTACACCGCCAGCCATCCAGGAGTACCCGCCGCACACCGCGGAACGTACCTCGGCCTGACGGCACCGGCCGTGATCGATCACCTACTCTCACTCGGCGTCACTGCCGTGGAACTACTTCCCGTACAGGCATTTCTGACCGAACACAGCGTCCGCGAGCGAGGGATGCGCAACCACTGGGGATACTCGACAGCGTCGTACTTCGCCCCGCATCCCGGATACGCGGCAACTCCGGGCGGCGAAGTCACCGAGTTCCGGATAATGGTCGACGCACTCCACGCGGCAGGCATCGAGGTCATCCTCGATGTCGTCTACAACCACACCTGCGAGCAGAGCGTCGACGGAATCAGTGTCAGCTGGCGAGGTTTGGACGGCCCCGGCTACTACCTCCTCGACGGCGACGGCCGCGACATCGACCTCACCGGGTGCGGCAACACGGTCGACGCCTGCTCCCCCATCGCCGTCCGCATGATCACCGACAGCCTCCGTTACTGGGCCACCGAAATGGGTGTCGACGGCTTCCGATTCGATCTCGCGAGCGCGTTGGGTCGGCCGCGCGGCGGCGGCTTCGACCAGCGCGCGTCCATCCTGTCCGCCGTCTCGTCCGATCCGGTACTGACTCGGTGCAAGCTCATCGCCGAACCGTGGGATGCGACGGCCGACGGATACCAGGTCGGAAACTTCGGACTCCAGTGGTCCGAATGGAACGACAAGTACCGCAGCACCATTCGCCAGTTCTGGAACGGCGGCTCCAGCGTCCGGAAGGTCGCGTCGCGCCTCGCCGGTTCCGAGGACATCTTTGCCGGCAGCGGCCGTCGCCCCTGGGCATCGATCAACTTCGTCACCGCGCACGACGGGTTCACTGCCGCCGATTTAGTGGCATACGACCACAAGCACAACGAGGCCAACGGTGAAGACAATCGTGACGGCGCCGATCACAACGATTCGTTCAACCACGGAATCGAAGGCCCGAGCTCCGATCCCGAGATTCAGGACGCCAGGGCGCGCCACGTACGGGCGCTGCTCGCCACGCTCGTGCTGTCGACAGGTACACCGATGCTCACCGCTGGTGACGAGTTCGGCCACAGCCTGGGCGGGAACAACAACGCGTACTGTGTTCCCGCTCTTGCCTCCCCCGCCCAGTCGTGGGCACTGGACTGGACGAGCGCCGATCAGTCGTTGGTGCAGTTCGTCTCCCGAGCGTTCGGACTACGCCGAGTTGCACCGGCGTTACGTCAGCCCGAATTCTTCGAGGGCAGAAGAAGACTGGAGCACCCGGACCTCGTCTGGTTCGACGCTGCCGGCATCGAATTCGACGACACCGCATGGTACGACGAGAGTCACCGAACCCTCCAGGCCTGGATCGACGGAGCCGACGTTCGGTCTCACACTCGGACCGGGCGCCCGCTCGGTGACGACAGTTGGCTCCTGATCCTGCATTCCGGCGGACCGGCTCAAGTCACCGTCGGTACTCCCGAATGGTTCGACGGCACCTTGACTGCCTCATTCGATTCGGCGTCACCGACCGGAGAGCCTGCCTCGACCGCGGAAGTTCCCGTCGGCACCGAGATTTCGTTGACCGGCCCCACGGTCTTGGCCTTACGTTCGGTGTCACGTCCGCCGGTCACCGCTGCGGTCATCGAATCCGGCAGCACCTTGATCAGGAATTGAATGGTCGGTCCGATTCCGAAGGCGTACAACACGGTTCCGACGCCAACGGTTCCACCGAGAAGCCATCCGGTAGCGAGGACCGCGATTTCGATGCTGGTACGCACGAGCCTGACCGACAGGCCGGTGCGAGCGACCAAACCCGTCATCAATCCGTCGCGAGGACCCGGCCCCATGCCTGCCCCGATGTAGAGAACGCTGGCCAGTCCGTTGAGGAGGATGCCCGCGACCATGATCGCGACACGAACTGGCATGGAATCGAAGACCGGCAAGAAGGCCAGTGAAGTATCCACCGAGATTGCAATGACAACGACATTCGCAATCGTGCCGAATCCTGGCCGCTGACGGATCGGAATCCAGAGCAGCAGTACCACCGCACCGGTAATAGCAGTGATCACGCCGAAACTGAGCGAAACATGCTCGGCCACACCCTGATGAAACACATCCCATGGGTCCAGTCCGAGGCCAGCAGTGATCATCATGGCCATCGAGAAGCCGTACAACCACAGACCGACGAACAGCGAGGCGAATCTCCGTATCAACACTCGACCATCTTGAAGGCCACTGGACTGTTCATCCATAGCCAAGTTGCCGACACTGGACTGGTCGGGTGAGGTCTCTACGGAACCGCGATGACTGTCATGGAGCCTGGTGCCACCTCCGTGAACCCTGCATCGCGAACCGCGACGGCCTCCGACCTCTTCAATCGACCTACTGCCTCGGCCCACTGTTTCGGACTTGCGTCGCGTACCGAGCAACGGAAGTCGTTCTGCGCCCACGCCCAGCACTGTTTCTCGGACATGGCCGCTGCCAACAACATCGAGGCATGCCCGACCTGTGCCGACGCCTTGCCTACCGTCATCTCGAGCGCCGAGTCGATCCACAGCACCGGAAGGCCAGGCTCGGGCTCGCCAGGCTCGTCGTGCTCGAGGTCGGTGCCACCGATCTGCAACTTCTTGATTCGCGGGTCCAGTTCTCCGACCGGCCCGGGAACCAGAGCCCGCGCCTGGGCACCATCCACGTCGACGGTGATTCCCGGTACCTCTTGCGCGGCGAGCCACTGGGCTCCACGCGCTCGGCGAGACACTTTCCGGATCCGGGCACCCACCCACGCCGAATAGTCCTCGTGCCACGGGCCGGGCTCCCCGTCTTCGGTGAACCCGACGCGTTCGTCCAGACACAGCGCCACTGCCGCCGTTGCGGCAGCCTCGAGCAGTGCGGTGCGGTTGGGCGGGTCTGCCTTCGGAATGTGGAGAACGATCGGCATCGCCAACACCAGTGCCGGATCCGCGGGATCGTCTCGCCCTCCATACCCAGCAGCCAACACCGCGTGGCGCTCGCGCCAGCGAGAATCGGGGCCGGACATGACCGCTGGATCGGAACTGACTGCTGGATCGGAACTCATGGAATCGGTACGCGTCGTACGCCACCGTCTACGGCGTCCGCAGCCTCGACCTCGTCGCGGGTCACACCGAGAATGAACAGCACGGCATCGAGGAAGGGATGCGACAAAGCCGCGTCCGCGACCTCCCGCAACGCAGGCTTGGCGTTGAACGCCACACCCAGACCTGCAGCGTTGAGCATGTCGATGTCGTTGGCGCCGTCACCGACGGCGACGGTCTGTTCCATCGGCACACCGACCTGATCGGCGAACTTGCGCAGCGCGACGGCCTTCGCCGCGCGGTCGACGATTTCACCGATCACACGTCCGGTCAGCTTGCCGTCGACGATCTCGAGGGTGTTGGCGTGCACGAAGTCCAGTTCGAGTTCGTGTGCGAGGCCTTCGATGACCTGGCGGAAACCGCCGGACACCACGCCGCAGTGGAATCCGAGGCGGCGCAGGGTGCGAATCGTGGTGCGCGCACCCGGCGTCAGTTCGATGCTCTCTGCCACCTCGTCGATGACGGAGGCGTCGAGACCGGCGAGTGTCGCCACACGCTGGTGCAGTGATTCGGTGAAGTCGATCTCGCCGCGCATTGCAGCTTCGGTGACGGCGCGGACCTCGTCCTCGACTCCGGCCTTCGCGGCGAGCATCTCGATGACCTCGCCCTGAACGAGCGTCGAGTCCACGTCGAACACGATCAGACGCTTTGCCCGGCGAGCGAGACCTGCGCGCTCGACCGCGATGTCGACGTTTTCGAGTGCGGCAACCTCGGCGAGTCCGGTGCGCAGCTTCGCGTCGCCGTCGACGGTATCCGCCGCACTGACGCTGAGTTCCAGACCGGTGACGGGATAATCGGCGACACCACGGATGGAATCGATGTTGGCGCCCTGCTTCGCGAGTTCGCGTGCAACCGATCGCATAGCGCGAGCATTGACCGGGCTGCCGAGAACGACTACCGCGTGGGTGGACACCGCGGGCCGTCCGGGATCGGCACCGATTTCGATGTCGACGTTCATTCCGACCGTCGCCATCGCCTGTTCGAGTTCTTCCTGAAGTGCTTCGGGATCGTTCGGGCAGGCCACCATGACGCCGAGTGTCAGTCGACCTCGAATCACCACCTGCTCCACGTCGAGTAGACGCACATCGTGCCGCGACAGTGCCGCGAACAGTACCGAGGTGACGCCAGGGCGGTCCGGCCCGGTCACAGTCACCAGAACAGTGGTGTCAGAGGCACCCACCGAAAACTCCGATCGTTTCTTTGTTCGCGTCTTGATCGTCACTATTGTGCCAAGCGAAAGGCCCCACCCGTTACTCGGGCGGGGCCTTTTGCTGGTTACTTCAGTGTGTTACTTCGCTCAGGAGCGGCTGTCGGTGCCGGGGTCGCCTTCGTCCCCGACTGTCAGCGGCTCGTGACGAGCATCTTCGAGCACGGTGCTGGCGTTCTTCCCACCGTGGCCCGGGCCGACGTGCGCTTCCGCGCGCATCCGCTCGACCATGTGAGGGTAGTGCAGCTCGAACGCCGGACGCTCGCTACGGATGCGCGGCAACTCGGTGAAGTTGTGACGCGGCGGCGGGCAGGTGGTTGCCCACTCCAGCGAGTTTCCGTAGCCCCATGGATCGTCGACGGTGACAACTTCGCCGTAGCGGTAACTCTTGAAGACGTTCCAGATGAACGGGAGCGTCGAGGCACCGAGTACGAAGGCGAAGATCGTGGACACCGAGTTCAGCACCGTGAATCCGTCCGAGGGCAGGTAGTCGGCGTAACGGCGCGGCATGCCTTCGGCACCGAGCCAGTGCTGGACGAGGAACGTGCCGTGGAAACCGACGAACGTGGTCCAGAAGTGCCACTTGCCGAGGCGCTCGTCCATCATGCGGCCGGTCATCTTCGGGAACCAGAAGTAGATACCGGCGTACGTGGCGAACACGACCGTACCGAAGACCACGTAGTGGAAGTGGGCGACGACGAAGTAGCTGTCCGTGACGTGGAAGTCGAGCGGCGGGCTCGCGAGGATGACACCCGACAGACCACCGAAGAGGAAGGTGATCAGGAAGCCGATCGAGAACAGCATCGGCGATTCGAAGGTCAACTGCCCCTTCCACATCGTTCCGATCCAGTTGAAGATCTTCACACCTGTCGGCACGGCGATCAGGAACGTCATGAACGAGAAGTACGGCAGGAGAACAGCGCCGGTTGCGTACATGTGGTGAGCCCACACCGCGATCGACAGAGCGGCGATGGCCAGCGTTGCGTACACCAGGCCGCTGTAGCCGAAGATCGGCTTACGGCTGAAGACCGGGAAGATCTCGGAGACGATGCCGAAGAACGGCAGCGCGATGATGTACACCTCGGGGTGACCGAAGAACCAGAACAGGTGCTGCCACAGGAGCACACCGCCGGTTGCCGGGTCGAAGATGTGGCCACCGAGATGGCGGTCGACGAACAGGCCCATGAATGCAGCGGTCAGCAGCGGGAACGCCAGCAGGATCAGGATGCTGGTGATGAAGATGTTCCAGGTGAAGATCGGCATGCGGAACATGGTCATACCGGGTGCGCGCAGGCAGATCACGGTGGTGACCATGTTGACGCCACCGAGGATGGTGCCGAGGCCGGCGACAGCCAGACCCAAGACCCACAGGTCGGCGCCGACGCCGGGGCTGTGCAGCGCGCTGGTCAGCGGCGTGTATGCCGTCCAACCGAAGTCTGCTGCGCCACCGGGCGTGACGAATCCGGCCGTCGTGATGATCGCGCCGAACAGGTACAGCCAGTAGCTGAACGCGTTCAGACGCGGGAACGCAACGTCGGGTGCACCGATCTGGAGCGGAAGAATGTAGTTCGCGAAGCCGAAGACGATCGGGGTCGCGTACAGCAGCAGCATGATCGTGCCGTGCATGGTGAACAGCTGGTTGAACTGTTCATTGGAAAGGAACTGCATGCCGGGTACAGCAAGTTCGGCACGCATCATCAGTGCCATGAGGCCACCGATGAGGAAGAAGGCGATGGAAGTCGCCAAGTACATGATTCCGAGCACCTTGGGATCGGTGGTCGTGATCATCTTGAAAATGAATGAGCCCTTGGGTCCCTGCCGCGGCGGGTAAGGCCTGGCCGGCGCTATCGTGGGGACTGGCTGGGGCGCTACGGCAGTCACTGATCCTCCTGAATGTGCCTTTGGTCGCTCCGCAGACTCCGTCAAAGAGCCCTTGGTTGCGCCCGCAGGGTCCGTCGCCCGGGCTGCGGACAACGGCTTCTGGCTTGCGCTCATCGAATCGTAGACCGTGACTCCGAGGCACCGCGACCCGGTCCTACTCTGCGTCGTACTCGAGCATCCGTTTTTCACGGCACCGAACGAACGACCTGCGGTTTATGTTCCCTCGGGAGTCCGAACCCACTTCCGAATCGGCGTGTCGTACCCGTCGAAGAATTCGGCCGGTGTCCGTTTTCGGCCAACTCCTCCACTGATAAGGTCACCCTCGCCTAACTCATCTCAGGAGTCAATAAGTGAAATTCTTTCCCCGCCGGGCCGCGCTGGTAGCGGTCGCAGCCTCGATCGCCTTGGTCGTTCCAGCCTGCTCGAGTAACGACGAGCCCGCTGCAGCCACCACCTCGACCGAGTCGGGCACATTCCCCCGCACCGTCGAGCACTTCCGTGGAAGCACCGAAATCCCGGCTGCACCCCAGCGGATCGTCGCGCTCGACAACAGCTTCACCGACGCCGTCCTGCTCCTCGAATCCCCGCTCGTCGGCTATGTCGACTACCGCGAGCCCGGTCTACCCGACTACCTCGGATCCTCCCGGGAGGAATTCGCCGCGGACGCCGTCTCGGTTGGCACGGTCAGCAGCGCAAGCCTCGAGAAGATCGCCGCACTGCAGCCCGACCTCATCATCTCCGCCGAGGTCCGCGACGGGAAGAACTACGACCAACTCTCCGCAATCGCGCCCACCGTCTTCACCCAGACGACAGGCCCGACGTGGAAGGACAACATTCGCCTGGTCGGTGAAGCCCTCGGCAAGGAGTCTTTGGCCGAGTCAAAGATCACCGAGTACGAAACCCGAGCGGCCACCGTCGGCAAGGAAATCAACGAGAAGGCCGACAACCCGGTCATCTCGGTGGTCCGATTCGCCGGTGAACCGACCGCACGCCTCTACCGCACCACCTCGTTCAGCGGCATCGTTCTTCAGGACGCAGGACTGAAGCGCCCGGACAATCAGGGACCCGACCCCGCCGACGCCGGCAACATCATGATGAAGATCAGCCCCGAGCTGATCAACGAAGCCGACGCGGACGTCATCTTCATCAGCACCTGGCAGGACGCCGAAGGCAAGAGCGCCGAAGCTGCGAAGCCGTTCCTCCAGAGCGCGCTGTGGCAGACCCTTCGAGGACGCAAGGTCGACGTGGACGATTCACGTTGGATGTCGCCGGTCAGTATCCAGGGCGCGCACATGATCCTCGACGACCTCTCGGACACGTTCGAGGTGGACAAGCAGAACAGCTGAGTCGAGCAGCTAACCTGAACGGCGCCCGCTCACACAGGAAGCCGTCGACTTGTCTGTTCTCTCACGCACGACCGCCCGCACGTCCATTCGTCGTGTCTCGATCCTGGGGATCGCCGCCACGATGCTCGTTCTCGCCGGGTGCTCGTCCGACTCCTCGGACGACAACGCGAGCACCATCGTCCGGACCACCACGTCGATCGCCGGTGCCAGCGTGATGGGCATCGAACGCGACACCGCCACCGCGTGCCCGACGCCGACGCAGGCCGACCCGGGTGCTGGCCCTGAGGTGAAGCGTCGGGTCGTTCACACTGCGGGTGAAACCGAGGTTCCTTCCGATCCCCAACGGATCGTGGTCCTCGACAGCGTCTCGATGGACGCCGTGTGTGCCCTCGGTCTGTGGGAGCGGGTAGTGGGCGCCGCAACCGGCATCGACTCGCCTCAACCGTCGTACCTCGGTTTCGGTATCTCGGAGATTCCGAGCGTCGGCCCCGTGAGCGCACCCGACGTCAACGCCGTGAAGGCCGCCGCGCCGGACTTGATCCTCGGGTCCAGTCCGGCGTCCGACGGTTTGTACGGGCAACTCGACGCCATCGCGCCCACCGTGTTCGCCGGGTCCGATCCCGTGTACTGGAAAGCACAGTTCGCGCTCGCCGGTCAGGCACTGGGCCGCTCGTCGGCGGCGGCGACAGAGCTCGATCGATACCAGCAGGACGTCGTGCAACTCGGCGACGCATTGAATGCATCACAAACGCAGGCATCAGTGGTTCGGTTCGGTTCGAAGGACCTGCAGATCGAGGGTCCCGCGTCCTTCGCCGGACAGATCCTCAGCGACGTGGGAGTCCGGCGCCCACCGGCACAGCGATTGACCGATGCGACCACGTCACCGATTCCGGCCGACGATCTCAGCGCCGCCGAAGGTGACTTGATCTACGTGCTCTTCGACGGGCCGAACGGTCGGACCTACGGCACCGAGATCATGAAGAGCGACCAGTGGCAGGACCTCGCCGCCGCCACCGACCGGCGTGTGTTCGTAGCGGAAGACGACATCTGGAACGGAAACGGGATGACCGCCGCCCGGGCCGTACTGGCGGACTTGAAGGGAACCTTGAACGGATATGCGAGCTGACCGGAACGAACGACTACTCCCACCTTCGAGGCGGCACGCCACAACTGTGATGTTCGGGTTCTGATCATGCCGATCCCCGAATTCATTGTCGCACTGCGCGAGAAGGTCGGTCATGCGCCGCTCTGGCTGTCCGGAGTGAGCGTCGTGATCCGCGACGACGAAGGCCGGATCCTGCTCACCCGCCGCGCCGACAACGGCCAGTGGGCCGTTGTGTCCGGCGTCCTCGAGCCTGGGGAGGAACCGTCTGCGGCGGCGGTGCGGGAGGCGAAAGAAGAAACCGGCGTCGACGCCGAATTGGTTCGGATCACGAGTGTCGATGTCACAGAGCCCATTACGTACCCCAATGGTGATGTGACTCAGTACCTCGACGTGTGCTTCCTGGCCAGGTGGACCGGCGGAGATGCACACGTGGCGGACGACGAAAACCTCGAGGTCGCGTGGTTCGCGCCGAGCGAATTGCCGTCGGACATGACGGAAACCTCGCGTCTGCGCCTCGCAAAAGCGTTGCTGGACAAGCCGGAAGCGTGGTTTCAGCGCTAGTCCACTCCCCCATGCATGACCTAAGCCCGATTCCCGCGTGTGCAGGAGTCGGGCTTCGGCGTGTAAGGCGGTCGCTCTAGAAGTCCCAGTCGTCGTCTTCGGTGTTGACGGCCTTGCCGATGACGTAGGAGCTTCCCGAGCCGGAAAAGAAGTCGTGATTCTCGTCCGCATTCGGTGAAAGTGCCGACAGGATAGCCGGATTGACGTCCGTCTCGTCCTTCGGGAAGAGGCCTTCGTAGCCAAGGTTGTTGAGCGCCTTGTTGGCGTTGTAGCGCAGGAACTTCTTGACATCCTCGGTCAGGCCGACACCGTCGTAAAGGTCCTGGGTGTAGTCGACCTCGTTCTCGTAGAGCTCGAAGAGCAACTCGAACGTGTAGTTCTTGAGCTCTTCACGCTCGGCCTCGGTGAGCTGTTCGAGGCCCTTCTGGTACTTGTAGCCGATGTAGTACCCGTGCACGGCCTCGTCGCGGATGATGAGGCGGATGAGGTCTGCGGTGTTGGTGAGCTTGGCTCGCGAGGACCAGTACATCGGCAGGTAGAAGCCGGAGTAGAAGAGGAAGCTTTCGAGGAGCGTCGAGGCGACCTTGCGCTTGAGCGGGGACTCGCCGTTGTAGTAGTCGAGAACGATCTGCGCCTTGCGCTGCAAGTTGGGGTTCTCCTCCGACCAGCGGAACGCGTCGTCGATGTCCGGGGTGGAGCACAGCGTCGAGAAGATCGAGCTGTAGCTCTTGGCGTGCACCGATTCCATGAAGGCAATGTTGGTGTAGACCGCTTCTTCGTGGGGGGTAATCGCGTCCGGGATGAGGCTGACTGCGCCGACGGTTCCCTGAATGGTGTCGAGCAACGTCAGACCCGTGAAGACACGCATCGTGAGCTGCTTCTCCTGAGCGGTCAGCGTTCCCCAGGACGGGATGTCGTTGGAGACCGGCACCTTTTCGGGCAGCCAGAAATTGCTGACGAGGCGATCCCACACCTCGGCGTCCTTCTCGTCCTGGACGCGGTTCCAGTTGATGGCGGAAACGCGACTGACCAGCTTGACCATAATTCCTACCTAGCGAGAGAGATACTGCCGAATGTTGGCTTGCCTGAACACTACCCGTTGTGCCGGGTCCACGATGCCAACACAACAATATGTGTCGCACGCGCCCCTCCACAAGCATAAACAATGTGATATCAATTAAATATCACTTACCGATGGAAAGCGAGTCTCACATGACCAGCACCCCTACCGTGGCCGAGAAACCGACCGGTGTCGCCACCACAACGATCGCCGAACGCCCAGGCTGGGACCTGTCCGGCAGCTGGATGCTCCTCGGCGGGTTACTTCTCTTCCTGGCCGGAATCGCACTGTCCGTCGTTGGCGGAGTTCTGGGACTCTTCGCCCTGATTCCGGTCGGAGTGGTGCTGTTCATCGCGTCACTCCCCCTGCTGATGGGCCTGACCTTGGTGCAACCGAATCAAGCCCGAGTTCTGCAACTCCTGGGAAGCTCGTACAGCGGCACCCTGCGCACGCCGGGACTGCGATGGACAAATCCGCTGACTGTCCGTCGATCGATCTCGACGCGTATCCGAAACCACGAGACCGGTCAGGCGAAGGTGAACGACGCCGACGGCAATCCCATCGAGATCTCGGCGGTGGTCGTCTGGCAGGTGGCCGACACAGCGCTCGCCTCGTTCCAGGTGGACGACTACGAGGAGTTCGTCTCGGTGCAGACTGAAGCGGCCGTCCGCCATATCGCCGGCAGCTACCCGTACGACGCCGAAGGCCGAGTCTCGTTGCGCGAGAACGCCGATATCATCACGACTACCTTGTCGGAGGAGGTTCACGCCCGCGTACGGGCGGCAGGTGTCGAAGTGATCGAGACGCGCATCAATCGGCTCTCGTATGCACCGGAGATCGCCAGCGCGATGCTTCGGCGCCAGCAGGCGGGAGCTGTGATCGCCGCCCGTCAGCAGATCGTCGAAGGTGCGGTGTCCATGGTCGACATGGCACTCAAGCAGCTCGAGGAAAAGCACGTCATCGAACTCGACGAGGAACGCAAGGCCACGATGATCAGTAACCTTCTGGTCGTGCTGTGCGGCGACCGCGACGCACAACCGGTGCTGAACACCGGTTCGCTCTACCAGTAAAGGAAAGGCCACATGGCCACGGATCCAGCTCCGAGATCCGAGCGTAAGAAGATCCTTCTTCGGTTGGACCCAGCGGTGCACGACGCCCTCGCCCGCTGGGCCGCCGACGATCTCCGAAGCACCAACGCCCAGATCGAGTTTCTTCTTAGGCGCGCACTCACCGAGCACGGTCGTATGCCGAAGAATGCCGGCAAGATGCACGGTCCAGGCCGCCCGCCGGCCTGATTCCCCTGTGCGCCTTTTCGGTAGCAGTCACTACCGAAAAGGCGCACGGGGGCGGAGCCCTTTACAGCATGCAGGAAACGCAGCCCTCAACCTCGGTGCCTTCGAGTGCCATCTGACGCAGACGGATGTAGTACAGCGTCTTGATGCCCTTACGCCACGCGTAGATCTGCGCCTTGTTGATGTCGCGGGTGGTGGCGGTGTCCTTGAAGAACAGCGTCAGCGACAGGCCCTGGTCGACGTGTTGCGTTGCGGCAGCATAGGTGTCGACGATCTTCTCGTACCCGATTTCGTAGGCATCCTGGTAGTACTCCAGGTTGTCGTTGGTCAGGTAGGGCGCCGGGTAGTAGACGCGACCGATCTTGCCTTCCTTGCGGATCTCGATCTTCGACGCCACCGGGTGGATGGAGCTGGTGGAGTAGTTGATGTACGAGATCGAGCCGGTCGGCGGGACGGCCTGAAGGTTCTGGTTGTAGATACCGTGCTTCTGAACCGAAGCCTTCAGCTCACGCCAGTCGTCCTGGGTGGGGATGTGCAGCTTCGCATCGGCGAAGAGTCCGCGAACCTTGTCGGTTGCAGGCTCCCAGACCTGGTCGGTGTACTTGTCGAAGAATTCACCCGAGGCGTACTTCGACTCCGGGAAACCCTTGAAGTACGAGCCGCGCTCGATGGCGATCTTGTTCGACGCACGCAACGCATGGAAGAGCACGGTGTAGAAGTAGATGTTCGTGAAGTCGATGCCTTCTTCGCTGCCGTAGAAGATCCGCTCACGAGCGAGGTATCCGTGCAGGTTCATCTGACCGAGGCCGATGGCGTGAGAGTCGTTGTTGCCCTGCTCGATCGACGGCACCGAGTAGATGTGCGTCTGATCGGACACTGCCGTCAAACCGCGGATCGACACTTCGATGGTCTTGGCGAAGTCGGGCGAGTCCATGGTCTTCGCGATGTTCAGCGAACCCAGGTTGCAGGAGATGTCCTTGCCGACCTTCGAGTAGGACAGGTCGTCGTTGAACAGTGAAGGCGTCGAAACCTGCAGGATCTCCGAGCACAGGTTCGAGTGCGTGATCTTGCCTTCGATCGGGTTTGCCCGGTTCACCGTGTCCTCGAACATGATGTAGGGGTAGCCCGATTCGAACTGCAATTCGGCGACGGTCTGGAAGAACTCGCGAGCCTTGATCTTGGACTTGCGAATTCGCTTGTCGTCGACCATCTCGTAGTACTTCTCGGAGACGTTGATGTCGGAGAACGGAACTCCGTAGATGCGCTCGACGTCGTACGGCGAGAACAGGTACATGTCCTCGTTCTTCTTCGCCAGTTCGAACGTGATGTCCGGGATCACGACGCCGAGAGAGAGCGTCTTGATGCGGATCTTCTCGTCGGCGTTCTCACGCTTGGTGTCGAGGAAGCGGTAGATGTCGGGGTGGTGCGCATGCAGGTACACGGCGCCGGCGCCCTGACGCGCACCCAACTGGTTGGCGTAGGAGAACGAGTCCTCGAGAAGCTTCATGATCGGGATGACACCCGAACTCTGGTTCTCGATCTTCTTGATCGGGGCGCCGTGCTCACGAACGTTGGTGAGCAGCAAGGCAACACCGCCACCGCGCTTGGACAGCTGCAGTGCCGAGTTGATGGAGCGACCGATGGACTCCATGTTGTCTTCGATACGAAGCAGGAAGCAGGACACGGGCTCACCGCGCTGCTTCTTGCCCGAGTTCAGGAACGTCGGGGTGGCGGGCTGGAAGCGTCCGGCGATGATCTCGTCGACGAGTTCGACGGCCAGGTCTTCGTTGCCTGCGGCCAGGGTGAGCGCAACCATGCAGACACGATCTTCGAAACGCTCGAGGTAGCGCTTACCGTCGAAGGTCTTGAGCGTGTAGGAGGTGTAGTACTTGAATGCACCCAGGAACGTCGGGAAGCGGAACTTCTTGGCGTACGCGTGATCGATCAGGAACTTCACGAAAGTACGTGAGTACTGATCGAGAACCTCTGGCTCGTAGTAGTTTTCCTCGACGAGGTAGTCCAGCTTCTCGTCCAGATTGTGGAAGAACACGGTGTTCTGGTTGACGTGCTGCAAGAAGTACTGACGGGCTGCAGCGACATCCATCTCGAACTGGATCTCACCGTTGGCGCCGTACAGGTTGAGCATGGCATTGAGTGCGTGGTAGTCGAGACCGTTGGTGGAATCGCCGCCGCGTGCATCACGCTCTACGCTTCCTGCCGCGATCGTGTCAGTGATGGTTGGCGCCACTGCCCGTGCTCCTTCTCTGTTTCGAGATGATTCCAGAACTCCCCCAAGCCTTCTCGTACTCGGTCGACGTCTTCGGCAGTGCCCATGAGTTCGAACCGGTACAGAAAAGGAACGTGGCATTTCTGGGAAATGATGTTTCCTGCATAGCAAAAGGACTCACCGAAATTGGTGTTTCCCGCCGCGATCACTGCTCTGATCAACGACCTGTTGTGTGGATTGTTCAAAAAACGAATGACCGGCTTCGGCACATAGCTGGTGTCGCGCCCTGTCACGGTGGCCCCGCCACCATAGGTGGGCAGAATCAGCACATAGGGCTCGTCTACGCGAAATGAGCCGTCACGGTCATGGATGGGTATACGTGTCGCAGGCAGGCCGAGACGTTGAACGAATCGGTGGGTGTTCTCCGACACGCTGGAAAAATAGACCAGCGAAGTCATCGGTTGTCACCATTTTCTTGTACGGTGCCCGGAACTACTCAGATGTGTCGGCGGAGGTCTCCACCGCCGACACTGCGGCGCTTCAAGCAGCGACGGTCAGGGTCTTGATGCGATCGGGACGGAAGCCCGACCAGTGATCTTCACCGGCAACCACGATGGGCGCCTGGAGGTACCCGAGAGCCATGACGTAGTCGCGGGCTTCGGCATCCTCGGTGATGTCGATGATGTTGTATTCGAGACCGGCCTTGTCGAGGGCGCGGTAGGTGGCATTGCACTGAACGCAAGCGGGCTTGGTGTAGACGGTGATGCTCATGAGAGTCCCTCTTTCGCTTAGCCAACAAAGGCCGATGTAGTGATGTTCAGCACCGATTCGACCGATTGCCGGAGTCTCGCTCAAGGCGTTCCGCGTTGTGGTCTCTCAGTGCTCAAGACACTACACCTAGTGGCCGACAGAAACACATAACGCGAGATGTTGTGAGTCACATCGTTGGAATTCCCAGGTCGCCCCAGTTCAGCGCCCTCATTTCCCGGCGCGTCGGCGTGTTGCCCGTCACATTTACTTTTTGTGCTCGCCGGCCTTTCGGAGCCGCGTCCCGGACCTACCATGAGCGTCGTGGAAACACCCCCCAGGGACGAAGCACCGCGCCACCAGGCAACCGTGACGAGAACGCAGCAGGTGACACCGCTGATGCGCAGAATCACCTTCGGCGGCACCGGCCTGAGCGACTTCGAGACGAGCGGGAGCCCCGACGAACGAGTGCTCGTCAGATTCCCTCTCGATCCCCCTCACGCCCGCAGTTACACGGTCCGGCGCTGGCAGCCGTCGAAGAACGAACTGGTGATCGACTTCGTTCTCCACGGCCACGGCGGCGCGGCACTCTGGGCCGAGAATGCGCAACCGGGCGAGACCGTCCATCTCTCGACTGCGAGCGGGTGGTTCACGCCGCCGACAGAGTGCGACTGGCTGCTACTCGTCGCCGATCACGCCGCACTGCCTGCGATCGGGCGGATCTTGGAAGAAGCACCCGACGGTCTACCGATCCACGTCATTGCACAGGTGCCCGCGCCGAGCGAACAGCAGACGTTCACGACACGCGCCGACGCTCACTACCGATGGATCGACGAAGCAGACTCACTGCTCGCCGAATTGGCCGGCGTTCCCCTGCCTTCCGGCGAGGGCTTTATCTGGTGCGCAGTCGAGGCCGCGACCGCCAGACGCATCCGCGCCCATCTGCGTCGAACATCGGAAATCCCGGCAACCCGCATGCACGTGATGGGTTACTGGCGGGAGGACAAGGAGAACTGGGAGCGTCGGTACGCCGTCGTCGCCGACCGTATCGATGCCGCGATGAGCGAAGCGATGATGGCGGGCAAGGATTTCGAGTCGGTGCGAGACGCCGTCGACGACGCAATGGAACGCGAAGGGCTCTAGTACGGAAGGGCCTTTAGTGCACATACGGCTGAGGGCCACGCCTTTCGGCATGACCCTCAGCCGTGAAACGGATCAAGCGTTGACGAGCTGCTTACTGGCGTCGACGAGGTCGGAGACGACCTTGGAGACCTGAGCGAGCACCTCTGCGTTCTCGCGCGGGTGCAGCTCACCGAACAGTGCGCCGGTTCCGCCGATGCTCAATGCCGTGTCCTCGACAACCTTGCCACCGGCGATGCCGACTGCCTTGGTGGTGTCTTCGTGTGCCCACTTGGCGCCGTTGCCGCTGGGCGAAGCGCTGATGACCGCGACAGCCTTGTCCTTGACTGCGCCGACGCCGTACGGACGCGAGATCCAGTCGATGGCGTTCTTCAGAACGGCGGGGATGGTGCCGTTGTACTCGGGGGTGACGAGCAGGAACGCGTCCGCGTTGCTCGCAGCGGAGCGCAGCGCGTCGACAGCGGGAATGGAAGCACCCTCGACGTCGATGTCTTCGTTGTAGAAGGGGACGTCAGCGAGGCCTTCGAAGACCGTCAGCGTGGCGCCCTCGGGTGCGGCGGACACAGCTGTCTCGGCAAGCTGGCGATTGACGGATCCGGCGCGCAAGCTGCCGACGAGAACGAGAACATTGGTCTGTGACATAACGAGATTCCTTCGAGAGTGGTGCGGTTGGTGGCTCCGGTTGAAAGTTATATCAACTAAACGGACCGCGGTCCACTTACATTCCCCGGCCCTGTAACCTGATCCCGTGAGCGCAATCCCCCTCCCCCAGATCGGCGCCGCGCCGGTCGAGCGCGGTGACGCAGCACGTAACCGCGTACTTCTGCTCGACGCAGCAGCCCTCCTCGTCGCCGAGCGAGGTGTCGACGCGGTGACGATGGATGCCGTCGCATGCCGAGCCGGTGTGGGCAAGGGCACAGTTTTTCGGCGCTTCGGCAATCGATCGGGACTGATGCAGGCACTGCTCGATCACACTGAGCGAGAACTGCAGCAGGCATTCATGTTCGGCCCGCCACCGTTGGGTCCGGGCGCGCCGCCGATCGAGCGCCTCATCGCGTTCGGCCGCGCCCGGATCGCCATGGTGGAAGTACAGGGCGAAGTTCTCCGCGCCGCCGAGAATGCCCCCGAATACCGCTTCGGCGGTCCGGCCCGAGCACTCGGCATCGCTCACGTCATCGGACTCCTTCGAGGAGCCGGCGTCGAGGGCGACCTGGATCTACTCGCTTCGGCGCTGCTGGCACCACTCGAAGCGTCGCTTGTCCTTCATCAGGTACGCGATCTCGGGATGACCACCGAGCGCCTGGCGGCCGGCTGGGAAGACCTTGCCCGACGCGTTACTCGATGTTGACTCCCCAGATCCGTCCCACCACTTAATGTGAGCCCATGCGCATCGCAGCTGCCGTCATCGGCCTCCTGACCATCGCCGCGGTAAGCGGTTGCTCCGCTTCGTCCGACTCCCCCGAGGACAAGACGGACCCCTCCGGCCGCGTCTTCATCTCGACCTCCGTCGACGGAACACAAATTCCCGGCGGCGGACCGCTGACTCTCGATTTCAGCCAAGCCGGTCGAGTGTCCGCGAGCGCCGGATGCAACACGGCAAACGGCTCGGTCGAGTTCACCGACGGCAAACTGACCACCGGCACCATGGCGTCGACCATGATGGGCTGCCCTCCCAGTATCGCCGAATCCGACGCCTGGACAACAACATTGCTGTCCTCCGCGCCGACGTGGAGCGTCGACGGCGACACCCTCACCCTGACATCGGACGATGCCACCGTGACCCTGCAGGACAAGAAGATCGTCACACCGGATCGAGTGCTCCAGGGCACGACGTGGACCGTCACGTCACTCATCAGCCCCGACGCGATCAGTACAAGCCTGGCTCTGGAGACGTCAGCTCCCGAACTCACGATTGCCGCAGACGGTTCGGTCAGCGGGACCACCGGATGCAACCGAATGACCGGAAGCGCCCAGGTATCCGACACCGCCGTCACGTTCACGCCGATGGCAACCACGCGCATGGCCTGCCCCGAGGAGAACATGGACATCGAGCGTCAGATCCTGGCGGTACTCGACGGCGAAGTGAGCTACACCGTCGACGCCGACACGCTGACCCTGCGCAAGCCCGACAACACCGGATTGATACTGACTGCGCAGGCTTGATCAGACAATGCAGGCTCGATCAGACGTTGTCGAACAGCCAGCGCCCCAACTCGCGGGCGCTGGCATCGATCATCGCGGGCCAGTCCAAGGCCGAGTCGTCCGCGTGATCGCTGACATGTTTGACGAGGCGGCAGGTAGCACCCGCAGCCTGCGCGGCAAATGCGATGGCAAACCCCTCCATGTCGACCAGATCGGCTCGCTGAGCGAGAGCGTCCCGGGTCGCAGAGTCGGCGATGAATGCGTCGCCGGTCGCCAACACCGAGTCGTCGCCGCCGGCGAGTACCAAACGGTCCGCGACGTCGTGCTCCAGCGCTCGGATCGCGGTGCTACTGATGTCGTGGTTGATGACGACGCCGGGAACGAACAGGCCGCCGTGGTGCGCGTGCAGCGCGCCGGCGGTCCCGATGTTGACGACCAGCGGCAGATTTTCCCGCTCGTACCGCGCGAGAGCAGAGGCGACTGCTGTTGCCGCACTGACCTTTCCAATCCCCGTGATCAGCAGTTCGTATCCTTGCGGCACATAGGCCGCTTCCGACTTCGTCGCGCTGACCACCAGAACGTTGTTCAAACTCATGTGCGCGACCGTACCGCCCAGGTTGCGGGTGCACTGCACGCGCCTGCTCACATCGCTAGAGTCCATTCATGGCCACACTGCGTGAAAGCATCATCGAAGAACTCGGCACAAAGCCGACAATCGACGCCGCAGCGGAGGTTCGCGCGCGAGTCCAGTTCCTGAAGGACTACGTGCGCTCGACCCCCGCCACAGGTTTCGTTCTGGGAATCAGCGGCGGTCAGGACAGCACGCTCGCCGGGGCTCTCGCCCAACGCGCCGTCACTGAACTTCGCGAAGAAGGCCACGACGCCGAGTTCGTCGCTGTTCGACTCCCCTATGGCGCACAAGCCGACGAATCCGATGCGCAGATTGCACTCGGCTTCATCAAGCCGGACCGCTCGCTCACGGTCAACGTCAAGCCGGGCGCCGACGCCACAGCCCGCGAGGCCTCCGAGGCGTTGGGGAACGGCGAACTGCGCGACTTCGTCCGAGGCAACATCAAAGCGCGCGAACGAATGGTCATTCAGTATGCGATTGCCGGGCAGCTCGGCTATCTGGTGATCGGTACCGACCATGCCGCGGAAGCGATCACCGGCTTCTTCACGAAATTCGGCGACGGTGGAGTCGACATCACGCCGCTCACCGGCCTGAGCAAACGTCAGGGCGCTGCGCTCCTGCAGGAATTGGGCGCACCGGAGAGCACGTGGCGCAAGGTTCCGACCGCCGACCTCGAGGACGACCGGCCCGCGCTACCCGACGAAGTTGCCCTCGGCGTCACGTACTCACAGATAGACGACTACCTCGAAGGAAAGGACGTTTCCTCCGAGGTAGCCGAAAAGCTCGAGAAGATGTTCACCAGTACTCGTCACAAGCGCACGGTGCCGGTCACCCCCCTGGATGACTGGTGGAAGTAGCTCTTACCAGCGACTAGCTGCCGAAGATGTTGCCCAGCGAACCCGTTCCCGAGGCCGAATCCTTCTTTGCGAAGTTGGTGGTGCATCCGTTGAAATGCACCGCATCGACCAGCGTCGAGGTTGCAGCGGAGCCGGTCCCGACGCTGACGCCGTAGTGGTCGACTACCGCTTTCGGGTTCGCGGCGACGATGTCCGCCAAAGGCACTGACACGCGTTCTTGGCGCCGTCGATGTTCTGAGTGCTCCACCACACGCCCTTCTGGAGATCCGCGTGAACGCCGCCGTCAGCCGTCGGCGTCGCGTCCGGGGACCCCATTCGTTCGGCGCCGCTTCGGTGGACAGGGTCGAGCACGAGGCTTCCGGTGCAGAAGAGCCGAGCTAACCGGTGGAGGGAAGCGCAGTTGCGAATGCCGGAGCCGTGAGTGCAGCTGCTCCGAGGAGCACTACGACGACGCCGATACGTCGGGTGGAATTAATCGACAAAGTGTGAACTTACTCCCCCAAAAATTAGGAGAATAAAACAAAACGACCACTTCTGGACAATTGACCAAGAGTGGAGAAAATGGAGATAGACGCCACTTGAACTGAGTGATCAAGATCGACCTATTTGAGCCAGGCCACCGAAATTTGACAATAGTTCGGCAGCCGACAAATAACTACGTCGACAATCCCCGGACTAGCCTCCGGCGAAAGGCGGAAGAATATCGACAGCACTACCGGAGGTCCGAGAGACGTCGCGGGTCAACTCGTCACCGACGAGGAAAGCCGAGACCGACAGCACTCGCTCCATCTCCGGCCCGTATCGCCCGACCAACACTGCCACCAACTCGGCAAGTGTGGTGCCAGGCGAGAGGGCGACTACCTCGCTACGGCAACCGGATACATCCGCTGCAGCAGCAAAGTATCGAACCGAGATCGACTGCGAATCAGCCACCAATCGCTCCCATGCTTCTTTCCGGCGGAACGAAGTCCGCGGCGTTGATGCCGTGCCCTGCCCATTTGTTCCACATCGCACCGCGCCACAAATCCGCAAGTTCGTCGTCACTTGCTCCCGATCTGAGCGCCGCGCGCAGATCAACTTCACGGTCACTGAACAAACATGACCGAATTGTTCCCTCTGCTGTCATTCGCGTCCGATCGCAATCACTGCAGAACGAGCGCGTCACCGAAGCGATGATCCCCACCGTCATTTCAGTTCCGTTGACACGCCATTCTTCAGCAGGAGCCGACGGGTCTTCGCGACCGATTGCGGCCAATTCGAAACGGTCACTCAATACCGACAGCAATTCAGCCGCAGTCACCATGTTCTCGCGCGCCCAAGCATGGTCTGCATCGAGAGGCATTTGTTCGATGAACCGCAATTCGACGCCGGCATCGAGGCACCACTGCAAAAGATCCGCCGCGCCGTGGAGTGTTTCACGCATCAGCACCGCATTGATCTTCAGTGGCGCGAGCCCGGCTGCCGCAGCCGCTCGAATTCCCGCGAGAACTGATGGCAACCTGTCTCTACGTGTCAATTCAGCGAAATGGGCGCGATCAACTGAATCCAGGGAAACATTGATGCGAGTCAAACCCGCTGCGGCCAACTTCGCCGCACGATGTTCGAGCCCAACAGCATTGGTAGTCATGGAAAGTGGAATACCCGGCACGCGAGCTGCGCACCCACCGATGATTCTTTCGAGGTCGCTGCGCATCAGCGGTTCCCCGCCGGTGAATCTCACTTCACGAATACCGACTCGCTCGACGCCGATTCCGACCACTCGAATGATCTCGTCGGGACTCAGAAGATCTTCCGCCGCGATGGCCGGCAGGCCCTCTTCCGGCATGCAATACGTGCAACGAAGTGAACACTTCTCGGTGATCGAGACTCGCAGATCTCTCGCAACACGCCCGAACCTGTCGACCAGGAGATCCGTCTCAGGACGACCGGCGGTGGAGGCAGCGTCAAACCGCACGGTGGGAATTCCCATCGACACCACTGTCATCACTTCACCAACTTCCGTATTGCTCCAGTATGACCGAAAGCCGTACTCGGTGTGTCGGACGGACCACACCGCCTAGGATCAAAACATGTCGAGGTTGTCGAGGTTACTGTCATGAGCGCGCGTTCGGTCGAGGAACACGCGTCGCACATCTCCGAATTGCTCTCGGGCCTGCACACCCTCTCTCCGACGGCAGTGCCGACGGCAGAAGCGTTGGGGCGCATAACTTGCTCGGACATCTCATCGCCCGTGGACCTCCCACTCTTTCGCAACTCACAGATGGACGGGTACGCAGTCGACGCCGCCTCGGTGGCCTCGGTTCCCACCACGCTGACGGTTCGAGGTGTGATCGCCGCCGGTAGCGGAAAACCACCGAAACACCTTCCAGGATCGGCATTTCGCATCATGACCGGTGCGCCGCTCCCCGAGGGTGCCGACGCCGTCGTTCCCGTCGAGGACACTACGGGCGTCACCGAACACGTCGTCACCATCGAACGGGGCAGGTCTGTAGGCGAATTCGTTCGCGAACGTGGCAGTGACATCACTGCCGGAATGCTACTGGTCACGGCGGGAACGCACTTGGAACCTCGCCATATCGCTGCGCTGAGCGCCGTCGGGTTGGCCTCACTCGACACGTACACGAGGCCACGGGTCGCCGTCATCACGACGGGCGCCGAACTCAAGAGTGCCGGAACAACTCTCGAACCCGGTGAGATCTACGATTCCAACGGTGCAGCTTTGGCAACATTGGCCGAAGCCAACGGTGCCGATGTCGTATCCGTCGCTCGAAGCAGTGACGATCCGGTGGAATTCCGCGAATTGCTCTCGTACGCAACCTCGGTCGCCGATCTGGTTTTCACCTCCGGCGGAGTATCGATGGGCGACTTCGAAGTGGTGAAGGAAACCCTCACACCCTTGGGCGCGCAATTCGGCCACGTCGCAATGCAACCAGGTGGCCCACAAGGCACCGCCGTGGTGAACGAAGTGCCCGTACTGAGCTTCCCGGGCAACCCGGTCAGCACGATGGTCTCGTTCGAGGTCTTCGCACGCAGGGAGCTGCGCCGCGCGGCGGGCCTGCCAGAGATCCCGCGCGAGCGAATGCCGTTGACTGCACCGCTGCGTTCCGTGGATGGCAAGCGGCAGTTCCTGCGGGCGCGCAGAACTGCGGACGGTATCGAACTCGTTGCCGGACCCGGATCGCACCTCGTTGCAGCCATGGCGTGGGCCGACGTCCTGATCGACATCCCTGCCGCCGTGACCGAACTCGGCGCGGGCGATCTCGTCGATGTGATTCCCCTCTCGACTACCTCGATCTGATTCAAAGGACACTCATGACCGAATTGACACACGTCGACAGCGAAGGCCGCGCGCGCATGGTCGACGTCAGCGCCAAGGCCGAGACGACGCGCATCGCCGTCGCTGCCGGTGAACTCGTCACGACCGCCGAGGTAATTCGCCTCGTCCGCGCCGACGGCATGCCCAAAGCCGATGTCCTCACCACCGCGCGCATCGCCGGAATCGCCGGCGCCAAGAAGACGTCCGAGCTGATTCCGCTGTGTCATCAACTCGCACTTTCGTCGGTCAAGGTGGAATTCGGATTCACCGAAACCTCGATCACCGTCGAAGCGACGGCAAAGACTCGCGGACAGACCGGCGTCGAGATGGAAGCGCTCACCGCCGTCGCGGTAGCCGGCCTGACCTTGCATGACATGGTCAAAGCGGTCGATCCCGGAGCCACCATGAACGGTGTGCGTCTGCTCACCAAAGACGGTGGTAAACACGGACATTGGACCCGCGACGCTCAGGGGGCCCCGGCTTCTCCGGCGCACGACTTCACCTCGGCACGGTCCGCGACCGTCCTCGTCGCTTCCACCGGCGGCGCCAAGGGAACCAGACCCGACACCACCGGGCCGACGATCGCGGCCTGGCTACGCGAGCGAGACTTCGAGGTGCGTGGACCGCTCGTGTACGCCGACGCAGACATCGCGGCGGGCATATCGGACGCCAAGGAGGGCTCCCCGTCGCTCGTCATCAGTACCGGCGGCACCGGCGCTTCCCCCACGGATGCCACCCCGGAAGCTACCCGGGCAGTCTTGACCCGTGAGTTGCCCGGGGTCGCAGAAGCGATCCGAACCAAGGGCCTCGAGAAGACCCCACACGCATCACTGAGCCGTGGTGTGGCAGGTCTCACAGGTACGACGGTCATCGTCAATCTTCCGGGTTCTCCCGGCGGAGTGAAGGACGGTCTCACCGTCCTCGAACCCATTATCGATCACCTGCTCGCGCAGGTCGCAGGCGGAGGAGCACACGATGAGTGAGCTACTGGCTCGGATCTCCGAACAACCGATTCACGCAGACACCGTCGACGCCGCCGTTGCCGGTCCGAAGAACGGTGCTGTTGTGGTTTTCACCGGGACGGTGCGCAATCACGATGGAGGTCAAGCGGTTTCAGCGTTGGAGTACCAAGCACACCCGGATGCTGAACGCTTCCTCCATACGTGCTGTCAAGAGGTTGCAGCCTCAACCGGCCTACCGGTTGCCGCGATTCATCGCGTCGGGCATCTCGAGATCGGCGACCTCGCACTGGTCGCCGCCGTCGCTGCGCCACACCGCGCGGAGGCGTTTGCCGCGTGCGCCGAACTTGTCGAGCGCATCAAGCACGAGGTACCGATCTGGAAGCGGCAACACTTCGCGAACGGCGTCTCCGAATGGGTCGGGTTGTAGGTCGAACGCTCAGGGAAGGTAGAGTTGCGATCACTAGGTGTCCGAAATCGGGCATCCAGCGTCGTAGAACGCAAAATTTCTTGCTGAGTGCTCAATGCACCCGCTCTTCTTACGGCGAAGAAGCCTGCCGACCGGCAGCGCCGCCACCACTGTGCTTGATTGCTCGACCGGTTAATTCCCGTGTCGGCATCCGGGCACGAACACGTGCCCGAAAGGCTCTGAATACACTTGTCTGACATCTCTACGCCCGCTACCACCTTCGCAGCCCTCGGTGTGCGCGCACCGCTGGTGAAAGCTCTCGAAGACGGCGGAATCACTTCTCCGTTCCCGATCCAGATCGATACCCTCCCCGACACTCTCTCGGGTCGCGACGTACTGGGCCGCGGAAAGACCGGAAGCGGAAAGACCCTCGCGTTCTCCATCCCCATGGTCTCTCGCCTCGCCGGCGAACTGTCCGGCGGCAAGCGTCGCCCGGGTCGACCACTCGGCCTGGTGCTCGCACCCACGCGTGAGCTCGCCACCCAGATCACCGCAACCCTCGAACCGTTGGCCGCCGCATACGACTTGCGCGTGACCACGATCTTCGGCGGCGTCTCGCAGCACCGTCAGGTTCAGGCTCTGAAGGCCGGCGTCGACATCGTCGTCGCCTGCCCCGGTCGCCTCGAAGACCTCATGAAGCAGAAGTTCGTCAGCCTCGACGCCGTCGAGATCACCGTGCTGGACGAGGCCGACCACATGGCCGACCTCGGCTTCCTGCCCGTCGTCACCCGCATCCTCTCGTCCACGCCGCAGGACGGGCAGCGCCTGCTGTTCTCGGCAACGCTCGACAACGGCGTCGACAAGCTCGTCAAGCGTTTCCTCAAGAACGAGGTCATGCATTCGGTCGACGAGGCCAACTCCCCCGTCGCCGCGATGACGCACCACGTGTTCGACGTCGACGGCGTCGAAGCCAAGAAGGCTCTGGTCGAGAAGCTCGCTTCCGGTACCGGTCGTCGCATCCTGTTCATGCGCACCAAGCACCAGGCTCGTAAGTTGGCTCGCCAGCTCACCGAGTCGGGCATCCCGTCCGTCGACCTGCACGGCAACCTCTCACAGGCCGCTCGCGACCGTAACCTGGCGGCATTCTCCGCCGGTGAAGCGCGCGTCCTCGTCGCCACCGACGTCGCAGCACGCGGCGTCCACGTCGACGATGTCGAGTTGGTCGTTCACGTCGATCCCCCGGCCGAGCACAAGGCTTACCTGCACCGCAGTGGTCGCACCGCTCGCGCAGGCAGCGCCGGCGACGTGGTCACAGTGGTCTTGCCCGAGCAGCGTAAGGATCTCTCGATCCTCATGCGTAAGGCAGCCATCAAGGTGACGCCGGTTCGTTCGACGGCCAACTCCGAGCACGTCGTCAAGTTGGTCGGCGACATCGCACCGCACGTCACTCCGGCTCCGAATGCTCCGGCCCAGCCGAACGGCGGACGCGGACAGCGCCCCGCCGGCCAGGGTGGACGCGGCGGCGCAGCACGTTCAGGTCAAGCTCGCTCCGGACAGGGCGGTCAGTCACGCGGTGCACGCACCGGCGGCGCTGCCCGTCAGGAACATGCCGGCGGCGGCGCTCGCCGTCCCCGCACCGGCGGCGGGGCTCGCACCGCAGGCTCCACCGGTGGCCGTCCCACGCGCTAGGTCGTCCCGCACGCTAGGCCACCCGGTACAACTCAATAGGTTTCGTAGTGGACAGCGTCGGCCAATGGCCGGCGCTGTCGCCATCCGTAGCGCTCGAGATCCGGAACCTGTTGGAATTCAGTCACCTTCCCGACACAGAGCCAGGCGATGGGGCGAACAGGTGAGGGAATTCCCATGAGTTCGGTGAGGTACTTCTCGTCGTAGAACGAGACCCAGCCGATGCCGATCTCCTCGGCTACCGCGGCGAGCCACAAATTCTGAATTGCGAGTACCGCCGAGAACAGTCCGGTGTCGTCGACGGTATGACGGCCGAGGATGTTCGGGCCACCGCGCGACGGGTCGTAAGTGACGACGATGCCGGTACCACTCTCGGCGATTCCCTCGATCTTGATGGGGTCGAACGTCGAGCGGCGATCCTCGGGCAAAGACTGCGCGAAATTCAGCCGGGCATCGGCGACGTGCGCCGCGAAGGTGTTGAGCGTCTCCGGATTACGAACAACGACAAAATCCCACGGCTGCGTGTTTCCCACGCTCGGCGCGCGATGGGCGGCGTCGAGAATTCGCATCAGAGTTTCGTCCGGGACAATCTCTCCCGAGAACTCGGCGCGAACGTCTCGTCGTCGCCGGATCGCTTCGTACACGGATACCGCTGATTCACTCACGCTCCGACGGTATAGCGGTGCAATCCCAGCATGGCGTCGGGGTGCGCTTCGACTGTTTCTTCGCGTACGCAGGTGCGCAGGGCGCTGCCCACCGCTCCCGAATCCATCCCGGTACCGATCACGACCAGTTGCGTAGTTCGAGGTTCGCCCGACTTCCATCGCAGCGGGGTGATCCGGACATGATCACCCACCGATTGGATCTCGAATTTTCCTGTGTAGCCCGGAATCTCGAAGTTCACGAATCCCTTGATGCGGTAAACACCCGAAGGCTGGTTCTCGAGAAAGTGCGTCAGAGCCCTGGCATCGAGTGGCATCTCCGATATGAAATCAACCGACTCGTAGCGATGGTGCAGGTGATCGTGGTGACAGGAACCGTCGTCGTGATCGTGGTCGTGTCCGTCGCGCAGGAGCTCGTCGAGGCTCAGTTGATCACCCGGGGCGGGAGGGGCCACCTCACCGGAATCGAACAACAGAGCGGGGTCTATCCGCGAGTGCGACGTTTCCACTATCGGCGCTCGCGGATTCAACTCACGAATTCCGGCAGTGAATCGCTCGCGCTCGGCGACGGGAACGACGTCGATCTTGTTGACTACCACCAGATCTGCCAGGCGGACATGTTGATCGAGTTCGGGATGCTCGATGCGAACGGTGGAGAAATTGGCTCCATCGACCATGACCACCAGTCCGCCGTAGACGACGGATGGGTTCTCACTCCCGAGGACGAGACGAATCATGTTCCGCGGCTCGGCAAGCCCGCTAGCCTCGACGACGATCACATCGATCCCGGATTGCCGGTGCGCCAACTTGTTCAGCATCTCGTCCATGTCGGAGACGTCGACAGCGCAGCACAAACAGCCGTTGCTGAGCGTGACCATCGAATCGACCTGACCGGCGACCATCATCGAATCGATGTTGACGGAGCCGAAGTCGTTGACGATCACGCCGATGCGTACGCCGTCGTTGTTACGCAGAAGATGGTTGAGCAGCGTCGTCTTGCCCGAACCGAGAAAGCCTGCGACGACTATTACGGGGATCTGCTTCTTCGCCACCACACAACCTTCCGAAACCACACGTACCGATCAGTGATCGTAGTGGAGTGTGGCTCCGGAAGGTTCAAGCTGACAGCAGACTCACACAGTGCAGAGTGGGCGGATGTCAGAAGTGCCCTCGGTGGTCGGTGACGTCAAGATCGTGCAGGCGTTGTATCCACGGGATTCGGCGACCCGACGGATCTCACTCCAGCCAGCCGCGTCGACGACCGGCGACCGTGAGAGCACGAACCCGGAAAGCCTGAGCGGATCACCGACCAGGGCCCACGAATAGTCGTCGGCAATGTAGGTGACGATGTAGTTGGGCGGACCGTCCAGGCCGTCCTGTGTGGGCACCCCGGGGAAGCTCACATGCAACTGTGCACCCGTTGCCGGGTCGGTAACTCGGGCATTCCCGACGATCTCGTTAGCCTGGCCGGTCCACGTCGTGCACGTGTTCTTCACACTCACGTTCGTGGAATCGACAATCCCGTAACTCGCTCGGGTGTCCTTGGCGCACGCGAGGTTGAAGGGCTGAGGAATCGCCGCTACCTGGTTCCACTCACCGACGTAGCGGGCGGCGTCCAGGTTCGCCACCGGTTGTAGCGGCTCCCACAACGGCGCTGCTTGCGCGGTGCCCGAGAACATCGACACTGCAGTACACAATCCCGCGATTACGATCGCGCTTCGCCCCGACCACTTCATGTCACTCCTCCTCGTTGACGCACCGATTGTCATACCGGTTCGCGCAACGCACGACCGGCGTTGCTTCAACAACGCATTCGGAGCTGTTGGCCTGACGGATTGGCTAAACATGAAAAACTACTTTCGGTTTGTTATAGACGGCTTTGACAAACCTTATGTAGTCTTTGCCAAATGATAGCTAATGGCCGTACGGAGCTACTGTGATGAAGGTTGTCGACTTAGGTCTCGAGCGCACGCGCTATGCAGTCATCGACGAGACAATCGAGTCGAGGTGGCGCCGAGTCGCCTCGATGCAGCACGACACCGTTGCCGTCGTGACTCCGCGCGACCGGATCACTTTCGCCGAACTCGAACTCCGGACCGACGCATTGGTCCGCGAACTTCGCCTACGTGGGTCACACGGATCGTGCCCGGTTGCGGTTGATCTCGAACCAACCGCCGAGTCGGTGCCCGCCATCCTCGCTACTCTGATTTCCGGTCGGCCCTTGGTCATGATCGACCCACAACTCCCCGAGGCCCGGCGAGCGCACATCATGAGCACCTCGGGTGCCGTCACGCTGCAATCGATACTCGACGAATCGGCCCCTAGGGGCTTCCGTTTCGACAACGCGCTCGAACCGTCCAGTTCCGACCCTGCCATGATCGCGTTCACGTCCGGGACCAGTGGAACGCCCAAGGGAGTCGTGCTGAGCCACTCCATGTGCCTGAACAAGGCCGACGAACTTGCCGCAGCAATCGACCTGCGACCCGACGATCATATCGGGAACCTGTTGCCCGTCAGTTTCGGAGCCGGAATCACGGCCCTGATCATGGGGTTGATGAACGGAGTCACGGTCTTCTGTTGGGACCCACGTACAGACGGAGTCTCGGGAATCGATGACTGGCTGATCGAGAACTCGCTCACGACCGTGCACTGCGCTCCGTCATTTCTACGAGCATGGTCGGATCTAGAATCCGTTGAAGCATCGGATAATTCGCCCGGATCGCTGCGGGTCGTCGTGACGTACGGGGAACCAGTTCACGGCGAGGACTACGCGCGCCATCGCAGTCACGGCTTTGCTCGCGTCACTTACGTCAACTGGCTGGCCACAACTGAGACCGGCGTCGTCGCATACAACGCGTTCCCGCCGAACTCCGAACTACCCGCCGGAGTGGTGCCGGCCGGACGCGCTCGCGATGGCAAGCACGTACAGATCGTCGATGTGAACGGCGTACCTCTTCCAGACGGAGAGATCGGCGAGATTCAGGTTGTCTCCAGCGATCTTGCCGATGGGTACCACGGCGACCCGGATCGCACAGCAATGCGATTCACACGTCTCGGCGACGGAGTGAGTATCTATCGGACCGGTGACCGAGGCCGCATCGACGAACGCGGCGAACTACAACTGAGGGGGCGCGTCGACGACGCCGTCAAGATTCGGGGCTACCTGGTAGAGCCGGTAGAAGTCGAGTCGCACATTCGTCGAATTCCCGGCGTCACCGATGTTTTCGTGGCTGCCGTTCTCGAGAACGATCGATCGGAGATTGTCGCATACGTGGTCTTGACCAAAGCCGTGATGGCGCGGTCGGGCGCCGAGATGCGGCGCGAATTGGCGAAATATCTGCCGGCCTGGATGCTTCCCCGACATTTTGTTCTGATGGCGGAATTGCCCCGCAACGAAAGGGGAAAGGTCGACCGAAAAACATTGCCGCCCATCACGGTGAGGTCCACTCCCCCAACTCTCGCCGGGCCTGCAGAATTGTGGCTGTCCTCGATCTGGGGGTCGATTCTCGGCATCGACTCCATCGACCGTGAGGACGACTTCTTCGAGCTCGGCGGCGACTCCCTTGCTTCGACCGAGGTGGTGGCCAAGATTCACGACATGTTCAGGGTCCGGATCACGGCGGCAGAGTTCGCGACCGCGAGCACCGTCAAAGACCTTGCAGCGCTGATCGATCGGTGCACGATCGATCCCAAAGATCGCGTCTCTCACAACACGATGGTTCCACTGAAGCTCGAAGGGTCAGGGCGGCCTCTGTTCATCATGAATGGTGCAGGGTGCCCCTCGACGACACTGTCCACCTTGTCGAACGCGCTCCACACCGATCGCCCGGTCTACGCACTTCAGCCACACGGCTTCGAATCTCGCGGACTGCCCGATCGGTCGGTAGAGGCAAGCGCTCGCCGTTTCATATTCGAAATCAAGAAGATTCAGCCCACCGGCCCGTACCTTCTCGCCGGCTACTCGTACGGCGGCTACGTGGCGCTGGAGATGGCGTCACAGCTGTCCGAGTCCGGTGACGCTGTCGAGCACGTCACCGTTCTCGACACCAGAATCCCCACCGACACTGCCGCACGACTAGCCGACCGAGCGGGCATCAGTCTGGATCCGTCGATCGTCGACCTCGCACCACAACCGTCCACCAATGCCCGCTGGAAGCCGACCAGACGCACCGTCGCGGCGATGTGGATCCGCACGCTCTTCGCCGGCGTTCTGCAGTACCCACCGGCCACCCAGTGGACAGTGTTCCTCTATATCGGGGGCCAGGCGCTGCGGAAGCACCGGATGCGGACGTGCTCTGCGCCCGTCACCGTGATCCGTGGAGCCACCAACAACCGTGGACGCGAGATCTGGTCACTCATTGCCACGGGCTCGCTCGATTTCGACGACGTCGACGCGTGTCACGAAGACGTCGTTCGCCAACCCTACGTCCGGAGGACTGCTGCGATCATCGACCGAATCTGTGATCGAGCGTGACCAGCGCTGTTCATGTCCAACTGTAGAAGGCGGAACGGCGCGGGGTGACAGCCCAGTCGGTCGTCGACGAACAGACTCTTTCCTTGACGAATGCGCCTCCCCTGCCTGCGATGAACATGCCCGTTGCGTCGTCGACACGAGTGGTCCGCTGGAACACACCTCGCCGCCTCCCGAGACTGATGCACCGGCCGGTGAACTTCGGAATCACCGGACGCGGCGCGGAACCGTCGAGCCGATGCAGGATCGTTTCTGCCGCATGGACTCCCAAGGGGATCGCAGCCTGGCAACTCATCCTCAGTGACAGATCACCCACCGCGACCGCATCACCCGCACCGACGATGTTGGGGTGGGACGGGCATTCGAGTCGGTCGTCGAGTTTCAGGCGACCCAGATCGTCCACGGGAAGGCCACTTCGGCGCGCCAGTTCGGGGACACCGAATTCCGTCGCGAGAATCGTGCATTCGGCCTCCACCCGTATGCCTCCCGCTAGCTCGCAGGACGAACCCTCGATCCGAGTCACCCGGGATTCGGTGACAATATCGACCCCAAGATCGGTCAATGTTCTGACAACTGCCGATCGCGCGCGCTCCGAGAGGTTTGGAGCCACGGTTCCGCCGGTCACCAAAGTGATTCGGCTGCTTCGATGCTCAGCCAGTTCTGCGGCAGTCTCGATCCCGGTGAGACCGCCGCCGACAACGCAGACTGCAGCCTTCTCGTCGAGAGTCGCCAGCCTGGATTCGAGGCGTACCGCGTCCTCGAATTCGGAGACGCTGAACCCGTGCTCCGCCGCCCCGGCGATAGTGCCGGGCAACTTCCCACTTCCGACTGCGTAGACCAGATAGTCGTAGTCGAGCACACTGCCGTCGTCGAGGGTGAGCCTGCCGAGCGCCGCCTCGATCGTCGTCACCTTTCCGAAGACTCGGTGCGCCGCGCGCGGAAGCGCCCTGTCGAAGGAGACCGTCGCATCGTAGCCAGCCGCGATCATCTGATGGAGCCTGATTCTTTGCACGAAGTGTGGGCGCGGATTCACGACGGTGACCGTGACGTCCGAACGAGTTCTCAGCAGCCGCTTCGCTGCCATGGCGCCGGCATAGCCTGCGCCGATTACCACCACGTGTGCGCGCATTATTCCCCATTCCGCCGCTGGTCTCCGTACCCAGAATGCTCGGGCCGATCAGGCCTCACAGCGGACAGTATTGCTCAAGAAAACAACAAATGCTCTGCACCGATTGGTGCAGAGCATTTGTCTTGGGTGGAGCTAAGGGGACTCGAACCCCTGACCCCCACACTGCCAGTGTGGTGCGCTACCAGCTGCGCCATAGCCCCGTATTCAATTAACTCTAACCGTCGAACTCGCAGCGGCTTTTCTACTTTCCGCTTGCTTGAAGAAAGTTACACCACTTCGATCCTGGGCAACAAATCGCCTGCTCAGTGACCATCGGGTGCGGACACCCGCTCACCGCGTCCGCACCCTTTCGATCATTCGTAGACGTTACCTGGGCTGATCAACTGAGTGATCGGCGTGAGCAGAGAGCCGACGAGGTTGGTTTTCTCACCACTGACGTCGGAGTTGACCATGACAACAAGGGTCATGTCCTTCTCCGGGAGATACACGGCCACGGTCTTGTACCCGGGCAGGCTCCCGTTGTGACCAATCCACCCGTTGATGTTGAAGATGCCGAGTCCGTAACCGGATCCGTCCTCGCCCGCTTCGAGCGAGACCGTTCGCAGGCGTTCGCGCTGCGTCTCGGGCTTCAGCAATGTCCCTTTGGCAACCGCAGGCACCCAGATCCTCATGTCCGCGAGGTTCGATGTCATCGCGCCCGCTGCCCACCCCCAGGAAGGATTCCAGTCAGTTGCCGTGACGACACTGCCGTCGGTTGTCTGATCGGTGTACCCCTGAGCGTGCGGACTCGGGAACTCGTTCGATACGGGCAACACGGTGTGCGACATACCCAACGGGTCAGTCACCTTCGACTTGATCACCTCACGCAGAGGTTTGCCAGTTACCTTTTCCACCACCAAACCAAGCAGCACGGTATTCGTATTCGAGTACGAAACCTCAGTACCCGGCCGGAACTCGAGCGGCATTCCGTCGATGTACGACAGCAACTGCTCCGGACTCAACGGCGCTCGTGGATCCACGAGAAAGTCCGTGACGAACTGCTCGTTCTCCGTGTAGTCGACCAGTCCACTCTGCATCCCGGCCAGGTGACGCAGAGTGATGTTGTCACCTTCCGCAACTCCGCCGATGAAGCGCGAAATCGGATCATCGAGGCCGACCTTCGATTCGTCGACCAGCTGCAACAACGCAGTAACCGTAAAAGTCTTTGTCACACTGCCGATTCGATGAAAAATATCTGATTTCATCGGTTCTGACGTGCTTGTATCGGCAACGCCGGTCGCCCGAACATAGCTCCCCTCCGAACTCCAGAGACCCACGATCGCGCCGGGAATCCCGGCGCCGTCCACAGCGCCCGCAAGCAAGGCATCGAGTTTCGCCGTCAAGGCCGGGTCGAGAGGCCTGTCGGGCGAAGACGAGCCCGTCGACGACGATCCGGTATCGATCGACCCTGGCGACGCCGTACTCGAACCGGAACTGCAAGCAATTGAGGCGCCCGCGACAAGGGCTGCACACACGGCAAGCGAGAGCAATCTTGACCTGCCAGTCTTTCGATCACGTTGAGCGTTGTACACAGTTACTTCCTCTCGAAATCGATGAACTTTCACGTAATAATGTTGTCGCACAATTAATTCGGCCACATTGTCTTCACGTCCATCTGGACTGGTACTCAGGTGCCGGACATCACGGCACCTGGGCGCCAGGGCACTTCAGCCATGGCGCGCAATGTCTTCGACAACGGCGAGAAGAGTTCGGACCGGAACGCCAGTTCCGCCCATTCCGTTGTACCCCCACGGCTTTCCGATGTTGTAAGCCGGACCGTCGATATCGACGTGCGCCCACTGAACCGATGACGTGACGAACTCTCGCAGAAATAGTCCTGCAACGAGCATGCCCCCTTCACTTTGTGGGGCAATGTTTTTGATATCGGCTACGTTGGATTCGAGAACCTCACGCAACTCCTCGGGCAAGGGCATCGCCCACGCGTGCTCCCCGACTTCAAGGCCAATTGCTGCTACTCGATCGCGGAAGTCGGCAGTCCCCATCACCCCCGAGGTTCGGCTCCCCAGTGCGACGGTCTGCGCACCGGTCAGGGTGGCAACGTCGATGAGGTAATCCGGCTCGTCTTCGCAGGCGCGGGCAATCGCGTCGGCAAGCACGAGTCGCCCTTCGGCGTCGGTATCGACAACTTCGACGGTCGTCCCGCCGTACTGAGTCACGACATCACCTGGACGTTGCGCCGATCCCGACGGCATATTTTCCGCCATCGGCGCGTAGGCGATCACGTTGACAGGCACAGCAAGTTCTGCGACAAGTAAGCACGTGAACAGGACCGCGGCGGCGCCTGCCATGTCGGAAGTCATATGTTCCATGCCGGGTGCCGCTTTGATCGAGATTCCGCCGGTGTCGAAGGTAATTCCCTTACCGACCAGTGCGACGGTCGGAGCGTCGGCGACTGCACACGAGTAGTGCGCGCGGACAAGTCTGGGTGGTCTGACCGAGCCTTGTCCCACGCCGAGAATCCCACCGAATCCCTCTCGGCGAAGATCTGATTCGTCGAGAACTTGCACCACGACGCCTGACCCTCGAGAACGATCCTGTATGCGCCGTGCAAACTCCTCGGGGTACAGGATGTTCGGCGGGGTGTTCACCAGCACACGGACCGAATTCACCGCGTCGATGAGGACCGCGGAGCGGCGAAGCACGCCGAGAAGACCTTCGCACGACGGAGTTCTCACGACGAGGTGGATTGTCGACAACCGACCGCTGCCAACCCCGACGGATCGATACGACTTGTGTGCGTCGAACGAAAACGCGCCGAACGCCAGACCTTCTGCGGTGGCGGCAAGATTGAGCAGGGACATCGTGCACACCACGGATTCGACTCCGTTCAGTGTGCGCGCGGCAGCACCCGCAGACCTGCGTATCTGCTCGTCGTCGACTGCAAATTCCTCCCCTAGGCCCACGGCCACCACACTGCGTACGCCGGTCTCCAAGGGTGCCGGAATTCGCGTGACCTCTTCAGGCTTCCCGGTAGCGCCGACAGCTGACAAAAGTGCAGCCAACTCGGCGGCAGTCCGCGCGTCGGCATCTATTCCTGGCGCGGCAATCACCGGCCCGGCCGGATCCTGGTAGATCGCGACAATCAGTACTTCAGCCGGGTGATTCATTCGGTCGGTCAATGCAAGGACGGACCCATCGCGCAAGGTCAGCATCGTGCAGCCCCTGTGGTGCGCGATCCGCTGGCTCGCCAGTTGGAGTCACGGCACCCGTCTGAGGTGATCACGAGGGCACAACGTCCACTGTGACGACCGGAGCCGGGAGCGGGTTCGCAGCACTCCCTTCCGTGCTGAACAAAAGCAAGACAGCGTCAGCACGCACCAACGTCTGCGCCCGCCTTACCGGATCGATCAACATGCTCCTGGCCCCGGCGAGAGTCGCTGCACCGCAGGGCCCTGCATCGACCCCGAGCTCGGCAAATCGACCTACGCCGGCGGCCGACTCGTCCTCGGTTACAGTCACGGCGGCATCGACCCCGGCAAAGAGCGACGGCCACGCCACCGCTGACGGAGTGCCGCAGTTCAGGCCGGCCATGATCGTGTCGGTGGTCGGCACCGACACGCTTCTCCCGGCGTGAAGCGATGCGACCAGAGCAGGCGCGCGCTCCGCTTCGACCGTGAGTATCACTGGGGGATGCGGAATCGAGCGGTAATGCCTCACCGCGGCCTGCGCCAGCGATCCGACCCCGACGGGGACGACCACCACGTCGATACGGTCGATTCCCACCTCGAGTAGCTGTTCGTCAGCTTCCGCGAAGAGAGTCGAATATCCCTCGACGATCCAGCGTGGCACCTCTTCGTACCCAGGCCACGCCGTGTCCTGGATCAGGACGGCACCCGATCCCTCGCGTTGCGCGGATTCCGATGCAGCCGCTACAAGTTCGTCGTAAGACGTGTCCATCTCCACCGTTTCCGCGCCTTCTTTCGCGATTGCATCCTTGGCAGCAACTGTCAAGGACGCCGGATAGAAGATCCGAGCGGGTAGACCGAGGTCACGAGCGACATGAGCGACCGCACGTCCGTGATTTCCATCCGTCGCGGCAACAAGTCGTACGGATTCGTCTACAAGTCGATCTCGCAACTCGCGCAAGGGCAATGCCTCGTCGGCGTATCCGAATCGCTTCGACAATGCCCTCGATATTGCATAGGAGGCACCGAGGATCTTGAAAGCTGGGAGTCCAAGCCTCGAGGACTCGTCTTTGACGAAGACCTTGCTGACGTTCAATTCGTCTGCCAGCGCCGAAATTTCGACGAGCGGCGTCGGAAGATAACCGGGCAGACCGCGATGAAAGGCGTGGGCATCACCGCCCAACTGCGTCGTTTGCCATGCGCGTGCGCCTGGGTTCGTGTACCAGAACAGGTCTTCAGTTGCAGTCATGAGTTCCATACTTTCGGGGAGTTCGATGGATGAACAGCGCAAATATCCGTCGAAGTGAGTTCGTCGAAGTCGACGGATCCACTACGCGGTCAATCACATCCACTTGGTCAAGCTCCGCAAGTCTGACGACGCCATCTGTGCGTTCACCGTGATCAGTCCCAGGATGTCTTCGACGTTCCCGAGTCGATGGCGCACGTCTGCGAACAAGCTCGAAAAGGTGTGGGCAAGAGGTGGCAATCCCGCGATTCCCTCCATGTCGACGGAAATGTAAACGTGCATTCTCAGCCTCCTGTTGAATGGTCATGGGCCGAACCCATCTACACCACTCTGCTGAATCAGAAGATTGAAATCTTGTTCGTGACAAACGTCTTCGGCTCGAAATTGGTGTTTCGCTACGAAACGCTCGACGCCACCGAACCAGAGGCGGCGATCCGCGGCTGCCCGCTGTCCAACGGGAATCGCGAGCCTGTTTCTCGCTCGGGACCTGTGTACTTCCCGCGCCGTCCCACAACGCGGTTCACGATGTCGAGCACGTCGCGTACCGGTCCGTGCTCGACGATGACGCCTCCACTCATCACGGCAACCCCGTCACATACCTGCCGAACAACTGCGAGATTGTGACTGATGAACAGCACCTGCCCAGGGCAAGGCTCCGTTGGTGAAAGCGACATTTTCCGGCCGATTACCTTCACAATTTCCGAAGGGTCATCTCGGTCACTGCTGCCGCGCGCGCCGATTCAGGTTCAGTTGGCAGCGGCAGCAAAGGCCGCTTGACAGGCCAAGATCGCTGGGTGGGCACTGCTACCCGACCTACTCGCCATGAAGAGGCTTCGTGAGTAGAACTCCGGTTCGCCGATCCGAACGAGAGGTAAGGACGACGTGGATCCGACAAAGAGCAGGTCGGGAAGGAGCGCGAGCGCCAACCCCGCTTCAGCCAACCTGCGATGCACTACGACATCATCAGTCTCGTACGGCACATCAGGTTCAAAACCTGATGCACGGCAGCGCTCTACCGCCCAAGCGCGAGAGGCAGCGCCGACCGGTTCCATGACCCACACTCGATCCGCGAATTCCGACAAATCCGCTGCCTCGCCTTCGCTTTCGCCGGCACCCGCCAGCCTGATCGGATCACGGGTGAGCTCGACCATCGACACATTCGTCGGGCGAGGCAGAAGATGGCCGGGATACTCCTCACCGACGACCAAGTCGAAATCGTGGAGGAGTTGAGGCAACGCCTGCTCGGTTTCCGCCTGCGCGAATTCGATGCGCAACATCGGATGTGCGAGTGAGAGTGCACTCAGCACGGAAGGCAACAGGGCAAGCGCCGCAGTCTGGAACAACGCGATTCGTACTGTTCCGCTCAACTCGTGCATCGAATGCGCTATCTCCGCTTCCGCCGTCTCGACTTGGAGCAGAATCGCCTCCGTGTGCCTGACGAGAATCTGTGCCTGGGTGGTCAGACGCAGGCGTCTCCCCACAGGTTCCAGCAGGGGAACGCCGATCTCGGTCTCGAGCTGCGAAAGCTGTGCAGATATTGTGGACGGACTGTACGAAAGTGCTTGTGCAACAGCAGCGATGGTCCCACGGTAGTTGAGCTCGCGGAGCAGGGTCAAGCGATGCAGATCCACAGGTCTCCCTCATACTCTGACAAGCTCACCGCGCAGGCGAATTGATCGATTCTCGCATTCGAAGGGCCAGGAATACTTGAAGTCAACATTCTGATCATTGAAGGTGCCGTATCCGCAGGTGAACCATCAGGCGAAACCGAGCGTCGGCGTCGTCGAGATCGAAGAGCTGCAGACTTCGCAACTTACTCAAACGGTACCGAAAAGTGTTGGGGTGCACGTGAAGTGATGCAGATGCCGCTCCGATGTCACCGAATGCGCTTAACCACGCCTCGAGAGTCGACAGGTACACCGTCGAATGTTCGTCGTCGTGGCGCGCGATAGCCGTGAGCGGGCCCAAGAGAGAAAAGCCTTCGGCAGCGGACTCCCGTGACACCTGCAACAGCAACGCGTCGACGTACACCGACCGGAAGGTAGCCACGCATCCTTCGATGCGTCGCGTACGCAGGATGTCGAGCGCATGATCGGCGTCGCGCCGTGATCGTCCGAGGTCCTCTGGCCTGGACATGACTCGACCGACCCCAATGATTGTGTCGCCGTGCGCACCGACTCGTTCGAGAAAATCGGACGAGATGCGTGCGGCATCGGCATCGGCGCCGTGCGACCGACTGGGAAGCGCGACCACTGCATATCCGATGCCGTTGATCATCGCGACTACCGACTGGCCGTATACCGCTCCGAGATGCACGGCGAAGGCATCCACAAGCCGCCCGAGATGAGCTGTCCCATCTGGTCTGTCACGGTGAAGGCCCGAGCGTCGCCCCAGAGCGATCACCATCGCCGAACCCGAGCCCAGCCCGGCGCGTTCCATAGCCGATATTGCTGCGGATCCGCCTTCCACAAGGTCCGCAAGCAACTCCGACTGTCGCCGCTTGACTGGATCGGCCGCTGTGCGAAGTTCGATCATCCGAACTGCGACGAGCTGAGCCGAGTCCGCCAACGCTCGCGTTCGAGCAAGTGTCAGGTTGCCGTCCACGGCGGCCCAGATCGATCCCAGGTATTCGTCGCCGGCGCGAATGGCGACTGCGACGCGATCGAGGCGGGTACCCAGCGACGCACCCGAGATCCACACCGGCTCTCGACTGCGGTAAATCTGATCGAAGATGCCGGCTTCTTCGATCAGCCGAAGGTATTGGTCGGGAACCTGCCGCTCCAGAACGGTCGCAATCCGGGAATCGTCACCCTCCTCCTGCCGACCGGAAAAGGCGATGACGTGAGAATTGCGATCCTCGATAGTGATCGGTGCGTCCAAGAGCGCGCTGACAGCATTGGCGAAGGTGAACAGGTCGCCCTCCGAGCCGACCTGGCGACTCGAGCCAGGAACAGACAAGGCTCGTTGGATAAGTCCGGTCAGGTCTGCCCAGGAAACGCCGCGCGACGCAGACAACATTGTGACGCCACTCCGTGAGGCGACTTCACTGTCATCGGCACCATAGTCAGGCGTGCCGCGAACCACCACAACTCGAACGCCGGAGCCGCGCAGCAGAGACGCCGCCGAAACGATGTTCGGCTGTCCCTCGACTCCGACGAGAAGAACCACGGATGCAGGACCGAGCTCGGACTCCACACCGGGCTCGTATATTGCTACCGATCCGACCTCGTGCGAGAGGTCCGCTCCCCGCGGCGCGGCGAGAATCGACGCGCCGACGCCCTCGAGGAGCTCACTCAACGCCACCGTTCGCTGCGGAATTTCGTACGACTTCGCTCGTTCGACGGTTTCCATGAATCAATGTTGATCGACCAATTGATTCGTGAATAGCGACAATAATCGCCCGTTATCGTTCGGAAAAACCGAAGCGTCCGTGGAACGTCGTCAGGAAAGCTTGGAAACCCAATCGCTGCTACGTGTGTCGACGATCTTGCCGTTCGCCACTACGGTGGGGGTCCCGGTCGATCCGGCATCCTTGAGCGCCTGGCTCGCGGCTGCGGCGTTGGCTGCGGCGGCCTCGACGTTGGTACCGGAAGAGATGCAGGTTGCCACGTCCTCGGATGCTCCCGCATCACGAGCGATCTGGGCGAGGTCGTCGTTGGTGTGATCGCTGCTGCCGCCCTCCGCAGGCTGCGTGTCAGTCGCGAAAAGCTTTGTGTGGAGTGCGGAGTACGCGATCGCGTCGCCACTCTGAGCAACGCACAGCAGAGCGGCGCCGGCCCGCGTGGAGTAGTCACCGCTGCCCGACGCCCGGTTGAGGAAGTTCAGCATGTGGTAGCGAACAGCGACGTCACCGTTGTCAACGGCAGCCGAGAGCGCCTGGCCGCTGAGGTGCTCGAGAGCAGCGCAGGCCGGGCACAGCGGATCCTCGAAGAGATCAATGGTCGTTGCGGCGCTGGGCTTGCCGAGCAGCACCACGCCGTTGTCCTGCACCGTGACGGCAACTTCGGAATTCTGCACGGAGCCGTAGCCGTCGTTCTGGGGCTTGTTCTTGTTGTTCGTCCACAAGACGCCGCCGATGACGAGGGCCGCGATCACGAGTACTGCGAGGCCACCGATGATGTAGGTGGAGCGGCTCGAGACCGGTTCGGGCGAGTATTTGTTCTTGCTGCTCTTGGTGCTCACGCTGATGCAGTCCTTCGTGCGTCGAAACGATTTACCGATTGCTTACCTTGCCACTGAAGGCTGAGTATCCACTGAGAACGCCGCGCGTGATCCGGGGCCCAATGCCAGCGGCGAACGCGGGAACACGAGCAGCCACACGGCAAGCGCCATGAAGCCGAGGTCCCGGAGAATTTCCTTCAGATAGTCCCAAGCGCCGACGTCAGCAACACCACCGCCGCCGAAACATCCACAGTCGATGGATAATCCCCTGGCCCACACCGAAATGATCACCGCAATGAGGACCGTGAGAATCACCACCGAGACCGCGGCGGATACTCGAACCGCCAGACCGACGAGGATCAGCAGTCCCAGGACTATCTCGACCAGAGGAAGAGCCGTTGCCACCGGACCCACCAGTGACTCGGGCAACAGTTGATAGGCACGCACCGCGATCTTCGTCTGCATGGGATCAAGGAACTTGAGCCCGCCGGAAATCAGCCAGACGGCCGCCAAGCCCAATCGGGCTACAAGACTCACGATACGAATTGCCACCCGATCGAGAGTACAGAATGCCCGGTCAGTCCAGGTTTGTCCGTGCAGGCGTATCCGTAAGCACCGTCACATCAGTCAGATCCTCGACGACGGATTCGACTGGCTTCGTTCGCGACGGGACGAACAACCAACCCGTAGCCGACACGACGACAACGGCTCCCATCACCGCGAAGGCCACAGAGTACGACACATACTGGGCGATCAGCCCGGCACAAATCGGCGCCACTACCCCACCGATGTCCGACATCATCTGGAATACAGCCAGAACGGGTCCGCCGCGAGCCGTCGACCCGACCACATCGGCAACCGCTGCTTGTTGAGCCGGGCTCATGAGCCCTGAACCGACGCCCGTCACTGCAGCGATGGCAAAGAACACCACGAGGTTGTCCGTGAATCCCATCGCGATAGTGCCCACGCCACAGATGAGCAGGCCGCTCACGACAAAGGGCTTGCGTCCGAAGCGGTCCGAGAGTCGTCCGGAAACGATCAACACCAACGCATTGCCGACGGCGAAGATCGTCAGGGCGTAGGCCGCAATCGAGGGGTCTCGGCCGAGGAACTCGACGACGAACAGGGGAACCATGGCAACGCGAACTCCGAAGATAACCCCGCCGAAAGCGAGGTTCGATCCGAGCGCTGCCCGGTACACCGGCGACTGGAGGCCTTCTGTGAGAGTCATCGACTTCACATCGACAGCCTTGTCCGGTGACGCCAGGTGAGATCCACGCAGGCTCACGAAGACAACGAGCGCGGCGATCACCAACGCAATCGCGTAGATGATGAACGGCATCCGGAGACCGAACTGCAACAGCGCACCGCCGACCAGCGGGCCGCCGATCGATCCCATGAGAAAGCTTGTCGCGTACAGACCCGACACGCGGCCGCGACTGTCCGGCGGTGACATGCGAATGATCAGCCCGAGAGCCGACACCGTGAACATGGTCGACCCGATGCCGCCCAACGACCGGAACAGCAGAAGTTGCCAGTACTCCCCCGCGAAAGCGCACGCGCCGGTTGAGACGGCGACGATCAGAAGGCCGACGATGTAGACCGGCCGCTCACCGAGTTTCTGGACCAAAGAGCCGCTCATCGGCGCGAACACCAATCGCATGAACGCGAAAGACGAGATCACGATCGTGGCAGCCGTGACCGATACGTCGAAGCTTCGCGCGAACTGCGGTAGTGCCGGAGCGACCAATCCGAATCCGAGGGCGATGACGAAGCTGGCGGCGACCAGTACCCAAATTTCCTGTGGCAGCTTGGCTGCACGAGTTTTCATGTCGCCCGGAATTCTAGCCGGGCGACATGAGGGGTCCGCGGGCTAGTTCGCCTTCAAGACTCCGGACACCAAGTCCTTCGCCGCTGCCTGAACCTGAGCCAGATGATCGGTGCCCTTCATCGACTCGGCATAGATCTTGTACACGTCCTCCGTGCCGGACGGCCTCGCTGCAAACCACGCGTTCTCCGTCGTCACCTTGAGACCACCGATCGCCGCGCCGTTTCCGGGCGCCGCGGTCAGTGTCGCAGTGATCGGTTCACCCGCCAGTTCGGTTGCACTCACCTGATCAGGAGACAGTTTTGCCAAGACTGCCTTCTGTGCGCGTGTCGCGGGCGCATCGATCCGTGCGTACGCCGGGCTCCCGAACTTCTCGGCCAACGCGGCGTAGTGCGCTGACGGAGACTTTCCCGTCACAGCGGTGATTTCCGATGCGAGCAGCGCAAGGATGATGCCGTCCTTGTCCGTCGTCCAGACGGAACCGTCGTGTCGGAGGAAGGACGCGCCGGCGCTTTCCTCGCCGCCGAATCCCACGGACCCGTCGAGCAGGCCGGGAACGAACCACTTGAACCCGACCGGAACCTCGAGCAATTCGCGGCCCACACTGCTGACCACGCGGTCGATCATCGAGGAACTCACGAGGGTCTTGCCCACCTTGGTGTCTGCGCCCCACCCTGGCCGGTTCGCGAACAGGTACTCGATGGCAACGGCGAGATAGTGATTCGGGTTCATCAAACCGCCGTCCGGAGTGACGATGCCGTGGCGGTCGGAGTCCGCATCGTTTCCGGTCGCGATGTCGTAGCGATCCCGAATCCCGATCAGCGACGCCATCGCGTCGGGCGACGAGCAGTCCATGCGGATCTTGCCGTCCGTGTCGAGCGTCATGAACCGCCAGGTCGGATCCACGAGTGGATTCACCACTTCGAGGTCGAGTCGGTGAGTTTCGGCAATCGCGCCCCAGTAGTCGACGCTTGCACCCCCGAGCGGGTCGGCACCGATCCGAATGCCGGCATCGCGGATCGCATCGAGGTTGAGAACACTGGGGAGGTCTTCGACGTAGTAGCGGAGGAAGTCGTAGCGTTCGACGCGGTCCAGCGCCTGCGCCGCCGTGACACGCCGTACCCCGGAAAGCCCCTTGCGCAGTAGCTCGTTCGCTCGATCGGCGATCACCGACGTCGCATCGGTATCTGCGGGTCCGCCGTGTGGCGGGTTGTATTTGAAGCCTCCGTCACGCGGCGGATTGTGTGAAGGCGTCACGACGATGCCGTCGGCTTTCGCCTCGGGTCCGGTCGAGTTGTATCGCAAGATCGCGTGACTGACAGCGGGGGTGGGCGTGTACGCATCCCGTGAGTCGACGAGGACGACGACGTCATTGGCGACCAGGACCTCCAAGGCCGACAGCCAGGCAGGCTCCGAGAGCGCATGTGTGTCCCGGCCGATGAACAGTGGTCCGTCGATGCCCTGCGAAGCGCGATACTCGACGATCGCCTGGGTTGTCGCCAGGATGTGAGCTTCGTTGAACGCCGAGTCGAGACTGGAACCGCGATGTCCTGAAGTGCCGAAAAGTACCTGCTGCATCGGGTTCTCGGGATCCGGAGTGCGCGTGTAATACGCGGTGACCAGATGAGGAACATTGATCAGATCCTCTGGCAGAGCCACTTGTCCTGCTCGTTCGTGCGCCACGAATCCCCCTCGGCCCGGTGGTCGACCACTGTGTCGACGCGACTGTGGACAATTGTCTACCCTGGCCGCGTGGCGTGCACGCTCGACGCCGGATCGATCAATCCGTGATCTGGATTCCCACCCACGCCGCGGATAAGCCGACGATCAGACTGACGACGATGTAGACCAGCGAAAGCGTCGACTGACGCCGCTCGACCATGCCCACATTCTCGGTCGCGAAGGTCGAGTAGGTGGACAGGCCACCACAGAATCCTGTCGCCAGGAGCGCGGCCATCTCGGTGGAAAGAGCTGCCCCGGTGAACAATCCGAGCAGGAAGCAGCCGATCACGTTCGCGGCGAACGTCGCAGCCGGGAATCCCTTGTACGCGGGCACATACCGCGCCAACAGGTACCGGCCACTCGCACCCGCGCCGCCGCCGAGTGCCACCAGGAGAACCGTCATGCCGACACCCCGTCCCGCGCACGGATCCAGCGTTCACCGAGCCCTTTGCCCAGCGCTGCAGCAAGGATGGCAGGAATCAGCGTCCCGAGTACATAGAGAATCGATCGCCACGGACTCTCCGTCACCGCGTGAACCCCGAATGACGAGAAGGTCGTGAAGCCGCCGCAGAACCCGGTGCCGAGAAAGAGGTACCCCACCTTGTTGTGGACCAGCAGGGCCGCGAGTATGCCGAGAATGAGCGAGCCGACGACGTTGATGACCAACGTCGTCCAGATGTGGGGGAACAGCTCTCCCAGGCCGTATCGGCTCAGTGCCCCCAATGCTCCACCGACGGCAACCGCGCTTACCGCAGCCGGCAGCTTCAGATCACCCATGCTCTCGCCTCACCCGAAAGAGCCTACGTCCCCGATCGGGCTTTCGGAGGGCGCGGAATGAAGTAGCTTGTCCGCTGCTGATACTCGCGATAGCCCGGGCGCTGTTCCATATGTCGCTCGAGCAACCGCGCTCCGGTGGCGAAGACCAAGAAGTACGTCATCGCGATGGGCGAGAGGATGGTCAACACCCCCGGCCACACCGACGCCGAGACGAGGAAGATCCCCCACCAGACGCATGCGTCGCCGAAATAGTTGGGATGACGCGTCCACGCCCACAAACCTTGATCCATGATGTGGCCGCGGCTGCCCGGATCGGATTTGAACTCCTCCATCTGCCGATCGCCAACCGTCTCGAACGTGACGCCGACAATCCACAACGCGATCCCGAGTACAACAAGAAGCCCGAAGCTGCCGTGCGAGACCGCAGCGACTTGGATCGGCATGGAGACGAACCACAATGAAATCCCTTGCGTGAGATAGATCTTGCGGATCGCGTAGAGCGTTCGATTACCCGTCGTTCGTCCGAGCATTTCTTCGTACCGCGGATCTTCACCCTTACCACGCGATCGGATCGCCATGTGGGTCGCCAAGCGCAGACCCCAGATCGCTACGAGTGCAAGCATCAACAGTCGGCGCCAGAGGTCGCCGCTTCCGACTACCGCTGATACGAGTGCGATCACCACGAAACCCGCGCCCCAGGAGACGTCGACGACATTGTGCCGCCCGATTCGCACGCCGATGGTGGCCGTCACTGCCATCCCGATGGCGATCGCCAGCAGACTCGTGAGCGTGACCACTCCGAACGCGCCCCAGTCGAATCCGTTCATCGCCGCGACACCCACTGCGGCCGTACCGGTTCCATACTCGATCGACCATCACCGAGCGGCCGGACCGACAAAATCTGATCGACGCCCATCCTGCCGTCCCGAAAAGCCATTCCCCCGCCGACGAGGTAGAGACGCCACACCCGAGCGACTTCGACGCCTACGAGTTCCACGACGCGGTCCCAGTTCGATTCGAAGGTCTCGATCCACGCGTCGACGGTCCGCACGTAGTGCTCGCGCAGGGCGTGGACGTCGCGGACTTCGAGTCCACCTTCCTCGATCATCGCAACGGTCCGGCCCACAGGCCTCATGTACATGTCCGGCGCGATGAACGACTCGATGAACGGGCCTCCCCCGGGATGCGCGCCGGTGCGAGACATCTGCTGAATCAGCACCCGCCCACCCGCAATAACGTTGTCGTGGAGCGCTTTCACGTACGTCGAATAGTTGTCCTCACCGACGTGCTCACCCATCTCGATCGACGCGACCGCATCGAAGGGACCGTCTGGAATCTCGCGATAATCTTGGAGCCGAATCTCGACCCAGTCTTCCAAACCGAGTGCGCGGATCTTCGCGTCGATAAAAGCCTTCTGCTCCGCCGAAATCGTGATGCCGACGACCCGCGCGCCGTACTCCCGCGCTGCATGCAGGCTCAGCGAGCCCCAACCACAGCCGACGTCGAGAAACCGCAGGCCTCGCGCCCGATCAAGACCGACCTTGCGGCACACCAGGTCCAGCTTGTCTGTCTGCGAGTCTTCGAGCGTGTATTCCGGTGCATCGGAAGTCCAGTATCCCGAGGAGTACGCCATGTTCTCGTCGAGGATCAGCTCGTAAAAATCGTTCGACAAATCGTAGTGGTGACCGATCGCCTCGCGGTCGCGGGCGAGACTGTGCAAGCGGCCCTTCACTTGGGCCTGCGACACCGGTGGAGCCAAAGGTCTCCCGAAAGCACCGAAGGACCGCGCGGCCTTGACCGCAGCCAGGACGAGCGACGGCGTCGGGGTAATCGACCCGAGTCCCCGCTCGGCAGACACCTTCCACACGTGTGTGAGCGCATCGCCCAGATCGCCCTCGACGTCGAGTTCGCCGAGAACATATGCCTGCGCAACTCCCAACTCGCCGGGATTCCAGAGCAAGCGTCGCAACACGTTAGCGCTGTAGAGCGTCACCTTCGGAGCGCCGTCCGGTCCTGCCGTGCTGCCGTCCCACGCAGTCAACCGCACCGGAAGCTCGCCGCCGACAAGTGGACTGAGGATTTCCGACAGGCGGCCCGCAACACCGGTATCTTGTATCGCTCGATCCATCGTGGCGGTCATCGCTGGTTCCTCCGATCGAGAACAATTTGCTGGACGTCGAGATACCCCGATCGGAACCCCGCCTCGGAGTAGCAGAGATAGAAATGCCACATGCGCGCGAACACTGCGTCGAACCCGAGCGCGGACGCCTCGTCGGTGCGAGCGCTGAATCGCTCGTCCCACAGTCGCAATGTCTGCGCGTAGTGATCGCCCATCGACATCCGCTCACGCACCCGGAGGGTTGTCATGCGTTCGGTGACGTCCTCTATCGCCCGCACCGACGGGAGAAATCCGCCGGGGAAGATGTACTTGTGCACCCAGGTGTAGGTGTTGCGGGTCGCGAGCATTCGATCGTGCGGCATCGTGATGGCTTGGATCGCTGCGCGGCCACCCGGTGCAAGAAGGGCGTCGATCGTCTGGAAGTAACTTCCCCAGTACTGGTGGCCGACGGCCTCGATCATCTCGACCGACACAACGGCGTCGTACTCCCCTTGCACCTGCCGATAGTCCAGAAGGTCGACCTGAACGCGATCCGCCAGTCCCGCAGCGCTTATCCGCTTCGCTGCCAATTCCTGCTGTTCGACCGAAAGAGTCACCGACCGCACCGTTGCGCCGCGCTCGGCCGCCCGGATCGCCAATTCTCCCCAGCCTGTGCCGATTTCGAGCACTCTCGAACCTGGACCGACACCTGCGCCGTCCAGCAGGCGATCGATCTTCCGGTGCTGAGCAGCTGCGAACACATCCCACGACAGGGATGCTCCTACCGACAGATCCTCGAAGAGTGCACTGGAATAGGTCATCGTGTCGTCGAGGAACAGTTCGAACATCTCGTTCGAGAGGTCGTAGTGCCTGGAGATGTTCGAGCGCGTGTTCTGCGTCGAATTCCGCTCACTGCGAGGCTGCTTCGGAATGTACAGGCCTCGCAACCGCTGCAGGAAGTCGGGAATCAGCGTCGCGACGCGGGAGGCGAAGACTTCCAGGACCGCGGTGAGATCGGAAGCTTCCCAATCGCCCGCCATGTACGATTCGCCGAATCCGATCAAGCCACTGTCTCCCACACGAGCGGCGAAGTCGTCCGGGCGATGAATAACCATCAACGGCGAATCCGGACTACCACCGCCGGAGAACTCACCATTCGGCATCTGAACACGCAGCGGCAAGCGCGCGACCGCCTTGTGGAACAGAGACCGGGCAACCGGCGACGCAAATCGCACTTTGAATCCGCTGGGCACTGTGGCAACGCCAGGCCATCGCTCGGTTTCGATCGTGTGAGCGGAAGGTTCGGTGCCGAGAGTAGTTGTGGTCATTGCACTGCCTCCTGCGGGTGATGTTGCGGTCGGGGAACGATGGGTAAGCGCCTGGCCCACAGCCGGATTCCTTGAAATCTGATCTGCGCGGCCACTCGGAGAGGAGCCAGCGGGACGGAGAGCGCACTGCGGACGATCTCGCGCGTCGTTGCCGGCACGCAACGACCTGACACCGTGGCTACGAATGGCGCCTTGCCGTCTCGGGCCAGAACTATCGAGAGCGCAAGCGCGGTGTTGGGTAGCGGGAGCCGCATCCGGTACTCACCGTCCAGATCGTTGAACGGCGACACGTAGAACTCTTTGGACGTGCGAGCGGCGCCACGTTCGTCGGGTTCGAGCAGGTAACAGTGACGCTCGCCGTAGGTGTTGTGAACCTCTGCAACAACGCAACGCTGAGTTCCGTCGTCGTTCAAGCACCAGAACACGCTCAACGGGTTGAAGACATGGCCGAACACACGTGCGTTCGCGAGCATGAGGATCCGGCCACCCGAGAAGTCGAATCCGTTGGTCGCCAGAAAAGTCTCGACGTTGGTACGAATCGATCGGGTGGGGTCACCGAGGTGATCTCCGGCGTCGAACGTAGCCAAGGGACGCAATGCCTTCGGGAGCTTGGGCAAATCGTCGACGTCGACGAGCCAGCTGTAGCTTCGGTACTCGAACTCGTTGTGCAACGGCTGCGTTCGTACATGCCGAATGTTCGTGTGAACGATGGACGGTGTGATGGGTGCGGTCACGGCCACCGACCTCCGACGCGTTCGGCGGCGCGCAGGCCCGACAGTGCACCGTCCTCGTGGAAGCCCCATCCGTGGTACGCACCGGCAAACGCGAGTACGTCCGAGTCCAACTCGGGAAGCCGTCCCTGAGCTGCGACGGAAGTCGGTGTGTACTGCGGATGCTCGTAGGTCATCTGATCGATCACCGACTCCGGCGACACCATCTCGCCTCCCCCCAAGGTCACTAAGTATCGTCGGCCGGTATCTGGGAGCCGCTGCAACCTCGTCATGTCATAGCTGACCAGAACGTGATCGGGCTTCGCGTTGCATTCAGGGATGTAGTAGTTCCATGACGCGCGCGCATTGGTGTTGTCGGGCAGCACATTTTCGTCGGTGTGAAGTTGGGTGTGGTTGACGGAGTAGGGCATTGCGCCGAGAACCTGTGATTCGACGGACGTCGGTTCGGCCAAGATCTTCAGCGCTTGCTGCGGATGCGTTGCGACCACAGCTGCGTCGAAGGTCTGGATTTGGTCGTCGCCGTCGCGAATGTCGACGCGATCGCCGAACCGGTGGATGGCGCGCACCGGGGTGTTCAGCCTGATGTCGCCCATACTCTTGGCAACGAGGCGAACGTATTCAGCCGATCCCCCGGTAACCGTCCGCCAGGTCGGCGATCCCGTCACGCTCAACATTCCGTGATGATCGAGGAACGAGAACAGATACCGCGCAGGATATTTCAGCGCCGAGCCGGGATCACACGACCAGACTGCCGACACCAGCGGCGTCATGAAATGAGCGGTGAAGTAGTCGGAGAACCGGCCGCTGCGCAGAAACACTCCCAGTGTCTGGTCGGGTGCCGACGGATCCGTGTTGTCGAGCAAAGCACGGGCACGGCGATGGAAACGCTTGACCTCCATCAACATCGACAGAAAACTGCCGTTGACAAGGAGCCCCGGCGTCGGGAGAACGCCGCGCAGCCCTTGGCCTCCCGAGTACTCGAGCCCGCAACCACCACATCTGACCGACATACTCATATCGGATTCCTGCGTAGGCACATCGAGTTCCGCGAACAATCGCAACAATGTCGGATAGGTGCGGTCGTTGTGGACGATGAACCCCGTGTCGATGGCTAGACTTCGCCCTTCCGGATCGGTGACCGAATGGGTGTCCGCGTGCCCGCCGAGCCGTGAATCCGCTTCGTAGAGGGTGACGTCACTGTCCTTACTGAGCACCCACGCCGCTGTCAGGCCCGCGACCCCACTCCCGACGACTGCAACCCTGCGCTTGTCGGAACTCATCGTCGTTCTCCCGTCTTCGTTGCGGCTACCCCGCGGCTCATCCCTACAACTGCATCGGCGACGAGGCGATGCCAGGTCGCCGCCCGGCGGAGCATGAAGTGACCTGCGCCGTCGATGCCGAGCCATTCAGCGCTCTTCCCCGACCTCTGCAGTTCGTCAACTTTCCGACGAGACCCTGCCGGGTCGGTCCACGAGTCGGCGGTACCGTGGAGCACTATCAGTGGTGTGCCCGAACGCAGATTCACCGACACTCCATCGGGCCACCACGGCGCCAGCGCAACCACACCGACCACCGCCGGATCCCGACACAGTTCAGAGGCAACTCGTCCACCCATCGAGTGCCCAAGCAGAATCACCCGAGCTTGTGCATCACGTTTCGTGATCGCATCGAGAGCGGCTCGGGCATCCGCGACCGGACTGCGCTCGGCGCCGTTCCAACCACGCACCCGGTACCGAACCTGCACCGCTGTCACACCGGAGCGGCGAATCTGAGCAGTGAACGGGCGCATCCGAAGGTTGGACAGGTGCCACGCGCGAGCCGGGCGATGGCTCGAGACCTTTCCACCAGGCAGCACGAGCACCACCAGGTGCTGGTCACCGTCCTGCTCTTGCCGTCGGTTGGGCGTCATGCATGGCATTCGGAGCCGAAAACCATTTGGATGGGGTTCGTAGAATTTCTTTGTGAATCGTGAAGCACTCGTCGGTGACGTCCTCGACGCCATAGACGCCAATTTGGTCTCCCATGCCTGCCACCTGCATGAACACTTACCGACGGCGTCGGTCACTCTCGCTGCAGATGTTGTCGTCGCAGACAGCGGCCTCGCCGACGATACTTTCAACATCATCGCTCGCGCTCGCTTAGCCGTACCTGATAAAGCCCCCGACGAAGACCAACGACTGGTCGACATTCTCTCGTCGATTCGAGCAACGGGACGTCCGTTCTCCTGGTGGACGGGTCCGCGCGACAAGCCATCAGACCTCGGCGCTCGCTTGTCAGCCCTCGGCTGCGTGCGCTCCGAGGAAGAACGAGCGATGACGGCAGACCTAGACGTCGTCCCGCGCCCAACGCCTGTCCCAGAACTCTCCGTTCAACGAGTGACGACTCGTTCACAGCTCGCCGACTATGCCGCGGTGATGGCCGCTAATTGGTCGCCGCCCTCGGCGGCAGTAATTGGCTTCTTCGAACAAACTGCCGATGCCGTCCTTGATGAGCGTTCGCGCAGTTCGTTTGTCGTCGGGTACGCGAACTCCCAGCCCGTCGCCGGAGCCGAGGTCCATTTTGCTGCCGGCGTCGCCGGACTGTACGGCGTCGTCACACTCGACGCGGCCCGCCGACGCGGATTCGGCTCGGCGGTCACCCTTGCCGCGCTCGACATCGCCCGCGAGCGGGGTGCCCGAATCGCCGTACTTCAGGCGTCCAGCGACGGCGCCCAGCTCTATCGAAACCTCGGCTTCGAGGATGTCGGCACCTACGCCGAGTACTCGATCGGCAGCCGATAGACGTCCCCGCGGGGACGCTTTCAGTCCGCATCCATGAATGTGTGTCGGTACCCACATCTAGTATCGAACGTACATTCGAAACAATGTCGGACGTGGCCGGGGGGCAACGATGAACGCAGCACCGATCGATGAAGAACCGCGGGGTTCCGCCCGAGACGACGTGAAGGAAGTCGGGTTCGAAATCTGCGCTCTCGCCGGCCAGATCGCCGCGGCCACCGCCCGATTCCTCACCCTCCTGTCAAAATTCGACGAAGACCGCGGCTGGACCGGCCCTGGACTGCATTCGTGCGCCCACTGGCTGTCGTGGAAATGTGGAATGAGCCTGCACACCGGCAGGGAATACGTTCGCGTCGCCAAAGCGCTCCGACCTTTGCCCGAGATGCGGAAGGCCTTCGAGCAAGGCCGGCTGTCCTACTCGAAGGTTCGCGCACTCACCCGGGTCACCACGCCGTCCAACGAAAAGCAGATGGTTCGGTTCGGATGCGAGGCGCCCGCAGCCCAGATCGATCGCCTCGTCGCCGGTCTGCGTAAAGCAACCGACAAAGAATCCGGCAAAAGCAAAGCACCCGAACACCTTCAGGTCCGGTGGCATTGGGACCCGGATACGGGCGAATTTGTCATCAAAGGACGCCTTCCGGCGCAGGACGGCGCCAGAATCCTCGCAGCGTTGGCGGTGGCGGAACGTGAAGGCACCCGAACCGCTGCCATCCGCCCTGTCGACGAGACGGCCACAAAGAACCCAGTCGGAAACATCGGGCCAGGCCTGGTCGCTATGGCCGAGCTCGCCACCACCGCGGTCGCAGACCGCACGTCCAAGGCCGCCACCAACGAAGTTGTGTTCTTCCACGAAGCGGACACCGTCCGAGTACCGAGCGGACCCGCGCTCCCCCAAAATGCCGCCGAGGAAGTGCTCTGCAACGCGAAACTTCGTCTGGGAACGACAAAGGAGGGATGCGTTCTGAATCTGGGCCGACGAACTCGTGTCGTCAGCGCCAAACAAATGTTGGCATTGAATTATCGCGACGGATGTTGCCGCACACCAGGTTGCGGGCGGACTCGTTTCCTGCACGCGCACCACGTCAAATTCTGGGGGCGCGGCGGCACCACGAATCTGGACAATTTGATCATGCTTTGCGGAACCTGCCACCGCGCGCTGCACGACGACCAGTTCACGATCACTGCACTCGGCGAGCAGAAGTTCGAGTTCCTTTACGCCAATGGTGACGTCATCGACCCAGCACCGCCGGCCGAGGGATTCCCCGATGCCCTACTGCGCGGAGACATACCCGACGATGCGATCGTCCCGACGTGGGACGGCGAGCCCCTTCACCTCGATCACGCGGTCAGCGTCATCCTCGACGGCTGGGCCGCCTGAGGAAACATTGGTCTAGTCCAATCTGAATCTGCCGTGAACAATCGGACAACCCTCACATCCAAGTAGTGCAATTGGTCTAGTCCTATCGCAAGATGCTTAGCGTGACCAAGAAAATCGCACGCACCTCAGCCGCCATCACACTCCTCCTCGCCGGCGCGGTAGCAGCCGGAACTGCAACCGCTGCAGCAATTCCCGGCTCATCTGACCTCAACCCGCCGGCCACCGAGAAGACAGTTGTCATCGGCCTCGACGGCACGATGCTCAGCCACATCAAGACCGCCGACGCTCCCCGTCTCCAGAAACTGATCGCCGAAGGGACCAGCGGAGAATCTTCCATCCTCGGCCACACCACCATCTCAGGACCGTCGTGGTCGACCATCCTGACCGGAGTCTGGGACACCAAGCACGGCGTCAAGGACAACACGTACGCAGGCGCCCGCTTCGACCTCTACCCGAGCGTGTTCACACGGTTGGAAACAGCACAGCCCTCCCTGCTCACCGAGTCGATCTCCACCTGGGGCGGCATCGACAACATCGCCTCCAGCGGCACGCCGAAAGCCGACGTTGTCGTCACCACTGCCGATGCAGGTTCCGGAGCGGCCACCGATGCTGCGACGGCAGACGCCGTCGCGCGGGACATCACCGACAAGGGACCTGACCTGATCTTCACCCAACTCGATCAGGTGGACGGCGCGGGGCACAGCGGCGGCACCAACGGCGCTGCTTACGAACAGTCGATTGCCTCGGTCGACGCTCAGGTGGGCAAGATTGTCGATTCTGTCGATCAGCGCGCAGCGAAGACCGGTGAGAAGTGGACTGTACTGGTCACTGCGGATCACGGCCACAAGCCCGCCGGCGGGCATGGCGGTCAGACACCGGCGGAAGCAACGACATTCGTCATTGCACGCGGTGCGGGATACGCGGCCGGCAAGACCACCGACGAATACACGATCGCCGACATCACTCCGACAATCCTCCAGAGCCTGGGCGTTGCATTACCTGCTGATCTGGACGGTAAGCCACTAGCCAAGGAAGCTCCCGGCTTCGTCGGCTCGGTCGACCTGGGATTCTTCGGCTCCTGATCGCAAGAAGGCCCGAGCACGGCAGCAAAGCGCCGCAACAAGACAGCAAAAAGGTCGGGCCGGAGAGCGTGTGCTCTCCGGCCCGACCTGTTGTGGAGCTGCCGGGAATTGAACCCGGGTCCTACGTTGAATCGCTAGGGCTTCTCCGTGTGCAGTTCGCTAAGTCTCTACTTGGATCTCCCAGTCTCGCGAACAAGCCAGGATGACGATCCCAGTCACTGTTTGATGTCCCATTCGACTCCGTGACCGAGCCGAACAGTAAAGCCCTCTAGCTGATGCCAGGAACCGGGTCGAGGGCAACCCCGGGCTGACAGACACGCTTCGCTACTTAGGCAGCGAGAGCGTAGTCGCGCTGATTGGAATCGGCGCTTATAGGTTTGCAGCGACGCTTACGGTGGTCTCTTGCCTGCACCGACACGCTTCCCCTAACTCAACACACGCAGTCGAAACCGTTCAGCCCCGTGTGTGCCCCGCGTCTTTCGTGGGGCTATTCACTATAACGCGCCGAAGTTCGGAAGTCATACCAATTAATCGGCGGCACTTTCTGTGTCCTTCGCCCCAGTTGATTCCTGGACCCCGGCCGCTTTCTGCACCCCAGCCGTTTCCTGCACTGCAGCCATCTCACGCTCAGCAGCACCGGTGATGTTGGTGATCATCCCCTGGAAGACAACTCCGTGGAAAGGCAGGATCGAGTACCAGTACGCCCGGCCGGCGAGCCCACGCGGGAAGAAGACTGCACGCTGATCGAGGTGCGATCCCACCGGCCGTCCGTCGGCACCGGCTGGGCCTTCTGATACTCGCAACTCCAACCATGCCCCGCCGGGGACCTTCATCTCGGCGCGCAAACGGAGCAACTTGCCTCGATCGATCTCTTCGACCCGCCAGAAGTCCAGGGCTTCACCGGTGTTGAGTCGCCGGGGATCGCGTCGACCTCGGCGTAGCCCGACACCGCCAACTGCTCGATCCATCCACCCCCGGATCGCCCACGCCAAGGGGAATGAATACCAACCGTTCTCGCCGCCGATCGACTCGACCACCGACCAGAGGGTTTTCGGATCCGCCGCGCAGTCACGTTCGCGATGATCGACGTAGACCGCTTCACCGGCCCAATCAGGGTCGGAAGGAAGAGGATCGGAGGGTGCTCCCGCGATCGTTGCACCGGACCACGCCGTCTCCACCTCACCGGTCTTGATCTTGCGAAGCGCCAGCCGCACCGCTTCCCGATACGGCGTGAGGCCCTCAGCGGGAGGCGGGATGAAGTCGTCGATGTCGTGGTTGTGCATCACCGCGTCGTTCTGCAGTGATTCGATCAGTGGCATCGCCAAACCTCGTGGGATCGGCGTGACCAATCCCACCCAGTGGCCTGCCAGGCGCGGGGTGAGGACGGGCAGGACGAGGATGCGTCGGCGCACTAATCCTGCGACCTCAGCGTAAGTGTTCATCATCTCGCCGTACTGCATGACATCTGGCCCACCGATGTCGAAGGCGCGGTTGACCTCCGGCGTTGTCGCCGCCGCTGCGATCAAATAGTGGAGTACGTCACGCACCGCGATCGGCTGAATGTTGTTGTGCACCCACTTGGGTGTGGTCATCACCGGAAGCCGATTGGTCAAGTGGCGCACCATTTCGAAGGACGCCGAACCCGACCCGATCACCACTCCAGCTTGGAACACCACCGTCGGAACCTCGGATTCGAGGAGGATCCGACCGACTTCGAGCCGAGACTGCAAGTGAGTCGACAACTCTCGGTCGGACGGATGAAGCCCACCGAGGTAGACGATCCGGCGCACCCCCGCATCGCGCGCAGCGGCGGCGACGTTCTGCGCGCTCCGCTTGTCGATGTCAGAGAAAGACCCGCCCCCACCCATGGCGTGAACGAGGTAGTAGACCACGTCGATATCGTCGAAAACACCTGAGAGGGAATCACTGTCGGTCAGATCCCCACGCGTGATCTCCACGGAATCGTGCCAGGGCACATCGCGTAGTTTCTCCGGGCTGCGCACCACCACTCGCACTCGATGGCCCTCTTCGACCAGGCGAGGGGCAAGACGTCCGCCGATGTATCCAGTCGCACCCGTGATCAACACTCTCACTGCGTCCATCACCCCACGCTACGCAGAATTCAACGACGAAGCGCGAGTGCAACCTCGAGGTCGTCGTTGGTCAACATCATATTGATCCCCGCTCCGGCCTTCGCCCCGGCCGCCGCGGCCATGATGACCTGGGCACCTGGGTCGACGACGTTGCCCGCCGCGAACACACCGGGCACGCTTGTGGCCCCCATCATGTCGACAGTGACGAAATCGCCCATCATCGTCTCTGCGCGCTGCGCGCCGAATGTACGCAAGATCGCATCGTTGGGATCCATCGTGAGGGCGCCGCCGACAAAAACTGCCGAACGCGCGACCACGGTGCCGTCCACCAACCGCACGCCCACCAACCGATCATCCTCCACGGCGGGACCGGCGACCTCACCCTCGACGATCGAAATATCGCGAGCTGCAAGCTTTTCCCGATCTTCGGCACTCAGTTCGGTGATTCGATGGAGGAAGAGAACCACGTCGTCGGACCACTGGCGCACCATGAGTACCTGGTGCATCGCAAACTCCGCGCTCTTGGCGATCACGCCGAGCGGCTGATCACGCACGCTGTACCCGTGGCAGTACGGGCAGTGCAACACGTCGCGGCCCCAACGCTCACCGAAGACTTCGAGTTCTGCCGGTAGACGGTCCGTCAGGCCCGTTGCGACAAGGACTTTGCGTACCTGAATCTTGCTGCCATCAGTGAGTTCGACCGAGAATTTCTTGCTGTCCCGTGTCACGGAGACAACTGTGCCGTCGTGGAACTCACCGCCGAATTTCCGAACCTCACCTCTGCCGATGGTCAACAGTTCGGCAGGGTTCATGCCGTCACGGGAGAGGAATCCGTTCATATGGTCGGCGGCCGCGTTTCGTGGCGATCCGTTGTCGAAGACGATCACGGACCTGCGTGCCTGACCGAGAATGAGTGCGGCGTTGAGGCCTGCCGCGCCGGCTCCGATTACTGCTACGTCGAATGAGTTCTGCGTCATGAATCCAGAATGACAAGAGAACGCAGTCTTGACAAACACTGTTGCCACTTTGGCAAAATGAATGCATGACCGAAGCATCGTTCGAAGCCGTACTAGCCGGCATCGGCCCTCGCCTACGTGCGTTGCGCCAGCAGTCCGACATGACCTTGGCCGATTTGTCGGAGGCCACCGACATCAGCGTCAGCACACTGTCGAGACTCGAATCAGGTACTCGCCGAGCAAACTTGGAGCTTCTGCTGCCGATCGCCAAGGCACACGGCGTCCCGTTGGACGACCTCGTGAACAGCAAGATCAAGGATCCGCGCGTGCGAGAAGAACCTCGGACGGTCGGATGCATGACGGTCATTCCGCTGACGAGCCAGCCGGGCAATCTGCAGGCCTACAAGATGATCATCTCGCCCACCGACGACGATCGCGAGCCGGGATCTCACGAGGGCTACGAGTGGGTCTACGTTCTGTCCGGGCGCATCAGACTCCAACTCGGCGACCGTGATTTCATCATGGGTGCCGGCGAGGCAGCCGAATTCGACACACACATCCCGCACCGCATCAGTGCTGCCGACGGTCGACCGGCCGAGGCGATCAGCCTCTTCGGAAAACAAGGCGAGCGGGTTCACCTACGCGCTGCACCGGCCGACAGACGCGGCTGAAACACTAGGACTGAAAACGCTGGAGCTTAAAAGAAACTACGAGCCCGCGACGGCAATCATGCCGACTGCCGCCAGCGCCAACAGCATTCCCGCTTGTTGCACGCGGCTGACCCGCTCGCCCAGCATAACCATCGCGAGCAGAACCGTCGCAGCTGGATACAGCGAACCGATCACGCTGACCAGCGAGAGCATTCCGCCTTGAAAGGCGTAGATCATCGTCCCGTTGGCGACTACGTCGAGGACGCTGACGTACACCGCGAGCTTGAGTGGCTCACCTCGCGGGAGAACGAAGTGACCGGCCGCCAACGCGACCAACCACACCACGACGGTCGCGGCGCCGCGCGATACGGCCAACGCCCACAGCCCGCTGCCCTCGCCGATCTGGTGAAGTGCGATGAACGAGAGTGCAAATGCGCCACCGCTTCCGACGGTCAGCAGCGCCACTTGTCTGGTGAAGCGGAGAGTGATGCCGCCGGCAACCTCACCCGCGGTGTCGTCGGGCGACTCGCGGCTGACCAGAACGACAGCGGCCAACGCGACGGCGATACCCAGGTACGCAATCAGCCCCGGCCGCTCACCGAAAGCGAATCCGACGAGCACCGGAATACCCGCCACCAGAACGGCGGTGAGCGGCGAAACCACCGACATGGGGCCGGTCGCCAACGCGAGATAGAACCACCACACCGCCAGACCACTCGTGATGCCGGCGATCGCACCCCAGATCAACCCGTTCAGCGTCAGCGTCCCGGAAACGAAAGGCGCTGCGATCAACACGATGACGAGCGAAAGCGGATACGAGACGATCACCACGCGCAGTGCGGCAACCCGTCGTGACGCAACTCCGCCGACGAAGTCGCTGACTCCGTAGGCAACTGCCGCCACGAGGGCAAGCAGGATGGAGGTCAGCGCATGCCCTTGATACGACGACCGAGCTCGCGGGTCACCTCGCGCTCGGCGGTGCGCTTGGCCATGTCCTGGCGCTTGTCGTAGTCCTGCTTACCCTTTGCCAGCGCGAGTTCGACCTTGACCTTGCCGTCGTTGAAGTACATCGACAGCGGGACCAGCGTCTGGTTTCCCTCGCGGGTCTTGCCGACGAGGTGCTCGATCTCACGCTTGTGCAGCAGAAGCTTTCGGGTACGACGCGGCGAATGGTTGTTCCACGTGCCCTGCGTGTACTCCGGAATGTGCAACGAGCGCAGCCATACTTCGCCGTTGTCCACGGTTGCGAAGGCGTCGACGAGCGATGCCTTGCCTTCACGCAAACTCTTGACCTCGGTCCCGACGAGAGCGATGCCGGCCTCGTAGGTGTCGATGATCGTGTAGTTGTGACGTGCTTTGCGATTGGTCGCAATGACCTTGCGGCCCTTTTCCTTCACTGTCCGGGCCTCTCAGTCCGCTGTCTTGCTGTCGAATACTGTCTTACCGTCAAATACAGTTCCAGCATAGAAGCTCGTGCAAACCGATTATTCGCGGACGTACAGACGCAGCGTCACGTATGCCGTCACCGCGGCCATTCCGACTCCGGCAAGCACGAGGATCGGCGAGACGAACAGCACGTCGCTGTTGGAAATCCGCGCCACGATATTGGCTTCGTAGACGTCGGACAGGACCCCGTCGATGAAGACGTTCTTCGCCGTGAACAGTCCGGCGATGGCGAGCACAGCACCGATCAAGGCCGCGACGACGGCTTCGAGGAGAAACGGAAGCTGGGTGTACCAACGCGTCGCGCCGACCAACCTCATGATGTTGACCTCGGTACGACGCGTGAACGCCGCGATCTGGACCATGTTGGCGATCAGCAGGATCGCTGCGATCGCCTGGACGATCGCGATCGCGAATGCCGCATTGCGCACTCCACCCAGCACGCTGAAGAGTCGGTCGACCAACTCGCGCTGATTGAGCACACTTTCGACGCCGGGCCTCGAACCGAAGGTGTCGTTGATGACGCCGAACCGCTCCGGGTCACTGAGCTTGACCTTGAACGACGCCGGGAAGCTGTCCGGGCTCACCAGCGCTGCCAGTTCGGGCTGGTCCTTGAACACGCGCTCGGTGGCGTCCTTCACCGCGTCTTCACGGTTGAGGTACTGAACCGCGACGACGGACGGAGTCTGCTCGAGTTCCTTGCGCAGCGAACTGCAGATCTCCTGCTCGCAACCGGGATCGGCCGAAGAGATGTCGTCGGTCAGGAAGATCTGAACCTCGACGCGTTCGAGGAAGATCTGCTGGGTCTTGCCTGCCATCTGCACGACCAGCAGACCACCGCCGAAGAGACCGAGGGAGATCGCCGTCGTCAAGATCATGGCGATGGTCATCGTGATGTTGCGGCGTAGGCCGGTCAGTACTTCGCTGAAAATAAAGCTGGCGCGCATCGGGGAATCCGATTCCTTTTCGAGAGGCCGGTTGTTTCACGACAACCGGTGGGCGTACGGGACGTGTGGTCGTAGTCGGCGCTACCTGCCGACGCCGTACACACCCCGCGCTTCGTCTCTGGTCACCTTGCCGAGATCGAGTTCGATGACGCGTCGACGCATGGAGTCGACGATGTGGTGATCGTGGGTCGCCATCACGACGGTGGTGCCTGTGCGGTTGATCCGCTCGAGCAGCAGCATGATGTCCTGGCTCGTTTCGGGGTCCAGGTTGCCGGTGGGCTCGTCGGCGAGCAGAACGAGCGGGCGGTTCACGAATGCACGAGCGATGGCGACGCGCTGCTGCTCACCGCCGGAAAGCTCGGTGGGCAGTCGATCGGCTTTACCGGCCAGACCGACCATGTCGAGCACCTCGGGAACAGTGCGCGCGATGACGTTGCGGGGCTTGCCGATGACTTCCAACGCAAAGGCGACATTCTCGGAGACCGTCTTCTGCTGAAGCAAGCGGAAGTCCTGGAACACACAGCCCATGCTCTGACGAAGCTTCGGCACACGGCGGGCCGCCAACTTGTTGACGTGGAAATCCGCGACCTCGATATCGCCGGACGTGGGCGACTCCATCTTGAGCAGCAATCGCATGAACGTCGACTTGCCAGAGCCGGAAGGGCCGATGAGGAAGACGAACTCCCCCTTCTCCACCTCCACACTGACTTTGTCGAGCGCCGGCCTGGTGGAGGCCTTGTAGGACTTCGACACATTCTTCATGCTGATCACAACTAGCCAGTCTAGCCGTTATCTAACGGTGACCTTGGCGCCACGCGCGACGAGCCTCGTCCTTATCCGGTACCGGTGGTCTCAGGTGACTGCGGCACCGATGTCGGTGCCTGCATTGCCGCGCCAGGTTGTGGGACGGTCGTCGTCGCCGGAGTGGTCGGCACTGTGGTTGCGGACTGTTCGACGTTTCCCGGAGCAGGCGCGGGACCCGACGTCGGCGTCGGCGAACCGGAACTGCCCGTGCTCGATTCCGAGGACGGAGTCTCGGATGTGGTCGTCGGCTCGGTCGAGGACGGCACGGGGGTCGTCGTCGACGGTTTGACCGACGGAGCGACGTACGGCTCGGTCTGCGACGTGTCCACGCTGGGCGGCGGTGTCGCTGCGGGCTGTTCCTCAGGATTGAGGTACGTATGCAACAGATACGTCGCCAGCCACGCCACGATGAGGATGAAGGTCGACGTTCGCATCCGGCCACCGAAGAGCCGTGACGGAAGCCAGTCCAGGTGAAACAGTCGGTCGAGTCCGCGACGCGGTTCCTGATCGGTCATTCGCTCGCCTCCTCGGTCCGTACGGTATGCAGATCCGGTGACACCGTGATCCCCTGACGTCGCAGCGCTGCCGCGACGCGGACGCGAAGTGCACGTCCGACCTGGAATTGTTTGCCAGGAAGCGTGCGTGCGACCATCCGCACGTTGACCTGATCGACCTCGAGGCTTTCGACGCCCATGACGGTGGGCTCGTCGAGAAGAAGTTTCTTGAGTCCGCGGTCGGCCATCGCGTCGACTCCGACCTGGCGAAGTACCTCGTTGACCCGGGTGAGGTCGGCGGTCGCCGGAACCGGAACGTCGATGACGGCGCGGGCCCAGTCCTTGGACAAGTTCGTCGCTTTCACGATCTGGCCGTTGGGGACGGTGATGACCTCGCCGTCGGAGTTACGCATCCGCGTCACGCGCAGCGTCACGTCCTCGATGACGCCCTCGGCGTCGTCGGAGGAACCGGTGATCGCAAGTCGCACGGTGTCGCCGAAGCCGTACTGGCGTTCGGTGATGATGAAGAAACCGGCAAGGATGTCCTGCACGACGCGCTGCGCGCCGAAACCGAGCGCTGCACCGAGAACAGTCGCCGGCGCGACGAGACTGCCGATCGGCAGGTTCAGTTGGTCGAGAACCTTCAGCGTCGCGATCACGTAGATGAACGTGATGACGACCCAGGTGATGACCTGCGCGACCGAGTGACGATGCTTGGTCGCCTCCGAGCGAACCAGGGCATCGCCCAACTGATAGTTGGAGTCGATCTGGTCGGTGACCTTGTTGCCTCCCCAACTGACCAACCGGGCGAGAATCATCGCGCCGAGCACGGTCATGAGGACGGACAAACCGGTGGTTTGAAGCCAATCGAGCAGGTTCTGCCCAGGTCTGAGTAAAGTCATCGTGCCTTTCGATATCCGAACGCTATGCGGACTGGTTCTCGCTCATGCGCCAACGGATGCCGGCCTCGAGGAACCCGTCGATGTCACCGTCGAGCACTGCCGACGGGTTGTTGACCTCGTACTCGGTACGCAGGTCCTTGACCATCTGGTACGGATGAAGGACGTAAGAACGCATCTGGTTGCCCCACGAGCTGCCGCTGTCGCCCTTGAGCGCATCCATCTCGGCGCGCTCTTCCTGACGCTTGACCGCGAGCAGCTTGGCCTGCAGAACGCGCATCGCCGACACCTTGTTCTGGAGCTGCGACTTCTCGTTCTGACAGGTGACGACGATTCCCGTCGGAATGTGTGTGAGTCGAACCGCGGAGTCCGTGGTATTCACGGACTGACCACCGGGACCGGACGAGCGGTAGACGTCGACTCGGATGTCGTTCTCGTTGATCTCGATGTGGTCGGTGGTCTCGACGACCGGCAGGACCTCGACCTCGGCGAACGACGTCTGGCGGCGGCCCTGGTTGTCGAAGGGACTGATCCGGACGAGCCGGTGAGTGCCCATCTCGACGGACAACGTTCCGTAGGTGTACGGGCCCTTGATCGCGAACGTCGCGCTCTTGAGTCCGGCTTCTTCGGCGTACGACGTGTCGTAGACCTCGACGCCGTAGTCGTGCTTCTCAGCCCAGCGGATGTACATGCGCATGAGCATCTCGGCCCAGTCCGCGGCGTCGATTCCGCCGGCACCGGAGCGGATGTTGATCAGTGCGTCGCGCTCGTCGTACTCGCCCGAGAGCATGGTCTTTACTTCCATCGCCGCGATGTCTTCACGCAGACTGGCTCGCTCGGCGTCGGCATCGGCCAGCGCGTCGGGGCCTTCGTCTTCGGCCAATTCGTAAAGGATCGGCATCTCGTCGAGCCGCTCGCGCAGTGCCACGATGCGCCGCAGTTCAGCCTGCGCGTGGGAGAGCTGGCTCGTGACCTGCTGGGCGTGTTCCTGGTCGTTCCACAGACCCGGGTCGGCTGCCTGGTGCTCGAGCTCGTCGATGCGTCGGCGCAGCTCCTCGACGTCCACAACCGATTCGCAGGTGCGAAGGGTGGTGTCGAGGGCGTTCAGGTCTGCAATTACGTCGGGATGCACGGTTCTCAAGGCTACCGGGTGCCGACCTCGGCTCTGCCGTGCGTCACCTTCTCAGGTCCGCCGCGCGTCACCTATTGAGATCACCGGGACTCGAAGCCTTGCCAACGTCGGTCCGAGGGAACCTACTGGAACGATGACTGTCACCGACGAATATCTCCAGAACAACGCCGCCTACGCAGAGCAGTTCACCGGACCGCTCCCCCTCCCACCCAGCAGACACGTTGCCGTTCTCGCCTGCATGGATGCCCGCGTCGACGTCTATCGGGTTCTGGGAATCAGGGAAGGTGAATCGCACGTCATCCGTAATGCGGGTGGAGTCGTCACCGACGACGAGATCCGATCCCTGGCCATCAGCCAGCGGCTGCTGGGAACTACCGAGATCATCCTCATCCATCACACCGACTGCGGAATGCTGACGTTCACCGACGACGACTTCAAGCGTTCGATCCAAGACGAGGTCGGCATCAAACCCAACTGGGCCGCCGAATCGTTTCCCGACATCGACGAGGACGTCCGTCAGTCGTTGAAGCGTATCGAGAACAGTCCGTTCATCACCGCGACGACGTCCCTCCGCGGATTCGTCTTCGACGTCGCGACTGGAAAGCTGAACGAAGTCCTCCCCGTTTGAGCCGGTAGGTTGTGTACCCGTGACCGATCGCGCATCCGACCTCGCACTCGCCCTCCGTATCGCCGACGAGGCTGACGCGATCACTCGCGCCCGCTTCGGCGCACTCGATCTTCGAGTGGACGACAAGCCGGACCTCACCCCCGTCTCCGACGCCGATCTCGCTGTCGAGCGGGCAGTGCGCGCGACGCTCGGTGAGCATCGGCCTGCAGACTCCGTGCTCGGCGAAGAATTCGGCGGCGACGCAGTCTTCGAGGGCAGGCAGTGGGTGGTCGATCCCATCGACGGGACCAAGAACTTCGTCCGCAACGTGCCGGTGTGGGCCACGTTGATCAGCTTGCTCGAGGACGGCGTCCCGGTCATCGGCGTCGTGAGCGCACCCGCACTGAATCGGCGATGGTGGGCTGCAACAGGATTGGGCGCACATACGTCTTTCGGAGACGGTGATGCGCGGGCAATCCAGGTATCCGCCGTCGATCGCAGCGAATCGGCGAGCCTGAGCTTCTCGAGCCTGTCCGGATGGAAGGACCGCGGGATTCGCGGCCAATTCGTCGAACTCACCGACCAAGTGTGGCGCGTGCGGGGTTACGGCGACTTCTTCTCCTACTGCCTCGTGGCCGAAGGTGCCGTCGACATCGCTGCCGAACCCGAGGTTTCCCTGTGGGATTTGGCAGCGCTCGATGTTCTGGTCCGTGAGGCCGGCGGCGCGTTCACCGATCTGGACGGCGGTGCAGGTCCACACGGCGGCAGTGCGGTCGCCACCAACGGACTGCTGCACGAAGACGTTCTAGCCCGCCTGCGGTAACCGCCCGGGTACCAGAACATCCCACCCGCCGCAAGGGTCCGAGGGAGGAGTCCCGACAGGCCCGTCGGCAGGATTCGGCAGCACGTCGCGGTCCGTTGACTGGAAGTAGTTGATCACGCACTACTTCCAGGAGAACGATGAACCGGATTTCCAGGCGCACGATTCTGTTCGGTCTTGCCGCCGCGCCCCTCGGGCTAACGGTGGGCTGCGGGGCCAACTCGGCAGCAAGAAGCGCCGCGCGTGCAGTACCCGGAACCTCTCGCCCGCTACCGGTTCCGCCGCTGGCGGAATCGACGGTCGACGACGCCGGTGTTCGCCACTTCACACTCCGCGCCGGTGCCGGAACCACTGAGATTGTCGCGGGAAAGCTCACCGACACTTGGGGGTTCAACGGATCCATCCTGGGACCGACTGTTCGAGCCGCACGCGGAGAATCTGTCGCATTCACGATCGACAACACACTGACAGAGCCCACGACCGTCCATTGGCACGGCATGCATCTGCCCTCAAGGTTCGACGGTGGCCCGCACCAGACCATCGAAGCCGGCGGACGCTGGGAACCGGCGTGGACGATCGACCAAGCTGCCTCGACGCTCTGGTATCACCCACACCCGCACGGATCCACCGAACGGCACGTCCAGCGCGGACTCGCCGGACTGTTCCTGATAGACGACGCCGACACCGACAGGCTGGATATCCCCAAAACCTATGGGGTTGACGATGTTCCGCTGATCATCCAGGATCGTCGATTCCTCGCCGACGGCAGTTTCAACGAGACCGACCCGACCGACGTCGGCCTGCTCGGCGACACGATTGTCACCAACGGCATCTCCGACGCCTACCTCGACGTCACCACCGGGGTTGTCAGGTTGCGCATCCTGAACGGCTCATCCGGTCGTCTTTACAACCTGGGGTTCCCCGACGACCGGACCTTCGATCTGATCGCCACCGACGGCGGACTGCTCGAATCACCATTTCCGCTCGAGCGGATTCAGCTCAGCCCCGGTGAAAGAGCCGAGATCGTGGTTCGCGTCGACCCCGGTGCGACGACCACATTGGTGTCGTTCCCGATCGAGGACGGCGGTGGCGTGAACTCATCGGACGCAGAGAACTTCGGCATGAACGACCGCTTCGACATCGTCGAACTGCGGGGCGTCGGCAATCGCGCAGCGCGGTCGACTCTCCCGCCGCAACTGGCCACCCTGGCGCGCCTCGACCCGTCGAAGGCACGCGTTTCCCGAACCTTCGATCTGCAGTGGTACATGATCAACGGACAACGAATGGACATGAACCGCATCGACTTCGAGGCCGAGGTAGGCGCGACCGAAGTGTGGACGATCACCAACAAGGACAACTGGCCGCACAACTTCCACGTCCACGACGTGCAATTCCAGGTCCTCGACGTCGACGGTCGCACTCCCCCGCCTCACTTACGCGGACTCAAGGACACTGTCTACACACCACCGGGCAGTAGGATTCGCGTCGCGCTGCAGTGGTCCGAGTACACCGATCCCACCTTCCCGTACATGTTCCACTGCCACCTGCTGATGCACGAGGACCAAGGGATGATGGGCCAATTCCTCGTACTTGGGCCAGGACAGAAAGCCATGCCGATGCAGATGGACATGCCGATGGACATGCCGATGCCGTCGTCTGGTGCGCACTCCGGTCACTGACGGTTCTGCAGGTGGTACACGGCGAGGCGAACCCGATTGTCACAGCCGGTCTTCGACATCAGGTTCGCCACGTGCGTCTTGACCGTGGTCACACCCAGATGGAGCGCGTCCGCGATCTCCTGATTGCTCTGCCCTTCCGCCACCAATGCGAGGACCTGCGATTCGCGCTCGGTCAGCGGAACCTTTTCCGTCACAACAGTGTCGGCGTCTGCGCCGATCACCGCCCGATCCACGACGCGGCGGAGCAGTTCCGGGGAGAACACCATCTCTCCCTCGGCGATCCGTCGAATGGCGCTGAGCAACTCGGTCGGTTCGGTATCTTTCACCAGAAACCCGGAAGCCCCTGCAGCGAGCGCGGGATACAGGTGATCGTCGTCGTCGAAGGTTGTCAGCACGAGAATGCGTGCTCGCCGACCGGCCTTGACGATCTGCTGTGTGGCACCGATCCCGTCGAGCCCGGGCATCCGCAAGTCCATCAGAACCACGTCGGGATCCAGTTCGGCAGCAAGCGCTACCGCCTCGACCCCGTTCGAGGCTTCACCCGCTACGGTCATGTCCTCGGCTGCCGTGCACAACATCCGTAAACCAGCACGCACCAGTCGCTGGTCGTCGACGATCAGCACCTTGATCACGAGGCACCGCCTGTGATAACGAGTGGAATACTCACGTGCACTTCCCATTTCCCGTCGATGTTGGTGCCGGCAGTCATCTCGCCGCCGACCAATTCTGCACGCTCACGCATTCCGACCAGTCCGTGTCCTGCACTCCTTGCCGATCCCTCGCAGCTGTTGACCGCCCTCACGTCCACCCGACCGGCGAGACGACGAACCGAGACCGACACCGACCCCTTCCGATCGCCGTGCTTCATGACGTTGGTCAGCGATTCCTGAATCACCCGCAACAACGTCAGCCTGCCGATCGCATCGAGATCAGCTGCGCCCGACTCGACATTCCCCTGAACATTGAAGTCCGCCTGCACCTCGAAACCCGCTGCACGCACACGATCGACCGCCGCCTCGATCTCCGCGTCGACGGCATCCGGCTCGACCAGAGCGACCTCGCCGAGCGAGGGATCACGAAGTGCTACCAGAAGGCGACGAATATCAGTAAGCGCATCCGACGCCGTCGCACGCACATCCGCGAGGACCTCACGAACGACCTCGTCCTGGGGCGCCAAGACATGCTGAGCCACACCGATTCTCAGGACGATCGATGCCATGTGGTGCGCAACGAGGTCGTGGAGTTCGCGGGCGAGCGCGCTCCGCTCCGCAGCGCGGGTCTGCGCAAGATTGTTCGCGGCCAATTCACGCTGCGAGCGCAGATACAGCCCGAGCAGCAGCGGCAATCCAACGTACGCAAGCACTTTCACAGCCGTGGTGACAGACCAGAGTGCTTCGTGAGATTCGAACCAGATCCCCGCGAGCACCGAACCGCACCAGCCTGCTGCCGAAACGGCGACCAACTCCCTGCGATCGGCCCGCATCGTGACGTCGACAACGGCTACCGCGCCGAGGTACGGGACAAGTTCGGACAGCCCCCAGGCGTCGGCGACGAACATCGGAATGGCCAGCGCCGAGACGGCCAGGGATGCGAGGACCGGCCATCGACGGCCGGCGACGAAGACGAGCGCCGACAGCAGCGAGAAGATCCAGTAGGTGAGCGGGACTCGATACTCCCCGGGATACGTGCTGGCGATCAACAGACACGGAACAACCACCAGCGGTACGTAGCGCACGTACCGCTGTATCCGATCTGGCACCTCTGTCCGGTTCACCCGTCGAGCCTATGACGCGCATCATTTTGCCGTTTCTCGACAACAGACCTTACTGATGAGTAAGATAAGAATCGTCCAACGCCCCAACACCGAGAAACAGCTGGTGATCATGACCAAGCAAGACAGTGTTGCCCCCGACAAGAGCGCTCAGCGCAGCGAATCGGGCGCGCAGCGCGGCGGCGCCAAGGGTGCGCCCCGCGACACGTCCGCCGTCGGCCTGAACCCGATCAAACGCGACGCCATGGGCGCAGCCATGCGTGTGCTTACCAAGATCACCGGTTCAGAACTGGCCGAGAAGTTCAATCTGCGTCAGACCATCGATCGCGTGACCTACGAGGGCACCAAGACGGGCTTCAAAACCCTGGGCGCTGCTACTCGTGGATTCCAGAAGGTCTCGGGCAACGGTGCACCCAAGCGCCTCCCCGACAACCCGAGCAAGAACGCCGACTACTTCGACCTCACCCCGGACGACGATCAGAAGATGATCGTCGAGACCGTGCGCGAGTTCGCGGCCGAAATTCTGCGTCCCGCGGCCCACGACGCCGACGGTGCAGCGCAGGCACCCGCCGATCTCTCCAAGCGTGCGGCCGAGCTCGGTATCACGCTGATCAACGTTCCCGAAGAACTCGACGGAGCGGCCGCCGATCGTGGCGCGGTCACCAACTCTCTTGTTGCCGAGGCACTTGCGCACGGAGACATGGGTCTGGCCCTGCCGATCCTCGCACCCAGTGGTGTTGCAGTCGCACTGACGCAGTGGGGCACCGACGCGCAGCAGAAGACCTACCTCCCGGCGTTCACCGGCGAGCAGGTCCCCGGCGCAGCAGTGGTGGTCAACGAGCCTCGCGCTCTGTTCGATCCGTTTGCCCTGCAGACCAAGGCAGTTCGCTCCCCCAGCGGCTACAAGCTCAACGGTGTCAAGAGCCTGGTGCCGGCTGCGGCCACATCCGAGCTCTTCGTCATCGCTGCAGAACTCGACGGCAAGCCGTCCTTCTTCATCGTCGAATCCGACACCAAGGGACTCGTCGTCGAAGCAGATCCCAGCATGGGTCTGCGCGCCGCCGGCCTGGGTCGCCTGATCCTCACCGACGTCGCTGTGTCGGAGTCCGCACTGCTCGGCGACGGTGACGCCGAGCAGCGTAAGGCCGAATACGCCGACGCGATTCGCCTGGCTCGACTCGGTTGGGCGTCCATGGCCGTCGGCACCAGCCAGGCAGTTCTCGACTACGTGATTCCGTACGTCAACGAGCGCGAAGCGTTCGGCGAGCCGATCAGCCACCGCCAGGCGGTTGCCTTCATGGTCGCCAACATCGGCATCGAACTCGACGGACTGCGTCTGGTCACGCTTCGCGGCGCTTCACGCGCCGAGCAGGGCTTGTCCTTCGCTCGCGAATCCGCTCTGGCCCGGAAGCTGGCTTCCGAGAAGGGCATGCAGATCGGCCTCGACGGTGTGCAACTCCTCGGTGGACACGGGTTCACCAAGGAACACCCGGTCGAGCGCTGGTACCGCGACCTCCGTGCCATCGGCGTTGCCGAGGGCATCGTCCTCATCTGACGCCGCTGAACTTCCAGGAGAACCACGATGATCAACCTCGAACTTCCCAAGAAGCTCAAAGCATCAGCGAACCAGGCACATCAGGTCGCGGCGCAGATCTTCCGACCCATTTCACGTAAGTACGATCTCGCTGAGCACGAGTATCCCGTCGAGCTCGACACCATGGCCGCCATGGTCGAAGGCCTCTCCGATTCCGGTGGAGACATCGGCGGTGCCAGCGGCGGACGGTCCGACGCGAGCGCCAAGGGTGGCAACGCCAACGGCGGCAACATGTCTGCGCTCCTCAACTCGCTCGAAACATCTTGGGGCGACGTCGGACTCATGCTCTCGATCCCCTACCAGGGGCTCGGCAACGCCGCGATCGCCGCAGTGTCCACCGACGAACAGCTCGAACGTTTCGGCAAGGTGTGGGCCTCGATGGCCATCACCGAACCGAGCTTCGGTTCCGACTCCGCTGCAGTGACCACCACCGCCATTCTCGACGGCGACGAGTGGGTTCTCAACGGCGAGAAGATCTTCGTCACCGCCGGTGAGCGTTCGACGCACATCGTCGTGTGGGCGTCGGTCGACAAGTCGAAGGGCCGAGCGGCCATCAAGTCGTTCGTCGTACCGCGTGACGCACCGGGCCTGAGCGTTGCTCGCCTCGAGCACAAGCTGGGCATCAAGGCCTCCGACACCGCAGTACTCCTGCTCCAGGATTGCCGCATTCCCGCGGACAACATCCTCGGCAGCCCGGAGGTCAACGTCGAGCAGGGCTTTGCCGGCGTCATGCAGACGTTCGACAACACCCGGCCCCTCGTTGCAGCCATGGCCGTCGGCGTCGGACGCGCGGCTCTCGAAGAACTGCGCGGCATCCTGACCGAAGCCGGTGTCGAGATCTCCTACGACACACCGGTCTACAACCAGCATGCAGCTGCAGCCGAGTTCATCCGTTTGGAAGCCGACTGGGAGGCCGCGTACCTGCTGTCTCTGCGCGCGGCGTGGATGGCGGACAACAAGAAGCCGAACTCGCTCGAAGCGTCCATGTCCAAGGCGAAGGCCGGCCGCACCGGCACCGACGTGACGCTCAAGGCAGTCGAGTTGGCCGGAACCTACGGCTACTCGCAGCGCCCGTTGCTCGAGAAGTGGGGCCGCGACTCGAAGATTCTCGACATCTTCGAGGGCACCCAGCAGATCCAGCAGCTGATCGTCGCACGCCGCCTGCTCGGAAAGTCGTCCGCCGAACTGAAGTGACGGTCGAATTGAAGTGACGGTCGCACAGACCCGATCCCGAAACACTCCGCCCCGCCACCTTTCGAGGTGGCGGGGCGGAGTGCTCGGTCGCCATCGTGAAACTTCACCACCGAAACCTGATTGCCCATTAGTGTGTAATCAGTCCTACAACGACGCTCGGAAGAGGTTCACGTATGCCCGGATTGGTCACCAAGGTCACTGACACCATCGGCGCGGCGGGGGTCATGTTCCGAGCCGGACTCGTCCCGTTCCCTCGCCTCGATCGCGGGCTCAAATCCATTGCAGCCGTGGACAAGTACGGACCCTTTGCCGGGCCGGTCCATGCACACGCCGAGAACGGCTACGACGCGGTGGCGATCATCGACGAGCGCGGACCCATCACCTATGCCGAGCTAGAGCGTCAGAGCAACGCGTTGGTCCGCGCGTGGCAGGCCGACGGCATCACGTCCGACTCCGTCATGGGTGCGATGTGCCGTAACCATCGAGGCTTGGTCCTGACCATGCTGGCGGCCGCGAAGAACGGAACGAAGCTCGTTCTCATGAACACGGGCTTCGCTCGGCCCCAACTCGTGGACGTCGCCGCGCGTGAGAAGGTGGTCGCCTTCGTCTACGACGACGAGTTCGCTGACATCGCCGATGCCTTGCCGGACGACGTCGTCGTCTATCGTTCCTGGCCAGAGGGCACGGCCGCGGACGGTTCCACGGCAGCTACTCTCGACGAGGCCATCGCCGGACGCACCACGTCGTCGGTGCCGGCACCCGAGAAGAACGGTGGCTTCGTCCTCCTCACCAGCGGCACAACGGGAACTCCCAAGGGTGCGCCGCGTGGCCACACCTCCCCTCTCGCGTCGGCGCAGTTCCTCGACCGCGTGCCGTTACGCCGCGGACAGACCATGATGATGGCGGCCCCTGCCTTCCACGGAACCGGCGTTTCGCAGTTCGCTCTCGCGTTGGCGCTCGGCCAGACCGTCGTCATGCATCGAAAGTTCGACCCGGAGAACACGATCAAACTTGTCGCACAATACAAGTGCGACAGTCTGGTCGTGGTCCCGACGATGCTCACTCGCATCATCGACCTCGGTCCCGAAGTGCTGTCCAAGTACGACACGTCGAACCTGAAGATCATCTTCTCGGCAGGTTCGTCACTCTCACCCGACCTGTGCAAGCGAGTCACGGCCTCGTTCGGCTACGTCCTCTACAACCTGTACGGATCCACCGAGGTCGCGGTGGCAACAGTCGCGACTCCCGAGGATCTGACCATTGCGCCGGGAACCGCGGGCCGCGCGCCGGTGACCTGTCACGTCGAACTGTTCGACGAGAACAACAAGAAGATCACCACCCCACACACGATCGGCAGGATCTTCGTTGCCAGCGGGCTGAGCTTCGAGGGATACACCGACGGGCGTGACAAGGAACGTATCGACGGACTTCTCTCGACCGGCGACGTCGGACACTTCGACGCCAACGGCCTCCTCTTCGTCGACGGGCGCGACGACGACATGATCGTCTCCGGTGGCGAGAACGTCTACCCGCTCGAAGTCGAGAACCTGCTCGCCGATCGCGAGGACGTCTTGGAAGCGGCAGTCATCGGAGTCGAGGACGCCGACTTCGGGCACCGCCTGCGAGCGTTTGTCGTCGTCGCCCACGGCGCCGACCAGAACTCCGACGAGCTGAAGGATCACGTCCGGTCGAATCTCGCGCGCTACAAGGTTCCCCGCGAGATCGTCTTCATCGACGAACTTCCCCGCAACGCCACCGGAAAGCTGTTGCGCCGCGTCCTGATCGAGATGGAGATCAGCGAAGACTGAGCACAGTCACAAAGCGCTGAGCGTCCGGATCAATTCCGCCTCGTCGACGCGAGTGGAGTGCCCGTCGCGGAGCACGACCTCGCCCGCAACCAACACCGTGTCCACGATCTGACGACTGCCCGTCGTGAGAATGGACGCGCCAGGATCTCGCACCGGGAGGCAACCGAAGTCGCGTTCGAACCGAATCATGGTGAGGTCGGCGGGATCGCCCACGGAGATCCCGCCAGACCTGGCCGGCAGACCGAGTGCTGCGTTTGCACCGCCGGATGCGATGTCGATCATGGCTTCGAAGCCGAACAGGTCGGCGCGGCCGCGCGCGGCTCGCTGCACGTAGGCACCGGTGCGCAGCGTCTCGAGCATGTCCTGAGTGTCGTTGCTGGCTGCGCCGTCCACACCCAACCCCACCGCGATCCCCGCGTCGAGGAAACTCGGGACGGGCGCGATTCCGCTACCGAGGCGCATGTTGCTGACGGGGTTGTACGACACTCCGACGCCGCGCTCCGCCAGCACCTTCTGACCACGGTCGTCGAGTTCGACGCAGTGGACCGCCAGCACCCGGTCCCACAAGAACCCATGGGAATCGAGGTAGTCGACCGCGTTCATGCCCGCGTGTTCGGTACACATCGTGTTGTCGGTCTGCGTCTCGAGCAGGTGAATCGAGACCGTCAGGTCACGAGCCTGCGCGAACGCACGCACTTCCGACATCCCGTCCGGGGTCAGCGAACGCGGGTTCGGTACCGCGACTGCCACGTCAATGCGGGAACCGGCGACGTCGCGCATCATCTGATCCGTGTGTGCGAGAACATCTCCGAGTGGTTGCATGAGCCGCGGATCGAAGCCCCACTTCCTCGTCTTGTCCGCCCGGTCTGCGGTTCCGCGTCCCAGCACCGCACGAATCCCGCTGTCGTGCAACGCCCGGATCACGGCATCGTGAACCTCGCTGGACGGGTGCGGCCACATGTGTTCGACCAGGGTCGTCGTACCGCTGCGCAATGCCTCCAGCGAGGCTGCGACAGTGGCCGTGTATGCGCGCTCCGGCGTGATCTGAACCGACTCTTCTGCGACCGCGAGTAGCCATTCGAGAAGCGGTGTCCCTTCGGCGATCCCACGCATCAGTGACTGCTGAAGGTGCGTATGGGTGTTGACGAACCCAGGGATCAGATAGGCCCCCGATCCGTCCACACTTCCAGGTGTGGCGGTGCCGGTCGACTTCTCGATCGATTCGACCACCCCATTCGAGACGACGACGTCGCGGCCGGTCAGCCATTGCCCGCCGCTGTACAACGTCACGTCCCGGATGATCGCGTCGGTCATGTTCTTGGGCGCGGTAGTCATCGCCAGTTCTCCTGAAAGTGTGTGACGGAACGGATACGGATCAACGCGCGAAGTTCGCGCGTACTCGCTGGTCGATGTAGTCCTCGGCAGTGATCGGCGGGTACTTGCCCGCCGGCCCCTCGATGGTCACGTCGCGGTTCGCCTGAGCGAAGAACGCGAGACTGTAGCGGGCTCCCCGATAGTCGGTGACTCCGGGACTCTTGACTCGATGAAAATTCGACGGCAGGACGTCATCACTCCATCTCATCAGCATGTCGCCGATGTTGCAGGTGATCGCTTCCTCGGCCGGCACCACCGACGTCCATTCCTGGGTGTCCATCTCCTTGCCCGGGCACAGTTGCAACCCGCCCTGACCGTCACGCTGGAAAAGCAATGTCAGGCAATCGAAATCGGTGTGCGCTCCGGCACGCCACATCCCTTCGACATCTGCGTCGGCAGCAAGGGGGAAGTAGTGGAGTAGTCGCAGTGTGCTCTGGTAGGTGGCCACCGACGGGTCATGTGCCCTGGTGAAGAAGTCTCGTTCGAATCCCAGCTTCTCGGCGAAGCACGACAACAGGTCCATCGCAATGCCCCAGCACTTGGCTTCGAAGTCCAGGATCGTTTCGCGGAATCCACCCAATTCGTCGGTCGTGGGCCACAGATCACCCATATGCGGGCGGGTCACCTGGTAGGACTCTTTCTGATCAGGTGTTCCGATGGACGGACGCACCTGCGTCATGCTCTCCCAGCCGGAGTTGAAACCCTTCTTGAGCGGATACTGCGCTTTGACCTCAGTGGGCAGTGCAAAGAATCGCTCGGCCGCCGCGAAAGCCTCGCGGACCTGGTCCAGATCGATTCCGTGATTGACGATTTGGAAGAATCCGATGTCGGTCGCTGCCGACCACAACTCCTCGGCGATCTCGCTGCGCCGGTTCTCGAAATCCGAGAGATCGATTCTTCGGACCTCGCGGTCGGTGGTCTCCGTGCCCAGGCCACCCATGCGAGTCTCGCGGTTGAGTTCTGTCATGTCGTAGGTCATTTGCGTGAGCTCCTTCAGCGGATTCCGATGGACCGATCGGTGAATTTGTCGGTGTAGATCTGTTCTGCGGTCAGTGACTGCGGTATCGCCGCACCCCCGGCGTTCAGGATGGGCTTCAGTTCTTCGACGGTGTGGGCGACTCGCGTCATGTCGAACGTGCCGACGGATCCGTCCGCCTCGTTCGCGATCAGGCCTTTCTCTTTCAGGAGCTGGGCACTGAACGCCGCCCCACCCTCCGTGTACGGCGAGAACGACACGTCTTGCGAGACGACGTCGACAATGGCCGCATTCGCCGCATCCGGCGCTGTGATGTAGTCCGCGGTGGCCTGCTGAATGATCGGAACCAGCTTGCTCAAACACGACGAGAGTGTTTCGACCTTGTCGGCACGAACGGAAACATTGGACGCGTAGATGTCGAAACCCGAATCTTTCAGCAGGTCATAGGAAACCGGCTTGTCCCACGCCGGCGTCTCCTTCTCGTACGTGTACGGTTCCGAATTCGCGAATCCTTGCTGAGCGATGGTCGGGTCACCGACAAATCGCGAGGGAGCTCCGTCGTAGCTCGTGTCGAGCTGAGACTGCTTCAGTAGTCCTTTCGCCACGAGCCACTGCGGAAAGAGTTGTTCCTTGGAAACGACGACACTCGCGTCGGACTTGCCGATATCGGCAACACTCGTCCAGTCCGGATGAGACTCTTTGTCCCACATGAGGATTGCCGGGCTGTATTTGAGCAATGGCGTGACGGCCACAACGGGCTGACTCGCCGCTGCCGCGATCACCTGATCGCCGTGCACCAAGCCGAGAGTGATGGAATCGTCGACGTACATCTGGGAGCTGACGGATTGGAACCCGATTGCCGGTCCCCCGGCCCGCAAGGTCAGGTCGACTCCGGTGTCCTTCCCTCCGGCGACAAGAGTCCCACTGACGGACTTGTCGTCGGTGTCGACCAAATAGCCGGGACCGAGCATCTCGAAGAGCGCTCCCATATCCGACTGTGGCTGCCATTGGAGTTGAACCACAACGTTTTCCGGACAGAGACCCGCCAGGTTCTGCGCCTCGGCAGCTGGTTCGAGAGATTCGGCTTTGGTCGTCTCAGCCTCACTGGAGCTGCACGCAGTCAATCCGATGGCTGCACACATGGCCAGTGCCGCGCCCGCCGCTCCCACACTTCTGCGATTGGGATGCACCTTGCGATTTGAATACACAGCGTCTCCTTCGTGAAAACAATTGGGATGTGGGCGAACCAAGAAGGGTGATCCGATGAGCACACTCTGCAGCACGTGGATTACATGCAATCGACTCGTTGTTTCCATCAGGTAACGCGCGTCGAGATTCTCGCTTCACCTGCAATGTCACCTCACATTTACATTCGGCAATCTAGGCGACATACATGCAATTCAAGATAGTTCCTACATCTTGAAGAACTTTTGCATGCATTACCGAACCGGAGGCTCAGATGGAACTCGCGAACACGATGCAGGATGCCGACGCTCGCAAGCTCACCGCGCCGATGCAGATGGTCTTTTCCGATGTCGTCAAGAAGTTCGATACCGGCACTGTCGCGCTGGACGGCATCGATCTGGACGTGGAGCGAGGAGACTTCGTCGCCGTGGTCGGACCCTCCGGCTGTGGCAAGTCGACTTTGTTGCGCATGGCGGCCGGCCTCGAGCGACCGACCAGTGGTGCGGTTGCCCTCGACACCGAATCAGTTGGCTTCATCTTCCAGGAGCCGACTCTCCTCCCCTGGCGAACCGTGCAGGCCAACGTCGAATTATCGGCTGAACTCGGTGGCGGCGACAAAGCAGCGCGAAAGTTGCGCGCCGACGAGGCAATCCGCGCAGTCGGCCTTGCGGACTTTGCGAAACAACTGCCCAATGCGTTGTCAGGCGGAATGAAGATGCGTGTCTCGTTGGCGCGTGCGCTCACCCTCGCACCTGCTGTGATGCTGCTCGACGAACCTTTTGGTGCGCTCGACGAGATGACACGACTGGAGATGCAGGTAGAGCTCCAAAGGCTCTACACCGACAAAGGGTTCACCTCGATGTTCATCACGCACTCGGTATCCGAGGCCGTGTACCTCGCAAACAAGGTGGTCGTCATGACCGCCAGGCCTGGACGAATACATTCGGTCGTGGACATCGATTTCCCGTACCCGCGTAGCCCGGAACTGCGCTACGACGCCCGATACACCGAACACGTCGCCGAGATCTCGGCCAGCCTCCATGGGAGCTCACGATGACCGAAGTCCTTGCAGTACAACAGGGCACCACCGTACGCAATACCGCCGTTCGTACTGATTCTGCGACCACGGCGCAAGCACAGGCACAGTCCGGACGGCCCTCTCGAATGAGAGCGCTCGGCACCTTCCTGCTCTATCCGCTGCTCTCACTTGCCGGCGCGGTCGCAGCGTGGTCGATCGTCAGCTACCTCGTTCTCTCCCCGGAACGTCGATTTCTCCTTCCGCCGCCGAGTCAAGTACTGACGAAGTCGCTACTCGACTGGAAACACCTCTCTCCCATGCTCGAAGCCCTCGCAGTGACGGCACAGGTAGCACTGGTCGGCTTCGTCGTCGCGGTGGCAGTCGGCGTCGGAACCGGCGTGCTGATGAGCCAGGCCAAGTGGATCGAGCGGATCGTCTATCCATATGCCGTTGTGCTGCAGGTCATTCCCATCCTCGCCATCGTCCCCCTCATCGGGCTCTGGTTCGGCTACGGCATGACCGCGCGCACCCTGGTGTGCGTTCTCATCGCAGCCTTCCCGATCATCACCAACACACACTTCGGATTGCAATCGGTCGATCGCGGACTGCACGAACTCTTCACCCTCGGCCGCGCCTCGCGTTGGGATCGACTGGTGAAACTCGAACTGCGAGCGGCAATGCCGGCCATTCTCACCGGCATCCGCACCGCCTCCGGCCTTGTAGTCGTCGGTGCCATCATCGGCGACATGTTCTTCGCCAAAGGACAACCCGGGATCGGGACCCTGCTCGACGTCTACCGAAGCCGCCTTCAGTCCGAGGATCTGATCGCCGCGATCGTGATCGCGTCGGTGTTCGGCGTCCTCGTCTTCTCTGCCTTTGGATTCCTCTCACGTGTGCTCGTCGGTAAGTGGCACACGTCCGGCCGCAAGGACTTTAAATGACCCACGAAATTCCCGCCTTCGAAATTCCTACGATCGATATCAGCCCGTACCTCCGCGGCGAGGCGGCTGCAAACGCCACCAACAGCACTGCCTGTGCGGAAGTGGCAGCTCAACTCGATCGCGCGTGCCGGGAGGTCGGATTCATACAGATTGTCGGACACAGCATTCCACGATCGGCAACCGACGGACTGGCCGACGCCCTCGACGAGTTCTTTGCTCTCCCACTGACGGTGAAGAACAACTATCGCCGTCCCTCGTCCGAGAACCGTGGCTACTCGCCACCGAAGTCGGAATCACTCAGTATGAGCCTGGGCGTCGCCGCTGCGAACCAGATGAACGATTTCTACGAAGCAATAGTCGTGGGCACAGAGGTGAGCGACTATCCGAGCGTCGACCTACCCCAGTCCAGCTACGCCGCCAACACTTGGCCTGAGGCCGCGCCCGGATTCCGACCGGCAATCGAAGAGTATTTCCGTCATGCCCAGGGCTTGGCACGAATCCTGATGTGCGCCTTTACCGACGCCCTCGGATTGCAGCCCGGGTACTTCGATTCGATGCTCGACCATTCGATCGACGCGATGAAGATGAACAACTACGCACTGCCTGAGGGCGAGATCCGGATCTCCGGCGACATGACGGGAATGGGCGCTCACACCGACTTCGGAGTCTTGACCATCCTGTGGGCAGATCAAGTTCCGGGCCTTCAAGTTCTGAGTGCCGATGGCGTATGGCACGACGTCCAACCTGCCGACGACTCACTCTTGATCAACCTCGGCGACGCAATGGCACGCTGGACGAACGACCGATGGCGCTCGACAGTGCACCGAGTCGACCCACCTATCGTCGATGGTCAGATCATCCGACGTCGCTCTGCCGCATTCTTTTTCGACGGAAACTACGACGCCGTCATCGAAGCACTGCCAGGAACTCTCGCACCAGGCGAAGTGGGATATCCGCCGATCACGATCGCTGAGAACATCGCAGCCAAGGTGGCCGGACTGAAAGGCGCGATGAAGCCCGAGGTCGACCGTCGCAGCGCTGACCGCGTGCGCGCCGCCGGGTGACGGTGCCGGGGAGCGCTCCCAGGTACCGTCAATATCGTGCAGGATCGAAGTGAGGACAAGATGACCACCACCGAACGAGCTTTGCTCACCGAGTCCGTGCACGAGACGCTTCGCGAACTGATCTTTTCGGGAGAGCTGGCGCCGGGGACACCACTGAGTGTTCCCGCGCTGGCGAGCAAACTCAATGTCAGTCGCACGCCGGTCCGCGAGGCCGTGCAGCAGTTGATCTACGAGGGCATCGCCGTCCACACCCGAAATGCGGGTGCAAAAGTGGATTCGCTGGACGCGGAGTCGCTGCGCGCTGTTTTCGAGGTGCGTGAGGTGCTCGACGGTCTCGCAGCGTTCAACGCGACTGCGAATGCCACTCACGAAACCGTGTCGCGGCTCAGCAAGATGGTGCAGGTGCAACGCGAACTTCTCGAGAGTCCGCCGGATCAGCGACGGGATTCGAAGCTGGACCTCGAGTTCCACACCTTGATTCGTGAGACTGCATGCAATCACCCACTCAGTGAAGCCCTGCACCGTCTGGATGGGCAGTCACATCTCTACCGTTCTGACATGTGGAGCCTCGAGCTCAATCGCCGGATCGCTGTCACCGAGCACGCTCGTATAGTCGCGGCCATCGAGTCAGGTGATGCCTTGGGAGCGAGAACTGCCGCGAGCGCGCACGTAGCCGGGCTACTCGTCCGAACAACCCGAACCTGACGCCCAGACTCGTGAAGCACGGACCCGAAGCGCTTCGCCTGAGCTGTACAGCTGCACGCAAAAAGGACCGCCGCACTGAAATCCAGTGCGGCGGTCCTTTTCTAGTAGCGGGGACAGGATTTGAACCTGCGACCTCTGGGTTATGAGCCCAGCGAGCTACCGAGCTGCTCCACCCCGCGATGCATGGACAAAGTTACACGAGCAGATGAACGGAACGCAAATCGCCTGCGCTGGACTGAAATACACGCCTGAAAGTACCGAATTCGAGTGACTGGCTTCACAAAATTCCCGTGAGCATCAACACATAACAGGCATGTAACGAACGTACCTCGAAACCGCAACGGAAAGGCTCTACCAGCACAAACGCCGAGGTTTGCCGACGAGAGCAGACCAGGAGGTCCGGAAATTTGTGAATCGACCCTTGTTCAGCGCTCCCGTACGGTCGGTCCCGGCCCGAATCAACCGGGCGAACGCCGACCCGCCGCTGCTCGACTCTGCCCCGCGGGATCGGAACCCCCGAAACCTTCGAGGGGCAGAGACACGGAGAGACAAGCGCCCGGGAAAGTCAGCACCACCGCCGACCCGCAGGCCCGCCGATGTCAGCAAGCGCGGAGAGGATTTACCCCGACATGACGTACACCAGCATCAGCAAGCGTGCACTCGGCACATTGGCAGTAGCCGGCGCACTTGTCGCAGTGCCCCTCACCATCAGCACCGGCACCGCTTCCGCAGCCACCCACAACTGGGACGGCGTCGCACAGTGCGAGAGCGGTGGCGACTGGAACATCAACACCGGCAACGGCTACTACGGTGGCCTGCAGTTCTCGCAGAGCACCTGGACCGCCAACGGCGGCAGCGGCTCGCCCGCCAACGCTTCCAAGGAAGAACAGATCCGCGTCGCCGAGAACACCCTGCAGAGCCAGGGCCCCGGCGCATGGCCCGTCTGCGGCCAGCGTCTGACCGTCGCGAGCGAGCCCGCAGTCGAAGAAGCTCCCGCGGCAGCACCGGCACCCGTCACCGAGGCACCCGCAGTTGCACCCGCCCTCGAGATCCCGGCCGAGCTCAAGCCCGCCGCACAGCAGGCCTACGACACCGCTCGTGACCTCGCCGGCCAGTACGGCTTCGCAGCACAGTTCCAGCAGCTCTCCGATGCCAACGCACCGATCGTTGCAGCACTGCGCTGATTCAGCTCATACAGCTTCACCTGAGCACACAAGAAGGCCCACCATCCGATCGGATGGTGGGCCTTCTGCTGTTCACGAACTGACGCCGCTTACCTCGGCAGCGCCTGGTACGCGTCAACAGCCTTCTGCAGACGGTCGAGCGCAGCACCGTAGCTGGTGAAGTCACCGCTCTGTTGCGCCGACTTCAATGCCGCCATTGCCGAATTGACCTCGGCCAGTGCCTTCGTGACGTCATCCGAAGAAGCCGGCGGGGCCGGTGCCGTCGGAGTTGTCGGCGTTTCCGGTTGCGCTCCGGTATCCGGATCGGGTGCCGGCTGGGTGACCGTCGCTGCCGAACCTGCGCCCGGCCAAATCTGACTGATCGCCTCGGAGACGGTCGGTGCATAACCGATCCGAATGCCGTTGGTGTCGCTGAAGCTCACCAGCACACGCGCCAACTGAGGGAACGCGTTCTGCGAGTTTCGCTGCGAATACAAGGGCTCGACGTAGAGGATTCCGCCCTCGGCAATCGGCAGAGTCAGCAGGTTTCCGTACTGAATCTTGTTCGACTGCTTGAGCAGTGACACTTCCGAAGCAACACGCGAATCCGACGTCATCGCAGACTGAGCCTGCTGTGGACCCTGAGTCTGCGTATCGGTTGGCAACTGCAGCACCGTGAACTTGCCGTAGTTCTCCTTGTCGTTCGCCACCGAAATGTAGGCCGACAGCAACTCACGACTGAACCCGACCATCGGACTGGTCAGCCGGAAATCCGCCTTCGCGGTGTCCTTGTCGCCCACCAGCACGTAGTACGGCGGCTGGTTGGCGGACGTGTCGATCGTCGGATCGCTCGGAACCGACCAGAACGCGTTGTTGGTGAAGAACTCACTCGGATCGTCGACGTGGTACTTCGCCAGCATCTCGCGCTGGACCTTGAACATGTCTTCCGGGTACCGGAAGTGCGCCTGCAGGTCGTCCGAAATTTCGCTCTTCGGCTTGACCGTGTCCGGGAAGACCCCCATCCACGCCTTCAGTACCGGATCCTGCTCGTCGACCTGGTACAGCGTGACGGTGCCGTCGTATGCATCGACCGTGGCCTTCACAGAGTTGCGGATGTAGGAGAACTCCTGGCGCGGAATGAGGCGCCCAGTCGTCTGGTCGATACTGTCCTCGACCAAACCGTCGAGCGAACTGCGCTGCGCGTACGGGTAGTCCTGGGCGGTGGTGTAGCCGTCGATGATCCACTGCATCTTGCCGTCGACCACTGCGGGGTAAGCAGCGCCGTCAGTCGTCAGCCAAGGCGCGACCTCCTCGACCCTTTCCTTCGGATCACGCTTGAAGATGATCTTGGAGTTCGAGCCGATTGCACTCGAGAACAGGATGTTGCGCTCGGTGTACTTCGCCGCGAATGCAAGACGGTTGAACCAGTTGCCGATCGAAACACCACCCGAGCCTGTGTAGGTGTACTTCGAGGTGTCGGTGTCGTACTCCCGCGGTCCCTCACCGTCGACGGAGCCGACGATCGAGTAATCGGCGTCCGACTGACTGATTACCTCGCCGTAGTACGAACGAGGATTGTCCACCTTGAGGTTCTCGTTCTCGGGCGTGGTCGTCAGGTCGCTCACCGAGTAGATCGGGTAACCACCGGTGTTGTTCTGACTGTCGCCCTGAACAGCCGTGACTTCGTTTGCCTGAGCAGCGACGAAGCCGTTGCCATGCGTGTAGACCGTGTGCTTGTTGATCCAGTCCGTCTGGTTGCCGGAAAGGTTGTTCGGCGACAGCTCACGCGCTGCGACAACGAAGTCGCGCAACTGGCCGTCTTGTTCGTAGCGGTCGACATTGAGCGTCTGCGGGAACCCGTAGAAGTTCTTGAGCTGACGCTGAGCGGTGAACGTCGGCGACAGGATCGTCGGATCCAACAGTCGTGTGTTCGCGATCGTGGTCCGGTCGGCCGGAACGTCCTGGGGCTGCTTGGTGCCGATTCCCGGATAGTCGACGTAGTCGACGTTCTCTTCGGTGATCCCGTACGCCTGACGAGTCGCTTCGATGTTCCGCTCGATGTACGTGCTCTCCTTCTGCGCCGCATTGGGCTTGACGGAGAACTGCTCGACGATCATCGGGTAGACCGCGCCGACGAGCACTGACGAGAGAACCAGGAGAGCGACTGCCATGGCCGGTATCCGAAGATCCCGCGTGAAGATCGCCGCGAAGAACGCCAAGGCGCAGATGACTGCGATGGACAGCAGAATGAGCTTCGCCGGCAACACCGCGTTGATATCGGTGAAGCCCGGACCGGTGAACGTCGGTTCCTTACGACTGCTCGACATCAACGAGTACCGATCGAACCAGTACGCAACCGCCTTGAGGAGCACGAAGGTTCCGGCGATAACAGCGAGTTGTATACGAGCGGCAGTGGTGAATGTCCCAGCGCGCCCCGCCAATTTGATTCCACCGAAAACGTAGTGGGTGATCAGATTTGCCACGAATGCCAGCAGGATCGAGACGAACAACCAGTTCAGAACGAAACGGTAGAACGGCAGATCGAAGGTGTAGAAGCCGACGTCCAGATGGAACTGGGGATCGGTGATGCCGAACTGCTGACCGTTGAGGAACAACTGGATGGTGACCCAGTTGGCCTGCGCGATGAGACCGGACAGGATGCCGATCGCTACCGGAACGATCACGCCGAACAGACGAAGTCGCGACATGACGGTGGTGCGGTAGCGCGCGATCGGATCATTGGGTCCGGAGACCGGGACGAACACCGGACGTGCACGGTACGCGAGAAGCATCGCGAGCCACACGATGGCTCCGACGACAATTCCGACCACGAGGAAGAGAACGAATCGCGTCAGCAGAACCTTGGTGAACACACCACGGAAGCCGACTTCGCCGAACCACAACCAGTCCGTGTACATGCCGATCAGTCGCGGCCCCACGAGCAGCAAGGCCGCCACAACGACAGCCACCACCAACAAGATTCGACTGCGTCTGGACAGAGAGGGTAAACCTGCGGGGGGCCGCATGCCCACGTGCCACGCTCCAAGATTTGGCGACGCCGTGGCGTCGCAACCGATTGCATCGATCACTGCGGCCACGCCCGAGTGGACTTGGCCGTTTCCGACCACTCTACGTAACAACGGTCACGGGTTGACAACACGGAGAGCGGGAAGCCAGGCAGAAGGTGCGAGGATGAACGTGTGAGTGAAGAGAATATGAGCAGATCACCGAGTGCCCTCGCCCGGTGCGTTCATGAAGTAGTCGACCACATCGACGCCGAGGGCTGGGATCAACCGCCGAAGCTGTACGCGTTGGTACCCACCGAAATGCTCGCCGCGGCCGAACCCGGCCTGCTGGACCAACTTGCCGAGGGTGCCGAATACACACCGATCGAGCAGGAATCGCTCCCCGAGGACATCATCGGAGGTTCACGGGCACTCGACGAGTTCCTGGCAACGACGCATTGGCCCGAGTCGGTCCAGGGTTGCATCTTGGTGCAGGAAATCGTCGTCCTACCGCCCGAGGCGGAATCGGATCTCGACCACGCCACGGCGCCGGTGTTGACCGATCAGCACGCGGCGGACGAGGTCGCTCGACTGACTGCCAACGCGCATCCCGATCGACGCGAAGCTCGGCTGTTCGTCGGCGTGCTGCGTGACGGTCCGTCGCTGTCGCTGTTGCAGATGCGTCCCGACGAAGACGCGGATCCGTACGGCGACCTGGAACTGCTCACCTACGACGGTCTCGCACCTCACCTCGTGCACGCGCTGTACGCGACGCTCGACGAGGTCGAAGAAGACTAACAGAGACTGCTTTCAGCAGCGGGGTGCGTCGCCGCCGGTGTTGAGGCTCTCGAGTGAGTCCACTGCGCCGGGCAGGTTGTCGACCTTGACGAGTCGAAGCCCGTCCGGCGCATTCTGTTTCGCCTCGTCACAATTCTGGGCGGGTACAAGGAATGTCTCCGCACCTGCTTCGGACGCGGCGATCAACTTGTACCTGATGCCGCCGATCGGACCCACTTCACCCGCGGAGTCGATGGTGCCCGTTCCGGCCACGAACTTTCCGCCGTTCAGCTCCCCTGGAGTCAGCTTGTCCACCAAGGCCAGTGTGAACATCAGTCCGGCAGAAGGACCACCGATGTCGGCGAGGTTGAACTGCACGGTGAAGGGGACATCCGGGACCTCGGTCGGCGTGACGCCGAGGTAACCCGATTCGGGCTTGTTGGGCCGCGCCCCGACGGTGACCGGCACAACGGTCTCCACACCCGCGCGAATGACGGTGACGTTGATCGGAGTGCCGGGCGCAATCGCCCCGACCGTGTCCTGAACGCCGCTGATGGTGGTCACCGGAGTGTCCCCGATCTTGACCAGGACGTCGCCTTCTTGCAGCGCACCCGCAGCGGGACCGTCGGGTGTCACCTTCGAAACAGTCAGTGCCACCGGCTTGCCGAGAAAGTGGAGTGCGGCCAACTCGGCACTGTCCTCGGACTGCTGGAAGTCGGCGGTGTTGGCCTGCTGGATCTCTTCCTTCGACTTCTCGGGCGGATAGATCTCCGAGCGTGGGACGAGTCCGTTGCTGCCACTCGCCCAAAGTCCGAATGCTTCGAAGATGTTGAGGCCGTCGCGAACGGACACCGTTGTCATGTTGAGGTTGCCGTCGGTGGGATCGACCTCGGCCCCCTGGATGTCGACGACGGGCTTACCGTCGACGTCGCCGAGCGTGTTGAAGGTGGGGCCCGGACCGAGTGCGACATAAGGAACAGTGACCATTGTTCCGACGACTCCCAACACGACGATGGGTGCGAGTGCGGCCAAGAGCGTCACTATCCGTCGATTCACCTGATCCAGAGTAAAGCGCGAAGGCGCCGGAGCACCGATCGCACCGCCTGAGCGCCGTGCGTGTTCGCCGTCAGCGTGACTCGGAGGGCGACTCCGACAGCTCAACCCTTGTACCGTTGAGGTATGAGCAATATGCCGTTCGGCTTCTCCAACTCCGACGACGATCCCGATCGCGACAAGAACGCGGCGGGTGGCAATCCGTTCGGGGGTGGTGACACGCCGTTCGGGTTCGGCGCGGGCGGTGAGGGATTCGATCCGGCTCAACTCGGCCAGATGCTCACTCAGTTCGGTCAGATGCTGAGCGGAATGGGCTCGTCGATGGGCCAGGGCGGTACGTCCGGCCCGGTGAACTACGACATCGCCAAGAAGCTGGCACGCCAACAGATCGGATCGGTCACACCGATCACCGAGGGCAATGTCAAGGCGATCGCCGACGCTGCGCACCTGGCAGAGATGTGGCTGGACGCCGCGACAACGCTCCCCGCCGGAGCGAGCCGCACCCTCGCCTGGACTCCGAACGACTGGCTCGACAACACGATCGACACGTGGAAGCGACTCTGTGATCCGGTAGCCGAGAAGGTATCGGGCATGTGGGTCCAGGGACTTCCTGCCGAAGCACAGCAGATGGCGGGCCCGATGCTGGGCATGCTCGGCCAGATGGGCGGACTCGCGTTCGGCTCGCAATTGGGCCAGGCACTGGGCCAACTGTCCACCGAGGTGCTCTCCTCGACGGACATCGGCTTGCCCCTCGGACCCGAAGGCACCGCGGCCCTTCTCCCCGCTGCGGTTCAGGCTTTCAGTGAGGGTCTCGAACAGCCGCATCAGGAAGTTCTCGTGTTCCTCGCCGCGCGGGAAGGAGCTCATCAGCGCCTCTACAGTCACGTTCCGTGGCTGCGCCAGCGCGTCCTCGCGACAGTCGAGGAGTACGCCCGCGGGATCACGATGGACTTCTCCGCGATGGAAGAATTCGCCAAGGACCTCGACCCGTCCGCTCTCACCGATCCGAGCAAACTCGAAGCGCTGATGCAGCAGGGCACGTTCGAGCCGCAGAACACACCGGAGCAGAAGGCCGCTCTCGAGCGTCTCGAGACACTGCTTGCGCTGGTCGAGGGTTGGGTGGAGACGGTCGTCACCGCCGCACTCGGCGAGCGACTGCCGGGTGTCGCCGCGATGAGCGAGACGTTGCGGCGTCGCCGTGCCACCGGCGGCCCCGCCGAACAGACCTTTGCGACGCTCGTCGGACTGGAACTTCGTCCTCGTAAGGTCCGTGAAGCGGCAGGATTGTGGCAGAAGCTCACCGCGGAAGCCGGTATGGACACTCGTGACGGCGTCTGGTCGCATCCCGACCTGATGCCCGATTCGAGCGATCTCGACGCACCGGACGGATTTGTCGCCCGTGTCCTCGGCGGCGGCGAAGCCGGCAATTTCGACGACCCGATCGCTCAACTCGAAGCCGTCGAGGCAAAAGAGCGTGCGGCTGAGGCCGCGATGGACAAGACCCGCGAGGACGACGAAGAGAAGTAGTTCCTTCTCGACACATTTTCGCAGTTCAACCAAGCTGAGGGCCTGTGGATAACTGCCGCTGAGGCGGACTCGCCGGCCGAGCGTCATGCCAGCATCGAGCGATGACCGGTGACACGCAGAACAGCACGACACAGAACACACAGCGATCCGTGGGACCCCGATGGGATCCACGGATCGCTGTTCTGTCGCGCCCGGACGGTCGGCTTCAGCTGGGATGGACACCCGGACGTGCCGTCCTGCTGACGCTGCCTGTCGGGGTCGATGCGCGGGCGGTGAAGTCGATCCTGCGCACGATGGACGGCTCGAGATCCCGCGCGACCATCCTCTGGGAAGCGTCGAAGCGCGGAATTTCGACGTCGGTGACGGAGGAGCTACTCGAGCAACTCGCCGATTCCGGATTCGTCCGCACTGCCGGCACAAGCACCGCGTCCGTCCGGATCCACGGCGTCGGTCCTCTCTCGGACGCCGTCGAGCGCGCACTCGTCACCAGCGGGACCAGCACGCGACGCTCGCGCGGGTATCGCAACACCGACGTCGTGCGCACGTGGAACGAACAACTGGTGGTCTTGGCCGACGACGTCGTCACAGATCCTCGCTTGGTCAGCGATCTCGTTCGGTGCGGACTCCCCCACCTTTCCGTCCGTATCCGGGACGGCAACGGTGTGGTCGGCCCTCTTGTCCTACCGGGTCAGTCGAGTTGCCTGCGGTGCGCCGACATCATCCGATCCGAACTCGACCCTCATTGGCTTCATCTGTCCGCGCAGCTACTCGGCAGCGCGGGCCACGCGGAATCGGCGATGATCCATGCAAGTGTCGCGCTGGCCCTGGCCGAGATCGACGCTGCTCTCAGTGCCCTGGACCTACCCAGTGTCGTGGACCTTCCCAGTGCCGCCTCTGCAGCAAGTCTGTCGTCGACGCTCGAGATCGCGCTCCGTCCGTATCGAATCACAACGAGGCGCTGGCCTCGGCAAATATCCTGCAGTTGCCAATACCTGGCACCTGTTTCGGGCAAAGGACGCCCCAGTCAGACATGATGGTGTGGTGTCCGAGATCCCACGCAAGAGTTCTGCCCGTACTGCCAAACTCGCGAGCATCCCCCTGGGGATGGCCGGTCGCGCCGCCATGGGCTTCGGACGCAAGCTCGCCGGCGGCGACAAAGGCGAGATCGACGCGCAATTGAGCGCGAAGGCCGCCGAGCAACTGTTTGCGGTGCTGGGCGAACTCAAGGGCGGCGCGATGAAGCTGGGCCAAGCACTCAGCGTCATGGAGGCGGCAATTCCGGAGGAATTCGCCGAGCCGTACCGCGAGTCGCTGAACAAGCTCCAGGCCGCCGCCCCGCCGCTGCCGACCAAGCAAGTACACAAGATGCTCGACCAGCAACTCGGAACCAAGTGGCGCGACCGATTCCAGTCGTTCGACGACGAACCGACCGCGTCGGCAAGCATCGGGCAGGTTCACCGAGCCGTCTGGGCGGACGGACGTGACGTGGCCGTCAAAGTCCAGTACCCCGGCGCCGACGAAGCTCTTCGCGCCGATCTCAAGACCTTGGGCAGATTTGCCGGCCTGTTCGGTTCGGTCATGCCCGGTGTCGACGTGCGACCCGTGATCGAAGAGTTCACCGCTCGCACGGAGGAAGAACTCGACTATCGGATCGAGGCGAACAATCAGCGAGCATTCGCGAAAGAATTCGACGGGGATCCGCAATTCGTGATCCCGCACGTCGTTGCGAGCGCGCCGAAGGTGGTCGTGACCGAATGGATGACGGCAACCCCGTTGACCAGAATCATCGAAAGCGGAACGCCGGATCAGCGCAATGCTGCCGGTGCACTACTCGCAGAGTTCCACTTCGCATCTCCGGCCCGTGTCGGCTTGCTCCACTGTGACCCGCACCCCGGCAACTTCATGCTTCTCGAGGACGGCCGACTCGGCGTCATCGACTTCGGTGCTGCAGCGCCGTTCCCGAACGGACTGCCACGGGTTCTCGGCACGATGGTGCGTCTGGCGGTCGAGGAACAATTCGACGAGTTGACGGAGTTGTTGCGCGCCAACGGTTTCGTGATTCCCGGGCGCACGGTGACCGACAAGGAGATCGCGGATTACCTGCGACCGTTCACCGACCCGATTCAGACCGAGTCATTTCACTTCACTCGGGCATGGCTGCAAAAGGCCGCCGGAACCGCCACTGACTTCAACAGTGCGCAGTTCCGAACGGCTCGTGCACTCAACCTTCCGGCCGAGTATTTGATGATCTTCCGTGTTCTTCTCGGTTCGGTCGGCATATGCGCCCAGTTGGACGCATATGCCCCGTACATGGAAATCCTGACTCGTTGGTTGCCAGGGTTCGCGGAGCCGGTTCTGGATGACACCGGCTCCGCCGAATAAGACACCGGCTCCGCCGAATAGAGCTCTCACGCGCACACAAGTTGCTTGCGTGGGCGCCCCCTCGGTCTCTTGCGCGCTATGACGGCCCCCTGATCGAGGATCTCGCCTCCCCACACCCCCCAGGGCTCGGCGCGGTCGAGAGCCGCACTGAGACAACGGGAACGGATGGGGCACTGCGCGCACAGTGCCTTGGCCTGCTCGAGTTCGGCCGGAGCTTCGGCGAACCAGAGATCGGGGTTGGATGCCCGGCACGGCAGGTCGCGGCGGGTGGACGCGACCTCGATGAATGTCACTGCAGCCGAAGTGACGTCGGTGGATGTTACTGCAGTGGTGGAGTTTTCGGATTCCACGCGGATTGTCTGGGCAGACAACTCGGTCTCCTAGTGCTCGGATGCGAAACTATGTCGCACGATATGGGTTCGATGGGTGCGAACCTGAGCCGAGTCGGAAACCAGATCAAGAGGGGTATCCAACACAAAGGCCACGGTCCGCAGGGGCTGCGGGTCCGTGGCCGTAAGTGAACGGATGTGTCCTACCGAGAAATACCTCGATGGCTTAAGAACACGGACTCGACAGCTGCTTTCTTTGCTGCGGCTTGAGGGCGCAGGCGGAACGCATGCTGCGCCCATCCCGCTGCACGCGGCAGCATGGGGGCGGCAACAGCGAACTTTGCGCGTGCGCACGCTTCGTAAGAGATCAAGTTCGTCATTTATTTGCCACCTCCATTTCGTGTCGGTCCGGATAGTTTCTGCGCACAGGTTGCCCCGTAACACTGAAAACCAGAGTAGAGAATCTCTCGAATCTGCACAACCTATTTTTGACCTGCGGTTATGTAACTCACGGTTGTCGATTCAGATGTGTTGTCAGATATCGAGTGTTGCCGCTCGCAGTTCACCGCGAATGACAGCAAGTACGTCCTCACCGAAATTGTCGAGTTTCTTCGGCCCGATTCCGGGAATCGAGACCAGCCCACGATTGTCTTGTGGTCGTTGTTCGGCAATAGCCATCAGTGTGTTGTCACTGAAGACGACATAGGCCGGAACTTTGAGTTCACGGGATTTGTCCAGACGCCAGGCCTTGAGATGTTCGAGCAATTCCAGGTCGACATTGGACGGGCACTTCTCGCAGCGTCCGAGCATTGTCGCCGACGTCCCGATCAACGGTTTGCCGCATACGCGGCAGCGCGGACGCTTCTTGTTCCCCGACGACGGCGCGGCGACGCGCGAGGCCAGCGAATCCTCCGGGATGAGTCCGTTGAGGAACCTCGACCGACGACGGGACTTGCGTCCGCCCTCGTTGCGGGCCAGCGCCCACGACAGTTGCAGATGCTCACGAGCGCGGGTCACCCCCACGTAGAGAAGCCGACGCTCCTCCTCCACCGCGACGTCGTCGGCGCCCGAATTGGCGTCGCCGAGAACGTGTTGGATCGGCAGGGTGCCGTCGTTGAGGCCGACCAGGAACACCGCATCCCATTCGAGCCCCTTGGCCGCGTGGAGCGAAGCCAGCGTCACGCCCTGCACTGTCGGTGGGTGCCGCGCCTCGGCTCGGGCCGTGAGCTCCTGCAGAAGCCCGGTCAGCGTCAGTTCGGGTTCGTGGACGAGTTGTTCTTCGGTCAGCGCCACGAGAGCCGAGAGCGACGCCCAGCGTTCGCGTGCCTGAGTACCCGCAGGCTCCTCGTTGGTCAGGCCGAGCGGAGCGAGTACGGCGCGAACGAGTGAGACCAGCGCTTCGCCGTTGTCTGCACCTTCGGGGAGGTCGTCGCGTCCGGCAGCCTGGCGCAGCGCCGCCACCGCCTGACGGACCTCGGTGCGGGTGAAGAAGCCCTCTCCACCGCGCACCTGGAACGGGATGCCGAGCTTGGTGAGCGCCTGCTCGTGCGCCTCGGACTGGGCATTGATCCGGTACAGAACAGCGATCTCGGCGGCGGGGGTGCCTGCCGCGATCAGCCGTTTGATCGCCCGCGCAACGCCGAGCGCCTCGGCCGGCTCGTCGTCGAACTCCATGAACTCCGGCTCGGGCCCCGGTGCGCGCTGCCCGATCAACTGCAGACGCGTCCCGGCGATCCGCCCGCGCGCCGCACCGATCACGCGGTTCGCCAACGACACGACCTCAGGCGTGGAGCGGTAGTCCCGTTCGAGCCGGACGACAGTCGCCTCGGGGAATTTGCGGGAGAAGTCCAACAGGTAGTTCGGGGTGGCGCCGGTGAAGGAGTAGATAGTCTGATTCGCATCGCCGACCACGGTCAGGTCGTCGCGGTCCCCCAGCCAGGCGTCGAGCACACGCTGCTGAAGTGGGGTGACGTCCTGATACTCGTCGACGACGAAGCAGCGATACCGCTCGCGGAACTCGTCGGCGACCGTCGAATGCTCTTCGAGAGCTGCCGCTGTGTGAAGTAGGAGATCGTCGAAGTCCAGGAGCATGCCGTCCTGGCCGCGTGCCTTCAGCTCTTCGTATGCCGCATAAACCTGGGCCACCTTGGTGGCATCGACCGGTGCCTCACGGCGAATCTTGGCGATCGCGCGTGGGTAATCCTCCGGCGCGATAAGCGAAGCCTTCGACCATTCGATTTCACTGGCGAGGTCCCGGACGCTTTCCGTGCTGGTGGGCAATCCCACCCGAGCTGCGGCGCTACTGACAACTGCAAACTTTCGGTCGAGCAGACGCCACGGCGTGTCACCGACAACCTGCGGCCAGAAGTACTTCAGTTGCCGGAGAGCAGCGGCGTGAAAGGTTCGAGCCTGAACCTGCGGCCCACTCCCGCCGACGCCCAGCTCACGGAGACGTCCACGCATTTCCCCGGCCGCACGAGCTGTGAATGTCACGGCAAGCACCTGACCGGCCGACACATGACCGTCGGCAACCAGATGAGCGATCCGACGTGTAATGGTGCGGGTTTTGCCTGTTCCAGCGCCCGCAAGGACGCACACCGGGCCGCGTGGCGCGAGCACGGCGGCCGATTGTTCTGGATCCAGTCCGGTGTCCGCAGGCATAGGCACCATCATGGCAGGACGTTCCGACACTTCAATCGCCGCGCCCGACGGTATGTGGGCAAGAGAACACGGGCCGATACGGAACAACGCTCTCGGTCGTGGTGTTATATCGGCCGTGACTTCTACCGAAAACGCGCCTGCCCTGACCATCTACTCGACCACGTGGTGCGGCTACTGCCGCCGCCTCAAGACGCAGCTCAATGCGTCGGGGATCGAGTACACCGAGATCGACATCGAGAACGATCCGGCAGCAGCTGACTTTGTCGGCAGCGTCAACGGTGGCAATCACGTCGTTCCGACCGTGAAGTACGGCGACGGTAGCGTCGCGACCAACCCGTCACTCAACCAGGTCAAGCAGGCCCTAGGTCTGTAGATCTTCTCCGGCTGCTACTCGATCCAGCTCTTACTTGACCCAGCTCTCGAGCATTCCGCGAGCGATGGAGATCGATCCGGGCAGCAGCAGTGGCGCGTCCGCTTCCGAACCCCAGTCGCCGAGTTCGAGAGCGGCGCGCACCTCGTCCTTGGTGAACCAGGTGCCCTCGGCGATCTCGCCGTCCGCGAACAGCAGCGGAGCTGCGGGATCGCCGATTGCGGCAAAGCCCAACATCACCGAGCGCGGGAACGGCCAGGGCTGGCTGCCGAGGTATCGGACGCTGTGCACGTCGATACCGACCTCTTCCTTGATCTCGCGGACAACACACGTTTCGAGCGACTCCCCGGCCTCGACAAATCCCGCGAGAATCGAGAAACGCCGCTGCGGCCAGGTCGGCTGACGCGCGAGCAGAACTCGATCGCCGCCGTCGTGCACCAGGCAGATGACCGCCGGATCGGTTCGGGGAAACTCCTCGTGGCCCGTGGACGTGGAGATGCGAGACCAGCCGGACATGGTGGGCTCACTCGGTGCGCCGTCGATAGCGCTGAATCCGGCACTGTCGTGCCAGTTGAGAATCGCGACGGCACCGGTCAACAGGCCGGCGTCCGCGTCGTCGAGTGTTCCGCCGAGCATCCGCAATTCGGACAACGTGCCCGCCAACAGCGACACCCGCATCGCCCACACGTGGCGATTCTCGCGAATTCCCAGGAACACCGCACCGCGCACCGGTTCGGGACCCAACTCGGTTGCCTCGGCGAAGACCAACTGACCTTCCGGCGACACCTTGACCTGACCCCGTGAATTCACCCGTAGAAGCAGCGCATCCGCCCACCCCGTGGTCAGTGCAGCGGCGTCCGACCGCAATTCCTCGGCGCGGCCGACGCTCGAACGTGAGAGCAGAGGTGTTTCGGTCAGCTGGAAGTCGTTCACGCTCACGACATTACTGCGCGCACGAAGCTCGGTAGCACTCAGTTCGTGACGCGGCGGATGTACAGCAGGCGATCGTTCTCCTCGACGGCGTCCACCTCGGGCGAACCGACGCGAACCAGACGGCCGTCTCGAACGACTCCGAGCACGATGTCGGAGAGATGACGCGGAGAGCCACCGACCTCGTCACGCTCGACGGCGCGCTCGGCGATCGCGAATCCGGCTTCCGGAGTCAGCAGGTCTTCGATCATCTCCACGACGGTCGGCGTCGTGGTCGCGATGCCGAGGAGTCGGCCGGCCGTCTCCGAAGAGACGACCACCGAGTCTGCGCCGGACTGACGGAGGAGATGCGCATTGTCGGCTTCACGGATGGCTGCGGCGATCTTGGCCTTCGGCGCAATTTCCCGAGCTGTCAGCGTCACGAGCACTGCGGTGTCGTCGCGGTTGGTTGCCACGATGATCGACGACGCATTCTGCGCGCCTGCCAACCGAAGTACGTCCGATTTCGTAGCCGAACCGAATACCGTCACCAACCCCTTACTGGCAGCGGAATCCAGTACGGCCTGATCGGTGTCGACGACCACGATCTCCGACGCCGGCACACCGTCCCCGAGCATGGCTTCGATTGCCGTGCGCCCCTTGGTTCCGTATCCGACGACGACGGTGTGATTACGCACGTGCTGCCTCCAACGCTGAATTTTGAACGCCTGACGCGAACTCTCGGTCAGAGCTGAAAGTGTGGTGCCGACCAACACGATCAAGAAGAAGATTCGAAGTGGCGTGATCAACAGGACGTTGACCAGGCGCGCGGACGGCGTGAACGGGGTGATGTCGCCGTAGCCGGTGGTCGAGAGCGAAACCGTCGCATAGTAGATGCAATCGAGTAGGGAAAGTTCGTTGTCCTGAGCGTCACGGTAGCCCGCACGATCGATGTACACGATCAACACGGCGGCGCCGAGAGCACTCAACGCGATGAGAACTCGCTTGTAGATGGCCCGAGCTGGACTGGTCTGCAGCTGGGGAATTCGCAGCACCCCGACAAGGGCGAAGTCAGGCTGATCGGTCAATGCTTCCGACCTGGTCAAACGCGCCCGGAGCTTACCGGCCATACATCGACTCTCTCACTCGAACTTACGAAATACCTACACGGACATCGGCAGGCAGCGTAACCCTCGAAGATCGACTTCGGAACTCGGGCGCCGAATAGCGCGCCGGTAGTGGCGCCGATACCGGCACCGGTACTGGCAAGTGGAGCCACCGTCAGGCAGGCTGGGCAAATGCCTTTCACCAGTTCGACGTCCACTCCCAGCCAAGCAGCCGCTCTTCGTTTGTCGGCCATCCTTCTCGGCGCAGGGACCATGCATTTTGTCGCGCCCTCCTTCTTCGACAGCACCGTTCCCCGCCAGCTTCCCGGTCAGGCGCGCACCTACACGCAGGTGTCGGGTGTCGCGGAACTGGCGATCGGCGCGGCCTTGGCTGTGCCGAAGACTCGCAAGCTCGGCGCGGGCCTTGCCGCCGCGCTCTTTGTTGCCGTGTTCCCCGCCAACATTCAGATGGCGATCGACTGGTGCCGAAGCCCGAAGACATCCACGCCGCAGAAGATCGGTTCGATCGCACGTCTCCCCCTGCAGGTTCCGCTGGTGACCGAAGCGCTCAAAGCTCGTCGAAACGCCAGCTAGTCCTGCGCGCCTGCCGTTCGGATGAGGTGCGCGAGAGCCTCACCGTCCGGCAGGTTCTCGGGGGCGATGGTGCGACCCGATCGCACGTAGTGAAACGCCGCGCGCACCTTGTCGGCCGGAAACTGTTCGTTGCGCCCTGCCGAACGAGCTCTGGCTGACATCAATTCGGCCCAGGCCACCCGATACGCGGCCAACTGCATCACAACAGCGTCCTCGTTGGCGGCCGAAGGTTCGGCACCGGTCTTCCAGTCGATCACCGTCCATCCGCCGTCTGGATCGGCGAACACAGCGTCGATCCGACCTCGCAAAACCGTTCCCGCGATAGAAGTCTCGAAGGGAACTTCCACTTCGATCGGGCTGCGATTGGCCCACGGGGACCGCAGGAATGCATCCTGCAGTTTCACCAGATCGGTCTCGGGGCCCGCGCCGGTATCCGCTGCGCCGGGTAGTTCGTCGAGATCCAACAGCCGGGTCGCACCGAACCTTCGCTCGATCCAGGCGTGAAAAGCCGTGCCTCGCCGAGCGAGCGGATTCGGTGGGTACGGCAGTGGTCTACGCAGACGTGCCGCGAGTTCGTCCGGATCGGCTTTGAGGTCGACGAGCTGAGTCACCGAAAGCTGTGCGGGGAGAATCACTTCGGCACGCGCGTTTGCCCGGGCTTCGCGCTCGGCCAAGAGAACGTCGACGTCCGAAGCCCAGTTTTCCGGATCGTCCTCCGGTTCTTCCGTCTCTTCGCTGTTTTGCGGCAGCGATGCGAGAGCGGACAGGACGCTCGCGGCTCCCGCCTCGACGGCCCCGCGGCGCGCACCCAGCGGATCGGGTGGCCACTGCGCCGTCCGGGGCGTAGATGCCAACGGGTTCTCGGTGTCGGGTTCCGGCGCCGGCGCCCATTCCTCCACAACGCCGATCACACCGCGTGAACCGTCTTCACCGGCGTCGTTTTCGGCAGTGACCATCTGATGCAGCTCGTCCAGGAACTCCGAAGGCCCCTTCGGTTCCGAACCGGATTCTGCCCAGTGATGAGCCGAGATGAACAGTGCCCGTTCGGTTCTGGTCAGCGCGACGTAGAACAATCGACGGTCCTCGTCCAGTCGACGGTTGGACAGTGCCTTCTTGTGAGCCGTTATCGCGTTCTCGAGGTCCTTGCGGTTGTACAACTCCTCGAGGTCGAGCACTGGCACACCATCCGCCGAATCCGCGTCGACGGCCCGGTCACCGCGCAACGACGGCGGCAGTTCGGCGAGGGCACCGAGCCAGGACCCGGACGCGGTGGACGAGGGGAACACCCCGTCGCTGACATGCGGGATCGCGACCACTTCCCATTCCAGACCCTTCGCCGAGTGCACGGTCAAGATCTGCACGCGATCCGGCGCCACCTCCACCTCGCCCGGGGTGAGGCCCTTTTCGATCTGTTCGGCGGCCGCGAAGAATGCGAGCATCCCGGTCAGATTGGCCGTCGGACGCGTCGCGTAATTGGCGACGACGTCGGCAAACGCGTCGAGATGCTCACGGCCAGCAGTGCCGACGACACCGACTCGGGTCCGCGCTCCCGCCTCGATTCCGATACCGAGCACCCGCTCGACCTCCGCCACCAATTCGGTGAGCGGTTGGCCGATGCGTTCGCGCAAGGACGCCAACTCTGCCGCTATCGCGTTGATGCGTGTGTACCCGAGGGCTGAATAGCGCTCCGCCGGACCTGGATCGGAGATCGAGTCGACCAAGCCTGCTTGCTCGGCGTTCTCCCCCGGCAATGCATCGTGGACCGCCGAGGTGAGCGCCTCGGCGTCGGTGACCGCACCTGCAGTTCCGTATCCCGCGGAGATGGCGAGTTCGCGGGAGCGCTGCGAGAGTGCGGCGAGGTCCTTCGCCCCGATTTGCCATCTCGCTCCGGTGAGTAGCCGAACCGCTGCGCTGCCCGCCAGTGGATCGGCGACCACTCGGAGCATGGCGATCACGTCCGCCACCTCAGGGGTGTGCAGAAGCCCACCGAGTCCGACCACTTCGACCGGCAGACCTTTGGACCGCAGAGCTTCGGCCAGCGGGGCAGCGTCCGCGTTTCGGCGGATCAACACTGCTGCCGTGGGCGTCGGGCGGTCTTCGGCGCGTGCCGCCTCGTATTCTTCGGCGATTTTCTCCGCCACCCACTGACGTTCCTGTTCGACGTCGCCGAGTAACGCCAGTCGAACGTCTCCGGCGACGGCTCCTGGCCGCGCACGAAGTGTGCTGACGGCCACGCCGCGTCGACGCAACGGCGCCGAAGACAGGTTGGCCAGCTCGAGAGCCTCCGGCGGGTTGCGCCAACTGGTGAGCAGTTCGAGTGTCGGAGCCGACTTTCCGTTGGCGAGCGGGAAATCGGTTGCGAACCGGGGCAGGTTGGCCGCCGACGCGCCGCGCCAACCGTAGATCGACTGCATCGGATCGCCGACGGCCGTCAACGCCAACCGACCGTCAGCTCCCCCACCGAACAACGACGACAACAACACTCGCTGAGCGTGACCGGTGTCCTGGTACTCGTCGAGAAGGACTACCCGAAAGCGCCCACGCTCGGTCTGCCCGACCTCGGGATGCTCTGAAGCGACCCGCGCCGACAGCGACATCTGACTTCCGAAGTCCAGTGCACCTTCGCGCCGCAACGTCTCGCCGAGCCGGGCGACGAGGGGCAGTAGCTCGATGCGTTTGTGTTGCACATCAAGGTAATTCAGTAGTTCTTTGCTCGGTCCACCCCGCTGTTTCGGACCGGCAGGCAGAGTGTGAATCAGCTTGTCCAACTCGGTGTGCGCCTCGAGCAGCTGCTCGGGATCGACCAGATGCTCCGCCAACTGACCGGCAAGGGCCAGAACGGTTTCGGTGATCGACCCCGGATTCTTGTCGGTGTCCAGATCGCTGTCCCAACCGCTCACGACGCGGTGCGCGACCTGCCACAGTTCGGTCTCGGACAACAGCGTCGCCGAGGGTTCGATGGGCAACAGCAGTCCGTGTTCGGACAGCAACCGTCCCGCGTAAGCGTGGTAGGTACTGACTTCGGGTTCCCCGGCCAGAATCCGGGAGCGCACTCCGCCGGTGGGGTCGAGTGCCCGCAGCACGTCCGAACCCGCCAGTCGCGCCAAGCGCTTGCGGATTCGCGACGTGAGCTGTTGCGCCGCTTTGCGCGTGAAGGTCAATCCGAGAACGGCCTCGGGATCGACGAAGCCGTTTGCCACCAGCCACACGACGCGAGCAGCCATCGTCTCTGTCTTACCGGCACCGGCGCCGGCGACCACCAATGTCGGACCGAGCGGTGCGGCGATCACTGCCGCCTGCTCCGGCGTCGGCGGGTGCTGACCGAGCGCGACCGCGAGGTCGACAGGGTCGATCTTCGGTCGGCGTGCCTTCTGCGTCGCGGCAGCCACTTAGTTACTCACCTGTCGTCCCTCGTCGTGTGCCGGGCAACTCGAACGCACCGGGCAATGTCTACATCCGTCGTTGACCCTGGCCAGGTACTCGGGTCCTTGAGTCGCTGCCGCAGCGTTGTGAATGACGTCTCGCCACATCTCGACTGCTTCGGCAGTCAACGGCGGCTGAACTCGCTGCGCCGCACCGTCTTTCTTGTTGGACTTGGCCACGAATACCAAGCGTGCGCCACCGGGTTGTGTCGCCGGTTCGCCTGCTATCGCACCTTCGGCCGCTGCGACCTGGTACGCCGCCAACTGCGCGTGAGATTGCGCGGCCTCGTTACTGACGGGATTTCGCGCAGTCTTCACGTCGACGACCACCGGGCGTCCTTCGGTGTCACGTTCGAGCCGGTCGATCCGGCCGCGAAGCTTGACCGCAGGCGCTCCTTCTTCGCGCGGTTCGAGGACCCCCTCGACCGCAACCTCGACGCCGACTTCGGTCAGTTCACCGCGAGTTGCGTTCATCCAGGCGGTGAACGTCGCCAGCATCTCGCGCGTTCGATTGAGCTCGCGGCGCGAGTACCACTGCGAACCCAGATCGATCGACTCCCAGGCATTTTCGAGTGCCTTCTCGACCTGGTCCGGTGGAATTCGGCCGGCCAGTGCCTGGACCAAGGTATGGACCAGGGTGCCGGCGATCGCGTGGGTGTTGTCTCCGTCGCTGCCACCATGACGCTCGAACACCCACCGGAGAGGGCATGTTTCGAGAAGCTCGATGGTGGACGGCGAGAGTGATACGGGTCCGTCCTCGGGTTGCCACATGGGAGCAGCAGTGCTCGGCTCGGCTGTGCCGTACCACTGATCCGGATGAGCGCCTCTCACTCCGGCAGCAGCGAGACGCGCCAACTGGTGTGCGGCGCGGGAATGCTTCTCGGGGTCGAAATGCGCGATGTCGGGATCACACACCACACTGCGAAGCTGTGCGACCAGTGCCGGCAGCGACAGAACACGGGTATCTCCGGTCTCCGGTGCAACGACGTCGAGATCGGAAGTCGGGTCGTCCGAGTACACGTCACCCCGGATCAATTCGTCCACGAACCGCGAAGGCACCAGATCGGTGTCCCCCGAAGCCGATTCGACTGCGGTGATCAGCAGACGGCGACGAGCACGGCTACAGGCGACCAGGAACAACCTGCGTTCTTCGGCCAGCAGGGGCGCGGTTCGCGAGAGTCGTTCAGCAGCCGAGTCACTGCCGTCGGAGACTCCGTTGACCAGGTCGATCAGCGCTTCGGTGCGCAGCAGCGATCCGCGTGCCCGCAAACTCGGCCAGAGCCCCTCCTGCACACCCGCCACCGCCACGACGGCCCATTCGCGACCCGCCGCGGCGTGAGCGCTGACCACAGTGACGGCGTCGGGAGCAATGACCGATCGGCTCCGCGAGTCGGTCGGTATCTCCTGGCTGGTCAAGTAGTCGACAAAACCGGCGAGTTGCGAACGCGGCAGCCGGTCGACGTAGTTGGCGGCCGCGTCGAAGAGTGCGACGACGGCGTCCAGGTCGCGATCAGCTTGTGAGCCGATCGGTCCGCCGCGCGCCGACGCAGCCGCCCAGCGCCGTTCCAGTCCCGTCGCTTGCCAGGCCGCCCAGAGAACTTCCTCGACCCCGAGACCACGCTCGAGAGGTACCCGGGCCTTGCGAAGGACCGACAACACTCGATTCAGGGCAGCAGCCTCGACATCCGTCAGTTTGCCCATGAGCCGCTTGGACTGCGCACGATCCTCGTCGATCAGGATCAGCCGCAACAACTCCGACGAGTCCCGATCACTTCCCGACGCCAACTCGACGCGGCGCAGACCACGACGCAACCGGCGCAGGGTAACCGGTTCGGCGCCGCCGATCGGGCCGGCCATCAGGGCCAGAGAGTCGTCCCCGGTGAACTGATCGCCGCCGAGCGCCCGAAGGACCAGCAACAGACCGGACACGCCGTGTTGCCTGGCGAGCGGCAATTCGGTGGCAGCAGTGGTGACGGGCACCCCCGCTGCGAGCAGGGCCCGCCGGAGAGGGGCAAGGGTGCGCGGGACCGACCGCACGATGACTGCCATGTCGGACCACGCAATCCCGTCCAGCAGATGTGCCCGGCGCAAGGTATCTGCAACAACTGCCGCTTCTTTGGCCGTCGTGCCGAGAACACGCACCGATACCCGTCCGGGGTCCTCATCGGTGAGGTCGAACGGAACCGCGATGCGGTGAGCGAGGTTGCCGGGCAGCCGCGCAGCGATCTTGGCCGAGATCGACGCGACGTCGGCATTGTTTCGAAACATTGTGGGCAGGACGATCTGGCGCTCGTCTCCGCGCTCGGCGAGTCCGAGCAGGAACGCCGAATCCGCACCGCGGAACCCGAAGACCGACTGATCCGGATCGCCGGCGATGACAGTGCCTGCGGTTCCGGTTCCGATCAGTCGAACCAGTTGCGCCGCCTGAGGATCCAGGTGCTGCGCGTCGTCGACCAGCAGGTGCCGGATACGGGCGCGCTCGGAGCGGAGCAGCTCGGGGTCGGTGGCAAACGCGGTCAGCGCGGCGCCGATCAACTCAGCTGCGTCCAGTGCCGGCGCTGTGGCCTCCGGAGCCTCGACACCGACACTGCCGCGCAGCAGCACACCCTGCTCGTACGCCTCGGCGAACCGGCCGGCCGCCACCCACTCGGGTCGGCCGCGCTTCTTGCCGAGCTTGACCAGATCTTCGGGACCGAGTCCGCGTTCGTTGGCACGCAGCATCAGGTCTCTGAGTTCTACGGCAAAGCCGTTCAAGCCCAGCGCGGGTCGCAGGCGCTCCGGCCACCGGAGCGCGCCGTCTTCGATGTCGCCGCGCAACATCTCTCGCAGCACCGAATCCTGCTCGGCGCCGGTGATCAGGCGTGGCGGCGCGTTGCCGTGTGCTGCGGCTTGAAGCCGAAGAACGGCAAAGGCGTAGGAGTGAACGGTGCGGACCAACGGCTCACGAGTTGCCTGCGGCCCGCGTTCTTGTTCGTACCCGAGCAATCCGGCTGTGATCTGCTCTCGGACCTGCGTCGCTGCCCGGCGTGACTGGGTGAGCACCAGGACCGATTCAGGATCTTCGCCACCGGAGATCCTCTGCACTGCCAGATCCACGAGAAGGGACGTCTTGCCGGTTCCGGGGCTGCCGAGCACCTGCCAGGGATTCCAGGCGGCCGCCGAGCCGAATGACACCGAGCCGAATGCGAGCTGGAACGGATCTTCTGACGGCGGAGCGAACAGCCGCGCCGTCCCTTCGTCCCACGATCGGGGTATCGGAGACGGCGCAGTTCGGTGCACCAACCGCGCCCGCGGAATGGTGACCTTGCTGCGTGTTGCCGTCTCACTCACCCAGGCATTCCACCAGAGCGCACCGACAACTCATGCATCGCCTGCATCCGGCATGATTGCTCGTGTGTCTGCACTCCATACGTATCTCTACGGACCCGTCGGGGCGCCGGAGATCCTTTCGCTGCACGGCCTGACCGGTCACGGCCGGCGTTGGCAGTCGATGGCCGAGAACCAACTGCCCGAAGCGCGCTGGATCTCGCCGGATCTACGCGGTCACGGGCGCTCCACGTGGGCTCCCCCGTGGAACATCGAATCCCACGTGGCCAGCCTGCTGGAGACGGTCGACGAACATGCCACCGGACCGGTGGTGATCGTCGCGCATTCGTTCGGCGGAATGCTGGCGCTGCACCTCGCGGCCACCGCACCCGAACGCGTTCGTGGGCTCGTCCTGCTCGACCCGGCGATCGGTTTGGATCCAACTTTCATGCAAAAAGTGGCTGAACTCACAATCGGCTCACCGGATTACACCGATGCGGCAGAGGCTTACTCCGAGAAGATTCACGGCTCGTGGGGTGAGGTTCCCACCCCGGATCTCGACATCGAGATGGCCGAGCACCTGATCCAACTGGGCAACGGGCGAGTCAACTGGCGCCTGTCCACCCCTGCGATCGTGACCGGGTGGGGTGAACTCGCTCGCCCGATCGTGCTGCCACCGTCATCGATGCCGACCGTGCTGGTTCAGGCAATGAAAGTTCAGCCTCCGTACGTCACCGACGAGTTCCGGGCAGCGCTCACCGAACGCCTCGGTGAAAATCTGACCAGTGTCGAATTCGATTGTGACCACATGGTCCCGCACGTGCGGGCCGACGAGGTGGCGACCCTCGTCCGGACAATGCTCTGACGAGGCCCCGATGGCAGCCACCACGGAAGAGCAGATCGAAGAGGTAAGGCGACTCATCGCCTCGATTCCCGCCGGCTTCGTGGCGACGTACGGCGACATCGCCGACGCCGCAGGGCTTTCCAGCGCTCGCACGGTCGGCTGGATCATGCGGACCGACTCTGCCGATCTGCCGTGGCATCGGGTTCTCGGCGCCTCCGGCAAACCGTCGGCGCACCTGGCTCATCGTCAGATCGCCAAGCTCGAACTCGAAGGCGTGCCGATCAAGGACGGTCGGATCGACCTGAAGAAAGCTCGGTATCACTTCTGATTCACGTGTCACCGGTCGTCGTGACCCGGGCGATGGGGCAGCATGGAGGTATGACCATTACGCCGCCGACCGCCGCCGTCATTCTGGCGGGTGGTCGCGGGACCCGCATGGGTGGTGTCGACAAGCCTGGCCTGCTCGTTCACGGCCGCAGGCTCCTCGACATCGCGCTTTCAGCGACGGCGCATCTGGACGCCGTCGTCGTTGTCGGTCCACATCGACCCGAACTGGATGCGCGCATCACCCAGACCCAGGAATCTCCGATCGGCGCCGGCCCCGTTGCGGCGATCTGGGCGGGGTTGTCCGCGACCGGGTTGTCATCCGGGTTACCTGAAGACGCCCTGGTGGTCGTGCTGGCATCCGACCTACCGCACATCGAGGCCGAATCGGTCGACGCGTTGATCGTTGCGACGTCGACGGACAATCCGGTGACGTGCGCAGTGGACGAGAACAACCGAAGCCAATTCCTGTTCTCCGCGTGGACTGTTCGTGAACTCCGAAAGCGCCTCGCCACTTTGCGCGATAGCTCAGGACTCGAGAACCAACCGATGAAAGCAATTGTCACCGAACCGTTCTCGACCCTGCGTGTGGCTGGTACCACCGACTGCGACACACCGGCGGACATCGATCGCGCCCGAAGCCATCCTCGCCTGACGATCGATCAAGCCCGCATCGCCATCACGAACGCCTTGACACCGCTGTCCCCGCACCGGGCCGAACTCGCCGACAGTCTCGGAGCGACCCTCGCGCAGCCTCTCGTCGCCCTGGGTGATCTTCCTCGATCCGATGTCTCGGCGATGGACGGGTACGCCGTCTCCGGCGAGGGTCCGTGGCGGGTGCGTACCGAGATCCGCATCGCGGGCGCCGAAGGGCAACTCGAACTCGGCGAAGGCGAAGCGATTCGCATTGCCACGGGAGCACACCTGCCCACCGGTGCCACCTCGGCGATTCGGGACGAGTACCTTTCCCTCGACGAGCAGACTCGGATACTACGACGACTGCCGGATGCGCCGTACCGCAACGACGCTCGCCCACGAGGGGAAGACTGGACCACCGGATTCACGATTGCCCCGACTGGCACCGCGGTGACCCCGTCGGTAATCTCGGCGGCTGCCAGCGGAGAAGTCTTCGACGCCCTCGTCCGTGGTCCTGTCCGGGCCCGTCTGATAGTCACCGGCGACGAGATCCGGCGGACCGGCCCACTGCGTGAAGGTCAGACTCGCGACTCCGTCGGCGGAATTCTTCCCTACCTACTCGAACGCAACGGTGTACGGTGCGAGTCGAATTCGCACCTGCGCGACACAGCGGACAGTTTCGAGCGCGTGCTCGCGGATGCGACCGAACAGGACCTGCTTGTTGTCATCGGTGCGACGGGTGGCGGCGCGGCCGACGAAATGCGCAGTGCACTCGATCGACTCGGCGCTCGCACGATCGTCGGCCGGGTTGCCTCGCGCCCGGGCGGATCTCAGATAACGGCAGTCCTGCCCAGCGGTCGGGTGGTTCTCGGCCTCCCCGGCAACCCCTACGCCGCAGTGACCACCCTATTGACCATGCTGCCTACCGTCGTGGCCGCCCTGACCGGGCGCGAGACGCCGCGGCCGCTGCTCGGCATCATCGAGAACGCTGCTGCAGTGAGTTCCGATGCTGTACGCCTACTTCCGGTCACACAATCCCCCGACGGTTACTGGCGAGCCGATCCGTCCGTGCGTACCGCGCACCTTGCAGGGTTGATCGGACGCTCGGCGTTTGCACTCGTGCCGGCACACGCACAGAACGGCGCCGTCGCCGAATTGATCGTCCTCCCAGACTGATCGGGACAGCACTCGCAGTCAGAACTCCTGGTAGGACGACGCCGCCGCGGCATGGCTGACCCCGAGACTGTCCCGGCGCCTACGCCGGCCGACGTCCGCCAGCACGATCAGGGCGACACCGACCGCGAGTACCAGCGAATACACGCCCCACAGCACCACGAACGGAAGCAGCCACCCGGCATCGACGGTCTGACCGCGCGGCCCGACGCAATACAGGGTGAAATTGGTGGACGTACCGTCGTCGTCGGCAAAGGTATCCGAGACAACCATTGCGCTCGATGTCGGATCGTCACAGAAGATCGGCGCCAACTGTGCTACCTGCCCGGGCCAGATCACCGAAGACAACAGTGCAGCAAAGATTCCCACGACCACGATCACCACTACCGAGATGACCAACGGAACGATACGGCGGCTCACAGCGGCTGCACCAGAAAGGGAGTTCCGTCAGGGTCGAAGACCACCAGCACCTGAGAGCGTGAGGATTCCACCATCACGGAGACGTGTATCGCCTCGGTGCGACTGACCGAGATCCCGGTGACTTCACCCTCGTCGATGCCGCTGCTCGCCAGCGCGTCGTCGACCAACTTCTCGACGTTCGCCAACGCCGGCACTTGATCCAACGTGAACGATCGTGCATCAAGATCTTCGGTGACGCTCACTTGCACGGGGCTCGGCTCGCCGAGAATGACGCCGTCGAAAGAGAACCGGTCGAGCTGCGACGGCTTCCCCGGGTCTCGAACAGTAACCCCGAGCGTCTCGATCGGACTGATGTCGACGCTGGTCACCGACACCGCGTCGACGCCGTATCGCTCTGCGAGGCTGTCGAACCCGTTCCGCACCAGATCCGACGTCATCCCACCGCCACGTTCACGCATCTGATCTTCGAAATCCATCCGGTCGACGGCACCGATGCATCCGCTCAGACTCGAGGCCGTCAGGACGAGGGCTGCAATCCACAGCACCGACCGCACCCGCGAGGACGCCAATTTCATGAGCGGAGCGTACCGCGAGTGTCCGGTTCGATCAGGTCGACCGGGTTTCTGTCGGCGACTCGTGGGATCATCGCGCCATGAATCGTGTCGACGAAGGATTCGAACCGCCGGACGCATTGGTCGAGTGGTGCCGCTCTCGCGCCTTTCCACTGCACGTCCTCGACGACGAAGCGACCGTCGACCTGGACTGGTGGAACGCACACCTGAAGGATGCCGGCCACACGATCAGCCTGCGCGGGCGCGATCTGGACGGCAAAGTGATCACCGAAGGCCGAGCCATCGTTCAACGCAACGACCTTCGCCCGTCGAGCGACCTCGTCGTCGCCCAGCACGACGGTCTCGGACTGCTGTTCCTCTGCGCAGCCTGGCAGGGCTCGCACGAGAGCAGACGGTTCACGCGGCGGTTCCCCAACGTCTTCAACCCGCATCACCGCGAGGACGAGGATCCGCTCACCCAGATCACAGCCATTCTCGATCACTGTTCGAAACACAAGTCCATGCCTGTCGTTCGGCGCGACACCTGGTCGGGTTGGCCACTCACCCCCGGCGTCGGGGTATCGCTGATAGCCGCATTCATGTGGGCGGTGGGCGTACAGGACGAAGGCCGACGCGCTCAGATGATCGACCAGTACGGCGTCTCGACGCTCATCCACGAGGGCTGGCTCGAGGATCCTTCCGTCACCGGGTTCACCACGCGCCGCTACCGCCGGTACTGCGAACTGCTCGACAGTTGGGCCTATGCCGCCGGCACCCAACCCGAGATCGTCGAGATGTGGTTGGTGAAGCGGTGGAGTGCGCGACTGGCCCAAGCGCGCAACGACGTCAGCGCCCCCACCCTGTTCTAATCGTCAAAACGGCCAGGCAGGGAGCGTAGGCAGCCCTATTCTCGTCGGCCTCCCGACCAACCAGGCCAAGGTCTCCGCGTCGGACAGTGACGGCACTCGTACACCCGGAACAGCCGTCTCGAGTGCGCCCAGCTGACTGGCGAGCGTGAATTCCACGAACGCGGCCGGCCAATCGTGGCAGGTGTAACCGATGTCGAGGTCGAGCAAGTGAATCTCGATCTCGTTCCAGCGCAGGATCGGTAGATCGAATGCAGTGACAGGTTTGCGCCACGGAACCGGCGTGTCCAGCCGATCTGTCGGGAGGTCAGCCAATGCGTCGACCAGTCTCGTCCCCGAGAAGCGATAGTCGAGTGCCAACAACTCCGCCGGGCGATCGGCACCTTCGTCAATTGCAGCGTTGCGCGCGTCCGGTCCCCCTGGATACATCTCGCCCGACTCGCCACTGTGCACTCCGGCAACAAATCTGCCCAGCGCGTCTGCGTTGCGCGAGAGGTGGGTGACGACGTGCCCCCGACTCCAGCCGGGTAGCCCCGACGGCTCACGTGCCTGCTCTTCGGTCAGTTCACCGATGAGAGCCTGTGCCTTGACGTCGGATTCACGAACCGCTGCGACCAGGTCGGCATACGTCGGAGTTACGGAGTGAGACGTCATGCAGCGATACTAGTTCCCCTCGCGCACTCTCATACCGATTCACGACAAGGTCCACCACTCCTTGGTCGACACCGAGCGGTTCGGTGACACCGTCGGCTCCCGCAGCGTGCAACCTTTCGTGAAAAAGTCCGTGCGCGAGGAGGTACGAGGCGACAAAAACTCGCTTCGCGCCGCGAACGCGTGCTGCTGCAACAACATCGGCTACCTTCGGCTCTCCGGTCGCGATGTACCCGATATCCACGCGATGTCCCGCCACTTCGGCGAGCATCAGAGCAGCACGCTCGACGTCTCGTAGCGCGCGGGCATCGGAGGACCCGGCAGCAGCAAGCACTATCGCGTCACCCGGGTTCCACCCCGCCTCGGCCAATCGTCCAAGCAGTACCCTCGCCAGGGCCGGATCGGGTCCGAGAGCAGGCGTCACGGTCACGGCCGCGTGCTCACTGATCGCAACTTCGCGTCGAACGTCGGTGTGGACGTGATAGCCCGACGCCAGGAAAGCGGGCACAAGAATCGCTCGGCCCGGAGTGTCCCGGAGAACTTCCGAAGGAGACGGACCGAGCACATCGACGAAGGCAACGCGAGTACGCCCGACGCGCTTGCCGACGGCTTCGGCAAGTGCGGCAACCATTTCCACGCCGCGTGCACTACGCGTGCCGTGAGCTACCAGTACGAGTACGTCGTCATCGCGTTGCATAGTCACCTGAATTCTGTACGTAGTCGCCGGGGTCGAGGGCAAGTCGGTAGCCTCGTTTGACCACGGTCTGAACGGCTTTGGGGGCGCCGAGGCACGCGCGCAATCGGGCGACGGCGGTCTCGACGGCGTGGGTGTCGCCGCCGCCACCGGGAAGTGAAGCGAGGAGCTCGTCGCGGGAGACGACTCGGCCGGGACTGGCCCCGAGCGTGCGGATCAATGACATTGCCGCCGGCGGCAACTGCTTCACTTCACCGTCTACGACGACGCATCCTCCACGGATACTGATTTCATGTTCACCGGCTTGAATCTTGTTGGCTCGCTGCGGGAGTTCGTCGACGATATGACGCGCGAGCGCCCCGAGACGCGCTCGCGCCGGAGCCGTGGTCGGCACGTTCAATGCGTCGAGCGGCGCCGACGTCACCGGGCCGACACACATTGCCGCTACCGGGCCCCGCATCGCGTCGAGCATGTCGCCGAGGTCCCCGGTCTTGTCGGCCCGCATCAACATCGAGGCTACGGCCGGCGCACTGGTGAAGCTGACGGCGTCGATTCCGGCTGAAGCGATGGCGTCGATCATCCGATCGAGCAGCGTCGGATCCTCCGGCGGTTCCCATCGGTAGACCGGCACCGCGATGACCTCGGCGCCGGCCTCGCGCAGCACCTGACAGAAATCGGGAATCGGTTCCCATTCAGTGGTTGCACCGTGCAGTTGCACTGCGATTCTCTTGCCCGAGACACCTTCTGCAAGAAGATGTTCGAGCACTTCGGCGGACGACTCGGACGCCGGCGACCATTCTTCACGCAGGTCGGCTGCGCGGATTGCGCCTTTGGCTTTGGGGCCGCGCGCAAGCAGACGAGCCGAGCCCAACGCGGATCCGAGATTTTCGGCCTCACCCCACCCGTCGGCTGCTTCCAGCCAACCCCGGAATCCGATCCCGGTGGTCGCGACAACCACCTCGGGGGGATCCGAGATGATCTGCTGTGTCACCCTTTCGAGTTCGCGGTCGTCGGCGAGTGGAATGATTCGAATCGCCGGAGCGTGAACGACATCGGCTCCCCGACGAGTCAGCAATGTCGCGAATTCCTCGGCGCGGCGCGAAGCGGTGATACCTACCGTGAATCCAGCCAACGGCATGTCGTCACTCACGAGACTGCATCGGGGACAGTCGAGCGAACGCCCTGCATTTGTAGGCTGTGTACCTGAACCACGCCGGCCCAGACGCGCACCCCGTATACCGGCAGCGCGACCGAGGAGTCGTCCAGCGCTCGGCCGTCGACCAGCGAGAACGCCTGCTTGAGCAGCGGCGAGACCACGATCGGTTCACCGTCACGGTCGCCGACGAGTCCGCGCGACATCACCGCAGCGCGTCCGTACGGATCGAAGTTGCTGACGGCTCTCAGCGTGCCGTCCTCGAGCAGGAACAGTGCCACCTGCTCGCCGCCGCGCAGAAGCACGGCGACCCCGCGTCCAGGGATCAGATGGCTCAGCGGGCAGGCCGACGTCCATTCGAGTCGATCCGAATCCAGCTTGGCGATCTGCGCATCGATGACACTCATCGAAGTCCTCCTGTCGATCCGGCGACAACGTCGCGCGGGTTCTTGTCTACGTTTCTACGGACCCCGTGTTTCCCACGGGTTACGCGACTATTACCGGCGCGTAGGGATGCTCGGCATACCCATCAGGACTGGAACCTTGCGCACTCCGGTCTCGTCGAACACAACCGTCGGGTCGGCTTCTTCCGGTGCGTTGACAAACGACACGAACCTCGACAACTTCTCCGGATCGCCCAGAACACCAGCCCATTCGTCCTGGTAACCCTCGACGTGCTTGGCCATCAGAGCCTCGAGTTCTTCGCCGATTCCCAGGCTGTCTTCACAAATCACGGCCTTGAGGTGGTCGAGTCCGCCTTCGAGTGATTCGACCCACGGCGCAGTGCGCTGCAGGCGATCGGCAGTGCGGATGTAGAACATGAGGTAGCGGTCGATGTACTTGACCAAGGTCGCGTCGTCGAGGCCTCCGGCAAGCAGCTGAGCGTGTTTGGGTGACTGCCCGCCGTTGCCGCCCACGTACAGATTCCAACCGTTCTCCGTCGCGATGACGCCGACGTCCTTGCCACGCGCTTCGGCACATTCACGGGCACAACCCGAAACGCCGAACTTGATCTTGTGCGGCGAACGCAGGCCGCGGTAGCGGTTCTCGAGATCGACGGCCATGCCCACCGAGTCCTGGACGCCGTAGCGGCACCAACTCGAACCGACACAACTCTTGACGGTACGAAGAGATTTGCCGTATGCCTGGCCCGATTCCATCCCAGCGTCGACGAGACGCTTCCAGATTGCCGGCAACTGTTCGACGCGGGCGCCGAACAAGTCAATGCGCTGACCGCCGGTCACCTTCGTGTACAGGCCGAAGTCGCGCGCCACCTCGCCGATGACGATGAGCTGTTCGCCCGTGACCTCGCCGCCGGGCATCCGCGGGACCACCGAGTACGTACCGTTCTTCTGGATGTTCGCGAGAAAGTGATCGTTCGTGTCCTGCAGCGACGCCTGCTGCCGGTGCAGGATGTGATCGGAATCCGTCGACGCCAGAATCGAGGCGACAACCGGCTTGCAGATATCGCAGCCGGCTCCCTTGCCGTACTTGGCGATCAGAGCCGAGAAGGTTCTGGTCTGTGTCGACTGCACGATCTGGAACAGCTCAGCGCGTGACTGTGCGAAGTGCTCACACAACGCCTTCGACATCACGACGCCGGAATCGGCCAGCAGCTGCTTGACAGTGGGAAGGCAACCACCACAAGTAGTTCCGGCGCTGGTACATGCTTTCACCGAAGCGATGTCGCAAGCACCGGCTGCGATAGCGCCGCAGATGGCACCCTTGGTCACCGCGTTGCACGAGCACACCTCGGCGTCGTCGGGCAGCGATCCCGCACCCGGCTTCTCCCCCGCAGGCGAGATCAATGCCGCCGGGTCGCCGGGCAATTCGCGACCGACCAGCGGGCGCAGCGACGCATAGGCTGACGCGTCACCGACCAGAATGCCGCCGAGCAGAATCTTCGCGTCGTCGGAGACGACGAGCTTCGCGTACGTCCCTTTGGATGCGTCACTGAGGACAACTTCGAGAGCGCCCGGCGAGGTTGCCATCGCGTCACCGAAGCTGGCGACGTCGACACCCATGAGCTTGAGCTTCGTGGACATGTCGGCGCCCGGGAAATCCGCCGCACCGCCGAGCAGGCGGTCGGCCACGATCTCGGCCGTCGTGTAACCGGGAGCAACCAGTCCGTAGCAACGACCCTCCACCGCAGCACATTCGCCGACTGCATAGACGTTCTCATCCGACGTCACGCAGCCGAGGTCGGTCAGGATACCGCCGCGCTCACCCACCGCGATGCCGGCGTCGCGAGCCAGCTGATCGCGCGGCCGGACTCCTGCGGAGAAGACGAGCAACGACGCGTCGATGGTGGAACCGTCGGACAGCTCGACCACAATTCCGTTGTCGGCCTGAGAGATTCCTGCTGTGCCGACACCGGTGTGGACGGTGAGCCCCAACTCGGTGACGAGCCGGGCGAGCAGCGCGCCGCCACCCTCGTCGACCTGCATCGGCATCAGTCGCGCATTGTGTTCGACAACGTGTGCCGTCATTCCCATGAGCGAGAGCGCATTTGCCGCCTCGAGTCCGAGAAGACCGCCACCCACCACGACGCCGACAGCACCAGGGCCCGCCTTGTCGGCGGCAGCCCGGATACCGTCGAGGTCGTCGAGAGTGCGGTAGACAAAACATCCGTCACCGTCGTGCCCCGGTACGGGAGGTACGAACGGATACGAGCCGGTCGCCATCACCAGAGCGTCGTAGGAGATCGTGTTGCCGGCGGTTGTCGTGACCGTGCGGGCGTCTTTGTCGATCGAGAGCGCGCCCTCCCCCACCCGGAGATCGACCAGGCTGTCGCCGACGTAGTCGTTGCCGGCCAGTGCCAATTCCTTGGGGTCCCACGCTCCGACGTACGAGGACAGCCCGACTCGGTCGTACGCTGCGTACTGCTCGTCGCAGAGCACGGTCACCGACCAGTTGTTCGCTTCGTCGCGCGAACGCAGTGCCTCGACGAATCGGTGTCCGACCATTCCGTGTCCGATGACAACAACCGACTTGCTCATGACGCCTACTTCCTGAGGTACGAGAGAGTTCTGAGATTCTGCGGAGCGGTCGTCATGCCGTGACGGCGACCTTCGTGTCGTCGACGTCCGTGGTCAGCGTCGACGGCTTGCGCAGGAAGACGAACCAGGTGACCGCGATGCAGGCGATATAGAAGGCCAGGAAGACCCAGAAGGCCATTGTCGCCGACTTCGCGGGGCTGCTGTACGACGCGCGCAGGACCAGGTTGATGCCGACACCGCCCAAACCGCCTACCGCACCGGCGAATCCGATGAGCGCGCCGGAAATGCTGCGCGACCACGTTGCCTTCTCGCTGCGATCCATGTGGTCGAAGCTCTGAGCTTTCGCTTCGAAGATTGCCGGGATCATCTTGTAGACGGATCCGTTTCCGATGCCGGAGAGCAGGAACAGGGCGATGAACCCGAGAACGAATGTCACCATGATTCCAGCACTCGCGACGCCCGCGGTGTTGTCGTCCATCGTTCCGGCCGTCACGAGGATCGATGCCGCGAATGCCATGGCGACAAACGTCCACATCGTGATCTTGCCGCCACCGATGCGGTCGGCCAGCTTGCCGCCGAGGGGGCGAGCGATCGAGCCGAGGAGCGGTCCGATGAAGGCGATCTGTGCCGCGTGCAGTGCAGCCGCTGCCGGAGTGGCACCGCCGGCGAGGAAGTTGATCTGCAGAACCTGACCGAAGGCGAAGCTGAATCCGATGAAGGAACCGAACGTACCGATGTACAGGAAGCTGATCACCCAGGACTCGGAGAACTTCAGCGCCTTGGCCATCGATCGCAGGTCCGACTTCTGGTTGCCCAGGTTGTCCATGAACAGCGCAGCGCCGACGGCAGCGGCCGCAATGAACACCAGATAAACAGCGCAGACGATCCACGGAGCTCGGTTGCCCACGGTTGCGATCACCAGCAGGCCGATCAGCTGGATCATCGGCACACCGATGTTGCCGCCGCCTGCGTTGAGCCCGAGCGCCCACCCCTTGAGGCGCTGCGGGTAGAAGGCATTGATGTTGGTCATCGACGACGCGAAGTTGCCGCCGCCGATACCTGCTGTGGCCGCCACCAACATGAACGTGGTGTAGGACGCACCCGGGTTCATCATCAGGTAGAGCGTGAGAAGTGTTGGTATGAAAAGGAACAGCGCACTCATGACCGTCCAGTTGCGACCGCCGAAGCGTGCGGTGGCAACCGTGTACGGAATGCGGAGGACGGACCCGACGAGTGTGGGCACTGCGACGAGGAAGAACTTTCCGGCCGCGTCGATGCCGTAGATATCCGTCGGCATGAACAACACCATCACGGACCAGATCGACCAGATCGAGAAGCCGACGTGTTCGGCCACCACTGACCAGATCAGGTTTCGCTTCGCGATGTCCTTGCCGCCGGATTCCCAGGCGTCGACGTCCTCTGCATCCCAATGCTCGATGTAATGACTCACCAGGGCCTCCTGAAAGATGTTGGAGACCCAAAGGTAGAAAACGGTTATTGCGCCGGTGCTGCGCGCGATGACCGCGAAGTCAATTGATCCTCACCCGGTAACAAAGCCGGGTGTGAGCTAGTTATTCGCGGGCGCGTGCCAGGAATCCTCGAGCATCCGAGGCTTACATGCCTGGTAGGCACCCAGAAGCACCACGATCACCGCGGCGACGAGCAAGCCGAACGGCGCAGCGTATCCACCGGACACGTCATGGAAAACACCGAACAGGAGCGGACCGAGGCAGGCAACGGAGTAGCCGATGCCCTGGGTGAAACCGGACAGGGCGGAGGAGCCGATGTGCGAACGTGTGCGCAGATTGATCAGTGTGAGTGACATCGGGAACGTACTCGGGCCGAGGCCCAGAACGACAACCCACACGATCGGTGCCGCCATCGGGGCGAAGTAGAGTCCGCCCATTCCGACGAGGTAACAGACGGCACACGCGATCACGACGGGGAACGGATTGGCCATGCGGGCGCACAGCGTCGGTGCCCCGAAAGCTGCGACGAGCCCGATCACCGAGAACATACCGACCATGGTTCCGCCGAATGCGTCGCTGGCGCCGGCATCACGAAGGATCGAGGGAATCCACGTGAACATCGAATAGGTGATCAGCGAAGTCATGCCGAACATGCCGGCCATCCCCCAGGCCACGGGCGAACGCCAGACCTGACCGCGCGGCTGTTCCGTCTGTGCCGCAACAGAATCCGATGCATTCTCGACGGACCCGGCTTCGTTCGCGCGAGCCTTGCGTGAGCGAGCGAGGGTGATCAACCACGGCACTGCGGCGGCGAAGCCGAAGGCCGACCACCAGCCGATCGAGAACCTCCACCCGAAGGCGTCGGCGACCGGAACGGCGACGAACGCCGGAACGATGGTGCCGATCTGCACGGCCACGATGTAGACCGAACTCATGGTGGCGAGGCGATCGGAGAAGTACCGCTTGACCAACGGCGGAATCACGACATTGCCGATTCCCATGCCGGCCAGCGCCAGAGCCGACAGAGCCAGCAACGACCACGTCTGAGACATCATGGCGCGCAACAGCATTCCGACGCCCGCCATCAGCATCGCGACGAGGGCCGTACGTTCGAGTCCGATACGTTTCGCGATGGCCGGGGTGATGAGCCCGAAGATCGCGAACATAGCGGTCGGAACCATGCCGAAGACGCCGACGATCGAGGCGGAGAAGCCGATCTCGTCGCGAATCTCTGCCGCCAACGGCGAGAACGAGGTCACCGCAAGTCGAAGTACGAGCGCAGACATCGCAATAGCGGCGAAGACGAGCACACGGCCTTGTACCAACGAGCGGGTTTCGGTTCTCTCCAGTTGAGCAGTCACCGGCAAATCATAGGATGACCGGACGAACTCCCACAAGCGCGGTACTCTAACGTCACATTCACACCACTACCCAGAGCCACAACCCGGACCCGAGGAAACACCACGTGCAACCCGTTCGACGCGCAAGCCTCATCTCGCAGGTCACCGAACAACTCCGCAACGAAATCCGGGGCGGCACCTGGCCGATCGGCTCCAAGATCCCCACCGAACCGGAACTGTCGGAGCTGACCGGCACCGGACGCAACACGGTGCGCGAGGCGGTCCAGGCGCTCGTTCACGCCGGAATGCTGGAACGTCGTCAGGGATCGGGCACCTACGTCGTTGCCCTCTCCGACCTCGGTGGCACTCTCGGCAACTACTTTGCCGGCGCCCACCAGCGGGATGTGCTCGAACTGAGGCGCGCGCTCGACATCACCGCGGCCACTCTCGCCGCCGCACGCCGAACCGACGACGACATCGCCGAGCTGACGCGGTTACTCGCGCTCCGCACTGCGTCGTGGGAAGGCCAGGACGTCGACGCCGCCACCACTGCGGACGTCGCCCTGCACCGGGCGATCGTCGCGGCCAGCCACAACGAGGTCTACCTGGAGTTCTACGACTCCCTGCTCCCGGTCATCGAAACCACGATTCAACAGCACATCGATGCGACCGGTGAGGGATTTCACTCGCAGCACGCGAAGCTCGTCGAGGCTGTCGTCGACGGGGACACGGTGGCCGCCTCGAACGCCGCACGCGAATTGTTCGAGGGCCTGGTCTCGGACTTCGGTGCAGGTGCGTCGCTCTAGAGCAGCAAGCGCACGATGTCGGACGTGCGGGCCAGTCCCGGAAACGCGTCCGCCGTCGAGCGAGGATGAAGAACATGAACGGCCAAGCGGAACATCACCGCACGTAGAAGCATCTGCGGCCACTCGGGTAGATCTTCCCAACGGCCGACCAGCGCCTCGTCGGCACCGCCCCACGAGATCGCGTCGACCACCGCGACGGCGGCCGCCCACGCTGCCGGACGCCAATACGGCGTGATGTCGGTGATTCCGGGCGCCATACTGCCCGAGAACAGCACTGTCCCGAACAAATCGCCGTGCACGAGCTGGTCGGGACTCTGTACCGGCTTACGCAAAGTCGCGAGCCCGGCAATCAGTTCCAAACTCTTGCGGCCGTCCGGCGTAGGCGTCTCGAGCTGCTCGACGCCCTTCGCGATCCTCAGCGGAACCGTCTCCCACGCCGCGCGATCAGCCGCGACGAATACGTCGACCTCGGCCCACGGCGGCACCGGCGGTTGCGCAAGGAAGCGCGGGCGCTCGAGCGAGGCCGTCGCCGCATGCAGTCGGCAGGACATCGAGACCACTTCGTCGTGACGCGGTTCCGGCGATCCGACGATGAATGTGTCGGCGCGCCAGCCCGAAACGACGTACCGACCGTCGGTCGAACGCACCGGCCGAGCCAGTCGAACACCGTCGACTTCGAGGTTCTCTCGCACCTTCGCCGACCACGCTGCGCGGGCATGATCCGCGACTGCTGAAAGGACGACGTCTCCACACAGCCAACCGCCGTCCCAATCCGCACCGAGTGGGATGGGGTCGACTTCACGTAGGCCAAAGGTGGAGCACACGTGCTGGGGAGGTTGGCCTGTGCTCACACCACAACGCTACCGGTGTGCACCGCTGCCTCCCGCGAGGCGCGCCTAGTAGACCGGCAGACTCGCATCCACTTGGTTCGCCCAGGCGATCGCGCCGCCTTGAACGTGAACTGCGTCGGCGAAGCCCGCGTTCTTGAGAAAGGCCAGTGCCTCGGCCGAACGAATTCCGGTCTTGCAGTACAGGACTATCTGCTTGTTCTGCGGCAAGGTCGCCAGGGCTTCACCGGACAGGATGCGGTCCTTCGGGATCAGCACCGCCCCCGGCAGATGCATGATGTCCCATTCGACCGGTTCTCGTACGTCGACCAATTCGATCGATCGACCCTCGCCGATCATGGCCTCCAGTTCCGGCGCCGTGATCGTCGAGCCGGCAGCGGCAGCGCTCGCCTCTTCGGACACGACACCGCAGAACGCGTCGTAGTCGATCAAGGCGGTGACCGGAACTCTGGTCGGATCACGCTGAAGGCGGATCGTCCGGAACGTCATCGCAAGTGCGTCGTAGATCATCAGGCGTCCGAGAAGAGGTTCACCGATTCCGGTGATGAGCTTGACCGCCTCGGTCGCCATGATCGAACCGATTGTCGCCGGCAGGACTCCGAGAACACCGCCCTCGGCACACGAGGGGACCATGCCCGGCGGCGGCGGCTCGGGGTAGAGGTCGCGATAGTTCAGTCCCGCGCCGTCCGGGGCGTCTTCCCAGAAGACCGAGACCTGCCCTTCGAAGCGGTAGATCGAGCCCCACACGTACGGCTTTCCGGCGATCACGGCGGCATCGTTGACGAGGTACCGCGTCGCGAAGTTGTCCGTGCCGTCGAGGATCAGGTCGTATTCGGAGAACAACTCGACCGCGTTGGAATTGTCCAGGCGAAACTCGTGCAACCGGACGTCGACGTGTTCGTTGATCTCGAGAATCGACTCTTTCGCGCTGACCGCCTTCGGGCGTCCGACGTCGGAGCGTCCGTGAATCACCTGACGCTGCAGGTTCGACATGTCGACCTCGTCGAACTCGACGATTCCGATCGTGCCCACTCCTGCAGCCGCGAGATAGAGCAGTGCAGGCGAACCCAATCCACCGGCGCCGATGAAGAGAACTCGCGCATTCTTGAGCCGCTTCTGACCGGTCATGCCGACGTTCGGAATGATCAGGTGCCTGCTGTATCGGGCAACTTCCTCCCGGCTCAACTCGGCTGCCGGCTCCACCAGTGGTGGCAATACGACGGGTGTTGCAGACACCGCGAAACACTCCTAGTTCAAGACGAGATCAGGGGTTCTTGATCCGGTCACGCTCTGGGGTACGGCCACGGATTGAAGCGGCACGTGAGTCCGTTCATCGGAACGACGCCCTCGGGGTCAAGCCTAGCGATGTCGTTGTTCGCGGTTCCGAAGGTCTGCTGCATCATGATCGGTGCGAGTCCGCCCTCGGTCTCGCACGGCTGATGAGCGGCGTAACCGATGGCATGGCCGACCTCGTGATTGATCTGGTACTGCCGATACGAGCCGATGTCACCCTGGAACGAAATGGCGCCTCGAACCCACCGCGGTTCGTTGAGCAGGACTCGGTCCATGCTCGGGTTGTAGCAGGATCCTTCGAGTTCGATCTCGTAGCCGCAGCCTTCGCGGATAGTCATCTGTGAGGTCAGGGAGATGCGGAAGTCCGGCTCGCCCGCGTCGACGCGCCGGAACGCGACCTTGGGATCGTTGGTCCAACTCTTCGGATTGGCCAGTGTCTGATCGACCATGCGTCCGTACGATTCGTCACCTCCGAAGCCGGTGGTGTCGACGCCGTCCTCGATCTCGACCGTGTAGGTGAACTCGCGTTCGGTTCCCTGTCCGACCTTGCCCGTCGTACCCGGTACGACATGCCACGTACCGCCGCCGGCGACGGTGAACGGACCACCGTCGGGAAGTGCACCGGACGGTATCGACGACGCAAAAGTTCCGTCTCCGGCCGGTGGTGCGCCGATGACGTCGGTTCCGTCGGTGCTGTGCGCGAGGTCGGCGGTGGCCGACGTCTTACTCGCGGACTCGGTGGTGTCCGGACGTACTGCATCGACGATCACGAGGATGGTGAGCACCACGAGAACCGGGATCGCGTAGGCCCGCCAGCCGTACGTCGAGACGAAGCGCCCGAGCTTGCTCTGCTTTCGCGCTGCCCGGTCCGGCCGCGGATTGCGCGGCGTTCGGCCCACTTCTCGTTTGGTCGGATCCCATTGGGCACGCAAAGGCTGATGGGAGGAAATGCCTCGATAGTCGCGTTCGCCGTAGGCACGATCGTCCGGCACCTCCGGCCGACGTTCGTCGCGGGGTGCTCCAGTTCCGCTACGCATTCGAAGTTCCTCACGATCAGGGTTCTGCGTAGTTCGTCCACGCATGCGCGGTCCCCCTGGGTCAGTCACGTCGTCCAGAATCTCACACACGGCAAGTCGCTCGCCCAGGCTGACCGAAACCTGCTGGTCCTGGCGTGTCATGGCGACCCGTCGTGTAACGAGAAAGACCGCCGGTCTCGCTCACCGAGGCACACGCGACTCGCCCGGGCGACACACGGTATCGTTCATTCGGCTACGACCGGTGTGACGGAGGATACTGGCGGGTACGCACACGCGACTCGCGGATCCGCGCGCCGACCGAATTTTACTTTTGCTCAGATTGGAAGCGACATGACAGAACTCGCGGATCGGACAGACTCCGATCGCGGTACAACGGCCGGCAAGCCTGCCGGAACACGTCGCAGCACCCGCCTCCCCCGCGATGCGCGCCGCCTCCAGCTCCTCGCAGCTGCAAGCGAGGTCTTCGTCGCGAACGGGTACCACTCGGCCGGTATGGACGAGATCGCCGAATGCGCCGGTGTCAGCAAACCAGTCTTGTACCAACATTTCCCAGGCAAGCTCGAGCTGTACGTAGCGGTTCTCCAGAGCTACGTCGACAGTCTCATCTCGGGAGTGCGCCAAGCTCTGCGATCGACGACGGACAACAAACAGCGTGTCCGCGCCGCAGTCCAGGCGTTCTTCGACTTCGTCGACAACGACTCGCAGGGCTTTCGCTTGGTGTTCGAGTCCGACATCATGGGCGAACCCCAGGTGCAGACGCGCGTCGAACAAGCCACCGAAGCCTGCGTCGACGCCGTGTTCGACCTGGTCAGCCAGGATTCCGGACTCGATCCGTATCGTGCACGCATCCTTGCCGTCGGGCTTGTCGGCGCCAGCCAGTTCACCGCGCGGTACTGGCTCGAAGCTGCACGGCCTATTCCCAAGGAAGAAGCCGTCGAGATCACGGTGGCACTGGCGTGGGGCGGCCTCTCTCACGTGCCGCTGCAGGCCGAAACCAAGTAACCACGCCAGAACGAGAATGGGCGGGCAGTCGTAACGACTGCCCGCCCATTCTGCTGTTACAGCTACGCCTCAGACGGTAGGCGCGAACCCGACCTTGCGGATATCGGACGGGCCGATCTCCACGTACGCCACACGAGCAGCCTGCACCAGGAACTTGCGGCCCTTGTCGTCGACGAGTGCCAGAACCGGCTCACGGCCACCGAGGACAGCCGCGACCTGTGTCTCGACCTCGTCAGGGGTCTGTTCGCTGTTGACGATGAGCTCACGCGGGCTGTCGATTACACCGATCTTGACCTCCACGGTCAACCTCCGAACTGTTCGTGAATTACATCCGTTGTCGACGCAAGGCTAATGCAGCAGAGACCGCGCACGCTCCTCCGCACGCTGTGCCCAGAGCGAACACGACACCTAGACAAGCCCGAGAATCGCCATCCGCTCGGCATGCTTGGCCTGCATACCGTCGAACAACGCAACAACTCCGTTGAGGTCACCGGAGGCCGAGATCACCAGATCAGTGAGGTCCTCACGCTGCGCCAACACGAACTGTGCCTGTGTGATCGCCTCACCGAGGAGTCGGCGTCCCCACAGCATCAACCGGTCCTTGGCGCGGGTACTGGCCTCCACTGCAGCCTTCACCTCGAGCACCACGAACTCCGAGTGGCCCGTTTGAGAGAGCACGTCCTCCACGATCTCGGCCACATCGGCCGGGAGGGAGTGCCCGATCTCGCGGTAGAAATCGGCAGCGATTCCGTCTCCGACATACGCCTTCACGAGCGATTCCAGCCACGTCGACGGCGTGGTCGACGCGTGATAATTGTCGAGAGCGCGAACGAACGGGTCCATGACGGCAAAGATCTCGTGGCCACGTTCCGTGAGGGCTGTTTCCAGAGTCTCGAAGTGGTCCATCTCGGCGGCGGCCATGCTTGCGAACGCCACCTTGCCTCGCAGGTCCGGTGCCATTTGTGCGTCTTCCGCCAAACGGTAGAACGCCGAAATCTCGCCATACGCGAGAACGGCAAACAAATCGATCACGCCAGGGTGATCGGAAGCGACTCGGCCTCCGGTTCCAGCGTCCGTCGAAGCATCAAGATCGTGTGCGCCCATAACTACGAACTGTAGTGCTTCGACGGCCGACGCGACCGCCAAGGACCGCATGTCCGATTCGGTGATCTTCGACATGTCATCGCGAGGGGCGGACAACGTGCAGCTACAATGGTCGTGGGAGTTCGCCAGTTCCCCCGGCTCTTATGGTTCGCCGGGACGGCTGCTTTAGATCAGCCGACACGACTGTGCTCACGCGGACCCCACCGATAATGTGCGCGCACCTGCATCGACGGTTGTTGCCCGCTTCGCCGAGATCTCCGGACGGTTCGAATTCGTCCGAGTGGAATTCAGTGCTGAGGCGTAGGCATGGCCGAAGAAAAAGAGGGCATCGACATCGGCCGACTTACGGCCTGGCCCCTTACCTTGTGCGTGCGTACCGCCACGAGGAAAGGCTAGTCCCCTGAGCAAGATCACTGTCGACCACGAAGACGAAGCAACCGAGAACACCGTTTCCGTCCAGCTCGACGACACGCATGTACCCCCGACCTTTGCCGAGCTCGGTGTCCGCGACGAAATCGTCCGCGCACTGAACGAGATCGGCATCGAGCGCACCTTCGCCATCCAGGAACTCACCCTTCCGTTGGCTCTCGCCGGTGACGACCTCATCGGTCAGGCACGAACCGGAATGGGCAAGACCTTCGGTTTCGGCGTCCCGCTTCTGCATCGCATCGTCACCGCCGAGAACGGCACGGCTGTTCTCGACGGCACGCCCCGCGCCTTGATCATCGTTCCCACCCGCGAACTGTGCATCCAGGTCGCCCGCGACCTCGAGAACGCCAGCAAGTACCTCCGCGTCGGCGATCGTGGTCTTCAGGTTCTGCCCATCTACGGCGGCCGGCCGTACGAGGCGCAGATCTCGGCACTCCAGAAGGGCGTCGACGTTGTCGTCGGCACCCCGGGCCGCCTGCTCGACCTCGCAAACCAGTCGCATCTGATCCTGGGCAAGGTCGGCGTCCTCGTCCTCGACGAGGCCGACGAAATGCTCGACCTCGGCTTCCTTCCCGACATCGAACGCCTCATGGGCATGGTCCCTGACAAGCGTCAGACGATGCTCTTCTCCGCGACGATGCCCGGCCCGATCATCACCCTGGCGCGCACCTTCCTGACACAGCCGACGCACATCCGCGCCGAAGAGGCCGAATCCTCCGCAGTGCACGACCGCACGAGCCAGCACATCTACCGTGCACACGCGCTCGACAAGGCCGAGATGGTCGCCCGCGTTCTGCAGGCCGAAGGCCGCGGCGCGACGATGATCTTCACCCGTACCAAGCGCACCGCCCAGAAGGTTGCCGACGATCTTGCCGAGCGCGGCTTCTCCGTCGGTGCCGTCCACGGCGACCTTGGACAGATCGCCCGTGAAAAGGCACTGAAAGGCTTCCGTAACGGAAAGGTCGACGTTCTGGTCGCCACCGACGTCGCCGCCCGCGGTATCGACATCGACGACGTCACCCACGTCATCAACTACCAGTGCCCCGAGGACGAGAAGACCTACGTCCACCGCATCGGTCGTACCGGCCGTGCAGGGCGCACCGGCATCGCGGTCACACTGGTCGACTGGGACGACATCCCTCGCTGGCAGCTCATCGACAAGGCCCTGAGCCTTGGAATCCCCGACCCGGTCGAGACGTACTCGAGCTCGCCGCACCTCTACGAAGAGCTGTCGATTCCGGCCGATGCCAAGGGCACTGTTCGCAAGGCGAAGACTGCGCCCGAGAAGGCCGCAACGGACAAGGCAGACGCGCCGAAGACGACCGACTCGGACGGCAGCGAAGAGAAGGCCGCTCCCCGCCGCAACCGGACCCGTCGCCGCACCCGCGCCGGCGCTTCGGCCGACGCCGCGACGTCCACCACCGCTACCGCGACCACCGCTCCCCCTTCGGGACCCGCCGCAACCGGTGCCGAGAACACCGACGACGACGGAGCAGCCAAGCCGCGTCGACGTCGGCGTCGGCGCCCCGCGGCTACCGCGACGGCAGGCGCCGCAGAGTAAGCTGCCGATGTGCTGGCTCCTGAAAGGCGTACTCGCTCAGATCTGATCGGTGCGCTAGGTCTCGCGCTGGCCGTAGTCGTAGCGGTGACCGTGGTGTGGTTGCGCAGTGATGCGCACGGAACCACCTCGGTCACCGCTGACACGTCACTCCCACCTCTGTCGACGTCGGTGTTGTTGCCCGACATCCTGAAGCAGACGTGGGAATCCCCCAGCGCCGCCTCGACGGCGCCCATCACCGTCGGAAATGCCGTTGTCACCGCCGACGGTTCCGAAGTGATCGGCCGCGATCCGGCTACGGGCGAAGAAGTGTGGCGGTACGCGCGCAACATCCCTCTGTGCGGCGCGATCGGTTCGTGGGATCGCGTCGTCAGTGTCTACCAAGACAATCGTGGTTGCTCACAGGTCACGTCGCTGGTCGCCGACACCGGTGCCCGCAAGGACCAACGCAACAGCGACGCCGATTCCGCGGTCAGCCTTTCAGCGGACGGCACCTACCTGATTTCGCGCGGCAGTGAGCGAATGGAACTGTGGCGTTCGGACCTCGTCCGAACCCTCGAGTACGGCCGGGTCGACGCGAAGGTCAACCCCAACAAGCAGCCCCGCACCGGATGCACGCTGCTCGATGCTGCGTCGAGCGCCAACCGAGTCTCCGTACTCGAACGCTGCCCCGGTGAAGCCTCCAACAGGTTGACGGTGATGAATCCCGCACCCAAGGACGCCCAGGAACCCGAAGAGTACGGATCCGCGATTCTCCTCGGCTCCGAGGGCGCCCGCCTGCTTGCCGTGGCCGGCGAAAAGACCGCGGTCTATCTCCCCGCCGCCAACGGAACCGTTTCTCGCATCAGCATTTTCGACGGATCCGGCAATCCGATCGTCGACTATCCGATCGAGGGAGCGGTGACCGAAGGCGCCCGCACCCACGCCGACAAAGCGTCGATCACGTGGTGGACCGGCTCGCAAACCGTCAACCTTCGCCTGAGCGATCTCGCTCCGACGTGGATCGTCAACGGAACGTCCGGGCCCGGAAGCATGGTCGCCGGTCAGATGCTCATCCCCGTTCCGGGCGGCATTGCAGCCGTCAGCCCTTCGGACGGAACCGTCCAGCGCATGATCGCCGTCGACCGCGGTGAGACGACGACACCGATCGTGCTCGCCGGTGCGGGCGAGACGATTCTGGAACAGCGCGGCGACACCGTGTTCTCGCTGCGCTAGAATTTCTCGCTGCGATCAGAGCGTCAGTTCCGGCGCGAAAGTCACGACTTCGTTTCCAGCCCAATGCTTTAAAAGATTGTCGGCGAGTTCGCGATAGGCGTCCGCGCCCTTGTTCTTTCGCCCCGCTAGGACCGTCGCGCCCGAAGCAGAGGCCTCCGCGAACTTGACGGTGCGTGGGATCGGCGGCGCCAGAACGGCCAGGGAGTAGCGATCACTGACGTCGGCGAGCACGTCGCGACTGTGAGTGGTCCGAGCGTCGTACAGAGTCGGAAGTGCGCCGAGCAGAACAAGATCCGGGTTGGTGATGGCCTGGACTTCACGAACCGTACGCAGCAGCTGTCCGACGCCGCGGTGCGCGAGGGTCTCGCATTGCAGCGGGACCAGAACCGACTGCGCCGCAGTCAATCCGTTGAGTGTGAGCACTCCCAACGACGGCGGGCAGTCGATGATGATGACGTCGTAACTACCCAGGAGCGGAGACAGCGCCCGCTTGAGCGCGAACTCTCGACCGGGTCGCATCAGGAGCAGCGCTTCGGCGCCCGCGAGATCGATGGTCGCCGGCAGGAGGTCCATGCCGTCTTCCGTCGTCAGCACGGCGTCAACCGCGTCGAGATCACCCGCCAGGACCTCGTTGACCGAACGCTCGAGGCGATCCGGATTGTGCCCGAGCGAGAACGTCAGGCAGCCCTGCGGGTCGAGATCCACCACCAGGACTCGCTGTCCGAGCGCGGACAAAGCCGCACCGAGGGAGGCGACCGTGGTGGTTTTAGCCACGCCGCCCTTTTGATTCGCCACTGCGAGAACCGTCGTCACACGTAGATCCTTGCGCACTTCGCGCCAGGAGGCGAGCTACACACGCGAGGCAGCCTGCAATGATGGTCCACATGGCTTCCCAGTCCGCCCCCTCGGCTATCCCCCTCAACGCTCGCGTCGTACTCATGCGCCACGGTGAAACCGAGTGGGCGCGCACCGGGAAACACACGGGACGGACCGAGGTTCCGCTGACTCCGCTCGGCGAGATGCAGGCCACCGCGACCGGAAACCGCCTGCGGACTCTCGACCTCCGCAATCCCATGATTCTCACCAGTCCTCGCTTGCGCGCTCAGTTGACGGGTGATCTCGCCGGGCTGCCGGAGGAGCGAACCTGGGATGCGCTCTCCGAATGGGACTACGGCGACTACGAGGGCCTCACGACGCCCGAGATCCGCGCAACAGTGCCCGATTGGACCGTCTGGACACACCCGTGCCCCGGCGGCGAGCAGTCGGATCAGATCCATGCCCGCACCGACATGGTGCTGTCGATGGTGCGTTCACAACTACCCGAGCGGGACGTGATCTTGATCGGACACGGACACTTCTCGCGCGCACTCATCGCCCGCTGGCTCGAGCTCCCGGTGACGGAAGGAAAGCGTTTCGCGTTGTTCCCGGGTGCATACACGGTTCTCGGCTACGAGCACGGCGCCACCCATCTCGTTCATCACAACGTGCCGCCGCTCGTCGAGGCCTAGGTTCGTCGAGGCCTAGGTTCGTCGAGGCCTAGGATTCTCTCCATGATTCGACGCGCCACGCCCGCAGACGTCCAGCCGATCACCGACATGATCTACGAGTTGGCGGACTACCAGAAGGCCCTCGACGAGTGCACCGTGAAGGCGGAACAGATCGGCGAGGCTCTGTTCGGGCCGGCCGCGACGGCCTTCGCACACGTAGCTGTGAATTCAGCCGACGACGTCGTCGGCATGGCGCTGTGGTTTCGCAATTTCTCGACCTGGGACGGCGCGCACGGCATCTACCTCGAAGATCTGTACGTCAAGCCCAGCCAGCGCGGATCAGGGCACGGAAAGGCTCTTCTGGCCGCACTCGCCAAGGAATGCACCGACAACGACTACACGCGGCTGTCCTGGTCGGTGCTCAACTGGAACACCCCCTCGATCAAGTTCTACGAGTCACTCGGCGCCGACGCGAAAACCGAGTGGACCACGTATCGCCTGACCGGCACCAACCTCGGAGCTCTCGCCGCCGAAGCAGAGTAGGTCTGAAGCCGAGTAGGCGTTCAGCCCTTCTTGTCCCGCGGCTCTTCGGGCTCGTCAGCGCCGGGGTTTCCCTCTTCCGGCGATACCTCGTCTGCGTACGCTCCGTACTCCGCTGCCATCCACCGAGACGTCGGCGCCGAGAACAGGCAGCCGAGGGCGCCGAGAACGACGACACCCAGAACGACGCCGAGCGGCACCTGATGCGAATCGGTCAGCAGCGACCAGGCGACCGGCAGGAGCAGCAACTGGGCGACGACGGCGATTGCCCGGCCCCACCGGCGACCGGTCAGCAGAGCGATACCTGCAGCCAACACCGCGCCGCCGAGAATCGCGACCCAGGCAGCGAAGCCGTACCCGTTGGTGACGCTCTGATCGTGCCCGGTTGCGCCGCGAATCACCGCGACGATCGCGAACCCGGCGGCAACCAGCCCTTGCAGCGTCACGAGGGCACCTGCCCATCTGACTGTCTTGGGCAGGGCGTTCGGACTGGCGGTATTCGGCACGAGGCCAGCCTAGAACACGACACCGGATAGGCTCATGCCCCGTGCGCGCACTGCTGATCGTCAATCCCAATGCCACCTCCACCACCGCCGCCGGTCGTGACCTGTTGGCACACGCCCTCGAGAGCCGGGTGCGACTTACTGTGGCGCACACCACACATCGCGGACACGCTGCCGAACTGGCGCGCGAAGCCCACGAAGACGGCTTCGGCTCGGTGATCGTCCACGGCGGCGACGGAACGGTCAACGAAGTGGTCAACGGACTGCTCGGGGCACCGCATCCCGCGTCGATGAAATCGGTTCCGGTCGGTCCGATCCCGACGATCGCGGTCGTTCCAGGGGGCTCGGCAAACGTTTTCGCGCGTTCACTCGGTATTGCCGCCGACCCGATCGACGCCACAAACCAACTCGTCGACCTACTCTCGGAGCGGACGAGACGCCGAATCGGGCTCGCACATTGTGACAACCGTTGGTTCACGTTCAATGCCGGAATGGGCCTCGACGCCGATGTGTGCGAAGCCGTCGACGCCAGCCGCAAGAATGGTGACGCTGCCACTCCAGCACGATATGTCCGAACCGCGATCGCAGCATTCTTCCGCGCAAAGCGAGCCGAACCAGCCCTGACAGTCCACCTTCCCGATCAGGATCCCGTCTCCGGAGTCCACTACGCGTTCGTGTCGAACTCGAGCCCGTGGACGTATCTGGAAGAGCGTCCCGTACACACCAATCCGGGAACTACCTTCGACAGCGGACTCGGAATCTTCGCTATGACGAGCACCAAAGTCCTACCGTCCCTGCGGGTTGTGCGGCAGCTCCTCGCACGCGGCGCAGAGCCGAAATCGAAGGTCCTCCTACGCACCGACGACGTCCCGACCATCACCATCGAATCGTCGCGACCGATCGGACTCCAGATGGACGGCGACTACATCGGACTTCGCGAAAAGGTCGAATTCACCTCGGTCCCGGATGCACTGGAAGTGTTCGCGCCGATTACGACGTGAGTCAGGCAACACGTTTGACCTGCAAAAACTCTGGTGCCGAATAGCCAAAATCGGGTAAAATGCCGGTGACGACCAAGTGGCCGTCAGGTGTGTCACAAATTAGTGAGTTGGCCCACGAACCCGTTCAAACCTATTGACATACCGCGAGTTCGTGAAAGCATTCACAAGTAACAGTGCGGAAACGTTGATGACGCACACACAAACTCATTGGTACCAAATGGTGTGAATACACACCCAATTAAGGAGCGAAAAAAGATGGACTGGCGCCACAACGCAATCTGTCGCGACGAGGATCCCGAACTGTTCTTCCCCGTGGGAAACAGCGGACCGGCCCTCGCTCAGATCGCTGATGCCAAGGTTGTCTGCAACCGCTGCCCCGTCACCGCCGAGTGCCTGTCATGGGCCCTCGAGTCCGGTCAGGATGCAGGCGTCTGGGGCGGAATGAGCGAAGACGAGCGTCGCGCACTCAAGCGTCGTAACGCACGTACCCGTGCACGCACTTCCGTCTAGGTAGAACCGAGACGTTCGACTCGAGGCGGAGAACAGCCCCTCCACACAGTCGAAGACGACAGCCCGGCACCACATGGTGCCGGGCTTTTTGTCTGCTCGAATTTCTGGCGCTGCTCGAATCAGTAACGCGCAGTGCGCCTACCGAGCGGCACACGCAGAACCGCGTCGGTGCCGCCGCCACTTCCCGGGTGCAGTCCGAGCGAGCCGCCGAGTTCGGCGCCCAGCAGAGTCCGCACGATCTGAAGTCCGAGGCGATCGGACTTCTCGAGGTCGAAGTTCTCCGGCAGGCCGCGCCCGTTGTCGTGGATGATCACGTCCAACCAGCGCGCAGAACGCTCGGCGCTGAGTGTGACCGTGCCGGTGAGTCCCGGATCGAAAGCGTGCTCGATCGCGTTCTGCACCAACTCCGTCAGCACCATGACCAGCGGGGTGGCGCGCTCGGCGGAGAACACTCCGAAACTGCCCTCGCGCCGAATCGTCACCGGCACACCCACTCCCGCGACATCGGAGAGCATGGGAACCAACCGGTCGATCACCTCGTCGAGATCCACCTCTTCGTCTACCGACATCGAGAGGGTGTCGTGAACGAGGGCGATGGACGTCACGCGTCTCACCGATTCCGTCAATGCTTGTCGCGCTTCGTCGTTGCCGGTTCGCCTGGCCTGTAGACGCAGCAGCGCCGCGACGGTTTGCAGGTTGTTCTTCACCCGATGGTGAATCTCGCGGATGGTCGCGTCCTTGCTCAGGAGCGCCCGATCACGACGCTTGACCTCGGTGACGTCGCGGACCACGACCGCAGCACCGACGTGCCGACCACCCGGCTTGAGAACCAGAGCGCGCAGCAGAACGGTCGCCCCACGCGCCTCGATCTCCATTCGACGGCCAGGCTTGTCCGCCAACGTATCTCGGATGTAACCCGCGGCTTCCTGAGACTCGAACGGGTCGGTGACCAACGAACGGGTCAACGCCGCGAGATCTTGTCCCACCAGATCCGAACTCAGACCCATCCGGTGATACGCCGAGAGGGCGTTCGGGCTCGCGTAGACGACGGTGCCTTCGGTGTCGAGACGGATGAAACCGTCGCCGGCACGTGGGCTCGAGTTCGTGTCGGAGCGCGATTCTCGGATCGGGAAGGTTCCGTCGCTGATCATCTGACACAGGTCTTCGGCGCAATCGAGATACGCGAGCTCGAGCGGACTCTGCGCTCGCTGGTGCGACAGGTTGGTGTCGCGGCTCAGAACCGCGATGACTCGCCCGTCCAGACGCACCGGAACTGCTTCCTTGCGTGGTGGCATTCCCTTACGCCACGTCTCGTCTTCCCCACGCACTACGCGGCCCTCCACGAGAGCGCGAAGAACCTGCGGATGCTCGGACTCGGAAACGACCGTTCCGACCGCGTCCTCCGGGAAAGCCGTCGAAGCCGTGGTCGGCCGGCAGTGCGCTACGCAGATGACCGTCCCTTCGGATCGGTTCTTCTCCGATTCGGTGCCCACCCACAGGAGAACGTCTGCAAAAGAGAGGTCGGCGAGCAGTTGCCACTCCCCCACTACGCGCTGGAGATGGTCGACCGCCGCACCCGGCAGATCGGTGTGTTCGGCGAGGAGGTCACTGAGAGTGGACATCGGCTTACTTAGGAGATCACGGCGATCAGATCGCCTTGCTGAATCACGTCGCCGACCTTGACGCCCACCGTCGTCACCGTTCCCGGAACCTCGGCCAGGACGGGAATTTCCATCTTCATCGATTCGAGGATGACCAGGGTGTCGCCGTCCGCGACGACGTCTCCCTCGCTCACGACGACCTGGTAGACCGTCGAAACCATCTCGGCGCGCACGTCTTCTGCCATCGTGAACCTCACTTCTGTCGGAACTGCACTCTGACCACGAAAATACGTCGACGGATTACTCGATCGACCTGCCAATGGAACCACACCGGCATCGGCGTGAAACAATGACGCGAAAGAAACAGAAGGGAGACCAATCATGGGTAAGCGTGGTCGTAAGAAGCGCAGCCGTAAGGGCAACGCCGCTAACCATGGCAAGCGTCCAAACGCCTGACATGTAGCGCAGCAAAACGTCCGAGGGGCGGGGAAGCATTGCTTCCCCGCCCCTCGGACGTTTTGCTTTCGGGCGTAGTTACTCTTCGAGGTTGCTGCCCCTCAGATCTTCACTGAAGGGTCAGCTATCGGTTTCGGTAGTCGTGATGACGATGGTCCGACGCAATTCGACGGTGAGCCGCTGACGCAGGCTTTCCGGTGCGTGGTCCCCGCCGCACTTGCGGTTGATCAGGCTCTTGACCTTCTCCTCGATCCCGTAGGCCTCGAGGCACGATCCGCAGTCGTCGATATGACGTTGTAAACGAGCGCGACTGGAATCGTCGCATTCACCGTCGAGCATCAACCAGACGTCGGCGATGACTGCCGAGCAGTCGAGCCTTTCGAATTCGTCCTGCTCACTCATCGTTTGACACCTTCCGCCTCGGTGGCTGCGGCCGTGGCCGTGTCGACTGCGCCGTCCCGATTGAATCCACGGTCTTTGGCGACATCGGCCAAGAGACCGCGCAATTGCTTACGACCACGATGCAGTCGTGACATCACCGTTCCGATGGGTGTGCCCATGATCTCCGCGATCTCCTTGTACGGGAATCCCTCGACGTCGGCGTAGTACACCGCCATCCGGAATTCCTCGGGCAGCGACTGCAGCGCCGCCTTGATGTCGTCGTCCGGCAGCGCGTCGAGAGCCTCCACCTCGGCCGAACGTAGCCCGGTGGACGTGTGCTCTGCGGTGGCGGCCAACTGCCAGTCGGTGATCTCGTCCGTCGGATACTGCGCGGGTTGGCGCTGCTTCTTGCGGTACGAGTTGATGTAGGTGTTGGTGAGAATCCGGTACAGCCAGGCTTTCAGGTTGGTACCGGCACGGAACGAGCGGAAAGCCGTGTACGCCTTGACGTACGTCTCCTGCACGAGGTCTTCGGCATCAGCCGGGTTCCTCGTCATACGCAGTGCAGCGCCGTACAACTGGTCGAGCAACGGGAGCGCGTCACGCTCGAACCGGGCAATCAACTCATCCGCAGTTTCGGGCGTTTCGGACACCGCGCCATCGACAGGTTCGGAAACCTCCGACGGTTCGTCCTTGGGCCGGTCGTGTTCCAGCACTCTGATCCCTTCACTAGCCGTAGGGATCAAGGTTACCGCCAACTGAAGATCCGACCCACGGGCCGGTGGTGGCTCACACACAGCCAGCACGGTCGCTCCTTCGCTTCTCGGGACAAGTTTCATCAACTGGTACCAACAAGGGAGCCTGCGACTCTGTTCCCGACCTGGTAGGAGTCCAGAAAGAGTGGCTCACCTAAGGTCTTCGTCATGGCCGGAACAGCGACTCCTGCGACCGCACTGCTCGACAAGTCGAAGACTCCGCACCGCGTTCACAGATACGACCACGACCCCCGCGCCGAATCGTTCGGCGACGAGGCTGTCACGGCTCTGGCCGAGTTGGTTGGCGTCGAGGCCGCCCAGATCTTCAAGACCTTGGTCGTCAAACTCGACACGGGCAAGCTCGCCGTAGCGGTTCTGCCGGTACCGAACAAACTCTCACTCAAAGCTGCGGCTGCTGCCCTCGGTGCAAGCAAAGCCGTCATGGCAGATCGCGCCGAAGCCGAGCGATCGAGCGGCTACGTCTTCGGTGGTATCTCACCGCTCGGCCAACGCAAGAAACTGCCGACCGTGATCGATGCCTCGGCTCTCGACTGGGATCGGGTTCTCTGCAGCGCCGGACGACGCGGCCTTGAAATCGAACTGGCTCCGGCCGACCTTGCCCAACTGAGCGGCGCGGTCACCGCACAAATCACAGCGAGCTGAAGATCCGGTCGCTACGGTCTGTTCATGCGTCCACAAACCAAGCGTCCACCCCTGAAGATTTTTACCCTGACCGCTGCAGCCGCGGCCCTCGCCGTCTCACTGACTGCCTGCGGGAGTTCCGGCAGTGCCGCCAAGGAAGTCACGGTGGTCGGATCAGGGCAGGTTCGCGGGGCACCGGACATCCTCAACGCGGACATCGGAATCGAGGTTGTCGCTCCGGACGTCTCGGGAGCGGTTTCCGAGTCGAATGACAAGGCCCGCCAGATGATTGACGCGATAGTCAATGCCGGCGTGGCCGCCGAGGACGTGCAGACAAGCGATCTGTCAGTTCAGCCGCAGTACGACGCCAGTGGTGGGCCGTTCGTCGGCGGTAACGTGACGGGCTACCGGGCAACCAACTCGGTACGAATCGTCGTCCGCGATCTCGACAAGGCCTCTTCTGTCCTGGACGCCGGCATCGCGGCGGGCGGAAACGCGGCACGGCTCGGTAACGTCGCCTTCGCCATCGACGACGACTCTCAGCTTCTGGCCGACGCTCGCACCCGGGCCTTCGAGGACGCGAAGAACCGTGCCGAGCAGTACGCGGATCTGTCCGGCACGTCGCTCGAGAACGTCGTGACCATCACCGAGGCACACGACACGAGTGGCGGTCAGACCATGCGCGCTCCCGACGCCTCGATGTCCGACATGGTTCTCGCCCCGGGAACCCAGCAGGTCTCGTTCGAAGTGACCGTTACCTGGGCTCTCGGCTGACCGCTAGAGCAGGCTGATCTGCTCGCCGGCACGGTCGACGTCCGGCTCGATCAACTCGTGTCCGTTGTTCTTGACACTGTTGACCATCGGCCGGACTCGATCGATGTCGATCCGCTCGAAGAGGTCCGATACCGGTTCGAGCAGGGCCGAATCGACGGTGTTGTCGGGATCGAGCCACGCCTCCCAGCGGTCACGAGGTAGGGCGAGGGGCATCCGGTCGTGAACCTGCTCCAGGTGACCGAGTGAGTCGACTGTGACGATCGAGCAGCTCAGGACGGGGCTCGCATTCTCGACCTTCGGGTCTCGCCAGGCAGACCACACACCGGCCATGAACAGCCGTGATCCGTCGTCGGGGTGCATGTAGTAAGGAATCTTCGCTGCCTTTTTCCCACCGGTGGCCTCGGTCTGCCACTCGTACCACCCGTCCATCGGGACCAGGCAACGCTTGAACTTGAACGCGGTCCGAAACGCCGGCTTCTCCGCCAACGAGTCGGCACGAGCGTTGAACAGGACCGGGCCCTTACCCAGTTCCTTGGTCCACGAGGGCACCAATCCCCAGCGCATCCGCCGAATCCTCTTGGTCGGATCGCTGTCGGGGTTTTCCCGATCGTGGCGTTTCACGACGGTCAGCACCTCGGTCGTCGGAGCCACGTTGTAGTCGGCTTCGACGGGCGCCGAGTGATCGGTCTCGTCGAGCGCATCGAGTTCCACCGCCAGGGTGGCCGGGTCCGCTGTGGTCGCATACCTTCCGCACATGACACCCAGGGTGGCACGGTTTCGACCAATCCCCCACCGATGAGAGAAGATGGACCATGTGAGTCTGAGTCTGTGGAGCGCCCCGAGGGCCCAAGCACCCGTCGATGCAGTGGTGACGCTGCCCGGATCCAAGTCCATCACCAATCGAGCTCTGATTCTGGCCGCGCTCGCAGATGGCCCCTCCACGATCACGGGTGCACTTCGCAGTCGTGACGCGGACCTGATGATCGCCGCTTTGCGCGACCTCGGTATCGGCGTCGAGGAAGCCGGCGATCCGACCACACTTCGCGTAGTTCCCGGTCCCCTCCGCGGCGGAGACGTCGACTGCGGTCTCGCCGGCACCGTCATGCGCTTCCTGCCGCCGCTCGCCGCGATGGCCGACGGAATCGTCCGCTTCGACGGCGACGAGCAAGCACGCACACGACCCCTCGGCACCATCCTGGAGGCACTGCGCGGACTCGGCGCACACATCGAGGGTGACGCACTCCCGTTCACCGTTTCCGGAACCGGATCCCTACGCGGCGGGACGGTCACCATCGACGCATCTGGTTCGTCGCAGTTCGTCTCCGGTCTCCTCCTCTCGGCCGCTGGCTTCGAAGAAGGCGTCACCGTCCATCACGACGGCAAGCCGGTCCCCTCCATGCCACACATCGACATGACCGTCGAAATGCTCAGGCAGGCCGGAGTTTCCGTGACGACTCCCGCCACGGGTGGCGACGCTGACACCTGGCGGGTAGCACCGGGACCCGTGCGCGCCGTGGACTGGGCGATCGAACCCGATCTCTCCAACGCCACACCGTTCCTGGCCGCTGCCGCAGTCACCGGAGGAACCGTCAGCGTCCCGATGTGGCCGTCGTCGACGACGCAGCCGGGCGACGCGATCCGCGGGATCCTCGCGTCGATGGGCGCCGACGTCACTCTTGCCGACGGCGTGCTGACTGTTCGCGGTCCGGAGAAATTGCGCGGCATCGACATCGACCTCCACGACGAGGGAGAACTCACCCCCACCGTCGCGGCGCTGGCCGCTCTCGCCGAGGGTACCTCGCACCTACGAGGTATCGCGCACCTGCGCGGGCACGAGACCGACCGGCTGGCAGCCCTCGCCGACGAGATCAACAAGCTCGGCGGCTCCGTCACCGAAACCGACGACGGACTGACCATCGTCCCCGCGGAACTCCATGGCGGACAATGGCTCTCGTACGCCGACCACCGCATGGCAACAGCCGGTGCCATCATCGGCCTGGTCGTCGACGGCGTCGAGGTCGACGACGTCGGAACCACTGCCAAGACATTGCCCGGCTTCGAGAACATGTGGGTCGACATGCTCGACAGTTCGACCGCGACGCCGAAGGCAAGCTTCTGACTCCGCGGCAGTACGACGAGTCCGACGTCCGGGTACGCCCCGGACGCGGATCACGCCCCCGTACGAAGACTCGGCCCGAACATCTCTCGGCCGAATCGGGGATGGTGGTGTCGAAGGATCGTGGCCGTTGGGGTTGCGTCCTGGGCGGCGATCCCGACCGGCTGATCGTGACGATGCGCGCCCGCGAGCTGGGCCGCACCCCCATCGTCGTCGGCGATCAGGTGGACATTGTCGGCGACCTGTCGGGCAAAACCGACACCCTCGCTCGCATTATCCGGGTCTCCGAGCGTTCGACGGTTCTGCGCCGAACAGCCGACGACACCGATCCCTTCGAACGCATCGTCGTCGCGAACGCCGAGCAGTTGCTCATCGTCGTGGCACTCGCGGACCCCCCACCGCGCACGGGCTTTGTCGAGCGCGCACTCGTCGCCGCCTACGTCGGCGGCCTGACGCCGATTGTCTGCCTGACCAAGAGCGACCTCGAACCACCCGAGGAATTCGCGAGCACTTTCGCCGACCTCGACATCCAAGTGGTGGTCGCCGGCCGCGACGATCCCTTGGACGAACTGACGCAGATCCTCGAGCACAAGTTGACCGCCCTGATCGGGCACTCCGGCGTCGGAAAGTCGACGTTGGTCAATCGCCTTGTCCCCGATGCCAATCGGGCGGTCGGCATCGTGTCCGGCGTGGGCAAGGGGCGGCACACATCGACACAATCGGTGGCACTCCCCCTCGCCGGTGGCGGCTGGGTGATCGACACCCCGGGCATCCGTTCGTTCGGTCTGGCGCACATCTCGCCCGAGAACGTGGTGGCGGCATTCTCGGACCTGGCTGCGGCCATCGAGGATTGCCCGCGCGGATGCACGCACCTGGGGCCGCCCGCAGATCCCGAATGCAAGCTCGACCTGCTGGAGGGCAAATCCGCTCGACGCGTCGTCGCTGTGCGGCAACTGTTGGAAGCGATCAAGTCCAACGATCAGTACTGAACCAGAACACCGAGCAAGAACCCTGAGCAGGACCCCTGAGCAACAACAGAGAAGCGGCCCGACACCATCGAATGGTGTCGGGCCGCTTGTCAGTGCAAGTGGGGATCAGCGCAGTCCGAGGAGGCTGCGCAGCTTTCCACTCTTACGCTTACGTGCAATGGCGCTCTTGAGACCGCTACGACGCCCGGTCACGGGATCGACAGTCGACGTCGGATCGCCGTCGAACATCCGCTCCGACGCCGTCTCGGGCGCATTGTCGACAGTGTCCTTGAGGTACTTGTTGGGCAGCGACAGCTTGGCGATGGTGCGCCACGACTTGGCGTACTGCACGGCGAGCGGGCCCGTCGTGTACGGCAGGTCGTACTTGTCCGCGAGCTGACGCACCGTGACCGCGATGTCCTTGTATCGGTTGCTCGGCAGATCGGGGAACAGGTGATGCTCGATCTGGTAGCTCAGGTTGCCCGTCATGAAGTCCATGAGCGCGCTGCCCTCGATGTTGGCGCTGCCGAGCATCTGGCGCAGGTACCACTGAGCCTGCGTTTCCTTGTCGATGTCTTCCTTGGTGAACTTCTCGGCGCCGTCCGGGAAGTGGCCGCAGAAGATGACCGCGTTGGTCCACACGTTCCGCAGGGTGTTGGCGGTGAAGTTGGCCGACAACGTGCTCTTCCACGCCGGGCCGGTGATGGCCGGGTAGATGACGTAGTCGCGCAAGACCTGCTTGCCGATCTTCTCGCCGACCTCACGGAGCTTGCGCTGCGTCTCTTCCTTGTCGGCGCGGCCCTTGGCAACCTTGCCCAGCTCGAGGTGCTGAGCAGCGATGCCGTACTCGAAGAACAGGGCGAGCAAGGTGTTGTAGACCAAGTTGCCGGCATTGAAGGGCTTCCACCGCTGATCGCGGGTGACGCGGAGGAGCCCGTATCCGACGTCGTCGTCCATTCCGAGGACGTTGGTGTACTTGTGATGCAGGTAGTTGTGGGTCTGCTTCCAGTGCGCAGACGGGCCGGTGACGTCCCACTCCCACGAGGTGGAGTGGATCTCCGGGTCGTTCATCCAGTCCCACTGCCCGTGCATCACGTTGTGCCCGAGTTCCATGTTCTCGATGATCTTCGAGAGCGTCAGCAGGCCAACTCCGGCGAGCCACGCCGGACGGCGACGGCTGGCGAAAAGTACTGCGCGGCCACCGATTTCGAGTGAGCGCTGCAGGCGAATGACGTTGCGCACGTAGCGCGCGTCCTTCTCGCCGCGCGACTCCTCGATGTCGCGACGAATCGCGTCGAGTTCGCGGCCGAGCGCCTCGATGTCAACGTCCGTGAGATGTGCGTATTCCTTGACATCTGCAATCGCCATGGAAAGCCTCCTAGCAGTGAGTTAGGCGCAAAGTAGTAAGTGCAGAACGATCATGATTTCGAATCGTTCAGATCAACTGCACCTACTGTAGCGTAACTTACGGCACCGTAGGTTAGGTTTTTCCCGATGTAACCTATATCACTTCCGGCGCTTCGGCATGCGCGAACGAGCCTGCGACTTGAGTGCAGTCAACAATCCCAGACGCTTACCGGTGACCGGATCGGTACGCAGGTCCTCGACCATCGCCATGGCTGCGTCCCGGAACCCTGAATCACGGAACCGTAGTTCCGAGGACGTTTCCGGAGCATTGTCCGAGGTCGCAGTCAGCCACTTGTCCGGCAATGCCAGCTTGTGGATCGTGCGTAGTGCCAAAAGATACTGCTTGAAGAGCGAACCGGTGGTGTACGGGAGATCGAACTTCTCACACAGCGCACGCATCTTCACGGCAATTTCGGGGTAGCGGTTGCTCGGCAGATCAGGGAACACGTGGTGCTCGATCTGGTAGCTCAGGTTGCCACTCATCAGACCCATGAGCTTGCCCGAATTGAAGTTCGCACTTCCGAGCATCTGGCGTAGGTACCACTCGTGACGAGTCTCCTGCTCGAATTCGGCAACTGTGAACTTCTCTGCGCCGTCCGGGAAGTGGCCACAGAATATGACGACGTACGCCCACAGATTGCGCACGAGATTCGCGGTGGCATTGGCCGTCATGGTCGACTTCCACGCCGGCCCCGTCAGCGCCGGGAACAAGATGAAGTCCTTGCCGACCTGACGAAAGATCTTGCGCGCGAAGTCTTTGTTCGCCTGCGAGTTCAGTTGCCCCTTTTCCGCGCCCTCCAACTCGGATGCCGCCGTGAGGTCGTGCAGCGCGATACCCCACTCGAATGTGGCCGCCAAGATCACGTTGGCGATCGGCTGGAAGAGGTTGATCGGCTTCCACGGCTCGTCACGCGTCATACGCAGAATCCCGAAGCCGAGATCCTCGTCCATCCCTACGACGTTGGTGTACGTGTGGTGTTGGTAGTTGTGTGCGCGCTTCCAGTGCTCGGAAGGACCGGTCTGATCCCACTCCCACGAGACCGAGTGAATCTCGGGATCGTTCATCCAGTCCCATTGCCCGTGCATCACGTTATGCCCGAGTTCCATGTTCTCGATGATCTTCGACAGGCTCAGCAGGGTTGTACCGACCAGCCACGCCGGTCGATACCGGCTGCCGAACAGCGCGATACGCCCGCCGAGCTCCAACGCACGTTGCACGCGAATGACGCGACGAATGTAGCGGGCGTCCCGGATTCCGCGAGAGTCTTCGATGTCGAGTCGAATCTGATCGAGTTCACGTCCGAGAGCTTCGACATCGGCCTCGGTGAGGTGCGAAAACTCTTTGATATCGGTGATGGCCACCGTGGTCCTCCGTGTGCCTAGAAGCTATGCGTCCAGCGTACAGTCGCCCGCGGCGGCGGAGATGCACGTCTGGATGCGTTCGCCCTCCGCGTGCTGTTTCCCCGAGCGTAGATCGATCGCGTGGCCGGCAACGAGAGGTACGACACACGTCTGGCAGATGCCCATGCGGCAACCGAACGGCATCAAGGCACCGGACTGCTCGCCAGCCTCCAGAAGCGTCGTCGCGCCGTCGACAGTGATCGTCTTACCCGACTTCTCGAAGGTGACCGTGCCGCCGTCCGCGGAAGCGTCGATGCGCGATACCGCGAATCGCTCCATGTGGAGTCGATCCTCGATACCTTCCGCCTTCCAGACGTCTTCGAGTTCGTCGAGCAACGGAAGCGGTCCGCACGCCCAGGTGTGGCGCTCGCGCCAATCGGGGCAGACCGTGTCGAGAGAGCTGAGTTTGAACTTTCCGTCACGCCGTGTGAGTTGGACGTGGCTGACGAAGTCCTCGTGCTCGACGTGCAGCGCCGTGAGTTCGTCGGCGAACATGACGTCGGATTCCGTCGGAGCCGAGTGGATGTGCATGACGTCGGGCAATTGACCGCGCCGGTTCATCGTCCGCAACATGCCCATGACCGGGGTGATGCCACTGCCCGCAGTGATGAACAGGATCTTCTCCGGCGGCGGATCCGGCAAGGCGAAGTTGCCGGACGGTGTGGCCAGTCGAACGATGGTTCCCGAAGGAACCGCGCCACTGACGAGGTGACTCGAGAGGAAGCCCTCGGGCATCGCCTTGACCGCGATGGAGATGCGCTTGTTCTCCCAGTTGGGCGGAGAAGTCAGGGAGTACGAGCGCCAATGCCACCGACCGTCGATGTGGAGGCCGATACCGATGTACTGCCCCGGCTGGTAGTTGAAGTCGAATCCCCAACCCGGCTTGATGACGATGGTCGCCGAATCCGTGGTCTCGGGCCGTACTTCGACGATCTGACCACGCAGCTCGCGGGCCGACCACAACGGATTTGCGAGGTGCAGATAATCGTCGGGAAGCAATGGTGTGGTCAGTCGAGCCGCCGCACCGCGAAGCAGATTGAGCTTCGACCGCGCTGCCGGAACCACCGACGCTGCCGGTGCCTCGATCCAGTCCTTCAGACCCATCAGACCTCCACCTCTCACCTTCCGAACCCACTGCCTACGGTACCGTAGGTTATCAGGTTACGGTACCGTAGGTTACTTCACGGTAAGCACATTCACAGCAGGTCGAGCAAGAACGGCAACTCCTGCGCGGCGTACCACGCCAACTCGTGGTCCTCCGCGTCGCCGAGCGTGAACTCGGCATCGGCGTCGCCGAGATCCGCCGCGTCGACTATGCCAGCAGCGCGCTCGATGTCCGATTCTGCCTGTTCGAGGTCGACATGCACAGATGCAACCTGCGCCATCGTGACGGGACCCGCCAATCGAACCACCGAATCGTCGAGATCGGGCCGCAGTTTCACGTCGGCATCGTCGACGTCGGCAGCGACGACGGCGCGCCGGAAGGTGACGTCACCCTCGGTTCCGGCGATCAACCGCAGCGACGCACGCGCAGCCTCACCCATGGCGACCTCGGCCAACTCGTCGTCGTCCCCCGCCGCATATGACTCCCGCAGAGTCGGGGTGACCGCAAAAGCCGTCCGGCTCATCGGGTCGAACTCCTGATCTGCGACCAACTTCTGCAAAATCTCGACCGTCGCCGGCACGTACACCCTCATGAGACCACCTTCATGCTCGTTCGTCACCGACTCGCATCCGTCAATTCCTCGAGTGACTCGAAGATCAGCGAACGAACGACGTCGACGTCCGACATCGCGTCACGGTCGGCATTCAAACCGTAGTAGACATTTCCGTCGTACGACGTCAGGGCGATGCTGAGTGTCTGATTCTTGAGCAGTGGCGACACCGGATACATCTCCAGCATCCGAGCCCCGCCGAGGTAGAGCGGAAACTGCGGCCCCGGCGCGTTGGTGATCATCAGATTGAACATTCGCTGCGAGAGACTGCTGGCCGCGCGCGAACTCATCGCATGCAGCGTCGCCGGCGCAAACCCGGACATCCGCACCATCGTCTGTGCGGTCACCCGCCGACCCTGGCGTGCAAACGCCTCCGTCGCATGCGCCACGTGCGAGAGCCGAACCACCGCGTTGGGTTCACCGACAGGCAGGTCGATCAGGAACGAGGAAACATGTCCCGGCGCCTGCGGATCGTCGACGTCGGGACTCTCGGGGCCGTCCGTGTAGACCGACATGGGAACCATCGCTCGCACGATGGTCGCCTCGGTCACCGGTTCGCCGCGCGAGAGGAGCCAGTTGCGCATCGCACCAGCGATGACGGTCAGAATCACGTCGTTGATCTCGCACCCGTACCTCGCCCGAATGCGTCGATAGTCTTCGAGAGACGTCTTGGCCACCGCAAGGCGTCGATTGCGCGAGATGGTGGCGTTGAGCGGGCTCGACGGGGCCACCTGCGTCGCCGTTCGGACCACTTCGGCAAGTTTTCCGAGTGCACTCACCGCCTCGGTGAGAGACGTGGTCACGTCGTTGAACGTTGCGCGGGCCTGCGCGATCCCCTCCCCCGGGCTCGTCACGAGATCTGCCAGAGCACTGACCAACAAGCTGGTGTCGCTCGGCGGCCTGGCCGGCATCCACAGTTCCTCGGGGCCGGGCGCTCGATTCTTCTCCGGATCGAAGATCACCTGGCTGATCTCGGGAGCCGCTTCGCCGTCCACCAACGACGAATGAGACTTCGTGAAGATGGCAAATCTGTTTCTGGTCAGCCCCTCGACCAGGTACATCTCCCATAACGGCCTCGTGCTGTCGAGCGGCCTCGACGTCAGCCGGGCGATCAGATCCATCAGCTGTTCATCGGAACCGGGCTTGGGCAGAGCCGATCGGCGTACGTGGTAAGTGATGTCGAAATCCGAGTCGTCCACCCACACCGGACGGGCCAGGCCGAACGCCACCTCACGAACCCTCTGGCGGTACCGCGGAACCGATCCGAGCCGATCTTCGACCAGACGAAGCAATTCCTCGTGATCGATCCCGTTTCGCAGTTGCCGGAAAATCCCCAACGAGCCGACATGCATCGGCGTCGTCCCGGCTTCGAGGAAGTAGAAAGCCGCGTCCTGAGTGGTCAGTCTGTTCACCATGGCTTCGTGTCCCCTCCTTCGCCCAGATCGAACAGAATCGACAACTCCTCGATCGTGGATTCCGAGCCGACGTGGTGGACGCCGACCATCCCGACGGCCACCGCCGCGCGCACGTTGACCTCGAGGTCGTCCACGAAAACGAAGTCCCCCGTGTCGACGCCCAACCGACTCGCCGCCAACAGATAGATCTCGGCATCCGGCTTTGCCATCGCTACGTCACCGGACAGGATCACATCGTCGACCAAGACCCCGTCGCCGAGATCCCGCAACCACTGAGCACTGGCGCCGCCGGGATCGTTACTGACAATTCCCGTCACGATTCCGCGCGCCCTCACAGCGCGCACCAGCGCGCTCAAGCCCTCGAGATCCGATCCCGGACCGAACAGCACGCCACCGACATCCAACAGAAGTCCCCGCACGCCATCACCCTAAGTCGCGATGGTGATCACGGCGACATCTCGAGCATTTCGTGTCATGCTTCTCACCATCGCTCGGGGAGCGAAAGTCCGAATCGGCCAACTCGGACGCACGATCATCCGGGGGGATGTCATGGAGCAGGACTGCAAAATTGTTCTCGAGCCGGCACCACAATTCGAGCCTCACGCGCACACCGTCGTGCTGTCGCGGCCGCAGTGCCGACCAGACCGAACGCAATGCCGAACCGACCGGATGCTGCGTCGCCCGCGAAAGACGCCACACAACGGAACGTCGGCGCATACCACTCCTGATCCGAATGCGGCGGGTGCCGACATCTTCTGGAACCGATCACTTCGACTTGTTCTCGAAACCGTCGACCGACGACGAAATCCACGACAGCTGAAAGGCGTGCTGACGCCGACCGTCCTGGAAGTTGTTGCGCGACTGTACACTTCAGACTCTGCCGCCCGAAAAATGGGCGGCGCGGCCGTTCACCGCACCCACGTTCAAGCGGTTTCAGAGAGTGCCGCCGAAGTCTGTGCGACGTACACACGAGGCACGCAGACATTTGCCGTCGCAGGTCGGATCGACCGCGCTGACGGAACAGGCTGGACGGTCACCGCACTACACATGGTGTGACCGTCCAGCCTGTCGAGCACTATCTCTGAAACCTCAGTCTGTCTGTACTGAACCTCAGCGCTTGCGCTTGGACTTCGGAGCCCGGTTGCTCTTCGACTGCGTCCGCGCTGCTTCACGACGTTCGCGACGTGAGGCGGCACCGTCACCGGAGTCCGCGGCCGAGTCGCGTGTTGCCTTTGCCTTGCCGTCCTCGTCAGGGCCGGTGTACGTCAATCGTGACGGACCTTCGTCGTCAAGCCCCTTGGCGCGCAACGCCGTCGGGGCAGCAGCCCCGGTTGTCCTGGCCGCGGCTTCCTGCGTCGGGAGCGGCTTGGGCGCGGTGGCGGACGCCGCAGCAGCCGAGCCCGCCGTGACGGAAATTCCGCTCGCGGGCTGTGCCGGAGCTGCCTCGACCTGCAGGTTGAAGAGGAATCCGACGGACTCTTCCTTCAGGCCGTCGAGCATGCCGATGAACATGTCGTAGCCTTCGCGCTGGTACTCGACCAGTGGGTCACGCTGGGCCATCGCACGCAGGCCGATTCCCTCCTTGAGGTAATCCATCTCGTAGAGATGCTCACGCCACTTGCGGTCCAGGACCGAGAGGAAGACACGACGCTCGAGTTCACGCATACCGTTTTCGCCGGCGATCGCGTCGATCTCGGCTTCGCGCTTCTTGTACGCCGCGTGGGCGTCTTCCAGCAAGGCGGTGCGTAGGTCGTCGCGGCTCAGGTCGCTGTTGATACCTGCACCGTCCTCCCCCGCCAACGCCTTGTGATCGATGCCGACCGGGTACAGCGTCTTGAGCGCCGTCCACAACTGCTCGAGATCCCAGTCCTCGACGTAGCCCTCCGCGGTCGCGCCGTCCACGTAGGCGGTGACCACGTCGGTGATCATCTGCTCAACCTGGCCCTCCATGTCCTCACCCTCGAGGATCTGGCGGCGCTCCTTGTAAATGACCGTTCGCTGCTGGTTCATGACCTCGTCGTACTTGAGGACATTCTTGCGAATTTCGAAGTTCTGCTGCTCGACCTGCGTCTGAGCGCTCTTGATGGCCTTCGAGACCATCTTGGCTTCGATCGGAACGTCGTCAGGCAGGTTGAGGCGCGTCATGATCGACTCGAGTGCCGAACCGTTGAAGCGGCGCATCAGCTCGTCACCGAGCGAAAGGTAGAACCGCGATTCGCCGGGATCACCCTGACGTCCGGAACGACCACGTAACTGGTTGTCGATACGACGCGATTCGTGACGCTCGGTGCCCAGGACGTACAGGCCACCTGCATCGCGGACCTTCTCCGCGTCTTCCTTCACTTCAGCCTTGACCTCGTCGAGGACGGCGTCCCAGGCTGCCTCGTACTCGTCCGGCGTCGTCACCGGGTCGAGGCCCTTCTTGCGCAGCGCGATGTCCGCGATGATGTCCGGGTTACCACCGAGCACGACGTCGGTACCGCGGCCGGCCATGTTGGTCGCGACGGTGACCGCACCGGAGCGACCGGCCTCGGCGATGATGGTCGCTTCCTTCTCGTGGAACTTCGCGTTGAGGACGTTGTGGGCAACGCCACGCTTGGTGAACTGCTTGGACAGGTACTCCGAGCGCTCGACGCTGGTGGTACCGATCAGAACGGGCTGGCCGTTCTCGTGACGCTCGACGACGTCGTCGACCACGGCATCGAACTTGGCTTCCTCGGTCTTGTAGATGAGGTCGCCGTTGTCGACTCGGACCATCGGACGGTTGGTCGGGATCGGGATCACGCCGAGGGTGTAGGTCTGGTGAAGCTCGGCAGCTTCCGTCTCGGCGGTACCCGTCATTCCCGACAACTTGTCGTACAGACGGAAGTAGTTCTGCAGGGTGATGGTGGCGAGGGTCTGATTCTCGGCCTTGATCTCCACCTTCTCCTTGGCCTCGATCGCCTGGTGCATGCCCTCGTTGTAGCGGCGTCCGACCAGCACGCGACCGGTGAACTCGTCGACGATGATGACCTCGCCGTCGCGGACGATGTAGTCCTTGTCCTTGGTGTAGAGCTCTTTGGCCTTGATCGCGTTGTTGAGGTAACTCACCAGCGGCGAATTCGCGGCTTCGTACAGGTTGTCGATACCGAGCTGGTCCTCGACCAGTTCGACGCCCGCCTCGTGCACACCGATGGTGCGCTTGCGGATGTCGACCTCGTAGTGAACGTCCTTCTTCAGCAGCGGCGCGATGCGGGCGAACTCGCTGTACCACTTGCTCGAGCCGTCAGCCGGGCCCGAGATGATGAGCGGGGTTCGGGCTTCGTCGATGAGGATCGAGTCGACCTCGTCCACGATGGCAAACGCGTGGCCACGCTGGACCAGGTCGTCCAACGAATGCGTCATGTTGTCACGCAGGTAATCGAAGCCGAACTCGTTGTTGGTGCCGTAGGTGATGTCCGCTGCGTAAGCGACGCGGCGCTCGGCCGGCGTCATGCCCGAGAGGATCACGCTGGTCTCGAGGCCGAGGGCGCGGTGAACGCGGCCCATCCACTCGGAGTCGCGCTTGGCGAGGTAGTCGTTGGTCGTGACGACGTGAACGCCGTCGCCGGCGATCGCGTTGAGGTAAGCCGGAAGAACCGACGTCAGGGTCTTGCCCTCACCGGTCTTCATCTCGGCGACGTTGCCGAAGTGCAGGGCCGCGCCACCCATGATCTGCACGTGGAAGTGCTTCTGATTGATCACGCGCCATGATGTCTCACGGGCCACGGAGAATGCCTCGGGCAGCAACTCGTCGAGAGTTTCCCCGGCGGCGTAGCGCTCACGGAACTCGGCGGTCTTGGCTTTGAGTTGCTCGTCTGTCAGGCCTTCGACATCGGGCGACAGAGATTCGACATGCTCGGCGATGTGCTTGAGCCGCTTGACCATGCGACCTTCACCAACACGGAGCAGCTTCGATAGCGACAGCGACGGCACAGTCTTCTTCGTCCTCAATCTTCGGCGACAGGGGGTCACACACTGAAAATCCGGCCGGGGTCCGAAAACTCCGGCCGGATTCCATGGTAGGCGCTACCGGCGGCGAGCGAGCAAACCCACCACCGATTGGGTCATGTCAGGCGGATCAATCCGTAGTCGAAAGCGTGACGACGGTAGACGACGGACGGCTTGTCCGACTCCTTGTCATGGAAGAGAAAGAAGTCGTGTCCGACCAGTTCCATCTCGTAGAGAGCGTCGTCGATGGTCATCGGCTCTGCCGGGTGATCCTTCGTGCGGACCACGCGCCCCGGGCCGTCGTACTCGTCCGGTTCTTGACCGTTCAGCGAAATATCCGGCGTGACTCCGAGTGAGTCTGCGTCGACGAGAGAGGCGGTTGCCTCCGCGACGGACACCGGTCGCTTGTCACCGTAATGGACCTTCTTGCGATCCTTGGTTCGACGGAGGCGACTCTCGAGCTTGTCGATCACCGATTCGAAGGCTGCGTAGAAGCTGTCTGCGGACGCTTCGGCTCGGGCCACCGGGCCTTTACCTCGAGCGGTGATCTCGACGCGCTGGCAACTCTTGGCCTGTCGTCGGTTGCGTTCATGTTGGAGTTCCACGTCGAAGTGGAATATGGAGGGGTCGAAGTGTTCGAGTCGCGCCAGCTTTTCCGAAACGTAGATTCGGAAGTGATCGGGGATCTCGACATTTCGTCCCTTGACTACGACGTCGGATCTCGGAGCTGCGGCATTCTCGGAACGCTCGATGGTGGCGTCCTCGATGAAAAACGAGGCTTGCGAAGGGGTCGTCACTCGTACCTCCCAATTACGGCCCCGCCCCACGGTGGGCGGCGGCAAATTCTGCAAGTACCGAGAGGGGATCCGCCCGGCACCAGTATCGAAGTACCACCTCCTACCAGTATTTTCGGGTGTGCCGCCGACGCTAGTACGTAACGCGCGCGAGTGCCACTGTTCCAACGAAATTCATCTAAGCCCCTGCAAGCACGAGCACCATAGTTGTTCGAATCCCACGGAGCGAGAGGGCCCGAACCGACTCTGCCGCAGTCGCTCCCGTCGTCAGGACGTCGTCGAGCAGGACGACGTCGCTGTCCCCCATGTGGGAAGAGATCGCAGTGGTGTCGAGAGACACATGACCGCTCACATTGGTCACCCGGTCGGCCGCGGACAGTCCGACCGAGTCACGTACGCCCCGCGTCATCCGGAGAATCGGACAGACTTGTATCGGACGACCCACGACAGAACCGGCTTCCCGCTCTTCGGCTCTCTGCTTCTCGCGCACACTCTCGGCTATCCGGCGAACCGGATCACCCCCTCGAGATCGCGCCGCCCGGGCGCGCGTGGGAGCCGGAACCAGGACGATCGGTGCACGATTCCCGCCACCGAGCTCGCCCCACCGTTCCAGCATGGCCAATGCACCGGCCACAGCGATCCCCAGAGGCATCGTGAGGTCCCGGCGACCGCGTTCCTTCATCTCGATCACACTGCGACGCCTGGGGCCGTCGTAGCGGCCGAGCGCCCACACCGGCACGCCCGGATCGACGCGCGGACTCAGTTGAACTGGATGGTCGCTCAGCAGTTCCGCGCACTCACGACACCACAGAGTCCCTGTGCGGGCGCACCCACCACACTCGCGTGGCAACAACAGATCGAGCAGGCCGGCACCGAATTTCTTGTCCCCCATGGCCGAATCATGAATGAGAGCACCGACAAGTCAGCCAGGTAGCACTGGAATTGCTTTCTGCCCGGTCAGCACAGTCACTTCACGCCAACGACGATCACCGGCGGGGTCGTTGTTGTTCAGTTGGAACACCGCACGCGCGTCGGCGACGTACTCGGTGGTCGGCGACGCATCCACGGAGGTGACGGGGGCGGTCAGGTTTCCACTCGGCAGCGCATCCATTCGGGAACCGTCGATCGCGACCTGGACGACCGGTATGTCGGCTCCGCTACGCGCGATCACGATGGTGTCGCTGTTGCTCCAGTCGAGTGAGAGTGCGGTACTGCCCAAGCCCGAGGCCACCGCGCGCGGACTCGTCAGGGCGTAGACCCCGCTGGCTGTGCGTACGACCACGGCCAGGTAGACCTTGCCGTCGATGATCATCGCGGCTCGCACGCCGTCGCGAGAGAGACGCAGTTCCGAGATCGTGGAACCGACCGAGGTGAGGGCCCCGACGTCGACATTGGTGACCGACACTCGACCCGTCCCGGGTTCACGGACGACCCGAACGACGGTATTGCCGTTCACCGCCGCCCAGACCGCGTTGTTGTCCAGCTCCCACGACGGTCGGGTGATGGCGCTGCCTTCGAGTACCGGAACGGCACCTTCGCCGTATGTGCCGAGCGAGAGTGCAAACCGTGTGCCTGGATCGGGACGAGCGGTGTCCGAGACGGCGGCAACCAGCTTGCCGTCACGCGAGAGAGCTGCCGCGGTGAGGTTGCCCGCATTGCCCGCGAAGCCGGGCACGGGAGCCGCCTCCTGCTCCGTGACACTCACCAGTGAGCCGTTGCGCAAGGCGTGCAGGCCGACGGTCGCACTCGTGGTGGCCAGCGGATTGGTGGACGCAACGTCAGCGGTGGTCCAGCCGTCAGCATGTGCGGCGTCCAGCGGCTCGCCGTCGATCTGCAGAACGTAGGGTCCCGCGACGTCTGCATTGGCGAGCGTCCAAATGACCTGCGCTGCAAACAAACCGCGAGTCGCGGCATCCATCGGGTTGTCCAGGCGGAAGTTGATGCGCACACCACCGAGACCGACACCGACCTGTCCCGACTTGCCGTCGGCCTTGGTGATCGGACCGATCACCGACACACCATTGCCGAGTTCGTTTCGTACAGCCGGCGCGAGCGCTGCCTTCGGTCCGTCGATCATCAGACCGATCAACTGAGCCGCCACCTGATCCTGCCCACCGGAGATCCAGCGGAGATCGGGGACAACCGTCTGACTCGTCGGGTCGAGGAAGAACAACGATTTCCGCTGATAGGCGCCGAGGAACTGAGGGCGCTCCATGATCACACCGGGAGGCAGGTCACTGATCCGCCATTCGCCGTCGGTCAACGTCAGCGTCATCTTCGCTTCGAAGCTGCCCTCTTCGGGGACGTACAGGCCGCCCGGGTCGAGGCGACCGACCTTGTTCACACGAATCGTGTACACCGCTTCGGAACTGGTTCGCGAGGCCGACAGGGTGTCGATCTTGTCGACGATGACTGCACTGGCAGCATCGTCCCAACGCGCCGACGCGTCCTTGGTGAGGTACTGACGTGCTGCGGCGTGCCGGTTGGACGGGTCGGTACTCGCCTTGACGAAGTCGCGTACCAGTAGGTCCGGCTCTCGACCCGAGGCCGGTGATTCGACCGACGTTCCGGGCACGGCTGTTGCCAGAGTTCCGATTGCCTGCGGCGACGAGGACTCCGGCAAACTGGCGCACGCACCGGTCAGCAACAGCACACTGAGCGTGGTTGCAAGAAGTCCCAGACGACGGCGGGTTCCGATCATGATCGATCCCCACCGTTGGACTCGTTCCGTGAGTCAGGTTCGCGCGGGGTCGGCAGTGATGACGTGACCTCGCCGACGGTATCGGCGACGATGTCGGCTTCGCTCGGCGTGCGCACGAATTTGGTGGTCGTGGGCTTGAGTGGCAGCGGACTCGACACGACTTTCTTGCCGCGGGTACGCGAGAGCGTCAGCCGGAAGCAGGCGCCAACTCCCGGTTCGCCCCAGGCTTCGAGCTTGCCGTCGTGCAGATTCGCATCCTCGACGCTGATCGCGAGGCCGAGTCCCGTGCCACCACTGCGGCGTACGCGGGACGGGTCCGAGCGCCAGAACCGGTTGAAGACCAACTTCTCCTCACCTGGCCGCAACCCCACGCCGCTGTCGCGGACGATGAAGGCGAGGGCATTCTCGTCGGCGCGAAGGCGAAGCAGAATCGGCTTCCCCTCACCGTGGTCGATGGCGTTGGCCAGGAGATTTCGCAGGATGCGTTCGACGCGACGCGGGTCAACATCTGCCATGACCGGCTCGTCGGGCATGTCGACGATCAGTTCGGTGCCGGATTCGCGGGCGAGATGGCGAACCGTGGAGACCGCCGCTCGCGCACACATCCGCACGTCGAGTTGTTCGGACGCCAGCTCCGCGACACCGGCATCGTGTCGGGAGATCTCGAGGAGGTCCGCCAGGAGCCCTTCGAACCTGTCCAGTTCGGCGACAAGCAGTTCCGAAGACCGGCGCAACATCGGGTCGAGGTTCTCGCTGCCGTCGTAAATCAGGTCAGCGGCCATTCGGACCGTGGTCAGCGGTGTGCGGAGTTCATGGCTGACATCGGAAGTGAAGCGTTTCTGGAGACTGCCGAACTCCTCGAGCTGGGTGATCTGTTTGGACAGACTCTCGGCCATCTCGTTGAAGGACATGGCCAGACGCGCCATGTCGTCCTCGCCGCGGACCGGCATTCGTTCCTTGAGTCGGCCGTCTGCGAAACGCACCGCGATTCGTGAGGCCGATCGAATGGGAAGCACGACCTGCCTGGCGACCAACAGCGAAATCGCCGCGAGGAGCACAAGCAGGACTGCTCCACCGATCAGCAGGGTGCTTCGAACAAGCGACAGACTCCGGTCTTCGCTGGCGAGCGGGAAGATCAGGTACAGCTCGAGACCCGAGATCGACGACGCGGTAGGGCTGCCGATGATCAGTGCGGGACCGGAATAACCGTTCGGATTGGACACCGTCGCGAATTGGTAGCTGATCTGGCCTCGCTTGACGAACTCACGAAGGTTGTCCGGGATCTGCTCGACCGGCCCCGAACTGGTGGGCTGGCGCGGCCCGTCGCCCGGCACGATCAGCACCGGGTCGAAGGTGCCGGCCGACCCGGAGGCTTGGCCCGAGGTCTGGTTTCGACGACTCGTCAGTCCGGACGCAGCGCTTTCCAATTGGACGTTGAGTGCCGTCGAATCGTCGACGCCCGCGAGTTGGTCTTCGACGATGCCGCGGGCACGGTCCATTTCCTCGGTCGCTGCGGTGATTTTCGTTTCCAGCAGCCGATCGGTGATCTGGCTGGTGAGCACGACACCGAGAATGACGATGACGATCAGAGACAACGTCAAAGTCGAGACGACCACTCGCAACTGGAGCGAGCGTCGCCACGTGTGCGCGAGGGTGTTGCTCATCGAGTGACACCACCGCAGAAATGGCGTCAGCCGTCGGTTGAGACGACGACGCCATCTGGAAACTCCGCTCACGGCGGTCCGGCCTTGTAGCCGACCCCCCTGACCGTCAGAACCACTTCGGGATTCTCGGGATCAGTTTCGACCTTGGCGCGCAAACGCTGAACGTGCACGTTCACCAGACGGGTGTCGGCGGCGTGGCGGTATCCCCACACCTGCTCGAGAAGGACTTCACGGGTGAACACCTGGCGCGGCTTGCGCGCCAATGCGACCAGCAGGTCGAATTCGAGTGGTGTGAGCGAGATCTGCTCGCTGCCGCGGCTGACCTTGTGAGCCGGAACGTCGATCACGATGTCGGCGATGCTCAGCAGCTCCGCCGGCTCCTCTTCGGTGCGGCGCAGACGAGCGCGCACCCGCGCCACCAACTCCTTCGGCTTGAACGGCTTCATGATGTAGTCGTCCGCACCGGATTCTAGGCCGAGCACGACGTCGACGGTGTCGGTCTTGGCCGTCAACATCACGATGGGCACACCGGAATCCGCACGCAGAACCCGGCATACGTCGATCCCGTTCATTCCGGGAAGCATGAGATCGAGCAGGACGAGATCGGGGCGAGTCTCACGCACTGCCGCGAGCGCCAGGGTTCCGTCGCCTACCACGTAGGGATCGAAACCCTCACCACGCAGCACGATCGTGAGCATCTCGGCGAGTGCCGTGTCGTCGTCGACAACCAGAATCCTTGGTTTCATATCCCTATCGTTGCATCTCGGAGCGATGAATCAGACCGTTACGAGGCCGTGCGGCGTGCCGCGTCTTTCCCTCTACTGTGCCGGAAAGTTCGAATCCCGGCTGCAAGGGTGACCGATCACGCGAAATCCGCGAGCCTGCGCGCCAGGTCGGCCGGGTCCGTCTCCGGCCCCAAGATCCACCAGGGTGAGACCCAGTCCGTCGCTGCCAACTGGGTGTACAGCTGACCGGTTCGGGCCTGCAGGCCGCCGTCACGCTCGTACGCGTCGAGCTGACGCGACGCGTCCTCGGCCTCACGGGAGCGGGCGCGCTGCTCGGCGAGGGCTACCGGTACGTCGAGGTACAACTGCAGATCGGGAGAGGGCAGAGCGAGTCGGCCCAACTCCAATTCACGGACCCAGGCGACCATCTCGCCGTCCACGCCCTGATGCACTCGCGCCGCGTTGTAGGCAGCGTTGGACGCCACGTAGCGATCGAGCAGAACAATGTCGTTGGTGGACAACAGTTCCGAGATCTGACCCGCAGCACCGGCGCGGTCCAAGGCGAACAGAACTGCCATCGCGTTCACGGACTCGGCCAAGTCTCCGTGTGAACCTTTGAGCGCCTCGGCCGCCAGATCCGCGTGGATCGACTTTCCGTACCGCGGAAAATCCAGAGTCGCGATCGACGTGCCGCCGCGGCGGAGTTCGCCCTCCACTTTGCCGATCAACGTACGCTTTCCAGCTCCGTCGAGGCCTTCCAATGCCACCAGTGTTCCCACGGCGGACAAGCCTATCCCCCGGCCTGCTTGCACAGACCGGGGGACGGCGGACACTACATCCTCAGCGATGAATAACCGGGTCAGTAGCGGTAGTGCTCCGGCTTGTACGGGCCTTCGACGTCGACGCCGATGTACTCTGCCTGATCCTTGGTGAGCTTGGTCAGCGTGCCACCGAGTGCCTCGACGTGGATCTTGGCGACCTTCTCGTCGAGGTGCTTGGGGAGGCGGTAGACCTCGTTGTCGTACTCGTCCGGCTTCGTCCACAGTTCGATCTGCGCGATGACCTGGTTGGAGAAGCTGTTACTCATCACGAACGACGGGTGGCCCGTCGCGTTGCCGAGGTTGAGCAGGCGGCCTTCGGACAGCACGATGATCGAGTGGCCGTCGGCAAACGTGAACTCGTCGACCTGCGGCTTGATGTTGATCCGCGTGACGTCGCCGGACTTCTCGAGGCCGGCCATGTCGATCTCGTTGTCGAAGTGACCGATGTTGCCCAGGATGGCCTGGTGCTTCATGGCCTTCATGTGCTCGAACGTGATGATGTCCTTGTTACCGGTGGACGTGATCACGATGTCGGCCCAGCCGATGGCCTGCTCGACCGTCTTGACCTCGAAGCCGTCCATGAGCGCCTGAAGGGCGTTGATGGGGTCGACCTCGGTGACCGCGACGCGAGCGCCCTGGCCGCGAAGTGCCTCGGCACAACCCTTGCCGACGTCTCCGTAACCGCAGACCAGCGCAGCCTTGCCACCGATCAGAACGTCGGTGCCGCGGTTGATGCCGTCGAGCAGCGAGTGGCGCGTGCCGTACTTGTTGTCGAACTTGCTCTTGGTGACCGAGTCGTTGACGTTGATCGCGGGGAACGTGAGTTCACCGGCAGCGGCAACCTGGTACAGACGCAGAACGCCCGTGGTGGTCTCCTCGGTGACGCCCTGGACGGACTCGGCGATCGCGGTCCACTTGCCCTTGTCAGCGGCGAGCGATTGACGCAGAAGCGCGAGGAAGACCTTGTACTCGTCTGAATCCTGGTCGTCGTCCGTCGGCGGCACGACGCCGGCCTTCTCGAACTGTGCGCCCTTGAGCACGAGCATGGTGGCGTCGCCACCGTCGTCGAGAATCATGTTGGCAGGCTCACCCGGCCAGGTCAGCATCTGCTCGGCTGCCCACCAGTACTCCTCGAGGGTTTCGCCCTTCCAGGCGAAAACCGGAACGCCCTTGGGCTCTTCCGGGGTGCCGTGCGGACCGACGACGATAGCGGCGGCAGCGTGGTCCTGCGTGGAGAAGATGTTGCACGAAGCCCAGCGCACCTCGGCACCGAGCGCGGTCAGCGTCTCGATCAGAACAGCTGTCTGAATGGTCATGTGCAGCGAGCCTGAAACGCGAGCGCCCTTGAGAGGCAACACCTCTGCGTATTCGCGACGAAGCGCCATGAGGCCGGGCATCTCGTGCTCTGCCAGACGGATTTCCTTGCGACCGAACTCCGCGAGCGAAAGATCTGCAACTTTGAAGTCGATGCCGTTACGGCTCTCGGCCACGGGCGTTGTTGAAACTGAGGTCGTCATCTGCCTCTCCTGGTTGACGTGCATACTCTGCACAAGCCTATCGGTGCACAAGGCTATCGGTTAGAGGCCCTCTCTCGCCCGGCCCGCGCGCGCCACATCGATGAACGGTCCGAGCAAAGTACCCAGATCCTCCGCGACCGAAGCTCCGGACTCCGGCGGCATCGAAATGTAGCTCAGCCCGAGGCGCGCAATCGCCCTCGCCAGAATCCCGGCATCAGCAGGTGACGCTTGAATCCACCCTCGCTGGAAACTCTCCGCGAGCCGCGACGACGCCCGCTCGATGATGACCGCACTGTCGGTGGTGATCAGGCGAAGCAGGTCCGGCTTGGCCTCACCGGTGAGCAGCGAGATCACCAGCGGGTCGGTGGCGCTGGAGGCGAAAAACGCCCCAAAGCCTGCCATCAGTGCTTCGACTGCACGCCCCTCGTGCGCCACCATGGCCTCGTCCACCGCGTCGACGAAGCCGTCGGCGAGCCGGAGCGCGTACGCCTCGGCGAGCCCTTGCCTCGAACCGAACTCGTTGTAGAGCGTCTGACGGCTCACACCTGCATGCTTTGCCAGAACGGTCAGGGTCACCTCGGACCAGTCGCGTTCGGTCAACAATTCACGCATCGAATCGAGCACCGAGGTACGCAGCAGCAGTCGCGACGCTTCTTTCTGCGGTAGGCGGGTGGGCGTCGAAGTCATGGTGACGACATTACCGCCGCACCTAGGTCCGTTCGACGCCGACGCATCTCACTGCCGCTCGACCTCCACCATGAAGAAGTCACTCTTCGCCGCCCCACAGTCGGGGCAACTCCAGTCATCGGGAATGTCGTCCCAGCGAGTCCCCGGTTCGATACCGTCCTCCGGCCAGCCGACCGCCGCGTCGTACTCGAATCCGCACTGCGCGCACTGATACAGCTTGTAGTCGTTCATGATTCACTCGCCGCCGTTGCCGGCATCGGATCGAAGTCCAGCTTTTCCCGCACGCCGCAGTCCGGGCAGCACCAGTCGTCCGGAACGGCATCCCACAGTGTTCCCGCCGGAAACCCTTCTCGTGGTGCACCCTTCGACTCGTCGTAGACATACCCACACACCGGGCATCGGTAGCTGCTCATCACGCCGCTCCATATCGAGCGAGGATGCGATCACGCTTGGACGGCTGAACGTTGACTCGGGTGATGTCACCGTCATAATGGGCAAGCACTTTGGGGTCCATGACTTTTCGCCACAACGGAGGAACGTAGGCGAGCATGATCATGCTCGCGTACCCGCTTGGCAAGTTCGGTGCACCGTCCATGCTTCGTAGCGTCTGATATCGCCGCGTCGGGTTCGCGTGATGGTCACTGTGGCGCTGGAGGTGATACAGGAAAATGTTGGTGCAGATGTGATCGCTGTTCCAACTGTGCTCTGGTGCAGCGCGCTCGTACCGCCCGCTGTCCAAACGGCGACGCTTCAGTCCGTAATGCTCGAGGTAGTTGACCGTTTCGAGCAAGCAGAACCCGAACACGGCCTGCAGCACCAGGAACGGCAGCACCGAGAGCCCGAAGACGGCGACGAGGACACCGAAGAGCGCAACGGACATCAACCACGAATGCAGGACGTCGTTGCGAATTGTCCACGGCTTCTTACCCAGTCGATCCAGTCTGGCTTTCTCCAGGGACCACGACGAGCGCAAGGATCCCCACACGCTGCGCGGCAGGAAGGTCCAGAAGCTCTCACCGAAACGAGACGACGCCGGATCCTCCGGCGTGGCGACACGTACATGGTGTCCGCGATTGTGCTCGATGTAGAAGTGGCCGTAAAACGACTGCGCCAGAGTGATCTTCGACAACCAGCGCTCGAGATCATCCTTCTTGTGACCGAGTTCGTGCGCCGTGTTGATCCCGATTCCCGCGACGCAGCCGATACTGATCGCCAAACCGATCTTGGAGATCAGCCCAAGTCCCCCGTCGATCCCGAGCCACGACAGGTCCGTCGCCGACCAGAGATAGCAGGCCAGGACGAGGCTGGCCAACTGGAACGGTATGTAGATGTACGTGCAGTACCGGTAGTACCTGTCGTTCTCGAGACGCTCCATCACCTCATCCGGTGGATTCTCGCCGTCCGGGCCGAAAAAGATGTCGAGGATCGGGAGCAGGACGTAGACGAGCAGCGGCCCGATCCACCACCAGACCGGTGCGACCGCATTCCATCCGAGATTGTCGAACAACGCGACCAATCCGACGGCGATGAAAACCGCCGTCGGCGGCACCAGGCCGAGCAGCCAGAGATACCTCTTCTTGTCACGCCACTGCTCCGGCGGGAGCGTCTGCCCGGACTGCGAGTTCACGTGCGTCGACACGGTCTGCCTCCTCGATTCGGACCGACTCGACAACTGTGAGTCAGTTCACTATCTAGTAGACAGTACTACTTGATTTGTACACACGATAGACAAATCACAAACTTTGTACAATCACTCTATTTCGCCGCGCTCACGCTTTCCGATCAACGAATGCTGTCTGCTGTAGGCGAAGTAGATGACAACACCGAGAGCCATCCAGACCACGAACCTCATCCAGGTCTCCACCGACAGGTTGAACATCAACCAGAGACACGCGAGTACCGCCAGGATCGGGACCACCGGGACAAGCGGCACCCGGAACCCGCGGGGTAGGTCCGGCCGCGTCCGACGAAGCACGAGAACCCCCAACGACACGAGAACAAACGCGAACAGCGTGCCGATGTTGACCATTTCTTCGAGGGTGCCGATCGGAAACACTCCGGCGAGCACCGCGACCACAACGCCGACCAACACGGTGATCCGCACCGGCGTTCCGTGCTTGCCTGTCGGCGCCAACCGTCGCGGCATCAGACCGTCGCGTGCCATCGCGAACAGCACCCTGGTCTGACCGAGCATCAGCACCATCACCACTGTCGTCAGACCTGCCAACGCGCCGAACGAGATGACGTTTTTCGCCCACGTGATGTCGTGGAAGGCGAATGCCGTTGCCAGGTTGGAGGTATCTCCCTCGAGTTCGGTGTACTTCACCATCCCGGTCAACACGAGTGTCACCGCCACGTACAGAACCGTCACGATCAGGAGAGAGCCCAGGATGCCGCGAGGCAACGCCTTCTGCGGTTCCTTCGCCTCCTCCGCCGTCGTGGCGACGACGTCGAAGCCGATGAACGCGAAGAACACCAGACTGGCTGCCGCGAGCAATCCGTACCACCCGAACGTGCTGCCACCGGCCCCCGTCACGTACGAGAACAGCGACTGGTGAATGCCCTCCCCCGTCGATCCCGCTTCAGACGGCGGAATGTACGGCGAGTAGTTGTCGGTGTCGATGTAGAAGAGCCCGACGATGATCACCAGCAACACCACCGCGACCTTGATCGCCGTAATCACCAGCGAAACCCTCGACGAGAGTTTGGTACCGGTCGCGAGCAGCACCGTGATGACCACGATCACCAGCACCGCTCCCCAGTCGAAGGAGATCGGCCCCAACTCGACGATCGGACTGCGTGAGCCCATCACTTCGCCGAGGTACAGCGACCAGCCTTTTGCGACCACCGAAGACGCCAAGGCGAATTCGAGGATGAGATCCCAGCCGATGATCCAGGCGACGAATTCGCCGAATGTCGCGTACGAGAATGTGTAGGCGCTACCGGCAACCGGCACCGTCGATGCGAACTCGGCATAACAGAGCGCTGCAAGTCCGCAGGCGATGGCGGCAATGACAAACGCCAGGGAGACCGACGGCCCGGCGACATTTCCCGCAGTCCGAGCCGTGAGTGTGAAGATGCCCGCGCCGATGACCACCGCGACACCAAACACGGTGAGATCCCACGAGTTCAGTTCTTTCCGGAGTTTGGTTTCCGGTTCGTCCGTGTCCTTGATGGACTGCTCGATCGATTTCGTTCGAAACAGCTTCGACCGTCCAGATCCGTCCTGCTCGTCCTTGACAGCCATTGCCGCCTCCTTGCTGGGGACCAGCAGGTCCCACTATGGGCAAGTAGAGAGATGGCATCAGCCTAAGCCCGCAGGCACGGCTTTGTTCAGGGTTTGTCGGGAGCCTGTAGATCTGTCTCAAGGCGATCTGCCCTGAGACGATCCAGGTCCGGCTCCAGGTAGATCACCCGCGCCGCAGGTACGGCAGCGCGCACGCGGGACTCGGCCTCGTCGATCGCCGTCGCCACATCCGAGATCGTCGATCCGATCGGCACCGCAACCTTGGCAGCAACAAGAATCTCCTCGGGACCGAGGTACTGCGTCTTGCAATGAATGACGCGTTCGATACGAGTTCCGTCGACCAGGGCGTTCAGGATCAGTTCGGTCTCCACCGCCGTTGCGCCCTCACCGATCAGCAGCGACTGCATTTCGATGATCAGAATGATCGCGATGATGCCGAGCAGGACACCGATGCACAGAGTTCCGATGCCGTCGAAGACCGGATTTCCGGTCACCATCGTGAGGCCGACGCCGCCGAGCGCAAGGACCAGACCGATCAATGCGCCGGTGTCCTCGAGCAGCACAACCGGAAGTTCCGGGCTACGAGAGGTTCGGATGAAGTTCCACCACGACGCGTTTCCCTTGAGCGGTCGTGATTCCTTCGCTGCGGTCCGGAAGCTGTAGCCCTCCAGACAAATCGCGATGACAAGAATCCCAATTGCCACGAAGGCCGAATTGAGTTCTTCCGGATGCTGAATCTTGTGAATACCTTCGTAGATCGCGAACAACGAGCCGAGGGTGAAGAGCACCAGTGCAACGACAAAAGAATAGAAGTATCGGTTGCGCCCGTAGCCGAACGGGTGCAGTTGATCTGCCTCACGTTCTGCCTTCTTCTGCCCCAGGAGCAGCAACCCTTGATTGGACGTGTCGGCCACCGAGTGCACCGACTCGGCGAGCATCGACGACGATCCAGTGATCAAGAATCCGGCGAACTTCGCTACGGCAATTCCGGCATTGGCTGCGAGAGCCGCCAGGATTGCCTTCTTGCCACCATGAGTCGACACACTGTCTCCTAGTTGACGACTACAGGCTGTTGCCGACTACTGCACTGAATACCTGCGCAGTCGGAGTCCGTGCGCTCAGGTGTATCGCGGGCTCGTCGGCCGCGATCCACGCCGCTCGGCCCCGATCGAGGTCGAGAGTGTCGGCGCCGCACGTCGCGGTGACCGCGCCGTCGGTGCAGATCAGAATCCGCGGGCCGGAAGTGTCGACCGTGATGTCGGTGGAATTCGAGTCGAACTCCAGACGCGTCAGACGAAATTCGGGTGCGGGCGTGACGTACTCGTACCGACCTGATCCTGACCGACCTGATCCCTTCTGACTCGATCGTGATGCCGGAGCCGGATCGAGCACTTCGATATCCGCCCCGACGAAGTCCAGAACCCTCAACAGTTCGGGCACGTCGACGTGTTTGGGCGTCAGTCCGCCGCGCAGCACGTTGTCGGAGTTGGCCATGATCTCCACCGCAAGTCCATGGAGATATGCATGGAGATTGCCGGCAGCGAGGAACAGTCCCTGTCCGGGCTCGAGTGTGACGCGGTTGAGCAGCAGTGCGGCCAGTACGCCCGCGTCGCCGGGATATGCCTCGCTCAATTCCAATGCGGTGCGGATCTCGGTCACGAATTCGGCTTCGTGATGCGCGACGTAAGTGATGCACCCGGCAAGTACGGCAGGGAGCAACGTCCCGAGCACCGTGGACGGCAGCGTGATCCACGTGGTGAACAACGCCCGGAGCCCGTCGGAATCGGGTTGGCCTTCGAGCAGACCGATGTACGGTTCCAACTCGTCGACAGCCAGAGCGCGCAGCAGTTTGACAGTGCGCGTCGGCTCACGGAATCCGGCAAGAGCTTCGAATCTGCTTAGCGCGACAACGAGTTCGGGCTTGTGACTGCCGTCCTTGTAGTTGCGAATCGGCGATTCCATGGGAACGCCGAGAGCGTTCTCACGACGAAAGCCCTCGTCGGCTTGAACAGCACTGGGATGAGCCTGCAGCGACAGCGGTTCTTCCGCCGCAAGCAACTTGAGCAGGAACGGGAGTCGCTCACCGAAAGCCTCGAGGTTCTCACGCCCGAGTTCACGCTCGGGTTCGCGGTGCAGGACCTCGAGCAACGACTCGCTTCCGGATTCGGTGATCACGCGCGCCGGGTCACCCGGATGCGCGCCCAACCACAACTCCGCTTCGGGATGATTCGACGGGGTCGCGAGGCCGCGCAGTTCGGCAATTGCCGTTCGCGAACCCCACGCGTAAGAACGAAGTGCACCTTCGAGTTCACGCACTTACTTCGCACCACCCGTCAACTGCACGTACGCCGCAGCCATGTCCACTCGAGACGCCAACACGAACACCTGCTCCATCTCCGATATCACCACGTTGGTCTGGTCTTCGTCTACCGCCACCACCAGATCCGCGTCGGCCAGTGCGTCCATCCGTCGTTTCGCCTCCCCGCGCGTGGATTCGGTCGCGAAAACGAACGCCCGCGCCGGCGCAGTCGGTAGTGCGCCGTCCAGTTGCGGATCGTGAAAAAACGGGTCGTGGAAAACCGAATCACGCGAAGCTGCGTCCGGCGCGAACAGCGCTCGTGCCGAACGGATCACCTCCGACATCTCTGCGGCGGCGGCGTTCAGGCCCGAGCTCATCAGCGAAATACTGGAGAACTCTGCGAGTGCTGTTGTCACGGAACCACTTCCACACAGAACGACCCGTCGGCCGCTCATTCTGGTGGCCAACGACTTGGCCGGGTTGTGGAATACCTCGTTGGCCGGCCCGTCCCGCAGCGCTTCCGCGTCAACCGCGTCGGCGATTCGACCGAGCACCGCCGAACGGTCATCGATCGATCCCTTGCCCTCGATTTCGGCGGCAACCGCGAGGAAAACGGCGAGGAACCGTGTCATCGTGTGCCTCGGCGAGGCGTAGAGCCGCGGCGGCAACGGCATGGTGCGCCCGGCCGCCACGGCTCGCATGGGCCCCTCGTCCGGAACGGCGACAACAACTTCGGCGCCACGGCGAACGGCACTGTCGACCGATTCGACCAGGCGTGGATCACCCGCATCGTCACCGGCGACGACGATCACGTCCAACGGTCCGGCCCACGACGGCGTCCGGTCGAGCACGATGAGCGGACACCCGATCGAATCTCCGACGAGGGCGAGCGCGATCCTGGCTCCGTGTCGAGCGCCACCGGCGCCGGCGATCAGCACGACGCTGCGCGGACGCAAACCGGCCAGCCGAGAGATCACACCCTCGCCGACCGCCGACGCGGTGGCTCGAATCTGTGCGCCCCCCATGGCTACAGACCGCAGTAGCCCCTCCGAATCGGCAGCCGACAAACCCTCGCTGTCGTCGAGGTCGAGAAGCGGCATCGGCGCTGTCATCTCACCGCACCCCCTTCTCCGTTAGCAGTTCCCGCACCATCCAGCATTCCAGCTCTACGCGGTTCGTGGTGGCAAAGCCTTCGTTCCCGACGCCGTCGTTCCCGAAATAGTCCCCCAACTATCCCAGGGCTTCGGCTCACCGACAAACCGATCAGACTCGGATTCAAGCCCGGACGATCGCCAGAATTTCGTTCACCAGTGCGTCGACATCGGCGGACGTGGGTGCTTCGACGTTGAGTCGCAGCAAGGGTTCGGTGTTGGACGCACGCAGGTTGAACCAGGCATTTCCCTCGAGGCTGACCGTGACTCCGTCGAGGCGATCCACCGACTCGGTGCGGTCCGCGAATGCTGCCAGTACGGCGGCCGTGCGATCGGCTGCGTCCGCCACCGTGGAGTTAATCTCGCCCGAGGCCGCGTAGCGCGTGTACTCCGCCATCAACTCCGACAGCGGGCGGTCCTGCTCGCCCAGCGCAGCGAGTACGTGCAACGCCGCGAGCATGCCGGAGTCGGCGCCCCAGAAGTCGCGGAAATAGTAGTGAGCGGAGTGCTCGCCGCCGAAGACGGCACCGGTCTCGGCCATCTCCTGCTTGATGAACGAGTGGCCGACTCGGGTACGAATCGCGACGCCGCCGAGTTCTTCGACCAGTTCGGGCACTGCCCGTGACGTGATCAGGTTGTGGATGATCGACGCGCCCGGTTCCTTCGCGAGTTCACGCTTGGCGACAAGTGCCGTCACCGCGGACGGCGAGACTGGGTCGCCCTTCTCGTCGACGACGAAGCAACGGTCCGCGTCACCGTCGAACGCCAAGCCGATGTCTGCTCCGGTTTCACGCACGTATGCCTGCAGGTCGACGAGGTTGGCCGGATCGAGCGGATTGGCTTCGTGGTTGGGGAACGTGCCGTCGAGCTCGAAGTACAGCGGGAGAACCTCGAGAGGCATCGGCCCGAATACGGCCGGCGAGGTGTGTCCGCCCATGCCGTTGCCGGCGTCGACTGCGACCTTCAGCGGACGCAACGCAGCCAGGTCGACCAATCCGCGTAGGTAGCTCGCGTATTCCTCGAGGACGTCCTTGGTGCTGGCGGTGCCTGCCGGTCCGTCGTATGCGGGAACACCCGAGACGACCTCGGCGGAGATGGTTGCGAGACCGGTGTCCTGACCGACCGGCTTGGCGCCGGCCCGGCACATCTTGATGCCGTTGTACTTGGCCGGATTGTGACTCGCTGTGAACATCGCGCCCGGGCAGTTCAGCAAACCCGATGCAAAGTAGAGCTCGTCCGTCGACGCCAGTCCGATGTAGACGACGTCGAGCCCTTGAGCGAGCACGCCGTCCCCGAAAGCCGAAGACAGCGTGGGCGACGATGCACGCATGTCGTAGCCGATCACAACCGTCGTGGCGGCGCCGGCCTCGTCGCGGACCAGACGGGCGAACGATGCACCGACGTCGCGGACAAAATCTTCGTCGATCTGCTCACCGACCACGCCGCGCACGTCGTACGCCTTGATGATTGCAGCAACCGACTCGGCTGTTCGCCCCACTGAAAACTCTCCTTGTGCATGCACCCTCACAGACGGGAACGTCCGGGCGCGTGGCGTCCGGAGATTCGCAGTACTCGGGTGTGGAAGTACTCGGTCGAGCCTAGCGTCTGCGGCGACGAATCTCGCGTCAGTTGGACGGGTCGGGCAGAACGCGGAGGTGTCCACGACGCCCTGTACGGGCAGTACTCGGAGCTGCGGGACGTATGTCCTCATCTGCGTCGACGTTGGACTTGCTGCGATCTCCGAGACCGGCTTCACGTACAGCTTCGGCCAAAGCGGTCAAATCGTCTTCGTCGGGAGTGCTCGATGCGAATCCACCTTCGTGGCGAACCAGTTCCCAACCCTTCGGGGCAGTGATTCGCGAGCCGTGCGTGTCACACAAATCCCACGAATGGGGCTCGGCGACGGTTGCCAGCGGCCCGACAACCGCAGTGGAGTCCGAGTAGACATACGTAAGCGTCGCGACGGCGGGGTTCTTGCACCCGGGGCGGCAGCAGCGACGCAGAGATCTCACAGGTACGGAGCCTAGCCCTCCCCACGTCCGGAACCTACTCGGACACACCGAGCAGTTTCTTCTGTCGTAATCTGGGCGCCATGCCACAAGCCCGCCGCCGACGCTCGGTCACCACTCGTTCCATCGAGCGACACGGCCGTGGCCTGCGCGGACCGCTACTTCCCCCGGAGGTGCCCGCAAGGCGTACCCGGGCCGAGAAGTTCGATCTCCTGGTGCTCGACGCCTTCTCGCCCGTCGACCTCGCGTGGCACGACCGGTTGACGAAACTCGACATCGCAGTCGACGAAGTCCCGAAGATCCACGCGCACGATCCGGAGTCCGTCACGTGGCCGCCGGAGGTCATCGCAGACGGCCCGGTTCCACTGTCACGACTGATTCCGGCCGGAATCGACCGTCACGGAAATACGACTCGCGCAAGAATTGTGCTGTTTCGCCGCCCATTGGAGCAGCGCGCGAAGGATCCGGAAGAACTCACGGATCTGGTGCACGACGTGTTGGTCCATCAAGTCGGCACGTATCTGGGCGTCGACCCACAGGTCATCGACCCAACCATGCCTGACGAGGACTGATACTGCCCGACGAGGACTGACGCACTGTCAGACGAAAAACTGATGTCACACGAAGAAGTAAATCCACACGAAGAACAAAACAGTCGTTGCTTGACCTGCAATTCCCCGTTGCAGGTCAGACTTTCGAAGACCGCCCGTCAGCCCCGACGCTGACAGAACCGATTCAGCAGCAGATCAGATGATCCCCCGCTTGAGTCGCCGACGCTCGCGCTCGGACAACCCTCCCCAGATTCCGAACCGTTCATCGTTCGCGAGCGCGTACTCGAGGCACTCGTCACGAACTTCACAACCGAGGCAGATCCGTTTTGCTTCCCTCGTCGATCCACCCTTTTCAGGAAAGAACGCTTCGGGATCGGTCTGCGCGCAGAGAGCACGCTCCTGCCACTGATCCTCGATGGTGTCGAACAATTCTTCGAAGCCGGTGACGAGACTCAGCACTGGCCGAGTACTCATACCGTCGAACTCACTGCTGCAGGCACCTTCTGCTGCGCCTGCTCGGGAATCGGTCTGCGGTTCGTCGCTTACTGTCATTGCGAGAGAACTGATCTCGACATTTTCATTGGGCATCGTTCCGCCTCCTCACCTGTAATAGCGCAGAATTTTCACTCCATCTTCAACCCCACCCCGTCGACCGTTCGAAACTGTGTTCGAAACCGGCCCCGCTGCAAGTGAACTCACAAGTAGCGGTTGGAATGACACATTTGAGATTACACACGTCCAGCGTGTCGCGGTCAAGCTAAACGAGATGAATCCATTAGTATTCCGGCCCCCAATTGACGGGACCTTCTGCCCGCCAGACACGACGACGCGCCGACCGCCTAGGCTCTGTTGTCGTGAACGTGACTGTATTGGTTGGCGGCGTCGGCGGGGCCCGTTTCCTTCAAGGTGTGCAAAATGCGCTCGGAATCGTCGGTGGTGAATCCCTCGAGAAATACGAAGGCCCACATCGCATCACGGCCGTCGTCAACGTCGGGGACGACGTCTGGATGCACGGTCTGCGCATCTGCCCCGATCTGGACACTTGTATGTACACACTCGGCGGCGGTATCGACACCGAACGCGGGTGGGGGCACGCCGGCGAAACCTGGAATGCGAAAGAAGAACTCGCGGCATACGGAGCGAAGCCGGACTGGTTCGGCCTCGGAGATCGCGATATCGCAACACATTTGATTCGCAGCCAGATGCTCCGCACGGGATATCCGTTGTCCGCGATCACCGAAGCGTTGTGCAATCGCTGGAATCCAGGTGTCGCTCTGCTTCCCGTGAGCGACGACCGCAGCGAGACACACGTTGTAATCACCGATCCGGAAGACGGTGAGCAGAAGGCGATTCATTTCCAGGAGTGGTGGGTACGCCATCGAGCACAGGTGGAAACTCACAGCTTCGCTCACGTCGGAGCTGAGCAGGCCAAGCCCGCGCCAGGGGTGGTCGAGGCGATCGACGGTGCCGACATCGTGCTGATCGCACCGTCCAATCCTGTCGTGAGCGTCGGCGCGATCCTCGCGGTGCCCGGAATTCGCGGAGCCCTGCGAACCACTGCAGCGAAGGTTGTCGGGCTCTCCCCCGTCATCGGCGGAAAACCGTTGCGCGGCATGGCTGACGAGTGCCTTGACGTCATCGGGGTCGACACGACCTCCGAGGCGATCGGTCGCCACTACGGAGCTCGTTCGATCAACGGCATTCTCGACGGCTGGCTCATCGACGAAGGTGACACGGCCGACATCGACGGGGTGGACGTGCGAAGCATCCCACTTTTGATGACGTCCCCCGAAGAGACCGCAAAAATGGTTCGAACGGCTTTCGAGATCGCCGGAGTCGAACTGTGACCGAACCCCGAACCGCAGCAAGCCGCGACAGAAATCACTCCCCCGGCGATCACTCCCCCGGCGCCGCAATCGAAGTCATTCCCGTGCTCGGCCTTCCCGAGTTCCGGCCCGGAGACGACTTGGCCGCCGCTGTCGTCGACGCGACGCCGTGGATCGAGAACGGCGACGTCGTTGTCGTCACGAGCAAGGTGTTCTCCAAAGTCGAGGGTCGCATCGTTTCCTCGCCGACCGATCCGGAAGAGCGCGACGCAGCACGGCGCCTCCTGGTCGATCAGGAAGCCGTCCGGGTAGTGGCGCGCAAGGGCCGCACTCTGATCACCGAGAACAAACTCGGGATCGTGCAGGCAGCATCGGGCATCGACGGCTCCAACGTCGACGGTGCAGAGCTGGCTCTGCTCCCCCTGGATCCTGACGCAAGCGCTGCGGGCCTGCGCGCCCGAATCTTCGAGTGCACGGGCAAGTCCGTCGCCGTCGTCGTCACCGACACGATGGGTCGTGCGTGGCGCAACGGGCAGACCGACGCCGCAATCGGTTCGTCCGGCATTCCGGTCCTGCACGGCTACCTCGGAGCACAGGACAGCCAGGGCAACGATCTGATCGTCACCGAGATCGCGATCGCTGACGAGATCGCCGCTGCCGGCGATCTGGTCAAGGGCAAGCTAGGCGGCGTTCCCGTCGCCGTCGTTCGTGGACTCCGGTTCGAGGACGACGGTTCGAGCGGCCAGGATCTGATCCGCCGCGGCCCCGACGATCTGTTCTGGCTGGGCACCGAGGAGGCCACGGTGATGGGCCGCGGCCAGGCACTGCTGCTGCGTCGGTCGGTTCGGCAGTTTGCAAGTGACCCCGTCGACGCGGAGATCATTCGCAACTCGATCGCCGAGGCACTGACCGCTCCCGCACCACACCACACGAGACCGGTTCGATTCGTGTGGCTACGTACCGAGTCCGTCCGCAACGCTCTCCTCGAGAAGATGCGGGAGCGGTGGGCCGCCGATCTGCGTGCCGACGGTCGTAGCGACGAATCCGTCGAAGCGCGGGTTGCCCGCGGAAACATCCTGTTCGACGCCCCCGAGGTCGTCATTCCCTTCTGCGTGCCCGATGGCGCACACAGTTACCCGGATGCCCGACGTACCGCCGCGGAGTCCACGATGTTCACGGTTGCCGCAGGCGCGGCAGTGCAGGGCCTGCTGGTCTCGCTGGCCACACGCGGCGTGGGAAGCTGCTGGATCGGCTCGACGATCTTCGCCGCCGACCTCGTACGTGCACAGCTCGATCTCCCGGCGGACTGGCAGCCACTCGGCGCGGTCGCAATCGGGCACCCACTCGAGTCCCTGACTCCGCGCACCGTCTCCGCCCCCGGGGACGCGTTGGTGGAGTTGTAAGTCATGTCAGCCGAATCGCTGCACGCCTCGGCCAAGGGCGTTCTGGAGGACTGGGCGACCCCCTCCGAAGCGGACGAGTCACTGCGGCACACGATGCTCGCGTTCCTCGATTCGGCTCCGGACGGATGTCTTCGTCGCCATGCACCGGGACACATCACCGCGTCGTCTCTGGTTCTCGACGAGAGTGGCTGCCACGTCCTGTTGACTCTGCATCCCAAGGTAGGCAGGTGGATTCAGCTCGGCGGTCATTGTGAGCCCGACGACGAGACGGTGGTCGATGCGGCCTTGAGGGAAGCTCGCGAAGAGTCGGGTATCCACGACGTTCGGATAGACGCGGACCTACTCTCCGCCCACACACATCCGATCACGTGCTCGCTCGGAGTTCCGACTCGCCATCTCGATCTACGGTTTCTTGTTGTGGCACCGGACAATTCGCATATCGTCCGGAGCGCGGAGTCCACCGACCTCCGATGGTGGCCGGTGGACGCGCTGCCGCCGACTGCCGAACGCGAGACCATCGACCACCTGGTCGCGCTCGCACATCAGCGCAAGAATCAGGACTGAAGCCGGGCTACCTCAGAAATGCAGTGTGGGCGCCAACCCTGGCTGCTTGGCGCTGACGCCGTCGCCCGAAGACGTTCCCTTCACTCGCCGAGCTACCCACGGCACCAAGAACTCTCGCGCCCATTGACGATCCTCGCGACGAGTTTCGGCTTTGGTGAGAACCGGCGCCGGCCCCAGATCGGGCGGGGTCAATCCGTGTTCGACGCCCAGGACGTCGAGCACCCGCGTCGCCATGTTCTCGTGCCCGGCGGGCGACATGTGCAGTCGGTCCCAGTCCCACATCCGTAGGTCCTGATATTCGGAGAATCGCCAAAAGTCGACGAGTGTCGCACCGCGACGGTCCGCGACCTCGCGAACAAGCTCGTTGTAGATCGCCAGGCGTCCGCGGAGCTTGCCGAAGAAGGCGGACCATCCGGTGTCGTACGCGGTGAACATGAGAACCCGAGCGCCGGATTCGGTGAGTTGGCCGATTGCCGAATCGTAGCGGGCGACCACTGCGTCGATGTCGAGCTTCGGACGCATCATGTCGTTTCCGCCGGCGTAGATGGTCACCAGATCGGGCTTCAACGCCAGGGCGGGTTCCACCTGCTCGTCGAGGATCGGTCCGAGTAGGCGACCACGAATCGCCAGGTTGGCGTAGCGGAACTCGGGATTGTTCACCGCCAACTGTTCGGCCACTCGGTCTGCCCACCCGCGCAGACCGTTGGGGAATCGTTCGTCGGCGTCGCCGACGCCCTCGGTAAACGAGTCACCGAGGGCAACGTAACGGCTCGGAAGAGAAGTCATACCCGCCAGTATTCCAGTAGGCCAGCTAACGATCACACATCTGTGCTGAAGCGCACGCCACCGTCCGGCAGCGTCACCCCCGGCCACACGCGTGCGCCGCGCAACAATTCGCACCGCGCACCGATGTCCGCGCCGTCACCGATGACGGCGTCGCGGACCAGCGCGCGAGGTCCGATGCGGACGCCGAATCCGAGGATCGATCGCTCGACCACCGCACCGGCTTCCACAACGGCGCCGTCGAAGAGAATCGCACCGTCGAGGCGCGCGCCTGCGCCGACTTCAGCGCCTCGACCGACAACCGTGCCGCCGATCAGGACGGCGCCGGGTGCGATTCCAGCTCCGGGGTGTACCAGCGACTCGCCGCGCGGACCTTCGAGAGCCGGCGAGGGCGCGATGCCTCGCACCAGGTCGGCGGAACCGCGGACGAAGTCCTCGGGGGTTCCCATGTCACGCCAGTACGACGAGTCGACGTGGCCGAACACCCGCTTGCCCTCGGCAAGGAGATTCGGGAACACCTCGCGCTCGACCGACACAGGTCGTCCCTCGGGGATCTGCTCGATGATCTCGCGCTTGAAGACGTAGCAACCGGCGTTGATCTGATCCGTCGGCGGATCCTGGGTCTTCTCCAGGAATGCCGAGACTCGTCCGTCCTCGTCGGTCGGAACACAACCGAATGCACGCGGGTCTCCCACGCGAACCAGATGCAGGGTCACGTCGGCGTCCGTCTTCTCGTGGGTCTCGAGAATGGCGTTCAGGTCTGTGCCACCGAGCACGTCACCGTTGAACACCATGACGTTGTCGCCGCGCAACTTCGGGAGCACGTTGCGGATTCCGCCGCCCGTGCCCAGCGGTTCGGTCTCGAAGACGTAGTCGATCTCGAGGCCCATCTTGGAGCCGTCGCCGAAGTAGTCCTCGAATACCTCTGCCTTGAAAGACGTTCCGAGCACCACGTGCTTGATACCGGCCGCCTCGATACGGGCGAGCAGGTGTGTCAGGAACGGCAGGCCTGCGGTCGGAAGCATCGGCTTGGGCGCAGACAACGTCAACGGACGCAGCCGAGTGCCCTTGCCGCCTACCAGGATTACGGCGTCGGTCGGATTCGGATCGGACATCATTTTCCCCCGTGGTTCGAAACTGATGGGTTGTCGGTCGAGTTGTCGGTGCGAGCGCGCTCGCGGACAGCAGAAGCTACGGCGATCTTGGACCGCACGGCCAGCCCACCGCGCAAGGCAAGTCGCAGCGGAGCCTGCCACCAGTGCGGATGGCGATCGGCCTGGAACTGGTAAGCGCTGCGATGATGTGCCGGCAACATCAGTTCCGGATGACGGCCTGCCGCATGGCCTTTGGCGTGGGTGACAGTGGCCGAGGGTACGAAGACGTTGAGCCACCCGGCTTTTCCGAGGCGGTCACCGAAATCGACGTCCTCCATGTACATGAAGTATCGCGAGTCGAAACCGGAGATGGCGTCGAAGGCGTCGCGTCGTACCAGCAGGCACGAGCCGGAAAGCCAGCCCACTGCGCGCTCGGTGACGGCCTCGTTCTCTTGACGGTACCGAGCAGTCCACGGGTTTTTCGGCCACACGGTGCCGAGCAATGCGTGCCCGACGCCCGAGGTGATGTCGGGTACCGCTCGCGCCGACGGATACACGCTGCCGTCCGGTTCGAGGACCTTCGGCCCCAGTGCACCGGCCCTTGGCCACCGATTTGCCGCAGCGACCAATTCGTCGAGTGAACCGGGTGCCCATTGGACGTCCGGATTGGAAATCACGACAAATTCGATAGACGAATCGATCTCCGCCACAGCCCGATTTATCGCTCCGCCGTAGCCGATGTTTCCACCGGTTCGAAGCAGACGGACATGCTCGTACTTGGCATCAGCGGCCTCGGGGGCGCCATCGGTCGACCCGTTGTCGGCCATGATGACCTGGGGTTTTTCTGTCGTCGCCTCGGCGAGCGTGCTCAAGAAATTCTCGAGATGCTCGCCTGGCGAGTAGGTCACCGTTACCACGGCCAGCTTGGGACTCACGCCGGTCAGCCTAGCCGTCCGCGGGCACTGCCCCGAACAATGCTCACGCCAGAGCGGCGTGCAGAGCCTCTCGCCACGGACGCAGCGGCGTCATTCCCGCGGTAACCCACGCGCGCTCGGACAAGACCGAATATGCCGGGCGGGGAGCAAGGCGCACGAAGTCCGCGCTGCTGCACGGTCGCACCCGAGCCGGGTCTGCGCCGATCTCCTCGAACACCGCGCGCGCCAACTCGTACCAACTTGCTTGCCCACCATTGGTCACGTGGAATGTCGACGAACCTGTGAAGTCCCGCAGCGCGAGTTCGACGATGCCGCCGGCCAGGTCGAGGCTGTAAGTAGGTGACCCGACCTGATCGTCCACGACGTTCACGAATTCACGTTCGGCTTCGAGCCTTCGCATCGTGGCGACAAAATCCGAGCCGACACCGGAATACACCCACGCGGTACGGACAACCGCCACGTCTGCCCCGGACTCCCGGACAGCTGTCTCGCCGGCCAGTTTCGTCCGCCCGTATACCGTCGCCGGACCGGTCGCTGCGTGGACCTCGTACGGCGTGCTCGCGTCGCCGGGAAACACGTAGTCGGTCGAGACGTGGATCAACCGCGAACCCACCCGCGCACAGGCTCGAGCGAGATTCCGCGGTCCGATCTCGTTGACGGCCTTCGCTGCCTCCTGGTCGGTCTCGGCGGCGTCGACGGCCGTGTACGCGGCGCAGTTGATCAGCACCGAACCGGGAGAGACGAACTCGTCGACGACATGGCTGTCGGTGATGTCCAGCTCGTCGGATCCGACGGCCGTGACGGGAAGACCCGCCGAGGTAGCGAGGGTTTCGACACGGGTCCCGAGCTGCCCTCGGGCGCCGGTGAGCAGGATATTCGTCACACGGTTCAGTCTGGCACGCCGCGTCGAGGTACCCGCGGCCGAGCATCGGACCAGTAACCTGAAGGAGTGTCCCACCAGCAACCGCAGCGCCGCGCGCGTCCACGACCTGCGCCGATTCGGACCAAGACGAGCCCGGCTCGGATAGCGGTCGCGGTACTCTCCGTGCTCGTACTGCTGGTCACCGGGTTCGCATGGCGAGGTGTGGACTCGTTGAGGAGCAGCCTTGCCACTGCCAGCGGCCTCGGCCTCGGTGGCGGCAAGGACGGAGCCATCGACATCCTGATGGTGGGAACCGACAGTCGCACCGACGCACACGGCAACCCGCTCTCACAAAGCGAACTCGACTCGTTGCGCGCTGGTGAGGAAGTTGCGTCCAACACCGACACCATCATCTTGATCCGCGTCCCCAACGACGGAAGTTCCGCAACCGCAATCTCGATTCCCCGCGATGCGTATGTCAACGTCCCCGGTATCGGTATGTCGAAGATCAACGCCGCATTCGGTGCCACCAAGGAAACCGAACGACTGAAGTTGGTCAACAACGGGTCGTCCGACAGCGACGCTGACAAGAAGTCGACGGAAGCCGGCCGGACCGCGCTCATCGGAGCCGTGGCCAATCTGACCGGTATCACCGTCGATCACTACGCCGAAGTCGGTCTGCTCGGATTCGTCCTGCTGACCAACGCAGTGGGCGGAGTCGACGTCTGCCTCAACGCCCCGGTCGACGAACCGATGTCCGGAGCCAACTTCGCAGCCGGGAAACAGACACTCGACGGCGCCGACGCGCTGAGCTTCGTCCGTCAACGACACGACCTCCCCCGCGGCGACCTCGACCGGATCGTGCGCCAGCAGGTGTTCATGGCGTCCCTGGTCAGCAAGGTGCTCAGCGCAAAAACCCTCAGTGACCCCGGCAAGCTCAGTCAGTTGACCTCAGCCGTTCAGCGTTCCGTCGTGATCGACGACGACTGGGACATCATCGAATTCGCCAAGCAATTGCAGAATCTGGCCGGCGGCAAGGTGCAGTTCGAGACGATTCCCGTCCTCGACATCAACGGCATGACCGACTACGGCGAGTCCATCGTCAAGGTCGATCCCAAAGCCGTCAAGAAGTACATCGCAGGATTGGTGGGCGCCGACAGCGAGGATTCGGAGGCGACCTCCGAGGCACCAACCACCGTGAATGCGTCCTCGATCACCGTCGACGTCGCGAACGCCAGCGACATCGCAGGGTTGGCCAGCGGGGTTTCCGAGGCGTTGAGTGCCCTCGGGTACAAGCAGGGTCAGGTCGGCAACAACACCGGCGCCGACGTCTCCGAATCGACGGTATTCGCAAAGTCTGCGGACGACGACGCTGCCCTCGCTGTGGCCGAGGCACTCGGCGGTCTGACGGTCAAGGCGGATTCGTCATTGTCCTCGGGCAAGGTTCGGGTTGTCATTGCCGAGGACTACAACGGACCGCAGTCCGCGGACGCGGTATCTCCGTCCGAAGGCGCAGCAACCACGACTGAATCGGCGGGCACCACCGAGACCAGTCCCACCCCTGCCCCTCCCGGTCCCCCGATCGATGCAGCCTCCAACGGCCCCCGCTGTGTCAACTGAAAGACTGTGTGAACCGAACGGCTGCGTAAGCTGATTACGTGCCTTCGCCTGTAGACAACCTGACCGACGCCCTCCTCGGACCGATCTTGACTGCCGACCCAGCCGGCCCTCGCGTGACCTACTACGACGACGCCACCGGCGAGCGCATCGAATTGTCTGCGAGCACGCTGGCCAACTGGGCGGCAAAGACAGCGAACATGGTTCGGGACGAGTTCGCTCTCGAGCCCGGCGGCAAAGTTGCCGTGCTGCTTCCCGCGCACTGGCAGAGCGTCGCTGTGCTGTTGGGTGTGTGGTGGGCAGGCGGCGAGGTGGTCCTCTCCCCCGACGCTGACGCCGAACTCGCTTTTGTCACTGCCGACCGTCTGGAAGATGTTTCGGACGTACCCGAAGTCGCTGCACTCTCACTCGACGCGTTCGGCAAGGGCCTGAGCGATCTTCCGCTCGGTGTTGCCGACTACGCGACCTCCATTCGAGTACACGGCGACCAATTCCGTAGCGCCGGAGCCGGTTCGGCACTGGAAGGCCGGTCCGTTGCGGACACGATCGACGCGGCACGGGAATCGGCGAAGAACTCCGGACTGGCATCGACAGATCGTGTCCTCTCGAGCCGCACGTGGGGGACGGCCGGCGACTTGATCGATGGACTTCTGGCAGTTCTCGCTGCAGGCGCCTCACTCGTGCAGGTGGCCCACCCGGACGCGGAAGCTACCGCGCGCCGAGTGGGCACCGAAAAGGTCACGAAGCAGTTCTGAGTGTCAACTCGCGAGAGCTGTCACCGGTGAGACCAATCCCGCCCGCCGAGCGGGGAGCAGTGAGGCGATCACCCCGCAGATTCCGCCGATCAACACGATGGCCACCAACTGCACCCACGGGACTGCGCTGAGGGCGACGTCCTCGATCCCGAACACCGAAGCGGTACCGGCTACACCGAACACCATCCCGAACAGCACTCCGATCACCGATGCAACTCCTGCCACCAGCAGTGCTTCCCAGATCAACATGGCTCGAATTCCCTTCTTGGTCAGTCCGAGTGCGCGAAGCAGTCCGGATTCGCGGCGCCGTTCGAGAACGGACAGCGCCATGGTGTTTCCGACGCCGATCAAGGCGATCAACACCGCCACCGACAGCAACCCGGCAACCACCATGAGCATGGTGTCGAGGATCGAATCGAGGGCCGAACGCATTTCGGTCATCCCCTGAACATCGCTGCCCGGAGCTTCCTGGCGTGCGAGTTCGGTGATGCGGTCGGTGGTGGCCAAAGCCTGTTCGTCAGAATCCGTCCCCAACCTGACCCAGTACGAATCGGTGGTCGGTGCGGAGGCCGCTGCACCGAGATCTCCTCGATCCAGCAGGGCTGGTTGACCTTTCACCCCTTCGATCACGCTGACGTTCACGGCGCCGCGATCCCCGCGCACCGTTGCCGTATCGCCCACCGACAGGTTGTATCCGCTCAGATCGGCCGGAGAGAGCACCAGTTGACCGGCATCAGGTACCGAGATCTCGGTACGCAGAACATCTTTCACCTGAGCGGCGTCGACACCGAATCCGGCCAACGAGCCACGCCCGTCGATCGTCAACTCAGCCTTTTCCAGACCGCTCACTGCGCCGACCCCGTTGACGGCGGCGATGTCGGTCCCCAAACCGAATGGAAGAGGCGCCGAGCCGGAACTGCTCACCATCACGTCGACGGGGAATTGGCTGTCCATCGCAGCGGGTGCAGCTTCCTTGACCGTCGCGATCCCCACGACGAGCGTGCTCGTCAAGGCGACTCCGATCAACAGTGCCGTGGCTGTTGCCGAGGTCCGGCGTGGATTCCGACCGGCGTTGCCTGCAGCCAGGCTGCCCACGGGACCGATCACCCTCGCCAACACTCCGCCGGCTGCATTGATCAGTGCAGGCACAATTCGACCGGACAGGGCTGCAATCCCCAGGAACGTGAACAGTCCACCGGCGGTTGCCGCCAGCACCTGCTGATTCGTCACTCCCAGGACGGTCATCGCGATGCCCGCGAGCAGGATCACTATGCCGAGAACCCGGCGCACCACCGATACCTGAACGCTCTCGGGCTTGGACTCCATCGGCTGCAGTGCAGCCAACGGGGACAGCCTCGTTGCCGCCCGACCGGGCGCAGATGCGGCGAGCATCGTCATCACGATGCCGACCGCGAGGCCGACCACCACAGTCACCGGGGTGACGCTCAGTGACGAAAGTGGAACCGGCACATCCGCAGCCGTGGCCGCGCGACCGATCGCCCAGGCGAGTCCGATACCGAGCCCGACGCCGATCACCGAGGCGATCACACCGACCGCCGCGGCTTCGCTGCGAATGCTCCGGCGAACCTGTTTGGCCGTGGCGCCGACGCATCGGAGCAACGCGAGTTCCTGAGTGCGCGCCGCGAGGAGCACGGCAAACGTATTGGCGATCACCAGCGCGGCAACAACAACGGCGATGGCGCCGAAGGCGAGCAGTACCGTGCTGAGGATCTTGGTGCCGCCCATGTACTCCGCTGCCGCGTTGTCGGTAGCTTCTTCTCCGGTCAGCACAGTGGAGTCCTCAGGCAAAGCGCTCTCAACCGAATCCACGAGCTGCTGCTGCGAGCGAGAGCCGTCACCGGCGACGCGGAATTCACGTGTGGCGCTCTCCCCGGCCCACGCACTCACTTGCTCGGCAGTGGTGAACACTTTCATCCCGCCCAGGCGCTGCGCCGAACCGGAGAGATCGACCAGTCCGACAACCTGTGCAGTGGGTGCAGCGGCGCCCACCGCCGAATCCCGTGCCGTGACAGTAATTCGAGCACCCACCGGTATACCGGAGTCCGCACTCACCAACACCTGACCGAGACCGACAGGAAGCGAACCCTCCGACAGCTTCTCCCAACGCAATTCGGGGTTGTCGGCGATCGAGAGCGCATCCCCGTAGGACGCACCCTTTGCCTCGGAATCGACACGAACATACGTCGACACGTCGTCGGCCACCGCCGAGACACCCGGCACTGCGCTCAGCAGGGCTTCCGTCACGCCTGGACCGGAGGCGACAACGTCCGTGGTTTCATATTGTGACGCAAGTGATTTGCTCACACTCGCGTCAACCGTCGAGCTCAATGTCAAAGTCGCGACGATGTATCCGACCGCGATCACCACGGCAAGTATCGACGCCACATAGCGCCCGGCATGCGCCCGCGCCTGGGCAAAAGCCAGACCCCTCATCGCAGTGCGCCCGAAGCTGCGGGAACATCGGCCAGGTCGTCGGCACCGAGGGCTCGCATGGCACCGATCACCGAGTCGACGGTGGGAGCGTCGATCTCGCCGGCGATGCGCCCGTCTGCGATCAACACGACGCGGTCCGCGTACGACGCCGCCACCGGATCGTGCGTCACCATGACGACGGTCTGACCGGTCTCCCGGACACTGGTCCGCAAGAGCCCCAGAACCTCTGTCCCGGAACGTGAATCCAGGTTGCCGGTGGGCTCGTCGGCAAAGATCACGTCGGGCTGCGGCAGTAGTGCGCGGGCGACGGCTACGCGTTGCTGCTGACCGCCCGACAGTTCGTGCGGAAGGTGATCGAGGCGCTGCGACAGGCCCAGCTTGCCGATCACCTCGTCCATCCACTCGGGCGAGGGTTCACTGCCCGCCAACTTCATCGGCAGCAGCATGTTCTCCCGAGCAGTGAGCACCGGCAGCAGGTTGAACGCCTGGAAGACGAACCCGATTCGCTCGCGTCGCAGTTCGGTGAGTTCCGTGTCGCCGAGTTTTGTGACCTCGGTGTCGCCCAGGAAAACCTGCCCACCCGAGACCGTGTCGAGTCCGGCGAGGCAGTGCATGAGCGTCGACTTTCCGGAGCCGGACGGACCCATGATCGCGGTGAACCGCTCGCGCCCGAAGTCCACGTCGACTCCGCCGAGCGCGTGCACCGTAGTCTCACCGGTGCCGTACACCTTGGTGACACCGCGGGCAGTGATCGCCGGCACTTCGGCTGGTTCCGTCGTGGTGTGCGCATGCATTCTTTTGCCCTCCGTAAAGCTTCTCGCTATGACGGAATCGACGTTATTGCAGCGCAAGTGGTCTCCGCGTCGGAGCGCGGGGCGATCTTGGAAAGCCCGGTGTCATCCCGGGGTAGGACTGAACAGAGCTGCTCGTCAGCCCTCGGTACCGAGGAGGTCTGCGCGCCGGACAAGCCCGATCTGGAAAGCGAAGACGACTGCCTGCACGCGATCACGTGAATGGGTCTTCGAAAGAACCCGTCCGACATGGGTTTTCACTGTCGTCTCGGAGACGTGGAATTTCGCGGCGATCTCCGAATTCGACAGCCCGTACGCCATGGCCTCGAGCACCTCGACCTCGCGCGGTGTCAACTCATCAGGCAACTGCGCTTCGGGCGCCGAGCCTTCCAGGAGCGGTCCGACGTGCTGTAGCAGTCGCCGAGTGGCCCTGGCCTCGATCACCGCGTCCCCGCGGTGCACAGTGCGGATGGCGTCGAGCAACTGCTCAGGTGGGACGTCCTTGAGCAGGAATCCGCTGGCGCCCGCCCTGATGGCGGACATCACGTACTCGTCGTTGTCGAAGGTGGTGAGCACCACGACCTTCGGCGCATTCGGGTCGGTCAGCAGCCGACGTGTCGCCTCGATGCCGTCCATCTTGGGCATCTGGACATCCATCAGGACAACGTCGACATGACGGGCGGCCAACTCGGTCAACGCCTGCTGACCGTCCGATGCCTCGACCACCACAGACAGATCCGGCTGCGAGTCGATGACCATTCGGAAACCGGCGCGGACCAGCTGTTGATCGTCGATCAGTGCAACTGCGATCGGAGCCACGTGTTCGTCCATGCCACCCACCTTAAGACCTGCGCAGACGTTTCATGTTTACCCAGACGTTCGTTCGTATGGCAGGACGGCCCGGACGCTGTATCCGCCGCCTGATTTCGGTCCGGCGGTGACTTTGCCTCCGTGCAGTTTGGCGCGCTCGGCCATCCCGATCAATCCTTGTCCGCCTGGTGACGATTCGACCAGCGCGGCGCTGCCACCTCGTCCGTCGTCGGTGATGCCGAGAACGAGTTCGGTGTCACTCCACGTCATCTCGACGCTCGCCTGCGCCCCCGGCCCGGCATGCTTGAGAACGTTCGTCAGCGATTCCTGAACGATGCGGTACGCCGTCAACCCCGCGCCGGCGGAGAGTTCACGCGGTTCCCCGCTGACGCTGACGGTGATATCGAGTCCGCTGCTGCGCAACTCGTGGAAGAGACTGTCGATGTCGCCGGCGCCCGGGATCACCGAGAAATCGCGTGGTGTGTCCTCACGCAGGACGGACAGAAGCGATCGCATGTCGGTCAACGCCTGGCGCCCGGTGGAGGCAATGGTTTCGAGTGCCTGAATTGCAGCCTGAGGATCCTTGGCCGCACTGTAGCGTCCGCCGTCGGCCTGGGCGATGACAACGGTCAACGAGTGGGCGACGATGTCGTGCATCTCGCGCGCAATCCTCGACCGTTCGCTGATCGTCGCAATTTCCGCTTCCTGCGCACGCTCGAGTTCGAGCAGCCGAGCGCGCTCGGTCAGCCCTTCCAACTGTTTGGTGCGCACTCGGCGCAGATCACCGAACGCCCAGACCGCGAGCATGAAGATCATGACGGCCACGGACTGCATGACCTGCGAAGACACGGGGATTCCGTTGTAGCCGAAGTATCGAACGGTCCCGGCAATCGAGCCGAGCAACGCAAGCACCAGGCCCGTGAGAGAACTCCACCGTGCGCCGTAGGCAGCAAGTGCGTACAGGGAGATGGGAACCACGACGGCGGACGCGAGCAGGGTATTGCCGATGACGATCACGTGCAGAACCGCGAACGCCGCGATGACCATGCCGGAGAGTTCCGGCCGTGAGCGTCGCCACGCCAGCGGAACGGTCATGCCCAGCGAGATGAACACCGCAAGCGGACTCGCCTCGACCGCAACGACAACGCTGAACAGTGCGGCAACCGTCGCAATGCAAATGTCCACACCGCGAGCATGATCCGCGCTCCAACGGACGAAGCGCTCACTAGTCGGAAAACGAGCCATGCTGCCAACAGTAGCTTTTACTCAGCTTCGGCAACTTTCAACTCAGGTGCGGTAACCGCCGTCTTCGAGTCCGGCCTCGATTTCGAATCGGTTCTGCGGCCCCCTGTGACGCAGTTCCTCGCGGAGGTACAACAACCCGAATGCGATTCCGTACGTGGCCCATTGGTCTGCGTGAACGGCCTCGTGACGAAGGACGGATCGAGTCGTGTTTTGCCGGGTGAGATATACACCACCGAGAGTTGTTCCGCCTCTGGCGAACCCGCCGCGCAGTCCGGAGGCGACAAAGATTCCGGACTCGTCGTCGAAGCTGATGTCCGCGCCGAGAATCCCGGCGTACAGCAGGGCGACGCGAGTGACGAACGCGGACTGCCTGCTACCCCGACTCGCTCGGATCAGCGGCAGCCCGCGCCGTGCACACACGAGAAGATCAGCCCAGCAGCTTTTCGCGGAGCGCCTTGTCCTTGTCGAGGACCATCGACTCGAGGCTCTCCTGGAACGCCACCATCCGCTGCTGCAGTGCGGGATCCGAAGCACCGAGAATCCGAGCAGCCAGCAGACCGGCGTTGCGAGCGCCACCGATCGACACTGTCGCCACCGGGACGCCGGCCGGCATCTGGACGATCGAAAGCAACGAATCCATACCGTCGAGGTACTTGAGCGGCACCGGAACACCGATGACGGGCAACGGCGTGGCCGAGGCAACCATGCCCGGAAGATGCGCGGCGCCTCCGGCACCGGCGATGATGACCTTGAGTCCGCGGCCGGCGGCTTCCTTGGCGTAGTCGAGCATCCGCTGAGGCGTGCGGTGCGCCGAGACGACACCGACCTCGAAGCGGATACCGAACTCCGCAAGAGCTTCGGCTGCAGCTTCCATGGTCGGCCAATCCGAATCGCTGCCCATGATCAGGCCGACCTGCGCGCTCTCACTCACCGTGTACATCCCATCCGTCGGTCCAAACTGCGTACGAAAGCCAATGTGCTGCACGCTCGGCGCGTTCCCGAACTGCGGCAACGTAATTCGGATCGTCGATGGATCCAGCGCCGCCCACGATGTTGACGTGCCCGATCTTGCGATCCTTGCGCTCACCCTTGCCGTACAGGTGGATCTTCGCGTCAGGCATCCGAGCGAACAGGTGATGGACACGCTCGTCCATCGTCATCTCGGGAGCTTCCGGTGCACCGAGAACGTTGGCCATCACGGTGACCGGCGCGATCGGCGACGTATCGCCGAGCGGGTAGTCGAGAACCGCGCGCAGGTGCTGTTCGAACTGAGAGGTGCGGGCGCCGTCCATCGTCCAGTGACCGGAGTTGTGCGGGCGCATGGCCAGCTCGTTGACCACGAGAGTGCCGTCGGTCGTCTCGAACAGTTCAACGGCCATCGAGCCGACGACACCGAGCTCCGACGCGATGCGCAACGCCAATTGTTCGGCTTCCTCGGCAACGGCACTCGTAAGCTCGGGGGCAGGTGCGATCACGACGGCGCATTGTCCGTTGCGCTGAACCGTTTCGACGACCGGCCACGTAGCGCCCTGTCCGAACGGCGACCGCGCTACCATGGCGGACAGCTCCCGACGCATCGAGACCATTTCCTCGACGATCAGCGGAACACCCTTGTCCAGCTGCTCGGTGACGATGGCTTCTGCTTCGTCCTGATCTTCGGTGATCCAGACGCCGCGGCCGTCGTAGCCTCCGCGTGTTGCCTTGATGACAAGCGGCCAACCGTGTTCGGAACCGAATCGGACGACGTCTTCCGCCCACGTCACTTCGGCGTACGCGGGTACGGGTGCGCCCAGTTCGGCAAGTTTGCGACGCATGAGCAGTTTGTCCTGAGCGAAGATCAGAGCCTGCGGCGGCGGCTGAACGTTCACGCCTTCGGCAACAAGAACCTCGAGGTGCTCGGCCGGCACGTGCTCGTGGTCGAACGTCAATGCGTTGGAACCGACCGCTGCACGGCGGAGAGCATCGAGGTCGGTGTGGCTGCCCAGTACGACGTCGGGGCTGACCTGGGCTGCCGGTTCGTCCGCGGTCCCGGAGAGCACTCGGAGCGTCTGACCCAGGGCCACCGCCGCCTGGTGCGTCATCCTGGCCAATTGTCCGCCACCGATCATGGTGACGACGGGCATGGACTCTTTCGCCTGCCGCGGCGGAGTAGGGCGGGCGGGCGATTGCACGGGATCGTTGTTGCCGGTCACGGCTCTCTATGTTGTCATGTGTCGCGATCGCCCGTTCATTCAGCGTTCCCAATCTGTGATTCTGCTGATGATTCCGCGGCAAATTGGTGGTAGCGCGGTTTCGTTTCGTAAACTCATCTGTTGTGCCATTTGTCGACGGGGTCATTGCCCGCATACCCCAACCGTTTCGTGACATCGCTCTGCGTCACAGCGAGCTGATCAAATTCGCGATCGTCGGCGGCACGACCTTCCTGATCGACTCCGGCATCTTCTACACACTCAAGCTGTCGATCCTCGAATCCAAGCCGATCACGGCCAAGATCATCGCCGGCGTCGTCGCGGTGATCGCGTCGTACATTCTCAACCGCGAGTGGTCGTTCAAGAACCGCGGCGGCCGTGAACCAGCGCACGAAGCTGCGCTGTTCTTCATCATCAGCGCCATCGGTGTCGTTATCAGCTTCATCCCGCTGTACATCTCCAGTTACGTCTTCAACCTGCGCGTACCCGAAGTGAGCTTGGCGACGGAGAACATTGCCGACTTCATCAGTGCGTACGTCATCGGAAACTTGCTGCAGATGGCGTTCCGATTCTGGGCCTTCCGCAAGTTCGTGTTTCCCGACGAGAATCCAGAACCGCTCGAACTGTCGGACACCACGGCGCTATCCGAAACCACGGCGCTGTCGGAAACCACCGCGCCCGACCCGGTAATTCCGGATGCCGAAGAGGAACTCGGACACTCCTGAGTCTTCCGTCAGCGCGAGCCTTTCGGTCAGCGCGGTTCGCGGTGCGGAACGACGTCCGCGGGCGGAGCAGTGTTGGCCACGGGCAGAAAGACCGCGAACAAGGCAGGCCTACGCCGCTGCAGTTCCAATCGCCCCCCGTCGGCTTCGATCAGAGCGCGTGCGAGCGCCAACCCGACGCCGGTGGACCCGGCCCCCGAGAATCCTCTGTCGAAGATATGCGGTGCAAGATCGTTTTCCACGCCGGCGCCTTCGTCGGTGACCTCGACGCACACCATCGAGTCACGACGAGACGAACTGCGCCCTGCACCGTCGATCAATCGGACAGACACCGTGCATGTGCCTTCACCGTGTTCGAACGAGTTGTCGACCAGAACGGAAACAGCTTCACGCAGACGCGATCCGGTGGTCGCCGCCATCACTGTGCGATCGCCTCGCAGGCGGAGCCTGCGCCCCTCTCCGTCGAACTGAGCCTGCCAGTCGCGGGTCACCTGTTCCAGCTCGCCGACTACCGACACCAAACTTGCCGACGACCCGCTGGTACGCGACGAGCGAATCAGGTCGTCGATTCCGTCGGTGAGCCTGTCGACTTGCGCCATAGCTTCCTCTGCCTCGTTGACGACGTCAGGATCTTCGTGAACGGACAACTCGTCCAGGCGCAGCCGCACCGCGGTCAGTCGACTGCGCAGTTGATGCGAGACATCCGCAACCAGCGCGCGTTCTCGTTGCAGCCGCACGGAGATCTCCACGGTTGCCGCGTCGAGGACGTCGGAAACGCGGTCGAGTTCGGGGATGTCGTGCCGACGAGGATCTGGACGGAAGTCACCTTCTGCGAGGCGCGCCGCCCGGTCGGCCACGTCCTGCAGCGGATCGGCAAGCCGCCGCGCAGTGACCACGGCGACCACGGTGCCTGCTGTGATGGACAGAAGCACGAGTACGCCGACCGCCATCACCGCCTGCTTCTGCTGGGTGCGCAGGTTCTCCGACGGCACCTCGAGGCGCAACGATCCGGAGGTGCCCATCGCGAGCGATTCGACGAGTGCGTTCTTGACCGTCGCCTCGCCGACGTCGACACGCGCAGCGCCGTCGACGGCAGTCGGATACACGACGACGAGCCGCCCGTCGTTGGGAGTGAGGACCTTGAGCGAATCGGTGTTCAACGCACCTTCGACGAGTCCGTTCGTCCCTTCTTGCGCAATGACCTCGGCGGCCATCCGGTCGAGTCGCACCCGGAGATCACTCCGCGTGACGTCCTCAACCCAGAGCCACGCCGTGTAGATCAGCGGAACCCCCAGCAGCAACGCCGTCATGATCACGACAGCGAGAATCGACTGCAATATGCGACGTCGCATGCCGGCAGTTCCTGATTCTCGAGAAGCTAGTCGGTGTTGATTCGGAATCCGACACCGCGGACGGTGGCGATTCTGCGTTCCACGGCCGGGCCTTCGTCACCGATCTTTCGGCGCAACCACGACATGTGCATGTCGAGCGTCTTCGATCCACGTAGCTCGACGTCGCCCCACACCTCGCGAAGGATCGTATCGCGCGAGACTACTTCCCCGGCATGCTCGAGGAGGACTCGAAGAAGTTCGTATTCCTTGTTGGCCAAGGCGATTTCGGAGCCGTTGACGAGTACGCGACGCGCCGCCGGCTCGAGCCTGATGCCACCGACCTCGACGATCGTGTCCTCGCGGCCACCGTGGCGACGCAAGAGTGCTCGCACACGTGCCATCAACTCGGCGAGGCGAAACGGCTTACTGACGTAGTCGTCGGCGCCCGCGTCCAGGCCGACCACAAAGTCGACTTCGTCGGTTCTGGCGGTCAGCATCAGAACGGCAAGCGAGGTGCGATGCGCACGAATCTGTCGACAGACCTCGAGGCCGTCCATGCCGGGAAGGCCGAGATCGAGAATCAACAGATCGAAATCACCTTCGAGCGCCTGCTGCAACGCAGCGGGTCCGGTCGGTTCGACCGTCACCGAATACCCTTCACGCCCCAATGCGCGGGAGAGGGGTGCAGCAATGGCCTCGTCGTCTTCGGCTAGCAATACGGCAGTCACACGAACAGACTACGGACAACACGCCTTTGCACGTTGATTACCAGCCATTTCGATCGTTCGGGTCGTCGTTTTCACCTGGCGGTCGCTGTGGCGGAGGCGGTGGTGGCTGCTGCGTGGAATCGAAAACCTGGTGATACAGCAGGGCGTGAACGTGCTCGACATCCGGAATGTCGTCGAACTCGAGCGGATCGTCACTGGCAGAAGCGATGACCAGAGTTCCGGTCTTGAGCATTCGATCGATCAAGCCGTGGCGGAACTGAACATTGCTGATCCGCCCCATGGGAATGTCGATACCGGTGTGCGTGAGCACTCCGTGGCGGATGAGCACACGTCGATCGGTGACGATGAAATGCGTGAACTTCCAGACCGTGAACGGCGCAATCGATCGCCAAGCCACGACGGCGAGCCAGACGATTCCGACGGCGATGGACGACACGGCCCGAGCCGTGCCGTCCAATCTCGTCTGAGAGAGGCCCAACAAGAACCCGGCGACGGCCGTGGCAAGCACGAACGTCAGCGCCGGAAGCACCAACATCTTCCAGTGAGGATGGCGATGCAGTATCAGTTCCTCGTCTTGAGCGAGGGCGTCTTCGGGATATCCCATGACGGGAAGTCTGCCATCCCGCACCGACTTTCAGGCACACCGTCAATCAGGCCAACTCTCAGGGCTGGGCGATCTTACGCAGCACCAACGGGGTCACGACGATGATGATGCCGTACAGCACCATCCACACACCGACCACGATGCGGAAGACGTCGAGTGAAAGTTCCGGCTGCAACAGGACGATTGCGCCGGCAACGATGCTGATGACTCCTAGCACGATCGACAGACCTCGATCGACCGTGTGGCCGGATGCCGCATCGACCAGGTCGAGCACCCCTCGGAATACCCACCACGCGCCGATCACCAATGCGATCAGGACCACGGTCTGCAAAGGGCTTCGGAGAACGAGGAATCCGAGGAGCACTGCCAACGCTCCGGAGATCGCGACCAACGTCCGGGTTCCACCCGTAGCCGTCACGTCCGCGAACGAACGGATTATCTGGACGAGTCCGAATCCGAACAGCTGAATCGCAATGACAACCGCCACCACGAACAGGGTGGCATCCGGCCACGCGAGTACCGCGATACCCAGGCCCAATGTGAGGACACCGAGCAGCACCGTGACGCCGGTGAGTACGCGGCGGGCGCTCTCGGCCGTCTCGGCTTCGGTCGGAACAACGATCGGTGTGGTCATGACGCCCCTAGGCAGCTAAGTAAATCCCGCAGTCGAGTGAAATGAAGGACGGACGGTTGGTTCGAAACAGGTCCGGGCCAAAAATTAGCACTTTGGTGCCTGAAAATCCGGCAAGGCTCACGATTCGGTTACCGGGGCGGCCCGAAGGTGTGTGATGTCACCAGCTGCGACCGCAAGGCTCTCTCCTTCTGCTCCCTCGATTTCGATGACGACGCGACCGGAAGTGTCGACGTCGGTCGCGATACCGAACACCTCCTTGTCGCCCGGCAAAACCGCGCGGACTCGTTTACCCAGCGTCCCGCAGCGCTGCCGGTACTCGGCAGCCAACTCAGATGTATCCCATTTCGATGATTCCCAAGCACGGAATTGAGTCGCCAACTCGCGGGCGATTGCTCGAACGAGGGTGTCACGGTCGACGGTCGATGCTTCTTCGATCAGGAGCGATGTGGCGGTCGGGACGGGCAGCTCCTCGACACCCAAGCTCACGTTCAGTCCGATGCCCACCACCACCGCGGGATCGGGCGCCGTCCTTGCCACCTCGGCCAGAATTCCGGCCACCTTCTTGTCACCGATCAGAACGTCGTTCGGCCACTTGAGTTCTGCGGGCACCTCTGCCACGTTGCGCAGTGCGTCGACGACCGCAATTCCCGACAGCAGCGGCAGCCAGCCCATGTCTGCGAGATTCATTCCGGGCATCGACAACAGAACCGACATCGAGATCTGCGCTTGCGGAGGACTCACCCAAGTGCGCGAATGACGGCCGCGCGCACTCGCCTGATATTCGGCGATCAGAACATGACGGTCGGCATCCGGATCTGCCGCTCGCGCAAGGAGATCCGCGTTCGTCGAGCCGGTCTCCTCGACCACGTCGAGGCGGTTCCAGAAAACGCGCGAGTCGTCGTTGTCACTGCGCACGAGTGCGCGTCGTAGGGCATTGCCGTCGAGGGGCGGTCGGTTCAAGTCGGTCCACATAGCCCCAGCCTATGACGACAGCGAGAATGTACTGGTCAGTAGCTTGAGCCTGCAAGACAGCGACAATCGGACCTGCCTTCGAAGCCCCCCACGCACTCTCGTTAAGCTCACGTCCATGACCACTGTCCAAGAGCCGAACGCGCCGGAGGCGGCGGCCGCACCCGATATCCACACGACCGCGGGAAAGCTCGCGGACCTGCGGAATCGCCAAGCCCAGGCGCAGGCACCGAGCGGCGAAGCCGCCATCGACAAGGTGCACGCCAAAGGCAAGCTGACCGCCCGCGAGCGCATCACCGCCCTCCTCGACGAGGGCTCCTTCGTCGAACTCGACGCACTGGCACGGCACCGAAGTGTGAACTTCGGTCTCGCTGACAACCGCCCGGTCGGCGACGGCGTCGTCACCGGTTACGGCACCATCGACGGCCGCGACGTCTGTGTCTTCTCACAGGACGCCACCGTCTTCGGCGGATCGCTCGGCGAAATCTACGGTGAGAAGATCGTCAAGGTCATGGACCTCGCGATCCGCACCGGTCGCCCCCTCGTCGGCATCAACGAAGGTGCAGGCGCGCGCATCCAGGAAGGCGTCGTCTCGCTCGGCCTCTACGGCGAGATCTTCCACCGCAACGTCCAGGCCTCGGGTGTCATCCCCCAGATCTCACTGATCATGGGACCCGCCGCCGGCGGCCACGTCTACTCCCCCGCGCTGACCGACTTCGTCGTCATGGTCGACGAGACCTCCCAGATGTTCGTCACCGGCCCCGACGTCATCAAGACGGTCACCGGTGAAGACGTCACGATGGAAGACCTCGGCGGTGCTCGCACCCACATGGTCAAGTCCGGTGTCGCCCACTACGTCGCTTCCGGCGAGCAGGACGCACTCGACTACGTCAAGGACCTACTCAGCTACCTGCCGTCCAACAACCAGGCAGCCGCTCCCCGCGGCGAGATCACCGACCCGATCGTCGGTTCGATCGAAGACAGCCTGACCGCCGAGGACATCGAACTCGACACCCTCATCCCGGATTCGGCCAACCAGCCGTACGACATGCACGAGGTCATCCGTCGCATCCTCGACGACGACGAGTTCCTCGAGGTCCAGGCCGAGCGCGCGATGAACATCATCGTCGGTTTCGGGCGCGTCGACGGACGCTCGGTCGGCATCGTCGCCAACCAGCCCACCCAGTTCGCGGGCTGCCTCGACATCGACGCTTCCGAGAAGGCCGCTCGCTTCGTGCGCACCTGCGACGCGTTCAACGTCCCGATCATCACCCTCGTCGACGTTCCCGGCTTCCTCCCCGGAACCGAGCAGGAATACAACGGCATCATCCGCCGCGGCGCGAAGCTCCTCTACGCGTACGGCGAAGCAACGGTCGGCAAGATCACGGTCATCACCCGCAAGGCTTACGGCGGAGCGTACGACGTCATGGGCTCCAAGCACATGGGGGCCGACGTCAACCTGGCATGGCCCACCGCTCAGATCGCCGTCATGGGTGCATCCGGGGCAGTCGGATTCGTCTACCGCAAGCAGCTTCTCGAAGCCGCCAAGAACGGCGAAGACGTCGATGCACTGCGCCTCAAGCTGCAGAACGAGTACGAGGACACACTCGTCAACCCGTACGTCGCCGCTGAGCGCGGATACGTCGACGCAGTCATTCCCCCGTCGCACACCCGCGGACAAATCGTCTCCGCATTGCGACTGCTCGAGCGCAAGGCCGTTTCCCTTCCGCCCAAGAAGCATGGGAACATTCCCCTATGACCGCAACCACCGAGGACATTCTCAGCGAAGATGTCGCACTGGCGGAGACTGCACCGACCAACGGTGCAGTCGTCGAGGGAAGCGCGACGGACGTCTCGCTCACCGAGCTGACCGAGACGTCGACATCCGACGCGTCGGTCATCAAGATCGTCAAGGGTTCACCCACGGACGTCGAGATTGCGGCACTGGTCAGTGTGCTCGCTGCAGCTGCCGGCAGCGGTCAGGCTCCCGAGTCCAATGTTCCGGCGGAGACCTGGGGCGACCCGACTCAGTTCCACCGCACGCGTGCGCCGTTCTCGCCGTACGCGTACCTGAACCCCGCGATCCGTCGCAGCTGACAATCAGTATCTGCTGACGTGACTCAACTGGTTCTAGCTTCAGCGTCCCCGGCTCGCCTCGCAGTTCTGCGGGCGGCCGGGGTTTCGCCGCTTGTCCGTGTCTCCGGTGTCGACGAGGACAAGATTGCCGACAACCTAGGCCCCGACGCCGCTCCCGAAAAAGTCGTGACGGTGTTGGCCGAAGCCAAGGCCGCCGAAATCGTCCCCGGCCTCGCCGCCGACAATCTAACCGACGTCGTGGTTGTAGGGTGCGATTCGATGCTCCTGATCGACGGGCAGCTTCAAGGTAAGCCGGGCAGCGTCGATATCGCCCGAAAGCGATGGGCGGCAATGGCCGGTCGCAGCGCCACCCTCTTGACCGGGCACTGTGTCCTGCGCGTGGCCGACGGCCGCATCGTTCGCATGGCCTCGGATCACAGCGCAACGGTCGTTCATTTTGCGCAACCTTCCACCGAGGATCTCGAGGCATACCTGGCAACGGGCGAGCCGCTCCAAGTTGCCGGAGCATTCACCCTCGACAGTCTCGGGGGCTGGTTCGTGGAGAGGATCGAGGGTGATCCCTCGAGTGTCATCGGCATCGGATTACCTTTGGTGCGAACACTTCTCGAGCGCGTTGGGGTTTCCGTCTCGGATCTCTGGCGCACTCAGAGCATCTTCTGACGCGTTTTCTCCAAGCACGACGACCAGCCCCGCATCGGGTCCATGCCGATGCAAAGCTGGTCGTTTCTGTTGTCTCCAAAGAGGTTTGCGCCTTCAGGTTTTGAAGGTGGTGTTCGCCGGACGCGGGTGCTGCCCGGGGTCGATCGAGGGCGGCGGAATGAACCACGGTTTGTTGTCGACACCGATCCGGATTTCCCATCTCCCGACGAACCCCAATTTCCGGTGCATCAGCCGGTGATGTGAACGGCACAGCAGGACAAGGTTGTTCATCACCGTCGGGCCGCCGTTAGCCCAGTGCCTAATGTGGTGCGCATCAGTCCACGCCGGAACACACGAACAACCCGGGAACGCACAGCCCTTGTCTCGGGCAATCAACGCGACTCGTTGTTCGGCGGTGACCAACCGTTTTCCGGGTTTCGCATCGAGCGGTGCGCCATGATCGTCCAGCAACACCGTCGACAGGAAACAATCACACCCCAGAAGCCTGGTCTGCGAGACCGACAGTGGTCCCAGCCATGGCATGTGCCCGACGTCGAGATCTGACAGGTCCAGATCGTGTGAGCCTTCGTCGTCCACATCAGTAGCAGAAGGCGCGGCGGCGCAGTCCCGGTGCTCAGCCAAATCACGAGCATTGATGTGCACGTTGTCATGCGGACGCTGCCCACCATCGGTACCGGTTTTGGCGCAGTCGAGGTAGCGGCGGATCAGTTCGGTGAACCCGTCCGCGGTCCGCTTCGCCGCGGACCGGGCATCCGGGGTTCCGTCCGGCGCTGGGGTGGGCATCGTCAGATTCGACAACGCCGACAGCAGCATTTCGCCGGTGAGGGCGTCGAAATCACCGCGGACCACCACCCGACCGTTCAAGGTCGAGGCGATCCGGAGCTCGTTACGATCGACATCTTCGGCGGGCGGAATCTCATCGGATTCGAACAACCGCTCCAACGTCGCGATAACGTTCCGCACCTTCGTTGTCGTCGCTTCCACTCCCGAGGCGGCAGCCAACAACAAATCGATGCACTTCGGTAATGCCTCCTCCGGCATCCCCTTCGGCGGCGACTCACAGAACGCCACAATCAACACGGCGTGATCGAACGAGCAATCCCCACAATCGAATCCCGCTGCCACTGCCGGAAACGGCCGCAACGCCGCACCCAGCGCGGCGATCTTCTTCCCGTCCCGAACCTGCAGCATCGTGTTCGCCGCCAACCACGAACCGACACCGCGGCTGGCGATCACCTGATCATCCGGGCGCATCGACAGTTCGTCCACCACTGCCACCCGCACGGCTTCCAGACGCAGAATCTCCGCACTCGCCGACACCGCAGCCTCTCGCAACTCAGCAGCAGACAACCGCCACAGACGACCACGCAACCCCACCGCAGAACCAGACACCACATCCGACAACACGACACTCACAGAATCCCCCGATCCCCACCCCCAACAATACTCGAACACCCGTTCGAGTCAAGGGTAACTCTCAGACTGGCGAATTGACCCGAGGCAGGGCAGTCGACGCCAACCCGATGCCGAGCGCAATTGCTGCGATGATCGCGAGTACACGGCGCTGAGCTTCGAGAAATGCTTCGCCGGCAGCGGCCCGAGTGGATGCGTACGCCGCATCAACTGCCACCTGAACGGATTGACCCCCGACACCAGCGGAGCCGTCGCGACATTGCGGCGCCACCTCCATCGGCGTTCCCGATGCCAATTGACTTGTCGCACAATCGACAAATGCCTTTTCTGCGATGTCGACGAGGCCCGGGCCTACGCCGGCCGCTTCGAGGTGCGCAACGTATTCAGGCCGCTCCCCCTGCACCGCTTGCGGCGCCTGCCCTGCCACGAGCGAGAAGAACACCACGCCGATCAATGCCAGTCCGATGGAGCTACCGACTTGCTGAACGGTCGGGAGAAGCCCGGACACCGAACCTGCGTGTGCAGGCTCGACCGTCGCGAGGATCGCGGTTTGCAGAGGTGCCACGAACAGTCCTAACCCAGCGCCTCCGAGAAGCAGTGGCCCGGCGAGCGCCAGCCAGCGTGGATCAGTTCCCTCGCGTTCGAGGATGACGGACAACGCGATCAACGAGCCGGCAAAAACTACCATTCCCAGAATCAGGACACGGTTTCCGAGCATCCGGTACACCGCCGATGAGAGTACCGCCGCCACACCCATCCCGACGGCCCACGGCAGCGTCATCACGCCCGCTCTCAGCGCGGAGAATCCGAATCCGAACTGAAGCGTGAGGCTGATGGTGAAGATCAGCGAAGTCAAGGTCCCGAAGAACACGAACGCAAGAATCGCACCGATGGCAAAGGCTCGGTCGCGGAAAAGCTCGAGACGAAGGACGGGATCGCCGCCTCGTTTCCCCAGACGCGATTCGTAGAGCACAAAAGCCAATGCCACCGGCACAGACATCGCGAGCATCACCACCAGCCCTGCAGGCCATCCACGCGCCCTCCCCTCGGCCAGGGGAAGGATCAGCAGGAACAGCGCCAGCGACGACAGCGCAGCACCGATCAGGTCGAGTGAGCGCACATGCTCCGCGCGAGCATCGACGAGATGGAAGAACCCGAGAATCAAGGCCGCGATACCGATGGGGACGTTGACAAAAAAGATCAGGCGCCAACCCCAGTCGAACAGATTCCATTCGATCAGCAGTCCGCCGACCAGGGGTCCACTGACCGTTGCCAGCCCTATCGTCGCGCCGTAGATCCCGAACACCCGCGGATGCCTGGCCTTCGGGAACAGACCCGAGATGATGGCAAATGTCTGCGCGGACATCGCACCCGCCGCCAGCCCTTGCAGGCCGCGGAAGACGATCAACATCGTCGCACTCTGAGCGAGCCCGCACAGCAACGAGGCAGCGACGAATACGGACAGGGCGGTCAGAAATACAACTCTGCGACCGAACAGGTCCCCAAGCCGGGCCGCGGTGATCAAGGAACACGCGAAGGCCAGGATGTACACGCTGACCATGAGCAACTGCGCCGATACGCCGGCTTGAAGATCCACGGCGATGCTCGGAAGCGCAACATTGACGATGGTTGCGTCGAGCAACTGCATGAACGCGGCCGCCAGACTCGTGGCCAAACCGAGCCAGGGCGTCAGAGAAGTGGATCGCCGTCCGCCCTTGTGGTCGGCGCCGACAGCGTCACCTAAAGGGTCTGGAAGCACCGAATGATCCTAATCGACACAAACTTCTAGAACCTGTTCCTGTTTAGATTGCAGTATTTCTGACAATTCAGTCCCGCAGATGGGATAGTTCGTCGTCTGCCCATTTTCAGAGCAGGCTTCTCGACGACACACGCAGGAGTTCTACTCGATGGATCTGAACTTGATCACCCATTGGCACCCGCTTCCTGGACGGGTAATCGAATGGGGCGTCACGCATGCTTCCGCTCAGCGAGCCGCCGAAGCCGAGATCGACCGAGAACTACCCCCGACCACGATGCAGGATCGCCACCTGCGACGCGCCCGCGTCACCGCAGAAAAGGGCGATCCTCAGTCTCCGTGGATCGGTATCGCCTTCGATTTCGCCGGAACCCTCGACCGCGACGCCATGACGCGAGCCCTGCAGCGCTACGTCCGACGCCACGACACACTCCACAGCTGGTTCTCCTTCGACGAGGCCACCACCGACGCAGCGGACACCTCGTTCGAGGTCCGTCGACACGTCGTGCCGGTGGAGAGCATCGAACTCGAGTACCGCATCGGCGACGACGTCTCCGAATCCGAGGCGATCCGCGCGCTCGTCGCCACCAAGTTCGCCACGGAAACCAGCGCGCTGCAGTGGCCGGCATTCGTTTTCGGCGCCGTCGAGCACGATCACACCGACCCGGAAGCCAAGCCGAGTTTCACCTTGTTTCACGCCGTCGACCATGCCCATTCGGACATGAACTCGATGGTCCTGATGTACGCAGAATTGCGTCAGCTGTACGCAGCGGAAACGACCGGGTCACAGCCCGAGCTAGGCCCCGCGGGAAGTTACGCACAGTTCGGTCGTGTCGAGCGCGCGCGAACAACCGAACTGACGATGCAGTCACCCGCAGTGCATCAGTGGCTCGGCTACCTCATGCGCAGCGGGGGCTCATTCCCCGGATTTCCCCTCCCGCTCGGCGCCGACGACGCCCCCAAACCGGCCATCGGTTCACGCTTCGACTTGGCCGACGACACCGAATGCGAAAAATTCGGTGCGATCTGTAAAGCCAACGGCGCCAACTTCATCGGTGGGATCTTCGCCGCCCTCGCGATCGCGGAATTCGAACTGGCCGGGCGCGACAAGTACATCGCTCTCTCGCCGGTCAGCACGCGAACCGAGGCCGACTCGTTTGCGCAGGGCTGGTACATCAATCTGATCCCCGTCGGCATCGACGTCGACGACAAACGACGTTTCACCGAGTTGGCGAAAGTCGGGCAGCAGGGTTACCACGACGGCAAGGCACTGCTCGATGTCTCTGTGCAGCAAGTCATCGACCTGGTTCTGTCGAGCTTGGCCGACTCGGATTCCGCTCCCGGCGGACTGTCGAAGACGCTCACCCCGCCGCCGATCGTGTCGTACATCGACGGTCGACGAATGCCGGATCCATACAGTTACGTCGAGACGAAGGCAACGGGAATCGTCGGCGGCAAAGAGACTCAGATCGCGTCGATGTGGATCAACCGGATGCACACCGGTACGTGGATCGCCGTGTCACACCCTGACACCCCCATTGCCCACGAGTCGGCCACCCGCTTCGCGGAGCACGTCTCCAACATCATCAAAACTGTTGCAGCTCAGGGTGATTACTCGTTCTCTGCACCAGAGGGAGTGTCCTGATGCATGTCACCTCGATCGATCGATACGGACTCGAGCCCGGAATCGTCACCGAATGGTCGCTCCAACCCGCGGACGGCGCCGTCACCGAGTCGGAAGTACCACCGTCGTACAACCAGCACTTTCATCTCGAGACTGCGCGAACACACGGCATGGGCCGGAGTGTGTGGATGGCAGCCGCATTCGACCTTCCCGGAGAACTGAATCGGCCTGCACTCGATCTCGCGCTGCGTCTGTTCATCAGTCGCCATGACACTCTGCACACGGGATTCGAGGTGGGCGAGTTCACTACCACGCGAATGGGACTCGATCCCGACGGCACACACATCGAGACTTCGGAACCTCTGAAGTTCGATTCGACCGAAGACCTCCGAGCGCACCTCAAGAAGCGATTCACGACGGTATGCGATCCACTGACCTTCCCCGCCTACACGTTTGCCACGGTCGAACGCGAAGAGCACTACACGGTCCTGAGCGCCTTCGATCACACACTCGTCGACGGCTACTCGTTGGTCATCGCTCTCGGGGAACTGCGACAGATCTACGAGGGACTGATCGCCATACCCGAACTGACCGACCACGAGGCCGTCGACGCAGTGATGAGCCGACTGGGTGACCCGGGAAGTTTCGTGCGGTACTGCGAACTGGAGGCCGACGCTCTACTTCCCGTCGATAACGACCCTCGAATCCGGGAGTGGGCAAGGTTCTACGAGATCTGCGGTGGTACTTCGCCGAGTTTCCCCTTGGATCTCGGCGTCGAGGGAGGAAAGCCCGCGCCGCAGGGCGCCGATGTGCGCGTGCTGCTCGACGAGGAACTGACGGCGACGTTTGACGAGATCTGCCTTTCCGCCGGTGGTAGCGTGTTCACCGGAATCCTCACTGCGATGGGCCTTTTCGTTCACTCGTACACCGGACAGTCGACGCTTCCCCTGCAATTCCCACTGCACATCCGCAAAGATCCGCGATGGGCCGACGCGATCGGTTGGCTCACCACAAGTGCGCCGATCACGGTGCAGATCACTCCCGATGCGGATTTCGGTGCCTCCCTTGCGCATACGCACGCGTCGTTCCGAGTTGCGTTGACGCTCGAGGGCGTCACCATGGCTCAGGTCCGAGATGCTTTGGGCGACAAGATTCGACGCACGCGCACCGACGTCTTCATGGTGTCGTACATCGATTACCGCAAACTGCCCGGCACCGACGATCACGATCTCCTCAACGCTCATCACATCAGCAACGTGACGGTCGCCGACGATGCCCAGTTCTGGATTTCGCGAACGAACCGTGGTCTCTCGCTGCGTTCGCGCTTCCCGGACACGAAGACGGCAAACGAAACCATGGTGAATTTCCTCACCGAACTCGACCGGATTCTGAGAGAGGTCTGCGCCCGGGGTGTAACCCCGATCGGAAGTGTCACCGAACAATTGAGAGATTCGAGCGTCGGAGCAGGAACACCGAGAATTTAGTATCGGCAACGGGTACGAGCAGGCAGAACCTGCTTCCGGGCGTCTCACCTTGCGCACAGCGCATAGAATCGATCAAGTCCGTGTTCGAACCGAACGATTCGTCTTCAGGAGTACGCCCGTGCCCGTTGCCCCCGATCCCTCAACCGCGTTTGCCGAGTTCGCGCATCCCGACCGGTTGGTCTCGACGGAATGGCTCTCGGCGAATCTCGGTACGCCGGGCCTCAAGGTCGTCGAATCCGATGAAGACGTGTTGTTGTACGACGTCGGCCATATTCCCGGAGCAGTGAAGATCGACTGGCATCTCGACCTCAACGATCCGGTCACCCGCGACTACATCGACGGTGCGAAGTTCGCAGAGTTGATGAACCGCAAGGGCATCAGCCGCGACGACACCGTGGTCATCTACGGCGACAAGAGCAACTGGTGGGCCGCCTACGCACTGTGGGTCTTCACACTGTTCGGCCACGAGGACGTCCGTCTTCTCGACGGTGGCCGCGACGCATGGATCGCCGAGAACCGCGACACCGCTTTCGACGTTCCCGACATCACGTCAACCGATTACCCGGTCGTCGAGCGCAACGACGCTCCCATCCGCGCATTCAAGGACGACGTTCTCGCACACTTGGGCGACGGACCGCTCATCGACGTTCGATCTCCGCAGGAGTACACCGGCGAGCGAACCCACATGCCCGACTACCCCGAAGAGGGTGCGTTGCGCGGCGGACACATCCCCAGCGCTCTCAGCATCCCGTGGGCGAAGGCAGCGGCACCGGACAGCCGCTTCCGCACTCGCACCGAACTCGGCGAGATCTACGGCGATCTGTCGGCCGAGGACAGCATCGTCGCGTACTGCCGCATCGGTGAGCGTTCCAGCCACACCTGGTTCGTGTTGACCCATCTTCTCGGCTACCCGAACGTTCGTAACTACGACGGTTCCTGGACCGAGTGGGGTAATGCAGTGCGCGTCCCGATCGTCCAGGGCGAAGAGCCCGGCGCAGTTCCTTCCTCCGTATCGGCGTCATGAACGCTCTTCCTTCGGCTCTGGCCGAGATCGTCGACGACTTCGCAGCCGTCGGCGCCTCGGACAAGCTCACCCTTCTTCTCGAGTTCAGCCGAGAACTACCGCCGTTGCCGGCGGAGCTCGAGCAGAGCGCGATGGAGCCGGTCCCCGAATGTCAGTCGCCACTGTTCCTCTCGGTCGACGATTCGGACCGCGACAACGTCCGCCTGTACTTCAGCGCTCCCCCCGAGGCTCCCACTACGCGCGGCTTCGCATCGATCCTCGCGCAGGGGCTCGACGGTCACAGCGCCGACGAGATCCTCGGTGTACCCGACGACTTCTATTCGGCGCTCGGTCTCGCAGAAGCTGTGAGCCCGCTCCGTCTGCGCGGAATGTCGGCCATGCTCGCGCGCATCAAGCGGCACTTGCGGGGCTGAAAACATGGAGTTCACCGAACTGGCCGACTATGCGATTCCGGCCGGCGCACTCGTCGAATGGTTGCCGTGCGCAACCGGGCCCTGGGTTCCGGATCCGCGGCCCGTCTCCTACATTCACGAGGCACATCTCAGCCGTTCCGCTGCAGGCGCAGGCGACAAGTCTTGGCTGGGAACAGCTTTCGAGATTTCCGGTCCACTCGACGTCGATGCGTTCCGAGCCGCTCTCGGCCGGTGGATCGATCGCCACGAAGTTCTGCGCTCGCATACCGTCCTCGAGCCGTCGAGTGGCGAGATCACCCGGCACACCGTCCCGATTGGCGGAATCGACATCGGCGTCGTCAGCCACGGCTACGACGCGTCCAGCCAGGACAACTTCGATCACCTTCACCGCTTGTTCGACGATTACGCGTCCCCGCACAGTTGGCCGTCGTACGTCTTCGCGACGTTGACGCCACGCGGTGGCGACGGTCCGTTCACCGTGTTCTTCGCGGCGGATCACTCGATCATCGACGGTTTCTCGATCGTCCTGGTCGCCCACGAGATCGGTGCGCTGTACCGCGAGGCCTCGACCGGTAGTGCTGCAAATCTGTTTCCGGTGGGCAGTTACGTCGATTTCGGTGCCGTCGAGCGCGAGCAGATGACCGACATGGAAGCCGAGAAGGCTGCGGTCGAGATCTGGCGTAGGGCTCTCGACACGGACGGATTACCCCAGTTCCCGCTACCGATCGGTGAACGTGGACCCGATTCTCAGAACGGCCTGTCGACCTGGCTGCTCGACGCCGACCAGTCAAAGGCCTTCAGTTCGACGTGCGCAGCCGCCGGTGTCGGGTATTTCGCCGGACTTCTCGGTGGTCTTGCCGCCGTGGGTCGTGAAGTCGCGGCGGCCGATCGATTCGAGGTCGTGACGCCGGTCCACACCCGCAGCGCTCAGGAGTGGGCGGGGGCGCTCGGTTGGTTCGTCGGACTGTGCCCGGTCGAGTTCGTGGTCGGATCGGACTGTTCGTTCGGCGACCTCGCGAAGCGCGCCGCCGACTCGATCGCTTCGGTCAAGCCTGCCGCCGCTGTCCCGTTCGATCGGATCGGCGAGCACCTCGGAACGCCCATCCGACCGCGATTCGTGGTGTCCTACATGGACGTTCGCTTTGTACCCGAGGCCGCACAGTGGCCCGAATGGAACGCTAGAGCACTCCGAAGCAAGGCATACACGCACGACGTCTACATCTGGATCAACCGCACACCCCAGGGCCTCAACCTCGCAGTCAGGTACCCAGGCAACGAGACGGCGAATGCCGCGGTCCACGCCTACGTGGCCGCACTGCGCCGGATCGTCGAAGAAATCGTCACCGAACCGGACACCGGCACCTCCGACAGCTACTCATCGGTAGTTTTCGAAACCGTTTCCTAAGCCGGAGTGGGCTTTAGCGATCCGGTTACAACCAGCGCCGAAGCGATGCATACACTCCGAAGTGATGCCAATCCCCCGATGGTGAAATCCCAGAGGAATACACCGCGGAGACAGACTATGCGAACCACAGGAGGCTCAGTGCCCAGTCATGCCAGCGCGCACATTACGAAGGTGCTTGTCGCGAACCGCGGTGAAATCGCGGTACGGGTCATCCGGGCGGCCAAGGATGCCGGCTACGGCAGCGTTGCCGTCTACGCCGAGCCCGATGCAGAAGCGCAGTTCGTGAAGCTCGCAGACGAGGCATTCGCCCTCGGTGGACAGACGTCCGCCGAGTCCTACCTCGTGTTCGACAAGATCCTCGACGCAGCCAAGAAATCCGGCGCCGACGCCATCCACCCCGGCTACGGTTTCCTCTCCGAGAACGCCGACTTCGCCCAGGCGGTCATCGACGCGAACCTGATCTGGATCGGTCCCTCGCCGCAGTCCATCCGCGACCTCGGCGACAAGGTCACCGCTCGCCACATCGCGGAGCGTGCGAAGGCACCGATGGCGGCCGGCACCAAGGATCCCGTCAAGGGCGCCGACGAGGTCGTGGCATTCGCCAAGGAATACGGCGTACCGGTTGCGATCAAGGCTGCCTTCGGCGGCGGTGGGCGCGGCATGAAGGTCGCGCAGACCATCGAGGAAATCCCCGAGCTGTTCGAGTCGGCAACCCGTGAGGCCATCGCAGCCTTCGGTCGCGGCGAGTGCTTCGTCGAGCAGTACCTCGACAAGGCCCGCCACGTCGAGGCTCAGGTCATCGCCGACCAGCACGGCAACGTCGTCGTCGCCGGTACCCGCGACTGCTCGCTGCAGCGTCGCTTCCAGAAGCTCGTCGAAGAGGCTCCGGCCCCCTTCCTGACGGACGACCAGCGTGCACGCATCCACGCGTCCGCGAAGGCCATCTGCAAGGAAGCCGGCTACTACGGAGCCGGAACGGTCGAGTACCTGGTTCAGGGCGACACCATTTCCTTCCTCGAGGTCAACACCCGCCTGCAGGTCGAGCACCCCGTGACGGAAGAGACCGCGGGCATCGACCTCGTGCGTCAGCAGTTCCTCATCGCCAACGGCGAAGAACTCTCCATCAAGGAAGATCCCACCCCGCGTGGACACTCCTTCGAGTTCCGCATCAACGGTGAAGACGCCGGTCGCGGCTTCATGCCTGCCCCCGGTCCGGTCTCCGTCTACCGCGAGCCCACAGGCCCCGGCGTTCGCGTCGATTCCGGTGTCGTCGCCGGCGACGTCATCGGTGGACAGTTCGACTCCATGCTCGCCAAGCTCATCGTCACCGGAGCGACCCGCGAAGAAGCCCTCCAGCGGGCATCGCGCGCCCTGGCCGAGTTCGAGATCGACGGCCTCGCGACCGTCCTCCCGTTCCACCGCCACATCGTCGAGAACCCGGCATTCGTCGGTGACGGCGAGAAGTTCGACATCTACACCAAGTGGATCGAAACCGACTGGGAAAACACCATCGAGCCGTACGCCGGTTCCGGTGCCCCGGCCGACGACGAGGACGAGGCTCTGCCGCGTCAGAACGTCGTCGTCGAGGTCGGTGGACGTCGCGTCGAGGTCTCCCTCCCGGGCCAGTTCTCGCTCGGCAACGGCGGCGGCGCTGCCTCCGGTGCGATCCGCAAGAAGCCGAAGGCGCGCAAGCGCGGCGGCGCCGGCGGAGGTGCAGCATCGGGTGACGCTGTCACCGCTCCGATGCAGGGCACCGTCGTGAAGGTCGCAGTGACCGAAGGCCAGGAAGTTGCCGAAGGCGATCTGATCGCGGTTCTCGAAGCCATGAAGATGGAAAACCCCGTCAACGCGCACAAGGCCGGTGTCGTCACCGGACTGTCCGTCGAGCCGGGTGCAGCAATCACGCAGGGAACGGTTCTCGCAGAACTGAAGTAGGGCCTCCGGCCCCGTGCGCCTTTCCGGTAGTCCCCACTACCGGAAAGGCGCACAGTCGTTTGAGTAGGCTGTAACGATGGCTGACGTCCCCGACATTCGCATCGGCACTGCAGAACGCGAGCAGGCACTCGATCTCCTGAGCGAGCATTTCGCTGCAGGGCGCCTCACCGTCACGGAATTCGACGAGAGAAGCGGAATCGTCAGTGCCGCAACAACTCGCAGTGAACTCGTTCCGGTGTTCGCCGATCTACCGGGCAACTATCAAGCCCCCGGCACCGCTCCCCTGTCGATGGTGACGCCTCCCGACGCACCGGCGGAGCGAGGGTTCAACCCCGACTGGTCCGGACGGATCATGGCCGTCATCCCGATTCTCGCGGTGATCCTGTTCTTCGTCACCGGTACCTGGTTGTGGTTCCTCGCCATTCCCCTTGCCGGTGCGCTGCTGTTCGGCACCGACAGGGAACGCAAAGCCAAGCGCCGCCGCGAGCGGGACTCCGACTGATGGAGCCGATCGAGATCAACGCAGGTGGCTGGTATCTGCGGGCATTGCGCGCAGACGAGCGTGTGGACGACCGCCCAGCGCTTGCCGACGGCGGTATCACCGACCCCGAGTACGTGAGTCAGCGGAGCGTTCAGTGGAATGAAAACAGCGTCTACTCCTGGGCCGTGTGCCAACCCAACACCGGTGAGCTTCTCGCCGAGGTCGTTCTGACGCCTCTCGACTCCACCGCTCTGCTCACCGGCTGGGCCCGCGACGGGCACACCGAGGCACTCTCGACAGCTGCCGAGGCTGTCACGAGGTTCGCAGAGGGTGCACTCGGACTCGTTGTCGTCGAGGGGCAGACGAATTGAAGAACAACCGATACTGGCCGCTGGCGATAGCCGTGGTCATTGCCCTGATCATGTTGTTCTCTCCGGGCTCCACCGTGCCGTCGAGCCCGGAGAACACCGACAAGATCACCCACACGTTGATGTTCGTGGTGTTGGCGATCACCTCGCTGCACGCCCGGATCCCGGCGTGGCTCACGGCGGTGTGGCTGGTGATCTTTGCCGCGACATCCGAGGTTCTTCAAGCAGCGCTGCCCATTTCGCGTTCGGGTTCGATATGGGACGGCACCGCCGACCTGCTCGGCATTGCCATCGGGATCGGTATCGTCAGCCTCGTGATGCGGCGTCGAACGGCCCGCGACGACGAGCCGAGCAGGTCCTGATCAGCTGAGCAGGTTGCTCCGCAATTGGTCCTGGGTCGACGCGTCGATCTTCAGGCCGTCAGCGAAGTACGCCTCGATCGATCCGTGGACCTGCTCGAGCTCTGCCATCGACGCCTCCAGGTACTCGCGCCTGACACCGAGGACACCTTCGAGCAGAGTCGGGTCGATACCCTTCGCCTCGAATCGTTCGAGGAGTGGCGCGAACATCGGCAACAGAATCTTGTTGGTTTCGAGGTAGTCCGCGAAGACCGCGTCCTCGGAGGCACCCAGGAACAGCAGTAACGCGGCCGCTGCCCAACCCGTGCGATCCTTGCCCGTGGTGCAGTGAACGAGAGCCGGCGAGCTGGACGGCTGCGCCAAGTCGACGAATAGTTGCCGGTACGACGCGACCGCACTCGGCAAGGTCACGAAATCGCGGTAGCTTCCCTGGAAGTATTCGAGTGCCTGGCCGCTGCCCAACGCTTCGGCAGCGAATGCCGGGTCGGCGATCATCTGCTGCATCTGAGCTGGAATGGCGCGATACTGCTTGTCCGCCAATACGTCCAGGCCGAGTTCCCGGATACCTTCCGGCGTCAGGTCCGGCGCCGTCTCACGTTCGGATTCGGTGCGCAGATCGTAGATCGTGACGATTCCCAGATCGGCGAGGGTCTGTGCTCCCTCCGCACTGAGCGATGCCAGGTCCGTGGAACGAAACACGCTCCTGGTGCGGACGGTGCCACCGAAGCTCGATTCGGGGCCACCGATGTCTCGGAGGTTCGCCAGGGACGGTACGACGGAAGACAGCTTCGGAGTGTCGGTCATACCTGAGAATGTATCGGTCGCCAAGAAAGTGTGATCCGGAAAGGGCGGCCGGAGAAACAAGATCGAGACACATCATCTCCCGTAATTGCTGCGCTACAGATCCGTAACATGCTCAAGTAATCCTGTGGACATGCCTACAACGAATTCCAGTGGTCTCGGAGCCTTCGACGCGCTCGGTGACCACCAGGCAGTCGCAGCCCTGCTCGAGTGTTGCCATTCCGCCATGTGGGCAGAGCAAATCGCCGGGTCGCGCCCCTTTGCCGATCTGAAGGCTCTGTTCGACACGGCAGATGCGGTGCTGGCCAAGCTTCCCGAATCCGAGATCGACGACGCACTGTCCGGCCACCCGCGAATCGGCGAGCGAACCGAGAGCGCGTCCTCGATCCGGGAGCAGTCGGGCGTTTCGTCCGCGACAGAAGATATATTCGCGGAACTTCGGCAGAAGAACGCCGAGTACGAGGACAAATTCGGCCATGTTTACCTGGTCTGCGCGTCGGGGAAATCTGGAACGGAGCTCCTCGACATCCTTCGAGGTCGTCTCCGAAACGACCCGGCGACCGAGCGTTCCGTGCTTCGAACTGAATTGGCCGCCATCAATCGGATCAGACTTGCCCGTCTGATCGATTCACTCGCCGGAGGCGCAGCATGAGCAGGTCCCTGAGCACGCACGTTCTCGACGCGACGACGGGCAATCCCGCGGCGGGGATTCGCGTCGAACTTCGTGACCGAGGCGGCGCCACGATCACCACTGCCGAGACCGATTCCGACGGCCGCATCCCCGAACTTGCTCCGGGCGGCCTGACCGCCGGCCACTACACCCTGACTTTCGACACCGGAACGTATTTCGAGACCAACGGACAAGAGAACTTCTACCCGGAAGTGACAGTGACCTTCCGGGTGGACGACACGGCACGGGGCTATCACGTCCCATTGTTGCTGTCGCCCTTTGCTTATTCCACCTATCGCGGGAGCTGAACACGTGACTACCGAAAACATCACAACCGGCAACATCACGACCGGCAATACAAGCGCCGAACGGTTGAGCGGATCGATCGAACTCTCGGGTCACCAGTACGGCAAAGCGGAAAATCGGGTAGTCCGAATCTATCGAGACACCCCCCGTCACGAGATTCACGACATCAACGTCTCCACCTGCCTGCGTGGAGATTTTGCCGACGCGTACCTCACCGGTGATCAGTCGAAGGTTCTGCCGACCGACACGCAGAAGCAAACGGCCTATTCCTATGCCAAGGAAAAGGGTCTGATCTCGATCGAGACGTACGGACTCGAACTCGCCCGCCATTTCGTCGACGACATCGAACCGGTCAGTGGCGCGCGGATCGAGATCGAGGAATACGCCTGGGAGCGTGCGGTTGTCGACGGCAGCGAGCACGACTACACCTGGATTCGGAAGGGGCAGGAAGTTCGAACGGCGTCGATCACCATCTCCGATACGGGGACAGCCGATGCCGGGACGTGGGTGATCGGCGGCTTGAAGGACCTGGTGATCCTCAAATCGACCGGTAGTGAGTTCTCGGGTTTCCTCGAAGATCCGTACACGATTCTGGAGCCGACCGACGACCGCGTCATGGCGACGACGTTGGTCGCCCAGTGGCGATTCGTCACCACCGACGTCGACTGGGAATCGGTCTACGCGGGCATCAAGGCACAGATCGTCAAGCAGTTCGCACAGGTACATTCACTTGCCCTGCAGCAGACGCTCTTCCACATCGGCAAGGCAATCCTCGAGGAATTCCCGATCATCGCGGAAGTTCGACTGTCCGCCCCCAACAAGCATCATTTCGAATATGCACTCGGCCGCTTCGGAGTGGAGAACGACAACGAGGTGTTCCACGCTGCGGATCGTCCGTACGGCCTTATCCAAGCGGCGGTCAGTCGATCCGACGCACCAGACGCGGGACCCTCGTGGACCACCTATGCCGGCTGGTTGTCGTGACCGAATCAGCTCTCGGGACAACACTCGTCGTGGCGGGCGCCCATGTCGTCACGATGGACGGCGACCGCTCCGAGCACTCCGACGGCTACGTCGTGATCTCGGGCAACAAGATCGTCGACGTGGGGGCCGGAAAGGCCCCCGTGCACCCGAATGCGCAAGTGATCGACGGCAACGGTTGCCTGATCACACCCGGTCTGGTCAACACTCATCATCATCTCTACCAATGGATCACCCGTGGCCTGGCAGCAGACTCGACACTCTTCGAGTGGCTGACCACGCTGTACCCCGTCTGGGCGGGTATCGACGCCGACGCCGTCCACGTGGCGGCCACCGGCGGCCTCACGTGGTTGGCAAAAACCGGATGTACGACCACCACCGACCACCAGTACGTCGTTCCCCGCGACGCCGGCGACGTTTTCGAGGCCGAAATCACCGCCGCTGCGCAGGTCGGCCTTCGATTCCACCCGTGTCGTGGGTCGATGGATCTCGGCCAGAGTTCCGGCGGCCTGCCACCGGATCACGTCGTGGAAAAACTCGACGACATCCTGACCGGCACGCAGTCGGTGATCGACCGTTGGCACGACCCGAATCCCGGTTCGATGCTGCAGATCGCGGTAGCCCCCTGCTCACCCTTCTCGGTGACGGAGTCATTGCTCCGAGAGTCCGCGACGCTGGCCCGCGAAAACGTCGTGCGTATGCATACGCATCTGGCCGAGACCCTGGACGAGGAGAGCTTCTGCCGAGAGCATTTCGGTTGCACGCCGGTCGAATACATGGAACGCGTCGGTTGGGTGGGCCCGGACGTCTGGTACGCCCACGCAGTCCATCTCGACGATGCCGGTATCGAGACGATGGCGCGAACCGGAACTGCGGCGGCGCACTGCCCGACCTCCAATGCGCGCCTGGGAGCCGGTATCGCCCGTGCCGCCGATCTGGTTAACGGCGGGGTCACCGTGGGCCTCGGTGTGGACGGCGCGGCGAGCAACGAAGCATGCAGTCTGATCGAGGAGTCTCGTCATGCGCTTCTGTTTGCTCGCGCGAAGGACGGACCGCAGACGATGACGGTGCGAAAAGCCTTGGAATTAGGAACGATCGGCGGCGCACGAGTTCTGGGCCGCGAGGGCGAGATCGGATCGATCGAGGTCGGAAAACTTGCCGACCTGGCGGTGTGGAAACTCGACACCATCGCGCATGCCGGCATCACCGATCCGGTGGCGGCGCTCGTACTCGGCTCGACTCCCCCTCTGAAGTTACTGCTCGTGAACGGTCGAATCATCATTGCCGACGGCCGAGTCACCACCGTCGACGAGGATGTCGTGGCCTCGGATGTCGCACGAGCACACCGCGACCTCCTCGGAAAGGCGTGACGGCGCGATGGATCTGCACAGTGTCGACGAAGTACTGGTGCCGCGGAGTCGCGCCGAAATCCCCTGCGCATCAACCGGAATCGGGTTCATCGGCGGTGGCACCTGGCTGTATTCGGAACCGCAGCCACACCTGACCACGCTCGTCGACCTGTCGGGCCTCGACTGGGAAGCCGTCGAGGTCAGCGATCACGGTATCGAGATTGCGGCCACCTGCACGATCGAGGAACTGTGCCGCGCCGAACTGCCCGCGTCGTGGACCGCCGCACCGCTCTTCCGGCAGTGCGCCGATGCATTGCTCGCATCGTGGAAAGTCCTGCGATACGCGACAGTCGGCGGCAACATCGCACTGTCCTTCCCGGCCGGTGCCATGACGACACTGTGCACTGCCCTCGATGCCGATCTGACGATCTGGCGCCCGGACGGAACCGAATACTCTTTACCCGTAGTCGAATTCGTCATCGACGATTCTCGCAACATTCTCGGTCCCGGCGAGATCATCCGCAGTATCCGGATTCCCGCACACGCACTGACCGCACGCACCGCGATGCGGAAACTGGCGCAGACGTCGCTCGGGCGCTCCGCTGTCGCCGTGGCCGGCCGGTGCGGCGCCGACGGTTTCACCCTAGCGGTCACCGCTGCCACCCGCCGTCCGTACGCTCTGAAATTCGACAAGCTCCCCGACACCGCTGCACTCGCGAATGCGTTGCGCACCAGGATTCCGGAGGACGCCTACTTCACCGATGTTCACGGAACTGCGCCATGGCGGCAGGCGATGGCTGCGCTCCTCGCCGAAGAAATCCGAGGTGAGCTGGAATGAAGTACTCGGTGGACGGAGTTCCCCGCGACGACCAACCCCGCCCTGGGCAGTGCCTGAGAACCTTCCTCCGCGAGCATGGAACGAACTCCGTCAAGAAGGGGTGCGACGCCGGGGACTGCGGGGCGTGTTCGGTGCTCGTGGACGGGCACCCGACCCACTCGTGCATCTTTCCAGCCCATCGCGTCGACGGCCGCGAGATTGTCACCGCTGCCGGTCTCGGTACACCGGAGAGCCTGCATCCCACTCAACAGGCCTTCGTGGATGCGGGCGGCTTCCAATGTGGTTTTTGCACAGCGGGAATGGTGGTCACGGTATCGGCACTGTCTCCGGAGCAGAAGACCGATCTCGCCTGCTCGATGAAAGGTAACCTGTGCCGCTGCACTGGATACAGATCGATTCGTGACGCCCTGGCTGGTACTGCCAACACCGAGACTGCCGCGTTGGGCTCAGCCCAAGGCCGTTCGATCGCAGCACCGGCTTCCACTCGAATCGTCACGGGTACCGAGCAGTTCACGATGGACTTCGCCCCGGGCGAGATGCCGAACGGCCTGCTCCACACCGCGGTGCTCGGGAGTCCGCACGCACACGCGCACATCACCCGGATAGACACGGCAGCAGCCGAAGCGGCGCCAGGCGTCGTCACGGTACTCACATTCCATGACAGTCCGGACGTGTTGTTCTCGACTGCTCGGCACGAGGACCGCAACGACGACCCCGACGACACACGGGTGTTCGATCGCACTCTCCGTTTCCGCGGCCAACGCGTCGCCGCGGTCATCGCCGAAACCCCTGAGCAGGCTTGGCGCGCCCTCGCCCTGATCGAGGTGGATTACGAGGTCGTCGACGCGGTTTTCGAACCCGAACGTGCGCGCTCCCCCGGCGCTCCGCTCCTGCACGGTGACAAAGAGGAGAGTTCCCGGATCGCCGCGGCCTCCCGCAATGTGGTTGCAGCACTTCACGATGGTGTCGGTGACCTGGATCGCGCGCTGCAGGATGCGGCTGCCGTCGTCGAGGGCACCTGGCAAACCGCACGGGTCCAGCACGTGGCATTGGAAACCCACGGCGCAGTGGGATGGCTCGAGGAGGATGACCGCCTCGTCATCAGAAGTAGCACGCAGGTGCCGTTTCTGGTTCGCGACGAGTTGGCCCACATCTTCGACCTCGACCGCGGCCGCATCCGCGTGTTCGCCAAGCGGGTGGGCGGAGGTTTCGGCGGGAAGCAGGAACTACTCACCGAGGATCTGGTCGCACTGGCCGTCCTGCGAACCGGCAGACCCGTGACCTACGAATTCAGTCGAAGCGATCAGTTCACCCTCGCACCGTCGCGGCACCCGATGCGGGTCTCGGTACGTGCCGGCGCCGATGCCGACGGCACTCTCACTGCGCTCGCCATCGACGTCCTTTCCGACGCCGGGGCGTACGGGAACCATTCGATCGGAGTCATGTTCCACGGTTGCGCCGAATCGATGGCGGTCTATCGGGCTGCGACCAAACGCGTCGACGCCGAGGCGGTTTACACGAACAACGTTCCGTCCGGGGCCTTCCGTGGTTATGGACTCGGTCAGATCATCTTCGCCGTCGAGTCGGCCATGGATCAGCTCGCGGAGCGTCTCGGCATGGACCCCTTCGAGTTTCGGCGGCGAAATGTCGTCGTTCCAGGAGACGATTTTGTCGACTGGCACGTCGAAGACGGTGATCTCGAATTCGGCAGCTACGGACTGGACCAGTGCATCGACCTCGTCGACAGGGCACTGTCGAGCGGACGCGGAGAGACTGCACCGGCGGGGCCGCGTTGGCAGATCGGTCGGGGCATGGCAATTGCCATGATCGCGACGATCCCGCCGCGTGGTCACTTCTCCGACACCACCGTCGCACTCGAGGCCGACGGTCGGTACGTCGTGAATATCGGTACTGCGGAATTCGGCAACGGAACCACCACGATTCACCAACAGATCGCGGCGACCGAATTGCGGACGACAGTCGATCGCATCACGATTGTTCAATCCGACACCGATGCCGGCGGATACGACACCGGAGCATTCGGGTCGACAGGAACGGTTGTTGCCGGAAAGGCTCTCCTGATCGCCTGCGAGCGCCTTCGCGAGCGGATACTGACCCGCGCTGTACGAGTGACCGGGCACGGAGCTCAGGTCGGCGATCTTTCGCCGGACGGTGTCGAAACATCCCACGGTTGCCTAGATTTCGCGACGCTACTCGAAGGTGGCCCGCTCGCCGCTGACGGTCGCCACGACGGAACACCGCGCTCGGTCTCGTTCAATGTTCACGGTTTTCGCGTTGCCGTCGACACGGATACCGGCCGGGTGAAGATCCTGCAGTCGGTTCAGGCCGCCGATGCCGGCACCGTCATGAACCCGGCCCAACTCCGAGGGCAAGTGGAAGGCGGTGTGGGACAAGCACTCGGTGCTGCGCTGTCGGAGGAGATAGTCATCGAAGAAGGTCGGGTGATCAATCCGCAGCTGCGCAATTATCACGTTCCCCAGATCGGGGATCTGCCGATCACCGAAGTACTGTTTGCCGACACGTACGACAAACTCGGGCCTTTCGGCGCAAAATCGATGAGTGAGGCCCCCTTCAATCCTGTAGCACCGGCGTTGGCAAACGCGATTGCCAACGCGTGTGGAGTGCGTATGTACTCCACACCGATGACACCGGATCGAGTGTGGGGCGAGCTGCAGAGGCCCTAAGTCTCGTGTGCGAGCACGCGCTCGACCGCGTCGACCGCGTCGTCCAGCTCACTGGTGGTCACCGTCAGGGCGGGCCGGAATCTGATTCCTCTCTTCCCGGTTGGCAGTATCATCACGTGCTCGTCTTCTCGTAATCGCTGTACGACGCGATCGCGAAGGTCACTGTCTTCCAGGGTGATCGCGCACATGAGGCCACGACCGCGCGGCTCAGTTGCCGCCGCGTACCGCCCGCAGACTTCGGTCAACCGGGCAAGGAGATGTGCACCCGTGAATCGCGCGCGGTCGATCAGCCGGTCCTGCTCGACGACTTCGAGTATCCGCCGGGCACGAACCATGTCGGTGAGGTTGCCACCCCACGTCGAATTGATCCGGGAACTGACGTGAAACACGTTGTCGTGCACTTCATCCACGCGCCCACCGGCCATGATTCCGCACACCTGCGTTTTCTTGCCGAACGCCACCACATCCGGACTCAGACCCAATTGTTGGTAGGCCCAGGCAGTTCCGGTGATTCCGCAACCGGTCTGTACTTCGTCGAGAATGAAGAGGGCGTCGTTTTCGTGGCACAACTCCTGCATCGCCCGCAGAAATTCCGGCCTGAGATGATGGTCGCCGCCCTCGCCCTGGATCGGTTCGGCGATGAAACAGGCAATATCGTCGGGGTTGTCGGCAAAAGCTCGGCGCGCTTGATCGAGAGCTTGCCTCTCCGCAGCTTCGACATCGCGGCCGTCTGCCAGGTACGGCGAGTCGATACGTGGCCAGTCGAACTTGGGGAATCGCGCGACCTTGCCCGGCTCGGTGTTGGTGAGCGACATCGTGTAGCCACTGCGGCCGTGAAAAGCCTCGGTCAGGTGCAGGACCTTGGTCCCCAGATCTGCTGACAACCCACGGCTTTCGTTCCACCGACTCTTCCAGTCGAAGGCAACCTTGAGTGCATTTTCCACCGCCAGGGCTCCGCCGTCGACGAAGAACAAGTGTGGGAGTCCCGAATCCCCGAGTACCCGAGCGAAAGCCGCAACGAAGCGCGCCATAGGTTCGGTGTAGATGTCGGAGTTACTCGGCTTGTTGGAGGCCACGACGGCCAACTCCTGTTGGAACTCCTCGTCGCCTGTGATCGCAGGGTGATTCATCCCCAGGGCCGAAGAGCCGAAGAAACCGAACATGTCCAGATACTCGGTTCCGTCTCGCAGGTCACGGAGATAGGAACCGCGCGACCCTTCGACGTCGAGAATCAGATCGAATCCGTCGACGAGGATGCTGGCCTTCAACACGTCGTAGACCGGAAAGAGCGCACTGTCACCGAAGTCTCGCATCGCAGTACTCATACGCGAAGGTTATGTCAATATTCCGAGAGTGTCGATAGAAGACCGTAAAAGTTATTGAACAACCGTCATTCGTCGTAAAAAGTTTGTAGGATGATGGTGCTTCGTGTGTTGACGTTGGCTGCCGTACGGATCTCCTGCAGCAATCGCTCCAACGCCCGAGGTGACGCCACCCGGACCAGGAGGACGTAGCTTTCGCTCCCGGCTACCGAGTGACACGAGACGACCGCCGGCAGATGACGCAAGCGGGCAGGCGCATCGTCGGGCTGCGAGGGATCGAGAGGAGTGATGGCGACAAATGCGGATAGATTGTGACCGAGTGCCTCCGGATCGATCTTCGCGGAGTACCCACGGATCACCTTGCGAGATTCCAAACGACGCACTCTCGACTGGACTGCGGAGATCGAGAGTCCAGCCTTCTCAGCAAGACTCGCGAGAGTGGCACGGCCGTCCAAGACCAATTCACGCATCAAAAGTCGATCGGTTTCGTCGACCGGGACACCGGCAACGTCACTGGTTTCTGTTTCTCGCACCTGCGCAGGCTAACGCAATCGGACATTCGTATGGTTGAAACCTGGGAGCTACGTGCGCGGTTCGCAGCGACGCTTGCACGGATGTACGGCGAGGAAGTCCCCGCTTACAACACGCTGGTTGACGTAACGCTGCAGGTGAACCGCGATTTTGCCGCAGCACATCCGGATTCGGCGGAGCGTCTGGGCAGTCTCGCGAGGGTCAGCGCCGAGCGTCACGGGGCCATCAGACTGGGTACCCTCGACGAACTGCGTAACGTGGCCACCGTCTTCGGCGGATTCGGTATGTTTCCGGTCGGCTACTACGACCTCCGGCTCACGGACTCCCCTATTCCTGTTGTCTCGACAGCATTTCGTCCGACCGATCCTGCCGAACTCGCACGGAACCCGTTTCGCGTTTTCACCTCGGTACTGACTATCTCCGATTCCAGGTTCTTCGACACCGACCTAGAGCGTCGGATCACTGCGTTTCTGCGTCGCCGCACCCTGTTCTCTCCCGAACTTCTTCAATGGGCACGGCAATCGAGCCGCGAGGGCGGCCTGCCAGAGCCCGAGGCCACACACTTCGTCGACGCGGCGACCTCCGCGTTTCGGCTCGGCACCGATCCCATCGACGGGGCCTGGTACCGCGAACTCGCCGCGATCTCACCGGTCGCTGCAGACATTGCGGGGCAGGGCTCGACACATGTCAATCACCTCACCCCGCGGGTACTCGACATCGACGAGTTGTACCGCCGAATGACCGAGCGCGGCATCACCATGATCGACCGCATCCAAGGCCCGCCGAGATGGAGTGGACCGCCACTGCTTCTGCGGCAGACGTCGTTTCGCGCATTGGCCGAAGACAGGCGCTTCCGCCGGCCGGACGGATCGATCACCACAGAACCTGTCCGCGTCAGATTCGGTGAGGTGGAGGCCCGCGGAATCGCATTGACCCGCAGCGGTCGAGAGATCTACGACCGACTGATCGCCAGGCCCGAGGATGCACACTGGGACAGGGAATTTCCGCGCTCCGAAGACGGACTCGATGGGGCGGGGTTGGCCTACTTCACGTACCGAAACGAAGGATCGACGCTCGTCCGCGATCCTATCGTCTACGAGGACTTCCTACCGGCCTCCGCGGCCGGCATCTTCGCATCCAATCTCGATTCGGTGACCGGATTCGTTTCCGATGCGCCGGGCGCCGAATACGGGCAGGATCGATTGGAGGACGCCATCGACCACACCATCGAAGATCCGTTCGAGCTGTACCACGCACAACAAGAGGCGTCACGTGCCGCGCTTTCTCCCGCCTACAACCACAGAGGACTCCCCAGTGAACCTGCCTGATTCTTCGAGCCTCGCCGATCGCGCCGAAAACGCCCTTGCCGCGTGCGGTGTCGAGTGGCCCGCCGGCGATCTGAGGGCGCATACCCCGATCACCGGTACGCAACTGCGTACCGTCCGGCAGCACTCCGGTAGAGAAGTCGACGACGCCGTCGACGCGGCGCATCGAGCGTTCCTCACCTGGCGCACCGTCCCCGCTCCGGCGCGCGGAGCGGTCGTGCGCCGGCTGGGCAGCCTACTGACCGAGCACAAGGAGGACCTCGCGGAGATCGTGACCCTCGAAGCAGGCAAGGTCACCTCGGAGGCTCTCGGTGAGGTACAGGAGATGATCGACATCTGCGAGTTCGCCGTCGGTCTCTCCCGGCAGCTCTACGGACGCACCATGCCGTCCGAGCGTCCCGGACACCGGTTGACGGAAACGTGGCACCCTCTCGGCGTTGTCGGGGTCATCTCCGCGTTCAACTTTCCCGTCGCGGTGTGGTCGTGGAATACCGCCATCGCTCTCGTGTGCGGCGACGCCGTCGTCTGGAAGCCTTCGGAAACTACGCCGCTGACTGCACTGGCTTGTGACGCCCTCCTCCGACGCGCCCTCGCCGGCTGTGATGCACCGATCGACGTGCACCAGTTGATCATCGGCGGACGTGATGTCGGTGAGGCCTTGGTGGACAACCCACTTGTGGCCTTGGTCAGCGCCACCGGTTCCGTGCGAATGGGCCGCGCCGTGGCTCCGCGGGTCGCCGAACGCTTCGGGCGAAGCCTCCTCGAGTTGGGTGGCAACAACGCCGCAGTCGTCACACCGTCGGCAGATCTCGAGCTTGCCGTACGCGGAATCGTGTTCTCCGCCGCCGGAACTGCGGGGCAGCGCTGCACCTCACTTCGTCGGCTCATCGTTCACGAGTCGATCGCCGATCACGTCGTCGAGCGCGTTGCGGCCGCGTACGCACAGCTCGAGGTCGGCAGTCCCTTCGATTCCGGTGTTCTGGTCGGGCCGCTGATCAACGAAGCTGCGTTCGAAGCGATGCAGAAGTCCCTCTCGGCCGCGCGCGCCGACGGCGGCACCGTAGTGTGCGGCGGCGACCGCGTCGGCGAATCCGGGTTCTACGTGACACCTGCCCTCGTTCGTATGCCTGCACAGACCGAGGTGGTACGGGCGGAGACTTTTGCACCCATCCTCTACGTCTTGACCTACACCGATTTCGACGACGCCATTGCGCTGCACAACGGTGTACCTCAAGGACTTTCGTCCTCGATCTTCACACTCGATCAGCGAGAAGCAGAGCGCTTCCTCTCCGCCGACGGCTCCGATTGCGGCATCGCGAACGTGAACATCGGAACGTCCGGTGCGGAGATCGGCGGCGCTTTCGGCGGGGAGAAGGAGACTGGCGGCGGACGCGAATCGGGTTCGGATTCATGGAAGGCCTACATGCGCCGAGCCACCAATACCGTCAACTACTCGGACCAGCTTCCGCTGGCTCAAGGGGTCGAGTTCGGCTGAACACCTGCTGGGCGAAATCGGTGATCGCGTCGATCAACTCAGGGAGCGCCGACAACTGCGGTGCATGGTCGGTGCCCAGGCTGACCACCTGGGAACCGGGGACAAGTCTCTGCATGGCACGTTGAGCCTCGATCGGCACGGTTCGATCCAGCGTGCATTCGACATACAACCTCGGCGCGGTTCCGAATCGCTCTTCCGTCCAGACCGGTGCCATCAGGCGGGCTGACTCCAGTTGTGGAACGAGCATGCGCGCGGCGAAGATCGCATCAGCTACCGGCGCTTCGTGGAAGAACACAGCGGCACCGGCTTCGGGCGGAACCACCGTCGCATCCCCGTCGTCGACGGGGACCAACCAACGCGAGATCCCGATCGGACTTTCCAGACCGAGTTCTGCACACAGCATCCCAAAATCCATCTGCGACGGCAGCATCATTCCCGCGACATATACAAGACCCGTTACCTGCGAAGGCATCCACTCAGCCACCTGCGAGGCCACGATCCCGCCGCCGGAGTGACCGACCAGGATGGCCGGCCCGTCCAAGGACTCGACAACTGCCACAACATGTTCGGCAACCACATCGAGATCGATCACGTCGTCGGGGTTCCAACTTCCCGAGCCGGGAAGCTCCACCACAACGGGATTGAAGCTGTCCGCCTTCAGAGGGCCACGCACCCGATCCCAGACCCAACCACCTGCCCAGGCGCCGTGAATCAGGACGATGTTCCGTGCACTCACTGCTTCACCTCGAACTCGGCCGCCGAGAGCACCCGAGCCGCCTCACGACCTGCGGCGGCGTTGGACTTTCCCTGCCTCGACCCGGCCAATTTGGCCTTGATGTGATCGCGAACGGTAATGGGTTCGTACTCCAAGCCGGAGTCGTCATGAAAATTCGGCAGAGTCGCAATCACCGCATCGACGTTTCCGTCGTGAAAGAAGGCCGCGGACCGCCGACGCTTGATGGTGCCATTCACCACTGGCGGCGCGACCCGGTGCAGAGTGGACATCCACCGATCGTTGGTCAGTCGGGCGGTGAGATCCCCGAGGTTGACCAACAGCGCATCGTCTTCCGGCCAGACGTCGTGCCAGCGTCGGTCGCTCCCGAGCACCTGCAAACCCTCGACCTGATCCGCCCACAACACGGTGACCAGACCGAAATCGGTATGTTCCCCCATCCCTTTCAACTCGCCGTCCAATGTCACCGTCCCTTCGGACAATGCATAGTTGTTCATCCGCAGTACGTCGATGGAATGGTCGGTGATCGACTCGAAGAATCCCGGGGCCAGACCTAGCGCGTCTTCGAATATCGTGGTGAGTGTGTGTGCAACACGCACGCCGTGGGCGTAGTAGTCCTCTACGCGCTCCCTGAATCCGCGAACAGCGGGCCACAGGTTGATTCCGTAATCCTCCTCCGACAGTTCGAGTTCGGTGAACGATCGGGCTTCGGTTCCTATATTGAATGCCTCGAAGAAGTCGTTCATCCGAGTCGCGGATTCGACGCCTAGACTCAGGCTCAGTGACTCGCTCTTGGGCGGGCTGTACCCACGATTCGCGCCCTCGATTCGGTAGCCCGACTTCGTCTCCATCGGCAGCCCGAAGAAGTCGTCCAAGGCTTCGGCGAGGCCGGAAGAAACGGCGGCCGGAACACCGTGGCCCCGAATCTGCACGAAACCTACAGTCCGACAAGCATGGTCGACTTCGGCAGCCACTCGCGCCTTGTCCTGGTCGGCACCGCCGAGTACGTAAGGCGAGATGTCGATGACGGGCACTTCGAATGGATCAGACTGGGACTGCGACACCGGCGTCTCCTGCAGAGTTGGTAGCGGGTTCAGTTTTGGCAGTGGGGTGAAGGCTCTCGCGCGATCGCCTCGCGAGTTCACCGAGTCGGGTGTGATTCAACAGCAGATTGAGTGAAAAGGCCGAGGCCGCAGCCAAGGTGATGCCGCTACCGAGAAGAATCTGGGCCGAGGAGGGGAATCGCTCGAACATCCCCTCCGCAAATTCCGGCAGAATACCGATTCCGACGGATACAGCAGCGATCGTGGTGTTGATCGGGTCGCTGAGATCGACCTTGCGCAACGTATTGATTCCGACCACGGCGACAGTCGAGAACAAGATGATTCCAACGCCGCCGACCACCGGATCGGGCAGGGCTGCAACCACTTCACCCATTCGCGGGATGAGGCCGAGGACGATCAGAATGGCACCGCTGGTAGCGGTCACGTACCGGCTGTACACCCGGGTAGTGGCAACGGCTCCGACATTCTGCGAGAAAACAGTGTCGACAAAGGCATTGAAGATTCCGCCCAGAACTCCCGACATACCGTCGGCCACCAACCCTCGTGCCAGATCTGCTTTTTTCAAAGGCTTTCCGGTGATCTCGCTGACCGCCAGCATGCTGGCCGTCGATTCTGCGAAGACGACTGCCATGACGATACTCATCGCCACCACGGCGGTGACGGGAAACTCCGGTGCGCCGAAGTGGAACGGCATCGGGAAGCCCACCCACGCCGAGCCGCCGACGCCACTCAGATCGATCAGGCCCATCGGGATGGCGATCACGGTGCCGATCACCAACGCCATCAGCACACCGAGCTGCGTCCACATCCCTCGGCCGAGGCAGATGAACGCCACCGCGACTACGACGACTGCCGCAGCCAGCGCCAGGTTCTTCGGGTCGGCGAACGACGGGGAGGTGGGGTCGTTACCGACGATCAAGCCTCCTGCGACCCCGATCAACGAGATGCCGATAACTGTGAGGACGACGCCGGTGACCAGGGGCGGAAAGTATCGGACGATCTTGGCGAACGGTACGGCCAGAGCTATGCCGACAACACCACCGACCAGCATGGACCCGTACACGGCCTGCAGGCCATACTCCTTGGCGATCAGAATCATCGGCGTCAGCCCGGCAAACGTCGCCCCGCAGACGATCGGCAGGCGCACACCGGCGACTTTCCCGACGCCCAGGCTCTGGATGATCGTGATGATGCCTGCAACGAGTAAGTCCGCGCTGATCAGCATCGCTACCGTGCTGCGATCCAGTCCTACTGCCGCACCGAAAACCAGCGGAACCGTGATGCATCCGGTGTACATGATGAGGACGTGCTGAAGAGCAAAAGCAGACTGGCGGGCAATGGGAAGCCGCTGGTCGACTGGATGGATGGCCATGCGCCGATCTCCGTCCGAAGCTGGAAGTGTTTCGCGTACGGGACTATTCAGCACGTCGATAATTTCTTACCGTGGTCGAATTTGTTTCGTCTGTGTAATCAAAACTTTCACCAGAGCACTGCTATCTTCGGCATATGGACGACGACCAGAGAGCGATAGCGACTGCAATCGGGGCTGCCGTGCGGACGGCGCGAAAAGAAGCCGGTTTGACGTTGCGTGAGGTTGCCGTGAAGTCGGGCTTGTCGCAGCCCTTCTTGAGCCAGACCGAGAACGGCCACGCAGTACCCAGTGTCATGAACCTTCATCGCCTCGCGCAATCGCTCGGCACCACTGCGCACGCACTCTTGGCGCAGGGTGAGCGAACTCCGTCCAGCCTCGTCCGCGCCGGCGAGGGACGAACATTCGAACTGGCACACGATTCGGTGATCCGCTTCTGCTCCACCGGTTCACGCACCATGGAACCCAACGAGATCACGGCAGCACCTCATTCGGAGGCAGGTGAGCACACCGAGCACGCCGGCGAAGAGTTCATTCATGTTCTCGAAGGATCTGTCGAGGTCGAGGTGGGACTGGACGAGCATCACGTTCTTCACGTCGGTGACACACTCCTCTACACTTCGACCATCCCGCATCGGTGGTTCAATCGCACCGATGCGGTGGCGAGATTCCTCATCGTGAGTTCGCCGCCCTCGTTCTAGATGCTCGGTTCCGGTTCCACACCACAACCCCCGCTCACGGCTTACCCTGACAGCGTGACCAAGTGGCCGGAGCTTGCGCGTGAGATCGCCGATACCGTTCTGTTTCCCGTCGCCGACAGCGTCGACGCCGACGGAGAAATTCCCAGCAGCCATTTCGACGCGCTCGCCGCCGACGGCTTCTACGGCATCGCCGCCCTCAGTGAGGGCGGACCCAGCAGCGAAGAACTGGTCGACGTCCTCGAAACCTTGTGCGGCGGTTGCCTGGCGACGACCTTCACCTGGATGCAGCATCACGGCGTCGTCGGAGCCTTGGCTTCGAGTTCCAATTTGTCTCTGCGCGAACAATACTGGGACGGGCTCGTTTCCGGCACGATTCGCGGTGGCGTTGCGTATGCCGGCGCCATCCCCCGGCCACCGCTCCTGTGGGCGAAGCGGGTGAACGACGGCTACGTCCTCGACGGAATCGCACCCTTCGTCACCGGTTGGGGCATCGTCGATGTTCTCGTGGTGTCGGCGCGGGACGAGTTCGACAATTCCATCGTTCATTCCGTTGTACCGGTGGGCGAAGCACCGGGGCTGACGATCGAGGAGCTTCCCCTGATTGCTGCGCGCGGGAGCAACACCGTCCGAATCGTGTTCGACGCTTTCGAAATTCCCGATACCGACGTCTGTTCTGTCGTCAGCGATGAACAATTCCAGAGCACCCAACTACCCGGACTGTGGCTCAACGGCGCGATGGCGATGGGCATCACCCGCCGCGCTGTCACCGAACTCGCGGATCTTGGCGTCGACGCCGGTGCGTTCGAGGAACAAGCCGCCCGGGCACGCGCGGATCTCGATGCAGCACTGCGCGACGGCGGCGAGATGTCGGCTGCACGCGCCCGCGCATCGGAACTTGCGATACGAGCGTCGGCCGCGCTCGTCACCGCCACCGGAAGTCGCGCCCTGGTCGGCAGCAACACCCCCGAGCGGCTCATGCGTGAAGCCACCTTCACTCTGGTCGCGGCTGGTCGACCGGAGATCAAAACTGCTCTCGTGGAACGACTCAGCGGATACTGAGTATGCACGGTTGCACTCGATTACGCTGGGGCTCATGACCAGTGGAGAACCAGTACTCATTCCGGCCGGAACCGTGTTCACGCCAGAGGACCTGACGTTCTATGCCGATCGTGACTCCCGCAGTCTCGACGACGCCATCGCCGAAGCCGACCTTCTTGTCAGTTGCCCGCACTCGGGTTCCGCGATTCCAGCAGAACTCTCACGCTTTCTCGCACCCGAGTTCACACAGCGGTTGCAATTCGACTTCACCGACATGTCCACCAGTCCCATCGCGCGCCGCTGGGCCGAAATCGATTCGCGCATCGTGTACGTGGAGAACCCGCACCCCCGAATGATTCGCGATCCCAACCGTGCGAAGCCCGAAAACCTGGAAGCGTCACTGCGCGAAGCCTTCGCCCGCGTCCACAAGGCCGGCGCCGGCAACAAGGCTGACCTCACCGGCGTCGACGCAGTTCGCCCTGTCACCTTCTCGTTCTACCCCCTGCTGCTCGAGCCGACCGACGACGCGGACTGGAAGAACCTCGCCGAGACCTTCACCGAGACAGCCGAACACGGTTTGGGCGTCTACGAGAGAACTCGCGACGCACTGATCGAAGCCATGGTGGAGAAGAGCCTCGAACTCGGCCGATCGTTCGTGACGTTGTCGTTCCACGACACGATGAACCACACCACCCGGCGGGACGGCGCCGTCAATGTCGAACGGCCGGAATCAGATCGACTCCCCGACGTCGTCGCGCTCTCCAATCGTGGCGACCACGACGGCAATCGACGAAGCGACAATCCCGTGACGATGGATCCGGAGCGCGTACGCACACTTGCGGTCTCACATCGCAAGGGATTTCAGGTCGACGATCCAGATGCCGTCGCTCTCAATCAGCCGTACCTCGGCAGTTTCGAAATCATCCGAGCCGGATCCAGATTCGCCGAATTGAGCGCCAGCGCTGCCGAAGCCGGGATCACGTTGAGCGCGGTTCAGGCCGAATTCAAACGAGAATTCCTACTGGGAGACGAACTGGCCGCACACATCATGGAGCCCGGCGTCGACTGGCCTACACCCGACACCGAACGGGTGGACCAGCTCGCCCGCGCGTGCAAGGCGAGCTGGGACCACTACCGCAACAGCTGACTCAGCGGTATCACTCCGGCTGACTCAGCCGAGCACCACTCCGAACACTGCACCGGCCGCAATCGTCGTCACGGCCAAAATGATGGTCGGCAGGAAGAACGAGTGGTCGACAAGCTTGGAGCCGAGCTTCGTGCTGCCGGAGAGGTCGAAGTTCGCAGCCGCGATCTGAGAACCGTTTGTCGGCAACAGATAGACGCCGGCAAACGCTCCGGCCCACATGCCGCTCACCAGGCCGGGTGCAATCCCGGCCGCGAGACCGATCGGCACAATGGTCCTGGTCGCAGTCGACTGACTGGTCGTCAGTACACAGACCAGGAACACACCGAGCGCGAAGATCCACGGCGCGGCGTTTACCCAGTCACCGACGGTGCTCGTGATCAGCTCGGAATGGGCGCTGATGAACGTGTCAGTCAGCCATGCCAGACCGAACAACGCGATGGCCGAGACCATACCGGCACGGAACACGGTCGAGGACGGCACGTCGGCGACATTCGGGCGGCACACCAGCAGGATCAACGTACCCACGACGAACATCAGCATTTCGATGATCGGTGTCATCCCCATCGGAGTGCCGTCGGCGGCTTCGGGGCGAATTCCCTTGAACAGACCGAAGATCACGATAGCCAGAACGCCGGCCAGGAAGATCAGTGCCGCGTTTCGTCCGGTCTTCGTCGAGACGAGTTCGGTCTTGGATGCTGCACCCGGTCCGGCCAACTCGCCCGACTTCAACTTCGCCTGTATCTCCGGGTCGTCGTCGAGATCCTTGCCGAGGCGGTTGACCGCGATGGACGAGAGGACGATGCCGACCACGGCCGCAGGGAAGGTGATCTTGATGATGTCGATGAGTTCGAAATCGTAGGGCGCGACGTCGGTCAGCGTGACCATGGCCGCCATCGCCGCTGACACCGGGCTACACGCCAACGCCACGCCGGTGGAGACGACTGACAGCGACAGCGGCCGTGCCGGCCGCACCCCGTTCTTGTACGAGACGTCGTAGATGACGGGAAGCAGCGGGTAGAGGATGTTGGACGTACCGGCACCGGCCGAGAACAGGAACGACACCAACGGCGCGATCAGCGTGATCTGTTTCGGTCGGGATTCGATCAATTTGGCTGCGATGGTGACCATCCAGTCGATACCACCTGCCGCCTGCATCATCGACGACGCCAGGACGACGGACAGGACGATGAGGAGAGCGTCGACCGGCGGACTGCCGACGTCTTCTCCGAAGACGAACACGAGGACGGCAACACCTGCGCCGCCCCACAGGCCGAGAGCGACACCGCTCGATCTGGTACCCATGACAATCGCCCCGAGCACTACCGCCAGCTCGAAGACAATCTTGACTGCTTCCATCAGGCACTCGCCTTCTCCAGAACAAGAGAATCGCTGTAACAGGGCAAATAGTATGCTCTGCACTTCGGCTCCGGGCACGAACACGCTGTCGGTGGGAAGGGGCAATATGGTGGTCGTGACCAACGTCCTCGGCAGATTCTCGCCCGCAACACGCGAGTGGTTCGGCGGTGCCTTCAGCGCTCCCACCGCTGCACAACTCGGTGCCTGGGAATCCATCGCGAGCGGCTCTCACACACTTGTCGTCGCACCCACCGGATCCGGCAAGACATTGTCCGCTTTTCTCTGGGCACTCGATCAGCTTGCGGCCAAGGACGAAGGCGAACGCACCACCAAAGTCCTCTACATTTCGCCGCTCAAGGCGCTGGGTGTGGACGTCGAACGAAACCTTCGCGCACCGCTGGTCGGCATCACACAGACTGCGAAGCGTCTGGGCCTCACTCCGCCCGAGATCACCGTCGGTGTCCGTTCCGGTGACACTTCCCAGGCCGATCGGCGCTCGTTGATCAAGCGGCCTCCGGACATCCTGATCACGACGCCGGAGTCGCTGTTCCTGATGCTCACCTCCGCTGCCCGGGAAACACTGGTGGGCGTCGACACCGTGATCGTCGACGAGGTTCACGCGGTGGCGGGTACCAAGCGGGGTTCACACCTTGCGCTCTCCCTCGAACGTCTGGACGGCTTGCTCGAGCGTCCGGCGCAGCGCATCGGATTGTCGGCCACGGTTCGTCCGCACGAGGAGGTCGGGCGGTTCCTCGCCGGTTCGGCACCCATCCGGATCGTGGCGCCGCCTGCCGCAAAGACATTCGACCTCACTGTCCGTGTTCCCGTCGAGGACATGACCGAATTGGGTATCGCGACGCCGGCCGACGGTTCCGAATCCCCCACACCGCAAGCCGGTTCGATCTGGCCCCACGTCGAGGAACAGATCGTCGACCTCGTTCTCGATCACCGATCATCCATCGTGTTCGCCAACTCTCGCCGCCTCGCCGAACGATTGACGGCCAGACTCAACGAAATTCATGCCGAGCGCGCCGGCCTCGTCGTCGACAAGTTGCCACGACCGCCCGCACAGATCGGGGCTCCCACCGAGGTCAACTACGGCGCGGAACCTCTCCTTGCTCGCGCCCACCACGGATCGGTCAGCAAAGACCAGCGCGCCCTCATCGAAGACGACCTCAAATCGGGTCGATTACGATGCGTCGTCGCCACCAGCAGTCTCGAACTCGGAATCGACATGGGTGCCGTCGACTTGGTCATCCAGGTCGAGGCACCGCCTTCGGTTGCCAGCGGCCTGCAACGTGTCGGTCGCGCCGGCCACCAGGTCGGTGAGATATCGCGAGGCGTCGTCTTCCCCAAACATCGCACCGACCTGATTCATTGCGCGGTGACGGTCGAGCGCATGGTCGAAGGCAAGATCGAGGCGATGGCCGTTCCAGCCAATCCCCTCGACATCCTCGCCCAGCAAACGGTAGCGGCCACCGCACTCGAGCCGATCGACGTCGACGACTGGTTCGAGACCGTGCGCCGAAGCGGTTCCTTTGCAACGCTTCCCCGTTCGGCGTACGAGTCAACTCTCGATCTGCTCGCCGGACGGTACCCCTCGGACGAGTTCGCCGAATTACGTCCGCGCCTGGTCTGGGATCGCGAGTCCAACACGCTGACGGGGCGCCCTGGTTCGCAGCGTTTGGCCGTCACTTCCGGCGGCGCCATCCCCGACCGCGGCCTCTTCACCGTCTACATGGTCGGAGAGAAAGCATCACGCGTCGGCGAACTCGACGAAGAAATGGTCTACGAATCCCGCGTCGGCGACGTCTTCGCTTTGGGCGCCACCAGTTGGCGGATCGAGGAGATCACCTTCGATCGGGTTCTGGTCAGCCCCGCCTACGGCATGCCAGGTCGTTTGCCCTTCTGGCACGGCGACGGACTCGGCCGCCCCGCCGAACTCGGGCAGGCGTTGGGACAGTTCGTCCGCGAGACGGCACTGGGTAACGAAGCCGACGTCGTCGAGCGTTGCCGAGTCGGTGGGCTCGATCACAACGCCACAACCAACCTGATTCAACTCGTCGGTGAGCAGAAGAATGCCACCGGGCAGGTGCCGTCGGATCGCACTCTGGTGGTCGAGCGTTTCCGCGACGAACTCGGCGACTGGCGTCTGGTGCTTCATTCCCCGTACGGCCAACGGGTTCACGCGCCGTGGGCCCTCGCGATCGGCGCACGCCTCCAGGAACGATACGGCGTCGATTCCAGCCCGACGGCCTCCGACGACGGCATCATCATCCGGCTCCCCGACACCGAGAACGAACCTCCCGGTGCCGAACTGTTCACCTTCGACGTCGAAGACATCGAAGATCTGGTCACCCAGGAGGTGGGCGGCTCCGCGCTGTTCGCTTCCCGATTCCGCGAATGTGCCGCCCGCGCACTACTTCTCCCCCGCCGCAATCCCGGCAAACGTGCACCGCTGTGGCAGCAGCGTCAGCGGTCAGCACAACTACTGGATGTCGCCCGCAAGTTCCCGACATTCCCGATCCTGCTCGAGACGGTGCGGGAGTGTTTGCAGGACGTATACGACCTGCCTGCGCTGAAGGAACTGTTCGGCAAGATCGAGAAACGGCAGATCCGAATCGTCGAGGTGGAGACGGCCTCGCCGTCTCCGTTCGCGAGTGCGCTCCTGTTCAACTATGTGGGCGCATTCATGTACGAGGGCGACAGTCCCCTCGCCGAGCGACGCGCTGCCGCACTGTCGTTGGACTCCACTCTGTTGGCCGAACTGCTAGGGCGCGTCGAACTGCGTGAGCTACTCGACGCCGGAGTGATCGAGCAGGCCGAAAGTGAGCTGCAACGGCTCGCGCCCGACCGCAAGGCCAAGGATCTCGAGGGTGTTGCCGACCTCCTGCGCATGCTCGGCCCGTTGACCACCGAAGAAGTCACCGAACGCTGTCTCGAAGATCCGGTCTCGTGGCTCGAGAAGTTGGTCGCGGACAAACGTGCTCTCCACGTCGCGTATGCGGGCGAGAACTGGTGGACCGTCGTCGAAGACGCCGCGCGCCTTCGCGACGGACTCGGCGTTCCCCTACCCATCGGCGTTCCCGCCGCGTTCATCGAGCCGGTCGATCAACCTCTCGACGATCTCTTGAGCCGATACGCCCGCACCCACGGCCCCTTCACCCTCGCCGACGCGGCCGGCAGGTTCGGTATCGGCGTTTCCGTCGCACGTGACGTTCTCGGTCGACTCGCACTCGAAAAGCGAGTCCTCGAAGGAGAATTCCGTCCGGCGTCAACCGGAAGCGAATGGTGCGACGCCGAGGTCCTGCGCCGCCTACGCCGCCGCTCGCTCGCCGCTGCACGCCAAGAGGTCGAGCCGGTCAGTACCGCAACGCTCGGACGATTCCTTCCCAGCTGGCAGCACGTAGGCGGCACGCTGCGCGGAATCGACGGTGTTGCAACGGTGGTCGATCAACTTGCCGGAGTTCCGATTCCGGCGTCGGCTCTCGAATCGTTGATCCTGCCGAGTCGCGTCGCCGACTACTCTCCCGCGATGTTGGACGAACTCACGTCGACCGGTGAAGTCCTGTGGTCCGGATCCGGAGCAATCTCCGGCAAAGACGGGTGGGTAGTGCTGCATCCCGCCGACCTGGCAACGATCACGCTCAATTCACCTGCCGACACCGACGTCTCGGAGTTGCAGAAGCGCATCCTCGACCTGCTGTCCGGCGGCGGTGCCTACTTCTTCCGCCAGTTGGTCGACGCGTTGAGAACTACGGAGTCGGCTGCGGACACGGTCGACAGTGCGGTGACGACAGCACTGTGGGAGTTGGTGTGGCTCGGACACATCGGAAACGACACCGTCGCACCGCTTCGCGCACTTCTCTCCGACACCACCAGAACAACAACCAGTCACCGATCACCTCGCCGGGTTCCTCGTGCCCGTCCGTACCGCGGAATGGCCCACGCTTCCACGCCCGCTCGCACCGGACCGGCAACCGCCTCCGGTCGGTGGTTCCAACTGCCAGGCATCGAACCGGATCCGACCATCCGGGCGCACGCCACGGCCGATCTGTTGCTCGAACGGTACGGCGTGGTCACCCGCGGTTCGGTGATGAGCGAGAACGTGCCGGGCGGCTTCGCGTTGATCTACAAGGTACTGAGCACGTTCGAGGACAACGGTCGCGCTCGACGCGGATACTTCGTGGACACCTTGGGTGGCGCCCAGTTCTCGACCCCTCCTGTGGTGGACCGCTTGCGCACGTTCGGTGATTCCATCGAGGGACGCCACACCTCTTCGGCTGCAGTCACTCTCGCGGCGTGCGATCCGGCAAACCCGTACGGCGCGGCGCTGCCGTGGCCGGCGTCGGGGGGCGAGGAATCCCCTGGGCACAGGCCCGGACGAAAAGCCGGCGCATTGGTAGTTCTGGTGGAGGGTGAGTTGGTTCTGTTCGTCGAGCGCGGCGGTCGCACGATCCTGACATTCACCGACGACGGCGGAATGTTGCGCATGGCAGCACTGTCGCTTGCACAGAAGGTGACTTCTCGCGCTATCGACAAGTTGGTAGTGGAGAAGGTCGACGGAGAGACCATCCACGGCAACGATTTCGCTCCGGTCCTGGTCGAAGCCGGCTTCGCAGCCACCCCTCGCGGATTCCGCTTGAGGTCATGAGGATTGAGGTCATGATGGTTGCGATCGTGAAGTGCTGGAGCGACGACAATGCCTGAGGGCGATACCGTGTGGCGGGCCGCCAACGAACTGCGAGCGGCCCTAGCCGAGAAGGTACTCACCACCTGCGACGTCCGCGTTCCTCGTTATGCCACCGTTGATCTGTCGGGCCATCGCGTGGATTCCGTCGCCAGTCGTGGAAAACATCTCCTGATCCGAGTGGGCGAGGCGTCCATTCACACGCATCTGAAAATGGAAGGTCAGTGGCAGATTTATCGCCCCGGCGAGCGCTGGCGCAGACCCGCCCATCAAGCACGCATCATCTTGGCCACCGAAGACTCTGTAGCAGTGGGCTTTTCACTGGGAATTACCGAGATCCTCGAACTCGGGCAGGAACAGGAGGCCGTCGGGCATCTCGGACCGGACCTGCTCGGCCCCGACTGGGACAGTTCCGTGGCCGTCGAGAATCTTCGCGCTGCCGACTCCGAGCCGATCGGAATCGCGCTCCTGGATCAGCGGGTGATGGCCGGACTGGGCAACGTGTACCGCAACGAGATCTGCTTCCTACGAGGCATTCACCCGAAAACGCCGACTCACCTCGCCGGAAATCTCGACGCGATAGTGGACTTGTCGTTCCGCACCATCAACGTCAACAAGTCGCGTCGCATCCGGGTCACCACCGGCGACACCCGTCCAGGTAGGCAGACATGGGTGTACGGCAGACGCGGAAAACCGTGCCGCCGATGCGGAACCCGCATCAGAGAAGACACCCTCGGACCGGATCAGCTCACCGAGCGAAATATCTTCTTCTGCCCGGCCTGCCAGCCGTTCACGCCTGATTAGCGTTGATCAAGAGCCTGACGCAGTGGCGGACAAATCGCTCGCGGTCCACGACGATCGTGCCGTCCAGGTAACCGATGAACAGCGTGAACAACGCCCCGACCAGTCCGACGGCCACCAATTGCTTGTCTACCGGATCAGCGATCTCGGACAACTGGTCGTACACCAGATCCACGAACGCCGGCATCGATTCGATACCGCGTCCACTCAAGACGGGTTCCGAGAGCGGAGCGATCAGGAGTACTCGCCCCATCGCCGGATCGTCGACCATGAGCTTGACGAAAGCGTCGACGGCAGCCGTGGCGACGGCCTCGGATGTCGTCTCCGACTCCACTGCCGTGGCAAGCGCCGACTGCGCGCGCTCGGCAACGAATGTGTGGACCGCGACGACGTACTGATCGCGATCGGTGAAGCTCTCGTAGAAATACCGCTCGGTCAGACCGGCGGCCTTGCAGACCGCACGCACGTTTACGGCCGGACCGTCGACCGCACCGAGCAGCGTCACTCCGACGTCGAACAACGTCGCCTTACGAGTGGCCCTGCGCTCTTCGATGCTCACAACTTCCCCACTTCGCCGATACTTTGTTCTTCGATACAACCGGAATTCGATCCTTGACTACCGCTGTTGTCGATCCTAATCTGACAACATGCGTAGTCAACTTGATGACAGCAGCACCCCAGTTCCCCTCGGTCCGGATTCCCTGACCTGGAAGTATTTCGGCGACTGGCGCGGGATGTTGCAAGGTGTCTGGGCCGGTTCGATGCAGAACATGCATCCAGGGCTCGGCGCCGGCGTCGAGGAGCACTCGCAGTTCTTCGACGAGCGCTGGGAACGGCTGTACCGCTCGCTGTATCCCATTGCAGGCGTGGTGTTCGACGGCGATCGCGCGCAGCAGACAGCCGAAGAAGTCCGCGGATATCACACGCGAATCAAGGGCATCGACAAGTTGGGGCGCCGATACCACGCCCTCGATCCCGACACCTTCTACTGGGCGCATGCAACGTTTTTCATGGGCACCATCGTCACAGCCGAGAACTTCTCCGGCGGCTTGACGGAGGCGCAGAAACGACAGCTCTTCACCGAACACATTCAGTGGTATCGCCTGTACGGGATGAGCATGCGCCCGGTTCCCGAGACCTGGGAAGCATTTCAGGAGTACTGGGACCACATGTGCCGCAACGTACTCGAAGACAACAAGGCAACCCGCGACGTCCTCGACCTGTCCGGCCTCGGAAAGCCCCCATACATGACCTGGCTTCCCGATCCGTTGTGGCGACTCGCGCGGATTCCCCTCGCACGCGGATTCGTGTGGCTGACGGTGGGCATGTACGACCAACCTGTTCGCGACCTTCTCGGTTACCCGTGGAGTAGCCGAGATCAGAGAATTCACACCACTGTCGGACGAAGCGTCAACGCTGTCTTCCGCCTGGTGCCGTGGCGATACCGGTATCAGCCACGTGCTCGCGCGGGATGGGACCGAGCGAACGGCCGAATCCCCGCCGACGCACCACTGGTCCACACACCGGCGCGCAACCTCCCCCCGCTCGAGCAGCGAGATAACCCGATGCACTACAGCCCCAGGGTCTGATCTGCCATGCTCTGAACATGGAGTGGGACCTGCGAACCCTGCTGAACCGGCCGATCACCTCTGACGGTGCGCCGCTGGGACAAGAACGTGTCGCGGCGAGGACCACCGCGTACATATACGGCAACATTCTTGTCCTCGCCGCACTCATACCGGTGACGAAATCTCAGGAATCGCTTGGCGCCGCGATTGTGGTCGGCACGGCATTGTCGACATACATCGCCCACACCTTCGCCGAGGGCGTCGGCGAGAGTATTCGCAACGATCGTCGACTGACGACCGCGGAGAGAATCGACTCGCTTCGCGATTCCGTCCCGATCCTCACCTCTGCGGTTGTTCCTGTCGTCATTCTCGCGACGGCGTGGTTCAACTTCCTGGAACCACGGACGGCGCAGTTGATCGCGGAAATCGTCTTGATCCTGCGGATCGGGTCCACCAGTTACGTGATCAGCCGACTTCACGGCGAGAAAGTCAGTACGAACACCCATCTGGCAGCGTTCGGCCTCGCCGCCGTCGCCACCCTCATAGTCGGCTTGAAGATAGTGCTCACTCATTGACGAGCCACAAGTGCAAAAGAAGTCAGACCGGTCGTATATAACTAATACGGGCAATTCGCAGAAACCTAACAATCGGCAATTTCGATGTGCGGTGATCGACGACTAACTCCGCCCACTTCTATCAAGTAGGCAGAGGAGCAGCCCGAAATGACGACACCACAATCGCCATATCCCTGGAACAACGACCCCAACCACACGACACCTCTCCCTCCACCCCCTCCTCCACCATCAGGCGTCACACCTGGTCAGGCACCGTACTCCGGATATCAGCCTGCTTACACCCCACCGCGGCCGGCATACGGTCAGGGCACCGGGTACTCGCCGATGCCGCCCCGCCCGCCGAAATCGTATGCATGGCTGTGGGTCCTACTGGGAGTTGTCACCGTCGCACTCATCGCCGTCGTGGTCTACGTATGGGTTCTCCCCCTTGTCATTAACGACGATTCCGACGAGAAAACCGCACGGACGGAAACCGTGGTGATCACTTCACCCGCGGCCGCGCCGCAGAACGGCGTTGTCACACCCGCACCCAACGAATCGGTTCCTGCCAGCGCAGCGCGTTGTGGATCGGTGTTCTCGAACAGCGAATTCACGACGTCCGCCGTCGGCACCAGCGTGACGTCGTGTGAGTTCGCCGAAGAAGTGCGCTACCAGTACGTGAGCCAGGGCCAACGCGGCGGCCCGGTCTCCATCAGCGCGGTCAGTCCGGTCACGGGAACTCGGTACTCGATGAACTGTGCCGGCAACAGGGTCGTCACGTGCACCGGTGGAAACAACGCGGTGGTCTATGTCTATTGACCAGCGCGTCCGGGCTGGCAGCGGCTCACGCCGACGACTCCTGGCGGTTGCACTCGCTGCTGCGTCTGTAGCAGCCCTTTCCGGCTGCACGATTCCGACGCGGGCCGAGTCGTCGGAGAAAGTCGAGACGATCACCGAGATCGTCGTCGTTCCACCGGAGCCGACAGCGACTCCTGGCGACCCGGGCAACGGTGTCGGGCCGCTCGCCGGATTCGAGGCCCTGAGCGACACCCTCGACGGCGCTGTGGGTATCGCACTCGTGCCGGTCGGCGGCGGCCAGTCACTCGTTGCCGGCGAGTGGCAGATTGGAGTCGCCTGGTCCACCATCAAAGTCCCACTGTCCATCGCTGCACTTCACGAATCCGACACCACACCACTCGCCACGGTCGAGCAGGCGATCACGACCTCCGACAACGAATCAGCCGAGGAACTGTGGCGCGGCCTCGGCGATCCGACCACTGCTGCAGCGAAAGTCGAGTCGGTCCTCGTGGCCTCCGGAGATATGTCCACCACCGTGGAATCGCGCACGCTACGACCAGAATTCAGCTCGTTCGGCCAAACTCAGTGGCCTCTTGCCACCCAAGCACAATTCGCAGCCACCCTGCCATGCCGGAGCGACGCCACCGAAGTTTTCGAGCTCATGGGCAGCATCAGCCCCGACCAACAATGGGGACTGGGAGCAATCCCTGCCGCTCGCTTCAAGGGCGGGTGGGGCCCGGACGCCGACGGCGGCTACCTGGTACGCCAATTCGGGATCATCAGCAGTGGCACCGGACAACTCGCTGTCTCAATCGCCGCCAAGCCGGACTCCGGCACCTTCGCCGACGGCACTGCGATGCTCAGCGACATCGGCCGCTGGGTAGGCGAACGAGCGCAGGCTCTACCGATCGGTGGCACCTGCCAACCGAACTGAATCACTGCGCGCTGAGGGAGGTACTTCCTTACCCGGCTGGACAGTCACTCCCGCCCAACCAGTGCCGCCACTACCGTGGACGACATGAGCATCCCGACCCTGAAACTGAACAATGGCGTCGACATTCCGGCGTTGGACTTCTGCGTCTACCAGACGCCGCCGGACGAAACAGTCGCCGCCGTCGGGTCCGCACTGTCGACGGGGTATCGCCATATCGACACGGCTGCGGCCTACGGCAACGAGAAGGGCGTCGGTGAGGCGATCCGGCCTCGATCGCGGCGAGATCTTCGTCGAAACGAAAGTTTGGATCACCGACTACGGGTACGACGAGACTCTGCATGCCTTCGACAAGAGCGCTGGCAAACTCGGTGTCGAACAACTCGACCTCCTCATCCTCCACCAGGCGTTGCCGAGCGAGTTCGAGCGCACGATCGACGCGTACAAGGCGCTGGAAAGGCTTCTGGCCGACGGAAAGGTCTGCGCCATCGGAGTCAGTGACTTCATGCCGGATCACCTCACCCGACTCCTGGACGCAACGTCCGTGGTGCCGGCGGTCAACCAGATCGAGGTCCATCCGTACTTCAGGCAGTTGACTTTGCTCGAGGCCGACGCCGATCACGGCATTCTGTCTCAGGCATGGTCACCGATCGGCGGAATCACGTTCTACCGCGACGGCTCCCACGGCTCGACCCTCGAGGACGCCACCATCGGCGCCATCGCGTCCGCTCACGCCGAGACGCCTGCACAGGTGATGCTGCGCTGGCACCTCCAGCAGAGCCGCCAAGTGATCCCCACGTCGGTGACACCCTCGCGCATCGCGGCGAACTTCGATGTGTTCGACTTCGAACTCACCGCCGAAGAACTCTCCGCAATCGACGCACTCGACACCGGAGTTCGCGGCGGTCCCGCGCCTGAGTGGTTTAACTGGCGCTCCACCCACCGTCGATGGTGTACGACGCCCCCGTCACCATCGACGCCTCGGTCGATGCCAGCCAGCCCACCAGCGATGCCACTTCTGCCGGCTCGACCATCCGTTTGATTGCGCTCTCGGTAAGCATCACCTTTTCGACAACCTCGGATTCACTGATGCCGTGAACCTTTGCCTGGTCGGCAATCTGGGACTGCACGAGGGGCGTCAAGACGTAGCCCGGATTGACGCAGTTGCTGGTGACGCCGTGTGGGGCGCCCTCAAGCGCAACAACTTTCGACAACCCTTCGAGTCCGTGCTTTGCCGTGACGTACGCACTCTTGAATGCCGAAGCGCGGAGCCCGTGGACCGAGGAAATGTTCACGATGCGACCGAAACCTTTGTGGTACATGTACGGCAGGGCCGCTCTAGCAAGGAGGAACGGCGCTTCGACCATGAGACGCTGAATCTTCCGGAAGTCCTCGACGTCGAAATCCTCGATGGGACTGACCCGTTGAATGCCGGCGTTGTTGACAAGGATGTCCGTCTCGAGCGCCAGATCCACGAGTTGGTCGGTGTCGAGGAGATCGACGGCCCACGCAGTGCCGTCGATCTCGTCGGCCAGCGCCTTCGCGGCGACATCGTCGAGATCAGCGACGGTGACGTGGGCGCCGCGGGCGGCAAGGAGTCGAGCACACGCCTCGCCGATACCGCTGGCACCACCGGTGACCAGTGCCGTTTTGCCGGAGAGCGTCATGCGGAAACACCGGCCCGCTCGTCGGCGAGCACTCGTGCGTCGGCAGCATCGACGGACTCGAGCGAGATTCCCTTGGTCTCCCGCGCGAAAACGACCGCGACGATGGTGACCAGGGATGCCAGCAGGAGATAGATCGCGATGGGGACCGAGGAGTCGAACTTGCTCAGCAGTCCGGTCGCGATGATCGGAGCCAGTGACCCTGCCACGATCGACGTGACCTGATATCCCAGGGAGACACCGGAATAGCGCATCCGGGTCGGGAACATCTCGGCCATGATCGCGGGTTGGCCGGCGTACATGAACGCGTGGAACACAAGCCCGATGATGATTGCCGACAAGATGATTGCATTGTGCCCGCTGTTCATCATCGGAAAGGCGAAGAATCCCCACGTTCCGGCGGTGACGGCGCCGATCATGTACACCGGGCGTCGACCGATCGTGTCGGACAGCTTGCCTACCAACGGAATCACTGCGAAGTGCACGGCATGTGCCATCAGCATCCACCAGAGGATGTGCGCCGTGTCGGCATGAACGACGACCTTGAGGTAGGTGATCGAGAAGGTCACCACGAGGTAGTACATGACATTTTCGGCGAAACGCAGGCCCATCGCGGTGAACACTCCGCGCGGGTAACGCTTGACCACCTCGAAAACGCTGTACGAGGTTGCCTTGACCAGTTCTGCTTCCTTCTGCGCCGCAATGAAAATGGGAGCATCGGTGACCTTGGTCCGAACGTAGTACCCGACCAGAACGATCACCGCGGAGAGCCAGAAAGCAACGCGCCAGCCCCAACTCATGAAGGATTCGTCCGAGAGCGTCGACGTCAGGATCAGCAGCACGACAGTGGCCACCAGGTTGCCCATCGGCACGCCGGCCTGAGGCCAGGACGACCAGAACCCGCGAGATCGATTCGGGCTGTGCTCGGCGACAAGGAGTACCGCCCCACCCCATTCACCGCCGACAGCAAATCCTTGGATGAAGCGCAGCGTGACCAGCAGTGCCGGCGCCCAGTAGCCGATCTGACCGTAGGTCGGTAGGCAGCCCATCAGGAAGGTCGCGGCACCGACCAGCAGCAAGCTGAACTGCAACAACTGCTTCCGGCCGAACTTGTCTCCGAAATATCCGAAGACGATTCCGCCGAGTGGCCGGGCGGCGAATCCGACGGCGTAGGTGATGAAAGCCGCGATGATCGCATCCAGCTCGTTGCCGCCGCCGGGAAAGAAGACCTTGCTGAAGACCAGCGTGGCCGCCGTGCCGTACAGAAAGAACTCGTACCACTCGACCACCGTGCCCGCCATCGAGGCGCCGACCACCTTCTTCAGCCCCGATGGCGGGGCTTGGCTCTCGGGCTTCGGCATGTTGTCGACGCTCATCGTGGACTCCCTCGTCTTCAGTTCGCGATTCGCCTGCTCTTCACGATCAGGAATGTGACCGCTCGCACATTTTTTGTGACTCGATGAGTATCAGTGCAGATTGGTGGCACGACAATGACAAATCTCGCACCATATAGGTGCAAAAATGCAGATATGACTCTCGGACCGAGCCCTGACGACTTACTGGTGCTTCTCGCGGTCGGTCGCACCGGTCGCTTCAACACCGCCGCCGACGACCTCGGCCTCAATCACACCACCATCTCGCGCCGCATTTCCTCGCTCGAGAAGTGTCTCGGCGGCCGTGTTCTGGTTCGCTCGTCCGGCGGCTGGGAGCTGACCGACCTGGGCAGACAAGCCCTCAGCGCGGCCGAGCGCATCGAGGCTGCGGTGAACGAACTGGCGCTCGACTCCACCGGTCAGCAGCAACTCGACGGCGTCGTGCGAGTCTCGGCGACCGACGGATTCAGCGCATACATCGCGGCGCCCGCCGGCGCAGCGGTTCGCAGACGCCATCCCCGCGTCAGCGTCGAGATTGTTGTCGCAACCAGAAAGGCGTCGCAGATACGCTCGGGGCTCGACATCGAGGTTGTTGTCGGCAAACCTCAAGTTCACCGCGCCGAAGCCGTCCATCTGGCCGACTACGCGCTGGGTTTGTACGCCTCCCGAGAGTATCTACGTCAGAATGCTGTCCCCGAAAGTGCCGAAGATCTGGCCGAACACTCGCTCGTGTATTTCATCGACTCGATGCTGCAGGTCGACGAACTCGATCTGGCTCGCAAGCTAACAGTTTCCATGCGCGAGGCCGTCACGTCCACCAACGTGTTCGTCCACATCGAGGCAACGCGCGCGGGTGCCGGCATCGGCCTGCTCCCCTGTTTCATGGCCGAGCAGCACGACGATCTGATTCGCGTGCTGCCGGCTCACATCGAAGTCAGACTTTCGTACTGGCTGGTGGCCCGTTCGGAATCCTTGCGACGCCCGGAAGTCGCAGCGGTGGTGACGGCACTTCGAGAGACGGTGGATCGCAAGCGATCTCAACTCCTCGGCTCTCCCAGGACGAACGAAGCGCTCAGTCCAGAGTCGAACGATGTTGGACGATGACCTTACGCGCCAACTCGGCGATCTTGACGTTCATGTTCTGCGAGGTTCGCACCAGAATGTCGAAGGCCTCGTCGTCGGACACACGATGCAATGCCATCAGCAGACCGACGGCCTGACCGATTTCACGACTGCTCGCCAGGCCGCGCCGCAGCGAGTCGGCATCCTCTCCGCGGTTCAGCGCGGTGACGGCCACGGACGCAAACGACGCCAACATGATCGCGTGGTCGGCAACGGTTTCGGTGAAAGCACCCGGAGTATCCGAGAAGAGGTTGAGGGCACCGAACTTCTGACGATCGACCATCAGTCGGAACCCCATCGAGCCGCGAATGGGTGTCTCCGCCACTACCTTCCGGGCGAATTCCGGCCACTGATTCGGAGTGCGAAGGTCCGACTCGAGCTGCGGTGCCTCCGTGTCGAGAGCGTCGATGCATGGCCCCTCACCCGTGGCCCGCTCGAGATCGTCTGCGTACTCGGCAATCTCGTCGCTGGCAGCCACCGTGACGTTGGTGTTTCCCCGTCGCAGCATCAGACTTGCGTGGTCGCAACCGGGGATCAACTCGACGGCTGCCGAACAAATCGCGGAGTACACCTCGGCGCTGTCTGCCGCGGAATAGAGGATCTCCGCCAACGCCGCGAACACTGCCTTGGGATCTGTCAGTGCTTGGTCGCGCTCAGCCATCTCCATACACCTCGGGGTCTACCGTTCATCGAATTCTTCATCGAACGGTACAAACCTTACTTACTCGAGCGGATGGGGTCGCCGCCGCTCGCCGATTGCCGCCCGTCTGCCCCCTGAAATGCCTCGGTGGCTGCGCGGTGATGCAGTCCCGTCACGGTTCTGATCTGCTTGGACACCAGGTCGTTGAGCTCGCGGTACTGCTCCTCCGTCTCCCCGGCCGGAATGTCTCTCAGAACCTCCCACATCGCACTCTTGCCGCACAGCGCGGTACGCATGATCTCGAGAGTCGCCAGCTTCACGAGGCGATTACGCCAGATGGCGTCGACGTGAACGAGGCGTCGGATCCGATTGACCGTCGCATCGATCTTGGAGTACCGCGGCAGCGATATGCCCTGCGTGTCCTCGATCAGCTGAAGCAGTTGTTCGATCTCGTACTCGAGCTCACCTGGCAGCGAATCCAACTCGCCTTCAGCCCAGGCACCGTACGAGTCCGAGAGTGACCGCGAGAGTTGCAGCCCTACCATCGCTCCGCACAGGTGAGTGACCAGATAAGCGGTGGCTATGTGTTCCTCAGCAGACCGCGACCGACTACCGAACATTGGGATCCTCCTGGGCGACGCTCGACCGGTCTGTGCTGACACGGGTGGTGATTCGTCATCCGGCCTACCCACGACAGAGCGAGAGCAAACGACGGGCGACTCAGACCCGATCCGGCACCACGACGACGGGCTCGAGGATCTCGGCCCGCGACTCCGGCGCTGCGGCGCGCAAGGCATCGGCCGACTCGTCGTCCGGCTGGGTCTGTGACTCGATCTCCGCTTCGACACGCGCTCGGTAGGTGTCGACTTCACGCTCGACGGTGGCGGCATCCCAACCGAGAATCGGTGCGACCAATCCGGCGACCTGCTGCGCGCAGTTGACCCCACGATGCGGATACTCGATAGCGATGCGCATGCGGCGAGCCAGGATGTCGTCGAGGTGTAGGGCGCCCTCGGCCGCAGCCGCGTACACAGCTTCGACCTGGAGATAATCGGGCGCATCAGTGATGGGCTGCAACAACTCCGGCGTCTGGCGGCCGAGTTCGAGGACCTCGGTGATCAACGAACCGTAACGGTCGAGCAAGTGCTTGACTCGATACGGATGCAAGCCGTACTGCTCACCCAGTTGCACGGTCTGGTTGATCAACGCGAAGTAGCCGTCGGCACCGACGAGCGGCACCTTCTCCGTGATCGACGACGCCACGCGCGCAGGAATGTCTTCTGCAGCCACGTCGACGGCGTCTTCCGCCATGACCCGATACGTCGTGTACTTTCCGCCGGCGATGGCGACCAGACCGGGAGCGACCCGGGCGACGGCGTGCTCGCGCGAGAGCTTCGACGTCTCGTCGCTCTCACCGGCAAGCAGCGGACGCAGACCGGCGTACACACCGTCGATGTCGGCGTGCGTCAGCGGTGTGACCAGCACGGAGTTCACGTGACCGAGGATGTAGTCGATATCGGCCTTGGTTGCCGCGGGGTGCGCAAGATCCAGGTTCCAGTCGGTGTCGGTGGTACCGATAATCCAGTGACTGCCCCACGGAATGACGAACAGCACCGACTTTTCGGTGCGCAGAATGATGGCAGCTTCACTGACGATGCGATCGCGCGGGACGACGATGTGTACGCCCTTCGACGCTCGCACCCGGAACCGTCCGCGCTGACGTGAGAGCGCCTGGATTTCGTCCGTCCAGACACCGGTCGCGTTGATGACGACGTGACCCTTGACCTCGGCGGTGCGACCGTCTTCGCAGTCGCGAACACGAACTCCCGAGACCCGGTCCGCCTCGCGCAGAAAGCCCACGACCTGCGTCGACGTTCGCACAACTGCGCCGTAATGTGCAGCGGTGCGTGCGACGGTCATGGTATGCCGAGCATCGTCGACGACGGTGTCGTAGTACTGGATGCCACCGGTCAGCGAACTGCGCTTGAGGCTCGGCGACATGCGCAGCGCGCCCGCCCGGGTCAGGTGCTTCTGGGAGGGGACCGACTTTGCGCCACCCATCCGGTCGTAGAGGAAGATTCCTGCCGCCATGTACGGGCGTTCCCACACTCGGTGAGCCAGCGGGAACAGGAACTTCAGCGGCTTGACCAGGTGCGGAGCTAGTGTGGTCAACGACAGCTCGCGCTCTCGCAACGCTTCACGAACGAGGCCGAATTCGAGTTGCTCGAGATAGCGGAGACCGCCGTGAAACATCTTCGACGAGCGACTGGACGTGCCGGATGCGTAGTCACGGGCCTCGACCAACGCAACCTTGAGTCCGCGGGTTGCCGCATCGAGGGCAGCTCCGACACCGACCACACCGCCACCGACCACGACGACGTCGAATTGCTCGGTCTGAAGTTGTTCCCAAGCAGCTTCACGCTGCTGCGGGCCGAGAAACTGCGCACCTTGCTGCTTACTCAACCCGATCTCCTGTAAGTCGACGACGAATCCGTTTACAGGCTAGTAGCTTGATCCACATACTGCGACAGCGCACGGATTACTGCGAACGCGCCCGAACCTAGGAGCACAGTGAATCAATACATCGCCGCCATCGACCAAGGCACGACGTCGAGCCGCTGCATGATCTTCGATCACAGCGGCGCCGTGGTGAGCGTTGCGCAGAAAGAACACGAGCAGATTTTCCCGCGTGCCGGTTGGGTCGAGCACGATCCGGTGGCGCTGTGGATCAACACTCGAGAGGTGGTGGCCGGCGCTCTCGCGAAGGTCGATCTCACGCGGGCCGACATCGCGGCCGTCGGAATCACGAATCAGCGTGAGACGACCGTCGTTTGGGAGCGTTCGACGGGTGAGCCGATCTACAACGCGATCGTGTGGCAGGACACGCGCACGGATCAACTGTGTGTCGAACTGGGCGGCGACGAGGGTCCGGACAAGTATCGAGACAAGACCGGACTACCGCTCTCGACCTACTTCGCCGGGCCGAAGATCCGCTGGATTCTCGACAACGTGGACGGAGCGAGAGCCAAAGCGGAGGCCGGGGAGCTGTGCTTCGGCACTGTCGACACGTGGATCGTGTGGAACTTGACCGAGGGTGTTCACGTGACAGATGTCACCAATGCGTCACGCACGATGTTGATGGATCTGGGAACCCTCCAGTGGGACGAATCGATCTGTGCAGACTTCGGAATCCCGATGTCGATGCTCCCGGAAATCCGTAGTTCTTCCGAGGTGTACGGCACCGGTCGCCCTCGCGGCAATCTCGCCGGAGTACCGGTCGCCGGAATTCTGGGTGACCAACAGGCAGCGACGTTCGGTCAGGCCTGCCTCTCCGAGGGTGAAGCCAAGAACACCTACGGCACCGGCAATTTCATGCTTCTCAATACGGGAACGAAGCCGGTTCACAGCAAGCACGGACTGCTGACCACCGTCTGCTACAAACTCGGCGAAGCCCCCGCCGTCTATGCACTCGAAGGTTCCGTCGCGGTGACGGGATCCTTGGTCCAGTGGCTTCGAGACAATCTCGGAATCATTCAGAACGCCAAGGACATCGAGCCGCTCGCCGCAAGTGTCGACGACAACGGCGGCGCCTACTTCGTACCCGCGTTCTCGGGACTTTTCGCACCCCGGTGGCGACCGGACGCGCGCGGCGTCATCGTCGGCCTGACGCGCTTCGTCAACAAGGGACACCTCGCCCGCGCGGCACTCGAAGCAACGGCATACCAAACCCGCGAGGTCATCGACGCCATGCGAGCGGATTCAGGCGTCGAACTCTCCGCGCTGAAGGTCGACGGCGGCATGGTGGTCAACGAAACCCTGATGCAGTTCCAGTCGGACATCCTCGGAGTTCCCGTCATCCGTCCGGTGGTCAACGAAACGACAGCGCTCGGCGCTGCATATGCAGCGGGCCTCGCCATCGGTTACTGGGCGGACACCGAAGACATCCGCAACAACTGGGCCGTCGGTCAGACTTGGGAACCGGCGATGAACGAGTCCGAGCGAGCACGGCTGTACGCGGAGTGGAACAAGGCCGTCGAGAGGACGTACAACTGGTCGGAGTAGCAGCCTTCGTCCTTCGCGATCGCGGCGCTCTTCACGGGTGGCTTCCAATCCGCACCGATACCGAATGGACGGCTGTCCATACCGGAACTGCTGCGACAGGTCGCCTATTGATACTCCAGAGGTATCAATAGGCGACCAACTTGGTATTGGACGTGACCTACACCACTCTGCGAATCTCATTCAGGCGCGCCACGTTTCGGCGCCACGAATGATGCAGAGAAAGGTCGCCACGCATGAGTTCACCCACTCGCAGTTCCGAGGAGATCAACGCCAAGGCACGAAGAGCCGGTATCGCTTCGTTCATCGGAACCACTATCGAGTGGTACGACTTCTACATCTACGGCACCGCGGCTGCCTTGGTATTCGGCGACATCTTCTTCTCCGACACTCTCCCGAGCGGAGTCGGAACGCTCCTCGCCTTCATCACTCTGTGGGCGGGCTTCCTCGCCCGGCCGATCGGCGGGATCATCTTCGGTCACCTCGGCGACCGGATCGGACGCAAGAACACTCTGGTCATCACCTTGATGATGATGGGCGTCGCCACCGTCGGCATCGGACTCCTCCCCACCTACGCACAGGTAGGGATCTGGGCGCCGATCGGCCTGGTCACCCTTCGCGTCATCCAAGGAGTCGCGGTCGGTGGCGAGTGGGGCGGTGCAGTGCTCATCGCCAGCGAGAACGCGCCGAAGGGCAAGAGCATCCTCTACTCCGCGTTCGCTCAACAGGGCTCACCCGCCGGAAATCTGTTGGCCACCATCGCATTCTTCTTGCTGTCCTCGATGCCGACGCCGTCATTCCTTCTCTACGGCTGGCGAATCCCATTTCTCGTTTCGGCAGGCCTGGTCATTCTCGGGATGATCATTCGCCTCAAACTCGAAGAGTCCGACGAGATGAAAGCCGTTCTCGCCCGCAAGAAGATCGTCAAACTTCCGCTCGCCGAAGTGTTGCGCAAGCATTGGGTACTGGTTCTCCTCGGCGCCGGCGCACTCCCCCTCGCGCAGGTCACCTACTTCAAGAACACCTTCGCATTGTCCTGGGCCACGAAAGAACTCGGATACGACCGAGGAACCTTCCTCGCCGCCATCGCGATCGCGCTTGTCGTGCAGTTCATCGTCCAACCGTTCGGCGCCGTCCTGGTCTCCAAGATCGACATGCGAAAAGCCATGTGTCTGATGGTGATACCGGAATTCGTTCTCATGCCCGCGATGTTCTTCGCCATCAGAACCGGGAACTTCACCATCGCAGTAGTCGCGATGTGTCTCGCCACGATCCCGCACTCGATGTTCTACGGCGCGATAGCCGGCGTTCTCGCTCGGGCCTTCCCCGCCAACATCCGTTACACCGGCCTGTCGACGGCGTACCAACTGTGTTCCCTCATCGTCGGCGGCGGAACCCCGGTACTGGCGCAATGGATGCTCAACACGTCCGGCAACATCGTCGGGGTCGCGATCGTGTCGGGGCTGTACGCACTTGTCTCGCTGATCTGCACCCTTCTCCTGCTCCGCCGAACCGGTTACAACGCAAGCGAACTCTCGACGGCCGAGCAGGCGGATTACGACGAACTCGAAATCGAGAACACCCCTGCCGGAAGCGCTAACTCGCCGAAGTCCGAAGCCGGTGAAATTACTTCAGGTCGGGCAACCGTCTAAGCCAGCGACGGCAGAGCCTGCTCGGACAATTTCAACACTTCGAGAAGAGCAGGTCTGTCGTCTCCCTCTCGCCAGGCGATACGAAGTTGAAGAGGAGGAGGTGGATCCATGACGGGAACAAAGACCACATCCGGGTTCACGATGCTCTGGGCTACCGAGGAAATGGTCAACGAGCATCCGATTTCCGCGGACACCAGCGCGATCAACGACATCGAATCCGGTGCCGTCTGCACGATTCGGGCGAGGAACCCTGCGTTCTTCGACGCAGTGAGCAGAGATTCCCTCAGAATCGACCCTGGTTCCGCCGGAAGCGTCACCCAATTCTCGGACTCCAATTCGATCAACCGAACCGAGTCCCTCGACGCCAACGGGTGGTCTTTCGACATGGCAACCAGAAAGTCCTCCTCGGCGATCAACCTCGACGTGATCCCGAGCGGCGGAACGGTCCACCGCACCATCCCGATGTCGAGTCGTCGATCGAGCAGCATCAACAACGCCTCGTTCGCGAAAGCGGAACTGTCGAGGACGAATTCGATACCGGGATTCGTCTTTCTCACCAATTTCGCCCACCGCCCGACGAGCAGATGCGACGAGGTTCCCGCAAAACCCAGACGAACGCGACCTGTCGTTCCCTTGCCTGCCGCGGACACCGCGATCTCGGCCATCCGGCACGCGTCCAGTATCTCGCGCGCCGGCAGCAGCAGCGCTTCGCCGGCAGCAGTCAACCGCACGGTTCGAGTACTTCGATCGAACAACGGCGAACCGAGCTGTTTCTCGAATTGCCTGATCGTTCGACTCAGTGGCGGCTGCGCAATCCGAAGCCTCTGCGCCGCACGGCCGAAATGTAGCTCCTCAGCCACCGCGAGAAATGCGTTGATCTGATGAATTTCCACCCGACATTGTTGCGCCATGCCGGCCGACCCTGTCAAGTTTCCGAAACCGACCGAGTGCGCGAGAACGCAAGAAGAGGTACACACGTGGACAAGACCCTCTCGATGAAAGAGGCCATCGGTCGATACGTCGGAGACGGTATGACTGTTGCGCTGGAAGGATTTTCGCATCTCATTCCGTTTGCCGCGGCACACGAGATCATCCGGCAGGGCAGAAAGGACCTCACGCTGTGCCGGATGACGCCGGACATCGTTTCCGATCAGCTCGTCGCCGCCGGCTGCGTCCGAAAGCTGGTTGCATCGTTCTTCGCCAGCGGGTCCGCGGGCTCTCTGTACGAGTTACGCAGACGCATCGAGAACCAGGACCCACTCCCCCTCGAAGTCGAGGAATACAGCCACTACGGCATGGTCTGCCGGTATCAGGCTGGAGCCGCCAGGCTTCCCTTCTTTCCGCTACGGTCGTACGCCGGGAGTGATCTGCCCGCGCTCAACCCACAACTGAGACTCGTCGACGACCCGTACGGCGGCGGGAGCGTCTACGTTGTGCCGCCACTGAATCCGGATGTGACGATCATCGGTGCACAGCGAGCGGACGCGTCCGGGAACGCACAGATCTGGGGCATCGCCGGGGTGCAGCAAGAAGCCGTGTACGCCGCGAAGAAGGCGATCGTCATTGTCGAAGAACTGGTCGACGACGAGGTCATCAGGTCCGACCCCAGCCGAACTCTGATTCCCTCGCACGCAGTCGACGCGGTTGTCGTCTGCCCACGCGGCGCGCACCCGTCGTACGCACAGGGATACTACGACCGCGATTGCGGCTTCTACCGACGCTGGACCGAAATTTCCAAAGATCCTTCACGGCTGAGAGATTGGCTCGACGATTGGGTGTACGCACTCGACAGTCACAGCGAGTATCTCGCCAAACTCGGAGCAGACTACTGGACCGATCTCGAGGTCGGATCAAAACTCTCCACACCAGTCGACTACGGGAGCAGACTATGACCACCACGATCGACATCGGTCCGACCACCTCTACCGAAACCATCGTCGCCGTCGCGGCACGCGAATTGGCGGGTAAACGCCGAGTCTTTGCCGGAGTTGGGCTACCCACGCTCGCAGTCGATCTCGCGAGGCACACGTCGAATCCGGATGTCGAGCTGATCTACGAGTCCGGGGTGTGCGGCGCGCACCCGTCAGCCATGGCCGAGGGTATCGCCGACTCCGTGGTTGTCTCCGGTGCCGAATCCGTGCTGAGCATGGCCGCGCTCTTCGGCTATGTCCTGCAAGGCGGCAACGTCGACGTCGGATTTCTGGGGGCCGCTCAAATCGATCGAACGGGCAGCCTGAACACGAGTTTCATCGGCGACTGGAAGAACCCGACCGTCAGACTGCCCGGAGCGGGCGGGGCTGTCGAGATCATCGCGAACGCCGCCGAAATCTTCGTCGTAATGCGTCGCCACGACCTCAGTTCGTTTCCTGCCGAGCTCGACTTCTGCACCTCACCAAGCCCCGCCCGCGCCCTCGCCAGCGGAAAGGGCATCATGCCGGCAGGTGCAGGAGTGACCAAGGTTTTCACCAACCTCGGCGTCCTGACACACCAGGGCCCCGGCGGCGAACTGGAGTTGACCAGCGTCCACGAGGGAATCTCTGTCGATCAGGTACGGGAGTCGACGGGATGGGACCTGGCCGTCGCCGACCATGTCACCGTCACCACCCCACCGTCGGGCACGGAGATCGATCTGCTCCGCAACACGATCGACAAGGTCAGGCTGTACCTACGCTGACACTGTCCCGGAGCCTGCCTACGGCATCGACCAGCACGGCTTCAGGATACGTCGCGAAACACAGTCGAGCGCTTCGGCTGAGGTCCGCTTCGACTGAGAACGCCGAACCTGGGACAAAAGCGACTCCGTATTTCAGTGCGACCCCCAGGAGTTCGGTGGTATCGACGTCGTCGAGAAAATCCATCCAGCAGAACATGCCGCCGCGGACCTCGGAAAAGCTTGCACGACCACCCAATTCAGTCTCCGCGGCCGTGACCATTGCCTTCGCTCTGGCTCCGTACCCCGCCCGGAGCTTGTCGAGATGCGCGTCGAACCACCCGCGGTCGGAGAAGAGGTCAGCGGCGATCTGCTGAGTGAGCGAAGAACCGCACAGATCAGCGCCTTGCTTGATCAGTTCGACGGCCTCGCAGACTCGCCGATCGCCGTGCAGCCAGCCGACGCGTAGCGCCGGCGCCAACACCTTGGAGGCACTGGACAGCCGAATCACCCTGTCCGACAGCGCAGCCAGTGGCGCGGGCGGTTGGTCGCCGAAGTACAGCTCGCCGTACGGGTCGTCCTCGAGAACCCAGAATCCGTATCGGTCGGCCAGTGCAGCCAGGTGCGTTCGGCGCTGCACGGAGAGCACCGCGCCGCGCGGGTTGTGAAAATTACTCACGGTGTGAACAACTTTGGGCCGAAGACCGGCATCGAGTTTCACCTCGAGCGCGGCGGTGTCCATCCCGTCCTCGTCCAGCTGGACCGGAACGAGACTGGCCTGCGCCGTCCGAAAGACCTGGAGCGCACCGGTATACGCCGGTTCCTCCACGACCACAACGTCACCGACGTCGAGGAGCACCTGCGCGAGCAAGCTCAAACCTTGCTGAGAACCGTGTGTGATCACAACTTCGGACGCGTCGAGTGATCGCCCGATTTTCGTGGATTCGCGCTCGGCGACCACCTCACGGAGGCGCCGCAGGCCGGAGGTCTCGCTGTACTGGACGGACGAGGGGTCACCGAGCGAGTCGTGTGCCGCCTTCGAGATTCGTTCCCGCGGAATGAAATCGGGGTCGGGTAGCCCGCCGGCCAAACTGATGACGTCGGGTCGGGCAGTCAGGGTGAGTAGATCGCGAATTGCAGAACTACGGAGTCCGTCCATACGAGCGGACAGCGCGGCGTGTGTCATGTGAAGCTCCCAGGCACGCAGAATGAAGGTCAGAGGAAAAACACCCTGAGCCGTCCTGGGTCAACGGGGCGGGAGAGCGCCGAGATACCGACCCTTGATTCGGTCGGTATCTCGACTATCTCACCAACGCTTCAGTATGTGAAACAGAGTTCCCACATTGTAAGAAGACTCTGGTCCGTTGTCAGTCCAGGTCGTCGTGACGCATGAGCTGACGAGCAGCTTCGGTGATCGACCCGGTCAACGACGGGTACACCGAGAACGTCTGAGCCAGGTCGTTGACCGTCAAGTTGTTCTGCACGGCGATCGCGATCGGCAGGATCAGTTCCGAAGCAGTGGGTGCGACCACAACACCGCCGATGACCACGCCGGTAGCCGGACGGCAGAAGATCTTCACGAAACCGCGACGCAAACCGGACATCTTGGCGCGCGGGTTGGTATTGAGCGGCAACATGACGGTGCGAGCAGGCACCTCTCCGTTGTCGATCGCCGCCTGCGAAACACCCACCGTTGCAATTTCGGGGCGCGTGAAGACGGCCGACGCGACAGTCTTCAACTTGATCGGGCTGACGCCTTCACCGAGCGCGTGGTACATCGCGATGCGTCCCTGCATCGCAGCCACCGAGGCGAGCGGAAGCAGTCCGGTGCAGTCACCAGCAGCGTAGATTCCGGAAACCGTGGTGCGCGAAACCCGGTCGACACGCAGGTATCCACCCTTGTCCAACTCGATGCCGACCCGTTCCAGGCCGAGACCGTTGGTGTTGGGGACGGAACCGACGGTCATCAAAGCGTGGCTCCCTTCGACCGTGCGGCCGTCGGAGAGCTTGACGACGATGCCCTTCTCGGTGCGCTCGACGGCGTCCGCGCGGGCGTGCTTGACGAGGGAGACACCGCGCTCGGCGAGGGCGTCCTCGAGTACGAGTGCCGCATCGGCATCCTCGCCGGGCAGAACACGGTCACGACTGGACACGAGAGTGACCTTGACACCCATCTCGGTGTACGCGGAGACGAACTCGGCACCGGTGACACCGGAACCGACCACTACCAGGTGCTCGGGCAGCTCGTCCAAGTCGTAGAGCTGACGCCACGTCATGATTCGCTCACCGTCGGGCTCGGCGCCCGGGATGATGCGGGGGCTGGCGCCGGTGGCGATCAACACGACGTCTGCGTCGATGGTCTTCTGCTCACCGCTTCCGAGCGTCGCGCGAACCTGGTGCGCCGCCATTCCGAGGAGCGGATCGGTCAGTTCGGCGGTACCGGAGAGAACCTCGACGCCGACCGTCTGCAACCGTGCGCGAATGTCCGAGGACTGGGACAACGCGAGACTCTTGACTCGGGAGTGGATCTTCGGCAATGAAACCGAAGCCTGCTCCGGATCCAAGGTGATGCCGAGATCGGATGCACGACGCATGTCGGTGCGGATTCCGGTGGACGCGATGAATGTCTTCGACGGAACACAGTCGAACAGCACACATGCACCGCCGACGCCGTCCGAATCGACCAGGGTGACCGTGGCCCCGTGCTGCGCGGCTACCAGTGCCGCCTCGTAGCCGGCGGGTCCGCCACCGATGATCACGATCCGGGTCATGTGTCCTCCAAGTCCTCGCGTGGCCGGCAGGGGTCTCCCGTCGACCAGTGTCACGCTATTCGAGCACCACGTGTCGCGCAGTGCTTGTACCAGATTACTTGCGTCCGGTGGTCCGCTTCGCCACACCCTCGGACCACGGTTTAGGCTTGCGCCCGTGTCGATTTATGCCGCTTACGGTTCCAACATGCATCCCGAGCAGATGTTGTTGCGCTGCCCACACTCGCCCATGTCCGGGACAGGGTGGCTGCGAGGCTGGCGCCTGACCTTCAGCGGCGAGGACATCGGCTGGGAGGGCGCTCTCGCCACCGTGGTCGAAGATCCCGACTCCAGTGTTTTCGTGGTTCTCTACGACGTCCCGGAAGAGGACGAAGTAAGCCTGGACCGCTGGGAAGGCGCCGAACTGGGTCTGCACCGCAAGATCCGAGTGCGGGTCGACACAGCCGGCGATGCAGTCCTCGCGTGGCTCTACGTCATGGACGCGTACGAAGGTGGACTGCCGTCCGCCCGCTACATCGGTGTAATGGCCGACGCCGCCGAAATTGCCGGAGCGCCGGCCGAGTACGTGCGTGAACTGCGGACGCGAAACAGCCGCAATGTGGGTCCGGGTAACGGAGTGACGGACTAGATCGCTGTCCTGCTCAAAGCAGCAGGAAATACGCGAGCACTGCGAGTGCCGCGAGCACGACCACAATCGCGACTCCGACGAGAATGCGCTTCGAACCGCGCGACTCCGATTCGCCTGCGACAACCTCAGTTTCCGGCTCGGCTGTTGCCACCCCGGCTGCGGTTTCAGCCGCCACCTTCTCGCGCCCCAGGGTGTCGAACACCTCGGTCACGTCGTGTGAAGGCGGCAACCCGATCGGCACGATCGTGTGCGACGTCGAGGTGAACCCGGCAGCGAGGATCGCAGCTCCCAGCGCGGCCGACTGTTCGGGTCCGGGGCCGAGTTCACATCTGACACCGAGCTTTTCGGCAATCCCGGCAGCTATGGACATCATGGCTGCCTTGTCCGTCGCCGGTTCTCCGTCACCGGTGACGACTACGGCGTCCAGGTTCTCCGGCATCCAACCGAACGCACCCAAAGCCGTCGCGAGGCGTGAACTCGGCGAACTCCCGTCGCCGGCAAAGCCGAATGCGCGGCCCGCGGCGACACCCGAACGCACCAGCGTGACCGCTGCTCCGGTGTCGTCTACGTGATAGATGCCGATGAGCGTGCCGGCGAGTGCCGCGATTTCCGACTCGAACCACGCCGACACGGCCTCGGCATCCGAGACGAGCGTGACTCGTTCGAGGCCCGCGTAGACCAGAGAATCCTGCATGAGGGCAGCAGTGGACGAGTCCCAGCGCGACGGGTACGTAGCGACGATGTCGGGGGCTCCCCCGCTTCGACCACCGCGATCGGGCAGCGGCTCACATTCCTGCAACAGACAGCGAATCGAAGTTGCCACCAAATCCTCGGCGCGGTAACGAGTATCAGCCGTTCCTGCGACGCCACTCGGGTCCCCGACGCGACCGACAAAACCCGACCAGCTCTCGGCGAACTCACGACCGGCACCCAGTTGCTCGGTGCCACCGAGCACCGTCGTTCCGTCCTTGCGTTGATTGAGGATCGTGTCCCGAACCAAGACCACTGGATCGGCCGAACCCGGATCGTTCGACGCAACGACAGCCGTCGACACCAATGTGCCGATTCGCACTCCCACACCTATGGACATGCCCGTACCTTCACTCGAACGAACGAAAAACGGTACCCCCGACGGGAACCGGAACTATCCCAGAACCAGGCTCGTGAGAACCTTCACACCGACGCCGAGTGCACGCTCGTCGAGATCGAAAGTGGGTTGGTGGATATCGAGCTGATCGCCTTCACCCGACCACACGCCGAGCCGCGCCATGGCACCCGGCACGGTTTCGAGGTACCACGAAAAGTCCTCGCCACCACCGGATTGCGGGGTGTCTGCCAAGGCATCTTGTCCGACGGTCGCGATGGCGTCCTCGAACATCCGAGTGGACACCTCGTCGTTGACGACCGGTGGCACTCCGCGACGATAGTTGAGTTGGTAGCGAACGCCGGTGGGTGCGAGCAATCCGTGGACGATTTCTTCCACGAGCGGTTCGAGCAACTCCCACGTATCGTGATCGCCGGTACGTACGGTGCCCGTCATCATGCCGGTCTGCGGAATCGCGTTGGGCGCCTGACCTGCACTGACCGCGCCCCACACCATGACGGTGCCGGTACGCGGATCGATACGACGGCTGAGCATTCCAGGCAGCCCGGTCACGACTGTGCCGAGTGCGTAGATCAGATCCGTGGTCAGGTGCGGCCTCGACGTGTGCCCACCCGGAGAATCGAGGACGACCTCGATCGTGTCTGCAGCAGAGGTGATCGCGCCCAGACGCATGCCCACCTGGCCTGCCTCGAGTCGCGGATCGCAGTGCAGAGCAAAGATTCTGGACACACCGTCGAGCGCGCCGGCCGCGATGACGTCGAGTGCTCCACCAGGCATGACTTCCTCTGCGGGCTGGAAGATCAACCGAACCCCCACGGGAAGTTCGGGCAGCGTGGCCAGAGCCAATCCGGCGCCGAGCAGGATGGTGGTGTGGGCGTCGTGCCCGCATGCATGGGATACACCGGGGACCGTGGACGAATACGTCGCCCCTGTCGCTTCCTGCATCGGCAAAGCGTCCATGTCGGCGCGAAGTGCGATTCGTGGACCTTCCGGTCCGATGTCGCACGTGAGGCCGGTGCCACCGGGAAGGATCTTCGGCGACAGCCCAGCCGCAGTGAGGCGGGTCGCGACGAATTCGGTGGTCGCGTATTCGCGGCGAGCCAACTCCGGGTTGGCATGGATGTGTCGACGCCACGCGACGAGGTCGTCGGTGTGCGCGTGAATCCACGTATCGATTGCCGCGTTCACCGGCGATCTACCCCTTCCAACAGACGGGCGCGTTGTTCTGGATCGGACGCTACCCGGACAGCAGTGCGGGCCAACGCAATTGCACCGTCGACTACCGCTCGATCTGCGGAGGCGGTGATACACGCCGCAGCGAACTCCGGCTGATGTGTCACTGCCCCCGATGAATCCAAGCCTATGACCGGGTGAATTCCCGGAATCACATTGGTCACATTACCCATATCCGTACTACCCAGCGGACGGGAGCGCTCCCATTCCACCGCCAGTGGCACCCGCCCGAGATCGACGATCTGTTCACGGTACGCCGACGCCAGCCACGGATCGGGGGTCAACTCGGTGTAAGTGGGCGATACCGTGCGGATTTCGTGGGTGCATCCGGTGCCGAGTGCGCCCGAGGCGAAGCAGGCGTCGGCACGCTCGGACAGATTGGCCAACGACGCGGCCGTCTCGGCACGCAGGTAGTAGAGCAGTTCGGACCGGGCCGGAACGATGTTGGGAGCCGTGCCGCCGTCACTGACAATTCCGTGAATCTGCTGGCCTGGCTGCAGGTGCTGACGCAACAGTCCGACCGCCACCTGCGCGAGCGTCGCTGCATCGGCGGCATTACGACCGAATTCAGGCGCAGCAGAGGCGTGCGCTTCGCGACCGTGATAGCTGACCGCGATGTCCGCGAGGGCCAGCGAGGTGGCACCGATGATGTCGATCGGTCCTGGATGAACCATCATGGCCGCGCCGACGCCGTCGAATGCACCACGTTCGAGCATCAGAACTTTGCCGCCACCGGTTTCCTCCGCCGGAGTACCGATCACTCGGACGGTGATCCCCAATTCATCGGCCACGGTAGCCAACGCGATGCCGGCCCCGACCGCGGCGGCGGCAATGATGTTGTGCCCACAGGCATGACCGATCTCGGGCAGCGCGTCGTACTCGGCGCAGATCGCGATGACCAACTCTCCGCTGCCGTAGGTGGCGTCGAAAGCCGTCGGCAGATCGACGATCCCGCGAGTGACCGCGAAACCGTGCTGCGCCAGCAGGTCCGACGCTTTGGCAGCGCTGCGGAACTCTTCGAAGGCGAGTTCCGGATCGCTGTGAATCGAATGCGACAGCGCAATCAGATCGGCCTCTACAGACCTGACTGCACTGTCGACATTCTGATTCACGCGATCATTGTCTCACCCGAAGGAGAAGTTGCTCTTGTCAGTCACCTGAGCGAGGTCCGCAAGAGCATCGCGGTGAATACCTGCCTTGATTCCCGCCAAGTTCTTGCCGTGAGTCGACGTCAATGCCGACGCCTTGGCCACTGCTGCCGCGAGCACTCCGGCGCCGTCGACCGTTTCCTGCACGATGCCGGCAGCAAGCGCGTCGGCGCCGCCGAATCGACGCCCCGTCGTCATCGCGTCGACTGCCGTCTGCCTGGGCAGACGACTGTTCAGCAATGCAGACATCCCGACTGTGAACGGCATGTTCAGTCCGACCTCGGGAAGGCAGTAGAAGCCGCGGTCCGCGCGCATGATCTGGAAATCGTGCGAGGACGCGAGCATGGCGCCGGCGCCGAATGCGTGCCCCTGCACGGCCGCGACCGTGGCCATCGGGAAGGTCAGCAGCCGGCTGTAGATGGTGTGGACCTTGTCCAGGTAGCCGGGAAGACCGTCGAGATTGCCGAAGATCCACGTCGTGTCCAGGCCGTTCGTGTAGAACTTGCCCGTCGCCGTGGTCACCAGGGCTGCCGGCCCCTCGTGCGCTTCGACCTCGTCCAGCTTGCTGTGAACAGCGTCGATCCACTCGGGGCCGAAGCGGTTCTCGTTGTCCGTTTCGCCCTCGTTGCCGAGGTACAGGATGAATACGTCGCCGTCGCGTTCGAGATAAGGCATGGATGGGAGAGTAACGCCCGCCAACTCACCCGGCGAACCGACCCGACTCCTCAGTAGGGTTGCTCACATGGGAACGATCGCCGAGGCCGCCGCCGCTGCTCTGTCCGCCATGACTGGTTCTTCGTCACCGTCAGTCGCCATCGTGCTCGGGTCGGGGTGGACCGACGCCGCAGACGTTTTCGGCGACGCCGGTGCGGACGTGACAGCTGAAGTCTCGATGGCCGATCTGCCTGGCTTCGCCCCACCGTCCGCCCTCGGCCATGCGGGCACCATTCGTTCGGTGCGCGTCGGGAACACCGAAGTCCTGCTGCTGCTCGGGCGCGCGCACGCGTACGAAGGCCACGACCTCGGCACCGTCGTCCACCCGGTCCGGACGGCCATCGCCGCCGGCGCCGACACGGTCATCCTCACCAACGCAGCCGGCGGAATTTCTGAAAACTATGCCGTCGGCCAACCGGTGCTGATCAGTGACCACCTGAACCTGACGGCACGGTCCCCGCTCGTCGGCGCGGAGTTCGTCGACCTGGTCGACGCCTACTCGCCGGAACTGCGCTCGCTCGCTCGCTCGATCGACCCGGACCTTGCCGAGGGCGTTTACGCCGGACTTCCCGGACCGCACTACGAGACTCCGGCCGAGATTCGAATGCTTCGCACACTGGGCGCCGATCTGGTCGGCATGTCGACGGTTCACGAGACAATCGCGGCCCGCGCGCTCGGCGCCCGCGTTCTCGGCATCTCGATGGTCACCAACCTGGCCGCCGGCATTACTGGTGCCCCGCTCGACCATCAGGAGGTGCTGGCGGCAGGCAAAGCGTCGGCAGCCCGGATGGGAGTGCTGTTGCGTCAACTGGTCGAGCAACTGTGACACCTACCCACGTTACCGAGTGGATCGACGCCGATCCGGACCCAGTCACCCGCACAGAATTGGCAACTCTTTCGGAACATGAACTGGCCGAACGCTTTTCCTCGCCACTGGCGTTCGGCACCGCTGGGCTTCGCGGGCCGGTGCGCGGCGGCCCCAACGGCATGAACCTCGCGGTCGTCATCCGGACCACGGCCGGTCTGGTGGCCTGGCTGACAGCTCGCTGCCAGGGCGGCTCCCGCGTTGTCGTCGGCCGCGACGCCCGGCGCGGTTCCGAGGAATTTGCTCTCGCCGCCGCTGAAGTCATGGCAGCGGCCGGGTTCGAGGTGACCCTGCTCCCCCGTCCATTGCCGACACCGCTGGTGGCGTTTGCGGTGCGCAGGCTCGGGGCAGCGGCAGGTATCCAGATCACCGCCTCCCACAATCCTGCCGCCGACAACGGTTACAAGGTGTATCTCTCGGGCGGAGCGCAACTCGTCTCCCCCGCCGATCGTGAAATCGAGAGCGAGATCGCCCGCATCGGTGGTGCCGCCGACGTCGCGCGAGCATCGGTGATTCCGGCCGACGATTCTCTGGTCGAGGAGTACATCGCCCGCATCGCGACCCTCCCGCACGGCGACGCCCGCTCGATCCGGATTGCGCTCACGGCAATGCACGGCGTCGGCGGCGAGACTGCGACCGCGGCTCTGCGAGCAGCAGGATTCGAGGACCTGCACGTCGTGGCGGAGCAGTTCGATCCCGACCCCACGTTTCCGACCGTCGAGTTCCCCAATCCCGAAGAGCCCGGCGCCGCAGACCGCCTGCTCGCACTCGCCCGACGTGTCGACGCGGATCTGGCGATCGCTCTCGACCCGGATGCCGACCGCTGCGCCGTCGGAGTTCGCGACGGTGATCAGTGGCGCATGTTGCGCGGCGACGAAACCGGGGTGCTTCTGGCCGACCACGTACTGAGCACGGCGCCCGAAGATTCGTTGGTGGCGACGACGATCGTCTCCTCGACTTTGCTCTCGAAGTTGGCGAGAGCCCGCGGAGCCAGGTTTGCGCAGACGCTCACCGGCTTCAAGTGGCTCACACGCGCGGGCGACGGTCTGGTCTATGCCTACGAGGAAGCGATCGGGCACTGCGTCGATCCAGAGGTGGTGCGAGACAAGGACGGCATCTCGGCTGCCGTACTGGTGGCCGATCTGGCTGCCACCCTCGCGGGCAGCAACAGAACCCTCTTGGCCCTTCTCGACGACTTTGCCGTCGAATTCGGACTGCACCGTGGGGACCAAGTATCCCGCCGCGTCGAGGATTCGAGCGACATCACCGAAATGATGGAACGGTTACGCGCCGATCCGCCCGGTCAACTCGCGGGAGAGTCGGTCACCGTCGAAGACTTGTCCCTGGTTCGCGGCGGTATGCGCACCGACGCAGTGATATTCGACGGACCGTCGATCCGCGTGGTTGTGCGACCGTCCGGCACTGAGCCCAAACTCAAGTGCTATCTCGAAGTCGTGGTCCCGGTGGCGGACCGCAGCGATCTCGCGAGGGCGCGCGGGCAGGCGAAGGCTCGGCTGGACGAACTCCGAACCTTCGCCCTCTCGCTCTAGCGGGGTCCGAACTGCCGATCGCCGGCGTCACCGAGACCGGGGACGATGAAAGCGTTCTCGTCGAGTCCGTCGTCGATGCTCGCGATGACCAGACGCACCGGGTGTCCGGAGGCTGCCAGCGCATCGACGCCGGCCGGAGCAGCTACGACGCACACTGCCGTGACATCGGTCGCGCCACGCGCAACCAGCAAGTCGATGGTGTGCACCATCGAACCACCGGTCGCGAGCATCGGATCGAGCACGAATACCGGGATACCGGACAGATCCGCGGGCAGGGATTCGAGGTACGGAACCGGCTGATGTGTCTCTTCGTCCCGGGCCATTCCGACAAAGCCAACGCCGGCCGACGGGATCAGCGCACTGGCTTGTTCGACCATGCCCAGACCGGCGCGCAGCACCGGCACCAGCAATGGCGGCTTCGCGAGCCGGATGCCCGTCGTCGCTGCCACCGGGGTGTCGACCGGGAACTCCTCGACTTCCGCGTCACGCATGGCCTCGTAGACCAGCATGTGCGTGAGCCTGCGAAGTGCGGAACGAAAAGTCGCGTTCTCACTGCGTGCGTCACGCATTGTCGTCAAGAGGGCCGCCGCGAGCGGATGGTCGACTACGTGCGTTTGCATGACCATCAGAATAGTTCCTCGGGAACCGAAGCACCCCGCGCGGCGTCCAAGAAGGAGTAAGCGCAACGGGGGGAAGACAAGTTGACCAATCTGGATCTAGACACCGAAAGCATCGCGGAGTTCGCCACGCGGTTGGGCGCTGTTGCCGACAACGTCGCGCAAGCTCGACAGGACGCAGCCGGTAGCGATCACATGACTCTGTCCGCTGTGCTGGGGCTGATCGGCGGCGACTTCGTCGGTGTCGCGGGCCGGGCACAACAAGCGCACATCGACGACATCGATCGACTGTCCACTGTGATTTCCAGTGTCCGGTCAGCCGCCATTGACGCTCATGCCGTCTATCTTGACTCCGAGGAATCGGTACGAACGACTCTCACCGAAGCCGCACGCTCATGATCGACGTCGACGCACTCGCACGACCGATCATCGATCTGGTCGACACTGTCGGGACCGGTGTCACCAGCCCGGGTGGACCCGACGTCGGAATCCGAATCGCTTCGGACGTCCTCGAGATCGCCTACCAATTGGGGAGCGCTGCTCTGAGCGAACTGGCGTCCGCTCAGGGCTCGTCGACTGGCCTCACGGCAGCGGTGACGAAATCCGAGCAGACGCAGACGTCGACGCGAGACCTCGCCGATCGTGGAAGCGACATCGCCGGCGTCGTGGACGAAGCGACAACGTACGTATCCGCGGGAGTGACCGAACTCGGTGAGATTCTTCAGTCCTTTCTGGCCCTCGCAATCCAGGCCGGGCCGACGCTCGCCACGCCGATGGGGCAATTGATGTTGCTGTCGGCCGCGTTGGAGCACCTCGGACGGGCGGTCTCGGTGGTCGAGCGGGTACGCAGTGAGCTGGCCGGGTCGACCGACAAGATGTCCGCGCTGATCCCGCCCGTCCCGATACCCGATCCCGCACCTGGAGTCTCCGAGTCGGCGGGTGGTTCCGGTTCCGCGGGCGGTGTAGAGGTCGAACTTCCCGACGGCTCGATCGCCACCGCACCGAACGCGGAGGCCGCTGCCGCCGTACGCAACGCGCTCACTCAGCAGGGTGTCCCGTACGCGTGGGGAGGCACGACACCCGGAGTCGGTCTGGACTGCAGCGGGTTGACGCAATGGGCGTACGGCCAAGCCGGAGTCGATATTCCGCGGTTGGCCCAGGAACAAGGAATCGGGAACCAGGTCGATCAGAACAATCTGATGCCGGGCGACCTCGCGGTATGGGACGGACACGTCGCCATGGTGATCGGCAACGGTCAGATGGTGGAAGCCGGTGACCCAGTCGAAGTCAGTTCCATCCGAACCGCGAACAGCGGCATGGGCTTTCACGGCTTCTACCGTCCGACAGAATGACAGGAAACATGTCCGAGAACCTGCGGGAATCACCGCCGATCATCACCGCCGTCGCCGTCAACCGCGCCGGAACCATCGCAGTCCGCGCCACGGAGCACGCCGTTCCTGTGGACCTGCGGATCAGCCAGGGTGAACTGCGGTACGGCGGCGCACGGTTGGCGCAGCAGATACTCGCGCTGTCCTCGAAGGCTGCAATCGAAGCCGGTGTCCGCCATCGTGTGGAGCTCGAGCAGACCGGCGTCCCTGCGGCCATCCTCGATCGACTCGGTCTCGCGACGCGAGACGAACTGGCTGATGTCGACGCCACAGAGGACCAGAACCTGCCGTCGAGCTGGATGCGTTCGATATGAACGAGATGGATCGAATCATGGAGCTGGCGAAACACCGCACCGGGCTGTTGCAGGACGCCGTCGACGGGGTCAACGCTCTGCGGGCAGTCGTCTCGAGTGAAGGTGGGATAGTCACAGCGACTGTCGACGGGCTGGGTGCTCTGGTCGACTTGCGGATCACCGATGCGATCACCGCCATGGATTCGCGCACGGTAGCCGCACTGACGGTGGGAACCATTCACCAGGCAGTTCAGCAGTCCAATGATGAACGAGAACGGCTGGTGGGTGAGCTCCGCGTGTCGCTGAAACAAACGTGACCAACCCCCGCTATGCCTTTCGCTCTGCGGTGGATAGGCTTCCGCCCATGGCTGGAGACATCGTCCCTATCGAAATCGGACTCACCGACGGAGACCTCGTCACTTTGTGGGCACCCCGCTGGCGCGAGGGCGACGACGAGTGGGAAGCGTTTCTCGGCCATGAGGAAGACCTCTACGGGTTCTCCTCCGTCGCGGAACTCGCGGCCTTCATCCGCACCGACTCGGACAACGACCTGGTCGAGCATCCGGCGTGGGCCGTCGTCTCCGGACTGTCGGCAGCCGAGCTCGAGCCCGAAGAGAACTTCACCTTCGACTTCGTCGGCGTGCCCGAGCTGGCCGCAGGTGACCCTGAGGCACTGGTGGTCTCGGAACTCGAAGACACCCTGAACATGGCTCGCAACATCGGTGAGGTGTGCGAACTCGACGCGGTCATCCGCTTCTTCAGCGGCCATCCGGTACTCGGCGCGCTGGCCACCGGCGCCGGCACCTTCGAAGGTCGCGAAGGACTTGAGCTGTGGGATCAGGTCGGTGCCGCAATCGTCAAGGACTGGGATGCCGTTCTCGACGCCATCGACAAGGTGGTCACCTCCCCGAAGGTCGACGCTGCCGCCGTCGCGGTCGCCGAAGCTGAACTGCTCGCTGCTGCCGAGAACACCGTCGACGCCGACGATGTCGCCGAGGAGGGCGAGGACGAGGAATTCGACGAGGACGACCTCGACGAGGAAGAAGACGAAGTCGAGACCTTCTGGGGCGAGGTCGGCGTCGATCCGATCCGCATCATCACCTCGGCCGAGACGTTCTACACTCTGCGCTGCTACATGGGAGATCAGGCGATCTTCCTGGGCAAGGACGGACTGATCACCGTCTTCCGCAGCGAGCGCGCACTCGCTCGTTATCTCGCGGACAACCACGAACACGATCTCTCGCAGGTCAGCACGTACGGCGAAATTCAGAATGCTGCCGTCGACGGTTCACTCGAAATCGAAGTCACGGACGAGAACGTCTACGTTCTGCCCGGCATCGCCGACGACCTCGCACAGGGCCCGGACGTGGTGGACGCCGAGCAGTTGGAGCTTGCCGTCGAATTGTTCACCGATGCAGCGGATTTCGCCGACGACGACTCCACCGAGGAAGTTCTGTCCGCGTCGAACGAGCTGGGTTGGTACGTCTCCTACCTTCTCAACCCCGATCCGTCCCGGATGGCCCCGAGTGCGCCGTTCACCAAGGAATCCGAGGCCTGGCGTGAACTCGAGCGTGAGTTCGAGGCCCGGTTGCGACCTGAGTAGTCGGGTGCACGTCATCTAGCCGATGAGCACGGCGTAACCCGGCTTGATGACATCGTCGATCAACGCGAGGCGCTCGTCGAACGGAATGAAGGCCGACTTCATCGCATTGATGGTGAAGCGTTCCAGATCGGTCCAGCCGTAACCGAAGGCCTCGACCAACGCCGCCATTTCCCGGCTCATGCTGGTATCGCTCATCAGCCTGTTGTCGGTGTTGACGGTCACGCGGAAACGCAAGTCCGCCAACAGTCCGAACGGATGGTCCGCCAGGGCGGCTACGGCTCCGGTCTGTACATTCGAACTCGGGCACAGTTCCAGGGGGATGCGCATGTCACGGACGTAGTTTGCGAGCCGACCCAGCTCTGCCCCACCGTGGCCGCCTACGTCGATGTCGTCGACGATCCGCACGCCGTGCCCCAACCGGTCCGCTCCGCAGAACGCGATCGCTTCGTGGATCGACGGCAATCCGAAGGCCTCACCCGCGTGGATCGTGAAGTGAGCGTTCGCATCACGCATGTATTCGAAAGCGTCGAGATGCCGGCTCGGTGGGTTTCCGGCCTCGGCGCCGGCGATGTCGAACCCGACCACTCCGCGGTCCCGGAATCGCACCGCGAGTTCGGCGATCTCACGCGACCGGGCGGCATGCCTCATCGCCGTCAGGAGACACCCGATTCGGATCTCCCGTCCCGCGACCCTGGCAGCGGATTCGCCGGCTCGGAAGCCCTCGAGCACGTGCTCGACGACCTCGTCCAAACTCAGGCCCTGTTCCAGGTGCTGCTCGGGCGCAAAACGGATTTCGGCATAGACGACGTTGTCGTCGGCCAGATCCTCGGCACACTCACGTGCCACCCGTGCAAGCCCTTCCGGGGTCTGCATCACGGCGACTGTGTGCGCGAACGTTTCGAGGTAGAGCTCGAGTGAACCACTGTCAGCGGCAGTTCGGAACCATTGTGCCAGTTCGGATGCCGAATTCGCCGGCAGCTCGTCGTAGCCACACTGCTCGGCCAGTTCGAGAACAGTCTCGGGTCGGAGTCCTCCGTCGAGATGGTCGTGGAGAAGAACTTTGGGTGCGCTGCGGATCGTGGTCAACTCCGGTGCGTTCATTCGCCAACGCTAACGCGAATCACCCACAATTCGCTCGATGAGCAGCGGCCGAGAAACGGTGTCGGATTCGGTCCCGATGGACCAGCCACCACCGAGGCTTCGACGTGCTGCGTCAAATCTCTCGGGAGTATCCGTGTGCAAAGTCATCAGCTTCTGCCCGGCGCGGACCACTTCGCCAGGCTTTGCGTGCATCTCGATGCCGGCACCGGCCTGCACGGATTCACCCTGCCGTTCGCGTCCGGCCCCGAGTTTCCAGGCTGCGATGCCGACCGCCATGGCGTCGAGTCGGGTCAGTACGCCGTCTCGGTCCGCGGTGACGACGTCGCTGTGCCGGGCCACCGGCAGTGCTGCGTGCGGGTCCCCACCTTGGGCGGCGATCATCGCGCGCCACCGGTCCATGGCTGTGCCGTCGGCCAGTTTGTCTGCGGGGTCGATACCGTCGATCCCAGCCGCTGACAGCATTTCCCGAGCCAGGACCAGGGTCAGCTCGACGACGTCCGACGGACCACCGCCGGCCAGCACCTCGACGGATTCTCGTACTTCGAGAGCGTTGCCGGCCGTCAATCCCAGTGGAGTGTCCATCCCGGTGATGAGGGCGCTTGTGCGCACACCCGCGTCGTTGCCCAATTCGACCATCGTGCGAGCCAACTCGCGGGCGTCGCCGAGGTCCTTCATGAACGCTCCGGAACCGACTTTGACGTCGAGCACCAGTGCGCCGGTCCCCTCGGCGATCTTCTTGCTCATGATCGAACTTGCGATCAGCGGAATGGATTCCACCGTTCCGGTCACGTCGCGCAGCGCGTAGAGCTTCTTGTCGGCCGGGGCCAGGTTGGCTCCGGCAGCGCAGATCACGGCGCCGATTTTCGGGTCCGAGAGAATGTCGACCATCTCCGCCGCAGTGAGGTCGGCGCGCCAACCCGCAATGGCCTCGAGCTTGTCGAGTGTTCCACCGGTGTGGCCCAGTCCGCGTCCCGACAACTGCGGGACTGCAAGTCCGCACGCAGCGACGAGGGGCGCGAGCGGAAGGGTAATCTTGTCCCCCACTCCACCGGTCGAATGTTTGTCGACGGTGGGCAGCGGCAAGTCCGAAAAGTCCATCCTCCCGCCGGATTCGATCATCGCCTCGGTCCATCGACCGGTCTCCGCCCGCGACATTCCGCGGAAATAGATCGCCATCGCGAGCGCCGACATCTGTTCGTCGCCGACGACCCCCTGCGTGAACGCCTGAACTATCCAGTCGATCTCGGTCCCCGACAGTTCGCGGCCGTCACGCTTGGCGCCGATGATGGAAACTGCGTCAAACATGGCGGAGCCCCTCTGCTTGTTCCGGCCCGAAAGCATCGGGCAACAGCTCGCTCAGCGGCTTGAAGCCGCTGCTCGTGTCGACAAGCATCTCACCCCCGCCATGCTCGAGAAGAAGCTGTCTACACCTGCCGCAGGGCATCAGAATCGAGCCCTTCGAGTCACAGCACGTGAAGGCCACCAGCCGCCCACCCCCGGTGGCTGCCAAGTTACCGACGAGTCCACATTCGGCACACAGACTCAAACCGTATGAGACATTTTCCACATTGCATCCTGAGACGATTCGACCATCGTCTACCAGGGCCGCTGCACCTACCGCATACCCCGAGTACGGCGCATAGGCCTGCCGCATGACCACTTGCGCGTTGTGCCGCAACAACTTCCAGTCGATGTCACCCATGGTTGGTTATCCAATCACGCTGACTGAATGGATGCAGAAACCACGCCGTAAGCGTCTCTCGGAGATTGGAAAGGCAAACCTTACAAAGAGTTTGGTACGCGTACGAATCCCGCATCTGATTAGTTCCCGGTTTCACATAGGTTTAGAGTCTGAGTCAAGTCGGTTCAGGATCCCGTCGAGCCCGGGCTGAGGTACATCGAAGCTCTCTGCAGGCTCGACGCGTCCACCAATGACGTTGGAGGCACAGCACTCGATGAGTACTACGACTGAAGCCGCTCCTCAGAAGGAGCGCACGAGGTCGCTTTACCGGGGCGACCCCGGAATGTGGTCCTGGGTTCTACACCGGATCACAGGCGTCGCTACTTTCTTCTTCCTATTCGTACACGTTCTCGATACGGCACTGGTTCGGGTCAATCCCGACACGTACGACGCCGTCATCGACACGTACAAGAACCCCCTCGTCGGCCTCATGGAGATCGGCCTCGTCGGCGTAGTCCTCTACCACGCCCTCAACGGCGTGCGCGTGATGTTGGTGGACTTCTGGTCGAAGGGCCCGAAGTACCAGCGCGTCATGCTCTGGACCATTCTGACGATCTGGTTCCTGGTGATGATCCCAGGCGCCGGACGCATCCTCATCAACATGTTTGCGGAGCACTGACATGGCGACTACTCACGGACCCGAAGCCAAGAGCCTGGGCACCTCATACGACCGTCCCGCAAGCCTGGACAACCCGCGGTCCCCGCGTGCGAAAGCTCGGAACAACTTCGAGTTGTACGCATGGCTGTTCATGCGCTTCTCCGGTGTCGCCCTGATCGTTCTGGTCCTGGGCCACATGTTCATCATGCTGATGCTCGACGGTGGCGTTCACCGTCTGAACTTCGCATTCGTCGCAGGTCGCTGGTCCAGCCCGTTCTGGCAGTTCTGGGATCTGACGATGCTGTGGCTGGCACAGCTGCACGGCGGCAACGGCCTGCGCACGGTCATCGCGGATTACTCCCGCAAGGACTCCACGCGCTTCTGGCTGACCACGATCCTCGTTCTCTCGATGATCCTGATCATGGGCCTGGGCACGTACGTCATCTTCACCTTCGACCCCAATATCTCGGCGAGCTAGGGGAGCACAGACTTCATGCAGGAACATCGTTATGACGTGGTCATCGTCGGCGCCGGCGGCGCAGGCATGCGTGCGGCAATCGAAGCTGGCCCCCGTGCCCGCACGGCCGTACTGACCAAGCTCTACCCCACCCGCAGCCACACCGGCGCGGCCCAGGGCGGCATGTGTGCCGCACTGGCGAACGTGGAGGAAGACAACTGGGAGTGGCACACCTTCGACACCGTCAAGGGCGGCGACTACCTCGCCGACCAGGACGCCGTCGAGATCATGGCCAAAGAGGCCATCGACGCGGTGCTCGACCTCGAGAAGATGGGTCTGCCGTTCAACCGCACGCCCGAAGGCAAGATCGACCAGCGTCGATTCGGTGGACACACTCGTGACCACGGCAAGGCACCAGTCCGCCGTGCGTGTTACGCAGCCGACCGCACCGGTCACATGATCCTGCAGACGCTCTACCAGAACTGCGTCAAGCACGACGTCGAGTTCTTCAACGAGTTCTACGCGCTCGACATCGCCATCACCGAGACCGAAGACGGCCCGGTTGCCACCGGTGTCATCTGCTACGAACTCTCGACCGGCGAGCTGCACATCTTCCACGCCAAGTCGATCATCTTCGCGACCGGCGGCTCGGGACGCATGTACAAGACGACGTCCAACGCGCACACCCTCACCGGTGACGGCATGGGCATCATCTTCCGCAAGGGCCTGCCCCTCGAGGACATGGAGTTCCACCAGTTCCACCCGACAGGACTCGCCGGTCTCGGCATTCTGATCTCGGAAGCTGTCCGTGGTGAAGGTGGCATTCTCCGAAATGCCGACGGTGAGCGCTTCATGGAGCGCTACGCCCCCACCATCAAGGACCTCGCTCCGCGTGACATCGTGGCTCGTTCGATGGTCCTCGAAGTCCTCGAAGGCCGCGGCGCCGGCCCGAACAAGGACTACGTCTACATCGACGTGACGCACATCCCCGAGGAAGTTCTCGACGAGAAGCTCCCCGACATCATGGAGTTCTCGCGCACCTACCTCGGCGTGGACCCCGTCAAGGAGCCCGTGCCCGTCTACCCGACGTGCCACTACGTCATGGGCGGTATCCCCACCAAGATCAACGGTGAGGTTCTGCGCAACAACGACGAGGTCGTCAAGGGCCTGTACGCCGCCGGCGAATGTGCCTGCGTCTCCGTGCACGGTGCAAACCGCCTCGGCACCAACTCGCTCCTCGACATCAACGTGTTCGGCCGCCGCGCCGGCATCGCTGCAGCCGAGTACGCGAACTCCACCGAGTTTGTCGACCTGCCGGAAACCCCGGCCGCGATGGTCGAAGACTGGGTCGGCGTCATCCTGTCCGATCACGGCCACGAGCGCGTTGCGGACATCCGCACCGAGCTGCAGCAGTCGATGGACAACAACGCCTCCGTCTTCCGCACCGAAGAGCGCCTCACCCAGGCACTCAAGGATGTGCGTGCTCTCAAGGAGCGCTACAACCACATCACGGTCCAGGACAAGGGCAAGCGCTACAACAGCGACCTGCTCGAGGCCATCGAGCTGGGCTTCCTCCTCGAAATGGCAGAGGTCACCGTCGTCGGTGCCCTCAACCGCAAGGAATCGCGTGGCGGCCACGCTCGCGAGGACTTCCCGGATCGCAACGACGCCGAGTACATGAAGCACACGATGGCGTACAAGGAGGGTGACGGCCTGCTCTCCGACATCCGTCTGGACTACAAGCCGGTGATCCAGACCCGCTACGAGCCGATGGAGCGTAAGTACTGATGTCTGCGCCTGCTGTAGATGCACCAAAACTCCCCGCTGTTCCTGAGGGGGCCGTCATGGTCACCCTCAAGATCGCGCGGATGAACCCTGAATCGGGCGAGGGCCAGCACTGGGACAGTTTCCAGGTTCCGGCACTGCCCACCGACCGTCTGCTCAACCTGCTGCTGTACGTGAAGGGCTACCTCGACGGCACCCTCACGTTCCGTCGCAGCTGCGCACACGGAGTCTGTGGATCGGACGCCATGCGGATCAACGGTGTGAACCGTCTGGCCTGCAAGCTGCTGATGAAGGACATGCTCCCCAAGGACGGCAAGCCTGTCACCATCACGGTTGAGCCCATCAGGGGCCTGCCCGTCGAGAAGGACCTGGTTGTCGACATGGAGCCCTTCTTCGACGCATTCCGCGCCGTGAAGCCGTTCCTCATCACCAGTGGCAACGAGCCCACTCGTGAGCGCATCCAGAGCCAGCACGACCGTGCTCGTTTCGACGACACCACCAAGTGCATCCTATGCGCATGCTGCACCACGTCGTGCCCCGTGTACTGGAGCGACGGCAGCTACTTCGGTCCCGCTGCCATCGTGAACGCACACCGGTTCATCTTCGACAGCCGTGACGAGGCCGCTTCCGAGCGTCTCGACATCCTGAACGACAAGGACGGCGTGTGGCGTTGCCGCACCACGTTCAACTGCACCGATGCGTGCCCTCGCGGCATCCAGGTGACAAAGGCAATTCAGGAAGTCAAGCGAGCGCTGCTCTTCGCTCGTTAGGCCTTCGGCCTGTGCGCGGTTAGGGAGTCTCCGGACTCCCTAACCGCGCACAGCTATATCGGGGGCATATTGAGCGGTGTCACGACCTGAACCGGTGACGTCGTAAAGCCGAAGTGAGCGCCCATGGCGCCGTGTTCTTTCATGACCACCTGACAGGCAGTGCGAAGATCCGCCCGCAGATCGTGGTGAAGCACCGCCGATATTCGCCTCTCCCCCAGCAACTTTCGATTGTCTCCGTCGAGATCGTGGGCGACGAAGACGGAGCACTCCCGGTTCGCTTCGTCGAACGCGTCGACCGTGGCCAGGTTGCCGCCACCGATCGAGTACACAGCACAAATCTGCGGATCGGATTCGAGCGCCGCCCGCACCAGTTCCCTACTCGTCGGATCCAGTCCGTCGCTGTTCGGAATGTCGATCAAACGTCGATGCGGGGCCGAGACGCGCATGGCGGAGCGAAATCCCATCTCCCGTTCTTCCTCCCCGCGAAAGAATCCGCTGCTCATGCTGACCAGCACGTTGCCGTCCCGATCCCCCAGCCACTGATCGATCAAGTACGCGGCGGTGGCTCCGGCGGCTCGGTTGTCGATGCCGATGTAGGCGGCTCGCATGCTGCCGGCAACGTCGGTCACCAACGTGACGACCGGAATCTTTGCCGCTACGAGCCGATCGATCGCCGCCACGACTTCGGGAGTGTCGGGAGCCTTGACGATGACACCGTGGGACCCGCGTCGGCGAATCTTGTCGAGCGTCGATGTCATCGCTTCTACCGAACCGGTCTCACGAAAGTGAAACCTGGAACGAACAACAGCGGGCGCAAGGGTCGGCAGTTCGGCCTCGAGCGCGTCGCGGACGGCGTCGGAAAACCTTGCGGGAGTTTGCAACACGACGTCGACGATGAATGTTCGACCGACCAGTTTCAGTTGCGAGCGTTGACGTTCCAGGTCCGTGATCGCCTGGCGAACCTCCGATCGTGTGCCCTCGCGAACTCCAGGACGGTCGTTGAGCACCCGGTCGACGGTGGCCTCACTCAGGCCCGACTGCTGGGCGATCTCCCGCACTTTGAATCGATGCGCCACAACTACCTCACAATGATGGATATTTGATGGTTTTTCGCTGTTGCTCGAGGTCTTCGTCACAGCCAGACTAAACCCATGACTTCTCCGCCGGGCGTAATCAGGCCCGCACTCCTAGCCGACACTGTCGTACTGGTCAGTGGTGGCTCGCAAGGCGTCGGCGCCGGCGTCGTACGTGCCGCTGTCAGTGAGGGCGCTCAGGTGGCTTTCACCGGCCGACGCCGTGACGTCGGAAAGGCTCTCGAGGCAGAACTTCCGGGAACCCACTTCATCGAAGCCGATGTGGCGCAAACGGATTCCGCACTCGCTAGCGTGGCCGAGACGATCTCTCACTTCGGCCGTGTGGATGCTCTGGTCAATTCCGCCGGGCTCACCTCCCGCGGAACTCTGCTCGACACCACTGAGGAACTCTTCGACCAGCACATCGCGGTGAACCTTCGCGGTCCGTTCTTCACGATGCAGGCAGCAGTCAAAGACATGCGCGAGCGTGCGGTCCCCGGGTCCATAGTCAACATCATCTCCACGTCCGAACTCGGTGGGCAGCCGTATCTCGCGCCGTACGTGGCAGCGAAGGCCGGGCTGGCGGGTCTGACCCGCAACGCCGCCCATGCGCATCGCTGGGATGGTATCCGGATCAACGGTCTCGACATCGGGTGGACACAGACCCGGCGAGAAGACCTCACGCAGAGAGCTTTTCACGACGCTGGTGACGATTGGCAGGAACGTGCGGGCAGCACCCTCCCCATGGGCAAGCTCGGCCAGGTCGACGAAATCGCCGACTTCGTCGTCTTCCTGCTCTCCGATCGCAGCGGAGTCGTGACGGGTTCGATCATCGACTGGGACCAGAACGTCTTCGGAGGGCTGGACTGATGGGCGCTCGCATCGGAGTCATCGGGCTCGGAAGAATCGGCAGCTGTCACGCCCGAAACCTGCTCGCGATGGATGGCGTCGACTCGCTGGTCGTGAACGACGCCGACGCGCGTCGAACCTCGGACGTGGCAACCGAACTCGACGTGGAGTTCGCTGCCGATCCCGACGCGCTGTTCGCTTCAGGAGTCGACGGCGTTCTGATCGCCGCGTCGTCGAGTTCACATGCCGATTTGATCGAAGCCTCTGTCCGCCGGGGTATCCCGACGTTCTGCGAAAAGCCGGTCGCCGACTCCATCGAATCCTCCGTTCGTGTACTCGAGGCTGTCGAGCAGACCTCGGTACCGGTCCAGATCGGATTTCAGCGCCGCTTCGATCCGTCATTTGTGGCGGCGTACGAAGCAGTTCGATCCGGACAGCTCGGTTGGATCCACACTCTCCGATCGACCACCCTCGATCCCGCTCCCCCACCGATCTCGTACATCGAGCACTCCGGCGGTATCTTCCGCGACTGCTCGATCCACGATTTCGACATCGTCAGGTGGGTCAGCGGCCGCGAAGTCACCACGGTTTATGCCACTGGTTCGAATCAAGGTGATCGTGCGATTGCGAATGCCGGTGACATCGACACCGCTGCTACGGTTCTCACTTTCGATGGCGGGACCATCGCGGTCGTGTCGAACACCCGCTACAACGGCCGCGGCCACGACTGCCGGCTCGAGGTACTCGGCTCGAGAGACTCCGTCGCTGCGGGACTCGACGATCGTTTGCCGCTCCGCTCGCTCGACCCCGGAATCTCGTTTCCCTCGAAGGAGCCGTACACGTTTTTCATGGACCGTTTCACGTCCGCCTACCGTGCGGAACTCGAAGCATTCCTGGGCGTAATCGCCGGGCGGCGGGAATCACCGTGTACGCCGGCAGATGCGGTCGAGTCGGCCTGGATTTCCGAAGTTGCAACGTACTCACTGCGCCAGGGTAGGCCCGTGGCGATCGCCGAAGTCAAAGATCTGTTCCTTCACAACAAGAATGAGGCACACACATGAGCACTCCCCGCATCGCCGGCGCACCGATCTCCTGGGGTGTGTGTGAAGTCCCGGGTTGGGGCTACCAGCTCGACCCCGCGCAGGTTCTCCGTGAAATGCGCGAAGTCGGTCTTGCAGCAACGGAAATCGGTCCGGAGGGGTTTCTGCCGACAGCACCCGCCGAGATGGCCAGGGTGCTCGCGGATCACGACCTGAGCGCAGTCGGCGGGTTCGCACCGGTTCTGCTGCACGATCACGATCATGATCCGGTGCCAGGCATCTCCCCGATCCTCGACGGTTTTGTCGCCTCGGGTGCCGAGGTTTTGGTTCTCGCTGCCGCGACGGGTTCCGATGGCTACGATTCGCGTCCGGAATTGGACGAGCAGAGTTGGAAAACCCTGCTGCACAATCTCGATCGGCTCACCGACGCTGCCGCCGAGCGCGGCATTCGAGCAGTCGTCCACCCTCACGTCGGAACGATGATCGAGCAGCGCGACGAGGTCCTGCGCGTGCTCGAAGGCTCGGCCATCCCACTGTGTCTCGACACCGGCCATCTGTTGATCGGCGGGACCGATCCGGTCGACCTGGCGCGTCAAGCTCCCGAGCGCATTACTCACGTACATCTCAAGGACGTCGACGATGCCCTCGCATCACGCGTTCGCAGTGGCGAGCTCACCTACACCGACGGCGTCAAGGCGGGAATGTACCGTCCGCTCGGCGGTGGAGACGTCGACATCGCCGGTGTCACGGCCATCTTGCAGCGACACGGTTTCGACGGGTGGTACGTGCTCGAGCAGGACACAATTCTGACCGAGGCGCCATCGGACGAGGGACCGGTACGCGACGTGCGAGCCAGCGTCGAGTATCTGCGGTCGGTTCTGTGACACCTACCCCGTTGCGAATAGGCATTCTGGGAGCCTCACGAATCGCCGAGAACGCGATGATCAAACCTGCAACGGCCACCCGGCACCGCCTGGTGGCCGTTGCCGCACGCAACCCCGAGCGTGCCAGAGCGTATGCGGCACAGCATGGGATCGAAAGGGTGGTCGGTTCGTACCCGGAGCTGATTTCGGATCCGGAGGTGGACGTCGTCTACAACGCGCTGCCCAACAGCCTGCACGGCCCGTGGAATCTCGCCGCCATTCAGGCCGGCAAGCACGTGCTGACGGAGAAACCGTTTTCGAGCAATGCGGTGGAAGCACAGGCGGTAGTCGAGGCAGCACGCGTGAGCGGAGTGACACTACTCGAGGGTTTCCACTACCTCTTTCATCCAGTGAACCGGCGCCTGCTGGATCTGGTTCGGAACGGCGCCGTCGGCGAATCAACTCGGGTGGAAACGGTACTGCGGATGCCGACCCCCGCCGCGAACGATCCGCGGTGGGAACTTGCCTTGGCGGGTGGGTCGCTGATGGACCTGGGCTGCTACGGATTACATGCTTCCCGGATGCTGAGTGACGTGTGTGGTGGGGCGCCGGTGGTGACCGCGACCCGTCACGAGGAATACGTTCCGGGAGTCGATTCGTGGTTTGACATCGAACTCGAATATCCCAGCGGTGCCACGGCATCCGTGGTGACCACGATGTTGGACGAGCGGTATCACTTCACCTTCCGAGTCTGCGGGACGGAAGGAGACGTCCTGGTGCACAACTTCCTGCAGCCGGACGTGGACGACCGCGTCTCCGTCACGGTCGGTGGGCGCACGAGCGTCGAGCATCTGGGCACCAAGTCGTCGTACACCTACCAACTCGAGGCCCTGGCCGATCATCTGGCCGGGGACTCGACACTTCCCATCGGCCCGGCCGATGCGCTCGCCAACATGACGATGATCGACGAGGCGTACATGCATTCCGGCCTCGGGGTTCGGCCGACTACCACCCTCTGACGAAACGACCACTGCCTCGGTTCGATTCGAACCGAGGCAGTAGTTGTGACGTTCTGATCTAGCGGCGAAGCTCGTGGGTCAGTGTCTCGAGCTCGTCACCGCCTGCCATCTCCTTGGTCAGTTCTTCGAGCGAGATGTCGTCGTACTTGGCGTCGAGCTTCTGACGTCCTCGGTTGAGGAGTACGAAGTGATCGCCGACCATGTACGCGTGGTGCGGGTTGTGCGTGATGAAGATGACGCCGAAACCCTGCTCCTTGGCGGCGGTGATGTAGCGCAACACCATTCCCGATTGCTTGACGCCGAGCGCTGCTGTCGGCTCGTCGAGAATCAGCACGCGGGCGCCGAAGAAGATGGCGCGGGCGATGGCAACACACTGACGCTGACCGCCGGAGAGGCTGCCGATCGGTGCGTCGACGTCAGGCAGTTCGATGCCCATCTTCGACAGTTCCGAAAGAGTCGTCGCGCGCATGGCGTTGGCGTCGAGCGACTTGATCAGGCCGCCCTTGCGCAGTTCCTGCCCGAGGAAGAAGTTGCGCCACACCGGCATCAGCGCAACGACCGCGAGGTCCTGGTAGACCGTCGCGATGCCTTTGCCGAGCGCTTCTTTCGGAGAGTGGAACGTCGTGGGTTTGCCGTCGACGAGCAGTTCACCTTCGCTCTGCTGGTGTAGACCCGCGATGATCTTGATCAGCGTGGACTTGCCTGCGCCGTTGTCACCGAGCACGCCGGTCACTTCACCCGCGCCGACGCGCAGGTTGATTCCCTTGAGCGCGATGATGTTTCCGTATTGCTTACCGACGTCCTTGAGCTCGATCAGTGGCACGTTGCCGCCCGAGTTCGAGAGAGCGGGAACTTCAGCTGTGGTACTCATGTGTCACCTTTTCGCAGCGTAGTTGCGGAATGCGTTGTTGGCGATGACCGCGAACAGCAGCATGGCGCCGAGGAAGAACTTGAACCAGTCCGGGTTCCAGCCTGCGTAGACGATGCCCTGGTTGGTCATACCGAAGATGAATGCACCGATCGCAGCGCCGATCGCGGTTCCGTAACCACCGGTGAGCAGGCAACCGCCGATGACTGCGGCGATGATGTACAGGAACTCGTTACCGACTCCCTGGCCGGACTGAACGGTGTTGAACGAGAACAGCAGATGCATGCCCACGAACCAGGCAGCAAAGCCGACGGTCATGAACAGACCGATCTTGACTGCCGTCACCGGCACACCGATCGCGCGGGCACTGTCCTGATTGCCCCCGACCGCGAAGATCCAGTTGCCGATCTTGGTCTTGAACAAAACAAACGTGGCAATCGCGGTGAACAGCAGCCACCACACGACCGTGATCTTGACGGACACCCCGAAGACCGAGAACGACGACGCGAATACCTTTTTCGCGGAATCGAATCCGGCCATGTCGGAGACGCTGGATGTGGCCACCTGACCACTCACGAGCTTGGTGACGGCCAGGTTGATACCGGTCAGCATCAGGAACGAACTCAAGGTGATGAGGAAGCTGGGAATCTTCGTCTTCATGACGAGGTAGCCGTTGAAGAATCCGACAGCGAGCGAGACGACCAGCGCCAGAATCGCGCCCACCCACAGATTGAGGTGCAGGTTGTAGGCGATCATCGACGCGGCGAGCGAGGACGTGGTGACTGCGACGCCGGCGGAGAGGTCGAACTCGCCGCCGATCATGAGCAGGGCGACCGCGCAAGCCATGATGCCGATCGTGGAGCTGGAGTAGAGCACTGTCGCAAGCGCTTCCGGAGTTCGGAACGGTGCCGCGACGATACAGAAGAAGATGAAGATGGCGATGGCGCCGACAAGTGAACCCATCTCGGGGCGGAGCAGCAGACGCTGAATGCGTTTTTGCTCCTTCACCCGTTCATCGGTCACGACTTTGTGGGCGGCAAGGTCGAGATCTGCCTGAGTGGACATGATTTCCCTTCCGTGCTGGACAGACGCACGGCGGGCGGATTCTCAGCCCTCCGTGCGCCCGGATCAGCGAGTTCCGTTCTTGGCGTACTCGGCGACCGAGTCGATGTTGGCGTTGTCGATGAACGCGGGTCCGGTCAGGGTCGGCAAGCCGCCGCCGATCACGTTGCCGTTGTTGAGGTAGAGCCACAGCGAATCGACGGCGAGGTAGCCCTGCAGGAAGGGTTGCTGGTCCACTGCCCACTGCACGTCACCGGATTTGATGGCGTCGACGAGAGCCGCGTTCGTGTCGAAGGTGACGACCTTCGCCTTGCTGCCCGCATTGCCGACCGACGTCACGGACGTCAAGGCAAACGGCGCACCGAGCGCGAGAACTCGATCGATTGCCGGGTCCTGTTGAAGTTTCGCGGTGATGGTCGACTCCACCGACGGCATGTCCTTGCCGTTGACGTTGAGAATCTCCGTCGTTCCCTTGAACGACTTCTTCACACCGGCACAACGCGATTCGAGGCTCACGTTGCCCTGCTCCTGAATCACGCACAGCACCTTGGTGGCACCTTCGGTGTTGAGTCGCTCGCCGGCAGCTTCACCGGCAATCGACTCGTCCTGACCGAAGTACTCCTTGACGCCCATGTCCTTCCAGGTTTCGAGGCCCGAGTTGAGGGCGACCACCGGAATGCCCGCGGCGGTGGCACTTTGGACCGCGGCAACCATGGCGTCGGGCTTCGCGAGGGTGACGGCGATCCCGTCGACCTTGCTGTCGATCGCACTCTGAACCAAGTTTGCCTGGTTCGGCGCCTCGGGATCGGCGGAGTACCGAAGTTCGATGTTGTCCTTGGCCGCTGCGGTTTCGGCACCCTTGCGCACCAGATCCCAGAACGTGTCACCGGGAACTTCGTGGGTGATCATCGCAATGGTGGCGCGGGGCGTGTCCGCCGTACCCGCGCCCATCCCGGATCCGGAAGAATCCGGCTTACCACCGGTGCTGGAACAGGCGGCCAGACCCAGGACCACGACTGAGGCTCCGGCCAGTACGGCAACGCTCTTGCGCCCCGTGAGAAACGACATGTGAACTCCCTCTCGACATCAACCAACGGCCCGCGAACGGATGGTGCTCGGTTGTATGTGAAAGATGTAATACCCGTCACAGTCGAATGTCAATAGTTTGTTCTGACATTAGGACTGCTTATCAAAGACAGGGCCACCCGAATGCAGTGAAAATGCCAGGTCAATGCCCTGCGGGTCCAGTTGAACCTCGAACCACCAGTTGTGGCTGCGCGACAATGTCCTTGCCCAATGGCCCACTTCCGCCGTCGAGGCGTTCGGAGATCCGCTCCACCGCGGCGCCGCCCAGAAACGCTGTGTCCTGCCCGACACTGGTCAGATCGATGTGCGCCAAACCCGCCAATGCACTGTTGTCGAATCCGATCACGGAGACGTCGCCGGGCACCGAGACTCCGGCACGCAAGAAGACGTCCAGGACTCCGAGCGCGCAACGATCGTTGAAAGCGAAGACCGCATTGGGAAGCCCTTGTTCGACCATCGACCGCGCGGCGTCTGCGCCGAACTCCTCCGTGAGGCCGCCGGGAAGGATCCGCGATTCCAGGCCGGCCCCCCGCATGGCCTTCCGGTAGCCCTGCCGCCTCTCCTGGGCGCCCGGACCACGTCCGCCGTCGACGTGGACGATCGAGCGGTGCCCGAGTTCGACGAGATGATTCACGGCCATCACGGCGCCCGCCTCGTCGTCCGTGCGGACAACGTCCACATCCGCTGAGGGCATCTTCCGCGCGAGCACGACGACGGGAACCTTGCCGGCCAGGTCGACGATCTCCGATTCCGGTGCCTGCGAACCCAACAGCAAGATCGCCTCGCATCGGTCGTCGAGAAGGGTACGCACGGCGCGCGAGCCAGGCCTGCGATCCGAGACGGCACTGAGGACGACGTCGTAGCGCAACCTTTCCGCTGCGTCGTAGATCTCGTCGAGCAGCTCCGCGTGAAAAGTTTGCGCCGCAACGTAACTGACACCGATCAAGCGGCTGCGATGTCGACGCAGCAGTCGCGCGGCGTTGTCGGGTCGATAGCCGAGTTGGTCCGCGGCCGCCTTGACTCGCACACGCGTCGCATCGCTGGCACCCGGGACATCACGAATGACGATGGACACCAGTGCGCGTGACACTCCCGCTAGATCGGCAACATCCTGCAAGGTGGGGCGTCGACTGTTCACCCCAACAGACTAGATCGTTCCAGCAAATACGTACGCAAACGTTGACGCGCGCCGCAACCGGCGCTTTACTGGCACGACTAGAACGATCTAGTTCCTCATTCTCACTCCGAACGGAGCCCCCATGTCTGCCTCAGTTGCAGTCGGTCTCATCGGCGCCGGATGGATCGGCCGTTTCCACGGCGAGTCCGTCGCGCTGCGCATCCCCGGCACCCGTCTGGTCGCCGTAGCCGACCCCGCGCCCGGCGCTGCGGCGTCCTTGATCGAGCGTGTCAGTCCCGACGCTCGCCCGTACACCGATGCGCTCGCGCTGATTGCCGATCCGAACGTCGAAGCGGTGCTCATCAGTACGCCCGCATCAACTCACACCGATCTCGTGGTAGCAGCAGCGGAGGCCGGCAAACATGTCTTCTGTGAAAAGCCGATGGCCTTGACGCTCGAAGACGCCGATCGCGCAATCGGCGCATGCGCTGCGAACAACATTGCGCTGCAGGTCGGTTTCAATCGGCGCTTCGCCGCTGATTTCGCGGCGGCCCACGACGTGATCACCACCGGCGGGATCGGGACCCCACAGCTACTGCGTTCTCTGACCCGCGATCCGGGCATCACCGCCGACGTCGCTGCTCGGGTCAAGCCGTGGACCATCTTCAACGAGACGCTGATTCACGACTTCGACGCTCTGCTCTGGTTCAACCCCGGCGCACGCGTCGTCGAGGTGTTCGCGCAGGCCGATGCTCTCATCCATCCGCAGTACAAGGAGCAGGGGTACCTCGATACGTCGATGGTTCAGTTGCGCTTCGACAACGGCGCCCTCGCGTCGGCCGAGGCCAACTTCCAATCCACCTACGGTTACGACGTGCGCGGCGAAGTTTTCGGTTCCGGTGGAATGGTGAGTGCAGGCGAGGTCACACGGTCCGCGATGCGTCATTACAGCTCACCGGGCGTTCTGGCCGACACACCTCGGGTTAACATCGAACTGTTTCACGACGCATATGTTGCCCAGCTGGCGCACTTCGCAGACTGCATCCGCTCCGGCAGTGCGCCGTCGGTCGACGGTCTCGATGCTCGCAACGCCCTGGAAATTGCCTTGGCTGCAAAAGAATCCGTGGAAACCGGGCTGCCGGTGTCGCTGCTGTCGGTGCCGCGATGAACCCCCTCGACTTGGCGGTCTCCGCCGAAATGACGTTCACCGAGCTCCCCTTCGTCGAGCGTGTTCGGCGGATCTCGGATGCGGGTTTTGCGGCAGAGATCTGGAGTTGGCAGGACAAGGACCTCGACGCTCTTGTCGCCACCGGAGCTCGGTTCTCCTCGATGACCGGCTACCTGCACGGCGATTTGTTCGACGAGGCGGGCAGCGCCGAACTCGTACGCACGGCGCAGCTGTGCCTCGCTCCGGCAGCGAAACTCGGCGTTCCACGGCTGAACTTCCATACCGGTGAGCTGATCGACGGGCAGGCTGCGCGCCCGCAGTATCGAACCACCGGGGCGATGTGGCTGACCGCCGGCCGCGCACTCGAGAAGATCGCGCGCCTCGGCGAAGACGCCGGAGTTGTCTTCTGCCTCGAGAACCTCAATACGATCGTCGACCACCCTGGCGTACCTATGGCCCGAGCCAAAGACACTCTGGCACTGGTGGAATCCGTCTCACACCCGAACCTCAAGATGATGCTCGACCTCTACCACGCGCAGATCGGCGAAGGGAACCTCATCGAACTCGTGCGGCGTTGCGGTGAGAACATCGGAGAGATTCAGGTAGCCGACGTACCTGGACGCTGCGAACCCGGCACTGGCGAGATCAATTACCCCGCCATCGCTCGCGTTCTCGCCGACCAGGGATACACCGGCACAATCGGTTTGGAGGGTTGGGCGTCCGGAGACAGTGACGCCGCAGTCGCTGCCTTCCGAAAAGCCTTCACGCTCTAGGCCTCCCCCGGGAACGTGATCCCGTCGCAGCGCGCGGATCTTCCGTCACCGGTCGAGTCCACGGGGAGCGCTCACTGAGGTTCTTTTGATGGATTTCAGGGGTAGTTTCGATGGCTTTTCCTTGGCAGTCTTTGAGGCACAGCGCATCTTGAATCCCGCAGGAAAGGCCCCCGAATGACTCCAGCACTGACCGACCACACCGTGCCGTCCGCGGGTAGGTTGCACCGAGAAGACTTCAACATCGACGACTTCGCCGCTTTGGTCACGCACCGCACAGACCTTGCCGATTACCCGTACGCCCACTCGGTGGCCGACGGCGTTCTTCTCTACCGCTCGGATGCGCTGGTCGGCCCATCGTCGGATCCTGAAATCCGCGCCGAGATTCAGGACGAGATCGCCCGGGCGTTGCTCACCGGTCCAGGCATCACAGTCTTCCAGGGCGCGTTCGACGCGGAGGTATTGGATCGCGCCAGTGCGGTCTTTCGTGAAATCATTGCGCGCCAACACGAATCCGGCGCGACGTCCGGGGATCACTTCGCCAAACCCGGATCCAATGACCGAATCTGGGGCGCACAGATGAAGTTGGCGCTCGAAGATCCCAAGGCTTACGTCGACTACTACGCAAACAGCATTGTCGCTTTGGCTTCGGAAGCGTGGCTCGGCCCCATGTATCAGGTGACGTCGGACGTCAACGTCGTCAATCCCGGTGGCGCCGCACAGAATCCACATCGCGACTACCACCTCGGTTTCATGTCGAGCGACGTAGCCGCGAAGTTTCGGGCGCATGTTCACCGCTTGACCCCTGCCCTCACCTTGCAAGGTGCAGTCGCCCACATGGATATGCCGGTCGGGACGGGGCCGACGAAGTATCTGCCGTACTCTCAGCAATTCGAATCCGGATACCTCGCGTTCGAGCGTCCCGAGTTCAAGGAGTTCTTCGAAGCCAACTACGTCCAATTACCTTTGAAGAAGGGAGATGCCGTCTTCTTCAACCCAGCACTGTTCCACGCGGCAGGCCACAACAAGTCCACGGACGTCCTGCGTATGGCAAATCTTCTCCAGGTGTCGTCGGCCTTCGGTCGAGCCCTCGGAACCATCGACCGGGAGGCACTCGTCAACGCGATCTATCCGGCACTGCTCGCTCTCAGCGAGGCGGGGTCCGACGAGGCAGTTCGGTGCGCCGTCGCCGCCTCGGCCGAGGGCTACGCCTTCCCGACCAATCTGGACCGAGACCAACCGATCGACGGCCTCGCGCCTCAGACGCAGGCCGAACTAGTGACGGATGCGGTTCGCGATCGGATCTCGCCTGACCATCTTGCAGAGTTGCTGAAGGCACAGTCCGAAAGGCGAATGAGCTGACGGATGGCAGCGCTGAAGAGACTTGGGTCGCTTAATGCCGGTCAGTCGGTACGCTCGTGGCATGGGGTGGGACTTGTTGGTGCTGTTCGCCATGATCGGACCGTTGGCGGTGTTCGGGTGGGCGGCTGTTCGGGCGAAGCGCCGCGGACTCGGTGGCTCGTTCGTCGGGCCGTTTCAGGAGATGTTCGATCCCGGTGCTGCGCGAGCCCTGACCGTCATCGAACAGATCGCGGAACTACCGGATCCTGCGGACTCCGGCGACCCGGACGACGACGACGTGCCGTACACAGTCACCTACGAGGGTGTTCGGCTCCACATCAACCCCGGTAAGGATCGACCGCGTGCAGGCGAAGGGACCGCCAAGCGAGCCGAGTGACAGTCGGACCGGATACAAACTGAAGGAGAACTGGTTCGGTCAGGACCGGCGCAGTTGATAGGTGACACCGTTTTCCAACTCGTCCGAGCTGAAGGACTCCGGGGAAAAGCGGCCCAAGCTCACCTCGTAGTTTCTCTGGTTTGCGGGGACGGCATCAAAATGTGCGGTGTAGGAGCACGTGCTCATTCCGTCAGGAAGTTGATCGATTGCCTCGACCTCGAGTGTCGACCTGGCGGACGCAGCGCCACTGCCCCCGAAAATTTGAATCTGGTCGTTCGGAGCCACACGGATCGAGTCGATCACGCACTCTCCAGAGCCGGCCTCGACTTGCTCTGCCTGACCGGTCACCGTCAATGTGGCAGCAAATGTTTTCGGCACATCGACATTGGTCGTGCAGCCCGTGAGTATCAGCACTCCGACGGCGATCAAGGCCGCGGGCGCGATCTGCCCCAATCCTTGTCCCATAAACGGCAACGGTAGTGCACCCGAGGTGTCACGGTGCTCGGTTACCGAAATCGAAGGGTCACGCGCGGCCCCTCGCCGGCCGGCCGAACCACTTAGACAGCTGAGTATCCAACTCCGCCTGAGTATCCCCGACCCATGCCACATGACCGTCCGGCCGAAGCAGGACAGCCGGAGCGTCCAATTCAGTGCTTGTGTCAACGATATGGTCGGCGCGATCGCTCCAACCATCGACGGACAGTTGGCCACCCTGGTCGAGAAGAAGTCCGCGGCCGGATCGCATCAAGTCGTACAGGTTGCCGCGGGTCAACGCGATGTTCCGCAGCCGCCGACCGAGTAGGTCGTCGCCTTCGCCGAAATCGTAGCGAATCGAGATCGCAGTGATCTTCTCGGTCAGATAACGCTTGACGTCTTCGAATTCCATCAGCTCGGAGATCAAGCGCCGCACAGCTTGTGGACCGGCTGCGGTAGAGATCAGCTCGGCCTGCGCGCGCGTGTTGTCGAGAACGTCGGCAGCCACCGGACGCCGTTCCGATTCGTAAGTGTCGAGCAGGCCCTCCGGTGCCCAGCCGTTGATCTCGGCGGCGAGCTTCCAACCTAAGTTGAAGGCGTCCTGAACACCGAGATTGAGGCCTTGACCACCCATCGGTGGGTGGATGTGAGCGGCATCGCCGGCGAGGAACACCCGGTCACGCCGGTAGTGCTCCGCCAGTCGGGTGGCGTCACCGAAGCGCGAGAGCCACCGCGGGGAGTGCACACCGAAGTCGGTGCCGGCAATGGCCAATAGTTGTTGCTTGATGTCGTCGAGGGTGGTCGGAACCGCGCGTCCGCTGGCAACTTCGGCCGCGGGTACGACGACGCGAAAAGCACCATTGCCGGCGGGTCCGATTCCGAATCGTTTGTGCGTTTCCCGGATTTCGGCGACAACAGCGGCCAGTTCATCAGCCGGCATTGTCACGTCCATTTCGCCGATCAACGTGTCCGCGCTCGACGGCTCGCCGGGAAACCCGACGTCGATCAGCTTCCGAACGGTGCTACGCCCGCCGTCGCAGCCAACGAGGTAGCGCGCGTGAAGTGTTGTGCCGTCCAATAATTCCGCTGTGACGTTGTCACTGTCTTGACGGATTGCGACGACACGCTTCCCTCGCTGAATGTCCGCGCCGACGCCGGTGGCGTGTTCGGCAAGAATCCTGTCGATCTCGGGCTGAGGTATGCCCAGTACGTATCCGTGCGCAGTATCGAGGTGAGCGGGTGCTGGTTTGCTGATCCCCGCGAAGAATCCGCCGAGCGGGTACTTGCGGCCATGCGCGAGGAACTTGTCCAGCAACCCGCGCTGCTCCATGATTTCGATGCTGCGAACATGGATGCCGAGGGCACGGACGAACTGAGTCGGCTCCTCGTCCTCGTCCACGACGACGACATCGACGCCCTGTAACCGGAGCTCACCTGCCAGCATCAATCCAGTTGGTCCAGCACCGACAATGATGACGTCACTCATGCGATCCCCTCCTTCGGGCAAGGCATTTGCTTGCTCGCAGCAGCCGAGTGTGCCCCATCACCCGGGCCTTGCCGCAAGCCCCGTGTCCCGCGTTATGATGAAGGTGGCGGGAAGCCCCTCTTCATCGGCGCGCCAACACCACAGCACCTGTATCGCTTGGGAGCCGCCAACTTTCGATCACCGTCGGCGCCAGCATGATTCCGAGAACACCCAGAGTCAGCGAAAACGGCGCTCCGCCGCCGAGATCGCCCGACTCCGCCAACGGTGTGCAGAGCGTGATCACCAACGCGGACAGCGCAATACCCAGACCGGACGCCAACTCTTGCAGAGTTGCATGAAGGGTGTTGGCATCGGTCAGTTCCCCCGAGTCGACTTCGGCGAACGCCAAGCTGTTGTACGCGGTGAACCCGATGGATCGCAGCGCGCCACTGACAAACAGTGCGACGGCTATGACGACGTCCGGTGTCGTCGACGAGATCAGAGCCAGTGCACCGAAGCACACCACCGACAGAACTCCGTTTCCCACCAGAACTCGTCTGATCCCGAACCTGCGCATGAGCGGCGAGGTGAGCGGTTTGATCGCGATATTGCCCGCTCCGGTTACCACGAGGCCCAACCAGTCGAGGCTTCGTTTCTGCACTTTCCGAAGATCGGGCACCATGCGCAACGCCAGCAGAAACCCGAGATCCCGATCGGAACGTTGGTCAGGAAGATCCAACGCTACGAAGCGATCGACACGACGGCTCCACCCACAGCGGGCGCGAGGACCGGCGCTGTGAGCGCCGGCCACGTCAAGTATGCGATAGCCCGTACGAGTTCCGCCTTCGACGTCACTCGCAATACCGCGAGCCGCCCTACCGGCACCATCATGGCGCAGCCTACCCTTTGAAGTGCGCGCATTCCCACCATCATCGGCAGGGACGTGCTCAGTGCACATCCCACCGACGCCACCGTGAAAACGGCTATGGCAGAGATGAAAACATGTCGCGTTCCGAATCTGTCGGCCATCCATCCGCTCGCCGGGATCAGGACAGCCAACACCAGGAGATACGAACAAACGGCGACATTGACGTCGACGGCGTCAACTCCGAAGGAGTGGGCTATCGACGGCAGTGCCGTTGCGAGAATCGTCGCGTCGAGCATCTCCATGAACAGCGCTGCTGCCACGAGCAGCGCCAGCCCGCGGGGAAATGTCACTGCACCAGAGCCTTTCGGAGGCGCTGTCGATCAGCCGAGAGTGATCCAACCGCCGGAGGAAACCGAGGCGACCATCGCGTCCAGAGCCTGCGCCGACGCGACTGCATCAGCGATGGTCGCGCCCTGCGGCGCTCCGTCCATGATCGAGGCGATGAAATTGCGAGCTTCGATTACTTTCAGATCGTCGTAGCCCATCGCGTTGGCCGCGCCAGGCTGGAAGCGGCCGAACTCGCCCGACTCGGGGCCGACCAAAACCGTCGTGACGGATTGGTCCTGGTACTTCGAGCCTAGGCTGGTGCCCAGTTCACCCATCCGGCGGTAGTCCCAGAACACGGCACCTTTCGTGCCGTGAATCTCGAATCCGTAGTTGTTCTGCTCTCCCACGGCGACGCGGCATGCTTCGAGGGTGCAGCGGCCACCCGAACCGAGACGCAGCAGTGCGCTGACGAAGTCTTCGTTCTCGACAGCCCCCATCTCCCCACCACTGGACCGTGCATGTCCACTGGTCGCGGCGGACGGACGCGCACGCTCCGGGATGAAGATCGCAGTATCCGCAACGAGAGCGTCGACGTCGCCGAGGAGATGACGGATCAGATCGATACCGTGCGAAGCCAAGTCACCCAGGACTCCGGCGCCGCCGCGCTCACGCTCGTATCGCCAGCTCAAAGCGCCTTCGGGGTGCGCCGCATAGTCGCTGAGGAAGCGAAAACGCGAATGAGTGATCGTGCCCAACTCCCCCGTGTCGATCAGGCTCTTTGCCAGGGCCACGGCCGGCGCGTTTCGATAATTGAAGCCGACGCTCGACTGCACACCGGCCTTCGAGACAGCTGCTGCAACAGCTTTCGCGTCTTCCGTGGACAACCCGACGGGCTTCTCGATCCAGATGTGTTTGCCGGCCTCTGCCATTGCGATGCCGATTTCACGGTGCAAGAAGTTCGGGGCGGTGATGCTCACCGCGTCGATCGCCGGATCGGCTGCGATATCGCGCCAGTCCTGGGTGAAAGCGTCGAAACCGAATTGGTCCGCTGCCTCCTCCCCACGGCCCGGCACTTCGTCGGCGACGGCGGCCAGGCGGATCACGGGAAGCTGGGGATAGTGCTGCCGCAGACGCAGATACGCCTGCGTGTGGACGCGGCCCATCCATCCGAATCCGGCAACTGCTACTGAAATGCCTGTCATGAGGCTCCGTTCGGGTCAAATGATCGAAGGATCGCAGAAATGCTGGGATCACGAATCACCCCCACTGACTCGGTCAGGCGGGTACTCGTGTCACCGGGATCGAGATCTAGCGGTCGACCACGGTGGTGTCGAAGTAGTAACGCGACGCTCGGTAGCAGTGGCTGCCGTACTCGACGGCGCTACCTGAATCGTCAAATGCAGTGCGGCTCATGGTCAAGAGGGCAGCACCCACTTTCTCGTCGAGCAATCCTGCTTCTTCGCGAGTCGCCGCCCGAGCGCCGATTCGCTGCCGCGCCACACGGATGTGAACGCCGCGAGTTCGCAAGGTCTGGTATAGCCCCTGCGTCTCCAACTCCTCGGGATCGGGTGCGATGTCCACCGGAATGTAATTGGTCATCACTGCCAGCGGTTCACCGTTGGTGCTCCGCAAACGCCTGATGGTGGCCACTTCAGCGTCGGGTTCGAGGTTGAGTTCCGCGGCAACGTCCTCGCCGGGAACTCCCACCGTGAACTCGAGCAGCTTGGTCGTCGGCGCCTGGCCGGCTCTAGCGAGGTCGTCGAACAGGCTGGTTAGCTCGACCGGGCGGTGCACCGGACTCTGCACCACCTGCGTTCCGACTCCCCGCTTGCGAACAAGTAGGCCCTTGTCCACCAGTTCCTGGATCGCGCGTCGCGTGGTCGGACGGGAGAGATTGAGCCGTTTGGCCAACGCCAGTTCGTTCTCGAAGCGATCACCTGGGGCAAGTTCGCCACCGAGAATAGCGCCCTCGATTGCCTGGGCCAGCTGAAAATACAGCGGCACCGGGCTCGAGCGGTCCAACTCGACGGCGAGTGCTGCGACCACGGCCAACTCCGATCTGTCTTGGGAAGGCGCCGTATCGACGCTACTTCTCTCGGCAGTGTATGCGAACACTAACATTCACTTGACCGCAAGTCATAATGTCCAGACAAACTATTGACAATCGCTGTGTCGCGGCGCACAGTTTCAGTCATACATCGGTGCCCTGCGCGGGCAGCCCACCACGAACTCTCGGGAGTCAGTCTTGACAAGCATCAACACTCACCAGAGCGGGTCACACATCCCTGACGCACCCTTCGACGTGCTTGCCATCGGCCGATCGGGGGTCGACATTTACCCACTTCAGACGGGCGTCGGACTCGAAGACGTCGAGACGTTCGGCAAGTTCCTCGGCGGCAGCGCAGCCAATGTCTCGGTAGCGGCCGCCCGCCTCGGTCGGCGAGCAGCATTGATCTCCGGTGTCGGGGACGATCCCTTCGGAAAGTTCGTCACACGTGAGTTGGCGCGTCTCGGTGTCGACAACAGGTTTGTCGTCACCAATTCCGAGTACCCGACACCCGTGACGTTCTGCGAGATATTTCCCCCTGACGACTTCCCGTTGTACTTCTACCGCAAGCCGCATGCGCCTGATCTTCGGATCACCCCGCAAGACATCGACCTCGACGCCGTTCGAACAGCCTCGCTGTACTGGTCGACTGTGACGGGGCTGTCCGAAGAACCGAGCCGCAGCGCACACTTCGCCGCCTGGGAAGCCCGCGAACGCCGCCCGCTGACAGTTCTCGATCTGGACTACCGCCCGATGTTCTGGTCGACGCCCCAGGAAGCGACCACTCAGGTGCAGCGCGCCCTCGCACACGTGACCGTGGCGGTGGGAAACCGTGAAGAGTGCGAAATCGCGGTCGGTGAGACCAACCCGAACAAGGCGGCCGACGCACTTCTCGACCTCGGCGTCGAACTGGCCATCGTGAAGCAGGGCCCGAAGGGCGTTCTCGGAAAAACGCGAAAGCAGTCGATCACCGTGCCGCCCAACACCGTCGACGTGGTCAACGGGCTGGGAGCAGGCGACAGCTTCGGCGGATCACTGTGCCACGGACTGTTGGCCGGGTGGCCGCTCGAGAAGGTACTGCGCTATGCCAACGCGGCCGGTGCGATAGTCGCATCTCGGCTCGAATGCTCCACTGCGATGCCGACCGCTGAAGAAGTCCACGATCTCGCCGAAGCCACAGCAACGGAGGCAGTCAATGTCTGACAAGCTCGCCGCCCGCCCCCTCGCCACCACCTACGCCGACGTGACGGAGCTGCGTGCGAATGATCCGCAGATCATCGAAAAGTCCTGGGCTGCACGAACTCCTCGCGCCACTGTTCGAGGCAATGGTCGACTGATGATCGTCGCTGCCGATCACCCAGCGCGTGGGGCACTGTCTGTCGGCGGCAAGCCGACAGCGATGAACAGTCGTACCGATCTGCTCGACAGATTACGCACTGCGCTCGACAATCCCGGAGTCGACGGCGTCCTCGGTACCGCGGACATTCTCGACGATCTGCTCCTCCTCGGTGCCCTCGACGACAAGGTCGTCTTCTCGTCGATGAACCGCGGCGGCCTGGCAGGCGCGAGCTTCGAACTCGACGACCGCATGACAGGTTACACAGCGGCCGGTACCGCAAAGTTCGGCATGAACGGCGGAAAGATGCTGCTGCGCATCGCACTCGACGACGCGGGCACTCTACCCACCCTGACGGCATGTGCCGAAGCCGTGGACGAACTGGCCGCGGCCGGACTGATCGCGATGCTCGAGCCGTTTATCTCCAGTCGCGTCAAAGGCAAGGTGGTCAACGATCTCAGCCCCGACGCCGTCATCAAGTCCATCCATATCTCCCAGGGCCTCGGCTCCACCTCGGCGTACACGTGGATGAAACTGCCGGTCGTCGACGAGATGGAACGGGTCATGGATGCGACCACCCTCCCGACGCTCCTCTTGGGCGGCGATCCGCAGATCGCGCCGGAAGAGACGTACGCAAAGTGGGACGCTGCCCTTCAGCTGCCGTCCGTGCGCGGATTGATAGTCGGGCGCGCGCTGCTCTACCCACCCGACGGCGACGTGACCGCGGCCGTCGACACCGCAGTCAAGCTCGTCCACTAAGACCGACCTGGCAGGAGCAAGATGTTCAGCAAGTACTACGTCCCCGCCGGATCGTCTGCCGACGGTGATTTCACGACAGTGGTCACGCCGGAGTCTGCCGGGTGGACCGAATCCAGCTTGTGGACACTCGAACTCGCCCCCGGTGCGAACGTCCACCTGCAGTCCGGCGAGAACGAGATAATCGTCGTTCCACTGGCGGGTTCGGCCGTGGTTGTTGCCGAAGGTATGGAGATTCCCCTGACTGGCCGCGCATCGGTTTTCGACGGTCCGAGCGATTTCGCGTACGTAGGACGCGACGCCGACTACTCGGTCGCCAGCGCGGACGGAGGCCGCTTTGCGCTGTGCGGAGCACGCGCCGACGCAAAGCTCCCCCATCGCTACGGTCCCGCATCAGGAGTTGCGGTCGAACTCCGCGGCGCCGGAAACTGCAGCCGACAGGTTCACAACTTCGCCACCGCAGACACTTTCGAGGCAGACTCCATCATCGCGTGTGAGGTCATCACCCCCGGCGGGAACTGGTCGTCCTATCCCAGCCACAAGCACGACGAGAACAGCGACGTCGAATCGGCTCTGGAAGAGATCTACTACTTCGAGATCGACCGAAGCCCCACCGGCACCGAAGGATTCGGCTACCACCGCGTGTACGGAACCGCCGAGAGACCTATCGAGGTGCTCGAGGAAGTCCGCTCCGGCGACGTCGTCCTGGTGCCGCACGGCTATCACGGCCCGTCCATCGCAGCTCCGGGGCACCACATGTACTACCTCAACGTCATGGCGGGTTCGGGCGAGATCCGAGCGTGGAACATCTGTGACGATCCGCAACACACCTGGCTACGCGGAAGCTGGGATCACCAGGACATCGACCCTCGACTGCCGTTGCAGTCCCACAACTGACGGAAGTGAAAGCTGTGGCACCCACCAACAACGCAACCGGCAATCGTCTGCCTCGCGACGAGCCGACCGTTCACCTCACCGTTTCTCAAGCTGTCGTCCGCTTCCTCGCCAACCAGTACACCGAACGCGACGGCCAGCGCACCAAGCTGTTTGCCGGCTGCTTCGGAATCTTCGGGCACGGGAACGTCGCCGGGTTGGGGCAGGCACTCTTACAGGCCGAGATCCAGGACCTCGACGCCGGCCGCGAGCCGACACTCCCCTACGTGCTCGGCCGCAACGAACAGGCGATGGTGCACTCGGCAGTCGCCCACGCCCGCATGAAGGACCGCCTGCAGACGTGGGCAGTCTCGTCCAGCGTCGGCCCGGGTGCCACCAACATGATCACCGGCGCGGCACTGGCCACCATCAACCGTCTACCTGTACTACTTCTGCCCGCAGATACTTTCGCGACCCGAGCCAGTGCCCCGGTCTTGCAGGAACTCGAGCTCCCGTCGAGCGGCGACGTCACAGTCAACGACGCTTTCAAACCAGTCTCGCGATACTTCGATCGGGTATGGCGCCCCGAGCAGTTGCCAAGCGCTCTACTGGCGGGCATGAGAGTTCTCACCGACCCCGTCGAGACCGGCGCAGTCACCATCGCCATCCCGCAGGACGTACAGGCCGAGGCTTTCGACTGGCCCGAGTCGTTCTTCGCCGAACGAGTCTGGCACGTGGCCCGCCCGCTCCCCGAGCGATCAGTGATCGAACGCGCAGTCGCAATCATCCGTTCGGCTCGCAAGCCGATGATCGTCGCGGGCGGCGGCGTGATCTACAGCCAGGCCACGGACTCTCTGGCAGCGTTCTGCGCGCAGACCGGAATCCCCGTGGGGCAGAGCCAGGCCGGCAAGGGTTCACTGGTCTACAACCATCCACAATCCGTCGGAGCAGTAGGGTCCACTGGCACTACGGCTGCAAACGCGCTAGCCACCGAGGCTGACGTCGTCATCGGAATCGGCACGCGGTACAGCGATTTCACGAGCGCATCGCGCACCGCGTTCACCGATCCCGATGTTCGCTTCGTCAACATCAACGTCGCTTCACTGGACTCCGTGAAGCAGGGTGGTGTCAGTGTTGTCGCCGACGCACGTGAGGCTCTCGACGCCCTGGCCCTCGCACTGAGCGACTACCGGGTGAACGACGAGTACGCGTCCAGGATCGGTGAACTCGCTCGTGATTGGGATGCTGTCGTCGAATTCGTCTACAACCCGGCCGAACCTGCAGCCGACGGGTCGCTGAATCAGAATCAGGTGATCGGCCTGGTCAACACTCTGTCCGATCCACGTGACGTCGTGGTGTGCGCTGCCGGGTCCATGCCAGGCGACCTCCACAAGCTGTGGCGTACTCGCGATTCGAAGGGCTATCACGTCGAATACGGATACTCCTGCATGGGATACGAAATTGCGGGAGGTCTGGGCGTCCGGATGGCCTGCCCCGATCGCGACGTATTCGTGATGGTCGGCGACGGTTCCTATCTGATGATGGCCACCGAATTGGTCACCGCCGTGCAGGAACGCCTCAAGGTCATCGTCGTCCTGGTGCAGAATCACGGATTTGCCTCCATCGGTTCACTGTCCGAGTCGCTCGGTTCCCAGCGCTTCGGCACGCAGTATCGCTACCGCTCGAATGACGGACGGCTCGACGGGGGGGTCCTCCCGGTCGATCTGGCCGCGAACGCCGCCAGCCTCGGCGTCGACGTCATCCGCGCCAACACCGCTACCGAGTTTGCCGATGCGATCAAGGTCGCGAAAGCCAGTGAAACCAGCACTGTCATCCACGTCGAAACCGATCCGCTGATCGGCGCCCCCGACAGCGAATCCTGGTGGGATGTACCGGTATCGGCCACCTCCGAACTGGAATCGACCAAGAACGCCCGGACAACCTACGAGTCCTGGAAGAAGATCCAGCGACCGTACCTCCGTCCATCCGAATGAAAATTCCGCACAACCACACCCCAAAAAGCTTGCCCGCGAGAGGAATCTAGACATGAGCGCGATTCGCGTCGGATCAGCCCCCGACTCCTGGGGCGTGTGGTTTCCGGACGACCCTCAGCAGACCCCTTACACGCGATTCCTCGACGAGGTCTCCGCGTCGGGATACGAATGGATCGAACTCGGTCCCTTCGGATACCTTCCGACCGATCCAGCCAAGCTGGCAGATGAACTCGGAGCACGCGGCCTGAAGCTCTCGGCCGGTACCGTCTTCGAACACCTGCACCGGGACGATTCCTGGGATGCCGTCTGGAATCAGATCAAGGACGTCGCCAAGTTGACCGCAGCCGTCGGCGGCAAGCAAGTAGTGGTCATCCCCGAGATGTGGCGCGATCCTTCCACCGGAGCGGTACTCGAAGATCGAAATCTGACTCCCGAGCAGTGGCGCAAGAAGACCGACGGCATGAACGCTCTCGGCAAGGCAATGCTCGAGGAGTACGGCATCATGGCGCAGTACCACCCTCATGCCGACAGCCACGTCGACATCGAGGACAACGTCTACAAGTTCCTCGAAGGTACCGACGAGCGTTTCGTCAATCTGTGTCTCGACACCGGCCACATCAGCTACTGCGGCGGCGACAATCTCGCCATCATCAACAAACATCCGGAGCGCATCGGGTACCTACACCTCAAGCAGGTGGATCCGGCGATCGTCGCCAAGGTGGAGGCGGAGGACCTGCCGTTCGGTGAGGCCGTCAAACTCGGTGCCATGATCGAACCGCCGCGCGGAATCCCCGACATGCCACCGCTTCTGGAGGCCATCGAGAAGCTCGGCATCGACGTGTTCGCGATCGTCGAGCAGGACATGTATCCCTGCCATCCCGACACTCCGCTGCCCATCGCACAGCGCACCCAGAAATACCTGTCCACCTGTGGCGTCCCCGCCGTCCGTTTCAGCTGAGCAACATAATCGAGGAGTACCACCGCATGTCTGACAACCAGGATCTCCGGATCGCAGTGCTCGGCGTCGGCATCATGGGGGCCGATCACGTCGACCGCATCACCAACAAGATCGGCGGTGCCCGCGTCACCGTCGTCAACGACTACTCGGTGGCCCGCGCAGAGGAAATCGCAGCGCTGACTCCAGGGGCGCGCGTCGTCGTCGACCCGTTCGATGCCATCGCAGCCGAAGACGTCGACGCCGTTGTTCTCGCAACCCCGGGCCCGACCCATGAGAAGCAGGTTCTTGCTTGCCTCGAAGCGGGCAAGCCTGTTCTCTGCGAAAAGCCGCTGACCACCGACGCGGACAGTTCGCTGGTGATCGTCAAAGCCGAAGCAGCGCTCGGCAAGAAGCTGATTCAGGTCGGCTTCATGCGGCGGTTCGACCACGAATACACCCAGCTCAAAGATTTGATCGACAGCGGCGATCTCGGTCGCCCTCTCGTTGTGCACTGCGCGCACCGCAATCCTGCAGTTCCGAACGGCTTCGACAGCGCGATGATCGTCAAGGACTCACTCGTCCACGAGGTCGACGTGACGCGATTCCTGCTCAACGAAGAGATCACCTCGGTGCAAATCATTCGGCCGTCCGCGAATTCGCTGGCTCCCGAGGGCATTCAAGACCCCCAGATCGCGATCTTCGAGACCGAATCCGGTAGGCACGTCGACGCCGAGGTGTTTGTCACCACCGGAGTTGCCTACGAGGTGCGCACCGAAGTTGTGGGCGAACTCGGCAGCGCGATGATCGGACTCGACGTGGGGCTGATCCGAAAGACCAAGCCCGGCAACTGGGGTGGGCAGATCACCCCCGGATTCCGCGAACGCTTCGGGCAGGCCTACGACACCGAGTTCGCCCGGTGGATCAAGGCGGTGAAGACCGGCGCCGGCACGGGCAACTACATCGACGGACCTGGTGCCTGGGACGGGTACGCCGCGGCCGCTGTCTGCGCCGCTGGTGTGAAGTCTCTGGAGACGGGTCAGCGCGTCGTCGTGGACATGGTTGCGCGCGACTCTGTGGCCGGAGCTTAGCGATGAAGGTCGCACTCGATCCCACACCTTTCCATCACGATTACTCGCTGCTGGAGCTTCCCCGAGTTGTTGCCGATCTCGGGTACGAGTACCTGCAGCTCACACCACACGTCGACATGATCCCGTTCTTCAATCACCCGAAAGCTGACGACGCGCTCGTCGCCAAATTTCGGAAGGCTTGCGCGAGTGTGGGAGTCGGTATCGCTTCGGTGCTCCCGGTCCTTCGCTGGTCCGGCCCGGACGAGGACGCCCGCGAAGCAGCAGTGCGGTACTGGAAGCGGGCAATCCAGATCACCGTCGACCTCGGCGTCAACGTCATGAACACCGAATTCTCCGGCTGCCCCGAAAAGGCCGAAGAGTCCGAGCGTGCGTTCTATCGTTCGATGGAGGAACTGGTTCCGATCATCGAACGCGAGGGAATCGACGTCCTGATCGATCCGCACCCGGACGATTTTGTCGAAGACGGACTTGCCGCGATCCGCACGATCCGTGGTGTGAATTCCAAGAACCTCGGAATGGTGATCGTGGCGTGCCACCAATTCCACATGGGCGGTGACCTTCCCGCCATCATGGAGGCCGCCGGCGACATGATTCGTCTCGTGCACGTGGCGGACACCATGGATCATCACCGTTCCCACGGACTGCGCTACATCACCAATCCGCCAGGCAATGCCGTTCGAGTGCATCAGCATCTCAAGATCGGTGACGGAGACGTCAACTGGGACGAATTCTTCGGCGGTCTCGGCAAACTCGGCTTCTACGAACGTGAGAACACCGTGATGGTGTCGAGCGTCTTCGCCGAGAACGAAAACGCGCACGAGGTTTCCCGGCACCAGCGCGAGACGATGAACGACTACGTCGCCAAGTACACCTCCCCGAACTCCTGAGCCACCAGACCACTAGGAAATACCATGACCAGCACTGATACTCGTGTCATCGCGCACTGGCTGGACGGCAAGTCGTTCGCCGGAACATCCGAGAACACCGCCCCCGTCACCAACCCCGCCACCGGACAGATCACCGGCCGACTCGCTCTGGCGAACCTCGAGGACGCCCGCGCCGCCATCGACGCTGCTGCGGCGGCCTACCCCGCCTGGCGTGACACCTCCCTGGCCCGGCGCACACAGATCCTGTTCAACTTTCGCGAACTCCTCAACGCTCGCAAAGGCGAACTCGCCGAGATCATCACAGCCGAGCACGGCAAGGTCCTCTCCGACGCTCTCGGCGAAATCAGCCGCGGACAAGAAGTAGTCGAATTCGCCTGCGGAATACCGCATCTCCTCAAGGGCGGATACACCGAGAATGCATCGACCAAGGTCGACGTCTACTCCATCCGCCAACCCCTCGGCCCCGTCGGCATCATCTCGCCCTTCAACTTTCCCGCGATGGTCCCGATGTGGTTCTTCCCGCTCGCCATCGCTGCCGGGAACACCGTGATTCTCAAGCCCTCGGAGAAGGACCCCACTGCGGCGATCTGGCTCGCCGAACTCTGGGCCGAAGCCGGTCTGCCTCCCGGCGTCTTCAACGTCCTCCAAGGTGACAAGCTCGCCGTCGACGAACTCCTGGAAAACAAAGCAGTCAAGGCGATTTCGTTTGTCGGGTCCACCCCCATCGCCCAGTACGTCTATGCCACCGGCACCGCCAACGGCAAACGAGTGCAAGCACTCGGCGGCGCCAAGAATCACGCCATCGTTCTGCCGGACGCCGACCTCGACCTTGCAGCCGACGCAATGGTCAACGCGGGATTCGGTTCTGCCGGCGAACGCTGCATGGCAATCTCCGCCCTCGTAGCAGTCGGCGACATTGCAGATGAACTCGTGGCCAAGATCGTCGAACGCACCACTCCCCTCGTCACCGGCGACGGCACCAAGAACTCCGACATGGGTCCGCTTGTCACCGAGGCCCACCGCGACAAGGTCGCCTCCTACGTCGATGCAGGAGAGAAGGACGGCGCCACCATCGTGGTCGACGGACGCACAGTTCAGGCCGATGGTGGACCGGACGGCTTCTGGCTCGGGCCCACCCTCATCGACCACGTCACCACCGACATGTCGATCTACACCGACGAAATATTCGGGCCCGTCCTCTCCGTCGTGCGCGTCGATACCTACGACCAAGCCCTCGAACTGATCAACAACAACCCGTACGGAAACGGCACCGCCATATTCACCAACGACGGCGGCGCTGCCCGACGCTTCCAGAACGAGGTGGAGGTCGGCATGATCGGCATCAACGTCCCCATCCCGGTTCCTATGGCCTACTACAGCTTCGGCGGCTGGAAGAACAGCCTCTTCGGTGACACTCACGCTCACGGGACCGAAGGTGTTCATTTCTTCACGCGAGGTAAGGCCGTCACCAGTCGCTGGCTCGACCCCAGCCACGGCGGGATCAACCTCGGCTTCCCCGAGAACAGTTAGCCGACAAGACAACTGTGGCCGAGACTCTCGAAGAGGCTCGGCCACAGATGTTTTCGACAGGTCTACGCGACCGTGGGGTGGTACGTGAGCACCTGAACTCCGGATTCGTACCGACGATCGTCCTTCAACTCGAGGACGATCTTGTCGGCCGATTCGGGGAACACCCTCCCGCCTGACCCGAGAATGACCGGGAAGACCATCAGGCGCAGCTCGTCGACCAGACCGGCCAGCAACAACGCGTGGACGAGCGTCCGACTTCCCGCCACCAGAATCTCACCGTCGACCTGATCCTTGAGCTTCGGGACGGACTGCTCGATGGGACCGGTGAGCGCCGTCGAGTTGTTCCATTCGAGCGGCTCCGTCGAACTCGTGACGACGTACTTGGGCATCTCGTTCATCTTGTCCGCAAAGCCTTGATCGTCCTCGCGGTCAGGCCAGGCACCGGCAAAGCTCTCGTAGGTCCGTCGACCGAGTAGAAGCACGTCCGCGGCGAGGGTTTCGTCGAGTTTGAACTTCATCTGATCGCCCTCCTGGTACGGAAAGACCCATCCAGAGTGCGCATAGCCCGGTTCACCACCGGGCGCTTCCATGACCATGTCCAAAGACACGAATTCCGTCACCACGATCTTGCCCATACCGATCCCCTGTCGTCAGTGTTCCTGCACCGTGCGAGTAGTCGACTACCCCACTGTTACAGACTCTGGTTGGTCGGGGAACTCATCGACGGCAATCGGCAGCGTCAGCACCCGAAGAATCAGCACACAACCCAGGCGCCGTTCTCTTTGATCAACGTGATGTCCTCGCGCATCATCCGGGACGGATCCTCGGTGCTGTAATGGCGAGTGTTAGCCGTCGCCGAATCGCCGTTCACCACGATGTTCTCCACACCGTCCAGCCTCAGACTGGCAAGTGTATCGACGAATGGCGACTCGTCGACCCGCGGACTCTCGCTGCGCATCGAACTGCACTGAGTGCTGTCCACTCCCTCCCAGTCCCTTGCCGCCATGAATTCGAAACTCTTACCGACGACTGCCGAAATTTGGCTCTCGGCCGACGGTTCCGACTCGCCGGAACACCCCACCGCAGCGGCCAACGCTCCGAAGAGTGTCATTGCCGCGAGCGTCCGGCGTATACCTGCGAGGTTCAACCGTCCACTATGACCGAAGTGCAAACCAAATCGTCTGTTTTCGACCTCCGCGCACGCGTGGCGATTCGGACGTTCCCTCCGGTTCGCATACCCTCGTATATCGATGATGTGGCGTCGAAAGTGTGCAATGGCAGTTGCCGGAACAGTGCTCTCTGGGAGCATTGCGTTTTCCGGTGTCGTAGGGACCTCGGGAATCGCCGGCGCCCAACCGGCCCCGCCGCCGCCCACCACCACCGAGGCTCCGTTCACCACACCCAACACCGACAGCTGCCCGTTCACCAGTAGCCCGGCGCCGGCGATCGATCTCTCCGAAGCACCCGCGCCCGGATCCACGGCCCCCAACGCTGTCCCGATTCCGGAAAGCCCCGTCGGTGGAGACAAACTCGGCGAGTGCGGCGTCGTACTTCCTGACGGCGCTCCCCCGCTCCCGGCCGATATCGCGGCATCCGGATGGGTACTCGCGGACGCCGAGACCGGTGAAGTCCTCGCCGCCAAAGATCCGCACGGTCGCTACCGACCGGCCAGCACCATCAAGATGCTGTTGGCTCTCGTCGCGCTCGACGAACTCGATCTCGACACCGAAATCACTGCAACTGCCGAAGACGCGGACGCCGAAGGTAGTGCCGTCGGCATCGGCAAGGGCGGTAAATACACCAACCGGCAGCTGATGCAAGGCCTGGTCATGGCGTCGGGAAACGATGCAGCGCATGCTCTTGCCCGCCAACTCGGCGGTGACGCTGCGGCCGTATCGAAGATGAATGCCCTCGCCGCCGACCTCGGCGCCCTCGACACCCGCACGGCAACTCCGTCCGGACTCGACGGCCCGGGGATGAGCAGCTCACCGTACGACCTGGCCGTGATTTTCCATACCGCACTGCAGAATCCGACATTCGCCGGTCTGATCCATACCGAGACCGTCGAGTTCCCCGGCTTCCCCAAGGACCCGACAATTCCCGATGATCAGGACCGGCCCGGATTCACACTCGCGAACGACAATCAGTTGCTCTACAACTACGACGGTGCGTTGGGCGGCAAGACCGGCTTCACCGACGACGCCCGCCACACGTACGTGGGTGCTGCGGAGCGTAACGGCCGGAAACTACTGGTGACATTGATGGGCGGCGAAGCCAAGCCGATCCGTCCGTGGGAGCAAGCTGCCCGTCTACTCGACTACGGATATGCACTCCCAGCGAGCACAACCGTCGGCTCGTTGACGGACCGTTCGACCGACGACGCCACGCCCGACGTCACTCGCACACCGTCTGCCGCTGCACCTGGCTCGATCTCGGCAGCGCCAACCGCCACCGACAGCGAGTCGGACACCACTGACCGCGTCCTCATCGGCGCGGTCGGTGGAGTGGTGGTGATCGCGCTGGTGTCGGGAGCAGTCGCCCTCAACCGTCGACGGCGCTAGCGCGGCCGACGACGCAGGAAGCCCGAAAGACCCAGGCCGGCAACCGCACCCGTGGCGATCAATGCAACGGCACGCGACGGCGAGGCACTATCGCTGACAACCACGCGCGGCGAGATCACTGCGGGATCGGGCGGAGGAACGAAGGCCAGAGCCATACTTTCCTTTGTCGTCGCCGCCCACGCCGTGCAGAACAGCAGCATCCTCGACGCCGTGAACACGAACACGAGCAAACCGATGATCGGGCCGAATGCCACGCCCGCCGGGCCACCGGTGACGGCAGCGAGGTAGATCGCACCCACCTGCTTGAAGATCTCGAACACAACCGCGGCGATGAGCGCTGCCTGCGCGGCGCTGCGCAGCGTGACGGGCTCGCGCGGTAGCCGGGCGATCACCCACAGGAAGACCGCCCACGTCGCCAGCAGTGACAGCAACAGCGAAACGACTCTGAGCCCCACACCGACACCGGTGATGTTCTCGAGGTTGAGCCACTTCACGATCTGAGTGGCTACCGGCCCGCTGCTCAGCGCCGACATTCCGAGCGAGACGACCATGGCGAGGGCCAGACCGATAAGGGCCCCTGCGTCACCGAGTTTGGTTCGCACGAAACCCTTCGGCTCGCGCTTGCTCTCCCACATGGCCGTCAGCGCGTCGCGAACATTTGCCATCCAACCGAGACCCGCGTAGGCGGCACCCAGGAGACCGAAGATTCCGACGCTGGCGCGCGAATCGATAGCCGAATCGATCAGTGTGTTGATGGTGTCACCCAAGCTGCCCGGAATGCTCTTGGTGATCTGCTCCTGAATCGACTCCAGGTACTCGGGATGCCCGGCCAATACGAAACCGGCCACCGCAAACGCGACCATCATGATCGGAATCAGTGCCAGGACGCTGAAGTACGTGATTCCCGCAGCGTAGTAGTCGCCTTTTTGCTCTTGGAACCGCCCAGCGGCGCGAACCAGATGATCGAGCCAGGGTCGCGCTGCCCGTTGCTTCTCGAGAAAACTGGGTGCGTCGTCGTCCGTGTCAGCCATTGCCGTCCCCCTCATGTTCGGTCAGGCGCCGTGAGTCCGAATTCGCGTCGGTCAGCCCTTCGGTGCCAGGAATCCGACCTTGTCATAGACAGCGGCGAGAGTGCGTGAAGACACCTCGCGGGCGCGGTGCGCTCCGGCCGCGATGATGCGATCCAGCTCCGCCTCGTCGGCGAGGTAACCGTCCACCTTCGCTTTGAGCGGGGTGACGAACTCGGTCAGCACATCAGCGGTATCGGTTTTGAGGTCGCCGTATCCCTTACCCTCGTAGCCCGCCACCAGAGTCTCGATCGGTACTCCGGAGAGAGCCGACTGAATGGTGAGCAGGTTGCTGACGCCGGGCTTGGCCTGCGGGTCGAAGCGAATCTCGCGCTCGTTGTCGGTGACGGCCGACTTGATCTTCTTCGCCGACACCTTCGGATCGTCGAGCAGGTTGATCAGTCCTGCCGCACTGGCAGCGGACTTGCTCATCTTCGCGGTCGGATCCTGCAGGTCGTAGATCTTTGCCGTGCCCTTGATGATCTGCGGCTCAGGAACGACAAACGCCTTGCCGTAGCGGGTGTTGAACCGGCCGGCCAGATCGCGTGCGAGTTCGAGGTGCTGGCGCTGATCCTCACCCACCGGGACTCGTTGCGGGCGGTACAGGAGGATGTCAGCGGCCATCAGAACCGGATAGGTGAACAAACCGACACTGGCGTTGTCGCTGCCTTGCTTGGCGGACTTGTCCTTGAACTGAGTCATGCGGCTGGCTTCACCGAAACCGGTGATGCAGTTCAGGACCCACGCCAACTGCGTGTGCTCAGGAACTTGACTCTGCACGAACAGCGTCGCCCGATCGGGGTCGATACCCACTGCGAGGAGCTGAGCCACCGCAACCTTGGTGCGACGACGCAGTTCTTTCGGGTCCTGCGTCACCGTGATGGCGTGAAGATCCGGAATGAAGTAGAAAGCGTCGAAATCGTCCTGCAACGGAACCCACTGCTGCAGCGCACCCAGGTAGTTGCCGAGGTGGAAAGAATCCGACGTCGGCTGGATTCCGGAAAGCACGCGAGGCTTTGCGGTGGGCTTCTGTTCTGCAGGGGTCGACATGGTTCCGATCTTTTCACGAGTGGAAATCAGTGCAGTGGCGTGGTGCCCGGGTAGTCGAGTTCGACGAGGTCTTCACCGGTGGCGCTGGGGTCGTCCTCATCGAACTGGTAGACGGTCCGAAAAACGACGGGTGCCCATTCTTCGGCGTAGAAGTCCATCGTTCCGCGGAACCACTCCAACTGATCCTGTTGCTCGGACAGTAGAGAACCCGCGCCTCGGATCACAACTACATATCCGGCGCCCAATCCGAGTACATCGTCCAGATCGCGCATGACGTCGTCGAAAGCATCCTTGTTTCGTCCGAAGTGGGACGGAAACTGGAAGGCCGCCGCGAACTCGTCGAAGACCTGCGCCGTGGTCTGCATCTTCTCTCCACGAACCACCCGAATGAAAAAATCCTCGCCACGGAGTTCACGCGCAAGATCATCCGCGACCGCTTGCTCGCCGCGCAGGGCCACCGAAGTCACGACGGAAGACGGGTCCAGCCACTGCGTCACGCTGACCGTGGACGAGTCGGACATCAGCGAATCCTCACAAACGTGTCGTAGTGATCGAGGGTGTACCACGCCGAACCGTCGTTTCCGGTGACGATTCGCTCGGCGTCGCGGCCTTGGCCGTTCTTCTTCGGGTTCACGTCCCATTCCTGATAGACGACACGCCCGCCACCGGCACCGACAGCGGGTAGACGCCCTTCGCTGTTGCGGAAGGTGATGCCGCCCTTGGTGCCCGGCGCGTTGGCGGAATCCGGCCACCTCCCGGCGTCGATCTCCACCAGCGTGGCGAGAACTCGCGCCGGCGCATCGCTGTTCGTCTGCTGCGTTGTCTTGGCAGCGGAACTCGACGGCGCGGAACTCGACGGCGCAGAACTCGACGGCGCAGCCTTGGTGGTGGCGCCAGGCTTGGCTTGAACACTCGAGGACTGAATGCTCGAGGACTTGGTGACCGACGACGCCGAAGACGCCGAACTGTCGGAGTCGCGTGAAGAAAGCGTCACCGCCAGCACAAGCGCCACCACGGCAACGACGACGGTGATGATGGCGTTGCGTGTCTTTGCGCTCGGCATTTTCAGACCTTCAGGCATGCCCGTCCCTACCGGTACGAGACGGTGACAGGTGCGTGATCCGACCAACGAAGGTCGTAGGACTCAGCGCGTTCCACGAGGGCAACCTTGGCCCGCTCGGCGTATCCGCGGGTGGCAACCTGGTAGTCGATGCGCCACCCCGAATCGTTGTCGAAGGCTTTTCCTCGATACGACCACCACGAGTACGGACCGTCGACACCCGGATGGAGGGTGCGGAAGACGTCCACCCACGCGGAGTCCTGCGCGAACAGAAGGTCCATCCATGCGCGCTCCTCGGGGAGGAATCCCGAGGACTTCTTGTTGGTCTTCCAGTTCTTGAGGTCGAGTTCGGTGTGCGCGATGTTCCAATCTCCACTGACCACCACGTGGCGATCGGCAGCCTCGGCCGCCGCAGCGGTGGAGGCGAGGTGAACTGCGAAGGATGCCATGAACCGCTCCTTCTCTTCCTGCTTCGGCGTGAGCGCCTCACCGGAGGGCAGGTACAGGCTCGCGACGGTCAGATCGGCGAAGTCCGCTTCGATGTATCGACCGGCGTCGAAAAACTCGTCGTCCCCGTGACCGATCCGCACCGCGTCAGGCTCGGTACGTGAGAGCACCGCGACTCCGTTTCGTCCCTTCGCGGACGGCTCGGCGGAGACCAGGAACCATCCGTTGCCGAGCGCCGGTTCGAGAGTCTCGCGAAGCTGATCGTCCGACGCACGCGTTTCCTGAAGGCAGATGAAATCCGCCGACGTCTTCTCCAGCCAGTCGAGCATGCCCTTACGGGCCGCTGCTCGAACGCCGTTGACGTTCACGGACGTGATGGTGTGGGGCGCAAGAATGTGGGAGTCAGCAGTTTGTGGCACGGCAAGCACCGTAGCCGATTCCACCGACGCGGATGGGCTCCCAGGTCAGCGCACGGCCCCACGCTGCAGAATCACCGCAACCGCCAGCACGACTAGACCCGCGACGGCCAGCAAAGACCCCACCGCCGCCGGCGCCGTGTACCCGTAACCGGCCGCGATGACGACGCCGCCGATCCACGCTCCGAAAGCGTTGGCGATGTTCAGCGCGGCGTGATTGAGAGAAGCAGCCAGGGTCTGAGCGTCCTCGGCGACGTCCATCAACCGTGTCTGCAGACCCGGAACCATCGAGGACCCCGCGAGACCGATGAGGAAGACGAAGACCAGTGCCGTGTACGGATTGCGCACGGCGATCACGAAGACCGCAAGGATCACCACGAGGGATCCCATCGACAGGAACAAGCCCTTCATCAGTGCGCGATCCGCGAGGTATCCGCCGACGAAGTTGCCGGCCACCATGCCCAGTCCGTACAGCATGAGTGCGAGGGGAATGAACGAAGCGTCAAGCCCGGACACGTCGGTGAGAGTCGTACTGATGTAGGTGTAAACGGCAAACATGCCGCCGAATCCGACCATGCCCACGATCAAGGTCATCCATACCTGCACACGGCCCAGTGCCCCGAGTTCAGTGATCGGATTCGTCACCGGCATACCGTCCAAAGGCGGTATCCAGACGAACAGCGAAGCAACCGTTGCCACTCCGATTACCGCAACCAAGGCGAAGGCGCTGCGCCAGCCGAGCGCCTGACCGATCCAGGCGGCGACCGGTACCCCGATCACGTTGGCCACGGAAAGACCCATCATGACCATCGCCACGGCCTTCGCGCGTTTGCCCGGTTCGGCCAGGTGCGCTGCGACCAGCGCGGCGACTCCGAAGTACGCGCCGTGCGGCAATCCGGCGACGAAGCGAGCCATCATCAGCGTCGTGTACGAGGGCGCGAAAACCGAAGCGGCATTGCCGACGGTGAAGGCGACCATGAGCGCGATCAACAGTGTGCGGCGCGGTACCCGTGCGGTGAGAGCAGCGATCAGCGGAGCGCCGACGACAACGCCGAGCGCGTACGCGGAGATCACGTGGCCTGCGATGGGTTCCGAGACGCCGAGCCCGGATGCCATTTCCGGGAGCAATCCCATGGCGACGAACTCGGTGGTGCCGATACCGAAACCGCCGAGGGCGAGAGCGAGCATCGCCGGACCTCTGGCGGAACGAACCCCGGGTGTCGAGGCGTCAGAACGGGAGAGGGTAGACGAAGTCACTGATCAATTGTGATCTCACACCTGGTTGAACTTCCAAGTGAGAGCGGGTGAGTTCACTCACGTGAGACCGCGAACACAGATGGGACGCCCGGTTTCCCGGACGTCCCATTCGAAAGGTGAAGCGGTGAATCTACTTCGCGGCCATAGCCTTCTGCAGGTTCACGTCGAGTGCGCCGAGGAACTCCTCGGTGGTCAGGTAGCCCTGATCGCCGCCGACCAGCATCGAGAGGTCCTTGGTCATCTGGCCGCTTTCGACGGTCTTGATGACAACGTCTTCGAGCGCCTGCGCGAAGCCGATGACCTCAGGGGTGCTGTCGAGCTTGCCACGGTGCTCGAGCCCACGGGTCCACGCGAAGATGGACGCGATCGGGTTGGTCGAGGTGGGCTTGCCCTGCTGATGCTGACGGTAGTGACGCGTCACGGTGCCGTGAGCAGCCTCTGCCTCACAGGTCCTTCCGTCCGGTGTGAGCAGAACCGACGTCATGAGGCCGAGCGAGCCGAAACCCTGGGCCACGGTGTCGGACTGGACGTCACCGTCGTAGTTCTTGCATGCCCAGACGTAGCCGCCCTCCCACTTGAGTGCGGAAGCGACCATGTCGTCGATGAGGCGGTGCTCATAGGTCAGACCTGCGGCATCGAACTCAGCCTTGAACTCGGTCTCGTAGACGTGCTGGAAGATGTCCTTGAAGGCACCGTCGTACGCCTTGAGAATGGTGTTCTTGGTGGACAGGTACACCGGGTAGTTCTGCTGCAGTCCGTAGGTGAGCGACGCGCGAGCGAAGTCACGGATGGACGTGGTGAAGTTGTACTGCCCCTGGACGACGCCGCCCTCTTCGGGGAAGTTGACCAGTTCGTGCTCGATCGGTGCGCTGCCGTCCTCAGGCGTGTAGGTGATCATCACCTTGCCGGGGCCGGGGACCTTGAAGTCTGTGGCGCGGTACTGGTCGCCGAATGCGTGACGGCCGATGATGATCGGCTTGGTCCAGCCTGGAACGAGTCGCGGAACGTTGGAGATGATGATCGGTGCGCGGAAGATCGTGCCGCCGAGAATGTTGCGGATCGTTCCGTTCGGGGAACGCCACATCTTCTTGAGACCGAATTCCTCGACACGTGCCTCGTCCGGCGTGATCGTGGCGCATTTGACGCCGACGCCGTGCTTCTGGATCGCGTGCGCTGCGTCGATGGTGACCTGGTCGTCGGTCTCGTCGCGGTACTCGATACCGAGGTCGTAGTACTCGAGGTTCACATCGAGATACGGATGGATCAACTTGTCTTTGATGAACTGCCAGATAATGCGCGTCATCTCATCGCCGTCGAGTTCGACGACGGTGCCCTCAACCTTGATTTTGGACATGGGTGCTTCGCGTCCTCCTAGGAAGTTTCCCTGGTTACACGGTTGCGGTCACACTTTGTGAGTGGGTCCGCGAACGGTTCGATTATCAAACCTAGACGGTGTGGACTGATCTCGGGAGATGAGTCCCAAACAAGACAAGCGTACTGCTAACCCGTGAGGCCGCAACCGGCAGGTCCACCCATCGGTCTCTACTCGCGAGTAACTTTTGCCTGCTAGTGGGCTGCGTCGCTCTGCCTCGCGTGCGGTTGCGGCTCACATTTCGCCCCGCGTCAGGACTGCGCTCACTTCCCGGTAGAATCCGACGTGGTCATGAGTGCCAGCGTCAAGCCCCGGCTCGCTGGACGGCAACCCTCCAACCGCGGTGGGGTGCCCCGGGTGATGACCAGGTTTCCCGACGTGGATCTGCTCGCGCAGTTCCACCGCAATTCGGGTGACAAGCGCGGGTCCGACAGGGACGGACCCCAGACCGGGCCGAGCCCCACGGAGGTATTTCAGTATGTGTCGCACTTGTAGATAGACCCCAGCACGGGGCGGCGATCATTCGCCCCCGTCCGACATCTATCCGTCAGACCACTGGAGTGAACAAATCATGACCGACAACACAGCCGACGCCGCAGCAACTTCTGATCCGACCGCGAACTGGTCGTTCGAGACCAAGCAGGTGCACGCCGGGCAAACAGCGGACACCGCCACCAATGCGCGCGCTCTGCCGATCTACCAGACCACCAGCTACGTCTTCGACAGCACCGATCACGCTGCGGCACTGTTCGGCCTCGCCGAGCCGGGCAACATCTACACGCGGATCATGAATCCCACACAGGACGCCGTCGAGCAGCGCATCGCTGCCCTCGAAGGCGGAGTCGCCGCACTCCTCCTCTCCTCGGGTCAGGCTGCCGAGACCATCGCGATCCTCAACATCGCCGAGGCCGGCGACCACATCGTCTCCAGCCCGTACCTGTACGGCGGCACATACAACCTCCTGCATTACACCCTTCGTAAGCTGGGCATCGAAGTCACGTTCGTCGAGGATCCTGACGATCTCGGCCAGTGGCGCGAAGCAATTCGCCCGAACACGAAGGCGTTCTACGGCGAAACGATCGCCAATCCGAAGAACCACATTCTCGACCTACCCGGCATCTCGTCGCTGGCCCACGAGAACGGTCTTCCGTTGATCGTGGACAACACTGTCGCGACGCCGTACCTGCTCCGCCCGCTCGAACACGGCGCCGACATCGTCGTCCACTCCGCCACCAAATACCTTGGCGGACACGGCACCGCGATCGCCGGCGTCATCGTCGACGGCGGCACCTTCGATTGGACGCAGGGTCGCCACACGAACTTCACGACGCCTGATCCCAGCTACCACGGCGTCACCTTCGCAGACCTCGGCGCGCCGGCGTTTGCACTCAAGGCTCGCGTCCAACTGCTGCGCGATCTCGGCTCCGCCGTGGCGCCGTTCAACGCGTTCCTCATCGCGCAGGGCATCGAAACCTTGAGCCTGCGCATCGAGCGTCACGTGTCCAATGCACAGAAGGTCGCCGAGTTCCTCGACGGCCACGGCGAGGTGGCCTCCGTTTCCTACGCGGGACTTCCCTCCTCGCCTTGGTTCGAACGCGGAAAGCAGCTGACGCCCAAGGGAACCGGCGCCATCGTCACCTTCGAGCTGCCCGGCGGGATCGATGCGGGCAAGAAGTTCGTCAACGCCCTGACACTGCACAGCCACGTCGCCAACATCGGTGATGTTCGCTCACTCGTCATCCACCCCGCGTCGACGACGCACTCGCAGCTCACCCCCGAAGAGCAGCTCGCTTCGGGTGTCACGCCCGGACTCGTCCGCCTCGCGGTCGGGATCGAGGGAATCGACGACATCCTCGCCGATCTCACCGTCGGCCTGGCTGCGGTGGCAAACTCGTGACCGTGAACGAATTGGAGCCCAGGATCGACCTCCTACCCCCGGCCGACGGTCAGGTGGGGTTCGTCGACATCGGCGCCCTGGAACTCGAAAGCGGCGCGGTACTCCCATCCGTTTCGCTCGCCGTTCAGCGGTGGGGTGAGCTGTCACCGAACTGCGACAACGTCGTACTCGTCGAGCACGCACTGACCGGAGACTCGCACGTCACCGGTCCGATCTCCGCGAATCAGCCATCCCCCGGCTGGTGGAACGGGATGGTCGGCCCCGGCGAACCGATCGACACCGGCGAATGGTGCGTCATCGCAACCAATGTCCTCGGTGGTTGTCGCGGCACGACCGGTCCCAGTTCACTGGCCGACGACGGCAAGCCGTGGGGCAGCAGGTTCCCGGAGATCTCCATCCGGGATCAGATCGCGGCGGAGAAGAAGCTTGTCGATCTGCTCGGGATCGACCAGTTGGCCTCGGTGGTCGGCGGATCCATGGGCGGCATGCGCACCCTCGAGTGGGCAGTTACCTACCCGGACAGCATTCGCTCCGCGTTGGTGCTCGCAACCGGTTCACGGGCGACCGCAGATCAGATCGGCACCCAGACGACGCAGATCGCGGCCATCGTCTCCGATCCCGACTGGCAAGGCGGTAACTACCACGGAACGGGTCGGGCACCGCGCGCCGGACTCGGCATCGCTCGTCGCATCGCGCACCTGACGTATCGCTCCGAGTCGGAACTGGATGCGCGCTTCGAGAACTCCGCCCAGAACGACGAAAACCCTTGGAACGGTGGACGATACGCTGTGCAGAGTTACCTGGAACATCAGGCGGACAAGCTCGTCGACCGCTTCGACCCGAGCACGTACGTCCTCCTGACCGAGGCCATGAACCGGCACGACATCGGCCGTGGACGCGGCGGCGTTGCAGCGGCGTTGGCATCGATCACGGCACCGGTCGTCGTGGGCGGCGTGGATTCGGATCGGCTGTATCCCCTTCGTTTGCAAGAGGAGATCGCCGACGGAATTTCCACGTGCAGCGGCCTCGAGATTCTCAAGTCCAAGGACGGCCACGACGGCTTCCTGACGGAGGCGGACGCCGTTGCCGGACTCCTTCGCCGCACGATGGAGTTCGCACGCACGGCTCGCTGATCCGGCACAGAGCCACATTTTCAGAATTCGTCAATGTCGGGAAAACCACAGCTGATCTGCGGGTTTTCCCGACATTTTCATTGGCGAACGTGAGCCGGCGCGGCTAGCATCGGCGAACGTGAATCAGCCATGCTCGACGCGCCTGCAGGCTACGTACATTCCCGAGCACATGTCCTTCGCGTTCTGGGGTGACGCAGACCCGGCAGCGCGGCTGTCGGCACTGGGGATGCCGACCGGATCGCCGGGCATGTGCAGGCTTGCGATCCCGGTCGACGAGTCGATCACAGCAACCGACGTCGAAGCACAACTGCTCGACCTCACCACCGCGATCGACGCGTTCCACAACCTCGATGCAGGTCGCGGCGACCTCGGACCGTCGTTGCTCGCGTGGAAGCGCGTCATCGAGACCGGCGCACATGACATTCCGACCGCAGCGCATGCAGCGATCGACCGCGACGACACGAAGATCCGAAGCGCATGGTCCACGGTGCGGTTGTTCACGGATGCGCGTACAGCCGTGGACAGCCTTCGCCGAGCAAAGATTCAGGCGAATCTGCGCCCCTATCAAATGCAGGGAGTTGCCTGGCTGACGGCGCTGTCGGGTTCGGGCGGTGGGATCTTGGCCGACGAGATGGGTTTGGGTAAGACACTGCAAGCGATTTCGATGATCGCGATCCGTGCCGACGACGGTCCGCATCTGGTTGTGTGTCCCACCTCGGTGATCGGAAACTGGCGCCGCGAGATCGAGCGATTCGCTCCGCATCTGCCACTGCATGTTCATCACGGGACTGCTCGCGCACTTCCCACTCGTATCCCCGCTGGCACCACGGTTCTGACCAGCTACAGCGTCTTGCGTTCCGATGCGGCCCAATTGACCCCGATCCACTGGAGTTCGGTGATCTTCGACGAGGCGCAGCAGATCAAGAACCCTGCTTCCCTCGCTGCGAAAGCGGCAATGCAGTTGTCGGCCAACGTCAAGGTGGCGATGACCGGCACGCCGGTGGAGAACCGCCTCGAGGAGTTGTGGTCACTCTTTCGCGTTGCCAATCCCGACGTCCTCGGAACTCGCGCACGTTTTCGTCAACGCTTTGCCGTACCGATCGAATCCGGTCGATCCGCAACTGCGGCGACCAGGCTTGCCGCGGTCATCGATCCTTTCATTCTGCGCAGAACCAAAGACACAGTGGCCAAGGATCTTCCGCCCAAACAGTTCTCCACTGTCTCGTGCACTCTGACATCGGAACAGGCGCGGATCTATCGGTCGGCAGTTGCTGATGCGTTCGACACCGGATTGGGTACGGGAATTGCCCGGCGCGGCAACATCCTTGCGCTGCTGACCACCCTCAAACAGGTATGCAATCACCCCGCGCAGGTGACCGGCGATACGGACGACCTCTACGGAAGATCCGGAAAGCTCGACCGCGCAACGGAAATGATCGCCGAGATCGTCGACGACGGCGATCGTGCGCTGATCTTCACGCAGTACCGGACGATGGGCGAGATGCTTTCGCGGCACCTGGGATCCGAATTGGGAATCGGTGCCGTGCCTTTCCTTCACGGCGGCCTGAACACCGACAAGCGCGACGGGATGGTCGACGCGTTCCAGAACGACGCGGATTCCCCGCCGGTTCTGATTCTGAGCCTGCGCGCCGCCGGCTTCGGCCTCAACCTCACCCGCGCGAGTCACGTCGTGCACTACGACCGGTGGTGGAACCCAGCCGTCGAAGATCAGGCAACCGACCGGGCACACCGCATCGGCCAGAAGCGCACCGTCAACGTCCACACCTTGGTGACGGGCGGAACCGTGGAGGATCACATCGCAGCGATGCACGAGTCCAAACGAGCTGTAGCCGATGCTGTTTCCGGCAACGTCGAGGCCGCCCTGGCAGATCTTCCCGACACCGAATTGCGTGAACTTCTCGAACTCGACGGCGCGGTGATCATCTGATGGCCAACGAATTCGGTGTCACCGCCTGGGGTCGGGCGTGGCTGCGCACGGTGGAGCGGACCGCGGCATCCGGTCCGAACCCGTCTCTGCCGACGGCTCGTACCCTCGCACGCAACGGGTCGGTGGAATTCACAGTGGTCTCATCGGGGACCGTCGTCGCCGAGGTGAGCACCAAAGCAAAAACCTCGTCGGTGACGATTGCCGTCCCGCTCTGGACCAAATCCGAGATCGCTGCAGTGAAGAGCCTTCTCCGCTCGGAGGGAAAGGCCAACAGATCCGTCTCCACAGGCGAACTACCGGACAGCGTCGTCACTGAACTGCAAGCTCGAAATATCGCAGTCGCCGTTGATCTTTCGGAGTGCACTGCCAGCTGCAACTGCTCGGGTCGACGCTCGCCGTGCGTTCACCATCTCGCCGCGATCTACGCTCTGGCCGGGCGGATCGACGAGGAACCGGTCCTCGCAGTGACGCTGCGAAGTGCACCGGACAAGGCCGGAAAGAAGTCGGCATCCACACAGTCACCGGAGTGGATCCCGTTGAGCGACATCGACATCCGCTCGTTCTACGGGAACTGACCTTCTCAGTCGGTACCGAGCGGATCGATGGTCAGGGCAAGCGTCGCGATCAACGCTCCCATGACGCCCATCGCCGCGGTGTCGAAAACCCTTCCGCGCACGGCAAGCAACCCCACACGATTCTCGGGAACGAACCACCGCGCGGCAGCACCGATGATGACGGCAACACCGAAGACGAGGGCGCCGCGGCGCCACCGGTCGGCCAGCACGAGAACAACGGCTGCCGCGATCACGGCAAGGACCGCGAGCATGGGCAGATTCTTCTTCGCGAGGCCGACCAGTGAGGACATCGGACTCAGACTCCGGCCAGAACCCGCTCGGCGCGCTCGACCACGTTGGTGATCAGGAATGCGCGGGTCAGCGGACCGACACCACCGGGGTTGGGTGAGACGAACCCGGCGACCTCGTTGACGTCGGCTGCAACGTCGCCGCGCAGGCCGTCGTCGGTGCGACTGACGCCGACATCGAGGACCGCTGCTCCGGGCTTGACCATGTCTGCGGTGATGAGACCGGGAACGCCGGCGGCAGCGACGATGATGTCGGCGCGACGAACCTCGGCTGCGAGATCGCGGGTACCGGTGTGGCAGAGCGTGACCGTGGCGTTCTCACTACGACGCGTCAGCAACAGTCCGATCGGGCGACCGACCGTGACACCGCGTCCGACGACCACCACGTGTGCGCCGGCAATCGGTACCTCGTAGCGACGCAGAAGATGCAGGATTCCACGCGGGGTGCACGGAAGGGGGGCTTCCTTACCCAACACCAGTCGACCGAGGTTGACCGGATGCAAGCCGTCGGCATCCTTGTCAGGGTCGATGCGCTCGAGGGCCGCGTTCTCGTCGAGATGCTTGGGAAGGGGCAACTGGACGATGTAGCCGGTGCACTCGGGATTGGCATTGAGCTCGTCGATCGTCGCGTTGAGCTGCTCCTGCGTGATGTCGGCAGGCAGGTCGCGTCGCAAAGAATTGATACCGACCTTGGCGCAGTCGTTGTGCTTGCCGCGCACGTAAGCAGCGGATCCGGGGTCGTCGCCCACCAGGATGGTGCCCAAGCCGGGTGTGATGCCCTCTGCCTTCAGAGCGCTCACCCGCACCTTCAGGTCTTCGAAGATTTCGTCGCGGGTAGCTTTGCCGTCGAGGATCGTTGCAGTCACGGCGACCATTGTTCCAGGTTAGGGTCGATGAGTGACAACGGCTCCGGAACTACGCGGCCCGAGGGTGCTCCTCTCCCCCGTCTCGCCCGACCATCACGCCCGTCTGCGGGCAATTCACCTGCACCCGGACGTCGTGCAGTGGTGGCAAAATCCCGACGACGACTGGCCTGCGGCGCCAGAACCCGGCACCACGCGCTACAGCATTTTCTACGGCGACCAACTGATCGGCTTCATCCAATGGTACGAAGCTGAGGACAACCCCGACTTCCGCCACGCCGGGCTCGACTTGTTTCTCGATCCCCACTTCCACGGCCAAGGGTTCGGTCGCGAATCGATACGGGTGCTGTGTGCCCATCTGATCGACGACCTCGCATTCCACCGTCTTGTCATCGACCCCGAGGTCGACAACTCCGTCGCCATCGCGTGCTATCGATCTGTGGGGTTCAAAGACGTCGGGGTGATGCGCGAGTACTCGCGAGATCGCCACGGTGTGTGGAAGAACGGTCTGTTGATGGATCTCCTCGCTCGGGAATTCATCCGCTGATCGACTGGGACGAGCTCGAAAGGACCGACATCATGTTGCTGGACAAGGAATTCACGGCCACCTTGCAGAAGAGCGACGCCAAGGGCGGGTGGACTTATGTGATCTGGCCGGAGTCCGCCGAGTTCTTCGGCACCCGCGGCCTGGTCAAGGTTCGCGGGACGATCGACGGACATCCGTTCCAGAGTTCGTTCATGGCCTTGGGAGACGGCAACCACAAGCTGCCGGTCAAAGCCGATCTTCGCAAAGCCATCGGCAAGGAGACGGGCGAACTGGTGACCGTGCACCTCGAGGAGCGCTTGCAGAGCTAGGCGCCACTACTTCATGTCGACGACAAGACCGTGCGCCGACGCATAAGCCACGGCCTGCATCAACTCGATCTGCGCGTTTCCGACAGACGCGGACGTCCACAGGCTCGGATCGATCCGCGCACCGCGCAGATCTGCACCTTCGAGTTTGAGTCCACCCGTGCGAGCACCGGACAGATCCGCCGACGCCAACACCGCGCCCCGCATGTCGGCCCGAACCAAGTTCGCTTCACGGAAGCGACACGAGGTGAAGTCGATCTTCCTCAAGTCCGCCCCGCCCAGTGAGGTCAACGAGAAGTCGACTTCGTCGAGCGTCAACGGCCGGATACGGCAACCGTCGAACGTCGAACCGAGCAGACTGCAGTTCCGGAACGTGCTGTGCCACAGGCTGGTCCGAGCAAAATTGCACGAACGGAACGCTGTTCCCGTATGTACGGACTCCCCCAGATCGGTGCCGGTGAAATCGCAGTCGGTGAACACGACCGATTCCGTCATGAGTCCGGTGAGATCGGCGTCTCGGAAATTGCAATTGGTGAAAGTGCGCTGACGCCACTTCTGCCCGGCCAGTCGCGCGTCTGAATAGTCTTCGCCGACGACATCGTCGGATTCTTCGGGGAGCATGCCGTCCATACTGCCCCGCCGCACCGACACCGGTTCAGCGCCCCTGATGGCAGCCGACAATCAGCCGGCCGACACCCAGCGATCTCGTCCATCGCTGCCAATCCCACACACCATCGGAGTGCCCTTCTTTGTCACGCCTGTCGCTCCAGGGGTCGAACAGAACGAGCCCGGATTCACCGTTCCTCCCGACGGTTTCGGTGGAACGTACGCAGGTTCCGTTGTCTTCGGCGGCGTGTACGCCGGAGCGGGCGGAACGTACGGCGTAGTCGTGGTCTCCGGGACCTGCGGCACCAGCGGCACTATTGCCACGGTGGTCGTCGTCGGTGGCTGCACGATCGTTGTCGTCGTCGGCAAGAGGGACGAAGTTGTGGTCTTCGTCGTCGATGGGACAGTGGTTTTGGTTGTCGTCGCTGCAGCTGTCGTCGAAGAGGTCACAGCAGGCGTCGTCGATTCTTCCGACTTGCCCGCCCCCGTCGCCGCAGCGATGGCCACCAACCCCACGACTGCTGCGCCGGCGATCCACGGCCACTTACGCCGCGTCTTGCCTTCCTCGGCGTTTGCGTCCGGCGACGGAGATCCCGGTGCACCGACGACCTGCGTCGGAGTACCGAACGCTTGAGTGGGTGCATCGACGCCCTTGGGCCGTGTCTGCGCGGTCCACTGTTGACCGTCCCAGTAACGGTCGATCGTGGGGTCGAAGGGGTCGGGGTTCCAACCGGCGGGAGGGTTCATGAAATGTCCGTTCTGAGAAGAGTGCCGGAAATAGATTCGCACGGACTGGGCGGTTTGTTACCAATTTGCCCACACTTCTCGACCGGTCTTCTCACGGACGCGGGCACCGATACGACGCCCGGTACAGTTCCTCGAGTGTTCCGAGTGATGTTCCACGAGCCCCGCATCCCACCCAACACCGGAAACGCGATCCGCATGGTCGCAGGTACCGGTTGCGAACTCCACCTGGTCGGCCCTCTCGGGTTCGACTTGTCGGAGCCGAAGCTCAAGCGCGCAGGCTTGGACTACCACGATCTGGCGACTGTCACGGTCCACGAAAACCTGGCCGCCGCCTGGGATGCCGTCACACCCGCTCGCGTATTCGCCTTCACCGCGCACGCGACCACGTCGTATGCCGATATCGCCTACCAACCCGGCGACGTCCTGCTCTTCGGGCCCGAACCCACCGGGTTATCCGAGGAAGTGCTGGCGGACGAACACATCACCGAGCGCCTGCGTATCCCGATGCTTCCCGGACGCCGATCCCTCAACCTGTCCAACGCTGCCGCCCTGGTGACGTACGAGGCCTGGCGTCAGCACGGGTTCAAGGGCGCAGTCTGATCGATCGTCGTCAGTAGACGTCCCGAACGTAGCGCTTCTCCGCTGAAAGAGCCTTCACATACGCCTCGGCACTACGAGGGGCCAGTTTTCCGTGTCGAGCGACCACGCCGTTGAGGGCATTGTCGACGTCCTTGGCCATCCGGTTGGCATCGCCGCAGACGTAGAAGTGGGCGCCCTTCTGCAACCACTCCCACAGCAGCGCGCCTCGTTCGCGCATCCGGTCCTGCACGTAGACCTTGTCGGCTTGATCCCGGGAAAATGCGAGGTCGAGTTCGGTGAGAAAGCCGTCTTTCCGCAATTCTTCGATTTCTTCGCGGTAGTAGAAGTCGGTCGCGGCATGCTGTTCTCCGAAGAACAGCCAGTTCGGACCCGTGTGCCCCAACGCCCGCCGCTCATGCAGGAAAGCACGGAACGGTGCAATGCCGGTCCCCGGACCGACCATGATCATCGGGGTCTCGGGATCGGAAGGGGGCCGGAAGTGAGTCGACTTCTGCACGTAAATTCCGATGTCGTCACCGTCAGCATGATCTGCGAGATACGTCGAGCACACTCCACGGCGTGGGACGCCCGCGACGTTGTATCGGACGGCGGACACCGTCAACTGCACTTCGCGTGGGTTCTCTTTCGGACTCGAAGAAATCGAATACAACCGCGGCTGAAGCGGTTTGAGTAACGAGAGCCATTCGTCGGTTGAAGCACGAACCGGCGACTGCGCAAGTACGTCGACGGACTGTCGTCCCCACGACCAGTCTTTGAGCGTGGAGATGTTCTCCGGCTTCATCAACTCGGCCAGGTCCGCATCGCGAGTCCGTTGATGCACGAACCGAATCATGTCGCTCGAGATTCGAGTGATCTCCAGGCGTTCGGTCAGCGCGGTACGCAAGGTCATCGCGCCGTACTGCCCCAGATCGACGGTCTCCTCACCGTCGAGGCCGGTAAGGGTGAGCCACTCGTCGACAAACGGGGAGCTGTTTCGCGGCCAGACTCCGAGAGCGTCGCCGGCTTCGTAGCTGACCGTGTCGTCCGGAAGGTGAAAACCCAACTGCCGCACGTCTTTGGAAGAGCCTGGCCGGTTGAGCACGACATTGCGCGTCAAAGCTGTAGTCAGTGGCGCCTTCTTGTTGTACTGCAGCGGCGCCGACATCGCCGGTGAAATCGGCGCGGCCACAGCAGTTGTGCCGGAGTTCTTCATTGCAACGACGACGTCGGTCGACTCACCCGCCTCCGTGCTCTGAAGTTCGGCCGTGACCGCGTCGAGCCATCCAGCAGCTGTGTCTTCGAAATCAGGCTCGCAGTCGACGCGATCGACGATACGACTGGCTCCCAGTTCAGCAAGGCGAGCGTCGAGTTTTCGACCGTGTCCACAGAAGTCGTCGTAGTTCGAGTCACCGAAAGCGATTACTGCATAAAGTGTCTCGACCATGAGGGGCGCTGTGTCAGCAGCCAGGGCATCCCAGAAACCGCTGCCGTTGTCCGGGGATTCGCCGTCACCGGAGGTACTGGTGATCAGCAGGACCTCTCGGGTGGCCGCCAGGTCGGCAGCCGGGAACTCGTCCATTGCGTGTATCACCACGGGCAAGCCGACTTCCCCGAGACGAGCAGCGCAGGCGGCGGCAAACTCCTCCGCGTTTCCGGTCTGCGATGCCCAGAGCACGACGATCGGCGCCCGCTCGGAGGCAGTGTCCGTACCCGATGACAACGCGGGCCCGTCAGTGCCAGGGAGTGAGGTCCTTGAGTACAGGCCGGCCAAGACACCGTCTACCCACATCCGCTTTTCGCCATCGAAGGGTGCAGCCGGAGGCAAGGTCGGCACCCCGACAGTGCGATCGGCATCCGCACGCAACGCCGCGAGAAGACCTGCCAGGTAGCTCTGTTGGAGCGGATCGAATACCACTGCAGGTGTTCCTGTTTGGCCGATGACATCAGCGAGGACATCGGTTCGCGACAAAGCCCGATCAGTCGCCACGGGAGCCACCCGCGGCGATTCGGCGAGCTCCGTTTCGGGCGTGTTCACGGCGACCTTCGTCAAAGTGACGGCACAGGCTTTGAACTCCGGTTGCTGGGATGCAGGGTCGATGGCGTCGTTGGTGACGGCGTTGATCGAGAGATACTCGCCGAAGGCGTCGTTCCAGTGAAACGGTGCGAAGCAGTTTCCCGGACGCACTCGGTCGGTGACCACGGCCGGGAGCACTGCGCGGCCGCGGCGTGAGGCGACCTCGATCGCGTCCTTGTCGACGACGCCGAGGCGTGTGGCGTCGTCGGGATGGATCTCGACAAAGGGCCCGGGGTTGAGTTTGTTCAGCTTGGCCACCTTGCCGGTCTTGGTCATGGTGTGCCACTGGTGCGCAAGACGACCGGTGTTGAGCAGGAACGGATAGTCGTCGTCGGGCATTTCGGCGGGAAGCATGTGTGGCCGGGCGAAGAACATCGCACGGCCCGTGTCGGTGGGGAACGCGAGGCGTGGAGTGCTGCCGTCCTCTCGGACCAGAAGCCTCTGACTGACACCGTCATTGAGGTATCGGATGGGATGACGGTCCTGATTACTCTCGGGCGGGCATGGCCACTGGATCGGCGACTTGCGGAGGCGCTCGTAGGTGACGCCGCGTAAGTCGTAGCCGGTCTTCGGATTCCAGAACTGCTTGATCTCCTCGAACACCTCTTCGGCACTGGTATAGGTGAATGCCTCGGCATAGCCCATCTCGCAGGCGATTCGGGCGATGATCTGCCAATCAGGCAGCGCCTGCCCGACCGGATCCAGTGCCTGTTGGAAGAGCGTCAGGTTGCGTTCGGAGTTGATCATCACTCCGTCGGACTCTGTCCACAATGACGCCGGCAGCAGGACGTCGGCGTATTCGTTGGTCTCGGTGCCCAAGAACGCGTCCTGGGTGATGACGAGGTCAGCCTTCTCCAATCCGTCGATGACGGTCTTGCGGTTAGCTACCGTCGCAACAGGATTGGTGCAGATGATCCAGCACGCCTTGATTTCACCCGCCGCCATTCGGGAGAACAGGTCGATGGTCCCACCGCCGGTTTCGGTGCGCAGCGAACCCTGCGGGATCCCCCATCGCTCCTCGACGAAGTCGCGATCGGCGTCGACCATCACGGCACGCTGACCTGGCAAACCTGGCCCCATGTAGCCCATTTCACGACCACCCATGGCGTTCGGCTGCCCAGTCAACGAGAACGGGCCGCTGCCAGGCGTGCAGATCGCACCGGTCGCCAGATGAAGGTTGCAGATGGCGTTGGTGTTCCACGTGCCGTGGGTGCTCTGGTTCAGACCCATTGTCCAACAGCTCATCCAGTTGTCGGCCTCACCGATCCATTGCGCTGCGGTGCGAATGTCGACTTCGGGGATGCCGGTGATCTCGCTGACCTTCTCCGGTGTGTACTCCTCGAGGAAGCTGGGCATCGCCTCCCAGCCTTCGGTGAATTCGGCGATGAAGTCCGGGTCGGTGTGCCCGTTCACGACGAGTAGGTGGAGAAGTCCGTTGAGTAGTGCGAGATCGGTGCCGGGGGCGATCTGCAGGAACAAGTTCGCCTTGTCTGCGGTGACGCTGCATCGAGGGTCCACGACGATCAACTTCGCGCCTGCCTTGACCCGCTCCTGCATTCGAAGGAAGAGGATCGGATGGCAGTCCGCCATGTTCGCGCCGGTCACGAAGAACACGTCGGCGTGTTCGAAGTCCTGGTAGGAACCGGGCGGTCCGTCGGCCCCGAGCGATTGCTTGTATCCGGTGCCGGCACTGGCCATGCACAGCCGGGAATTCGATTCGATCTGATTGGTGCCGATGAAGCCCTTGGCCAGTTTGTTCGACAAGTACTGGGCCTCGAGAGACATCTGCCCGGACACGTACAACGCAAATGCGTCGGGGCCGTGTTCGTCGATGATTGCCCGCAGGCGGTGGGCAGTTTCGGTGATGACTGCACTCATATCCGCAGCTTCGATCGCCTCACCTCGGTGTGGACGCCGATATGCAGATTCCATGCGCCCCGGGCCGGCGAGCATGTCCGCCGTCGTGGTGCCCTTGGTGCACAAACGTCCGAAATTGGCGGGGTGTGTCTTCAGACCGGACGACTTCGCGGCCTTCCGACGCCCTGTCTCCGGATCGGTGATGATGTCGAGGACAAGACCACAGCCCACCCCGCAGTACGCGCAGAGGGTGTCGACACTGGTGGAAGTGAGTTGAGCGCCCATCGATTCATGCATCCCTTCGACCGAGGATCAAGGTCGACTTCCATCTTCGGATGCAGTTGTTTCGGGAGTTCATGCCCGATGTTGCGTATCAATCACTCTTTCCTCACCGCCGCCTTCGGACTGATGTGCGGTCCCGGAACCATCAGTCGTCGACGGGCCGGGGTACGCGAATGCCCAGTTCTACGCCCTGCCGCCGAATCGAGCGATGTAGTGCCAGACCTTTTTGACGTCCTGCGGATCGTAAGAGCCGCGCCGGGCGAGACCCAGGACGGCAGGCGTCAGTCGACCATCGAGCGCAACCTCTCGGGCAATGTCGACGACGGTAGCTCCCCGATAGTCGGGATGTTCGGCGACCTCGTCGGCGTCGACCGCGTAACCGTCGTGCCACAACACCTGGCACGTGAGCGAGTGGGCGATCTCTTCGATCCGTGTGCCCCGGTAACTCGGATCCAGAACGAGCGCCTCGACGTCCGCTCCGATGTCGACGACGCCGTGAACGTGCGCCTCGATGTAGTGGTCGAGCGGATCCTCGAACTCGGCGGCTACGGCGGCGTCAACCAAGCTCATCGCTTCCGCCGTTCCGAAGAGGCCGGACTCGAAGACGCTGTCCGGAAAGCAGAAAGTGGTGCGGTCGAGCGCGTGCTCGGCAAGCCGGAAGTAGGACGAGCCGAACCGAGGAGATGCCCCGTACAGATCGGCGGAAAAGTTCAATGATCCGTACTTCGGCCGTTCCGACGGCTCTCGCTCGTCGTAGGCTCCGCCGAAAATCCGACTCTCCCAACGCCAACGGTCGCCGCCGTGGTGTGCCGTCAGTCCCCCGTTGCTCGTACGAGTCTCGAACTGGGTCACGTAGGTGCCTTGACGTGCGATCGAGGCCAGTGTCAGACCACTTTCAAAAGGGAGGTCTGGATGAAAGTGCAACGTCACCCGGTGATTTCGATCCAGCGGGCCACCCTTCGAGAGGTCGTGCACGTGCGCGATCGCGGCGGACGCGGGAGAGGAATCGACAGGCATTCGCCCATTATCCGGATACGGAAGCAGCACCGGTGAAGGAGTCGACCAGCGAGTAGGGTGCGCGTTCACCGAGGCAGAGATCAAGGATCACGTACGAGTCCGCGCATTCCTCGCGAGCGTCGCCACGCGGTGAGAAGAACTCGACTCCGCGAAGTACCCGTTCCTCAATCAGGTGACGGCACAACTGCGCGATCACGACGACCGCGAGCAGTTCCTGGCAGGCATCAACCTCATCCTCGCGGGGATCGACACCGTCAGATAGCAGCCGCAGCCGTCAGCGTGAATGAACAGCGGTGTTGGAACCGAGCGCAATGTCGAGGAAATCTCGTGCCGCACCGCGCAATCCGCGATCGGGATCCCAGACGGCCTGCAGTCGCCGCGGCATCCGCAAGCCGTCGACGTTGACCGCGACCAGTCGGCCGTCCGTCAGGTCGGCCGCAACCGCCAGCGACGACAGAACGGCCGGGGCGTTGCCTGCCACCACCGCAGCCTTGACGGCGGTGCACGAGGTGAGCTCGAGCAACGGCGGCACACAATCGGGAACAGCATTCTCGAGCGTCAGACGGGTACCGGACCCTGACTCGCGCTGAATGAGCGGTGTGCGCGCGAGGTCCGCGACCGGAACAGGCGCACCATTCGCCCAGTCATGCCCCGGCGGAACCACCACCACGAGATGATCACGCGCCACCTCGCACGACGCGAGCGCCGACGGCACATCCGGCCCTTCGACAAATCCGATATCAGCCTTGCCTGCCTGGACTTGAGCGGAGACGTCCGAGGAGTTGTGCAAACTCACCGACGCTACGACGTTGGGGAACTTGTGGCGCATCGCAACCGTCCACCCGGGCACCAGATATTCGGCAATGGTCATGCTGGCCGCGACAGTGACGGCAGCGTCGCGTTCACCGCGGAGAGCAGCAACCCCCGACGCCATTTCCTCGGCACTGACCAGGATGTGGCTGGCCCATTCGAGAATCAGTCCGCCCTCGGCAGTGGGACGTACACCGGTCGCCGCTCGATCGAAGACCTTGATTCCGAGCTGACGCTCGACCGAACGCACGCGCGCACTGACTGCCTGCTGACTGAGCCCGTGCTCCCGGCCGGCAGCACCCATGCTGCCCAGACGCCCCACGGAAAGCAGGACGTCGAGGGCACTGAGTTCCGGCACCCGAGGAGACAACGACATGACCCAAGATTAGACCCACAAGGCGAGTTTGTGGGCATTCAAGGACAACCGGTCTACCGGTACGAACCGGATGAGACGACAGTGAAATACATGACCACCACCACGAGTCCCACCTTCGCCCACATCACCCCGAACTGGTTCGCGGCAGCGATGGGAACGGGAATCGTGTCGGTGGCCGCGGCTTCGCTCGAACCGGAGATCGAGGGCTTGAAACTGGTCTCGGAGATCTTCTGGGTGCTGGCGGTTCTCGTACTGTGCGCCCTGATCGGAGCATTCGCCACCCATTGGTCACAACATCGATGTCAGGCCCTCGCCTACCTGCACAGCCCCGCGATGTTCCCCTTCTACGGCGCCGTCGCCATGGCGCTTCTGACCGTGGGATCCGCAACCGGCATCACCGGCCCGGACTTCCTCGGCCACGACGTGGCGATCACCGTGTCGCTGACACTGTGGACACTCGGCACGGCACTCGGCCTAATCACCTACGTCGTGATGATGATTCGTCTGGTTCGAGATGCGGGAATGGCAACGGCTATGCCGTTCTGGCTCATGCCCGTCGTACCTCCGATGGTCTCGGCCACCACCGGCGCAGCGGTCAGCACGCACATGCCTGAAGGTGCATTGCGCATCGCGGTACTGGTGTTCTGCTACATCCTGTTTGTTCTGGCACTGACCGCCGCCATCGGCATTCTGGTTGCCGTCGCCAGGCAGTTCGCACGCAACCGCTCGGCAGGCGTTGATATGATCCCGTTCAATGCCATTCCCTCACTGTGGATTCCGTTGGGCGTGATCGGACAGTCGATCGCCGCATCGAACTTGTTGGCCGCCGCCTCACGGCATGCACTCAGTACCGAGCATGCCGACGCCCTGCACGAATTCGGAATCGTGTACGGAACCGTCGTCGGAATCATCGGCGTGATCGCCTTTGTCACAGTCACCACCGTCACCGTCCACGCACTGCGCCGCGGCTTGGACTTCTCACTCGGGTGGTGGAGCTTCACATTCCCCATCGGAGCGTGTGCTGTCGGCGCGAATGCCTTCGGAGTCGCCACTGGTTCCACTGCAATCCTGGGTATCGCGCTTGCACTGTTGACTGTGCTCATCCCGATCTGGGCAACCGTCGCGGTGAGGACCGTCCGATCGATCCGCAGTGGAACCCTCCCGGCAGCGGCGTGAATTCGCACCGATGAGTTTTGCCGCGCCGTACGGTCTGTACTCACGTAGACCATTGTCGAGAGCGGGAGTACACGGTGAGTCAGTTATTGCGAGTGCAGAATTTCAGCGTTTCCAGAGACGGAATAGCCTGCGGTCCGGACCAAAGCTTCGAGAGCCCGTTCGGCCTCGACCACGGTGAAATGTTTGCGTGGGCAGGAGCTACGGCCAGCTGGCCCAATCGCACCGATCCCGGCGGCAGCCGAGGCCTCGACGACTATTTCACCCGGGACTTCTCCAACAACATCGGTGCCGAAATCATGGGCCGCAACAAGTTCGGCCCTCACCGTGGTCCTTGGGAGAATCTCGAGTGGCAGGGCTGGTGGGGCGACGAGCCACCGTTCCACACCCCGGTTTTTGTCTTGACCCACCACGTGCGGCCCTCGTTCACACTCTCGGACACGACATTCCACTTCGTCGACGCAGACCCCGCGACAGCCCTCGAGCAGGCACGTGAGGCGGCGCAGGGCAAGGACGTTCGGCTCGGCGGCGGAGTCAGCACTATCCGTGAGTTCCTCGACGCGGACCTTGTCGACGCCATGCACGTGGTGGTCTGCCCGGTCGAATTCGGATCCGGTCTACGGCTGTGGGAGTCACCCGACGAGCTACGAGACCGCTTCAACCTTGAAACAGTGCCGAGCCCGAGCGGCGTGACGCACCACTTGTTCTGGCGAAAATGACCTGTTGGGGCAGCTCCGGAAAACTGGAGCTGCCCCAACGGTTACGCCCTAGGCCCCGGTCTCGACCTGGCGCCCCGACTGGTACCACGCCATCGTTCCACCGGCCACCGAAACCGCATTGATGCCGCGAGCCTGCAAATACTCTGCCGCTTGCAAGCTACGGCCACCGACAGCGCAGATGACGTAAACGGTTTCGGCGTCTGGAATCTCGCCTACACGAGCGACGAACTCGCTGAGCGGAATGAGCGTCGCACCCGGAACTCGAACCTGAGCGAACTCGTCGGCCTCACGGACGTCGATCAACGGCTCCCCCGCTGCCAAAGCCGTGTCCAGTGCATTCAAATCGACTTCCAACATTTCTTCTGCGCCTGCCTTCATGTTCGCTGCTGTCCGAATAGACGGTACCCGCGCACGTTCCTGCGACTCCCCTGACGATCTGACAATGACCAATACGGTTCCCGGGAAGTCCGGTTTTTGGAGTCGCCCCACGGTGTGGAAAGCGTTCCTTCTGATCGTCGTCTACCTGGCGTTCTATCTCGCTGTCGGGCAGGTTACCTCTCGGGTTTTTGCAGACCAGATCGACACGGACAACGTCGTAGCGAGCGCCTCCAGCATCATCTTCGGCGTCGCATTGCCCCTCGCGATCGGCGGGATCGCCCTGCTGGTTTTCGCGGCCAAGGTCGGTTGGCTGCGCGACATCTTCGGCCCACAACCCATTCGTGGGCGGGGTTGGATGTGGATCGGTCCGATTATCGTGGTCGCCGCCATTGTTGCGCATCTCTCGGGAACTGACTGGAGCGCGCGGACCACCGGCGAGATAATCGCCCTGCTGGTACTCGGCGCGTGCGTCGGCCTGACGGAGGAATTGGCCATCCGTGGTCTGGCAGTGAAGATGCTGCGCGACGCCGGCCACCGCGAACGCTTCGTCGCCGTCGTGTCTTCACTGGTGTTTGCACTCATGCACACGGTCAACCTCATCGCCGGAATGAAGCCGTCGACCGTCCTTGCCACCGTTGTCTACACGTTCGGATTCGGCATGTGCATGTATCTGACCATGCGTGTGACGGGCACGATCTGGGCCGCAATCGTGTTACACGGCCTCACCAACCCCACCACCATTCTCTCGACCGGCGGGCTGGACACCTCGGTGACGACGGAAGTGAGTGGGGCCGCAGCCGTCACGTCTCTACTCACGGTCCTCTTGGTTGTCTTCGGGATAATCGCCATCTTTCTCATCCGGGATCGAATCCGCGAAGAACGGCCCACACGCGTCTCGGCCTGACCGACCACGACCGTACAAGACATACTTGTGCCCATGCCTTCTCGAACCACATACTCGATCGCCGTCGTGACTGCATCGTGTGTACTGGCGCTCTCGGGTGCCGTCACTCATGCCACCGCGGGGGTTCCGACAACTTCCGACGTGTCCACGACCGAGACCGTCGTACAGCAGTCGGTCAGTGAGATATTCGCGAATCCAGGTTCCCACGAGGTCACCGAGGAATCGGTGACGGGGTATCGGCTCTTCTATCCCACCGATATCGCCACAGTCGAGGAACAGCATCCCGTCGTCACCTTCGGCAACGGCAGCTATGCGACTTACGAAGAGTACGAAGCGCTCCTGCAGCATCTCGCTTCTTGGGGTTTTGTCGTTGTGGTGGCCGACAGCAGCGTCACCGGCGACGGGGCGGAGATCTTGGGGGCTGCCCAGTACGTCGTCGATCAGAACACCAACGCTGAGAGCATTTTTCACCAGCGGATCGACACCGACAACATTGCCTCGGTCGGACACTCCCAGGGCGCCGGTGGCGCGATCAACGCGGCAACCCAGTCCGCGAATCTGATCACCGCCACGGCGGTACTCGATTTGCCTGACCCGTGGTGGGCCTCGCGACCTGTCGACGTGATCGACGTGACCCAGTTGACCGGACCGACGTTCTTCATGACCGGCGCCGACGACCCGGTCTCCACCGCCGATCCGCAAGCTGAGTACTTCGACAAAACCACTGGGCCCGCGGTCCGCGGCAGACTGCTTGGAGTCAGCCACAATTGGGCCGCAGACGGTGAAGGATTTCGTGGCTACCTCACCGCGTGGCTGAGGTTCACCCTCAGCGGCGATCAGACCGCTGCACCTGCCTTTGTCGGCGACGCGGCGGAAATTCTCACCGATCCCCACTGGGACCGGCAAGCCGTCAAGGGTTTGTGATGACGATCTTGCCGTAGGCGCGCCCTGATTTCTGTTGCTGGAATGCGTCAGCGAGGCGGTCGAGGCTGTAGGAAGAATCGATGACGGGACGAAGCGCGAGGCTCTCCAACCCGGCGACCATCTCCTCCTGGTGGGCACGACTGCCCACCAGGACACCTTCGATGATGACCTGTTTTGTCAGTAGCGAAGTCAGGTCGATCGACGACGAGGGGCCGTTCATGATGCCCAGCGCGCAGATCCGCCCGCCTGGTCGGACTGCAGCCAGAGATTGGCCGAGGGTGGAGGGCCCGCCGACGTCGAGGACAAGGTCGATCCCGCCGCTGAGCCGCATCGCTTCCGATCCCCAGTCCGGGCGCTCACGGTAGTTGACCACGTGATCGGCACCGAGATCGACCAATCGAGCCATCTTGTCGGGAGCCGACGAGGTTGCGATCACCTGAGCTCCAGCAGCTTTGGCAAGCTGGACGGCAAACAGCGCTACCGCGCTGGTCCCGGGAATCAACACCGAAGAACCAGGGATGATCGGGACGCCGGCAAACAGTGCACGCCACGCGGACAAGCCCGCAGTGGGCAAGGTAGCGGCTTCTTCGTACGTGTAGTTTCGCGGCATCGACGTCACTGCCGATACCGGCACGGTGACGGTGTCACGGGCGAACCCGTCGACGCCGTCACCGGGTGAATTTCCGAATCCGTCGAAATCCGGTGCACCGCTACGCCAATGCGGCAGATAGGTGCTCATCACTCGGTCCCCGACGCTGAACTGTGTGACGCCTTCGCCAACGGCGATTACTTCACCCGCAGCATCGGACAACAGAATGCGAGGGCCGTCGGTCGGTATCTCGCCGGTCACCACGAGGTAGTCGTGATGGTTGAGCGAATTCGCGCGGATCGCGATCGTCACCTCACCCGTACCTGGCCCTGGCGTCTCGATCGTCCTCGATTCGAGGTTGTTCAACCCTCCAGGCGGAAGTACGTACACGGCGCGGTTGGTCATGGTGTGGATCCTCGCACGATTGATGATTTCGGGTGACGTTCGGAAAGGCTCTGCTGCTCAGAGGAGAGAAGCGGTGAACCCTCCGTCGAGAACCAGACTGCTGCCGTTGCACCACGACGACTGGTCGCTCGCAAAGAACACTGCTGCGGCGGCCACTTCCTCGGTCCGCCCGTAGCGCGTCTGCTTAGTGACCATCAGGTCGTCGAATCCTCCGGGCTCGAGGCCGAGCGCGTTCTCGAAATCCTGCTGGTGACTCTTGACCAGGTCAGTGTCGATGAACCCGGGTAGCAAGGCATTGGCTCGGATTCCATGGAAGCGAAGTTCGGCCGAGAGGGTTTCGGTGAGGTTGCGAACCGCAGCCTTGGCTGCGGCATAGCTGCCGATCAAAGGCGATCCGGTTGTCGACGAGATCGACGAGATGTTCACGATCGAACCGCCCCCGGATGCGACGAGCGCGGGCAGCGAATGACGGACGGTCAAGAACACTCCGTCGAGGTTGACGGACATGACTTTCCGCCAGTCCTCGAACGAGGTCTCGATCAGTGGAGTCGTGGTGGCGATGCCGGCATTGGGTACTACGACGTTCAGTCCGCCGAACTCTTCGACCGCTCTGGCGACAAGATCCTTGACCTGCTGTTCGTCGGTGACGTCCGCGGTGACAGCGATAGCGCCGTCGATCGAGTCCGCCACGGTCTGTGCTGCGTCACCGTTGATGTCGGAGACTACGACGCGTGCACCCTCCGCCCCGAATGCCCGGGCAATGGCGGCGCCGATGCCTGCGCCTGCTCCGGTGACTATCGCAACTTTGTTCTCGAGTAGATCTGACATGTCGGCCGCTTCCTTCAGTTCTCGGTCGGGACGTAGAAAAGCAATTCGGGTCCGGTGTCACCGGTGGTCGCGATGGCCTCGGACATGTCGAGAGTTCCGTCGCCCAAAGCACTTCCCAACGCCTGGGCGGTGCCTGCGAGATCTTCCGTGTCGAGTTGATAGATGCTCAAGTAACGGCGCGCAGGCAATGCGTCCTCGGGCAGCAACTGCACATCCGCGAGAGAGAATCTGGAGGCGGAGACAACCCCAGGCACTCGTTCGACGACCTGCGGGATATGCACGTCGTCGTACCAGCGGTTGAATGCTTCTTCCGAAGACGGATCGGTGGGGTGTACGTGTGCGACGAGGATCGCTGTGCTCATGGAGTTCCTGTTCGATTCGAAGTGCTTTGGGTTCAGCGTGTTTGGAAGGCGACGATATTCACCTGCAAGGCAACTGACCGTGGCTGCGTGTGGTGAATCGATCGCGCTCAAGCGACAACCCTAGGGAGTAAATGTGACCCGCGCCATATGCTCGGAGGTCAGAGTTGAGCTCCACATTTGTCCTCTCGGCACAAAACGGTGGCCGGAATCAGGCGTTAACGGAAGTCTCGCGATTTGGCCGTGACTCGCAGATCCATCAGCTGCATCCGGTCTGCCACGACAGTGACAGCGCCTTCTGCATTTTGCACCTTTCCTCGAATAAGCAACGCCGGCGCCGTATTTGCAAGTTTTCGATACTTTGCCCACAACCCCACCGAACATACGACGTTCACCATTCCGGTTTCGTCCTCGAGATTGATGAACGTGACGCCCGCCGCTGTTGCCGGTCGCTGCCGGTGTGTGACCGCTCCCCCCACCAGCACACGGTCACCGTCCGGGATGTCGAGAAGTCTCGACGCCGGCACCACGCCGAGCGCGTCGAGCTGCGGGCGGAGAAACTGTGTCGGGTACGTGTCGGGAGATACTCCTGTCGCCCAGACATCCGCTGCCGCCAATTCGACGTCGCTCATGCCGGGCAGAGTGGGAGCTGTGACCGATGCACCGATACCGGGCAAGCGGTCGGGACGCTCCCCCGCCGCAGCGCCCGCTGCCCACAGCGCTTCTCTACGCGAGATACCGAAGCTGGCCAGCGCACCGGCGGTCGCCAGCGATTCAGCTTGTGCGGTAGTCAGTTCCACCCGCCCGGTCAGATCGAGAAACGACGTGAACGGTCCACCGAGGTCGCGCTGTTCGACGATCTTCTCGGCCAGTGCATCGCCGATGTTGCGCACTTCCCCCAGTCCCAGCCGAACCTCGAATCCACCTGCCTCGACGGTGGCGTGCGCGAGGCTGACGTTGATATCGGCACCGTGTACCTGCACTCCGTGCCTGCGCGCATCGGCAACCAGGGACTGCGGTGAGTAGAAACCCATCGGCTGCGCGCGCAGAAGCCCAGCGCAGAACGCAGCGGGGTGATGGAGTTTGAACCACGAGGAGTAGAAGACCAGCGCGGCAAAACTTTGTGAATGGCTTTCCGGGAAACCGAAATTGGCAAACGCATACAGCTTTTCGTAGATCCGGTCGGCAACCTCGTCGCCGATACCGTGTAGGTCTCGCATGCCCTGGTACAGCCTCGCCCGCAGTTGCTCCATCTTCTCGGTCGAGCGTTTCGATCCCATTGCCCGACGCAATTGGTCGGCCTCGGACGGCGTGAAACCCGCAACGTCGACGGCCATCTGCATCAACTGTTCTTGGAACAGCGGAACCCCCAGCGTGCGTTCGAGTGCCTTCTCGAGCGATGGATGGTCGTAGGACACAGGTTCGAGTTTGTTGCGCCGACGAATGTACGGATGCACTGATCCGCCTTGAATCGGCCCCGGACGGATGAGCGCGACTTCGACCACCAGGTCGTAGAAGTTTCGAGGCTTCAGACGCGGCAGTGTCGCCATCTGCGCACGTGATTCCACTTGGAACACCCCCACCGAATCTGCCCGCTGCAACATCTCGTACACCGCTGTTTCCGACAGATCGAGTTGCGCCAGATCGACTGTGATGCCTTTGTGTTCGGCCACCAGATCCATCATGTAGTGCAAAGCGGAGAGCATACCGAGGCCGAGCAGATCGAACTTGACCAGCCCAGCGGCAGCACAATCGTCCTTGTCCCATTGCAGGACACTGCGATTGGCCATCCGCGCCCACTCCACCGGGCAGACGTCGGCGATGGGACGATCACAGATGACCATGCCGCCTGAGTGGATGCCCAGGTGCCGCGGATAGCCTTCGATCTGCGCCGCCAGTTCTAGTACCGGACGCGGAATATCTGTATCCGCGTTCTTGTCGATACCGCCCCACCGGCCGACCTGCTTACTCCACGCATCTTGCTGGCCCTGCGAAAAGCCAAGTGCCCGAGCCATGTCCCGCACCGACGACTTTCCTCGATAGGTGATGACATTGGCGACCTGCGCGGCATACGTACGCCCGTACTTCGCGTACACGTGCTGGATCGCCTCTTCCCTGCGGTCGGACTCGATGTCCACGTCGATGTCCGGCGGGCCGTCACGTTCGGGCGCAAGAAACCGCTCGAACAACAATTTGTTGCGAACCGGATCGACATTGGTGATGCCGATCGCGTAACACACCGCCGAGTTCGCAGCGGAACCTCTTCCCTGACAGAGGATGTCGTTGTTCTTGCAGAACGACACGATGTCATGCACCACCAGGAAGTATCCGGGAAAGCTCAATCCCTCGATGATGGCAAGTTCATGTTCGAGCTGTTTGTATGCCTTCGGCGCGCTTTCCGGAGGTCCGTAGCGTTCCAGCGCCCCCACCATGGTGAGCTCACGCAACCACGACGCCTCGGTATGCCCGGTGGGAACGTCGAACGGTGGCAATTTGGGCGCGATGAGCTTGAGATCGAAAGCACACTCACGTCCCAGATCGGCGGCACCACTGACGGCCTCGGGATAGAGCGAGAACAGTGTCGCCATCTCCGCGCCGGACCGCAGGTGCGCTCCGCCGGTAGGGGCCAACCACCCGGCAGCCTCGTCCAAACTTTGACGCGATCGCACAGCTGCCATTGCCATGGCGAGGCGTCGACGCGGAGGAGCGGCGAAGTGCGCGGCGGTGGTCGCCACCGTACGTAATCCACGCTCTCTCGCCAGTTCGGCCAGAACGGCATTGCGCTCGTCGTCCTCCGCCAACCCATGATGAGTGAGTTCCACCGACACTCGCTCCGCCCCGAAACGCTCGACCAAATCCTGCAAGGCTTCCGCCGCCGCGTCGCGACCACCCGACGTCAAGGCTTGCCGCACATGACCTTTGCGACATCCGGTCAGGATCTGCCAGTGTCCACCGGCCGCTTCGGTCAGCACGTCGTAGTTGTACTGCAGTTTGCCCTTCTCACCGCCCGCCAGATGTGCGGCGGCTATCTCCCGCGAAAGACGGCGATATCCTTCCTGCCCACGGGCAAGTACCAGAAGATGCGTTCCACCGGGATCTGCCGTGCCGGTTCTGGGTACCGAATCCAGAGACAACTCGGCCCCGAACACGGTCCGCATTCCCCATTCACGCGCAGCCTCCGCGAACCTCACCACGCCGTAGAACCCGTCGTGATCGGTGACGGCAATCGCCTCGAGCCCGAGACGCACAGCTTCCTCGACCAGCTCTTCCGGCGGTGATGCGCCGTCGAGGAAGCTGAAGGCCGAATGAGCATGCAGTTCTGCGTAAGGAACCACGCCGGTGCCACGGGTGAGCTCGCCTGCGCGATACTCGCCGCGCTTTCGTGACCAGGCAGGGCTGTCACTTCCGTCGCCCGGGAACAAATCCTCATGTTCCACGCGGCCGGGCCGTCCGGACAGCACCCGTTCCATCTCGGACCACGTCGGCGGCCCATTTCCCCAACCCACACTGACCTCGCACCTGATCGAGCCGGCCGTCACGGACGACCGACTGCTCGAGGATGCCGAAAGGGAAGACGCACCACATGCATCGAACTGGTGTTCGACACAAATTCAGTCTGACAGGTCACTCACTCGCAGTCAACAGAGCGAATCTCAACCCTCACCGTCTCGTCACATTCAGATGTACGCATGTCTGCACTCCGTTCACTTTGGACCCAGATCATTAGCGGCGTTCACCATCTCCATCCACACTGTTCCCAGGAGTACTACTCGTATGTCGTTCTCGCGCAACACACGTAGGTTGACGGCCGTCGCCGGCGCCGTCGCCGTCCTGGCCGCTGCCGGCTGCAGCAGCAGTGCCGATGAGGCCACAGGCTCGAACGGCACGACCGTCGATCGCGCCGCGACCGGCGAACTGTCCTCGAACGGTGGTGCTCGTCGTATCGACGGTGATCAGTCGGCCGCGGTGCGCGACGCCGTCAACGCTTCCGGCGCGAAGAACGTCATTCTCTTGATCGGCGACGGCATGGGCGACTCTGAGATCACAGCCGCGCGCAACTACGCCGAAGGCGCTGCCGGCAGCTTCCCCGGTCTCGACGCCCTGCCGATCGCCGGCCAGTACACGCACTACGCACTGACCAAGGACGGCAAGCCCGACTACGTCACCGACTCCGCAGCGAGTGGATCGGCGTGGTCCACCGGCACCAAGACCTACAACGGCGCGATTTCCGTCGACATCAAGGGGCAGGCCCAGTCGACCGTCCTCGAGATCGCCAAGGCGAACGGCAAGGCCACCGGCAACGTCTCCACCGCCGAGGTGCAGGACGCCACCCCCGCAGTGCAGGTCGCGCACGTCAGTGGCCGCAAGTGCTACGGACCGGAGGCGACGTCCAAGTCCTGCCCGGAGAACGCCATCGAGAACGGCGGCAAGGGGTCGATCAGCGAACAGCTCCTCGACACCCGCGCCGACGTCACCTTCGCCGGTGGTGCCAAGTCCTTCGCCGAGACTGCGAAAGCCGGTGACTGGCAGGGCAAGACGCTAAACGAGCAGGCCGCAGCTCGCGGCTACCAGCTGGTGAAGAACGCCGCCGAGATGAACGAGGTCGGCAAAGCCGATCAGGATGCGCCCGTGCTCGGCCTGTTCGCCGAGGGCAACATGCCCGTCCGCTGGGAAGGATCCGTCGCCACCCGTGACGGTTACCTGCAGCCCGCCGAAACCTGCGTCGACAACCCCAAGCGAACCTCCGACGTACCCAAGCTCGCGGACATGACTCAGAAGGCCATCGATCTACTGAAGGTCAACGACAACGGTTTCTTCCTCCAGGTCGAAGGTGCCTCGATCGACAAGCAGGATCACGCGGCCAACGCGTGCGGTCAGATCGGTGAAACCGTCGACCTCGACGAAGCTGTGCAGAAGGCACTCGAATTCGCGAAGACCGACGGAGAAACCCTGGTCATCGTCACAGCCGACCACGCTCACACCAGCCAGATCGTCACCAACGTCAGCGCAGACGACATCGCCACCATCGCCAAGGACCAGAACATCCCGGTCGAGCGCGCCCAGGACATCGTCTACCCCGGGCTGACCCGCAAGCTGACCACCAAGGACGGCTCGGAGATGACGATCAGCTACGGAACGTCCGAAGATCCGGCCGTCGAATCCGAAGGACACACCGGAACCCAGTTGCGCGTAGCAGCTTTCGGCCCGCACGCGGCCAACGTCAGCGGCCTCACGGACCAGACCGATCTGTTCTTCACGATGACCGACGCACTGGGACTCGACCGTTCCAAGGTCGCAGCTCACTGATCCGATAACACCTGAATCCGCCCACCCACAGTCACACCAGAGCGGCCAAGGCGCGCACCCGGTCTTCGGGTGCGCGCTTCGGGCAACTGGTGCACTTGCCTTCACCGGGTACCTCGTAGATCAGGCAGCACGACGCCCGCTGCGTGAATCTGCGTCGCCCGAATGCCACCGGCGTCAATGGATTACCCACGCGCACAGCAGATTCTCTGCGGTCCACGTCCACGAAACGCGGGACCGGAATGCCCGGGTTCTCACCGCGGAGAACTTCGATCAGACCGGCAGCAAATGCACTTCCGCGCTCCCGCGCATTACCGGCGGCGTCGAGGCTGCGATTGGCGATGGAGTCCGTTGTGATCGCCCACAGCGCCTGCTGCCGAACGCCGGATACCTCGGCGAGCACCTCGATCACGGGACTGAGTGAGCGGAACATCGCGTGGCCCAACTCCGCCACACTCCGCGAGATCGAAATTACCGATCCGGCAGCAAAACCGCCCAGATAGCCGTTATCACGCAGGAAGATCCGCCCACCGTCCAACGCTGGATCGGCCGCGAACCCGGTGACCATCCCTGTTCCGATCGGAATGCCGGTCAGCGTCGAACTGGCCGAGTACCACCACAACGTGCCGTTCACTCGACTGTCCGTACTCCCCCACCGCTCGGCCGTATCGGCGACACGTGCTGCCAACCACTGGGGGTCGGTCATCAACACCGCTGGCACCGTATCCGGATACGCGCTCAGGTTGTCGAAGAACGGCACAGCTGCTGCCATACGGGCGTAGATCCCGGCTACCGATTCCGTCATGCCAGCCCCAATATCTCCATCCGCGGACGTACTCCGCGTTCGACTCGCGCCTTGATGCCGAAAACCTCGGCCAACAACGGCTCGTCCAAGACCTCGACCGTAGACCCACACGCGCGGAGTTCACCTTCGGTGAGCACCGCAAGGTTGTCGCAGTACTCGACTGCCAACCGTAGATCGTGCATGGTGACCACAACTGCGAGCCCCGCCGACGCAAGTTCGGCGAGCAATTCCATCACGATCAACTGGTGACGAAGATCGAGATGATTGGTCGGCTCGTCCAACAACAGAACCTTGGGCTCCTGAGCCAATGCGCGCGCTATCGAGACACGTTGCCGCTCACCACCCGACAGGGTGGACACGTCGCGTCCGGCAAGCTCGACCAAACCGACCTGCTCGATGCACCGGTCCACGATGGCGGTATCGCGCTCCGTGCTTCGGTCCAACCAGCTACGGTGCGGAGTTCGTCCGAGCGCGATCGATTCACGAACCGAAAGTCCTGCCGAGACAGTAGGTTCCTGGACGCTCGCCGAGATGGTTTTGGCGATGTCCTTACGCGAGAGCGTCGTCGAGTCGGCTTGATCGATCAGAACTGCTCCACCTGTCGGCGTCAAAGCGTTGTAGCAGCAGCGCAGTGCCGTCGTCTTGCCACTGCCGTTCGGTCCGACCAAGCCCAATATTTCACCGGACGTCACTGCGAAAGTGATGCCGCGCAAGACTTCGCGGTTGCCGAGCCTCGCCCGGGTCTCGACGAGTTCAAGCAGAGGCGCAGCTTCGGCGTCCTTCGGGAGTGTCACTGTTCTGGATTGTGTCACTGTTCTGGTCTGCGTCACTGTTCGAGCCTCCGATACTGCCGGTAGAGCATCCAGACGAAGATCGGTGCACCGACGAGGGCGGTGATCACTCCGACCGGAACTTCGGTGGATTGTGCCACCGAGCGCGCAGCGGTATCCGCGGCAACCATCGCGACGGCGCCCAGCAGGGCTACAGCAGGGAGCAGTCGAATTGCTCTGGTACCAACGATGAAACCGGCCAGATGTGGGATCAGCAGGCCGATGAATCCGATTCCACCGGCAACGCTGACTGCCGCGCCCGCCAGTACGGAGACCGCTAGCAAGGACAGCACACGGAACCGTCGGACGTTCATACCGAGTGCAGCAGCCCCGTCGTCACCGGTCTGCAAGACGTCCATCCACCGCGAACTGAACAGTAGCGCGGCACCGACGACGACTAGCGCCATCGTCGGGAAGATCAGCGTCGACCATCGCGCATCTCCGAATCCGCCGGCAATCCAGTGCATCACCGACGTCACGTGCCGATCATCGGCCAACACCAGGATGCAAAAGGTGATGAGCGCCGAGAATATCTGGGCGAGCGCGACACCCACCAAAATGATCGCGGTCGGCTGCGGATACCGGCCGCCGATCAGCAGCGCGAGGAACAACGGGATCATCGCCCCGACGAATGCTGCGACCGGAATCGTGAAAACCCCGAGGAGGCCGGCACCGAAACCCAGCACCGACACAAGCACCACCATGAATCCCGCACCCGACGACACTCCGAGTAGATACGGGTCGGCAAGAGGATTCCGTGTGACAGCCTGAGCAACAGCACCCGACATCGCCAAGGACGCACCCACCACCGCAGCCGTGAGGGCACGCGGTAGGCGAGAATCGATCACGATCGACTCCCGCGCCGCGGTCCACCATGTCTCGAAAGTCCCTGGCGCCAAACGGGCTCCGACTATCGCCCAGACGTCACCGACGGGAATGCGAACCGATCCCAAGGAGACGGCCAACCCCAGTACGATCGCCAAGGCGATCGCCAAGCCGACAAGCAGGGCGCCGTACCCGTAACGCGTGCGGGTCACTTCGCCGCGTCAGCGCCCGGATGGAAGGCTGTCGCGATGGTCTGTGCCGAACGCACCAACCGTGAACTCTCGAACAGGTCAGCGAGAGGAACCACGACGAACCGGTTCTGCTGCACAGCAGGGGTGGTCGCCATCAACGGCTGGGCACGGAGGAAGTCGATCTTCTGGTCGGCCGTCTTGTCGCCGTAGTCGATGACCACGATCGCCTGGGGCGCACGCTCGGCAACAGCTTCCCACGATGCGTCGATGTAGGGCTTTGTCCCTTCGGCGAAGATGTTCGAGACGCCGGAGTATTCCGCGACCAATTGACCGACGCCGACTCCGCCGATTGTCGTCGGAACCTGGTCACCGCTGTCGTAGAAGAAGGTCGGCACCGGCGCCGCGTCCCCGACCGAAGCGCGGACGGAATCGAGACCATCGCTGATCTCCTCGGCGACCTCGCGGGCGGAATCTTCGACGCCCAGGACTCGACCGAGTTGCGTGTAGTCGTTCTCGAGCAATCCGATGTCGGGGAAACCGGTGCCACAGTATTCGGAGAAGAGGAAGGTGTTGATTCCGCGCTCGCCGAAAGCGTCTCGGGAACGGCCTTGCTTCTCGTTGAAGGCACTGGTCATTCCTCCGACCACGAAGTCCGGATCGACGTCGAGAACCTGCTCCATGCTGGGGAACGTATCGGAGAGGCTGGGAATCTTGTTGAATACATCGGCGGTCTCGGCAGTTGGCGGGTTGTCACTGTAAGCCCGCCCGACAATCCGATCACCCGCGCCGATCTCGATGAGGGCTTCGGTGACGTGTCCGTTCAAAGACACGATGCGCTGCGGCGGCGAATCGAAGGTCATCTCGCGATCGCAGTTGGTCACGGACACCGGCTGTGCGAAGGATTCCGCAGCAGACGCCGACTCTGATTCCTGACCTTTGGAACAACCTGCCGAAACCAAGGCGACCGCGATGAGAACAGCGGCGGCGCGGGACGGGGAGAACTGAAGTGACACGGGGACCTCGTAAGGGCTCTGAGCCACGAATGAGAATCCGACAGACAACTCCACCCGCACGCTGATCCTCGGCCAGAGCTCCTGCTGGACTTCCTTTTCGTAGACCACGACGAATGGATGTCGCACACCGCGCGGTGGGTAATCGGGCTTGCCGAAGCTCGGTGACTACCGAGAATCGACCTACCGTTGCGGGTCAGCGCCGGATTCGGACCGGCTTCCCCCACACGCGTGGCTTGCAAGTGCTTCGAGCAGTATGCATGACGTTTCCGATTCAAGACCAAACGCCCACTACAGTCGATCTGGCCAGACGCCCCAACACACCGGAGTTGATACATGACACGCTGGGCCCAAACCGTCGTTGCCCGGAAATGGTGGGTGCTGAGCCTCGCGGTTCTGATAGTTCTCATCAGTGGGGTGTGGGGACTCGGAGTGTTCGGCAAGCTCAGCCAGGGCGGATTCATCGATCCGGGCAGCGACTCCGCGAAGGTCGCCGACATCATCGAAGACAATCTCGGCCCACAGACCCCGGACATCATCGCGATCTATTCGCCCACGGGCGGTGAGACCCTGGACGACATCGGGCCGGCAGTGACGGCCGCGGTCGACCAGTTCAAAACGGAAGTGCCGACCGCGTCGGTGAAGTCGTATTGGGGAACGGACGCGGCGGCCAAGGCCAGTCTGCTCTCTAACGACGGATCCATGGGCGCCGTTGCGATCACGTTGGCACCGGACTCGGGAGTCACGCCGGCCACTTTCGCCGATCTCTTGCCCAAGCTCGAAGTCGAAGGCGCCGAGGCACAATTCGCGGGCAACACCGTCGTCGGCGTCGCATTCAACACCAAACTCGAGAAAGACCTGGTTGTCGCCGAGGCCATCGCCATTCCGATCACTCTGGTGCTGCTGGTCTTCATCTTCGGCGGCGTCGTCGCTGCCGCGGTTCCGGTGTTCGTGGGTGTACTCAGCGTCCTGAGCGCATTGGCGGTTCTCCGGATCCTCACCTTGATCACCGATGTGTCCTCATTCTCGATCAACGTCGCTTCTCTTCTCGGGTTGGGACTGGCGATCGACTACGGACTCTTCGTGGTCGGCCGGTTCCGTGAAGAACTGAATTCAGGCTCGGATCCGGGAGCTGCTGCCCAGCGAACAGTTCTGACGGCGGGTCGCACCGTCATGTTCTCGGGTCTACTGCTGATCTGTGCGTTCAGCGGCATGCTCGTTTTCCCCCAGGCCGTCATCCGGTCTCTGGGCTTCGGCGCGATCGCTGCGGTACTGAGCGCGGCCGTCCTGTCGCTGACTGCTGTGCCTGCGCTGCTTGCCATTCTGGGTCACCGCATCAATGCCCTGACGTGGCGCAAGGACGCGGCACAACGCGGCGAGGAACGCTCGCGCAAGTTCTGGGGCCGCGTCGTCACGTGGGTGATGAAGCGTCCGGTGGCGGTCTCGGTGACGATCGTCGCCGTGCTGCTAGTGATGGCCTCGCCGCTGCTCGGCGCCCGTCTGGGAGAGCTCTCGTACACCGCCTTACCGGACAACGACCCCGCTCGCGTCGCGATGGATACATTGGTCAACGACTTCCCGCAGACCGGAAACGGCGCGACGATGATCCTGCAGGCCGAGGACGGGAACACTCTCACCCCGGCCGAAGGTGCAGCGATCGCCGAGGCCGCCGGTCAGGTCGAGGGCATCGGTCAGGCAACCGTGGTTGCGAGCACCAATCAACTCATCGCGGTTCAGGCGCTGTACAGCGAGGGCTCTACCCCCCAATCACAGAGCGCCGCAGTCACGGATCTACGAGCGATCTCCGCTCCGGACGGAACGGTGCTGCTTGTCGGCGGCGGTCAAGCCATGGTCGACGACGGCAACAACGCCGTCCTGCATTGGCTACCGGTGATGATCCTAATCATGGTCGGATCCACCCTGATTCTGTTGTTCCTTGCATTCGGGTCGGTGGTCCTGCCCATCAAGGCGGTGCTGATGGCAGCCCTGAGCCTCGCGACCACCTTCGGCGTCCTCACCTTCGTCTTTCAGGACGGACACGGCGTCGAACTCCTCGGGGTCAGTCAAACTCCGCTGGAAGCGACGTTTGTCGTGCTCATCCTGGCGGTGGTCTTCGGATTGTCCACGGACTACGAGGTTTTCCTGATGTCCCGGATGGTCGAGGCAAAGAACGCGGGTGCGACGACAGAGGAAGCGGTCAAGTTCGGAACCGAGCGCACCGGCCGCATCGTGACGGCTGCCGCCTTACTCCTGATCGTGGTGACCGGGGCCTTCGCGATGTCCGGGCTGTCGGTGATGAAGTTCCTGGGCGTCGGCATGATCGTCGCGCTGATCGTCGACGCGACCATCATCCGTATGTTGCTCGTGCCCTCACTCGTGAAGTTGATGGGCGAAGCGAACTGGTGGGCTCCCGCGTGGATGAAAAAGGTTCACGCGAAGGTCGGCATCGGGCACTGATTTCGGGTCACTGATCGCGCACTAGTGGATTTCCCTGATCGGGCAGTCGTCCTTGAGGATGACTGCCCGATCGTCTAAATCGCTCCGCAGGGCGATGTTCTCCGAAGCTGATTTCGTCAGACTTGGAGCATGACAATTTTCGAATGGATCCTTGCAATCCCCGCTCTTGCGCTTGCCGTCGCGTTCTTGTTCTCCGGAATCATCACCGCGGGCATCGACTTCGACGCCGAGGACGGTGTCATGGCGCACTGATGTTCGTTTCCCTCTAGCCGCTGATCTTACTTTGGAGTAAGTTACCGACTATGGCCACATACATCGTCACTGGCGGTACCGGATTTCTCGGACGAGCTGCACTGCCACTCCTGCTAGAGCGTGATGAAACTGCTCAGATCCACGTGCTGGTCAGAGCCGGGTCTGTCGCCAAACTCGAAGAACAGGTGTCGGCAATTCCCGGCGGCGACCGCGTGCATCCGCTCATTGGAGATCTGACCGAGCCGGGACTGGGCATCGACTCTCCCCCACCTGCCGACCACGTCCTTCACCTCGGCGCGATCTACGACATCACCGCCGGAGACGAGCAGGCTTCGACGAATGTCGAGGGCACACGCTCCGTGGTCGACCTTGCCGCACAGCTGGGAGCCACCCTTCATCACGTGTCATCAGTCGCAGTTGCGGGCGACTACCCGGGAACTTTCAGCGAGACCGATTTCGATTGCGGCCAAGGCTTTCCGACGCCGTACCACCGAACCAAATTCGAGGCCGAGAAGCTCGTTCGAGAACGAGAAGGCCTCACCTGGCGTGTCTATCGGCCGTCTGCCGTGGTCGGCAACTCCGTCACCGGAGAGATGGACAAGATCGACGGTCCGTATTACTTGTTCCCAGGACTGGCGCTACTCGCGAAACTACCTGCAGCACTCCCCATCCCGATCCCCAGTCTCGGCGCAACCAACGTGGTGCCCGTCGATTACGTGGCCGCCGCCCTCGTCGAATTGATGCATGTGCCCGGCCATGACGGTGAAGCATTCCATCTCGTGAATCCGAAACCTCAACCGGTACGCGAAATCTATGCCGGACTCGCCAAGGCCGCTGGAGCGCCGCGGCCCGCGCTCAGCCTGCCGGGCGTGATCGCCAAACCCTTCGTCTCGCCGTTGCCGATGGATTCGGCAGAATCGGCGCGGAAGGTCTTCCTCGATCGCATCGGCATGCCTGCAGCATTACTCGACAACATGACGATGGCGCCGACATTCACCTCCGCGAGAACCGTTGCCGCCCTCGCTGGATCAGGACTGACGGTCCCCGAGTTCGGGTCGTACTCGACTGTGTTGTGGAAGTACTGGCGCGCAAATCTCGATCCCAATCGCGCACGTCGCAACAATCCCGAAGGACCACTCGTCGGTCGGATCGTTCTGATCACCGGAGGCTCGTCCGGAATCGGCAAGGCATCTGCCATCGCCGCCGCCCAGAAAGGCGCCACGGTTCTCCTGATCGCACGCCGCAGCGACGAACTCGATGCCGCGGTACAGGAGATTCGATCAACCGGGGGTAAGGCATTCGGTTATCCCTGCGACATCACCGACGACGAATCCGTCCAGCACACGATCAAAAGCATTCTGACAGAACATGATCACGTGGACATGCTGGTCAACAACGCCGGTCGATCCATCAGACGCGGCATCTATCACTCCACAGATCGTTTCCACGACTACGAACGAACGATGGCCGTGAATTACTTCGGCGCTGTGCGATTGGTTCTGGCATTGTTGCCGACCATGCGTTCTCGTCGCTTCGGCCACATCGTGAACATCAGCAGCGCGGGAGTCCAGGCGGCGACACCCCGATTCTCGGCCTACGTGGCGAGCAAAGCTGCCCTCGACGGTTTCTCCGACGTAGCCGCCTCCGAAACCCTGGCCGACGGAATCACTTTCACGACCATCCACATGCCGCTGGTCGAAACACCGATGATCGCTCCGACCGGCGAATACAACAACGGCCCGATCACCAGCCCGGAAAAAGCTGCGGCAATGGTGATCCGCGCGCTGATCGATCGCCCCAAACGCATCGACGTGCCACTGGGAACTTTGGGCGATCTGGGAACCCTGTTCGCACCGCACACCAAGGACCGGATTCTCAGCCAGATGTACCAGGCCTTCCCCGATTCTCCGGCGGCAAAGGGTCAGGTAGACAAGGAAACTCCGGCAGACATTCCGGCAACACCGACGCGACAGCACCATTCGCGCTCACGCTTTCGTAAACTCGGTCGACGCGCCGCCCGACTCGTGCCCGGTACGCACTGGTGACACAGGTAGTGCAACTTCGCTTCGGCGCATTTTGGCAAGAGGACCGGATCTGCAGCGCTGGTCATAAGAATCTATCCTGATCATGGTCATCCCAGTTCGCTATGGCCTTCGAGTGAACTGGTAATCATGCAGTCGGATGAGCCGTTTGTTCTACCCAGTCAAATTGGAATTGGCGATCAACTTGGAGAGAAGATACTGACGTGGACTGACCGCTTCCAAAAGTTCTTTGTGACTGAGATCGACGGTTTCGCGATGCGGCCGCGGTGGCGTCCAGGGATTAACGTCTTCGACTGGTATGACGAGGGCTATCAGATCGTGGGCGACCTTCGCGCACGGTTCCCGGATGTGCACGTCAAGCCCGAATTTGCCCAATACGTCTTTTCGGTCAACGAGCGTCGGGAAAGCATGGGACTTGTGCCGGTCAGCCTTCCAAACGAACCCAAGCCCGGGCACATAAGCATTTCAGAACTCCTGCACCCCAAGGGGCAACACAAGTCCTAGTCTCACCCGAGGGCCTTGGGTTCAGTCGGCGAATCCTCACCGGCGCCACGCTGACGAAAAAAATCAACCGTCAGCTGCACAGGGTTCCGTATCGGTGCCTGATCCCGGGACCACCAGGCCAGACTCGTAGGCGATGACGACAGCGTGCGTCCGATTCTGAGCACCGAGCTTTGTCAGCACGTTTCCAACGTGCGTCTTCACCGTCTCCAGGCTCACCACCAGAACCTGAGCAATATCCGAGTTGGACAGCCCGGTGGCCATCAACCGCAATACCTCTTCCTCCTTTGCTGTCAGCGCTGCATTCGGGAACGCCTCAGCGGAAACCAATGGGCGGGGCGTGACCATCCGGCGCAGCGCGGCAGGGAACAGGATCACTTCGCCCGCCGCCACTACACGTACTGCCGCTGCGATCTGCGGGACTGGGAGCCGCTTCAGTACGAAGCCACTCGCGCCCGCACTGAGTGCGGCCGTGACGTAGCCATCGTTTTCGAAAGTGGTGATTACCAAGACTTTCGGCGGTTCGGTGCACTCGACCTGGAGGTGTCGAGTTGCCTCTATACCGTTGCGCAGCGGCATCCGCACGTCCATCAGCACCACATCCGGACGAAGTTGCCGCGAAAGCTCCACTGCTTCGATACCGCCGGAGGCCTCGCCGACGACCACAATCCCGGGCTGAGCTGCGAGCAGCATACGCAGGCCGCTGCGGGTAACGTCGTCGTTATCCGCAATCAGCAGCGTGACTGGCATGCTTGCAGGGTTGGAGGCGTCCTCACTCCAATTGGCTTCAGTCATCGTGCCACCCGTACCGGCAACTGAACACTTAACTGCCAGCACTGGGCTCCGTCCGGTCCAGCCTTGAACTCGCCGTTCAAGAGTCGCACGCGCTCGGCCAGACCTGCCAGGCCGCGCCCTGATCTTCGAACTACGTCTGCGTTTCCCTCGGCCACTGCCCCGATGCAGTTGACCACTCTGAGCTCGACGCTCTCCGGCGCGAGCGCCACCGTGATTTCGATCGGCCCGCTGTCCCCGTGCCGCAGAGCATTGGTCGTCCCCTCTTGCATGATCCGGTACGCCGCGCGAGAGAGTGTCCCCTGGATCTCTGAAAGGTCACCAGACAGGTTCACCTCCACAATTGCACCCGCATGCCGCAACCGCTCAATCAAGTCGGGCAAGTCCGACAGCGTCCGACAGCGTCCGCGAAGGTACAGCCCCAGATCTCTCCTCGCGAAGTACGCCCAGTACGTAGTCCAGGTCCTCGAGCGCAGCACGTGTCGACTCCTCGATGCTACGCATGGCGGCCCTCGCGGCGGCAGGATCGGAGGCGAGCACCTCGCCCGCCACGGCCGCCTGGATCGTGGCGGCGGTGAGCGTGTGCCCGATCGAGTCGTGCAACTCGTGAGCGACCCGATTACGTTCGGCCAGTATATAACTCGTCAAACCGACAGTGTCGGCCGCGAGAGGCCGGGCTCCGAGGTGCAGCCAGCTACACCCCTTGCGCTCCGGCACGCACCACCGAGAGACTGCACTTCGCACCATGGAGGACGCATACGCACGTCAATACTGTTCTCTGCATGTGGAACTCACCATGAGATCCGACGAACAGGAGACCACAACCAATGACCACCCTTCGACGTCGCCCCCTGCTCACCGTGCTTCCGGCAGTCACCGCTGCAGCCCTCATCTTGGGCGTGAGCGGATGTGGTGACGCCACTGATTCCACTCGGCAAAGCGACGCTGCCGTGCAACAGGCGCTCGACGGCGTCATCGAACAGGGGATCCCCGGCGCACAACTCGTGATCTCCGACCCGTCACGGGGCACGCGCGTCATTCGTGCGGGAATGGGAAACACCGCCACCGGCGAGCCTATACCCGATGATGCGCGGGTCCGAATCGGCAGCAACACAAAGACCTTCGTCGCGACCGTCGTGATGCAACTCGTCGACGACGGACTGCTCGACCTCGACATGAGCATCGAGCACTACCTGCCCGGAACCGTCGTAGGCAACGGGAACGACGGCAACCGAGTCACCATTCGAGATCTCTTGCAGCACACCAGTGGACTGACGGACTACCTCGCCGCCGGCGGAGCACGGCCGGAAGACATCAAGCCCGGCCAACTGCTGGTGGGGACAAGCGCACAACCATCGGAGCACTTCTCCCCCACTGAACTGGTCGATATCGCGATGTCCCTTCCACCCGGCCCGGCCGCCAAAGACAAGGCTGTCTATTCGAACACGAACTACATTCTGCTCGGGATGCTCATCGAGAAGGTCACCGGACGCCCTGCCGCGCAGGAGATCACCACCCGCATAATCGATCCGCTCGGACTGAAGGACACCTATTTTCCCGCCTCCCGCGAGACACAGATCCGCGGTTCTCATGCACAGGGCTATCACCCGATCGGCGGTATTCAGGTCGATGTCACCGATGGCGACGTGGCGTGGGCCGACACCGCAGGTGCGATGGTTGCAACCGGCGCCGACCTCAACACTTTCTTCACGGCTTTGCTACGCGGCGAACTCGTCTCGAATGACAGGCTCGCCGAGATGAAACACACCGTGCCGTTCGACAGGAGCCCGCAGGACAGCTACGGACTCGGACTAGTCCGCGTGAACAGTTCCTGTGGGAAGGAGATCTGGGGTCACGGCGGCGGGATCCCCGGCTTCGGCACCTCGGGCGGAGTCGATACCACAGGACGCGCTGTGACGCTCACCCTCAATCACATCCCGATGAGCGAGGACGCCTTCGTAGCAGCACAGCGAGTTGTCGACGCAGCGATGTGCGAGGAGTGAAGGAAACATGTTCGTGCACGACTTCGCACGCAACATCGAACAACGATTCTTCCCGATCGAACGACGTCCCGACCCCTACCAATCCTCAGGAGTTCTACTGATGCGTAACACTATTCGAAGGGGTTTCCCTTCAGATCGTCGGCAGGACCGCAAACGGCACCGGACCTTTTCGGTCGTTACCGCGATGGCCCTCGGTGCCATGACGCTGGCGTCCTGCTCGCCGTCATCCGCCCTCACTCCCGATACCGTCGGTTCTTCCTCCACCGAGTCCGACGCGGTTCAACGCTCCCTCGACGCACTGGTGAGCGAGGACGGACTACCCGCCGCCCTCGCAAGCGTCCAGGACCGAAACGGCAACTCCCGCAACTACACCGCAGGAGTCGGAGACCTGACCACCGGATCAGAGGTACCCCACAACGGCCAGATACGAATCGGCAGCAACACCAAAACCTTCACCGCAGTAGTGGTCCTGCAACTGGTCGCCGAAGGAAAGATCGAACTCGACACCCCCATCGAGACCTACCTACCCGGACTCGTCCGCGGAGAAGGGATCGACGGCCACAACATCACCGTCCGCCAACTCCTCCAGCACACCAGCGGACTCCCCGAGTACGGCATACACGTCAATGACGAAGAGATCAGATACCGCTACGCCGACCCCCACGACTTGCTCGATATCGCCTTCCAGCACCCCGCCGACGCACCGCCCGGGGCGACTTGGGGGTACAGCAACACCAACTACATTCTGGCCGGCCTACTCGTACAGAAGGTTACCGGGCGCCCCCTCACAGAGGAGATGAATCGACTTATCTTCGCGCCGATCGGCCTGCGCGACACCTACTTCCCACCGCCCGGCGACATGACCATCCGGGGTCCCCATCCCAAGGGCTACCACCGCACAGCACCAGACAGCCCACTGAGTGACGTCACAGAGATGGACCCGTCGTGGGGATGGGCCGCAGGGCAGCTGATCTCCACCACCTCGGACCTCAACCAATTTCTCTACGCGCTACTCGACGGACGACTGCTCCCCGCAGCCGAACTCGATCAGATGCGTACCACCGTCCACGTCGGCGGACCCACCGGACTCGAGTACGGCCTCGGCCTCGCCAGCAGGACTCTCTCGTGCGGCGGGGTCTACTGGGGCCATGGCGGCGACATAGTCGGTTACGAGACCCGCGGTGGGATCACCGATGACGGGCGCGCCGTGAACCTCGGGGTGACTGCTCTTCCCTCGACTGCGTCCGCCACGCAACACGTCGTAGACACCGTGGACAAAGCTTTGTGTAGCTAAAGCTCTGGTGGCAGAGTCACCCGGAACTTCCCTCTGTGACGCTGTTGTAACCGACGAAACATTCGGTCGGCTATTGGCCGAACCGACCAATGCGGCCGACGTGTCCGCTGCCACACTTCATCAGTCCATGCGGCACAACGCAATTCAGGAGGCATGATGAAGTCGGAACGCGCCACAGTTGAGGAACCCTCGCATCAAGGCGGCAGGTCGATGCAAAACATATTGGACAACAAGTCAATTCGTCGAACAACGACTATGACTGTTGGACTGCTCAGTACGATCTGGATGATCGACATGATAGATCGCGTGATGATCGGGCTTGCACTGCCGATGATCGGAGACGAATTCTCCCTCAGCAATACGCAATTGGGCGGAGTCGTGTCGATCTTCGCCATCTTTTACATGCTCGGGCAGGTCCCCGGCGGCATGCTGGCCGACCGATTCGGACCCCGGCCACTGTTGATCGTCGCTTTGATCCTCTGGTCGGTGTTCACCGCAATGACAGGATTCGCCTGGGGACTCGTCTCGCTGATGGTCATGCGTGCGATGTTCGGGCTCAGCCAGGGCCTCTTCCCAGCAGCGTCGTTCAAAGCTCTGGCTGAGCGAACCCGTCCGAAAACCCGCGCCACGGCCATGGGCTTCATGATCGGTGCAAACAACCTGGGCCCCGGCATCGCACCACTGATCATCGCCCCAGTTCTCATGGCCGTCGGTTGGCGGGACGCATTTTGGCTGGTGGCCATAGTCGGCGCCGTGATCGGCACAGTCGTCTGGTTGGTGCTCCCGGCGCCGTTGGACACAAAGATCACGGAAGATCCGGAGGCTGCACTGCAACCGCTAGCGCGGTGAACATTCACGCGCCGCGGTGTTCAAGTCCGTTTCGGTCTGGAAGTTCGCACTTCTGTTCTGCCTGGCCAACATGGCCGGATATGGACTGTTGACCTGGGTGCCGAGCTACTTCCTCAACGAAAAGGGGCTCTCGCTGATCGATACGGGAATCTTCGCCGCGATTCCGTTCATCGTCACGGCATTGGCCATCGTCGTCGGTGGACGTCTGGTGGACAAGTACTTCCACGACAGCGCGCGCATTCTGCTCGTTCCGTGCATGGCCACCTCCGCCATTCTGCTGTTCTTGATGACTACCACCGATACCGTCGCGATGTTCACCTTCTATCAAACCCTCGCGATGGGCGTAAGCGGACTGTGCTCGATGTCGATCTTCGCCCTCCCGTTGCGGGCATTGCCCGCCGAATTCCTCGGTTCCGGAATGGGTTTGATCAACGGTTGTGGACAGCTTGCCGGTTTCATCACCCCACTCGTGATGGGATGGATGGTGGACCAGTTCTCATATATGGCCGCGTTCGGAGTCCTGGTCGGAGCGACGGCTGCGGCGGCATTGGTGGCCATGATCGTTCCGCAGACCCCGGCGAAATTCTGAGGGCTGTCACGCTGTTCGCCGAAGTGGCCGCTGAAGGTGGTTCCCAGCAGGGGCCACTTCGCCGATCTGGACCTGACCTCGGCGCCAGGTTGTCACCTGACTGCATCGAACCCGTTGCGCGAGCGCCGAAGTGCGCGCCCTGCAAGCTTCCCCGTCGGCACCCCGTCCGACAGCGCCGGTTGTCCATTCACCAGAACGTGCCGCATTCCGGTCGCATATGCCCTTGGGTTGTCATATGTCGCGAGATCCTCTACCTGCGAGGGGTCGAAGATGGCCAGATCGGCGTATCCCCCTGGCGCAATGTAGCCCCGTTTCGTCAAACCGAAGTTTTCAGTGGGAAGGCTGGTCATTCGGCGAACGCATTCCTCGACTGATTGTCCGCCAATGCCGCGGGTGTAGCGGCTCAGGATACGGGCGAAGGTTCCGAATGAACGGGGGTGCACGGGTTGCCCCGCGAAACGGGTCTCCGTGCTCTGAGCATCGGCATCGGAACCAACCGAAACCCAGGGACGCTCGAAAGCTGTTCGCGTGTTTTCCTCCGATGCAATGAAATAGGCAGCTTCGGCGGTGGGAAGAGCGTCGAGAACAGCCAGCATCGTGTCCACCGGGTCGTGATGCCCCATCCTCCGAGCAATAGACCCCAGTGCCTCCCCCGCTCGGATACCGAGTGCCGGTACCTCGGACAAGATCACCACCCCATCGGCACCTCCGGACGCAGCGAAGAGATTCTCCCAGTCCTCGTCCTCTCGATGGATCCTCTCGCGGATCTTGTCTCGGACACCGGTCGAGTTCAGTTGCGTGCGCCCGGTTGCAGTGTCACGACAGCGAAACTCCGGTGGCAACGCGGCACTGAGCAGCGTGTTTCCTGCTTCGTACGGATATACGTCCGCGGTGATTCGCACACCGTCCTCTCGAGCCGACTCAACCAATTGCAAGGCATCGGACATTTTGTGCCAGTGCGACTTACCAGCAACCTTGAGGTGATAGATTTCCGCGCGCGCTCCTGTCGTTCGAGCGATGTCGATCAGTTCCTCGATGCTTTCGAGAAACCTTTGCCCTTCACTTCGAAGGTGGCAGATATGGACGGCATCATGCCTGGCGAGCACCCGCGACAATGCTCGCAACTCGCCGGTATCCGCATAGCTTCCGGGTGGATATATCAGAGCCGAACCAACTCCGAGAGCTCCATCTTCAAGCTCCTCGTCGAGCAGGGCGCACGCTTCGGCCAGCTCTTGTTCGCTCAACAGACGATTGTCCACACCCGCAACCACCATGCGCAGATTCGCTGCGCCGACGAAGCTCGCCACGTTGAAACCGACGCCGTCCGTCTCCAACGATTTGAGAAAATCGTGCAACCTCGGCCAATGTGATTGCACCCCAGGTGGAATCGCACCCAATCCGAGCATCGCCGGAGTCATCGATCCCGTGACCGGTCCGAGAGACACGCCTTCACCGAAGACCTGAGTTGTGACCCCCTGATACAAGTCCGACAATCCTCGCGGGTCTTGCTGCAGCGTGAGGTAACTATGACTGAGCACATTCACAAAACCGGGAGCCACCATGCAACCGCGAGCATCGATGTCGATCGCTCCCGGCACAGCACCGATCGTTCCGACTTCCACGATCGTGTCACCCGCGATCGCAACGTCCGCTTTCCTGGGCGGGCTCCCTCTACCATCGAGCACAGTCCCGTCCCGAACGACGATTGTCGGCAGCATCACGTCTCCTCCACGGTGGCCTTGTTGTCGCAAGATGCGACCCTGTTCACTCTGCTCAATCGTGGAAGCGAAATCTTGTTCCAGACACACATACGCGATGCAGAATTGGTGCCGCCCTACCAAACTGGCACATGGTTCCGATCATGCCATCGGTTAGCCGACGATCCTGCGGATCTCGTTCTCGGAGGCATTGGCGCCCGTGCAGACGACGGCAACGCGCTTGCCAGCGAAGGTGCTCGGATGCGCATAGACCGCAGCAAGTGCAGCCGCACCGGCGCCTTCACTCAAAGTGTGAGCGTCGTAGAGCAACGCCCGCTGCGCGAGCGTGATGTCGTCGTCCGTGACGAGCAGGAAGCCTCCGAGCCGTTCACGCAAAACACGTTGAGTCAGTGTGAACCCGGCACCAGTCGCAAGCCCTTCGACGCGGGTGGTGTTCGGGCGCTCGACGCACGTACCTGAACTCCACGAGTCATGTGCGGCTCGCGCGGCCTCCGACTGCACTGCGAACACCTCTAGGTGCGGTGCGAGCGCACTGGCGACGAGACACGCCGCCGCAGCACCGCTGCCGCCACCGACTGGGACTACCACCGCGTCCAGATCGGGTTGTTGTTCGACGAGTTCGACGTAAGCCGTAGCGACACCGGCAAGTATGGCCGGCTCATTGGCGGCACTGACGAGACGCAGGCCGTCACGTTCGCTGATGAACTCGGCGTGAGCACGCGCCTCGTCGAAATTCACGCCGTGCTCGATGAGCTCGGCTCCGAGCATGCGGACAGCGTGAGCCTTGACTGAATTCGCCCCAACCGGCATGACGATCACACACCGCACGCCCGCACCCGCTGCTGCATACGCCAAGGATTGAGCGTGGTTTCCGGTCGAGTAGCCGACAATCCCCCGCGCCCGCGTCGCCTCATCCAGTCCTGCCACCAGATTCAGTCCACCGCGAACCTTGAACGCACCCGTGGGGTGCACGTTCTCGTGTTTGACGAACAATTGGCTGCACGAGCCCGCGCCCAAGGTCGGGTGCGATATCAGGGGCGTGACCGGTAGATGCCGTCGCACGACCTGACTGGCACGCTCGATGTCAGCCCATACGGGTGGATGTAGCTGGTTTGATGCCGCGAGATCAGGTGCCGGTGCCATGTGATTCACCCTGCCAAACACCGATTCATAGATCCAATACGTGTTTTCGTCAAAAGCATCGAAATCTTCTATGATTTCGGCATGCTCGATCTAATTCGGCTGAGGGTCTTGGTCGCTGTTGCGCAGGAAGGATCGGTGACAGCCGCCGCCGATTCTCTCGGTTACGCGCAGCCCTCCATCAGTCACCACCTTCGACAGCTCGAATCGGAAGTCGGGGTTCCACTGTTCCAGCGAGCGGGTCGTGGACTGCGCCTGACGGAAGCCGGCGCAGTGCTGGTTCGGCGAGCCACAGAGATCCTCGGCCACGTCGACGCAGCGGTAGCCGAAGTCCAGACATACGCAGGGCTGAGGGCCGGGCGGGTACGACTGGCCGCATTCCCGTCAGCCCTGGCGAGTTTGATTCCGCAGGCGATGGCAGCGTTCACGTCCCAGTACCCCGATGTGTCCATCAGCCTCGTTGATGCAGAACCACCCAAAGCACTTGCAATACTTCGTAACAACGATGTCGACGTAGCGGTTGTCTTCGCACACGAGGACACCCCTGACGTCGGGCTCAAGCATGTCGCGCAGACGGCTTTGCTGGAAGATCCGTTGTACCTGATCACCTCTGCGCGGAATGCAGATGCTGCCAACGAGATCACGGACTACGCCGGTGAGACCTGGATTGCCGGTTGCCCGAGCTGCCGAGCCCACCTCCTCACCGCTTGCAATCGAGCTGGATTCATTCCGCGGATCGAGTTCGAGACCGACGACTACGTCGCTGTCCAAGCTCTGGTCGCCTCCGGAAACGGCATAAGCACCCTTCCCGCTCTCGCTCTCCAGGCACATCGGAATCCGGATATCCGCGCGCACCGTATTCCCGACGAGCGACGCACCATCTCCGTCGCGACCTACGGGAAACCTCCACATGCTCCGGCGATCGACGCGTTCGTCCAAACTCTGACAGCAGTCTCGAAATCCATGCGTGAGCGCGTCGAACTGGATGGGCACGTCAGTCGATGACGAACCTGGGCGGCTCGATCAAGACCGCCCGCATACCCGGTGACCTCAGGTCCGGCCGACCACCGCGACAATCAGTGCGGCAAGTTCGCTTCGAGCCTCGTCGGGCGAGAGCGCTCCCGCTACCGCCGCGTGCGAGAGTGCCTCTGCAGCACCGAATATTGCAGTCATCGAAGGTTGCGCAAGTCCGCCGGCTGCACCAAAGGGAGTCAGCACCTCCCGACATCGTTCGGAGTAGGCGTGTTCCGATTCACGCTTGACCCGCTCCAGTTCGGGCGAACCCTCCAGCGCTGCAAGCACACCCGTCAGCTCACGCCCCTGCGCCAGCGAACATCCGACGTAGGAGTCGGCGATGGCATTCGCGCGTCCGCTCAAGGACTCATCCGCGGCATCGAGATACTCCTCGAGCATCACCGTCTGACGATCGTCGAATTCCTTGAAGAGGGCCGCCAACAACGCGGCGCGGGAGGCGAAATGGCTGTAGACAACCGGCTTTGCAACGCCGGCACGTTCAGCCAACCGGCCGAGGGTCAGCGCGTCCGCGCCCTCCTCTCGCACCAATGCCCACGACACCTCCACGAGTTGTTCGTACCTGCCGGCCCGCGACAGTCTCGTACGTGCCATCGGACACCTCCTTGCGCTATATACCAATAGTAACCTACTCTTAGTACATAAGCGCACCATCTACCGAAGGAACGCTCATGACCACACTCGTCGTAGTCTCCCACTCCGATCCACAGTCACTTACCCAGCATGTCGCCCGTTCTACCGCCGACGCGATCCGCAACCTGGGCGGCGACGTCGACGTCGCGGACCTACATGCCGAAAATTTCGATCCCCGATTCTCCGAAGCCGATGTGAACCTTTTCCGCGGCAACGGGACTCCCCCGGCTGATGTTGTAGCCGAGCAGGACCGAATCGATCGTGCAGACGATCTGATTCTCGTGTTTCCTATGTACTGGTGGTCGATGCCGGCTCTACTCAAAGGTTGGATCGATCGAGTCTTCGTCAGCGGATGGGCGTACGAATTCACCCCGGGAAGCGAATTCGTGAAGAAACTGGACCGACTCACCGTCCACCTGATTCCGGTCGCAGGTGACGACGCGGAGAGTTTCGACCGACACGGCGTGTACGAGGCCTTTCGGACACAGATCGAGCGCGGCATCGTCGAATATTGCGGTGCCACAATGGGATCGACAACCTTCGTTCACGAGTCGGACACGAAGAGCCGAGACGTCCTCGCCGCAGAAATCCAAGATCTCAGCGAAAGTATCGCAGCCCGTGTCGCCTACCCTGCAACCGTGACTTCCCGTTGACGGTCAGACATCGGTCAACTGACGCTTGATTGGCCCGTGGCTGCCCAGTAGCGAAGCGTATCTCCCGTATGACCGAGGTTGCGCGACAACTGATCAGCTGGGCGCACGCTGTCGAGTAAACCACCACACCCTTCGATTGCCTTACGCGAACCCGCGTTCGATTCGTCGCAGGTAATCAGGACGCGACTGAGCCCCACCGGGTCGCCGGCATACGTGAGCACCTCCCGCAGAGCAGTCGACGCTATCCCTTTCCGGCGTTCCGACGGCCGGACCCCGTAGCCGATATGGCCACCGACATCGGCCAAGAACTCATTCAAGCTGTGTCGCAACTGGATAGCACCGAGGTACCTGCCGTCTCGAACGATCCACCAGTTGGTTGCCGGGACAATGTCGGGCCCTGGTAACGCCTCAGGCTGCGCCAACAACTCCTGCACCCATTGCCCGAATCCATCGCGGGATGCAAGGTCGAGATCTAGACGTTGCGCAACTCCCAAGGCCGAACCGGGCTGATCCGCCTGCGGTCCGCCCCACTCGTCACGCGACTCCAACCAGGACGCCCACAAGGCCTCGTCAGGAGCAACCAAATCGACAGTCATAGCTGCGATGCAACTTCGCACCGGCACTGGTCGAGACTTCGCCTCATTCCATCGCAAAGGCACATAGTGTTCCTGTATGAGTGGACGTTTCATAGCTGGGGTCTTTATCGTCGTCGTCAGTGTCGTCGCCGTTGCGCTGGTTTGGGTCGGCGTTCGGGACTATGAATCTTTCACTCCACCGGTCGCGACAGCAGTCGATCGGGCGGACTGTCTCGCCCCTGATATCGCCGCCGCGCTCGTATCCCCCGAGGCACGCGACAGCAGCACCGCTCTTCGCCCTGAGGGAAGTGGTTACCCACCTCCTGATTTCAGCCCCGTTGCCGTTGTTCGATGCGAACGCGGAGAAGCATCCGACGGTGGGTTAACGATCGACGCCGTACGCCTAGAGGGTGACATAGACGCGGTGGACGATGCATTTCGCGAACAGTCTCGTCGATTCCCTGCCAACGTCCAGGCCAGTTGCGCATACCGCCACCTCTTGCCAGCCGGTTTGTGGCTGCTGGACGACGCAGGAGCGGCCATACGACCTACCTGGCCGACCGAGCCGTGTGGCCTGCAAGAGCAACCATACGTAGCCCTGAGCCAATTACATGAGGCCAGCCGCGAGCAGCATCTGGTCGCCGGCATATCCTCCGATGACGCCGGAACCTGCGCGGAGTCGATCGGACTGCTGTTCGAAACGACCACTGAAACTGACGTGGATCGCATGGCAGCGCACGACGACACGTACATACGCCCACTGACCGAAACACCCTTGACTACGCCGATTTCCGATGTCGGCCGGCTACAGGTGTGCCGCTATTCCACCGAACCACCACTGCCCGAGTCCCGAAGCCGCTTGTCACGCCAGCAGAGTACTGATCTGATGGAGGTTGCATCCACCGCGCCACCTGCAGGCCCATGTGATCTCGTCGCCCAACACATCGCTTTGATCGACGTACTTCGTCCCGACGGATCGGGCGGCACGCGGATGGCAGTCGAACTCGACGGATGCCAACGCGTAAACCTCCTCGGACAGCGTCAATTACCGGCCGGAGTCATTGCGCTCCTGTTGCAGTAGCGCTGACCCACGCCCGAGTTCATCAAGACTGATCGTATAAAACCGACGAGGGAATTACAGGTCCCGAATCAACGTGACGACAACTGGCCTGACCGGTTTGGGCGTCGCGCCGCAGCTCGGTGGACGCGGCGCGAGTTCGGAGACCGCCGTCTCGACCACCCACCGCCGTCCGTCCACATGTGCGACGACGCATGTCCCGTCACTGGCCTGATTGATGACAGCCAAATCGTCGATTCCGCAGCTGATTTGTTGTCGTACAGCAACTTCCGAAGCCTGCCCCGCAGGAGACCAGCAACTCCGTCCACGCAGGCCTGGCAAATGGACCTGATCTCGGGAAGCCACCTCCACGGCCGTGACACTCTCACCAGCGGACAGACGGCCGTACGTATTGCCGCTCGGCAGCAGGATCATCGACGGCGCAAATCGGTGCCCGCCAGTATGCGAACACTCCCACACCTGGGGTCCGAAGGACGACATCAGCGCTGCGGCAATCGGCCTGCCGAACACAGCGCAGCACTGGTCACGCTTGCCGTGAGCGCAGACCAATACCACCGGCTCGGTCACCTGCTCGCCCAATCCTGGTGGCGGCCCATCCATCAGGGAGAAATCGACGTCGAGTAGGTCTATCGGTGAATCGATGCGCAACCTTTCGCACCACGAGTCGCTCGGATCGGAGCGCGCGAGCAAGACCGTGTGTCCATCAGTCAGCGGATCGGAGCGGCCTGGTCGCCGAATGAACATGATTCGTACGTCGGCAGCATCAGCTCGCCGACTCAGCTCGGCGGCAAGCTCCTCCCCCAAGGCCGTACCGTCCAGCACATCACGACCCCAAGCGGCATTGAATTCGAGGCATACCCAACCCCGCACGACGGCAGCGCTGCCTGCCAACGGTTCGTCAACAGCAGACAGCGCGGAACAGGTCTCGGCTTCGATCACGAGCCCTATTGTGTCAGCCACGTTGAAAGTCGATCAGCCGTCCCAGTCAGCTCAGTAGAACTTCTTGCCCTCCGCGAGTTGGTTCACGAACTTCTCGATCCGCCTGGCTCGCGTCTCCGGACGCTTTGCCTCCTGCAGTCGGTACGCGATGGTGAATCGGTTGGTGGAATTGAGCGTCGCGTAGAACTCACGAGCCTTCGGATTTTCCGCAACCGCATCGAGAAAGTCCTTCGGGACCTCGGCCGTGGCTGCTCCCTCGTACGCGCGCTCCCAGCGACCGTCGGCCTTGGCCTTCTCGATCTCGGCGATGCCGGATGGCTCGAGAAGTCCCGCGTCGTCGAGGCGGGCGACGATCTCGACGTTGCGTTTGGACCACGGACTCCGCGCGGTGCGTCGCGAAAACTTCTGTACGAAGAAATCGTCGTCGATTCGCCGTGCGAGGCTGTCGATCCAGCCGAAGCACAGGGCAACGTCCAACGCTTGGTCGTAGTCGATCGAGCTGTGCGACGAGGTCTTCTTGGCGATCTTCAGCCAGAGGCCGGGGACCACCTCGTGGTTCTCGGACAGCCATCGACGGAACTCTTCTCCGTCAGCGAAGTATTCGGTATCGAGTTCGGCTGCCATCAGTGCTCCTCACATTCGCGATACCCATACTCTGACAAAACCCTGCGACAAATATCCGAGTGTTCCGAGTGCGAGAACCCATTTGGCAATACTGACGGTCGAAGCGGCGCGAACCCCCGAGTCGGTGATGCTGTCGCGATGATCGAGGAAATGGAGTCCGACCACGTTCTCGACGTAGTCGCCGGCCGCCGACAGTACCGGCGCGACGGCAAGGACGCGCCGAGTTGCGGGAGAAAGGGGAACCCGCTCCCCGAGCCTCGTGCCCGCTGACCGCAAAGCCATCGCGTAGATCGCGGGATGTACGAAGTCGGGGTAGTAGTGACTACGAAATCGCGCCGTGGCCTCCGCGTCCATGGAGTCCAAGATCTCGACGTACCGGCGAGCGGAGAACGCCGTCTGCACTTCCAATACTTTGGGAGCCACCGGCCCGAGTAGGCGAGCAATATTCGCTTGTGAGACAAGAAAAGCGGTCGTCCACAGTGCCATCGCCTTCGCAGATCCAGTTGGTGCCATTCCACGATCGTGCCATCTTCGCACAACAGAACGGAACGGCCCGACGGAAAAGCTCGCCGAAAATGTGCGTGAGGTTGCAAAAAGCGGGCATCCCGTATCGATCATCGGTCCGATAGCGGGGAGCGCGCATGTCGCCCAAGTCCAACCCGACTGTTCTGTTCATCCACGGACTCTGGATGCACCCGACTACCTGGGATCCCTGGGCGCAGGTTTTCAACGCGCAGGGGTACCCCACGATGGCGCCGGGGTGGCCAGGGGACGCGTCGACGGTGGGTGAGACGCGTGAACACCCGGAGGACATCGCGGGACACGGCATCGACGACGTGACGGATCACTACGCCAAGGTGATCGCCGATCTCGACGAACCACCGATCGTGGTGGGGCATTCGTTCGGAGGTTTGATCGCGCAGAAACTGCTGGGCCAGAAGTTGGCGACCGCGGCAATTGCCATCGACCCGGCTCAGCCCAAAGGGGTGTTGAAACTTCCCCTCGTTCAACTGGGCAGCGTCTTCCCGGTCCTGTCCAACCCCGGGAATTACCGGAAGGCATACTCACACAACAGAGAGTCGTTTCACAAGTCCTTTGCCAGCGCCGTGTCCAAGGACGAGTCCGACGCCTTGTTCGAGCAGTATTCGATTCCCGCCCCTGGTCGGCCGTTGTTCGAGGCAGCACTCGCCAACTTCGCGCCTCACAGCCCCGCTGTAGTGGATTTCAACGCGCAACGTGGACCCCTTCTGATGATCGGCGGCGGCAAGGATCGCACAGTCCCGAAAGCCAGTTCGGACAGCTCGTTCAAGAAGTACGCCAAGGCCCCGACGATCAACGAATACAAGGTCTTCGGCGATCGGGGGCATTCTCTGACCATCGACCACGGCTGGCGTGAAATCGCGGACTACAGCCTTGCCTGGCTCGACAAGCAGGGCATGAGCCCGCCACAAGGCAAGCACGAGAGTCAGTCTCAGCCGAAAGCTTGAAAACGACGACGGTACACCTGCGGCGAGATTCCGAGATGCATCGAAAATGCTCGGCGTAGGGATTCCGAACTGCCGAATCCCGCCAACTGCGCGGCTTCGGTCACCGAGTGACCGGCATCGAGGAGCGCTTTCGCGGAATCGAAACGAATCAACTCGACGTATTTGGCCGGCGTCGTACCGAGTTCCTCGCGAAAGAGCCTCGTCAAATGCCGTGGGCTCAGATGCGCCAGGGCAGCCAGTTCATCGACCGAGTACTCACCCGCCGGATCGGCCGCCACCGCATCGACTACTGCGCGAAGCGCGGGCACCCGGGGCCGCGGCCCCCTCAACGACGGCGAGAACTGCGACTGCCCACCTGGACGCTGGAGAAATACCACCAGAAGCTGCGCGACGCGTCGCGCCATTTCTGCACCATGATCTCGCTCGAGCAATGCGAGCGCGAGGTCGATCCCGGCGGTCACACCCGCAGACGAGAACACCGTGCCGTCCTCGATGAAAATGGCGTCGGGAACTACCGTGATCTGCGGATAGGCGCGCGTCAGCGTTGCCGTGTGTTGCCAATGCGTCGTTGCGCGGCGTCCGTCGAGCAGGCCGCTCGCCGCCAGGATGAAAGTCCCGGTACAGATCGAGGCAACCCGACCCGAACGCCCTGCCAGATCACTTGCTGCCTCGCGCAGTTCCGGACTCACCGGCGTGGACGGGAACGCGTCGCCACCCATGACAAGCAACGTGTCGAAGGAACCGGAATCTGCGCGGTCACAGTCGACCGGAATGCGCATGCCGGTCGACGAGTCGACATCGTGTCCCCCCACCGAGCAGATCACCAACTCGTAGTTCGCTCCGCCGCGATTGGCTTCTGCGAAAACCTCACTCGGACCTGCGACGTCGAGCAGTTTGACGCCGTCGAACACCAGGACTGCAACTCGATGCACTGCGGTCACGATGCACTCCCCTTCGTCCTGATCTGTGGACAGTATGGCCGAGATCAGGGTGCGCCCGCGTGCGTGCTCGACCGACACTGGGATAGACCGAGAAGTTCGCAGCAGCGACAAGCAGAGCAGGTACCGATGAACACGATCATTGCCGGTGTGAAAATCCCCGATTCGAAGATGTCTGCCGACGCCACCGAACTCGTCCGAGAAACGGCTTCCGAGTTACTGTTTCACCACTCGCGTCGCGTCTTCCTCTTCGGATCGCTGCAAGGAGCACGTCTGGGGCTGCACGCCGACCCCGAATTGCTCTACGTCGGCGCCATGTTCCACGACCTGGGCCTCACCGAGAAGTTCCGAGACAGTACGGCACGATTCGAATTGGACAGCGCCGACGAGGCGCGGCGATTCCTCACCGGCTACGGAGTCGACGAAACCGACATCCGCACAGTGTGGGAAGGCATCGCTCTACACACGACGCCGGAAGTTCCCTCCCGATTGGAACCCGAAATCGCCTTGGTGACAGCGGGTGTGGAGACCGATGTACTCGGAATCGAATACAGCGAACTCGACCGGGCCGACATCGACGCCGTCACCGCGGCCCACCCCCGCCCGGATTTCAAGAATCAGATCTTGAAGGCGTTCACCGACGGTTTCAAGCACCGTCCCGAGAGCACGTTCGGAACGGTCAACGGCGACGTGCTCGAACATTTTGTACCGGGATTTCGGCACATCGATTTTGTCGAGGTCATCCAGAACTCGGCTTGGCCCCAATAGAACTCGATTTCAGCCGGCCGCCTCACTCATCGCAGCGGCATCTTCTGCCCCGAACTTTTCCTCGAGAGTCTCCGGCGAATAGTCGAGGTCGATCTCGGCGACGTCGCGCCCGCGCGCAGACTCGATCGCCGAAAGTCGGCGCTGCGCACGGTCTGCGGCATACTCGAGGAACTCCTGATTGTCCAAACCGAACGGCTGCACCTCGAATTGATCGTTGACCCAGTTGATCATTCCGAGCGCCATGGGCATGAGTTCACCCATCCGCTGCTGGACGACGTCCCAGTTGTGATCGTCGGCGGCGACGTGCCTTCGGCAGGTGAACGTCCCCCAAGCCATGTGCCGTCGTTCGTCGTCACCGATTTTTCGCACCAATTGCTGCATGCCAGGCAGTATTCCGCGCGTCGCACAGACTTTCTGCCAGGCGTAGTAGCCCGTCAACGCCAGACTGCCCTCGATGACGTGGTTGTACGTGACACTGGCACGCACCTGGTTGACCGGGCTGGGATCCGTCTCGAGAATGCGTAGCGACGACGGCAGCTCCTCGTAGAACAGTTGCCGGTAGTACGGATTGTCAGCGACGTAGGAATGCAGGTCACTGGTCAATCCCACTTCGTCCATCCACAGCCGAAATACCTGGGTGTGCTTGGCTTCCTCGAAACAGAACTGCGTCAAGTACATCTCGTCGCCGAACCTGCCCTCGGTCGACATCGCTTTCATGAACGGTTGAATGTCTTCGGTGACGGCTTCTTCACCGGCAATGAACTGCGCGCACAGGAAGGTGGCGCTGCGCTGTTGCTCGCTGGTCAGCTCCTGCCAGTCGCGGGCATCCTGGGAAAAATCGAGGTCGGTTGGGTTCCAGAATTTGGCATTTCCCTTGGTGAACAATCGGAGTGGGAACGAATCCCAGTTCAACCCTCCCGACCGAAGAGTATTGAAACCTTCTCGCCCCGGCGAGGTGACAGTCATGACATTCCTTCTTCCCGAACCGAAGACAGATGCCCCATCAGCATGCCCGCAGAACTGAAACGTGAATCAGTTTTGGCGAAATTCGATCTATTCCTTCAGAGAAACGCCCTTGGTCTCCATCACTGCGAAGAGCTTGGCGTTCATCTGAGCCGCCAGATCCGGCCGATACGAGCCGATATTGAGCGGATTGGCTAGATTGTTCAGTTCCAAGGGGTCGGCCTGTAAGTCGTAGAGTTCGTATTGCGGCGCAGCAACTCCCGCCGGATCGAAGTACATCGTGTACTTCCATCGACTCTCACGTATGCACCGAATGTGATTAGGCTGCGTGACGATGTTCTGACCGTCGGGCGTTGCGCAGTTCTGATCGTCGTAGGTGAACAGGATCGTGTCCTGAACCTGTGCGCTGGGACTTTGCGGGTAGGCGGCAGCGTCGACGATGACCGGCGTCAGATCAGTGCCCAAGAAGTTCCACGATTCACGCGCGGGCGCTTGGGCGAGAGTGGCGAGCGTGGGCATCACGTCGATCAGCGACGCCAGGGCGTCGGTGCGAACGGGCTCGGGAAACAGCAAGGGGTTGCTGATGACCAGTGGAACGCGCAGCGTTTCCTCGTAGGCGTTGAACACCTTCTGCCGCAAACCTCCGTGGCTCATCCCCATCTCCCCGTGGTCGGACATCCGAACGATTACCGTGTCGTCGAGCATCTGCGGGGTGGCTTCGATCGCGTCGAGCACGCTGCCGATGTGTTCGTCGACCACCTTGTGCATGTAGGCGTAGAAGTTGATGTAGTTGCGTGCCTGATCAGGCCCGAGCAACGGCCCGAGCCCGGCTGCAAGTAGCAATTCCGACTGAACCTGTGCCGTCGGTTTGTGATTGAGCGCCAGGATCTCGTCGAAGGTGGGCGGCAGGTCGATACCTTGCTCGAAGGCGCCTGGTGCGTCCGATCCGTAGTTGTCGCACGTTCCGTTCATCGCATTCCAGGTCTGGGGGTACGCGAGGACATCGTGTGGGTTCACGAACGAGACGATCAGCGCCCAGGGCTGTCCGGACGTGACTGCTGGTCCGGAGAGAAAATCGACTGCCTCCTCGGCAACACGGCGGTCGTGGTCTGCGCACCCGCCGCCGAAATGATCTGGATTGGTGTCCTGGCCAGCGTCCGGCGGAATCCACCCTTCGAAGCCGAATCCCGCCACGTCCTCACTTGTCGGATCACCGCCGTCGACGCCTTTGCTCAGATGCCATTTCCCCCGGTACTGGACGTTGTAGCCGGCCGACGCCAGCAGCTTTGCCATGTTCTGTTCGGAGACCTGCAACTGTGGCTCGGTGGGTGAAACAGTGCCGCCTTCGGTGAGCGTTCTCGTGACCCCGTGCTGCGCGGGGTAAAGGCCGGTGAAGAACGTACTGCGACTCGGCGAGCACATCGCGGTGTTGCACACCGCCTGGTCGAACGTCAGCCCGTGATCGGCAATCCTCTTGCGGTTGGGCAGGTTCTGATCAGCCCAGCCCTGCGGCCAGTACATCGGCCGGCGTTCCTGATCGGTGATGATGACAACGATGTTGGGTTTCTGTGGAAACCGATCGGCGGGCGCTGCGTGTGCCGACGCCGCGCTCACCGCGCCGGTTGCGACGTCTGCCACTCCGGCGAGGACAAGAGCACCGACGCCACCAAGGAACGTCCGGCGCGGCAGTGAATGACAATGCGAGGCTGGAACGTTCTCTGGATTCACGGGCGTCGTCCTCTCGGAGCCGTTGTCGCCCCAGAGTTGACCGAATCAGTGTTCGCTACACATGCTCGAGCAAACTGCCTGAGCGCTGATCAGCTCGATTACCCGATCCGCACAGCGCAGCGGATCGGGTGTCCGTCCGATGCCGAGAGTGTCGACTATCGAAATCGTCCTTCGCACATCAGCCTCCTCGACGCCCCACGACCAACCGAAGTCGTGATTCCAGAGCAGAACTGCGTTCTTCCCCGGATGGTTTCGGGCATGAACGGGGAGAACGATCACCGCATCCGTGCTCGGACCCTGCGGCCATCGAACTGTCTCACCGTGAACGGATCGTGCTACCGCGTCGACGTATTCGTGTGCGGACCAGTCGTTGCCGTTGGTGTGCATGGAAGTACATTCGGTGCCGCACGCGTTGTGGATGGGTTGTCCCCGGAACTGATCGGATATTCCACTTTCAGGAAATGAACGGCAACACAACGGATTCGAATTGGCGATGCCCGTCGCGGTGGACACTGTGGCCGGTGCGGAAGGAGACCAATTCGCAGCGCGCGACAGTGGCCGCAACAGCGTCGAGGCGAACTGGGTCCACCATCCCGCCCAGACCTCCACGCAGGAACAACATGTCGGCCTCGATGAGTGGCAAGCGATCCCACCACTGCGGATCCGGTCGGCGGAACTGCTCGAGCGCGGACCGCGTCATCGAGCGATCGAACGTCAGCGCGGCTCGCGGATGTCGCACCAAACTTGTTGTGGCGTGCCACAGTTCTGGCACACTCGGCAATTTCCTCGCGAACACCTGTTCCGGGTCACCTGCGCGTAGTGGCAACGGCGCTTCCTCGATGACCAACTTCCGCACCACAGTGGGACGTTTCTGAGCGATCAACGACGCCGCGTGCCCGCCGAGCGAATGGCCGACCAGATCCACCTGATCGAGTTCGAGATGATCACACACGTCCATGACGTCGTCCGCGAACTCGTCGAACAGGTACGACGACGCCCGAGCGCTCCGGCCGTGGCCGCGAAGATCGACCGAGACGACTCGTCGGTTGCGCGAACGCAAGGTCCGCGCGAACTTGTCCCAGGTACCGCTGTCGCCGCCCATCCCGTGCACGAGAACTACCGGAGGCAGATCGGCCACACTGGGATGCGCGCCGGAATCGCGGTAGCTGATCTGGACCCCGCCGGCACTTCGTACGTTAGCGACACTCACGAGTTCCCAGGATAGACCTGTCCTCGCGGATTGCTGACGCGGTCAGCCGAGGCGGCAACTCCCCTGGTCTCGTGATCTCGTCGTAGCGTGCGAGCCCGATCCTCGCGATGTTGCGCAGCGACTCGCTTGCATCGGCGAAGTATCCGCAATGCCCTCGAATGGCGCCGGTGTCGAAAACTATGGCTCCGTGCTGCGCCCGAACTGGCGACGGGCCGTGCCCGAGGCGGCCGATCTTCACGCGTGGGAAATACCGGATCCAGTCCGACGGACCAAGCGCAGCCCAGAGATTTCCGGCAAAGCACAGGTCCTCGCGCGAACTGGTACCCATCCCCGGACTGCCCAGCACCACGCAATCGTCCGCCCGCGCCGACGGGAGAGCGAGTCCACACACCACCGCCCCGTAGCTGTGTCCGACGAGCGTGACATGCGCCGAACGCGGCAGGATACGAGTCAACCGCGCCAGATCTATCGCACCGCGTTCTGCAAGTGTCCGAGAGAACGACTCGAGGAATCCCCACGGCGTCCGATAACCGACCCATACGATCACCACGACGCGGTCGTTCGGCCCGAGCGTTCGGAGCATCCTTCCCAGTGTCCATCCGCTCGCGCGTGGTCCTGTCGGACGGTTCTCGTCGAAGTAGTTTCCCAGTCCGTTGTCGTTGCCTGGCACGAAGATGACGATGTGCTCAGCTGTGGCGACATCGCCGAACACCTCCACGATCCGGCCTTCGCCGGCTTCGTCGTACGCCAGAAGTTGCGCGTCGCGTAGCTCCACCGGCTGGTAGTGAAGTCGATCGGTTCCGGAAACGTCAGCTCGATCCGCCGTTTTCATGACACTCCTCGCGAAGAGTTGCAACGACGAGAATCATTGCAACAGTGAGTTTTTGAATGTCATCAACGCTAGGTGCCCGACGGCGTCAGTACGATGGCGCCAGTGCCCCTACTGTTCGTACAGTCGACTCGACCATTCAGGTACAGCTGGCTACACCCGTGAGTTCATTCGTACACACCCTCCACCGACCATCCACCGCCTTCACAGATCATCAGCAACGCACGCGATTCCTCCAACAGCACCTGAGCCCGCGCGGCCGTGCGCGCCGAGGCTGCGTCCCACCATCGCTCGTCCACCGGCCAGGGCCCGGCCCATCCCTGCACTGCCCATTCCTTGCTCCCCCACTTCAGCCTTCCCGGCTGCGAGCTGAAGACACCGCGCTCAGTGACGTACACGGCGTTGCCGGCCACATCCCCCAGCCATACCTTGGGATTGTCGACGAAGATCGACCCCGGAGACGGCTGCGGCAGACGACCAGGCCACGGGGCTGTCGGATCATGGGCAGCTACCCGCTCGTCACCCAAGGGCAACAGGGTAATTCGCTCCGAGGGCCCTCGACCACCGCTCAGGACACCGACCTGAACCGATTCGCCGCCCAGAAGACCTTGCACGCGCACCAATGCTCGCCTGGCCCGCTCCTCCTCGTCGCCGACACCGCCCCACAGCCCCAACTGCAAGGCACCGGCACTGACCACCTCCACCGGTTCCAGACGCAACACCGCTATGCCTGCAGTCGGCCGGGTCTCACTGCGCCCAGTGAGCCAGCCGTCCAGTTGCCAACGCACTCGATCGGCCGTTCCCTCCGGTGTCAGAGGTTCGGCGCAACGCCAAGTCCGAGAAAGATTTTCACCGTTGCCCGTGCTGGCCGAAATCGACAGACGCGTACACGCCACCGCGGCGGCGGACAGCTTGTCGTGCAGCAGACTTGCCAAGGCACGCCCGGCAAACGCTGCGGCATCCACCCGCTCGATCGACGGATCGTAGTGCTGCTCCACTTCCAGATCCGGCGGAAGCGTCCGCGCCGACGGTGGCCGCTCGGGCTCACCGCGCGCCGCACGATGCGCGAGCACCGCATCGGCACCGAAACGCGAAGCGACGTCCACTGCCGGTAGATCTGCGAAAGCACCGATGGTCTTGATACCGAGCCTGCGCAGCAGATCCACCAACTCCCCGCGATGCGGCGCAGAGAGGCTGGGCTCGGCCGCCAACTCCGGCATGGGTAGCGGCGCCAGAAACCGTGCTCCCTCCCCCGGCGGCACCAGCGCTGCCCGGCGCGCGGCAATGACCGCCGTGGACAGCTGATCCGCCACACCCACCTGACTCTCGACGCCCGCAGCAGATGCCTGATCCACCAATCGTTCCGCCGCGGCTTCCTCCGAACCGAAGTACCGACTGACACCTCGCGCACTGAGCACCAACAAACCAGGACGGAGTACCTCGACGCCCGGTGCCACCGCATCGATGGCCGCGGCGACCGGCTCGAACAATCTGGCGTCGCGTTCTGGATCTGCCGTCGCCACATACAGTTCCGGGCAGCGGGCCTGCGACTCGCGTCGACGCAGTCCTCGGCGAACTCCCTCCGCGCGGGCCGTCGCCGAACATGCGATCACCCGATTACCCGAGGTAACCGCGACGGGATGTGTTGCCGGAAGATCGGCAAGCGCTGCCGCTGCCACCGCCGGCCAGTCCGGGCACCACAACGCCAGAACTCTGCTCACAGTGACACCACCTGCGACGACACCACCTGCTCCGACACAGCCTGCTCCGACACAGCCTCCACCGGCTGGGAAGGCACCCATTCGACCCGCCCGGCTGCACTGCAGATGTCCAGGCGCGTGGTCCGGGGCTGGAACGAGCGCCCCCGTGCACGAACCGCGAGGCTCAGGGAACTGAGCCGACCACGGCCCAACTCCCGGCCCTGACCGAACCCACCGTAACCATGAACCCGAGCGTCCAACCGAACCTCGGCTCCGTCCCAGTGACCTTCGGTGACAACAAGAGTCGAGCCCTTGCTCCGAGCGCGTGCCACTACCGCCCGCGCACGCGACGGGGATACCGATGCACCCGCCAATCCCAGAATCACCAGATCCATACCGTCGAGCAGCACAGCGGCGATCTCGACCGGATCCGGCCCAGGCGCCGGAATGAGTGCCAGACGTTCCAGTTGCGCACCCATCTCGTACGCCGCCAGCAATCCCAGTCGAGGCTGCCCGATGACTGCAACATGCCCTCCGGACGCCGTCACCGACGCGACCAATCCCAAAAGCAAGGATGCCGCGCCGTCGACAGACACCACGGTTCCGCGTACCAAACCGCCCTGCGGCAACAATGCCCCGATACCTTCCGGCACCGGGAGAACACCAGCCTTGTGCGCGCGGTCCACGACCGGCCTGTCCCTGTCCGCAACACTCTCGGACGCTGCTGCACTTGTCCCGGAAACACCAGTAACGGACACACCGGTAACAGACACACTCGGTCCGGAGAACGACGTATCGCCCCGAGACGGAATGGACGCGATCTGTCGGCGGAGCTGTGCCAGCCGATCCTGACGGAACAACCCCGCCGCATCTGCCGACAGCTCTACCAACTCGGTCACCTCGGTCATCCCCATCCTCCGGAACACCGGAAAAAACTCACTGGTCGCAATCCATAACCAGCCGGCAAACCGCGGGGAAGTCGGGTTTGACATGCATCCAACGAACAGCAATTTCGAACATATTTTCGAACTGTTTTCAGTAAACCGTGTCACCCCCGACACGTCAAGCAGAGCCAAAAACCCAGTTCACAGGAGCCTCGAGCGTCACAGTGGCATCAATCCATTAACCTTGAGATGTGACAGCTCAGGAGCAGACCGGGAGGGGCATCGGGCCCGAATACCTGCTGGCGGGGCGGTACCGACTCCGCTCCAAGATCGGCGACGGAGGGATGGGCGCCGTCTGGCTGGCCCGCGACACGCTCCTCAGCCGTGACGTCGCGGTGAAACAGGTCACAAGCACGGAAGGCCTCGACACCGAAACGGCCGAAGAGGTCCGCGAACGCACATTGCGCGAGGGCAGGAACGCCGCAAAGCTCACCCATCCCCACTCCATCGCCATGTACGACGTCGCGATCGAGTCCGGCGAACCCTGGTTGGTCATGGAGTACTTCCCGGCCCGCAGCCTCGCCCAGGCCATGAACCTGGCCGATACGTTGCCACCACTCGAAGTCGCGCAGATCGGCGCCCAGATCGCTGCGGCACTCACCGAAGCGCACGCCGCCGGCATCGTCCACCGCGACATCAAACCCGGCAACATCCTGATCGCAGACCGAGGCAAGTCCCTCGGCACCGTCAAGATCAGCGACTTCGGCATCGCCCGCGCGAAGAGCGACGTATCCGACACCCAGGACGAGGTCATCACCGGCACTCCCGCGTACTTCGCGCCCGAAGTTGCCCGCGGCGACGACCCCACCGAGGCCAGCGACGTCTTCTCACTCGGGTCGACGCTCTACACGGTGATCGAGGGCCAGCCGCCCTTCGGCATCGACTCGGACGCCATCGCCCTCCTGCATCGTGTCGCCAAGGCCGAGATCTACCGACCCACCAAGTCCGGACCGCTCACCGACGTTCTCCTTCAGCTCCTCGAGCCGGACCCCACCCGACGGCCGACTATGGCTCAGGCACGCGACGCGCTCGCTGCAGCCGCGACGGGCGGCGGCACGATCGAGCAGTTGATCGACGCTCCCGTCTACTCGTCCGAGGGCGCCGTGCCGGCCTGGGCTCACCGGACCACACAACTTGCCGACCCACACCGCCGCAATCGCCTGACCGGATCCACGATCACGGGACTTCCTGCAGTGCAACAGAACACGCCACTGCGGAACGTTCCCAGTCCGATGGACATGTTCTCCTGGCCGCCGCGGATACCGACCGGACCCGCCGATGCCAGCACCCGCGACAAGGTAGTGGCCTGGGCTCCCCTCGCCATGACCGGCATGGTTGCCGTCATCATCTTGGCCGCGCTGATCGTCGTCATCCTGGTATTCACGGTCTGACAGGTGTTCACACTCTGACTGCACGCTTTACGCAGGCAGAATATTTGCGTTGAGGTGAAACACGTTGTCCGGGTCGTACTTCGCCTTGACTGCGGACAATCGCGCATACTTCGCCGCGCCGTAGGAGGCTCGCACTCGGTCCTCGTCGACATCGGTCATGAAGTTGACGTACCCACCTTGATTGGAAGAAAACGGACGCAACGCTTCCCAGGTCTCACGCACCCACGATCGGTCCAATTCCAGCGTTCCGGCATCAGTGGCCGTCGCCGTCATGTTGCACACGTAATGTGGTGTGCGAGAACCACCGAACGCAGTCTCGTCCTCTCCGACGGAAGTGAAAGCTCCCTGCAGCGGAAAGATCGGCATGAACGACATCGGCGACGATTTCCTGCCCGCTTGTTCGGTCAGAACATCGATCACGTCGTCGGAGAAATCCACCAGGTCCAAAGCCTTCTCGTAGGCGTACGCACCCCACGGTTCCGAGTCGTCGAGCATCGATTGCAAACCGGTGTACGGGATCGGGGTGACGAATTCGAAAAGCGTCGGCACCCCGTCTCGAATCGGCGCAATCGCATTCGAGTGTTCCTCTTCCGATCCGAAACCGGCTACCAGTAACGCGTATCCGGGAAGCAGGTGAAACTGATCCGGGACAAACGGTGCCGGCGGTGCGGACAAACCGACCGCAACCATTGCACCGGCGTTTCCCGGCAGGGCAGGCACCACCTCGCGGCACAGACGAAGCGCTGCCGGCCCGTCCTCCATCCCCCAGAAGAACAGTCCCAGATGCACTTCCGGACCGATCTCGCTCAGACGGTACTCGAATTCGGTGACCACTCCGAAGTTCCCGCCGCCGCCGCGCAGAGCCCAGAACAAGTCGCTGTGATCGTCCTCGGAGGCTCGCACGATCGAACCGTCGGCGAGCACCACCTCTGCCGACACCAGATTGTCGATCGCCAGGCCGAGCGTGCGGGTCAACCACCCCATGCCACCACCGAGCGTCAGGCCACCGACGCCGGTATCACTGATCACACCGCCGGTCACCGCCAACCCGTGTTCCTGCGTCGCCGTGTCGAGGTCGGCAATCGTCGCACCTCCGCCGACCCTGGCTCGCTTCGCTGACGGGGCGACGGTTACTACGTTGATCGCACTGAGATCGATCATCACACCGCCTTCACACACCGACGTGCCGCGGTAGGAATGCCCGCCACCTCTGACCGAAACCTCCAACGAATGCGCTCTGGCAAATGCAAGTGCCACAGACACATCCGACGCCGACCGGCACCGGGCGATCACCGCAGGCCGATGATCGATCTGGCCGTTCCAGATCGACCTGGCGTCGTCGTACTCCGGATCTCGGGGGCTGAACACAGAACCTGTGATCGCAGATTTCAGCGGCGCGAACTCGACCGTCGTCATCATGCATCTCCCTCATCGGGTGTCGCGGTGAGAAGCAGATACTCCCACTCCATCACGAACGGCTCACTTCCGCCACCGTACTTTTTCGCCAACTCGAGCAGGTCTCGGTCCAGCGCCTGCGTTCGGGCAGGATCGTCGCCGATGTTCCGGTACACCGCGATGGTCGGTCCGTAATTCTTCTTGAAGAAATCACGGAAATCTTCCGGTCCGCTGAATGCCGCCACACGCAGTACGTCTGTCCTGGCGTCGACATCACCGAGCAGATCACGAACATGGTTCTCGTCGCCCCACAACGGCGCCGGCTGGGTGCCGGGCGGTGGCGGCGGCGCATACGGCTTCATCGTTTTGAACATCTCGCCAATGAATCCCGTCGGAGTCCAACTCAGCACTCCGATCTTTCCGCCGGATCGGCATACTCGCAGAAATTCGTCCGCGGCGAGCTGATGGTGCGGGGCAAACATCACACCGACGCACGAGAGCACCACGTCGAACTCGTTGTCGCCGAAGGGAAGAGCCTCGGCATCGGCCTCCTGCCAATCGAGTTCGACACCCGCGAGCGCCGCGGCCTCCTTTCCTGCCACGAATAGTTCGGGAGCCAGGTCGGTGGCGATCACCTGCGCACCCAGCGCAGCCGCCGGGATCGCCGCATTGCCGGACCCCGCCGCGACGTCGAGCACCCGATCTCCTTTCTGCACGCCGCATTCACGTACCAATACAGGTCCGAGTTCCGCGATGACCTGCGTCGCCACCGCCGGATAGTTACCGAGACCCCACATTGCGCGATGCTTGGCCTTCAGCTCCCGGTCCAGCCCGAGCGTTCCCGTTGATTCACTCATTACCGTTCTCCTTCAATATTTTTCGTACTCGGAGCCCAACAACGTTGATGCCGTTACTTCGACGCTACGACGTCGGTTCGCTCCTCTCCAGTACGAAATCTGTACCGGAGCACCGCGGAGGCCTACGATCGAGAGATGGGGTCCTCGTACCACCAGTTCTGCCCCGTTGCCAAGGCGATGGAGCTACTCGACGAGCGGTGGACACTGCTTCTCCTCCGCGAACTGATCATGGGAAGCGAGCATTTCAACGATCTCCGCCGCGGGCTCCCTCGAATGTCACCGACACTGCTCTCGACCCGGCTTCACCAGCTCGCGGTCGCCGGCATCGTGGAGCGAGAAGAAACCGACTACGTCGTCAGCTATCGTCTGACGGACGCCGGCCGCGAACTGCGTCCTGTGGTCGAAGCTCTCGGCATCTGGGGCACCAGATGGATCGGCGAGCTGGGCGACGAAGATCTGGATCCGAAACTGCTGCTGTGGGACATGCATCGCCGGGTGGATCATTCCGTGGTGCCCGACGGCAAGACCGTGGTGCACTTCGCGTTCTCCGGAGTGCCTGGACATTCGCGGAACTGGTGGCTCGTCATCAATTCCGGCGAGGTGGACATGTGCGATATCGATCCAGGTTTCGACGTTGCAGTGTCGGTCTCTGCGGGGTTGCGACCGATGACCGAGATCTGGCGCGGTAACCTGACCTGGTCGGACGCAATACGGTCCGGTGACGTCATCATTTCGGGGCCGACAGCGTTGCGTCGTAGCTTGCCTTCGTGGTTCGAACTCTCGACTTTCGCATCGATCCCGCGCCCCGCATAGCGCACGCTCACCAGCCCCGTTCCGTCCTGTTACAGAGCTGTTGCAGACCGTGACACCGCCGACGAACGGTGACCATCTGCCGGTGACACTGACCGAGCAGTCTCTGATATATGCCCAGCCACCGCGGAATCATCCGCTTCGTCACCCTCGGTGCAGTCGTGCTCGGTGCGGTCACGCTCAGCGCGTGCTCGTACACAGAAGAAGCACAGCCGAAGAGCGGTAACTACCTTGCCACTCAGCCTGATTCAGGACCTTCAGGCGGCGAGATCGAGGACGGCATCAGCGTGCAGGACACTCATGTGCCCGCGCTGGCCCGTCTCGATTCCGCACTGCTCGCGGCGCTCCAGTCGGCAGCGGCCGACGCACAGGCATCCGGAGTGGACATGCACGTCACGTCGGGTTGGCGGTCCGCGGCATACCAACAGCGACTGTTCGACGAAGCCGTCGTCAAGTACGGCAGCGTGGACGAAGCGTCCAAGTGGGTGCACTCCCCGAGTCTGTCGAAGCATGTCAGCGGACAAGCCGTCGACATCGGACCGACAGACGCCGACGACTGGCTCATACAGCACGGCAGCGATTACGGCCTCTGCCAGACCTATGCAAACGAGATGTGGCATTTCGAATTGGCAACCACTCCCGGCGGGGAATGTCCGCCACAACTGAGCAACCCTTCGGACGAGAGAGCGGAAGGCTGATCATGACACGAGTCAAACCAGCGAGATTGATTGCCGCACTGGCACTCTTGATCCTCGGAGTCGTCGAATTCGAATTAGCGGTCAACACCACCGGTGGTCAGATCGTCGACCAACAACTCATGGTGGGCGCGGCCACCTCCGCACGCCTCAGCGTGTTCTCCTCCGAATTCATCGGCCTCGTCACCCCGATACTGATAGTGGGAGGAGTGCTCGTGGCGCTCATGATCACATTGCGCAACAACCCGATTGCGCTAGCTTTACGCGTCGTCGTCGTGACCCTCGGTCCCATCACGACGGCCTGGGTTCTCAAACAATCGCTGGACCGACCGGACCTGAACGGTCTGGTGATGCACAATTCCTTCCCCAGCGGCACTTTGACGGCCATCGCTGCTCTGGTCTGCGCGATCGTGATCGTCACACCCTCGAGGTGGCGGGCGGTCGTTGCGGTCAACGGTGCGTTGGTCACCATCGGAACCGCGATCTCGGTAGTCGTGCTGCAATGGCACCGGCCGAGTGACGTGATCGGTGCGCTACTGCTCGTCGGCTGCTACACCCTCGCTGTGTCGGCATTCCCGTTGAACACCAGCGTCGCACGGCATCCGGTGCTGGCAGACTCAGGCAACGAGCGACTCTCGCGAGTGTGACCCCTGTACCCTTGGCTGACCGAGATTCCTCCGACCGCAGAAGGCCCCTGATCATGGCGAGTCCAAGGTGAGCTCATGGTGAGCATTCTTTTCATAGAAGACGATCCAGCCGTGGCCGAGGCAATCACGTTGGGACTGAACCGACTCGGGCACAACGTCAGCCATCGCCCCGACGGTAACGGCGATTTCGACGACGCCCTGGGCGCCACGGACCTCGTCCTTCTCGACCTCGGACTGCCGGGAGCCGACGGTTACGAGATCTGTCGACGCATCCGTACGCGCAGTTCGATCCCGATCATCATCTTGACCGCCAGATCCGACGACATCGACACCGTTGCCGGCCTCGAGGCCGGTGCCGACGACTACGTCGTCAAACCAGCCAGTCCGCGTGTCCTCGACGCTCGGATCAAAGCCGTCGTGCGGCGCTCCGCACCCGCAACGACGCGTCCAGATGTGGCTCCGGGTGCAGAGACGTTCGGCGACCTGGAATTGGATCGGTCGTCATTGCAGGTACGCAAAGCCGGGACACTGCTGACCCTGACCCCGACCGAACTCCGACTGATACTGGCGCTGACCGAAAACCCCGGACAGGTTCTCAGCCGCAGGCAGTTGTTGTCCGCAGCCTGGGACCAGGAATACCTGGGCGACTCCCGAATCGTCGATGCAGCAGTGCAGCGACTGCGCGGAAAGATCGAGGACGACCCAGCCGCACCGACCGTGATCGAAACGGTGCGCGGGTTCGGGTATCGCTTCAACACCAGCCCAGCCCGATGAGACCGACCTGGCTTCAGGTCGACGGTCTGCGGACCAGGCTCGTGCTCGTGTTCATCGCAATCGTCGTGATCATCGCCGGGGCAACCGCAGGCGTCGTCTCGTTCATGGCGCGGTCGTGGATCTATTCCAACGCTCAGGACGTGGCAACGGCACAATTTCGGGACGAACTGCAATACAGCAACGGAACGCCGGTAGACGGGTTGACACCTGACAACCTCCAACAGATCTTCCAGTCCGACATGACGCTGATCGTCGACGGTGAAGTCATCCGTCAAGGATCCGTGGATGCGGCAACGATCCCACCCAGCTTCGACGACGGTTTGGACAGTCCCAAACTGATCCGCTTCGAGAGACTCGACTCCCAGCGCATCATGTTGGGAATGTCGGTCAATGTCATGGACATGACTGCAGACGACGGATACGACAACGAGACACTGGTCAAAGCCGTCACCATCCGGCCGCTGGTAGGAGTGCAGGACAAGTTCGACGACCTGCTTCGAGCTGTCGGCCTCACTCTCGCCGCTGGCGTGTTGGTGAGCGGCCTGCTCGGGCTATGGATCGCGTCGACCCTTGTCCGTCCGCTCAAACGCCTGGACGAAGCCGCCGCCCGCGCCGCCGACGGCGACCTGAGCGTCCGGCTCCCCGAAGACGGAGTAGCCGAACTCGCCCAGGTCACAACAACGTTCAACAACATGGTCGCTCGCAACGAAGCGGTCATCCGAGGCCTGGAAGAGTCGGAAGAGCAGTCGAGAAGGTTTGTCGCCGACGTCTCCCACGAGCTTCGAACGCCGCTGGCCGCATTGGTTCCGGTCAGCGAAATCCTCCGTGAAGAGATCCCCAATCTTCCGCCCGACACCGCTGCTGCCGCTCGCATCGTGAGCAGCGAGATCGGCAAACTCACTCGACTGGTCGAAGACCTCATCGAAATGTCTCGCCACGATTCTCAGCAAGCGCACCTCGTCCTCGACGACGTCGACCTCGTCGAATTGACCGAGCGCACACTCGAGAGCCGCGGTTGGATCGAAACCGTCGAACTCCGCGCACTTGAAAATGTCAGTGCCAGAGTGGATTCGCGTCGAATCGACATAGTCGTCGCCAACCTCGTCGGTAACGCACTGCGCCACGGAGCGCCCCCGGTTCGCGTCGAGTTGAGCGTCGAACCCGGTTTCTCCGTCATCACCGTCGTCGACCACGGCCCCGGCATCTCACCGGAAGATCGGCAGGCGATCTTCCGGCGGTTCTACAAGGTCGACACCGCGCGCGGGCGCAGCGAGGGCAGCGGACTCGGACTCTCCCTTGCCGTCGAGAACGTGCACTTGCACGGCGGCACCATCGGCGTCGACCAGGTGGATGGTCGCACGGTCTTCACGGTTCGCCTGCCCCGTCGCTGAGCCCCTTCCCGAGCGAACGTACCTTTCAGCGCACCCAAGGCGATCGTCGTACCGTTCGCTCGAAAAGGGGTGGGCACGTCGCAACCCAGCACGCCCACATTCGACCAAATAGTGGGATTTTAGTTTCAACATGTGAAACTGCGCGCGTAGCCTGGGCACCGTCGAACAGCGTAGAAATCGGAGGGCACCATGACGCAGGCGTCGCGGTTGAAAAAGACGGCAGTCTCCCCGAAGGCGTGGACGATGCTCGGAATCGGCGTCGCGGCCCAGGCAGCAGGCACCGTCTTCGTCAGCACCCCCGCCTTCCTCATCCCGCTGCTGCATTCCGAGCACGGTCTCTCGTTGACGCAGGCCGGAACCCTGGCCGCTGCACCCACCTTCGGTATGGTTCTCACGCTCGTGGCGTGGGGAGCGATGGCTGACAGATTCGGCGAGAAATGGGTCATCTCCATCGGGCTCGCCCTGACGGCGATCACTGCGCTGGCTGCAACCACCACCGACAACTACGCCCTCCTCGGGATCGCGTTCCTGCTGGGCGGAATGGCAGCGGCGAGCACCAACGCTGCCAGCGGACGTGTTGTGGTCGGCTGGTTCCCCAAGGATCGGCGCGGCCTCGCCATGGGTATCCGGCAGATGTCCCAGCCCTTGGGCGTGACCATTGCGTCGCTGACCATCCCGACTCTCGCTGCAAACGTCGGGATCGGTTCGGCCGTCGGACTGTCGGTGGCTATCAACGGCGTTCTCGCCCTGATCTGTGCCGTCGCATTGATCAATCCCCCGAGGCCGGCGGCGCGGCCCACAGATATCCCAGTCGAAACGGTCAACCCCTATCGCTCGAACTGGTTCCTCTGGCGCATCCACGTCGTCTCGGCACTGCTGGTATTTCCCCAGTTCACCCTTTCGACATTCGGTCTGGTCTGGCTGATCAGCGAGCAAGGATGGGACGCTGCGCCCGCGGGTCTCCTGATCGGGATCTCCCAGTTCGTGGGTGCGCTCGGACGCATCGTTGTCGGCATCTGGAGTGATCGCGCCGGAAGCAGAGTTGGCCCACTGCGGTTGGTAGCGGTTTCTGCATCTGCGGTCATGTTGGCAATGGCAGCAGCCGACGCAGCGCCATGGGGTGTTCCGGCATTGATCCTGCTGTTGGCAACCACCGTCAGCGTCGCCGACAACGGGTTGGCGTTCACATCCGTCGCCGAGGCTGCCGGGCCGAAATGGCAAGGAAAAGCGTTGGGCGCACAGAACACCGGGCAGTTCATCGCCGCGTCAGCAGTAGGCCCGGTGGTCGGTGCGCTGATCGGCGCAGTCGGCTACCCGCTCGCCTTCGCGATAGTCGCAGCGTTTCCCGCCGCGGCAATCCCCTTGGTGCCCAGCCGAGATCGCGACATCAGCGTCTAGTCCCTCATCGGATTCGGTTGCACTGCTGGTCCCGTCAGATCGCAATGCGGCTTGCAGGCAACCGAATCCGCTTCCTCAACAGGCTCTACCGTCGGAGTGCGGATCAGCGTTGCGGCGATCACCGCACCGACCAACAGCAGCGCCACACAGATGTACATCGCGTACCGGAAACCGTCGGAGAAACTCGTCGGATCGACCAGGCTCTCGGCGTCGATACCCACGAGCGCAGGCAAAGCTGCAACGGCAAGAAGTTGGCTCGTGCGGGCAACGGCATTGTTCACACCGGACGCAATTCCCGACTGCTCCACCGGCACCGAGCCGAGCACCGCGGCGGTCAACGGCGCCACCATCACCGCAAGGCCGAGCCCGAACACCAGAACTCCCGGCAACACGACGGTCAGGTACGACGCTTCCGGGCCGATTCGCGTCATCAGCACCAACCCCACCGCGGCAACGGCCGGCCCGACCGTCATCGGCAATCGCGGTCCGTGGGTCTGGGCGTAGCTTCCCGCTCTCGACGACAACAGCAAGAGCGCCAAGGTGATCGGCACGGTTGCGACCCCGACTGCCACCGGCGAGTACCCGGCAACCAATTGCAGTTGCAGCACGAGCAGGAAGAACACACCGCCAAGCGCCGCATAGACCGCGAGAGTCACCAGATTGGCCGCGACGAACATCCGCGAACGAAACAGGGAAGGTGGCACCAACGCACTCGGCGATCGACGTTCCACCACAACGAACAGGCACAGCGCGAGCACCCCGACCAGCCCGACTATCGGGTTGACTTCGATCAGTCCGTACGTCAGCGCGCCGAGACCGACTACTGCGCAGGCAGATCCGACCACGTCCAGGTGCTCGGGCGGATGCGGGTCGCGGCTCTCCGGCACGTGGCGCACCGCTGCCCACACCACGACGATTGCCAACGGAATGTTGAGCAGGAACACCGATCGCCATCCCGCCACTTCCACCAGCCAACCACCGAAAAGCGGACCGACAGCGCCGGCGACACCACCCAAACCCGACCACAAACCGATGGCCGCGCCGCGGTCCTCCTCGCGAAGAGATGCGGAGATGATGGCAAGGCTGCCAGGCGTCAAGAGCGCCGCTCCCACTCCCTGCAGGATCCGCGCAATCACCAGAAACGTGATGTCAGGTGCAATTCCGCACAGCAACGACGCGACCGCGAACCAGACCGTCCCCCACACGAATATCCGTCGCCGACCCCACCGATCGCCAAGGGCACCACCGAGGAGTATCAGCGACGCCAACGCCAAGGTGTATCCGCTGAGCGTCCACTGCAGTCCGGCGACACCGGAACCCAAGTCTTCACCGATATGCGGCAGAGCAATGTTGACGACGGTGCCGTCGAGGAGAGCCATGCTCGAGCCGAGAACGGTAGCGGCGACAACCCAACGCCCACGCTTCGACGCGAGCGCCAGTGGTTCCGTCATCGGTCCATGGTGCGCCTTCACACGCAATCGCGAAAGGGTGCGCGGAAATTCAGTCGATCTGGCGGCGATGTGCCCAACGCGTCAGCGCATTACGATTGGACTGCTGAGTCTTTCGCAGGACATTCGAAGCGTGAGTCTCGACGGTCTTCACGGAAATCACCAGGTCCTCGGCGATTTCACGGTAGGTGTATCCACGTGCCAGCAATCTGAGCACTTCGAGTTCTCGAGGAGTGAGCGAGTCGAGTTCCGGATCGAGTTGTGGCTCGGGTGCATTGGAGCGTCCGGTGAAGGAGTCCAACACGAAACCTGCAAGGCGCGGCCCGAACACTGCGTCACCACCGGCAACGCGCCGTACGCCCTCGGCGAGTTCGGATCCCGAGATCGTCTTGGTCACATACCCGCGCGCACCGCCGCGGATCACCGCGATCACGTCTTCGGCGGCATCGGAAACGCTGAGCGCCAGGCACACCGGGCCGGAATCGATTCCGCGCAGAACTGCCACTCCACCACCGTCGGGCATGTGGACATCGAGCAGAACGACGTGCGGCTTCGTCGAGTTGATACCGGCGATTGCCTCCGCGACGCCGCCGGCCTCACCGACGACATCCATATCCGTCTCGCGCGAGAGCTCGGCCCTCACCCCGGAGCGGAACACTGCATGATCGTCGACAAGAAATACGCGGTACGGGGGCGGCGCAAGCGAAGTCACTGGGGCTGTTCCTCGGGGTTGTCGACACGGTCAGCAGTCTGGTCCCACTTTAGAGCAGAGTCACCGAGCGGCATGTGCACGCGGATTTCGGTGCCCTTTCCGATGTCGGATCGAACCACGACGCGGCCACCGCGCCGCTCGATTCGACCACGAATCGACTTGGCCAACCCCTGACGATCCTCCGGCACAGCATTGACGTCGAATCCGACGCCGCGATCACGAACGAACACACTGACCTGGTCGCCCTCGACCTCGGCGAACAGATTGATTTCCTTCTCCCCCGAGTGTTTTGCCGAGTTCACGAGAGCTTCACGCGTCGCACCGAGGAGCGCGGTGAATGCCTCCTTGGGCAGGCCGTTCTCAACACCCTCGCCCTCGAGTTGTACGTCGCCGACCGTGACGGGACGGACCGTGACGCCGTGCTGGTCCTCCACTTCACCGGCGATGATTTTCAGGCCTTCCGTCAGGCTCGTGTGGTCGATGTCGCCGCCGCTGAACAACCACTTGCGCAGCTCGCGTTCCTGACCGCGGGCCAGGCGCGCCACCTCTTGCGGGTTGTCGGACTGCTTCTGAATCAGCGCCAAGGTCTGAAGTACGGAGTCGTGCAGATGCGATGCGATCTCTTCACGCTCGTCGTTACGAATGCGGGCCGCGCGCTCGGCGCCGAGAGCACGCCACATCCGCAGCCACAGCGGCACCGTCAACAAACCGACACCGATTAGCGTCACAACCACAGCCAACAGGGACGAGCGCAGTGCTTCGAGGTCGACCTGAGCAAGGACGACAACGCCAAGACCCAAGATGATCAAGGTTGCTCCCCCGACCACCCGCGCCCACGTGAGAACGGTAGGCCGCTGCGGCAAGCCGATGACGGTACGGGGGCCGTCGGAGTCGAACTCGCGCCACACCAAGGCCGCACCGATCGCGACGACGAAGAACGGCGCGAGCACCGAACCCGCCGTGCCGCTGAACAACCAGGACAACGCGGCTGCGCCGCCCAATCCGAGTGCGATCAAGCCGTACGCCCGCTGCCGCTCGGCCGCGGACGGCTTCTGCGTGTCCGTGCCGGCGGAGGTGAAGATCCACAGGGCGCCGTAAATGACGATGCCGGATCCGGCCATCGCCGCAAGAATCGTGAAGGCGACGCGCACTTTCAGGACATCGATACCGAGGTGATCGGCGATACCGCCCGCAACGCCCGCGACGATGCGACCGCCGGAACGCCGCTCCAGCTTTCGCAGTGGAACGGCACCCGGAATGGGCACGCCCTTCTTCATGGGTACGGCATGCACCGGTACCCCGTTGACAGGCGGGCTTCCCGCAAACCCGGGAGCGGGACCGCTCACGTAGGGCGGATCTGACAGATATTGCACATAGTCGATACTGGCACGAACCACGCAGACACACATCAGGGTCCAACCCTGAATCAGGGCACCACCCTCACCCGCGATCACAACAAAGATCAGGGTTGGCCCTGATGCGCGGAGGCTGCCTCGGAAGCCAGGATTGATTCATGAACAATCCGACTTTCCAAGAACAGATCCAGGATCTGTGGCGGACCCGCCCCGTGCGTCTGCCGGCACAAGGTCACGTGGCCGGGGTATGCGCCGGAATCGGATACCGGTACGGCATCGACCCCGTTCTCGTACGCGTGGCGTTTGTCGCGTCCACCATTTTCGGTGGCTCTGGCATCCTCCTCTACCTCGCCGGCTGGTTGGTACTTGCCCGCGCCGGTGACGGATCGTCGCCCGCGCAGTCGTTGATGGGCCGCGGACACAGTTCCGATTCCAGTACCAAGACCATCGTCTTGTTGGTGGCCCTCGCTATCGCTGCTACGACTGTCGGCCCCGTCGGCGTCGGTTTGGGCGGTTCCGGACTGATCGGGCTGATCCTGATGGTCGGTGGCCTGTGGCTGCTCTACCAGCGAGCGCCCGTCCCGCCCGCGCTGCCGCAGAACACGTCGCCGTATGTCGGCGCAGGTACCGCGTATCCAGGCACCGGATTCACGCCTGGGCCGTTCACTCCCGGATACTTCGCGCCCAATCAGCCTCCCGTGTACACGCCCTACACCAAACTCCCCGACAGCTACGTACCCGAGGAACGACCGGTCGACCAGCCGCAGCAGTCACCACAATCTCAGGCAGGTCATCCGACGATCAACCTCGCGAAGGACCCGAGCGCTTCGGTCAGCACCAATCCGACCGAGGTGATCGGTGAGGCCGTCATCACGCCGCCGTCCTGGGATCCACTCGGCGTTGCTCCGTTCGCCTGGGATCTACCGGATCCGGCAGTCAAGGCGACACCGCTACTTCCGTTGCCTCCACGTAAGCGTCGCTCGCGTTGGACACTGACGGTCCTCGGACTCGCAATCATCGTCGCCGCCGTCGCCGGGGCAGCGGGCGCCGCAACCGGCAACGACTGGTTCACTCCCGGCCGAGTCGGTGCCGTCGGACTCGCCGTCATCGCACTCGGCCTGATCCTCGGGGCATTTTTCCGCAAGGGGTACGGCCTGCTGGTCGTCACCGGACCACTCGTGGGTTTCGTACTTCTCGCCTCGTTGGTCTATCCCATAGAGTTCGACGCCTCGGGTGAGCAAAGATGGACTCCGGCAACAGCTTCCGAGTTGGACCCGTCGTACTCGGGAGCCTTCGGAACCTTCACTCTCGACCTCAACGGGGTCGAGTTCACCGAGGACAAGACCATCGACGTCGCGGCGTCGTTCGGCGAGTTCACCGTCATGGTGCCACCAACCGTCAACGTCAAGAACAGTTGCACCGTCGTCATGGGTGACGGATCCGGTTGCCTCGACGGCGGGGTACATCAGGGCCGCGAGGTGACACCGGACTCTCCCACCCTGACCATCAACGCCAAAGCCACGTTCGGCAGTCTGAAAGTGACGCAATCATGAGCGACTACGACGAGACCACAGACCAGGACGACACCCGAGAATCCAAGCGCCCCTCGGCACTTCTGCTGATCGCCGGGCTGGCCGCACTACTGGTCAGTGTGTGGGCGTTGGTCGGGCCGTTCTCCCTGGCGCCGGCAGCGAACATTCAATTCCGTTGGCTGTTCGTCGGTGCCGCCGTCGTGGCAGGACTCTTGCTGGTGATTCTGCCGAATCGGCGCAACCGCAAGTAAAACTACTGTGCGCCTTTTATTAACCGCGGGGGGTTAATAAAAGGCGCACAGTAGTTTTTACTCCCACTCGATAGTTCCCGGCGGCTTGCTCGTCACGTCGAGGACTACCCGGTTAACGTCCGCAACCTCGTTGGTGATTCGAGTCGAGATGCGCTCGAGTGTCTCGTAAGGCAGACGCGTCCAGTCCGCGGTCATCGCGTCTTCACTGGAGACCGGACGCAGCACGATCGGATGACCGTACGTACGGCCGTCGCCCTGCACACCCACGCTTCGGACGTCGGCGAGGAGAACCACCGGGCACTGCCAGATCGTTCCGTCCAGGCCTGCAGACGTAAGCTCTTCGCGCGCAATGGAATCTGCCTGACGCAAGATCTCGAGGCGATCACGGGTGACCTCACCGATGATGCGGATACCGAGCCCGGGGCCGGGGAACGGCTGGCGCCCGACGATCTCTTCCGGCAAGCCGAGTTCGCGTCCGACTGCACGGACCTCGTCCTTGAACAGCAGACGCAGCGGTTCGACCAACTTGAACTGCAGGTCTTCCGGAAGTCCGCCGACGTTGTGGTGGCTCTTGATGTTTGCGGTTCCCGTGCCGCCGCCGGACTCCACGACGTCCGGGTACAGGGTGCCCTGGACGAGGAAGTCGACGGTCGCACCGTGAGATGCGTTCTCGCCCAGAACATCACTGACTGCGCCTTCGAAGCTGCGAATGAACTCGCGGCCGATGATCTTGCGCTTGGTCTCGGGATCGGTGACGCCTGCCAGCTCACCGATGAAGGTGTCGGCAGCATCCACCGTGATCAGGCGAGCGCCGGTTGCCGCGACAAAATCCTGCTCGACCTGTGTGCGCTCACCGGCGCGCATCAAACCGTGATCGACGAAGACGCATGTCAACCGGTCGCCGATTGCGCGCTGAACAAGCGCGGCGGCAACAGCGGAGTCGACGCCACCGGACAGACCACAGATGGCGTGTCCGTCTCCGACCTGCTCGCGAACCTGCTCGATCAGCGCGTCGGCGATGTTGGATGCCGTCCACGCCGCCGGGATGCCTGCGATCTCGTGCAGGAAGCGGCTCAAGACCTGCTGACCGTGCGGTGAATGCAGAACCTCCGGGTGGTACTGCACACCGGCGAGCTTGCGGGCGCGGTCCTCGAACGCTGCGACGGGAGCACCATCACTGGTCGCGGTCACCTCGAAGCCGGAAGGCGCTTCGGTAACGGCGTCGCCGTGGCTCATCCATACGGGCTGCGTCGCGGGAAGGCCGTCGTGGAGCAATCCACCGGATACCGCAATGTCGGTACGGCCGTATTCGCGGGTGCCGGTCTCGGCAACGGTGCCGCCGAGGGCGCCTGCCATCGCCTGGAATCCGTAGCAGATTCCGAAAACCGGGATGTCGTGATCAAAAAGTGCGGGATCAAGCTTGGGAGCACCGTCTGCGTAGACACTCGAGGGCCCACCCGAGAGCACAACAGCCAAGGGGTTCTTGGCCACGATCTCCTCGACGGTCGTGGTGTGCGGAATCACCTCCGAGTAGACCTTGGCTTCGCGAACTCGCCGTGCGATCAACTGCGCGTACTGCGCTCCGAAGTCGACGACAAGAACTGGTCTCTGCTGCTCGATATCTGCCACAGGTGCAGTCTAATCGCCGCAGCCAGCGCTTCTGCGCACGCATGGACTCAGTCCGCTCCTCGACCGAGCAGGCGCGATGTACGTCACGACAAAGCCTGACCTTCAGAACTACGAGGCGACCTCAGGTCGATCTAGACCATCGTCCGGGTCGACGACACCTCAATCGTCTGCACCTTAGCTTCGGCAATCAATTCGGCGGCATCATCGCAGGCCAGGGCCCGAAATGGACGAAGGGTGAATTTTCTGGACGTTTGACCGATTCGCCTGAACCAAACGTCCAGTAAAGGTAATCTCGCCCGTCAAGTGATCAGGATCACGATCGCAAACGGCCGGCGCCGCCGAACGGCGCTCACCTCGAGGAGGACCTGTGCGTCGATTCATACGACGACTCGCCATACCTGTCGCGGCTGTGACGGCTGCCGCCGGACTTCTAGTCCTCGGCACGCCGGCCACTGCTGACGAAGCCCCGCCGACCAGCTTCACCGGCACGACCGACAACCTGATCTTCACGAAGAGCGTCATCGGGAACGCGGCAGTTCACCCAGGCGACACGGTCACATACAAGACCGAGATCAAGCACAACGAAAGCGGCATCGAACGTTCGATCGCGAAGATCCGTGACATCCCGCCTGCTGGATTCGTCCTCGTGCCGGGCAGCGCGAAGGCCACCTACCTGGGTGTGACCACGCGGGCCACGATCAGCAACGAATCAGATGGCGGAGTCTCCGCGAAGTGCTCGAGCGGCTGCACCTTCCTGGTCGGTGGATTCGTCGTCAAGAAGAACCAACCCGTCACGCTGGAAGCGACCTACACGGTCCCTGTCGGCACAGCATTCGGGACGTACGACAGCGGCATGCTCTTCGACGTCAACGCCTTCAGCACACAGCAGGGCCTCAACCCGATCAACGTCAACGTCCAGGTAGTCGACCCGTCTGTCACCACCGGAACCACACTGGTTGCTCCGGCAACGGCGAAGGTCGGCACACCGGTCGACCTGACCGCGACAGTTGCGCCGTCCGACGCGACGGGCACCGTCCAGTTCAAGGACGGCGGCAACGACATCGGGTCACCGGTCCCGGTCTCGGGCGGTAGCGCCACTCTCTCCCACACCTTCGACAGCGTCGGCGCCCACGACATCACCGCTGCGTACAACGCCGGTCCGGGATTCCACAGCTCGACCTCCGGAGTCCAGACCGTCGACGTCTCCGCGGACACCACCACCACGATCTCGGCCCCGAACGCCGCGCTGGTAGGTGACAACATCACCGTGAGCGCTGTCGTCACACCGGCAAACGCCATGGGCACGGTGCAGTTCAAAGACGGCGACACCAACCTCGGCGCACCGGTCGCTGTTGTCAACGGAACGGCTTCCCTGACCCGCAGCTACGACGCTTCGGGCACCCACAGCTTCACCGCAGTGTTCACCGGCGAGGCCGGCTACGGCGATTCCGTCTCCACCGCAACCCAACTCGACGTCAGCGATCCCGACTGGGGAACCACGACCACAGTTGTCGAACCACTCACCGCTGTTGTCGGTGAACCGACCAACCTCTCGGCCACCGTCTCCCCCATCCCGAGCAGCGGAACCGTGACGTTCAAGGTCGACGGCGCCGAGGTCGGTACCGCACCGGTCGGCACGGGTGACGGCGTCGCGATCCTCCCGCACACCTTCGCATCAGCGGGCGCTGCAGCCGTGACGGCAGAGTTCTCCGGCGGAAACGGATTCATCGGCTCCACGTCCACGTCGTTCACGGTGAACGTGACCGATCCCGAACCCGCTCGCGCCGACACCACGACGTCCCTGACCGTCAGCGGCGCGGCTCAGGTTGGAAAGGCATTGCAGCTCAAGGCCACCGTTGCACCCGGGACAGCAAACGGAATGATCCAGTTCAAGTCCGGCTCGACGCCCATCGGCGCACCCGTTGCCGTCGTCAACGGAGTCGCGACGCTCACGCACACCTTCGACGACGAGGGAACGTTCGGCCTCACTGCCAACTTCGTCGGCGACGCCGGTTGGAAGAACTCCGTCTCCGGCCCGACGGTCGTGCAGGTCGGCACCACACCGACCGACGGCGGCACCGGAAGCGTGGACACCGGTTCACTCGGCGGCCTCATCCCGCTCTTCGGAAGCTAGTACCCCACATCAGCTTTGGACACCACTCCCGTACCCAGCTCAGGAGAATCCATGTTCGTGTACTCCAGACGTCGCATCGCGGCGCCGATCGCCGCCACGGCACTCGCCAGTGGCGTCATCCTCGCGGGAATCCCCGCATCAGCGACCCCGGTGACAACAACCTTCGGAACGAGTTGCCTGGCAACCCCGTCCGCTGTCGCCGGTCCGACCACGCAGTCACAGTCCGGCTCGGTCATCGTCGACGCACCGGAATCCATCGGAGCCGGTGAAACCTTCGAGGTCACCATCCAACCTGGTCCCATCGCCTTTCCCGGCTCCGCTTCGGGGGCGACCGTCCAGAACGTCTCCCGTATCAAGGTCGACGTCGACGTTCCTGCGAACGCCACCTTGGTGGAAGCCACCATCGTTCCCGGAACTTCGGCAGGGCTCAGCGGTGTCGCGCCGAACATCCTGCGCGTCAACGAGAACGGCAACGTCGATCCCAACGGGACGATTCTGCGACTCTCCGGAAACAACCAGGTCATCGGAAACAGCCCGAGTTCCAGCACCAGCTCCGAGGGCGGAATCGTCGTCAAGGCAACCGGAAAGAACGTCGACGGCTCCAACAATGCCGACGGATACACCCAGTTCCAGCTCCCCCAGGTCAAGGCAGTTCTCAAGGCCGGCGACTCGGGCGAGGTAGCCATGAAGGTACGCACCGGCGGTAGCGCAGGAGCGTGGAACAACGATCGCAACTTCCTCACGTTCCTCCCCAAGGCCACCCTGGTCATCACCGCCTGGGCGCCCACGCGGTGCACCCCGCGTGACGCCGAAAACGGCCCGCTCAACAGCGGCGCAGGCCCCCTCGCCACCACGCGAATCATCGAGGCGGACAAGGCAACCACCACGACGGTCGTCGGACCGGCCAACGCCAAGAACGGAACGCCGGTCACGCTGTCAGCCAACATCAGTGGCGGCGCAACCGGCGGAACCGTCCAGTTCTTCGACGGCGACAATCCACTCGAGGACGCGGTGCCGGTAACCGGAGGGTCGGCCAGCATCTCCCCGACCTTCACCGAGGACGGACCGCACTCCATCACCGCGAGCTACAGCGGAGCCCCCGGGTTCCTGGCGTCGACGTCGACGTCGGCCAAGATCGTGACCGTCACGACCGATGCACCGCCTGACGCCGTGACCACTACCACAACGGTTTCGCCGTCGACCGCGAAGGTCGGTCAGGACGTCAACCTCACGGCCAAGGTCGATCCGCAGGGTACCGGCGGGACCGTCGACTTCATCGTCGACGGCACCGAAACGGTCAGTGGCACGGTCGGAACCGACGGAGTTGCCATCGCTCCGTACACCTTCACCTCGACCGGAACGCACAAGGTTGTCGCGAAGTTCACGGGCTCACCCGGATTCGCGCCGTCCGCTGCCCCGGCATTCCCGGTCAGTGTGACGACTCCGGCTCCGGCCGACGTCGAGACGACCACGGTTCTCGACGCCGTCGGAACTGTTCAGAAGAACACCCCCGTGACGCTCAAGGCAACGGTCGATCCGTCCGGCGCCACGGGCAAGGTCCAGTTCAAGGTCGGTGACACCCTCATCGGCGGACCGGTCGACGTGGTCAACGGTGTCGCAACGGTACCGGCGACGTTCTACAACTCCGGGACCTACAGTGTCACCGCCGAATTCGTGGGCGCATCGGGCTACACGTCCTCCGCATCCGCGCCGCAGACCCTGACCGTCCCCGGTGATACGGACGGCGGACCCGGCGGCGGAAACGGCAGCCTCGACCTCGGCACCCTGTTCGGGTCGCTAGGAGGCTGACGATCTGAGACTGCAAAAGGGGCGTGCCGTCGAATCTTCGACGACACGCCCCTTTTCCGTTCTCGGTGAACTATCCGGCTGCAGGCTCCACCGGAACTGTGGTAGCCGTCTTGCCGCCGGTGATCTTCACGATCGGCAGAACCAGCGCGGCCGGAGCCGACGCCGGCACCACGGGCGACTTGGGTGCGATCGGAGCCAAACGCTCGTAGCCGCTGCCCTGGGCGGGACGCAAGTCCGTCTCCCCCTTGTTCGGCCACAGCGAGGCCGAGCGCTCGGCCTGAGCGGCAATGGTCAGCGACGGATTCACGCCGAGATTGGCCGAGACCGCTGCGCCGTCGACGACGCTGAGCGTCGGGTAGCCGTAGACGCGGTGGTAGGGATCGATCACCCCGTGATCGGAATCCGACGCGATAGCGCAACCGCCGAGGAAGTGCGCCGTCAGCGGAACGTTGAAGATCTCGCCCCACGTACCGCCTGCGACGCCGTCGATCTTCGCGGCAACTCGACGCGTCGCCTCGTTGCCCTCCGGAATCCACGTCGGGTTCGGCTGACCGTGGCCCTGCTTGCTGGTGACCTTGCGTCGACCGAACAAGCCCTTCTTCGTGTACGTGGTGATGGAGTTGTCGAGGTTCTGCATGACCAACGCGATGATCGTGCGCTCGCTCCAGTCCTTGACCGTCAACATGCGCAACATCTGGTACGGATTCCTCGCGACCACACCGAGGAACTTGATCCATCGCGGCGTCTTGCCGCCGCCGTCCGTCATCAAGGTCTGCAACAGGCCCATCGCGTTGGATCCCTTGCCGTAGCGGACCGGCTCGATGTGGGTGTCACTGCTCGGGTGGAACGACGACGTGATCGCCACTCCGCGGGTCAGGTCGAGTGCGGGATCGACCTTGTACTTGCCTGCGCCGACAATGGATTCGGAGTTCGTTCGAGTCAGCTCGCCGAGCTTGTCGGAGAGCTTGGGCAGCGCTCCGGTGTCCTTCATGTCGAAGAGCAGATGCTGAGTGCCCCACGTTCCGGCCGCGAGAATGACGTTCGCAGCCGTGTAGGTGCGGCGGTTCTTTCGTCCGAATGCACCGGTTCGCTCGGTGAACACGTCCCACGAACCGTCGCGAGCCTCACGAAGCCCGGACACGGTGGTCATCGGAATGATCTCGGCGCCGGCTGTCTCGGCAAGGCCCAGATAGTTCTTGAGCAGAGTGTTCTTCGCTCCGTGACGGCAGCCTGTCATGCACTCGCCGCACTCGATGCAACCGGTGCGCTCGGGTCCGACGCCGCCGAAGTACGGGTCCTTCGCCTTCTTACCCGGCTCACCGAAGTAGACGCCGACGGGCGTCTGGATGAACGTGTCGCCTACACCCATGTCATCGGCGACGGACTTCATGATCTCGTCAGCGGGCGTCATGTGCGGATTCTGGACGACGCCGAGCATCTTCTGAGCCTGCTCGTAGTACGGCGTGAGTTCACTGCGCCAGTCGGTGATGTGCGCCCACTGCTTGTCCTGGAAGAACGGCTCCGGAGGCTGGTAAAGCGTGTTCGCGTAGTTCAGAGACCCGCCGCCGACGCCTGCTCCCGCGAGAATGAGGCAGTCGCGCAACAGGTGCACGCGCTGAATGCCGAAGCAACCCAGCTTCGGAGCCCAGAGGAACTTCTTGAGATCCCAACTGGTCTTCGCGAAATCTTCGTCGGCATACCGTCGGCCGGCTTCGATGACGCCGACCTTGTAGCCCTTCTCCACGAGACGAAGCGCGCTCACGCTTCCGCCGAACCCGGATCCGACGATCAGTACGTCGTAGTCCGTTGCCCGTTGCTTGCCCATCAGGACACCTCCACCGTGAACCGTAGTTACCCGCCAGTATGCACCTATCCCTTGTGACTACCACCACAAGGGGCCCCATAAGCGTAACCGTAAGTATCAGGAACGGAAGAAAGTGCTGCACAACGAACTGTGGCCCCGGTTCACGAAGAACCGGGGCCACAGAAAGGTACAAACTACGCGCGGACCGTCAGCCCGACCTTCTGGAACTCCTTGAGGTCGGAGTACCCCGCCTTGGCCATCGACCGACGGAGGCCACCGACGAAGTTCAGCGAACCGTACGGATCATCCGACGGACCGCTCAGGACCTGGTCCAGACTCGGGCGCTCACCGTAGGAAACCGGAAGAAGCGCTCCACGCGGAACCGAAGGATGAGCCGCAGCGGACGGCCAGTACCAGCCGCCACCCGGAGCCTCGGCGGACACGGCCAGCGGCGTGCCCAGAACGGCAGCGTCGGCACCGCAGGCGATGGCCTTCGCCAGATCACCCGAAGTTGCGATGTCACCGTCGGCGATGACGTGGACGTAGCGTCCACCCGTCTCGTCGAGGTAGTCGCGCCTGGCTGCTGCAGCGTCGGCAATGGCCGTGGCCATCGGAACACCGATACCCAATACCTCACCGGTGGTGGTTGCACCCTCGGTGGAGCCGTACCCGACGATGACACCGGCAGCGCCGGTACGCATCAGGTGCAGCGCGGTGCGGTGGTCACTGACCCCACCCGCGACAACCGGAACGTCGAGTTCCGAGATGAACGTCTTGAGGTTGAGCGGTTCCTGCTCGGTGTGCACGACGTGCTCGGCCGAGATGATCGTGCCGTGGACGACCAGGAGGTCGATTCCCGCCTTGATCAGCTCGGGCGTCAGTGCGCGCGCATTCTGCGGGCTGACCCGAACGGCAGTGGTGACCCCCGAATCACGGACCTGCGCCACCGCAGCAGCCAGAAGGCCCGCCTGCAGCGGTGCCGCGTGCAGCTCCTGCAAGTAGCGGATGGCCGCGTCGACCCCACCGTCCTTCTCGGCGATCTCGACGAGACGCCGGAGCTTCTCCTCGACATCGGGGTGACGGCCCCACAGGCCTTCACCGTTGATGACACCGAGGCCGCCGCGCTTACCCAGCTCGATCGCGAAGGTCGGCGAGACCAACGCGTCGGTGGGATGTGCGAGGACTGGAATGTCGAACCTGTAAGCGTCGAGCTGCCAAGCAGTCGACACCTCCTTCGACGAACGGGTTCGCCGGGAGGGAACGATGTTCACATCGTCCAACTCGTAGGTACGTCGGGCCGTTCGACCCATGCCAATCTCAACGAGGTCGCGCACGCGCGCCCCTTTCTCGTGTACTGGTTGCTAACGAGCGGTGTAGTTGGGTGCTTCGACAGTCATCGTGATGTCGTGCGGATGGCTTTCCTTCAAACCGGCCGCCGTGATCTGGACGAACTGAGCGTTCTGCAGGTGCTCGATCGTCGCCGACCCCGTGTAACCCATGGCAGCACGCAGACCACCGGTGAGCTGATGCGTCACCTGGGAGAGCGGGCCACGGAACGGAACACGTCCTTCGATGCCTTCCGGAACCAACTTGTCCTCGGAAAGTACGTCGTCCTGGAAGTACCGGTCCTTGGAGTACGACTTGGCCTCGCCACGCGACTGCATCGCGCCGAGCGAACCCATGCCGCGGTAGCTCTTGAACTGCTTGCCGCCGACCAGAATCAGTTCGCCGGGCGATTCAGCGGTACCGGCCAGGAGTGAACCCAGCATGGCCGTCGACGCACCCGCGGCGAGTGCCTTCGCGATGTCACCGGAGAACTGGAGTCCACCGTCAGCGATGACGGGCACACCGAGAGGCTTGCACGCGGCGACCGCTTCCAGGATGGCCGTGACCTGAGGGGCACCGACACCGGCGATGACGCGGGTGGTGCAGATGGAACCAGGACCGACTCCGACCTTGACGGCATCGACGCCGGCTTCGACCAGTGCCAGAGCACCCGCGCGCGTAGCGACGTTGCCACCGATGATCTGAACCCGCTCACCCAGTTCACGCTTGAGTTTGGCGATCATGTCGAGAACGTTGGAGGAATGCCCGTGCGCACTGTCAACCACGAGTACGTCCACACCGGCATCGGTGAGCGCCATCGCGCGCTGGAAGGCGTCGTCGCCTGCACCGACTGCAGCGCCGACGAGCAGTCGACCGTCACGGTCCTTGGTGGCGTCGGGATGCTGCTCGGTCTTGACGAAGTCCTTGACCGTGATCAGACCGGTGAGCTTGCCGTTGCCGTCGACGATCGGCAGCTTCTCGATCTTGTGCCGACGAAGAAGGCCCAGTGCTACGTCAGCGGTGACGCCTTCCTGAGCGGTGATCAGCGGCATCTTGGTCATGATCTCCGCGACCGGGCGGTTCTGGTCGACCTCGAAGCGCATGTCCCGGTTCGTGACGATGCCAACCAGCTGGCCGGCGTCGTCGGTGACCGGCAGACCCGAGATGCGGAAACGAGCGCACTTCGCGTCGACCTCACCCATCGTGTCGGTCGGCTTGCACGTGACGGGATCGGTCACCATGCCGGCCTCGGAACGCTTGACCGTCTCGACCTGTCCTGCCTGGACCTCAACCGACGAGTTGCGGTGCAGAACACCCATGCCGCCGGCGCGTGCCATGGCGATTGCCATACGCGACTCGGTGACGGTGTCCATCGCAGAACTGACCAACGGAATCCGCAGACGGATGTCGCGGGTCAGTTGACTGGACGTGTCGACCTGGCTCGGGATGACGTCGGACGCAGCAGGCAACAGCAGCACGTCGTCGTATGTCAGTCCCAGCATCGCGACCTTGTTGGGGTCGTCTCCTCCGGTGTGTACATGTCCTGCAGAACTACTCATGCGGTCAGGACCCTCCATGGACCTAGATTCGCCCAGGGCGACCGCTGTAGCAGTCGCCTCGAAACGGATTACGAAAGCTGGATATCGGATAGAAGGCGCCTGCACAGAAAGAAATTCCTGGCACCTTTTCCCGGCGTTGCACACCATGGTATCGGCTCACTCAAAGGTCCGAACCATCCCACCCACGCTGCGGGTACGCGTAACAAGTGGCGCTGACCCCCCTGACCTGCGTACCGTGGTGCTGTGCGTGATCAACTGCCCCCCGGTCTGCCGCCAGATCCCTTCGCCGGCGACCCAGCTGACCCCTCCGCGGCTCTCGATGCCATCGAGCCGGGCCAACCACTCGACCCCCACGAACGCCAAGCGGTCGAGGAGGATCTCGCTGACCTCGCTGTATACGAGGCACTCCTCGCTCACCGCGGTATCCGCGGTCTCGTAGTCTGCTGCGAGGACTGCCAACAAGATCACTACCACGACTGGGACATGCTGCGCGCAAACCTGCTGCAGCTGCTCGTGGACGGAACCGTCCGCCCCCACGAGCCTGCCTACGACCCGATGCCTGAGGCATATGTCACGTGGGACTACTGCCGTGGATACGCCGACGCGTCGATGAACGAGGCGATGCACGGCGACGGTTTCGACAGCTGAGCGAAACCTCACCAAGTCATACGAAAGTGGCCGACAAGCAATTGCTTGTCGGCCACTTTCGTATGAACTCAGATAGGAACGATGCCGATCAGGGCTGGGATCTCACGCCTGGGATCTCAGGGCGGGGGTGACGAGAAATCACCGGACGGCGACGAGGCAGGTGCCAGAGACGTCGTTGTCGTGGTGGTGGTCGTTGTAGTCGTGGTTGTTGTCGGCAACGAGGTCGGCGGTGCCGAGGACACCGAGGTGGGCGGCGACTGCAGCTGTACTCCCGGATCCGGTTTGGTCGAACTCGTCGGTCCGCCCGGGCCCTGTGGGCTGACCGGCTTGACCGAGGAGCCAGGAATCGCCGTGTTCAAAGTCGACGGTGCAGCCGGCTGACCACTCGTCGGGGGCGGCGCCAAGGGTGACGTGGTCTCCTGGACCTGCGTCATCAACTTGCCCCAACGCTCGACGAGGTCGGTCTTGTCCTGCGAGTCCTTGACCGCATCGGCACGGTGAGCTGCGTTGTCCAGCACCATCTTTGCCGCGGGAATGTCTCCGGCAGCCAACAAGCGTTCGGCCTTTTCCAGCTCGGACGTCGTGTCGATCTTCGCCACCGTCGAGTTTGCCTCGTCGGTGAAGACGACCTGCTTGACGCCCCAGAGAGCATCGCCGGGCTGGGCGTCGTACGCCATCGCCGTGGCGCCACCGAAGACCACTGCTGCCACAGCTGCGGCGGCGGCGATCGGGCGGACCACACGCAATCGGGAACGGGAACGTGAACGCTGACGATCGGAGAAGCCGGACGGCGTCGCTGTGATCGCAGCGATGACATCGTCCAACAACGGACCCTCGGGCATCGGAGTCGCAACGACATCGTCACGCCATTGCGAGAGAATCAACGCAAGTTCGTACTGTTCGGTGCTATCGGTTGCTACCGGTCCACCACTCGAAATGGATTCGATCAGCGCATCGTCACGCCGAACCGCAGCCAAGTCCACTGGCGTACCGTCGTCGGCGAGATCACCGAGATTCGAAGCGTCACGCCCCTCGTCTCTAGCCAAAGCTCTCACCTGCTTTCGTTACTTCTTTTTTCAGTTTCGCGATCGCCCTGTGCTGAGCGACTCGTACAGCTCCGGCGGTACTACCGACGGCGACGGCCGTTTCCTCGGCCGACATCCCGACCACCAGGCGAAGTATCAAGATTTCTCGATGCTTCTCCGGAAGTGTGCCGAGCAGTTGGTGCATCTGTCTGCTGGACTCCGAATCGAGTGCTCGCTGTTCGGGACCATCATCCAGTGCTATTACATCCGGTACTTCGGAAACGGGCTCCGACTTGTTACGGGCGGAACTTCGATGTGCGTCCGCAACCTTGTGTGCCGCAATTCCGTACACAAAGGCCATGAACGGGCGTCCCTGGTCTTGATAACGCGGCAGTGCGGTCATCACGGCCAGACACACTTCCTGTGCGACGTCGTCAGCGGACAGGTGTCCTCGCTCGGCCGCACCCACTCGACCGCGGCAGTAGCGCACCACCATCGGTCGGATGTTCTCCAGAACCAAAGCTAGAGCTGTACGGTCGCCCTGCGCAGCAGCGGCGACCGCGGTGTCCAACTCATCGCTCGTATTTGTCATCGTCAGCGAAAATCCTGGCGTTACAGTGGCACCTCCCGAGCGGGTGTGCTCCCGCTCTCAGCGGAACCCTCTAAGAGTAACCATCCGGACCGGCTGGTCTCCGCATGCCCGCCCAGCAGTCGCGATATCGAATCACCCCTGTCTGGAATGTTCACCTGAGACTTCGGTGGGGCGGCTACGACAAAGGTAGGAGTGATCCACCACGGCTCGCAATCAGATCGCCGATCTCACGGGCGCTCGGCGAGGTCCCCCCGCCGCTCACACCCTCGATCAACATCGACGACGCCCAGGCCAGGGGCAGCAGGCCGTACTGCTGACACCGTGCGAGCACATCCACTGCCGACTCCACGGCCGCGCTTGGGTCTGTTCCGGTCAGAGCGGCGCTGCGCAAGAGATCCGACTTCACGCGATGCCGGACAGACTCCGATTCCCCTGACAATTCGACGGCGCGTTCTGCGTGTCTGCGGGCGCGCGTGAAGTCACCTCCCGCCAGAGCCAGTTCCGCCGAGACCCATTGGATCCGAATTTCCTGCCGCCACAGCCCACCGTCGACAACCAGAGCACCGTCGTCGAGACGACGCCGACACTCCCCCAACAGCCGCCAGCCCAGCGGAAGCCGGCCGCAGCCGAGGGAGTCCGCAGCCAGACCGGTCAGCGCATCACAGGCAGCCTCCGGGTTGACAGGCGGCCCGTCGACTATCGCGAGTGCGCGCCCGTCGCACGTGGCTGCGAGCGCATGGCGTCCGCTTTGACGAAGAAACGACGCTCTCGTGCTGGCAGACAGAGAGGCAAGGACTCGATCCGAATGCGTCGAGAACCCCGCGGTGCGCCGGTCCAGGACATCCAAGGCCGCCCGCGCTCTGGCGTAGTACCCCTGACCACCCAGAACCACTGCCGTTGTCCACCAATCCCGGGTGGAGCCAGGCGCCGGGAGCCGGTCGAGGTCCGGATCCGCGCCGAATGCGGCGGACTCGAGGGTCTTGGATCGTACAGCTGTTTCAGGGCGCTCAGGACTCGACACAGGTAGATCATCGCAGCAGCCCAGCAGACAAGCGCCCGACCGATGCCATAAGTGGCACAGAAACGCGAAAAGGCAAGTTTGTCGGAGTTAATCAGATATTCAACTGAGATTTGCCAAATGTACTCGTAATGATATTTAACGGGCATATATCCGTGACGTTAACTGCGCATTACTTATTGGACAGACGTCCTAGTTGAAACTTGGGCACTAAGTCCCGAAATGGAGCACAACCCCACCCGCTCAATATCGGACAAATGACGCAAACCGAGCCGAATGTCTGAGTGATTCCGCCGGGCGGTCAGCAGCAAACATATCCCTGATCTGTGGGTTTCGCATCTCGAGCAGCCAGACTTTCCGGTCAGCACCTCGATCGACCCGATTCCAACATCGGCGCAAGGCAACGCACGAAGGACCGGAAATGTAAATATACACTTCGTTAACTCTCGCATTTCGATATATGCCGATCACCACTGAACGAGCCTATTGACGCGATTTACTCAGCACCCTTACGGTTAGCAAGCGTGAACGATTCAGAAGGCCCGGATAACCTCCGGGCAACTTGGTCCGCTCGTTGATCAACGCGAGCTTGCAGTAAGGAGTCAACATGCCTGCACCGAATCACCTTCCAGGCCCCAACGCAGACATCTGGGACTGGCAGATGCACGGTCTGTGCCGCGGAGTCGACTCCTCGATGTTCTTCCATCCCGATGGCGAACGCGGTAGAGCACGTGCCCAGCGCGAAACCCGCGCAAAAGAAATGTGCCGTCAGTGCCCGGTGCTGATGCAGTGCCGTAGCCACGCGCTGACCGTCGCCGAGCCGTACGGGATCTGGGGCGGAATGTCGGAAACCGAACGTGAACTACACGCACGCCACCGTCGCACCACTCGCATAGCGTCCTGATACACGCAGGTCGAGAGCACAAGGCCCCCGAGAGTTTTCGGGGGCTTTTGCATGCCGACATCAGTTCGTGAAAAGAATTTCCGACACCGACCCATCCTGTCGACAACCGACTCCGAATGCCTTCTGACAGTGCACCTCAGCACATCCCTTCAGGAAGGCAGACCCATGAACACCTCTACTCGAGTTCTGGCAGTCACCGCAGCAGCCTCTTTCGCCGTCTTCGGCGTAGTCGGTTGCTCCTCCGACGACAACGATTCGTCGACGGACACCTCGAGCGCCGCCATGACGTCTTCGCCCATGGGATCGAGCATGTCTCCCAGCAGCGCGATGGCAGAGCCCGCTTCTGATCTGGTCGGTGCCGGTTGTGCCGACTACGCCGCTGCAGTGCCGAGCGGCGCCGGATCGGTCAGCGGAATGGCCCAGGATCCGGTTGCCACAGCGGCATCCAACAATCCGTTGCTCACCACCTTGACCGCGGCGGTCTCCGGCCAGCTCAACCCGGACGTCAACTTGGTCGACACTCTCAACGGTGGCGAGTTCACCGTCTTTGCACCGATCGACTCGGCATTCGCCAAGATCGACCCCGCCACGATCGACAGCCTCAAGACGGACAGCGCCACGCTGACCAAGATCCTCACCTACCACGTGGTTCCCGGCCAGATCGCCCCTGACGCAATCGACGGAACTCACCCCACCGCCGAGGGCGGAACAGTCACCGTCACCGGATCCGGTGACAACATCAAGGTCAACGACGCAACCGTCGTCTGCGGTGGAGTCAAGACCGCAAACGCCACCGTCTACCTCATCGATTCGGTGCTGATGCCGCAGTAGTCCCCACCTGCTGTGCGCCTTTGTCAACCCCCGCGGTTAACAAAGGCGCACAGCGGCCAACGGCGGGCCTAGAGAAAAGAACCGGACATGCACGCTACGGTTGTACGCGATGAAGCGAGACAACTCTTCGTGAGCGAGCCAGACCATGCGTCGGATGCGGCCGGCTCATGCCCGACGGACAATTCTGCGGCCCGCACCGCGCGAATCGTGGAATCACGCGAGCTGGCCGTGATCCTCGCGAACGTTGCCGGCGGCGACCAGGGCGCCTTCGCCGAGTTCTACGACCGAACCAGCTCCCGCGTCTACGGCATGGTTCTGCGTGTACTCCGTGATCCAGGCTTCTCCGAGGAAGCAGTCCAAGAGGTCTACCTCCAAGCCTGGAAATCAGCCGACAGTTTCGATCCGGCCAAGGGGTCCGCACTCGCCTGGCTCCTGACGCTCGCTCACCGCCGCGCGGTGGACCGCGTCCGCTCCGAACAGTCGAGTTCGGATCGACAGGCTCTCTACGACACCACCAATGCGACTCCCGAGTTCGACGTCGTCAGCGACGAAGTGACACGAAGAGACGAGCATCGTGCTGTCACCGACTGTCTCGAGACACTGACGGACACTCAGCGCCAATCGGTAACTCTCGCTTACTACGGCGGCCGAACGTACCGCGAGGTCGCCGAAGATCTCGGCGTGGCGATTCCCACGATCAAGTCGCGAATTCGCGACGGACTACTGCGCCTACGTGGATGTTTGGGGGTGATGTGAGATGGACGAAGAGCTGATCGACTACGCGTACGCCTACGCGATCGATGCGTTGGACCTCGACGAGCGCCGTGAGATCGACAAACGACTCGCCGCTTCAGACTCCGCGACCCGAGCCGAATTCGACGCCCAGGTCCGACTCACCGCCGAAACCATGGCTGCGATGACCGTCGTCGACGCCGTCGACCCCCCGCCGTCACTGCGCAGCAGCGTCCTCGCCTCGATCTCGGGACAGACCGCTGCTGCCGACGCCCCGATCTCGCTGGCCGAGCGCCGTAACCGTCGACGCCCGTGGACCATGGCGCTTGCCGCGGCCGCCGCAGTCGCAATCCTGGTCGGCGGCATCGGAATCGGACGCACGCTGTCCGACAACACACCGCCGCAGAACTCCGCGTCCGAAATCATGGCAGCACCTGACGTTCATGCCACCACGCGTGAGATCCCGGGCGGCGGTAGTGCGACGACGCTGTTCTCCCCCTCCGAAGACGCGGCAGTTCTCGTGATGAACGATGTGACTCCCCCGAGCCCGGATACCGTCTACCAGATGTGGCTGGTGCCGGGCGACACCGACAGCACCACGATGATCCCGATGGGGACGATGGCTCCGGGCGACGTCAAACCCACTACCCAGGTGGTGCTCGACGGCATCGGCCCGAACACGAAGTTAGCGTTCACGATCGAACCTCCCGGCGGATCGCAGCAGCCGACCAGCGAGCCGTTCGCGACGATCCCGCTCATCTGATCACCAGACGAACGAAGAGATCCCCCACCGGAATCCGGTGGGGGATCTCTTCTTTGTCGAAACTACGAGCAGCGAGTCAGTGGCTGTGACCGTGTCCGGTGCCGGCAACTTCCTCGGTCGGCTTCTCGACGACGGCACTCTCGGTGGTGAGGATCATGCGCGCGACGGAAGCGGCGTTGACCACTGCCGAGCGAGTGACCTTGACCGGGTCGACGACGCCGTCGGCAAGCAGGTTGCCGTAGGTGAGGGTGGCGGCGTTGAAGCCTTCGCCCTTGGTCATCTCGGCGACCTTGCTGACAACGACGGAACCGTCGATGCCTGCGTTGCTGGAGATCCAGAACAACGGAGCGTTGAGGGCTTCACGGACCACGGCTACGCCGGTGGCCTCGTCGCCCGACAGACCGAGATTCCCGATCAGAGCTGTACCGGCCTGAACGAGAGCCGATCCGCCACCGGGGACGATGCCTTCGGCAACTGCTGCCTTGGCTGCGTTGACCGCATCCTCGACGCGGAACTTGCGTTCCTTCAGTTCGGTTTCGGTGGCTGCGCCGACCTTGATGACGGCCACGCCGCCGGACAGCTTCGCCAGACGCTCTTCGAGCTTCTCGCGGTCCCAATCCGAATCGGTGTTCTCGATCTCGCGACGCAACTGCGCAACGCGGGTCGCGATCTCGTCAGCGGTGCCTGCACCGTCGACGATGACCGTCTCGTCCTTGGTGACGACAACGCGGCGAGCGCCACCGAGCAATTCGAGGCCGGCTTCCTTGAGGGAGAGACCGACGTCGGTGTTGATGACGGTGCCTGCCGTGACGACTGCGAGGTCGTCGAGGAATGCCTTGCGACGATCACCGAAGAACGGCGCCTTGACGGCGACCGCCTTGATGGTCTTGCGGATGGAGTTGACCACCAGGGTGGAGAGAACTTCACCCTCGATGTCCTCGGCGATGATCAAGAGCGGCTTGCCGGATTCGGCAACCTTCTCGAGCAGCGGCAGGAAATCGGGAAGTGAGCTGATCTTCTCGCGGAAGAGCAGGATCAGCGCGTCTTCGTAGACGGCCTTCTGCGCATCGATGTCGGTGACGAAGTATGGCGAGAGGTAGCCCTTGTCGAACTGAACGCCTTCGGTGACAACGAGTTCGGTTGCAACGGTGGAGGATTCCTCGACCGTCACAACGCCGTCGGTTCCGACACGGGTGAGTGCCTCGCCGACGAGCTTGCCGATCTCTTCGTCACGCGAGGAGACGGTGGCGACCTGAGCGATCGACTTCTCACCCTCGACGGGGGTGGCTGCGGCGAGCAGTTCCTCGACGACCTTGTCGGCTGCGGCGTTGATGCCGACGCCGAGCGCCATCGGGTTTGCGCCCGCTGCGATGTTCTTGAGTCCGCCGCGGACAATGGCCTGGGCCAGGACGGTCGCGGTGGTGGTGCCGTCGCCGGCAACATCGTTGGTCTTGGTGGCGACGCTCTTGACGAGCTGTGCGCCGAGGTTCTCGAAGGGGTCTTCGAGCTCGATCTCACGGGCGATGCTCACACCGTCGTTGGTGACGGTGGGGCCGCCGAATGCCTTGGCGAGCACGACGTGGCGTCCACGCGGGCCCAAGGTCACCTTGACGGCGTCGGCAAGCTTGTCGACTCCGGCTTCGAGAGCGCGGCGTGCGGTCTCGTTGAACGCAATTTGCTTGGACATCTGTTCTGTCAGCTCCTGAATCTTCGGGGCGTGAACGCATTCCGCCCCGGGATCCTGTGTGGACTCCGGGGCGGATCACGTGTGTCTTACTTGGAGACGACAGCCAGCACGTCGCGTGCCGACAGGATCAGGTATTCCTGGCCGGCGTACTTGATCTCGGTTCCGCCGTACTTGGAGTAGATGACCGTGTCACCCTCCTTGACGTCGACCGGGATGCGGTTGCCCTGCTCGTTGACGCGGCCTTCGCCGACTGCAACGACGGTGCCCTCCTGGGGCTTTTCCTTGGCTGTGTCAGGAATGACCAGGCCGGAAGCCGTCGTCGTTTCAGCCTCGTTGGCCTGGACGAGGATCTTGTCCTCGAGCGGCTTGATGTTGACGCTCGCCACGATGAGCCCTCCACTTTGGGGTATGTGCGTCCGAGGCGATCCTCGGACAGCTGTTTGGGTATGCCGTTTACGGCGCGTCACTGCAGTCCCGTCGTCGCGGGTGCCGGAACTCGATCAGCGCCAATTGGCACTCTATACGTGAGAGTGCCAACCCTCAAGGACTGGGCGCATTTTTCTCTTCGTCCAGAGCGAAACAGGACAACCGTCCACCACGTTCACCTATTGTTCACTTCGTGACGAACATCAATCGCCGTAGTTTTCTGACCTTCGCCGGACTCGGCGCCGTCGGCGCGGTCAGCCTTGGCAAGCCGTGGGGCCTGCAATATGCAGGCGCGTCGACCATTCCGACGTCAGGTCCTGGCACCACTCTCGAGTCCGTGTCCACCCCCGTCAGCAGCAGCGGCTACACCAAGCTCACCGCCGGGCCGGGTTGGGCGAACATCGTGCGCAGCGAGTTGGCCGAGCCGAAGTCAGGACGCGAGGATCACCGCACCGCACTCGCCTCGCTCGTGCAGCTGACCGACGTCCACATCGTCGACGCCCAGTCCCCCATGCGATTCGAGTACGTCCACCAGATCACCGGCTCGGCGTTCCGCCCACAGGAGACTCTGACGGCGCACGGGCTGATTTCACTTGTCCGACGAGTCAATTCGATCGGCAGTGGCCCGCACACGTCGCGACCCTTCGATGCCGTTGTCACCACCGGCGACAACACGGACAACAAGGAATTCGCCGAACTCGACTGGTTCCTCACCTCCCTCAATGGTGGAACCGTCGTTGCCAACACCGGCGCCAAGGACCGCTACGAGGGTGTGCAGAACTCGGGTGCCGATCTCTACTGGAACCCCGAGTCACCGATGCTCGACATGTACAAGAAGGCCGGTTTTCCCGAGATCCCCGATTTCTTCGGTGCCGCTTTCACTCCCGTGTCGAGCCCCGGCCTGAACACCCCTTGGTATTGCGTGTTCGGCAATCACGACGATTCGGTGTCCGGCACGGTGCCCAGCGGCATCCCGCCGCTCGAAGCGATGTACACAGGCTCTCTCAAGTTCGAGGTGCCCGGTTCACCGGAGCAGGCCAAGCAGATCGACATCGCCACCAAGTTCGATCCCAGTGCGATTCCCGGAATCCTTTCCGCCTTCACGACGCCGCCGCGCCAGGTCACCCCCGACCCGTCGCGCGCACCGTTCACACCCCGGCAGTTCATCGCCGCACATCTTGATCCCGCGCACACCGGTCCCGGCCCCGTCGGACACGGTTTCGCCCCCGACGCCGGCGAAACCGGGATCGGTTACTACTCGTTCCAAATCGCACCGGGCGTCGTCGGCATCAGCATGGACTCCACCAACCGCGCGGGCCTTGTCGACGGTTCGCTGGGCGCCGCTCAGTTCCAGTGGATCGAGAACACCCTGCGCGCCGGCAGCAGCACCTACTACGACGCCGCGGGCTCTCGCGTCACCGAGTCGCGAGGTGACACGTATTTCGTGCTGTTCAGTCATCACACGAGCGACACGATGGACAATCTCATTCCCGACCCCGAGAACGTCCTCGAGCCACGCCTGCGCGGTTCACAGCTTCTCGACTTGCTGCATCGTTTCCCGAACGTACTTGCCTGGGTCAACGGACACACCCACGAGAACAAGATCACCCCGTGGCCCGGCGCGACCCCCGAGCAGGGCTTCTGGGAGATCAACACCGCCTCTCACATCGACTACCCGCAGCTCGGGCGCATCATCGAGATCGCGGACAACCACGATGGAACGGTGTCGTTGCTTGCGACGCTCTTCGAAGCGGAGAGCCCCAATTCCGTCGACTACAGCGACAAGTCGGCAGCCGGACTCGCCTCGCTGTACCGCGAACTGTCGTTCAACGACATCCACCGCGACCCGAAGCTGACGGGTACCGGCGTCGACCAGAACGTCGAATTGTTGGTTCACACCGGACGATGACTCCGATTGCCGCAGTGTCCTAGGTGATTTCAGGTCCGCTCGAAGGCGAGCGGTGCGCTTTCGCCCACGACACTGCGGCAACGACGAATCGAACACCGAATCCGATCAACACCAGATTGCAGACGATCTGAAGGCTCACGAGCCCCCTGGCAAGGTCCGTCTGCGCGGCGATGTCGCCGAATCCGACTGTCGAGAAGACGGACAACGAAAAGTACAGCGCCGCCATACGCGACAGCGGTTCGGTGAAACTGCCAGGGCTTGCATGCTCGACCGAAAAATAGGTGATGGACACCAACAACAAGTACGTCGGCATCACCACCGCCACAGCTTCCACCGCCTGCAGAGAAGGCACATCGGAACGCAGAATTCGCCACACCTGCCAGGTGGTCACGGCAAGTACCGCGGCGCCTCCACCGATCAAGAGGAAGATCGCACTCGCGGTATGTACATCGATCCACGGCAGAAAGAAATATGCGAATCCGAAGGCGATCACCGTCAGTGTGGGTCGAAGCACTGCACCACGGATCAGCGCGCGTCGTCGTACCCGGTCGATGTGGGGAGAATCGCCTTTTTTCCGCATGAATCAATGATCGACAATTTCGCAGGTAAAACCACCCTTTCGGTCCGAAAAGGGCGTCACGGAGACGAAAAGCACTGAGCAATCCTCACGAACCTTCTGTAACGTTCATATAACGGCGGTCGATTGAACATTGACCGGTATTGACTGCGAGGAGGTGCGCGATGAGTTGTTCACTGGGAATTTCCACTGGATCTTCCGGTGTCTATTCAGCCCTCGTCGACACCGATACCAGCACAAACGCGCCAGGAGCCGTGCCTGCCGAGACCCGATTCGTCTCGGCCGATCAGGCCAATTCCAATGTCGGCGACCTCGTCCGCGCTTCCATCAAGCTGATGACGACGCAGGTAACGGACGGATCTGCGGCGCCGCGCTCGATCGGTGTCAGCTATCGCACGGACGATCAACTCGCGAGCATCAGGTCATCTCTCTCGCGCTCGCCGAAGCAGGTCCGTGCAATCCCCGAACCTGCCGCCGTACACGCTTACCTTGCCGAGACCGGGAAGACTGAGCGGTACGACGCCACAGCTCAGGTGGACGTCGGCGATCAGGGCCTGACCGTGTCCGTCGTCGACCACACCGGTGAAGTTCTGCACTCCGACCGTATCGACGCCCTCGCGGGGGCCGGAATCGACCGGGCATTGGTCGACTTCGTGACGGAGAAGGCTCCAGGGCACTTGCGCCGGTATACCGACGCAGAACTTCTTGCCGCCCGGTGCCATGTCGCCAAAGAGCAACTGTCCACGGCCACCAAGGTGACCATCGACCTTCCGGTCGACGCGATGGCGATCACGCGCGACGAGTTCGAGGCCATCATCGCCCCGGATATCGAGCGCGCCGTCACCTTCATCCGTGAAGTCGTGAACGGCTCACCGCGGCCCGTCGGTGCCGTCGTACTCATCGGCGGTGGCGCACACATTCCAGCCGTGCGGTCCGCCGTCGCCGCTGCCGTCGATGTCCCCCTGGTCGAGATCGTCGAGCCCGAGACTGCGGCAACCAAAGGTGCTGCACTCCTGGCAGATTCGATCACCGCAATTCGTTTCCCGCTGCTGGGCTCCGGAAGTGACCAGCGCTCCGGATCCACCGCCAAGGTCTCGGGAGCTTTGATCGGCGCGCTCGTGGTCGGCGGACTGGTACTTGGCTACGGCGCAAAGGAATTGGTGCCGACCGACGACACCGCGGTCTCGCCCGTCGGAACCGGGTCAACCACGACGACGGTGAGCCCCGAAGCGACACCGAGCACCGGATCAACGATCATTCCGTCTCACGATCCTCTGCCTTCGGTAGCAGGCAGCACGTACCCTCAGTACGGTTATCCCACAACCCCGTTCGACTCACAGCCTTACGACACGCACTCGTACACAACGCATCAGTACACACTTCCGCCTGCGCCGATCCCGGACACCTCGACGACAACTACGCCGCCGACCACGACAACGACCACTCCGAATTGGCCGACCATCCCCGGAATCACGCTGCCCGATCCACCGGCGTGGTGGCCGACGCTTCCGGACACCGAGGCGACGCCCCCGGTCGATCCGACCGAGGCAAACCCCGGCGGCGGTCTCGGCCCGGGTGAGAGCGGCGGCGAGAACCCGACGACGCCGGAAAATCCTGGATCCGGTTCCACCGAAACCGAAATCACTACCCCCGGCGGTGGTGATCCGACGACGAAGCCCAGTGAACCGAATACGTCGATGCCCGAAAACGGTCCCGCAATCACACCGGATCGGGAACCGGCCCCCGTCGGCTGATTCTCAGTCGGCTGATTCTCAGCGCATCAACTGGCTGACTGAGACCGACAGCCCCGGGTCCGTCGCAACACTCAATTCCGAAGGGCCTGCGCCGTTTCCGATCAGGTGGGCGGCCAACGAAGCGATCATCACACCGTTGTCCGTGCACAGTCGAGGTTTCGGAATGCGCAACGTGATGCCCGCTTCGGCGCAGCGCTGCTCAGCGAGTGAGCGGATACGCGAATTGGCCGTGGCGCCGCCGCCGAGAACCAACGTGTCGACCCCGACGTCCTCGGCTGCACGCACTGCCTTCATCGTCAGGACGTCTGCAACCGCTTCCTGGAACGAGGCAGCGATGTCCGGGATCGAAAAGGTCTCGCCTGCGCGCTCTTTCGATTCGACATAGCGCGCGACGGACGTCTTGAGTCCCGAGAACGAGAAGTCGTGCCGCGAATCGCGCGGCCCCGTCATGCCGCGAGGGAAGGCGATTGCGTTCCGATCTCCCTCTTGCGCAGCAGCATCGAGTGCCGGCCCACCGGGAAAGCCGAGTCCGAGCAGCCTGGCCACCTTGTCGAAGGCCTCGCCGGCGGCATCGTCGACGGTCGTGCCCAGTTCGACAATGGGCTTGCCCAGATCTTCGACGTGAAGCAGGTGCGTGTGACCACCGGAGACCAGCAATGCGACGCACGAGGGCAACGGACCGTGCTCGAGAGTGTCCACCGAGACGTGACCGCCGAGATGATTGACCGCATAGAACGGGATGTTCCATGCTGCCGCATAGGCTTTCGCGGCGGCGACACCGACCAGCAGCGCGCCGGCCAGGCCGGGTCCGATGGTGACGGCTAGTGCGTCGGGCTTCTCGATACCGGCGGCAGCTAGGGCACGGCGCATCGTCGGCACTATCGCCTCGAGGTGAGCCCGCGAGGCCACTTCGGGAACCACTCCCCCGTACCTGGCGTGCTGATCCACGCTCGATGCCACCTCGTCGGCCAACAGTTCGCAGGTTCCGTCACCGTTCCAGCGGACGATACCCACACCTGTTTCGTCGCAAGAGCTTTCGACACCCATGACGATCATGCTTGCTGCTCCTCAATTTCGCGGACACCGAGCACGGCGGGCCGTCTCATCGTGTACGCATCTGCCCCACTGGGCTGGTAGTACTTCTTTCGTGTTCCGACGATCTCGAATCCTTCGCGCCGGTACAGCGCGATGGCAGGTTCGTTGTCGGTGCGCACTTCCAGGAACACCGGGCACTGCCGTGAATCCGCCAGCGTCAGAAGCGCATCGAGCAATGCGCCGCCGATTCCCACCCGCTGAGCCGAAGGATCCGTGCCGATGGTGTGAACCTCGGCCTCCATGTTCGGCGACGCCCCCAACAGGGCAACTCCGGCGTAGCCGAGGACATGACCGTCGGGTTCTCTGGCAACGAAGTAATGATTATGTGCACCCGCAAGCTCCGAGACGAAGGCTTGCGCACTCCATGGTCCGTCGCCCGCGAACAAGGCGCGTTCCAATTCGGCGCATCGTTCGGCGTCATCGACGTTCATCGGCTCGATGCTGTACTTCATCTGCTCTGTCACTTGCCACGTTCTGCGAGGGTCTTCGCGTCCGGGCGTCGGAGGTACAGCGGCTCTAGCGGGGCCGGAACCGATCCGGCCAGAATCTCGCGAGCAGCGACTGTCACCAACCCGGCCGGTGACGGCGTCTCAGCCGGTTCGACGGGAAGATCGAAGAAGTCCACATGCGAAGCGGATCCGGCGATCAGCGTCGAAGGCGAAGGCGAAGGATCAACGTCGCCGGCGGAATTCACAGCCGGTCCTTCGACGCGCACTCCGCCGTCGTAGCGCGCCCAATATATCTCGCGACGCCTCGCGTCGGTCACGACGAGCAAGCTCTCCGTGGTCGGTACCGCAGCCGCGATGGCATCGAGGCTGCAGACGCCGTACACGGGTACACCGAGAGCATCGCCGAAGGCAGCGCCAGTCGCCATGCCGACACGCAAGCCTGTGTACGGCCCAGGCCCGACACCCACTACGACGGCGTTCAACTCTGCCGCCGTGAGCCCTGCCTCGGCGAGGCATTCGAGGACGTGAGGAGTCAAGACCTCGGCGTGCGCACGAGGATTGACCGTGACACGCACGGCAAGCGTCTTCACGGTGTTCTGTGACTCTGTGTCCTGTGACGCTGTGTCCGGTGACGAAGCCGACAGGGAGACGACTCCGGCAGTGACTGCCGGAGTGGAGGTGTCAATTGCGAGAACAAGCACGATTTCTCAGAGTACTCGCACGTGAAGAACCACTTCCGGCCCGGGAGGGTCACGACGGCTGTGACACGAAACGCCGTTTCACGACGTCGGTGACACGAAACTCAGTTTCACGACGTCCAAGACCAACTCGCAGTCCGCACATCCGATTCGGGTTCACGATGTAGCTGCACTCGCAGGTGCCGTTCGACGAGCCTTTCCACGACATCGCCACCCCATTCGACCACCACCACTGCATCGGTGAGGTCTGTGTCGAGGTCGAGAGCATCGAGTTCGTCGAGTGCGTGCGGTCCGCTGTCGCCCAGTCGGTATGCGTCGACGTGAATCATGCCGACGGGATCGCCGCCGCCGGGACGGGTGCCCGGTCGATGCTCACGCGCGATGACAAACGTGGGGGACGTCACCCGGCCCTGCACCCCGAGGCCCGCTCCGATTCCGCGAGTAAGTGCCGTCTTGCCTGCCCCGAGCGGTCCGTCGAGCACCACCAGGTCGCCGGCAACAAGTCCCGCCGCCAATCGTCGGCCGAAAGCCTCGGTATCGTCGGCCGTTTCCAATGTGATCTGTCCGGATTCGGGAAGTCCGGTGGAGTTCTCAGCCGACATCGGACCGCTCTTCGACCTGTGCACGCTGCACCAGCTTGTCGATTGCGTCCGTGACGATCGCCGGGAACTCGAGCTGCACCAGATGGCCGGCCCCGTGAACTCTCACGAGTTCCGATTCGGGGAGATCGGCAGCGAGACGCTTGGAGCTGATGAACGGAATCATCATGTCTTGATCGCCGCAGATCACGACTGCCGGTGTGTGCGCGAGGACCTCTAAGGACGCAGACTCGTCGTGCAGTTCCAACGTCCGCAGGAAATTCACGATGGTCACAACCGAGGTCCGGTCGAGCATGCCGTCCGACAGCTCATGCAGCCGCGGGCTGACATCGGTGCCGTACGACGCCGCGCGCAAGATCGGCGTGATCAGTACTCGCGCAGCGCCCCGAGCGTGCTGAACCACTCCTGGTGAGGTGCGCACTGCCAACCGGAATCCGTCGATGATCGGGTTCTGCAGATTGCGGGTCAGGCCGGTCTCGGCCAGTCCTGCCGCAGTCGTCGCGACCAGCCCGACACCGATGACTCGGCCCTCGAACCATTCGGGTCGCTGACCGGCGAGCGCGAGTACCGTCATGCCGCCCATCGAGTGACCGACGAGAACTATCGGCCCCTTCGGTACCTTGGCCTCGACGACGGTCGCGAGGTCGCGGCCGAGCTGCCACACCGTACAACTCTTCGAGCGCGGCATACCCGAATCTCCGTGTCCGCGCTGGTCGTAGAACACCATGCGAACCTTGTTGCCCCATCGCTCTTCGAGCTGGCGGCGCTGGAAATGCCAGGACAGCGCACTCAGGCAATATCCGTGCACGAAAACGACTGTCAGCGGAGCGTCGTCCGGTCCCACTTCGCGGACTGCCAGCTCGACGCCGTCCTCGGTGCGCACAGTGCTCTTGCGGTCGCGCGTCATGAGGTCGAAGTCCTCGTCGGCGTAGATTTCGCGACCCGGACGCGTCGCGGTCTTGAATGCGTTCACGCCGGCCATCGACCCGAGCGCCACAGCGCTGAGCAGGCCACCGAGAATGCTCATCTTTCCTGCAGTCTTCATGACGTCTCTCCCCCGATGTACGTACGCACAGTGCGTCCACGTATTCCGGTCACGACCTCGTAGTGAATGGTGTCGAGTACGTCGGCCCAGGCCTGCGCGTTGGGTTCGCCGTGATCGCCGTTCCCGAAGAAGATCGCGGTGTCACCTTCGCGAACTCCGTCACCGTCCGGCCCCAGGTCCACCAGCACCTGGTCCATACAGATCCGCCCGACCGCCTGGCGACGCTTACCGCCCAACTGCACTTCGAACTTGCCGCTCAGTGAACGAGACAAGCCATCGGCGTAGCCGACGGGCAGCAGCGCAAGAGTGGTGTCGTGCGGTGCGACCCACTGATGCCCGTAGGAGACGCCCTCTCCGGCAGCCACCTTCTTCACCAGAATCACCTTCGCTCGCAGCGTCATCGCCGGTCGTAAACCGAAATCTCCGAGTTCAGGCACCGGAGACAATCCATATATCGCGATTCCGGGTCGAACCATGTCAAATCGCAGGTCAGGGCGGGTCACCGTCGCTGCCGAGTTTGAAAGGTGAACAACTTCGGGGTCGAATCCGTGGGCACGGACGTCGGCAACCGCGTCGATCAGGCGCTGCTTCTGCATGTCGATGACGTCATGATGTGGCTCGTCGGAGTGTGCAAGGTGCGAGAACACTCCGCGTAACCGGATCGTGCCCTCGTCGCGGGCAGCGGCGAGGTCGTCGAGCATCTGCGGCCACTCGGTTCTCGATACGCCGTTGCGATTGAGACCGGTGTCCACCTTGAGCGTCACCGTCGCCGGTAGTCCCAGAACGCGGGCCGCGTCGACCACAGCAGCCAGGTGTCGCGGCGAGGAGACCCCGATCTCGACGTCGGAGCGGATCGCCGACGCGAAATCGGCGTCTACTCCGTGCAACCAGGCCAAGACGGGAGCGGTGATGCCTGCCTCGCGAAGAACCAATGCCTCGGTGATGGTGGTGACGCCGAGTTCCCGGGCTCCGGCCGACAGTGCCGTCCGTGCGACCGCAACTGCGCCGTGGTTGTATCCGTCTGCCTTGATGACCGCCATCATCGCTGCATCCCCGGCAAATTTACGCAGGACTCGCACGTTGTGCGCGATAGCGTCCAGATCTACGACTGCCTCAGTCTGCGGCCCTACTGCGGTATCGAGCTGGCTCGACTTCCCCTCTGCAGGCTCCTTCGGTGCTCTTCCCTGGGCAAGCGTCATGGCGACAATCCTGCCACCCACACAGGATCGGACACGTGTTCGGGTTTGAACATACTCAGTTCTGGGCAAAAGAGCGGAGCATACGCACCGACTCGCGTAGTCCTCCCAGCAGGGGTGACGCCGAAATCGGTGCTCCGGCGACATCGCTCTGATCGCCGGCGGCGGCGATATTCGCAGCCAACGCGTGGGCCCGCGCGCCGACGGCCCCGGCCTCGAGGGGGCTCAGACCCGCAGCCAGCAACGCGCCGATCACGCCGGAGAGGATGTCACCCGAACCTGCCGTCGACGCCCAGGAGCCGCCGGCGTCGTTGACGAGGACCTCACCGCGCGGATCCGAGATCACCGTCGTATGGCCCTTCAGTAGAACCGTGACTCCGAGTCGTTCGGCAAGAGCGCGCGTGGCTGCGATTCTGTCGTCGCCGAGTGGTGTGAATCGTGCGAACTCGCCGGCGTGGGGCGTCAGAAGTGTCGGCGCAGTTCGTGCTGCGACAAGTTCGGGACGCTGAGCCAGCAGGGTCAGTCCGTCCGCGTCGACAACAACGGGTACATCGGTAGCGAGTACCGACGCGAGAAGTCGCGCAGCGGCGTCGTCGATACCCATACCGGGGCCGACCACCCAGGCTTGAACCCGCCCCGCAGACTCGAACGTCTCACTGGCGATCACCTCCGGGAACCGGGACAGCACCTCTGCGGCTCCGTGCCCGGCGTAGCGGACCAGGCCGGAGGTCGCGGTCACCGCGGCGCCGGTACAGAGCACGCCCGCGCCCGGATACTGCTCACTTCCCGCAACGATGCCCACCACACCCTGCGAGTACTTGTCATCCTCTGGGCCAGGTACCGGCCACAGAGCGCCGACCTCGGCCGGATCGAGTGAACCGAACTCCGGTTCGCCGACGCTCAGTCCGATGTCCACGCGTTCGACACGACCACACAGCGGAGCCGCGAGTATGTGTACCGGTTTGAGCGCACCGAATGTGACCGTCACATCAGCGCTTACCGACGGACCGTCCACTGCGCCGGTGTTCGCGTCGACGCCGCTCGGCAGATCGACCGCCACGATCGGCGCATCCACTTGGCCGACGAGCTCAGCTGCATTCGGCCGCAGACCGCCGTGCCCGGATATCCCGACGATCCCGTCGATCACCAGATCTGGCGACCCGACTTCGGCGGCGACTCGGCCACCGGCCTTCAGAAGAGCGTCGAGGCCCGCCCGATGAGCGCGGGCCGGGTCGAGCAGGACGGCCCTGACACTCACACCTCGTTTGCGGAGCAACGCACCGGCCCACAGGGCGTCACCGCCGTTGTCGCCCGTACCGACCAGAAGCGTCACGGACCGATGCGCGACCGATCCTGTACGGGAACGTAATTCGTCCGCGACGACTCGCGCAAGGCCGTAGGCCGCTCGACGCATCAGCACCCCGTCGGGCAGCTTGTCGAGCAGCGGCGCCTCCGCTGCTCGCACCTGATCGGCTGTGTAGTACCCACGCATGTCGGAACCCTTCAGTTGCCGTCGCTACCCTCGGAACCATGAAATCACGTCTTCGCCCGGCAATCGCGGGACTCGTCCTCGCCCTCGGTCTGGTCGGGTGCAGTTCCAGCACAGACACCACACCATCTGCGGCCGAAACGACGGCGAGCGGACCCGTGGTGACCATCTCCGGGATGGCGTACTCGCCCGCGTCCATCACCGTGAGCGTTGGTGACACCGTCACGTGGGTGTTCGACGACAACGGAATGGCCCACGACGTCAGCGGCCTCGGTGACGCCAAGGGCAAACTCCGCAGCCCACTCAAGAAATCGGGAACCTATACCTACACGTTCACCGAACCCGGAACGTACGACTACACCTGCACACCTCATCCCGAGATGCGCGGAACCGTCGTCGTTCAAGCGCAGTAACGCACCCGGGCCCCACAGTCTTTCGACTGCGGGGCCCATGTTTTTAGCGAAAGCTACTCGACCGTAACCGATTTCGCCAGGTTACGCGGCTTGTCGACGTCGTATCCGCGCGCCGCGGCAACCTCGGCCGCAAAGATCTGCAACGGAACCGTGGACAGCAACGGCTGCAGCAGAGTCGGTGACGCCGGAATCTCGATCAGGTGATCCGCATGCGCCGCTGCGACGGTGTCGCCTTCCTCCGCGATGACGATCGTCGTCGCACCGCGTGCCTTGATCTCCTGGATGTTCGACACCAACTTCGAGTGAAGCACAGCGCGACCCTGCGGCGACGGCATGACGATGATGACCGGCAGGCCCTCTTCGATCAGCGCGATCGGGCCGTGCTTGAGTTCACCGGCGGCAAAGCCCTCGGCGTGCATGTAGGCAAGCTCTTTGAGCTTGAGTGCACCCTCGAGCGCAACCGGATAGCCGACGTGGCGACCAAGGAACAGCACGGTCGACGCGTGCGCGAACTGGCGCGCCAACGCGCGCACGGGTTCTGCCGTCTCGAGTACCTTGCTGACCAACGCGGGCATCGCTTCCAGGTCGGCGTACTCGCGGGCGACCTCATCCGGGTACTTGGTGCCGCGCGCCTGCGCCAATGCCAAACCGACGAGGTAATTCGCGGTCACCTGTGCCAGGAACGCCTTGGTGGACGCGACCGCGATTTCCGGTCCTGCCCGGGTGTAGAGGACGGCGTCGGCCTCACGCGGGATCTGCGCACCGTTGGTGTTGCAGATCGCGAGAACCCGCGCCTTCTGATCCTTGGCATGCTTGACAGCTTCGAGTGTGTCGGCCGTCTCCCCCGACTGCGAGATCGCGACAACAAGCGTCGAACGATCGAGAACCGGGTCGCGGTAACGGAATTCGCTTGCGAGTTCGACCTCGACAGGTAGACGCGTCCAATGCTCGATCGCGTACTTCGCCAACAGACCGGAATGGTAAGCACTACCGCAGGCGACGACAAACACCTTCTCGACGTCACGCAGTTCCTGATCGGACAACCGCTGCTCGTCGAGGACGATCTTCCCGTTTTCGAAGTGGCCGAGGAGCGTGTCGGCGACAGCAGTCGGCTGCTCTTCGATCTCCTTGAGCATGAAGTAATCGTGGCCACCCTTTTCGGCGGCCGCGAGATCCCAGTCGATGCGGAACGGGCGCCCCTCTGCCTCGTTGCCCGCGAAGTCGGAGATCCGATAGCTGTCGGCGGTGATCACCACTGCCTGATCCTGTCCGAGTTCAACCGCATCGCGTGTGTGCTCGATGAATGCAGCGACGTCGGAGCCGAGGAACATCTCGCCCTCACCGACACCGACGACGAGCGGCGTGGAGCGGCGTGCAGCAACAATCGTGTCCGCGTGATCGGCGTGCGTGAAGACGAGTGTGAACGCACCTTCCAATCGACGAACCACCGACAGCGCACTCTCGATGAAATCGCCTGCCGTCGGCCCCTGGGCGTACGCCCGGGCTACGAGGTGAACCGCGACCTCGGAATCCGTGTCGCTCTGCAGTTCGACGCCTGCAGCCTCGAGCTCCGCACGCAGCGGGGCGAAATTCTCGATGATTCCGTTGTGAACGACAGCCAGCTTGCCCGAGGCATCACGATGCGGGTGCGCATTGCGGTCCGTCGGACGCCCATGCGTCGCCCACCGGGTATGGCCCATACCGGACGTACCGACAAAGTGATCCGCACCGTACTCGCCGAGCTCCGCCTCGAGGTTGGCCAACTTACCGGCCTTACGCTCGATCTCGACCCCACCGGTTCCGTCGAGAATCGCGATTCCCGACGAGTCGTACCCGCGATACTCCATTCGTCGCAAAGCCTCCACCACAACGCCCAGAGCTGGGCGGTGGCCGACGTATCCCACGATTCCGCACATGGTGACTCAGGGTACTTGGACATCAGTGGTGGGCGCATTTTGCGGTTCCGAAGACATCCCGCACCTGGTTGCAGTGTCCGCTCCGCATACACGAGGCGGCACATCGGATAACGTCTTCACCCGTGGCACCGAAACTGAAGACACTGACCCGTGAGCTGTCAAAGCGCGGCCCGCACCGAGTTCTCCGAGGGAACCTCGCCCTGGCCGGACAGCCGGGTGTCGTGTACACGCCGGAAACCGGTTTCAATCTCCCCGCCGTTGCCTTCGCGCACGGGTGGATGGTCGGGTCCCACAAGTACGAGCAGACACTCCAGCACCTCGCTTCCTGGGGAATTGTCGCAGCGGCGCCCGACAGCGAACGCGGTCCGGTCCCGTCACATCTCGGATTGGCTGCAGATCTTCGAGCGACGCTCGACATCTGCGTCGGCGTACGACTCGGCCCCGGCCAGATCAGCGTCCAACCCGATCGTGTCGCCTTTGCCGGTCACGGCATGGGCGCGGGCGCGGCGGTACTGGCCGCAGCGCAGCGCGGGGATGTCGGTGCGGTAGCCGCGCTGTTTCCGGCCCCGACAGCACCCAAAGCAGAGAACTACGCGTCGAAGATCACAGCGCCCGGATTGATCCTCGCCGGCGAGGACGACGTCGATTCCTTGACCAGCAATGCCCGCCCGCTGAGCGTGGAGTGGGGCGGTCCCGTCGTCGCACGCACCGTGAACGACGGCCAAGACGCCGGACTGATCGAAGGCCGACGACTCCTCGGTGCCCTGGGTCTCGGTGGATCCGAGCGCAAGACACAGTCCGCCACACGGTGCCTGCTCACGGGTTTCCTGTTGTTCCATCTGACGGGCGACAAGAAGTACAAGGACTTCGCTGATCCCGACGTCGAGATTCCGCACACGGCGCCGTTGCTCCCGATCGAACCTCACTCCGACGCGCGGGCCAGCCAACTGTTGCGTAAGTAGGGGTCCGTGCTCGCGTCCGGCGGCGGGCTCGGCATCGTCGGCGGGCCCGGCATCGTCGGCTCGGACGCGGATCGCAGATACGGGCCGGCTCTCACGATCCCATCCGTGTCGTTCTCGGCAGATGTCGTTTCGGACCGCCGCGACGGTGGCTCCTGGCGCGATTCCTCGCTCACCGCGGCCGCTCTGCGCTCACGGAAGTCGTCGAGTTGAGAATCGAGGGTTCGACGGATCCCTTCGAACGGTGCGTGGACGGACCTCACAGCGGACCGGCTCCGGCCAACTCCGCACCCGTCTCTCCTTCAGGGACCGCGATCGACTCGTCAGGGACTGTGACTGGCGGCTCCGGGCCCGGCGCGGGCGAGACTTCGGCGGTGGTTTCAACCGGCACCTCGGGCTGGGGAATTTCGGGTTGGGGGATATCGGGTTGGAGTGTCGCGGGCTGTGACTCTTCTTGCGGGTGTGTCTCCTGCATGACCGCCTCCTGAACGGCATCAAAAACTATTCTCGGCCAACCATTTTCGTCCAACTCCACGGTGACCGACGCAGAGTTCCCGTCGGCGCCGGCGACATCGAGACTTACCCCACGACCGTCGGGCGCAATCGAGAAGCCCCACGTGTTGCCGCCGATCGAGAAAGAGATCGGCGCAGCCGCGGCACCGGATTCGTTCGTCTCGGCGACCGGCAAGGTCGACGGGAACGCGTCTGTCACCCACTGAGTCGCGGCATCAAAAGCATTGCCTACCGCGCTCGCGCACTGCGCACACGCCCTGTCGAATTCGTCGCGAGCCTCCAGATACGCCGAACGAAAAACTGTGTCCAGCCAGGGCGCTGAGGCACGACCGTTGGAGGCGACGCGGGCCAGCTGATCGATCTCCCCCGCACCCAGACCGCCGATGGTCGCCCGGTCCAGGCAGGCCACCTTGAAAGCCTTGTCTGCCAGAGCCCTTCGAACAGTCTGTGCGAGTTCGTCGGCCAGCACGATCAACAATGGCGCCGAATCCGCATCGGACCGAGCTTCTTGCCTCGCCGCGAAGACCTGATCTACGAACGCGTCGACGCCAGAAACATTCCACACCGCAGGAAGATTCTCCGCCAGGACCGTCAGCATCGCGATCTCCGCAACCGAACCATCCACCGCCCCAGCCATGTCCGACACGTCTCGCGCCAGGGGCGCGAAATCGATGCCGGCCTCTGCGCGATACGAATCCTCGTAAGACGTGAGAACCCGTTCTTCGAACCCCAACCGAGTGGCCAGGTCGTGAAATCGGTCGAAAAACTGCAGCCCTCGAGCGCCAGCGTCCAGAATCTCGTCGGGACGCACGAGCGAATCACGCAGTGCAAGAATATCTTCGAAAGAGCAGTAACCGTTCTGTACTGACTGGGCTGTACGGCTGTTCGCTATCACGAGGCTGACCCGCCAGAGTCCCGCAACCGCTGCGCACCCTCACGGTCCACCTCAGCGATCACCTGAGCCGAGGAGAAAAGTCGGTACCCCAGCGTATCGAGAAGGTCGGCACGCCCAGTCACGCGAGAATTCAGGACCGCCAATGCCGACGCCAACGCGGCTCCGTGCTCGACGTAGTCACGGCCCGAAACGGCACCGCCCCATCGCAAACGCCTGAGCGGTTCCGCAGAATCGCGCAGCCCCTGAGCCACCGACACCGCGTGGCGTGCCAATTCGTCTGTTCCAGCACGGTCGACGTCCACGAGCGCCCCCCAAGTTTCAGCGGAACCACTCGCACGTCGAGCGGCCTTTGACTCCTTGGACGCAGCCGGGCGCAATTACGTTCCCTCGAAAAGCGAACGCGTGACGAAGAACTACACCGAACCGACGATCTCAGCCAACTCGTCGGCCAACTTCTGCGCGAGCGGAAGTTCGGTGGCCTCGACCATGACGCGGACCAGTTGCTCTGTCCCGGACGGGCGCAGGAGCACTCGACCACCGTCACCGAGAACGCGCTCGGCGTCCGCGACAGCTGCGAGCACCGACGGCGACGCTGCGACCGTCGCCTTGTCCCCGACCTTCACGTTGATCAGCACTTGCGGGAGGGTGGTCATCGTTGCGGCCAGCACGGATGCTGACTTACGCGTACGAGCCATGCGTCCGAGCAGCCGGAGGCCGGTGAGAATCCCATCGCCCGTGGTGCCGAACGCCGGCAACACGACATGGCCTGACTGTTCGCCGCCGAGGCTGTACCCGCCCGCGCGCAGTTCTTCCAAGACGTAGCGGTCACCTACGGCAGCCGTCACGATGTTGATACCGGCCTCGCGCATCGCAATGTGCAACCCGAGATTGCTCATGACGGTCGCGACGAGAGTGTCCTCGACCAGCTCTCCGGCCTCGTTCATCGCGATCGCCAGAACCGCCATGATGGCGTCACCGTCGACCACCGCGCCGGTCTCGTCGACGGCCAAGCAGCGGTCGGCGTCGCCGTCGTGCGCGAGCCCTAGATCCGCTCCGTGTTCGACCACAGCTTTCTGGAGATTCTCCAGGTGTGTCGATCCGCAACCGTCGTTGATGTTGAGGCCGTCGGGATCGGCGCTGATCGCGATGACGCGAGCGCCCGCTGCGGCGTAGGCAACCGGTGCGAGCGCGGAAGCTGCGCCGTTGGCGCAGTCGACGACAACGGTGAGTCCGGCGAGTGGCTCGCTCGCCGCACTCGCCAGATGCGCCAGGTACAACTGAGCGGCGTCGTCGACCGTACGGACTCGGCCGATCCCGGCACCTGTCGGAAGGACGGGCGGCGCGGTGCCGTCGAGTGCATCCTCGATCGCCACCTCGACTGAGTCGTCCAGCTTGTGTCCACCGGCTGCAAAGATCTTGATTCCGTTGTCCGGCATGGGATTATGCGATGCCGAAATCATGACACCGAGACTGGCGTCGAGCTTTGCCGTCAAGTATGCAACTGCGGGAGTCGGAAGAATACCCACGTCGAGCACGTCGACGCCCGCGGAACTCAGCCCGGCCGTCACCGCGGCTTGAAGCATCTCACCGCTGGCGCGGGGGTCGCGACCGATCACGGCGGTCGGACGTACATCCGAGGTGTCAGCTGTCAGTACGCTCGCTGCGGCAACTGCCAATCTCAATGCAAGATCTGCAGTCAGATCCGAATTGGCAAGTCCACGAACACCATCAGTACCGAACAACCGACCCATAGAACGACTCCTGAATCCTGAGAACCTCGAAAGTGGAACTTCGAGCATGGAATTTCTTCGAGAAACACAAGAGCGGGCGTCCGGTAACGATGGACGCCCGCTCATGTGGTGAACAGGTGCCGAAGCAGACCCGTTGGGTCAACCTCGGCAAAGCATCAGCGCTTGGAGTACTGCGATGCCTTACGGGCCTTCTTCAGGCCGTACTTCTTACGCTCGACGGCGCGGGCGTCACGCGTCAGGAAGCCTGCACGCTTGAGAGCCGGACGATCATCAGGGGTTACCTCGATGAGTGCGCGTGCGATAGCCAGACGCAGAGCGCCTGCCTGACCGGACGGGCCGCCACCGTGCAGCAGTGCAATGATGTCGAAAGACTCGGGACGCTCGACGAGCACCAGCGGAGCCTTGATCAGCTGCTGGTGAACCTTGTTGGGGAAGTAATCCTCCAACGTGCGGCCGTTGAGCTTGAACTGACCGGTGCCGGGAGCCATCCGGACGCGAACGACAGCCTCCTTGCGGCGACCGACGGTCTGGACCGGGCGATCGAGGACGATCGGTGCGAGCGTAGCTGCAGCAACCTCTTCGACGACCTCGACTGCGTCAGCGGAAACAAGCTCTTCCACTGCTTCGATGTTCTCTTCGGACACGTTCTGCTCTTCCGGCGATGTCACTGTGCGACCTGCTTGATCTCGAACGGCACCGGCTGCTGCGCGGTGTGGGGGTGATTCGGGCCCGCGTAGACCTTGAGCTTGCTGCTCATTGCGCGGCCGAGCTTCGTCTTGGGGAGCATGCCGACAATGGCCTTCTCGACGAGACGATCGGGAGTCCTGTCGAGGACCTCACCGACAGTGCGGGACTTCAGGCCACCCGGGAATCCGGAGTGGTGGTAAACATTCTTGCCCTGGAGCTTGTTGCCGCTGATGGCAACCTTCTCTGCATTGATGATGACAACGAAGTCACCACCGTCGATGTGCGGCGCGTAGGTGGGCTTGTGCTTGCCACGCAGCAAGTTCGCTGCCTGAACGGCAAGACGGCCGAGCACCACGTCAGTGGCGTCGATGACGTGCCACGAGTGGGTCACATCTCCGGCCTTCGGGGTGTACGTAGACACAGATCTTCCTCGTCTTAATTCATTCCACTGCTGACCATGTGCGTATCGCGTAAACGATCCTCGGCGGCCAGTTGAGACCCGAGAACCGCCGGTCTCCACGCATTTCTGCCGGAGCCCTACGGCACGCCACCGATAGACGATACCGGTCTACCCACCGCCAGGTCAAAGCGCGGCCATCCCTGCCTACAGCATCCTCGTCCAGCGCAAAGGTGTGAGCGATCGATACGCGGATCGATGTGCGACTGCCCCGGCAACCTGTCGGTACCGGGGCAGTCGGGTCATCGCGACCAATATCGTCAGCGGCCGAAGCCGTTCGCGGCGATCCGATCGGCTTCCTGCATCTTCTCGGAACCGCTTGCCGTCGCTCCGGCGATCTGCGCGAGAACCATATTCAGTTCTTCGGAGGCCTGGGCCCAGCGGCGCTGTGCGTCGTTCCACGCTTCGGAACCTGCGCCTTCCCAGCCTGCTTGCAGCTTGTCCACGACAACCTTTATGTCGCCCTGCTTGTCGTTGATCGCCTTGGCCTGCTGTTTCATCTGGTCGGACAACATTGCGAGGCCGCCGAAGTCGTACTTGATCCTGTCGGACATAACTGCTCCCGGTTCGGTGTGACTGGAGAGAATTACTGGGTGAGAACTGCTTGATCGAACTGCGAAGATCCGACGGTCAGGACATGTTCACGGTCGCGCCGCGAAGCGAGCTGACGTTGTCGTCCTCGGTCGAGTCGAAGGTTCCAGCGGCCTGCTTGATCTGCTCGCAGATGTCGGTCAGAGCAGTGTCCAACTTCAGGGCCGCGCTGTTGTATCGCTCCATGATTCCTGCGTATTCGACCTGCGCCGCACCGTTCCACGAATTGCGCGAAGCGTCGGCCTCCGACCGAACAGCGTTGACCAGTCCCCTGATGTCACCGAGATGTCCGTCGATCGTCCCCGCCGAATCGATCAATTCAGCGGTAGTTGCGGTAAAGCCCATGTCGTCCCCCTGGATTCGGTGAGTACCGTTCGGTATCGGCGATCACACACGACGGCTTGTCCGTCGGACGTGCACCGGGGTCGAGCGGAACTCCCTGATGTGCGCTACACATACTTTGACGCGACCTCAGTGCCAACGGTTCCGGCCCGACCGAAGAATGTTTTCAGCACCAACCGAACCGAGGTCACGGCGTGAATTCGAGTGACTGCCACATCCGCCGGCAGTCCGCTTCGAGACTGTCCCACTCGCCGAGAAGATACTGGCAGCCGATACTCACTTGCCATCCGTTGTCGACGTACACGTGCCAACGCACCTCGGAGAAATCGTCCGGAAACTCGACGTACACCACTGCCTGTTTTCCTGCACCATCGTCGAGCACGGAAAACTCTCCGAACCGCAAAGGGTCCTCGAACGTCGAAAACTGCTGACGCAAAGCACCTTCGACGGAATCGAATCCCGCACCTTCGGCCAGGCGTTTCTCGATGACCACGACCTTGCGATCCTCGCCGGAGCCGGGTAACAAATCGGTACGCCCGCTCGAGGCCCCTCGCGGCACAAGTTTCCAATCGGAAGGCAGTTCTGCTGCAACGCTTCCCAGGTCCACACGCACGAGTTCCGGCGTGGCACCGGCCTCGATCGACGGAATCGAATTCTTCGGGACAGGCTTTCCCTGCTCTTTCGACGCCTGCACGTTTTCAACATTGTCTTCCGCCGTAGCTGCGACCGACTCCGCCGACGGAGAATCGCCTCGATCGCGAGTGGACACCACGATCGTTGCCGCGACCGCAGCCGCGACGGCGCCCACTACAAGCGCCACAGCGAACCGTCGACGGCCTCCGAAGTGCCCATCGACACGACGCGGCAGCGGGGTATTCGAGTCCGCGCGAGGAACCGACATCGCAATGTCCGGAGCGCCTACCCACCCGGCACCAAAAGCCGAATTGTCGACGATTCGGCCGGAACTGTCCCGCACGGTCGTCTGGCGAACGAGCGTCTGAGCATCGACCAGAGACGAAGCCACACGGCTCTCGTCCAGAATTCGAATGCTCGCGTGACCGTGAACATTCGTCGACCCACGTTCGAGCGAAGCAGCAACCGCATGGGAGCGCGGCCCGACCAACACCACAGCGTCCCGAACCGACAAGTCTCCGATTGCGGAAAACAATCCCGCAACGTCTGCGATCTCCGAACTTTGTGCCCCGTCGATTCGTAGTTCACCGTCAACCTCACCGACTACGGAAGCGACGACCATTCCGCCGCGCAGTTCGAGGACGACACACCGCGATCGCCAGGCCGTATGCGCCGACCTCGCCGCCGCGATCGACGTCGGCACGAGGACAACGTCATGCGCTACTCGCCGTGCGGCATCCAGCAATCGCCGCCTGCGCGGGACGCCCCAATCCGAGGGATGACTGAGATAAAGAATGTCTGCGTCGACGATTCCGCACCCGTCCATCGCGCTGGAGATCAGCCTGGCCAACTCCAATACGGTCGGGACAATCCGACCGTCGACGTCGACATAATCGTCGTCGACGAAATCGATTGCATTGACAACGGTCATACCGGGCCCCGACGCCGGTTCGCGTCTGAGGTCTGCACTGCAAGAGAATTCGCGTTGACCCGATACGACCCAGATGTTGGATGCACCCCAATGTACCGAGACCGACACCGCGGACGGAACGGTCACAGCGGTGGCATCCACGGAACTTGGACAAGTTGGCTTTGCGAGCGAGAAACGTAGACCCCACGACCTTCCGGCAATGCCGACGCGCGGACGGTGCCGACGAGATTTCCCTCGTCACGACTTCCGCTCATGATCAATCCGGCCGGTGCCATGTCGCGGATTCTCGCAATCACCGGTTCGTACAGAGCTCTGGCTGCACCACCGGAACGGCGGGCAATCACCAGATGCAAACCGATGTCCTTGGAATGTGGGATGTATTCGAGCAACGGCGCCACCGGGTTACCACTCGGTGTGGCCACAAGGTCGTAGTCGTCGATCAGTACGTAAATCTCCGGCCCACTCCACCACGACCGTTCCCGTAGTTGCTGCTGTGTCGTCTCAGCGTTCGGCATTCTGGCGGCAACGATCCGAGCCAGGTCGACCATCAACTCACCGAATGTCGTCGACGACGCCGCGTACCCGCCGAGGTGATTCCCTTCGACCACACCCAGCAGGGAATGCCGATAGTCACCGATGATCAGCTTGGCCTGAGCCGGCGTATTCGACGCGATGATCCCTTCGGCTATTCCGCGCAAGAGAGATGTCTTCCCACACGCGGTGTCGCCGAATATCAAGAAGTGCGGGTGTTCCCGGAAGTCCATGTATAGCGGGGCGAGGTCGGTCTCACCGAGCCCGATCGGTACGGTGAGGCACCGACCGTCGGCCGCACTCGGTGAGGGCCACCGGGTCCCGACAGCTTCGAGAAGTTCTGCCCGCGAGTACGAATACGGAAGCATCCGCACGGTCGGCGCCGGACGCGAATTCGACATGGCTGCAATACGTTCGACGGTAGCTGCCACAGCCGCACTCGAGTTCTCACTACCTGGCGTGCCGTCGATTCGAGGTAGTCCGGTGAGAAGGTGAAGTCCGTCGCGAGTGATGCCACGCCCCGGTCGACGTTCCGGCACCAGGCTCGCTTTCTGGCGACCCGCATCCGAATCTCCCGGATCACCCAATCGAAGTTCGATACGAGTACCCAGTTGATCCTTGAGTGCCGGCCGGATCTCGGCCCACCTCGACGTCGTGACGATCACGTGCACACCGAAGGACAAACCTTGACCGGCGAGCATGTTTATCTGAGGCTCGAGTGATTCGAAATCCGAACGCACGCTGGGCCAACCGTCGACGACGAGGAAGACGTCACCGTATGGGTCCTCTCGGAGTCCTGCAGCCACTCCTTCTCCGGTGGGATCAACTGTCCGCAATCTACGGAAATCGGCCATGGATTCGATGCCGAGGTCGCGAAACAGTCGCTCGCGTTTGGCGACCACACCGAGTACCTCGGCAACTGTGCGCCGGACGCGGTCGGAATCCAATCGGTTTGCCACCGATCCGACGTGCGGCAGATCTTTCAATCCGAGGAGCGTTCCACCACCGAAGTCGAGGCAGTAGAACTGAATCTGTTCCGGCGTGTGCGTCATGCTCAGAGACAAGATCAACGTGCGCAACGCCGTCGATTTTCCCGACTGCGGGCCGCCGACGATCGCGAGGTTGCCAGTCGATCCGTTGAGATCGGCGACGAGTAGATCGCGGCGCTGATCGAACGGTCTGTCGACTATGCCGAAGGGTGCGCTCAGATTTCCGCGCGGTTGATCACCGGCCACCCATCGCGGCAACAACTGGTCAAGCGTCGGAGATGCCTCGAGCGGCGGGAGCCACACCTCGTGCGCACGTGGACCGTGACCGCGCATGCGGTCGACGAGGACTCCCATGAGAGTACGTGCACCGTCACCGATTTCACCCATGTCGATGACGTCGGGATCGACGGGAACGACAGCAGCCTCCGGGCCGATCACCGGCGTCGCGGTAAAGGGCAACGGCGCAAGTTCGACGGGAGAATCGACCGAAAATCGAGTGGACACTATCCGCTCGCCCTCGTACGGGCCTGACACGTATGAACCTTGGAAGCGGACGATCTCCGCCGAATCGGACTTCAGGTATCCCGCACCGGGTGTGCCCGGCAGGTGATAAGCATCGGGAACGCCGAGAACGGAACGAGACTCGTTTGCCGAGAACGTTTTCAAACCGATCCGATACGAAAGATGGCTGTCGAGACCGCGTAGCTTTCCTTCGTCGAGTCGCTGACTGGCCAACAGCAGGTGAATGTGAAGGGACCTACCCAATCGCCCTATCGCCACGAACAATTCGGCAAATTCCGGCTGTTGACTGAGCAGTTCGGAAAACTCGTCGACAACCACGAAGAGTGCAGGCAACGGATCGAGTGCAGCGCCGGCCAGCCTCGCCTTCTCGTAATCGGAGACGTTTGCGAAGTTTCCGGCCGCACGCAGCAATTCTTGTCGACGGTTCATTTCGCCGGCGAGAGCGTCCTTCATGCGATCGACCATCGCCAATTCCTCGGCGAGGTTGGTGATGATCGCAGCAACGTGTGGCGCCTTTTCGAGGCCGAGAAAGGTTGCACCACCTTTGAAGTCGATCAGGACGAGGTTCAATGCGTTGGGTGAGTGCGTCGCGATCAGGCCGAGCACCAAGGTTCGCAGGAACTCCGACTTGCCAGAACCGGTGGCTCCGATACACAGCCCGTGCGGTCCCATACCGTTCTCGGCTGACTCCTTCAGATCCAGTTCGACGGGGTTTCCGTCTTGTCCGACTCCGATCGGCACGCGGAGTCGATCGCGCCCCTGACGTGGCAGCCAGCCATGCTCAGGATTGAACCTCGCAACATTTCCGATCCCCAACATCTGACTCCAGCTCCGAAGGGACCGGTCGTCGTCAGCTACGTCGACGGTGTTCTGTGATGCCGCACGGAACGGTGCGATGCGACGTCCGAACGACTGCGCCAGGCTGGTCGACGCAGCGTCCGGCGTCGCAAAGTTCTCGACTCCTGCGCTGCTCACCGCGCCGATCTGATCGCTACCGACAACCAGTCGCAAACCGCGCGCCGCCGCCAGTCGCGGGCAGAACCCGCACAGGTCGAGGACGGTCACCGAGTCGAGCCCGGATTCGGACAACAGGCCGGTGTCACCTTCGAGCAACCCACCGTCTACGACCAACACGAGATGCGGAACACCCGCACTCGCCGGAGTGTTGCGAGCGAATCGAGCCCGCATCGAAAGCGGTTCCCCGAGGGAACTTTCGAACTCGAGATACGAACCGAACACCATGCGTGAAGCGCCCACGCCGTCCTGAGACTCCGGGTGTTGCACATGTGGGAGCCACTTGACCCACTCCCACTCGGATTCGGTATCGGGTCCGCACACCACCGCAACTTGGACCGTGTCCGGACCATGGAAAGTGCACAGCTGCATCAACATCGAGCGGACAAGCGAACGAGCTGAATCTCGCTGCCCCTCGATGGACATCGCAGCAAATCCGCGAAGTGAGACTGCGGTCGGCAGGTCCTGTACAACCGAATGCGCACGAACGAAACGCCGAAGTGAGACAGCAGCGACGGGTTCGAGATCCTCGACCGGACCGGTCTCCGGAGATACGAGTCTGGTGGCCAATCGCTGTGTACCCAGACCGACCCGAACGTGACAGTAGTCCGAGTCGGTGATCTGACGCTCCCACATCCGCACTGTTCCGGCGAGTGTCCAGAGCAGCGACGGCTCGGGATTGCTCCATTGAAGAGCAGCACGCTGCGCACCGGACGTCGCGGCGACATCGCTGCGCATCTGATCCAGGTACCGCAGGTAGTCCTTGCGGTCCTCGTTCGCTTCGGACGCTCTTGCTCCACCGCTACGACCGCCCCCGGCGAGCATCCCGAGCATCGACACCATCATCATGACCGGAAACAGCAGGGACATCGGATTGCGCGCCATGCCGGAAGAAAACATCAGCGCCACCATGCCGATCATGGCAACCACCATGATCACCGGAAGTAGTTTGGTCAGTAGGTTTCCCGGCGTGACGCGAGGAATCTCCGGTGGGGCCTGAAGCGTCACCTCGCCGCCCGGTGTACGCGGCGGTTCACGGCGCGCTCGACGCGCAAATCTGACAGTACTCAATTCACCCACCCCCATCGGTGCTGCGGCTATTGCCGCCATGCGCCTCGTCCGACCACCACCGGCCCGCCCCCCCCAAGGCGTGATCGCGCAATTGCAAAAGAGTAGATCACAACGCCGACACTTGGGTCGGTACCACCTGTTGTCGAAGCTGTCCCCGACACGGGCGCACTTCATGTCGTATTGTTCGGGTGAACTGGGGTGACGCGACAGGGGAATCGCGTCATGGGAGGGGATAGATCTTGACCAGCACCACTACAGCCAGCGCTGCGAACACCCGAAACGGACGACGCGCGAGTCATTCTGCCGAGCTGTGCAGGCTGACGGTACTTTCAGCGCATTCGCAGGTGGATCTTGCGGTGCCGCTTCGTGTTCCACTCGCGGTGGTCATTCCGGGCATTGTGGACACAATTGTCAACCACAGCCATTTCAACGAGTTCGACCACAGCACCGAACAATTCGAGCCCGTCGACTGGACTCTGTCGAAAGTCGGCAGGGCACCGCTGTCACCGACGCTGTCGTTGCACGAGCACGGAATCCGCGATGGGGAATTGCTCGTACTCGATGCCGCGGACGCGGCGGCCTCGCCCCCACTCTTCGACGACATCATGTACACCGTCGCGGCCACGGACGCAGACATCTACCGACGCTGGACTCCGGTCACCGCGCGCATTGTCGGCTCGACCGCCGCCCTCATCGCTGCGCTCGTCGCGGCCCTCGCCCTGGTCCTCGGCGATACGGGACTGATCGGCGCCGTCTGCGGCGGAGTCACGTCCTTGGTGTTCACCGTCGCCGCCATCGTGACAGCGCGCGTGTACGGAGACACTGCAAGTTCCGTCACGCTCGGATGCGCGTCGGTGCCGCTGGCGTTCGTCTCCGGCGCACTCTGCGTGCCCGGCACCGTCCTTTCGGCTCATCTGCTTCTCGGTTCGGCATTCTCCGCCGCGGTAATTCTGATCTGCCTCCGCCTGTGCGGTGCCGGGCTAGCTGTTTTCACCGCATTTCTCGTCGTCCTTCTCGCGGCGGTGGGCACCTTTGCCGTCACGACGACGCTCCCCGAGGCGCGCACCGCGACCGTCAGCGGCGCGGTGATTGCCACCGCATTGATCGTTCTGACATTCACCGCTCGACTGTCGATGTTGTTCGCGCGACTACCGCTTCCCCCGGTTCCGACACCGAGTAATCCCCTCTACGACGACCGTGACGGACTGCCCGAGCCCGAACTACCCGGGCTGACCGAGTTGGCCGAAAGGGCAGGGCGGGCCCGTAGCTATCTGACCGGGCTGATCGTGGCCACGTCAGTGGTCGCGCTCACCGCTGCCGTCGCCCTCGCATGGTCCTGGCCTGGTCAGGGAATCGTCTGGCCGAACCTTGCTCTCGCTTTCGCGACTTCCGTCGTGCTGATGTTTCGTGGGCGCACCTACGCTGGCGCGCAGCAGGCGATCCCACTCATCACGGCCGGAATCTCGGTGATTCTCGTTCTCCTGGGCGACATGGCATGGGCGCATCGCGACTATGCCATGGTCGTCTTCGCCATCACGATGATCGTTCTCCTCCTGGCTCTGATTCTGGGAATCCTCGCCCCCCAGAACACATTCAGCCCCGTGATGCGACGAGCAGCAGAACTGTTGGACCTCGCTGCGATTGCGGCAATCGTTCCGCTGATCTGCTGGGTCAGCGGGCTCTTCGCGCTCATGCGTGGCCTCTGAGCGATCGGTGATCGATGGTGATTCGACGTGCAACAAACATCTGCGCCAGTCTCGTGATCGTTGCCTTCAGCGTTCTCGCCGGGGCGGGTGGCGCATCGAGCGCGGTTCCTTCCCCCGTCGATCCTGCAATGCTGCCGGAGGACGGTCCCCCCGCACCTCCACAACCCACCGAACAACGAACCCTGTGCGTCCCAGCGGTGGCAGGTGGTGACGGTGCAGACATTCCACGTTCTCAACAAGATCTGGGATTCGATTCGGTGTGGCCGATCACCCGAGGGGCAGGACAGCGAATTGCTGTCATCGACACCGGCGTCAGCAGGCATCCCCGCCTACCGTCGCTCGAAGGCGGCGGTGACTACGTCGGGACCTCCGACGGCACCGACGATTGTGACTCACACGGAACAGTCGTGGCCGGTCTCATCGCCGCCGAGCAGGTCGAGGGTTCCGGATTCTCCGGAGCTGCGCCGGACGCACAGATCATCTCGATCAGGCAGTCCAGTGCCGCCTTCTCGGTGGCCGGCCAGCGCGAAGACCCTGCTGTAGCCGAGAACTCATCCGGGTACGGAAACGTCGACACCATGGCATCGGCCGTCCGTCACGCTGCGGACATGGGTGCGAGTGTCATCAATATCTCCGAAGTCGCCTGTAAGCCTGCCGGGGACGGGATCAACGACCAACGACTCGGCGCTGCAATCGAATACGCCACGATCGCGAAGAATGTCGTAGTCGTCGCCGCTGCAGGTAACGTCGGATCCGGAGGTTGCAAGAACCAGAATCCACCACCGGATCCCCTCAATCCCCTAGCCGATCCATGGAACTCGGTTGTGACGATTGCCAGTCCGGCTTGGTACGACGACTATGTCCTCACAGTGGGATCGGTAGACCCCAATGGCGCCGCCAGTTCCTTCAGCCTCGGCGGTCCATGGGTCGACGTGGCGGCGCCCGGCACCGGAATCACCTCACTTCACCCGACGTTACCCGGTCTGACCAACGGGGTTTACGGTTCCGACGGCGCCGTACAGTCGTTCAACGGGACCAGTTTCGCTGCGCCCTATGTCGCGGCAACCGCCGCACTGGTGAGGTCGGTTCACCCGGAACTGACTGCACGTCAGATCATGCACCGTATCGAAGCCACCGCCCACGCTCCGGCGCAGGGTTGGAATCCCTACATCGGTCACGGCGTCATCGATCCGCTCGCCGCGGTCACGGGCGAATTGGTCCCAGGAGAACGTGTCAGGGTCAACCATCAGTCGGTACCGATCGATCCCCTACCCACGCCACCGGCCCCCGACAACCGATCTCGCGACGCGGCACTCGTCGGAGCCGGAACCGTCGGCACCCTCGCCTTACTGGCGCTGTTGGCGTCGATGCCCATTCGTCGAGTAATTCGTCGGCGACTTCCCGAACGACGGGACGTCGATCTCTGAACTGTGAGACGCGTTCAGTTCACCGGAGCGGCCGGCGCTGAATCGGGGGCGACTCCGTCGTGAGCTATCAGAGCATTGCTCTTCTCGAGCGCAGGACCTGATGCAAGTAGATCGAGTATCTGCCAAGGCGCACGATCAGGCGTTCGCGTCAATCCGAGGGCGCGAGCAGAAGTTTCGTCCGGTACTCCATATTTCACACCGGTATCGGCGACGTAGAATACTCCGTCGTGTCTGGTGCTGTTCGTCTCGATTCCGGTCGCTTGAACAAACCCGCCGAAGCCCTGTTCGACATGGGCGCTGTCGAGATTGTCACCCGATCCGTCCGCCTGCGCCAAGGACACCAACTTGCTACCCTCCGGGATCGGAACCTGCAATCCAGCGATGAGTTTCAGCGTTGCAGAATTACTTTCGCCTACCTCGACGGCAGGTGAGGGACCCCATTCCAGACAGCCGACAGGTGCATCGTGATCGTCGAGTACCTCTGGAGCCACCAGCGGCAACGAGTCGACGGCCAGCTCACTCACCGAGGGGATACGACTGATGGCATCAGGGGTGACGCTTGTGATCCCGGTAGCGCCCTGCGAATCCGAGAAGTAGATCAGTTGGGCAACTGCCGCGCCGACCTTCTGGATACCGTTCTCGAGTACCACGTAGTACTGCTGGTCCGCACCCACAGAAACCTGGACGACGGAGCCGACAGTCTTGTTCTGCAGAGGAATCCGCGGCGCTGATCCCAGTTCGGGAATGCGCGGAGCCTCGACGCGCGGAACTTCGGGAATCGAATTGAGGAATCCGGTACTGATCGGGCGCACCTGTGCCCCTTCCAGTCCCAAAGCCCGCATGATCGCCGGATCGCCCACATCGATTGCCGCTCGCTTCCCGTCGTACACGAGAAAGTGATCGGAACCCGACTTCACCAGAAATCCACGGTCATTCGTCAGATATGTGGTGTTTTCAGCAACATTGGACGAGCCGACCAAGACCGAAGTCGTCAACGATCTTCTCCCGTCGGATCCGACGGAATCGCATACCGTCCACAAGGCGTTGGTCGGGTCGGCCGATTCCGGCAGGGCGGACGGTGCGCCGGGAATGCCGACGAGCGCGCCCCGGGGTTTCGCCTCGACCTCGGATGCCTTGACCATTGCCGGTTTTCCTGGCGAACCCAGAATCAATCGAGCGGAAGCCAAGTTCAGCACAGGGCGAAAAGTGCCCTCCATGGCGACGAACATTGCGCCCGATTCTTTTGCGACCACAATGTCGGCGTCACCGATCTTGTCCTGTGGCCGAAAGAGGGCGAGTACTGCGCAACCCGCCAATCCCAGTGCGGCGAGGACTATTCCGACGGTGAAGGCGCGCGACTGTGATCGCATCGGATCATGAAGCATCCGTACGTCTCGTCTTACCAGCGCATGTTCCATCCGCCTGACCAGGAAACGGTATCCGTTGACCTGCGAGCGCGTGGTAGGTGTTGCAGCCATCATTCCCCCCGTGCCTTACATCCCCTTGCGAAGACACAGTACAGTTTCGCTGGGGCGGAAATTTCGGGTAGTAGGCAGGTCAGGTATCGGGGAGGAACCGTGGACCAATCGCGGTTGAAGCATTGGCCGTCGTCGCACAGGATTTCGACGCGCGAATTCGTGTCGGCACAGATTCTGGGAATCGGTGCGGGCGGAATCGCGATAGTCAGTGGGCTGGATTGGCTCTGGGCGCTGGCAATTGGCTGTGTGGTTGCCGGATCAATGCTGCTCCATGTGGGCGGTTGGTCGGTAATGTCCTGGATTGCCAGGTACTTTCGCTATCTTCGCCACAAGACCGTGGACGGCGGAACGATCGTCAGTTTTCACACCCCCTCCGAGCAGTCGATCGGACTGCGGGTGGACGGATCTTCACTCGTCGCTGTCGTCGAGATCGCTCCCCCACGCGACTACCTGACCAGGATCGGGCGTCATTCGTTCGACGCGTCCCACCTCCTGCCCACGGCTGCGCTCGTAGATTGTCTTCATCAGCACGACATCTCGCTCACCGGCATCGACATCGTCAGTCACGGATATCGCGCCGCATCCGGAACTCCGGCTACCGAAGTCTACGAACGACTCATCGGACCGCTACCAGCCACCGCCACCAGAAGTGTTTGGCTTGCACTACGTTTCGACGCTCTCGAGGGTTCTGCAGCAGTCGAGCGCCGCGGCGGGGGCGAACAGGGCGCGGGACGCGCGATCGCTGTTGCCGCCAATCGTGTCATCCGGGTTCTCGATACAGCGGGATGCAAGGCGCGGATCCTGACCGCACCGGAAATTGCCTCGTCCACTGCCCAGGTGACAAGAGGAGTGGCCAGCGACGAGGTCACCGAAACATGGCGAAGTACTCCGTTGCCCGGCGTGTCCAACGTGGGATACGGGATTGAACCCCGCTTCATCACCACCTCGACCCTGACTCGAATATGGGCAGTGGCAACGGTCGGGACATCCGTGACAATTCGGTTGCGCCCCAACGGCGAACGCGGAGAGGCTAAGGTCAGCGCGACATGCCGCTTCACCACGCGCAATCCGCCTGAGAACGCACCGCTGGCCGGTTTGGTCTCGTTACGTGGGCGCCAACGCGACGGATTGCTGACCAACTTGCCGACCGCACTGACTGCGCTGGACCCGATCACGCCACACATCCGCATGGACGCGGGCACACTCGACTCACTCGCTCTACCTCTTGCCGGGTGCGGCCAGCTCATCGGCTCCGACCGAAACGGGCACGGTGTCACAGCCAGAATTTCGGGTCCCGGCGTCAACACCGTCTTTGTCGCCGGCGAACTCTATCTGGCTCAGCAATTGATCTTCAGAGCCATCGCTACCGGCGCACGAGTACTTATCCACACCGATCGACCGGAAGCCTGGACCGCCCTCACCGACTCCATGGGAGTGCCCGACCGACTCCGCGTGTCCGGTCAGGGCGGTGGACCTGAGGGCGCCTTCAACACTGTCGTGTTCGACGGAGTCGAGGGGCTACCTCCGCGTGCGGGCGTGACCGCGATCTACGTATACGGACATCCCCGCCAATGGCCTCGGATCGACCCTGAAATCTCGATAGTTCAGCCATTCGCACTCGGTGACAAGATCACGGTCGAAACCGGCCGCACTCGCGTCGAACTGACCCTGGTGACCATTGCTTCCGAGACCTCGTTCATCGGTCGTCCACGAGCCGGCGACGCTCACCAGATGGCGTGATCGCGTAGGTTCCCGATCAGCCGGGGTATGGGTCACTCGCACGCTGCGTATGCAATCCGCTCCCCCACCAATGCAATTCACGAATCATCTTCTCGGTCGCATCGATCGCAATTGGATCGATGCCGTACAGCTCGTGTCCGAATTGCTTATGTACCCGGTGAATGGTCACGCTTTGACGCACCGAGACCATGTGCAGCTCCGCCACTACTTGCCTCAGCTGCTCGACGGCCCGAACACCACCTGAAATCCCGCCGTAGGACACGAAGCCGATCGGCTTGGCCCGCCACTCGTGCTTCACGGAATCGAATGCGGTCTTGAGGGCAGCCGGGTACCCGTGGTTGTATTCGGAGGTCACGGCAACAACAGCGTCGGCCCGATCGATTCGCTTGCGGAAAACCTCCGTGGCAGGTGAATCCGAGAAATCCTGGGGCAACGACAGCTCTCGGAGGTCGATCACCGACACGTTCCACGACGGGTTCGTGGTTGTGCGCTCGACAAACCAATCCGCCACTGCTCGTCCTATTCGCCCTTCGCGGACCGAACCTACGATGACTTCGACGTTCAAAGGTGCCATGAACATCGATGCTAGCGACCTCTCACGCAGTGATCCCGTCCGTGATGAGTGCGGCCAATTCCCGATACGCGCCGGCATCGTCCAATCCCGTTGCCCGATAGACCGCGCGTTGCTGGATCCGAACCATCGTCGCCGCGGCCGCGTCGGCAACAAATGCCGCGTGTACCTGCCGGAATGCGCCCGAATCCACCCCCTCGACGATCAGTGCTCTCACACGATGCGCGGCGATCGACGTGTTCTTTTCGTAAACCTGGTTCGCCGACACCGATTCAGACAGGTCTTCCATGAATTGACGGGAGGCCGCGGACAACTGATCACCGACTGCTTCGAGATAGACCGCGACTCGACGAGTCGGTGTCGCCTCTGCAGCCACGGCACTCTCCACCGCATCGGTCGCCGCACGGAAGAAGTGAACCGTCACCGCCCGCACCAGGTCCTCCTTGCCGGCCGCGACTGTGTACAAGGTGCTCTTGGAGCAGTGCAGACGAGCTGCGATCTCGTCGAGCGTGAGGTGGGCGAAACCCTCGCTCAGGAACAGTTCGACCAACTGATCGAACAGTTCCGCCCTGCGCGCAGTCGTCTTGCGAACCAGCCTTGCCATACGCAAGATAGTACTGCAGTATCGTTCTCAGTACTACTGCCTAGCTAGGAGCCGACCGTGCCCGTCGAACGCCTGATGCCCAGCCAAGAAGCTCGCGATCTCATCGAACTGACGCGTGATGTCGCGGACAAGGTACTCGCGCCCAAGGTCAACGAATACGAGAAGGCCGAGAAGTATCCCGACGGAGTGTTCCCTGCACTCGGACAGGCAGGCCTACTGAGCCTTCCGTATCCCGAGGAGTTCGGTGGCGGCGATCAGCCGTACGAGGTCTACCTCCAAGTCCTCGAAGAGATCGCCTCGCGCTGGGCCGCGGTTGCGGTGGCAGTAAGCGTCCACAGCCTGTCATGCTTCCCGCTGTTCACCTTCGGCACCGACGAACAGAAGAACCGCTGGCTTCCGGACATGCTGGGCGGCAACACCATCGGCGCATACAGCCTCTCCGAAGCGCAGGCCGGATCCGACGCCGCCGCGTTGTCGTGCAAGGCGACGCCCACCGAAGGTGGTTACCGCGTCAACGGCTCGAAAGCCTGGATCACCAACGGCGGCAAGGCGGACTTCTACAACCTCTTCGCCCGCACCAGTGACGACGGCTCACGCGGCGTCTCCTGCCTCCTGGTGGACAAGGACACCGAGGGCCTCAGCTTCGGCAAACCCGAAGAGAAGATGGGGCTACGCGCGGTCCCCACTGCCTCCGCGAACTACGACGATGCCTTCATTCCTGACGAGCGATTGATCGGCCAGCGCGGTCAGGGGCTCCCGATCGCCTTCAGCGCGCTCGACTCCGGTCGACTCGGAATCGCTGCTGTTGCCGTCGGAATCGCTCAGGGCGCGCTCGACGACGCGGTCGCTTACGCGAAGGAGCGCAAGGCATTCGGCAAGCGGATCATCGATCACCAGGGACTCGGATTCGTGCTCGCAGACATGGCTGCCGCAGTTGACTCCGCTCGCGCCACCTACCTCGATGCTGCCCGCCGCCGCGACGCCGGAGTGCCGTATTCGCGCAATGCCAGCGTCGCAAAGCTTGTTGCCACCGACGCGGCAATGAAGGTCACCACCGACGCCGTTCAGGTATTCGGTGGGTACGGATACACCCAGGACTTCCCCGTCGAGCGCTACATGCGCGAGGCCAAGATCACGCAGATCTTCGAGGGCACCAACCAGATTCAGCGACTGGTCATCGCGCGCCAACTGGCGGGATAGCCGCCCACCTGCAGCAATGTCGCCCAAACCCGCCACCGCTCACCAAAACCTGTGCGGTGGCCGGTCTCGTCCCCTCCGGAGTCGGTCCCGACTCAACGCCGCATCAATGGCATCGCGGATTCGCTCGTCCAATACACTCGCGCGTCCAAGCCGTTTTAGCACTGTCTTGACCGACGTGCTAGAGAAGACGAGGGAGCTGACATAGAAGCGCCGAAGGCTTTGCCATGCGACAACACCGTCTAGACCGCCGCTTCCGGTGCGCCTTGAACGAACTGCGAGCGTCGTCGACGACGACCATAGGTTTCCGTCGCGCGTTCGAAAGATTGGCATCTAACGGTCATCGCAGGTTCTCCGCAAGCTTTCAGCGAGAGCGGCGATTGCAATCTTCGGCAAAGGAACAACTCTGAATGATAGACGCGGGTCGCCATCGTCGGGTGGGCAAACGACCGTACGGTTCAGCCTGATTCGACGAACACCTATTTCCCACCACCCCGGTGCGAGCTCCGAGAAAAGATAACGATCATTCCGTTTTATGCGATTATGTCCGAATGCCGCGCATTCTCGTCACCGTCCCTGTGTACGGACAGATCGAATACACCCATGCGTGTTACTTCGATTTTCCGCAACGGAAGCAGACCACCCGGATTAACACCCGCGAAGATATACGCATCTCCCGTGTATCTCAAGTGATAATCGGCTCTTTATACCGCGCGCACACATAGATGAGAAGCATTGAAGACTTGCGCATCTATGTGTGCGTTAGTTAACTCTAAAGGTGATCGGCAATTCTCCTCAAAGCGCCCTCAATTTCGCCTTCACACGTAGAAAGTACGGTATCGGATGCTACCTCTTAATTTGCCGACGAAGAATCCTGCGTGTGTGATCCACTTTCCTCGCGGCATGCGGGTGACGAATTGTGGAAGTAGTGGGCTCAAGAGCATCAACACCGCGACTTCGATTGCGACTGCACGCGGAGTCGACCTCGCGAAACCGAGCCTGCTGTACTTCTTGTGTAACCCCGCGCCTGCCACGCCGTAGTTATGAAGTTGCCGCCATGTCCCACGCAAATCTGGACGGAGGCGATAGGCAACGATGGCGTCCATCTCGTGGACGAGTGTCATACCGGCCAATTGCAGTCGCCAAGAGAAATCGACATCATCACCTCCACCGGTAGGCAGCGATTCGTCGCAGCCGCCGACTGTCTCGTACGCGAGTTTCCACACGCCGAAATTGCAGCCAAAAGCATAGGGGAGAAATGTGGCGTACGAATGGGGAGTCGCGGTCGCGATGAACTCACGCCAGCGATTAACTTCTGGTGAGTTGATAGTGGCCGTCTCCAACGCTCCGCTCACTAGATCACACCTCGCCGCCGCATGAGCCAGCGAACGTAGCCAGCTAGAGTGCACACGATCGTCTGCATCACAGAAGGCGATAAATTCTCCTCGTGCATACGCTACGCCAGCATTCCGGGCGTAAGACACACCTTTCAATGCCGACGCGTCTACCCATTTCAGCCGCAGTCGTTCCTTCAGCGGATGAGACTCGACAAAACTACGGAGCCCGTCGGTTGAACCGTTATCGCTGACCAACACCTCGAAATCCCCGTCATAGTCCTGCTCCGCCAATGCATCCAACTGTTCACCGATGAGATCGACCGCATTGAATGTAGGAACTACTACCGATATGAGTGAAAGTTCTCGTCGAGGCCTCGCAGCGTTCATCACTTAAGGAAACCAGACAAAAGGCCCGAGGGAAAACCGAACGCCTCGCCTCCAGCTACACGCCCCTGACCGATGTCAGTCGCCGCAGCATCCACCCGAAGACGGAATCTCGCGGGTCTCACGGGTAATCGCGTTGCGGGCAGCCAGTTCCGAGTAGTCAGGGTAGTCCACGCGAACCAACGAAAGTCCGTGCGCCGGCGCAACGAGGATGGAACTGGACCGCGAAGTTTCGTCGAGCAAACCTGCCACCCAGTCGGCGGTGCGCCGTCCCTCACCGACAGAGAGGACGGCGCCTACAAGACTCCGAACCATCGACCAGCAGAATGCGTCAGCATTCACGTAGGCCGTGAATACCGTGCCCTCTTGTGCCCAGTCGAAACGTTGCAGCTCTCGCACCGTCGTGGCACCTTCTCGACGCTTGCAGAATGCCGCGAAGTTGTGAAGACCAAGAAGCCGATTCGACGCTTCCTGCATCGCGCCGAGATCGAGTGGTTTGGGGTACGACACGGTATCGCGTGCGCGCAGGGGTTCCACGCCGAATGCCGCGTTGGTCACCCGGTACTCGTAATAGCGTCGCATCGCCGAGAAGCGCGCGTCGAACTCACCGGGAACCACCGAGATCTGTTTGACCCGAACGTCCTTGGGCAAGAATCGTGCGAGCCTGCGCACAAGTCGCGAAGGGTCGTCCGGGAGCAACTCGCCCGGGACGTCGACGTGCGCTACCTGCCCGGTCGCGTGGACACCCGCGTCGGTTCGACCGGCAACAGTGAGCTGAACCGGTTGCCGTAACACCGTACCCAACTTGTCTTCGATCTCGCCGCACACAGTGCGCAGGTCGGTCTGACGGGCCCAACCCGAGAAGTCGGTGCCGTCGTACGAGATGTCGAGCCGCAATCGAACGAGCCCGCCGTCCCCGAGGGGGGCGGCGGGCTCGTTCGATTCAGCATGTGCCGAAACCAAGGGAAACTAGTCCTTCTTGGCCTCTTCGGCCTCGGGAGCGTCGGCCGCAGTTGCGGTCTCGTCCTCGATGGCCTCGACGACTGCGTCAGCGTTCTCGACCTCAGCTTCGGTCGCGTCGGCCGCTACGGCCTCGACGACGTTCTCTGCGGCGGGAGCTTCCTGCGAGGACTTGACGCGACGAGCACGATCAGCCTCGGAGGTGACGGTCTTTTCCTTGACGAGCTCGATGATTGCCATCGGAGCGTTATCACCCTTGCGGGGGATCGTCTTGATGATGCGGGTGTATCCACCGTTACGGTCCGCGTAGAACGGGCCGATCTCGGCGAACAGGGTGTGAACGACATCCTTGTTACGGATGACCTTCAGCACCTCACGACGGTGAGCCAGCGTGCCGGCCTTTGCGTGCGTGACGAGCTTCTCGGCGTAGGGGCGCAGTGCCTTGGCCTTGGACTCGGTGGTGGTGATACGACCGTGCTCGAAGAGCGCGGTAGCCAGATTGGCGAAAATCGCCTTCTGGTGGGAAGCCGACCCGCCGAAGCGGGCACCCTTCTTGGGCTTGGGCATGATGATCTCCTAGTAAAGGACCTGAGCTGCTACAGCTGTTCGGTCTCGGCGTAGTCCTCGGTACCCTCGGCATCGCCGAAGGAACCGGCATCAGTGTCACTCCACGTTCCGGTGGCGGCGTCATAGCCGGCAACGGTGGTGGGATCGAAGGATGCGGGGCTGTCCTTGAGGGACAGGCCGAGCGAATGCAGCTTGACCTTGACCTCGTCGATGGACTTCTGTCCGAAGTTGCGGATGTCGAGCAGATCGGACTCGGTACGGCCGACAAGCTCACCGACGGTGTGAACACCTTCGCGCTTGAGGCAGTTGTAGGAGCGGACCGTGAGGTCCAGATCCTCGATGGGGAGTCCGAAGGAAGCGATGTGATCGGCCTCGGCGGGCGAGGGTCCGATCTCGATTCCTTCTGCTTCGACGTTCAGCTCACGGGCCAGGCCGAAGAGCTCAACCAGGGTCTTGCCCGCAGAAGCGAGCGCGTCCCGTGCGGTGATGGAGTTCTTCGTTTCCACGTCGAGAACGAGCCGATCGAAGTCGGTGCGCTGTTCGACGCGAGTGGCCTCCACCTTGTAGGTGACCTTGAGCACCGGCGAGTAGATCGAGTCGACCGGGATACGGCCGATCTCTGCGCCGGACGCCTTGTTCTGGACGGCGGGGACATAGCCGCGACCGCGCTCGACAACGAGCTCGATCTCCAGCTTTCCCTTGTCGTTCAGGGTGGCGATGTGCAGATCAGGGTTGTTCACGGTGACGCCTGCCGGGGGCACGATGTCGCCTGCGGTAACAGCGCCGGGGCCCTGCTTGCGGACGTACATGGTGACCGGCTCGTCCTCTTCGGAGTTCACGACGAGGCCCTTGAGGTTCAGGATGATGTCGGTGACATCTTCCTTCACGCCCGGGACGGTGGTGAACTCGTGGAGAACGCCGTCGATACGGATGCTGGTGACAGCAGCGCCGGGGATCGACGAGAGCAGCGTGCGGCGCAGCGAATTGCCGAGCGTGTACCCGAAACCTGGCTCCAGGGGCTCGATGACGAACTTCGAGCGGTTATCAGCGATGACCTCTTCGGTCAGCGTGGGTCGCTGAGAAATGAGCATTGGTATTTCCTCCTGTACGGACGTCCACTATTTGACGCCCACGATGGGAAAGGGCCTGCGGCCCCGTGAGTGGTTGAGGAGTCCGGAGACTCCTCAACCACTCACGGGGTGCGGAGCACCTTACTTCGAGTAGTACTCGACGATGAGCTGTTCCTGCAGAGCGATGTCGATCTGCGCGCGCTCGGGAAGCTGGTGAACCAGGATCCGCAGACGCGAGCCGACAACCTGCAGCCACCCGGGAACCGGGCGATCGCCGACGGTCTCACGCGCAACCTGGAACGGAAGCGTGGAGAGCGACTTCTCCTTGACATCGATGATGTCGTACTGCGAGACGCGGTAGCTCGGGATGTCGACCTTCTTGTTGTTCACGAGAAGGTGACCGTGCGTGACCAGCTGACGTGCCTGACGGCGCGTGCGAGCGAGGCCTGCGCGGTACACGACATTGTCGAGACGCGACTCGAGGATGCGAAGCAGGTTCTCACCGGTCTTGCCGGGGCGGTTGTTCGCCTCCTTGTAGTACAGGCGGAACTGCTTCTCCATGACGCCGTAGGTGAAGCGAGCCTTCTGCTTCTCCTGCAGCTGGAGCAGGTACTCGCTCTCCTTGATACGCGCGCGGCCGTGCTGTCCGGGCGGGTACGGGCGACGCTCGAATGCCTGGTCGCCTCCAACGAGGTCGACGCGCAGACGACGCGACTTGCGGGTGATGGGTCCGGTATAACGTGCCATTTTCTTCTACCTATCCTTCCCGCTATACCCGACGCCGCTTGGGCGGACGGCAGCCGTTGTGCGGCTGGGGGGTTACATCGGAAATGGTGCCGACCTCGAGGCCAGCAGCCTGGAGGGAACGGATTGCGGTCTCGCGACCGGATCCCGGTCCCTTGACGAAGACGTCAACCTTCTTGACACCGTGCTCCTGCGCCTTGCGGGCAGCGCTCTCAGCAGCAAGCTGAGCGGCGAAGGGGGTCGACTTACGCGAACCCTTGAAGCCGACGTGTCCCGAAGACGCCCAGGAAATGACATTTCCGGCGGGGTCGGTGATGGACACGATGGTGTTGTTGAAGGTGCTCTTGATGTGAGCGGCGCCGTGCGGGATGTTCTTCTTATCCCTGCGACGCGTCTTCTGGGTCTTCTTCGGACCGGTGCTACGTGACTTCGGGGGCATTACTTCGCCTTCTTCTTGCCGGCAATGGTGCGCTTCGGACCCTTACGGGTACGGGCGTTGGTCTTGGTGCGCTGACCACGCACGGGCAGACCACGACGGTGGCGCAGGCCCTGGTAGCAGCCGATCTCGATCTTGCGACGGATGTCGGCCTGAACCTCGCGGCGAAGGTCACCCTCGACCTTGAGCGACTCCTCGATGTACTCGCGGAGCTTTGCCAGGTCCTCGTCCGAGAGGTCCTTGCTCCGGAGATCCGGGCTGACGCCGGTGGCGTCAAGGATTTCCTTGGAGCGGGTACGGCCGATGCCGTAGATGTATGTCAGTGCGATCTCCATGCGCTTTTCGCGAGGAAGATCAACACCAGAGAGACGTGCCATGGTGGCATTTCCTTATCGGTGTGCGGAGGTCTGCTCCCAGCCCTTCCCCTGTGCCTCTTGCCGAGTACCGACGCCCGAAGGCGCAGATGATCTCATCAACTAACTCAGTGGGGCCCCGGCCTCCGTGCCGGGGGTGAACCATTGTCCGACCTTGGCGATCGGTGAACGATCGCGTGGGGTCTCGTCAACAATGGCTGGTACTGGGAGGTCTTCTTTGCTTGTTGCCAAGCAGATCTTCGAAAAGCTAGATCTAGCCCTGACGCTGCTTGTGACGCAGGTTCTCGCAGATCACCATGACTCGACCGTTACGGCGAATCACTTTGCACTTCTCGCAGATCTTCTTGACGCTCGGCTGAACCTTCACGTCTTCTGATCTCCTGTTTTGTCGCAGCCTGCCGCGATGAACCGCAGCAGACATACTTCTCCCTGACCCAGGTCAGGTCCGGGAAGTTCGTTACTTGTAGCGGTAAACGATGCGTCCGCGCGACAAATCGTAGGGCGAGAGCTCTACGACAACGCGATCTTCCGGGAGGATGCGAATGTAGTGCTGACGCATCTTTCCGCTGATATGAGCGAGGACCTTGTGGCCGTTCTCGAGCTCAATGCGGAACATCGCATTGGGCAGCGGCTCGACTACTCGTCCTTCGACCTCGATGGCCCCGTCTTTCTTAGCCATATCCTCCGCGATCCGTTTGGTTTGGCATGCTTCGTGCATCGGCTTCCGTTACATTGGCACGCAATGGAAAGATCGTCGGCACTTCGCAAGCCCGATCCCGGAGCGATCCGGGCGTAGGCAGACGAACTATCGACGCGCATAGCGCACCGCCTAGCCATGTTACGCGATGTAAACGACCAGGCCAAATGCGGCTCCGGTCAGGGTCACGACACACACCGCTCCCCCAACGAAAAAGTCCCAGCATCGACATGAGGCTGGGACTTTTCGAACGTGAAACATGCTCGCTGCCAACACTTGTCAGCAACTGTGTCGACTACTCCGGCCGGAGGGTAAGAATCCGCGGCCCGTCTTCGGTCACAGCGACGGTGTGTTCCCAGTGCGCTGCGCGGGAACCGTCAGTGGTCACAACAGTCCAGTCGTCGTCGAGAATCACCGTGTCGGTGGTGCCGAGCGTGAGCATCGGCTCGATCGCCAGGCACGATCCGACAACCAATTCAGGTCCCTTACCCGGGGCACCTTCATTGGCGAGGAACGGATCCATGTGCATTTCCCGACCGATTCCGTGTCCGCCGTATCCGTCGACGATGCCGTAGGAACGACCGTGCAACTTCTCGGCGGCATGGGTGCCGACCTCGATCGCGTGCGAAACGTCCGTCAGACGGTTGCCTGCGATCATCGCCGCGATCCCGGCTTCCATCGAAAGCCGAGTTGCCTCGCTCAGTTCCTGATCGGCGAGGCTGATCTCGCCGACACCGAACGTCCACGCAGAGTCACCGTGCCAACCGTCGAGGATCGCACCGCAGTCGATCGAAACGAGGTCACCATCGGCCAGGATGTCCTGAGCCGAAGGGATCCCGTGAACGACGCGATCGTTGACCGAGGAGCAGATCGAACCGGTGAAGCCGTGGTACCCGAGGAACGAGGGCACGGCGCCGGCGTCACGAATGACGGATTCTGCGACCGCGTTCAGTTCCAAAGTGCTGACACCGGGCTTCGCCGCAGCGCGCACCGCCACCAATGCCGAACCCACGATCGCGCCGGCAGCAGCCATCGCGTCGAGTTCGCCCGCGGAGCGGAACGGAACAACCTTGCGCTTACGCCCGAAGACCATTACTTACCCAACGCTGCCAGTGCGCGTGCGTTGACCTCTTCGACCTCGCCGATCGCGTCGACGGAGACGATGCTGTCCTTGTAGTAGTCGAACAGCGGTGACGTCTCGTCGCGGTAGACCCGTAGGCGGTTGCGGATGACGTCCTCGGTGTCGTCTGCACGACCGCGGGCGAGCATGCGCTCGACCACGATGTCCTCGTCGACGACGAAGGAGAGGACACCGTCGAGCTTGGTGTCGAGGTCCTTGAGGATTCCTTCGAGTGCCTGAGCCTGTTCGACCGAGCGCGGGAATCCGTCGAGAAGGAATCCGTTTGCGGCGTCCGGTTCTGCGACGCGAGCCTTCACCATGTCATTGGTGATCGAGCTCGGCACGAGTTCACCGGCGTCGATGTACTTCTTTGCTTCCACACCGAGAGCGGTGGCCTGACCGATGTTCGCGCGGAAGAGATCACCCGTGGAGATATGGGGAACGCCGAACTTCTCGGACAAGATAGCGGCCTGGGTGCCCTTGCCGGCACCGGGAGGACCAAGGAGGACAAGTCTCACTTGAGGAACCCTTCATAGTTACGCTGCATTAGCTGACTCTCGATCTGCTTCACGGTGTCCAGGCCGACGCTGACCATGATCAGCACCGCGGTGCCACCGAACGGCAGGTTCTGCGCGCCGCCGCCATTCCCGATGTCGAGGAACAGGTTGGGCAGAACAGCAATGGTGCCGAGGTAAATCGCACCCGGAAGGGTGATGCGACTCAGCACGTAGTTGAGGTAGTCCGCGGTCGGCTGACCGGGTCGGATACCGGGGATGAAGCCGCCGAACTTCTTCATCTCGTCGGCGCGCTCTTCGGGATTGAAGGTGATGGCGACGTAGAAGTACGTGAAGAAGACGATCAGGCCGAAGTAGATCGCGATGTACACCGGGTTGGCCGGGTTCACCAAGTAGGTGTTGATCAGGCGCTGCCACCAGCTGGGGTCGACCGCTGTGCTGGCCGAAGTCAGCTGTGCGATCAAGTTCGGGAGGTACAGCAGTGAAGACGCGAAGATCACGGGGATGACGCCGGCCTGGTTGACCTTCAGTGGCAGGTACGTCGAGGATCCGCCGTACATCTTGCGTCCGACCATCCGCTTTGCGTACTGCACCGGAATGCGGCGCTGACCCTGCTCGACGAAGACGACACCGGCGATGATCAACAGCGCTGCGAGGCAGACGAAAGCGAAGACCAGTGGACCGCGGCTGTCGAGAATCGACTTGCCCTCGCTCGGGATACGCGATGCGATACCGGCGAAGATGAGGAGCGACATACCGTTGCCGACGCCGCGTTCGGTGATGACCTCACCGAACCACATGACCATGGCAGCACCGGCAGTCATGACCAGCACGATGATGACAAGACCGAAGATCGATTTGTCGGCGATGATGTCGTCACAGCCCTGGAGCAACTGTCCACGTGCCGCGAGGGCGACGATGCCAGTCGACTGCAGGATGGCCAGAGCGATGGACAGGTAACGCGTGTACTGCGTCATCTTGGCCTGACCGGACTGGCCTTCTTTTCGAAGTTCCTCGAACTTCGGGATCACCACTGTCAGCAGCTGCACGATGATGCTCGCTGTGATGTACGGCATGATGCCGATCGCAAAGATCGACATCTGAAGCAGAGCGCCGCCGGAGAACAGGTTGATCAGCGAGTAGATACCTGCTGAGTCACCAGAGTTGGCGATATCGATGCACTGACGCACACGGCCGTAGTCGACACCTGGGGACGGAATGAGAGCGCCGACCCGATACAGAGCCACCAAGCCGAGGGTGAAGAGGATCTTCCGCCTCAGGTCTGGGGTCCTGAGGGCCGAGACGAAGGCGGAAAGCAAAGATCCTCCTGGCACGACGGTAGGGAGACAGATCGTTTTGACCTGTCGAACTTTTGAACTCTAACAGTGAGCATTTGGGAACTAAGCGGGCAGACCACGAAAACCGGGTAAGCCGAAGATACATTTGCCACTCGGTGACCAGAATACTGACCCGTCCGAGCAAGCACGACCAATCTGTGACACGACCTCGTAGACGCCGATGGCCGCAACGCAGCAAACGCTGCGCTGCGGCCATCGGACTAGCTAAGCGTGATCACTCACAGCTCGGTAGCGGAACCACCGGCAGCAGCAATCTTTTCCTTGGCGGAACCGGTGAACTTGTCGACGGTCACCTGAACGGCAACAGTCAGTTCGCCGTCGCCCAGAACCTTGACGAGCTGGTTCTTGCGGACTGCGCCCTTGGCAACGAGATCCTCGACCGTGATTGCTCCACCTTCGGGGAACAGACGGGCGATGTCGCCGACATTGACGACCTGGTACTCGGTGCGGAAGGGGTTCTTGAAGCCCTTGAGCTTGGGCAGACGCATGTGAAGCGGCATCTGTCCACCCTCGAAGCCCACGCGCACGGTGTTACGTGCCTTGGTGCCCTTGGTACCGCGTCCTGCGGTCTTACCACGCTTGCCGCCCTCACCGCGTCCAACACGAATCTTGTTGGACTTGGATCCGGGAGCGGGGCGCAGGTGGTGCAGTTTGATGGTCATGGTTAGACCTCCTCAACTGTTACGAGGTGGCGCACCACGTTGATCAGACCGCGGTTCTGTGCGTTGTCCTCACGAACAACGGTCTGACGGATGCCCTTGAGACCGAGCGTGCGCAGAGAATCCTTCTGGTTCTGCTTGGTCCCGATGATGCTCTTGATCTGAGTGACCTTGAGATCTGCCATTACTTCACACTCCCAGCAGCATGTGCGCGAGCGCGAAGCATGCCGGCGGGTGCAACCTCTTCGAGGGTGAGGCCGCGGCGAGCCGCAACTTCCTCGGGACGCTGCAGACCCTTGAGCGCAGCAACGGTCGCATGCACGACGTTGATGGCGTTGTCGCTACCGAGCGACTTCGACAGGATGTCCGCGATTCCAGCGCACTCCAGCACGGCGCGCACAGCGCCACCGGCGATAACACCGGTACCGGGGCTTGCCGGGCGAAGCATGACGATGCCGGCAGCAGCCTCACCCTGAACGGGGTGAGTGATGGTGTTGGCGATCATCGGGACGCGGAAGAAACTCTTGCGAGCCTCCTCGACACCCTTCTGGATGGCCGCGGGAACTTCCTTGGCCTTTCCGTAGCCGACGCCGACCAGTCCGTTGCCGTCTCCGACGATCACCAGAGCGGTGAAGCTGAAGCGACGACCACCCTTGACGACCTTGGAAACGCGGTTGATCGTGACAACGCGCTCGATGAACTGTGACTTCTCCGCAGCGTTTCCGCCACGGCCACCGTCGCGACGGTCACGGCCGCCACCACGGTTGTCCCCACGAGCGTTGCTGTTGTCACCGCTGTTGGGGCCATTCTGTCCGGCGGGTCCGCTTCCGCCGTCACGCCTTTGACGTCCCGGCATCAGGCTGTCCTTCCGTTGAAAATGTTGGTCATCAGAACTTCAACCCGCCTTCGCGAGCCGCGTCTGCCAAGGCCGCGATGCGACCGTGGTAGCCGTGTCCGCCGTGGTCGAAGACAACTGCTTCCACGCCTGCAGCCTTGGCGCGCTCGGCGATCAGCTGACCGACCTTCGCGCTCGCAGCCTTCTTGTCGCCTTCTGCCACGCGCACGTCGGCTTCGATGGTCGACGCGGAGGCCAGCGTGTGGCCAGCCAGGTCGTCCACGAGCTGGACGTGGATGTGACGCGAGGACCGGTTGACGACCAAGCGGGGACGCTCGGGCGTGCCGGAGACCTTCTTGCGGAGACGGAAGTGACGACGCGTCTTCGACAGACGACGCTTGGTGGACGCATCCTTGCCCAGCGGAACCCGCTTGGCTTTCTGGTTTGCAGTCTGGCTCATATCACTTACCCGTCTTTCCGACCTTGCGGCGGATCTGCTCACCCTCGTAACGCACGCCCTTACCCTTGTACGGGTCCGGACGACGGAGACGACGGATGTTGGCCGAGATCTGCCCGACCTTCTGCTTGTCGATGCCGGACACCGAGAACCGGGTGGGCGACTCGACGACGAAGGTGATGCCTTCGGGAGCCTCGATCGGCACCGGGTGGCTGAAGCCGAGCGCGAACTCGAGGTCCTTGCCCTTCAGTGCCACACGGTAACCAACACCGTGGATCTCCATCTTCTTCGTGTAACCCTCGGTAACACCGGTGATGATGTTCGCAACGAGGGTCCGCGACAGACCGTGCAGCGCGCGGCTACGACGCTCGTCGTCGGGGCGCGTGACGCTCAGCGAGCCGTCCTCTGCCTTTTCGATTGCGATGGGCTCGGAGATGGTCAACGCGAGGGTGCCCTTGGGACCCTTGACGGTGACATCCTGGCCGCTGATCGTGACGTCAACGCCCGCGGGGACGGTGACCGGAATCTTTCCAATACGCGACATTGTGGTGGCCTCCCTTACCAGACGTAGGCGAGGACTTCCCCGCCTACTCCTTGATTGGCCGCCTGGCGATCGGTGAGCAGACCGGACGACGTGGAGATGATGGCCACGCCGAGGCCTCCGAGGACCTTGGGCAGGTTGGTGGACTTCGCGTAAACCCGGAGACCGGGCTTGGAAACGCGACGCACGCCGGCGAGGCTACGCTCGCGGCTGGGTCCGTACTTCAGGTCGACGATGAGGGTCTTGCCGACCTCAGCGTCTTCGGTACGGAAATCGGAGATGTAGCCCTCACGCTTGAGGATCTCGGCGATGTTCGCCTTGATCTTCGAGTGGGGAAGCTTCACCTCATCGTGGTACGCCGTGTTGGCGTTGCGCAGACGCGTCAAGAAGTCTGCGATGGGGTCAGTCATGGTCATAGGTCGACCTCGACACCTTTCTCGCTGTGGTTCCCATGCAACACCGGACGAATCCGATCGTGGGCCTCCAGCAATTCGGCTGGGCCGTCCGACTTGTGTCAGACGGCGTAAGTTACCGCACCGAGCTGAACGCATGCGTCAGCCACGGCAACCGCTCTAGTGTAGGGAACTTTCGCGCAGGTGTCCACCGAGATGTCACGTCGGCTACCTCACCATCGCCCGGAGGACACTGCCGGGCTGGGGATCGAGGCGTCCCGAAATCTGAACTGCTCGTTCGGGACCGAAGATCGACATCGACGGCCGATGGATCGTTTCGACCCAGAGTTGCAGCAGGACAGTTCTATTCAGGATCAGCACGATGCACATTCAGCGCACCTCTCGGTTGAAATGCCGAATGAGCGTGGGTTCCAAAGGAACCCACGCCCATTCAGATGCGTGGTGTGACGAAGCCCGAGGGCCTCAGATCACCAAGAGCTCTTGCGAACTCCGGGAAGCTCGCCGGCGTGAGCCATCTCGCGAACGCAGATACGGCACAAGCCGAACTTGCGGAACACCGAGTGCGGGCGACCGCACCGCTGGCAGCGGGTGTAGGCGCGAACCGCGAACTTGGGCTTCTTGTTGGCCTTGTTGACCAATGCCTTCTTAGCCATGCGCTCAGTTCTCCTTGAACGGGAAGCCGAGGTGCTTGAGCAGTGCACGGCCTTCTTCGTTGTTGGTTGCGGTGGTCACGACGGTGATGTCCATACCGCGGGGGCGATCGATCTTGTCCACGTCGATCTCGTGGAACATCGACTGCTCGTTGAGGCCGAACGTGTAGTTGCCGTTGCCGTCGAACTGGTTGCCCGAGAGACCGCGGAAGTCGCGGATACGGGGCAGAGCGACAGACACGAGGCGGTCCAGGAACTCCCACATGCGGTCGCCACGGAGGGTGACGCGTGCGCCGATGGGCATGCCTTCGCGGAGCTTGAACTGCGCGATGGACTTACGTGCCTTGCGGATCTCGGGCTTCTGGCCCGTGATCAGCGACAGGTCATGGACAGCGCCGTTGATCAGCTTGGCGTCACGGGCAGCGTCGCCGACGCCCATGTTGACGACAACCTTGACGACGCCGGGGATCTGCATGACGTTCGAGTAGTCGAACTCGCTGTTGAGCGCGTCCTTGATCTCAGCGCGGTAGCGTGCCTTGAGGCGCGGCTGGACCTTGTTTTCGGTGGAGGTCATGTCAGATGTCCTTCCCGTTCTTCCGGGAAATCCGAACGCGCTTGCCGGACTCTTCGTCGGTGCGGTAGCCCACGCGAGTGGGGTTTCCGTCCGAGTCGACGACTGCAACGTTGGAAACGTGGATCGGGGCTTCCTGCGTGACGATGCCGCCGGAGGATGCTCCGCGCTCGTTCGCGGAAACCGCGGTGTGCTTCTTGATTCGGTTCACGCCTTCGACGAGGACCTTGTCGGTCGCGGGGTAGGCCTGAATGACCTTGCCCTTCGCGCCCTTGTCCTTGCCGGCGATGACCAGAACGGTGTCACCCTTGTGCACCTTCATCACAGCACCTCCGGGGCAAGCGAAACGATCTTCATGAACTTCTTCTCGCGCAGCTCACGGCCGACGGGTCCGAAGATGCGGGTTCCACGGGGATCACTGTCAGCCTTGATGAGCACTGCAGCGTTCTCGTCGAACTTGATGTAGGAACCGTCCGGACGACGGCGCTCCTTGGTCGTGCGAACGATGACGGCCTTGACGACCTCACCCTTCTTGATGTTTCCACCGGGGATTGCGTCCTTGACGGTGGCGACGATGACGTCACCGATCCCGGCGTAGCGACGTGACGAACCGCCGAGAACGCGGATGCAAAGGATTTCCTTGGCACCCGTGTTATCAGCGACGCGAACTCGCGACTCCTGCTGAATCACTTGATCTCCCTAGACCTGGAATTTCGTGCGCAACGGATTACCGACCCGGTGCGCGCGGTCATTGTTGCCACCTGCGTCGTGTCTGAGCTGCAGTCCCACCGACTGACGTCGGGAGACGATCACTGCAAGCACCGTTCGAGCTGCGCACGTGAAGACACACCTCTGCCACAGGCAACCGTTCTATTGTAGGGAAGGGTTCGCCAATTACCAAATCAGCACTGCTCGACGCAACTCGAACCCCTCACCCGGATAAATCTCGGAAAGTCTGAAACGCCGAATGGCCCACTCCCCCAAGGGGAAGCGGGCCATTTGGTGATTCTCGATCAGCTCGAGGATTCGATCAGGCTTACTTGGCCTTTTCGAGGACCTCGACCAGACGCCAGTGCTTCGTCGCGGACAGCGGACGGGTTTCCATCAGCTGAACGCGGTCGCCGACGCCGGCAACGCCGTTCTCGTCGTGCGCCTTCACCTTGGTCGTACGGCGGATGATCTTGCCGTAGAGCTTGTGCTTGACGCGGTCTTCGAGCTCGACCACGATCGTCTTTTCCATCTTGTCGGACACGACGTATCCGACACGGACCTTACGGCTCGCGCGCTCTTCTGTGCTCACTGCTTTTTCCTCACTCATGCCGCGTCACCTGCATCCGGACCCACAGCGAGTCCGAGCTCACGCTCACGCAGGACGGTGTAGATGCGCGCGATCTCGTGACGAACGGTGCGCAGTCGTCGGTTGTTGTCCATCTGGCCGGTGGCCATCTGGAAACGAAGGTTGAAAAGCTCTTCCTTCGACTCACGGAGCCGGGTGACCAGCTCGTCTTCACTGAGCTCGCGGAGCTCTGCTGCTGGGGTTCCAGTAGCCATCAGAACTGCTCCTCTCTGGTCACGATCCGGCACTTGCACGGGAGCTTGTGCATCGCGCGGCGCAGGGCCTCACGAGCAATCTCCTCGTTGGGGTATGTCATCTCGAACAGAACGCGTCCGGGCTTGACGTTGGCAATCCACCACTCGGGCGAACCCTTACCGGAACCCATTCGGGTTTCGGCCGGCTTCTTCGTGAGGGGGCGATCCGGGAAGATGTTGATCCAGATCTTGCCGCCACGCTTGATGTGCCGAGTCATGGCGATACGAGCGGACTCGATCTGCCGGTTGGTGATGTAGGCAGGCTCGAGAGCCTGGATGCCGTAGTCACCGAAGGTCACCTGGGTACCGCCCTTGGCGGCACCCGAACGGCTCGGGTGGTGCTGCTTGCGGTGCTTGACCCGCCGTGGGATCAACATGCGTCAGCCCTCCTGATTCTGTTCAGTTGCGGGAGCATCGGCGGTTGCGGTCGCTGCGCGGCCGGCCTCGGTGCTGGTCGCAGTGGTACCGGTGGCACCGGAACGGCGCGGACGGCTCGGACGCTCACGACGCGGGCGATCCCCGGCCGGTGCGGCCGTGTTGGCGGCGAGCTCACGCTTGCCACCGACGATGTCGCCCTTGTAGATCCAGACCTTGACGCCGATGCGACCGAAGGTGGTCTTGGCCTCGTAGAGGCCGTAGTCGATGTCCGCACGAAGCGTGTGCAGCGGCACACGGCCTTCGCGGTAGAACTCCGACCGGGACATCTCGGCGCCGCCGAGACGACCGGAGCACTGAACGCGGATTCCCTTGACGTTGGGCTGACGCATGGCCGACTGGATGGCCTTGCGCATTGCACGACGGAAGGCAACGCGGTTCGAGAGCTGCTCGGCCACACCCTGTGCGACGAGCTGTGCTTCAGCTTCTGCGTTCTTGACCTCGAGGATGTTCAGCTGAACCTGCTTGCCGGTCATCTTCTCGAGCTCGGAGCGGATGCGATCGGCCTCGGCGCCGCGGCGGCCGATGACGATGCCCGGGCGTGCCGTGTGGATGTCCACGCGAACACGGTCACGGGTGCGCTCGATTTCGACCTTCGCGATTCCTGCGCGCTCCATGCCGGTGGCGAGGAGCTTACGGATCGCGACGTCTTCCTTGACGTACTCCGCGTACTGCTTGTCTGCGTACCAGCGAGACTTCCAGTCGGTGGTGATGCCGAGACGGAAGCCGTGCGGGTTGATTTTCTGGCCCACTACTGAGCACTTCCCTTCCGGCGATTACGGGTCGATGTTCCGGTCTTCGGCAGGCTCTCCACGATCACGGTGATGTGACTGGTGCGCTTGCGAATACGGAACGCACGTCCCTGTGCACGCGGCTGGAACCGCTTGAGGGTCGCGCCCTCGTCCACGAACGCCGTAGCAACGACAAGCGTGCTGGGGTCGAGGTCGAGGTTGTTCTCGGCGTTGGCTGCTGCGGAGGCGATCACCTTGGCGACCGGCTCGCTCGCTGCCTGCGGCGCGAACTTCAGGATGTTCAGGGCGTCTTCAACCGAGCGCCCGCGGACCAGGTCCACAACTCGACGTGCCTTCATCGGCGTAACGCGAACGTGCTTCGCTACAGCCTTGGCAGTCGGGTTGGCGGTTTCGGTGTTGCTCATCGCCTCTTCGCCTTCCGATCATCCTTGATGTGACCCTTGAACGTGCGGGTCGGTGCAAACTCTCCGAGCTTGTGTCCGACCATGGAGTCGGAAACGAACACGGGGACGTGCTTGCGGCCGTCGTGAACTGCAAACGTGTGGCCGATGAAGTCCGGGATGATTGTCGAACGACGGGACCAGGTCTTGATGACCTGCTTGGTTCCCTTTTCGTTCTGTACATCCACCTTCGCGAGGAGGTGGTCATCGACGAACGGGCCCTTCTTAAGGCTGCGTGGCATCCTTCACTCCCTCCTAGCGCTTGTTCTTGCCGGTGCGGCGGCGACGGACGATCATCTTGTCGCTTGCCTTGTTCTTGCGGGTACGGCCTTCAGGCTTACCCCACGGGCTGACCGGGTGGCGTCCACCTGAGGTCTTGCCCTCGCCGCCACCGTGCGGGTGGTCGACCGGGTTCATCACGACACCACGAACGGTCGGGCGCTTGCCCTTCCAACGCATACGGCCGGCCTTGCCCCAGTTGATGTTCGACTGCTCGGCGTTGCCGACCTCGCCGACGGATGCGCGGCAGCGCACGTCGACGCGACGGATTTCACCGGAAGGCATACGCAGCGTGGCGTAGTTGCCTTCCTTACCGAGGAGCTGGATGCTGGCGCCTGCGGAACGAGCCATCTTGGCTCCGCCGCCGGGACGCAGTTCCACACCGTGGATGGTGGTACCAGTCGGGATGTTGCGCAGCGGCAGGTTGTTGCCCGGCTTGATGTCGGCGCCTGCACCGGACTCGATAGGTGAACCCTGCACCAGGCCCTTGGGGGCGATGATGTAGCGCTTCTCACCGTCTGCGTAATGCAGGAGTGCGATGTTTGCTGTGCGGTTGGGGTCGTACTCGATGTGAGCGACCTTTGCCGGGACGCCGTCCTTGTCGTTGCGACGGAAATCGATCAGTCGGTATGCACGCTTGTGTCCGCCACCCTTGTGACGGGTGGTGATACGACCGTGTGCGTTGCGTCCACCGCGACCGTGCAGCGGGCGGACCAGCGACTTCTCGGGGGTCGACCGAGTGATCTCGGCGAAGTCCGAGACGCTCGAGCCACGACGGCCCGGTGTTGTCGGCTTGTACTTACGGATTGCCATGAGTCTTCTCGTCCTCTATGTCTCGTCAAGTCCCGGCGCTTACGCGACCGGTCCTCCGAAGATCTCGATGGGCTTGCTGTCGGCGGACAGGGTCACGAGCGCGCGCTTGGTGTCCTTGCGCTTGCCGTAACCGAATCGGGTCCGCTTACGCTTGCCCTGACGGTTGGCGGTGTTGACGCTGGTCACCTTGACGCCGAAGACCTTCTCGACGGCAATCTTGATCTGCGTCTTGTTCGAGTCCGGGTGCACCAGGAAGGTGTAGGTGCCTTCCTCGATCAGTCCATAGGACTTCTCGGAGATGACCGGCGCCAGCAGGATGTCGCGGGGGTCAGCGATGGTCGTCACTTGGCCTCCTCCTTGTTCTGAGCACTCTCGGCGGGCCCGTGGATGAATGCGTTGAGCGCCTCGACGCTGAACACGACATCATCGGCATTGAGCACGTCGTAGGTGTTGAGCTGGTCGGGTGCGATGGGATGCACGCCTTCCAGGTTCTGCACGCTCTTCCAAGCGGCTACATCCTGGCGACCCACGACGAGCAGCAGCTTCTTGCGATCCGAGATCTCGCCGAGGAACGCGATTGCGCCCTTGGTCGAAGGCGTCTGCCCTGCAACCAATTCGGTGATGACGTGGATGCGCTCGTTGCGTGCGCGGTCAGAGAGGGCTCCGCGCAGGGCGGCTGCCTTCATCTTCTTGGGGGTGCGCTGGCTGTAGTCACGCGGCTGCGGGCCGTGAACGGTTCCGCCACCGACGAACTGAGGTGCGCGAGTCGAGCCCTGGCGTGCGCGGCCGGTGCCCTTCTGGCGGTACGGCTTCTTTCCACCGCCGCGGACTTCGCCGCGGGTCTTGGTGGAGTGGGTTCCCTGACGAGCAGCTGCGAGCTGCGCGACGACAACCTGATGGAGAAGCGCGATGTTGGCCGGAGCGTCGAAGATCTCAGCGGGGAGATCGACGGTGCCGTTGGTCTTGCCGCCGGCGACCTTGACGTCCAGGGTCAACTTGGTCTCGGTGCTGGTCATGCCCGTGCACCACCCTTCACTGCACTCTTGACGATCACGAGGCCGCCCTTGCGGCCGGGGATCGCACCCTTGATCAGCAGCAGGCCGTTCTCGGCGTCCACCTTGTGGACCGAGAGGTTCTGCGTCGTGATGCGGTCGCTACCCATGCGTCCGGACATGCGCATGCCCTTGAACACGCGGCCGGGAGTTGCACAGCCACCGATGGAGCCCGGGCGGCGGTGAACAGCCTGGGTACCGTGCGACGCGCCCTGTCCCTTGAAGCCGTGACGCTTCATGGTTCCGGCGAAGCCCTTGCCCTTGCTGGTTCCGGTGACGTCGACGTATGCGCCGTCCTCGAAGACCTCGGCGGTGAGCTCCTGGCCGACCTCGTAGTCGGAGGTGTCCGCAACGCGGAGCTCCACTACGTGGCGACGCGGGGTCACACCAGCCTTGGTGAACTGGCCGGAAGTCGGCTTGTTCACCTTGCGCGGGTCGATGGCGCCGAACGCGAGCTGTACGGCGCTGTAGCCGTCACGCTCTTCGGTACGGATCTGGGTTACGACGTTCGGCCCAGCCTTCACGACGGTGACCGGGACGACCCGGTTGTTCTCGTCGAAGACCTGGGTCATGCCGAGCTTGGTGCCCAGGATTCCCTTGATCTTGGTATCAGTCATTGTTTTTGTCTCCGCCGTCACTGAATGTTCACGTCGACACTGGCCGGAAGGTCGATGCGCATGAGCGCGTCAACCGTCTTCGGCGTCGGGTCGAGAATGTCGATCAGCCGCTTGTGAGTACGCATCTCGAAGTGCTCGCGCGAGTCCTTGTACTTGTGCGGCGAGCGGATGACGCAATATACGTTCTTCTCGGTCGGCAACGGCACAGGTCCAACGACGCGGGCACCCGTACGGGTTACCGTCTCGACGATCTTGCGCGCTGACGCGTCGATCGCCTCGTGGTCGTAGGCCTTGAGCCTGATGCGGATCTTTTGTCCCGCCACGCTTAGTGTCCTTTTCTTGCCGCGTTTCGTAGCCCGCCTGGTCAGGCTCGAGCTACCTCGTCTGCACAGTCCTTGCCTGGACGATGACACGACGAACACTGAAGCGATCGGGACCAAGTCCAAGTTTTTCGGGAGTACCGAATATTCGGATCGAGATCAGGATCTGCTGCCGCTGTTCGTTTGTCATTGTTCTCCGGTACACGCGGTCGGGCGTGTCGCCTTCTCACTCATCCTGCGCCGGACAATCTTTCGATCATCTGGCGTGATGCGTACCGGACGTGTTCGATGTCGAACACAAAGTAGGTACTGCTTCCGTCCTGCATTACTTCTCGTCTTGCATGGTCACAGTCGTTGACCCGATTACCCTGACGGGATCTGCGATCGATCGTCTGTGACGTCTTACCCTTACCCGATCACGGCCGCAAACGACCGCGTCCCGGACAAGGCAACCCGACCAGTATGCCGTACCTGGCCCAATTCCTCAACTCCCCCGAAGCGCCCTTTCCGAGTGAGCTGCGCGACAACAACCTTACTCAGAAGTAAGATAGGTCCATGACTATCTCCAGCCCTACCTATCGCGGATGGCAGAAATTGCCGGACAACGCCCTCGGACATGCAGTTTTCTCGGCGGCGATGTCCATTCGCGTGCCCTATTTCGCCTCCGTTCTCCCCCGGGTGACGAAGTTGGAACCAGGGCTCTGCGAGGTCCGCTCCCCCAAATGGTGGGGCGTGCACAACCACCTAGGCACGTTTCACGCGATCGCAGCTTGCAATCTCGCGGAGGTCGCAATGGGCATGCTGAGCGAAGCGACGGTTCCGAACTCGCACCGCTGGATCCCCAAGTCGATGAAGGTCGACTACCTCGCCAAGGCAGAAACCGGTCTGCGGGCAGTCGCCCGACTCGAGATCTTGCCGGACTTCGCGGCGATCGAGCGCGGAACTGAACTGGTCGTTCCCATCTCGATCTTCGACCGGGACGGCAAGGAGGTAGTCCACGCCGAGATCACCACCTGGATCACCCCCAAATAGGCACTCACGCAGGCGGTCACGAACCCGCCTGCATCGCAAGCTGATTCGCCCACCAACAGGTTTCGCAGAAATTCGGACCGCGGCAGGTTTCGGCGAAAGACGATCGTGGAACACCTCCCCGAACGGCGATGGTCACTCGGGGTGCCGGTGTCCGGAGGTGATTTACGTTCCGGACACCGCATTGTCGACCTCGCGTCACGCCGAGCACCGGGAGGCCTCGTGGAAGAGTTCTTGACCACAACGAGTTCCGAAGCAGGCGCGGAGACCGCGTCGTATCCGGACAAGGCCGAGGGATTGGACAGCTTCCGGCGCGACCTTGACGCGATCGACGCGTTACTTCTCGAGACGGTGCGCGAACGGCTGGAACTCTGCCTGCACATCGGCGAGTGGAAGCGCTCCCGCGAGGTTCCGATGATGCAACCTGGCCGTGTCCGCCTCGTGCAGGAACGGGCACGCGAGTTCGCCCGTCGCCACGACCTCTCCCCTGACTTCTTCAACTCGCTGTACGAGCTGATGATTGCCGAGACCTGTCGACTCGAAGACCTGGTGATCAACGCACCTGTTGAGGAGGAGGACACTGTTCGGGAATCCGTCGGACCGAGATCAGGATCATCGACATGAGTTCCCGCACCCTTCTGGTGGACAATTACGACTCGTTCACCTACAACCTGTTCACCCTGTTGACCGAGGTCAACAGGGTTGTTCCCACCGTGGTCCGCAACGACGCGGACTGGGATTCCCTCGATCTCGCGTCGTACGACAACGTGGTCATCTCCCCCGGTCCCGGCCGGCCCGATCGCGAGCGTGATTTCGGAATCAGCCGCCGTTTCATCGAGGAAGCACCCCTCCCACTTCTCGGTGTGTGTCTCGGTCACCAGGGTCTGTGCGAGTTGTTCGGTGCCGACGTGGTGGTTGCGCCCGTCCCGATGCACGGCCGGATCTCGCTGATCGATCACGACGGTTCAGGCATCTTTGCCGGACTTCCGTCGCCGTTCCGAGCTGTTCGATACCACTCGTTGACCGTCGAGAATCTGCCGAACGCCTTCGTTCGCAACGCGTGGACCTCCGACGGACTGCTCATGGGCGTCCGACACCGGACCAAGCCGATGTGGGGCGTGCAGTTCCATCCGGAGTCCATCAGTACCGAGTTCGGCATCGATCTGCTCGCGAACTTCCGCGATCTGTCTGTCGGACGAACTCTGGATTCGGTGATCCGACACGAACAGGCGCCACAAACGCCCGACTTGCGACCGGCGATCAACTACGACGTCGACGACGTGACCCTCGATTTTGCCGTGGACCCGTCGGCGGCGTTTGCAGCACTGTTCGCCGACGGCCCCAATGCGTTCTGGCTGGACCGCGCGGCAACTGCGGAGCCGAGTGCACGCTTTTCGATTCTGGGCGATTCCGCGGGGCCGCTGGCCGAATTCATCACGTATGACGTCCAAGCCGGGGTGCTGACGGTCAGCCGAAAAGGCTTGCCCGACGAGCACATTCGAGTTCCGTTCTTTGACTACTTGGACGCGCAACTCGCGACGCGCTTCGTACCCTCGCATCCGGAACTCGACTTCAACCTCGGTTACGTGGGCTACCTCGGCTACGAACTGAAAGCGCAGACCGGAGGAAAGCCAGTCCATCCGGCACCCACTCCTGATGCCGCCCTGGTGTTTGCCGATCGTGCCGTCGTCATCGATCACACTGCCGGCCGCACTCACGTTTTGAGGTTGCGTGAGAAAGTCCGCGACGCCGGCCACGACGACTGGCTCGAATCGACCATCGACACCCTGGCGCGGATCGGCGCGGACCTGCCGGAACGCACCCCGGTTCCACTGATCAGCGAGACGGTCTGGACACAGGCTCGACTGCGGCATGATCGCGATCAGTACCTGTCATTGATCGGTACGGCCCTCTCGGAGATCCGGGCAGGTGAGTCTTACGAGGTGTGTCTGACCAACATGGCGAGCGTCGACGAGACGATCGACGCGCTGCGGGCGTTCGAGTACCTGCGCTCGATCAATCCGACGCCGTACAGCGCGCTGCTCGACTTCACCGGCATCTCGGTCGTTTCGGCCTCACCTGAGCGGTTCCTACGTGTCGACGCGGACGGCAACGTCGAGTCCAAGCCCATCAAGGGCACTCGCCCGCGTGGCGTAACCCGGGCGCGAGATGCTGCCCTTCGGCAGGACCTGCTCGACAGCGAGAAGGACCGCGCCGAGAACCTTATGATCGTCGACCTCACTCGCAACGACCTCACTAAAGTCTGCGTTCCGGGAAGCGTCCACGTTCCGAGGCTGTTCGCGATCGAGTCGTACTCGTCCGTTCATCAAATGGTGTCGACCGTGCGTGGACATCTGAGTCCGGGATCGTCGGCAGTGGACTGTGTCCGGGCCGCTTTCCCCGGTGGATCGATGACCGGCGCCCCGAAGGTACGGACGATGGAGATCATCGACCGCCTCGAATCCGGCTCGCGCGGGGTCTACTCCGGATCGATCGGGTACTTCGCCCTCGGTGGCGCCGCGGACCTCTCGATCGTGATCCGGTCGCTGGTCTGCACCGAGAGCGGCGTGACCTTCGGAATCGGCGGTGCCATCACCGCGTTGTCCGACCCGGAAGAAGAGTTCGACGAGACCACGGTCAAGGCGTCCACGCTGCTCCGTGCTCTCGATGCGGTGTCCTCTCGAGTTCTCGAGTACGGCGGGTAGAACCCGCCATGACGGCGGCATCAGGGACTGCGACGGTGGTCGGCGGTCAGGGTGCCGTCGGAGCCATGTTCGTCGAACTGCTTCGCGCCGAAGGCTTGACGGTCACCGTCGTCGACCCAGCCGGCAGCGATCCTGACGGAGATGTGGTCGTCGGAGACATCACGAAACCCAGTAACCGGGTCCTCGCGCACGTGGAGTCCTCGAGCATCATCGTGCTCGCGGTTCCCGAACAGGTCGCTCTAGCCGCACTACCGAGCCTTCGAACATCCGGCGCTCTCGTTGTGGACACGCTGTCGGTCAAATCGCGGATGGACGCAGCAATCGCCGACGCCGGCCGAGAAGGGGAGTTTCTCGGACTCAACCCCATGTTCCGTCCGTCGCTCGGCCCACGCGGTCGGGCCGTCATCGCAGTGCCGTACGTCGACGGTACGCAAACCAGAGAGTTCCTCGACGTCGTGCGCTCGTGGGGAGCGTCGGTCGCGGTGATGGACGCCGATCGTCACGACCGGTTGGCCGCAGCTACCCAGGTTCTGACCCACGCGTCGGTGCTGGCTTTTGGCGTTGCCCTGGCCGAACTCGGAGTTTCCGCGGACGAACTCCTCGCGGTCGCCCCTCCCCCGCATCGGACCTTGCTCGCGCTCCTGGCGCGTGTAGCCGGCGGCGAACCGGAGGTGTACTGGGACGTACAAGCGGGCAATCCGTATGCAGGTGCGACACGAAAAGCACTGTTCGATGCCACCTCACAGGTGGACACGGCGGCCGAGGCCCTCGGCGACTTCACGACTCTGATGAAAACCGCCGAGGCAGCGCTCGACGATCGCTCCGGCGAATTGAACGCGGAGTGCCAGAGCTTGTTCGATCGCATTGCCGAAGGGCACAGAGAGTAGGGCACGATGAGACCTGGAGTGAGTCCGCCCAGCCTGCCGGAATTCGACGCCTCCGATCCGGTCGAGAGTGCAATCGTCAGCCGCCTTGCGAGCAATTGGGCACGCCGGGCGACAGTGAAAAAGGCGGAGCCCGAACTCGACGACCTCTTCGACCCCTCGCTGTCCGACTACCCCGAAGCACTTCTCCCCTTCGCGGAGCATCCGACCTACCTGGCATTGCGTCCCGAGCAGAAGCAACGCCTACAGGCCTGGGCATGGATCGCGTTCAACAAGAACGTCATGGACATCGAGAAGTACGTCGTCAATCCCGGGTTCGATGTTCTCGCTGAAGACCGTCTCGGTGTCGGACTCGGGGATTGGGCTGCAGTTGCCGTCAATCAGGCGATGGTCGACGAGCAATATCACACGCTCATGCATTTCAACGCCAGTTCAGCGACCCGTCGAGGCAGGGGCTGGGCGCTTCCGTCGAGGGCATTACCCGACGTGTTGACGGTCCGCACGCGGGCGCAAGCCCTCGACGCAGCCGAGGGGCCTCGCAAGATCGCCCTGACACAGTTGGCGTTCATGACCGTCGCCGAGGTGTCGATCACCGCTTACCTCGACCTGATCTCGGACGATCCGGGCGTGCAGTCGACCAACCGCGCGACGATTCGGTTGCACGCCCGCGACGAGTACTGCCATGCCTCGATTGCCGGGGAACTGGCCGTACTGGTGTGGGATTCCCTGGATCGTCGAGATCGCAGCTGTCTACTGGAAGGTTTCGAGGGCGCCATGAGCGCTTTCAGCGGAACCGACTTCGGCGCTTGGCGAGCAATCATGGAGATCGAAGCCGTAACCGGCGGACAGAAGATGCTCAACGATATCGAATCGGGACGGCGCAACAACCAGTTCGTGCAGGACTACAGCGGTATCGAGAGGTTGTACAAGACCTTGAATCTGGACAGGATGTAGCCGACTCTCACGAATCCACGGGCATAGTGCGGGCTCCGGAACCTGACAGCAGTTTCCGCCATGACAGCCGATCGGTTTGCCTGTCGTACATTCGGTACGCCGGCCACAACAGAGCATGCAGAATTGACGTCTTGAGAATCATCAAACGAAGTCGTGTAGTCATAGCCTGGTGATACTCGAGCGTTGTCACCGAAGCCTTGTTGTATGACAGAAACTCGATGGGTCCAGTCTCTCCCCTTCGACCGGAGATTTCGCTCCGCATGTCCAGGTCAGTGCCGAACTGCATCCCTGCCTTCACCAGGCACAGCGACAGATCCACGTCTTCGTGAATGTCGGTGCGATCACTGACCTTGTCGCGGATCGAGCGCCACGACGTCGCCCGGATCGCCATATTCGAACCAGTCAGTGCGTGCGCCGGTTTGATTCCGTGGAAATCGCCACGGGACTCGGCTTTGTTCACCGCCGCTCGTTGAAGACCTGAAAACGGTGACTCGTAAAACAACGAGAAACCGGTAACAGCATCAAGATCATGAGAAGCGAAGGAACTTCGAACCGCTCGCGCCCATCCTGGTGCGACGCGCGAATCCGCATCGACCCTACCGATGAATTCACCCACTGCGATGTCGAACCCGGCATTGCGTGCATGAACAACGCCTTGACGCGGTTCGACAAGATATCGAATTCGAGAATCCCGCTGCTCGAAAGAGCGCACGATTTCCGGTGTGCGGTCGGTGGAATTGTTGTCGACAACAATTATCTCGAGTATTTCGTCCCCTTGAAGAGCGAGGGACTCCAAACACCCGGCGATGTAGTCCTCCTCGTTGTACACGGGAACCACCACTGACAACGTGCCGATATCCATGAGCAGTAGGTTACATCGCCAGAGTGAGTCGACTCGATGATCGAGTCAGGGGTGCCCGTCGATCGAGTACGAACTCGTAGTTTTCGACGAGCATTCAGCACGCGCGAATGACGGTTCACGGCTGTCGGTGACCCGAAGTTAGGCCCAGTACCGGGCACTGTGCGATATCGCACAGCCCAGTCGGTCGGCCTGACCTCGGCTTCTCGCCAAGCTGCACATTTGCATCTATCCCCACCGCGCGAAGGCCGGACCGAGGTTGTCCCTCCGGTAACATCCACTGTGCATCCGGAGATAGACGTACAAGGTTCCCGCAACCACTGGGGCCCTTACCAGTCACTCCGGCTCGGGCTACGACTTGCTCGAGAAAGGACACGGCCGAGAAGCCCTGTCCAAGCACAGCTCGGCCCGAACATCCATGCAGACAGCGGAGAATTGATGCCCTTATCGACGGACGCGGCGGTAGTCGTGGAGGACGTTCACAAGTCCTTCAAGGATGTGCACGCATTGCGTGGCATCAACTTCCAAGCTCCCAAGGGCACAGTGCTCGGCATCCTTGGACCCAACGGCGCAGGTAAGACCACCACCGTTAAGGTTCTTTCCACGTTGATTCGGCCTGACCGCGGCGTCGCAATGGTTGCCGGATACGACGTCGCTCGAAACCCAGCCGACGTTCGTCGTTCGATCATGATGACTGGCCAATTCGCCGCACTCGACGACGCACTCACCGGACGCGAGAACATCGAACTGTTCGCTCGCCTGATGGGCCTCGATCGTGCATCCGCCAGGCAACGAGCCGTGGATCTTCTCGAAGAATTCGATCTCGTGGAAGCTGGGAGGCGAGCCGTTGCGGGCTACTCCGGCGGCATGCGACGACGCATCGACATTGCGTGCGGATTAGTGGTGAGACCAGAAGTCGTATTTCTCGACGAGCCGACGACTGGACTGGACCCTCGCAGTCGCCAGAGCGTGTGGAACCTCGTGCAGACTTTGAAGGAACAAGGCATCACGGTTCTGCTGACCACTCAGTACCTCGAGGAAGCTGACCTCCTCAGCGACAACATCATTGTCATCGACAAAGGATCTGTCGTCGCGGAAGGGACGGCCAACGAATTGAAGGCACGAACCGGCGCGAGCTTCTGCGAAATCGTTCCCGCCGAGGCAAGCTTGCTAGGGCCAGCAGCCAACGCGCTGGGTAATTTGGTTCCACCGGACTTCCGCTTCGATCTCGCAGTGGAGAACGGCCGAATTGCAATTCCCGCACCCCGTGGTTCTGCGACCCTTGCAGAAGCCCTGCGGCGTCTCGATCACGCACGGATACCACTCGCGGACATCGCCCTGCGCAGGCCTTCACTTGACGACGTGTTTCTTTCGTTGACGGGGCAGTCGCGTCCGAGCGAAACAAGCGATGCGACGTGACCACGACGACGAAGTACGCAACTCAAGATCTTGCCTTGAAACAGGTAGGTCAACGGTCCATCACGGTGCCAAATGCAGCTCGCATCGGACGCCATCGTCGTCCGCAGCCGTCCGCGGTCACACAGTGGTGGACCCTCACCGGCCGTACCGTTCGCGCAATGATTCGCCGGCACGAATTGCTCGTGGCAATCGTCGCGCCATTGATCTTCACGGTCGGCTTTTACCTGCCCCTCAGGTTCGTAATGCAGCTGCAGGGAATCAATTACGCACAGTTCTTGATGCCGATCATCGTCTTGCAGGCGATGGCCTTCACTTCGATCTCAGCGGCGCAGATGTCGGCGACCGAACGCATCACTGGCTTCAGCAGTCGGATGCAAACCATGCCGGTCTTCGGCCCGGTTCCACTGTTTTCGCGGATGAGTAGTGGATTCCTCCGGTCCGTCGTCTCACTGACAGCAGCTGTGATCTACGGATACGCGATCGGATTTCGCTTCGTCGGTGGTCTGTCACAGGCTGTGCTCTTCTGCGTGATCGCGTTGACTTTCAGTACGTGTTTGTCGCTCGGTGGTGATGCAATCGGCTCGCTGTCGAAGAGCCCGCAAGCAACCAGTCAGGCATTGACACTTCCCCAATTGATCCTCGGAATGCTCTCGTGTGGATTCGTTCCGGAGAGCGGATTCCCGGAATGGATCCGGCCGTTCGTACGCAATCAGCCCGTATCTCAGTTCTCCTACGCCATGCGAGACCTGGCTGCCGGCACCCTCACGCCGAATACGTTGGTGCCAGTTGCGGCTTGGTCGATCGGTTTGATAGCGGTATGCGGGCCACTCGCATACTGGGCAAGTACGAGGCGAGCGTGATGAGTTCTCTCGAGAAGCGTGAGGAGATACGCAGTGGGAGGGCGCTCGCGTTCCCTCTTCCCAACGCGGCACTACCCGAGAACTCGGCCAGCGCGCTCTGGACCCACAGCCTTATTCAGGCGAAGCGGCTTCTGATCAACTGGGCGCGCGATCCTTCAACGACTGTTCAGGCGCTCGTTTATCCCGCGTTGACCTTGATCATGTTTCGCGTTGTTCTGGGAAATTCGATCACCGCTGCCACCGGGCAGCCGAGTATCTATGGGACGGTCCCGCTCATCATTCTCGTGGGAGCGATGTTCGGTTCGATCGCCAGCGCAGTTGGCTTGCGGGGCGAGCGGAAGAGCGGTCTGCTCGGTCGTTTCTGGACGCTACCCGCACATCGAGCATCGGGCCTGGTGGGCCGGATGATCGCTGAAGCCGTTCGAGTTCTACTGACAACAATCGTCATCATCGGTGTTGGTTATGCCGTCGGCTTCAGGTTCACTCAGGGCCCGCTTGCGGCAGTGGCAATGATACTTCTACCCATCGCATTCGGCATTGGGTTCGCGGTAATGGTCACGGCTCTCGCCACCATGTCGGAAAATGTCCCCCTCGTCGAATTGGTTTCCATTGGGTGCACCTTGTTGATGTTCTTCAACAGTGGTTTTGTCCCGACAATGGCATATCCGGTCTGGCTTCAACCCGTAATTGCCGCACAACCGATGTCCGTCGCAGTCGACGCTATGCGCGGACTTTCGCTCGGAGGGCCGGTTCTGGTACCGGTTCTGAAAATGCTTGCCTGGTCAGCGGGAATGATCGCTGTATTTCTGTATCCTGCGATTCGGGGTTACCGCCGCGCAGCGGAGACTTCATGACAGACACAACCAGCGAGTGTGCCCTTCCACAGAATTTGAAAATCTGAATCCGGTAGCGGACCACAAAAAATAATCGACCTAATTCTCTGAATGCGACAAGGTCGCAATCGACAATGAATCAACCGAAAGGTATGAGGTCTTGACGCGAAATTCTACGACCTGGCGACGCACCGTGCAGATCGGTGCATTGGCCGTTGCCAGCTCACTGCTCACAGCCGGTCTCGCGCAGGCCACCCCCGCGCGCGTCGGTGGCGACTCGTCCGAAACAACGTCGACGGGCTCTTACATCAAATCCGTCGAGAAGGTCAATGACCGTCAGCTCGTCGTCAACGTCTATGCGGCGTCGATGGACAAGGATGTTCCGATACAGGTGATCACCCCGGCCGACAACTCCGAACCTCGCCCGATCGTCTATCTGCTGAACGGTGCCGGCGGCGGAGAAGATGCCGCGACATGGGAACTACAAACTGATGTAGTCGATTTTTTCGCTGACAAGAACGTGAACGTCGCCACGCCTGTCGGTGGGCGTCTCTCCTACTACACCGACTGGGAGAAGGACGACCCCAAGGCCGGACGCAACAAATGGTCGACCTTCCTGGGCAAAGAATTGCCTCCGTTGTTGAACGAAGAGCTGGGTAGCAACGGTAAGCAAGCCATCTCTGCCATCTCGATGTCCGGTACGTCGGTACTGAACTTGGCGATCGAGTACCCCGGTTTCTACAGTTCTGTTGCCGCTTACAGTGGCTGCGCACAGACCAGCGATCCCCTCGGACAAGCATTCGTCCGGACGACCACGGAATGGATCGGCGGCGTCGACGACATCACGAATATGTGGGGACCATTGGACGGACCGGGATGGGTCGAACACGATCCGCTCGTCAACGCCGAGAAGCTGCGTGGGACGCCCATCTACATGAGCACCGGAAACGGGCTTCCTGGAATTCCGAACGACACATTCCTCAACCCACGTCTGAGTGATGGTCGCGCATATACGGAGAACCAGATCATCATCGGCGGCCCGATCGAAGCAGCGACCAACCTTTGCACTTCGAACATGGCCAAGCGCCTGTATGAATTGAATATTCCAGCCGTTGTCGACTTCCAGCCGGTCGGGACCCACTCGTGGGGCTACTGGCAGGATCAGCTACACAAATCATGGCCGTTCATCGCCGGTTCGCTCGGAATCTGAGACAACCGCAGGAACATTCTCAACCAGCCAGCCTGTTCTTCTCGATCAAATGCGAGAAGAACAGGCTGGCTTTCCTCTATACCTCAGTCCGTAGGTACATGGCTTGCGGAATAGCTGACATCAACGAGGGCTTCGCCAGAAAAAGTGACTGAAGTGATCGATGTGTGAGCCACATCGCGTTCATGCTGTCGACGCCACAATGATTCGCTCCTCAACGAACGCCGCAAGGTACAGATGGGCAGCTCGTGACTGAAGCACACGCCCTCCTTGCCCGCGCTCCGACGCCGAGCCGAATCCAGGGCAGCAGACATACGTCTGACCATCGATTTGTAGCTCTCCCCCCACGAAGGCGTCACTGGATTCCACGTTTTGAGCAGCAACCCGACCGACGGCTTCAGTCTCGGGTCTCCCGCTGCGATCCCGTCGAACCTTCCCTCCCACTCCACAAGATCTTCGTTCTTCTCGATGGGTAGATTCAACAAATCGGCCAGCGGAGTGGCAGTTTCAATCGCGCGTTCGAGCGGGCTGGAGAAGATCGAAGAGATTGGACGATCACCGAGAATCTCGGCGACTGCCTTCGCCTGGCGATTGCCCAATTCGGAAAGCGAGTATCCGGGTAGCCGGCCGTAAATTACATTCGACGGATTGAACACCTCTCCGTGACGTACAAAATGCACGACAGTGCGGCATTCGGCCGACCGAGCGACGGTTTCATCAGTCATGACGAGCGCTTCTCCTGCGTACGTAGGTACTCGGCGACGATCGGCCCGATCAACTCGAGCTTGTCCGGATGCATCATCGACGTGTGATTGCTTTCGATATCGATGTCGGTGATCTGTCCACCGATCACCGACCTCCATTCGTCTGTCACTGTGAAGTCCATGTCCATGCCCGCAGCTGCCCGGAACATCACCACGTCGCCATCATATTTGCGCGGCTCATACCCAGAGATCAATTCACCACTCGCCGAAGCGAAGTCGTAAAGCGCGCCAATCTGTGCCTCAGTCATGAACGACACCGAGTCCAGCGTTTTACCGATGGCGATGATCTGGCTGCGATCAAGAGAATTGACGTCGACGCCTTCGCCGAGTTCCACTCCCCAACTAGCTGCCATGTCACGGGTGTTCTCCAGAGCTACGTCATCGTCGACCTCCCTCGGATGACGAGGATCGACCATGAACAGAGAGACCTCGAAACCTTGCTCGCGTAGAAGAACTGCACATGCGTGGCCGATGAACCCTCCAACTGAGTGGCCGATTATGTTAAACGGTCCAGTCGGATTCACATCGATCATCTCACGCACGTAGCGGTGCGCTAGCTCGTCTACCGAGGTCGGTAATGCCCACGCCTCTGTCATTACGGGAGTTTGCAGGCCGTAGATCGGTGTATCGGCCTCTAGGTACGGAGCGAAGCCCGAGGCCTTCCACGCCAGACCACTCATTGCATGGATATAGAAGAGCGGTGGCCGCTGTCCTTCGATGCGAACCGGGAAGAGTACGCCGATCGCATGATCGTCCGGTGTCGCCGAACCTGATTCCCTAGCCTTTTCGATCCTGGCAGCGAGTAATTCGGGCGTCGATGCACCGAACAGCATGCGCACCGGAACATCCAAATCGAGTGCGCTGCTCAAGTTGGCGGTCAATCTCATCGCGATGAGGGAGTTACCACCCAACTCGAAGAAATCATCATCCAACCCCACCCGATCAACACCCAACACACCCACAAACGCCGACGCCACCACCAACTCCACCGACGACACCGGAGCCCGAAACACCCGAGCCTCGAACACCGGCTCCGGCAACAACGCCCGATCCAACTTCCCCGACGAATTAAGAGGAAACGCATCCAACACCACCACAGCAGCCGGAACCATATAACCCGGAACCCGCTCCCCCACAAACCCCCGCAACACCGACACATCCACAACCGACCCCACAGCCGGCACCACATACCCCACCAACTGATCACCCATCACCGACCCACGCACCACCACCGCAGCCGACAACACCGACGAATGCGACACCAACGCCGCCTCGATCTCCCCCAACTCAATCCGCTGACCACGAAACTTCACCTGAAAATCAGTACGACCGATGTACTCCAGATCCCCCGCAGACGACCACCTCACAAGGTCACCCGTCCGATACATCCGCTCACCCGAACCGAACGGCGACGCCACAAACCGATCCGCACTCAAATCCGGACGACCCACATACCCCCGAGCCAACTGCACACCCGACAAATACAACTCACCCGCAACACCCACCGCAACCGGCCGAAGGCGCGAATCCAACACAAACACCCGGCAATTCCACTCCGGCACACCAATCGAGACCACCGACCCCGACCCAGCAGCCGTCACATCCGCAAACGTAAACGACACCGCCGCCTCAGTCGGACCATACAAATTATGCAACCGCGCCGACGACACCAACCCGAACTCACGCACCGCCTCCACCGGCAACGCCTCACCAATAACCAACACATCACGCAACGAACCCAACAACCCCGGATCCACCAACGACGAAAACGTCGACAACATCGTCGGAACAAAATCCGTCACCGACACACCCTGATCATCAATCACCGACGCCAAATACCCCGGATCCCGATGACCATCAACCGACGCCAACACCAACACCGCACCCACCCGCAACGGCATGAAAAAACCCCACAACGACACATCGAACGTCGTCGCCGTCTTCTGCAAATACACATCAGACGACGTCAAGCGATACTCGCCCTGCATGAACTCCAACTGATTCACAATCGCCGCATGCGAAACCGCCACACCCTTCGGCCGACCCGTCGACCCCGACGTGAAAATCACATACGCCGTATTCGACGCCCGCAACGGCGACAACCGATCCACATCAGAAACCCGCGCACCCGAAAAACCAGACACATCAACAACATCCACACACACAACCCGACGACCCGACACCGTGAAACCATCACGCTCCGTCGACACCACACACACCGGATCAGCCGAATCCAACACATACTCATTACGCGAGGACGGCGCATCAGGATCCAACGGCACCCACGCCCCACCCGCACGCACAATCGCATACAAACCAACCAACAAATCAACCGACCGCCGAACAGCCAACCCCACCAACGACTCCGGCCCAACACCCAAACCAATCAAATAACGCGCAAACCTATTAACCCTCTCATCGAACTCCCCATACGAGAGCACCACATCCCCACACACCACCGCACGCGAACCCGAACAAACCCCCACCACCGAATCAAAACCATCCAACAACAACCCACCCACAACCGGACGAGACGTGTCATTCCACGACTCGAGCACCAAAGCACGCTCACACACAGTCATGACCTCGACGTCACCGACCGCTGAACCGGGATCTGCGACCATCGCGCGCAGTATGCGGACAAACCGATCGGTGAAGGCTGACACGGTCGAGGCATCGAACAGATCCGTGGCGTAGAGCCAGGACAGCGCGATCCCCGCGGCATCCCCCGACTCGTTTTCCCGTGGAGCTGCGGTCAATTGCAAATCGAACTTCGCGATGTCGACGCCCGCGTCGAATCCGGAGACACGCAGTCCGGGCAATTCCAGTGCGTCGTCGGCCATGTTCTGGAAGAACAGCGCAACTTGGAACAACGGGTGGTGCGCTTGGGATCGTGCCGGGTCGAGCACTTCGACAAGCCGCTCGAATGGCACATCGGCGTTGGCAAAAGCCCCCAGATCGATGTCACGCACACGGTCGAACAAATCGGAGAAGCTTGCTCCTGGATTCACGGGCGTGCGTAGCACCAGGGTGTTTACGAACATGCCGATCAGATCGTCGAGTTCGGGTTCCCCTCGTCCAGAGATTGGTGAACCGATCGCCACGTCACCGCTGCCGCTCAACCTTGCCAACAGGACCGCCAGCCCCGCATGGACGACCATGAACAGTGACACGTTGTGGTCCAGTGCGAGTTGCTCGAGGGCACTGTGCAATTCAGCGTCCACGTCCGAACGGTGAACGCCGCCTCTGGTGGAGAGAATTGGGGGTCGTGGACGGTCGGCCGGGAGTTCGATCTTCTCCGGCAGGTCTCGCAAGGTCGTCTTCCAGTACGCGAGCTGCTCGGACATCAACGATGTCGGATCGGAATCCACGCCGAGAACCTCACGCTGCCACATCGCGAAGTCTGCGTACTGCACCGGCAGCGGTGTCCACTCCGGACTCCGGCCGTCCACACGCGCAAGGTAGGCGAACGCAACGTCCCGAACCAACGGCGCTACGGAAACGCCGTCCGCGGAAATGTGGTGAACGACCATCGCCAGGACGTACTCGGACGGATCCGTCTGGAAAAGCTTGACTCGCAAGGGAACTGCCGAGCTGACGTCGAATCCGGCGGTGACGAGCGTCAACAGTTCGCCGAGAAGTGCCGAATCGGCCAACGGAACGGGATCGAGGTCGATGTCGGCGGTCGATTCCGGCAGAATTTGCTGATAGCCCACACCGTCGATTCCTGGGTAGACAGTACGAAGGACTTCGTGCCGAGCTAGGACGTCACCGACCGCTGAGGCGAGCGCATTCGTGTCAAGCTCACCACTCAGGCGGAGGACGATCGGAATGTTGTTGACAGCAGATTCAGAATCGAACTGGCTCAGGAACCACATCCGTTGCTGCGCCAGCGACAACGGCACATGTTCCGGACGAATCACCGGCGCAAGCTGTACTCTGACGGACCCCTCCGCCTCGGCTTCGATTCGGGCAGCCAATGTTTCGACCGTCGATACCTCGAAGAGGGTTTTCACCTGAATGCGTGTCCCGAACGCAGCTCCGAGACGTCCAGCCAGCCTTGCTGCAACAAGTGAGTTGCCGCCGAGCTCGAAGAAGTCGTCTTCGGCACCGACCCTCTCGACTCCGAGCAGTTCGGCGAAGGCCGCTGCCACGAGTACCTGTGCAGGCGTTGATGGTTCGCGGTACGTACGCGAGATGAAGATCGGCTCGGGAAGGCTGTCGGTGTCCAACTTGCCCACTGGGGTGAGAGGAATCCGGTCGATGACCATGATCGATGCAGGCACCATGTGCCGAGGAAGAACGGCCCGAGCGCTGGCGGTCAACGACTCTGGGTCCAGGTCGACGTCGGCATTCGCCATGACATACGACACCAGCGCGGCGTCACCCGAGGAACCGGTGATCGCGACGGTGGCGACGAAGTCGACTCCGGGTTGGGCGGCAAGGACGGCATCGATCTCGCCCAGTTCGATCCGGAAGCCGCGAATCTTGACCTGTGAGTCCCCCCGCCCGAGATATTCGAGGTCGCGCTCACCACCGGTCTGATCGGTGGCTCCGCCATCGCCGCCGGTGCGGATCCACCGCACAGTATCGCCGGTCCGGTAGAGCCGCTCCCCGGCGCCGCCGAACGGATTTGCGACAAAACTTGCCGCAGTAGTTGCGGACAGGCCGTTGTACCCGCGGGCAAGGTGGGTGCCCGACAGGTAGAGTTCGCCGGCGGTTCCGGTGGCGACCGGCTGAAGTCGAGAATCGAGGACGAACACGCCGACACCACGGACGGGACCACCGATCGTCACGGGACGATCGACGGTCAACTCGGCGATGTTGCTGGCGACGGTGGCTTCCGTGGGTCCGTATGCGTTGAAGAACCGTCGGCCGGGTGCCCAGGTGGACAGCAGCGCGGGTGAACACGCTTCACCGCCGACGACCACCACGGCGAGATTGTCGAACTGGTGGGCGCCGTCGAGGGAAATCGAACCCAGCGCTGCCGGGGTCACAAACGCGTGCGTGATCTTTTCCGACACCAGGAGTTCCGCGAGTTCGTCACCGCCGAACATATCCGGACGCGCGATCACCATCGTCGAGCCTGCACCGACGGCGAGCAGCAGTTCGAGCACAGAAGCGTCGAAACTCGGCGAAGCAAAATGCAGTGTCCGCGACGTAGAGGTGAGCGCATACCGTTCGACCTGTTCCGCGCACAGGTCTGCAAGCCCGGCGTGGGTGACGACGACGCCCTTGGGCCGTCCTGTCGACCCCGAGGTGTAGATCACGTATGCCGGATGATCTACGCGAAGGGTTCGGACGCGTTCGGTATACGAGACCGGATCCGGGGAGATACCGGCCAACTCGGCCGTCAACACGGCGCCGTCCACTTCCAGCCAGTGGACGCTGCGGGGACGGTCGATAGCGTACGCGGCCGTGGTCAGCCCTATCGAGGCTGCAGAATCGGTGATCATGTGTTCGACGCGGTCGGCAGGATAGCTGGGATCGACCGGCACGAAAGCTGCGCCAGTCTTGGCCACCGCCCACACCGCACAGACCGACTCGACGGAGCGGGGAATCGACACCGCCACCCGGTCCTCCGGCCCGATTCCGCGGCTGATGAGCAACCGAGCCAGACGTGAGGACAGCGCGTCCACTTCGGCGTAAGTGAGGGTTTGACCTCCGAATGTGATCGCCGGTGCTGCTGGGTTGACGTCCACTGCAGCTGCGAGTAACTGAGGCAGCAATGGCACCCGCGCGCGCCTGGTGCGTGCCGGTCGTTCGTTCCGGCCGGCGCGAGATGTCTTCCGCCGGGTCGTGTCGTCAGTACTCATACGACCGCCACCTGCGGTCGAACGGTGTGTACGGAGACCCAACGCTGCATCGAGCAACTCACCTTCGCGTCATACTTCTGAACTGTCACTACCGGTCTGTCCAGACTGGACGCCGGGGAACCCACAATTGCATCAGGGGGTTCCCCCAACACATCCAACCCCTACCGCCCATTGTTACAGCCGGTAACACCGATCCGGGCAACGGCACGATCACCTATGAATTCGGCCACTGGCACGGTCGCCGACGGAGCCCGATCTCACCACTCGAGTAGTTCGCCCGTTGCGAGGACGTACTCGAGATCGGGTAAGTCGGTTCGGTCGACGGCCGAGCGGACCTCGTCCGGAAGCACCACATGCGTCACCCAGTCGTCAGCAAGTGAGTCTTCGATTGCCTCGTCGTCACCGAGAATGACGACAGCCGCTCCGGCTGACGCCGCCAGGAGGACTGCAACTGAGTGCTCCGGCGAGCCGACCGCGCCGGCGAATGCCAACCTCGACTCGAAGTCGACGGAATACCGCTTACGCAGCTCCGCCAGAGAGTCCGACAGGTCGCCGTACGTCAGCACTCGGTCACCGTCGACGATCGCCGGATCGTCCGCCATTGTCGACCGGGCGCGATCGACGTAGCTGATCGGACGCTCCGACATCGTCGCCAGCCGAGACTCGATCTCCGGTGACGTCAAGAGCAACGTCGAGGTGTCGGAGTCATTCGACAGGGTCAGGCTTGCCGGATCCGACGGATGCGCCCCGGTAACGGCTGCGCCGGCCTTCACCACAGACCAGTAGGCGATCACGGCATCGACACCACCACCGATGGAGATCGCAGTGCCGGGACCTGCACCTTCCTCGATAAGCAGGCGAGCCAGACGCGAAGACTTCGCGTCGAGTGCCGCGTAAGCGGTCTCCTCGCCGTCTATTACCACCGCAGGCGCGTCCGGGTCGCTTTCCACGACGGAGGCGAGCAACTGAGGCAGCAACGTCGTGCTCGCGACTGCGCTGGCTTCGCGAACGCCGCCGGCGACCTCGGACTTCTCTGTGTCGGTCAGCAAATCGAGATCGCCGACATGCCTGGTCGGATCTTCGGTGACCTGCTCGAGTACACGAACGAACCGCTGTGCGAACGACTCGACCGTGGTCTTGTCGAACAGGTCCTCGGAATACAGCCACAGGCCGGAGAGTCCGAGGCCGTCCGCTGCGGTGGTCAAGGTGAGCTGAAGGTCGAACTTGGTGGTCAGGACTCCGCTGTCGACGGCGCCGATGGTCAGGTCTGCCAATGCAAACTCGGTCTGCGCGGTCGGTTCCAGCGACAGGACGATTTGGAACAGGCCCCCCGCCCGAGGTGGCAGCGCCTCCACGATCTCCTCGTAAGGAACATCGGCTTCGCCAAACGCGGCCAGGTCGACGTCGCGCACATGCGAAACGAGATCCTCGAAGCGTGCACCGGCATCGACCGTGGTGCGAAGCGTGAGTGTGTTCACGAACATACCGACGAGATCGTCGAGTGCGCGCTCGCCCCTGCCGCCGACAGCGGTACCGATCGCGAAATCGGAGCCTCCACCCAACCTCGAGATCAGGACCGCCAGTGCGGCGTGGATTGTCATGAACACCGTGGCGTTCTTGGCTCGGGCGATGTCGCTCAGTCGCGAGTGGACATCAGCGTCGACGGTGAACTGGACTGCTCCCGCTGCGGCGGACTGCACCGCGGGACGCGGTCGGTCTGTCGGCAAGCCGACATCGGTCGGCAGACCGTCGAGCGCTGTGCGCCAGAAGTCGAGTTGGCGCGCGGCGATCGTTCCCGCGTCATCTACCGATCCCAGTACATCGCGTTGCCACAGCGAGAAGTCTGCGTACTGCACTTGGAGTGGGCTCCACGATGGTGCACTGCCCCGGGTACGCGCTTCGTAGGCCACCATCACGTCGCGGGCCAGTGGCCCCATCGACTGCCCGTCGGCCGCGATGTGATGCGCGACGAGTACGAACACGTACTGATCTTCTCCGATCTGGAGAAGATCAGTACGTACCGGAACCTCCGATGACACATCGAATCCGGCGGTCGTCGATTCGACGACCTTCGTGTACATCTGCAGTCCGTCGTGGACCGCGGTCGGTTCCCCGAACATGGGCACGTCGTCGGCGCCGACGATCCGCTGCACCGGCCCCAGCCCGTCGGACGGGTAAAGCGTTCGCAGTGACTCGTGGCGCGAGATCACGTCACGCAGAGCGAATTTCAGCGCGTCGACGTCCAACTGTCCGGCCAGACGCAGCGCCATCGGGATGTTGTACGTCGAGGCGTCGGTGTCCATCTGGTTGAGCACCCACATACGCTGCTGCGCCAGTGACAGCGGAATGCGCTCGGGACGATCTTGGGCAACGAGCTGCTTTCGCGAACCGGTTCCGACGTGGACTTCGATCGCGCTCGCGAGTTCTTCGACTGTCCGGGTGTCGAACAGAATCCGTACGGGGACTGTGGCATCGAGGGATCGGCTCAGTCGTGCCGCCGCCCGGGTCGCGATCAATGAGTTACCACCGAGTTCGAAGAACTCGTCGTCGAGTCCGACCTGCGGAACCTCCAGCAATTCGGCGAATACCGTCGCCACGGCCTTCTCGGTGTCGGACACCGGCGCTCGATATACGGCGGAAGCGAAGACGGGTGCAGGCAGCCGAGCGGAGTCGAGCTTCCCGTTCACCGTGAGCGGCAAGGCGTCCAACAACACTGTCGCGTCGGGAACCATGTAGCCGGTGAGGAAGTCGGCGGCACTTGTGCTGACCGTGCTCGCGTCGAGGTCCGAACCGGCCTCGGGCACGACGTACGCGATGAGTCGATCGCCCAGATCTGCGTCCTTGCGGACGACGGCCACGGCACGGGCGACACCACCGACTCGGAGCAGGGCCGTCTCGACCTCGCCGAGTTCGATCCGGAAACCTCGAAGCTGAACCTGCGAATCGGAACGCCCCAGGTATTCGAGCTGGCCGGCGCGGTTCCAGCGAGCCACATCGCCGCTTCGGTACATCGACTCGCCGTGCGATGCAAACGGATTCGCGACGAACCGTCCGGACGTCAATCCACTCTGCCCCAGATACCCGCGCGCCAGTTGTCCGCCGGCGACGTAGATCTCGCCGGCCGTGCCGATCGCAGCGGGCTGCAAACGGTCGTCGAGTACGTACACCCGAAGGCCGTCGAGTGGTCGACCTATCAACGACGCCGTCGCGGTCTCCGCGCTCGCACGATCGAGCGGGAGATAAGAGACGTGCACCGTGGTCTCGGTGATTCCGTACATGTTGACCAGTTGCGGCGAGTCGTCCGGATGACGGTCGTACCACCGGGTCAGCTGTGCGAGATCGAGTGCCTCGCCACCGAAGATCACGTACCGGAGCGCAAGATCCGACGCGGTACCGTCCGATCCTCTGGAAACACGGTCCGCCTCCGCAAGCTGGTAGAAAGCAGACGGAGTCTGATTGAGCACCGTGACGCCCTCGGCGGTCAGCAATTGTCTGAACTGGTCTGGCGAACGCGACGTCTCGAAGTCGACGACCACGAGTACACCGCCGTGAATGAGCGGACCCCACAACTCCCACACCGAGAAGTCGAATGCGTAGCTGTGGAACAAAGTCCACACATCAGAGGAATCGAATGCGAATTCCGTCTGCGCGTTGGCGAACAACTCCACAACGTTCCGATGAGTGACCGCAACACCTTTGGGGCGGCCGGTAGATCCTGATGTGTAGATGACGTACGCCAGGTCTCTCGAACGCAAAGGCCGCACGCGGTCTGCGTCGGTCACGGGGCGGGAGTCGGCTGCGGCGTCCCGGGGCGAGACAGAAGGGCAGGGCAGTTCCCGCAGCGAATCCGGAGCGACGATCGCGCACACCGGAGACGCGTCGGCGAGGGTGTACGCGATCCGCTCATCCGGATAGCTCGGATCGATCGGCAGATACGCGGCACCAGACTTGACGACGGCGAGCAGCGCCACGACCAGATCGGCCGATCGCGGCAAGAGCACCGCTACCAGGTCCTCGGATCCAACTGCCGAATCGATCAGCGTGCGGGCCAAACAGTTTGCGCGGGAATCGATGTCCCGATACGTCAATCGCTCGTCTCCGAAGACCACCGCAATCTCGTTCGGTGATCGGGTCACCTGTGCATCGAACAGTCCGGCCAGAGTGGTCGAGTCGTCGACGACCGCCCCGGGCGTGGCCCACCCTTCGAGTATCGCCCGGCGTTCGTCCTCACCGAGAATGTCGATGTCGCCGACTGCATTGGACGAATTGCCGACGACGGATGTCAGCACGGCGTTCAGTCGTGACGCGAGGCCCGCAATCGTCGATTCGTCGTAGAGATCGGTGGCGTAGGTGACGGCGAAGGTGAGCCCGCCCGCCTGAGCCGGAGTCTCCCAGACCGTGAACTGCAGGTCGAACTTGGCCAGCGTCGGCGCAATGTCGACACCGGAAATGCTCAGGCCCGGAATCTCCACGGATCCGTGCGCACCCTGACCGAGATTCTGGAACGAAAAGCCCACCTGGAAAAGCGGATTACGCGCCTGCGACCGTTCGGGGTCCAGTGCTTCTACCAGTCGCTCGAACGGAACGTCAGCGTTCTCGAAACCGGCCAAATCGGTGTCCCGTACCTTCGACAGGAGTGCAGCGAACGACTCGCCGGGATCGACCTCGGTCCGCAGGACCAAAGTGTTGACGAACATGCCGATCAGATCATCGAGAGCCTGTTCACCTCTTCCGGCCGCTGGTGTACCGATCACGATGTCGGCGGTGCCGGACAGCTTCGCCAGCAGGACGGCCAGGGCACTGTGCAGAACCATGAAGAGTGACACATTATGCTCTCGCGCAACACGATTCAATGATTCGTGCATGTCCGCTTCGATATCGAAGCAGTACTCGGCACCGGAGTGTGAAGCGACTCGCGGACGCGGCCGATCCGACGGCAGGGTCAGTTCGACGGGCAATCCGTCCAGTTGCGACTTCCAGTATTCCATCTGTTTCGAGATCAACGATCCCTGATCGGACTCGACACCGAGTACCCGGCGCTGCCACAGCGCGAAGTCCGCGAATTGGATCGGCAGCGGCTTCCACGTCGGAGCGATTCCCTGCGACCTCGCGGCGTACGCCGAGACGACGTCCCGGACCAGCGGCCCCATCGAAAAGCCGTCACCGCTGATGTGATGGATGGCGAACACCAGAACGTACTGCGAGTCGGCAAGATCGAACAGACGTGCCCGGACCGGCACGTCTGCAGTGACATCGAATCCGGCGAGTACGTATTCCGCCACCCGGTCGGTGACGACGGACTCGTGGATACGTACTGGCGACAGATCAGGCAGTGCATCCGCGGTGTCGAGGACTCGCTGGTATCCGATACCGTCGACTTCCGGATATGTGGTCCTGAGAATCTCATGCCGCTCGAACAGATCACGAAGAGCTGCCTGCATGGCCTCGATGTCGAGATCCCCCGTCAACCGGATCGCGATCGGAATGTTGTCCACTCCGGACGCCGAATCGAATCGGTTCAGGAACCACATGCGCTGCTGCGCGATCGACAGCGGAACCAACTCAGGGCGCTCCTGTGGTTCGAGCGGCGGACGGCCGCCCCGCCCCACGAGCACGTCGATTCGCGCCGCGAGCGACTCCACTGTCGATGCATCGAACAGGATGCGGACCGGCACAGTGGTGTCGAGTGCATGCCCGAGTCGAGCGACGATCTGCGTCGCGATCAGTGAATTACCGCCCAGCGCAAAGAAGTCGTCGTCCAAGCCGACCTGCCCGATACCGAGGAGATCGGCGAAAATACGCGCAACTTCGACCTCGACCACAGATTCGGGTTCCCGGAAGACCGCGATCTCGACCTCAGGATCGCGCAGTTGCTTCCGGTCGAGTTTTCCCGAGGCGTTGAGCGGCAGTTCATCCAGAACAATATGCGCCGTGGGCACCATGTATGACGGAAGATGTTTCCCCAGTATCGATTCCAGTTCCAGCCAATCGATCAGAGACTCACCGGCCGCCGTCAGGTACGCGACCAGTTGATCGTTCCGGACGGCAACCACCACCGAACCGACCGACGGATGATCACGCAGGATCGACTCGATCTCCCCCAACTCGATGCGTAGTCCGCGTAGCTTGACCTGAAAGTCGGTACGTCCGATGTATACCAACTCACCCGACGCATTCCATCGCACCAGGTCTCCGGTCCGATACAGGCGTGAGCCGGCAGGTCCGAACGGATCGGCGACAAACCGGTCCGCGGTGAGGTCCGGCCGAGCCACGTACCCCCGGGCCAACTGCACTCCCGCGAGGTAGAGTTCGCCCGCGACCCCGACGGGCACCGGATGCAGTCGTGAGTCGAGTACCAGAACGCGTGTGTTCCAGACCGGCGCGCCGATCGGCATGGTGGTGGTGTCGGCGTCCGTCACCTCGTGGAAGGTGACGTCGACCGCGGCCTCCGTCGGTCCGTACAGATTGTGCAGTTCAGTTCCGGGAAGAGCCGTCCGGAACTGCGCGGCCACCTGCGGGGCGAGCGCCTCACCCGAGGCGAAGACTCGGGTGAGGGTAGAAGACCTCGTGACGACCGTATCCGCGAGGAACACTTCCAACATCGACGGCACGAAGTGAATGGTGGTCACTCGTTCGGACGCGATCAGCGCGGCCAGATAGGCCGGATCTCGGTGGCCGTCGACGGCAGCGATCGCCAGTCGAGCTCCGACTTGCAACGGCCAGAAGAACTCCCACACGGAGACATCGAAGGTAAAGGGAGTCTTCTGGAGGACCACGTCGTCGCCGAGGAGGCCGTACTCGGCCTGCATCCAGATCAGCCGGTTGACGATCGCGCGGTGTGACACCGCAACGCCCTTCGGTTTGCCCGTCGACCCGGAGGTGAAGATCACGTACGCCGTGTTCTCCCCTCGCAGCGGGCCGAGGCGGTCCGCGTCGGTGACCGGTGCGTCGGAAAAACCGGACAGGTCTACGGTATCGATCCTGACTACCAGCACACCCTCAGCGTCGAATCCATCTCTGTCTGTGGTCAACACACAGATCGGAGCTGCGGTCGACACGACGTATTCGTTGCGCTCGACGGGCTGATCGGGGTCGATGGGCAGATAGCCGCCGCCGGCCTTGAGTACCGCGTACATCGCGACGAGCAAATCGAAGCTTCGGCGAATGGCCAAGCCGACCAGGGTATCCGGGCCGACGCCTTCCGACACGAGTTTGCGGGCGAGTTGATTGACCCGCCGGTCGAATTCGAGATACGTCAGCTGATTCCTATCGAAGGTCAGCGCGATCGAGTGGGGAGAGCGGACGACCTGTTCATCGAACAGATCGACCAGCGTCACGTCGCGAACATCGTGACCGGTGCTGTTCCAGCGCTCGACGACCAGCCCCAGATCAGAGTCGCCGACGACGTCGACGTCCCCGACCGGCCCAGCGGGGGCAGCCGCGACCGCCGAGAGAGTCGCGGTCAGATACTGGACGAAGGAGGCCACCGTCTTACGGTCGAACAGATCCGTTGCGTAAGTGAAGAGTCCACGGAGTTCACCGTCATGCTCGGTGATCGTCAATTGCAGATCGAATTTCGCCACGGACGCATCGACGTCGAGGGCCGATACCGTGACGCCGTCGATGTCGGCCGATTCGTCGCTGCCCTGAGCGACGTTCTGGAACGTGAGCATGACCTGGAACAGCGGATTGCGTGACTGCGATCGTTCCGGGTTGATGATTTCGACGAGGCGCTCGAACGGCACGTCGGCATGCGCGAACGCTTGCAGGTCCGACTCACGCGTGCTGCGAAGTAATTCCGTGAACGACAGCGACAGATCGACGTTCGTCCGCAACACGAGTGTGTTGACGAACATTCCGATCACATCGTCGAGTTCCTGCTCACCACGCCCCGCTACCGGAGTACCGATCACGATGTCGGAGGTGCCGGACAGGCGCGCCAGAATCACGGCGAATGCACTGTGCACGACCATGAATCGCGAAGCCTGATGCTCACGCGCAATTCGGTCGAGGGATGCGACGACGCCCTGCTCGATGGCAAATTGGTACTCTGCACCACCGTTCGTTGCTACGGCTGGACGTGGCCGATCGGTCGGCAGGTCCAGCTGATCCGGGATTCCCGCGAGCCGGCTCTTCCAGTAGTTGACCTGGCCCGAGATGATCGAGTGCGGATCGTCCTCGCTGCCGAGCACCTCACGCTGCCACAGGGTGTAGTCGACGAACTGGACAGCCAGCGGTGACCAGGACGGCGCACGCCCGTGCGATCGCGCCGCATACGCTGTCACCACGTCGCGTACCAACGGCACCATCGAGAAACCGTCTCCGCTGATGTGATGGACGACGAAGACAAGCACGTACTCATCGTCGGCAAGTTGGAAGAGCGCGGTACGCAGCGGGATCTCGACCGTGACGTCGAATCCGGGCTGGATCAGCTCCCGCACACGGAGTTCCACAGCCTCAGCCGGAACTCGAACCGGTGACAGATCGAGATCGGCTGCCGCCGAACCGAGAACCTGCTGGTAACCGACGCCGTCGATCTCGGGATAGATCGTGCGTAGGCTTTCGTGACGGTCGATCAGGTCCCGCACGGCCCCCGCCAGAGCCGCCGTGTTCAACGGACCGGTCAACCGCACGGCGACCGGAATGTTGTCGACCCCGGATTCCGGCTCGAACCGGTTGAGGAACCACATTCGCTGCTGCGCCAACGACAGCGGAACTCGCTCGGGACGCTCCTGCGGGACGAGAGGCATCCGCCCCGCGTCGCCGGTGTGAGTGCTCAGTCGTGCGGCCAGGGCCTCGACCGTCGACACGTCGAACAGCAGTCGTACCGGCACTACGGTGTCCAAGGACTGACCGAGCCGTGAGACAACTCGCGTGGCAATCAACGAGTTGCCGCCAAGTTCGAAGAAGTCGTCGTCAAGACCGACCTGAGCTACACCCAGAACATCCGAAAAGATCTGGGCCACAGTTTCTTCGACCACAGTGGTCGGAGCGCGGTATGACAGTGTCGCGAACGTCGGCTCGGGCAGGGCACGCCGATCGACCTTTCCGTTGGCGTTCAATGGAACCGTCTCGATCGCCACAAACGCGGACGGCACCATGTAGTCAGGCAGACGCGCCGCGACGGTCGAACGTATCGCCGCGATGTCGACGTCGGCCCCGTGTGCTGGTACCAGATAAGCCACCAGGCGATCTCCGACCAGGCTGTCCTTGTGTACCACCACGACAGCAGCCGATACCGAATCGAGTGCCACCAGGGCCCCTTCGATCTCGCCGAGTTCGATTCGGAGTCCACGAATTTTGACCTGGAAGTCGGTGCGGCCCAGATAGTCCAGCTCTCCCGAACCGTTCCATCGGACCTGGTCTCCGGTACGGTACAGCCGCGAGCCTGCCGACCCGAACGGATTCGCCACGAACCTCTCGGCAGTAAGGTCGAAGCGTCCGCCGTATCCGCGACTGACTCCCACACCTCCCACGTAAAGCTCACCGACCACTCCGGCCGGGACCAGCTGCAGGCGCGAATCCAGCACGTAGAGTTCGATATTCGGAATTGGAATCCCGATGGGGACTCCGTTTACGTCTCCCGGTGCCGCCTCCTGGAAGGACACTACGTCGGAGGCCTCGGTGGGGCCGTAACTGTTGACGACGCGCACACCGGCCGCCATCAGATCTTTGAGCCGACCAACCTGAATGGGCTCACCACCGAGGAACACGACGTCGAGCGATTCGAGGACGCCGTCCACGTCGGCATCGACCAGTGCATCAAATGCACTCGGCGACATGTTCGCAACCTGGACGTCGTCGTCGGAGACGGCGCGAAGGATCTCGGCGGGGTCGAACCCCGCTGCGGCGACGTGAACACTGCCACCGCTGGTAAGCGGTCCCCACACATTCTTCTGCGTGAGATCGAAACTCGGTGACGACGCAACGACCACACCAGCGGCGTCCGGAAGTTCGGATCGGTACCAGGCCGTCGTATTCTCGATGCCCGCCATCGGTACTACCGTGGGCTTGGGCCGACCCGTCGAGCCAGAGGTCGAGATGACGTATCCCACGCGCTCACCTGCGCCCCGCTCACGCCAATGGTCCACCCATTCCGGAACAGATTCGCCGGATTCCGCCCCATCCGTGCTCTCAACCCGCAGCACTGGGAGCGCCGTCTGGACGCCGCCGGACGCGATCACCACGCGGGCACTGGTGTCTTCGAGCAGTGTATTCACGCGCTCGGTCGGCAACGTGGGATCGATTGGTGTGTAACCGGCGCCGGTCTTCCACACCGCGAGCATTGCCACTACCCACTGCCACGACCTGGGCAGCACCAGCGCAACCACGTCGTCCGCTCCCACACCCGCAGCGAGCAAGTCCTGAGAGAGCACCGACGACCGCGCATCGAGTTCCCCGTAGGTGAGGGTCCGATCATCGGCTACGACGGCAACCGTCGACCGGTCGCGACTGACATGCCGGGCAAAGAGTGCAAGTGGCGATCTGTCGCCGATCGACACACGCTGCCCCACCGACCAGTCGAGCACGCGGGCTGCCTCGCCGGCGCCGAACAGATCGATCTCGCCGACGAGAACGGCCGGATCGGCAGCGACCGCACCGAGCAATACGGACAGCCTGGAACCGAACGTCTCGATGGTCGAGGCATCGAAAAGGTCACGCGCATAATCGATGACGACTGACAGCCCGCCGACCTCGATGTCTTCCCACACCGTGAACTGGAGGTCGAACTTGGCGACTGCGGACTCGAGCTCGAAACCGCTTACCTCGAGGCCGCCGAGCGTTGCGCCGCTTTGTGTTTTCTGGCCGAGGTTCTGGAACGCGAGCATCACCTGGAACAGCGGATTGTGTGCCTGCGAGCGTGCCGGGTCGAGCACCTCTACCAGGCGCTCGAACGGGACGTCAGCGTTACCGAATGCATCGAGGTCTGCAATCCGTGCCTGGTTCACCAGCTCGTCGAATGTACTTGCCGGATTGATCTCGGTACGCAGCACCAGGGTGTTGACGAACATGCCGATGACGTCGTCGAGTGCGCGATCGCCACGACCCGCCACCGGGGTACCGATCGCGATGTCAGTGGTTCCGGACAAACGCGCCAACAGCACGGCGATTGCGCTGTGCAATACCATGAACACCGTGGCCTTGTTCGCCTGCGCAATCGACTCGAGGCGCGCGAGTACGTCCGCACCGATAGTCATCGTGTGCGACGCTCCGCGATAACTCGCGACGGGCGGGCGGGGTCGATCCATCGGCAGGTCGAGCCGCTCGGGGAGCCCGTCGAGCTGCTGTGTCCAGTAATCGATCTGGCGCGATATCACCGATTCCGCGTCGTGCTCGCTGCCGAGGACTGTTCGCTGCCAGATAGAGAAGTCGGCATATTGCACGTCCAGCGGCGTGAATTCGGGTGCGCTGCCAGCCGCCCGACTCGCGTAAGCGGTCACGACGTCGCGCACCAAGGGGCCCATCGAGAAGCCGTCACCACTGATGTGGTGGACGACGAATACAAGGACGTATTCCGACGCGGGCACCTGGAAGAGCTTGACCCGCAACGGCACCTGTGAGGTGACGTCGAATCCCCCGGTGATCTCCGCGATGACACGCTCGGTGATCTCGGATTCGGCCACAGCGACCGGCGACAGATCGAGCTCCACGTCGGAGACGGTCAAGATCTGCTGGTAGCCGACGCCGTCGACCTCCGGGTACACAGTACGCAGGCTCTCGTGCCGCTCGACGAGATCATCGATCGCCGAACGGAGCGCAGCGGCATCGAGCATTCCGGTCAGTCGGAGAACGACTGGGATGTGATCGACTGCCGAGGTCGAGTCGAAGCGGTTGAGGAACCACATACGCTGCTGCGCAAGCGAAAGCGGGATCCGATCGGGACGTTCCTGTGCAACGAGAGGAGCCTTCGTACCGCGGCCAGCAGAATCGCCTACGAGAGAAGCTAATTCGGATACCGTCGGAGCATCGAAGAAAGCTCGCATGTCGAGTTCCACGCCGAGTTCGGCGTTCGCGCGCGCCACCACTCGCGTCGCGAGCAGTGAATTGCCCCCGAGGTCGAAGAATCCGTCGTCGACGCCGAGGTCGTCCCGGCCGAGCAGATCGGCAAAGATCGCAACCAACGTCTTCTCGACCGGCGTTATCGCTGCCCGGTATTCGACAGCCTGCGCTGTGAACTCGGGCGCCGGCAGCGCCTTGCGGTCCAGCTTGCCACTGGCATTGAGCGGAAACGCCTCGAGTTCGACAAACAGCGACGGCACCATGTAGTCCAGCAGGCGTCCACCCAATTCACGCGCAAGAGCGTCGGTGTCGAGCACAACTCCTGATGCGGGAACCACGTATGCCACCAGATTGTCGCCCAAAGCCGCATCGGAGTGGACGAGAACGGCCGCTTGTGCGATTGCATCGTTGTCGAGTAGCGCTGATTCGATTTCGCCGAGTTCGATGCGCAGTCCCCGCAGCTTCACCTGGAAGTCGGTGCGGCCGAGGTACTCGAGCAGGCGGTCGGCGCCGGCACCGCGCCATCGGACCAGGTCGCCGGTTCGGTACATGCGCTCGCCGTCCGAGGTGGAATGCGCGACGAACCGATCCGCCGTCAGATCGGGGCGGGAGACATACCCTCTGGCCAGCTGGACCCCCGCGAGGTAAAGCTCGCCGGGGACGCCGGGCGGTACTGGACGCAGTGCGTCGTCGAGGACGAGTAGCTCTGTTTCGGCGACAGCACGGCCGATCGGAATGGAGACCTCGTCCTGCGGTCCGGTTGCGTAGTACGTGACGTCGACGGCTGCCTCGGTCGGTCCGTACAGATTGTGCAGTTCCGCAGTGCTGACGTCGCGCAGCCGCGCGGCGGTCTGGGCGGGAAGCGCTTCACCCGAGGCGAAAACGTAACGTAGCGAGGTGATCTCGGAAGCGCGCGGTTCAGCGACGAAGACCGCGAGCATCGAGGGGACAAAATGTACAACGGTGACGCCGTACTCGATCATCGTCGCTGCGACGTAGGCCGGATCACGATGCCCGTCCGGCTCCGCGATCACGAGGCAAGCGCCGACCTGCAACGGCCAGAAGAACTCCCACACCGACACGTCGAACGTAAACGGCGTCTTCTGCAGGATGACGTCTTCGTCGGTGAAGGGATATTCGCTCTGCCTCCATCGGAGGTTGGCGACGATTGCCTCGTGTGACACACCGACGCCCTTGGGCCTGCCGGTCGAACCCGACGTGAAGATCACGTACGCAAGATTGTCGGTGCGCAGCGGTGACAGCCGGTCACCGTCGGCAAGCGGCGCGCCTGAGTGCGCCGAGACATCGATGTCATCGATCCGCAGTACATCGACGTTTTCGGGAATGCCGACCGCGTCCGCTGACGTCGTGAGCACGAGGACGGGCGCGGCGACGTCGATCACATACGCCAGACGCTCAGCGGGATGATCGGGATCGAGTGGTACGTACGCACCACCGGCCTTGACGATCGCGTACATCGCAACCAGCAGTTCGACGGACCGACGGATACCCAGGCCGACGAGTGTGTCCGGTCCGACGCCACGGGCGACGAGCTCGCGGGCGAGCTGATTGACCCGGCGATCGAATTCCGCGTAGGTCGACGCCGTGGAGCCGAAACGAAGGGCGACGGCATCGGGGGTACGGGCGACCTGCTCCTCGAACAGACTTACGAGAGTCGACTCGACGACCGACGGAGCCTCGAAAGCAACGACGGAAGTCGCGTCGGCGATGAGCGCACCGACGACGGATTCGAGGCCACCCTCTCGTGTGGCGAGCAACTCCGGCAGCAGCGTGGAGATCACGACGGGTACGAGTGCGTCCGGGCCGAGCGCACCACCCATCGCGGAGTCGAGTGTGGTCAGTTCCGAGTGCAACCGTTCGTAGGTGACCTCGGCGTCTGCATGAACAAGAGCTGTCCGGTCGGGCTCCGCCTCGGCTACTGCAGCGATCAATCTCGGCAGGTCCTCGATCGTCAGCGACTGTGGTCCCGGCATACCGACGGACATCAACACTTCCTCCAACTGACGACAGCGCGGCGCAGATCCAACGCACGACTGGTCGTACAGATCAACGCCCATGGGGCAAATACTGCATATTACCCGTCCGTACCGGAACCCTTCCCCAGCGTGGCCTGCGCGTCAGTTATCAAAGACTCGACGAGCGAAGTAATACCGTCGGCGCCCAGTGCCGGAAGAATGCCCGGAACCAGACCGTTCAGCGAAACCGAGACCAACGCGTCGGCAGTGAGCGCCGCACCCATCGTCTGCTTCATCACAGCCAGTTTTTCGGCCAGCTGTGTGAAGGTCACCACGGTCTCACCGTGTGTGAAGGCAACCGCCGTCGGATCTGCTGCGGCTGCCGCTGCTGCGAGGTCCGGAAGATCGGCGGCGGTCTTCGGCTCGGCGGCCTCGATCAGCGCGCGTTCGAAGTCCGTCACGATGTCGATGGTCCGCAGAACCACCGTCGGATCTGCAGCAACGGCGTCGACCACGGCCCGCAACCTGGCTGCGAACAGTTCCATGGTTGCGGCGTCGTACAGATCGGTTGCATAGGTGAATCGCATCCGGATATCGGACAGCGCTCCGCGCTCGTCGAACTCCTCGATACCGGTGAGCTGCAGGTCGAACATAGCCGAGTCGAATCCGTCATCCACCGCCGACAATTCGAGCCCTGGCAGCGCAAACGTGCCCAGTGCCATGTTCTGGAACGTGAGCATCACCTGGAACAGCGGTGAGTACGCCTGTGAGCGCTCACGGCCGACCTGCTCGACCAGACGCTCGAAGGGCACATCCGCATTTCCGAACGCCGCGAGGTCCTTCTCCTTCACCTGCTGCAGTAAATCGACAAACGTGGTTGCCGGTTTCACCTGCGTGCGCAACACCAGCGTGTTGACGAACATACCGACCAGGTCGTCCAGAACTCGCTCGCCACGGCCCGCCACCGGTGTACCGATCGCGATGTCGTTCGAGCCGCTGAGCTTGGACAGCAGCACCGAGAACGCGGCATGCACGACCATGAACACGGTCGAGTTCTGCTCACGCGCAATCTCCGCGATTCGACGCGTGGAGTCGGCGCCGAGAGTGAACAGGAAGTCCGCACCCTTCATCGACTGCGTCGGCGGACGCGGACGGTCCGTCGGCAGTTCCAGAAATTCGGGAACGCCGGCGAGTTCCTGCGTCCAGTAGGCAAGCTGCGTCGACAGTTCACTGTCCGGATCGTCCTCGGAACCCAGGACGTCGCGCTGCCACAACGTGTAATCCGCGTACTGGACTTCGAGCGGAGCCCATTCGGGTGCCGCTCCCCCGGCTCGCGCCGTGTACGCGACCATCGTGTCCCTGATCATCGGTGCCATCGAGAATGCGTCGCCGCTGATGTGGTGGACCACCACGATCAGGACATGCTCGGTGGGCGTGATCTGGAATAGGCGAACGCGCAGCGGAACACCGGCAGTGACGTCGAAGCCCTGACCGACGACCTTCGCGACCTCGCCCCCAATCGTGTCTTCGCCGACATACAGCACGGCCATGTCGACAACGGCTGCCGACTTCGACTGAATCGACTGCGTCGGGCCGTCCCCGAGATCGGGATAGAACGTCCGCAGGATCTCGTGGCGAGCAACAAGGTCGGAGACGGCCGACTGCAATGCTGCGACGTCGAGATCGCCGGACATCCGGATCGCGACCGGGATGTTGTACGCGGCAGACCTGCGGTCGATCTGGTTGAGAACCCACATCCGCTGCTGAGCGAGCGACAACGGTATCTGCGACGGCCGTTCCTGTGCCACCAACTGTGCCCGCGAGCCGGAACCAGCATGTTCGAGCACCCGTGACGCCAGCAGTCCGACGGTCGACGCTTCGAAGATGATCCGCACCGGAATCTGGGCGTCAAGTGCCTGACCCAACCTGGCCACGACCTGTGTGGCGATCAGCGAGTTTCCGCCGAGATCGAAGAAGTCGTCGTCCAACCCGACTCGTGGCACGCCCAGGACTTCGGCAAACACCGAGGCCACGATCTCTTCGACCGGATTGCTCGGGGCACGGAACTCCGTTGCCTCGAATTCGGGTTCCGGCAGCGCCTTTCGATCGATCTTGCCGTTGATGTTGAGCGGCAATTCGCTCAGCACCATCAACGCCGACGGCACCATGTAACTCGGCAACTCGCGGACGATCTCCGCCTTCACACTGTCGACGTCGATGCTGACCCCGGCCTGCGGAACAAGGTAACCGACCAGTCGATCACCTAGACGCGGATCGGTTTTCGCGACCACAACCGCGGCATCCACCGACGGAACAGCTCTGATAACAGCTTCGATCTCACCGAGTTCGATGCGGTAGCCGCGGATCTTCACCTGGAAGTCGGCACGATCGACGTACTCGAGTTCACCGCCACTGCGCCAGACAACGAGGTCGCCGGTGCGGTACAGACGTGAGCCCGGTTCTCCGAAGGTGTTGGCGACAAAGCGTTCCGACGTCAGGTCGGCGCGGCCGTGATATCCACGAGCCAGCTGGGTTCCGGCAAGATACAGCTCTCCGGTCACTCCGATCGGGACCGGGTGCAGGCGCTCGTCGAGCACATAGACCTGTGTGTTCCATTCCGGAGCGCCGATCGAGACCGACGAGGTATCGCTCTCGTCCACGTCGTGCGCGGTAACCGACACCGCGGCCTCGGTCGGACCGTACAGATTCACCAGCGCTGCATCCGACATCTTGCGGAACTCTGCCGCGGTCGCCGCTGGCAATGCCTCACCGATTGCAAGGACTCGCTCGAGCGACTGCGGAAGAGCACCGTCCGCCGCCGCGGTCAGCATCGAGAGCATCGACGGCACCGCGTGCAATGTCGTCACCTTCTCCTGGGCCATGAGCGCCAGCATGTAGTCGGCGTCCTTGTGTCCGTCCGGGTCGGCGATGACCAGGCGTGAACCGGAGGTCAACGCAGACCAGAACTCCCAGACGGAGAGGTCGAAGGTTGCTGCGGTTTTGAGCAGCATTGCGTCAGTCTGGTCGAGACCGTAGCGATCACGCTTCCACAGAAGCTGATTGACGATCGCGGCGTGGGACAGCGCCACACCCTTCGGCTTGCCAGTCGATCCCGACGTGAAGATCACGTACGCGGCATTCGCCGAACGAAGCGGTGAAATCCGCTCGTCGCCGCGCACCGGCGCTCCGGAGACACCCGAGAGATCAAGAGTGTCGATGAGAAGAACATTGTCGATATCGGCGAGCGACGGTGCGTCGTTCTCGGTGCTGAGCACGCACACCGGCGCGGCCATCTCGAGGACGTACCCGGTGCGATCGGCCGGATGATCCGGATCGATCGGAACATAACCGCCGCCGGCCTTGGCAACGGCGTACATGCCGATCACGAGATCGATGGAGCGGCGCATTCCCAATGCCACCAACGATTCCGGGCCTACACCCAGCCCTATCAGATGACGCGCAAGACGGTTGACCTTGTCGTCGAACTCCGCATACGTCAGTGATTCGAGTCCGTGGACCACCGCAACGGAATCACTGTGCGCGGCCACCTGCTGATCGAACAGATCGACCAGGGTCACCTCGGCGTCGAGTACCTGCTCCGTCGCATTCCATTCCTGCAGCACCTGATTCGACTCACGCGGATCGAGCACGTCGATGTCGCCGACCACGACCGACGGATCGGCGACCACCGCTGCCAGAATGGTGTTGAACCGATCAGCAATGGACTGGACTGTCGACTCGTCGAAAAGGTCGTGCGCGTAGCTGAATACAGCCGAGATACCGGAGGCAACACCACGCTCGTCGTAGTTGTCACCGACAATCAACTGAAGATCGAACTGAGCGACGCCATTGTCGATCTCGAGACCCTTGACCGTGAGGCCAGGCAGTTCCAGGCTTGCCTGTTCCATGTTCTGGAAGAGGAAGCCCACCTGGTAGAGCGGGTGCCGAGCAGTCGAACGTGCGGGATTGAGTACTTCGACCAGTCGCTCGAACGGAACGTCGGCGTGCGCAAACGCCTGCAGGTCGTTCTCTCGCACGCGGGCAAGCAGTTCCGTGAAGCTGTCGGAACCGTCGACGCGTGTCCGGAATACCAGGGTATTGACGAACATGCCGATCAGATCGTCGAGCGCACGCTCGCCGCGGCCCGCGATCGGAGTGCCCACGGCGATGTCGTCGGTACCGGACAATCGAGCTAGCAGGACCGCGAATGCCGCGTGCGTGACCATGAACAAGGTTGTTCCGTGCTCACGGGCAAGTGATGCCAAGCCCTGATGCACTGCTGCATCGATCTCGAAGTGGAGGTAACCCCCACGGTACGACTGCGCGGCGGGACGCAGACGGTCCGTCGGCAGGTTCAGCTGATCCGGCATCCCGGCCAAAGCCTGGCTCCAGTAGGCGATCTGCTCGGACGACACGGATTCCGGGTCGTCCTCGCTTCCCAGTACCTCACGCTGCCACAAGCTGTAATCCGCGTACTGCACATCCAGCGGAGCCCAACCCGGCGCCGCCCCCTGTGTCCTGGCCGCGTAGGCCATGACGAGGTCGCGGGCGAACGGAGTAGTCGAGGAGCCGTCCGCGGCGATGTGGTGCACCACTACGGCAAGGACGTACTCGTTCTCGGCAACCTGGAACAACCGAATCCGCAGCGGGATCTCGGCCGTCACGTCGAACCTCGTCGACGCCAACTCGACCAGCTTGCCGACAATCTCGGCTTCCGTGACGCTTTCGACGCCCAGTTCCACCGGCGTATGCCCCACCGGTTCGATGACCTGGACCGGTCCCGAATCGGTTTCCGGATACACGGTGCGCAAGGTTTCATGACGGCCGACTACGTCGCCGATGGCCGCACGCATCGCATCCAGATCGAGTTCGCCGCTCAGCCGCAGCGCAAACGGCATGTTGTATGCACCGGCGGAGCCGTCGAACCGGTTGAGGAACCACATACGTTGCTGCGCAAGGGAAAGCGGAATCTCTTCCGGTCGATCCTGAGCTGTCAGCGCAAGGCGGCTTCCTTCACCGACGTGCGATTCGAGACGCGCAGCGAGTTCCTGGACGGTGGACGCTTCGAACAACAGGCGAACGGGGACAGCCGTCTCGAGTTCTTCGGCGATGCGCATGACAACCCGAGTCGCGATGAGGGAGTTACCACCCAACTCGAAGAAATCATCATCCAACCCCACCCGATCAACACCCAACACACCCACAAACGCCGACGCCACCACCAACTCCACCGACGACACCGGAGCCCGAAACACCCGAGCCTCGAACACCGGCTCCGGCAACAACGCCCGATCCAACTTCCCCGACGAATTAAGAGGAAACGCATCCAACACCACCACAGCAGCCGGAACCATATAACCCGGAACCCGCTCCCCCACAAACCCCCGCAACACCGACACATCCACAACCGACCCCACAGCCGGCACCACATACCCCACCAACTGATCACCCATCACCGACCCACGCACCACCACCGCAGCCGACAACACCGACGAATGCGACACCAACGCCGCCTCGATCTCCCCCAACTCAATCCGCTGACCACGAAACTTCACCTGAAAATCAGTACGACCGATGTACTCCAGATCCCCCGCAGACGACCACCTCACAAGGTCACCCGTCCGATACATCCGCTCACCCGAACCGAACGGCGACGCCACAAACCGATCCGCACTCAAATCCGGACGACCCACATACCCCCGAGCCAACTGCACACCCGACAAATACAACTCACCCGCAACACCCACCGCAACCGGCCGAAGGCGCGAATCCAACACAAACACCCGGCAATTCCACTCCGGCACACCAATCGAGACCACCGACCCCGACCCAGCAGCCGTCACATCCGCAAACGTAAACGACACCGCCGCCTCAGTCGGACCATACAAATTATGCAACCGCGCCGACGACACCAACCCGAACTCACGCACCGCCTCCACCGGCAACGCCTCACCAATAACCAACACATCACGCAACGAACCCAACAACCCCGGATCCACCAACGACGAAAACGTCGACAACATCGTCGGAACAAAATCCGTCACCGACACACCCTGATCATCAATCACCGACGCCAAATACCCCGGATCCCGATGACCATCAACCGACGCCAACACCAACACCGCACCCACCCGCAACGGCATGAAAAAACCCCACAACGACACATCGAACGTCGTCGCCGTCTTCTGCAAATACACATCAGACGACGTCAAGCGATACTCGCCCTGCATGAACTCCAACTGATTCACAATCGCCGCATGCGAAACCGCCACACCCTTCGGCCGACCCGTCGACCCCGACGTGAAAATCACATACGCCGTATTCGACGCCCGCAACGGCGACAACCGATCCACATCAGAAACCCGCGCACCCGAAAAACCAGACACATCAACAACATCCACACACACAACCCGACGACCCGACACCGTGAAACCATCACGCTCCGTCGACACCACACACACCGGATCAGCCGAATCCAACACATACTCATTACGCGAGGACGGCGCATCAGGATCCAACGGCACCCACGCCCCACCCGCACGCACAATCGCATACAAACCAACCAACAAATCAACCGACCGCCGAACAGCCAACCCCACCAACGACTCCGGCCCAACACCCAAACCAATCAAATAACGCGCAAACCTATTAACCCTCTCATCGAACTCCCCATACGAGAGCACCACATCCCCACACACCACCGCACGCGAACCCGAACAAACCCCCACCACCGAATCAAAACCATCCAACAACAACCCACCCACAACCGGACGAGACGTGTCATTCCACGACTCGAGCACCAAAGCACGCTCACACACAGTCATGACCTCGACGTCACCGACCGCTGTAGAGGGAGTTTCACCGATTTCGGTCAGCAGAGTCTCGAGGCGCCCCAGTAGCGCCTGCGCGTACGACTCGTCGAAGAAGTCGGGTAGGTAGCGAAGAGTCAGGTGCAGTTGGTCGTCGAGACCGATCAGCAGTGTGAGCGGGTAGTTCGTGGAGTCGTCGGAAGCGACATCGTCGATCACCATGCCGTCCAAGAACTCTGCTTGCGCTGCAAGACCGTCACGGTCGACCGGGTAGGACTCGAAGATCACCAGGGTGTCGAAGAGTCCGCCGACCCCCGCGGCGCTCTGTACGTCGGTCAGCCCGAGGTAATGGTGATCGAGCAAGCCTGCCTGCTCGATCTGAACCCGTGACAGCAATGCCTCGACTGACTCGGCCAGATCCAGTTGGACACGAACAGGCAGCGTGTTGATGAACAGGCCCACCATCTTCTCGACGCTGTCGAGTTGTGGCGGACGGCCGGAGACCGTGGCACCGAAGACGATGTCCTGACGACCGGTCATGCGTCCCAGCAGAATTGCCCAGGCAGCCTGGACGATCGTGTTGGCGGTAACGCCGGTCCTCGATGCCAAACCGGTCAGTGTTGCGGTCACCGATTCGCTGAGCGATATCTGCAACTTCTGCGACAGCGCGCTGAATTCCTGACCAACGACGGTGGGAGCCAACAACGTCGGCTCTTCGACGCCGCCCAGCGCTTTCGCCCAGGCATCCATGGACACACTGCGATCCTGCTGAACCAGCCATGCGAGGTAGTTCCGGTAGCTCAGTGCCCGCGTCTGAGCGGGAATGTTCCCACGCATTGCGTAGTGGCCGAGGAGCGTCTGGAGCAGCAGCGGCATCGACCAGCCGTCGAGGATGATGTGGTGGTTTGCCACAACAAGGCGGTATTCACTCGCCGCGATCTTGATCAGCGTGAACTTGATCAACGGCGGGTTGGCCATGTCGAAGTGCGTCGCCTGGTCCTCGGCAAGAATCCGATCCAATTCGCCGCGTCGGTCTTCGCTGTCGGCGATTGTAGTGAGATCCAGTTCGCGCCACGGCACATCGATGTCACCGAGAACTACCTGGACCGGCGTACCCGTTCCGTCGACAACAAAGGCGGTGCGCAAGTTCGGATGACGATCGATGATGGCCTGTGCTGCGGCATGGAGGCGATCTGCGTCGACGCGGCCGGACAGCGAGAGAACCATCTGCACGGAGTACAGGTCGACGGTCGACTCGGCCATGACAGCGTGGAACAGCAGACCCGACTGCAGCGGAGCCAGCGGCCAGACGTCCTGCACCGCCGGGAAACGCTGCTCGAACCCGTCGAGATCCTGCTGGGTCAGCGTTACCAGCGGCACGTCCGACGGCGTGAGTCCGCCTGCGCCGACGGCCTGTGCGTGCTGCGCCAGCGCTGTGAGTGCTCCGACCCACAGGTCGGCCAGGGCTTGCACCTCGGTGGCGCTCAGCAATCCGTTCGGGAAGGCAAACGATGCTTCGAGCACCGCGCCGTCAGGGCCGTCGTTGACGATGGCATTGATGTCGACAACCTTGTTGGCCGGCATGTCCGGGTCTTCCGGCGCAGCGACATCGGAGAAGTCGCGTGCCGGAATCCATCCGAGGCCTTGCGCTGCAGCCGGAATATCCTCCGCCACAATGCGACCCAGGTAGTTGAAACTGACCTGCCCGCTGCTCAGCTTCGACAGCTCAGTGCGGGTGTCGTCGTTGACGTACCGCAGCAGTCCGTAGCCGACACCCTTGTCGGGAGCGGCGAGCAACTGCTCCTTGACTGCCTTGATCGCCGCTCCCGCAGCAACTCCGGCGTCGAAGGCGTCGTCGATGTCGATACCGGCAAGGTCGAGGGCGACGGGGAAGGCCGCCGTGAACCAGCCGACGGTGCGCGAAAGATCGGCACCCGGGACGACGCCCTCTTCGCGGCCGTGGCCCTCGAGCTGGAGCAGTGCCGCTTCGGTGTCGATGCCCCGGTCACGCCGCCAGCGCACCAGTGCCAGAGCAAGTCCGGCCAGCAAACCGTCGTTGGCTCCGCCGCGGAACATCTCGGGCAGGGTGGTCAGCAGCGTCTCGGTGACGTCTGTGGGCACCTCCACGCGCACACGCTCGACTGTTGCCGCAACGTCGACGGAGGGGTCGAACGCACGCGAACCGAGAATGGGGTCAGGAGTCGACAGCGTCTTACGCCAACGTGGCAGTTCTGCAAGTCGCTTGTCGGATCGTGATTCCGCAGCCAGCGAGTGCGCCCAGGTACGCATGGACGTGCCCGTCGGTTCGAGCACGGGCACACTTCCGCCACTGCGCTGGGCCCACGCGGAAATCAAGTCCGGCACGATAATCCGCCAGGAGACGCCGTCGACGATCAGGTGATGCGCAGCCACGATCAATCGGCCGGTACGCGTGTCACCGAAGTCGATCCACACGAACTGAGCCATGACACCAGCGGCCGGATCCAACCGGCCGAGAGCGTCGTCGAGAGCGCCCGACGCGATGGCTGTCAGGCCTGCGCCCGAAATCGCGGGGTCCACCTGCACCCGTCGTACCAAAGAATCCGCGTCGACGGTTCCGGGTGCGGACACAGCCATGCCCGGACCGCGCTGATCGTCGACGAGTCGTGAGCGGAACATGTCGTGGTGATTGATGACGGCAGCCAGTGTGTCGACCACACCGCCGCGGTCGATGCCGAGAGGCAACTCCAGCGTCAACAACTGGTTGAAACGCTGGTAGCTGCCGGTCCGTTCGAACATGAATCGCTTGATCGGCGTGAGCGGCATCCAACCGACGCCGCCGCCTTCGATCTCGGCGAGAACAGTGATCGCGTCGGCGTCTGAGCCGAAGACGGCGACTTCGGCCAACTCTGCCACCGTCTTGTTCTCGAACACGTCCTTGGGCGTGAAGAGAACACCGCGGGCCTTGGCCCGGGACACCAACTGGATCGACATGATCGAGTCTCCGCCCTGAGCGAAGAACGAATCGTCGGTACCGATCTGATCGAGGCCGAGAACGTCGGCAAAGACCTCGCTGAGTATGCGTTCCATCTCCGTCGTGGGAGCGCGGAACTCCTTGACCTCGAATACCGGCTCCGGCAGAGCCTTTCGGTCCAGCTTGCCGGCCGGAGTCAGCGGCATGTCGGTCAGAACCATGATCGACGCAGGCACCATGTGCGCCGGCAGAGTGCGTGAGACGAACTCACTCAGATCCGCCGAGCTGACACCAGATTCCTTGCCGACAAACACGTACGACACCAGCGCCGGAGCACCGGACGTCAGTGTGGTGCCCATCGTCGCGGCGAACTCGACGTCCGAATGTGCCGTCAGCGCCGCGTCGATCTCACCGAGCTCGATACGGAAGCCACGGATCTTCACCTGGAAGTCGTTGCGGCCCACGTACTCAACCTGATATTGGTCAGTCCAACGCACAACATCACCGGTGCGGTACATGCGCTCACCGGACAGGCCGTGCGGGTTGGCAACAAAGCGATCCGCGCTCAATCCCGGGCGGCGATGGTATCCGCGGGTGACCTGGGGACCCGACAGGTACAGCTCACCGGCAACGCCAACCGGAACGGGCTGCAGACGTGTGTCGAGAACAAACGCGGCCATGTCGCCGATGGTTTCGCCGATGGTCATCCGGTCGCCCGGCATCAGCGGCACACTGACGTTGGTGACGATAGTGGTCTCGGTGGGGCCGTAGACGTTGAGGAAGGTACGTCGACGGTTCGGCTGGTCCGCCCACTTGGCCATCAACTCCGGCGAGTACGCCTCACCGCCGACACCAACCACCTCGAGATCGTTAAGGCCAGACGGATCCATGGAAGCCAACGCCGCGGGCGTGATGAAGGCGTGTGTGACGCGTTCGGACTTGAACAGCGCAGTCAATTCGTCGCCGCCGAAGATCGACGTCGGGACGATCACCATGGCAGCGCCTGTCGCGACAGCCAGGAACAGTTCGAGCATCGACGCGTCGAAACTCGGCGACGCGAAGTGCAGCGTGCGGGAGTTCGGCGTCACCAGGTAGTGCTCTGCCTGCGTTGCACTGAAGCTCGCGAGGCCTGCTCCCGTGGCAACAACACCCTTGGGCAAGCCCGTTGTGCCCGACGTGTAGATCACCCAGGCCGGATGCGCCGGAAGGACGGGGCGCACACGCTCATCTTCACGAATCGGTGAACTATCTTGCGCTGCCATCAATTCCGCGCATGCAGCACTGTCGATCGCGAGCCACTCGACGGTGTCGGTAAGCCCTGCGAGTTCAGCTTCGAGAGTCAGACCGGCCGAGACGCCCGAGTCGGAGACCATGTGCGCGATTCGGTCGGCCGGGTAGTGCGGATCGATGGGAACAACCGCGGCGCCTGTCTTGGATACCGCCCACACCAGCAGGACCGATTCGATGGAACGCGGAATCGATACTGCGACCAGGTCTTCGGCGCCCAGACCGCGAGCGATCAGGACGCGGGCGAGGCGCGAGGACCACTCGTCGACCTCGGCGTAGGTCATCGACCGATCCTGGTAGCGGAGAGCTTCGTTGGAGGGATACTGCAACGCGGTCTCGGCCAGGATGTCGGCCAACGGCTTCGGCACGATGCCCGAGGACGCTCGGCGACTGGTCAATTCGATACGCTCAGGCGCTTCGAGGATGTTGATGTCGCCGACAGCCTGCGTCGCATCCACGGCGACGGCTTCGAGAATCCGAGTCAACCGCTCGGCGAAGGAGACAACTGTCCCCTCGTCGAAGAGATCCGTCGCATACGTGAAGGTCGCAGTCATGCCGTGACCATCGGCAGCTTCCACCAGGGTCAACTGAAGGTCGAACTTCGCTACAGTTTCCGCGATATCAAATTCAGTGATATCGAGTCCCGGCAACGTCAGGTTATTCTGCCCCAGGTTCTGGAATGCCAAGGCAACCTGGAACAACGGGTTGTGAGCCTGCGAACGCACCGGATCGAGTACCTCGACCAGCCGCTCGAACGGCACGTCTGCGTGAGCGAAAGCCGCGAGATCACTCTCACGCGCCGACGTAAGCAGATCGAGGAAACGCATCCCCGGATCGACGTCGGTACGCAGCACGAGCGTGTTGACGAACATGCCGATCAGATCGTCGAGCTGCGCTTCACCGCGACCGGCGACCGGGGTGCCGACTGCGATGTCGGTGGTGCCGGACAACCGGGCAAGAAGTATTGCCAACGCCGAGTGCATCACCATGAACAGCGATGCCTGGTGCTCGCGACCCACAGCGGCCAGTCCGCGGTGAACATCCGCGGAAATCGGGAAGCTGTAGGTGGCTCCCCGGCCGGTGAACACGGCTGGACGCGCGCGGTCACTGGGCAAGGTGATCTGGTCTGGAACTCCGTCGAGAGCTTTCGCCCAGTAGCCGATCTGCTCTGCGAGTACGGATTCCGTGTCCCCCTCGGAACCGAGAACCTCGCGCTGCCACAACGCATAGTCGGCATACTGCACCGACAACGGCGCCCAGGTCGGGGCCTGATCCTGTGAGCGGGCGTAGTACGCGGTCATCACGTCGCGGATCAACGGACCCATCGAGAAACCGTCGGTGGAGATGTGGTGAATCACTATCGCCAGTACAAACGAGTCCTCCGCGAGCTGGAAGAGCTTGGCCCGCAATGGAACCTCAGCGGTGACGTCGAAGCCTGACGTGACGAAGTCCGTCACCGCCGCCACGATGTCGGATCCTTCGATTTGCACGGGAGCCAGATTCACCGGAACTGCCGCCACCGGCAAGATCCGCTGGTAGCCGACACCGTCGACCTCGGGATAGACCGTGCGCAGAACCTCGTGACGCTTCAACACGTCCACGACAGCGTCGTGCAACGCCGCCTGATCCAACTCGCCAGTGAGAGTGATCGCCATCGGAATGTTGTTGGCTGCCGATTCGCGGTCCAATTGGTTGAGGAACCACATGCGCTGCTGCGCAAACGACAACGGCACCTGCGCCGGACGCACCTGCGCAGTCAACGCCGCACGCGAACCGCCACCAACATGAGAACCGAGTCGGGCAGCAAGCCCTTCGACGGTCGACGCCTCGAACAACTCCCGCACCGACACCGAAGCATCCAGTGCCTGACCCAACCGAGACGTCACCTGCGTTGCGATCAGAGAGTTACCACCGAGCGCGAAGAAATCATCATCCAAACCAACACGCTCAATACCCAGAACATCCGCAAACGTCTGCGCCACAACCTCTTCCACCACCGACGTCGGAGCCCGGAACACCGCAACCTGCAACGACGGAACCGGCAACGCCCGACGATCCAACTTCCCGTTCACCGTCAACGGAATCGCATCCAACACCACAAACGCCGACGGCACCATGTACTCCGGCAACAACGAACCCACCGACACCCGAAGATCGTCGACCGAAACGCTCACACCCGCAGCCGGAACCACATACGCCACCAACCGCTGATCGCCCGGAGAATCCTCACGAACAACCACCGCCGTCTGCGCCACCGACACATCCGCCAACACCGCAGACTCGATCTCACCGATCTCGATCCGGAACCCACGGATCTTCACCTGATCATCCGCGCGACCCAGATACTCCAGATCGCCAGCGCTGTTCCACGACGCCACGTCACCCGTGCGGTACAACACCTCGCCAGCATTGAACGGATTCGCCACAAACCGCGTCGACGTCAACCCCGCCTGACCCAGATAACCCCGAGCCAACTGAACACCAGAGACATACATCTCACCCGCGACACCAACAGGCACCGGAGCCAAACGCGTATCCAACACGAACACCCGCAGACCCGAAATAGCCTGACCCACAACACTCGCCGACACATCCGCCGCCAACACAGCATCCAACACACGATGGCTCACATGCACCGTCGTCTCCGTGATGCCGTACATGTTCACCAACGTCGGCGCGGAGTCACCGCGGCGGCCGTACCAGTCCGACAAGCGTCGAAGCTCGAGCGCCTCGCCGCCGAAAACAACCCACCGCAACGACAACTCGGCAGCCTGACCGGATTCCGACGCCAACCGATCAGCCTCGGCCAACTGATAGAACGCCGACGGCGTCTGATTGAGCACCGTCACCCGCTCAGCAGCAAGCAGTTCCAAGAACTGCTCCGGCGACCGTGACGTCACATAATCCACAACCACCAACGTGCCGCCGTACAGCAGCGGGCCCCACAACTCCCACACCGAGAAGTCGAACGCATAACTGTGGAACATCGTCCACACATCGGATTCGTCGAACCCGTACACACTCTCGGTATTCGCAAACAACTTCGCCACCGTGATGTGCGGAACCTGCACACCCTTCGGGCGACCCGTCGAACCCGACGTGTAAATCACATACGCAACATTCGAAGACCGCAACGGCGCAACACGATCCGCATCCGTAACCGCAGAACCATCGAACTCCGACACATCCACCGCGTCGATATCAACCACCGGCAAACCAGCGGGCAACACCAACTCACGCTCGGACCACGAAATCGCGCACACCGGAGCAGCATCGGCCAGCATGAACTCAACACGATCACTCGGATACGACGGATCCACCGGCAGATACCCAGCACCGGACTTCACCACCGCCAACAACGCCACCACAAGATCCGCCGACCGCGGCAACGCCACCGCCACCAACGTCTCCGGACCACAACCATGAGCAATCAACCTGCGCGCCAAACGATTCGCCCGCACCGACAACTCACCATACGACAACGACTCGCCACCGAACCGCACCGCGGTCCGATCACCAAACCGCCCGGCAGCATCATCGAACCACGCCGACAACGTCGAATCCACACCACTGTCGACACCCGTGTCGCTCCATGACAGAACGCGATCCAACTCACCGGCGGTCAGAACATCCACGTCGCCCACGGCAGCGGCCGGATTCGCGACAACGCCACGCAGGACGGACACGAACCGATCAGCGAACTCGGCTGCTGTCGCCGCGTCGAACAGATCCGTCGCGTAGGTCAGAGTGCCGGACATACCGGCGTCAGCGGCGTCTTCAAGAGTGAACTGCAGATCGAACTTGGCCAGTGCTGCGTCGAATTCCACAGCAGCGGCGGTGAGTCCGGGCAGTTCGAGAGCACTCTGGCCAAGGTTCTGGAAGGTCAATGCCACCTGGAACAGCGGGTGGTGTGCCTGCGAGCGCACCGGATCGAGCGCTTCAACGATCCGCTCGAACGGAACGTCAGCGTGGGCAAACGCCTGCAGATCCACTTCACGCGCAGAAGCCAAGAGATCTGCGAACGACATCGACGGATCGACCTCGGTACGCAACACCAATGTATTGACGAACATGCCGATCAGATCGTCGAGCTGCGCCTCACCGCGACCGGCGACAGGAGCGCCGATTGCGATGTCGGTTGTCGCGGACAACCGTGCCAGCAGCACGGCCAGCGCAGAGTGGACGACCATGAACGGAGTTGCGCCCGCCGCCTGACCTGTTGCTTCCACATCGGCCCATAACTGCGGGTCGATGGTGAAGGTGTGGTTTGCTCCTCGACCTGTTGCGATCTCGGGCCGGGTGCGATCACGGGGAAGGTCCAATTGCTCAGGCAGGTCGGCCAGGGCGTCAGACCAGTATTTGATCTGCTGCGCGATGACCGATGTCGGATCGCCTTCGGAGCCGAGAACCTCTCGCTGCCACAACGCATAGTCGGCATACTGCACCGGCAACGGCACCCACACCGGCGCTTGACCCTGTGAACGCGCGTGGTACGCGGTCATCACGTCGCGGGTCAACGGACCCATCGAGAAACCGTCGGTGGAGATGTGGTGTACCACAAGGGACAAGACGAATTCACGGTCTTCAATTTGGAAGAGCTTGGCCCGCAACGGAACCTCGACAGTGACGTCGAATCCCTCGGCGAAGAATGCATAGAGCTCTGCCTGAAGGTTGCTCTCGGCAGTGCGCACTGTATCGAATTCGATCGAGGCATCCTCCGGCGAGAGGATCTGTTGGTAGCCAACCCCGTCGATCTCCGGGTAAAGCGTGCGCAGAACCTCATGTCGTGCAATGACATCGGTAATCGCCGCACGAAGCGCGTCCACTTTCAGCTCGCCGGTGAGACGAACTGCAACAGGAATGTTGTTGACGGCCGACTCTGTGTGGAAGCGGTTGAGGAACCACATGCGCTGCTGAGCAAGCGACAACGGCACCTGCGCCGGACGCACCTGCGCCGTCAATGCACGTTCTCCGTCGCCGCCGACGTGGCCTTCGATGCGCGCAGCGAGTTCTTCCACACTCGACGCGTCGAACAGCACCCGAACGGGAATCTTCGTCTCCAGCGCTTGCCCCAGACGCGACATCACCCGGGTCGCGATCAGCGAGTTGCCACCGAGCGCAAAGAAATCGTCGTCCAAACCGACACGTTCGAGGTCCAGGACATCCGCGAACGTCTGCGCCACAACCTCTTCCAGCGGGGTGACCGGGGCCCTGAAAGCTACGACCTCGAAAACCGGTTCAGGAAGAGCATGGCGATCGACTTTTCCGTTTGCGTTGAGTGGCATCGCGTCGAGCACGATGAACAGCGCCGGGACCATGTAGTCGGGCAGGCGATCACCCAGGTGTACCCGCAGGGCATGGGGTTGGATAACTCCGGAATCCGGAGCGACGTACGCGACCAGTTGGTCCCGATACACCGTCACGACGGCCGATGCCACCGTATCCACTGCTACCAGAGCCGACTCGATTTCTCCGAGTTCGATGCGGAGGCCACGCAGCTTGACCTGGAAATCGGTGCGCCCCAGGTATTCCAATTCTCCCGCGCGGTTCCGGCGAACCAGATCACCTGTCCGGTACAGGCGAGATCCGCTGCTGCCGAACGAATTGGCCACAAATCGTTCCGCCGTCAGGTCGAATCGCGCGCCGTAGCCGCGGCCCACTCCGATACCGCCGATGTACAACTCCCCTACGACACCGACTGGCACAATCTGCAACCGCGAATCCAGCACGAACAGATCGATATTGGGAATCGGTGATCCGATCGGCACACCCGCGATGTCATCGACCGACGCGTCACGCCGTGACACCACGTCGGACGCCTCCGTCGGACCGTAGCTGTTCACGATTCGGACACCTGAGTTCATCACTGCGGCCAGGCGCCTCACCTGAATCGGCTCGCCTCCGAGAAAAGCGACCTCGAGGCCCGACAACGCACCGTCGGAATCCGCGTCCACCAACGCTTCGAATGCGCTCGGAGACATGTTTGCCACCTGCACAGGCGAATTCGCCACCAGACCGAGTATCTCCGACGGATCGAATCCGGCGGAAGCCACGACCACGCTTCCGCCACTCGAAAGCGGACCCCACACATTCTTCTGTGTCAGATCGAAACTCGGCGAAGACGCCACCAGGACACTCGCAGCGGGCGGAATCTCCGATCGATACCACTCGACTGTGTTGGTGATACCTGCCATCGGAACGATCGTCGGCTTCGGACGACCGGTAGAACCCGACGTCGAAATTACATAGCCTGCCCGAGATTCTGCGCCAAGCTCGACCCAGTGATCCACCCACACCGGCGTACCTGCCGTGTCCGACACGTCTCCAATGCGAACTACCGGCACCGCCGCAGAGACGTCATCGACAGCTACTACACACCGCGCAGCAACGTCGGACAGAACAGCGTCAATCCGCTGCGCCGGCAGTGACGGGTCGATCGGCAGATAGGCCGCCCCGGCCTTCCATACCGCTACCAATGCGACGATCCACTGCCATGAGCGTGGAACCATCACACCCACGACATCGTCCGCACCCACGCCGGCCTCAGCCAACTCCGCTGCCAATACGGACGAACGCACATCCAGATCGGCGTACGACAACGTCAGGTTGCCGGCAATTACGGCCGACCGGTCCGGGAACTCGACCACTGTCTTGGCGAACAATCCGAGAATCGAGACGTCAGCCGGCGGTGCGCGATGCCCGCGCGACCATGCCAGAATCTGCGACGACTCCCCATCTCCGAGTATCTCCACCGCACCAACCGGCGCCGTGGAATCCGTCGTCATACTTTCCAAGACACGGCACAACCTGTCCGCGAAAGTGGCCACTGTCGACTCGTCGAAAAGGTCTGTTGCGTAGGTAAACTGAGCTGCAATTCCGGAAGGAGCACCGGAAGGGTCGAATGTTTCAGTGAGCGTCAACTGCAAGTCGAACTTTGCAACTGGAAGATCGGTAACCAGCGGCGAGACCGTCAGATCACCGAGAACCAGCTCGGCGCCCGAGAGGTTCTGGAACGACAACATGACTTGAAATAGCGGATGGCGAGCCTGCGAACGGACCGGTTCCAGGACCTCGACCAAACGTTCGAAGGGCACATCTGCGTTTGCGAACGCCTCGAGATCCATCTCGCGCACAGACGACAGCAATTCGGCAAACGAACCGGCCGGATCTATCTCAGTACGGAGCACGAGGGTGTTGACGAACATGCCGACAAGGTCATCGAGTTGCGCCCGCCCGCGACCTGCAACGGGCGTTCCGATCGCGATGTCGTTCGTACCAGACAAGCGTGCCAGTGTCACAGCAAGAGCTGCGTGCACAGTCATGAACAGAGATGCGTTGTGCATGCGGCCCAAGGCTTCGAGGCTCTGCTGCATCTGTCCGTCGATAGTGAAGTCGTAGTTGGCGCCGACTCCCGACGCGCGCTGCGGGCGAGGGCGGTCGTTGGGCAGATCGAGCTGCCCCGGCAACTCGGCCAGGGCTTCACTCCAGTATCCGATTTGGCGGGCGATCAACGACTGCGCGTCGCCCTCCGAACCGAGGACATCGCGCTGCCACAGCGTGTAATCGACGTATTGGACCGGTAGCGGCGCCCAGGACGGAGCGCGACCACGCGTGCGAGCCTCGTAGGCAACCATAAGGTCTCGCGTCAGGGGCGCCATCGAGAAGCCGTCAGTGGAGATGTGGTGCACGACAAATGCCAACACGTACTCGCCGTTGGACACGCGGAAGAGCCGCACGCGCAACGGAACTTCCGTAGTGACGTCGAAGCCGACAGTCACCAGCGCGGCAATTTCGGCTTCGATCGCTACTTCGGCGATCGCAATCGGGGTCAGTCCCGACCACACCTCGGATACGGAAAGGATTTCCTGACAGCCGATCCCGTCTGTTTCCGGATACACCGTACGGAGCACCTCGTGGCGCTCGACGACATCGCGCACTGCAGCGTCAAGCGCGGCAACGTCCAGATTTCCGGAGATACGAAGCGCCGCCGGAACGTTGTTGACCGCAGACTCCGGTTCGAACCTGTTCAGGAACCACATGCGCTGCTGCGCCAACGAAAGTGGGATCCGAGCGGGCCGGGACTGCGGCACCAGTGGGGCCGTGGCACCCGATCCGGCGTGCAACTCGAGCCGGACCGCGAGTGACTGCACGGTCGACGCTTCGAAGAGCGCACGAACCGGAACGCTCGTGTCGAGCGCTTCCCCCAGCCGTGCGGCGACCCGGGTCGCGATCAACGAGTTGCCACCGAGTTCGAAGAAATCGTCGTCTCGGCCGACCTGCGCCACTCCGAGAACCTCGGAGAATACCTGTGCGACAGTCTCTTCGACGGTCGTGACCGGCGCCTGATACACCTTCGACTCGAACACGGGCGAGGGCAGAGCTTTGATGTCCGTCTTGCCCGCGGTGGTCAACGGAATCGAATCGAGCACCAGGACCGAGTCGGGGACCATGTAGCCGGTCAGGAACGTCGACACCGACTCGATCACCTGCGCGGGATCGACCTCGTCGCCGGCCTGTGGCACTACGTAGGCAACGAGACGATCTCCGAAGTGATCGTCGGAGCGAACGAGAGCAACGGCTTGCGCAACTCCCGCGCAACGGGTCAGCGCGGCTTCGATCTCGCCGAGTTCGATACGGAACCCACGGATCTTGACCTGGAAGTCACTGCGGCCCACGTACTCCACCGCGCCACCGTCGAGCCACCGGACCACATCACCCGTGCGGTACAACCGCTCACCCGGCGCTCCGAACGGGTCTGCGACAAAACGACCCGCCGTCAATGCCGGCTGCCCCAGATATCCACGAGCGACCTGAATACCCGACACGTACAACTCACCCGCGACACCAACTGGAACAGGCTGCAAGCGGCCGTCCAGGATCCGCGCGGCCATACCCCGAATCGGGCCGCCGATGTTCATACGATCAAACGCGGTCAGCGCATCGCTGATGTTCGACGCGACCGTCGACTCCGTCGGACCGTACGCATTGAAGAACCCACGCACACCGCCATCCGGAAGCGGCACCGCCCACCTGGCAACGAGGGACCGCGAACTGGCTTCGCCACCCACGACAACCACCCGCAACGCGTCAAGTCCGCTCGGATCCACCGATGCCAGAGCAGCAGGGGTCACAAACGCATGCGTCACGCCCTCCGACCGCAAGATCTCGGCCAATTCCGCGCCGCCGTACACCGTCGTCGGCGCAATCACCATCGTCGACGCCGCTCCGAATGCCATCAGCAACTCGAGTACCGAAGCGTCGAAACTCGGCGATGCAAAATGCAGCGTCCGAGCATCGGTGGTCAGCGAGTAACGCTCGACCTGCTCGGCGCAGAAGTTCGCCACACCGGCGTTGGTGACCACAACGCCCTTGGGCAGACCCGTGGTGCCGGAGGTGTAGATGACGTACGCAGGCTGCCGCTCGTCGATCGCGCCGCGTCGATCCGAATCGCTCACCGGCGCGCAAGATTCTGCCGCACACGCCGCGACTATCTTCTCGTCGTCGAGAACAACCCACGTCAACGCCGACGGCAACCCCGCCTCGACGGCACTGAGCGCAAGACCCAGCACCGCACCGGAATCGGTGATCATGTGGGCGATACGGTCAACCGGATACGTCGGGTCGACCGGTACGAATGCTGCACCGGTTTTCGCCACGGCCCACAGAGCGAGAACCGAATCGGCCGAACGCTGAATCGCGATCGCGACCCGATCCTCCGGCCCGACGCCCTTCGCAATCAGAACACGAGCGAGTCGCGACGACCGCTCGTCGAGTTCGCGGTAGGTGATCGACTCGCCGTCGAAGCGAATCGCCTCAGCCGACGGATCCGAAGCGGCCGCTCCGGTGAGGATCTCGACCAGAGTTCCCGAGACCGACTGGCCTCCACGAACATCGACCAGCACACCCCGCTCGGCCGCATCGAGAATATCGATGTCACCGACGACAATCGAAGGAACCGACACAACAGTCTCGAGGATACGAACCAGACGGCGAGCAAATCCCTCGACCGTCGAAACCTCGAACAGATCTGCAGCAAACGTGAATTCGGCCGAGAGCCCTTGCTGGATCCCGTCTTCGCCGATCGACTCGGTTACCGCCAGTTCGAGGTCGAACTTTGCAGTGGTGGTGTCGATTTCGGCGGCCTTGATCGCCAGTCCCGGCAGTTCCAATGCCGTTTGCGCGAGATTCTGCAAGGACAGGACAACCTGGAACAGCGGATGTCGTGCCTGCGACCGGGCCGGAGCCAGGACGTCCACCAAACGCTCGAAGGGTACGTCCGAGTGAGCGAAGGCTCCGAGCGCCGAATCACTCGCCGCGGCGAGCAGATCCGTGAATGCCCGGGCCTGGTCGACCTCGGTGCGCAGAACAAGCGTGTTGACGAACATGCCGACGAGATCGTCGAGCGCCTCGTCGCCGCGACCGGCAACGGGAGTGCCAACGGCGATGTCCGACGTCCCGCTCAGTCGAGCTATCAGAACGGCAAGCGCCGAGTGCAGCGCCATGAAGAGCGTTGCGTTGTTCTCACGTGCCAGCGCGTCCAGTCGACGATGCACATCCCCGGAGATCTCGAACGCGAATCGATCGCCGCGCATCGAGGCCACGTCGGGTCGAGGCCGGTCCGACGGAAGGTCGATCACATCCGGTAGGTCAGCCAGAGTCTCGGTCCAGTAGGAGATCTGCTGCGAAATCAGTGATTCCGGGTCGTCTTCGGACCCCAGGACCTCACGCTGCCACAACGAATAGTCGGCGTACTGAACAGCCAACGGCTGCCACGCCGGCGCAATCCCGTCCTTGCGTGCCGAGTAGGCAATCATGACGTCGCGTGCCAGTGGCGCCATCGACCAACCGTCAGCGGCAATGTGATGAACAACGATCGCGAGGGTGTGCTCGGTGTCGCTGACCGTCAACAGGCAGACACGGATCGGCACGTCGACGGTGACGTCGATCGCCGAGGATCCAATTGCAGCGACTCGACTCTCGAGCTCGTCCGAATCCGAGACCGCTTCGACGGTCAATCCGACGAAAGCCTCTGAAAGCGACAGAATCGACTGCTTCGGTCCGGAAGCCCCGTCGGGGTAAACGGTTCGGAGAACTTCGTGCCGAGCCAAAACGTCCTCGAGCGCCGTTTCCATCGCGGCCGTCTCGAGATGGCCAGTCAGGTGCAGTGCGAAAGTGATGTTGTAAGCAGCGGAGTCGGTATCGAAACGGTTCAGGAACCACATGCGCTGCTGCGCCAACGACAGCGGAATTTCCGCTGGACGTGTCTGCGCGACGAGGGCCTTCTGCCCGCCGCTACCCGCGTGCGACTCGATATGTGCAGCGAGCGCCTCGACCGTGGAAACGTCGAAAAGCGTCCGCACCGGCACCGTGGTGTCGAGCGCCCGTCCCAATCGAGAGGTGACCTGGGTGGCCACCAGAGAGTTGCCACCGAGTGCAAAGAAGTCGTCGTCGAGCCCGACTCGTTCAACACCGAGAACGTCCGCAATCACCTGCGCGACAATCTCTTCCACCGGCGTGGTGGGCGCACGGAATTCGCGGACCTCGAACGTGGGAACTGGAAGCGCGCGGCGATCCAACTTACCGTTCGAGGTGAGCGGGATTTCCTGCACGATCATGAACGCGGACGGAATCATGTACTCGGGAAGCTTCTCCGAGACGGCAGTCGTGAGCACCTCGGTACTGACGGACCTGTCACCGTCTGCGACGACGTACGCGACCAGTTGATCGCCGAGTCGTTCGTCGTTGTGCATCAAGACGACGGCTTGCACGACCGACTCGAGCGACACGAGCGCGGCTTCGATCTCACCCAATTCGATACGCAGCCCACGCAGTTTCACCTGGAAGTCGCTGCGCCCGACATACTCCAACTGCCCCAGATCATTCCACCGAACGAGATCGCCTGTGCGGTACATCCTGGAGCCACGGTCGCCGAACGGATTTGCGACGAACCGTTCTGCCGTTACGTCGAACCGACCACCGTAGCCGCGCCCGACACCAACACCTGCAACGTACAGCTCGCCGATCAGTCCTGCCGGCACCGGATGCAGACGAGAATCGAGTACAAACAAGTCGATGTTCGGAATTGGCGCACCGATAGGCACACCGTCGCGGTGCTCGGATGTCGCAGACAGTGCAGATACAACATCCGAAGCCTCAGTGGGCCCGTAGCTGTTGACGATTCGCACTCCCGCCCGCATCAGATGCGAAAGCCTGGAGAGTTGGATCGGCTCACCGCCGAGAAAGGCTACATCCAGTTGCGTGAGCACCCCATCTGCATCCGCGTCGGAAAGTGCGACGAAGGCGCTCGGCGACATATTCGCGACACGGATGCCAGCTGTTTCGACGATTTCCAGAATTGCGTGCGGATCGAAACCATCTCCACTCAAATGAAGCGGCACTCCACTACCGAGCGCTGCCCATATGTTCTTCTGTGTGAGGTCGAAGCTCGGTGAGGACGCAACGAGGATCGGTCCGGCTTCGGGCAACTCCGACCGGTACCACGCGACAGTGTTCTCGATGCCTCGCATCGGTACCATCGTCGGTTTGGGACGTCCCGTCGAGCCGGACGTCGAAATCACATATCCGAGATGATCTTTCGCACCCGCGATAAGCCAGGGGTCGTCATGCCGCTGAACGCCGGCCTCCGGTGGAAGGTCAGACTTCACAACGAGTACCGGGATGTCGAGGTCGATGGCGTCGACGGTCACGACACACACCGCATCGGTGTCTTCCAGAATCGACTGGATGCGCTCCTGCGGGAAGGCCGGGTCGATGGGTGCGTACGCGGCTCCGACCTTCCATGCAGCCAGCATCGCCATTACCCATTGCCACGACCTGGGAACGGTCAACGCCACTACGTCGCCCGCACACACACCGGTCGCTGTCAATTCCAAGGCGAGGAGACTGGACCGTTGGTCCAATTCCTCGTAGGTCAGTGTTCGATCGTCATCCGACACCGCGAGAGCGTTCGGCTGAGCGTCTGCTGCCCGGTAGAAGGCCGACAAGATCGACAACTGTGGAGCGCTACTGCGCGTTCCCGCCGACCAGTCGAGCACTCTTGCCGATTCGTCTTTCCCGAACACGGCGATATCGCCGACCTTGGTGTTTTGATCGTCGACGACAGCATTCAGCACCCGGATAAAGCGATCGGCGAACTTCACCATTGTCGAAGCATCGAAGAGATCGGTCGCGTAGGTAAGCGTCGCGTCCAGGCCTTCGAAGTCCGTTGCGCCCTCTTGCCCTTCGGACACCATCAACTCGATGTCGAACTTCGCGATGGGCACCTCGAGTTCTGCGGCCACGGCCTTCACGCCGGAGAACTCGAGCTCGCGCCGTCCACTGATCTCCGCGGTCAACGCAACCTGGAACAGAGGGTGACGAGCGCGTGACCGCGGCGGATTAAGAGCCTCTACCAGACGCTCGAAGGGAACATCCGCATGTGCGTACGCAGACAAGCCCGAATCACGAACTCGCTGAATCAGATTGGCGAACGATTCATCAGGATCGACCTCGGTGCGAAGCACCAGGGTGTTCACGAACATACCGATCACGTCGTTGAGTGCTTGATCGTTTCGCCCACCGATCGGGGCACCGATCGCGATGTCGGAGGTACCACTGATCCGGCTCAGCAGCGTTGCATATGCCGCCTGCAACACCATGAACAGCGAGACGCTTCTCGCGCGCGCCAACTCGTTCAACTTGCGCGTCGTGCGTTCGCTGATCTGAAAATGGTGTTTGGCACCGTGATTGGACGCGATGGCAGGACGAGGTCGGTCGGTCGGCAGATCCAACTGATCCGGCAGATCGGCGAGTGCCCGGCGCCAGAAGTTGATCTGGCGAGATGACTCCGAGCGCGGGTCTTCATCGGATCCCAGTGCTTCGCGCTGCCACAGCGCGTAATCGGCGTACTGAATCGGCAGGGGCGTCCACGCCGGCGCCGACTTCTCACTTCGCGCCGAGTATGCGACGAGAAGGTCACGTGCGAGCGGGCGGAACGACAATCCGTCTGCAGCGATGTGGTGGAGAACCATCACCAGGACGTAGTCCGTCGGAGACACCTCGAAGAGAGCAACCCGTACCGGGATTTCGAGCGTCACGTCGAAGCCGCGAGACGCCACGTCGAACAGGGCCGCGTCGAGATGCGAATTCCGAATCTTGACCGGGTTGAACTCCACCGCTGCACGGTCGACCGGCAGAACAAGCTGTTGCGCAGTTCCGTCGACATCAGGGTAGATCGTCCGCAAGGACTCGTGCCGCTCGAGAAGGTCCATCACCGCGGCATGCAGGGCGGACGGGTCCACCGAACCGGTGAGCCGGACCGTGAACGGAAGGTTGTATGCGGGCGTCGACGGATCGAGACGGTTGATGAACCACATGCGCTGCTGCGCAAGCGAGAGCGGGACGACCTCGGGACGAGGCTTGGCGACCAGCGGGGTGAGCTGCCTGGCGTTGCCCGCCACCGACTCGGCGCGGGCCGCCAAGGTAGCGACCGTGGTGGACTCGAAAAGCTCTCGAACGCCGAGTTGCACTCCCAAGGCGGAACCCACGCGGGTCACCAACTGTGTTGCAACCAGAGAGTTTCCACCGAGTTCGAAGAAGTCGTCGTCGATACCGACGCGCTCGACACCGAGAACGTCGGCAAAGACGTCAGCGACAACCCGCTCGATTTCGGTGCGGGGCTCGCGGTACTGCTTCGCACTCGCGAACACCGGCTCGGGCAACCCGGCACGATCCAATTTGCCACTCGTGTTGAGCGGCAACGCATCGAGCACCATCAACGCGGCCGGAACCATGTACGACGGGAGGCTTCGACCGGCGAACTCACTGAGCACCGCAGCATCGATGTTTCGGCCAGGGCCCGGCACGACGTAGCCGACCAATTGATCACCGGTCGGTGTGACGGTTACCAAGACGACAGCCTGGGAAACGTCGGGGTGTGCCAGTAGGACGGTCTCGATTTCGCCGAGTTCGATGCGCTGCCCACGGAACTTCACCTGAAAGTCGGTGCGCCCGATGTAGTCGAGGTTTCCGTCCTCACGGCGTCGGACGAGGTCGCCGGTACGGTACATGCGCTCGCCGGCTGTGCCGTACGGATTGGCTACGAACCTATCCGAGCTCAGATCAGGTCGACCCACGTACCCGCGCGCAAGTTGGACGCCGGCGAGGTAGAGCTCACCCGGCTGACCGATGGGTGTCGGGCGAAGTTGCCCGTCCAGGACGTGCGCCTGAGTGTTCCACTGCGGCATACCGATCGGCACAGAAGTGATATCCGAGGGCACGGCCTCGTAGTACGTGACCGACACCGCGGCTTCAGTTGGACCGTAGAGGTTGTGCAATCCGGCTCCACAGAGTTCACGGAAGGCCGAAGACGTCTCGGGCGGGAGCGTCTCGCCGATGACGAACACGTGACGCAACGAATCACAAGATCCGGCAGGTGCATTCGCCGTGAACAGCGTGAGCATGGATGGCACGAAGTCGGTGATCGTGACGCCGAGCTCCGCGATCTTGTTCGCGACGTAGATCGGGTCCCGATGACCGTCCGGAGTCGCGACGACGAGCGTGGCGCCGACCTGCAACGGCATGAAGAATCCCCACAGCGACACGTCGAATGTCGTGGCGGTCTTCTGCAGGTAGATATCCGACGCAGAAAGCTCGTACTCGGTGTTCATCCACTGAAGCTGATTGTTGATCGCTGCGTGAGTGACCGCGACCCCCTTGGGGCGACCGGTCGATCCCGAGGTGTAAATCACGTACGCAGTGTTCGAGAAATGCAAGGGAGACAAACGATCTGCGTTGGCGATCGGCCTGCTGTCGAGCTGTCCGTAGTCGAGAGTGTCGATTTCGATCACCCGTGTGCCCTCGGGCAGATCCACGTCGTCCCGCGCGGTGGTCACAACACACGTGGGCTGCGCCGACTCGAGAATGTAGGCGGTGCGGTCGGCTGGATGGTCGGGATCTACCGGCACCCAGGCTCCGCCGGCCTTGGCGGTCGCGTACAGACCGACCATCAAGTCCAGAGACCTGCGGATCGACAGCCCGACAAGCGATTCGGGTCCAACACCCATGGCGATGAGCTGACGGGCCAAACCGTTTGCGCGGGCGTCGAATTCGGCGTACGTCAGGCTGTCGCCTTCGAAAACCACAGCGGTGGCATTGGGAGTCCGCGCAACCTGACGCTCGAAGGCTTCGATGATGGTCTGCGAGGCAACCTGGAAGCCGGTGCGGTTCCACAAAGCGACCTTGTTCCGCTCCTCATCGGTTGCGACCGGGAGATCCCATACTTTGCGGCTCGTTTCGGCCGAGACGAACTTCTCGAGGAACTCCACGAACCGTGAGTGATTTCGCTGGGCGTCAGCGGGCGCGTACAGATTGGGATTCGACTCGAAATCGATGTGCGTGCGGGTATCGCCGATGCTCTGGTAAAGGTTGACACCGAGGTCTTCGATCAAACCCGTGGACAGGATGTGAAGCTCGCCGACGAGGGGCCCGAACGCCAACTCAGTGGAAAACATCATGATGTTGATCCAGGGACCGAAGAATCCGCCCCGGCCCGGCCCGTCACCGCCGCGGACCATGTCCTCGTGTCGGTACCGCTGGTGGCGCAACGCGCCGGACATTTCGTTCCTGACGTCGTCCAGAAGATCCTGGACGGTGGTCTCTGCAGTGACGGTCAGTCGCAGCGGAACGACGTTGGAGACCATGCCACCGGATCGGCGCAGCACGGCTGTCGTTCGACCGGAAACGGGCAGACTCAGCGACACGTCCTCTCGTCCGGTCATCTGAGCGAGGTACGCCGCAAAAGCCGCGACGACCGTTCCGGCAACCGTGGTCTTCTCCACGCGTTCGAGGAACCGCCCGAGCAGCGCCTCGACGTGGTTGGACAGCGCTGCGCTGTCGATCCGACTGACGGGAGCCGGCGCGGCACTGCGACCCGCGAGGCTCGAGATCTCGTCGAGATTCTCGATCTTGTCGGCCCAGTACCTGCGATCGGTTTCGAAACGACTCGACTGGCGGTACTTGTTGTCCACCTCGTAGACGTTCCAGAGATCGGAGGCCTCGCTCGGCTCCGGTTCGCGACCCTCCACGCGCGCCGAGTACAGCTCCGCCACACGAGTGACGAACGTCGATGCACCGAAGCCGTCGAGAATTGTGTGGTGGACCCGCGTGTACCAGTAGTAGCGGTTCTCGCCGAGACGCAGAATCGTGGCAGAGATCAGTCGGTCCGTGAGCATGTCGATCGGCCGACTGCGATCTGCTCGCATCCACCGCATGGCCGCGTCGTGTGAGTCGTCTTCACTACGAAGGTCGACGTAGCCAACCGAATCATCGAGTGTGGGGTCGATGATCTGGTACGGCTGGGCGTCGATCTCGAAGATCCGGACGAAGGCCGACCCGATTTCGCGACCGGCGTCTGCGCAGGCCTGACGAAGGGCGTCAAGCTCCAGAGCACCACGGAGTTCGACGTACTGAGCGATGTTGACCGGAACTGCAGGATCAAGATGCTGCGCGAACCACATACCGAGCTGGGCCGCGGAAAGCGGGAATGCGTCGGATCGCTGAACGTCTTCCGGCGAGCTGCCGACCTCCGGCTTGCCGCTCCCCAGTTCTCCGTTACCCAGCGAATTCACGCCCACAGCCTCTCTTCCACACCATTGCGCACCCGTGCGAGCCGAACGTCCGATTCGCAGCAGCTACCGACCTCATCCAACCTCGACGAGCCAGAACCACCCATTGTCTCCGATACATAGGTGACAAGAGAAATCCATACCCCGGTGTATCGACGGTTTCGTTGCAATTCGTTACAAATCGCCCAGCTCATCTACCCCCCCCGATCGCATTGCCGAAACGCACCGTTCAGACGCGGCGCGCGACATCTCTCCCCCTGGGACAATCAATTGCAACCGACGATCTACACCCCAATCCACATCAGTCACCTCGGACAATTTACAGGGCCGCCAGGTACTGGGTGCCTGAGCTCGAACAAGATTCGACAGTCGCTGATCGAGAATATCGGTACACGCCGACAGACCGACGAAAGAACGCGCCGACCAGCGGTCGGCGCGTTCTTCGATTTACGGTACGAAGCTTCAGGACAAGGCGACGCCAGTCACGCTCTGCAGGTGATCGCTGGTGACACCTCGAGCTAGCTCCACAAGCTGCAGCCCGTCCGCGGTGACGTCCAGCACTGCCAGGTCGGTGATGATCCGGTTGACGACGCTCTGACCGGTAAGCGGCAGCGTGCACGCCTCGACGATCTTGGGATTGCCGTCGCGGTCGGTGTGCTCCATCACGACGATGACGCGGCGGGCACCGTGGACCAGGTCCATCGCCCCGCCCATACCCTTCACCATTTTGCCTGGCACCATCCAGTTGGCAAGGTCACCGGTCTTCGACACCTGCATCCCGCCGAGCACCGCGGTGTCGATGTGACCACCGCGGATCATGCCGAACGAGAGAGCCGAGTCGAAGAACGCGGCACCTGGATTGACGGTGACGGTTTCTTTACCGGCGTTGATGAGGTCGGCATCGACCTGATCATCGGTCGGATACGGTCCGGTACCGAGGATGCCGTTCTCGCTGTGGAGGACCACCTTGACGCCCTCGGGCAGGTAACTGGGGATCAGCGTCGGCAGGCCGATACCGAGATTGACGTACTCACCTGGCCGCATCTCGGCAGCAGCGCGAGCGGCCATCTCGTGGCGAGTCCAACCGATACGAGTTTCCTCTGCGCTGCTCACTTGGTACCTCCCGAGACGGTCCGCTTCTCGATCCGCTTCTCCTGTGGGCCCGTATGCACGACGCGCGCGACGAACACTCCGGGAAGGTGAACGTGCGCAGGGTCAATGTCGCCCGGCTCTACGAGGTTCTCCACCTGCGCGATGGTGATCCGCCCCGCCATGGCGGCAAGCGGGTTGAAGTTCATCGCAGTCTTGTTGAAGACGAGATTGCCTTCGGTGTCGCCGTAGTCCGCGTGCACGAGCGCGAAGTCAGCGGTGATCGCCTCTTCCAATACATACGTGCGGCCACCGAACACCGCCGTCGCCTTCGGTGGCGACGCCACGGCGATCGAACCGTCCGGGTTGTATCGCCACGGCAAGCCGCCCTCGGCGATCGGTGTGCCGACGCCGGCAGGCGTGTAGAACGCCGGAATGCCGGTACCGCCTGCTCGCAGCCGCTCGGCCAGCGTCCCCTGCGGCGTCAACTCCACTTCGAGCTCACCAGCGAGATACTGGCGGGCGAACTCCTTGTTCTCCCCCACGTACGACGCCGTCACCCTGGCGATCCGGTGCGCGCCGAGCAGAATGCCGAGACCGTAGTCGTCGACACCGCAGTTGTTGGAGAACACCTCGAGGTCGGTCGCGTCGCCGTCGGCGATCGCCGCGATCAGCGCATCGGGAATACCGCACAGCCCGAAGCCGCCCACTGCGAGCCTGGATCCGCTCGCGATGTCGGCAACTGCCTCAGCTGCCGTATTCACGACTTTGCTCATCCGTTAGTTCTCCTTCTGATGAAAAATTCCGGCACGGTGAAGAAGCTTCTCGGCGTGACGGAGAACGGGAGCGTCGACCATCTTGCCCTCGAACGCGAACACGCCACGTTCAGTAGACACCGCGGCAAGCACTCGTGTGGCCCAGTCGATCTCTTTTTCCGAAGGTGCGAAGGCTCCGCGAATGACCTCGACCTGGCTCGGGTGGATCGCAACCTTCACGTCGAAGCCGACAGCGACGGCGTCAGCGGACTCGACGCCCAGGCCGACGAGGTCCTTGATGTCGAGGTACACGGAATCGACTGCCAACCTTCCGTAGCTCTTCGCCGCCAGGAGAGACGTCGATCGGACGTGTTTGGCAACGTCGCGGTAAGAACCGTTCGGGTGTCTGCTCGAGTTACCGCCGAGGCCGGCAACAAGATCCTCGGCACCCCACATGACACCGATGGCGTTCGCGGCAAGCGCGATGTCCGCCACGGCAAGGGCTCCGCGCGGGGATTCGACAAGTGCAACCACGTCGGCCGGCGCGAGCGAGAGAACGTCCTCCGCCGATTCGCACTTGGACAGCATCAGACGTGAATAGTGTGTGCCGTCCAACGCGACCAGATCGAGTTCATGATCACGAGTACCGACCGGATTGACGCGCACGACCGTCCGGTCCGGATCGAGAGGAGTGTCGATCAGGGCCGCACGCGCAGCTTCCTTGTCTGCCGGAGCCACACCGTCTTCGAGATCGAGGATCACGACGTCGGCAACGGCCGCGGCCTTCGCGTAGCGCTCGGGACGATCCGCCGGGCAGAACAACCACGCCGGCCCCGGCGGGGTCCACGTCATGAGGACACCTCAGCCGGGCGGAGCTGCACCAACGTCTTGCGCGTGGCAAGTGCCACGACGTCACCGTGCTGGTTGCGACCGGTGTGCACCAGCGTCACGATGCCTTCGCCTGGACGGCTCTTCGACTCCCGCTTGTCTGCGATGAGCGTCTCGGCATACAGGGTGTCCCCGTGAAAGAGCGGCTTCGGGAAGCTGATCTCGGAGAAACCGAGGTTGGCGACGATGGTGCCCTGCGTCAACTGCGCGACCGAGAGGCCCACGATGGTCGACAGGGTGAACATCGAATTGACCAACCGCACACCGAATTGAGTGTCCTCGCTGTACGCGGCATCGAGATGCAACGCCTGCGTGTTCATCGTCAAAGTCGTGAACAGGACGTTGTCAGCCTCGGTCACCGTTCGGCCTGGGCGATGCTCGTAGATCGCGCCGACCTCGAACTCCTCGAACCAGAGCCCGCGCTGAGTGATCTTCTTGGGGTTCGTCATAGCCCTGCCTCACGAGCGATGAGCATCAACTGCACCTCGGTCGTTCCCTCACCGATTTCGAGGATCTTGCTGTCACGGTAGTGGCGCGCGACGGCGTACTCGTTCATGAAGCCGTATCCGCCGTGGATCTGTGTGGCGTCACGAGCGTTGTCCATGGCAGCTTCGGAGGAAATGAGCTTGGCGATGGATGCCTGCTTCTTGAACGGCTTGCCCGACAACATGAGTGCGGCCGCGTCGTAGTACGCGGTACGTGCGACGTGGGCGCGGGCCTCCATGCGCGCGATCTTGAACGCGATGGCCTGGTTGTGTCCGATGGGGCGACCGAACGCCTCGCGCTCCTTGGCGTACTTGATCGACTCGTCGACGCAGCCCTGGGCTGCACCGACGCTCAACGCGGAAATGGCGATGCGGCCTTCGTCGAGGATGCGCAGGAAGTTCGCGTAGCCGCGGCCACGCTCACCAAGCAGATTCTCTTCGGGAACACGAACATCCGCGAACGTGAGCGGATGGGTGTCGGATGCGTTCCAGCCGACCTTGTTGTACGCCGGTTCGGCAGTGAAGCCGGGCGTCGTGGTCGGCACGAGGATCGTCGAGATCTCCTTCTTGCCCCCGTCCTTGACACCCGTGACCGCGGTGACCGTCACCAGCTTGGTGATGTCTGTGCCCGAGTTGGTGATGAACTGCTTGTTGCCGTTGATGATCCACTCGCCGCTGTCGAACTTCGCGGTGGTCTTGGTTCCGCCGGCATCGCTACCCGCACCGGGTTCGGTCAGGCCGAAGGCAGCCAAAGACTTGCCGCTGGTGAGCTGCGGAAGCCACTCTTCCTTCTGTGCCTCGTTACCGAAGCGGTAGATGGGCATGGCGCCCAAGGACACTCCGGCTTCGAGGGTGATCGCGACGCTCTGGTCGACCTTGCCCAGCTCTTCGAGCGCCAGGCAGAGTGCGAAGTAGTCGCCGCCCATTCCGCCGTACTCTTCGGGGAAGGGCAGGCCGAACAAGCCCATGTCCGCCATCCCGGCAACTACCTCGTACGGGAAGGTGTGGTTGGCGTCGTGCTCGGCAGCAACCGGTGCAACGACGGTCTTGGCGAAGTCGGCAACGGTCTTGGCGAGCTGCTGGTATTCGTCCGGAAGCGCTCCGGTGGCAAGGTAATCGGACATCAGGCGTCTTCCTTCGGCGTCGTGTTCTCGGACTTTTCTTCGGCAGTCTCTTCGTCTTGGGCAGGTACCACGCGGGCCAGAACCTGATCCACCATCACCTGATCGCCCTGACGGACAAGCACTTCCACGATTCCGTCGATCGGGGACGTCAAGGAGTGCTCCATCTTCATGGCCTCGACCACGACAAGCGGTTGTCCCGCGCTCACTACTGCGCCGTTCTCTACGTTGACCGCGATGACGGCACCGGGCATGGGGCTGGCGATTTCGGCATCACCGGCATGCTTGTCCTCACCGCGAACACTGACCTCGGCGACCTCGCGCACGTGCCAGGTCCCGCCGCCTGCCAGCCACAAACCTCCGTCGGTCTCGGCTACGACAAACGTGCGTCGGTGTCCGTCGATCACTACCGCCAGTTTGGATCCCGTCAGGGTCGCGCTGAATGCGCGCGGTTGTGAACCTTCGACCTCGACCTTTGCATCCGCGGGAACCCCGACGATCGCAACGTGCGCCGTTCGGGTGCCGGCGGAGAGCCTGATGCTGGTCGGAGCGGGAGTTCCGACGCGCCATCCACTCGGGACGTCCCAGGGATCAACGGATTCCGAAGTTGTCCACCGCGAGAGCCAGCGATAAGCCGCGGCAGCAATGAGAACCTCGTCGGAGGCGTCGGCTGCGACGAAGTCTTCGACGCGACGATCGAGCAGACCGGTGTCGAGGTTGCCCGCGATCACATCCGGATCAGCGAGGAGGAACCGTGCGAATTCGATGTTGGTCACGACTCCGAGCACTGCGGTGTCACCGAGTGCGCGATCGAGCTTGCGCAGTGCGCCCGCGCGGTCGGGAGCGTGGGCGATGACCTTGCTGAGCATCGGGTCGTAGTCACTGCCGACGACGGTGCCCGCGAGCAGTCCGGAATCGACGCGCACGCCGGAACCTGACGGCTCGACCAGATCGACGACGCGGCCGCCGGTCGGCAGGAATCCACGGCCCGGATCCTCCGCGTACACACGAGCTTCGATGGCGTGCCCGGTCAGCGTGATGTCACTCTGGGAGAAGGCCAACTTCTCCCCTGCTGCCACACGAACCTGCCATTCGACCAGATCCAGTCCGGTCACCATTTCGGTGACGGGGTGCTCGACCTGCAGGCGAGTGTTCATCTCCATGAAGAAGAACTCGTCCGGCTTGTCGGCGGAGACGATGAACTCGACAGTGCCGGCGCCGGTGTAATCGACGCTTCGAGCGGTGTTGCACGCTGCCGCGCCGATCCGGTCACGGGTCACCTGATCGAGCAGCGGCGAGGGAGCCTCTTCGATGACCTTCTGGTGACGCCGCTGCAGGCTGCATTCGCGCTCACCGAGGTGAACGACGTTGCCGTGCTGGTCGGCGAGAACCTGGACCTCGATGTGCCGGGGCCGCAGGACGAATCGCTCGAGGAACAGGGTGTCGTCGCCGAACGACGACGCGGCCTCACGACGCGCACTGCGAAGAGCCTCGGCCAGATTGGCCGGATCCTCGACCAGACGCATTCCCTTGCCGCCGCCGCCTGCGGAAGGCTTGACCAACACCGGGTAGCCGATGTCCTCGGCTGCTGCGATCAGTTCTTCGTCGGTCAGGTTCGGGCGCGCGATACCCGGGACCACCGGGACGTCGAACGCGGCGACTGCGTTCTTCGCGGTGATCTTGTCACCCATCACCTCGATGGCCCGCTCGGAGGGGCCGAGGAAGGCGATTCCGGCAGCCGCACAGGCAGCCGAGAACGCCGAGTTCTCCGACAGGAAGCCGTAGCCGGGGTGAATGCCCTGTGCGCCCGTGGACTTGGCAGCGTCGATCACCTTGTCGATGACGAGGTAGCTTTCACGCGCCGCAGCCGGTCCGATGTTGACGGCGGTGTCGGCCTCGCGGACGTGTCGAGCATTCGCGTCGGCGTCGCTGTAGACGGCGACGCTGCGAATTCCCAACTCACGCAACGTGCGGATCACACGAACCGCGATCTCACCGCGGTTGGCCACGAGAACAGTATCGATAGTGCGCAACTCAGTCATTTCGCTCACATCCGGAAGACGCCGTAGGAGACCGGTTCGATCGGCGCGTTTGCACACGCCGAGAGAGCCAGGCCGAGAACAGTTCTGGTATCTGCGGGGTCGATGACACCGTCATCCCACAGCCGCGCGGTGGAGTAGTACGGATTTCCCTGAGCCTCGTACTGCTCGCGGATCGGCGCCTTGAAGGACTCTTCGTCCTCGGCCGACCATGGATTGCCCGCGCTGTCGAGTTGGTCACTACGAACGGTCGAGAGCACCGACGCGGCCTGCTCGCCGCCCATGACCGAGATGCGCGCGTTCGGCCACATCCACAGGAAGCGAGGTGAATACGCGCGTCCACACATGGAGTAGTTGCCGGCGCCGTAAGAGCCGCCGATGACAACCGTCAGCTTCGGAACCCGTGCACACGCAACTGCCGTGACCATCTTGGCGCCGTGCTTGGCGATGCCGCCGGCCTCGTAGTCGCGTCCCACCATGAAGCCCGCGATGTTCTGCAGGAACAGCAGCGGCACACTGCGCTTGTCGCACAGTTCGATGAAATGTGCTCCCTTCATGGCGGATTCGCCGAAGAGAACGCCGTTGTTGGCGATGATGCCGACCGGGTGGCCCTCGATGTGGGCGAAACCGGTGACGAGCGTCTTGCCGTACTCAGCCTTGAACTCCTGGAACGCGCTGGAAGAATTTCCGGCACCGCCGGGGCCGTCAACGAGCTTGGTGATCACCTCGTGCACGTCGTACGGAGTACGGGGATCGGTCGGGACGACGTCGTACAACTCGCTCTGATCAGCGAGGGGCGGAACCGTGGAGATGACATCCCACGGGCGCTCGGAGCGGGGGCCGAGCGTGGCAATGATGTTGCGCACGATCCGAAGTGCGTCGCGGTCGTCCTCGGCCAGGTGATCGGTGACGCCGGAAACCTTGGAGTGCAGGTCGCCGCCGCCGAGCTCTTCTGCTGTCACGATCTCACCGGTGGCAGCCTTCACGAGCGGCGGGCCGCCGAGGAAGATGGTGCCCTGGTTGCGGACGATCACTGCTTCGTCGCTCATCGCGGGCACGTATGCGCCGCCCGCGGTACACGAACCGAGAACTGCGGCGATCTGGGGAATCCCCTTGGCGCTCATGGTCGCCTGGTTGTAGAAGATCCGGCCGAAGTGCTCGCGGTCCGGGAAGACTTCGTCCTGGCGCGGCAGGAAGGCGCCGCCGGAGTCGACGAGGTAGATGCAGGGAAGGTTGTTCTGCAGCGCAACTTCCTGCGCGCGCAGGTGCTTCTTCACCGTCATCGGGTAGTAGGTGCCGCCCTTGACCGTCGCGTCGTTGGCAACGATGACGCACTCGCGGCCCGACACACGGCCGATGCCGGTGATGACGCCGGCGCCGGGGCACTCGTCGTCGTACAGGCCGTTGGCCGCGAGCGGGGACAGCTCGAGGAACGGGCTGCCCTGGTCGAGCAGCGAGTCGACGCGATCTCGCGGCAGCAGCTTCCCTCTGCTCACGTGGCGCTCGCGAGAGCGCTCGTTGCCACCCAGCGCTGCTTGCGCCAGTTTCTTCTTCAGTTCGTCCACCAGAACGGTGTGATCGGACCGGTAGCCCGATCCTTGCGTGATTCCACTGGGAGTCATCCCGCCGCCTTCGCCATGAGTTAATGCTCGATAACTGAAACTAGATTAACTATGATTAACTGAGTTGTCCAGAACACAAGCGAAGAAAGATCGAGAGAATGACCTCTGAGCAGGTAACAGCTCCGACGCGACGCGATCAGATGAAGGCCGACCGTCGTCGTCAACTCTTGGACGCCGCCGCCCGGTTGATCGCCGAGCGCGGATTCGTGAGTGTGCGACTCGAAGACCTGGGTGCGGCCGTCGGTATCAGCGGCCCCGCCGTGTACCGGCATTTCCCGAACAAGGACGCAGTCCTCGTGGAACTTCTCGTCGGCATCAGCACACGACTGCACGAAGGCGGATCAGCTGCGGCGGAGGCTGCGGACTCTCCGAGCGCTGCTCTCGACGCACTGGTGGAGTTCCACCTCGACTTCGCACTGGGCGAGCCGGACCTGATCCGTATCCAGGACCGTGATCTCGAAAGCCTCCCGGCCGACGCGCGTCGACAAGTACGCCAAACGCAGCGCAAGTACGTCGAGGTCTGGGTTGGGGTGCTCGAGCAACTCGATCCCCAGCTCGATCAGGCGGACGCACGAATCAAAGCGCATGCCACCTTCGGTCTGATCAACTCGACCCCACACAGCGCCAACCCCGCTTCGCCGGCACGTGCACGTCGCGTCCTGCGGGATATGACACTGGCCGCACTGCGCACCCACTGAAACCGGACACTGCACAATCGGTGGCAGACTGGTTACACCAGCTAACAGATGAGGGTGCCGAACGTGGAAGACAGCAGTGGGGTCAGCAGGGCCGATTTCGCCGAACTGCGGACCGAGTTCTCCCGCTTCATGATGTTGTACCAATTCGGAATCTCCGAACTGATGACCAAGGTGAACATCCTCAAGGACGAGTTCACTCACATCAATCAGTACAGCCCCATCGAACACGTCACGTCACGAGTCAAGTCACCGGACAGCATCCTGCGCAAGGCTCAGCGCCTGAACATCCCGCTCACGATCGACGACATCTCGAAGAACATCTTCGACATCGCCGGAGTACGCATCACCTGCAGCTTCATTTCCGACACGTACCGAATAGCCGAGATGCTCACCAGCCAGACGGACCTTCGGGTGATCGAGCGCGAGGACTACATCGCCGATCCGAAACCCAACGGCTACAAGAGCTTGCACCTGATCGTCGAGGTCCCGGTTTTCATGAGCGACCGCGTCCGGCACGTTCCGATCGAACTCCAGATCCGCACCATCGCGATGGATTTCTGGGCAAGTCTCGAACACAAGATCTACTACAAGTACAACCGCGAGGTTCCCGTCGAACTCCTCGACGAACTCACCGAGGCTGCTGCTGCGGCACACCGCCTCGACGTCAAGATGGAACGGCTCAACGACGAGTTCGCGAAGATCAAAGCGCTACCGCATCCTGACGACGAAATCCTCGAGCAGGATCTACCGGCGCAGTTCCTCGAGGCGATGCATCTTCAGCGACGAGCGCTCTGAATTTGCGCGCCCTCCCCTGAGCGAACGCGCCTTTCGGCGTATCTGAGGCGACGAGAGTGCCGTTCGCTCACGCTGGGGTAGGACAACTGGGGCAAACCAACAGTGCGCCCTCCCGAAGTTCGGGAGGGCGCACTGTTCGAAATTCGTAGGCTTGCTATTTCTTACCCGTGACGGCGCTGTAGCCGATCGAGAGCACGGCCGCTGCCGCGATGCTGATGATCCACCGGATCCAGTCGATTCCACCCGTGTCGCCCTCGTCCGAGATCGCTCCCCAGACCCAGTACCCGATAAGCGCTCCGGCGACACCGAGGACGACGGTGATGATCATGCCGTACTGCTGCTTACCTGGCAGTACGAGACGAGCCAGGATTCCGATGACTGCGCCGAAAATGATGGTTCCGATAATTTGCCCCATGACAGCCCCTCTCACACGTCGTGCATGCACGCGGACGGAAGATCACCGCTCAGGGCAACAATAACCACAGTCACACACAACTGTCGCTTGTTGACCGAATTGTTGTCCGAGATGCAACCTGGACGTGTTACACGCAGGACATTCGCGAGTTATTCTTTCGCAATCAAGCAGACCTAGCGTTCTCGTCCATGGCCACTTCCGCAAAACTGCCGAACAGCGAGCTCGCGAGACTCGCCAACAAGCCGCCCTGGTACCGATCCCTGTTCGTGCAACTGATCGCCGCTATCGTCATCGGTGTTCTCATCGGCTGGTTGTGGCCGGAATTCGGCGCGAATCTCAAGCCCCTTGCCGACGGGTTCATCAAGCTGATCAAAATGCTGATCGCACCGATCATCTTCTGCACCGTCGTGATCGGGATCGCCCACGTCGGCGATCTGAAAGCGGTGGGACGCATCGGCGTCAAGGCGCTCATCTACTTCGAGGTTGTGACCACCTTCGCGCTGCTGTTCGGGCTGCTCATCGGCAACCTGATGAAACCAGGTGCGGGATTCAACATCGATCCGGAGACACTGGCGAACGGTGCGGACGCCGTGGCCGCCAAGACCGGAAGTGGCGAACTTCCCCACACCGTCGAATTCCTGCTCAACATCATTCCGGTGTCGATAGTTTCGGCCTTCGCCGAAAACGCACTCCTCCAAGTCCTCTTCTTCGCCGTACTGTTCGGACTCGCCTTGGCCAAGGCAGGCGAGAGTGGACCACCGATCGTGTTCGAACTCATCGATCGTCTGAGCCATCTGTTCTTCACGATCATCGGCTGGATCATGAGACTGGCGCCGTTGGGCGCTTTGGGCGCGATGGCGTACATCGTCGGCCAGTACGGGATTGCTTCGCTCGGAAGCTACGGAAAGCTGATCGCCGCATGCTATCTCGCAGCCGTCCTGTTCATCCTCATCCTGGCCGCGATAGTCAGGTACTTCGCGGGAGTGAACCTGTGGAAGTTCGTCAAGTACATCAAGGACGAACTCTTCCTCGCGTTGGGAACGGCGTCGACCGAAGTCGTTCTGCCCCGAATCATGGTCAAGCTCACCAACGCCGGATGCTCGCGAACGACAACAGGATTGGTGGTACCAACCGGGTACTCATTCAATCTCGACGGCGCAACGCTGTACCTGTCGATCTGCATGCTGTTTCTGGCTCAGGCACTCGGCGTGGACCTGACTCTCGGTGAACAGATCACTGCCGTCCTGGTACTGATGCTCACGTCCAAGGGGATGGCCGGGGTACCGGGATCTTCGTTCCTGGCGCTGTCCGCCACCGTGGCCGCAATCGGTCACGGCACAATTCCGGTCGCCGCAGTCGCCCTCCTGCTGGGCGCCGATAGAATCATGGACTCGATGCGGGTCTCGGTGAACCTGCTCGGGAACTGTGTCGCAACGTTCGTGGTCGCCAATTGGGAGGGGCAGCTCGACAAGGAGCGCATGCGCCGCGTGCTCGACGGCGAAGACGTTCCGCCGCTCGAGGAAGTCGATCCGCTCACGGGAAAGCCTGTTCCGGAGCGGGAAACTGCAGGAGTTCAGACGCACTAGCCTCGAACCGATATCGTGGCTTGCGACAACCCATCATTCGGCGTTCGCAACGTAAACCCGCATTCAGACCCGCACGATCGATAGCTTCGGTAAGCAAGGCAGCGCCTTGCGGTGGAGGTAGCCGGATTCGTGAACGCTGCGATTCAGGATCTTCGCGCATCTGCTCCGAAAAGTGGATGATCGGGTAAATTCCGGTAGAACACATACTTCGATGGACACGGAGCGACAGATGCAAATGGATCCCCGTGATGCCTTGTTCCTGAATTCGGAACGCACGCACGTCACGCAGTTCTTCTTGACCGGATACGCATTCTTCCCCGATGGCGAACCATCCGACGATTTGAGCCCTACCGAAATTACCGATTGGCTTGCCGAGAGAATCAACGCACTACCCGAACTACATGAACGCGTCGTTCGAGTGCCTTGGGATCTGAACCACCCGTACGTCGAACAGGATCCTGATTTTTCTCCGTCCCATCACATCACCTTTCATGATGTGACCGATTGGGGAAGCCTGCGGGCACTGATTCCGACATTGGTTCAACAAAGAATTGATCGCGGGCTGCCCCAGTGGCACCTTCACGTCGCCCGCGGCGTGGTCGGCGTCGCCGGCCGACAAGAACCCGCAACAGTCGTCATGGTGAAGTTCCATCACTCGATCGCCGACGGATACGAAAGTGTTCGAATAGCCCAGAAACTCTTCTCCGTCAGCTTGCCTGTTCACCTCTCGACGAAAACTTCCCGCCCGCGATCACGTACCGAGCTGTTCTGTCGCTCGGTTCTCTTGCTGCCGATCACGATCGCCTCGTTTGCACGAAAATATTGGCAGGCAAAAACAACGGGGCAAGATATGATCAAGGCCGAAGTTGCTCGTGGCGACTATCATGTCAAGCCTCTGCAATCGTCCAGCATTTCGCTGATCGGAAAACTCGGACCCCAGCGTGAGTTCGATTGCATTGTCGTCTCGGTCGCCCAAATGAGAGAAGTGAAATCAGCCCTCGGAGGTGTGACCATCAACGATATCCTCCTCGCCATCGTCTCGATCGGATTGTCGCGCTACCTGAAAGAACAGGGCGAAGAGCCGTCGCACTCCCTCGGGGCGGCAGTTCCGATCTCGCTTCGTGAGCTCGTACCCGAGCTGACTTCGAAGAACCGGTTTGTCGCGTGCGGAGTCGATCTGCATTCCGATACGCCGGATCCAGTCGACCGGATACGCCTTATCCATAATTCCGCAGTCGAATCGATCAAAGAAGCGACTAGCCCCGGTCATATCTTCTTTTTCAAGAGGATCAGCACCGTGCCCGGGTTCATCTTCCGACTGGCAACCAGGCTTCAAAGCCGAAGGCAGGAATCGTCGAGAACATCGGCCATACACACCGGAGTTTCGAACATCCCGAAAGGTGTCAGTGATTGGAAGTTGGGAAACTCCACTGCGGCCGCCAGTTTCGGCGCGATCAGCCTCGAGGGCAATCTCGGAGTCGCGCACACGATCGATACGATCGGGGACGTCGCAATGATCAATATCACTGCGGATCCGGAACTGCTCACCGATATCGGACGGTATCGAGAGCTTCTCGACGAAGCATGGTCCGAATTGAGAGAATGTGCTCTCACACGGGCCGAGAATCAATTGCCGAGTTGATCAACGAGTCCTCTACGAGATCCGGACTTTCACGCCCGTGACGACCGGCGTGAAAGTCCAGTCCCGACTGTTAGACCCTGCCGGACGCGAGATCCGGGTCCGGAGAATACGGAGCCTGTCGGTGCCTGTCGGCGCGAAGGTCATACGGTACGGACCGACCGGCTCGTTGGCACCCGGTATATCTGCGAAAACGGCATATCCGACGCGCCTTCGTCCCGTTTTCAGACCGCTCGGTACCGTGGACACGACACGGGCAGGCGCCTCACCAGAGCAGACGCCAGGTAGCACGAAAGGCAATCCAATGAATCACGGCCAGGCCGTCGATCGCGATCTCCTCCTTGCCGGCCAACAGCGACTCGACGCGCTGGGCCCACGATTGACGGGATCGCCTTCACACCACGCGGTGGTGGAAGAAGTCGCGAACGAACTGACCGAACTGGGCCTCGACGTCCGGCGTGATTCACACACTTTCGAACGCTGGGATCTGCCGGCGACACCTAACGGACTTCGCATCGAATTGCCGACGGGACCGATCAGAGTTTCGTCCGCATTCCCCTACTCCGGATTGACCGGACCACAGGGAATCTCCGCTCCCCTGGTCTACGTCAGCGCGCGACGCCCCAAGTGGTCGGCGGCCAAGGGCGCGATCGCAGTGATCGAGGTCCCGCACATCGATCTTCCCCGCAAGCTGCTGGTCAGCGAGTGGGGCCCGATCGCCACCGACGAGACACTTCGAAATCCGGTTCTCTCCGCAACACTTCTGGGCCCGAAGCTCGACAAGGCCCGCAAGGCCGGTGTCCTCGGCGTGATTGCGGTGTGGCGTGACATCGCTCCGGACAACGCACTGGGACAATATCTTCCGTTCACGCAGCCATATCACGACATCCCCGCCGTCTGGGTGGCCGGCGACGAGGGCGCGAAGGTTGTCGCTGCAGCTCGTTCCGGTCAGCTGGCGACTCTGGTACTGGATGCGACTCTGCATCCGGACACCCGGACTGACACGGTGTGGGCGGTGTCCCCCGGAACCTCACCCGAAGAGACGATTCTGCTCATCACTCACAGCGACGGAACCAACGGCGTCGAGGAGAACGGCCATCTGGGAATGTTGGCGTTGGCTCGGCACGCCGTGGCGCAGCCGCATCGACGGTCGTACGTTTTTGTCCTGACGACTGGACACCTTCGTATTCCAGCGGTGTCCAAGCACGGACAGGCAACGTCCACCTGGCTCGAAGCGCACCCCGAGATGTGGAAGGGCGAAGCCGGTCAGGCGCGCGCCGTAGCGGGGATTGCAATCGAGCACCTCGGCGCACTGGGTGATACCGAGGACAACTCGACCGGCAACTATGCGTTGGAGACCACTCCGGAACCGGAACTGCTCTACGCGACGAGTCGGGAAGTACACGACATCGTTGCACCGCTGTGGCGCGACATCGGAGCGGGCGATCGCCGAATCGTGGCGCCAGGACCGGTCATTCATTTCGGCGAGGGCGAACCACTGTTCGAGCGGAAGATCCCGGCAGTCGCACTTGTGACGGCGCCGCAGTACCTGCTCGCTCTGCGCGAGGCCGACGCCGTCACGCACGTCGACCTGGACGCGATGATCAAACAGATCGAAAGCTTCCGGGATCTACTCGACGCATTCGATGCGACCGACACCGCGGCTTTCGGTCCGGTGGTCTCGCGTTCGGTGTTCGCGAAGTTCTCGGCACTACTTCAGTTGATGCAGATTTTGTCGAAAGCCAAGAAATAGTGCTGTGCGCCTTTATTAACCGCGGGCGGTTGATAAAGGCGCACAGCACTTGGGGTTACTTGTCGTGAATGATCACGCCACGGATGTTCTTGCCGTCACGCAGATCCTGGTAGCCCTGGTTGACGTCTTCGAGGCTGTAGGTGTTGGTGATCAGTTCGTCGAGCTTGAGCTGACCGGCATCGTAGAGACGCAGCAGTCGCACGATGTCGTACTGCGGGTTCATCGAACCGAACAGCGTGCCCTTGATCGTCTTCTGATTCAGGGTCAGGTCGGTACCCGACACGTGAACGGTCAACTTGGCCGGATCGGCGAGACCCGTGATCACCACGGTGCCGCCCTTGCCGATCACTGCCGTCGCTGCACTGACCACATCCTCGTCGACGGTGCCGACAAGGATGAGCGCAGCGTCGGCGCCCTGTCCCCAGGTCAGCTCGTTGACCTTGGCAGCAGCGCTCTCGGCGTCTGCAAAGGCATGCGTGGCACCGAACTTCAGTGCGGTCTCACGCTTGAGAGCAACCGGATCGACCACCACGACGTACTTGCAGCCAGCCGAAACAGCGCCCTGGACCGCGTTGATGCCGAGGCCACCGATGCCGTAGATCACCGCGGTGTCACCGGCGCGGAGGTTACCGGCGTTGACGGCCGTTCCCCAACCCGACGGCACGCCGCAGCCGACGACCACTGCGGTCTCCAACGGAAGCCAGTCGTCGATCTTGACGACCGAGTGCTGGGAGATGGTCGCTCGCTCGGAGAACGTTCCGAGCATGCACATTCCGCCGAAATCCATTCCGTTGCCGTGGAAACGGAAGGACCCGTCCGTCATGGAACCTTCGAGGATGGTGGCACCCATGTCGCAGAGGTTCTGGCGACCAGTCGAGCAGTAGCGACAGGTGCCGCAGTTGGGAATGAAGCTACACACGACATGGTCGCCCGGCTTGACCTTCGTGACACCGGGGCCGACTTCTTCGATGATGCCCGAGCCCTCGTGACCGCCGACGATCGGGTAACGCGGCGGGAGATCACCATCGGTCAGGTGCAGATCCGAATGGCACAGTCCGGCAGCGGTGTACTTGATCAGCACCTCACCCACTCCCGGGCCGTCGAGGTCGAGTTCCATGATCTCGAAAGGCTTTCCGGGCTCGAGCAGTACAGCAGCTTTGGTCTTCACTGGTGATCTCCTTGATTGTCGGACGAGAGAATGAGCGATGGGGTCGGTCAGAGGGCGATGTTGACGGCCTTGGTCTGGGTGTAGAGATCGATGGCGGATGCGCCGAGTTCGCGGCCCCAGCCGGACTGCTTGTAGCCGCCGAAGGGCATTGCGGTGTCGAAGCCGTTGTACTGGTTGATCCACACCGAGCCGGCCTTCAAACGCTTTGCCGTGCGGTGGGCCTTGGAGATGTCCCGGGTCCAGATGCCCGCGGCGAGTCCGTAGATGGAATCGTTTGCGGCAGTGATCGGTCCGTCGTCCGCATTGAACGGCAGCGCCGCCACGACGGGTCCGAAGATCTCCTCCTGAACGATGGAGAATTCGGGCTTGACGTCAACGAAGACAGTCGGCTCGACGAAGTAGCCCTGATCGCCCCAGCGGTTGCCGCCCGTCAGTGCACGTGCGCCGTCGGCGATTCCCTCACGGAGGTAGCCGGTAACCTTGTCGAACTGCTCCTGCGAGACCAGCGGTCCGAGCTGGGTGGTGGGATCGAGGCCGGGCCCGATCTTGACCTGGCTCGCTGCGTGCGCGACGGCCTCGGTGAACTTCTCGAAGATGGTGTCCTCGACGTACAGGCGAGTGCCCGCAACGCAGCACTGTCCGTGGTTGAACAGCCACGCGTTGAGCGAACCCTCCACCGCGGAATCGAAATCCGCGTCGGCGAACACGATGTTGGGGCTCTTGCCACCGAGTTCGAGCGTGACCTTCTTCAGATTGCCCTTGGCAGCGTCGACTATCTTCTTGCCCACCTCGGTAGAACCGGTGAACGCGACCTTGTCCACGTCGTCGTGGCCGGACAGTGCAGCACCTGCATCGCCGAAGCCGGGAACAATGTTGACGACGCCGGGCGGGAATCCGGCTTCTTCGAAGACCTCCGCGAGAAGCAGTGCGGTGAGCGGGGTCTGCTCGGCGGGCTTGAGGATCACCGTGTTGCCGGCGGCGAGCGCGGGGGCGAGCTTCCACGACGACATCAGCAGCGGGAAGTTCCACGGCACGATCAGTCCACAGACGCCGATTGCCTCACGCAATGTGTAGGCGTGGAATTCGCCGCCCGGAGAGAAAGGCATCGACACATTAACGGTGCTGCCTTCGATCTTGGTGGCCCAGCCCGCGTAGTAGCGGAAAACGTCTGCGGCCCAAGCCACGTCGACGGCGGTGGCGATGGCAACGGACTTGCCGTTGTCGAGAGCTTCGAGCTGACCGAATTCCTCGGCACGAGCACTGAGAATGTCGCCGACGCGCCAGATCATCCGCTCGCGCTCGTTTGCCTTCATCCGAGACCAGGGGCCGTCCTCGAAAGCCGCTCGAGCGGCGCGTACCGCGCGGTCGATGTCTTCGGCCTGGCCGTGTGCCACGTCTGCGAGCTTCTGTCCGTCAGCCGGGTTGTACGTCGCGAAGGTCTGACCCGAAGCGGCGTCGACGAATTCGCCGCCGATGTAGAGCTTCTTCGGTCCGTTCAGGAAACCCTGTACCGCGGAACTGATGGTGTGTTCGGCTACTGCCGTCATCGGAAACTCCCCTGAAGTAGTGAGGTGCGAATGTGATACACGCCATACTTCCGCGCTTCCGGGGTGCTAACTGTCCGAACTTTGTACAACTGGAATCGGACAGCGAACTACACAGTGATGTCCAGCGCCCGCATACGTGTGTAGAGAGTGCTTCGGCTGATTCCCAGCTGCGCCGACGCGTGAACCTTGTTGCCGCCGCAGTCTTTCAACGCGCCGATGATCGCCTGACGCTCAGCCTTCTCCCGCCCCGCCAACCGCGACACCTTGGTAGTGGTGCGGTAGTCCTCGGGCAGATCGGCGACGTCGATGCGGTTGCTGGAGCGTTGGTCCGAGGCGAGATGCAGCACGACGCGTAACTCGGCCAGATTGCCCGGCCAACTGGCCGCCGCGAGCGCTTCGGCAGCACTTGCGGTCAACCTCAGTTCGGGCGAGATCCCCTCCAACATCGCCTGCGCCAACTCGGCGATCTCAGCTTGTCGCTCACGCAGTGGGGCTATGACAACCCTGGAAGCACAACGCGAGATGAGCGATGCGATGGTCGGCGGTAGATCCGCTGCCGCGCCGCTGGTCAGCACGATCCGCGGCCCCTCGCCGCTGGCGTCGATCAGATCTGCAACCAGCGGCAGCACCGAATCGGGAAGAAGTTGCACCTGCTCGATCACGACGACTCCCGAACGCTTACGGGCGGCTCGCACAAGATCGGTAATCCATTGCTCGCGTCCGTCGAATGCGATCCGCGTCGCATCGAGCCAACTCGCGTCGATGCTGCCGACGACGTCGGATGCTGCCGAGGTTCGGCCGGAACCCGCCTCGCCCGAGATCGCCACGGCGGCAGAACCAGCTCGCGCGCGCATCAAGTCTCGGCGCAGTCGTTCGCCCGGAGACGGGGCCCGCTCATGTGTTCTACGGATCGGCGCCCGTTCACGCTGGAGTGGTTCGACCAGGAAGAGCGCCCCGCCGTCAGCCCCGGAAATACGGTCGGCCTGAACTCGCGCCAGCGCACCGGACGCCAATTCGACTGTCACCAATCGTGATTGATCCGGGTTGAGGTCGGCGATCAAGGAGCGGAGCGATACGTGATCGGCAGTGTCCAGCAGGTCCAGGGCGGTTCGGTTGCTGAGCAGGATGTCGTCGCCGATAGCCGCAACGGCAATGTGGCGCTGATGCGAAACTCGTTGGAATGCGTCGACCAGTCGCTGCTCCGACGCTTTCGAGCCTTCGAGCAGTCGCTTCTCGATGTCCGCTGCCGCACGCGCAAGGAACGGCGCGAACAGCGGGTTGGCCTGCGAGACAACGCCGGTCATGTCGAGAATGCCCTCGACGCGGCGGGTGACGGGATGCAGGATCGGCTGGCCGTAGCAGCTCAATCCCTTGAGGCTGTCGAGGAAATGCTCGTCACCGTGGATCACCACGCTGCGCCCGACTTCGAGCGGCGTACCGAGCGCGTTGGTACCAGCGTGCTCTTCGCCGAAGCGTGAACCGTTGACGACGCCCAACCGCTCGATCGTCCGCTCGACTCGACTGTCGGAGTACACCGAGGCGACTACTCGGCAGTCCCGATCGGCAAGCAGGACGCAGAACCCGGTGCCCGCGATCTGTTGCGAAACCTCGTCGAGCACAGGTGCGGCAGCCCGGAGCAGACGAGACTCGCCGTCCTGCTCCTCGGTGTCCACGGCGATGGCCGACGACGGGTCGAGGCCACTGAGTCGAGAGCGCTTCCAGGAGAGCGCGATCTCGGGGCGTACCGGCTCACGCTCCCCTGGGTTCGCGGACATACTCTCAGGCCTGACCGATCAATTCGATCGCCTGTTCTCGCATCGCGATCTTGCGGACCTTGCCCGTGACTGTCATCGGGAACTCGTCGACGACGTGGACGTACCGCGGAATCTTGTAGTGCGCGAGCTTCCCGGTGCAGAAGGCACGGACCGAATCTGCGTCCAGATCGTCTGCGCCTTCGCGCATCTGGACCCACACCATCAATTCCTCGCCGTACTTTGCGTCGGGTACACCGATGACCTGAGCATCGAGAATGTCTGGGTGGGTGTAGAGGAACTCCTCGATCTCACGTGGATAGACGTTCTCACCACCGCGGATGACCATGTCCTTGATGCGTCCGGTGATAGCGACGTATCCGGCCTCATCCATGACTCCGATGTCTCCGGTGTGCATCCACCGGGCAGCGTCGATCGCCTCGGCGGTCTTCTCCGGGTTCTCCCAGTAGCCGAGCATGACCGAGTAACCACGTGTGCATAGTTCACCCGGCTCGCCGCGCGGCACCGTCAGTCCGGTTGCCGGATCGACGATCTTGATCTCGAGGTGCGGTCCCACCCGACCGACGGTTTCGGTGCGCTGCTCGATCGAATCGTCCGAGCGGGTCTGCAGCGACACCGGCGACGTCTCCGTCATGCCGTAGCAGATGGACACCTCTGCCATCCCCATGCGATCGATGACCTGCTTCATCACCTCGACCGGGCAGGGCGAACCCGCCATGATGCCGGTACGAAGGGATGACAGATCGAAGCTCTCGAAGTCCGGCAGCGCCAACTCGGCAATGAACATCGTCGGAACGCCGTAGAGGGACGTGCACTTTTCGGCCTGGACGGCGTCGAGCGAAGCGCGCGGATCGAATGCCGGGCCCGGAATGACCATGGCAGCACCGTGACTGGTGCACGCAAGGTTGCCCATCACCATGCCGAAGCAGTGATAGAACGGCACCGGGATACACACCCGATCCACCTCGCTGTAGTGGCACAACTCGCCGACGAAGTAGCCGTTGTTGAGGATGTTGTGGTGACTGAGCGTCGCGCCCTTCGGGAAACCGGTAGTGCCCGAGGTGTATTGGATGTTGATCGCGTCGTCGGCGGACAACGAGGCTTGGGCTGCTGCGAGCGGAGCCGGATCGTTTACCTGCGCCGCCAACCCGTCTGCAAGCACTGAGTCCCACTCGGGTGAACCGAGCAGGATCACCGACGTCAGATCGGGGCACTGCGGCCGCACCGTCTCGATCATCGACGCGTAATCCGAAGTCTTGAAGCTCGCCGCAGACACCAGCGTCGAGATCCCGGCCTGCTCGAGCACGTACTGCAACTCGTGCGAGCGGTACGCCGGGTTGATATTGACCAGGATCGCCCCGATCTTTGCCGTCGCATATTGCGTGAACGTCCATTCCGGACAGTTTGGAGCCCACATCCCCACCCGATCGCCCTTCCCCACACCACGGGAAAGAAGTCCGGCAGCGAGCCCGTTCACCTGCTCGGCGAACTCCCGGTATGTCCATCGTCGACCGCTGGCATGGTCGATCAACGCATCACGGTCACCGTGCGCGGCAACCGTGCGATCCAGGTTGTCTCCGATGGTGTCGCCCAGCATCGGACCGTCCCATACACCGGACGTATAGCTGGGCAGCGGGGTACTCATGTGTTCTGTCCTCTCCGGTTACCTGTTCAGGCACCTATGAGAGGGGCCGCCGCAGCGGACCCTCTCATCTACGAATTTACTCGATTCGGTGTGATGCACGACATACTTCCCGGTGCGGGGTGGCCGTAACTGTCTGAAGTCCGGACACCCCACCCGCCTGCTGTGCAGTGGTTACAGCGCGTGATCCTTGGTCTCGACGAGCGCCCAGGTACAGATCAGGCTCAGCACACCCAGGATCGACAGCATGACTCCGATGGCTATGCTTCCGTAGGCCGAGGCCAGCGGTGCGGCGATCAGCGGCGGCACTGCGCCACCGAGCACTCCGGCGAGGTTGTAGCCGAGGCCGGCGCCTGTATAGCGGTAGCGAGTCTGGAACATTTCCGGTAGCAGCGCACCGCAGGGGCCGTATGCGATTCCGAAGATCAACAGCGTGCCGAACATTCCGATGATGAACGCGATCGGCGATCCCGTGTCGAGGAGCGGGAACAGCACCAGCGCCCAGACGACGGCCAGACCACACGAGATCATGATGACCTTGCGACGCCCGATGCGGTCCGAGTACAGGGCGGAGACAATGATCGCCGCACCGAAGACGAAGGCGGAAGCGATACCGACCGACAGGACGAACGGGCGGGAGAAACCGAGAGTCTTGGTTCCGTAGCTCGTGAGGAAAGCCGTGCCCATGTAGAAGAACGCGAACAGGCAAGCCAGGGCGCCCGCCGAGAGCAGGATCTCCTTGGTCTGGAATCGCCAGGCATCCAGGAACGGGAGGGTGCGAGGTGCTTCGTTCTTCTGCTCTGCGACGCGCTCTGCCTGCTCCGCCTTGAAGACCGGGGTCTCCTCGATAGCGAGTCGCATGTAGAGGCCGATGCCGACCAACACGATGGAGAACAGGAACGGGATACGCCAGCCGTAGTCGAGGAAGGCCTGGTTGGTATCGCCGAGAACAGCGCCGGTAATGAGGAAGGTACTGCTCGAGAGAACGAAAGCGATTGCGGGGCCGAGCTGCGGGAACATCGCATACAGACCACGTTTGCCGGGTGGGGCGTATTCCGCGGTGAGCAGGGTTGCGCCCGCCCATTCACCACCGACCGCGAAGCCTTGACCGAATCGCAAGAGCACCAGGATGATCGGAGCCGCAACACCGATGGTTGCTGCACCGGGCAGCAAGCCGATCAGGAGCGTCGAGATACCCATGAGCAGGAGCGTCGAGATCAGAGTCTTCTTACGACCGATGCGATCGCCGAAGTGTCCGAACAACATTGCGCCGACCGGCCGGGCGATGAATGCGACTGCGAAGGTCGCAAACGATGCGACAGTTCCCGCGGTGGCACCGAGCGCGGGGAAGAACACCGTCGGAAAGACAAGTGCCGCAGCAGTTCCGTAGATGAAGAAGTCGTAGAACTCGATGGTCGTGCCGATGCAACTCGCGATCGCGACGCGCCGCACACTGGTGGTGTTCTGCGGGGGTTGCGTCGCACCTGCGGCACTCGCGCCCCCGGCGCCGGCGGCGCTGGTGCCGCCTGTGGGAGAGACTGTGGTCACTCGATTCCTCCGTGGTCCTATGGTGTCGCCCTGTGGGCATCACCGTCGATAAGAGGAAAGGTAGTGATGTGGCTCACCCCCGCACCACCCCCAAAAGGGGGTAGGAGTGATCTCGATCACGACTTGTATGCAATGGTAACGAGTTTCACGACCTCGAACACAGCGTGGGCCGCACGATTCGTTTCTCACGAATCGGGCGGCCCACGCTGATCGGAGTCAAAATCCAAAGCTACGGATCAAGCCTTACCCGCAGCCCCGAACAGTTCCTGACGGATCTCTCCCCACACCGTCGCGTACGAGTCGATGATCGGTTCCGAAATCCACTTGGACTCCCCCGCTTGGACTTTCGCGAGAGCATCCGAGAAGAGATCCTGGTAGCGGGACAACCGCGGAACGAACGCTGACAGATCGTCGAAGAGGTTTGCAGCTCGACGATCCAGCTCCGCAAGAGAATCCGCGTCCGCACTGCCGATCAGCGCGACGAATTCCTCGTCCAGAGGCAGGAAAGTCTCGTATACCTCGCCGATGGAGTCCTCGTCGATCGAGACCCGCTCAGCGTCCAACTGATCTTCGAGTTCTGCCAAACCCTTGTCGGTCAGGCTGATGGCGTTTTCCGCTTCGATCGCTTTGCCCTGCGCGACAAGTGCGTCGTACGCAGCTTGACCGGAGGCTGCGCTGACGCCCAGGTGCTCGGCCAGGACGACCGCTCCAACCCGCTCCTTGAGACGTACTGCCTGGAGAAGCGCCAACTCGTCCACATTGCCAGCGAAGGCCATCGATTTCTCCTACTCACGTGCCGCCTCTGCGGCTCCAGCATCTCAGCGGACACCCAAGGGTTTCCGCAGCCCGACGAAGGGCTCGACAGAATCAGATCACACGCTGATCGATCGTTGTGAAGTCACCGCAGCAAGCCGGCTGTCAGGCGACTGAATCGGCCTGATCAGGAATCACGCTGCCGTCCTCGCGAGTGACGGCACCTTTGGCCCCAGCCTCGTCGGTGTACGCGTCGGTCGAGCAACGATAAGGTGCATCCGCCTGGGATTTCGGTTCGATGAACATGGGGTTGACCAGCCATTTTCCATCACTGTTGTCGTAGGCGTTGCACATCAGTTCAGGGTTGTTGCGGTTGATCACCAGACGCGCACCGGTCGCATCTCCGAGGAAGGTCACATCGGTGACAGAATCACCGGCAGCAAATACCTGACGGCGATCGGCGGCCAACTGCTCGAACGCCGTAGGCCCGACGACCCCGTAGACAACCTCATTGACCTGGCACCGCTTACCGTCGATGTACGGAATGACCGAGTCGTCGCCGTCCGCAACGCCACCACATCCACGCAGGCGCCCGGTCAGAACACCGTCCTCAGCGATCGGTCGCACGCCCATCACGTGACCGGCGTCCAATCCCAACTGTTCCGCCCAGACTCGAACTACCGGTTCGGCCGATGCGGAAATGATCCGCACGTCGAATCCATGAGCTCCCAGGGTTTTCACCAAGTCTTCGATTTGCGCGTAGTACCGCACCGAACCGTCGACTTCCGTCGTTCCGACGGTCTGATCGGATCCTTCTGCAGCAGCGAGATTCTCAGCACGCGCTGCGCGGGCGTACTCGGTGATCTCGTCCTCGGTGTGCCCTGCCATCAACTGCACCGCCCACGCGTATGCAGCCTTGGTCCGGCGGTGATCGTAGCCGTCGAATGCAACCTGTCCGTCGCGAGTCTTCTCTTCGAGCACCGCAACGATCTCGTCGGCGCAGTCGACGTCCGTGCTGGTTGCCAACGGTTGCCCAGGAGCGGACTCCGAGCCACAGGCGGCGGAAAGCGCAGCAGCGCCGGCCGGAGTCATGAAGCGACTGGTAGTTGCCCAGTTCGCTCCCGCAGGTTGTAAAACCTTGTTGTTCTTGATCATCCAGAATGCAGTGGCACTACCGATGTCGTTCTTGACAACTGTGTTGTCCCAGTCGAAGAGCGCCAACGGAGCACCGTCATCGACATCACCTGCAGCCCCGCAGGTCCCGAACTCCGCCATCATGGAGTCCAGCTTCGTTCGGTTGTCGCCGTACCAGACAAGACCTGAATCCAGCGGCGCGCAGGATGAACCACTCTGCGCCGCATCCTCTTTCGGGGCGCTTTCGGCTGAACTACAAGCAGTTGCACTCAACAGGACACTACCTACGGCCAACGCGCACAGGGCGCGGGCATGCAGCGAACGGAACATCGATTCCCTCGTTTTCGTCGCGATTCGGGTACGACGGCATACCCGAGTGTCGATCGACCCGGGTATGCCGTGCAGTTGTCAATTAATCGAGCGTCAGCACTTCTCCCGACGCAACGGCGTCGGCACGAGAGGTGTCCTTGAGGTCGACGCCGGAGCGGCCCAACTGGCGCGCTCCCGCCACCAACCCCAGGACGACACGAGCAGCCTGATCGTATCCGAGACCCTCGGGTGGGTGGACATTGGAAATGCAGTTTCGATCTGCGTCGGTGCGACCGACGCGCGGAAGGTGAGTCAGATAGATCCCGACGCTGTCCGCAACAGAGAGCCCTGGACGTTCGCCGATCAGGACGATCGCCGTCTGCACTCCCATCGCGGCAGCGATGTGATCGCCCAGTGCCACACGGGCGTTCGTGGCGATCACGGGCGGCGCTATGGAATACCGCTCCCCCAGCACCGTGACCAACGCGGACAGGAGTTGTTCGCCGTGGTCCATCAGTGCTCGCGGGGAGAGTCCGTCGGCGAGGATGAACCCGATTTCCTTGTCGGAGCCCGTGATCGCGCTCAGGTCCGCGGGTTGGCGCCCTAGGTCGGGCCTCCGGAGATACTCGCTGCGGGTGGAGACGCTGCTCGCGACCACCACCGGCGCACCGACACCCACCCCTTCGACCCGACTGGCAAGCGTCTGCGAATCGAGTGGCTCGTGGACCGCGTCGCGAGCGGCGGCGTGCGCTGCCTTGAATTCGAGAACCCGCTTGGTGGGCAACGAATCACCGGCGCGGCCCAACCCGATACGCGATTGTGTGGTCTTGCGAAGTGGACCCCAGAAATCGAGGATCGGAGCCTGATCTTCGGTCATGAGTTCACCGTCAAAGCCCGCAGCGGCGACATTTCGGCGTCGATCGGAAGAACCCGACCGTTTGCGTCGGTCATCCCCAAATTGTGGAGCCAGGTCTCGAACTCCGGGGCGGGCTGCAAGCCGAGGACCTTACGCACGTACAGCGCGTCGTGGAACGCCAGACTTTGATAGCCGAGCATCACGTCGTCGGCGCCGGGCACCGCGATCACGAACGCGGCGCCCGCAACGCCCAACAGGGTGAGCAGGTTGTCCATGTCGTCTTGATCGGCTTCGGCGTGGTTGGTGTAGCAGACGTCCACTCCCATCGGCAGTCCGAGGAGTTTTCCGCAGAAGTGATCCTCCAAGCCCGCGCGAATGATCTGCTTGCCGTCGTAGAGATACTCGGGACCGATGAAGCCGACCACGGTGTTGACCAGCAGCGGTTCGAGATCACGTGCCACTGCGTATGCCCGAGTTTCGAGCGTCTGCTGATCGACCGGGGCTCCGCCGGTGCCGTAGTGGGCACCTGAACTGAGGGCGGATCCCTGCCCCGTCTCGAGGTACATGACGTTGTTGCCGACCGTTCCGCGGTTCAACGAGCGCCCGGCCTCGTTGCCCTCACGCAGGAGCGGAATATTCACTCCGAAACCGGAATTGGCGCCTTCGGTACCGGCAATCGATTGGAAGACCAGATCGACCGGCACCCCCGATTCGATCAGTCCGATAGTGGTGGTCACGTGCGAGAGCACGCACGACTGAGTCGGGATCTCGAATCGCTGACGGATGTCGTCGAGCAGGTGGAGCAGATCCGAGGTGGCCTGAGGCGAGTCCGTCGCGGGGTTGATACCGATGACGGCGTCGCCACATCCCATCAGGAGACCGTCGAGCGTTGCCGCTGCAATGCCGCGTGGATCGTCCGTCGGGTGATTCGGCTGGAGTCGAGTGCTCAGCCGTCCAGGTAGCCCGATGGTCGTGCGGAACCCCGCGGTGACCGTGATGGCCTTCGCGACGGCGATCAAGTCCTGATTGCGCATGATCTTGCTGACCGCGGCAACCATTTCCGGGGTGAGCCCGGGACTCACGGCGGACAAGCGTGCGGAAGCTTCCGGCGCCGACGCAGTCTCGAGCAGCCAGTCCCGCAGTCCGCCGACGGTCAGGTGGGCCACCGGCGCAAAGGCGAGGCGATCGTGGCTGTCGATGATGAGCCGGGTTACCTCGTCGTCCTCGTACGGAACCACAAGATCCTCGAGGAATACGGTCAGCGGAAGGTCAGCCAGAACCCATTGGGCAGCAGCACGTTCGGCATCGGAGCTTGCCGCGCATCCGGCGAGCTCGTCGCCCGAGCGCAGCGGTGTCGCCTTCGCCATCAGATCGACGAGGCCGTCGAACGAGTAGTTGGTTCCGGATACCTGCTGGTGATACTTGGCCATCCCGCGACTCATCCCAATTCTTCTTCCGCCTGTGCAAGTACAGCAAACTCCTCGTCCGGCGAGTTGGCAACAAGGTGGTGGCGACTGTAGAGACCGAAGTACGCCATCAGAACTCCGAAGGCAACCAAGGTCAACAGTGCTGCAACGGGATCGACCAGGAAGGTGGCCACCACCGATACTGCCGCGATCACGAGCGCAAACGAGGTGGTGGCGATACCGCCGGGCGTGCGGTACGGGCGCGGCATTTTCGGCTCGCGCTTACGAAGGACGATGTGACTCACCATCATCAGGACGTAGCTCACTGCCGCGCCGAACACCGCCATGTTGAGCAACATGGCACCTTCACCGGTGAGTGAGAGCGCGAAGCCGATGACTCCGGGAACGACGAGAGCGAGAGTGGGCGCCTTGCGCTTGTTGGTCACCGACAGGTTTTTCGGCAGGTAACCGGCGCGGGAGAGCGCAAACGTCTGACGTGAGTACGCGTACATGATCGAGAAGAAGCTCGCGACCAGACCGGCGAGGCCGATGTAGTTGACGGCCTTCGCCGCTCCGCTGTCCCCCAGAGCCTCGACGAGCGGATTTCCGGAGGTCGACAGGGCGTCGGCGCCGAGCGCACCGGTGGCGAGGAAGAGAACCGTTGCGCCTGTGACGATCAGGATCAACATGCTGATGATGATGCCGCGGGGGACGTTCTTCTCCGGCTCACGCGCTTCCTCGGCGGCCAGCGGCACACCCTCGACAGCAAGGAAGAACCAGATCGCGAAAGGCACGGCGGCCCAGATTCCGAGCAGACCGAACGGCAGGAACGACGAAGATCCGACTGCGCTGGTGTCGACGGCGATATCGGTGAGGTTGGACGAATCGAAAAGGCCGACAGCCGAAACCGCGAACACGACCAGGCCGACGAGTGCAATGGCGGTGATGATGAACATCGCCTTGAGTGCCTCACCGGCGCCGGTGAGGTGAATGCCGATGAAGATCGCGTACACCGCGAGGTACACCCACCACCCGTCGGTGATCCCGAACAGGTTCAGGGATTCGACGTACGCACCGATGAACGTCGCGATCGCCGCGGGCGCGATCGAGTACTCGATGAGAATTGCTGTGCCGGTGGCAAATCCGCCCCAGGGCCCCATGGCCCGTCTGGCGAACGTGTACCCACCGCCAGCGGCCGGAAGCGCCGACGACATCTCGGCCATACCGAGCACCATCGCCAGGTACATACCCGCAATGACGACAGCCGCGATGAGAAGACCACCGAAGCCGCCTTCGGCCAGTCCGTTGTTCCAACCGGCGTAGTCACCGGAAATCACATAGCTGACGCCCAACCCCGCAAGCAGCACCCACCCTGCTGTTCCCTTTCGGAGTGTTCGTTTCTCCAGATACGAATTGTCTTCCGCGTGGAAGTCGGCGCCGTCGTGGTGTGCACCCGCGGCACCGGCGTTTTTGCCGGTTGCGTGGTCGGAAAGAGACATGTCCATCCTCTGAATCGGTCAAGAATGAGACGACGCACGGTGGATGCGTCGCGTGAAATGAACGGTATGTGGGCGATGTGCGGAGAAGGTCGCCTGGAGATGACCGTGCTGTTAACTGGGTGTCATGTGGTCGGCCCCCGCGTTTCTTCAGGCCCGGCGGGCCGCACCCGGCACCGGGCAGGCGTCGACGGCCTCGGCGACCACCTGGGGAACCGTCGGCGGCAAAGGCCGCACGCCCGCTTCCCAATCGGCCCCAACGAGAATGCTCGACGCGCTGAGTGCTTCGTTCTCTTCCGGTGTGAATGCCCTGGCTCGACTGAGGAATCTGAATCCTTCAGGAGACTCCAAGCTGAATCCACTGCCTCGCCCGGGCACGACGTCCAGAACCAACTGGGTGTGCTTCCACGCTTCGAACTGTGATCCGGAAATCCAGACCTGTACAGCGTCCGTTCCGGTGGGAAGATTTTCGGGAATCTCTCCGACAGCAAGCCGGAGGTCGACAATTCCGAGTAGTACGTCACGGTCTCCGACGATGAATTCCCCTGAGGGATAACACATCGGGGCGGAGCCGTCACAGCATCCACCGGATTGATGCATCATCAGTTCGCCGTGAATCCCGCTGAGGCGGCGCAGGAGGTCAGCCGCCCCAGCGGTGGTCACCAACCGGGGTGGAACGGCGCCGGTATCGGGTGTAACCGTGGCGCTCATTCCAACCTCCGTGTTTTTGTGCAGGTTTGCGTGTTGCGGTCGTGCTCACCGGCACCCGCAGCGAGGGGCTCACGGGTGCCGGGGGTCGATCAGAAGAAGCCCTGAGCCTTCTGGGCGTAGCTGACCAGGAGGTTCTTGGTCTGCTGGTAGTGCGAGAGCATCATCAGGTGGTTCTCGCGGCCGATGCCGGACTGCTTGTATCCACCGAAGGCGGCGTGTGCCGGGTACTGGTGATACGTGTTGGTCCAGACGCGACCGGCTTGGATGTCGCGGCCTGCGCGGTATGCAACTCCGCCGTCGCGGGACCAGACACCGGCGCCCAAACCGTAGAGGGTGTCGTTCGCGATTTCGATGGCCTCGTCGTAGTCCTTGAACGAGGTGACCGAGACGACGGGTCCGAAGATCTCCTCCTGGAAGATGCGCATCTTGTTGTTGCCGGTGAACACCGTCGGCTGGACGTAGTAGCCGCCGGACAGGTCTCCGCCGAGTTCGGCCCGCTCACCACCGGTGATGACCTTGGCGCCTTCGGCCTTGCCGATCTCGATGTACGAGAGGATCTTCTCGAGCTGGTCGTTGCTGGCCTGCGCGCCGATCATGGTGTCGGTGTCGAGCGGATCTCCTTGGCGCACAGCCTTGGTGCGGATGGCCGCCATCGCAAGGAACTCGTCGAAGATGTCTTCCTGGATCAGCGAACGCGACGGGCAGGTGCAGACCTCGCCCTGGTTGAGGGCGAACATCGTGAAGCCCTCGAGCGCCTTGTCCTGGTAGTCGTCGTTGGAGGCGAGAACGTCGGAGAAGAAGATGTTGGGGCTCTTGCCACCGAGTTCGAGGGTGACGGGGATGAGGTTCTGCGATGCGTACTGCATGATCAAGCGACCGGTGGTGGTTTCGCCGGTGAACGCGATCTTCTTGATACGCGGACTCGACGCCAGCGGCTTTCCGGCCTCGACGCCAAAGCCGTTGACGATGTTGAGAACACCGGCAGGCAGCAGATCACCGATGATGCCGATGAGGTGAAGGATCGAGACGGGTGTCTGCTCGGCAGGCTTGAGCACGATGGCATTGCCGGCAGCGAGGGCGGGAGCAAGCTTCCACACGGCCATGAGGATCGGGAAGTTCCACGGAATGATCTGGCCGACTACACCGAGCGGCTCGTGGAAGTGGTAGGCCACGGTGTCGGAGTTGATCTCCGAGAGCGAACCTTCCTGTGCGCGAATAGCTCCCGCGAAATAACGGAAGTGATCGATGGCGAGCGGTATGTCGGCGTTGAGGGTCTCGCGGATCGGCTTGCCGTTGTCCCACGACTCGGCGAGTGCGATGGATTCGAGGTTCTCCTCCATACGATCAGCGATCTTGTTCAAGATGATCGCGCGCTCGGCAACCGAGGTCTTGCCCCAGGCCGGAGCTGCTGCGTGCGCTGCGTCGAGAGCGAGCTCGATGTCTTCTGCCGTGGAACGAGCCACATCACAGAAATTCTGTCCGGTCACCGGTGTCGGGTTCTCGAAGTACTGACCCTTGACCGGAGCAACCCATTCGTTGCCGATCCAGTTGTCGTATCGAGACTGGAAGGACATGATCGCGTCGGCGGTACCTGGGCGGGCGTACACGGTCATTGCAAGCTCCTATGTAAACGTGTTCTTCCTGGGCGCACCCACCAAATCGGTGACTGCAGTCCCACCCCCCGGTGGGGTGTGATTCACAACACTAGGAGTTGCAACGTTGCAAGTACGTTGCGTGCGAGAAACGCAGCTGATTCTCAGATGCCCAATTGGCGGTCGAGGAGATCAATTCTTGCTTGGACCTGCGAATACAGCGGAGATTTCGGATCCAAGGTGGACAGGTAAGCCTCCCACACGACGGAGTCTTCGCGGCCGTGTACGGACGTGGTCCACCGGGCCAGAAGGTTGGCGTCACCTCCACGCAGCAGAGCCGCCTGCACCCTGGTGCGCAGTTCTTCCCGCACCTCTTCGATACCGGGAGACGCCGAGCCTGCCAGCACGGGGCCCGAATACAGTTTCATCGCCGTCGCCGCGTCGCCGCGATCCAACGCTGCCCGCACGTCGCCGACGTCTGTCGTGAACTCCGTGATGATCCGATAGGGGCGCGAAGCCAACCGGTCCGCGCCGAAAACCTTACGAAGCCGCGACATTTCCGCACGAATGGTCACTGCGTCGAGTTCACCCTCATCGAGCAGGACCGCAAGGTGGTCGGAGCTGAGACCCTCCGGATGCTCGGAGAGCAGAAGGAGAATCTCGGCGTGACGCTGCGAAATCGGGATTCGGTCGCCGCCGCGAACCAACGTCGGCCGGCCTGCGCCGAAGGTTTCGAGGCGTGGAGCCGTGGCACTGAGCGGGATGGGCGAGTTCAAGAGGTGGAATCGCAATTCCGATTCGGCGGCAGCAACAGTTGCACGGATCAGCGACAGTACTTCGGGAACCGCGACCCTGGGCCCACCCGTGATGTCGATGGCACCGAGGATTTGCCCAGTGGTGGGGTCGTGGACGGGTGCGGCCGAGCAACTCCAGTCGTGCACGGTTCGGTTGAAATGCTCGGATCCGAAGATCTGCACGGAGTGATCGAGAGCAAGAGCCGTTCCCGGCGCATTGGTGCCGACACGATCTTCGCTCCAGTCAGCGCCTTCGACAAAGTTCATGGACAACGCCTTGTCCTTGGCCGAATTGTCACCCTCCACCCAGAGCAAACGACCGTGTGCGTCGCTGATCGCGATCAGCAATCCGGTCTCGGCAGCATCCTCCACCAGGAGTTTCCGAATCACCGGACGGATCAGTGACATGGGATGCGCGGAGCGATATTTTTCGAGCTCCAACCCTTCGAGCATCTCAGGGTTGCCGACAACATCGGGATTTACCCCCTTGTTGCGGCTCCGCATCCAGGATTCGAGCACGACCGAACGGACATGAGAGTCGTCGGTAAGTCCTTGGCCGGGCACGCCCCGGGCATCGATGAACGACTGATGGGCAGACGAAAGTCGCCGCGCAAGTAACGCGACGTCATCGCCTGGCCTGACCGCCACCCACGGGTTGCCAGGCACAGCCTGTTCACGTGCCATATTTTGCGTTCCTCCGCTCCGTGGACCACTGTAACGCCGATCACAGCTCATCGGCGAGAACGACCATTCGGTTTGCCTGTCAGCACCTGTCTGTTGCCGCTCCTGGTCACTCGTCACCGAGCAGGAGGGCGCTGGCTCGCTCCGCGACCATCACCGCGGTCGCGTGTGGGCCGCGGGTCGGAATCGTCGGCAGGATTGACGTGTCAACAATACTGAGTCCTGCCGCGCCGATCACACGGCACCGATCATCGACGACTGCGAACGGGTCCGATTCGGCGCCCATCACGCAGCTACCGGACATGTGCAACGACGTACCGAGTCGGGATTCGATCCACTCGTCGGTGTACTCCACGACGGGGCGATCGATCAACCCGGTCTCGGCGATCGACTCGAGAAGGTTCTCGGCGATCTGCATTCCTTCCCGAATGGCTGCTCGATCGTGTGTCGACGCGACGTAGTTGTATCGAATACGCGGTGCCCCAGCGGGATCCCCCGATGCCAGTTCGATACTTCCCCGGCTGCGCGGCGCCATGAGGACCACTCCGACGCCGTGATCCATGCGAGGCAAACCGGGAACCAAATCCGTGAAAGATGAGGTGTACGGACGGAGTTCAAGCTCGGCGAGATTGAGAGCAGTCTCCAGCACCGGTGTCTGCGAGCGAATCGTGCGAGGCGTCGAAAAATGGTAGGGCAGCAGCACTTCCGGATGGTCGACGAAGTTCTGTCCGACGCCAGGTCGGTCGAGAATGACGGAAACTCCTTGCTCTGCAAGTTGTTCCGCCGGACCAACACCGGAACTCAAGAGAATGTGTGGCGTCGCCACAGCACCCGAACACACGATCACGTGGTCGGCACGAATGCGTCGGACGTTGCCGTCGTCGAGAACGTCGACGCCGATCGCACGGGTTCCCGAGAATACGATGCGAATGACGTTCATTCCGGATTCCACCCGCAAATTCGGGCGGTGCAACACCGGCATCAGATAGGCGACCGCAGTACTGATCCGACGATGATCCGACACGTTCAGTGGCACCCGGCCCGCCCCGAACGAATCGGGCGCATTTTTGTCGACGTCATCGGGAAAACCTGCTGCGAGCGCTGCGGCCTGGAACTCACCGCTCAGTGGATGCAGTTGGTCCCACGCTCGCCGCTCGACTGGGATCGGACCGCCGCTCCCGTGGAACTCGCCCTCGAAATCACGATCGGATTCGGACTTCTTGAAGTACGGCAATACGTCGTCGTATCGCCACGAACTCGGCCAGTTCTCGAAATCAGCGCGGGTTGCGCGGGTGAAGTACGCACCGTTGACAGCCCCGGACCCACCGAGTGTCCGCCCGCGCGCGATCGTGGACACCCGACGCGGTGTCAACTCGACCGGATACGTCCACGTGTATTCGCTCGCAGGTCCGACCGGTAGTCGGTACGGATCACTCAGAACGTCGGGAAGTTCGAGCGCCGAGCGGTATCCGCTTCCCGATTCGAGGAGCATCACCTTGGCGGATGGATCTTCACTGAGCCTGGCTGCGACGACGCAGCCACACGTGCCACCACCGACAACCAGAAAATCTGCGTAGTCGGCTTCTGTCACTTGGTGATTCGAGGTTTCAGCGCCGCCCAGTCACGGGCCTCGAACGCGCCCCGCCAGAGTCCGGCTCCATACGCGATGTCGTCTGCTCGTTTGAACAAGACGTACCGAACCGGACCCAACCCGCCCGGCTCACGGTGGCGATACCAGTCCACCAAACCTTCGGTGACTGCCGCAGCGACGGCCAGTCGCCGAATTCGACGGGAGGCGATCACCGCCAGGAGCGTCACGGGCCAGTAGTGACGGCACATCGCCGAGGCGAGTTGCCAGAATCCTCCGACAAACCCTTGCGCAGTGAGGATCGCTGCAATCCGGGTGGGCTGACTCAGGCCGTTGAACATCTTTCGCAGGCGATACACGGTGAAGAGCAGTGCGCCCAACGCACCCGCAAGACCGGAACGTGTCAGTGTTGCGGCGGCAATGCACGCGAAGAGCGTCGAGAACGACATCGCCATCGGCGGAACCGAACCCTCGTGTCTTGCAGCCAACGGCGCCGCACCCGTGCCGTAGAACGCTCTCCTGGCGAACCACTTGTCGAACTGAACTCGATGATCGTGGGCGACATGCGCTACCGGTTCGTACCTCAGTCGCCAACCCGCAGCCTGCAGTCGCCAGCAGAAATCGACGTCCTCGGCTACTTCGAGACTCTCGTCGAAACCGTTGCATTCGAGCGCCACGTCGCGCCGGACGATCACGGCGGCGCTGGGGACATAGGCGACCGGACTGCCCGACTTCACCGCAGCTTCCTTGCGTCCGAGGTCGAGAGACGATCGCATGTTCTCGTACCGCGCCAGCGCCGTCCCGTACGGATCGAGGGCGACGATGCGGGGTGCGACAAGGGCAACCCCTGGATCGCTGAAGTGGCCCAACATCAACTCGAGCCAACCGGCACGCGGTATGACGTCGGAGTCGAGGAAAGCTACGAAACGTGTTTGGGCCGAACGCAATCCCGAGTTTCTCGCTGCCGAGGGTCCGCGGGCGCTCTCGTGCCGCACCACCGTGATGGTGCCGGTGCCCGGGCAAGCGCGACGGGGCTCCACCGGCACTTCCGAACCGTCGTCGACAACGATGACGGTCAGATCCTTGAGGACGGGCAGCAACCGTTCGACGCCGGCCTGGTTGTCCTTGACCGGAATCACGACGGTGACATCCGCAGCGGACGGCGTCGACATCGGACGAGGATTCGCGACGCCTGAATCGAGGAGGTGCCGAGCAACCGCAGCGCTCTGCTGATCGACCACCTCGAGGAAGCCGTCACCGATCATCGCCGCAGCCGTCGGAGCCAGCTTGAGCATCCGTGTCGGAGAGCCGCCGATGAGCACCCGGCCGCCCGAGTACGTGCGCACCTTGGGGTCCAACCGAATGCCGAAGCCGTCGGGGAGTCTTGCTGGTCGCATCAGATGATCGTAAGGGACGTAGCCCGTCGTGCTGCAACTCGTCGCAGCCTCGAAAGCCGTCGCAGGTGGACCGTCCGCCCCCACTCGGTCGTGGTCGTCACCGAAGCCTCCCATCTGGACCAGGCTCCCACCGGGCCAGTCCATCCGTCACGCGTCCTACCAACTCACCGAAGATGTATGCGCCGTCTTCGGCGGTAGCCCCGACTGGATTGCCGAGAACGCCGTTTTGCGACACAGCGACCATACCGCCCGAACGCATTCCTGGCATCAGGTCCGCGATAGGAGACAAATTTCCTGTCTCAGCAAGGCTCATGTGCACCGAATCGGGCGAAAGGTGCAGCAATAGGCTCGTTTCAGTGTGTCCCGCGTGCGCATCGGCACCCGGAACAGCGCACGGCGCCCAAGCGGCGTCACGCCCCTCATACCGCAGAAGTGCCACCGCTTTGGCCAATGCGGGTCCATTTCCGCCGTGGCCGTTGACGAACAGCACCCGCTTCGCCCACCGGAATGCGGACCTTCCGTACTCGACTACGACGATTTCCATAGCCTCGGCACCGATCGAGATAGTGCCGGCAAAACCTTCGTGCTCGCCGCTCGCTCCGTATTCGATGGCCGGGGCCACGACGACGTCGGACAGAGCCTGTGCGACTGCTCTCGCGATCCGCGTGTCGGTATCGAGAGGCAGATGCGGACCGTGTTGTTCGAAAGAACCGACCGGGACCACGACTGTGAGCGAAGTGCCCTCGAGCGCCGGACTCGGGATGGCAGCAAGGTCACGCAGGAAACTCATCCCTCGATGGTATTGGTGCCGGCCCCTCCCACCGCAACACTGCTTGCGGGTACACCGGGGCATGGTTGTGCCCCGGTGTATGAGTTTTCAGTTGTCGCGGTTCAGGCTGCTGTGGGTGGGCTGTTCCCGCCGATCGGCTGCTGGAACGGATCAATCGACATCGGCGGAAAGAACACCGTCTTCCGATCCGGGCCGATCTCCACCCGCCATTCCGTGTGGTGCAGTGTCCGATGATGATGACCACACAACAAGATCAGATTGTCGAGATCCGTTGGGCCACCATCACTCCAGTGAACGATATAGTGGGCGTCGCACCACCCTGATGGTGTCCCGCACCCTGGAAACGCGCACCCACCATCACGCACCGTCAACGCTCGCCTTTGCGGAACCGTCGCGGTTCTTACTTCCTTGCCGCAGTCGAGCGGAACACCATTCTCGTCCAACAGAATCCGGGTGACCGTGCAGTCGCACGCCAACATCCGAGCGGTATCGATACTGATCGGGCCCACCCAATCCGCCCACGCACACCCCAGCTCCTCGGTCGACGGCAGCAAGTCCTTCAAGGCCTGCAGATCCATCATGTCTTTCGCGCTGGCCGTGACAGTGATGTGCGGTTTCACCCCGCCCTCGATCGGACCCAACCCCGCCCGCTCATACCGCCGCAACAGTTCGCAGAACCCATCGGCCCGCCGTAATGCAGGAGTGCGGGTGTCCTTGACGCCGTCCTTCTCCGGTGTCGGCGCCGACAAACTCGACAACAACGTGATCAGACGCGCCCCGTTCACAGCATCCAAATCACCCTTCACCGTCACCCGCCCGTACAGGCCTTTCGAGACATAGAACTCGTTCCGCTCCGAATCTTCCCCGACCGGAACACCGTCCTCACGGTTGCCGTACTGCTTCTCGATCCGCCGAATCGCCGCCCGCACCGCATCACAATCCGCAATATTCTTCGACGCCAGGCCAAGCAAAATCCCGCGAGCCTTGTCCACATCCGCCAGGGTCATGTTCTTGGGCGGATGCTGACAAAACATGGCCACCTGACGGGCCTTCAACGCATCCACGTCACCACGATGAAACGCATCCGCGACAACAGGTTCGAGCATCAACAACCGCGCCAACCCGACCAACAGACTGCACTCACCGATCTCCAGATTCGTCGAACCGTGCAACCACTGCGCAATCGCCCGAAAACCCTTCCCGACCACAGTCTCCCGGGAAAACATCTCCACGATCAACAACACCATCCGCGACTGCAACTCATGCCGGACACGCACCAGATCCAGAACCTCACCCTTGAGATCCTCACCATCCAGCTGCCACGCATCCCGACTGTCCATACCGAAATTTTAATCGAACATACTTTCGATAACCAGGGACAAAACGGACGACTTATATCGCCAACGCAGCCCGATGCCCCTCGATGACTGCTGCGTGCGAACGTCTCGGAGACAAGGCGTCACCGATGCGAAATATCTCGAAAGAACTTCCCTGCAAAGAGTTCCACAACTCGTCGACAGGTTCCTGCTGTGTCGCGAAGACCACCCAGTCGACCGCAACTTCCTCGACCACACCCGTCGGAAGGTGAACCAAGCTCACGAGCGGCGAAGCTCCACCGCTCACCGACGTCACCATCAGATCCGTCCGTTGCATGATCGACTTCTCAAACGCCCGGCGGTTCCACCCCTCGAAATCCAGGGTGATGCTCAGATCTTGGGCAACCACCATGCCGTTGGTCGCGATCGTGACAGCACAACCTCGATCAGCGAGGAATTCCGCCACCGACGTGCCTTGATGGAATCCCAACTCGTCGTACACGAGCACCGTTCCACTCGGCAGAATCTTGCCGTCGAGAACGTCTCGAACACCCACCACACGCTCTGATCCACCCGCCCACGCTGGGCGTACAGGCCGCGCTCCGGTTGCAATCACGACCACCTCGGGCGCGCGCTCCTCCACGATCGCGAGATCAGCTCCAGCACGCAGCTCGATCGTCACACCGCTTCGGCGACACTCAGATTCGAGATTCCTGACGAGGTCGGCGAGCTCACGGCGAGCCGATACCACCGAGGCGGTAAGAATCTGTCCGCCAAGTCTTCGTTCACGCTCGAACAGCGTCACCGCATGACCTCGCTGGGCCGCGGTGGCCGCAGCTTGCAGGCCGGCCGGGCCGCCGCCAACTACCACCACCGTGCGGCCCCGTCGCCGCGGCATCGGCAGTGGGACCGATTCCCGACCGGCGCGCGGATTTTCGGTGCACCCCAACCAACGCCCCAGACCCATCCGCCCGACGCATTCCTGGTTGCAGGACAGGCAGGTTCGCACCTGTGACGATTGACCGGCACGCGCCTTGTTCACAAAATCCGGATCGGCGATCTGCCCGCGAACTACGCCCACCAGATCGCATACACCGTCCTCGAGTGCAGCTTCGGCTTGCTCCGGCGTCTTGAAACGGCCGACTCCGACGACTGGAAGATCGACGACCTCCCTGATCGCAGACGGGACGAAGTTGGCGTAGCCGGTGGATACAGCCATCGATGCTTCGACCAGATGCAGTGTTTCCGTGGCCATTCCGACGGTGGTGTTGATGTAGTCGACGTGACCGTCAGCTTCGATGAGTCGGGCGGTGGCTACTGCGTCGGACAGTTCGATCCCACCCCGCGTTCCTTCGTATCCACTGAGGCGCACGCCGAGCACACGATCCGGACCGATGGCCTCACGCAGTACCCCGAGCACTTCGAGAAGGAAACGCGCACGATGTGCCACGCCCCCGCCGTAGCGATCGGTGCGCAGGTTGGTCGAGGGTGCGAGAAACGCGCGCACGATGGACGACTGCGACGCCTGCAGTTCCACCCCGTCGAAGCCACCGGCGACGCAGTTGCGCGCAACAAGGGCGAACCCTTCGAGAATCTCGGCGATGTCGGCGTCGTCGACAGCCTTGGGCACCTCGCGGAATAACGGATCGGCGACGGCGCTCGGTGCCAACAGCGGCAATCGTGAATAGGTTCCAGCGCCCTGACCCCCATTGTGGTTGATCTGCGCGAGAATCGAAGAACCATGTGCATGAACGGCGTCGGTGATCCGCCGGTATCCCTCGATCGCTTCGGGCCGATAGCCCGCAATCATCTTCTCGTACGGTCGATCCGAAGGATGCGTCGAGTGCTCCTCGGTGATGATCAGACCCGCACCACCGCGTGCCCGCGCCTCGTAGTACCTCGCGTGCTGCTCCGTCGGCAACCCGTTCTCCGCGTAATTGGTCAGGTGCGCGGAGAACACGACCCGATTGCGGAGTGTCAAGTTGCCCAGGCGCAGTGGCGCGAAGAGGCGCGGGTACGGCGTCATCAGACCTTGGAGTTTCCTTGATCGAGCGCGATATGACTTGCCGTGACGGTGCGTGAACCGTCACCGGCGAGCCACAGGACGGTGTCGGCGATCTCGTCGGGTTCGGCGAACGCGATGTCCGAGAGGATCGGAGTGAAGTTGGGAAGGTACTGAGGGAACTTGGCAAACACCTCGAGCGCGCCCTGGTCAACACCCATCGGCGTATTGACTCCGTAAGGATGGATCGAGTTGACCCTGATCTTGTACTCCCCCAGTTCCTTTGCCGCGGCCTGCGTCAGACCGACGAGACCGAACTTGGCGCTCGCGTAGTGCGCTTGTCCGGGCAGCGCCTTGAGTCCTGCCACCGAACTGACCACGATGATCGATCCACCGCGCCCACCTTCGATGATCGCCGGTACCGAGGCCTTGAGGGTTTTCCAGACTCCGGTCAGGTTGATGTCGATCAGGGTTTCCCACTGCTCGTCCGACATTTCCCAGAATCGATTCCAGTTACAGACCCCGGCATTTGCAACCACGATGTCGAGGCGTCCGAACTGCTCGACACCGTCCTTGACCACCGCGGTGAGCGCTGCGCCGTCACGGACATCGACCTCGCGGGCGAGGATCTTCCCACCCTCCGCTTCGACCAGACGTATCGTCTCGGCAAAGTCCTCGGAAGTTGCTGCGTCGTAAGAATTGACCGACGCTACCGACGCGCACACGTCGACCGCGATGATCGCTGCTCCCTCGCGCGCCATCTTGACTGCGTGCGCACGTCCCTGACCGCGAGCTGCACCGGTAATGAAAGCAACGCGGCCTTCGAGCGAACGAACTGAACCCTGTGTCATGAGATAGCCCTCTCTGCAGAATTGAAACTCGTTCTAGTAGTAAACCCTGCACACCGCCCTTCGCGGATGGATTCGAGAACAGTTCGCGGGGCAACCGAGTCACCCACCTGGATGTCGGCCGCTTCCTTCAGCGTTTCGTTCGGCAGACGAGGCGAGCAGTCGATCACCACTTCGCACTCGAGCTGTGACCGCTCGCCGGTATGAACGTGCTCGACGCAGACGGTCCCTCCAGCGATTTCGATGACACGGGACGCGAGCACCCTGGTGATCCCGGCCTGCTGGATGCGCGTGTTGGCGCCGACCAGATCCCCACTCGCACCGAGCCTCGAACCGACGATGCTGTCCGGGGTCACAATCGAGACGGAGACGCCCTGGGCCGCGAGCGCTTCTGCGAGCGCCACCGCGATCGGTCCACCGAGCGGATCGATCAGCGCGACCGGACCCGGCCCCACGGTGGCCAACTTCTCGAAGGCTTCCGACGCATCCAGCCACCGAACCGAGTCGTCGACCGGATACGTCGGCGGCCGCGCAGCACTACCGGTGGCAAAAACAATCAGCTCGCCCCGACTACGTGCGTCACTCAGGTCCTGCGCGTCGACCGTCACCCCGGTTCGCATCGTCACGCCGCTACGACGGCATTCGTCCTCGAGCCACTGCGCGAGGAGTGCGAACCGGTTGCGGCCGTCACCTCGCGCAAAAGTTCGGATCATGCCGCCGAAACGCGATGAACTCTCGACGAGTGTGACCGCGTGCCCCGCCACCGCCGAGATCCGCGCGGCTTCCATCCCAGCGGGGCCACCCCCCACGACCAGCACGGCTCCCGGTATCGAAATCTGCTCTCGCTCATCGGGGTCCACCGTCTCGAAACCCGCGCTCGGATTCCCGACGCACGTCACGACAGGATTGCGAGGATCACGCACGAGGCACGTCTGATTGCAGAGCACACACGGCCGGGGACGATCGCCGCGCGCGGCTTTCACGACCAGGTCCGGGTCCGCGATCTGGGCCCTGGTCATCTCGACGAACTCGGCTACTTCCAGCGCTGCGTGAGCGTCGGCCATGTCCACGACGCTCCCCTGCAGGACCACAGGAATCGACACCGCGGCCTTGATCTCACGGCACAGATCGAGGTTGAAGTTCGGCGGGCAGTGAAAGTCGGGGCGGTACCTGTCAGACGAATAGAGTCCGCCACGAACGACAACAAGGAGATCGAGGAGCGGAGACACTTCACGCGCAATACCGATGGCAAGATCGGGCGTCAGGCCCGCCCATGGCGCTTCCTCGTCGCAGGACAACCGCAAGGAGACAACGTGATCCGGTCCTAGTTCGTCACGCACGGCCGAAAGGATCTCGCGAACAAGGGCGACGCGATCAGTACCGTATCGGTCGTGCCGAGTGTTGGTCAGGCCCGAAAGGAATTGCCGCAGAATACTTCGAGGGCCGGCATCGAGTTCCACTCCGTCCATTCCCGAAGCGACGGCCAGCGCCGACGCTTCGCAGAAGCCGGCTATCAGCTGGTCGATTTCCGGCTGCCCCATTGCCATCGGCAATTCGCGCGTCACCGGGTCTGCCACTCTTGACGGTCCCCACAGCACCGATTGAGAGTATGCGCTGGAACCCTGCATCCCGGTGTGCCCCAGCCCGGCAAGAACCAACGCTCCGTACGGGGCGCACGCAGTCGCGATCGACTGCCACCCCGGGCCACACTGCGACGCCAGCGGTGCCCGCTCGTACGGCCAGTCGTCGGCAAGTACCGACGCCACTTCCGTGACGACGATCCCGGCACCGCCTTCGGCGCGGCGCTGGTAATACGCCCGGTGCCGATCGGAAAGCGAGCGTCCCACAGCAAGATTGGTCTCGTGCGGACCGAAAACAACCCTGGACCGGACTTTGCGTCCGGCCAGGGTTGTGTGTTCGTGAAGGCTCAACTCACAGCTCGATCAGAGCCGGAGATTCAGCTCGCACCCAGCGTGCGGGTGAAGCCTTCCGGGATCACCAGATCCGCCGGGCTCAGCTCGGTGATGGACGAGTGGCCGAGGCCCATCAGCCCCGAGTCGATGCCCATCCGCATCAGGTCGAGCACGTTCTCGACACCGGCCTGGCCGTTTGCCGAGAGACCCCACAGGTAGGCGCGCCCGAGCATGACGGCCTTGGCTCCGAGTGCGAGCGCCTTGACGACGTCGCCGCCGCGCCGAATACCGCCGTCGAGAACAACTTCCACCTGATCGCCCACGGCCTCGGCGATGCCCGGGAGCACGCGGATCGGCGCCGGGGTGCCGTCGAGGTTGTTACCACCGTGGTTGGAGACCGAAATAGCGGAGACACCGGCGTCGACAGCTCGCTTGGCGTCGTCGATACGCATGATGCCCTTGAGCATGAACGGTCCACCCCACTGCTCACGCAGCCAGGCGATGTCTTCCCACGTCGGAAGCGGAGTCTGCATCCACTCGCCGTACGCGCCGAAGAACGTCGGCGCCGGCTGGCCGGGAGCCGCGAGGTTGGGTGTGGTCAGATCCGGGATCTTGCCGGTCTTGGCGAACTCCAGCAACCACTTCGGACGCATGATGCCCTCGGGGGCGAACTGGAACATCGCCTTGAGATCCATCTTCTCGGGGATGGACGGGCTGCCCCAGTCGCGACCGTACGAGAAGGACCAGTCGGTGGTGATGATCAGGCCCTTGGCACCGGCAGCGCGAGCGCGCTCCATACGCTGGAGAAGCACGTCGCGGCTGCCGACCCAATACATCTGGAAGAAGACCTGCGGGTTGGCCGCGGCAACTTCTTCGATGGACTTGCTGGCGAAAGAACTCAGTCCGATGGCTGTTCCCCGTGCTGCAGCCGCACGAGCTACCGCTACCTCACCGTCGGGGTGCACTGCCTGCACACCGGTCGGTGAAATCATGACAGGCAACGAAATGTCCTGGCCCATAATGGTGGTGGACATCTCGCGCTTGTCCGACAGTCCCGCAGCGTGGGGAGCGAAACCCAGTTCGCTGAATGCCGCGACGTTGTCGTCGACAGTCAGCCCTTTCTCGGATCCCGCCACCAACGCCGCGTACACGGACTTGGGCAACCTCTTCTTCGCACGGCGCTGTGCTTCTGCCACCGTCTCGAAGAAAGCATTCTTAGCCATTGAACTGACCTCTCTGGGGTGCAGCTTTCGCCGCACTGTCGGTATCGCGCAGTAGTTACTGCATTCCCGCAAGCGGGTTTTCGTCACAAATCTTGGCGGGCGGACGCATCATCAATGTCAGGGGCACCGATGCACGTGGGGTCTTACGCTGACCGGAACGGGAGTGATCGACACTGGACTTCGGGACCTCTCCCGCCGACGCCAATGCCATTTCACCGTTGCCGATGACGCACTCGGGGTCAGGTCCGTCCATCGGCAGTCCGGTGAAGAACTTGGCCGCCATGCAGCCACCCCGGCAGGAGTCGTAGTGGTTGCACTTGCTGCAGGCGCCACCGGTCTGCGGCGAGCGCAGCTCCTCGAACAGGTCCGAGTGCTGCCAGACTTCCTGGAATCCACCGTCTTTCACGATGTTTCCCGCAAGGAACTGCTCGTGAATCGCGAACGGGCACGCGTACACGTCACCGACCGGATCGATCAGGCACACGACTCGGCCCGCACCACAGAGATTGAGACCAGGCAGTGCATCGCCGAACGCGGAAAGGTGGAAGAACGAGTCGCCCGTCAGGACGCCTTCACCATTGGCCACCAGCCAGTTGTAGAGCTCACGCTGCTGCTCGGGGCGTGGGTGCAGGTCGTCCCACACGTCGGCGCCGCGGCCCGAAGGACGCAGTCGAGTGATGCGCAGGGTCGCGTCGTACTTGTCCGCGAGAGCCTTGAACTCGTCGAGCTGACTGACATTGTGCCGCGTGACGACCACCGAAATCTTGGCGTCCTTGAAGCCGGCTTCCTTCAGGTTCGCGAGAGCGCGCTCAGCCATCGCGAACGAACCAGGCCCGCGCACAGCGTCATTGACCTCAGCGGTGGCACCGTCGATGGAAATCTGCACGTCGACGTAGTCACTGGCGGCGAGGCGCGCCGCGACCTTCTTGTCGATCTTCACTCCGTTGGTGGAGAACTTCACACCAACCTGGTGGTCCGTCGCGTAGTCGACGAGCTCCCAGAAGTCGGAGCGTACCGTCGGCTCGCCGCCACCGATGTTGACGTAGAAAACCTGCATACGCTGCAGCTCGTCGATGATGGACTTGCACTGTTCGGTGCTCAGCTCGTTGGGGTCACGACGACCCGACGACGAAAGGCAGTGCACGCAGGACAGGTTGCAGGCGTAAGTGAGTTCCCACGTCAGGCAGATCGGGGCATCGAGTCCGAGTTCGAACTGATCGACGAGGCGACCCACCTTGGCGGGCGGGGAGGGCTGTTCAAGAACTGAGGTCATGGCTGTGTCCTCGCGAAGAAATGAAGCGGGCGAACGTGCAGAAGGGCTGTTCCGCACGTGGGGGCGAGCGTCTGGCTCAGACAGGCACGATCATGTGCGAATCGGCAAGAGTGCTCAGCGCGCGGGCATATTGGGGAGCCGCGTCATCTTCGATGCCCTGCGCACGTAGTGCGGACCGGACATCAGGATGGTCTGGCAACGCCTTGACCACCGCAACGATGGTCGTGTTCTTCAGGAACGACAGCTTGCGCGTTCCGAAGTGGTAGAGCAACGCCCCGAAAGGTTCGGGGCGAAGCGCTACCTGCGGGTGGAGTTTCCACCCCGCATCGAGATCCAAAGCAGACACGGTCAGTACACGCCGCACATGCCGTCGATGGAAACTTCCTCCACGAGGGACTCCTCGACGAGGTCGTTCTCGAGCGCCTTGTTGTCACGATCTGACATGGATTCCTCCTGCGGTCGCACTCCGTCTGGAAGTCTGTAGATCAGACTTCCAACCTGGGAGTTGGTGGTCACTAGTGGGACTTCACTGTGACTCGGTTCACCACTGTAATGGCATCGAGTGCAGAATGACACACATGGAGCGAAAAAAGTATGCGTAGCCGCAAGAAACCGTCCGCTCGGATAGGTCGTCGCCCCTCCACAACGAAGGAGGGAATCAGCACGATCGGCATCGAACTGTTCTCCACAGTCGGCTTCAACGAGGTGAGCGTCGACCAGATAGCCGACGCCGCCGGCATCGCGCGTCGGACTTTCTTTCGCTACTTCCCGTCAAAGAACGCCGTCCCCTGGGGCGACTTCGACGGGCATCTCGACGAGATGCGTGAGCACCTGGATTCACTGCCCGCTGACATCCCGTTGGTCGACGCACTCGAATCCGCATTGTTGACGTTCAACACCTTCCCACCGGAAGAGACTGCGGTGCATCGCAAACGAATGGAATTGATCCTCGAAGTTCCGACGCTTCAGGCATACTCTGTGGTGATGTACGAAGGTTGGCGGCAGGTGGTCGCCGACTACGTCGCACGCCGAATGAATCTCGAGCCGACCGATCACGGCCCACGCACGGTCGGCTATCTTCTGCTCGGGGTCGCCGTGTCGGCGTACGAGCAGTGGCTCACCGACGATTCACTCGAGCTACCGGAACTCTTGAAAACGGGTACGCAGTCCCTGCGGACCGGCATCAGCACCTGAGAAGCATCACCACCCGAGAAAGGCGATCATGTCCACCATCACGAACGAACCGGTCCTGGATTCACTGGCACCGTCGACGCCGGGCGTGTGGTCGTTCGGGCATGTCACCGTCGAACGCGTCGATTCCGGTCCGATCTCGCTCGATCGCCGAGGCGGTCGCCTCCACGTCAGGCACTCCCTCACTCCCGCCGACCTGAGTGAGCGACTCGTCGCCGGAGTCACCTCGTCGATCCAGGACGCAGAGTTCGGCCAGGACGAATTCGAATTGACGATGGTCGGCCTGGTTCGCTCCACCGTGGACGGCGCTCTCGAATCCTGGACCACCTACTACCGGAACTCCCTTGCCGAACTATTGGACGGCACTGCAGATTTCGCGCCGATTCACGACAAAGCCCATGAACTGGTTCGCGGTTCCGTGCTCGATCTGGGTTCCTGCTTCGGTTTCCTGCCCCTGCGGCTCGCGCGCGCCGGAATGGAGGTGACCGCCACGGACATCCTGCCCGGAACGATGATCCTACTCGAGGCGGTAGCCCCCGAACTCGGCATCACGATCGACACGGTGATCTGCGACGCGGGTGAAGTTCCGGCACCAGACAACAGCGCCGACACCGTCACCGCGATTCATCTCCTCGAGCACGTCGACGACGCAGTCGGCGAAGCCGTGATCGCGCAGGCACTCCGGATCGCACGTCAACGGGTCGTCATAGCCGTCCCCTTCGAGGACGAAGCCACGGCCTGCCACGGTCATATCCGTACGTTCGATCTCGAATCATTGCGTGCGGTCGGACGGCAGACCGGTGTGCCGTTCGAGGTATTCGAGCATCACGGCGGCTGGTTGGTGCTGGACGCTACGGCCGCCTGAAAAGAACTAGCCTTCTTTCAGCGTATGGGCGACAAGTGCATTCGCGTGTCCATGACCCATACCGTGCTCCGACTTCAACCAATTAACCAATTCCATGTGCTTGGTGAGGTCTGAGCTTCTGATCAGCTCTTGCCATTCAACGATCGGCCGACCGTACTTCTTCTCGATCGACGGAAAATACGACGCCGGGCCTTTCACGGGTTCAGTCATGACCGGAATCTACCTCCACCGCCCGACAATATTCGCGCACCTGCGGCACCCGCATGTCCGCACCTGCGGAATCGCTGGGTAGATACGCGACTATCGGATTATGGTCGAAGCACACCCAGCCGAGAGCACAGGAGTTCAGAGATGCGACTGTCAACGCGAAATCAACTCAGCGGCACAATCACCGAGGTCAACCTCGGCACCGTCATGGCAACGGTCAAGGTGAAATTGGACGGCGGCAACCAGATCGTGACTTCGTCGATCACCCGTGATGCCGCACTGGATCTCGACCTCGAACCAGGCCAAGCTGCAACGGTATTCGTGAAGTCCACCGAGGTGACGATCGGCGTCGAATAACTGGTGAGCGCTGAGATCAGGGCCGAGTGAGCTGCGTGGTCATCGTGTAGTTCTTGCTCGGCCCCGTCACGGTCCAGACGACAGTCCAGGCCGATCGATTGCCGGCAGTGACGTCGATTCGCCCGCGGTAGGTGTCCGCACCGCACAGGTGCTCGACTTCCTCCCCCGGTGCCCAGTTGTGGAACTCTCTGCCGTCTTCGAATGTCACAGCCCATTCGAGGCCGCGCTCTGCAATGAATAGAGTCCGGAACACCGGCAGTTCCAGATCGCCGTCACGCAGAGTGCCACTCTCGTACCAGCGCATCCGACCGTCACCGGCGTCGGAGATAGTGGTCTCGCCGAAGACATGTTTGGTGGAACCGGAAAGGCGGTCGACGATGTCGCGCTCGAAGTGCCACGTTCCTGCCAGCGCCCTCGGCTCGATCCTCGCGTCGTCAACCATGTGACAATTCTAGTGACCCTGAACAAGGACTTGCGAAGGAGCCGAACGAACTGCGGAGAGTATGTTCCGAGTACACCCGGAACACGCAGGAGATTCACACAACCATGAACGATTCGGCCGCCCTTCACAAACGCACAGTGTTCGCCGACGATCTCGAGATCGGCCAAGTGATCCCATTGGGCTCGTATACGGTGACCGAAGAGGAGATCGTCGAGTTCGCAACCCAGTGGGATCCCCAGTGGTTTCACATCGACAAGGAAGCCGCCGGGTCCGGTGTCTTCGGCGGGTTGATCGCCAGCGGGCTGCACACCCTGTCGATCTGCCAGAAGTTGGTGGTCGCCAGTCTCTACGACCAATGGAACGTGATCGCCGGAAAGACCATGCGCGACGTGAGCTTCCGACGTCCACTTCGCCCCGGTGACACCCTGAGCGGAAAGGCCACCGTCGACAACGTCGTGTTCGACAATCGCGCGCGAGGATTGGTCACCATCACAGCGAAATTGGTCGATGCACAGGGCAATTGCGTTCTCGACGTAGTCACGGACGCCTACCTGCACTGCCGCCCGACTCGCGGACAGTGAATTGTCGGTAAATTCCGCACCGCGTTGTCTGAATTGCCGTACTTTCAGTGACGTTGCGATGCAACAGTACCCATCCCCCCGATCAGGAGTTCCTCACACATGAGCAGCCTCGGCGAGATCAATCCTCTCGGCATTCTTCAGATCCTCATCTACATGCTCTTCGGTGGCTCGTCCAGCACTCCCGAATAGACCCTAGCTTGCCATTGCCATAGTCAGCGCCTAGACTGCTGACTATGGCAATTACTAGTCAGGCATCCGCGGCGGCCGGGCAGTCGACGGACGCAGCGCATCATCACACCGAATTCGACTCCAGCTGGCGGAGTTTCGACGGCATTCAGGGCGGACTCGCCGTGGCACGGATGCTGCGAGTGGCAGCGGAGGCGTCCGGAGCCGAACCTCTGGCAGTCACGGCGCACCTGGACCGCCCCGTCCCTCCGGGGCCGGCCGAGTTGACCGTCGGCGAGATGCGGGGCGGGCGGGCCGTCAGTTGCCACGTCACGCTGACCGGTTCGGGATCCGCCCTCGTTCGGTTAGCCCGAGACACAGGAGCCACGACGCTGTCCGCCCCCGGAGTCGAGCCGAGTCCGGTCGACCCGGCAACTCTGCCTTCGCTGGAGATCCCGGTGGATTTTGTGCCTTTTTCCCAGCACCTCGACATCCGGCCGATCAACTCCGCGAGGCCGTTCGCCGGTGGCGACTCCCCCGAATTCGACGTCTGGATCCGCCTGCTCACAGACCTCGATTTCACGGCTCAAGAGCGCGCCGCGGTCCTGCTCGACGCGCTTCCGCCCGGCCTGTTCGCGACACTGACGATGCCAGTGGCTATACCGACCATCGAGTTCACCGCGCATTTCACACCGGAGCACCTCACGGCAGATCCCCAATCACTGTCACCATGGTATCGCCTACGCCACGGGACCGCCTGGGCGACAGACACTCTCTGTGTTGACGAATCCGAACTATTCGACTCGACCGGACGGCTCGCTGCTCGGGCACGCCAGCTTCGTCGAATTCTGAGTTGAGTTCAGCTCTCCTACACCTGGAGGTCGCGACGACGGAACGCAACAAGCGATGCTGTCGAAAGCACTACTGCCACAACGATCATTGCCAGCAGTGGCAGAACTGTCACAGGCTCGGCAGGGGCACCGGGCACGTGGGTGAAGGGCGACAGGTCCAGCACTACCTGCGGAAGCTTCAACAACGTGCCGAGTTGCCCGAGCACGATGCATGCCGCCAAGATTCCCCAGGAGAGCGCCGACGCGTATGTCGGAAACAGTCCGAAAGCCAACGACACCAACCCCACGACTACGAGCACCGCAGGCAGATAGGCCAAGGCGGCGCCTGTCATGCGAAGTGTGTTGCCGCCGATGTCGTCCGTGACGAGACCGAAGGCGAATCCGGTGAACGCACCCATCAAGACGTGCGCGAGTATCACTCCGCCCACAACCACCCCTAGGTGGGACAGCATCCACTTCCGCCGCGACAGCGAGGTTGCCAGCAACGGTTCGAGCCGTCCCGAGGTTTCCTCGCCCCGCATCCGGAGAAGACTCTGGACCGAGTATGCCGCGATGACTATCGACGTGAGCCCCAGAGCGGTGGCCAAGTAGGAGTCCACCAGATCCGTACCGCCGCCACCGAGTTTCTCGAACATCTCCGCGGTCTGCTGCGACGATCCCACCATCGCGTCGATCTCGTTGCCCACAGCGCCGTACGCGAACCCGAGTATGACAACGGCAAAGATCCACCAGAACATCGTCATTCGCTGCATGCGCCACGCCAGGCCCCAAGCCGACGGTAGCCACGATGCCGCGGCCGGCGGGCCGGGTCGAGGCTGAACGAGTCCCGCTCCCTGATCGCGATGGCCGATGAGAACAAAAGCCACCACCACGTGCACAGCCGCAAATCCGATCAGCAACGACAGGATCCACCAGGCGTCGTCGTCGAAAGGTCGGATCTGTTGTGCCCACCCGATCGGTGAGAGCCACGACAACCAACCGCTCACCACGCGAGTTCCGTCGTCGACGACCGTACTGTTCACGTCACCGACCGCACGCAGCATGAAGGCAACACCGATCGCGGCGCCCGCCAGACCGTTGGCCGTACGAGCACCGTCGGTGATCTGCGCCGTCACGGCTGCCACTCCGGCAAACGCTATTCCGGTCCCACCTATCGAGGCGCCCAACGCGAGCGAACCAACGACAGGCAAACCGACGGCGATCGATCCCAGTGCAATTCCCAGTGTCAGAACGACGTTCGCACCGACCGTGACGATCAGTGCGGAGGTCAGGAGCGCTCGTCTACCTACCACCGCAGCACCGATCATCTCCGCACGGCCGGTCTCCTCGTTTTGCCTCGTATGGCGAACCACCGCAAGAGTACTCATCAAGGCCGCCACCAACGCGAACACGAGCACCGACTGACTGGCAACTATCGCGCCCTGTGAATCGCCGGACACGATTCCGTTGGTCGCCAGCGCCACCGGCGATACCGCGGAACTGACTGCGATGTTTCGCAATTCCTCGGGTGTCGTGTACAGCCCGGTCACACTGGCAACAACAAGCAGCATGAACAGCACGATCGAGATGACCCACACGGAAAGCTGAATCCGGTCCCGTCGCAACGCCAACCGAACCAGTCGGCGCGTGCCGGTGAACTGACTTGCCGACGCCGGTATCGGTGGAGCGGCTTCGACAACGACGGTCATGGCAATACTCCGGTCTCGGCCCGCAGGTGGACCGAAGTCTCCCTGGCCCGCTCGTCACCGTAGTGCCGCAAGAAGAGTTCTTCGAGCGTCGGCGGAGTGGAAGTGAGCGCTACGATCCCGAAGCCGACCAAGTGCGTCATGAGTGGCCCGAGTTGTGCGCTGTCGACTTCGCAGGTGAAGTGGTTACCGTCGATCACCGCGTCGTGCACACCGCCGAGTCCGTCGAGTCCACCGATCGGGCGCTGTGTCTCCGCCGAGACGGACGTGCGCGTGAGGTGCCTGAGTTCGGACAGCGTTCCCTCTTCCACCGTTCGCCCGTCGCGGATGATGCTCACGCGATCGCACAGCGCTTCGACCTCGGCGAGGATATGGCTCGACAGCAGAACCGTCTTTCCGTCGTGAGCCACTTCCTCGACGCAGTCCTGAAACACGGCTTCCATCAACGGGTCGAGCCCCGATGTCGGTTCGTCGAGTACGTAGAGGTCGACGTCGGACGAGAACGCAGCCACGAGTGCAACCTTCTGCCGGTTACCTTTCGAGTACGTCCGCGCCTTCTTGGTCGGATCCAGTTCGAAGCGATCGAGCAACTCGCTGCGGCGTTTTCGGTCAAGGCCACCACGCAGACCCGCCAACAGATCGATAGCCTCGCCGCCGGTGAAGTTCGGCCACAGATTCACCTCGCCAGGCACGTAAGCGAGACGTCGATGCAAAGTAACAGCGTCTCGCCACGGATCGCCACCGAGAACAGTTGCTTCTCCGGAATCAGAACGGAGCAGGCCGAGGAGCACCCGAATGGTTGTGGATTTTCCGGAGCCGTTCGGCCCCAGGAATCCGTGCACTTCACCCGTCGAGACGTCAAGGTCGAGGCCATCCAGCGCGCGGGTGGTACCGAACGTCTTGACGAGGTTCTTCACTGAAATCGCCGCACCCATGAACTTGACCGTACGCCGATTTCACAAATGTGTGAAGATAGAAAAAGAGGAAAGATCGAAGGGTTCCGATGACCGACACCAGCAATACCGTTGCACCGGACGAGAGCCGACATTATGTCGAGCGACTCTCACTCGTGCTGAGCAACATGGGTTTTCCGCCGATGCCCGCCCGCGTGTGGGCCGCGTTGATGACCAGCGAGACGCCCTCGTCCACACCCGGAGATCTCGGATCGCGATTGGGAGTGAGCCCCGCCTCCATCTCCGGAGCAGTCAGATACCTCCAGCAAGTCGGGTTGATCGAGCGTGTGGCCGTCCCCGGATCGAGGCGTCAGCACTACTGCGTCAGCGTCGACATGTGGGCCGACGCGTTTGTCACGAAACAGTCCTCGCTCTACCAGGTCTCGGCAGTTGCGAGCGAGGGCATTCGGGTCCTCGGCGAAGGAACGACGGCCGGCGATCGTATGGCAGATCTGCGCGACTTCTTCGACTTCATGGCCGCGGAAATGCCACGAATGCTCGCGGACTGGCGCTCCCGGCGAAAAGACCGGACACCTGGTAGGTAACTTCAGGTTTACCCTCAATTTCGGCGGGGTACCTCAATTCTCGTTCCAGCATGGTGAGGCGCGGCGTAATCGAGGAGTTGCTGATGAAGCTGTCGATCAGGGGCGCGAACACTTCACCGACTCCACTCTTCGCACGAACCGCCTCCCCCGAAACCTGTGAACGATCGATTTCCTTGAACCGCACCGCCGCCGAAGCATTCGCCGGCGATCATCATGCACTGTCGAAACTCCTGGCCCGATTGCACCCTCGCGTCGTTCTCTACTATCGCGCCAGACTCCTCGGGACGCCTGTTGCATCGTTCGCCGACGATCTCGCCCATCAATGCACCCTGGACGTCATCACACGAATGTCCGATACGATCTCGGCCGACACACGCATCGAGACCTTCGCTTACGAGTTGGCCTCTCGACGGATTGCGTCAATTCCCCAGTCACGCAACATCGACGGGCAATTCAAACGCCCACGTCGCCTGACCGACGATCAACGTGAGGTCCTGGTACTGCGAATCGCAGTGGGTCTGACTGCCGAGATGACCGCGTCGACTCTGCGCACAACTCGATCGAGTGTGCTCCTCGTACAGCACCAGGCGCTGCGCGCTTGGACGGTCTCCGAGCGGAGCTAGATCAGACCTTGCTTACTCGCGGCGTAGACGGCCTCGGCTCGCCGGCTCACCTCGAGTTTGCGCATGATGTTACTGACGTGGAACTTGACGGTGGTCGGTGAGATGAACAATCGCTCACCGATCTTGATGTTGGACAAGCCGTTTGCGAGAAGCCTCAGCACTTCCAGTTCGCGATCGGTCAATCGTTCCTTGGTTGCCGACTGTCCGTTGAGCGAACGGACGACAGCCGATGCGCTGCGAGAATCGAACGCACTCTCGCCTCGCGAGACCGCCCTGATCGCCCGCACCAATTCGGTGGTGTCGACGTCTTTGACCACATAGCCGCGAGCACCCGCGTGCACCGCTCGCACCACCAGTTGATCATCGAGAAAGGTGGTGAGAACCAACAGTCCGAGCCCAGGATGCGCGGACGACAACTGGCCACAGAGGGTCAGCCCCTCGTAATCGGAACTGGCGGAGAGCTTGAGATCCATCAGGACGATGTCCGGCCCGACCTTGTCGACGACGGCAAGCGCCTCGGCGAGGGACGACGCCTCCCCCACGATCTCGAGGTCGCTTTCGCGCTCGAGCACCGAGCGGAGCCCTTGCCGCAGAATCGCGTGGTCGTCGACCAGGACTATGCGAACCAAACTTTGAACCGGCGACGCTCCACGGGTGACGACGGGACGGGCAGTGGTCATGATTCCTCGCTCTCGATTTCAGTGGTAGAGCACAGGTTTTCAATGCCCGAGTCGAGCGGCAGTGCCCCTGGCAGCGGCAGTGGCAGTGGCAGTCGCACGAGAATCTGAATCCCACCGATCCGAGCCCGTCGCACTTCCAGCGCGCCACCCAACTCCAAGGTTCGCGCCTGCATGTTCGCGAGACCGCGGTGGCGGCCGTCGAGATCGTTGGTGGCTGCGAGTTTGAGAATAAGCCGCATCCGGGCGGGGTCACCATCACCGTCGTCGGAGACCGACAACAACACGGAGTCCGCCCGATAGGTCAGACGGAGTACCGCCCGATTCGCGTGAGCATGGACCGCTGCGTTGAACAGGGCTTCCCCGGCGATCCGCAGAAGGGCGTGTTCGGCATCGCCCGGAAGTTCGGTCGGGGTCCCGCCGACGCGAACGCTGACTGCCAACTCGTCGGGCATGTGAACCACGCCGAGCTGCTCGAGCATCTCGGGCAGCGACGTCCTGTCCGCGTCCGAGGAATGATTGAGAGCGTAGATCGCCGAACGGAGCTGCTCGACTGCCCGTCTGGTCAAATCCTTTGCCAAGTCCAGTCTTTCACTGCGCTCGGCCTCCGGGATATCGCTGCGGCAGACCTCGATCTGCATTCCGGCTGACAACACCGCCTGCGTCACACTGTCGTGAAGTTCGCGGGCGATCCGGTGGCGTTCGTCATCGACCACCTGATGCCGGTGAGCCACTCCCAACTGACGCTGAGTGGACTCCAATTCGCTGTTGCGCACCGCAAGATCGGCCGCAGTGCGATTGGCCTCCGCATACGCATCTTCAGCACGCTCGAGCAGTAGCTGTCCGCGCTGGTAGAGCGCCGAATTCTGCAGGGCCACAGCAGTCTGGCTGGCCAGAATGCTGAGCACGGCGCCGTCCGTCGTATCGAGCGTCCGGTTGGCCGGCGTCCAGGCCGCAAAGGCGCCTACCACACCACCGCCGAGCACGATCGGCACAAACGCGTAGTGAGCGTCGATCACCGAGTTGGATTCGATTCTTCCGTACCGGATGTCGTCGAGGCATTCGACGACATCCTCCGGAAGCGGTGGCCCCTCCACATTGTCGACCAGGAACGGCGTCGCATCCGGACCGAGGACCAATCGCCGGGGCCCGGCGTCGGGCAAGGTCCCATCGGCCAAGGCGAAGACTATCCAGTTGGCACTCAGATGAGCGCGGGCAGCTTCCGCGACCGCGCAAACCAGGGTTTCCGGGCCCTCGACGGTGCGCACCAACGCCCGAGAGATCAACTCCAACGCATGTACGACGCGCTCGAGGCGCTCCGCCGCACCGCGATACTGCGGGTAGAACGAACTCTTACCCGACCGTAATCCGGTGAGCCGGGACAGGTCCGCGGTCATCGTCTGCACCACTTCACAGCGTCCCTCTTCACAGCGTCCCTCTTCACAAGGCACCTCTGAACAACGCCACCATCTGCTCCTGCGTCGCTTCCCTGGGATTGGTGGACATGCAGGCATCGAGCAAAGCGAAGCTGGCGAGCCTACTCAGATCTTCCTCTCGAACACCCAATTCCCCCAACCCCTTCGGCACGCCGACCTCACGCGCGAGCCGTTCGACCCGATCGGCCACCGCCAGCGCTGCTTCCTCCGGGGTGCCGTGCTGCTCGGGAAGACTCAGTGCCGCAGCGATGGCAACAAAGGGGGCAGCGTCCGTCGTGGAATTGAACCGGATGACGTGGGGCAACAGAATTCCGTTGATGACGCCGTGTGGCAGGTCGAGCATGCCGCCCACCTGATGGCTCATCGCATGCGCGGCGCCGAGTATCGCGTTGGTGAACGCCAACCCGGCCTCGAGGCTCGCCTGCGCCATCACCGACCGCGCTTCCATCTCCATCGGGTCCCGGATCGTGTGCACCAGATTCTCGGTCACCAACCCGACAGCGCGGAGCGCGTGATGATCGGTCAACGGATTGTGGGCCAGCGAGACGAAGGCTTCGATACCGTGCGTCAGTGCATCCAATCCCGTTGCAGCATTGAGCCACTCGGGCATCGTCGTGAGCAACCGCGGATCGATGACTGTCACATCGGGGACCAGTGCCCGGCCGATGATGGTGATCTTGGTGCCGCGGGTCGTGTCCGTGACGATGCAGAACTGCGACACGTCCGCCCCCGTGCCGGACGTGGTGGGAACCATCACCAACGGTGGGATCGGTTTTGTCGCCTGATCCACACCCTCGTAGTCGAGTATGTTGCCGCCGTTGGCAGCGAGGACGGCAACACCTTTTGCTGCGTCGATGACGGAACCGCCGCCGAGCGCGATGATGACGTCGCACTCGACTTCCTGGTACACCTCGAATCCGGCCGCGATCTCGAAGTCCTTGGGGTTGGGTGTCAGCCCTGACCACACCGTCGCGATCAATCCCTGCTCGGTGAGATGGCCTTCCAGTTCGCTGACCCATCCGGCGGCGATCAGACCGGGATCGGTGACCAGGAACGGTCGGAACCCACCGAACCTCAGAGTCGCGTGTGCTGCCTCGACCAGGGAACCGATGCCGAAGACGATCTCGGGGGCGTGAAATTTGACCAGTCGAGCAGCAGTGCCGCGGCGATGAACACCGTGGTTCACAGCATCCGGATATGCCACGGACACGACCCCACTCTCCTCTCGCTGCGCTGAGATCTCCGCTCGGGATTTCGCATCCGTCGCTCTCAGTACATCAGCTCTCACGTGCACCAACTGGTGTGATCCACCTTACAATCGCTGGCCCCGAGCCTACGCGGACGGCAGTCGGGGCACACCCACCGAAGGAGAGGCACTTACCTACCCGTTCGGGCAGGTAAGACATCTCTGGAAAATAGATGGCGCGGCGGCCAGGTCGCGTTGTACTTTCGGTTTCGGCCAGAGCGGCCGGTAGTACTGATCCAGAAGGTGTTTATGACCCAGCCCGCGCCGAGCGCGCCTCCCGCCCCTGCACTGTCGGCAACCTCGAGGGTCACTTGCTGATCCTCGAAACGTCGGACTGACAGCCGCGAGGCCCCCTCGGCCTGCTCCTACCTGCTTTGTTCACTCAGCTAGGAGTTCTCCAGTGCCTCGATCACACAATTCCATCTCGAAAACCGACTCTTTCTCCTGCGTTCAGTGCGGACTCACCGTCATGACGTACGGCCCAGACGGCGATCGCCGAAACCATTGCCCCAGTTGCCTGCATTCCCGACACCTGTTCGACCAGGTGGAAGGTGGGCCGTCAGACTGCGGAATGCGGATGGCCCCCATTTCGATCGCGGTGCTGCGCAGTGGCGATTGGATGATCATCCACCGTTGCGCACAGTGCCTCGAACTCACCTCCAACCCCGTCAGCCGAGACGACAACCAGTTGTTGTTGATGAGGATGGCAGTGCGGCCACTCGCGCAACCGCCCTTCCCGCTCGAAGCCTTCGGCAACTTGTAAGGGGTAGGAACGCAGATGCCACGTAGGAATCCCAGCACCCGCTCGCGGCGGGCACCGCAACGCACCAAGCAAGTACTGCACGGAATCGGCGGCGAGCCAGGATCGAGTTTCCGTTGTCTCACATGCCGTTTGGATATCCCCACCGAGGCCCCGGGTACCGCCCATCGGAACCACTGCCCGAACTGTCTGGCAAGCCGACACGTGGACGGGCGTATTCCCGGCGACCGAGGACAACAGTGCAGAGGCGCAATGGCGGCGCTGTCCTTGACAGTCCGGCACGACGGTGAATGGATGCTCGTTCACCAGTGCCTCGAGTGCAATACGTTGAAAGTCAACAGGATCGCCGGCGACGACAACGCCTTGGTCCTGCTGCGCTTGGCGCTACGTCCGTTGGCGGACCCTCGCCTGGGCTCGCGAGCGTTGCTAGCGCTCTGATGAATCGTCAGGTGTAATCGCACGGTTCTGCGCGCGATTACGCCTGACGACAACCACGAACATGATCCCGGCGAGCAAGCCGACCACAGTCGGTCCGAGGACCAATCCCGAATACAACCAGGGGGCAGGTTCAGCCGGAAAGAGGTCCATGAATTCGGGTCCGGTGAATGTCGGTCCGGAAAATGGATCCCGATAGGATCCGTTGGTGAGAATATGCGGTGACGCCAACGACTTCCACCACCACTGAAACACACCGAGCGCGACAACCCCACACACCGCTCCGAGCACTGTCAGCGCCGCGATCGGTCGCCAGATCGATCCCCTGATTTCGGTCATGAGATCAAACTAGTTCACGACGGATCGCGCAGTGACATCAGTGAAGTGCAGTGACATCAGCGAAGTGCGTGCCCCAGTTCGGCGGCTTTCGTCATCAGTTGCGCGGCATCTCGGGCAACAACAACCTCGTCGCAGATCTCCGAATACTCCGGCATTGCGCACGATGCCTGGTTCCAGTAACGCTGTGGTTCAGGCGTGATCCAGGCCAGACGGTGGACCTTTCGGCGGAGTTCCTCGAGCTTGTCCACCTGCGGCGGCAAGCCGTTGCATCGACCGTCACCCACGATGATGACGGAAGTCCGCGAGTTCAAGGTGTTTCCGTGCTCGTCCAACAATTCAGTGAGCACCCGCCCGTAGTCGCTGCTTGCTTCCAGATCCAGGCCCGGGTGCGCGAGTACTGCGGCCAGTGCACCGTCACCGCTACTGGCGAGAAGGGTGTCGGTCACGTCGACCGGACGATCGACGAACGCGAGCACTTCACAACGATCTGCCCGGCGATGCATCGCCTGAGCCAACCGCAGCGTGAAGGCTGTGATGGGCCGCACGGACAGCGACACGTCTGCGATCAGAAGCAGCCGAACACGATCGGGGCGAGGAGCTTTCACGACCAGATGGAAGGGTATCCCGTCAGTGCGCAGGCTCGAACGCACCGTGCGGCGCATGTCGAGATGCCCACGAGAGCGCTCACGGGGTCGCAGCCTGGACGGACCTCTCATGCGCCGAAGCACCTCGTGGCACGCGAGTTCGATGTCGTTGTGCGTTGCACCTGCAGCAGATTCGCTGTCCGGCGCATCGGGAGCGGATTCGGCGAGCGCAGCGGCCGAGAGCGCTTGCACAAACGCTTCGACCGCCTCGACGAGCCGATTCAATTGCGCCTGCGTCAACGGCCCGTCGTCGGAGACGTCCGCGTACGCCTTGCTCGGGTCGTATGCGTCCAGCCAGGCCAGGATCGACGTCGGATCGTCCCACGACAAAGAACCGACCACTGCTGCAGCAACACTGGTACTGAGGTCACCGACCACTGCCGAGGCTGCACGGTCCACGTCGACCGTGTAACTGACTCCGCGTCGACCGGTCTCCGAACCGGTATCGACCGACAGTTCGGCGTCACTCGACGTCATCGACACATCGTCGTCGTCCTTGTGCGGGTTGAAGCCCTTCTCCGCCTCTGGAGTATCGAAGTAGTCGCCTACCTCGGCCGCACGCTCGTTGTACTCGGCGTACCGACCAACTTCTTGATCCTCGTCGATCCCGAGCGCGGTGGGCAGACCGTCCGCCACCTCGGCTCGCGATGCCTTCCGCTCGGCGTGCGCTTTGTCCGCGGCCGGACGGAACAGCGCGTCGAACGCCCGCTCGAATCCGGCCTGCTCGTGAGAGTACTTGGCGCACACTGCCCGGAGACACGCTCGCAATGTCTTGCGATCCGAGGCGCCGACCATCGCGAGGACTCGCCGAACCTCGATGACCTCGGCCGGTGACGCGGAAACTCCGGCCGCCCGCAGCAATCGGCCGAAGCTCGCGGACACCACGTCGAGAACAAACGACGGTTGCCACACGGCAAGGCCACCGAGCGTCGTCATCGCGTCGAACGGATTCCGCTGCCGCCGCGGATTCCCTGTTGATGAGGGTCACGTCCACCCGTGCCCCGGAACACGGCCGTCGTCGTGTTGGCGGGTTTGCTTGCCACCGTGGATCGCTCGATCGGCTCGCCACCGTCACGCGACGGTGATTCGAGAAGCTTTCCGTCGAATCGTTGCTTGGCCAGCGTCACATCGGACGAGTACTTGAGCAACGCCGTGAGCAGGATGTCGCGCACCTTGGCGTCGGAGGCGGTGTCGAATCCGCTGGCCGCGAGCACTGTTGCCGCCCTGGCCGCGTCGATGACCTCCGAGATGGACGGACTCTTGCGCAGCGGGAGGTCACGCAGGATGCGAGCCAATTCGACGACCTCGGTGGCCGTAGCCGAATCCACCTCCGGCGCTCGGGCCGTGACGATCTCGCGTTCACGCTCCGACGTCGGATAGCCGAGATGGTAATGCAGACAGCGACGCTTGAGCGCGGGTGAGAGTTCGCGGGTGTCGTTGGACGTCAGGATGACCCAGGGCTGCGAGCGGGCAACGAACGTACCGACCTCGGGAATGGTGACCTGCTGCTCGGCCAGAATCTCCAGGAGCAGTGCTTCCATCGACTCCTCTGTGCGGTCCACCTCGTCGACCAGAAGCACCACCGGTTCGGGTGAGAGGATCGCTTCGAGCAGCGGCCGTACTGACAGGAAGTTCTCGGAGTACAACCCGAAATCCTGATCGGCCAGAAACTTGGACGCTTCGGCGACGCTGTCGAATTTCGAAACCTGATCGCTGATCCGGTCACGGAGCATCTGCACGTGCAGGAGTTGCTTCGCGTAGTCCCATTCGTACAGGGCGCGATTGTCGTCCAGCCCTTCGTAGCACTGCAATCGCACCAGTTTGCGGCCCCCGATCGCAGCCAGCGACTTCGCCAGTTCCGTCTTGCCGACACCGGCCGGCCCTTCTAGCAGGAGCGGACGCCCCAGCGCCGTCGCCAGATGAACGACTACCGCGAACTCGTCATCGGCAATGTAGTCCTGCTCTCGCAGAGCATCTTTCACTTCGATTCCGCTGGAGAAACTGCGACCGGACATGGAATACCTTTCGATAGGGGCACAGCCCCTGTGCGCCTTTTTGGTAGTGCGGGCTACCAAAAAGGCGCACGGGGCCGAAGGCCCTGCTAGAAGTACGACTTGTTGATCGCGTGATCGACAACCGGGATCATCGACTCCACGGTGACCTCACGGGGGTTACCCGGGGTGCACCAGTCGTCCTGAATGTGCTCGGAGATGGCGCGCACAGTCTTCTCGTCACCCTTGATGACATCACCACGACCCTCGTACTTCTTGGTGTTCATCTGGTTCTTCGCGTACGAATCGGTGCGAACCTGACCGAAGTTGTCGGGGATACCGACGTCCTTGGCCAAACGGATGGCAGCCTCGACGGCAGCATCTGCAGCCTGAACCGTGGTGAGGTTGCGAGTGTCGACACCGAGTGCGCCGGCCAACTGGGCGTAGCGCTCGTAGCGCGAAGGCAGGTTGTACTCCCACACACGTGGCAACGCGATGGCGTTGTTCAAACCGTGGTGGCTGTCGAAGAAGGCACTGACCGCGTGCGAGATCGAGTGAACGATGCCCAGGCCGCCGGAGTTGAATGCCTGTCCGGCGATGTACTGCGCGTTCATCATTCCCTCGCGAGCCTTGAGGTTACGCGGCTCGAAGACAGCCTCGCGCAGGTTCTTCGCGACCAACTCGACCGAGTAGATCGCGTTACCGAGCGAAGGCGCGAAATCGAGACGAGACACGAAAGGCTCACTGCCGTGCGCGAGTACGTCGAAGCCGCAGTACGCGGTGAAGTGCTGAGGGCAGGTGTAGTAGAGCAGCGGATCGTCGATCGCCAATGTCACGATGGTCGCCTCGTCGAAGCCCACCCACTTGTGCGGGTTGTTCATGTCCGACGTGTCGGTGATGACGTACGCCCACGACGTCTCGGAACCCGTTCCGGCCGTGGTGGATACGGCGATATGCGGCGGGTTCTCCTTGTTGGTGGACTTGGCGAAGCCCTCGAACTCGTTGATGTTGCGACCGTCGTGTGCGATCACGACGCGAGCGCCCTTGGCGGCGTCGTGGCTCGAACCACCGCCGATCGAGATGATCGAGTCGCACTTCTCCTTCTGGTAGAGAGCCGCGGCCTCCATGACGTTGTAGTCCTTGGGATTCGACTCGACCTTGTCGTAGAGCACGACCTCGACACCCTGGTACTCGATCTTGCCGACGAGTTCCTCGATGATGCCCGAACCGCGCAGACCGGTCGTCATCAGAAGGGTGCGCTTGAAGCCGAGGTTCTTGGCCTCCACCCCGATGATGTCGTGAGCGCCCACACCCATCAGGGCGCGGGGGAAGGGGTGGAACTCCTTGATGGGAAAGTCCCAGATCTGGTTGAGCTCGATAGCCATCGGTATCTCCTCAGGGATGTGTACGAATGTGACTGCGGGAGGGATTCGAGCCGATTCTTTGTGACCGGCGTCTCACCTGGCTCCCACTGTGTACCGACAAACAGCCCGTGCACAGTCTTCGACAGCTCAACCGCCCGGACGCCGCCCGCGAACCGCCCGTTCGGGCAGGTGATCGCCACCCCGGACTGCCAGGACGGTCGGATCAGACCGCCATGGTTCCCGCTGATCGGGAACGTGTTGCTCGGCGACTACGATCCCCAGTAGCTTTTCATCACTGCTAACATTGAACTAGAACACGTTCTAGATGTTGCACTTCACTGACCTGCGCTTTACCCAGCTTCACGAGAGGACTAGCTTCGCGATGACGACAGTCGAGGTACCGCACAGCTCGCGATCGGCGGTACTCACCGTGTCCGGAGTCATCGAAGAGACTTCCGACGCCCGGTCGCTGGTGTTCGAGATTCCCACAGAACTGAAGGACAAGTTCGACTACAAGCCAGGTCAATTCCTGACCCTGCGCATCCCGAGCGATCAAACCGGCTCGGTCGCACGCTGCTACTCCCTGGCCAGTTCGCCCTTCACCGACGACGCCCCCAAAGTGACCGTCAAGCGAACCGTCGACGGCTACGGCTCCAACTGGTTGTGCGACAAGCTCCAGGTCGGCGACACCATCGAAGTGCTGCCGCCGTCAGGTGTCTTCACGCCCAAGTCGCTCGATCACGACTTCCTGCTCTTCGGTGCAGGCAGCGGAATCACTCCGGTGATCTCGATCCTCAAGTCCGCCCTCACACAGGGCAGCGGCAACGTCGTGCTGATCTACGCGAATCGCGACGAAAAGTCCGTCATCTTCGGCGCCGAACTGCGCGAGTTGGCAGCGCAACACCCCGGCCGCCTCACCGTGGTCCACTGGATCGAAACCGTGCAGGGACTCCCCGCCGTCTCACAGTTGGCGACACTGGCCAAGCCATTTGTCGCGTACGAGGCCTTCATGTGCGGTCCAGGCCCCTTCATGGACGCCGTCCACAAGGCACTGGCAGAAGCCGGGATGCCCCGCACGCAGGTTCACGCCGAGGTCTTCAATTCACTCGCGGGCGACCCGTTCCGTGACGTCGAGGTAGCCGAGGTGTCCGACGAAGAAGCAGCCGACGCCGCAACCGTCGAAGTCGAACTGGACGGTGAAACCCACACCCTCGTCTGGCCGCGCAAGCAGACGCTCGTCGACATCATGCTCGCCAAGGGCCTCGACGTTCCGTACTCCTGCCAGGAAGGTGAGTGCGGGTCGTGTGCCTGCACCGTCACCGAAGGCGAAGTTCAGATGGACAACTCCGAAATCCTCGACGCCGAGGACGTGGCGAACGGCTACATCCTCGGTTGCCAGGCGAAGCCGATCACCGATCACCTGAAGATCGAGTTCTAAACCCTGCTTCGATGCATGACGGCCCCTGATTCCCTGCGGAATCGGGGGCTTTGTCATGTTCCGAGTCTCGCGAGTCATCTCCCGAGTCATCTTCTGAGTCCCGCCCCGAAACCCACGCAGGCGCCGTTGTGGGCAACCGCCACAGCGCAAGAATCAGTACGAGGGTCACGATCAGGAAACCCTCACGAAGGACCAACCCCAACGGCAGCAGGAGCGGCGACGTCTCGATGAACTGCTGTCCCATACTCGGCCCGCAGTAGACGAGCGCCAACCCCAGAGCGGCCGCACCGAACTGCAGCGGCGATCGAAGCCGAAAGAGAACCGTGACGGCAGCAGGCACGAGATACACCCAGTGGTGAATCCAGCTGATCGGCGAAATAATCGGCGCGCTCAATCCGATCACCAACGCCGCATCGACCGCATGCCCGACGCGATAGACATCTCGGGCGATCCAGAGCGCTACCACCGCGCACAGCACGGTCAGCGGCATCGCCAGAGACGCCGTCCAGGTGCCCAGGGCGGCAAGTCCGCCCTGCAGCGAACTGTTGCCGGCACTCGCGATCGCCTGCCCGCTCAAATCCACCCGGTCACTGAGGTTCCAGACGACGTCCGACCAGAAGGTCCAGCTGACGGCCGGGTCCACCACTGTTGCGACGGCAGTCGCCGCGGCAAATCCGATCGAACTCCAGATCGCGAGTCGCCACTGCTTCGTGACGACGAAGTAGACGATGAAGAGAGCCGGAGTCAGCTTGATCGCGGCCGCGACGCCGATCAGCAGTCCTCGCGGAAACCACCGGCCGAATCTCGAATCCTCCCGGCGAGTCACGTCGAGCAGTACGAGCACCATCAGCACCAAGTTCACCTGGCCGAAGGAGATGTGCGCACTGACGATGGGAGTCACCGACACGGCCAGGACCAATGCCGCCATGACGAGCGGCCGCTTCGGGAGGCGAGCGGGAGTGAACCTCGCAACCGTCCACACCAACGCCGCGATGCACAAGCCCGACCACAGCAGATAGGCAGTCCACCAGTCGAAGAGAACAGTCGGCCAGAGGAAGATCACCGCGAATGGGGTGTACGTGAACGGCATACCCTCGTCGACGATCAACGGGCCGACAAGATTGCCCTCGTAGATGTTCGATCCCGCTGCGAACGCCTGGGCAGCGTAGCGGTAAACGAGAAAATCGACGGGTTCGACGGCTCGAACGGAGTACACGAGATAACACAGAGCTGCGACGCCGGCAGCGATCAGTGAACCGATTGTCACAATTCGAGACGCCTCGACACGGGTGGCGGGCATACCGAGAATCGTCCCACAACCTTCCGAGCGATACTTCGCTAGCGGGCCGCTCGGAAGTGTGCTCGCTCGTCTGCGGTCAGGTGTTCACACGCGTAGCTCAGCGCCGTGCGTCCCATGTCTGCTGCATTCGCGTCGAGGAACCCGGTCAACAAATCCCGATCCACCCGTTTGCCGACCTCGCGGAGCATCCAGCCCATCGCTTTCTGGGTCAGGTCCCGTCGATCACCCAGAACTTGCGCGGCGAGTTCGAGGGTGGTCGACGCGTCGCCGCAAGTAATGAACCCGTAGGTCGTCAGCAGCGCCACCCGTCGTCGCCACAGGTCACCCGAATCGGAAAGCTCGAAGATCAGCCGACGATCTCGGTCGTACAACCAGCCGCCGAGGATCTGTCCGGCGGACGAATCCACGAGATCCCAATTGTTCACCCGCCCGTCCTCGACAGCACTGAGATAGAAGTCGGCGATGCGGGCGCGACTCTCGTCGTCGAAAAATTTTGGGCGACTGACTTTTTCGAATTGAGCGACCAGGATCAGCAGCCCGGCCAACCGGTGCTCGTGAACGTCGCTGTCGAGAAGGAGGCGTATCTGAGGCAACGCGAGGCCCACATGCTTCTTCACCACCGAACGCGTCTTCGGCACTCGCACTCCGATGAAGACGTCACCCTCGCCGTACTCCCCCGGCCCCGTCTTGAAGAACCGCTGAAGGTGGACGGCATCGGCGGGATCGGCGAGATCGGCCAACTGCTCGATCACGTCCTGGGCACTCGATTGCGTCACCCCAGAACCTTCTCACGAGTCGCCTGTGCTGACTCTTCGATTCTCAGCGTTCTCACACCGTGTGCCCTGCTCGGCCACAGGTCGGCAGACGACACTCGGGGACAGTCAGTGAAAGGACCACCCATGATCACCGCCGCTATCGCATTCACCACTCTCACCCTCATGGCACTCTCGGGACATATCGCGGCAAGCGCACCGCGTGGGCTCGTGGCAATCCGGACGAATGGTCACAAATCTTGATATTCGAGCCTCCGTATCGACCCTAACTGCAACGCGAATGCAATTGGCGGAGAGTTGATCTCGATCTTCCGCGGGCGTGTACTACAGGTGGACACACTCTCGTCTTTGGAGGTCTCGTCATGAAGTCGTGGAATCGAATGCAAGATGCCGTCGCGGTGGTTCTCGGCGTCTTTGCGGCTCTCTCGCCGATGTGGCTCGACACCACCGATCGGGCAATGTGGTCACTCGTCGTCCTGGGTGTCCTGGTTGCACTGTCGGGTCTGGCACACATGGCACGTCCGGACATGGCCATGGCGGATTACGCGATGGGCGTTTTCGGCGTCTTGATGTTCATTTCACCCTGGGTCATGAGCTTCGACGCTCTGCGCGGTGCGTCGTGGACAGCCTGGGTGGTCGGGGTCCTGACAGTTGTGGTCGCGGTGAGTGCGATGCCGGTGATGAGTGCGCGGATGCATCACGGGGGTCACGGCGGCGTAGCCGCCCATTGACAGAGCGGCGTAGCCGCCTACTGATTACAGGCTCGGTCAGGCTTTGATCGCGCCCAACAACCGCCCAGCGTCGAAGGCTTCGGCGCTGGGCGGTAGCGCGCCCGGCCGCCCGCTCACAAATACCTCGACGGTTCCCGATCCCACGCCCGCGGCGCTGAGCCCGTCGATCCGCCGCAAAGTCTGTCGTGCAACGGCTTCCGCGCTGTCGAAGAGTGTGACGCCGGCGGGCAACCGCGCTGCGATTTCGTCGGCGAGCAGTGGGTAGTGAGTGCACCCGAGGACAACGCCGCTGACGTCGTCGGGCGTACGGGCAACCGCGGAATCGATGGCAGCAAGTGCGGCTGCGCGATCACCGAGATCTATCGAATCGGCCAAGCCGTGGCACGGCACCCCGACGACCTTGGCGCCGTTACCGAACTGCTCGATCAGATCGGCTTGGTACCGGCTGGCAGTTGTAGCGGCGGTCGCCCAGATCGCCACCGAATCGCACGCGGCGGCAGCGGGCTTGATCGCAGGCACGGTTCCGATGACGGGCACTTGCGGTCCGACGAGTTCGCGGACGTGCGGCAGCGCTGTGACGCTGGCGGTATTGCATGGAAGAACGATGACCTGAGCTCCACGATCGAGGCTCCGCCGCACCGCACCGAGGACCCGGTCGATGACCCACGGCTCTGGCTTGGGCCCCCACGGGGCGCCGTCCGGATCCAGGGACAGCACCAGATCGAGATCCGGGCGCAGGCGTCTGAGCCACGCAGAGGTAGGGAGCAGGCCCAGTCCCGAGTCGATGAGTGCAACGATCACCGCACAAATCTATCGTCTCGGAACCGGTCCTGCCTCATCCGTTCAGGCTGGTGTGGACTCCAACACGTCCGAGATGGGCGTGCCTGCCGCGATCTTTGCACGCATCTTCATCACGGCCCCCGCGCTACCTCCGCCGACGACAGCTGCCAACACACCGTCGCGCTCGTAGTAGGCGACGAACTTGCAGCCGTCGTCCTTGACGATGTGAACGGTATCCGTGGGTGCGACGGTCCCCAGAGCCTGGATCTTGACGTCGTACTGATCGCTCCAGAAGTACGGAACCTGCGCCGGCGCATCCGGATCACCCGTGCCGGTGATCGCACCTGCCAGGATCTTGGCCTGGTCCCCCGCGTTGGTCCAGTGTTCGACACGCTTGCGTCGATCACCGATCTGCCAGGACGCGACGTCGCCGACCGCCCAGACGTGTTCGGTGCTGGTGCGGCCGACGCCGTCGCAGAGCACTCCGTTGTCGAGTTCGATCCCCGAACCGTCGAGCCATCCCGTGACTGGCACCGAACCGATTCCGATCGCCACCACGTCGACCGGGATCTCCGAACCGTCGCTCAAGGTCGCGGCGGCAACCGCCCCCTCGCCGGACAGCGAGGTCAAGCCGGTGCCGACGCGGACGTCGATGCCCTCGTTCCGGTGCAGACGTTCGACGAGGGCGCCGACGACAGGACCCAGCACCGACGCCAGCGGTGTCGGTTGGGGTTCGAGCAGGACGACGTCGACGCCGTGAGACTTCATGCTCGCGGCCAGTTCACAGCCGATGAAGCCGGCCCCGACGATCAGCGCGCGCTTGCCTGGAGCCAAGTCGCCGCGAAGGGCCAACGCCTCCTCGATGGAGCGCAGAACGTGCACCCCGGACAGCTCTGGAAGGCCGGCAATCCGACGCGGAGTCAGTCCGGTCGCGATGATCAACTCGTCGTAGTCCAGGGTGGATCCGTCGGCGAACGCCACGGACTTCGCAGCAGTGTCCACCGAGGTTGCCGGCGAACCGAGCTTGAGGTCGACCTTGTTCTCGACATAGAACTCGGCCGGGCGCAGTGTTGTCTCGTCCTTGTCACCGCGGATCACTTCCTTTGACAACGGAGGCCTGTCGTAGGGCAGATGCGTTTCCCCACCAGCGAGCGTCAACTCGCCGTCGAAGCCCGCTCGTCGTAGTTCCTCGACGGTCCGCAGTCCCGACAAACCCGCACCCACGATCACTATCCGTGCCACTACGTACCACCCTGTCCGACCCACGTCACTTGCAGCGCCCACTATGAACGCCGTCACCATTTGCCTCCGACTCTGCCATACCAAATGCCGGAGTAGGTGTGGTGCATCCCGCATGGCCACCTACCAGTCACTACAGTTGTAAGTACTTCAGACGCACGCACTGACACATGAGCAGGGAGCCCCCATGACCAGCGATTCCAGTGAAAAGAACAGCGTCCGATTCGGCGCCGACGGTGGCGCCGAACTAGTCAGCACCCAGGGCAAGACGATCATCGCCGACGCCGTGGTCGCCAAGATCGCCGGTATCGCGACCCGCGAGATCAACGGCGTGTACGACGTCGGCGGGGGCACAGCGCGTGCGGTGGGGGCACTTCGCGACCGCATACCGGGCGCCCGCGTCAACCACGCCCAGGGCGTGGCGGTGGAGGTGGGCGAGAAACAAGCCGCCATCGACATCGGAATTGTCGCCGAGTACGGCGTCGCACTCCACGAACTGGCGGTAGGTATCCGCCGAAACGTCATTGCCGCAGTCGAAAGCATGACGGGTCTCGAGGTCACCGAGGTCAACATCACCGTCTTCGACGTCATGCTCTTCGAGGATGCAGAGAGCGGCGGCAGTACCGATCCGGAAGCCAAGCCGAGGGTTCAGTGAGTACCGCCGACGCCGGCCGCGAGATCGACGCGGCCGAGGTTGTCGCCGACGCAGTTCTTGCGATCCCGGAAGTGGCAGATCTGCACGGCGGGCAGTTCGGCGAGGTGGGAACCTACCTCCCAGGACGCCGAATCACCGGCGTCGTCGTCGACGAAAACTCCTGTGCGGTACATATTTCCGTTCACTACCCGGCCGACGTTCGCAGCGTCGCCGAACGCGTCAGAGCTGTGGTGGCGCAGTTGGTCGACGTACCGGTCGACGTCACCGTCGGAGACTTGTCGACAGCGGGGTACCTGCCGGATATCTCCGAGAGTGTAGTCACAGAAATTGCACCGAACATTCGAGAAGGGAACTGACATGAACAGCACCACCGTCGGACTGCTGGTCGGTCTGCTCCTTGCGCTCGCCGGAATCATGGGTGGATTCAGCGGATTCGTCTTCGCAGTCCTGCTCGGCGCCGCTGGTATGGCGATCGGAGCACACCGCGACGGACATCTCGATCTCGGCGCGATCCTTCGAAGCCGTGGCCGTGGCTGAGCCAGTTGATTCGAGCGCGGCAGACGATCCCGGCCTACGCGGTTCGCTGGTCATCAAGGACCGGGCGATGGCCAAGATCGCCACGGCCGCAGCGGTAAACGTCCCCGGAGTGGTCCGCCAGTCCGGCGGTTTGACCCGCCTGACCGGACGCGACCTTCCGCGAGCCGACATCTCGATGGGCAGCGACGCCGTCGCCATCAACCTCTTTCTCGCCGTGTCCTGGCCGTGTTCGGTCACCGAACTGACCGGGCGCGTGCGAGCGGAAGTCGGACGCAGCGTCGAGTCGCTGACCGGCCTGCCCCTCCATGACATGAACGTCATGATCGCGGCAACCGAGGGCACCGACGATTCTTGCGTTTCCGGCGTCGAGATCGCGGAAGACCCTGCACAGGAGGCGCTCTCGGATCCAATTCCACCGCGAGTTCCCTCCGCGAACCCGGCCGCCGCGGTCTCCGCCGTCGTCATCGCCTGCGGCCTACTCGCGCTCGCGTTCGTGGTCTCTCGCGAATGGTTCATCAACCGTGGAACTTTCGAATCGGCCCCCTGGATCCGAAACTCCGTGGAATGGACGTCTCGCCTGCACTGGCAACCGTGGCTGCTTCCAGTGGCAATCGCTGCCATCGTCGCAGGTGTGGTCCTGATCATGTCGGCGGTCAAACGCCGCGCTAAAACCCATGTCCCACTGGGCAACCCGGGCGCATCGACGGTATGGATGCGACCGACGGACATCGCACGTCTGTGCAGTAGCCACGCAGCGATCGTTCCCGGCGTCGGCTCGGCTCACACCAGCGTCGACCGCAAACACGTCAAAGTCCACGTCGAATCCACCGGTGGCGATCGCGCCCAACTTGCCGCGGCCGTCGATTCGGCAGTCCGGCCTCACCTCGCGATACTGCAGCAGCCACTGCAACTTTCGGTGGTCGTGAGAGAAGCTGCAGTACGACGAAAGGACGCCTCGTGAACCGTTGGATCTCCGCGGTCGATCGGACCATCGTCCTCATTGTCGGAATCGCGCTGCTTGCGGCCGGCGCATACGCCATCGCGTGGGACGCGGGTGCCTCGCTGATTCGAACCTGGGTGTCACGACTTGATCGGGAAGTCCTCTTCGGCCTTCCGGAGCAGCCTTGGTGGCACTGGGTCCTGTCTGGCACCTTTGTTCTCTGCGTCGTTACCGGTTTCGGGCTTTTGTACCTGAACCTTCGCCGGCGCCGAACGAGCGCGGTCACATTGCGGCACAACGAATCCGGTACCGACGTCAGCGTGGATCTCGGACCCGTTGCCGACGGTGTAGCTGTCGAACTAGCCCAGCTGAGCGGCGTGCGAAGCACCAGGAGCAAAGCGACGATCGATCGCGGCCTGCCGACGCTGTCGATTGTCGTCACCGCAGACCCGGCGATCGACGTCGCCGGGTTCACCGCTTCGGCCGAACGCATCGCCGGCGCAACCAGGCGAAGCCTCGACGGCTCACCCGTCGCAGTGCAGGTTCTGTTGCATCTCGACCGGGTCGAAGCCACCAAGTAGGTAAGAAGCAAACAGGCACCTGATCACAGACCACTTGATAACAGACACAGAAAAGGCGCTCACTCCCCGAAGGGAATGAGCGCCTTTTCTAGTGCTGTGAATCAGCTAGCGAGACAAGAGTCTCACTTGATGATCTTGGCAACCTTGCCGGCGCCGACCGTACGGCCGCCTTCGCGAATTGCGAAGCGCAGGCCCTCGTCCATGGCGACAGGCTGGATGAGCTTGACGGACATCTCGGTGTTGTCACCGGGCATGACCATCTCGGTGCCCTCAGGCAGCGTCACGACGCCCGTAACGTCCGTGGTACGGAAGTAGAACTGCGGGCGGTAGTTGTTGAAGAACGGGGTGTGGCGGCCGCCCTCGTCCTTCGACAGGATGTATGCCTGGCCCTCGAACTCCGTGTGGGGAGTCGTGGTGCCCGGCTTGACGACAACCTGTCCACGCTCGACATCTTCACGCTTGATGCCACGAACGAGCAGTCCGACGTTGTCGCCGGCCTGGCCCGAGTCGAGCAGCTTGCGGAACATTTCGATACCCGTGACGGTGGTCTTGGTGGAGGTCTCCTTGATGCCGACGATCTCCACCTCCTCGTTCACGTTGACCGAGCCGCGCTCGATACGACCGGTGACAACGGTGCCACGGCCGGTGATCGTGAAGACATCCTCGACGGGCATGAGGAAGGGCTTGTCCGTCTCGCGGACCGGGTCCGGGATGGACTCGTCGACAGCAGCCATCAGGTCGAGAATGGACTGCGTCCACTTCGGGTCACCCTCAAGTGCCTTGAGTGCCGAGATCGGAATGACGGGGGCTTCCTCGTCGAATTCCTGAGCGGCCAGCAGTTCGCGGACCTCCATCTCGACGAGCTCGAGGATCTCGTCGTCGTCAACCATGTCGGCCTTGTTCAGGGCGACGAGGATGTAAGGAACGCCGACCTGGCGAGCGAGCAGGACATGCTCGCGCGTCTGGGGCATCGGGCCGTCGGTAGCTGCGACGACGAGGATAGCGCCGTCCATCTGAGCTGCGCCGGTGATCATGTTCTTGATGTAGTCGGCGTGACCCGGTGCATCGACGTGCGCGTAGTGGCGCTTTTCCGTCTGGTACTCAACATGCGAGATGTTGATCGTGATGCCACGAGCCTTTTCCTCGGGAGCCTTGTCGATCTGATCGAAGGCCGAAGCCTCGTTCAGGTCGGGGAATGCATCCGCGAGAACCTTGGTGATGGCCGCCGTCGTCGTGGTCTTGCCGTGGTCGACGTGACCAATGGTGCCGATGTTCACGTGCGGCTTCGTCCGCTCGAACTTCGCCTTCGCCACTTTGTGTCCTCCTGGACTGTTGTTGCTTGCCGTATGCAGCAGTGCGGTTGGTTGTTACTTGGTCGTGCTTCGTGCCGGAAGAAACCGAGGTCACTTACCGGCGCGGGCTGGGGAGCTCGCTGTGCTTACTCGCCCGTCGCCTTGGCGATGATTTCCTTCGCAACGCTCGCGGGGACCTCTGCGTAGGAATCGAACACCATGGAGAAGTTCGCGCGACCCTGGGTTCTGGACCGCAGGTCACCGATGTAGCCGAACATCTCCGAGAGCGGAACCTGCGCCTTGACGACACGGGCACCACTGCGTTCCTCCATGGCCTGGATCTGGCCACGGCGGGAGTTGAGGTCGCCGATCACGTCGCCCATGTAGTCCTCGGGCGTAGTGACCTCGACAGCCATGATGGGTTCGAGGATGACGGGGCCGGCCTTGCGGGCGGCTTCCTTCAGTGCCTGCGAACCGGCAACCTTGAACGCCATTTCCGACGAGTCGACGTCGTGGTAAGCACCATCGAGCAGCGACAGCTTCAGGTTCACGAGCGGGTAGCCGGCGAGAACACCGTACTGCATCGCGTCCTGCGCACCGGCATCCACGGAGGGGATGTACTCGCGCGGGATACGTCCGCCGGAGACCTTGTTCTCGAACTCGTAGGTAGCACCGTCTTCGCCCACGAAAGGCTCCAGAGCGATGATGACCTTTGCGAACTGGCCCGAGCCACCCGTCTGCTTCTTGTGGGTGTAGTCGTGCTTCTCGACCTTCTTGGTGATGGTCTCGCGGTAGGCGACCTGTGGCTTGCCCACATTGGCCTCGACCTTGAACTCGCGGCGCATGCGGTCGACGAGGATGTCGAGGTGGAGCTCGCCCATGCCGCCGATGACAGTCTGACCGGTCTCGTCGTCGAGTTCGACCGAGAAGGTCGGATCCTCTTCGGCGAGCTTCTGGATGGCGACACCCAGCTTTTCCTGGTCGGACTTGGTCTTGGGCTCGATGGAGACCTGGATGACCGGCGCCGGGAACGACATCGACTCGAGGACGATGGGGTTCGCCTGATCGCACAGGGTGTCACCGGTGGTGGTGTCCTTGAGACCGATCATGGCGTAGATGTGACCGGCTACGGCCTCGTCTACCGGGTTCTCCTTGTTGGCGTGCATCTGGAAGAGCTTTCCGATGCGCTCCTTCTTGCCCTTGGTCGCGTTGAGCACTTGCTGACCCGGGTCGAGACGGCCGGAGTACACACGAACGAAGGTCAGCTTGCCGAAGAACGGGTGAGCAGCGATCTTGAAGGCAAGGGCCGCGAACGGCTCTTCCTTGCTCGGCTTGCGAGTGATCTCTACTTCTTCGTCACCGAGCTTGTGTCCGACAACCTCGCCGATGTCCAGCGGATTGGGGAGGTAGTCGATGACCGCGTCGAGCATGGGCTGAACGCCCTTGTTCTTGAACGCGGAGCCACAGATGACCGGGTACAGCTCGGAAGCAACCGTCATCTTGCGGATGGCGCCCTTGATTTCCTCGACCGTGAGCTCTTCGCCGCCGAAGTACTTCTCCATGAGAGCTTCGTCGGACTCGGCAACCGTTTCGAGCAGCTTCTCGCGGTACTCTGCAGCCTTCTCGACGAGGTCCGCGGGGATCTCTTCGATGGTCGGCAGTGCACCGGTCGGAACTACGCCGCGCCAGGTGATGGCACGCATCTCGACCAGGTCGACGACGCCGTCGAAGTCGTCCTCAGCGCCGATGGGCAGCTGGAGAACGAGCGGCTTCGCGCCGAGACGGTCGATGATCGTCTGGACTGTGAAGTAGAAGTCCGCGCCCATCTTGTCCATCTTGTTGACGAAGCAGATGCGCGGAACGTCGTACTTGGCAGCCTGACGCCAAACCTGCTCGGACTGCGGCTCGACACCTTCCTTACCGTCGAAGACAGCAACTGCGCCGTCGAGCACGCGCAGCGACCGCTCCACCTCGACCGTGAAGTCGACGTGGCCGGGGGTGTCGATGATGTTGATCTGGTTGTTGTTCCAGAAGCAAGTCACGGCGGCAGACGTGATCGTGATGCCGCGTTCCTTCTCCTGCTCCATCCAGTCCGTCGTCGACGCACCGTCGTGCGTCTCACCGATCTTGTAATTGACACCGGTGTAGAACAGGATGCGCTCGGTGGTGGTGGTCTTGCCGGCATCGATGTGCGCCATGATGCCGATGTTGCGGACCTTGTTCAGGTCAGTCAGCACTTCCTGTGCCACAGGTTTCTTCCCCGCTCGTTGCTTGGTTTTCGGGTGTCGGCCGTATCCGGTGTGTTCCACCGTCAAGGCCATGGTCTTTCAATTATGTCTCTGCCGAGGCGCACCTGGCCACCTGCGTCCGGAAACCGGCGAGATGATCAGGTTCGCCAACGGCGACAAGCGTCGGAGCCCCACCCGATGGCAGTTGCTCCGACGCTTTACATCACCAGCGGTAGTGGGCGAATGCCTTGTTGGCTTCGGCCATCTTGTGAGTGTCTTCGCGACGCTTCACAGCTGCACCGAGGCCATTGCTGGCATCGAGGAGCTCGTTGGCGAGACGCTCGACCATGGTCTTCTCACGACGTGCACGCGAGAAGGTGACCAGCCAGCGCAGTGCCAGCGTGGTGGAACGACCGGGACGAACCTCGACCGGCACCTGGTAGGTAGCGCCACCGACGCGGCGGCTACGAACCTCGAGTGCAGGCTTGACGTTGTCCAGGGCGCGCTTGAGGGTGACGACCGGATCGGTGCCGGTCTTCTCGCGTGCCTGCTCGAGAGCCTGGTACACGATTCGCTCTGCGGTGGACTTCTTGCCGTCCAGCAGGATCTTGTTGACGAGCTGCGTCACCAACGGGGAGCCGTAAACCGGGTCGTTGATGAGCGGGCGCTTCGGAGCGGGGCCCTTACGTGGCATTAGCTCTTCTCCTTCTTGGCGCCGTAGCGGCTGCGTGCCTGCTTGCGACCCTTGACACCCTGGGTGTCGAGGGAGCCGCGGATGATCTTGTAACGGACACCCGGGAGGTCCTTCACACGACCGCCACGGACGAGCACCATGGAGTGCTCCTGAAGGTTGTGACCTTCGCCGGGGATGTACGCGGTGACCTCGACCGAAGTCGTGAGGCGAACACGTGCGACCTTACGGAGCGCGGAGTTCGGCTTCTTGGGGGTGGTGGTGTACACGCGAGTGCACACGCCACGACGCTGCGGGCTGCCCTTGAGGGCTGCCGTCTTGACCTTGGCGGTCTTGTCGCGGCGACCCTTGCGGACCAGCTGGTTGATGGTTGGCATTTACCGGCTTTCTTGTGACGAACAGACTGCTCGAGCGAACTCGGGCCGTTCGAAAACGTGGCTGTTCTGAAATTAGGGATCTAGCAGTTGGAGCAAGAGAGCTGCTGCTCCTCACCCACCTCAGAGTCTGTACTCAGCACTTTCGCGCCATGCACCACCCCCGAGGTCGGGCGTGTCGCATACCCCCACACAGGCAGCCGGATGCTCGTTCATCAGCAAATTCTGCTCGAACGCGCGCACGGCAATACCTAGCTAGGCACACAGATCGGCCCGGGCATGCCGGACACGACCCATAACGATACCTGTCGGCGCGCCACAAGGTCAAAGCGAGGCCTCGGTGATAGTGACCTCATGCTCTGACCAGACACTCTGGCCGCATGCGCAGACCGCACAGCTGGACCAGGCAGTCAGACCGGTCGCGCTCAGATGCTCCGGTTCAACGTCAACCCACCGAGCTTTGCCGCAGCCTCGCACGGATCCGCTCCGCCTTGCGGCTCGGTGACCCACCACCCGAACACTCCCCCGGCCGGTGCGCTCGCGCTCACCCCGCAACTCTGCGGATCGGCCGGCTGGCGGACCTGGTACCCGCCACTGCCGTTGATGTCGATCTTCGCCACCACGTATCCCAGATGTTCGAATGCAGCGCGCTCGTGATCGAGGGTGCCCGTCTCGAACCAATTGAAGGTGATCTTGATCGGACCCGCGGCCCCGATGCCGTCCCAACGGCAGATAGCGCCGAAGAACCCACGCCCGACGGCGTCGGCACCCACGGCGCCGGCGATCTGCTCGTCGGTGACCGCTTCGCATTCTTGGAGGACGTTCGCGAATTCCTGGCTGTCACTACCGCGGTAACTGCCCTCCGCGCGGGGAGTCCCGGTGACCACCGAGCCGCAGCCCGTGAGTAGAACCATCGACCCCACCAGGGCGAGTCCGATCCTTACGCCCTTCACTGTGCCCTCGAAACTGTTTTTTCCATCAGATCCCGTGCCACCGCGCACGGATCAGTGGTCGGAGGCAACAAGCCGTAGGTGATCGACCAGTGCACAAAGTCTCCGCCGAAGGCGATACCCAGCTCGCACAACGAACCCGCTGTGGACGCGATGAAGCCCTGGTGACCACCGATCGTGATGTCGTCAGCGGGACGTCCGAGCAGGTCGGACCCTGCCCGTTCACGGCCGATCGGGCTTCCGCGGTACCAGGAGAAACTGACGCTCGGGCCATTCGAACCGGCGACCTCCCATTGGCAACCGACGCCGTTGCGCGTCGTCGTCGCAAAAGTGCCGAGATTGAAGGCGTTGACAACTTCTTCGTCGGTCACCGAGCCGCATTCGGCGAACATCGGACCGGGATCGGTGGGTGCGAGCGCCGGCGAAGTGGCGCCGTCGCCCGGCCGATCGGCAGACCCGTCGTCAGAGCTGCAGCCGACCACCGCCGAGAGCACGGCAGCCGAGACCAATACCGAAGTCCCGATCGAAGTGAGAGTGCGTGCGGCCATGGAGCCGACTGTACTTCTCGGTGGCCCCCGACACACGCCACGTACATGCCTCGCGCAGCGGCGGCGGACGCGCCGCTACCGATTCAGGGGGTTGCGACCGGTACCCGAACCAGCGTGGAATCCAATTGCGCCGCCCACTGTTTGACCACCTCGGTGCGCCGGCGCGAGTCGTCGGTGAGTACGTCTGCCAGCCCCAGCCCTCGGGCGAGGTCCAGTGTCGCCTGGACCAGGCGGTGCGTCACCGGATCGGAGTCGTCGACACCCAGACTCTCGACGGCCATCCGGTGCGCGATGCGCCCGAACCGTTCCTCGAGGGGCAGCACGCGGGCACGCAGGTCGGGGTCGGAGGCGGCGGCCGTCCACACCTGCAGTGCTGCCTTGAAGAGGGTCCCGGTGTAGTACTCGACCAGCCGCGAAATGATCGCCTCGGTTCGTCCGGCTCCCACCGGAAGATCGGTCGATTCCTTTCGTGCCTGATCCATCCGGGCGTCGAACATCACCTCGAGCGCCGCGGTGATGAGGTCCTCGCGAGTCGGGAAGTGGTGCTGCATCGCACCTCTGGACACCCCGGCACGCTGCGCGACGACGCTCATCGTCGTTGCGCTCCATCCGAGTTCGGCGAGACATTCCACCGTCACTTCGAGCAGGTGGGAGCGCGTAACTCGACTTCGGTCCTGCTTGGGTTCTCGAGTCATCGCGCCGCCATCCCTTCTACTCCTGTGTTCCAGTGCTTCTGTGTTCCAGTGCGCAGTTTCTACTGCGCCCAGGCCGCTGGACGCTTCTGCAAGAAAGACATCATGCCCTCACGAGCCTCCTCGGACGAAAACAGCCGAGCCGACTGCGCGATCATCTCCTCGCCGTCCCGGTCGAATCCGGCCAGGACCGAACGCGTCGTGATCCACTTCGATTCGGCCAGCCCCTGCGGTGAACATTGGCGCAAGGTGCCGAGTAGTTCGGTGATCGACTCCCCCGTGTCCTGCGACGCGGCGGTGACGAGTCCGATGGATTCGGCCTCGTGCTGGCCGAACTTCTCTCCGGTGAGCAGGTAACGGCTCGCAGATCGTTGGTCGAGCCTCGGTAGGACCGTGAGCGAAATGATGGACGCTGCCAAACCCAACCGTGATTCCGTCACGGCGAAAGTACTCGCCGGTCCGGCCACGACGATGTCGCACGCCCCGACAAGACCCATGCCTCCGGCCCGGACGTGTCCGTCGATCCGCCCGATCACCGGCTTGGGAAGCTCGAGAATGCTGCGCAAGAGCGTCAACATTCCCCTCCCTCGCTCTTTGACGGCCTCCTCCGGTGATGCGGACGAACCGGAGGCCTCACTGAGATCGGCTCCCGCACAGAATGTTCCACCGCCGTGGGTGAGCACCACCGCTCGAACTTCCGGATCGGCGGCCGCTGACGTCAGCCCAGCCTGCAACTCCGTGACCAACCGCGCCGAGATCGCATTGCGGTTGTGTGGTGAGTCGAGAGTGATCGTGGCCGCACCGCCCGCTACTTCGTACCGTACGTATGGCTTGTCCTCGTCCGTCATGCTTCGCCCTTTCTCGTGAGACCGTCTAGTAAGACCGCGGCAGACCGAGGGAATGCTGCGAGACGAAGTTGAGGATCATCTCGCGACTGACCGGGGCAACGCGGGCGATACGTGCCGCGCCGAGCATGGCAGCCAGTCCGTATTCCTTCGTCAGACCTGCGCCGCCGTGCGTCTGAATCGCTTGATCGAGTGCCTTGATGCTGGCCTCGGCGGCCGCGTACTTCGCCATGTTCGCGGCTTCGGCAGCACCGAAATCGTCACCGCTGTCGTAGAGCACCGCGGCCTTCTGCATCATCAGCTTGGCGAGTTCGAGTTCGATCTTCACCTGCGCGAGAGGATGCGAAATACCCTGGTGCGCACCGATCGGCGTCTTCCACACCGTTCGCTCGTTGGCGAACTTCACCGCAGCGTTGAGGGCGTAACGGCCCATACCGATCGCCATCGACGCACCCAGAATGCGCTCCGGATTGAGGCCGGCGAACAACTGCATCAGGGCGGCATCAGCTTCACCGACCAGAGCGTCGGCCGGCAGGCGCACGTCGTCGAGGAACAAGATAAACTGGTGGTCCGGTTCGATGATGTCCATCTCCATCTGCGTCTTCACGAATCCGGGAGAATCCGTGGGGACGATGAACAGAGCGGGCTTGAGCTTGCCGGTCTTGGAGTCCTCGGTGCGCGCAACGATGAGAACCGCATCAGCCTGATCGACACCCGAGATGTAAATCTTGTTCCCGCTCAGGATCCAGTCTTCTCCGTCACGCCGAGCAGTCGTCGTGATCTGATGCGAGTTGGAACCAGCGTCCGCCTCGGTGATTCCGAACGCCATGATCTTGGAGCCGTCGGCGAGGCTGGGTAGCCATTGTTGCTTCTGCTCCGCCGTGCCGTACTTGCCGATGATGGTGCCGCAGATAGCCGGCGAGACGACAACCAGGAGCAGACCGGCACCCTGTGCCGCCAATTCCTCCTGCACCAGCGCGAGTTCGTAGATACCCGCACCGCCGCCGCCGTATTCCTCCGGCAGGTTGACGCCCAGGAATCCGAGTTTGCCCGCCTCGTTCCACAATTCGGTGAGCGGCTCACCCTTGCGTGCCTTGGGCAGCACGTAGTCGACGTAGTTGAAGCGCTCACCCAGTTTGGAAACGGATGCCCGCAGTTCCTTCTGCTCTTCGGTTTCGATGAAACTCATCATGCTTCCTCTTCTGTAGCGGGTTCTTCCACACGTGCGAGTACCGATCCGACCTCGACCTGCTGGCCGACGGCGACCGGAAGTTCCACCAGGACACCGGCAGTCGGCGCGGTGACGGTGTGTTCCATCTTCATGGCCTCGAGCCACAGAATCGGCTGGCCGGCGGTGACGGTGTCACCGAGTGCGGCACCGAGGCGGATGACCGATCCCGGCATCGGAGCGAGCAACGAACCGGCGGCGACTTCTGCTGACGGATCCACGAAGCGCGGTGCTGCCGTCAACGCGACGGGTCCGAGCGAGGAGTCGACAAAAATCTCACTCCCGTAGGCAGCCACGTCGAACGAACGCCGAACTCCGCCCTGCTCGAGTACGACTCGGGCAGCAGTTGCCGATACCAGGCTCACGTCGTCGAAGCCTTCTGCGCTCAGCACCCCGCTTCGGCTCAGGGAGTATCGGACGTCGTAGTCGCCAAACGCAGTGGAATAGCTCTTGCTCTGCGGCTGCGACGGGAGGTTGCGCCACCCGCTGGGCAAGCGGCCGATGACACGAGCCGACGCCCGGTTGTGCGCGGCATCGGCAAGTGCAGCCGCCAGCGCCGAGAGCCTTTCGGCATCGACGTCGGCCAGAGGCGTTGACAGTTTCTCGAGGCCGTGGGTCTCGAAGAACGCCGTGTCGGTGTCTCCCGCAATGAAGGCCGGGTGGCCCAGGACGTTGACGAGCAGGTCCCGGTTGGTACGCAGGCCGTGAATCCTGGTGCGCGCCAGCGTCGATCCGAGTAGCCGCGCAGCTGCCGTTCTGGTCGGCGCATACGAGATGACCTTGGCCAGCATCGGATCGTAGTGGACGCCCACAACACTGCCGTCAACGACGCCGGAATCGAGCCGAACGCCCGGCTCGCGCAGAACACTGAATTCTGCCACGTCACCGGGCAACTCGATGTGGTGAACGGTTCCGCTCTGTGGCTGCCAGTTCTTGGCGGGATCCTCGGCGTACAGGCGCACCTCGATCGAATGTCCGCGGATCTCCGGCTGCTCGTCCGGCAGCGTGTCACCCGAAGCCACCTGCAATTGCAGTTCCACCAGATCGAGCCCGGTGGTGCACTCGGTGACCGGGTGCTCCACCTGCAAACGGGTGTTCATTTCCAGGAAGAAGAAGTCGCCCTTTTCATCGGCGAGGAACTCGACGGTTCCCGCGCCTTCGTAGCCGATGGCATTGGCGGCGAGCCGCGAGGCGTCGAACAGCTTGTCGCGCATGGCGGGGATGCGCTGCACGAGCGGCGACGGTGCCTCTTCGACCACCTTCTGATGCCGACGCTGGATCGAGCACTCGCGCTCCCCCACCGCCCACACGCCGCCGTGCCGGTCGGCCATCACCTGGACCTCGATGTGACGACCGGTCTCGAGGTAGCGCTCACAGAAGACCGTCGGGTCACCGAAGGCGGACTGCGCCTCACGCCGCGCCGCTTCCAGTTCGCCGTCCAGCGCCGACAATTCACGAACGACACGCATTCCGCGTCCGCCACCGCCCGCCGACGCCTTGATCAGCACTGGCAGATGAGCGTCGGTCACCGCGGCGGGATCGAGTTCGGAGAGCACCGGCACTCCGGCGGCGTCCATGATCTTCTTGGACTCGACCTTCGACCCCATGAGCTCGATGGATTCGACAGGCGGGCCGATCCACGTCAGCCCGGCATCGATGACGCTGCGCGCGAACTCCGCGTTCTCGGAGAGGAATCCGTATCCGGGATGAATGGCGTCGGCGCCCGAAGCCTTCGCAGCGGCGATGATCAACTCGCCCCGCAGGTAGGTCTCGGCAGGCGTGTTACCCGGCAGCCGGACCGAGGCGTCGGCTTCGGCGACGTGCGGGCTGTCGGCATCTGCGTCGGAAAATACCGCGACCGTGCCGATTCCGTTCTTGCGGCAGGTTGCAAATACACGGCGGGCGATTTCGCCACGATTGGCGACCAGTACAGAAGTGATTGTCACGGCGTGCCTCACATACGGAAGACGCCGAAGTTTTCGGTGCCTTCGATCGGGGCAGTGGCAATGGCCGACAGGCACATTCCCACCACGGTGCGGGTGTCTCGGGGATCGATGACGCCGTCGTCATAGAGACGCCCGGACAGGAACATCGGAAGTGACTCGGCCTCGATCTGGTTCTCGATCATCGCGCGCATGCCGGCATCAGCCTGCTCGTCGAAAACCTGGCCGCGGGCCTCGGCAGCAGCGCGTCCCACGATGGAGATGACGCCGGCGAGCTGCGCACCACCCATGACGGCGGACTTGGAACTGGGCCAGGCAAAGAGGAATCGCGGATCGAACGCCCGTCCGCACATGCCGTAGTGACCGGCGCCGTACGACGCTCCGAGCAGGATCGAGATGTGCGGAACCTTGGAGTTGGCAACCGCATTGATCATCATCGATCCGTGCTTGATCATGCCGCCCTCCTCGTATTCCTTACCCACCATGTAGCCGGTGGTGTTGTGCAGGAACAGCAACGGCGTGTTGGAACGGTTGGCGAGCTGGATGAACTGCGTGGCCTTCTGGGATTCCTCGCTGAAGAGCACTCCACGTGCGTTGGCCAGGATGCCGATCGGGTAGCCGTTCAGCTCCGCCCAGCCGGTCACGAGAGAGGAACCGTAGAGCGGCTTGAACTCGTCGAAGTCAGAACCGTCGACGATACGGGCGATGACCTCACGCGGATCGAACGGGATCTTCAGGTCGGCCGGAACGATGCCGAGCAACTCTTCCGGATCCTCGAGCGGTTCGATGATCTCGGCGCGGGGTGCCGGCCCCTTCTTGGTCCAGTTGAGCCGCTTGACGATCGAGCGCCCGATGCGGATCGCGTCCTGCTCGTCGGCGGCGAAGTAGTCGGCCAGGCCGGACTTGCGAGCGTGCATTTCGGCGCCGCCGAGTGCCTCGTCGTCGGATTCCTCACCGGTGGCCATCTTGACCAGCGGCGGGCCTGCGAGGAACACCTTGGAGCGTTCCTTGATCATCACGACGTGGTCGGACATGCCCGGGATGTACGCCCCTCCGGCAGTGGAATTACCGAAGACCAGTGCGATGGTGGGGATTCCGGCGGCGGAGAGCTGAGTGAGATCGCGGAACATGCGGCCACCGGGAATGAACACCTCCTTCTGCGTCGGCAGGTCTGCACCGCCGGACTCGACCAGTGAGATGACGGGAAGGCGGTTCTGCATCGCGATGTCGTTCGCGCGGAATCCCTTACGCAGCGTCCACGGATTGCTGGTGCCACCGCGCACCGTGGGATCGTTGGCGACGATCAGGCATTCGACACCTTCGACGACGCCGATACCGACCACGGTGCTGGCGCCGACCGGGAAGTCACTCCCCCACGCAGCGAGGGGGCACAGTTCGAGAAACGGTGAATCCTGATCGAGCAGAAGCTCGATCCGCTCGCGTGCCAGGAGCTTTCCCCGCTTGTGGTGACGCTCGGTGTACTTCTCGCCACCGCCCGCCAACGCCTTGGCGTGCTCGACCTCGATCTCGGCGAGCTTGGTGTTCATGGTCGATGTTGCGGTCTGGTACACCTCGGAGTTGGTGTCCAGTGTTGACCGAATGACACTCATGACTGATACCCCAATCGCTTGGCCGCGAGGCCGGTGAGGATTTCGGTGGTTCCGCCACCGATTCCCAGAATTCGCATGTCCCGGTACTGCCTCTCCACTTCACTTTCCTGCATGTATCCGAGGCCGCCGAACAGCTGAACGGCTTGGTTCGCAACCCATTCACCCGTTTCGACCGCCGTGTTCTTGGCGAAGCACACCTCGGCGATCAGATCGCCGTCACCGGCCATGTACCGCTCGATCACCGAGTGCGTGTACACCTTGGCGACGTCGATCTTGCGGGCCATCTCGGTGACGGTGTTCTGCACTGCCTGCCGACTGATCAGTGGGCGTCCGAAAGTCTCGCGGGCGCGGCACCATTCGAGGGTCAACTCGAGGCATCGCTCGGCACTGGCATACGCCTGCGCAGCGAGGGCGACGCGCTCGGAAACGAAGGCCTGCGCGATCTGCGCGAAGCCGCTGTTCTCTGCCCCGACCAGATTCTCCACCGGAACCCGGGCGTCGACGAAGGACAGCTCCGCGGTATCCGATGCACGCCAGCCCATCTTCTCGAGTTTGCGCGAGACCGTGAATCCCGGTGTGCCCTTCTCGATCACGAGCAGCGAGACGCCACCCGCGCCAGGGCCACCGGTACGCACGGCAGTGACGACGAAGTCTGCGCGAACACCGGAGGTGATGAACGTCTTCGCGCCGTTGACTACGTAATGGTCGCCGTCGCGCTTGGCTGTGGTTGTCAGGTGTCCGACGTCGCTGCCTCCGCCGGGTTCGGTGATGGCGAGCGAGCCGATCTTGTCGCCGCGCAGGGTCGGCTTGACCCACTTCTCGATCTGCGCCTCGTCGCCGGCCGCGATCAGGTGCGGCACCGCGATGCCGCAGGTGAACAGCGAGGCGAACAGCCCGCCCGACGCACCAGCCTGATGCATCTCCTCACAGATCACGATGGAGTCGACGGCGTCGCCGCCCTCACCGCCCGCCGATTCGGGCGCACTGGCCCCGAGGAGGCCGAGAGCGCCTGCCTTGCGGTGCAATTCGCGCGGAATCTCGCCGTCGCGCTCCCACTGCGTCAGATGCGGCAGAATCTCCTGGTTCACGAATCCGCGTACGGTCTCGCGAAGCGCAAGCCTTTCCGGTGTGGTCCACACGGTCACCGTGAATCCTCTTTCTCGTCAGTTACGGGGAGTAGCGAAATCGGGATGTCGATGTGGCGCGAGCGCAGCCATTCACCAATTCCCTTGGCCTGCGGATCGAACCGCGCCTGCGAGGCCACACCCTGACCGAGAATTCCCTCGATCACGAAGTTGACGGCACGAAGGTGCGGCAGCTGGTAGCGAGTGACGTTCAGGTCTGCTGCTTCCGGTAGCAGTTCCTTGAGCATTTCGACGGTCAGAGTGTGCACCAACCACTTCCACTGCTCGTCTGTGCGAACCCAGACTCCGACGTTGGCGTTTCCACCCTTGTCTCCACTGCGCGCACCGGCGATAGTGCCGAGCGGCACCGAGAGCGAAGACTGAGGCGGCAAGGGCTGCGGCCGCTCGGGTTCGTCGACCGGTTCGAGGTCCTGCGTCAGCGCCGAAGGAGCGATGTCCACGCGAGTGCCGTCTGGAAGTACGGCAACGTGAGGCACCGATCCCGCGTCGACGTAGCCGGGGGTGAACACCCCGTACGGTTGGCCGTTGCTCGGCGGAGCGGTCAGCGAGAAGCCTGGGTAACTGGCAAGCGCCATTTCCACCGCAACCGCAGAGAAGGGACGACCGATCACCTTGGGGTCGGAATCGCGAACCACGCAGCGCAGTAACGCACTCGCGGTTTCCTCGGTGTCGGAATCCGGGTGATCCGTGCGAGCGAGAGTCCAGACCAGTTCGGCAGGCTTCTTCGTCAGCCAGGATTCGAGTTGAGTCTTCGCCAGATCAGCCTTGGCCCCGATGTCGAGACCGGTGAGAATGAAAGTGGCCTCGTTACGGAACCCGGCCAGCGTGTTCAGCGAGACCTTGTACTGCGGCGGCGGGGCCTCTCCCGTGACGCCGCTGATCAGCACCCGATCCGGGCCTTCCTGGGTGAGCACCGCGTTGTCGATGCGGGTGGTCACGTCCGGGCCTGCGTAGCGTCCACCCGTGATCTCGTACAGCAACTGCGCCGTCACGGTGCCGACGCTCACCTCGCCGTCCGTTCCGGCATGCTTGGTGATGACCGAAGATCCGTCCGCGTTGATCTCGGCGATCGGGAAGCCAGGACGGCCCAGATTCGGAATCTCGGTGAAGAACGCGTAGTTGCCGCCGGTGGCCTGGGTTCCACACTCGATGACGTGGCCCGCCGCGACAGCACCGGCCAGCTGATCGAAATCATCTCGCTTCCAACCGAAATGATGAGCGGCCGGACCGACGATCACCGACGCGTCGGTGACACGTCCGGTGACCACGACATCGGCGTCGGCCGACAATGCTTCGACGATGCCCCAGGCGCCGAGGTACGCGTTGGCCGTCAGCGGGGAGCCGAGTCCGAGTTCGTCTGCCCGAGAGACCAGATCGTCGCCCTCGACGTGGGCGATCTTCGCGTTCAACCCCAGCTTGGTGTTGACCTCGCGCAGCGCGTCGGCCAGTCCGGCCGGGTTGAGACCGCCGGCATTCGCGACGATCTTCACGCCCTTGTCGAGCGCAAGTCCGAGGGTGTCTTCCACCTGCCGCAGGAACGTCTTCGCATAGCCGAGCGACGGGTCCTTCATCCGGTCCCGTCCGAGGATCAACATCGTCAGTTCGGCCAGGTAGTCGCCGGTCAGGTAGTCGAGTTCGCCGCCCTCGAGCATCTCGCGCATCGCCGAGACGCGGTCGCCGTAGAAGCCGGAACAGTTACCGATCCGTACCGAACTCATTTGTCCACCTCCGCTTCTCGTCCCTCGCGGCCGGATCCAACGGCAGCTCGTCCCTCGCCGCTGGGTCCCGCGAACGCCTGCGCGAACCCGAGCCACTCGTCTGCGTCGGCACCCACGGCGACCAGGTCGAGATCAGCGCGATGGGCCCGCTGAGTGACCAGCAAGCAGAAGTCCAACGCCGACCCGGTCACCTTCTGCGACGCATCTTCCGGCCCCCAGGTCCAAAGCGACCCGTCCGGCGCGGTCAACTCAACCCGGAAATCCTCGGCGGGCGGCGTCTTTTCATTGACCGAGTACGCGAAGTTCCGCGTCCGCACACCCAGGTGAGCGATGTTCTTGATGCGCGCCGTCGGGGCGCGTTCGGCGCCAAGGGCATCGGCGACGTCCTGTCCGTGTGCCCACGTCTCCATCAACCGCGCGGTTGCCATGGAGACTCCGCCCATGGGCGGGCCGTACCAGGGAAACTTGGTGCCGGCCGGCGCTGCGGTCAGCGCCTCGACGAGAGCAGTGCGCCCCGCTCGCCAATCGGCCAGCAACTCCGCAGGCGGGCGGGCAGCCTGCTCGGCCGCCCCGTCGTCGACGAACCCCGCCGGATTCACGAATGCCGCCTTCAACTGCTCCGCGAACCCGTCCGGGTCGGTAATCGCAAGGATCGCGGCACTGTCCGTCCAGTGCAGGTGCCCAATCTGATGCGCGATTGTCCACCCTTCCGCAGGCGTCAGTGTCGCCCACTTCTCCTCGGGCAGATCTGCAACCAGGGCATCGAGGCTCTCGCCTTCGGCCCGCAAGTCATCGATGAACGTCTGAAGTTCGGCCATGCGACCAGCATCACACTCGCACCCATAAAAATCAAGCACGAATGATTGTTATTGCGAATTCTTGTGGTGAGAGACTGAGCTCAACCGCCATCGACTACCAGGAGCACCCATGAGCGACGCCGTACTGATCTCGCGAACCGGCGATGTGGTTACGTGGACCCTCAATCGTCCGGACACCCGCAACGCGATCTCCGAGATCGACATGATCGAAGCTCTCGAAGACGCGGTCACCGCGGTGAACCGAGATCAGAGTGTGCGCGCAGTCATCCTCACGGGAGCCGGGTCAGCCTTCTCCTCCGGTGGCAACGTCAAACACATGCGAGACAAGGAAGGCATGTTCGGTGGCGCGCCCGGCGAGATCCGCCAGGGCTACCGGCATGGCATCCAGCGCATTCCACTCGCGCTGTACACGTGTGAGGTGCCGACCATCGCAGCCGTCAACGGACCTGCCATCGGAGCGGGCTGCGATCTCTCGCTCATGTGCGACCTCCGCATAGGGTCGACGGCGGCGGTCTTCGCCGAGAGCTTCGTCAAGGTAGGACTCATCCCCGGCGACGGCGGAGCGTGGCTGCTCCCCCGCGCGATCGGCAACGCTCGCGCCGCCGAGATGGCATTCACCGGCGAACCGATCGATGCGGCGAAGGCACTCGACTGGGGGCTGGTCTCGCAGGTCACCGAGCCCGAGGAATTGCTCTCCGCAGCGCATGCCCTGGCAGCGCGGGTAGCGGCCAATCCCCCGCAGGTACTCCGGATGACCAAGAAACTGCTTCGCGAGGGCCAGCACCAAAGCCTCGAGAGCCTGCTCGAACTCTCGGCCGCCATGCAGTCGATCGCCCATCACACCCGCGATCACCACGAAGCCGTCGCGGCCATGCTCGAACGTCGTAGTCCTGAGTTCACCGGAGAATGAAGACCGGCAGTCAGCTACTGCCAGTCGGCGCAGTCCTCACCTCGATACTGTCGCTCCAGTTCGGAGCGGCATTCGCGACGACACTGTTCTCGCAGATCGGACCTGCCGGCGCCACGACGCTGCGACTGACGATCGCCGCGATCATCCTCGGCGTCGTCGTCCGCCCGCGATGGAGCCGGTGGTCGAACCGACAGCGCAAGGGTATCTTCGCGCTGGGCATCGCCCTCGCCGTGATGAACGGTGCCTTCTACCTCGCCCTCGAGACGGTGCCTATCGGCACCGCCGTCACCATCGAGTTCCTCGGACCGCTCACCCTGGCCGCAGTTCTGTCTCGTCGGTGGGCCGACGGAGCATGGGTGCTGCTCGCCTTCGGCGGAGTGTTGCTGCTGGGGCTGGGCGATCACGGCGAATCCGGTTTGGACCCGATCGGGGTGATGTTCGCGTTGATCGCCGCTGCCGCGTGGGCCGGCTACATCGTGGCCGGCTCTCACCTGGCAGCGACGCTCCCGAGCGCCGACGGGTTGGCGGGCGCAAGCATCGTCGCGGCGGTATTGACGCTCCCCTTCGGCGTCGTCTCCGGCGGGAGTGAACTGCTGGATCCGAGGATGCTCGCCGCCGGCGCGGCCGTCGCCATCCTCTCGTCCGTCATCCCGTACAGCTTGGAAATGTGGGCGTTGCGATCATTGGCCAAGAAAGTCTTCGCGGTCCTCATCGCCCTCGAACCGGCAGCGGCGGCACTGGCCGGAGTCCTCGTGATCGGGCAAACGCTCGATGCGTTCACACTCGTCGCCATCGGACTGGTGGTGACCGCGGGTGTCGGGACGGTCGTCATGAATCGAAAACCCACACCGAAATAGTCCAGGTACCGTCAGAGCACGTCATTCCAACGCACAGGAGAACCATGACCAACCCGATCATCGCCACCGTTCTCGGTAACACCCCGCAGATCGACGAAAGCGCGTTCATCGCGCCCAACGCCACCGTTGTCGGCGCTGTGACCATCGCTGCGGGAGCCAGCATCTGGTACGGCGCGGTTATCCGCGGCGACGCAGAATCGATCTCCATCGGCGCTGACACCAACATTCAGGACAACTGCACCGTGCACGCCGACCCGACGTTCCCCGCAGTGCTGGGCGAGCGAATCTCGGTCGGCCACAACGCAGTGCTGCACGGGTGCACCGTCGAAGACGACGTTCTCGTCGGCATGGGTGCCGTGGTGCTCAACGGCGCATACATCGGTTCGGGATCACTGATTGCGGCCGGTGCTGTCGTGTCTCAGGGGATGCAAATCCCGCCTGGATCACTGGTCGCCGGAGTGCCCGCCAAGGTCAAACGTGAACTCTCCGAAGGCGAAAAGGCCGGTATCACCGCCAACGGCGCCGGCTACTTGATGCTCGCCAAGGCCCACCAGGACATCGAGCAGGCCTGATCGATGTCTGCAAAACTCGAACTGGCGCAACAGGTCCTGGCAGCTGAACCGTTCAGCGCCCCTGACCTTCGCGGCCGGTAGCGTCCTCGGGTCCAGCATCGTCACCGCAGAATTCACCATCAGTTACCTGCGTCCCGCGCGCGGAGCACTGCTCCGGGCGCGGGCGCGCATGAACAGCAAGAGCAGATCCCAGGCCCTCGCCCGCTGCGACATTTTCGCAGTAGCCGAGGACGGCAGTAAAACCCTGTGCGCCGCAGGTCAGGGAACGGTCAGCGTCATCATGTTGCGCGACTAACCTCGGGGCCGCAACGTACTGTTCGGCAACTCGGGCGCCGACAGCGCCGGACCGTCGTATCCCGGCACGACACCAAAACGCTGATCCTGGACGCTAACGTCGAATCCGGAGGCCAGTTCGGCCTGCCACTTACGTCGATACTCGACGATCTCTTCGTGTGTACGGCCCATGAAGTTCCACCACATGATGACTTGCTCTCCCAACGGTTTACCGCCGAGAAGTAGCAGTCGAGTCGGTTCGGAACCCGGATTGCGCAGAGTCAGTTTCCCGAAACCCGTTGCTTGATAACCCAACTCAGCCCAGCCGACGGTGGTTCCGCGTAGCACAACCGATCCTTGATCGACGATCACCCCGTGCTCATGTGAACGATCGACGTCGAGGGCAATCTCGGCGCCAGGATCCAAAATCACCTCGGCGCCCAACAATTCGGTGAAGGTCGACACCGGAGACGAGTCACCGGCGAGCGAGCCGAGGAACACACTGAGCGTGGCGCCGCCGATGGTCACCGGCTCGGGCCGGTAGTGAACAAATGCGGGTGCGGTCTCGCGCGCCGCGTCCGGAAGCGCCACCCACAGCTGCATCCCGTGCAGAACCTTCGTGTTCGGCGTCGACACCTCGGAGTGCGCGATCCCGCTCCCGGCCGTCATCAAATTCAGTTCGCCCGGCCGCACCATCGCATGGGAGCCGATGCTGTCACGGTGCTCGATCTCTCCGGTGAACAGCCAACTGACCGTCTGCAATCCGGTATGCGGATGCGGCGGCACATGCATGCCTGGTCCATTGCCGACATCGTCGGGCCCGTAGTGATCGGCAAAACACCACGCCCCGATCAACGAACGCTCGCGCTGCGGAAGGGTGCGCCGCACCCGCATTGCCCGCGGGCCACCGAGCGGCACGTCGCGCGGGGTGAGAATCTGAATCTCGCTATCGACCGGATGGCCTTCGCATTCCTGCTCGACGGGTTGCGCTTCGAGGTTGCTCATATCGTCCATCCTGCCTCTGGTCATGCCTGCGTGAGACGCAGACGCGTGCACAATTCGGCCAACAGTCGAAGTTCGTCCGCGTCCAACGCCGGTCCGACGTGGCGGCGAATACTTGCCGCATGACGGCGACCCACTGATTTCTGCAGCGCTGCACCCGCTTCGGTGAGTTGCACGATCGTGCCGCGACGGTCACGCGGATCAACACTTCTCGATACCAAGCCTTCGCCTTCCAGCCGCTCCACCAGGCGGCTGAGCGACGGTTGACTCAACAGAATCTCCCGATTCAGGTCATGCAAGCGCAGACAGTTCCGCGGCGCGAGACTGAGCGTGAACAGCACGTCGTACTCGCGCATCGTCACCTGATCCCAGACGTCATCGGCAGAGAGCCGCCGCATCACCGACACCTGGGCGCGAAACAAGGCTTCCCAGGCGTCGGTTGCGAGCTCGGTGGTGCTGACCGGAGTCTCTGTCTGTTGTGCGTCAGGCAGTGACACTGCTTGCCTCACGAGCCGCCTTCATCGACGCGTGAGTAGGCGGGTTGTCCGGCACATGGGCGGGGCGCCTGGCCGCGAACTCACGGCGCAGAACCGGAACAACTTCCTCACCGAGCAGATCGAGCTGCTCGAGCACTGTCTTGAGCGGAAGACCCGCGTGATCCATCAAGAACAACTGGCGCTGATAGTCACCGAAGAAATCGGCAAAAGCCAAGGTCTTCTCGATGACCTGTTCGGGGGAACCGACCGTCAACGGGGTCTGCTCGGTGAACTCCTCGAGCGAAGGTCCGTGGCCGTACACAGGGGCGTTGTCGAAATACGGACGGAATTCCTTGACCGCGTCTTGACTGTTCTTGCGCATGAAGACCTGACCGCCGAGTCCGACGATCGCCTGATCCGCGGACCCGTGGCCGTAGTGCTCGTAACGCTGGCGATAGAGCTTGATCAGCTCGATGTAGTGCTCTTTCGGCCAGAAGATGTTGTTCGCGAAGAATCCGTCACCGTGATAGGCCGCGATCTCCGCGATCTCGGGGCTGCGAATCGACCCGTGCCACACGAACGGAGCGATGCCGTCCAGCGGGCGCGGAGTGGACGTGAATCCCTGCAGCGGTGTGCGGTACTCCCCCTGCCAGTTCACGACCTCCTCGTCCCACAGCCGGCGAAGAAGTTGATAGTTCTCGAGCGCCAACGGGATTCCGGCGCGAATGTCCTTGCCGAACCACGGGTATACCGGCGCGGTGTTTCCGCGTCCCATCATCAGATCGACGCGCCCCTCGGCGAGGTGCTGCAGCATCGCGTAGTCCTCGGCGATCTTCACCGGGTCGTTGGTGGTGATCAGCGTCGTGGACGTGGACAGCGTGATCTTCTCGGTCTGAGCAGCGATGTATCCGAGCATCGTCGTCGGTGACGACGGAACGAACGGCTTGTTGTGATGCTCGCCGGTCGCGAAGACGTCGAGACCGACTTCCTCTGCGTGCTTGGCGATGGTCGTCATGGCCTTGATGCGATCGTGCTCGGTGGGCGTGACCCCAGTCGTGGGATCAGTGGTGACGTCGCCGACCGTGAAGATTCCGAACTGCATGGTTGCTCCTCCGCGAACTAGATCCATGCGTTTGCATGTAACTCATCAAATATTCAACCATCCTGCTGTATTCCACGGCAAAAGGTGAGGGCGGCACACATGATGTGTACCGCCCTCACCTGGTCAAACCTGGTAACGGAAACCGGTCAGTGCATAACGATCGGCGTTGCCGTCTCGCCTTCGGCCACCGGCCTGGTGGTCTTGCTCCGCGGCAGGAAGAACGCCGGGATGAGGGTCAGGACGATCAACACGGTGGCCACGAGGAAGGTGTTGCCGAATGCGTCCGACGCTGCGCTGAGAATCGACTCGGCCGCAGACTCTTGCGGGCTACCCGGCTCGGTCGGAATGTGCGACGCCGCCCCGACCATCGTCGTATCGAGGCCACGATCGAGGAGCTGGTTGGTGAGAACCACCGACATCACAGCGGTACCGATCGAACCTGCGGTCTGCTGAACGATGTTCATCAGGGTGGAACCGCGAGCGATCTGCTCGTTGGAGAGCGTCACAATTGCTGCGGTCATCAGCGGCATCATGGTGCAACCCATGCCGAGGCCCATGACGAACAGCGCGCCCATCAGCAACCACGTCGGGGAATCCGAGGCGACCTGTGTGAACACACCCAAACCGATAAGAATCAACGGCAATCCGGTCAGGACGATCTTGCCCGGGCCGATCTTGTCGACCAGTCGGCCCGCAATCGGCATCGTGACCATGGCACCGAGACCCTGCGGAGCCATCAACAATCCGGCAGCGAGCGTGGTGTGACCGCCGACCTGAATGAAGTAACTCGGGAAGAGCAGTCCGGCGCCCATGAACGCGACGATGAACAGCGACGTCGTGATGACGGCAGTGCTCAACTGACGGTTCTTGAACAGGTGCAGGTCGATCAGCGGGTGATCCTTGTTCAGCGCGTGGAACACGAAGGCGATGATCAGCGCCAGACCGATACCGGCCGACACCAGAACCCTGGCCGAGGCAACGGTTCCCACTTCGGGGATGGACGACACACCGAACAAGAACAGCGCGAGGCCGGGCGACAGCAGGATCATGCCGAGGAAGTCGAAGGACTCCGAAGGCTTTGCCTTGTCTGACGGCAGAATGATGAATGCAGCTGCCAGGGCGATGATGCCGATCGGCAGGTTGATGAGGAAGATCCAGTGCCAGCTCGCGGCCTCGATTAGCCAGCCACCGAGAATCGGGCCCCCGATGGGGCCGAGCAGCATCGGGATACCGAGCACGGCCATGACCCGACCGACACGGTCCGGGCCGGCAGCCCGGGTCATGATCGTCATGCCGAGCGGCATCAACATGCCGCCACCAAGGCCCTGGAGCACACGGAAGCCGATCAGCGAGGTGATGTCCCACGCCATCGCACAGGCGACTGAACCGAGAACGAACAGCACCAGAGCGGCCATGTACAGGCGTTTGGTACCGAATCGATCTGCTGCCCAGCCGGTGACCGGGATGACCGTCGCCAAGGCGAGTGTGTATGCCGTCATCGTCCATGCGACGGTGGCGTACGAAGTCTGGAAGTCCTCGGCAAATGTGGTGAGCGCGACACTCACCACGGTTACGTCGAGAATCGACATGATGGCGCCGAGCACCACCACGGAAGCGATCTTGAGGACCGCCCCGTCAAGTTTGTCGGACGCCGGTGCCGGCTCGTTCGGCGATGTCATCGCGAAGTCTCCTGGTTGAGTGCTCGCAGATAATCACCCGCGAGAATGGGCTTGAGAGCCTCGAACAAACGAATCCGCTCTGGCTCTGGAACGCGCGACGCGAATTCGCGAAGCTGGCCGCGCTTGCACTCGATGTGGTTGGTCGTCACCTTACGACCGGCCTCCGACAAGGAAACCCGCTTGACGCGTCGGTCCCGCTCGTCTTCACGGCGATCGACCAGGCCCATGTTCACGAGCTGATCGATGTTTCGTCCCGTGGCTGCCACCGAGAGCCGAAGCTCGTCGGCAACCTCGTTGATCGGGATCGCCGCATCACGTTGTGCAAGTACGAACAGCACACGCACCTGAGAGAACGAGAGATCCAGTTCGATCAACGCATCGATCGACTCCGAATCACCGGCGCTCATCAGGCGAGTGAACAACTCGTCGAGTGCTCCATACAGGTCATCAGAATCGGAAGCGATCACCTGGCAAATGGTAGTGCGGTTGCAACTATTGCCCAAATGAAAACATGTTGCAACTTATTAATTGGTGACCACTATCACGTTGCAAAGAATCATTCCTGCAGCAAGATGGCCTTTCCGAGAACTTTGCCGCTTTCGAGATCTGCCAGGGCAACTGCTGCCTCCGCAAGCGGATACCGCGCCTTGACCAGGGGTCGCAGGCCGTTTCGGACGTGTTCTACCAGTGATGCGTGCACCTCGGCTACCGCTTCGGGATTGGTGCGCGTGAACTCGCCCCACGCCGCGCCGACAATGCTGATGTTGCGGAACAGGACCCGGTTCACCTTGACCTGAGGAATGCCGCCGCCTGCAAATCCGATCACCAGCAGACGTCCCTCCGGCGCCAGAACACGGACGGCGTCGTCGAACGCGTCGCCGCCCACCGGATCCACCACGATCTGAGCGCCGACACCGTCGGTCAGTTCCCGAATCCGCTCTCCCCATCCCGGAGCCAGCGCGACAACCTCGTCGGCACCGAGCTCACGCAAGAAGTCCTCGACGCCCTCGCGTCGTACCACGGCAATCACCCGGGCACCGTGCGCCTTGGCCAGCTGGATGGTTGCCGTTCCGACTCCGCCCGCAGCGCCGAGCACGACGACCGTCTCCCCCGCCACGATCTTCGCGCGACGAGCTAGCGCGAACTCCATCGTCTGATAGTTGATGATCAGTGAGGCCGCCTCGTCGAAGGCGAGTCCGTCCGGAATTCGGAGTACCTGCGCCGGGTTGACGGCAATCCGCTCTGCATAGCCGCCCAGATATGCGGCCGCCAGAACACGATCACCCGGAGCGAAACCCGAACCCTCGGGCGCGGAGACCACGACACCCGATATCTCCGCTCCGGGAATGAACGGCGGTTCCGGGCGGATCTGATACTTGCCGTATGTGATCAGTAGGTCCGGAAAGCAGACGCCACTGGCCTTCACGTCGATGAGGACCAGACCTTCGGCTGCGGGCTCGGGAACCTCCTGCGCGACAATTCCTTCGGGACCGGTCAGTTCCGTAACCACCATTGCGCGCACAGAAAGCTCCTCTTCGGGACATCTGAAATCTGGACCGGTAACCCGGTTTTTCTCGACTTTAACCCGGTACTCACGTCAGATCATCGTTCGCTCCCGATGTGCAGTCGTTCGAGTCCGTCGAGAATCAGATCCAGACCGAAAGCGAATTCGGCAGCGTAGCTGTATCCCGGCGCCAGCACGTGCTCGGTGGTCAACTCGGCCAGGTGCGGATACTGACCGCTCTCGAACGATCCCATGATCGCGTTCGCCAGTTCCGTCGTCTCCTGCGCAGTTTCGAACGGCAAGCTCACCTCTTGCAGCACGAAGCCATAGATGTACGCATCCATGATCGAAAAGGCATGCGCAGCAAGGGCGACCGGAAATTCGGCCGCGCGTAGCGTCCCGATCACTGCGTCGTGGTGACGCAAGGTCGCGGGACCAGGCGTCGTTCGAGACTCCATCAATGGAGTTGCCCACGCGTGCTTCCCCAACACTGCACGAGTGGATACCGCTCGCGCGCGAAGTTCCGCTCGCCATGGGCGTCCCGGCGTCGGCAGGTCGATCTCCGCAAAAACCGCGTCGACCATTCCGTCGAGCAGGTCCCCCTTGTCCGACACGTGGTTGTACAGAGACATCGCCTCGACGCCCAACTGCGTCCCCAGTTTGCGCATCGTCATCGATTCGATCCCCACGGAATCGGCCAGTGCGACGGCACCGCCTACTACGTCATCTCGGGTCAATCTCGCGCGCTTATCCACATTGACAGAACTTACACCGTAAGTGCCATACTTACGATGTAAGTATTCGATGAACGGAGACTCGCATGGCACAGGAACTGATGACCGCCGTCGTACAGGATCGCTACGGCGAGGCCGACGTTCTCTACGTCGACCGCATTCCACGACCCGCTGTCGCCGACAACGAAGTGCTGATACGCGTCGAGGCCGCGTCGGTCGACCGCGGGGCATGGCATCTCATGGCCGGGTTGCCATATCCGTTGCGCCTCGCAGGATTTGGACTGCGCGCACCCAAGAACCGGGTACGCGGACTGGACGTCTCCGGTCGCGTCGAGGCCATCGGCAGTTCGGTTACCCGCGTGACAGTCGGCCAGGAGGTGTACGGGATCGCAGTCGGTTCTTTCGCGGAATATGCGTGCGCGCTCGAAACGAAGATTGCCGCAAAACCTGCCCGGTTGTCGTTCGCGCAAGCGGCAGCGGTGCCGGTCTCCGCCCTCACAGCGCTGCAAGCCGTGCGCGACCACGGCCGCGTGCAGGCGGGGCAATCCGTCCTCGTACTCGGCGCATCCGGTGGCGTCGGGATCTACGCGGTGCAGGTGGCAAAAGCCCTGGGAGCGCACGTTACCGGCGTATGCAGCACCTCGAAAACCGATGCGGTCCGCTCCATCGGTGCCGACGAGGTTCTCGACTACCGCGTCGACGACGCCACCGACGGATCACATCGATACGACGTCATCATCGACACCGGCGGCAACCGCCGACTGCGAGACCTACGACGAGCACTCACACGCACCGGAACGCTGGTGATCGTCGGCGGCGAGAACGGCGGACGGTGGCTCGGCGGAACCGATCGCCAAATACGCGCACAGTGCTTGTCTCCATTCATATCTCAGAAAATGGGCACCTTCATCGCTTCGGAGAACGCCGACGATCTGGAGGTCCTGACGCAGATGATCGACACAGGTGACATCACCCCGGTGATCGACTCCGTTCATCCCCTTGCCGACACCGCCGTCGCCGTGGCACGAATGGTCGACGGTTCCGGCTGCGGAAAGCAGATAATCGCCACTCGCTGAAAAGCCTGACAGAATCGGCACACTCCAGCGAACAGGAATCTCACGTGAACCCAGATCTCACGCTCGCGCAACAGCCAGAGCGAGGACCGATCTTCGTCAAATCCCGCCCGGTCCGCACCGGCGACATCGACGTCGCCAAGCAGGTCAGGCTCGACGCCGTCGCCCGCTACCTGCAGGACGTCGGCAACGACAACATCGAGGCCGCGGGAGCCATCGACACCCATCCGCTCTGGATAGTGCGTCGTACGGTCGTCGACGTCGTACGCCCGGCGATCTGGCCGGAAGAGTTGACGATGACTCGCTGGTGCTCCGGCTTCTCCACGAGATGGGCGAACATGCGCGTGCGCTTCGACGGCAGCAACGGCGCGCTGATGGAAACCGAAGGCTTCTGGATTAACATCAGCGCCCAGTCGGGCATGCCCACCCGGATGAGTGACGAGTTCATGCGGCCGTTGGAAGAATCCACCGACGAGCATCGCCTGAAGTGGAAACGCGTCCTCGCCGAGAACGCACCCGACGCGGACGACGCCGGTGTTCTCGACACGCCGTTCGCTCTGCGCGCCACCGACATCGACCCGTTCGACCACGTCAACAACGCCGTCTACTGGCAAGCGGTCGAAGAGGTCCTCAGCGCTCGCACAGAACTGCGTACCGTTCCGCATCGAGCGCTGATCGAGTACCTCTCCCCCATCGTCTCCAGCGACGACGTCGTCCTGCGCAGCCGCGTCGACGACAAGACCGTCACGGTCTGGTTCCTGGTCGGCGAAGCGCTCCGCGCAGTTGCGCAGGTGAGCGCCCTCTAACGCAGTTTCTGGGTCGCGACAGCCGCGACACCGAACACCAACGCAAGAAGAATCGCGGCCCAGAAACCGAAGAGCCACCACACCACGCCGAACACGACCACTGCCGGGGCAACGGTGATGAAGGCGATGGTGGGGCTTTCGCGTACCACCTCGAGTGCAGTTCGGGCATTAGTTCGATCGAGCTTCTTACCGGCCATCGAAAACCTCCTTCAAGGTCCTGACCATCCAGAGTAACCGGACTGACGGGCATAAAGCGGATACCGTGAACGCATGGCCGACCACCGCACCCTCGTCCTCATGCGACACGGCAAGTCCAGCTACCCCGAGGGCATCCGTGATCACGAGCGCCCGCTCGCCGAACGGGGCCTGCGCGAGGCCCGCATCGGCGGCGAATGGATCCGTGAAAACGTCCCGCCCGTCGACGCCGTTCTGTGCTCCACCTCCCGGCGGACCGTCGAAACCCTTGCCTCGACGGGTATCGAGGCGCCCGCCGGATTCGAGAAGTCGATCTACGGCGGCTCACCCGCCGACGTGATCGCAGCTGCGCGGACCACTTCCGACCACGTCAAGACGCTACTGATCATCGGACACGAACCCGGAATTCCCTGGACTGCACTCGATCTCGCATCGAACGAAAACTCCGAAGCGGCCCAGCGTATCCGCGACAAGTTCCCGACTTCGGCGATCGCCGTCCTCTCCGTACCGGTGCCGTGGACCGAACTCGACGACTCCGTCGCCACTCTGCTCGAGTTTCACGTGCCTCGTTAGATCAACCACACTGCTAAAGCACCTCACGTAGCAGGCGGTCCGAAAGTGCAAGCGCGTCACGGTCGTACGTCGACGTGGACGCCAGCACTTCGTCGGCACCGATCCGCTCGGCCAGATCGTGAAGCTGCTGCTTCACCTCGACGGGCGTCCCGTGCAGCGCCGACGCCATGAACGACTCGATACGCCTGGCGTTTCGATCACTGCGCGGGGCGCGCCTGATCTCGTCAGGCGGCGCGAGCGGCGGAAACTCCCCTGTCCGTGACGATTCTGCGAGCGCGTACGCCTCCGGGATCAGCACCTCACGGGCCGCGTCGGTGGTATCGGCGACCGCCACCTCGAGGGAAACCACCACATATGGTTCGGGATGCGTGTCGGTGGGCCGGAAAGCTCGGCGGTACTCGTCCAATGCATCCACCCGGCCGGTGCTACCGATTCCGAGTATCGGCCCACCCACGACCACCGGAAGCCCCAGCTGCGCTGCCACTTTCAAGCCTGCGCGCGTCGCGAGCACGAAGATCGGCACCCCTGTCTCCGACGCCGGCCTTGCCGTCACTGCCGCGGATCCGTCCAGGTAGCGCCTCACCTCTTCGAGATCTGACCCAAACGTGTCCGGAGTATCCTTGCTGCGTCGTAGTGCCTGACGGACAGGCTCCGTGAACCCCAACGATCGGCCGAGCCCGAGATCGATTCGCCCGGGATACAGCGCCTCCAACATCAGGAACTGCTCGGCGACGATCAGCGGTTGGTGATTCGGCAGCATGACCCCACCGCTGCCGAGCCTGATATCGCGCGTATGCGCGCCGATCGCGGCGAGCAGTACTGCTGGCGATCCGCTCCCGATCCCCGGCACCGCGTGATGCTCGGCGACCCAGAACCGGTGGTAGCCGAGAGCGTCGGCGTCGGTGGCGCGTTCGAGCGAATGCGTCAGAGCTGCGGAGTCGGGGTATCCGCTCCTGGTTCGGGATCGGTCGAGCAGTGAGAGAAGCACTCTCGGAGCAACAAGGAATTCGGAAAGTTTCATCCGGGCGCCAAACGAGGACCGTTTCTGACCGCAATACCCGCCACACTGGACCTGTCGCCGGAATTCACCATCACATGAAGGGCACGTCATGGACATCAAGCTCGAACTGGTCGCCATTCCCGTCACCGACATCGACCGCTCCAAGGACTTCTACGTCCGCCTCGGCTTCAATGCCGACCATGATCACACCGTCAGCGAGGACCTGCGATTCGTCCAGCTGACCCCACCCGGTTCGGCCTGCTCGATCTGCATCGGCAAGGGAATCACGGACGCCGAGCCCGGTTCCGTCGTCGGCATGCAGGTAGTGGTCAAGGACATCGAAGAGGCTGAGCGTGAGTTCAAGAGCCGCGGCATCGACATCAGCCCGATCGACGACCAAGCTTGGGGACGGTTCATCTACTTCGCCGACCCCGACGGCAACAAGTGGGCCGTCCAGGAGATCGTCATCCCGGACCTCAGCGGCAGCAACGCCTGAAACGGATTCCTGAAAACGAGAAATCCCCCGCCTCATCAGAGACGGGGGATTTCTACCAACTAACCGCTAGCGGTAGTCGTTGCTGAAGCCGTAGTCGTCCAGCGGAACTGCAGCACCGGTGTTCTGGCCGAAGCCGTCCGGGCTGTAGTACTGGTCGTCGTACGACGGCACTGCGTAAGCAGCGGCGCGTGCCTCTTCGGTGGGCTGAACCTGGATGTTGCGGTAACGGTTGATACCGGTACCGGCAGGGATCAGCTTGCCGATGATGACATTTTCCTTCAGACCGATCAGCTTGTCCGAGCGGCAGTTGATAGCCGCGTCGGTCAAGACACGAGTGGTCTCCTGGAACGATGCCGCGGACAGCCACGAATCCGTCGCGAGCGACGCCTTCGTGATACCCATGAGCACCGGACGGCCGGCTGCGGGCTCGCCACCTTCGGCGACAACGCGGCGGTTTGCCGACTCGAACTCGGCGCGCTCGGTGAGCGAACCGGGCAGGAACTCGGTGGCACCGGAATCGATGATCGTCACGCGACGAAGCATCTGGCGCACGATGACCTCGATGTGCTTGTCGTGGATCGACACACCCTGGCTCCGGTACACCTCCTGGACCTCGTTGACCAAGTGGATCTGAACCTGACGCGGACCCATGACTCGCAGGACCTCGTGGGGATCGGCAGCACCTTCCATGAGCTGCTGTCCGACCTCGACGTGGTCACCGTCAGCCAAGAGGCTTTCGCGACCGTCGGCATGCTTGAAGACGCGCAGACGCTGACGCTTGGAGAGCTTGTCGTAGACAACCTCTTCGCCGCCGTCGTCCGGGACGATGGTGATCTTGTAGAAACGATCGCCGTCTTCGAGCTGTACCCGACCGGTGACGTCCGCGATAGGAGCCTTGCCCTTGGGCACACGTGCCTCGAACAGCTCCTGGACACGCGGCAGACCGCCGGTGATGTCATCTCCTGCGACACCACCCTGGTGGAAGGTACGCATGGTCAGCTGGGTACCGGGCTCACCGATCGACTGAGCGGCGACGATACCGACAGCCTCACCGATGTCGACCAGCTTGCCGGTGGCCATCGAGCGGCCGTAGCAAGTGGCGCAAACGCCGGTTCCGGTGGTGCAGGTCAGGACCGAGCGGACCTTGACCGTCGTGATGCCGGCTTCGAGCAGAGCATCGATCGCGGGGTCACCGAGATCGTGGCCACGCTCGACGATGACGGTGCCGTTCGCGTCGACTGCATCGGCCGCCAAGGTACGGGCGTACGTGCTGGTCTCCACGTGAGCATCGCGGATCATCGTGCCGTCGGCCTGCTTCTCGGCGATCGTGGTGACGATGCCGCGCTCTGTTCCACAGTCGACCTCGCGGACGATGACGTCCTGCGAAACGTCCACCAGACGACGGGTCAGGTAACCCGAGTCGGCGGTGCGGAGTGCGGTATCGGCCAGACCCTTACGAGCACCGTGCGTGTTGATGAAGTACTCGAGAACGGTCAGGCCTTCCTTGAAGGAAGACTTGATCGGACGCGGGATGAACTCACCCTTCGGGTTTGTCACCAGACCCTTCATACCGGCGAGCGAGCGAACCTGAGTCATGTTGCCGGCTGCGCCGGACTTCACGATCATCGGGATCGGGTTGCTGTCGGGGAAGTGAGCCTCCATGGCCTTGCCGACCTTGTCGGTCGCTTCCTGCCAGATGGTGACCAGAGCGCTGTTGCGCTCCTTCTTGTCCAGAGCACCACGCTGGTACTGCTTCTCGATCTTGTCGGCCTGAGCCTCGAAGTCCTCGATGATGGCAGGCTTCTCCGGCGGCACGAGCACGTCGGAAATCGAGACCGTGACACCCGAACGGGTGGCCCAGTAGAACCCGACGTCCTTGAGCTTGTCGACTGTCTGAGCAACCACGATCATCGGGTACCGCTCGGCGAGATCGTTGATGATCGTCGCCTGGCGCTTCTTCGGCATCTGCTCGTTGACGAACGGGTAGTCCGCCGGAAGCAGCTCGTTGAAGAGCACACGGCCGAGTGTCGTGGTAGCGGTCCAGCCGTCACCGTACTTCCAGCCCTCGGGGAACAGTTCGTTCTCGAGGTCGCGCGGCGGACGCTGCTGCGTCAGACGCACCTTGATCTGAGCCTGCACCGAGAGAGCGCCGCGGTCGACTGCCATCTGAGCCTCGGCGGGCGAGGAGTACACGCCCTGCTCTGCCTCGTCGTTGGTCGGAGCAATGAGCTCACCGGTGACACCCTCGTCGAGACGGGTGAGGTGGAACAGACCCGTGACCATGTCCAGACGCGGCATGGCGAGCGGGCGACCCGAAGCAGGCGAGAGGATGTTGTTCGAGGACAGCATCAGGATGCGTGCCTCGGCCTGAGCCTCTGCAGACAGCGGGAGGTGAACAGCCATCTGGTCGCCGTCGAAGTCGGCGTTGAAGGCCTCACACACCAGCGGGTGGAGCTGAATGGCCTTGCCCTCGACGAGCTGCGGCTCGAATGCCTGGATACCCAGACGGTGCAGCGTAGGTGCACGGTTGAGCAGCACGGGGTGCTCGGCGATGACCTCTTCGAGGACATCCCACACCTGGACGCGCTTACGCTCGACCATGCGCTTTGCCGACTTGATGTTCTGCGCGTGGTTCAGATCGACCAGACGCTTCATCACGAACGGCTTGAACAGCTCGAGAGCCATCAGCTTGGGCAGACCACACTGGTGCAGCTTGAGCTGAGGACCGACGACGATCACGGAACGACCCGAGTAGTCGACGCGCTTACCGAGCAAGTTCTGACGGAAACGACCCTGCTTGCCCTTGAGCAGATCGCTCAGGGACTTCAGCGGGCGGTTACCCGGTCCGGTGACCGGACGTCCACGACGACCGTTGTCGAACAGGGCGTCGACCGACTCCTGCAGCATCCGCTTCTCGTTGTTGACGATGATCTCGGGAGCACCGAGGTCGATCAATCGCTTGAGGCGGTTGTTGCGGTTGATGACGCGGCGGTACAGGTCGTTGAGGTCGGACGTCGCGAAACGTCCACCGTCGAGCTGAACCATCGGGCGAAGCTCCGGCGGGATCACCGGAACAGCGTTGAGGACCATGCCCATCGGCGAGTTGCCGTTGGTCTGGAAAGCCGCAACCACCTTGAGGCGCTTGAGAGCACGCAGCTTCTTCTGGCCCTTGCCGCTGCGGATGGTCTCGCGAAGAGACTCTGCTTCGGCGTCGAGGTCGAAGTTCTGCATCAGGATCTGGATGGACTCTGCGCCCATCGCACCCGTGAAGTACTCGCCGTAACGGTCGACCAGCTCGCGGTACAGGAGCTCGTCGATGATGAGCTGCTTGACGCTCAGCTTGGTGAAGGTGGTCCAGATCTCGTCGAGACGATCCAGCTCACGCTGCGCGCGGTCACGGAGCTGACGCATTTCGCGCTCGCCGCCGTCCTTGACCTTGCGGCGGACATCGGACTTCGCGCCCTCTGCCTCGAGCTCCGCGATGTCGGCTTCGAGCTTCTGCGCACGTGCCTCGAGATCGGCGTCGCGCTGATCTGCGACGGTCTTCTTCTCGACCTGCATCTCGGCTTCGAGTGTGGACAGCTCGTTGTGACGGAGCTCCTCGTCGACACCGACGATGACGTAGGCAGCGAAGTAGATGATCTTTTCGAGATCCTTCGGAGCCAGGTCGAGCAGGTAACCGAGACGGCTCGGAACACCCTTGAAGTACCAGATGTGCGTGACCGGTGCGGCCAGTTCGATGTGACCCATACGCTCACGACGAACCTTGGCGCGAGTGACCTCGACGCCACAGCGCTCACAGATGATGCCCTTGAAGCGGACACGCTTGTACTTACCGCAGTAGCACTCCCAGTCCCGGGTGGGGCCGAAGATCTTCTCGCAGAAGAGGCCGTCCTTCTCGGGCTTGAGCGTGCGGTAGTTGATGGTCTCCGGCTTCTTGACCTCGCCGTAGGACCAATTGCGGATGTCCTCTGCACTGGCCAAGCCAATGCGGAGTTCATCGAAGAAGTTGACGTCGAGCACGTAACTTCCTTTCCCCGTTGGGGTTACGGTTGCCGGTCACCCGGCAACCTGACTGCCAATTCAAATGTGAACTACGCCCCCGGGCCGCTCTTTCAAGAGCAACCCGGGGACCGAAACCTAGTTCGCGAGGTCGTCGACCGTCGCAGCTTCGTTCCTGGACAGGTTGATGCCCAGGTTCGCTGCGGCCCGCTCCAAGTCCTCGTCGTCGCCGTCCGCCATCGTGATGGCCGCGCCGTCCGAGGACAGCACCTCCACGTTGAGGCAGAGCGACTGGAGCTCCTTGAGGAGCACCTTGAACGACTCGGGGATGCCGGGTTCGGGGATGTTCTCGCCCTTGACGATGGCTTCGTACACCTTGACTCGACCGACCACGTCGTCCGACTTGATGGTCAGCAGTTCCTGCAGCGTGTAAGCCGCGCCGTAGGCCTGCATCGCCCAGCACTCCATCTCACCGAAGCGCTGGCCACCGAACTGGGCCTTACCACCGAGAGGCTGCTGCGTGATCATCGAGTACGGACCGGTCGAACGAGCGTGGATCTTGTCGTCGACCAAGTGGTGCAGCTTGATGATGTACATGTAACCGACCGAGACCGGGTACGGGAACGGCTCGCCGGAGCGGCCGTCGAACAAGGTGGCCTTTCCGTCGGGTCCGACCATCTGCTCGCCGTCACGGTTCGGCAGCGTCGCGCCGAGGAGACCGGTGAGCTCGTCTTCCTTCGCACCGTCGAACACCGGGGTGGCGATGTTCGAGTCGGCCGGAGCCGACAGCATCTCTTCCGGCAGGGTCGCAGCCCAGTCGGGACGAGAGCCGTCGGACGCGATCTGAACGTTCCAGCCGGTCTTGCCGATCCACCCGAGGTGGGTCTCCAAGACCTGACCGATGTTCATACGACGCGGGACGCCGTGCGTGTTCAAGATGATGTCGACAGGCGTGCCGTCCGAGAGGAACGGCATGTCTTCCTGCGGCAGGATCTTGCCGATGACGCCCTTGTTACCGTGGCGGCCGGCGAGCTTGTCGCCGTCCTGAATCTTGCGCTTCTGTGCCACGTAGACGCGGACCAACTCGTTGACACCGGGAGGCAGATCGTCGTCTTCGTCACGCGAGAACACGCGGATTCCGATGACCTTGCCGGTCTCACCGTGAGGAACCTTGAGGGACGTGTCACGAACCTCGCGAGCCTTCTCACCGAAGATGGCGCGAAGGAGGCGCTCTTCGGGGGTCAGCTCGGTCTCGCCCTTCGGCGTGACCTTTCCGACCAGCACGTCGCCGTCACGAACCTCGGCACCGATACGGATGATGCCGCGCTCGTCGAGGTCAGCGAGGACCTCGTCGGAGACGTTCGGGATGTCGCGAGTGATTTCCTCGGCACCGAGCTTGGTGTCGCGGGCATCGATCTCGTGCTCCTCGATGTGAATCGAGGTCAGGACGTCCTCTTCCACGAGACGCTGCGACAGAATGATCGCGTCCTCGTAGTTGTGGCCTTCCCACGGCATGATCGCGACGAGCAAGTTCTTGCCCAGCGCCATCTCACCGTTCTCGGTGCAAGGGCCGTCGGCCAGAACCTGGCCGGCCTCGACACGCTGTCCCTCGTCCACGATCGGACGCTGGTTGGCGCACGTGCCCTGGTTGGAACGCGCGAACTTGCGCATCCGGTACGTCTTGCGGCTTCCGTCGTCGGCCATCACCGTGACGTAGTCCGCGGAGATCTCCTCCACGACACCGGTCTTCTCGGTGATGATGACGTCGCCGGCATCCACAGCCGCACGCAGCTCCATGCCGGTTCCGACGAGAGGTGCCTCGCTGCGAACCAGCGGGACAGCCTGACGCTGCATGTTCGCGCCCATCAGGGCACGGTTTGCATCGTCGTGCTCGAGGAACGGAATCATCGCGGTTGCGACGGAGACCATCTGGCGCGGCGAAACGTCCATGTAGTCGATGTCGGAGGACGCGACGAACTCGACCTCGCCACCCTTACGGCGGACGAGAATCTTCGAGTCGGTGAAGCGACCCTCGCGGTCGATGGCCGAGTTGGCCTGCGCGACTACGTGGCGGTCTTCTTCGTCAGCGGTCAGGTAGTCGACGTCGTCGGTCACCTGTCCGTCGACGACGCGACGGTACGGGGTCTCGATGAAACCGAACGGGTTGACGCGTGCGTAGACCGACAGCGAACCGATCAGGCCGATGTTCGGGCCTTCCGGGGTCTCGATCGGGCACATGCGGCCGTAGTGCGACGGGTGAACGTCGCGAACCTCGAGGCCGGCGCGCTCACGGGACAGACCACCGGGGCCGAGGGCGGACAGACGACGCTTGTGCGTCAGCCCCGACAGCGGGTTGTTCTGGTCCATGAACTGCGACAGCTGGGAGGTTCCGAAGAACTCCCTGATCGCAGCGACGACGGGACGGATGTTGATCAGCGTCTGAGGCGTGATTGCCTCGACGTCCTGCGTGGTCATGCGCTCACGAACCACACGCTCCATGCGGGACAGGCCCACGCGGATCTGGTTCTGGATGAGCTCGCCGACCGTACGCAGACGACGGTTGCCGAAGTGGTCGATGTCGTCGACCTCGACGGGAACCTCGACGCCGCCCGGAGCCGTCATCGAGGTGTCACCTGCGTGCAGACGCACGAGGTACTCGACGGTGGCGACGATGTCTTCTTCGGTGAGCGTGGATGCAACGATCGGCTGACCCGCGTTCAGGCCGAGCTTCTTGTTGATCTTGTAACGACCCACGCGAGCGAGGTCGTAGCGCTTGTCCTTGAAGAACAGGTTCTCCAGCAGAGTCTGCGCGCTCTCCTTGGTGGGGGGCTCGCCCGGACGCAGCTTGCGGTAGATGTCGAGCAACGCCTCATCGGTGCCGGCGGTGTTGTCCTTCTCCAGCGTGGCCATGAGGATCTCGGAGAAGCCGAAGCGCTCCGTGATCTGCTCGGTGGTCCAGCCGAGTGCCTTGAGTAGGACGGTGACAGGCTGACGACGCTTGCGGTCGATACGGACACCAACGGTGTCGCGCTTGTCGACGTCGAACTCGAGCCATGCGCCGCGACCCGGGATCACCTTGACGCTGTGCAGATCCTTCTCGGTGCTCTTGTCGACGCTCATGTCGAAGTACACACCGGGGGAACGCACGAGCTGCGAGACGACCACACGCTCGGTGCCGTTGATGATGAAGGTGCCCTTGTCGGTCATCATCGGGAAATCTCCCATGAAGACCGTCTGGCTCTTGATCTCACCAGTGTTGTTGTTGATGAACTCCGCGGTGACGAACAAAGGCGCCGCGTAGGTCATGTCCTTGTCTTTGCACTCGTCCGTCGAGGCCTTGACCTCGTCGAATCGAGGGTCGGAGAAGGACAGCGACATAGTGCCGTTGAAATCCTCGATCGGAGAAAGCTCCGCGAGGATGTCCTCGAGACCACCGGACACTGCATTGTCGCCGAGTGCCGCTGCTCGTTCGCGCCAACTCTGCGCGCCGACCAGCCACTCGAACGAATCTGTCTGTACGTCAAGAAGCCCGGGAACTTCGAGGGGTTCGCGAACTTTCGCGAACGAAACCCTCTTCGGGGCTCCGGGGATTCCGGAAACTGCCTTGGTCTGGCTAGAGACTGCCAAGATGCGTCCTTCCAGCACCTCACGCGGGCCGCTCCGTGCTGTTGCGACCGCCGCTGTATCTGCTTCGAATTTCGCTGGTTACAACCCGAACGAAACCCGTCGCAGAAAGCAAGAAGTACTTGACTTCGCAGCGGTTGAGACGAGGGGTGGACAGGAGGCAGCCAGCGCAACGTCCAAAAGTACACCCTTACTCAGGAAATGTCGAGTCGGGTGTAACTGAGGGTCTGATTCAGATACTGACGTGAGACTGCCGATCACTCGTCCGTGCATGTTCACCGATCAGAGTGGACCTTGCGGACCGCCCCGTCAAGGGCGAGAGCGCGTGTCGCAGCATTCGAACATTCGCCACCTGCATTCGAACACTGCCACCCGAAGTGTAGCGAGCACCGGCGTCACACACGAAAAATCTGGACCGACATCGTGCGTCGGTCCAGATCTTCGCGCTGGTGCCCCAGTGCTACTGGTCGCGTATCTCCGAGATCAGCCAGTTTCCGTCTTGCTTCTCCAGGCTCACGATGACCATTCCGGAGCGAGAGTCTGCCGCCACGCCGTTCTGCGTCGAACTGACGTTCAGTTGGGCGAGCAACTGCGCCCGGTCCTTCTCGAGTCGTGTGATCCCTATCAACGGGACATCAGCGGTGGTTGCCGTCTGGGTTTGTTCGACACCGGCCTTCTGAGTGTCCTTGTACTGGGTCAGTTGGTCACGCATCGACTGATTCAGGCCCTGGACGCCCTTCTCGAAATCGGCGTCGAACGTGTCGGGCGAGAACGTGAAGACTGCGGCCAACGCCGACGGCGCCACACGAAGGACCTCGGCAGTGGCGCCTTCGTCCACCCAGGCGATGTCGTCCGTCTTCGCACCGACTTTGAAGAAGGCAATGCCGGCGAGGGCCGCGACGACCACCGCTGCTGCCCCCAGGATCGCGACCAGGCGCCAGCCGGCCTTGGATGGTGGGGAGGTTGTCGCCGACTCCCCCGCGTCAGTCTCCGGGGCAGCGGGGGCGGTGGTCTTCGGTTCGTCGGCGACGGTCTTCGCCGACTTGGTGAGATCTGGGCCTGGCGTGGATTCCGGCGCGTCCGATTCAGGCTTCGAAGGCTCGGCACCCGAGGCTTGCGCCTTCATGAGGTTCGGCTTCGCAGCTTCCGGCGTCGTTGGTTCGGGAGTCGCCACTTCCGGGGTCACTGCTTCCGGCTGCTCGATCGTGGGCTCGACCGGATCCGAATCGGACGTCCCCGCGGGGACGTTGAGCGAGCGAGCGCTTCCCGCGATCTTCGGCCGACGGTTCTGAGGGGAGGACGGTCCGCCGGTACGACGTTTGGGTGGCATTACGCGCTTCTCCTTCGAGGGATGTCGGTGTGCAGGTTCGTAGAACTACTGGCCACCGGAATCACCGCCCTCGGTTGTCGGTGCAGGAGCACTGGATGCAGGTGCTTCGGTCCCCGAGCCGGGGGCGGGCGTCGCATCAGGTGCCGGCGTGGAGCCGTCGGCGGCCGGCAGAGTGCCGGAGCCGAGGTCGACCCGCGATCCGACCGGATCGGCCGACTGCGCCTTCCAGACCCCGTCCACCTCGACCATTCCGAGCCGCATCCCGAGCTGGTTCTTGACGAACTGGTTGCCCTGGGTCGTGGTCACTCGAACGACGACCAGAGCCGTGGCTGTCCGATCATCGGTGTTGAGTTCGGTCAGAGCGGATTGCACAACCTCGGTGTCAGCCTTCGAGCCCGAGTTACGCAATTCGTCGGTGATGGAATCCTGAACGGTCTGCAGATAGGTCGTCATCTCGTCACCGGTCACCGAAGAACGCATGTTCTCGATCGACTGGTCGAGATTGGCCGAGTCCGCGTTGTTGAGATTGATCGCGACTTGCTGCGCACCGATCAACGCGTCGTCACGCATCTCGGCAGTGGTGCGGTCGGTGGTAAGCGCCCGCACGTAAGGGACGCCGAATACACCGAGCGCAACCACTGCCGCCAGAAGCAAGACACCGACCGCAATCAGAGACGCTGTCAGCCCCTTCGGTTTGCCGGTCGTCGGCGTTCCCGCTTCGACTTGCTCGGGCCCGCCGGACTGCGGGGAACTGTTTCTCTGAATCACACTCACTACCCTACTTACCTGTTTTGCCCAGCCTCTGGCCGCGAATCGTCAACTGCCACAACTCAGTAGCCTGAACTGCACAAACTCGATCACATTCGGATCGGTCTACTTCGGTGTCACTCCGAGCATCGGCGCCAACTGCGTCGCGATCGGGTTGAGGTTCAACTTGTCCGGATCGACCTTCGGCTTGAAGTCCCAAGGCTGGATCGTGGCGGGATCGGCGTAAACCACGCGGTTGGCACTACGAACACCCGTCTCGCTGCCCAACGGCACCTCACACGACGCCGCGGTGTTGAGCGGGAAATCCTGCTGGGTGTCGTCGAAATTGGGATTCTGACGCTTCATCTCGTCCAGGATCGCCATCGTGCCTTCGTAACCCACCGTGCACGAGAGCGGATTGTTGGTCTCCAGCACCAAGCCCTGATGGACAGTTCCGTCGCCGGGAGCAACCGTCGGTGCGGCAGCAGCCAGGCCCGGAAGGAAGATCAGGAACGGCTGCAGCGCGATCGTTCGCGGCGCAAGCGTCTTGGTAGTGGCCGCCAGGTTTGTCAGGTCGGTCGTCAGGCTCGGACCACCCTCGTTGATGAGAGCGCCAATCTGATCGCTGGCCGGAATGCCGTTGTCGATCAAGCGTCGGATGTCCGGATCGCTGGTCCGCAACTGCGCCGTGACAGCATCGAGATCGCTGCTGAACTGCTTGATCGCAGAGGACTGGTCCGACTGCGTCGTCAGAACCGTCTCACTGTTGCGAATCAGCGCGAGTGTCTGAGGCAGGGTATCGAGACCGGACTGTGAGAGACCCGACAACGAATCGGCCAGGACCTGAATGTCCTCACCCTTGCCGTTGAACGCAGCACCGAGTTCGACGGCGACGGTGTGGAGTGCGTCCACCGGCACGGACTTGACCAAGCCGTTGGCACTGGTCAGGACATCCTCGATCGGGATAGGAGTTGTGGTGTCCCCCACCGCAATCACCGATCCGTCCTCGAGGAAAGGTCCCTGATCGGTATCGGGCTGAAGGTCGACGTACTGCTCGCCGATGGCGGAGCGGTTAGCCACGACTGCGCGGGCCGACGAGGGAATCTCCGGAGCACTGTTGTCGATCTTCAGGTCGACCTGGATTCCGTCCTCGGTCAACGACATGTCGCCGACTCGGCCGACCGGAACGCCGCGATACGTCACTTCGGCGTTCGTGAAAATTCCACCGGACGTGGCCAGTTCGGTCTTGACCGTGTACTGACCGAACCCCATGAGGTTGTCCAGACGCACGTACTTGGCACCGACGTAGATGAGACCCAGAAGCGCAACCAAGACAAAGCCGACGAGCTGCCATTTGACCAGAGCTGATCTCACTGTCCATCACCGCCAATTCCGAACTGTTCCAGCATTCCCTGGATGGGATTGAGTGGGTCCGCCGCCGGCGCCGGGGTTGCCGGGTCTCCCGCCGTTGTGGCAGGAAGACCAGCGACGACGGGGATCTGCGGCAGGATCGGAGCGATCGGCAGCAGTGACACCGTCGGCCAACCCGGCCGCGGCCCATTGCCGTTGTAGTACGGGTTGGACGGATCGACTACCGGCTTGGGGTTGCCGAACTTCGGCTGACGGTATTCCGGTTCACCCTGTCCGACACCAAGACCCGAGAGAGTATTGCCGATCTGCAGGTCAACGCTCAGGAAGAGGTTCACGGAACCACCCTGCGCAATCTTCTCGACACCGTCCGGGAACGGGAATGTCGGGAGGAAAGGAAGTGCCCCGACGAAGTCGTCACCGGAGTCGGCGAGCGCCTGCAGCGTCGGACGAAGAGCCTGAAGATCTGCGATCAGATCGTCCTTGGACTGCGTGAGAACGTCGGTTCCCACTGTTCCGAGTCGATCCACCTGAGCGAGCATCTGCGTCAACTGCGGACGCTGCTCGTTGAGAACCTGTGTCGCAACGGGCAGTTCCTCGAGAATCTTGCCGATCTTCTCGTTCTGATCGTTGACTCGACTCGAGAGCACGTCGAGTCCGTCGAGGGCGCGCGTGATGTCGTCACGCTGCTCGTTGAGTCCACCGATGAGAGTATTCGCCTGCTCCAGAAGACTTCTCGTCTTGCCTTCGCGGCCGTCGAACGCGGCCCCGAGTTCTTCGACGATGGGCTGCAACTGGCCGACACCGCCGCCGTTGAGCAGCAGCGACAGCGCCCCGAGAACCTGCTCGATTTCGGTGGCGTGCCGGGTGCGATCGAGCGGAATCAGATCGCCGTCGGCCAGCTTCGCAGAGTCCGGTCCGGACGGCGGGGCCGACAGTTGGATGAACTTCTCGCCGAGCAGGTTCGTCTGCTCGACCGCGGCAATTGCATTGGCGGGCAGATCAACCGACGAGTCGAGGATGATGCCGACATCTGCGGTCCATCCGTCCGGTCCGACCGACACGTCGTCGACGCGACCGACAGGAACGCCGTCGACCTTCACCGCAGACTGCGGAACAAGGTCCAGGACATCGTCGAACTGGATGGTCAAGTGCATCGGATCCGAGCCCACATCAGGACCGCCCGGAAGCGGGACCGCGTAGATACCCTCGGACGAGCAGGCGGTTGCCGAGATCAGGACAGCGCACAATCCGGCGCCGAAAATCAATGAACGCTTCACTCGCCCTCCCCGTTTCCACTGGTCAGCCGCGGTGACACGACGCCGGGCACAGTGCCCGGAACTACCTGCATCTGCCGTTCGGAACCAGCGAGGATACCGAAGGGAAGGTTCAGGCCTGCGGCCTGATTGGCCGCGTCGGTCATCGCGGCGACATTTGCGCACTGGTCGATTGCCGGCTGCATCTGCCTTCCCAACGCCTCGAACCGCGGATCACCGGGCAACAGTTTGCCGAGGTCCATCAACTTGCAGAGCACTCCGGCCGGGTTCTGAAGATCCGGGAACGCCAAACGTGAAGCCAGCACTCCTGATTCGGCGTCGTAGGAGTTGACCAGGTTGGAAATCGCCAGAGGAAGCATGGTGAGCGTGTTGGCCAGCGCTTCCTTGTTGTTCGCCAATGTCTGCGTCGGTTCGACCAGTCCCTCGGTTGTCTGGACCAACTGATCGCGGTTGTCGGCCACGAACTTCGCGACGTCGCCGAGAGCAATCGACAGCTGATTCAGAGCGGCACCGAGATCGTCTCGCTCACCCGCCAAGAATCCGGTCAGATCCGACAGCTGAGTGTTGAACTGACGCACCTGCTGATCGTTGGCAGCCAGCGCACCGACGAACGTATCGAGGTTCTTGATGGTGAGCGAGATGTTGTCACGCGAATCATTCAGCGTCCGTGCGGCATCCGAGAGGTTGGTGATGCTGTCTCCCAACGCTTCACCGTTGCCCTCGAGGTTGGCCGCGCCGGTCTCGACGAAATCGGAGAGCGCACCGTTCTTGTTGGCGCCTTCGGGACCGAGGGCCGACGCGAGTTCGTCGATGCTGGAGTACAACTGGTCGACCTCGACGGGCGTCACCGTCTTCTCGATCGGAATGACTGCGCCACTGGCCATCTTGTCACCGCCGGTGAAGACCGGAGTCAACTGGATGTAGCGGTCGGCAACCACCGACGGCGTGATCTGAGCAGCACTGGCGCCGGCGGGGATGTCGATCCCACGATCGACACGAAGCTCGACCTTGACCTGATCTCCCTGAGGTTCGACGGATTCGACGGTGCCGACCTTGACACCGAGGACACGAACGTCGGACCCGTCGTAGATACCCACCGACTTGTCGAAGTAGGCAGTGATCTTGGTCGTTCCAGCGCGCGTGAACACCCACCACAGCGCGCCACCGATTACGAGTAACCCGATGAGAACAGCAGCGATGGTCGCGATCGAGCGCTTCTTGGAGCCGCTTCCGGCTTCGGCAGTATCAGCCATCAGTTGCCTCCCAACGTACGAACAGGGTCACGGTAGCCCGGAATATCCGGCAGACCCGGCGGAAGGAGGTTCACGACGACCTGGTCGAACCAACGGCCGTTGCCGACCACGTTGGCGTACAAGCGAATGAAGGGTTCGTAGAGCTTCAGTGCCTTGTCCAAGTTCTCGTTGTTGGCCTTCAGGATGTCGATGACGCCGTTGAGCTGCGTCAGCGCCGGCCCAATGGCCGCCTCGTTGTCACGAACGAGACCGGTGAGCTGCTGAGAGACGCGCTGAGTTCCGGTGAGCAGCTGCGAAATCGCCTGCTGGCGATTGTTGAGCTCCTGCACCAGAAGTCCACCGTCGCGGATGAGCTGGGTGAATTCCTTGTTGCGATCAGCAAGGATCTGTGATGTCTTCCCGGTCGCGTCGAAGAGCTTTTGCAAGTCCTGATCGCGGCTCGCGATCGTCTGGGACAACCGGCTGACTCCGTCGAGCGAGGCTCGCACGTCGCCGGGTGTCTCGGAGAAGGCTTGGGACAACGTCTCCATGCTCTTCGCCAACTGGTCGGTGTCGATGTCGCCGACTGTGTCCGCCGCTGCCGAGAAAGCCTGAACAACGTCATACGGAGACGTGGTGCGCTCGAGCGGAATCCGGTCCTTGGGATCGAGGTTGTCGGTTCCGCGCGGATCGAGTGCGAGGTACTTCTGCCCCAGAATCGTCTTGATCTGGATGGACGCCGAGGTTTGATCGCCGACCCACGCGTCACTGACCTTGAAGTCGACGAGAACCCGATCTCCGTCGAGATCAACGGAGGTGACCTTGCCGACCTTCACACCGGCGATACGAACCTCGTTACCGGGCTTGAGCCCGGCGGCTTCGGAGAACTCGGCGGAGTAGGACGAACCTGCCCCCACGAACGGAAGCGAATCGAGGAAGAACGCTGACAAAGTGGCTAACAGCACCACGAAAATACCGATGGCTCCGGCCATTGCCGGACTGCGACGTTTACTCATCGACCTTGCAACTCCCTCATACCGTCTTGAGTGCATCGCGTGGCCGCGTTGGTGTAGATCGGCTGGTTGACCGTCGGCAGGCCGGTGGGCAGATTCAGCGACGCAGACTGTCCGGGACCGGCGACGATGTCGATTCCACACAGATAGAACTGGAACCAGGAACCGTAACTCGCGACGCGGGAGAGCTTGTCGAGCTTGACCGGCAAGGTCTCGAGCACCGCATTCACGTCGTCACTACGACGGTTGAGTGTGGTCGCCAACGTGTTGAGTGCCGTGATCGAGCCCTGGATCGACGGCCGCGTCGGCTCGAGCAGGTCTGCCGTCGCGTCGGTCAGGCCGGCGAGTGAGGTCACGGCCGAACCGACCACACCACGCTCGTTGGCCAACCCGGTGACCAGTTGCTGGGTGTTGACGATCAGCGAATCGAGGTTCTTGTCGTTCGCGTTGACGGTGTCGAGAACGTCGTTGAGGTTCTTGATCACCGCGCCGATGACAGCGTCCTTGTCGGCAACGGTGTTGGTCAGGCTCGCGGTGTTGCGTACGAGCTCACTGATGGTGCCCGACTCACCCTGGAAAACCTGGATGATCTGGTACGACAACTTGTTGACGTCGTCCGCGCTCAGTGTGGTGAACAGCGGCTTGAACCCGTTGAAGAGCGTCGTGAGGTTGACCGCCGGGCGCGTCTGCGCCAGCGGCAGGGTGTCGCCGCCGGTGATCTTCTTGCCCTGGCTACCTTCGCCTTGTGAGAGGGAGATGTACCGCTGCCCCACCAGGTTGCGGAACCGGATCGTGGCGATGGAACTCGCCGGCAACCAATCACGGTCGGATACCGAGAACTGCACCTCGGCCTGATTGTCGTTGACGATGGCGATCTTCTCGACCTGCCCGACACGAACACCGGCAATGCGTACCTCGTCGCCCTCGTTCAGCGAAGTGACGTCGGAGAATACTGCGTTGAACTTGGTGCCTCCGCCACCGCCGAGGTTGGCGATACTGGCCGCCAGCAATCCCGTCGCCAGGACGGTGACCACCACGAAGATGATGAGCTTTGTCAGCGGAGCTGCGAGTCCTCTCATTGGACGCTCACCTCCGCACCGGCGAATGCCGGAGCACTGACCATTGTGGTCCACGCCGGAACGTCGTCCGGCGCAACACCGTTGGCCTGTCCGTAGATCACCTTCAACGTATCCTCTTCGAGTCGCGAGCCCGCGTAGCCGGCCTGCTGTGCAGGACCACTGTTGTTGGTCGAGAAGAGCTGCGGTCCGGAGCCCTCGGGTGCGGGCAGGAATTCCATGGTCGCGGGTCCTGGGTTGCGGGACGGCACCTGGTAGGAACCGTCACCGTACGACCCACCGGGGTACTGCGGGAACGGGCGACCGGGCTCGGTGACGTTGTCGTAGCAAACCGGGCCGCGGTTGTCGACGAGCCGGGGCTCGTCCTGGTTGGGCAGGTAGCGGCCCTTGGGGTTCACGATCTGAATACTCGCACGCACACCGGGATTGGGCGCGTCGGTGGACAGAATCTTGGCCGCTTCCGGAGCAGTGTCCGAGAAGCCCTTGAACGTGCACCCGAAGGTCGGCGAGTATTGCGCCAACAGCTGGAGCGCTTCGGTCGAATCCGCAGCGAGCGTGATGATCGAGGACGAGTTCGTCTCGAGGAATGCTGCTGTGTTCGACGAGGTCGCGGTGAGCGACGCCAGCAGTGTCCGCAACTGATCCTGCTTCTGCACCACCGTGTTACCCGTTGTCCGCAGATTGTCCAGAGCGTTGACCAGATCGGGCGCAGCGTCCGAGTACGTCTGGGAGAAGTCGGCGAACTTCCGCAGATCCTCTTGCACGGCAGGTAGTTCGGTGTTGACGCCGCGGAAGATCTCTTCGAGACGATCGACTGTCAAACCGAGCTCGGCACCGCGTCCCGTCAGGCCCTGAGCGAGAGACCCGAGAGTGTTCGCCAAATCCTGCGGCGGAATGGCCTGCAGGAGTGGGAGCAGCCCGTCCAGAACGTCGCCGACCTCGACAGCGTTGCCGCTCTTGTCCTGGTGGATCACCGTTCCTGCGGAAATCGGGGTCGCGGTGGTTCCCTCCGGGATGATCAGGGAGACGTATCGCTCACCGAAAAGCGTCTTCGGAAGCAGACGAGCCGTGACGTTGGACGGAATCAGATCAGCCTTGTCCGGTTCGATCGCGAGGACCGACGTGACCTGGCCGTCTTTTGTCGACGCGGATCGCACCTCGCCCACCAGCAGCCCACGGACCTTGACGTCCGCGTTGGGCGGCAAAGCATTTCCGACGGTGTCGGTCACGAGGTCGATCTTCACTACGTCCTTGAACGTCTTGTTGAAAGTTCCGATGGTGAAGGCCAGGAACAAGGCCAACACCACGAAGAACACGAGTCCGAGCACACGGCGGCGCAGGACTGACGGAGCCTCGATCATCCGGCCACCCTCACTGTCGTCGTGGTGCCCCAGATTGCGAGGCTGAGGAAGAAGTCGAGAACGGCGATCGTCACAATTGCGGCACGAACAGCGCGGCCGACGGCCACGCCCACGCCTGCGGGACCACCCGAGGCGTGGAAACCGTAGTAGCAGTGGATCAGGATCAGCACGAAGGCGAAGACCAGGACTTTTGCAAACGAATACAGCACGTCCTGCGGTGGCAGGAACAGGTTGAAGTAGTGGTCGTACGAGCCCGTCGACTGCCCGTTGAACACCGTACTGATCACTCTCGAGGCGAGATACGCCGCAAGCAGACCCACGATGTACAGCGGGATGACGGCGACGAAGCCGGCGATCATGCGGGTCGTGACCAGGAACGGCACCGACGGCACCGCCATGACCTCGAGTGCGTCGATCTCCTCCGAGATTCGCATGGCGCCGAGCTGAGCTGTGAAACCACAACCCACCGTGGCCGAGAGCGCAAGAGCCGCAACGATCGGAGCGATCTCACGGGTGTTGACGTAAGCGGAGAGGAAGCCGGTCAGAACCGAGCTACCCAACTGCTCGAGGGCGGCGAAGCCCTGCAAACCGACGACGACACCGGTGAATCCCGACATCATCGCGATCACGCCGATCGTTCCGCCGATGACTGCGAGCGCACCGCTACCGAACGTCACTTCGGCGAGCAGCCGAAGCGTCTCCTTCCGGTACCGGTGCAGGGTGCGCGGTGTCCACGCGATTGCGCGCGCGTAGAACGACATCTGCTCGCCCGCGCGGTCCAACGCGTTCAATGGAATCTTGGCAACTTTGCGGCTCTTCAGCAGGAACTGATCGCCGCGGCCTCGTGCGATGGTCATTTAGGTCAAGATCCCTTCGCCGGCACGATCTGGAGGTACACCATCGTCAGAATCAGATTGGCGAAGAACAACAGCAGGAACGTGATGACGACGGCCTGGTTCACCGCCTCACCGACGCCCTTGGGGCCACCGGACGGGTGAAGTCCCTTGTACGCGGAGATCACACCTGCGATGACACCGAACACCGCGGCTTTGATCTCACCGCTCCAGATGTCCGGTAGCTGCGCAAAAGCTGAGAACGACGAGATGTAGGCACCGGGGTTACCGCCCTGCAGAATCACGTTGAAGAAGTAACCACCCGCGATACCGACGACGGACACCAGTCCGTTGAGCAGCACAGCGATCAGCACCATCGCAAGTACACGCGGAACCACCAGGCGCTGAATCGGATTGATTCCGAGGACTTCCATCGCGTCGATCTCTTCGCGAATGGTTCGTGAACCGAGATCGGCCGTCACGGCCGATCCGGCCGCACCGGCGACCAACAATGCTGTCACCAGAGGGCTACCCTGCTGGATCACCGCCAGGACGCTGGCAGCGCCGGTGAACGATTCTGCACCCAACTGCTTGATCAGCGAACCGGTCTGCAATGAGACGACGGCGCCGAAAGGGATGGCTACCAATGCCGTCGGCAAAATCGTCACGCTGGCGATGAACCAGGCCTGCTCGATGAACTCACGGAACTGAAATGGACGCCGGAACGTATTCCTGACGACGTCGACGAACAGTTCGACGATGTTTCCGGCCTGAGTTAATGCTCCGTTGACCGGACTCAGAACCGAGTTGCGGGTAACCCCCATCCGATATGCCTACCCTTGCCTGTGTGTCGTGTTTCCGTAGGGATCGCCCTCGTATGCAGGAATGACCTGCGTGTCTTGCGAGTTGTCGTTCCACTCCCCCTGATAGCCGCTCGCTTCGGCGTACTGGGGATCGTACTGCCCAGTTCCGTCAACCTCGTCCAGGCTGTCCTGAATTGCCGCCTGAGCGTTAGCTGGGAGGGTGTGCATGATCTGGCGGACGCGCTCCTGGCGACGACGAACGGCCTGACGCTCCGGGTTTCCGGGGGTGGCCTTCATCTGCGGCACGATGCCCTCGACGTCGTCGACACCACCAGCATGGTGACCGGCGTCGACGAGCGCCTGCTCGTGCGCCATCTGGGCCTCGTCCTTCTCTTCCGACATACCGATCGGACCGATCATCGTTCCGTTGAGGAACTGCTTGACGACAGGTTCGTCCGAGGTGAGCAGCACCTCGCGAGGGCCGAACATCACCAACTGACGACGGAAGAGCATGCCGATGTTGTCCGGCACCGTGCGCGCGAGGTTGATGTTGTGCGAGACGATCAGAATCGTCGCGTCGGACTGCGCGTTGATGTCGATCAGCGTCTGGCTGATGTAGGTCGTGCGCACCGGGTCCAGACCGGAGTCAGGCTCGTCGACGAGGATGATCTCGGGATCGAGGACGAGTGCACGCGCCAGACCGGCACGCTTGCGCATACCGCCGGAGATCTCACCGGGAAGCTTGTCCTCGGCGCCGACCAGACCGGTGAGGTCCAACTTCTCCATCACGATCTTGCGGATATCGGATTCCGACTTCTTGGTGTGCTCACGAAGCGGGAAGGCGATGTTGTCGTACAAGTTCATCGAGCCGAACAGAGCGCCGTCCTGGAACAGAACGCCGAACAGTTTGCGGATCTCGTAGAGCTCCTTGGAGGAGCACTGCAGGATGTCCGTGCCGTCGATGACGATGGAGCCTTGTTCAGGGCGGAGCAGTCCGATCAGGGACTTCAGGAACACCGACTTACCGGTACCCGAAGGCCCGAGCAGTGCGCTGACCTCACCCGCGGGAAGTGTCAACGACACGTCCTGCCAAATCCTCTGCGACCCGAAAGACTTTGTCAGTCCTTGTACCGCTACCTCGACTCCCACCATTACCTCCGCGACGTCCGTTGCATGCATGCACCCGTGTGGGTTGGGTCACTCTATCGCATGGGAGTGGTACCCGTGACTGCGAATACTACTAACGAGTAGGGAAGAAGCATAATTCAGGTCACAGCCCAGTTCGGACACCCCTCCCACCTGCACGGATTCCGACATATCACCCGCGAAAAAAGTTCAAAAAAAGAGGGCCACTCCCCGTGGGGAGTGGCCCTCTTCGTTACTACTCGCGAAGAGCAGCGGGAAAACCGTCTTACTTGATGACGATCTTTGCGCCGGCAGCTTCGAGCTTTTCCTTGGCAGCCTCTGCGGCGTCCTTGGCAACCTTCTCGAGGATCGCCTTCGGAGCGCTCTCGACGAGGTCCTTGGCTTCCTTCAGGCCGAGGCCGGAAACGACCTCACGGACGACCTTGATGACCTGAATCTTCTTGTCGCCAGCCGACTCGAGGACGACGTCGAACTCGTCCTGCTCTTCAGCAGCTTCTGCGCCGGCAGCCGGTGCGCCTGCAGCGGCGACGGCGACGGGAGCAGCAGCGGTGACCTCGAAGGTCTCCTCGAATGCCTTAACGAACTCCGAGAGCTCGAGGAGGGTGAGCTCCTTGAACTGGTCCAACAACTCTTCGGTGCTGAGCTTCGCCATTGTGGCGGTCCTTCCTGTAAGTCCCATGTCGCTGATCCGCGACCGGGCGGGGTTATAGCAGTGATGCGCGGGTGCGGATCAGCTTTCGGCTTCGGCCTCGGCCGGAGCCTCGGTGGCAGCCTCTGCGGGGGCCTCTGCGGCTCCGCCTTCTGCAGCCTTCTTCTCCTGCAGGGCAGCGGCCAGACGGGCCATCTGCGAAGCGGGAGCATTGAACAGGCCTGCGGCCTTTGCCAAGTTGCCCTTCATCGCGCCGGCAAGCTTTGCCAACAGGATTTCGCGGGATTCGAGATCCGCGATCTTGTTGACCTCTTCCACGGACAGCGCAGCGCCGTCCATGTAGCCGCCCTTGATGATGAGCGCCTTGTTGTCCTTAGCGAAGTTCTTCAGAGCCTTCGCAGCGTCGACCGGTTCGCCCTTGATGAATGCAATGGCGGTCGGACCAACGAACAGGTCATCAAGGCCCTCGATGCCAGCCTCTGCGGCGGCACGCTTGACCAGGGTGTTCTTGGCGACGGAGTAGGTGGCACCTTCTCCGAGAGCGCGTCGCAGTGTCGTGATGTTGCCAACCGAAAGGCCACGGTATTCCGTGACCACAGCGGCGGTCGAACCCTTGAACTGCTCGGTGATTTCCGCAACTGCGGAAACCTTCTCAGGCTTTGCCATACTTCGCCTCCTCTCGTGACAGTCGTTGTCCCACTCAGGAACCGCTGCACCTCATCGGGGTGAACCCGAGAAGACACAGTCCGCGACATGCAAAACGCCCCGGCGCAAGCGCACGGGGCGTACAGAGGAAACATGAAGAAGAGGCTTACGAATCAGCGTAACCATGCAACGCAAAGCAGTGCATAACCAGGCAAACTGTAGAACCACTACATCAAGCTATCCCCCTACCTCGTTCACCTACGTGGGCCGCCGGGCATTCCCGGACTTTCAACCACACTCATCTCTGAGTGCAATCACCAACGGTCTTGGGTAGAACATGATTTTGGGGTGAAGTTCATATCCAGCACTGAACTCCGCGTCTAAGACTACCTGACTACTCGCCGCATAACCAAATCGGGTTCGTCACGCAGCTGGTTTCTTCACGCACCCGCTTTCTTCAAGCACCGATAGCCCTTGCGATCTTGTGTTCGATCTCTGCCCGAGCTCGGTCCGGCAGCACCAGCAGCCCGTCGAGTTCCTTGTGGGCCTTCCGATACGCACTCTGACGTTCCTGTGGCGTCGCGCCATCGTCCATGGCCAGGCGCAGCAGACGTTGCGCCCGTACCAGGCGCTCTTGTTCATCGAGGGTGAATCCGCTCCGTCGGCGACGCTTCGCCTCCGCTTCCGCGATCTCGAAGGCGATCGAGTAAGCGTGCACCGCCTCGCGGTACTCGGTTTGTGCCTGCTGGTTACCGATCATCGTCTCCGGATTGCCTGGACGGAGCAGATCGGCACGATATTTGGCTCGATGAAAATCGGCCGTCAAAGGCTCACGCATGTCCGTCATCATCGGAGTGTCGAGCAGTGTGACCGGGTCGAGCTCGTACGAGAACCATCGGGCGTCGACCGCATCGTGCTGCTCGATTGCCTTGGCCAGCTCTCGGCGCTGTGTTTCTTCGTCGGCGTGATGTTGTGCGTTGGCCTGCGCGATGGCGACCTTGGTCTGCTGCTTGAGCCGGAAGCGCTCTTGCCGGCGCTCGATCCGCCTTTCGTTGGCAACCGCGACACCTTTCAACGCCCCACCGATGGTGCCGCCGAAAACGAAGATCAGCCACCAAAAGTTTCCGAGGAACTGGAACGCTTCGTGCATACACCCGATGATGCCACTGCTGGACCGGATACCACTGCTGGACCGGATACCACTGCACAGCGAGGCGGGCCTCGCCCACAACAGACAAGAAGGCCGGCAGGGAGTGATCCCTGCCGGCCTTCTTGTTCGTATGCGGACTGCTTACGCGTCTGCAGCATCCTCGAGGAGGTTGCGAGTACGGTTCGGATCCACCGGGATGCCCGGACCGGTGGTGGTCGAGACCGTGATCTTCTTCACGTAGCGGCCCTTGGCCGACGAGGGCTTCGCACGCAGGATCTCGTCCAGGGCTGCACCGTAGTTCTCCACCAACTTCTCATCGTCGAACGATGCCTTGCCGATGACGAAGTGCAGGTTGGCCTGCTTGTCGACGCGGAAGTTTATCTTTCCGCCCTTGATGTCGTTGACAGCCTTGGTGACATCCGCCGTGACGGTGCCCGTCTTCGGGTTCGGCATCAGGCCACGCGGTCCGAGGACACGGGCGATGCGGCCGACCTTGGCCATCTGATCAGGAGTCGCGATTGCGGCGTCGAAATCGACCCATCCACCCTGGATGCGCTCGATCAGGTCTTCTGCACCGACTACGTCAGCGCCTGCAGCCTCGGCTTCTGCTGCCTTCTCGCCAACAGCGAACACGATGACGCGAGCGGTCTTACCGGTGCCGTGGGGCAGGTTGACCGTTCCGCGGACCATCTGGTCAGCCTTACGGGGGTCGACGCCCAGACGAACTGCAACCTCAACGGTTGCATCCATCTTGGTGGACGACGTCTCCTTGGCGAGCTTTGCAGCCTGAAGCGGGCTGTAGAGCTTGTCTGCGTCGATCTTCTCAGCGGCGGCGAGGTACGCCTTGCTGCGCTTTGCCATTTGTTCTGTCCTTACTTATCACTGCAGCGAATTACCTGTGCAGTGGTGAATGGTTCAGTTGTGGTCGGGGCCTGGCCGGCCCTCCCACGTAATGCTGTGGAGCGGACTACTAGCCCTGGACCGTGATGCCCATGGAACGAGCGGTGCCGGCGATGATCTTCGCGGCCTGCTCGATGTCATTGGCATTGAGGTCTTCAGCCTTGGTCTTCGCGATTTCGCGCACCTGATCCATGGTCACCGAGGCGACCTTGGTCTTGTGCGGTTCGCCGGAGCCCTTGGCGACGCCGGCTGCCTTGAGGAGCAGCTTGGCGGCGGGAGGGGTCTTCAGCTTGAAATCGAAGGTCCGGTCTTCGTAGACCGAGATCTCGACCGGCACAACATTGCCGCGCTGGGACTCAGTCGCCGCGTTGTAGGCCTTGCAGAACTCCATGATGTTCACGCCGTGCTGACCGAGCGCGGGACCCACGGGAGGTGCAGGGTTAGCCTGACCTGCCTGGATCTGCAGCTTGATGAGCCCGGCGAGCTTCTTCTTCTTTGGGGGCATCTCTAGTTCCTAGTTTCTAGCTTGGGTGTGTGTCTTGCGTCGAACAAATTGCAAGTTTTGGGGTGGTCAGATCTTCGCGACCTGGTTGAAGTTGAGCTCAACCGGGGTTTCACGACCGAAGATCGACACGAGAACCTTGAGCTTCTGCTGCTCGCCGTTGACCTCGCTGATGCTGGCCGGAAGGGTCGCGAACGGGCCGTCCATGACGGTGACCGACTCGCCGACCTCGAAGTCGACCTCGATGAGGGGCTTGCCGAAGGACTCGGACGGTGCCTCGCCTGCTGCGACGGCGGCCGCTGCAGCCTGCTGCTTCTTCTGCTCCTGCTGCGGGAGCAGGAACTTGACGACCTCGTTGAGGGTCAGCGGCGAGGGACGCGACGTGGCACCGACAAACCCGGTGACGCCAGGCGTGTTGCGCACGGCGCCCCACGACTCGTCGTTGAGCTCCATGCGAACGAGGATGTATCCGGGCAGGACCTTGCGGTTGACCTGCTTGCGCTGACCGTTCTTGATCTCGGTGACCTCTTCGGTGGGAACTTCCACCTGGAAGATGTAGTCACCGACGTCGAGGTTCTGAACGCGAGTCTCGAGGTTGGTCTTGACCTTGTTCTCGTAACCGGCGTACGAGTGGATGACGTACCAGTCGCCCGGGGCGCGACGCAGCGCAGCCTTGAGTTCGGCAACGGGATCCTCGACCTCGAGCTCGGCGGCGGGAGCGGCCTCGTCGGAGTTCTCGGCATCGTCGGAGATGACGTCCTCGGTCGCTGCAGTGTCGGCAGCGTCTTCAGCAACGTCTGCATCGGTGCCTTCGGCAACGTCTGCATCGGTGCCTTCGGCAACCACGACGTCTACTTCGGCTGCCGCCTCGGCAGAAACACGCTCTTCGGCCAAAGCCTCATTCGTGTCGTTCTCGGGGGTGCTCACTGGGGCACTCGCTTCCTCTCGTTACTCGGACCCGGGTCGGGTCTTGTCGCGCTCGCAGGCAAAGACGCCCGGCTGCTACGGCGATCAGCCGAACAGCCAGGTGACACCCTTGATCACAGCGATATCGACGCCGCTGATGAAAGCGACCATGAAGACCACGAACGTCAGCACGACGCTGGTGTAGGTGATCATCTGCTTGCGGTTCGGCCAGATGACCTTACGGAGTTCTGCGATGACCTCGCGGAAGAACTTGCGCAGGCGCTTGAAGATGTTGTCTTTCTTCGCCTTGGGCTTCTTGCCGGGGTTCGTTGCAGTCGGCTTGGCCGATGATGTTCGGGATGCCGTCCGGGCCGGAGTCTTCACGGTGGACGCGCTGACCGAGGCGCCGCGTGCAGCGCGCTTGCCGGTCGGCTTGTTGGAAACCCCACTGGGTGCGGAGGGGACCTCTTCGGCACCGTCCTTGTCCAGCGACAGATCGGAACGCGTAGTCGCGTCAGCTGCAGTGTCGTCGACACCGGTCGAATCGGCAGACGTTGAAGTCTCCGCATCCGAAGTGTCGGCGTCGCGCTTGGCGCGCTCCTCGCTCACGTCGTTCCTCTCAGTCGCTGGCATCCGGGGGCAGGGGCGACAGGACTTGAACCTGCAACCTGCGGTTTTGGAGACCGCTGCTCTGCCAGTTGAGCTACGCCCCTTTGGTCGACCTCGACAGGTGAACCCTGCCTGAATCAACCGTTCTGCGATCACACAACATACGCGCTACCCGAGGTGAATGTCTTGCAACATTCAGGGCAGCGCGCAGCGCTGAGGAATCCCAGAAATCTCAGTGTACTTCAAAGCCCCGGAACAAACACAATCCGCCCTGCGATCAGGCTAGACGGACCGTGGCAGTGGCACGACCGAAGATCTTCTTACCTTCGGACTTGGCCACGATTGCCAGTACTGCGGTCTTGCTTTCTTCGTCGACCGACTTCACCTTGGCGGTGAAATCGATCTCGGCGGCCTTGTCGGCCGCCACGATGACCGGGCTCGTGAACCGTACGTTGTACTCGGTCACTGCGCCCGGATCTCCCAGCCATTCGGTGACGTAACCAGCACCGATGCCCATGGAGAGCATGCCGTGCGCAACCACGTCCGGCAAGCCGGCAAGTCGTGCAACCTCGTCGCTGAAGTGAATCGGGTTCGGATCTCCCGAGACACCGGCATAGTTGGCGAGGTTTCCGCGTGTCAGGGTGACGGACTTCTCGGGGAGAAGTTCGCCGACACTCACATCGGAGAATTTACGAAGCGACATGCATCATCACGTCCTTGACTGCGTGGGCGATGTTCTCGTCCACTTCCCCACCCGTTCGAGCGACAAGCGTTGTCCACGTGGTGACAACTGCCTCGTCGTTCTGATCGGTGATGATGTTCTTGGTCACGATGATGTCGCTACCTGCGGCCTGCCTGAACGAATCCAGGAAGACATCGCAGAAGAGTCGGTCACCGACCTGCATGGGCTTGTGCAGCACCAAACGCTGATCGGTCTGAAGAATCTGACTCAAGTCGTAGCCTGTGACGATCTCTTCGAACAGACGTCGCTGAGCAATGGCACCCACGATCGCGACAAATGTGATGGGAGCGATCAGACCGTCGTATCCGAGGCCTTTGGCTGCCGACTCGTCGTAGTGCGCGGGATGCGCGTCCTGGACGGCGCGAGCGAACTCGCGCACCTTCTCGCGTCCGACCTCGTAGAAGTCTTCGACACGATAGTGGTGACCGACCATCTGGACGGCATGAGCGGCCGGGTCCGTAGGGACCTCGGCCGCTGCCTGGTTCTCTTGCAAATCTGTCACGCGGTGAGACTCTCTTCTAGCTAGGACCCGAAGACGCAGGCCCGGAGAGGGTCTTCCGCGAAAATCGTCGTCCTGTTAAGGACTTACTACTTCGACTCGCGATGCGACTGGTGGGTTCCGCAGTTGGGGCAGAACTTCTTGAGCTCCAGGCGATCGGGGTCGTTGCGCCGATTCTTCTTGGTGATGTAGTTGCGGTGCTTGCATACCTCGCAGGCCAAGGTGATCTTGGGCCGAACGTCGGTCGAGGAGGCCACGGGATGCCTTCTTTCGGGTGTATCTGATTACGAGCAATCAGGGTGGATCATGCATATTGTGTAGCGGTGACCGGACTTGAACCGGCGACGCAACGATTATGAGTCGTTTGCTCTACCAACTGAGCTACACCGCCTCGGTGTCGAGTGTCGCGCGGAAAGCACGGCACCACAATCCAGCGAGCCCCCTAACGGAATCGAACCGTTGACCTTTTCCTTACCATGGAAACGCTCTACCGACTGAGCTAAGGGGGCGTGGCTCAGGAGCGCGTTGCCGCTCTCTTGAAGCCTCCGAAAGATTACACACGAACGAGCGCCAGCACCAAATCCGCTGGTCATCGGGGCAAAAATGGTGCCGGAGCCCATTCTTGCACCGATCGGGGCCTGTGGCGAGGGCTTTGCGGGAACCAACTTGGCCCCGCACTCCCCCGGAGTCCTCCCCTGAGCCGCAGCAGGTACGCGTCACCTGCCAGTAGCCGGCATTGGAACAAGCACAAAAAAAGTCAGCCCCGGCTCTCGGAAAGAGAATCGGGGCTGACTTGGTGTGGCAGATGTAGGATTCGAACCTACGTAGGCATAAGCCGACGGATTTACAGTCCGCTCCCATTGGCCGCTCGGGCAATCTGCCGTGCTTGCACCAGGCTTCGATCCGGCGCATTCGCAAGTATATCGCGACGTGCGGCGGCCGAAAACGGCTTCCTCGGTGCGGTGAGAAGAATACAACGAACACACCCCCATTTTGCAAACCGGGTGGTAACGGGCGGTGCCGACCCGATAACGTCGAGGTGTCCACCGGTATGGAAGGTGGGCGGAACTCGATGTTCGTGAACTACCGGAAAGCGGGAGTGTGAAGTGGCTGATTCGTCCTTCGACGTGGTGAGCAAGGTTGACCGTCAAGAGGTGGACAACGCCCTACATCAGGCTGCCAAGGAGTTGACCACGCGTTTCGACTTCCGAAACACGGGAGCGTCGATCGAGTGGTCTGGTGAAGAGACGATCACGTTGAACGCCGACACCGAGGAGCGACTGCTGGCCGCCCTCGACGTGTTCAAGGAGAAGTTGATCCGTCGTGACATTTCGCTGAAGGCATTCGATGCCGGCGAGCCGGCGCAGTCCGGAAAGATCTACAAGCTGTCCGGAACCTTGGTCCAGGGCATCAGCAGCGAGAACGCGAAGAAGATCACCAAGAAGATCCGCGACGAGGGTCCCAAGGGCGTCAAGGCGCAGATCCAGGGTGAGGAACTTCGTGTGAGCAGCAAGAAGCGCGACGACCTCCAGGGTGTCATCTCCTTGCTCAAGGGTGAGGACTTCGGGATCGCCCTGCAGTTCGTGAACTACCGGTAGTAGGGGCTGCGCCCCTGTGCGCCTTTTTGGTAGTTCCGACGACCAGAAAGGCGCACAGGGGCCGAAGGCCCTACATCCCCGCCATCTTCTCCAAACGCTCGATCCGGTCCGCCATAGGCGGATGCGTCGAGAACAGCTTGCTCACCTTGTCCCCCGCTCTGAAGGGGTTGGCGATCATCAAGTGGGACTGCGCCGCGAGCTTCGGCTCGGGCGGCAACGGCGCGGCCGCGACGCCCGACTCGAGCTTGCGCAGCGCCGACGCCAACGCCAACGGGTCACCGGTGAGCTCGGCTCCCGATTGATCCGCCTGATACTCGCGAGAGCGCGAGACGGCCAGCTTGACCACGGTTGCCGCTATCGGTCCCAGGAGGGAAACGAGCAGCAGCGCGATCGGATTACTTCCCTGCCCGTTCCCTCGTCCGCCGAAGATGCTCGCGTACATCGCGAAGTTGGCCAGGCCCGAGATGACGCTGGCCATCGCGCCGGCCACGGACGAGATCAGAATGTCCCGGTTGTAGACGTGGGAGAGTTCGTGCCCGAGCACGGCCCGCAATTCGCGTTCGTTCAGGATCTGCATGATGCCGCTGGTCACGCACACGGCGGCATGACGAGGGCTACGACCGGTGGCAAACGCGTTCGGGGCGTTCGTGGGGCTGATGTACAGCCTGGGCATCGGTTGGTGCGCCGTCGTGGCGAGTTCGCGCACGATCCGGTAGATCGCCGGTGCCTCGACCTCGGTGATGGGCTGGGCGCGCATCGACCGAAGCGCCAGCTTGTCGCTGTTGAAGTACACGTAGGCATTCATGCCTACGGCAAACAGAACGGATCCCCACAGAAGGAACGGGCTGTTGAACAGCGAGCCGATGAAGACGATCAGCGCCGACATCCCCACCAACAACCCGAATGTCTTCGCACCGTTCGCGTAGCCGTGCAAACCGCTCACCTCTTGCCTCGCCGGAGCCGAAGGCTCACCCGAACTCCCCGGCGTGTGCACCGGGTCTGTTCAGTCAACGAAGGACAGGGTCATCAGGGTTCCCACCCAGAGCTCGTCCGGGTTCCCACCCGGTAGCCCCGATTCGTCGAGGTGTCAGCCGACTCGTTCGATCGTGTAGTCCACGAGACGCACCAGCGCTTCGTTTGCGGGCCCCTGGGGCAGTTCGGCCAACTGAGCCTTCGCCGCGACGGCGTACTCACCCAGCTTTGCCTTCGCCTTGGCCATGCCCGGCGAACGTTCGAGCAGTTCGAGGGCTTCTTCTACCAGGGAGTCTTCGGTTACCGGGCCCGTGAGCAGCTCCCGCAGGCGATCCGCGTCGGCTCCTTCTTCGCGGAACGCGTACAGGACGGGCAGGGTATGGACGCCCTCGCGTAGGTCGGTGCCAGGTGTCTTACCGGACTGCGCCGATACGGACGAGATGTCGATGATGTCGTCGGAAATCTGGAATGCGGTGCCGACGGCATCACCCAGGCGCTCGAGGCGCTCGATGTGAGCTGCGTCGGCGCCGGAGAAGGTGCCGCCGAATCGTCCGGAGGCAGCGATCAGCGAACCGGTCTTCTCCCACACGACCTTGAGGTAGTGCTCGACCGGATCCTGCTCCTTCTTGACGCCGATCGTCTCGCGCATCTGGCCGGTGACCAGCTCGGCGAAGGTCTCGGCGATGATCCGAACTGCTTCGGGTCCGAGCGTCGACACCAGGCGTGACGCGTGCGCGAACAGATAGTCGCCGGCCAGGATCGCCACGCTGTTTCCCCAGCGGGCGTTGGCGCTGGGTGCTCCGCGCCGCATGGACGCCTCGTCCATGACGTCGTCGTGATAGAGCGTTGCGAGGTGAACGAGTTCGGTGACGGTCGCTGCGGTGATGATCGACGGATCGTTCGGCACCGGTCCGAGTTGCGCGGTCAGGATCGTGAACAACGGACGGAAGCGCTTTCCACCGGCTCGCGCGAGGTGCAGCGCGGCCTCGGTGAGGAAGTCTTCGCCGTCGGACAGCTCGCTGACCAACAACTCCTCGACATCGGAGAGTCCACCACGCACTACTGCGGCGAGCTGTTCGTCGCCCAGGTCGATGCCTGCAACGACGGTGCTCGATGCGGTTGCGTCGGCAGCAGTCTTTTCGGTGCTCACGATGTCAGTACCCATTCCTGTCGTCAGTGACGGCTCGGTTCCCACGGTAGTGAACCTAGCGGTTCGCGCTCGGCACGGCCTCGCCACGGTGGCGATCTCGAGCCTGGGAGGATGTGAGTGTGTCCGTAGAAGAGCAGTCCCCCGTCGTCGATTCGCTTCCGACCGAAACCGACATTGTGGTTATCGGCGCAGGTCCCGCGGGTTCTTCGGCCGCTGCATGGGCCGCCCGCAGCGGCCGAGACGTCGTGCTGGTGGACGCTGCCGTGTTCCCGCGAGACAAGACTTGTGGTGATGGACTCACTCCGCGCGCCGTAGCCGAACTGGATCTCCTCGGCCTCGGCGAGTGGGTTCGGTCACATACGACGAACAAGGGCCTGCGGTTGTCCGGCTTCGGACAAGAACTCGAACTCGAGTGGCCAGGGACGTCGTTCCCGCCGATCGGCAGTGCCATCCCCCGCACCGAACTCGACGACGCCATTCGCCGGTGCGCCGTCGAATCCGGCGCGGTCATGGTCGAGGGCACCAAGGCTGTCGACGTCGAACTCGACGGTGATCGAGTAGCCGCCGTCGTGCTCGCCGGCCCCTCGGGACGCAGCACCCTTCGTTGTCGGACGCTGATCATCGCCGACGGCGTTCGCTCGACGCTCGGCAAGAAGCTGGGTCGTCAGTGGCACCGGGACACCGCGTACGGCGTCGCGGCACGCGCGTATGTCGCGACGCCGCGCAGCGCCGATCCGTGGATCACCTCGCATCTGGAACTGCGGGACGCCGAGGGCACGTTGCAGGCGGGGTACGGCTGGATCTTCCCGCTCGGCACCGGCGAGGTGAACATCGGCGTCGGGACACTGGCGACGTCCAAGCGTCCGGCGCCGGGCGCCCTGCGTCCCCTGCTCGACTTGTACACCGATCAGCGCCGAACCGAGTGGCAGTGGAGCAGCGAAATACATTCCGTAGCTTCGGCTTTGCTGCCGATGGGCGGCGCCGTCTCCAACATCGCCGGACGCAACTGGGCCGCGATCGGAGACGCCGCAGCGTGCGTGAACCCGCTCAACGGTGAGGGCATCGACTACGGCCTCGAAGGCGGACGTTTGGTGGTCGAACAGCTCGGCGCCGACGACCTGACGCAGCTGTGGCCGACCGTGCTTCGGGAGCATTACGGTCAGGCGTTCTCGGTCGCGCGCCGGCTCGCAGGCCTGCTGACTGTTCCGCAGTTCCTGCCCGCGTCAGGTCCGATTGCGATGCGTTCACGAGCACTGATGACGGTTGCCGTCCGGGTTATGGGAAACCTCGTCACCGATGCCGACGCCGATCTGACGGCGAAGGCATGGCGCGCGTCAGGAGCCGCGTCGAGAAAGATCGACTCGCGACCGCTGTTCGGTTGAGCAAGTGCTGTGCGCCTTTGTTAACCGCCGGGGGTTAATAAAGGCGCACAGCAGTTCAGGCAGTGGCGTAATGCAGCGCCACGATGCCGCCGGTGAGGTTGCGCCACTTGACGTTCTTCCACCCGGCAGCCTCGATCTTGCGGGCCAACTCTTCCTGGGTCGGCCAGGCGCGGATCGATTCGGCGAGGTAGACGTAGGCGTCGGGGTTGCTGCTGACGGTGCGTGCGACCTGCGGGAGCGCCTTCATGAGGTACTCCATGTAGACCGTGCGGAACGGCCCGAAGACTGGCGTCGAGAACTCGCTGACGACGAGGCGTCCGCCAGGCTTGGTTACCCGGGCGATCTCGCGCAGTCCGGCTTCGAAGTCGGAGACGTTGCGCAGGCCGAAGGAAATCGTCGCGGCATCGAACACGTTGTCGGCATAGGGCAGGTACATCGCGTCACCTGCGACCATCGGAACTTTGCGTGAGATTCCGGCCTTGAGCATTCCCTTGGAGAAGTCGGTGGCGACGCACCAGGCGCCGGAGCGCCCCAGCTCGACGGTCGAGACTCCGGTTCCGGCGGCGAGGTCGAGCACCTTTTCGCCCGGCTTCAGGTCGAGGGCTTCGCGGGTGGCCTTGCGCCAACCCTTGTCCTGGCCGAAGGACAGCACGGTGTTGGTGAGGTCGTATCGCTCCGCGACGTCGTCGAACATCGACGCGACTTCGTGCGGTTGCTTCTCGAGAGTTGCTCGGGTTCCGTGTGTAGTGGCCACACCCGAAACGCTACCAACCCTCGGGCAGCGAGGGCGTTCAGGCTGCTCTGGCACCCGTTCGCCGCCCGAGGCCCTGCACGTCCTCGTAGTGACGGAGCAACTCTTCGCAGATTGCCGGCCAGGTCCGGTGCAGCACCGAGCGCCTCGCTGCGGAGCCGAACTGCACTCGCAGATCACGCTGGCGAAGTGCGTCGACGGCGCTTGGCAGGAGTTCGGTGAACCTGTCCGTCGGCAGGAGGTAGCCGTTGCGGCAATGCGAAATCAGATCACGGGGGCCACCGGCGTCCGGTCCGACGACGGGCACACCGCTCGCGAGGGCTTCCTGAACCGCCTGGCAGAAGGTCTCGTGCTCGCCGGGGTGAACGAACACGTCCAGGCTGGCGTACGCGTCAGCAAGCGCGGTACCGCCGAGTTGTCCGGTGAAGATCGCGTCCGGCATCAGTCGTTGTAGGTTCCCGCGATCCGGGCCGTCTCCGACGATCACGATCTGCACGCTGGGGTCGGCCGCCAGCACGGCCAGTCGCTCGACGTGCTTTTCGGGCGCGAGGCGACCGACGAAGCCGACCACCAGCCGATCGCTGTCGCCGATCCAGGACTGCCGCAACGCCGAGCTACGACGCGAAGGCGCGAATCGTTGTGCGTCGACTCCGCGGGCCCATCGGTGCACGCGCGGAATGCCGTGCTCTTCGAGGGCGTCGACTGCCGACGTGGAGGGCGCAAGGGTCCTGTTGCAGCTCTTGTGGATTCGACGGGTCCACGCCCACGCGGCGCGGCTGGTGACGCCGAGACCGTAGCTTTCGGCAAATCCGGCGACGTCGGTCTGGTAGACCGCGACGGTCGGGATCCCGAGCCGCTTGGCGACGGCCACTCCCCCGGCGCCGAGCAGGAACGGTGACGCCAGATGCACGACGTCGGGCGCGAAGGTCCGCACGGCCGTGGTCAGACGTGGTTGTGGCAGGCCGACGGGAAGTGAACTGACTTTGGGCACCATGACGGCGGGCACCCGAACCACCTGAACACCTTCGTGTTCGGTGGCGGCAGAGGTATCGGATCCGACAGTGTCCGGCGCAATGACCATGGCGTCGTGGCCAGTGCGATCGAGGTGTTCGAGCACGCGTAGTACCGAGTTGGTGACGCCGTTCATGTTGGGCAGGAATGACTCCGCAACGATGGCTACTCTCACACCGAGAACGGTGACAGGGCCAGGAAAAGTCCACGTCATGTTCGTGTGAAGTTCGGGCGAAGCGCGAACTAACTCGAGGCGACCGGCGCCGATCGCGGAGCCCCCGCTTCCCGCTTGCGCAGGTACCAGATCGACGGTCCAGCCAGAAGCCACGTCACGACGATCACGGATCCGGCCGGGATCAGCGCCACGGTAGCATTGCGTCCGGCTACCCTGACCAGGTCGGGCTCCGTCTTGTAGTACTCCACCTCGATGCGTTGTCCCACAGTCAGATTGGTGGGGTAGAGCACGCCGAGTTCAGGGTTGTGATTTGCGCCGTCCGGTGTCACGAAGCTGATCGCCGACCGAAGCGAGCCCGCCGAGAGCACCTCGGCGGTTGCGGTCCCCATGTTCGATTCGATGGTCCGATCGTTGCGCCAGGCACCGAGAACGAGGATGACCGCGAGCACCGAAATGCCGACGGCAACCACCAGCACGCCGATGCGGAAGCGACGCAGAACTGTTTGTGTCACAGCTGTGCCCGCACGGAAGCGTGGAGTTCGCGCAGCCCACTGCGATCTGTCGCGACCTCGAGAACACGGATCCCGTTGGCAGGTTGCGCCAGCGTCGTGGCCAGGGCGTCGACGGTGACGGCTGCGTGTGGCACGCGGTACGCCGCACAGAGCGCAGCGAGGTCCATGCCGTGCGGTGTTCCGAACACTCGCTCGAAGACTCCGGCGTACTGCGGGTCGCCTTGTTCGAGGAGCTCGAAAATGCCGCCGCCGTCGTCGTTGGCGACGACGATGGTGAGGTCGCTCGGCCTCGGCTCACCGGTCCCGATCAGCAGTCCGGAAGCGTCGTGCAGGAATGTCAGGTCGCCCATGAGGGCGACGGTCCGGCCACCCTCGTACGCCAGTGCGGCACCGACCGCCGCCGAGACGGTGCCGTCGATACCTGCGACGCCGCGGTTGGACAGCACCCGCACGGCGGGCTTGGAGTAGCTCACGAGGGCCGCGTCGCGAACGGGGTTGGAGGCGCCGAGCAGAAGCTGGTCACCGTCCACCAACGCATCCATCACGGCCGCTGCGACGTGCAGGCCGGTGGCCTTGGGGTGGGCGTCGAGTTGCTTACGCACGGCAGTTTCGGCGTGTTCGGTCAGCGCGGCGCACCGAGCGATCCACGCGGGATCGGGCGTTCCGGTGATCACTGCCCTCGTACCGGTGGCGAGTACGTTGCCGGACACGTCAGGCCAGCGCGGCCCGGTTGTCAGCGCGTAGACGTCGACGCTCGGGTCGGCCAACACCTTCGAGACCTGGCGATGCAGCGTCGGGCGGCCGGTGATGATCGCCTGCTTGGGATTGAGTTGCGAGAGAGCGAGTGGATGCAGCGCGATCCCGTGCATCGGAGCCGTCGGCTCGGCCACCGTCGGCAAGCCGGCCAGCTCGGGTCGAAGTGCACTGCCGTGTCCGGAGATGACCACCGTGTCCGCGGTGAGGTCCAGATCGACCGGAACGTCGAGCGTCGCGTTCTGCGTGGTGGTCCAGGCCGCACCGCCGGGACGGCCCTCCGGAACCGGCCCCTGGACGTGCACGTCCGGCACCAGCGGCTCACGGAGCGGGATGTCGAAATGCACGGGGCCCGCGTTTCCGGATCGGGTTCCGCGGGCAGCGGCGAGGACACGGCAGACTGCCGAGCGCCACTGGCTGTTCTGCGTCGAATCGTCTTCGGCCAGGCCCAGGCTGATGGTTGCGCGAACCTGACTGCCGAAGAGCCCGAGCTGCTCGACGGTCTGGTTGGCGCCGGTGCCGAGCATCTCGTACGGCCGGTTCGCGCTCAGGACGACGAGCGGCACTCGCGCGTAGTTGGCCTCGAGGACAGCGGGTCCGAGGTTGGCGACGGCGGTCCCGGAGGTCATCACAATGGGGACCGGTCGTTTCCCGGCGATTGCCAGTCCGAGTGCCAAAAAGCCTGCGGTCCGCTCGTCGATCCGCATGTGCAAACGCAACCGGCCGTCGAGGTCGGCAGCCTGTAGGGCAAATGCGAGGGGCGCGTTGCGAGAGCCTGGACACAGCACGACTTCACGCACGCCACCACGAACCAGTTCGTCGACGACGGCTGTGGCTTGTGCAGTGGACGGATTCACGCCTTCAAGAGTGTCAGATGTTCAGGCCCAAGCATGCCCAGGGGCGGGGACAGCGGCATTATGTGGGGGTGCGCACACTCTTCGATCCAGCTGAGCTCGAACCCCGCCGGTTCTACCAGTTACTCACCGCTTCGGTGGTCCCCCGGCCGATTGCGTGGGTGTCCACGGTGTCGGCCGACGGCGTAGGCAATCTGGCTCCGTACAGCTTCTTCACCGTGGCCAGTTCGGCGCCGCCGATCGTGCAGTTCACGTCGGTCGGGCGCAAGGACAGTCTGCGCAACATCGAAGCGACCGGCGAATTCGTCGTCAATCTCGCGACGGCTCCTCTCGCGGACGTCGTGAACGCCAGTTCGGCTTTCTACGACGCCGATGCCGACGAATTTCTCGAGCTCGGTATCGCGAGTGAGCCGAGTGAGCGGGTTCGCCCCGTCCGGGTCGCCGACTCCCCGATCGCCATCGAATGCACGCTCCACCAGGTCATCGAGGTCGGCAATTCGTTTGTCGTGATGGGAAATGTGGTCGCGGTCGCTGTTCGTCCCGAAGCCGTGGCCGACGACGGCCTACCGGACTTCGCGGCTATCGCGCCGATGAGTCGACTGGGCCGAGCACAGTGGGGCCTTCCGCCCGAAGTCGTCGAAAAGGACAGACCCACCACTCCACAGCGACACTAAATCAGGTTAGGGTTACCTGATTAGGTACGAGTAACAGATAATCAGGGAGCAACCAGTCATGGCCAAGCGCGCCAAGTTCGTGAAACCGGCCTCACGCAGCATCGTGTCGGCGCAGGTCGTGGCGAACAAGCGAATCAGCCCCAGCTTCATCCGAGTGACCATTGCGGGCGAGGAACTGTCCACCATCGCACCGATGGGTGCCGATCAGTGGTTCCGCATGTTCATCCCGCAACTCGGTCAGAGTGAACTCCGGTTGCCGAGCGCGGCAAGCAATCTCTGGTACGCGCAGTATCTGTTGATGTCCAAGGACACGCGACCTGTCGTGCGCAACTACACGATTCGCGCCTACCGCGCGGCCGGATCAGGCCTCTTCGGCGAGACCACGGAAATCGACATCGACTTCGCTTACCACGGGGACATCGGCCCGGCATCCGCGTGGGCGGACGCCGCGTCGGCCGGCGACACGGTCGCCCTCCTGGACGAGGGGTGCATCTACAACCCCACTCCCGAGGCCACGTGGCAACTGCTCGTCGGCGACGAGAGTGCGCTTCCCGCGATCATCGGCATTCTGGAAACCGCGCCCGCAGATCTGCGTGCCGAGGTCTTCGTCGAGATTCCGAACATCGAAGACAAGCAAGACATTCCGGAGCTGGCGAACGTCAATGTTCATTGGCTGGTTCGCGAGGAAGAACACACGACACCGGGTGTTCTGACCCTCGAGACCGTCCGCTATGCCAAACTGCCAGAGGGGCCGTCGTACACGTTTGTCGCCGGCGAACAGGCGCTTACCACAGGGCTGCGTCGGCACCTCGTGAACGACCGGAAGTTCGCCAAAACCGACATCACCTTCACCGGCTTCTGGCGCCACGGCCATTCGGCTCACTGACGGACACATCAAAAGCAACGAGCGGCCCGGGAGATTCTCCCGGGCCGCTCGTTGTTTTATGTTCGCTTAGGCAGCGTGCTTCTGGATCAGCTCGCCCAGACGGGGCAGAGCTGCAGTCACATGCTTCTTGGCCGAACCGCGCAGCTTCGAGTACATCGACTTGACGACGGCCTTGTCGCTGCCGTCGATACGCTCGTCCGTCACCTCGAGGAGGGAATCGGCAACCGCGTCACCGCGGGCGCTGATGAAATCGGCGAAGCTACCTTCGCCGGAAGCCGAGAAGTCCTGCCAGTACGGCTCGAGCTTTGACACGAAAGCCGGCAGAAGCGCGGTGACGGCGTCCGGCACGATGGACGGGCTCACCTTCTTGACCGCGCCGTAGCCACCCTTGAGAGCCAGCCCTGAGGCCCCCGACTTATCCGAAACCTCTGCGTCGATCAAGGTCTGCACGTCCGCGACGACCGCGGGAACCCGTGATTCCTCGAGCAGGGTTTCGTTCAGAGCTGCAACCACTTTCGATCCCTTCATTCTTCACTGATGTTCATCAGGTCGCGCCCGAGACTATACGAAATTCGGCTGGTCCCTACTGCCGAGTATCCGATGGCAGCGCCGAGCCCGCTCCAGCCACCAGTCGCGTCGGTCCGCGGACGCGGCCAGCGTCTCGAGCAGAACCGGATCAGGCTCGACGGCACCCACCGACAAAGCACCGTCGACAGCTGCCCCGGTAACCGCGACATCCCGGACGAACAGGCCGCCGGTGCCGAGGCCGCAGGCAAACGGAAGCGAAGGCAAGGCTGCCGCGGCCGCCAGCCCCGCTGACATCCCCACAGCCGTGTCCAGCGCACTCGAGACCACCACCGGCACCCCGTAGTCCGCCAGCTGCGCCGACAGCGCCACCACAGCACGCATTCCGCCCAGCGGCGGCACCTTCACGACGGCTACGTCCGCTCCCCCGGCTCGTACGACGCGCAGGGGATCCTCGGCACGGCGAATGCTCTCGTCGGCAGCGATCCGCACACCGGTCCCCGCCGCGCGGACCCTGACCAGCTCCTCGACGCTTGCACACGGCTGCTCGGCGTATTCGAGTTCACCGTCTTCGGTGATCGCACGCAAAGCCGTGATCGCCTCGTCCACACCCCAACCGCCGTTGGCGTCGACGCGTACGTTCGGGATGTGCCGACGCACCTCGTTCACCCGCGCGACGTCCTGCGCCAGAGACTGCCCCTTCTCTGCGACCTTGACCTTGGCGGTCCGGGCCCCGGGGAAGCGCTCCAGCAATTCCGGAACGGCAAACGCGTCGATCGCCGGCACTGTCGCGTTGACGGGAACTGCATCACGAAGCGCCGGCGGCGGACCCAGCCACGCCGCTTCGATACCCGCGAGCAGCCACTGCGACGCCTCTTCGTCGTCGTACTCGACGAACGGGGCGAATTCTCCCCACCCGGCCGGGCCACGAACGAGCAAGGCCTCACGAGTCGTGATGCCGCGAAAGCGAACTCGCATCGGCAGCGCGAGCACCGCGGCGTCCGCGATCAGATCGTCGAACGAGGGGAACATGTCAGGGCTGTCCTGGAAGCAGTTCGATCATGAGCGCCTCACCGTCGGCGAGGAGCTTGCCGTCGAGGTCCGTCAGGCGCGCGCTGACAAAAGTCTTGCGACCCTCGACCCGATCCACCTTCCCCTCGATCACCAGTTGTGTGTTGAGCGGAGTGATGGCGCGGTAGTTGATGTGGAGGTAGCCGGTGCGGGAGATCGGACGGCCACCCGCGTGGACCGTCATCCCGAAGACGTCGTCGAAAAGCAGGGGCAGGACACCTCCGTGAGCGACGCCGTTGCCGCCCAGGTGGTAGCGGCGGAAGACACCGGTACTGCGGACTCCTTCGGTGTCGAACTTCTCGACCATCCACGGGAGCATGAGGAGGCTGCCGCGACCGGGCAGTTGAATGTTGGAACCCGCGGGCGACTTGCCTTCCGGGACCTCGTACGGCGTCAACCGATCGGCAAGTTCCTCGGCCTGCGTAGCGATGTCTGCGAGTACGTCGTCGGGCACGTTGGTCGAGACCGCAAGGTCCTGCAACCTGCGCATCGCTTCGACGAAACGGCCGAAGTCCGGACCTGCGGGAGTGTGCCGGAACCGCGGAAATCCGCCCCGGTTCTCACCGTCTGTGACGATCTCCGTGCCATCTGCGGTTTGTTCGCTCATGACCTGCACGTTAGCGCGCCCGGGAACGTGTTCTACCTCAGGTATCCGTTAGACGCGCGACGCTTGCCTCTATCGTGACTCAGGTGACCTTCAACCCGCAGCTCTGGCGCCCCGTCCCCGGATTCGAGAACCTCACCGACATCACCTACCACCGGCATGTCAGCCAAGGCACCGTTCGCGTCGCCTTCGACCGACCGGAAGTGCGTAATGCGTTCCGCCCGCACACCGTCGACGAGTTGTACCGCGCGCTCGATCACGCCCGGATGACCTCCGACGTGGGCGCGGTGCTCCTCACCGGCAACGGACCGAGCGAGAAGGACGGCGGTTGGGCGTTCTGCTCCGGCGGAGACCAGCGCATCCGTGGTCGCAGCGGCTACCAGTACGCCGAAGGAGAAACGGCGGACACCGTCGACAAGGCACGCGCAGGGCGCCTGCACATCCTCGAGGTCCAGCGCCTGATCCGCTTCATGCCGAAGGTCGTGATCTGCCTGGTCAACGGCTGGGCTGCGGGCGGCGGCCACAGCCTGCACGTGGTGTGCGACCTGACCCTCGCCAGCCGCGAGCACGCACGGTTCAAGCAGACCGACGCCGACGTCGGAAGCTTCGACGGCGGCTACGGCAGCGCCTACCTGGCAAAGATGGTGGGCCAGAAGTTCGCCCGCGAGATCTTCTTCCTGGGTGAGACGTACACCGCCGAGGAAATGCACCAGATGGGTGCCGTCAACAAGGTTGTCGACCACGCTGAACTCGAAAACGTCGCGATCGACTGGGCCGGCAAGATCAACGGCAAGTCGCCGCAGGCGCAGCGGATGCTCAAGTACGCGTTCAACCTGCAGGACGACGGGTTGGTCGGTCAACAGTTGTTCGCCGGTGAGGCAACGCGTTTGGCATACATGACCGACGAGGCCGTCGAGGGTCGCGACTCGTTCCTCGAAAAGCGTGATCCCGACTGGTCACCGTATCCCTGGTATTTCTGAGACAGTAGTGATGAGAGGGGAGGTCGGACGTGGAGATTCTGAGCAGTCGGACGATTTTGCGCCCGAGCGAGTACGAACGAACGCTGAGCTTCTACCGGGACACCCTCGGCCTGGCGATCGCTCGTGAATATCCAGGCGGCACAGTCTTCTTCGCCGGCCAAGGGCTGATCGAAGTCGCTGCGCACGGCGGCACCGGCGAGGGTGGCTTTCGCGGCGCGATCTGGCTGCAGGTCCGTGACCTCACTGCCGCTCAGACCGAACTGGTTCTCGCCGGGGTCAAGATCGCCCGCGAGGCCAGGCAAGAACCGTGGGGACTGCACGAGATGTGGATTGCCGACCCGGACGGGACGCCGATCGTGATGGTGCAGATCCCGGAGGACCATCCCATCCGACGCGATTCCCGACCGCCGTCCGTGTAGTCGAGACACCGCTGTAGCCGAGCAGAGACCGATGCCCGCCACGAACCTCCGTGGCGGGCATCCGTCGGTTCTTCGCAGAGATCAGTTGCGCGCGCTCAGCGCCTGCGAGATCTGATCGCTCTGGGCCTGACCCTCGAGCAGTTGACGAACCAGCCACAGCCGCAGCACCTTTGCTACCGATGCGGCCAGGAAGAGCGCAGCACCGACCACTGTCAGGGCGAGGAAAACCACGGTGAGGATCTGGTACGACACCAGATCCCTCAGGTCCGAAAGCGTCAGCGAAGAGATGTAGACGACGAAGGCGCCGACCACTCCGACGACCATGAGCACCAGGCCCGCGATGCGCGTCGCCGCGTCGCCGCCTGCCTGCTTCTTGTCCAGCTTCAACTCTGCGATGTTCTTCTTGAATTCCTCACGGCGATCTTCGGCGAGAGTAGTCATCGTCATCCTCCTAGATAACTGGTAGAAAGTTCGTTTTCGATGTCGTGTGGATCGCCTGTCTTGACGATGCGTCCCTGCAACATCAGTGCGGCCGAGGTCGCGATGGGCAGTACCGCTCGCGCGAACTGCTCGGCGACGAGAATGGAAATGCCTTCGGCTGCAAGCGAGCCGACGACGTCGTACATCTGCGAGACGATTCGAGGTGCGAGGCCCATCGACAGCTCGTCGAGGAGGAGCACCGTCGGGTGCGTGCCGAGTGCCCGTGACAGCGCCAGCATCTGCTGCTCGCCACCGGACATCGATCCGGCCAACTGTCCGCGCCGCTCCCCCAGGATCGGGAACCTGCCGTACGCAACCTCTTCGAGTTCGGCCAACCCGACGCCCGTTCCGGTGGCGATCCACAGGTTTTCCCGCACAGTGAGGTTGGCGAAGATCCCGCGTCCCTCGGGGATGGAGCAGACGCCCAGCCGAGCCAACTCCGAAGGCTCGACGCCGTTGACGACCTGGCCCGCGAGCCGGAACTCGCCGCGGGTGACCGGCAGGACGCCCGAGCAGATCTTGAGCGTCGACGTCTTGCCGCCGCCGTTGGGTCCGAGTAGCGCCACCACGGCGCCCGGTTCGAGAACCAGGTCTACCCCGTGCAGAACCTCGATGGATCCGTAACCGGCACGGACACCGGACAGTTCGAGTAACGGTTCGGCGCGGTCGGGGCTGTGTATGCCCTCGTCGATTTTCGCCTCACCAATTTTCGCTGAAGTCATACCGCCTCCTCCTCGGTCCCGATGTAGGCCGCGATCACTTCCGGATCCGTCCGGATCTTCTCGGGATCACCCGAGGCGAGGACAGCGCCGTAGTCGAGCACGTGGATGGTCGAGCACACTTTCATCACCAGCGGAATGTCGTGCTCCACCAGACAGATTCCGAGTCCCCCCGCTGCCAGTTCGGTGAGCATCTCGGCAAAGACCTCGGTTTCCTGCTCGGTCTGACCCGAGGCCGGTTCGTCGAGCAGCAGCACTCGCGGGTCGGTCATGAGCGCCCGTGCAACTTCGACGACGCGGGCGCGTCCGGTGGGGATGTCCGCGACGTCCTTGTCCGCGACATCCGTGAGCCCGGTCAGCTCCAGCAGGCGATCGGTCTCGCCGTCCACGTCGATCTTGTTGCGGCCGTTCGCCTTGTGGATGTCTCCCGCGACGCGCAGGTTGTCACGCACCGACAGTGAGACGAACAACTCGAGCCGCTGGAAGGTACGTGCCAGCCCCCGACCCGCACGCTTGTGCGGCGGCAGCTTCGTCACGTCGACGCCACCGAGGAACACCTGACCGGACGTGGGTTTCTGCAGCCCGGTGATGGTGTTGAACAGGGTGGTCTTACCGGCGCCGTTCGGTCCGATGAGTCCTGTCACGGTGCCGGGTTGCACGGTGAGCGAAACGTCCTTGACCGCGACGTGTCCACCGAAACGAACGCTCACACCGCGTGTTTCGAGCAGAGGTGTCTCAGACATGAGCGGTCAACTCCTTTTCGGACTTGACGAGGTCGATGCCGAGTTCACGGTCGAGTTCCTCGCGCACCTCGTCGCTGTATGGGACGTCGATCCCGACGTCCTCGGGAACGATTGTCGACTTGGCAGCCAGTTCTTCCGGGGTGAGAACCGCACTGGGCATGACCATCTCACCGATCACCGGCAGCATGAACACCACGGCAATCGTGATGGACGCGAACCACCAGTTACCGAGCACGCCGGTCAAGGCAAGGACGTACGTCAGCAGAACAACTGCGCCGCCGCCGATCAGAACCGGTCTGGCGTCGGTGAGCCTTCGGTAGCCCTCGATCACGCTGTGGACCGTTCCGCTGGGGTTCGCGCCGACCCCGATGCCGATCAGTGCCGGACTGACCGCCGCGATGTTGCCGAAGAGCAGCCACATTCCCTCCAACTCCGGTTGCGCCGAAGCCAGATTGGTGAACGAGACCATGATGACGGCGAAACCGATTCCGGCCATGAGCCCACCGAACAGGGCACCGGTGACATATCCGATACCCGCGACGACGGTCAGCATGAGCAGCGAGAGGCTGACCATGATGGCAAAGCTTTCGCCCGAAACGGAGCCCATGGCGCTCGACATCAGAATGCCGCCGAGTCCAGCGATCCCCGAGGAGATCATGAAGACGCTCAGCTTGAGCCGAACCAGGCTCTGCCCGAGCATGGCCGAACCGGCCGGGCTGTCCTTCATCGCAGCGAGTCGGCGCCCGTAGCCGCTGTTACGCAAGGCGATGACGCCGACGCCGAGCACCGAGAACAGCGCGGTCACGGTCATCAGGAACACCGTCTCGTTGCTCAGATCGAGCGGGCCGATCTTGAGCGGCGGGAGGGCGATGTTGCCGTCCTTGAACAGCGAGTACCGGATGCCGAACATCTCGTGTTCGGTGGTGTCACGAAGGACCATGTTGGAGAGGAACACTCCGAAGGCCATGGTCGCAAGCGCGAGATACAGTCCTCGCAGCCGCAGCGCCGGCAGGGCGACGAGGCCGCCGATGACTGCGGTGACCAGGACTCCGACGACGATGCCCCACAGGTTGAGGTGCGCGGCCAATCCGGAACCAGAGATCCCGAAGTGGAAGGCCACGATGGTGGCGATAGCGCCGAAAGATAGCGGCGCCAAGTTCAATTCACCCGCATAACCGGTGAGGAGGGTGAGCGAGAGTGCGATGATCGCGAACGTCATTCCGATGGTCAGTGTGGTGACGGCGGAGGTCACCATCAGCAGACGGATCAGGTAGACGATGACGATCAGTGCCACGCCCCAGACGACGGCCTTGCGCACGCTCGGCACGTGGTAACGCTCGCGAGTCCGAGTGACCGCGCCACGCAACCGGTCCTGTGGGAGCACGATCAGCACCACGAACAGCGCGATCATCGGCAGGGAGACACGGAAATTCGACGTCCAACTCCAACTCGTCGGGAAGTACGCCAATACGTACGTACCGGCAAGCCCGAGGACCACGGCGCCCACAAACGTGCGCGGGATGCTGCGCAACCGGCCGAACATGGCCGCGGCAAACGCGTCGATCACCAAGAGTGTCAACATGTTCGCCTCGAGTGTGCCGCCGCTGATCGGGGTGATCAGGATGCCGGCGAGGACGGCGAGCGTCGAACCCATCGCCCACGAGAGTGCCGCGAGACGCTCCGGATTGTGCCCGTTGAGGCGCAACAGTTCCGGATCGTCGACGACGCCGCGCATCGCAACACCGGCGCGGGTGCGCGTGAACAGGATCCGCAATCCCACGGCGATAGCGATCGCAACGAGGATGCAGATCAACTCGTGGTAGCGGATATTGGCGCCGAACACCGTGATCTTGGACTGGTCGCCGAAGAACATCTGCATCGTCCGAGCGGTCTCGGGGTGCCAGAACCAGTGCGAGATCGAGAGCATTCCGAGCAGGATCGACACCGTTACAACGATTTTGGTGACCTCGGCGGTATCGCGCAGACCCTTCATGATCAGGACGTAGAGGCCGAGGCCCATCAGTGGCCCGACCAGGACGAGTGAAATCAGCAAGGCGACGACGGTGGGAAGTTCCCAGCCGTAGCGCAACTGCCAGTAGATGAACGCACCGAGCATTGCCTGTGCACCGTGCGCGAAGTTGAAGATGCCTGACGTGTTGTACGTAAGCACCAGCCCGGAGGCGGCGATCGCGTACACCGATCCCAGGACCAAACCCAAGATCGTGAAAGTGACAAAAGTGTTCATAGCTGAACCCTCGTTAGGGACTCGGGCGGCGGTTGGCGCTCACCGCCCGAGTCAGGAGAATCAGGACTGCGGCTTGATGACGTTCGCGTTCTGGTACTTCGTAGACACGCGGTCGGTGCCGAGTTCGGTTCCCCAGGTGCTCTTGTCGGTCGCGACGAGGTACTTGGGGTCACACTTGAATTCGCCCGCGGTGGACGGGAATGCCTGCGAGTAGGTATTGCCCTTCAGCGAGGTCATGAGTCCGCAAGTGGCCGGCATGTTCTTGCCGGGATCGGTGGCGGCGTGCAGTCCGCCGCCGTCCCACTCGTGAATGTTCGAGAGTTCGTTGACCATGCACTGGCGCGTCAGATCGCTGCCGCACTCGTCCGCGGCGGCCGCCCACAGCAGGAACGACGACGCCGCCTGCATGCCGAGGAGCGCGGTCTTGCCACCCTCCTCGGACACCAGATCCACGTACTTCTTCACTGCGGGCACCTTGTCCGCGTTCTCGAGCATCTGGAAGGTCATGCCCGCGTTGAGGTTGTCGAGCAGGCCGGTGTCCTTGTTCCAATCGGAGACGGTCGCGCCGTACCAGGTGGCTTCACCGAAGAAGATGGGGTCGATCCCTACCTGGTCGAGAGCCTTCACGAAGTTCAGCTCCGAAGGGCTCGCCGATCGTGACGTCCAGATACCCTTCGCGCCGCACTCCTTGTACTTCTCGGCAAACGGCACGTAGCTCGATTCACCCTCGTAGTTGAGGGTGACGCCACAATCCTTGAGCTTGAAACCCGCAGCCTCGGCGATCGAGCGAATCTTCGTGGTGGAGCTGATGATCGTGGGCATCGTGCTGTTGACGACGTCGAAGTCGTTCACCAGGTCGGGGTGCATCTCGGCCATCTGGAACCACTGCGAGCCGTTCGCGTAATCGACCGGGAACGGGACACCCTGGAACGTCATCGGTCCGTTGGCTGCGTCGGGCGAGACGGTGAAGCCTGGCACGGACACCAGGTTGCACGCGACACGCGTCTGCTCGGCGGTCTGATCCATCGCGAAGCCGTAGCCGACCATCATGAACTGGCTTGCGCACGCTTCCTGCATGACCGAGTTGGCCTGCGTCATCGCGGCGTCGTAGTCGGTTCCGACGACCCTGCGGCCGTTGATGCCGCCCTGATCGTTGCACCACGAGATGAGCGCGTTCACCGCGTCGCTCATTTCCTTGTTCAGCCCCGGTGACTTCACGTACCCGCGGTCGTCGCCGAATCCGATCTTGATCTCGGTGTCGCTGACGCCCTGATCGGTTGCCCCGGTGGCATCGCCGTCGCCACACGGCGAATCGAGTGTGCCGAACTTCGCATCGGAGGTGCTCGACGCGAGGTCGGCGCTGACGCCGGATCCGCCGACAGCGACGGCGTAGGGATCGTCACCACGATTCGATGCGCAGGCTGACGCCAGAACGGCGGTCGCGGCGAGTGCCACGATCAGCTTCGTGGACTTGTTGGGCTTCACGGTCGGAGCTCTCCTTCTCACTGACAGACACCGAGAAACAGGGGTGAAACCCCTGTTCCGGTGCGCTCGGTGCCCGTAGGTAATCAGCGTTTAAGTCGGTCCGAAGGTGCCTTCCCGGTGAGTGAGACCAAAAAGTGAGGTCCCACACAAGGTTCCAATTTCGTGGCGCTGAACACATCACGAACGGCAGCGCCGCAGCCCACGCACGGGGACGTACTCCACGGAGCCCCTGTTCGCATCCCGTTCGCTGTACTTTTACGCGTTCGATACGCACAATTCACGTTGTGACCGCAGAGCTTTTAATCCTCCTGGTGGTAGTTGTCACCGCCCTCGCGTTCGATTTCACGAATGGTTTTCACGACACCGGTAACGCAATGGCCACCTCCATCGCGACCGGTGCACTCAAGCCCAAAGTTGCGGTCACACTTTCCGCGATCCTGAACCTGGTCGGTGCATTCCTGTCCGTCGAGGTCGCCGCGACGGTGGCCAAAGGTGTCGTCAACCTCGGCGCGGTCAGCGGGCAGGATCTGCTGCTGATCGTGTTCGCCGGTCTTGTCGGCGGAATCATCTGGAACCTGGCGACCTGGCTTCTCGGATTGCCGTCGAGCTCCTCGCACGCACTGTTCGGCGGATTGATCGGCGCCGCGATCGCCTCCATCGGTATGGGCGGAGTCGAGTGGGGTGGAGTTCTGACCAAGGTCGTCGTCCCCGCAATTCTCGCGCCGGTCGTCGCGGCTCTGGTCGCCGGCGTCGGCACCAAGCTCGTGTACCGCATCACCGCATCCGTGAAGGAAGACGAGCGCGAGCGCGGTTTCCGTTTCGGACAGATCGGCACCGCCTCACTGATCTCACTTGCGCACGGCACCAATGACGCCCAGAAGACGATGGGCGTCATCTTTTTGGCCCTGGTCGCTCACGGCACCATCACCGCCGAAACCGAGATGCCGTTCTGGGTGAAGTTCACCTGTGCCGTCGCGATCGCTCTCGGCACCTACCTCGGCGGTTGGCGCATCATCCGCACGCTGGGCAAGGGCCTTGTCGAGATCGCCGCGCCGCAGGGTCTGGCGGCCGAAGCGTCGTCCGCCGCCATAATTCTCACGTCGAGCCACCTCGGACTCCCCCTCTCGACCACCCACGTCGCCACCGGATCGATCCTCGGTACCGGCATCGGCCGCAAGGGCGCCGAGGTCCGCTGGGGCGTCGCAGGCCGGATGGCCGCCGCCTGGTTGATCACCTTGCCGTCGGCCGCCGTCGTCGGCGCTATCTGCTGGGCACTCGCGCATCTGGTCGGCGGACTTGCCGGGGTGCTCGTCGTCTTCGCCGCTCTCATCGCGTTCGCCATCTTCATGTACCTGCGTTCGCGTAGGGAACCCGTAGACGCGGCCAACGTGACCGCCGAATGGGACGAGAATCCGGATGTGACGGCTCGAGAGATTCCGGTCGCCGATCCCACTCCGTCCACCGAACCCACTCGCAACTCCTGAAAGGGGCGCAAGAGAATGCATCTACTCACCGATACCCTCGATTCGCTCTGGCAGGTAGTGGCAGTCGGACTGCTCTTCGGAGCCGGACTGCCGGCGATCTTCGCCTTCGGCCTCAAGTCGCTGAGCCTGCCGAACGCCGACGGCACCGAAGGACCGTCCACCCTGGGTAAAATGGGCGCGTACCTCTGTTTTGTGGTCGTGCTCGTCACGATCTTCGCCGGAATACTGTTGTTGATGAAGAACTTCTTGGCCAGCACGTTCGGAATCCACGTCTTCTGAGTGGTCGTCGCGGCACACCACTGAAACCACCGAAACGAAAATGAGGCCGAGGATTTGAGCAAGTATTCATTGCGCAGCGTGCTCGACTGGCTGCGTGCCGGGTACCCCGAGGGCATCCCGGACAAGGATCATTTTGCACTGCTCGCCGTTCTCCGTCGTCGTCTGACCGACGAGGAGATCGAGCAGGTCGTTTCGATGTCCATCGAGTCCGCACACGAGGTACCGGACCGGCACGTCGACTACGACACCATCCGCGCCATCATCGAGGGAATCCTCAACGAGGAGCCTTCCGAGGACGACGTCGATCGTGTCACCGAGAGGTTGCGCGCAGGTGGGTGGCCAGTCATCGAAGACGCGGAATCCGACAACGAAGTTCGAGACGTGAGCTGACCTCATGGCCCTTCCGCCCTTCCTCACGTCGATAGTCGGCTGGTTGCGGGCCGGCTATCCCAATGGCGTCCCCGAGCAGGACTACATCCCGCTCTTCGCACTTCTCACTCGCAGACTCTCCGAAACCGAGGTCGACGCCGTCGCCGACGCGTTGATCGAGGACGGCGATCTACCCATCGAGAAGACCGACATCCAGGTCCTCATCACGAAGATCACCAACGAGATGCCACTCGAAACCGACGTCGACCGCGTGCGAAGCCATCTGGCTGCCGGTGGTTGGCCGCTGGCCGGGCCGGATGTCCGGTGAACGTTCTTCGCACACTGGCCGTTCCGCAGGGTGAGGCGGTTTTCGAGGTACTGCCGCGCATCGCGCAGATCCTCGAAGGCAAGCACGACGCCGTGCTCCCCGTCCCGGCGGCCGACGCGCGCGAGACGGCCCGCCTGAGCGATGCTCTGCACCCCGATCAGCCCATCGACGACGGTGTTTCGCTGGTAGTCGCGACCTCGGGAACCACCGGCACTCCGAAGGGTGCGATGCTCACAGCGAGCGCACTGCGGGCCAGCTGCGACGCGACGCATGAACGCCTCGGCGGGCCGGGATCCTGGTTGCTAGTTCTCCCCCCGCACCACATCGCCGGTATGCAGGTTCTGTTGCGCAGTGTCCTCGCCGGAACACAACCGGTGATCGTCGACGTCAGTGCGGGTTTCGACCCGGCGGCATTGCCGGGCGCTGTCGCCGCGATGAGCGGACCGCGCCGCTACACCTCGTTGGTGCCGACGCAGTTGGTCAAGGCGCTCGGTGATCGCGCCGCGGTCGAGGCGTTGGCTTCGCTCGACGCTGTCCTGCTCGGCGGCGCTGCGACTCCAGCACCGGTACTCGCGCAGGCCGCCGAAGCTGGCATCACCGTCGTCCGGACCTACGGAATGAGCGAGACGTCAGGCGGCTGTGTGTACGACGGAATCCCGTTGTCCGGGGCACGGATTCGTATCGACGACGGCCGAGTTCTGCTGGGCGGGCCGATGCTCGCGTCCGGGTACCGCGGGCTTCCCGACCACCCTGCCTTCGCCGAGCCCGGGTGGTTCCGGACCGACGACGCCGGATTAGTGGTCGACGGGGTCCTTAGCATCAGCGGCCGGTTGGACGAGGCAATCTCCACCGGCGGGCTGACCGTCGTACCGCAGGTGGTCGAGGCCGCGTTGGCCGATCATCCTGCCGTGCGCGAGTGCGCGGTGATCGGCGTCGACGACCAGCGGCTCGGGCAGCGGGTGGTGGCCGTGGTCGTACCCGAGGGCGAAGCTCCGACGCTCGAAGAACTTCGCGCACATGCTCAGCGGACACTCGACGTCACTGCAGCGCCGCGGGAGCTGTTCGTCGTGGACGCACTCCCCCTGCGTGGACCTGGCAAGCTCGATCGCGCCGCTCTGGTGGCGCGTTTCAGCTAGCAGCCGCAGCACGATTGTTCAGCCGCAGGCCTGATCAGCGCCGCGGCTGCACAATCAGCGCGCGGCTCCGCGGAGGCAAGCCCGCTCGAACCTTTCGCGGACGCGTTCGAAGTCGCGAAGATCCGCCCATACCCACCGGAACACCTCGAACCCCGCGTCCCGGATAGCGTCCTCCCGCAGTCTCTCCCGCTCTACCGCCCTACCTGGATTGTCGCCGCGGTACTTGACCATCCCGTCGAACTGGCCCACCACACCGTGCTCTTTCCAGAAGAAATCGACCCTTGCGATGAACCGGCCAACGTGACGGATCTCGTGCTGCAGGGTCGGCATCGGCCAACCGTCGTCGCGCATGCGTACCCTGCTGATGGACTCCCCCGGACTCTCGGCACCAGGTTCGATGAACGTCGCCGCCACTCGAGCGCGACTCATCCCCAGCCGTCCGCGCGCATGATCGAGCGAAGCGTCGACGTTCTCACGCCTCATCCCACGTCGCAGGGCGCAATCACCGATCACCACGGCGGTCTCGAACGGCGTCGTCCGTGCGAGGTCGACGAACGTTCGCGCAAGCGACGTGGTTGCGACGCCGTCGATCAGCACGACCTCCTCGGTCGGGACCACTGCTGGATGAAGATGCAAGGTCTGGCTCTTCCGCCCACCCGAGCATCGGTTATTCGTCATGTGCACGGTGTCCAATCGCAATCCGCCGCAATCCAATCCGTGCGTGACCGCTGCCGAAGCGTGGCTCACGATTGCGTCTGGTCCACAGCTTTCCGCGGCTGCCATGACAGCGCAGCGGTGGCGTGCTCTCGCATCGAGTTCGCGGAAGTGATCGGCGCGCATGTAGATCCCCGCTGCGATTCGGTGCAGCTCACCGCGCCTGACCGCTCGCTGCAACTGCGCGTCGCTGGTGCCGTCGCGGTGAGCCTGTGCCCGCGTGAGAATCTCCATGCAGCGAGCGTGATGCCGCCGCGCCCGCACACCGACAAGCAAGATCCGTCTGGGGATTGTTTGCCGGTTGTGGAGCACCGACCTCGCGCACTGTGCAAGTAACCGCAAGTTCCACGCAAGGTCCATGCAAGATCGGTCTGCCAAGCTTCATCCCATGAACCACACAGCTTCGCCTCTTGCCATCGAGGCCGACGGACTCGTCAAGAAGTTCGGCGAGCACCGCGCGGTCGACGGCGTCAGCCTCACCGTCCCCACCGGCTCGGTCTTCGGCGTCCTCGGGCCGAACGGCGCAGGCAAGACCACCACCGTCCGCATGCTCGCCACCCTCCTACGCCCCGACGGCGGTGAGGCACGCATCTTCGGCCACGACGTCAGCCGTGAACCCACCGCGGTCCGTTCCCTGATCGGCGTCACCGGGCAGTACGCCTCCGTCGACGAGGACCTGACCGCAACCGAGAACCTCGTGATCTTCTCGCGGCTGCTCGGCCTGAGCCGCCGCGATGCGCGCACCAAGTCCCTCGAACTCCTCGAGGAGTTCGAACTGGTCGAGGCCGCAAGCAAACCGCTCAAGAACTTCTCCGGAGGCATGCGTCGACGCCTGGATCTGGCGGCCAGCCTGATCGCTCGCCCGCCACTGCTGTTCCTCGACGAACCCACCACGGGCCTGGATCCGCGCACCCGCGCCCAGATGTGGGTGACCATCCGACGATTGGTCGCCGAGGGTTCGACGGTGTTGCTCACCACGCAGTATCTGGACGAGGCCGATCAGTTGGCGGATCGCATCGCGGTGATCGACCGCGGCCGCGTGATCGCCAACGGCACCGCCGACGAACTCAAGGCTTCGGTCGGGATCTCCTCGCTCCAGCTCAAGCTGGTCGATCGTGATCGCACCGAGGAAGCTCGCTCGCTCATCGCGTCGGCGCTCGGCGTCGAGGTAGGTGTCACGCCCGAGGTCGGACGGATCACCGCCCCGTTGAGCGACCCGTCCATCACCGCCGACCTGTTGATCCGCCTGCGCGAGCAAGGTATCGCCGTCGACGAGATCAACGTACAGAAACCCAGCCTGGACGAAGTGTTCCTGACCATCACCGGGCACCAGCCCGAAGACGGTGGACGCAACGACGCCCAGTCCGACAACGACTCCGATCGGAGCGTCGCATGACAACCACCCTCACCAAACCCCGGTCACCGATTGCCCAGCCGGATGCCGCACCCCGCCGCATCAGCCTGCAGCAGAGCTTCGCGAACACTTTCACGATGGCGTACCGCGGAATTCTCAAGATCAAGCACAACCCCGAGCAACTGTTCGACGTCGTCATCCAGCCGATCATCTTCACGTTGATGTTCACCTACATCTTCGGCGGCGCACTCGCCGGTGACGTGACGGCGTATCTGCCGACGATCATTCCCGGCATCCTCGTTCAGACCGTCATCACCGGTTCCATCGTCACGGGCACCCAGCTTCGTGAGGACATGGACAAGGGCGTGTTCGACCGCTTCAAGTCCCTTCCCATCGCTCGGATCGCCCCGCTGTCCGGTGCATTGCTCGCCGACGTCGTGCGCTACGGCATCGCCACGACCATCACGTTCATCGTCGGTTTCGCGATGGGATACCGCCCCGCAGGCGGCGTGGTCGGCATTCTGTCCGCCGCGATCCTGGTCATGGTGTGCGCGTTCTCGATCAGCTGGATCTTCGCCCTCATGGGCGTGATGATGAACAAAGCGTCCACGGTGCAGGGCGTTTCGATGCTCGTGCTGTTCCCGCTGACGTTCCTGTCGAATGCGTTTGTCGATCCTGCCACCATGCCGAGTTGGCTTCAGAAGTTCGTGAGTATCAACCCGGTCTCACACTTGGTGACCGCGGTTCGCGAGCTCGCCAACGACGGTCACTTCGGTATCCACGTCGTGTGGTCGTTGGTCGGCGCCGCGGTGATCGTTGCCGTCATGGCACCTCTGACTGTCCGGATGTACATGCGCAAGACGTAAGTCCCGCACCACTGTCCAGCTCTAATCCAGCACCGGTCCGCGAAGCACAGCCAACACTGCTTCGCGGACCGCTCTGCGTGAGTAGCCCGACACCTTCTCGGTTTCCACAGACCACCTGTCGGCTCCGACCACACCAACCGCGAAGTCGGAGAGGCGCGCATGGTGGAGCGAGACGAAGTCTTGTCTCCCGGGCATTTTCAACGACAGAGCCATCAGTTCGACCCCGCGGTCGATGTTGCCCGTGACAAGATCGAACGAGCCGATCGCCGACGCCAAGGAACCCGCGAGCGGCAGGTCCGCATAGCCGTTCGGATCGAACTTGAGAGCACCCGAATCCTTCATCTGCAGAACACGACCGGCCACGAGTTCATGTCGTCCGTGAACGACGTGAGCGCACACTGCCGCGGCACCGAGCAGAACGACGAAGGGATCACCGAAGATGTTCTCGATTGCAGGACCCAACAACTCCAGTGCTTCTCGATACCGAGCCAGGCCGTCCTCGATACGGCCGTCCGCGAGATCCGCCTCGGCAATGCTCGCCATGAGCGCCGCGCGCCGTTGATCGGTTTCGATGGCACCGGTCCCGGTCGAGTGCGCCAGGGCCGGGCGCGCCCGATCGAGAAGTGTTCGCCCGCCGGCGGTGTCACCGGATGCGATCATCGCTCCGGCTTGAAAGCAGATGAGCTGCATCGCCTCGTCACGTGCACCGAGACGTTCCATCGACGCCGCCGCAATCGCGTAGAACGCGATGGCGTCGCCATAGCGGGCGGACTGGCTGTGAACCGACCCGACATGCTGGGCTGACATCGCCAGTCCCCATTCGTCACCGACACTGGTCGCGTAGTCGAACAGAGTCTGCCCGTCCAGCAATGCGCCGCGCAGATCGCCGATGTTCTCCCGCATGTTCGAACGCGCGGACAGCGCAGCCATTCGGGTCTCGGGGTCGGAACTGCGAACGCCTTCCGCAACCAACCGCGCAAGTTTGTGGTTGGCGATCCCACTCGTGGAGAGCCTGATCAGAAATGCAAACAACGGACCGAGATCATCGCGCTCACGCAACAGCTTTCGAAGACGAACCCGCGCACGGGCATGGTTTCGATCGGCCTCCGCGAAGAAGAGATGCATCGCCACCAGAATGAACGTCGCGCCCACCAGTTCTGCGTTCACGCCGCGCAGATCGTTGTCCGCGGTCGCCTCGACGATCTTCGACGCCCAATTCGAGATTTCCGAGTTCGATCCTCGTACTGCCCACAGAATCGCGAGAACGGGAAAGACGTTGGCCACGGTGACCGCGTCGCCGCGCTCCACTGCCCAGCGCAGTACAGCGAGAAGGTTGTCGTGCTCGGCGTCCAGGTCGGCAATCAGGCGAAGCTGATCCGTTCGTGATCGCACAACGGCGTCCTCGGCGATCGCGATCGCCCAGTCATCCAGACGCCGAATCACTTCCGGCCCCTCGCCGGACGCAGCGAGCTGCTCCTCGCCGTATTCACGGACCGTCTCGAGCATGTAGTAGCGAAGCTCACCCTCCCCGTCGCTGACGGAAAGAAGAGACTGATTCACCAGCGCTTCGACGGCACCGGCCACATCGGTCAACTCGCCCCACCCGGCAACGGCCTGCGCCGAGGAAAGCGTGAAGCCTGCCGGGAATCGGCACAACCGACGCAGCGCAATCTGATCTCCGCCGCCCAGCAGATTCCAACTCCAGTCGATCACCGCGTGAAGCGTGCGATGCCGATCCGGCGACGTCGGATCATCGGAGCGCAACAACGCGAACCGATGCCGCAGTCTCGAACCGATCTCGTCGACGCTCATCGTGCGGACCCGAGCGGCAGCGAGCTCGATCGCCAACGGGAGTCCGTCGAGCGTCGTACACAGCTTGACGACCGCATCGACGTCCAGATGAACGGACGGCCGCACCGCACGGGCTCTCGCCGAGAAGAGTTCGACTGCTGAGCCGGTTCCGTCGTCGATCGCCAACGGCGGCAACGGGTACACCGCCTCGGCACTGATCATGAGCGGCGAACGACTGGTGGTCAGTACCGTCAGCTGACGACCGGCCGCGATCATCTCGGCCACGATCTCCGAACACGCGCCGATCACGTGCTCACAATTGTCGAGGATGAGCAACATCGGACCGGCGGACAACGCCTCTTTGAGTCGCTCTCGCGCCGAATGCGTCCGGCCGACGGTCAATTTGCCTGGCGCCAGATCGGATTCGCTGATTCCGAGGGTGCCGCCGATGGCCGCGATCACATCTTCGCTGCTGCGCAACGACGCCAACTCCACGAGTACCACCGAGACGCCAGGCTGGTTCACGGATCCGCGCAGGCCCAATTCGTGTGCGAGACGGGTTTTTCCGGCACCACCGGGTCCGAGAATGGTGACCACACGTGAGCGAGCCAGCAAGGATTCGATCTGGTCGATGTCGCTGTCGCGACCGAGCAAGGTGTTGGGGGCAGCGCGTAGACCGATCGCCCGCGCAGCTCGCGGTGTTGCCGCAGGTGCCCCCAGAAGTTCTGCGTTCAGAGTCACCAGTGCAGGTGACGGATCAGCGCCCAGGCGATTGGCGAGGTGGTTGCGGAACTCCGCGAATACTTCGAGTGCCTCGTTGACCCGGCCGGCTCCGGCGAGCGCACGCATCAACGCTTCGGCTGCCGTGTCGTCGAATGGATTCGCCAAGTGGCGTCCGCGCACCAGTGGAATGGCGGCCGCGTACTCCCCCAACGAGAGCAACGCGTCGATCTGCACCGTCTCCAGTTCGTCGTACACGCGGCCCGCGTCGAGCGCCAGACGATCTGCGACGTCGCCGACGACGTCGCTCCCGGGTGTACCGCGCCACAGGCGCAGCGCCTCTGTCGCGGCCGCAAGTGCCTCGGACGCCTCGGCGTCGCCGGCGCGCAGACGATGCGCCGTGTCCGCTGCCCTCGCCAGGTCGACGCGCGGCCTGGCGAGAGTGAGCCGGTATCCGGCCGCCGTGACCTCGAGGGCCCCGTCCGGGAGTGCAGATCGCAGGCGCGAGACCTGAGTGTGGAGGGCGTTCATCGGTGAGCGCGGCGGCTCCAACCCCCAGACGTCGTCGATCAGGCTCTGCGCGGTACGTGGCTCGCCAGGATTGCGAGCCAGCGCAACCAGCAGAGTTCGAGCTCGCGGACCCGGCAGCGGAACCAGGCGATCGCCCACTTTGGTCGAAACAGGTCCGAGCAAGGCAATGTCGGCCAGGTCTTCGCCCGACTGCGCGTACCTGGCGCGCTCACTCACGTCTCGAGTCATGTGCTGATCCACCGCGTTCGATCGTATTGCACAGTGCAAAGATCGTTGTATGGCAACAGCTGCTCAATGGATCGAAGGCGCGAGGCCGCGCACACTCCCGAACGCGATTGCGCCCGTGCTGGTCGGCACCGGAGCCGCGGCGTCCCTGGACCTCGCAGTGTGGTGGAAGGCGCTCCTGGCACTGGTCGTCTCCTTGGCCTTGATCGTCGGGGTGAATTTCGCGAACGACTACTCCGACGGAATCCGTGGAACGGACGACGACCGCGTCGGGCCACTGCGTTTGGTCGGATCGAAGTTGGTCAGTCCCGGAGCCGTGAAGGCCGCAGCGATCAGCTGCTTCGCCGTTGCCGCGGTGGCCGGGTTCGTTCTGGCGGCGACCACAGCGTGGTGGCTGGTCGCGGTCGGCGTGTTCTGCATCATCGGTGCCTGGTTCTACACCGGCGGCAAGAAGCCGTACGGATACAGCGGGTTCGGCGAGATCGCCGTGTTCATCTTCTTCGGGCTGATCGCAGTGCTGGGAACTCAGTTCGTGCAGGCCGAGCGGGTGGATCTGGCCGGGCTGGCCGGAGCGATCGCCATCGGCTCTTTCTCGAGCGCGGTGCTCGTTGCCAACAATCTTCGCGACATCCCGACCGACACCGAGTCCGGAAAGATCACTCTCGCAGTACGGCTCGGTGACGCGAAGACCCGCACGCTGCACGTGATCCTGCTGGCCGTTCCGTTCGTCGCGACCCTGCTGCTGATCCTGCGCACTCCGTGGGCATTGCTCGGATTGCTCGCGTTGCCACTGGCAATCCGAGCCAACGCCCCGCTGCGTTCAGGCGGGCAGGGAATGGCCCTGATCCCCGCGCTGCGCGACACCGGACTCGCCATGCTCGTCTGGGGTGCCGCGACCGCAGTTGCGCTCAGTCTCGCCTGAACGTCGACGCACTCAACGGTTGTCGGGGACGAACGCGCTGAGCAGGAAGTTCACGATCGAGATGATCAGCGCGCCCCAGACTGCCGTCCAGAAGCCGTCGACCGTCAATCCGTAGGACGTTCCGGACGAGATCCACGCCGTCAGCATCAGCATCAGGGCGTTGATCACGAGAGTGAACAGTCCAAGCGTCAGGATGAGCAGCGGTAGCGAGAGAAGCTGCACTACCGGCTTGATGAAGGCGTTGACCACCGTGAAGATCAGCGCGATCACCGCGATCACGAGAACCGTGCCCCAGGTGCCGTTGTCGTGGTTGGCGATCGTGATGCCGGTGACCCACGCCGACGCCAGCCAGATGGCTATGCCGTTGATGATGAGACGTGCCAGAAATGTCATGTCTGAATGCTGGCACATCCCTCCCGTGCATGCGGAACCGTGCCGAATCTAGGCGGCGCGATTCATCTTCGCTTCCAACCGCTCACGGATTACCGGCATCGTGACCTGCGTTTCGAGGGCCTCACGGGTGGGTCCGTCGGCGACACGCAAGATGCCGAGCAGGATGTGTTCGGCGCCGATGCGATTGTCCTTGTGCGCGAGCGCTTCACGAAGCGAGAGTTCCAACACCTTCTTGGAGTCCTTCTCGAATCGTGAACGAGAGAACCCGAATCGGCTCTTGCGAGAGGAATCGACGCTGTCCGGCACAGGAGTCTCGTCCAGCACACCCTCGCCGAAGGACTGCTCGAGACTCTCCCGCACCGCATCGAGATCGATGCCGATCGACTTGAGTATCTCGGCGTCGTCGTCGAGATTGTTCGAGCTACCTTCGTTCGAGCCGGCGCCGGCGTGGCGGATCGCATCGAGCGTGACACCCGACTCGGTGAGCACCTCGGTGGCGATGCCTCGATCAGCTGTGAGTAGCGCGGTCAACAGTTCCATCGGAGTGACAGGACTGGAGCCGGTGACAGCATCGACGACGACTCCCCTCGCCTGCGCGGAGAACCTTTCGAACATGGCACTTACCGGCCCTTCTCGCGCAGTGAACGCAGCATCGATTCCGATTGAGCGGACGCATATTTCTTGTGTACGGCTTGACGGCTGACCTCGAGGGTTTCCGCGATTGCCTGCCAGGACCATCCGTGGCGACGCGCATTGGCGACCTGAATGGCCTCGAGTTTTTCGAGTAGACGTCGCAGCGCTCGAACGGCACGCAATCCCTCGGCGGGATCCGGACTGCCGGCGGCAGCGGCGAGAGAGGTCGCTTCGGTCATAGTGTCAATTTAGATTGACATCCCGTTGTTGTCAACCAAAATTGACACTGTCATGTCAGTACCCGGCGACTGCCCCGTCCACTGCCAACTGCAAGTCGGCCTGCACAGTTCGGGCGATATCCATCGGCTTGTCCGGTAGTTCGGTCACGGGCACCCCGACAAAGACGCTCGCAGCCTTCACGTCGCCGGGGACCGGGCCGTAGTTGATGCCGATCGACACCAAGGCCGGCGAGCATCCCAACTTCTCGGCCCGGGCGACGATGTGGCCGATACCGCTGTTGACGTGCTGCAGCCGCGCCGGATCCTCGGTATTGCACGTCCCCTCCGGGAAAATCGCCAGACAATCCCCATTGCCCAGACGCTCGGCCGCGACGTCCATCATCACGCGGCCGGCATCCGAAACAGCGCGAAGGCCGTAGTTCTTGCTGCGAAAAACCGGAATGCTGCCCATCATGTCGACCTTCTTGCGCTGCGAAGAATCAACGAAGAGTTCGTCTTTGGCGAGGACCCTGGTGCGTCCGATCACCCGCCGCAACGGAGTACGCCACGCGGTCGCGGCGAGCGTGAATTGGTCGCTCTCCGTCAGATGATTGACTGCCACGACCAATTGCGTCTTGCGTTCGAGCAGAGTCTTCAGCGCAGCTTCCGCACCCGGCGCATACTTCACCCGCGGGCGGTACTTCAACGCCAGAGCGGCATAGGCGAGCTTCGCCACAAACCGGTTCTGCTGATGGCTGCGGTAGTACTCGTACACAGCCTCGTAATTGTCGAGTGAAACTTCAGGATTGCCCATGATCCGCCCTCGCTGGAGAAGTGCCCTTGGACAAACGATACACAACCTACGGTTGCGTAGGTTTGTGTTTCACATGGCGTAGCGCTGGGAGAAACGCACTTCTCGAGGTAAAACGGATTCTGTGATCCGCTCGGCCATATCCACCGACCTACCCGCACTGCAACAGATCGAGATCGCCGCGGGCGAACCGTTCCGAGACATCGGGATGGACGCCATCGCAGACGATCCACCGCCGACGCTCGACGAGTTGAACGATTTTCTCGCAGCCGAGCACATCTGGGTTCAGACCGACGCAAACGACGTGCCCGTTGCGTACGCACTCGTCGAGATCGTGGACGGCGGCGCGCATATCGAGCAGGTATCCGTTCACCCCGACCATGCACGCAAAGGCCTCGGAGCCCAGCTGATCGACGCCGTCACCGAATGGGCGGCGGACCATCACCACGATCTCGTGACTCTGACGACCTTTGTCGACGTTCCGTGGAACGCGCCGTACTACGAGCGACTCGGATTCGTGCGCCTGGCCGACAACACGCTCTCCCCCGGCCTGATACGCATCAGAACGGATGAGCAGTCGTCCGGGTTGGACGCCTGGCCACGCGTGACGATGAGCCGCCCCGCCCGTGGTCACGTGTCAGCAGTGCAGAAGTACGCGGTTCAGGAGTTGGCGGTCCACGCACCCGAACGTACGAACTCGTCCAGCACTGCCGTCGGGCCGAGCAGGTCGATCCCTTCCGACGCCACCCATTCGTCGTTGTAATAGGTGCCCGAGTAACGCTCTCCGCCGTCACACAGCAGCGTGACGACGCTGCCGCTGCGCCCGGCCGCCATCATCTCCGCAATCAACGCAAAAGCTCCCCACAGGTTCGTCCCCGTCGAGCCACCCACTTTGCGCCCCAGGGCTGCGCTGGCATGCCGGGCGGCGGCGATCGAGCCTGCGTCCGGCACCTTGATCATTCGGTCGACCACCTGACCGACAAACGACGGTTCGACGCGCGGACGGCCGATGCCCTCGATCCGGGAACCCCGTGTACCGACGATCGACGGATCACTCGCTCGCCACGCGTCGAAAAACACGGAGTGCTCCGGGTCTACCACGCACAGCCCCGTGTCGAATTTCCGGTAGCGAAGAAAGCGGCCGATCGTGGCGCCGGTTCCGCCCGTTCCGGCTCCGACGACCACCCAGTCGGGAATCGGATGTTCCTCGTGCTCGAGCTGAGTGAAGATCGATTCGGCGATGTTGTTGTTTCCGCGCCAATCCGTCGCGCGCTCGGCGTGGGTGAACTGGTCCATGTAGTGGCCGTTCGACTCACTCGCGAGCCGATGCGATTCCGAGTAGATCGACGACGGATCGCTCACGAAATGACAACGTCCACCCTGCGCCTCGATCAATGCGATCTTGGCGGGACTCGTGCTCGCGGGCATCACCGCAACAAAATCCAGGCCGAGCAACTTCGCGAAATACGCCTCGCTGACAGCCGTCGAACCGGACGACGCTTCGATGACGGTGGTCTCTTCGGTAACCCAGCCGTTGCAGATCGCGTAGAGGAAAAGCGACCGTGCGAGTCGATGCTTGAGACTTCCCGTGATGTGGGTCGACTCGTCCTTCAGATAGAGCTGGACGGTCCAGTTACTCGGCAGCGGATAGCGCAGCAGGTGAGTGTCCGCGCTGCGTTGTGCGTCGGCTTCGATCAACCGCACCGCGTTGTCGACCCACTGGCGCGACGTCCTCCGGTCGACGTCGAGCGACTCCGTGGTCACCGCCCGTCTCCACGCAGCTTGGAACGAAGATCGTCACGATCGGACCGACGCTGGGCGTCGACGGCCGCGATGCCCGCGTTGACGCGTTTGCGCAGTTTCGCGAAGAGCAGCAGCGACAGCGGCAGCGCGATCAGCACTGCGAACAATGCGGCGACAATCAGGGGAACTTCGGTGCCGGCGAGCTTTCCGCCGCCGATGATGAGGGCACCGATAGCGACGACAAGCAGCAGTCGAGCGACCGAGTACAGCACCACGTCGCGGGCCAGTTGACCCTTGGTCACCGGCCCGGCAGCCGACTTTGCTTGCCCAGAGTTTGCGGAGGGTTTACTGGCCTTCGCTGGCTCGGAAGGAACATTTTCGGGGTTTTCAGACAACTGACTCACCCTCTCAGGTTACCCATTCCGAATACCGGTGGCACCGAGCCCGCTATATCCATTTTGTCCTTTACCTAAACATTACTTTGTCTTGAAAGATCGACTACCCGGCTATAACTGTGCAAACATTGCGCTACCACTCAGAAAACGGTCGAATGTGAGCGAAGGACTTCGAAACAAACTCGACGCAGGTTTTTGGCAACTGCTCGACACACCAGTTCGGAACCAAAGTCGGAATCACTGCTCGGTTCACAGTCACTGCCCGTCAACGTTCGACATCAACATGGAGGACCTCACAATGAGCGCACCAACCTTCAATACCGCCGCAGACGCACTCATGACGCCCGGACAGGTAGCGGCATTGTTTCATGTCGATCCCAAGACCGTGACCCGCTGGGCACACGCAGGACGACTCGGCTCGCTTCGCACACCAGGGGGACATCGTCGATTCCGTGAGACCGAGGTCATGCAGCTTCTGCGCTCGCTGACCACGGAAGCGGACCACAACTGAGCGTCTGCAGCCCGCAAAGAGAAACACGTACTACCCGACAGATACAGCATTGACGCACTGAGCCGAAACGCTTGTCCGCACTACTTCTGGTGATGCGGGCCGGAGACTGAGTAGGCTCGAACTCAGTTCCCTGAGGAGGTGCGCCGTGTTGTATCTGTTGGCGTTGGTGGGTTTGGTGACATTGATCGTTCTGATGTGGAAGGCATTCGGGCCCGATCCGTCGACGCGTGCCCCGGTGAGCGGCGTGCGCGGGCCGGATGACGATCCCGAATTCCTGTGGAATGTGAACCAGCAAACACGACGCAAGCGCACGGAAGATCCGGACGTACCGCCGACTGACACGTCGATGTAGCGTCCGGGCATCACCCGGCTGTCCGATTACCGCCCCGGCAACCCGAACGGGGAGGCCGGAAAGTCCTGCGCAACCACCGCAGCCAACTCCAGCACCGCTTCCCGAGTACCTGGACGGAGCCGGTCCAGGTCGATTTCGGCGCCCTCTTCCAAATGCGGGTCGAACGGAATCAGTCTCACTGCTCGACAGCGCTGCTCGAAGTGCTCGACGACGCGCGGTAGATCAACCTTGCCCGAGCGAGGCCGCACCGCGTTGATGACGGCCACGGACGTGGCGACCAGCCTGCCGTAACCGTGAGCGGCGAGCCAGTCAAGAGTTGCGGAGGCGCTACGCGCACCGTCGACGGATCCGGAGCTGACGACGATCAACGAATCTGCACCCTCGAGAATGGCCTGCATCGCCGAGTGCATCAAGCCGGTGCCGCAGTCGGTCAGAACTATGCTGTAGAACTTTTCGAGCATGTCGACCGTGCGCGTGTAGTCCACGCCGCTGAATGCCTCCGAGACTGCTGGATCACTGTCGGACGCAAGCACTTCGAGCCGGTGCTGGTTTTGCGATGTATAGCCTCTGACGTCGCTGTACTTCTCGATACTGTTCTCGTCACGCAGCAGGTTGCGCACCGTTGCCGGCGTCTCGAGCGGGATTTTCTGACTCAGGGTTCCCCGGTCCGGGTTTGCATCGACTGCGACGACACGATCGCCGCGAATCGAGGCGAACATCGATCCCAGCGTCGCAGTTGTCGTGGTTTTGCCGACGCCACCTTTGAGACTGAGCACCGCAACCTTGTAGCAGCCCTGCAGGGGCTGGTTGATCTGGCGCGTCAACTCGACGACATGCTGATCCTTCGCACCGTTCCCGAGGTTCACCGAACGGCCGGACATCGTGTACAGCGCCTTGCGCCAGCCACCAGCCGGGGCTGGCCGGACAGGCTTGACGAGGAGCGCAGCCGAGAGGTCTTGCGCCGTCATCGAAAGAGCCGGTTCGGGACGATTGCCGGGAGCGGGGTTGAATCCGGCCTGCTGTATCGGAGGGTGAACCGGTACCGCCGGCGGCGGAGCAACCGGCATCGCCTGCCCGTTCTGCAGGGTGTGACCATTCTGCGGCGCTTGACCGTTCTGCACCGGCGCAGCGCCGGGGTGACCGAACTGCCGAATCACGGGATTGGGCTGATGCATGCCAGGCAAAGACGGTGCCTGCGGTTGCTGGAGCGGTCTCGCGGTTGGGCGCGCAGTCGGACCGGGCTGGTTCTGGACGCGCTGCGAGTTCTGAACGGACCCTGCACGATTCGTGGGTTCGTAGGTCTGCATCGGCATCGCGGGTGAGGACGCGAACAGGCCGTTGACCGGGCCGGGCTGCGCCGCCGGGTACTGGATGACCGGAGTATTGGGGCCCGAAGTTTCAGGAGCCGAAGTGTTAGGAACCGGAGTGTTAGGAACCGGAGCCTTGGGGTCCGGAGCCTGAGCTGATCCTGGAGATTGAGGTGTTCCTGCCGCCGGAGTCGCTGAGGTCGTCAGCGGCGGCGGGCCCGCGGGCGCACTGGGCGCCTGGCCGGCTAATTGCTGGAGCGGACCGGAGTCGACCGGCGCCACGAAGAGACTGCGAACATCGCCGGGAACCGAGGCGGATGAAGGCTCGGGCGCGGATGCGCGCGGATGTCGCCGCGTCGGCTCGGCAGGGCGCACCGGCTCCCACAGTCCCGCTCCGGCGTCTTCAATCTTGCCTGCTCCGGCGTCTTCAATCTTGTCGGCCATCTCGCCGTTCCCCCTCGTCGATCCCACAGCTACGAGACAGCTAGTTATTCACCGAGCTGCATCGTAGCTGGTGCCGCCCCTGACCTACCTACCGGTAATACCTACAGACCGGTCGGCAGCCACCCACGGTACCTCGAGAGGATCAGTTGAGTCCCGCGTAGGAGTGCAAGCCGGAGACGACCATGTTGATGATGAAGAGATTGAACAGCATCGCAACGAAACCGGCGATGTTGATCCAAGCAGCCTTCGTCTCCCGCCACCCGGACGTTGCCCTCGCATGCAGGTAGGCCGCGTAGATCACCCAGGCGATGAAGGACATCGTCTCCTTCGGATCCCAACCCCAGAAGCGTCCCCACGCAGCTTCCGCCCAGATGGCACCCAGGATTACGCCCGCGCCGAACAGCGGAAACGCGATGATCGTGCTCTTGTACGCCAAGCGGTCGAGAGTCTGGGCGTCCGGCAGTCGCTCTGCGATCCGGCCGCCGATGCTCGTGCCTTCGTCACCGGGCGGGAACTTCAGTCGCAGCAGGAACAGGAGGCTCGCGATACCGCCGATCATGAAGATGCCAGAGCCGACGCTGACGATCGTCACGTGAATCGGAAGCCAGTACGAGCGCAGCGCCGGAACCACGGGAGCCGCGTCGGCGTAGAGGACCGTGCCGGCGAGAAACATCAGAATCAGAACGGGAACCAGCAGGAAGACCCACATCGGACGGTAAGTCG
>NZ_JAJNCL010000019.1:81338-85155 GCF_021025955.1 Rhodococcus qingshengii | reverse complement strand
GAGACCACGACGTCACTCTCGGTTCCGGCTACGGCGATTACGGGTACTGCTGTTGATTTGACCGCTACCGTGGCTCCGAACAACGCTGTCGGCACTGTGCAGTTCAAGTCGAACGGCACTGCGATCGGTTCCCCGGTGACAGTCTCCGCGGGTGTTGCGACATTGAGCCATGCGTTCGATGCTGCTGGCGCTCAGAGCGTTACCGCTGACTTCACTGCTGGCGCTGGGTTTGTCAGTTCGTCGGCGTCGGCTCAGACGGTGACGGTCTCGGATCCGGCTCCGGTCGATGTCGAGACCACGACGTCACTCTCGGTTCCGGCTACGGCGATCACGGGTACGGCAGTTGATTTGACCGCTACCGTGGCTCCGAACAACGCTGTCGGCACTGTGCAGTTCAAGTCGAACGGCACTGCGATCGGTTCCCCGGTGACGGCTTCCGGTGGGACCGCGACTCTGTCGCATTCCTTCGATGCTGCTGGCGCTCAGAGCGTTACCGCTGACTTCACTGCTGGCGCTGGGTTTGTCAGTTCGTCGGCGTCGGCTCAGACGGTGACGGTCTCGGATCCGGCTCCGGTCGACAAGGCGACGAAGACGGTTTTGAGTGTTCAGGGTGAAGCCAAGGTCGGACTGCCTGTTGATCTCTTCGCGACAGTGTCCGAAGATCCCTCGGACGCCCTGGTGCCGTCCGGCGGAACGGTCCAGTTCAAGATCGGTGGAGTCGATCAGGGCGCCCCGGTCGCGGTTGTTGACGGAGTTGCCAAGCTGCCGCACGTGTTCGGAGCAGAAGGCACCTTTGTAGTCTCGGCTGTATTCAGTGGATCCGGTGTGTTCACTTCGTCCACTGCGGAATCAGTCGACGTCAATGTCACGGTTCCGACCCCGTCGGATGTCGAGAGCTCTACGTCGTTGACGGCTCCGTCTTCGGCAACGGTCGGTACGTCGGTGCAGCTGAAGGCTGTCGTCAGTTCTTCCGGCGCGACGTCGGGAACCGTCCAGTTCTTCGACGGAACGACTCCGATCGGGACGGCTGTTGATGTTGTCGGTGGGCAGGCTGTGTTGAGCCACACCTTCACCACGACCGGCAATCATTCGATCACCGCGGTTTACAGCGGAGCCCAGGGAGTTACGGGTTCCACGTCGACTGCATCGGTTGTGAACGTCGGTAACGGGGGCGGTGGCTCCGGTTCGCTCGGTTCGCTGTCGCTGCCGTTCGGTTCATGATTCTCCGATGATGTGATGCCCCCTTGCGTCCATAGGCGCAAGGGGGCATTGCTCTTCGGGAATCGATGATTGGTCGTCAGCTGAACTATCGGCAATTCGTGAATATTTGTCCGAAATAACTGATACAAGTACTACTTTTGACGGGTACTGTACGAGCGTCCAGCTCTATTTCGATTTCCGCTCTGTTCGAGTGACCTCCTTCCGTGCGGTTCCCGATCCACGTTTGTTGCTAGCTGAGGAGAGTTCGTGCTGGTGAGAAGAAGTTCCGCGGCTGTGGTGGCAGCGTTGGTCGGTGGCGTGCTGGTGGCCGGCGGTGTTGCTTCGGCAGCTCCGACGTCGTCCCCTGCAGTGGAGAACACGATCGCGTTCAAGCTGGGTTGTGATGGTTATGAGCATCCTGGCTTGGGCAGCATCTCCGACGAATTCCACTCCACGGGGGTGACGATCTCGGCTCCGGAGAAGGTCGCGGCGGGGTCGACGTTCACCTACCGAGTCCAGCCAGGTGCCATGACTGTTCCTACGAGTGGTCATGCGGGGCGTTCGGCGATCAGGTGGACACGGATGAAGTACGACTTCGACATTCCTGCGGGGGTCTCTTTGGTCGATGCTCAGGTAGTGGCGGGAACGTCGTCGAATTTGTCGGGCGCGGCGCCCTCAGTGATTCGTATCAACGACGGCGGTTCGCCGGATGCTGCGGGCACACACTTGCGTATTGCTGGGAACAACCAGACCGCTGATTCCAACGGCGGTGGTGGAAACGGTCCGAGTACAAGTAAGAATGATGATGGTGGCATCGGCGCGGAGGCCGGAAAGACTTTCCGATTGCCGGCGATCGATGTGACGGTGGTTGCGGGTGGTGCGGGTAGCACGGTGCAGCCGAAGTTGCGGGTTACGGATGGCAATTCGGGCTCCTTTGATTCTCCGAAAAATGCCTTCACCTTCTTGCAGCGCGAGAAGGACTTCTTCACCGTCGCATACTGGGAGAGGTACAACTGCTCTCCGCATGACTCACGCAGCGCGGGATTGAATGCGGGCGGTCAGACGTTGGCCACCGTCAACATCGTCTCGCAAGCCGGGACCACGACCGCAGTGACATCCGGCGCGTCGGCAACGATCGGTCAGTCGACAGATTTGGTTGCGCAGGTCTCCCCGGCACCGACAGGCGGCACCGTTCAGTTCAAGGATGGCGGGACTGACATCGGCGCCCCGGTGGCCGTCGTCAATGGCGTTGCCACACTGCCACATACTTTTACCACGGCGGGAGATCACTCCATCACCGCTGTGTACGACGGTGTTCTCGAGTTTCTGACATCCACGTCACCGGCGCGCACAGTGAGCGTGGCCGCTGCCGATGTACAGACGACTGCGTCGTTGACAGTCCCGAGTAGTGCCGTCGAGCAAACCTCGGTCGCGCTGACCGCAAACATCTCACCGGCAGCTAACGGTGGAACGGTTCAGTTCAAGGACGGTGGCATCGACATCGGCGGACCCATCGCGGTGACTGCCGGAGCGGCTACCCTGGATCACACGTTCACCACGACGGGATCGCACTCGATCACTGCGATCTATTCAGGCACTGCAGGTTTCGGTGGTTCGACCGCTCAAGCTCAGGCCATCGAGATCTCGAGTTCAGCGCAGGGCACGACCACAACGCTTCAAGTTCCGGCTACGGCGATTACGGGTACTACGGTTGATCTGACGGCGACGGTTGCTCCGAACACTGCGGTCGGCACTGTGCAGTTCAAGTCGAACGGTGCGGCGATCGGTTCGCCGGTGACGGTTGCTTCGGGTGTTGCGACTCTGTCGCACGTGTTCGATGCTGCTGGCGCTCAGAGCGTTACCGCTGACTTCACTGCTGGCGCTGGGTTTGTCAGTTCGTCGGCGTCGGCTCAGACGGTGACGGTCTCGGATCCGGCTCCGGTCGATGTGGAGACCACGACGTCACTCTCGGTTCCGGCTACGGCGATTACGGGTACTGCGGTTGATTTGACGGCGACGGTTGCTCCCTCGAATGCTGTCGGCACTGTGCAGTTCAAGTCGAACGGCACTGCGATCGGTTCCCCGGTGACAGTCTCCGCGGGTGTTGCGACATTGAGCCATGCGTTCGATGCTGCTGGCGCTCAGAGCGTTACCGCTGACTTCACTGCTGGCGCTGGGTTTGTCAGTTCGTCGGCGTCGGCTCAGACGGTGACGGTCTCGGATCCGGCTCCGGTCGATGTCGAGACCACGACGTCACTCTCGGTTCCGGCTACGGCGATTACGGGTACGGCAGTTGATTTGACCGCTACCGTGGCTCCGAACGACGCTGTCGGCACTGTGCAGTTCAAGTCGAACGGTGCGGCGATCGGTTCTCCGGTTGCAGTTGCGTCGGGTGTTGCGACATTGAGCCATTCGTTCGATGCTGCTGGTGTGCAGAGCGTTACGGCTGATTTCACTGCTGGTGCGGGGTTTGTGAGTTCGTCGGCGTCGGCTCAGACGGTGACGGTCTCGGTTCCGGCTCCGGTGGATGTGGAGACGACGACGTCACTCTCGGTTCCGGCGACGGCGATTACGGGTACGGCAGTTGATTTGACCGCTACCGTGGCTCCGAACGACG
>NZ_JAJNCL010000019.1:0-81238 GCF_021025955.1 Rhodococcus qingshengii | reverse complement strand
CTGTCGGCACTGTGCAGTTCAAGTCGAACGGCACTGCGATCGGCTCGCCGGTGACAGTCACCTCGGGTGTTGCGACTCTGTCACATTCCTTCGATGCTGCTGGTGCCCAGAGTGTTACCGCTGACTTCACCGCTGGCTCCGGATTCAAGAACTCGGTTGCGAGTGCGAAGTCAGTTCAGGTCAGTGTTGCCGACCAGGAATCCGTAGTCGAACTCAATATCCCCACCGACGCCAAAACTGGTGTGGCGACTGACTTGTGGGCAACCGTCCGAACGTCGTCGGATGATGCTGTCGGCGTCGGAACCGTGCAGTTCTACGACGGTGGCGTCGCGATCGGCGGTCCTGAAGCGGTGACGGCCGGCGCTGCCGGCCTAACACATTCGTTTACCTCTGCGGGTGCGCACAGCATCACGGCGGTCTACTCGGGAGGAGTCGGTGTAGTCGGATCATCGGCCCAGGCGCGGACGGTGAATGTAACGGACCCTGCGCCTTCTGATGTCACAACGGAGACTGCGGTGACGGTGCCTGCCGATGCCGTCGTGAACAAGTCGGTGACCCTGTCGGCGACTGTCAGTTCGGTGCAGAACGGTGGAACCGTGCAGTTCATGGATGGGAGCACCCCGATCGGCGACGCTGTTGCGGTGGTCAACGGGATCGCGGCGCTCAACCACACGTTCACGACAACCGGCACGCACTCGATCACGGCAATTTACAGCGGGGCAACCGGATTCACGGGCTCGACCTCGACGGCCCACGCAATTCAGATCAAGGCTGCAACCGGCGGTGGCACGGGCAGCCTCGGTTCAGGCAGCGCTGGCTCGAGCGATTTCCTTCCGTTCGGTTCCTGATCGGAACAGTTCAGGTCGCGGCCCCGAGGCAATATCCCTCGGGGCCGATCGACAGGGTGAACTGCATCGAGCGTGAGTTACCGCTTCCGTCGCTGACGGGCAGGGTGACACGGACGTAGTCGCCGCGAACCGGAGTGACTGTTGCAGCGTCGGCATCAAAAGACTTGATACCCGCCAGCTGATTCGGATCGAGCTTGAGTGGCGGCTGGCCGGTGGCGCCGGCGCCGTCCGGATCCCACGGGCTGTTGCCTGGGCAGATCAGCGGATAGAACGTCTCGACGTCACGGGTGTTGACCGGCCGTCCCGTTGCGCGCGAGAGAAATCTGACGACTGCATGGGATGCGTCAGCCGGGGTGTAGAAATTGGATTGCCCCGCAGGGAAGACGAACGGGCACGCATATCCGGAGGCGATCTCCGAGCGCTTGGCGGCGACGGAGAGTCCGCCGCCACTCCACGCGACCGCGTACTGCCCGTCGATACCTGGTGCTGAGATGGCTGTCAGGATGGCGGGCACGTCCGAATATCGGTCGGCGACCGTGGTGGGCGGCATCGTCCAGCACGCGTTCGTGAGCCCGTTCACGTCCAAGGACACCAGGTCCGTCGCCCAGGCCGCCAAGGCCGGCGCAGCGGCCGGATTGCCGGGCACGTCACCAACCGGCGGCACCACGACAGCTGCTGTGGGCACAGTCGTCGTCGTGGGCGCGAGAGTGGTTGTCGTAGTGGTTTCCGTCGTCGGAGGCGACGGTTCGTCGGTCAGGATTCCCGTCCGTCCGTCGTCCTCACATGCGGTTATCGCCAATGTCATGGCGAGTGCGACTGCCCCCGCTGCCGCTCGTCCTGCCGACTTCATTCGTTCGTACGCCCCTTTTGCGACATTCTGACCAACATCCACCCCAGAACTGCTGCGGGTCAGATCACGGATTCCCGTCTACGCTAGCGAACTGTGGATCCCGTTTACAGAACAGTCATCGGCATCGCCCGTACCGTCTTCGCTTTCGAGGGCCTGAAGTTCTCCGTCAAGGGAGAGCAGAACATCCCGGCGTCCGGTGGCGCCGTGATCGCGATCAACCACACCGGATACATGGACTTCACGTATGCGGGACTGCCGGCGCGGACCCCGAAGCGCTACATCCGGTTCATGGCCAAGAAGGAAGTCTTCGACAACAAGATCTCCGGACCGATCATGCGGGCCCTCAAGCACATCCCGGTCGATCGCGGGGCCGGGGCCGACTCCTACAAGGCAGCCGTCGATTTCCTGAAGCGTGGCGAATTGGTGGGCGTGTACCCCGAAGCCACGATCAGTCGGAGCTTCGAGATCAAGGAATTCAAGTCCGGCGCCGCGCGGATGGCGATCGAGGCCGGCGTCCCGATCGTTCCCGTCGTCATCTGGGGCGCTCAGCGCGTCTGGACGAAGGGTTATCCGAAGCGTTTGGGCCGCACCAACACTCCTATCTCCATCGCAGTCGGCGAGCCGATCGCACCTTTCGAGCCGGCGAGTGAGCTGACGGCGAAGCTGCACTCGACAATGCAGGAGTTGCTGCTCGATCTGCAGAAGAACTACGACCACCCGGCAGGTGAGTACTGGGTGCCTGCCCGTCTCGGTGGCAGCGCCCCGACGCTCGAGCAGGCGGACAAGATGGACGCCGACGAGGCCGCGGCAAAGGCCAAGGCTCGCGAGGCGCGGAAGTCCGAAGGCTGACCGATGTCCTTCGAACCCGTTTACACCGCCGTCGAGATAGTCGCGCGTGGTCTGAGCGGTTTCCAGGGTGTGAAGGTCACCCGCACCGGGACTGAGAACGTCCCGGTGTCCGGTGGAGCGGTCATCGCGATCAACCACACGAGCTACCTCGATTTCATCCCGGCCGCTCTGGCGGTCGGCACCGCAAAACGCAAGCTCAGGGTGATGGCCAAGGCCGAGTTGGCGGACAACAAGGTACTCGGCTTCCTCATGCGTGGATGCGGCGTCATCGAAGTCGATCGCTCTGCCGGAGCGCAGGCGTATCGAGCCGGAGTCGACGCCCTGAAGCGGGGCGAGTTGGTGGGCGTCTACCCGGAGGCGACGATCAGCCGGAGCTTCGAGATCAAGGAAATGAAATCCGGGGCAGCTCGGATGGCCATCGACGCCGGCGTTCCGATCATTCCGCTGATCGTCTGGGGCGCCCAGCGGATCGTCACCAAGGGCGGACCGAAGAATCTGGGCCGCAATCGCTTCCCGATCTCGGTGGAAGTGGGCGCACCGATCGATCCGGTCGAGCCCGCCGAAGTATTGAGCGAGATCCTGCGCATCGAGATGGATGCGATCCTGCGCCACGTGCAGGACGGGTTCGTGCACGAGCCCGGGGCGTACTGGGTGCCGCGCCGACTCGGCGGTGGCGCACCGACCCCGGAGGAAGCCACGGCAATGGACGCACAGGAACGAGCGAAGCGGGCGCGCTGAGCGAGACCGTCGCACCGGACAGGCACAATGGCGGTGTGAGCCCAGACCGTCGTATCAGCCCTGACCGCCCGACCTTGGTCGCCTCCGATGTCGACGGCACCCTCATCGATCACGACGAGTTGGTCAGCGCCCGCACCCGCGCCGTCGTGCATGCCGTCGTCGAATCCGGCACGCCGTTCCTACTTGCAACCGGTCGCCCTCCGCGTTGGATTTCGCCCGTCGTCGAAGGCTTGGGGTACGCGCCACTCGCGGTCTGCGCCAACGGAGCCGTTGTCTACGACAGCTTCGCCGACCGCGTACTCAGCGCCGCGACCTTGTCGGTGGACGCACTCACCGAACTCTCCGAACTGGCTCTGGTTGCACTCCCCGGGTCGGGATTGGCCGCGGAACGGGTGGGGGAGAGCGCACACGACGCCGCCACCCCGCAGTTCGTCAGCTCGCCGGATTACGAACACGCCTGGCTCAATCCGGACAACACCGAGATGTCCGAGGACGAAGTGCTTGCGGCACCTGCCGTCAAACTCCTGATTCGTCGTCCGGGCATGACCAGCACGGCGATGTACGACACGCTCGCCCCGCACGTCGGTGCGCTCGCCGACATGACGTACTCCACCGAGAACGGACTGATCGAACTCTCGGCGCCGGGAATCACGAAGGCGTCCGGCCTGGTTGCCGCCGCTGAAAGGTTCGGCTTCGACCTGTCGGGTCTGGTTGCCTTCGGGGACATGCCCAACGACATCCCGATGCTGGGGATGGCACGCCTCGGCGTGGCCATGGGGAACGCTCACCCCGAAGCCAAAGCCGCAGCCGATGAGGTCACTGACACCAATTCGGAGAACGGGGTCGCAAAAGTCCTCGAGCGCTGGTGGTCGTAGAACCCACCAGCGCCCGAGGATGTGTACTGCTCGACTGTCAGCCGACAGGCGCGCTGTTGGCCATTTCTTGGGCAAAGGTTTCGTTGTAGGTCTTGAGGACCTTTGTGACCATGCCGGTGATCTGGTTGAAGATCAGAGAACCGTTCTCGAAGTCGCTGCGCAGGCCGTCCGGGATCGAGTACTCGTCCGAGATCGGCAATCCGAGTTCACCCGCGTCGGAACCGAAGCTCTGCCACGACTTGAAGATCTCGCCGAGCACGGTGAACACTCCGCCGTTGGGGGAGGTGTAAACAGCGCCGTTCTGGAACAACGCACCCTGGTTGCCGAGTTTCGCCTGCAGGATTCCGGACAGTGCCTGGCCGAGGCGTCCGAGGTCACCACCCTCGGCGATCCACTTCTGCGCGAGCGGTGAATTGTCGGTGATCTTCAGAATCTGAGTGACCAGATCCGGGATCGACGATCCGGTGCCACCGGTGACCGTGTCGACCGGAGTGGTCGGCTTGGGCGCAGGCGTCGACGGATTGGAGGGGTTCGACGGGTTCAAGGATCCCCCGATGTTCGCGGCGGCGATGTTCCGGATGTCGTTCATGTGTGCGTACGCGGCATCACCAGGGCAAGCCGTGTTTCCGACGTCGCGGTGGGCGAAGATGATCGGCAGATCCACTGCTGCGCCCTGCGGGTACGGAGTGAACTCTGTGCCCTCGGAGTACATCGTCGTTCGGCCCTTCGGGTCGAGGCCGGCCAGGCCAAGCTTCCAACCGAGGAACTTGCCGACGGCGTTGAGCGTCGCCTGCGAAGGCTCGACAGTGGAGTAGTCACCCATCATCGCGATACCGGTGGTGTTCTCGTTGAAGCCGCCGGCGTGCGCGCCCTGAACTGCCTTGTCGAGTCCGCCTGCGCGGCCTTCGAAGGTCTGACCGTACTTGTCGACGAGGACGTTGTATCCGACGTCGCACCAGCCGAGAGTCCGTGCGTGGTAGGCGTAGATCGAGCGGACGATGCCGGCCGATTCTTCCTTGGTGTAGTTGTTGCTGCCCGCGGTGTGATGGACAGTTGCTCCACCGGTGAAGTCGTCGTACGTGGGGGAGTCGCATCGAAGTGACTCGTCTGCTCCCCACTGTGCGCGGGTGATGACGGACGGTCCGCTGCCGCCGAGCGGCGCTGCGACGGCCTGCAGATTGCTGTCTGCCTCGCTGGCACCCGGGTCGATCAGTACGGCGGTGACGGCGTCTGCTGCGGTCGTCACCTGGCGAAGCGGCTTGGACACCGAAGCGGGGGTGTACCCGAGTTCGCCGGTGGCTGCGGGTGCTTCAGCAGGCGCAGGCGCTTCAGCGGGTGCGGCTTCCGGAGCGGGCGCGGGGACAGCTTCCGGCAGGGGTGCGGCTTCCGGAGCCGGAGCCGGCACAGTCTCGGCTGCGGGGGCAGCGGCACCCTGCGGGGTGAGGATCTGGATGGACTTGGTGGCGCCGACGAAGACCGGTTCGGTGGCGGTACCGGAGTTGGTGGCCTGATCCGAGCTGGCGGAGTCGATGGCGTCAGGGGTGAACCACGGGCCCCAGGTGCCGTCTTCGGCGAGGGCGCGGACCTTGGACTGCGCCGAGGCGATCGTGTCCGAGGTCAACGCGACCATGCTGAACGGAGTGTCGCGGGTGACTTCCTTGACCACAGCGCCTGGCTCTTCCTCGGAAGGAACCGGAGCGGTCTCGGTCGGGCCGCCGGGAGCAGCGGGTGCCGGGAACAGCTCGGTCGGCAGCGTGATCCCGGGAGGTAGCGGGATTTCGGTCGGGAGCTTGAGGTTTCTCAGATCACCGAGGTTGATGTCGGGGAGATCGAGACCGGTCAGCTCCTTGACCGGAATGATGATGTCGGGCACCGACGCGAGGAGCACCTCTGCGATCTGGGTCGGCACTGCTACTGACGTCGTTTCGTTCGCGGAACGTACATCGGACGTAGTGCTCGTGAAGCCGTAGACCGCAAAAGGACTTGCGACAGCCACTGCGGCTACAGCCCCGAGTACGAGCGAGGGCTTCGGTCGACGGTGTGGCAAGGGATTACTCCTCGGTTGTAGTTACTTGCGAGCGAACTTCAGGGCCGATGACGGCCGTGAACGGAATCCTTCAAAACCGGATCCGAGCAGGTCGGATGCCATGTTCTGGGGTTGAACTCCAGTTTTCGGACGCGTACGTCTGCAACTCGTGATGCTGGTGTGACTCGTGTGACTGGTGTTGCTAACTCCAAACACTCTTGCCACACTAGTCACAAAAGTCCATAACGCTCAACCTTAGGGTGAGACTTTAGTTAAATCGTTGTGGACTGGCCTGCGCGCGGAGTACCGACTTCGCGGACTCGTGAGGCCGGTAGCGATGAGGAGAGCATTGATGGCGAGAAGCGGAAGAAGCGGAATTGCAGGTAAGAAGCCTGCGTCCGGTCGCGCAGGTCGCTTTCTGGTGGGCGGACCCGGGAGGCGAACCTCACTGACGCGGGTCTCGGTCCTCGGACTCGTTCCAGCTCTCGCACTCGGCGTCGCGATCGGAGGCTTCACGCAAATCCGTGCTGACGAGCCATCGATTTTGCACGCCGTCGCCGCCGATACACAATTCACGCTCTCCGGTCACGGCAACGGACATGGCCGCGGAATGGGCCAGTGGGGCGCTTACGGTTACGCCAAGAACGACGGCTGGTCCGGCGAGCGAATCCTCAGTCACTACTACGGCGGAACTATCCTGGACTCCATGCCGCCCGCGCAGATGAGTGTGCGGCTCACCGCTCAGGACAACTCGACACTCGACGTCTACTCCGACGCCGGCCTCGTGGTCAACGGTCAGCGCACCGCGCCCGGTGAGGCCGCCCATCTCACTGCACTGCCCGGTGGCGGTGCACAGGTGGTTGTCACCAGCGGGTGCGGTGGCGGGGTCGTCTGGGAAGCGGTCACCGAGCATCCGTGGGTGGATCCGGTGGATCTCGGTCCTGATCGACCTGCCGACCAGTTCCTGAAGCTGTGCGACAACGACGCGCCCTACCGCGGTGCCCTCGGCGTAGTGCTCGACAACGGCTCGGCGCGGACGGTGAATCTTCTCGACATGGAGGATTACCTGCTCGGCGTAGTGCCGGTGGAGGCAAAGGCAGAATGGGCCGATTCCGGTGGGGCCGAAGCACTCCGGGCTCAAGCCGTCGCAGCGCGCTCGTACGCTGCAACCGAACATCGGTCCTCGTACGCCGACACCTGCGACACGCAGGACTGCCAGGTGTACGGCGGGGCGGGCAAGGAAGATTCCCGCACCACCGAGGCGGTTCGCTCCACCGCCGGCGCGGTTCTGTCACGTGACGGCAAGATTGTGGCCACTGAATTCTCCTCTTCCACAGGAGGTTACAGCTCCGGCGGTGAGTTCCCGGCCGTCGAAGATCTTGGCGACGCACTGTCTCCCAATCACGATTGGACCGTGAATCTGACCGCAGGGCAGATTGCGGACGCCTTCGGTGTCGGCGAGCTGCAATCGCTCAAGATTCTCTCGCGCAACGGATTCGGCACCGACGGTGGACGAGTGACGGCAGTCGAGGTGGTCGGTACAGGCGGCACGGTCGGTGCGACCGGAATGCAGTTCCGTCAGAAACTCGGCCTGAAATCGGACTGGTTCACCATCGGTGACGGTGCCGGTGTGGTAGTGGCGCCAAATTCGGAATCGACAGTGCCGGAATCCAATTCGCCATCCGAGGATCCATCGGGTACGGTTACGGAGACGCAGATCGAGAAGAAGTATCGGGAGCTCGGCGGTGAAACCGGCTCTCTCGGTGCTCCTGTCGGCCCGGAGATGCAGTTGCCCTCCGAAGCAGGCACTTTCCGTGTCTACGAAAACGGAACCATCATCTGGACAAAGGTTTTGGGTGCGCAGGTAGTTGATGCCAACGTGCTCCGCGAGTGGATACCGACGGGCGGAAGCTAGGGGAAGGTCGGTCGGTAGCGACTCGCACGTATCGACTCTGAAGGGTCTCCGCCGCAATCCGGTGGGGGCCCTTCAGGTCGCTTCAGGGGGTATCAGTTGACTTGTCAGATGGTCGGAGCGTCGCCGAGCAGACGGTACTCGAGCCACAACTCCGCACGTTCCGTGGGGGAGCCGAGATCGAGCTGAAGAAGGCTCTCGATCCGAGCGAGTCTGCTGCGCAACGTATGCCGATGAATGTTCAGCGCTGTGGCAGCGGCGTCGCCCACCCCGTTGTGTGCCAGCCACATGGCCAATGTCCGGTAGAGATCGCTACCGGCCTTCGCTTCCAGAAGCGGGCGCAAGTGTGCCGCCGCGAAAGCCGTCGAGCGATCCTGATCGAGAAACGCGGACAATCCGCTCTCCGAGAGTTCGGCGAACCGCATCGAGGGTAGGTTGCGGGCGCCGGCTTCGGCTGCTGCCTGCGCGGCTTGGCGTCTGGCGCGCGAGAGATCGTCCCACCACAACATGTCCGACACGCCGACGGTTACGTCGATTTCGTTGATACGGGCGAGAATTCGACCACTGTCCGTGGCAGAGACGACGGCGATCAGTGCGCCGTCGGTGATGCCGAAGGCCAGATCGCGGCTGAGGCCGTCGAGCAGTGAGACGGACACGCTCTCGAGCAGACCGCTGGGACCCGCTACGTGGAAGACCTGGAAAGGCTCGACCGGAAATCCTCCCCACAGTTCACCGGAGATGTTGCGGGCGAGCGCATTCTGGCCTTCGAACAGTTGATGCATCGCAACGGTGCGCAGGTGGTTCATCGTCAGCTGTGCATCTCGGGTTCGAGCCGTCATCAACGTGAGCAGAGAGGCGGCCGCGATGACGATGCCCTGATTCAGTGAACCGACAGCGCCAGGGCAACCGGCGACGAGGTATCCCATCAGCTTTCCCCTCGACGTAGTCAGAGGGTGCGAGATGACGTCCTCGTTCTCGCTCGTGACGAAGCTGACCTCCATCGGGCGAGCGTCGCGCTCGGGGGCCGTTCGCTCGATTCCTGCGGCCGCGGCGGTGTGCGAGATCTCGACGGTGTGTCCGGCCGAGTCCAGCAGCGCTGCCCATCCGCCGATCAATTCCGCGACCCGTCGTACGACCGCCCGGGTGCCGTTGACCGTCACCGCAGCTTGGAGCAGTCGGCGCAGGCTCTGGTAGTTGCTGCGCAGCGCTTTCATGTCGTCGTCGGATTGCGCCTTCGACACGGCTTTGGTCAGCGCGATGAAGGGAGTTCGCAACGGGACGTCGAGAAGGGGCACACTGAAACGGGTGGCCGCATCCACCAGAGTCTGCGGTGCCTGCTCGTATCCGAGGCCGGTTCCGAAACCGATTCCGGCAATTCCGGCCGCCACCAGGGTCCGTACGAATCGGGTCGTTTCCGCGGCCGTCGTCGGTAGTGACACCCCGGTGATGAGCAGTAGTTCGCCGCCGTCGAGGAAGGGCGTCGGATCAGGAAGTTCGGAGACATGTGCCCAGGTCAGGGTGCGATCGAGCTGATCGTGCCCCGCCAGGACGCGAAGGCCGAACTGGTCGGTCGCACAGAGTTGGCGGAGCGTGATGGGCATGGGTCCAGTCTGACACCCTGGACTCGCCACTTTGTAGTGCCTGCGGTCACGTTTGTACAAAGTGGAGCCTGACGCGAGCTTGCCGAAGGTCCGACACTGGCGCTATCGAAAATGCGCTCCAGCAGAGCGTCACCGAGATCCACGTCCCGAACAGCCCACAAGGAGTACTGATGTCCAGTGCAGACCAGCCGGCACTTCAGCACACGCTGAAGAAGCGGCATCTGTCGATGATTGCGATCGCGGGCGTCATCGGCGCCGGACTGTTCGTCGGCTCCGGTGTGGCAATTCAGGAGACGGGCCCAGGCGTCCTGGTCTCCTACGCACTTGCCGGTGTCGTCGTCATCCTCGTGATGCGCATGCTCGGTGAGATGTCGGCAGCGTCGCCGGAAACCGGTTCGTTCTCGTCGTACGCCGACAAGGCCATCGGCCGCTGGGCGGGCTTCTCGATCGGCTGGCTGTACGCGTGGTTCTGGATCATCGTGCTCGGCATCGAAGCCACTGCCGGTGCCCTCATCATGAATCGCTGGGTTCCCGGCGTTCCCCAGTGGACCTGGGCATTGATTCTGATGATCGTGCTGACGCTGACCAACATCATCTCGGTCAAATCCTTCGGTGAGTTCGAGTTCTGGTTCGCGTCCATCAAGGTCGTCGCCATCATCGCGTTCCTCGGCATGGGTGTCGTGGCGATCTGCGGATGGATGCCGGGCGTCGAAGCACCCGGAATGACCAACCTGACCGGTCACGGCGGTTTCCTGCCGAACGGAACAGGAGCCATGCTCGCCGCAGTCCTTGTGGTCGTGTTCTCGTTCTTCGGCGCCGAAATCGCCACCATCGCCGCCGGTGAATCGGCCAACCCGCTCGAAGCTGTTCGTGCAGCCGTCAAGTCCGTCGTCTGGCGAATCCTCATCTTCTACATCGGCTCGATCGCGGTGGTCGTCACGCTGCTTCCCTGGGACAGCGCATCGGTCGCGCTCAGCCCGTACGTCGCCGTCATGGACTCCTACGGCATTCCGGCCGCAGGCAACATCATGGACGTCGTCGTTCTCACGTCGGTGCTGTCCTGCCTCAACTCCGGTCTCTACACCGCGAGCCGCATGATCTTCTCCCTCGCCGGTCGCGGCGACGCCCCCAAGTCGCTCTCACGTATCGAGAAGACCGGCGTCCCGATGCGTGCCGTCCTCGTCTCGACGATCGTCGGCTTCCTGACCGTTGGCATGAACTACCTCTCCCCGGACAAGGTCTTCCTGTTCCTGGTCAACTCCTCCGGTGCGATCGCGCTGTTCGTCTGGCTCGTCATCTCCGTGTCCCAGTTGCGTACCCGCCGCAAGCTCGAAGCGTCGGGCCAGGAGCTGGAGCTGAAGATGTGGTTCTTCCCGTACCTCACCTACGCGACGATCGCGGCCATCATCGCGCTCTGCATCGGCATGCTCACCCTGGACTCGACTCGCAGTCAGATGTTCGTGTCCCTGGGACTCGCAGCGATTCTCGTGGGCATCGGGCTCTACCGCTACCGGAATTACAAAGACACCGAAGCCGCCGACGCCGAGGTCGCGCCGGTAGCCGAGAGCGCTCCCACACCCTGACACCAACGTCCCCATCTGCGAGATACTTCGATGTCCTAGTATCGGCCACGGACAGAGAAATCGACGTGAGCACAGCAGATGGGGACAATCATGACCACACCCGAACCGATCGTCATCGTCGACGGGGCCAGGACCCCAGTCGGTAGCTTCGGCGGCGTCTTCAAGGACGTACCCGCACACGAGCTGGGTGCCGCAGCAGCCAAGGCCGCGCTGAGCCGCGCCGGCGTTGCACCCGAAGACATCGACGAGGTCGTCATGGGCTGCATCGGCCAGGTCGGCCCTGACGCCTACAACGCACGCCGCGTCGGCATTGCCGCCGGACTGCCCGAGAACGTCCCCGCCTACACCGTCAACCGCCTCTGTGGCAGCGGCCTGCAGGCCGTGTGGTCGGCGGCGATGCAGATGCGTTGGGGCGCAGCTGCCATTACGCTCGCAGGTGGCGACGAGAGCATGTCCCGCATGCCGTTCTACGACTTCGCTGCCCGATCGGGCTACAAGCTCGGCGATCGCAGCCTCGTCGACGGCACCGTCGCCATGCTCACCGACCCGTTCAGCAAGGCTCACATGGGCCGCACCGCCGAAGCCGTCGCCCGCAAGTACGGCGTCAGCCGCGAGCAGCAGGACGAGTTCGCCGTCGAATCGCAGCGCCGCGCCGCTACCGACGCAGCGAAGGCAGCGTTCGCCGAGGAAATCACTCCCGTCGAGACCGGTGGCCGACGCTCGGTCACCATCACCGAGGACGAGCATCCCAAGCCCGGAACCACTGTCGAAACCCTCGCCAAGCTGCGCCCCGCATTCGAAGAAGGCGGATCCGTCACCGCCGGTAACGCGTCGGGCATCAACGACGGCGCCGGCGCACTCGTCCTCGCGACGGGCACCGAGGCAGCCAAGCGCGGCCTCACCGGACTCGTCACGCTCGAAACCGTCACGACAGCAGCCATGGAGCCCGGACTGATGGGCTACGCTCCCGTGCTTGCCCTCGAAAAGCTCTTTGCGCAAACAGGATTGAAGCCCTCCGACATCGGCACCGCCGAGGTCAACGAAGCGTTTGCTTCGCAGGCCATCGCCGTCATCCGCGACAGCGGGCTGGATCCGGAGAAGACCAACCCGTACGGCGGAGCCATCGCCCTCGGGCACCCCGTCGGCGCCACCGGAGCCATCCTGACCCTGCGCGCGGCCCGCGACATGGTCCGTCGCGACCTCGAATTCGGCATCGTCACCATGTGCATCGGCGGCGGTCAAGCACTCGCTGCCCTGCTGAAGCGAGTCTGATCATGGCGACCAAGCGCAAGCCGTCGTGGCACGACGAAGAGATCACCGCAGTAGCCGAACTGGCCCGTGGTTTCTTCGATCGTGAACTGATCGCCAAGCGTGAGCAGTGGGACGCTCAGCATCGCGTCGACCGATCCGTGTGGCTCGAAGCCGGCAAGCTCGGCCTGCTGTGCTGCTCGATTCCCGAGGAATACGGCGGGGGCGGTGGAACTTTCGCGCACGATCTCGCTGTCTTCGAGGCGCAGGGCTACTGCGGTGACTATGCACTCGGCAACTCGGTGCACAGTGGCATCGTCGCCCACTACGTCCTCGAGTACGGCAACGAAGAGCAGAAGAAGGCCTGGCTGCCCGGCATGGCGACGGGTGAAATCCTCGGCGCCATCGGAATGACCGAGCCGGGAACAGGTTCCGACCTCAAGGCCATCACCACCTCCGCGATCCGCGACGGTGACCACTACGTCGTGAACGGGTCGAAGACCTTCATCACCAACGGTGGCAGCGCCGACATGATCGTGCTCGCCGTCAAGACCGATCCCAAGGCCGGAGCCAAGGGAGTCTCGCTCTTGATCGTGGATCTTCGTGACTGCGAAGGCTTTGCCGTCGGCCGCGTGCTCGACAAGGTCGGTCAGCACGGCGCCGATACGTCCGAGCTGTCCTTCACCGACGTTCGCGTTCCGGTGTCGAACCTCCTCGGTGAGTCCGAAGGGCTCGGCTTCGGTCAGCTGATGGCGCAACTGGTGCAGGAACGCCTTATCGTCGGCGCGCAGGCCATCGGCACCATCGAGCGTGCAGTCGAGGAGACCGTCGCGTACACCAAGGCGCGTCAAGCGTTCGGGCACAGCCTCTTCGAGTTCCAGAACACCGCCTTCGAGCTCGCCGAGTGCCAGACGATCGCACGCACCTGCCGCGTGTTCCTCGACAATTGCATCGAGGATCACCTCAACGGCGAGCTGGACGGCGCCGACGCCGCCATGGTCAAGTACTGGCTCACCGAGCAGCAATGCGCCGTCGTCGACCGGTGCGTGCAGCTTTACGGCGGGTACGGCTACATGCGTGAATACCCGATCGCGCGCATGTACGAGGACTCCCGCGTGCAGAAGATCTACGCCGGTGCCAACGAAGTGATGAAGGGCATCATCGCGAAGAGTCTTTGATCACCGGCGTCGAAAACCATTGACACCGACCGGGCACCCACCGAGCATTTCGGTGGGTGCCCTTTGTGTGCCTACAAGTGGTATCGAGCTGTTCGGAAGGCAAACACTGATGAGCTTCACCATCGACGTCGGATCGGCGCGCGTCACCCAACTGACCGAACTGGCCCATTGGCCGTTTCCACCGCGAGAGCTTTTTCCGCACGCGGGTGAGACGGAGATCGAGGAAGCGTCGGCACGGCTGACACCGGAGTTCTTCGAGGCGGAAAGCGGCGACCTCGTACTTGCCATCCACACCTACCTGGTGGAGATCGGCGGTAAGGCCATCGTCGTCGACACCGGCAACGGCAACAGCAAGCACCGACCGAACCTCTTGCCGCACCACATGTTCGGTACCGACTACCTCTCACGCTTCACGGCCACCGGCGTCGCCGTGGACGACGTCGATCTGGTGGTCAGCACACATCTGCACCCCGATCACTGTGGTTGGAACACCAACCTCGACGCCGAAACCTGGCGGCCCACCTTTCCCCTCGCGACCTACATTTTCGACCGCACCGAACTGACTGCGCTCGAACAACTCGCCGCCGAAGGCCCACACGAAGGAGTGGTCTCGGATCTCGCGCAGACCTTCGAGGACAGCGTCCGTCCCGTTCTGGACGGGGCGAAGTGGGCGGCAGTCGACGACTGTCATGTCCTGGCCGAGTCCGAAGGCACAAGCGTCGCCGTGCGCAGCGCGCCCGGCCACACACCGGGCCACATCGTGATCGAGATTCGCACTGCCGAAGGTGGCGCCGTCATCTCCGGCGATGTGATCCACCATCCGATCCAGTTTCTGTACCCGGACCTCAGTCAGGGCGGCGACGCGGATCCCGAGATCGCGAGGGTCACCCGCCGCGAACTTCTCGAACGCTGCGCGTCGGAGGGACTCCTTTTACTTCCCGCGCACTTTCCGGTCGACGAACCGATCACCATCGGTTTCGATACGGCGGGTGTGCCGAGTGCGGCGGGTCTGATTGGTCCCGCAGCGTCCTGACTTGCCGCATCGGCCCTGGTGACGCATCCAACCCTCGGCTTCCGAACAGGTCCGATACCCTGGTTCATCGTGACCGCTGCAAATTCAGAGACCGCCCGTGCCCAGTACGACCTGATCGTCGTCGGTTCGGGATTCTTCGGGCTGACCATCGCCGAGCGTGCCGCTACCCAACTGGGTAAGCGCGTGCTGGTGCTGGATCGCCGTCACCACCTGGGGGGAAACGCATACTCGGAGGCAGAGCCGGAGACCGGCATCGAGGTCCACAAGTACGGTGCCCACCTGTTCCACACCTCCAACAAGAAGGTCTGGGACTACGTCACCCAGTTCACGGAGTTCACGAGCTACCAGCACCGCGTGTTCGCGCTGCACAAGGGGCAGGCGTACCAGTTCCCGATGGGACTTGGCCTCGTGTCGCAGTTCTTCGGTCGGTACTTCACGCCCGAAGAAGCTCGCGCCCTCATCGCCGAGCAGTCCAGCGAGATCGACTCGAAGGATGCCTCCAACCTCGAAGAGAAGGCGATCTCCCTGATCGGGCGCCCACTCTACGAAGCATTTGTGCGTGACTACACCGCAAAGCAGTGGCAGACCGACCCCACCGAGCTGCCCGCGGCGAACATCAGCCGCCTGCCCGTCCGCTACAACTTCGACAACCGCTACTTCAACGACACCTACGAGGGCCTACCCGTCGACGGCTACACGGCGTGGCTCGAGAACATGGCTAAGGATCCGAAGATCGAGGTCCGCCTCGACACCGATTACTTCGACGTCCGCGACGAACTGCGCACCGCCAGCCCTGACGCACCTGTCATCTACACGGGCCCTCTCGACCGCTACTTCGACTACTCCGAAGGTTCGCTCGGATGGCGCACCCTCGACTTCGAGACCGAGGTTCTGCCCACCGGAGACTTCCAGGGCACCCCCGTCATGAACTACAACGACGCGGACGTCCCGTTCACCCGCATCCACGAGTTCCGTCACTTCCATCCGGAGCGCGAGTACCCGACCGACAAGACCGTCATCATGCGTGAGTTCTCACGTGCCGCCGAGTCGACGGACGAGCCGTACTACCCGATCAACACTCCCGAGGATCGCGAGAAGCTCTCCGCGTACCGCTCACGCGCCAAGAAGGAGACCGCGGAGAACAAGGTCCTCTTCGGTGGGCGCCTCGGCACCTACCAGTACCTGGACATGCACATGGCAATCGCCAGCGCGCTGACCATGTTCGAGAACACCCTGCGCCCGCATCTCGAAACGGGTGCGGAATTGGCAGGGGAAAGCGAATGAACGCACGTCATCTACTCGAAGGCGAAGATGCCGTCAGCGGCGACGAAGTGACCTACCTCGGTAAGTCCCTGCTCCAGCGGATCATCCTGCCCCGCGCCGGTGAGCCGCTCGACGTCCGCACGTTGTACTTGGAAGAGTCCTGGTCCAACAGTCGGCGGGCGCACTCCACCTCGCGCACGTCGGTAGCGCTAGGCGCCGAGACCGAGGTCTCGTTCGCCACCTACTTCAACGCGTTCCCCGCCAGCTACTGGCGGCGCTGGTCCATTCTGAAATCTGTGGTCCTGCGTCTGGAACTGTCCGGACACGGCCGCGTCGACATCTACCGTTCCAAGGCGGATTCCTCGCGAATTCACGTGGAAGGCAAGGAATTTGCCGACGGCGATGCCGCGCTCGAGTTCGAGGTGGAACTGGCGCCGTTCGAGGACGGTGGCTGGATCTGGTTCGACATCACCACCGATACGGCCGTGGTCGTCGAGAGCGGTGGCTGGTACGCGCCCGTCGAAGCTCCCGGCGAAGCGACTGTCGCCGTTGGTATTCCGACGTTCAACCGTCCGACGGACGCGGTCAAGGCGCTTGCTGCACTGGCTTCGGATCCGCTGGTGTCGGACGTGATCAAGGCCGTCATCATGCCGGATCAGGGCACCCGCAAGGTGCGTGACGAACCCGGATTCGCCGAAGCTGCTGCAGCGCTCGGTGATCGGCTCGCCATTCACGATCAGGGCAACCTCGGCGGTTCGGGCGGATACAGCCGAATCATGTACGAGGCACTCAAGACCACGCAGTGCCAGCACATTCTCTTCATGGACGACGACATCGAGATCGAACCGGACTCGATTCTGCGTGCGCTTTCGTTCTCGCGTTTCGCGAAGTCGCCGATGCTGGTGGGTGGGCAGATGCTCAACCTGCAGGAACGAAGCCACCTCCACGTGATGGGTGAAGTGGTCAACCGCGGCATCTTCATGTGGACCGCGGCACCGAACGTCGAATACGACCACGACTTCTCGAAGAAGCCGCTGCGAGAATCGAAACTGCTGCACCGCCGCATCGACGTCGACTTCAACGGCTGGTGGATGTGCATGATCCCGCGTCAGGTCGCGGAAGAGCTCAAGCAGCCTCTCCCGCTGTTCATCAAGTGGGACGACTGCGAATACGGTTTGCGCGCAAAGAAAGCCGGATATCCGACTGTCACGTTGCCCGGTGCCGCGATCTGGCACATGGCATGGAGTGACAAGGACGACGCCATCGACTGGCAGGCGTACTTCCACCTCCGTAACCGTCTGGTGGTGGCCGCGCTCCACATGCCGGGCAACGGCCGCGGCCTCGTCGTCAACACGGTGAAAGCAACCCTGAAGCACCTGCTGTGCCTCGAGTACTCCACCGTCGCGATCCAGAACAAGGCCATCGCGGACTTCCTCGCCGGACCCGAGCACGTCGCGAACATGCTGCCGACAGCACTCGGTGAGGTCCACGCCCAGCGCAAGGAATTCTCCGACGCCGTCGTACTGCCGTCGTCGACTGCGTTGCCGCTGCCCTCCGGTGCCGACGTCGGCGACGTGAGCCTGCCGGCGTCGACCGTCGCGAAGATCACCCGGGTCCTCAGGGCCGGAGTGCACAACGTGAAGCCGGCCAAGCCCGAACACCTCGAGCGGCCTCAGCTCAACGTGCCGACCATCGACGCGCGTTGGTTCCTGCTCTCACAGGTCGACGGTGTCACCGTCACCACGGCTGACGGTCGCGGCGTCGTCTACCGCAAGCGAAACCCGAAGCTTGCACTCGAACTCCTCAAGGAAGCCACACGGTTGCGCCGCGAACTCGCCGCGCGTTTCCCTGAGCTCAAGAAGCAGTACCAGGACGCCGTTCCTTCACTGACCAGCACGGAAAGGTGGGAACGTGTCTTCGGCATCTCCTGAAGTACGGATTCTGGCCGGAATTCAATCGACCGTCGGGCAGTTGCCGGGAGCGGTGAAGGTCGCCCGCGGCATGTCGCACTTCGGTGAGCACTCCCTCGGGTGGATCGCGATCGCAGCCGTCGGAGCCGCCGTGGACAAGCCGCGTCGACGCGAATGGGCCGGAGCAGCCGTCGGAGCGTTCGGTGCACACGCCGCCTCCGTGGTGATCAAACGAGTTGTCAGGCGCAAGCGACCTTCCGATCCGTCGGTGCAGGTCAACGTCTCGACGCCGAGCAAGCTCAGCTTCCCGTCGTCACACGCGACGTCGACGACGGCGGCGGCTGTGCTGATCGGTCGACTCACCGGGCTACCCTTACCGGCGTTGCTGGTGCCCCCGATGATGCTCTCGCGTCTGGTCCTGGGAGTTCACTACCCGACCGACGTACTCGCCGGAGCGGCACTGGGAGCCGCATCCGCGGCGGTAGTTCGCCGGGTCGAAGAAGCCAGAGCCGAACAGAAATGTGGAGATAAATGAGCGAGGAACCGGCTACGGTCAGCGGACCCCCGAAGTCCCTGCCCGCCGGCATCGTCAAGGCGCTTCGCCCACGTCAGTGGGTCAAGAACGTCCTTGTGCTGGCAGCGCCCATCGCGGCCGGAACCGCCACCGAAGGCGACGTGCTCCTGCCCGTCGCGCTGGCGTTCGTCGTGTTCTGCATGGCGGCATCGGGCATCTACCTCGTCAATGACGCGATGGACGTCGAAGCCGACCGTGCTCACCCCACGAAGCGATTCCGTCCCATCGCGGCCGGAGTTCTGCCCGTCAACATCGCCTACGGCATGGCAGTCGTACTGCTGTCCGCTGCGATCGGCCTGTCGTTCCTGGCCAACTGGCAACTCGCCGTGGTCATGGGCGTGTACATCGTCATCCAGCTCGCGTACTGCTTCGGCCTCAAGCATCAGGCCGTCATCGACATTTGCATCGTCTCGTCCGGCTTCCTGCTTCGGGCGATCGCCGGTGGCGTTGCCGCCGAGATCGATCTCTCGCAGTGGTTCCTGCTGATGATGGCTTTCGGTTCGCTCTTCATGGCCGCAGGCAAGCGTTACGCCGAACTGCAGTTGGCCGAGAAGACCGGCGCGAAGATCCGTAAGTCCCTCGAGAGCTACACGATGACGTACCTGCGTTTCGTATGGACGATGGCAGCGACGACGCTGGTCCTCTGCTACGGACTGTGGGCGTTCCAACAGGACGCCATCAAGGGCACCAACTGGTACGCCATCTCGATGGTGCCGTTCACCATCGCGGTGCTGCGATACGCGGTGGACGTCGACGGCGGCGAAGCCGGAGAGCCTGAGGAGATCGCGCTCGGTGACCGGGTGTTGCAACTCCTCGCGATTGCGTGGATCGGAGTAGTGGGTGTCGCTGTCTACCTCGTCTGAGCCACGCACCGAGGCCGACCCGCACGTCGACACTGCGGCGAACCGCACCACCCTCAGTCGAGGAGTTTTTCTCGGCGGGGTGGTGCTTGCTGCTGCCCTCATGTTCTGGGGTGCGTGGGAGCGTCGCTGGATCGCCGACGACGGGCTCATCGTCTTGCGAACCGTCCGCAATCTGCTCGCGGGGAACGGCCCGGTCTTCAATGCGGGTGAACGTGTCGAGGCGAACACGAGTACCGCGTGGACGTACATCGTCTACGCATTCAGCTGGCTCACTCAGATCCGCCTCGAATACGTCGTCCTGACGATCGCGCTCGTACTCTCGACTGCTGCTGTCGTGTTGGCGATGCTCGGCACCGGTCGTTTGTACCGCGGCGTGCGGCCGTCCGCGGGCGGAACGATCCTGCTGGTTCCGGCAGGTGTTCTCGTCTACATCGCTGTTCCGCCTGCGAGAGATTTCGCCACGTCCGGGCTCGAAACGTGCCTGGTGATCTTCTGGATCGCGCTCCTGTGGCTATTGCTCGTTCGGTGGGCGCAGGCGTCGACGCCGTCCACAGCGTCAATCCTGACTCTCTCGTTCGTGGCCGGCCTCGGACCACTGGTTCGACCCGAGATGGCGATTCCCGGTGCTGCCGCGTTGATGATGATCGTTCTCTCCGCCGGCCTGACCTGGAAGATTCGCACACTGATCGTGGTCGTCGCGGGACTTGTCCCGGTGGGCTATCAGATCTGGCGAATGGGCTATTACGCCTTGCCGTACCCGAACACCGCGGTGTCGAAGGACGCCGGTGGCGCGAAGTGGGCGCAGGGTTTTGCGTACCTGTGGAACCTCGTCGGGCCCTACCTGCTGTGGTTGCCGTTGCTGTTCCTGCTCATCGGTGCGCTGCTGCTCGTGTGGCGAAGCCGAGCGGACGCACCAGTCACCGCCACCGATCAACCGGCACGCCCGCTGTGGCAGCGCTTTCAGCAGTTCCTGCGCACCCCGCGGGCGATTGTCACCTTCATTCTCGGCAGTGGGCTGATCCTCGGGATCTACTCGCTGCGCGTCGGCGGCGACTTCATGCACGGCCGCGTCCTGTTGCCGGTGCTGTTCTGCCTGCTCATCCCGGTCGCGGTCATTCCGTTGCGGGTACCTGCCAGGTCAGCGTTCGGCAGCAACCGAGACACCGCAATCTTCGGTGTTTCAGCGGTGCTGTGGATCGGCACGATCATCTGGGCTTTCTTCGCCGCCAACACGACGGGGATGCCGGAAGGCTCCGTGGTGGGACGCTCGGGAATCGTCGACGAGCGCGCGTTCTACGCACTCAACACCGGTCACAAGCACCCGATCCTCGCTGAGGACTACCTCGACTATCCGCGGATGCGTGCCATGGTCGAGACCATTGCGCGGACCCCGGAGGGTGGGCTGCTGCTGCCGTCGGCGAGCTACGACTCCTGGTTCGTCGTCCCGCCGCCCGGACCGCTCGCAGAGCCGGCCGAGCACGTCGTCTTCTTCCTCAACCTCGGAATGACGAGCATGAACGTCGGCCTCGACGTCCGGGTGCTCGATCAGATGGGGCTGGCGTACCCGCTGGCAGCTCACACCGAGCGACTCGAGGACGGCCGGATCGGGCACGACAAGAATCTCTATCCGGACTGGGTGGTCGCGGATACGGGAATGATCGACGTTCGCCCGTGGCTGCCGTTCTTCCTCGACGAGGACTGGGTTGCGGACGCGAAGCTGGCCATCACCTGCCCGGAAACGCAGGAGCTGCTGACGTCGTACCGCTCCGAGCTGACCTGGGCCAGATTCAAACAGAACTTCCAGCAGGCATTCGACTTCGCGAAGTACCGATTCGACCGGGTTCCGGCCTACGAATTGGAACGCTGCGGGCTCGTGTCACCAGAGCCACCCAGGTGATGTGATCAGCATCACCGACGGTTGAGGGTTTGAATATTTCGATTCAGTAACACCGAATCGATTGGCCACGATGTACTCGAAGACGATTCACCTAACCTGAATCGCCCCCAGGGGTGACGACGGTGTCGCTCGCGGACTGGGACGTAACGATCTGTCTATTTGTCACAGCTGAACCTGTGACATAAAGTCCAGCGAGCGCAGTGTGACTTGGAAGAGGTCCGCTGCCGACCTGAACTTGTTCGGGCTGGCAGAAAAGCCTGTTCCCCGACGGAATCCGCCGGAACCACTCACCGAGTGGGTGCCGCAGACGAAGAGAGAGAGCAGTATCCATGCGTTTTGCCAGAAAGAGGCTGACCCAGCGCCTCAAGCACCGAGCGTTGGCCATCGGTGCCGCAGCACTTGTGCTTCCCCTTGCTGCAGGTGTTGCCGGTAGTGCTGTCGCCTCTGCTGCGCCCGCGCACACTGCTCCCAGCCGCACCGTCCAGTCGGGCGGATACGACGAGCTGTGGGTGCCCTCCTCGATGGGCAACATCAAGGTCCAGGTCCAGTGGGCCGCTCGCGGCGGAAACGCTGCCCTCTACCTCCTCGACGGTCTGCGTGCGCGTAACGACGCCAACGCATGGAGCTTCGAGACCAATGCGATGGACCAGTACCGCAACGACAACATCACCCTCGTGATGCCCGTCGGTGGCGAGTCCAGCTTCTACAGCGACTGGTATGCACCGTCGAACTTCAACGGCCAGCAGATCACGTACAAGTGGGAAACATTCCTCACGCAGGAACTCCCCAACTTCCTCGCGAACTACGGCGTTTCGCCCACCAACAACGCGGTCCTCGGCCTCTCGATGGGTGGCAGCGCTGCTCTGACGCTGGCTGCTTACCACCGTGACCAGTTCAAGTTCGCCGGCTCGCTGTCGGGCTACCTGAACATCTCGGCTCCCGGTATGCGCGAGGCGATCCGCGTCGCAATGCTCGATGCCGGTCGCTTCAACGTCGACTCCATGTGGGGACCGCCGTGGAGCCCGTCCTGGCTGCGAAACGACCCGTTCGTCTTCGCCCCGCGTCTGCAGGGCCTGTCGATGTACATCTCGTCGGCAAGCGGCCTGCCCGGTGAATACGACCACCCGCGCGCACCGATCGACTACTACAACACGGCTAACGGCATGGGCCTCGAAGCTCTCGCCCTGGTCAACACCCGTGCATTCCAGATCCGCATGAACTCGCTGGGTATCCCGGCCACCTACAGCTTCCCGTCCAACGGCACGCACTCGTGGCCGTACTGGTCGGCAGAGCTGTGGAAGGCTCGCGGCCAGATCCTCGACACCATGAACGCTTGGTGATCGTGCGCGATCCCGTGACCTAGTCACTTCACCAGTGCCGTTCCGGACTCCTCGAAGGAGAACCGGGACGGCACTGGTGTATTCAGGTGCTGCACGAGCGCCAGATGTCAGTAACAATTGCACCACCAGTAACAGCGCGGCTACCCCAAGCAGGGATCGTTTGCGTGTAGAAATAGTTTCAACGGGGGTCTGGCTGCTCAGGCGGCTCCACGATCGACGCGCGGACCGAACGTAAGGAAAGAGAGTGAGCTCATGCGAGTAGGCCTTGCCAGGGAGGACCGTCGCCGGTCCCGGGCAACCTTCCGGACAAAGGTCGTCGGCGCACTGGCAGCGATGCTGGTTTTGCCGATCGCCGCGGGCTTGACGACTGCCGGAACCGCGGCAGCCGCGCCGGCACCTGCTCAGGCCGCACCGGCCGTGACCCAGAACCCCACCGGAGCAGCGGTCACGAAGGTCGACTGGCTCAGTGAGCGTCGCGTCGCACTGTGGGTGAACTCTCCCGCGATGGGCACCCCGATTCAGGTGCAGATCCTCTTGGCCCGCGATTGGAACGTCAATCCTTCGGCCAGCTTCCCCTCGGTCTGGATGCTCGACGGTCTTCGCGCGACCGACAACGAGAACGCCTGGACCTACGAAACCGACGCAGAGTCCTTCTACGCCGACAAGAACGTCAACGTCATTCTTCCCGTCGGCGGTCAATCCAGCTTCTACTCCGACTGGCTCCAGCCCGACAACGGCAAGAACTACCAGTGGGAGACGTTCCTGACCAAGGAACTGCCCTCCATCCTCGAAAAGGACTGGCGCACCACGCAGACGCGCGGAGTCGTCGGACTGTCGATGGGCGGAACGTCCGCGATGTTCCTCACGGCGCGTAACCCAGGCTTCTTCAAGTTCGCGGCTTCGCTGTCCGGCATCCTCACCACCACTTCGCTCGGCATGCCTCAGGCAATCCAGTTCGCGATGACCGACGCCGGTGGATACAACTCCGCCGCGATGTGGGGACCGCCGTCCAACGCGCAGTGGGCTGCACACGATCCGTACGCGCTCGCCGAGAAGCTCAAGGGCGTCAGCCTGTACGTCTCGAGTGGTAGCGGTACGACCGGCCCGTACGACCAGCCGTCGGGAATTCCCGGCGTGAGCACCAACTACGCAGGCATGGGCCTCGAGATCCTCGCTCGCCTGACCTCGCAGACCTTCGCGACCAAGCTGAACCAGCTGGGAATCCCCGCGCAGGTCAACTACCGCCCGTCCGGTACCCACTCGTGGCCGTACTGGCAGTTCGAGCTCCATCAGCTGTGGCCGCAGTTGGCCAACGCTATCGGCGTCGAGGTCGAGAAGCCGGCTTGCGGCACGTCGGGTGAGATCGGTGCGACGGCTGCAGCCAACGGTTGGATCGGCGACTGCATCACGCCCGAGTACAGCGTCGCGGGTGGCCTGGCTCAGGACTTCCGCAACGGTCGCATCTACTTCACCAGTGGAACGGGTGCTCAGCCTGTCGCCGGCCGTATCGCCGGCGCGTACATGAACACCGGAGCAGCGGCGGGCCCGCTCGGCTTCCCGCGTACTCCCGAACTCGGTACGCCCGACGGACGCGGACGCTTCAACCACTTCCAGAACGGCTCCGTCTACTGGACCCCGCAGACCGGCGCTCACCCCGTCAGCGGCGACATCCTCGCCGAGTGGTCCGCACAGGGATGGGAAGGTGGCCCGCTCGGCTACCCGACCGCAGACGAGATCGCGACCCCCGGCAAGCCCGGCAAGGTCCAGGGATTCGAGATCGGCGCGATGTACAGCAGCGCCAACGGAACTCACGCGGTTCTCGGAATGATCATGGGCAAGTACGGCGAACTCGGCTGGGAAAACGGCTGGCTCGGATTCCCGAAGTCGAACGAGGTTCCGATCAAGGACAACGGACGCTTCACCGAGTTCGAGGGCGGCAACATCTACTGGAGCCCCGGCAGCGGTGCTTGGTCCGTCGAGAACGGCCCGCTCTTCGACGGTTGGAAGAGTGTCGGTTATGAAGGTGGACGACTCGGATTCCCGATCAGTGACAAATTCGACATTCCCGGTGGTGTCCAGCAGAACTTCCAGTTCGGCTACATCACGGTGATCGGTGACAAGACAGAAGTTCACTAACTCACAGTGGTGCACGACGGGCGGGCCCGATCACGGATCGGTGCCCGCCCGCGTGCGTTGCGTAACCTGTTGATGGACTTTCGACTGAAGGCAAGGACGGACATTGATGTCGCTTTTCTCGGGTAACCGAAACACTTGTGCACGCGCGATCGCGGTCGGCGCCCTGGCGCTCGCCACCGGTGGCGCACTTGTCGCGTGCGGTAGTGACGACTCCACTGCAACCTCCAATCCGGTCACCACGACGTCCGCTGCGGCTTCGTCCTCGAGCGGATCGGCGTCCGCGTCCGCCTCGGCGACCACGACGGCTTCGGCTGCGCCCACCAGTCCAGGAGCCGCGGCCACCGCGCCGCCGGAGCAGCCGCAGAGCATCGAAGGCTTCCCGGGGCCCACAGTCGTCGAGGTCAGCCCCGAGGCGCAGAAGTTCCTCGACGGGCTGAAGGCGAAGGGCATCACCCCGGCCGGTGACGGAAGCATCGCCGTCAACACGGCCAATTACATCTGCGCTGCCGGTCCTCAGACCGACGACGAGGTCTTGACCTTCGTGACCGCCTTCGTCGGCCAGGAAGCGTCGGCGGAAGGCAAGCAGATCACTCCCGATCAGGCAGGTGCGAACGCTCAGATCTACATCGACGTCGCCAACGCCATCTACTGCAAGTAGGAGCGGGAAATGGCGAGGTCTGGAAAGCGTCGTGGGTGCCTGATCCCGCTGCTGATCATTCTTGTGGTCGCAGCGGTCGTGATCGGCGGTTGGTACATCCTGGCCGGGCGGGTGCCCTCGCCGACTCCGATCCCGCCGAGTCCGGAGCCGCCGGTGACTCAGCCGGCCAGTTGCCCCGATGTCCAGGTAGTAGCCATACCGGGTACGTGGGAGTCGAGCGCTACCGACGACCCGTACAACCCGACGGCCAATCCGGCGTCGTTGATGCTGAACGTGACCCGCCCTCTGCAGGAGAAGTTCGATACTTCACGGGCCGACGTCTACACCGTTCCGTACGTCGCACAGTTTTCGAATCCGGTTGCGATCCCGCCGGACGGACAGCAGTCCTACAACAACAGTCGGGCCGCGGGAACTGCTGCCACTAACGACTTTCTGATGAAGCGGCACGCCGAGTGTCCGCTCACGAGCTACGTCCTGACCGGATTCTCCCAGGGTGCGGTGATCGCGGGTGATGTCGCAGCGAGTATTGGCGACGGCAGTGGCGCGGTGCCAGCCGATCTGGTTCTGGGCGTCGGCCTGATCGCCGACGGTCGGCGCGATCCGGCGTTCGGGAACACCGTTGGCCCAAGCGTTGCCGGTGTCGGCGCCGAGCTGTCGCTGAACGGGCTGAAGCTTCCCGGTCTCACGATGACCGGCCCGAGGCCTGGCGGTTTCGGTGACCTCAACGACCGGACCTATCAGATCTGCGCGCCCAGCGACGGTATCTGTGACGCTCCGGCCGCCGCTCTCAACCCGACCAACTGGCTGAGTTCGGCGCCGCGACTGCTCGAGTACTACAACAACCCTGTGCACGCGATGTACAACTCCTTCCAGGTCGATCCGAATGGCACGACGGCCACCCAGTGGATGGCACAGTGGGCTGCGGAGAAGATCGACGCCGCGCCGACGCCGCCCCACAGTTGAGACGCCGCCGCACTGTTGATTCGTCACAATCGGGCGTCTCGGGAGTTCGCTCGCGGGTAATCTGCTCGTTTGGTCCCGGTAGAGTGCTGCACGGTCCGGGGGCGTCCTCTACAGTGCTGTCACGTAAGTGACTGGCGAGTAGGTTCGGGTTGTCCGAGTTTGTAGTTCGAGTACGACGTACGTGTCCATCACAGGAGATCGATATATGAGTTCCATCCACGGCAGCGATGCCCTACGCAAATTCCGGTTTGCGGCCGGTGGCGAGGGCAACGCCGAAGAGGGTGGTGCGCGACGCTTCGTCAAGCTTGCGCAAAAGGCCGAGGAACTCGGTTACGACTCGTTCATGATTCCGGACCACCTGGGTAATCAGGTCGGACCGATCGCCGCTCTCGGAGCGCTCGCGGTGGCCACGGACAAGATTCGTCTCGGCACCGCCGTGTTGGCCAACGGCTTCCGACATCCAGCTGTGCTGGCGAAGGACGCGGCGACCATCGACATACTGTCCGGCGGTCGACTCGAACTCGGAATCGGCGCAGGCTGGATGAAGGAAGAGTTCGACAAGGGCGGCATCGCCTACGAAAGCCCGGGCGTTCGCATCGAGAAGCTCGAGGAGTCCCTGCAGATTCTCGACGTTCTGCTGCGCGGACAGGAATGCACTTTCGAAGGCAAGCACTATCAGGTGCGCGGGCTCAAGGGCAGCCCACGACCACGGCAGGGCCCGCGGCCGCCGATCATCGTGGGCGGCGGCGGACCGAAGATGCTCGCTCTCGCGGCGAAGTACGCGGACATCATCTCGGTCGCCACACCGACCAACCGTGACGGGCGACTTCTGCTCTCCGGAATCACGATGGAAAAGACCATCGAACGCGTCGAGCGGATCCGCGAAGCTGCCGGCGAGCGTTTCGATGAGATCGAACTCAACTGGACCATCACCATGATCATGATCACCGACGATCGAGAGCAGGCTGCCGAGATGGCAATCGCCGCTCTGGACCAAGGTTTTCCGCCGAACATCGAAGTGGATCGTAAGCTGAGCGTGGAGGAGCTGTTGAACTCTCCCTACCTGGCTGTGGGCACTTTCGAGGAAATCGCAGACCAGATTCGACTGGTCCGTGAGAAGACGTCGATGTCGTACGTCGGGGTCTTCCCGACGCAGATGGAAGCGTTCGCCCCGATCATCCCGTTACTGGCGGGCGAGTAGGCCGGAGAATACGGACGATGCGAATCTGTAACATATCGATGGTTTGGGATCGATGAAGTGATTCAGGTGAGTTGCGCACAAAGTGCGATTCGATTGATCGAAGATGGACCCGAGAGAGCGAAGGAAGTCTGGGGCGCAAGCATGAAAGACAGTGCTTGTGTGATCGCTTCGGAGGAGATGGAATGAACGCGCTGTTCGATGGCTTTCTCGACGAGAAGGGCCAGATCCGCCTGCAACCAGGCTTCACGCTGGTCGACTACGTCGAGCAACACTCGCGTGTCAACGCGGACGAGCTCGCGTATCGGTACATCGATTACTCACGCGAGCGTGACGGTGAAGCCCTGGAGCTGACCTGGGAGCAGTTCGGTGTGCGTCTGCGGGCTGTTGCAGCCCGTCTGCAGCAGGTCACCAAGCGTGGCGACCGCGTTGCGATTCTTGCTCCGCAGGGGCTCGACTACGTCATCTCGTTCTTCGCGGCCATTCAGGCCGGTTCCATCGCGGTGCCGCTCTTCGATCCGGACGAGCCCGGTCACACCGATCGTCTCCACGCTGTTCTCGGTGACTGCAAGCCGACCGCGATTCTGACTGCCGCATCGTCGGCAGCCGGTGTTCGTCAGTTGTTCCGCTCGCTTCCCGCTGCCGAGCGTCCGCGCATCATTGCCGTCGACGCGATTCCCGACACAGTCGGTGAAACGTGGGTTCGCCCCGACATCGAGCTCGACGACATCGCTTACCTGCAGTACACCTCCGGTTCGACCCGAGTTCCCGCCGGTGTGGAGATCACCCACCGCGCTGTGGGAACGAACGCGCTCCAGATGGTCGACTCCATCGAGCTCAACGAGGACTCACGCGGCGTCACGTGGCTGCCGCTGTTCCACGACATGGGCCTGCTGACGGTCATCCTGCCTGCCCTCGGCGGCAAGTACATCACCATCATGAGCCCGCGTGCGTTCGTACAGCGTCCGTACCGGTGGATCAAGGAACTGGCTGCGGTTTCCGACGGCGCCGGCACCTTTGCTGCTGCTCCCAACTTCGCGTTCGAGCATGCTGCCGCGCGCGGTTTGCCGAAGGACGGCGAGACCCTCGACCTGAGCAACGTCATCGGACTGATCAACGGCAGTGAGCCGGTCACGACGTCGTCGATGCGCAAGTTCAACGAGGCTTTTGCTCAGTACGGTCTGCCAAAGACTGCGATCAAGCCGTCGTACGGCATGGCCGAAGCGACCCTCTTCGTCTCCTCGACCAAGCATTCCGACGAGGCCAAGGTCATCTACGTCGACCGCACGGAACTCAACAAGGGCCGCATGGTCATCGTTGATCAGTACTCCGAGAACGCCATCGCACAGGTCTCCTGTGGGTACGTCTCGCGCAGTCAGTGGGCGGCGATCGTCGATCCCGAGACGCTGACCGAGGTCCCCGACAATCACGTCGGCGAGATCTGGTTGCACGGCGAGAACATCGGCATCGGCTACTGGGGACGCCCCGACGAGACGGCCGAGACTTTCCACAACAAGCTGGACAATCGGTTGAGCGAAGACAGCCACACCGAGGGCACACCGGCGGACGCCAACTGGATGCGCACCGGCGACTTCGGTGTTTACGTCGACGGTGAGCTTTACATCACCGGGCGCGTCAAGGACCTCGTGATCGTCGACGGCCGCAATCATTACCCGCAGGACCTCGAGTCTTCGGCTCAGGAAGCCAGCCCCGCTCTGCGTCCCGGATTCATCGCTGCGTTTGCCGTGCCGGCCAATCAGTTGCCTCCTGTCGTGTTCTCCAACACGCATTCGGGTCTGAAGTTCGACGACGACGATTCCTCGGAGCAGTTGGTCATCGTGGCCGAGCGTGCTCCCGGTGCAGGCAAGGCGGATCCGCAGCCGATCGCGGATACCGTGCGTGCGGCGATTTCTTCCCGTCACGGCGTTACGGCCCGAGACATCCTGCTCGTTCCTGCCGGTTCGATTCCGCGTACGTCCAGCGGCAAGATCGCTCGCCGCGCGTGTAAAGCGAGCTATATCGAGGGAACGTTGCGAGGCGGCTATCAGCAGACCGCATTCCCCGATAGCGTTTGAGGAGCAGTCCCTTCATGATCGGTGGCTTGGTGAGTTGATGGTTGAACAAGATGGTGCGCAGAGCAAAGACGTTGTGAGCGAGATGAGCGTCGCGCAGTTGCGTGAGTGGCTTCGCAACTGGATCGCCGACGCGACCGGTCAGCCGGTGTCGACGATCACGGACGACCGCCCGATGGACGAGTTCGGACTCGCCTCGCGCGACGCAGTTGCGCTGAGCGGCGACATCGAGGATCTGCTCGGCGTCACGCTGACCGCCACGGTTGCCTATCAACACCCCACCATCGCTTCGCTGGCGACTCGGATCATCGAAGGTGAGCCCGAGGCGCCGGAGGAGACCATCGACGCGTCGTACTACGTCTCAGGCGCCGCGACGGACGCTCACGACATCGCCATCGTCGGACTGTCCACACGATTCCCCGGTGCCGGGCACACGCCTTCGGACATGTGGGAAATGCTGGCGGCCGGACGCGACGGCATCAGCGACCTCCCCGAGGACCGCTGGGCCGAGTTCATGTCCGACCCCGCCATCAAGGCCGCGGTCGAGAACGCCAACACCAAGGGCGGGTACCTCGACGACGTCAAGGGCTTCGACGCCGAGTTCTTCGCGATGTCTCCGCTCGAGGTCGTCAACGTCGATCCGCAGCAGCGCCTCGCACTCGAACTCGCGTGGGAAGCCCTCGAGCACGCGCGCATTCCGGCAAGTGGGCTCAAGGGCAAGCAGGTCGGTGTTTTCATCGGCAGTTCCGCCAACGATTACCAGTTGCTCGCTGTCAGTGATCCGACGACGGCGCATCCGTACGCACTGACCGGAACGTCGACGGCCATCGTCGCGAACCGGGTCTCGTACTTCTTCGACTTCCGTGGACCGTCCATCGCTCTGGACACCGCGTGCTCGTCTTCGCTGGTTGCCGTTCACGAGGCTGTGCGCTCGCTGCGCAGCGGTGATTCCAACATCGCACTGGCCGGTGGCGTCAACATGCTGCTGGCCCCTCCCGGAACCCTCGGTTTCGATCAGATCGGGATGCTCGCTCCCGACGGCAAACTGCGTGCCTTCTCCGCACAGGCTCAGGGCATCGTTCGCAGTGAGGGTGGTGGACTCGTTGTGCTCAAGCGTCTCGAAGACGCCGAGCGTGACGGCGATTCCATCCTCGCGGTGATCGCCGGATCCGCGATCAATCAGGACGGCCGTTCCAACGGTCTACTCGCACCCAACCCCGATGCCCAGGCCGACGTGTTGCGTTTCGCGTACCGCGACGCCGGCATCGTGCCGACCACCGTGGACTACATCGAGGCACACGGGACGGGTACCGATCTCGGTGATCCCATCGAGGCCGACGCGCTCAGCCGTGTCGTCGGTCGTGGCCGTGACGACGACAAGCCGGCTCTGCTCGGTAGCGCGAAGACCAACTTCGGGCACCTGGAAGCAGCTGCTGGTGCCGCGAGCCTGATCAAGGTCGTTCTGGCGATGCAGGAAAACAAGATTCCCGCGACGATCAACTACCTGGGCCCCAACCCACACATCGACTTCGAGAAGGCGCACCTGCAGGTGACGCCCGAGGCCACCGACTGGCCGCGTTACACCGGCAAGGCCGTCGCCGGTGTTTCCGGTTTCGGTTTCGGCGGAACCAACGCGCACGTCGTGGTCAAGGAATACGTGCCTGCCGACGCTGTAGTCGATGAACCGGTTGTGGATGAACCGGCAGCAGAGGACGAGATCACGGTTGTGCTGGCCGTTTCCGGCGCGCTGCCTTCGCGTCGTCGCCGCGCAGCCGCCGATCTGGCAGACTGGCTCGAGACCGAAGAGGGAAGCAAGACGCCCCTCGCCGACGTCGCCCGCACACTCGCGCGTCGCAACCACGGACGCTCGCGCGCCGCTGTTGTGGCGAAGACGCGGTCCGAGGCCATCAGCTCGCTGCGCGCTGTCGCCGCGGGCAAGCCGGCCCAGGGCGTCTTCTCGGCCGACTCACCGTCGCCCAAGGGCGCGGTGTGGGTGTTCTCGGGCTTCGGCTCGCAGCACCGCAAGATGGCCAAGCAGCTTTACACGGAGAACTCGGCCTTCAAGGCAGCCGTCGACGAGGTCGACGCGCTGATCCAGGACGAGGCAGGCTACTCGATGGTCGAGATGTTCCTCGACGATTCGATCGAGTACAACGTCGAGACCGCACAGGTGGGAATTTTCGCCATCCAGGTCGGTCTGGCTGCGTTGCTGCGCCACCACGGCGCCGATGCCGAAGCCGTGGTTCCGCACTCGATGGGTGAGGCCGCTGCCGCGTACGTTTCCGGCGGTCTGAACCTGGAAGACGCTGTCCGCGTGATCTGTTCACGTTCACGGCTGATGGGTGAGGCCGAGGGCGCACTTGTCGGTGACGACATCCGTCTGATGGCACTGCTCGAGTACAGCGCATCCGAGATCGAGGCGCTGCTGCCCACCTACCCCAAGCTCGAGGTCTGCGTTTACGCAGCTCCGACGCATACGGTGATCGGTGGACCGCAGCCGGACATCGAGGCGATCGTCGCTGCCGCCGAGGCAGACGGCAAGATGGCGCGTGTCCTGCAGACCAAGGGCGCCAGCCATACTTCGCAGGTAGATCCGTTGCTCGGCGAGCTTGCCGCGGAGTTGGCCGGTATCGAGCCGACCACGTTGAAGCTCGGCGTCTACTCGTCCGTCGACAAGGACACCTTCTACCGTCCCGGTCACGAGCCGATCCATCAAGAGGCGTACTGGGTCAAGGGTCTTCGCCACAGCGTGTACTTCACCAATGCGGTGCGCGGTGCAGTTGCCCACGGCCACACCACTTTTGTCGAGCTTGCACCCAACCCGGTGACGCTGATGTCGGTGGCAGCCACCGCTTTCGATTCGGGCCTGCACGACATGGAACTCATCCAGACGCTCAAGCGTAAGGAAGACGAGTCCGCGGGTGTGCTTGCCGCTCTCGCGCAGCTGTACGTGCACGGCCATGCCGTGAACCTCGAGTCTCTGCTTCCCGCAGGCGATTTCGCCTCGGTTCCGCGTACTGCGTTCCTGCGTAAGCCGTACTGGCTTGACATTCGCGTCAGTGCGGGCGGCTCGGCTCGCGTGCCTGGTTCGCACGTCGCTCTGCCCGACGGTCGCCACGTGTGGGAGGTCGACGCGTCCGCCGTCACCGACCTGGCAGTGCTCGTGAGCGCGGCTGCCGGACAGGTGCTCTCGGATGTCGCTCTCACCGCCGCGGTTCCGCACGGTGAACTGGCCGGTGCTGCGACGTTGACGACAACTCTCAACCCGCATCCGGGTGGAGCGTCGGTGCAGGTGCACGCTCGTGAAGGCGCTACGTTCCGTCTGCTCTTCGACGCCGTCGTCACTTCCGGTGAGCCGCTGCCCGAGCTGGTCGTCAGTGCGCTGGTCAAGACCAGTGCGCCGATGGAGACCCTGGCCGAGGTCGTCGAAGACGCCGGAGACAAGTGGGATCCGAACGGTTCGCAGAGCCTCGACGACCGCCTCAAGATCGTCGTGGCCGAGTCGATGGGGTACTCGCCGGAAGATCTTCCGGCCGAGGTTCCGCTCATCGAACTGGGGCTCGACTCGCTCATGGCGATGCGCATCAAGAACCGCGTCGAGTACGAGTTCGACATTCCGCAGCTCCAGCTCCAGGCAGTCAAGGACGCGAGTCTCAACGAGGTCAACAAGTACCTGCGTTACGCGATCGACAATCGCGAAGAGGTTCAGGCGATGGCCGACAAGCAGGCCGCGGAGAAGTTGGCGGCCGATGCTGCTGACGACGAGGACGTTGCTCCCGCCGAGGTGGCGGTGGAACTACCTGCCACTGCTCCCGTTGTACCGGCTGCCGCGCCCGCCAATCCTTCGCGTGTCGGAACTGCCGACGACGCCGGCTCCGACGTTCCGCCGCGAGATGCGGCCGAGCGCTTGACGTTCGCGACGTGGGCCGTCGTCACCGGTAAGTCGGCCAAGGGCATCTTCAACGATCTGCCGATCGTCGGTGACGAGGTCGCCGAGAAGCTTGCTGCTCGGCTTTCCGAGCGTGCGGGCGGCGAGATCACTCTCGACGACGTTCTCGATTCCACCACCATCGAAGAGCTTGCGGACGTCGTTCGCCAGTACCTCGAGGACGACGGCAAGATCGACGGGCTCGTTCGTACTCTGCGTGCCCGTCCCGAAGGCTCCACGGCCGTACCGGTATTCGTCTTCCACGCTGCCGGTGGTTCGACGGTGACGTACGAGCCTTTGCTCAAGCGCCTGCCTGCCGGCACGCCGATGTACGGGTTCGAGCGGGTCGAGGGCTCGATCGAAACCCGCGCTGCTGCTTATGTTCCGCTGCTTCGTGAGATCCAGGGTGACGGGCCGTACGTGCTCTGCGGCTGGTCGTTCGGCGGCGTGATGTCGTATGCGGTCGCGAAGTTGCTGCGTGAGCAGGGCGCCGACGTGCGCGTGGTCGGACTTCTCGACACCGTGATGGCCGGCGAGGTCGTGCCGGACACCGAGGAGGAACGTCGCAAGCGTTGGGAGCGCTACGGCAAGTTTGCCAAGCGCACCTACAACTTGGATGTTCCGCTGCCGCTTGACGTTCTGGCTTCCACCGAAGCCGACGAGGATCAGATCCAGATCTTGATGGACATGATCAAGATGAGCGGCGCCAAGATTCCCGGCGGCATCATCGAGCATCAGCGGACGTCCTGGTTGGACAACCGCGCCATCCAGACTGCTGCGTTCAGCAGTTACGACGGAGACGTCGTGCTCTACATGGCCGACAAGTACCACGACGAGCTGATGACGCTCGAGCCTGCATTCAAGACCCGCAAGGCAGATGGTGGTTGGGGTGACTACGTGAAGAACCTCGAGGTCGTCTACATCGGCGGGGATCACCTGCAGATCGTCGACGAGCCGTACATCGCGAAGGTCGCGGCAGACCTCACCACAAAGCTGGCCCAGATCGAGACAGCCCAGACCAAAGTATCGGAAACCGGAGTTCAGAAGTGACGACAACCACCGCGGAGAAGCTCGCTGAACTCCGCGAAAAGTTGGAGAAGGCAAAGGAACCCGGCTCGGCTCGGGCCATTGCCAAGCGCGATGCAGCAGGGCACAGTACGCCGCGCCAGCGCATCGACATGTTGCTCGATCCCGGTAGCTTCATCGAGATCGGCGCCCTGGTGAAGATGGCGGGCGAGGACAACCCGTACAGCGACGGCGTCATGACCGGTCACGGAACCGTCGACGGGCGTCCGGTAGCCGTGTTCGCGCACGATCAGACTGTGTTCGGCGGTGCCGCCGGAGAGATGTTCGGCCGAAAGGTCGCAGCTGTCAACGATTTCGCGCTGAAGGTTGGTTGCCCGGTCGTCGGTATCAACGATTCCGGTGGAGCTCGCATCCAGGACGCTGTTTCCTCGCTGGCCTGGTACGCCAACATGGGTTCACGTCAGGAACCCTTGTCGGGCCTGTGCCCGCAGATCTCGGTCATCCTCGGTAAGTGCGCCGGCGGTGCCGTGTACGCACCGATCAACACCGACGTCGTGGTCGCGACCGAAGAGTCGTACATGTTCGTCACCGGGCCCGACGTCATCAAGTCGGTCACCGGCGAAGAGGTCAGCCTCGAGGATCTGGGCGGGGCGCGCAAGCAGGCGGAGTACGGAAACATCCATCACGTCGCTCCCGACGAGAAGGCGGCATTCGACTGGGTGCGTGAGTACCTGAGCTTCATGCCGTCCTCGTGCACGGAGAAGGCGCCGTTGATCAACCCGGGTCTCGAACCCGAGATCACCGAGTCGGATCTCGAACTCAACGCCTTCATGCCGGATGCCGACAATGCCGGTTACGACATGCACGACATCATTCTGCGGATCTTCGACGACGGAACCTTCCATGAAATCGGAGCCCAGGTCGCGCACAACGTGATAACCGGGTTCTCCCGCGTCGACGGCCTGCCCGTCGGTGTCGTGGCCAACCAGCCCACGTACCTCAGTGGCGCCCTCGACGCGGACAGCTCCGACAAGGCTGCCCACTTCGTGCGTCTGTGCGACGCTTTCAACATCCCGCTCGTCTTCGTCGTCGACACACCGGGTTTCCTTCCCGGCGTCGATCAGGAAAAGGTCGGCGTCATCAAGCGCGGCGGGCGTTTCCTGTTCTCGTACATCGAGGCCACTGTGCCGAAGGTGACTGTGGTGGTTCGTAAGGCGTACGGCGGCGGTTATGCCGTCATGGGCTGCAAGCAGCTCGGTGCCGATATCAACCTTGCGTGGCCGACGGCACGTATTGCCGTGATGGGCGCCGAGGGCGCCGTCAACATCATGGGTCGGCGTCAGCTCGCCGAGGCCGGCGAGAACGCACCCGCGGTGCGTGCCCAGCTGATCAACTTCTACAACGAGTTCGTCGCAACGCCGTACATCGCGGCTGAGCGCGGATACATCGACGCGGTGATCGAGCCTTCGCAGACGCGTCTCGAAATCCGCAAGGCTCTGAAGTTGCTCAAGGACAAGACGATCTACAAGAACCCGCGCAAGCACAACTTGCTGCCGCTCTAATTCTATTTGTCACCGAGGGCGTCGAACTGGCGGCGTAGCGCTTCTATCGCCGCCAGGACGGCGGGCCTTTCGCTGTCGGTCCGCCAGGCGAGGTAAATGTCTCGGCCCAGCGGCGGGACCGTGTCGAGCATCCGAACACCTTCCGGCGGTACAACTCTCGCCAGGCGTGGGATCAATGCGACGGCGAGGCCCTGAGCGACGAATTCGACCTGGGTGGGAAACTCGGCGACCTCGTATTCGATTCGTGGGTCGAACCCCTGCGCGCGTAGGGTCCTGACGGTGAAGGTGTGAAAATCCGTTCCCCGCGTCCATGTCGCCCAGGCGTGCTCGGACAGCTCGCTGAGCGCGACAACCTTGTTCTCCGCCAGCGGATGTGACGCGGGGAGAGCGAGCAGCGCCACGTCGTCGTACACGGGAGTGAAGGAGAGTCCGTCGGGAAGCTCGACGGGCAGAGTGCTCCAGCTGTCGACCACCACGACGTCGAGGTCGCGGCGAATCAGTGCGGGGAGCAGTTCTTCGGATTCGCCTTCGTTGAAGGTGATTTCGAGCTGGGGGTGCGCGTGCTTGATCTCGGCGATGGCTCGCGGCAGCACCGTCCTGCTGGGGGAGACCAGGGCGCCGATACGCACGTGGCCCGTCACCTCGCTCTGCAGCGACGCGATTTCCGCCTCGGCCTGAGCGAGCGTCGAGAGAACCTCAGCGGTTCGGCGCGCGAGGATCCGGCCGGCTTCGGTGAGTCGTACACCGCGTCCCTGCGGTTCGAGGAGTGGAACACCGACCTCGCGCTCGAGTTTGTTCAACTGCTGCGAAATTCCGGAGGGCGTGACATGCAAGGTGCGGGCGGCTGCCGCCACTGATCCGTTCTCGGCGACAGCGTGCAGGGCGCGGAGTCTCTCGAGGTTCAACACAGTAGTAATACTACTGAGTACACGGTCTGAACATTTGCTTGTGCTGAATAGTTAGCGGCAGGAACATTGTCGGGTGACCACTCTGACCTCCGCGACCACGCACACACCGACCCGTACCCGAACTTCTCAGGGGCGCATCGACCCTCGATTGCTGGTCGTCGGAGGCGCGGCCGCGATCTCGATCAGTTCGATCCTGATCAAATTGGCTGATGTCGGGCCCTCGACGGCCGTCTTCTTCCGTTGCTTCCTGGCGTTGCCGCCCCTCGCGTGGTTGGCGTGGCGGGAGTACCGCCGGGTGGGCAAGCCGAGCCGGCGGGCGGTCGTTCTGCAGGTGCTCGGCGGTCTGTTGCTCGGGCTGGATTTTGCGTTGTGGTCGCAGTCGATTCTCATGATCGGCGCGGGTATGGCGAGCGTCGTCGTGAACGTGCAGGTGGTTGTGGTGCCCGCGCTGTCCTGGTTGGTGTTCGGCAATCGGGTTCCGATGCGCTTCGTCTTTGCTCTACCGTTCATGTTCACGGGAATTGCCTTGGCGGGCGGCGTGTTCGGGGGTGGGGGAACCGGCGACGAGCTGCTGTGGGGAACGGCGCTCTCGCTCGTCTCCGGAATCGCTTACGGCGGCTACATCTTCGTGGTCGGCCGTACGGGAGAGGCGGATCGGGCAGCGAGCCAGGTGTTGATCTCGACGACGTCCGCGGGCATCGCCGGGTCCGTCATCGGATCACTCTGGGGCCGGATCGATTTCGTCCCGGGTTGGGAAGCGTTCGGCTGGCTCGCGGCACTGGCGCTGGTCGGCCAGGTGTTCGGCTGGATGCTGATGGGGCACTCGCTCCCTCGGCTTCCCGCGGAGGTGGGCGCGACGCTCCTGCTCATGCAACCGGTACTCGCCGTACTGCTTGCGGTTGTGCTGCTCGGCGAACGGCCCGGTATCGGGCAGCTACTCGGGTGCGTCGTCGTTGTCGGGGCGGTCTCGGCCGTCTCCGTACGTCGCACCCGAGTAGTCCCCCGGGTTGGCAGTGCAGGCTAGTGCACCCGCATCTCGCCGGGCATCCACGTGCCCGAGCGGGTTGCGGTCCCCGTCTCCACTTCTGCCGGAACAGCATTCGGGAAGTACCGGTCGTAGCGCTCGAGTGAGCCCCAGTCTCGTGCCCAGTCGTTCTTCAGGTACGTCGGAACCGTCGTCGCACCGGCGAGGACCTCGGTGAATCCGAGCGGGCCACCGTTGTCCGCGGACTGCCAGGTGTCGGTGGAGCTGACGGCCAGGGGACGGTCCGGGAGGATACGGAAGTTCGGCATCTCGGCCACACCGTTCTGATGTGTGAACGGACGTTGGCACGGGAACTGAAGGCCGACAGCCCAGTCCAGGAGAACCGGCTGTTCGTTGCCGATGTACGAGTTCAAGGTCTCGAGCTTGGGCACGCGCGGCGGCGTGAATGCCATCCACTGATCGCCCGTGAGGTTGGGATCGAACGCGACCACCCGAACGGCGTCGGTGTCTGGCGCGAGTTCGTCGATGGGGATGCGGACGTTGCGCCACGACGGTGCGGGTCCGATGTCTCGCGGCATGTACGAACCCTGAACCTGTACGGTTCCGTCGGGCTGAGTCTTGCCGTACTCGACCAGCAGCGACTGGCCGTACGTGATGGCACCCGTGTTGTCGACGGACCACACGCGCCCGGCGACGGACATGACCACCAACGGTGATTCCTCACTGCGAGTGGGCAATCCGTACCAACTCGAGATGAGGGAAGCGGGTTCCTGCACGCCGGGCTGGTAGCTGCCCATGACCGGCGTCTTCGAAGGATCGAGACCGAAGGGGAGCTTGGCCGTGCTGCCGTTGACGCCGACGTTGCCGGTGCCACCGCTGGTTCCGGCACCGGAGCCGGTGGCGAAGCTGGGGCCGACACTCTGGTTGTCGGTGTTACCCATGCCCTGCTTGACCTCGATGTAATCCGCAGTCAGATCACTGGGAACCCCATTGGGGGAGAAGCCCTTCGAATCAACTCCGGACAGCGGATCCTCGGCGTTGAACCCGGGTGCGGTCAGTGGCGGCAGATTCCCGGAATTGACGTCGGTCTCCACCAGTACGTCCTCGGCCATGCCGCAGGTCTTGCCCGCGAGTGCCTCGATGTTGCTTCGACCCAGCGAGTACGCCGGGTACTGCGACACTGCGCCCTTGAGTAGGGAGAGCACCTCGAAGAGGACCATCAGACCGGCAATCACGGTGAGTGGAGCAGCTGCGAACTTGCGAATTCGTCTGCCCTTGGCCGTGTTCGGCTTCTCGGGCGGGGCTGCAAATCCCTCACGCAGGTACTGCCACGCGGCAAAAGCCAAGGCGAGAGCAAAGAGTGCGAGGAACAGGGTGTTGGATTCACGGCCGTTGTAGGAGATGGTCTTGTCGAACCACGGTACGCCGTAACTTGAGACGTACCAGTAGCCGTTGATGCCGGCGAACGTCAACGCCAGCATCAGGAGCAGTCCGGCCACGAACACCGATCGGTTACGCCGCGAGCGCAGGGCCGACGCGGACACAGCGACGGCGGTCAGCGCGGCGAGAGAACCGGCGATGCCCGCGTACGCACCGAAGTGGTGAGTCCACTTGGTGGGGTTGAACATCATCAGGAACATCGTGCCGAAGACGACGCCGACAAGGCGCCACGACGGACCGGTTGCGGCGCCGGGGACGCGGCCGCGGCGTAGCAACACGAAGAGCGTCGTGAAGAGGCTCAGGATCATCGTCAAGAACGCGAAGCGTCGGGCAACCGAGCCGTCGACCGTCTGGACGAAGAGGTAGTAGTAGCGCAGGAAGTCCTGGTACCAATCGAGATTGGGGCCGATGATCGTTCGGACGCGGGTGGCTTCCATGACGCCGGCGAAGGTCTGATCGGCGAAGATGACCACCAGCACGATGGTTCCGGCGGCGGCGATCGGAGCGAGAAGCGGCAGTGTGCCGACCAGCCGGTGACGCTTGACGACAATGCGTACCAGTGGGCGGACACCGGCGAGAAGGGCAGCGATACACATCAATCCGGTGGGCGCGGCGGCAAGAGTGAAGGCGCCGATCAAGATCGCGGTCGCCGCAGGGAAAAGGCGCCCGGTGGCGATGGCGCGCTCGATGGAGCACCAGGTGAGCAGTGCGCCGAGAGCCACGATGGGCTCGGGGCGAAGACCGTTGTTGTACGCCAGCCAGAAGGACAGGAACACCAGCCCGCCGGTCCAGAGGGCGACGTTGCTCCGGCGAACCGCCCGGCCGAGACGCGGGACGACCTCGCGGCTGATGACCATCCAGCACAGGATTCCGGCGAGCAGAGCGGGCAGACGCATGAACGGGCTCGCGGTCGAGATCTTCGCCATCACTGCCAGCACTTCGTAGTACCAACCGAACGGGGCCTCGGGAACGCCGAACCAACGGAAGTAGTTGGCCATGTATCCCGCGTCCGGCGAGACTCGGGCCATGGTGAGGAGATACCCGTCGTCGGCGGTGTTCGCGCCGATGAAGTGCCAGACGACCAGCGTTCCGACCACAACCCCGTCGATACCGGAGAACTTCCACCAGCGTTCGGGAAGGAAGCGTCGGTGCTTGCGGCCGTCGGTGCCGTCGAGGCGGGCCAAGGCGACCAGAGCGACGATGGTCGAGAGGACGGCCACGATCATCGCGACCAGCTTCAAGACACTGGGGCTCGACGAGAAACGTGAGTCGATCGTCATCGAGAAGCCGAGGCCCTCGGGGGCAGCGCCGTCGGGCAGGTCGCTGAAGACACCGACCACCTGAGGGCGGAAGTCACCGTCGAGCTGACCACGAATCGGGTTGCCGTCGGGATAGGTCAGTCCGACGAACTCTGCCGAGGTCCGGTTGACGTCAGAGCTGAACGCGATGGAGCCGCAGCGACTCGACTCGACGTCCTCGCGCGCTGCCGAAGCGACGACGACGTTGCGATCGAGCACGTCGACGCTGGTAGCGGACACGCGGACGAACATCGACGAGAGCGCGGCGCCGTCGCCCTGAGCAGGTGCCGTCGACATCAGGATGCCGCCGCCCTCGGGGAGCGAGCTGACCGCGGTGCAGGGGATCGACGCGTTGACGTCGATGGGAACCTGCGCCATCAGCGGTGCCTCGACGTCGCCGATCACGCCGTTCTGTGGCCAGTTGACCGTCGCCGTCGTCTGCACGACAGGAAGCAGAGGAGTTGCCAGTGCGAGTACGAAGCCGAGCAAGCCGGCGATGATCGCAACCCATCGAGTGCGATGGAAACGCTCGCGGGCATCCTGACCAGCAGGAGGCGGCGAACTCGAAGTCTGGGGTGAAGCTGTCACGGCGTCGGGCACGGCTACCGATGGTATGTCAGGGCTGAGCGTGGACCTACCGTGCCTGGGCGGTTGGTAGGTCCACGCGTAACAGTTACGACTGGTAACGAATCGGGCCCGGTGTCCAGGTGCCCGAACGGGTCTCGGTGGTGACGTTCATTTGCGCGGGAACCGCGTCCGAATCGAGCGGTGCGTACTGCTCGAGCGAACCCCAGTCCCGATCCCAGTCGTTGTCCAGGTAGGTCGGCAATGCCCTCGCAGAGAGCAGTTCGGTGGTCCAGCCGAGCGGTCCGCCGCCGTAGTGGTCCTGCCAGGCGTTGGTGGACTCCGCGCCGATGCGGTCGGGCAGGATGCGCCACTCGGGGATCTCGGCGACGCCGTACAGGTGATCCACCGGACGCTGGCACGGGAAGGCCAGACCGACAGCCCAGTCCATCAGCACCGGATCGGTGGATCCGACGACGTCCTGCAGCGTGCGCATGGTCGGCACTCGCGGCGGTGTCACCGCCAGCCACTGGTCGGCACTGATGTCGGTGTCACTGGCCACCAGACGCACGGTGTCGGCGTCTGCGGGCAGTTGATCCATCGGAACGCGCAGGTTGCGCCACGACGGCGACGGGCCGATGTCGATCGGATCGACCCGTCCCAGCGCGTCGACGCTTCCGTCGGCCTGGTTCTTGCCGTATTCGACCTGCAAGACCGCGCCGGGGGTGACGATGCCGTCGGAGTTGACGTAGCGGATTCGTCCGGCCGCGGCGACCGTGAGGAGCGGTGCGGCGTCGTTGCGCTCGGGAAGTGAGTACCAACCGGTGGTCAGCGACGCGTTCTGGGGTGCTCCGTAACTGCCGAGCACCGGCGTTTTTGCGGGGTCGAGCCCGAACGGGAGCGCGACATTGCTGCCGTTGACGCCTGAGGTCGACTGCGAGCCGCCAGCCGTTCCGGATCCGGTTCCCGGCGTGGTGGTGCCGGACTGAGAGGTCGTGGTGTCGAGGCTGTTTGCACTGCCCGCCGTCGAATCTTCTGCGTCTGCGGTGAGGTCGCCCGCGACTCCGTCCGGCGAGAACCCGGTTGATTCGCTCGCACCGAACGCACCCGCGCCGGCGAGATCGGTGGGCCGATCCGTCAATTGCAGAACGCCGGCGTTCGGATCGGACTCGACGAGTACCTCGCCGGCGAGACCGCAGCTTCCGCCGAAGACCGATTCGATGTTGGACTTGCCGATCGAATACGCGGGGTACTGCGCGACCGCTCCCTTGAGTAGGGACAGCACCTCGAAGAGCACGACGGCTCCCGCTGCGATGGTCAACGGTGACGGGGCGAGAAGGCGAAGGCGCCTGGTCTTCTTGACGCTGTCTTCTGTGCCGTTTCGCTCGCGCGGCTCCATGACGTGGTACCAGGCTGCCAGCAGCAGCGCGAGGATCGTGAGGCCGAGGAAACCCGTCGAGAATCCCTTGCCGGCGATTGACGGCGGCTTGTCCCACCACGGGACGCCGTAACTCGAGACATACCACCAGCCGTTGGAGCTCGTGAACGCCACAGCGAGGATGAACAGGATGCCCGCGGCGAACAGCGCGCGGTTTCGTTTGGAACGCATGCTCGACGCACTCACGCCGACGGCGGCGAGCACGGCCACCGTAGCGGCCAGACCGGCGTACACACCGAAGTGGTGAGTCCACTTGGTGGGGGTGAACTGCATCAGGAGCAGCGACGCGAACACGATGCCAAGGATTCGGCGCGAGGGCCCGATCGCGGTACCGGGGATCCGGCCCTTGCGCAGGATCATCATGACGCAGAAGACGAGTCCGACGATCATGACGAACATGCCGAAGCGGCGTGCGAGTGAGCCGTCGGGGGAGATGGTCATCAGTGCGTCCCACCGCAACCGCTCCTCGAACCACGGAACGTTCGGCCCGACGGCGGTTCGCACCCGGGTCGATTCGAGAACTGTCGCGAGGGTTTGATCTGCGAAGACTGCGACAAGAACCACGGTTCCGGCTGCGAGGATCGGCATGACCTGAGACAGGAAGCCGACGCGTTTGCCACGGGCGATCAGGATCTGCAGGATCGGCCGGGCGCCGGCGATCAACGCGCCGATCGCGATCAGACCCGAAGGCCCGGCGGCCAACGAGAATGCGGCGATCAGCACGGCCATCGCGGCGGGCAACAGACGTCCGGTGGCGATGGCTCGTTCGATGGAGCACCAGGTGAGCAGAGCGCCGAGGGCGATGATGGGCTCGGGACGCAGGCCGTTGTTGTACGGCAACCAGAAGGCCAGGAACACGAGCCCGCCCGTCCAGATGGCAACCTTGTTGCGGCGCACCGCAACACCGAGTCGCGGTATCACCTCACGGCTGATGACCATCCAGCACAGGATTCCGGCGATCAACGCGGGCAGGCGCATCCACATGCTCGCGGTGCTGACCTTCGCGAACAGCGCCAGCACGTCGTAGTACCAACCGAACGGTGCTTCGGGGACTCCGAACCAGCGGAAGTAATTGGCCATGTACCCGGAGTGCTCCGAGACTCGGGCCATGCCGAGCAGATAACCGTCGTCGGAAGTGTTGGCGCCGAACACATGCCAGAGCGCCAGCGTGCCGATCACCAGGGCGTCGATGCCGGTGAACTTCCACCACCGTGCCGGCAGGAACCGCCGGGCACGACGGCCGTCGACGCCGTCGATCCGGTGCAGTGCGTACAGCGAGACGATGGTCGAGAGTGCCGCGACGATCATCGCGAACAGTTTGAGAAGTGTGGGGCTGGACGAGAACCGCGAGTCGACGTCCATGTGGGCGGACAGTCCGGCGGGCGCTGCGCCCTGCAGGTCGGTGAAGATGCCGACAACCTGTGGGCGGTAGTCACCGGTCAGGGTGGTGCCGACGCCGTCGATTCCGGTGACCGCCGCGACGGTCTGCTCGGAGTTGGTCGTGATGGTGATCGCCGTGCACCCGCTCAGTTGATCGAGCGGAGCCGAGATCAGCACCGAATCGCGGGTGAGTGCTTCGAGTCGGTCGGCAGTGGTGCGGACGGTGAGGCCGCGGGCGTTTCGGTCCGGCGCACCGTTCGGCATGGTCGAGAGCAGTGTGCCGCCGCTGTCGCCCAATTGGTCCAGGGTCGAACAGGGGATGCTGATGTCCAGCGATGTGGGCGAGTAGGAGATCAGCGGCGACGAGACGCTGTTGACGGTCCCACCCTGCGGCCAGTCGATGCTCGCGGCTTCCTGCTTGACGGGCAGGAAGGGCGTCGCGAGTGCAAGTAGCAAGCCCAGAAGGCCGGTGACTATCGCGATGAGTCGTGCCGTCCGGACTCTCTGGGAATCCGATTCTCGGGGAGCGTCGGGGCCAGTGGGCACGGGTTTCGGGGGCACTACTACTTCAGACGGCACAAGGAACGATGTTAGGCGAGTGCGGGCCCGCACATCCTGAGAGAACTACTCAGGATGCAACTTCCTGTTCGGATTGTGGTGTTTCAAGTGTTCGGGCGATGGTGTCGAGTGAAATACCCAACACTTCCGCGACCGCGCTGATGGTGAAGAAGGCGGGTGTCGCGATGCGTCCGGTTTCGATCTTGCGCAGAGTTTCGACGGAGATCCCGGCGTCGAGCGCTACTTGAACCATGCTTCGGTCCCCCCGCGCAGACCGCAGGAGTTCACCCAGTCGTAGTCCTCGTTCGAGTTCTTCCGCCGTCAGCGGCACGCGCACCATGTGCTTATAGTAATACCGGTATAGTTATTCGACAAGGAAGGTGTTCGAGATGGTCGAAATCAAGACCGCAGGCGAAATCGAGGCGATGGCGGCGGCGGGGAGAATCACGGCGCAGGCTCTGACTGCGGCGCGTGAGGCGGCGAGCGTCGGGGTGACGTTGCTCGAATTGGACGCCGTTGCCGCGGAGGTTATTTCGGCGGCCGGTGCCTCGGCACTGTTCTTGAATTACCGGCCGGCAACGGCGTCGACACCATTCCCCGGTGCCATCTGTGCGAGCGTGAACGATGCTGTGGTGCACGGTATCCCGAATGGTTACCGACTCCGTGACGGTGACCTGGTCAGCATCGACTGCGGTGCGAGACTCGACGGATGGTGCGGTGACTCTGCCATCAGCTTCACTGTCGGGCAGGGGAGCAGTGGGGATCAGGCACTGATCGACGCGACCGATCAGGCACTTGCCCGCGGCATCGCCGCCGCCCAGCCCGGAAACCGATTGGGCGACATCGGTGCCGCGATCGGACAGTACGCGCGCGGCCTCGGATACGGCATGCTCGCCGATCACGGTGGTCACGGCATCGGCCGTGAGATGCACGAAGGGCCGGACGTGCCCAACGAAGGTCGAGCAGGCAAAGGCTTCCGGCTGCGTCCCGGCCTGGTCATCGCCATCGAACCGATGCTCATCGCCGACGGAACCGACGACTACCAGCACGACGCCGACGGGTGGACCCTTCGTACCGTTTCGGGCGCCAGGGCTGCGCACAGTGAGCACACGGTCGCGATCACCGAAGACGGTCCGGTGATCATGACCCGCTGATCAACCCGTTCAACCCTGGTTCGAGGTTTTGCCGCTCACGAGGTCTCGTACGTCCCATACCCACACGTCGTCGACGCGCTTGGCATCGAAGCCGACCAGTTCGTCGACCGTGTGGCGCAGGGCGTCGTCGCCGGAGAATCGGGGAAGCACCAGTACGTCGGCGTGCCAGTACCGCAGGTCGGTCAGTGCGTTCGCCCTGGTGCCCACGTCGATCAACGGGACCTTGCCGGTTTGTTTGGCATTGACCAGCAGGGTCGAGGTGGGCCGGGACTCGGCGCCGTAGATTCCGGCGCGGGTCTTCGAATCCGGACCGACGAAGTACCCGCCGGCGATGGGGAAGCCGAAGTCGGCGTCGACCTGCCAGCTCAGTGCGCGGGCGTCTTCGGCGCTCGCGACAGGGACCGTAACCAGGGTGCCGTCGCTGACGTAGTTCTCCCACGAGCCGCTGGTGATGAATTCGGGCGTCGCAGATCGCTGATCAGCGTCGATGGGCGTCGGGATCAAGGGAATCATTGCGACGGCGAGCGCCACCAGCCAGACACCGGCTGCCGTGCGGCGCGGTCCACGAAGTTCGACAAAAGCGCGGTACGTGCCGAGGGTGAGCAGCAGCCCGATCGCCGGAATCGCGCCCATGGCGAATCGGGATTCGAGCACGGATTCGAACAACGGCAGGTCCGCGAGGAGTTTCCACGGCAGGGTGATGCCGGTCTTGTCACCGTCGATGGTCAGTTCGGAACCGAGCGAGAGCACACCCATCACCACGATCACGGCGGCGGCAGCGCGGGTCAGACGGATGCGCCACAGCCACACCGTTGCACCGAGAAGCAGGAGCACCAACGGCCAGCCGAAGTACGCGTTCTCCTCGGTCGGGTTCATCCGGAACTCCGCGCCCTCGGGATCGCCCGCAACCGATTCGGTCGGGAAGGTGGTGAGGGCAGCGGTGTCGTTGCCGGCCTGACCGTGTGAGACGCCGTCGTAGCTCGCTGGGCCGAAGAACTGCGACCACAGCGGCACGGCGGTGATCAGGAGTGTGACTGCGCCGCCGATCACGAGACCGGGCATCGCGCGCTTGATCGCCTGGCGTGACTTGGCCAGGTCGGGCAGGGCGTATGCGGCGCCGAACACCATGGCCGACATCGTGAAGATGAGGAGCGGCTCTTCGCCGAGGAAGATCTGCCACGCGACGAGGAGGCCGAGAACGATTCCTTCGCGAACTGGGCGCTTGCCGTTCGAGATGCGCACTACCTGCAAGAAGATGAACGGAAGGACGAAGAACGCGACGAAGTTCGGATGGCCGTTGGCGTGCGAGATCATGGCCGGGGCAAATCCGCAGAACCCCGCGCCGACGGCGGCGGCAACCTTGGAGCGGACCGAAACGCCGGTCAGTACGTGCCTCGAGAAGGCCCAGTACCAAGCGATGGCGGTGCCGCCGAGCCCGGCGGTCAGCCCGATTGCATACGTGGCCGTCGGTCCGAAGATCAGCGTGATCGGGGCCAGCGGAATGCTGATGCCGAACATCGCGGTATTGGCCATCAGGTTCACGCCGAGCGGGTAATTCTGCAGGTCACTGAACAGCGGGCTGCGGAACTGGGCGAGGGCATGGGCGGTATCGGCGAAGAACCATTCCCACATCGCCTGGTCGCGGCCCGCATTGAACAGATAGCCGGACTGCAGATCGCTCCACAGGTTCGACATCACGTAGATCGCCGCGACGGTGAACGTCGCCATGATCGCGAGATCGACCAGACGCCCGCGCTGGACGACCGAGCGCCTGACTGCTGAACGGACTCGCCCCGGACGTGCTTCTTCGAGCAGTTGGACGTCGGGCAAGGTCTCGGTCATGCAGTCGGTGCCTTTCGGTTCTGGCGCCCATCCCTGAAGTGGCGATCTCAGAAGTTCGGGGTGGCCTCTTTAGGTCTCGATTCGATAACTTCCACTGTCAGAGTAGCGAACAAAACGGTTCGCGTCCGCGAGCGGGCGCAGTCATCGGGACAAACCGGTCCACCCGACTTGTCCGGAAAGTAATGTTTTCGTGCACCGTTTGACGGGTTCGTGACCGGGGTATCGCAACAAGGATCTTGCTCGCGTTTGTTCAGGCAGCCCCGACGAATCCCATCCTCGACGAAGAGTTGGAACCTACGTCCGGGGCCTATACCGGATGGGATGGTGCTTGTGCATGTCGAAGACAGCAGTTCGTAGTAGCGCAGTGGGGGCAGTGGCCTTGTTGGCCGTTGTCTTGGGGGGTGGGACGGCGTCGGCGGGCGTCGACAACACCAGTTCGATAACCGACGTCAAAGGAAATCGGATAGAAGTCTTTCAAGCGGACACCGCTATCCATGTCTTTCCACCGCTCGACAGCTCACCGCTGAGTGTCGAGTTCTTTCACGACGGGGTTGCCGGCGTGAAGATAGACGGGCCGGATGCAGCAAGTTTCACCGGAACGAAGCTGACGATCGGCTATCAGATCGGTTACCCGATCGCGTTGACCGGCGCCACGGTCGTTCTCAACAGTCCCGGTCTCGACTGGGCTGTCGAGAGTGGAACCAACCTCGGTATCGGCTTGGTTCCGGACTTCGAACTGGGACTGGATATTTCGAACGGGTTCGCCATCGGCGGTGACATCATTCCGTCCCAGGAACTCGATGTCGATCTGGCGCCGGGTGGTATCACCGACGTCGCGCTGCTCGAGGATCAGGAATTCGACGGTCCTGAGGCCGCTGTCCGTCTGTCCGGTATTCACGGATACGTACAGGGAGCAATCGGTCCGGTTACTATCAGGCCGTACGCGAAGGCCGTTACTTCGAATGGCGATACCGTCGTCACTTACGGTGTACCGCAGAGGCTTTAGCGAAAGTGGATGCTCCCACCGTCACGCTGCAACAGCGTGACGGTGGGGGTTTTCCGCGTTGCGTGTGGTCGCTTCGGTGCCGCGAATAGGCGAAGCGTCTGCCCAATGGGCACTGCGGGAAACACTGACGAGTTTCGCGACCAGTCGCGCCGCGATCCACACGAGGTACACGGCGGTGATCAAAAGCAGAAGTGCCCAGTCGTGCGCGAAGAATCCGACTATCCCGCCGACCGTGAACGCGAGGGCGACAAAGACGACGCGTCCGCCCATGTCGGTCTCGACCAGGTACTCAGGCTCGATCGGATCGTCGGGTTCGCTCGATTCATCGATGTCCCCAGCCGATTCGGCCTTGGACTTCTCGTGGTGTTCGGTCGGGATCTCGAGTAGCTCACCCCATTCGAGCACCGCAACGGTGTGCGCGGTGTCGGTCGGGATCGTGCGGTAGTCGCGAGACTCGGAAACGTCGATGAGAGCCCTTGCCAGAGTGAGGACTTCGATGCGGTTGCGAATCGCGACGCTCAGCACTTCGTGAAAGGCCTGCTCGCGCCCGAACGGTTTGCCGCGTGCAATGACCAGAACATGCTCTGCGGAATCGAGAACTGCACGATGCGGTACTAGCTCGCGGCTTTGCGCAACAAGTTCGCTCACTGTCATCACCTACCCCGCCGGTGGTTGATGCGGCCGTTTGCTCGACTGCGCTTGGAGGGGCTGAGTACCCCGGCAGTTTCGGAAACAAACTCGCCGAGTGGCGTGTCAGATTTGCGCAGCCGGGGCCGAGAGTGCTCCGAGGCAACTTTCGATCAGGTCGGCGGCGATCACGTGAGCCCGATCTCGGCTGTCGACGCGACCCTCCCACGTGGCAAACGTGACGACGGTGAGCACGGTCAGAGTTCCCGCCCGAAGTTCGGCGATGTCTGTCGGCAATGGCGAAGCGGCGATGATCCGCCGCTGAACTTCGCGGAAGCTCTCGGCCTGCATGTGATCGCGGATGGTCGACGACATGGCCGGGTCGAAGATCGACTGCACCAGGAACCGTGCGTACAACGTGCCCTCGCGGTAGATGGTCTGTTCTGCCAACGGCAGGACAAGAGCCTCGACGAGGACACGCATCGTCGGCGGATTCGGATCGAGATCGATCATGTCGAGAAACTCACGCCGACGCTCAGCGGCAGGGCGCATTCTGGACTCGACAACTGCCGCCAGCAAACCCTCACGTGAACCGAAGTGATACTGCGCGGCCGACTTGTTGGCCTGCCCGGCTTCGGTCTGAACGTCACGAAGCGTCAGAGCGGCCAGGCCACGTTCGGCAACCAGACGCTCGGCCGCATCGATCATTGCCGCTCGGGCATCGGTTCGGGTCACGGTATGAAGTTAGGGGTGCGTCGGGGTCGCGTCAACGACCCCGACGGTAAGCCTTTTGTGACGTATCTCCTGGTTAGTTCGCGTCAGAGCGGGTAACGACCACAAACGGACCCTGCTCTGTGACGGTGAAACGAGGATCGTCGAACAGTTCCTTGGGGAACGTGACCGTGTAGCGGCGGACGTTCGGGTCGTTGGGATAGACGTCCTCGGCCAACCTCAGTGTGTACCCGTCGGCGCCCTGGCGGAAGACGAAGGCGTCGGGGCTGCGCCACGGCGCCGAGTCCAGCGCAGCTATCAGTTCGTCAGGGGTCTTCAGTTCCGACCACTGCCCGATCAGCGCGGCGCGCGCACGGAAATCGGCGAGGGGGTTTGCGTAGTGCGACGTCAGCCCTTGGAAACCGAAGTACGGGTAGAAACTCAGGAAGCCGATGTCGGCGGTGAGCACCACCGTGTCATGGGGTTCGCGTCCCAACTGCTCGCGGATGATCCGGTCGATGTCGGCGTAATTGGCTTCGGCACCCGGGGGTCGCTTGTCACCGCGCTCGCCGTTGCCGTCGGTATCGCTGTATGCCACAGCGATATCCGGCGCCAGCACCTGCGGGATGTTCTGCGCAAAAGCGATGGCTCCGATGACGCCGAGTGCAACTAGTACCGCTTTGACTCGGGGATTCTCGCTGGTGGCCAGCACGATCCAGCCCGCGAACTCGAAGAAACCGAACACACCGGCGGCGGCAAGGAGTCCGATCAGAACCGGCTCCAGTCGGAAACCGAGGAGCGTACTGCCGGCAACGGTGAACGTCATGGACAGCAGTGCCCACAGGTACACGGCGATGACGCCGATACCGAGTGCTCGGGCGCGGCGGGAGAACAGGAACCGCGAAATCAGCCAGACCGTGCCGAGCAGGCACAGGCCGCCGACGAGCGAGAAACTCAGCATCGGGAAGGGCAGCACCGCGCCGGAGTCGGGGAGATAGTGCATTGCGGTGCCGGACTCTGCGGTGGCACCGGAGAGTGCCTTCAGCAGGTACGGGGTCCAGACGGTCAGAGCGACCAGACCCGAGATGATTGCAATTGCTGCAAGTCGAATGAGGGGTCCCCGTGCGGCTTTCCACGTGTTCTGAGCGCGGGCGGCAAGTACTGCGGCGACGACAGCCATCAGAGTCACTGCGAACGCGGCGAATCCGAGATACAACGTGTAGACGGTTGCGGCGAAACCGAGGAACAGGCCCGTCCCGAGAATCGCGCCGGCTCCGGCAAATCGAGAAGCACCCGGACGATCGAGCGCACCCCACGCCAGGATCATGACCGGCGGAATCAGGAGGTTGATGACGGCGCCGTATGCCTCGGGGGAGTTGTACGCCAACACGACGGCAGTGACGGCCAATGCTGCGACGACGGCCCAATCGCGTCGAATCAGCTTGGTCCACAACACGAGTGCAACGACGGCGACGACCGCCAGGGAGCCGATCGCGTAGGGCTTGAAGGCTTCCCAACCGTCCATGCCCAGCAGGTTCGCGACGCGTCCACCGACCCAGAACCAACCGGCCGGGTAGAACGGCGGCAGATCCACGTACGTCATGTCCTGCAGCGCAGCCGAATCCGTCAACCGGGTCAGGTACTCGGTGCGGAACTGCTGATCGACCGAGACGCCGTGCAGATACAGGCTCGTCGCGGCCAGGGGAAGTCCGAGCGTCGTGGTGACGAAGCCGGAGAGCCCGGCCCACGAGAGGAGTTTTGCGACCCGCTCGGCCTTGTGGGCACGGAACATCAGAACCGCAACACCGACCACTGCGATGCAGAGCACCTGCAGCACCGTCGTGACTGCCTGCGTGACGTTGGAAGAGGTGAACGCCGGCCACTGGACTCGGCCGAAAGCAAAGAGCCCGACAGCGGCTACAACAGCGGCGACCAGCGCTCCGAGCGCCATTTCCACCACCGTCGCCGCGGCATTACGCCACGGCGACGGGGTCGAAAGGTCTGTACTCGGAGCAGTTGTTGTTTCTGGCACGGGAGGAGCTTAAACCGGCAACTTCCGGAAGATCGGGCGCGGCACATGGCGCAGACCCATCATGACGAAGCGCCAGGGGCCGGGAGTCCAGACGATTTCCTTGCCCTTGTCCGAGGCGGCAACGGCGAGCTTCGCGACGATGTCCTTGTTGACCGTCAGCGGGGCTTCCTTGACGTGGGCACTGAACTGGGTGCGCACCATGCCGGGGCGAACGACGGTCACCTGCGGTCCGAATTCCGCGAGAGCCTCGCCGAGCCCGAGGTAGAAGCCGTCCAGGCCCGCCTTGGTGGAGCCGTAGACGAAGTTGGCACGCTTGACGCGTTCGCCGGCTACGGACGACATCGCGATGATCTTGCCGAAGCCCTGAGCCTTCATCTTCTCGCCGAGGAGAACGCCGACCGAGACGGAAGCGGTGTAGTTGACGTTTGCCACCAGAACAGCCTTGCGCTGGTTCTGCCACAGCTCTTCGGAGTCACCGTCCAACGCAAAAGCGACGATGGCGACGTCGACGTCACCGTTCGAGAACGCCTGGTCGATCACCTTCGGGTGCGATTCGAAATCAACGGCGTCGAAGTCGATGAGCTCCACCGAGGTGGCGCCCTTCGCTTCGAGCTGCTTGACCGCAGCTTCGCGTCCCGGGTCGCCGGGAAGAGCCGCCAGAATGACGCGGAGCGGCGCCTTCTTCAGGTATTCCTCACAGATGGCGAGGCCGATCTCGGAGGTTCCACCGAGAAGCAAAACGGTTTGCGGGTTACCTACAGCGTTGATCACAGTTCCAGCCTTCTGGACATATCGGAGGCGAAAACGCCTGTGGGGTCGTACTTGCGGCGCGTCGCGATCCACTCGTCGATGCGCGGGTACATGGCGTGGAAGGTTTCCGCGGACGTTCGCGAATCCTTGGCCGTGTAGAGGCGTCCACCGAATTCGAGGACACGCTTGTCGAGTTCGGTGACGAACTCGTTCAGGCCAGGCTTGATACGGAAGTCGACGCAGATGTTCCAGCCCGGGATCGGGAAGCTCAGCGGCGCCTGGTTGCCCTCGCCGAAGAGCTTGAACACGTTGAGGAACGAGTAGTGCCCGCTGCGCTGGATGTCGACGATGATCTTCTTGAACTCGTCGACGGCCTCCGGCGGAACCACGAACTGGTACTGCAGGAATCCGTTGGATCCGTACGCGCGGTTCCACTCACCGAACATGTCGAGGGGGTGGTAGAACTGCGTCAGATTCTGGACCTTGCCGCGGTACTTGCCGGACTTGCGGAACCAGACCTCACCGATCGCGGTGAAGTTGAACTTGTTGGCCAGCCCGTTCGGGAAGACGTCGGGGAACGTCAGGAGCTGCGGTGCATCGAACGCGAGCGGGTTCTTCTGCAGCTTGGCCGGAAGCTGATCGAGCTTCGCCAACGATCCGCGCGAGACTGCCGCACGACCGAGCTTCGGGGGCGCGGAAATCGCGTCGAACCAGGCGCTCGAGTACTCGTAGTTGGCCTCGCTGCCGTCGCTGTGCAGCGCGATGGTCTCGTCGAGGCTGTTGGTGACGTCGCCGTCGGCAATGAAGTACGCCGTCTCGGTCGGTGTCATCTTGATGGTGGCGCGCAGGATGATGCCCGTCAGGCCCATGCCGCCGATCGTGGCCCAGAACAGCGCGGCCTTGGGGTCGTTGCGCCCGCCCTTGGGGGTGAGGGTGCGAACCTTGCCGTCGGCCGTCAGCAGATCCAACGACACGACGTGGTTGCCGAAGCTGCCCGCGCTGTGGTGGTTCTTGCCGTGGATATCCGAGCCGATGGCGCCGCCGATCGTGACCTGGCGAGTGCCCGGCAGGACCGGAACCCACAGGCCGAACGGCAAAGCAGCCTTCATCAGCTGATCCAGATTCACGCCGGCGTCGACGTCCACCAGAGCGGTGTCGCGATCGATGCGATGAATGCGGTCGAGTGCATTCATGTCGATGACCAGCCCGCCGGCGTTCTGCGCCGGGTCACCGTACGAGCGGCCGAGGCCGCGCGCGATGACGCCGCGTCGCAGATGCGATGGCTTGGAATCGTTCTGTTCCGCAACCTGGGCGACCGCGTTCGCGATCACTTCCACGTCGGGGGTGGACAGCACCTGTGCGGTGGTGGCGGCGGTGCGTCCCCAACCGGTGAGGGTGCGGGCTTGGGTGTGGAGAGCCGGCTTCGGCGTCTCTTCTGCTGTCGTGGACATCAAGGTAGAGGTTACCTGGGAGTAGTGCCGACGGCTCCGACTCGAGTGGTTACTCTCGTCGTCGTGCCCGAAACACCTGCAAGTCACCAGCACGAACCCCACGTCCCGCTGCCCGTCGAGATTCCTGTCACGACGGACATCGCCGACGATGCGATGGACCTGAAAACGCAGATCGTCCGGTTCGTCGCGACGGGTGGGCTGTCGGCGGTCGTGGACTACGGACTGTACGTGCTGCTCTTTGCGTTGGGATTGCCTCGCGTCGCCGCAAAATCGCTGAGCTTCGTCGCGGGCACCACGACGGCGTATCTCATCAATCGTCGGTGGACGTTCAAGGCCGAGCCTTCGCGCGCCCGCTTCATCGCGGTTGTTGCGCTGTACGCGGTCACTTTTGCGGTTCAGGTCGGACTCAACGAAGTGATGGTCCATGTCTTTGATGAACATTGGTGGCGGACACCGCTGGCCTTCGTCATCGCGCAGGGCACCGCGACGGTCATCAACTTCATCGTTCAGCGGGCAGTGATCTTCAAGATCAAGTAACGGTTCGGGGTGGATTAGCGCATTCGTCCGGTTTCTCGAGAGAGAATCGAGCGCATGATCATCGTTCTCGATTCTTCGGCCCTGACCAGGGGTGCACGGTTCGACACTGCCATCGCCGACGCTCGCGCACTCGGACACCGCGTCGTCGTGCCGCGATTGGTCGTACTCGAAGTTGCGAGTCGCTACCGCGAGGAATCGGCGGAGATGATCGCGGCCCTGAGCGTCCAGGCGCGCATGTACGACCGACTGGGGCTGCGGCGCGACCTCACGAGGTTCGTCGACGCGGCTCACGACAAGGCCGACGGCTACGTCGACGACGTGATCGAAGACCTCGTGGCGATCGGTGTCGAAGTGGTCGATCCAGTTGACGTTTCGCATCTCGAGGTGGCCGAGAGGGCGATCTCGCTGCGTCGGCCCTATACCGACAAGAAGAAACGTGACGGATATCCGGCGACCCTGAACTGGCTGACCGTGCTCGATCTCGCCGACCGCAACCCGGGCGTCGACGTCATCTGGGTCAGCTCCGACGCACGGGCATACGGCGACGGCGAAGACGGGGTCTGGCATGCGGATCTCGCACGTGAACTGGCGTCGCGCGGCCTTGAGTATCGGGTCCGCTGGGCGTCGGACATCCCGGTGATCGACGGACCGGTGCAGGTGGAGGAAGTCGCTGAGCCGACCTCCGAGGCCCAGGTTGTTCAGGGTTTTGTGGAGCCGGAAGCGGTGGTTCCAGCAGAGGTTCCCGAACCCGTGGCTCCCGCAGAGGTTCCCGAACCCGCGGCACCGGCAGTAGCTCCCGCACCCAAGCCCGTTCAGCGCGCAGCGCGGACGAGAGTTGCGCCTCAGCGCATCGAACCCGCCCCGAAAGCTCAGTCCGGTGGACTGCGCGGTCTGGGCAAGGTCATCGGCGGGCGGAAACGAAAGGTCACGATCGTCGACGATCTCGACGAAGTCGACCTCTTCGGTGCCTGATCGCTTCTAATCTGGACAGATGTCTCTGTTGCCGACTGTCAGTCGTAGGACCGGAACTCGATACGGCAGGCCGAGTATCGAATCACAGGTCCTCTACAACGCGTGCCGATGGATGCTTCGGCCCGTAGTCGGGATCGCCCCGTTGACGCCTGGCGCCATGCGCCGCGCCGCAGTTCTGGACTCGGCCGCAGGTGTACGCATTCCGTCCGGGATCGATCGGGAGGCGATTCGTTTTCCGGGATTCAACGGTGAACTCGTGCGCACGGCAGGCTCGACGGCTGATCTGCGCGACGGTGTCGTTCTCTACCTGCACGGCGGCGGGTTCATGTGCTGCGGGCTCAACACGCATCGGCCGGTGGTTGCCAGCATCGCCAAGCGAACCGGCCTTCCGGTCCTGCACGTCGCGTATCGGCAGTTGCCGAGCACGAGTATCAGCGGGTCCGTCGACGACTGCCTGGGTGCGTACCGGTGGCTCCTGGAACAGGGAGCCTTGCCGGAAAAGATTGTCTTCGTGGGTGATTCGGCCGGAGGTTTCCTGGTTTTCGCGACGGCGCTTGCTGCTGTGTCCGCCGGACTCGACGTTCCGGCCGGCCTTGTCGGACTCTCACCGCTCCTCGATCTCGACTGCACCACCAAAACGGTTCACGCCAACGCTCGACGTGACGTGATCGCCCCGGTGTCGGCCTTGATGGCGATCGGAAAGCTTGGTGGACAGACGAACTCACCCGTCGACGGCGATCTTGCCGCGCTGCCGCCGTCGTTGCTGATCGCCGCCGAATCCGAGGTGCTCAGAGTCGATTCGGAGGTGATGGCGCAACGGCTCGCCTCCGCGGGGGTGCCGTGCTCGCTGCAGATCTGGAACGGCCAGGTTCACGCGTTTCCCGCCGTCTGGCCTGGCTTGCCGGAGAGCCGGGCTGCGTTACGCGATGTTGCCAGGTTCATTCGCACCAGGCTCGATGCGGTCCCGCCCCAGGAGTCACGTGCGCAGTGATGCGACAACTGCCCGTGCGAGGGCGTCGGCAGATCCAGGGGCGAATGGCAGAAAGAGTTCGGGCTCGATCAACTCCACTTCCATGAGCAGTGGTTGATCCACCGGCCCCACGACGTCCACACGCGCGTAAAGCAATTCGCCGGGGCCGCACGGAGCTGCGGCCAGTGCCGCATCTGCCACCGCGAGTTCGGCGGTGGACGGTTCGTGGAGGTGGTTGGTTCCGCCGTGGTATTCCTGCACACGGAAGTCGTTGGCGGCCGGGATCTTCCGGACCGCATGGGAGTAACGTCCGCCGATGTGGATGATCGAGCGCTCGCCGTCGACGACGTCCGAGATGAAGGGCTGGGCCAATGCGTCGTTGCCACTCTCGAGGATGGAGCTGAGGTGAGCGTGGGCCTGCGCGGACCCGGAGGCAAATTTTCCGACTCCGACAGCGCCGGCGGACACCGCAGGCTTGACGATGACGTCGGCACTCTCGAACGAAGGGAGGGTGAGTGTTTCGCTCTTTCCGGCGGTGAGCACAGCGGTGGGGACGATGGGTACCCCTGCTGCTGCAAGTTCGGTCAGGTATCCCTTGTGGGCGTTCCACTTGACGATCGCGAGGGGATTGGCGATCGGAACGGTCAGCTGATCGAGAACGGTGAGAAACTCCTCGAGGCGCTGCGTGTAGTCCCACGTAGACCGGATCAGAACCAGGTCGGCGACGATGTCGCGGAGAGACGGACTCGACCACGGCGCCATTGTCGACGCAATGCCGTAGGGGGTGAGAGCTTCCATGACGAGTTTGCTTTCGACATCCGCCTCGCGGGCGGCGCCGTCACAGGTGAGGAGAAGGACCGTGGTCATGCGACGATGCTTTCACGGCTAGAGCTTTTCGAGGCTAGCGAGGTGGTCCCTCGTCGAGAACCAAGGACCCGGCCCCGGGCTGCCCCGTCGCGTCTACCCACGTCAGCGCGACGGTGTCGCCGGGGCGGCGTGAGCTCATCGCCGCATTGAGGTCCGCGGACGACGCGATCCGGCTGCCCCCGAACTCCGTGATGACCGCGCCTTTGGTGAGCCCCACCCGTTCGGCCGGCGAATCGAAGCTCACGGCAACAACTTCGGCGCCGGGCGGCATTTCTGCGTGGTCCTTCACCGCGACACCGAGCACGGGTGTCGGTCCCACACGCACGGTCTCGGAGGAGCGGCCACCGAGTACCTGCTCGACGATCGGTAGTGCGGTGTCGATCGGTATCGCGTAGGACTGAGGCGCCGGTGAGGTTTCGGTGCGGTCGGTGACGGCGTTGCCCGCGCTGCTGACGCCGATCAGCTCGCCAACGGCGTTGACCAGGGGGCCACCGGAATCGCCAGGCCGGATGTCCGCGTCCACCTCGATGAGGCCCTTCAACTGGTTTCGCGATCCATCGGACACGTTGCGAGTGTTGACGGTGACACCGAGGTTGGTGATGACGCCGGGAGCCGGGACGGGCACTCCGCCGCCATCGGCATTTCCGATTGCGGTGACGGAGTCCCCACGAGCGGCTTCCACGGACTTGCCGACCACTGCCACCGGCAGATCGGTGGCGCCCGCGAGGCGCAGGACGGCAAGGTCGCTTACGCTGTCGTAACCGAGGATCTCGGCGTCGTAGATCAGTCCGTTGGACATGCTGACGGCAGTGACGTCCGAGGCTCCGCTGATGACGTGGTGATTCGTGAGCACCACCCCGTCAGGGGAGAGCACGATCCCGGTTCCAGCGGTGGTGGTGAATCCGGCCGGCGCGGTGATGGTGACGATGGTGGGGACCACCCGGGCCGCGAGCTCCTCCGGGGAGAGCGGAACAACCGGAGCCGGTGGGGTGGTCGTAATGACCGTGATGGGGGCGGACTCGATCGTGCCTGGAGTCAGAGGCGGTGCGACCAGTGCGAGGGCGCCGAGCCCGGCTGCGAGAACGACGGCCGTCCACAGGCCGCGTCTGCTCGCACGTTTGGTCATCCAGCCGTCCGTCCCGCCGGTCGTCATCCCATCGAGTCGTGAAAGGTGAAGATTACCGATTCGGCGAATCTTCGGCCACAAAACCGGGCAACAGGTCGTCTGCGCGGAGCGTCGACAGGGACGGTGCGGCGGCGTCCTTTGCGGAGAGCTCGTAGGTCAGGGGGTTGCCCTTACGGTCTGTCTTCGGCCATTCGATCGCGAGTTCCGGATCGAAGGGATCGAGGTCGCGGTCCAGGCGGGGGGAGTATTCGATGCTGCACAGGTACATCACTGTCGATCCGTCTTCGAGTGAAAGGATGGCGTGGCCGAGGCCTTCCGCCAGGAACACCGCTCGTCGATCGACGTCGTCGATCACCACCGCATCCCACTCGCCGAAGGTCGGTGATCCGACGCGCAGGTCTACGACAACGTCGAGGAAGGCACCTTTCACGCAGGTGATGTATTTCGCCTGTCCGGGCGGATTGTCGGTGAAGTGGATCCCGCGGAGGCTACCGGCTTCGGAAACCGAGCAGTTGGCCTGCGCGAGATCGAGAGTGCGGCCGGTCGCGGCGGTGAAGGCGGAGCTTTTGAACCATTCGAGAAAGACACCGCGGTTGTCACCGAACTGCTTCGGCGTAATTTCCCAAGCTCCGGCGATCTTCAGTGGACGAATTTCCACGTCACCATTCCTTGCCGTGCTCGAGCAGCTCGAGTAGGTAGTTGCCGTACCCGGATTTGCCCAATGTTTCTGCCTGAGTGCGTAATTGGTCGGAGGTGATGAATCCTTGACGCCACGCGACCTCTTCAGGTGAACCGATCTTGAGACCCTGGCGGTGTTCGATGGTCCTCACGTAGTTTGCAGCCTCGAGCAAGGAATCGGGTGTGCCGGTGTCGAGCCACGCGGTTCCGCGGGGGAGGACGTCGACAGAGAGTTTGCCTGCTTCGAGATAGCGCTGGTTGATATCGCTGATTTCGTATTCGCCACGCGCAGAGGGCTTCAGAGTGCGTGCGATGTCCACGACGTCGCTGTCGTAGAAGTAGAGGCCGGGGACTGCGTAATTGGATTTCGGTGACGTCGGCTTTTCCTCGATGGACACTGCGCGACCCGAGTCGTCGAATTCGACGACGCCGTAGGCGGTCGGATTCGAGACCCAGTAAGCGAATACGGCTCCGCCGTCGATGTCGGAGAAACGCCTGAGTTGGGTTCCGAGGCCGGGGCCGTAGAAGATGTTGTCGCCGAGGACGAGCGCCACGGAGTCGGATCCGATGTGCTCTGCACCGAGGGTGAATGCCGTTGCGAGGCCGTTCGGTTCGTGTTGCACCGCATACGTGAGGTTGACGCCGAATTGTGAGCCGTCGCCGAGAACCCGGCGGAATTGTTCGGCGTCGTGTGGGGTCGTGATGATCAAGATGTCGCGAATGTCGGCGAGCATGAGAGTGGAGAGCGGGTAATAGATCATCGGCTTGTCGTAGACAGGCAACAGTTGCTTGCTCACTCCGAGGGTGATCGGGTGCAACCGCGACCCGGTACCACCGGCCAGAATGATTCCGCGCATGCGTGCAGTGTCCTGCACTCCTGCCTGCCGACGCAAACGGGCATGACACGCCCGGCCGCTAAAGTGGGAGTTCGTTCGATGAGCCTGAGGAGATGAAGTGCGACTACTGGTCACCGGGGGTGCCGGCTTCATCGGTGCCAATTTCGTTCATCAGACGGTGTCGACTCGTCCCGACGTGGAAGTCACGGTTCTCGACGCTCTGACCTACGCCGGAAATCGCCAGTCCCTGGCGTCGGTCGAGGACCGGATCACGTTCGTTCACGGCGACGTGGCCGACGAGCCACTGGTCGACGATCTTGTCTCGCGCTCCGACGCAGTTGTGCACTTTGCTGCCGAAAGCCACAACGACAATTCCCTCGCCGACCCCGAACCGTTTCTGCGCACCAACGTCATGGGTACGTTCTCGCTCCTGCAGGCAGTGCGTTCACACGGGGTCCGCTATCACCACATTTCCACCGACGAGGTGTACGGAGACCTCGAACTGGATGATCCGACGAAGTTCACGGAGACGACACCGTACAACCCGTCGAGTCCCTACTCGGCGTCCAAAGCGTCGAGTGATCTGTTCGTGCGCGCCTGGGTGCGCTCGTTCGGGATCGCGGCAACCATCTCGAACTGCTCCAACAATTACGGCCCGTACCAGCATGTGGAGAAGTTCATTCCACGCCAGATCACCAATCTGATCGACGGGGTACGTCCTCGGTTGTACGGGGAAGGTCGCAACGTCCGCGATTGGATTCACGTCGAGGACCACAACCGCGCCGTCTGGGACATCCTTGACCGCGGAAAGTCCGGTGAGACGTATCTGATCGGCGCTGACGGTGAAACCGACAACCGGACGGTGATTGCGACCCTGCTCGAAATTTTCGGACGCAAGCCGGACGATTTCGACTTCGTCACCGACCGCCCTGGTCACGATTTGCGGTATGCGATCGATTCGACGCGACTGCAGCAGGAACTTGGGTGGAAGCCGCAGTACCGAGATTTCCGAAGCGGACTGGAAGCCACCGTCGAGTGGTATCGCGACAACGAACAGTGGTGGCGTCCGCAGAAGGCCGGCGTCGAGACGCAGTATTCCGCGTCCGAGAAAGTGGTCTGACCGAACGTCAGGCTTTGGTGGGGTCCGGCACTCGGGAACGTTCGTGCACGAGTGCATTGCGCAGGCCTCGTGATCCCGACAGTGCAGCCACGGCGCCGGCAAAGACTTCACAGAGGGTGAACAGCAGCCTCGACGCCAGTGCGAGGCCTAGCGCGACGCCGGCATCCATGAACGGTGAAAGCGCGGCGACGATGACGGCTTCGCGGACACCGATTCCGGACGGGACGACGAACACGAGGACGCCCGCGCACATACCGAGGGCAAGAGCGCCGATGCACTGGACGAGCCCACGGATTTCGAAGCCGGCCGAACTGGACGCGAGTAGCCACAACTGGATGCCGTAGAGCACCCAGCTTGCTGCGCACCAGCCCAATGCGAGCGCAATCTTGTGCATCGTGAGCGGCTTGTGCAGCGGCGTGCGGCGGAGCAGTTTCAGCGCGAGGTTCACCAGGCGAGTGAGCACCGGAGGGTAGGCGCAGACCAATGCGATCGGTACCAGGATGATCACGCCGACCGCTGCCGCCGTGCTGACCTCGAACAGGGCAGGTAGACCGAAGAGGCCGACGACCAGCGCCGAAGTTGTGCTCAATCCCACCGTGACCAGCACTGCGACAAAGCCTGCGGCGCGGGACACACCGGCGCGCCTCACGAGTTCCGTTTGCAGAACGAAGGCCCAGACACTGCCGGGAAGGTACTTGCCGAGTTGGCCGACCAGATAAGCGCGAGCGGCGTCGAAGGCCGGGATCGGTTGTTCGAGGGCGCCGAGTGCGTGTTGCCAGGCCCGCACTGCGGCACCCATACCGAGGAAGATGAACACCGACGAGGCGGCAAGCGTCCACCAGTTCAGCTCGGTGATCGTGTTCTTGACCTCGGACCACTGGGACTTCACCGCGAAGATGATCGCGACGACGATCGCGAGGGTGACGAGGACCTTGAATCCGTTGACGAGAAGGCCGCGTAGAGCGTTCGGCTCTGCTGCCGGTTCGACGTCTTCGACCGGTTGATCAGATTCGGGAGAGGTACTCACGCGCCTGCATCCCGCCCGTTCGTCATTTCGCAGACGATACCAACCAGGATTTGTCTCGCTAAACCACGAGCGGTTTGTCGGCGCGTTCCCGCCACCAGGTGAAGGCTTCCGAGAGCGAGTCCGGAATGGCCGGTGACGTGCCGAAGCTACCGGCGGTGTAGAGATCTTCGATCGCGGAAATATCCGCGTCCGCGATACCTGATCGGCTCATTCCGATTCGGTTGACACCGTGCAACGACACCGGATTGCCGAATGCCTTGGCGAAGGGCGGGACGTCCTTGACCACGACGGTTCCCATCCCGATCATGGATCCGGAGCCGATGACGCGTCGTTGGTGCGCGACAGTGTGCATGCCCAGGTTGACGCCGTCTCCGACGCTGACGTGCCCGGCAAGCGTCGTACCGGAGGACACGACGCAGCGGTCACCGATCTGCACGTCGTGCTCGATTCCCACTCTGTTCATCACGAAGCAGTCTTCGCCGATTTCGGTGCGGCGTTCGCTTCCCTGATGGACTGTGCTCAATTCGCGAATCGTCGTTCGAGCACCGATTCGAATTCCCAGACCGGCGCTGACGGACCAGGACGTCGGATGTAGCGCGCCGAGGATCTCGGGGGGAGCTCCCAAGACCGCTCCCGAGCCGATCCAGCAGTCGTCGCCGATTTCGAGTGGGCCGGTGAGTACCGCGTTCGGTCCGATCGTGACTCCCGCCCCGATCAGTACGTCGGCGCCGATCACGGCGGTCGGATGGATGTGGCAGTCGGCTCGTTCAGACATGCAGGTTCCGGAATCCTCTCGAAGTATCGAATCGTGTTTCGATACGCTTCCTGGGTTGTCGGGGTATTTCGTTCCGACGACGGTCGGATGAATCTATCGGAGGTAACTCAGTGATCGCGATATCCAGTATCTCGTTCGGGGAAGAAGTCGAGCGCGAGGTGCTGGACACTCTGCGATCGGGGATCGTCGCGCAGGGGCCGAAGGTGAAGCGGCTCGAGGACGAGTTCGCGGCGCTGGTCGGGACGCGACAGGCAGTGGCGGTGAACAACGGCACGACCGCATTGATCGCGGCGCTTCAGGTCCAGGATCTTCAGCCGGGTGACGAGGTTCTGACCACGCCGTTCACGTTCGTGGCCACGCTCAATGCAATTCTCGAGGCAGGCGCGACCGCGAGGTTTGCCGATATCTCCGAGTCCGACTTCAATATCGACCCCGCTGTCGCTGCCGAGCGAATCGGTGAGCGCACGAAGGTTCTGATGCCGGTTCATCTGTACGGCCAGTCGGCGGACATGGGTGCCTTGATGCCGCTGGCATCGAAGAACGGTCTGACTGTCGTCGAGGACGCCGCTCAGGCCCATGGAGCGACGTTCGACGGGCGAGGCGCCGGCAGTTTCGGTGTGGGTTGCTTCTCGTTCTATGCAACGAAGAACCTCACGACCGCCGAGGGCGGAATGATCACGACCGACGACGACGCGATCGCCGATCGTCTTCGGGTCCTGCGCAACCAGGGGATGCGGGCGCGCTACCAGTACGAGATGGTCGGCCAGAACTACCGGATGACCGACCTTCAGGCGAGCTTGGCGCTGCCCCAGATGGCGACGTACATGCAGCAGGTCGAGGCGCGCCGCCGGAATGCGGAGGCCTTGCGTGTCGGCCTGAAGGACGTCGAAGGACTGATCTTGCCGAGCGAACTGTCCGGTCGTGGACATGTCTGGCATCAGTTCACCTTGCTGCTGGCCGAGGACGCACCGATCACTCGCGACCAGTTGAGTGAGCGTCTGGCCGCGAAGGATATCGGTAGCGGCATCTACTACCCGAAGGCCGTCTACGACTACGAGTGCTACCGCGAACATCCGCGGGTCGTCATCGACGAGACGCCGGTGGCCACTTCGGTGGCGTCGCGGTGCCTGAGCATCCCTGTCCACGCTGCGTTGTCCGCCGGCGACGTCGATCAGATCGTTGCCGCGGTACGCGGCGCCATGGAGGCCTGAAAATGACTGCTAGCAAGCCACGTATCGCTCTTGTCGGATCCGGTCAGATGGGTTCGCTGCATGCGCGGGTCATCGCGCAGTCGGCGCTGTGTGAGTTGGATCTGCTGATCGAGCCGCGCGAGGAGCAGGGCAAAGCCGTTGCTGCGCGGTTCGATACGCGTTGGGCCGCAGATTTCGACTCGCTCGACGAGATCGATGCCGTCGTGATCGCCGCCGCTACGCCTGCGCACTACGAGTTGGCCGGCCGGGTTCTCGATCTGGGGAAGCCTGTCCTGGTGGAGAAGCCGTTGGCGGCGACGTACGAGCAGAGCGTCGATCTGGTCGATCGTTCACGCGCGTCCGGTGTTCCACTGATGTGTGGACTGCTCGAACGCTTCAATCCTGCTGTTCGCACCGCCCGCGAGTTCTCCGGCGATGTGTGGCAGGTGAACGGTATCCGTCACTCTCCGTTCGTTTCCCGCATTCCGACGGGTGTCGCGACGGACCTGCTGATTCACGATATCGACCTTGCCATCGGATTTGCCGGCTCGGAACCCAGTTTGGCAAAAGGGGAGTTCGGCTACTTCCACCCGACGTCCGTGCAGAACCGGTCGGAAGATTGCGCCGACGCCGTATTGCGCTTCGGATCAGGTGCTGTTGCAACGATTTCCGCGAGTCGAATCAGTCAGCGCAAGATTCGCCAGCTGTCGTTGCTCGAGGCGGATCGACTCATCGAGATCGATCTCTTGCGTCGCGACATCACGATCTACCGGCACATCGACGACAACATGCCTACCGATCGGGACGGCTACCAGCAGCAGACGGTCATCGAAATTCCGACGATCCGTTACAGCGAGGAACCGCTTGCCGCGCAGCTGACGCATTTCCTCGGGTTGGTGCAGGGCGCCGGTGACGCAGACGGTGAGCGGGCGTCGATTCTGCCCGCTCACCGCGCGGTTCACGAGGTGACGGAATCTGCTTTGGCTGCAGCGTTGTCGTCCTGACCGCTGCGTCGGCGTCGGAAGGTCCAGGCTCCTTGCGACAGCGCCAGGAGTAGTCCGACGCCGGCGACAGTCCATCCGAAAGTGTTTCCGGGCGGACTGAATTCGATGGTGAGGGCAGACCCGGACGTGGCACTCGGCGGTAGATCGACCTGCAACAACCCGCCGGGGCTCGCCTTCGTTTCGACGGTCTGACCATCTACAGTCGCCGTCCAGCCCGGCCAGGCCAGCAGGGCGAATGTGACCGTGCCGGACCCGGTGTACTCGACGGTTTCCCGGGTGTCCGTAGCGGCAGAATCGCCACGCACGTCGAGACCCGGTGTCGTTGCGGATACGCGACCGTCGGGCCATTGATGCTCGGTGGTGCGATGGCCGACCGTGACCACCCGATCCGGCGATACGGTCCACTCGCCCTCGGGTAGGGCGTCGAGCGCGCGTTTTCCGCCGTACGGTCCGGAATTCTGAACGACAACCGTATCGATTCGCATCGCGTCGAGCCAGGACACACCCGTTCCCGGCGATTCGGCGAGCAGTCGGTCGACGCCGTCCGGACACTGGACGCCGCCGTAGTAGTTCAAGCACAGCGCTTGGACGAAATCGTTGTAGCTGATTCCGGCGTAGCTGTTGACGGCGTTGACTCCAGCGGGCTGCCAGGCGTTGCCGAACAGGAGGTCACCCCACTGCCCGGTTTCGTTGTCCGGCGGGATGTTGACGGGGTCGGCGATCGCGAAAGTGGTTCCCTGGTAACGGTCCTCGAACTTGGACTCCAGGAATGCCACCTGCCGGGGGAACTTCCACGGTGTCACATTGTAGTTTCCGGTGAACCAGAAGTTGGTCTGAGCACTGAGCACGACGACGATGCCGACAGCGAGGGCGCCGGCGAGGTAACGCGGCCTTCGGTAGGCCACGACCAACGCGAAAACGGTGAGAACCACGGTGATGATCAGTGATGCCGAGTGAATGCCGATGTCTTCCGGGACATTCGACCAGGCAAGATAGAACTGAAGTGCCAACAATCCCGCAGTGATGATTGCTCTTGCCTGGATTCGATCACGATGCAGTCCTGCAGAGAGTGCGACCGCCGTGACCACGATGGCAGGCAGTTGACCGTACTCGAGCAATCGCGCGGGCCAACGGAACAGCCACAGATTCGACGGTCCCAGAAGTAGTACGACGTAGATTCCGCCGAAGACGAACAGCGAGACGCTGTGGCGGCCCAACTTCTTCAGTGACTTCCACTGAATCCACGGTGCGAGCGGTATGAGGAACCAGGCCAGGTAGACCAGCGGAATCGTCATGGCGGGCAAAGCGAAAGCGGTGACATACGGCTGGTTCGACGGACCGGAGAGGTTGAGCAGATCACCGAGATCGGGGCGAAGCGAACCGTCGTTCGCGATTCCGGACTGGGTTCGCACCGACACGCCGGTGGTGAACAGCAACGGTAGGTACACGATCAGCGACATCATGATGATCGCTGCCGCGCTGATCATCAGTGACTTTATGCTGCCTGCACGTTTGACAGCGATGCATTCCGCGATGACAGCGAGGTAGACGACCGCGACACCGACAGCGCCGTACGGATTGCCGGTGGTCATGGCGAGGTAGCCGAAAACGATCGGTACCAGGGGGTTCACCCGGCCGAGGGCGCTTGCGCGGGTTGACCACCAGACGTGGGGGATCCAGGCGAAGGCGATCAGCCCGGACGCCCAACTGGAGGCGTCGAAATAGAGCGTGTATCCGGCGAACGGCATGGCAAATCCGGCGATGAAAGCCATCGACCGATTGGCGCCGTACTGGCGGGCCACCAGGTAAACGCCGACCGCGAGAATCGCCATGAATTGCATCTTGACCAGGGTGATTCCGATTCCCAGGTTCGGAATGAGTGCAATGGCAACCGAATCCAGCAGGATTACGGGATTGTATGTCCCGTAAAGGGCTTCGGCTGTGACGTTGCCGCCGGCCCACAATTCGGGAATGAGCGTCGGCCACGAACCGGACAGGATTCGCTCGCCGATCGTGTGCCAAACAGGCGTGAAAGCTGCTGCGCTGTCGTCCCAGTAGTAGAACCACCGGTTGGAGATCAGTGGGATGGCGGCGACGATCGACACCAGAGCGGCGAGAAGAATCGGCGGCACCACGCGTTGTGCGAGCGGTAAGTCAGATTTCACGATGTGCTTTCGTCTTCGAGTCGATGGCAGTTGTTCGGAGCCTGGGTCGTGCTCTTTTTCTCGGAGCCTGGGCTGCGCCTTGTTTCTCGGAGCGTAGTATTCCGACGAGTTCGAACTGCAGTCGGGGAAGTAAGGAGATCGGGACGTGGCGACATCGCGGACGGAACCCGTTCGTGGGGAACCAGCTACGCCGGAACTCTCGGTGATCATCCCCGCATACAACTCAGGCGAGGTGTTGGAGTCGACGGTGCGTCAATTCGCCGAGTACTTCACCACCCGCCCTGCCGAGAGCGCCGGTCAGGTCGAGATCATCGTCGTGGAGAACGGTTCGACGGACAACACTGCTGATGTGTGTGCTGCGCTGGCGGCTTCCTGGTCGTGGCCTGCAGTGACTTTCCTTCCGATGAGCAGCGACAAAGGGATGGGTGCAGCGCTTCGCGCCGGGACACTTGCTTCTCGTGGACGACGCGTGTTGCTCACCGCGGACGATCTTCCGTTCGGTTTCGGTGACATCGAAGGCGCCGACCGCGTGATGGCGGATCTAGGGTCCGTCCCGCCGGTGGTCATCGGTTCGAAGGCCCATTCGGAATCAGAGGTGGAACGTGGCCTGCTGCGTTCGGTGATGACGGGTGGATTCGCGACGCTACGACGGGTGGTGCTGGGCACCCGCACGGGCGACCCCCAGGGGACATTCATCGTCGACGGCGTTTTGCTGCGTCGAATCGCACCCTCGCTGACCGAGCGTGGATTCCTTTTCACCACCGAATTGGACTACGCGCTCGAATTGGCTGGGGTGCGCCCGGTCGAGGTCCCGATCCGACTCAGCGACGATCATCTGGCGCACGCGAGCCGTATCTCGCCCAAGGACGTGATCCAGATGGCGAAGGGTTTGTTGTCACTTCGTCGGCGAAAGACCGAGCTGCGCTCCGCCGCTGCAGTGAGTAATCACGGGTAATCGTGGGTAGACCTGGTGTGACTCGGTGCCCGGGGCGCCGAGGTGCGGATTCGCGATACCCTGCGGGGCGTGGATACCGTGAACACGACCGATGACCAGTCCGATTCCGGAGTCGAGTTGATCGAACGCAGCGCGACGTCAGATCGACTGCTGGCGCAGCGGACGTTGTTCACCGGAACTTCGCCCGTCGCCAGTGACGAACTGTATGCGGTGACCAAGGTCGGTATGTCGACGCGATCGCGGTTCGAGTTGCGGCTTCAGCCGGGCGCGGTCGCGCACACCAATACCTTCTTCGGTCGTTTTCCGGCCAGCTACTGGCAGCGCTGGACCAATGTCACCGAGGTCACCGTCACTGCACATGTCGTGGCCGATACCGCTTGCCGCATCCAGATCCAGGCCTCGGACATCGGTGGCCACCGTCGTATCGTGACGAACGTCGTCGTGACCGGCGAAGAGCGAGTGTCCATGACCGCCCCGCTCGATACTTTCGTCGACGGTGGTGCGCTGTGGCTGCAGTTCGAAGCGCAGGGCGGCGACGCAGTGGTCGACGATGTGGAATGGACCGTCGTCTCGCCGGAGTCGATTCGCCCGGTAGCCGTGGCGATCTGCACGTTCAATCGCGCGGACGACTGTGCACGCACGGTGGAGGCCCTCGCGTCCGACGAGCGTGTACTCGCGTTGCTCGACGCTCTGTACGTCGTCGATCAGGGAACGGATCCGGTAGAGAGCCGTGAGCTGTTCCAGGAAGTGTCGAAGAAGTTCGGTTCGCGGTTGCAATATCTGCGGCAGGCGAATCTGGGTGGTGCCGGCGGATTCACCCGAGGCCTGTACGAGGCTTCGGCGGCCGGACCGCACGCCGACGTGATCTTGATGGACGACGACATTCTGTGTGAGCCCGAATCGGTTCTTCGATTGAGTGCGTTCGCGAACATGACGACGGAGCCGGCTTTGATCGGCGCCCAGATGCTCTTTCTGTTCAACCCCGACTTCCTGTTGGCTTCGGGTGAACGCGTCGATCTGGGCACCCTGCAGCGTGGTGTACCGACCGACGAGCACGGTGTCCGCAACCGGAGTGTGCTCGAGAAGCTACCGGAACGTCGCGTGGATGCCGAATACAACGGTTGGTGGTCTTGCCTGATCCCTGCCGAAGCCATCGAGCGGATCGGATTGCCACTGCCGGTTTTCTTCCAGTGGGACGACGTCGAGTACAGCTTGCGGGCCGGGCGGGCCGGGATTCCCACCATCACGTTGCCTTCGGCTGCTGTGTGGCATGCGGACTTCTATTGGAAGGACGTCGACGGTTTTGCGCACTACTTCAGTACGCGCAACGGACTCATCACCGCTTCGCTCGACCCGGGTTTTGCACCCAAAACTCTCGCGAAGCAACTCTCCCGCGACATTTCGCATTCGATCGTCGGTTTGCAGTACGGCCTTGCACACACGCAACTCCGGGCGATCGAGGGATTCCTCGAGGGGCCGGAAGGTTTGGCGGACGGTGGACAGGAGGCGCTTGCCGCGATCAACCAGGAACGTAAGCGCTTCCCCGAGACGGTAACTCGCCCGGCGTCGGAGTTGCCGGGAAGGCTGCCGATCCGTCGCGTTGCGCCCAGCCCGAAACCCGGTTTGTGGACAGACCTGGTTCTCGCGAAACGTGCTGTGATGCAGGCACGCAATCATCTCGAGCGGGGTCCGGTGGCGATCTCGTACGAGGATGCGCAGTGGTGGCACGTCGGACGTTTCGATCATGTCTTCGTCACCGATGCTTCGCAGGGTGGCGTGCGTGAACGCCGCTTCGACAGCGAGAAGGCCGCCGAGATGAGCGGCCGCCTCGCCGGCGTGATGAAGAGGTTCCTCGCCGAAGCGCCAAGTGTTGCTGAGGCATTCGCTCGAGAGTTCCCGCAGCTCACCAGCCGCGAGAACTGGGCCCGCCTGTACGAGAAGTGAGCGTTAGCGCACTATCTTGGCGATGACCTGCTCGTTGTCGACGGTGTACCCGAGGTATTCGAACGAGATGCCGGTGCGTGTGACGAACTCCGTCCACGCCCGGTACTCGTGCTGCTGCCACCCGGGATAGTTGAAGAACTCGTCGAAGACGACGATCGACCCGGGTACCAGTCGGTCGCCGAGGAGATCGAGTACCGTCTTGGTGGACGAGTAGAGGTCGGCGTCGAGGTGCAGGAACGCAACAGGGCCGGGTTCGTCGTTCAGAAACGAGGGCAATGTGTGCTCGAAGAGGCCCGGAACAAGTTGCGCCCCTGGGACTTCGGGGATGGATTCCTGAGCGAACTCGCCGGCCGGGAACCCGGTACGCCAGGTCTCCGGAAGACCGGAGAACACGTCGAAACCTGCGACGGTCCCCTCACGTTCGGTGAATGCCTCCGCGACGATCCTGAGTGTGGTTCCGCTTGCAACGCCGAATTCGAGTGCCATGCCGGGTATTTCGATCAAGCCCAATGCGTGGCGCAGCGTGTCGTGCGGGTGGCCGAATGTCTCCGCGACTCGAAGGTGTTCGAGGATGAACTCGGCAGTCGACGCTGTCGCTTCCAGGTCTACGGCGTAGGCCAGATCCCGACGCTGGCGAAATTCCAGCTCGTCGATCCTGGACCGGAGGCCCGCGATGTCACCGCGGGCCTCGGCCAGTTCGTCACGTGAGAGTGCCAGCGCGTCGAGGATCTGTTGCGTGCGATCTGCGTTGCGCCGGTCGGCGGCCTCGACCACCTCGGATACCGCACGCTGAAGCTTGGTTCTGGCGCTGGAACGGAACTGCTCGAACATGGCAACCTCTCGTCGGGATCACTCCCATGCTGCCAGGCTTTCTACGCTACCGGTCCCGACCGCGGTAGTGACTCTTGAGCTGTCTGGAGATCACCTTGATCTCCCGCGTCCTCTCTGCCTGCAGACGAGCATCGCTTCGCGCGGCGTTCCATGCGTTCTCTCGCTGTAGTTTCCGGTAGCTCGCAAGTCTCCGTTCGTCGATATCGCCGCGCCCGAGTGCGCTCAGGACTGCACATCCCGGCTCGGAGTTGTGTGCGCAATCGGAGAACCGGCACTCCGCAATCAGCTCCTCGATCTCGGGGAACGTCTTGTCGATCCCCTCCGCCGCGTTCCACATGCCGACTCCTCGCAGACCGGGTGTGTCGATCAGCGTCCGGCCGCCGGAGAAGGGAATCAGTTCTCTCGTGACGGTGGTGTGGCGTCCCTTTCCGTCGCCGGCCCGAACGCGACCGGTCTCGAGTCGGTTGTCGCCGGCGGTCTCTGCGAGGAGGGCGTTCGCAAGCGTCGACTTGCCGGCGCCGGATGGACCGAGTATCGCCACGGTGCCGTCCAGAACTGCATCGAGTACATCCATTCCTTCGTTGGTCTCGGCACTGACAGCCAGCACTGTTGCGCCGGGCGCAATGGCGGAGACTTCGGCGAGAGTGTCGGAGATATAGTGAGCTGCATCGGATTTGGTGAGTGCGACGACAGGTATTGCGCCGCTCTCCCAGGTGAGTGCGAGTAGACGCTCGATGCGCCCGAGATCGACATCGCCGTCCGAAGCCGTGGCAATGACGACGGTGTCGACATTCGCGGCCAGGGTCTGGCCTTCCGATTTTCCGGATGCCGAGGATCTAGCGATGCTGCTCGATCGGGGGAGTATCGAAGTGACCGTGTGCATCTCGGGTTCGCGTGAGTCCCGTATCTCGGCAACGGTCACCCAGTCACCCGTGCAGAGCGGATCGCTGCCGGTGAGTGCGCGAACTGTGCCTTCGGCGACGGCCACGTCGCACCGGCCGCGGTCGACGCGAAGAACGCGCCCGGGTGCGGAGTCCGGTGGGGCCAGGGTAGTGAATGTGTTCGAGAGTGTTGCGTTCCAACCGTATTCGGTCAGGGGCGTGATGTTTTCCGGCATGGTGATTGTGTCCTCGAGTACGAAGAAGTGTGAATGTTGACGGTGCTGAAACTGCGGAACACGACAGTCATCAATACTCACTCCTCGAAAATCTCAGGACGTACCCTGCGTCGGATCAGTATCGTCTCAGCCGCAGACGCGACTGTGCAACTGATTTAACTCGGGCGTTCGAACTTCTCTTCCCGGCCGAGTTTGCGCAGTCGCATCCACTCGCGCAGTCCGGCCGGATCGCGGCGGGTGATCAGGAAGTACCAGCCGAACCGAACCCATTCCTGCGGAAGCAGTTTCCGCATTCCCGGTTGGGCGAGGATGTATCCACGGTTGCGGTACGTGAAGTACCGCTTCGTGTCGTTGTCGGGGTACTGCGTGTGCATGCGTCCGCCGAGGATCGGCTTGAACTCATCCGCGCCGTTGGGGTGGACGTAAGCAGTTTGCAGGCAGGTACCGAACTTCAGGCCGGAGCGCACGAGACGACGGTGTACCTCGACCTCGTCGCCGCGGACGAAGAGGCGTAGATCCGGAACTCCGACGGCATCGATCGCGTCGGCGGTGAACAGTGCGCCGTTGAAGAGAGACGCGATGCCGGGCAGGAGATCCTCGTCGCCGAGCTCGGAACGCAACCGGCGCCACGATGTGCCTCGGCGCAGTGGGAAAGCAAGGCGGTCGGGGTTGTCGATGTCGCAGACAACGGGAGAGACCTCGGCCAGCTCGTTCCGAATTGCACAGTCGAGCAGTGTTTCCAGGACCTCGGGGCCCTCCGGGCGGCCGTCGTCGTCGGCGAGCCAGACGCGGTCGGCGCCGAGCGAAAGTGCGTAGAGAATGCCCAGGGCAAATCCTCCGGCACCGCCGAGGTTGTGCTGAGAACCGATGTAACTGGTCGGCAGTGGAGCGTTGTCGACGAGCTCTTTCACATCGGATTCGTCGGCATTGTCGACGACGACAAGATGATCGAGCGGCCGCGACTGGGTGCTGAGAACCTTCAAGGATTCGGCCAGCAGTTCACGACGCTTGTGCGTGACGACGACCCCGATAATTTTCTCGGGTGCGCTCACGGGGTGTTCTCCCGTTCCATCTCCTTGATGACGTGGCGCACATGTTCGGCGGCGTCGTCACCTTCGTAGGCGCGCACGACGTCTTCGATGTCGCCTTGCATGCGGATCTGGCCGTGGTCGATCCACATGGCGCTGTTGCACAGTTGGGCGAGGAATTCGTTGGAGTGGCTGGCGAATACCAGGATGCCGGAGCGTTCCACCAGCTTCTGCAGCCGGATGCGAGCTTTCTTCATGAATTCGGCGTCGACGGCCCCGATGCCCTCGTCGAGCAGCAGGATCTCGGGATCGATACTGGTGACGACGCCCATGGCAACGCGCACGCGCATGCCGGTGGAGTAGGTACGCAGCGGCATGGAGAGGTATTCACCGAGTTCGGTGAAGTCGGCGATCTCATCCATTTTCGCGAGCATCTGCTTGCGGGTCTGACCGAGGAACAGGCCGCGGATGATGATGTTCTCGTAGCCGGAGATCTCCGGGTCCATGCCGACACCGAGGTCGAAGACGGGTGCGACGCGCCCGCGAATGCTGGCGGATCCCCGGGTCGGTTCGTAGATTCCGGAGAGCAGGCGCAGCAGGGTGGATTTGCCGGCGCCGTTGTGGCCGACGAGCCCGATGCGGTCGCCTTCCTTGAGCGTCATCGTGATGTCGCGGAGCGCTTCGACGACGACGACATCGGAGTCGTTGCGGCCGATGGATCCTCCGGCCTTGCCGAGAAAGGCCTTCTTGAGCGAGCGGGATTTCGCGTCGAAGATCGGGAAGTCGACGCACGCGTTCTGCGTGTGGATGCTGACTGGCTGACTCATGTGTTTCCTCTAGACCCAGTAGGGCACGCGTGCCCGGTACTTGCGGAGTGCCAGAATCGCGACGGCCCAGCCGACGACGGTGAAGGCGATGACGATGTACCAGTGGTAGGCCTGCTGGTCGGCCCCGATGAGTGGTGCTCGGATGATCTCGAGGTAGTGGTACAGCGGGTTGAGCTCGGCAAGCCGGACTCGCTCGCTGGCTTGCCCGCCCTGGTCCTTGAGGGCCTGAGTTGTCCACATGATCGGCGTCAGCACGAACAGCAGGAGCGTCATGCTGCCCAGGATGGGGGCGATGTCGCGGTATCGGGTGGAGAAGATGCCGAAGACGATCGAGACCCACAGCGTGTTCGCCACGATCAGCAGGAATGCCGGTATCGCCGCCAGCGCAGTCCAGCTCATGTTTTGCCAGATGCTGAACGCGAACAGCAGAACTATGTAGATCGCAAAGTTGTGCGCGAAGAACAGCACCTGACGCCACACCAGGCGATATACGTGCACGCTCAACGCCGACGGCAACTGCTTGATCAGGCCCTCGTTGGCGATGAAGACCTCGGAGCCTTCGAGGATGCTTGCACTGATCAGGTTCCACACGATCAGCCCGACCGTGACGTACGGCAGGAACTCCTTGAGCGGAATGTTCAGCAACGCGGAGTACAGAAGACCCATCGCGGCGGCCTGGACGCCGGTGGCGATCGTGATCCAGAACGGACCGATCACCGACCGGCGGTAGCGCTGTTTGATGTCCTGCCAGCCGAGGCTGAGCCACAACTCACGCTGATTCAGACCGTCGCGAAGGTCTTTGAACGCACGACGGAACGTCTGGGAGTCGGACACGGGCGCAGGTGCGCCCGGCGTCTCGGATTCGATTGCGGATGCTGACACGGAGGTCGAGCCTACCGGCCTGGCGTCGGCGCCGGATTTCCCGCGGACTTCGTGGTGGTCCGGGTTACAGATACTGGCCGGTTCCTGGGCTCTGTTGGTCCGGATGTGCAGGTGAATGCGGAGCCCCGATGCTCATGCCGGGAGGCAGTGCGCCCTGCCGCATTTGTTCGAGCTGAGCGCGCGCTGCCATCTGCTGGGCGAACAGTGCGGTCTGAATTCCGTGGAACAGTCCTTCGAGCCAGCCGACGAGTTGCGCCTGTGCGATGCGCAGTTCGGCGTCCGAGGGAATGGAGTCGTCGGTGAACGGGAGGCTCAGTCGCTCGAGTTCCTCACGGAGTTCGGGTGCCAGACCCTGTTCCAGTTCTCGGATGGACGACGTGTGGATGTCCTTGAGGCGCTTACGGCTGGCGTCGTCGAGCGGCGCGGCGCGCACTTCCTCCAAGAGTTGTTTGATCATCGTGCCGATTCGCATGACCTTGGCCGGCTGCTCGACCATCTCGGCGACGGACTCGGCTTCTGTTTCCGCGCCTTCGGCCGCGCCGGAGGCGGCGGCCTCTGCCTCGGCCACCGGCATCGCGACGGGTCGACCGTCGGGTCCGATAACGAGTACCTGCTCTTTGTCGGGGTTCGTCATGCTTCCATCTTGTCGTGTGTGGGCGACAAACGCCGCTTAACCCCCAAAAAGTTAGCTATCGAATAACTGTACCGGCGGGTAATTGGGTGACTGCCTTCGACTAAGCGGGCGTCTGCACCTAGAGTGTCGAGCATGGCTTACGACGTTGCCCGCGTACGGGGGTTGATTCCCTCACTCGGTGACGGCTGGATCCACCTCGATCCGCAGGCCGGAATGCAGATCCCGGACGCCGTTTCGCGGACGGTCTCCACCGCGTTCCGTGCCTCTGCGTCTTCTTCCTCCGGTCGCCACGTCTCGAACCGTCGTAGTGCTGCCATCCTCGAGAGTGCGCGCACCGCGGTCGCCGATCTGGTCGGCGGAGATCCTGCGGGAGTCGTTCTCGGAGCGGACCGAGCGGTGTTGTTGGCTTGGCTCGCCGAGTCGCTCAGTTCGCGGCTCGGCCTCGGAACTGGTCTCGTACTCTCGCGCCTCGACGAAGAGGCGAACGTCGCGCCCTGGCTCCGCGTGGCCAGTCGCTACGGCGCTCAGGTGCGATGGGCAGAGGTCGAAATCGAAACGTGTGAGCTCCCGAGTTGGCAGTTCAACGATCTCATCACCTCGACCACACGGTTGGTGGCCTTGACGGCCGCGTCGCCGATCGTCGGTTCGGCTCCGAATGTCCGTGCCGCAGCTGATCGTCTGCACGAATTCGGTGGACTGATGGTGGTCGACGCCGTCGGCGCAGCGCCATATGCGCATGTGAACATGGCTGATCTCGGAGCGGACATCGTCGCCGTCAGTGCACCGTCGTGGGGCGGTCCACAGGTCGGTGCGCTCGTCTTCCGAGATCCCGGATTGCTCGACCGAATTCCTGCCGTGTCCCTCAATCCGTATGCCCGTGGCGCCGAGCGTCTCGAGGTGGGCGGTCACCAGTTCGCGCTGCTGTCCGGGCTCACGTCGTCGATCGATTTCCTGGCCGGGTTGGACGAATCGGCAACCGGAACCCGGCGCGAGCGACTGGAAACCTCGATCAGCTCGCTGCAGGACTACCAGGACGGTCTGTTCGATCACCTCATGCGTTCGCTCGCAGCCCTACCCAACGTGATGGTGATCGGCGGCGCACCCACGCGGGTGCCGACTCTCAGCTTCACGCTCGAGGGCATGGCGGCAGACAAGGTCGCCGCGCATCTGGCCGACAAGCGCATCGCGACGGTCAGCGGTACGCACGGCGGTTCCAGGCTGCTCGACGCACTCGGAGTCAACGACGAAGGTGGCGCTGTCACCGTCGGCCTTGCGCCGTACACGACGCGGTACGAGATCAATCAGCTGGTCGCCGAACTCGGCGCCCTGGGCTGATCGACCCCGTTCGGCTCACTTCACGGTGAGGATGACCTTGCCTACGGTTTCCGGCGAATCCAGCAATTGATGGGCTAATGGTGCCTCGGTGATCGGAAGTTCGGTCGACACGATCGGTTGAACCGATCCGTCTGCGATCAGCGGCCACAGCTTCGCGCGGACGTCGGCGACGATGTCCGCTTTACCGCCAGGACCGGTGAGCGGACGACCGCGCAGGCCTGTGGACGTGATGTTTCCGCGCTTGCCCATCAGCTTGGCGATGTCGACTTCGCCCTTGCGGCCACCCTGCATTCCGATGATCACGACGTGGCCGTCCATGGCGAGTGCGTCGACGTTGCGTCCGAGGTACGACGCTCCCATGTTGTCCAGAATCACGTCGGCGCCATGGTTGTCGGTGGCTTCGGCGAGTGATGCTACGAAGTCGCTGTCGCGGTAGTTGATCAGAATGTCCGCGCCCAATTCGCGGCAGCGGTTCAATTTGTCCTCCGAGCCCGCGGTAACTGCGACGCGGGCGCCGAGGGCTTTGCCGACCTGAATGGCGTGGGTGCCGATTCCGCCGCCACCGCCATGGACGAGGAGGACCTGTCCGCGTCGTAAGTCGCCGCGCATCACGACGTTCGACCACACCGTGCACGCAACTTCCGGCAGAGACGCCGCAACACGGAGATCGACGCCCGCGGGAACCGGGAGAAGTTGTGTTGCAGGGACCGCAACCTTCTCGGCGTAACCGCCGCCGGCCAGCAGTGCGCAGACTTCGTCGCCGACGGACCAACCGGTGACGTCTTCGCCGAGTTCGACGATCACGCCCGAGCATTCGAGGCCGAGGATGTCACTCGCGCCGGGCGGCGGCGGGTAGAAGCCTTGACGTTGGAGCAGGTCGGCGCGGTTGACGGCGGTCGCGGCGACCTCGACGAGTACGTGCCCGCGAGGCAGTTCGGGATCGGGCTGCTGCGCCCATTTCATGACCTCGGGACCGCCGGGCTGATCGATCGTTATGGCGTACATAGATACGACGCTAGCGAATCTCCCCGCTGACGGGTGTTTTGCCGCTACCGTCGCGGACGTGACTTACTTCGGGAACATGCAGAACGAGATCTATCTGACGGGACTGAGCGGCGCGAAGCCGGCTTTGCCGATGACTGCGGCGGGCTTGGAAGATGCCGCGCGCGAGCAACTCTCACCGGAGGCTTTCGGGTACATCGCCGGTAGCGCGTCGACCGAACGGACCGCAGTGTCGAATCTGCGGGCGTTCGACAAGTATGCGATCGTGCCGCGGATGTTGCGGGGGACTGCGGCGCCCGACGCGCGCGATCTGAGCGTCGAGGTGTTGGGGACGCGGTTGGCTGCACCGATCCTGACGGCTCCGGTGGGCGTGCTCGGCTTGGTCCACGACGACGCCGAGGTTGCGGTGGGTTCGGTCACTGCCGAGTTGGGGATCGGATCGATTCTCTCGACGGCGGCATCCTCGACCATCGAAGATGTAGCGGCGGCCTCCGGCGAGAACTGGTGGTACCAGCTGTACTGGCCGGCCGACGACGAGCTTGCCGAGTCGTTTGTCCGCCGAGCGGAGTTGGCGGGCGCGAAGGCTATCGTCCTGACTGCTGACACTCCCGGTATGGGTTGGCGTCCAAGGGATCTCGAACTCGGTCACCTTCCGTTCCTCCAGGCGAAGGGCATTGCCAACTACCTTGCGGATCCGGTGTTCCGCGCAAAACTGGCGACGCCTCCCGAGGAGAGTGCAGAAGCTCTGCAGATCGCGGTTTTGACGTGGGTGTCGTTGTTCGGCAATCACGCGGTGCGGATCGCTGATATTGCGAAACTTCGCCAGTGGACGACACTTCCGATCGCGGTGAAGGGAATTGTCCATCCCGACGACGCACGTGAGGCCGTTGCGGCCGGCGCCAACGGCATTGTCGTGAGCAACCATGGTGGGCGTCAGGTCGACGGGTCGATTTCGGCACTCGACGCTCTCGGTCCTGTCGCTGATGCGGTGGGGCATGAGGTGGACATCCTGATGGACTCCGGAATTCGTTGTGGCGCAGACGTAATCAAGGCTCTGGCCTTGGGTGCCGATGCAGTGCTGTACGGGCGGCCGTGGGTGTACGGGTTGGGATTGGCCGGAGCGGACGGAGTGCGTCATGCATTGCGCAGTCTCCTGGCCGACCTGGATCTCACGATGGGGTTGGCGGGCCTGGCATCGGTCGCCGAAATCGATCGTTCGATCCTGATGTCCAATTCGTGACTTTAGGGTGAGTCTTACTGTGACGGGCGGACACAGGTCTAAACTTGGAACCTGTGACAGCTGAAGCGACAACCGAGGAGACACCGCAGGCGGCGCACGGTGAGACACCGTGGCTGACGCCGTGCGAGATGCGTGCATGGCGCGGCTACATGGACGGTAATCAGCGCCTCATGGAGGTTCTCAACCGCGAACTGCAGGATTCACACGACCTGTCGTTGGCTGATTACCGCATTTTGGTCATGCTCTCGGAGTCAGCTGATGGGTCGTTGCGGATGAGTGACCTGGCAGATGGCGTGCTGTCTTCGCGGAGTCGCCTCACACACCAGATCAGGCGGATGGAATCCCAGGGCATCGTCGTGCGCGACACCTGCGTCGAAGATGGTCGCGGCGTGCTCGCTCGGATCACGGAAGAGGGTAGGCGTCGCCTCGCCGAGGCAGCGCCTACTCACGTGGCCGGCGTGCGGAACAATCTGGTCGATCTGCTGACTCCCCAGGAACTGGACGTGCTCGCAGACGTCTTCGAGAAGGTCGACAAAGCCATCGGCGAGCGCTGACTCTGGAGCCGTTTTCGCGGTCCGCGGGATCACCCGATAGGATCGCCCACGGAAGCGTGGCAGAGCGGCCGAATGCACTCGCCTTGAAAGCGAGCGTGGCGTTAAACCCACCGGGGGTTCAAATCCCTCCGCTTCCGCCAAATGTTCGTTGTTCAAACCCAGTCCGCGCGAAAGCGCGGGCTGGGTTTTTTCATGCCCTATGAAGCGCAGGAGCGTCGAGGAGATGCGGGACTGCAGATTCTGCTCCTCCTCACGCTCTCCACGGCTCAGGAAGGCTCGGTGCCGTTCCCATCGCGGACGGTGCTCTTATGACCAAAATGCTGCGCGACACATTGGTGGAGCATGCAGAGAGCGGCGTGGACGTTGCCGAGCCCGCCTTGCTCGGACTGCTTGCCATTGTCGGTGCGCTCGAAGATCGTCTGGCGCATCATGCGCCCGCGTCGCCGCTGGAGGTGACGTCATGAAGAACGCCCTGCTGCGGCTGCGAGCTCGCGTGGAGGAGCGTGTCGATCTTTCGTCTGACGGTTCGTCCGGGCTGACGCCGGAAGCGATATTGGTGTTCGGGAGCATCATCGCGGCGCTGGGTGTCATCTGGTGGGCTGCATAGCCGAAGGTTATGCACAGCCACTGTGGAATGAGTGGGGATAACCCTTTCCGGGTGATGCATACCCAGTCGTCTCGATGTAGAGGCCTTACTGGCCGCGTTTCGTCGATTCGCCTACCCGAGCGGTGGTGGCACTCACCGTTTCGCCTCCGTAGCGAATAGCCTGCTTTCACAGTCCGGCGGAGAGTCCAGGTGCCGAGCAACGTGCTGGCGGTTGCCGAACTTCTACGAGTCCTTCGGGACTTTGCCGAGCGCCTGACATGACTTTCTGAACGAAATACCTCAGATAGTGGCCGAGTGTGATTCGCTCCCACGTGGCTCCGCCCGCAAAACTCCTGTGCTTGGCCTACCGCACGGAATCGCGCGCCAGCAATTAACTATTGACCATTCAACTACCGTCTAGCGAGAAGGAACGGCAAGTTCGGCGTCCTCATGCTGCACTTAGAGATCTCAACCGAGCCTGTTCTTCTGTTTGCCCACTCATCACTGCGTCAGTGTGAAGGGTGACTTTCGTGACGCTCGCCATATTGGGACGAAAGTCCCACGTGCTGGTCACGTGCTTGCCGAGATGTATCCGTGACCGGAAGTTCACGATAAATACGATCACGGACGATCTGGAGTCTGGCGATCAAACGGAACGCTTGGTACTGTCCGGTAACTTCAATTCAGTTAGTATTCAGCTACCGAAACGGTTGCTGGCCCGCGACGTAGGAGCTACTCATGGCAACCAGCCCGAAACCCCG
>NZ_JAJNCL010000018.1 GCF_021025955.1 Rhodococcus qingshengii | reverse complement strand
TGCGATATCTTCCTCCACGTTTCATCCCTTGCGGAAACCCGTTTTCCCTGGGCACGCGATATCGGCGTTCACCGACTCGCCGGCGGGCTCGTCACGTCGCTGCTCGAAGAGCTCGACTACCGCACCGAGGCCGCGAACACCGCCACGATCGCCGCCACGATGGTGAGTCGATCGGATATTGTCGTTCCGCACATCTACCCCGAACTCAGCAGCGGACGAGTGGTCGTGATGGAACGTCTTCACGGAACACCACTTTCCGACGGCGAGGCAGCGCTCACCGACGTCGACGTCGACTCTCGCAGCAGAATTGCGAACGAGCTTCTTGCGTCGCTGCTCGACGGGATCTTCGTCCACGGGGTGTTCCACGCCGATCTGCACCCGGGCAACATCATGCTCCTTGACGACGGACGCGTCGGCCTACTCGACTTCGGCGCAGTAGGTGTTCTGGACGGGGAGACACGGATCCTGTTCGCCGTACTCCTGAATGCCGCACTGGCAGGTGACCCGGTGGCAACAGTCGACGCGATGCTGATGGCATTCGACGTGCCTGATGACGTGGATCGTGGAGCGCTGCGTCACCAAGTAGGCCGCGAGATCACCCTTCTCGGTCTTGCGCCCAATGTTTCCATGGGATCGTTCGCACGAATGTTCACCGCGCTTCGAGAGCACCGAATAGGTGTGCCGGGAGACGTCGCAGCAGCTTTCCGTTCGCTCGCGTCTTTGGAGCGCGCCCTCCGACTTCTGGATCCGCAGATCGACCTCGTCTCCGCGGTGCGCGCCGAAGTACCCCGACTGTTGACCCAAGTCGCCAGCCCCTCCGCAGCGGCGCAGGCGATGCTGTCGACGATTGCGGTCACAACGGCCGTGGTCAGGCGGCTGCCTGGTCAGCTCGACCAGATCACGACCTCACTGGCGTCGGGAAGCTTCACACTCCGAACCCGCTCTGCCGCACACCCCGACGACAGGCGATGGCTCCGACGGTCGGCGAACAACGCCCTGGGTATGGCGGCTGGAGTGACCGCGCTGATCGTCGCGGCGATCCTGCTGTCCGTACCTGGCGGACCACAACTCACACCTCAGCTGTCAGGCTACGCACTCGTGAGTGCGGTACTGGGCTTCGTCGGGGTTGTTCTATGCATGCGGACCGTGTTCCGTTTGTTCACACTCGACAACAGGTAACCAAGCACTGATGTTCATCGCTTTATCTCGATGTCGTCGAAGTCGAGCGCCAGGAGCGTCGGCCGCGAGAGGACACGGCCACCTGGGCCCCGCGGGAGAACGCGCCGTCGGGTGGGGAATGTGAGGCCGTCGAACTGGCGGTGCTGGTCGCAGTAAAGCGCAGCTCTCGCCCAGCTGCCTATCGGTTCGGCGACGAAGTCGTGCCGGCGGATGAGGCCACCGTTGTCGACATAAAAGGTCTGCTGCCGGCAATGGGTATCGATTGCCGGTGCGAACGTTGCCTGCAGTCGTCGCCATTGCTGCCCGGATTCCTGCCAAGGTTCGGCTTCGGTGACAGTGATGTCGTCGCGCGCGAGCAGCAGCGGTGCCGTCAGATAGTTCCAAAAGGCGTAGCCGGCGAAGTAAGCGGTGTCGAGCGCGTCCCAACGAAAGTTGCGCCGGATTCCACTCAACCCGAAGAACTCTGGACGCGGGTCGGTTCGGCTCTCGAGTTGTTCGCCGTCACGAGTTTCGATCCGCACGACGCCCTTGTCGAACACAGCGCGCTCGCCGACACGCGGAAAGTCTTGGAGGAGAGTGCGTTGCTCGGCAACTTGTACCTCGACCGTAAACGTCGCGAGCTTGTTGCCGGGGAAGCGCCCAGGCAACAGACCGCCGAGGCGTCCCCGCGCCGTGATCGCTGGAACGGACTGCCAATGTTCGACTCCGCCATGTGCGGTGAGAACTTCATCGAGCAATTCGTTCATGTCTCGTCGCTTTCCGTCCCCTGGCGGAACTGAGGAATCAGTGATCAGACGGACGCGATGCTGGCGTTGCGTTCTTCCGGCGGTACCACTGCCAGCTTGCGGTGATGATGACGGCGCCGGCGAGGGAACCCAGGATGCCGCTAGGACGCAATGATATTCCGTCGCCCGCAATCAAACTCACAAGCAGTCCGCCCACCAGCGAACCACCGATTCCAGCGATGAACGCGAAGGTCCAATCCACTCGTGCGGCCCTCTGCCCCAGAATCAACTGGGCTCCCGCTCCGATGACGATCCCGAACAGAAGAATTCCGATGATGAGCATGAGCTGAGACCCTTTCGTGGAGTGACGACGCAAGGCGCGAACGACTTACTCTGCGCTATCTTTCCGGTATGTCTCTTATGTCGTGGTGAAATCCGTGTGAAAGGTCTTCGCCGCCCACTGCACGTTGCTAGGACGACGCCAGTGTCGTCGCCCAGCGGTAGTCCGCCTTACCGGCCGGGGTTCGCTTGACTTCATCGACCAGCACGATCGTGCGCGGCACTTTGTATCCGGCCAACGTCTTGCGGCAATGTTCCTGAACCGCTTCGAGAGTCAACTCGTCAGATCCGGGGTAGGTCGCGATCACCGCTGCGACCTGCTGCCCCATGCGCGGGTCGGGTGCGGGGACAACAAGCGCGTCCGATATTGCCGGATGCGCGTGAAGGGCGGCCTCGACCTCTTCGGCGAATACCTTCTCGCCGCCGGTGTTGATGCACTGTGAGCCGCGGCCGAGGAAGACAATGGTGCCGTCCGCTTCCACCTTGCCCATGTCGCCGAGCACCGAAAGACGGGTGCCATCAGCGCGGGTCGGGAACGTCCGGGCGGTCTTCTCCTCGTCCTTGTAGTAACCGAGCGGGACGTTTCCGATGCGCGCGATGTATCCCACATCGTCGGAGCCAGCTGGGATCTCTTCGAGACGCTCGTCGACCAGAATCATGTTCGGCGAGGGCGGCATCCGCAGATTTCCTGCCTCGTCGATAGCGAAGGCGCCGTCGTTGCCTGACTCCGAGGCTCCGAAGTTGTCCCGCAACAGCAGGTCCGGCTTCACCGCCAGCATGCGGTCCCGGACGCTGGTGGACCAGATCGCGCCACCCGAGGTGATCGAGAACAGGGTGCTGAAATCAACCTCGTCTTTGCGGCGTTCCATCTCGTCGACCAACGGCAGTCCCATACCGTCGCCGACGATCAAGATCACCTGTACCGAGTCCTTCTCGATCGCTTCGACGACCTTCGCCGGGTCGAACTCTCGTCGTAGAACAACCCGCGCACCGAGGGTGAGGAAGGTGAACAGCGAGTACAACGCGGCGCCATGCATCAGAGGGGCGGCAACGAGGAACGAGAGTTCCGGAAATTCCTTTGCAGCACTGGCGATCTCGGCGAGATCCTGCCGCGCTCCCTCGCCGTACGGATTTCCGCCGGAGAGCGGCTTACGGAAGAAGTCGTCGTGACGCCACATGACACCCTTCGGGTATCCGGTTGTCCCACCGGTGTAGAGCAGGTACACGTCGTCGCCCGAACGGGAGTCGAACTCTCCCACTGGCGACTGCTCACGAGCGTCGTCGAAGGAAACCACGGAAACTTCGTGCTCATTCGCGGCAGCGACCAGGTCGGCGTCGATCTCGCCGATCACGATCACCGTCTTCACCTTCGGGCATGCACCGAAGAGGGAAGCAAGGACACGCTGATGTTCGGGAAGTTCTACGACAACCGCGACCGAGTCGGAGTTGGTGAAGATGTACTCCAGTTCGGCGGGCGTGTACCGGTAGTTCACGTTGATCGGGACCGCACGGATCTTGATCAACCCGAGGATCGACGTGACATGTTCAACGCTGTTCTTCAAGAACAGAGCCACGTGGTCACCACGCGAGATACCGGCTTGGGCGAGCAGGTTGGCGGTTCGATTGGCTTCCGCGTCCAACTGAGCGTAAGAGAAGTTCTCTCCCTCGTAAGTCAAGGCGACGCGATCAGGTACCGAGCTGGCGACGGTTTCGAATACATCAGCGAGGTTGAACTGCATCGTCTTCCCTTTCAGAGTCTGCGCCGCGATATCGAGGCATACAACCCTGAATCTAGAACACGTTCCATGTCGCGCGAGGCGGAACGGAACGATTAGCTGATCATTACCTGGACCTGACCTTTATCGGTGCGGCAACTATCGGTGCGGCAACGGCCGAGGCTGCACCTCCCGACATCCATTCGGTGAGCAGGGTCTGCCACGACCCACAATGACAGCGCAGATAGGTGACCGTCCCCTCGCTTGTTCGATGCCGGGATTCGACCTCCCAGCGATGGATGCAACCGATCGGCGCGAGCTCTGTTTTCTTCATGCAACGAGCATGATGTAATGGCATTGTGCATCTCAACCCTTACGGCGAATATGCGGTGACGCTGGCCGCCGACCTGGCCAATCGACATCCCGAAAGCTTGGCCGAACTCGTCGAACGCTGCGTCGATGCAGGCATCATTCTCGATTTCCCCATCGCCGAGAAGGACCTCGACGAAACCCTCGACCTTCTGATCGAGTGGTCGAAAATCGTCGACGTCACGGACGAGACGGCACGCGCCGAATTGGTGAACGTCATGCTCGAGCAAGCGTCGGCGTATCCGCGTATGACCAACCACGCGAACGACGGCTGGCATCTGCACTACCGCGATCCCCAACAGTCACTCGCCGAGGTCCTCAAGGCACTCTTCTCGGTGGGCACGGCGCTACACCTCGTCGGCCGCGGCATGCACCGATTAGGTCGATGCACCCTGGACGAGTGCACCAACATCTACGCTGACACCTCCCGCAACGGCAATCAGCGGTACTGCTCCCCCACGTGCGCGAATCGCGACGCGGTACGGCGCCACCGCGCACGAAACTGAGTCGTAGACACTAGGACGTCGGGCCGACCACCTCGAAGTCGGAACCACCTTGGTAGTCGAACTGGAAGCTGACAGCCAGTCCCACGACGGCGACCGACGCCGCGACAATACTTCTGAGGGCGCGTTTGAATCCACCACTTCGCATTTTCCGAACCTCCAGGCACGTCGGTCAGATCACCAGATGCATGAAGAATGGACCGCTCAGTCGGAAAATTGGGGAGACAGACGGTGAGCTACCCGAAAAGGCCCTCGGCGCTGCCACTGCCGAACAGGTCGCTCAAGCTGCCGGTATTGATGCCGCTGAACGGTCCGCCGATGACAACGAGGCTTGGTACGCCAGGAACCGGCTTACCCAACGTCTCGAGATCGAGAAGATCGGAGCAGGCGCCGAGCACGGCGTAGGTTCCGTCCGGAACATCGGTCACGGTGTTGGTGACCGTCTGCCCCTTGCCCACGGCGAACAACGTGGCCGGATCGGTGATCTTGGGGTACACCACAAGGTTCGGATCGAGCAGTTTCAGCGGATCATCAAGCACAGCAGCAGAATCCGCGGCGTTGACGACAAACGCCTGGCACAACGGAGCAATGCCCGTGTTGTTGTTCGTGATCGTCAGTGCCAGATCGTTTCCGGTCACCTTGTACGAGACGACCGGCGGGACCACCTCGGCCGACGCAGTTGCAGGATTGACCATCGCGACGCCTGCCGCGGTTGCAGCGGCAACCGCCACGGTTCCCACTACGCGACGTACTCCACTTGTGCCCAGCTTCATCGAGGTTCCTTTCGTACTGCGCCTTGAGTTCGGCAACAGTGCGCAGCCTAGATCGGATCTAGCGCCCGAAATGGCCCATTTGTCCCGCCGGGAGGTCATGTCCGAAAGATCGGGACAAACGTCCCGTTCTCGAAGAGCTCGCTGTTCGACTCAGTTCCCACTGGAGACGAAGGGCGTTCGCACCGGTCCGCCGGCCGAACCGTGCGGTGCCACCAATCCACGCTTTTCGAGGATCGGACGCACGCCCTCACCGAACTGAAACGCCTCTTCGAGATGCGGATACCCCGACAGTACGAAGTGATCCAGACCGATCGCTGCGTACTCGGCAATCCGATCAGCCACTTCTTGGTGCGAACCGACCAATGCGGTGCCCGCTCCCCCTCGGACCAACCCGACGCCGGTCCACAGGTTCGGCGCAATTTCCAGCGACCTTGCTCCGACGCCCTGCTTGTAAGCCGAACCGCCGCCGTGCAATTCCAGCATACGACGCTGACCTTCGGAGCCGGATCGCGCAAGACTCGCCTGAGCCTGCTCGACGGTCGCCGGGTCGAGCGCGCTGAGCAGCCGATCCGCTTCTGCCCATGCCTGCTCCGAGGTGTCCCGGCTGATGACGTGCAAACGGATTCCGTAGTCGAGGTGCCGACCTTGAACTTCTGCGAGGTCGCGAATCCAGGCGATCTTGGCGGCGACAGCGGACGGCGTCTCACCCCAGGTGAGGTAGGTGTCGGCGTAACGCGATGCGACGGTTCCGGCTGCCGGCGAGGATCCGCCGAAGAAGATGGGCGGTACCGGATCCGGAATACGCTGCAGCGTAGCCTTTTCCACGTTGACGTACTCACCGGAAAAATCAACCGGACCGTTACCGGACCACAGCTGGCGGATCACGTCGAGGAACTCGCCGCATCGTGCGTACCGCTGGTTCTTGTCGAGGAAATCACCGAAGGTGCGCTGCTCGTGGTCCTCCCCGCCGGTGACGACGTTGAGCAGCAGGCGACCGCCCGATTGCCATTGGAAGGTTGCGGCCATCTGGGCGGCAAGCGTGGGGCTGAGCAATCCCGGGCGCAGAGCAACCAGAAACTTGAGTGTCTCGGTGGTCTCGACCATCATCGCCGTCGTCAGCCATGCGTCTTCGCACCACGCGCCGGTGGGCGTGAGGACGGCTTCGAAACCGTTCGTCTCAGCGGCCGCGCCGATCTGATTGAGGTATTTCAGCGTCGCCGGACGATCACCGGACATCGAGCTGCCGTGCCCACCCGCCATCAGATTCCGGGAATCACCGTAAGTAGGCAAGAACCAGTGGAAGCGCAGTGACACGGTGATTCCTTTCGTCGACGAACAGGCAGAACTCTTCTGTCATTACAACCACACGCCACCTGGAAGAACAGGGTTGAAATCACCCTGATCGCTATGGGTGCCCACTTTCGGCTCCGGCGATACCTTCGTGAATTTGCACCGCAACCCGGGGGCTCCGATGACCACGTTTGCCGAAGTCGAGCACAATTCACCGTTCTCGAACGAAACCGACGGTGAGCGACGTTCCAGACTGAGAACCGTCGTCGCAGCAAGCCTGCTCGGCACGACGGTCGAGTGGTACGACTTCTTCCTCTACGCGACGGCCGCGAGCCTGGTCTTCAACCAACTGTTCTTCCCGAATCAGAGTTCTTTTGTCGGGACGATGCTTTCTTTTGCGACCTTCGCGGTCGGCTTTCTCGTTCGCCCCATCGGTGGAGTGGTGTTCGGTCACATCGGCGATCGCATCGGACGCAAGAAGACGCTGGCTCTCACGATGTTCATCATGGGTATCGCGACGGCGCTCATGGGTGTTCTTCCAACTGCCGCCCAGATCGGAGTCGTGGCACCGATTCTGCTTCTGCTGCTTCGCATCCTGCAGGGATTTGCTCTCGGCGGTGAGTGGGCCGGAGCCGTCCTTCTCGCGGTGGAACACAGTCCGGAGAAGAAGCGCGGCCTGTTCGGCAGCATCCCGCAGATCGGATTAGCCCTCGGGTTGGCATTGGGCACAGGAATGTTCGCGCTGCTTCAAACGATCTTCGACGACGACCAGTTTCTCCGTTTCGGCTGGCGCATCGCCTTTGTTCTGAGCTTGGTTCTCGTGATCGTAGGGTTGGTGGTCCGTTTGAAGGTGGATGAGACGCCGGCATTTCAGGCGGTTCGCGACCTCGAACAACACTCCTCCGCACCGCTCAAGGAAGTCTTCCAAGGAAAGGTCGCCCGAAACACCGTACTGGGCATGCTGTCTCGCTGGGGCGAGGGCGCTGCCTTCAATACCTGGGGCGTCTTTGCAATCACTTATGCAACCAAGACTCTGCATTTCGAGAAGGTTCCCGTACTTCTCGTAGTCACAGTCGCCGCGGTCGTGATGGCGATCTTGCTGCCTTTCTCCGGTTTGCTCACCGATCGGTTCGGCCCGCAACGGGTCTACATCGTGGGCATCGCCGCGTACGGCCTTGCGATCTTCCCCGCCTTCGCACTGTTCGGGACCGAGAGCCTTCTGCTCTTCGGAGTCGCGATGGTCGTGGTCTTCGGAGTGATTCACGCCCTGTTCTACGGCGCCCAGGGAACGCTCTACGCGAGCCTCTACCCCACCGAAATCCGGTACACCGGGTTGTCCGTCGTCTACCAGTTCTCGGGTATCTACGCCTCCGGCGTCACTCCTCTGATCCTGACTGCACTGATCGGCGCCAGCGGCGGTTCACCGTGGCTGGCATGTGGATATCTGGTGGCCACCTCGGCGATCAGCGTCGTCGCCACTGCGGCGATCAGGAAGCGTGATCTGTACCTGTAGTGGATGATATCTAAATATCTCTATCTCTTGCATATTTACTAGATATTTATAGAAAGACCTGCGAAGAAGAACAGATCGAGATACGCCCACGCATCGGATACATCGGTGTATCGTTTGGGTTCCACCCCGACGGAGGCGCCGATGACGACTGGAACGGACAACTCGCCGGCCAAGCGCGTCACCAAACGCCGTGGTCAGACCAGACAGCGCCTTCTGGACGCGGCCGCGGACGTCTTCTCCGAATCCGGGCTCGGACATGCAACGGTCGAGCAGATCTGCGAACGCGGCGGATACTCCAGAGGCGCGTTCTACTCCAACTTCGATTCACTCGACGAACTGTTCTTCGCGATGTGGGAGCAGCGATCTGCAGCAATGCTCGCCGACCTCCGGTCGGCGACGGAGTCGATCACCGCCGGCAACGCCGTCGACATCCATTCCGCCGTGGCCCGAATCGTGACCGTGGTTCCGGTCGACCCGCAGTGGTACCGGATCAACGCAGAATTCACAGCCCACGCGCTCCGCAACCCGGCACTTCGTAAAGCGCTTGCCGACCGTGAAGACGCAATTCTTCGGACCCTGCTTCCCATCGTGGAGTCCGCACTCAGCGATGTCGGTCGAACAATCGTCGGTGACCCGACGTCGCTGGGACGAGCGTTGGTCGCAGTTCACGACGGCACGAGCGTGCAGTGCCTCATCGATACCGACACCAACGCCGCCTTCGCGCTGCGTCGCGATGTCTTCACTCGAATTCTGCTGTCCTACAGCGAAATAATCCAGAACAACCAATCTGAAGAGGAGCTGTCGTGAGCGAACAAGCTGACGTCATCGTTGTCGGGGCAGGGCTGGCGGGACTGGTCGCCACCTACGAACTGACGCGCGCCGGCCGCAAAGTCCTTGTGGTGGAACAGGAGAACGCGGCCAACCTCGGAGCGCAGGCATTCTGGTCGCTCGGCGGACTCTTCCTCGTGAACAGCCCCGAACAACGCCGACTCGGCATCAAGGACTCCCTCGAGTTGGCCATGCAGGACTGGATGGGCACCGCCGCATTTGACCGCGACCGCGAAGATCACTGGCCGCGTCAGTGGGCCAAGGCGTACGTCGAGTTCGCGACCGGAGACAAGCGTCAGTACCTGCACGATCTGGGCCTTCGCCTGATGCCCAACGTCGGCTGGGCCGAGCGCGGGCGCGGAATGGCTCTCGGACACGGCAATTCGGTGCCGCGCTTCCACCTCACCTGGGGCACCGGACCTGGCGTCGTCGACGTTTTCCTGACCAAGGTCATCGCTGCCCAGAAACGTGGGCTGGTCACATTCAAGCACCGCCACCAGGTGGATCAATTAGTGGTGACCGATGGTGCGGTCACGGGTGTACGAGGAACCGTCCTCGAACCTTCCAGTGATCTGCGCGGTGTGAAGAGTTCACGCACCCCCGTCGGCGAATTCGAGTTCGCCGCACAGGCCGTAGTGGTCACCTCCGGTGGAATCGGCGGCAACTACGAACTGGTGAAGAAGAATTGGCCGGAGCGACTCGGCAAGGCACCGAAGCACATGCTGACCGGCGTGCCCGCGCACGTCGACGGACGCATGCTCGAAATCACCGAATCCGCGGGCGGAAACATCGTCAACCGCGACCGCATGTGGCACTACACCGAAGGCATCCAGAACTGGAATCCGATCTGGCCGAACCACGGAATCCGCATCATCCCCGGACCGTCCTCGATGTGGTTCGACGCCACCGGCAAGCGTCTGCCGGTCCCCAACTTCCCGGGCTTCGACACGATGGGGACCTTCAAGTACATCCTGGACAGCGGCCACGAGTACACGTGGTTCATTCTCGATCAGAAGATCATCGAGAAGGAGTTCGCACTATCGGGATCGGAACAGAACCCGGACTTCACCAACCGCGACTTCAAGCTCCTTCTCGAACGAATCAAGAAGGGTGCCCCGGGACCGGTCGAGGCGTTCAAGCAGAAGGGCGCAGACTTCGTGGTGCGCACCAATCTTCGCGATCTGGTCGACGGCATGAACGCCCTCACCGACGAACCGCTCCTCGACTACGAGGACATCGAGCGCGAGATGATCGCCCGTGACCGCGAAGTCGACAACAAGTACAGCAAGGACTTCCAGGTCACTGCCATCCACGGTGCCCGTAATCTGTTGGCAGACAAGATCGTGCGCGTCGTTGCGCCGCACAAGATCCTGGACCCCAAGAACGGCCCACTGATCGCGGTCCGGTTGCACCTGCTCACCCGCAAGACTCTCGGCGGCTTGGAAACCAACCTGGATTCACAGGTCATCAAGGCCGACGGCAGCGTCTTCGACGGCCTGTACGCGGCCGGTGAGGTCGCGGGCTTCGGCGGCGGCGGAGTCCACGGTTACAGCGCGCTCGAAGGGACCTTCCTCGGTGGCTGCATCTTCTCGGGCCGCGCAGCCGGACGAGCATTGGCGCGCGACCTGTAGCCCAAATCAGGCGAGCGAATGCGTGACCAGTATGTGGTGGGCGCGCATTCGCCGTGCCTCGTGCACGGATTGATGGTGGTGATGGTGCGTCGGCCCGCGCGCGTGGCGGACCAGATCGTGAACGGTTCGGATGACGGTCGGCATTGCGCCCCTCCCTCAGGAGATTGTGACTGCTGCTCGTGCCTGTGGAATCACTGTCTGGACACCGCCACTCGCGCCACCTCCTCCGGATCGATGAGGTGGGTATGGTCGTCGTCACCGACATCGATCTGCACGACGTCGATACGGCCGTTGAATGTGGTTGCGCCACTGTAATCGACACTGACAGGCATGCCGTAGTCGTCACCGATGTCGGTGGTCTCGTCCGCGGAGAAGACCATCGGTTGGGTCTGCTCGACGCGACCCGAGCCCACTTCCCGACCGTCGTGATAGATCGTGACCCCGCCACCCCTCGCGAGTCCACCTCCATCGTAGGCGAACTCGGCCCTGATCTGATGTGATCCTGCCGGTATGTCAACGTCGGAACCGATGACGAACTCGGTCATGCCGAGCAGGTTGTAGACGAATTTCGCACGGCCTTCCCGCGCGTAGAGCGCCCAGCCGCCGAACCTGCCTCCCTGCGCGATCATCACACCGTTGGCAGTAACGCCATCCGCGACGTCGACAGCTGCTGTGACACTGAACGATCGGTTCTTGATACTCAGCACGCTGTGCTCGCTCAGTCGCTTCATTCCGGGGAACAGAACTTGCCTGTTCCCCGATACCAACTGCGGACGCCCCGCGATGTGAGGGTTGAACCTCTCGAACCTACGGTCGTCGATCGGAAGTACGTTGTACTTGACAGCTTCGATCAACCACAAGCGTTGCAGTGCAGCCAATTTCTCCGGCATTTCGGCGGCCAAATCTTGGGATTGCGTCCAATCCTGCGACCCGTCGTAGAGTTCCCACACGTCGTCGTCGAGAGCGGGGAGCGTCTCCGCGAAGAGCCACGGAGTGCTGTGCCTGGTGACCGCACTCCAACCCTTGTAATAGATCCCACGGTTGCCGGCCATCTCGAAGTACTGCAGATCGTGACGTTCGGCGACTTCGGCGTCGTCGAAGGTGTAGACCATGCTGGTCCCCTCGATGGGTGATTGCTGGACGCCGTTGACAATGGTCGGTTCCGGTAGTTTCGCGACCTCGAGGATCGTCGGTGCAACGTCGATGACGTGGGTGAACTGCGACCGTGTCTCCCCCTTGGTCCGAATCCCTGCCGGCCAGTGCACGATCGTCCCGTTGCGAGTGCCACCCCAATGCGACGCAACCTGTTTCGTCCACTGATACGGCGTACACATTGCCCACGCCCACCCCACGGAATAGTGGTTGTACGCGTCCTTGGTGCCGAACTTGTCCTTCACTTCCGCCATGAACTCGGGCGTCTCGATGGCGGCGAGTCCGTTGAAGTTGGCCATCTCGTTGAAGGCTCCGTTGATCGTCCCCTCTGCGGACGCTCCGTTGTCCCCGATGATGTAGTACACGAGGGTGTTGTCGAGAGCTCCAAGTTCTTCGATCGCATCGACAAGCCGTCCGACATGGAAGTCGGTGTGTTCGAGAAATCCTGCATAGACTTCCATTTGGCGTTCGAGGACAGGCTTCAATTCCTCACTCATGTCGTCCCACGCCGGAATGGCCTCAGGGCGCGGGGTGAGGACCGCATCCGCGGGAACGACTCCCCGCTGCTTCTGCTGCTCGAGAATCGACTCGCGTTGAGCGTCCCAACCTCCGGCGAACCGGCCCTCGTACTTGTCGGCCCACTCCTTCGGAACATGGTGCGGCGCATGGGTAGCGCCGGGAGCGAAGTAGACGAAGAACGGCTTGTCCGGAGCCAAGGATTTCTGCATCCGAACCCAGTCGATGGCGTGGTCGGCCAGGTCCTCGGTGAGGTGGTAGCCCTCTTCCGGTGTCTTGTCCGGCTCGACAGGCGCGACGCCCTCGTACAGCGCCGGGTAATACTGGTTGTTCTCCCCGCCGATGAATCCGTAGAAGTGCTCGAAGCCGCCTTCTCCCGTCGGCCATGATGTGAACGGCCCTACCGGGGATGTTTGCCACGGCGGTACCTCGTGACACTTGCCGAACTGCGCTGTCGAGTATCCGTTGAGTTTCAACGTCATCGGTAATGCAGCTTTGGTATTCGGGCGCAGACCGGAAAGGCCAGGAGCCGAGGTCGCGGTTTCGGTGATCGAACCCATTCCGACCGAATGGTGGTTGCGCCCACTTAGCAGAGCGGCGCGGGTCGGCGCGCACAGCGCAGTCGTGTGAAACCGCGTGTACGTGAGCCCATCACTTTGCAATCGCTCAGCAGTCGGCGTGTCCGCTGGTCCGCCGAAGGCACTGCTGGCGCCATATCCCACGTCGTCCAACAGGACCACCAGAACATTGGGTGCCCCGGCCGGCGGTAGTAGCGGAGTGATCGGCGGAAACTCGGTGTCCGGATCCTTCGCGTCGTACGTCACCAGACCAAGATGTTGTCGATCCGGAATCGGTAGTACAGCGCGGCTCTGGCCTGTCGGATCCGTCATGACGTCTCGCCTTCTGTCTCTCGCACGGCTCTTTCAAGCGTTTCAGGATCACGACGACGTCGACATCATCCGTTTCGGGTGAAGGCGCACCAATGCCGCAGCGTGGAGGCTTGAAGTGTGGATCCGCCCGGACGTTTCGCTCCCACCCCGATAGGGCATGCCTTCCTCATCCCCCGGCGCCGTGTGCGTGCCGGCCTAACCCAGATCCTGTGCGTCGTCGTAGGACTGGCTACCGGACTGTTGATGCCGTATATCCGGAGCGGCCCGACGATCCCCGCCCGTCAGGTCAGCGAAATGCTCGTTGCCCTCGGACTGGGGTTATTGGGTGTAGTCGCAGTGATCTTCTCGCTGCTGTTCCTCGTCGTCCAATGGGCCGCGACCACCTTCACCCCCCGCTTGTTGTTGTTCCGCGACGACCCCCTCGTGTGGCGGACGTTTGCCTTCGCGATAGGCCAGTCGGTTTTCGACATCACGGCAGCGCTCGCCATCAGCAGCGAAACGGATGTGTCCGTGGTCGTGCCCGGTCTCGCAGTGCTGGCACTCTTGGCCACGTTGACGCTGATCCGGCTGCTCCAGTTGCGTGCCTTCTCGGCCATCCAGTTGGCTCCGGTACTGGCCTCAATCTCGAGCCGTGGACGAGCAGTCTTCGAATCCGTGTACCCCGACACCGATCGGGAGTTGCCTCCTCTACCAACACTTCCGGTGATCACGACCATCGAGTGGCATCGACCGCCGGCCGTTCTGCAGCAGATCCTCGTCGAAGATCTGCTGCAGAGCGCTCGGACTTGCCGATCCGTGGTGGTCCTCCGAGTGTCTCCGGGTACCACGCTGCGAGACGGATTGTCGCTTGCCGATGTCTACGGCGAAACCATTCCCGCCGACGCGATCCTCGACGCCTTGGTCAGTGGGAGTGAGCGAACCTTCACCCAGGACCCCATACTCGCGATTCGGTTGTTGGCTGACATCGCACTCAGAGCGCTCTCACCCGCGATCAACGATCCTGCGACGGCCGTCCAGGCTCTGGACGAGATCGAGGACCTCCTCTCGCGGGTGGCCGCCATACGCGCAGATTCGATCCGGGCCCTCGACCAGCGTGGTGAACTGCGCGTGGTGATTCCGCTGCCCGACTTCGCGACCTTCGTGCGAACCGGACTGGACGACGTCATAGCCTCTGCATCGAACTCGCCGCTCGTTCTGGACCGACTTCGCGAGTTACTTTCGCACGTCGCCGCCCAATCGGCGTCTCGGAACCGCGATATTCTCGCCGCACGCGCCCGCTGGATTGATCAGCTGTCACAAGGCTTCCCGCGACTCGAACCGCCGTTGTGAACCCGTACAGATTTGTTGGTGATCGCGTCAAGGCATCGTCAAGATCGGTCTCAGCTCAACGGGAAGTATCGATACTGACTCAGTGAGACATGCAGTGATACTCGGACACCGTGGAGTCATATCGTCGACCACCCGCACCGGCGGTGGACCTGAGAGGCAAAAGCTCTCCGTCGCAACCGGACTGGCGGGCCTGTCGCTCGACGCGATGGCCTCGGTGTCGTACGGTCCAGAGGCCATCGTGTTGGTTTTGGCCCTCGCCGGCGGCGCGGGAATCGGCTTCACCGTGCCGGTGACGATCGCCATCGCCGTGCTGCTTGTGGTCCTGGTGGCGTCGTACCGCCAGGTGATCGCCGCATTTCCCGAAGGCGGTGGCGCCTACGCCGTCGCGAAGAAGCATCTGAGCCCCCGCGCGAGCCTGACCGCCGCCGCCTCGTTGATCGTCGACTACACCCTCAACGTCGCGGTATCGATCGCAGCCGGCGTCGCGGCTCTGACCTCAGCCTTCCCCACACTTCTCCCCTACACGGTCTGGATCGCACTGGCGATACTCGGCGGCATTACGGCGCTGAATCTGCGCGGCATCGCAGATTCAGCGCGAGTATTCATGGTGCCCACCGTGATCTTTGTCGTCAGCATCTTCACGGTGATCGGTGCCGGACTACTTCGGGAGAACCCTGCCGCCGCCTCAGCTCCCTTCGTCGCCGATAACGCGCACACGATCGGCATTCTCCTTCTGCTCAAGGCATTTTCGAGTGGTTGCGCCGCATTGACCGGTGTCGAAGCCATCGCCAACGCGGTACCCAGCTTCAAGAAGCCTCGCGTGCGTAGCGCTCAGCGCGCCGAAGTCGCTCTGGGAATCCTGTTGGGCGCCATGCTGATCGGCCTTGCCGTGCTGATCGAGAAGTTCTCACTGGCCCCGATCCCTGGAACAACGGTCCTGTCGCAACTCACTTCCGCTGCCCTCGGAAATGGTGTGGGCTACTACGTCGTCCAATTCTCCACTGTGATCCTGCTGGCGTTGGCCGCGAACACCTCGTACGGCGGACTTCCCAACCTGATGCGGATCCTCGCCGACGACAACGTGCTCCCTCACCGCTTCAGCCGGAAGTCGACGCGCGACGTCTTCACGTACGGCGTCTTGTCGCTCGGCGGCGTCGGTGCTCTCCTGCTCATCGGATCGGGCGGAAACATGAACACCTTGGTGCCGCTGTTCTCCATCGGTGTGTTCATCGGATTCACGCTCGCGCAGTTCGGCATGGTGCGCCACTGGCTCGCCGAACAGACGCCGGGCTGGAAGTGGCGCCTAGCGCTCAACGGTTTCGGCGCTGCGTTGACTTCGATCGCAGCAGTGGTGACTACCGCCATGAAGTTCACCGAGGGCGCCTGGCTGATCGCTCTCGCGCTCCCTGCGCTCGTCATCGGCATGGAACGCATCCGTGGCGCTTACACGCATATCGGTGCACGACTGACCGTTCAGAGTGAGAGCGATTCTCTGTCAATCGGATACAAACCAGCGGTGCTAGTACCCGTGTCGGAAATTACGTCACTCTCCACCCGCGCGATGGCCGCGGCAACAGCGATGTCGTCACAACCCATCGCAATTCGAGTCTGCCTGGCCCACGAATCGACGACGGACTTCACCCGCCGATGGCAAGCCCGACACCCGAATTCGCGTTTGATCGTCATCGAGGATACCGAGAATTCCGTGGGGAACACCCTCGCTCGATACATCCATACGCACTTCCCCCACCGAGAAACCTTCGTCGTAGTCGCCACCATCGACCCGGCGACCAGATGGCACCGATTCCTCCCGAGCCAACGAACCGATGAGATCGCTCATGCACTGCGCAAACACACCGAGGCCGTGGTGTGCCAAATTCCGGTTCGGATCGATCCGGCTCACCGCGATCCCGCCCTGCGTGCGTGAGCAGACGCTCAGAGCGAAGTCCCGAACAACATGCCGAGCAGATACGTCGCGCCGGCAGCGCCGTAGCCGATCGCGAGTTGGCGTAGCGCCCGTTTGAACGGAGGTCCGCCCGAGAGCAGGCCGACTACGACGCCCGTCGTCAGCAACGCGATCCCCACGAGAACAGATGCGACGATCAGGGCCGTCATGCCTTCCAGGCCGAACAGATACGGCAACACCGGAATGATTGCGCCCGAGGCGAAGAAGCAGAAACTTGCCGCCGCTGCGCCCAACCCGGTTCCGACGGCTTCATGGTCGTCGACAACGTCCGCGGCGCCGAAGGCGTTGTTCGCGAGGACCTCGGCGGCGCGTTGGTCCGCTTCCTCGGCGGACATGCCGCGGGCCCGGTAGACCAGGGCCAATTCGTTGGCGTCGACGTCGAGCAGCCCGACAGCTTCGTTGGCGGCGGGACCGGGATTGGACGCTTCCAACAACTCTCGCTGAGAGCGGACTGAAACGTACTCGCCGGCTCCCATCGACAGGGCGCCGGCCAGAAGCCCGGCCATGCCGGTGATCAGCACGATCTGGTTGGAGACGCCGCTACCACTGATGCCGAGCACGAGTGCGAGGTTGCTGACCAGGCCGTCGTTGGCTCCGAAGACGGCGGCACGAAACGTCCCCGAAAGCCTGTTGCGGCCCCGGGTAGCCAAGGCCCGCACCACTTCTTCGTGGATCTTCTCGTCCGCGCCCATCGATGCGGTCGCGTCGGCGTCGTTCGGATAAGGGGATCGTGTCTCCGCGCGCTGGGCAAGAGCGAGCACGAACACGGAGCCGAAGCGCCTGGCCAGAAAGCCCAGTAATCGGGTACGGATGTCACCGCGCAGTGGTTTGCCGACGTGATCGCCGAGAAGCGCTCGCCAGTGCGCCTCGTGTCGGCCCTCCGCGTCGGCGAGGGCGAGAAGGATTTCGCGCTCCTCGCCGCTGCGCCTACCCGCGAGGTCGCGGTAGACGGCAGCCTCGGCTTGTTCGTCGGCGAGGTATCGTCTCCAGCGCTTGACATCTCGCGGGTCTGGATCGGGTCGTGCGGCCGGAACTGTGGACATCGTGTTCCCCTTCCGGTGAGGCGGTCACGCTTCGAGTACGCGGTCCATCCACGTCGTCAGATCGTTGATGACGTCGTCGCGGTTGGTCTCGTTGAAGATCTCGTGTCTGGCGCCCGGATAGGTGTAGTAGGTGACGTCTTCGATACCGGCCGAGTTGTACCGTTCGACTGCGACGTCGGTACGACTCAGCGCTGCGTTGAGAGGATCCGAGGTGCCAACGAAGACCAGGATCGGAAGGTCTTGTCGCACGCCCTCGACGTCGACGAACCTCGGCCCCGCGGCGATAAGTCCGCCCATGCCTGCGTCGTCCAGGCTGAAACCACACAGCGGATCGTTGATGTACAGGTCCACCTGCGCTTCATCACGGCTGAGCCAGTCGTGCGGAGTACGCGCCGGTTCGAATTCGGCATTGAACTGGGCGAGGACGTCCGGGCCGTCGTTGACGAGGCTCTCGATGAGTTGATCGACCGCGGTAGTCCCCGACAGCGCGACGGCGTCGATCAGGTGCGAATGATCGAGGATGTACTGCTGCGAAGCGAACGAACCGAGACTGTGGCTGAGCAGTACGACGGGCAGGCCAGGGTGTTTGTCGCGGATGATGCCCGTGAGGGTCACCATGTCTGCCACCAAGCGGTTCCAGCCGTCGTCGCCGATGTTGCCGGGGCCGGCGTGCATGCTCTCACCGTGGCCGCGGTGGTCCGCCGCGTAGACGTGGAAACCGCGAGCATTCAGGGCTTCGGCAACGTGTGCGTAGCGTCTTGCGTGCTCACCCATACCGTGCGCGAGTTGAACAACCCCACGAGGTTCCTGCTCGGTGGGCCATTCGTGGACATGAATGGCCACTCCGTCGTCGCTGGTGAAGGTGAACATGCGCTACTCCCGGTGGTCGCGATCCGGACAGGTCATTTCTCATGCTAGATCCGCAGCGGCAATCCATCCGGGAAGTAGGTCCTGATCACCGGCGAGCCTGATTCGTTTCTGCACATCCGGCCTCGGATTCGGATATACCGGACACGGATGTTCCGGAGCCAGTTGTCGACCAGCTTGAGGAGTACAGAGCGATGAATCCCAACCGCATGCGCAACATCGGCTTGTTGGCGGCTTCACTTGCTGCTCTCGCCCTTCTCAGCGGTTGCGGCTCGGATGAAACGGGAACAGCCGAGAGTTCACCTGCTCCTGCCACCACGACGACCGCGTCTGCGCCGACGACCCCGACCGGTACTGCCGCACCTTCGACGAGCCATACCGATCACACGCAAACCACAACCTCGGCGGCACCCAATCCCGAGGGTTGCGCGATCGGGGAACTCAACGTCACCCTTGGCCAGCCGAGCGGCGCCGCCGGTTCTGTGGAGCTTCCGGTGGTCTTCACCAACACGGGCGGCCGCACGTGCACGCTCGACGGTTTCCCCGGCGTCTCGTATGTCACGGGAGCGTCCGGAAGCGAAGTGGGTGCTGCAGCCGGCCGCTCCGGATCCGGATCACTCGTCTCCCTTGCCCCTGGCTCTGCCGCAACGTCTTTGGTGCGAGCTACGAATGTCGAGAACTACCCGGTAGATCAGTGCGGCGTGACCGACGTTGCGGGACTGAGGGTTTATCCGCCCAACAGCTACGACTCGGTCTTCCTCGCCTACCCCACCAAGGCTTGCTCGATGACCGGCGCAAACATCAACCAGCTGACGGTCGCACCGGTCGCCCGCTGAGTCACGGCTTGAGGCGTCGTAGACCCCAGAGCGCCGGCACGAGGAACAAGCCCGAAAGAACCAGGACGAGTGCAGCTTCCGTGAACTGGAAACGCCAGAACCGATCAGCTGAGTGGTAGCGAACTTCGTAGTGATCGACGCCGTGTTCCCGCAAACAGATCTCCATCTCTCTGTTCTGCTGCGCTGACAGCACATCCATGCGGAGGCTGTATTCGGCACCAGTCTCCTCCGGGCGCTGATCGTACGGGTTTTCGCCGCCTGATCCGCCCCACATGCACTCGTCGTATCCGATGTCGACCCAGTTACCTCGGACGTCGACATATCCCTGCGCAAGTTCCCAATTGACCGCGGGGATACTGGTATCGCTCGAATAGTAGGAACTGAATCCGGCGACGGGTGATGTTCGGACACTCGGATCGGCGTAATCGGGTCGTGCAACCAACTGAAATGCTGCCAGGATCGCAACAACACCGACCATCGTGATCGCCATTGCGCCGATCGAACTACGCACCAGCAAAGCCAGTGCTGCTCCGAGCATGAGTGCCATGAATGTGTACGCGCCCAAGACCAGTCCGCTGGATTGAAAGAGCGGATACGACAGGTTCGATATCTCGACGAAAGTCGAACGCCCGGAAACAAATGCATACCGGGAGTTGTCCGGGAGCGATCGAGCCCATTGCAATGCAAATCCGAGCAATGCCGAAGCCACAGAAATCGGCAGGAAGACAATCAACACCCGGGTCCAGAACCAACGAGTCCGACTGACCGATTGAGTAAGCCCCAATACGTGTGTTCCCTGTTCGATATCCCGCGAAAACACGGTGACACCGATCAACACGCCGAGGAACACCGGCAGAGCCGTCGCAACCACTGTCGTCAGGGTGAGAGCAGTCTCTGCCGTGCAGATCGCGGTGATGTCATCGAAGCAACTGAGTGGCGATCCGAAGCGTTGGGTTTGTCCGCTGCTCTTGATGATCGCACCACTCGACAAGACAATGACTGCGAGTACTGCGATGAATCCCAATGACACAATGAGCGATGTGCGGTGATGCCGCCACGTAACCCAGATCATGCCGCCACCATCGTTTCTGCGCTCAGGTGCCCGAGCACCACGTCGTCGAGAGTTGCGTCGTCGATCACCCAGCCTGCCCGAGGGCTCGGACGGATTCCCTCCACCACATGAGAATTCGACCGCATCCCCTTGTCGGTATGAATGACCGCACCGGCGCCGACCACGTCCGAAGGATCGCCGTCCCCGATCAATACGTAATGGGCAGCAATCAATTCATCCAACGGACCGGACAATCTCGCATTTCCACCGCCCAGGAGAAGTAGCCGATCCGAGACATCCGCCAGTTCGGAGACGATGTGTGACGACAACAGAACCGTCGTGCCGTACTCGGCAACGTCCTCGAGCAGTGTCGTCGCCACAGACCGACGTGCCACGGGATCAAGATCCGCCAGAGGCTCGTCGAGGAGAAGCAACTGTGGTCTGCGTCCGAGCGCCAAAGCCAGTGCAACCCTGGTTCGTTGACCTGGTGACAGCGTCTTCGCCTTTGCATCGAGAGCAATCCCAGCGCGCTCCACCAGATCCAGAGCGTACTTCGCATCCCACTCGTCGTTGGTGTATGCACCGAATCGAAGCAGTTCTGCAACAGTGAATTTGGGGTACAGCGGCTTGTGTTGAGCGAGGTACGACAGGCCTGGGCAGATGCCATCCTGATCCGGCGTGCTGCCGAGGACCGAGATCGAACCGTGGTCGGGCATCGTCAACCCGACCGCCAAGGACATCAGCGTGGACTTACCAGCGCCGTTCACCCCGACCAGGGCAGTGATGCTTCCTGTTGCGACCTCGAACGTGCAGGCGTCGAGCACCTTCTTCTTGCCGAAGCGCTTGTCCACGTCCTGCATCGTGAGCGCCGATTCTTGCTCAGTCATGATGTCTCCCCCTGCTTTCCGGACAGATCCGTTTCGATGAACGTCTTCTCGAGTTCCAAACTCACCAGTGCTTCGATGTCCGTGCGCTCGAGTCCAGCGGCCACGGCATCTGCCACCCAGCGGGCCAACTCGCGCCGTAGCGCAGAGCTTTCCGCCATACCGGGCTTGGCCAGGGACTTGACGACGAACGTGCCCAATCCAGGCCGCGGAGCAACAAGTCCGTCGCGCTCGAGTTCCTTGTAGGCCTTCAGGACGGTGTTCGGGTTGATCGCGAGCGCTCCCACGACGTCCTTGGCAGTGGGCAGCCGATCCCCGACTTGAAGATCACCGAGCCTGAGCGCCTGCTTCACCTGAAGAACCAATTGCACGTAAGTGGGAATGCCGGATCGGCGGTCGATACGGAAGTCGATCATCCGAACCCTTTCACTAGTTCATTAGTGGAATAGATATTTACCCTGTCTTGACCTCCCGGGTCAAGCCCGACGACCCCTGTAAAGTGCAGATGCCCCGGTTCACCGGGGTGCCACGCTGCTCGTGTGAAGTTCGGTGAAACCCCGGCACTGTCGACGCAACTGTGAATTCGCCCGTCACTACTCGAGGCGAACGAGTCAGGTCACCGGCCTCGTGGCGACACGATGGTTCTCGGACGAAGGACCGCTCGTGGCGCTTCCCTTCGCGGCCGCGCTGCTCGCGGCCCTCGTCCACTAGCGGAGGGGTGGCTGTGAGTACTCGGCCGACACGTAGATTCAAATCCGTACTTGCAGCGCTGACGGTGAGTACCGCACTGCTTGCCGGTGCCTGCAGTAGCTCGACATCCGACGCACCGACAACAACAGCCGCCTCGGACGGTTCGTTCCCGGTGACCGTTGTTACCGGTCCTACGGATTCCGGCACGGACATCACCATCGAGTCGCGTCCGCAGTCGATCGTGTCACTCAGTCCCAGCGCCACCGAGACCCTGTGGGCCGTCGGCGCGGGCGATCAGGTGAAGGCCGTCGACAATCAGTCCGACTACCCAGCCGGCATCCCGGTCACCGATCTCTCGGGCTTTCAACCCAACGTCGAAGCCATCCTCGGTTACGCACCGGATCTGGTGATCGCATCGGATGACATGAACGATCTTGTCTCCGGACTGCAAAAGGCGAAGGTGCCGACGCTCCTGCTACCGGCAGCGACCAGCATCGACGACGTCTACGCCCAGATCGAGCGCGTCGCGAAGGCCACCGGCCACGAAGACAAGGGCACCGAGGTTGTCGCCACCATGCGCTCGGACATCGACGCCGCTGTCGCCAGTGTTCCTGCGCGCCAACAGCCGCTGACGTACTTCCACGAACTCGACTCCTCGCTCTACACCGTCACGAGTTCCAGCTTCGTCGGGCAGATCTACTCGCTGTTCGGAATGAAGAGCATCGCCGACGCCGCGGGGCAGGGTGACTACCCGCAGCTGTCCGCCGAATTCGTGGTAGAGGCCAGTCCCGATCTCATCTTTCTCGCAGACTCCCAATGCTGCGGAGTGACTGCAGAATCCGTCGCCGCCCGACCTGGGTGGAGCGGCATGAAAGCGGTTACCGGCAACCAGATCCATGTGCTCGACGAAGACCTCTCCAGCCGGTGGGGACCCCGTGTCGCCGATCAGGTGAAGGCCGTCGCGGCCATCGTTGCCCAAGTTCCCGCGGCCTGAGCACTCGATGATCAAAGCCGGTATCTCCCAACATCGGACCACCGTTCTGCTCGGCGCCGCGCTGATTCTGTGCGCTGCCTTGTTGATCGGTGTTCTGGTGGGGCCGGCCGGTTTGACGCCTGATCGGACCATTCTCGAACTTCTGGACGGAATACCCGGCATCAACATCGATTCCGGTCTCACCGCGACACAGCAGGCAATTCTCTGGCAGATCCGGCTTCCGCGAGTAATCCTGGGCGCGTTGGTCGGAGCAATGTTGGCCGTGGCCGGCACCGCCTACCAGGGCGTGTTCCGAAATCCCTTGGCGGATCCGTATCTTCTCGGCGTTTCGAGCGGAGCCGGACTAGGTGCAACCCTCGCAATAGTTTCGGGTGGCGCGCTGGGCATGTTCGGAATTCCCATGGCCGCCTTCGTCGGTGGTGTGCTGGCCGTGTTCGCAACATATTCGCTCGGCCGAAGCATTGGCGGGCCGCAGAACGCGGTAGTCATCATCCTCGCCGGTGTCGCTGTCGCGGCGTTCACGAATGCAGCGCAGACTTTTGTTCAGCAGCGGTTCGACGATTCACTCCGCGAGGTCTATTCCTGGCTGCTCGGCGGATTGTCCACCGACGGTTGGTCGGAAGTTCTGGTCGTCCTGCCGTACGTCGTACTGGCATCTGTCGTCATCCTCGTACACCGACGCGTGCTCGACGTGATGGCGGTCGGTGACGTCGAAGCCGCCAGCCTCGGCGTCGATCCGGCCAGATCACGCCTGGTACTGGTGCTCGCCGCAACACTGGGAACAGCCGCAGTAGTGAGTGCAAGTGGGCTCATCGGCTTTGTCGGAATCGTTGTTCCCCATGCGGTTCGACTAGTCGTCGGACCGTCGCATCGACTACTGCTCCCCCTGTCAATCATGCTGGGTGCGGCGTTTCTCGTCCTCACCGACGTCGCCGCCCGCACGGTCATGGCGCCGGCCGAACTCCCCATCGGGGTTGTGACCGCGATGATCGGTGCTCCGTTCTTCCTTCTGGTTCTGCGCCGCAGTCGGGTTTCGGCATGACCGACAGCGCAGTCCGGTGCCGAGGCCTCCGAATCAACCTCGGAGGCAAGGACGTCGTCGACGGCATCGATCTCGATGTGACACCGGGCGATTGGGTGGCTGTGGTCGGGCCGAATGGCGCGGGTAAGACGACCTTGATGCACGCCCTCGCTGGATTGATTCCGTCTACCGGTGAGCTCTCGGTCGGGGGACTCAGTCCTCGCAAATCCAGCCGCAAGGCCATGTCAGCCGTAGTCGCGCTGATGCCGCAACGCCCAGTAGTACCCGAGGGCGCGACGGTTGCCGAATTGGTGGCGCTCGGCCGAACTCCGTATCTACGACGCTTCGGAACCGAAACCGCCACAGATCGTTCGGTGATTTCCTCGGTCATCGAAAGGCTCGACCTCACCGAGTTCGCAGATCGACGAGCCACCGAGCTTTCCGGTGGCGAATTGCAACGCGTGGTCCTGGCTCGGGCACTGGCTCAAGAACCGCAGGTGCTGCTCCTGGACGAACCCACCAGTGCCCTCGACATCGGCCACCAGCAGCAGGTTCTCGACTTGGTGGAGGAACTGCGAGAAACCGACAACATCACAGTCATCGCCGCGATGCACGACCTCACTCTCGCAGGGCAATACGGGCGACGAATCGTGCTGCTGGACAAGGGCAGCGTCGTCGCCGACGGCACACCCTCAGCGGTGCTGCAAGCAGACCTCCTCGGCCGTGTGTACGGCGCTCGGGTCGAAATCCTGGACCGGCCCAGTGGTCCCATAGTTGTTCCGATTCGGCAGGAAGGCACCCGCTGATGGAACTGGTGATGCTCGGCACCGGTGCTGCCGACGGTTGGCCGAACCCCTTCTGCACTTGCCCTTCGTGTGTGGCGGCCTTGTCGAGTGGAACCATTCGCGGGCACACTGCCGCCCTGGTGGACAACAGAATCCTGTTGGACTGTGGACCCGAAGTACCGCGTGCGGCAACGCGCTGCGGACGCACGCTGGCACACGTCGAACACATCCTGCTGACGCATTCTCATCCCGATCACCTCGGCCCGATGGCACTGCTGTTCCGGTCCTGGGCATCTCGCAGCGAACCGCTCCAGGTTCTCGGACCACCCGACGCGCTCGATCTCTGCCGAGACTGGGTAGGCCCGAACGATCCGGTGGCCTTCACACCACTCGAGGCTGGTCAGTCGATCATGTTGGGCACCTATCGGGTTCGAACACTCGAAGCCGCGCACGAAGTACCCACCCTTCTCTACGACATCACCGACGCATCCGGAACCCGAATCTTCTGGGCCACCGACACCGGGCCTCTGCCCGAATCAACTGTCGACGCCCTTGCCGACGCGCGTTTCGACGCCGTCTTTCTCGAAGAGACCTTCGGCTACAAAACTGATCACGGCACCGGGCACCACGATCTGCCGAGTTTCGCGAGAACCGTGTCACAGCTACGCAACTGCGACGCGATCACCGACAGAACCGATATGGTCGCCGTACACCTCGGGCACCACAACCCAGTCGAAAACGAACTCTCGGAAGCACTTCGCGGGTCCGGGGCACGAGCGGTTCCGGATGGAACTGTGCTCGAGATCGGGCTAGGACAGAGCCATCGAACCCTCGTCACCGGCGGCGCCCGTTCGGGCAAGTCCACTTACGCGGAAGACCTGCTTTCCGGCTACCGGCACGTCACGTACATTGCCACCGGGGATCCGCAGGACGACGATCCCGACTGGATCGAACGAGTTGCGTCGCATCGCGCGCGGCGGCCGTCGACGTGGACGACGGTGGAGACCTCCGAGGTCGCCGAGATTCTGGCGGCCGCAACAACACCGATCCTGCTCGACTGTCTGGGTACCTGGTTGACTGCGCGTCTGGACCGACATCAGGCGTGGACCACAGAAGATCTCAGCGGCGTCCACGTGGACATCGACCACTTGGTCGACGCCTGGGCCGCCTGTCCGGTACCGATTGTCGCCGTCACCAACGAAGTCGGAAGCGGCGTCGTCCCGGACACGAAGTCCGGGAGGCTGTTCCGCGATCTGCTCGGTCTGGTGAACAGCCGCATCGCCAGTGCATCGGAGTCCGTGGTCCTGATGACCGCCGGGCTCCCCCTGAGTCTGCGCGTGTGACGTCAGAGCAATCCGGTGAGCTGACGGGCACAATCGAGTAGGAAACCGACCAACTCTCGATCCTCATCCGTCACTCGCCCGCTCGCTCCCTGAACACACAACCCGCCGGCCACCTGGTCTGCGTGATCTCGAACCGGTACCGCCACCGCGGATCGGCCCAGGCGGCATTCCTGGTTCTCGAATGCAAAACCCTGCAGGCGAACAGACCTCAACTGCTCATACAGCGCATCGAAATCACCGAGGGTGAACTCCGTGACCCGACGAAGTTCCAAACCCGAAAGCAACTGCTCGTCGTGCGCCAACAGAACCTTCCCCAGCGCATTCGCGTGAAGGTTCTTGGCCAGTGCCGCTATTCCGATGATCTCGTGGTCCGGATCCTTGTCGACGAACCTCAAGCGCCCACCGGCGAATGACGCGACGTGCAATCCGAACCTCGTGTGTGTCCGCATGTCCTCGACGCGCTCGTGCAGCGTCGGCGCCGGACCACTCGACGACGCCGCATGCGAGAGCTCGGCAGTCCGACGCCCCAACGCGAACCCTGACAGGTCTGGCACCCGCACGAGAAAGCCCTCCGCCACCAGCAGATTCAGCATCCGGTACGCCGTGGCCGATGGAACGCCTGCAAAAGTGGCGATCTCCTTCGCGGTTGTTCCCGGTCCCAGATGAGCCACCGCCTCGAGCATCCCCAGCGCCTTCTGAACCGCACGCGGTTGTTGTCCACTGAAGTGGGTCTCTTCGCCGATCCGTTTGTCTGATCGTGGACCAGCGGTTGCACGGTCCGCGGTCACCGCCCATGCTCCGGCGAGTCACCCTCGGCGGTCCCACGATCCGGAACGAGTCGCCTTCGCCCGTCACCGTCGATCAGCAGAGTGCCCGCACCGGGCAACAGGTCCGCCGTCTCGACGCTGTCGAAAGCGCCGACCATCAGAAGGCTTTCCGGTCTGGCTCTTCGAAGCAATGAACTCCACACTGTCCCCGACACAGCAACAGCAAGAGCAGCGATCGGCAGCGCCCACATCCCGTGAAACGCACCGTCGAGAACGATGTAGACCAATAGACCGGCACCGGCGACGCTCACGGACACGGTGCATATCCGCGTCAGCGAAGTATGTTCCCCGATTCGGCGCAAGAACTTCCATGAAGCAAAGGCCACCAGCGTGTAAGCGCAGACCAACGCGGTCTCCACCACGCCGTCGAAGGATCCCGAATCGTCGCGAACCGTATCCGAATAGATGAATACTCCCGCCGCACTTACCGCGACGAACGCAAGTACCGCAACGTACGGGGTGCGGAACCGTCTGTGCACGCGAGCGAGCGGCGCAGGCAGTACCCGTTCGATCCCCATCGAGTACAGCAGCCGCGAACCCGCCTGCGCACAACCGAGAGTGGATGCGAACCAGGAACACGTCATTCCGATCTTGACTGCCAGAACCACCTCCGCGCTGGCCCCGGATGCCGTTCCCTCGAAGTACGCTCCGACGATCGTTGCGCCGTGGCCGGTCATCGCCGCCCAGGCCGCGAAAACGAAGAGGACCCCGCAGATGATCGGCGAAATGAGAACCGTGCGTGTGACGCTGATGAGTGGTCGCTTCGCTTCCGGGCCGAAGAAGGCCGAACTTTCGAAGCCCGCCATGCTGAGTACCGTCAGCATCGCGAGAAACGGAACTGCACTCAGCGACGGATTCGGCAGGGCAACAGCAGTTGTCGTGTCACTGTGCGTCGCCAGCATGACCACAACGATGAGAATCAGCGAGCACGCTTCGACGACCAGGATCGCTCGGGTGGCGAACCGGACGCCTCGTACTGCAATCCACGCGACGGCCAGGGCAATCGCCACCGTCGTGATCACCGTCGCGGCAGTCCCTCGCACGTCGGGTCCGACAATGGCGATGGTATCGAGCAGACTCGGAACTGCCTGCGAGAAAACCGAAACCGAGATTCCGAGATACCCGAGTACCAGTGCGGCGCCCGCCGTCAGTGTCGCCCGGATACCGGAGCCTTGGAAGACGAAGCTGTACAACGATCCTGCTGCGGCCAGTCTCCGTGTGAACTGAGTGATGCAGAACGCAACGAGAAACACCGCCGATGTCGTTGCTGCAATCGCAGCCAACCCGACGTAGCCGGGACTGTAGGTGATCATCCACAGGGCGATGAACACCATTCCCGTTGCCGGCGCGATCGTGGAGAGTGATTGCCCCAACAGGTCGATCGGGGTCAGACGTCCTCGTCCGAGACCACGGAGCGGGGAGAACACGGGCTCACTGTGTTGATCCGCATTCTGCGATCGCGTGATCGCTGCACGCAGTGCCGCACTCACGGCCATGTGTCACCGTCCGTCGCGTCGGGGCCCGAACCTACGAGCGAATTGTCAGAATTCGGTCAAGTTAGTCCGCTTATGTTTCCGCGCAGTTTCCACGATGGCGCGCACAGAACTTTCAAGTGAGAATCCGACTCTGTTTCCCACCCAGCGTCGTGCCGGATCAAGGGCGGCCGACGATATCCGGTCCCTCCGGCAGCACCTTTACCTGCGAGTTTTCCGATTCTCACACGAGAACTGCTCTCTCAGTCGCACCTCGTCCAGGCGTAGCGCGGTCGACGCGGGTTCGCAGCACTGCCCGTACAGGATGTGTCCCACACACCACCGGCACTACCCGAGAGGAACGGAGGAAGCATGGACTTGGTCAGCGCCACCACTTCGGCGATCATCGGATTTGTTCTCCTGCTCGCCGGCATTCCCAAGCTGAACGACCACAACGGGGTACTCAGTTCCGTACGCGGCTACAAAGTGCTGCCGACGCCACTCGAAGTTCCGATCGCTCGCGCCCTTCCCGTCGCCGAGTCCGTCGTGGGTGTCCTGCTGGTTCTCGGCGTGGCCCATCGCCTCGCCGCCTTGGTTGCTGCCTTCATGTTCGCGTCGTTCTTCACGGGCGTCACGATCAATCTCCTGCGCGGCCGACGCGATCTGGACTGCGGTTGTTTTGCATTCGGGGCAGGCAAGATTCCGCATATCGGATGGTTCCACGCCGTTCGCGCCGGAACACTTGCGGCGATATCCGTGGCCGTGTCGGTCGCCCCCAACCACGCCGAGATCGGCGTCCAGGTTCCGGCAGCATCTTTCGCATTCCTCCTCGTCCTGGCGGGAGTCGCGCTCGCGCAGATTCGTTCGGTGGTCCACCTCGGACGACGCCCCGTCGACGACTACCTGTCGAGCGCGTCCATCCGACTCCGCACCGCCGAGACCGCATCCCGGTACGGCTCGTGAACCACACCCACAGCCCCGAAAACTCGAAGGCAGGACTACTACGATGACCACTTTCCTACTCGCCGCGACCGTGATCCTGGTGATCGCCGTAGCCGTACTCTTCTTGATGGTTCTTGCTCTGGCTCGTGAAATCGGCCGCGTACAAGTACGTCTCGGACCTCTCGGTGCCCGCATGATGGATACCGGCCCCAAGGTCGAACAGGTCGGCCCGTCGTTTGCCGGTCTCATCGATCAGGAAGGACGGACCGTCGGAGTCGGTGGTCACCGCGACAAACCTCAACTCCTGCTGTTCACAGCACCGAGTTGCTCGACGTGCAAGAGCCTTCTTCCCGGCGTAAGGGCAATGGCCCGAGCTGAATCCGACCTCGATGTGGTGATCATCTCCGACGGAACACCCGAAGAGCACCGCGAGTTCCTGGCCGGTAGCGGGATCGGTTCCGAACTCAGCTACATCGACGCTCGAGACGTCGGTATCGCGTACCAGGTGGGCACCACTCCGTACGGCGTGATTCTCGACGAGCACGGCAAGATCCGAGGAAAGGGCCTGTGCAATCACATGGCTCAGGTGGAGAGCCTGCTCAATGCGCTCGAATCCGGCACCCCCTCACTCCAGCACCTTCATGCCCAGGCGAAATCCGGCAGCGCGGCCTGATCTTCCTGCACAGTTCGATCCTCTTCACGAATCAGGAGAAAATCGTTGGACGACAATGAATTCCCGCAGCACAACATGACGGAGAACCGATATCCCGTCGACGAGGCGACAGTTCAGGCTCAGGCTGAATGGATGGCGGGCCAGGGCGGTTCGCTCACCAGTCGAACCGGCCGCAAACTCTCCGAACGAGTCTCACGGCGGTCCATGATCAGTCGGATCGGCAAGTGGACCATGGGTGTGTCAGGGGTGGCACTGATCAGCACACTTCCTGTGACGCGTAGTGCCTTCGCCCAAGAGCCCGAGGTTCCTGCGCCGGCACCTGGCCCCGAACCTCTTGTCCCTGTCTACGACGGTAAAGATCCGGCCGAGTGCGAGTACTGGCGCTGGTGCAACATGGACGGAACGTCTTGTGCCGCATGCAACGGCGGCGGTGTCACCACCTGCGCCCCCGGCAGCAAGCCTGGCGCAGAGTTCTGGGTCGGATGCTGCACCAACCCTGATACCGGCAAGACCTATCTGATCGCCTACTACGACTGCTGCGGTGCGCCTTCGTGTTCCAACGCATTCTGCGGCGAACCGGACATGCAGGCCGTGATGTACAACCCGGTATCCGGAAGCTACGACCAGGAAATCATCTGGTGTGTCTCCGACGAGTCTCAGGCATACACCTGCACGATGGCGCCCATCATCGGTGAGGACTGCCAGACTCGACCGGCCGAGCGCCCCAAGGTCGGTGCCGGATCATGAGCAGTCCGCGAACCCGAAAACTGGCGCGCCCCGCCGTTGCCGTCATCCCACTCACCGTCGTACTCGCGCTGGCCGGTTGCAGTTCGTCCGACAACGACGAACCGTCCAGCGCAGGTGATGTCACCTATCCGACAGTTCCGTTCACTGCTCCGGGCGAGGGGATCTCACTCGGGCACGACGACCAGGAAATCGGCGATACCATTCCCGAGCCGTTGCACGTCGGTTCGATCACCCCGATCGCAGCTGACCGCTTGCTGGGCGTCGAAGGTGGATTCGGCCAGCTCGAGCTCAGCGTCAACGTCATCGATCCGAAAACCGGTGTGGCCGAGAGCCGGATCACCGTCGGCCCGGGCATCTGGGATCCGGTCATTCACGGATTCGTCGGGGATTCCGCCGAAGATCCTGCGGTGCTCGCCGCGGAGGTGTGGCGCCCCCGAGGTTCCCGTGGCGCAGCAGATTTCACGGTCAGCACCTACTCCGGCAACCTGCTGGAGCCAGCCGAGGTCATGCTTCCGGACGTCGCACGCGTACATTCCCGTCCCGGCTCCAATGCGGTGACCTCCGACGGCAAGTTCTTTGTCACTTGGGATGACGGTTTGTACGGCATCAGAGTGGTCGACCTCGACAAGAAGGAAGCAACCGGCGCACTCCAGATAGTCGGCTGCGGTCCGTTCACGTGGATGGTCGATCACGAGCTGTACAGCGTCTGCGAGGACACCCGGGAACTGCTGCACGTCACGATCGGTGACGACGGTGTTCCGAAGGAAACCGCCCGAAGCAAGGTCCTACCCGAAGATTTTGTCTCCACCCGCAAGGTCACGTGGGCATCGGAGGCGCAAAAAGCCTTGCTGGTCAGTGAGAACGGCGATGTGTACGTCTTCGACTTCTCCAACGGACTGCCTCAGGAAGGTGTCAAGCCGATCGGAAACGCCGGGCAGGACTCCGGTCGATTCTCGGAGAACGTCATCAACGCCGACGCAACCCGGCTCGCAATCGCGTACACGGACACGGCTATTCATCCTGACTCTGCTCGAGGAGGCTCACTGGTCAAGATCGACTTGTCCGACGCAACGACCTTCGCCCCGGTGAAGAGCTTGACGCTTGCCGACCTCGGCCTGACAGACATCAAGAGCATGACCTTTTCCGTCGACGGCACCACGTTCTACGTGCTCGGTTCGGGACCAGAGGTCGAAGGCTCCGCTCCGCAGAAGATCGTGGGTTACAACGCGAGCACCGGCGAGCAGGTCAGTTCCGTCGATGTCTCGGGCAACGTCGGGGATGTCAGCGGGTTGATCACACCAGAAGTACTCCGATGAGTCGTCCCGGATCCGGTGTGGTGATGGGCCGGCGCCGCTTCCTGAGTTTGGGAGCACTCGGCGCCGGGGCACTCGGGCTCGGCGCAATGGGGACGATTGCCGGATGCAGTTCCACTGCAGCATCTCCGACGCCCACGACCGACCTCGACTACATCCTGCCCACCGACCCCGAAGTTGCTGCCACAGAATCGGCGCGAGCCTGGAACGGGACCACCGCTGCGTTTGCCCTTGCCGCCGGATTCTCGACGGTAGATCTTGGCGGACGCCTCGTGGACACCTGGACGTACGGAGGCGCTGCGGTGGCTCCGGAACTTCGCCTGAAGTCCGGTGACCGGGTGAACGTCAGCGTCCAGAACGGTCTCGACGCCGAAACAACACTGCACTGGCACGGAATTCGAATCCGCAACGACATGGACGGCGCGGCACCCACCACGCAGGCTCCCATCGGCGCCGGTTCGAGTTTCGAGTACAACTTCATCGCACCGGATCCGGGAACGTACTGGTACCACTCGCACAGCGGATTACAAGCCGATCGGGGACTCTTCGGCGCCATGATCGTCGAGGATCCGAACGACACCACGGGGGCCGACGTCGATGCCGTTCTGGTGCTCGACGACTGGCTCGACGGATTGGGCACCACCCCGGATTCCGTCCTGATGGCCCTGAACCCGGCAATTGCGGGCGGGCACGGCGGACACGGCGGTGGAGCAACAACTCCGGCGGAACATTCGGAAGCCGACATGTCCACCGCAAAGCAGTTGGTGAGCGGCGGACACGGTTCTTCCGAACCACTCGGCGGAATGACTCAACACATCGCGTATCCACTGCACTTGATCAACGGGCGGCCACCCAATGATCCTGCTGTCATCAGCGCTGCGCCCGGTTCGACCCTTCGACTACGAATCATCAACGCAGCGGCCGAGACTCCGTACCGGTTCGCTGTGGCCGGTCACGAGATGACAATTGTCGCTACCGATGGCTACGACGTGGAACCAACTCCTGCCGACACCATCATCGTCGGAATGGCCCAACGCTACGACGTACTGGTGACAGTGAAGTCGGGAACATGGCCGGTGGTGGCGAAGGTCGAGGGCCGAGATGGTTATGCGTCGACCGTCCTACGCAGCACCGACGCGTTGGCGTTGGCGAATCCGGATGTGGGCGGAAACCTCTCGGAACTGGCCGGCCGGCTGGTAACCGAAAGCGAACTCCGGCCCACGGAATCCGCACGGCTCGAGACGAAGTCGCCTGATCGCGACTACCACATCGAGTTGATCCAGGCCGGCGATCGGTACGTCTGGGGAATGGCGGGAGCCGATGCAGGCAAGCTCGTCATGAATCAGGGCGAACGGGTCCGGATCACGATGAAGAACACGTCCACGATGTGGCACCCCATGCACACCCACGGCCATACCTTTGCGGTACCGGATTACGGCGGACTTCGCCGCGACACCGTCAACGTCCTACCCGGCACCGAGCTTGCCATCGAGTTCGACGCCGACAATCCCGGCGAGTGGATGTTCCACTGCCACAACGCCTACCACTTCGAAGCAGGCATGACGGCAAATCTGCGTTACGTCCGCTGACAAGTTGAAGAATGGAGAGAACACCTCATGAAGAAACTCGTTCCCGCTTTTCTGGCCGCGTGCGCGGCCCTGAGCCTCACCGCCTGCAGTAGTGATGCCGGTGCGTCGTCGGACGAACCTGCCGTCGTGATCGAGGTGAAGAACATGGCGTATACACCGGCATCGGTCACCATCGAGAAGGGACAGACCGTCGAATGGAAGTTTGACGACAGCGGACTCCCCCACGACGTGGTCGGCAACGGTGATCTCGACGGGAAACTGAAGAGCGAGTTGCTCACTGAGGGAACCTTCTCGTACACGTTCGACAACACCGGCACCTTCACCTACCACTGCACGCCCCACCCGATGATGGTGGGCACCGTGATCGTTCAATAGTGAGGAGGTGGATCGCCGGCTTCGTCCTCGCCGTCACAACAACGTGCGTGTTGGCCTGCGGCACAGAAGATCCCGTCCCCGACGTGGTGGTCGAGATCAGCAATGTTCAGTTCAGCCCGATGGACGTCACCGTGGAACACGGCGGCACCGTCGAGTGGCGCTTCGACGACGGTGGACTCCTGCATCACGTCGAGTCGCCCGGGCTGTTCGACAGCGGTATCACCGGAGACGGAACGTTCCGGCACACGTTCGAGAGCGCCGGCGTTTACGAATATTCGTGCTCCGTACACCCGTACATGATCGGAGTCATCACAGTGCTGTGAACACTGGCTCACTACTTTCATTGAACCACAAATATTTTGGAGGATCTGATGACTACCGTTCTCTCACACGGTCCACTGCAGACCGATGTCCCTGACATCCGGCCGACCCTTCAAGGCTCGGTCGGCACCGCTACCCGTGTCAGCCTTGTCGCGGCGGGCGCTGCTGCGGGTGCCGGCCTCGCACTCGTGGCCACGCCATCTGCGACAACAGCTTTGACGACAGCCGTTATCGGGGCGGGACTGGTTACGTCGCTGGCCGCGAACTGGTCGACCTGCGGAATGTCCGTTGCCGGAGTTGTTGCCGCACCGAAGCAAGCGGACCGGAAGGGATCCTCGACTCCCGTCCGCCGACTCGGCTGGCACGCACTGGGTTCGGTCACGACAGGAGCCGCCACCGGGGCATTGATCGGCGCTCTCGGTGCGGCGATGTCCGGCTACGTCCCGATCGGCTGGGCGCTGGGTGTCTGGGCAGTCGTCGCGGTTGCGTATGGGTTGCACGAGTTGGGTGCAGTGAGGATGCCGACTCCGATGCGGCGTCAACAGCTTCCGCGCCATTTGCGCCGCACAATGGCGCCTTGGAAGGTCTCGTTGATCTTCGGCGCGATCATCGGTCCTGGATTCCTGATCTTCATCCGCTCGAGTGCGTACTACCTGCTGACACTCGGAGTCATCGCCTCGGGTTCACCGGCTCTCGGGGCGGCGCTGTTCACGGTGGTTTCGCTTGGCCGCTGCATGCCCAGCCTCGCGGCAATTGTGCACACCAAGCGTGGTGGCTCGATGCCGGGATTCCTCTCGGTCATGTGCGTCGTGGACCGTCGAGTGCAGAGCGTCACCGGCGCGGCATTGATCGCACTGGGAGCATTTGCCGCCGCAGCACTGATCTGACTGTCGAGCTAGCACCCTCTATCTCAAGTGAACACACGCTCCAACTCCCCGGAGCGTGTGTTCGCTTGACACAAACTGTGCGCACCCTCAGCGCGTCAGGACACCGAGAGCGCCGTCTGGACCGAATCCTCCGAGGGCGATGTCACCTTCGCGTCCCGACTCCACAGCATGTCCAGCGCTGCCTTGGGCTTGGCCAGAACCCACTCCCGCGCGGCGTTCTTGATCAGCGTCGGAGTTGCGCACCCGCAATCGCTGTTCACACCGTCTGCGTCGATGCCGACGTCCCGGCACAATGCCACAGCGCGGGGCACGTGATACCCCTGAGTGACGATCAACGCTTTTGTCACCCCATACGTATGCATGGCCCGGAAGCAGGTGTCATAGGTGTCGAGGCCGTACGGATCCCCAACGATGCGACGCTCGTCTATTCCCTGCGCCACCAGGTAGTTCGTCATCGCCGCGATCTCGTCACCCGAGCCGCCGTTCGCGTCGCCGGAGACCAAGACCGCTTTAGCCTTTCCTGCTTCGACCAGCTCGACGGCTGCGTCCAGCCGCCCTTTCAGGAAAGCCATCGGCTTGCCGTCCTTGATCTGCGCACCCAGCACGATCACGACCGGAGCCTCGGGGGCATCGGCTGCGTCCGACGTATGGCCGGCCGACGCCACGGAAATCCACACGATCGAGCCCGCGTAGACAACTGCTCCGAGCACCGCGATGCCTGCGACCCAACGAGGCCACCGGCGCTTTCGCGTCGGTTTCACTGGATCTGCAGCGGCTTCGTCCATTCCTCGATCAAACCACACGGTTCGCTCACTACTCGTGTGCTCGGTCGATCCTCCATCCCTCCGCGCCACTGCGCTCGGCCCACAGATCCGAATACTTTCCACCTCGTGCGATCAGGTCTTCATAGGAACCGACCGCCCGATGCTGGAACGACTGAGCAACGACGGACCCTCAGATCCCCGCCCATCGATGGAGACACTGATCGGGAAGTTCGCCGGTCCACCAGATGCTACGGAAGCAACACGGGCAGAACACTATCGCTACACACTCGACCGTGTCCTCGACAGCCTCGAGGCGCGGCTGGACGCAATCAAAGAGTCGCGGAAATGACCCGAGGGGCCGCTGTCGCACTTGTGCGACAGCGGCCCCTCGAATGATCTGGATCCTGGGTACGCCTAACGGAACAGGTTCGCGACAAACGGAATCGTGTCAGCCTGTGATTCGACCAAAGCGCCACTGTGATCGGTGTTGTAGGTCTTGAACGTGACCGGTTCACCGTTGGCGACCAACGCTGCAACCAGCGAAAGTGCAGACGGTGCAGGGACATCCACGTCGAGCAGCCCCTGCCCGATGAAGATGGGGCGGTCGTATCCGCTGGTCGGCACCCCCATGTAGTCGTTCAGCAGACCCTGGAAATTCGGGATCTGGCTGAGCGGGCGAGAGAAGATGTCACCGAGGACCAGATCCTTGGACGCAGCGTCCAGGTCTGCGGCGCAGAGCTTTTCAGCCGAGTCGACCTTTTCCCTTCCCAGTTCGTTGAGGTAGGAATTCAAGTCGATCTCGGGGTGAGCTTCCCGCAAGCCCGCGAGGATATAAAGCGCGTACGACGTCAATCCGCCGCCGAGGGCGATGGGAGGGAAGCCCGGACCAGCAGGCAGGAGGGTCAACTCGATGTTGGCCGGCACTCCGGTACCCACGCCGCCGCGGTAGTCGAGCGAATCCCCTCCGTACTCGGTGGCGTAGCGGGCCGTCGTGATGGCCGCACCGCCGCCCTGCGACTGCCCGACCACTGCCCAACGATTCGAGATGGAGGAGTCGATCACTCGAGCTGCCTTGACCGAGTCGACTACGCTGTGCGCCTCCACCTTTCCGTCGAGGTACGGCATCAGCCCTGGTGTTCCCAGTCCGACGTAGTCGGTGGCGACGACGGCGTAGCCCTCCGAGAGCCAGCGTCCCAGGTACGGGTAGTCACGTTCGGGCAGGCCGGGACCGACCAGCGAAGGGGCACAGGAATCGTCGAGTCCGGTGGTGCCGTGCGCCCAGGCGATGACGGGCCAACCACCTTCCGGCGCAGGACCGGCCGGGACGTAGTACGCGCCACTGCTGAGCGCAGGTCCGCCATTGGAACCGATGGTCCAGTACGTGAACCGCTTGGCGTCGGCGGTACCCGGAATCCACAGATCCTTCGGCAGCGGCTCACTCGACACCACCGTGCCCGTGGCCTGCGACGCGCTCGGCGCCTGCGCGGACGCGACAGGCGCGGCCACTGCGGAGCCGATCGTTGCAGCACAGAGGGCTGCGATGGATATGCGGGCAAACGACTTCGACTGGAATTTCACGTCTGACGACTCCGGTTCGTGCGGTGGGCGACCTCGTTGGACGTTATCGTAGATTTTGTTTAACCGATCGGTCAAGCAAATTTTGCAGCTTTGCGACACGTACATGTCGAGATCCCGGCCCCGAATCCGACCCAGCATCGAACCGGCACGAAGAAACAGTAGGAGGATGTGTCCATGGCACACGTACAGCGTTTCGACCACATCGGCATCACCGTCGCGGACCTCGAATCAGCAGCGGCGTTCTTCGTCGGACTCGGCCTCGAGTTGGAGGGCACCGGATCCGTGGAGGGCGAGTTCGTGGAAACCGTCTGCGGTATCCCTGGAGCCAAGTGTGAAATCGCAATGCTGCGCCCTCCGGGCGAAGGATCACGGCTCGAGCTCTCGTCCTTCGTCACGCCTGACCACACACCCGGATCGACTGCTCCAATGGCCAACGAGATCGGTCTGCGCAACGTGTCTTTCCAGGTGGGCGATCTCCAGGCGGCGGTCGACGCGGTGGCTGCGGACGGTTACGGGCTCATCGGCGGGATCGGCGAGTACGAGAACAGTGTGCGCATGGCCTATGTCCGAGGGCCGGAAGGACTCATCGTGTCTCTGTTCGAGCAGATCGGCTGAGGCATCACGACGACCGGACCGTCAGATCGCCTTCCATAAGCTGACCAAAGCGCCCATCGCAGCCGCGAATTCGGCGAACGCCGCGTCAATTCTGACGCGGTCACCGGTGGTCACGAGATCGAGCGTCAACCCCCGAATCTGCGCCAACACGATCGTCGCGTACCGATCAGCGCGATCGGGCGGACATCCATGCGCGAGCGCAGCTTCCGTCAAACCACCCAACCAGTCCCCCACCACATGATCGAGAAACTCGCGATACCGCTCCGGATGCAACAACGCCTGTCCGTAGATCTCGAACATCAAGCGAAAGTTCGGCAACGATTCCGCTGATGTGCGCCGATTCCAGTAACTCGTCATCATCTCGACGATGTCGGTCCCGGAAGAGATGTCGAGAGAAGAGCTGTCTCGCAGGGTGGCGACTACTTCAGTGAGCAGTTGTTCCTTCGAACCGAAATGATGGATGAGTGTCGCATGGCTGATCCCCAGGTCCTTGGCCAACGGCCGCATGGACAGTTCACCGACGCCGTTCGCCGTGACATACGCGGTTACCTGCTCGAGCAATTCGGCACGGCGATGCTGGTAACGCAGTTTCCGGCCGTCGATCGGCGTGCTGTCCTCCACCTGCAGGAGCCTACGGAGGATTGGAAACACAGCAGCACTGGGTCACACGGTGACGTGGTGGCGATCCGATCGACTGATCGTGACAGCGGCGACGACGACACCGATCACCACGCCGATGAGAGTGTCCGCGACGCGAGCCACTGCCGCATCGGTCCCGATCGGAGCGCTGAAACCGATGAGTAGGAGTGCCATCGGAGTGACGGCCAGTGACGTCAGCGCATAGTTCTTGATCACGAGTAGCTCCGCGGCAGTCTGCAGAATCACAACCACGGCAACGGCTTGCCAGTAACCGAGCGTCAGCGCGATGAGAGCAGCAGCGACGACGGCGCCACCGACATTTCCCACCAACCGCTGAATCCCGCGCTGGACGGTCTGCTTGTAGTTCAGCCCCTGCATCGCGGCGATGGCACCCATCGATGCCCACAGCGGATGCTCCAGCCCGGCTCCCGCCGCGAGCCAACCGGCCAGAGCCGAGGCGGCCACGATGCGGAGAGCATTCATCCGCACCGGGTGCGAATACAGTCGGCGCAATCCTTCGAGGAAATAACCTTCGGGCGCCGCCAGGGTTCGTGCCGGCGCAAGGTCGTGTTCGATCATGCTGGAGCGCTTGAGCTTCCGAAGCTCCTTCTCGTGCTGAGCAATACTCCGGATCAAAGTCGCGTCGCCGTGCAACTGCCACTGCTGTACTGCCGCTTCTGCTTCGTCGAGCACTGCCACCAGTTCACGTCCGTGATCGACGGTCGACTTGATTCGACCGCTCGACGCAATGACCAAGCGGGCGTTGGCAATCGATCCGAGCGCCGGTTCCACTCCGTCTGTGCCGGACTGTTCGAGACGCCCCACCGCAGAGACTGCACGAGCCACCGCCAGGCGGGCAGGTCCCATCGGCAGTACGAGCGCTGGGAGCATCGCGGCCACCCAACCAACCAGAACTCCAAGCGCACCGGCAGTCACCAGTCTCGCCAGATCATCGACACTGGAGGCATATCCGGCTGCACCGGTCGCCGCGAAGACGAGGATGACTGGCCCTGGTCCGGTGATCCGGAAGCCCGACATGAAGCAGTACGACGCACCGGCAAGCAACGAGAGGATGCCGATCTGCAACCAGGTCGGAACGCCCACAACACCCATTGCGCCGCCGAAAGCGATGGAAACCACCAATGCGGCACCGACCATCGCCAGCTTGCCGGCCAACCGGGGATACGGCTCGTACCTACCGAAGGCGGCACACAGCGCGCCCAAGGCCGCGAAGCCCGCCAATTCCCGATGCCCGAGCAGTCCGCCGACCACGAGCACTACGGCGGTGGCGAGTCCGACCCTGATCGCGGGCGCGATGGTCGCGTCCGCGGACCCGATGCGAAAAGCCGCTCGCCACGTCGCCCCGGAGACGGTGTGTGCAATGGCCTCACTCGAATGAGTGAGGCGGCTGGGCGTCCTGGCTGCGGTTTCGGTTCGGGTCACCGAACCAGCATACATTTATTTCACTAGTAAATTACTTGTGAAGTAATGTGAATTCTGTCGCTAAGATGGGGCCATGGGCGCGGCGAACAGATCCGAAGACGACTTCATCGACAAAGTCCGTCGCGAATGGAAGCGCGCCTACCCCGAGTTCGACACCGCGCCCGTCGAGGTGATGGGCAGGATCGCCCGCATCAACGCGCAGTCTCTTCACCAACTCGACCGCGCGCTGGCATCCAGCGGAGTCTCTCGCGCCGAATTCGACGTGATGAGCGCACTCGCTCGCAGCGACCGTCCCCTGCGAGCGAGCGAGGTCACCGCCGTCACGATGGTCAGCGGCGCCGCCACCACAAAACACGCCGACCGCCTGGCCAAACTGGGCTTTGTCGAGCGTCAGCGTTTCGAACACGACGGGCGGGTGGTTCTGCTTCAACTCACCGACGCCGGTCGCGAATTAGTCGAGGCCGAGTTTCCCCGACGAGTCGAGCGAGACCGTCAGGTTCTGACCGGACTCGACGAGAGCGAACGAGCCCAACTGACGGCGCTGCTCAAACGAATCTCACTCAACATCGACTCGGGGATCTGGGACTGACCTACTTCGGCAGCGGTACGTTCTGCAAGCGCACCTGACCGCGCGCCACCTCTTTGCCCGATTCCGGATCGGTGATGACCACCGACCACAACTGCTGAACCCGGCCCTGCTGTATCGGCACAGCCACGACGTCCACGCGCCCACCCGTACGCGCTCGCAGGAAATCCGTTCCGTTGTGCACTCCGACGGCGAATTCGCCACGGTCCGCCACTGCAGTGCTGGCCCCGATGCTCGCGGCGGACTCGACGGCGGTCGTGTAGACACCGCCGTGGACAACGCCCCACGGCGTGTGATGCGCCTCGGACAGATCGATGTGCCCGACGACCTTCGTGCCGGACACCTCGTCCAGTTGCAATCCGGCAGCGCTGACAAATCCGCTTGCTGCCTCGAGATTCAATTCCGTCATGACGACCCCTCATCTGCTCCGTTGGATTTCTCGACCTACCTTCCGCCCTCGAATACATACCGTCAAGTGCTAAGTTGGAATTTCCAACTAACATTTCCAACTAGCAGGGGCCCAGAGATGACGGCGACAAAAGGACGTAACTGCTCCATCGCCAACGCCTTGGAGATCGTCGGCGAGAAGTGGTCACTTCTGGTGCTCAGAGAAATCGTCCTCGGGCAACGACGGTTTGACGAGATCGCCGCGGGCACGGGAGCCAGCCGCGACATCCTCGCCGCGCGTCTGCGCACCCTTGTCGACGCCGACGTCCTCGCAAAGCGTCGGTACGAAGAACATCCGCCGCGCTACGAATACGTCGCCACCGAATCAGGGAAGGCGCTCTACCCGATCCTGATGGCACTCATGGAATGGGGCGACACCTTTGCGACGACGGGTCCGCCACCAACCGTCGTCGAGCATCGTTGCGGTGAAATCATGCACGCCCAAGTTGTGTGCGCACACTGCAAAGAGCCGCTGGCCGCCAGAGACGCGCACGTAGTCGAACTCTCGCCACCTGCTCGATAGCGTCAACGTCCGGGTGGAAACCCGCCGGTTGCGATTGGACCCCACGAGTCGACGGTGACGCGGATCAGGCTCTTGCCCTGCTTGCGCATGGCTTCGCGGTACTCGTCCCAGTCAGGATGATCACCGGCGATGGATCGGTAGTAGTCGACCAACGGTTCCACCGAATCCGGGAGATCGATCAACTCCGCGGTTCCGTTCACCTGGACGTACGGACCGTTCCACTCGTCAGAGTGGATACACAGAGACACCGCCGGTGTCCGTCGAACATTCGCCGCTTTGGCCCGTTCCGGGTACGTGGAGATGACAATCCGACCCTCGTCGTCGACACCACACGTCACCGGAGAGATCTGCAGCTCGCCGGATTTCTTCACCGTGACGAACGTGGCCCGATGGCGCGGCCTGACGAATTCGAGGAGCTCGGCAAACGACACATGATCTGCGCTGGCGATCTTGGACATGACCTCAGCCTAATTCGATTTACGAACTGACGCTCAGGGCATCTCGATGGTCTGTGCACGTGCGATTTCGCCGATTGCACGAATGATGTACGCGCTCTGAGCTTTCTTCACTCCGGTCGACAAGCTCCCGATGACCAGGACCGCCGAACGCAGGTACGCGCCGTGCCCGATGCGGAACGAATCGTCTTCCAGATCCGAGATCCCGAGCGCCCCGGTGTAGACCGCAGCGAGCGCCTGAACGTCCAGATCCGGCAGCCACACGATCGTGGACTTGGCGCAGGTAGTCAGCGCATCCTGCACGTCCTCACTGGACAAGCCGTCCGGATGCGTGTCCTCGAGCAATTCACGCACGATCGCCGCGTGAACTGAGCTGACCTGCTCGAAGGAGAGCCCGCGCAGTTCTTCGACGGCGGCGAGCAATCCGTCACGATTTGCCGCCCGCACCGCGACCAGTGCGTCGGCGGTGGCATCGGCGATGTCACGGGCCACGTTCGGCCAAGCTGTCGGCCAGCTCTGTTCGGGCGTCCGCTGTTCGGGCGTCATCCTGATATCTCCTCGGTCTTCGCGTTCGCGCGGAAGCCTGCCACAGCCCACCGACAGGCTGGGCGTTCCGTCAGTGCAGCCGCTTCAACAACGACATTGCGTTATGCGGCGCAAAGCCTTTCATGTCGTTGTCGAAGTAGACGTACACGTCGAGGCCCTCGTCCGCCCAGGCCTGAAATCGCTTGGACCACTTGTCCAGAGCTTCGTCGGTGTACCCACTCGCATACAGCTCCTTGTCCCCGTGCATCCGCACATAGACGAAGTCGGTCGTCGGAGTGGTGATGCGGGGGTACCTGCCGGCGGTGTCTGCAACGACAAAACCGATGTAGTGCTCGCGCATCAAGTCCACGGCTTCGTCGGTCTCGAAGCTGGCGTGCCGCGCCTCCACCGCGTAACGGATCGGCTCGTCCTGCTCAGTCTGCGCGAACACTCTCTCTTCGGTCAGCTTGTCGTCGTGCTGAGCTGCCAGATCAGCTGCAGCCTGCGTGGTGCGGGGAAGACCGTCGAAGAAGTCCGCCAATCGCCGCGGTTCGAACGGCAACGTCGGAGGTAGTTGCCACAGAATCGGCCCGAGCTTCGGCCCGAGGGCGAGCGTCCCGGCGGCGAAGAAGTTCGCGAGTCCGTCGCGGGCGTCGAGCAGCCGTTTCATGTGCGTGATGTACCGGCCGCCCTTGATAGCGAACACAAAATCTTCGGGAGTTTCACTGCGCCATTTGGTGTAGCTTTCCGGCTTCTGCAGCGCATAGAACGAGCCGTTGATCTCGATCGACGTCAATCTCTCTGCGGCATAAGACAATTCTTTGCGGCGAGCAAGACCTTTCGGATAGAAATCTCCGCGCCACGCGGGATACGTCCACCCGGAGATACCTACCCGAATATCTGCCATCGCTTCAGACTAAGCGGCACTCGAGTGTTTTTACACTCCGTGTTTTCAAACTCCGGCACTGAGCGCGACGGATACCGGTACGACGGTCAGGCACACCACCGCGGCGACGAACAATGCGATCACGAGGCGACGGTCCCATCTTCCGCGTGCACCGCTGGCAGCCAGCATGAAGATCACAAAACCTACACACACGGACACGATAGTCACGATCACCGGAGTTCCAACCATGCCGTGATTGTCCCCTACCCATTGCCACCGAGCGCCCTACGGGTACACGATCGAAGTACCCATCCCGAGCAAGGAGTGGAAATGCCGAAATACCTCTGGCAAGTGACATACTCGCCCTCCGGTGCCGCCGGCCTACAGCAGGAGGGAGGCACTGCGCGACGCGACGCGTTAACCCGAATGGTCGAAAGCATCGGCGGCACAGTCGAATCCTGCCACTTCGCACTCGGTGTACATGACATGTTCGTCATCGGCAACCTGCCGGACGACGTCGCGGCCGCCGCATTGAGCATTCGCACGGCTGCCGCAGGTGCAGCCCGCTCCGAGTCGATCACACTGCTCACGCCGGAGCAGATCGACGAGGCAGTCAAGCGGCCGACCGACTACCGTGCGCCGGGTAAATGACGGCAGAAGGAATAGATCCCGGCAGCGCCCGAGTTGCACCCGCTGTGACGGAGACTACGCAAACACCTGACCTGGGCACCTACGGAATCTGGCGAGGAGCGGCTGGTTTGCCGCCCGAACTGGGAACAACGATCGAGAAACTCGGTTTCGGCACCATCTGGATCGGCGGCTCACCGCGGGCCGATCTACGGATCGCCGAGAAACTCCTCGATGCGACCGAGCACATCACCGTGGCAACCGGAATCGTCAACATCTGGTCCTCACCTGCGGCTGAGGTGGCGGAGTCCTATCACCGACTCGAAGCCGCACATCCAGGTCGATTCCTCCTCGGCGTAGGCGTCGGACATCCGGAGGCGACCGGCGACTACACCAAGCCGTACGCCTCGCTCGTGTCTTACCTCGACGAACTCGACGCGGCCCAGGTCCCGGAATCTCGCCGCGTCCTCGCCGCACTGGGACCGAAGGTGTTGAAACTGTCCGCCGATCGCGCCGCCGGCGCGCATCCGTACCTGACCACCCCCGAACACACGGCCGAAGCTCGGGAAATCCTCGGACCCTCGAAGATCCTTGCTCCTGAGCACAAGGTTGTTCTGGAAACCGATCCGGAGAAGGCCAGAGCAATCGGACGTCCCGCCGTCGCCAACCCCTATCTGTATTTGCGCAACTACACGAGCAATCTCGAGCGCCTCGGTTTTGCACCCGAAGAGTTGGCCAACGAGGGAAACGATCGCGTCATCGACGCTCTGGTTGCGCGCGGTACCGCGAAGTCCATCGCGGATCGGCTTCGCGAGCATGTCGCAGCAGGCGCCGATCACGTTGCAATCCAAGCACTTCCCGCCGAAGGTGATCCGCTCGCGACCTACGAAGCACTGGCCGCCGAACTCTTCGGCTGACCGGACAACTCTTGACTTGGATAAGTTGTGTCCGAGCATACTTGGACATGACTTATCCAAGTAAGGAGAACATCATGAAGATCGTCATCTTCGGGAGCGGGCTCATCGGAAGCCAGGTCGCCGCGGGGCTCGCTGACGCCGAGCACGACGTGAAGGCACTCGGTCGCGCCGACGGGATCGACGTCACCACCAGCATGGGTATCGCCGAAGCCGTCGAGGGCGCCGACGTCGTCGTGGATCTGACCAATTCCCCGTCCTGGTCGGACGAGGACGTCTTGGCCTTGTTCCGTGACGGAACCGGCCACATCCTCGCCGCCGAAGTGAAGGCAGGCGTCGGGCACCACGTCATTCTGTCCATCGTGGGTGCCGATCGACTGCCCGATTCCGGGTACATGCGAGCCAAGGTCACCCAGGAAGACCTGGTCAAAGCCGGCCCGATCCCCTAACGCGATCGTCCGCCCGACCCAGTTCTTCGAGTTCGTCGCCGGAATCGCCGACGCGGGAACCACCGACGGCGCCGTCCACGCAACGCCGGGACATCTGCAACCCATCGCGTCTCGAGACGTCGTGTCCCACGTCGCCGAGGTAGTGACCGCCGCGCCGCAAAACGGCACGGTCGAGATTGCCGGGCCCGAACCGCTGGACATCGACGAACTGGTCCGGCGCCTGTTCATCGTCACCGGCGACAACCGTTCGGTGATCTCCGATCCCGAGGCCGGCTACTTCGGCGCGAAACTCGACAACTCGGCACTTACCCCGACGCCCGGTGCAGATGCATGGATTGCGCCGACAACATACGACGCGTGGCTTGCCGAGAAGGCCTGACGTACACCCTCGACCGATGTCCGATCCGCACCGCTTTCCGCGGCGTCGATAGAGTCCAATCATGAGGCTTTCCGGAGGCGTGGAGTGGTCACTCCACTGCTGTGTGGTTCTGAGCCAGTCCAAGGGGCCGGTACCCACAGCCAGACTCGCCGAACTTCACGGGGTGTCGAAGACATACCTGGCGAAGCATCTGCGAGCGCTCGCGTACGCCGGTCTGGTCAATCCGACCGAGGGCCGAGACGGCGGGTACGTTCTCACCCGAGCTCCCGAGAACATCACGGTTCTCGACGTCGTACAGGCGATTGACGGCACCGAACCTGCGTTCCGGTGCACGGAGATTCGGCAGCAAGGAATCCTCGCCACTCCACCCGAGCAGTGCCGTTCCGCCTGCGGAATAGCCAAAGTCATGGCTGACGCCGAAAAAGCCTGGCGCGCATCATTGTCGGGGGTCACGATTGCCGATCTTGCTGCAACCCTGGATCTTCCAGCCCTCAGAAAGATCCTGACCGAACCGATCTCGCCCTAGAGTTGTCTACGCCTCACGATGCATTAATGCGTCTTTCAACTATCGGGTACCTTGTTCGGGGATCAAATCTTGACGAAGAAGCCTCCGGGAATTTTCGCAGGATCTCGGAGGGGGTTTCATGGGAGTCAGTGGCGCTGCGGGTTTGGGGCAGAATATCCGTCAGACAACGGGACTGTTGCGTCGCTGGTGGTCCCTTGCGTACGACGGCGAGTGGTTCCCCAGGTTTCTGGCTGCTCGATCGATGTTGGGGACAGCCAGGGTCGTCGTCACCTTCTGGTGTGCTGTGTTCGTCGCACTCGCAGTACTGGCTCAATTCGTGAAGGGCGGCGCGACCGAAGTCCCTGAACGACTCGCTGCTGGGACAGCATGCGTGATCGCGCTGTACTGCATGATTCGTTGGTCGTTCGGACGATCCTGGCCGAGCCACCGACAATCCGTTCGCTTCATTGCGCTCACCAACATCTGTTTGTCCTTGATCCTGCTCGCCGGAATCCATGCGAGCTTCCTGGCACTGACCGGTGCTGTGCTGTTCGTGGTCGTCGCGAACTATTCGTCGGTGTTTCACAGCCCCCGGATAGTCACGGCACAGATCGCCGGCGCACTGCTGGTCGTAGCACTACTGACAATTCGGGCGGTAACCGATCCGGATACCGATTCCTCGCTTTCGGTGTCCACCGGATTGGTCATCGGGTGTGTTATCGCATCAGCCGCGATGACCGTGCATTTTCTCGTCCTGTATTTGACCGACGACGCGCGACACGCTTGGCGAGATCCGCTCACCGCTGCTCTGAATCGGCGTGGGCTGCACAACGTCTGGCACCAACTGTTCGATGTCGAAGAACTCCGGGGACACGTAGTCCTTGCGATAGTAATCGACGTCGATTCGTTCAAGAGCGTCAACGACAAACTGGGTCACGCAGAAGGCGATCGGATGCTGGTGACCGTGGGTCGACGATTGAACTCGGTCGTCGGAGAGGTCGGATTGGTTGCGCGGACGGGTGGCGACGAGTTCGTGATTCTCATGCCTGTCGAGCCACGTCGCATCGAACAAACCGTGGTGAACATCCACCACTCGATATCGCGCCCCGCCGGCCGACAGTCGATTTCCGTGAGCGTCGGAGCCAGCGTGTGGCTGTCTTCGACAATCCCGGACGCTTCGGGAACCATCGATCGGATTCTTGCCGATGCCGACAACGCGATGTATCGGGCGAAGCGACGAGGTGGAGACCAGGTAGCCTGGGCGGTAACGCATCTGAGCTGAATCAGCACGTCGCATACCGATCAACTTCTAGACGGTCTTCGCGCCAACCGTAGCTGAGACCGGACACCCCTCAGATACGTCGCATCACGGAAACAACCTTGCCCAAGATGGCCGCTCGGTCGCCGTCGATGACGCTGTACGCGGGATTGCGAGGCTCGAGATAAACGTGGCCGTCGCGGCGACGGAGCACCTTCACGGTGGCCTCCCCGTCGATCATCGCGGCGACGATCTCACCGGAATGGGCCTCGTCCTGGCGGCGCACCACGACGACGTCACCGTCACAGATAGCTGCGTCGACCATCGACTCACCACGCACCCGAAGACCGAACACCGTACCGGAACCGACGAGCTCGCGAGGAAGCGCGAGTACCTCGTCGGTGTGCTCTTCCGCGAGGATCGGCGCGCCGGCGGCAATGTCGCCGACCACCGGAACCGTCACGGTGTTCGACGACGGCTGTTCCTTCGCGCCCACCAGGAAAGGCCGCACGTCTAACTGCCGAGCCATGGCCGCTCCCCGGCGGAGGAAACCCTTATCTTCAAGGCTCTTGAGGTGCTTGGACACCGTCGAGGTCGAGCGCAGACCAACCGCGTCTCCGATCTGCCTGGTACTCGGCGTGCACCCGTTGGCAGCCACGAGATCCCGGATGGTCATCAGAATCTGCTGCTGGCGGAGCGGCAGGGAGGAGGCGTCGAGGCCACCGAACATGTCGAGATCGTCGTAATCGGTCACGACGAGAATCGTAGTGAGGGGTCCCGACATCCAGTCCAGGCAGCCGGAGTCTGCCAGAAACGGCACAAGCAGTTTGTTTCCCGAGCAGCACATGGCACGCTGAGCTGATGGAGCCTCTCGAACCGATGCGCTCGGTGAGTGTTCCCGCCGACACCCATACGTCGACGCCGATCTGGAAGTCGGCACCGGTCACATTGGGAACGGTGGGCGTGTTTGCCTACGCATTGATGTCCACGAGAACCGGCGTCGTCGAAGTTGCACTTGGCGCGGCGATCGCGATCGCCGGCGCCGCCCTCTACTGCATATCAGTGATGCGCACGATCAGAGAAAACTCTGACAGCCGCGTACCCTTGCTCGGAAACCCACCCGTGTCGCCCCGTGACGTCGACCTGCTCGCCGGGGCCGGGATGCCCTTGATCATGGGCGGATCGTTGCTGGCCATACGAGCAGCGGGATGGACCTGGCCCTACCTCTACCTCGGACTGCTTGCCGCGATCATTGTCGCTGCCTATGTTCTTCCCGTGGTGGTACACAACCGACGAATGCGGAAGCGAACTCACCGATCACAAACCCCGTGACGCGATCGGGTACGTCGACGCAACATCTCCAGCCCATTCGCCGACGTCCCCAGTGGTGCGACCGGTTCGCCTCAGGTGGAGTCGACTATGCGCTGGCGACCTTGTTATCAGGCACGACAGCCATATCGACCTTGCTGAACTGCAGCACGCCGTCTTCGATCTCGGCGTCGTGCATCAGCTTGCGGTCGCGGTAGTAATTGTTGACCACTTTCCACGCACCGCGGGCACCCTGACGCGGCATTTCTCCGTCGCCGCGCTGGATGTAGCCCGAGGTCAGAGCTCCGCCCATGAGAGATTCTTCCGCGAAGTCCTCGGGTTCGGCGTGAACCTCGAAAGTCGTATAGTCGCGCTTACGCATGATCTTGAGTACGCGACACAAATAGGACGCGGCCAGGTCGGCCTTGAGCGTCCACGATGCGTTGGTGTAGCCGAGGATCATCAGGAAGTTCGGAATGTCGGAGTAGAGAACGCTCTTGTAAGCGACGGTCTTGTTGAGCTTGACCGGCTCGCCGTCAATGCTCATGCTCGCCCCGCCCAGGATCTGCACGTTCAAGCCGGTCGCCGTGACGATGACGTCGGCCTCGAGTTCGCGGCCCGACTCGGTCAAGATCCCCTTCTTGGTGAACTCGGCGATACGGTCCGTGACGATGTCGGCTTTTCCACTCTTGAGCACCTTGAAAAGGTCCCCGTTGGGAACCACACACAGGCGCTGATCCCACGGGTTGTAGCTGGGGGTGAAGTGACTCAGGTCCACGTTCTTGCCGAGCTGCAAGCGGATCTGTGCGAGGAACAGCTTCTTCGCCAGCTTCGGGTTGGTGCGTGAGAGCTGAAAGCTGGCGCGTTGCAACGCGATATTGCGGGCTCGACCGATCTTGTACGCAATCTGGTCGGGAACGCGCGCGAACTTGAGACCCACTGCAACGGGGTCCTCGGAGGGCAGCGCCTGGATCCACGTGGGTGAGCGCTGCAGCATGGTGACGTGGCCGGCCGTGGGAGCCATCGACGGGATCAGTGTGATCGCGGTGGCACCGGACCCGATGACCACTACCTTCTTGCCGGTGTAATCGAGATCCTCCGGCCAGTGCTGCGGGTGCACGATCCGACCGCGGAAGTCGTCCTCACCGGGGAAGGTGGGGCGGTAACCCTTGTCGTAGTTGTAGTAACCACAGGCGCCGACGAGGACGTTCGCGGTCCACGTCTCGGTCTCACCCGTCGCCTCGACCAGGACGGTCACGGTCCACCGAGCAGTCGCGCGATCGAAGTCCATTGCCACGACCTTGCGGCCGAAGTTGATGTGATCGGTGACGCCGTATTCCTTGGCGGTTTCCTCCACGTAGTCACGGATGCTGGCGCCGTCCGCGAGCACCTTGGTGCCGATCCACGGACGGAAACCGAATCCGAAGGTGAGCATGTCGGAGTCCGAACGGATGCCTGGGTACTTGAACAGGTCCCAGGTGCCACCGATGTTCTCGCGGCGCTCGAGGATCGCGTAAGTGCTTCCGGTCTGCTCACGAATGAGGTGACAAGCCGCGCCGATTCCGGACAAGCCAGCGCCGATGATCAGTACGTCGACATGCTGTGTCATGAGGAAACTCGTTTCGTAGGTCGTCGCGAAGCTACTTCTGGCGTCGGCAGTGGCCGAGAACGATCGGCCGGTTCAGGCCGGGTTCCCTAAGGTCAGCGCCAATGAACAGGGTATGTGCAACTGTCGGTAACAGTCAATATCTCGACCCGACCAAGTACGGAACATTGAGGTGCGACGCACCGGCCTCACGGTAACTCGACCGAGACGGCTGAATGCCTTGAGCCACCGGGGTGTCGTTCACGTCATCGGCGGAAAGGTCCGATAGCTCGTCTACGCGAGATACCCATCGCCCAAATATTCAGCGCCCTAACATAATTCGAGGGTTCACAACCAGGTATCTAGGCGAGCTTTTACGTGGCCCCGGAGGTACCACACTCTATTCGCCTAGATGACGCGTCGAACACGCGAGTTTCCATGGGCGGACGGGCAACTGCGATATCGCCGTAACCTTCGTACGCATCAGTGGAGAGGTCACTGCGATAACTAGCCCGCTGACGAAACCACGCTGAAAGCAACGGTTTTGGTTTCGCAGCGACGAGAACGGGCGGACTCGACCCCCACCGGTCATGTAGTCGCTATGACACACTCCAGCACAGTCACCGTGTACACCACTCATAGCGATCGAGGGTTCGCCAGTGCAATCGTTGCCGGAATCAGCACCAGGGCTGATTCCGGGCCACAAACCGCAGACATGAAACTGTTACAGCACCACACCAGCGATCACGGTAGAGCGATTGTTCTCCTACCACTCGGGGGCATCGACTGGCAGGTGAAGGAGCTCTCCGCACTCGAGGGATCGGTCCTGGTCGGCGATCTCAGTGGCGGCCGCTCGATGATTCGGGGGCTGGCAGCGGGCGCCCACACCGCGCTCAACTCTCAACTACCGTTCCCATCGCTGCTCGATGAGCTGCAGGCCGCCCTCAACCCCAACTCCACTCAGCCTGCACACGACAACTCCGCTCTCGTACAACGCATCCGGTTGCGTACCGAAGAAACCGCACGAATAGGCAGTCTCACCGATCGCGAATTCGAAATCGTGGGACTTCTCTACGGCGGTTCGAATGTCGACTTGATTGCTCGAACCGCCCACATTGCACCGACCACGGTTCGCGCCCACATCCGAAGCATCTTGCAGAAGCTTGGGGTGCACTCTCAGCTGGAGGCCTGCGCGATGCTCCGCCGCTCTGGTCACGACGCACGCAGACACCCACTCGAGCTTCGGATCGGACGCTTCTAACCGGAAGTGTCCCAGACGCACTCATTGAGATGGGTGCTCAACCCGATCGAACTCGAAGTTCGCAAAGATAGTCAATTTTGACGATTCGACGACGTGCCCGGACGTCGAACATTGGGTCCTACACGACATCGAAGACACGAGTGAACATCGAAAGGTGCATTCAATCAATGGAATACACACGCACAGTGCCGCGCCATCTCGTCCACAGACATGCTGTTGCCGAGGTTTTCTTGACGGATTACCGGATCGAATCGGACTCGGCGTACCAGGTTGCTGTGCAGCTCCCGGTCTCGCACCGGATATTCGACGCATCGAGCGAGCAACACGATCCGCTCGGGGTGGCAGAAGCATTCCGACAGGCAGTGGTGCTTCTGTGCCACACCCGATACGACATTCCACTGCACTACAAGTTCCTCATGGAAACATTCAGCTTCGAGATGTTGGATACACTCGACGTGAAACCAGTAGCGGAGCCGTTGAGTTTCTCGATGACCGTGGAAAAACTCACCCATCGTGACGGAGCGGTCTCGGGCGTTGAAGTGTCCGGGGTCCTCAGCGAGGGCACCCGGCACGTCGCCAGATGCAACGCTGTTGCGCGAGGAGTCAGCCCCGAGGGATATCGTCGAATTCGGCAAGGACGAGAAGACCACCGCCCGAGCCGGCGCGTCGTTCCCTCCGGAACCGCGGTAGTCGGATCGGAGCGAGTCGGACGCCTGACCGATGGAGATGTGCTCATCAGCACTGATCCTGCTCGGCACACGATGTTCTGCACTCCCGATCCGCGCAACCACTCCCTTTTCGACCACCCCGTCGACCACATCCCAGGAATGATTCTTTTCGAGGCCGCCCGACAAGCGGTCCGATTCCACATCGGCAACCCAGCAACAAAGATCGCCTCACTCTCGGCGGTCTTTCCGAGGTTCACTGAATGGGAAACGCCGTGCGAGGTGTCAACGACCCCCCTTGACGCGTCAGGCCATGCGCACCGAGTTCGGTTCACTCAAGAACTGGAAACCACCGCGGAACTTGAACTTACAGTTGCGGACCAATTATGAGAGGGAACGAACACGTTCTTCTCGTCGCGTCATCCACGTCAAACGCTCGGAGGTTCCCACTCTCTCGGCGCAAGCGCCGCCAGTTGCATGACGTACGCCAACTTGTCCTCGCGGACAATCGTTGGCAGCACCAAATTCCACATCTGACTCAACCGCTCGTACAGATCGGTTCTGCCCGTCAGCATTTCCGAGAGAATCTGCACTCCGGTGAACGACCCCACCACAAATCGAGCCAATGCGTCGATATCGGTACCCGGGACGATATCGCCGGCTTCAGCTGCTTGGGTTGCCACCTGCTTGATAGCCTCGATCCAATCGAGGTACGGCTGTTCGATAGGACCTTGAATACTGCCGATCTCCATCGTCAACCGCATGCCACCTCGCGCGATGGGCTCGGTCACAAGCTGCCGAGCCATCTCCTGCGAAACGAGCACCAGGGTTTCGACCGCGATGTCGGAATGCGCAGCAACCCGCCGGGTACCCTCCATCGCCATACCGTGCTGCGCTGCGATGACCGCGTGCGCAAGCTCCTCCTTCGACGCGAAATGAAAATACATCGCGCCCTTGGACACACCCCCGTGCTGCAAGATCGTACCCAAACTGGCGGAGTACCCGAACTTCTCGAAGCTCTTCGCAGCACCCAAAATGACGGCCTGGCGCGTGAGGACAGCACGCTCCTGCATGATCTAACCAGCTCTCGTTGCCGACGGAATGAATCTCAACGATACGTCGAAAGACCCGGCAGCAACGCTCTCGACACGGACACACCGTGACGACTCTGGTACTCGGGGCCACTGGTTTCATCGGCTCAGCGGTGATGAAACAACTGGTTTCCCGGGGCGGAAACGCTGCAATCGGTTTCGTGCGCACGGACAGCGCAGCCAAACGACTCAGCCGCAAAGGAATTGCCGCCACTATCGGCGACATCAACGACAGCGCCTCTCTACGAGGTGCAATGAGCCAGGCGTCTACCGTCATCTGCTGCGTGTCGTACGTGGGCGACGACGAACAACAGTGCGTTCACGTCAACCAACACGGCATACGGAACGTTGCGTCGATCGCCGCCGCCGTCGGCGTCGAACGGCTGCTCTACATCAGCACCGCGGCTGTGTACGGGCCAGGCCCGTTTCGAGACTTGCCGGTCAACGGCGTACCTCTCAAACCCCTCTCACCTGCCAGTCGCACGCGCGCTCTCGCCGAGAAGTTCGTGCGCGACGCCGGAGGCCTGGTCATCCGGCCCCATCTCGTGTACGGATCCGGCGACAGATGGTTTCTGCCGACACTGACGCGAATTGTCTCTCGACTCGACTCGATCATCGACGACGGTAACGCCATCCTGTCAGTAGTCGACGTAGACCTACTCGCCCGATCTATCTGCAAACTGTCGATAGAACAGCAATTTCGCTACGGCTCAACACTTCACGTCAACGAGCCTGTCCCACGGACAGTCATCGACCTTCTCGAGCAACATGCGCGGGAGACCAACTGGACTCGGCCCCAGAACTCTATCCCCCGCGCCGACGCAGTGAAAGTTGCTGCCCAGCTAGGTCTCGACATGCACAAGATAGACATGATCAGCCTCGATCACTGGTTTCGATCGAGCCTGTACTGATGACACAAAGCTCACTCTCACCCAAAACTGCCGCCTACCAAACCTTTCAGTTCGCTGTCCGGACCATCCTGCGCAATGAAAATGACCTAATGCGCAGTCGCCATGCATCTTTGGGGACAACCCTTTTGAGGCGATGTGAACGTGACGGGAATGGCGAAGTCGACTTCGAGGGCACTGCACCGCTTTCCTCGGGCAGGTGGCAACCAAGTCTCACCACCCTGAACTGTCGAGCGAGGCACTGCGGACAAGCGGCCCAGCGCAGTAGCCGCCCAGCCAGAGTTCGTTCACGGGCCGCATTCTACGAGGCCGAAAATTAATGTCTGCTGGCATCCTGGCCCCGCCGACGCAGACGCCAACGACGGCGACGGTCTACAGTTCCGCTGCCGGTGTCAGCTCCCGAAGTTCACGCCAGGGGCTGGTGTGGGCGCACCAGCGCTGGGCAGTGAGACCACCCAGGATGCTTGTTGCACCGCGTAAGTGGTGTACGGGAACATCGCCAGGTAGGGCTCGAGTCCTGGATAGTCCGATACCCACATGCTCGTCGGTTCATCGACGCTGCTGCAGGACGCCAGGACGACGTAGGAGCCGTACGGGATATCGTTGATCGTCTGAACTGTTGTGCCGGTGGGGATCACACCGCTCTCATAGATCGTCTGTCCCGGACCCATCGTCACTTCGATCGGTGGCAGCACTCCGCTGGGCGCGTTCCCGAGCGAGGTGCTGCATTGCAGAGCTCCGCCCGAATTGTTGGTGATGGTGTTGCTCACGGTCGAGTCGGAAGCACTGTAGGCGAAGGTGACGTCGGCAGCGGTGGAAGCTGAGGCCAGCGAGGGAGCGGCCATTGCCAACGGAAGAGCTGCAGCACCGATGAGGGCCGCTCGTGTGATCGAACGCATCGAATCTCCTTCTCGTTCAGCGTGAAAGGTCATCAGTTGATCTTGGCATGAAACGAGACCATTTGGACGGATTTACCGAAGATTGATGTCTTAGCTAATGACCACAGTTGGCGGCTATCTCAGAATGACTTGGGATGCCGACAAATTGAATGCCCGTTTCTTCTTCGAGTGCTGGCCACCGATCGTCCCTATTCGCGAGCGAATCGACATCGGCCGCTTGTTAGTTACTGGGCCGAAATCAGCCTGAAACTCAGAACATTCCGGTTACTCGCAGGGTGATGTTCAGCCTTCCCGATGGCAGACCGATTCCCGGAAGACTACTTCCTGCAATAACTTTCGGCACACCGTGATACGCGAACCGCGACTCTCCGCCGAACACGAAGAGATCACCCGAGTGCAATTCGACGTCGGTGTACGGCTTGTTCCGGTTCTCGGAATTCCCGAACCGAAAGACACAACTCTGCCCGACACTCAGCGAGACGACGGGAGCGTTGCAGCGCTCGTCCTTGTCCTGATGCATACCCATGCGAGCGCTCTCGTCGTAGAAGTTGATCAGCGCGGTGTCGGGTGCGTACCTCTCCCCCTCACTCGGGTCGTCGTAGGCAGCGGCAACGGCGGTACGGCCTAGGTCGACGAGCCAGTCGGGCACCGCGGCGACAGGCGCACCGTTCACGTCGTCGGCCGTGCGGGTGTACTTGTACGGCTGCCAATGCCAACCGAGACAGACTGTCTGCACCGACATCTTGTGCCCACCAGGAACAACAGCGGAGCGCATCGGCACGGGCGCGGTAGCCCACCGTCGACACTCGGCCACCAAGGTGCGTTGCTGTTCGACGCCGAGCCAATCCGGAACGAGGATCGCCCCCGGCGCCACTTCCAATCGTGGCCGAGGAATCAGAGCGTTCATGGTTTCCACGCTAATCGGTTCCGAAGCATTGACACCGTCCGCACGGGCTCGTATCGTAATCAACAGATTGGTTGATAAAGGAGATGGTTGACAAGTGATCGTGGATCCAGGGGCAGACGCGCGTCTCGACAAAGCGTTCATGGCGCTCGCCGACCCGGTACGACGGCGGATCATCGCCCGCCTGAGCACCGGTCCCCAAACGGTCAACGAGTTGGCCGAGCCATTCGAGATCACGAAACAGGCCGTCTCCAAACATATTCAGGTACTCGAGGCCGCGGGTTTGGTCACTCGCAGCCGCGAAGCCCAAAGGCGGCCGGTACATCTCAACGCCGCAACTCTCGAGGCTTTGACGGCCTGGATCGACCGCTATCGACTGATCCACGAACAACAGTTCCGCAAGCTCGATCACCTACTCAGCACCACACAGAAGGAGACTTAGCCATGGCTACCACCAATCCCGTCACCATCACGGCTCCTGAGGGCGTGCCGTTCATCGACATCACCCGCGAGTTCGACGCACCTGTCAGTGCCGTCTTCGCAGCTCATTCGAATCCCGAACTGGTCAAGCAGTGGCTCGGCCCCAACGGATACGAGATGGAGATCGACGAATACGAGTTCGTCAGCGGCGGCCGGTACAAGTACGTTCATCGCAACCCCGAGGGAGAAGAGTTCCGGTTCAACGGCGTGTTTCACGTCGTTCGCGAGAACGACTTTGCCATCCAGACGTTCGAATACGAGGGATTTCCCGACGTGGTCAGCATCGAATCGATCACGTTCGAGGACCTGGGCAACGGACGCACCCGGCTCTCCGGCCATTCCGTGTATCCGAGCCTCGAAGCGCGGGACGGAATGATCGAGAGCAATATGGAACTCGGCGTCACCGAAGGTTACGAACGCCTGGACAAGATCGTCACGCAACTCTGACCACCTGCTTGCCAGAACCTCCGCAGTGAAAGGCAGTTTCATGGACTGGACCCTCGAAGTAGTCGTCGTTCCCGTCAGCGACCTCGACCGTTCGATCGAGTTCTACCGCGACAAAGTCGGTTTCGACCTCGACCACCACACCGTGAACGAACACATGACGGTTGCCCAGCTCACGCCACGAGGTTCGGGCTGCTCCATCGTCATCGGCAACCTGCCGTCGCAAACCGAGATGGCCCCTGGTTCACTGAAAGGCTTGCAGCTGGTGGTTGCCGACGCTGCAGCGGCTCGGCAGGAGCTCATCGACCGCGGCGTCGATGCCAGCGAGGTCACTGTCTTCGACGAGCGTGACGGTGGCACTTTCTTCGGGTTCTCGGACCCCGACGGTAATACCTGGGCTGTCCAGCAGCTGAAGGTACGCGGAGAGAAGCCGCTCATTCCGAAGGAGTACCGCGACCGCTTCGGCGCGTAAAGCCCGCCTTCCACGCTGCGTAGTCTTCGGGCATGCAGACAGCGCAGGGGCGATAGCCGGCCGCAATCGCGGTCGGCTCGTCCGCGAAGAACACTCGACTGGCGACATAGCCACCACGCGCGATTGCCTGCGCCGCCCCTCGACAGTCGAGTCGGCCGTAGATCTTCGTTTTCCGGTGCCCGCCAAGCGCACCGGGCGTCGAACTCTCGTAGGGTTTGTTGCGGGCGTCGCGGAGTATGTACGTCCTATTCGGCATCGTGAAGCACCAATCCCAACGTTCGACGCGTGCCCGAGTGCACCACGCTGACACCATGTCGCACAGGGGCTCTGGACCACCCACGCGAACTCTGGACCGGCCGATCCCGCGTGGTGAAGATCAATGCGTGACCTTGTTCAAGTACCGTGACAGTCCCTTTCGACTGGGCGCGCGGCCGCTGTTCGACGAGCAAGAACTCTCCCCCGGTGTGATCGATGCTAGGTCTGTCGAGCCCGATCACGACTTGCAAGGGAAACACCAACTCTCCGTACAGGTCTCGATGCAGTGCATTCCAGTCACCAGATCCGTAGGACAGGAGAATCGGGGTAGGCCGATTCTGGCCGGCGTTGTGGCATTGATCGATCCATTCTTCGAAAGTGTCCGGCCACGGAGCGCTATCCCCCAGCTTGAACGCCCACTCCCGCGCGATCGGGAGAAGCTGCCGGTAGAAAGCCGCTCGCATAGCGGTGATCGGCTCGGGTACCGGATCACCGAAGTATCGGTACTCCCCTTGCCCGAAGCGGTACCGAGCCATGTCGATCGTGCTTCGAAACCGGTCGACGTCCGAGTACCAGGAAGCGATTTCGCGACACTCCGATTTGTCGAGTAGCGGTGTGGTCTGGGCACACCCACTGGAGTTGATTCCCTCGCTCAGCGCAGGCCAATCGAGGGAATCAACTCGAGCAGACAGATCGGTGAAAAGGTCCATATGTCGTAGACGACGCGGCGGTCAGGAATGTGAGAATGCCAGCAGCTGGTCCGCCAGATCGTTGTACGTACGGGCGATCCCGGCATAACTGAGCACGGGTTCCGGATTCCAGGTCCCGATCTTCCCCGCCTTCACCGCGGGCAAGTTGGACCACGCAGGATCGGTGCCGAGTGTATCCAGTTGCAAACTGGACGGGCGATCGTCGAGGAAGATCATGTCGGCCGGATAGTGGTCCGCCATCTCCCAAGCCAGTTTCTCGACGTAGACCGACGACCCCTCGGCCGGATCGACGACGGCAAGGCCCAATCCCGCCAGGTCCGCGAGGATCGGGAATCCCGAACGACTGACACGAATCGTGTCCGGATCTGCGGAAGCGAACAAAACCTGTGAATTATTCAGCGAAGAAGCAACTTCGGAGATCCGCGCACGCGCAGCGTCGTAGTCTTTTCGCTGAGCCTCCATATCCTGGTCCGCCCCGAGTTCCACGGCCAGTTCCACGATCTCTTGCACGGTTCTGTCGATGGTTCCTGCTGCCGTTTCCACGAACAGTACTGTCGACAAGCCTTTCACCGCATCCAAGTTCGCCTCGTCGAGTAGTGCTGAACCACGCAACTGAGGGACTATGACGACGTCCGGCTCCAGCGCAGCGACCTTCTCGAGTTCCACTTGTCCCCAGAGCTGCCCGACCATGTCGGTCTTCGAGAAATCCAAATTGCCGGAGATGCTGGTGTCCGTTGATCCCGGTGATCGTGTCAGCGCCCCGAAAACACCGACAGGCACCAGTCCGTAATCCCACAGAGCGCCCGCGATACCGGTGTAGGTGACAAATGTCCTTGGCGGTGAATCCAATTCGATCAGATTGCCGCGATCATCGGTGAAGGACCAGCCTGCATCGCCTTCACCCCCGGCGTCTGCATCCGAACGCGAGCAACCGGCCGCTGCCAGCGCAGCAGCCAATCCTGCTGCAGCGCCGAAGAACTTGCGGCGATTCCAGTCCATCTCGAGACGCCTGTGCGGTCGTGGAGTGAACAGCGTGGTCATGTGTGTGCCCTTTCGGCGATTGGTTGAACTGTTGCAGGAGTTGGCGAACGAGAAAAGAGAAGGATCGATCCAAAACCCGTGAGCATTCCGACGCCGGCACAGACGATCAACGGCCATAGCAAGGCAAACTCGTCCGAGCCGACGAAGAGCGAGCCGCACAAAGCAATTCCGGCAGCAAGCCCGAATTGGCGCGACGAGTTGGCTGTTGCCGAAGCCGTCCCGGCGCGCTCTGCCGGGGCGTCCGACATCGCGGCATTCGGCAACACCGGTGACACCATGGCCGAACCGACACCGGTCAGAATCAGTCCGGCGATCAGCGCCGGCCAGATCGGCGTGACGAGAACGTACAACATGGCCAGGCAACCGATTCCGCAGAGGATCGTCCCGAATCCGAGCGAAAATCGAAGATCGACTCGCTGAAGCCGTGATCCACCCAGCGCCGATACGAGGACAAAAGCGAGCGGTTGAATCGAGAGCACAAGTGCGGCCGTCGACGCCGACAGTTCCAACCCGTTCTGCAGCCACAGTGATAGAACTACGAGCGGGCCGTAAGCCGCAAGGTAGTACCCGAAAGCAGCGACGAGAACTCCGCCGAATTTCAGGGATCGGAACAAGGCCGGATCGAGCATCGGACTGCTGCTTCGACGCTGCCAGGACACAAATGCCGTCAGCGCACCGATTGCAATGAGGAAGGCAAGAGCTGTCGACGACGAAGCCCACCCGATGTCGCCGCCCCACGTCACGCCGAGAACCCCGGCAACGGCAACGAGGGTGAACAAAACCATTCCGGCCCAGTCGATATTGTCGTCGCCGCGCTCACTGTCGGCGAAACAGAACACAGCCAGTGCGAGCGCCACTGCGGCCACGGGGATTCCGAAATAAAAGACCGCACGCCAGTCGAAGAACTGCGTCAGCAGCCCTCCTGCAATATTCCCGATTCCTGCCGCCAATCCGGCGACGGTGCCCCACGCGGCAAAGGCGACGTGACGATCACGTCCCGAATATGCGTCGCCGAGCAGAGGCAGGAGCGTCGCGAACATCGCCGCACCGGCAATTCCTTGCGCGCCACGAGCTGCGACCAGAGCCGTGACGTCCGGAGCAACAGCGCACACGGCCGTCGCAACCAGGAACACGACCAGGCCGCAGATGTAGAGGCGTTTGCGTCCCCAAGCATCACCGAGTGCGCCCATGCCCACAAGAAGCGCGGCAAGAGCCAGCGTGTAGGCGTCGACGACCCAGGACATCGCACCCGTACTGCCGTCCAAACCGACTGCGATAGCCGGCACCGCGATCGTTGTGATCGTGGCGTACGTCAGTAACAAGAAAGTTCCGATGCATGCGGCGATGAGCGGCAGCCATCGTCGTGTCGACATGGTCAACCTCCGAATAGGGCGGTAAGTGCGCCCTAACTATGGAGGTTCAAGTCAACTTGAAGTCAAGGGCCGATTCGACGCGAATGTCGAGTTGCTCGAGCAACCACGGACACTGCATCGGACGCTCCAGCCGACACGTCAGGTGATGCTCGAGAATTAGTTTCGCTCGTGTAGCGGCGGCGATCTGCGCCTCGAGTGTCGACACTTGATCCGCGAGAACCGTGGAGAACTGCTCAGACGTGGTGTCGGTTTCGATGAAGGAGCGCACCTGGTCCAAGGACATCCCAGTCTCGGTATACATCCGGATCAATGCCAGCCGGCGCAGCTCACGCTGCCCGTACCAGCGTTTGCCGCCAGTTCGCGACCGCGCGGACAGCAGTCCTTCAACCTCGTAATACCGCAAGGTCGACGCCGCGATTCCGAACGATTTTGCAACCTCGCCGATCGGGATCAAGTGCTCACGCATTCACCGATCGTAGGCTGAATGCGTAGGCGGTTCCGGCAGTTATGTGTGACTTGGCATACTGACTAACGGAAGGGGTCGCGTAAGTGATCTCACGGCAAAATGCTGGATGCGCTCGTTGAACGAGGGAGAGCTGTGCTGGATCCAACGCGACCTGTCGGGCCGTACTCGTCAGGAGTGCCCGCCACTGCCCTCGAAGTCCGCATGCCGGACCTCGAACGCTTCGGCCTCGCCCAGTTGTGGCGTTCCGCGATCATCGCCGTCGTGCTGTCGACGTCCATCATGTTGGCGCTGATCGTGTGGCCTTTCCGCAAGCGTGGACGCACCTGGGCGGATGCTGCCTCCGACGGGATGGTCGACGGCTTCATCGCACTGGGTCCCACCTTCGTCAAGCTCGGCCAACTGGTCGCGTCGTCGTCCGGCCTGTTCCCGGCCCCGGTCGCCAATGCATGCCTGCGTTGCCTCGACGACGTTCCGTCCTTCCCTGCCGAGCAGGCCCGAAGAGTCGTACAGGAGGACCTCGGTTACTCCGTGGACGAACTGTTCGCGAAATTCGACGACGCGCCTCTCGCGGCCGCATCGGTTGCGCAGGTACACGCGTGCGTTCTGCACGACGGCCGAGAGGCAGTCATCAAGATCCAGCGCCCGGACATCTATGCGCGCATGCTGATCGACCTGCGGGCGGCATATTGGGGTGCGAACATCCTCGAGAAGTTTGTCGAATTCCTTCGAATTGCCAATGCCACCGCTATCATTCGCGATCTGCACAATGCCACGATGACGGAATTGAACAGCGCGGTCGAGGCCGACCGGCAAACCACTTTCCGGAACAACATCAGTGCGTTCGGCGACAACAAAGGAGTCACGACGCCGGAGGTCTACTGGGATTACTGCGGTCCCAGAGTCATCTGTATGGAACGCATGCGGGGCGTTCCGCTCGATCGGTTCGTCGCCGGCCCCGACGGAATCGACGAAGCCCGGATGTTGATCCGGCGCGGGGTGAAGGTCTGGCTCGAATCAGTCATCGTTCACGGTCCCTTCCACGGAGACGTACACGCCGGGAATCTGTGGGTTCTCGACGACGGCCGGATAGCAATGCTCGACTTCGGCATTGTCGGTGTTCTTCCGGAAACATGGCGATCGATCCTCTCCGATATGTTCCGCGCGACGATTATCGACGGGGATTTCGCCCGCGTTGCCCGGGGAATTCGATCCTTGGGTTATGCAACCGACTACGAAGTCGACGACGCCCAACTCGGTATGCAGGTCGCCACTGCGCTAGCTCCGATCCTCGGCCGTGATCTGGGTGAACTCAAGCTCAGCGAGCTGATCATCGCGCTGATTCAATTGGGTAAACAGTGGGGTGTTGCGAGTCCCGAAGAATTGGTCCTTTTCGGAAAGCAACTCGGATACTTCGAGAGATATGCGACGGCGTTGGCACCCGGTTGGGTGATCGGACAAGACCTTTATCTGTTCAAGAACGTATTTCCCGAGGCAGTCGCCGAAAAGGCGCAAGAACTCGGCATCACGATGCCTGACGAATAGATTTGTCCCCTATTTCCTTATTCTGCATTCGCCTGTCGGGGTTAGCCTGTAATAACCCACCGGCCAAGGAGCAAATGTGCAGCCACTTTCTGCAGCCCTCCGGCCGGACGAGTCTGAACGATACGAAACGTCCGATCAGTGAGACGGATCTCGAGCCCGTCTCGAACTCTCGAGTAGACAACTGAGGAAGCCGAAGAACAACTCTTACTCAGGAGATACCTTGCGCACTCGTGGAGCCGTCATTCGCCAAGCACCAGGCGCATACGAGGTGGTCGATCTCGTACTCGACTCACCCCGCAGCGGCGAACTCACCGTCAAGATGGTCGCCTCCGGCTTGTGCCACTCGGACGACCACATCGCCAGAGGCGACCACGGCGTAGGTCGCTACCCCATCTGCGGCGGGCACGAAGGCGCCGGAATCGTCGTCGAGGTCGGGCCGAACACCGAAGGGTGGTCCGAGGGTGATCATGTCGTGTTCTCTTTCCTCGCCGCCTGCGGCCGCTGTCGTTGGTGTGCAAGCGGAATCCAGAATCTCTGCGACAACGGCGCCGCCATCATGACCGGCAGCAGGCCAGGCGAAACCTCGAGCTACAGAATGTCCCTCGACGGTCAACCCGTCGCACAAACCTGCGGCCTGTCCACCTTCAGCGAATACACCACGGTCAGCACTCTCTCGGCTGTGAAGGTCGACAAACATCTGCCACTCGACGCTCTGTGCCTGCTCGGCTGCGGCGTCGGAACCGGTTGGGGCGCCGCCGTCAACTCCGCTCAGGTGTATCCCGGGCAGACCGTCATCGTCATGGGCATCGGCGGAATCGGAATCAACGCGGTACAGGGCGCCGCGCACGCCGGCGCCGCCCACGTGATCGCGGTGGACCCGGTCGCTTTCAAGCGCGAGAGTGCATTGAAGTTGGGCGCCACCCATGCCGTGGCCACCATGGAGGAAGCCACCGACATCGCACGCTCGTTCACCAACGGCCAGGGCGCCGATTCCGCCATAGTCACCGTCGGAGTCACCACCGGAGAACATGTCGCGCAGGCATTCTCGTCGATCCGCAAGGCCGGAACATGCGTCGTCACCGGTCTCGGGAAGATGACGGACGTCGGAATTCCCGTGAGCCTGATGGAACTCACGCTGTACCAGAAGAGAATTCAAGGATCCCTGTTCGGCGCGTCCAATCCCACCGCCGACATTCCCTGGATGATCGATCTCTACACCAGCGGCAAACTCGAACTCGACGGACTGATCACCAACCGGTACACCCTCGACCAGATCAACAACGGTTTCGCCGACATGCATGCCGGTCGCAATCTTCGCGGAATCATCACCTTCTGAGCGAGTTCTCTCCGGACTTTCACTCGAGAGCAAGTCCGGAGAGATCCTCACAACGGCCTCACCAGGCGTTCATGGTGTCCAGGATTTGTCCTCTGGCCATCCACAATTCAGCAGACCAGTACGGCCACGAGTGAATTCCGGCGGGCGGAAAGCTGTACGTCGCTGGGATTCCCAAGGATTTCAGGCGAATCTCGAATGCACGCGCATGAACCCACGAGAGCGCCTCGAGTCCCATACCCGTCGCCGTGTGGAAGTACTCGATCGGCGCAGACGGATGATCATACGGTCCTGGGATTCCGTTGGACGACGAAATGTACATCGACAGTCCGCGAAGCGATTCCGCGTTGACAAACGGGTCGTTGCGAAGCCAGCCTGACGACCACGGCGGGCCCCACATCGAGTCGACGTTGTACCGCCCGGCATCGAACATCGCTACCCTGATCGCTTCACGCATGCCCGGCCCCGAGATGTTGATGTACCCGGACAGCGAGCCCGCGAACTTGAACTGATCACGATGGTGCCCAGCCAGGTTCAGTGCCGCGCTACCACCCATCGACAACCCGATGATCGCGTTGTTGGTCGGCGAAACACCGTATCCCGCAAGAAAATCTGGGAGCTCGCGCGTCAGAAACGTTTCCCACCTGTACGTTATCGGCTGGGCGTTGAAGTTCGACGGCGCGTACCAGTCCGTGTAGAAACTCGACTCGCCGCCCACCGGCATCACCAAAGTAATGTTGTCGTTGCGGTACTGATCGAGTGCGTTCGTTTCGAAACTCCAAGCATTCCTGTCATTTTGCGCGCGAAGACCGTCGAGCAAGTACAACGCGGCGTTGCCGCCCCTCGCGGCCCACTGCACCTGAACCTTGATGTTTCCCATCGAAGACGGGACCCACAACTCGTCGTATCCGCCCCATGGCGCCGAGTGAGCCGGGCTAGCGCCACGGGCCGGGGAAGCAGTCGCCGCGGTCGGCCCGAACATACCGCCGAGAAGGAGTATCGATAACAACGCCGCTAGGAGCACCCGCACCCGCCGTGTATTGCGTTCGGGCAACGCGAATTTGATTCTCTGCAAGGTTGTGTCTTTCCCCGAAACTGTGCATGAAGAAACTGCTCCGGTAAGTGCATCGTCGGTTCCACTGTCGACGTGTTTGTCCCTTTCCGGGGGCTCCGGCGTTACAAAGTCGAGGTCATCGCAGCAAACGAACAACTGTCATGCCGAGCGAATCCAGGTGGCGAAAAGCACAATTCACGAAGCACGCTGTCTGCGCTCACTCAGCCGAGCAGCGAAGCGATCGCGTCTCGCCCAGCAGCAGCACAAGCTTGGTCCTGCATTCCGTCTGGAGCGCCACCGACACCGATACCGGCGATCGACCCGGTTCCAGCCTTCAATGTGACTCCACCTGCAAGGAAGAGAGTGCCGGGAAGGTCGGCGATTGTCGATCCTTCGCCTTTGGTACGCTGCGAGAGGTCACTGGTGTCGGCTCCGAAAGCTGCAGAGGTGTATGCCTTCTCGCGTGATGCCTCTACCGTGTGCTGCGCTGCGTTGTCGCCGCGCACCATGGCGATGACATTTCCCGCACGGTCGACGACGGAGACTGTGACGAAGCCGAGACCGTCGGCGCGGCATTTCGCCAGCGCTGCATCGGCAGCCGTCACTGCTGCATCGGCGCTGAGTCGATTCTGAGTGACAACCGCCGAATCTCCGGTCGCAGCAGGCTGCTGCGTGGCAGAAATCGACGTCGTGCTCGACAGGTTCTCCACGGGTGTGTCGGTGCTCGAGCATGCGGCGCTCGCAAGGATCGCGACAACCGGAATGGCGACAGCAAGCGTCCGGGGCAGTCGTGTGTAAATGCGGTGGTTCATGATAGGCACACTTTCAGTCGAGTGGTTCGAAACCGTCCACTACAGCGTCGCGTCCCGGCGAGGGTCCGCACATCGGGCGCTCGGGTGGCGAACAGTGCCCCCTACGGCTACCCAGATGTCATCCGAATGGTTGATACGAGGGCCAGGCGCACTCCGTAACATTCGAGGGATGAGCAGTGGAGCCACGGCGAATGCCGACGCCGACCTCGGCCTACGCGGTCCGTTGGCGTATGCGATCCACGCGTCGTTCTTCGTGCTGCTGTCCACGTCGGGAGTCCGGTACGTCGCGGTCCACGGCACCAGCGGTCGGTTCGGGGTGGTACTCGTCCTGGCCGTGGTCCTCGCACTGCTCTACGCCGTCATGGCTACGGTGCCCTCGCGAGTTGTGGTTCGCCAACGGCTCTGGATGTGGCCGGTACTGAGCACATGGGCAGCGTTGGTCTGGCTTGCACCGAGTTTCGCGTGGTGCGCGTTCCCTGTTCTCTTCCTCTGCATTCGTCTGTACCCCAGCAAGATCGCCTACCCCCTCGTCGGGATCCTTGGCGTTCTCGCCGGCATCGCGTTCTACCGGGTCACCGGCCGTGCCGAATTGGTGACCCTGCTCGGGCCTCTGTGCACCGCTGCACTGGTCGCGGCAGCGTACGGACAGATGGAACGCGATGCCCGAGAACGCCTTCGGCTTCTGCGCCAGGTAGCGGAAGCGCAGTCGGCATTGGCAGATACCGAACGGGCTGCCGGGGTTGCCGCTGAACGAGAGCGCCTCGCTCGCGAGATCCACGACACCGTTACTCAGGGACTGGCAAGCGCCCTACTTCGGCTCGAGGCAGCCGAACAAACTTGGAATACAACAGGTTCGCCGTCTCGAACCGATGTCGATGCCGCGACAGAGAACATCCGCACGAGCCTGACGCAGAGCCGCGATCTCGTCCATGACCTCGCACCGGCCAAAGATGGCCCCGCTGACTTCAGCGCCCTGGTCGTGGCCGCCGCCCGTCAGTTCACCCCTGATGTTCGGGTTCGCACTGTGGGCGAACCGGTCGCCGTGCCGCCGGACGTGGCTCACGCCATCGTGCGAGTGGTCTCGAGCGCGTCGTCCAACATCGCCCGCCACGCTCGCGCCGAAACAGCGGGCGTGACGATCACGTACCTCGACAACTCCATCTCCGTAGACATCTTCGACGACGGCGTCGGCTTCGATCCGGGAAAGCTCGCCGACCGTTCTCGGTACGGTGGATACGGCCTACGTGCGATGCGAAGTCGCATCGCACAGCTCGGCGGATCGTTCACCGTGGAAAGTGCACCGGGAGACGGCACCGTAATCGCGGCCCAGTTCCCTCTCGAACGGAGGATCCGGTGACCACCACCATTCGTGTGTTCCTCGTCGACGATCATCTGGTCGTGCGAGCCGGGCTGAGAGCGCTGCTGAACACTCAGCCGGACGTCGAAGTAGTCGGCGAAGCATCGTCCGGCGAGGAAGCGGCCACGGCGATACCGTCGGCCTCACCGGATCTGGTGATGATGGATCTGGACATGGGCACCGGCATGCACGGTGCTGAAGCGATCAAACGCCTGCGAAGCGACGGTGTCGACGTTCCCGTACTGGTTTTCACGACGTATGACACCGACGCCGACGTCGTGCGGGCCGTGGACGCCGGTGCCATCGGTTACCTACTCAAGGACTCGACGCCCGACGAGATCTTCGGCGCGGTGCGCGGCGCGGTTGCCGGGCGAAGCGTTCTCTCCCCTACCGTGGCCTCTCGTCTTGTCCAGCAGATGCAGCGCCCGCAGGAAACCCTCACCGCGCGTGAGTCCGAACTGCTCAGTCTGCTCGCCGAGGGGATGACCAACCGTGAGCTGGGCAAGGCACTTTTCATCAGCGAGGCGACTGTGAAAACCCACCTCGGGCATATCTACGCCAAGCTCGGCGTAGATACCCGCTCTGCCGCAGTGTCCGTCGCACTACGTCGTGACGGAATACGCTGACCCGCCCGCGCACGTGCAGGCTCTACTTGATCGAAGATCCGTGCTGCGTCAACGGCATGACCTCGATGCTCATGTACGGGAACAAGGGGAGATTCCAGAGAATCTCGTGCAGTTCGTCAGCCGACTCGACGTCGAAAATGCTGATGTTGCTGAACTGACCCACAATTCGCCACAAATGAACCCACTTGCCCTGTCGCTGAAGGTCTTGTGAGTACGCCTTCTCCGTCGCGACGGTATCGGCGCGAACTTCCGGATCCAGGTCGCGCGGAATATCGACGTCCATCCGAACGTGAAAGAGTGCCATGTTCCTTTTCCTCTAGTTCCTGGTCCAGGTCTTGACGGCGTCCATGTTCAGTTCGACTCCCAAGCCAGGCCCGGCGGGGAGGTGCAACTGACCCTCGGAATACTTCAGGGGTTTCTGGAGCAGTTCCTCACTGAAGAGTAGCGGGCCGAAAAGTTCTGTTCCGAAGTTGATTCCGGGCTCAGCGCACGCGAAGTGCAACGAAGCCGCTGTGCCAATCGGACCTTCGATGGACGTCGCACCGTGGCACGCGATACCCGCGGCCTTGGCAATCGCGACGATGTCGCGGCTGCGTTGGAGGCCACCGCACTTGGTGGTCTTGAGGGCGATGACATCGGCGGCGCTCCGGCGAGCGATTTCCAGGGCGTCGTGTGGGGTCTGCACACTCTCGTCGGCCATGATCGGAATCGGCAGTAGCCTGCTGAGTTCGGCGAGGACCTCGATTTGGTCTGCCGGAGTGGGTTGTTCGATCAGTTCGACTCCGCCGTCTGCGAGTTGTGGCAGGTACCGCAGTGCCGTGAAGCGATCCCACCGCGCGTTGACGTCGACACGGACTCCGGCGTGGCCGTCCAGCGCCTGCGCGATGTTGACGATGCGCGCGACGTCGACTGCTGGATCGAGTGCTCCCATTTTGAGTTTGAAGCTGAAATTGAGCCTGGACTCGAGCTTTTCGTGAGCTTCCTCGATGATCTCGTCCGCCGGCGCAGCACCAAGTGCCCACGTGACGTCGACACTCTCGCGGAAAGCCCCGCCGAGGAGCGTGTGCACGGGGACTCCCAGGCTACGAGCCCAGACGTCGTGCAACGCCACGTCGACGGCGGCCTTCGCGAATCGTGCATTGGCAACAACTTTTTCGATGTCGGCCATGATCGCGGTGATCTGATCCACGCGCCTGCCGACCACCACCGGCGCGATGTACTTCTCGATGATGACCTGCATCGTCTCCACTGATTCGCCGCCCCACCACGGCCCGCCCGGAACGACACCTTCGCCGTATCCGATCACCCCGTCGGAGGTGCGAATCGCGACCAGCAACAACGGCTGCGCCGTCATCGACGTGGTGGCGAACTTGTGGGGGCGAACCAGCGGAACGTCGAGGATGGTCGTCTCGATGGAGACGATCGACAGGTCTGTCATCAAATCACTTTCTTCAGAGCAGTTGTGGATCAGGCCGGATCGAGCACGAAGTCGTATGTGACCCGGTTGATTCCGTCGACACCCGGCTTCGGATCGAGAATCAGTTCGGGCTTCGTCGCCGTTGCCACGTCGTTCTCGATCCACTCTCCATCCTTGAAATAGAGCTGGGTGGTGATGGTGCGCTGACCGGGAGCCTTCACCATGAGGTGCAGGTGAGCCGGACGCCACGGGTGCCAGCCGGCCTTCTCGATGAACCAGCCGGTGGGGCCGTCGGTCGGGATCTGGTACGGCGCAGGCTGAATCGTGGTGATCGAGAAGCGCCCCTCGTCGTCGGCGACGATCGTTCCGCGGAGGTTGCCGTCGGGGATGTGCGGCGCGAAATGGGAGTAGTAGCCTTCGTCGTCCGCGTGCCAGAGTTCGACGGTTGCACCGCCCAACCCCTTGCCGTCGAGATCGCGAACCTGGCCCTCGAAGACCAGCTTCGATCCAACCTCGTTGTCACGCATCGGAAGTTCACACTTGGCAGGCAACGTCTTGGCATCGGCAACGTAGTACGGGCCCTCGATGCTTCCCTTGGTGCCGTGCTGGCCGCGGTACGCAACCTCCTCGACGTTGTGCTCGAGGAAGACGTCCAGCCACAGGGGCCACTCGCCGAACTGGCCGATGTCGATGAGCCACTGCTTGAGGACGCGGTACTCGGGGTAGGTGATGCCGTGCTTGTCGATGACGCCGGCGAGTGCCTCGAGCACGTCCTTGGCGATGGCCGAGACGCGCTCGGGCGGGGTGTCGGCGCTGACTCGTTCCTGGAGGAACTTGTCGGTGGCGGCAGTGCCCGAACCTACTGCGGTGGGGCTCTCGGAAGTGGTCATGTGGTCCTCCTCGGGGCCGTATGTGGCTGTTACCGGGTGGGTGCCGTACTGCTGGGCTGAGTCGGCTTCCCAAGTCTGGTTGTACGCATTGGTTGTACGCTCTGCGTACATCTGCTACGCTCTGCGTACGCTTGCACTGTGCGCCCAGTCACAAGGTTTGTCAACCTCCGAAGGCGTCGATCGGTCATACCCGCAGATGAAAGGCCATTTCGTGAGCGAGAACGATCGCGATTACATCCAGAGCATCGAGCGCGGATTTGCTGTGCTGACGGCGTTCGACGAGAAGAACCCCAACCCGTCGCTCGCCGATCTTGCCGCCGAAACGGGTCTCTCCCGCCCAGCGGTCCGGCGCATCCTCCTCACGCTGCAGAAGCTCGGATACGTCACCGGCAACAACAGTCGGTGGTCGCTCACCCCGCGCGTTCTGAGCATCGGGCAGCACTTCTCGGCATCACATGCCTTGACGGAGGCGGCGCTCCCTCGTCTGCTGGAGATCGCAGAACACACCCACGAGTCGGCGTCGCTCGGGGTGCTCGACGGCGTCGACGTGGTCTACGCCGCGCGTGTACCCGTCCGCCGGATCATGAGCATCAACGTCAGCGTCGGCACCAGAGTGCCTGCATATGCCACCTCCATGGGTCGGGCCCTGCTAGCTTGGGCGCCAACCGAAATCGTCGCAAACGTCATCGCGAACTCCACGTTCGACGCCCTCACGCCCACCACGATCACCGACGAAGGCGCATTCCATACCGCCCTTCGGGTGGTGCGCGAGCAGGGATACGCGCTCACGTCCGAGGAACTGGAAGACGGCCTGATCTCCCTCGCTGCTCCCGTCCGCGACGCCGGCGGAAGCGTCGTCGGAGTGACAGCGTGTTCGACCTCGGCCGGACGAACATCCCCGGAAGCCTTCCGCGCCGACGTCGCACCGTTCCTCGTCGAGAAGGCGAATCAACTCAGCGCGGACATGGGGTACCGAAGCTAGCGCCTCAACACCTCGGAAGGCAGCAATCCGTACTTACGCCGAAAGGACGACGCGAACCGTCCGGTGTGCGTAAAACCCCATCTCACAGCGACATCGGTGACCGTCGTCGAGTCGTCGGCATCCACCAGATCTGCATGGACCCGCTCGAGACGGATGTCGAGCAGGCATTCCGACGGACTCCGGCCCACGTACTGCCGAAATCCTTCCTGCAATCTCCGTACGCTGACGCCCGCAACGTCGGCCATCTCCGCTGCGGTCCACACGCGGGCCGGGTCGTCGTGCATCTCGTCGAGCACCCGTTTGACGATGCGTGGCCTGGCGTTACACACCGCGTCCTCACTTTCGGGCATTGCAGCAAGGACGAATGCCGTGACCACGGCGCCGGAGAGCTGACCTGCCACCAGTTCGTTATGCAGCACGCCGACCGGGCCGAGTATCTGATCCGACAGTGAGCGAACAAATTTCAGCCATCTGGCTCCGTCGTCTCCCCGAAGATCCACCTGATCAGGCAAATGCATTCCGGGTCGACCGAGAACCTTTTCCACCTCACGGTCCAGGTACTGACGGTCCATCCGGACTCCGACGATCTCGCAGTCCGCACTCCACCGCGTGATTCTTGTGGTGATGTCAGGCGGACATACCGTCGCGACGCCCTGCGTCGAGAGCACGTGCGAGCCCGCGAACACCGACTCGAGCTCGCCCGAGAGCGGGATGTTCACCCCATAGGCACCGGGATGATCGGATTCGACGGCGACGTCTGCTCCCCACCGAATATGAGCGATCCTCAGCGGTCCCAACTCGGTGGTGCACACCCCGACTCCACTGGCCGCATGCCGCGACAACGGCGTCAGCGTGTGCGGAAAATAGGCGTCCGAAACCGCATGACACGCCTCGTCCCAGTCGCGGGGAGCTGTACTGATCATGGAGTCGACCATCGTCCTTCTTCACCTTCCAAACCCGTGACCAGCCACATTGCCGAGCATGGGCGCTGAACATCATTGAACACTGTGTCCCCGGTCACTTCCAAGAGGAAACGGGTACCGGCCGCGATCGGGTGCGCAATCCGGATAGACACCGCGCTGTACGGATCGACCGAAGCCTGCGCCCGCCGTACGTTCGTCTTCACTCCCGGCGCTAGTCGCCCACTACTTCCCTCCCACACTTCGCGGCACTCTCACTCAACCGCCATCCGACAAGGAGGTCCGGTCATGGAACAAAATCAGCTTCGAGGAATCTTCGGTCAATTCGCGAGCGGCGTCACCGTCATCACCTGTACCAATGGCGACGGTCAGCCACATGGGGCCACGGTCACGGCATTCACGGCAATCTCTCTGGAACCACGTCTGTGCCAGATCACGATGACTCGCAAGTCCAAGGCGTGCGGCTATCTCGGCAACGCGCCGTTTGCCGTCAACATACTTGCCTCCGACCAAGTGGACACGGCCATGCATTTTGCCGGCCGACCGCAGCGCACCGAACCGAGGTGGATCGACGGACCGACCGCTCCCCTGCTCGACGGCGCCGCAGCAACCATCTCGTGCGTCCCGTGGAAGGAGTACGACGGCGGTGACCACATCATCTTCATCGGCGAGATCGTCGACGCGCAGTCGAGTGGCAAGGATCCGCTTCTGTTCTACCGAAGCACTTTTCACGATCTAGGCGCTACCTCGTCGACCACAGTCTGGAGCGGAAGTCAGGACGACCCCCACAGCGGCTGGTTCGACGCCACCACTTCGTTCACCCCGATACATCTTCAGCCCGCACCCCAAACGATCTGAAAGGCTTTACCATGACGACCACCGAAATCCCTCCCACCGGCACCGACCCCGCAGATTCCGGAGCGCCACAGGTCAATCCGGCCGCCGACTGCGAAGCCAACCGCACGAAGAACTTCGCCACCCGACCGATGACCGGTGACGAGTACATCTCGAGCCTGCAGGACGGTCGCGAGATCTGGCTTCACGGTGATCGCGTCAAGGACGTCACGACGCACCCCGCGTTCCGGAATCCGATCCGCATGACCGCAAGGCTGTACGACGCTCTACATACGGGCGAGCACGTGGACGCCTTGACCGTTCCGACGGACACGGGCAACGGCGGTGTCACCATGCCGTTCTTCCGCACTCCGACGTCGTCGGCTGACCTGCTCAAGGAACGCGACGCCATCGCGACGTGGGCGCGTATGACCTACGGCTGGATGGGCCGCTCCCCCGACTACAAGGCAAGTTTCCTGGGAACTCTCCACGCCAACAAGGAGTTGTACGCACCGTTCCAGGACAACGCCGAGCGCTGGTACCGCGAATCGCAGGAGAAGGTTCTGTACTGGAACCACGCGATCATCAATCCCCCGGTGGATCGCCAACTTCCACCGGACGAAGTCGGCGACGTCTTCATAAAGGTGGAGAAGGAAACCGACGCAGGTTTGATCGTCAGCGGCGCCAAGGTGGTCGCCACCGGATCGGCGATCACGAACTACAACTTCATCGCTCACTACGGTCTGCCGATCAAGAAGAAACAGTTCGCCCTGATCTGCACGGTACCGATGGACGCTCCGGGTGTGAAGCTGATCTGCCGCACCTCGTACACCGAACATGCTGCGGTGATGGGCAGTCCGTTCGATTACCCGCTGTCGAGCCGCATGGACGAGAACGACACCATCTTCGTCTTCGACAAGGTGCTGGTTCCGTGGGAGAACGTCTTCATGTACGGCGACGTCGACCGGATCAACGCATTCTTCCCTCAGTCGGGATTCCTGCCGCGCTTCACCTTTCAGGGCTGTACACGCCTGGCGGTAAAGCTCGACTTCATCGCCGGCCTGTTGATGAAGGCGCTCGAAGCCACCGGCGCCGGCGGCTTCCGCGGAGTCCAAACCCGTGTCGGCGAAGTGATCGGCTGGCGAAACCTCTTCTGGTCGTTGACCGAATCGATGGCACGCGATCCCGAACAGTGGGTCGGCGATTCGGTGATACCGAAGCTCGAGTACGGCCTCACCTATCGGATGTTCATGATCCAGGGGTACCCGCGGATCAAGGAGATCATCGAACAGGACGTGGCGTCAGGCCTGATCTACCTGCCTTCGAGTTCACTCGACTTCAAGAGCCCGGACGTGCGTCCGTACCTCGACAAGTACGTTCGCGGTTCCGACGGCATCACCGCCGTAGACCGCGTGAAAGTCATGAAGGCGCTGTGGGATTCGATCGGTACCGAGTTCGGCGGTCGCCACGAACTCTACGAGCGCAACTACTCCGGCAATCACGAGAACGTCAAAGCGGAACTGCTGTTCGCAGCCCAGAATCGTGGACACGCCAGTTCCATGAAGGGACTGGCCGAGCAGTGTCTGAGTGAATACGACCTCGACGGCTGGACGGTCCCTGACCTCATCGGCAACGACGACGTCTCGTTCTTCAAGAACCGGTAGCTCACGCGGTACGAACACTGCACCCTTGGTCAGGACTAGGCAATTGCCTAGTCCTGACCTGAGACACACGATGTCAAGGTGAATTCAGCTGGAGTACGCCCATGACGGATATGCTTCTCGATTCGAAACCCAGAAACTACTGTGCGAGTTGGGTTGCGGGTGGCAAGCGACGTGCAGGATCGAGGGTTCAGCGGGCAGTCGGGAGTTCGACGGCGCCGTTTTCGAGGAGAACGTGTGCGTCGATCATCTGACCGCCCCGTTCGACGTAACCCATCAGGTTCGCTCCGGACCCCCAGCCGAGCAGTCGCTGTACCTCTTCGGAAAGATCAAGCAGTTTTTCACGCGGGATTGACAGGTATTGGTTCTCTTCCTGACGTAAGCAAGCGAGGTCGAATGCCATCGTCAAGCCGGTCCGTGGCGCTTCTGACGAGTTGTTACCGCCGCCGTGGTACGTAGAACCGGTCCAGATGAGGGCCGCACCGGCCCGCATCACGGTCGGCGCCGCTTCGGCCTGTTTCGGACCTCGTTGGTCGTCCCACCGGTGGCTTCCGGGTATGACGAGGGTGCCACCGTTTTCTGCTGTGAAATCGCTGACCGCCACCATGATCTGCAGTCGGCCCTCGCGTCCGTAGTCGGGGTGGCGCCACAGAAAGCTCGTGTCGTCACGATGGAGACGCTGGGCACCTTGCCCTGGGTGGATTTCGATTGCCTGGGTGACACCGATCTGGATATCGGGCGTGATTTCGATCTGGTCGTCTCCGACCCAGACGGACAGGGGCACCTGAAGGATTTTCTTGGCGGCCCCGTAGTAGAGCGGATGGAGCGCGATTTGGGGCATGAGATCGATCCGGCCGAAGAGCCCTCCTGCTCTTCGTGTTTGGGTTCCGGCGAAGAATTCGTCTTCTCCGTAGCCGGTGCTTTCGAGGACGGGTCCGAGTTGGGCTCGCAGCTCATCGAGCTGTGGGGTGTCGAGAAAATCTTCGACGATGACTCCGCCGTCGCGGTGGATCACGTCGACGATCTCGTCGACTGTTGTCGTCGAGGGCAGGGCGGTGAGGTGGTTGGCCATGGTTGTCATTGGTGTCTCCTTAGATTGCGGATCGAGGATTGGCGGAGAGTGTTTCAATTTGGGCGAAGATGCCCTTGTCTCCGTGCCCGGCGGCGCATGCACGTTGTAAGTTGTCGAGATTCGCCGTCATCAGAGCGGCACGTTGGCCTGCTCGCTGCATCGATTGTTGCCAGGCTTCTACTGCGGCTGCGTATACGTTCAAGGTTGCCTGATCGGTCTCGTACTCTCCGGATTCGAACGCTTTGAGTGCTTCATGAAGGAGTTCGAGAAGTTTGTCGGTCCACAGGTGCAAACTGTGGCGCATCTCTGCGATCGCGACGTCCTCGGACCGCACGTACGCTGCTGCTTCGTGAAAGGCACCGAGTGCGACATTGAAGAATGCGCCTGCCATGGCCGCGTCGATCACGTTGGCGGCACCGGGACGGGCTCCGACATATCGTGATTGGGCGGCGATGGGTGTCAGAAGGCTCTGGACGTCCTCCCACACGTCCTCGTCTCCGGAATAGTTGATCCCTGAGCTTTCGGTTCCGATGTCCTCCGGGTATGCAGCTATGGCTCCGTCGAGGTACCGAGCGCCTCGCCCTGCGATCCACTCGGCGAACTGGTTCGCTTCCTCCGGCGTACCCGTTGCGGTGTTGACGATGATTTTTCCGGTAATCGAATCTGCCTCTGTAACGACATCTTTGGCGATCTCGTAGTTCAGGAGACTGATGACGACTAGCGGACTGGCCGCAATCGCAGATTGTGGAGATTCGGCGACTGTAGCTCCAGCCGCAGCGAGGGGTAACGCTCTGTCGGCGGTTCGATTCCACACCGTCACCTTTGTCCCGTTGCGTATGAGCGCCTGGGCGAGAGCCGTTCCCATCAAGCCGGTGCCGAGTATTGATACGTCCATGTTGTTCATCCTTTGCCTGTCGTCAGTGCGTGGAAGTCGGACTTGCGGAATAGCCTGGTGCGCAACCAGTATTCGATTGTGCTGGCCGGCCACAGGGTGTCGATTCGACCGTCAGAGGATTGATACCAGCTGTCGCAGCCACCCGATGCCCATACAGTTCGGCGCATGCGTTCTTGGGTGGCGGCGTAGCTGCGAATCTGGACGGTGCGATCGAGTTCGAGGGCAGAAATCCTTTTTCGGCGCATGTGCTGCACTGCCGACGCGATGTATCTGGCTTGTGCTTCGATCATGAAGATGATCGAGTTGTGACCGAGACCGGTATTCGGGCCGTTGAGGAACCACAGGTTCGGGAACGCGGCGGATGCAAGCCCGAGCTTTGTTGCGGCGCCCTCGCGCCAACTGTCGGAGAGTTCGACTCCTTCGCGGCCGAATACTTTCATCGGTGCCAGGAAGCTGGTTGCCTGGAATCCAGTCGCGAAGATCAGAGTGTCGACCTCGTGTTCCGCTCCCTCTGAGTCAATGATCGAATGCGGGCGGATCTCGGCAATCCCCGAGGTGTTCAAGTGCACATTTTCCCGTTGCAGTGCGGGGTACCAGTCGTCGGATATCAGGCGACGTTTACAGCCAGGATCGTAGTTTGGGGTGACCTTGTGCCTCAAGTCCGAATCCGGCACTTGCTGTTGAAGATTGGTGAGCGCCTGGGTTCGGTACTGTTCGACGAGTTTGCGGTTTCCGAGGAATGCGCTGGCGAGCTTTTCGAATGCCCAGTAGGTCCGCCATCGCAGCCACCGTTGACGGTAAGGACGCCGCGAGAATCTTTCGCGGGTGGCGGGCGACAGGGCGGCATCACCACGTGGCATGACCCAGTTGGGTGATCGCTGAAATACATGCAGGGTCTCTGTGTGCGGGGCGATTTCGGGGACGAACTGGATCGCACTGGCGCCGGAACCTATCACTGCGACACGCCTTCCCGTCATGTCGAGGTCATGTCGCCACTTGGCAGAGTGGAACGCGGCACCCTCGAATGACTCTAGTCCGGGTAGCTGCGGGATGTACGGATTACTCAAGCCCCCTGAGCCGTTGACGACAACGGCCGCCGTCACTGATTCGCCGGAAGCGAACTGGATGTTCCACCGGAGCCGGTCCTCGTCGAATCGCATTTCGGAGACCTCGACACCGAAGCGGATGTGCGGCAGCAGATCATACTGCGCAGCAACAGATCTGAGATAGTCGAGCAGTTCCGACCATGGCGGGAAGATACGGGTCCAGTTCGGGTTCTGAGCGAAGGAGTAGGAATACAACACGCTGGGCACATCGCAGGCTGCCCCTGGGTATGTGTTGTCGCGCCAGGTTCCGCCGACATCGTCGGCGCGTTCGTACAGGACGAAGTCGTCGATACCCTTCTTCTTCAGTTCGATCGCCATGCACAGCCCGGAAAACCCGGTTCCGATGATCGCGATGTGGCCGTCGTTGACCCGTGATGACATGTGCTGTGCCTTTGTTCAGAGATGGATCCACGTCGACTTCGTCGACGTGAATTTGTCGAGTGCATGGATGCTCTTGTCCACACTGTGGCCTGAGAGTTTGCGACCGCCGAAGGGGACGGAGAGATCCCCTTCCTCATAGCAGTTCACCCAGACAAGACCTGCGTCGATTTCGCGCGCGAGCCGGTGGGCTCGTGTGAGATTCGACGTCCACACCCCCGCTCCGAGACCGAACGGTGTCGCGTTAGCCAACCTGACGGCGTCAGCGTCGTCAGTGAAACGGGTGACTGCGAGGATCGGTCCGAAAACTTCTTCGAGGAACAGGCAGTGCTCGGCCTGAACATCGGTGAACACGATCGGATCCAGGTACGCCCCCGAACCTGCTCGTTCCTGCAGTGAACCGTGGGCGAGCGTTGCGCCTTCTGTGTGAGCAGTTCTCGCGTGTTCGAGGACGTCCGCGCGATGCGCCCGACTCGCGACGGGCCCGATGTGTGTATCGGGATCGAAAGGGTCACCGACAGTGCATCGCTTGATTTCCGAAATCACCTCGGCGACGAATTGATCCGCGATCGATTCCTCGACCAACAAGCGAGCACCTGCAGTGCACATCTGTCCGGCGTTGAAGGTAATTGCCCATGCCACGGTGCGCGCTGCAACGGCGAGGTCCGGGGCATCGGCGAATACCAACTGTGGGCTCTTGCCGCCGAGTTCGAGATGTACGGGTTTCGCATTCGATTCACCCGCGTAGATCAGCAACTGTTTGCCGACATCCGGTGATCCGGTGAAGGTGAGACAGTCGACGCCGTTGTGGCGAGCAAGGGCAGCTCCGGCCTGTCCACCGCTACCTGTGACAACTTGCAGCACGCCGTCGGGAAGTCCTGCAGCCGAACCCAGCTGAGCCAAGCGGAGCAAGGACAACGGTGACTGTGTAGCGGGCTTGATCACCATGCTGTTGCCTGCAAGCAACGCAGGGGCGATCTTCCAACTACTGAGCGTGAGTGGGAAGTTCCATGGGGTGATCGCCGCGACCACCCCCACCGGCTCACGGCTCACCAACGCGACCGCATCGATCAGGCCGCGTGGCGACTCGTCGTAGAGTTTGTCAGCCAGTTCTCCATACCAGCGGAAGGTGTTCTCGACGGCTCGCAGCTCGATATCGCGTGCCACCTGGATCGGCTTACCCATCTCGAGTGTGATGAGCGCAGCGAGTTCGTCACGGTGCTCGTAGACGAGCTCTGCCCACCGCTGCAGTACCGCACCACGCTCGCGCGCACTGATTCTCGCCCACCGGCCATCGAGAAACGCCGCGCGGGCACCCTCGACGGCTCTGTCGACGTCGGCGTGAATGGCCAGCGGGACACTGGTTACGACAGTGTCGTTATGCGGGGATACAACATGGTGACGCTCACTCCCGTCGCCGTTGAACCACTGACCGTTCAGCCACATAGCCGATGGCGCTTCGATCGACGTCGCGAATTGTGTCCATTCCTCGCGGGTGTTCATGTGCGTTCCGTTTCCGAGTAGAGGGTCGGCATTTTTTCCGTTTCCGGGAGGAGCGGCTTGCCGGCATGAATCGGTGGGACGCGGCCTGCCCATGGGACGGCTTCCTCGAGTTGCGCGGCCACGGCAAGCAACAGATCGTCACGGTCGGGAGCTGCGGCGAGCTGCACTCCGATCGGCAGTCCGTCACACATTCCTGTGGGGATGGAGATAGCCGGTTGGCCGGTGACGTTGTAGATGGCAGTAAAGGGCGAGTACTGCGCCAAGGTGTCCACCCACTCGCCCGCGGTGATACCCCGTCGGTTGGAGTCGAGCTCGCCGACGTGCCAGGCGGTCGTCGGCGTGGTGGGCGTGAGAGTGAGGTCGAAGAATTCGAAGAAGCTCGCCGTGCCACGGGTCAGGTGATTCTGGTAGCGGCGGGCGCGGGCGATGTCTGCCCATTCCACGGCGAATCCGTGACGAACCATGGCGGCAGTCGAGCTCTCCAGCGAGGAGTACATGTCCTCGCTGGCGCCTGCTCCGGTCAGTGCGCGCATGGACTCTGCGATCGACGCCGACCAGAAAGTGAGATTGAGATCCCGAAACAGTTCGGGGTCAACATCTGGTGCCGCATTCTCGACGTGGTCGCCGAACTGTTCGAGCAAGCGCGCGATACGCATCACCTCGGCTGTCACGGCGGGGTCCGCAGCGTGACGACTGCCAGGTGATTCGGTCGACACAGCGATCCGGAGGCCTTTCGGTCGCTGGCCGACTGCTCGGCTGTAGTGGCCGGGGCTTCGACGCGGCTGAAAGTACCGGTCCCCCGGTGCGCTGCCGTGCACTACGTCCATCAACGCGGCGGCGTCGCGGACTGTCCGGGTGACCGCGAACTCAGTCGTGAGGCCGAAGAGCGGTTCATCCGAATCCGGGCCGGGTGGAACGAGCCCGCGGGTCGGTTTGAGTCCCACCAACCCGCACAGCGCGGCAGGGATTCGTATTGATCCGCCGGCGTCGTTGGCGTGTGCCCACGGCAAGGCCCCGGCGGCAACGAGCGCCGCGGAGCCACCGCTGGATCCACCGGCGACTCGCTGCGGGTTCCAGGGGTTGCGGGTAGGACCGTTCACTGCCGATTCCGTGGTTGCGCTGAATCCGAATTCTGGTGTGGCAGTGCGACAGGTCACGGATAGTCCGGCAGCGCGCCACCTACCCATCAGATCGGAGTCACGTGTGGCGATATAGCCTGCGGTTGCTGCACTACCGTTCTCGTTCGGTATCCCCGCCGCAGTGCACAGAAGATCCTTGAGCGCGAACGGAACTCCACTGAAAGGACCGGACGTGGAATACGTCGGTGGTGGGTCGAGGGGAGGACCGACGGTGGCACCGAGGTGCGTGTCGACGTGGGAGATTGCAGCTAGTGCGGCTTCGCGCACTTCAGCAGGGGTGACTTCTTTCCGATCGAGTCGACATTTCAGGTCCGTGGCGTCCATGTCCGAGTATTCATGCAACTCCATCGAGCACTTCCTTTCGTGCGAGAGCGACCTGGACCAACCATGCGAAGACAGGGTCCTTCCGGCGCCATTCCGGATGCCATTGGACGCCGACGATCGGTCTCCCGCGCATCTCCACCGCTTCGATGACACCGTCCGGAGCCCACCCGCTGGCAGTGAGGTCAGGGCCGAGTCGGTCCACTGCTTGGTGGTGCAAGGAGTTGACCTCTACGTGTGCGCCGTATATCTCGAACACCGTCGAATCGGTGGCGGTCCGTACGGGGTGGGTCTCCTCGGCTATGCCCAGTCCTGGTGACTTGTGGTTGATGTCTATGGTCGGAAGATCAGGCACGAGCGTGCCTCCCAATGTCACATTCAGCATCTGCATCCCGCGACAGACACCGAGCAGTGGAGTACCGAGTTCTACTGCACCCGATATTAATTCGATCTCATACGCATCTCGACGCGGGTCACTGTCCGGATCGGTGGGCGCGGCGTCGATACCCAGTGTTTCAGGGTGGACATCCTGCCCACCAGAGATGACTATTCCATCGAGCCGTTCAATCAGGTCGATTCCACCTGCCTCATAAGGAATTTGGACGACAAGGGCGCCTTCGTACGACAGCCGGGTAGGAAAATCGGAGTAGTGCATGTCGAACTCGAGATGGCGGTACCGAGGTTCGACGGCCAGGCGTTCCGCGCTCGAGCGCCGACCGGTCACTCCGATCAATGGGCGACGCGCATGCTCAGGCGAATTCGACGACGACACGATTCACCCCTCCTTCACGAAGCGCTGCGATTCCTGTGTTGATCTCGTCGAAGGGGACTCGCAACGAGATCATCTCGTCGAGTTCGAGTCGGCCCTGGACGTACAGCTCGGCCAATCGCGGAATATCGGTCGGGAATTGGTTCGACCCGAGGAGGGAGCCTTGCAATCGCTTCTCCTGGAAAAACAATTCCGACGCTGTGATCCGCAGCGGCTCGTCATCAGGAACCATGCCGAGGACCGTGGCCACTCCGCCGGGAGCGAGCATCGAGAATGCCTGCTCGACAGTGACTCTGCGGCCGATCGCCTCGAATGAGTAGTCCACCCCACCCGGACACAACGCGCGTACGGCGTCGACGGGTTCGATCTCAGCCGCGTTCACTGACGCAGTCGCCCCGACTCGAAGAGCCTGATCGATACTTCGCTGGTCAACATCGATCGCGATGATCCGGGCCGCGCCGGCTAACCGGGCACCCTGAACTACCGAAAGCCCCACGCCTCCACAACCGATGACGGCAACCGACGACCCAGGTTCGATGCGAGCACTGTGCCAGACCGCCCCGACGCCGGTGATGGTGGCGCACCCGAGCAAACTCGCGCGATCGAGAGGTACCGAATCGTCGACGCGGACGACGCTGTTCTCGTGCACGAGCATCTGTTCGGCGAATCCACCGATGCCACCCATTCGTCCCACTGCGCGCCCGGACTTGGTAGTCAACGCCGGCTGGGGCCGCGAGCGGAGACGGGAATGATTGGAGCAGAGGGTGAGTCGACCCGCAATGCAGTATCGGCATCGGCCACAGAAAGCTGTCATGCACGTCACGACGTGGTCGCCAGGCGCTACAGCCGTGACGTCTGACCCAACCGATTCGACGATGCCCGATGCCTCGTGACCGAGCACCTCCGGAAGTTCTGTTCGCCAGAGCGCGTCCACGTAGTGCAGATCGGTATGACACAGCCCGACGGCTGCTGTACGTATGCGGACTTCTCGGGGTCCGGCCACGTCCATGTCGAGCTCTTCGAACTCGAGCCGACCAGGGGCAGCGTTCAGTATTGCTGCTTTCATCTTCAGACCTGTCCTCGGTGTCAGACGTGCTCGAAGTAGCGTTCGAGCTCCCAATCGGAGACTCCTGCGGCCGGGTCTCCCCCAGTGGTGAAGAACTGCAACCATTCCCACCGGCGCGTGCCGATCCAGTACTCCACCAACTCTCGCCCCAAAACCTCCGTCAGGTTTACATCGCCGCTCAATTCCGTGATCGCTCGAGAAAGGCTGGCTGGCAACTTCGGGGTTCCCGGCGGCAATCCCCAGGCCATGACGGTGCATTCGGGGCCAGGATCGCTGTGATCGCGCAGACCGATCAGACCGCCGGCAAGGAACGATGCCATCGACAGATAGATGTTCACGTCCGCCGACGGGACGCGATACTCGACACGAGAGAGCTTCTCGGTCGTGCAGACGGCTCGAACGGCCGCGCTCTTGTTGTCAACGCCCCACGTGACGGTGGTGGGAGGTCCGTCGAATTCCGCGATTCTGCGGTATGAGTTCACGGTCGGATACTGGAAAGAACTGGCCGCCGCCATTGTGCCGAGGACGCCGCCGATGAAGTTCCGCATCGTCTCCGACGGGCGTGAGGGCTCAACTTCATCGAAGAAGGCATTCCGTCCGTCCCGTTGAAGGGAAAGGTTGATGTGAGCGCCCTGCCCGAACTGGTCCGGCGACCACCGAGCCATGAAGGTGATGGTGCGACCGTGCTCGTAGGCGACTTCCCGCATGATCTGCTTCGTTCGTACGTACCAGTCCGCTGCGGTGAGAATGTCGGTCGGTGGGAGATTTACTTCGATCTGGCCGTGCGCGGACTCGTCTGCCCAACCTTCCCAAGGGATTCCAGCCCGCTCGATGCGGTCAGCCATTGCGTCCATGAGCGTCGTGTAGTCCCGTGATCTGCTCAACAGGTAGATCGCGCCCTGGGTACCGCCGAGTGGATGCAGGTTCGTAAAACGCTGTTCGCGGGCCTGCTCGATCGACTCTTCGAACACCGTGGCCTCGATCTCCACGGCCGCCTTACCTGTGAATCCAAGCTCGGCAAGCTCTTTGACCACACGTGCGAGCGTGGATCGCGAACACACCGGAAGCGGTGCCCCGTGTTGATCGACCAGATCACACATCACCGTGGCGAGACCTGGTAGTGATGCGTCGGTTGACAGAGTCGTAAGGTCGGGACGAAGGAAGACGTCGTGCATCTCACCGCGCCAGTCACCGAAGTCGAACCCGAGCTGAGCGGTGTTCCCGAGATCGACTGCCAGGGCGATATCGGCGAATCCCCAGCCCGATTGCGCTCCGGACTCAAACTTTTTGGGTGACAGATGTTTTCCGACCAAGGCACCATCCAACGTCACGGTTTGTGCGCGAATCGTGCGAACGGAATTGTTGCCGATCCATTCACCGAGGTTCGTCGTGTCAGACATGGAGGACCGCCTTCATTGATGCTCCCGCGACGACCGACAATTGTCGGTTCGTGCCTTTGATGTAGAACTTTCCTGCGCGCAGGGAGTAGACGAACAACTCGAACCCCGCGAGCAGTCGACGTAGATCTATCTCGAGGCCGTGAATTTCATACGCATCCGTTGTCGGCCCCACGTGCACGGCTGCGCCCGTGTCGAGAGCAGCCAATGACAATCCGGGCATTCCAGGCAGGCCCGAAGCTTTCTCCCAGAATTCACAGGCTGCGATGTCGAGCGTCGGTGGCTCTGGTTCGACGAGAGGGGTCAATGCGGCAACATCCGCAGTGCCCGCCGGGGGTTCGTCCTCGGATATCGCCAGTTCGTCGACGCTGATGCCGACAACAGGAACTGTCGAACCCTCGGGACTACTGACGTGCACGCCGGTTGCTGTTCGAGTCAATCGTGCGCGTTGCGGATCACTGGTCGAGTGCAGGTCTACCTCGGCGGGCATTGCCTCGAGAGCTTTCCTGCCCGAGTCGGAATCGAGAGCAACGCGCAGGCGCGTCACGACAGCTCGTACCAACGGGGGAGGGTCGAACTCCATCGTGACGGCGACGTCGGGTGCACACCGGGTGTGGGATTCATCGGGTCGCGATGGATCTGCATCCACCCGCTCTCGGATGTCGGTCATGGGGTGGTCCCTCCAGTTTCGGGGCATGGGGCAAGCGATTTGGTTGCGCGTCAGTGAGGCGCGGTTTTGTGCGATGTCGCAGCTCTCGCCCTGGTGTGATCTGCCAAGCGCTATAGTCGAGCAATGAAGTCAGTCACATGACTAACTCATGTGACTGAGATTATGGCGGATCGGAGCTAGCGTCAATAGGCAAACTGCAGGAGACCCCGAAGTGCGGCAACGTCGCACCCGGAACGCGCCGGGCAGATCAAGGATCGACCAGGGTGTCACGCACGCTGAGTGACATCGATACGCTCGACCCCTGGAGTCCCACGACAACGAGAAGGTGAACGGTAAAGCGAATGGCCTACCTGACAGCATCCGAGCGGCGGACTGCGATCGTCGAGGCCGCCGCCCGAGTCATCATTCGCGACGGACTGGCCGCGGCGACCACCCGCCGCATCGCCGACGAAGCCGGAGTCAACCTCGCTGCGTTGCACTACAGTTTCGACGGCAAAGGAGAGATCTACACCGCCGTGGACGACATGTTTCGTGCCACCACAGTGGGATCACGCCTGGTATCGACGACTGGCCGGACACGACAAGAGATCATCCGTTCATTGCTCGAACGCTTCCAAGATCTTCTCCACACCGATCGGGACGTCCCGATCGCCCAATACGAGCTGCTGCTGTGGGCGCTGCGCAATCCGGACAAGGCCGAACTCGCCGGAGCCAGCTACACGACGTACATATCCGCCTTCGCCGATGAGCTTCGGCACGCAACCGACATCGACGGCAGCGACGCCACACTGCTCGCCCGCTACACGATCGGCGCGATCGACGGAATCTACATGCAAAATCTCGCAACTGGCACGACCGGCGTGAGCGCACCTGAACTCGACGCCATCTCGTCCGCGATCGTCGGCATCATCGATTCGATCCACCCGCCCCACTAGAGCTTTCCCGTTTCCCGCCCGGCGTTGCAATCGACAGCGTCGGGCCACAGTCGTGCCCGTAGTCATCCAAATACCGCGGCTGCATTCAAAGAATTTTCCGGAACTCATTGACGAACAGCAGGGGCGAAGCTAATCTCAGTCGATCGACTCAGTCATGTGACTGACATCACCATCTTCTGAGGGCTTTCCCGATCCTCACACGCGCGATCGCGGCCGATCCCGGCATATAACCCCTGCCCGCACTCGACAGTGCACCAATTCAAGGACGCACATATGAATCACTCGTCGAATAACGCTGTAGCACAGACTGATACGGAGTCCATCAACCTTGAATCCGGCCATCTCAGCCGCCTTCAACTGACCTCGCTGGCCATCTCGTCAATGATCCCTGCCGTCGGCATGGCGTCGTTTCCAATGCTGCTGGTACTCAACGCCGGACTCGGTGGTTGGGTCGCTGCTCTGCTCGCAGCGCTGACAGTCATCTGCGTCGGCAGAGCAGTAACCGTCTTCGCCAGCCGCTATGTCGCCTCCGGATCGCTCTACTCCTACGCCGGTGAAGTATTCGGGCGATGGGCCCAGTCACTGATCGCAGCCTCGTTGTTCCTCGGGTATCTGGCGATGGTCGCAAGCATTTTGCTGGTCATCGGCGCGTACAGCGGTAGCTTTCTGCAATCTGTCGGCATCGACGGCGGCCTCGGTCGCCCTGCACAAATCGCGATCTACCTCGCCTCCGCAGCAATTGTCGCGGCGATCACCTGTCGCGGCCTAGATGTTTCGATCGTGATCGCGGTCCTACTCACCGCGATTTGCCTTCCACTGTTGCTGGTCATTACCGGGGCGAGTGCGATTCACACTGGTCTACATCTGCAGGAACAACTGACTCTTCAGGGCGCGTCCGTCAGCGGGATCGTGGCCGGCATCGCATCCGGAACTGCGTTCCTGGTCGGTTTCGAGGGAAGCGCGGCCCTGGCCGCGGAGACCCGCGACCCGAAGAAGAATGTGCCGGCCGCCGTGATGAGTGTCCCCATTGTGCTTGGAACCTTGTACGTGATCGCAACCTTCCTGCAGGCACCAGGAATCACGGAGACGTCCGACCAAATCCTTTCCGGCACATCATCCCCCGCCGCCCTGGCCGAGAATGCGGGCTTACCGACCGCGATGGGACAAATGACGGACCTCGTTGTCGCCGTAGCGACCTTCGCCGCACTGATCGGATTCGTCAACTACGGATCCCGCTTCGTCGCCACCCTGTCAGCCGAAAAGCTTCTACCACACAGGTTCACACGCATACACTCCCGATTCCACAGCCCTGTTTCCGCAATCCTGCTGATCATTCTCGGTGGCCTCTTCGGCATTTGCACTTTGGTGATCGGCGCCACGGGCCCACTTCCTTCTATCTATAACGCAGTGTCAACTCTGGTCGTCTATTTCTGGGTGAGCCCATACGTCGTCATCAGCATCGGCGCCGTGATGCTCCTCTTCCGCGAGCGCGCAGCCACCGCCGTGACAATCGCAGCACTGATCGCCGGTGCCGTCGCAACCTCATGGATCTATCTCAACGGAATCTTCTTCCCCGCACCGTCTCCAGTCAGTGCCATGTCCTACGTTGCGCTCGCAACCATCACGCCGGCCACTATCGCCCTTTACCTGATGGGGCGTCGAAGCCACGCTGACGCCTCCCAGCCGCCACCTCACTTGAACTCGGAACGAGCGACTGCCCGAGAGCAGTAGACGAACCTCCAATTCAAGCCAACAAACCGGCTTCCCCGTCGCGAGGCACGGGTCCACTTGTGCATGAAGACCACGCCACCCAACTTGCACTGGAATATCGAGAAGTTCTCTGCGCATTCTGTTTTCGAGACGAGACACCCCATCATCGAAATCCTGAGAGTCCGGCCAACTCCCCCGGCCCACGAGACCGGCACTCCCGCCGGAAAGTTCTTGCAGACTCTGAAAAATCGAAGCGCCGTAGGCGCCAATCTGCTCGGGTTGGATCTGTGGGCCAAAGACATGATCCTTGAAGCCGTCGCTCGGTCCTGCTACGTCTCGTACGCGCCGTCCTTCGGGCGCAGCCCCTTCGGCTCCCCGTGTGTGCGGCAGCCAACAACGCTGTGGCGCATGGAATGCCCTTCGGCCATACACTCCCTGACGGAGACCTTCGGAACGATACTGAGCGATTCCGGTTTCCTGATCAACACCGAATTCGGAGTCCTCGACATCGGGCCGACATCAGGACCCACATAATCGAACACCGGCCGACCTGGGCGGGAATACTGACCGTCCCGGCCGAGACGGATCGCTGCGGTACACCGTGCAACCAGAAGGTCATGACCCAATGTCGCGATCTGGCGTTCGACGCAGCTGATTCCGTACGCGGCGAAGGAAACGCAGGCGTGTTCTCAGCCGCTCAATATCGGAGCGACTCTCTGGGAACTCGTGTTCGGGGTCATCGGCTCGCGAATGCTCGAGCGCGGTGCCCACGCCCGACATGCGAACATTCGCATACTCGACTTTGACAATCATTTACATTAAGCAGTAGATCTATACCCATGCACCTCAACACCCGCATGTCGCGGCGCCTCACCCTTGCCACATCAGTTGGCCTCTCACTCGCCCTCGTCACGGGCTGCTCGTCCGACAACAAGGACTCGGCCCCGTCGGAGACCACCACGACAACCGCGTCCGCACCCACCGAACAAGCCTCGGCAACACCACGTCTCGCAGTCTCCTACGACGGTGGCGTCCTGGTGCTGGATGCAACTTCGCTCGACGTGGTCGGCGAAACCAAGATCGACGGCTTCACGCGACTCAACCCGGCCGGCGACGGTCGCCACGTCATGATCTCGTCGGGTGAGGCGTTCAAGGTGCTCGACACCGGCACGTGGTCCTCTGCCCACGGCGACCATTCCCATTACTACACAGCCGATCCCGCAATGTCCGAGGTCGAGTTCGCAGCCAACGAACCCGGACACGTTGTACGCCATGCCGGAAAGACGGTCCTCTTCAACGACGGCTCGGGACTCGTCGAGATCTTCGATCCGGCGCAACTGGCAAAGCGCCAACCCCGCGTCGAGACGTACACCACGCCGGAACCTCATCACGGCGTTGCGGTCGCACTTGCCGACGGCAGCCTGTTGACGACCATCGGAAATTCGGAGTCCCGCAACGGCATTGCCATCCTCGATGCCGACCGCAAGGAAATCCTGCACAACGAACAGTGCCCCGGTGTCCACGGCGAAGCAGTCGCTGCCGGCGAAGCCATCGTGCTGGGCTGCCAAGACGGTTTGCTCGTGTACAAGAACGGAGCGATCACCAAGGTGCAGAGCCCCGATGCTTACGGCCGCATCGGCAACCAGGCCGGCTCGGAGGAGTCGGACATCGTGCTGGGTGACTACAAGACTGACAAGGATGCCGAACTCGAACGTCCGCAACGGGTCTCGCTGACCAACACGACGACGTCCGAACTAAAGCTCGTCGACCTCGGCACCAGCTACACCTTCCGCTCACTCGGACGCGGACCGCATGGCGAGGCCCTGGTACTCGGCACCGACGGCGCCATCCACGTCATCGACCCCAACACCGGCGTCGTCACCAAGAAGATCGCCGTCATCGACGCATGGACCGAACCCACCAAGTGGCAAGAGCCCAGGCCGGCGCTCTTCGTAGAAGACCACACCGCTTACGTCACCGACCCCGCGTCGAAGAAGCTGATCGCAGTCGACCTCGAGGACGGCAGCATCCTGACCGAGACCACCCTCGATCACATCCCGAACGAAATGACCGGCGTCACTGGCTGATTCAGATCCTCACGTCAGGCCCCCATCGCACTCCGAGATGGGGGCCTGAGCCGTTTTCGTGCCTCTCACCGGGCAATCTCGATATGCAGGCTGGCCGCTCGGTTCATTCGTCCTGCTACAGTCGCATCAATGCATTCTTGCCGCACGTCCTGACCACCATCCGCAGCAGTAACTTGTTACTCCGCCCTGGGATGGCGATTCTGTGTGCCTTCATAGGGACTCGCGATAACCGAGTCCCTATCTGACCACTCAACAGAATCCAACTATGGAGTACGTACATGAAGAACTTTCTCGTCACCGGAGCCACCGGAAATTTGGGCGGCGCTGCGCTGAGTATCCTGCAGGCACAGACCGGACCGAAACCTTTGGCGTTGGTCCGAAGCACTACCCAAGCTGATGCACTCGGCCGCCGAGGGATCGATACGCGAATCGGCGATTACACGGATCGCGCGAGTTTGCGGACCGCTTTCAGAGGAATCGACGGTCTACTGTTCGTATCGAGTCCGGCACTCGATCCGAATGTCAGAATCGCCCAACACAAAGCCGTTGTGCAGGAGGCGGTCTCGGCAGGCGTCGAGCACATCGTGTACACGAGCGCAATGGGAGCGCAGCATGATCCCGGGCATCGCACTACGGAAATCGAGCTGCAGGAGATCGGCGTGAGCCACACTGTTCTCCGCAATGCGCTCTACTCGGATGCATTTGCTGCCAAAGTAATTCACGACATGGAATCAGGCCCCATCATTTCCGCCGGCGCGGGAAGTTCTCTGGTCACCTCCTCCATTGCCGATCTCGCCGAAGCAGCAGTCATCGCACTGACATCCCCTCCCGCCAAGCAGTTGTGGGAACTTCGAGGCCCGGCCTGGACCTTCGATCAACTCGCCGAATCGGTCTCGGCGGAACTCGGTAGGACGATCGAGCACAGAGAGGTGGACGACCTCGAAACCGGATCCTTTGCTGTCCTCTTTCCACTGATTCGCAAAGGGGTCTTCAGCGAAGAGTCCAATGACCTGGCAACACTGCTACGACGCGCACCTCAGACAATCGAAGCCGTTGTCGCCCGGCTCTGCCGGAGCTGAGCGATGAGCAGGACCACGATTGACCGCGGCACAAGTCAGCATGGAATAACTCTGCGTAGAGGTTCGTTGTAGAAGGTGTCGGTGTTCGGTTCTTTGCCCCGGGTACCACCCCAGAATTGCCACTTCGAGTGGCCACTTGCCGAGAGGCGCAAGACGGGCACCGACGCGCTGGAGCCGCTGGACACCTTTCGGTGCCAGCGGCTTTGTCGTCTGAATGATCAGGCCGGGTTTTCGCCGGCAGCAACGTCGAGGATCCACGTCACCCCGAACGCATCGGTGAGCATGCCGAAACCGGGGCTCCACGCCGCCGCGGCAAGACCCTCGATGATGGATCCACCGACAGAGAGTTTGGCCCAGTAACTCCGCACATCTTCGAGCGATTCACCGCGAACAGAGACGAAGAACGGTTGGTCGGTGATCGTGGTGCCGTTCTCGCGGTGCGTCGTGCCGGCATTGGCGGTCGAACCGCCCGACTGTCCTGGGATGTCGTACGCCATCACGCTGAAGCCGTCCGCGGTTTCGACTTGGCCGAACACAATGGTCTCAGCGCCAGGCACATCCTTGGGCATTCCGAAGTCGCCGTAGGTTGCGATCGTGACCTGGCCACCGAAGACGGACTGGTAGAACTCCAGAGCCGCGCGGGCGTCTCCGCGGAAGTTGAGGTGGGTCGTTGTCTTGATGCTCATGTCTGCTCCTAGTACGAACGTCGCCCGGGTTTTCCCTGACAACGTCGACTCTCACAGCCGTATAGGACTGTTTTCGTCCTAGACTCGTCGTAGTCTCACGACATGGCGACCACCACTCGGCTCTTGAATCTGCTGTCCCTCTTGCAGACGAGGCGCGACTGGCCGGGCGCTCTACTCGCCGAGCGGCTCGACATCAGCCACCGCACGGTCCGCCGCGACATCGACCGGCTCCGGGAGATGGGTTACAGCATTGCGGCGACCATGGGCCCGGACGGCGGATACCGACTCGACGCCGGCAGCGAGCTACCACCCCTGCTGTTCGACGACGATCAGGTCATCGCCTTGGCAGTCGCTCTGCAGGCGGCGACGCTGACCGGCGTCGGCATCGAAGAGGACGCAGTGCGTGCGCTGACCACCGTGCGGCAAGTGATGCCGTCGCGTCTGCGTCATCGCCTCGACGCACTCACGTTCACCACGATTTCGGCCGATTCCAGCGACGCAGACTCGGTGTCCCCTGAGGTGCTCGTAGCGATTTCCGCAGCGGTGCGCGCTCGCGAGGTGCTCCGCTTCGACTACTCGAACCGCCACTCAACCGACAACATCGAAATAACACCCCCACGCCGCGTGGAGCCACATCATCTGGTGACCTCCAAGCGTCGCTGGTACCTCGTCGCGTGGGATCTCGAGCGAGACGACTGGCGAATCTTCCGCGCCGATCGCATCACTCCACGCACCCCGAACGGCCCGCGGTTCACACCGAAGGGGATCCCCGGCGGTGACGTGAGCGAATACGTGGCCGCACGCTTCAAGGGATCGGAACATATCAACAAATGGCCGTGCCACGGCAAGGTCGTTCTCCATCGACCAGCCAGTTATGTTCTTCCCTTTGTCGAGGACGGCGCCGTCGAAGATCTTGGCCCCGACCAGTGCAGCCTCGAAGCCGGATCATGGTCCTGGACGGCGCTGGCAGCCTCCTTCAACCGATTCGACACCGACATCGATGTCGTCGGCCCGGCAGAACTGACCCACGCTTTCGCACAACTCGCCGCCCGCAATGCCGCGACTGCTGCGAGTTAGTCAGTCGTCGCGAATGAGATCCAGGTCTCCAACACAACCGTGCGTCGGTGGGTTCATGTAGGTTTCAAGTCCTCAGAGGACCTGAGGACTTGAAGACCTGAACGAAGGGATGCCCAAGGAGATGAAGAAGGGGCAAGTTGCGTTTCTCACCGGCACACACGTCGTGAACGATCTGTACCAGGGGGCTGTGCCTGCACTGTTGCCGTTCATGATGCTGGAACGCGGATATTCCTACTCCGCGGTTGCCGGAATCACGCTCGCCGCGACCGGACTATCCAGTGTCGTGCAACCCGCATTCGGCATGCTGGTCGATCGAATGAGCCGGAATTGGCTGGTACCCACAGGTTTTGTGACGGCCGCAACGGGAATTGTCGTGGCCGCGATGAGCACCACCTACATCGTTACTTGGCTGGCAATTGCTTTGGCCGGCATCGGCATTGCCGCATACCATCCGCCCGCCACGAATTTGGCACGCGCAGCTGGAGGTCACTCGCAGAAGGCCATGAGCGTGTTCTCCGTGGGCGGCACGTTGGGAGCCTCACTGGCGCCACCGTTCGTCACGCTCGTGGTCGGTTCGCTCGGATTGTCCGGCGGCTACCTGCTCGCAGTTCCTGCAGTGGTAGCGGCTATTTGGTGGATCGTCGCCCAATCACGATCGGCCGGCACGGACGCCGAATCAGCCCAGTCGTTGAGTTCGCAGCTAGCAGCGAACGGTCCCGTGTCAGATGATTGGCGCTCGTTCACCCGACTCGTGCTGGTAACGGTGTGTTGGTCAATTCCATATGTGACCACGCTGTCGTTGGTCTCACCGTACGTACTCAACGGACTGAACGGATCATCCTCGAGTGCAGCAATCGTGTTGTCCTCCTTCACCTTGGCGGGAGCGGCCGGCACGCTACTGGGCGGAGTCCTCGCGGACCGTCGTGGTCGACGTGCATCCATCCGACTTGGTTACCTGCTTGCGGTACCTTCACTGGCATTGCTCGCCGCGGCTCCGAACGTGGCAATTGCCGAACTTGGAATCGTCTGTCTCGGATTCGCGATGTTCTTGCCCTTCGCGCCACAGGTGACGTTGGCGCAGGACTACCTACCGAACCGCCCAGGCACGGCAAGTGGGGTGACACTCGGACTCGCAATGTCAGTGGGAGGCATTGCATCTCCGCTGTTCGGTTACCTGGCAGATCACTACGGGCCGCGCATGGCGATCGGGGCGACAACTGCAGTGCTGTTGGTCGGAGCCGTCATCGCATTCACCTTGCGCGATCGACGCCTCGACCCGGAGGACGAGACGGAGCGCGAACTGGACGTCATCGCCCTTCGATAACCCGACAGACTGCACCGTAGTCTGAAGATTCATCGGAGGACATGAAGTGTCACTCGGTGGGCCGCTCCACGGCGGTTCACCGAGTCAGTCAGGAGCAGACACATGGCAGTGCGCCAGGTCAAGCAGCAGTCACTGGTACAGAAAGCCGCAGACGAACTTGCGCGCCTCATCGGCGACGGCGAGTGGCCGGTCGGGACGAAAATCCCGAACGAGCAGGATCTGAGCACGCTCCTCGGAGTCGGGCGTTCGACCGGCAGGGAAGCCGTGCGCGCACTGATCGCGTCGGGACAGCTCTACTCTCATCAAGGATCCGGCACCTACGTCATGTCCTCGACTCCGGTCACAGAACTCGAGCGGGAACTCAAACGGTCGGACCGCCGCGAAGTCTACGAAGTACGCAGACTTCTGGAAGTGGAAGCGGGCCGCCTGGCTGCCATGCGTCGAACTTCCGCCGACGTCGACATGTTACGGGCGGCACTCGAAGCCCGTGAAAATGCTTCGACACCAACAGAATTTGTCGACGCTGACATGGAACTACATCGCGCTGTGGTAAATGCTGCACACAACAGCGTGTTGTCGATGGTGTTCGATTCATTCATCGAAACGCTCCGCAACTCAGCCCTGGACGTGATCACCGACGTCGCGGCGCGAAACCCCGAATCGATCGACGACGAAGCCGCTGCCCACCGAGATCTGGTGGAAGCCATCGTCGCGGGTGATGCCGACGCTGCCAGCGCGGCAACGCGCAGGAACATGGACGGGCTCGACTGACCCTCTCTATCGTTGCCTGGCATGACGTCCACATCGCTCCCTCCACGGGGTCTCCGGATCGGTCTGTCCGCCATCGCGTGGCTCAACCTGCTCCCTGCGCTCGTAGGATGGCGGGCCTGACGATCGGCGGCGGGATGGGCCTGCCTCCGGACTGGATCGAGGGAACCGTCTTCCCTTCATATTTCTGGCCCGGAATCCTCCTCGGCGTCGTCGTCGGAGGCATCCAAGCCGTCGCACTCTTCGCTCAGCACAACAGGTTCCGCCTGGCATGGGGCCTGCACGCCGCCGCCGGGCTGACCATGATTATCTGGATCTTCGTCGAGATCGCCATCGTTCTCGCCTGGTCGCCGCTGCAGGGCATCTTCTTCACCACCGGACTGGACCAGACGATCCTCGCCATGCTCGCACTCGCGCCAGGTCTCGCCCCTTCCTCCAACGAGTCGAGCGGTGACGGAATCTGCTCTCGAGCAACAGAATCGCGACGGCCGGACCCACCGCACCTTCTCAAAAAGTCCTTGACTCGAAAGTATGTTCGAGTATGATGGGAGGTGGAACGGGGGGTTCTCATGACGATCGACATCACCGACGACGCTGTCACTGCCGTGGTCAACAGCTCCGCTGCTGGTGTGCGCGGACGATTGTGGCGGCTGCACCCCACCGACGTCCGCGAGATCGCCATCGCCGCATCAGCGGAAATCCTTCGCCTGGAAGCCATTCGAGTGGCCGCCAT
>NZ_JAJNCL010000017.1 GCF_021025955.1 Rhodococcus qingshengii | reverse complement strand
GGACAAAGTTACGCGAAGATCAACACAACACCAAATCGCCAGGTCAGAGCACTGCTGCGGGTTAACAACCGAGAATTTCCTCGAATTTTCTCCTACCGCGATGATTTTCTGTCGCCGCTGCGGTCTGTATGAGCAGGAACCAACAGGAACCGAAGCGATCAGTAATCAGTCAACCGACTTCAAGGAGCACTCCATGTCTCGTCTTCTCTTCGTCAACATGCCCGTGAAGGACGTCGCTGCCACGCGGGAATTCTTCAGCGGCCTCGGCTTCGAGTTCAACGACATGTTCAGTGACGAGAACACCGTCTCGATGATCGTCAGCGATTCCGCCACGGTCATGTTCCTGAACGAACCCCGTTTCGGGGACTTCATCTCCGACGACATCTGTGACACGTCGAAAGCTCGCGAGGCACTGATGTGTGTGTCGGCCGACAGCAGGGAAGAAGTCGACACCTTCGTCGACGCAGCGATCGCTGCCGGCGGTAGCAAGTGGATGGAGCCCCAGGATCACGGCTTCATGTACGGACGCGCATTCCGCGACCTCGACAATCACGTCTGGGAGGTCATGTGGATGGACCCGGCTGCGACTGTTCCCCAGCAGTAGCGCATAGCAACAGCAGTAGCGCATAACAACAGCAGTAACGAGTAGCCGCGCGGGTCCTCCACACGGGAGGGCTCGCGCAACTCCTTGCCCCTACAACTCTGCAGGCAGTCCGAACCGTGCGAACAGACTCAGATCGAAGAAACACGTCACGTGCGAGATCCCGGACTCGGTGACATCGAGAACGTGCAACTGGAAAGCACGGTGAACCCCATCGGGCTCGCGCATATAGAGGCCGAACGCCGGCTGGCCATTGGCGGCGGTCGGTAGTAGCCGCATCGCGCCTGGTCCGTCGGCCGGGCATTTGGTTCCGATGAGCTGCCCGATTGCCTCGGGGCCTTGGTACCAACCCTCGAACGGCGGCATCTCCCAGATGGCTTCGCGCGTGAACAGCTCCACGATGGCCTCGACGTCGTAGCTCTCGAAGCTGTGCACGTAGTCGCGAAGCAACTTCCGGGCAGCCTCGGTAGTCGGTTCCACGAGATCGTCCTCAGTGGGCCCGATGTGATTGATCTGCGCGCGAGCCCGCTGCAGCAGGCTGTTGACCGCAGTGGTTGTGGTGTCCAGGGCCTCCGCAACTTCCGACGCCTTCCACTGCAGAACGTCACGCAGGACTAGAACCGCACGTTGGCGCGCGGACAAGTGCTGCAAAGCGGCAACAAGCGCGAGCCTGACCGAATCGCGATTGACGACCATGACAGCCGGGTCATTGACGTCGCCCAACGCGGAATCCGCGATCGGTTCCAACCAGGCAATCTCGTTGCGTTCGATCAAATCGTCGGCCGGGTCCGAACTAGGTGCGCCGAGGCCGGTCGGGAGTGGACGCCTCGATCTCCCCTCCAGCGCGGTCAGGCAGGTATTCGTCGCGATGCGGTAGAGCCAGGTCCTGAGCGATGACTGGCCTTTGTAACCGTCGAACCCGCGCCAAGCCCGGATGAACGTCTCCTGGACTTGGTCTTCGGCGTCGTGGATCGACCCCATCATGCGATAGCAGTGCGCCAGCAACTCGCGGCGGTACGGATCGGCAAGAGTGAGGAAATCACTGTCCAACGCCTGATCGACTGTCATTTGTTCAGACTAGTGGCCGAGCGCCCGAAACACAGGCGCCGGCGAGAATTGGATCAGGCGGGCGCCTGCACCGCGGTCAACCGGGATTTCTTCCGGAGCACGAATCCCAGTGCTTCGTAGAGTCTGATCGCATTCGTATTCGATTGCACTGCATGGAGAAACGGCAGCTCGCCGCGCTCGCGAATCCCGGCAGCGACGGCACGGATCAGCGTCGTACCCAGGCCTCGACCCCGAAAGTCGCTGTCAGTGCACACCGCACTGATTTCCGTCCATCCCGGAGGGTGCAACCGCTCCCCCGCCATGGCAACAAGTCTTCCGTCGACGCGAATGCCGTAATAGCTGCCCATCTCGACGGTACGAGGAAGAAACGGTCCGGGCTTGGTGCGCTCGATCAATGCCAGAATTTCGAGAACGTCGCCCGTTCCGAGAAGTTCGACCGACGGATCAACGGAGACTTCGAGTGCGGACCCGTCCATCTGCACCGAGCCGAACTGATCCACAACGCGCCATCCTTCCGGCGGGCGATGATCAAATCCTCGTAAACCTACTGTGCCGCCTGGCCCTACGAGTGCGAGTAGGTTCTCCCAGTCTTCGGCGTCCAACTCGGGCGGATGACCGACAAACGGCGCGACAGTCGGGTCGTATCGCGCAACTCTCCCTGCCCAGCGAGCGAATTGCGCATGATGTCCGCGAAGTCCTTGTCGCACAGGGTCGTCCAGTGGATGGGTGTCGACATCCGTGTCAACCGTCTCGACAAACGACGCCAGGGTCGCCTCCGTGGTCATCGAACCTCTTCCTACCCAAGTCTGCCAGTGATGGAAGCGAACGAAACTCCCCGTCCACCTCGATCACAACGCTATGAACACTTGCTGTCGTAGTCTCCGGATAGGATCAAGATGATTCTGATTTCAGCCGCACTCCCGGCGACAACCAGGGTTCGAGCGCAGATTCTCACCAAGACTTTCGTCGCGACACCTGACCAACCGGAAGGCTGTTTGTCATGAGCAACCCCGACCCGATCAGATCCGCATTCCACCAGCTGCCACTGAAGGAGATGGACGCTGCGACGCTGGTCTTCGCCATCGAGAGCGCCGTCGACGAGATGGCACTCCCGGGCGAAACCTTGCGGCTCGCCATGGAGGTCGCGACCCTCGCGCACCTCGATCAGTTCAGAAAAAACGGAATCAAGTCAAACGAGGATCCCTACATCGTTCATCCCCTTCGGAATGTGTTGCGGCTGCTTCGGTACGGGTGCTCCGACGTCGAGATCCTGAGCGCAACCGCGCTTCACGACACGGTCGAGGACCGACCACACGCCGTCATCGCACTCCTCGGTGGCCAGACTGCGGACGACATGTCCGCATCCGAAGCGCAAGAACGTGCGTCAGCACTTATCGCCTCGCACTTCACCCACAGAATCGCCGAACTTGTTGAGGCAGTGACTAATCCAATCGACTACCCGCACGACAACACCACCGGCTACCAGGATCACGTCATCCGCGCGATCGCGGATCCCGCAGTGTTCCTCGTGAAGTTCAGCGACTTCGTCGACAACGCGGGAAGCGTGAAGTACCTGAACGAGACCGACAGACTGAGACTGGTCACGAAATACGAACCACTTGTGGAGCACTTCAAGCGGACTTCACTTGCTCTCGGCAACGCATTGCAGCTCCCTTCCGGAGGACTCGACGCGATCGCACAGCACATCGCAACCATCGAAGGCGATTTCTCGAATACGGTCCGACTGGACATAAAAAATACTCGCCAGTAGTACCGATCAGTAATAATCGAGCAATCGGGAGAATTCTCCGAATACGCGATTTTGTTACCAGTGAGTATTCACTTTCTTGCCAATTTCATTACCATCGTGATCCGTGTCACAGAGCCGAATCTTATTGCACCACAATGACTTAACGCTATAGGTGTAACCGTGGTTCACGTTGACTAATATTCTTCAATTCGCCCAGGTGACATGAGCGTCGACATACTGCATTCTTAGATAAACCAGGGATTCCCTGGAAGCAGACACAATATGTTGCTGATTCGTGATTGGAGCGGTTCTGAGTCCACGCCTGCAGGGTGGCGCACAAGGCACACGTGGTGCAACAGCGCACACGGTGCTTCGGCGCAAGGGACTCGACGAACCGGAAGGGCAATCACCTGCCGACGCGCAACCGGGGGAAACACAGCGCATCGCGGCGTAGTTCACGAACCGGACAATCCGGGCATGCGGGACACGGTCGGCTCATATCGCAACGTACGTGACGAAGAATCTCATCAAGGGACGGTGGCAGTGACAATGTTCAAACGAATCGCAGTGGTCAATCGAGGTGAGGCCGCGGTCCGCCTGATCAGGGCTGTACGCGAACTGAACGCCGAACACGACCACGGCATTCGCGTCATTGCGCTGCACACAGAGGCCGAGCGGCGCGCCATGTTCGTCCGCCAGGCCGACGAGGGCGTGACTCTGCGCAGCACCGGCGCCGGCAGTCCGTATCTCGACTACGCCGAACTCGAGCGAGCACTTCTCGCAGCCAAGGCCGACGCCGTCTGGGTCGGCTGGGGCTTCGTGGCCGAGGACCCCACGTTCGCCGAGATCGTCGCGAAACTGGGCATCACGTTCATCGGTCCGAGTGCCGACGCGATGCGTCTACTCGGCGACAAGGTTGCCGCCAAGATCCTCGCCGAAAAGGTCGGCGTACCGGTCGCACCGTGGAGCGGCGGGCCGGTCGAGACCCGCGCCGACGCACGCCGTCACGCACAGGCAATCGGTTACCCACTGATCATCAAGGCTCGCAGCGGCGGCGGTGGACGCGGCATCCGCAAGGTGTGGGCCGAGGACGAACTCGAAGTTGCGCTCGAGCGCACTCAGGGTGAGGCCGAGCGCTCGTTCGGCGACCCCGTCGTCTTCCTCGAACGCCTTGTCACCGATGCGCGCCACGTCGAGGTACAGATCATCGCCGACAACCACGGCAACGTCTGGGCTCCGGGCGTTCGTGACTGCTCGATTCAGCGTCGCAACCAGAAGGTCATCGAAGAATCCGCTTCCCCCGTCCTCACCGAAGAACAGTCGGACCACCTCAAGGAGGTCTCGGCCGAACTCGTCAAGGCAGCCGGATACCACGGCGCCGGCACGGTCGAATACCTCTACCAGCCCGAGAACAAGCTCTTCACCTTCCTCGAGGTCAACACGCGCCTTCAGGTCGAGCATCCGATCACCGAGGTCACGACAGGGATCGACCTCGTCAAACTGCAGATTCTCGTGGCCAGCGGTGAAGAGTTGGTCGGCGACTGCCCGCCCGCGTTCGGTCATGCCGTCGAGGCTCGCCTCAACGCCGAAGACGCCGACAACGATTTCGCTCCCGCGCCCGGCACCGTTCAGCTGCTGAAGTTCCCCCTCGGCTCGGGCATCCGCGTCGACACCGGCATCGCGGCCGGCGACGTCATTCCGCCTGACTACGACTCGATGGTCGCGAAGGTCATCGCGTGGGGCCGCAACCGCTCAGAGGCACTCGCGCGTCTGCGCACCGCCCTCCGTGAAACCACCGTCGTACTCGACGGCGGCACCACCACCAAGTCTTTCCTCCTCGATCTCCTGGATCGCGACGAGGTCATCTCGGCATCCGCGGATACCGGCTGGCTCGACCGCACGGGCGCCCTCACCGGCGCCACACGCCGCGCCGACGTCGCACTGATCGCCACCGCCATCGATGCCTACGACGCCGAAGAGTCCCTCGAGCGTGCGGCCTTCCTCGCCTCGGCACGTGGCGGTCGCCCCCGCGCCAATCACGCGATCGGACGTACCGTCGAGCTCAACTACCAAGGTCAGGCATACAAACTGACAGTCGGGCGCATCGGCCCGCACCGCTACCGCGTCGACGGAGACGCAGGCGACATCGAGGTCGACGTCGATCGTCTCGGTGACTTCGAGTCACGTCTGGTGATCGGTGATCGCCGCTTCCACGTCGTTTCCGTCGTGAGCCCGGCTCGTTATCTCGTCGAGGTCGACGGCATCAGCCACCAGATCAGCCAGGACGACGCCGGAGTGGTCCGCGCGCCGGCTCCTGCCGTCGTGGTGGCCGTACCGGTCACGGTCGGCGACGACGTCGAAGCCGGCTCCACTCTGGTCGTGCTCGAATCCATGAAGATGGAGACCGCAGTCCGCGCTCCCTACGCGGGCAAGGTGCGAGAAGTTCTCGCTACCGTCAACTCGCAGGTAGATGCCGGCGCGCCGCTCCTGCGTGTCGACCAGGTCAGCGAGGAAGCTGTCACGGAAAAGGCTCCGCGAGTCGAATTCGATCTTCCTGCTGCGACTTCCGGTACCGACGCCCGCGACGACGCACTGGCACAGCTCGAAGCGCTGACCGCGATGCTCAGTGGTTACGACGTCAGCGGCAAGCACGCCAACGCTGTTCTGGCCGAGTACGACGCACTTCGCAGCGCACTCGAATCCGAGGACCGCGTACTGGTGCAGGCCGAACTGGCCGTGCTGACCACCTTCGCCGACATCTGCGAGCTCTCGCGCAACAAGCCCACCTCGGGTGAGTCGGCGAAGGACGAATCCGTCCACAGCCCCCGCGAGCACTTCCACACCTTCCTGCACTCGCTCGACGCCGAGCGTGAAGGTTTGCCCGCGTCGTTCCGCACGAGACTCGAACGCGCACTTCGCCACTACGACGTCACCGATCTGGAAGATCGCCAGGCAGTCGAGGAAGCGGTCTACCGACTCTTCCTGGCTCTACAGCGCATGGAAGCCCAGATCCCGGTCATTGCAGCACTTCTCGAAGGCTGGCTGGTCGGTGACAAGGCTCCCGGTTGCTCGGCTCAGGAGCTGAACGAGGTTCTCGATCGACTCATCGTCGCGACACAGGTCCGCTACCCCGTCATCGGCGACGTCGCCCGCAACCTTCGCTTCCGGTTCTTCGACGAGCCGCGAATCCGTAAGGTTCGCGAAGACGTCTACGACGGGGTACGCGGCAACCTCGCCTACCTCGAAGAGCAGCCGGACGCTGCTGATTTCGACGAGCGGATCGCCAACCTCGTCGCCACCCCCGAACCGCTCCTGGACCTGCTGGGTCGAAAGATCGGCCTTGGCAACCGCGATGGCGGGCCGCTGCTCGAGGTCATCACACGTCGCTACTACAAGATTCACTCCTTCGAGGACGTCCGCGTTTTCGAGCACGTCGATCGCCGTTTCGTGACCGGTAACTTCGATCTGAAGGGCGACGGTCTGCACCTGGTATCGACGGTGGCCGAATTCGACGCTCTCGGAACCGCTCTCGACGATGTCGCCACGATCGCGCAGGATGCTCCGTCGGGTCGCGGCCTGGTGGTCGACATCTACCTCGACTGGCCGAATCAGCCCGCTGAGGGCGACACGCTCGTCGAGACACTGCGTACCGAACTCTCGCGCAACGAGACGATCACCCGTTCACGGCGCGCTACGGTGATCATCTGCAACCCCAACGGGGATCCGGTCCGATGGGTCACCTTCCGTCCGGTCGACGGTGAACTGGTCGAGGACCACATCATTCGCGACATGCACCCGCTCACGGGTCAGCGTCTGGACATGTGGCGCCTGAAGAACTTCAACGGAAAGCGCCTCCCTGCTCCGGAGAACACCTACCTGTTCCACCTCTCCGCCAAGGAGAACCCGAAGGACGAGCGTCTGATCGCTCTGGCCGAAATCCGCGACGTGACACCGCAACTCGACGACGAAGGTCAGATGGTTGCTCTGCCGGCCATCGAGCGCACTCTTGCCGCCTGCCTCGACGGCATCCGCCGTGCGCAGTCCCAGCGCGGGGACAAGCGTCGACTCGCAGCCAACCGCGTCGTGCTCTACGTGTGGCCGGTCGCCGACGTTCCCAGCGAACGCTTCTCGGTGATCGCCCAGAACGCAGCCCGACTGACCGTCGGTGCCGGAATCGAAGAGATCACGCTCATCACCCGCCTGAAGGACCCAAAGGGTGGCGCACCCAAGGAAGTTGCGCTGCGCTTCTCCTACCGCGCGGGTGCCGGTGTGGTCATCAACAAGACCACTCCCCCCACCGAACCGCTGCTCCCCCTCGACGCCTACGCGCAGAAGGTTCAGAGTTCGCGGGCACGCGGCACGGTGTACCCGTACGAGCTGATTCCGCTCCTGACCGGCACCAAGGGCACCTTCGTCGAGCACGACTTCGACGAAGGGGGCGTCCTGTCCCCCGTCGAGCGTCCGTACGGACTCAACAAGGCCGGCATCGTCGTCGGTCTCGTGAACACTCCGACGCCGCGTTATCCCGAGGGGATGACCCGTGTCGCGCTCTTCGGTGACCCCACCAAGGCGCTCGGTACCGTCGCCGAGGCCGAGTGCTCACGCGTGGTCGCTGCCATCGACCTGGCCGAGAAGTTGAACGCTCCGGTCGAGTGGTTCGCACTGTCCTCGGGTGCCACCATCTCGATGGAGAGCGGCACCGAGAACATGGACTGGGTCTCGCGTGGCCTGCGCCGGATCATCACCTTCACCCAGAACGGCGGCGAGATCAACATCGTCGTCACGGGAATCAACGTCGGCGCTCAGCCCTACTGGAACGCCGAAGCCACCATGTTGATGCACACCAAGGGCATTCTGGTGATGACCCCGGACAGCGCAATGGTGCTGACCGGCAAGCAGTCTCTCGACTACTCCGGCGGTGTGTCGGCCGAAGACAACTTCGGTATCGGTGGTTACGACCGCGTCATGGGCCCCAACGGCCAGGCTCAGTACTGGGCCCCCGACCTCACCGCGGCGTGCGAGATCCTGTTCCGCCACTACGCACACTCGTACCTCGCTCCCGGCGAACGGTTCCCGAGGCGCGCGGCGACCACGGACCCCGTCGATCGCGACGTGCGTAGCTTCCCGCACACCCACCCGTCAAGCGACTTCGAGACGGTCGGCGACATCTTCTCCTCGGCGAAGAACCCGGATCGCAAGAAGCCCTTCGACATTCGCACCGTGATGCGTTCGGTGGTCGACCAGGACCACTCGGTACTCGAGCGTTGGGCCGACATGGCCGGCGCCGACACCTCGGTCGTTCTGGACGCGCACCTCGCCGGACATCCGGTCACGGTGGTGGGCATCGAATCCCGCGCGATCCCGCGTAAGGGTCGTTTCCCCGCCGACGGACCCGACACCTGGACATCGGGAACGCTGTTCCCGAACTCGTCGAAGAAGACGGCCCGCGCGATCAACGCTGCGAGCGGCAACCGTCCGATCGTGGTGCTGGCCAACCTGTCCGGCTTCGACGGTTCGCCGGAGTCGCTGCGCAACATCCAGCTGGAGTACGGCGCCGAAATTGGCCGCGCCATCGTCAACTTCGACGGACCGATCGTCTTCTGCGTCGTTTCCCGCTACCACGGCGGCGCGTTCGTCGTGTTCTCCGGCGCGCTCAACGACAACATGGAAGTTCTTGCTGTCGAAGGTTCGTTCGCCTCGGTGCTCGGCGGCGCCCCGGCCGCCGCAGTGGTCTTCACCCGTGAGGTGAACACCCGCACCAACAACGATCCGAAGGTGCAGCAACTTGAAGCAGACTTGGCAGCAGCCAAGGACGACACGGAGATAGCACATCTGCGCGTCGAACTGAACGCTCAGCGCATCGCCGTCCGCTCCGACAAGCTCGGCGAAGTGGCATCCGAATTCGAAGCGATCCACAACATCCAGCGGGCCCGAGAGGTCGGCTCGGTGGATGAGATCGTCCCTGCCGCAGAACTGCGTCCGCAGATCATCGCAGCAGTCGAACGCGGCATGAAGCGCGCACTCGCGCAGTAAGTTTTTCCACACGTCGAGCGGCCCCCGCGAAATGCGGGGGCCGCTCGATTTGTATTCGGACCGCCGAATCGTCTCCAGACCGCACTTCGCTCAGACGCCTTCGAGGGCCTCCCCGATCTCTTCGAGGACGTGATTGTGCCGCTCCATTGCGATCAGATGCCCCGCCGAGATGGTCACCGCCGCTGGCCACTCGATTTCGAAGGCCACCATCAGTCCCATCACCGCAAAGTAGGCAAACAGTCAATCCACCGACACGGCCGTCGAGGAGCATGGTGTTGGCGTCGCCGGATCGCTGTCGGTCGACGCCGCGCCGATCCCCTAACAGCAGTCCATCGAAGAATTCAGCATTCGGACCCAACCCAACACCGACGGCGGCAATCACGATCCGATACATTTTTCGGCGAACCTGGCGAGGGCGCGCCATCGCCAGTGCTATGAGAGGGTACGGTGCGGGATGCAGCGACCACCTTCATCGACGGGAGTTCCACACAGTGGCGATCATCGGAAATTCGGATCTCGACATCTTCCGACTTAGCTTGGGCGGCAACCCTTTCGGTTGGACTGCAGACGAGCAGACGTCCTTCGAGATCCTCGACTCGTTCGCCGAAGCCGGTGCAAACTTCATCGACACCTCCGACTCGTACACGGCGTCGGCTCCCGGAAATTCCGGTGGGGAATCCGAAACGATCATCGGGAAATGGATCACCGATCGCGGACTACAGAACGACATCGTCGTCGCCACCAAGGTGGGTAGCCATCCCGATTTCAAAGGGCTGAAGGCAGACAACATCGCAGCCGCAGCAGAGGCGTCGCTGCGCCGTCTGCAGACGGACTGCATCGATCTGTACTACGCGCATTTCGACGACCCGCAGACTCCGCTCGAAGAAACGCTCGAAGCCTTCAATTCGTTGGTCGTCGCGGGCAAAGTTCGCTACCTCGGAATCTCCAACTACAGCCCCGACCGCATCCGCGAATGGTTGCGGATCACCGAAGAGAACGGTTACGCCGCGCCGATCGCGCTGCAACCGCATTACAACCTGGTGCACCGTAAGTCGTACGAACCTGAACTCGCCGAGATCGCCACCGACAACAACATCAGCGTCTTCCCGTACTTCGCTCTCGCGTCCGGCTTCCTGACCGGAAAGTACAAGACCCGCGCAGACATCGAAGGCAGCTCCCGCGAACGACTGACCGCTGGATACTTCAGCGACGCCGGACTCGACGTCGTCGCAGAACTGGCGACAATCGCGCACGCACACGACAGCGAGATCTCGACAGTCGCGCTGGCCTGGCTGCTTACTCGACCGGGCATCACCGCACCGATCGCGAGCGTGAGCCGGCCGGAGCAGCTCCCCGCGCTACTGGACGCCCCGAACCTCGTTCTGTCGTCGAATGAACTGGACACGCTCGAACGGGTGTCGGCGGCAGTCGGCGCCTAGATCAGGCAGTTTTGAGATGGGCACCGAGGGCAGTGTTGTTGATCGTCCAGAACGACCAGCCGTCATGGCTCTCGGTGTCGCCTGATATGTGACCGGTGACGGCATTTGCGGCGGCGGTCGGATCGGGGAATCGGCGGCCTTCCATCGGTCCGCGCATGATCTCGACCATCTCGGTGGTTTCGTCGAAGCGTCCGACCCAGCGGTATCCGTGGCAATCAGCCGTCATCTCGAGGCGATTGTCGACAACTTCGATCTCCTCGACACCGCTGGCGCGGCGCTTCTTCGCCGCGACCGGCGAAGCCTTGCGCTTGGCTGCGACCGGTGTCTCGACGTGAATGCTCGGATCCTTTACGGCAGCGAGGCCCAGAGCATCCCACCGATCGTGACCGTGCACGACGCGTCCGCGCGGGATCGCGTGATGACCGGTGCGATTGCGTCCGGGGCTGTCCATGATCCAGAGGTCGACCTCGGCGCGGATGTCGTCCGCGACCTCGTTGGAGGGCAGCATGAAGAACTCGTGCGGATCTGCTGCCAGGTCGACGAAGACCCAGAACTGCGAGCGCGTGTCGTCACTCTCGAGCGACTCGTCCTGACGCCTGGCCTGCCAGTCACCGTCGAGTTTGGAACGTACTCGGACGATTCGGCTGATGCCGTCTGCGCCCGTCACCTCGACGGGGTTACGACGTGAGTGCGTGAGGCGGACAGCCTTGCCCCCACGCTGCGTAGCTTCGGAAATGAACGCATTGATGCCGCGGCTTGCGGTGTCTTCCATGATCGACCTGTCTTGAAGCGGATACGCCCGCATCACCGGATCGGCACGGGGTTGAGCAAGGAGCGAATTCTCGGCCAGTTCTTCGTTCGTGCGGCCGGTCAGTACCTCCGACCTTACAGCTCCGACGTCGGCCTGACTACGGCGCCCGACGCTCGTTCCCAGAGGTCAGAAGTGCAATGTCCCCGTAAAGAGCCGCGCGGTGAGCGAACATCAGCTCTTCCACACCGTCGAATTGATCCCCGACGTAGTGCGTGTTTGCGGCCGAAAGTTCACGTGAACCGGAGCGCGCAAGGAGGTCGTCGATCCGGCTGTCGAGGCTCGCTGCATGCGCAACCGCGCGCTGCGAACTCAACTGATCCTCGGCCCGTGCGACCAGGTCACCGATCCGCGCGAGCGCCGCGACGCGTTCGACCAACTGGTCCCAGACCGCGCCGAGCGCTTCCTTGCGCGAAGCGATCCCGGCTCGGGTTCCCTCGTCGCGTGCCAACGCAGCCGCGTCGTCCAACTCCGCGAGAATCGAACGCAGCGCTACGGTATCGACCGCGATCTGGGTGATCTCGTCGGCCAGGTCGAGTTGATTGCGTTGGATGACAAAGTGGTCGGAATGCCAAGCGCTGGAGCTTTCGATCCGGTCGAACAGATTTCCGGCGAGGTAAAGAAGAGCGTCGTACTCGCCTGCACGTCCTTCGGGCTCGGAATCGACCAGTCCGTCGAGGACCTCCGCGATCCGCCTACCCGCGTCGGCGATGACACCGGTTCCATGGACCTTCCCCAGCTGGGCGGCGAGTTTGTCGAGCGCAGCGTTTCCGCCACTTGCCACGACCCCCAACCCCACCGGCAGCTTGGCTGGAACCGGGGTGCGGGTGAGCCCGGCAAAAAGTGCCTCACGTTGCTCGACGTCGAGATGAAGGCCGTCGCGGCGGTCCTTGCGAATGGCACGGACGCTGCTCGCGAAGTGGCGATTGGAATGCACTATCGCCGAACGCATCGACTGCACGCGCTTGTCGAGCGTCTGCACCCGCCGTTCGAGGACTACCTGAACAGGACCGATGCGGGTCGCGAGCAGTCTGCGTCTGGTGCGAGCCAGTTCGTCGGTGAGGTAGCGCAACTCCGAGAAGCCGCCGATCTCCGGGAACGAGCGCCCGACACTGCGCCGGTTCGCCAGGATCGATCGCGTCGACTCGTCCGCGTAGCCACCGGCAATCAGCAGTGCGACGTCGTCGGACAACTCCGGCCGGTTCGACTCGACGGTCCCCGCCGCACACCACTCCCTCACCCGCGTGGAGATCAGCGTTCGCCGTTCGGTCACCGACGCCACGACAAAGACGTCGTCAGTTCCGTCTGTCATCTCACGCCTCCTGGTGGTCGCCGGTTACCACTGTTCCAGAATCTGCCCGAACGCGCGTCGACCCTCCGTTACGCGACCAACACCATCTCGAACCGTGTCAGGAACTCGTCGACATCCGAGGCCGATATCGGGAGCGGTGGCCGAATCTTCAGAACGTTGCCGTGTCTGCCTGTCGCCGAGATCAACACACCGTGTGCACGCAATCCGTTGACAATGTCGAGCGCACCGGACGGATCTGGTTCGCCCGAATCCGCATCGACCACGTCTACCCCGACGAACAACCCGGCTCCACGGATCGCACCCACGCGCGGGTCGCGATGTGCAGACGTCCGCAACCCATCGGTCAGACGAGCCCCCATCACTGCTGCATTCTCGATCAGCTCTTCTCCTCGAATCACGTCGAGCACGGCCTGCGCCGCAGCAATCGACACGGCATTCCCACCGAACGTGTTGAAGTACCGGAGCTCGCCCGCCGTCAGCTCGACCAAATTGTCACCAAGCACCACCCCGGCGAGAGGTACGCCACCGGCCATCGGTTTTCCGAGAGTGACGATATCTGCGACGACCCCATGCCTCGCAAACCCCCACATACCCGACCCCAGCCGACCGAAGCCCGGCTGCACCTCGTCCGCGATGAACAGACCACCCGCTTGGTGCACCTGATCGACAGCCGTTGAGAGGAACGAGTCGGTCAATACTCCGTCGGAAGCAAATATCGTGTCGACTAGTAGTGCGGCTACACCGATGCCGTCGCGGTTCAGTCCGTCGATGCACTCTCTGACACGGTCAGCGAACCAGGATTCTCGGTCGATGTCCGCTACGACACGAGGATCAGGCAAAGGCACGACACGGACCCATGGTTCATCGCCCGAATCAGCGGAACCCATCGACGGCGAGCACGCGGCAATGTTGATCGTGCCGCCGTGATAAGCATTTTCGGTGACGATGACACCGGTATTCCGCGTGGCTTCCCTCGCGATGCGCAGTGCAAGATCGTTTGCCTCCGATCCTGTACAGGTGAACATCACAGTGGAGAGCTGACTCGGAAACGTAGACACCAGATCTTCGGCGTACTGAACAATTTCCTCGTTCAGATATCTTGTGTGAGTGTTTAATTCGGCGATCTGTCTACGCACGGCGTCGACGACCTTGGGGTGCGAGTGTCCCACGCTCGCGACATTGTTGTACATGTCGAGGTACGACGTGCCGTCACGATCGTAGAGCCAAAGTCCCTGTGCTCGAATGATTTCCACTGGATTTCGATACATCAACGGCGATGCCGGGCCGAGAACATCCGTTCTACGCCTGATGAGATCTCGTGTCCGCGCGTCGAGTCCTGCAGCGTTTTCGGGCACGTAACCGTTTGCGTCGAGTGGCGAGACACGTGATGTTCTCGCATCGTGAAAGTGAGCCGTCATCAATTCCTCCGAAGTGGGTGTACGAAATAGGCTGGCCAACCGCACCGTTCACACCGAGTCGAGCCACAAGGCCCATCTCGGATCGGACATCTTCGCGCGAGCACGCATCAGTTTCCACACTCCGTACTTGTGATAGTCGAAGTCCCAACCCGAATTGAGTCGATTGTTGATGCATCCCCACAGGCCCCATTTGACATCTGCCAACGCCCCGAACAAGTGAACACGCGACACGACGGACCACTCGCTGCTTCCATAAAAGGCGTCTATCAGTTCCAACGTCCGGCGCTCGTCGAAGAACATTTCGGTGACGAAAATCGCCAGCTCATACGCTCTGTCGTTGTTGGCTGCGAACTCGTAGTCGACAAGTTTGAGCGGATGCCCTTCCGAATAAAGGAAGTTTCCCGGCATCGGATCGTTATGGCACGGAACCAGATCCAGACCGGAAGCCAACAAGGCAGACTTTGCGGTGTGATACTCACGCTCGATCAGGGCGAAGTCCCGAGGAAGCATCACGCCGTGTTCGCGCGCTTGATCGAGATGCTCGTCGATCATGTCGAAAATCGTCTTCGTCAGGGACATCAGCGGGGCCGAGTGCAGTGTCCGATACAGGTCGACGATCTGCAACGCGATCTCCGGACGCTTGAGATCTCCGTTGGTGCAGCCGCGATACCCTTCCATGTACTCGATCACCTCGATTCCCGTCCGATGATCGAACAGGATCATCTCCGGAGCTATTCCCAGCGAACCCGCCAGCATCGCAGCCTCGTTCGCCGCAACGCGATCGACAAACGACTCGCTTCCGGCACCGGGAATCTTCAAGAAGTACCGGCGGTCGATGCCCTCGACAGTGATTCGCCAATTACTGTTCTGCAGGCCACCGTGCACCGGCGCGTATCGGATCTCGCGTCCGCGCCAGTCGGCGATCGAAGCCAAGGCCTCTTCGACGCCCCTCTCGAAATCCGTTCGAGCAGTACCACACACACGCTCATCGGCCATGCAGTGTGTAAGGTCAGGTTGCTGAGTATTCTCGATCATGGTCATCCTTGCCTCACAGGTTTCGGACTCGGTCGTCGAAATGCGGATCGCGCAAACCGATTCGCGCACGTAGGAATTGCCAGTCTGCAAACTTCGAGTACTCCAACGTTCCCGGTCGAATCACATCGACAAAGGAGCCGATGAGACCCCACTTCAACGAGTCCGCGATCCCGTAAATGCGGCTACGATCGAACAGGCTTGAATCCCATTCTCCCCAGTACATTTCGAAGACAGGGCGCGCCTCGAGATCGGAAGGAGCCAACTCCGCGAGCAATACGCCGAGATCCTGCAGCGGATCCATCATCGCCGCGCAATCCCAATCGACCAATCTCAACGATGCGTCTTTTTCCACGACCATCACATTCGACACATTGCCGTCGCCGTGGCACGGAACAGCGTCGAATCCACTGCTCGCTATTCGTGATCGGGCAGGATCCAAGGCCCGAAGCATCCAGTCGAGGTCAACTGGCAGTGACGAACCGGCGTGCTGTGCGATGAGCAAGGCAGCATCGAGATCGTCGAAGACCGTTGATGTTCGCGTGAACGGAGGCAGCGCGTGGACTGCCCGTCGCAGATGCACCAGACGTTCGATCGCCTCGACGTCATCGAAGAGATCAAGAGTCGCCGTCGATGCCATCTGCCCTAGATCGTCCATCACCAGCACTCCTGTTGCGGCATTCGAGTGGCGGACTCGAGGACCGATACCCGCTAGTCCCGCTGCGACCGCAGCGCGGAATGACGCTCCGACATCGACGTACTCGAGCGAATGCTGCTGCATCACTTTGACGAAGACCCGGTCACTGCCAACCGAATTCGGCGTTGCGTCATCGACGATCCAATGATCGGAGTCCGCGCCCCACCAACTCGGACTGGCCATGACCGGCGATCCAGCATCCAGTCTTACTTCGGTGTCGAGAAACAGCCCACCTGCCGACAATTCCTGCTGAACAAGCTGTTTGGTGTCAGTCATCGGACACCTCCGGATACATGTAGCGTGACGTCAGGCCACGTCATGTCGAAAGGCCGCCTGTCTTCGAGCCACTTGGTCATCGCGAGAACATCTATGTCCGCAAAACGTGATCCGACGATCTGCACCCCAACTGGGCAACCGTCGACCATTCCGAAACACACCGTCGACGCCGGCTGCCCAGTCTGGTTGAACCACGCTGTGAAACTGCAATGCGCCAAGGGCCGTTCGGGGTCGAGACCGACCATATCTGCGTCAAACCCCACCACCGGAATGACCGGGCTTATCACGAAGTCGTACGGCTCGAGATGCCGTTGGAGCCGTGCCTGTGCCGTGTTCACCGCGTCCAGATCGCGTGAATAGTCGGTAGCGCTCGCGAGCGACGCCGGTTCAGCCCACTCGGACACTGCAGCAATCACTTCCGCTCTCCGTTCCTCAGGTATCGACTCCCACTCCGCCCGGGCGCGAACCTGAAACAATCGATCCAATGGTGCATAGGGATCGGAATCGAACGGCGGGGTCACCCTCGTCACCTTTGCCCCCGCCGCCGCGAGTACCTGCGCCGCAGCATCCACCACGGCAACGACCGCGGGTTCTGCTTCGTATCCGTAGCCCATTCCTGTCATCACGCCGATTCTCAGACCTCTCACCTCTGTCTCCCAGCGGGATTCGTCGATGGACTGCGCTGGGAGCGACCAGGCGTCACGGCTGTCAGGGCGCGCGATGGCCCGGTACATGTCGACCACCTCGTCCACCGTCCTGGCCATCGGACCCGGTGAGCGCATCATTGAAGACGGTAAGTGCGGAATCCTCCCCTGCGTTGGTTTGAGTGCGACCAACCCACAGTGTCCAGCCGGCAATCGCACCGAGCCGGCGATGTCCGTGCCCACCGCGGCATATCCGATGCCCGCCGCGAGGCTCGCACCTGCTCCGGCACTGGAGCCACCGGTGTTGCGTGAGAGATCCCAGGGATTGCGAACGATGCCGTACAGCGAACTGACGCCGGCGGCCATCATGCCGAAGTCCGGCATCGTCGTTTTGCCCACGATGACGGCGCCTGCCTCCTTCAATCGCGCCGCGGGCGGTGAATCACTCTCGGCGTCAAGAACATCCGAGTGCGCCGCGCTCCCGTGACGCCACGGCATACCGACTGCATTGACGCTGTCCTTGATGGTGACCGGGACTCCGTCGAGACTGCTCAACGGGGTGCCGGTCGCCCATCGTGCCGCCGATTCTGCGGCCGCCGATCGGGCGCCGTCTACGTCGACCATCGCCATCGCATTGATCGACGGATTGACAGCGTCGATCAACGCGAGAGTTGCACTCAATGAATCCACGGGCGTGAACTCACCGGTTCGGTATCCCTCAACGAGCGACGACATGTTCTGCGGCAGTACCTTGTCCATCACGATTGCTCCTGTTCCGACGACAATCCTTCTACTACAAGCCGTTCGAGCACACCCGTCAACATGTTCAGTCCAGCCAACAGATCTTCGGGTTCGGTGTATTCGTTCTCCGCGTGCGAGATGCCGCCGACGCTCGGCACGAATAACATCACCGTCGGCACCAGGTCTTTGAGATTGATCGAATCGTGTCCTGCTCTGGTGAGCATTCTCCGAGCGCTCAGACCCAATCCGCCGGCAACCGATTCGGACAACTCGATACCGGCGAGATGGTAGGAGGTGCTGGGGCGTAGCGAACCCGATTCGATGTCGACGGAGACTTCGCCCAGCGCTTCGATATCTGCTTTCGCCTGCAGGAACAGCTCATGAGCCTTGTCGAGAGCCGCTTCCTCACGTGACCGGATGTCCACTGACATGACTACGTCGGACGCCACCACAACGGGTGAGTTCGGTTGGACGGTCAATCTACCGATCGACGTGAGAACAGCCCCCGAAGGGAACGCCGACGCCACCTCACGAACCGCGACGATCATCTGTGCTGCGCCGAGGAGCGCATCCCTACGGTCTTCGATCAACGTCGCGCCGGTGTGTGCCTGTTCGCCGCGAACTCGGACGAGATACTTGCGCACTGCCCAGTTGGCGGTGACCACGCCGATCGAGATCCCCTCCTCTTCCAGGACTCGCCCCTGCTCGATGTGGATCTCTGCGTACGCACTGCACTCCGGCGGCTCGTCCGAACCCAGGTAGCCGATATCCCTGAGTGCGCCGCGAACCGTCCGACCGTCCGAATCGACGGCGTCGAGGACCTCACCCGCCGCGAACTTCCCGGTGAAAACCCCACTGCCCATCAAGCTGGGGCTGAATCTGCATCCCTCCTCGTTGAACCAGTCGACGACCGTGAGGTTGAAGGACGGCGTGATACGTCCGGCAGCGACTCGTTCGGCGACAACGGCGGCAGCATGCGCCCCGGCAAGAACGCCGTAGGCTCCGTCGAAGCGACCCGCCTTCGGCTGACTGTCGAGGTGTGAGCCGACGAAGACGTGCGGAGCGCCTTCGATCCATTCGAGGGAGCCGAAAAGGTTGCCCACTGCGTCGACGCGGCAATGGAAACCATTCTCCGTCAACCAGATACGAAACCAGTCTCTGGTCTGCCCGTCCGCCGCGCTTCCGGCTTGACGTTCCACTCCACCTCCCTCGGTGGCGCCGAATCTCGACATCGCGTCGAAGTCTGCGAGGAAATCAGACATTCGTTACCCTCACCGAGGAATCCTCCACCTTGGAGACATGATTCGGAACAACCGAACGAGCGGCGATCTCGAACATCTCTTCCACCCGAGTTCGCTCGGCCGCCGAGGTACCGGTCAGAGCGGAGACGACCAGGAACACGATGAGATTGACGGCCATTCCGATTACACCGCCGGTCAGTGAGCCAAGTCCGGCGATGTCGTCCGGGTAGATGAAGGTCAACACCAGCGCGATGCCGAAACCCGACAGCATGCCCGAAACTGCCCCGTACTTGTTTCCACCCCGCCAGAAGATTCCGAAGAAGAGCGGAACGGCCAACTGGACTACGCCCTGGTAGGAGATTTGCGCAAGGAGCTGCAACCGAGTCATGTCGTACGTTAGGTAGGCCACCACTCCGGCCAATGCCATGAACCCCACCATGCTGACTTTTGCGACCACGGTAAGTGCCGAATCCGAAAGTTTGCGCTTGTCGGAGTTGACGAGATCGTTCGCAATTTGCAGACCGCACACCTGAACACTTCCGTCGATGTGGCCCATCGACGCCGCGAACACCATTGTCACACCCAAACCGAGTAGCCAGGTTCCCCCGTACGACTCCATGATCGTGAACCATGCAGCCTGTGGGTTTGCGATAACCTCCGGCATCTGGGATGCGGCGATACCCAACAACATCAACAGCGTGTAGAACACACTCGAGATCAACACGGTACGTAAAGTCCCCGCCTTCACTGCACGGACTCCGGACGCGGTGTAGATCCGCTGGAAACTCATCGGCCAGCACAACGATCCGACTACGCCGGTGAAGATCAGGCTGAAGAGGTAGAACGGGCCGTAAGCGTCGCCGTCGCCGGGTACCCGCAGGAATTCGATCGGGACCTGCGCCAGCGCACTCATGCTGATCGGGCCGCCGGCGACGCCGGACAACAAGACCAGACATACAAGTGCTGCAATCACGTACGCGACGATCCCCTGGAACGCATCGGTCATGATCAACCCACGCATACCCATCTTCACTGTCCAGTACTGACGGATCAGGATCAGCGCCAACCCGACAAGCAGGCAGGTGGTCACCGACCATCGACCCTCACTCGCGTATTGAAACACCTCCCCCAGTGCCTGCATTCCGAGAACCACCCACGGGAAGACCGAGACGATTCCGATGAGACTGGCGATCACTTTCACCGATCGTGAATTAAACCGCAAGCCAAGAAGATCCGGCTGTGATCGAAGGTTGTATCGGGCACCCCATCGCCACGCTCTTGTAGCCATGAAGTACATCATCGCGACACCGAGACTGGAGTAGGCGAGGCCGTAGAATCCGAAAACTCCTGCACCCGCAGCCATCCCGAAGAAAGCGATGAATACCGCGCCCGGCCACCAGGAGTTCACGTAGCACATGGCCACGTACCACGGGCCGTAGCTACGGCCGCCGACCGAGTATTCCTCGAACGTCGGCTTCGTCTTCTGCTGAGTCGCATAGAGAATGAAGAGCACTCCGGCGTAGAACAACGCCAGCATTCCGAGCATGATTGCCATGTCATTCTCCGTTCGGACCGGCCGGCGTCAGCGCCAGCTCTTCGTCGAGTTCACCGCGAAGGTCTTCGACCAGGTACAGGCCCCACAGGCCCAACCCGAGAACCAGCGCGTCGAGAATCCAGTACATGATGCTGAACGGGATTCCGAACACCAGCGTCGAAACTCCACTGCCCCAGAGGTAGAGGGGCGGAAAAAGTGCAAACAGCAGCGCAATACCGTAAACGGACCCGAAGAACACCATGATCATTCGGTGACTGAGCCCGCGGATGAATTCCTTCATCGGACCTTCCCTCAGTTGACGAGCTGTCGAATGGAGTCGTGCAGATGACCGTTCGATGCAATTCCGTTGCCACAGTCGAAGTTCCGACGACCGTTGAGACTCGAGAAGCGACCACCCGCCTCTTCGATGATCACCGGCATCGGCGCGAGGTCGTAGGCCTTGGTCGTATAGTCGACGATCGCATCGGCGTGCCCGCAGGCGACCATCGCATAGCCGTACGCGTCACCCCAGGTGCGGAGAATGACTCCCCGCGAGTTGAGATCGCGGATCGTATCCGGCTTCCAGTCCTCGAGCCACGTGGCCATCAGATACGCGCCGTCGAGATCTGTCCGGTCGGAGACAGCGGCGGGCTCGTCGTTTCTCCAGCATCCACCGCCCTTTTCTGCTGACACGAGCACGCCGGCACTGGGCAGATTGATCGCCCCGAATGTGATTTCACCGGCCTCTTCGTATGCGAGGAGGTTCGCATAGAGCGGCACCGAGTGGACAAACGACTTCGTTCCGTCGATCGGGTCGATGATCCACCGATTTCCGCTCGAACCCACAACGTCGTCGAACTCCTCTCCCATGATGCCGTCGTCGGGAAAGTTCTCGGACAAAGCGTCGCGAATCATCTGTTCGATCTCTTGATCCGCCTGGGTGACGGGCGATCCATCCGACTTCGTGTCGACCCGAAGCGTCGACTTGTCGAACCAGTGCCTGGCAAGATCTCCTGCTTCTCGAGTAATCGCCAACGCGATCTCGGCACGGGTCGAAAGCGTTCGATTCACTGCTGGTGCCCTCCGTTCCCTGAATAGGAGTCCGAAACCGACGATTTCGGACTCCCCAGAGATTCGGGCTAGACCATTTCTGGTTCTCTCACCAATTGTTAACGGCGTGTTACAGATCACACTTCGTGTTGTGGTGGATCGGGTGCCTCACTAGTTTTGGGGTTCAACGAACTTCCGTATTGCGAGGTCACGCCATATGTCGATGATGGAGCAGACTCGATCTGCGCTGTTACGGCTCGCTCAGGAACTCGAAGGTCGCTCCGTGGGCAAGTTCCCGCCCGAGCGCGAATTGGCAGCGCGACTGGGGACATCTCGCACGACAGTACGCAGCGCACTCGACGCGCTGGAACGTGAAGGATTGGTACATCGGGTCAAAGGTCGAGCAGGCGGCGCCTTTCTCACCAGCGTCCACGCGGACGCCCCCACTCCGGAGAACGCGCGATCCCTGTGCGCCAGCCGGCGACTGTCCCGAAATCTGAATACAGTCATGGGCGTACCGCAAATGCTCCAGGAACAAGGATTCCAGGATGGCACGAGAGTGCTGTCAGCACGTCTGGAGCGGCCCAGCCCGCGAGCCGCCCAGATACTCGGAGTTTCCCCGGACCGCGATGTGATTTCCTTGTTGCGCTTACGATTTGCCGACGGTGACACGTTGTCGCTGGAACGGATGTATCTCGGCGACCCCGGATGCCGCGATCTGCTCCGAACGCACATGGATTCCGTCTACGAAGCCCTGCGTTGCAAATTCGGAATCGACATCTCGGCCACCGACGAATCCATCGAACTGGCAGAAGTCAGCTCCTCGGTGTCGACGCTTCTCGGACAACCGATGCCGGCCCCGGTGCTCAAGCTGGAACGAATCGGCTACGACCAGCATGAGCGTCCCGTCGAGTACTCGGTAGACCTGTTCCGTGCCGACCGAACACGACTGAGCGTGAGCACGCGGCCGGGACACCGCGTGTGAGGCCCAGGCCGACCCTGCCCCCAAAGTCGACGCACCTCTGCCATACCGTAGGCGGGTGACCTCCCTGCGATCAGACGCGCACGCAGGTCACTCGCGCGCATCGAGGACTCCTCCAGCGGTTCAACCGCTGCTTCCCGACCTCGCGATCGAACAACTTCAGTCCCTGTTGCAAGTTCGTTCCTGGACTCTCGCGGAATGGTTCGCGATGGCCGACCAACGCGGATTCCTCGCGCCCGCTGCCAGCGTTCCGCTCTTCATGGAAGCCGCGCTGAAGTATCCCGAGCACCGCGAGGCGCTACTACGCCTCGCCGGTCGACGCGGGCAGTATCTGGCGGAGCAGAACCCGGATTGGGCCCAGCTACGACGAATCGGATCACGCCGGGACGAGCTGTGGCTTTCGCCCGATCCGGACGACCGTACGGCCTGGTTCGATTACATACGTACGGTCGACCCGGAACTGGCGAGTGAAGAGCTCGAAATCGCCTGGAGCGAGGCGCCCACGGCAACTCGCCTGCATTTCCTCGACCATCTCGACGTCGGGCTGGGTGAACACGACTACGCACTCCTCGAGCGCGCACTGGACGATTCAGCCGTGCGGGTCCGTGAGCGCGCAATTCAACTCCTGCGGCAACTCCCCCGATCTCCGTTTGCCTCTCGCATGGTCACTCGCGCTCAGTCGTGGGTGCGGCTCGAGACGAAGCCGTTGCGACCCCGCCTGGCCGTCCGATTGCCGGGTTCGCTCGACGACCTCGCATTCCGAGACGGCATCGAAGACGTCCACTACAAGAACAAAGGCATCCGGCGCTGGTGGTTGCGTCAAGTTGTGACCGCTACTCCGCTGGCACTGTGGGAATCGATGGCCGGGTCGGCACGCGGCGCCCTCACCATCCCCGTAGAGAAGCAGTGGCGCGACGTGATGATCGAATCATGGACTGCGGCAACCGTCCTCCAGAAGAACACCGCGTGGGCGTCGGCATTTCTGGAGCGGGACGGGCGCACGACGGACCGGAGAATCGTCGCCATCGCGGACCCGCGCGAGCGCGTCGAGTACATCGTCGCCGGACACGCGGACGAGTACCTTCTGGGAGTCGACGGCAGCGCGCTACTCGACGGCATCGACCGCCCGTGGCCACTGGCCGTCGCCGAAAAATTGTTGAATGCCTTGGAAAACGAAGCGATGGAGCATGCTGCGACGGGCGAGGACTTGGGCATCCACTCGCGTCACAGTCACTTCTCCACCCTACGAAGTGTGCAGGCGCGCTTCCCTTTCGACGCGATTCCGCTTCTGCAAGACGCGGCGTCCCGGACGGGTGACGTCGGATGGAAACAAGCGTTCACCGACAGCGCCGTCAATATCGAGCAGCGCCGTCTCCGCTTGGATGTATTGCGCAATCACCACTGAACGGCGAAGGGGCCGCGCCCCGCTAACGGAGTGCGACCCCCTACCTGAGTCGTGAAAGGTCAGACCACGCTGACCATCTCGTGATCAGCCACACCGGCAGCCAACACCCGAAGGTGGTCTTCGGTGCTACCGAGCGTGTGCTCGATCGCAACGAGTCGGCTCACGTAATGACCCACCGGGTATTCGGCGGTCATACCGATACCACCGTGCATCTGAATTGCTTCCTGACCGATGAGCCGAGCCGAACGCCCGATCTGCAACTTCACCCGCGAAGCGATCACGGGATCGACGACGCCGTCGGCAAGGGACATCGTCGCGTAGAGACTCATACTGCGCGCCAACTCGAGCGAGACGTACAGGTCGGCAGCGCGGTGCGTCAGCGTCTGGAACTTCGCGAGCGGAACACCGAATTGCTTACGCGTCTTGAGGTATTCGGTGGTCAGTCGCAGCGCCTCTTCCATCGCTCCGACAGCCTCGGCACACAGAGCAGCCTGCTCACGGATCTGCGCGGCTTGAATCAGAGCGGAAGCGTCGCCGCCCTCACCGAGCGCTTCGGCCGGAGTGTCGGTGAACTCGATCTGCGCACCGCGCAAACCGTCGTGAGTGGCGTAAGACTTGCGCACCAAACCGGAGGCATCGCTCTTGACGAGGAACAGTCCGACGCCACCGCCGGGGAGCGCAGCGCTCACGACGAGGATGTCCGCCGTCGCGCCGTGCCCGACGGGATTCTTGATCCCGGTCACGGTCCAGCCGCCGTCGACCTTCGCCGCGGTCGTAGCACGTTCGGTTGCCGGCCAACGGATTCCGGGTTCTTGATCGGCGAACGCCAGGAACGTGACGCCTTCGGCAACACCGGGAAGAATCGACGACCGCTGCTCTTGGCTGCCGCCTTCGGAGATGAGTCCGCCCGGCGTCACGACCGCGTCGAGTACCGGCTCGGGGGCCAAGCGTCGACCGATCTCGGTCATGACCGCGCCGGTTTCCACCGGACCCGCGTCCATGCCGCCGTCGTCCTCGGAGAACGTCAGGCCAAGCAAGCCGACCTCGGCCAGCTGCTTCCAGACCTGCGGGCTCCACCCGGGATCGGAGTCGATGATCGCATTGCGCTTCTCGGCGTCGTAGCTGCGCGCGAGGAGATCCTTGGTGGTGTCGCGGAGAAGTTTCTGCTCGTCGTTGAGTTCGAAGTCCATGCCACGCCTCACAATCCGAGGATCGAGGAAGCGATGATGCTGCGCTGCACTTCGCTCGATCCGCTGTAGATGGATACCTTGCGGTAGTTCAAGTACGTCGGGGCAGTGTGCTGCGCCCAGCTCGCGGAGGCGATGTCGCTGCCCGCGTCGTACGGCAGTGAATCGGGGCCGGCCACGTCCATCAGCAGTTCGACACTCGCCTGCTGCAATTCGGAACCGCGAAGCTTCAGCAGCGACGACGCCGGATTTGGCTGGCCGTCAGCGGAACTGGCGACCACCCGGAGCTGAGTGAGCTCGAGGGCAAGCAATTCGTTTTCGAGTTCGGCAAGTCGGGCAGCGAAGAGCGGATCTTCGAGCAGTGTTCCGTTGCCGACCTTGACCTCGGCAGCGCGAGCCTTGGCCTGCGCGAGACGAACCTTCGAGAAACCGACGCGCGTGACACCGGTGCGCTCGTTGCCGAGCAGGAACTTGGCGTAGCCCCAGCCCTGGTTCTCTTCACCGACCAGGTTCTCTCCCGGAACGCGGACGTCCTCGAAGAACACTTCGTTGACCTCGTAGCCGCCGTCGATCAGTTTGATCGGGCGGACCGTGACGCCAGGCGTCTTCAGGTCGACCAAAATGAACGAGATACCAGCCTGGCGTTTCGGCGCATCGGGATTGGTACGCACGAGGCAGAAGATCCAGTCGGCGTACTGTCCCAGCGTCGTCCACGTCTTCTGACCGTTGATGACCCAGTCGTCGCCGTCGCGGACGGCGCGGGTCTTGAGCGAAGCGAGATCGGAACCGGCCTCGGGTTCGGAGAATCCCTGGCACCACCAGATGTCGAGGTTCGCAGTCGCCGGAAGGAACTTCTCCTTCTGCTCCTGCGAGCCGAAGGCTGCGATGACCGGACCGACCATGTTGGCATTGAACGCCAACGGTTCGGGGATCGACGCGAGCTGAAGTTCGTCGAGCCAGATGTTGTGCTGGACCGGAGTCCAGTCCTTGCCGCCCCACTCGACCGGCCAGTGCGGTACCGCCAGACCGTGAGCGTTGAGGATCTGCTGCGCCTCGACCATACGGTCGCGCCCCAACTCCTCACCGTGGGCGTACGCCTCCCTGATGTCCGCGGGGATTTGCGTACGGAGGAACGTCCGCATCTCGTCGCGGAACGCTAGTTCCTCGTCGGTCAATGCCAGGTTCATCGGGATTCCTTCGCACTCGAAACCGGATTCATGTTCGGTTTGACCGTACCCCGACGACCCTGGAGGCGGAACAGGTACCGCAAGAGACGGCACTCAGGGCCGACTTCCTACACGGTTTTAAGGACCAACAAGTAACCCCCGCCCGCGGCGTCGATGCTCGTTTCGACGTTCAGCGACGGAGCCAGCCGCGACAACCGATCGATCAACCAGTCCGACGCTTCCTGGGCGTCATCCTTGCCGGGGCAGCGAGCGACGGCGACGCGGCCACCCTTTCGCTCGAGTTGCTCCACGACCCCGATGATCGGAGCGGGATCCACGACGAACAACCGATCCGGCCATTCCACAACAGGTTTGACCGCACCCTTCTTGGTGTTGCATGCGCGGTGCGCCAAGCGTTCGACGCCACCTTTGGTTTTGCCACCCTTTTTTGCGGTGTTGATGCTGTCGATACTCGGTCCGCGCGGATCGTTGACGGACATGTCCGGATCGACCGTTTCGTCACACAGCCAGCAGCGCCAGGATTCACGTTCGCCGACTTCTTGAAGGGTGCTCATGTGGCAACGGTACCGTGCGCACTTTCGACTGCTTCCGCTACCAAAAGTGCGCACGGGCCGAAGGCCCTACATGTCCGCAATCGCCTCCAGCGGCTTCGTCTTGGCCGCTCTGTTGGCCGGCCACAGCGCCGCCAAGACGCCGACCACACCGGAGCCGATCAGCATTCCGACTACCTGACCCCACGGGATCGTGATCTTGTCGAGGCCCTGATCCGCGAGAGTGCTGACGAACGCCCACCCGAACGCGATGCCGAGAACAACTCCGACCGCCGCGCCGTACACCGCGATGAGCACCGATTCGAGGTAGATCGTGCGTCGCATCTGTCCACGCTGCATGCCGACGGCTCGCAGCATTCCGATTTCTCGTCGCCGCTCGACCACCGAGAGTGCCAACGTGTTGATGATGCCGAGGATCGCGATCACGACCGCGAGCGCAAGGAGACCGTAGAGGATCGCCAACAACGTGTTGATCTGCTGCCCCTGAGTTCCCTTGAACTCCTCACGATCCTGCACCTGGACGACAACATACTTCTCCGTCGCCGTTTCGAGTTCGGATCGCAGCGTCGTCAGATCCGCCCCCGGCTTCGCCTTCACCAGAACCACGAAGTCCGGCAAGCTCTCCGCCGGCATCAGCTTCCGGTACGCCTCGTCCGAGACGATCCACGAACCGATCAGCTGGTTGTCCTCGAACACTCCCGCGACAACGGTCTGGTACTCGACGCCGCCGGGACCGGTCAACGTCTGAGTCGAGCCGACAGTCCAGCCCTTGTCGTCCGCAGTCGACTTCGAGACGAGCATGTTGTTGCCGGTCAGATCGACCGTGCCCTCGAGGATCTTGTACTCGAGCACGCCTTCGATCGGGCCGTCGAACGAAGCGCCTTGCTCGTCCTCACCGTCGACCTTCGCGCGCACCCCGTGCAAGGACGTCGCGCTCTGCACGTCGGGCACCTGCCGGACGGCGTCGGCCGCACCTCGTGGCACACCGATCGCGTTGGGGCCGGTCAGGATGTAGTCGGCCGAGACACCCACGTCGACAAGAGCATTGATACTCGCCTTGGCCGAGGAACCGAACACTCCGATGACCGTCACCAGCATCAGACCGAGAGTCAGCGCGAATGCCGTTGCGGCCGTACGACGAGGATTGCGCACCGCATTGGTGCGAGCCAGCCGCCCGATGGCGCCGAACGGCTTGGCGAACACGGCACCGAGCGCGCCGACGATCGGCCGCGACAGCGCCGGAGCCCCGAGAAGAACTGCGATGATCAACGAGAACGCACCGAGCCCGACGATCAGAGCCGCGCCGCCGCCGGTACCGCGAGAGCCGAACACGAGCAGTGCCACACCGACCACGCCGAGGATCGCACCGATCAGCGTCCGCACTCGCAGTGAGTCACCGGTAGAGGCGAACTCCTCACGCATGGCCGCCACAGGTGGGATCTTCGACGCACGACGAGCCGGGGCGTAAGCACTGAGCGTCGTGACGACGACGCCGACCACCAACGCGACGATGATCGTGCGGGCACCCACCTGGAGCGGGCCTTCCGGCAGACCGACGTCGAATGTGTTGAGCAGACTGCGCAATCCGTAGGCGAGACCGATACCGCCGAGCAGACCGATGATGCTGCCGATGAGTCCGACCACAAGCGCCTCGGTGACCACGGAACGGCCGACCTGCGCTCGGCTGGCACCGATTGCACGCAGCAGTGCCAGCTCACGAAGGCGCTGCGCCACGATCATCGAGAAGGTGTTGTAGATGATGAACGTTCCGACGAGCAGAGCAATCGCACCGAACGCCAACAGGAAGTAGTTGATGAAGCTCAGCGCCGAGTCGACCTCGGCCTTGGTCTCCTCACGAACCTGGTCACCGGTCTGCACCTTGAGATCAGGGAATACCTGCTCGACGCGTTGCTGCAGTTCCGTCTGCGAGACCCCGGCGCCCGCAACGTCGATGTATTCGACGTGCCGACCGTCGGTGAAGAGTCCTCGTGCCTGTTCGTCGGTGAAGAGCGCACCGATGAATCCACCGGTGTCGCTACCGGCACCTTCGTAGATGCCGGACAGCGTCACGTCCACGATTCCGCGGGCCGGTGCCAGAACCTTGGCGGAGTCCCCCACCTTCAGTCCGGCTCGCTCGGCGGCGCTGGTGTTCAGCGCGACCTGGCCGGTCTGTGTCGGAGGCGCGCCCTCGACGAAAGTGTCGGGTTCTGCAATCGCCTGACCCGGCGGTAGGTAGGACTGACCGATACTCGGCGCGCCGCCGGTCTGAACAGCACCGCCGTCTGCATTGATCAGGACGATTTGTCCGCTGACGGCCGGGGCTACCGCCCGGACGCCGTCGACCGCCGCAAGTTTGTCGACGTCCTCCACTGGAACGCCGCTGGTGTTGCGGTCTTCCATCGATACCCGGACGTCGACGCCCTGGGCGGTGTTCTCGAAAATCGAATCGAAAGTCTTCTGGAGGGTGTCGGTGAAAACGAACGACCCCGCGACAAAGGCCGTGCCCAGCACCACTGAGAGAACCGTCAGCGCAAGTCGCACTTTGTGTGCCGCCAAGTTGCGCAGGGAAACCTTGCGCATAGGCGAGTTGCTTACCGAAGCCATGTGCTCAAGCCCCGGCTTCCACGTTCACGACCGCCTGCGGAGCGTCCAGACGCTTCATCCGGTCGAGGACCGAATCCGCCGTCGGCTCGCGCAATTCGTCGACGATCTTGCCGTCCGCGAGGAATACCACCCGATCGGCATACGCCGCTGCCCGCGGATCGTGCGTCACGATCACCACGGTCTGATTGAACTCGTCGACCGCTGCGCGCAGGATCGAGAGCACCTCCCCGGAGGACTTCGAATCGAGGTTTCCGGTCGGCTCGTCGCCGAAGATGATCTCCGGCTGACCCGCCAGCGCACGCGCACACGCCACACGCTGCTGCTGACCGCCCGACAACTCGCCAGGCCGATGATCGAGCCGATCCCCGAGCCCCAGCTTGGTCAGGACGCTGTCCAGCCAGGTCTGATCCGCTTTGCGTCCTGCGATGTCGAGCGGCAACGTGATGTTCTCGAGCGCCGTCAGCGTCGGCACCAGGTTGAACGCCTGAAAGACGAATCCGATGCGATCGCGTCGTAGTTGCGTCATCTGTTTGTCGGAGAGCGTCGTGAGTTCCGTGTCGCCGATGAGGACAGAACCCGAACTGGCGGAATCCAGACCGGCGAGGCAATGCATCAGCGTCGACTTGCCGGAACCGGATGGCCCCATGATCGCCGTGAACTCACCGCGGGCAAAATCTGCGGACACCGAACTGAGGGCGTGCACCTGGGTATCTCCGGTGCCGTAGGTCTTGGACAGGCCGACTGCGCGGGCCGCGACATCCTGGGCGTGCGAACTCATGATCGCCTTTCCTGTTCACTTCGGTGCTACTTTGCGGGCGTGACGGGCGCCCGTTAAAACACGGACGCCCGCAATGGTTGGTTCCATCCTGTCGGGTGTGGGGCCCGCCCGCCATCGGGGACCACCCTGATATCCACGGCCGAGCCGATCAGGGTCTGAGAATTGACGGCCATCCCAGGGGCGTGCATTGGCGAGAAACAGCGATATGAATGGCGGGCGCGCACTAGCCTTGTGACACCAATCACACGAGAGAGGCGGCCGAATGTCCGACGCCACCGCTGGAATCATTTTCGATCGGCTAGAGCACTGGGCGACGGTCAAGCCTGATCAAGCAGCGATGACCTTCCAAGGGACCGAGTACACGTGGGCACAGTGGCGGGACCGCATCTTGCGTATCGCCGCCGCCCTCGCCGAATCCGGCATCGGCGCCGGCGACACTGTCGCGTTCGTCGACAAGAATCATCTGTCCTGCCTCGAAGTCACCTACGCCGCCTCACTGCTCGGCGCCGCGAATGTCATTCCCAACTGGCGACTTTCGGGCGAAGAGCTGGATTACGTCCTCGCGGACTGTGGCGCTCGCATTTTGTTCGTCGGCAGCGATCTCCTGCCCCAGATCGTCGCCATGCGCGACCGATTGACGGCCGTCGAATCGATCTTCGCCGTCGGCGGTGAACACGACGAGTTCGAACCGTGGATCGACGAGGTCACACCACTGCACTCCCGCCCCGAGGTGAGCCCCGATGCCACCGCTCTTGTTCTCTACAGTTCCGGGACGACCGGTCGCCCCAAAGGTGTCCAGCTCACGCATCGAAACCTGTTCGCGCACAGCAATAATGTCCTCGAAATCCTGCCGGCCCACGAGGATCACCGATTCTTGATCGCGATGCCGATGTTCCACGTCGGCGGAACGTGCTACGCCATCATGGCAATTCACACCGGTGGGCGCTGTTACTTCACGAGAGAAGCCGACGGACCGTCGATCTTCGCCGGTCTCGCCGCCGGAGCCAACATCGCCTTTCTCGTCCCACCGGTCATTGCCGGAGTCCTCGCCGCAGGCGAGCAGGCGGTCGCCGCCTTCAAGGCATTCAAACGCATTACGTACGGCGCCGCCCCCATGCCCCTTCCGTTGTTGCGAGCAGCACTCGAGGCTTGGCCGGACACCGAGTTCGTCCAGGTCTACGGTATGACCGAAATGGCAGGTGTCATTACTGCGTTGATGCCGGACGTCCACCGCGACGAGTCGCAGATGGAGCGCATGGCGTCGGCCGGTACAGCGATTCCCGGCGTCGAGATGCGCGTCGTCGACCCCGTCACGCTCGAGGACGTGCCCACCGGTACGACCGGCGAACTGTGGTGGCGATCCGAACAGTGCACACCCGGATATTTGGGCAAGCCCGAGGCGACGGCCGAAACCATCACACCTGACGGATGGTTGCGCAGTGGCGACATGGGCCGCGCCGACTCCGGCGGCTTCGTGTTCATCGAGGACCGTCTCAAGGACATGATCATCACCGGCGGCGAGAACGTCTACTCCCCCGAGATCGAACGCGTATTGGTGGAGCATCCGGCAATCGCGGAGGTCGCGGTCATCGGTGTTCCCGACGACCGCTGGGGTGAAACCGTCAAGGCCGTCGTGGTTCTCACCGCCGATGCGCAGATCGACGAAAACGAACTGATCACCTACACACAAGAACGTCTCGCAAAGTTCAAGTGCCCGACCAGTATCGACGTTGTCGAGATCCTTCCTCGCAATCCCACCGGAAAGATCCTCAAACGCGACCTCCGCAAACCGTACTGGGAGAACCGCGAACACAAGCTGGTCTGAGAACCCGTGCTGTAATGGGGCGGTGACCTCGAGCCGCCCCAGTACACCCCGACCGAACGATCCGTGCCCGTGCGGCAGCGGCAACGAGTTGGTCGAGTGCTGCGGCAAGTACATCAGTGGGGCGGCGCATGCCCCGACCGCCGAAACCCTGATGCGTTCGCGTTACACGGCTTTCGTCGTAATTGACGACGAATACCTCACGCGGACTTGGCATCCCGACAATCGCCCCACCGAACTCGATCTCGATCCCAACCAGAAATGGCTCCGGTTGGAGATCCTGGACACCGAACGAGGCGGCCTGTTCGATCCCGACGGCGTCGTTGAATTTCGCGCTCACTACGCATTCGGGCGCGAGCGGGGAATGCTCCACGAACGCAGTCGATTTGCGCGAACTGACGGCAAGTGGCTCTACATAGACGGCGATATCGGTTAGGTAACTCCGGGCACCGCCGCCGCGGAACCCGATAACGCGAGCCCTACGATCGAGTCATGACAACGAACCGGACGAGATCATTTGCCGCTGTCGCTGCCATCGCAGTGGGCGTGAGCCTGACTGCCTGTTCGCAGGACGCGGAGACCACTCCCACGGCAGCCACCTCGGCCGTCACCTCGACTTCGAGCGCCGCAGCGTCGACCACAGAACCAGTCCCGACGGACAGCTCCGACAAGACATCGGCAGCGGGCACCGAATCCAAGCTCACCGTCGTCGACGTCCGCGTGGGCGAGCACGACGGATTCGATCGCGTCGTCTACGAGATGGGCGGCACCGGCACACCCGGATGGCGCGTCAAGTACGTCGACGCGGCCACGCAGGAAGGCAGCGGAAAGCCCGTGGACATCCAGGGCGCCGCCGTGATCCAGGTCCTGATCGACGGTTCCGCCTATCCCTTCGACAGCGGAGTCGAACAGTACTCCGGCCCCAACCCGGTTCCCGGCGTCGGCGGAGTCGTAACCGAGGTCAACGGGTCGAACGTGTTCGAAGGAGTCACGCAGTCGTTCATCGGGGTGACCGAGAAGCAGCCGTTCACGGTGACGACGCTCAGCGATCCTCCGCGAGTGGTGGTCGACGTCGCCCGCTGAGGCCGCACTTGACCTGAAGTTTGGTTTAGGTTCTACCTTCGTGTCGTACCGGCCGCGTAATCTTCGTGGCCGGCGACCGGAGGGGCGAAGTCATGAGCATGGAAGTCACCGCGTGGAACGCGATGTACAACGCGATGCACGCGCAAGAAGATCGGCGCCCGTTCTCGAAGGCGACACTGAAGCGGATCGCGACGTTCGCAGTCCCGCAGAAACGCAATCTCAGCTGGTACCTCGCACTGAGCGTCGTCACGGCTGCGCTTGCCGTGGCAACACCCGTCCTCGCCGGGCGCGTGGTCAACGCGATAGTCGGCGGCGACGCCGTCGACGTGGTCGTCAAACTTGCCGCCCTGATCGCATTGGTCGCAATTCTCGAAGCCGCTCTGGGCCTGCTGACCCGGTGGCTCTCGGCCAGCATCGGTGAAGATCTGATCCTGCATCTGCGCACTACCGTCTTCGATCACGTCCAGAAGATGCCGATCGCGTTCTTCACCAGAACTCGAACCGGAGCGCTCGTCAGCCGTCTCAACAACGACGTCATCGGCGCTCAGCGTGCCTTCAGCGACACATTGTCCGGAGTGGTCAGCAATCTGGTCACGCTGGTGATCACGCTGATCGTCATGCTCGGGATCTCGTGGCAGATCACCGTCCTCGCGTTGTTACTTCTCCCGATCTTCGTGATCCCCGCACGGCGGATGGGCGCCAAACTCGCGGCACTCAATCGTGAAGCTGCCAACCATAATTCGGTGATGAGCACCCAGATGACGGAACGGTTCTCCGCTCCCGGCGCGACTCTGGTCAAGCTGTTCGGTCGCCCTTCGCAAGAGTCTGCGGAGTTCGCGGTTCGTGCCAGGCGTGTGCGAAACATCGGAGTCCGCACCGCGATGCTGCAGTCCGTCTTCGTCACAGCACTGACGCTGGTCTCCGCGCTTGCCCTTGCCCTCGTCTACGGTCTCGGCGGCTTCTACGCGCTGCGCGGTCAGTTGGACGCAGGCGCCGTCGTCGCGATGGCGCTGCTGCTCACGAGGCTGTACTCGCCGTTGACAGCACTGGCCAGCGCCCGGGTAGACATCATGAGCGCTCTGGTCAGCTTCGAGCGGGTATTCGAGATTCTCGATCTGGCACCGCTCATCACCGAGAAGCCCGATGCACGCAAGGTGCCGGAGGGCCCGGTATCCGTCGAGTTCAAGAACGTCACTTTTGCTTACCCGTCTGCCGACAAGGTGTCACTCGCTTCGCTGGAGGAGGTCGCGATCCTCGACACCCGCGGCGGCGAGGACGTGCTGCACGACCTCTCGTTCCGCACCGAAGCGGGACAGATGGTTGCCCTGGTCGGCACATCCGGAGCCGGAAAGTCGACCGTGGCGCAGATGATTCCGCGCCTTTACGACATCGACTCTGGATCGGTCGAACTGGGCGGCGTCGACGTCCGAGACCTCAGTGCCGATTCCATCCGTGAGACCGTCGGCATGGTCACGCAGGACGGGCACCTGTTCCACGAGAGCCTTCGATCCAACCTGCTCCTCGCGCGACCGGATGCCACCGAAGAAGATCTGCGTGAGGTTCTGGAGCGAGCACGGCTCACCGACCTGGTTGCGTCGCTACCCGACGGATTGGAGACAGTGGTGGGTGAACGCGGATACCGCCTCTCAGGCGGTGAGCGTCAACGCCTGACCATCGCACGACTGCTCCTGGCCCAGCCTCGCGTCGTCATCCTGGACGAGGCCACCGCGCATCTCGACTCGACGTCGGAAGCCGCGGTTCAGGAAGCACTCGGCGAAGCACTCGCCGGGCGGACTGCTGTGGTGATCGCACACCGTTTGTCCACGATCCGGGCAGCCGACCTGATCCTTGTCATCGAGGCAGGCCGGATCATCGAGCGCGGCAATCATGAGGATCTGCTTGCACGCGGTGGTCGCTACGCCGAGTTGTACCGCACGCAGTTCGACACCAACGCCAGGAAGAACAGCGCTCTCGAACCGACGCCGATCTGATACTGCCCGCCCCTGCCGCCGCCCCACAAAAACAGGCGCTGACCTCCTCACGGAGGTCAGCGCCTGTTTCAGTCTTTATGTCAAGACGTTGAAGCTGTACGTCAGTCGTTGTATCGTTCGCGTCCGCCACCACGGCGGTCGTCACGTCCACCGCGATCATCGCGGCCACCACGGTCGCCACGCCCACTCGGACGTCCCTGCGGCGGGCCGAAATCAGGCTGCAGCTGGATCAGAACTCCGGAGATGCGTGTGCGACGCAGAGCTTCGAGAGTCTCGTTGGAGAGGTCGGCCGGCAGCTCGACAATGCTGTGATCCGGGCGAATGCTGATGTGCCCGAAGTCGCTTCGACGAAGCCCGCCCTCATTGGCGATGGCACCGACGATGGCACCCGGCACGACGCGGTGACGCTTGCCGACTGCGATGCGGTACGCGGCCAATTCCTGACCCTCGGGTCCACGCGAGCGAGGAGCCGGGCCGTCGTCGAAACGGCGAGGGGGACGAGGTTCACGGGGCTCACGCTCACGACGCGGCGGTGCCGGCGGCTCGGGAGCCAGCAGGAATGCCTCACCGTCGCGCGACTGCAGTGCCAGGGCGGCAGCGATGTCGATGAGCGGAACGTCATGTTCCTGGTCGTAGTCCTCGATCATCTTGCGGAACATCGCGAGATTCTCCGATGCCAAGCTCTCGGTGATGGAGTCACCGAACTTGGTCACACGCTGGGCATTGACGTCGTCGACACTGGGAAGCTGCATCTCCGCAAGCGGCTGACGCGTCGCCTTCTCGATGGACTTGAGCAGATGACGCTCACGCGGAGCGACGAACAGCAGCGCGTCACCCTGGCGACCGGCGCGGCCGGTACGACCGATGCGGTGAACGTACGACTCCGTGTCATGCGGGATGTCGTAGTTGACGACGTGGGAGATTCGATCCACGTCGAGGCCTCGAGCAGCAACGTCGGTCGCGACGAGGATGTCGAGGGCGCCGTTCTTGAGCTGACCGATGGTCCGCTCACGCTGAGCCTGGACGATGTCGCCGTTGATCGCGGCAGCCGAGTGCCCGCGGGCGCGCAGCTTCTCCGCCAGGTCTTCGGTGGCTTGCTTGGTACGGACGAAGATGATCATCGCCTCGAAAGCCTCGACCTCGAGGACTCGGGTCAGTGCATCGAGCTTGCGCTGATGAGCAACCTGAATGTAGCGCTGCGTGATGTTCGAGGCGGTCGACGTCTTGGACTTGACGGTGATCTCGACCGGATTGTTCAGGTACTGCTTCGAGATCCGGCGAATCGAGCCGGGCATCGTTGCCGAGAACAGGGCAACCTGCTTGTCGCCGGGGGTGTCGCGGAGGATGCGCTCGACGTCCTCCTGGAAACCCATCTTGAGCATCTCGTCGGCCTCGTCGAGAACGAGGTACTTGAGATTGGTCAGGTCCAGGGTGCCCTTTTCGAGATGGTCGATGACACGACCCGGGGTACCGACGACGACGTGCGCACCGCGGCGCAGGCCGGACAGCTGGACGCCGTAACTCTGGCCACCGTAGATCGGCAGGACGTTGAGTCCGGGGATGTGGGCGGAGTACTTGCCGAATGCCTCGGCAACCTGAAGCGCCAGCTCACGCGTGGGAGCAAGCACCAGCGCCTGGGTCTGCTTGATCGACGTGTCGATCCGCGACAGAACGGGAACTGCGAAGGCTGCGGTCTTGCCGGTACCGGTCTGTGCAAGACCGACGACGTCCTTGCCTTCGAGCAGCGGCGGAATGGTGGCAGCCTGAATCGGCGAGGGCGACTCGTAGCCCACGTCTGACAGTGCCTTCAGTACCCGATCATCGATGTCGAGGTCGGCAAATGTTGGGGGTTCGGGGTCACGCTCAATATCACTCATTTGACCAGCAGTTTAGCGGATAGAGTATAGACACGACGACATACCGGGGGTGCATTTACGACAGATCCACCCTCCCAGCGGGTTTCGCCTAGCGTAGGAAGCATGACCGAAGCCACCGCAGTCACCCCCGCCCAGACCGTTGTCGCGATTGCCCAATTCGCCCCGGGGACGGACAAGAAGGCCAACCTCGAATCACTGCGATCACTGGCTTCCGATGCAGCAGCACGGGGCGCGAAAGTTGTCGTGGCGCCGGAATACTCGATGTTCACCGCACCAAAAACGGATGAACGACTGATCGAGTCCGCAGAGGACTTGGACGGCGAATTCGGTTCGGCACTGGCGGCGGTTGCCGCGGAGTTCGGAATCTTCCTTGTCGCGGGAATGAACGAGCGGATCGACGACGTGAGCAGAATCTCCAACACCCTCGTCGCGATGGACCCGAACGGCGAACTGGTGGCGACCTACCGAAAACTGCATCTCTACGACGCCTTCGGCTACCAGGAATCGGCCGTGATCCGTGCGGGCGGCATCACCGAACCGCAGACTTTCGGGTGCGACGGCCTGACCTTCGGCCTCCAGACCTGCTACGACCTTCGTTTCCCGGAAGTCACCCGGCGCATCGTCGACGTCGGCGCTGACGTCTTGCTCCTGCCCGCCCAGTGGGTGCCCGGGCCGCTCAAGGAAGACCACTGGACCACTCTCGTGCGCGCCCGGGCCATCGAGAACACGATGTACATCGCAGCGGCGGATCAGAGCGCGCGCGGCGGCGCGGGTGCCAGCATGATCGTCGACCCGATGGGCGTCGTGATGTGTTCACTGGGCGAGCAGGTTGGGGTCGCCACCGCGGCTGTCACGGCCGCTCGAATCGCCGAAGTACGCGAGAAGAATCCCGCTCTCGCGCTGCGGAGGTTCACGGTCTCGTCTCGGTGACCTGCAGCGAGTAGCGTCGAACAGGTCGGGGTTCGAGCTTCTCGAGGACATCGCAGTGACCCAGTATCGGGATCGATCTTCCGCCGGCAAATTTCTGGCCGGGCGGCTCGAGTCTTTGCGTATCGACAAGCCGGTCGTTCTCGGACTCCCACGCGGCGGAGTACCGGTCGCAGCGGAGGTGGCGGCGGCACTGAACGCTCCGCTGGACATCGTGGTGGTGCGCAAGCTCGGTAGTCCGTACAACCCGGAACTGGCGATGGGCGCTATCGGTGAGGGCGGCGTGCGGGTCCTCAATCACGACGTCATCGCAGCGGTTCGCGTCTCGAAAAGAGAACTCGTCGCCGTCGAACGCGACGAACGACTCGAATTGGAGCGGCGAGCGCGACTCCTGCGCGAGGGCCGGACCCCGGTTTCCCTCCACGGACGCACTGCGGTGATCGTCGACGACGGAATGGCTACAGGTGCGAGCGCTGCAGTTGCCTGCCGATGCGCGCGCACCGCGGGTGCCGCCTCCGTGATCGTCGCTGTCCCAGTCGCCTCCCCCGAAGCCATGAGAGTGATCGCGTGCTCTGCCGATCGCGTCATATGCCCATTCGTTCCGGCACTGTTGGGCGGTGTCGGTGCTGCATTCGAGGACTTTCATCAACTCAGCGACGAAGAAGTGCTGAACTTCCTCGCCTGAGAGACCACCCCTCGAGCCTGAGCGCAGTCCAAGAGATCTCTGAGAATTTGTGATGTGTGCAACATTTCGCTCCTCGGTGCCGATAGCCCAAATGGAACAAAAAGAATTCGGCTTTCTGGAGGAACCGTGACCATCTCGACCGATACCGTCGACGCCGTCGCAGCCGCGTGCCGTGACCGCCTGGGCGACCCGTCCGCCTGGGTTGCGTCAGACGCTTATCGACAGAGCCTCGCCCTGTGCATCATCGAATCCGTTCAGTCCACGTCGGGCCACAGCGAAGTGACCGTCGTCGATCGCTACCTCGCCTACCGGAAAGCCCGCGAAGACAAACCCGTCAAGGACGGCGCACGCGAACTACTCCGCACGTTCGAGGAAGCCGGGAGTTCGGACCAGTGGGCAGGCAAGATCGGTTCGTACAAGCGCCGCTACACGGCGACGGGTGTCCCGATCGAGGCACGTCACATCCAACAGGTCGCCGAGAAACTCCATCACTTGCGAATCAACAGCGTCGAGGACCTGCTGTCTGCTGCTGATTCCGACAACGCACTCGATGAGGTTCACCACGCCTGGGTCGACGCATGCGGAGACGGTTCCGAAGTGACCTGGGCGCACCTGTTGATGTTGGCGGGAATCCCCCACACCGATCTGGGCACCGCTGCCGACACCTTCATCAGCGCAACACTCGGCACCACCGAACTGCCGGGAGACACCTCGGAGATCCTTGCAGCTACTGCAGAGCAACTCGGAGTGGATCCGGACCGATTGGACTACGCAATTCGCCGCTGGTTGTCCGTGCACGGCCGCACGCTCCAACACGTCGCCTGAGTACCTGTAAACGGCCGGTCACACTAAACTGCAGGTCAGCGCCCGACCAGTTCTACCGAATAGTAACGACAGTGCAAAATGCCGACTAATGTGATGCAATGCACATCAGAAATGTCAGTAGTCACTGGAGGGGTCAATAGTGCGCGAGTTCTCAGTTCCACAGTCGTTCTCAATTCCGGAGAACGTTTCAATGGCCGACTCCGTGTTCCGTCATGCCGAAGAAGACCCCACATTCGTGCCGTTCAAGAGGCCGTCGAACGGTGGATGGGTCGATGTCACCGCAGCTGAATTCGCGAAGCAGGTCTCCGCAGTTGCCAAGGGCCTGATCGCTTCGGGTGTCGAGCTCGGCGACCGCGTCGCTATCCTGTCCGCTACTCGATACGAGTGGGTCGTTCTCGACTACGCCATCTGGACTGCCGGCGGATGCACCGTCGCGATCTACGAGACCTCCTCCCCTGACCAGGCGCAGTGGATCCTCGAGGATTCCGCGACGACACTTCTGGTCGTCGAAACGGCCAAGCACGCGGAGACCCACAAGGAAGTCACCGACGGCGCAGAAGCCCTCCGCGAAGTTCTGGTCATCGAGTCGGGTGCCATCGACGAGTTGTCCAGCCGCGGTTCCGCAATCACCGACGAAGAACTGCACACTCGTCGTCACCAGGTCACCGCAGCCTCGCCCGCGACCCTGATCTACACCTCCGGAACCACCGGACGCCCCAAGGGTGTTCAGCTGACGCACTCCAACTTCTACGCCGAGTCCAACGCCTGCCGCCTGGCCATGCCGGAGTCGATGGTCCCCGGCAAGAAGACGCTGATGTTCCTGCCGCTCGCCCACGTATTCGCGCGAGCGATCTCCTTCGGCGCTTTCGACGCCAAGGTCACCGTCGCCCACACGTCGGATCTGACGACGCTCCTCGAGCAGTTCGCCGGCTTCAAGCCCAACTTCATCCTGTCGGTGCCCCGCGTGTTCGAGAAGGTCTACAACTCGGCTCGTCAGAAAGCTGTCGACGGCGGCAAGGGCAGCATCTTTGACAAGGCTGCTGCCACGGCCATCGAATACAGCGAATCCCTCGAAAAGGGTGGCCCCGGACTGGCACTCAAGCTCAAGCACGCGGTATTCGACAAGCTCGTCTACTCGAAGCTGCGCGCAGCACTGGGCGGCGAGTGCGAGCGTGCAGTCTCCGGCGGCGCAGCCCTCGGTGCGCGCCTCGGCCACTACTTCCGCGGCGTCGGCATCCCGATCTACGAGGGCTACGGACTCACCGAGACCAGCGCCGCGATCACCGTCAACACCTCGAGCGCGCAGCGCGTCGGCACCGTCGGCAAACCGATCAACGGCCACGCCGCCAGGGTCGCCGAAGACGGCGAACTCCTCCTGCAGGGCCCGGTCGTGTTCGCCGGCTACTGGCACAACGAGAAGGCCACAGCGGAATCCATCGTCGACGGCTGGTTCCACACCGGCGACCTCGGATCGATCGACAACGAGGGCTACGTCTCGATCACCGGCCGCAAGAAGGAAATCATCGTCACCGCCGGTGGTAAGAACGTCGCACCGGCAGGCCTCGAGGATTCTTTGCGCGCGCACGCTCTGATCAGCCAGTGCCTCGTCGTCGGTGACGGTCAGCCGTTCATCGGTGCACTGATCACCCTCGATCCGGAAACACTGCCCGGATGGGTCGAGCGCAACGGCCTACCCGCGAACACCGCGATTGCCGATCTGGTGAAGAACGCCGATCTGATCGCCGAGATCGACTCGGCCGTTGCCGACGCCAACAAGAAGGTCTCCAACCCCGAGCAGATCAAGAAGTACACGATCCTCGAGGTCGACTTCACCCAGGAGACCGGCGAACTGACGCCGACGCTCAAGCTCAAGCGCAACATCATTCACGAAGCTCACAAGACCAAGATCAGCGACCTGTACGCCTGATCCTCGTCTTTGACGCGTCTGGCCCGGTTCGAATGCGAACCGGGCCAGACGCGTTTCAGTCTCCGGCGGAGAGTAGTTCTCTTTCGATCTCCGGAGGCAGTCCGTGCACCGCACGATCCTCCCGCTGGGTCGGCAGAGTTTCCTGCTGCATCCACTCCCAGGTATCGCGCACGGTGTCTTCGACGGGACGGCACTGCAACCCGGCCCGCGCTGCCTTGGCGGTGTCGGCTTCGAGGAAACCCGCGAACTCGCCCTTTTGCGGGACCCAACACGGCAGTTGTGTCCACGGCTGCGCTCCATCGGCCGCCAGCCTGTCCTCGTCGATCCACACCAATTCCGCGCCCGAACCGGTGGCGTCCACGCACGCCTGAAGGAGCCCGGAGGTTGTGGTGTGCCCGGACGGGCTGATGACGTCATATGCCCCGCCGATCCCTGCGACCAGTCCGGACAGGACAAAGGATGCGATGTCACGAACATCGACGTATTGCAGTGGCCTGGTCGGCACCCCGGGAGCAACGACGCGGCCTCCTGCGCCGATGCGCTGCAGCCACCACGGCAATCGCCCGATGTCCTCGTGTGGTCCGAGGATCAGCCCTGCCCTCGCGAGCAGTGCATTCGGGAAGAATTCCAGGACAGCGAGTTCGGCGCCGCGTTTGGCGGACGCGTAATCGCTGCCGTCGTCGGACGTCGCGGAAGCGGCGACCACAGGTGAGCACTCGTCGACGTGCGAGCCCCACTGGTAGACGGATCCGCTGGAAATGTATGCGTACCGTTCGACGTGACCACGCAAGACGCGTGCATTCTCACCGACCACCCGGGGGCTACCCGACCACGTGTCGACGACAAAGTCCCATCGACGGTCACCGAGCGCCTCGGCCATCGCTCGCTGATCGGTGCGATCCGCGAACAGGACCTCCGCATTAGGCGGTGGCGCTCCGGTGAGCCCCCGATGGAGCACTGTCACTTCCCAGCCCCGCGCCAGAGCGTCGTCGACGAGGGCGCGGCCGAGGAACCGTGTTCCTCCGAGCATCAGCAGCTTCATGACGGCCATCGTCACTCGAAAAGCGTCGTGCGGCAACACGTTCGTCTGGTAGCGCAATTTCCGGCGAGTGAGGCTCGGACGAAACGCTCAGATACCTCGCCCCGGATTGAGAATGTTCTTCGGATCGAATGCGGCCTTCACTGCGAGCATCATTTCGCGTTCGGTCTCGCCGACCATGTCTGCCATGTACGGCGCTTTGAGAACACCAATACCATGTTCGCCGCTGATCGTTCCGCCCAACGCCAGCGCCCCGGCGACGATGTCGTCGAACGCTCCGCGGGCACGATCCTGCGCTCCGGCTTCGGCGGCGTCGAACACGATGGTCGGGTGGAGATTCCCGTCGGCGGCATGACCGAAGGTTCCGATCGTGACACCGTGACGCTCGGCCGCCTCGCGGATGCACCCCAGCATGGACGGTAACGCAGGCACGGGCACCGCGACGTCGTCGAGTAGCACCGTGCCCAACGCCTCGAGAGCGGGTAATGCCATCCGGCGAGCCGCGGTGAACTCTTCACCTTCCACCGGATCGTCGGTGTGGAAAACTTCTCGCGCCCCGACGCTTTCGCACGCCGCGGCACAGTCCGCTGCCTCGGCGGCCGCTGACCTACCGTCGCACTGGATGAGCAGCATCGCCCCGGCCGATTCGTCCAGCCCCATCTTCGTCAGGCGATTGACCGCGCCGATTGTGACGTCGTCCATCAACTCCATCTGACACGGTTCGGCCACTGCCGACACGGCGAGGACGGCATCGATTGCGGACTCCGCGGAATCGAAAAACGCGACGACGGTGGTCGCGACTGTTGGCGCTGTACGCAGACGCATCGTGGCTTCGACGATGACCGCCAGAGTCCCCTCCGACCCCACGACCAGATGTGTCAGGTCCAGCCCCGCAACATTTTTGCGCGTCCGTGCACCGGTACGGATCACACGCCCGTCGGCCAGCACCGCCGTCAGGGCCGCGACGTGATCACCGGTGACGCCGTACTTGGCGCAACAGATGCCGCCTGCATTTGTCGCCAGATTGCCGCCGATACTCGAGATGGCCCGGCTTCCCGGATCCGGTACGTACCAAAGTCCCTGCTGTGCAGCAGCTTCGGCGAGATCGCCGTTGATCACTCCGGGCTCCACCGTGGCGGTGCGCGCGGCGGGATCGATCTCCAGAATCCGATTCATGCCCGCGACGCTCAGAACGATGCATCCGTCGAGCGCGTTGGCGGCGCCGGCCAATCCGGTACCCGCCCCTCGCGTCACCACCGGAACGGAGAGTTCGTGGGCCACCGTCATGACGGCGACGACATCGTCGACCGTCTGCGCCTTGACCAGAGCAGCGGGACTTCCGGCCGCAGTGAGCAATGATTGATCCCGGACGTACGCACCCATTCGGTCGGGGTCGGTTGTAGCCCTGTCCCCCAGCGCTTTCTGCAAGCGTTCGCCCAACAGATCGATACTCGTGGTCATCCCGTTCGTCCTTCGTAGAATCCGCGCACGTGGCGCTCGATCAAATCGGCAGCCTCGTCGGAGGCGCCGCGCTCGATCGCGTCGGCGATACCCTCGTGTTCTTTCAGCAGTGCGCCGAGTGTGGCTGCCGAGTTCTGTCGCGCGTCGAGTTCGCTCAGCAAGTAGCCGGCGATGCTGTCGCGCAGAACCGCCATGACCAACCCGAACGCCTTGTTCCCGCCCGCTCCGGCAAGCGCAACGTGAAAGTCGACGTCTGCGTCGTGGAAGGCGACCGAGTCGTCGGCAAGCGTCGCGACGCGCATCCGCTCGATCGCGTCCCTGGCGTCGCCTGGCACCGCACCGACTGTGCGCAGTGCAGCGGCTTCGAGCAGCACTCGTAGTTCGACAAGATCGCCCAGGGGAACTGCACCCACCTGCAACGCGGTACTGAGGGCGGTGGCTGCGGAATCGGCCGTATGCTCGTGCGTCACCCGAGGTCTGGCTGTCGACGTTGTGTCCGCGCCGGTCAGCAATCCCTGCGCCTGCAGGACGCGAAGTGCCTCACGGACCGTCGATCGACCCACCGAGAACGTCTGTGCAAGTTCCTGTTCGGTCGGCAACGCCTCACCGACGGGAAGCGAGCCGTCGAGAATTGCAGCGCGAATTCTTCCCGACACGGCAAGGCTGAGCGGCATGCGCGACAACGGAGTCGTATCCATGCCGCGACGCTACCACCCCTTGCCTGCTTGTCTGACAAACTGTTTAATTAGTTTGATTCGTGCCCCGTACCACAACAGAGAAGGTGCCGACCATGACCGACAAGCTCGAATTGGATCCCGCAACCACCGCCGTCGTGCTCATCGAGTACCAGAACGACTTCACCACCGAAGGCGGCGTCCTCCACGAGGCCGTCGCACCGGTCATGGAATCGAACGGGCTCCTCGCGAACACCGCCGCGCTGGTCGATGCGGCCCGCGCGGCGGGTGTCACCGTGATGCACGCACCGATCACCTTCGCCGAGGGGTACAACGAAATCACCTCGCATCCGTACGGAATCCTCAAGGGCGTCGTCGACGGCAAGGCTTTCGTGAAGGGCTCGTGGGGCGCCGCGATCGTCGACGACCTCACCCCGAAGGACGGCGACATCGTTATCGAGGGCAAACGCGGACTCGACACATTTGCCAGTACCAACCTCGATTTCATTCTGCGCAGCAAAGGAATTCGCACGATCCTTCTCGGCGGTTTCCTGACCAACTGCTGCGTCGAATCGACCATGCGCACCGGATACGAGAACGGCTACCGGGTCATCACTCTCACCGATTGTGTAGCCGGAACTTCAGTCGCCGAACACGAGAACGCGATCACCTACGACTACCCGATGTTCTCGCATCCCGTCACGTCGAAAGAGGTGCTTGACGCACTCACCTGAGAGGCCTACCTGGAATGCGCGAGAAGGAATTCACGGCTGACGCCAGTGACACTGGCGTAAACCTTCTCGTGCAGTAGGTCGTGACCGGCGTCCTCGAACTCGCGCATCTCGACGTTGCGCAGCGTCCGGGCCCAGTCTCGGACCGGATCGACCGGCGCGATCCGGTCGTCGGTGCCGTGAACGACCAACACCGGAATCCCAGCTTCGGAGAGTTCCGCCCACCCGTGTTGCTCGACCGCGCTGCGCGGAATGCCGCACAGCACCGCGGAGGCAAAATCGTGATCGCGATGAGCCAGCATCGTCAGCGCCGCCACCGCACCCAAGGAATGGCCCATCACCGCCTGCGGGACGTCGGGCAGTTCCGCCAAAGCGATGTCAGCCAGCGCGGCTGCGTCGGCAGCAAGATCGGACAGCGGAGCGCCAACCCCCGGATCACCCTCCGACAAGCCGTGCCCGGTGTGATCGATCGCCCACACGTCTATCCCCGACGCCGTCATAGCGCCCGCGAAGCGGTGGTACTGACCGCTGTGCTGACCGAGACCGTGCAGAAAGACCAATGACACCGTGGGCACCGCACCCCCTGCCGCCGGCCAATGCCGAAAGTGCACCTGACCGGTTCGTCCGTCGAAGAAGGGCATGATCGTCATTCTGCACTCCGCGACCGGTATCCGCGGCGCGTGGGCGATTACTGGTGGGTTGCCTTGTCGGTGAGCGATGGCACAATCGCCCTGTGTTCCTACTCGATGATCAGATCGTCTACAGCGCCAGCGACCTCTCGGCCGCTGCCTCGTGCGAGTTCGCGCTGTTGCGGCAACTCGACGCCCGTACAGGTCTGATCGCGGCCGAGGCCGTCGAGGCGGATCCGATGCTCGAGCGAACGTCGAGCCTCGGCGACTCGCACGAGCGCGAACAGCTTCAGAAGTTCATCGATCAACACGGTGACGGCGTCGTCATCATGCCGCGCCCGGAACACTCACGCTCGGGATTGACCGCCGCCACCCTGGCGACCGTCGAAGCAGCCCGATCAGGCGCTCCCGTGATATATCAGGGAACATTCTTCGACGGCCGGTTCCTCGGGTTCTGCGATTTCCTCGTCCGCGAAGGCGACACCTACGCCGTCTACGACAGCAAACTCTCCCGGCACGCCAAGGTGTCGGCGCTCCTCCAACTCGCCGCGTACGCAGACGCGTTGGAGCGCAATGCAATCGCCGCCTCCGCTCAGGTTCACCTACTGCTCGGCGACGGCAGCACGTCGTCACACGACATCGCAGACATCGCACCGGTGTTCGCGGCGCGCAGAGCTGAACTCGAACGAGTCCTCGACGAGCACCGCGCCGAGGGAAAACCAACCCAGTGGCTCGACGATCGGTACCTGCGTTGCGGCCGATGTGACACCTGCAGCGTCGAGGTCGAAAGCCATCGGGACCTCCTGCTGGTTGCGGGTGTCCGCGGCAATCAGCGCGAACAACTGATCGTCTCGGGGATCACGACAATCGACGAACTCGCCTCGAGCACTGGCCCAGTTGAGGGAATCCGCCGGGAGACCCTCGACAAACTCCGTGCGCAGGCAGCTGTTCAACTCCGCCAGGAACTATCCGGCGACGCCGAATTCGAGGTCTACGAGCCCTCGGCGCTCGGCGGTCTACCCGTCCCCGACGACGGCGACATCTTCTTCGACTTCGAGGGCGATCCACTCTGGGCCGAGGACGGATCCACCGACTGGGGGTTGGAGTACCTGTTCGGCGTGGTCGAAGGGCCGGCGGACGACTACGTGTTCAAGCCGTTCTGGGCACACGACCGCGAGGGTGAGCGCCAAGCGCTCCTCGACTTCCTCGACTACGTCACCGCCCGCCGCGAAGCCCACCCCGGGATGCACATCTATCACTACGCCGCGTACGAGAAGTCGGCGCTGTTGCGCTTGGCCGCCCGTCACGGTGTCGGCGAGCAGACGGTGGACACGCTGCTCAGCGAGAACGTGCTCGTCGACCTGTATCCGATCGTCCGCGCCTGCCTACGGATCGGGCAACGCTCGTACAGCATCAAGAAACTGGAGCCGCTCTACATGGGCGAGCACGGCCGCGACGGTGACGTGACCAATGCCGCCGCCTCGGTCGTCGCTTATGCCGACTACTGCGAATTACGCGACGGCGGACAAGCCGACCAGGCCACGGATCTTCTTCAGGGCATCGCCGACTACAACGAGTACGACTGCGAATCCACTCTCCGCCTGCGTGATTGGCTCGCCGAGCGCGCCGCAGAACACGGTGTCGAACTTCGTGAGCCGACCGGACAGATCAAGATTCCACTCGAAGAACTCACCGAATCGGAAATCGCGCTCCGCGACTTCGCCGGCCACAAGGCCGGTTCGACACGCACCCCCGATCAGCAGGCTGCTGCTCTATTGGCCGCAGCAGTGGGATACCACAATCGCGAGCGGAAGCCGTACTGGTGGGCCCACTTCGACCGATTGGTCACACCGATCGAAGACCTCGTGGACATCCGCGACGTCATGGTGGTCGAGCAGTCCGAAATCGAAGCAGACTGGCACAAGAGCACCCCGCGGCAGAAGAAGTTTCGTCGCCGCATCCAGTTGACTGGGAGTTTCGGCACCGGAACGTCTTTGAGCCCGGGCAGTGACCTTTTCGCGCTCTACGCAACCCCCTCCCCGGATGCCGTTGCAAGCGAGAACCCCACCCAGCGCGGCACCAGCAGCGTCAAGGTCACCGCCGTCGTCAAGTCCGAAGGGCTCGACGTGGTCACCGTCGAAGAACTGCTCAGCGGTGACGAATACATCGATTCCCCAGTCGCATTGGCACCTGGTCGTCCGATTCCCACCGGACGTATGGAGAAGTCCATCGCCGCTGCCGCGTCCGCCGCCAGTGAGACCCTGCCCGAACTGCCACACATCGCAGCCGTCGACATCCTCAGGCGCAGCACCCCGAGAACCCTCTCGGGTTCACCGCTGCCAGCTGTCGGCACCGACAACAACTACGCGGACGCCATCACTGCCGCACTTCTCGACCTCGATGATTCCTACGTGGCGGTGCAAGGTCCTCCGGGTACGGGCAAAACCTACACCGGCGCTCGTGTCGTCAAGACACTGATCGAACAACACCATTGGCGAATCGGAGTGGTGGCACAATCACATTCGGTGGTCGAGAACATGCTCGGCGGCATTCTGAAAGCCGGCGTGGACCCCGCACTGGTCGCAAAGAAGGGCAGCCGCAGCAAGACGGCGGAATGGCAGGACATCGCGTCCGAGGAATACGCCGGTTTCATCGCCGAAGCGGAAGGCGTCGGCTGCGTCATCGGCGGCACTGCATGGGACTTCGCGAACACAGATCGTGTTCCCGCCGGCAGTTTGGACTTGCTCGTGGTCGACGAGGCAGGTCAATTCGCGCTGGCCAACACCATAGCCGTCGCGATCTCCGCGCGAAACCTGTTGCTACTGGGCGATCCACAGCAACTGCCGCAGGTCAGCCAAGGCACTCACCCCGAACCTGTCGACGAATCGGCACTCGGTTGGCTCGCCGAGGGACACGGCGCACTGCCACCCGAACTCGGCTACTTCCTCGAGAAAACGTGGCGGATGCACCCCGATCTGTGCACCCCCGTGTCTGCACTGTCGTACGAGGGAAAACTCCACTCCCAGGAAAATGTCAGTGCAGCAAGGAAACTCGACGGACTCGCCGCCGGAGTGCACACGGTGTACGTCGATCACCGCGGCAATTCCACGTACTCTCCGGAAGAGTCGCAGGAGATCGTTCGCCAGATCCAGGAACTTCTCGGTACACCGTGGACCGACCCCAGCGAGTTCGAGGGAACCAGGCCGCTGGAGCAGTCGGACATTCTCGTGGTCGCGGCGTACAACGCACAGGTGGGCACCGTCGAGCGCGATCTCACCGAGGCCGGTCTCACGGAGGTCGAGGTCGGCACCGTCGACAAGTTCCAAGGACGCGAGGCCGCGGTGGCAATCGTGTCGATGGCTGCCTCCGCCGTCGAGGACGTCCCGCGAGGAATGTCGTTCCTGCTGTCGCGGAACCGCCTCAATGTTGCTGTCTCACGCGGCAAGTGGTGCGCGATCATCGTCCGATCGCACGCATTGACGCAGTACATGCCGAGCACGCCCGCGGGATTGGTGGAACTGGGCGCATTCATGAGGCTGACGAGCTAGCCGAAGCCTGCCCTACCCGAAGCACTACTACCTATCCGAAGCACTGCCTATCCGAAGCACTGCCTATCCGAAACACTGTCCTTCACCGCGGTAGGTGGGAACCGAGGTTCGGGTGCCGTCAGCTTCGACCACGTACACGCGGTCGAAGCGCTCGCACAACTCGCCGGCCTTGGCGTGCCGGAACCATACCCGGTCGCCGATCGCGATGTTTCCGGCTTCCTTTCCGGTGACCGGGGTCTGAACTTCGCCTGCCCCTTCGTTGCGGAGCAGTTTGAGACCGGCAGGCCAGATCGGCGACGGAACGCGGGTGGCTCCCGCAGGTCCCGACGCGATGTATCCGCCGCCGAACAGGGTCGTCACGGACGGGGTCGGCTTGCGCACTGCCGACAGAGCGAAAAACAGCGCAGGATCGGGTCGGAAGGCGCGGTAGCGGTCGAACAGGGTCGGTACATACAACCCGGAGCCTGCTGTTACCTCGGTCACCACAGGATCGGCCGAGCTGACCTCCAGCGACCCCGTGCCGCCGCTGTTGACGATCTCGAGTGCACCCACGGCATCGGTGACGGCCGCGACCACAGCGCCCCTTCTGGACGCCAATTCGCGCGCAGAGGCTTTCTTGACCCAACCGATCGGAGCACTGGTGTCAGGAAGGCCGGCAATCTGAGCTTCGTAGAACATCACTCCTACGACGGAGAATCCGCGCTGGCGAGCACGCGCCGCGAGTGCGGCGACCGCGGCAGGTTCGCGCAGTGGCGAGCGCCTTACGCCCAGATGGATCGGGCCGATCCGTAGTGACGCGTCGACGTCGAGACACACCCGGACAGGCGCATCCCCCGTCGACGCCGAACGAATGAGATCCAACTGTGCATCGTCGTCGATCATCAAAGTGATCGATTCGAGGGCGGTGTCGTCGGCCGCGAGATCCGCGATGGCGCCGCGATCGGCGGTCGGGTATCCCATCAGGATGTCCCGTGCGCCCAACCCGACCAGCCACAAAGCCTCTCGCAGTGAGTACGCCATGATTCCGCGGAATCCCCCGGACGCGGTCAGTGTGTCGCCGAGAGTTTCAGCCAGAACCGTCCGACAACGAACCGATTTGCTCGCCACTCGCACTGGTGTTCCACCGGCGCGGCGCACCAGGTCGGCTGCATTACTGCGCAGTGTGGTCAGATCCAGAGCGGCCAGAGGCGGGTCGAGTTCTCGCGTGGCAGCAGTGAGTCGATCGAGGGTCCGGGTCACAGATGATCCAATCGTCGCGGCGTGCGACCAGTCAATCACCAATGCTGGACGTATGTCCAGGATGGCACTTCTACTGGGGCGCAATCACTGCTTTGTTGGCAATTACCTGAACCATTTCTCCGAACTCCGCGATAGTGGCGTCGGAGTCACGATCGACCAGCCATCGCAGGACGAGGCCGTCGATAAGGGCAAGACTCAGGCGCGCAATCGAACTCAACGGCTCGGTCCACACGGTGCCGGAAATCTTGGCGCACTCCTCGAGAAACGAAACCGCAAGCTCGTCCATGATTCGGTACTGCTCGAAAGCAACAGCCCCAGCGCGTTCGGCGCCGAGATTACGACTGCGGAGAGCCTGCGCGGTGATTTCGTAAGTCAACAACTGTCTGTCCGGCGTTGCCTCGATAGTGGGCCACATTCCCGTCAACCCGATATGCAGCAATTCCTTGAGCCCCTGCACGCCACTGAGATCCGGCGCGTGTCGGACCTGTGCGAACGCGTACTGCATCGACGCACTGAGCTGCAGAATGAGCGTTTCACCCATTGCCGCGATCAGCGCTTCCTTGCTCTCGAAGCAGTAATGAACGACGCCGAGCGATACGCCGGCCTCTTCTGCCACCGCCCTTACCGTCACAGAACTGACACCGCGTTGTTCCGCAATGGACAAAGCGGACTCGACCAATTGTGTGCGGCGTTCGTCCGCCGGGAGCCTGTTCAGCATCCAATGATCGTAGAACGCAAATGACAAAATCTTCGCGCAATACTTGCCTGGACGACCGTCCAAGTACATTATTGCGTAATGGCTTCGGACACTTGGCAGAACTGGGCGGGCACTCAAAGTGCCGCGCCGCGTCGCTTTGCGACGCCGACAAATACCCGTGAACTTTCGTCGTTGGTCGCCGAAGCTGCGGCGCGTGGCCAACGTGTGAAGGCAGTCGGCGCAGGCCATTCGTTCACCGGTGTCGCGGTCACCGACGGTATCCTCGTCAGCCTGGACAACCTGAGCGGAATCGATTCGATCACGCCGACCGACGACGGCGCGCTGGTCACTGTTTTTGCAGGCACTCGCCTTCACGCCCTCAACGACGCCCTGTGGCAACGCGGATATGCGATGGCCAATCTCGGCGACATCGACGTCCAGTCACTGGCCGGCGCGACATCCACCGGCACGCACGGAACCGGCGCCCGATTCGGCGGTATCGCCACACAGATTCGCGGAATCGAGATCGTTCTCGCCGACGGATCCGTCGTTACCGCAAGTGCCGACGAAAATGTCGAATTGTTCGAAGCGGGGCGCCTCGGATTGGGTGCAATCGGCATCATTTCGAAGATCACTCTCGCCTGCGTACCGCGATTCACGCTCCGTGCAATCGAGGAACCCGACACGCTGTCTCACATACTGGACACCCTCGAGAGCGATCGCCTGGGCCTGGATCACTTCGAGTTCTACTGGTTTCCGCACACCGACCGTGTGCTCACGAAGAGCAACACCCGACTCCCCGGAGATACCAAACCCGATCCGGTGGGCAAGGTCCGCGCGTTCGTCGACGACGAGCTCCTCTCGAACACACTCTTCGAAGGTGTCAATCGCGTCGCCACCCTGGCACCGGCCGCGATCCCGAGAATCAACAACGTGTCGTCTCGACTGCTCGGCGCCCGCGAGTTCACCGATCGCAGCTACCGAGTATTCGCGTCCTCGCGCCGGGTGAAGTTCAAGGAGATGGAATACGCGATTCCCCGCGAACACGTCACCGAGACGCTCCACGAAATCGATCGCTGGATGAAGAAGTCCGGAACAAACGTCGCTTTCCCTGTCGAAGTACGTTTTGCTGCCGCCGACGACCTCTGGCTTTCGACCGCTCACGGTCGCGACACCGCCTACATCGCGGTCCATCAGTACCACCGCCGACCTGAAACCGAATACTTCGCCGCAGTGGAAGCCATCGCGCGCGCCGTCGACGGCCGGCCGCATTGGGGAAAAATGCACAACCGGACCGTCGACGACCTGCGTCCTACGTACGATCGACTGGACGATTTTGTCGCCGTTCGAGACAAGTACGACGCGAATCGAGTGTTCGACAACGAATACCTACGTCAGGTGCTCGGCGACTGACGGTCAGTGCCGCAGCAGTTCCGCTTTTCGCGCGTCACTGGCGAACGAGGCTTTGATCGAGTTCCGGGCGAGAGTGTCGCGCTCGGCCTCGGTCAGCCCCAAGGCTCGGCCCAATTCGGTGAAGTTGTCGTCGACGTATCCCCCGAAATAGGCCGGGTCGTCGGAGTTGACCGTGACGATCAAACCCATCTCGAGCATCGATCGAAGCGGATGATCCGACAGTGAATCGAACACTCGCAGACGAACGTTCGACAACGGGCAGACCGTCAGTGGAATCTCATCGTCGACCAGACGTTCAATGAGGGCAGGGTCCTCGAGCGCCCGGACGCCGTGGTCGATACGCTCGGCGCCGAGAATGTCGAGCGCCTGCCAGATGTACTCGGGCGGTCCCTCCTCACCGGCGTGAGCAACGACGTGCAAGCCCTCGGCACGCGCACGGGCGAACACGTCTTCGAACAGTGAGGGCGGGTTGCCGACCTCGGCGGAGTCGAGTCCGAGCCCGACGATCGGCGCCTGCAAACGAATGATTTCGGAGAAGATCTCTTCGGCGTCCTTGACCGGCTGATCACGGAGAATGGCGGCGATTGCCGCACTGCTGAGCCCGAACTCGCGCTCACTCGATGCCACCGCATCCATGATCCCGTCCAGGACCTCGGTCAGCGGAACACCACGGACTACGTGCGCCTGCGGATTGAAGAAGAACTCGGCATGCACGACTCCGGCGGCAGCCGCCCGACGGAAATACGCCCGCGTCAGGTCGGCAAAATCCTCCGCGGTACGCAGGACGGCCATGTTGGCGAAGTAGAGATCGAGGAACGACTGCAGGTCGGTGAACTCGTACCTCGACTTCAGATCGTCGATGTCCTTGTACGGCAGATCCATTCGATTGCGCTCGGCGAGCCGGTAGATCTGTTCGGGTTCCAGCGAACCCTCGATGTGCATGTGCAGTTCGGCAACAGGAGTAGCCATGTCGGTTCAGCGCCCCTTCCAGACCGGGGCACGCTTCTCTGCGAACGCCGTTGCACCCTCGCGTGCATCTTCGGATGCGAACACCGGCGCCATCACCTGCAATTGCTTCGCGAAAGCTTCGTCGTCGGACCACCCGCCGGCCTTGACGATGATCTCCTTGGTGACCGCAACCGCGAGCGGTCCGTTGCGGGTGATTCGATCTGCCAGGTCGAGTGCGCCTTCAAGCGCCTTGCCCGGCTCGGTCAACGTGTTCACGAAGCCGTAGCGGTATGCCTCCTCGGCGGTGAAACTGTCACCGGTCAGGGCCAGTTCCAGAGCCTTCTGGTACGGAATCCGCTTGGGCAGGCGCAACAATCCGCCGCCACCTGCAACCAGTCCTCGCTTGACCTCCGGGATACCGAACTTCGCTTCGGACGACGCCACCACCAGGTCGGTGGCGAGCACGAGTTCCGTGCCGCCTGCCAACGCGAAGCCCTCGACCGCCGAAATGATCGGCTTACGCGGGGGCCCTTCCGTGAATCCGAGACCGCGTCCCGGCACGAGTACGTTCTCGCCGGCCACGAATGCCTTCAGATCCATACCGGCACAGAAGTTTCCGCCTGCACCTGTCAGCACCGCCAAGGACAAATCGTCGTCCGCATCAAGCTCTTCGACCGCAGCGGCCAACGCGTGACTGACCGCCGAGTTGATGGCGTTGCGCGCCTCGGGTCGGTTGATGGTGATGATCAGCGTCCGCCCGCGCCGCTCGGTGAGAACCTCGTCCGCCATGATGTCCCTCTCGTTTGTCGACCACACTCGCGTGACTACGCGACGTTGCGTTCGACAATACGGACGAAGCCATCGGGGTCGATCTGCGCGGTGTCGTGAGTGCAGAACCACCCCTGGGTGAATCTCGTCGAGGTCGCTTCCGGCGAATTCCAATACCGACGCGTGACACTCGGCCCGCGGCACAGCAACTCACCGAAACCACCTGGCGCGTCCGGGCCGTACAACGCCACTTCCATTCCGCCGAAGGCGATTCCGACGCTACCGAGGTGTGTGGGTGCCGACTCGGTCGGCAGAATGAGACCGGCCCCACAGGTTTCGGTTTTACCCCAACCGATCACATGTCGAGCGGCCGGGAACATCATCAGCAGCTTCGCTTCTTGCTCGGCCGTGATCGGCGATCCGCTACAGTCGATCCACTGCACCGACCTCGAACCGGCACGCGCCGCCGGTCCGAGCGTGAGCAACCGTGGCTCGAGCAAGTCCTCGGGCCGCCCGGTCACGATGTCGACGGTATGCACACTCTCGCGCCAGAAGTCGCCGGCGAGGACCACCGTTCCACCGACCACCAGCGTCGCGAGCACGTGCACGAACTGACGCACAGACTTGAAATCATTGTCCACCAGCAGATTCCGCACACCTTCGACGCCGTAGTCGCGCGAGTGCAGAATACCGACGATAGCGGAGAGCACGTTCTCGTTACTCAACTCGACGCCCAGCATCTCGCCCGAAGAGTCGGCGGTGTACGCAAGGATCGCCATCTCGTCCGGGGCCGCACCGTCGTCGATGAACGGAACACCTTGTGGGAGTTCACCATCGAGCACGAGCACCGAGCCACTGTCCGCGATGACGAAGTCCGCTGCATCGTCACTCAGGTGCACACCGACAGAGACCGGGACACCTCCCGCGAGGATGACGCCGAGGCACCCCTCCATCCATCGCACCCCCGCGGCGACACGAATCGCCACACGATCGCCGATCTCGACGCCTCGCGACTTCAACCCGCCTGCGACCCGCGACGCTTCGGCCCACAGTTCCGCGAAGGTGACCTGCTCGCCGTCGACCTCCTCGACCGCAATGCGTGAGGAGAACCGATGGACGGCGATATCGAGGAGTTCGGACAGCGACGGGTCCAGTTGGCTGTACCGAAGCACCCCGTCACCCGCGCGAGTGACGCGGGCGTCGGCAAGGAGCAGATTCGAACACGGGTATTCCACAAGCGTCGACCGCATCGATACCTCCACGTCACTGACGAACCCACCGGCCCTTCGACTATATGACGTGGATCACAGTTCGTGGAGGTCTCTGACGATAAAGGTCGGATATCTAATTTCCGGAGTAGACGGCCTTACCCGGGCCGACGTCGAGGAAACTGCGGACGGCGCCGCGCAGGTCGTCGGTGTCGAACAGCGCACCGGACACCCCGGGAGTCACCGAATCTGCATGAGCGATGCCGCCGGAACGCCACGCCGCCACAATCTGCTTGGTGGCGTCGTGGGCTCGCGTGGGTCCGTCCGCCAACCTGGTCGCCAGGGACCGCGCCGCACCGTCGACGTCGTCGTGGACTGCATTGACTACGCCCCAGGCGTGCAGGGTTGCGGCGTCGTACAGATCGCCGGTCATGACCAACTCCCGAGCCCGTCCGGAACCGGCGCGCTCGGCCAGGCGTTGCGGTCCACCCATGGACGGCGTCAGACCGACCACAGTCTCGACCAGCCCGAACTTCGCCTTGGGCCCCGCGAGGATGATGTCGCAGGCCAAGGAGATCTCGAACGCCGCAGTCAGCGTCAACCCGTGGGCCGCGTAGATCACCGGGCACGGCAATGCCTCGAGCGGATGGCAGATCTGGGCGAACAGTTCGCGCCATAATTCCGCGCCCTGCTCCGGGTTCAGTCCGTCGAATACGTGGACGTCGACGCCGGCCGAGTTGACCTTGCCCTCCGCGCGCAGGAGGACAGCTCGCGGCGGATTCTCGGTCAACGCTGCAACATCGGCGATGACCGCGTCGAACATGGCCTGATCGAACAGATTGAGTGGTCCGTTCGCGAACGTCAGGACAGCCACCTCGGCACCACCATCGGTGGTGAAGCGCTCGAGACGGGTGGGGTGCGATTCGGGAGCAGTCATGCCGCCACACTGCCACATGGAACCGGCCTACGATCGTCGGGTGGACGGTCTGAGAAATGCGCTCGCGGACGTTGTGGGACACCGGTTCGTCGTCGACGACACCGACGTGTTGGCGACCCGTTCCACCGACCAGACGGGGCGCTACAGCGGGCACGCCAGCGCCCTGGTCCGACCCGGAAATACCGCCGAAGTCTCGGCAGTGCTGAACGTGTGCCGCTCCCACGGTGTACCGGTCACCGTTCAGGGCGGACGAACCGGCCTGGTCGCGGGCGCGGTGCCGGAGCACGACGACGTCCTGCTCTCCACCGAACGTCTCACGACGATCGGTGAAGTCGACGCGGCTGGCAGGCGGATCACCGTCGGCGCGGGAGTGACACTCGCGCAGGTACATTCCGCTGCGGCCGACGCCCGCCTGAAATTCGGCGTCGACATAGCGTCACGGGACACGGCGACCATCGGCGGCATGGTCTCCACCAATGCCGGTGGCTTGCACACGGTTCGATACGGGAACATGGCCGAACAGGTGCTCGGCCTCGAGGTAGTGATCCCCGACGGAACCACGGTGCGCCGGTCACCGAAAGTGTTGGCCGACAATTCCGGATACAACCTGCCTGCACTGTGGGTGGGCAGCGAAGGAACTCTTGGTGTGGTCACGGCAGTCGATCTGAAACTGCGCCAGGTGCCGGCACACCGGGTCACGACACTGACCGGTTTCGACAGGCTGGAGGACGTCGTCGACGCGGGGCGAACGTTGCGCACTCTCGACGGCGTCGACGCACTGGAATTGTTGGACGGCCGCGGACTCGAACTGGCCGCACGACGGTTGAACGCGGCAGTGCCGACGGGGCGCGCGTGGTATCTCCTCGCCGAGGTATCCGCGGCTCACGATCCGATGGAAAGCCTGGCCGAAGCACTCGAACGCATCGCCCCGCCGGAAACTCCGTCGGTGGCAGTCGACGGCCCAAGTTCGACGCGCTTGTGGGCGGCGAGGGAATGCTTCGCCGAAGTGGTCGGACTCTTCGGTCCCCCACTGAAATTCGATGCGGCACTGCCCCTGGACTCGCTCGCAACCTTTGCCGAGGACGCCGCCGCGGTGATCGCGAATCGCGCACCGGAGGCGATCCCCGTTCTCTTCGGACACATCGCCGAGGGAAACATCCACCTCAATGTCCTGAACTGCCCGAACGCCGACACTGTCTACCGCAACGTCCTCGAACTGGTTCGCGATCACGGTGGAAACGTCAGCTCCGAGCACGGAGTGGGCTCGCTCAAACGCAACTATCTGGACCTGGCGCTCTCGGCGGAGGACATAGCCACGATGTGGGCGATCAAGCGAGCCCTGGACCCGAGCGACTATCTCAATCGCGCAGTGATGTTTCCCGACGCGCTTCGGCACTGACGGCCATCGCGTCGTCGTGGGCGTCGCCGCGTAGAGGCCGAGCGAAGCACACCGAGGCGACGAAACCGATGAGCAGCACACCTGCGGGCAGCCAGATCGACTCCGACATCGCCGTGCTGAACGGTTCACGGACGAACTCGGGTAGGTGACCCACCCCGGCTTCGGAACTACCGCCGGTCAGACCCTGGGCAGCCAATCGCGCGGTGATCAGAGCGCCGATCGCAGCGCTGCCGAGAACCGCACCCACCTGCCTGGTGGTGTTGTAGACGCCGGCGCCCGCGCCCGCCTGCATCGGAGGCAGGTTATGTGTGGCGGTGGCCGCGAGCGGAGACCAGATGCACGCGTTGGCGAAGCCGATCAGACCGATCGGCAGAAGCAGTTCCCAGATCGCGACGTCGGGAGACATCACCAGTGCCAGCCAGCCCAGGGCGATCGCGAACAGCAGGAAGCCGGTGCCCGCAATGTAGCGTGGATGCGTCTTGTCGACGAGCTTGCCGATGATCGGGGCAAAGATGCCGGTCAGCACGGCCATCGGAACGAGGAGGAGCGCCGACTGCGTCGGGGAGAGTCCGCGAACTGCCTGGGTGTAGAACATCAGCGGAAGGACCATCGACGTGATCGCGAAGCCCATCGCGGTGATGGCGACATTGGCGAGTGAGAAGTTGCGGTCCTTGAAGAGTTCGAGGGGAAGCAACGGCTCGTTCTTGTTGCGCGACTGGTAGAACACGAACACCGCGAGCAACACCACACCGGCGCCGATCAGACTCCAGACGAATCCGTTCCAGTCGTACGAACTGCCTTCCTGGATTCCGAACACGAGCAGGAACATGCCTGCGGCGCTGAGGATCACGCCGGGGATGTCGAACTTGTGCTCGCTCGTCGGCAGCGACGGAACCAGCTTCCAGGCGAGCAGGAAAGCGATGACACCAACCGGGACGTTGACGATGAAGATCCATTCCCAGCCGAGATTGTCGACCAACACACCACCGGCAAGCGGACCGACCAGCGTCGCAACGCCGGCAACGGCGCCCCACAGGCCCATTGCGGCACCACGCTTGTTCGGCGCGAAGGTGCGCGTGATGACCGCCATGGTCTGCGGAGTCATCATTGCGGCACCGAAGCCCTGGAAAGCCCTTGCCACGATGAGCATCTCGACGCTGCCGGACAGACCACACCACAGTGATGCGCCGGTGAACAGTACGAGGCCGATCATGTACAGGTTCTTCGGTCCGAACCTGTCACCGAGTCGGCCGGTGACGAGCAGCGGCACCGCGTACGCCAGCAGGTACGCGCTGGTGACCCAGACGACCTTGTTGATGTCGGTGCCGAGGTCCTCCATGATCGCAGGGTTGGCGACAGCAACGATGGTGCTGTCCACCAGAATCATGAAGAACCCGATACACAGCGCCCACAGCGCGTGCCAGGGATTGACCTGCTTTTCCATCTTCAGTCCTTAGGTAGTGCGGACGAGCCTGCGGAGCCGGCCAGCCGGTCGAGAAGTTCTTGTGAGAGCCAGGGCATTTCGCCGCTCTCGATGTCTGTCACCAACGCGCCGATCCACTCTCTTTCGGCGATCGTGAGTGCGTGGGCGTAGTCCGCACCCACCGTGAAGATTCGTGGTTTTTCCGCGGCCTTCACCGCTTCGTAGTCGACCTCGAATTTCGCAATCGTCTTGTCGAGGTGTGCGAGACGGATCCGAAGCATCTGACACGCAGTCGATGCGGAGAGGTTGTGCATTTCGGCGAGCGCGAGCGGCAACCGCGGATACTCCCGCACCGGAACCGCCAACATCTCACGTAGTTGGTGCTCGAGAGCATCACGGCCTCGGGCGGTGATCTCGTACGTCGTCCGTTCCGGTCGATTGCCCTCACGATCGGTCCCGATCGAAGCCAGCAATTCCTGCTTCTCCAGCCGGGAGACCGTGTGATAGAGCGATCCCGGCTTGATCTTCACCAGCTGATCGCCCCGTCGAACCGAGGCGAGTTGATACATCTCGTACGGGTGCATCGAACGCTCGGACAGCAGGCCCAGAACGGTGATTCCCAAAGGCGTCAGTGACACGTCACCCATGAGTCCCCCTCCCTGACAGGCCGCAATTGACTATTTCTTGACTATTCCACGCGAAATAGTCCACATGGAATATACGACCTTCGGCCATCTCGATCAACCCGCTCGAACCGGACTAGCCTGTAGCGAGTGGACGATCATCACCTCGACATCATCCGACTCGCATGGGCACGCGAACTGGGCCTCGGCGACTCCGCGTTGCGACCAGCACACACCGCCAGAGTGGTAGGCGCCGACATCCACGTGCTGGACCTGGCCGGCGGTGGCGCGATTGTCGGACCACAGTGGTTCATCGAGCGCACGGCGGACATCTCCGTCGAAGCGCTACTACAACCTGCGCGTCTACTCGACATCACCGGCGATCATGGCGGCCGAATCACCGGACCCGTCGACCTCGCTTTCCTCGGCGACTACACCGAGACACCACCAGAGGAACAATTGTTGATCTCCCACGAGGTCGACGACGCCCTCGCCGTTGCCGCTCTGTGCCCACCCGACGACAGCACCACCGCCGACCTCGAGACCCGCACGCGGTGGTTCACCGCACTCACCGATGACAACGAGGTACTCGGATGCGCGGCGTACTCCGAATTCCAAGGTTTCGTGGCAGATCTCACGACCCTGACAGCCCCAGCGCACCGCCGGCGCGGAATCGGCTGCGGAGTAACACTTCTGGCCGCGGAGGACGCACTGGATTCGGGATTGATCCCACAACTACGCACGAGTCGGGGCAGCGCGATCAGCGCAACGCTTCCACGTAAAGCCAAATTCGACGTTCTGGGGGCATACGCTCGGGTACACGTGCACCTGCCCAGTTGACACTCGAACGAGAGGAACCGCAGATGAGTACGGAAGATGGCGCGAGCGAACCGACATTCGTCGAAGAGGGTCGTGAATTCAAGCGCGACACCAACTACATCCAGACCCGGATCACCGAGGACGGTCGCGACGGTTACCCCGTCGAACCGGGGCGATACCGGTTGATCGTGGCGCGTGCCTGCCCCTGGGCAAACCGCGCCATCATCGTCCGCCGCCTGCTCGGCCTCGAAGACGTACTGTCGATGGGCATCTGCGGTCCGGTCCACGACAAGCGAAGCTGGACCTTCGATCTCGATCCCGGTGGCGTCGATCCGGTACTGAAGATCCCACGACTACAGGACGCGTACTTCGCCCGAGATCCCGACTACCCCAGGGGAATCACGGTACCCGCCATGGTGGAGATCTCCACGGGCAAGGTGGTCACGAACGACTACCCACAGATCACCCTCGACTTCTCGACGCAGTGGAAGAAGTACCACCGCGAAGGTGCTCCGGATCTGTACCCGGAGCCTCTGCGAAACGAGATCGACGAAGTAGACGAGTACGTGTTCCGCGACGTGAACAACGGCGTCTACCGCTGCGGGTTCGCCGGTTCACAGCAGGCCTACGACGAGGCATACGACACGCTGTTCGCCCGTCTCGATTGGCTCACCGAACGTCTTGCGCGGCAACGCTTCCTGGTAGGCGACACCATCACCGAAGCTGACGTACGCCTGTTCACGACACTGGCGCGATTCGATCCCGTCTATCACGGCCACTTCAAGTGCAACAGAAGCAAACTCAGCGAGATGCCGGTGCTGTGGGACTACGCGCGCGATCTGTTCCAGACTCCCGGATTCGGTGACACCATCGACTTCACACAGATCAAAGCTCACTACTACATCGTGCATTCCGAGATCAATCCCTCCGGAATCGTGCCCAAGGGACCGGAATTGACGCACTGGCTCGAACCACACGGCCGCGAACAGTTGGGCGGCCGACCGTTCGGGGACGGCACACCGCCTCATCCGCCCATCCCGTCGGAAGTGGTTCCAGCGCAGCACTGGGCCACCAGATAGATCGGGGCGACGCTACTCCCCCGCGTACGTCACGAAACTCCAGTACACACCTTCTGGATCACGGCAGGTGAAACCTCGCGAACCGTAGTCTTCGTCGCGCAATCCCTGCGTGATCGTGGCACCGGCAGCGACAGCGCGTTCGTAGAGTGCATCGGCGGCGTCTGCGTCGTCCACCACGATGTACACCGAACCGATTCCGGGTGGTAGGCCGGCGATCGCCGAATCGGTCCGCGGGGAACCCAGCATGATGCCGCCACCGCCGGGCCAGTCGAGTTGGGCGTGGTCGACCACGTCACCCTCTCCGTAGACGGCCTTCTCCACGAAACCGAAGGTGCTCACCAGAAAGTGGATTGCCGATCGGGCGTCGAGGTAGCGCAGTGTCGGCCAGATGATCGTCGAACGAGGTTCCGAAGTGGCGGTCATAACACTCGAACTCCTGCCTGGGAAAACTCACGAAGAAAACCGAGTCTCGTACGAGCCTATGGCCCCTGCGATCACCGCCGCTACCGAAAACTTCACCTATTCTCGAGATACGGTCCACCTCGCTTCAGAGGAGGACAACTGTGGAGGGGCAGCAATGAGCAAGTCGACGAACAACGACAGCGGGCGTATCGAGAAGGTCCTCGTTTCCGTTCTCGACAACGGAAGCCGCCTGCAAGCGCCCGCAGTGGCCAAATACGTCAACCATGTCCGTAAGGCGCACCCCGACGAGTCACCCGCTCAGATCGTCGAGCGGATGGAGAAGATGTTCATTCTCGCCGTGACCGGAAGCGGCAGTGCCGTCGGTGCCACGGCCGCGGTGCCGGGCGTCGGAACGGTCGCGTCCATCGCTGCCGTCGGTGCGGAATCGGCTTTCTTCCTCGAAGCGTCGGCGCTGCTGACGTTGGCGATTGCCTCAGTGCACGGAATCTCCGTGCAGGATCACCAGCAACGACGCGCCCTGGTCCTGGCAGTCGCCCTCGGCGAATCCGGCATGGAGATCGTCCAGAAGGCCACCGGAATCACGGCCAAGAACTGGGGAACCGCGATCACGAGCAAGATTCCCGGACCCACGATGAAGGGAATGAACAGCACCCTCGTGCGGAAGTTCGTGACCAAGTACGCCGCCAGGCGCAGCGCACTGATCCTCGGCAAGCTCGTTCCCGCCGGGATCGGTGCCGTCATCGGTGGCGCGGGTAACCGGGCCATCGGCAAGGGCGTCGTCAAGAACGCGCGCGAAGCCTTCGGACCCGCGCCCGCCAGGTGGACCGATCACCTCATCGTGATGCCTGCCGACGATGCCGCACTCCTCCCCGAAACGCAGACACGCCGGGCCATCCGCAGATAGCTGTCCGGGCCGTAGGCTCGCATCACGTATTCGCCGCCGACCCGGGAGCAGCATTGACGAACACCGCAATGGGATCCTTCTCTGCGCCCATCGAGATTCGTGGGTTGACGAAGACGTTCAAGGCGGCGCACGCGGTCAACGACCTGAGCTTCGACGTCCAGGCAGGTTCGATCACCGGGTTTCTCGGCCCCAACGGTTCAGGCAAGACGACAACGTTGCGGATGCTCCTCGGGCTGGTATCGCCGACTTCGGGATCGGCCACGATCAACGGCGCGCCTATGCGTTCGCTGCCCAACCCGGCGCGAACCGTCGGTGCCGTCCTCGACGTGGGCAGTCTCCATCCCAAGCGGACAGCGCTGGCGCACCTCGAGATCTACGCAGCCGCCATCGGTATGCCCACTCAACGCGCCGCGCAGGTACTGGGAATGGTCGGTCTGAGTTCGGTCGGAGCCCACAAGACCGGCACCTTCTCGCTCGGGATGCGCCAACGCCTGACCCTTGCCACCGCGATGCTCGGTGATCCCGAGATCCTCGTGCTCGACGAACCCGCGAACGGGCTCGACCCCGAGGGCATGGCGTGGCTTCGTCAGTTCCTGCAGACGTTTGCCGGTTCCGGCCGAACGGTCCTGATCTCCAGCCACGCGCTCCGCGAGGTGGAAGCAACCGTCGACAGCGTGGTTATCGTCAGTGCCGGCTCACTCGTCTACCAAGGGACCATGGACGAACTTCGCCGCTCCCAGCGCAGTCGACTGCTCGTCTCGTGTTCCAACCCCGCGCTCCTCGCCACGGCATTGGCCGCTCGCGGAATCATCGACGCTCAGATCACCCAGGACGGACGGCTCGCCGTGGGCGGCACCGATACGTCGGTGCTCCCGCCGGTGGCATCCGCCGCCGGAGTCACGATCTTCGGTGTCGCAACCGAAGGCGCAGATCTCGAGGAACTGTTCCTCGCGATGACAACACCGCAGTACGCGGTCCCCCAGGTCGGTTACCACCGGCCTCCCGGCCCGGGTTCGGGACCGGGCTACTACGGCCCTGCCGCATACGGACCTTCCGGAGGACACCGATGACCACGCTCGTGCGCGCGGAGACACTCAAAGTCCTCACCCTGCGCTACTGGTGGGCACTGGCCATCGCACCGGTCGTCGTGGCTGTGCTGATTGCTGCCTCTACTCGGACGTTCGTCGAAGTTGTGGCCGATTCCGCCGACACGACTTTCGACGTCGACGTTGTGTCCACCGGCGTCAGCCTGGGTGTCTCCAACACTCTTGTCCTGGTGTTCGCGGCTGTGTTCGGAGCGCTCACCGCCGGTTCCGAATTCGGCTACAAGACTCTCACCACGACGTTTCTCACCGCTCGTGGGCGCGACGGAGTTCTCGGCGCGAAGCTTGCCGTCGTCGCGGTATTTGCCGTCGGCTACGCGCTGGCGGTCGAGGTTGTCAGCGTCGGCGCGATGTTGCTCTTCGGCCGGGATTTCAGCTTCACCACCGACCTTTTCGCCATCTGCGCCGCAGGCATTCTGACGTGTGCGCTGTGGGCACTGCTGGGTGCCGGGGTGGCACTGCTCACCGGATCGTCGATGGCCGGCGCCCTTTCGGTCATCCTGTGGTTCGTCTTCGGTGAATGGATCGTCCGCGCAGTGCTGCTCGCGATGGATCTCGGCGGGATCGGCGCCGCGCTTCCCGTTTCGGCCACGATCGGCACGATCGTCAACGCGGCACCGTCGATCGACGTCGACGCCTTTGCATCCTGGCCGAGTGGCCCGATGATGTTGGCCGCTTGGGTCGTTCTGTTCTGCGGGCTCGGTTGGCTGCGAACCCGGACCCGCGATATCACCTGAAAAAGCTGTCTGGGGCCGGGTCTACCGTGGATCTCGATGAACACGATCAACACGATCAACACGGACAGTCCGGTAGCTGGAGAGGCGGATCGTGCTCCGGGCTGGATCCGCCGCTTGGCCCACGCATGCTGGTTGCACCGCAGAGTTGCCATCGGCGCGCTTCTCGTCACCGTCATCGCTTCGGCGATCGACATCTCGTTTCCGCTCCTGACCCGCTATGCGCTCGACGCCGCCGGCCAGGAGAACCCTGGCAAGGTGATCGGCTTCGTCGCCTTGGCGATCGCGTTGCTCGCGATTGTCCGCTTCGCGTGCCAGTACGGCCGGCGGATGCTGGCCGGCCGACTCTCACTCGACGTTCAACACGACTTGCGACTTGCGCTCCTCGGCTCGTTGCAACGCCTCGACGGACGAGGACAGGATCAGATCCGCACGGGCCAGGTGGTCTCCCGGTCCATCACCGACCTACAACTCGTCCAGGGTTTGCTCGCCATGGTGCCGATGTCGGCGGGTGCGCTCCTGCAATTCGTACTCGCAATCGGCATCATGGCATGGCTCTCGCCGCTGCTGACTCTCGTCGCTGTCGCCGTCATCCCCGCAGTAGGACTCGTGGTGTTCCTGATGCGACCGATGCTGTTCGCCGCAACGTGGTCCGCGCAGCAGCGGGCAGCCGACCTCGCCCAACACGTCGAGGAAACCGTCACGGGCGTTCGCGTCGTCAAGGGATTCGGGCAGGAACAACGAGCCGTCGACCAGCTCGAAAAGCACAGTCGCACGCTGTACTCGGAGCGGCTTCGCGCCGCGTGGTTGAACGCAAGATTCGCCCCGACCATGGCCGCATTGCCCCAGCTAGGGCAGGTGGGAGTGATCGCCCTCGGTGGGTATCTCGCGCTACACGACCAGATCACTGTGGGAACATTTCTCGCGTTCGCCACCTACATCGTCACGATGACCGGAGTCACCCGAACCCTGTCGTCGGTGATCGTCATGGCGCAGCTGGCGCGCGCCGCTGTCGAGCGTGTCTACGACGTCATCAACGCCCAGCCCGACATCGCCGATCCTGACCATCCGGTGGACCTGCCCGACGGTCCGCTCGGAGTCACCTTCGAAGACGTGGTATTCGGGTTCGACACCGAACGCGACATCCTGACCGGGCTGAACCTTCGCATAAAACCCGGCGAGACCGTCGCCGTCGTAGGGCCGGCTGCGTCGGGAAAGACTGCGTTGTCTTTGCTTCTCCCCCGGTTCTACGCGCCGACATCGGGTCAGGTCAGCGTCGATACAGCCGGCGAGACGTTCCCCATCGCCGAACTGCGTAGCGAGCAGCTTCGTGCGGCGGTCAGCCTGGTCTTCGACGAGCCTTTCCTATTCTCCGACACCATTGCCGCCAACATCGCGCTTGGCCGCGAGGACGCCTCCGGCGAGGAGATCCGTGCTGCCGCTGCTTTGGCACAGGCAGACGCCTTCATCGAGGCACTCCCGGACGGGTACGACACCGTCGTGGGCGAACGCGGCCTGACGCTGTCGGGTGGACAGCGTCAGCGCATCGCGCTTGCCAGAGCCCTGCTCGTCGACCCGAGGATCCTGGTCCTCGACGACGCGACCTCCGCGGTCGACGCGGCAACCGAAGCCGCGATCTTCGACGCGTTCCGAGCCAGACGACGGCAGACCACCCTGATCCTCGCTCACCGGCGGTCCACCCTCACGCTGGCGGACCGGGTCGCGGTACTCGACGGCGGACGGATCATCGACTCCGGAACCGTGGACGAGTTGGAAGCGCGATGTCCCCTCTTTCGGGCGCTGTTCTCCTCCGCATCGGAACTACCAGCCGAACTCGACCAGGGCGACTCCGATGCCTTCGATCATGACCACCGCGAGCCGACAACCGCGCAGTTGTGGCCGCAGGCACCGGAATCCGAAGCCGACAACACCACCAGTGCCTCGCAGGGTGCCGGCGGTCCGATGGCCGGAGCACTCAGCGGAATCGCGGTGACGCCGTCCCTACGGGCAGCAGTCGACGCTCTTCCGCCCGCTCGCGAAGATCCCGGAGTCGCACCCGAAAGTCTGCGCGAATCGAATCCGCACTTCTCACTCCGACAAATCCTGAGGCCGGTTCGCTGGGTTCTGCTGGCAGTTGTCGCATGTCTTGCTCTGGACTCGGCTGCCGCGATCGCGTTCCCCTCCCTCGTCAGATATGCAATCGACCACGGGGTCGTGACCGCGGACAGCAGCACGCTCTGGATTGCGACGGCTTTCGGCGCGCTCCTGGTTGCCGCAGATTGGGTTGTCGTTGCGGTCATGACGGTGCTCACCGCCAGGGCAGGCGAACGCGTGTTGTTCGGACTCCGTGTCCGCAGCTACTCGCACCTGCAGCGGCTGGGCCTCGACTACTACGAACGAGAACTGTCCGGGCGCATCATGACGCGCATGACCACCGACGTCGACGCGCTCTCTTCGTTCATCCAGACCGGCATGTCGACGGCGATTGTGAGCGTCCTGACCGTCGGCGGAATTTCGATCGCGCTCCTGGCGACCGACGTGACGCTCGGCCTGGTGGCGCTGGCCGTCATCCCACCGCTCGTGGTCGCAACCGTGATCTTCCGCAAGATCTCCTCGGTGGCCTACAGCCAGTCCCGCGAGCGGATCTCGCTCGTCAATGCCGACTTCCAGGAGAACATCGCCGGCCTGCGAGCGGCCCAGGCCTACCGCCGTGAGGAAGGTGCGGCGCGCAGGTTCGCAGAACGCTCCGAGAGCTACCTCCGATCGCGGATGCGGTCGCAGCGAGCCATCTCGATCTACTTCCCATTCATCTCGTTCTTGTCCGACCTCGCGTTGGCCGCGGTCGTATTCGTCGGCGCGCACCAGATCGCCAACGGGTCGACGTCGCCCGGCGTACTGATCGCGTTCGTGCTCTACCTCGGTCTGCTGTTCGGACCGATTCAGCAACTCTCACAAGTCTTCGATGGTTACCAACAGGCAAACGTCGGATTGCAACGAATCGGCGACCTGCTGCGCACTCGAAGTTCGATCGAGACTGCCGACAGCGAGGATCTGATCGCGATTTCCGGACGGCTCGACGGCGCCGTCCATCTCGACGGAGTCGGGTTCCGGTACTCGGGCGCGGACGTCGACGCGCTCTCCGACTTCGATCTGCAGATTCCGCCGGGCACGACGGTCGCTCTCGTCGGCCGAACCGGTGCCGGTAAGTCGACAGTGGTGAAGTTGCTCGCCCGTTTCTACGACCCGACGTCCGGATCCGTCGACGTGGACGGAACCGACATCCGGAACTTCCACCTCTCGCAGTACCGACGTCGCCTCGGCGTCGTCCCACAAGAAGCGCATCTGTTCACCGGCACGGTCGCCGACAACATCGCGTACGGCAGGCTTTCGGCTTCGCATGCCGAGATCGAGGAAGCGGCGCGTTCCGTCGGCGCCCTGAATTCGATAGCCGACATGCGTGGAGGCATGAATCATCCCGTCGGAGAGCGTGGCCAGGGGCTCTCGGCGGGCCAGCGCCAACTGATCGCATTGGCCCGTGCCGAACTGGTCGACCCGGACCTTCTGCTCCTCGACGAGGCGACCGCGACGCTCGATCCCGCGACCGAACGAATGGTGCTCGAAGCAAGTCGGTCGGTCACCCGGAAACGGACGTCGGTCGTCGTGGCTCACCGCCTCGCCACCGCTGCCCGAGCAGACCTCGTTGTCGTAGTTGACCGGGGACGTATCGTTGAATACGGCCCGCACGATGTTCTGCGGTATGCCGGTGGTCACTACTCGGGACTCTGGGATGCATCGCAGGCACGTGAGGGGAATAATCTGACGTCGAGAACTGTCATCGAAGGCAACCCCGTCGTTTGACAGTCGGCACGGATTTGTACCGCCGAGAGGGAGTGCGCGATCGCAAGATCACAGACTTCCGTGAGACAGCTCACAAATTGTGTGCCGCACAATTGCTCGTCACACGCTCGGGCTAATCTCATATATATAGGCGCTCTGATCGGGTACCGAAATAGAAACGAGGCGAACACCTGCCGTGAGCAGCAGTTCTACATCCCAATTCGGACAGAACCAGTGGCTGGTTGACGAGATGTACCAACGCTTCCAGGACGACCCGTCGTCCGTGGATCCCAGTTGGCACGAATTCTTGACCGATTACTCGCCGGACTCGGCGAACACGGGAGGTGGAAACGGGACTGCCTCGAACGGCAACGCGGCTGCACCCGCCGCTGTTGGAGCTCCACCTGCTGCTCCCAAGGTCACGCCTCCCACCCCCAATACCGCACCTCCTGCGCCGCCTGCCAAGGCTGCCGCACCGGCCCCCGCGAAGACGGCAGCGCCCGCCGCCAAGGCCGCCCCAGCCAAGCCCGCAGCAGCCAAGCCCGCGGCGGCTCCCGCGAAGCCCGCCCCTGCCGGCGGAGCCGAGGAAACCAAGGTTCTCCGCGGCGCCGCAGCCGCGGTCGTCAAGAACATGTCGCTCTCACTCGAGATCCCGACAGCAACCAGCGTGCGTGCCATCCCCGCGAAGCTGATGTTCGACAACCGCATCGTCATCAACAACCATCTCGCGCGTACTCGTGGCGGCAAGATCTCGTTCACCCACCTCCTGGGTTACGCGATCATCCAGGCAGTTAACGCGTTCCCCAACATGAACCGGCACTTCGCCGAAATCGACGGCAAGCCGAACGCGGTCACACCCGAGCACACCAATCTCGGACTCGCAATCGACCTTCCCGGCAAGGACGGCAACCGCTCACTGGTAGTTGCCGCCATCCGGAACACCGAGTCGATGAACTTCGTCCAGTTCCACGCGGCATACGAGGACATCGTCCGCCGTGCGCGCGAAGGCAAGCTCACCGGCGAAGACTTCACCGGCGTCACCATCTCGCTGACCAACCCGGGCGGCATCGGCACGGTTCACTCCGTTCCCCGCCTGATGAAGGGCCAGGGCGCCATCATCGGCGCCGGCGCGATGGAATACCCCGCCGAGTTCCAGGGCGCCAGCGACGAGAAGCTGGCCGAGATGGGCGTCGGCAAGCTGATGACCCTCACCTCGACCTACGATCACCGCATCATCCAGGGTGCGGAGTCGGGCGATTTCCTGCGCACGATCCACAACCTGCTGATCAGCGACGAGTTCTACGACGAGATCTTCCACGCGCTCGGCAACCCGTACGAGCCGGTGCGTTGGCGCAAGGACGTGCCGGAAGGCGCCGTCGACAAGAACACCCGTGTTCTCGAACTGATCGCTGCATACCGTGACCGCGGCCACCTCATGGCCGACACGGACCCGTTGCAGTTCGTCAAGGACAAGTTCCACAGCCACCCCGACCTCGACGTCATCAGCCACGGCCTGACGCTGTGGGATCTGGACCGCGAGTTCAAGGTCGGCGGCTTCCACGGTCAAGAGAAGATGAAGCTGCGCGACGTGTTGAGCGTGCTGCGCGACGCGTACTGCCGCCACGTCGGTGTCGAGTACACGCACATCCTCGAGACGGATCAGCGTCAGTGGATCCAGGACCGCGTCGAAGGCCATCACGCCAAGCCTTCGGTCGCTCAGCAGAAGTACATTCTGAGCAAGCTCAACGCCGCCGAGGCCTTCGAGACGTTCTTGCAGACCAAGTACGTCGGCCAGAAGCGCTTCTCGCTCGAGGGCGCCGAAGCCGTCATCCCGATGATGGACGCCGTGATCGACCAGGCCGCCGAGCACCAGCTCGACGAGGTCGTCATCGGTATGCCGCACCGTGGTCGACTCAACGTGCTGGCCAACATCGTCGGCAAGCCGTACTCCAAAATCTTCACGGAGTTCGAGGGCAACATGAACCCGGCAGCCGCCCACGGCTCCGGTGACGTGAAGTACCACTTGGGTGCCAGCGGAACGTACATCCAGATGTTCGGTGACAACGACATCGCTGTCTCACTGACCGCAAACCCGTCGCACCTCGAGGCCGTCGACCCGGTTCTCGAAGGCCTGGTTCGCGCCAAGCAGGACATCCTCGACAAGGGCGAAGAAGGCTTCACCGTCCTGCCGCTCATGCTGCACGGTGACGCTGCATTCGCCGGTCAGGGTGTTGTCGCCGAGACGCTGAACCTCTCGCTGCTGCGCGGTTACCGCACCGGCGGCACCGTGCACATCGTCGTGAACAACCAGGTCGGCTTCACCACTGCACCGGAACATTCACGTTCGTCCGAGTACTGCACCGACGTCGCGAAGATGATCGCCGCACCGGTCTTCCACGTCAACGGCGACGACCCCGAGGCTTGTGTCTGGGTTGCTCAGCTGGCCGTCGACTTCCGTGAGAAGTTCGGCAAAGACGTTGTCATCGACCTCATCTGCTACCGCCGCCGCGGTCACAACGAGGGCGACGACCCGTCGATGACTCAGCCGGCCATGTACGACGTCATCGACACCAAGCGCAGCGTTCGTAAGAGCTACACCGAGTCCCTCATCGGTCGCGGTGACATCTCGCTCAAGGAAGCCGAAGACGCACTTCGCGACTACCAGGGCCAGCTCGAACGGGTCTTCAACGAGGTCCGTGAACTCGAGAAGTTCCAGCCCGAACCGTCCGAGTCCGTCGAACTCGACCAGACTCCGCCGGCCCGCCTTACCACGGCTGTCGCTCCCGAGGTTCTCGAGCGCATCGGAGACGCGTTCGTCAACGTCCCCGATGGCTTCACTGTTCACCCGCGCGTCAAGCCTGTTGCCGAGAAGCGCCGCGAGATGGCCCGTGAGGGACATGTCGACTGGGCGTTCGCAGAATTGCTCGCGTTCGGCTCGTTGGCCGAGCAGGGTGCTTTGATCCGCCTCGCGGGTCAGGACTCCAAGCGTGGAACGTTCACGCAGCGTCACTCGGTTCTCATCGACCGCAAGACCGGCAACGAGTACAGCCCGATCGCCAAGATCGCTGCCGACGCCGAAAACGGCGGCAAGTTCATGGTCTACGACTCCGCACTCACCGAGTACGCGGGCCTGGGCTTCGAGTACGGCTACTCGGTGGGTAACCCCGACGCCCTCGTCCTGTGGGAAGCGCAGTTCGGTGACTTCGTCAACGGCGCGCAGACCATCATCGACGAGTTCATCTCTTCGGGCGAGGCCAAGTGGGGCCAGCTCTCCGACGTCGTGCTGCTCCTGCCGCACGGTCACGAGGGTCAGGGTCCGGACCACACCTCCGGTCGCATCGAGCGTTTCCTTCAGCTGTGTGCAGAAGGCTCGATGACCGTTGCGGTTCCGTCGACTCCGGCCAGCTACTTCCACCTGTTGCGTCGCCATCACCTCGACGGCATCCGCCGTCCGCTGGTGGTCTTCACGCCCAAGTCGATGCTGCGCAACAAGGCTGCAGTCAGCAATGTCGAGGACTTCACGACGGGCAAGTTCCGTTCGGTCTTCGAGGAGCCTGCATTCGAGAGCGGCGAAAGCGCCCGCGAATCGGTCAAGCGGGTTCTGCTGGTCAGCGGCAAGCTGTACTGGGAACTCCTGGCGAAGAAGCACAAGGACGAGCGCGACGACATCGCCATCGTGCGTATGGAGCAGCTCTACCCCGTGCCGAAGCGTCGCCTCAAGGAGACCCTGGACCGTTACCCGAATGCGGATCAGTTCCGTTGGGTCCAGGAAGAACCCGCGAACCAGGGTGCGTGGCCGTTCCTCGGACTGGCACTGCCGGACCTTCTGCCGGAGACCTTGACCGGCATCAAGCGCATCTCGCGTCGTCCGATGTCCGCTCCCTCCTCGGGATCGAGCAAGGTGCACGCGGTGGAGCAGCAGGAGATCTTGGACGAGGCGTTCCTGCCGACCAACTGATCAGTGGCAAGCAATAAGGGCCGGGCCCCACATTCCGCAAGGAGTGTGGGGCCCGGCCTTTTGCGTACATGTCAATTCGATTGCAGCAGACCCAGATCCGGCCCGGCATCGAAACCGACGGCGGCCAGTGCCAACGCGGGCAACGACTGAACCGTCAGGTCGATCAGTTCCTCGCGGGTGATGGCCGGCGCGCGGAGCCAACTGATGGTGGCTTCCTCGACAAACGCGATCCAACCGCGAACGGCCAACTCCACCTGAGGCGTTCGCGTCAGGCCGATCTTCGGGAGCTGATCGAGGGTCCTCTTCGCCATGATGTCGCGGGTGTGCTCGAACACCTCGCGCATCTGCGGATCCCCGCTGGCGGTCCCCCGGAGCAGTGAGACGTATGTATTGCGGTTCTCGGTCACGTAGTCGACATACGACGCCAGCACTGACCGGAGGGTGAGCATCGGATCGTCCGATTCGCTCGGCTCGGTGCGCTGGAGCATCTGTTCACTGCTGTGTCGGACGATCGCCAGATGGAACTCGCTTTTCGACGCGAAGTAGTGGAACAGAAGCCCACGCGAGACACCCGCTTGATCGGCGATGTCCTCGACGGAAATCTGTTCGAGCGGCCGTTCGGCCAGCATCCGCGCCCCGAGGTCGATGAGTTGCGCTCGGCGTTGCGCAGGGTCGAGCCGCGTTCGCTTTACTGCGTCCATGCCCAATAGACTACTGAATATTCGTCAATAAGCTATTGACCGTGACTCAATAAAGGCATATCGTTCCCTACATGAGTCTTCCAGTTACAGATACCTCAGCACCGGCCGCGGATACTCGCCACGTCGGCACACTGATCATCGGCAGTGGTTTCGCCGGTCTCGGTGCGGCGATCAAACTGGCACAGGCCGGCATCACCGACTACGTTGTCCTCGAGCGCGGCAATGACGTCGGCGGAACCTGGCGTGACAACAGCTACCCGGGCGCCGCATGTGACGTGCCGTCGCATTTGTACTCGTACTCTTTTGCACTCAACCCGGAGTGGACACGCTCCTTCTCTACCCAGCCCGAGATCTACAAGTACATCCAGTCGGTGGCCAACCGCCACAAGGTGCTCGATAAGCACATCTTCGACTGCGACGTACTCTCCGCCCGATGGGACGAGTCGTCGGCTCAGTGGCACGTCAGCACCAACAAGGGTGAATTCGTCGCAAAGATCGTCGTCTCGGCCGTCGGCGCACTGTGTGAGCCTTCACTTCCCGATATCAAGGGAATCGACGGCTTCAAGGGCGAGATCTTCCACTCCTCGCGCTGGAACCACGACGCCGATCTGACCGGCAAGCGCGTGGCCGTCATCGGAACCGGCGCCTCGGCCATCCAGATCGTGCCCGCCATCGGCAAGAAGGTCTCACATCTCGACGTGTACCAGCGCACGGCGCCGTGGATCCTGCCCCGCGCAGACCGCGAGTACACCAAGATCGAGCACCTCGCATTCAAGTACCTACCCGGCTTCCAGAAACTGTGCCGCACCGGCATTTACTGGATGCGAGAGACGCAGGTCGTCGGCCTGGCCAAAGCGCCGGTCTTCATGAAGCCGCTGCAGTTCGCCGCCGAGCGTCACCTGAAGGCTCAGATCAAGGACAAGGATCTTCGTAAGAAGGTCATGCCCAACTTCCAGATCGGCTGCAAGCGCATGCTGATCTCGAACAACTACTTCCCCACCCTCGCCCAGGACAATGTCGACCTGGTGACCGAAGGCATCGAGGAGGTCACCGCCAACGGGATCGTCTCGAAGACCGGCACCACGCGTGAGATCGATGCCATCGTCGTGGCGACCGGTTTCCACGTCACCGACTCCCCCACCTTCGCCGGAATCTTCGGCAAGGACGGACGCTCGCTGGCCGAGGTCTTCGAAGAGACCGGCATGCAGGGGTACAAGGGCGCGGCAGTTGCCAACTTCCCCAACATGTTCTTCCTCGTCGGACCCAACACCGGCCTCGGACATTCGTCGATGGTCTTCATGATCGAGTCGCAGATCAACTACCTGGTCGACGCGATCACCACCATCGACAAGTACGACATCGGCACCATCGAGGTGCGCAAGGACAAGCAGGACAAGTACAACAAGGACCTGCAGGCAGCCATGTCCAAGAGCGTGTGGAACAACGGCGGTTGCGCCAGCTGGTACATGGACAAGCACGGAAACAACACCACCCTGTGGCCAGGCTTCACCTTCCAGTTCCGCAACGCCACCAAGCATTTCGACCTCGCGGCATACCGCAGCGTCGCCACCTCGGATCTCGGCGCCGTCGGCACCGCGACCACCTCACAGATCGACCTCGACGACGAGAAGGCGGTAGCACAATGAGTGATTTTGCAGGCAAGGTCGTAGTCATCACCGGAGCGGGATCAGGCATCGGTCGCGCACTCGCACTGAACCTGGCCGGCCAGGGCGCCAAGTTGGCAATCTCCGACGTGGACACCGTCGGTCTGGCCGAGACAAAGCGTCTGGTGGAGGCCATCGGAGCCGAGGTGAAATCGGACCATCTCGACGTCACCCAGCGCGAAGCGGTTCTCGAGTACGCAGACGCGGTTGTCGCCCATTTCGGCAAGGTCAACCAGATCTACAACAACGCCGGAATCGCGTACCACGGCACCTTCGAGAAGTCCGAGTTCAAGGACTTCGAGCGCGTCATGGACGTCGACTTCTGGGGAGTTGTCAACGGCACAAAGGCATTCCTCCCCCACGTCATCGCCTCCGGCGACGGGCACATCGTGAACGTGTCGAGCCTCTTCGGCCTGCTGTCGATGCCGGGTCAGAGCGCATACAACTCGGCTAAGTTCGCCGTTCGCGGCTTCACCGAGTCACTTCGACAGGAAATGCTGATCGCCAAGCACCCGGTGAAGGTGACCTGCGTGCACCCGGGCGGAATCAAGACCGCCATCGCGCGCAACGCCACCGCAGGCCCGGGCGAAGATCTTGCGGTCTTCTCCGAGTTCTTCGACCGCAAGCTCGCGCGCACCACTCCGGAAGATGCCGCCAAGACGATCGTCAACGGCGTTCGCAAGAGCAAGCCGCGCGTTCTCATCGGCATGGACGCAATCGCACTCGACGCCTGGGTTCGCCTCGTAGGATCGGGCTACCAGCGCATCGTCTCGATCGTCGCCGGTCGAATGATGCCCAAGTCCAGCTGAGTTCGTTTTACAGCGCAGTTCGCATACAGAGTCAGGAGCCCTGCCGGTGAGCACGTTCACCCTTCCGCTGCCCGTGGTCGCGTTCTTGTTGAAGCCGTACTTCCGTCTGGCTTTCAACTCGCGACTGCCTTATCGGATTCAACGTCTGCTGCTCGAGGCCGGGGCACCGCTACAGCAGGTTCCAGCGGGCGCCGTCGTGCGCCCGCTGGAGCTAGCCTGCCGACCGGCGGAGAAGATCACCGTCGGCGCAACCGAGCGCCCCACCGCAGTTCTGTACCTGCACGGCGGGGCGTACACACTGGGTTCGCTGGCCACCCACCGTTCTCTCGCAGCGCATCTCGCGCGTGAATCGTCCAGTGCGGTCTTCACCTTGGACTACCGTCTCGCACCGGAGAACCCGTATCCCGCCGCTCTCGACGACGCGGTCTCCGCCTTCATGCAGTTGGTGACCGAGTTCGACTATTCCGAAGACCGCGTTGCCATCGCCGGCGATTCGGCCGGTGGCGGTTTGGCCGCCGCGACCGCTCTGCGTCTGATCGAACGTCACGGTGTGACCCCGGGTGCGCTTGCACTGATCTCACCGTGGGTCGATCCCGGCGATCGGGGTGCCACCAAGAAGGCCGACCTGGTGGTCAACACGGCGTGGTCCTTCGATGCCGCCGACGCTTACCTTGCCGGCGGCGATCGCACAGATCCCGGCTACGCACCGATGCACGGCAAGCTCGACGGGTTGCCGCCCACCAGGATTCACGTCGGTATCGAAGAAGTTCTCTATCCGCAGATCATGACGTTCACCGACAAGCTCTCCGCTGCCGGCGTCGATGTATCCCTGGTCGAGTACGCAAGACTGTGGCACGTGGCCCACGCACAAGCGTCACTGGTCAAGGAAGCAGCAGACGCCGTCGCCGATCTGGGCCGCTTCATCGCATCGAAACTGATTCGCGCCAAGGATGATTCGAGTTCAGCGGTGGGATCGAGCGCTCACTGACGGGTGTCCCACTCCGTCTATGTCACTGACGGGTGGCCCACTCCGTTCCTGTTACTGACGGGTGTCCCACCAGGTGCGGGCGACTTCCGAGGCTGACGCCTTGCCTGTCCGGACCTGATCGATCATCGCAGCGAGGTCGGTGGTGGACAGTTCACCTGCGACGACGCTGAGCGCCTTGACAGCCGAATCTCCCAGTGCACCCGTTCGGAAGAGTGGAACGACGTTCTGCGCAGCCAGAACGTGATTCGAATCAGCGAGCACTGTGACGGCATCGGACTGAGCCAGCGCTGACAGCGTCGTGGTTCCGAATACCTGTGCACCGGGTACGTCCGCCGGTGTTGCCTGTTCGACACCGGCGAAGACACACTCGGCGCCCTCGGCCAACTGTTCTACCGCCCCGTCCTCGACGAATCTCACAGAGACGAGCGACGTCGCCGCGGCACACGAAGGGGCAAAGGCTTCTATCGTCTTCGCTCCCAACGACTGTGCGAATGCGGTGTCGAGTGCAACGACCGCACGGTCTTCGGCCATCGCATAGTCGGACACCGAAAGACCCTCCGGCAGAGAGCGACTCAAGGCTTCGAAGACGTCGTCGGCCTTGCGGGCCGGGGATGACGGGTCGTAGTGATCGAGCAGCGCGCCGGTGAACTCGGGTACCAACGTGACTCGGGCTGCGTCCAGGGCCTCTAGTGATTGGTTTCTGCCACCACCCACCGATTCGACGCGAGCCGACAGACCGGAGGAGGAGAGCACCGTCGAATACACCTCGGCCAACACCGAACTCTCCACCGATGCGTCCGCGGCCACCACGATCTGGTCGCGAGACTCCACTTCGGCGCTCTCTACCACCGAATCACCGTTTGCGCATCCGCTGAGAATCGGCAGGACCATCAGTGCTGCAACAACAGTCGAATACTTCGTGCGTGTGCTCTTCACCGAAATCCTCACATCCAATCCCATGGATCGAAAACCGTGCCATGTCGGTACCTATCGTTACACTTGTCGGGCGATGCGCGGTAACCAGTCCTGACGCAGCCACTCGGTGGCGGCGCCGTCGAAGCCACTCGGGTGGCTTCGCCACAAGGGATGGTTACCGACGCCCGAAACACGGGACGCCCGAAAAACCGGAAGGACGCTCATGCGCACCTCACGCTTTCGTTCCAACCGTTGGCTCGTAGCCGCGGCAACTGTCGTCTCTCTCACTGCGCTCACAGCGTGCGGTAGCAGTGACGGTGACTCCAACAGCGATCCCAACGCGGTCGTCGTCGGCTCCGCCAACTTCACCGAGTCCGAGACGATCGCCAACATCTACGCCGAAGCACTGCGTGTCAACGGGTTCGATGTCTCCACGTCGTTCAACGTCGGCAGCCGTGAGGCGTACATTCCGGCGCTCGAGGACGGGTCCATCAGCGTCATTCCGGATTACACGGGAAACCTCCTGCAGTACTTGGATCCCGACAGCACAGCCACCAGCTCCGCTGACGTCCTCGCTGCCCTTCCCGCAGCTCTCGGGCCGGAATTGGCGATTGCGACGCCCGCGTCCGCCGAGGACAAGGACGCCGTCGTCGTCACCAAGGAAACCGCAGACAAGTGGAACCTGAAGACGATCGCCGATCTGGCTCCGCACTCCGCCGAGGTCAAGTTCGGTGCTCCGGCCGAGTTCCAGGAACGCCCAGCCGGATTGCCCGGTTTGAAGTCCAACTACGGTCTCGACATCTCGGCTGCCAACTTCGTCCCGATCGCCGACGGCGGTGGACCGGCAACCGTGAAGGCGCTCTCGTCCGGCGACATCGCCGCAGCAAACATCTTCACGACGTCGGCCTCCATCCCGGCAAACAACTTCGTGGTTCTCGAAGACCCGAAGAACAATTTCCCGGCCCAGAACGTGGTGCCGGTACTGCGTGCCTCGAAGTCTTCCGACAAGTTGAAGTCGGTCCTCGATGCGGTGTCCGCCAAGCTCACCACCGAAGAATTGTTGGCACTCAACGTCCAGGTGTCCGGCGACACCAAGACGGAGCCGGCAGCGGCGGCCAAGGCGTGGGTGACGGCGCAGGGCCTCGACAAGCCGGTCTCGTAGTCACGTGATCACCTTCGAGGGTGTCACCAAGCAGTATCCGGACGGCACTACCGCCGTCGACCGTCTCGATCTCACCATCGAGGCCGAGTCGTTCACGGTGTTCGTGGGGCCGTCCGGGTGCGGTAAGACGACGTCGATGCGCATGATCAACCGGATGATCACACCGACGTCGGGCAAGATCTTCGTCGATGGCCGGGACATCGCCCAGACCGACGCGGTGAAACTCCGTCTCGGTATCGGGTACGTCATTCAGAATGCCGGCCTGCTTCCCCACCGCACCGTGATCGACAACGTCGCAACGGTTCCGGTGCTGCGCGGTGAGTCCCGCCGCGCAGCACGTAAAGCGGCGTTGGGTGTGCTCGAACGAGTCGGTCTGGACATCTCACTTGCCACTCGCTATCCCGGGCAACTCTCCGGTGGGCAGCAGCAACGTGTGGGAGTTGCCCGTGCTTTGGCAGCCGATCCGCCGATCCTGTTGATGGACGAGCCCTTCAGCGCCGTCGATCCGGTGGTGCGTGAGGATTTGCAGACCGAAATGCTCCGTCTGCAAAGCGAACTGAAGAAGACGATCGTCTTCGTCACCCACGACATCGACGAAGCAGTCAAACTCGGTGATCACATTGCCGTCTTCGGTCCCGGTGGGCGTCTTCAGCAGGTGGCGGCGCCTCGCGACGTGTTGGCCGCTCCGGCAACGGATTTTGTCGCCGGATTTGTCGGACGCGATCGCGGCTATCGGGGATTGTCGTTCCGCGCTGCCGACGAGGTTCCTCTTCACCCGGTCCGTACGGCCGTCGAGAACGAATTGAAGGCTCTGCGTCTCGAATTGGGCGAATGGGTTCTCGTGGTCACGGACAGCGGAAGCCCCCAGGGATGGATCGACGTGACCGGCGTCGAAGGCCTGCGCTCGGGACGCACCCTTGCTCAGTCGACGTCGGCCGGTGGTTCGCTGTTCTCCCCCGGCGGCGATCTCCGCCAAGCACTCGACGCGGCAATCTCGTCGCCTTCCGGTATCGGCGTTGCCGTCGACGGCGAGGGTTCGGTCATCGGCGGGATCCTCGGTTCCGAAGTCGTTGCGAAATTGGCAGATCAGCGTCGACGCGAGGACGAGGAACGCAACCGAGTCGCCTTCACCGAGGGATTCGGGGCGTAGCGGCATGCGCTGGCTCATCGACAATTTCTCGACGGTTGTGGACTACTCGAAGACCCATCTGTATCTGGCGCTGTTGCCCTTGCTGATCGGCCTCCTGATTGCCGTGCCGGTAGGAACAGCGATCCGCAACGTCCGGTGGCTGCGCCGAATCACGTTGACCCTGGCGAGCATCGCGTTCACGATTCCGTCGCTCGCGCTGTTCGTCACGATCCCCCAGTTGTTCGGTCTCAAGACCCTTGATCCGCTCAACGTCGTGATCGCACTCAGCGTGTACGCGACGGCACTGCTCATCCGAGCCGTGCCCGAAGCACTCGACTCGGTGCCGGACAACGTCATCGACGCCTCCACCGCCGTCGGGTTCACGCCACTACGACGCGCCCTGACTGTCGAGTTGCCGTTGGCGCTGCCGGTGATGATCGCGAACATCAGAGTTATTGCCGTTACCAACATTTCGCTGGTTTCGGTCGGATCACTGATCGGAATCGGTGGGCTGGGAGTTCTGTTCAAACAGGGCTACGACCGTGACTACCCGGATCAGATCGTTGCCGGCATCATCGCGATCGTCGTGCTGGCGCTCGCACTCGATCTGATCCTGTATCTGATCGGCCGATTCCTGACCCCGTGGACCAGGACGTCGAGCTCGTCGAAGGTTCCTGCCGTCCTGTCAGCCGAGGGGGAACCCGTATGAGCATCTTCACCGGAGCCTGGGACTTCATCGTCGATCCCGACAACTGGAGTGGCGACACCGGAATCGGCACCCGTATTCTCCAGCACCTGTGGTACAGCGTTCTGGCCGTGGCACTTTCGGCCGTGATCGCGGTGCCTGTCGGATTGCTCATCGGCCATCTGCGCCGCGGTGAGATCGTGGTCGTCAGTCTTGTCAACGCGCTGCGGTCACTGCCCACACTCGGCCTGCTGACCTTCCTCGTTCTGCTCATGGGACTCGGAGTCATGCCGCCGATTCTCGCGCTGGTGATCCTCGGCATTCCTCCGCTCCTCGCCGGCACCTACGCCGGAATCGCCAGCGTCGACCGTGGCGTCGTCGAGGCCGCGCGAGCGATGGGTATGACCGAACTCCAGGTACTCTTCCGCGTCGAGATTCCCAATGCACTCCCGCTGATTCTCGGCGGACTGCGTAACGCGACGCTGCAGGTGATAGCCACAGCGACCGTTGCCGCCTACGTCAACCTCGGCGGCCTCGGCCGGTACATCTTCGACGGTCTCGCGCTCTACAAGTACGACCGCGTGGTCGTCGGCGCAATCCTGGTCGCGGTTGTGGCTCTTGTCGTCGACGGTTTACTGGCACTGGTGGTCTGGGCTTCCGTTCCCGGTACCGGCAGGCTGCGCCGAACACCGGACCTCGCTCGTCTGTAGCTCGGTACCCACGAAAAAGCCCCGATCGGAACCTTGTGTGCGGGTTCCGACCGGGGCTTTCGTAGTCCCTCTTAGCTGGTCACGCCCTCAGCATGCGCTGCGGCCGCGACGGCTTCCGCTACTGCGGGTGCCACGCGAGGGTCGAGTGGGCTGGGGACGATTTTGTCCGCTGCCAACTCGTCGCCGACCACCGACAGGATTGCCTCGGCGGCAGCGAGCTTCATGCCTTCGGTGATGCGACGGGCGCCGGCGTCGAGCGCGCCCTTGAACACCCCGGGGAAGGCGAGAACATTGTTGATCTGGTTCGGGAAATCACTGCGACCCGTAGCCACGATCGCCGCGTACTTCGACGCGGTTTCGGGGTGAATCTCCGGGTCCGGGTTGGAGAGTGCGAACACGATCGACTCGGGTGCCATCGAAGCGATGAGCTCCTCGGGGATCTTGCCCGCCGAGACACCGAGGAAGACGTCCGCACCTTCGAGTGCCTCGATGGCACCACCGTGCAGGTCGCGCGGATTGGTGCGGGCCGCGAGTTCTGCCTTCACCTCGTTGAGGTCGCTGCGCTCACCCGAGATGATGCCCTTCGAGTCCAGCACGATGACGTCGGCGATTCCCGCAGCGAGCAGGATGTTCGCGCAGGCAACACCAGCAGCACCGGCGCCGGAGATGACGACCTTGAGTGCGGTGATGTCGCGGCTCTGGACCTTCACTGCGCCCTTGAGTGCCGCGAGGACCACGATCGCGGTTCCGTGCTGATCGTCGTGCATGACAGGGCAGTCGAGAGCTTCGATGACGCGCTTCTCGATCTCGAAGCAACGCGGCGCCGAGATGTCCTCGAGGTTGACCGCGCCGAAGCTCGGACGCAGACGGATGAGCGTCTCGACGATCTCGTCGGGATCCTTGGTGTCGAGAACCAGCGGAATGGAGTTCAGTCCGGCGAAGTTCTTGAACAGTGCCGACTTGCCCTCCATGACGGGCAGCGAGGCGCGCGGGCCGATGTCGCCGAGTCCGAGAACCGCGGTGCCGTCACTGACCACGACAACGAGTCGGTTGGTCCAGGTGTATCGATCGGCGAGGGTTTCGTCTGCAGCGATGGCGCGGCTCACCTGAGCAACACCCGGCGTGTAGGCGATCGAGAGGGCGCGCTGCGTATCGAGCGGCGCGGTGGTCTCGACCGAGAGCTTGCCACCGACGTGAGCGGCAAAGATTTCTTCGTCGGTCAGCTCGACCTTGGGTACGTTGATGGCTTCAGTCACGAGGGACACGATGACACTCCTGATTAGTCCAGCCTCATTCGGGGCTGGGTTACTGGGAAGTAATCCTCCGGACCGGTGCAAATTTACGTTCACAACGGTCAGAGATCATTTCTTCCGCGAACGACTACTGAGAAGAAGAGCATTCGGCGTGCGCGAGAAAGTGGGCCGCAATACATCCGAAGCGTCATGGTGTGGGGCGGGTGAGCCCTGGCGTATCCATGCAATCTAGGTTCCGGGAGAAATTCTGACGAAACCTGCACTTCGGGGCCGGGCTGTGGCGCCGCCTCGAAGTAACTCCAGTTTGCCACCAGAGTCGGATCACAATCAAATCCTCCAAGCGGTCGGATTCCTCACCACACTCGAAACCCAGCCGTCATCCCCACCGTGTCATCCCCGCCGTGTCATCCCCACCCAGTCACCCCCGCCGTGTCATCCCCACCACTGCGTCACCAACAACAGCCCCGCCACCACGAGCACGACCACCGATCCGGCAACCGCCGCGATACCCCGCCTGCGGTCACACCAGATCTGCGCGGCGAGAGCAACCACCGAGGCCGCAATGTGCGCAGTGATCGATGTCGTTCCCGGCCCCGGGAATCCGCGGTTTCCGCCCAGATATGCCGAACCGATGATCACGAGTGTCAAGACCACGATCCCGGCCGCCACGGTGCCGCTCAGGGCACGTAGAGCGCGGACCAGTAGCCATTGACGATTGTCGGCGGGATACTGGCCGTAGTCGTCTTCGTACTGATAGTCCTGATAATCCCGGTACTGGTATTCGTCCTCGTACCTGTCGTTCCGGTCGTCGTATGTCATCTCTTACGCTCCCGCGACGAATCCGCGGACTGATTCCGCAATGAGTTGAACCGCGATAGCGGCGAGCAGAAGACCCGCGATGCGTGCCAGCAGGCTGATGCCGCCCTCGCCCAGTATCCGGATCAGTGCCGTCGAGAACCGCAGGACCACGAACAGCACGAGGTGGATGGACAAAATCGCCAACGCGATCGCCAGGTACGACCCCGATTCACCGTCGGCTTGGGCGACAAAGACGATGACGGCCGCAATCGCGCCGGGACCGGCCATCATCGGCGTCCCCAGGGGAACGAGCGCGACGTTGACGTCGTCGGCTCCCTGCGGCCGGTTGGAGGCCTTGCCGGTCAGCAGTTCGAGTGCGATGAGAAGCAGCAGCAGACCGCCTGCGCCCTGCAACGCTGGTATGCCGATGTGGAGGTAGTTGAGAATCGCCTGACCGCCGATGGCAAAGACCGAGATGACCGCAAGCGAGACGGCCGGGGCCTGCCATGCCGCCCGATTGCGATCTTCACGGCTCTTGCGGCCGACCAGTGACAAGAACACCGGGATGACTCCGGGTGGATCCATGATCACGAACAGCGTGATGAACACGGTGAGGTAAAGCGTCGTGTCGAGCATCAGCGCCCCAATACCTCCACGCCGGTGGCGGCAGAGACGAGTTTGTCGAACTCGGCCTCGTCCGTGAGCTCGTCGCCGAGTCCGATCGTCTTGTTCTCGCCGTGGTAGTCCGAGGATCCGGTGACTGCCAGTCCGAGGTCGCCGGCCAGGCGCCGCAAGACGTCGCGATCGTCGCTGCGATGGTCCGGGTGATCGACTTCGAGACCCCCGAGACCCAGCGCCGCCAGATCACGGATGTGGTCGAGTGCAAGCAGCCCGCCGCGCGAACGCGCCCGTCCGTGCGCAAGGACGGTCACTCCCCCGGCCGCTGCCACCAGCTCGACGGCGTACTCGAGCGGAGTGTCGTACTTGGGCACGTCGTATCGCCCGCGACTGGACAACAGGTCGGAGAAGGCTTCGCTGATACTCGACACCACGCCAGCTCGCATCAGGGCCGCTGCGACGTGCGGGCGTCCGACAGACGGACCGGCGTCGGCGAGGATCTGATCGGGATCGACGGGCAATCCGTCGCGCGCCATCATCGTCGTCATCACCCGGATGCGTTCGACGCGTTCGGCGCGCAGTCGCTCACGTTCTTTGGCGAATTCGGGGTGCGTCGGATCGAACAGATACGCCAGCAGATGAACAGCCACGGGCCAACCGCGCTCACCTCGACCTTCGCACGACATCTCCATCCCACGAACCAGGGCGACGCCGGCTGGTAAGGCATGCGCGGCCTCGGCCCAGCCTGAAGTCGTGTCGTGATCGGTGATGGCGACTACGTCGAGTCCGGCGTCGGCTGCGGCACGCATGAGGGCAGCCGGGGTATCGGTGCCGTCCGATGCGTTGGAGTGGGTGTGAAGGTCTATTCGCACTGTTCCAGTGTGTCAGCAATCGGCAACTTCATCGCGCTCCGGTGGGCGAGCCGGAAGCTGACGTACGATTACGCCGCAGCGGCAGCGCAATTCGATCACGTGTCGCTGCAGTGCCGTTCCACTGCATCACTGGTTCCACTGCAATACAGACCGCGAAGGAGCGAGCGTGCCAACCATGCCGTCACTGCCGAATTGGTCGAACGGCAAATCGACGCAAGCTGATGCGCCCAAGATCCCCGTTCCTGCTGCACGCGCGATCGTCGACTGCGCGGTCTACGTGGACGGCGTGCGTTTGCCGGGCAAGTACACGCATCGCGCCGCGTTGGCCGAGGTTCGTAGTCGCGACAACGCCTTCGTGTGGGTAGGAATGCATGCACCCGACGAAGGTCAGATGCAAGACGTCGCAGCAACTTTCGGACTGCACGAGCTGATGGTCGAGGATGCCGTCCATGCACACGAGCGTCCGAAACTCGAACGCTACGACGACGTCATGTTCCTGGTGCTGCGCACGGTTGTCTACGTACCACACGAGTCGGTGGCGACGGCGAGCGAGATCGTCGAAACCGGTGAGATCATGGTGTTTGTCGGTCCTGACTTCGTGGTGACCGTCCGCCACGGGGATCACTCCGAGCTGGCGAGCGTGCGCAAGTCACTCGAGCAGAACCCCGAGCGCCTCACCATGGGCCCGTTCGCGGTGTTGCACGCGATTACCGACCACGCCGTCGACAGCTATCTCTCCGTCATTCAGCTGGTCGAACAGGACGTCGACAGCATGGAAGAGCTGGTATTCAACCCGCGAAACACCGTTGCCGTCGAGCATATCTACCTGCTCAAACGTGAAATCGTGGAACTACGACGCTCGGTCACTCCACTCGGATTGCCACTGCTCCAACTCACCCAACCCGCGGGCGGCCTCGTCCCGAAGGAGATCCGCCGGTACTTTCGTGACGTCCGAGATCACCACACGATCGTGTCCGAACGCATCTCGGAATACGACGAGGTGTTGAGTTCTCTGGTCGATGCAGCACTCGCGAAGATCGCGGTGCAACAGAACACCGACATGCGCAAGATCTCCGCGTGGGTCGCCATCGCCGCCGTGCCGACCGGCGTCGCAGGTATCTACGGGATGAACTTCGAGAACATGCCGGAACTCGGATACAAATACGGCTATCAGTCCATCCTGTTTCTCATCGCCTCGGTGTGCGTCGGCTTGTTCTTTCTCTTCCGTCGCAACAACTGGCTGTGAACTACTCCTTCTGACTCCCTGTACTTGCCACCGTCGCAGGCGGACAATGAATATGGGTACGCATTTTCATTCCGTTCCCGAAATCCATTTTGCGACAAGCAAATTCAGATCCAAGGAGAAGTGGAGGAACAACCATGCCTACAGTCGAGCAATCCGTAGAGATCGCGTTGCCACCCAAGGACGTCTGGGAGTACATCGCCGTCGCCGAGAACTGGCCCAAGTGGGAAAACTCGATGGTCGAATGCACACAGATCACCGAGGGCCCGATGGGCGTGGGAAGCCGCTGGCGCGGCGTCTCGAGAATCTTGGGCAAGCGTCTCGAGTGGACATCCGAATTCACCGAGTACGACCCACCGAGATCGTCGAAATCGACGTCCGTCGAAAGCCCGGTCAGCTTCGCGCAAACCACAACCTGCGAAGAGGTCAGTGACGGCACTCGGGTCACCTACCGACTCGACAGCGAAAGCGGACTCGGCGGCGTATTCGGCAAGATGGCCGACCCGATCGTCACGAAAGCATTTTCCCGGACGGTTCGGGTAAGTCTCGAGAACCTGGCAGACATACTCGTGCACGCCGAATGAACTAACGGACAAAGCGCCAGGGCAGCCGGTACCGCAGGGGCAGCCGGAACCCTAGAGCGAGGCTGCGGAACGGTGCGGATCGCGGATGTCGATCCCCGCCTCGGTCCACGCTTCCCGCAGTGCCTCTGCGCCGCGCAGACGCACCCAGGCGGCTTCGGTACCGGTCAGGGGGACCACACCGAGGAAGCGCACCGGATCGAACGGCTCCGGCAGCGTCAGATCGGCGATCCCGCTGTCACCGAGAAGCACCGCAGTGAACGCAGTGTCCTTCCACAGCGGCTCACCCAGGTCCAACAGTGCGTCTTCGAGCAGCACGACCCCTTCGACGGACGGCGCCGCAGCCAGCACCGCGAGCGTCCTGGCCACACCTGACGCAACACCCGTGCCACCGCGCAGGGTGAGCACCAACTCGGCGCGAGGACCGCGTGTGGGGTCTGCGACCAGTTCGTTGGGGTCACCCATCGGATGACGTGAGCACCCCAGCGTGGCGTAGCGAACCAGGCCGTCAGGCGACTCGAAACGCAGCACGTCCAGCGGTTCGACACCGAGGAACGTCACCGAGGCCGCGGTGGGGTCCGGCCCCTCGATACTGCTGACGAGATGGGCCCGGACGGAAGATACGACGCTGTCTGACACTCGTCCATCTAAACACCGTGCCCGCGAGGTTCGCAGCGCAGATACCTCGCGGTGGCGGTAGCGTCGTCGAAATGGTCTCCGTTCTCGCTGTCAGCGACGAGACCGTCGAATTCCTGTGGAGCAGTCAGGTTCGTTCACTCGGAGTCGACGTGATCCTCGGCGCCGGCGATCTGCCGTTTGCGTATCTGGAGTACCTGTCGGATCAACTGAATGCGCCCTGCGTGTTCGTTCCTGGGAACCACGACGCCGATCTTTCCGGATATTCGAACAAGAGATCGGGTTGGATGCGGGCCGGGATGCCGGCGCAGTGGCCAGGGCCAACCGGCGCGGTCAACGCCGACGGACGCATCGTGACCGTCGCCGGTCTGCGGATCGCCGGCCTCGGCGGTTCCATCCGATACAACTCGGGTCCCAATCAGTGGTCCGAGCGCCAGCAGAGCCGACGCGTCCGCTCACTCACCTGGCGAAACGCCTGGCAATCGCGGCTTCCCGGCGGTCGGGCGGGCGTCGATGTGCTGCTCACACACAGCCCCGCCCGCGGTGTCGGCGACGCCGAGGATCGGCCACATCGTGGGTTCGAATGCTTCACCCCCTTGATCCGCACCCTCGATCCGACAGTCATGATCCACGGACACATCCACCCGCACGGGCGAACACCTCTCGATCTGGAGGTAGGCCGGACTATCGTGCTCAATACCGTCGGCTTCACGCTGATGGAGATTTCCCCAGGTACTCCGCCGACGATCGTGAGGCGCCGACATGGCTCGTGACACCGGATTTCCCACAGCCGACGCGGAAAACGACTTCGCTCGTCAGCGTCGACGTGCCGACGTTGCACGTCTGGTCAGTTGGCTACGACGCGAACCGGACGACGTCAACGCGATCCTGCCTTTCGACGAAGTTGTCGCAGCTCTCGGCAAGGTCGGCGAGAAGTCTCTGGGCCTGCAGGTCGTCACCATCGAATCGATAGTCGGAAGTGTTGACCGCACAGGTGATTTCGACAGGTACTTCCGTCCGACGTCCACTCACTCGCGTGCTCGTTGGGAGCGACTTGCGGTGGCGCAACGACGCGGCGAATCGGTGCCACCTGTCCAGTTGTATCGCGTCGGCTCCATGCACTTCGTGATCGACGGACACCACCGAGTGTCCATTGCGTGTGCGATGCACCAGAAAACCATCGACGCGTACGTCACCGAAATCATCACGCGTATCTCACCGGAAGGCATCACTCAGCGCGCCGATCTGCTCATCAAGGACCATCGCCGACTCTTCCTCACCCGCGTTCCGCTACAGGGTTCACAACGCGAAGCCGTCCAGGTCACCGACCCGTGGGAGTACGCCGAACTCAGTGAGTGTGTGGAGGCGTGGGGTTTTCGGCTCATGCAGGAGAAGGGCGAGTTCCTCGGGCGAGACACGGTCGCCCGACGCTGGTTCGGCGAGGAGTTTCTCCCCGTCGTGCGGATGCTGCGGGGTGCCGACATGTTGCCCGAGCACACCGACGCCGAAGCATACTTGTGGATCGCCCGGGAGCGGTATCGACTGGTGCGGCGTCACATGTGGAATGACGAGATCGTGGCCGAACTACGCGATCGGGCACCACGAAAGCACAAGCCCGCTACGTAGCTACAGCGAACCGCACTTCGCGGTTCAAGATATTCGGGTGCATGAACTTCAGCAACGAACGCGCTTCTTTCTCGATGGACGCGAGCGCGGTCTTCGCTTGCTGCGCAAACAGAGTCGCGCCTAACTCGACCGTCTCCTTGTCCGGCGTCACCGTCGCGAATCCCACCACCTTTCCGCGCACCAGGATGGCGGGCTTGATGATGCCGTTGACGGTGAAGACACGAGTTCGGTACTGCTCGTCCATGATTCGCGAGCGGTCGGCGTGCGAGAGCAGGATGTTGTCGAACGGAGCAAGGATTCTGACCGGCGGTGTGCCGGAGGTCGGTCGTGGCGCGTCCGGTAGATCGAATACCTCGGTCCCATTCTCGTTGACAAAGGTGATCAAGCCGGGACGTAGCCTCTCGAAGACCTCGGCGAGTCTCGTAAGCCCTGACCACGCTTGCGCATCTTTCACACTCGCGGGCCCGAACGCAGCCAGATAGCGCAGCACCATCGCGTCGGGATCTGGAGATGAACTCACTTCTGTGCCCAGCCAATTCTCCAAGGTCGTCAGTGTCGGTGCTCCGGATCGTCCCCACAGGCCTCGCGGTGGGACCTGCACCATAGGTAACAGTCCTCGAACGCCGTGCGCCAGACCCTCGGCCGCGTAGCCGGGAAAGCGCTCTGCCAGTATCGGTCTCAGCTGCATCTGCGTGAGCGGCCCGTCCGCTACCAATTCGCGTCCCGCCTGCGCCAGCGCGTCGAGATCCAACCCGGTGAGCGCCGCACGCTGAGTGCTGTTGGTGTGGAGATCGCGTTCCATGATCGTCTGAACCGTGGCCCGGAAGGGACCCGCATCGGCGGCCGAGAGAGCAAAGACCGTGCCCCGCATGGCAACTAGCCGCACCACCTGGCGTTTCTCGACAAGGGTGGAGAGGTCTTCTGCCGCGAAGTTCTTCAGCCGCGCCCACAGTGCCAGGTAGGGCGGATTCGGCGCCTGGGCCTGGAGTCCTGCCAAGTGCTCGATCGCATCCAACGCGCTTACCTCGGCCCGCCGAAGCAGGAACTGCCTCGCCAGAGTCGCCAGGTTGAGCTCACGATCGGTTATCAGCGTCATCGACAACTCCTCAGCGATCGTGGTCAGTGGCAGGGGCAGTGGCAGGGGCAGGGGCAGTGGCAGTGGCAGTGGCGATCTGGAACGGTATCTCGACTCGCGCGAGGGTTCCGGACTCTTCACCCGGTCCGACCGAGAACGAGCCACCCGCGGCAACAACCCGCAGTTCGTGCGAGAGCAGCCCTATGTGGCCGGCCGCCCGTCGTTTGGCAATCCGATCGGCGCTGATCCCCCGGCCGTCGTCCGAGACCACCAGCACCGCACGGTAATCCAGTCGTGCGAGCTCGATCCGAACATTGTGCGCGCCGGCATGTTTGACGACGTTGCCCAGCAGCTCTCGGGCGGCGCCGAACAGGACGTCGTCCGCGGACGTGCGCAGATCATCGTTCCAGCCCGAAGTGTCGACGTCGACCACCACTCCGCCGCGTCCCTGTGCAGATCGGGCGAGGTCCCCGATTGCGTTGGCAAGACCCACGTGAACTAGGACAGTGGGATGCAACTCCGAGACGGAAGATCTCAACAGCGTTGTCGCTTCACCGAGCGCTTTCGCGGCTCGCGCCAAGGCGACAGGCTCCGCGCTGTCTGCCAATTCGTCGAGATCCATCCGCGCCGCGAGGACGTACTGCAGCGCACCGTCGTGTAATTGCTCCGACAGTTCTGTGCGCTCACGCTGTTCGAGCCCCATGAGCTCGGCAAGAAGGCTCGTGCGATGCCCGACGAGTTGTCCGATGGTCAGCACGCGTGATCTCTGAATCCGAGTCAATCCGACGGCGCCGGCTCCCACTCCGACCAAGGCCATGGTGCTCAACAGAATCGATGGCCACGGCTCGGAGTTCGAAGTCATCGTTGCCCAACTGGAAGCAAAGAACACACCGATCGTGCAGGCCACAACGCCGACACACACATCGGTCCGCAGTTGTGTACACGCCAGGACCGGAATGACGAAGAGTCCGTTGCTCAGGATGTCGGCGGTCCAACTCTGCTCGGCGGCGAGACCGGTCAGCAGTGTCAGAGTTGCGAGCACAGCGAGGTCGACGAACAACCCGAGCCAGATCATCGTCACCGGGCCGGTGCCGCCCCTGCGAATCCACAAGGCCACCGCTGCCGACCAGAGGGCGTACGCGCCCAGAATTGCGAAACACCATCCCGCGTCGTTCATAGGCGGGACGAAGATCAGTGTCAGGGCGATGAACAGCACCAGAGCGCCGCGCACCGTCAGCTGCAGGTACGCACCGCGGTAAGCGTGTTCGCGCAGTATCCGCTCGAGGTCCGGGCCGCCGGGCAGGTGCTCGGTTCGTACCGAGGATCCGTTCATCTGTCCTCCTGTGCCGCCCATCCCAGTTCCCTGTGAATGAGCTTCGCACACGAGATTTCACAATCAACCCGCAATACCGTGAATGGCACAGCATTCACCGAACCTCGACACCACGCAGGAGTGCTCATGATCTCGACCCGAGCAAGCAAGCGCCGCATCGCCACTCGATTTGCCGTCGCCGGCGCCCTGGCAGCTGCACCGATCGCCGTGGTGGCCGGGACAGCACAAGCCGCCCCGGCCTCCAGCCATCACGAGCAATTCGGCCGGTTGATCCCCCTGCCCGAGCCGGCCGACGTCGCACCCGGCCCCGAACAAGTACCGCTCCCTTGGGTCGCGACGTATTCGGTCACCTGGCCCGGATAGAGATTCACAGCAGCAGATTGACGCCCGTACCGCCGTCGAACACCGCGATCTTGGCGGGATCGAACCACAGATCGATCGACCTGCCCTGAGCCACCGCGGACTCGGACGAGAGCCTGGCAACCAGTTGGCCGCCACCAGCGACGGCCGTTCCCGAATCTGCGGCGAGTTCCTCTAGTTCACGAGAATTGACGGCAGGACCACCGGCAAGGAAATACGCGTACTTGTCCGAACCCATCGACTCCAACACGTCGACGTCGACGGTGAACGTCCCGCCGTGCGGCGCCTGCGCTGCATCGACCAGCGCCACGTCCTCGAAATGCTCCGGCCTGATTCCGACCACCACGTCCTTACCCGAGCCGCTGCCCAAGATCTTCGACTGCGCCGCCGCGGGCAGGCGAACATCGCCGATCGGCGTGCTGACTCCGTCGGCCGTCAACTGTCCGGGGAAGAAGTTCATGGACGGGGACCCTATGAACCCCGCCACGAACAGATTGTTCGGACGATCGTAAAGCTCCTGCGGCGCACCAATCTGTTGCACGATTCCGCCGCGCAGCACGACCACCCGATCGCCGAGTGTCATCGCCTCGGTCTGGTCATGGGTCACGTAAATCGTTGTCGTACCGAGCCGCTGCTGCAGACGGGCGATCTCCGTCCTCATCTGCACGCGCAGTTTGGCGTCCAGGTTCGATAGCGGCTCGTCCATGAGAAACGCCTTGGGGCTGCGCACGATGGCGCGTCCCATCGCGACACGCTGACGCTGACCACCCGACAGATTCGCCGGTTTGCGATCGAGATGCTGAGTGAGGTCGAGCACCCGCGCCGCGTCGTCGACCTTGGCGTTGATCTCGTCCTTGGACATCTTCGCCAATGTCAATGGAAACGCGATGTTCTGGCGCACCGTCATGTGCGGATACAGCGCATACGACTGGAACACCATCGCGATGTCGCGATCCTTGGGGGCGCGTTCGTTGACACGCTCACCCGCAATCCTCAGCTCACCGGTCGAAATGTCTTCCAGCCCGGCGATCATGTTGAGGGTCGTGGATTTTCCACAACCGGACGGGCCCACAAGAATGATGAATTCTCCGTCGGCGATGGTGATGTCGACATCACTGACCGCCTTGGCTCCGTCCGGGTACAGCTTGGTCACCTTGTCCAGCACGATCTCGGCCACAGGCTTATCCCTTCACTGCGCCGGAAGTAAGCCCGGCCACGATACGACGTTGGAAGAACAGAACAAAGATGATGATCGGAATGGTGATGACCATGGCGGCCGCGGCGATCGACCCGGTGGGCTCCTCGAATTGTGAAGCGCCGGTGAAGTTCGCGATGGCCGCCGGGGCGGTGATGGAGCGTTCGGTCGATGTCAACGAGATCGCGAACAACAGATCGTTCCAGCAGAAGATGAAAACCAAGATGCCGGCAGTGACGATGCCGGGCGCGGCAAGTGGAGCCACCACCTTCCGGAACGCCTGACCCGGCGTCGCGCCGTCCATCTGCGCTGCCTTCTCGAGTTCCCAAGGAATCTCTTTGAAGAACGCCGAGAGCGTGTAGATCGCCAACGGCAACGCAAAGGTGATGTACGGCAGGATGAGTCCAGCCCAGGTGTCGAAGAGTCCGAGCCGTCGTTCGATGTCGAACAGCGGGCTCACCAACGAAATCTGCGGGAACATCGCGATCAGCAGCGCAACGCCCACCAGCAGCTTCTTGCCCGGAAAATCCAGGCGGGCAATGGCGTACGCCGCCATCGTTCCGATCACCACGGCGATGACCGTCGAGATGAGTCCGATGCCGATGGAGTTGATCAGTGCACTGGTGAAGGCGCTGGTGTCGAAGATTCCTCGGTAGTTGTCCAGGGTCCACTTCTCCGGAATGAACTTGCCGTCCTTGATGGTTCCGGCAGGTTTGAAGGACAGGCTGGCAATCCACAGGACGGGAACCAACGCGTACAACAAGACCAGAAGGTTGACGACGGACCAGCTGATCTTGAGTCTAGGAGTCACGGTCATGTCAGCGTCCTTCCGTATCGGATCCGGGAGCCGAGGCACCGAAGAGTTTGATGAAGACGAACGCGATCAGAGCCACACACACGAAGATCAGCACACTGATCGCCGATCCGATGCCCAGGTTGAATGCCTTGAACAGGTTGTCGTACCCCAGGATCGACACCGAGCCGGTATCGTTCGCCCCCTTTGTCAGCACGTAGATGTTGTCGAAGATACGGAAAGCATCGAGTGTGCGGAACAGCAGCGCGACGAGGATGGCGGGTTTCATCAGAGGAAGGATGATGCGCACCAAGCGAGTCCACGCACCGGCGCCGTCGACCTGAGCCGCCTTGAGGAGGTCGTCCGGAACCAAGGCCAACCCGGCGAGCAGGAGCAGCGCCATGAACGGCGTCGTCTTCCACACCTCGGCAAGAACGATGATCGCGAGCGACGGGATCTGGTCGGTGAGTGGCGCACTGCCGTCGGGCAGGAGGTTGGCGAGGTAGCCGGTTCCGGGCGTCCACGCGTAGTACCAGCTGTACGCCGCAGCGACGGTGACGATGCCGTACGGGATGAGCACCACAGTGCGGACGAGGCCTTTACCCACGATCGTCCGGTGCATCACCAGCGCGATGGTCAGGCCTAGGACGAACTCGATGATGACCGAGATGACGGTGATCGACGTCGTCACGGCAAACGCCTGCCACCAGTAGCCGTCGGTAAGCACCGATACGTAATTGTCGAACCACACGAACTTTCGTTGATCCGGGAAGCGCAGGTCGTAGCGCTGCAAACTCAACCACACGGCGTAGACCACCGGATACGCGGTCACTGCGATCATGAGTATCGCGGCCGGCGCCACCAACCACAGGCCGAGTCGACGCTCCGCCGCCTTTCCGTCCGACATCTTCGACTTCTTGGAGTGCTTCGGCTCCGGCGAGGGGTCGGCGACTGCCGTTGCAGCTCCGGAGTTTTCGCTGTCGATCGTCACGGAATCAGCCCCTCCGAATTGACTGCCTTGCGTACCTGCTCGGCCAGATCGTTCACGGTCGATTCCGGATCGATGTTTCCCACAGGGTTGAGCGTGGCAGTGATGAGTGTCGAAATACTCTGATAGGCAGGAGAAACCGGCCGGACCGACGCGGTGTCCAGGCTGTCGCGAACCTCACGCCATGCCGGGTACGCCTCCTGGAACGCCGGGTCGTCGTACAGGCTCTCGAGCGTCGGCGGGACGCCACCGGCGACGGCGTTGTTGCGCTGATTCTCCTCGTTACGCAGGCATGTGAGCGCTTCGAAAGCGAGGTCCGGATGCTGACTGGTCTTGGCCACCGCGACGTTGAAGCCGCCGATCGTGACCTCCGCCGGTTTGCCCTCGATCACCGAAGGATAAGGAGCGGCAAGGAAATTCCGTTCACCGTTCACCGTCAGCACCGTATTTCCGGTGTTCTGGCTGGTGACATTGCCCTTGTCGTCGATATACGGAAGATCGCCCTTCTCGGCGTTCTCCATGATGCCGGGAAGCACGAACGGCCAATTGACCTGGAAGGCGGACTTACCGCTCTCCATGCCCAGGCGCGACGACGCTTCGTCCCCCTGCGAAATCGAGGGATCCGCCCCCTTCGCGGTGGCCACGCGCTTCATGACGGTCAGCGCCTGCTGGGCAGCATCACCGTCGGCGACCGTCACCGTGGTCCCGTCCGGCCCCACCACCGATCCGCCTGCACTGGCGAGAAGCGTGTTGAACCAGACCATCAATCCTTCGTACTGCTTGCCCTGCACGCCGATCCAGCTGGGTCGTCCATCCGCAGCCAGACCTTCGGAGATGTCGATCATCTGATCCCAGGTTTGGGGCGGCTGGCCGTCCGGCATCAAATCCTTTCGATACCAGAGCAATTGAGTGTTGGTGTTCAGCGGCGCCGCGTAGAGCTGGTCCTGCCATTTCGCCGACTCCAGCGGGCCCTCGAGAGTCCCGTCGCTCACCTCGGCCGCGACGTCAGCGGGTAGCGGCAATGCCCAACCGGCTTCGGCGAATTCGGCAGTCCACACCACGTCGAGCGTCATCAGATCGAGTGACTTGTCATTGCCGGTCAGACGCCGGGCCAACTGAAGTCGCTGGTCGTCAGCGCCCTTGGGCAGAGTTTTCTGCTCGACCCGGTATGCACCGTTCGAAGCCACCGAACAATTGGCGGCGGCCTCCGCATACTGTTCGGCGCCGTCGGCGGCGGTGTAGAAGGACAGCACCACGCCGTCGTCATTGTCTGATCCACACGCACTGAGCAAGGGCGCCAACAACAACGTTGCCGCGCCGAGCAGGCCCACCCTGTATCTCTTGTTCTGCACAGCCGTCCTCCTCGGGCGGCGAGACGGCGCAGTCGTTACGGCTGGCCGACGCACCACACATCGGCACTTTTGCCGGAGAAGGGACCTATTTCCTTGTCCGGCAAACGGTCACGGGAAAGTGAGTATTACCTCGCCCGCGTGTACATAAAGTAACCGAGATCACACAAGTTGGCAGCCCGAGCAAGAATGTCAGATGGCGAGCTTGGCAAGAAGGTCGCGCGCCGACTCCGCCGTCTTGGGCTCACACAGTACGTCGTAGCGTCCGGCGACCAACTGCATCGTGGAGGCGAAGTCCCGCTGCCCACGCGTCGCGGCGTACGGGATGGTCGTCGAGATGACGCCGAAGATGATGCCGCCCACGATGCCCGCGATCAGCGGGGCGAGGAATCCACCGGTGACGATTCCGAGCACCAGGCCGAAGAACACACCGAGCCAGGCACCGGAGACGATGCCGCCACCGATCACCTTGGCCCACGTCAACCGACCGAGGACTCGCTCGACCTGCATCAGGTTCACGCCGACGATCGTGACGTCCTGAACCGGAAATTCTTGGTCGGAGAGGTAATCGACTGCGCGCTGCGCTTCGGCGTAGGTGGGGTACGACCCGATGGGCCATCCCGAAGGCGGTGTCGGCAACGCTCCACGGCGCGACCCATTCGACGATTGACCGAGCGGATTGGACATGGCTGGCTGCGCTCCTCTTTTCGGGCACGTCATCCACGCGGATGACGCAAGTACATCTACCCCTATTGTGCCCTTTACAGACCTTATTCGTTCGGCTATGCGAACGTCAGGCGTGTTCGGGTGGCGTGAATTCCGATGTGCGCGTCATCCCCGCGGCACGCCCCTTGGCCGAAATCACCAGTGCCATCTTGCGACTCGCCTCGTCGATCATCTCGTCGCCGAGCATGACGGCACCCCGCCCTCCCCCGGCGGCCGAGGTGTGGAATGCGTACGCGTCCAGGATGAGTTCCGCACGGTCGTAATCGGATTGGCGCGGACTGAACACCTCGTTGGCCGCCTCGATCTGTGTGGGATGCAGTACCCATTTACCATCGAAGCCGAGCGCCGCCGTTCGCGCCGCCGAACGAGTGAAGGCCTCGACGTCGCGGATCTGCAGGTACGGCCCGTCGATCGCCTGGACTCCGTGTGCCCGTGCGGCCATCAAGATGGTCATCAGAATGTGGTGATAAGCATCACCGCGGTCGTAGCCGTCCGGTTGCTCGCCGACGACCAGAGTTCGCATGTTCAGGCTCGCCATGAAATCGGCCGGACCGAACACGAGCGCCTCGACACGAGGGCTCGCGGTGGCGATCGCGTCGATGTTGGTCAATCCGATCGCGTTCTCGATCTGCGGTTCGATTCCGATTCTGCCGACCTCGAGACCATTGGCTTTCTCCACCTGCGTCAACAACAAATCGAGCGCCTGCACGTGACTCGCGTCGGGAACCTTGGGCAGCAGAATGGCGTCGAGATGGGCTCCGGCGCGGCCCACTACCTCCACGACGTCGGCATACGTCCATTCAGTGGTCCAGTCGTTGACCCGGACGACCTTGACCTGTTTGCCCCACCCGTCCTCGGCCAACGCGTCGCCGATCGACTCGCGAGCAGCCTGCTTCGCCAGCGGCGCCACTGCGTCTTCGAGGTCGAGGAAGATCTCGTCGGCAGGCAATCCCTTCGCCTTGTCGATCATCTTCCGACTGCTGCCGGGAACTGCCAATACCGATCGACGGGAACGGTTGCGTGAAGTCATTTGCGGACTGCCCTTCTCGATTTTCGGTGGCGCCGTTGCAGATTTTGACGCTGGACGAATTAGCCTTGCAATCATGGCAGCAGCAGGCAAGGTATTTGCAGCCAGGCTTGCCGGCCTGGTTGTACTCGGCCCGGACGGCGAATCGATAGGTCGTGTGCGCGACGTCGTCATCACGGTCCGCATCGGACGCCAGCAACCGCGAGTTCTCGGTCTGGTGATCGAAATGTTCACGCGCAAACGCATTTTCGTCCCCATGTTGCGAGTGACGGCTATCGAGCCTAGTGCGGTCACCCTGACCACGGGCAACGTCAGTCTCCGGCGCTTCAACCAGCGTCCGGGCGAGGTTCTCGCTCTGGCGCAGGTACTCGATTCGCATGTGCGCGTGGACGACCCGGAACTCGAAGAGCTTCACGGCGCCGACACGATAGTCGTCGACCTCGGGATCGAATCGACGCGAACCCGCGACTGGGTCGTCTCGAAGGTCGCAGTTCGCGGCCATCGAGGACGCCTCGGTCGACGCGCGGCGATTCACGTCGTCGACTGGCAGCACGTCGCCGGCCTCACCCAGAGCGACCTCTCGCTCCCCGGCCAGGGCGTCGCTCACCTTCTTCTGCAGTACGAAGGGATGCGACCCGCCGACGTGGCCAACGCCATGCGCGAACTGCCGGAGAAGCGCCGCCACGAACTGGCCGTGGCACTCGACGACGAACGCCTCGCCGACGTCGTCCAGGAACTGCCTGCGGACGATCAGACCGATTTGCTGATGCACCTGGAAGTCGAACGTGCCGCCGATCTACTCGAGGCAATGGATCCCGACGACGCGGCCGACCTGCTGGGCGAGCTGCCCGAGACCGAAGCCGAATCATTACTGCAGTTGATGGACCCGCAGGATTCCGAGCCTGTTCGACGCCTGCTCGAACACTCCCCGGATACCGCTGGCGGTCTGATGACGCCTGAACCGGTGGTACTGACGGCCTCGACGACCGTCGCCGAGGCTCTTGCCCGCGCCCGCAACTACGACGTCACCCCGGCCCTGTCGAGCATGGTCTTCGTCGTGCGTCCGCCGACCGCGACTCCGACCGGACGTTATCTCGGCTGCGTCCACTTGCAGAAACTTCTGCGCGAGCCTCCCGCCAGCCTGGTGGGAGGACTGCTCGACACCGACATGCCCCGGTTGGCCCCGGACGACTCGCTGGCGTCGGTCACCCGATATTTCGCGACCTACAACTTGGTGTGCGGGCCGGTCGTGGACGACGAGAACCACCTGATCGGGGCCGTGACGGTCGACGACGTGCTCGATCACCTCCTGCCGGAAGACTGGCGTGAGGATTACTCCGACGACGAGGAACTACTCCGATGAGCGAACGGGCGTCGAGCACGACCGCACGGCAACGACTGGAAACGCCTCGCGGAAGCCGCCGGTTCAATCTCGATTTCGACGTCGAAGCTGTCGGACGCGTCAGCGAACGCATCGCCCGCTTCCTCGGAACCGGGCGATATCTCGCAATCCAGACGATCATCGTGATCGTCTGGATCCTGATCAACGTCTTCGCGGTGGCTCTGCAGTGGGACCCGTACCCGTTCATCCTGCTCAACCTGGCCTTCTCCACCCAGGCCGCCTACGCGGCGCCGCTGATCCTCCTGGCACAGAACCGTCAGGAGAATCGCGACCGGGTCTCGCTCGAGGAGGATCGCTCGCGCGCCGAGCAAACCAAGGCGGATACCGAATTCCTTGCCCGTGAACTCGCAGCTCTGCGCATCGCCGTCGGCGAGGTTGCCACCCGTGATTACCTGCGACGGGAACTCGAAGAGATCAAGTCGATCCTTGCTGCCGACGGCGAACCTTCCCCGAAGAAGAAGCACCGTGACTCGAATACTGCGAAACAAAGTCACAACTAGCTGAGCGTTCGCTGAGTTTTGCTGCACGCACCGTGACCGATATGTAACGTAAGTCACAGCAATATGGATATCACGGTGGGCACTCCGGAGCGGGAGTGCCAGCAAAGGGGAATCGTGCGAGTACGCGGAATGATTGCAGCATCCACACTGGTGGGGGGACTGCTCGTCGTAACAGGTCCAGCGGCCCTCACTGCCGGAAGTGCACCGACCGGAGGGTCACAGGTTCCCATCGCGCTGGCGGGCGCCGCCTCGATTGCGCAGCCGGACTCTGTCGACTTCCTCCCGACGCCCCGCACGGTCCGAACGCAAAGATCTGCCCCGCCCAGCGATACGGTCGCCGGCGCCCCGACAGCGCCTAACGCCGCGGCTGTCGTCCTCACTTCTCTGGGTATCCCCGAGATCGTCCTGAACGCGTACCGCTCCGCGGAGCTGGTGATGATGACCGAGGCACCGGGATGCGGCATCCCTTGGCATCTTCTGGCCGGCATCGGCCGCATCGAATCCGGTCACGCCAACGGTGGTAAGACGACATCGGTGGGAACAACGGTGACCCCGATCCTCGGCCCCGTCCTCGACGGACGGCTGGCAGGCAACGAAGTCATTCGAGACACCGACAAGGGCGCGATCGACGGCGACCCCACTCACGACCGCGCCGTCGGACCGATGCAGTTCATTCCGGCCACCTGGGCCGGATATGCCAGCGACGGTAACGGGGACGGAATCAAGGACCCCAACAACGTCTTCGATGCGGCACTCTCGGCAGCGAAGTACCTCTGCAGCGGCGGACTCAACCTGCGCGATGTCGCCCAGGAGACCAAAGCTGTTCTGCGATACAACAACTCGGCCGCATACGCGGCAAACGTGATCATGTGGTCGACGGCCTACAAGAACGGCGTCATTCCTTCCGGTCAGCTGCCGTACACCTCGGGCATCAACACCGGCAGCTCGGCGATCAACGCCGCCGCCTCGGCAGATTCCGCCGCTTCGGCCGTACTCGCCGCTGCTGCGGCTACCGATCCGGCGGCCGGCGACAAGGAATCAGCGTCGACGTCGGCAACCCCGACCACCACTCCCCTCTTCCCGGGTCTGCCGGACATGCCTGCGCTCTCACCCGAGATCCAGGCACTGATCCCGCCGGGCGTAGTGCCGAACAGCCCGACTCCCGGACCCGACGCCGCCCGGAACGCAGCTCCCGGTCCGATCATCCCGCTCCCCGTCCTGACCTCACGGGGTCTCGTCTGGCCGATTCTGACGGCCGAGGGATGGCGCTGGCCCGACGATATGTGCGTGATCCTTCCGGACCCCGCAGCCCTCGATGCCTTGCAGGACGGCATCCTTCTGCCGTGCACTGTCCCAGGCATGGCTGTGGCCGCCACGGCACCCTCAACCGCCGATGCCGCGCCCGCGGAATCCTCCCCGCCCGCCGCCTCCTCGCCGGAGCCTGCACCGGCACCGGCTCCCGCACCGGAGCCCGCTCCGGCCCCTGCGCCGGCATTCGTGCCGTTCTTCCCGGGCCTGCCCGGCATGCCCGCTCTGTAACCAAAAAATCACGAAAGAACAGTGCATATGCCACAAACTGCCCTTCTAGATCACGGTTGAATAACGGAAACGCAACAAATCAGGTAGCCTCGACTCCGTCAGTTGAACGGAAAACCTCCTCACGGAGGTTCAGGAGGCATACACAGTGGGTCGGCACAGCAAGAAGACAGATTCGCACATCCGTCGAAATTCGGTCATCGCGCTCACCGGACTCATCCCTATCGGACTCGTCACCGCAGCCAACACGGCCGGCGCCGCTCCCAAGGTCCCGTTCTTCAACACCAGCTCCGCCGAGACGGTCGACGCTGCGCAGGCCACGCAGGAACCGCAGGCGCAGATCCTGCCCGCTGTCGAAGCTATCGCCGAGCCCGCTCCCGCCGCAGCGCCGGAGCCCGCGCCGTTGGCTCCCGTGCAAGCGACTCCCCCGCTCCCCGCCTCCATGGCCGAGGGCGCACTCGGAATCCCGAGCGTTAGCGTCGCCGCGTACCAGAACGCCGAGCGGATCCTCGCCGTCGAAAAGCCCAACTGCAACATGCACTGGACGCTCCTCGCCGGTATCGGTCGCGTCGAATCCGGTCACGCCAACGACGGCAAGGACGCCGACGCGAACGGCAACCTCTACAAGCCCGTGATCGGTCTGCCGCTCAACGGCAGCCTGCCCGGTCAGGCCGTCATCATGGACACCGACGGCGGCGCCCTCGACGGCGACACCGTCTACGACCGTGCAGTCGGCCCGATGCAGTTCATCCCGTCCACCTGGAACCAGTACGCCGGCGACGGCAACGGTGACGGAATCGCCGACCCGCAGAACCTCTTCGACTCCGCACTGACCACCGGCAAGTACCTGTGCGACGGCGGACTGAACATGCAGGACGTCACCCAGGTCGCGTCCGCGATCCACCGCTACAACAACTCCGCGGCCTACGTCGCCAACGTTCTGGCCTGGTCGCTCGGGTACTCGACCGGCATCGTCCCCGCCGCATCGGACCTGCCGCGCATCCACTGACCTACCTGGACTTACCATGGAGTCATGTCTGTACTGACCGAGTCCGACGTTCGCTCAGCGCTCGCGCGAGTTCTGGACCCAGAGATCCGCAAACCCATCACCGAACTGGGGATGGTCAAGGGGATCACTCTCTCCAGTGACAACAGCGTCGACATCGGCATCTATCTCACGACCGCCGGTTGCCCGATGCGCACCGAGATCACCGAACGCGTCACCAAGGCCGTCGCCGATGTCGCCGGAGTCGGCGCGATCCGCGTCGAACTCGACGTCATGGACGATGCTCAACGAACCGAGCTCCGCAAGTCGCTTCGCGGCGATTCCGCCGAGCCGGTCATCCCCTTCGCCCAGCCGGGTTCACTCACCCGCGTCTACGCCGTTGCCTCCGGCAAGGGTGGCGTCGGAAAGTCCAGTGTGACAGTTAATCTCGCGGCGGCCATGGCCGCGCGCGGACTGTCCGTGGGTGTGCTCGACGCGGATATCTACGGTCACTCGATCCCCCGCATGCTCGGCACCGACGCCAAGCCGACTCAGGTCGAGCGCATGATCATGCCGCCCGTCGCCCACGACGTGAAGATGATCTCCATCGCGCAGTTCACCCAGGGCAACACTCCCGTCGTCTGGCGCGGACCGATGCTGCACCGCGCGCTCCAGCAATTCCTCGCCGACGTGTTCTGGGGCGATCTGGACGTGCTGCTGCTCGATCTGCCGCCCGGCACCGGTGACATCGCCATCTCAGTGGCTCAGCTCATCCCGAGCGCAGAGATCCTGGTCGTCACCACACCGCAGCAGGCTGCCGCAGAGGTCGCCGAGCGCGCGGGCGCCATCGCCCTGCAGACCCGTCAACGAGTGGCGGGCGTTGTCGAGAACATGTCGTGGCTCGAACTTCCCGACGGCACTCGTATGGACATCTTCGGTGAAGGCGGCGGGCAGACGGTCTCCGATCGCCTCACGAAGGCCGTCGGCGCCAAGGTTCCGCTTCTCGGACAGATCCCGCTGGATCCGTCCGTCCGTGAGGCAGGCGACGCCGGGACACCGATCGTCCTCAGCGCCCCCGACTCACCCGCCGCCATCGCACTCAAGGACATCGCCGACAAGTTGGCCGTCCGTCAGCGCGGGCTGGCCGGAATGTCGCTCGGTATCAACACGGTTCGCAACCTCTAGAACCCCTCATACGAAAGGGCGCCTGTCACCGATCGGTGGCAGGCGCCCTTTCGTATGTCGAATCTAGGTTGCGTCGAAGTCCACGGGAGGACGTTCGCCGGCAGTGAGTGGCTTGTCCTTCGACAGCGTCTTCGGTTCCTGCACGCCACTCTGCGGCTTCTTGTCGAAGTTGCCCGTGAAGATGGAGTCGTCACCGTCGAGGAGGTGCTGGGTGATCACAGCGCGCGGCGTCATTCCGCGCAGCTTGTTCAGATCTGCGAGTGGTTTACGCAGATCCTCGAAGTCGGTGCCCAGTTCTTCCTTGAGCTGATTGGAAGCGCCCGAAGCATATTCGCGCACCTGCCTCAGGGATTTCGTGACCCAGGAGACCGCACCAGGAAGCCGCTCAGGTCCCAAGATGACCAGAGCCGCTACGAGGAGGATCATGAACTCGCCCCAACCGATGTTGCCAAACACAGGGTCAGCCTACTGTGTGCTTGCTCGGTGCGCGCATGTCCGGATCAACCTCACAGGAAGATCGCAGAGCCCGATCAGTCCGACACCGGCGTGACCGAAATGTCGACCTGCCGTCCGTCGCGGATCAACTGAACGTTGACAGGCTGATCGACGGTCGTCGCGTTGACCGCAACCACCAGTTCGTCAGCGCTTGTCACCGGCCGGTCACCGACCTTGACGATGACGTCACCCTCGACGATCCCCGCACGTTGAGCGGGGCTGCCGTCGCGGACGTTGGCCACGGCAGCGCCGCTGGTCGCGTCGTTGACTGCGGTGCGGGCATTCACGCCGATGTCGGGGTGATGGACCTTGCCGTCGCGGATGATGGTCTGCGCCACCTCGGTGACCGTGTCGATCGGGATCGCGAAGCCGAGCCCGACCGAACCGCCGGACTCACTGAGCATTGCCGTGTTGATACCGATGACGCGGGCTTCGTCGTCGACGAGCGCACCACCGGAGTTGCCGTGATTGATCGCCGCGTCGGTCTGGACGGCGTCGATGACGGCGTTGGTGTCGGTGCCTTCACCCGACAACCGCAGAGGCCGATTCAGCGCACTGACGATTCCGCGAGTGACGGTTTTGCTCAACCCAAGTGGTGAGCCGACAGCGACGACGTCGTCGCCCACCTGAACATCCTCAGATTTTCCGAGCTGAGCGACCGTCAGATTGTTGGCCGACACCTTGAGCACCGCGAGGTCTGTCTTGACGTCACGGCCGACGATCTGGGCGTCGGTCTTGGTTCCGTCGGAGAAGATCACCTGGATCTTCGCGTCCTGCGCGGGCGGAACGGCAGAGGAGATCACGTGGTTGTTGGTGACGATGTATCCCTTGTCCGAGATGACCACGCCGGATCCGGTGCTTCCCTGGTCCCCGACGGCAACCTGAATCGACACCACGGAAGGCAGCACCGCGTCGGCGACCTTCGCCACCTGCGACTCCGGTTGTTCGCCGCCGCCGGATTGGACGAGGGTGACGCGTGAACTGGTGAGTGAACTGCGATCGGCAGTGATGACCGTGGCTAATAAGCCGCCGACGAGCGCGATGACGAGTGCCATCCCTGCGAGTGCGGCCAGCGCCGAGGGAGCGACCTTGCGACCGAACAACACCTCACGCACATCGAGCTTCTGGGCGGGCTGCAACTGCACCGGCGCCTCGGACTCTGCGGGATTGCCCAGGGAGACCGCGGATTCCGGATCACGCCACGGATCGCTCGGCGGCTCTTCTTCGGGCGCGTTGTTCGCCGACGCCTCGGGATCGCGGCCGATCGACTCGGTGGCGTCTGCAGGTCGACCGAATGCTTCGGCCAGAACCGGGTCCGGAGCGCTGATCACGACGTCGGAGGACGGGGCCGATCGCGCGGCCACCGGAGTGAATGAGCCTTCGACTCCACTCGGCCGACCGAACACCTGGCGCGAGGCCGGATCGATCTGGGGTCGGTACACCGGGCGGGGGTCGAGTACCGGCGCATCTGCCGGTCTGTCCACCGAACCGTTTGCCGAAGAATCCGAACTCACTCCGGAGTGCCCCCTTTTTCCGTCAGTCACATCGTCCAGTATCACTGATCCGCGCCGGGAAGCAGGCGCGCGGCGTCATTTGCGCCAGCGACGGGACAACCTCTTGCTGATGGTGGAGAAGCCCGCGGGCTGATTACCGACAGAACTGTCGGCGTTTTCCGAATTGGGTCCGGTAGTCGGACTGTTGCACGAGGGAATCTGGCTGAGAAGTCCCACCAGGGACAACGGCATCGTCATCTCGCCGCTTCGACGCAGCGCACCACGCGCCTGCTGCTGAGCATCGACGGCTGCAGCGCACTCGGCGCAAATCGAGATGTGATGGGAGGCCCTCAGGTAGGCCTGCATTCGGAGCTCTCCGTCGACGTAGGCAGCGATTGCCTCACTGGCCAGATGTTCGGTCGAACCGAACTGGCGATGTGCCCGCGCCTCCGTCATTCGTCCCTCCAGGTGATTGACCACGTCCCGCTCTGCAGCTCGAACCCGACCGTCAGAAACCGACGAGTTCGGATTCGGCCGCGCGCTGCGCTGCCAGATGATCACGAATCGCCTGTCGCCCACGATGGATACGGCTACGAACCGTTCCGAGCTTCACTCCCAGTGTGGCACCGATTTCCTCGTACGACAGACCTTCGATGTCACAGAGCACAACAGCGGCACGAAATTCAGGTGCAAGTGAGTCCAGTGCGGCCTGCAGATCTGCGTCGAGGCGCGCGTCGTGGTAGATCTGCTCGGGGTCGGGACCGGGTGAGGGAACGCGGTCGTAGTCCTCGGGCAGCGCTTCCATACGGATGCGGTTGCGTCGGCGAACCATGTCGAGGAACAGGTTTGTGGTGATGCGGTGCAACCAGCCCTCGAACGTTCCGGGCTGATAATCGGAGAGCGAGCGGAACACCCGGATGAAGGTGTCCTGAGTCAAGTCCTCGGCGTCCTGGGCATCGCCTGACAGTCGGTAGGCCAGGCGGTACACCCGGTCACCGTGCTGACGCACGAGTTCGTCCCAAGACGGCATGGAGGACTTCTCACCAGTTGCATCGAACACAGCTGTGCCGATCAATTCGGAATCCACAGCCGATTCCGTCGTCAAAACTTCCGACTCTCGAGGGCGAGGCTCGTCGTTGACCTGGTAAATAAGTTGATCCTCCTGCTCGGGATCGCGTAGTTCGATCACCGCGTTGTCCGAATCACGTGATGCGCGATAATCGGGAGAACCAGCCGATGCTGTGATTTGTTCCCGATCACCGAGCTGCGAAAGACCAACTTGGTAAAAATCGATACCGCCGTGCGATCTTCGATCCGGCGATGTATACACCTTTTCTCATCGCGGTGTGCACGCCATATGAGGAGCCTGAGGGATTCCTGAGAATCCTGGTGACTGCGCGCCTTGCAGCGACAATCCGAACCGCCCGATAACCTCATGAGCGTGACCCACGCCGAACAGATACTCCGCCACGTCGAGGACGTAGTTTCCGAGGACGAGATTTTGACCGCGGCGCGAGATCGAGCGCTGGATCTCGGAGCCCATCCGGTGACGCCCGCTGTCGGCGCGACGCTCGCCATGTTCGCGAGAATGCTCGACGCGAAGACAGCCGTCGAGGTGGGCACCGGAGCCGGCGTGAGCAGCCTGTGGCTTTTGCACGGCATGCGCGACGACGGCGTCCTGACCACGATCGACAGCGAACCCGAACACCAGCGGGCGGCCAAGCTGACCTTCCGCGAAAGTGGAATCGCTCCGGCACGCACTCGCCTGATCAACGGACGCGCTCTCGACGTCCTTCCCCGTCTCGCCGACGGCGGCTACGACCTGGTGTTCGTCGACTGCGCCGCGATCGACCATCCGCACTACGTCCGCGAAGGTGTCCGCCTGCTGCGCTCCGGCGGTGTCATCGTTCTGCACAACGCCCTCGCCGACGGCCGTGTTGCCGACAGCTCCGCTCGCGATGCGACGACTGTTGCGGTCCGGGAAGCAGCGAAGGCCGTGACCGAGGACGAGCGGCTCATTCGAGTGCTCCTCCCCCTCGGCGACGGCCTCCTCTGCGCGAGCAAGCTCTAGATCCAGACGCCTTTCCCGATGGCGACGACGCCACCCTGACTGATGGCGAACCGTTCGCGGTCACGTTCGAGGTCGACGCCGATGATTTCGCCGTCACCGACCACGACGTTCTTGTCGAGGATCGCGCGCCGTACGACGGCGCCCTTGCCGATGCGCACGCCCGGCATCAGCACGCTGCCCTCGACGGTCGCGCCGTCCTCGATCATCACGTTGGAGCTGAGTACCGAATTGCGGACCGTTGCCGCGGACAGGATCGACCCCGCACCGACCACCGATTCCTGGGCGAGTCCGCCCTTCACGAACTTGGCAGGTGCGAGGTTCTCGGTGGCGCCGCGGATGGGCCAGCGACGGTTGTAGAGATTGAAGATGGGATGCACGGACACGAGGTCCATGTGAGCGTCGTAGAAGGCGTCGAGGGTACCGACGTCTCGCCAGTAACCGCGGTCTCGATCGGTGGCGCCGGGAACGACGTTGTCCTTGAAGTCGTAGACCGACGCCTCACCCGCGGCGACCAAGGCGGGAATGATGTCGCCGCCCATGTCGTGGTCGGAGTCGGAGTTCTCCGAATCCGCGCGGATGGCGTCCACGAGCACCTTGGTGGTGAATACATAGTTACCCATGGACGCGAACGTCGAGTTGGGGTCGTCCGGTGTCCCGGGAGGATGGGCTGGCTTCTCGAGGAACTGGGTGATGCGTCCGGACTCGTCACTGTCGATGCAGCCGAAAGCAAAAGCCTCGCTTCGCGGTACACGAATACCCGCGACCGTCACCCCTGCCCCGGATTCGATGTGGTGCTGCACCATCTGTTCCGGATCCATCCGGTACACGTGGTCGGCACCGAAAACAACGATGTACTCGGGGTCCTCGTCGTAAACGAGATTGAGCGACTGCAGGATTGCGTCGGCGCTGCCGGTGTACCAGCGCGGCCCGAGTCGCTGCTGGGCCGGGACCGGAGTGATGTACTCACCCGCGAAACCGGACAACCGCCACGTCTGCGAAATGTGGCGGTCGAGTGAATGTGACTTGTATTGCGTCAACACACAAATACGCAGATATCCCGCGTTGACAAGGTTGCTCAACACGAAGTCGATAAGTCGATATGCACCTCCGAAGGGCACTGCGGGCTTCGCTCTGTCCGCGGTCAGCGGATACAAGCGTTTGCCCTCGCCCCCGGCGAGCACGATTCCAAGCACATGCGGCTGGCTTCTCACACCGCTAACCTATCCGCACTGGTGAACTCCCGCTAGCGAAGCAGCCCGAGAGGTCCGATCGTGTCCCTCTCCGAACGGGCGGGGAAAGCGCGATCGGTAGCCGGATCGACCACGGGCGGTTAGGTTTAGCGCGTGCGAGTCGCGATGATGACCAAGGAATACCCGCCGGAGATCTACGGCGGCGCAGGAGTACACGTAACCGAGCTCGTCGCTCAGATGAAGCGGTTGTGCGAGGTCGACGTGCACTGCATGGGCGCCCCGCGCGAAGGCGCGTTCGTCCACTCTCCCGACCCCGCACTCGCCGGATCCAACCCCGCCTTGACTACGCTCTCCGCTGAACTGCGGATGGCGGACGCAGCGGCAGGCGTCGACATCGTCCACTCCCACACCTGGTACACCGGACTGGCCGGGCATCTCGCCTCGGCACTCTACGACGTACCGCACATTCTCACTGCCCACTCACTCGAGCCCAGACGCCCGTGGAAGGCCGAGCAGCTAGGTGGTGGCTATCGGATCTCGTCGTGGTCCGAACGCAACGCCGTCGAGCATGCAGACGCGATCATCGCCGTCAGTTCCGGAATGCGACTCGACGTCCTCGACGCGTATCCCGCTGTCGATCCGAGTCGCGTGCACGTGGTGCGCAACGGAATCGATACCGCGGTATGGCATCCCGGCGGATCTGCGCCGCGAGCGCCGTCCGCGCTCGCGTCGATCGGCGTCGATCCAGCCGAACCCATCGTGGCCTTTGTCGGACGCATCACCAGGCAGAAGGGAGTTGGTCACCTCGTCGCGGCGGCACACCACTTCGACCCGGAGATTCAACTCGTGCTGTGTGCCGGCGCTCCCGATACACCGGAGATCGCCGCCGAGACGGAGAAGGCGGTGGCCGAACTCGCCAAGCATCGAGGCAACGTCTTCTGGGTGCGCGAAATGCTCCCGACCGAACAGATCAGGGAAATACTCTCGGCAGCAACGGTATTCGTCTGCCCTTCGGTGTACGAGCCCCTCGGGATCGTCAATCTCGAGGCTATGGCATGCGAGACCGCCGTGGTCGCTTCCGATGTCGGCGGTATCCCCGAGGTGGTCGCCGACGGCGTCACCGGGCGACTCGTGCATTACAACGCCTACGAGCCGAACGCATTCGAGGAGTCACTCGCGGCCACCGTCAATGCCGTGGTCGCCGACCGAGAAGGCGCCGAAGCGATGGGTCGTGCGGGCAGAATCCGTGCGATCGACGAGTTCTCCTGGGCCGAAATCGCCAAGCAGACGCTCGAGGTCTACGCGGATGCCGTCACGAGACGCTGATCCAGGTCAGATTTTGCGGTAGGTCGAGATCGTCGCCGACGCGGTGACGGTGCTCGGCTGCGGCAGCTTCGCCACGGCGGCAGCAAGATCGGCGGGCGTCAGATGTCTCGCCGACGGTCCCATACCCACCAAGTCGAGGATGTCCTGGTGTGACAACGGCATCGTGAACTCGACCTCGTCGCTGCTCACACGGTCGAAGTAGCCGGCCATCGACGACTCGAGGCGTTCTACTTTGCGATCGTCGACCCGGACCATAGCAAGGATGTCGATCAGCTCGCGCAGATGCCTGTCGGTGGGCGTCAACACCACCAGAACGCCGTCATCGGCGAGAACACGATGAGACTGCGGACCGTTGCGCGGAGCGAACACACAGAGCACGTGAGACAACGCTCCGTCGCGAATCGGTAGTGGTTGCCAGACGTCTGCGACGATCGAGCCGATTCTTTCGTGGACCTTCGCAGCTCGCCGTGCCGCGAACTTCGACACGTCCAAGGCTATTGCGCGAGAATCGGGCAGCGAATCCACCACGTGAGCAAGGTATTGACCTGTGCCTGCACCGATTTCGGCGATCCGCGCAGGATCCAACCCAGCCGTAGTCGAGCAGGCCAGGGAGACGGCATCCATCAGTGGGTCGAAATGGCCCGCGCCGAGCAGTCGTGCACGCGCCGCGATCATCTCGGCACTGTCGCCGGTGAACTTCGTGGCTCCGCCGCTGATCAGGCTCACGTAACCCTGGCGAGCCACGTCGAATCGATGTCCGCGGTCGCACTCGGCGGCGCCGTCCACCAACTCCAACTCGGCAGCGCACTGTGGGCAGGACAGAAGATCGATCACGGCGGAAAGCATTGATCCGTCCTTTCTACCTGCGGTGCGCACACACTTCAGGCCCCGTACCGAAACGGATACGGAGCCTGCGTGCAATCACGTGCTGTTGTTCGTACTGCTACAACCTGGACCCGACTAGCTGGTGACGTTCGTGAGTTCCACACCGAGCGCTGCAGCTTCATCCGGGGTCAGCTCGACGACGAGGCGTCCGCCACCCTCGAGTGGAACCCGCATGACGATTCCTCGTCCCTCTTTGGTTGCTTCGAGGGGACCGTCCCCGGTCCGGGGCTTCATGGCCGCCATCCTCTGCTCCCTCCAGATCTGCGCTGCATTGCTCTGCGCCTCGACTAACGGTGCGCCCCGCCAACAATCAGCGAGGCTCGTACCCTCCATTGTTCCCTATGGATGCGGGAACCGGGAATCTGAGTCACATTTAGGGGTGTTCAGTCGACCGTCACACCTGCGTCGGAACCCAACAATCAGCCACGTGATCATCGACCATTCCGGTGGCCTGCATGAGCGCATAAGCCGTGGTAGGACCCACAAACTTGAACCCACGTCGCTTAAGTTCCTTAGCCATGGCAGTCGACTCGGGAGTGACCGCCGGAACCTCTGCAATTGATGTCAGTCGTCTGGTGCGTCGAGGCGGCGAGAACGACCAGAGTAACGAATCGAGGTCCAGATCGGGTGAATTCACGAGCACTCGGGCGTTGGAAATCGTCGCTTCGATCTTCGCGCGATTGCGGACGATCGCGGCATCGGAGAGCAATCTCTCGACATCCGCAACTCCGTACGCTGCGACCTTGTCCGGATCGAACCCGTCGAAGGCTTCTCGGAAGGACTCGCGTTTGCGCAGAATGGTGATCCACGAAAGCCCCGATTGGAATGCCTCGAGAGCGAGCCGCTCGAACAGTTCGTCGCGCCCGTGCAGCGGTCGGCCCCACTCCTCATCGTGATAGTCGCGGTACAGGGTGTCGCCGGGCGTCTCGACCACCCAGCCGCATCGAACCAGTCCGTCTGCCATCAGCCCTGTGAATCCTTCGACTCGGACTCAGTAGCCGCCGAAGACTCAGGTGCTGCCGAATCAGGCCCCGCCGCAGATACTTCGGACTTGGACAGGCCTTCAGGCTGGATCAGAATCTCAGACTTCTCGTCACGGCCCAGTTGTGCACGCAGAGAATCGATTTCCATTCCGAGGCGATGCAGAGCCCAATCCACTTCGCTCGCCTTGTAACCCCTCAGCACCTGCTGAAAGCGCAGAGCGTCGACATCCGCTCCGGTGACGTCCTCAGCCGGGAGCACGGTCGCCGTCGTGCCCGGAGGCAGCGGCGGCAGCTCTTCCGAGCGCCCGAACACAGCGCTGGCGGCGAGAAAGAGCATCGCGCCGACCAGTGCCATGACAATCAGGTACAGGAGGATCGTCATCATGGACCGATACTCCCATACCCGTAGGTAAGCGGTCAGACCCCCGCGGTGCGCACTATCGAATTCATCGGCGGTCGATCGACCAGCGATACCTCCGTGGTCTCGGGCACGAAAGAATCACCGTCGACCAGGAATTGGGTCAACCCGGCACCCGAATCCTCGATCCCGCACCGCCTGAGCATCGTTCCGATGATCTGCCGACTCATCACGCCGAGGTCGGCGAGCGGCCGGTTGCGATGCTTGCGCACACCGAGATTGACCTGACCGATCGCCGCCAGCCCCAACGTGTCGTACGTGTCGAGCAGCAAGCCGATCTCGACGCCGTAGCCGGGGGCGAACGGAACAGCCGAGAGCAACTCACGGGTGCCGGCGTATTCACCGCCGAGCGGTTGCAGTACCGACGTGAGTTCGGGCCGCAGCGCAGCCAACATGGGCCGCGCAACCAATTCCGTGACTCGTCCGCCGCCGTTGGCGTCCTCCGTGCCGCTCACGCGCAGCGGACGGCGGTAGTAGCCCTTCACCAGATGGATGCCGTCAACGGTGAGCAGCGGCCCCAGCAGTTTGGGCACGAACGCCGGATCAGGATTGATGAGATCGGAGTCGACGAATGCGATCAGATCGCCGGTGGTCGCTGCCACCGAACGCCACAGCACCTCACCCTTGCCCGCCGTCGGCGGGATGGACGGGACTGCGCTCTCACGACTGATCACCGTCGCTCCGGCAGCGCGAGCACGCTCGGCGGTTCGGTCGGTCGAACCGGAATCGAGAACGATCAACTCGTCGACCAAGCCACCGAGCAACGGATGAATGGTGTCGACCACCGCGGCAACGGTGTCCTCTTCGTTGAGTGCGGGCAACACCACCGAGACGGTTCGGCCACCCTTCGCCCGTTCGAGTTCGGCGACCGTCCAACTCGGATGGTCCCAACTGTTGGCTTCTGCCCATACGCGGGTCGGGCCCGCACCGGTGATGCTCATGCCAGACCTCGAACCGTACGTACCGGGGCGCGGCGTCCTTGGATCGCGGCCACCATGTCGACTACTCGGCGGGTGGACGCCACCTCGTGAACACGGAACACCCGGGCGCCGCCCGCCGCGGCCATTGCTGTCGCTGCCAATGTTCCCTCCAACCTCTCGGAAAGCTCCACACCAAGAGTCTCCCCGATGAAGTCCTTATTGCTCAGCGCCATCAGCACTGGCCACCCGGTGTTTACAAGAACGTCCACTTTTCGCAACAACTCGAGCCCGTGGAAGGTGTTCTTGCCGAAGTCGTGGGTGGGATCGATCAGAATCGCGTCACGCGGAACACCGAGAGCCAGGGCGCGTTCTGCCGCCGACACCACCTCGGAGACCACATCTGCGACGACGTCGTCGTAGCGCACACGGTGCGGGCGGGTGCGCGGAACCGCGCCGCCCGTGTGCGAGCAGACGATGCCGGCGCCCGTCTCGGCGGCGACCACAACGAGTTCGGGATCCGCACCGGCCCACGTGTCGTTGATCAGGTCGGCGCCTTCGTCGCGTGCCAGCCGTGCGACGCCACTGCGCCAGGTGTCGACGCTGATGATCAACTCGGGGTACTTGGCCCTGATCGCGGCGACGAACGGAACCACTCGCCTGACTTCCTCGTCGGCGTCGACGAGGTCACCCGGTCCGGCTTTCACTCCCCCGATGTCCACCAGATCGGCGCCTTCGTCGACGGCACGATCGACGGCAGCCATCGCCGCCGAGTCCGAGAACGTCGCACCCTGGTCGTAGAAGGAATCGGGAGTGCGGTTGACGATCGCCATCACCAATGCGCGGTCGACCGCGACCGGACGCCCACACAGGGTGGGCGCCGGACCTGGCTGCGCGGTAGAACCGGAGAGTGAAGACATGCCACTCATACTGGCATGACGGAACTCGGTCTAGCCCTTGGGTACCGAGCCCGCCGCGACCTTTCCGACGTATTCGTCGTACGAGTCCACATAACCACCCTCGCGGCCCTCGAGAAGGTACAGAGTGTCGGCGCCGACGTCGTAACCCTCGTTGCGCAATTCCACCTTGCGCGACTTGAAAGTGCTGGTGTGTTCGAGTGAGTCGACGATGCGGATGAACAGCGGGACCGCGTAGTTGGGGAGCTTGCCGTAGAGGTGAGCCGCGACTTCGCTGCCCTCGAAACTCTGGCCGTCCCGTAGCTTCACCGCCGCCATGCCCGCGCGCCCGTCGGTGCCCGGAATCTCGACGCCGTAGACAACTGCTTCCTCGACGGCCGGGTGCGAACTCAGCGCGCCCTCGACCTCCGTGGTGGCGACGTTCTCACCCTTCCAGCGGAAGGTGTCACCGAGGCGGTCGACGAAGGCGACGTGGCCCCATCCCTGCTTGCGCACCAGGTCTCCGGTGTCGAACCAGGTGTCGTCGTCCTTGAATCCCCCGCGCACCAGTTTGCTGTTGCTCGCAGCTTCGTCTGTGTAACCGTCGAAAGGCGCCCGGTCCGTGATCTTGGACAGCAGGAGCCCGACCTGACCCGTGGAAACCTTGCGGAGTCGACCGTCGGCGGCGCGCAACGCTTTTCCGGTGTTCTCGTCGAACTCCACGACGGCGTGCGGCAACGGACAGATGCCTGCCGTCTTGTCCACGTTGAGTGCGTTGACGAACGCGATGTTGCATTCGCTGGCACCGTAGAACTCGGCGACGCGGGGAATGCCGAACCGCTGGGTGAATTCGGCCCAGATCTCCGGGCGCAGACCGTTACCCACCATGAGCCGAACAGCGTTGTCGCTGTCGGTCGGCTTGACCGGCTGATTGAGCAGATAGCGGCACAGTTCGCCGATGTATGTGAAGGCGGTCGCCTTGTTGACTGCGATATCGTCCCAGAACCGTGAGGCCGAGAACTGGCGTCCGATCGCGATGGTGGCACCGGACGCGAGCACCGAGGACAACGAGACCGTCAACGCGTTGTTGTGATAGAGCGGCAAGCAGCAGTACAGAGTGTCCGAGCCGCGCAAGCGCACGCCCATCAACCCGAGTCCTGACATCGACTTCAACCAGCGGAAGTGAGTCATCAAGCTCGCCTTGGGCATTCCGGTGGTGCCCGAGGTGAAGATGTAGAACGCCTTCTCTTTCGCCAGCACCTCGGCGGTAACCGCCGGGTTGGACGGATCAGCCGTCTTCGCCAGATCTTCGAGTTCGCTGACAAGAAGTTGAGCGGGCCCGGCAAATCCGGCAGGCAACGATTCGAGGGCTTCTTCGCACTCGTCGGCGACTACCAGGACGCGAGCGTCGAGCAGCGTAAGGCTGTGTGCCAGAACGTCGTCGCGCTGGTTGTAGTTCAGCATGCCCGCTGCCGCACCGAGTTTGACGGCAGCGAGTGCGATCAACAGGGCTTCGGGAGTGTTCTTGGCCAGCACTCCGACGACGTCTCCGCGGTCGACTCCTCGTCCGCGGAGGACGTCGGCGTAGCGATTCACCAGTTCGTTGGCCTCGGCATAACTGGTCGCGTGCCCCTCGAACCGGATGAAGGGGCGCGACGGGTGCGCGTGCGCGGCCTTCTGGAAGATCAACCCGATCGATTCCTTGGCCGAAGGCTTGCGAGTGAGCCCGGCGGCCCCCCGCGCCAGGATCGGTACCTCGGTGATCATCGACGGCAGTTTTGCCGCCAGATCCAGCAGGCTTACGGTCGAACGGGCTTCCGAACTCATGGCTCCCCTAACACGTATCCGGCGCCCATTCGGCCGCTCAGTCTGCGGCCACCTTACTGCACGGTAATAAAGCTCGCCATGCCCCAGGTCAGGGTTTCACGCACGCGTCTGATCAGGATTTGACGCACGCGTCGAGCGCCGCCTCGACGTCCGTCCGCACCAACAGTGTGTCCAGCGCCTGACGCCCGACGAAGCCGGTCCCGTCGAGCTTGTTCAACCACTCGAGCAGGCCGGTGAAGTGCCCGACGGGATCGAGCATCACCACTGGTTTCTCGTGCATTCCGAGGTAGCCGGCGGTCCATGTCTCGAACAGCTCTTCCAGCGTCCCGATTCCGCCCGGCAGCGTGATGAACGCGTCGGCGTGATCTTCCATCAGCTTCTTGCGTTCGCGCATGGTGTCCGTGACGATCAGCTCGTCGGCATCGACGTCGGCAACTTCCTTGTGCACCAGGGCCTTCGGAATGACGCCGACGGTCCAAGCGCCCGCCGCGCGAGCGGACTCGGCGACAGCGCCCATCATCGAGACGTTGCCACCGCCCGAGACCAACTGCCATCCGCGGCGACCGATCGCGGTTCCCACCTCTGCCGCCAACGCCAGGAAAGACTCGTCCACCGGCCCCGACGCGCAGTAGACGCAGATCGAGTACTTCTTGTCGGAATCGGTCACCATTCTTCTTCTTTCCCCAGATCTGCGGCCTCGTCGACGCCCTTGTCTGCGTTGAGGACGATTCGTACTGCTTCTTCCACGCTGTCGGTGACGTGCAGCAGGTTCACGTCGCCTTCGGAAATCTTGCCGTCACGCTCGAGGGTGCCGCGAATCCAGTCGACGAGTCCGGACCAGTACTCGGTACCGAACAGGACGATCGGGAAGCGCGTGACTTTGTGGGTCTGCACCAGGGTGAGTGCTTCGAACAGCTCGTCGAGTGTTCCGAAGCCGCCTGGCAGGCAGATGAATGCCTGGGAATACTTCACGAACATCGTCTTGCGTGCGAAGAAGTACCGGAAGTTGATTCCGAGATCCACCCACTCGTTGAGCCCCTGTTCGAACGGCAACTCGATGCCGAGACCGATCGAATATCCGCCTGCTTCGCTGCAACCACGGTTGGCAGCTTCCATGACTCCCGGCCCACCACCGGTGATGACGGCGTACCCGGCTTCGGCCAAGGCCGTTCCCAGTTCACGGCCGGATTGGTACTCGGGATGATCGACCGTGGTGCGGGCCGAACCGAACACCGTGACCGCACGCGGGACCTCGGCGAGCGCTCCGAACCCTTCGACGAATTCGCTCTGGATACGCAACACACGCCACGGATCGGTGTGTACCCAATCCGTGGGTCCGCGCTTGTCGAGCAAACGCTGATCCGTCGTGGTCTTCTCGTCCTTGCGCTTGCGTCGAAGCTGAACGGGGCCGCGGTGCTTGATCGACGAGCTCTGCTTCTTCGAAGCCGAATTCTTCTCTGGTGCCATGCGGCAAGGCTAACGGTCAGGCCGACAGATACTTCCTCAGCACGGCCGCGACGTCGGTGATCTGCTGCACCGGAACGTGCTCGTCGCGCTTGTGCGCGAGGTTCGGATCACCCGGTCCGTAGTTCACGGCAGGAATGCCGAGCGCCGAGAACCTGGACACGTCGGTCCACCCGTACTTCGCACGGAACTGACCACCGGCCGCCTCGATCAGGGCGGCAGCGGACGGGTTCGCCAAGCCAGGCAACGCGCCGGGTGAGGAGTCCGTGACCTCGAATCCGAGGCCCAGACCGTCGAACACTTCGCGCACGTGTGCCTCAGCTTGCGCCTCGTTGCGATCGGGCGCGAATCGGAAGTTGACGTCCATCTCGGCTTCGTCCGGGACGACGTTTCCGGCGACACCGCCGGAAATCCGCACCGCCGACAAACCTTCGCGGTAGCCGCAACCGTCGATGTCGACCGAGCGCGGCTGGTAATTCGACAACCGCTCCAACGCTCCGCCGAACTTGTGAATGGCGTTGTCCCCCAGCCAGGATCTGGCCGAATGTGCGCGAATTCCCGAAGCCGTCAACCGAACCCGCATCGTTCCCTGGCACCCGGCCTCGATGAAACCGGCCGTCGGCTCACCGAGAATCGCGACGTCGGCCGTGAGCCACTCCGGGATCTCGCGTTCGATTCTTCCGAGTCCGTTGTACTTCGCGGCGATCTCTTCGCAGTCATAGAAGACGAGAGTCAGATCGTGGGCCAAGTTCTCGATGGTCGCGGCCAGGTGAAGAAACACCGCGTCGCCCGACTTCATATCGACGGTCCCGCATCCGTGCAAGATGTCGCCTTCGCGTCGCGAAGGAACGTTGTCGGCGATCGGCACCGTGTCCAGATGTCCGGCGAGCATGACGCGGCTGGGCAAACCGAGCGACGTACGCGCCAACACGGCGTTGCCGTTGCGGATGATCTCGAAGACCGAAGTCTGCTCACGCAGCGCATCCTCGACGGCCTGCGCAATGACGGATTCGTCGTGCGAGACGCTGGGGATGTCGACCAGGGCGGCCGTCAAGTCGATGGGGTCCGAAGCAAGATCGAGGATGCTCACACGCACCAGCCTAGGCCGGTGCACCCACCACCCAGTAATCTCTAGTCCCGTGAGCGCACAGGGAGCAACAGCAGTAGGTATCGCCAACGTGACCGCGGACGGAGCCGTCCTCGACACCTGGTTCCCGGCACCGGAGCTGGGAACATTCGACAAGACCGGTACCGAGAACGTCGAGGGAACAGACATTCCTTCCGATCTTGCACTGCTGGCAGGCACTGACGACGCTCGCGAGGTCTCGCAGGTCGTCGTTCGCACCACCATCGCCGATCTCTCCAAGGCACCGGTCGACGCCCATGACGTCTACCTGCGCCTCCACCTCCTCTCGCACCGTCTCGTCGCGCCCCACGGCGTCAACCTCGACGGCCAGTTCGGCCTGCTCAGCAACGTCGTGTGGACCAACTTCGGCCCGTGCGCCGTCGAGGGCTTCGAGCAGGTTCGCTCGCGTCTGCGCATCCGCGGAGTCGTCACCGTGTTCAGCGTCGACAAGTTCCCCCGCATGGTCGACTACGTCGTGCCGTCCGGAGTTCGCATCGGTGACGCCGACCGTGTCCGACTCGGCGCACACCTCGCCAGCGGAACGACCGTCATGCACGAGGGCTTCGTCAACTTCAACGCCGGCACCCTCGGCAACTCGATGGTCGAAGGCCGAATCTCCGCGGGCGTCGTCGTCGACGACGGATCCGATGTGGGCGGCGGCGCCTCGATCATGGGCACCCTCTCCGGCGGCGGCAAGGAAACCATCTCCCTCGGCAAGCGCTGCCTCCTCGGCGCCAACGCCGGCCTCGGCATTTCACTCGGCGACGACTGCGTCCTCGAAGCCGGCCTCTACGTCACCGCGGGCACGAAGGTCACCGGCCCGGACGGCACCGTCGTCAAGGCCAAGGAACTCAGCGGCAAGTCCAACCTTCTCTTCCGTCGTAACTCGGTCTCGGGTGCCGTCGAGGTCGTGCCGTGGAAGGGCACCGGCGTCGAACTGAACGCTGCTTTGCACGCCAACGACTGATGAGTAGCACCGACGTCTCCGACGGAACAACCACTGCTCTCGGCCACGGTCTCAAGGTCCGCCATCTGACGATGATGGGCCTGGGCTCGGCCATCGGCGCCGGCCTGTTCCTCGGAACCGGCGTCGGTATCGCCAAGGCCGGCCCGGCTGTCCTGATCTCCTACATCCTTGCGGGCGCCGTCGTGGTGTTCGTGATGCGCATGCTCGGTGAAATGGGCGCGGCGATTCCGGCCAGCGGTTCCTTCTCGCACTACGCGCGCTTGGGGATCGGCGAGTGGGCCGGCTTCGTGATGGGCTGGCTCTACTGGTTCATGCTCATCATGGTGCTGGGCGCCGAGATCACTGGAGCGTCGGCGATCGTGAACGACTGGGTGCCGTCGATCCCGCAATGGGTTGTCGCCCTCGTCTTCGTGGTGTTCTTCGCCGTCGTGAACCTGGCCAAGGTCAGCAACTTCGGCGAGTTCGAGTTCTGGTTCGCCGCAATCAAAGTCACCGTCATCATCGGCTTCCTGATCATCGGTGTCCTGCTGGTGTTCGGCCTCCTGCCTGATACCGACCCGGTCGGTACGAGCAATCTGTTCGGGCAGGGCGGCTTCATGCCCAACGGGTTGTCCGGCATTGCCGCAGGACTTCTCGTCGTGGCGTTCGCTTTCGGCGGGATCGAGATCGTCACCATCGCCGCAGCCGAATCCGAGAATCCGGAACGCTCCATCGCCGTCGCTGTCCGAAGCGTCGTGTGGCGCATCAGCGTCTTTTACATCGGCGCCATCTCGATCATGGTTCTGCTGCTGCCCTGGAACGACCCCGAACTCGAGAGCGGCCCGTTTGTGGCCGTCTTGAACAAGGCGAACATTCCGGGTGTTGCCGGGTTCATGGAACTCGTCGTAGTTGTGGCTTTGCTCTCGGCGTTCAACGCCAACATCTACGGCACCTCTCGTATGGCGTTCTCACTGTCGCGCCGCGGCGACGGGCCCGCTTTCATGGCGAAACTGTCGAGCACCGGAGTTCCGACGAATGCCGTTCTGCTGTCGGTGTTCTTCGGCTTCGTCAGCGTCCTGCTTAACTGGCTGCTCCCCGACGACCTGCTCGGCATCCTGCTCAACGCAGTCGGCGCCGCGCTGCTCGTCATCTGGATCTTCATCGTCGTCTCGCATCTGCGACTGCGTAAACAACTCGAAGCGTCGGGCAAGCTGACAGTTCGTATGTGGCTGTTCCCGTATCTGAGCTACGCGACACTCGCGATGCTCGGCGTGTTCGTCGTGCTCATGCTCTTCGACGCCGATGCACGTGCGCAGTTAATCTCGACCACCGTGTTGTTCCTCGTGATCGCGGCATTGGGTTTCCTGAACGCCCGCTGGCGTAAGCAGAATCAGCCCGCTTGATCTGTGTGCCTATGCATCTCGTCTGTTCACTACGACGACGCTGAGACCGAAGACGACGAGTACGAAGAGGGCGAAGTAGATCAGGCTGCCCCAGGGTCCCCAGTGGAAGTCGACGCTACCGCCGGAACCGAGAAAGTTGTTGGCGTTCATGAACGGCAGGAACGGCATGATCTTCTCGCCAATACTGCCGAACAGGTTGAACAGATTCTCGATGAGTAGGGGCCACAACAGCAGTAGCGCGATAGCACCTGCAGACTGCCGGAGCAACGCTCCCACTCCGACTGCCAGAACCACGCAGAAGAACGCGTAGATCGGTGTTCCGTAGACGACCCGCCAGTTCTCGTCGCCGGACAGCGTAAGGAATCTTCCGGCGTCACCTGCTGTGGCCTTCGTCAGAGCGAAGGCGCCGAACGACAATACGAGAGTCAATACCGCTCCGAAACCGCCGATGAGGCCGGCCTTGGCGATCAGCACCGAAGCGCGATTCGGAACTGCCTGGAACGTGGTTCGGATGGTCCCGAAGCGGTATTCGCTGGTGATCGCGAGGGCCGCCATGATCATCAGAACCAACACACCGAAGCCGGTCACTCCGCTGAGCGCCCCCGACACGGTCGGCATCATTGCGCCGTTCGAATTGCGGAGCGACGACTTGGCGCTGAGTCCGAAAGCGGTCGCGAGCCCCAACCCGAGAACGACGATGATGATCGTGCACCACAGCGGCGACTTGGTCGTGGTGATCTTGATACGTTCAGCACTGAGAACAGCCATTACAGTGCACCTCCCATAGCGTGCTGTGTGTTTGCGTGGTGGGCTCCGGCACCCGGATCGATACCGGACGCGTGGTACTGGACATCGTCTCCGGTCAACTTCA
>NZ_JAJNCL010000016.1 GCF_021025955.1 Rhodococcus qingshengii | reverse complement strand
GACCGAAAACCCCGCCGCTCCACCACACGACTCTGAACCCGGAGGTCACCGAGCACACGCCTCCGTGACCCATTCCGGCGTGCTTCGATAATCGAAAAGGGCGGCACGGTGTCCCCTATTGCTAGCGTTGAGGGTGTGTTTGCACAGGGACCCAACGCGCTGACGGTAGACGGCCGACCGACGCTCGAGCATATCGATTTTGCCCTTATGGATTCCTATCGATTTCCCGACGATAATGGCTTCCCCGGTTCTTACCGAGCGTTCATCCGGCACGCAGGGTGGGCGCGGACCTTCGGACTCTGGCTCATCTATCCGCCCGTTCTTCCCGGATTTGCCGACGGCTGGCAAGGGCGCGCCCGCAACCTCACCGCTCATCTTCATTCGGTCTACAGAGAAGGACAGGATGACGAGTTCGATTGGATGATCGAACCCGACGGCGATTGGTCACTCCCCGACTCGCTGCAGGTTTTCGGATGGAGCGAAAACGGTGACGCACTGCTGTGGGACACAGCATCACGCGGCACCGACGGAGAGTTTCCGGTTTGGGAATCGCGCTCGTTCAACTCCCTCCACCGCATCGGCGGGAGCCTCTACGAAGCACTTCCGCCCATTCTCACCCGGACGGCGAGCCTGTTCGGACCCCGCGCCTACGACATCGAGCCCCTCCTACCGATCCCGCTCTGATACGAGCCCCAAATCACCGATACCCGGGCACAGCCACTAATACGACACCCACGATCACGACCAGGGACAGATAACCGAGAACGAGGCCGGCCACTGCCAGTCCGCGCCCACTTTCGCCGGAACGGCGAATCTGGTTCAGCGACACATGGCCCACTGGAATAGCAAGAACCCCACCGAAGATTCCAAGTACGAGTGCGACGATGGCCAAGGCATTCGTACCGCCGACCACCCCTGGCGGCGGCGCCACCTGCCTGACAGGCCCGAATGCCGAACGAAGGCTCCTCCCTAACAGCAGCGCCCCGACCATATACAGCGACAGTCCCGCCACTGATACGGCTACCCAGGCTCCACGAAACGCCGGCCCGTCGACGTCGAGGATCCTCCCCGCCGCGCTTACCCCGGATCCTCCTGTACCGACCGCGATACTCAAATTCACTGCGCCGGGAATAACGGCAAGCAAGGCAATAGCACCGATACCAAGCGACAATGCCGGGCCACCGCGGCGCCGCCACGCCAACGAACTCATCAGCGCTGCAAACAAAGTCACAGCAATGCCTAAAAGCCCAGTCACAAATCCGACAACGACTCCCGTCTCGAAGTCCCCACCTAGATGACGAGCAACCCACTGTGCCCAGGCCCGCGCGAATGGCGGCCCGAGCATCAGCGAGACAACGACCGTTGCAACCGCAACGCACGCCACGACGCTGATGACCCGCAGAATCCACCCCAGATAACCGGAATGCGAATTATTGGGCGCAACAGTAGTTTCCGAGTCAATCACCAGGATTCCTTCGTTCAGAGTGTGACAACAGCGGCTCTAGCCGTCACTCCACACAGAACCGTGGCCGGACTGGCTCACTCATCTGATCAAGTTCTGGCGCCTGTGTCTGTAGTTCGTTCGCACGACCAACCCGGCGATAGCGACGATTACAGATTTATGTTAGCGTTGTTTTCATGAGTTCGAGAGCAAAGATTCTGGCCGCAGCGACCGAGCTGCTCAACACCTCCCCCAACGGCGACATCTCCACCCGTGCCGTGTGCGAGATGGCCGGCGTCGGCGCCCCCGCGCTCTACCGTCAGTTCGGCGACAAGAACGGACTGCTCGCAGCCGTCGTCGAGGCAGGATTCTCCAAATACCTCGAAGGCAAACGCGCTGCGACACCTTCCGATGACCCCGTTGCCGATCTACGGGCCGGCTGGGATGCGCATACAGCCTTCGCGCTCGCACATCCCGCTCATTACCGACTGATGCACTCACCCTCCACCCAGAGCGCAGACACTGCCTTGCAGGCTCAGGCGTTACTTCGATCGGTTCTCGAACGATGCGCTGCCGCAGGCGTTCTCACCGTATCGGTGGACGTGGCTACGCAGATGGTGATGTCCGCCAATGTGGGCGTCGCTCTGATGCTCGTCGTCAGGCCGGAACAGTACCCCGATCCGACGTTGTCACAGCGAGTTCGCGACGGAATCTTCGCGTCCATCATCGACGAATCCGGCGCCCACACGGACGCCTCACTCAACAGAGTTGCATCTACTCTCGACGCCCAACTGGCCGCCGCAGATTCAACTTCTCTCTCCGCCAACGAAGTCGGCCTACTACGAGAGTGGCTTCGCAAGCTGTCCGATGCGACCGAAACCAGTACAGGAGTTACATCATGACTGACACCACCACCCGCGTCGCCATCGTCACCGGAGCTTCCGGCGGCATCGGGCGAGCGGCTGCAGAGAAGCTCGCCGCCGACGGAATGGCTGTCGCCGTGCACTATTCAGGAAACCTTCAACGCGCCCAGGAAACAGTTGACACCATCGTCGCAGCGGGCGGCCGCGCCATCGCGGTGCATGCCGACGTCGCCGACGAAGGTGAAGTCGCGACCCTGTTCGATACGGTCGAGGAGGAGTTCGGGGGCATCGACGTCGTCGTTCACGCAGCCGGAATCATGATCCTCTCCACCGTCGCAGAACTGAACTTCGACGATTTCGATCGGATGCATCGGACCAACGTCCGTGGAACCTTCGTGGTCGACCAGCAGGCAGCCAGGCGGATGCGCAGCGGCGGTGCGATCATCAATTTCTCCACCTCCGTGAAGAAGCTGGCGTTTCCGACTTATGCCGCGTACGCCGCCACCAAAGGTGCTGTCGACGCGATCACTCTGGTTCTCGCGAAAGAGCTACGAGGACGGGATATCACGGTCAACGCCGTAGCCCCAGGCCCTACGGCCACCGATCTATTCCTGGACGGGAAAGACGAAGCTACAGTGGGGAATCTGTCCAAGCTGGCTCCCCTGGAACGCCTCGGCACACCGATGGACATCGCGGAGGCTGTCGCGTTCCTCGCCGGCCCAGCTCGTTGGGTCAACGGCCAGGTCATGTACGTCAACGGCGGCGTGATTTAGCGAAATACGTCTAGGAACCACACCTTAGCAATTCCGACAAAACAGTCAAACCGGTCGACTTTGGTTGTGATGTGCAAACAATGGAAAACCAGGATCGAGGGTCCGCCCGGACGTCACGACGACAGTTCATCAGCGTTGCGGGGCTGGCGGCAACCGCCGTCATAACTCTCGCGACCTCCTCGACCGCCAGCGCCGCCTGCACTGCGCCCAATCCAGGTTCGCGGGTCGGCGATCCTGCAGAAGCCCGAGCGGTACAGCGCGTCGCAGAGACACTGCTGAACAGCGGCGTTCCCAGCCTTGCCTTCGCCATCGTCAAACCGGATGAGAAGAACCGCAAGGCGAGTGTCACCACTACGTACCACTATGGTCATGCCGACGTCGAAAACGGCGTGAGAGTCACTCCGCGAACGCAATTCGAGATCGCCTCGGAGACCAAGACCTTCACCGCTGCACTACTGGCGAAACTGATCGCTCGGGGAGAAGTCGGATTGGACGACCTGGCGAGCAAGGATTCGGATGGCAACCCGCTGCCGAAAGGCAGCGGTGGCGAGGAGATCCGCTTCGTCAACTGGTCACCCACCGTTCCGGTCTCAGCGACGACCCGCCCAATCTTTCGGCAGGGTGTGCCGATCCCACACAATCGTGCACGGACGAGAAGGCGAAGTACACCAAAGCCATGCTGTGGTAAGGCCTCGAGGACCCCCGCGCCTTGGAGTTCTCCCCCGGTAGCCATTGGCTGTACTCGGACTTCGGGTTCGGACTACTCGGCACACTCATGGCAGACAAAATCATTCCGGGACAGGAGAAGCCGCCTTTCGCGGCGGCAGTCGCCCGCGAAATCACCGACCCGCTCGGGATGATGGGTACCGTGATCGAGACCAAAGCAACCGACCTGCCGTTCCGTACTACCTCGACGGCACAAGAGCGCCTCTGTGGAACAACACGGGTGCGATCGCAGGCGGGGGTGGGCTGGTCAGCACCGCCGAGGACATGTCGATCTGGGCTGCAACAACTCTCGGCTACGGAAACAACCCGCTCAAACCAGCCCTGACCTCGATGCTCGAGCGGATCGACACGCAAGCTCCGGAGAATCCTGCATTCGGAATGGGAATGGCGTGGCAGCTCCAGCCCCCGACGCCGAACTTCCCACAACGGTTCGCCAAGAAGAACGGAGACAGCTCGGGATCCAACTGCATCACCCTGCTTGTTCCCGACAGCGGCTGGTCGATCAGGATTCTGGCGAACGGTGGAAATGCGGCGATGGTCGACCCTGCAGCAGTGAACCTGATGCATGATCTAGTTCCGAGACGACCGATATTCGGTAGCTCGACGGGAAGTTCGTCGGGCAGCGACGTCGGCTTCCAGACCGGGTCATTCGGATAGACCCACTTACCTACGGGCGCTACATCTTCGTCGAGCGTGCCATCACGAAGCAGTAGAGCCCGTAGGTGATGATGCCCAATCCGGCAAGGATCAGCAAGGCCACTCCGTACGGCTGCGCGCCCAGCGTCTTGAACGCTCCGTCGAGTCCGGAGGATTTGCCAGGTTCGGAACTGTTGACCGCAAGAAGAACCAGAATGCCGACTGCAGCGATGGCCAAGCCCTTGGCGACGTACCCGACGGTTCCGAGTCGGCGCACGAAGTTGCTGGGTGTGCCCTTCAGATCATCCAGGAAGTTCTGGCTCGCGCCCTTGTACACGTGGTAAACACCAACAGCGATGATCGCGATCCCGCCGATCACCAATGCGATAGTCCCAAGCGTGTTCTCCATCAAACGCGCCGTGATTCCCGCACTCTGACCGCTGCTGGACTTCCCGCCACCGCGGGCGAATCCGAATGCAGTGAACGCAAAACCGAAATAGACGAGCGAAATGCCCAGAGCCTTTGCGCGGTTGAAGAACTCCTTCTTCTTGTCGTCCGAGGACGGCGACGACGAGCTTCCCAACGCAGCTTCGGCCAATCTCCACAACGCCATGGCAAGGAAGGCCACGACGCCGACCCACAGAGCGAAGACACCCCCTGGCTTTCCTGCCAACTCGGCCATCGCACCCGATTGGTCCGCAGACCCGGATCCACCGAAAGCAAGGCGGATCGCGATATATCCGATCAGCAGATGAACCACACCGCTGACGACGAATCCGGCACGGGCAAAGCGCTCGAAGACATTGTTCTGTGCGACGTCAGCCGCCGTGGACGCGACACTTTTCTGGTCCTGCGGTGACGATTCTTTGTTCATCATGATCGTCGAACCATATACGGGCCGACGCTTCTCTCGATCGCCTGCATCAAGGGTCTCGAAATCAAGGGTTGCGAGGGTTCTGATCCGGCGCCGATCGCGGTTCTTCGGGGTTGGGGACCTTGGGGTCGATCGTGTCTGCATGATCTCTTTGCTGGTTCAGTTCCTCGCGAGAACTCGTCGCCTCTTTCCGGTGTTGCGCTGCATGGTGTTGCAGCGCAGACGCTTCCGCCGCTTTGGCGTCCGCCTCTGCTTTCACCATGCGCGCCTTGGCTGCTGTCTCTTCTGCCCGCGCCTCGCGCTCGCCGACTTGCAGCGACTTGTCTGCGACGTCTTCGCGGATCTGTTCTGCCTCGATGTGTCGACGCTCGTCACGTCTGTTTCGCGCCACCCACAGGAGTGCGGCCACGATCGCTATCACCACGACCACGGCAACAATTATCCAGATAATGCTGCTGGTACTCATACTGCGAGAGGTACCCACCTGCGACTTTCTCACACGCAGGCAGACAAATACGCTGAATTACAGGTCGGTCGGATGTGTGTTGGCTCCGCATAAGACCACGCACAGTTCACCGCCGGACGGCGGCGACACCGTTCCGTTCAGAACCGGAACCAATGCTGCTGCGGTTCCCAACTCCACCAGAATCCGGAACTCCCGCCACAGGAATGCCCGAGCCTGCCGGATCAAATCATCGTCGACCACAACACTGTCTACCGAACTCTCATGCAGTGTCTCCCAGGCGATGGCGCCAATGCGTGTGGCCCCCAATGAGTCCCCGGCGATGCTGTTCACTTCGATGTCGACCGGGCGACCCGCATCGACCGAAGTGTGCAAGGTGGCAGCTCCGGTCGGCTCGACGGCTACTACTTGATCTTCGGGACGTGCCGCCGCGGCGATTCCAGAGACCAACCCGCCGCCACCGACTGCAACGCAATACGTGATCGGTCCGGACGCGTCGTCTTCGATCTCGAGAGCGATGGTGCCGGCCCCACTGACTATGTCGGGCAGGTCGTAGGCGTGCAGTTCGAGCGCACCACTGGTGCGTGCGATGTCCGCCGCAGCGGCAGCAGCGAGTGCATACCGGTCGCCTACCTTGTGAACGGTTGCACCCAACTCGCCGAGAGCCTTCACCTTCGCATCGGGCGCTGTCTCCGGCACCACCACTGTGCAGGTGAGTCCCCGTCGTCGGGCTGCCCACGCGGCCCCGATCGCAGCATTGCCGCCGGACGCGATCACCACGCCGGCATCGGGCATGGTGCCGTTGGCTACAGCTCGTTCCACTGCATTGAGACTGCCGCGCACTTTGAAGGAACCGCCGTGCTGGAGGTACTCGAGCTTGAACAGAACCGGTATGTCACCGCGTGGCGTCGGTAGCGCAGTTCGAAAGATCGGAGTACGCCGCGCCAAACCTGCGATACGAGCCCGTGCGGCTTCGACGTCCGAGCGCTCGATTGCCAGCGGACCTGCGTTGTTGTCGGCGGTGAGAGTCATGCACCAACCCTACGGTTCGCAACTTCGACCCGAAGCAGTCGGCCCATCACCATGAAGATGTCTGTTTTTCACCAAGGATTGCCCGCATCTGACCAAGACATCGGCCTTTCAGGTGAATAAATTTACTACTGCAAGCACAACGACGACATCAAGGAAAGGCACACGCCATGTCGAAGATCGCAGTATTCGGTGGAAACGGTTTTGCAGGTAGCGCAATCGCGAAGGAAGCCGCTTCACGCGGCCACGAGGTAACCGTCGTCGCTCGCAGCGCGCAGTCCGGAACCGACACGAATGTCGTGCAGGGTTCTGTTCACGACAACACGATCGTGGAGCAGGTCACGGCGGACAACGACGTCGTCGTCATTGCCATCCCCGCCCGCGAGATCGACGGCAAGCGCCTGCTCGACGCCGTCACTCCCCTCGCAGATGCCGCCGCACACAACGGCGCTCGCATTGCAGTGGTCGGTGGCGCCGGCAGCCTGTTGGTCTCCGAGGGTGGGCCACGCGTCGTCGACACTCCTGACTTCCCGGACGCATACAAGGGTGAGGCGCTCGCTCACGCCGACGTCCTCGATGCGCTCCGCGCGACCGACAGCAATGTCGACTGGTTCTACGTGAGCCCGGCCGCAGCATTCGGCGCCCATGCCGGCGTCGCGCCGAAGGGATCCTTCCAGGTGGGTGGCGACATTCTACTGACGGACGCCGAGGGGAACTCCGCAATCGCGGGCGAAGATTACGCACACGCTTTTGTCGACGAGATCGAGACTCCGGCACACCGTCGCCAGCGTTTCACCGTCGCACACTGAGCATGGGCAACCTTCGTAGGCGCGCAGCCTGGATGACTGTTCCCGCTGCCGCCGCCCTCCTGCTCACTGCGTGCTCCAACGACGCGGAATCCGCAACGCCCAGCAGTTCTACGACGTCAACGAGCGTTGTTGCCGAACAGGGCGATCAACTCGAATCAAACAAGACCATCGTCACGGATTTCTACGAACTGGCGTTCAACGGCCGTCAGGTCCAGCAAGCCGCCGACCGGTACCTTGGCGACGTCTACATCCAACACAACCCCACCGCCGCCGATGGGGCAGCCGGATTTGTCAGCGGCATAGGCGGTTACGTCGAGGCCACACCTGGGTTGCATGCCGAGATCACTCGCGTTTTCGCCGAGGGTGATCTTGTCGCCCTCCAGTCTCACACCACGTCTGCACCCGGCGACCGCGGCCAGGCCGTGTTCGACATCTTCCGTGTCGACAACGGCAAGATCGTCGAACACTGGGATGCCATTCAAGACGTGCCGGAAACGTCCGCGAATCCGAACACGATGTTCGACGGGCCCACCTCGTCGCCGTCCAGGACGTCAGAAGTATTGGAGCGCAACACTGCCAACGCCCTGACATTCCTGCAGCTCGCCTTCAACGAGGGCAAAGCCGCCGAGGCTGCCGACCAGCTGGTCGGCCCGACCTACACGCAGCACAACCCCTCGTTCGCAGACGGTAAGGACGCGTTTGTCACGGCACTGGCCGGGATCGAACCTGTTGCCGGAGACAAGGCCACCAAGTTTCCTCGAACGGTAGCCGAGGGAGACTTCGTCTTCGTTCAGACCTTCGCTTCGTCCGGTGAGGGAACGGGCGGCAGCGGCTCGATGGACATCTTCCGATTCGACGAGAACGGCAAAATCGTCGAACACTGGGACTCGGTCCAGGACTACCCGTCGACGACTGCAAGCGGTAACACCGTGTGGGACGACGGTCGCTGAGACTTCAAACTCCGAACAGTTCAGCGCCGGCTACGTGATCGGCCGACGTTGATCCGTTCTATATCGCCGTCGTAGTAGTCCAGCAATCTCTGATCCATCACCCGACGCCACAAGGGCGGAATCCACGCGATCACGATCATCACTGCGTAGCCGGCCGGAAGTTGCGGGGCTTCGGCGGCGCTGCGCAAGCTTTGGTACCGCAACTTCGGGTTGGCGTGGTGGTCGCTGTGCCGCTGCAGTTGGTAGAGAAACAGATTGCTCACCACGTGATCGCTGTTCCAACTGTCAGCGGGGCTGCAGCGTACATACGAGCCGTCGGCACGCTTGCCACGCAGCAGGCCGTAATGCTCGAGGTAGTTCGCGGCTTCGAGGAAGGTGAATCCGGCGACTGCCTGCAGCAGAAGCCAGGGTGCGACCTCCCAACCGAAGATGCCGATCAGCGTCACGAAGAGGACAACGCTCATCGCCCAAGCGTTGAGAATATTGTTCTCGACGCTCCAGGTTCGTTTGCCTTTCCGCTGGAGTCGAGCGCTCTCGATACGCCAGGCAGAACGCAGGCCGCCGAACACACTTCGTGGCAAGAACCTCCAGAAGCTCTCACCGAACCGTGAGCTGGCCGGGTCCTGCGGAGTAGCTACGCGCACATGGTGGCCGAAATTATGTTCCACGTAGAAGTGCCCGTAGAGAGATTGCGCAAGCGCCACTTTCGCGAGCCACTGTTCGATCTTCTCGCTCTTGTGGCCGAGCTCGTGGGCCGCGTTGATACCGACGCCGGCGACGACGCCCACCGTGAACGACATCGCGATCTTCTCCGCGATCCCCATCGGAGCGTTGATCCAGCACCAGCACGCGAAGACAAGACCGGCGTATTGCAAGGGGAGGAACGCGTAAGTGCACCAGCGGTAGTAGCGGTCCTTCTGCAGTCGGGGGATCGCATCGTCCGGAGGGCTTTCGCCGTCTTCACCGGCCAGCATGTCGATGATCGGGATGACGATGACCAGCAGCCACGCGCCGGTCGCCCAGAACAATCCGAGACGAAGGTTGTCGACGAGAAACCAGGAGATGAATGGGCTGAGTGGAATCAGCAATCCGAGCGGCCACAGGTACCTCTTGCGGTCGCGCCAGCGCGGATTTTCGCCGGACGGCGAGTCGGTTTTCTGGACAGCCTTCGATTCGGTATGCCGTGCGTCGGAAGTAGCTGTCATTCGCCGATCTCGCCTTTCGTCCCCTCGAACGATTCGCCCCACGCACCGTTCACGCTCAGCAAACCAGAACTCATGTCCGGACGGGTATGGTCCCGAAATCCAGAGCACCCTGCTCGAAAGACGGCACGAGCGCTTGTACTCACCAAAAAATCCCCCCGCACATCACTGCTCACCCCGACAGTAGATACGGACAAAATACCCCACCGATCTGCGGGGATGGCGACCACCTCAGCACGTCGCCGAGGATCGGAGATCCCTGCCGAGGCAAGGTCGAACCGCGTCGCCCTCGCCGAAGTAACGGTAACCAGCAGTGACAGAAATCATAAGCAGAGGACAGGATTCTCGCTCGGAGCGGCAAGCAAAAAGACTGCGCGCCCTCAACTGGTCAGTTGCGGGCGCGCAGTCAAAAGGTGAGCAAGCGTCAGAGCCTTGCAAACACCTTCGTTTTCACTTCGTTCAGCCAACCGTTCGCGGTCACGAAATCCGTGACGCTCGACTGCAATCCGAAGACGTGCCCAGCCTGCGCCGCCGGCAGCCTCGCGAAGAGATTGTCGTCGAGGACCGCCTGAACCGCCGCACTGGTCGACCCGTCCGCGTTCAGCGGATACAGCACGACCGTCACACCGTTCATGATCTCGGCCAACTGCTCCATCGGGTAGGACTCGTATCCGGCAGCGGTGAAATTGGTCGGAACACCGAGCCCGTACACCAATCCGAGTTCGTTGACGACCAAATTGCCGATCGCACCAGTGGGCTGCTGAACCGAGAAAGCGCCGGGTGCGTCTCCGAGTGAAATATGAATCCACTTGTTGTTCGCGATCACGTCCGCGTACTCGCCGCGAACACGTTCCAGATTCTCTTCGTAAGCAGTGCGTGTCGACTTGAGCACGTCGGTCTTGCCGATCGCCTCGGCGATCTCGGTGGTGATCGTCTTCCAGTCGCCTCGGCTCTCGCCCTTGACGATGACGGTGGGCGCAATGCCCGACAGACGGTCGAACGCCGCTTGGTCCACCTCGTCCGCGTCGCCGACGATGATGTCGGGATCCGCCGCGACGATCGCTTCGAAGTTCATTTCCCCGTACGGTCCGATGGTCGGAAGCCCCTCGACGAAGGCCTGCTGCTCCGGCGTGAATTCACTGATCCACTTGCCGTAGTCCTGCACAGCAGCCGGTTTCACTCCGAGGGACATGAGCTGCCAAGGAGTGTCGTACGACGCGGCGACGACGCGCTCCGGCGAGGCAGGAACCTCGATGTCCCCGTATGCCGACGCGACGGTCCGGACGTCCGTCGGCTCGGAGTCGGCCGATGACGAGGAACAGCCAGTCACCACCATCGCACCGACAACGGCAACTGCCGCCGCTGCGATGACTCGAGAACCGAAAGAAAATGATCGAATTGCGCGCACGCAGAACTCCTACAGGGGTGATTGTTTAGCCAACCCTAAGTTCATTCTGGGGCACGACACAAGTCCGATCGAGGCGCTTTGAGTCGCTGTTCGGACTAGTCCTGTAGCCAATCGGTCATTGGCGCGCGCGGATGATCGATCAGGCTTGCGAACTCCCCCGGGGTCACACCCATCGTTCGACGAAAAGCCGCACCGAACGCGCTTTCGGAACGGAAACCCGTCCTCCTCGATACAAACGAGATGCTTCGACCAAGTGCCAGAAGTTGCATCGCATGATGAGCCCGCAGTCGCATACGCCATTCCGAGAAGGTCAATCCGGTTTCGGCCGGAAACCTTCGTGTGAGGGTCCTCGTACTGACCTTCGCGTCGGTGGCCCACTCCTCGACCGATCGGGTGTCGGCCGGGCTGGCAACCAACTGATCTGCGATCTGCCGAAGCCACGGCGTCGTCGGCAGCGGCACATCGAAAATCAGTCGCGGAACGGGTTCGACGAGGTCGATGGCAAACGCCTCAGCTCGCCGACGCTCCGCGTCCGTCAAGTCGTCTCGGGTGAGGTGATCGAGTACTTGTTCGAGCAGCGGCGGGGTGGACAAGGCCACCACACGATCCAACCCGGTCACATCGGATGCCACCAACCACGTGCACGACAATTCGGTGCCGCTGCGCGCCGTCACCTCGTGGGGGAACAAAGGAGGGGATCCACAGACTGACCCCGCTCGGCACGGTGTACACGGTCTCCGGAGTACGGACCTCGAGAACACCATCGATCGCCCACAGCAATTCGTGATCGCTGTGGCGGTGCATGTCCCAGGTGTAGTCGGAATCGACCGCCAGCCGATTGGTCGCCAACCGCAGGTAACCGTCGGCGCTGACACGCAGCGGTCGCACCACGCGTTGCCACTCGGACAGTTCGTCGAGCGGACTGCTGAGCGGGTAGTCGATCTGCTCGCTCACCGCAGCGTCGGCAGTTCGGGGTGGCCGAACAGGCCGGGTAACCCACCGGTGTGCAGGAAGACCGTTTTCGATCCCTCCGTGATGGCCTTGTCCTTCACGAGTTGGATCAATCCTGCAAAGGCCCGGCCGGTATACGTCGGGTCGAGGAAGATGCCCTCCGTACGAGCCACACATCGGATCGCGCCGGCTGATGCTTCCGTGAGCGTCGAATAACCTTGGCCAACTTGGTCTCGGACAATCTGAAGATCCTCGGCTCGCACAGTAGACCCAGGCATCTCTTCCACTAACCCAGCGACAGTCGACACTGGATCGGCAACAGCCCCGACATCGACGCCGACAACCCTGTCGACGCCCAGATGTGCGACAAGGCCAGCCATCGTTCCACCCGATCCGAGCGCAACCACGACGCGATCCACTCCGGGGAGTTGCTGCTCGATCTCGCGTGCGCAGTCGACGTAGCCCTGCGCGGCCACCGCGCTGGTACCACCGAAGGGAATGACAAAAGGGACACCGCCCGAGTCAGCGACGGCCTGCACCGCGACGTCGACCGCGGATGCCGTGTCCCCACCAGCCCAGACGATCTCAGCGCCAGCGAGTGCATCCAGAACGAGATTGCCCTGCGCGGATTCCGGCTCGGCACCACCGAGCACCAGCACACAACGCAATCCCAACCGAGCTGCTGCCGCTGCAGTCAACCGAGCGTGATTGCTTTGCGGTGCACCGGTAGTGATCAGAGTCGTCGCGCCGACGGCCAAAGCCTGAGCGCAGGTGTACTGCAGCTTTCGGATCTTGTTGCCGCCGCCGCCCAAGCCGGTGACGTCGTCACGTTTGATCCACAGGTCTTCCGGCCCCAATCCGAGTGCCTGCGCGCAACGTGCCATTGGTTCGACGGGCGTGGGCCAACTGCCCAGGCTGATCGGCGGAACGTCGGAACTGAACATTCGACGAGTCTAATTCGGCCGTGCACCTACAGTCCGTGCTCGAGTACAGTCTGCTCGCATTCAGTCTGCTCGCATACAGTCGGGACATGGGAACTTTCACGACGACCACACGTGACGTACCGCTGACCGTCAGTCGACCGGATTCGCCGGGTGGACCGTTGCATGCGGTAGTAGTTCTCCAAGAAGCGTGGGGCGTGAATCAACACATCGAGAGCATCCTCGAGCGCCTCGCCGCCGCCGGCTATCTTGCTGTGGCTCCGCACCTCTACCACCGCGGCGCACAAACGTCCTTCACCGACTTTCCGTCCGCCAAGGACGCGCTCATGGCACTCGACAGCACAGGCATCGGTCACGACGTACGCGCCGCTGTCGACTACTGCCGATCCGAGGGAGCAGACAAAGTCGGCTCCCTCGGATTCTGCATGGGCGGCACCGCGTCGCTGTGGTGTGCCGCGGTGCCCCTCGTCGATTCCGCCGTTACCTACTACGGCGGAGGTGTCGCCGAAGCCCGGTGGGATGGAGTCGCGGCAGGCACCGAACTCGCAGCGCAGCTGCAGGTCCCGTGGCTCGGCCACTACGGCGACCTCGATCCGAGTATCCCGCCGGAGAGCGTCGAGCGATTGCGCGCAACCGCCTCCGATCTCGCCCGGGTATACCGCTACGCCGGCGCCGGCCACGCGTTCAACAACGACACTTCGGCCAGCCACTACGCCCCGGATTCTGCTGCCCTCGCGTGGACCCGCACTATGGAGTTCTTCGCCGAAACCCTGTGATTCCCAATATGAGTCAGGGCACCCATTTGACCACCGTGCCGGTGATCTCGTCCTGAATCTGTTCAGCATCCATTGCCAGACTCTGTGCACGACGTGAACGGGTGAAGTAGTAGATGCCGATCACGGCAAGGACGAACGGTACCCCGAACACCAAGGTCATCTTGAAATCCTCGACCCACAACGTCGTGACGAGGATAGCGACCATGAGGACACCTCCCAGTATCGTCCCCACCGGGAAGAACGGAATCGTAAAGGAAAGCTTGGTTCCGTCCTCTTTCATTCGCTTGCGAAAGAACCAGTGCGTCACGAAGATCAGCAGCCACGTCGCCATTGCCCCGAACATCGACAGCGAGATCATCAACGTGAATGCCTGCTCGGGAAAGAGCACGTAGACGATGGTCGCGACGGCGATACCCGACGTCGACAGCAGCAAGGCGTTGACCGGTGAGCCGTTGGCCCTGACCTTGCCGAGAATGGCCGGCGCGTCACCAGCGCGGGAGAGCGAGAACATCATTCGCGAAGACACGTACAACTGACTGTTCATCGCGGAGAGTGCGGCAATGATCACCACGAAGTTCAGCACGCTGTCTGCGCCCGGAATCTTCACGACCTGCATCACCGTGACGAAAGGGCTTCCGCCGCTCAAGATCTTGTCCATCGGAGCGATTGCCAGAATCAAGGCAAGCGTTGCGATGTAGAAGACGAACAGCCGGACGATCGTCACTCGGAATGCTTTCTTCACCGCCACTGCCGGGTTTTCTGCCTCACCGGCCGCAATGGCGATCATCTCGATGCTCAGGTAACTGAAGATCGACACGATCACGGCAAACCACATGCCGGACAAACCATTCGGAAAGAACCCGCCACCCGCCGTGTAATTGTGGAATCCATAGTCAGGGTTTCCACTACCGAACACGACATATGCTGCCATCACGATGAAAGCCACGATCGCGAAGACCTTGATCGTCGAGAACCAGTACTCCATCGTTCCGAAGGCCCTGACGTTGAACATGTTCACACCGATCAGCACTCCGGAGAACAACACGATCCACAGCCACGACGGTACGTCGGCGAACCAGAACTGCATGTATTCACCGATCGCGGTGACCTCGGTACCGACCGCGAGGACGATGCACGACCAGTAGAGATAACGGACGAGGAAGCCGATCAACGGTCCGACGTAGAACTCTGCGTACGCACCGAACGAACCCGATGTCGCATGTGCGACGGTCATTTCAGCAAGAGCGCCCATCAGCAGGAGGGCGATCAGCCCGCCGATCGCGTAGCTGATGATCACACTCGGGCCGGCAAACCCGATCGCGAACTTACTGCCGAGAAAGAGTCCGGTGCCGATTGCACCGCCGAGCGCGATCATGCTCATCTGTTTGGGGCCGAGTTCGCGTTTGAGACCTGATTCTCGTTGCTGGATGTTTTTGAAATCACTCATGAAAGCTCCTTGCGAAAGGCGGCACCTCCCGGTCCGCGGAAACTTGGAAGAAGAATCAGGTGACTGCGTCGCGCTCGCGGAATTCGGGGCGATCCCAGGACTTGTTCTCGAGGATGTCTCGCAACACGTCGACGGCGTTCCACACGTCGGCATATCCTAGATAGAGCGGAGTGATACCGAACCTCAGCACTCCGGGTTCGCGGTAGTCGCCGATGACGCCCCGCGCAATGAGTGCCTTCATGATCGAATAGCCCTCGGGATGAACAAAACTCACGTGCGAGCCACGACGCTCGTGCTCGCGGGGCGTGATCAACTCCAAACCGTAGGCCGCGCAACGCTCCTCGACGAGGTCGATGAAGAGATCGGCCAGCGCGAGCGACTTGCTCCGGATGTCGGCCATGTCAGCTTTGAGCGCGACGTCGAGACCACATTCGACGAGTGACAACGACGTGATGGGTTGAGTTCCGCTCAGAAACCGTCGTATTCCTGCGCCCGGTTCGTAGGCCGACTCCATCGCAAACGGCCGCGCGTGCCCCCACCACCCGGACAGCGGCTGGATTCCGGTGTTCTGATGGCGACGGTTGACCCAGATGAATGCAGGTGAACCCGGACCACCGTTGAGGTACTTGTACGTACATCCGACCGCGAAGTCGGCGTCGGCGCCGCCCAGGTCGACAGTCACGGCGCCGGCAGAGTGTGCGAGGTCCCAGATCATGAGCGCACCACATTCCTGCACTGCTGCAGTGACTTCCGTCATCGCATACAGGTTTCCGGTGCGATAGTTGACGTGCGACAGCATTACCACGGCGGTGTCCGGCCCTACCACCTCGACGAGGTCGCCCGGTTGGTCGATCAGGCGTAGTTCGTATCCCTGATCGAGCAGCGAGATGATGCCCTCCGCAATGTAGAGGTCAGTGGGGAAATTGTCTCGCTCGGAGACGATCACCTTCCGGCTGGGATCGTGTGCAGCCGCGATGGACAGTGCGGAGGCCAATGCCTTGAACAGGTTGATCGACGTCGAATCCGTTACTACCACTTCGCCTTCACCTGCTCCCAGCAACGGCGCAAGTTTGTCACCGAGGCGGACCGGGAGGTCGAACCATCCAGCCTCGTTCCAACTGCGAACCAAGCCGTTGCCCCACTCGTCGTCGATCACTCTCGCGGCGCATTCCTGTGCAGCAATGGGACACGCGCCGAGCGAGTTTCCGTCGAAGTAGAGGACGCCCTCCGGAATCGCGAACTCGCGGTGGAACTCCCTCAAGGGATCCACTGCGTCGGCTTTGACGCAGTCTTCCAACGAAAGGGTGTTTGTCGATGTCATGACGATTCTTCTCCTGCATGTGTCGGCGTTGAAAGTGATGAAGGCAGAGTCCGGAGCACGGCGCGTACCGGGCTGGCATCGAGGTCGAGGAACTTCAGCGGCAGTGCGATCAACTCGTAGTAGCCTTCGTCGACGTCGTCGAGGCAAAGTCCCTCGAGGATCGCGACGCCACGATCGCTTGCCGCGTGGTGCCCGTCCATGGTCTTGCTGTCCATCGGATCGAACGAGGCGCCGTCGATTCCGATCAGAACTCCACCGCGGTCGGCGAACCAGTGGGTCAGCTCCGGAGAAACGCCGGCGAAGTCGTTGTCCCACTCGCGCGGGTACTTCGGGTAGGTCCTCAGAATCAGCCGTTGCGGCAGATGTCCGCCGAGTCGCTCCACCGTCTCTTCGACGGGCCTGATGCAGGCGGCACCGTCGACCACCGTCATGTCGACCACCAGGGCCTCGCCGAGATAGGGCTCGAGGGGAACAGAACCGATGGGCGCACCGTCGATGCGGGTGTGCGCCGGTGCGTCGGCGTGAGCACCGATATGTGGAGTGGTGGTGATTCGGTTGATGGTGACGGCGTCACTGCCACCGAGGTCTGACGTGACAGCGCGGGTGAAGGCGGTATCGCCTGGCCACACGGGCGTCGATTCGGAGATCGGCGGGCTGATGTCGATCAACCGCGCCCCCACATGGCCCGTGTGTCGGCCGATCCTCGGAAGCATCCAGACCCCTTCGCCCGTAACAGTCGACTGTGTCGATCTCGACCGTTTGATAATTCGATGTGTTTGGCAAAAGCTAGAATCATCGACGGGCGCGGTCAATAGTTGCTGAATATTTTCGCGACAGCAGGGAGAAATCGGATGATAAATGCGATCGAACGGGCAGCTGCCGCGGCGCGGCCGAATCATGTTCGGCTCGACGACGTCGATACAGCGATTCTCCGCGAACTCGTCCGGGATGCTCGCATCCCCAACAACGCACTCGCCGAAAAGGTTGGGATAGCGCCGTCGACCGCTCTGGCGCGGATGCGTGCTCTACGCGAATCGGGCGTCATCAAGGGGTTTCACGCGGACATAGACCTCGAGCTACTCGGCCTCGAAATCTCCGCGATGGTGTCGATTCTGATTCACTCCCACGCCAGAAGTCGAATGACGGAAATCGCCGAGCACCTAAGCGGATTGGATTCCGTTCAGCGAGTGTTCCTGATGAGCGGGGACCGTGATCTCCTGGTGCATGTGTCGTGTGAATCCCCTACTCGACTTCGCGATTTCGTCAGCGCGCACCTCAACGATCCGGCCATCGCCAATACACAGACCAACCTGATCTTCAGCGAACTGCGGCAGGGCGACTGAACTGCCGGCCGCAACAGCACGGCACCTTCGGGCGCTCTCGAGATCGACACCTCGAAACGATGTTCACCCCACTAGAGTCGGACAGCATGTTGCCGCTCGGGTTGTCCATGCTCTGGGAATCGGTGGAGCCGGAAACCACGCTGAAGCAGCGATTCGGATTCAACAGCTTCGGCGCAGCCACGCACTGGGTCTCAGCGGTACTCGAGCAGACTTGGGGATTGACGGTCCTCGAATGCTCGCGGATGGCGATCAGTGACCAGAACGCGATCGTGTGGGTTGCGAGCGACCGGGGTGGGCTGGTGGCGAAGTGGTCGCGAGCCACAGAGCGCTTCGCGAATCTGGAGGCGTCGACTCGGCTGCTGAGCGCACTCGCCGGGCAGGGTGCGCCCGTTCCGTCGCCAATCACGTCCCTGAACGGATTGGACCGGGAAACACTGCTGGTCCGGGAAACGCTGGAAGGCCCTTCATGCGCAGTGTCATTCACCGTACTGCCGGAGTTGGCCGGAGATTGGTTGAACGTACAAGACCACGCGGCGGTCCGGTCTGCCGGAGCATGTCTGGCAGAGATACACCGAACGCTCGGCGCCACCCACGTCGACGGATCGGTGTTCCCGTCGCGCAGCATCGGGTTGAAGGAGCGCATCGGTAGTTGGCTAGAGAATTTCGACCGCGGGTTCGCTCCTGATGCAACGCGTAGGCTCGCGGACTTCTTGTCGCGGGCACACGACCTCGATGACCAAACACAACTGGTACACAACGACTTCCGGGCAGCCAACATCCTAGCTCGAAACTCTCGGATCACCGGAGTACTCGACTTCGACGACGTGGTGCTCGACCACCGGGTGAGCGACCTGGCCAAGGCCTGCGTCTATCTGGGCACCCTGTTCACCGATTGGCGACCGACACCGATCGCGGTACGGCAGAGCCTGCGCGCCGGCTACGAATCCGTACGGTCCCTCAGTAGATCCGAGACAGAATGGTTCGAGATCCTCGAACTGTGGCACGGCCTGATGGCGATCCCGGGTGAGAACGACACCGCCGGTTGGGCATCAGCATTGTGACAAAAGTGGGGACGCCGGTACCGGCGTCCCCACTTCGCTTCTGATCACATCAGGATCCGGCGCGGATCCATTCTTCGAGATGCGGCGCCTCGGTACCGATCGTCGTGCCGTCGCCGTGACCGGTGTGAACCTTGGTCTCGGCGGGGAGCGCGAAAAGCTTGTCGCGAATCGATCCGATGATGGTCGGGAAATCGGAGTACGACCGCCCGGTTGCCCCGGGACCACCGGAGAACAAGGTGTCGCCGCTGAACAATTCGCCGGCCTCCGGCAGGTAGAGGCAGGTCGACCCCGGCGAATGACCGGGTGTGTGGATTGCCAGAATATCCGTGCCCGCCACAGCAATACGCTGATCATCTTCCAAGCTCAGATGCCTCACCCCGGGGTGAGTCATCTCCCAGAGGACATCGTCAGCCGGGTTCAGGTAGATAGGAGCGTCGAGTTTCTCGGCCAGCTCCGGCGCAACAGTGACGTGGTCGTTGTGGCCGTGGGTGCAGACGATTCCGATCACCTTGCGTCCACCGACAGCGTCGATGATCGGCTGCGCGGTGTGAGCTGCGTCGACGATCACCACTTCGTTGTCGTCACCGATCAGCCAGATGTTGTTGTCGACGTCCCACGTTCCGCCGTCGAGGCTGAACGTGCCCGAGGTGACTACACGATCCACGCGCAACGTCACAGGACCACCACCGAACGGAGGACCTCGCCGCGGTGCATCGTCTCGAATGCCTTCTCCACCTCGTCGAGCTTGATGCGCTCGCTGACGAACTTCTCGAGCGGCAGACGGCCCTGCTGGTACAGGTCGACCAGAACGGGGAAGTCACGCTCGGGCAGGCAATCGCCGTACCACGACGACTTGAGGGCTCCGCCGCGCGAGAAGAAGTCCACCAGAGGCATTTCCAGCTTCATGTCCGGCGTCGGAACTCCCACCAGCACTACGGTTCCCGCAAGGTCGCGGGCGTAGAACGCCTGCTTCCACGTCTCCGGTCGGCCGACGGCGTCGACAACCACGTCGGCACCGAAGCCTCCGGTCAGCTCCTGGACTGCTTCGACGACGTCGTCGACCTCGGTGGCATTGATCGTGTGCGTGGCACCAAGTTCCGTGGCCCACTCCAGCTTTCGAGGATCCCGGTCGATGGCGATGATGGTATTGGCGCCGGCCAGGCGTGAACCCATGATCGCTGCGTCGCCGACTCCGCCGCAACCGATCACGGCCACCGAATCACCGCGTCCGACGTTGCCGGTGTTCATCGCAGCACCCATGCCGGCCATGACGCCGCAACCGAGCAGTCCGACCACCGCCGGATCGGCCGAGGCGTCGACCTTGGTGCACTGGCCTTCGTGAACGAGCGTTTTGTCTGCGAATGCGCCGATACCGAGTGCCGGCGTCAGTTCGGTGCCGTCTTCGAGCGTCATCTTCTGCTCGGCGTTGAAGGTGTCGAAGCAATACTGCGGGCGGCCACGCTTACACGCACGACACTGCCCGCACACGGCACGCCAGTTGAGCACGACGAAGTCGCCCACCTCGACATGAGTGACGCCGGGGCCGACGCTCTCGACGATGCCCGATGCCTCGTGCCCGAGCAGGAACGGGTACTCGTCGTTGATTCCGCCGTCGCGGTAGGTCAGGTCGGTGTGGCACACACCGCACGCTGCAATGGCGACCACTACCTCGTTGGCGCCGGGATCGGGAATCGTGATGGGGACGATTTCGACGGGGGCACCCTTGGATCGGGCGATGACGCCGCGTACCTGCTGTGGCATGGCTTTGCTCCTGGCTTCGTGCGATTGAGGACGTGTCGTCACATGGCGCCGTGTTTTCACATTGCGATATGTGCACTCGTTGAAAGGTTAGCCCGAAGCGGGTACCCGCAACCCTGGTCGAACTGACTGACCGACCTGGCCGAAAGGACTAGGGCGCAGGCTTCACGCCGGCCTCGGCGCCCGCGGCGGCGGCCGCACCCCGACTCTCGACACCCAGTTTCCGCAGGACCCCGGCAACATGAAACTTGATCGTGCTCTCACTGACGCCGAGGCGCTCCGAGATCGCCTTGTTTCGTCGTCCGGCCACCAGATGCTCGAGTACCTCGAACTCCCGGGGAGCCAGTTCCGTCAGGACGTCACGGTTCGGTAGGGCGACGGGGGCGTCGAGCGGGATGGTTGCACTGATCCGGTTCCCCCACCCGGGCGTTGACTCGGATTCGACGGTTCCACCCAAAGTCTCTACTCGAGAACGTAATTGGCGTTCCACATCGATCACGTCGGCTTCACCGCCACCGTCGTCGCGGATGTCGATCGAGAGCGAAGCCGCGTCGAGGGTCCAGGCCACCCGGATTCGCGAGAGCGTCTGCTGATCCGACAACGCCAAGACCGCGCCGCGGACGACCGCGCGGGCGCCGTGCGCCACTTCGCCGGGTAACCCACGTCCGTCGACGGGTGGCTCCACCAACTCCAATGCGATTTCGCGATGCTTGAGCAGCGAACGCAATTCCCCGCGCATCCGGGCAAAAGCCGTGGTGGTCGACTCTTCTGCCAGCTCCCGATGCACGTCGACGGCCGAGCGTAAGCCGATCAGGGCCGAAGCCGCAGTCTCCCTGGCCGAAGTTCGAGCACGTGTGTCGTCGAGATCGGCCGAGCGCAGCGTCGCCAGCATCGTCTCGAGGGTGGCCGCATGCACCTCGGTCATCTCTGCCACGGTGCGTGCTCGCTCGGACGACGCCGCCCGCGACTCGGCCAGGTATGCCGGGCTCGCGTTCCGCACCTGGAGCTGAATTCCGGTTGCAATCACCGCGAACAGTGCCTGGATCAATTCGAGGGATGCCGCCTTCACCGGTCCGGGGTGCGGCGTCAGCACGAGGAGGGTGTCTGTTCGATCGACCATCGCGAGCACTTCACGCTCGCGGCCGGCAATGGCAGACTTACCCCGAAAGATCTGTCCGACAGTGAGATCCGTACGGATACGGTCGAGTTCGGCGATGGTCACACGATCGACGACGGCCGGATCCCCGGCAACCTTGCGCGGCCTACCGGTGCACTCACGGGTGAAGATCACCAGGGAGGTGTGCGGCGCCATATCCGCGATCAGCGTCGAAAATCGTCGGCCGATTTCGGGTAGTGGTCCCACCAACACGTCTCGAAGGGCGGTGATCAGTAGCGCATTGTCGGTGGTGCTCACCGTTCAACGATAACCATCCGGTTCACTGGTGCAGCGTGGTCTTCATGAGCATCACGTTGTAGTCGGACCACGTGGTAGCGAGAAAGTAGAGGTCCTGCCCCTGCGACCAGGGGTGCATGTACGCGCCGTAGAGTCCCGGAACCGCGTCGGTGCCGATCACGACGTCCGGCGCGCTCCAGGGCCCGGTCAGATCCGAGGCCGTCCGCAGCACCAGTGCGCCCCACTCGTTGGAGTACATCGCGACGAACTTGCCGAGATAGTTGTTGTACTGCACCGACAGTTCACTGACGTCCCCGTCGAGAACGACCGCAGCGGCAGCGGGATTGTTGGGGACCCATGCCTTTCCGTCCCAGTATTGGTACGCCGCGACGTCCGCGATGGAGGCTTCCTTCACCCGCGAAAGGCGCCCCTCGCCGAAACGTCCGGCTGGGGTACCGAAGTTGTAGACGTAACCACCGTCTTTGACGAAGGAACCCATCTGGAAGTTGTCGTTACCCGTCAACGGCAGATTGGGCCGGGAGGAGGCCGGTTCGATCTGCCAGGTCTCACCGTTGTCATGCGAGGACGCGATCTGCGAGAAGTTGGTGACCCACTCGCCCGACCCTCCCCACGACCGAATCGACATGTAGTTGACGTACTGAACGCCGCCCACCGAGATACCCGTCGTCGGAATGCTGCTGGTCTCGACGCCGGTGACTTTCAGACTTCCGATGATCTCGCGTGAATGATTCGGCCGGTCGGTCGGCGAGGAGTCGATGTTCATGCCGTCGGACAGATTTCCGTCCGAGCTACGGAACAGGACGTTGCTGCGCCAGTCACCGACCACCCCGGAGCAAAGGGGGTCAGATCCGATTCCGACGGTGTCACCGAAAGCTGTCAGGACCTGACCTGCACCGTTGTCCCACATGATGCCGAGATCCGTACCGAGGACGTTGAACCGCTCGACGGTTTGGTTGGGGCTGAGCGCCCCCGTGATGTACTCGACCGCCGAGGTGCGCCCCTGCAGTTCCGGCAGTTTGCCGTTCGTGCCGTTGAGCCAGGGAATCGGATTGGTCGGCCCACCTGATTGATCCAAGCTGCCGGTGACATTGCAATCCCACGGGGATGCATGCGCCTGGGTCGCCCCCAAGACCGCAGTCGACGCGAGTACACACGTCACTGCTGCTGTCGATATCTTCCGTATCCGGCGCATCGCTCCCCTTTCGCGGGGGAGATCCGGACTCTACGAGGTGTCTTGCTCGACCGGATCGGTTCATCCACCCACGAGAACACAAGGTAACAGGTAAATCGGTCAATCTAGACAAAACGGGCCTATTTGGTGGAGATGGATTTCAACCATTTCTCCATCACGGCTGCGGCAATCTCGAGCCCCTGCGACTCGGCAGAACCCAACTGCTCCATGAAGATGCGCGGACCATCTGCTCCCAGCGAAGCATGCAGCGAGTCGCGGTACTCGGCCAGTTCCATCCATTCGCGCGCCACCTCGGACGACGCTTCGAGGTGAAACTGAACGGCGTAACTCTGCCTGTATCGGAAGAGTTGATTCGGATACTTGGCTGAACCAGCGAGCCGTACTGCGCCGTCCGGAATGCCAAAGGTATCCGAATGCCATTGCATTGCAGGGAATGTGGGAGGCAGGCCTCCCCACACCGGATCCTGCCGACCCTCGACAGTCAAGGTGATGTCCTCAACTCCGACTTCGGGCACTGCGCCCGTGTAGACGCGAGCCCCCAGCGCTGCGGCGAGCAATTGCGAACCCAGACACACTCCCCACACCGGGACGTCGTTCTCGACCAGATCGCGAATGTACTCGATCTCGGACGTCAGCCACTGGACCTCGCCTTGATCGCCGACGCCCATCGGCCCACCCATCACGATCACGGCGTCGAACCGTCGGTGGTCAGGAAGCGGGTCGGTTCCCAGAAGAACGGTCTGCACATCTCCGTAGCTCTCCAGGACGGGCGAATACGCCGCTGGGGGTTCGCACTGCGCGTGTCGTAGTTCCAGAAAATGCATGTAGGCAATTCCTCTCGAATCCGGTGCCGAAAGCCTATGGTTCTATTCGACATAAGGCACATCGATGGCGTCGGATGTGCTCTGCGCTCGAATCTCCCCTTTCATCGCCCCTTTACCGACAAGGAACGTCTGTGCGCGCACCACACCTCTTTTCGATATCGATTCGCCCATCCTCAACTGCCGTTCGCATCGGACTCAGCGCGTTCGCCTTGGCGTCACTTGCCGCATGCTCAGGAACAAGCACCGACAGCGAGGCTGAATCAACATCCACCGCGACCACCACTGCAACCTCGACAACTCAACCCACGACGACTCAGGCTCCATTGACCACCTCGGTGGCCGGTACGACGAATACTCCACTGGTCACGACCCCAGTCGCCGCGGAAGTGACGCCCGCTGCAGCCCCCGCGATCATGCCCAACGTCGTGTGCATGAATCTTCAAGACGCGCAGGACACCATTCAGTCGGCCGGCGTCTTCTTCTCGAGAAGTGCTGACGCAACTGGCGCGGGTCGACGCCAGCTGGTCGATTCCAACTGGATTGTCGTCGATCAGACACCCTCTGCCGGAAGTCCTTTCGGGGAAATCGAAGCCGTGCTCTCGGCCGTGAAGATCGGCGAACCGAACCCTTGCTGATCGACTGAGTTTTCGAACTTCGCAATTCCGGGAACGCTGCGCCTTACTTGACAACTACCTCCGATCTCCTTCACTGTAGTCAACATTACAAGTATCCAATATATTGGATGCGAAAGGTTGGATTGCAATATGAAGGTGCAACGAATACGGGAGAGCGCCAACTCTCCGGCGTCCATGAGCGAACCCGTCATCGGAATACTCGGAGGCATGGGGCCAGCCGCTACTGCCGACTTCTACTCCAAACTCGTTGCCCTGACGCCAGGTTCGACAGATCAGGAGCACCCCAAAGTTGTCATCTGGGCCGATCCCACCGTTCCCGACCGGACATTGGCACTCACCGAGAACGGCCCGGACCCCACCCCCTGGCTGATCCGAGGTGCGCGCGTCCTCCGAGAGTCGGGCGCAACGACGCTCGCCATCCCGTGCAATACCGCCCATGCATTTCTGCCCGGCATCTCGTCCCAACTGGGACTTCCCGTCGTCCACATGATCGACGAAGTTGCTCGGCACATCCGGACGCTCTCACCCGCCGTCACATCCGTCGGATTATTGGCGACCACGGGGACGGTCCGCACCGGGTTGTATCAACAATGGCTGTCGGAATACTCGATTGACGTCCTGGTGCCCGGACCTGCGATCCAGGACGAACTGGTGATGCCGGCGATCCGAGCAATCAAGAGCGGCAACGTCGGAGACGAGACCACCGACAAACTCGTCAAGGCCGCTGATCTTCTCGTCGAATCGGGCGCGCAGGTCGTCGTGGCCGGATGCACCGAGATTCCGCTCGGACTGCCGGCCGACGCCACAACCTGTCCGATCATCGATCCGGCAACAATTCTCGCCTGCGCCCTACTCCGGCGGGTTGCGGATGCCCGGAAACAACCTTCGATGACCATTTCGGGCTGACCTGCGGTAGGGAACCTGCAGAGTACGATATCCAGTATGTTGCGTGGCGGTAAACCGGTTGAGCGAGCACGAATGAGCGACATCGCTCTCGAACGCATTCGCGAAGCGATCGTCACCGGTGAACTGGCGCCGGGCTCGAAGATCAAGGACAGCGAACTCGCCGAGTATCTGGGATTGAGCAGAACTCCGGTCCGCGAAGCGCTCGCAAGGCTGGTCGACACCGGACTCGTGGAGGCGAAACCCGGTGCATACACGCGCATCACCACCCTCGACCGCGGCGACGTCGAGGCGACACTCGCAGTCATCGAAGCTCTCGACCAACTGGCCGTCGTCACCGCAGTACCGAACCTCACCGACGAGATGATCGGGGCGATGCGCTCCGCCAACAAAGACTTCGCCGCCGCCGTCAAGCGAAACGACATAGGCCGAGCCCTCACCGCGGACGATCGCCTCCACAGCGTCATCATCGATGCTGCTGCAAATCCGCTGTTGAAGAAGCTGATTCACCAGGTTCACCCACAAATTCACCGCATCTACTACCGCAAGTTCTCGAGCCTTCTCGGCAGCCAGGACTCCGTCGACCATCACAACAAGCTGATCGCCCTGTGCGCAGACCACGATGCCGAGGCGGCAGCGACGCTGTCGGCCGAACATCGACGCCATCTCGGCGGGCTGATCGGTGAACTCTTCGACGCTGACGAGTTCGAGCTCTCGGACTGACCGAGCCCGGGTACAAGTTTCGGCGCTTGCCTATATTGGCCATTGCCGATATCAATGACTGGTGCATGCGTTCGACGTTCTCGGAGACCCAGTTCGGCGACGAATCATGGAACTCCTGTCCGGCGGCGAGCGCTCGGCGGGTCAGATCGCCGAAGTCGTGGCAGCGGAGTTCGGAATCTCGCAACCGACCGCGTCCGGACACCTGCGAGTACTCCGAGAAAACGGATTCGCCACCGTCCGCAGCGAAGGAACCAGGCGCCTCTATGCCGTCGAGCCCGCGCCATTGCAAGAAGTGGACCAATGGCTCGACGGATTCCGGCAGTTCTGGAGCGGCCCTCTCGACGCATTGGCCACAGAACTCGCACGCGGGAAACGACGCGGCTCGAAGCGGAGCAGATCTTCACAATCGAATTCTTCCGACGAAGGAGACTCACAATGACCGAGATCGCGAACCAGGACACCAGCCTCACCGCGGTGGAGCGGAGCATGGGTAACCGCGACATCGCAGAAGGTTCGGCTCGAACTGCCGTACTCAAGCGCCGCTACAACGCGTCGGTCGACGACGTCTGGGACGCCATCACGACCCCTGACCGCATCAACCGCTTCTTCCTCCCGGTGAGCGGAGACTTCCAGGTGGGCGGCTCTTACGCCTTCGAAGGCCAGGCAAGTGGCGAGATCCTGGCCTGCGACGCCCCACACCTGCTGCGACTGCAGTGGACACCACCCGGCGATCGTGGATACAGCGATCAGGTCGAGATCCGGCTGACTGCCGACGGCCCAGACGCCACCTGGCTCGAGTTGGAGCACGCCTCCGTCGCCGATGTCTTCCGTAACGACCCGGACACCGGCTGCTACGGCGTCGGAACCGGCTGGGAAGGCCCACTTCACTACCTGGGCGAATACTTGCGCGGCAGTCTCCCCGATGCGCCGAGCACCGAGTGGTACACCTTCGACGAAGCAGAGGAGCTTCGCCTGGCCAACTTCCGCGGGTGGGAGTGGGCAAAGATCGAGGCAGAGCACGGCGGCCGATAACGCCCAATTCTTCGAAAACGGTCATATGATGGCCGTTTGCTTTGTATCGTGACCGAGCTGGACGTATGTCCAGCAGTTTTGGTGGCTTCCTTTCGTGCCACAACTGCTTCGGTCCACGAGAAGAGAGCTCCACATGGCGCCACAACCCGTAGTCGACAACCCGGCAACGACGCGACGCACGCACATCATCCGGACAGTTCTCGCTGTCCTCGTCATCGCACCGCTGTCGATTGCGGCGTTCTACATGTGGGCACTGTGGGATCCGGGCGACACGGTCAACCGCTTGCCCGTCGCCATCGTCAACGCGGATGCGGGCACGGAACTCGACGGAACACATCTGCAAGCCGGCGATGAAGTTGTTGCCGCGCTCGTCGAGAGCGGTGACGTCGCGTGGAAGGTCGTTTCTGAGCAGGAAGCCGCCGACGGCGTCAACGACGGCACTTATTACTTCTCGGTCGTCATTCCGAAGACATTCAGCGCGGACGTGGCCAGTGCCGCATCGGGTTCGGGCCGCAAGGCCGAGCTCGACGTCCTGTACAACGACTACAACAGTCTGGTCGCCGGCCCGGTCGGTGAAAGCATCATCGCTCAGGTGCGCTCGGCAGTCTCCGAGTCGATCGGCGAGCAGTCCATCGACCAGGTGCTGGTCGGATTGGGCGAACTCGGAACAGGATTCGGTGAAGCTGCCGCAGGCGCGCAACAACTCTCCGACGGGTCATCCGAGGCACTGGCCGGAACCAATGAGCTCTACGCCGGAAGCAAGGAACTCGCCACCGGCATGGGCGAAGCAAATCAGGGCGGCAAGGAGCTGGCCGCCGGAGCCGGCGAGCTGGCTGCTGGAGCGAACGAAGCTGCTGCAGGCTCGGGCGAGCTGAGCAGCGGACTCAACCAGTTGGTCGGGGGCACCGACGAACTGGGAGCCGGAGCCCGTCAGATCAGCGAAGTGGTCGACATGGTCACAACCCCGGTACTCGACCTCGTGGGGTCCTCCGACGCCGTCGTCGGTCAGATCGATACCCTCACATCGATGCTTCGGAACTCGGCCGATCCGGTCTCCGCCGGACTCGTCGAGGCCCTGGGCGGACTGCGGGCCTCCCTGACCGCGCAACCGTCGGACGACGACGTGATCGGTCAGCTCGGTCAGCTTCGCGACGGTGCGCGGGAGATCTCGCGGCAGCTCACCGACCCGAGCAGCGACTACCGTGGCGGGCTTCTTGCCACGGCGGCCGGTGCGGGTGAACTCAACACGGGACTAGGCCAACTGTCCGACGGCGCAGGCCAACTCGCCACCGGCGCTCAGGAACTCTCCACCGGCCTCGGGCAGTTGGATACCGGAAGTATCGCGCTCCGTGACGGTCTCGGGCAGCTATCGGCCGGCGTCGGCGAGCTCGACGCGGGCAGCGCAGAACTCGCCACCGGTTTGTCCGACGGCGCCGCCCAGGTGCCGCAGTTCTCGGACGACGAACGCGCCACCACAGCCAATCTGCTCTCGTCCCCGGTTGCCGTCGACGCGCGGAACAACTATCCCGCGGCCGGTTTCGGGCCGGGAGCAGTCCCTGCCGTGATCTCGGTGGCACTGTTCCTGTGCGGAATTCTCACCTGGTTCGTTGTCCGCCCACGACGCGGACGTTCGCTGAACTCGCACACGAGCGTGGTGCGCGAGGGGCTGCGCCGCTACCGCATACCCGCCCTGGTTACCTTGGTCGCGGCGCTCGTGTTGTCGGTGGTGTCACTGACCGTGGCACACGTCGAACCGCCGAGCGTCCTGGCGATGATCGCCGTGATGATCCTGGTAGGTGCCGCCGCGGTCAGCTCGGGCAGACTCTTCACCGTTGTGTTCGGAGCCGTTAACGGAACCTTCATCGCTTTGGGCGCCTTGATGATTCAGATCTTCGCCTTCGGCGCGGTGTACCCCATCGAACAGATGCCGACGGTTCTGCAGTGGCTACACGCTCTGATGCCACTCACGTGGGCGCGCAACGCCATGCGCATGGTCCTTGTCGGATACTACGGTCCGAAATTCTGGGTGGCGGTACTCGCTCTGGCTGCCTTGGTGATCGGAGCCGCCCTGTTCACCGTCTGGTGGCGCCGCCGACAAGAACCGCCGACAGAAGCCGACGACGCGCCGATCACCGAGGAAATCGTGTACCTCCAGCAAACGCAAGCATGAGTCGGATCAGCGAACGAGCGTCGTACGCATCAACATGACGTTGTAGTCGGCCCACGTAGTGGCAAGGAAATACAGTTCCGAACCGCTGGACCACGGGTGGATGTAGGCGGCGTAGACACCGGGAACCTCGACCAGATTGACCAGTGTTTCCGGTGCCGTCCACGGACCGACAGGACTGGGCGCGGTACGCATCACGATCGAACTGAACGCGTCGGCGTACATCGCGACGAACTTGCCGAGGAACTCGTTGTACTGAACGGAGACCTCACCGATGCGGCCGTCCATGACGGGTACGGCCGCAGCGGGATCGGCGCGGATCCAGCCGTTTCCGTTCCAGTACTCGTAGGCGGAAAGATCGAGGATCGAATCCTCGCGCACGCGAGAAAGTCGAACCTCGCCGGATCGTCCCGCGGGGGTTCCGTAGTTGTAGACGAACCCGCCGTCCTTCACCATCGAGCTCATCTGAAAGTTCTCACTACCGGCAACAGGACCGACACCGGCGGGAAGAACACCACCGATGTTGGGGCGCAGCGTTTCCGGATGCGTGGTCCACGTTTCGCCGTTGTCCGAGGAAGTGGCAATCTGTGAGTAGTTCGTGCTCCACTGCCCGGCCTCGCCCCAGCTACGCACCGACATGTAGCTCAGATACTGCACACCGTTCATCGCAATGCCGCTGGTGGGGATACTGGACGCCTCGACGCCCGGAACCTTCAGACCGGCGATGACCTCGCTTGCCTGACCGGCGCCGTCCATCGGCGCACTGTCGATGCGCATACCGTCGGCCAGCACCCGATCCGAGCTGCGGAAAAGTACATTGCTTCGCCACTCGCCCACCAAACCGTCGCAGGCGGGGTTGCGACTGAGCCCGGTGGTGTCACCGAAAGCGGTCAGAATCTGACCGGCACCGTTGTCCCACATGATGCCCAGATCCGTGCCCAGAACATTGAAGCGATCGACCGTCTTGTTGGGACTGTATGTCCCGGTAACTTTTTCGATCGCGGTAGTACGCCCGGACAGGCCCGGCAACCCTCCGGTGTTGCCGTTGAGCCACGGCGCCGCATTGGCCGGCCCTCCGGTACTGCCGACACCACTCACTCCGACGCATCCCGGCGCTGCCGTCGCCGGCGAAGCCACCGCCGTGACGGCAGCGGCCGCAATCGCAGCAACTGTTCCGAACACTCCCAACGATCTCCCCGCGCGAAACATGACTCCCCCAAGGCCGGGATTGTTGGTGTTGTCGTCGTCGTTCCCCCCGAACCTCGGACAATCTAGCAACTGCAGTCACAGATAACCCAATCAGACAAAGGCACGAAAAGGCCTGAAAGTCATAGCAGTTCAGACTTTCAGACCTTTTCGGACAGAGGAGATCAATCAGTAGGTCAGCGCGCTCCGCTCGCACCGCCGTCGAGTGGGATCACCGCGCCGGTCAGATAAGCCCCGGCACGTGAAGCCAGGAAGATTGCAAGACCTGCGACATCCTGGGGAGTTCCGACCCGGCCCAACGGGACCGAGTCCGCCACAGCCTTTGCACTCTGCTCGTCCTCGAGGAGGAATGCCATCATCTTCGACGGGAACGGACCCGGCGCAATGGCATTGACCGTGATCTGTTCCCCCGCAAGCGTTGCCGCCAACTTGCGCGTCAACATGTGCACCGCAGCCTTACTGGCTCCGTACGAGAAGTTCTCCGAACCCGACACCACAAGTCCGTCGATCGATCCGATATTGATCACGCGCGCGGGATCTTCCGCGGTGGCCGCAGAACGCAACTGCGGCAACAGCTTCTGAGTCAAAAGGAAGATAGCTTTGACGTTGATGTCGAAAATCTTGTCGAAGCCGGCGGCCGGAAAATCGTCGACCGGAGCTCCCCACGTCGCACCGGCGTTGTTGACCAGTACGTCGAGCGTCGGCGAAATCTCGGCGACCTTCGCAGCGAGGCTCTCGATCCCCTCGTCCGTGGACAGATCCACCGGGTGAGAGATGCAGGTGCCGAACTCCGAAAGCTCTCGCGCGGCTTCGTCACAGGCTTCGGCTTTTCGGGCCGAAATGACGACCGTCGCTCCGCCTTCGATAAATCCGCGAGCGATCATGTATCCGATGCCGCGTGATCCACCGGTGACCACAACGGTCTTGCCACTGACGTCGAACAATCCCTCGATCAAGCTCATGCGACCTCGAAAAGCCCGGCAGCGCCCATGCCGCCACCGATGCACATGGTCACGACCACGAGCTTGGCTCCGCGCCGTTTACCCTCCAGGAGTGCATGTCCGACCAGACGCGCACCCGTCATACCGTACGGATGGCCGACGGAGATACCGCCACCGTCGACGTTGTACTTCTCGGGATCGATCCCGAGCTTGTCACGGCAGTACAGGGCCTGAGAGGCAAAGGCCTCGTTGAGTTCCCAGAGATCGATGTCGTCGACCTTCAGCCCGTGCAGATCGAGCAGGCGGGGAATCGCGAACACCGGCCCGATGCCCATCTCGTCGGGAGCGCAACCCGCGACAGCCATGCCACGGTAGATACCGAGAGGAGCCAACCCGCGGCGTTCCGCCTCGCCCGCCTCCATCAGCACAGAAGCGGAGGCACCGTCCGAGAGCTGAGACGAGTTGCCTGCAGTGATGGAGGAATGCGCACTGACAGTACCGTCGGCCAGAACCGGTCGCAGACTCGACAGCCCTTCCAACGTGGTGGACGCGCGGTTGCCTTCGTCCCGGGTCAGCGTCACGGACTCGCTGCGGATCTCACCCGTCTCCTTGTCCTGCACCTGCTTGATCGAGGGGAGCTGGACGATCTCGAGGTCGAACCGACCTGCGTCCTGTGCCGCTGCGGTCCGCTGCTGCGAGACGAGCGCGAACTCGTCCTGCTGCTCGCGGGTCACTCCGTAGCGCTCGGCGACGATCTCGGCGGTGTGGAGCATCGGCATGTAGATCGACGGCTTGTTTTCCTTCAGCCACGGATCGGCCGCGCGAAAGTTGTTCATGTGATCGTTCTGGACCAACGAGATCGATTCGACGCCACCGCCGACCGCGATCTGCATTCCGTCATCCACAATCTGCTTGGCTGCGGTTGCGATGGCCATGAGCCCGGATGAGCACTGACGGTCGATCGTCATTCCGGAAACCGAGTCCGGAAGCCCGGCCCGCAGTACCGCTTGCCGCGCGACGTTGCCGCCAGAAGAGCCCTGCTGCAGCGCGGCGCCGAGGATGACGTCCTCGACCTCGCCGCCCTCGAGGCCCGCGCGCTGAACTGCATTCGAAATGGCATGTGCAGCAAGCTCTTGAGCCTGAGTGTTGTTGAAGGCGCCGCGGTACGCCTTTCCGATCGGGGTACGGGCGGTGGAAACGATGACAGCTTGCCTCATCAGGGAATCCTTTCGTCGAACACGAAGTGCTGTGCGCCTTTATTAACCGCCGGGGGTTAACAAAGGCGCACAGCAAAGAATCAGGGCTGGAACACGACGCGACCGACAGTGGTGCCGTCGCCGAGGCGAGCGATACCGTCGGCAACGTCCGTCAACGACAACCGCTCACTGATCAGTGGTTTGACCAAGCCGGCATCGGCGAGCCTGGTGAGCTCGACGTGGCAGTCGTCGATGGCCTGCTGGTTGTAGGCCTTGTACAGCCCCCAGTGCAGTCCGATGATCGAATAGTTCTTGATGAGAGCGTGATTGAGTGCCGGCTGCGGGATCGTGCCACCCGCGAAACCGATGATGACGATCCGTCCCTCGAAGGCGATGCACTTCGTGGACTTCGCGTATGCGTCACCGCCGACCGGATCGAAGACGACATCGGCGCCCTTGCCGCCGGTGAACTCCTTGACCGCTGCCACGAAGTCCTCACTGTGACGGTCGACCACGAGGTCTGCGCCCAGCTTGCGCGCGTACTCTGCCTTGTCCGGGCCGCCGACGACACCGATCACCTTGGCGCCTGCCGCCTTGCCGAGTTGTACTGCCGCACTACCGACACCACCCGCAGCGGCGTGGACCAACAACGTCTCACCCTCGAGCAGTTGGGTGCGACGATGCAGAGCGAACCACGCTGTCTGATAGCCGATGCTCAGAGCGGATGCTTCCGCGTCGTCGAGAGCCGACGGCGCCGGGAACGTGTTGTTCTGATCCAGCACCGAGTACTCGGCGAATCCGCCGGACGGCAGACTCGGGTTACCGATCACCCGGTCCCCCACCGCGAACTTGGTCACCGATTCACCGACCGAGACCACTTCACCGCACAGTTCGACGCCGGGGGTGAAGGGCAGCGGCGGCTTGATCTGGTACTCACCCCGGCACATGAGGACGTCGGGGAAGTTGGCCGGAGCCGCCAGCACCTTGACCAACATCTCCGTCGCATTGGGGGTGGGATCCGCGGTCTCCTCCAATGCGAGTACATCGCGGGGTTCACCGAGTTCGTTGACGCGCCAAGCCTTCACAACAATTCTCCAGACAGATAGTGGGTGAGATTCAGGACGAGATCGGGAGGTCGACCAACTCGGCGAGACGTGCCCGATGCTGATACGCGGTTCCCAGCGACAACTGATCGCTCTTCGCCCGCTTGAGGTACAGGTGCGCCGGATACTCCCACGTCATTCCGATACCACCGTGGAGTTGGACGCATTCCTCGGCAGCATGAACAGCGACGCCGCTGCAGAATGCCTGGGCCACCGTCGCTGCGATCCCCGCATCTTCGTCGCCGCGTGCATAGGTGTCCGCCGCATATCGTGCTGCCGCACCCGAAGAACTGACTTCGAGCCAGAGATCGGCGAGGCGGTGCTTGATTGCCTGGTACGAACCGATCGCCCGGCCGAACTGCTTGCGCTCCTTCACATACGCGAGAGTCGTTTCGAGGCACCACTGAGCCACAGCGAACTGTTCGGACGCCAGAAGTGCGCTTCCGCAGAGCAACGCTTCCTCAACCGCCTGCGCCGCATTGCCGCTGTCGACCCGGACCGACGACGACCCCGAGAACTCGACGTCCGCCAATCGGCGCGTCATGTCCAGGGACAGAACCGGCGTGACGGTAGCGTCGGCGATCCGAACGGTGTGCAGCTCTAGGCCGCTCTCACCGGCAACCGGAACAACAAGAACATCGGACTCGGCGACGCCGGCAACCGTCGTGACGCTGCCGACGAGTCCACTCGCCGTTACCTTGACAGTAGGTGTGAAAGTTCGTGGTGCAGTGGACAACGGGACGACCAGAGCAGCCGTCGAATCCCCCGCTGCCAATTGACCGAGCACCTCGGTCTCGCCGGCCTTCAGCAACGCCGTCGTCGCCAGCACCGCGCTGGTGAAGAACGGAACGGGAGCGACCGCACGTCCGATCTCCTCCATCACGACCGCCGCCTCACGCGTCGACGCACCAGCCCCGCCCAGTTCCTCGGGTACCAGCAGTCCCGCCAAACCGAGTTCCGACGCCAGCGACTTCCACAGCCCGGTGAAGTCGGCGGACACGTCGTCGTACGCCGTGACCACGGTGTCGGCGCCGGCCCGCTCGCTCAGCAGTCGTCTGACGCTGGCTCGCAGATCTTGTTCGGTCTCGGAGTACAGCAGATCGGCGCTCATCGGGGTAGGTCCTTCCAGGCGATGTCCTTGTCGACGCGATGCTCGGGTGGCAAGCCGAGTACACGTTCTGCGATGACGTTGCGCAGGATCTCCGACGTTCCGCCCTCGATCGAATTGCCCTTGGCTCGCAGGTACCGGTATCCGGGTTCACGCCCGGTGAAGTCGACGGAATCCGGTCGACGCAGCGTCCAGTCGTCGTAACGCAGACCGGCTTCGCCGTGCAACTCGAGGTCGAAACCCGAAATCTGCTGGGCCAAACCGGCAAACGCGAGCTTCATTCCCGAGCCTTCGGGGCCGGGCTGTCCGGCGGCGAGCTGCTGGCGCAGTCGCTCACCGGTCAGACGCGCGACTTCGGATTCGGTCCAGAGCCGCATCAACTCGTCATGCATCGCCGGGTTACGCAGCTCGGGCTCGTCGCGCCAGGCTTGTGCGACTTTTCCGATCATGCCGCCCTCACGCGGCGCGCCCGAACCGATGGCAACACGCTCGTTGTTCAGGGTGGTGGTCGCAACCTTCCACCCTTGGCCTTCGGCTCCGAGGCGATTGGCGTCCGGAATCCTGACGTCCGTGAGGAATACCTCGTTGAATTCGGCCTCGCCGGTGATCTGGCGCAGCGGCCGGACGTCGACCCCCGGGTCGGTCATGTCGCAGATGAAGTAGCTCAGACCCGCATGCTTGGAGCGCGACGGATCGGTCCTGGCCACCAGAATCGCCAGCTGCGCGTTCTGCGCACCCGACGTCCACACCTTCTGCCCGTTGACTATCCAGTCGTCGCCGTCGCGGACAGCTCGGGTGGCGACGGCCGCGAGGTCCGAACCTGCGCCCGGTTCACTGAACAGCTGGCAGTAGACCGTCTCCGCAGTCCACAACGGGCGCAGGAACTTCTGCTTCTGCTCCTCGGTGCCGAAGGCAGCGATGGTCGGTGCCGCCATGCCCAGCCCGATCCCGTTCTTGCCGGCGGCCGGGCCGGGTGCACCGGCAGCCTCCAGCTGAGCGTTCACCTGACGCTGAAAGCTCTGCGGTACACCGAGTCCCCCATGACCTTCGGGGAAATGAACCCACGCCAGTCCGGCGTCGAATCGTGCGCCGAGGAAATCCGATACCGACACACCGTTCGGATCGTTCTCCGCGAGAAGCGTGTTCACCTTGTCGGTGAGGTCACGCGATACTGCCTCTTCGTCGAAAGCCATGCCCATTCCTTCGGTTCGAGCGGTGAGCGGACGGTCAGTCCTTGGGTCCACCGGCAACGTAGACGACCTGACCGGAAACGAAGCCTGCGCCTTCACTGACGAAGAACGACGCGGTGTGCGCGATGTCCTCGGGCTGACCGACACGGTTGACCGGAATCTGCGAAGCGGCAGCGGTCTTGAAGTCCTCGAAGCCGACTCCCATTCGCTCTGCCGTTGCGGCGGTCATCTCGGTTTCGATGAAACCGGGAGCAATGGCGTTGGCGGTGACGCCGAACTTGCCCAATTCGAAGGCCAATGTCTTGGTGAATCCCTGCATGCCGGCCTTCGCTGCGGAGTAGTTGACCTGTCCGCGATTACCGAGCGCGGACGTGCTCGAGAGGTTCACGATGCGGCCGAACTTCGCTTCCACCATGTACTTCTGCACCGCGCGCGACATGAGGAACGCTCCACGCAGGTGGACGTTCATCACCGAATCCCACTCGGCAACGCTCATCTTGAACAGAAGGTTGTCGCGAGTGATGCCGGCATTGTTGATCAGCACGGTGGGTGCACCCAGTTCTGCCGCAACACGATCCACCGCTGCAGCGACCGAAGACTCATCGGAGACGTCAGCGCCGACGGCCAGCGCCTGGCCGCCTGCAGCCTTGATCGCATCGACGGTTCCGGCACACGCCGCTTCGTCGAGGTCGAGCACGGCGACGGCAAAACCGTCTTCCGACAGTCGCTTGGCCACTGCCGCACCGATTCCGCGCGCTGCACCCGTGACAATTGCGGTTCTACGTTCCTGGCTCACTGGCCCTCCATACTTTCGTGATTCGACGGACACCGGACGATCTCGTCAGATCCCGGCCTGATCTGCAATTTCCCTGGCTTTGGCGACCAAGGCGTCAATACTTTCCACGGTGGGAGTTCCGCTCTCGGCGGCATTCTGAGGTTCGTCGCGGGCGCGACGCATCACGCCCTCGGCGATCACGGCGATCTTCCACAGTCCCAACGTGTGCCAGAACTTCAGCGCAGCAGGATCCCGTCCGGTGGCCTCGAGGTAGATCCGGGAGATCTCCTCTCGCGAAGGGAATCCGGGGAGCACCGACGCCGGAAAATCGCCGCCGGTATTCTCACCGGCCGCCGGCCAGTACGCCAACAAGCTTCCGACATCCGCCAACGGATCACCGAGTGTGCACAGTTCCCAGTCGAGGGCCGCGACAACTTCGCCGTTCTGAGCGGAGGTGATCACATTGCGTAGGTGAAAGTCGCCGTGCACCAACGTGGTTTCCGTGTGATCCGGCTGAGCTGCAATCAGGCGGCGAGTGAGATCGTCCAGATCAGGACATTCCCGCGTCTTCGACTGTTCCCACTGTCCGCCCCAGCGCTTCAGCTGCCGTGCAGCGTAGGGCTTGTGGCTTGCCAAGTCATCGAGACCTGCCTGCTTCAGATCCACGGCGTGAATCTTCGCCAGCGTCTGAGCCAGCGAGATTCCGATTGCCCGGCGACGCTCTTCCGACAAGGCCTCCGCAAGGGGCATTCGGTCCACCACTTCGCCGTCCACGAATTCCATGAGGAGCAGCGGAACTTCGGTGACGGCCGGATCCTCGGTCAACCCGAATACTCGCGGCGAAGGCACGTCGGTGGATTCGAGAGCGCTCAGGATTCGAGCCTCACGCGCCACGTCGTGAGCCGAGGCCAGCAGGTGACCGAGCGGTGGGCGTCGTAGGACCCAGCGATTGCCAGCCTCATCACGCACCAGGTACGTGAGATTCGACTGCCCCAGACCGATTCGATCGAAGGACAACGGCCCGGTGAAGTCGATCCCCAGGGCTGCGATCCACCCGGTAACCGCCTCGGTATCGAGTCCCACTACTCCGACGCTAGCCACCGACGGACGCCCCTTGCCGGAACGGGAGTGCGTCACCCAACAACTGGCCACCGTCGATGGTCATGATCTCGCCGGTGATCCACTGGGCTGCATCCGAAACCAGGAAGGCGATGGCAGCGGCCACGTCCTCGGGTTCACCGATGCGCCCGAGAGCGGTCGACGCGGACACCGCTTCTTCGTGTTCTTTCCACAGAGCTTCGGCGAGTTTGGTTCTCACCACTCCCGGTGCAACGGCGTTGACACGAATCTTCGGTGACAGTTCGAGCGCCAACTGCTTGGTGATGTGGATCAGAGCAGCCTTCGACGCGTTGTACGTACCGATTCCCGCCTCGAACGCCATGCCGCCGATCGAGGCGGTGTTGACCACGGAACCACCGTGCTCGCCCATCCAGGCCCGCGCTGCCAGGCCGGTCCACAGGACTGGAGCCCACACGTTGACGTCGAAGGTCTTGGCGAAGCGCGAGTGATCCTGGTTGATGATCGGCCCGAACGACGGGTTGGTGCCCGCGTTGTTCACCAAGATGTCGAGGCTGCCGAAACGCTCGATCGTCTGCTCGACGCACTTGCGGGCAGCATCCTCGTCCGTCGCGTGAGCGCCGACGCCGATCGCGTTGCCGTTCACCTGCGCGGCAGCCGCATCTGCGGATTCCTGAGAGCGTGAAGTCAGTACGACGTTTCCACCCGCCACCGCAATCGCCTGCGCGGTCGCGAGGCCGATGCCCCGCGATGCGCCTGTGACGATTGCCGTCTTACCTGTGAGATCCAGTCCTGCCATGTCAGTTCGCCTTGACTTCGCGGTACTTGCGCAGTTCCTGCTTGGCGATGGCGCGCTTATGCACCTCGTCCGGGCCGTCGGCCAGGCGAAGGGTGCGCATGTGGGCGTAAGCCATCGCGAGCGGGAAGTCGTCGGTGACGCCGCCGCCGCCGTGAACCTGGATGGCGCGGTCGATGATCTTGAGCGCGATGTTCGGCGCCGCAACCTTGATGGCTGCGATCTCGGTGCGCGCTTCCTTGTTGCCCACCGTGTCCATCATGTGTGCGGCCTTGAGCGTGAGGAGTCGAACCATCTCGATGTCGATACGAGCCTCGGCGATCCAGTCCTGGATATTCGCGTTGTCACTGACTGGCTTTCCGAAGGTGATGCGGGTGGATGCGCGCTTGCACATCAGTTCCAGTGCGCGCTCGGCCATTCCGATTGCACGCATGCAGTGGTGGATGCGGCCGGGGCCGAGGCGGGCCTGGCTGATCGCGAATCCTTCGCCCTCGCCGGCGAGAATGTCCTTGGCCGGCACGCGCACGTCCTCAAAAGTGATCTCGCCGTGTCCTTCGCGGTCCTGGTAGCCGAAGACCGGCAGGTTGCGCAGGATCGTGACGCCGGGAGCATCGATCGGAACGACCATCATCGACTGCTGACGGTGGGTGGCGGCATTGAAGTCGGTCTTGCCCATGACGATCAGAACCTTGCAGTTCTGGTGCAAAGCGTTGGAAGCGAACCACTTACGGCCGTTCAGTACGTACTCTTCGCCATCACGGTCCATACGGAGCTGGATGTTGGTGGCGTCGGAACTGGCAACCTCGGGCTCGGTCATCGCGAAAGCAGAACGGATTTCGCCTTCGAGCAGCGGCTTGAGGTACTTCTCCTTGTGCTCGTCGGTGCCGAAGAGCGTGAGCACCTCCATGTTTCCCGTGTCCGGAGCGGCGCAGTTGGTGGCTTCGGAAGCCAGGTGGCTGCGGCCCATGATCTCCGCGAGCGGTGCGTATTCCAGGTTGGTCAGGCCGGGGCCCCATTCGGGATGCGGGTGAAACAGGTTCCACAGCCCGCGCGCCTTGGCTTCCTTCTTCAAGTCGTCGATGATCGGCGGCTGGAAGTGCGGGTTACCGGACTCACGCATCTGCTCTTCGTAGACCGCTTCGGCCGGGTAAACGTGCTTGTCCATGAAATCGAGCAGTTCGGCCTGGTACTTCTTGGTGCGATCCGAGAACTCAAACACTGACATGTGAACTCCTGACAGAGAGGGAAGGAAAATTGGGGGCTCGATGTTCGAGATGGCTGTTGACGCCCTCGACGACATCCGGGCCGTGAAATGCATTCAGCATCAATGATTCCGCACGCCTGGCGGAATCGGTGAAGGTCGAGTGCGCGTCGGCACTCATCTGAGATTTGATGACGGAGAGGGACGTCGGCGAGCAGTTGGCCGCGATGTCCTCGGCGTAAGCAATCGCCGCATCCAGAACGTCACCGCCGGTGACCAGGTGGTCGATCAAACCGATGCGGTACGCCTCGTCGGCATCCACCATCCGGCTGGAAAGCAGAAGATCGACTGCTCGACTGTGACCGACCAATCGGGGCAACATCCAGGAGATGCCGTACTCCGCAATGAGGCCTCGACGCGCGAACGCGGTAGTGAATCGTGCTGCGCTCGAACCGAAACGAACGTCGCAATACAGAGCCTCGACCATTCCGAGCCCTGCGGCGACGCCGTTGACGGCAGCGATCAGCGGCTTGCGAATGGTGGTCGGGAAATCACGGTCTCGCGGTCGGACCAGATCACTTTCGGAGACGTCGCCGACGTTCTTCAGATTGCCGAGGTCAGCCCCCGAGCAGAATCCTCGGCCGGAGCCGGTGACAACAATTGCTCGGACACCGGGATCTTCGTCTGCTGCGGCCAAAAGGTCGTAATACTGATCTTCGAGCTCGTTGGTCCACGCGTTGAGGACGCGGGGCCGATTGAATGTCAGGACCAGCACCGCTCCTCTCTGCTCGGAGAGGACGAGTTCCTCGGTCATCGCGTTCCCGCGAGCAGCGACGCCTGGTACCGACGCATCCCGCGCAGCCAACGGTCGTAGTCGGCGCCCTTCTGCCGGTACATGTCCAGCACGTTCTTGTGCGGAAGGATGAGGAATTGCTCGGCATCTACTGCGGCCAGGACGATTTCAGCGCATTCAGCAGGCTCGAGAACGTTGCCGGCCGCAAGCACTGCTCCGGTTGCGGCCTTGCCGACCGGATCGCCGGAGTTCTCGCCTTCGTAGAGAAGCTTGGTGTTGACGCCCATCGGACACAGGCAACTGACGCGAACGCCCTGATCTCCGTAGGTGATCGATAGCCACTCGGCAAACGCGACCGCGGCATGTTTGGTCACCGAGTACGCGGCGGACCCGACCTGACTGAGCAAGCCGGCAGCAGAGGCAGTGCTGATGAAGTAGCCTTCCCCGCGCTCGGTCCAACCGGGGACGAGGAGCCTGGCGGCACGAATGTGGGCGCGAACGTTGACGTCGATCGTCGTGTCCCAGACGTCCTCACTGATGTCGAGGCCCATGCCTCCGGTGACGCCGGCATTGGCGAAGTAGAGGTCGACCGGGCCGAATTCCTTCTCCGCCTGCGCGATCAGGCCTGCAATGACCGTCTCGTCGGAGACGTCGCCACCCGCGGACACGGCCGCTCCGGGATGCTCTGCGTTGATCGCCTCGGCTACCGCTGACGCCGCCGCTCCGTCGAGGTCGGCCACTACGACGCGAGCGCCCTCGGCAGCCAGTCGCTCGGCCAGCGCACCGCCGATCCCCCCGCCGCCACCGGTGACAATTGCTACCTTCTGGGCAACCTTCATGAGCGATTCCTCTCGCTTGCGTCATACCTACGCGCTGACAGTGATCCACGTCTCCCCTCATGTATAGTTGAATCCGGCGTCAGTTTCAACCGTCGAATCGTGACGGTCACCCGAACGGCCCGTTCCGTCCTCCTGAACTGCGAGTAAAGGGATCAACGATGACTGAAAACCAATTGCCCGTCCGACCGTCCACCTTCGCCGAGCTCGAGAAGCTCATCGGCCAGGAACTTGGCCCGACGCAGTGGTACGACATCACCCAGGAGCGCATCAACGCGTTCGCCGAAGCCACAAACGATCATCAGTGGATTCACGTCGACCCGGAACGAGCAGCATCGAGCCCGCTCGGCAGCACCATCGCGCACGGACTCTTCAGCCTCTCGCTGGGCCCCCAGTTCTCCTACCAACTCATCCACTTCGACGGCTTCGCCCACAGCCTCAATTACGGCTACGACAAGGTGCGCTTCCCCGCTCCCGTTCCCGTGGGATCCCGGGTCCGCATGCGCGCAACCGTCGTGTCCGCGGAGCAGTTGCCCGGCGGAATCCAGGTGAAGATGAGCCAGGTGGTCGAGCGGGAAGGTTCCGACAAGCCCGTCGTCGTCGCCGAATCTGTCGCTCGCGTCGTCGAAAAGAGCTGAACCGGAAAGAGCTGAACCGAGACTGGTACGCCCCGGCCGCTCGAACATCGATGCAGCCGGGGCGACCCGCCACATCAGGATCGGGCAGGGAACTTGAGAGCGTTCGCCCACAGGTCGGTCACCGTGGCGACAATCTGATCGAACTCCGGCGAACGCCCGTCCACCTCACCCTCACGGAGGGTGAACAGACTGTAGGCGAGGCGACTCACCATGCCGGACAGAGCAATTGACGACGTCATCGGATCCAGCGTCGTATCCGCGATCCCGCGGGACTGCAGATCGGCGATCCCGCGGGCGTTACGGCGAATGAACGCATTGGCACGCTCGCTGCGGAACTTCCGGAACTCCGGGTCGATGTGGGCAACCTGCTCCATGAGACCCATCAATTTTGCATTGCGTTGATACGCGGCCAGATACGCTCGATTACTTGCCTCGAGCACGGCGTACGGATCGTCTGCGCCGGCAACACGCCCCATGCCTGGGTGCATCATGTCGTCTCGCGCGACCTCGAGGACGGCGGCGAATACCTCTTCCTTGTTCGCGAAGTACGTGTAAAACGATCCCGTCGCGCAGCCGGCTTCTTTGGCAATATCGATGAGGCGGGCGTCGAGATAGCCGCTGCGCTCGAAAACCGTACGGGCAGCGGCTACTAATGCTGCGCGCGTACGAGTTCCCCGCTCAGTAGTGGGCCGATCCCGGAGCAGCGCGGGCGGAGCCACCGGTAAGGCGGCAATTCGCGATTCGTCGTCGAGCACGGTGCGCTCCTCATCCTTCCGATCAACATCATTTGCGGGACAATCCCAGCAGACTCGATGTTGACGCCGGATTCAAGTGTACGCTCTGGTGAGACCCAGGACACACAATCGGTCGATTCCTCCCGAAAGGCAGAACCATGGTTAGCGTTCTCGACCCGGTGACCCGTCATGCGGAAGCCACTCCGGACAATATTGCAATTCGCGGCACGGATAATCACTGGACTTACCGACAGCTCCACGACGCGTCTCTGGCGTTCGCCGGCCGCATTCGCGACGAAGGGTTGAGCATCGGCGACCGGGTTCTGCTCGCGGCGCCGTCGGTGCCGGAATTCATCGCCGCGTACATGGGGATTCAGGCTGCAGGTTGTGTCGTGGTGCCCATCAACACGATGTCGGCGCAACCCGAAGTCGAGTACGTACTGGACGACGCGGAGATATCCCTGGCCATCGCCTGGCATCAGCTCGGTCCCGCAGTCCAGGATGCAGGGAGTGCGCGCGGCGTCCCGGTGTGGGCGCTCACCGAAGAATCGGCGAAGGCCGACCATCCACCGGCAACGGTGGTCGACCGCGACGCAGCAGACACCACGGCGATTCTCTACACCTCCGGCACCACCGGACGTCCGAAGGGTGCTCAGCTGACAGTCGGGAATCTGTTGTCTGCCGGTGAGATCGGCGCCGAGAGCAGCCGCGGAAACCCTTCGGACCGCACCGGAACCGGACTGCCGCTCTTTCACATCTTCGGCCAGGGTTCGGTCATGATGGCAACCTTCACCGGCGGCGGATCACTGTCCCTGCTCGCCCGGTTCGACCCCGCCGCCATGCTCGATCTGGTGCGTCGGGACAAGCTCACCATCATGGCAGGCGTGCCCACCATGTGGAATGCCATGCTGCACGCCGCCGCCGACGTGGACAGTTCCGACTTCGAACAACTGCGGATCGCGATCTCCGGCGGTGCGTCACTGCCCGGCGAGGTGGCACGCGCCTTCGAAGCACGTTTCAACTGCACGATCCTCGAGGGCTACGGCCTGACCGAGACGAGCGCGTTCGGAACTTTCAACAGTATCGACCGCGTTGCAAAGATCGGTTACACCGGCCGCGCCGTACCGCGCACCGAGGTCGAGGTGCGTGATCACGACGGAAATGTCTGCGAGGCAAGCACAGTGGGCGAGGTGTTCATCAAGGGGCCGACGGTCATGAAAGGATACTGGAAGCGCCCGGACGACACTGCCGCCGTTCTGTCCGACGACGGATGGTTCCGCACCGGAGACCTCGGTGAGACCGATACCGAGGGGGATCTTCGTATCGTCGACCGCGTCAAGGACCTCATCATCCGCGGTGGATACAACGTCTATCCGGGCGAAGTCGAAGAGGTGCTCTACCAGCATCCCGACATCATCGAAGCTGCGGTGATCGGCATCCCTGACGACTACTACGGCGAGGAGGTTGCTGCAGTGGTGGCCGTGCGCCCAGGCGCCGACCTCGAAGCAGATGCCCTCACGTCGTGGGCTCGGGAACGCCTGTCCGCCTACAAGATTCCCAGGGTCGTCCAGTTCATCGACACACTCCCCAAGGGTCGACGGGAAAGATCCTCAAGCGATCGATCGACCGGTCCGAACTCGTCGCGCAGAAGCAGAACTGAAAACAGATGAGCCCCGGCGAGATTTCGCCGGGGCTCACCTGGTCACGAGTTCAGAGAGCCCGGTCCATGCGCTCAGAGAGCGTCGAAGTACTCGATCTGTGGGGCACCGGCCAGGAAGGGCGCCATCGCCTTTCCGGCAGCCTGGAAATGCTCGGACGTTCCGTGCGCCTTGATGGCAGCGCCGTCCTGATACAGCTCCATGAACTTGTAGGAATTCGTATCCGTCTTCGAGCGGATCAGTTGATACAGAACCGTTCCGGGCTCTTCCGTGCGCACCTTCTCTGCGAGTTCGGCGACTACGGCTTCGAACTGCTCGCCGCTTCCGTCCTTGACGGTGATATCCGCGATGACAGCAATCATTCATTCCTCCAAAAGTGTTCCGGCAGTATTCGAGTATTATCGAGCAACCTACAGTTTCACTGCGTGGGCAGTAGTCCGAACGTCGATTCCAATTGCCTGCGAGTACTTTCCGCGTCAGTGTGGAGAATGCCAGCGATCCCCAACCGGGCCGCACCGTCGAGGTTCTGTTGCAGATCGTCGATCATCACGGCGTCGTCGGGCGCGATGCCCAGACGCTCACACGCAATGGTGTAGATCTGACGAGAAGGCTTACGAATCCCGACTTCCGAGGAGATCACCACTTCGTCAGCGAGGTCCTCGAGGACAAATCCCGCATAACAATCACGCCCGAAAGCATTCGACACGAGCGCAACAGGGTGTCCCGCCGCCCGAACATCTGCGAGCAGACGCACCATCTCCTCGTCTCGAATCAGCCCGGCCTGCATCCGGTCGACCAGCCCCGCGCTGTCGACGACGGCGCCGTGCGCACGTAGACGTTCCCCGAATCCTGCCTCGAAGGCTTCCTGGTCGATCTTTCCGGATTCGTGGTCGGAGAGCAGCTTCTTCGAGACGTCGTCGCGGGAGAGCAGGGTCAGCGGAAGGCGCGGGTCACCGCCGAGCGTGGCCCCGAAGTCCGCGAAGGCCTGCAGAACACTGGAGGTGAGAACTCCACCGAAATCGACGAGCACTGCCGTACGCGTGGGTGTCATTCCTCCATCAGACACCAAACATGAACCCGGCGTCAATATCAATTTTGGTGTAACGAGAATTGTAAAGTGTTGATCCACAACCGGTTGACTGTATCGAGCAGACCATCGAAGGTCACTCCGGCGGCGCCGTCCTCACCGCCGCGGGATACGAAGTACCCGAACGCAAGTCGACTGATCATCCCGGAGAGTGCCCGAGACGTCAGTAGCGGATCCAGATTCGCGTCCGCCAGACCGGCTTTCTGCAGCTTCTCGATACTGCGCGCGTTGCGTCGAACAAACGCGTCAGCGCGCTCGAGGCGGAGAACCCGAAACTCCGGATCGATGCTTGCGACCTGCTCGAGCAGTCCCATCAGCTTCGCGTTCCGTCGGTACGCCTCGAGGTATGCGCGGTTACTCGCCGCGATGACCTCAGCGGGATCGGCGCCTTTCGGAGTGTGCGGCATGCCCGGATGCATCATGTCTTCGCGCGCCAGCTCCATCACTGCCGCGAAGATCTCTTCCTTGCTCGCGAAGTAGGTGTAGAAGGTGCCGGCTGAGCACTGCGCCTCCACCGTGATGTCGATCAGACGCGAGTCCAGATAACCGGTCCGTTCGAAGACGGTGCGAGCCGCATCGATCAATGTTCGACGCGTACGCAAACCACGCTGAGTGGAAGGAAGTTCCCGTGACACTGTCGACGAAGCATCTTCGGAGCCTGTGCGTGCTGCAGCCATGCTCCAGTTATACGTCAGACGCCCGCCACCGGTGACCGGTAGCGGGCGTCTGTTCGAAACCGAAGGTGTTACTTGGCGTAGAGATGCGCGCCGGGAATGGCGTTCGGATCGTCCCGAACTTCCTTCGGGTTGGTCTCTTTCAGTACCCAGGCACTGAAGAAGGTCACCAAGCCCATGAGTGCTACGAACACGGCAACCCACGTCGTGGTTCCGGTCTTCGCGATAAGCGCGGTCATGATGAACGGGGTTCCACCACTGACCGTGATCGCGGCCAACTGGTAGGCCAACGATGCTGCCGAGTAACGCACATTGGGTGCGAACAGCTCACCCATGTATGCCGCGATCGGTCCGTAGGTCATCGACTGGAACACGCTACCGACCGTGACTGCGATGAAGAACAGCGGCAGGGACTTGGTGTTGATCAACCAGAAGTACGGGAACGCCCACACCACGATCGCCGCAGCGCCGATCAGGATCATCGGACGACGACCGATCTTGTCCGACATCTTTCCGGACCACAGCACCACTCCGACGGTCAGCAACGCACTCAGGAGCGAGATGATGAGCAGCGAGTTCCGCTTCAACCCCAGTTCGGTTGTGCCGTAGCTGAGCACGCCGGCGATGCTGATGTAGAACAGCGCATTGGTGGCAGCGAGCAGTCCGCAGCCGAGCAGGATCTTGCGCCAGTGATCCTTGAGCGCCTGGGCCAACGGAGCCTGAACGACGACGTCCTTTTGATTCTTCTTGGCGTCTTCCTGCAGCTCGAGGAATTCCGGCGTGTCCTCGACCTTCGTCTGGATGTACAGAACTACGGGGAAGAGCAGCGCACTGGCGAAGAACGGAACCCGCCAACCCCAGCTCAGGAACGCGTCGTTGGAAATAGTCGCGGTCGCGACGAGGAAGACCAGGTTGCCCAGGACGACACCGAAGGAGACACCCATCTGACCGAAAGTGCCTGAGAAACCACGCTTCTTGGGACTCGCGGATTCGGTGAGAAGAAGGACGATTCCACCCCACTGACCACCGCAGGCAAGACCCTGAATGAATCGCAGCGTCACAAGAAGGATCGGAGCGACGACGCCGATCGCAGAAGCACTCGGAATCGCGCCGATCAGGAAGGTTGCGACAGCCATCAACAGCAGGCAGGTGACCACCGCGGGCTTGCGTCCGTACTTGTCACCGTAATGCCCCGCGACCAATCCGCCGATGGGACGAGCTACGAACCCGGCCCAGAACGTACTGAACGAGAGCAGGGTGCCCATCAGTGCCGAGGAATCAGGGAAAAACACATGCGGAAAGACCAGTGCTGCAGCCGTTCCGTACAAGAAGAAGTCGTACCACTCGATGGAACTGCCGAGCAGTCCCGCGCCTAGAAGTTTGCGGTGCGCCTTCTTCTTCTTCCGTTCCTGATCGGACAGGCCCCCTGCCTGCGTGCTCGAATCCACTGCCGATCTCGTCATGGGTTACTCCTCGATGGGTCGGACGCTCGTCGCGCCGGAAGTTGAGAAGTGAAACCGGGCCAGAAGTAGAAACTGACACCAACTTCAACTCTGCGGCGTTGCGATCAGTCTGCGACACGAAAAGAGTGATGTCAATCACTGAAATGCATTGCCGCATAAGGGACTTAATTCCCTATCGGCATCCGGACGGTTCCACGACGAACAGCCGGCTCACCCTGTCGGCGGCCGGCAATTCGTTTGTCAGGTGGATCTAGTTCGGTACCCGCAGTTCGCGACGCAGAATCTTTCCGCTCACGGTCTTGGGCAGGTCGTTCATGATCTCGACGATGCGCGGATACTTGTATGCTGCAAGTCTTTCCTTGCAGAACTCGACCAGATCCTCGGTGGTCGCTTCCGATCCTGCCTTGAACGACACGAAGGCCTTCACAGTTTCGCCGCGATATGGATCCATGACACCGACGACGGCAGCTTCCCGTACCGCAGGGTGTTCGTAGAGAACATCTTCCACTTCGCGCGGCCACACCTTGAAGCCCGAGGCATTGATCTGATCCTTCATCCGGTCGACGACGTAGAACCAACCGTCACTGTCCATGAATCCGATGTCTCCGGTGTGAAAACGCCCGCCCGGCATGGCATGTGCAGTTTCCTCCGGCTTGTTCCAGTAACCGAGCGCGACCTGCGGACCGGAGACCATGATCTCGCCGTACTCGCCGATCGATACCGGCTTGTCGTTCTCGTCCACTATCTCGGCGTACGTGTTCGATACCGGAACACCGACGGCAACGGCGCCCGACGACGGATCCACCGGCGCTTCACGAGAGTTCGGTACCACGATTGCCGGACTGTTCGTCTCGGTCAGCCCGTAGCCGTTGTGAATGTAGTGACCGAACTTCGCCCGGAACGCTTCCAACGCCGCATGCGGGATCGGCGCGCCACCCGAATACACCGATTCGAGACTGCTCAACGATTCCTTCGAGACTGCGGCGCTGTCCGTCCACGCGATGAATACGGTGATCGCTCCGATGATCGCGGTAGCCCGATGCTCCGAAATCGACTCCGCTGCAACGATGGGATGGAATCGGCAGGTCAGAATCGTGGGCGCGCCTGCCAGGAGTGGAGCCGCGACGTGCCCGATCAACCCGGTGATATGGAACAGTGGCGCCACCGCGAACATCGCGCCGCCGGGGCGCAACCCCAACCAGTCCCGATAGATCTGCGCTGCGAACACGACATTTGCGTGCGTGTTCATCGACCCCTTCGGCGGGCCGGTTGTCCCTGACGTATAGGGAAGGTAGGCAAGGTCTTCCGGGGAAAGATCGACCTTCTCGGGCTTCTGCCCTCGACGAGCCTCGATCAATTCCAGTAGATCCGGAAATCCATCATGACGAATCCTGGACGCCGAACCGAAGATCCGTTCATCGTCGCGCGACTGAAAATCCAGTTCCGACGTGGTGACCACCCGTCTCACTGCGGTGCCCTCGGACGCAGTAGCCACGGTCTCGGCCGAGGACTCGAGACAGATGACTGCTACCGCGCCGCTGTCGGCGAGTACGGTGGACAGCTCACGGTCCCGGTACATCGGATTGACCGGAACGACGACGGCGCCGAGCTTCCAGACCGCGACCGTCGCGATCACAAACTGCGGAATATTCTGCAGGACAAAGGAAACTCTGTCTGCGAACCCGATTCCATCCTCGGCGAGGGCTACGGCGAGCGCGTCCGACATCTCGTCGAGCTCGGCAAAGCTGATGGTCCTGTCGAAGTACCGGATGATCGGGGCGGTGCGATCGCGCTCCAGCGACGCACGGAACATCGCGAGGGCGTTGGCATGCTCGATGTCTACGTTCGGCGGAGTGTCGGCGTCGTAATTGGCGAGCCACGGCAGGCTCTCGTAAGCGTTGGTCATAACTCAGCTCTCGAAGTACCGACGTGGATTGTCCACCAGCATGGTGTTGATCTGATCCTCGGTGACGCCACGTTCGAGCAGCGTGGGAATGACCTGATCGCTGATGTGGGTGAAATTCCAGTTCGGTACTGCGGCCGCCTTGGCCTCACTCGAGAACCAGTCGATGAAGCACGAGGCATCATGTGCCAGAACCATTTTCTCGGCATAGCCACGGCGGGCCAGTTCCACGACAGTGTTCACCCGCTCCTCGAACGGGAGCAGAACATCGAGACCGAAACGATCCATCCCGAGTAGCGAGCCCGCATCGGCAAGTGCACACAGGTAGTCCAGGTCGGTCGAATCACCCGAGTGCCCGATGACGACCTTGCTCAGATCTGCACCTTCCTCGGCCAGAACCTTCTGCGCAACGAGGCCCGATTCCGTGTGCGGGTTCGTGTGAACCGTGATCGGTACACCGGTTTCGACCTGCGCCTGACCGACCGCTCGCATCACACGCTCCACGCCGGGAGTCAGACCAGGTTCTTCGATGGCGCACTTGAGGAACGACGCGCGGATGTCTGTGCCGGCAATGCCGTCCTTGATGTCTTTCACAAATAGATCAACCATCGGCTCGCGCACGTCGAACAGCAAACCTGGACCGGTGTAATGGAATTGGAACGGAATGTCGTTGTAGGTGTAGACACCGGTCGCCACGATGATGTTGAGGTCGACCTGCTCGTTGATCCGCGCAATACGCGGGATGTAGCGACCGAGTCCGATGACCGTGGGATCGACGATCGTGCTGATCCCTCGCGACTTCAGTTCGGACAGCTTGGTCACTGCATCGGCTACTCGAGCCTCCTCGTCCCAAGGCTCCGGGTAGTCGGGATAGTTCTGACGCATCTCCTCACCCAGAACGAAGACATGCTCGTGCATCAACACCTTCCCCAGATCGGCTGTGTCCACCGGCCCACGAACGGTTTGTACTGAACTCATCGATCAAACCCCTGACTGTGATCGCCATCACTAACATGAGACAATGAGCTAGTGTGTCTCACGTCGCTTGGTTCGTCAATAGGCTCGATCCACCCGAAGCCCACCTCTGTTCGACCGCCGAAATTGTGCAGTACCGGACAACCGGAGAGAATGTCCCGATGCCTACCGACCTCGAACGCCGACGCGCGATCGACACCGCCGCGAGCATGTACCTCGCGGAGGAACCACTCGACATGTCACTGCTCGCCGAACGTCTCGGAGTAGGCCGCGCGACGCTCTACCGCTGGGTCGGCAACCGCGACGAACTGCTCGGAACAGTGCTGGCCGAGGCCACAGAACGGACATACCGGAAGGCGATGTCACAGGCGTCGGGTCAAGGTCCGGAGTACATCCTCGACGTATTCGGCCGCGTCATGCGATCGGTGGAATCGTCGACCGAACTGCGAGCGCTGACCAAACGTGAACCGATGGTGTTCATCAAACTCGCGATGATGCCCGGTTCCATCGAATCGATCTCCGCCTCCATCACCGCCGAAATCCTGCAATCCCAGGTCGACGCCGGCCAGCTGACGATCACGCTTTCGCCACAAGTGCTGGGCGAAGCTCTCGTTCGCATCTGCGACGTACACCTCTACGCGCCTCTACTCGGGCGGGAAAAAGCGGAGATCGAGACGGCCCTCGACCTGATCGCACTGCTTCTCGGCGTCACCCGTAACTGACGGCATCGACCGCGTGAGCGCCGCTGCGACACACCGTCAAGCCGAGTCCTCAGACGTCTGACGAGTTGCTACCCTGTCGGTACCCCCACGAGAGGCAAGCCGTGTCCGACGACCACACAGGATTCACACTTCGCAGTGGCCCACTGGTACCGCAACTCGAACAGTTGCTGCGCGGGCGAATCATGCAAGGAACGTGGGCGCCGTCCGAGCGCATACCGAGCGAGGCGGCGCTCGCCGTCGAACTCGGCGTCGGGCGTTCCTCGATTCGCGAGGCCATCCGCCTCCTCGCTCGCGACGGACTACTCGAAGTCCGACACGGCGTCGGAACCTTCGTGGCTGCCGCGTCCGAACTCGAGCACGTCGACGAATTCACCAAACTTCTTCGACGCTCGCGGATCCTCGAGGTCTTCGAAGTGCGTCGCGCACTCGAGATCGAGGCCGCCAGGCTGGCCGCGGAGCGGGTACAACCCGAGGACCTCGACGGCCTGCGGAGGCGACTAACCATGCGACACAGTCATTTCGAGGGTGATGTCGAGAAGTTCGTCGACGTCGACCTCGACTTCCACACCGAAGTCGTTCGGCTGTCCGGAAACGCAGTTCTGCTCTCGCTTTTCAAGTCGGTGCGTCCACTCCTTCGTGAATCCCTCGTCGAGATGGTGGCCCACGAGGCCGGCGTCCCCGACACCTCACATGCCCATGATCAGTTGGTCGAGGCCCTTCAAGACGCCGATCCAGAAGCCGCGGTAGCGGCAACTCGAGCAAACATCGACACCGTCCTACGACGCCTACGTGTGCTCGACGCCTAAGAGAGGTTAGTTCTCGTGCAGCACCCCACCGGCACAGTTCTGTCGACCGAACACGTGGATCTCGTCCGCGACGGCCGATACTTGTTGAAAGACATCAACATTTCGATCGAACCCGGACAACACTGGGTCCTCCTCGGCGCGAACGGCGCGGGCAAGAGCACGCTTCTGAGCCTGCTCGGAGCAACCGCCCACCCGACTCGCGGTTCCGTTTACGTCCTCGGCCACAAGTTGGGCCGCGTCGACATGCGGGAACTGCGAATGGACATCGGGCACGTCAACCCTCGTCATACGATCGGAATTCCGATCACCGTCCGCAACGTCGTGATCACCGGCCTCACCAACACCACCGAGGTAATGCCGCGGTGGTCGCCGACGCCGGAGCAAGAGGCTCATGCCGACGCACTGATCGATCTACTCGGAATGAGTCCGCGTTCGGACGCACTGTGGCCCAACTTGTCCCAAGGTGAACGGGGACGAGCCCTGATCGCCCGCGCACTCATGGTCGAACCGCGCCTGCTCCTGCTCGACGAACCGGCGACCGGGCTGGATCTGGCTGCACGCGAACAACTCTTGACGGCATTGGACGACCTCCGCAATCAGAACCCGTCACTTGCCAGCATCCTCGTGACGCATCACATCGAAGAGATTCCGAGCACCACGACGCACGCTCTCCTGATCAAGGACGGCGTCGTGACCGCCGGCGGCCTCGCCGAGAATGTGATCACGACCCAGAACATCAGCGAGTGCTTCTCGCATCCCATCGAGATCGAGCGTCGCGGTGGCCGGTGGAATGCACAGTCTCGGCCACGCGAAAGAGTCTGACCGACAGGAGTTTCAGAGACGTCTGGCGCCGGGACCCTCCCGGCCCAGCTCGTCTCCCGGGTTCAAGAGGTTGCAGGTCTTGAGTGAGAGACACCCGCAGCCGATACAGCCCGTCAGCTCGTCCTGCATCCGATTGATAGCCTGCTTGCGATCCTCGAGGCGTTGATTCCACTCCGTCGAGATCTTGCGCCAGTCCTTCTTCGTCGGAGTTCGCCCCTGTGGCAACGACCCGAAAACTTCGGCAACTTCAGCAAGCGGTATCCCGAATCTGACTGCCAGTTGGATCAACGACACCCGCCGGATCGAGTGACGCGGGAACTTCCTCAAGTTTCCCGCCGTCCGCTCCGCAGGAACCAGACCGAGTGTTTCGTAGTAGCGCACCGCCGACACGGCGACGCCGGTTCGCGCCGATACCTCACCGATCGAGAGAAGTTCGTCACTCTTGCGGATCATTTGGCCTCCCAATGGCTGCGCAACATTGACCTGAAGCGCACTTGAGATTCTACCTTCGACAACATGCACTCCCCCACCGATGCTCCCGCCGGAACCTGGCGGCAGCTCCTGAGCGGTCGATACCTCGGCACCGCTACCGTCCTCGCAGGCGGCGTCGCGCTGTATGCAACCAACGTCTACCTGACGACCAGCCTGCTTCCGACTGCCATCGACGACATCGGTGGTCAGCAGTACTATGCCTGGACCGCAACGGTCTTTCTCATCGCTTCCGTCATCTCCTCGATGCTGGTCACCAACGTCCTCGCAGCCAGGGGACCGCGCGGGGCCTATCTGATCGGCCTCGCGATCTTCGCGCTCGGCACCGTCGTGTGTGCGGTCAGCCCGACCATGGAATTGCTGTTGGTCGGCCGCACGATCCAGGGCTCGGGAGGTGGCCTGCTGGCCGGTCTCGGCTACGCCGTCATCAACGCCGCGCTCCCCAGACATCTGTGGACGCGCGGCGCCGCGCTGGTCTCGGCGATGTGGGGAGTCGGCACTTTCGCCGGGCCCGCGATCGGCGGTGTCTTTGCTCAATTCGGCGCCTGGCGATGGGCTTTCGGCGTTCTGGTCATCGGGACGATTGCAGTTGCCGCTCTCGTTCCCGGTGCCCTGCCAGCGCATGAACCGGGCCGCACCACCAGAAGCCCAGTGCCGGTCCTCTCACTGGCACTGCTCACCGCCGCAGCACTGTTGGTCAGCGTCGCCGGAATTCTGTCCAACCTCGCAGCGACCGCCGGGATGGTCCTCGCCGCTGTGCTGCTACTGATCGCTTTTGTCGCCGCAGACCGCCGCTCGGGCCACGGCGTACTGCCATCGTCGACGTTCAACGCGTCGTCTCTCAAATGGGTGTACCTGACCATCGTCGTCCTCGCCGTCGCGTCGACCGTCGAGACGTTCATTCCACTCTTCGGCCAACGACTTGCCGGACTGGCACCGCTCGCCGCCGGATTCCTCGGCGCCGCACTCGCTCTGGGATGGACTCTCGGCGAAATCCCGAGCGCCTCGGCCACCACCCCTCGTATCGTGCGACGAATCGTTGTCAGCGGTCCGATCCTCGTCGCGATCGGGTTGGGCATCATGGCAGCATTTCTCACCGAGCACGCCGGCGCCGGCGCGATGGTCGCGTGGGTGATCGGACTGCTGGTCGCCGGCGTCGGAATCGGCATCGCCTGGCCTCATCTTGCAGTCGGTGCGATGACCTCTGTTGCAGATCCCGGGGAAGGTGCGCGGGCCTCGGCTGCCATCAACACCGTGCAGTTGATCGCCAATGCCTTCGGCGCAGCTCTGGCCGGAGTGCTGGTGAACATCGGCGAACCGTCGACGCTTCGTTCTGCACAATTGCTTCTCTTCACCTTCGCCGCTATCTCGATCATCGGCATTGCCGTGGCCGGTCGCGCGCTTCCTCGAACGCTCGACAAAGTCGACAGACCCGAAATCGTTCACGACGCTCGCTAAACTGTGAAAAACCCACACGGAGGAGTTGGCCAGTGACAGAACCGGATCCGGACACAGTGGAAACCGACTTCCCGAAAACGAGCGCTCCCGCCCAGCGGGCGCTGATCGGCGCGGGTTACACCCGCCTCGCACAACTGACGTCCGTGTCCGAGAAAGAACTCGGCACCTTGCACGGGATGGGTCCGAAAGCCCTGAGGATTCTGCGCGAAGCACTCGCCGAACGTGGTCTGAGCTTCGCCGACTGAGCTCTCGCATCAGACCAGGCTCACGCGAACCTGGTTGCCACCTTGCCGCTTCGCTTCGTACATCGCCGAATCTGCAACACGGAAGAGTTCGGCAAAGGCTTCGCCGACCGACTCGTCCGAATTCCGTGGCGCGGCGCGGACCGCCATTCCGACACTGGCACTCGTTGGCGGATCATCGGTCGCGCCGTCCATCGCCGAGCGGATCTGTTCTTCCAACCTGGCTATCACGCTGACCGGCACCCGCTCGACCACGACGAACTCGTCACCGCCCATACGAGCTGTCAAGGCGGACTGGGTGGCCCACAAACGGATGCGCAGTGCAGTTCGCATGATCGTGCTGTCTCCGACGTCATGGCCGTGAACGTCGTTGATCGTCTTGAATCGGTCGAGGTCGATCACCACTACGAGTAGTGCGTCCGCTTCGGTGGCCGGAGCGCCCATCAAGTCGTTCACCCGACGGGCCAATCCGCGACGGTTGAGCAGACCGGTCAACGGGTCGATATCGGAAGTGGTGGCGTCCGAACCCAGAACCGCTAGAACGATTTGCGACACAACGGGAATCACGATGATCGTGGCCAACACAACCGATATCTTCGCCAGCCCCAGCCCGACGTCGGCCGTTGGCCCGAACAACAGAGTCCACCCCGAAAACACTGTAATGACCGAAGCGAAGATCAGGTGTCCTGCTTGCAGTTTCGGATCATGAAAGAAGGCAATGTATCCGCCGATCGACGCAAACACGACACACGCGATCAATCTGCCCAGCGGCTCCGAATCGGTTGCCGCCGCCGCCGCAATCGCGATGTCGGAACCCACTACAAAGATGTACGACCACAACCGCGTCGGCGGAAACAACCACCAGATGAGTGCCGCGGCGAGGCACAGCACGATGACCGTCAGATTGACCGCTCGCCAGAACGTACTTTCCGGACCCGCGTCACTGAATCGCGCCGACAGCAACACCAACCCCATCCAGAACGCAGTTCCGCCGACCAGCACCCGGCGAGAAGCCAAGAGCCCACGGTCCTCGAGGTAGCGACTGAAACTGTAAAACTGGTCCGGCAACCGCCACCAGCGCATGACGACTTCGACGAGACGGTTCATCGCCGGTCAGCCGATGCGGGGCTACAACTTTCGGGCCTACTTCGACTTAGCAGACAAGCTGATTTCCCCCCGGAGCATACTGGCATAACCGGCAGCATAGTCAGCCACGACGGGCAAACCAACATTATGCCGACTTGGCCACAAGGCGCGAACCGACGAGGTTCGGCTATTGCTCAGCAAGGATTTGGCCATGGCATCGCGCTCACTGTCACGCCGATCAACTCAGGGCGCCAAAGGCCGCCGCTACGTACTGCGCCGATCGCTCCGAACCGAGCAGACCCGGACCCATCTTGTTCATCACGTACGAGAACGTCATGCGCTTGTCGGTGTCGATGATGATCTGCGAGCCACCCCAACCACCCCAGAAACAGATCCGCCCCTCCGGAATGAACGGGACGGACTCGGGCGTCGGCAAGCCGAATCCGACGCCGAACCGGACCGGCACACCGAGGACGAGGTCGACTCCGTACGACTGCTCCTCGAAGATCTTGTCGATCGTCTCTTCCGACAACAGACGGACGTCACCGACCTTGCCACCGCATGCGATCACCGACTGGATGCGTGCGAGCGCCCTCGCATTCGAATGACCGTTGGCCGCGCCGATCTCGGCGTCGCGCCACCCGTCGGTCCATGAACCGGTCGCGTCAGCCGGCGGTGCGGTGAAGGTCTTCACCATGATGTTGTCCATCCCGAGTGCCTCGATGTCGATCGGCAACGGCGGTGGCGCAATGACATTCGAGACTCGCCCGTACTCGGACTTCGGCAAGCCCAGGCGGAAATCAGCATCGAGTGGACCGGCTATTTCCTCGTCGATGAAGCGGCCGAGGGTCCGTCCGTCGATGCGCCTGACGACCTCACCGATCAAGTGACCGTAATTGAGGGCGTGATATCCGGATGCCGTACCCGGTTCCCACCAGGGGGCTTGGGTCGCCAACCGGGCCGTGGCGTACTCGTCGTCGCAGATGTTCTCCAAGGTGAAGGGTTGATCCCACCCCGACACACCCGACGTGTGAGACAGCAGTTGCCGGACCTGAATACGATCCTTGCCTGCTGCGGCGAACTCGGGCCAGTACTGCGCGACAGAGGCGTCGAGATCCAGCAAGCCGCGGTCGACGAGCATCAGTGCGGCCAGTGCGGTCACGGTCTTGCTGCAGGACCAGACGTTGGTGACGGTGTCGCGGACCCAAGGAGCGGTGTGCTCGACGTCGACCCAACCGCCCCACATGTCGACGACGGATTCGCCGTCGATCGTCAGTGCGATCGCTGCCCCGACGTCCTCGCCGGAATCGAGATTGCGTGCCAGCGCCTCCTTCAAGCCAGAGAATCGCTGGTCACATACGCCTTCGATGTTCGCCACTGACAGCCTCCACAGGAATGATGAAACTTGACGTCAACTTCAACTATGTTGAGTATGTGTCCGGTTTGCCTGTGGTGTCAATCACTTCAAGTCCCAGAGTCGGCTCAGACCAACGGGATTCCCTTGGCGATCCGCCGACGCAGATCCCAGAGATAGAAGTTGTAGGGGAACATCCGCAGAACCTTCGGACTGAACCGATTGACCAGCGCGGCGACACGCATGGATCGGTCGAAGTTGCGCTGCCGACGCACTGACCACGGAAGCCGCATTTCGTCGCGAAAGGCCTGGGGAAGGAACCCGGTGGTGAGAAATCGATTGAACGGGCCGACCACAGGATGCAACAACTTCGGCGTGAATGTCGCCGACGCGATTCCGTACAGATGCTCACGAATCGTCTCGTCGATGGCAACCTTGCCGAGGTTCTCGTTCCAGTAGACCTCGAACGCATCCCGGTCCGCCGGCCACATGTCGCGTCGCATCTGAAGGGTCGTGCCGAACGTGGCGCTGCGCTGATAGAACGCGTCCCGGGTCATCGGATCGAGATCGCCGTACAGAATTTTGTACACATCCTCGAAGCCTCGGTACAGGCAGGCGGCCACCCACAACTGCAGTTCCGGATCGAACGCGTTGTACTCGACCGCACTGTTCTCATCGGAGCGAACATGCTTGTGCGAGCCGTTGACTGCGCGTCGGTACAGCTTCTTTTCTTCCTCCGTCGCCAGGCTCGCGACCGCGAGATACGTCAGCGTCGTCCGGGTTCGCTTCACCGGGTGTCGGTCCAACCGGCCTGTCTCGACCTTGCTCTCATACACGCCGTACCCCACCGCCGGACGCGCCAACTGCATGATGACGTTCGCACCGGCGGCCAACAGTCCGAGACCGGACATCGCCTTTTCGACTTCCGCATCGATGTCGATCGCTTTGGTGCCGACCGCTTCGATACCGCCGACTGCCTCGGTTTCCCCGCGCCCGCCCGTCGAATCCCTACTCACCGTCATGGCAGAACCCCTTCGAAGTCATATCTGCGAACGCACGTTCTCAGATGAGTGAAACGCTGAAATGCCGAGATGTCAAGCAATCTCGGGATGCAAAGATGGTCTTCATGAATGACCAACCGCGTTCGTACGGTGGCGTCGACGGCGCGCTCCGCGTAGCCCAACGACGGGAGATGCTGATCGAGGCCGGTCTGGAACTCATGGGGTCGGCCGAACCCGAACTGACGGTCCGCGGAGTGTGCAAGCAGGCCGGTGTAGCGGCGAGGTACTTCTACGAGAGCTTCACCGATCGCGATGCATTGATGTCGGCCGTCTACGACACCGTCATCACGGATATTGCCGTTTCAACCCAGGCTGCGGTGGACGCCGCCGAGACCGAACGTGGCAAGGCGCTCGCTGGAATCGCGAACATCGTCCGCACTATCGCGAACGATCCCCGTCGCGGACGTCTACTGTTCTCCAGCGCCCTGACGAGCCCTGTCCTGGCCGAGAAACGCCAAGCGTCGACGACGATATTCATCGGTCTCCTGGCTGCCAACGCCAAGACCTTCTACCGATTGAACGACAGCGGTCATCTGACCCTGACGGCAACGTTCCTGGTCGGCGGCCTGGCACAGACCCTCAGTGCATGGCTCGACGGGTACATCGACGTGACGGAAGAAGAGCTGGTCGCCGAGTGTGCGGCGATCCTGCTCGCACCCGCCCTACCGCCGTCTTGAGCTCCTGATTCAGTCCCAGATACCGATGTTGTCGAGGTGCGCCAGCAGTCGGGCAGCGCCGTCGGAGAACTGCAGACCCATCTGCGCGTCGACCTGCTCACGATCACCTTTTTCGAACGCTTCGATCAGGCTGTCGTGACTCGATACCGCAAGCTCACCCCAGCCGGGATCGGTCGCGTAGAGACGAGCAGGGGTGTACCGAATCGCGCCGAACAGGAACCACGCCAGTTTCGCTCCGCCTGCGGCTCGGTTGATCAGGCGGTGGAACTCGAATTCGCACTGCTCGATCGCAGCTGCATCCGAGGCGTCGACGGCCGCTCGCAAATCGGCATTGAGTTCCGAGAGTTCCACCAGTTGATCAGCGGTGATGCTGTTCATCGCCCGCAAGGCCAGCTTGACCGCGATCTGCCCCTGCAACCAGAAGATGTCTTCGATGTCCTGGCGACTGAGGGGCGAGACGATATAGCCGCGATGCGGAACCAACTCGACCATCCCCTCGCCGCGTAATGCGACGAGGGCTTCTCGCACCGGCGTGACGCTGACCCCGAGGTCGGCTGCGGTTTCGTCCAGCCTGACGAACTCGCCCGGACGGACCGAGCCGGACATGATCAGGTTGCGAACGTGATTGGCCACGTCCTCCGACAACTGTGGCCGTCTCCTCAGCTCAGATGTCGCTCTCCGAGTGCGTGCAGACGTTGCCACAACCGATCCTCACAGTCCGTACGTTTTGCCGATGATGTCTCGCTGAATCTCGTTGGTACCACCATAAATGGAGGACACAAGAGTCTTTCGCACATGATGCTCCATGTCGAACTCAGTCGCGTAACCGTACCCACCCATCATCTGCATCCCCTCGAGCGCGACCTTCTTGGCAGTCTCGGTCAGCTTGAGCTTGGCCATCGACGCTTCCCGCGGGAACATCTTCGTCGGGTTGGCGTCGACCATCCTGGCCACGCTGTAGACCAACAGACGGCCGCATTCGATCTCCGTGGCGAGATCCGCGATCCTGTGGCGAAGTGCTTGAAACGATCCGACCGGACGGCCGAACTGCTTACGCGTGGTGACGAATTCGAGGGTGTCGTCGAAAGCGCGCTGCGCGGTCCCGAGCATCATCGCCGCGAGGATGAGGCGTTCGATGTTGAGTCCGGCCATGAGTTGACGCCAGCCGTTGCCGACTTCCCCGACCACCGCGTCGTCGGGCAGGAATGTATCTGTGAAGTAGAGATCGTTGACCTCCTTGCCGCCCATGGTGTCGATCCCACTGATCTTCAATCCGGAGATGTCGGCCGGGACATGGAACATGGTCAAGCCCTCGTGCTTGCCTTCACCTCGGGATGTGCGAGCCACCAGAAGGATGTTCTCGGCGAAGTGCGCGTTGGAACACCACGTCTTCTGGCCGTTGATCAGCCACCCACCGTCGACCTTCTCGGCGCGGCAACTCAGATTTCCCACGTCGGAGCCTGCTTCGGGTTCGGACATCGAGATCGACTGAGACGCGCCACGGACGATCCCGCCGAGCACTGCCTCCTTCTGGGCTGGGCTGCCGAACTTCTCGTATGCGGCCCCGGTGATGACGGTCGGGCCGAGTCCACCGATCGGTGCCATGCCCTTGGCGGCTTCCTCCAGAAAGATGCATAGGTCGACCGTGCTTCCGGCCGATCCCCCGTACTCCTCCGGGACGGTCAGCCCGAGCCATCCCAATTCCGCCATCTTCTCGTAGAACGCCTGGTTGTGATTGTGGGCGCCGTGATCGGTCAGCAGATCTCGCTGCTCGCGGGTCCCACTTTCCTTCTTGCAGAACGCCGCTACCGACTTGGCGAAATCAGACTGCTCCTGCGTGAAATCCATGTACATCGAAAACTCCCGAGTGAGATGAGGCTGGAGGCTTGTCGGAGCTCCGTCCGACGCATACTGTGACTACCAGCACAGTAAATCACATCACATATATGTGATGCACCGACATGTGGAGGATCTGAAGAACATGACAGAACAGCTCGGCCGCCAGAGCACGTCCACGTCGACAGATCCGAAATCGGACGATCACATCTTCGCGAGCCTCGACCCTCGCAACGATTCCGTGGTCGCGCAGCACCCCATTGCAGATCAGCAGGAGATCGACAAAGCGGTCGCCGCAGCACGCACGGCGTCGAAGTGGTGGGATCAACTCGGATTCCAAGGCCGCCGGAAAGTGCTCGGCAATTTTCGTGCCGCGATCGCCACTCACGCCGAATCGATGGCGGCGATCATTTCCGCCGAGACCGGAAAACCCAGCGACGACGCCCTTCTCGAAGTCATGCTGGCCGTCGAACATCTCGACTGGGCGGCACGCAACGCCCAGAAAGTGTTGCGCCGCAGACGCGTCGGTGCAGGACTGATCAGCGCCAACCAGTCTGCATCCGTCGGCTACCGGCCGATGGGTGTTGTCGGCGTGATCGGCCCCTGGAACTATCCGCTGTACACACCGATGGGGTCGATCGGCTACGCACTGGCCGCCGGTAACTCCGTTGTGTTCAAACCGAGCGAACTTTCACCAGGGGTCGGCGTCGAATTGGCCCGGTTGTGGAACATCGCGGCACCTGGACACCCTGTCCTGCAGACCATTACCGGTGACGGCAAAACCGGTGCACTTCTGTGTTCGTCCGGTGTCGACAAGATTGCATTCACCGGCTCGACGGCTACCGCAAAGCGCGTGATGGCCGCCTGCGCGGACACCCTCACTCCCCTGGTCGCCGAATGCGGCGGCAAGGATGCCATGCTGGTGGACTCCGACGCCAATCTCGATGCGGCCGTGAGCTTCGCCGCGTTCGGGGCGGTGGGCAACGGCGGGCAAACCTGCGCCGGCGTCGAGCGAATCTACGTCGCAGCGCCCGTGTACGACGCCTTCCTGTCCAAGCTCACGGCCGCGCTACGGGACGCCCACGCCGGCGCCACCGACAGTTCGACCTATGGGCCGATGACGCTGGGAAAGCAGACCGCGATAGTCCGGGGCCAGATCGAAGACGCTCTCAGTCGCGGCGCGAAAGCTGTACTCGGCGGACTTGATTCGTTCAACGGTCCGTTCATCGATCCGATCATCCTGACGGATGTTCCGGAGGATTCCACGGCGATCACCGAGGAAACGTTCGGCCCGAGCGTCGTGGTGAACAAGGTCGCCGACATTAATGAGGGTATCGAGCGTGCCAACGCGTCGAAGTACGGCTTGGGCGCCTCGGTGTTCACCAAGAGTTCGTCGAAGGGCCGAGCGATTGCCGAGAAGCTCGAATGCGGTGTCGTCACGGTCAATTCGGTTCTCGGATTCGCCGGAATCGCCGCCCTGCCATTCGGCGGGGTCGGCGATTCCGGATTCGGCCGTATCCACGGAGCTGACGGGCTGCGTGAGTTCAGCAGTGTGAAATCACTGGCCGTTCAGAAGTTCAGCGCTCCGCTGGACCTGCTGACCATCGAGCGAAAAGCTCGGGACATGAAGATCTCACGTTGGATGCTGGCGAAACGCCACGCGAAGTCCTGAGAGATCAGGCAATCAGCCGGCGGTGACGAGCACCTGCTCGTCACTGTCGGCTGCTTCGAGTTCACGAACCAGCGGAAGCACCTTGGCCCCGAAGTACTCGATCTCCTCCTGGAAGTGCAGGAATCCGCCGAGAATCAGATCGACACCGCGACGGCGATATTCGACGATCCGATGGGCGATCTGTTCCGGCGTGCCGATCAGTTGTGAGCGGAAGCCGTCGTTGTACTGAACCAAGTCCTCGAACGTCGAATCCGCCCACATCCCGTCCTTGGACGCGGTCGACGCGCCGGCCTGTTGGACTGCATTCTTGAATCCCTCGACCGCAGGGCGGTTGGCCTTGGCGATGATCTCGCGCAGTGTGTCTTTTGCTTCCGCCTCGGTGTCGCGGGCGATGATGAATCCGTTGAGCCCGAACTTGACCTCCCGATCGTTCTCACGAGCAACCCGGCGAACGTCGACCAACTGTTCGGTGACTCCGTCGTAGTCCTTGCCGTTACTGAAGTACCAATCCGAATGCCGGCCCGCGTTCTCACGGGCTGCCGCCGAGTTACCACCTTGGAACAGTTCGGGATTGGGACGCTCCGGAGTGTTCAGAGGCTTCGGCTTCAACGTGAAGTCGTGGATGCGGTAGAAGTCGCCTCGGAAATCGACGTCGTCCTCGGTCCAGATCTTTCGAAGAACTTGAAGGAACTCGGCGCTACGCCGATAGCGCTCGTCGTGCTCGAGCCACGGCTCGCCCAGATGAGTGAACTCGTCCTTGAACCAACCACTGACGACGTTGACGGCAAAACGACCGTTCGACAGGTGGTCAGCGGTAGCGCCCAGCTTCGCCAACACTGCCGGCTGCCAGAGTCCGGGATGCACCGCAGCGATGACCTTGAGCTTCTCGGTGGCCAGGAGAAGCGCAAGGCTGAAGCTCGTGGATTCGTGCTGGAATTCCGCCCCGTAGCTCGCCTCGTAACGAACCTGGCTCAGGGCGTACTCGAAGCCGTTGTTCTCCGCGGTCTGCGCCAGCTTCTTGTTGTACTCGTAGTCCCAGCTGGTCCGCTGCTCGATGTCGGAGGTGACCAGACCACCACTGACATTGGGCACCCAGTAGGCGAACTTGATCTCGTCGGCGATACGTTCAGTAGACATGAAACCCAGCAAACATGCAGTTCCCAGAGGTTTCCAGGGTAGCGATCACACAGGTTGTAAGTGTTGGGTGGGTGCTACGACTGTGAAACGGTGGCAGCATGACTGCTGTGGACATTCAGGAGATCGCGCACCGCATCACCAGCGAAGCCGAGGCGCTCTCGGTGGCGTCACAGCTGTCCGCCGAGTTCGCAGCAGGTGCCGGCGTCCGCGATGCACAGCGCCTCCTTCCCCACGACGAGGTTCGCACCCTGGCGCGGTCCGGTCTGCTCGGACTCTCGGTGCCGAAGGAGTTCGGTGGCATCGACGCGAGCACCGAGACGTTGGCCGAGGTCTTCCGTCTACTCGCCGAGGGCGATCCCAGCATCGCGCAGATTCCGCACAGCCACTTCACTTTCCTGGAAGCGCTCCGGTACCAGGGGTCTAACGAGCAGAAGCAGTTCTTCTACGCCGAGGCATTGTCGGGTAAGCAGTTCGCCAACGCCCAGAGCGAGCGCGGCAACAAGACCATCGACATCGACGGCACCACTCTCACCCCCGACGGGGAAGACTTTGTGCTCGAAGGTCGAAAATTCTATTGCACAGGAGCGCTTTTCGCAGATTGGATCGTGGTACGTGCCGCCAATGCAGATCAGTTCACCGAGACCGGCGCACAAGTGAAATCCGCGGTCTACCTACCCCGGAATACTCCCGGACTGTCGATCGTCGACGACTGGGACGGCATGGGGCAGAAGACAACTGCGAGCGGAACCGTGACACTCGAATCCGTGTCGGTGCCGCGGTTCAACGTCGTACCCTTCACGTCGCTCTTCACTCACCCGACCACTTACGGGGCACAGGCCCAGATCCTGCACGCCGCGATCGACACCGGCATCGCGTCGGCTGCACTGCGTGAATCCGTCGAACTCGCTGCAAAAGCGCGTCCGTTCTTCGAGGCGAAAGTCGATACGGCGGTAGAGGATCCACTGCTCGTGCAACTCGCCGGTGAAGCGGCCATCGAGGTTCGCGCTGCCCGATCCCTCTTGGCGGAAGCAGCGCGATCGATCGACGTGGCGCGTCGTGATCCCACCGAGAACTCCACTGCCCTAGCATCCATCGACGCCGCAACTGCCAAGGTTGTCGGCGCCAGGGCGTCGTTGGCGGCTACGAGCACGCTGTTCGAGATCGGTGGCACCAGAAGCGCAGGCGAATCGGCGAACCTCTCGCGGTTCTGGCGTGACGCGCGCACGCACACCCTGCACGATCCGACGAGGTGGAAGGTCCAACACATCGGCCGCTGGACACTGTCCGGGACAATCCCACCGCGGCACGGGCTGCTGTAAACACTCTCAGCCGGAATTCATGTATCCGCTGATCAAGACTTCCAGTCCTTCCAAGTAACTCTCAGTCGTCGTCCCTCCCGGCCAGTCCTCGAGCACCTCACTGAGTACCGGCAGTTTCTCGGGGCCGATTTCTCGGATCTTGACCGCAAGAGGCGACACACTGCCTTCCGGCCGCGTCGTGGTGTCGTAGATGTTGAGCAGTGCGCCGAGTGTGTAGTTCCACAGCGCTCGATAGACCAGCAGAGCGCGACGCGGCGACATGCCGAGTTCGACACACGCGGCCATCGCCCGATCGACCAAGACCACAGCGCCGTTCCCACCACGGCCACCGCGCTGAAGCAACTCGATGATCCAGCGCTCCGATGCCAGCTTTTCGAAGATCGCGGTGAAGATCGTGCGAAGCCGTTCGACCTGATCCTGCGGCAGGACCAGCGCGCCGAGATCTTGTGAGTACACATCGAGCACCGCGCTGATCAGCTGTTCCTTGTCGCCCACGTGCCGGTACAGGGCCATCGGCGTGGTGCCGAGCGACTTCGCCAACGCTCGCATGCTCAACGCGTCGGCGCCGCCGGTCTGAAGCTGTCGTTTCGCCTCGTCGACTATCTGCTCCGACGTGATCGTCGGGGGACGTCCGAGCCGCGGTGATCTCGGTTCCATCTTTTCGGCCATCCGTCGATTCTGCGCGTTCCCGCTACGACGCTCTCACCCGGGGAACCCCTTGCATCTCAGTCGCCAGCAAGGTAAACCTAACTACTTATGAGAACGCGTATACAAACTAGGTACCTGCAATGACAACAACAACTCGAGCGATAGCCGCACCGGCTCTGGTCCTCACAGCCGCCGCGGCAGCGCAGTTCCTGGTGGCCTTCGACATGTCGGTCATCAACGTCGCACTGCCCGACATCCAGGAATCGCTGAACTTTTCCGACGCCGGGTTGTCCTGGGTCGTCAACGCGTACGCCCTCGCCTTCGGCGGACTGCTGCTTCTCGGCGGTCGTCTGTGCGACGTGATGGGCACTCGTCGAGTTCTGGTTTCCGGGCTTCTGCTGTTCGCCCTCGTCAGCATCGTCGGCACCTTCTCCGTGTCCGCCGAAATGCTTGTCGGAGCTCGGGCGCTTCAAGGCGTCGGCGCTGCACTGATCGCGCCGGCCGGGCTCGCCGCCCTCAGTCAGGCCTTTCCCACCGGACGCGCCAGGGCCAAGGCGTTCGGCATCGGCGCAATGTCATCAGCACTGGGCGGCGCACTCGGTGTCGTCCTCAGCGGCATTTTGACCGAAGGGCTCAGTTGGAGATGGGTGATGTTCGCCGGCGCACCGGTGGCCCTGATCGCCGCAGTTGCCGGCGCCCGTGGCCTGCCGGCCGGCCAAGCCGCTAGAGGCGGCTCCCTCGATCTCCCCGGCGCCATTTTGGCGACGGCCGGAATCACCGCCCTTGTCGGCACAGTGATTGCCACTGAATCACATTCCTGGACTTCGGGTTACGTGCTGGGTGGATTCGCGCTCACGATCGCCCTGCTGACCGCCTTCGTTGTGATCGAAAGCCGCTGCGCCACACCACTGGTACGACTGTCCACCCTGCTTCGACCCCGAATCGGACTGGCCAACGCCATCATGTGCCTGGTATGTGCGGCACAGTTCAGCGCGTTCTTCTTCGTCTCACTCTTCCTGCAACGTGGACTGGGCTATTCACCGACCACCACCGGCCTGGCATTCCTGCCCTTCTGTTTCGGCCTGGTAATCGGCATCCTCGCGTCCACCAAACTCCATCCGCGCTACGGAGTTCGGCCGCTGCTCGTAATCGGAACAGCAGTCGCCGCAATCGGAACTTTCATCTTTTCGACCATGACCCTAGACAGTCCCTTCTGGGCCGTCATCCTGGTGCCTTCGCTTCTGGCGAGCATCGGCATCGGTCTGTCGTTCATGCCGCTCAGTAACGTCGCCACCGCCGACGCTCCCCCAGAAGAAGTCGGCATGGCATCAGGGCTACTGAGCACATCGCGTCAGATCGGCGGTTCACTCGGACTAGCCGTTCTCGTGAGCGTCGCCGCTTCCTCGACGGCGCACTCGGACAGCGCACCGACCGAAGCACTGGTTTCCGGATACTCCCAAGCCCTCTTCGTCTGCTCTGGCCTACTGCTGGCCGGCACCCTCCTGTCCTTCTTCTTCCCACGAATGGATCGTTGACCTCAGATGTTCACCACCCGAACCGCATTCGGCATCGTCTCGGCGCTTCTCCTCACCGTTGCCGGCGCAAGCGCGTGCAGCAACTCCGCCGAGTCCGAAACCGCTTCTGCAACTCGCTCCGTCACACACGAACTCGGCACCGTCGAAGTTCCGGCCTCACCGCAGCGCATTCTCGCGCTCGACGAGTACGCGGGGCTGAGTGCACTCGCACTCGGCGTGAAGCCCACCGTCGTCTACAGCACCCTGCGATCGGACGTCGCCAAGTCGATTCTGCGCGAGCAGGGCGTCGAAGTTCTCGACAAGCCGACTTTCTTCGCCAACCCCGCCGTCGAAGAGATCGCGTCCGTCGAACCCGATGAGATCCTGATGAGCAATGCCGGTCCACTACCGAGCCTGTTCGCGCAGATCAATTCCGTGGCGCCAACCTTGGTCCTCCCGTACTCGGCGCCGTGGCGTGACGTGCTCGAACAAGCTGGAGCACAGCTCGATCGAGGCAGCGAAGCAACCGCCATGATCGGAAAGCTGGAATCCGGCCTCGAAGACGTCAAGTCCGCGGCTGCCGGCCAGAGCCTTGCGATCCTTCTCGGCTACAGCGGAAACCTGTTCACCGTGCCACCGACCACTCCCATCTCCACACTGGTCACCGAGGCCGGATTCACCATGCCGGTATCTGAAGTCAACGCGACCAACAATCAAGACACCGGCACGATTTCGCCCGTCTCACCTGAACTCCTACCCGAGCATGCGGCGCAGACCGTCGCCGTACTTTCCGGGCAGCAGTACGACGCATCCATCGTGCGAAACACTCCACTGTTCGACAACCTGACACCCGATCCGGCGCACGCATTGGACGTCAGCGGTGATCTCTGGTTCGGCAGCCATCCTTTTGCCATCTACTGGATCATCCAGGATCTGGACGGCATCGCACATGGCAAGGGGCAGAACAGCATCGGAACCCTCGACAGCGCCGACGCGCGATGGGCGACGTTCAGCGCGCTCTGACGTCCTGACGGAAGGTCAGCGGAGAAACACCCACCCGGGTGGCGAAGAATTTTGTGAAGTTCGCAGAATCGTCGAACCCCAGCTTCGACGCCACCTGGGTGACCGTGTCCGTGCCGAAAGACAGCAGACGTTTCGCTTCGAGCACCACACGCTGATCGATGTACTGCTTTGCCGTCATTCCGGCAGCAGCTCGGGTAGCTCGCAATACAGTCTTCTCGGAGTACCCGATCTTGTTGGCGTACTCCGAAACCGAACGGACCGTGGCGAAGTCACGTTCGACAACGGCATGAAACCTTTCGAACACGTCATTGTGTGCCAGCACGGAACTCTGTTCCTGTCCACCGAGATGGGTCAGTTTCAACAGAATTGCTGTCAACGTGTGCCGCAGAATGGCCGCGCGAACGACCGGCGCAGAAGTATCCGGACAACCGTAATTCAAGTTCAGGTGTTTCATACCTGTGCTGATGGTCTCGAGGTTCTCGCCGGACAACTGCCACGCTGCCTGCCGACTGTGAGCGTTCCCGTCCAACAACTGCTGGCTGACGGCATCGAGCGACGAGGGTGTGAACAGAACGACCATCGCCTCGAAATCCTGGATTCGCCCCCACTGTTGCACCTGCCCCGGTCTGACCCAGAACACGGTCCCCTGGCTCACCGCGTAGTTGACGAAGTCGATGGTGTGTAGTGCCGAACCCTCGGTCACCAGTGCGAGCAAGTGAAACTGCGGGCGTTGGGGGCCGACGAACTCTGCACTACCCCCGTTGATGCGAATGGTGTCCAGGCTGAGTACTTCGATCTCGGTCACGTCAGCCACCGAAGACGCGTACCCGACGTCCCGGACGGGTACTTGTCTGTTTTTCACTAGTTCGGGACTCATCTTCACCGTGACCGAATACCCGAATGCGACATACCGTCAGAGTATCAATCAGTTCGCGCTCGGATAGGAACCAACAATGCAACCAACAGGCTCGAAAACAGCAGGCAAAACGCAACTCACCTACGTCTTCGACGCCTATTGCGGGTGGTGTTTCGGCTTCGGCCCGGCGTTGACGGAACTCGTCCGTCAAAATGCCGATTCCATCGACTTGTCCGTGGTCAGCGGCGGGCTGTTCACCGGGGAGCGCGTTGCACCCATGTCTTCGGCTCCGTACCTGAAATCAGCCAACGCCACCATCGCAGCCCAGACCGGCGCTGTCTTCGGTGACGGATATTCACAACTGGTCTCTGACGGGCGGTTCGTCATGGATTCGACGGATGCAGCGATCGGACTCGCCGCGCTGCGCGAGCAGGACCCGACACGCGCACTCGACATCGCGGAGGCCATGCAGATCGCGTTCTACCGAGACGGCCGCAGTCTTTCCGATCCCGAGACCTACCGAGCCGTGGCGAAATCGCTCGGACTCGACCCATCTGCCGCAGTGTCTTCCCTGTTCACCGCCGCTTCGAAGGACGCCGCCCGCGCGGATTTCGCCCGTGCACGCAGACTCGGTGCTACTTCGTTTCCGACGCTGTTGTTCCACGGGAGCGACGGGTCCGTCGTGAAATTCGGTTCACCGACCAGTACAGCGGCTGATCTCACCCGCGACCTGAACACGTGCGTGCGGGCGTATGCGGTGGCTTGACCCCCCACCTTCCGAGCGAAAGGTACGTTCAGCGCCTTCAGTGCGCCGAACGTACCTTTCGCTAAGCGGAGGTTCACAGAATTCACACACCTTCCCGTTCTGGTTTGATGAACACCGGAACAAATTGCATCAAGGGGAGGAAGACCTGTGGTTTCAGATCCGATCACCGGCCTGGAGCTGGAACTTACCGATATGTGGCAGAAGGGACGTGCGCGCTCGCGTGACGACGCACGCGCGATTCATCCCAAACTCGACCCCGCGCTGTACCACGTTCTCGTGATCCTGAGCCGGTCCGAGGCTGTTCGGATGGCAGACCTGATCTCGATACTCAACATCGAGAAGTCGACGCTGACCAGGCAGATCGATGCAGCAGCACGGCTTGGCCTGGTCGAACGCATTCCCGATCCCGACGATGCCCGCGCAAAGCTGGTGGCTCTGACGCCCGAGGCGCGAACGAAGCTCACGACTTACCGCACCCAGCAGCTCGAACGCTGGCGCGCTCGCTTGGCACAGTGGGACACCGATGACATCACCACTTTGACCGCCCTCTTACATCGACTCGGCCAGGCCAAGGACTGACACGAGAACAGCTGCGCTGTAGAGCCAACTCGAATCGGGGGCGACTACCCAGTCGCGACTCGACGCATGGTTGACCGCGGCAATGGATCCACGAATCGGGCGGGCCCTCGAGGCCGTCCATAACGACGCGTCACCGATGAACTGGCGAAAGTCCAACGCCCACAATCACTGACGTCAGGTCGCAGCGATTACACCTGCGACCGGGATCCGGCCGAGAACTGCAACCCTGAAATCCACCATCGCGCGTTCCACATGATTGGCGCTCGAGACCACAACCACGCCGGTCGCTCCTCGATCAGCGAGAATCCTCGCAGAGTTGAGCGCGTTCTCCACCGTGGACCACGACGTTCCTTCTTCGGTGATCCGGCCCGGATCGACGCCGTTGGCGACGAGCCATTCGCGCATCGCCCTGGCTTCGGTCACTCCGGCCTTCGGCGCCCCACCGCTCGTGATGATCGCAGACTTCGGGTACTGACGAGCTAGCTGCAGTGCCGCCTGAAGTCGGTCGACCAACATCGGACGCATCGTGCCGTCGTCGAAAAGACCGGCGCCCAGCACGACGATGTTGGTGCCCACCGGATTGAGGTCCAGCAATACCGGAGACTGGCGCGTCAGCGTCTCCGCACTCGTGCACGCAAGGATGAGAGACCGCACCGGTGTCTGGCAGCCGCCGACTGTCGACAAGATTCCGTTGACGACCGTTGTCGGTGTGATGTCGGCGCTCGCTGTCGCCGGCGAAAGGCCCACGCCAGCTGCGGCGATCACCGAAGCAGCGATCAAACCCTTCGTCACAGACCTGCGAACATTTGCCATGTAGCCGAACCCCCCGATTGTCGATTGTCCAGCCCACGGTAACGAATATTTGGCCGCGATTGCATCATTTGACTCAAATTTACTGTTCACCGACCGCCACACAGACTAAACATAAATATTGGGCAACAATTCGGGTTCGAAACCGTCATCTACCAGCATCTCGAATCGACGCACCCGCCGCATTACCCATCTGAGCAGCAGCGTCACCGAAAAGGCTGACAACGCTGAACGGCAACAACTCGTCGTTACAGATCACGATGTTGCATCCAGGTGTTCCCGCCCGCCCCATCCCGACCAGGGTGTCGAAGATCAATTCAGGGTTCGCGAAACCGACAAGCTCTGCCGGGTCGTCGATGAGCGGACCACTCGAACCGTGTCTGGGTGGCCCCGCATACAGCGCCTGGCCATGTGTCCCGGCCGGATCGCCAGCCTCCGGCTCGTTCACCGAGAACCGCAGACGCATCACATTCGGGAAGAGTCCGCCTCCATTCCGATTGCGCGACGCGCTCCCAGCGCCATGGCGACTTGCACGAGATCCTTCGGAGACGAAAGATCAAGTCCTGTAAGAGAACTTGCCTTTCGCAGGCGGTACACCACTGTGTTCGGATGTACATGTAGCTGCCGGGCGGTGGCGGCTCGATCGAATCCGGAGTCGATGAAAGATTCGAGCGTCTCGAGTACCGCACTATCGGACTCCAACGGCAACAACACATCTGCCAGTATCGGTAGGGCAGCGCTGGGCCGCGTCAATTGGTACTCGACTGCAAGATCTTCGAGACGGACTACGCCACTGGTACGTCCGTACTTTCGGGCGACGTCCAGCACCTCGCGCGCCTGCGTCACGGCTGCAGAAACTGCGACCGGTGCGGCGAGATGTACGGCGGCCACTGTGGATGCACCAATCACCTTCTCGAGATCCCCCAACCGTCGACACAGCGTCAGGTACTGCGGGCTCGACGCCCAGTTCCCCCCTGCTGGTTCCGATTCCACAATAGGGATCAGCACGGCTCCGCCACTGCTCCCGAGCACTCCGAGGGCTTTGTCCCGCCCCACCTGATCCAGCTCGCGTTGCAGGTGGCGCACCTTTCTCCGCTCCGCGACGGCAGTGTCCACCTCGGTCGAGGACTCGTCGTCGTTCCGCTCGACGTGCAGCGCCACCACCCAGTACAGGCGCGCCAACCTGATCCCCACCTCGTCGGAGACTCGATCCACATCGACACCCGCCGAAAGCGCTACGAACAGCGACCTTCGCGCCGAATCCTCGTCTGTCTGGGTGGCGTGGTCGGAACCGTAGCCGGCAAGAACCGCGGACGTGGAGGCCGCGGTGTATGCATTCAAGAGTCGTCCGGTGCGGGCAAGTGCGACACCGTCTTCCGGAACTGCCCATTCGCTGATCGTCTCCCACCACAACCCTGCTGCCAGGTGATATGCGCGCAGCACCTCGCCGAGCGGAACCAATTCCTGCGCCCGTTGACGAGCCGATTCGCTGATGTCGGCGAGCAACTCGGGCGCCAGATCTGCGCCCGTCCGGAGCATCGAGATGAACAGTTCCAGGTTTCGTCTCACGATAGTGGTGACGTCGTTACGCAACGCCTCGTCTGGGAGCAACCGGTAGAAGGTGACGTCGCGGTGAACCAGGTCGACCGTCGCCATGACCAGCGGATGGGTACGTTGCGCCAAGCGATCGGCCAGAGATCTGCCACCAACCGCTATCGGCTCGAACGGCAAATCTTTGTTTCCAGACACAAAACCCTCCACAGAATTGAATCGCCACCACAAGGTCGACCTGCCTTTTTCCTATCACTATGTAACCCACGCCACTCTCGAATTCACAATCGGTGGCGTAACTGGAAGTCTCACTTTCGACCAATAGGAGCCTCGAGTGACGTGGAAGACGCGCAGCGCAGCCCTTCTGGCAGGCGTCGTCACTGCCGGTTCGATCGCCGCCATCGGGACCGGCGTATCGAGCGCCGAGACGCCTGACAGTGCTGTCCAGTACGTCGCGCTCGGCGATTCCGCGGCAGCCGGCCCACTGGTAAACGCACAGGACTCGTCGTCCCCAGGCTGCCTACGATCACTCGACAACTACCCTTCCGTAGTGGCGCAAAGACTCGGCGCTCAACTCACGGACGTGACCTGCTCGTCGGCGCGATCCGCCAACGTCACGGACACCGCACAATCGACGTTCTCCGGTCAAGTACCGCCGCAGGCAACAGCATTGGGTCCTGACACCGACCTCGTCACCATCACCATCGGCGCCAACGACATCTCGTTGTTCCCGACAGTTCTGAGCTGTGTCAATCCACTTCCCGAACCCACCGGAACCTCCTGCCGTGACAAGTTCACCGCGGGTGGCGTAGATCGACAGCGACAAATGATCGAAAATGCCTCCGCGGGTTGGAGTTCCATGATCGAATCGGTTCGCGACCGTGCGCCATCGGCGCGCATCGTCGTGATCGGGTACGGGACATACATCGCCACCGGCGGATGCCCCGGCACCCAGCCGTTCTGGCCGCGCGACGCCGACTATCTCCAGAGTGTGATCGACTACGGCAACACTGTCATGGCAGCGACCGCTGCCCGTCACGATGTCGAGTACATCGATATCACCGAAGCCACTGCCGGACATGACATCTGCACGGATCCGTCAACCGCGTTCTACACCGGAATCATCCCGACCCAGCCGGCGGTTCCACTGCATCCCACCGCAGTCGGAATGCAGGCCATCGGCAACGCCGTCGCCGACGCGCTGTCCTGAGCCCCTCCCCAGCACAATTCATTCAGCACTCGCGAAAAGGGTGGAACAACCATGTCAATTCAACGAGACGCTCCGCCGCTGCCGTCAGTCGACGGCGCCCCTGTCGGAACCCGTGACAAACTTCTCGGCGGCACACTCGTCGCACTGTTTCTCGCAAACATGCTCAACTTCTTCGACCGGGCGATCCCCTCGGTCGTTGCCGAGCCGATCAAGAACGAGTTTTCGCTCAGCGACCTGCAATTGGGATTGATCACCTCTGCATTCACCCTCGTCTACGCAATCGCCGGGCTGCCTCTAGGCCGGTTGGCCGACACGAAGAACCGTCCCAAGATCATCGGGATCGGACTCCTGGTGTGGAGCGGCCTGACGGCAGCAACCGGTGCCGCCGGCAGCTATGTGCTGTTCATCCTCGCGCGTCTAGGCGTCGGTGTGGGCGAAGCGACCTTCACACCCGCAGCCAACTCGATGATCGGTGATATCTATCCGGCGGAACGACGCTCACGCGCACTTGGTGTCTTCATGCTCGGTTTGCCAATTGGCCTCATGCTCGCCTACTTCACCGTCGGCAAGATCGCCGAGGCGTTCGACAGCTGGCGTGCACCGTTCTTCCTCGCGGCGATTCCCGGTGTCCTGCTGGCAGTCGTGCTCTACCGCATGGCAGATCCGGTTCGTGGTGGTTCCGAAAGTCCGGAGGCCCGCGCAGCCGCTGTTTCACAGGCACCGATCACCCGTCCGATCCGTCGCCTGCTCGCAATTCCCACGCTTCGTTGGCTCATCCTTGCCGGGCTGACGTTCAACTTCGCCGCCTACGCAGTGAATTCGTTTGTCGTCCCGCTGCTCATGCGCCAGTACCACCTGAAACTGACTGCTGCGGCATCGGTCACCGGCATCATCGTCGGTATCACCGGTCTGATCGGATTGGTTCTCGGCGCCAAGTACGCCGACAAGGCCAGCGCACGCTCGCCGCGCGCACGGTTGATGATCGGTGTCGGAACCTCGGCATTGGCAGCACCTTTCACGGCACTGGCGCTGTTGCAGCACGGCAATAACGTCGTGATGTTCACTCTCTTGTTCTCAGCCGGCTGGTTGTTGGCCTACGGCTTCTACATCAGCGTCTACCCGGCCATTCACGACGTCGTGGTTCCCAGGCTCCGCGGCACTGCGACGGCGTTGTTCTTCGCTGCCATGTACCTTCTCGGCGGATTCTCGGGACCGGTTGCCGTGGGTGCGATCTCGGACTGGTTTGCCAAACGCGCGCTTGCCGATGCCGGTACAGGGAAGTTGGCTCAGTACGCCGGCGACGGGCTGAACTCGGCCATGTATCTCGTGCCGATCATGTTGGCACTCACCGCGGTATTCATCTACCTGGCTACCCGCACTGTCGGCAAGGACTCAGCGCGCATGCAAGCGGAGCTGAGCCAAGCCTGACCGCCGAGTTCAGTTAACCGTAATCGCCAGAGTCGACAGCATGGACCGCAACATCTCCGGCAAGCGAGCGATCATTCTCAGCCGTGACCGAACATCTGCGCCACCGGGCCGAGCGCCGAGAACAACGCGGGGTCGCTCTGGTTGCCACCGGTCCACTGATGGCTGGGCGCGCAGTTCGCGCCCAGGCTGTCGTTCGCCTCGGCGTACCCGATGATCTTGCGTTCACCTGGTGCAGTGCCGTCCTCGGGGATCATCAGAATCCCGGTGCTGATCACCTGGCGACCGAAGTGATCAGTGGTGTTGTACATGAGTTGGTGAGCCGAGACCACGTCGGGGCGGACCTGGTAGACCTGAACGCTGACCGGACGTGCCTTGAGAAGAGTGCCGGGGGCGATGCCGGGCTCGATTGCGGGCTCGTCGAACCACGGATCGTCGGACGAGAGCCCGAGTGGAGTCAATTCGGTGGAAATATCAGCGCCTTGGAGTGCCTTCACGACCAACGGATTGAACACGTCGGTCAGGTCGACGGTCTCCTGCGCACCAGCCGGCGACCCCACCGCAAACAAGGCCACTGCCAGGGCCGATGCCGTTCCGACGCGCCATGACCACCGTCGCCACGTCGAGTCAAACATCGTTCACGGGTTCCTTACTTTCGGGTAATGAGCACCCCTACACTCCCATTCACCTGCATTAACAGACAAGTCGGGCACCGATCCGTTGGCCGAAAACCTCGATCGGGCCTAGGCTGACGGCACCTGTCCGGCAAGTCTGGCGTGGGAGGTTTGTCTGTGAGTGCACCGACCCGTGTATCGCGAGCTACCGGCGATTCACTCCAAGCTCGATCGCGGCCGTCCAACATCACGTGCAAGATTCTGATGGCCGTGACAGGACTGATCTTCGCCGCTTTCGTTCTCGTCCACATGATCGGAAACCTGAAGGTCTACACCGGTGCCGATCACTTCGACGACTACGCACACTGGCTACGAACGGTGTTCGAACCCTTCCTGCCCTACGAGGGACTTCTGTGGATTCTTCGCATCGTCTTGCTCGCGTCATTGGTCGCACACGTCTGGTGCGCCTGGCTGCTCACCGCCCGCGGACGCCGAGCGCGAGGAAAATTTCGACGTAAAGGCTTGGGAATCAAGTCCTTTACAGCGCGCACGATGCCCGTCACCGGAGCAGTGCTGCTGCTATTCGTCATCTTCCACATACTCGATCTCACGACCGGAACCCGACCCATCGGCAGCAGCGAGTACGAAGCGGCCACGCGCACACAGAGTTACGCATACGACAATCTGGTCGCCAGCTTCGAGCGTCCACTCGTGGCGGCGTTCTACATCGTCGCGATGGCTCTACTGGCAATGCACCTCGCGCACGGACTCTGGAGTGCGGTCAACGATCTCGGTGTGACCGGTCAACGGCTGCGACAGATTGCCGTTGCACTCTCCGGAATCTTTGCGCTCGTCGTCATGGTCGGAAACATGTCGATCCCCATCGCAGTGATGACCGGCGTCATCTCGAAGACAGGAGCGTCATAAGTGAACAGCTTCGAACTCGAAGATCTGCGCATCATCGGGGCGCCGGTGGACGGTAAGGTCCCGGCCGGCGATCCGCAGACCGCCTGGCCCACCCGCAAACTCGACTACAAGCTCGTCAGCCCACTCAACCGGCGCAAGTTCACGGTCATCGTCGTCGGCACCGGACTCGCCGGCGCGGCCTGCGCCGCCTCACTCGGCGAACTGGGTTATCACGTCGAGTCCTTCACCTTCCACGATGCGCCACGCCGTGCACACAGCGTCGCCGCGCAAGGAGGCATCAACGCCGCTCGCGCTCGAAAAGTGGACAACGACAGTCTCGCCCGCTTCGTGAAGGACACCGTCAAGGGCGGCGATTTCCGCGGCCGTGAGGCTGACTGCTTCCGACTCGCCGAAGAATCCGTACGCGTCATCGATCACATGAATGCCATCGGAGCACCGTTTGCTCGCGAGTACGGCGGCACTCTCGCCACTCGATCGTTCGGCGGCGTACAGGTGTCGCGCACCTACTACACGCGCGGGCAGACAGGCCAGCAGTTGCAGATAGCGTCGTCGCAGGCACTGCAACGTCAGATCGCAGCCGGAACGGTCAATCTCCACACCCGAACCGAGATGCTCGATCTCATCGTTTCGGACGGCCGAGCACAAGGGATAGTCACACGCGATCTCGTGACCGGTGAGATCGGTGCCACCACAGGCCATGCCGTCGTACTGGCCTCCGGTGGGTACGGCACCGTGTTCCATAAGTCCACACTTGCGAAGAACTCCAACGCCACCGCCGCATGGCGAGCGCACCGACGCGGCGCCCTGATGGCTTCACCCTCGTTCATCCAATTCCATCCGACGGCACTTCCCGTCAACTCCGAGTGGCAGTCGAAAACCATTCTGATGAGCGAATCCCTGCGCAATGACGGTCGGATCTGGGTACCGGCCAGGCCAGGAGACGATCGTGAGCCCGGCGACATTCCCGAAAATGAACGCGACTACTACCTCGAGCGCAAGTATCCGGCGTTCGGGAACCTCTCTCCCCGCGACGTCTCGTCACGGGCCGCCCGCGAGCAAATCGACTCCGGTCACGGCGTCGGCCCTCTGAAAAACAGTGTGTACCTGGATTTCCGCGACGCATTGGCACGGCTCGGCCGTAAGACCATCGAGGAGCGGTACGGAAATCTGTTCTCGATGTATCGCGATGCCACCAGCGAAGACCCGTACACGGTGCCGATGCGCATCGCCCCCGGAGCCCACTTCACCATGGGCGGACTGTGGAACGACTACGACCAGATGACCTCCATCCCAGGCTTGTTCGTCGGAGGCGAGGCGGGCTGGGGATATCACGGAGCCAACCGCCTCGGCGCCAATTCGCTGCTCTCGGCCTGCGTCGACGGCTGGTTCACCCTCCCGTACGCGATTCCGAATTATCTTGCGCCGCTACTCGGATCCACTCCACTCGAACTGTCCGATCCCGCTGTGACGTCGACGCTCAGTGACGTGAGTGGTCGGGTGGACCTGCTGCTCTCGGTCGGCGGAACACACGGTCCCGACAGGTTTCATCGACAACTGGGCGAGATCCTCTATGCGGGTTGCGGTGTCACCCGAGCGGCCGAGGGCTTGACCAAGGCCATCTCCGAAATCCGAGCATTGCGAGGCGATTTCTGGTCGAACCTACGAGTTGCCGGCAGCGGAAACCAGTTCAACCAGGAGCTGGAAAGGGCCGGCAGGGTGGCCGATTTCCTCGAGCTTGCCGAACTGATGTGCGTCGATGCTCTCGATCGTGACGAGTCCTGTGGAGCGCACTTTCGTGCCGAACATCAAACTCCCGACGGCGAAGCGCAACGAAACGATCAGGACTGGTGCTTCGTCTCCGCGTGGGAAACCGCCAAGGACGGCAGACATATTCGACACGACGAGCCGTTGTCCTTCACCGCTGTTCCACTGCAGACGAGGAACTACGTATGAAAATCACCGTGGACGTATGGCGCCAGTCCGGACCCGAATCGTCCGGTACATTCGACACCTACCAGGTGGACGACGCGACAGTGGAGATGTCGCTACTGGAACTCCTCGATCGACTCAACGACCAACTCGTGGAGAGTGGCAACGAACCTATCGCCTTCGATTCCGACTGCCGAGAGGGGATCTGCGGGTCCTGCGGCATCACGGTCGACGACATTCCCCATGGGCCGGTTGCGAACACTCCCACGTGCCGTCAGCACCTACGAAGCTTCTCCGACGGTGACCGAATCAAACTGGAGCCGTTCCGCTCCGCAGCCTTTCCCGTGGTCCGAGACCTCGTCGTCGATCGTTCGGCGCTCGACCGGGTGCTCGAAGCCGGTGGATACGTTTCGGTCAATGCAGGAACCGCGCCGGACGCAGACAGTCAGCCGCTCTCGCATCAAAGTGCCGAAGCTGCACTGGACTTCGCCGCGTGCATCGGCTGCGGTGCTTGCGTGGCAGCCTGCCCGAACGGTGCCGCGCACCTCTTCACCGGGTCCAAACTGACCCACCTGTCTCTCGTCACGCAGGGCCGCAACGAGCGTGGCAAGCGGGCCCGAGCAATGTCGCACCAGATGGAGGCCGATTTCGGGCCGTGCTCGACCTACGGTGAATGTGCGGAAGTATGTCCCGCGGAGATACCGCTGACCGCGATTGCCGCTGTCAACAAGGAATCGATGCGATTCGGATTGCGGCGCAAGGACAACTGAGCTTCACCAGGCGCCGATCAGCTTCATCCAGGCACCGCCGATGATCGTCCAGATCAGGATGATCACGACGCTCATCACGAAACCGATTCGGAACCACTCCGAGGTCTTGATGTATCCGGAACCGTAGATCACTCCGGCCGGACCGGAAGCGTAGTGCGAGATACCGCCGAACAGGCTGCCGATGAAGCCGAACACCAGGGCCGCGAACAGCGGCGGTGCACCGGTTGCCACCGCCGCGCCGAGAAACACCGCGTACATCGCGACGATCTGCGCAGTGTTCGATGCAAACAGATAGTGCGCGTAGAAGTAGACCAAGGTCAGGATCGCGAAAGCCCAGATCCACGGCAAACCGTCGACGCTCGAGGAGACCTGAGTTCCGATCCACGAGATCACGCCGAGTTCTTCGAGATGGCTTGCCATACCGACCAGAACGGCAAAGAACACGAGCGTCTGCCAGGCCCCGGTGTCGTGGACCAGGTTATTCCACGTCAGCACCTTGGTCACCAACAGGATGCCGATTCCGACGAATGCTGTTGTGGTGGCATTGACGTTGAGCTGCGAGCCCAGGCACCAGAGCACCAGCAGCAGAACGAAGGTGGCGGCCATGATCTTCTCGTTGCGACTGATCGGGCCGGCCTTGCGGAGTTCCTCCCTGGCTTGCTCGGGCGCCTTCGGTGTCTTCAACATCGTGGGCGGGAAGATCTTCGACATCACCCACGGAATCGCGATGAGACTCGCAATTCCCGGAACCGAGGCTGCGAGCGCCCATTTGCCCCACGAGATGTCGATGCCGATCTTGGCAGCCGCATCGACGGCGACGGGATTACCCGCCATGGCGGTGATGAACATCGCCGAGGTCACGACGTTGACTTGCAGCGACGTGAGCAGCAGATATGCTCCGAGCTTCTTGCGAGAGTCCTCGGGCTCGGGATTGGAGTCCTCCAACTTGCTCAGCGAGACGATGATCGGATAGACGACGCCACCCGCACGGGCGGTGTTCGACGGCGTCGCCGGAGCAAGGATCAAGTCCGTCAACGCCATTCCGTACGACAATCCGAGGCTCGACTTACCGAGTTTTGTCACGAGCATGAGTGCAACCCGTTTGCCGAGTCCAGTGACCAGAAAGCCTTCGGCGATGAAGAACGATGCGACGATCAGCCAGATCGTGGTGTTACTGAAGCCGGACAACGCCTCTGTCGGCGTCTCGGTCTGGGTGATCATGGCGATCGACAGGCCCACCAGCGCCACAGAACCCGTCGGCAGGGGTTGCAAAATCAACGCCACGATGGTGCCTACGAAGATTCCGAGCATGTGCATGCCCTTGGGATCCACACCGTCCGGAACAGGCATGAAATAGATGATCAAGCCGAGGATGACGGGCACAGCAGCCGGGTAGTACCGCCTGAGCACCGATTGTTTCGACGGCTCCGTCGGCTGTGTCGTCTCAGAAAGAGACTCAGTGCTTTCGGATTTGGCCTCGGACATCTGCATCTCCTCGACTTGTCGCCCCAGGTGATCGCCCCAGATGATTGTCCCCCAAACATCAGGTTTTCGTGCGGTCAATCCAAGTTCAAGAGAAATTGCCCGGAAGTACGACAGTTGTCCTACGAGGCGCTGCCTCCGATGGACACTTCAGTGGGAGAATGCCCATCTCTCTCCAACGATTGCGCCAATCGATCACCAGAGACGGCGGCGTGCCGCACGCTTGAATCTCGGAGAGTTGTTCAACCTGCCTCTGCGAAAGGGATTCGTTGGCAGGATGTTTGGGTCAGGGCTGCGTGGATTGCCGACCCCGACCGGACCTTCGCGTGTGATGTGATCAGATTCTGAAGCATGGCGGCCGGCAGGTAGACGCACGAATCGAGAAGGTTCGTATCGGGCCGGCGACTGGTGGCGCCATCTATTGTCGGGAGTGTGACGGAATCCGACGCCCACGAAGACTCGGCTGAATCGACTGAATCGACTTTGGCTGACCGCCGGAGAAAACGCCCACTGTGGCGTGAGATCCTGATCCTCGTTGTCGTCGCACTTGTGCTCAGTGTTGTCATTCAGAACTTCGTCGGACGCATATTTCTGATCCCGTCGGAGTCCATGGAACCGACGCTTCACGGATGCACCGGCTGCACGGGAGACAAGATCCTCGTCGACAGGATCAGCTATCGATTCGGAAATCCGCAACCTGGGGATGTGGTCGTGTTCAAGGGACCCGAATCCTGGAACGACGAGTATCAATCGATTCGATCCGACAATTCGGTGGTTCGCGCGTTTCAGGGGCTCGGGTCTATCGTCGGCTTGGTCCCGCCGGACGAAAACGACCTCGTGAAGCGGGTAGTCGCGGTTGGAGGCCAAACCGTACAGTGCCTGTCCGAGGAAGAGGGGCTCAGAGTGAACGGCAAGCCGCTGACGGAGCCGTACATCGACGATCGCATCTCGGGTAACGGTATCCCTTGTCAGGGGCGATATTTCGGTCCGGTCACCGTTCCCGACGGGAATCTGTGGGTGATGGGCGACAACCGCGCCCATTCGAAGGATTCACGATTCCATCTCGATGACGAACGCAGCGGAACGGTGCCGATCGACAATGTCATCGGCAAGGTTCAATTGATCGTCCTTCCCTTCTCGCGGTGGGGAACTGTGAGCTCGTTCGATCCGCAGTAACAGTTCGAATCAGCCCGGTAGCCCGAATCTTCGTACGGCACAGTCGACATCACTCCGCTTTCGGACGATCATCGAGCACACCTGTTGCCGAGGCTAGGAGAACCACATGCGTGCACGACGCATCACCGCCAATCTCAAAGTCGCCGATGTCGGAACCGCCAAGGGTTTCTACTCCGACTATCTCGGCCTGAGCACCGAAGAGTTCAACATGGGGTGGGTTGCTCGCTACACCTCTCCCGACACCGGCGCGAACGTACAGCTCGTCACGCACGACGCCACTGCAGCCGAGGACTCGGCCATCTCCGTCCACACGGACGACGTCGACGGCGCCTACGAAGAGGCCCGAAGGCTCGGCTACGAAATCGTGCACCCCATCACGACCGAAGAGTGGGGTGTTCGCCGATTCCTCGTCCGGGCACCCGACGGCAACGTCGTCAACATCGTGCGACACCGGGACTGATCACCGGGAAGACTCCATTCGACGTTTTAGGTCATTTGACCTAGAGTTGAGTGTATGACCGATTCATTGCAGTATTCAGCCGACGGCCCGATCCTCGTAGCAGGCGGATACGGAACCGTGGGCAGCGCCCTGACCACCTTGCTCGCCCCTGACTTCCCGCTACTCCTCACCGGACGCACCCCCGAGCGAGGCAACGAACTGGCCAGCCGTCACGGCGCTTCCGTTCGTCGTTGGGACCTCATCGACCCGACCCCCTTCGACGCGTCGGTACGCGCAGTCGTGTCGACGGTCAACGATCCCCACGACCGCGTGTTGTCCGCGGCCGTCGAGGCCGGAATCCCCTACGTGGATATCACTCGCTGGACATCCCGCGTCGCTCGCGCCGCCACTCTGGCGGGTCAGATGTCGCCGAGCGCACCGGTGTACCTCTCGTCCGGATGGATGGGCGGAGTCACCAACATCGTCGCCGCAGCGCTGGCCGAGGAACTGGGCGGCGCGAACACGATCGACGTCTCGATTCGCTACGACGTCAACGACATTGCCGGGCTCGACTCCGTCGACTTCATCGATCGTCTCGGCCAGGATTTCGAGGTGATGCAGCAAGGAAACCCGATCACCGTCAGCCCGTTGACGGATACACGCTGGGTCGACTTCCCCGGATCGCGCACCAAGGTCGGAAGAATCGACACTCCGGAACAATTCACGTTTCCCATGACCCTGGGTGCCGAAACTGCCAGTACTCGAATCGGTTTCAGTTCAAATGCGTCCACTACCGCCCTGCTTGCCGCAAAGAAGGTGGGTCTGTTCCGTTGGGGTCGCGGCGATCGCTTCACGCCGCTACGACGCGGACTCCTGTACTCGCCCGGCAAGGGCGGGAGCGCGCAAGTACGCATCGATGTCACCGGCCCGCGCGGCACGACAAGCGCAACGATCGTCGACCCGCAGGGCCAGGCTCACCTCACCGCGGTGGGCGGCGCGCTCGCGGTCAGACGCGCTTTGGACGGCGATACTCGGCCGGGAGTTGCTTTCCCCGAGTCGCTTCCGAACCCGCGCAGCACCGTCTCCGAGTTGGAGAACTTCGGGGTGGCAGTATTGCGGGCATGACCCCCTCCAAGGGTGCCGCCCGGGCGGCAGCACTTCTCGACGCAGCAGAACAGGTCCTCACCACGCAGGGCAATGCCAACTCCGCAATGCGCGATTTCGCGGCCGCGGCCGGAGTGCGGGTGGGGCACCTGCAGCATTACTACCCCACCCGTGCGGATCTGATCCGCGCAGTGATGTCACGTGCATTGACCCGTTCACTGGATCGCCTTGCCGTCGTCACCGATACGGATCAGAGTTTGTCCCGCGAGGAATCCGAACACTTCATCGCAGTCCTGCTCGGAGAACAGGACGACGAGGCAACAGTGCGCTTGTACGTCGAAGTGTGGGCGATTGCTGCGGCAGACGAGGAAGTGGCTGTGGTGGTTCGAGACTTCTACGCGCAGTACATCGCACACGTGGAGCGCGCTGTTGCGTGTGCACAACCGGATCTGGATGCGGTGGACCTCAGCGCAACGGCCCAGACCATCGTGAGCCTGCTCGAAGGTTCCGCCGTTCTCCGCTCGGGAATTACCGGCCGAAAGTCCGAGGCTTCGGACCGAAAGCTGGTGAACACGCTCCAGTACCTGATTCACGGGTCCTGACTCGGACGTATCGTAAAGCCCATGAGCGTTGCAAACGAATGGAGCCGAATCGAAGCGTGGTGCCGTACACACGCACCGGTGACGGCTGCAGCGTTTCAGCCAGGGCTCGGTGACGCCGTTATCCAAGAATTCGAGGCCTCGACCGGCGTCACCTGGCCTCAGGAACTTCGCGACCTGTACCGGGCGCACAACGGCAGCCTGACCCACGACGACCGGACGGGACTCTTCCTCGGCAGCGTGCTCCCCGACAAGTTCTTCTACCCCATCGACGTCGCAACCGAAGTTCGTCTCACTCTCCTCGAAACGTGGGACGAGACGATCTACGAGAATCCCGACCTCTATGCCGAGGACGAGATGGATCGACACGATCAACGCGACGCAGGCACTGCCGCAACCATGTTCATCCCTTCGTTCATTCCCTTTGCCGGACTGGACGAGTACCACTACTTCGTGGACACGCGCAGCGGCGCACTCCATCATTGTGTGACCGAGTATTCGTCCGATGCCACCGACAACGGCGGGCCGATCTGGGCGTCCATCTCGGTCATGCTGGCCGCCCATGCCGCTGCGTTGGAGTCAGGATCCACGATCGGAGTGTGGAAACCCGTTGTCAGCAAGGGTGTTCTGGAATGGGAAGTCGACGCATGACGCCAGAGCGGAACCCGCACCGACGCCCCCTCGCCGACGGGCGTCAGATCTTCTACTTCGACGATGCCGGCCGTAATCGCGCCCACACCGCACGAGATACCCGCGAATTGCCGACGCTCGACCACTCGTCTCGGATGAGGTACGACGTGCTCACCGGCGAGTGGATCACCGTGGCCTCCCATCGCATGACACGGACCCATCTCCCCTCCACTGCCGAATGCCCGTTGTGCCCGACCACCGAAACACGCACGCCTACAGAAATACCCGATACGGACTACGACGTCGCCGTGTTCGAGAATCGGTTTCCGAGCTTTGCGTCGGCACCCCAGGATGCCGCTTACAGTCCCGGAGACGGTTTGGGTGATCGACCAGCGGTCGGCCACTGCGAAGTGATGTGTTTCTCGAGCGATCACACGGCGTCCGTGGCCGAACTTCCGCTCGAACGCATGCGCACGATTGTGGGCGCATGGATTTCTCGGACCGAAGAGTTGTCGGCGGATCCAGTTGTGGAACAAGTCTTCTGCTTCGAGAACCGCGGCGAAGAGATCGGGGTGACACTCACCCATCCGCACGGACAGATCTACGCGTACCCGTATGTCACGCCACGCACCCGATCGATGCTGACGCAAGCTGACAAACACTTCGAGCGCACCGGTCGCTCACTACTCGCCGACGTTCTGGCGTTCGAGCGAGAGGACCGGACCCGGTTGATCTACGACGGCGATCACTGGAGCGCCTATGTCCCGACCGCCGCACGATGGCCCATCGAGATTCACCTGGCACCGCATCGCGACATCCCGGACCTTCCCTCGTTGAACGACGAAGAGCGCGAGGAACTTGCGGTCGTCTACCAAGATCTCCTGCGCCGTGTCGATCGCTTCTATCCGGGCGTCGACCGGGTACCGTACATCGCGGCCTGGCACCAAGCTCCCGTCCGCATCGACCGACCTCTGGGTCGACTGCATCTTCAGCTGTTCTCGATCTTGCGCGCACCAGGCAAACTCAAATACCTCGCTGGGTCCGAGTCCGCCATGGGCGCCTGGGTGAACGACGCCATTCCCGAGGCAGTCGCGGCCCGCCTACGGGAGTTGAAATAGTGGATCCTGTCTCGAAAGAATCCGTGCTCCAACAGTTCCACGACACCTACGGATATCCGGCAACCGGGGTCTGGGCGGCGCCCGGTCGAGTCAATCTCATCGGCGAGCACACCGACTACAGCAACGGCTTGTGCTTGCCCGTCGCTCTCGAGCAGCGAACACTGGTAGCCGCCGCGCTGCGCAACGACAGGACCGTGCGCGTACACAGTCGGCAATCCGATAAGACATACTCCGGGTCCGTCGGCGACATCGCAGCTGGATGGGCCGCCTACCCCACGGCCGTCATCTGGTCGCTGGCGCGCGAAGGTCTTCCCCTCGGTGGAATAGATCTGACAGTCGACTCGTCGGTACCGGTCGGGGCCGGACTGTCGAGTTCGGCGGCCCTCACCTGCTCTGTTGCGTTGGCCGTCAACGATCTTCACGGTTCGCCGTTTACCCGAGATCAGCTGGTGAAGGTTTGCATCCGAGCGGAGAACGAGGGCGTCGGCGCACCGACCGGCGGGATGGACCAAACCATTGCCCTCTTTGCCAGACCCTCGACTGCGTTGCTGCTGGACTGCCAGGACGGATCCACCGAACCCATTCCGTTCGATCTCCACAATGCCGGCTTCGAACTGATCGTCGTCGACACTCGGGTCAAACACTCGCTCGCGGACGGACAGTACGGGTTGCGCCGCTCCCAATGCGTCGACGCTGCAAAGGCTCTCGGCGTCGGCAGCTTGCGAGAGGCTACTGCAGACCAAGCCGAGACAGTGCGAGATCCGATCCTCCGGGCGCGGGCACGGCACGTCGTGACCGAGATCGAGCGGACACGGAAGACCGCAGAACTTCTGCGCAGCAGCAGATTCAGTGACGTCGGAAAGCTGTTCGACGAATCCCACGCGTCGTTGCGTGACGACTTCGAGGTCTCGTGCGAAGAACTCGACGTCGCCGTTGCCGCAGCACGACGCGGCGGTGCGATCGGCGCCCGGATGACCGGCGGCGGATTCGGAGGCTCGGCCATCGCGTTGGTTCCGGAAGGAAGCGGTGCGGAGGTCACCGCGTCGGTGAACCGCGAATTTGCAGCGCGAGGCTGGCGAGCACCCCACTTTCTCACCGCCGTTGCCGGGGGTTCGGCCACCCGGTTGTGAGCGAACGGTACGTTCAGCGCACTGACGGCGCCAAACGTACCGTTCGCCCCGGTTGGGGCACCTCGAGATCCCCCTCACATAAATAGTCATCTCAGATGCGAATTATGTAGGTTTAGATCATGCAACTGACGCAGTTCACCGATCTGGGATTGCGCGTCGTCATGCGGTTGGCCGTACTCGACGCGGATGCCTCCCCCAGTACCCGGGATGTTGCGCAGCAGCTCAACGTGTCGTACTCCCATGCCACCAAAGTGGTTACACGGCTCGGCGAGTTGGGCATCGTCACAACCAGGCGTGGCCGCGGCGGTGGGCTTTCCATCACCGAACTCGGCCGCACCGCCACCATCGGCTGGCTGGCCCGACGCCTCGAAGGGCCAGGCGAGGTCGTCGACTGCGAAGGCGACAAGCCGTGCCCACTGCGCGGCGGTTGCCTCCTTCGAAGTGCATTGCGTGACGCGCAGGAAGCGTTTTTCGTCTCACTCGACGCGGTCACGATCGAAGACGTCATCCGTCAGCCGTCCAAGACTGTTCTGCTTCGCCTCACCACTCGGAGCGACGAAGCGGGCTGATCAATCGAATTTCGACCGAACGGAGCAGCTCATGCTTTCCCCACAGTCAACCGAGGTCATTCGCGCCACCCTTCCCGTGGTCGGCGCCGCCATCGGCGATATCACAACCCTGTTCTACCGCAAGATGTTCGACGCACATCCCGAACTCGAACGCGATCTGTTCAATCGAGGCAATCAGAAACAGGGTGAACAGCAGAAAGCACTCGCGGGCGCTATCGCAGCATTCGCGACACTACAGCTCGAACCCGACAGCGCCAAGGTTGATCTCATTCTTTCCCGTATCGCCCACAAGCACGCGTCGTTGGGCATCACCCCTGACCAGTATGCGATCGTCCACGAACACCTCTTCGCCGCAATCGTCGAAATACTCGGCGATGCAGTCACTCCCGATGTCGCGGCAGCATGGGACGAAGTCTACTGGCTGATGGCCGAAACCCTCATCACGATGGAACGCGGCCTCTACCAGCTCGCCGGAGTCGAAGCCGGTGACGTGTGGCGAACTGTCAGAATCAGTGAGCGCGTCCTGCAATCCGCCGACACCGTCTCACTGACACTCGCCTCGCTCGACGACAGCCCACTGCCGACGTTCGCTCCCGGACAGTACCTTTCGGTCGGCGTGGTGCTTCCAGACGGCGCTCGCCAGATTCGTCAGTACAGCTTGTGTTCGATACCAAGCAGCGCGGACTGGCGGATCAGCGTGAAGCGAATCTCGGGCACTCCTGACGGCGAAGTGTCGAACTTCCTCTACAACAACGTATTCGAAGGGCAGGAGCTCTCCGTCACCACACCGTTCGGTGATCTCACCATGCCCGACGACGACTCACCACTGCTACTCGCGTCGGCCGGAATCGGTTGCACACCGATGATCGGCATGCTCAATCATCTTGCGGACACCGGTGCACAGCGTTCCGTCTCCGTCATTCATGCTGATCGATCCATCGCCGATCATGCTCACCGAGCAGAACTCAGCACGCTCGTCGAGAAGATTCCCGCCGCAACCTTGCACCGCTGGTACGAGGATCTCGGCACGCACGTACCGTTCGGATCGGTTCACGAAGGACGAGCGGATTTGCAAGATATTGCGGTGGAGCCCGATACCCAAGCCTTCCTGTGCGGGCCGATGCCGTTCATGTTGGCGATGCGCGCATCGTTGCTCGAACGGGACGTCCCGGCGCAGAATATCCACTACGAGGTCTTCGGACCGGACAGCTGGGCCAATACCTGAGCGGACCACTGTCTGCGAACTGGACCTTGGCCCGCCACGGCAATCCCTTGTGTACTCGACGAAACATTCATACCGAGTAGTGGGAGACCGACATGATCACGTCAGCGTCGATGACGGGAGTCGCGCTGATAGCCCTGGCGATGGTTCTGACACCGGGCCCCAACATGATCTACCTGGTGTCACGCAGCATCAGCCAGGGCCGCCGGGCAGGCTTGATCTCGCTCGGCGGAGTCGCAACCGGTTTCCTGGTCTACCTCGCCGCCACGTGCGCTGGACTGACAGCGGTTCTCTTCGCCGTACCCGCGGTGTTCACCGCGGTGAAAATCGGCGGCGCCCTGTATCTGGCCTATCTCGCCTGGTCGACGCTCCGACCAGGTGGGAAGTCCGCCTTCGAGGTGGGCGAAGTCGACCGCCACGGTAGCGGCCGTCTGTTCGGGATGGGGTTGACCACCAATCTGCTCAATCCCAAGATTGCGCTGATGTACGCGGCCCTGATCCCCCAGTTCGTCGATCCCACTGCTGGCCCGGTCTGGCAACAGGCACTCGTACTCGGCGGCGTGCAGATCCTGGTCGCAGTCACCGTCAACGCGTTGATCGTGTGCTGTGCGGCGGCCGTGTCGACCTTCCTCGTGGCACGTCCGGTATGGATGCGGGCTCAGAAGTGGCTAGCTGGTGGCATTCTCGGAATCTTCGCCACCCGCATGGCCCTGGAGTAGTTTCAGTCCTTCGGGCGTTGGTCGATCAGCCGACGCGCCTTACCGATCGAGCGTTCGAGTCCGCCGGGTTCGAGAACGTTCACCTCGACCGTGACACCGATCTTGTTCTTCACCAGCTTCTGCAATGCAGACGACGCTGCCGCATGGTCCGAAATTGCCGCGTCGGGGCGAGCCTCGACGCGAACTGTCAGGGTGTCCATACGACCCGGACGCTCCAGCACACACTGGAATTGAGGCGCGAGGGCGGGGACGGTCAGGATCAGTTCTTCGATCTGTGTGGGGAACAGATTGACTCCACGCAGGATGATCATGTCGTCGGTCCGGCCGGTGACCTTCTGCATCCGTCGCATCGAGCGCGCCGTCCCTGGCAACAGACGGGTCAGGTCCCTGGTTCGGTAGCGAATGATAGGCAGCGCTTCCTTGGTGAGCGAGGTGAAAACGAGTTCACCTTCCTCTCCGTCCGGCAGCACCTCGCCCGTGACCGGGTCGATGATCTCCGGGTAGAAGTGGTCTTCCCAGATATGGAGCCCGTCTTTGGTTTCCACACATTCCATTGCCACGCCCGGGCCCATGATCTCGGAGAGTCCGTAGATGTCGACGGCGTGCATGTCGAGTTGTTGTTCCAGCTCGGTACGCATCTGTTCGGTCCACGGCTCCGCTCCGAAAACTCCAACCCGCAGCGAGGTTTTCGAAGGATCAATACCCTTCTTGATCATCGCATCCACGATGGTCAACATGTACGACGGCGTCACCATGATCGCGTCGGGTTCGAAGTCCTCGATCAGTTGGATCTGCCGCTCGGTCATGCCACCGGACATGGGAATGACCGTGCAGCCCAAACGCTCCGCACCGTAGTGTGCTCCCAACCCGCCGGTGAACAGACCGTACCCGTAAGCCACGTGCACCTTGTCCGAAGACCGCACGCCGCCGGCCGAGAGACTGCGCGCGATGAGATCGGCCCAGTTGTTCAGGTCGTTGCTCGTGTACCCCACCACCGTCGGGCGACCGGTGGTCCCCGAAGACGCGTGAATTCGCGAGACCTTGTCCTGGGGTACCGCAAACATCTTGAACGGATAGTTCTCACGCAGATCCGCTTTGGTGGTGAAGGGAAAATTCGCGAGATCGCTCAGATCCTTCAAGTCGCTCGGGTGGATGCCGGCGTCGTCGAAAGCTTTGCGGTAGTGCGGAACATTGGTGTACGCGTGCATCAGGGACCATTGCATCCGCTCGAGTTGGAGCGTCGAAATGCGGTCCCGACTGGCAAATTCGATTTCTTGCGAAGTAGCAGTGGCGAGTTCGGTCATGATTGTCTCCGGTGGGCTCAGTGAGGGCGCTGTGCGGGCGGTCAGGCGTCGAAATCGACTGTTATCTGTTCACCGACAGGAAAGGTCTGGCAGGTCAGCACGAAACCCGCGTCGACTTCGTAGTCTTCGAGTGCGTAGTTCCTGCGCATCTCGACATCACCGCAGGTGACCTTGGCGCGGCAGGTTCCGCACACTCCGCCCTTGCACGCGAAGGGTAGATCCGAGCGGTACTGTTCGGCCGCATCGAGAATCGACTGGTCGCGTGGCAACGTCGCGGTGGTCGATCGACCGTCGAGAGTAATCGTCACCTCGCTGCTCGGTCCGACAATTCCGCGCTCACGATGCACCGCGACCGGCGGAGCGACATCATCGACGTAGAACAGCTCGTGATGGATGCGATCCTTGGCAATTCCCAAGCCGGCCAGCACTTCCTGGGCGTCGTTGACCATCCCGAACGGGCCACACAACCAGAAGCCGTCGACCTGGTCGCAAGGAACCAGCGAGGTGAAGATCTCACGCAACCGGTCGGCGTCGAGACGGCCCGAGAACAACTCGACCTCCCGCGGCTCGCGCGAGAGAACGTGAATGACGTCCAGACGCGCACCGTACCGGTCCTTCAGGTCGGCGATCTCTTCGGCGAACATCACCGAGCGCGTCCGCCTGTTCCCGTACAACAGGGTGACATCGGCGTCCGGGTTCGCCAAAAGTGTTGCAGCGATGGACAACATAGGCGTGATGCCGGAACCTGCCGCGATCAGAACGTGCCGTCCACCCAATGCGGGATCGGCGACAAAATTGCCAGAAGGACCCTGGACGTCGATGTGATCCCCGGCCTTCACGTCGTGCACCAGCCAGGTGGAGAAGAGTCCGTCCGCTACTTCGCGGACCCCCACCCGGGGAGACGCCCCTACCGGTGCACAGATCGAGTACGAACGACGGTGTTCGACGCCGTCGATCATCCGCCGCAGTGTCAGCGACTGCCCGGCGCCGAAGTCGAATTGATCGGCGATGTCGGCGGGCACGTCGAAGGTGACGGCAACTGCGTCGTCGCACAGTGATTCGACATCTGCCACCGTCAACGGGTGAAAGGGTTTGTTCCGGTTCGTCGTTGCGGTACTCATCTGTTCAGATCTCCTTCACGTGATCGAACGGCTCGAGGCAGTCGAGGCAGCGATAGAGCGCTTTGCACAGGGTCGCACCGAATTCCGAACTCAGTCTGGTGTTTGCCGAACCGCACTGGGGGCACAGGATGTCGCGCGGCCTGGCCGTCAAGGTCAAGGCGATCGGGCCGGAGGTGCGACGCGGCGCCGCCCCCGGCACCGAGTAACCGGCCGTCCGCAGTTTCGCCAGTCCCTCTTCGCTGATCCAATCCGAACTCCAGGGCGGCGACAGTTGAGTCTTGATCTGGACGCTGCCGTACCCCGCGTCGGTCAGTTTGTGCTCGATGTCGTCTCGCATCGTTGCCATGGCGGGACACCCGGAATAGGTGGGAGTGATTGTCACACAGACGAAGTTCGCTTCGACGTCGACCGATCGGATGACGCCGAGATCGACCAAAGTCAACAGTGGCATCTCCGGATCCATCACCGAGGCGACGATCTCCCGCGCAGAAGAGACAGCAGCGGAAGAGACGGCAGTGGAAGAGACGGCAGTGGCAGCCACGGTCACCACACCCCTTCCGGGTGCTCCCGAGCGACGCTCTGCATTTCGGCGAGAAGCAGTCCCAGTGCCCCGGTATGCAATCCGGCACGTCCACCGCGGCCGCCGACGAAACCGGAGAAACGTGCAGGGGGTTCTTCCATTTCGGCAGCGTGCAGGACCTGGGCAAGAACAGCGTCGAACTCCGGCCGAACAGTACGCGGATCCACTCCGACGCCAACTTCTGCCAAAACGAGTTCGTCCTGGGTGGGAACAAAGAGTTCGTCCACGAACGGGAAAATCTCGAGCAGGGCTGCGGCTGTACGGCGCTTGGACTCTGCCGTGCCGGCCCCCAAGGTGACGACCCATCTTGCCGCGTAGTCGCGGTGATAGGTCAGTTCCTTGACACCTTTGTTCGCCACGGCAGCGAGAACCGGATCCCGCGATGTGCGGAGCCGATCGAACAGCGCCAGCCGCCAGGTCGAGAACACGAGTAGCCGAACGACCGTGTGCGCGAAGTCGCCGTTGGCGAGCTCCACCAGTCTCACGTTGCGGAAACCGAACTGATCACGAAAGAAAGCGAGCGCATCTTCGGCCGGCACCGGTGACGTATCCGAGATGAACGGAACCACATTGGAATCGGCTGCTGCCGCGCGAGCAAGCAGCAGCCTGGCCTGCCCGATCAGGTCCAGGCCGACATTCGCGAGAGCCACCTCTTCTTCGAGTTCCGGTGCCCGCGTCGACCATTCGGCGAGGCGCTGCGAACTGACGAGCGCGTCGTCGCCGAGCATGAGGCAGTAGCGCGCCAGAGCACCGAGATCGACGTCATCCGGCACCGTGGTGTCGACTCCGGCGAGGGGGTCGTCGAAGCTGGTTCCGAACGCCCACTGACCGTGGCCGTCGCCGTCGACCAGGCCGTCGTAGGCACTGTCGTGATCGTTCATCTGTTGGTCCTCGAAGTCGAAGTGGTTTCTCACATGTGGGGAACGGAGTCCGGGATGTCGTAGAAGGTCGGGTGCCGGTAGACCTTGTCTCCACTCGGCGCGAAGAACGGATCCTTCTCCGCCGGACTCGAAGCCACGATGTTCGCGGAAGGCACGACCCAGATACTCACGCCTTCGTTACGTCTGGTGTAGACGTCGCGCGCGTGGCGTAGGGCCATCTGATCGTCTGCCGCACGCAGGGACCCGACATGCACGTGGTTCAGTCCGCGCTTTCCCCGCAGAAACACCTCGTACAAAGGCCATTCGCCCCGTACCTGATCGCCTTGTACCTGATCGTTTTCGCTCATGATGTTTCCCCAGTCGTGAGATCGTGCGCGACTCTCTCGCGCTGTGCAAAGGCGTAGGCGGCGTCACGGACCCAGGCCCCGTTGTCGTGGGCAGCTTTCCGATTGGCGATCCGCTCGACGCTGGCAGCACCGTTACCGCGGACCACGTCCATGAATTCACTCCAGTCCGGCTCACCGAAATCGTGTGCACCACGTTCGGGGTTCCAGCGCAGATCAGGATCGGGGAAGCTCACACCGAGTACCTCGGCCTGCGGTATCGACATGTCGACAAATCGCTGTCGCAGTTCGTCGTTCGTGTGTCGCTTGATGCGCCACTTCATCGACTGTTCGGTGTTCGGCGACTCGTCATCCGGGGGTCCGAACATCATCAGAGCGGGCCACCACCATCGGTCGACGGCTTCCTGCACCATCGCGCGTTGAGCGTCCGTGCCTCGCATCATCGTCGCCAACAGCTCGAAGCCTTGCCGCTGATGGAACGATTCCTCCTTGCACACACGGATCATCGCGCGCGCATACGGCCCGAAGGAGCTGCGGCACAGCGGAACCTGATTGCAGATAGCTGCTCCGTCGACCAGCCAGCCGATCACTCCCACGTCGGCGTAGGTCAGGGTCGGATAGTTGAAGATCGAGGAGTACTTCTGCTTTCCCTCGATCAGTTTGGTGGTCAGATCGCCGCGATCGGCACCGAGCGTCTCGGCCGCGGAGTAGAGATACAGACCGTGCCCGGCTTCATCCTGCACCTTCGCCATCAGGATCGCCTTGCGTCGCAGCGACGGCGCCCGGGTGAGCCAGTTTCCTTCAGGCTGCATCCCGATGATCTCGGAGTGCGCGTGCTGGGCAACCTGACGGATCAGAGTCTTGCGGTAGCCGTCCGGCATCCAGTCGCGAGGCTCGATGCGCTGGTCTGCCGCGATCGTCTCGTCGAACAAGTTCTGCAGGTCTTGTGGAACTTCCACGTTGGTCATCGTACCTACCTTTTATTACCGAATGATCGGTTGGTAACTAGTATGCACCGAGGTGTCCCAGCACACAAGAGAATCTTTCAGAGCAATCGAGCACGCTCCGCGTGCTTGCATCAGCGGCCCTCGAAAACCGGCTTCTGCTTCGACAGGAACGCCGCGACAGCGCCTTGATGATCTGCCGTGGAACCCAACTCCACCTGCGCACTCGCCTCGGCCTCCAGCGCCTGGGGAAGCCCAGGAGCGGCGGCCCTGATCAGTAATTTCACGTGCGCGAAGGCGGAGGTGGGTCCGTCGGCAAGTCGACGGGCAACCGAGCGAGCCTCGGCCGCAACGTCCTCGTCGGCCACCACCCGATGGACCAATCCCCACTCCAATGCACTCTGCGCGTCGAACTTGTCGCCGAGCAACATCAGGCCACTGGCGCGGCTAGGTCCGAGCGCATGCACGAGCACATGACTGAGCCCGGAGTCACTGGCCAGACCGATGCCGGTGAATGCCGTCGCAAAGCTGGCGCGAGCCCCCACGACACGGATGTCTCCTGCCAACGCGATTCCCAACCCGGCCCCGACGCAGGCCCCGCCGATACCCACCACCACCGGGACAGAGAGCGTCGACAGCGCCGTGACGATGGGGTTGTAGTGTGCGGCGACGGTATCCATCGCGTGAGCCGGATCAGCATCCAACGCTGCCGCGTGCTCGCCCAGATCCTGACCGACGCAGAAGTTCTTGCCTTCGGCGAGAATCAACACCGCTCGAACGTCTGCGTCCGTGTGGACCTGCAGCAACGCTTCGAGCAGCTGAGCCTTCATCTCGCCGTTGACGGCGTTGGCGGCCTTCGGCCGGTCGAGAGTGATTGTCGCCAAACCTCGCTCGATCTCCAAGCGAATCACGTCAGTCATCGATGTTCCTTTCGCAGGCAGTTCGGTTCAGCTCCATGTGTGAAAACCCTGTCCTGTCTTGCGCCCCAACTCGCCGCGAGCGACCTTCTCTCGCAGCAGTGCGGGAGGCGCAAATCGATCGCCGAGTGTGCGCGCGAGGTGCTCGGCGATCGCTAGGCGCACATCCAACCCGACCAGATCTGTCGAACGCAGCGGGCCCATCGGATGCCGATACCCCAATTCCATGGCCCGGTCGATCGATTCCGCGTCCGCCACACCCTCTTCGAGCATTCGGATGGCTTCGAGCCCGAGACCGACGCCAAGCCGGCTGGTCGCAAAACCAGGTGAGTCGTTGACGAGCACCTCGGCTTTGCCGAGCATCGACACCCACGCTCGTACCGAGTCGACAACCTCGGGGCGGGTCTGAGGCGCCCGGACGATCTCAACCAACAGCGACGCCGGGACAGGATTGAAGAAGTGCATACCGATGAACCGGCTCGGATCCGTCAGCGCTGCGCCGAGTTCGGTGATCGACATTGAACTGGTGTTGCTGGCGATCACGGTGCGTTCTCCGGCAACGGTTTCGGCAGCGGCGAGAACCTCGACCTTGAGGGCCGCAATTTCCGGGACCGCCTCGACGATCAAGTCGAGCGACGGCGGCAACGAGGTCACTGCGTCCACGGTGCTCACGCGCGCCAGCACAGTCGCGGGGTCCTGGTCGTCGAGTTTCCCTCGCTCGTGGGCTCTATCGAGGCCGGTGGAAACACGCTGCAACGCGGCCGCGGTGTCGCCACTCTCCGCGATGGTGACCGCCCCGCCGAGACTGGCGAACACCTGGGCGATACCCGCACCCATGCGTCCACCGCCGATGACTCCGACGGTCTTCGGCGCAACTGCTTCAGTCATGATTTCTTCTCCAGGAAGGCCGTCATGCGATCGCGCTTGTCCGAACTCTCGAACAGGACGGCCTGGGCGATGTCGTCGGCAAACGGATGCGATCCCGGCGCGTCGACGATGATCTTGGTCAATCGCAGTGCCAGCGGGGACAGTCGGGAAATGCGGTCGAGCAGCCGATGCGCTGCGTCGACGTGGCAGTTCGGTTCGGTTACCTCGACAACCAGGCCCGCTCGTAGCGCCTGCTCGGCGTCGAGGTTCCTGGCACCGAGGAGCACCTGCTTCGCGATCGAGACGCCGACGAGCTTCGGCAGCCGATAGCTGGCGCCTGCGGCTGCCATTATGCCGAGATTGGGCTCCGGATTCCCGAAGACCGCCGTCGTTGTCGCGATGCGAATGTCGCAGGCGTAGGTCAACTCTGCCCCACCGCCGAGCGCGTAGCCGCTCACGGCGGCCACGGTGGGAAGCGGGAGCTTTCCGATGCGGTCGAACAGCGTGCGGTTGATACCCGCGAACGCTTCCTCTCGTCCGCGCTCTCGGAGCTCCGCGATGTCAGCGCCGCCCGCGAAGTGGTCTCCGCGCCCGGCGAGCAGGAGCAGCTTCGGATCCCGTTCGAGGCGTCCACACACCTGATGCAGTTCGTCGATCATTTCCGCGTTGATCGCGTTGCGTTGCGCGGGCTTGTCGAGGGTGACCACGACGCGATCCTCGCGCTCGTCCACGTGCAGGGTGTTCACATTCACTCCTTCTCACTCTTCTACATTAATAACCGAACATTCGGTCGTTTGGCAAGGGCGGAAACGAGGATGGTGCACAGCTTTGCCCGAACTGAGAAGATGGGGACATGACTACGGCACGCCCTACTCGACGCACCGGCCTCCCCGGACGTCCCGGCTACGACCTCGATTCGCTCCTCGCCGTGGCCGTGAAGGTGTTCAACGACAAGGGCTACGACGGCGCCAGCATGGAGGTTCTCGCCAAGAAACTCGGCATCACGAAGTCCTCGATCTACCACCATGTGTCCGGAAAGTCGGAACTCCTCGAACTTGCTCTTTCCCGTGCGCTCAACGCACTGTTTGCGGTCACGACCGAAGAGGGTGCCACCACCGGCCCCTACATCGACCGACTCGAATACCTGGTCCGGCGCAGCGTAGAGGTGCTGGTAGCAGAGCTTCCGTACGTCACTCTGCTCCTGCGCGTCCGCGGCAACACGACGGTCGAACGGGCCGCACTCGCCCGTCGGCGCGAATTCGACAACTTCGTCGGAGGCCTCGTCTCGTCAGCCGCAGCGGAGGGCGACCTGCGTCCGGACATTGAACCAGCCCTCGCCAGCAAGCTGATGTTCGGCACCGTCAACTCGCTGATCGAGTGGTACAAACCTCGCACGGGTGAGTCCGTCTCCGACATTGCCGACGCGGTCGTCGCCGTCACTTTCGACGGACTTCGTAAGGCCTGATTCCAGGCAGTTCTGCCGAATCCTTGACAACGCGGCGTTACCGGGCGATCGTAATTACCGACCGAACGTACGGTGAGATGGAGTTGTCGTGAGCAGACTGTTGGAAAGCTATGTAGCCGGTCAGTGGTACGCCGCACCGGACGCAGGTACCCCGTTGCCGAGCGCAGTGGACGGATCGGAGGTGGCCCGGATCTCCGCAACCGGCGTCGACCTCGCCGAGATGGTTACGTACGCACGCGAGATCGGTGGACCTGCACTGTCTGCGATGACCTTCCACGAACGTGCCGGCGCGCTCAAGGCTCTCGCCCTCACGTTGATGGCAGGAAAAGCCGAGTTCTACGCACTCTCCACTGCCACCGGTGCGACGACGCGAGATTCCGGCGTGGACATCGACGGCGGATTCGGGACCCTGCTGAGCTACGCGAGCAAGGCTCGGCGCGAATTGCCCGACAGCACAGTCTATCTGGACGGAAACGTCGAAACTCTGGGCAAGGGCGGAACTTTCCTCGGGCAACACATCTATACATCACGTCGCGGCGTCGCCGTACAGATCAACGCCTTCAATTTCCCGGTGTGGGGGTTCCTGGAGAAGCTGGCACCGGCATTCATCGCGGGGGTGCCGTCCATCGTCAAACCTGCCAGTTCCACGGCATATCTCACCGAACTCGTCTTCCGGCGCATCATCGAATCGGGCTTGCTCCCGGAGGGTTCCTTCCAACTGCTCTCCGGTAGTGCACGCGGCCTCCTCGATCACCTCGGCGGACAGGACTCAGTGGCATTCACCGGATCCGCCGACACCGCCGCAACGCTGCGTGCTCACCCGAACGTCGTCGGCAAGGGCGTCCATTTCAATGCCGAGGCCGATTCACTCAACGCGTCGATCCTTGGCGAGGACGCTGTACCCGGAACGCCCGAATTCGATTTGTACGTCAAACAACTAGTCACCGAAATGACGGTCAAGGCAGGCCAGAAGTGCACGGCGATCCGGCGCGCCCTGGTCCCGGTCTCGCTGGTCGACGCCGTTGTCGATGCCGCATCCGAGCGACTGAACAAAGTGGTCGTGGGGCACCCCGATGCTGATGGCGTCACGATGGGAGCTCTCGCCAGCATCGAACAGCGTGACGAGGTCTTGAAATCCATTCGCGGTCTGACGAAGTCGGCAACTATCGTATTCGGAGACCCGGACAACGTCGACGTGGTCGGTGCCGACGGCCAGTCGGGAGCCTTCCTTTCCCCTGTCCTTCTCCGGGCGGAAGAGAATGCGCACGAGGTACACGAGCTGGAGGCCTTCGGACCCGTCAGCACCGTCATCGGATACGACGGCATCGATCATGCGATCGAACTCGCGGCCCGTGGCGAGGGAAGCCTTGTCGCCTCGGTGGTCACTGCCGACACCGACATCGCACGTCGACTGGTGCTGGGCCTCGCAGCTTTTCACGGCAGAGTGCTCGTGCTGAACCGCGACGACGCCAACGAATCCACCGGCCACGGCTCTCCCCTTCCAGTCCTCGTACACGGCGGTCCCGGCCGTGCCGGCGGCGGCGAGGAGCTGGGTGGCATCCGCGGAGTTCTGCACCACATGCAGCGGACCGCGGTACAGGGCACACCCGACGTGCTCACCGCGGTCGGCGAGCGCTGGTTCACCGGGTCACAGCGCACGACCGAATCCGAACATCCATTCCGAAAGAGTCTCGCCGAGTTGAAGATCGGCGACACTGTTGTCGGCGGTCCGCGCCAGGTCACACTCGCAGACATCGATCATTTTGCAGAGTTCACCGGTGACACCTTCTACGCTCACACCGATCCGGTGGCCGCAGCGGCGAATCCACTGTTCGGCGGCATCGTCGCGCACGGCTATCTGGTTGTCTCACTCGCTGCGGGCCTGTTCGTCGACCCGGCTCCCGGCCCGGTTCTCGCGAACTTCGGCGTGGACAGCCTCAGGTTCCTGACTCCGGTGAAAGCCGAGGACCGCCTGACGGTCACCCTCACAGCCAAGACCATCACACCTCGCAGCAGCGCCGACTACGGTGAGGTTCGTTGGGATGCCGTGGTGACGAACCAGGACAACGATCCGGTCGCGACATACGACGTCCTGACTCTGGTAGCCAAGACTCGCCCCGAAGGGAATTGAAAGCACATGACCTATCGAGTAGCAGTGTGTTACGGACGCCCCACCGATCCGGAGGCTTTCGACAAGTACTACAACGAGATCCACGTCCCGCTCGCCAGCGCAGTGCCAGGGCTCTCGGACTTCACGTTCAGCAAGTGCTCGACGCTGGACGGTTCCGATCCAGTCTTCTACGCCGTCGCCAACCTCGTGTTTCCCGATCTCGAGACGATGCAGAGCGGCCTGAAGTCCCCGGAGATGGGCGCCGCTGGAAAAGATGTCGCAAACTTTGCCACCGGCACGGTCGACATGTATGTCCAGGAAGTTGTCTCGGTCCTCTAGACCCCTGCAGTTCTCTGATCCCACAGGAGTTTCTCTCATGAGCACAGGAAGGATCACCGCCAGAGAGATGTTCGACGCGGACCAGGCGTCTCGGGCGCTCGGTATCGAGATTTCCGAACTGGCGCCAGGTAGCGCAACCGTGACCGTCACGGTGAGCGAGACCATGGTGAACGGTCACGGAATCACACACGGCGGCTATGTTTTCCTGCTCGCGGACACCGCCTTCGCGCTCGCCTGCAACGGCTACGAGGATTCAGCCGTTGCAGCGCGCGCGGACATCCGATTTCTCCGTCCAACACGTCTGGGCGACACGTTGACCGCCGTCGCGTCCGAGAAGGCACGAGGGGGCCGAAGCGGGATCTACGACGTGACGGTTCGCAGTGGCGACACCGTCGTGGCCGAGTTCCGCGGCGACAGTCGAACCATCTCCCGGTAGTTTCATCCCAAGGCGTTTCACCCCACGACGGGAAGCTCCAAGGGGCCGGACCCGTCGGCGAAGATCGTGACCGGCATGCCTTGCAATCCCCCACGGAAACTGATGTCGCCACCGGTGATTGCCAGGCGAACAGAATGCCCCGGCTCGAATCGATGCACGATCGCCGGCATCGTCACCGGTACCAGCTGCAACGGATCACTGATGCGAACAGGTGCGATGAGCCCGTTGATCAGCGACGACGTCCCGTCCGGTGCCACGTCGTATAGCTTCGCGAACACCACCGGCTGCCGAGGCGCCGCGACGCGCAACGTCACGGTGGGAGCTCCCACCACATCCATTGCCTCGGACATCGGCGGCGTGGTCCACAGCGCCTCGGTCCCCGGAATCTGTGCATTCGGAATGTTTCCGGCCGGATTGATATTGAGCGGCTCGACGCCCGTCGGGAGCCCACCCGGTGCGGTGACAATCGTCTTCGAACCAGGGGCCACCGGCGCACCGTCGGGCAGTAGTCCCCCGTCAGCGGACAGATGGAAGGAGCGAGCGGTCCCGACATCGACGGTGTCGGACGTCGCGTATGCCGGCGCCGCGTTCCCCTCGTAGTCGATCCAGTTACGGAAGTACGCGAACTCCGGTCCGGTCTCCGTGTTCTCGTCCTTGAGGTAGTGATCAAACCAGTCCATGAAGCGACCGGTTTCGTACTGGGTGTCTTCGTCGGGTGCAGAGAAGCTGAATTCGCCCGGCGCAGCAGCCAAGTGGCTGTGTCCCCACGAATGCCAGATCATCTTGGCGTCCACGCCGCGCGCTTTCAGGGCGTCGTAGGTCGCGGTTGCCTCGTTCAGATCGAACAGGGTGTCTTGTTGTCCCTGCGCAAGCAGTACCGGAATGTTGATCCGGTCGACGAACGACGACACCGACGACGCTCGGAGATCACTCACTACCTGCGGTCCGATGTCGCCGGTCACCACCGCCTCGGCGATCGCGTTGCACATGTACGGGACGTAGTTCGGGCAGCCGGGTAGTCGTGCGGGGTCGGCGATGTAACCGTCCACACCGGGGTTTGCAATGCCGGCACCGAAGAGCAGCGACGCAAAAAGCACTTTCGCGGCTCCCGGTTCAGCAGTCGACACACCGGAGATGATCCCGGTGCTGTTGGGCGCCAGGGAATACGAGAGGTCGTTCCAGGTGATCATGGGGATGATCGTGTCGATACGGGGATCCACACTCGCGGCGGCGAATTGAATGCCACCGCCGTAGGAGCCACCCGTCATGCCGACCCGCGGGTCGTTCGTCGACGGTGCACCGTTGTGATCAACAGAGTCCTGCACCACCGCGGTGAGCGCCGGATAGGGCTGCGTCAGAGCCTGATCCGTGTAGGCAATCCCCTCTTGGCCGCCGAGGAAACTGACCAACTGCGAAGCGGCGACGCCGTCGTATGCGGGAGAGTCGAGTGTGATCTTGCAACTCGAGCCGCCGAAGCCCAATCCCGAATACGTCAGTCCGACATACCCGTTCTCGGAAAAGTTCTGCAGAGCGGGAATCTGATCCTTGTACGAACCGCCGAACCCGTTGGTGGTCAGGATCGCGGGAGCTGGGTGGTCCGCATCGACGCCGTCGGGAACAAAAAGTTCACCGACGACGGTGCACGGCGTCGAGAGTTCAGGCCCGACATCGACCGAGAAGTACAGTAGCTGTGACGAATACGAGCCGTTCGGTGAATCCGCGAGCGCCGGCGGCGAGAAGCCGAGGGCACAAACCACGAGCGTGACGATACTGATCGCTATTCTCCGGCGCACCTGAAAACCGTACACCCGGATCTGTTCTCCGCCAGCCTGATCGGGTGCGTGCCGCCGAAGTTTCCGCAGCAGGTGACACGCCGGGCCGGGTCGACGTCTACTTGACCGTCAAGGTGCCATGCATGCTCGGATGATAGGTGCAGTGGAACGTGTACGTTCCCGGCTCGTTCGGCACCGTGATGGTTTCCGTCTCACCAGCTTCGATGTCCTCGTTGAACAACCCTGCGGTATCGGACGTGACCGAGTGCTCGACGGTGTCGTTGTTCTGAATGGTCAGTACCTGTCCAGGCATCACCGACTCCGGTGTCGAGTACTCGAAGCCGCTGATCACGATTCCCATCGACGACGCTCCCGGCGTCGACATACCCAGAGGCATGCTCGGCATCGACATGCTGGTCGGCTTGCTGGTCATCGCCATGCCATCGTGATCTGCCGAATCGTTGTCCGACGAATCGCTGTTGTCGCTGCACGCGGTCAGTGCGAACACCGCCAGGATCAGCGCTGCGAGCACCGCGAGAATCCGCTTCATTGCTTCGCCTCCTGCTCGTTCCCCCGCAGTCTGCTGATTACCCGCCGCCTAGAGGGCCAAACAGCTCCGATGTGGTGCCTGCGACGCTGATAGTGCACGATTTCTGCACCAGCTCCACTTGCAGACCGACACTGAAGGACACAGCACAGATGGCCAAGATCAAAACGTCGAAGGCAGCCAAGACGAAGGCGCCGGTAGCTTCAAAAGCGCCCGTGGCGAAGGCGCCCGCAGTCCTCTGGAAGGACCTACCGGACGAGCAGGACTACCCGGCGGCCCGCGATTACCTCCAGTTGGGCGCGACACCGGTCCAGGTTCAAGCTCTCGTGTACGCCCTCAAGACGGCGACGCTGGTCTCGAAGAAAGCCAAGGACATCCTGCGGGCTGCTGGGCTCCCTCTGCTTCCGGTCGACAACCCACACGTGGCTGCCGATCTGAAGAAGATCCGCAAGGGGATCGCGCTGTCACCGATCCTGCTGGTGCAGGGAGACTTCCGCGCCGGAGTACCGGCGCAAATCGCCGACGGCTACCACCGGGTCTGTGCGAGCTACCACGTGGACGAGAACACCGGCATTCCTGCAAAGATCGCTCCCTCGACAGTGACGTCGTAGGTCGTCGATGACCTTCGGCATCCTTGCCCTCGTCGCACTGGCCGGCATCCTCGGTCCGCTGCTCGGCGCTCGCGTCAGCTGGCATGTCCCTGTGGTGGTCGGCGAGCTTGCCGCGGGCGTCGTCTTCGGTGTCACCGGTTTCGGGCTACTCGACTCTTCCGACCGAACTTTCACGTTTCTGGCCGATATCGGGTTCGCGCTCACGATGATGGTGGCCGGCTCGCACGTCCCGGTCCGCGATCCGGCAGTTCGTGCGGCAATAGGCAAGGGTGCCGTTCGCGCGGTTGTCGTCGGACTCCTGTCGGTTGTTGCCGGCTACGGTGCAGCGACGGCGTTCGGCACCGGCCACGCCGCGTTGTACGCCGTCCTGATCGCATCGTCATCCGCGGCGTTGATTCTCCCCATCGTCGATTCGCTGGCGCTCGGTGGAACCTCGGTTCTGCAGATGACTGCCCAGGTCGCGATCGCGGACACAATCTGCATTGTCGCGCTGCCGTTGGTGATCGACCCGGACAATGCCCCTCGTGCCGGCGTCGGCGCAGTGGCGGTGGCGGTGTCTGCAGTTGCCTTGTTCTTCGTACTGCGAGCCTTCCACCGGTCCGGCCGTTGGCGAAGGCTCCACAAGTTCTCCGAGAAACGGAAGTTTGCACTCGAACTCCGGATCAATCTGGTGATCCTCTTTTCTCTGGCAGCGCTGGCCTCCAGCACTCATCTGTCGATCATGCTCGCGGGCTTCGCCTTCGGGCTCGTTCTTGCAGCGATCGGCGAACCTCGCCGCCTCGCCAAACAGCTCTTCGCCATCACCGACGGCTTCTTCGCGCCCCTCTTCTTCGTCTGGCTGGGAGCGGCGATCAATCTGCGCGACCTCGTGACCCATCCATCCGCCATCTGGCTCGGATTGGCCTTGGGCGGCGCAACTCTCGTAGTTCACGCAGCGATACGAATCCTCGGTCTACCTCTCCCCTTGGGAGTGCTGTCCGCCGCACAACTGGGGGTACCCGTTGCCGCAGTAACGGTGGGCACCCAACTGGGGGTGATGGGCAACGGTGAACCCGCTGCCATCCTCCTCGCCGCCATGATAACGATCGGAGCAGCAACGCTGGCGGGTGCTGCCGCGTCGAAAGCTGGTCTCACGAAGCCTGCTTGACCGCGGCCCTCTCCACCGTCAGCAGGCTCTCCTCCGAATGCTCAGCGTGATACGCTGCGCCGCCGCCACGGACTCCGAAAAGCCGCTTGCTCCAGATCAGCCACACGACGGCAGCGATGTTCACCAGCAGCAACCCGGCCCTCAACCACGTGACCTTCTCCGTCAATTCGTAGATCTCGAGGGGCAGGAACAAGCTGGTCGCCACCACCGCGAAGTACTCGCCCCAGCGTTTGACCATCCACAGTCCGACAGCCTCGATCACTTGAAGGCCGGCGTAGACCAACAGCCCGACTGCGATCCAGGTGAGCGTCGTCGCCGACAACGAAAACGCCTGCTCGATGTGATGGACCAGTTTGGAATCGTCGATGTTCCAGCCCAATTGACGGGCGAGTGGCCTGATCAACGGCAATTCGTTCTCGAAGGCGTCCTCGGCGCGTCCCTTCGACGACCTCAGTTTGAACACACCGATCGCCAGAAGAACCAAACCCAGAGCGCGGAACATTCTCTCGGTGGCGAGAAGTCGCATGATCAACCGGTCGCGAAGCAGCCGTCCCCGCGGAACCTCGGGGGCCGCGTCCGCAGGTCCGGATGCTCGGGGCGCTCCCGGGACGAAGTTGCCGCAACGAAGGCACCGCCACGCCTGACCCACCGCAGTATCCACATGAAGTCGATCCCGCAGTTCCGGTTCGTCCGGAGCGTAGGTCTCGTGACCGTGCCAACTGCACGAGCGCAATGCGAAGTCCACGGGTGAACTCTATGCCGCATATGCCCGGTAGCGTGGATACCCGCTGACCGTGCACTTCGAACGACGAGGATTCCGATGACTACCACCAAGATCGAAACCCGGCATGGCGTCATGGCCGTCGACGACAGTGCCACCGACGGTTTCCCGGTGGTCTTCATCCATGGAAACTCGGCCAGTCGCTCCATCTTCCGCAACCAGGTCGACGCCGACTGGGCCGGCGGCTACCGCATGATCACCCTTGACCTACTCGGTCACGGTGATTCCGAGAACGCGAGCGATCCCGAAGCCGCGTACACCCAGAATGGCTACGCCGACGCCATCGTCGATGTTCTGACCGAACTCGGCGTCGAACGGGCCGTGGTTGTCGGTTGGTCGCTCGGCGGACACATCGCCCTCGAGTTGATCGCGAAGTTCCCCGGGCTCGCTGGAATCGTCATCACCGGTACGCCGCCTGCCAATCCCGAGACGCTAGGCGACGCATTCAATGCCGGCGACGGATTGTCCATCGGCGGTACCGAGGTCATCACCGAACAGGAAGCCGAACTCTACGCTCGGATGACCGCCGTTCCCTTCGAACAGGCGGCCCTCGAGGCCGCGATTCGTACGGACGGTCGCGCTCGCAAGATCATGTTCGACGCATTCGGCGCGGGCCGCGAATCAGATCAGAAAGCTCTCGTCGCAACAGCGGCCGTGCCGCTCGCGGTGATCGACGGTGCCAGGGACCCGTTCGTGAACACGTCGTATGTCGCGTCGTTGACCTTCGCGAATCTTTGGGAGGGCACCTATCACCTCATCCCGGGAGTCGGGCATGCGGCGTTCTGGGAAGCCCCTGAGGTCTACAACCCGCTGTTGCAAAGGTTCCTCGGCGGTTTCGCGAGGTAACCAGCTGGACGCGACGTCCAATGAGATAGTAGCCCCTCGACAATCCGGCCATGTCCGGATTGTTTATCGCCGTCCTACAGTTCGGAAAACGACTGGAGGCACTGCGATGACCATTCTCGAGCACGGCACGGAAACGTGCATCGGTGGACCGACCCTTCCTCAGGTACGACGCCTCGTCACCGAAGTGCCTGGCCCCAACTCGCGCGCTTTGGCCGAACGCCGGGGCGCCGCACTGCCGGCCGGACTGACCAGCGGATCCAGCATTTACGTTGCTGCAGCGGGCGGAGGAGTTGTCGTCGACGTCGATGACAACTCGTTCATCGACTTCGGGAGCGGCATCGCCGTAACCACCGTCGGAAACAGCGCGCCGCGCGTGGTCGAACGGACTACGCGCCAACTCGGTCAGTTCACCCATACGTGTTTCCTCGCAAACCCCTACGAGGGATACGTCGAGGTCTGCGAAGCGCTCAACCGCCTGACCCCGGGCGACCACGAGAAGCGAACAGCGCTGTTCAACACCGGCAGCGAGGCGCTCGAGAACGCCGTGAAATACGCACGTGCCGCCACCGGTCGCCCGGCAGTTGTCGTCTTCGACCACGCATTCCACGGTCGCACGTTGATGACCATGACGATGACAGCCAAGAACCAGCCGTACAAGGCTACATTCGGCCCGTTCGCTCCCGAGGTCTATCGGGTTCCGATGGCCTACCCCTACCGTTGGCCGAGCGGCCCCGAAAACGCGGCCGACGAAGCATTCGCACAGTTCCGTCTTGCGATCGACACTCAGATCGGTGCCGAATCGGTAGCCGCCGTGGTCGTGGAACCGATTCAGGGTGAGGGAGGTTTCATCGTTCCGGCACCGGGATTCCTGAAGCGCGTCGCCGAATTCTGCCGTGAGCGCGGCATTCTCGTCGTCGCGGACGAGGTCCAGACCGGTATCGCACGAACCGGCGCCTGGTTCGCCAGCGAGAGTGAGAACTTCGTCCCCGACATCATCACAACTGCAAAAGGTCTCGCCGGCGGAATGCCACTCGCCGCCGTGACCGGCCGTGCCGACGTCATGGACGCCGCGCATCCCGGTGGTATCGGCGGTACGTACAGCGGCAATCCAGTTGCCTGCGAGGCCGCCTTGGCAGTTTTCGAGACGATCGAGGTGGAAGGCCTCCTCGACCGCGCCAAGGACATCGGTGAGATCCTGACCGCAGGACTGTCCGAAATCGCTTCGGACACAACTATCATCGGCGATATCCGTGGACGCGGCGCCATGATTGCGATCGAAATCGTCCACCACGAGGACAAGGCTCCGAATCGCGCGGCCGTCGCCCAGATCGTCAGCTACGCCCACACGCACGGTCTCCTTCTCCTCACCGCCGGCACCTACGGAAACGTCGTCCGGTTCCTCCCGCCGCTGAGCATCTCCGACGAATTGCTGGCCGAAGGCCTCGATATCCTTCGCGACGCAGTGGCCGCAGTCCGATGAGCGTCGCAGTGCGCAGCTTGATCGGCGGAGCTTGGGTCACGGGATGCGAAGGCACACTGACAGATACCAACCCGGCGCGTCCCGACGAAGTTGTCGCCACCGGAGGCCGCGCCGGTGCCTCCGAAATGGCGACCGGCGTTCGCGTCGCCCGAATTGCCGCAAACGACTGGGCGCGCCTGCCGATGTCCGTGCGCGGCGCATACCTCACTCGCGCAGCAGAAATCATCGAATCCAACGCCGAGATCTGGGGTGAAGAACTCACCCGTGAAGAAGGGAAAACGCTGGCCGAGGGTATCGGAGAAGTACGCCGGGCGGCGCAGATTCTGCGTTACTACGGCAACGCCGCCGACCGCGAGTCCGGAACGGTGTATTCCTCCCCTCGCAGCGGCGAGCAGATTCTCGTCACTCGCAAGCCTCTCGGAGTGGTAGGCGTCGTCACGCCTTTCAACTTCCCGATCGCGATCCCGGCATGGAAGATTGCGCCCGCCCTGGTATACGGAAACACCGTCGTCTGGAAACCGGCTGCCGCGGTGCCTCTTCTGGCCTTCCGTCTCGCACAGGCATTGACCGAAGCAGGCCTACCCGACGGCGTCCTGAACATGATCCTCGCCGACAACGCGGCCGGTGAAGCGCTGGTCGATCATCCGGACCTCGACGCCGTAACCTTCACCGGTTCCACCGGCGTCGGCCGAAAGATCGCGGGAGCTGCTGCGGCGCGCGGAGTTCCGGTCCAGGCGGAGATGGGTGGAAAGAACGCAGCCATCGTGCTTGCCGACGCAGATCTCGAGCTTGCAGTCGAGCAGGTCATGCTCGGCGCATTCCGATCAACCGGCCAGAAATGCACGGCCACTTCACGTCTGGTGCTCCACGAACCCATCGCCGAGGAATTCCTGGCGAGGCTGACAGTCGAGGTCAAGGAACTGAGAGTCGGAGATCCACTCGATCCCGACGTCACTACAGGTCCCGTGGTCAGCGCATCCGCACAGAAGTCGATCATCAACGGGATCGATCGAGCCGTCGGCGGCGGCGCCAGAGTTGTGGCCACCGCCGAAGCGCCGGAGACAGGCCACTACGTCCAGCCGACGGTGCTGGAACTACCGGCGAGCACCGAACTGTGGTTCGAGGAGCTTTTCGGCCCGGTGCTGGCGGTGCAGCGGGCAGCAACAACTGCAGACGCATTCCGCTTGGCAAACGAGGGCGAATTCGGTTTGTCTGCAGCGTTGTTCACTCAGGACCTGACCAACGCCCTTGCCGGTATCGACGTCCTGGACGTGGGGATCCTGCACGTCAATTCGGAATCGGCGGGCGCTGATCCTCACGTACCTTTCGGCGGCGTGAAGAAGAGTGGATACGGGCCCAAGGAACAAGGCGACGCGGCGCGAGAGTTCTTCACTCACACCACCACCGTCTATCTCAGGGGCGGCCGAGCGTGATCTGAATTCGATTCCGCCTGCAGCAGTTCACGAGCTTTGAGCGCGACCCACAGCTCGGACCGAGTGTGGGCGGAATCGAGATCTCGGCCGATCAACTCGGCAGCCTTGTCCATGCGGTTGCGCAGCGTGTGCCGGTGAACACCCAACTGCGCTGCAGCGGACTCCCATTGACCATTGTGGTGCAGGAACGCTTCGATCGAGTCCACCAGACGAGAACCGTTCTCGGCGTCGTAGCCTTCCAGCACACCGAGACAGCCGTCCGCGATCGACTGCAGAACATCGTTCGACTGCACGCTCAACAGGATACTGAAAGTCCCGAGTTCCGAGAACGAAACGAGCGTGTGACCGTCGACCTGCCCCACTTTGGCAGCAGAGACGGCCTCGCGCAGACTGGCTGCTACACCGCTCATCGGCCGGACGCTTCCGATTCCGCCGTTGATGCTCCGGCGTGAATTCTCCCGCACTCTCGCATAGGCACTGCGCGTGATCTTCTCCGCAACTTCACTTTTCACGACGAACCACACGCCGGTACCGTCATTCAGCGGAGCCAAGAGGTACGGCACCGCCTCTTCTTCGAGGGCCGCTGAAGTGATGTCGGTTGCCGCCAGCAATGGTCCGACATCGGTCAAGGCAGTTGCAACCACCGGTGATTCGGATTCGAATCCGAAGTACCGCAACAGACTTTCGTCGACGTCGCCGCCGGCCTGGCGCACCATCGTCGCGACCGCCAACCTCAGCCGCTGTTCGGCATTGACGACCCGTGACGGCTTGGCAAGCTCGATGGTCAACAGCGATACCGTGTGCCCGACCAACAGTCGTTCGGACTGATCCAAGGCGGCGTCGGACGCCACGGCGAGCGTGCCGCTCACGGCAAGCCGGTGAATAGCCAGGTGGCCATCGTCGTCCACCACGACCCGGCTGCGCTCCTTGCCTGATCGCTCCCTGATGCGTTCGGGCAGAGACGAACTCGCACCTTCCGTCAGAGCCAGCACCGCTCCGTCCCGATCGAGAACACACACTGCTGCATGAACGGCTCGACCCAGGGCAGTGATCAGGGCCGGCACCCCGTCGAGCAGGGCACGCGCCAATTTCTCCTGCGCGTCGACCACCGCCTGCACCGTTCGTATCTGGTCGGCGGTCAGTTCGTCGATCACGGCCCGCGAGATGGCGATGAACGGCGTCTCCTTGGCGACGGAAAGCACGGCGAAACCCAGTTCGTCGCCGGCCCTGATGATCGCGTCCGGAACCTTCTCGTGCACGGTGCCGGTGTCGAATGCCAGTGCCACTGCACCGGTCTGCGCAATGCGCTCGACGTACTCGTATTGCTTTGTCGCCGAACGCGAAAGGTGCAGTCCCGTCGTCATGACAAGTTCTCCACCGGCGAGCCACCGACTCGGATCCTGCAATTCGATTGCGTGCGCCCAGCTGATCGGCAGATCCACGTCGTCGTGACCTGCAACGATCGTGAGGCCGAGCGAGGTGGTGGCCGCCAGCCGCCGAACAGTCATCGGCATTGCCGGAACCTCCGAAGGCAGTGGACAGAACTGACAGTTTCCAGTTGAGTTTTGTACATCAGGTCCATGTTCTGGATCACACGATGAGTTTAGCGTCTCTCCGAAAGAACTGATCGCGTCATGTAATAGGAGCTGAGCCCAGATGCCCGACAGCAGCACCGAAACAGCCGAAGCCGCCAGTGTTCATTCGACGCTCAAGACAGGCCTGAAGAAGCGCCACCTGACCATGCTTTCCATGGGCGGTGTCATCGGCGCCGGTTTCTTCGTCGGGCTGAGCGGAATCATCAACCAGGCCGGGCCCGGCGCCGTCATCACGTGCGCGATCTGCGGCATCATCGTGTTCCTGGTGATGCGCATGCTCGGTGAAATGGCGGTGGCCAAGCCGTGCACGGGATCGTTCACCGAGTACGCGCGAATGGCGTTGGGCGACTGGGCGGGCTTCACCACTGGCTGGCTGTACTGGTACTTCTGGGTGATCGTCGTCGGCATCGAATCCGTCGTCGGAGCTACTCTGCTCTCCCGGTGGATCCATGGCGTCCCACTCTGGCTCATGTCAGCGGTACTCCTGTTGGTGATGACCGGAGTCAACCTTCTCTCCGTCAGCAACTTCGGCGAGGCCGAATACTGGTTTGCGGGTATCAAGGTCGCCGTCATCATCGGCTTCATCGTGCTCGGCAGTCTGTTCGTCTTCGGCATCTGGCCCGGCAGTGAAGTCGATTTCAGCAACCTGACCGGCCACGGAGGATTATTGCCGAACGGTTTCACTCCCGTACTGGTGGGCGTCGTCGCCGTGATCTTCTCCATGACCGGAGCCGAGCTCGTCACGATCGCCGCAGCGGAATCCGCCGAACCGGCCGGAGCGATCAGACGAGCCACGAACACCGTCGTCTTCCGTATTCTCGCCTTCTTCGTTGTCGCCACTTTCCTCCTCGTGACGATGCTGCCGTGGGATTCGTTTGTCGTCGGCGATTCTCCGTTCATCTCCGCACTCGACCTGCTCGGAATTCCTGCCGCCGCCGACATTCTGAACCTCGTGGTTCTGGTCGCGGTGCTGTCCTGCCTCAACTCCGGCCTGTACACGGCGTCGCGGATGCTCTTCGCGCTCTCGGTCTATAACGACGCGCCGGCCTGGATGACGCGGACCAACAGCCGCGGGGTGCCGGTGAAGGGCGTACTCGCCTGCACCGTGGCCGGCTACTTCTGTATCGCGGCCGGGTACATCTGGCCGGATACGATCTTCTTGTTCCTCGTGAATTCTTCCGGCGCAATCTGTTTGTTCGTCTACATCCTGATCTGTGTATCCGAACTACGCCTCCGTCGCCGATGGGAACGTGAAAGCCCCGAGATTCTGAAATTCCGTGTCTGGCTGTATCCCGGCCTACCGATAGTGGTCACCGGCCTGATTCTGGTGATCCTTGTGGGAATGGGTCTCAACGAACCCACGCGCGCGGAATTCGTCCAAAGCCTGGTCGCGCTGAGCATCATTCTCATCGCGTACGGTGTGAAAAAGTCTCGTACGCGAAAAGTCGGATCGTTCGTGACTGTCTCGGACAACGTGCACAGCAGCTCGGGCAACGCTTAAAACAGGCATCGAGTGAGCTCTCTGCTCGATCGGTTGCAATTTCTCCCCGAAAAAATCTTCAGACGGTGAAACCGATCGAGCAGAAATTTCTCTTTATCCGGATTCAGGGCAAGATAGACAGCACGCCGATCACTGCCATCGCCTCCGAAGGGCACAGTTCTCGGCGAACGCTCCAGGAATGGTTCAACGAACCACACGACAACGAGTGGACAAAGCAGAAATCCGGCCGAGCGATCATTCCGATTCGAGAGCGCCCGAGATGATTCTTCTTGTCTCGCTTTCACCGTCGTCGATAACACCAAATTCAAGACGGAGAATGATCTTCGCGGTCACGCCGAATCAAAGGCGTGGAGCGGCGGCGCTTCCGCAATCCTGGCCGCGACGAATGTCGCGGATTCGATGATGTACCAAGAAGAAGCGGCGGGCGGCAATACCATCCGCTCGGCTCAGATCTGATTCACAGCCACGTCAACGGGTGAACGCTCCGACCGGATTCGGTGTCGGTTGCCGCCAGATACGCATCGACGCGCTCAGCCGTCAGAGCCTTGCTGATGTGATAGCCCTGGACCAGGTCGCAGCCGACCCACTGAACTCGGCGGAACTGCTCGATGGTCTCTACTCCCTCGGCCAACGACTTCATGCCAAGCGCTGCAGCCAACTCGACGATGGATTTCACCACGGACATCTTCGGATCGTCCGAGTCGGTGACAAGCATGCGATCGATCTTGAGAACGTCGATCGGCAGTCTCTGGAGCGTGGCGAAAGACGAATAGCCGGTGCCGAAATCGTCGAGTGCGACGGTGACACCGAGTTCACGCAGCTTGTAGAGATCCCGGATTGCCCGATCGTCCACAACACCTGTCTCGGTGATTTCGAGTTGGAGCAGATGCGGAGGCAAACCCGAATCCGTCAGGGCCTTCTTCACCATCGCGCCGAACTCTCGCGACACCAACTGCACTGGTGAAACATTGACCGAGACGCCTATTCCGCTCGGCCACCCCGCAGCAGCCGCGGTCGCCATCGCCATTGCCTGCGCGCCGAGGGGGATGATCATTCCGGTTTCCTCTGCCACCGAGATGAACTGACTGGGCCCGATGAGGCCGCGACTGGGATGGTTCCACCGGAGAAGAGCCTCGAAGCCCACCACTTCGCCGGTCTGAGTGTCGACCTGGGGTTGGTAGTGGAGATCGAACTGCCCTTCCTCGATCCCTCTGTCCAGCTCGTGCAGCGCTGTTGCCCGCGCCGATGCCCGCGCTCGCAGTAACGGCGAGAACTTGCCTACTCGATTCCGTCCCGTCGACTTTGCTTCGTACAGAGCCAGATCCGCCAGCATCACCAGTCCGTCTGCGTCGATGGAATCCTCGGGTGCGCTTGAGTAACCGATCGTGGCCCGCACCTCGATTCGACTGCCTTCGACGAAGAAGGGCTCATGGAGCGCTGCCAGGTAGCGATCGAAAATGACACTGGGATCATCGCCAGCCGAGGTACAGACGATGAGTCCGAATTCGTCGCCGCCCATCCGCGAGCACATGTCCGAACCGATGACGTCGCGCAGGCGTTTCGTGACTTCGAGAAGTAAGTGGTCCCCGATCGGATGGCCGAGGGTGTCGTTCACCGACTTGAAGTTGTCGAGGTCGAGAATCCCGACGAGAACCTGCTTCTCCGGCACACGAGATTTGATGGCCTCCTCGAGCGCCACACCAAAGGCGCGACGGTTCGGCAACCCGGTCAGCGAGTCGGTGGCAGCAAGTCGAAGGATCTCCTGCTCGTGGACATACCTCTCCGTGATGTCCGATCCGACACCGCGCCAACCCAGAATCACCCCGGATTCGAGAACGCGAGGATTACCGGAGAGTGACCACCAGCGTCGCTTACCGTCGACATGCACTGGAACGACGGTGTCCCGGAAGGGAGCACTCGATTCGAGTTTGTCGATCAGCTGGGCTGCGGCCGCACGCCCCTCCGGACTCGACGCGATCTGGAGTCTGGTGAGGAGTTCTCCGAAGGCGAGTTGCTGCAACTCGTCCACCGTCATACCTGCAACCTCGGCGAGACGTGCCGAGGTGTGGGAGAACCGGCCGTTGGTGTCGCACTCCCACAGCCAGTCTCGGGAACCGCCCTCGAAACCGTCGAGCAACAGCGCCACAGTCTGACGCTCGGATTCCGCCTGAAACTCTGCGAGACAACGTCGCTGGAACGAGGCCGACAGATAGACCGCCCCCACAGTGAGCGCAAACATGTAGATGCACAACTGAATCGCAAGTACGCGAAAGTGGGATTCGGTGTGGACGACGAGAACAGTGAATACGCCGAGGCCGTGAATGTAGATCCAGGTCAGGCTCACCGATCTCAGACTGGAGAACGTCACGGTCCCGGCGCCCATGATTCCTGCCATCGTCGCGATCAGAACCAAGTCGCGGAAGACGTCCATGTCGTGGAAAAGCAGGGCAAAAAGTGTGACGTCGAGGCCCGCGACCACGATCACCTCGAGGAGCAGACCCGCGTAGTCGTAGCGCGGTGTGTGTTTCGACGGTCGCCAGCGAAGGGGAATCCAAACTCGAATCGAGTTTGCGAGGACAAGAAGGACGAGCGCGCCACCCAGCCACCTGAGCGTCTGACGTCCGGGCGGAACGGTATACGCCAGAATCACCACCAAACTCGCCATGTACGCAAGATTGGCGAACGGTGCGACGGCCGCGGCTTCGTCGATCTGACGGCGAAACAGGCTGTTACAGTCGGCTTCCGAAGCAGGATCTTGCCTAGCTGATCGACTCAGACGGTTCATCAGCGAGGCATCCTGACATCTACGCAGGCGCCATCAGCGGGCGTCAAAACCGCTCGCCTGCCCATCCGAACCTCCCCTGGCTCCCCACCGAACCCTTGTCCGGTGAAACGTCAGTGTTTCAGACTCGCTGCTTGTTTCCTTCACAACGGTAGCCATCTGACGAAACGATTGGGCGCAGATCACTATATCCAGAGGTCGATCGACCGATATTCCAGGATGACAAACAATTGCTGAATATTAGCTTGATGCACGCTTGTCGCCGACCGCGACGCGGGGGATACGAGAGGTGGGGAACAACGCAGCGATCGCGAGCAGCGCTGCCACGGCAAAGGCGACACGCAACGCGTCCAACCTGGCATCTTCGTTCACATTCACGATCGCGTCCGCCGTGGATTCGGCGACACCGGCATCACCGAGAGCTGATCGAAGTTGCGTCGTCGACAAGAAGGGCACGCCCGAGTCCAGGTCGGTGCTCGCTTGCTGCTGCACCGAGGTCGGAACTGCCGGGTTGTCTTCGATCCCGGCAATCGCTGATGTCGTGAGAGTTGCAATGAGAACTGATCCGATCAGCGCGGTCCCCAATGATGCGCCCAGGTTCGTGGCAGTGTTCTGCAGCCCGCCGACCTCGGTACTGCGATCGTCCGGGACCGCCGACACGGTGACCGCTCCGAGCTGCGAAGACAGGCAGCCCAAGCCGAAACCCATGAACAGCATGGGGATCATCACGACCGCCGCGTTGGCTCCGGGGTCCATGCCCGCCACGAGCATCAAGATGCCGAAGATCATGACCAACAATCCGACCCGGACCACGCGCCGCGGATTCGCGGTAGGCCGCAGCTTCGGAATACCGATCGCAGCCAACACGAGCGCCGCCGACAACGGCAGGATGCGAACTCCCGTCTCGAGGGCGCTGAGTTCCAGAACTACAGACAAGAACAACGGGACCGCAAAGAACACGCCCGCCTGGACCAGAAACTGCGCGAAGAACATGGAAAGCCCGCCACTGAGCTCGCGGTTTCGCAGCATCGCCGGATCAAGCAACGGTTCTTTCCCCATAGCGGCCAGGCGCCCCTCCCAGCGCAGGAATCCGTATACGACAAGAAGCCCGGCGATCAGCAGCCACACCACCGGTGAAAGCCCCACCAGCTGTGGCCCGTCGGGTTTCGCCTGAACCCAACCCCACTCGCTCGAACGCAGAACAGCGAAGACGATCATGCCCAGGCCCACCACAGACAGGACCGACCCGAAGTAGTCGAGGCGCGACTTCGACGGTGGGACGTCGACCACCTTTCTGAGCACCAGCAAGATCAGGACAACGATCACGACTTCGCCGACGAACACGTAACGCCACGACGCAAATGTCGTCGCCGCGCCGCCGATCAGCGGCCCCACTGCCACGGCTATCGCGCCGGCTGCAGCGACGAGGCCGTAGGCCGCCGGACGCTTCTCCGCCGGGAAGTTGGTGGCGACAAGCGCAACGATCGCGGGCATTATGAGCGCCGCACCGACGCCTTCGAGGAACGACCAACCGATCAACAGGACCAAGAGATTCGGAGCGAGCGCAGTCGTCAGAGAACCAGCGCCGTAGATGATCAAGCCGAGTGCGAAGGCTCGGCGACGGCCCATCATCGACCCCACCTTGCTGCCCGTGATCATCAGAGTCGCCATGACCAGGGTGTACAGCGTGATCGCGGTTTGAATGCCGGTAATGCTCGTGCCGACGTCCTCGGCGACGGTTGCCATCGAAACGTTCATGACTGAGCTGTCCAAGGTCATCAGGAACTGGCTGCTCGCCAACACCGTGAGAACCAGTCCCGAACCCGCCTGCGTAGTCGAACCAGCAACCTGTCCCTCACCCATCGTGCGGGTGTACCCGGTGCTCGGGTCTCCGAAGCAGACCGCTCAGTGCTGTTCGAGAGTGAGCTGATCCGCCCAGGCCGATACGTCCCCGCGTTCCAGAGCCACCGCCAGCAGTTCCGGAAACTTGTCCGGCGTGCACGCAAACGCGGGAATGCCGAGGGCACTGAGCGCCGCCGCATTGTCGTGATCGAACGACGGTGCCCCGTCGTCCGAAAGCGCCAGTAGAACTACGACTTGAACGCCGGAGGTCTTCATGGCGGCCATGCGGCGCAACATCTCGTTGCGGATACCACCCTCGTAAAGGTCGGAGATGAGAACGAAGATCGACTCGGCGGGACGCGAAATCAAGGACTGGCTGTACGCGATCGCACGGTTGATATCTGTGCCGCCACCGAGTTGAGCCCCGAACAGGACGTCGACGGGATCAGACAGTTTGTCTGTCAAGTCAACGACGGCGGTGTCGAAAACGACGAGCGAAGTCTTCAGCGCCTGCATCGATGCCAACACCGCGCCGAACACCGATGCGTAGACGACGCTGGACGCCATCGAACCCGATTGGTCGATCGCGAGGACCACGTCGCGCTGCACGGATTTCGACTTTCGGCCATACCCGACGAGCCGCTCCGGGACGACGGTTCGATACTCCGGAAGGTAGTGCGACAGATTTGCTCGGATGGTTCGGTTCCAATCGATGTCGCGCAGCTTCGGATTCGACGTTCTGGCCGTCCGATTGAGTGCGCCGGTAACTGCAGCCTTCGTTTTCTGTGCGATTCGCTCCTCGACTTCGCGAACCACCTTGCCGACGACCATCCGAGCAGTTGCCTTGCTGGCCTCCGGCATGACCTGATTGAGGCTCAGGAGGGTCCCGACCAGGTGCACATCGGGTTCGACCGCGTCGAGCAGTTCCGGTTCAAGCAGCAACTGCGCCAAACCCAGTCGGTCGATCGCGTCCTTCTGCATCACCTGCACCACCGTGCTGGGAAAGTACGTCCGGATATCGCCGAGCCATCTGGCGACGGACGGCGCCGACGCCCCCAATCCGGCTGAGCGGCGTCGCCCCTTGGTCGGGCCGGACGAATCGTAGAGTGCGGCAAGAGCAGCATCCATTCGACTGTCGCCCGGTTGGCCCAGCCCACCCGTCGATTCTTCGGCGGATTCCCCGAGCATCAATCTCCAGCGTCGAAGGCGCTGATCGTCGTCGCTCATGCGCCCACCCCCAAGATGTCCGCAACGACCGCCATTGCCGCTCTGCCGCGTCGAGCATCGGTCTCCACTGTCGTTTCGACGCGTCGTCCGCCTCTGACCGCCTGACCGATCGCCCGACGTTCCCCTGCTTCGAAGGCTCCGAACGTGCGTCGAAGCAACGGCAGCGTGTCGATGAAATCCTGCTCACGAAGTTGGCGAACCCACGTGTCGATCAGAGTGAGCAGCGCTCGATCGTGAACGAGCACAAGCCCTCCTCCGCCGAGAAACCCGTCGACCCACCCAGCCTTGGAGGTTGGTGCGCTTCCCACCGAAAGGGCCCGAGACAAACGCTGAGCCGCAGCGGTTTCCGCAATGGAGCCGCTGTCGCGCAGTAGCCGCACCATCCGGCCGACGAGAATCCCGTTGACATCGTCACGGTCGATCACCCCGGCCATCGCCTGCAACCACCGTGCGCTCGCATCACTGTCGTCACGGACCATGACTGCCGAGTGCACCTTGTCGAGGTGATCGCGAAACTCCTCGGCGCTGGGATCGTCCAACCCGGTGACGGCGACTGCGAGGCCGGTGCAAATTCGGATCAGCAAGCTGTCGGCGACGTCGATCAACGCCGACACGTCGGTTCCGCGCACGTCGCCGTATCGCAGTGTTCGGGTCAGCGTGGGCAGCGCGGCCATCAGGTGTGACACGTCATGATCCAGCGCTGCAACCGTTTTCACGCTTTCCAGCACGGCGGACAGCGCGGCGGGAAGGTCTGCCAGCAGCGAGTCCTCCAGCAGTTCGATGAGTGAAGCAAGAGTGATTTCCGGTTCGTGAATCTTCGAGACGACCCGCGACGCTGCCGCTTCGGCCACCGTCGTACCCCACAGCGACGCCTCGATCACCGACACCGAGAATTCGGGTTTCCATTGCAGTGCCCAGGTTTCTCGGAAGGTTCCGGTGGAACGGACCTCACTGTCGGCCGGAGTCCCCCAATCGATCTCGAGAATTCCCAGACGGTGCAGGAACTGGGAACGCTCGACGTCGATGTCGCGTCGCAGGTCCAGATCGAGATCCTTTGCCCCTGCTTGTTGTTTGAGCCGCAAAGTCTTCGAACGTGCGCGCAGGTCTGCTTCGAGTGGGACTGTCGGCGTCTCCTCGGGCACCGCGCCCAGTGCTTCGCCCACAACGAGTCTCCGCGTGATCAGATCCAGGAGAACATCGTTGCCGTCGCACATCACCGACCTCGTGGCCTCGGTAACTTCCGACAATCCCGCCAAGGGGCGAGAACGCAGTGCTGCCAACGTGTCTGCCAACCGGACAGCCTCGATGACGTGGGCACTCGAGATCGGAAGGTCCTCGTCTCTGAGCACCCGGGCAACTTTGGTGAGCCACCGGGTGATCGCCTTGTCGTTCGCGGTGAACAGATGGTGATACCAACCCGGCGACGTGATTCCGGCGCCGTAACCCGATGCCGACGCAAGGCGTGAATGTGTCCAGGGAACCCACGTCAGCGACGTCTTGACCTTGGACATTCCTTTGAGAATGCGGGCATCAGGGGCTGCAGGACCCAAGGCACCGACCAACGCCGGCGCGTGCCACGCACCGCAGACGACGGCGACCCTCTCGGCGCCTTCTTTCAACGTCTTCCGCAGCACTTGGCGCATGTACGCTTCGCGATGCGCTGTCTCCTCGTCGATCGGTACGGTTTCACGCAGCGCCTCCATCGCCTCGGTGATCGCATCGAAAGAGTCTGCGCCCGAGCTCGATTCGATCACCGAATCCCACCAGCGTTCGGTATCGTCGAAACCCGCGGCCGACGCCAGTTCAGCCAGAGGATCACCCTCGCGTGTGGTACGAATCCCCTGATCCGCCAACACGTTGAACGCGGGCAGGTCGCAGAACCGTGCCTGCACACCGTTGTTCGCAGCCCACTGCAGCGCTTGCCACTCGGGTGAAAACACCGCAAATGGCCAGAAAGCCGCCTTCGACGGTTCACCAGTGGCGTACGCAAGCAACGCAATCGGCGGTTCCATCGACTCGGATGCCGCCAGCATCACCAACGGGTCTGCATCCGAAGGCCCTTCGATCAGGACGACGTCGGGCGAAAACTCTTCCAGACCTTGCCGAACCGAACGGGCAGATCCCGGGCCGTGGTGACGGATACCGAAGACCCTGACACGCAGGTCCGGAATGGCGATGGTCACCCGGTGACCTCGCGGCATGCCCGGTAGAAGTCGGACCACTCTCCGCGCTCACGCACTACAGCCTCGAGGTACTCGTTCCACACGACCTTGTCTGCGACCGGATCCTTGATCACCGAACCCAGGATTCCGGCAGCGACGTCGGACGCCCGCAATACGCCGTCCCCGAAATGCGCGGACAGCGCCAGACCATTGGTGACCACCGAGATAGCCTCCGCCGTCGAGAGGGTTCCCGAGGGGGACTTCAGTTTGGTGCGGCCGTCGGTGGTAGTTCCCGATCGTAGTTCCCGGAACACTGTGACGACCCGGCGAATTTCCTCGGCTGCTGCGGGGGCCGTCGGCAATTCCAGTGCTGCGCCCAGCTGTTCGACTCGGCGCGCCACGATAGCCACCTCGTCCTCCTCACTGGCCGGCAACGGCAGGACAACGGTATTGAACCGTCGACGCAATGCCGACGACAGATCGTTGACACCGCGATCACGATCGTTGGCGGTTGCGATCAGATTGAAGCCCTTGGCTGCCTGCACCTCGATGCCCAGTTCCGGTACCGGCAAAGTCTTCTCGGAGAGAATGGTGATGAGCGCGTCCTGCACATCGGCGGGAATACGCGTCAACTCTTCGACACGAGCGATCTTCCCGGTTTCCATCGCGGTCATCACTGGAGAATGCACCAACGCACCTGCCGTCGGGCCTTCCGCGAGTAGGCGGGCGTAATTCCAGCCGTAGCGGATAGCTTCCTCGGGAGTACCGGACGTACCTTGAACCAGGAGCGTCGACGCGCCCGAGATTGCCGCCGAAAGATGCTCGGAGACCCAGGTCTTGGCTGTTCCCGGCACCCCCAACAACAAAAGCGCCCGATCGGTGGCAAGAGTTGCGACGGCCACTTCCATCAACCGCCGCGGACCGACGTACTTCGGCGAAATGACTGTTCCGTCATCGAGAGTGCCACCCAACAGATACGTCACCACAGCCCACGGCGACAAGTTCCACGACGGCGGGCGCGGGCGGGTGTCCTGCGCGGCAAGCGCCGCGAGTTCGAGCGCGTACTCCTGCTCTGCGTGGGGCCGCATCAGCTTTGCCGGTTCCGCGAGCTTTGCCGGTTCCCCGGCGGGCACGGTTACGCTGTCAGTCACTTGAGCTCCTCGAGCAGAGTCTTGCGGTGGGTGATGGCACTGGCCGTTCTGGCGAAGGTTTGCCGCCAGTCCGGGTCACGAGCACGCTCCGCCGCCCGGTCCAGCAAAGTTACTGCGCTGTAGGGAAATCGAGTCTCGGCGAGGCGCAGCGAGGCCACGTACTTGTAACGTGAGAATTCGCCGGCCTTGGCGCCCCCATCGGCTCGTCTGGCCGCAACTCGTTCCCACTGAGCCACGACTGCCCGGGTGATGTCCTCGGGCCATGGACCTCGTAGAGCGTCGTAGATCGCTGCCCGGCCCGGGTGCAGAACATTGGCATCCCCGTTTCCGGACCTCAACAGATCCGCCAGCGCCTTGACGGGCACCAATGGGAGAAGTCGACGATCGGTGGCCACGCCTCGCATGCGAAAGAGTTCCAGGGCCCATTCCGCATTGTTCTGCGCCACTGCAGCGTTGGACCAAGCGTCATGAAGGATCGGCTCCCAACCTTCGTCGACGCTCATCCCCAAAACCTTGTCGGGTCCACCGATCATGTTGTTCCACAGGGACAAAGGTGCAGAACTGATCGCTTGACGGACGTACTCGGCGCGATAGTCGGTGTGTGGATTCGGCCGGTCTTCGATGCCGTCTCGTCTCGCCGCTGCATCGACTTCCGCAGGCGGCACGATAACAAGCGTGGACCGAAGGAGTTTCCGTTCCACCCGCACCCATTTCTGAACCCGAGCAGCCATTCTCTCCCCGAACTCCGATTCGGGGAGTCGTCCAAGTACCTCCACCGCTGAGCGTCGCACGTCCTTGCGACGGTCGTCGAGGGCTTCCTCCAACAATGGTTGATCATCCGCGCTCAGTCCGTTTGCCAGCGCCACGACGAACGCAGCCTTCTGTTCGCCACGCTCGGTCGCCCACGACCTTCGGAGTTCGGCCAGCGCCAGCGCGGGGTCAGTTCGACGAGTGTCTATCAGCCACTGCGTGCGCTGGGACGAACTTCCGTGGCGCCACACATCTGGGTTTGCATCCCTGGTTCGGACGAGCTTGCTCCACACGGGGTTTTGCGCGGCAAGCCAACGACCCCGCTCGCCGACCAGCTGCAGAATACTCTCACGGTGAGTCTCGCTCGCCCGAGCAAAGGAAAGCAGTTCGGCAACAAGATGATCAGGCGCACGGTAGTTGTGCGCCAACGCGACGATGAACCATTCGTCGAGCAAGGTCGCCTTGGCAGCGAGCATCGACAGCAGATGTGCGGATGACGATTCCGGCAGCGTGAATCGCGCATCGTCTGGAGCAGGCGTCGGCACCGTCGCCGTGGTGGAACCCGCACCGCCACGGCGGTACGCCCGCTCCAGCGCGACTGCTGCGAGAAGCAACTCGGCAGGATCTCCGTCGAGTTCGCACGCGTAGGCGCGCACGTCGGCCGGAAGGTCCTCGAATGTTGTTGCTGTTCTGGCCGTCCCGAGAAGCGCAGCCGAGATCAATGTGCTCACAGCACGATCACCTGTCCTCCCGTGAAAACAGAGATCGGGGTAAGAGCCTGCGCATTCCACGTTCCACAGACCGTGACCGGGTAGCCACCGGAAATGCCCAGCAATTTCCACAGTAGGTCCGAATCGCCCTCTGCCCGAATCGCTGTGCCCGATTCGTCTACGAGAAACCAGGCGCCGTCGACGAACGAGGGGACCACCGAACTGATCACTGCCGGCCACGACCGCAGCCATGGATCTGCCGCGAGCGCATCGGTAAACTGCTGCAACGCAGCGTCGATGCTTCCGGACGGCATGGTCGTGAAGGGCTCCGGTTCGCCATGCGTTGCTCCCAACCGGGCGCGCAAAGCCGACGCACCGGGATAGAAATGAACATCGGCGTCGACTAGATACCCGACTAGCGGCGTTTCGGTGGAAAAGTTGGTTGACCCATGCGAGAAGTCGAGCAGCATGGCCCAACGTCTCGAATTCCTGCCGAGCATCCACACAGTTCGGGTGAACAGGCGCTTCTCCTCGGTGATCCCGAAACCGAGAACCATCCAGTTCTCGCGCACCGGAGTCGATTCCATCACGCTGTCGGCGGAGACGGGATAGCCGACGTGCGCTTTCACTGAATGGGCAAGATCTTCCGGCAGCCCGGGCAGCTTCTGATGCGCAGCGACCAGCAGGCGCAACCGAGCCAACTCGTCGAGGACTTTCTCGGGCCAGTTTTCGTTAGACGCCGCGGTTCCCGCCAATGCTCGAAGCGTGCCTGCAATACCGGGCGCCTGAGCATCCACCATTCGAGCGGCGACTGCGTCGAGGCCCGCCCAGGACGTGTCCATCGCCGCCAGACCACTCCGGATCTGATCGGTGATCCACAGGTCCAATTCGACGAGACCACTCGCAACGCGGTCGGCGCGCTTCTGCGCTGTTGCCGGGTCGCGAGTCTTCTTGGGTGCCTCGTCGCCGGCGGTCTCGGCGCTGGTATCGGCCTTTTCCTCACGGCACAACAACCACTCGGCAGCGAAGTCGGCCGGCTCGTCCGCCGAAGGCGCTCGCCCTTCCGACCATTCCACCAGCAGCCCCAGGGCATGTTTGCACGGAAACTTCCGACTGGGGCACGAGCACTTGTATGCAGGGCCGCGCAGGTCAACCACAGCTTGATACGGCTTCGAGCCGCTTCCCTGGCACAGCCCCCAGAGCGCGAGGCCCTTGTTACCGGCGTGGCTCCACGATCCAACCAACTTGCGCGCAGCCGCCAGCGATGCGGCGTCGGGAGCTACCGATGCCACCTGCCCAGCTGTCCACGGCGAAGTCACTCGACCACAGTATGACAACCCGCTGACATCGCAGAGTCAGGCCGATCCCATGCACAACACGGCTCACTTACATCAACCTCTTGGCCCCGATGTGCTCTCGCTTGCCAAGCATGGCAATCCGCCGCAGTTGGCTGGAACGGAAAGAATATGCCAGTCGCACAACACCTCAAATAGGCAGTCCCTCTGCAATTCTCGGAATGCGACCCGAGAAACACTCCTAGAAAGTTGAGCTTCAACAGGCTCTTGACCCGAACGCATGTTCGAGTATTATTGAGAGTGGGGATCGGGGGATTCAATGAGTATCGACACATCATCGGACGTGGTGTCTGGTTCTGCGGTGGGGTTACGCGGACGCCTGTGGCGGTTGTCTGCTGCTGAGTTGCGAGAGGCTGCGGTGTCGGCGAGTGCGG
>NZ_JAJNCL010000015.1 GCF_021025955.1 Rhodococcus qingshengii | reverse complement strand
GGTTGATTTCGGATTCGACGGTGGCGGAGTTCGTGGATCGTTCGTCGGAGTCGACGGTGCGGGTGCGCAGCCCACAATTGGACGCTCTCCATGCCGCATTGACTGCCCACGGACTGACTGTCCGCGAGGAGCATTCAGGCTCGGAGCCGGTGTTGGTGGTGGTGGATTCGACCACTGATGTGATCGGCGGTTTGGCGGGTTCGCAGGGAATCGTGTTGTACGAGTTGGCGTCTGTGCAGGGATCGCTCGAGGATGCGTTCATGAAGTTGACCGGAGACGATGTCCAGTACCACGCGTCCGGTATCGATCCGGGTGCTGGTGCACACCACGCAAATACACAGCACGCTATGGGAGGTGCACTGTAATGGCTGTTCTCAGTGCTGAACGCATCAAGATCACCACGACCAAGTCGCCGCTGTGGTGCACGATCACCATCATCGTCCTAGGGTTGGGCGTCGCCTGGATGATCGGGCGTTCGTCGAGTTCGAGCATTCAGGCGTACAACGATGAAGCCGCATCAGGAACTCCTGATTTCGAGAAATTCCTCCCCACGTTCAACGACGCGGGGCTAGGAGTATCCGGATTCGGCGTCATGGTCCTGATGATCATGGCGGCGCTCGCGATCACCAGCGAGTACCGCTTCGGCATCATCCGTACTACCTTCCAGGCCATCCCGAGTCGGGCTTCGGTTCTGATCGCCAAAGCCGGCCTGATCGGGGCTTTCGGCGCGGTGCTGTCCTTCGCTCTCATGCTCGGCGCGGTATTCGTCACCAAAGCTGCTGCAGGCTCTGAAGGTTCCACCAATCTGGCACTGGACAACGCCGATGCCTGGCGCGCCGTTTACGGCGTACCGATCTTCGCGTTCCTCTGCGTCGCCCTTGCTATTGCCGTCGGAGCACTCCTTCGTCAGTCCGCCGGCGCCATTGCACTACTGCTGCTGTGGCCACTGCTCATCGAGAGCCTGTTCGGCATGTTCGGATCCTTCGGCAGAAACGTCACACCGTTCCTCCCGTTCGCCAACGCCGACCACTTCCTCTCCTCGGGTTCGAGCACCAATTTCCATTGGGGCCCTTGGGGAAGCCTGTTCTACTTCGCAGCATTTGTGCTCGTGATATTCGGAATCAGCATCGCCGTCGTCAACAAGCGCGACGCCTGACCGAGACACAAACTGACCACGACCAAAACTGGCCGCACCGGAGCCCTTCCGGTGCGGCCAGTTTTGCGTTGACAGAACCCGCGGTCCAAACAAATTAGGATAGGCCCACGATCGGCAGCTCTGGCCAGCACCGGGAAATGAGTAGCGCCGCTGCCTCGGCGATCAAGATCGGTACGCATCTGTATCGGCGAATTCCCTGGGGCCCTTTGCCTTTTACAGTGCACGCTGGTCAAGCCGGAATCCCCCGACCCGCAGATACGTTGCCGACTGCATGCTGGCAGCCGGGCGGCGAACATGGCTGGATCTGGGCACACGCGGATTCGCGTCGCTCTGTCCCGTAGACGCGGCACCTTGCAAGAAGACGATGCTGATGCGGGGAGAGGTCGACATGCCGCGCAACTCGATCGAATCTACAACGCACTGAGTGACCGACTACCCGACCTCACCCGGCGGGTAGTGATCACCGGCGTCGGACATCAATGCACACCGGACAACACGGAAGAGGTCAACCTGGCGCTGGTCGAGTTCTTGGCAGACTGACCTTACGCGTCAGCGTTCCAGTTGCGCGGCAAGATCCTTCATCCAATCCAGGAATGCCTTCGGGCCGTCGAACTGGACGCCGTCGACTGCGGCAACTTCTGGTGCAATGTCATCGCCCTTGACCACCAGCGCTTCCCCCCCGGATGCGATGGCCGCAGCAAATGCTGGTAGATCTCCGCGGTCGTCACCTGCGTACGCGACGACGTCGACTCCCGCGGCCTCGATCGCACGAAGAAGACCTGTCCCCTTGTTCTCCCTGACGGGTGGACGCAATTCTTCGACCAGCTTGCCGGGCTCACGATGCAACCCGGTCCGGCTCGCGATTTCAGTTGTCGCTGCTTCCACCAGGCGCTGCGCGGCCGCTCGATCTGCAGCCCGACGCCAATGCACGGCCACCGCAAGGCCTTTGCTCTCGACATGGATACCAGGAACTGCCTGAGAATCGAACAAGCGGCGCAGTTCGGCTTCTGCTTCAGCAACGGCATCACTGAACGCCGCGACAGCCGGAAGCACGTCGATTCCGTCGTCCGTCCAGGTCTCGACGCCGTAGGAACCCATGAGTACAACCGAATCCAGACTCAGCCGTTCTCGCAGAAACGACACCGGCCGCCCCGAAAGCAGGCCGACTACACCGAGATGCTTCGTCAGAGTCGCGAGCACGTCCTCGGCGCCGGGCAGGAGTGCACTCGCCGACGGATCATCGACGATGGGTGCAAGCACACCGTCGAAATCCATCACCAGTCCAGAACGAGCTGGATCGGACGTGAGTCGGAGGATGACGTCCGAAGCGGTTCGCATGGTTCGAGTGTGCCAAATCGATCGCGCCCGCAATACCAACACCGGATCCGAATGTAATCTCTGCCACTTCGTCCAGGTTGTCCGGAACCGCTGGGGAAGTCGTGTTCTCTCCGTGCAAGGGCGGACTGTGGTCCGATACAGTTCTCACGACGCTTACCAACTGGGGGGTAATGATGAGCGAATTGACTGTCGTCCCTGAGGACATCCGTAAGTACGGCTCGACGTCGGCCGAAGCGGCAGGACACATCGCGCAGGCCGCCGTCGTCGATCTGGGAGCCAACATCGCGGCAGTCGCACCGGTCGTAGGCCCCGTCGGGATCGAATTTCTCGACGCATTCGCGCGCGCTCAGGCCACACACACCAAAGATGTTGCAGCACTCGCTACGTTCTACGCCGGCAATGCCGCAACTGCCGCTGCAGCCGCGCAGGCCTACGACACGACAGATCATGCAATCGCGTCAGATTTGACCGGCGTGGCTGGATCGATTGGCGTGAGAGCGTGAACACCGATCGCGTCAACACCGAAGACGACTCGACGACGGTCCTCGAACTCCTTCAAGGTGGTGCGCCGGACCCGGCAATGACCTTGTCTGCGCTCGGGGATCTCTCGGACGTGCTCGCGTCACTTCCGACCCTGCCGTCGATGCCGAGCTTCCTCGGCAGTCCACAGGCGCCGGCACTGCCGAACAACGCGGTCGACTCGATGCTCGCCGGCGTACCGGTTCCGGCGCTCCCCGGAATCGAGGAGCTGTTCGCGCCGTTGATCGAACTCGGGAAGAGTCTCGGCACAGGCGCTTTTGCCGGCATCGATCCCGTCGGCATCTTCAGCCAGGCGTCCAGGCTGATCGACCAAGCCATGGGACTGTCCAACAGCGCGGTCGCCCAGGTGGGGCAGACCTGGAACAGCACCGGCAGTGACGCCGCGACCGAACTGTCGCGATCCGCACAGAACAGCGGCGCAGAATTGAGCGGACGCGGCACCGCGATATCGAAAACCACTGCTGCCGCCGCGGAATCGGTGCAGCGAGGCAATGCAAATCTCGCGTCGATCGCGCAGTCCTTCGCCGCCACGGTTGCGGCTGCTGCACCGATCGCGTGGACACCACCCGGGCAGGCGATGTTGCTTGCCTCCGCAGCTGAACACATGCAGGCAGCCGTCGCGGCGGTGACTCGGACTCGCGGCGAAATGCTCGGGCACACCGCTGCCATGAACGCCCTTGCCGGGTCGATCCCCGTTCCGACTCCACCGACCAGTGAGGCACTCTCCAACCTGGTCACTCCGGAGGCAATCAACAACGCCGCCCGTCAGATCGCCCAACCTCTGTCTGCATCAACCGATGCCGGTGATGCGTACTCCACCCACCCGCCCTCCATGCAGCAAGGCACCGACGCAGTTCGGGCCTCGGCAGCGCAGGCAGGCGCCGGACTTGCGACCGGCGTCGACAAGCTGTGGGGCGCGGGCAATTCGTCGACGTCACTCGCAGCCGGCGGATCGCAGTCACCCGGTACGACAGCGAACTCCGGTGGAGCGTGGGTGGGCGGGAACGGCGCGAGCGGTGGAACTATGAGAGGCGCAGCGGGAGTTGCTGCAGTTCAACCGGTTCCGGTAGCAACGCCCGCCCTGGGTGCAACATCTTCGGCGGTCAGCGGCGGCGGTATGACGCCCGGGGGCATGATGGGCGGCGGACCTCGCGGATCGCGGGACGACGAGTCGTCACGCACCACTGCGGGGTATCTCGTCAATGCCGGCGACGAAAATTCGATGGTCGACGATTTACCGATGGTGTCCCCGCCCGTGCTCGGCGCCGAGGATCCCGATCAGTACCTGTTCCGAGATCTCTGATCGGGTCTCCCGGCCGGGGCGGCATGACAACCCCAGACAAAGCTCAGTTCAGACGAAGCCCAGCTCCCGAACCGACGCACGCTCCTGCTCCAATTCGCTGACGGACAGGTCGATCCGGTCGCGTGAGAAATCGTCGATCGCGAGGTCCGGAACGATAGCGAATTCACCATCGGCACAGGTCACCGGGAAGGAGGAGATCAACCCTTCGGGCACGCCGTAGGAACCGTCCGAACACACGGCCATGGATACCCAGTCGTCCTCGGCCGTCCCGATCACCCAGTCACGGACGTGGTCGATCGACGCACTAGCCGCACTTGCCGCAGAGGACGATCCACGCGCAGCGATGATGGCGGTGCCTCGTACCTGCACAGTCGGGATGAAATCGTTCTCCACCCAGTCGCGGTCGTTGATCACCGCGAGCGCAGGATTACCCGCGACGGTCGCGTGGGACAGGTCCGGGTACTGCGTCGCCGAATGGTTTCCCCAGACGGAAACCTTGCGCACCGACGACGCACGAACGCCGGCCTTCTTCACCACCTGCGCAATCGCTCGGTTATGGTCGAGACGCGTCAGCGCACTGAACCGAGTATCGGGTACATCCGGCGCGTTGTTCATCGCGATGAGAGCGTTGGTGTTGGCCGGGTTTCCGACGACCAACACCTTGACGTCCGAGGCTGCGTTGTTGTTGATCGCCTTCCCGTGCGCTGTGAAAATCGCGCCGTTCGCGCTCAGCAAGTCGGCGCGCTCCATCCCCTTGCTCCGCGGACGTGCACCGACCAGCATCCCGACGTTGGCGCCCAAGAAGGCGACATCTGGATCGTCGGTGATGTCGATGGAACTCAGCAAGGGAAAGGCGCCGTCTTCGAGTTCCATCGCAACGCCTTCGGCAGCGGACACAGCGGCAGGAATCTCGAGCAGTCGAAGTTTGATCGGGACGTCCGCGCCGAGCATCTCCCCCGCGGCTATGCGGAAAAGCATTCCGTATGCGATCTGACCCGACGCTCCGGTTACCGTGACGGTTACGGGCGCAATACTCATTGCCGACTCCTCACCTGCCGTTTTCACGACTGTCCGTTCTACAACGCTGTAAGAACGGTTTCCACGCTAGTCGAGTAATCCGGCCACTTCGTGGTCTGTCAGTGTGGTTCTCGGCACTCGTCCCTCCGCCGTCACGAGTTCGACGGCGCGGTACAGCGGACGCTCGGCCAGTCCGGCGCCGCGGGCTTCGGCACGCAACTGTTCGATCAGCACCGAGGACAACGCGGCAGCCGGCACCAACTCGCTGGCAGCGAGGGCGTCGGCGAGCTTGCGGAGTGCAAGGATCTCCAACTCGCGCCCGCCTCCTGCCGTGTACAGCGCGAGCGGTATCCGCACGGTGGACCGTCCGTCGCCGAGTGTCAGGCTGACCTCGCTGATCCGGCCGGATCGCACCGTCAACGCCGCCGTGAGAACCTCGGCCACGTCGACGTCGTTGGTTCGAAAACCAGCTTGCGCACGAACTCTGTTGCCGTACAACGTGATATGTCGGCGTAGCGTCATCAGGATCGCCAGTGACGTCGGCACCGCGATGACGGCACCGACGATCACACCAACGGTCGCCGTCGAGAACACACTGATGATCAACCCGACGACCACACCGAACACCACGACAACAACGGCGAACTTCTTCAGCCGCGGCGCGATCAACGCCACGGGAACCAGATCGAGCGAAACCGGTTCGGCCTCAGTGCTCAACGAGATCCCCGAGCTTGTCGACAACCTGGTCGAGCGCCACTGTCTCCTGCTCACCTGTTGCCAACTGTTTGACAACGACGACGCCCTCTTCGAGCTCACGCTCGCCGAGAACCAATGCGATTGCGGCACCCGAACGATCAGCTGCTTTCATCGAGCCCTTCACGCCACGGTTTCCGTACGCCAGGTCGACACGAATTCCGTTGGCACGCAACTGATGTGCGATCTTCACCAGTGTCCCCTTCGCCTCGGCGCCCATCGGCACACAGAAGACGTCGACACGTGCCGGTGGCGCAACGGACTTGCCCTCGGCCTCGAGCGCGAGAACCGTGCGGTCGACGCCGATTCCGAAACCGATGCCCGAGAGCGGCTGTCCGCCCAACTGTTCCATCAGACCGTCGTAACGACCACCGCCGCCGATTCCGGACTGCGCACCCAGTCCGTCGTGCACGAATTCGAAGGTCGTCTTGGTGTAGTAATCGAGGCCGCGAACCATGCGCGGGTTGACGACATAGGGAACGCCCAAGGCGTCGAGGTGCGCGAGCACCTCGTCGAAGTGAGCCTTGCAACTCTCCGACAGGTGATCGAGCATGAGCGGTGCGCCCGCAGTCATCTCACGTACATCCGGGCGCTTGTCGTCGAGCACCCGGAGCGGGTTGATCTCCGCGCGTCGACGCGTGTCCTCGTCGAGCGGAAGTGCAAAGAGAAACTCCTGCAGCAGTTCGCGATACTGCGGTCGGCAGGTGTCGTCGCCGAGAGAGGTGATTTCGAGGCGGAAGCCGTCGAGCCCCAACGACCGGAATCCGGCGTCGGCGATCGCGATGACCTCAGCGTCGAGTGCGGGGTCGTCGATCCCGATGGCCTCGACGCCGACCTGCTGCAACTGACGGTAGCGACCGGCCTGTGGGCGCTCGTAGCGGAAGAACGGGCCCGCGTAGCTGACCTTGACCGGCAACTGTCCACGATCGAGGCTGTGCTCGATGACGGCACGCATGACGCCGGCGGTTCCCTCGGGACGCAACGTCACCGAACGATCGCCACGGTCGGCGAACGTGTACATCTCCTTGCTGACGACGTCGGTGGACTCGCCGACGCCGCGCGCGAACAGGCCGGTGTCTTCGAAGATCGGCAACTCGATGTGGCCGTACCCGGCCAACCGTGCGGCGCGCGTCAAACCGTCACGAACGGCGACGAATTCGGCTGACTGCGGCGGAACGTAGTCCGGAATGCCTTTGGGTGCAGAGAAGGTGCTGGCTTTACTCACGAGAGGTACTTTTCCTTATTCTTGTGCGCTGAGTCCAACGAGAAACGGGTTCGAGCTTCGCTCGGCGCCGATCGAACTGTTGCCGCCGTGCCCGGGCAGGAGCACTGTCTCGTCACCGAGTCCCAGTAGCTTGCGGGCGATCGAGGCGAGCAACTGCTCGTGATTTCCACCGGGCAGGTCGCTGCGCCCGATGGAACCCTGGAACAGGGTGTCACCGGTGAACGCCAAGTCCACGGGTCCGTCCTCGGTGTTCGCCTGGGTTCGGAACACCACGGATCCCTGTGTGTGCCCGGGCGTGTGGTCGACGACGAACGTCATTCCGGCCTCGGTGATCTTGTCGCCGTCGGCCAGTTCGATCACCTCGTCCGGCTCCACGAACGTCATGCCTTGAATGAATTCCTTCATCGTCGGGCCTATCCCCCGTGCCGGATCGCTGAGCATGTAGCGATCCTCGGGATGGATGTACGCGGGTACGGAATATCGCTCACAGACCTCGCGGGCCGACCACACGTGATCGAGATGACCGTGTGTCAGGAGGACCGCGTTGACCGTCATGTCCTTCGAGTCGAGATATTCGAAGAGCGGCTCGGCCGCATCCTGCCCCGGGTCGACGACTACGCATTCGCACGCGTCGACCTGAGCGAGTATGTAGCAGTTGGTTTGGAACATCCCGGCCGGAAAACCAGTGACGAGCACGGGGGCAACTCCTCTTCGAAAGGCGGAAACGAACAACACGGTGTCGGTTACAGCCTAAGCTGCTGCCCCGCCAGTAAGTTCTCAGGTTGCAATGGGAGACTCTGACGACGAGTAGAGCCGCTTGCCGAAGCCGACCCCAGGGTGTCGCTCGGCCGGCAGACCACGATCCACCCGCGATACGGAGGACTACAGCAGTGCCGAGTAACGAGCAACGCCGCGAGGCGGCGAAACGCAAGCTCGAGCGTCAGCTCGAACGTCGCGCAGAACGTGCCCGCAAGCGCAAGCAGATGACGATAGCCGGAACTGCACTCGGCGTTGTTGTCGTAGTCGGTGTCGTCGGCGGCCTCATTTGGTTCAGCAACCGCAGCGACGACGACGCGAACACCACCAACACTGCAGCCGACGACTCGAGCCTCACGCCGCAAACTGCGGGTGCGATGCCGGCCGGTCTGTCGACGCCACTGGCCGACACGGTTTCCTGCTCTTACCCGGCGGACGGCGCTACCGCGTCCAAGGCCAACAACCCGCCTCGTACCGACGGGATTCCCACCACCGCCCCGGACGCGACACCGAGCATCAGCGTCGAGACGTCACAGGGGAACATCGGGCTCACGCTCGACGGAACGAAGTCTCCGTGCACGGTCAACAGCTTCGTGAGCTTGGCGCAGCAGGACTACTTCAACGACACCACCTGCCACCGCATGACGACGAGCCCGTCGCTCCAGGTTCTGCAGTGCGGTGATCCCTCCGGCACTGGCTCCGGCGGCCCGGGATACGGATTCGACAACGAGTTCCCCACCACGGCGTACGCCACCACCGACCCGGCGGCGCAAGAGCCCGTCACCTACGCGCGCGGCACGGTTGCGATGGCCAACACCGGGGCACCCGGTAGCAACGGCAGTCAGTTCTTCCTCGTCTACGGCGACTCGCAGCTTCCGCCGCAGTACACGGTTTTCGGCACGATCGACGAGACCGGTCTCGCCACTTTGGACAAGGTCGCGGCCGGCGGATCGACACCAGAGGGTGACGGCAAGCCGAATCTGACCACCGACATCAAGACAGTAAGGCTCGACTGATGCGACGTAATCCTGTGATGCGCTTTCCTGTAGTTATTGCCGCTGCAAGCGCCGCGGCGCTGCTTCTGGCTGGTTGTTCCAGCGATTCCGGTAGCTCGGACTCGCCGTCCAGTACCTCCAAGGCGAAGACGACAACGGCTGCCATGCCGCCGCTCGACATGTCACAGTTCGAGGCACTCCCGCCTGTCCCGGCGCCGGCCGCTGCAACCGTCGACTGCTCGTACCCGAGCGCGGCGGGTGCAGCAAAAACCGTCAATCCGCCGAACCCCACGGGTGTGTCCACCGACGGAACCATCAACGTCGCGCTCACGACTACGGCCGGCCCGATCGGGATGCAACTGAACCGGGCGGAAGCCCCCTGCACGGTCAACAGCATCGTGAGCCTGACCGAGCAGAAATTCTTCGACGACACTCCGTGCCATCGACTCTCGACGATGCCGGGTCTGCAGATCCTGCAGTGCGGCGATCCGTCAGGCAAGGGCACCGGTGGACCTGGGTACCAGTTTGCAAACGAGTACCCCACTACGACGTACGCCCAGAACGATCCGGCGATGTCGCTGCCGGTCGTCTACCCCCGCGGCACTCTGGCAATGGCTCATTCGTCCGCACCTGACAGCAACGGCAGCCAGTTTTTCCTCGTCTACAAGGATTCGATGCTGCCGCCTGACTACACGGTCTTCGGCACCATCGACGACGCCGGCCTGGCGACCATCGAGAAGATCGCAGCCGACGGCGACGACGGTGGCATGGGAGCAACCGGCGGCGGTGCACCCAACACCCCGATCACCATCGAGACTGCAGTAGTCGCCTGACCCTTGTGCGCCTTTATTAACCGCCCGCGGTTAATAAAGGCGCACAGCAGTTTACGAGGCAGAAGTCACCCGGTAGACGTCGTAAACGCCTTCCACGTTACGAACCACGTTGAGCACATGACCCAGGTGCTTCGGGTCACCCATCTCGAAGGTGAACTTGCTGATCGCCACTCGGTCGCCGGACGTGGTGACCGAGGCGGACAGGATGTTCACCTTCTCGTCGGCCAACGCCTTGGTGACGTCGGAAAGCAACCGATGACGATCGAGCGCCTCGATCTGGATCGCGACCAGGAACACCGACGTCGCTGACGGTGCCCATTCGACGTCGATGATTCGCTCCGACTGATCGTGGAGCGAGTTGGCGTTGGTGCAGTCGGTACGGTGCACACTGACTGCTCCGCCGCGCGTGACGAAGCCCAGAATCGAATCGCCTGGAACCGGCGTGCAACACTTCGCAAGTTTTGCCACCGTGCCGGGAGCCCCGGGAACCAGGATTCCGGAGTCGCCCGTGCTGCGGGTGCGCACCGGCATGGTCGACGGCGTCGAACGCTCGGCCAGTTCCTCCTCGACGGCGCCGACGCCGCCCAGATGAGCAACCAGGCGCTGCACAACGTGGTGCGCCGACACCTGACTCTCGCCTACAGCCGTGTACAACGCGGAGACGTCGGGATAACGAAGTTCGTGCGCGATGGTGCTCATCGATTCGGCATTCATCAAGCGCTGCAACGGAAGTCCCACACGGCGGACCTCCTTTGCGATCTGATCCTTACCGGACTCGAGCGCCTCCTCGCGCCGTTCCTTCGCGAACCACTGTCGGATCTTCGCCTTGGCGCGCGGGGAGACGACAAACGTCTGCCAATCGCGACTCGGCCCGGCGGTTGCGGCCTTCGACGTGAAGACCTCCACCACTTCGCCGTTCTCGAGAGTTCGCTCCAGCGCGACCAATCGGCCGTTGACCCTGGCACCGATGCATCGGTGCCCGACCTCGGTGTGCACGGCATATGCAAAATCGACCGGAGTCGATCCGGCAGGCAACGTGATGACGTCACCCTTCGGTGTGAAGACGAAGATCTCCTTGACCGCGAGGTCGTAACGCAGCGATTCGAGGAACTCCCCCGGATCGGCCGCTTCACGTTGCCAATCGAGTAGCTGACGCATCCACGCCATGTCGTCGACCTCGGCGATGTCACCCGCGTGCTTGCCCTTGGTCTCCTTGTACCGCCAGTGCGCGGCAATACCGAACTCCGCGGTCCGGTGCATGTCCTGGGTCCGGATCTGGACCTCCAGGGGCTTGCCTTCCGGTCCCACGACGGTGGTGTGCAGCGACTGGTAGACGCCATAGCGCGGCTGTGCAATGTAGTCCTTGAAGCGACCGGCCATCGGCTGCCACAGCGAGTGGACAACGCCGACCGCGGCGTAACAGTCACGCACTTCTTCGCACAGAATGCGGACGCCGACCAAATCGTGAATGTCGTCGAAGTCGCGGCCCTTGACGATCATCTTCTGATAGATCGACCAGTAGTGCTTGGGCCGGCCCTCGACGATGGCGTTGATCCGTGAGGCAGACAGAGTCGAGTTGATCTCGGCCCGAACCTTGGCCAGATAGGTGTCACGAGAGGGCGCGCGATCTGCGACCAGTCGAACGATCTCGTCGTACTTCTTCGGGTGAAGGATCGCGAACGAGAGGTCTTCGAGTTCCCACTTGACGGTCGCCATACCGAGTCGATGCGCAAGTGGCGCAATGACTTCGAGAGTCTCCCGTGCCTTGCGCGCCTGCTTCTCGGGCGGCAGGAATCGCATCGTGCGCATGTTGTGCAGACGATCCGCAACCTTGATCACGAGCACGCGCGGGTCCCGCGCCATCGCGATGATCATCTTGCGGATGGTTTCGCCCTCGGCGGCGGTGCCGAGAACGACCTTGTCGAGTTTGGTGACGCCGTCGACGAGGTGAGCGACCTCGTCACCGAAGTCCTTGGTCAACTCCTCGAGGGAGTAACCGGTGTCCTCGACGGTGTCGTGTAGAAGGGCTGCGACGAGGGTGGTGGTGTCCATACCCAACTCGGCCAGAATGCTTGCGACGGCCAACGGATGCGTGATGTACGGATCGCCGGACTTGCGCCGCTGGCTCGAATGTCTGTCCTCGGCGACGTCGTACGCACGCTGGAGCAGCGCGAGGTCGGCCTTCGGATACAGCTCACGGTGAAGGCTGACCAACGGCTCGAGCACCGGGCGGATGGTGGCATTGCGCTGACCGGTGATGCGCCGAGCAAGCCGAGCACGCACCCTACGGGAGGCGGAGGCGGGCACGGCCAGGTTCTGCCCACCCCGATTGCCGGTAGTTTGCGCAGATCCCGAATCGTCGGGCACCGCGGACTTCGATGGTGTCGTCTCCGGAGACGGAACTGCACCCGTCTCCTGCGACACTGCACCCGAGTTCTGTGATCGATCAAGATTCGACGTCATGTCGCCACCTCCTACCACCGAGTTGGATGAGGCAACCGCCCTGCATCGGTTAATTGCCCTGGAGGTCTAACTCGACCCCCAGGAGACAACTTTAATACTCAGACCTTCACCAGGGATGTCAGTGGGTACTTCAAGAAGCGATCTCGACCGCGCAATTCCTCGATCTCGAGCACCACTGCGACGCCGACGACGTTCGCTCCACCCAACTCAACCAACTGTACAGCCGCCTCGAGTGTCCCTCCGGTAGCCAGAACGTCGTCGATCACCAGAACATTCCGCCCGGCGAGATCGAAGCCGTTCGCCGGGATCTCGAGAGTCGACGATCCGTACTCGAGGCTGTACGAGCGAGAGAGCACCGGCGGCGGCAGTTTGCCGACCTTACGCACGGCCACCACCCCAGCGCCCATCTTCGCGGCTGCGCCGGCACCGAGCAGGAATCCGCGGGCATCGACGGCTGCGATCGTGTCGGCGTCCGGGGCACAGGCGACAAGGGCGTCGAGCACGGCGCCGAACCCCTCTGCGTCGGCGAACACCGGAGTCAGATCGGCGAACCGCACTCCAGGGCCCGGGAAGTTGTCTGCCCAGCGGGTCAGCCGAACAACAGCGTCTCCGGCAGCCCGGTGGATTGCGATCAATTCTTCAGGCGTGTGCAAGGCAACGCCATTCGAGACGGTCATCTGCGTAGTACCCATCTGTCCATGTTCCAGCCGGTAGCGGCCCGAGCCGGATTGACCAAGACTGCCGACATGCCTGGAGCTACAGCGACAGTTCGTAGTTGATTGAACAGTGGAATCGTAGGCACCTGAGTCCAGAGGATGTTCTCCGCCTCCACCGAGAGTCCCAATTGCGCACTCGTGCTCGCATCCACGTTCAGCTGATCGATGATCTGATCGATCCTCGCGTTTCCGTAATTGCCGAGGTTTGCACCGTTGCCCGATCGCAACGCTCCGCGCGCGTCGATCATGCTCGCTGTTCCGCCCGCCCCGACTTTGCCGGCCATGCCGGAAAGCACAGCGTCGACTCCCCCGGACTGCAGACTCGTAGGATCGAAGCTGTCGCTGCTCGCGTCCTCGATCGTGATTCCCGCCGGAGCGCACGCTGCTTTTGCTTCGGAGACGATCTGCGCCCGCACCGGGTCCGGCGCCAGGTAGCCGACTCGGACGGTCAACTGTTCGAGGTCAGCTTCCGACAACGAGGTCTTCGCAGCCTCGACGTCGGAATTGGCGTACCGATCACCGTCAACCGCAGCGGCGTCGCTGTAGACCAGTGAATCCGGCGCCATCAGTCGCGAATCGACCACGCCGGAGCCCAGACCGGCCTGCGGCGCGTTCTCCGTCTGACCGAACTTCTCGAACAACACTGTCCGCGGAACACAATGCGCGAACGCTCGCCGCGCGGCTTCGTCGCCCAGAGAACCCGACGTCGCGAGAACGAACTGCTCGATCGACCGCGACGGAATCTGTTGGACGTCGAAACCGGACGGAGTACCGAGCTGGCCGGCAGACCCGGAGGCGACGTCGACGACCTCGATCGAGCTCTTGTCGAGATCCTCGTTCAGATTCACACCACGTGGCCAAACGACGATGCGATCGGTCGCCGGCTGGTTACCCCACCACCGCTCGTTCGCGACCAGCACCAGACCGTCGTCGGCACTGTACGAGTCGATTCGATACGGTCCGGCGGAAGGCAGTACCGAAGTGTCCACCTGACCTGGAGTCAGGTTCCACCCGGTGTTCCAGAAGTCCGCGATCTTCGACAATGCTTCGGTGTCACCGGCATTCACCGCGCTCACCACGTCGCTGACACCCGTGCGCTGCGTCACGATGTGTGAAGGCATCAACGCAGTCGCACCGAACAACGACCGCCAATCGGTGAACGATCGCCCGGGTTTGAAGAACACCGTCGCATCCTTCGACCCGCTCTGGCAGTCGATCCGGTCGATGTCCGCGTAACCGAGATTGTTCGCCGTGTCGAACATGGGCTTCACGGAACCGTCGACATCTTTGGTGAACGTGCCACTCGACGCCGCCCACGTGAGGACGAGATCATCACAGGACATCGGAATCCCGTCGGAGTACACGGAAGCCGGGTTGAGCTTGTACGAGACGGTGAGCACGTCACCGGGCAACTCCGACGCCGTTCCGATGTCGGTGTCCGACACGGGCGCCCCCGCCGGACCGGTGAACGTGAAACCGGGAAGCACCCGGCCGAACGCGGCCATCGCTCCGGACACCGACCCAGCTGTCGTGTTGGCGTTGTACGTGGTGATGGAGTTGTCGATGGCGTATCCGATGGACGGAACCTGCTCGGCGCTTTCCGAGCAGGCCGCCAACGAACCCGCAGCCACCGCGGTGGCTGCAACGAACGTCATCGATCGAACCAGTGTGCGTGTTCTTGGGAGCATGTTCAGTGCCCCCTCTTGTTTCGCTTTCCGGTCGGCCGCGCACCCGGCTGCGGAGCAACCGGCGCACGGCGTGCAACTGGTGCGCCGACGGCAACCGCCTGCGTACCCTTCTCGGCCAGCGTAGCCCGGCGGGCGAGCACCTTACGAGTGTGCGCGGCGACGGGTCCCCAGCGTTCCTTCATCGACACCAGGAGCGGCGTCGCGAAGAAGATCGAGGAGTACGCACCCACGATGATTCCGACGAGCTGAACGAGCGCAAGGTCCTTGAGTGTGCCGACGCCGAGCATCCAGACCGCGACCACCATCAGTGCGATCACGGGAAGCACACTGATGACGGTCGTGTTGATCGAACGCATCAAGGTCTGATTCACCGCGAGGTTGGCCTGCTCGCCGTACGTCCGGCGCGTCAGGTGCAGAACACCGCGGGTGTTCTCTTCGACCTTGTCGAACACGACCACCGTGTCGTACAGCGAGAAGCCGAGAATGGTGAGCAAACCGATCACCGTCGCGGGCGACACCTCGAAACCGACGAGCGAGTAGACGCCGGCGGTGACGATGATGTCGAAGAACAACGCGACGATCGCGGCTACCGCCATGTCTCTCTCGAAGCGGACTGCGATGTAGATACTCACGATCACCAGGAACACGATCAGCGCGATCAGCGCCTTCTTGGTGATCTGACCGCCCCAGGTTTCACTCACGTCCGCGAAACTGATGGCTTGCGCCGACGGGTTCCCGTCCTTGTCCTTGGGCTGGAACTCGTCGAAGAGGGCCGACTGCAGTTCGTTGATCTGCGTCGCGTTCAGCGTCTCCGACCGAATCTGCACGGTAGCACTGGCGCCCGAGCCGACCGTCTGCACGGTTACCGGCTCGAATCCGAGCGTGTCTGAGTAGACGGTTTCGACCGCCGACGTCTCGACTCCACCCTCTGCCGGGAACTGAATGCGCGATCCACCCTCGAAATCGATACCGAAGGTGAACCCGCGCAGGATGATGCTCAGCAGCGCGATCGCGACCAGAGCGCCGGTCAGTCCGTAGTAGAAGCGACGCTTGCCGACGACCTCGAACGCACCCGTTCCGGTGTACAGCCGTGAGAGCCAGCTGTGCTTGGGCATCGCGCCTTGATCGACGCCCGAGTCGGTGATCTCCGAGCGGGCGGCGGCGTCTGCGGACTCGGCCGAGGAATTGTTGGAAGGCCCCACCGGGGAGTTGTTGGACTCGCTCATGCTCGTGTCTCCTTAGCCGACGCAGCGGCGGCAACCTTACGTTCGCGGGCAACCTCTTGCACTGCGCCGAGACCGTTGACCCTGGGCTTGGACCAGAACGCCGAACGGGACGCCATGCTGACCAGTGGCCACGTCACGAGGAACACGACAATCACGTCGAGGATGGTGGTCAGGCCCAAGGTGAAGGCGAAGCCTCGCACCTGGCCGACCGCCAGCACGTACAGAACTGCAGCGGCGATGAAGCTGACCGCGTTGCCGGAAAGAATGGTCCGACGCGCTCGCGCCCAACCGCGTGGCACCGCCGAGCGGAAGCTACGGCCCTCACGCATTTCGTCCTTGATGCGTTCGAAGAACACGACGAACGAGTCGGCGGTCATACCGATACCGATGATCAGACCTGCCATACCGGCCAAGTCGAGTGTGAAGCCGATGTATCTACCGAGCAGAACCATGATTGCGTAAACCATGACTCCCGAGAGAATCAGCGACAACGCCGTCAGGACGCCGAGCATGCGGTAGTAGACGAGGCAGTACAGCAGAACGAGCACAAGACCCACCGCGCCGGCGATCAGTGCCGCCTGCAGTGACGCCAGGCCGAGCGTGGCCGAGACCGTCTCGGCTTCCGAGGCCGCGAACGACAGCGGAAGCGAACCGTACTTGAGCGTGTTGGCCAATTCCTTGGCACTGTCAGCGGTGAAGCTGCCGGTGATCGAGGTGGCGCTGCCCGCGGGCGTTGCGCCTTGAATCGTGGGAGCGCTGACGACCTTCGAGTCGAGCGTGAACGCTGCCTGCTTGCCGATGTTGGCTGAGGTGAACGCGGCCCAGGTGTTGCTGCCCGTCGTCTTGAACGAGAGGCTGATCTCGTGACGCGACTGCTGTGAGTTGAAGACCGACGAGGCGTCGGCGATCTCCTGGCCGTCGATGATCGAGGGACCGAGGAGATAGATGTTCAGACCGTCTTGCGAGCACGCAACCAGCGGCAGCGTGGGGTCGTCGTTTCCACGAAGCGGATCTGCGACGGAGCAGTCGAGGTTCGCCACTGCTTGCTGCTGCACGGTCGGATCGGTGCTCTGTCGGAGGGCTCGCGCTGCGGCGATTTCCGCTGCTGCTGCGTCGCCTTCGTCGGTGCCGTCACTCGATGCGTCCCCGCTGGGAGCCGGCGTTGTCGTCTCCGGCGCCGGGGTTGTCTCCGGAGTGGTCGGGTCCTGAGCCAGGAACGGACGGTTCTGCGGAGTCTGGGTCCCGTCGGCGGGTGCCTCGGGAGCCGGAGCATCAGTGGCCGGGGTTTCGGCCGCCGGCGCCTCAGGGGTAGCTGTCCGACTCGCGTCACGGGTGGCGACATCGATCGAACCGGTCACCGGCCGGATGTAGAGGCGGGCGGTCTGACCGAGCGAGCGAGCCTGTGCGCTGTCGTCGCCGGGAACCGTGATGACGAGGTTGTCACCGTCGATGACGACCTCGGAGCCGGAAACGCCGAGACCGTTGACGCGGGTCTCGATGATCTCCTGCGCCTGCTTGAGACTGTCCTGACTCGGAGCACTGCCGTCCGGGGTACGAGCGGTCAACGTGACCCGCGTTCCACCCTGCAGGTCGATGCCGAGTTTCGGCGTGGCCGACTTGTCTCCAGTGAAGAACACCAGGGCATACAGTGCCACCACCAAGACCCCGAAAAGGGCCAGGTAGCGGACCGGATGCACCGTTCCGGTGGAAGGTGCCACGATCTTTAAGTCTCCTCAGTAGGTGCAGAGCTTCAGTAAGTGCACGGCTCGGGTGGTCGACGACCACCCGAGCTGCGGCGTTCGAACTGCAACGATTGATCAACGGGGTGAACTGAGCTGCTGGTGAAAGAACGGACAAACCGATCTGGACGTGTGTCCGAGTTCACAACTCTAGAACACGTACCAGGTCGACGAAGTCAGGACTCCTTGGTGAGCCGGATTTCGGTGTCGGTAGCAGACTCTTCGATCTCGGAAATCGAGTCGTCGTCGTACTCGTCGGTCTCGGTCGTCTCGACGACGCGCTCACGGATGACCAGACGAGACCAGGTGGTGATGACACCGTCGGCGATCTCGAGGTCCACGGTGTCGTCGCCTAGAGAAGCGATCGTGGCGTAGAGCCCGGCTGTGGTCTGCACCCGATCGCCGACCTGCAGCGAGTCCTGCATCTCGGAAGTGGCAGCCAAAGCCTTCTTCTGCTTGCGCATGCCCAGGAACATGGGCACCAGCAGTGCGAGGATCAAGAGTGGGAAAAGCAAACTCGACATGTGTTGATCAACCTCGGTTGTGTTGCACGTTTTACGCCGCGATGGTCCCGGATGGACCTACGCAATACACCAGTGTGCCATTAGTTGCTGAGGATTCCTGACAGATCGGCCGTTCAAGTAGGCCTTTCCAGTCGAAATTCACTCTCTGTTCGGATCGAACAACATGGCCTGCGGTTCGTTGACACGAACCTCGATACCGCCCGCGGCGGCATCCGGCGGCGGTGTCATTCCGAGTTGAGTCCAGGCAGCGGCGGTAGCCACACGTCCTCGCGGCGTCCGGGCGATCATCCCGGCACGGACCAGGAACGGCTCACACACTTCTTCCACCGTTGACGGTTCCTCGCCCACGGCCACAGCCAGCGTCGACACGCCGACGGGCCCGCCGCCGAATGAACGCACCAACGCACTCAGAACGGATCGGTCGAGTCGGTCCAAGCCCAACTGGTCCACGTCGTAGACAGCCAAGGCGGCCTGAGCGACGTCCATGGTGACGATTCCGTCGGCACGAACCTCCGCGAAGTCGCGAACCCGTCGCAGCAATCGGTTCGCGATACGCGGCGTCCCCCGCGAGCGTCTCGCGATTTCGGCGCCGGCGTCAACTTCGAGATTGACTCCCAGAATTCCCGCCGAGCGCATCAGAATCTGTTGCAACTCTTCGGGTTCGTAGAAATCCATGTGCGCGGTGAACCCGAAGCGGTCACGCAACGGACCGGTAAGGGCACCGGATCGGGTTGTCGCACCGACCAGCGTGAATGGTGCGACCTCCAGAGGAATCGACGTGGCGCCGGGCCCCTTACCGACGACGACGTCGACGCGGAAGTCCTCCATCGCGAGGTACAACATCTCCTCGGCCGGACGAGCGATTCGGTGAATCTCGTCGATGAACAACACGTCGCCCTCGACGAGATTGCTCAGCATCGCCGCCAAGTCCCCGGCGCGTTCGAGCGCCGGCCCGGACGTCAGCCGCAGGGAGGAGCCCAACTCCCCCGCGATGATCATCGCCATCGACGTTTTACCGAGTCCGGGGGGACCGGACATCAGGATGTGGTCAGGCGTGCTGCCACGAAGTTTTGCGCCGGTGAGCACGAGCTGCAATTGCTCGCGGACTCGGGGTTGACCGATGAAGTCGTCGAGACTCTTGGGGCGCAAACTCGCTTCGACGTCGCCGTCTCCTGCCACCAATTCGGCAGAGACCTGCGATTCGTCGTCGAAATCGTCGATCGGATCGAAGTTCATCGAGTCTTACCGAGCAGCGACAGGGCAGAACGCAGTGCTACCGACGTAGTGGCCTCGGGCGATTCCGCCAGAACCGAATCCGTGGCCTGCTCGGCCTGCTTGATCGGGAAACCCAAACCTTCGAGAGCTTCGACGATCTGATCACGGATCGAACTGCCGACGACGACACCGGAAGCCGCGCCGGCCGTCGTAGCGACGGCGTCCACTTTGTCGCGCAATTCGACGACCATGCGCTCCGCGCCGCGTTTTCCGATACCGGGGACTCTCGTCAACGCCGTCAGGTTGCCTTCCGACAGAGCACGCCGTAGTGCGTCGGGTTCGAGAACTGCGAGAGTTGCCATCGCCAGGCGCGGCCCGACTCCCGAGACCGTCTGCAGGAGGCTGAACAGGTCCTTCGACTCTGTATCGGAAAAGCCGTACAGCGTCATCGAATCTTCGCGAACGATCATCGTCGTGAACAGGCGCGCTTCACTTCCGCGATGGAGCGCACCGAGCGTCACGGGGGTGGCATTGACCCGATAGCCGACACCTGACGCTTCGATGACCGCATGGTCGAGCGCAATATCGAGTACCTCGCCGCGTACCGACGCGATCATCGTGAACCTGCCTTCTTCATGTCGGCCAATTTTGCCTGATACTTACGCATTTGTTCGGCGGCCATCGCCTCGGCGCGGGCCATTCGCTCGATCATCGGTGCTCGCCAGCAGTGACAGATCGCGAGCGCCAGAGCGTCAGCGGCGTCAGCCGGTTTCGGCGCCGTCTTCAAGTTCAGGATTCGCGTCACCATCGCGGTGACCTGCGCCTTGTCTGCGTTACCGCTGCCGGTAACGGCGGCCTTCACCTCGCTGGGCGTGTGGAAACACACCGGGATGCCGCGTCTGGCGGCAGCGAGCGCGACAACTCCGCCTGCTTGCGCCGTCCCCATCGCCGTACTGACGTTGTGCTGCGCGAATACGCGCTCGATCGCGACGACCTCCGGCTTGTACTGCTCGATCCACAGTTCAGCCGCATCGGAGATCCGCAGTAGCCGAGACCCGAGGTCCATCTCGGGCGGGGTCCGCACCACGTCGACAGCAATCGGGCGCACTTTCCTGCCGTTGCTCCCGTCGACCACACCCAACCCGCAGCGAGTCAAGCCTGGGTCCACTCCGAGCACGCGCACTTTGTCACACCTCTCCATACCGAACAGCTGTTCGATAGCTTAGCGGTGCGCAGGCCTACTACCCCGCATCAACACGCAACCCGGCCGAGACGCGGACGTCAGGGCCGGGTTGAGTTGAAAAGCAATCAGTCTTCGAGAGCCGCGAGAACCTCGTCGGACAGATCGATGTTGGTGTAGACGTTCTGCACGTCGTCAGAATCTTCGAGCGCGTCGACGAGCTTGAAGATCTTGCGTGCGCCGTCGACATCCAGGGGAACCTCGACGGAAGCGCGGAAATCGGCTTCGGCGGAGTCGTAGTCGATGCCGGCTTCCTGCAGTGCCGAACGTACGGCAACCAGATCCTGTGGCTCACTGACGATTTCGAAGGTTTCACCGAGATCGGTGACCTCTTCGGCACCGGCGTCGAGCACAGCCATCAGGACGTCGTCCTCCGACTGGCCGTTCTTCTCCAGTGTGACGACGCCCTTGCGAGCGAACAGGTAGGAGACCGAACCCGGGTCAGCGAGGTTGCCACCGTTGCGGGTCATCGCGGTGCGAACTTCACCGGCTGCGCGGTTACGGTTGTCGGTGAGGCACTCGATCAGAACGGCGACGCCGTTGGGTCCGTAGCCCTCGTACATGATGGTCTGCCAGTCTGCGCCGCCCGCTTCTTCACCGGCGCCGCGCTTGCGCGCACGCTCGATATTGTCATTGGGAACTGACGTCTTCTTCGCCTTCTGGATGGCGTCGAACAAGGTGGGGTTGCCCGTGGGATCGCCACCGCCGGTTCGTGCCGCCACCTCGATGTTCTTGATCAGCTTCGCGAAGGATTTGCCACGACGTGCGTCGATCACAGCCTTCTTGTGCTTGGTGGTGGCCCATTTTGAGTGGCCGCTCATGCGATTCAAGCCCCTTTCCTGCTGCGTTGCGCACGCCGAATGCGCGTCTTTCAGCTCTGCCGATGTTACCCGTCCCACGTCACAACTCGCTGCATCCCCCGACACGAATTGACCAAACACCGCATTGTTCGCATAGAATGCAAACATGTTGGTGCGAATAGATCACGCCTCCACAACTCCACTCGCGGAACAGATTGCCGCCGGGGTTCGTGGCTCGGTCATCCGCGGCGAAATCGGCCCGGGCGATCGACTGCCGTCCGCTCGCGCTCTCGCCGAGTCGATCGACGTCAATCTCCATACGGTCCTTCGTGCGTACGCAACACTCCGCGACGAAGGCCTGATCGACCTCCGACGCGGACGTGGCGCCGTCATTCGCGCCGAATTCGACTCGGGAAGAACGGCTCTCAACGAATCTGCACGCGAGTTCGTTCGGCAGGCCCGAAATCTGGGACTCGACACCGCGCACATGCTCGACCTCATCAAGGAGACCAGCACACAATGACGACCAGCAAGATCCGACTCTGGACAGCGGCTTCGCTGACTCTGATCCCGACCCTGATCCTGGTTCTCGCGCGCTTCGCGTGGGGCGACCAGCTACCCGAGACCGTCGCGAGCCATTGGTCCGGATCGAACCCGGACGGGTTCAGCACCACGACGACGTTCTTCGCCATCGCGCTGGCGCTTTCACTGGTGGCAGGCGTTTTCGCGTGTGTTGTCGCGGCCCGTTCGAGCGCCAACGCGCCCCTGTTTCTCGCCGTCACCTCGATCTCGAGTGCGACGCTGGCGACGATCTGGATCCTGAGCGTCGCCCTGACGATCGACGCCGGAACGCCGGAAGACGCGCGTATCGGCTGGTGGATTCTTGCGCCGATCGCTGCGGTACTCGTAGGAGTTCTGGCATACGCGCTGCCTGACCAGCAACGAAACGGCCCGGAGTCGGCACTGCCGACCCCGACGCTCGATACTCCGCTCACGGCCTCCGAACGTGCAGTGTGGGTCGGGCAGGTCCGCAGTGTCTGGCCGTGGATCGTTACCGCCGGCCTCGTAGTTCTCGTGATCGCGACTGCCGCGTACTCGGATTGGTGGGTTGCCGTGATCCTGGGTGTGTCCACCCTCGCCGTCACAGCATTCGCGTCGGTCACCGTGCGCGTCGACCGTCACGGTGTCGGCATCAGTTCCTGGGGCGTTCGATGGAAGAAGATCCCCATCTCGAAGGTGAAGTCCGCATCAGTCGACGCGATACGTCCGGCTGAATGGGGTGGATGGGGTTACCGAATGACACCGCGCGGAACAGCCGTCACGCTCCGCTCGGGTGAGGCCATCGTGGTCACTCTCGAGAACGGACGACTGTTTGCCGTGACCGTCGATCACCCGGAAGACGGTGTGAAGCTGATCAATTCGTTGGTTCAGGCTGGTTGATTCACGAACAACGTCAATTCACGAACAACACGGCAGCGGCATTGCCGGCGAGGTAGAAGCCGGCAATGCCGAACACCCAACCCATCGCACTGTCGCCGTGGCGAGAGATGAACGAGTCCACCCCGCGCAGCGGCTTGTCGAGGCGGTTGCCGGCCACGATCCGCCCGCACAACAGAAGCACTGCCGGCGCGGCCATGATCAGGCAGTAACCGGCAAGTATCGACGCAGACGTGACTGCGGACAGCCCAGCAGCGGTGATCATCGCGATCGCCGCCAAGTAGGGCAGCATCGTCACCAACTCGGCGGTCCCGGCAGCAATTGCCAGAAGTACGACACTTCTCGCGGAACTGGCCGAGCCGAGCACCCGCTCTCGCCAAACATGAGTTCGATCGGCCTGACCGGATGTGCGCCTCTTCTCGGAATCGAATCGAAAGCTCCACGCGAACAAAACGATACCGAGTATCAACTGCGTAACGCGGGCGGCGGGGGTTTCGAGCAGCGGGGCGACGACAGGCATACCTGCCCGTGCCGTCGTCCAGACTGCCACCCCGACAACAAAATAGAACGTCGTGATGACCACCAGATACGTCAGCAGCCTGCGAACCTGCGGTCGTCCCGGCATCAACAACATCCAGACCGGGACGACCAATGTTCCGATGCTCGTACTGTCCAGCAGGGCGAGCCCGCCCAGGGTCGTGAGCAGGACGAGTTCCACGTCAGTCGTTTCGGCGCTCGGGTATCGCTGCCTCCCTCGTTCGGACTGCATTCACGATGTCGAAAGCACCGATGATCGCCAGGATCACGCCGAGTGGCCCGCCGCGAAACCAGAAGAACTCGGCGTCACGCGCGAACAGCCACAGACAACCGCCACCGACGACCAAGAGAATGCCGATCATCAACTCGAAACGAATTTTCATACGTCGAGCCTGTCTTCTCTATCGAATCCGCACATCAGTCATCGGAACAACGCCGACCTCATCATTTGGTATGACAAGTCAGGCGCCCCGATGTGCTCTGATAAGTCTGTGGTGACCAGAAGTCGGAGTTTCGGCAAGTGGAACGATCCGCTCATCGCCTTCGGCCTGTTCGCGATCGGGGTACTCCTCTACCTGGTCGGCCTGTACCAAATGTGGACCGATGTCGGAGGTGTCGCCGACGTTCCCGTCGGGGTTCGGATCGGGATGCTGGCTCTGCTGTGTGCGATCGACTCGTTTCGGCGGGTGCGTCCGGCAACGGCCTTGGCGGCGGGGGCCGTCATCGTCGTGGTCGACGCCGCCCTTGGCCCCTCTCTGCCGATGTGGCTTGTCCTCTCGGATCTCACCTACGCCGCAGTTCTGTACGGGACGGCGCGGCTGGGCCGAGTGGTGTGTTCTCTGACCGCGGTGACGGTTGCCGCGCTCACCGCACTCGTTTACCTGTCCACCAGGGACGTCCGCGCTGCGGCTGGGGCGGGCGTCGTGACCGCTCTGTTCTTCGGTACGCCGGTGTGGTGGGCACTGGTCATCCGTCGACAAGTCGAATTGACCGAGGCCGAACGCGAGCGTTCCAGAGTCCACGAAGCACTCGCCACTCTGGATCGCGAGGCCGCGGTCGCTCACGAACGGGCAACCATGGCGCGGGATCTGCATGACGTGATCGCAAGCCACCTCTCTGCCATCGCAATCCACTCCGAAGCTGCACTCTCCACCACAGCTCTCTCCGCAGAGCAGGGTGAACCATACGATGAACGACAAACTGGATTGCGGGAGATGATCGGGGCGATCAGATCGAGCAGTCTCGCGGGCCTTTCCGAGATGCGGTCGATGATCGAACTGCTCCACGCGGGGGACGGCGAGACGCCTGACCCGCGTTCCTCTCCCCCGCGGCTGACCGAGTTGCCCGTCGTCCTGGACGCAGCTCGAGCCGCCGGCAGCACAGTGGAAGTAGCGATCGACGTCGATGCCGCCGAGCTGCCGAGCGTCGTCGATCACACGGCGTACCGGATCGCTCAAGAGGCGTTGACCAACGCGCTCAAGCATGCCCCCGGCGCGCCGATCTCGATGTCGATCTCTCTCCAGCACAATGCATTACAGGTCGAGATCCGAAACCCCGTCGGTCCCGACATAGCCAGTCCGCGGGCACGAACGCGCGGGCTTGCAAACATGCGTCATCGTGCTGAGCTGCTGGGCGGTTCACTCGACGCACTTCCTGTCGACGGAGAATGGACGGTATGCGCGCAGCTACCGGTCCACACACCGAACGGAACGGATCGGTGATCACCGTCGCCCTGGTCGACGACCACGCCGCGATCCGCTCCGGCCTGTCGATGATCCTGCGGCAGCACGACGACATCGATGTCGTTGCGGAAGCGGGAGACGGAGCGTCGGCGATCACCGTCACTCGCACACATCAACCCGACGTCGTGCTGATGGACATCCGGATGCCGGGCACCGACGGCATCGAAGCGACACGTCAGATCATCGGTACGACCCGCAGCCGCGTTCTGGTGTTGACCACCTTCGACCTCGACGAATACGTCTTCGCAGCTCTGCGCGCCGGCGCAGCGGGCTTCCTCCTCAAGACCGCGACAGCGGACGAGCTGATCAGCGCCGTCCGCAATGTCGCGGCCGGCGATGCCGTGCTCGCTCCCCGAGCCGCACGCGCACTGATCGGCGCGTTCGTTCAGCGCACTCCCAAACCCGCCGAACCGCTCGGACTGAGCGAGCTCACCGATCGCGAGCGCGAAGTGCTCGTTCTACTGGGTATGGGTCTGTCCAACGCCGAACTGTCGCGTGAACTCGGTGTCGGTGCTCCGACGGTGAAGTCGCATGTGTCGCGAGTTCTGTCGAAGCTGCACCTCACCTCACGCGTCCAGGCGGCGATCCTTGCCCGCGAACTGGAGCTGTAGTTCAGCCGAAGTGAACGCGCGCCCTAGCCGCGCACGAGATCGACGAACATCTCGTGGACTCGACGGTCCCCGGTGACCTCGGGATGGAACGAAGTGGCGATCACCGAGCCCTGCCGAACCGCGACGATGCGACCCGCAGCCTCACCCGCCGCGGCGGGAACCTGCGCGAGCACCTCCACACCCGGACCGACCCGCTCGACCCACGGTGCACGGATGAAGACTGCGCGGATGGGACCACCGATGATTCCCTCGAACTCCAGGTCGGACTCGAAGGAATCGACCTGACGACCGAAAGCGTTGCGGCGCACCGTCATGTCGATGGCGCCGAGATGCTCGGCGTCCGGCCGGGTGTCGAGTACCTCGCTGGCGAGCAGAATCATGCCTGCACACGATCCGTAAGCCGGCAGCCCGCCGCGGAGTCGATCACGAAGCGGTTCCAGCAGCTCGAAAACCTGCAGAAGCCGGCTCATAGTGGTGGATTCGCCACCCGGGATCACGATGCCGTCGACCTTGTCGAGCTCCTCCGGGCGCCGGATACCGACTGCGTCCGCTCCCGACTCATCGAGTGCGGCAAGGTGTTCGCGAACATCACCCTGGAGGGCGAGTACACCGATCAACGGACGCGTCATCACACAGTTCCTGTCTTGTTCTCACGGCTGTCGGGTTCGCGTTCCAGCCGCGTCAAACCCTCCTGAACCACCGCTGCCACCATGTTGCCATCGCGATCGTAGATACGCCCCTGAGTGAGCGCGCGACCGAAACCTGCCGACGGTGATGTCTGGTCGTAGAGCAACCACTCGTCGGCCCGGAAGGGCCGTAGGAACCACATCGCGTGATCGAGCGAAGCCGTTTGCGTCTTCACACCCCGGTGCGGGACTTTGGAAGTTCCGAGCAAGGTCATGTCACTGAGGTACGCGAGGGTGCAGATGTGCAGCAGCGGACGATCCGGCAGAGCCTCGCGGTAGCGCATCCATACACGCTGCTGGGCGGCCAGATCCGGCGCTGACGCACTCTGCTCGGCCGGCACAATTCGGATGTCCCAGTTCTTCCACTCCTGGTAGAACTGCGATTCCGCCAACTTGGGAACGGTCTGCGCATCCGGCAAGTCCTCCGGCGCCGGAACGGAGGGCATCCGATCCTGGTGCTCGATACCGTCGTCGTCGACGTGGAACGAGGCCGACATCGTGAAGATCGTCTTACCGTCCTGGACTGCATTGACCCGACGCGTGCAGAACGAGCGCCCGTCGCGAATCCGGTCGATCAGGTAGACCGTCGGAATCTTCGGGTTGCCCGGGCGCAGAAAGTATCCGTGCAACGAATGCACGTGGTAGCTCTCGTCGACGGTGCTCACGGCAGAAACCAACGACTGCCCGGCAACCTGCCCGCCGAACGTCCGTTGAAGTGCCGTGGGATGGACCGCACCGCGGAAGATGTCCTTCTCCAGGTGTTCGAGCGCGAGGATCTCCTCGATACCAACCATGAGTCCTCCGGAAACATTGACCGCATACACAGACCGCAGCACTAGGCGCGATGACGGTTCACAATATCGCCTTGGCGAGCGGGCACGGCACCATGGTGGGCGTGAGTACATTCATCCCGTCCACTCCCCTCGCTCTGGCCGAGCAGATCGCAACGCTGAGCGGATCATTTCCATCGGTGGTGGTAGCAGCGATCGACGGACCGGATTGTGCGCAACCGTCTCGGCTCGCGGAACTGGTAAGGGTTGCAGTCCAGTCGCACAGCAGGCCGAGTTCCGTTGTGTCACTGCACGACTACGTGCGGCCGGCTTCGCTGCGATACGAGTTCGGCCACGAGGATGCGCTGAGTTACCGCGCCATCTGGTTCGACTACCCGGCACTCGATCGTGAAGTGATCACAGCGGCTCGCACCAAACGGACGCTGTTGCCGAAACTCTGGGACGAAACCACTGATCGCTCGGCTCGCTCGACCCGTATCCCTGTCCACGAGCGCGCGGTCATCGTAATCGCCGGTCCGATGTTGCTCGGGCGCGGACTGGAGTTCGACGTCACCGTCCGTCTGGACATGAGCGAAGCTGCCATGCGGAGGCACACACCGCAGGCGGATTTGTGGACAGTCGACGCGCTCCTCGAGCACCGCTCGGCGGTGTTCGAGGAGGTCGATTTCGAGGTCAGGTACGACCATCCGGCCCGGCCTGCGGTGCGCTCTCGCCTCGTTTGATTTCACAGCGGTTGATCTTACTTCGGGCGATAGAGCCTGGTCAGGCCTTCCTGGACGACCGCGGCAACCATGTTTCCTCGGCTGTCGAAGATGCGCCCCTGCGTCAGTGCCCGGCCGAAGCCCGCTGACGGCGACGTCTGGTCGTACAACAGCCACTCGTCGGCCCGGAACGGCCGCAGGAACCACATGGCGTGATCGAGCGAGGCGCTTTGCATGGCGACGTCCATGTGGGGGCCGCGGGAAGATCCGAGCAACGTCATGTCACTCATGTATGCAAGCGTGCAGACGTGGAATACCGGGTCGTCCGGGAGCGCCTCGCGGGAACGGAACCAGACTTGCTGCTGCGCGGCAGCACCCGGCCGCTTGTTGATGTCTGCCTTCGGCACCATTCGCAGGTCCCAGTCGGACCACTCGCGAGCCAACCACGCGGTCTCGGGGTCTTCCGAATCCTGGGCGATGGCCAAGGTCTCGGGGTCAGGGACGGGCGGCATCTCGTCCTGGTGCTCGATCCCTTCGTCCTGGACGTGGAAGGATGCCGACATCGTGAAAATGGCTTGTCCGTCTTGAATTCCGGTGACCAGGCGGGTCGCAAATGAACGACCGTCCCGAACACGATCCACCAGAAAGACGGTCGGTTCCATCGGATTTCCCGGACGCAGGAAGTATCCGTGCAACGAATGAACTGAGTAGGCCGGATCGACCGTTCGTACTGCCGACACCAATGCCTGGCCGGCGACCTGGCCGCCGAAAGTACGGGTCAGGGTGGTCTCCGCGATGATTCCTCGAAAGATGTCACGCTCGAGGCGTTCCAACTCCAGAATTTCTTCGATCCTCGCCATCGATGCTCCACATCTTCCCATGTACCGACGTCTACCGACCTTCACACAATGCCTGATGCGGCCCTGTCCACCAAAGTGGGCATCCGAAAACTGGGCATCCGAAAACACTGAGCGACGGGGCACATCTGCTCAGAACGGCGGTGGATCGTCTCCTCGATCGACGGTCCTCCTCTGGACCTTCTTCTTCATCCGCAGGTGCATCCGTATCCGCTGGCGCCGGCGTTCACCCCGCACGCGGGCCGCCTTGTTCTCCAAACGTGTACGCCGACGCCGACCACCCTCCGGCAGTACAGGCTTGAGCATTCCTGCCAGCAGACCTGACGGCCGAGTTCGGTAGCAATGTGCGGTCGCAGAGGTCAGCGTGACACTCCGGTCCGGATTCAAGGTATGCACCCACTGACCGGAATGCTTGAGGCGGTGATGATTTCGACAGTAGGCACTCAAGTTCGAGGCCGCGGTCTTTCCACCACGCGCTGGATCGCGATGATCAAAACGCTCAGCGTGATCGAGATCGGAATTCCATGCCGCGACATCGCAGTGCAACCACTGACAGCTACCCGAGATCACCCTCACCCACGTGTCGAGGACAGCGCCCGGGCGGTACACCAACGCCGAAGGAATGACGGGCGGAGGAACTACAGGCGAAGGAACTGGCTCGCCCTCATCGGCAGACTCGAGCGCCGCATCGGCTGGTACCTTCACCTTCCGAATCAGCGCTCCCGCGGCGATGTCACGCGCATGCTCTGCACTGATCACTCCATAACCGTCGAGGTGAGCGGGTTCGTCTGCACCTGGTGAGTCACCGCTCAGGAGCGCGCTTTCCAGCATGACCACGTGAACTAACGGCCGACGCACCACAACAATCCCACTTCGGTCTTGTGGGCAGTCGTCCCTGCCACAATCGCACGGCAGAAGCGTCGACCCCACTACTAACGCTCCTAGGGCGTCGGCTCGTCGCTGCTCGTATTTACGGGAATCGTGTCGGCACACCGAAATCGCCAACTCCCGCAAGCGACCGTCGAAAGCCCGTGCGTCCTCCGCCGGAATGCTCCCCAATATCCGCGCCATACCGTCTTCGGCAGCGCTCACACCTACGAACCGATCAGCCAGGGCGCGGCGTCGACGCTCCCGCATCCCCTCCGGATCCACCACGGCGACGATACGGTCGATAGCCGCCGTCAATCGGCGGCCGGTCAAGCCGGTACCGCCATGTATCGGTGGTGCTGAAATCTTCTCGAGGAGCTGCCGTTCCACCTCGTCAATCAAATCGTCATCGACGTTGGCTGTAGCGGAGTCGATCAATCCGACTCGATACAAATCCAGTTCTCCGCGTGCCATAGCGGCACGCGTGCGATGGAGTCGAGTCTTGAGAGAAAAGCCGAGGCCGATCAACTTTCCCGCCGCGGCACGGCCCATGGTCAACGCTGCGCCGAGCTCGGCCTCAGCTAGTTCGTGCGCGGTGGACGACCACGCGCCGGCATCGGAGTGTTCAGCGCTGCGACGCTCGAAAAACTCGGCAATGGCAGCGAGTTTGCGTTCCACGAGCATCTACTCGCGCGCATGCAGTTCGGCAATGAGATCGATTAGGGCGCAGTCGGATTCAGCTCCGAACAGCTGCGCTGCGGCACTCGAACTTCCTACTCCGTCATCGAACATTCCTCCACAATATTCGAAACTATGTTCGAAGATCTACAGTTTCCAGAAATCAGTCCGAAGAATCCCGATTGACCGAAAATTGCTGCGGAGCAACCTTTGCGGCCACTCTTGTTTCGGCAACGGATTCCACTACTGAACCAGGGCGTTGATAATGCGGGCGGCTTCGGCCGGGTAGATGGGGCGGTCGGACCCACCTGTCAATACCCAGTGGACTGGACTACCTTCGTCGAGGACTCGGAGTTGCACGTCGAGCGGAAACGCATCGAATTCGGCTGAGTCGACTGCAAAGACATGGACAATCTCATGCCCAAGTCGCCCCTCGAACTCGAAGATATTCTCGACAACCTCGAGCAACTCGACACTTCCCAACGTGACGCCGAGTTCCTCCGCGAACTCGCGTCGCAGCGCTGCCTCGGCCGTCTCACCGAACTCGATACTGCCACCGATCAATCGATGGAAGTTCTCCCCCGTGACAGAGTCCGTGCCGTCGAGCATGAGCACGTGACCGCAACGGACAGGTAGCCCCAATGAGATGTTGCGAATTGACGACATACAACAAAGCTTAGGTGGCCAAATCGAACACCATTTTGAATCCGACGACAGTGAGTATCACCAAAAGTGATGGGGTGGGCGCAAATACGACTTGGACTTGCAGAGAGTCCCGATGCCAGACTCGAACATCATTCCCAGACAAAGGAACCCATTGAGGAACTCGATGAACGACGCCAGTACCTGGACTGCACGACTCGCCGCACTCGACCTGACGCTTCCGCCGGTCGCTACCCCGGCAGGCTCCTACCTCCCCGCCGTTCAGACGGGGGCATACGTCTACACGTCGGGGCAATTGCCACTCGTCGACGGCACCACGACGTGCATCGGCAAGTTGGGTGAAGGTGTCTCCGTCGAAGACGCAGCCCAGGCTGCGCGGTTGTGCACTCTCAACGGACTCGCGGCCGTCGACGCCTTGGTCGGGCTCGACCGCATCGTTCGCGTCGTCAAGGTCGTTGGATTTGTTGCTTCCGGACCCGGATTCTCACAGCAACCCCAGGTGATCAACGGCGCGTCCGACCTGCTGGCCCAGATCTTCGGTACCGCAGGGCAACACGCACGCTCTGCGATCGGCGTCGCCGAACTCCCCCGAAACAGTGCCGTCGAGGTGGAATTCGTATTCGAGGTCTCCGAAAGCATCTGACGGTCTGACCCCCCACACGACGAAGGGGCGGCGGGTTGCTTCTGCAACTCGCCGCCCCTTCGTTGTCGAAAACCTTCAGGCACTGGGCCCGGTCATCAGACCTGGTGTCACCAACCGCGCTCTGCGAGGCGGTGTCCAACCGGCAGGTCGTCGACGTTGATGCCGACCATTGCCTCGCCGAGTCCGCGCGAGACCTTGGCGAGCACGTCCGGGTCGTCGTAGAACGTGGTGGCCTTGACGATGGCCTCGGCGCGCTGCTTCGGGTTGCCGGACTTGAAGATGCCCGATCCGACGAACACGCCTTCGGCGCCGAGCTGCATCATCATCGCAGCGTCTGCCGGGGTGGCGATGCCGCCGGCGGTGAACATGGTGACCGGCAGCTTGCCGGCCTTGGCGACCTCGACGACCAGCTCGTACGGTGCCTGCAGTTCCTTGGCAGCGACGTACAGTTCGTCTTCGCTCAGCGAGGTCAACCGGCGGATCTCGCCGCGGATGGTGCGCATGTGGGTGGTGGCGTTGGAGACGTCTCCGGTACCGGCTTCACCCTTCGAGCGGATCATGGCCGCACCTTCGTTGATGCGACGCAGCGCTTCGCCGAGGTTGGTGGCGCCACAGACGAAGGGAGCGGTGAACTTCCACTTGTCGATGTGGTTGGCGTAGTCGGCCGGGGTCAGGACCTCGGACTCGTCGATGTAGTCCACGCCGAGGCTCTGCAGGATCTGCGCTTCGACGAAGTGACCGATGCGTGCCTTTGCCATGACAGGAATGCTGACGGTGGAGATGATGCTGTCGATCATGTCCGGGTCGCTCATGCGCGAGACGCCGCCCTGTGCGCGAATGTCCGCGGGGACCCGCTCGAGTGCCATGACGGCGACGGCGCCTGCGTCTTCGGCGATCTTGGCCTGCTCAGCGGTGACAACGTCCATGATCACACCGCCCTTGAGCATTTCAGCCATGCCGCGCTTGACGCGTGCGGTGCCGATGGCGGTGGTGGGGGCAGAGTCGGGGGTGCTCACAGCAAACTCCTGCAGTAGTGGCGTGACAAAAGAAACGAGGCACGGCGAACACACGAGTTCATTCGCTCGGAGGCCTCTGGCCAGAACTCTAGGACCAACCGGCCTTCGATTCCGTATCCAATTTGCCATTGCTGGCCTTAAATAGCCGCGACGCCTGATCGGCCGAACGGATCAGCGGATGGAACGCACTTCCGGATCCTCGCTGCCGTCCGCGATCGTCGCTGCTTCCACCAGGAGGTCTGCCAGATCCAACGGGTAGACGGGCTCACCGGACTTGGCCAGTCGGCGGATCTCGTCGGCACTGCACCAGCGATGGCCCGTAATCGCACGCTGCTCCAACTCCGTGTGGCCTTGGAAGACCGGCTCGAAGCCGTGAGTGCGCGTGGCGAAGAACAGCTCTTCCGAACGGATCAGCTCACCGTCGAACGGGAAAATCGCCACTCGACGCCAGAGCGGACCTCGCAGATTCTGCGGCGCCACGACGAATCCGGTCTCCTCCTCGATCTCACGAACGGCAGCCGCCCGCAGATGTTCACCGCGTTCGAGCCCGCCGCCGACGGTGAACCAGAAGTAAGTGTTCGGGATCTGAGGATCGTGCCCGCGCAGCAGCAGCACCCGATCGTCCTCGTCCAGCATCACCACGCGGGCGGAGGTCCGCGACGTATCGACAGTGATGCCCTCGGGCACCGCGGCCGCGGTGGTCCGCTCGGAGATCTCGAAATACTGAGGCAGCGGCGCCGTTCCGCCGAGGTGAAGCCAGCGAACAAGTCGACGCGTACGGAGTGCAAGGGTGTCTCGCACCGCGTCGTTGTGGAACCGCCTGGCGATCAGAACCCGCGCTTCGGCGTCGGCCAGCTCGGCCACCAGTTGAGGTCGCAGCGACGTCGTGCCGTAGGCGGCAAGAGCGTTGGACAACCGATTCTCCGCGAGTTCTCGGTCCTGACGATCCGCCCGTTCAGCGGCGTCGGCCAAGGTGACGAATCTGCGGGCGTCGTCGGCGCTCATGTCCACGGCCGCCGCGCGGACCACCGCTGCACGGCGGGACAGCGCCGCATCGAGCGCCAACCAGGACTGATCCGAACGCACATGCAGCCGATCGAGTCGATTCGCCGTCCCGTACGCCCACAGTCCGACGACCAGGACGACGGCAGCGACAAGTCCGAGAATGAAGATCGTCAGAGCGGAAAAGGTCATGATCCCACCACACGAACGCCGGTGCCGCCGACCGTGACGGTCTCGTAGACACGCAGGATCTGCTCCGCCACCACCGGCCAGTCGTATTCGGCGACAACGCTTGTCGCGGTGTTGACCAGAGCACGGCGTCGGTCCGGATCACCGAGAACGGAATCGATTGCCTCGGCCAGGGCATCGGAGCTCCCGATGGGGACCAGCAAGCCGGCCTGGCCGTCGCGAAGTACCCGACGGAAGGCGTCCAACTCACTCGCGACGACGGCGGTACCGGCCGCCATGGCCTCGACCAGAACGATCCCGAAGCTCTCACCGCCGAGGTTGGGCGCGCAGTAGACGTCCGCACTGCGAAGTGCCGACGCTTTCTCCTCGTCGCTGACCTGCCCGAGCAGTCGGAGATGCTTGAAGTACTTGCCCGCCTCTTTGCGGAGTTTTTCCTCGTCGCCGCGCCCGACCACGATCACTTCGAGATCAGGATGACGCTCGACCAACTCCGGCAGTGCACCGAGGAGGACGGCCATACCCTTGCGCGGTTCGTCGTAGCGCCCGAGGAACAGAATGGTTCCACCCTCGCGCGGATAGCCGGGCAACATGTCGGCCTCGGCAAACGCGGCGACGTCGACGCCGTTGGGTATTTCGACGGCGTCGGATCCTAGGGACTCGACCTGCCAACGACGCGCCAACTCCGAGACTGCGATCCGGCCACTGATCTTCTCGAGATACGGGGCCAGGACACCCTGAAAAGTGCTCAGCACCAACGACTTCGTGGTCGACGTGTGGAAGGTCGCCACGATCGGGCCTTCCGCGATACGCAACGCGAGCATGGACAGACTCGGCGCATTGGGTTCGTGGATGTGCAGAACGTCGAAGCCACCTTCCGCGATGAACTTGCGGAGGCGGGCGTTCGCCGTCGGGCCGAAGGACAACCGCGCAACAGAACCGTTGTAAGGAATCGCGACGGCTTTACCAGCGGAGACCACAAAATCCGGTAACTCGTCATCGTCGGACGATGGCGCAAGCACGCTCACCTTGTGGCCACGTTCGATCAGCACCTCGGCCAGATCCACCACGTGCGCCTGCACCCCGCCGGGGACGTCGAAGGAGTACGGGCAGATCATGCCGATTTTCATTCACCCTCCATGCGGGCGAGCCGCGATTCGGAGAGATCCGAGCGCCACAGCGGCTGAAGCATGTGCCAGTCAGCGGGGTGCGCTGCGATGTTGACCGCGAATCGGTCGGCCAGTGCCTGCGTGGCCGGGCCGACGCCCCCGGAAACGTCGATCGGCGGGTCGATCTTGAAACCCCACCCGTCGGGAGTGAACCAGCAGTGGACCGGTAGAAGCGGCGCTCCGGTGTCGATCGCGAGCTTCGCCGGGCCTGCGGGCATGCGAGTAGGTTCTCCGAAGAACGTGACAGGCACACCCTTCTTCGCCAGATCGCGCTCCCCCAGAAGACACACGATCTTGTTCTCACGCAGATGCTTGGAGAGTTCGACGAACGGAGGATGCTCTCCGCCGCTGAGCGGGAAGATCTCGAAACCGAGACTCTCGCGATATTCGACGAACCGCTCGTACAGGGATTCGGGTTTGAGCCGCTCGGCCACCGAGGTCAATCCACCCCACTGCTGAACGCACCACACGCCGGCCATGTCCCAGTTGCCGCTGTGGGGCAGCGCCAGCACTGCGCCATGACCTGCCGCCATCGCTTTTTCCAGATGTTCCTGGCCCTCGACCAGCGCATGCAACGCCTTACCGGTGGCGACCAGGTCCATCGACGGAAGACGGAACGCCTCACGCCAGTACCGGGCGTACGAGCGCATCGAATCCTTGATCAACTGATCCGGGACTTCCTCCGGTGTCGTCCCCAGAACTCTCGCGAGGTTCTTCCTGAGTTGTTCGGGTCCGCCCTTGCGTACCGCGAAATCCGCTCCAGCGTCGAACAGCTTGACTGCCACCGATTCCGGCAGGCTTCGCACCAACCGCCATCCCGCGGCGTATCCCAGATCGGTTGCACGCTCGGCAAAACTCATTGATCTGCCTCGCCTTCCGTCTTGGGCCCACCATCTGTTTCGGGCTCGCCATCGGGCTTCGACCCGCCTTCGGCCGTTGATGACGCCGGGGCGATCGGCAGAAGTTCCCGGGCGCCAGGGGAATTGCGCACCGCGAGCACTCGCTGGAAGACAGTGACGATACTTCCGGCGGCCAATACCCACATCGCGATGTGGATTGCCCACGGTAGACCCATGCCCGTCAGGCCTGATCCGACCAACACGATGATCAGCCGGTCCGGACGCTCTATCCACCCACCGTCGGCAGTCAGCCCGCTCGCCTCGGCGCGTGCTTTAGCGTACGAGATGACCTGCGAGGTGACGAGGCAGATGAGCGTCGCCACGAGAAGCCACTTGCTGTTCTCGTGGTAAACCGCCCACCACGCAAGGCCGGCAAAAATCGCACCGTCGGCCACGCGATCACAGGTGGCGTCCAGGACGGCCCCGTATCGCGTTCCACCACCGCGAGCGCGGGCCATGGCGCCGTCGAGCATGTCGAACATGACGAAGAACCAAATGAACATGGTTCCCCAGAACAAGTGTCCGGACGGAAACAGAGTCACCGCCCCGGCGACACTCGCCACCGTGCCGATCACCGTCACCGTGTCTGGCGTCAGGCCGGTCTTGACCAGCGCCTTCCCCATAGGTGCCGTCACCTTGGACACCGATTCGCGTCCGAAGAAGCTCAACACCGCAGGAAACCTCCCCGTCGTGAGTTCCGGATTGGAACTCGTCGCAACAAAGCATCCTGCCATGAAGCCGGACGCATCGATCTATTGTTGCCAGGCACCGGCGAGTAGTCCCCGGGTCTCCCGCAGCAGTTGCGGCATCACCTTCACCCCACCGAGCACGGTGATGAAGTTGGCGTCGCCACCCCAGCGGGGCACTACGTGTTGGTGAAGGTGCTCGGACAACGAACCGCCCGCAGCGGCACCGAGATTCAGGCCGACATTGAACCCGTGAGGATTCGACACACTCTTGATCACCCGCAGCGCACGCTGGGTGAACGCCATCAGCTCGGCGCTCTCCTCCGGCGTCAGATCTTCGAGAGCCGCGACCTTGCGATACGGAACCACCATGAGATGCCCGGGGTTATACGGGTACAAGTTCAGAACCGCGTAGACATGCTCACCGCGGGCAACGATGAGCCCTTCTTCGTCCGACATCTTCGGGATATCGATGAACGGCTCACCCGTCGTACCCGGGGTGTTGGGCGCCTCGGTGATGTACGACATCCGATGCGGCGACCAAATGCGCTGCAAATGGTCAGGGTCGCCGACGCCGTGGTCGATCAGCGAACCTGGTCCCTCGTCACCGGGGCCGCTCACTGCGCCACGCTTGGCTGCACCAGTTCGGCTGTCGGCGAGGCATTCTCGCGACGGCTGATCCACTCGGTGATGATCCGGACGGCGTCGTCGACGGGAATTCCGTTGATCTGTGTGCCGTCGCGGAAGCGGAAACTGACCGCGCCGGCTTCGACGTCACGCTCGCCCGCCAGGAGCATGAACGGGACCTTCTGCGTGGTGTGGTTGCGGATCTTCTTCTGCATGCGGTCGTCACTGAAGTCGACCTCGGCGCGCACACCGGCAGCCTTGAGCTTCTTCGTGACGTCGAACAGGTGATCGGCGAATGCCTCCGCCACCGGGATTCCGACGACCTGCACCGGCGCCAGCCACGCCGGGAAAGCGCCGGCGTAGTGCTCGGTCAGGACGCCGAAGAACCGTTCAATCGAGCCGAACAGAGCGCGGTGGATCATGACCGGTCGAGTCTTGACGCCGTCGTTGCCGGTGTATTCGAGCTCGAACCGCTCGGGCAGGTTGAAGTCGAGCTGGATGGTCGACATCTGCCATGTACGGCCGAGTGCGTCCTTGACCTGAACGGAGATCTTGGGACCGTAGAACGCAGCTCCACCCGGGTCCGGCACCAGTGTAAGGCCGGAGGCTTCGCCGACCTCGGCGAGCGTTGCGGTCGCCTCTTCCCAGACGTCGTCGCTACCGACGAACTTGTCCGGGTTCTTGGTGGACAGCTCGAGGTAGAAGTCGTCGAGGCCGTAGTCCTTGAGCAAGTTCAGCACGAACTGCAGCGTGGTGGTCAGCTCGTCGCGCATCTGCTCACGGGTGCAGTAGATGTGAGCGTCGTCCTGAGTCATGCCGCGCACACGGGTCAAACCGTGGATGACGCCAGACTTCTCGTAGCGGTAGACCGAGCCGAACTCGAAGAGCCGCAACGGCAATTCACGGTACGAACGTCCGCGGGCACGGAAGATCAGGTTGTGCATCGGGCAGTTCATCGGCTTGAGGTAGTAGTCCTGGCCCGGCTTACGCACGGTGCCGTCCTCGTTGAGTTCCTCGTCGACGTGCATCGCCGGGAACATGCCGTCGCGGTACCAGTCGAGGTGACCGGACACCTCGTACAGATGTCCCTTGGTGATGTGCGGGGTGTTGACGAACTCGTAGCCGGCCTCGATGTGGCGGCTGCGAGAGTAATTCTCCATCTCGGTACGGATGATGCCGCCCTTGGGATGGAAGACCGGCAGACCGGAGCCGAGTTCGTCGGGGAAGCTGAAGAGGTCCAGTTCGGTACCGAGCTTGCGGTGGTCACGACGCTCGGCCTCGGCGAGCAACTCGAGGTACTCATCCTGAGCCTCGGTGGACTCCCACGCGGTGCCGTAGACACGCTGAAGATCGGCGTTGTCCTGATTTCCGCGCCAGTACGCGGCGGAGCTACGCGTCAGCTTGAACGCTGGAATGTGTTTGGTGGTCGGAATATGCGGACCGCGGCACAGATCGGACCAGATCTTGTCACCGGTACGGGGATCGAGATTGTCGTAGATGGTCAGCTCGTTGCCACCCACCTCCATGATCTCTGGATCGTCGATACCGGACTTGTCGTCGATGAGTTCGAGCTTGAAAGGCTCGTCGGCCAACTCGACCCGGGCGTCCTCGATCGAATCGACCACTCGACGCGAGAAGCGCTGCGAACCCTTGATGATCTGCTTCATGCGCTTTTCGAGCTTGGCCAGATCCTCCGGAGTGAACGGACGATCCACCGCGAAGTCGTAGTAGAAGCCGTCTTTGATCGGCGGCCCGATGCCCAGCTTCGCATCGGGGAATTCCTTCTGGACCGCCTGCGCGAGGACGTGGGCCGCGGAGTGTCGGATGACGCTGCGACCGTCTTCGGTGGACGCTGCCACCGGCTCGACGTCGACATCGACCTCAGGAGTCCACGACAGATCCTTGAGCGTTCCCTCGCCGTCCCGCACGACGACGATCACGTCGGGCCCCTTCGTGGGGTATCCGGCTTCACGCACTGCAGTCCCGGCGGTCGTCCCCGCGGGCACCCGAAGTGGGGCGGCTGAGTGCTCTGGCGCGGGACTGGTCACGGCGATGTGCTCCTAAGGTATTGCGACAAGTTAAGACAGGCGTCGTACCCACTGCGAGCACGCGCACGATCATGTTATCGGCCCTACCGACATGTCGAGACAACCGAGTGAAGGAAACCGACCTCGTTCAGCTCACAGTGGCGATTCGAGCCACGAGTAGTCCAGCCCTACCCATGTCCCGATCAGGCCGAAGGTGCCGAGCACCCACAAAGTCGCCAGGACGAACACTGTGGTGAACAGAACGCCTAACCCTTTGACAAACAGCGACTGCTTGCCGAACCATTCCATGAACCTGTCGTATCGAGCCTTCGCAAAATGAAGGAGTCGATGAGCCCAGGCGAACTCCGACGCCAAAATGCCCAGGCCGGCGAACACTATGAGCCATCCGGGGCCGGGGTACGGAATAGCTATGACACCTGCGGCGAGCACGATCACGCCGACGACTCCAACGCCGATGCGATACGCAAGATTGAGGGTGGGCCGCGCGGCGATTCCAGCGCGCCACCGCTCCCAGCGGGACTCTGCGTCTTGGAAGACGGACAGGTCTGAATCGTCGACGGGAGAATCGACCTTTTCGGTACTCAAGTCGGTCACCTTTTCCGTCGCGAAATGTCTCTTGGACCAGGCTACCGAAATCGTCGCCCGGCGACCTGCGAAGACGGTCTGCATGCCGAAACAACCGTGCCCTCGAACCACTGCGCTCTCAAACGACTGAAGGCGTCCCCGATGATCGGGAACGCCTTCAGTGTCTTTCTGTGGTCCCGGCTGGGATCGAACCAGCGACCTTCCGCGTGTGAAGCGGACGCTCTCCCACTGAGCCACGGGACCGTAAGTCATCCGAACGCATGCGCTCGAACGAGTTGGAACATTAACACGGCTGCGCGATGAATACGAATCACCAGGTTGGCATTCGTTTTGCTCCAGGCAACCCCGAAATCTACGAATTCGAGCTGATTTCAGACCGTATTCATCGGCAAGATGGACAGTTGCACCGCGCGCGACGGGCCGATTCGACTCCGAACACGCCACTGAGCTGGTGATTTGTGTGTATCCGACACGGTCGGCTAATGTTTCCAACGCACCGAGGAGAGCGAGCAGCTCCCCAAGAAACACGGTGCGATGCGGACGTGGCGCAGCTGGTAGCGCACAACCTTGCCAAGGTTGGGGTCGCGGGTTCGAATCCCGTCGTCCGCTCGAGAGGTGTGACTCAACCTTTTACGGTGGAGTGGCCGAGTGGTGAGGCAACGGCCTGCAAAGCCGTGCACACGGGTTCGATTCCCGTCTCCACCTCGCGCGATTAGCTCAGCGGGAGAGCGCTTCCCTGACACGGAAGAGGTCACTGGTTCAATCCCAGTATCGCGCACCACGTCAGGCCTTCGGGCCTGATGGTCAAGGCCTGCTTGCAGGTCTGATAAGTTAGAAAAGTACTGAGTTCCGGTAACGGAGTTCATTGCTCATGCGGACGTGGCGCAGCTGGTAGCGCACAACCTTGCCAAGGTTGGGGTCGCGGGTTCGAATCCCGTCGTCCGCTCCATTTTTCTCCAGAACCCGCGCGATTAGCTCAGCGGGAGAGCGCTTCCCTGACACGGAAGAGGTCACTGGTTCAATCCCAGTATCGCGCACCATTTGAGAATGCAAGAAGCCGGAACCTCAGGGTTCCGGCTTTTTGTGTTTGAGCACCGAACACACTAACCGCAGTGCTGACGCAAGCCCCCCAGGGAATGCGTCAGCACTGCGGTTGATGGAGCTGATCAGTGAGAGAAGCGGTTCGCTGCCGAGGTCATCGCGCGCAGCGAGGACTCCGTGGACGACTCCGCAATACCCATCGCCCAGCTCCGACGTCCGTCACACTCGGTGAAGATGAACGTCGCAGTACGGTGGCCGATCTGGTGCTGGTGGAAAGACAGGATCTCGAGAGAGATTCCCGCGTCGTGCAGCATCGAGGTCATAGCCGAGATCGCACCGGTCGAGGTGGTGGACGCTTTCTGGATGCGCTCCCCCAGACCGAGAGTCGCTTCGAAGGTCCACCGACCCGGTGCAATCTTTTCGGATGACCACGCGCCCAGACGGATCGGGCCGCTCATTGCCGCGTACGTGGACTCGAACTCGGTCCAGGACATCGCAGAGCATTCGGCACGCAGGCCGGCAGGCAGAGATTTTCCGTGGCGCGCTGCGAAAGGATCAGCAGGCGTAGAAGAGGAATCAGAAGCGAAGGCGAAGTTGTAAGTCATAGTCGTGGTCTTCCTGGAATGAAGTGGAGGACCAACTGGTAGCAAGACGACCCGCAGCGAGGGGTCGGTCCGATTCAGACCCCGCTACGGCGGCTTACTACGAGAATTCGCTTCATGAGAGAAGAGGCTAGGCGGCCTGGTTCCATAAAGCAACCCAGACCGCCTAGCAAAGCAACCCAGACCGCCTCCACTTCAGGTCAGACGTGAGCCTCTTTATGCTCGGCGATCAGGGCGCGATACCACTCGAACGAGGTCTTCGGTGTGCGCTTCTGGGTGTCGAAATCGACGTGCACCAGGCCGAATCGCTCCTTGTATCCCGCGGCCCATTCGAAGTTGTCGAGAAGCGACCACACAAAATAACCACGGACGTCGACACCGTCGTCCATTGCCGATCGGAGGGCGCGAAGGTGCGCATCGTGATAGTCGATTCGTGCTTCGTCCTCGACAACTCCTGCGGCATCCGGAGCGTCGTGGAACGAACACCCGCTTTCCGTGATGTAGATCGGCGGCAGTGCGTCACCGAAGCGTGCTTGGAACGTCCGCAAGATCTCACCTAGTCCCTCAGGGACGATCGGCCATCCGAAATCGGTTATGGGATAACCGGTAATCGCGACAGGCGCAAAGGGCAGGCCCGGCGGTAGGTCGACCTCGAGCACACCTTCTGTCCCCTGGCCTTCCACCGGAGCGGCAATCATCGTCGGCTCGTAGTAGTTGATCCCGTACCAGTCGAGCGGCGCCCCGATGATCTTCAAGTCCTCTTCGACCGGACCGCTGAGCAGCTGTGCAAATTCGTCTGCGGGATACTTTCCGACCAATACCGGGTCGGCGAACATCCAATTGACGACGTGGTCGTAGATGTCGGCAGCCATCACGTCTTCCGGGGAATCCGAAGCTGCCCGCACCGGAGCATGATTGGAGGCGATTCCGATGTTCGTGCATCCGGTTGCCCGAAGCGCTTCGACAGCGAGGCCGTGCCCGAGCAGCTGATGATGTGCGGCTTGGAAAGCCTCGAACCCCAAAGCCAGTCCGGGGGCGTGAACTCCCAAGGCATGGCCGTAGAGCGTGTGCACTACCGGTTCGTTGAGCGGCATCCACATTCCGACGCGATCGGACAACCGTTCGCCGACGACATGCGCGTACTCTGCCAGCCGGTACGAGGTGTCTCGGTTCATCCAGCCGCCCTGCTCTTGTAGCGCCAAGGGCAGATCCCAGTGAAAGAGAGTGACAGCAGGAGTAATTCCCACCGAACACAGTCGATCGATCAGGCGGTCGTAGAAGTCGAGCCCTTTCGCATTCACGGCCCCCGATCCGGTGGGGAGTATTCGCGACCACGACAGGGACAGCCGATAAGCGTCGAGCCCGAGGTCTTTCATCAACTCGATATCCGATTCCCAGCGGTGATAATGATCGGCAGCGACCGTCCCGGTGTCGCCCCCGACGACTACACCGGGACGGTCACAGAACTCATCCCAGATCGACGGTCCGCGACCGTCTTCCGCCACAGCTCCTTCGATTTGATAGGCCGCGGTGGCGGTTCCCCAGACGAAGGAAGACGGAAATTCTGGTGTCGGCTGCCGAGTCATGCCGGTCAGTTAATCAAAGAACCGTGCAAAACACGCAGCTTTGTTGGACACTCGACCAGTATCGAGATCCAGTACCGTTCGGCCCAACCGAACGGACGAGACAAAGGCCCTGCTTGATGACGGATAACACCCGCACCCTGACGAGGGCCCGGATCGCCACTTCGGTGGCCTTCGGACTTCAAGGATTTCTGCTCGCCGCCATTCTGACGCAGCTTCCGCAGTACAAGGACTTGTTCGAGCTGAGCGAGACGCTGGTGGTGGTTGCGGTTGTCACTGTGTCCGTCATCGCCGGCCTCGGCAGCGTGCTCGCCGAGATGCTGGCGGTGCGGACGTCGAGCAAGATGACTCTGCGAACCGGACTCGCCGTCATCGCAGTCTTCGGCGGGGCAACGGGAATTGCACCCAATGCGGCGATGTTCTTCGTCTTCCTGGCGATCTACGGCATCGGACTCGGCATGGTCGACGCAGCCGCCAACATGCAGGCGGTCTCGATTCAACACGCCAAGGGTCGCTTCATTCTCTCCTCGTTCCATGCTTCCTGGAGCGTCGGAGCGATTGTCGGCGCTCTCTTCATCTCAGCAACCGCAGGTCTCGAGATTTCGATCCGCGTGACGCAGGTGATCGCGGGAGTCGTTGTCGGACTGATGCTTCTGGCCTTCGGCCCGCAACTGTTGGATCGGTCCGAGTCTCCGGTTGCCGATGCAAACATCACGAGCACCGCGAAGTTCACCGTCCCTACCCGCGCCTTTGTCCTCCTCGGCATCGCGATGGCTTTGTTCTATGCGATTGACTTCAGCGTCGGAAACTGGTCGACTCTCTACGTCAAGGACGAACTGCTCGCCGACGCCGGGACCGCTGCCCTGTCCGTGGCGGCGTACCAAATCGCCGCACTGATCGCACGACTGACCGGCGACTACTGGGTCGGGAAGTTCGGTGAGATCACCGTCGTGCGGATCGGCTCTCTCATCGGCGTAGTCGGTATGACAGTCGTTGTTCTCGCGCAATCACCCGCCGTTGCCATCGCCGGTTTCCTCATCGTCGGGCTCGGGGTACCGGTGATCGCTCCGATCTGCTTCAGCGCCGCCGGCCGGATGGCGCCCCCGGATCAGGTCGACGCGGTCATCGCACGCATCAACCTCTTCAACTACGTCGGCACCGTGGTCGGTGGTGGCATCGTCGGCGCAGTCGCTGCCTTCAGTGACCTCCGGATCGGGTTCCTGATTCCGTTGGCGTTCTGTGCGATCTTGATAGTTCTTGCTCCCGCGTTCGCGCCGAAACGAGCCAAGACTCCGGTCACCGAGAACGCCGCTTGAGCATTGCGCTCCAGGAAAGTGGTGTACTTGATCGACCGAACTGTGTGCGCGAGAGGTAGAAGCTGACGTGACGATCACCGTTGACCGGGCCGGAATCTGGGATTCCGAAGCAATCGCCGACGTGGCAGCGGTGACATTTCCATTGGCATGTCCGCCGGACGCGTCGGACGACGACATCAGCGCCTTCATCGACAACGTTCTCTCCGTCGACAAGTTCTCCGAGTACCTGACCGATCCGACGCGAACCGTTCTCAAGGTCATTCGCGACGGTTCGATCGTGGGCTACGCGATGCTTGTCGACGACGAGCCCGCCGACCCGGACGTCAAAGCTGCTGTGACTCTTCGCCCGACGACGGAACTGAGCAAGTTGTACGTGCTTCCGGGTAACCACGGGACCGGCGCGGCAGCATCCTTGATGGACGCCGTCCTCGACCACGCACGACGCAGCGGAAGTGCCGGAATCTGGCTTGGTGTCAATCAGGAGAATCTGCGTGCCCAGAAGTTCTACGCCAAGCACGGTTTCACCCAGGTCGGCACAAAGACTTTCCTCGTGGGCGCACAACTCCACCACGATTTCGTGATGGAGCGCCCCGTCAGCTGACAGGCGTGCCGATCAGCCGGCCGCGACCTCGAAACGAGAAAGTGCGAGCAGACGCGAGGTCGCGCGCAGGTACTTCTTCTTGTACCCACCGGCGAGCATCTCGGGAGTGAATATCTCGTCGAGGCGTGCGCCGGAGACGGTGACCGGGATGCTCGCGTCGTACAAGCGGTCGGCGAGAACCACGATGCGCAGTGCAACGGACTGATCCGTTGCGGGGTGAACGCCGTCGATGAAGACTGCCTTCACACCCTCGACGAGCTTGTTGTACCGCGACGGGTGCAGTGTGCTGAGGTGCTTGCACAGCTCGTCGAAGTCGTCGAGCGTGGCACCGTCGATGGCGTCGGCCCGAGAAACCAACTCCTCCGACGTGACGGGCTCCGGTGCGGGCGGGAGGTCACGGTGACGGTAGTCGGGGCCGTCGACGCGAATCGTCTCGAAGATCGAGCCGAGCTTCTTGATCTCACGCAGGAAGTCCTGAGCGGCGAAGCGACCCTCACCGAGCTGGCCGGGAAGCGTGTTCGACGTCGCGACGATGGACACGCCGCGCGCGGAAAGCTCCGAGAGGAGGCGGGAGACGAGCATGGTGTCGCCCGGATCGTCGAGCTCGAACTCGTCGATGCAGAGAACGCTGTGGTCGGCGAGCGCTTCGACGGCCTTGTTGAAGCCGAGAGCGCCGACGACGTGTGTCAGCTCGACGAAGGTTCCGAACGCCTTCGGCGACGGAACGCTGTGGAAGATCGATGCCAGCAAGTGCGTCTTACCGACACCGAATCCACCGTCGAGGTACAGGCCGGCGCCGGTCGCTTGGGTCTTCTTGCCGAACAGTCCGCGGCGTCCACCACTACGGATCTTGGTGACGCGCTTGGAGAATTCCTCGGCCTTGGCGACAGCAGCTGCCTGGCTCGGTTCCTTCGGATCAGGAATGTAGGACGCAAAACTCACCTCGTCGAACATTGCGGGAGGCACCATTTGAGCTACCAGTTGATCGGCGGGTACCACCGGGCTGCGATCGACAAGACGTTCATGCATCCGTCAAGGGTATCTACGTGATGTGATCTCTCATGTGCACCGTATGGATATTGCGACCTACTTCACACCAGGCCACGAAGACGAACTCCGCAGCCTGTACGCCTATCCGGAGAATCTCTCGCAACCCTGGATGCGTGTGAACTTCGTTTCCAGCATCGACGGGTGCGTCTCCGTCGACGGAGTGAGCGGCGGACTGGGCACACCTGCGGACAAGTCGGTATTCGGGATCATGCGCGAACTCTGTGACGTCGTCGTGGTCGGCGCAGGCACTGCGCGAGCCGAGAACTACGGGGGTGTGCAGATCTCGGACGCAGCACGGGCCCGACGCACTGCCGGCGGCCTCGCTCGGGTGCCACCGATACTGGTCGTCTCGGCGCATGCGTCGATCGACCCTGACAGTCGACTCCTGCGGGATACCGAAATTCCACCGATCCTTGTTGTCGGTCGCGACGCGAACTCCGCGGCGATTTCGGCGCTGAGATCTGCCGGAGCACAGGTGGAGGTGACGGACTCGCCGAACGTCAGCAGCGGCGACATCGACAGGGCCTTGTCGGTTCGCAAGCTCCGTCGCGTGCTGTGCGAGGGCGGACCGTCACTTTTCGGGCAGTTGATCGAGGACAATGCAGTCGACGAACTCTGCATCACCACTTCGCCTCAACTGGTGGGCAGCAAAGTCGGCCGAATCTCACTCTCCCCCAACGCAATGCCCACAGCCATGCGCCCCGCGCACATCCTCGGCGATTCGGACGGCACGATCATCACTCGATGGGTTCGTCAGCAGCCACGTCGGTGAACCTGGCACTCTGGTCGGCATGCGCAGAGTTGCTTTGATGGCCGTCGTCCTCGCGACGTGTTGTGCGTGCGGCGCCGGACCGTCGCTTCGGCCCGCCGTCGCGGTCGAAGGCCGTACCGACGGCAGCCCGGCCCAGAGCGAGGGCCCGTCGCCCGATGCGCCGCCGGTTGTCCCTGGCGTCCCGACCGACGATCTACCGTGGCGAGACTGCACCGGCACGTCACTCGCCGACCAGGCTCTCGCAGCGTCGAGCGCCGGAGTCATCCTCGAATGCGCAGAATTCAGTGCTCCCATCGACGTGACCGGCGCGATCGACGGCAACTTCACTGCCGGATTGACCCGCGCTCGCACGTCGTCGACGCCTGCCAACGCATATCCGATCGTGTTCACATCCGGCACCGACCGTTCGTCGGGAAACTCGCTCGCCATGCTCGCCGCATCCGGCTTGACGACGGTTCTCGCAGAACATCCCGTGGTTGCCCTCGATCGCCGCGGAATCGACAGGTCCACCGCAATCGACTGCATGACGCCGGAGATTCGGCGCGGACTTCACGATCTGGGCCAGTTCGACTCGGACACCACCGGTGACGCGGCCGATGCGGTCGCGGCCCTCGGTCACGACGCAACCATTGCCTGCACGGACTACCTCGACCCTCAAGAACTGAAGTTCGGCGCCGACTCCGCAGCCGAGGACATCGACGCCTTGCGCACTCGGTGGGGCGTCGAGACCATCGCTCTGTGGTCTGCAGGGTCCGGCTCGGACATCGCGCTGAGCTATGCGGCAGCCCACCCGAACAACCTCGCGAGATTGATCCTCGATTCTCCCGCTCCTGTAGCCACTGACGCTGCCACCGAAGCCGAGAGCCGCGTGCAGGGCGAGGAAGCGGCATTGACCGCGTTTGCTCAGCGATGTGTGGCGCTGGGGTGCTCGCTCGGACCTGATCCGAAAAAAGCGATCACCGACTTGATGGAGCGCGCTCGGGCCGATGAATTCCAACCATTGTCCGCCGCTGCAGTGTCGAACGCGATTTCGGCGAGCCTGTGGACAGCCGGAACCAATCGTGAGCAAGAGACCCGCTCACTCGCCGACGCTCTGACTGCGCTCGGTACCGGAAATGCTTCGCCGATTCGAGAGCGCGCCGCCCGGGCGGAGAACGAGGTGGACGGCGACGGCCAGTTCATCGGACGGTGCACCGACGGCATGCAATGGCCGGGGATCGGGCGTGCCCGCGAACTGGCGGACACGTGGAGCACCAACTATCCGGTATTCGGTCGAGAAGCCGCGCTCGGATTGCTCGCATGCGCCAGCTGGCCGTCGACCGCCAACTCTCCCCTGCCCAACCAGTTGAAGCCCGCCGTCCTCGTACTGAGCGGTCGGGGTGACCCGGCCGTCGGGAACTCCGGACTCTCGACCGTCACCGGCGTCGTGACCAATGCAGGGTCGCGCTTCGCAACCCTGGACTGGCAGGGTGCGGGTCACCCCGCGGCGCAATCCACGTGCGCTCAACAGGCGATGCGCCTCTACCTCAGCGACGCCTCCCTGCCCAGCAACGGAAGCGTGTGCCCGGCCTGACTCGGGCGCTCGTCCACCACGACCGAAAAGGGGTGCATCCCCCGATCACACCCTGCTCCGGTGTACCGTGCCGAAGTGTTCCTTCGACAGCTCGAGCCGCGTACCGGGCGGACAACCCAACAAGTCGTCAACTTCGTTTTGTGGCCGATCGCCGTGATGACAGTGCTCAATCGTGTCATCGTGACAGCAGTCAACGGCGCCATCACCGATGACTTCCGACCGGTCTACAACGCCGCGCTGGCGTTCTGGAACGGGCGCGACGTCTACACCGCAGATTTCAACTCGGTAGACCCCCATTACCTGTACCCACCATCGGGTTCGTTGTTGATGGCGCCCCTCGCGATCCTCGATCCCGAGCGCTCGCGGTGGCTGTTCATCGGTGTCAATGCCGTCGCCGTCCTCGTGGCTCTCTACCTGCTGTTGCGCCTGTTCGACCTGACGATCAGTTCCATTGCGGCGCCGATTCTCGTGCTCGGTGCTTTCATGTCGGAGACGGTCACCAACACGTTGGTGTTCACCAACATCAATGGTCTCGTGCTGCTCGGCGAAATTGCCTTCCTCCTGCTGCTGATGCGCAAGAAGGATCTGTGGGCCGGCGCCGCGATCGGGCTCACCATCGCAGTGAAACCCACTCTCGCGCCGCTGCTCCTACTGCCACTCGTTCGCGGCCAGTGGAAGGTGTTCGTCACCGCCCTGGGCATCCCGTTCATTCTCACCGTCGTGGCGTGGCCACTGGCGTCGGATCCGATGGACTTCGTCCGCCGCACCGTGCCGTACCTACTCGAATCGCGTGACTACTTCAACAGTTCGATTGTCGGAAACGGCGCTTACTTCGGCCTGCCCGAGTGGCTGATCCTGCTGCTTCGCGTCGTGTTCGCCGCCATGGTCGCAGTCTCTCTGTGGCTGCTGTACCGCTACTACCGCAACGACGAACTCTTCTTCCTCACCACCGCAACCGGTGTGATCATGACCGCATCGTTCCTGCTGCCCTCGCTCGGCCAGATGTACTACTCGATGATGCTGCTCCCGCTCCTGATGTCCGTGGTGCTCAAGAACTCGGTCATGCGGAACTGGCCGGCCTGGCTCGCCGTCTACGGCTTCATGACTTTCGACAGCTGGTGGTCGAACCGCTGGCCGACCTTCGGCCGGGCCGCCGAATACACCAAGAGCACCCTCGGCTGGAGCCTTCTGCTGATCGTGATCTTCTGTGTCCTCGGATACCGGTATCTGGTCGCGCGTCGAGAAGGCCGCTTGGATCGCGGAATCGATCCCGCCTACCTCCTCGATCCCCCGCTCCCAGCCGTCTCACCTGCCGGCGAAGCCGAAACGGTGACAAAGCATTAGCGTGGAGGCATGAGTTCTTCACACGATGGCATCGACAGCACACCTGAGGTCACGTACACCGAGAGCGAGTGGCGCGAAAAGCTGAGTCCGGAGGAGTTCGCGGTTCTGCGCCAAGCCGGCACCGAACGCCCCTTCGTCGGCGAATACACCGACACCACCACGGAAGGTGTTTACTCCTGCCGGGCGTGCGGAGCCGAACTGTTCCGCAGCACCGAGAAGTTCGAATCGCACTGCGGGTGGCCGTCCTTCTTCGATCCGGCGGATTCGGATGCCGTGATCCTGAAGGAAGACAGCTCACTGGGGATGCGCCGCGTCGAGGTCATCTGCAAGAAGTGCCACAGCCACCTGGGCCACGTCTTCGAGGGCGAGGGATACCCGACGCCGACCGATCAGCGGTACTGCATCAACTCGATAGCATTAGTTTTACATAAGTCGGAGTGAGTTAGAAACGAAAGAGGTCCAGGTCAACAGACCTGGACCTCTTTTGGCGATCCGTCTAGCCCTACCGCTAGCCAGCGGACACACGCAGTGCATGCACACCACGCAGTGCGTGGAAACGAGTGTTCGGCGTCTTTGCATACTCATAAATACGTCGAGTGAAAAGCCTTAACTACCTGGCATGATGTGGCGATGGACACTTCAAACTGGATTTCGGTCGGAGCTGCGGTTTTGGCCCTACTGAGCCTTGCAGTCAATCTCGTTTGGGCCAGCAAGCGCGACCTGACTAACTGGAAGCGAACCACCATCACTAAAGCGGTGGCCAACCTGCTTGAGCTATCGCGACAAAGGTCCGACGTCATCAAACGCTGGACAGATGACACCGATCAGCAAGCCCGCGAGGAGACAGCGAATGACCTATACCGCACTATTCAGACTGAATACAACCAAATTCTGATTTGCGCACCATTCACCGAGCTAGAGAGGTGCGCGAAAGAGATCTATCTTGCACACGGCCAGAGCGTTGCTGAACTATGGCAAGTTCGAGACGCGCACATGGAGTATGTAGACAGCGAGCGCGAAACCGTCCAGAACACAATCTCGATGGTGAAGATTGATCTAACCACACTGCATCATGAACTTCTTAGGGCAGCTCAGTCAGAACTGAAACAGAAGCAATCCGAGAGTTTGACTTCAAGCACCAAAGCTATCACCCCCGAATAATTCCAAATATGCCTTCACCCAAACGAGAGAAAAACAATGACATCAAATATGGAAGAGTTTTACTCAGCACTGCTGATTCATAATAATCCCGATATTGACTCCGACGCTGATTTCGAAGTGATTCAGAAGATTAGCGAATCAGATTTCAAAAGATACGGAGATGCGTATCACGAAATAAACAAGATTCTAAACGTTAACGTCTTTACCTACATGACAAAGACAATTGGTGATTTGGGTCGGGCAATACAAGCTGACATGGAAGAACTCAAAGGAGGGAAACTGGATGCCTCACAGCCAGACGATATTGTTCGCATGGGAATCCGGATGCGGAGTGCGGCACTCGCATTTTGTTCAGCTCTGCATTACCACCAGGAACATACATACGAAGAGATTAAACAACTGTACGGCGAAGATAGCAAGCAACATAAAGACGTTCAGAAGATTCTCAACAAGCTCTTCGAAAAGAGTTCCGAGTATAGGATTCTCTATCGTTTGAGAAATACAATGGTTCACCACACAATGGAAGCAATCTCAATCAGCGCCCGCGCCTGGCTGGACGAGAAGGGAGAAACGATAGCTATCAGCACTCCCAAGGTTGACATAAAAGCAATGACTGACCTTGACAAGAAGATGGATGACAAGTATCGAGAACTGTTAAAAGCGTTACCCGAACAAAAACCGGATCTTCTCACGCTGGCTTACGAAGCATTTAAAGCGGCCAAAGACGCGAACGAGCGGATACTTCCCAAGATGTACCCTGACATGCGGGATGCTTGTCAAATAATAGTTGAGTTCGACGATCTATTCAACAAGAAAGACGGAGTGCGCGCCTTAACATCTCAGCGCAGTACGAACGAACCGCCGCCCTTAAATTTTGCGTACAGTGCATGGGCCAAGAACGTCGTTCTCTACGCTCGTGCTATCGCAAAGCAGAAGTAGGCGCAAGCTGGTATAATAGACTTATTACGCACAATCCTCCTTCGCGTATAAGTGGAATAAGGGTAAGAAAAGGGCTACAAGCCGAATTGCTTGTAGCCCTTTTTCTGTCATCTTGCAATCTGAGTAATACTGTCATCGAACAGTTCTAGATACAGCTCATAGCAGTCAATCTGACCGTTCAAGTCGATACGAGTGCCAATGTTGCTGATGTTGAACACTTCTGGATAGAACTCGTTGTCGATCAAATGATCGTAGTACCGCTGTTTTCCGTCTTTGCTGCGCAGATTCCCGGCTTGCTGGCTCAGTTCGAACTGACCTGTTGGAATCTCAAGCTTGACGAACTTCTTTTTTGTATATTCCGCGCCGAACTGCTCAAGGCTGTCTTCTGGATTCAGCGCTACGACGTTGCACGGCACTGTCTCAGGATCGAGATAGTTCCACTTTCGCTCGGCTGAGCCTGTTTCAGGATCAAACGTCACTCGCTGGGTGTAAATGTCCACCAGGCTAGGCCACGTTCGCACAATGAATCTCGGCATCACCAGTACCACCAATCAGGCATACGATTCGCCTTGACTGTGTTCGATCCGGTCATTATCGAACGAGACTTGTTCCAACTGAGCTGCTTGACCGCTTCAACCACCAACGGACTGACGGCATACGTCTTCTCTCCATAGGTAACGGTGGTCTTGTCCTGCTTCACCTGTTCCACATTCGCTTGTGCGAACACGTCTGAGTTGTCCAAATAGGCTGACTGCCAACACACGGCATACTTGAGCCAGTGCTTGTCTGTTTCGTTCGTCACAAGACTTTCGGGTCTGCCTGCACATACTTCAACAATTCCCTGAGCTTGTCTGATCTGCTGATCATTGACTGTATATCCAGTCATATCCAGAACATCTGAATCTGTTGCTAACATCTAACTTCCCTCCAAACTTTCTATAACGTCGATAGCAATGATATCCGTATAGTCGAACTTATCGCCTGGTTCGCCGCTGTTGCGGTTCAACTTGATCTGTATCTGATACTCACCAGTCATCGTGAATGGACTCGTTGAACCGAACGTGTAGTCAACAGCGTGATACGGATTTGCAATCGGAACTGCATACCCATCCGAATACACTGAACCGTCAGGTCTACGAATGAACACCTTTGCCGTGTAATACATCATCACGTCTACGGGCTGCTTACGTTCGTCAACAATTTTGAACAAGACTGAACCATGCGGATTCTGACCTACGTAGAAATTTCTCACGTTGCATCACTGATTCTTGCAACAGCGAACAATCGACCTAGCGTCAAGTTCTGCTCGGAAACTGAGAATCCAAGCTGAAACTGACGTGTCTGAAAATAGTCACCGATAGTCGGCAACGTCATTGTGAACTCGTATTCGTAATCTTCCATATGAAAAACAGAACAGCCCAACATTCGACTGAACGCTGAGCTGTTCCGAATTGCTTACGCTCCTGTAACCTCAAGGACGCCAAAGGCATTCGCTCGTCCAACAGCGAAGGCTCTACGTGCTCGCATCTTCAAATGAATCTCATCAGTTGAATAGCCCGCCTCTTCGGAAAGCTTGGACTCAGGACCAGAACCAACACCCAGGATCAAGTGGTTTCTGTTACCAACGATCAACAGAGGATTACCAGTTGGATTCACTACGTTCGTTGCACTGGTCTTCGCTCCAGCGCTGAACTGAATCTGATAGCCAAACAGCGTTGAAGGCTGTACCCCAGGAATCGAATCAATGAACAACGGACGATTGTTGTCGTCAACGATGTTGCGAAGCGATTCCTTCAATGAAATATGAGCAACGATGATTGTGTCAGGGTCACTGAAATATCCACCATTCTCAGCTTTGCCCAGCGTTGCACTAAGATGTGCATACGACACAGGACCAGCAGTCTTGATTACTGCCGAACCAACAGATTTGTAAACACTTGTAAATGGAACTGATTGACCATTTTCGGTACCAGTAGTTCCGAATACTGCATTGTCAATCTTTGCTGCATAGCTTCTCGCCCAGCTCTTTTGCAGCTCAGTAAGAACCGCAATGTTGGAATCGTCTAGCTGTTCGTATGGAACAAGTACTCGTCCACCGAACTTTGCTAGCACTAGCAATACAGTGTCAAGGTTCGCCGCATCTTCTGGATATGCGCCTGACATTGGAATTACCGATACATCTACGTCCGTAAGACGCGGAACGCGCAAAGCGTCCGAATCCATATTCTCTCTACGGGCAAATGCTTCTGCCGCAGAGTTTGTTGTAATCGTAGTTAGAACAGAAGAACCAAGTTCCTCGTTTACCCAACTACTTGCATTAATTGCTGAAATTCTTCATACACTTCATTTCTCTTAAATTTCGTTAAAGCCGTTACGCTTACTGCTAAATATTGCTTAACATCTCGCTTCGCAATCAAACCATCTCGGTTAATATTAGGTCTATTTTATCATAAATAGGAACAATGCCGCTCAACGTCCGTTGATTAGGCGTTCAGCGCTTGTTATCTGACGCTTGATCGCTGGCTTGTCGGCTGCATCAACCTTTGGCGCTGCTCGCTTCGTTTCAAACAATTCAGGAAACTCTGATTTCACTGATTGAATTTGCTCATCAAGTCCGGTCACATTGCCTTCGTCATCCAGCTCAATCTGATCCAGATCGAGCAACTTCGTGATCTTCGTGTTCGTGATTCCGTTGCGTTCAAGCTCAGCGCCAATCTGAGCCTGACGGTACTTTGCGGTCACACGCTCTGCCGTTTCCGACAATGCTTCAATCTGCTGTTCAAGCTCTTTGACCTTGTGCCTATGCGCGGCTGATTCACCGTTTGCGTTCTTCAGCGCTTCTCTCATCTGATCTAGCTCGTTTGTGTCTTCGTTCATGCTGCTTCATCTCCAATTTCTGTAATATTTGTTGTTGCTGGCTGATCCAGTAGACCAGCTCGTTTCCACTGCTCAATAAGAGCTGTGTCGTACCCATGTTCAAGCCAAATTTGTTCCGCTGGCAGACCAGCATCACGCTTCTTTTTGATAATGTCCCAGGTTTCTGACGTGTCGATTGATTCGATCTGTCGCCACTGAAGCTGTACATCTTCGTCTATCTGATTGAGCTTCAACACGAACAGGAACATCTTGCGCAGAGCTGACCCAATGGCAAGCTGACGCAATCGGACTTTCTTGACTAGCGGCGCTTCGGCAGCTCTGAGTGCTTCACCTGACACGTTCGTCTGTGTGTTCTCGAAGTAGCTCAGCGGTGTGCTCGTCACTGACGCCATAGCTCTGACGTACTCCCTGTACGGGCTGATCAACGTCTCTGGCTTGGCCGGATCGAACTGACCAGCTTGTTGATCGCGTTCTTGATCCCAGATAGAAGATTCCATCAAGCATTGTTCTCTTGCGCTTCTCTGCTTCATTGACTGAGTAGTTGGATTCAGTTGGTTCAATATCATCCAACAAAATCAGATCAGGTCTTTGATCACCGATCTTCATACCCAGCGATTTTGCATCAATGCCTTTTGCCGAGAAACTGAATCCATTGGCTTGCTGAATCTGCTCGTTGCTCTGACTGACATACCTCTTCACTGCACCGCGCATCATCGGCTTGCACAACTCTGGATAGTCTTTGCGCAACAGCTTGTTGTGATCTAGTTCGAACTTGAACGAATCAAGATGATCAGTCGCTTGTGAGCCAGCATCCGAGAAGGCTGCAATGAACTTCAGGTGACCATGACTTGCTGCCCACAACGGCAGAATCTTGAACAACCACTGAGACTTGCCAGCTTCACGCGGAGCAATCCAGCAGTCTCGTTGGGAATCGGTCTGCATCCAAGACTTAGCATACTCAGCCAGGTCAAGATGGAACTGACTGAACGATGGTTCTTGACCTTCGAACCTGATGCTGTGACTCAGGTAGACCACACTGAACAACAGAGGGTCTTGCCTGGTCAGCAGTTTTCGACCTTCGGACGATGCAATCAGTTCACGCGGAAACTGACCGATGTACTCCAACGGATTCACGCATCATCAGCTCTGGCTCGCTGGAACTCGTCGTACATCTGCAAGGCTTCAAGCTCTGTCGTGTCTTCCTTGGCTGTGTAGACGTTGGCCTTGCCGTCGATGACACGGATCATCTCAGTTGCGCGCTTGATCGTCTGACCAAGCTTCTCTAGCTCTGCCGGATTGAGAGTCTTGGAGTCCATCAGGTCTCGTGCTCTGGCAATCAGGTCTTGCTGTGCGATCAGCAGTTCGGAGTCTTTGTACCAATTATTGTATGCACTGGCTTTCGCCTTCAGCTCATCGAGTTCAATCTCTATGCCGAATTCCTCTGTCCACTTTTTGCCAGTTGCCCAGCTCGATGGATAGCCCAATTCCCTTCTGGCAGCACTTAATCCAACATCACCCGCCAGTTCAGCGAATGCTCTTCGTTCAGCCTCTTCGTACTTCGCCATTCGGCACCTGCTTTTTGATTATGACTTTCATTTCTATCCCTTTCTTGAATCTTGTTTTCATTTGACTTTGAGTCCGTCTGCCAGAGTTGTGTAAAAAGAAAACAACTACTTTTAAGTACAGGCGCGAATTCGCAATACCCTAATCAAGACTTTCTGCCTTGACTTTCTAGCTTTCTCTGTTCCGTTCGATCTTTTCTACAAATCCGGCAGATCAGTGTACCTGCAAACCAGTACGTGTTTGGACCTAGTCTGTTCATGCTTGTTCACGCAATAGCTAGGCATCTTGAACTCTCTTCAACGCTCTACATATTTTGCAATGCAGATTGTTGTTGAATTTGAAGCTGTTGGATCTATTTAATTCATGCCCTGCCGCGCAAAATTCCTTTTTATCTTCTGGAATCTGAGCCATATTCTCAGCATGTGTACCTGCACGTAGATGATTTATAGAGATGCAATCACGTTGATTCTTGCACAAATGCATTACTTCCATACCGGCTGGAACCGGACCATGCTTCTGTTCGTACACATATTTGTGTGCATACCAATTCTTGCCGTCAATCTTTACTACTGCATACCCGTTACGGTCTCGTGCAGAAAGCTTGAATATATGGCAATTATTCTTGTTGACAACGTACTCAAGAATCCTCGAATATTTGTCTTCATCTGAACTAGCTTCTGAGTCACTACATTCTTGCATCTTACCTATTACTTTATCATTCATTAAACTTTTTCGCTTTACGTTTCTGACGTTGAACTTTTCTGCACTGTTTACAGGTTTGCCCCTTGTGTCTGTAAACATTGTCATCAGTCAATTCGTGACCGTACAAACAGTGTGTTCTCGCTGCATATATTTGCAAATGCTCTATCCGAATACACCATTTGTGTCGGCAAGTGTTGCCGATTGATTTTCCATAGGGAATTGACTCAATCAAATTTTGATACAACACCCGGCGAAGTAGCTGACGTTTACCGTCTAGCTTGATTAGCGGATAACCGTCACTGCTGTACGGACCCACGTAGCGCCAACACTCCCCCTCCATCTCATATTTAATCTGCAATCCGCTGACCTCTGGTGTCGTACAACGCTTCAAGCTCTTGCCTGACTCTTTTTGCTTCTACCGCGATAGCTACGAAATCAAAATCTTCAAACTCGTTCACTTCGCACCCATATTCGCAAAGAGGTTTTTGAAATACTTCTTAGCCTCTTCTAACTGCTGCGCTTCTGACTTCTCTTCTGCCGCAACATCTTTCGCTTCGATCTGCTCGTCAACGAACTTTTCTTCAATCTCGTTGACTGAATTTAATTCCGACTCAACTTCTACAAACTCAAAATCGGTCATCCGAGCACCAACTTATTATCATGTTCACAATCACGTTCATTGCAGCTTAGACATACGATTTCTTCGTAATCATTCATACTATCTCCAAGAGACATTGGATTTAACGAATCAATCGTTAGTGTCTCTGTTTACCATTATACGCACCATATCCCGCTAATCCAAATATTCTTGTAATATCGAATCTAAGCGATTGGATTAATCTAGGTACACATTTACCCATGCCGCCGGCTGTTGCTCGTCTAATCCCGTCACACTATCTGAATGGAGGTACTTGAGAACGGTAGGAGATAGGAATCAGTCTAACTCCTATCCCCTACTGTCATCTATCTCTGTCGCGTAAATTTCGAATAGATGTGCTGTAAACCAAGCTTCAGCCTCTGGTTCGACGCGCCTAGCTCAACTGCCTCTGTCAGTAATATTTCGATCTGTTCGAAAATCTTGCTCACACTCTCGGCGTCTTTGGCTGACTGTTGGTCGTATTTACGTACTTCTGTCAAATTTCGTCCCTCCTTTCTCCTAGGATCGGGCCAATATCAGTCATTTACTTTCTTTCCAATATCCATTCCCGGCCAAAACTTCTGTCCTGCGCTGCTTAAGAGCTTTCTTCTCCGGTGAACGGTCAGGACCAGGCTTTTCGTCCAAGTTCCACCAACGACCGTGCTGCGTCAGATCCATATTAACGATTCTGGGATTAGACAACGGCATACCGGCCGCATAGTCATACTTTTTCATCGTCTCCGGCGATTCCATCAAGAGACCGATCTTCTCCAACCTTGCGAAGAGCCTGATGATGACTTTGCGATCCACTCCCAGACTGTCCGAACACCTTTTCTTGCAGAAGACGGGCTGCATCGTCGTGTACGTGCAGGCTTCTGTGTACAACGCAATCAGGATTTGGACTTGCTTGAACGAGTTGCAGTGCTCCACGGCATTCTCGAAGAACACGTTTGCCTCTGCGTCAATCGTCTTGACTAGATGCGCTTTCTGACCAGCTGCATGGCTGGTTCGTAGTGCCCGATTAAAGTCAAGACCTCTATCATGCGCAATCTGAACCAAGCTACCCGTATCCATCGCATAACGCTTCGTGTACAACGCACATTTGTACAGAGTCTTTGCCAGATCCTTTTTGTCACAGTTTTGCATCCGTGTGACGTACGAACTGTTGTTCTTCCAGACTTCTACCTCTGGTAGTTCAACGTCGAACTTCGATCCTTTGAGATTTATCTGAATCGTGTGTCTTGGTGTGTACCCGTATTTTAGGTGTCCCACAGTATCTAAGTTCCTTCTAATACCCGTCAGAAGCGGGCTACCTGAAGACTCTCTAGATAGATTCAGAAGAGCTGTCTTGTACTCTTCATCAATAGAATCGTTGGCTAGTACATCAATCAGATCCTCAATAGTGAGTTCTGGTGCGTGAGCAAGAGCGTTGATTCTATCCTGTGGACTGAGGTGTAGATGTTCATCTGATCTTTCGAAGACGTCCCTGACGAACTCAGGATTGGACCAATCAATATTGAGTTGGGTGGTGCTAGTGTTGCTGTAATTCATGTAACATTTCACTTACTTTCTTTGTTGGAATATAGAAAAACACCCGATCAGCCGCTACTGATCGAGTGTCCAGGTATTTTCTTATTCCAAAAAGAAAGTTTCTGAGTGCTCCTTACCAATTAGCGGTTGGTTGAATGAATCTCTGGTACTAATTATACGCGGTAGTGCTCGGATTGTCTAATAGGCTAACAAGAACTTAAATAGGATCTTGGGGCTGCTAGCTAACGCTGACCGCTTGTTTGAGTATGACACCTTGACTCTTGAAAATCAAGGCAGAAGACCGCTCAGCATCTTTGACAACGTAACTGAGCGGTCTTCCTGGGTATGATCTTATACAAACTTATGCAGTTCCACCTGCACTGCTCAATTATACCATTCCGGTTCACGGACCGCTGTTAGCGATCAATCGTCAAGAATCCAAATAAGATCATGACTTACTCGAACATAACTATATCTAAAGTTAGCATCGTCGCAGGTCAGAGGCTTACAGGTTTCGGCGGTACAGAAAGCTTGCAATCGTCTTCCGTCTATGGTTTCATTCACAAATCCCCAGAAGAGGAATAGTAAGAAACTATCTAGGAAGTTGAAAAGACGATCCATGACGTGATGTTACAACAACGATAGGAGAATACCTAGAATCGGATAGCTAAGCGTCTCAGATTAATCGGAGACCCAGATCGGCACGGAGAGACCAGAACGACGTTTAATTTTGCCAGAGCGCAGCACAACAACCAAGGAGAGGCACGACAAATGAGCAAGTCAGACGAGAACACCAGGTTCAAGGCATGGGCGGAACGAATCAAGAAAGAGTTCCTAGCCACGTTGAGGTACAACACCCCGCGTGAGAAGCGCTCAGAGTAATCAGATTTTCTGCCGGGTACCGATTGACCCGACAGCCAATTTCGTTAACGACGGAAGGGAGCACGCCCTAATTCAGGGCACTCGTAGCATCGTCAGACACAAGGTCTGGCACCGATTCTACAGAAGGGAGACCGAATGATCGTTGGCAAACTACGACCTTGCAACAGCAGTCGCAAAGTACATGGAAGACGCTTCTGACACGACCGAAGATGACATCAGATTTCTAGACATGATATTTGCGAGTAAGTAGAAATCGGCCGGGTAGGCATTCGCTACCCGGCTTTTCTATGTTCGCTCGTTCTTTATGACCTTGATGCAATCGTAGTCAAGTTTGCGGGAACCTCTGCCTGTCGGCATTACGACTACATCGCGGATGTACCGTTTGATGATTGCTCGTTGCTGCGACAAGTTTGCGTCTATGAAATGTTCCGCTCGGGTTGATTTGGTTGCGACCGTTGCGGCTTTCGCTTCCTTTCTCTGATACTGCTTCAATTTTTGCCGTTCTGCGTTCACAAGCGGCATGAAGTCAATCATTGAAAGCTGTTCATCTGAGTACGCTTTCTGAAGATCACTAATACGTTTTTGCGTTTCAGCGATCTTGTCATCGTTCTCGTTGGCTACGGCAACCACAGGAGCGATCTTCTCCAGATGCGCGACAACCAGGCTGATGATGTACTTGTCCAGCGGCTCCTGAGCACGCGCAATCCGACCACAACCACCATGTGTTGGCATGCAGGTGTACTGCGCTGTGCTTCCTTTGCCTCTACGCCTGCCGTACATCGGGAAGCCGCACAAACCACACTTGCAGATAGCGCTTAGTAGGTGCTTGTTAGCCATGTCGGGCATTGGCTTGCTCGCCTTGCTGAAGGTCTCCATTGCAGCGTCATAGGTCGCCCTATCGACAATCGGAGTCCAGTCCCCTACCCCAACCTCTTCGCCCTTGTACTCCCGAATGCCTGCGTTCGCTGGTCGTTGCAAGATTTTCTTGACGGTCTGTCGGTACCATTTGCCACCTGCGACAGTCGAGAAGTTCGCCTGAAAGTCACGCATTATCGACGTAATACTCTCTCCTGCAATGACTCTCGCATATGCCTGACGAATCATCTCCGCTTCATCCGGCACGATTTCGTAGTCAACCGTGTAGCCGAACGGACGATGCTTAGCCTTCTGCGGTTTTCCCTGTTCAGCTCGTTGTTTGGCAGCTCTGCTGACGCGCTCCCCGATTCGTTCAGCCTCCTGTCGAGCAATTGCACCCTTAAAACGGGCAAGCATCCGACCGTTTGCCGTGCTCAGGTCCACGTCGCCAGCGACATTGGCTAACGCGAATCCTGCCTTCTCAGCGAGTGCAATGAACGATTCCAGCTCTGCTGGTTTGCGGGTGAGTCGGTCCAAGTCGTACACGATCAGTCCATCACGCTTGCCGGACGACAAATCAGCGATCATCCGTTCGTACTCAGGTCTGAGTACGTCCTTGCTGGCACTGATCGAGTTGTCGAGATAGACCTCTCCGATGCCCCAACCAAGCCGCTTCGCAAGCTCTAGGCAGTCTTGCCGTTGTCTCGATACGCCGAGCTGCTCATTGTCTCGATCCAGTGAGATGCGGGCGTAAACTGCTGCTGACGTGGGCATTCAGACTCCTTACGACATATGTAAATAATGCTACTGCATCAACTCGATCTCGCTGGTACTCAAGCCTGCTGAGTAAGCAGTCCGTGGGCTACCCCGTGGTACGGGAGTAGCCCACGGTTCGAGACTTCGACTCAGAAGTCCCAGTTCAGCGCAGTCAGGCTCAGACCGGCCGCATTCAGGTCCTCGTTGCGAGCGACAAGACCGTCTTTGACGGAACCGATCCCGCCACCGATCGCGCCGGACGTGATGTCCGTCAGTGAGGCGTCGCCGCCCGTGACCTCCTTCGTCACGATCGCAGCGGACGCTCCCGAGACCGCGTCGTCGAAGGCGCCTCGCGCGATTTGCTGCAACCTCGAACCGGTTGGAAGCGGGTTCGGGTCCGGCCCGACACGATCCGGCGTCGTCTTCAATCCTCCGTTCGCGAGTCCCTTGATGAAACCGTCGCGTCCTTCGGTCACGACCTTGCCACCGTCGATCGACCGGCGGTGATCCATCGACATCTGACCCAGTTGAATGGCGAGACCGGAGAAGACGGCTGCCGCAGCTTCCACTGCCGCGGCCTCGATCACTCGCATCAACAATTGCTGCAACAACATTCGGACCGTGAGGGTTGTTGCCACCTCAGCCGCCACGACCCCGGCGGTACTGACACCCAATGTCGGGACAGCGGCCGCCACCATGGCGGCAATCTCGAGCGCCAGTGCGCTCAGCGCCGCGAGGATCGACAGTTTGGTGTACTCGATGTCCGTGCCTGTATCGGTGCACGACCGGCCCAGTTCGGCTGCAGCAGAGGACAACCGCTCGAAGACCTCCGCAACTCCCCCGGCCTCCGACCAACACCGAGACAACGAGTCGCCGGCTTGACCGTCGATCGATGCCAGTACCGCCTGCAATCCGTAATCACCGGCAGCGGCCGAAGCCTCGATCCGATCAGCCGCACCTGACCAGGCATCCCCCAATCGCCACAGTGCCGTTTCGTCTCCTTGCGGCCAGTCGCTACCCACCGCGACCGACGCAACCGCCTGTAACCATCCCGGAATCTCGAGTCCCATCAGAGCCCACCCGCCATGTCGTCGGCGAGCGAGGAGTCGATCGATTCGAAACGATCGGCGATCTCGATCAGCGTGGCGGTCAATTCGCGCAGCGCGCCCGCGACCAGCGTCATCCCACCGACCGCTGACGCCGAACCGGGAACATATGCGACCGAGAATGCGGTTCCGAACTCGTCGCCTCCCCAGCAACCCTCTTCGGCGGCGACCACTGCGTCGAGAGTGCTCCGCGCCTCGTCGAGATCGGCAGCGACCACCTCGAAGGCTGGTGCAGCACTTTTCATCGCGGCTACGTCCACACCCAGTTCAGACATTGCCGGAGCTCCTCAGAACGGTGCGGTCCCAGCGTTCGTCGCTGGAGACCGGTACAGACGTCGGACGAGGCTCGAGAATCTCGCGCAATCCGAGCACACCCGGAACCAGGTCCGGCAAGTCGATTCTGGCCGCCTCCGTGAACGGCTTCGTCATCTCGACAACCTGTCGGCGCATGTCTTCTGCCGCAGACGTGGCCGTAGCCAGAATCAGATTCCCCAACGCTGCCGCCGAATGCTTGCCGTAAGAACTCCCCGACAGGGTGACTCCCACAACTGCCCCCGAAGCGTCTACGACAATGTCCACGCAGCCGTCACTCGAACGCGCGCTTGCCGTGGATCGGGTGATCCTCACCTGCAAGCCCGCCAGCGATCGCGTTCGCTCCAACAGAACGTCCTGCATCGAATCTATCTGGGCCCGAAGAACTTCGACTTGCCCCCGCATCGAACCAACATCCGCTGCACTCACGATGGCCCCCACCTTTGATCGATCGTGGCACCTGATTCAGGCGCTCACGAGGTTCGACGCGAGAGGTGGCCGATCGGTTCCGTCAGCGCGAACGAAGCACCGGCGGATCGAACGCCTTGACCGGCGGCAGGGCGCCTTCGAATTTCTCGATCTGCACCAGAACGTGCTGGCCAGTGCAGCCGTGCGAAAGTGACGACGTACCGATGTCCGGTGTCAGAACGTTGGGATTTCCGTGCACACACATGGCGTCGGGATCGGCAGGATCGAGCGGGTCGTACCACGCACCGGTGGACAGCTGGACGACATCGCTCCGCAAATCCGAATCGACGATCACACCAGCAAGGCACGCCCCGCGATCGTTGAACACGCGCACCACGTCTCCGGCCGACACGCCGCGCGCGGCCGCTGCATCGGGGTGCATACGAATCGGCTCGCGTCCCTGAATCTTCGACGCCTGGCTTGCAGCGCCGTGATCGAGTTGGCTGTGCAGCCGCGACTTGGGCTGGTTGGCGATCAGGTGAAGCGGGAACTGCGAGGCACGCGGGCCACCCAACCACTCGTCGGGCTCGTACCAGCGCGGATGGCCGGCGCAGTCGTCGTAGCCGAAGGACTCGATGGTCTCGGAGAAGATCTCGATCTTCCCACTGGGAGTCGAGAGCGGATACTTCTCGGGATCCTCACGGAAGTCGCCGAAGAGCACGAGGTTGTCTTCGGTTCGCATCCGGTAGTGCCCGTCTGCCCAGAAATCCTCGAACGTCGGCGTGTTGCCGCCGTCTGCATCGACAAACGGCCGCCATTGACTGTAGAGGTGCTCGATCCACTCCTGTGAGGATCGCCCCTCGGTGAACTGTTCCCCGAATCCGAGCGCAGAAGCCAGATCGGCAAACGTGTCGTAGTCGTCACGCGAGTTCTCGAAAGGTGGAACGACCTGCTGCATCGCGACCAGAAGCGGGTCGTTTCGAGTGCAGCTCAGGTCATTTCGTTCGAGCGAGGTGGTCGACGGGACAACGATGTCGGCGCTGCGGGCCATCGGCGTCCAGTACGGATCGTGAACGACGATCGTGTCCGGCCGTGCAAACGCGCGTCGCAGCCGCGGGAGATCCTGATGGTGATGGAAGGGATTGCCACCGGCCCAGTAGACCAACCGGATGTCGGGATAGGTCAGGCGTCGGCCGTCGTAGTCGAACTCCTCCCCGGGCGAGAGCAGCAGATCGGAAATCGCGGCTACCGGTATGAAATCCGACACCGGATTCAGACCTTGGGAAAATGTCGGCAACGGGTACGGGACCGGGGCTAGACCGGGTTCGTTCATCGAACCGTAGCCGTGCCCGAAACCGCCACCCGGAAGACCGAATTGGCCGAGCATCGCTGCAAGTGTGACGCCCATCCACGGCGCTTGCTCACCGTGTTTGATGCGTTGCAACGACCACGTGACGGTCACCAGCGTCCGGCCCGACGCCATTCTCCGAGCCAGGTCGGTGATGAACTCGGCAGGCACCCCCGAGACCTTCTGCGCCCAGCGGGGATCCTTGGGGACTCCGTCCGTCCGTCCGAGCAGGTAGTCCTCGAAGCGTTCGTAGCCGACGCAAAAGCGGTTCAGGAATTCGCGATCGTGCAAGTTCTCCGACGCCAGGACAAAAGCTAGTGCGAGCATGATCGCCACGTCGGTTCCCGGAACGGGTGCGATCCACTCGCAGTCACCATCGACGTCGTCACGCAGCGGACTGAACGAGACGATCTTTCCGCCGCGGGCCCGAAACGCGTCGAGCGCCCCGAGCGTCGGATGATCGCTCGTACCACCGGCATTGACGCCGGTGTTCTTGATCGGCACGCCCCCGAACGAGACGAGGAGATCGGAATGCTTCGCGATGACGTCCCACGACGTGGAGCGCGCGAAGATCTTCCAGTGCGTTCCGACCACACGCGGCATGATGACGCCGGTGGCGCCGAGCGAGTAGCTGTGGACCGACTTGGTGTATCCACCCAGCTGATTCAGAAATCGGTGAACTTGGCTCTGCGCGTGATGGAATCGACCGGCGCTGGCCCAGCCGTACGAGCCACCGAAGATCGCGTTGTTTCCATGTGTGTCGACCACGCGACGCAGTTCACGCGAGAGCAGTTCTGTCAGCTCGTCCCAGGAGACCGAGACGAATTCGTCGGCTCCACGTTGGTCGCTGGGACCCGGTCCGTTCTCGAGCCAACCTCGGCGCACCGCCGGGCCCGAAACGCGAGCTCGACTGCGCACCGAACCGGCGAGGTTCCCGAGCATCGGCGAAGGATTCGAATCACCCTCGTACGGATGCACTGCGGTCACCTCGCCGGCGACCGACTCGGCGGTGAACATTCCCCAATGGGACATGTGTTGACGACGCCGGTTCGGTGCAGTTGTCACAGAAATTACTTTCGAGTTAGATCAGGGAAGGGAAAGAACCAACTTCTCGATGTCCACGCGCGGCCCGGTGAAGAACGGCACCTCTTCGCGAACGTGCAAGCGAGCTTCGGTGGCGCGCAGATCACGCATCAGGTCGACGATACGAATGAGTTCGGGTGCTTCGAACGCGAGGATCCACTCGTAGTCCCCCAGAGCGAAGGCGGGGACCGTGTTGGCGCGAACGTCCTTGTACGAACGAGCAGCCATACCGTGATCGGCGAGCATCTTGCGACGCTCCTCGTCGGGGAGCAGGTACCACTCGTACGAGCGGACGAACGGGTAGACGCAGATGTAGTCGCCCGGATCCTCACCAGCGATGAAGGAGGGCACGTGGCTCTTGTTGAACTCCGCGGGGCGGTGCACCGCCGAGTTGCTCCAGATCGGGGCACTCGCCTGTCCGAGGACCGTGGTGCGGCGGAAATCCGCGTACGCGGCCTGCAGCTCCTCGATGCTGGCCGCGTGGGTCCAGATCATGAAGTCCGCGTCGGCGCGCAAGCCGGCGACGTCGTAGATGCCGCGAACCACGACGCCCTTGTCTTCGAGACCCTCGAAGAACAAGCGGGCGTCCTTGACCGCAGCTTCCCGATCATCGCCCAGCACACCGGGTTCCACCTGGAACACGGAGAACATGAGGTATCGGATTTCAGAGTTCAGTTTGTCGAAATCAAGGCGTGCCATGCGTCCATCGTGCCACTCGCTCGAATATCCGTGTAGCCGCCGTCGTGCCGACTGCGACACACGCTGGAACCCCGACACCGTGCAGCCATGACCCGGCCACTTCGAGACCGTCGAACTGCGTCATCTCGGACTCGATTTCAGCCACGATTTCCGTGTGACCTGGGGCGTACTGGGGAAGACCTCCGTGCCACCGCTGGACGAAGCTGGCTCCTGGCCTCTCGGTGATTCCGGTCACGACCTCGAGATCGGCCCGCGCGAGATCGATCAGTTCCCCGTCCGGCCGGTCGACGACCTCCGATGCGCCGAATCGGCCGAACGACACCCGAACGAGATGCTCTCGGCGATCAGCGAGGTGCGTCCATTTTCGACTCGACAACGTGAACGCCTTGGCGGTCAGGTCGGCGTCGGTGGCAACAAGAATCCCCGAATTCTGCGGAAGATCGACCTTGCCGGACAGCCGGAGCGCCACCACCGCGGACGACGCCAGTTCGATCCGCGCAGCGATCCTCGCGATCTTCGGATCAACTCCGGCCAACAGCGTCGCTGCACGCGGCGCCGGGACCGCCAGAATGACCGCGTCGACGCTGCCGAGCGGATCGACGTTCCAACCCGTCCCGTCCCGGCGTAACCCTGAAGCCTCTCCGCGGACGAACTTCGCGTCGGCGGCCTCCCGCAGCGCATCGAGCAAGACACCGTAACCGCCCCTGAGCGCTCCGAACACCGGTCCGGGTGCAGGCGTCGGCAACGCAGCCGCGACTGCATCCGTGAGGCTCTGAGCCCCGGCATCGAGCGCCGCAGCGAGCGTCGGTAGTGCTGCGCGGACGCCGATGGTCTCCGCCAGCCCCGAGTACACCCCACCCAGAAGCGGATCCACCGATCGGCTGACCACCTGATCACCGAATCGCTGCGAAACCAGTTCGGCAACACTGCAATCGGAACCGCGGGTCCACTCGAACGGGACGTCGGGCTCGGCCGCTATGCGCGCCAGAGTCTGCTCGTCGACAAGATCTCGCACCGACTCCGCCGACGCCGGGATTCCCATCAGGGTTCCGGTGGGCAACCGATTCAGTGAGCCCTGCGACCAGATCAACGGGCTCAGGCCAGCGGGATGGACGATCTGATCGGTCAGTCCCAGCTCGGCGAGAAGCGCAGGAACCTCGGGCCGACGGGCGATGAACGCCTCGGCACCGATGTCGATCGGGCCGCCGCCCAGATCGATAGTTCGCAGTTTCCCGCCCAGTCGCGGCGAGTCGTCGACGACCGTGATGTCGGCATCGGAACCCAGGCTGCGCCGAAGCCGGTACCCGGCAACCAGACCGGAGATTCCGCCTCCGATCACCGCGACCGACGGCCGAGTGGTCGTCACAGCGAGTGCACCAGCTCCACCGCCGCGGTGATCGCCGAGGGATCGGTGTCGGGAAGGACGCCGTGGCCGAGATTGAAGATGTGGCCGATGGCACCGGCTTCGATCGCGCGATCCCCTTCGGCGGCGATCCGTCGTACCTCGCGATCGATCACCTCGGGTCCGGCGAACAGGACGGCGGGATCGAGGTTGCCCTGCAGCGCCTTGCCCGGACCGACACGACCAGCCGCGACGTCGAGCGGGATTCGCCAGTCGACACCCACGACGTCGGCGCCGGCCTCCCCCATCGCGCCGAGGAGTTCACCGGTTCCGACACCGAAGTGGATGCGCGGAACGCCGGCAGCGGCAACCTCGGCGAATACGCGCTCGGAATGCGGGAGAACAAATTCCCGGTAGTCGGCCAGCGAGAGTGCGCCAGCCCACGAGTCGAACAACTGGACTGCGTCGACACCTGCCTTGAGCTGCGCTTGCAGGAAGCAGATCGTGGTGTCGGCCAAGCTTCCGAGCAACGCGTGCCAGGTCTTCGGGTCGGAGTGCATGAGCGCTTTGGTCTTCTCGTGGTTCCGGCTCGGACCGCCCTCGACCAGATACGACGCCAACGTGAACGGCGCTCCGGCAAAACCGATCAGCGGAGTCGAGCCCAACTCGGCGGTGAGAAGCCGAACGGCCTGCGCGATTGCGCCTACCTCTTCCGGGACCAAACGTGGGAGTGCTGCGACGTCGGCGACGGAGCGAATCGGATTGGCAACCACCGGTCCGACGCCGGCAACGATGTCGAGATCGATCCCCGCGGCTTTGAGCGGAACAACGATGTCCGAGAACAGGATTGCCGCGTCCACGTCGTGACGGCGCACCGGCTGCATCGTGATCTCACAGACCAGCGCCGGATCGAAACATGATTCCAGCATGCCGATCCCCGCGCGGATCTCGCGGTACTCGGGCAACGAACGCCCTGCCTGGCGCATGAACCACACCGGCCGTCGACTCGGAGTGCGTCCGGTCGCCGCGGCAAGCAACGGTGCGTCGGGCAAAACTCGCCGAGCACTGTATTCCGCCGACCCGGTGGTGCCTGAATTCATGTTGTCCAACCCGCTCATCAGTCCTCGCGCTCTCCGCCGACGTGTGTCTTCGATCGACTCAATGCTGCCATGCCCCACACTCCGGATCGGACACCCGAGCGGTTCGTGAGCGCCCCCACACCCGAGCCACTCTCGGTCGGCGCGCCTCCACCTACCCGCCCGCATCCCCGACTAACGTCCTGACCTGTGACGACATCCGGATCGACAGCCGACCCGGCCGAGTTCCGTGCCGCCGTGGAGGCGATGACCGCTGCGCGGGTTCGGCCCGAGATAGAGGTCGGTCCCATCCGTCCGCCGCAACGTCTCGCTCCGTACAGCCACGCTGTGGGGGCGGAGGTGCTGCATCCGGACTCCGACGTCGTGGCAGAGCAATCCGAAGGTGACGCTTTCGGCCGCCTCATCCTGCTGTTCGATCCGGACGGCGACGAGGCGTGGAACGGCACCATGCGCTTGGTCGCCTATATTCAGGCCGATCTCGACGAAGCTGTCGCCGCGGATCCACTACTTCCCGAAGTAGCCTGGAGTTGGCTGGTGGACGCATTGGAAGCGGGGCCGGAACCTTTTGTCGCCCTGGGCGGCACGGTCACGGCCACGACATCGGTGCGTTACGGCGACATTGCCGGGCCGCCCCGAGCCCATCAGCTCGAACTCCGAGCGTCCTGGACTGCAACTTCGTCCGAACTGGCTCACCACGTCGAGGCTTTCTGTGAAGTTCTCGCCTATGCCGCGGGACTTCCTCCCGCCGGGATAACCACGCTGTCGCGGCAGAACGACTGACTCCGCTACTCGTTTGAGCATTTCACCGGAAAATACTAGAACCTGTTCTAAAATGAGTCATGCAACGTCTCAGCGGACTCGACGCAACCTTCCTCTACTTGGAAACACCGACCCAGCTATTGCACGTTTGTGGACTTGTCCTGCTCGACCCCACGACCATCCCGGGCGGTTACGACTACCGGAAGCTGCTTCGCGAGTTGGACTCGCGGATGGCGACCATGCCGACCTTCCGGCGCAAGCTCAAGGATTCGCGCCTCAATCTCGACTACCCGGTGTGGGTCGACGATCACGATTTCGACATCGAGCGGCATTGCCATCGGACCGCGGTACCCGCGCCAGGCACCCACGCGGAACTGGCGGAACTTGCCGGGCACATCGCCAGCCAGCCATTGGATCGGTCGCGTCCGCTGTGGGAGATGTGGGTCATCGAGGGACTCGCCGACGGACAGATCGCGGTCATGTCGAAGATCCATCACAGCGCCGCTGACGGCATAACCGGCGCAAACATCCTGGCTCAGCTATGCAGCCTCGAACCGGATTCAGCGGCCCTGGTGGACCCCGACGCTCAGGGCGCAGGCGACGCGGGAACGCTGGACATCGCGATCGGTGGGCTCATGGCCGTGATTGCACGGCCCGCACGAATTGCCCGATTAGTTCCCGGCGGAATCGCCATGCTCCCCAAGTGGGTGACGCGCGCACGGAAGGGTGAAGCCATGCCTGCACCGTTCACCGCGCCGCGAACCTCGTTCAACGGCGCTATCACCGGTCACCGCAACGTCGCGTTCAGCCAGCTCGATCTCGCGAAGGTCAAAGCCGTCAAAGACCGTCATGGCGTGAAGGTCAACGACGTGGTTCTCGCGCTCTGCGCCGGAGCATTGCGTAAGTATCTGGAGGACCGGGACGAACTGCCGGAGGATTCCCTCGTCGCCATGGTGCCGGTGTCGGTCCACGGCAAATCCGATCGGCCGGGCACGAACCAGATCTCGGGCATGTTCACGCAACTCGGCACCCAGATCGCCGATCCGGTCGAACGCCTGCACGCGATCAGCGATTACAACGCCACCTCGAAGAACCACAACGAAGCACTGGGGGCGAACATGCTTCAAGACTGGTCGCAGTTCGCATCGCCGGCAGTGTTCGGCGCTGCCATGCGCGTGTACTCGTCACTCAAACTTGCCGAACGTCACCCCGTCGTGTCCAACCTGGTGGTCTCCAACGTGCCAGGGCCGCCGGTCCCGCTCTACTTCCTGGGCGCGCAGATCAAAGGAATGTTCCCACTCGGTCCGATCTTTCACGGGGCGGGCCTCAACGTGACGGTGATGTCGCTCGACGGAAAACTCGACGTCGGCATTGTCAGTTGCTCTGATCTGGCACCCGAATTAGACCAGCTCGCGCAAGGTTTCGGGGCAGCTCTCGACGAACTGTTCGAGGCTGAGGTGACAACCACTGTCCCCACTGCGACGTAGAGTCAGTGACCATGTCCGAAGTCACCGATGATGCTACCGAGCCCACCTCCGACGTAGTTCCGCTGCTCGTACCTCGTGACGGAGTTCCGGAAGTCATCACCACTGCCGCCGGCGTCGCGGGCGCCGCAGCCGCGCTGGCTTCCGGCCACGGCCCGCTCGCCGTGGACGCCGAGCGGGCATCCGGATTCCGCTATTCGGCACGGGCGTACCTGATCCAGCTCCGACGCGAAGGCGCAGGATCGTTCCTGCTCGATCCGATTCCGACGGCGCAGGATCTACAGCCGTTGGCCGAGGCGATCAATCCGTTGCAATGGGTGTTGCACTCTGCGGATCAAGATCTCCCCGGCCTCGCCGAATTAGGCCTGACACCGGCGGAACTCTTCGACACCGAACTGGCCGGACGACTGGCGGGTTTCGAGCGAGTCGGGCTGGCCGCGATAGTGGAGCGAACCCTGCGGGTGGAACTTCGCAAGGGGCACGGCGCTGCCGACTGGTCGACGCGCCCACTGCCGGACGCGTGGTTGAACTACGCCGCCCTCGACGTCGAAGTACTTCTCGAGCTGCGCGACGCGATGGAGGCCGAACTCGAATCCCAAGGCAAGCTCGAGTGGGCGAAGGAAGAGTTCGAGTACATCCGTCTGGCCGGCCCGCCCAAGCCCAAGCCTGACCGTTGGCGTCGTACGTCGCACATCACCTCACTCAAGACCACCCGTCAGTTGGCGGCGGTACGGGCGCTGTGGCAGGCACGTGAGGATCTCGCACGCAAGCGCGACGTGTCGCCGAGTCGGGTTCTTCCTGACTCCGCCATCATCGATGCCGCTCTCAAAGATCCTCAGTCGTTGGACGCGCTCCGCTCGCTTCCCGTCTTCGGCGGACCACGTCAGCGCCGTTATTCACGCGTGTGGATGGACGCACTGGAAGCGGCGCGCAGGCTCCCCGACAGCGAGCTTCCACCGAAAACCCCGCCCATCGTCGGGCCGCCCGCCGCCGGCCGCTGGGCTCGCCAGGACCCGGCGGCAGCCGACCGACTGACGGCAGCTCGGGCAGCACTGTCGGACCTGAGCAAAGAGGTTTCGGTACCGGTCGAGAATCTGCTCCAACCCGACCTGGTCAGGCGCCTGTGCTGGGACTGGAAGTTGGAACCCGACTCCGACATCGCCGAAGTCGAGAGTGCAATCGAGACCAAGCTCACTTCCGGTGGCGCACGTGGCTGGCAACGCACTTTGACGGTTGCCGTCCTCGCCGAGGCCCTGAACTCCGTGGTCCCGGCCGAGCCCGAAGAGGAAGAACCAGAATCCTGAGCTGACCCCGGTGTGGGGTTGGAGCAATTCGGCACGTTAAGTTACCGGTCAGTAATGGGCAGTAGTACGCTCGATACGAGGCCGGACGCCTGGCCGTGATCGCCGAACCAACGTCTCACCGCCCTTCGGTGCGGTGGGCAGCTCCATCAGGAGGAATTCGCGTGGCTCCATCCACAAACAACCAACGCAACGTCGTCTTCGTCGACGGCATTCGCACCCCGTTCGGCAAGGCCGGCCCGAAAGGCATGTACGCCGACACGCGCGCAGACGATCTCGTCGTCAAGGCGATTCGTGAGCTGCTTCGCCGCAATCCGCAGCTCGATCCCGCGCGGATCGACGAAGTGGCCGTCGCAGCCACGACGCAGACCGGTGACCAGGGCCTGACCATCGGCCGCACCGCTGCGATCCTCGCCGGTCTCCCCGAAACTGTTCCCGGATTCGCCATCGACCGTATGTGTGCCGGCGCGATGACGGCCGTGACCACCACCGCGTCGGGCATCGGCTTCGGCCAGTACGACGTCGTGATCGCCGGTGGCGTCGAGCACATGGGCCACCACCCGATGGGTGAGGGCGCAGACCCCAACCCGCGTTTCCTCGCCGACCGCCTGGTCGATCCGAGCGCCCTCGTGATGGGTAACACCGCCGAGAACCTGCACGACCGGTTCCCGACCATCACCAAGGAACGCACGGATGCATACGCCGTCAGCAGCCAGAACAAGTACGAGGCTGCCAAGAAGGCCGGCTTCATCGCCGACACCTTGGTCCCCGTCGCCACTCGCAGTTCCGCGGGCTGGGGTCTGGCCACCGAGGACGAGCCGCCGCGCCCCGGAACCACCGTCGAAGATCTTGCGAAGCTCAAGACTCCGTTCCGCCCGGCCGGACGCATCACCGCCGGTAACGCCGCCGGACTCAACGACGGCGCCACCGCCGCCCTGCTCGCCGGTGAGGACACCGCAGCAGAACTCGGCCTGCCGGTCGGCATGCGCATGGTCGGGTTCGCCTACCAGGGCGTCGACCCCGCCGTCATGGGCATCGGCCCGGTTCCCGCCACGGAGAAGCTCCTGGCCCGCACCGGCCTGAAGATCGAGGACATCGGACTCTTCGAGATCAACGAGGCGTTCGCCGTCCAGGTCCTCGCGTTCCTCGAGCACTACGGAATCGCCGACGACGACCCACGCGTCAACCAGTGGGGCGGCGCCATCGCGTGTGGCCACCCCCTCGCTTCCTCGGGCGTTCGCCTGATGACCCAGCTCTCCCGCCAGTTCGCGACACGCCCCGACGTGCGCTACGGCTTGACCACCATGTGCATCGGCCTCGGTATGGGCGGCACCGTCATCTGGGAGAACCCGAACCACGCTGACTACCAGGCAGGAGTCAACTAAATGTCTGATATTGCAACAGCATTCGCCGACGAGGTCGTCACGAACGCCTACACCAAGATCATCTCGGTTCCCGGTATCGAGGGCCCGTTTGCACTGATCACCCTCGACAACGGCTTCGACCACACCAAGCCGTCGTCCTTCGGTCCCGGCGGACTCGCAGCTTTCGACGCTGCCCTCGACGAAGCCTTTGCAGCCAACCCGGTTGCCGTCGCGGTCACCGGCAAGCCCTTCATCTTCGCCGCCGGCGCGGACCTCAAGGGTGTTCCCGCGATCACCTCGCGTGAGCAGGGACTCGAGCTGGGCCGCTTGGGCCACAAGGTGTTCCGACGCCTACGTGAGTCCTCAGTTCCCACGTTCGCCTTCATCAACGGCGTCGCCCTGGGCGGCGGCCTCGAAGTCGGCCTCCACAGCCACTACCGCACGGTTGCCGCCAACGCGGGCGCGCTAGGCCTTCCAGAAGCATTCCTCGGTCTGGTCCCCGGTTGGGGCGGAACGCAACTGCTCCCCAACCTGGTCGGCCCGTCCAACGCCGTCACCGTGGTGATCGAGAACTCGCTGAACCAGAACAAGGTGCTCTCCCCCAAGAAGGCACTCGAACTCGGCGTCGTCGACGTCGTTCTCGATTCTGCCGACTTCATCGAGCAGTCCCTCGCCTGGGCGTCGCAGGTCCTCGCCGGCACCGTCACCCCCGCTCGCCCCGAGATCGATCGCGGCCAGGGCTGGGACGACGCGATCGCTCGCGCGAAGGCGATCGTCGACGGCAAGACCAAGGGCAATGCACCCGGCGCTGTCAAGGCCGTCGAGCTGCTCGAACTGGCTCGCAGCACCGACATCACCGATGCCGCTTCGCTCGACAAGGGCTTCGCGGCCGAGGACGAGGCTCTTGCCGACCTCCTGCTGACGGACGAGCTCCGTGCTGGTCTGTACGCCTTCGATCTGGTGAACAAGCGCGCCAAGCGTCCCGCCGGAGCACCCGATCGCTCACTCGCTCGCAAGGTCAGCGGCGTCGGCATCGTCGGTGCCGGCCTCATGGCCAGCCAGCTCGCGCTGCTCTTCGTCCGCCAGCTCAAGGTGCCGGTCATCTTGACCGACATCGACCAGGAGCGCATCGACAAGGGTGTCGGCTACGTCCACACCGAGATCGAGAAGCTCCAGGGCAAGGGACGCCTGTCCCCCGACGCCGCGAACCGCCTCAAGGCACTCGTTTCCGGCTCGCTCGACAAGGCCGCGTTCGCCAAGACCGACTTCGTCATCGAAGCCGTCTTCGAGAACATGGACGTCAAGAAAAAGGTCTTCGCGGAACTCGAGCAGTTCATCGCTCCCGAAACCATCCTCGCGACCAACACCTCCTCTCTCTCCATCACGGAGATGGCGTCCGGGCTCGAGCATCCCGAGCGCGTGGTGGGCTTCCACTTCTTCAACCCGGTGGCCGTGCTTCCCCTCCTCGAGATCATCAAGGGCGAGAAGACCGACGACGCAACTCTCGCAACGGCTTTCGCGACCGCGAAGTCGCTGAAGAAGTCCGCCGTCCTCTGCGGCGACAAGGCCGGATTCGTCTTCAACCGCCTCGTCACCCGCACCTTGGGTGAGGTCATGTCCGCTGTCGACGAAGGCACCCCCTTCGACGTCGCAGACAATGCGATCGCAGAACTCGGTATGCCCATGTCGCCGTTCACGCTGCTGGCCCTCGTCGGACCCGCAGTGGCACTGCACACCGGCGAGACCCTGCAGGAGTCGTACCCGGAGCGGTTCAAGAGCTCACCCGGACTCGAAGCACTCGTCGAGGCCCGCAAGCCCGGCGTGTGGACCTGGGGCGAGAACGGTCAGGCCGTCGACCCCGAGGTTGCCGCACTGTGGCCGCAGGGGGACAAGGCGTCCACCTCGGAAGAGGTCCTAGAGCGCACACGTCGCGCGTTCGCCGAGGAAATTCAGATCATGCTCGACGAGGGCGTCGTAGCGGCGGCCGAGGACATCGACCTCTGCCTGCTGCTCGGCGGCGGATTCGGATTCTGGAACGGCGGTATCACGCCGTACCTGGACCGCACCGGTACCTCCGAGGCTGTCAACGGCAAGCGCTTCCTCGCGCCCGGTGTTGCCAGCGTCTGAGAAAGTCGATAGACCCGTCGCGGACGGCGTGCCTTCGGGTACGCCGTCCGTGACGTTTGTGCAGGCTCAGAAGAGTGTTCCCACATCGTCTTTCACGATGTTCTCGAGCGCGCGCTCCGCCACTGCGGCGATAGTCATCGACGGATTGCACGCGGCGGAGTTTCCCGGCAGCAGAGCACCGTCGAGCACGTACAACCCCCGCTGGCCGAGAACCCGACCGTCGAGGTCGCACACCGAGTTCATGCAGGCACCGCCGAGGGGATGCCACGTGGACGGCAGTATCGCGTTCGTGTCGGTGAGTAGACCGCCTGCCGCGATCTGGTGGGCCGCCGGCCCGATGTGGCCTTGCTGGATCGCCGAATCCCCGTCCTTCGGCCAACGGAGCACCGCCTCACCCCGCGCTGAGTCGTACACGAACCGACCTCGGTCGCTGCTCACACCGAATCCGACCATCACCGTGCTGTGGGCGTCGAACGCCACGGGAGGGAACGACGCCTGTATGACGGTGAACGCGTTGAGCGGGTCCTCCCAGTTTCGGCTGCCGTAGACAACAGGCCCGCCCTGGGTGGCACCGAAGTTCTCGGCGAGATCCGACCAGATGTAGATCCGGTCGGCATTGGTCCCCCACCCCGCGCCGAGCTCGTCCGGCAGGTCGGTGATCCGCCCCGTTGCCGCGGCGCGGACCAGGAGTTTGGTGGTGTTCATGCTGCCGGCAGCCATCACCAGCGCATCCGTCGTCACGATCTTGTTCTCGAGAACCGTGCCGGCAATATCGGTCCGGTCCACGTACACGCGCCACCGCCCGTCAGCTGCCCGTTCGACGTCGGTGACCTGGTGCAGGGTCTCCACCTTCACCAATCCGGTCGCTTCGGCAGCGCCGACGTAGGTGACGTCCACCGAATGCTTGCCACCGTTGTTGACCCCGAGTGCGCCGTCACCGTTGGTGTACGACGGTTTCATCTCACCCCGAAGTTCGGCCAACGCGTAGTTCCAGTCGATCGGCATCGGAATTTTCGACACCGGAAGACCGGAACGCGTTGCGTTGCGCGCGAAGACGCGTGCTGCCTCGTAGTTCGGACTGGAGATCAGTTCTTCGGGTGCAGTTTCCAGGTGCAGCATCCGCGCCACCCGTGGGTAGTGGACGCGGTCCATTCGTGCATAGTCGAGCTCCTCCGGGAAATGCGCGTTGAATACCGCTGCTTCCGGCTGCAGTGTCATCCCTTGGTACACAAGCGATCCGCCGCCCACACCGGCAGCGCAGATCGCTGTCATGTTCTCACCGGTCACTGTCTCCAGCAAACCTGCATAGGGCTCGAAGATCGCCGGCCTACCGAACAGGGTCGGGTTGGACTGATGCCAGAGGATACGCTTGTCCGGACTGGCGGGATGCGGAAAAGTTTCGGCATTCGGCCCCGTCTGCCACCGAATCCCTCTCTCCAGCAGGGTGACCGGAACCCCGGCCTCCGCCAGGCGCAGGGCTGTCACCCCGCCCCCGAAACCTGAGCCGACTACCACGACGCGGTGCTCTTCACGTGTCAGCGGAATCCCGGTTGCAGCCTTGGCAGTGCGTGGCGCCATCATCGCAACTCCCACGGCGGCCGTACCGGCCAAGAACGATCTACGTTTCACTCCGGACATGACTGGTGCTCCCTCGAAGAATGTCGCCAGAGAATTCCGGGCACGCCAAAGCTAGACACTCTCGCAATAAAGTGTCAAGGCATTGATCACAACGACGATCTACGAGGTCGATCGCATCGCGGGTCCAAGCCATCGCCCGAGAAAGGCCCGCAGGGAGTCGTCGGAATGGACGAGTTCACTGTCGAAAGCAATAACCGAAAGCCCCAGGCGCACGGCAATTTCCACTATCTCATCCAACTCCGCCTCCGTGACGAGACCACGTTCGACCATGGGAGCGAGCATCTGACCAGCGAAAGGTATTGCTCGACTCATCATTTCGAGATCGAAGACGGGATTTCCACGCTCGGCCAAGAGCAGTGTCGCCAGAACCGGGTGAGCACGCACGGCAGTTCGCGCGGCAACGATGAATTCGACGACATAGTCACACGCCGTGTCGACCGACTCCACCTGTGCCGTAATCTCCCCGAGAACCTCGATGGCGAGACCGCCCATCGCCTGGGAGACGACCTCTTCACGCGTACCGAAAATCGAGTACACCGTCTGTCGCGATACGCCGGCCGCGGTGGCAACTGCGGCAATGTTCACAGCCTCGAATCCGCCACCTTCGATCAGTCCGAGAGCGGCGGCGAGAATCTTCTGCTGTGATCGCACAAGGAAAGTATCGCCCACCGAAACCGCGCAACAGGAAACGCGATCTAGATTCGACTCCCACCTGCATAAACGGCGCAATCGGTTTCGTTTTGGCTGCCGAAATTCAGTAGGTTAGGCTGCCCTTCATGAAAACATCTGTTCGGGGCTTCGCCGCCCTCGGTGCGGCCGCAATCGCGGTCACGGCACTCGTCTCGTGCTCCTCGGATTCAGACACATCCACGACATCCCAAGGTGCGGACGGATTCCCCGTCAGCATCGAGAACACATTCGGCACGACGACGATCGAATCCAAGCCCGAACGGCTGGTCACTCTCGGCTGGAACGCACAGGACATCCTGTACGCACTCGATCTCACTCCGGTCGGCCAGCCCAAGTACACCTACGGCGCGGACGACAACGGCGTCATGCCGTGGGCGCAGGACTACTTCGACGCGGACAAGACCACACTCTTCGACATGCCGGCGAGCGGCGAGCCGCCGGTCGAGACCATTGCGTCATTGACACCGGATGTGATCCTGGCGCCGTACGAGGGCTTCGAAGAGTCCGTCTACAACCAGCTGAGCAAGATCGCACCGACGGCCGCCTACCCCGGCGCAGCGTGGCAGACGACCTGGCAGGACCAGACCCGTATCGTCGGCAAGGCCGTCGGTAAGAGCGAAGAGGCCGACAAGCTCGTCGACGGCCTCGACGCAACTCTCGCCGATACCGCTGCAGCCCACCCGGAGTTCGCCGGAAAGACAATGGCAGTGGTTAACTTCGACACCGATTCGAGCAACATCAACGTCTACCTGCCCACCGATCCGCGTGTCCAAGTGCTGACGGAACTCGGATTCGTCAATGCGCCCGGCGTCGAGAAGCTCGCGACGGACAACGCAGGCGGAACCTTCTTCAAGACGATCTCATACGAGAACATCGCCGACATCGATGCCGACGTGATCGTCGGCTTCACCGACGGCTCCGGCGATCCGTCCGGCATCCCTGCGGTCGGCGGGCTCGACGCGGTCAAGCGCGGATCAACCGCCTTCCTCAGCGACACCCGCGTCATCGGTGGACTGAGCAACGTCAACGTCCTCAGCACGCCGTGGGTCCTCGGCCAGATCACACCGGCGCTGAGCGAAGCCGCAAAGCGCACGACCGCCTAGTAACGGGGTTTTCCCGACACCCTCTCCGGCGTGATCCGGATCGAACGTCTCGCCGGAGAAGGATACGCCGTCGGCACCAAGTGGCGTGAAACTCGGAAGATGATGGGCAAGGAAGCAACCGAAGACATGTGGGTCACCGAGGTCGAGGCTCCCTCCCGCACGGTCGTCAAAGCCAACTCCCACGGCATGAACTACACGAGTGGGTTCACCCTGAAGCCTGACGCCACAGGCACGATCCTCGAGATGTATTTCTCCGGTGAATCCGAATCCACCTCACGCATCTCGAAGATCTTCACAGCGATATTCGGTCGATTGGGCGCGCGGGTGACCCGGAAATTCATGGCCAAGGACCTCGAGGACATCGCGACAAAAGCCGAGCGTCTCGCGGGCAAGTAAACCGCTCTCACCTGCATCGATATTATTGTTTGCATGATTACTGCAATCAATACTCCATCTCTGCGACCGGTTGATTCGACCTCTGAATGGACTCAGCTGGATAACGGCGCGTGAGTCCCCGCCAAATCTGCCCCGGTGGGCGTAGCGTGCAGAGTGCTCGCGGATGGATCGACGCATCGGGGTGTCGACCGTAGGGCCTTTTGAGGGGGCAGGAATGGCATTCAGCGGAACCGCCGCCGGCGGTGGAACCGGCGCTACTCGCGCCGACGTCGGACATGCAGTGCTCTTCGCCGGCGCCGCCGCGCTCGGCGGTTTTCTGTTCGGATACGACACCGCCGTCATCAACGGGGCAGTCGGTGCGATCCGAGACAAGTACGACATCGGCGCCTCGGGCACCGGGCTCACGGTCTCACTGACCCTGCTCGGCGCAGCACTCGGCGCCTGGATCGCAGGCACACTCGCAGATCGCCTCGGCCGCATCCGCGTCATGCAGATAGCCGCGGTGTTGTTCATCATCGGCGCCGTCGGTTCCGCAATTCCGTTCAGCGTCTACGACCTCACCTTCTGGCGAGTGGTCGGCGGCCTGGCAGTGGGCTTCGCATCCGTCATCGCCCCGGCCTACATCGCCGAGATCTCCCCCGCCGCGATACGCGGTCGCCTCGGTTCGATGTACCAATTGGCGATCGTTCTCGGAATCGCTGTATCGCAGTTGGTCAACTACGCACTCCAAGCCGCGGCCGGTGGCGATCGCAATCAGATCGCAGGTCTCGAAGCCTGGCAGTGGATGTTGATGCTCGAGGCCGTTCCCGCAGTCCTGTACCTGATCATGACAACCACGATTCCGGAGTCTCCACGATTCCTGGTGGCGCAAGGCAAGGACGATCGTGCACGCAAGATCATCTCCGATCTCGAAGGCGGAGATCACGACGCCGTCACCGTGCGCATGAACGAGATTCGCGATTCACTCAGCGAGAAACAAGCCAAAACCACGGTGCGTCAACTCTTCTCGAAGCGGCTCGGCGTATCCCATCTGGTCTGGGTCGGCATCGCGCTCGCCGCACTGCAGCAACTGGTCGGCATCAACGTGATCTTCTACTACTCGAGCACCCTGTGGCAGGCAGTTGGCTTCGGAGCCGATCGCTCGCTGCTCATCAGCGTCGTGAGCGCCCTGGTCAACATCGTCGGTACGTTTGTCGCCATCGCCGTCATCGATCGCGTCGGGCGGAAGCCACTGCTCCTTGTCGGCTCTGTCGGCATGGCCATCTCACTGGGCACCGCAGCGTTCTGTTTCCATTCGGCAACAGTGACGAAAAACGAGATCGGTGAATCCGTAGCGACGCTTTCCGGCGCCAACGCCACGATCGCGCTCATCGGAGCCAACGCGTTCGTCTTCTTCTTCGCTTTGTCCTGGGGTCCCGTGGTTTGGGTACTGATCTCCGAAATGTTCCCGAACCGGGTACGCGCCGCTGCAGTCGGAATCGCCACCGCCACCAACTGGGTCGCGAACTTCCTGGTGTCCTGGACGTTCCCGGCACTCGCCGATTGGAATCTGTCGTACACCTACGCCGGATACGCAGTCATGGCGCTGCTGTCGCTGTTCGTCGTCCTCAGGTTCGTGAAGGAAACGCGAGGCAGCACACTCGAATCCGTGCAATAGCGCGCTCTCCCGGTTTCACACCTTCACACCAAAAGAGGTGGCCCTCGGATTGATCCGAGGGCCACCTCTTTTCGAGAGTTGTCGGGAGACGACCTGTCAGCCTTGCGCGACTTCACCCTGAGCCGAAGCCGAAGACGCGTCCTCCTGGACGTGGACGCCGACGCTGCCCATTCCTGCCACCCAGCCGGTGATCTTGCGGGAGAGGTCCTGGGCCGTGAGCCCAAGCTCCTTGTGGATGGCCTCGCGGCTGGCATGATCGAGGAACTGCTGGGGAACGCCCATGTCGCGGCACGAGGTGTGAACTCCGGCGGCGCGCATCGCAGCGGAGACCGTCGAACCGATACCGCCGTGTAGGCCGCCGTCCTCGATGGTGACAACGAGCGCGTACTTGTCCGCCATCTTCACCAGCGAATCCGCGACCGGCAGAACCCAACGCGGATCAACGACGGCAACCGAGATGCCCTGCTTGTCGAGTCGATCGGCGATCTCGAGCGCCAAGGAGGCAAACGGACCCACCGCGACGAGCAGCACGTCGCCGCGCTCACCCTCGCTGACTTTGAGAACGTCGACCATTCCGTCGAGCCGCTTCACTGCCGGAATAGCTTCGGGTACAGCACCCTTCGGGAAGCGAACGACAGTTGGGCCGTCGTCGACGAGTAGTGCCTCGTCCAGTTCTTCGCGCAGTGTGTCGGCGTCACGCGGTGCCGCGACGCGAATCCCGGGGATGATTCCGAGCAGCGAAAGATCCCAGACGCCGTTATGGCTGGCGCCGTCCACTCCGGTGACACCGGCGCGGTCGAGCACGATTGTCACCGGTTGCTTGAGCAGAGCGACGTCCATCAACAACTGGTCGAACGCTCGATTGAGGAATGTCGAGTAGATAGCCACCACGGGGTGCAGTCCACCCAATGCGAGGCCAGCGGCCGAGGTCATCGCGTGCTGCTCGGCGATACCGACGTCGAACATGCGGTCAGGGAACTTCTCACCGAATGCCGCGAGCCCGGTGGGGCCGGCCATGGCCGCGGTGATGGCGACGATGTCCTCACGACGCGAAGCCTGCTCGATCAATGCGGCCGAGAAGACCGACGTCCAGTCCGGCGCGGACGACTTGGCGCCGCGACCTGTGACGGGATCGATGACGCCGGTGGCATGCATCTGATCGGCCACGTCGTTCTCCGCGTGTGCATAGCCGTTGCCCTTGCGCGTGACGGCGTGAACGATGACCGGCCCGCCGTAAGCCTTCGCCCGGCGCAACGCCGATTCCATGGCGGCTTCGTCGTGTCCGTCCACCGGTCCGAGGTACTTGATACCCAGATCGGTGAACATGACCTGAGGGCTGACCGCGTCCTTGAGACCGGCCTTCATTCCGTGCAGGACGGAGTACGCGGTGCGCCCGACCCAGGGCAGTCTCTTGACCAGGCGTCGGCCACTGTCGAGCGCGCGCTCGTAGCTCGGTGCGGTCCGCAGTGCCGAGAGATGGTCAGCGAGCCCGCCGATGGTCGGCGCGTACGAGCGACCGTTGTCGTTGACGACGATCACCACCGAACGGTCCTTGCCCGCCGCAATGTTGTTGAGGGCTTCCCAACACATTCCGCCGGTCAGCGCGCCGTCACCGACGACGGCAACAACGTGGCGATTCTGACCCGTCAACGCGAAGGCCTTCGCGAGTCCGTCGGCATAGGACAGAGCGGCGGAAGCGTGAGAGGACTCGACCCAGTCGTGTTCGCTCTCGGCGCGGCACGGATACCCGGACAGTCCGCCCTGCTTACGCAAGGTGTCGAACTGATCCTGACGACCGGTGAGGATCTTGTGCACATAGGCCTGATGGCCCGTGTCGAAGATGATCGCGTCCTGCGGCGAGTCGAAAATTCGGTGCAGTGCGAGGGTCAACTCCACGACGCCCAAGTTGGGCCCGAGGTGACCACCGGTCGCAGCGACCTTCAGCACGAGGAACTCACGAATCTCGTCGGCCAACTCCGTCATCTCGGCGTGGCTCAACTGACGTAGATCGTCAGGACCCTGAATGCGGGCAAGAACACCCAACGAGATCGCTCCCTCCGTGCTTCACAGCTGCACCGGTGCGCGCCGCGGCTGTCTTCGCGACAGTGCTGCCAGTCTACGGAGCGTTCCGGCGAACCGACACGCGGACTCGGCCCGATTCCGGTGTGACTTCGCGTAACAACGAAATCTCACAGATCGCTCGTGATTGCAATCACAGACAAATGGGATCCGTCGCAATCGACTCGACAACTCTTGTTCCACAAAACGACCGCCATGTCAGCTTAAGGTCGACGTATGGGAACTGTGGTCGACGACCTGATAACGCGAGTGTTCGACGAAGTCCGATCACTCGACGAGGGCGAGTTGGCCGACTACATCCCCGAACTCGCGGCGGTCGCCCCCGATTCGTTCGGAATCTGCATCGCCACCGTCGACGGTTACGTCTACGAGATCGGTGACTCGCGAATCCCGTTCACCATTCAGTCGATCTCGAAACCCTTCACCTACGCCTTGGCTCTCGCCGATCGGGGAAGCGAGGCGGTTGCCGCGAAAATCGACGTCGAACCATCCGGCGAGCCGTTCAACGAAATCAGCCTCGACCCGCTCACCGAACGGCCACGAAACCCCATGATCAATGCGGGGGCGATCACCGCTGCATCACTGGTTGCCGGCCCGAATCCCGAGGCCCGCTTCGAGCGCATCCGCTCGGCGTACTCGAGGTACGCAGGCCGCGAACTGACCTTCAACGAGTCGGTCTACACCTCCGAGGCGCGGACCGGTCACCGCAACCGCGCGATCGGCCACATGCTGCGATCCTTCGACGTCATCACCGGCAATCCAGACGAGGCCGTCGACCTGTACTTCCGTCAGTGCTCGATCGACGTGACCTGCCGCGATCTGAGTCTGATGGCTGCGACGATGGCGAACAACGGTGTCAATCCGCTCACCCACGAGCGTGCGCTGGCTCCCGCGGGCGTCGAACAAGTCCTCAGCGTCATGGCTACCTGCGGAATGTACGACGGCGCCGGAAAGTGGCTGGTGGAGGTCGGATTGCCGGCCAAGAGCGGCGTCGGCGGCGGAGTCCTGGCCGTTCTGCCGGGCCAGATCGGCATCGCGGTGTACTCCCCCCGGCTCGACGTTCACGGAAACAGTGTTCGCGGAGTTGCTTCCGCCCGGGCACTGTCGAAGGAACTCGAACTGCACTTCCTCCACGTGACGCGGGCGTCACGCTCCTCGATCCGAGCCAGATACAGCGTCATCGAAGCGCCGTCGCGAGTGCGACGCACCCCGACCGAACAGGCTGTGCTCGACGACGTCGGCAAGCGCAGCCGGGTCTACGAATTGCACGGCGATCTCCTCTTCACCGGTGCCGAATCGGCGGTGCGGGAAATCGGCTCGGTGGACGAGGGCCTCGAAGTTGTTGTCATCGACGTCCGCCGCGTCGACGACGCCAGCGACGTCGCGGTGCGCATGATCACTGCGCTGCAGGTTCAGCTGGCCGAACAAGCCTGCGCGGTGGCCGTCGTCGATCCGCAAGGATTGCTGGGACAACGAAGTTCGAGCATCGACCCCGCCAGAAGAAGTGGTCGGGTGTTTGCGGACCTCGATTCCGCCATGCAGTGGTGCGAAGACACGTTGCTTGCGGTGCACTGTGAAGCCGATCGGCAGGCGTCGACGATCTCGATCGAGGACCACCCAGTTCTCGATGCTCTGTCCGCGGCACAGGTCGAGGGATTCTCCGCAGAATTGGAGACACGAACCTATGCCCGCGGCGAGAAGATCGCCCGCCGAGGCGAAGCGGCCTCGGGGTTCTATCTGATTCTCAGCGGCCAGGTCAGCACCATGTTCACCGACGCGCACGGGGTCGAGCACCGCATCACGACGCTCTCCGCCGGAATGACGTTCGGCGAGATGACGATGTTCCTCGACACTCCGTTCCTCAACGACATCCGCGCCGATTCCACGATCACCGTGGCCGTCCTGACCCCGCAGCGATATGCAGAACTGACCGCGCAGGCACCGGAGTTGAAACTTGCGCTGCTCGAACGACTGGCTGCGGGAGCCTACGAGCAATTGGACCTGATGTTGCGGAGTGTCATATCCGCCGGACGAATCGGATAGGAACCGCACATGCCCACCACCGCCCTCACCTCGGAGCCGTCCACCGTCACGGTGACCGGAACCGCCACTGCCACAGCTGTTCCCGACATCGTGCGGCTGACGATCGGAGTATCGGTGACACAGACGGCCGTTTCCGACGCATTCGACGCCGTCGCGCGTCTGTCCACTGCCCTGACCGAGACCCTGCACGCGCGCGGTGTGCGCGGAGCGGATCTCACCACCGCCGGGCTGAGTGTCCATCCGCAGACTCACTGGAGTGACGGAGGCCGCCAGGAAACAACAGGATTCACCGCATCGACCACTTTCCGAGTCGTACTGCGAGAGCTGGAGCAGGACGCGGCGAACTCCCCCGCCGCCGTCATCGCGGCGTGTGTATCGGTGGGCGGCGACGCGATTCGGCTCGACGGGCTCGAGTTCGATCTCGACGACCGCAGCGATCTGGCGACAAAAGCACGCGAATTGGCTTGGACGGCAGCCGAATCGAAGGCCAGACAGTTCGCGGACCTGGCAGACAAAGATCTGGTCGAAGTCCTCGAGGTACTCGAAGACTTCGACCAGATCGTGCCGACGCGCGGACGTGTCGCGGCGATGAAAGCGGATTCGGCCCCGATAGCCGTCGAACGCGGAGAGATCGAAGAATCGATCTCGGTCCGCATTCGATGGGCTATGGCGTGACAGAAGTAATTCAGAAGACGCGGCTGGCGGTAGACCAGCCGGGCATGCGGATCAGCGAGTGAGGTTCTTCTCCTCGTTCTTCTCTTCGCGCTCTTCTTCGAACTTCTGCTCGGCGTCAGGAGTCGCCAGGTCGATCGTGGTGCGCAGCGGACGGTTCGGGATGAAGATGACTGACACGAGCGTGACCACCGCGACGACGGCTGCGACCAGGAAGATCCGTCCTGTTGCGTCGCCGTAGGCGAAGCGAACGATCTGCGAGACGAAGTCAGGCATATTGCTCAGGTCGAGGCCGTCCTGGAGGCTCTTTCCAGCTACTGCCTGCTGCTCGGGCGGCAAAGTGGAGACCGAATCGACTGTCAGTGTCTTGACGCGGGTCGCGAGAATCGAACCGAGCACCGAAACACCGATCGCGCCGCCGAAGGTACGGAAGAACGCCACGATACTGCTGGCCGCGCCGATGTTCTCGACGCTGACCGTGTTCTGCACGGCGAGCACGATGTTCTGCATCAGCATGCCGGTACCCAGACCGACGATGGCGATGAAGATTCCGATGGTCCAGAGGCTGGTGGCGTGGTCGATCGTCGACAGCAGTCCGAAACCGACCAGCAGCAGAACTGCGCCGGCGACGATGAAGGGCTTCCACTGACCGAACTTGGTGATCAGCTGGCCAGAGCCGACGGACGCGACGAGCATGCCCGCGACCATCGGGATGGTGAGCAATCCGGCTTCGGTGGGATCGAACCCGCGTGCGGTCTGGAAGTACTGCGTCAGGAAGGTCGTCGCGCCGAAGAGGCCGACACCAACGGCGATCGAGGCGATGATCGCGAGGGCCGTGGTGCGCTCGGTGATGATCTTGATCGGCAGGATCGGATCCTTGACCTTGGATTCGACGAACATCGTGAGGCCGAGCAGGGCCAGACCACCGATGACGAAGAATGCCGACTCCTTCGAGAGCCAGGCGTAGTAGTCGTCCTGGCCGGCAAACGAAACCCAGATCAGCAGGACGCTGACACCGGCGGTGAGCAGGGTGGCGCCCATCCAGTCGATGGAAACGTTGTCCTTCTTCACGGTCTCGACGTGCAGGGTGCGCTGAAGGAGGAACAGTGCGATGACTGCCAACGGAACACACACGTAGAAGCACCAGCGCCAGCCGGCAGTGTCCACGAGGACGCCGCCGAGGATCGGTCCACCGGACATCGAGACGGCCATGGCCGCACCCATGTATCCGGAGTAGCGACCACGATCTCGCGGCGGGATGATCGTGCCGATGATGGCTACGACGAGAGCGGTCAGGCCACCCATGCCGATGCCCTGGATGACACGCGCACCGAGCAGCAACGGAACGTTGTGCGCCGCGCCGGCGATGACCGAGCCGATCACGAAGATGACGATCGCGGTCTGGACCAGGATCTTCTTGTTGTAGAGGTCGGCCAGCTTGCCCCAGATCGGCGTCGATGCCGCGGTGGCGAGCAGTGCCGTGGTGATGATCCAGGCGTACTGCGTCTGCGTTCCGTGCAGTTCACCGATGATGGTGGGAAGCGCTGTCGAAACAATGGTGCTGCTGAGCAGCGCGGTGAACAGCGCTGCGATGAGTCCGGTGAGTGCTTCGAGAATTTCGCGGTGAGTCATCGCGCCCGCTTCGCGAGCCGATCCGTCACCTCCGGTACTTGCCCGGGTTTCTCCTACTGTTGCTGCCATGTGCCTTATCTCCCAATACTTTCTACGCCCGTGTGCGGAACTGCCGGTGAGGCCTGCCGATTCGATGCGCCGAACGTCTCGTTGAGACGTTGCAGCGATGTCACTGCGGCCATGGCCTCTTCCTGGCTCCAGTCTTCGAGCATGTTGCGCAAACGCGCCGCACGCCGTTGCGTGGTTCTCCGTAAAACGTCGTGTCCCTCTTCCGATACTCGGATGCGGAACGCCCGCTTGTCAGCCGGATCGGGATTTCTCTCGACATACCCCGCGTCGACCAGATCCGACATTTGTCGGCTGAGCGACGACTGACTGACACACAGATCGACGGCCAATTCGTTCTGTCGGCACTCCCCACGCGCTGCCAGCATGAACAACACACTGACCAGCGCAGGCGGCAGCAGGCTGTCTGCACCGGTGGTGACCGCGGCTCGCAGCGATCTGCCGAACATGAAGATCGTGTCGACGAGCGCTTGGGCCGTCTCCGGCTGTACCGACATTGCCTACCCCTGAATTCGAGTGGCCCGAACGAGCCGTGACTTGAAAACGGAAAACTACTTGCAGAACGAAACTATACGATTAGTTGCGTAATGCAAGCAACTGTAGTGAACGCGAGAAGCGTCACACCGTTTCAGCGAAAGATTTCGGGACGTGTCAGCGTTCGAGGAGCGCGATGCACTCCATGTGGTGAGTCTGTGGGAAGGCGTCGAACGCCCGTAGGCCGCCGATTCTGAAGCCCTGCTCCAAGTAGAGACCGATATCGCGACCGAACGACGCCGGGTCGCACCCGATGTGGACTATCCGTTCAGTGCCCGTTGCGGCGAGAGCTTCCACGACCGGACGCCCCGCCCCCGCCCGTGGTGGATCGAGCACGATGACGGCAGGCGCACGCTCCAGATCTGCGAGAACGTTCTCGACCCGGGCACTGTGGAAGCGCACCTGACCGAGATCCGAAAGCGCTTCCCGTCCGTCAGCGACTGCTCGCACCGAAGATTCGACGGACTCCACCACGCCGGAAGGCCCGACAAGGTCGGCGAGCACAGCTGCGAAAACGCCGACTCCGCCGTAGAGATCCCAGGCCGTGTCCGCGTTAGCGGCTCCGGCCCAATCACCGACCACCTGTGAGTACGCGGCCGCAGCGCCGCGATGGGCCTGCCAGAAACCGGTCGCGGCCAGCGCCCATTCTCGATTGCCGACACGCTCGATCACTGTGTCCGATCCGATGGCCACTCGGGTCTTTCGCGGGCCGCCGCTTGCCGCTCGGCGTGCCATCGCGCCGCGACGCCCCGGAGTCCGCCGTCCCGTCTTGGACACCGCGGGTGCGGCGATTTCCACGACGTGCCGCTCACCGGCAGCGTCGAGAACGACCTGCAGCTCACTGCCCGGCTGCCATTGCGGGCCGCCCAGACCGTCGTATGCGCTCTGATCGATCTGGGTGCACTGCAGATCGGTGACGATCCGGTTGCTGCGGTACGCGTGGTATCCCGCGACACCGTGCCCGTCCACCGCCAGCCGGACTCGCGTACGCCAGCCAGTTCCGTCTCCGGTTCCGGGCAACTCCTCCACCTCGACGTCCGATTCGACGCGAGCGAGTCGCAGAAGCTGTTCCCGCACGACCGAGGTCTTCATCTCACGTTGGACTCTCAGGTCCGCATGCGAGTAGTCGCAGCAGCCTGCCCCGCCCGGCCCGGAGATAGGGCAGGTCGGGTCGATGCGATGCGGAGATACGTCGAGAACGGAGATCGTGTCGGCGCGGCAGAAGGATCCACCTTTGTCCTCGGTCACCCGGACGAGAGCCCGCTCCCCCGGCAAACCGTGACGAACGAAGACGACGCGCCCCTCGTGCCGGGCGACGACGAACCCGCCGTGGCCGGGGTTGCCCAGATCGACCTCGAAGCTCTGCCCGGTCCAATTCTCACTCAACGAACTACGCCTGCCATTTCGGTGTTGCCGATCATTTCTCGCCGCTGGTCATTTCTCGCCGGTGTCGTACCCACGACGCGTCGCACCTGCGGTCTTCTCGATGTCGAGCGGCTTCGCTTTTGCCGACGAACTCAGCTGCCAAGGAACGCTCGTCACCATCACACCGGGCTGGAAGAGCAGGCGACTCTTGAGGCGGAGCGCGCTTTGGTTGTGCAGGATCTGCTCCCACCAGTGTCCGACGACGTACTCGGGGATGAACACGGTGACGACGTCACGCGGAGCATCACGTCGTACACGCTTGACGTAGTCGAGAACCGGCTTGGTGATTTCGCGGTACGGCGACTCGATCACCTTGAGCGGAACCGTTACGTCGCTCTTCTCCCATTCACGCACGAGCGCACGCGTGTCGGGCTCGTCCACGTTGACCGTGATGGCTTCGAGAGTGTCCGGTCGCGTTGCTCGCGCGTAGGCGAGAGCTCGCATGGTCGGCATGTGCAGCTTCGAGACGAGCACGATCGAGTGCGTGCGACTGGGCAGCACGCCGTCCCACTCCTGCTCCTCGAGCTCGGCGGCGACGCTGTCGTAGTGCTTGCGGATCATCTTCATCACGATGAAGATCGCGACCATCGCGACGATGGCGATCCACGCGCCGGCAGCGAACTTGGTGATCAGAACGATGATCAAGACGGTGGCGGTCATGGCCAGACCGATCGAATTGATCACTCGCGAGCGCTGCATGCGGGCCCGCTGTGACTTGTCGGTCTCGGACTTCAGATGCCGAGTCCAGTGCTTGATCATGCCCGTCTGACTGAGCACGAACGAGACGAAGACGCCGACGATGTACAGCTGGATGAGCTTGGTGACCTCGGCGCCGAACACCACGACGAATGCGATGGCAGCACCGGACAGGAAGAGGATTCCGTTGCTGAATGCCAGTCGGTCGCCGCGCGTGTGCAGCTGACGCGGTAGGTACCGGTCCTGTGCCAGGATCGATCCGAGTACCGGGAATCCGTTGAAGGCGGTGTTCGCGGCCAGAACCAAGATCAGTGCCGTGACGATCGCCATGAAGAAGAATCCGATCGGGAAACCACTGAACACGGCTTCGGCGATCTGCGCGATCAGGGTCTTCTGGTGGTACCCCTCCGGCGCCCCGACCAGCTGTTCCTGCGGATTGTGTGCGTAGACGATGCCGATCTTCTGAGCCAGGATGATGATGCCCATCAGCAAGACGATGGCGATCGAGCCGAGCAGCAGCAAGGTAGTGGCAGCGTTGCGCGACTTCGGCTTCTGGAACGCCGGTACGCCGTTGCTGATGGCCTCGACGCCGGTCAGTGCGGCACAACCCGAGGAAAATGCGCGCGCGATCAGGAACGCGAAGGCAATTCCGTACAGATGCGAGTCCTCGGCGTTCAGAGTGAACGACGACGATTCCGCGTGCACATCCTCACCGAGGACGTAGATCCGGAAGAATCCCCACCCGAGCATCAGGAACATACCGACGATGAATGCGTACGTCGGAATTGCGAACGCCGTGCCGGATTCACGGATGCCGCGAAGGTTGACCGCCGTCAGCAACACGATCGCCGCGACCGCGAACAACACCTTGTGCTGCGCGACGAACGGCAGGGCCGAGCCGATGTTCGACGCCGCCGACGAAATCGACACCGCGACGGTCAGCACGTAGTCGACCATCAGCGCGCTACCGACGGTCAGACCGGCGGTCGGGCCCAAGTTGACCGTTGCGACCTCGTAGTCGCCGCCACCGGACGGGTAAGCGTGCACGTTCTGGCGGTAACTCGCCACCACCACAGCCATGACGATGGCTACAGACAAGCCGATCCAGGGCGTGTACGCGTACGCGGAAATACCCGCGACAGAGAGAACCAGGAAGATTTCTTCGGGGGCATACGCGACCGACGACATCGCGTCGGACGCGAAGACCGGTAGTGCAATTCGCTTGGGTAGCAGCGTGTGCCCGAGTTTGTCGCTTCGGAACGGCCGACCGAGCAGGAGCCGCTTGGTAGCGGTCGAGAGCTTAGACACGTGCAAAGCGTAAGCCGTCGCACCCGATTCGGAGTCATCAGCGCCCCAACTTCACCTTTTGTCGTGACAACCGGCACGCAAGCGACCGTTGTACTTGCTCTTCCCGTGAGGGGCTGTACCGTTCGATTCGGCGTGCAATCGCGCCACGAGGGTCCATGAACGGAGTAGGGCGTGTATGTCGTCATCATGGGGTGCGGTCGGGTGGGTTCGTCCCTCGCCGCGTCTCTGACCAGGATCGGACATGAGGTCGCCGTCATCGACCGCGATCAGAGTGCGTTTCTGCGTCTCGATCTCGACTTCCCGGGAACCAAGGTTCTGGGAATGGGGTTCGACCGTGACGTGCTGGTCCGGGCAGGCATCGAACGCGCCGACGCCTTTGCCGCGGTGTCCTCGGGAGACAATTCCAACATCATCGCAGCACGCGTCGCACGCGAGACTTTCGGCGTCGAACGCGTCGTCGCGCGTATTTACGACGCCAAGCGTGCCGCCGTTTACGAGCGCCTCGGCATCCCCACAGTCGCGACCGTGCCGTGGTCGACGGATCGCTTCCTGCACACGCTGACCAAGGAAAGTCAGACCGCGAAGTGGCGCGATCCTTCGGGCACTGTTGCGATTACCGAACTTGCCCTGCACGAGGATTGGGCAGGCAAACCGATCGCACTACTCGAGAGCGCGACCAGTTCGAGAGTCGCCTTCATCATCCGCTTCGGGACCGGCATTCTCCCCGACCGCAAGACCGTCATCCAGGCCGACGATCAGGTCTACATCGCTGCCGTGTCGGGGACCGTCGCCGAGGCGATCGCACTGGCCGGCAACCAGCCGCCGAGTGACGACTGAGGGAGGCCGCAGATGACTGATCCGAACGCCGTCCCTCACAACAAACCTGCGACTGTGTTGCACTACACCGTGATTGGAAGTTCTCGATGAAGGTCGCCATCGCCGGAGCCGGCGCCGTAGGCCGCTCGATTGCGCGAGAGCTGATTCGAAGCTCACACGACGTCATGCTGATCGAACGCAAACTCGATCACATCGAACCGGAGTCGGTGCCCGAGGCGAAGTGGGTACACGCGGACGCCTGCGAACTCAGCCGACTCGAGGACGCGTCGATGGAGTCGTACGAGGTCGTGATTGCCGCGACCGGAGACGACAAGGCAAACCTGGTCCTCAGTCTGCTCGCGAAAACCGAGTTCGGTGTTCGCCGAGTTGTCGCCCGCGTCAACGATCCCCGCAACGAATGGCTCTTCGACGAGTCGTGGGGCGTCGACGTCGCCGTCTCGACACCGCGGATGCTCGCTTCGCTCGTCGAAGAGGCCGTCTCCGTCGGCGACCTGGTCAAACTGATGACACTGCGGCAGGGACAGGCCAACCTCGTCGAGATCACGTTGCCCGACAACACACCGCTCGCCGGTAAGGCCGTCAAGAAACTCGAACTACCGCGAGACTGCGCACTGGTCACCATCTTGCGTGGCGGCCGCGTGATCGTTCCGCAGATGGACGATCCCATCGAAGGCGGGGACGAATTGCTTTTCGTTGCTGCCGTCGACGCCGAGGATCAGTTGCGCGTTGCACTCCGCCTGGAGAAATGACCGACGAACACACCGACGACGAAAGGGAATCACATGGCACAAGCACCCGAGAACACCGTAGTCACCGACAATCCGGGCCAGAGCCGCTACGAGATTCATGCCGACGGCAACCTTGCCGGGATCGAGGACTACACCACGTCCGGTGACGTCGTCTCGTTCAACCACACCGAGATCTACCCGGCCTTCGAAGGTTTCGGGTTGGCCGGGGTTCTCGTCCGCCAGGCGCTGGACGACCTACGAGCACGCGGCCTCAAAGTTCACCCCGTGTGCCCGTACGTCGTGAAGTTCCTCGACAAGCACCCTGAGTACCAGGACCTGATCAGCTGAGATCGCGGTCTTCGCGCGGCTTCGTCAGATTCACCGAGCCCACCTCATCGGATCCCGCGTCCGTTGCGGTGGGCTCGCTGCTTTCAGACCCCACGACCGGTTCCGGCTCGACGATGCGATCCGCCCTGCGCACGGCCCAGATGGTCACCAGCAGGACCAGACCCGTCAGTGGCCACCCCATACCGATACGGGCGACTGCGAGCCATCCGGTGTGGTCGGTGTCGTAGAGCTGTGACTGAACGAGATAGCGCGCACCGAAGACCAGAGCCCATGCCGCCGTTGCGATGTCGTAGAGGCGGACGGCAGAGCGGTGCTTGCGCCAGAGATTGCCGTGCCCGTTGAGGTAGCCCCAGATGATACCGACGAGGGGCCAGCGGACGAGGATGGAAATCAGGAAGACCGCGCCGTAGGCGAGGCTCGTGTAGATACCGAAGAGGAAATATCCTTTGGCGTCGCCGGTGCGATAGGCAATGAACGCGGAGACTCCGACTCCGAGAAACCCGGAAATGGCGGGTTGGAGGGAATCCTTGCGGAAGAGGCGCCAGGCCGCGATCGCGACGGCGACGCCCAAGGCGGCCCAGATTGCCGCGGTGAGGTTCCAGATGCTGTTGACCGGGACAAAAATCAGAATCGGCAAAGACGAATAGATCAGACCACTCAGCCCGCCGAGTTGGTCGATTACCGATCGCTGTTGTGTTTCAGTCACCTGTTGAGGGTGCCACAGTCACCGAGTTGCACGGTAAATGCGGGAAACGCGCCTATTCGCCGCGCAGTTCGTAGTACGGGTTGAAGATCGCCTTGCGACCGTCACGCTCGCCCACACGACCGCGGATAAGCAGGGTCTTGCCTGTCTCGATTCCCGGGATCCGGCGACGCCCGATCCAGACGAGATTGATCACTTCGGTGCCGTCGAAGAACTCGGCCTCGATGCTGGCATTTCCCGACTTGGGACACGCGTCGACGCTGCGGAGTCGGCCCACCATCGTGACTTCTTCACCGCGACGACAATCGCAAGCCTTCTGACCTCCGGAAGCCTTGTTGGACTCGGCCATTTCCTGGGCGTCCAACTGGTCGACGTCCTCGGTCAGACGCTGGGTCAGTCGACGAAAATATCCTGCGGCGGCGGGTGCCATTGCGCGCTCCTGCGAACATGTGTGACGCAAGGGTTTCGCGTCACGTGAAGGGCTGTGTGATCGCCACTGTAGACCCATTACGAGCGTGTAACCACACCGGTCAGTCCGCGTCTCGGGGGCACCGGGCAAGATCAAAAGATGCAGAACTCAGAATCGGCGACCGTTGCCGTCGTTCTCCCAGGTACAGGCTCTGACGCTCACTTCGCGGACCGCGCATTCCGGGCGCCGCTGGCGGCTCTGGGTGTGCGCATCGTCGCAATTGAACCGGACCCTCGGCGTGTCGTGGACGGCTATCTGGACGCGATGGACAGAGCCGCGGACACGCACGGCCGAATCATCGTCGGAGGCGTCTCGATCGGGGCGGCCGTTGCGCTCCAGTGGGCCGCCGCCAACCCCGATCGAACAGTGAGTGTGTTGGCAGCGCTTCCGGCCTGGATCGGGTCGGCGGACGACGCACCCGCAGCGGCGAGCGCGAGGTTCACTGCAGGGCAACTGCGCTCCGAAGGTTTGGAGGCGGTGATCGCGGCGATGCTCGCGTCGAGTCCGGCGTGGCTCGGAGCCGAACTCGAGCGCTCGTGGCGCTCGCAGTGGCCCGATCTCGCGGCCGCGCTCGACGAGGCGGCGTCGTACACCTCGCTCAGCGAGAGCGCGTTACAGGCGGTGGGCGTTCCGGTCGGCATCGCTTCGGCAGTGGACGACCCGGTTCATCCGGCGGCGGTGGCGCAAGCCTGGGCGAATGCACTCCCCCGCAGCGCAGTCGCCACGACGACGCTCGACATGATCGGGCGCGACCCCGCCGTTCTCGGGTCCACCTGCATCAAAGCGCTCGCGGCGATCGAATCCGATACCACCGCGAGCGCTTGAAAGAAACCCTGAAAAAATCTGTTACTGACCCAATTGCTGCATGGCAGAACCGGATTCGCCGCTACGCGGCGGCGGGGTCGGCCGCGCCGGAGGTGCCGGAGGTGCCGGCGGAGCTGACTGCTGCTGTTGGGCTGCGACCTGTTGCTGCTGCGCCGCCGCCAACTGCTGCTCGTGCGCAGCCGCCAACTGCTCGGCAAGTACCTGCGGGAGCACGACGGGCAGCGGTGTCCGCACCGGATGCGGCTCTGATCCTCGGTTGACGACGGTGTCGCGCAGGATGTCCCGTGCGATTGCCACCAAAGGGGCGTTCGCGGCGGTGGATCCACTCGGACCCGCGACCACGCAGCGCACCATCCACCGTGGACCGTCGACTCCGATGAATCGCAGGTCCATGTTGGCCGTCACGGCAGCCAGTTCACGGCCCCACGGTCCGTTCTCGACGCTCACCGCGGAATTGTCGTCGCGAAGCGACTGCGCGAGCTCGGCAACGACTTCACGCCACTGACCGGGCGATTTCGGAGCGGCGTAGGCGGCAACGGTGATGCGGCCGTGCTCGGTGACCAGGTGCACGGCCTGCGGCGAACCGTTGGGCGCCATCTCGACCTGCAACTGTCCGCCGGTCGGCATCGGCACCAGAACGGATCCGAGATCAAGACGCTGACCGTCGCGGCCTGCCGTCGGATCGTCGGAATCGATCTCCGTGATGTCGTAGGGGCCCTGCGACTCGTCGCCGAATTCGTCACCGGCGGCGTCGTCGAAGCCTTCTTCGACCTCGTCGACCTCCACCGACTCGTCGTTCTCGTCACCGAAGAAGCTGGTGGGTTCCTCGTCGACGTCTGTCTTCTTCTTGCGTCCGAACATGATTCAGACTCCCTCTCCGACTACCGCGCCAGGCGCATCGGTATCGAGTATCGCGTGACCGCCGCTGGAACCGTAGCCTCCGGTCCCTCTGGTCGTGTCGTCCAGCGACTCGACTTCCTCGAAAACCGGAAGTTCGACTCGTTGAACCACGAGCTGAGCGATTCGGTCACCGCGGCGGATGTCGATGGCTGTGGCCGGATCGAGATTGATCAAGCAGACCTTGAGCTCGCCCCGGTATCCCGCGTCCACTGTTCCGGGCGCATTCACGATCGACAGTCCCGATTTGGCGGCGAGGCCGGAACGCGGATGGATCAATCCGACGGTGCCCACCGGCAGAGCGATCGCAATCCCCGTTCCGACCAGTGTTCGGTGGCCGGGTTCGATGGTGACGTCGCTGGTGGAGCACAGATCCACACCCGCATCTCCGGGATGCGCACGCTGTGGAACCGGCAGGTCTGGATCCAGTCGCTTCAAGGCGATGGAGAGATGGTCGCTCACGTGGGCCAAGACTACTCGTAGCGACGGACTATCCTTGACAGGTGCCCGAAACATCTCGACCTGACGTCGCCACCACAACGCCCTCGTCCACGACGCTGTACTCCGAGCGCCTGTGGGTGCCGATCTGGTGGTGGATCGCCGGACTGGCCGTAGCCGGACTCCTCGCGGCCGAGGTCCACATGGGCCGCCCGGGGCTTCTCTCGTACCTGGCGTACGTCGTACTGCTCCCCATCCCGATCTGGGCCGCGTTCTGGCTCAGCCGGATGCGTGTCGAGGTGGTGGAGACAGCAGGGGTGAAGGAACTGCACGTGGGTAGAGCCCACCTGCCGGTCGAATTGATTTCACGGGCGGCAGCAGTGCCGGCTTCCGCGAAGAGTGCTGCGATGGGGCGCCAACTCGATCCGTCGGCATTCGTCCAGCATCGCCCATGGGTCAAGACAATGGTGTTGATCGTGCTCGACGACCCGGAGGATCCCACGCCGTACTGGTTGGTGAGCACACGTCGTCCCGCTGATCTGCTGGCTGCGCTGGATCGCTGACCAGCGCGGTCACAGCAAAGCAGTACTTCCCGACCCTTGGTCGACCCTCGAGCTGACGGGTCGACCACCGGGAAGGGAGATCAGGCAGCGCAGTCCATGCATACGAGCTGTCCGTTGGCATCACTGGCCAGGCGGCTGCGGTGATGAACCAGGAAGCAGCTCGAACACGTGAACTCGTCTGCCTGCTTCGGAACAACTCGAACCGAGAGTTCCTCGCCGGAAAGGTCGGCACCCGGCAGCTCGAAGGACTCCGCGGTGTCCGTCTCGTCGATGTCGACGACGGCTGACTGCGCTTCGTTGCGTCGCGCCTTCAGCTCCTCGAGCGAGTCCTCCGAAACCTCGTCGGACTCTGTACGCCTCGGTGCGTCGTAGTCAGTTGCCATCTCGTCTACCCCATCCTCTTCGTGTATCCCGGTCCCGTGTGCGCCGAGAATCCGGTAGATCCTTGATGCGCATGGAAACCGCCGTGGCATCCAGATCATTCCCTGTCGCTGCATAACGCTGCAGGACTGGAATTAGTGCCCGGAAGTTCCTTCCGGGAACGTGATCTGCGCCTCATTTGGTTGTCATTTCGGCGTCCGGCCGATGCCCAGTTGAACGACCTGGGCCGCCAGACAGTAGCCGACGCGAGCACGAAAGTAGTAACTGAATCGGAAATTTCCGAAAAATGACTGCGAATTGTCACCAAGGCAAGAGCAAGCTGTGACCTTTCCATGACGTTTTCGGGCTGAATCCGGGTAGAAACAGGCCGGTAATCGGCCAACTGCCGTTTCGCAATCGACAAGGACCCGACGCGTCGAGCTGCGCTTCGGCTGTGTAGTCACACAAGCCCTCTAAGGTAGGCACCGAACGTCATGCCGGCACCGCTCGGCCCGATGGCGAAGTAGAAGTTTCGTCAAGAAAGTCGAGGGATACCGTGGTTTCTCTGATCACCGAAGGCAGCTCTACCGATGACCAGGGACGTCCGTTCCGCCGTCGGCGCGCGTGGCCGGTGATCGCTGTGTTCGCGGTACTCGCATTGATCGGCAGTGTCTTGTGGGTCCGCATCCTGAGCGCCGAGGCAGAAGTCAGTGACACCGTCGCCTGCAACCTCCCGCAACCTTCGTCCGATCCTTCGGCAGCGGCGCCACTTCCGCTGGGAACCGTCGTCGACCGCTCGAAGCTGCTCGACGTGGATCCCGCTCCCCTCGCCGCCACCAAGGTTCGTGTGTTCAACGCCAACGGTGAACACGGTCAGGCGGCCCAGGTGGCAGCGCAACTGAGCGAGTTCGGCTTCGCCAGCGCGCCGGACGTCCAGGTCGGAAACGACCCCGTCTACGTCGACCAGAACATGGAGTGCCAGGGTCAGATCCGCTTCGGAGCGAGCGGCCTCGCCGCCGCCAGTTCCGTGTGGCTGGTCGCCCCCTGCACCGAACTGGTCCAGGACGGCCGCGGCGACGACACCGTCGACTTGGCTCTGGGCACCTACAACAAGGGCGCCCTGACGCCCAACACCGACGCCACCGCGATCCTGCACGCTCTGGCCGAGCAGCCCGCGAACGCCGAAGTCGCCCCGATGGACATCGCACTGCTCAAAGCAGCCCGCACCGCGCGCTGCTGATCGACCTCAGCTCGGAATCGGCTGATCCGCGCCACTCGAGCTGAGCATCTGCGCGAACTGATCCGCGATCGCCGGAGCCACGGCATAGACGACATTGCCGTCAGCCGAAGTGGAATTGGGCGACGGGACGTTGATCACGGCGCCCGCTTCGGAAGCGATCAGGGAGCCCGCTGCCCAGTCCCACGGGCTCAGTCCGTGTTCGAAGTGAGCGTCGACCCGGCCGGTGGCAACCATGCACAGATCCAACGCAGCCGAACCGATACGTCGGATGTCGCGGACCTGCGGCAGGATCTGCCCGATCAACGTGCCCTGCACCTTCCGGCGATCCGCTCCGTATCCGAAGCCGGTGGCCAACAGCGCCATTGACAGTTCGGTCACCGCGTTGGCCTGCAGTTCACTGACGACGCCGTCGGCCGTGGTCATGCTTGCGCCGCCGCCCCGATGCGCGGCGTACGTGGTTTCCAACGACACGTCGACGACAGCCCCGGCGACCGAGACCCCGTCGATCTGTACGGCCACCGAGATGGCGAACGCGGGGATTCCGTAGAGAAAATTCACGGTGCCGTCGATGGGGTCGACAACCCATCGAACTCCCGCGGCATCGTCGGTGTCTCCCCCACCCTCCTCACCCAAGATCGAATCTGCAGGCCGCAATTGCGCCAGAAGGTCCCGAATCACCTGTTCGGTTTCGGTATCGACCACCGTGACGGGATCGGTGGGCGTGCTCTTCGCAGCAACCGAACCACCTTCGGCGGCACCGGAACCCACCAGGCCGAATACCTCGGGCCGACGCAAGCGGACGTGTTCGGCCGCGCGTTCGGCGACGGCTACGGCAACCTCCCGCAATTGCGCGGGGTCCAGCGAATCGGCGGAAAAGTCGGGCAACGTTCTTTCTGAAGGGCGCACCGGACCATCGCAACACATCTGCACCGAGGGGCACCACTCGAACGCCTGGAGTCGCACGCGCCCGGGTCCTTGTTCGGGTTAGTGTTTGCAACGGTAGATCGTGACCTCGAATTCGACACTCAGGAGCGCAGGACGATGACAACCACAGGTTTCGGGATCGACGTCGGCGGCAGCGGCGTCAAGGGCGGCACGATCGACCTGGGCACCGGGGAAATGATCGGTGACCGCATCAAGATCCTGACCCCGCAGCCCTCCACTCCCGATGCGATCGCGGGCACTGTCGCCGAGATCGTCGAGCAGGCCAAGTGGACCGGTCCGGTCGGCATCACCTTGCCCGCGGTTGTGACCGGCGGCGTCGCGCGCAGTGCCGCGAACATCGACAAGTCGTGGATCGACACAGATGCGGCAGCGCTCTTCAGCAAGGCCCTGGGTGGGCGCGAGGTCACCGTCCTCAACGACGCCGACGCTGCCGGAATCGCCGAGGACTCGTTCGGAGCGGGCAAGGATACCTCCGGCGTCGTGATCTTGTTGACCTTCGGTACCGGAATCGGATCGGCCGTGCTGCACAACGGAGTTCTGTTGCCCAACACGGAGTTCGGTCACCTCGAAGTCGACGGCAAGGAAGCCGAGCACCGAGCGGCGTCGTCGGTGAAGGAAAAGAAGGACTGGAGTTACAAGGAGTGGGCCGTCGAGGTCTCGCGAGTTCTGATCACCTTCGAGAACCTGCTCTGGCCCGACCTCTTCATCGCCGGCGGCGGCATCAGCCGCAAGCACGAGAAGTGGATTCCGCATCTGACCAACCGCACGAAGGTCGTCCCTGCCACGCTTCTCAACACTGCGGGAATTGCCGGAGCTGCGCTCGCGTCGGTCGGACTGACCAGGCCGGCGCCCGTCGCCGGATGAGAAAACCCGCACGTGAAAAGCGGAAAATCTACCTGTTACGGCCCGCCGTGACGTAAGAGTTTCCTGAGAGTCGTTACAATGGTGAAGTCCGGCTGCGCGCCGGCCAACAACCATTGACCTCTCCGCCGGATCACCACTCTGGCGTGACGCCGCACGACACCGTCACGAAAGGGCGTACGTGGCAGCCACCGATACACGTCAGACTGCTGATTCTCCATCAGAGTCAGAGCCACAATCTCCAGCCGTGGAGGCGGCCACCGTCACCGCTCCGGCAGCCAAGAAGGCTCCGGCGAAAAAGGCCCCCGCCAAGAAGGCAGCAGCAAAGAAGGCTCCGGCCAAGAAAGCTCCGGCCAAGAAGGCAGCAGCAAAGAAGGCCAGCCCCAAGAAGGCCGGCGATCCTGACGCCGAAGACGGCGATGTCGAGTTGGAAGACATCGACATCACGGACGGCGACCTTGCCGAGGTCGAGTCCGATGTCGTCGAGGTCGTAGCAGTCGGCGAAGACGAAGAAACCGCTGCGGAACCGTCCGAGAAGGACAAGGCTTCCGGCGACTTCGTCTGGGACGAGGAAGAGTCCGAGGCCCTCCGTCAGGCACGCAAGGACGCCGAACTGACGGCGTCCGCCGACTCGGTTCGCGCCTACCTCAAGCAGATCGGCAAGGTCGCACTCCTCAACGCCGAAGAGGAAGTCGAACTGGCCAAGCGCATCGAGGCCGGCCTCTACGCCGTCCAGATCATGCAGGATCTTGCTGACAAGGGCGAGAAGCTGCCTGCGGCTCAGCGACGCGACATGAGCTGGATCTGCCGCGACGGAAACCGCGCCAAGAACCACCTTCTCGAAGCCAACCTCCGACTCGTCGTCTCGCTCGCAAAGCGATACACGGGCCGCGGCATGGCATTCCTCGACCTCATCCAGGAAGGCAACCTGGGCCTGATCCGTGCAGTCGAGAAGTTCGACTACACCAAGGGCTACAAGTTCTCGACCTACGCCACGTGGTGGATCCGTCAGGCCATTACCCGCGCCATGGCGGACCAGGCCCGCACCATCCGTATCCCGGTGCACATGGTCGAGGTCATCAACAAGCTCGGCCGTATCCAGCGTGAGCTGCTCCAGGACCTGGGCCGCGAGCCCACGCCCGAGGAACTCGCCAAGGAAATGGACATCACGCCGGAGAAGGTGCTGGAAATCCAGCAGTACGCGCGTGAGCCGATCTCTCTCGACCAGACCATCGGTGACGAGGGCGACAGCCAACTCGGTGACTTCATCGAAGACTCCGAAGCTGTTGTCGCAGTCGACGCCGTCTCGTTCACCTTGCTGCAGGATCAGCTGCAGTCGGTCCTCGAGACGCTGTCCGAGCGCGAAGCCGGCGTGGTTCGCCTCCGCTTCGGTCTCACCGACGGTCAGCCGAGGACTTTAGACGAAATCGGACAGGTCTACGGCGTCACGCGTGAGCGTATCCGCCAGATCGAATCGAAGACGATGTCGAAGCTGCGCCACCCGTCGCGTTCGCAGGTTCTGCGCGACTACCTCGACTAGTCACACCAGCTAAACGTAGAAGTGCCGCTCTCCGGATTACCGGAGAGCGGCACTTCTACGTTTGCCGCCTCAAACCAAGAGCGTGTCCCGGAGTTGTGCGACATCGTCCTCGCTCAACTGCAGGCCGTCCCGGACGTAGTTGTCGAAGTTGCCGTATACCCGATCCACAGTGGCGAAAGACGTGTCCAGCCAAGACTGTTCGACACCGTCGATGAACGCACTCCCCGTTCGAGGTCCGGTGAGGTACTGGTTGCTGAGCATGTAGTCGGCGTTCACGTCCGCGCGGCTCACGCCGAGGAGTGTCAGGAGTACCGCGGTCATCCAGCCGGTCCGGTCCTTGCCCGCCGAGCAGTGGTAGAGGACTGCACCGCCGGTGGTCGCGACGTTCGCGAGAGCGTCGTGGAATGCGCGGCTCGCCCCCGGATCGGTCACCATCAACGCGTACATCGTGGGCATGTCCACCAGAGCCGGGAGGTTGGCCGGATTGGTTCCGATGACATCGAACCAGTTGCTTCGTGCCCCCTCCGGAATGCGGTCCTGCGAGAGCGTACGTTCGACGACGGTGCGGAAGTCGTCCACCGATTCCACTCCTCGTTCGCTCAACGACGACAGATCCGACGGTGTCAGCTTGTCGAGGGCGTTCGAGCGAAACACTTTCCCCCACCGAACCGTGTGCCCGTCCTCGGTGACGTAGCCGCCGATGTCCCGTGTGTTCGACGCTCCCTCGAGGTGCAGCGATCGGTCCGCGGTAGCCTGCGCAGCTGCGGGTCCGGCCTGTTCGAGTGCGGGAATTCCACCGGCGAGCGCCGGGACCGGAGCACACGCGAGGATCGCCGCACACAGGAGTGTCGCGGCCGGGCGGGAAATTCTGTTCGACATCCGGACAGAATAGGACCGCAATCAGGACTTCGTACGAACCTTGATGTACAACGAGGCAGCCGGTTCGATAACTCTTGCCGCCACCGGACCGATCACCGCCATCAGGAGTACGTAAGCCGTTGCCAATGCCGCCAATTCGGCGTCGACCGCACCGGCGGACACTGCGAGCCCGGCAATGATGATGGAGAACTCACCGCGGGCGATCAGAGCAGCACCGGCGCGCGCCTGGCCCATTCGCGCGACACCCTGACGTCTGGCTGCCCATGCCCCGGTGATCAGCTTCGTGATCGCGGTGACGACGGCCAGGATCGCGGCCCACCCGAGGACCGGCGGAATGGAACTGGGATCGGTGTTGAGACCGAAAACCACGAAGAACATCGCGGCAAACAGGTCCCGCAGTGGCTCGAGTACGCGACTGGCGTTGTGCGCGGTCGAACCGGAGATCGCGATTCCGAGGAGGAACGCACCCACAGCTGCCGACACCTGCATCGCCGAGCTGATACCGGCAACCAACAGTGCGGCACCGAGCAGTTTGAGCAGCAGCGTCTCACTGTCAGGGCTGTCGAGAAGCGCCGAAACGTACCGTCCGTATCGTAGGGCCACAACCAGAACCACGGTGATGACCAACAACGAGATACCGACCGCTTCGAGTCCACCCAGGAAGCTGACGCCCGCGAGCATCGCGGTCAGAATCGGCAAGTACAGCGCCATTGCCAGATCTTCGAACACCAGAATCGACAGGACGACTGGCGTTTCGCGGTTACCGAGGCGCCCCAGATCGCTGAGCACCTTGGCGATGATGCCCGAAGACGAGATGTAGGTGACGCCGGCCATGACCGTCGCCCCAACAATGCCCCAGCCGAGAATCAAGCCGACGACCGCGCCGGGAGTCGCGTTGAGAACGATGTCGACGATGCCCGCTACTCGCGAGCGTTTGAGACCGGTCACGAGCTCGGCCGCGGTGTATTCGAGCCCCAACAGCAACAAGAGCAGGACGATCCCGATCTCACTGGCCAGATGGGAGAACTCGCCGATGTCTCCGAGCTGGATGAAACCGCCCTGCCCGAAGCACAAGCCGCCGATCAGGTAGAACGGGATCGGCGACATCCCGACGCGAGCAGCCAGTCGTCCGAGCAGTCCGAGCGCGAAGAAGACCGCGCCGAGTTCGATCAGTGCAAGGGTGGTTGTGTCCACGCGCCAGTCAGCCGTTGGCCAAGATCTTTGCCGCTGCGGCCAAACCGTCCGGCGTTCCGACTGCTACGAGAAGATCTCCCCCAGTGAAGGTGAAGTCGGGATTCGGGGACGGGCTCACCTGTCCTGCGCGCATGACGGCGACGATGGAGACTCCGGTGCGCGTGCGCATGCCGGTGTCCCCGAGGGTCTGCCCGTCGTAGCGCGAGCCGTCCTTGATGTAGAGCTGTTTGGTTCGAATTCCCGGAAGGTCGCGGTGCTCTTCTTCGAGCTGGGCAACGAGCTGTGGGGCACCCAGGAGATTGCTGAGCGCTGCCGCTTCCTCGGTGGTCAGAGGCAGCGAGGCAGCACACGCGTCAGGGTCGTCTGCCTTGGACACGATGAGATCGGTATGACCGTCCCGATGGGTGACGACACCCACGCGACGACCGGAAGACAGAACAAAATCCTTGCGCGTCCCGATCCCCGGTAGTGGGGTGACTTCTACGTTCATATACCAACGGTAGCGCCGATCGGCGACCTGCATCGCGTGAGGGCTGTAATCCGCTGGGCGCCGTTCACGGTAGGCGTACCGGCGACCTACCGAACCGGCGGAAACACGCCGTTCTCGTCCGGAAAATACTCGACGACAGCGGTGACGGCAGCGACCGGAATCGGGGCGTACAGATGCGGGAAACGCATCGATTCCGGGTCCGAGGGAACACCGGGTTCGTACTTCACCTGACCGCCGAGCAAGGCCGGATCGATGGTGAGAAGAACAATGTCGTCGCGGCCGGCGAAAATCCGATTCGCCGGGAGATGAACCTGCGCTGGAGTCGACATGTGGACAAATCCCTCGGCCTCGAATCCGTCGGGGATGCGTTCACCGATCTGTTGTGCTCGCGCCCATTCCTCGCGCGTGCACATGTGGAGCAACTCGACGCTCTCGTCGATACGTGGTTCGCGTCCCGTGTTCATCAGCCCAGAATATCGGGCTGACGTCGACGATTCGAATCAGCTGTCAGCGAACAATCTTCACCGCAGAATGCCTGCCCAGCGCATTTCCAGTGAGACACAACACTAAGAAACGGCTTCGGGAACAACCCGTAAACCCCAAACGTCTGTAAGAGTGGATCTACCGCGCCATTCCGACGCGGCGGACCAGGCCCCAGGCACGCGGCCCGAATGCCGCAAAGCCAGTACGGAGGAGTCATGCCCGGAACACTGACCAGCCCACAGTTGACCGCTGCCGACCGGTGCGACCGGTGCGGTGCCGGAGCACGCGTACGCGCCGTGCTTCCCACCGGCGGCGAGCTTCTCTTCTGCGGACACCACGCAACCGAACACGCGGATCGACTTCGCGAGATGAATGCCGTCGTCTCCGACAGCGAACCCGCAATCTGACCTGTCAGCCGGGGGTGGCCTCTTCACGAGGCGCGCCATGAACGCCAGAACGGGCGATCACAATCACTGTGATCGCCCGTTCTGCCGTTCTGGGGCCGGTATCAGCTGCTACCAGCTGCTACCAGCTGCGTAGGATCGCGATGCGCTCGGTCAGCTGATCCACGGTCGCGATGGCCGTCGGCGGGCCGCCGCACACCCGGCGCAGTTCCGCGTGAATGATGCCGTGGGGCTTACCGGTGCGGTGAACGTTCATCGCCACCAACCCGTTCAGCTCCTTGCGGAGCGCACCGAGTTGATCTGCCGTCGCCGCTCGATCGGATACCACTGCAGCAGTGGGTTGCGGGGCGGCGGCCTTGGCCGAGTTGGCCTCGACCTGCGTCTGCTGACGTTGACGCAGCAGCGCCCGCATCTGATCGGCGTCGAGTAGGCCGGGGAGTCCGAGGTAGTCGGCTTCCTCGTCACTTCCGGCGAATGTCGCGGTACCGAAGGATGATCCGTCGTAGATCACCTGGTCGAGCTCGGCGTCGGCGCCCAGGGACGTGAACGCCTTCTCCTCCTCTCCCAGTTCGTCCTTCTGCTTGTTCGCATCGGCGAGCAGGTCGTCTTCGAGGCCGTCCTTCTCACGATGCGGCTTCCCGAGTACGTGGTCACGCTGAGCCTCGAGCTGTGCGGCAAGGTCGAGGAGCACCGGTACCGAAGGCAGGAAGACGCTGGCAGTCTCGCCCTTGCGACGCGAACGCACGAAGCGCCCGATCGCCTGAGCGAAGTACAGCGGGGTCGACGCGCTGGTCGCGTACACACCGACAGCCAGACGCGGCACGTCGACGCCCTCGGACACCATCCGGACCGCGACCATCCATTTCTGGTCGCTTGCACCGAATTCGGCGATTCGCTTGGACGCGGTGGGGTCGTCGGACAGTACGACGGCCGGCTGTTCGCCGGTGATCGCGGCGAGTGCCTTCGCATACTCGCGGGCAACTGTCTGGTCAGTCGCGATGACAAGTCCACCCGCATCGGGCATACCGGTACTGCGCAGCTGCGCCAAACGGGTGTCTGCTGCGTGCAGCACGGCAGGAATCCAGTCCCCGGCAGGGTCCAAGGCCGTCCGCCAGGCCCGAGTCGTCTGCTCGGCGCTCAGCGGCTCGCCGAGCCTGGCGGTGAATTCCTCGCCCGCGTTGTTGCGCCACCGCGCTTCGCCCGAGTAGGCGAGAAACACGACGGGTCGGACCACGCCGTCCTTGAGCGCATCCGAATATCCGTAGGAATGATCGGCTTTCGAGCGGAGCAGACCTTCCTTGTCCGGCTCGTATTCGACAAAAGGAATGGCGCTGTCGTCACTGCGGAACGGGGTTCCGGTCAGCGCGAGCCGCCTGGTCGCGTCGCCGAAAGCCTCACGAATGGCATCGCCCCAGCTTTTCGCGTCGCCGCCGTGGTGGATCTCGTCCAGGATGACCAGCGTCTTGCGGCCCTCGGTGCGCACACGGTGCTTCGAGGGGTGCGAGGCAACCTGGGCGTAGGTCAGCACGACTCCGTGATAGTCACTCGAGGTCTGGCCGGTCGAGTTGGAGAACCGCGAGTCCAATGCCAGGCCGGAGCGCTGAGCGGACTCGGCCCACTGGTGCTTGAGGTGCTCGGTCGGGGCCACGACGGTGATCTGGTCGACCGTCCGGTCGCGGAGCAATTCCGAAGCTACTCGCAGAGCGAAGGTGGTCTTACCTGCTCCAGGCGTCGCAACAGCCAGAAAGTCACGGGGACTGCTGGAAAGGTATTTGGTCAGTGCACGGCGCTGCCATGCACGAAGGGAACCGGTAGGGGCGCCAGGCTGGGTTCCCGCGGATTGGGCTCCGGCAGGTTCGGTCGAATTGCCGAATTCGGCTGCCACGGTCTCAGACGTCATAGGCCGCGCCTCCACTGGAATCGCACTGTTGTCTCGCGCTCCTCGAATTTTCATCAATGTCCGGCGACGAGCCTAGCCGCCGCCACCGACGAAAGCCGCACTCGAAGCGCGTACTCATGGCCGTTCTCACTCCGGCCGGCGACGTTTCACTGCTCTCGCATCCTGCCGACCTGCACGCGAATTGTCTCAGAAATGTGCGACACGTCGGCGCCATGGTTGGGCAACCGGGTGTGTCGTCAGGGATGCTGGAGACATCATGAGTGAAGCGCGAGGCGACAAGTCGAGCGGAAGTGATCTGCACCACCGCAGATGGCATCCGCTACGCCGCACCGGGCAGTTGATCGGTCGCACACTGAGCAAAGCCTGGGACGATTCCATCTTCGGAAAGGCGGCTACGGCCGCGTTCTGGCAAACGCTGTCACTGGCTCCCCTCCTGCTCGGCCTTCTCGGAATGATCGGCTACATCGGTGGATGGTTCGGACCCAACACCGTCGAGATCATCGAATCCAAGATCGTCACGTTCAGCGGAACGATCTTCAGCGAAAGCGTCGTCGACCAGATCATCCGCCCGACGGTGACGGACGTCCTTCAGCGCGGACGCCCGGAGATCATCTCGGTGGGCTTCCTGCTCTCCCTGTGGGCGGGATCGTCGGCGATCAGTACGTTCGTCGACTCGATCGTGGAAGCACACGGTCAGCAAGATGCACGTAATCCCATCTGGCAGCGCATTTTCGCCCTGCTGCTCTACGTGATGTTCCTGGTGATGGCGGTGTTCATCCTGCCGTTGGTAGCTCTCGGACCAACGCTCGTCGGGCGAGCACTGCCCGCCTCCTGGTACGAAGTGGGATCGAATCTGGTCGACACCTTCTACTACCCCGCTGTCGGCCTGCTGGTGATCATCGGCCTCACGACGCTCTACAAGGTCGCTCTGCCGAAGTCGCTGCCGTGGCATCGACTCCTCGCCGGCGCTCTGGTCGCCGGTGTGTTCTTCATGGCCGCCAGCACCGGATTGCGCTGGTACCTGGGATTTGTCACCAGCACCGGCTACACGTACGGCGCGCTGGCAACGCCGATCGCTTTTCTGCTCTTCACTTTCTTCCTCGGTTTTGCCGTCGTGCTCGGCGCCGAGTTCAACGCGACGGTGCAGGAATTCTGGCCGGCTCGTGCAACCCGGATGGAGCAGATGCGAGAGTGGCTCGCTTCTCAGAACTCCGACGACGCCACGGGCCCGGTCGCCAACCTGACCTGGCACTTGGCCACCAGCCCGATCCGCATCTCGGGCGACAAAGCGGATCCGGCCACGGTTCCCTCGTATGGACGGCCGCGCAGCAGACAAACGGAGGGCAATCAAACGGCGAGCAATCACACGGAGTCGCGCCAGAACTCCTGCAACGACCAAGATCCTTGCGGTAAGCCGGACACAGACGCGAAGAGCCCGGCGTCCGACTGCGTCGAGGCTGTCGATCCGCCGAGCTCTGGGAGTTCTCCCGCTCGCGTGAGCAGAGGTCACTCGCCCTTACGGAGTCCTTCGTAAATCTTCTTGCAGTCCGGGCACACCGGTGATCCGGGCTTGGCGGACTTCGTCACGGGAAACACCTCGCCGCACAACGCGACGACATGGGTGCCCATGACGGCGCTCTCGGCGATCTTGTTCTTCTTCACGTAGTGGAAGAACTTCGGGGTGTCGTCGTCGGTCGTTTCGTCGGTGGAGACGTCGGGACGTTCCTTGGTTTGAGTGCTCACCCCTCCAATAATGCCGTCTCCGTCACAGCGGTGCGACCCACGGGTCGTGTGCAATTGTCGGCCGAGAGTGGAACAGTGGAGACATGGCACGAAATGGCGCGTTCGGCAGGTCCGACGAGGCCGGGACTCCCGACAATCCCGTACTGATCACCGAAGCGCAGAAGTCCGTCGAAGAACAGCACAAAGCCCGAGTGCGCAAGTACATGATCATCATGTCCTTCCGGTTCCCGGCGTTGATCCTCGCGGCGATCGCGTACGGCATCTGGGCCAACGCCTGGATCTCGATGCTCATTATCGGTGCATCCATTCCGCTTCCCTGGATCGCCGTCCTGATCGCCAACGACCGACCACCGCGCACCAAGGACGAGCCGAGTCGATACGACGGGCGAAAGAAGACCGCAGGCGAGATCGAATCCGCGACGCACCACACCATCGAAGGCTGACAAGTTCCGCCTGCGAGAATGACCGGGTGAGAAGCGAAACGCTCCTGTCCATCACCCCTGCGCTGCGTGAGGCTCTGCTTCGCAATCGATTCGACACCGGAACCATGCTCGACGCATTGGGGCCCGAAGTTCACGCCGCTCTCGGCCGTAGTGAGCCGGTACCTGTCCGCCGCGCCACCCTCGAACACGGGGACCTGGGCGTTCTCATCAGACTGTTCCTTCTCGCAGATGACTGCCCCGCGGCCGATGTTGCTGCGGCGCTGGCTCCGTTGACGGTGGCGCAGTGCGTCGACGCCGGTCTGCTCGAAGGCGAGAACTTCGACAGTGAGAACCCGCTGGTGCGGGCCGCGGTCGATCTTCGCCCCATCGACGTCGGCGACGGCGATCGTTGGGTGATCTCGGATCTCGACGGCGGAATCCGCCCGAAGAAGGCCACAGCCGATCACGTGCTCGGTGTCGGCCATGCATCGCTGTCCTTGTTGCAGGCCACGCCCACCGCGAGGGTCGGCAGCGTGCTCGACCTCGGCACGGGATGCGGCATCCAAGCCCTGCACGCGAACACGTATGCCGATTCGGTCACGGCAACAGACATCAATCAACGCGCGGTCGATCTGACGGCCGCGACCATGGCGCTCAACGGACTCGACGTCGAACTCCTTCAAGGGTCCTGGTTCGAACCCGTCGAGGGTCGAACCTTCGACCAGGTGGTCGCCAATCCCCCGTTTGTCGTCGGCGAGGCACGCGTCCATCACACGTACCGCGATTCCGGCCTCGATCTCGACGGTGCGAGCGAATTGATGATCTCGCGCTCGATCGACTACCTGAACCCCGGCGGCACGGCAGCGCTGTTGGCGTCGTGGGTACACATCGAAGGGCAAGACTGGCGTTCTCGGATCGCGTCGTGGCTGCCGGCGCACGGAGTCGACGCCTGGGTCGTGCAGCGCGACGTGGCGGATCCGGCTCTGTATGTCGGAACGTGGCTCAAGGACGGCGGGCAGGATCCACGGGACCCGGAAACGGCGTCCAGGGCGAACGCCTGGCTTGACCACCTCGAAGAAGCCGACGTCGAAGGCGTCGGATTCGGGTTCGTCTTCCTCCGGCGTACCGACTTCCCCACCGATCTGATGGCCGAGGACCTCATGCACGGGTTCTCGGACCCGCTCGGGGCCGAGTCGTCGGCGTACTTCGATCGTCTTGCCTGGTTGCGTGAACACGACGTCCTCGAGGAACGATTCGTCCTCGATCCGGACACGGCTCTCGAACGCGTCTACCTCCCCGGCGACGAGGGATGGCAGCAAGTGGTCACGCGTGTGCACCGCGGCAACGGACCGCACTGGCAGCACGAGATCGACGAGCTCGGTGCTGCGCTGCTCGCTGGGCTCCGAGCGGACGGATTGGTGGTCGACGAACTGGTGGAACTTCTTGCTGCTGCGAACGGCGAAGACCCGGACCAGCTACGTGAGGCGGTCGTCACATTGCTGGTCTCGCTGGTCCGTCACGGGTTGGTGCTTCCCGCCACGAATTGAGTTCCCGGTGAGTTGCAGATTTTTGTGTTCTCAGCAACTTCTCAGGACGACGGGGAAATAACTGCAGGTCACGGCGATTTAGCGGAAATCGGTACGGGAACTTTCCCGGAACTCTCACACGTTGAACTGTGTGAGAGACCGCCGATAGGGAGGCAAGTCATGACAAGCCCCAGCACCACTACTCGCATTCGTCCGAGCGCCGCAGATCTGGACGCCCAGAGCCCGGCCGCAGACCTGGTCCGCGTCTACCTGAACGGGATCGGTCGTACCGCACTGCTGACAGCAGCAGACGAGGTCGAACTGGCGAAGCGAATCGAAGCGGGGCTGTACGCCAGCCACGTTCTTGCCACGGGAAAGCGCCTGACAGTCGCCAAGAAGAGGGATCTCGCAACGATCGTTCGCGAGGGACAGTCGGCGCGTAGCCACCTCCTGGAGGCGAACCTGCGACTCGTCGTGTCGCTGGCCAAGCGCTACACCGGCCGCGGCATGCCGCTCCTCGATCTCATTCAAGAAGGCAACCTCGGACTCATCCGTGCCATGGAGAAGTTCGACTACGCCAAGGGCTTCAAGTTCTCGACGTACGCCACCTGGTGGATCCGTCAGGCGATCACCCGCGGAATGGCTGATCAGAGCCGCACCATCCGGCTCCCAGTCCACCTCGTGGAGCAGGTCAACAAGCTCGCCCGCATCAAGCGCGAACTGCACCAGCAGCTCGGGCGCGAAGCGACAGACGACGAGTTGGCCGAAGAGTCGGGCATCCCGGCGCACAAGATCGCCGACCTGCTCGACCACAGCCGCGACCCGGTAAGCCTGGACATGCCTGTGGGCAACGACGAAGAAGCGCCCTTGGGCGATTTCATCGAAGATTCCGAGGCGACCTCAGCTGAAAATGCCGTCATCGCCGGTCTGCTCCACAGCGATGTGCGCAGCGTGCTCGGGACGCTCGACGAGCGTGAACAGCAGGTCATCCGACTTCGCTACGGTCTCGACGACGGCCAGCCCCGCACCCTCGATCAGATCGGCAAGCTCTTCGGTCTCTCGCGCGAGCGGGTTCGTCAGATCGAGCGTGAGGTCATGGGCAAGCTCCGTGTCGGTGATCGCGCCGAGAAACTGCGGTCATACGCCAGCTGATCAACGCTGCCGTCTGATCAACACAGCACGTGCGTGGGCGCGCCACACCACTCGCGCTGACGCACCGCACAAAGCACCGGCCACCGCTATTTCCCTCCCCCTCGGGAAATGTGCGGTGGCAGGTGTTGTTCGCTGCGCCTGTCGTAAACGCCGTATCTACCGCAACCGCTGTATCTACCGCAACCGCCTTGGCCCAAGGTCGATTGCGCTCGGTTCGGGTCCGATTCGGACGCGTGAATCGGTGATCTCCGCTCCCGTGGCCGAAGCGAGTACCGGCTCGCAGGCCAGTTCGCGGACTTCGGGAAGGTCGTCGGCCAGCGCCGAGATGCGCTGAACCAGATCCACCAACGCACCCTTGTTGACCGGAACGGCGTTGCGATATCCGGATAGAAGCGGCGCTGCCTTGGGCGCGTCGATCAATTCCGTTGCAGCGTCCTCGGTGAGTGGCAGCACACGATAGGCACGGTCGCCGAGGAGATCCGAGATCACACCGGCGAGCCCGAACGAAATCAGCGAGCCGAACGACGGGTCGTCCTGGACACCGACCACACATCCGATGCCCTTGGTCGCCATTTTCTGCACGTGCAACAGCGGTTCACCGGACGCGGCCGCAAGGTCGCGGTACGCGAGGCGCACAGATTCCGGTCCACTCAGGTCCAGCCTGACGCCGCCCAGATCCGGTCGATGACGCCACATTTCGCCGGTTGCCTTGACCGCGACCGGATAACCAACCGCATCCGCTGCCTCTACAGCTTCGTCTTCGCTCAGGACCGAACGGAATTCGACGACGGCGACGCCGTAGCACTCGAGGAGAGCCGCCGCTTCCACGTCCGAAAGCCAACGCCCAGGAGAGTTTTCAAGCCAATCGGCCACCATCTTCTGGGCTCGTTCGGAGTCGATACCCACAGGGCGGACAACCTTCGACGCAGGCTTGCTGCGCCACTCCGCGTAACGCCAAGCCCTCGCCAACGCCAGTGCGGCACGCTCTGGCCCCGGGTAGGACGGCACCGAACCGCGGGTCGGGTTACCGACTTCGTCACGGACCGCCAGGACGTCCGGCACACCCTCGGCCGCGAGGAATGTCGTGAGAATCGGCTTGTCCGAGCCGGCCACCGCGTCTTTGAGCGCTTTCGCGAACGGCTCGACCGGTATCGCAACGGGAGGAACGAAGACGGCGATGACGGCATCGACGTCGAACGACGCCAACGCGTCGCGCACGGCAGTGGCGAACAGTTCCGGGCTCGCCTGTGCGCCAAGGTCGACCGGGTCGCTGACCTGCAAACCTTCACTGCGGGCGGCGTCCGCAGCCAGGACCCCGAGCGCAGTCGAATTGCCGATGACGGCAAGCCGTGGACCGGCCGGCAACGGCTGATACCCGAAGAGCAGTGCACAGTCGAACAACTGTGAGATGGAGCCGACCTGGATGACGCCGGCCTGTTCGAAGAGGGCGCGGACGATCGAATCGTCGATCTCGACTCCGGTGGCGGCAAGCACCGGCGGAACCGCGTGCCGACCACTCTTGACCGCGACGATCGGCTTCTTCCGCGCAACTCGACGAGCGATGCGGGAGAACTTTCGGGGGTTGCCGAAGCTCTCCAGGTAGAGAAGTACTACTTCGGTGGACTGGTCGGAATCCCAGTACTGCAGAAGGTCGTTGCCCGAGACGTCCGCACGGTTACCGGCAGAAACGAAGGCGGACAATCCGATTCGGCTGCGCGCAGCCTCATCGAGAATGGCGATACCGAGCGCGCCGGACTGACAGAAGAAGCCCACGTTGCCTGCCACCGGCAAAACCGGCGCCAGCGTCGCATTCAACGAAATCGCCGGGTCGTTGTTCGCCACCCCCAGAGCATTCGGACCGATGAGACGCATTCCGTGGGCACGGGCCGCGTGGACCAGTTTGCGTTCGGACGAGCGCCCGTCCGGACCACTCTCACTGAAGCCGGACGAGACGACCACCAGCGCTTTGACGCCCTTGTCGAGGCAGTCGTCAAGTACCGAATTGATGGATTCCGCAGGAACCGCCACGACAGCCAGGTCGACGTCGTCGGGGATGTCACGAACAGTCGGGTACGCCCGCACCCCGTGCACCGACCGATGCTCGGCATTGACGGGGTAAACAGGTCCGGTGAATCCGCCGCGCAGCAGGTTGGTCAACACTGCGTTACCCACCTTGGCAGGGTCCGCCGATGCGCCGATCACGGCCACCGATCGTGGACTGAGTACGTTACCCATGCTGCGCGCTTCGGCTGCCCGCTCCCGCGAATTACGTACCGAAACAAGCGCTTCTGTCGGGTCGATCGCAAATTCGAGTCGCAGCACGCCGCCGTCGAACGAGCGACTCACCTGGTAACCAGCCTCACGGAACACCGTCACCATGTTGCGGTTCTCGGAGAGGACTTCGGCGACGAACATCGTCAGGCCGTTCTCGGCCGCTGCTGCTGCCAGGTATTCGAGCAGGATCGGTCCGAGGCCGCGCCCCTGGTGTGCGTCGGCGACGACAAAGGCGACCTCGGCAGACTTGCCGTCCCCTACGTCTAGGAGTCGCTCGTATCGGCCCACCGCGATGATCTCGTCGCCGAGCATCATCACGAACGCGACGCGATTGTGGTGGTCGACAGTCGTGAAATTCTTGACGTCGCGCGCCGACATCGTGGGGTACGGGCCGAAGTACCGCAGGTACCGTGTGCGCTCGGAGAGTTTGCCGTGGAATTCGACGAGCTTGTCCGCATCCTCGGGAACGATGGGTCGCAGCGCCACAGCGCCCCCGTCGGAGGCGAGGACGTCGACTACCCACGAATGCGGATATGTGTGGGCGGGATCGGTCGCGGGAGCCTCGCCGCTCGTTCCGGCGCCGGCTGCTTCGGTATCGGACTGTTCAGTCACGGGGATCCTCCGGGTCGAGTCCGAGTAGCGGGAACGAAGCGCGGCGCGTCGCGATGATCGCCGAGTCGATGCGGGTGAGCGCACGATCTACCGAAGCGACACCTGTCTCCGGTGTACCACCCGGGCCGTCCCACGGCGTGTAAGCGACATCGCCGCCGTCGCCCATGGTCGGCGGGAGGTCGACGCTCGGCGCACGAAGTTTCGTCGAGTCCTTCCAGTCTTCGGGGACAGCTGTGTCGACGTCGATCTCGCGATCGAGCGCGGCCGCGATCAGGTGGGTCCAGGCCCTCGGCACGACGCGAACCAGTCCGTATCCCCCGCCGCCGACCGCCAGCCACCGCCCCTCGGAGTAGCGGTCGGCGAGGTCACGCATCGCCAGGAACGCGGCACGCTGACCGTCGACGGTGAGGGCGAGGTCCGCGAGCGGGTCCTCGCGGTGCGAATCCACTCCGCACTGACTGATGATGATCTGCGGGCGGAAGGCTGCAATGGCACCCGGGACGACAGCGTGAAAAGCGCGCAGCCACAACGCGTCGACGGTCCCGGGCAGCACCGGGATGTTCACCGCTGTACCTTCGGCCGCGCCGTCGCCGACTTCGCTCGACCACCCGGTGTTGGGCCACAACGTTGCCGGATGCTGGTGCAGCGAGACCGTGAGTACCCGGGGGTCCCCGAGGAACGCATGTTGCACACCGTCGCCGTGGTGAGCGTCGACGTCGATGTAGGCGATGCGGTCGTAACCGTTGTCGAGCAGCCACGAAATCGCCACAGCCGCATCGTTGTAGACGCAGAATCCCGAAGCCCAATCCGCCATCGCATGGTGCATGCCGCCGCCGATGCTGACCGCACGACGCGTACGTCCCGAAGCGATTTCCTGCGCTGCGGCCAACGAACCGCCGGCGAGGATCGCACTCGCTTCGTGCATGTGCGGGAACACGGGGTTGTCCTCGGTACCCAGCCCATGGGGAACATCCTGGCCGCTCACACCGTTGTTCGCAGAGTTACCCGCGTCTTTGACCGCTGCAAGATATGCCGGTGTGTGGATTCTGAGGAGGTCGGCATCGGACGCTGCGCTCGGTTCGAGAAACTCGATGCCCTCGAGAAGTCCGAGGCTTCGCGAGAGCGCCATCGTGAGATCCAGACGGGTGGGATTCATCGGGTGATCGGCGCTCCACCGATAGCTCAGGTACTCCGGACTCCACACCACGACTCGATTCGCTCGAGACGCCGCGGGGTCCCCGTCAGATCTGATCGACGCGGTCATGGGATCACGCTACTTCCTTCTCGTTTCGTGCCGCACACCACACTCGTGGCCCGCTACGGAGACCGAGATCGAGTGAGACGAATCCAATTCGGACACGCGCTGGACTCGCCGCGGTGGAGGCGGCACCGGAACCATGAACTGAACGGTAGAATGATCAACTGACGAAGGGGTTGAGTGTGAAGGATCTAGTCGACACCACGGAGATGTATCTCCGGACGATCTACGACTTGGAAGAAGAGGGCGTAGTCCCACTCCGGGCGCGGATCGCCGAACGGCTCGAACAGAGCGGACCCACCGTCAGCCAGACAGTTGCGCGTATGGAGCGCGACGGCTTGCTGATGGTCGCCGGCGATCGACATCTGGAACTCACCGACAAGGGTCGCGATCTCGCGATCTCTGTCATGCGTAAGCACCGGTTGGCAGAGCGCCTGCTGGTGGACGTCATCGGTCTCAAATGGGAAGACGTACATGCCGAGGCATGCCGTTGGGAGCACGTGATGAGCGAGGAGGTCGAGCGTCGGCTCGTCGTCGTTCTGAACAACCCCACGACGTCGCCCTACGGCAACCCGATTCCGGGGTTGGACCAGTTGGGACTCGACGGCCCGGTTGCCACCACCGAAACGTTGGTGCGCCTGACCGATATTCCGCACGGCGCACAGACAGCTGTGGTCGTTCGGCGACTCGCCGAGCACGTGCAGTCCGATCCCGAGGTGATCGCGCAGCTGCGTGACGCCGGCGTCGTTCCCGACGCCAGGGTGACGGTCGAAACCCGTCCGGGCTCGGTGACCATCATCGTGCCGGGTCACAGCGGATTCGACCTGTCCGAGGAAATGGCTCACGCCGTTCAGGTCAAGCAGGTCTGAGGAAGTAGTAGATGAAACTCCTGGTCACCGGCGGCGCCGGTTACGTCGGCAGTGTGTGCAGCACTGTGTTGCTCGAGCGTGGACACGAAGTTGTCGTCATCGACGACCTCTCCACCGGAAATGCCGACGCGGTGCCTGCCGGTGCCGAGTTCATCGAAGGGGACGCGGGGGCTCTGGCCGCCGAGGTCCTCGGCAGTGCGGGTTCACCGGTTTTCGACGGCGTACTTCACTTCGCGGCACAGTCGCTGGTCGGCGAATCGGTGTTGCACCCCGAAAAGTACTGGCGCGGAAACGTCGTCACGACCATCGACTTGCTCGAGGCGATTCGCATCTCCGGTACTCCCCGCCTCGTGTTCTCCTCCACCGCCGCAACGTACGGCGAGCCGGAGCAGTCCCCGATCGTGGAGGCCGCTCCGACCCGCCCTACCAATCCGTACGGCGCGACCAAGCTCGCGATCGATCATGCGATCACCTCGTACTCGATCGCCCACGGCCTCGGCGCGACCAGCTTGCGCTACTTCAACGTCGCGGGCGCGTACAAGTCCGCCGGCGAGAACCGGGTGATCGAAACCCACCTGATTCCGCTCGTCCTGCAGGTCGCGCTCGAGCAGCGAGACAAGATCTCGGTCTTCGGAACCGACTGGCCCACGCCGGACGGAACCGCAGTACGCGACTACATCCACGTGCTTGACCTCGCCGAAGCGCATCTCCTGGCTCTCGAATCCTCGGTTCCCGGCGAGCACCGCATCTACAACCTCGGAAGTGGTGCCGGCTTCAGCGTGCGCGAGGTAATCGCTGCCTGTGCGCGGGTCACCGGCCTGCCGATCAACGTCGAAGACGCGTCACGACGCCTGGGTGATCCGGCCGTGCTGATCGCATCGAGCGACAAGGCCATTGCCGAGTTGGGTTGGACGCCCACGCGTACCGATCTCGACGTCATCGTCGCCGATGCATGGCAGTTCCTCCAGGATCTGGGCGACCGCTCGCACGCTGCTCGCTAGCTTCCACTCGGCAGTGCCGGCGGCAAGCCGGCGATTCCGAGCGATTCCCCGATGGACAATCCGACGGCCGCGAGGTCGCGGATCCCGTCGGGGCGCACGCCGGATTGAAGGGAAAGATCCAGCAATCCGGCCAAAGTGTGTTCCGAATCGGCCGACAGTGCGGCCGACAGCGCGACACCCGCCAGAGGGCCGTCCCCGCGAACGTATGCAAAGAACCCGAGAAGTGTTGCCGGCCAAGCTCGTTCGGGAGACGGTACTTCATGGGTGAGTACGAGCCACAAATGCTCAGCATGTGCCGCAACTGACGTGATCGCCAATCCCAACACCACGTCGCGCACGTGTACGTCCGTCAAAGCGACCACCAGATCGGCGCATTCCTGCGGGTCAGGGCAGCGAGTGCCTGCCTCAACACGGCGGACATGTTCCAACACCAGATCGACCCGGCGCTGAACTGCGGTTTCACCGCTCGGCCCCTCGCTGTACGCACTCGATTCTCGTCGGCTCGCGATCAGTCGGGCAATCGTGTCGTGATTGCGAGCGGCACCGTGTACCCACCGGACCAGTTCCTCACGCGAACGGCGAATGACCCTGCCGCCCAACACCTGTGCAGCCGCAACCGACGAAGATGCCGGGTCGGGCAGGGTGCCGCGGTGAATCGAACGCGTGACGCTCGTCCACGGCTGGCCAGATTCTATTGCGGCCGTGCACAATACGTCGGCCAGCTCGACGCAGGTTCCGCCGAGCATGTCTTCGAATACCTCGGCCAGCTCGATGGTTTCATCGATGAGAGTTTCAGCTGCCGAGCAATCGGTGATCACCACGAGAACTACCGCACGCGCGCCTTCCCCGTCACAGACAGCGGCGAACTGGCGCAGCGCCGCGCTCATCTGCCTCGCGGGCTTTCCCCTGACACTGGGAAAATAGTCGTGCCGCATCACCGGGCCGAGCGTCGAGGCGGAGGCGCCCATCAGAGACAGCGCAACCACAGAGTTGGATGGATGGAAGCCCAGGAGTGCGGGTATTGCCGCGATCAATTCCCCTGGATCGGAGACGCGTTCGACGCATCCGAGAAGGGCGGAAAGGTCGTCGTCGGAGAATTCGAATTCTCCCGGAAGAGGTGATGTTGTCATGCACAGACCGTCGCTGATCACCCCGACCCGGCAGTCTGCTCGACCAGGGAAAACAGCTGCGTCGAAGTTATCTGTGGACTACCGCATGTGTTGGGGACCAAGTACCGCGCCGCACCGAGCAGTTCCGCTACTTGTCGGACCTGTGTGCTGCGACATCACTTACTTGCTTTGACCTTCTGTACCGCTGCCGTGAACGCTTGATCCAGCGGTGCTGTCGACGGTGCCGCAGAACCGAACGTCATCAGTGTTGTCGCTACCCGCACGTCGCCGACCTGCGCGATCAACGTCAGCATCGTCTGATCGCCGGCTGCGGCTTGGGGGGAAACGACAGTGCGGCGAAGTGACATCGTCTTGTCGGCATCGATCGGCGACGGCGGAAGAATTTCTGTCGTCACTGTAGTGGTGACGCCGTTCGCAGTGACAGTCATGGACGGGCATTGGCGAGTTTGCGCTTCCAACTCGTCCAGGGGTGCGTCGACCTTGGTGAGTTCGACCGAAATCGTTGCCCTCGTCGCGTTGTCGGTCCCGACTGCCATCACGGTCCCGTTCGGACCGTAATCCTGTTCCGGTGGCTCACATTCGGATGGATCGACGGTGGAACCGCGTGGGACGCCGACTAGATCCGGCGCTGCCATCGGAACGGCCTGCGGGGGCAGCACAACAGCACCGAAGGGCTCGGGAAATTCCTCGGGAGTCAGCAGGAGTTCGGACAACGGTGCCGCCGCTTTCGGAGAAGCAGATTTCGGCGACGAGGATTTGGGGGCAGCCGTCGTACTCGGCGCCGCTGAGCCGCTTTCGGTCACACCGGCAGTCGCCGGCGCGGAGTCCGGAACGGGTGCTCCTTGGACCGACCCGGAGCAGCCCGCGAGTAGTGTAACCGCGGCCACCGCCGCAAGGGAGCATGCGGCCACTCGCCTGGACGATCGTGGACACACCCGCATGTAAGCCTCCGCACTCGACCGATCCCGACAATCGACCAATCCATTTCGGACAAATCAGCCGTGCCGACCTTGTGTTCCACTCTGCCATGTCCGAAGCCGCGCACCCGACATCTACCGAACGCCCAGGCCAAGTGTCGAAAGATACCGCTCGGCTTCGCTCTCGGCGAACGCCCCGTCTCGTCGGATCGGGAATGATCGGTCACCGACTCGGTGTTCTTACCGATGAACGTCTGATCCAGTGCTGTCGGGCACCCGACTCCGATGCTGTCGAGCGTGCGCCGATAGTGGACACTTGAGATCAAGACCGAAGAGCGAAGGGGACTGCGATGGACGAACAGTCGAGGATGTACGAGCTGGAATTTCCGGCGCCCCAGTTGGCGGCTGCCGACGGCCAGGGACCGATCCTGATTCACGGACTCGAGGGTTACTCCGACGCCGGTCACGCCGTGAAATTGGCGACGACGCATCTGCGGGAAAGCCTGGAAACCGAGCTTGTCGCGTCGTTTGCTGTCGACGAGCTGATCGACTACCGCTCGCGTCGACCAACGATGACGTTCAAGGCCGATCATTTCTCCGATTACGACGCTCCGGCGCTCAATCTGTACGCACTGCGCGATACGGCCGGCACACCGTTCCTGCTGCTTGCAGGGATGGAACCGGACCTCAAGTGGGAGCGGTTCACCACAGCCGTTCGTCTGTTGTCCGAACAGCTCGGTGTGCGTCGAACCATCGGGCTCAACGCGATTCCGATGGCAATCCCGCACACCCGACCGCTGGGCGTGACAGCACATTCGACCAACAAGGACCTGATCCAGGACCATCAGCGTTGGTCAGGTGAACTACAGGTTCCCGGCAGCGCATCGTCACTGCTCGAGCTGCGTATGTCTCAGCACGGGCACGAGGCGATGGGCTTTTCGGTGCATGTCCCCCACTATCTCGCGCAAACGGATTACCCGGGCGCCGCAGAGACTTTGCTCGAAAACGTTTCCGAGGTTTCGGATCTGGAATTGCCCTTGGTTGCGCTGGGTGAGGCCGCGGCGCGCGTTCGGGAACAGGTTAACGAGCACATAGCCGGGAACGAAGAAGTTCAGACTGTAGTCCACGCTTTGGAGCGGCAATACGACACTTTTGTCGCCGCTCAGGAACAACAGTCGTCCCTTCTGGCCGGCGAGGCCGACCTTCCCAGCGGTGACGAGATCGGCGCAGAGTTCGAAAAGTTCCTGGCCGAACAGGCGGGGAATGACGACTTCGGCTCAGCTGGAGACCTCGATCGAGGCGACAACTGACGAAATTGTGACGGGCAGGGCGCATAATTCGACATTGTGCGCATTCCGCAACCCCTCCGTTACCTGGGCTGTTGTTCAGGACACATCCGTCGGATAGCCTCAAACTCTGTGTGATTTTCGTTGACGGCTCAACAACTGGAGCAGACAGTCAACGTGGTCACACGCCGAGCCAGGAGGCGACATGAGCAGACCACGGAACCGTCAGCTCCGACCGGTCCCCGACGAGGAACCGCGGATGATGTTCCGGACGATTCACGGCTACCGACGCGCATTTCGGATAGCCGGCGAGGGTCCGGCAGTACTGCTCCTGCACGGAATCGGCGACAATTCGTCGACGTGGACCGAGATCATTCCCCACCTCGCCAAGAAGTACACGGTCATCGCACCTGACCTGTTGGGTCACGGCCGCTCCGACAAGCCACGCGCGGATTACTCGGTAGCCGCGTACGCCAACGGCATGCGGGATCTTCTGTCGACGCTCGGCATCGAGCACGTCACCGTCATCGGGCATTCGCTCGGCGGCGGCGTCGCGATGCAGTTCTCCTACCAATTCCCACACATGGTGGATCGCCTCGTGCTGGTCTCGGCCGGTGGCGTCACCAAGGACGTCCACCCGTTGCTGCGCCTCATGTCCGTTCCGGTGGTCAACGAGGTCGTCAAACTGCTCCGGATACCTGGCGCGATGCCGCTCGTCCGGATGGCCGGAAACCTTGCCGGTGTCGTCCACGGTTCAAATCTACGTCCCGGCACCATGCTGCACGACACACCCGACCTGATTCGCGTGCTCGCTGATCTCCCCGACCCCACGGCCTACGAGGCCTACCTTCGTACGCTGCGGGCAGTCGTGGACTGGCGCGGGCAGGTCGTCACAATGCTCGACCGCTGTTATCTGACCGAGAATCTGCCGGTTCAACTGATCTGGGGCGACGACGACTCCGTCATTCCCGTCTCCCACGCTCACCTCGCGCACGCGGCGATGCCGAACTCACGTCTCGAAATCTTCCGCGGCTCGGGCCACTTCCCGTTCCGCGACGATCCGATGCGTTTCCTGCAGATCGTCGAAGATTTTCTTTCCAGCACCGCACCACTCGTCTTCGACGAGGCCCGCTGGCGTCACATGCTGATCTCCGGAGTCGGCGAGAACACCATCACCGGAACGTCGTCCACCCGCATGGCAGTGCTCGACGCCATGGGCTCGGACGAGCGAAGCGCAACCTGATCCGCGGTTGCGGCTAGCCTGTACGAGTGCTGCTGACGGAACTTCTCCCCGACAACGCGGATCCTGATTCCGTTTTCGACGCCTTCTCTTCGTGGACCATCGAACGAGGTTTGACGCTCTATCCGGCCCAGGAAGAGGCCGTCATGGAGTTGGTCTCGGGTGCAAACGTGATCCTTGCGACGCCGACCGGGTCAGGCAAATCGATGGTGGCGATCGGCGCACATTTCTATGCAATGTCGCTCGGCAAGCGCACGTACTACACAGCGCCGATCAAGGCGCTGGTGAGCGAGAAATTCTTTGCACTGTGTGAGGTCTTCGGTGCCGAGAACGTCGGCATGATGACCGGTGATGCCGCCGTGAACTCGTCGGCGCCGATCATTTGTGCGACGGCAGAGATCGTCGCGAATCTTGCACTGCGAGAGGGCCCGAACTCCGATATCGGCCAGGTCGTGATGGACGAGTTCCATTTCTACTCCGAACCCGATCGAGGTTGGGCGTGGCAGGTTCCGCTCATCGAGTTGCCACACGCGCAGTTCCTGTTGATGTCGGCAACCCTCGGTGAGGTCGACTTTTTTGCCGAGGATCTGACGCGCCGTACCGGAAAACCCACCACCGTCGTCTCCGGCACGGAACGCCCCGTGCCTTTGATGTTCTCGTACGCGACCACACCAGTCGGCGAAACCATCGAAGATCTGGTGACCACCAATCAGTCCCCCGTCTACATCGTGCATTTCACGCAGGCCGCCGCGCTCGAACGCGCCCAGGCACTGACGAGCGTCAACTTCTGTTCCAAAGAAGAGAAGGAAGCGATCGCCGAAGCGCTGGGCGGTTTCCGCTTCACCACAGGGTTCGGAAAGACACTCTCTCGCCTGGTCCGGCACGGCATCGGCGTTCACCATGCGGGCATGTTGCCCAAGTACCGACGGCTCATCGAAGTTCTCGCGCAGGACGGGCTTCTCAAGGTGATTTGCGGTACCGACACTCTGGGCGTCGGCATCAACGTCCCGATCCGCACGGTGCTGCTAACCGGTCTCGCCAAGTACGACGGTGTCCGCACTAGGCATCTGAAAGCCCGCGAGTTCCATCAGATCGCCGGCCGCGCGGGTCGTGCGGGCTACGACACGATGGGCACCGTTGTCGTCCAGGCACCGGAACACGAAGTCGAGAATCTGCGGGCTGTCGCCAAGGCCGGCGACGATCCGAAGAAGATCAAGAAGATTCAACGCAAGAAGGCTCCCGAGGGGTTTGTGTCCTGGAGCGAAGCGACGTTCGACCGCCTGGTCGCAGCATCACCCGAACCGTTGGTGTCGCGATTCTCGGTCAGCAACTCGATGCTGCTCAATGTCATTGCCCGACCGGGCAACTGCTTCGACGCGATGCGGCATCTGTTGGAGGACAACCACGAATCGCGTCCGGCGCAACGCAAGCACATCCTCAAAGCGATCTCGCTGTATCGCGGATTGCTCAGCGCCGGCATCGTGGAACGCCTCGACGAACCCGACGAGTACGGCCGCATGGCTCGGTTGACGATGGACCTCCAACGCGACTTCGCCTTGAACCAGCCACTCTCACCGTTCGCCTTGGCGGCATTCGAACTTCTCGACGTCGAATCCGACAGTTACGCACTCGATGTCGTCTCGATCATCGAATCGACGCTCGACGATCCGCGTCAGGTTCTGATGGCGCAGCAGCACTTCGCCCGCGGCGAAGCGGTGGCACAGATGAAGGCCGACGGCATCGAGTACGAGGAGCGCATGGAGCTTCTCGAAGAGGTCACCTGGCCGAAACCGTTGTCGGACTTACTGTTCCCGGCTTTCGAAATGTACCGGGGTGGCCACCCGTGGATCACCGAGTTCGCCCTCTCCCCCAAGTCCGTGGTGCGCGACATGATCGAACGCGCCATGACGTTTGCCGAATTGATCAGCCATTACGGACTCACCCGGTCCGAGGGTCTCGTCCTGCGCTACCTCGCCGACGCCTACCGCGCGCTGCGACAGACCGTCCCGACCGAAGCGCGCACTGAGGAACTCGAAGACATCATCGAGTGGTTGGGCGAGCTGATCCGTCAGGTCGACTCGAGTCTGCTCGACGAGTGGGAGTCACTCACCGACCCCGGAGCCGAGGCAGACACGGAAGAGGTTGCGTTCGGCGCCGACATTCCCCGTCCCATCTCGGCGAACCCGCGCGCATTCCGCGTCATGGTGCGCAATGCGATGTTCCGACGCATCGATCTCGCGTCGCGTCGGCAGTGGAACGAGCTGGAAAACCTCGAGGACGGTATCGACGCCGCCGAGTGGGAAGAGCAACTTCTGCCGTACTTCGAGGAGTACGCAACCATCGGAACCGGACCATCGGCGCGCGGGCCGGCGCTCTTCCAAGTCACCGAAGAGGGTGAGTTCTGGCGGGTGCGGCAGGTGCTCGAGGATCCGGAGGGCGATCACGGATGGGCACTGCTTGCCGTCGTCGACATCCCGGAATCGGATGCCGCGGGTGAAATCGTGTTCGACGAGTTGAGCGTCGTAGAAGGCTAGCGCCTGTGCGCCTTTCTGGTAGTCGGCGCTACCAGAAAGGCGCACAGGTCGCGTCAGCCCCTTCGAGCCTTCCGCGGCTGGTTACGACGCGCAGCGCGCTTTTCCTTGATACGAACGTTCTCGGCCCGCACGTCGGCCTGAACAGCGCGTTCCTTCTCGAGCCATTCGGGCTTCTCTTCGAGGAGTGCGGCGATCTGATCCGTGGTGAGTGCTTCTTCGACGCCACCGCGAGCGAGGCCGGCGATCGAAATGCCCAGCTTGGCGGCGATGACCGGGCGCGGGTGCGGTCCGGTGCGTCGCAGCTCGAGCAGCCACTCCGGCGGATCGGTCTGCAGAGCGGTCAGCTCGTCACGAGTCACGTCGCCTTCCTGGAACTGCGCAGGTGTTGCTTCCAGGTACACACCCAGCTTCTTGGCAGCCGTCGTCGGCTTCATCGTCTGGGGAGTTTTGTTCGACGTCATGCAACAAGAGTAACCAGCCGATACGGGTGCTTTTACCAAGGCGGTAGCCTTGCCTGGTGACAGACGCGGATAGTCAGGCAATTTTTCGACTCGCGTACGCCCCGGGGGTGACGCCCACAAAGTGGGTCCGGGTGTGGCACGAGCGGCTTCCCGAGGTGCGTCTGGAACTCGTTCAGTTCCCGGTTCTCGAACTCGAAGCTGCACTTCGCGCAGGTGAAGCAGATGCAGGTTTGGTTCGCCTGCCGATCGACCGGACCGGTATCAGCGCTATCTCGCTGTATGCGGAAACCCCGGTAGTGGTGGTACCGAAAGATCACGTGTTCACCACTGTCGATCAGATCTCCGTTGACGACTTGGCCGACGAGATAGTGCTCGATCCGCTCGACGACAGACTCGACTGGCCGACACGTCCAGGCAAGGCCGCCGCCGAGCGACCCTCGACCATCGCCGATGCCATCGAATTGGTAGCCGCCGGCGTCGGAGTTGTCGTCGTACCCCATTCGCTGGCGCGGTTCCACCATCGCAAGGACCTGACCTTCCGTCCGGTGGACGGTGCTCCCGAGGCTCCCGTGGCTTTGGCGTGGATGGAGTCCAAGACCACAGATCTGGTCGAGGAACTGATCGGCATCGTGCGGGGCCGCACGGCACAGAGTTCCCGCGGCCGAAACGGTGAGCCGGCGGAGAAGATCAAGGGCTCCGTCAAGGCCAAGATCGCGGCCCGCGAGCGACGCGCAGAAGCTGCCAAGAACGGTCAGAAAGCTAAGGGCGCCGGCACCGCAAAGAACATATCCGGACGCAACGCCGGTTCCGGCAAGGCCAAGGCAGGCGGCAAATCGGGTAGCGGGAAGTCCGGTGGGACCAAGAGTTCGGGTGGCCGGTTCTCCGGAAAGCAGAAGGGCCGCTAGGGATTCAGTAGCTTTTCCCTGCGGGCACTACTCGTCCCGACACCAGTGCGACTACGAGCGTCCGAACCCCGCCTCCTTGGGTGCAAGGTCAGATCGATTGGACCAACTGCATCGAGGCCGGCAACTCGGAAGATCACTGCCGGACAACGCTGAACTGATCATGCGCGACATCGTCGGGCTGCGGTCCGCAAATTGACGCATCGTCGAACTCCGTCGAGCATGATGAGAGTATGACGCCCGCGAGTTCTTCAGCCCTCGATGAATTGGTAGCGACGCTCCCAGAGGGAGCTGTCCTCGTGGACCCGGACCTGACCGCGCGCTACCGCCAGGACTGGGCCGCCGACCCGACCGCAGGCAACCCCGCTGCCGTGGTTCGCGCAACGTGCACCGAAGACATCCAGGCAGTGATGCGATGGGCAACCGCCCACCGCGTGCCGGTGGTGCCCAGAGGTGCCGGCTCGGGCCTGTCCGGTGGATCCAGCGCCGTCGACGGTTGCATCGTGGTCAGCACCGAGCGAATGCGAAAGATCACGATCGACCCGGTCGCCCGGGTAGCGGTTACTCAGCCCGGCTTGATGAATGCCGAGGTCAAGAAAGCCGCCGCAGAACACGGACTCTGGTACCCACCTGACCCTTCGTCCTTCGAGATCTGTTCCATCGGCGGCAATGCAGCTACCAATGCTGGCGGACTCTGCTGCGTCAAGTACGGAGTTACCACCGACTACGTTCTCGGACTGCGGGTCGTGCTGGCAGACGGGACAGCTGTCAGCCTCGGAGGTCCCCTTCTCAAGGACGTCGCCGGACTCTCACTCACCAAACTGTTCGTGGGCAGCGAGGGCACTCTCGGCATCATCACCGAAATCACGTTGCGTTTGATTCCGGCGCAGCCGCCCGCATCAACCGTCGTGGCCTCGTTCGACTCGGTACAAGAAGCTGCCGACGCAGTCTTGGCGATCACCAGCAACATGCGTCCGGCGATGCTCGAGTTCATGGATCACGCCAGTATCAACGCCGTCGAGGATTCGGTACGCATGGGTCTGAACCGCAAGGCTCATGCACTGCTGCTCGCGCAGTCCGACGCACCCGGCGCGGCAGGCGTACTGGAAATCGAGACGATTGTTCAGGCATGCGAAAACAACGGAGCCACCGAGGTATTCGCCACCGACGACCAGGCCGAAGGTGACGCTTTTGCGGCAGCACGGCGGGCGGTTTTCCCCGCCGTGCTCGCGATGGGAAGTCTACTTCTCGAAGACGTGGGTGTTCCCATGCGCGCACTCCCCCAGCTGGTAACCGGGGTCGAAGCCATCGCCGACGACCTCGACGTCCTGATCTGCACGGTGGCGCACGCCGGCGACGGAAACACACACCCGCTCATCGTTTTCGACCCCGCAGACCCGGACATGACCGAACGCGCACAGATCGCCTTCGGACGGGTGATGGATCTCGCCATCGCGCTCGGCGGCACGATCACCGGCGAACACGGGGTCGGTCGACTCAAGCGCGACTGGCTGCCGTCGCAGTTGGGTGAAGACGTCATGGCCCTCAATCGCAAGGTCAAGGATGCGCTCGACCCGCTGGGAATTCTCAATCCCGGAGCCGTCATTGCCGTGAAAGAAGGCTCTCTCGACTAGCTTTCACGTCGAAGTCGAGCGAGTTACGTCATCGAGGAACTGTCGGGCTGACCGAACGGACCAGCTCGGCCAGCTGACGGAATCCTTCTGCTCGGCCACTCGAAGAGCGGAACACGACGCCGATCGTGCGACCTGGAGCCGGCGACGCGAAACGCGCCGTCGACAAATCCCCGCGTCGAACCTCCACGGCAACAGCCGATTCCGGGACCAAAGTCACCCCGAGTCCCCCGGCCACACACTGCACGACCGTTGCGAGGGAGGTCGCCCGCGTGTCGCCGGCAAGCGGATGAGCGTCTACGGAACGGCACAGATCCAACGTCTGGTCGCGCAGGCAGTGGCCGTCGTCGAGCAAGAGCAACGGCAGTGCGTCGAGCACGTCCGCTGTGAGATCGAGACGTCCGGCCAAGGAATGATCGTTCGGCACGACCATGACAAAATCCTCTTCGTACACAGGAACTTCCACCAGGCCAGGCGTTCCGGCAGGAAGCGCCAACACCGCGACGTCGAGCGCTCCCGATCGCAGCGCATCGAGCAGGCGCGCCGTTTGATCCTCGACTATTTGTGGTGCCAACGACGGCAGCTTCTCGCGCAGCTCCGGCAACAACCCCGGAAGGATGTATGGCGCAACGGTCGGGATCAGCCCGATGCGTAGCGGTCCGGTCAGAGAGTCGCCGGAGCCGGCCGCGCTCGCAACGAAACCGTCGGCAGCCTCGAGGATCTGCTTGGCCTGACCGAGTAGGCGCTGTCCGTCCGCAGTCACGAGCACGCGCCGCGTACTACGTTCGATCAGTTTGACCCCCAGGCCCGCCTCGAGAGCCGCCAGCGCCTGCGACAGTGTGGGTTGGCTCACACCGGAACGTGCTGCGGCAGTACCGAAGTGCCGATACTCGGCCACCGACACAAAGGCACGCAGCTGTGACAAGGAAGGTTGATAAGTCTGATCAGACATGCCTATCAGTGTAGTGCCACCCATCACCTTTACCTTTTGAACAGTTTGATGCAGAATGGACTCATACCAAAAAGCGCCGGTCACAACCTCGACACTCCAGTCGAAACCGTCCGACCAGCTGACGGTGACAAACCCTCTCGATCCAGCGCGTTCGGCCGTCACAGTCCGAACAGCCGGATCGTGTGCGCAAGAAATTCCTGTTCACGAGACACGTAGGAGAATGAGACACATGGCTCTGCTCACAATCGGCGACCAGTTCCCCGCTTACAACCTGACGGCTGTCATCGGCGGCGACCTGTCCAAGGTCGATGCCCAGCAGCCCGATGACTACTTCACCACCGTCACCAGTGACGACTACGCAGGCAAGTGGCGCGTCGTCTTCTTCTGGCCCAAGGACTTCACCTTCGTGTGCCCCACCGAGATTGCTGCATTCGGCAAGCTCAACGAAGAGTTCGCAGACCGTGACGCTCAGGTTCTCGGCGCTTCCGTCGACAACGAGTTCGTGCACTTCCAGTGGCGCGCACAGCACGAGGAGCTCAAGACCCTCCCCTTCCCGATGCTCTCGGACCTCAAGCGCGAGCTTGCCGAGGCCACCGGCGTCCTCAACGCCGACGGCGTTGCAGACCGCGCGACGTTCATCGTCGACCCCAACAACGAGATCCAGTTCGTCTCCGTCACAGCCGGTTCCGTCGGCCGTAACGTCGACGAGGTTCTCCGCGTCCTCGACGCTCTCCAGAGCGACGAGCTGTGCGCATGCAACTGGAAGAAGGGCGACCCGACCATCAACGCCGGCGAGCTCCTGACTGCGAGCGTCTGAGTATGAGCGTCGAGAACCTCAAGAACTCTCTTCCCGAGTACGCGAAGGACCTCAAGCTCAACCTGAGTTCCATTGCGCGTACGACGGTCCTGAACGAGCAGCAGTTGTGGGGAACACTCCTCGCAACGGCCGCAGCCACCAAGTCTGCGTCCACGCTCAAGGAGATTGCATCCGAGGCTGCCGACAACCTGTCGGCAGAGGCGTACAACGCCGCTCTCGGCGCAGCTTCGATCATGGGCATGAACAACGTCTTCTACCGCACCAAGGGCTACCTCGACGGTAAGTACGACGATCTTCGTGCCGGCCTGCGGATGAACATCATCGGCAACCCGGGTGTCGACAAGGCCGACTTCGAATTGTGGTCGCTTGCAGTGTCCGCGATCAACGGCTGCAACCACTGCCTCGAAGCTCACGAGAACACCCTCCGCCAGGAAGGTGTCGACCGCGAGGTCATCTTCGAAGCGATCCGCGCCGGTTCCATCGTCGCGGGCGTCGCACAGGCTGTCGAAGCCAACGAAATCCTTTCTGCCGCACAGGTCTGATCCTCGTACCTGACTGCAGTTCGACGAGCCCTCCCCACCATGACGGTGGGGAGGGCTTTTCGCGCGCTAGGGTGGACCGATGGGTATCGAGGTGAGTGTGGTCCGGGTCTTCACGGACGAGAACGGCAAGCACGGGAATCCGCTGGGAATCGTCGACGCATCCACGGTTGCAGAATCGGATCGACAGGCCGTCGCGAAGGAACTCGACTACAGCGAGACCATTTTCATCGACGTTCCGGAAGGCGGCGCCTCGCGTGCCCGGGCTCAGATCTTCACTCCGGCAGCAGAACTCCCCTTCGCCGGGCACCCCACCGTCGGTGCGACATGGTGGCTGAGCGAGCAGGGCCGCCGCGTCACCTCCCTCGACGTTCCAGCCGGCAGGGTCGACGTCCGCCAATCCGGGGCTCTCACGTGGGTACGCGCGCGTGCCGAATGGGCACCGGAATTCGCGATCTACCCGATGGACACGGTCGACGATGTCATCGACGCCGATCCTTCCGACTACGAGGCGGATCATTCGTATCTGTGGGCATGGCAGGACAAGCTCGAAGCTGCGATCCGCGCACGCATGTTCGCACCGGTGATGGGGATCGCCGAGGACGAGGCAACCGGATCGGCAGCTTTGCGCATCACGGACCGACTGAGGAAATCATTGCTCATCACCCAGGGACGCGGATCGGTGCTTCACACCACCTTCTCCCCCGAAGGGTGGCTCGAAGTCGGCGGCCGCGTAGTTGCGGAGCCGTCACGAACCCTGTGAGTACCCGGCCGGATTACGTCCGGCTTCGAGATCGCGTGCGCTGAGCGACACCGAGATCTCTTCGCCGAGGGCAACTCCGGGTGCAAGCGGCAGTTGATCGCCGCTCCAGAACTTGCCCGGATCGAACCAGTTGATCCGACGATTACCGACAAGCAGACCCATCGCCTCATAGGTTTTGGCAACCACTTCGGCGCAGTAGGCGCTCTCGACGGCCACTGCGGACACGTCGGACTTCCTGCGCAGCTTCGGGATCCGGCCTCCGAACCAGCGTGAGGCAAGCTTGGCCGTCGACGGGAACGGCGTGCCGTCCAGTCGCGCGATCGTCTTGAGCAGAGCGTCTTCCTGCTCACGGGTGATCTCGTGGTCGAGCTGGCGCAACCATCCGCGCTGCCCGTACTTGGCGCCCCACACCTGAACCGCCGACCTCAGATCGTGCAGTTGGACACCACGCTGGAAGCGTCCAGTCCACATGTCCTGCAGCGAGTGACCGAGTTCCGCATGCCACATCAGCGGCGGCAGGTCGTCGATCACCACCGACATTCCCACGTGATTGACCGGGCTGTTGGTCAGCGTCTGGATGGCCCGGTCGGCGGTCGACTCTCCGCGGAAGATCCAGATGTCACCCGTACGGGTCGCCGCGGCGGCCTCGTCGAGACTCACCTGCGAAAGCAATCGTCGGTCCATGCCTCTAGCGTAGAGGGATGAAACTCCCTACTCCTCTGCTGGCCTCGCACGTTTGGAAACTGGTCGGCCTCGCTGGTGCCATGGGCATTGCCGCCACCGGGGTCCTCGTTGCGCGCGGCGAACGCCAGCGTCGGGCCTACTCTCCGGACGAGATTCGCTCGGTATTGCACGAGCGGTACACCCAGGCCTACGCCAAGCAGTCGGAGCAAGAGGTTCTGGAACTCGAACCTGCACCCAACGCAGTGCGGCGCCGAATCGAGAAACTCTTCCGGCGCCGCAACTGAACTCATCCGAGGGCTGCGAGGATCCCTGCTGCCATCTCCGCGACCTGATCATCGGTCATGA
>NZ_JAJNCL010000014.1 GCF_021025955.1 Rhodococcus qingshengii | reverse complement strand
GCCCGACATTGGTGAACCACAGGCCCGCCGTCGCATCCAGATACCGCGTGCCCTCACGGTCCCAGATGTACGCGCCCTCACCGCGAGAGACGACAAACGCGCCGTTCTTCTCCACAGCCCCCATGTCCGCGAACCCGTGCCACAATGCCGAAGCCATCATTGTCCCCTTCGAATACAAACGATGCTGGTGTGCAAACGATGTGCTGCGACTATATCGACACCAGAAATCCGCGCACGACGGCGCTCGCTCGGCACCGGCTTTCCGGGCGCACACGTAATCTGTCGACCATGACTTTTGCCGACAATCTTGCAGCACTGCCCGCCATCGATCATCTGGCCGCCATCGAGGTACTCGACGCCGACGGAAACGTCATCGACACCGTGGAGAACAAGCCCGGAAAGTCCGGCTCGGTCAAGGTGTACAACCATCTCGCTGCGGCCTACGGCGCACTGACACCCGAAGCCGCGACAGCAGGACTGACGATCTTCGCCGAACACACCGAGGACGCGCGAGCGAACCCGGGCAAGCACCCGAACATCGACCGACTCGATCAGGTGATCTCCACCGGAAACGGGCTAGGACTGCGGGGCGTTCCGGCCGCGTAGCCCGGCGCCCAACCGTCCGACGGCATTGACTGCCAACGCCATCAGGGCCATCGCGATGCCCAGCACGACAAATCCGATGAACAGGGCCAGGTAGCCCTGGTGGCGCGGATCCATGAACGGGTACGGATACCAGTCGACGATCGGACCTCGAATCAACGTGTACACCGCGTAGATCACCGGAAACAGCAGCCACTGCAGCGAGCGAATTTCGGAGATCCTGTGCCGCGAAGCGAAGAACACCCAGTCGAGGAGCATCACCAGCGGAAGAATGCGGTGCAGCGCCGAGTTGATCCACGCGTCGTTCAAATTGACGTCGATGTTCGCGAGTAGGACGGCGTAGATGATCCCGGTGATCACCATGTACAGCGTCACCGCGCCACGAATCGACTGCCATGTCCGCGCTTGCGGATCACGAAGTGCGCCCACCAGCAACACGAACACCGCGAGGATATTGCTCTCGATGGTGAAGTAGCTCAGATAGTTCGACAACGAGAATCCGTCGGCGTTGCGAATCGGGATCCACAACAACGCAGTGAGTCCGTAGAGCGCGAACAACAATCGAAGTACTCGCACGGCAACAGGTGTCGACGCGACAGGCACCGATGACTCGTTTGCGGTATTTGTCGTCACTCGACGATATTTGCACATCACTACGATCTGCGAGCGGTAGTTGTCAATGCGTTCGATAGGCTGTCATCAGCATGTCTACAACACCACCGGCCCCGCTCTCCCCCAAGCGGAGTGACCTGAAGAGCGCGCTGGCGCAGGTCTCACTCCGCGACGAGAGTCGACTCCGTCGCAAACTCGACCGTGCCCGCACGCCAGACGCTCTGGTGGCGCTGGCCGAAGAAATAGACGCCGCACGCACTCGATTGGCTACCCGCGCCGCGAACGTCCCCGCGATCTCGTACCCCGAAGCACTGCCCGTCAGTCAGCGCAAAGACGATATCGCCACCGCGATCTCGGAGAATCAAGTTGTCATCGTCGCCGGCGAGACCGGCTCCGGTAAGACAACTCAGATCCCCAAGATCTGTCTCGAACTCGGACGCGGCGTCCGAGGCCTGATCGGACATACACAGCCTCGCCGGTTGGCAGCACGCACCGTTGCCGAACGTATCGCCGAAGAACTCGACACCGAACTCGGCGACGCCGTCGGATACACCGTGCGGTTCACCGACCAGGTCTCGGATCGCACCTACGTCAAGCTCATGACCGACGGCATTCTCCTCGCCGAAATTCAGCGCGACCGTATGCTCCGACGCTACGACACGCTGATCATCGACGAAGCGCACGAACGCAGCCTCAACATCGACTTCATCCTCGGCTACCTGGCTCAGCTGCTCCCCCGCCGACCCGATCTCAAAGTCATCATCACGTCGGCGACCATCGATCCCGAACGCTTCGCCAAGCACTTCGCCGTCGACGGTAAGCCTGCGCCGATCGTCGAGGTATCCGGGCGAACCTTCCCCGTCGAGATGCGTTACCGGCCACTGACCGTCGAATCCGGCGACATCACCTTCGACCGCGATCCCGTCGACGCGGTCTGCGAGGCGGTCGACGAGCTGAGCGCGGAGGGCGAAGGCGACATCTTGGTCTTCCTCTCCGGCGAACGCGAAATTCGCGACACCGCAGACGCTTTGCGTGACCGGCGTCTTCGCAACACCGAAATCGTCCCGCTGTACGCCCGTCTGTCTGCCGCCGAGCAACACAAAGTGTTCTCGCCGCACACCGGCCGACGCGTCGTCCTTGCCACCAACGTGGCCGAGACCTCGTTGACCGTTCCCGGCATTCGGTACGTCGTCGATCCGGGAACCGCACGCATTTCGCGATACTCGGTGCGCACCAAGGTTCAACGATTGCCGATCGAGCCTATTTCGCAGGCGTCAGCTCGTCAGCGTTCCGGGCGTTGCGGCCGCGTCGCCGAAGGTATCTGCATCCGCCTGTACTCCGAGGAGGACTTCGAGTCACGGCCGGCGTTCACCGAGCCGGAGATCCTGCGGACCAATCTCGCATCCGTCATCTTGCAGATGACGGCCCTCGGTCTGGGCGACATCGCCGCCTTCCCCTTCGTCGAGCCGCCGGACCAGCGCGCCGTCAAGGACGGAATCGGACTCCTCGAAGAACTCGGCGCCATCGCGCGAGGTTCCGAGGCAAGCCACCCCGAACTGACTCCGGTCGGCCGCGAATTGGCCCAGATCCCGGTGGATCCGCGGATGGCACGAATGCTGGTGGAAGCCAAGAACAACGGGTGTCTTCACGAAACCCTCGTCATCGTCGCGGCATTGTCCATCCAGGACGTTCGCGAGCGACCCGCCGAGTTCCAGCAAGCAGCTGACGAGAAGCACGCCCGGTTCAATGTCGAGAACTCCGACTTCCTGGCCTACCTGAAACTGTGGGACTACTTACGCGAACAACGTAACGATCTGTCCTCCAACCAGTTTCGCAAGATGTGCCGGAACGAGTTCCTGCACTGGCTCCGCATCCGCGAATGGCAGGATCTGCACGGGCAGCTCCGGCAGATCACCCGCGGTCTCGGCTGGAGCGTGGGCGACACACCCGCAAGCGAGAACGCAATCCATCAGTCACTGCTCGCCGGATTGCTCTCGCACATCGGGTTACGCGAAGGCGAGAAGCGGGATTATCTCGGCGCCAGGGGCAGCCACTTCGCGATCTTCCCCGGATCCGGATTGTTCAAGAAGCCACCTCGCTGGGTCATGGCCGCTGAACTCGTGGAAACGTCGAGGCTGTGGGCACGCATGTCCGCGCGTATCGAACCGGAGTGGGCCGAAAAGCTGGCCCCGCACCTGGTGAAACGCACCTATTCCGAACCACACTGGTCCTCCAAACGCGGCTCGGCGATGGCATACGAGCGAGTCACTCTCTACGGTGTTCCGCTGGTGACCGGACGCGCGGTGACGTACTCGCGAATCGATCCCGAGGCCTCACGCGATCTCTTCATCCGCCATGCGCTCGTGCAGGGCGAGTGGCAGACGAACCACAAGTTCTTCCATGAGAACCGCGCACTCCTCGACAACGTCGAAGAGCTCGAGAACCGTGCGCGCCGCCGCGACATCCTCGTCGACGACGAGACTCTCTACGAGTTCTACGACGAACGCATCGGCCAGGAAGCCGTATCCGCCAAGCATTTCGACCAGTGGTGGAAGTCTGAGCGGCGCAAGAATCCGAGTCTGCTGACCTTCACGCCGGAAACCGTGGTCAACTCCGACGCGGCTGCCGTACTGGGTGGGGAGTACCCGGACGCTTGGCGCCAGGGCGACATGCAGTTCCCGCTGACGTACCAATTCGAGCCGGGCAAGGACGACGACGGCGTCAGCGCACATATCCCGGTCGGCCTGCTCGCGCAGCTTCAGCCGGTCGGCTTCGACTGGTTGGTCCCCGGTATGCGAGTCGATCTGGTTACTGCTCTGATCAAGACGTTGCCCAAGAACATTCGACGCGCCGTCGTGCCGGCACCCGACTACGCCGCTGCAGCGTTGGCAGCAGTCAAACCTCGATCCGAGCCTTTGATGACTGCAATGGCCCGCGAACTCTCGCATTTGGGCGGGATTCAGATCGACGCCAGGGACTTCGATCCGGCCGCGCTGCCCGATCACCTCCGGATGACGTTTGTCGTCGAGGACGAATCAGGCAAGGTTCTCGCAAAGGGCAAGGATCTGGCGCAGCTACGACGCACGCTCGCCCCGCGGGTGCAGAAGGAAGTGGCCAAGGCGGCCACCGGAACCGAACGGGCACCCGCTGCAGTCTGGACGTCCGAGACGCTCGGCGCATTGGAGCCGACCATCACTCGTTCCATCGGTGGACAGCAGGTGACGGGCTACCCAGCGCTGGTGCCGGAAAACGGCGGAGTAGCCGTCCGTGTCCTGAGCACGCCGGCTGCGCAGGCGCAGGCGATGAGGGAAGGAACGCGAGCGCTCCTTCTGGCGGCCGTGCCCACCCAACTCAAGGCAGTGACCGCCGGCTTGTCGAATACTCAGCGTCTGGCGCTCGGCCAGAATCCAGACGGCGGCTTGGAGGCCCTCGTCGAAGATTGCCGAGTGGCAGCTGCCAACGAAGTGATTGCAGCCCACGGTGGACCGGTACGCACACCTGAGGCGTTCGAAGCCCTGGTGAAGATCGCACGCTCCGAACTGGCCGGACGCGTTTCCGCGATCCTGCGAATGATTGTCCCGATCCTCGAACAAGCACACCAACTGAGCGTCGTCCTCGACCGCTCCCGCGACGAGGCAGCCGACGACGTCCGAGAACAGTTGACTTCACTGCTGTTTCCGGGATTCGTCGCCGAGTTGGGCTCAGCACGCCTACGCGATTTGCCGCGATATCTTGCCGCATCAAAATTCCGTCTCGAAGCTCTGCCTGCAAGCTCACAACGAGATCAGCAGGCAATGGATGTCCTCGACCGGGTGTACGCAGCGTACGACCGGTTGTTGGGTTCGCTGCCCGAAGAGCGTCGGACTGCTCGAGATGTCGACGCGATCAGCTGGATGATCGAGGAACTGCGCGTGAGCCTGTTTGCGCAGTCCCTCGGTACACCCACCCCGATTTCCGAAAAGCGAGTCCTGAAAGCTATCGAAGCGATCAAGCGTTGATGCTCAGCGTGTTCGGTGAGATTGCGCGATCAGTAGATTGTCTGAATGTTGACGTTAGTGAGGAAACCACCAAAGGTGGCAACAGTATTGGCGAACCCGAGGGTTACCAGGCTGTTCACGACTCCGAGGACTGCAACTAAGTTCATAACGCCTCCGTGAAGATCCGAGATGCGGACGAACGTACCCGGTAGACACTAAGCGAATAACATGCCCGATTTGTTCGTTTGTTCGCTTTGTGTTCTCAGCGTTACCTAATGCCGCTTTGTGCTCTCAGCGTTACCTAAGGCGAAGACCTCAATCGACGGAAACGGTCTCGGCCCCGGGAGCCTTGTCGGCGGCACGGGTTTCGGCATGCTCGCGCATGTCCGTGATTTCACGTTCGAAATCCGCGGCAGAGCTGAAGGATTTGTACACCGATGCGAATCGTAGGTAGGCAACCTCGTCGAGATTTCGAAGCGGATCGAGAATCGCGAGGCCTACCTCGTTGCTGGGGATTTCGGCAGAACCCGAAGCACGCACGGCGTCTTCCACCTGCTGCGCCAGCAAATTCAGCGAATCGTTGTCCACTTGGCGACCCTGGCATGCGCGACGCACACCTTGGACAACCTTTTCCCGACTGAACGGCTCCGTCACGCCGCTACGCTTCACGACCGAAAGAACTGCCGTCTCGACCGTGGTGAATCGACGTCCACACTCGGGGCACGAACGGCGCCGCCTGATCGCCTGGCCCTCGTCGGCCTCGCGCGAATCGACCACTCGGGAATCAGGGTGCCGGCAGAACGGGCAATGCATCGGGGTTCCTTCGTTGTCGCCGAAATGGCCGCAACTCAGATTCGCTACCGACTGCAAATCCTCCGACGATTTACAGAGCAGATCCACGTACTCAACGCGACCACCCGAGGTGGTGGGACTGTCAACTGGACAGCTTACTCGCTGTGAACGGACTGCATTCACGCTCGGTGCGCCCCCGCCTGCTACGGGTACGGTCAGCGACCTGAGGCCGGCACGATCAACGTCTGCCCCACGGCCAGCCCGGAACTCGACATCGCGTTGAGATCCATGATCTGCTCGATAACGGAGCCGACAGCCTGGCCAGGCGCAACCTTGGCAGCGATATCGCTGAGGGATTCACCCGCAGCAACGCGAACCACATAGGTCGCTCCGTTTGTCGCTGCAACATCACCACTGGACAAAGAGCCGATCCCGACCAGCGCCAAAACGGCCATCGCGGTGAACACGGCGCCCAGGAACACTGTCTTCCAGCTGACGTCCTCTGCCTGCACTTCGTGTTCGACCCGCGAGACACCGACCCTGTTTCGGTGCGCGAAACTGCCTCCGTAGGGGCGTGACGAATCATGCTCGCCGTCCCACCGGCGAGGAGATTCACGCAGCGAACGCGAACCTGACGTTCCGCCTGCGACGGGGAAACGACGAACAACGGCCACCTGCGGTTCGTCTTCGACATACCTCGGCACGCCCCGCATTTCGGCCGTGCCGCGCCTTTCGAAAGACACGTCTTCAGCATCGGGTCCGTAGAACGACGGGTGATACTTCAACGCCGACGTGCCGTCGAACCCGATCCCATCGTCGAAAACCCTGTTGCCCTTAACTGCTGCGTTACCCATCGTGACCTCCGCTGGTCGACACCGATCGATGTGTTCGATCATGCGTTCGATGGAACGCATGTTCGAATTTCTACCACGCTTGGCCGACAATGTCTCTACTTCGAACGACACGAATCGAACAGATGTTTGAAAACGCGAGCAAATCCGGCTAGATTCGTGTCAGACCACACAGCGGGAATTGCGAAAGCCTCCGTGTTTGTCGACAGCTCGAATGTTGGCAGGGGGCACCGACACGTTTCCGCGCGATATGCACCACACGATTTACGCCAAACGCTTTTTCAGACATGCACTTTCTTCAGACACGCACTTTCTCTAGACACGGAGGCAACAGGCCATGAAGGACGATCGCTCCAGCAGTGCCGCGGAGGCAGGAGCTTCTGCAGTTCCGTCTCCGTCGAGCGAGACCCTCACCGAGCGTCAGCGGCGCGTTCTCGAAGTGATCCGCGATTCCGTGACCGAGCGCGGTTACCCGCCCAGCATTCGCGAGATCGGTGATGCAGTGGGGCTCACCTCCACTTCGTCGGTCGCACATCAACTGCGGACGTTGGAGCGCAAGGGCTTCCTTCGGCGTGATCCCAATCGCCCTCGCGCCGTCGATGTTCGGGGTCTCGACGAGGTTGCTGCCGATACCGCCATTGCGTCGGTGTCGAAGCATTCCGGCGAGTACAACAGCGCCGACCCGCTACCCGAGCCGGCGTTCGTCCCCATCCTGGGCCGCATCGCGGCCGGCGGACCGATCCTCGCCGAGGAAGCGGTGGAGGACGTGTTTCCACTCCCCCGCGAACTCGTCGGCCAGGGTTCGCTTTTCATGCTCAAGGTTGTCGGCGAGTCGATGATCGACGCAGCGATCTGCGATGGCGACTGGGTTGTCGTCCGCCAGCAGAACGTCGCGGAGAACGGTGACATCGTGGCCGCCATGATCGACGGTGAAGCCACCGTCAAGACGTTCAAGCGCACGAAGAAGGAGGTGTGGCTGATGCCGCACAACGAACTCTTCGAGCCGATTCCCGGCAACAACGCCGTCATCCTGGGCAAGGTTGTCACCGTCATGCGGAAGATCTGAGTTCGCTCGCACCCCTGATCATAAAACTCTGGGCCCCGGCATCAGCCGGGGCCCAGAGTCTTTTCGTGACGATCAGCGGTCCATCACCCGAATCAGAGATTCAGCGAACGTCCGATGATCTCCTTCATGATCTCGGTGGTGCCACCGTAGATGGTCTGCACACGAGAGTCCATGTACGCCTTGGCAACCGGGTATTCCTTCATGTAACCGTAGCCTCCGTGCAGCTGGAGGCAGCGGTCGATGAGCTTGACCTGAGCTTCGGTGGTCCACCACTTCGCCATCGCAGCTTCCTGCACGGTCAGCTTCTCCGCATTGAGCTGCTCGATGAACTTGTCCACCAGGATGCGCACTGCCGTGGTCTCCGTTGCCAATTCGGCCAGTACGAATCGGGTGTTCTGGAAGCTGCCGATCGATTTGCCGAATGCCTTGCGGTCACGGCAGTACTGGATCGTGCTTTCGAGAACCGATTCCATTGCGGCGGCGGCAACGACGGCGATCGAGAGTCGTTCCTGGGGAAGGTTCTTCATCAAGTAGAAGAAGCCCATTCCCTCTTCGCCCAGCAGGTTGGCAGCGGGAACGCGTACGTCGGTGAAGCTGAGTTCGGCGGTGTCCTGAGCCTTCATGCCGATCTTGTCGAGGTTGCGTCCACGCTCGAAGCCCGGCATGTCCCGCTCGACGACGAGCAGGCTGAAGCCCTGCGCTCCCTTGTCCGGGTCGGTACAGGCGACGACGATGATGATGTCGGCGTTGATGCCGTTGGTGATGAAGGTCTTCGAGCCGTTGAGAACCCAGTGGTCCCCGTCGCGAACCGCTTTGGTCTTGATGCCCTGCAGGTCGCTACCGGTACCCGGTTCGGTCATCGCGATCGCGGAGATCAGCTCGCCCGACGCGAATCCGGGCAGCCAACGCTGCTTCTGCTCGTCATTGGTCAGCTCGAGGAGGTAGGGCGCCACCACGTCGTTGTGCAGTGTGAAGCCGATACCACTGAAGCCGCCCTTGGTGGTTTCCTCGGTGATGATCGCGTTGTAGCGGAAGTCCTTGACGCCGCCGCCGCCGAATTCCTCGGGTACCGCGGTTCCCAGGAAGCCCTGCTTTCCGGCCTCGACCCAGACGTCACGATCGACGATGTTCTGTTCTTCCCACTTCTCGTGGTTGGGTGCCACGTGCTGTGCCAAGAACTTCTGGTACGACTCCCGGAAGAGTTCATGTTCCGGTTCGAACAGGGTGCGCTCCACGCCGACTCCTTGCAATTCGATAAACGGCACTTCAGTGTTGTACCCGCTGGGGACGTACCCACTGGGGTGTATTCGCTGAGACTGGGCACGCCGAAGTACGCGGGCCCACGTCACTGCCTCCGACGGTAGAACCTGTTGCGATACCCGTCGATGACCCGAACGATCACGATTCGTGACTGTAGCGGTTATCTGTTACTCGAAGTACGGAATTTAGCGAGATATCGCATGATCGGGTAGGCGACAAGGATGCCGATCGAGCCCCAGGCGATTCCGCCCAGCTCGACCGAACCGATGGTCAACGTCAAGTTCCCGATGCCGGCGACCAGCGCAGCCGCGGCGACCGTCAGGTTGACCGGATCGGTGAAGTCGACCTTCGCCTCCATCCAGATACGGACACCGAGAATGCCGATGAGGCCGTAGAGAACCATCGTCGCGCCGCCGATGACGCCGTTCGGAACCGTGAACACCAGCGCACCGAACTTGGGCGAGAACGCGAGGATCACCGCCGTGGCGGCGGCGACCCAGTACGCAGCGGTCGAGTACACACGCGTCGCTGCCATGACTCCGATGTTCTCGGCATACGTGGTGGTTCCGGATCCGCCACCGGCACCTGCCAGGGTAGTGGCGAGGCCGTCTGCAAACAGTGCGTTGCCGGCCAGATCGTCGAGCGACTTCCCCGTCATGGCGGACACCGCCTTGACGTGCCCGACGTTTTCGGCAACCAGAACTATCACCACGGGAAGGGCGAGCACGATCACCGACCAGTCGAAGGACGGTCCGTGCAGACTCGGCAACCCGAACCAGTCCGCTTCGCGCAGGGCCGACACTCGTTCACTGTCGAGACCACCGATGACAGCGGCGAAGACCCAGCCGATCACCACTCCGACCAGAATGCCCAACCGGCCCAGCAGACCGGGTCCCACGACGGTGACGAGCAGGATCGCGACGAGCGTCACCGTGGCGATCAGCGGCTGCGATTCGAAGGAGCCGGCCGCAGTCGGAGCGAGATTGAGGCCGATCAGCGCCACGACGGCGCCCGTCACCACCGGCGGCATCACGGCGTCGATGACCCGTCCGCCGATCAAACGTACGGCGACGCCGATCAGCATCAACACGATGCCGACGGCCATGACGGCACCGAGCTGAGCCGCCGGGCCCGATCCTGCCGACGCTGTCAGCGGGGCGATGAACGCAAAGGACGACCCGAGGTAACTGGGGATCCGGCCGCGGGTGATGAGCAGGAACAGCGCAGTGCCGATACCCGAGAACAACAGCGTCGTCGTGACGGGGAAGCCTGTGATGGTCGGTACGAGCAGTGTCGCTCCGAACATCGCGATGACGTGTTGCATCCCGATCCCGATGGTGCGCGGCCAACTCAGTCGTTCGTCCGGCGCCACGACCGCGCCGTCGGCGATCCGCTTGCCGTCTCCGTGGACAGTCCAGCCGATTCCGCCGGCCCCGGTCATTGTTTCTCGTTCGATCACAGGTCGAAATACTAGAGGTCAGGCGCTCGGTCGCCGACCTAGACCGACGAAACCACGTCAGCTGAGTGCGTCAGCCGCCGCTTTACGCGCTGCCACCGGATCACCGGTTGCCAGCACCGCCGCCGCAGCCGCCTCACATTGCGCCATGGTGACGGACCCGACCTTCGCTCCGACTCCGGCAACCGACGCCGCAGCGCACGACAGCGAGGAAACGCCGAGACCGGCAAGTACGCAGGCCAACAGCGGATCGGCGGCCGCCTCACCGCAGACCCCGACGCGCTTACCTGCCGCCTGGCCGGCCTGGGCCGTACGTGCAACCAAGGCAAGTACCGCGGGCTGCCATGGATCGGTCAGGTCGGCGAGTTCGGAGGACATCCGATCAGCGGCCATCGTGTACTGAGCAAGGTCGTTGGTACCGATCGAGAGGAATTCGACGTGTTCGAGAATCTGGTCGGCCAGCAACGCCGCCGCCGGGATCTCCACCATCACACCGGGAACGAGATCGCGTGCCCGCACTGCATCGGCAAAGCGTTTCGCCTCGGCCGGAGTAGCGATCATCGGTGCCATGACCCACGGCGACGAGTTAGTCGACGCCGCCGCTGCGGCGATCGCGTCGAGCTGGCGGTCGAGAATCCCCATGTCCTGCCAGGCGATTCGAACGCCACGAACGCCGAGCGCCGGATTCGCTTCCTCTTGATGGTTGGCGAATTTGAGCGGCTTGTCCGAACCCGCGTCCAACGTGCGAATAATGACCTTCTGTCCCGCGAAGGCCTCGAGAACCTCGGCGTAGATCGCTGCCTGCTCGTCTACGGTCGGTTCGGTCTCACGCCCGAGGAAGCAGAGCTCGGTCCGAAAGAGCCCGATGCCGCCTGCAGCAGTCGACGCCGCAGCCCGGGCGCCGGCACCGTCTTGAACGTTGGCGAGGACGTCGACCGGCCGTCCGTCCGACGTCTGGCCCGGTCCGGTCCATGTGCTGACGCGTTCGCGATCGATCCGAGATTGTTCGACCAGTTCGCGCGCCCGCTCGGGATCCGGCTCCGCGATCACGTCGCCGGTGGTTCCGTCGATCAGAATCGGTGTTCCTGCCGAGACGGATTCCAATTCCTTCGCGGCCACGATGCACGGGATGCCCAACTGCCGCGCGATGATTGCCGTGTGGCTGGTCGGGCCGCCGTAGATGGTCACGAGTCCGATGATCTTGGTTGCATCGAGGCCCGCAGTGTCTGCAGGAGCAAGATCGTCCGCGCACAGCACCGATGGTGTCTCGGGCATCGGAACTCCAGGTTCGGGCAATCCGGAGAGTTCGGCGATCACGCGGTCGCGGATGTCCTCGAGGTCCGTGACGCGCTCGGCCATCACACCGCCGACCTTGGTGAACAGCACCACGAACTGCTCAGTCGCCGCGATCGCAGCCTGCACCGGGGGCACTCCGCCGGCGATCGATTTTTTGGCCGCCCCGATCCAGCCACGATCGGCTGCCATCGCCGCGTTAGCCTGCAAGACCTCGGCGGCCGCGCCTGTAGCTTCGGCCGCCCGTCCGAGGAGGCGGTTCTCGACAGCCTTCGCCGCTGCGACGAATGCGTCTGCGGCGGCCTCTCGATCGGCCTCGTCGAGGGCCGGCCCATCGGTGACGAGTTCTGGTCGGCTGGACGGCCAGACAGCCGGGCCGTAGGCAATTCCGGGCACGACGGGAGTGCCGTGCACGGTGATGCGATTGAGCTGTTCGGTCATCTGTCCTCCTTGAGCGATGGGCCCGGTGTCACACCGGAGCACCTCGAGCGCGTGAAGCCCGCACCTTTGTTGTGACGAAGATTACTCCCAAGTCTTGACATGTCAACACACTCGGGCGTAAAACAACATAAAGCAACATTCACTGTGACCCACAACGCACCGTCGGATCACATTTCGGAATCGGAGAGCACGTGTACGCGGAAGAACGCCAACAAGCGATCGGCACCATGGTGTCGCAGCGCGGACGCATGTCCGTGGCGGCTCTGTCGGAGACCTTCGGTGTGACCACCGAGACCGTGCGTCGCGATCTGGCATTCCTCGAGCGGATCGGACAGATCAGGCGTGTACACGGCGGCGCCGTTCCGACCGGGTCCCTCCACGTGACCGAACCGGGCATGGCGGAACGCGATCAGACCCGGGCGCAACAGAAGGACCGGATCGCCCGCTGCGCGGTCACCTATCTCCCCCCTAGCGGCGGCAGCGTGATCTTCGACGCGGGCACGACCACAGGCCGCATGATCCCCGAACTACCGACCGAGAACGACTTCACAGCCGTCACCAATTCCGTCCCGATCGGCGCACGACTGGCATCGATGAACTCGATTTCCCTGATCCTGCTCGGTGGACGAGTACGCGGGGTGACGCAAGCCGCGGTCGGCGAGGACGCCCTGCGCCTGCTGAGCACGTTGCGGGTCGACGTCGCCTTCGTCGGAACCAACGCGATCAGCGTCGGGCACGGACTCTCCACCCCGGACAGTGAAGAGGCCGCCGTCAAACGAGCGATGGTCAAGGCCGCCAATCACGTTGTCGTGGTGGCCGATTCCACCAAAGTCGGCCGCGAGCACTTGATCAGCTTCGCTCCACTCGACAGCATCGACGTCCTCATCACCGACGAAGAGATCAGTCCCACAGACACATCCGAGTTCCACGACCACGGAATCGAGGTGGTGATCGCATGATCGTCACACTGACAGCCAACCCGAGTATCGATCGGACCGTACAACTCGCGCAACGGCTCGAACGAGGCTCCGTCCTACGCGCCCACTCCACTCGCAGCGACCCCGGCGGCAAGGGGGTCAACGTCGCGCGTGTTCTCGCCGCAGCCGACCTCGACGTCCTCGCCGTTCTACCGGGAAATGGTGGCGATCCCTTGCTCTCGGCGCTCGCCGCCGGTGGGATTCCCCACATCGGCGTCGCCACAACGGGTCTGGCTCGCACCAACATCACCATCGCGGAACCAGACGGGACCACGACGAAGATCAACGAGCCCGGCGCAACACTGTCCGGTTCGACGCTCGACGCCTTGGCGCAGGAATTGATCGCCCGCGCCGATACCGCGCTGTGGTTCGCGCTCTCCGGATCGCTGCCCCCCGGCGTTCCCCTCGGGTGGTACGGCGAACTTGTCGCGGCGCTGCGCGATCACCCGTGCAAGGTAGCGGTCGACACCTCGGACGCCCCGCTGACGGCACTCGCCGAAGGCTTCCCCGACTCGGCACCCGACCTGCTCAAACCCAACGGCGAGGAACTCGCGCAACTGACCGGCGTCGACGGCCACGTCCTCGAACGTGCTGCAGAGAACGGTGATCCCGGGCCTGCAATCACGGCGGCACAGCGATTGGTCGATCGCGGCGTCGGCGGTGTGCTCGCGACGCTCGGCGCTGCCGGTGCGGTCCTCGTCACGGCCGACGGCGCGTGGATCGCCACCGCTCCCCCGATTGTCGCAGTCAGTACCGTCGGCGCAGGCGATTCGTCGCTGGCCGGCTACATCCTCGCCGAAGCAGGAGGCAGCTCGGAGTCCGAGCGACTACGTCACGCGGTCGCCTACGGAAGCGCCGCTGCCTCCCTTCCCGGCACAACCCTTCCCACGCCCGAACAGATCGATCTCACAGCGGTTTCGGTATCTGCAGCAGATGCCTCCTCGCCCATCCCCGTCCCCACCGAACTCGCCTGACGCCCTAAGGAACCTGACATGTCCGATACCACCGCAGCCGGCAGTTCCGGCCCGGAGATCATCAGTCCCGAACTGATCTCACTCGACACCGACTTGGGTACGACCAAGGAAGATGTCATTCGTTCTCTCGCAGCGCGATTGACTGCTGCGGGTCGGGCGAGCGACGCCGCGGGACTGGTCGATGCAGCACTCGCTCGCGAAGCGCAGTCCGCGACCGGGCTGCCCGGCGGAATCGCAATTCCCCACTGCCGCGCCGAGGCCGTCTCGTCCGCCTCCCTGGGGTTTGCTCGACTCGATCCGAAAGTCGACTTCGGTGCACCCGACGGCCCCGCCGATCTCGTGTTCCTGATCGCGGCACCCGAAGGCGCCGGATCCGAGCACATGAAGCTGCTCTCCTCCTTGGCCCGAGCACTCGTCAGGCCCGCGTTCGTCACCTCACTTCGTGAAGCGTCGACGCCGGACGAGATCGTGCGCTTGGTCGACGAGGTCCTCAATCCCTCACCGAAGGCCGCGGCAGTGACACCCCCTCCATCTGTTTCCACCGGGAAACACGCCACCGACGAGACCCCGGCACCAGCGCCCGCGGAGCGTCACATCGTCGCGGTCACCGCCTGCCCGACCGGAATCGCGCACACCTACATGGCTGCGGACTCACTCGTCGCCGCGGGTGAGCGAGCCGGCGTCAAGGTTCACGTCGAAACGCAGGGCTCGAGCGGAAGCACCCCGCTGGATCCGTCGGTCATCGCCGGAGCCGCCGCGGTCATCTTCGCCACCGACGTCGGAGTGAAGGGCCGCGAACGATTCGCCGGTAAGCCCGTGGTCGCTTCCGGTGTGAAGCGGGCGATCAACGAGCCGGACAAGATGCTCTCAGAAGCGTTGCGCGCTTCCGAGAATCCCGCCGCCGCCACCGTGGACGGCACTGCCGCCGCGGCCGCGGATTCCGATGCCGGTTCCGTAGGATTCGGCACCCACCTTCGTCAGGTCCTCCTGACCGGCGTCAGCTACATGATCCCGTTCGTCGCGGCCGGCGGTCTGCTGATCGCACTCGGCTTCCTGCTCGGTGGATACGAGATCTCCGGTCCTGCCAAGGACATCGTTCTCAACAACTCGATCACCAACCTTCCCGACGGTGGTCTGGCCACCTATCTCGGCGCAGTGCTGTTCCAGATCGGTTCGTTGGCGTTCAGCTTCCTGGTACCCGCGTTGGCCGGCTACATCGCCTTCGCCATCGCCGACCGGCCTGGCATCGCTCCCGGCTTCACGGCCGGCGCGGTCGCCGTGTTCGTCGGTGCCGGTTTCATCGGCGGCCTGGTCGGCGGTCTCATCGCCGGTGTCGTCGCGCTCTACATCGGCCGGATCGCCGTCCCGCAGTGGCTGCGAGGTCTGATGCCGGTGGTGATCATCCCGCTGTTCGCCACACTGGTCGTCGGAGCACTGATGTTCATCGTCCTCGGCCGTCCGCTCGCCGCGATCACCTCCGGTCTCACCGACTGGCTCAACGGACTGTCCGGCAGCTCGGCCATCTTCCTCGGCATCATTCTCGGCCTCATGATGTGCTTCGACCTCGGCGGACCGGTCAACAAGGCGGCTTACGCCTTCGCTGTGGCAGGACTCAACGTCAACGACCCGGCCACCTTGCGCATCATGGCGGCAGTCATGGCCGCCGGTATGGTTCCACCGCTCGCCATGGCACTTGCCTCGACGGTCCTGCGTCCCAAGCTTTTCAGCGAAGCCGAACGTGAGAACGGAAAGGCTGCCTGGTTGCTCGGTTCGGCATTCATCTCCGAGGGCGCCATTCCGTTCGCCGCTGCCGACCCGCTCCGCGTGATCCCCTCGATGATGGCGGGCGGCGCCGTCACCGGCGCACTGATCATGGCTTTCGACGTCACTCTCAGCGCCCCACACGGCGGGATCTTCGTCTTCTTCGCAGTCGGCGGCATCGGCTGGTTCCTCGTCTCGCTCGCCGCGGGAACCGTGGTAGCTGCGCTCGCTGTCGTCGGAGCCAAGGAGTTCTTCCGCAAGGGGCCCTCCGATGCCGAACTCGACCCCGAAATCGTGCCCGCTGCGGCATGATCGACAGCAGGCAACACTGCAGTCACCATCGAAGTCACCAGATCTGCCCGACCACCCCACAACGTCCGCAACGACAGCTCTACAACGAGGAGATTCCATGCCCAGCAAGACAGTTGCCGTCGGTTCCGCAGTCGGCCTGCACGCCCGTCCCGCCGCCCTCATCGCCGAAGCAGTCGGAGCCTCCGGCGCCACGGTCACCCTCGCAGTTGCCGACGGCGAACCCGTGGATGCAGGTTCGGCACTGATGATCATGACGCTCGGAGCCGCCAAGGACACCGAGGTCACGATCGAATCCGACGACGCCGACGCGCTCGCCAAGGTCGCCGAACTGGTAGCCGCTGATCTGGACGCTTGACCCGATTTCCGCCGGTGCTGTGTACCGGGCCGGACGCTCTCATCGAGTCAGTGCGAGTGTCCGGCCCAGCCAGTCCATTTCGAGTTCCAGCGCAGTGCCCCACACATCACCAGAGTGCCCACCGGGAAGGGTGTAGTAGTCCACGTTCATGTCGGCGGAACGCGCAGCCTCGAACATGATCTCCTGCTGCGGGCGGTAGATGTCGTCGTCCTCACCCGCGACGAACACACCCGACAGCTGCGGATACCGATTCTGCGCCATCAGGTCGCGGGCATTGACCGCGTCGAACGCGTCTTCGTCGCCATTGAACATCGCAGCCACGGTGTCCTCGTGATCACCGGTCGACGGTTCGTCCTGGCCGGAGAAGTCCAGGAACGACGGGTATCGGTCGGGGAAGTTCACGGCCATCTCGATCGCACAGGTTCCACCGTAGGAAAACCCGCCGATGGCCCATTGAGCTGCGTCCGGATTCACTTGAAGGTTCGATTCGATCCAGTTCGGGACGTCCTGGTCCAGATACGTCGCGACGTTGCCGAGCGCAGAATCCATGCAGCCGGGGTTGGCGTCGTAGTCCCCCAATGCGTCGGGGACGACCACCACGGGAGCAAGCCCGGAATGCCTCGACGCATAGGCGTCGACGGTGGTCGCGAGCCGGCCACTGTCCAGCCAGTCGCTGGGGCTCCCGGGCTCACCCGCCACCAACACCAGGACGGGCAACTCGGCACGCGGATCGGCAAGATAGGCCGGCGGGAGATACAGCGTCGCAGGCCTCGCGTCGAATCCCGAAATGTTTCCCGGAATCGCCGCTTCCGTCACGACACCGTTGCTCGGCATCCGCACCGGAACCTGCCAATGAGTTTCGGTGGGTAGTCCCCGTTGCACCCAAGGTTCGGCCCCGGGGAGCGAATCGAAGGCAACATTCTCGACTGAGCCGATCGGCCAGTGCCCGACCAGTGAGCCGAGTGTGGGATAGGTGCCGGTCTGGGCATTGACCTGACCCACTGCGACGATCGCGGCCAGCCCGGCGAATGCCGTCAGCGAAAGGCCACGCGCAAACCCTGGGCGCCGAAGGAGAACGAGCGCGGCGCCGACGACTCCGAATATCGCCAGCGCTATCCATACAAAACTCGACGCCGGTAACTGCGCGGGCAACGGCCGATAGCTGAGCCACATGAACATCGCGCCGATGGCGGACCCAACCACTGACAGACCCAGCGCGAATAGCACCGCCCGACGCGACAACCAACGAAGCAGAAGCAGCGTGCCCACGCCGACGATGACGGAACCCACGAGCAGCGCTGCGGTGATGTGTCCGTGCTCGAGTGACATACGCGAGAGCCGCGTCAGGAGTTGATGCCCGTGCATTCGTTCCAGTATCCACATCTACCGGCGGTCTGCGAATTCGTGGAATATTTGGGAATCAGCGGCGTCGTCGAGATCTCGCGAACGCCACGGCGCCGAGCGCACATCCTGCCGCGACCAGTCCAGCCCACACGAATGTCCACGGATCGACCCCGACGCCGACCGAATCGCCAGACGAGTCAGCCGTCGCTTCCGTCGCGTCCACGAGCGCGCGCATCACGTGCACCGGCGGCAACGCTCCACCGGCAGATTCCGATCCGATCAGAACATCGCCCGCGTTGTTGAATGCCACCGCCTCACCCTGGGGCTCCGCCGGGAGCGGGATCCGCAGGGGTTCGGTACCGGTGAGCGTCGCGCCGATTCCGCCGTCCACGACCTGGTACAGGTACAGATCGGAGTAACTTCGAAGTGCGATCGCCGAACCGTCCGATGAGACCGCTCCCCCGGTGAACATCACCGACACAGGCTTCTCCGGTCCGAGGGACACGGCTCCGACGCGCTCGAGCGGTGTCGGGCCAGGCTGCGCCAAGTCACTCAATGTCTGATCCCCGACCGGTGTGTAGACACTGCTTTCGCCGAACAATTCCTTGGTCACGACAAAGACATGGCCGTCGGGGTCGAGCAGAATCGACTCGGTGTCGTGTGCACCGTCCGGGTACGTCAGGCGGTGCAACGTACCGGCGCCTGAATCGAGGTCCATCGTGATGAACGCCACTGTTTCGCGGGTTCGGAGGTTGTCGCCGGTGTCCGACAGAACGAGCGTCCGACCACTGACCGCAAGATCTTCGACGTCGTAGGGGTCGATCGGGACCGGAATCTGTTTCTGGACAACACAGTTCAGATCCATCTCGAACACGTAGTCGTCACTGCCGCTGTCGCCCATCGCGTAGATCCGATCGTCGACGACGACCATCCCCGACAACTCCTGGAGCGCAGGATCAGTAGGTGTACAGAGTGGAGCGAACTCGCTCGGTTCGAACGACGAGGCCTGCGCAAGTGCTCCGGGAAGCAGCACAGTCGCAGTGGTCACGGCAAGCGCCGAGACCACTGCGCCGAAACTACGCACTAGGCGCGAACTCCACCAAAGCCGAGGCCAACATCTGCGGCACGCGTGCGTGCACCCGCGTTCCCGCCTCTTCGTGAGTCGATTCCAAAATCGTTCCGTCCGAGTGGATTCGAGCCATCAGATCACCGCGCGTATACGGCACCAGCACGTCGACCTCGACCTCCGGCCGAACCAGCACCTCGCTGAGATGTGCTCGCAGTTCGGCGATTCCCTCGCCGGTCCGCGCCGAGACGAACACAGCACCCGGCAGCAGACCACGTAGTTGCGTCAAGGTAACCGGATCTGCCGCGTCGATCTTGTTGACCACGATCAACTCCGGCGGAGCCTTCGAATCCGTCTCGCGCAGAACATCGGTCACCACTTCCCGTACAGCCTTGATCTGCTCGGTCGGCAACGGATCCGAACCGTCGACGACGTGGAGCAGCAGATCCGCGTCGGTCACTTCCTCGAGAGTCGAGCGGAATGCCTCGACCAACTGGGTCGGAAGGTGCCGCACGAAACCGACCGTATCGGTGAGTACGTACTCGCGGCCGTCGTCGAGCGCAGCGCGTCGGGTTGTCGGGTCCAACGTGGCGAACAACGCGTTCTCCACGAGCACACCGGATCCGGTGAGCGAGTTGAGCAGACTCGACTTGCCCGCATTCGTGTATCCGACGATGGCGATCGACGGGATGTCGCTCTGCAGTCGACGTGTGCGCTTGGTGTCGCGAGCAGCCTTCATGCCCTTGATCTCGCGGCGCAGTTTTGCCATGCGCTCACGGATACGGCGACGGTCCGTCTCGATCTTGGTTTCACCCGGACCACGAAGACCCACGCCGCCGTTGCTTCCTGCGCGGCCACCGGCCTGGCGAGACATCGACTCGCCCCAACCACGCAGACGCGGGAGCATGTACTCCATCTGAGCAAACGCGACCTGAGCCTTGCCTTCACGCGAGGTGGCGTGTTGGGCAAAGATGTCGAGAATCAAAGCCGTACGGTCGATGACCTTGACCTTGACGATCTTCTCCAGCGCCGTGAGCTGCGCCGGCGTCAGTTCACCGTCGCAGACGACGGTGTCGGCACCGGTCGCCAACACGACTTCGCGCAATTCCTGCGCCTTGCCGGAACCGATGTACGTGGCAGCGTCGGGTTTGTCGCGCCTCTGGACCAGTCCTTCGAGGACCTCGGAGCCGGCCGTCTCGGCAAGTGCGGCCAACTCGGTCATGCTCGCCTGAGCCTGCTCGGCGGTTCCCTGCGTCCAGACGCCGACCAGGACAACTCTTTCGAGTCGAAGCTGGCGGTACTCGACTTCGGTGACGTCCTCGAGCTCGGTAGACAGACCGGCCACGCGCCGCAGGGCGCCGCGATCTGCGAGTTGCATCTCACCGGTCGACGGGTTGTCCGATGCGGACGCTGCCGTGTATTCGGCCTGCGCGTACTCGGACTGCTCGTGAGCGGTGGACTCTTCGTTTTCATGTGTGTTCGTCATACAAGATCCATGGTCCCACGAAACCCGGGCACGATGCATCCGTATTTCCTGCAGGCGTATTTCACGCGGGCGTTATCACACAAGCGATTTCCACCAGGCGTCGCTGATCGTTCCGCTCGCCACCAGAACCGAGGGCCCTCGCAAGGACCCTTCTCCGCTTTCCACGGTGACTTGCACTTCTCCGCCGAGAACGCGCACCAGGACCGAACCCTCCTCGCGGCCGTCGTACTTCAGCGCCGCAGCCGCAGCTGCGACCGTCCCGGTTCCGCAGGAACGAGTCTCGCCCACACCGCGCTCGTGAACGCGCATGTGGACCCCACCGTCGTGGATCGGTGTCACGATCTCGATGTTGACCCCGTGTGGGAAGAACCCGGGGTCGAAGCCCGGAGAGACAGTTAAATCGAGTGCACTCAAAACCTCTGCAGTCACATGCTCGTCGACACACGCCAAATGCGGATTGCCGACGTCGATGCCGACACCGGAGAAGACGCGGCCGTCGATTGTTGCCGAACTGGTGCCGAGGTCCTTGATCGGGCCCATCGCCACGGTCACGTCGCCGCGTGTGGCGTTGTAGCTGTGCACCACAACCGGACGCGCTCCCGCGCGGCTGCCGACCACGAACTCGTCTTTGCTCTCCAGGCCGGAGGCCTTGAGATAGTGCGCAAACACACGAACGCCGTTTCCGCACATCTCCGCGGTGGATCCGTCGCCGTTGCGGTAGTCCATGAACCAGTCTTCGGCAGCGACGCCGTCCGGGAGCGCGGTGAGCACGCCCGCGTCCGTCAGAGCGCCTGCCCGTGCAACACGGAGGATGCCGTCGGCGCCGAGACCACGCTGACGATCACACAACGCTGAAACTCGCGCCGGTTCGAGATCGATCCGAACGTCGAGGTCAGGGAGAACAACGAAGTCGTTCTGCGTGCCGTGTCCCTTACTGAAGTCCATGGTCGCCATCCTATCCGGACGTACCGACCGTCCTCCGCGGGTAACGCGGTGACCACCACGTTCTGTTCGTACGTGAATCCGGACGGCACTAAGGGTCAAGCACCACCTTGCCCCCCGACAGGTCATTATGTCGGCACACGCATCCAGGTCAGATCGCCACTGTGTTCACAAATGGATCGGCACCCGCCGACAGCGAGAAGAGCGACGAGCAGAAGAAGCACTGGTAGCCAACCCGCGCCTCGACGTGTGGCTACCAGCGTGTCCCGATCTTCCCGTTGATCGTCGCCCTCCACGTCGTCGACCGTGTCACAGACCGCGATCTGCGAGGGCCGCGAAGGCGGAGTTGGCCAACTCCGGATCGGCACCGTCGAGCCACTGCACGCGGGTGTCACGACGGAACCACGATCGTTGGCGGCGAACGTAACGCCGCGTCCCGATGAACGTCCGTTCGAGCGCTTCGGCCAGATCGTATTCACCGTCGAAATATGCGAGCACCTGCGCATAGCCGATCGCTCGCGGCGCTGTGACGCCCTCACGCAATCCTTGCTCGACAAGTGCGGAAACCTCATCGACAAGTCCGCCCGAGAACATCAGCTCCGTTCGCAAGCGAATCCGGGCGTCGAGTTCTTCGGTGTCACGATCCACACCGAGAATGCGGGTTCCCCAACGAGGGTCACCGATCTGAGGCGCCGAGGCAGCAAAGGGCTGACCTGTCAGTTCGACGACTTCGAGCGCCCGAACCATCCGCCGACCGTCCGTCTGCAGTATCGAGGCCGCCGCGACCGGATCGGCAGCAACGAGCGCCGCGTGCACCGCATCGACCCCACCCTCGGCCAGCACCGCTTCCCACTTTGCACGAACGTCGGGATCCGTTGCCGGAAAGGACCATTCGTCGAGCAAAGACTGGACGTACATCATGGAGCCGCCGACGATCACCGGAACCGTGCCTGCCGCGATCAGGTTCTCGGCGATCGCGATCGCGTCGGTTTGATAACGCGCGACGGTGGCGGTCTCCGTCACGTCGAGAACGTCGAGCAGGTGATGGGGAATCCCACGGCGCTCGGCGAGCGTCAGTTTCGCCGTCCCGATATCCATGCCGCGATAGAGCTGCATCGCGTCGATGTTGATGATCTCGCCGCCGAATTCCTCGGCCAACGCCAATGCGAGATCGGACTTTCCCGACGCTGTCGGACCGACAACTGCAATCGGGCGAAGTTCTTCAGGAACGTTCACGGCCGCCACGTCCCGACGTGGTAGCCGACGCCGAACGGCGCACCGCTGTAGTCGACCGTCGAACGAGGACGAGCTGATCGGGGCGAGTCCGTGAAGACACCGGCCAGGACCTGCCATGCCGCACGCCCCTGAACTCCGACACTCCGGCAAAGCTGCGGATCGAGAGCAAGAAGTGCCTCCGGGTCACCGGCAGCCAGGGCATCGTCGATGATCGATTGCACGCCCGCAGCGCGCTCGTCGAAGCTTCCCGGCGCCTTTGCCGTCAATGTGGATGCACCGTCAGCCACGATCAGAAGTCCCTGCGGTCGGTTGTCGCTGTCGAGTTGCTTGCGGAGTTGATGCCCGAATTCACGGCACTCACTCGCAGACGCCTCCGGGCTGACAACGTGCATGTCGACGGTGATCTCCACACCCGCACGGGCACGCAGCCAGCCGGCAACGAGGGCGCAGAGTTCGAGGGATGGCACCGGTTCGCCTGCAGCATCCGCATCCAGAGACGTCCGGACATCGGCGCCGAATCCCGCGAAAGTCCCGATCCGCCCACGTCCGACGCCAGTTCGCCAGAGTTCTTCAGCTGCATTCTCGGAGTCGACACCGACGCCTACCCATTGAACTGCCTCGTAAGACAGCTGGCGCACGGCGGCCGATGCCGCAGCGCGCACCTGGGCGGCCTCGGCCGAATCACCGGACAATTCCGGCACGAGCAACGGCGCCGAGGGGACGAGAACAGCGGAAGTCAACACAGTTGCCACGCTAGTCGACCCCGAGGTGGCGACCTCACGCCCTTCTACCTGATTCAATAGTCGGAGAACGTGAGTACCGGGTTCAATGGAACCAGGAATGCGATCAGGCAGCCGTGACGCGCGGCAGAGACGAGGACCGATGACCGAGAACAGTGAACCCACCACCGGCGCCGACAGCAGTTCGGCCAGCCCGAGCCCGGCTGCTCCCAAACCCGGAGCACCCAAACCTGGTGGACCACGCCCCGGTGCGCCCCGCCCCGGAGCACCTCGCCCCGGTCCAGCGGCCTCGCATGCCGTCACCGCTGCACCAACCAGCGACCCGAGCAAGTTCGGCCGCGTCGAGGACGACGGCACCGCCTGGGTGAAGACCGCCGACGGTGAACGTCAGATCGGTTCGTGGCAGGCCGGCGACGCCACCGAGGGCCTCGCCCATTTCGGTCGTCGCTACGACGACCTCGCGACCGAGGTCTCGCTACTCGAGGCGCGACTGACGTCGGGCGCCGGAGACGCAAAGAAAACCAAGGCTGCCGCTATCGCTCTGTCCGAATCCCTCTCGACCGCCGCCGTGATCGGTGACCTCGACGCTTTGGCCCGCCGGCTCGACGTGATCATCGCCGGATCCGACGAGGCCGCGGCGCACGCGAAGGAAGAGAAGGAACAGTCTCGCGCGGCGAGCACCGCCCGCAAGGAGGCCCTCGCAGTCGAGGCCGAACAGATCGGTTCGGAGTCGACCCAGTGGAAGACCGCGGGTGATCGACTGCGCGAGATTCTCGACGAGTGGAAGACGATTCGCGGAATCGACCGCAAGGTCGACGACGCACTGTGGAAGCGGTACTCGAAGGCTCGTGAATCCTTCAACCGACGACGTGGAGCCCACTTCGCGGAACTCGATCGCGATCGTGCGAGCGCCCGTTCGACGAAGGAAGAACTGGTCGAGCGCGCCGAGAAGCTGTCGACCTCCACCGAATGGGGACAGACCGCTGGAGAATTCCGCGATCTGCTCAGCGAGTGGAAAGCTGCCGGCCGCGCGCCGCGCGAGGCCGACGACAACCTGTGGAAGCGATTCAAGGGCGCTCAGGACGTGTTCTTCGCCGCCCGCAACGCTGCTGCATCCGAGCGCGACGCCGAATTCGAGCAGAACGCGGTCGCGAAGGAAGAGTTGCTCGCTGCGAACGCGAACATCGATCCGGCACACGGACTCGAGAACGCTCGCGCAGCGCTTCGCGACCTGCAGGAGAAGTGGGACGCGATCGGCAAGGTTCCGCGCGATCGAATGCAGGAACTCGAAGCGAAGCTCCGGGCCATCGAAACCAAGGTGCGCGACGCCGTCGACGCCGAGTGGCGCCGTACCGATCCGGAAGCGCTGGCCCGCGTCGCGCAGTTCAAGGAGCGGGTGAGCCAGTTCGAGGAGCAGGCCGCGAAGGCTCAGGCTGCCGGAAAGACGAAGGACGCCGAGAAGGCTCTCGCTCAGGCAAAGCAGTGGCGCGAGTGGGCCGAAGCTGCCGAGAGCGCTGTCAACGAGTAGTCGACAACAAACGAGTTTATCGACAACAACGCCGGCTGACTCCGAAAGGGGTCAGCCGGCGTTGTTGTGCGCTTTGGGTGGGCGGTCCGCCGGTTCGGCAGGGCTACGCTGTGTCAGCCGACGTTCCATTCCTGATGCTTTTCGGCTTCAGCCGCAGCGATCCGGCGTTGTTCCTCGGCAGCGAGCTGAATGTTGGTTCGTGTCCAGACCACCTTGAGCCAGTGGAATGTCAAGAACACCACGGCAAACCATCCGATGATCAGCCCGATCGACGGTCCCGCCACGTTGAAACCGGCAGGAATGGTCTGACGGGACCAGACAGCCATCATCCCGAGGGCGCTCGCCACGGCACTGCCGGCGAGTGCGACCCAGGCCAGACTCCAACGCCGCGTGACCAGCGCGAGCATCGAGAATCCGATGCCGAAGACGACGACGAACCACACGAACAAGCGTGAGAACAGTGCAATCCGTTCGGTTTCCGCGTCTTGGTTGTACGCGAGCACATCCCAACCGTTCGCCACTCCGGCGTGGGGCAGTGCAAGGGTGCCGACCAGCACGAGCACCGCAACCGCGACAACCATGGCGCGCGCACCCGGATCGATTTCTCCCGCGACCTTGCGTTCCGCGTCGTCGAGATCCTTGCGGTAGCCCTCGAAGGCGTCGTCGCCCGGCTGTGGTGTCTTGTTCTCGTGTTGCGAGGTCATGCGTTGCATCCCATCTGGACGGGTTGTGGGGCCGGGGCACCGATCTTCGGTAGACCGAGACCTACGCCGATGGGCGGGGTCTTGGGTGTGATGCCCTTTTCGAACGAATCACCGGCGCGCGTCCGACGGTGCGTGAGCACCCCGTCATCGGCCACGAGGTGATGAGGAGCTCCGTGGGTGACGACGACCGTCACCACGTCGCCGGGTCGGATTGCGCCGTCGAGGTTTCCCTCAGGTCGGAAATGAACCAGTCTGCCGTCACGCGCACGACCGCTGAGGCGGTGAGTCGCTGCGTTCTTGCGGCCCTCCCCGGCTGCCACCAGCAGTTCCACCTCGGTGCCGACGAGTTTGCGATTCTCCTCGATGTTCACTTCTTCCTGAACCGCGAGCAATCGCATATAGCGTTCCTGGACAACCTCTTTGGGTAGTTGATCGGCCATTTCGGCCGCCGGCGTACCTGGGCGCTTGGAGTACTGGAAGGTGTAGGCATTGGAGAATCGCGCCTTGCGCACGACGTCCAGAGTCTCCTCGAAATCCTCTTCCGTCTCCCCCGGGAACCCGACGATGATGTCCGTGGTGATGGCGGCGTGCGGCATTGCGGCGCGCACCTTCTCGATGATCCCGAGGTACTTCGACTTGCGGTACGAGCGCTTCATCGCCTTGAGAACCTTGTCCGAGCCGGACTGCAGCGGCATGTGCAGCTGCGGGCAGACGTTAGGAGTGGTTGCCATCGCTTCGATGACGTCGTCGGTGAATTCCGCCGGGTGCGGGGATGTGAATCGCACACGTTCGAGGCCGTCGATGTGTCCGCACGCCTTCAAGAGGGAGGCGAAGGCGCCGCGATCGCGCGGTTGCTCCGGATCGGCGAACGACACGCCGTAGGCGTTGACGTTCTGCCCGAGCAGGGTCACTTCGGAGACGCCCTCGTCGACGAGCGCCTGAACCTCGGCCAGAATGTCTCCGGGACGACGGTCCACTTCCTTGCCGCGCAGGGCCGGAACGATGCAGAACGTGCACGTGTTGTTGCAGCCTACCGAGATGGAAACCCAACCCGCGTAGGCAGATTCACGCTTTGCCGGCAGTGTCGACGGAAAGGCCTCGAGTGCGTCGAGGATTTCGACTTCGGCACGTTGATTATGACGCGCACGATCGAGCAGCGCGGGAAGCGAGCCGATGTTGTGGGTGCCGAAGACGACATCGACGAACGGCGCCTTCTTGACGACGGTGTCACGATCCTTCTGAGCCAGGCATCCACCGACGGCGATCTGCATGTCGGGGTTCGCCTCCTTGTTCGGGGCGAGCTGGCTGAGGTTGCCGTACAACTTGTTGTCCGCGTTCTCACGCACTGCACACGTATTGAAGACGACAAGGTCAGGATCGGTTCCGGTCTCAGCCTTCGAATACCCGGCGTCCTCGAGCAGACCGGACAGTCGCTCGGAATCGTGGACGTTCATCTGACAGCCGTACGTCCGCACCTCGTAGGTGCGAACAGGCGTCGCAGTCGGCTCCGGAACTGCAGTCGGCTCCGGAAGTGCAGGGGACATTTCGTCGATCAGTGACACGCTTCAGCCTAGCTCACGTCCACTACGACGTGTAATAACGCCCTGATAAACAGCCGAAACGCGACATAAACGTCGTCACAGTAAAATTTCCATTACATATGGCAAGAACCATGGCGAAATCACGGGCGTCGACGCAAACTACGCCTAAGGTTCTCGTTTATGACCCAAGCCGACGATGCGACGACGCCGACCACCTCCGGCGATTCCACATCCATGATTTCGATGACCTCGGTGAACAAACACTTCGGGGAACTTCACGTCCTGCAAGAGGTCAATCTCGAGGTACCCAAGGGCCAAGTGGTGATCGTCCTGGGTCCGTCGGGCTCCGGTAAGTCGACTCTGTGCCGCACCATCAATCGCCTCGAACCCATCGACTCGGGCACCATCGCCGTCGACGGCAAGACGCTCCCCGAGGAGGGCAAAGCACTTGCCGCACTTCGTGCCGACGTCGGGATGGTCTTTCAGTCCTTCAACTTGTTCGCACACAAGACGATCCTCGAGAACGTCATGCTCGCACCGATGAAGGTCCGCAAGGCGAAGAAGGACGACGCCAAGAAGACGGCGCAGGCGTTGCTCGAACGCGTCGGTATCGCCAATCAGGCTGACAAGTACCCGGCACAGCTTTCCGGTGGCCAGCAGCAGCGTGTCGCGATCGCTCGCGCTCTTGCGATGCGGCCCAAGGTGATGCTTTTCGACGAGCCCACCTCCGCTCTCGACCCCGAGATGGTCAACGAGGTCCTCGACGTCATGACCTCCCTCGCCAAGGAAGGCATGACCATGCTCGTGGTCACGCACGAGATGGGCTTCGCGCGTAAGGCCGGCGATCGTGTGCTGTTCATGGCTGACGGTCAGGTCGTCGAAGACACCACGCCCGAAGAGTTCTTCACCCATCCCAAGTCGGATCGGGCCAAGGACTTCCTCGGCAAGATCCTCACTCACTGATCACAGTCCCCCTCCGACACAGTCCTGCTCTCGTCCACAAGACAACTGGCTCGACTGCACTTTTCATCTCGACTGCACCGTTTGCATGTCGACAACCGAGAGGATCTTCATGAAGATCAATCGTTCCGTCCGTTTCGGAATCGGAATCATGGCTATCGCGTTCGCTGCCACCGCCTGTGGTGGCGGCGAGGAGAACAAGTCGATCACCGAGAGCGCTTCCGACGGCACCCTCACCGTCGGCATCAAGTTCGATCAGCCCGGCCTCGGTCAGCGTAATCCGGACGGCACCTTCTCCGGTTTCGACGTCGAGGTAGCCCGGTACATCGCCAACGAACTCGGCGTGAAGCCCGAAGGCATCACGTTCAAGGAATCACCTTCTGCCCAGCGCGAGACGTTGATCCAGAACGGCGAGGTCGACTACATCGTCGCCACCTACTCGATCACCGACACACGCAAGGAGAAGGTCAGCTTCGGCGGCCCGTACTTCATCGCGGGCCAGTCGCTGCTCGTTCGCTCCGACAACACCGACATCACCGGCCCCGATTCGCTCACCGGCGGCAAGAAGCTCTGCTCGGTGTCGGGTTCGACTCCGGCGCAGAACATCCAGGACAACTACGCCAAGGACGTCCAGCTCCAGCCGCTCGACACCTACTCCGCTTGCGTCGAGGCCCTGCGTAACGGCGCTGTCGACGCTGTCACCACCGACGACATCATTCTCGCCGGCTACGCTGCCCAGTACCCGGGCGAGCTGAAGGTCGTCGGAGAACCGTTCACGACCGAAAAGTACGGCGTCGGCCTGGCCAAGGACGATTCCGAGGGTCGCGGCAAGATCAACGACGCCATCGAGAAGATGATCTCTACCGGCGCATGGGAAGAAGCCTTCAACAACACCGTTGGCGCTTCGGGCTACCCCATCCCGGCACCGCCCACCGTTGATCGTTACTGACCTGCTTTTTTCACCGTCAATCTCGCTGCGGCTCCCCACTTCGGGAGCCGCAGCGCGTGACGCCACCAACGGAGATCCCGTGATCTGGGGAGACGGCAAGTGAACCTTCTGAGCAAGTACGGCGACCAGATTCTGGAAGCCTTCTGGACCACGATCCAGCTGACGTTCTTCTCCGCGATCGGCGCCGTCATCATCGGTGTCCTGATTGCGGCCATGCGCGTGTCACCGGTCCCGGTCGCCCGATTCCTGGGTACCGCGTACGTGACCGTGTTCCGAAACACCCCCCTGACACTGATTCTGCTGTTCTGCCTGTTCGGTCTGTCGCAGACGCTCGGAGTCAACCTCGCCAAGTCGGACTCACCGACGTTCTTGACAGACAACAACTTCCGACTCGCCGTACTCGGCCTCAGTGTCTACACCGCCGCGTTCGTGTGTGAGTCACTTCGATCGGGAATCAATACCGTTTCGGTCGGCCAGGCTGAAGCGGGCCGATCACTCGGTCTGTCGTTTGCACAAAATCTTCGGCTGATCGTCCTGCCTCAGGCTTTTCGCGCGGTCACAGCACCGCTGGGTAGCGTGCTGATCGCACTGACCAAGAACTCGACCATCGCCGCGGTGATCGGCGTTTCCGAAGCGTCAGCGCTGATGAAGAAGATGATCGAGAACGAAGCCGCGATCTTCGTCGTCGGTGGAATCTTCGCTGTCGGTTTCGTGATCCTGACACTTCCCATGGGCTTGATCTTCGGCAAGCTGAGCAAGCGATTCGAGGTTTCACGATGAGCAACCGCGCAACAGTTCTCTACGACGCGCCCGGTCCGAGAGCGCGAAATCTCTACCGATTCGCGTCCCTTGTCGTCGCCGCGGTCATGGTGGCAATCGGGTACGTCATCTACCGCGCGCTCGACGAAAAGGGTCAGCTGACAGCAGCGAAGTGGGATCCGTTCCTCGAATCCACTTCGTGGACAACGTATCTGATACCCGGCATCCGAGGCACGTTGGTCGCGGCTGCGATGTCCATCGTCTTCGCGCTCATCCTCGGTTCTGCGCTGGGTATCGGTCGGCTCTCCGAGCACAACATCATTCGGAAGATTTGCGGCGTCATCGTCGAATTGTTCCGCGCGGTGCCGGTGCTGATTCTGATGATTTTCTCGTATCAGGTGTTTGCCGAATACGAAGTCTTCAAGTCAAAGTACCTCGCACTCGCCGCAGTCGTGGTGGGCTTGACACTGTACAACGGTTCCGTGATCGCCGAGATCGTCCGCGCCGGAATCAACTCGCTCCCCCGTGGGCAAAGTGAGGCCGCCAAGGCACTTGGCATGCGCAAGACGCAGATCATGGTGACAATCCTGCTCCCCCAGGCCGTTACCGCCATGCTCCCGGCACTGATCTCGCAGATGGTCGTGGCGCTGAAGGACTCGGCCCTCGGTTACCTGATCGGGTATGTCGAGTTGGTGCGTCAGGCGCAACAGCTCGGCACCTTCTACGGAAACTTCTTGCCGGCGCTCATCGTGGTCGCAGCGATCATGATCGCACTCAACTCCGCTTTGACCTTCCTGGCAACGAAGGTGGAGAAGCGCCTGCGTTCGGGAAAGCGAAAGGGCAAGGGCCCCATCGCGGCGCCGTCCGCCGACCCAGCCGTTTCGGTTCCGGGCATGGACTTGACCAAGCCGTGAGCTGATCGACCCGATGTTCCACTGACACGAGGAGCGGGGTGTGTCACCGCGTTCGGTGACACACCCCGCTCCTGGTATTTGTTGACTACGATTCAGCAGCAGCCATCTCGGCTTTGACCACCTCGTACGACATCCCCGCTGAATATCCCTTACGTGCGAGCATCGACACCAGTCGGCGCGTGACCTTGTCACGATCATCGACGGGCTTGTTCTTCAGCTTCCGCCGGACCAGCTCCGCTGCTCGCTCGCGCTCGTCTTCCGGATCGATCTGTGAGAGCGCTTCGGAAGCCACATCCTGGTCGATGCCTTTGAGCCGCAATTCGACTGCCAGGGCGCGCTTTCCCTTGCCCGAGTACGTGTGCCGCGAATGAACCCACTGGTTCGCGAAGTCTGCGTCGTCGATCAAACCAATTTCCTGGAGCCGATCGAGAACGCTCGTGATGATCTCGGGTTCGAAACCGCGCCCGCTCAGCTTTGTTTCCAGTTCGGAACGACTGCGCGCCCGGTCGGTCAGGAGGCGTAGGCAAGCATCTTTGGCCTGCGCCTCCGTCCCACCTTCCGCGCGTTGCGACGGCTTCTCGGATCGTTGACGGGATCGACGCCGAGGCGCGCCGTACTCTTCACGAGCATTCTCGCCGTTGTCACCATCGTCGAAGCTCATGACTGAACTCAGAAGTCGGCGGGAGCTTCGTCGGTTGCAGTGACGTCAGCACCGATACCGAGCTTTTCCTTGATCTTCTTCTCGATCTCGTCGCGGATATCGGTGTTCTCCAGCAAGAACTTACGAGCATTTTCCTTACCCTGACCCAACTGGTCACCTTCGTAGGTGTACCAGGAGCCGGACTTGCGGATGAACCCGTGCTCGACACCCATGTCGATGAGCGAGCCTTCCTTGCTGATGCCCTGGCCGTAGAGAATGTCGAACTCGGCCTGCTTGAACGGCGGAGCGACCTTGTTCTTGACGACCTTGACGCGAGTGCGGTTACCGACTGCGTCGGTACCGTCCTTGAGAGTCTCGATACGACGGATGTCGAGGCGAACCGAAGCGTAGAACTTCAGTGCCTTACCACCGGTGGTGGTTTCGGGAGAACCGAACATCACGCCGATCTTCTCGCGAAGCTGGTTGATGAAGATGACGGTGGTGCCCGAGTTGTTCATGGCACCAGTGATCTTGCGCAGCGCCTGGCTCATCAGTCGAGCCTGCAAACCGACGTGGCTGTCACCCATCTCGCCTTCGATCTCGGCGCGAGGAACAAGAGCGGCCACGGAGTCGATCACGACGATGTCGAGGGCGCCCGAACGGATCAGCATGTCGGTGATCTCGAGAGCCTGCTCACCCGTATCGGGCTGCGAGACCAGAAGCGCGTCGGTGTCGACACCCAGCTTGGCTGCATAGTCGGGATCGAGTGCGTGCTCCGCGTCGATGAACGCCGCGATGCCGCCGTTGGCCTGAGCATTGGCAACCGCGTGCAGTGCCACGGTGGTCTTACCCGAGGACTCCGGGCCGTAGATCTCGATAACGCGGCCACGCGGCAGTCCGCCGATACCCAGCGCGACGTCGAGCGCGATGGAACCGGTGGGAATGACGGCGATGGGCTGGCGGACACCCTCACCCAGGCGCATCACCGAACCCTTGCCGAAGTTCTTGTCGATCTGCGCCAACGCGAGGTCGAGTGCCTTGTCCCGATCAGGTGCCTGTGGTGCCATCGTGATCCCCATCCTTGTTTCAGTCTTCAGTGCCTGCCTGAGCAGACTCCGTCTCTTCAGCGTCTGCCTGAGCCGACCCTGTTGGTGTGTTGCGATCAGAGTAGATCCGGCCACCGACAGACTTTTCGATCTTGCTTTCGCGCTTGTCGATCACCGCGTTTGTAGGTCACCGCGTTCGTAGAACATCGAAAGTTCGCAGTTACGAAAGGAGCGTCACCACCGAACAGGTTCAGCATAGACGAACACGTGTTCGAACAGAAGATGAGAGACGTTCGACACGCCGAAAATTCAGCGGCGGGCCAGCGGTACGTCGAACTCCACGCAGAGCGCGCGCCACACTTCGCGAGGCTCCCAGCCTGCTTCGACGGCCTCCGCGGCAGTCATTCCGTCGAGACTCTGGAGTACATGGTCGATCAGCATCGAGTCACCTCGTACCTGCCCGAACTCTTCGCGCACCATTTCATGAAATTCGGTCAACCGCACAGCCGCCACCGTAGTCCACAGAGCGATGCACCTGCATTCAGGCGCATCATGCTCATGCCGTCACACCACCGTTGACCACCTGTCGGCACACCGCCACCGGATCGGTGACCTGCGACGCAGTCGCTGCAGCAGACTTCGCAGCTTCCGCGAATCGCCTGTCGGAGAGCACCTGCAGTACGGCATCGCGAATCGACTGGGCATCTGCGGGCCGCACGATCACCGACGTGCCTGCCCGCGCAGCGCGATTGGCCAACTCCCACTGGTCCCCGCCCCCGGGAACGACGACGGTCGGCACTCCGGCCAGCAAGGCCTTCGCCAACATGCCGTGCCCGCCGCCGCACACCAATACCGACGCGTCACGCAGCATCGCGTCCTGGCGTCCGAGACCTGCACGAACCCAATCAGGCTGCTTGCCTTCTGCTCCGTCGAGTATCGATGCGATCAGCCTGACACCGGCTCCGTCGAGGCCTTCGACCGTTCCCTCGAACATTCCCACTGCGCCGGTGTGTGCCGTGGACGGCGCCACCATGACCAGCGGCGAGTCACCTGGCGGTGGATCCAGAATCACCTCGGTCGGCTCCCACAGAAGCGGGCCGACGACGTGTGCGTGCTCCGGCCAGTCGGGGCGAGGCACTTCCAGTGCCGGAAGTGTTGCGATCAGCCGCGCACGGGGACCGGGATCGAGAGCGGGCAGCCCGACACCGACACGGGCCTGTGAGCGCTGGGCCAACCCTTGCTTGATCGAACGTCCCGTCGCTGCGCGCATCAGGGTGTCGCGGAGTCGACCTCGAATTCCGACGCCGGGCGCGAGCCCACTGCCGATCGGCGGCAACCCCCGTGAAGGTGAGTACAGCGGGTGAGGCGAGAGTTCCACCCAGGGAATGCCCAGCCGTTCTGCGGCCAATCCACCTCCGGCAGTAAGGATGTCGGAGACGACAAGATCCGGGGAGACGGATTTCAGGTCGGGAAGCAGCTCGGTGGAAATATAGGCGGCCCGCGAATGAATCCGAGCGCCTGCATCGAGATCGTCGTCTCCCGGCCGCGGGGCCAAGCCTTTGAGAGGCTCCGCTTCCACGCCCGCTGCTCGCGCTGCCTCCACCCACCGGGTCCCGGTGTACAGGATGGGGTCGTCGCCGGCCTGGATCAACGCCAGCGACAACGCTATTGCGGGAAAAGCATGACCCGGGTCCGGCCCGGCAACGACGGCTACACGCACCGGATCAGAGTGTCACACCGAGTGAAACGCCTGTTCTGCCGCACCCAGTGCGCGTTCGCGATCCGAAGCCACCAATCCGATTCTGGTCCTGCGATCAAGGACGTCGTCGACATCGAGGGCACCTTCGTGTGATACGGCGAAATCGAACTCGGCGCCGCAGATCTCCAAGTCCGCAACCGGCCGAAGACGATCACTGCTCGCGGAGGCAACGATCTCCGCTTCGGTGCCGTATCGCGCCACGAGGGATGCGGGAGCCTTGATCTTTTTCAATTCCACCGGCGATGCAGCACCTACCAGCGGCAACGCGCGTGTCCGACACACACCGGCACTCAGCGACCCGACCTCGACCGCAGCGTCGACAGCGTCTTCGGCCATCTTGCGGTACGTCGTGAGCTTGCCGCCCACAACCGTGACCAAGCCCGAAGCCGAACGAACAACAGCGTGATTGCGGGAGAGGTCGGCAGTCGAGCCTTCACCGGTGTCCAGCAAGGGGCGCAGACCCGCGAAAGTCCCCAGAACGTCCTCACGTGTCAGCGGAACTTCCAACGCCGTGTTCACGGTGCTGAGCAGGAAGTCGACCTCGTCCTCGGACGCCGTCGGCACGTCGGGCACCGGCCCCGGCGCTGCTTCGTCGGTCAACCCTAAGTAGATCCGGCCGAGCTGTGCAGGTAGGGCGAAGACGAAACGGTTGGTCTCGCCGGGAATCGGCACGGTCAGTGCTGCCGTAGGGTTCCCCAATCGCGCCGCGTCGAGCACCAGGTGCGTTCCGCGGCTGGGGCGAAGAGTGATGCTGGAGTCGACCTGATCAGCCCACACCCCGGTCGCATTGATCACGACGCGGGCACGCATCAAGAATTCGGACCCGGTCAACTCGTCGCGCAAGGTGGCCGATGTTCCGGAGACGTCGTACGCACCGACACGCGTCAGGATTCGCGCGCCGTGGGACGCCGCGGTTCGCGCGATGCCGACGACAAGACGGGCGTCGTCGATGAGCTGCCCGTCGAACGCAGTCAAGGCGCCGCGCAGATTCTCTTGCTTGACCGCAGGGGCCAATTCGCGAGCGCGAGCAGCGCTGACCGTCCGTGATCTGGGTAGCACCGACGCCGGGGTTCGCGCCGACATGCGCAGAGCGTCACCGGCCAGGAAGCCGGTGCGCACCAGGGCCTTGCCGAAGAACGACGTTTCCGGCAACAGCGGTACGAGTTGAGGCATGGCGCGAACCAGGTGCGGAGCGGTGCGCGTCATGAGAATTCCGCGCTCGACCGCACTTTCACGGGCGATGCCGACATTGCCGGAAGCAAGGTACCGAAGGCCGCCGTGTGCCAGTTTCGAACTCCAGCGGCTGGTGCCGAAAGCGAGGTCGTGCTTTTCGACCAGCGCAACACTCAACCCACGAGTCACGGCGTCGAGGGCAACACCGACGCCCGTGATTCCGCCACCGATTACCAAGACGTCGACCGAATCGCCGTTCGCCAACTGCTCGAGCTCACGCGTACGCCGCTGTGCGTTGAGAGCTGAATCACTGCCTGCTGAATCTCGAGGGTTCACAGCTATTCTCCCGAATTCTTGACAGGTGCCAGATACGCAGCAACCGCATATCGAAGTTGCTCGACCGAGGCCTCGGAGGAAAGCTCCGATTCGAGTGTCGGTGCGGAGATGACAACGGACTGAGCCATCAGCAGAACCATCGCCGCGATCTCGGTGACGCTTCCCTCGCGAATCGAACCGTCCTGTTGACCGGCCGCGACGACGGAGGTGATCAGCTCGAGAATCGACTTCTGGCTCGCGCCGAGTCGGTCCACGATGTACGTGGTCAGCAATTCTTGATCGGCTTGCCGAATTTTCACGAAGAGCGGATGGTCGCGAATCTGGCCGACGACGTCACCGATCGCCTCCACGAGCGACGTGCCCGCAGACCCGGTGAAGGTCACCTCGGGCAGCACCGATCGGATCTCCCGGGTGAGCAGGTCCGCGACCACGGCCCGCGTGTCCGGCCACCGCCGGTAGACCGTAGGTCGGCTGACGCCGGCTCGACGGGAGATCTCGGCAAGTGTGGTTCGCTGCATTCCGAAATCGAGGACGCACGATCTTGCGGCGTCGAGAATCACGTCGTCGATCTCGCGGCTGGGGATGCGCTGACCGTCGGCCTTGCGAGGGGCAATTGGGTCATCTGCGTTACGGATTACCATCGTGTGTAACACAATACCGGACAAGTCACCGGTAATCCTGTCGGGACTTGCGACTTTTCTCGCTCAGAGCTCATCAGAAATAGTACAACTCGAAACCAACTGCGCGCTCGGCATCAAAACCAGGCTTCGGTCCGCTGACCATATCTATCTGTGCGCTGGCCTGTTCCCGGATAGGCACGGCACTCAATGCCGCCAGATAGCGTGCGTGTTCCGCTAATGAATCCACGGCGCGATCGACCGTCGACGTCACGTCGACGCAGTGCGTGGGAGTCATCGTGTTCACCGCGACCCACCGAACACCGGACCACGGCGCCAACCCCTGAGCCGTCAATGACGGAAAGATCCATTCGTTTGCCGCGTCGGCAGTTGCATCCAGGACGCTGATCCCGAGCGCGCGGTGATCCGCACTGTTGAGGTAACCGGGCCCCCAGGTCTGCGAGAAGTTCATCGTGACCACCAATTCCGGACGGTGGCGACGAATTGCAGCGGCAAGAGTCGAGCGCAACTCCAGGCCTTCCACGAGACGACCGTCGGGTAGTCCGAGGAACTCCACCTCACTGACACCGACGATCGCGGCCGAGCGGCGCTCTTCTTCCTCACGGACCGGGCCGGACTCCTCGGGCGACAGACCAGCGATTCCGGCCTCGCCTCGCGTGGCGAGGACATATCGGACGTCCTTGCCGCGTTCCGTCCACTGCGCCACCGCCGCGGCTGCGCCGTACTCGACGTCGTCGGGATGCGCCACGATGACAATCGCGCGCTGCCAGTCCTCGGGGAAATTTTCCATAGGGCCGATCTTGCCTGTCAGAACCGCGAAGCGGGCGAATTGTCGTCACTTCCCGACATCGCCTTCACCAGGAAGTAGATTCCGAAGCCGACAGCGCCGACCACCAGGATCCAGAAAAGCCCTTTGATCAGGGCACCGACCACGGCGAGTGCAACCCACACCAGTACGACGGCCAAAACGATCTTCCAAAACATGCTTACCTCCAACGTGCCGTTGAATAATCGGTCGAATCGGACAGGTGCTACGTCGTCCGTAGAACCAGCCTGACAGGTCTTGCGTGACAAAGCAGCAGCTCAGCGGCAAGTTCAGGTAAAGATCAGGGTTCACCCCGAGACCGCCCCTCGCGCAGGTCAGGTGTCCAACCCCCTGCAGCGTGCGACTGGCGTAAACTCGCGAAGTTACATCCCGTACGCCGAAGGAGCACGTCCGCAGTGTCTACGACCCGTTTCCCCGCTCGCGATCTCGCGCATGTAGCCGTCTTCGCCGCACTCATCATCGCGCTGGGCCTACCCGGGTCGATCAACATCGGTATTTCCGGCGTACCGATCACACTTCAGTCCATGGGCGTCATGATGGCCGGTGCTCTGCTCGGACCGCGCAAGGGTGTTCTCGCCGTCCTGACGGTCATCGCCCTGGGGTTGGTGGGGTTGCCGGTCCTTGCCGGCGGTCGCACCGCACTCGTGTCTCTTTCGAGCCCGACGGCCGGATTCCTCATCGGCTGGATCCCGACGGCATTTGTCATCGGGTGGCTGACTGCCAAGATGCTGCCGAAGTACCGGATCATCGCGGGCATCGGCATCAACCTTCTCGGCGGGGTCGTCATCCTCTACGCGTTCGGCATCGTCGGAATGATGATCCGCGGACACATGAGCTTCCTGGCTGCCTGGTCGGCCAACGCTGCCTTCATTCCTCTCGACGCGGCAAAGGCCGTGGTCACCGCGCTCGTCGCGTCCCAGGTCCATCGCGCATATCCGGCACTCTTGCGTGATTCGGTGATCTCGTCCACCAAGACCGTGGTGGCGAATTAATCTCCGATGAGTGAGATCGTCTTCGAGAACGTCGGCCACAGCTTCGGTGAACGAACAGTCCTGCAGCAGATAAATCTGCGACTGAGCGAGCAGCGAATCGGGATCGTGGGTGCGAACGGAAGCGGCAAGTCGACCCTCGCTCGCATGATCAACGGGCTGGTCGTACCAACCGAAGGGCGCGTCCAGGTGAACGGCCTGGATACCGCGAAGAAGGGCCGCGACGTACGCAAGCAGGTCGGGTTCGTCTTCACCGATCCCAACCATCAGATCGTGATGCCGACGGTGGCCGAGGACATCGAATTCTCGCTCCGCCGTCGGGGTTTAGGCAAAATTGAGCGCACCGCCAAGGTCACCTCGGTTCTGCAGCGCTACGGTCTCGCCGGGCACGCCGACCATCCCACCCACCAGCTTTCCGGTGGGCAGAAGCAGCTTCTCGCGCTTGCCGCCATCATGGTGACGGAGCCGAACGTACTCGTCGCCGACGAGCCCACCACGCTCCTCGATCTTCGCAACTCGCGACTCATCAGCTCGGTGTTCGAGTCACTCGATCAACAACTGATCGTCGTGACCCACCAACTCGATCTCCTCGAATCCTTCGAACGGGTATTGGTTGTCGACCAAGGCCGTGTCGTCGCTGACGGCTCCCCCGCCGACTCGATCGGCCATTACCGGTCGTTGGTCTCGTGACCACACTCGGCGTCTACCGGCCGGGCACGTCGCTCCTGCACCGGATGCCGACGGGGATCAAGCTCCTCGGATTGATCGTGGCCATCCTCGCCGTCTCGATCTTCGTACGTGAGCCGTGGCAACTGGCACCTCCCGCGATCGTCGTCGTCGCGCTCTACGTCATTGCGCGCATCCCGCCGATGACGGCGATCCGGCAGCTGCGACCTGCACTGTGGATGTTGCTGTTCATCGGCGCGTTCCAGCTGGTGGTCGCGGGATGGCAGCGAGCGGCGGTCGTTTGCGGCGTTCTGATCATCTCGATTGCCTTAGCGGCGATCATGGGTCTGACCACGCGGATCTCCGAGATGCTCGACGCGATCACCAGATTCCTGACACCCTTGCGACGCTTCGGCGTCAACCCCGAACGGATCGCCTTGCTCCTGGCAATGACGATCCGGTGCATCCCACTTATGTTCGAGGTCATCACACAGGTATCAGAAGCACGCAAGGCACGAGGGCTCGGCTTCTCGCTGCGTTCCTTCGCAGTGCCTGTCATCGTCGGCACCCTGATGACCGCGGATGCGATGGGTGAAGCATTGGCAGCCCGCGGCGCCGACGACTGAGCGCCGATCAGACCAGGAACTGTCAGCTGTACTTGCGGGTGATGTCGTCCACCTCGCCGATGGCGTCGGCAAGCGCCGAAAGTCGCTCGGCGGCCGCGTGCAGCGCCGAGAGTTCTCGGTTGAATCCCACGAGCGCCGAAGGGCTGTGAGGCGCAGTCAGTGCGGCGGCCGAGGTCACCAGATCCTCGTACTGATCCAACCCCGACTGCAACTCACGAACTGCGCCGTCGATGGTGGGATCCAGAGGCTCAGTCACTTTGGGCGTTGCGGCCACCGCACGTTCCATCGCGACCACGTCCGAAGACACCGCGAACATCGCTCTGAGTGCCGAATCGGCGGTAGCGGTGATTTCGTCCAGCTCACCGGGGTCGATGGTGTCGGCGCGTCTGAGAACACTCAAAATCTCGAACAGCGACGTCTCGGCACCGATGAGGCGCGACATCGGAATGAACGCGCGAGACGACGACGGTGGCAATCGTCTGCGAATCGGCGCGGACGGCGGAGGGCCGGAGCTCATCGAACGGTAACGGCCGACCGCGATGACGGCGGGAACCGCGAACAGTGCCGCTCCCCCGCCAGCCACGACCACCGACCACTCGGGAGCCGCCGCAACCGCGAGGCCGGCAGTGCCGACCACTGAACCGCCGGACATGAATCCCCATCGCTGCGCCCGTCGACGCGCACGGGCACGCTTGCGCTCGAACTTGGCACGCGGATCCTGCCACCGCCGAGCGGCATCCGCCGCAGACAGACCAACCTCACGCAATGTATCCGCGGTGCGTCCCAACGCCCCGAAGGCGCCGGATACGGAAACGGGAACGGCCGACCGGGGCTCACGCCCAGATCGACCGTCTCGCGAAGAAAACATCAGAGCATCACTGCCGACATCGAGGATTCGGCTACTGTCCGGTCTGACCGGCAGCCGGGGGCTGCTTCTCGACGGACGGAGTCGCGGGAGTGGCTGCTGCGCCGCCGGAAGGCAGTGCCTCGCCCTTCATGGATGCACGAATCTGCTCGAGGCGACTGTGCCCTGCCATCTGGACCGAGGCCTGCTGGACCTCCATCATGCGGCCCTGGACGGAGTTCTGGGCGAGCTCGGCTGAGCCGAGTGCGTCAGCGTAGCGGCGCTCGATCTTGTCGCGCACAGCATCGAGGCTGGGTGTGTTGCCGGGAGCCGACAGCGTGCTGTCCATGGAACGAAGCGACTCGCTCACGCGCTCCTGCATCTTGGCCTGCTCGAGCTGGCTGAGCAGCTTGGTGCGCTCGGCAACCTTTGCCTGCAGAGTCATCGCGTTCTGCTCGACGGCCTTCTTGGCCTGAGCGGCTGCCTGCAAGGACTGGTCGTGCAGTGCCTTCAGATCCTCGACGCCCTGCTCGGCCGTCACCAACTGAGCCGCAAAAGCCTCGGCGGCGTTGGTGTACTGGATCGCCTTGTCGTTGTCGCCCGCAGCAGCAGCCTGATCGGCAAGGTTGACGGCTTGGCGCGCGTTGGCGTTGAGCTTCTCGACCTCGTCGAGCTGACGGCTGAGCTTCATCTCGAGTTGACGCTGATTACCGATCACCGACGCAGCCTGCTGGGACAACGCCTGATGCTGGCGCTGTGCGTCCTCGATCGCCTGCTGAATCTGAACCTTTGGATCTGCCTTCTCATCGATCTTCGAATTGAAGAGCGCCATCAGGTACTTCCAGCCCTTGACGAAAGGATTAGCCATTGGTTTGATCCTGCCTCCATCTGATGCGCCGCGCCGAACGCGACCCGGAGCGCGACCGTCGCGCACCGAAACAAGGGCTGCGCCCTATCTGCTCTGACCCCACCTGCTGGAAACCGGCGGTTACGTACAAAATCTATCGGTTACGGCCGGTAGTGGCTACGCCGCCGCCAACCTTCGAGCGTTCGGTGCCGGAATCACGACGCGGGTATCGCGTGCGATAGTCGGCGAACCGGAAGCCGAGACAGTGCCGGATGCCGACACGGCAGGTTCGGTAACCTGTCGACCAGCTACCGGAGAGCTCTTCTTGGTGGCCAAGGTCTCGCTCACATCGACCAGCACGTCGGACAGTGGGACTGCGAGCGCATCACAGATCGCTGCCAACAGTTCGCTCGATGCTTCCTTACGTCCACGTTCCACTTCGGACAGATAGCCCAAGCTCACACGCGCGCTGTTCGACACCTCACGTAGCGTGCGGCTCTGCGAAACGCGCGTACGCCGGAGACTGTCACCGATTGCCTCACGCAATAGCAGCGCCATCTCGCTCCTCCTTCATCCGTGACCTCATCGTGCATGGTCGTACGTCTTCACAATCGTCAACGTCCGAACACATCCGATTGGTTCCCGAGCCTATCGTGCCGCACGCTCTACGACACGATCACGCAACCGCGACACGGCAGTCGCGACTGCCGTTGTCCGAATCTCCCACCGTTCGCCGCCGAGCGCGAGCGGTACGCATTCGGTTCCGTCCGGGCCGGCGATACCGAGAAACACCGTTCCGACCGGGTGTCCGTCCTGCTCACTCGGACCGGCAACTCCGGTCAGTCCGATACCCCAGTCGGCACCGCACCTCGTCCGGGCGCCGAGCGCCAAAGCCACGGCGGTGCTCTCGGATACGGGACCGTCTGACGCCAGGAGCTCGGGATCCACGCCGGCCAGAGTTGCTTTCAGGTCGGTCGCATACACGACCAGGCCCCCACGCAGCACCGCGCTCGACCCCGGCACGGACGCGACCGCAGCCGTGAACAATCCGGCCGTCAGAGATTCGGCGGCGGCGACAGTCTGCCTCGCGGCGCCGAGGGCGTCGACGAGTTCGACCACTCCGAGTCCGAGCAGCGGGTCGATCATGACTCGACTGCGCGAACTCCGGCGCGAAGCCTGACCGCCTGCACGATGTATTCGATTCCCGTCGCCACCGTCAGTACGACGGCAGCAGCCATCAGCAGTCCGCTGACGATGTCCCAACTGCTCGGCAGCGGGCAGAGGTAGAAGCCGATCGCTACGGCCTGTACGAGTGTCTTGAGCTTGCCGCCCTTGCCTGCCGGGATGACCGCGTGCCGCAGGACCGCGAACCGCAACAGAGTGATTCCGAGTTCTCGTACGATGATCACCCCGGTCACCCACCACGACAGATCGCCGAGAAGCGAGAGCCCGATGAGCGCGGCTCCGATCAATGCCTTGTCCGCGATCGGGTCCAGGAGTTTCCCGAAATCGGTGACCAGACCGTACTTCCGCGCCAATTGACCGTCGATTCGATCCGTGATCGCGGCGACGATGAACACGCCCATCGCTCCGAGACGCCACCACGTCGAGTGTCCGCCGTCGACGAACAGAACAACGAGAAACACCGGAACGAGAACCATTCGCACCATCGTGAGAATGTTCGCGATGTTCAGCAACGGAACCGGGTTGTCCGCGACAGGTGTGCCGTCGGACGGGCCGACGGCGGCGCGATGGGCGTCGGTCTGATCGCGCGGGGTACTCATCGAATCACCGCACGGGCGGTGAGCCGAACCCGGGATACAGCCGAGCGGCGCGGGAATTGCGTGGGGCGGACAGGCACGCGACTTAGAATATCGGTAGGGCCATTGACTAATGTGCACCACATGACTTCGACCGCGCCGACCTATACCGAGAGCCAGTTGATCGTGCGTCGCGCGCGAACGTCGGACATCCCCGAAATCAAGCGCCTGATCGACATCTACGCCGGCAAGATCCTGCTCGAGAAGAATCTCGTGACGCTGTACGAGGCTGTTCAGGAGTTCTGGGTCGCTGAGCGGGGCGACCAGGTAATCGCTTGCGGCGCACTGCATGTGCTGTGGGCAGACCTGGGCGAGATCCGCACCGTCGCAGTCGATCCGACCGCCAAGGGGCAGGGTGCGGGTTTCCACGTCGTCGACAAACTCATCGAGGTCGCCAAGGAATTGGAGTTGGAACGACTGTTCGTTTTGACGTTCGAGACCGAGTTCTTCCACCGTCACGGATTCGCGGAGATCGACGGCACTCCCGTCACCGCCGAGGTCTATGCCGAAATGTGTCGTTCCTACGATGCCGGCGTCGCCGAGTTCCTCGATCTGAGCTATGTGAAACCCAACACACTCGGCAATACTCGCATGCTTCTGACTCTCTGAGCCGTTCAGACTCTTCACACATCCCTGTTTCGATCCCCGTCCCGAAAGCGGTGCACGATGTCGTTGTTCCTCGTCGAATACACCTATGCGCCCGAGAAGAATCCTCAGCGCGACGAACTCCGCAGCGATCACCGCGCGTGGCTCGCCGATCTGGTTTCCCGCTCGATCGTGTTGTCTTCAGGTCCGTTTGCAGATGGAAACGGCGCGCTGATCATCGTCGACGCCGCTGACACCGATACCGTTTCGCTTCTCTTCACCCACGATCCGTTCGCGATCGCCGACCTGATCGAAAACGTCCGGATCACCGAGTGGGTGCCGGTTCTGGGCCAGTTCAGCGCCTGACGGACACAAGCCCCGGCTTTACTCCCCGGCCCGGTCGCGGGTCTTCAACAGGCTCGCGACCGTTGTCACCGCCAGCACTCCGATGATCACTCCGAGTGAGAGTGCCGTCGAGATTTCCGGCACCGAGACGTGTTCACCGCCGTTTACGAACGAGAGCGTGTTCTCGTGTAACGCGTGCAATACCAGTTTCACGCCGATGAACGCCAGAATTATCGAGAGCCCGTACGAGAGGTAGACGAGTCGTTCGAGCAACCCGCCGATCAGGAAGTACAGCTGCCGTAGGCCCATCAGTGCGAAGGCGTTGGCAGTGAACACCAGGTACGGTTCCTGCGTCAGACCGTAGATCGCCGGAATCGAATCGAGCGCGAAGAGCACGTCGGCGAACCCGATTGCGATGAGCGCCAACAACAACGGTGTCACGACGCGCTTGCCGTCGATCCGGGTGATCAGTTTGTCCCCGTCGTATTCCTCGGTGGTGGGCAGTACCCGCTTCACGAGCGAGATGATGCGACTGTCGCGCTTCTCCTCCGCTTCTTTCTCGTGGCCGTGATCGCGGATCAGGGTGTACGCGGTGTAGATCAGAAATGCACCGAATAGGTAGAACACCCAGCTGTACGCATTGATGGCGGCCGCGCCGACTCCGATGAAGATTCCGCGCATCACCAGCGCGAGGACGATTCCGATCAGCAGGACTTTCTGCTGGAACTCTCGCGGGACGGCGAACGTCGACATGATGATCACGAAGACGAACAGATTGTCTACCGAGAGCGCCTTTTCCGTGACGTAGCCGGCGAAGTACTCACCGCCGTACGTGGTACCCCAGATCCACATCACGACCAGGCCGAAGACGATGGCTATCGAAATGTAGACCGTCGACCAGAATGCCGACTCCCGGAACGTCGGCGCATGTGGCGTGCGGACGTGGGCGAAGAAGTCGAAGACGAACAGGCCGAGGATCACCACGATCGTGATTCCCCAAGCCAATGGCGTCACATGCACGGGTTCCTCCGGTCGTCTGTCGACGGCTTGTCCGCCGAGGTGTCGCTACTCGTCTGCGGGTGCCTCGTCCGGGTCGCCACCGCGAATCGACCACAGCAGACCGTCGAGTTCCTCGGGCTTCATCAAAACCTCGCGTGCCTTGGAGCCCTCGCTGGGGCCGACGACGCCACGATTTTCCATGAGATCCATGAGTCGGCCGGCCTTGGCGAACCCGACGCGCAGCTTGCGCTGCAGCATCGACGTCGAACCGAATTGACTCGTGATGACCAATTCCACGGCTTGCAAGAGGACGTCCATGTCGTCGCCGATGTCGGGGTCGACGTCCTTCTTCTCCCCTGCCTTCTGTGCGGTGACACCTTCGGTGTACTCGGGCTCGGCCTGGTTCTTCGCGAAGTCGACAACCGCAGAGATTTCCTCGTCGGTGATGAACGCGCCCTGCATACGGGTCGGCTTGCCGGCGCCCATGGGCAGGAACAAGCCGTCACCCATACCGATGAGCTTCTCGGCGCCAGGCTGATCGAGGATGACTCGCGAGTCCGTGAGCGAGGACGTCGCGAACGCCAGACGCGAAGGCACGTTGGTCTTGATCAGGCCGGTGACGACGTCGACGGACGGGCGCTGTGTTGCCAGCACCAGGTGGATACCGGCCGCACGGGCTTTCTGGGTGATGCGGACGATTGCTTCTTCGACGTCGCGCGGAGCGGTCATCATGAGGTCGGCCAACTCGTCCACGATCGCCAGGATGTACGGGTACGGGCGGTAGACGCGCTCGCTGCCCAGCGGCGCGGTGATTTCGCCGGACTTGACCTTGGAGTTGAAGTCGTCGATGTGACGCACTCGATTGGCCTGCATGTCCTGGTAACGCTGTTCCATCTCCTCGACCAACCAGGCCAGCGCTGCCGCTGCCTTCTTGGGCTGAGTGATGATCGGCGTGATCAGGTGCGGGATACCTTCGTACGGCGTGAGCTCGACCATCTTGGGGTCGATGAGGATCATCCGGACTTCTTCCGGTGTCGCCCGGGTCAGCAGTGAGACGAGCATCGAGTTCACGAAGCTCGACTTACCCGAACCGGTCGAACCTGCCACGAGCAAGTGGGGCATCTTCGCGAGGTTCGCACTGACGAAGTCACCTTCGATGTCCTTACCCAGACCGATCACCAGTGGATGGTGATCGCGTCGGGTGCTCGGCGCGTTCAGCACGTCGGCGAGGCGAACCATTTCACGGTCGGAGTTCGGCACCTCGATACCCACCGCGGACTTACCCGGAATGGGGGCGAGGAGGCGGACGTTGTCGGTTGCCACCGCATAGGCGATGTTGCGGGCGAGCGCCGTGATCTTCTCGACCTTCACACCGGGTCCGAGTTCGACCTCGTAGCGCGTCACTGTCGGCCCGCGGGTGAATCCGGTAACGGCGGCGTCGATCTTGAACTGTTCGAGGACCTCGCTGATCGCTTCGATCATCGCGTCGTTCGCAGAACTGCGGAGCTTGGGCGGATCGCCCTCGATCAGCAACGTCGTCGGCGGGAGGTTGTAGTCGCCGTCGGTCACCCGATCGGTGACGAAGTGTTCCTTCTCCTCCGGCTCCGGTTCGGGTTTCGGCACAGGCTTGGCGATAGGGACGGAACGGGCCGCCACCTTGGGGCGCGGCGCCGGTGTCTCCACGACGGGAGCGGCCGCAGCCACGACGGGCTCGTCGGGCTCTGCGGTTTCGTCGGCGTTCCACAGACCGAGTACTTCGGTCTTCTTGTCTCCGGATTCGAACTCGTCCGTCGGGTAGTTGTCGATCGGCGCGCGTCGGCTGGTCCGCTTGGCGGGCTTGAGCGGCGGCTCGGCGTAGGTGTCGACCGGATAGCCGTCGGCGTCGAACAGCGAAGGATCGTAAGCCGATTCGCCGTAGTGGTGCTCGCCGTCCTCGTCGAATTCGGATCCGTAGTCGCCGTATTCGTCCGAGCGGTACGAGGCACCGAAGAAGGACTGGAACTTGCTCGGAACCTCACGCAGAGTCGTTCCGGTCAGAAGCAGGATTCCGAATCCGGCGGCGATGACCAACAGCGGCGCCGACAGCCAAACCGTGAGGCCGTTGGTCAGCGGGCCTCCCACGACGTATCCGACAAACCCTGCGCCGTTGGAGCGGCCGGTCGCGTCTGTCGGCGATCCGGAGATGATGTGCCACAGGCCGAGTGCAGGCAGACCGACCAGCAACGATCCCATGATCAATCGAGGTCGGATCTCAGGTTTGGGTTCCGTGCGCATCAACAGGATCGCGAGGCCGACGCCGACGATGGGGAGCACAGCCGAAGCCGCGCCGAAGATCGCCCGCACGAGGGTGTCGATGCCACCGCCGATCGGACCTCCGGCCTTGAACCAGACTCCGCCGGCGATGACGACGCTGAATGCGATCAGGCCGAGCGCTATTCCGTCGCGGCGATGGCCGGCTTCGATCTCGCCGACCTTGCTGACCGTGCGCGTAGTGGCGCCGACACCGCGGGCAGCCAGGGACCACCCGGCGCCGATCCCCTTGCCGACCGCCGCCAACGGGCTGGCCCGCTGAGACGTTTTCGATACGGGTCGGCGCGAAGCCGAAGACGTACCGGACGACTTCTTCGGCGCCGGCTTGGAGCCTTTCCCCGAAGCGGGACGGCCACCGGCTTTGGCCGACGTCGTGACATTTCGAGGAGTCGAGACGGTCCGCGTGGTGCGCGATGTGCGGGGTTTTGCGGTCGCTCGCGCGCTCGGCGCAGACGCTGACGACCTGGTCGATGCCCTGGACGTGGACGTGCTTGTAGTAGATCCCCGGGCGCTCGACTTACCTGCCATGGGGTTCAGGCTAGTCTGTGCGACCCCATCTGGACCATCCGCAACACCAGCAACACAGGTCGCGAGTGCGAAACGTGATCTTCACAACCCGCCTGGCGAACTCGGTACAGGTCGAAAGACGGGCAGATCGAAAACGGGCGGATCAGAAACTGCGATCGAGCGCCATCACCGATTGAACGTCGCCGAGTTCGCCTTTTGCTTCGATCTGCACTTCGTTGCGACCGAAAGCGTGAAGCAGCAACTCGGCAGGTTCACCCTGCAGGACAACACTGCGAGAGCCGGATTTGTGGACGACCGCGCTCTCTCCGGACGGAAGTTCGAAGATCACCTCGACAGCGGCTTTGCGGTAGCCCATCTTGCCGATCTGCCGCGCGTACTTCCACAGTTGAGCCTGCCGACCCTCCGACAACGGACGCGGCGCCCAGTTCAGGTGTGCGCGTCGTACATCTTCGTGGTGGATGAACATTTCCGTGGTGTTGACCTGCGCGTCGAGCCAGTACATCGGCGACCACCGAGGCGGCCCGCTGCGAACGTCGTCGAGGATGTCCTCCCACGGACGCGCCGCTGCGGCCTTTCGCACGGTCTCGGTGTGACCGGCCAGAGGGCTGAACATGATTCCGGGAGCGGCGTCGAGACGCCGCTCCCGGACGATCAGATGTGCTGCCAGGTCACGATTGGTCCACTCCCCACACAGCGTCGGAGCATCGGGGCCGAATTCGACCATGCTGTCCACCAGGGCGAGTCGTTCGTCATGAGCGAAGGTCACCTTCGCCAAAGTACTCGAACCGGACCGGGTTCGAGCGCAAGCGACCTGCTGTGCCGAATCTACGGAACCGCGATGACCGTCGGAATGATCATCGGACGGCGGCGGTACTTGTCCGCGACCCAGCGTCCGACGACGCGGCGCACGGACTGCGCGATGCGATGAGCGTCGATGACGCCTTCGCTCGCCAACCGTGTCAGGTCCGATTCCACGAGATCCGCGGCGGCCTTGAGGGCTGTCGGATCGTCGGAGAAACCGCGACCGGACACCTCGGGAGTGCTGACCGCGCGGCCCGTCGACTCGTTGATGACGATGGTGATGGCGATGAAACCGCCCTCACCGAGCACAAGGCGATCGGAAAGCGTCGGCTCACCGACGTCACCGACAGACAGACCGTCGACGTAGACGTGTCCGACCGGTACCCGTCCGACGATCTCGGCGAGTCCGTCGACCATGTCGACCACGACGCCGTCCTCGGCCAACACGATGCGCTCTTCCGGAACGCCGGTGGCCTTGGCAAGCGCGGCGTTGGCACGCAGGTGGCGCCATTCACCGTGAACAGGCATGGCATTGGTGGGCCGAACCGCGTTGTAGAGGTAGAGCAACTCACCAGCGGACGCGTGGCCCGAGACGTGAACCTTGGCGCTCTGCTGCGTCACGACGGTGGCACCGCGCTTGGCCAAACCGTTGACCACGGCAAAAACGGAGTTCTCGTTGCCCGGGATCAGCGAGGACGCCAGAACGACCAGGTCGTTGGCGCGGATGTTGATCTGGCGGTGTTCGCCTCGTGCCATCCGCGAGAGCGCTGCCAACGGCTCACCCTGCGAACCCGTGGAGATCAGAACCAGGCGATCGTCGGGAAGCGTCGCGGCGGTGTCGATGTCGACGACCAGGCCGTCAGGCACCGTGAGGTAGCCGAGATCCTGGGCGATCTGCATGTTGCGGACCATCGAGCGTCCGACGAAGACGATGCGGCGGTTGTACCGAGCGGCAACGTCGACGACCTGCTGGATGCGGTGCACGTGGCTGGCGAACGATGCCACGATGACGCGCTGCTTCGCCTTGCCGATGACGTTGTCGAGCACTCCCCCGATTTCGCGCTCGGGCGTGACGAATCCCGGGACCTCGGCGTTGGTCGAGTCCACGAGGAACAGGTCGACCCCCTCGTCACCCAGGCGGGAGAAACCGGCGAGGTCGGTCAGGCGGCCGTCGAGAGGCAGCTGATCGAGCTTGATGTCACCGGTGTGCAGTACGACGCCGGCGTCGGTGCGAATCGCGATCGCGAGCGCGTCGGGAATCGAGTGGTTGACGGCGAAGTACTCGCAGTCGAACGGGCCGTGAGTGGTGGTGTTTCCTTCGACGACCTCGACGAGGTTCGGTCGCAGGCGATGCTCGCGGCACTTGGCGGCAACGAGGGCGAGAGTGAACTTCGCGCCGATGACCGGAATGTCCGCGCGCAGGCGCAGCAAGAACGGCAGAGCACCGATGTGGTCCTCGTGTCCGTGAGTCAAGATGACGGCTTCGACGTCGTCCATACGGTCTTCGATGTAGCGGAAGTCCGGGAGGATCAGGTCGACGCCAGGCTGCTGGTCTTCGGGAAACAGCACACCGCAGTCGACGATCAGCAGCTTGCCGCGGTGCTCGAACACCGTCATGTTGCGGCCGATTTCACCGATGCCGCCCAGAGCGACGATGCGCAGACCTGATGCCGGCGCCTTCGGGGGTGTTCCGAGTCGACCAGTGGGATCGACGGCCGGACGGTTCTCGGGGCGCTTGTTTCCGCGCCCGTTGCCCGCCTTCGACGCTGCCGGACGGTTGCCGCCGGAAGATTTGCGCGGCGACCTGTCTTCGGCCGACTTCTTGGGTGCAGCAGATTTGGTGGCAGCGGACTTGGTTGCTGCAGATTTGGTTGCTGCGGCCTTCTTGGGCGGGGCGGCTGCGGCGGGGGCCGCTTCTGCCGCCGGCGCAGCTGGTGCCTCTACCGGTGCGGCCTTCGCGGCCGTTTCGGGAGCCGGAGGCGCGGGCGGACCGGCTTGACGACTGGCACTACGACGTCGGGGGGGACGGGTCATTTACAAAACTCCTGCCGCATGCAGATCGGCGGCAAGACCGTCGATCTGCTCTTTAGTGGGTGCAACCTGCGGAAGGCGTGGTTCTCCGACATCGATTCCGATGAGTCGCAGACCCGCCTTCGAAGCGCTGACACCGCCGAGACGGGCAACGGAACGAATCACAGGGATCAAACTGAGGTTTATCTCGCGTGCGCGGGCGATGTCGCCGGACACGAACGCGGTGTGAAGGTCGCGAAGGCGACCCGGAACAAGATGGCCGATGACGCTGACGAAGCCAGTAGCACCGACAGCGAGCCATGGCAGGTTCAGCGGGTCGTCACCGGAGAAGAACTGAAGCTCGGTGGTGCCGATCAACTCTGCGCCGGCGTTGAGGTCGCCCTTGGCGTCCTTGACGGCCTTGATCCGCGGATGCTCGGCGAGTCGGCGGATCGTCTCGGTCTCGATGGGGACGACGGAGCGGGGCGGAATGTCGTACAACATGACGGGCAGGTCGGTCGCGTTGGCGACGGCGGTGAAGTGTGCAAAAAGTCCGGCCTGGGGCGGACGCGAGTAGTACGGGGTGACGACGAGCAGACCGTGCGCTCCGGCGCGAGCCGCATCACGGGCGAGTTCGACACTGTGGGCGGTGTCGTTGCTGCCGGCGCCTGCGACGATCTTCGCGCGGTTGCCTACGGCGTCGATTACCGCGCGGAGCAGGTCGAGCTTCTCGGACTCGGTGGTGGTGGGAGATTCACCGGTGGTACCGGCAAGGACAAGGCCGTCGCAGCCGTTGTCGACGAGATGGGCTGCGAGGCGCACTCCCGCGTCGACGTCCAACTTCCCGTCGGCAGTGAACGGGGTCACCATCGCAACGGAAATGGTGCCGAACGGACGCTCGACAAGAGAAGCGGAATCACCGTAGGTCATGGTCAGAAGGTTACCCGGTTCAGCTCTTACTTCTGCACACGAGTCACGACTCGGCTGCAAATGCACTGACGGCGATTTCCGATCCGTCGCTTCCGCGGAGAATCTCGTAGTCCCCGAACACATTTGGCGCGACGTCGCGAAGCTGACGCAGGCACTCGACCGCGACTCGCCGGATCTCGACATCCGCATGTTCGGTGGCACGCATCTCGACGAAGTGCCGCCAGGCCCGATAGTTCCCGGTCACGACCAAGCGAGTCTCGGTGGCGTTGGGCAGCACCGAGCGCGCAGCTTGCCTGGCTTGCTTCCCCCGCATCGGGGCGCCGGGCACTGATTGCAGTTTCCCTTCGAGGGCGGTGAGCAGTTCACCGTAAGCGCGACGGCTTTCGTCGGTGGCCGACAGAAACAGTGCTTCGAGTTCGGGATCGCCTTCGACAGCTGGAGGCACGACGACGTTCGCATCGTTCTCGCGAACGAATCGCTGCGAGAGTTGCGAGTACGAGAAGTGCCGGTGACGAATCAATTCATGAGTGCACGAGCGCGAGATACCGGTGATGTAGAAGCTCACGGTTGCATGCTCGAGCACCGAAACGTGTCCGACCTCGAGCAGATGCCTCAGGTAGCCGGCGTTGGTTGCCGTGCGCGGATTCGGCTTGGACCAACTCTGGTAGCAGGCTCGACCGGAGAACTCGACAAGCGCTTCGCCGCCGTCGGCGTCCGTCTCCCACGGAATGCCCTCGGGCGGGAAGAACTCGGACTTCGCCACCAACTGCACTTTCAGCGACACCGTGTTCGGCACAACCCACTCCTCGACAAGCACGAAACAACCAGCACGAAACCCGGACGCTGTTCGCCTCAGGTGCGGGGCAACTCTATAGCGGTCGACCATCCTCGAGATCGAGTGACGTCACCAGCAGCCTTGACTGACGTCACTTTTGACGCCACTCTGGTGTCATGGACATTTCGGAGTACACCGCAAAGCTGCAGAATGACCTCGTCACCGCAGCCGAACTCGGCGACGATCACACGCGCCGAATTGCGGCGTCGCTGTCCGCCGCCATCGAACCCTCGGTCCGCCTGGTCTTGCTGGCCGCGGCGACTGAGCTGGCCAAGGAGATCGGGGCGAAGCTCGGCGATCGAGAGGTCAAGGTCAATCTCGACGGCAGCGAGTTGCTGGTCGATGTGGTTCGCCCGCCCAGTTCGACTGGCGGCGATTCCGCCGACAACGAGAAGGCAGACGACGAGAAGAAGGACTCCACCTACTCGTTCGACGACGTCAGCGGAGATATCAGCCGAGTGACGTTGAGGATGATGGAGCAGATCAAAGCCCGCGCAGAGGAGGCAGCCAATCAGAACGGAGTCTCCCTCAACTCGTGGGTTTCACAAGCCGTTCAGGGCGCACTGCGGGACCAGATGCGCAAGAACGGCATGGACTAGTTCGACGCCACCCCGATCGCCGAATGATCTAATTGCGCAACTGCAGTAATCACGAACCGTTGCCGCAAGGCGAGAAGGAGCACGTTCATGGCCGTTTCGGGCGTCAAGGAATTCGAGATCAAGGCTGATCCGGCAACGGTGATGCAGGCCGTCGCCGCGGTCGATCGACTGCCGGAGTGGTCGTCTGCGCACAAGAAGATCACCATCGAGAGCACCCACGCCGACGGTCGCCCCCATCGCGTTCGCATGGCCGTGTCCATTCTGGGAATCAACGACGAGCAGGTAGTCGACTACACCTTCGAGGGCGACGAGAAGGTGACCTGGACCCTCGTCGAGAGCGGCCAGCAGAACCAGCAGGACGGCTCGTACGTCTTGACGCCCACCGACGGTGGAACCAAAGTCACCTTCGAATTGACCATCGATCCCAAGATCCCGCTGCCGGGTTTCCTGGTGAAGAAGGCGCAGAAGACGGCCCTGGAAACGGCAAGCAAGGGCCTGACGAAGTTCGTCGAAAACTTCTGAGCGCATACGCAATTCAGGCGGCCCTTACTTCGGCGTTCATCGCCGGGTAGGGGCCGTTTACTGCGAAGCCGAGCTGCGATTTCGCGGAAGTTCTTGCCGATGTCGAAGATTCGCCGGTAGCCGGGGACCGCCCGGAGTAACGTCGGCCGCGTGTCCGCCGAGACCGCAGAGCCCAACTCCATGGCACCCGTGCGCATCCTCGTCTACAGCGACGACGCGCACACGCGCGAGCAAGTCCGGCTCGCTCTCGGCGAGCGTCCGCATCCCTCGATGCCCACCATCGATTACGTCGAAGTCGCAACGGCGCCGATCGTCGTCGACAAGCTCGATGCCGGCGGAATCGATCTCGCAATTCTCGACGGCGAGGCCAGTCCGGCCGGCGGCATGGGCGTGGCGAAACAACTCAAGGACGAGATCGCCGACTGTCCACCGATCCTCGTACTGACCGGTCGACCCGACGATGCATGGCTGGCGTCGTGGTCGAGAGCGGAAGCCTCAGTGCCGCAGCCGATAGATCCGATCGAACTCGCTTCCACCGTCATCGCGCTTCTCCGTCGGCAACTGAGCCGGTGAGCACCCGTTGCAGCGGTGATTCGTTGCGGCGCCGACTACTTCGGACTTTCGAGAGCGAAACTCGGCACCCCGAAAATCAACCCAATGTCGGAGGCCTCCCCTAGTGTGGGTGTCGCAGGTCACATAAGTATCGAATTGCTGGCAGTATCGAAATCGAACGGCACCTTCGGGTTAACGGCACCTTCGGGTTAACGGCACCTTCGGGCTAGGCGGGCATCCGCACCGCGGAGAGGAGTTCGGGTGACATGAACGCTTACATCCCCATTCTCGTTCTCGGGGTCATCGCGATGGCCTTCGCCGTGGTGTCGGTTGTTCTCGCGTCCGTGGTCGGCCCGAAGCGGTACAACAGGGCGAAGCTCGAAGCCTACGAATGCGGAATCGAACCGGCACCCCGTACCGCTGGTGGTGGCCGGTTTCCCGTCAAGTTCTATCTGACGGCGATGCTGTTCATCATCTTCGATATCGAGATCGTCTTCCTCTATCCGTGGGCCGTGCATTTCGATTCGCTCGGCTTGTTCGGTCTCGCGGCCATGGGCCTTTTCATAGTCAACGTGTCGGTGGCATACGCATATGAATGGCGACGAGGCGGTCTCGGTTGGGACTAGCTGGGCGAAGACACGATCAACACAAAGAAGTCAGACAAAACCGGTCATACCGAAGCTGTTACGACTGAAAAGAGTCGGATATGGGTCTCGAAGAAAAGCTTCCCAGCGGATTTCTACTGACAACGGTCGAAGGCCTTGCCGGGTATGTCCGCAAGGGATCACTGTGGCCTGCCACCTTCGGGCTCGCGTGCTGCGCCATCGAGATGATGGCAACCACGTCCGGCCGCTTCGACCTGGCGCGGTTCGGCATGGAGGCCTTCCGCGCGTCGCCGCGCCAGGCAGACCTTCTGATCGTGGCCGGCAGGGTCAGCCAAAAGATGGGTCCGGTACTTCGTCAGGTCTACGACCAGATGGCCGAGCCGAAATGGGTCCTGGCCATGGGTGTGTGCGCATCTTCCGGCGGAATGTTCAACAACTACGCAGTGGTACAGGGCGTCGACCACATCGTTCCGGTCGACATCTACTTGCCCGGCTGCCCACCGCGGCCTGAGATGCTCCTCAACGCGATCATTGAGCTGCACCGGAAGATTCAGGAGATGCCCCTCGGCGTCAACCGCGAAGAGGCTCGCGCGGCAGCCGAGCGCGCGGCACTGGCATCCACCCCCACCATCGACATGAAGGGGCTGCTGCGATGACCTCGGGCAACACCGGCGCGAGAGGGATGTTCGGGGTCCGCGGCAGTGGCGACACCTCGGGCTACAGCCGTCTTGCCCCTCCAATCTCTGTAGAAGACAAGGCTTCTCGACCGTTCGGTGGATACTTCGACGAGGTTGCAGACTCCTTGGACGGCACATTGCGCAGCGCGGGTGACACTTTCAACGACGCAATCGAGCGAGTAACAGTCTTTCGAGACGAGATGACGCTGCACGTCGAACGGTCTCACCTCCCGCAGGTCGCGCGCAGACTGCGCGACGAACCGGATCTTCGCTTCGAACTCTGCCTGGGTGTCGACGGAGTGCACTACCCGCAGGACACCGGTCGCGAACTCCACGCCGTGTATCCACTCGCCTCCATTACGCACAATCGCCGGATCAGACTGGAAGTGTCTGTGCCGGATTCCGATCCGCACATTCCGTCGATCGTCGGGATCTACCCGACCAACGACTGGCACGAACGTGAGACCTACGACTTCTTCGGAATCGTCTTCGACGGTCACCCGGCATTGACCCGTATCGAGATGCCCGACGACTGGAAAGGCCACCCGCAGCGGAAGGACTATCCGCTCGGCGGTATCCCGGTCGAGTACAAGGGTGCCGAGACTCCGCCACCCGACGAGCGTAGGGCGTACAACTGATGAACAACACGACAGGAAGCAGCGCCGGCGCCACGACGGAAACCATCGTGACGGCGTCCGGTCAGGACTGGGACGACATCGTCACCGCAGCGGCCCGGCAGCGAACCGGCGAGGCCGAACGGATCGTGGTCAACATGGGCCCGCAGCATCCGTCCACGCACGGCGTCTTGCGCCTCATACTCGAAATCGAGGGTGAGACCGTCGTGGAAGCACGGTGTGGAATCGGCTACCTGCACACCGGAATCGAAAAGAATCTCGAATACCGGAACTGGACGCAGGGCGTCACTTTTGTTACTCGGATGGACTACCTGTCACCGTTCTTCAACGAAACCGCCTACTGCCTCGGAGTCGAGAAACTTCTCGACATCACCGACGACATTCCCGAGCGAGCCACCGTCATTCGCGTGATGATGATGGAGCTCAATCGAATCTCGTCACATCTTGTCGCCCTGGCGACCGGCGGAATGGAACTGGGCGCCGTGACGGCGATGCTGTTCGGATTCCGCGAACGGGAACTGATTCTGGACGTGTTCGAGACGATCACCGGACTGCGGATGAATCACGCGTACATCAGGCCTGGCGGTCTGGCGCAAGATTTACCCGACGGCTCGGTGGCGAAGGTACGACATCTGTTGAAGGTCCTTCCTAAGCGGTTGCGAGACGTCGAATTGATGCTCAGCGACAACTCCATCTGGAAGGCCCGCACTCAGGGAATCGGATATCTCGATCTCACCGGTTGTATGGCGCTCGGAGTGACGGGACCGGTCCTGCGCGCCACAGGTCTCCCCCACGATCAGCGTCGAGCGCAGCCCTACTGCGGCTACGAGAATTACGAGTTCGATGTCGTGACGCACGACGGATCCGATTGCTACGGAAGGTACGTCATCCGCGTCGAGGAGATGAAGGAGTCCCTCAAGATCGTCGAGCAGTGTCTCGACAAGCTGCAACCGGGGCCGGTCATGGTGGACGACAAGAAGATCGCCTGGCCTGCCGATCTCGCCGTCGGACCTGATGGCCTCGGCAACTCGCAGAAGCACATCGCCAAGATCATGGAATCGTCCATGGAGGGTCTGATTCACCATTTCAAACTGGTCACCGAAGGCATCCGCGTGCCGCCCGGTCAGGTGTACGTCGCCGTGGAATCTCCGCGTGGCGAACTGGGGGTGCACATGGTCAGCGACGGGGGAACCCGGCCGTACCGCGTCCATTTCCGGGATCCGTCGTTCACAAACCTTCAAGCCGTAGCGGCGATGTGCGAGGGGGGCATGGTGTCCGACGTGATCGCTTCGGTCGCCAGTATCGATCCCGTCATGGGCGGAGTGGACCGATGACCGGCCCGAACGGTTCGTCACGGGTGTTCATCGAACTCGGACCGCGACCGGAGGAACCCACACAATTGGTACGCCCCGGCGCACGATCGAGCTATCCCCCCGACGTACTCGCCCGACTCGACGCCGACGCCGACACCGTCATCGCTCGTTATCGCGAGCCTGACGCCGCCGCGATAACCAGTCGATCGGCCCTCCTGCCGCTCCTTCACCTCGTGCAATCCGAGGACGGGTACATCACGCCGGCCGGGATCGATTTCTGCAGTGCCAAGCTAGGTTTGACGGGCGCTGAGGTCGCCGCCGTTTCCACTTTCTACTCCATGTATCGGCGTGGTCCGACGGGTGAGTATCTGGTCGGAGTCTGCACCAACACGCTGTGCGCGATCATGGGCGGTGACGACATCCTCGCGGCACTCGAAGAGCACCTGGGCTCGGCAGGGTCCAGGGACGAAGGCCGACACACCATCTCGACGTCCGACGGCAAGATCACCCTCGAACACATCGAGTGCAATGCGGCGTGCGACTACGCGCCCGTCGTGATGATCAACTGGGAGTTCTTCGACAACCAGACTCCGGAATCGGCGCGCTCACTTGTCGATGCGTTACGCGCCGGAGAGCGCGTGACGCCCAGTCGCGGTGCGACGCTGTGTTCGTTCCGACAGACCGCGCGCACCCTGGCCGGTTTCCCGGATACGCGAATCGAAGCGGCCGAAGCGCAGACCGTCGGCGGGGCAACTGTTGCCGGACTGCGTGTCAGCCGATCTCTCGACGACAATCGACCAGGCCCGGCTTCCGCGGTCGACGCTCCCGGCGAAGGGAAGTGACATGACACTCGCCCCCGTCCTGAGTCGTTACTGGGATCAACCGAACTCGTGGACCCTCGACAGCTACCTTCGTCACGACGGCTACAAGGCCCTACGCAAAGCACTCGACGGCTCCCCCGATGCCGTAATCGAGACGGTCAAGGACGCGGGCCTTCGCGGGCGCGGTGGCGCCGGCTTCCCGACGGGCCTGAAGTGGAGCTTCATCCCGCAGGTCTCTGACGACACGCCCGGAGACGGCAAGCCTCATTACCTCGTCGTCAATGCCGACGAGTCCGAGCCTGGCACATGCAAGGACATGCCGTTGATGATGGCGACTCCCCACACGTTGGTGGAGGGAGTGATCATCGCAGCGTACGCAATTCGAGCAGCCAAGGCGTTCATCTACGTCAGGGGCGAGGTAGTCCCTGTCCTGCGACGCCTACAGACTGCTGTGGCCGAGGCCTACGCGGCCGGATACCTGGGCCGAAACATCCTCGGTTCGGGATTCGACCTGGATCTCGTCGTTCACGCCGGAGCCGGCGCGTATATCTGTGGGGAGGAGACAGCCCTTCTCGATTCTCTGGAGGGGCGGCGCGGTCAGCCTCGATTGCGGCCGCCGTTCCCCGCTGTCGCCGGCCTCTACGCCTGCCCGACCGTCGTCAATAACGTCGAGTCCATCGCGAGTGTTCCGTCGATCGTCCTGGGCGGCCCGGAGTGGTTCCGGTCGATGGGAAGTGAGAAGTCACCGGGATTCACGCTGTACTCGCTCTCGGGTCATGTCACCACACCCGGCCAGTACGAGGCGCCGCTCGGCATCACCTTGCGAGAGCTTCTCGACTACGCGGGCGGCGTTCGGGCTGGACACACCCTCAAGTTCTGGACTCCCGGCGGATCCTCGACACCGATCTTCACCGAGGAACACCTCGATGTCCCACTCGACTACGAGGGCGTCGGCGCCGCGGGATCGATGCTGGGCACCAAGGCACTGCAGATATTCGACGACACAACCTGCATCGTGCGCGCGGTGCTGCGATGGACCGAGTTCTACGCCCACGAATCCTGCGGTAAATGCACGCCGTGCCGAGAAGGCACGTACTGGCTGGTCCAGATCCTGCGGCGACTCGAAGGCGGAACAGGAACCGAAGCCGATCTCACCAAACTACTCGACATCTCGGACACGATCCTCGGAAAGTCCTTCTGCGCGTTAGGTGATGGAGCCACCAGCCCGATCATGTCCTCCCTGAAGTACTTCCGCGAGGAATACGTCGCGCACTTCGACGGCAACGGATGCCCGTTCGATCCTCACCGGTCCGTACTCGCGACAGGAGCGTTCGTCTCATGACTGCAGCCGACGCCACCAAGACCGACACGGCACCGCCTACTGATCTGGTCACTCTCACCATCGACGGCCGAGAACTTCAGGTTCCCAAGGGCACGTTGATCATTCGCGCCGCAGAGATGATCGGCACCCAGATTCCGCGGTTCTGCGATCATCCCCTTCTGGATCCGGTCGGGGCGTGCCGCCAGTGCATCGTGGAGGTCGAAGGTCAACGCAAGCCGGTGGCGTCCTGCACGACACCGGTTGCGGACGGAATGGTCGTCACCACGCAACTCACGTCGCCGGTGGCCGAGAAGGCGCAGCGGGGGGTGATGGAACTCCTGCTCATCAACCACCCTCTGGACTGCCCCGTGTGCGACAAGGGCGGCGAGTGCCCGCTCCAGAACCAGGCGATGTCGACCGGTCGCACGGAATCGCGGTTCGGTGAGGAGAAACGGACCTACCCCAAACCCATCCCACTCTCGTCCGAGATCCTCCTCGACCGCGAGCGTTGTGTCCTCTGCGCCAGGTGCACACGGTTTTCGGGCCAGATCGCCGGCGACCCGTTCATCGATCTCCTCGAGCGCGGTGCGCTTCAACAGGTCGGGATCTACGCCAACGAGCCTTTCGAGTCTTACTTCTCGGGCAACACCATCCAGGTGTGCCCGGTCGGTGCGCTCACCAGCACGGCATACCGATTCCGGGCGCGCCCGTTCGATCTGGTGTCCAGCCCCAGCGTGTGCGAGCACTGCGCCGACGGATGCGCCCAGCGCACCGACCACCGTCGCGGCAAGGTTCTTCGTCGTCTCGCCGGGGACGACCCCGACGTCAACGAGGAGTGGAACTGCGACAAGGGGCGTTTCGCTTTCACATACACGACCCAAGGCGATCGCATCACCACCCCCCTCATCCGCAACGCTGACGGCGAATTGATTCCGGCGTCGTGGCCCATGGCACTCGACCTCGTTGCGCGATCCTTCGCACAGGCCCACGGTGACGCAGGCGTACTCGTCGGTGGACGATCGACCCGGGAGGACGCGTACGCCTACAGCAAGTTCGCGCGAGTTGCTCTCGCTACCAACAACATCGACTTCCGAATCCGCGCTCACTCAGGCGAAGAGACCAGCTTTATCTCAGCTCACGTCGCGGGCCGCACGCTCGAAGAGTCGGTGACGTACCAAGATCTCGAATCAGCCCCGGCTGCGTTGCTGGTCGCTCTCGAGCCCGAGGAGGAGTCACCGATCATCTTCCTGCGGCTACGCAAAGCCGCTCGTTTCGGCAAGACAACGGTGCTCGCCAGCGCGCCGTTCGCTACGCGAGGCCTGCAGAAGATGGGGGGTGCTTTGCTTCGGACCGTACCCGGAAGTGAAGCAGCTCTGATGGATTCGTTGGCTCGCCCCAGTAGTGAGGAGGGTCAGCTCCTCCGACAGCCCGGCGCAGTGATCCTGCTGGGCGAACGACTCAGTGAGGTGACGGGTGGCTTCTCGGCGGCAGTACGTCTCGCCGAAGCGACGGGAGCTTCCCTCGCTTGGGTCCCACGCCGCGCTGGTGATCGCGGCGCCGTCGAGGCCGGCGCGTTGCCGGGATTGCTTCCCGGTGGGCGCCCCGTTGCCGATCCGGTGGCACGTCAAGAGGTGGAATCGGTGTGGGGCGCCTCCATCCCGGCATCCGACGGTCGCGATGTCGCGAGCCTCCTGGGTTCGGGGCGGTCGACTGCGGCGCTTCTTGTTGGCGGCGTGGAGTTGAGTGATCTCCCGAACCCGGCAAAGGCACAAGCCGCGATCGAAGCCGCAGGGTTCGTGGTGAGTTTGGAGATCCGTCACAGCGAAATCACCGAACTCGCCGACGTCGTATTCCCGGTGGCGCCGGTCGCCGAGAAGCCCGGAACCTTCCTCGACTGGGAAGGCCGCGAACGCGGGTTCGACACTGCGTTGAGAACGACAGGAGTAATGCCAGATCAGCGTGTCCTTCACGCGATCGCAGCCGAGATGGGTATCGATCTGGGGCTGCCCGACGCAGCTTCCGCGCGCGCAGAGATACACCGCCTCGGGGTGTGGTCCGGATTGCGCCCCACCTCACCTCAGGTACCCGCAGGCGCCGCGCCCACACCGGCGCTAGGCGAGGCGGTGTTGTCGAGTTGGCGAATGTTGCTCGACAACGGCCGTTTGCAGGACGGCGAGCCCAACCTGGCGGGTACTGCACGGTCCCCGCTCGTGCGTTTGTCGGCCGAGACCGCGGCCGAGATAGACGTCGTGAGCGGCGATCAGGTTGCCGTATCGACTGAATCCGGCGTCGTCACATTGCCGTTGGAGATCACCGAATTACCGCCTCGAACAGTCTGGTTGCCGCTCAATTCACCGGGTAGCGCCGTCTACGAAACGCTCTGCGCCTCCGCGGGGTCCGTGGTGAAGATCGCGAAGGTGACGGCTCAATGACTGACTACGAGTACGTCGCGAACGCCGATGCCGTCGCCGCTCCGGTCGACCTGTCGGCGTTCGGACACGACCCGTGGTGGTTAGTGATCGGCAAGGCTCTCGCCATCTTCGTGTTCCTCGTACTCACCCCGCTGGTGGCGATCTACGCGGAACGAAAAGTCATGGCGCGTATGCAGATGCGTGTCGGACCGAACCGCGTCGGCCCCCGCGGAATGCTCCAGAGCCTCGCTGACGGAATCAAGCTCGCCCTCAAGGAAGGCATCACTCCTACCGGAGCCGACAAACCGATTTATCTCCTCGCGCCCGTCATCGCAGTCGTGCCCGCGTTCATGGCTTTTGCCGTCATTCCGTTCGGTCCGCAGGTGTCGATCTTCGGAACCCTTTCACCCTTGCAGCTGACCGATCTGCCGGTCGGCGTTCTGTACATCCTGGCCGTCACTTCTATCGGTGTGTACGGGATCGTCCTTGCCGGCTGGTCTTCGGGATCGACGTATCCCCTACTGGGCGCACTTCGATCGACCGCTCAGGTCATCTCGTACGAGGTAGCGATGGGCCTGTCTTTCGCCGCCGTTTTCCTCTACGCCGGCACGATGTCCACGTCCGGCATCGTCGACGCCCAACAGGGAGCCTGGTACGTCTTTCTCCTCCTGCCGTCCTTCCTGATCTACGTGACAGCCATGGTCGGCGAAACCAACAGGGCTCCCTTCGACCTTCCCGAGGCCGAGGGTGAGCTGGTAGGTGGGTTCCACACCGAGTACTCCTCCCTCAAGTTCGCGATGTTCATGCTGGCCGAGTACGTGAACATGGTGACGGTGTCCGCTCTGGCCACCACGCTGTTTCTGGGCGGGTGGCACGCACCGTTCCCGTTCAATCTTTGGGACGGCGCCAATTCCGGTTGGTGGCCGGTGCTGTGGTTTGTCGCGAAAGTGTGGGGCTTCCTCTTCGTCTTCATCTGGTTGCGCAGCACGCTTCCTCGATTGCGCTACGACCAGTTCATGAATCTCGGCTGGAAGGTTCTGATCCCAGCAGCTTTGGTATGGGTGATGGTGATCGCGACTGTTCGCGCCTTCCGCAACGAGGGTTACAACACGTGGCTCGTACTGCTCTGCGTCGCACTGGTTCTCGGAGCTGCACTGCTCATGGTGCTGGCCGGAACCTACCGGGGCCGTCGCCGAACCGCCGCGTTGGTACCCGATTCGGGGACCCGGCCTTTCGATGCGATGTCGGGCGGCTTCCCGGTTCCACCCCTACCTGGTCAAACACTGCCGGCCCGAAAACTACCGGGTCAGAACGTGCCAACGCCGCGGCGGACAGATGTTTCCGACACATCGGAGGACTCCCATGCCTGAATTCCTCGGACCTATCGCGGGTTTCGGAGTGACGCTCTCGACCATGTTCAAGAAACCCGAGACCGAGTTCTATCCGGAGGAGAAGCGCCCCACCGCGCCCGGATACCACGGTCGCCATCAACTCAACCGGTATGCGGACGGACTCGAGAAGTGCATCGGGTGCGAGCTGTGCGCGTGGGCCTGCCCCGCTGACGCAATCTACGTCGAAGGCGCTGACAACACCGAAGAAGAACGGTTCTCCCCCGGTGAGCGTTACGGGCGGGTGTATCAGATCAACTACCTGCGGTGCATCGGCTGTGGCCTCTGCGTCGAGGCATGCCCCACTCGGGCCCTCACGATGACCAACGAGTACGAGATGACCGACGACAACCGAGCCGGGTTGATCTACGAGAAGGACCGCCTCCTCGCACCATTGAAGCCCGACATGACGGCACCACCACACGCGCTGCGTCCCGGCACAACTCAGGACGACTACTACCGCGGCGACATCGCAGCAGCACCCGAGCAAGCAGCACCCGAACCGAAGCCGAGCCAGGAGACCGAGAAATGATCGCGGCGGTCACTACCACGATTCTGGCGGAGGGAACGATGACTTCGACCTCCACCGGCGAAGCGGTGCAGTTCTGGATCCTCGGAACCTTGGCGGTGATCAGCGCTTTGGGTGTCGTGGCCGCTCCCAAAGCCGTCTATTCTGCACTCTTCCTTGCAATGACGATGATCATCCTGGCCGTGTTCTACATCGTGCAGGGCGCACTGTTCCTGGGCGTCGTCCAGATCGTCGTCTACACCGGCGCGGTGATGATGTTGTTCTTGTTCGTCTTGATGCTGGTGGGCGTGGATTCTTCGGATTCCTTGATCGAAACTCTACGGGGACAACGAGTCAGCGCGATCGTGATCGGCGTCGGATTCGGGCTGCTGCTCATCGGTGGCCTCGGTAATGCGTCGATCTCGGGCTTCACCGGCTTCACCGGACTCGATCAGGGCAACATCGATGCTCTCGCCGATCTCATTTTCATCCGCTACGTCTGGGCCTTCGAACTGACCGGCGCACTACTGATCACGGCGACACTCGGCGCCATGATGCTCGCGCATCGGGAGAAGATCGGAGCCACACTCAGCCAACGCGAACTCTCGCAGCAACGGTTCGCGTACCTGGGCAGCGATGAGAATAATCCCGAAAAAGGCTCGGCCACTCCACTCCCGAGCCCCGGTGTGTACGCACGACACAACGCGGTGGACATGCCGGCCTTGTTGCCGGACGGATCGTTCTCGACACTCTCCGTCAGCAGCGCGCTCACTCCGCGATCCCCGGATCCGAGTTCCGGTGAGGAGTCTGCGCGATGAATCCCGAGAACTACCTGTATCTGTCGGTCCTGTTGTTCACCATCGGGGCTGCGGGAGTCCTCCTGCGACGCAACGCCATCGTGGTGTTCATGTGCATCGAGTTGATGCTCAACGCCGCCAATCTGGCGTTCGTAACTTTCGCGCGTATGCACGGCAATCTCGACGGCCAGATCTTCGCCTTCTTCACGATGGTGGTCGCTGCAGCCGAAGTTGTCGTCGGCCTGGCAATCATCATGATCATCTTCCGATCTCGGCGTTCTGTATCCGTCGACGACGCAGACCTGCTGAAGTACTGACATGTCAGGAGGAATCACGTCCGCCATCTGGTTGCTCCCCGCCCTGCCGCTGTGCGGCGCCGCTGTCCTTTTGCTGGCCGGTCGTCGCACGAACGCGTGGGGTCACCTGCTTGCCTGCGTCATGGCTATCGCGTCGTTTGTCGTCGCAGTGGTGTTTTTCATCGCCATGCTCGGCCGCGACACCGCCGACCGCACCGTCACCGAGCACCTGTTCAGTTGGGTCCCGGTCGACAGTCTTCAAGTCGAGTTCGGACTACAACTGGACCAACTGTCGATGTGTTTCGTTCTGCTCATCACCGGTGTAGGTTCGCTGATCCACATCTACTCGGTCAGCTACATGGCGCACGACCCCGAGCGTCGTAAGTTCTTCGCGTACCTCAATCTATTCCTGGCAGCGATGCTGCTCCTGGTCCTCGCCGACAATTTCCTCGGACTCTACGTCGGCTGGGAAGGCGTCGGTTCGGCGTCGTACCTGCTCATCGGATTCTGGCAGCACAAGCCGTCGGCAGCGACCGCGGCGAAGAAGGCCTTTGTCGTCAATCGGGTCGGCGACATCGGCTTGATGATCGCAATGATGTTGATGTTCAGCACGTTCGGGTCACTCTCGTTCAGCAACGTCTTCGGCGACGCGTCTGCCGCAAGCGAAGGTCTCCTGACGGCGATCGGACTGATGCTCCTCCTCGCTGCGTGCGCGAAGTCGGCGCAGGTGCCGCTGCAATCGTGGCTCGGCGACGCGATGGAGGGCCCCACCCCCGTATCGGCGCTGATCCACGCCGCCACGATGGTCACTGCCGGTGTGTACCTGATCGTGCGCTCGAATCCGATCTTCGATTTCGCACCCGACGCTCAACTCGTGGTTGTCATCGTCGGCGCGGTGACGCTCTTGTTCGGTGCGATCATCGGCTGCGCGAAAGACGACATCAAGAAAGCGCTCGCCGCATCGACCATGAGCCAGATCGGATACATGGTCCTAGCTGCGGGTCTCGGACCGGCCGGATATGCCTTCGCGATTTTGCACCTCATCACCCACGGATTCTTCAAGGCGGGTCTGTTCCTCGGCGCAGGTTCGGTAATGCACGCGATGAACGACGAAACCGACATGCGGCGCTACGGCGGACTCCGAGCGTTCATGCCACTGACTTTTGTCACATTCGGACTCGGTTACCTTGCCATCATCGGTGTTCCGCCGTTCGCAGGATTCTTCTCCAAGGACAAGATCATCGAAGTTGCGATCGGCGAGGGCGGCGTGAAGGGTGTTGTGCTGGGCATCGTCACGCTCTTGGGTGCGGCGCTCACTGCCTTCTACATGAGCCGCGTGATGCTGATGACCTTCTTCGGGAAGGCTCGCTGGGAAGACCAGAAACCTCACGAATCTCCCGCGGTGATGACGTCTCCGATGATCATCTTGGCGGTGGGGTCCGTCGGGGCCGGCATGCTCCTGACCATCGGGTCCAGCTTGCAGAACTGGCTCGAACCGGTGGTCGGCTCCCATCACGTCGAACCGCCGATACCAGCATGGTCGATCACCGCGCTGGCACTGATCGCAGTTGCCGCGGGCGTCGCGATTGCTTACCGCGAGTACGCCACCCGTGAGATTCCATTGGCGCCGCCGTCTCCGGCCTCTCCGTTGACCGTTGCGGCTCGCCACGATCTGTACGGCGATGCCTTCAACGAGGCAGTACTCATGAAGCCCGGTCAACAACTCACCAAGTCGTTGGAAGTGATCGACACCAAGGGAATAGGCGGCGTGGTGGGTAGCTTTGCGGTGGTCGTCACCGGGTTGTCTGCGCTCACGCGGAGGCTGCAGACCGGGTTTGTTCGCTCGTACGCGCTGGTGATGTTTGTCGGAGCAACACTCGTGGTCGCGACAATGATGGCGGTGACACTGTGGTGATCGAAGCGGCGGTGAGCGACTCTGTGACAAATGCCGGCTTCCCTGCGCTGACGGTGCTCTGGCTGCTTCCGCTCATCGGAGCGGGCGTTGTCCTCACCCTACCGGCACGGTCGTACCAATTTGCGAAGTCTCTCGCGTTGACTGTGTCCGTGGTGGTCCTGGTGGTCGCCGCCGTTCTCGGAGTTGCGTTCGACCGCGGCGGCGAACAATTTCAGTTCGCCGAAAGCCACAGCTGGATACCGGCTTTCGGTGCCAGCTACACACTTGGACTCGACGGGATCGCACTCGTTCTGGTTCTTCTCACCGCCGTGCTGGTTCCATTACTTCTGATCGCGGGATGGAACGACGTCCCCGCGGACCCGGCATCACCCAAGCGGATGCCGCACACCTATTTCGCCCTGATCCTTGTTGTCGAGTCCATGGTGATGATTTCCTTCAGCGCCTTGGACATTCTCTTGTTCTACATTTTCTTCGAGGCGATGCTGATACCGATGTATTTCCTCATCGGCGGGTTCGGTGGAGTTGGTAGATCTCGCGCCGCCGTGAAGTTTCTGCTCTACAACCTCCTCGGCGGCCTGGTCATGCTCGCTGCAGTCATCGGCCTGTATGTGGTCACCACGCGCGACGAGAGTCCCTTCACCAGCGGCACTTTCGACTTCCGAGCGATCGCCTCAGCGGCAAACAGCGGTGAACTCGGCGTGGGCCCCGGGGTGCTCAACGCCTTGTTCCTCGGATTCATGTTCGCGTTCGCGGTGAAAGCACCCCTCTGGCCGCTGCACAGTTGGTTGCCCGACTCCGCGGTGGAATCGACTCCGTCGACAGCAGTGTTGATGATGGCGGTCGTGGACAAGGTGGGCACCTTCGCGATGATTCGCTACTGCCTGCAACTGTTCCCGGAGTCGTCGTCGACTTTTGCACCGTGGATCATCACGCTCGCCGTGATCGGAATCGTCTACGGCGCAATACTGGCGATCGCGCAAACAGACGTCATGCGACTGATCGCCTACACGTCGATCTCACACTTCGGCTTCATCATTCTCGGAATCTTCGCGATGACCAGCCAGAGCCAGGCAGGTTCCGCGCTGTACATGGTCAATCACGGAATCTCCACTGCCGCGCTGTTCTTGATTGCGGGCTTCCTCGTCTCGCAGCGAGGTACTCGATCTATCTCGGCGTACGGCGGCGTACAGAAAGTCGCACCCGTCCTTGCCGGCACATTCCTCGTTGCGGGGTTGGCAACGCTGTCGCTGCCGGGTCTGGCTCCGTTCATCAGTGAATTCCTGGTGCTGATCGGAACGTACTCGCGCTACCACGTCGCTGCCATCGCGGCGACTGCCGCGCTCGTACTGTCCGCGATCTACATACTCTGGCTCTACCAGCGCATGATGGGCGGACCCGTGAAGGAAGGGCAGGGAACGATCCGCGACCTCGCGCGACGCGAACTCGTGGTGGTCGCCCCTCTGATCGCACTCCTGCTGCTTCTCGGCATCTACCCCAAGCCTGCCTTGGACGTCATCACTCCTGCAGTGAGCCACACGGTCGTCTACGAGGCACCGACGCCGCTCGTCGCCGACCACGAAGGAGGTGCCCACAAATGAGTTCCTTCAACGACGTGACCATCCTCGGCTCGGCCGACGCGGCATCACCCAGTATCGAATACAGCCTGCTCTCGCCGATGCTGATCGTGTTCGGTGTTGCGGTGGTCGGGGTACTCATCGAAGCCTTTGCACCCCGGCGTATTCGGTACCCAGTGCAACTCGTCCTCGGTGTCGGAGGTTTGGCAGCCGCATTCGTGGCAGTGCTTCTGCTCGCCGGCACGCGGTCGACGGCGATGATGGGTTCTGTTGCGGTCGACGGACCGACGCTGTTCTTGCAGGCCACGATCCTTCTTGTGTCGATCCCCGCGGTACTGCTGATTGCCGAGCGAGGCTCGGGCAACACCGCCGAAGTGATTGCGCAACATGACGCGCTCGGCAGTTTCACCCCTCAAGCGTCGAGCGTCCCGGGAAGTGTTGCGGAGCAAGAAGCAGTGAAGGTCGGTATCGCCCAGACCGAAGTCTTTCCTCTCACGCTCTTTGCGGTCGGCGGTATGTTGCTGTTTCCGGCTTCGAACGATCTACTGACGATGTTCGTTGCGCTCGAAGTGTTCTCACTGCCTCTGTATCTCCTGTGTGGTCTGGCACGCAGACGTCGCCTGCTCTCCCAGGAAGCTGCGCTCAAGTACTTTCTGCTCGGGGCATTTTCGTCGGCGTTCTTCGTTTTCGGAATTGCGTTGCTGTACGGCTATGCCGGGACGGTCACGCTCTCCGGTATCGCCGACGCAGCACGCATCGGTTCGGGCACCGACGCCTTCCTCTGGCTCGGAACGGCCCTGGTGGCAGTGGGGTTGCTTTTCAAAGTCGGTGCTGTGCCGTTTCATTCGTGGATTCCCGACGTCTATCAAGGGGCGCCGACGCCGATCACCAGTTTCATGGCGACTGCGACCAAGATTGCCGCGTTCGGCGCCATCCTTCGCGTCTTCTACGTGGCCCTGCCCAATGAATACGTGAACTGGCGCCCTCTGATGTGGGCGGTCGCGATTCTCACGATGGTTGTCGGATCGATCGTTGCCGTGACGCAGACCGATATGAAGCGAATGCTGGCCTATTCGGCTATCGCGCACACCGGATTCATTCTGACCGCCGTGGTGGCGGACTCGGATGCCGGCCTCGCCTCGGCGATGTTCTATCTTCTGGCTTACGGATTCAGCACCGTGGGTGCGTTCGCCGTCGTCAGTTTGGTCCGGGACGCTGACGGTGAGGTCGCGACGCTCTCGCGCTGGGCAGGATTGGGTCGGCGCTCACCACTGGTCGGAGTTGTGTTTGCACTTTTCCTGTTGGCTTTCGCCGGGATCCCGTTGACCAGTGGGTTCATCGGAAAGTTTGCCGTGTTCAGCGCGGCCGCCGAGGGTGGTGCCGCACCTCTCGTGATCGTCGGCGTGCTGTGCAGCGCGATCGCCGCGTATTTCTACGTGCGAGTGATCGTGTTGATGTTCTTCACCGAATCGGCCGCGGACGCACCAACCGTCGTGGTACCGAGCGCACTGACCAGCAGCGTGATCGGCCTCGGTGCCGGTGTCACGCTCATCCTCGGCATACTCCCCCAGCCGGCGCTCGATCTCGCCGAGCGTGCAGCGGACTTCCTACGCTGAGCCGATGCGTGAATCTGTTCGCGACGCCGGACTGCCGAGCACCATCCGGTCGCCATGGTTTGTCGGGTTTTCCGCGGTAGCGATTCTTCATCTGATCGTCAATGCCGCTGATGCTGCGCCCTGGGACGGGATCACCAAGGTCATGCTCGCGCCGATTCTGGCTGCCTGGGTTGTCGACCAAGGCGGACCGAGGATTGTTGCTGCTGCGCTGATTGCCTGCGCTTTCGGAGTCCTGTTCCTGATCTGGGACTCCACGTTTGTCATCGGGATGGCCGCCTTCGCGATCGGTCACGTCTGTTTCATCCGATTCTTTCTCTCGCACGGCGCTCTTCGGGAGATACGAAGGCGGCCATGGTTTCTGTGCGCCTACACCGCCGCTGGAATCGCTCTTGTGTCGTACACCTGGACCGGTCTCGAACCTGAACTTCGAATTGCTGTCCCCGTGTACGCCGCAATCCTGGTGGGAACTGCATCAACCGCACTGGCCTACAACACGATCACCGGTATCGGCGGCGCACTGTTCCTCACCTCTGACGCCCTGATCCTGCTCGGTCAGGCGAACAAGTGGCAGCCTGCCGCTGCGGGCATCTGGATCATGACGCTGTACATCCTTGCGTTGTTGCTCCTGACCGTCGGAATCCTCGGCCGGAGTAACACGGCAAACCGTCCACTGGCGCCGACGCTGTAAGGATCAGTAACCAGCCGGACATCTCTTCTTATGACGCCGAAATCCGAGGACGGGCCACCACCGAGCGACGAAGAGCGTTTCACCGTCCTGTGGGACGCCTACGCCGGTCGGGTGTTCGCGTACACCTGCCGCCACGTTGATCATCACAGCGCACAAGAAGTTGTCTCCGAGACGTTCCTCGTTGCCTGGCGACGCTTGGACGAAGTGCCCGAACAGGCACTTCCATGGCTGTTGGTGGTGGCTCGAAACACCGTGAACAACAACCGTCGAAGCGTTCGGCGCCACGATGCGTTGACCGAGAAGATGCGACGAATCGAGCAGATCGCGGCATCGACGCCGGGCGCCGACGTCACTGTCACCGACCGCACAGAACTGCTCGAAGCACTGACAACACTCACCGTCACCGAGCGTGAAGCCCTACTCCTGACTGCCTGGGACGGATTGACCGCCACCGAAGCAGCGCGGGTCGCCGGATGTTCGGTTCCAGCCATGCATGTTCGACTCTTTCGCGCTCGGCGCCGATTGAGCACCGGGTTGGCTTCAGAATCCGACACCGCGATCCCGATAAACACCGCCCGACCTTGCGCTGCCGCCGAACACGGGAGTACTCCATGAGCAAAGATCTGCTGACCACCCTCGAGAAGCTGCGGCCGACCGATTCTCTTTCCGCCGAGTTCTGGCCCGAGAACGTCCAGGTTGCCGCTCGCATCCGAATCATCGCTACCGAAAACAACATTGGAACACCCAGAGTTCCACGCCGCCGAGTAGGCGCCGTAGCTCTCGTCGCGATGCTCTGTGCAGCGGGAATGGTGGGCTGCGCCGCTGCCACGGCGATGATGCCAAAACCGTTTACGGATATGTACTCGGGTTGGCAGACCATGCCGGGAACCAACGGCGGAATAGATCCGTCCACCGCCGAGCGGGTCGGCTCCGTCCCCGGACTTGACGGAACCCTGTTCAGCGTCTTCGTTGCCCACGGCGCTGATGGCTGGAGGTGTGTCGCCCCGGTTTTCGAGGCGCCAGCCGACATCGACAAGGTTGGTCCGTCGAAATTCATCAGCCTCGGACACGGCTGCAGATCGAACGACGACTTGTACGGCGCAGATTCATTCGGAGGCGGAGCCGGGATCATGGTTGCTGGTCCGCACGAGGCGACCTACGACGCAGGGGCAGGAGGCGCCGTTCGGGCCGAACTTCACACAGCTGACGGCGAGATCTATCCAACAGTTCTTGCCGAAGATCGCTTCTACGGATGGATTCCCCTCTCGCTCACCTTCCCGCGTCCAACTCTCGTCGGATATGCCGCAGACGGGACGGTCGTCGGCACCAGATGAGCTGTCGGTACCCTCGAAAGATGACTGCACAGGCCCCGAACGAGCGCATCCCCAGCCAGTGGGAAGAGATCACTGCAGCCGACTCGACGCATTCCACACGATATGTCGAGCGTTTCCGTTCCATGAGAGCGGACGGCAAGGACATTGTCGGGGAAGCACGTTTGATCGACGCGATGCTCGGACGCGGTGGCCGGGTTCTCGATGCAGGGTGCGGGCCGGGCCGACTCGGCGGTTATCTGCACGACGTCGGGCATGTGGTTGTCGGAGTCGACGTTGACCCGGTTCTCATCGCTGCCGCGGAGGAGGACCACCCCGGCCCGACGTGGCTTGTCGGCGATCTCTCCGAGCTCGATCTACCGGCCCGCGGTGTCGAGGCGAATTTCGACGTCATCGTGTCGGCAGGCAACGTGATGGCGTTTCTCGCTCCGTCAACCAGGCAAGCTGTATTGTCAGGATTTGCTCGTCATCTCGCTCCGAGCGGCCGAGTGGTCATCGGATTCGGTGCCGGCCGCGGCTATGAGTTCCCCGAGTTTCTCGCCGACGCGGCCGCGAGTGGCCTCGAGGCTGATCTGCTGCTCTCCACGTGGGATCTGCGCCCGTTCAAGGACAATTCCGAATTCCTCGTCGCGGTGTTCTCGCGCTCCTAGCCCGGCAATTGCCTTCCACCCCCGCAACCCGTCACACTGCGATCAACTCACCCTGATCGCAATCGTGGCGATTGTTGTTCACTACGAACACAATTGGATCAATGCGGGTGTGGCCGAGCGGCAAGGCAACGGTCTGCAAAACCGTCCACGCAGGTTCGACTCCTGCCATCCGCTCCACGTGCGATACAGCGATTCATGACGTGGCGGTCCTTCAGAGCGTGTGGATGTGTCCGCGAGCTGCCCCGCTCCGAGAAACCCTTTACTGACCCCACGGCAGTAGGCGAGTTCTACACTCGGCAATCTAAAGCCGCGAATGCACAATCATTTCCGATCACACCACCTTCGCGGCCCTCGATTGACGCGCGCGTCTACTCGTTGACCATCGGGAAGATCGACGGTCGCGGGTGGCCAAAAGTGCGCAGGCGCATCGCATTCGCCGTCATCGCTCCCTCTGCCCGACAAATCAGCACATAAGTGGCTAGTGAAGCGAACCCATGTTCCGCCCATTACTTCGGGTTGCATCGCGTTGCGCAGGTCGACAGTGATCGCTGAGTAGCCAGAATTTGGAAAATCTCCCTATTTCGGCATTACGAATTTAGGTAAATTGTTGATAGTAAATTTACTAAGTCTTGTAGATTTCATAGATCGAGTATCCGAATACTCATCCACGGACTGCAATTTGTTGAAGTGACGGATATCATACTAGCTACGCGAGATGCTAAATATACAGACTGTTAACGAATTAATATCTTGACTTCTGAGCAGAACCTAGTTGCAGATATTCTTCACTCAGCTCAAACGGATTAATAGGAGACTCGAAGCAGACAGAACGTACGCACCGACCGTAATCGGCGCCAATCTACCTCGCTCCATTCACTATTCTGCCGTACTCGTACGTTCAACTATAAAACGCAATACCAGCTATCACTAATAGCAAATAGACGTAGTTGACGTTCCGAAGTACGTTCATGTCGTCACATTCCTGCAGTGAAGATCCCGAAACGTACAGCGAGGACTTATGCATGGTAAATAAAGTGAATAAACTATTGGGAACGCGCTATCCGATATTGTCGGCACCAATGGGTGGAGTAGCAGGTGGCGAACTGGCCGCCGCAGTCTCGAACTCTGGTGGTGCCGGCCTTGTCGGAGTCAGCTACGGCAACGAAGAATTCATAGCTTCGGAGTTGCCCATCGCCGCCCGGTCACGTGGCGTCTGGGGGGCAGGCCTGGTGACGTTCACCTTCGACAAGGCCCCTCACTTGCTCGACAGCGTCTTGTCCCACCGGCCGCCACTCGTTGCATTGTCGTTCGGAAATGCCGCCCAGACAAACAAATACGTCGCAGCCATTCAACGCGAAAACCTGTTAGCCGCCGTGCAGGTTCACGACACCGACCAAGCTCAAGAAGCCGCCGCTGCCGGAGCCGACGTGATCATTGCCCAAGGATCCGAAGCGGGTGGACACCACAAAGACCGTGCAACATTTCCGCTCATTCCAGCAGTCGCGGACGCACTCAACGGGCAGATCCCACTTGTCGCAGCCGGTGGAATCGCAGACGGCCGGGGACTGGCGGCAGCACTCGCTCTCGGTGCCGACGGGGTCATGATCGGCACTCGGTTCGCCGCCGCCGCCGAGGCACTCACAAGCCCGTCCTTCACCGATTCCTTGATCAATGGACACAGTCGAGATCTCCTCGATACCCGTGCATTCGACATCATCCGTTCAATTCCCTGGCCATCTCAGTACACCGCTCGCACTCTCGGGAACGACTTCTCCCGCAAATGGTTTGGCCATGAAGACGAACTCGCCGACAACGCTGCCACCCTCGTCGACGCATGGTCGCAATCGGTCTCCGGTGACGACGTCACACAACGACCGTTGTTCGCGGGGGAGAACATCGATCTGATTACCTCGGTTCAACCAGCCGCTCAGATCATCGAGTCGATGATCGCACAGGCCTGCTCGGTTCTGGACGCGCTCGGGACGACCGAGTTCCGCGACGCACTTCCCGCTCACTGACCGGCCCAGGCCCCGAGCACCATTCAGCGACAACGAAAGAAGGCGAAACCGATGTTCGTACTACAACTTACCTATCTTGCGGATCCTGACGTCCTCACCCGCAGCAAACCTGACCACATTCGATGGCTACGCGAGCAAATCAACGCCGGCACTGTGGTCGCAGCCGGACCCAGAGACGGTGGTGGTGGCGTCGTAATCACCTCAGACCTCGACGACGAAGCTGTCGACAAACTGGTCGCCAGCGACCCGTGGACCGTCGACGGGCTGGCCCGATACGACCGAATTCACTTCGCCAGTACCTACAGCGCCCCCGGCGTCTTTCCCCGCCCGAACTCTGACGAGGTCACTCTCATCAACGTCGCGCTCACTGACGACCCTCAGAAATCACTGGCAGCACTCAACGACGCAGTCGACCACGTCGCCCACACCGCGACCGGTTTCCTCGGGTCAAGATTGCTCCGAAGCACACAGAACGACAGCATCATCAACTTCGCCCGATGGAACAGTCTGAACGAATTCGAAGCGATTTTCGACGACCCCGAGTTCACAACGCGCTACGCAGCTTTCGCTGAAACCACCACGGAAGCCCGCTACAGGCTCTACCGCTCGGCACACATCATCAGCCCGGAATCCTGACATCCCCGATCAGAAAGGAACCACCGTGAACACCTCGTTCGACCTCGTCGTAATAGGGCACGGAGCCGCTGGGCTCGCCGCTGCCGTCACCTACCTGGAAAGCGCCGACGCCGACGCACGCGTAGCCGTCCTCGAACGTTCCTCCCGTGAAGAGCGCGGTGGCGCGACCCGATGGACCGGGGCGTTTCTCCGCATCGACAGCGAACACAACTTCGACGACACATACTCGGATCGGCTCACTGAAACATCTGGAGGGCGTGCTGATCTCGACTACCTACAGATCTTGCAGAAAGACACACCTGCAGCTATCGCATTTCTGCAGGATCAAGGAGTCGAGATCAGCTTCAACCAATTCCCGTTTCCTCACACCTTTGTCAGCGGGCAGCCTTCCATGGCTGCGCCGGCAAGCCCCGTCGGAGGAGGCGGATCCATCGTCGAATCCTTCTCCACAACACTCGAATCCGACAACCGAGTGGACTTGTTGTACCAAACCGAAGCGCTGTCGCTACTGACCACAAACGGAGTCGTCACCGGCGTACGAGTACGAACTCCACAAGGCCAACACGACCTGACCGGTTCTGCTGTCGTCCTCGCCAACGGCGGATTCGAGGGAAACCCGGAAATGCTCACCCGCTACATCGGCCCCCGCGCATGGGAACTACCACTCATCGCGCCAGGCATCGCCAACAACCGAGGCGACGCACTCCGGATGGCACTGGAGGTGGGAGCTGACACAGCCGGAGCATTCGACGGCATCCACGCCGAACCCGTCGATCGTCGATCGACATCCGCCGACGCGGTTCTCTACGGATTTCCTGCAGGAATATTCGTCAATGACCACGCCGAACGCTTCATCGACGAAGGAAAAGACACATGGGACAACACCTTCGAAAAAGTCGGCTACTCGATCTGGGCGCATCAGAACCAGAGCGCCTACTGGATCGGTGACGCCACCTCCGTCAACTTGCCCTGGTTCGAGCGCGCTCTCCTGAGCGACGTCCCACCGGTCACGTCGAACACGATCGAAGATTTGGCCGAGCAACTCGGTCTGGAACCCGCAGCACTCACAGCGACGATCTCGCAGTTCAACACTGCCACCAACGATGTCGCATTCGACCACACACAATTCGATGGTAAACGGACCGAAGGCCTGACAATCGACAAGTCTAACTGGGCAACCCCCATCGATACAGCGCCGTACATCGGGTTTCCCCTGACAGCCGCGTTGTGCTTCACCTACGGAGGCATCCGAACCGACCCTGATGCCCGCGTCCTTACACCGTCGGGAACGCCTATTCCCGGTCTGTTCGCAGCAGGTGAAGCAACCGGTCTGTACTACAGCGAATACCCGCCAGCAACATCGGTGCTCCGCTCGGTCATCTTCGGCCGACGTGCTGGCACCTCGATCTCGAACCTGTGACTACCTGACACACAATCCCGTTCGAATTCAGCCCAACGCCGAGGAGCTTGAAATGCGCCTGACCAATCTTGACGTCACACTACGTGACGGCGGCTACCGCAACACCTTCAATTTTCCCAGGCAGTACGCACTCGACCACGCAGCATTGGCCGTCGAGGCCGGATTTGACTGGGTCGAAATCGCCTACCGGAATGGATCTTTCAACCCCAACACAAGTAACGGCCTCACAGGCAGAGGCGACGACGACTACATCGAAGACGTCACCGCCCGAATCGGCGCTGATCATGTCGCCCTGATCGCCCACCCCCACAATGTCGACGCAGAGGATCTCGAATCGGCCTACGCCGCGGGAGCCCGACTGATCCGCTTGTGCGTCAACGCGAATGATCCTTCACTCACCTGGAACTTGATCTCCCACGCCCGATCTCTGGGTTTCGTCTGCGCGGCGAACCTCACCAGAGTCAGCAACCTCACGCCCCGAACGATCGCAGAACTGTCCGGTGCTGCGGCCGCTGCGGGAGCGAACGCACTATACCTAGCCGATTCCAACGGAGCGATGCAACCAGCAGATGTCACCCGAATGGTCACGGTCGCCGGCGATTTCAGCGGTCTCCAAATCGGATTTCACGCACACAACAACATTGGCTTGGCGCTCGCGAACGCCATCGCAGCAGTTTCGGCAGGCGCATCCTGGATCGACTCATCTGTGTTGGGCATGGGCAAAGGAGCGGGCAATCTCATCGCAGAGCAGTGGATTTCATACCTCGACAGCTGCGCACCGGAAAGCTCAGGATTCGAACTTGCAGCACTGCTCGACCTCTCCGCCCTACTATCAGACACGGTTCCGGAATCGGCGCCAGTCGTTCCTGCCACCGATCTACTACTCGGGCGATACAACCTGTCGATCGAACACAAAAGCAAGGTGCACGGACTGGACTCGCAAGCCAGAGTTCGTGCGGCACGTGACCTCGAACAGGCGCTCAGCGCGTGACCGCTCGAGCAGTGATCTTCGCTCCGGCACTGCCGATCTGGGACGAAGGTGCATCCGTCGAACCAATCAGAGCAGGGCTCGATCGACACGGAATCGCCGCACACATCGTCGACACGAACTCCCTCACCGAAGAGGCCACCAGCATCGAACACTTGGCAGAGTTGTGGGCTGAACACCTTTCCGGCTTGCGCTTCGATCTTGTCTGCGGAAATGCCCTCGGAGGCGCCGTCGCGACAATGTTCGCAGTACGGAACCGCCTATCTTGTCCAGTGCTCACGGTCTCCGGACCGGTGCGGACCAGCCCCAAACTCAGCGCCCGGTTGACCACGATCATCAACCTCGCCGCGTCAGGGGGTATCGATGCGGCCATGGTCGAACTGCACGCAAAAGTGACGCCCGCCGGTGAAGCAGCACCTCCGACTCCGCCACTGCAGCTGACACGGCACAGCCGCCATGTCGCAGCTCGACGAATTGCTACCGGACTGTCGATGTTGCGGACAGTCGACCTCGACGAGGCGACGCACAGATACCCAGGTCGAATCGTGAGCATCGTTGGAACACGATCCCAATTGGTCGGGGCCGAACACACTGCCGACGGGCCAACTTCCAGCACTTTGTCGGTGGCCGGCGCCGGTATGCGACCACATCACCACAACCCGACGTGCATCGACGTCGCGTTGACCGAGATCCGCCAACCTTTGGAGACAAGCCATGCAATTAGCAGTTCTGCCCGGTGACGGTATCGGCCCAGACGTTATCAACGCTGCGCTCCCCGTGATCGAAACCGTTGGGTTGCCCTGGGCGCTCGAATACGGGGATGTCGGCTGGGAGTGCTGGCGATCGGGCGGTGACCCTGTACCTCCGCAGACTTGGGAATTACTCGGTAAAACCGACACGTGCCTACTAGGGGCGATCACCAGCAAACCTGCCAGAGAAGCCGAGCAGGAACTACCCACTTGTCTTCGCGTCAATCCACCGATCTACCGATCGCCCGTCATCCAATTGAGGCAGAATCTCGGGCTCTACGCCAATGTGCGCCCCATACGAGACCTACGAAACGACCAGTTCAATTTCGTCGTCATTCGTGAGAACACTGAAGGTCTTTACGCCGGCCTGGACTTCCGGCCGGTGCCGGCTGACTTATGGGAACACGTACGGGTACACCCGAACGCCGCAGACTCCGGTCGCGAGGAGACCGCAGCGACGATTCGGCTGCAAACGCGCACCGGTATCGAGCGATTAGTGCGTTTCGGATTCGCGTACGCGCACTCGCACGGTTTCGACCGCGTCACAGTGGCCGACAAACCGAACGTACTTCGAGCGTCGAGCACGCTTTTACGAGGCATCGTCGAATCGATTGCCGAGGAGCACCCCGAGATCGAGGTGGAGATCCTCAACGTAGATGCACTAGCCCTGTGGATGGTCACCCGTCCTGAACGTTTCGGAGTGATACTGGCGGAGAACATGTTCGGTGATATCTTGTCCGATCTTGGTGCTGGGATCATGGGCGGGCTCGGGCTGGCACCCAGTGCGAATCTGGGGAGTAGCGGCAGCTATTTCGAACCAGTCCACGGGAGCGCGCCGAAAATGGCGGGCACCGGCCGCGCCAACCCGTTGGCGACCATACTGACGATCGCCGAAATCGCCGAACACCATGACTTCCCCCGTGAAGCGACGACCATCCGCAGTGCCGTTCGCACAGTCGTGGAGCGGCGCCACTCGTCCGATGTGACTTACGACCTCGGAGGTACCGCAACCACTACCGCAGCAGCAAACGCGGTTCTGAAGGAGATCGAACGATGACCACTTCCAAGCCACAAGTGTCCACCGAACTCGTATACAGGGCAGAACAACTCGATACTGCTGCCGTGTCGGATGCTCTCGACAGCCTGGGTCTCACCGGCCACCTCAGGGGCCTGGTACCCAGGGTGCCCGGCTCCCGAACTGTCGGCCCTGCATACACCGTGACTTACCGGCCGGTGGCGGAAGCCGTCAGCGGATTTCACAATGCTGCCAACTACCTTGATGATGTGCCCGCAGGTTCGGTCGTCGTCGTGGACAATTTCGCGAATACCGACTGCACGAATTGGGGAGGTCTGCTGACCTCCGTCGCTCAGCGTCAAGGGGTCAGAGGGACGGTGGTACACGGGGCTGCACGTGACATCACCGAAATCCGCGACGCGGACTATCCGTTGTTCAGTGTCGGAGTGTCGATGGTGTCCGGAAAGAATCGCGTCGAGCTAGACGCCGTGGGGCGTGAGGTGACAGTCGGCACGGTGATCGTTCGTCCCGGGGATCTCATTATCGCCGACGACAATGGTGTACTCGTCATTCCAGAGGACAAAGCTGCGGACGTCATCACACGGGCAGAAGCCGTCGAGCGAACCGAAGCGAAGATCGCGGCCGCGGTGAGCGAAGGTATCCGCCTCGATGAGGCACGATCGCGGTTCGGTTATGCCCAGCCGTGGAACGAGAACCGGGAACGGTGAGTGCACCGGTATTGGTCGATCTTCATGTCCACGCGGGGCCGGACCTCCTTCTTCGTCGACACAGCGTAATAGAAGCGGGCCGGCACGCTCAACGTATGGGGGCTTGGTTCGTCGCCAAGTCACATCTCGGATCAACCTGCGAATCGGCATGGGAAGCACGCGAACTCGGGCTTCCAGTAAGCGGGTCGATCGTCCTCAACGATGTGGCTGGTGGCGTCGATCCCAGAGCGGTCGAGCGAGGTGTCTTCGCTCAGGGGGAGCTTTGTGACGCCCGAGTGATCGTCTTTCTTCCTACCATGCGTAGCGGACACAGCTCAGCGGGCGAAAGTTTCGCGCATAGCGGTTTCACTCGCGCGAGATGGTCGTCCGCTACCGCGTTCACGGCAGAGGGCACTGTGTCCAGGCCGACGTTCGACGTTCTCCGATGCGTGAGAGATCATGATCTGATTCTTGCGACCGGGCACAGCAGTGCCGAGGAGAGTCTACGAATCATGGATGCGGCCGCGGCGATCGGTGTCGAACGAGTTTTACTCACCCACGCGACACACCCGATGTCAGGTTTCTCCGTGGACCACATCGCAGAGCTCGCGGCAAACCCGGCTATCTGGGTTGAGGTGACTGCGCTGAGCGTTTTGATGAATCGGCATCCGTACGAAAGGGTAATCGAGCTTGCCAATGTTCACCAACGGGTCGTGCTGTCGAGCGACCTCGGCCAACCGGATCGTCCCGATCTTCCTGCCGGTTGGCAGTTGGCAAGTCAGTGGTGTGCTGCAGAGGTGTTCGACCGAGTCTCACGGGTCAACCCGTCTCGCTTGCTGTTTCGGTGATGCGGCTGGTCATTCGCCCTGCCAGCTCGCGTGGGACGCGCGCGTAGACGGATGAACGAGTGGCAACCAATGCAAGCGTCTCTTCAATAGGGTTATCCGACAGTGGAATCCAGTGAAGTTCTCTCGAAGCGGGGAGGTCATCTCGCGAAGTCAGCATGAGGGTCGACGGATTGGCTGCCAGCGTATGGGTTATGACAGCCGGATGATCGTCGTCGATCGAGACTGTTTCCGGGAACCATCCGCGTTGGTGCAGTTGAGAGAGCATTCCACCTCTTTCGGTGTCGCTCTGGGCGGTATCCAAGCAGAGTAGTTGCTGTGCCGACAACTCGTTCCAGGTCACCGCGTCCCGGCCGGCAAATGCATGGTTGCTGTGCACCGCGATTCCGAGAACGTCCGTCCGGAATGCTGTCACATTTATTTCCTTGTGATCGAACGGAAGTCGCACCACTCCGAGCGCTATCCGTTGTTGTTTGAGGTCAGCCAGTAGATCTGATGTGGCGGTCGAATGCAATCGCACATCGAGGTGATCCTCCACCTTGTTTGCGTAGCAACCCTGCAAAAGTCGAGTGAGGTCAGAGATTCGCGTGTAGGCAATCCCTGGGCACAATGCCAGGTGGAGAACATGAGGGGGCGGTGAAGGCCGCGCGGCTTCGATCGCGTCACGGATTTGCAGAGGAAGCGGTGCGATGCGGTTACGGAAGGCCTCGCCGGCGGCGGTCAACACCAGCCCCCGTCCGTTCCGGGTGAACAGTTCGAAACCGATGCGGGATTCGAGGCGTTTGATCTGCTGGCTGAGAGTTGGTTGAGCGACCTGCAACAACGCTGATGCAGAAGACACCGATCCAGTATCGGCAACAGTGAGAAAGTATCGAACACTGCGAATGTTGATGTCATCGACAGTGGCGATCGGACCGAGCAATTCGGCCGTCGATGATCTGATTGGTGACGTTCGCACAACGGTCAATTCAGGTCCTCCTGTTGTTGGGCGAGCATGCGTCGAAAGTTGTTCAGCCTCTGGCTATCAGATCGAGAAGTCCCGGGAAGCGATGTTCAAGATCCTGGTACCGCACGCGACTGCGCCGCTCCATTCCGTATTGGCGTTGCCTGATCAATCCGGCTTCTCGTAGAGCCTTGAAATGGTGCGTCAGTGACGATTTCGGTCGATCGAAGCCGAACCAACTACAAGGGTGGTCGTATTCGACGGAGTCGGCGAGCAAACGTCTGACAATCTCGAGGCGGATGGGGGTCGAGAGTGCGCCGAAAATTGCGGCGAGGTCGAGTTCGTCGACTGATGGCTCGTCAATGGGAGGTGGCAGGTACTTATCTGTGACTTCAGGAACCGCGATTGTGACCATAACAGGAGAATACATCCAATACTAGTTTTGTCGAACCGGTACGAGTGTGAGCTGAAGTTTGCACTAGAGGATTCGAACCAATACGACTATGGTCCTTACAATACGAATAATTACGTACATCGATTCCGAAGGGAAGACTCCATGACAAGCTCTGAGGTTCAGCCCTCCACACACTCGTCGACACCCGTGCCCGGATCCATGCCTGCGGTAATGTCCGCGGCTTTCGTCGTCACGGCAGTATTCGTGCTCTCGAATTCGCCGACGCCGCTCTACGTCCATTGGCAACAGAGCATCGGGTTCAGCTCGGGCATGCTCACGGTCATTTTCGGTGCGTACATCCTCGGCCTACTTCTGACGCTTCTTGTTGCGGGGCAACTATCCGACCATTTCGGTCGCCCACGCGTACTTCTGCCCGGACTCGTCGTCGCATTGGCCGCCAGCGCCCTCTTCCTCGTCGCCGACAACGTCGCCATGTTGATAGTGGCGCGGCTGCTCACCGGCATCTCGGTTGGCGTTATCGTCTCTGCCGGAATGGCTTCCGTCGTCGACGCAGGAGGCGACACCCTTCGCGCGACCGCCGCGCGACTCGCGTCCGTTGCCATGGTCCTCGGGGCCGGACTCGGCCCGCTGTTCGCAGGAATCATGGCTCAGTACCTTGATGAGCCCGTCACCTGGGTGTTCGGTGCGGAAGCTCTACTCATTGTCATCGCCACTATCGCTGTCGTCCGTTCCCGCCCACTTACCAACCTCGCAGGCATCGATGATCGCGGTCCGTTTCAGCTACGTCTGCCGTCGGTTCCCCGGCGTTTTCGCCGTTACGTGCTGTTCGGTATCGCGGTCTTCGGACCTGGGATTACTGCAACCTCATTCGTCCTTTCTCTCGGTCCTTCGTTGCTTGCCCGGCAGCTAGGGGTTACGAGCCCCCTGGTCGCGGGCGGAACTGCGTGCGCGATGTTCCTCGTCGCCACAGGCGTTCAATTTGCCGTGGCTCGTGCGCAGATCCGAACCATCTTTATCGGCGGCGCAACATCAACCGCAATGTCTATGCTCGCGTTGTACGGTGCCGTCCAGTCTGACGCCGCAGCACTACTCATCTTTTCCGCACTCCTTGCCGGCGCAGGCCAGGGCCTCGGCCAACTCGGGGGGCTCACGCTGATCGGAATGCATGTTCCCCCTACATCTCGGGCGCAAGGAAATGCATTGATGAACATCGGCGGCTACATCCCCGCAGGAATACTGCCCCTGGTTGCCGGTTACCTGATCGACGCCACATCCATTCCCACAGCGGTAACCGTGTTCGGCGTCGTTCTGTTCCTCGCCGCCGTCGCCGGCGGAGTCGCAGTCGCAAAATCCATCGAGGCGGCCTGAACAAATCGGCCAACCGAAAAGAGTGAAGATGAACGAACAAGAACTCGCCACCTTGGCATCAGATCTGGCCAAGGCTCCCCATATCGCCACCGTCGGCACAATAGAGCCAGACGGCTCACCCCAACTGTCCCCAGTCTGGATAACACACGACGACAACACTGTGACGTTCTCAACCGTCGAGGGACGCCGCAAACACACCAACATAGACCGCGATCCGCGCATCAGTATCAGCATCACTGACTCGGAGAACCCGATGCGCCGCATCGAACTTCGAGGACGTGCCGTCATCGTCGACGACCCGGACGGAGATCTCATCCAACGATTGTCACTCGCATACACCGGAAGTACTTGGACCGAAAAAGATCCTGAAGCGAGAAGGGTCATCATCCGCCTCACCCCGCAGCGTCTAGTGGGCCGCTCCTGACACCCCGAAATCCGCGAACGAAGGGTAAGGGTGGAGGTTCGTCCAGTACCCGCGGCACAGTGTCTACCCGAACTCGGCTTGAGTTTTGGACCTCTGAAATCCTTGAAACCAAGGAGCAATTCTGTGCCGCCGAGGACCCTTACTCTGACCAGTCGGCGCAACTCAGCCGCCTCGATCTCTTCGACAACGCATTGATCGGGTTGTACCGGAGAAATCGCATTCACTGCAACGCCCCCATGGATGCAACCCAGTGCTGCCCGCGACAGATGCCGGCCGAGCGTTGGTCACGGAATCGTTCTAGTCGAGTGCGACTGCCAGCAGCGGAGATCGAGTTCCGTGGGCGCAGTCGGGTCCATTGGAAGCGACTTCTCGGCGACTCATGGATCGAAGTTATACAGCGAGGACCTGACGGTCTGGCCGCGATCTTCCGGGTCAGACCGTTGCAGCCGAAGGCCGAGAACGGTTGGGCGCCAGCGCAGCATCCGCAGGTGGCACAGAACTCGGTGCGCGCGTTCGATCGTCAGGTAGACAGGAGCGCAGCCACGCCGTACTCGGTCCTCGGTTATCGCCGCCGGAGATCGCTGCGCTGAACTGCGTGTTGCCGCACAGTCCAGGTACTCGTGCTCGGCCAGATAATCGGGTAGCAAACACATCACATCCACGAACGGTCGATCAGTCTCCGTGACTGTACTTCGGAGGAATTCCAGCTGGCATAGTGTTTCGCTTCGACGGATGCCTGCGACCCCACGCCGTGGCGATTCTTCGCGCTCGCACAAACACGTCGGAATTCCGCTTACGGCGGGGCTTTCGTGACATCGCTTCCGCTCGGGCGGCCCAATGTCCTCGAAACCTCGTACCACCAAGATGTTTGCATGCCCCCGGAGCACCATGCTTCCGTTCGCGTCGCCGAACGTCCCAGTCGATGCACGAATTGCACACATCCCGCCCCTTCCCTGGAGCGCGGGTGGATCGAGCGCTGCCTCAGGTTCGCACCCCAACCCGCTCGGTGCGCAGAAATCCTGGTGATGGACCACTACACCGGAGCGATGGAATTCTGCCGGTGCCGACATCCGTTCCACGGGTCCTGATCGCGCCGGATCCTCGAGATCCGCTGCCGAGCCGAGTCCCTCGGCGCCCCGGCTCGACAGCGAAATCACACCTGAATCAGCTCAGCGAACTCAGGAGCGGCTCGAGCAGCTTGTAGAGCTCGAAGATGCCGATGATCGTTGAAATGGAACCCATGATGATCCTCCGTGATTCGTGAACTTTCCGTGACGTCGCGTCACAGGCAGAAGCTAACAAACCCGGCATTCAAACGGGGACCTTGGATGTGTCCGGCAGATGAACTCCCTGCTCGCAGAGCCCTTTTGGTGACCAGCGTCATGTTCGTCGAGAACTGAGCCCGGTCGTCACATCACCTGACCCTGACCGACGGTAACAGCGAAAGTCTGGCGGTTGTGGTCTCGCGCTATCCGGCATCAATTCCGCTCCAGCGATCTCTTGCATTGTTTGCCGAACCCGATTACGTTCTTCACAATAACGGTACGCGTAACGAAATAACAAGATACTCTACTAGCCATCCGATATAGCTAGTGCCACAACCCTTCCGGACTCTTGGTGGGGCGACGCATCGTCGCGCCCAAAAGCTCCTCACTCCCCGATCGAAAGAGAGCACAATGACCACTGAGAGCATCTCCGGAAATCAGCAGCGACCGGTTGCAACAATTGCCAGCCTGACACTTCTGATCGCTGCAGTCGCCGCTCTCGAAAGCATCATCGTCCCCGCACTCCCCCCTGGTCCAGCGAGACTTCGGAGTGACGGCCGACGTCGGAGCGCTCGCCTCCGTCGCTCTGACGTTGAGCACCGTTCTCGTCACACCGATGGCCGGGCGAATAGTTGACGTGTACGGCGCCCGCCCCACCTTGCTCGCGATCACGACAATCGTCGTGCTCGGCGGCAGCGTGTCCGCTCTCGCAACGATCTTCCCGCTGTTCGTTCTCGGCCAGTTTCTCCAGGGATTCGGGCTCGGGTTGTTGCCCGTGAGCTTCGTGGTCCTACGACGCACTTTGTCCTCGGAGCAACTGACGACTGCCACCGGATTGCTCGGTGCCGTCGTCGTGGCGGGCGGCGCTCTGGGAGTCGTGCTGGCCGGGCCCGTCGCCGAAAACGTCTCCCGCACCGCGATGTATGCAGTTCCGACCGCGTTCGTTTTACTCGGCGCAATTGCTTTTGCTGTGAGCACACCACGAGATCGCACGTCGAACGTCGGCGGCCGGCTCGATTGGCCGGGAGCGGGTGGATTGGCTCTGGGGCTGCTGACGCTGACAGCATGGCTGGCGAGCGCGTCAAGCAATGGGTGGGGCGCACCGACGTCGATGCTGCTTGTTCTCGCTGCCGCTGCGGTGTTCTCGATCTGGGCCAGGTATCAGAGCCGGACACACGAACCGATGGTCGACCTGACGATGATGCGGCATCGTTCGATGTGGAGCGCTGTGGTCGTCGGCGTGGTTTTCGGGTTCATCTACGGCGCTGTTGTCTATCTACTTCCGCAGCAACTCGCCGCGCCCGCGGAGAGCGGATTCGGCCGCGGTGCGTCGACAAGTGCCATCGGAATCCTGCTGTGCATCGGTTACGGCGCAGCGGTGATCGCGTCGGTGATCTCCGGAAAGCTCGCACAACGGGTCGGCACGAAAGCCATTGCGGTAGCAGGAGTTGCCCTCCTCGGCCTGAGCGGCGCAGTCGGAGTCTTTGCAACCACGATGTGGCAGATCGTTGTCGTCCTGATCCTGGCGGGTACCGGCGTCGCCGCCGCGTCTACGGCAGTGTTCGTCATCTCCGCCGACAGCGCACCGGTAGACCGCGTAGGTGTCACGACGGCAATAGTCACGATCGCCAGATCGCTGGGTTCTGCTGTAGGAACCCAAATTGCCGCCGGGATCATCGCGAGCGCGACTTCATCCGGCGGCCTTCCCCAACACTCGGCATTCGCCACGGCTTTCGGGGTAGCGGCAATCGTTGCGATTGTCGGACTCGTTGTCGCGGTGACGATGCCGAGGGCTGGGGCCGGGGCTGGGGCTGGGGCAACCGATGTTCAGTGGTCGTCGTCCTCGTCGAAGTCCGCGACTCCGCGCTTCCAGTAGCCGGTGATCAGGTGATCGCCCGAGCTCAATCCGAGTTCGTCGCGCACGAATCTGCGAATCGGCTTGAGGCTGGAGGCCTCACCGGAGACCCAGGCGTAGACGCGTTCGCCCTCAGGAACAGTGACCGTCCGCACTGCCTGCTCGAGCAAATCCGAGTGACCGGCTTGGACGTCGCCGCGGTGCAGCCACCGCACCTCGACGCCTTCCGGAACGGTGAGTTCGATTTCCTGCGAAGGGTCGGTGATCTCGACGAACACCCACCCAGCTGCAGCAGCGGGCATCATCTCGAGCCAACGAGCAATGGCAGGAAGGGCAGTGATGTCGCCGGCGAGCAGATAGCGGTCGTACGTCCACGGAACCACGACGCCACCAGGCGGTCCGGCCACGTGTACCCGAGTGCCGATGGTGGCGGCCTGAGCCCAATCAGAGGCGTACCCACCTTCGTGGAGTGCGAAGTCGAGGTCCAACTCTCCCGCCTCGGCGTCGTAGCGACGGACGGTGTACTCACGCGAGATCGGCAGTGGACGAGGCCACTTCAGGCTGAATCCGTCTCGTTCGGGCAGTCGCAAAGTTCCGTCTGCATCCGGGTACACCAGGCGGACATGCTCGTCGGGAGCGTGCGATTCGAAGCCCGCCAACTCGGGTCCGCCCAAGGTCAGACGCAGCAGTCCTGATCCGACCATTTCGCTGCGAACAACTTCGAGTTCGCGAATGCCGATGGGGTACGGCACTTTTGCACCGGTGTTACCCGCCAGCACTTCGGCGATGGTCGCGAGATGGTCTCCTCGGTTCATGAACTACCTTCCTTTTCCAGCGGAGCATTCCCCACCGGCACAGTGATGTCGGAGTGATCTACTTCGGTGATCTCCGAAGTTACCCGGCGCACCGAACCCAACGTTCCCAGGAGCACCAGGCCCAGTGTCAGACCGGCGAGACCCAAGGCCAGCAGCGCGGCGCCAGGCTCGAGCCACTGCCCGAGGAACCCGGCTGCCATCGAACCGATCGCCGTGCCCGTCACGGCCTGCACCATCCACAGACTCGACACGCGTCCGCGCAATTCATCCGGCGTGTTCTGTTGAAGGACTGCAAATCTCAAAATGTCGTTGAGGGCGCGTCCGAGGCCGAAGCCGGCAAGACCGAGGAACGCGACGATCGCTGCTCCCGACGCACCCAGCACCACGAGGCCGAGCGGCATCAACGCTACCGAGATCAGCATCGCGGCACCGTTGCGGTGGACTCGTCCGGTCCAACCGCTGGTGAGCGAACCGATCACAGCGCCGACTGCCGGTGCGCCGTAGAGCAGACCGAGCATGGTGGGTCCGCCGCGGAGGACCTGGTCGACGAAGGCAGGCAGCAACACCATCGGTCCGCTGACGAACATGACCAACAGACCGCTGATCAGGATGCCGCGAATGACTGTGTGAGTGCCGGCGAATTTCACGCCGGTCACGAGCGCGCGCATCGGGCTTTCGTGATTCGTACCCGGTGCAGGCGACGGGCCTATGGCTTGGAACAACGTGACCGTTGCTGCGGTGGCCACGGCAGCAAAAAAATATGTCGCGGAGATTCCGCCGGAGGCGATGATCACCCCGGCGATTGCCGGCGAGATCATCGTCCCGATGTCCGTGGTCAGCGCTACCAACGCGCCGGCCGCTGCCATCTTGTTGCGCGGCAACAACGTCGGCATCAATGCCATCAGGGCCGAACTACTGACGCCGCCGGCCATGCCGTCGACAGCGGCCGCGACGTAGATGACCCACATCGACGGGTCCGGCAAGAGCGCATTGCACCCGAGAATGACAAAGCCGAGACCCGCAGCACTGCGGGATGGTGCGTCGCCGGTCGTAACGATCAGCGAGCACGCCGCCGAACAGGCTGCCGAAGAACATGGCGATAGCCATTGCCGTGGACACCCCGGCAACCTGCAAGGTCGACCCGGTGAGCTGGTACGTCTGCGCGGGAACGGCTACGACGAGCAGTCCGATCCCGAGCAGAGAGATCAATCGCGCGGAAAAGGCGTACCTGAAGGGACGGCTGGTCCGCAACGGTGAAACATCGATTACCAGCCCACCGAATCGGGTCATGCGAAGGTCTGGCCGATCAGGTCGAGAGTAGCCATTGCGCCGTCGTAGTCAGGACGGTAGCTGGTGGCGGGGAGCTCGAACGTCGTGCCTGCCTTGAAGGACGGCAACTGCGAGTAGAGCGGATCCGTGGCAAGTTCAGCCATCGGGCGACCGGACACCGGAATCACAAAGGCGACAGGAGCATCGGCGACCTGCGAGAGCAGTTCCGGGCTGACCTCGAACGAGTCACCCGAGCCGAAGAGCTGCGGGTTGCCGGCCTTCGCCATGACGTCGTCGGCCTTGAAACCAACCTCGGCGAGCATCGCGGGCAGCGCGGCCGTCGGCGGCACGAGGTACGGCTTGTTGTTGGCGAGCGAGAGGATGTAGACGACGTTGCCCTCGGGAACCTTGATCTTGCCCTTGACCTCTTTGACCTTGTCGTCGTACGCGCTGATCAGCGCAGGAACCCTGTCCGAACGACCTGCGGCATCGGCGACGATCTCGAGTTGCTTGTCCCAGTTGGCAACCGTCTTGGGGACCAACACGGTGGGAGCGATAGCGGTCAGCTGGTCGTAGAGTTCCTCGGCCTGAACCGAGGTGATGCCCTGTCCACCGCCGATGATCAGGTCGGGTTCAGCCGCCGCGACGGCTTCGATATTGAGCTGCTCGCCGGCCGGCAATTCCTTGGTGCCCTGCGCCTTTGCGGCGTCCGACCATGCCGGCGGGAATCCACCGTCGAGGTTCGTGACACCGAGGACGCGGGTATCGGTGGCAACCACCGGTGCGTCCAGGGCGTACAGGTATCCGGCGAGACCGCCACTCAGAACCACGATGCGCTCCGCTGACGCGGGCACGGTGACCGAACCCTTCTCGGTTTCGATCACGCGGGTCGTGGGCTCTGCAGCCTTGGTCGGTTCGTCGTTCGAATCGCTACTGCAACCGATCATCGCCACGAGTGCGACGACCAGCAACCCTGCGATAGCGACGAAACGTCGCCAACTCCGTATCGCGAGGGGCGGTGTGGACTTCATCATTGAGCTCCCATTGTGTTTCCAACTGTGTGGTTTTCGACTGTGCGGTTTCGAAATCTGTGGCCTGTGCGTTTTGACAGACGACTGTCGAGCAGCGGGGCAATTGCCGCCCACCCGGCTGGGGTCACCAATCCGGCGTGGTCGTAGGGCAGATGATGTACTGCCATGTCCCGGTCTCCGCGGACTCTGCGCCAGCGATCGGCCAGCACTTGTCCGGACGCCTCGGCGTCGGCGGTGATCAGAGTAACCGTTCCGTCGTAGGTTGTGTCAGTCGAGCGGGCCACGAGCAAACGAGTGGCATCAAATCCAGCGCGAACTGCCTCGACCAGTGCCGGTGCCTGAGTGAGAATCTCGGGTGGCAGCGCGGCGGCAAGATCGCGGTCATCGAGGTCATCGACGTCATCGCGGTCGCGCTCGTCTCGATCTCCCAGTGGATGAGTATCGATCAGACCTGCGAACTCCACCGTCTCGCCGATATCGACCAACTGAGCCGCCATCGCGGCAACAACGTTGCCACCGAACGAGTATCCGAGCAGGTGGTACGGCCCGCTCGGTTGCACGCCCCGAATCGTGTCGACGTACATCGCTGCCAGTTGGTCCACGTTCGTCGGTTCGAGTGGCTCTCCGGCGACAGTGGGCAATTGAAGGCCGAACAGAGGACGGTCAGCCTCGAGTACGCCGGCCAAAGGTCCGAAGGGCCAAGCGAATCCACCTGCCGGATGCACGCAGAACAGTGGCTCACCGCTGCCTTCGGCTCGCAGCGTCAGGAGGTGATCGCGGCTCAGGTCGACCTCGGACCCCGATTCGTCAAGGTGTGCTGCGAGCTCGGCAACTGTAGGACGGGCCATCAGCGTTCCCACACCGACGCTCACCGACAGGTCGTGCTCCACCTCCCCCACCAGTCGCATGGCTCGAAGCGAGTCGCCGCCGAGATCGAAGAAGCTCTCTTCGGGGTCCACGACGTCGACATCGAGAACCCGCGCAAAGACCTGGCACAGTTGCCTTTCCATCTCGCTGCGCGGTGCTCGGGCCGCCGCTCGGGCGGAGGGTGCTGGAAGCGCACCCCGGTCCAGTTTCCCGTTGGGCGTCAGGGGGATCGAATCCACGACGACGATGTCCGACGGAACCAGGTGCGCCGGTACCCGTTCCCGCAGCGCAGCTCGTAGATCGGTTGAATCGGCCCCGGGTTCCTCGACGACGTAGCCCACCAGTCGCGGCGGCGTACCGTCCTCGCTACGGACTGACGCTGCCGCTCTCAACACTCCCGGCAACGACGCCAGCGCGGATTCCACTTCACCCAATTCGATCCGAATGCCTCGGATCTTGACCTGATGGTCTGCGCGACCCAGATATTCGAGTTCGCCGTCGCGGCGACGCAGTACAACGTCACCCGTGCGGTACATGCGGTGACCGACGGAGTAGGGATCAGCAACGAACACAGCGGAGGTCAACGCGGTCCGGTGAAGGTAACCCATCGCCGTTCCGTCACCGGACATGTACAGCTCGCCCGCCGCTCCGATCGGAACCTCCCGCAGCCCCGAATCGAGTACCCGCGCGGACGCGTTCAGAATCGGACGACCCAAGCACGGTGTCTCGCTCCCCTGAACCGGGGATCCCATCGCGTTGATCGTGAACTCCGTCGGCCCGTAAAGGTCGTACCCGTCGACACCGTCCTGATCACGCAATCGCGACCACAGTTCGGCCGGCACCGCTTCGCCGCCGAGCATCACCAACACCGGCGTCCGCTCCCCGTCGAGGAGACCGGCGGCCATCAGTTCCCTTGCATACGAGGGGGTTACGTTCACGACGTCGATCCCGACTTCGCGGTAATGCTTCACCAAAGATGCGGGGTCCAGTCGCGCCTGCTCGTCGATCACGTGAACTTCGTGCCCCGCGAGCAACCAGAACAGTTCCTCCCACGACATGTCGAACGAGAACGAGACTGTGTGCGCGATGCGCAAACGTCGACCACCCACACTGTTTTCGGTCGGCGTGAATATCTCGGCCTTGTGATTGTGATACATCGTCGTCAACCCGCGGTGACCCACCACGACGCCCTTGGGTTTTCCGGTACTGCCCGAGGTGTAGATGACGTAGGCAGGCTGGTCCGGTGAGGTCGGCCCGCAGACCGCAGCCTCGTCGACAACTGGTGCAGAAGACTGCCCGTCGAGTACCCCGGCCACGTCCGGGTCGTCGAGGACGACGCACGCCTGTCCGGCGGGAACAACGAGGTCACGCGTCTGAGTCGTGGTGACCACCAGCGCCGCGTCGGAGTCAAGGATCAGTTCGCTCAATCGTGCCGGTGGGTGAGCCAGATCCAAGGGGAGGTAGGCTGCTCCAGTTCTCATGACAGCGAAGATCGCTACGACGTGATCGGCGGTGCGCGGAAGTGCGAGCGCCACAACACGAGTCGATCCCGCGCCTGGCACCGACTGCCCCAGCGCCGACGCGAGTATTCGTGCCAGTCTGTCCACCCGAGAGTTCATCTCGGCTGCGCTCAGGGTGACGTCTCCGAAAACAAGCGCCGTCTCGCCCGGAGTTGCCGCTGCCCTTTCGCGGAGCAAGGCGTCCACGCTACCGCCGGCCTGGTCCGGCCGCGGCATCACAATGTGCTCCGAAGCGAATTCCGCGGGGGTGTGCGAAAGCGGAACCGCCGTGTCCGCCACCGTGGCGGTATCGGAATTCGCCATCACTTCGAGGATCGTGATGGTGCGTGAAAGAACGTCCCGAGCCACGTCGTGGGGAATCAGGTCGGGACGATTTTCGAGAGTGAGCGCCATCGGCGCATCCCCGACACCCGGATCCACGTCGAGCGTGAGCGCATAGTGGGTGCCGTCCACTGCGTCGAACCCGACGATTCCACTGCGCCCGAACGTGTCTCGACGTGCCTGTTCGTCACGAGGCGTGTTGCGGAAGACGTAGAGCGTGTCGAACAGTGTTGCGAACCCAGCGCTTCGCTGCACGTCGCCGAGCCCGAGATGGTGATGCCCCAGCAGCGAACCCTGTTCGCGGAACAGGCGTCCGAGCAACGCCGAGATCTCCTCGCCTGGCCGTACCCGGACACGTACCGGAATGGTGTTAAGCGCCAAGCCCACCATTCGGTCGGCGCCCTCGACCTCGGGTGAACGTCCCGAAACCGTCGATCCGAAGACCACGTCGTCACGGCCCGTCACGGCGCGCAATGCCAGACCCCACGCCGCAGAAACCACGGTGGAGAGCGTCACTCCGCTACGTCTGGCCAACTCGCGTACGTGCTCGGTGATGCTCTGTTCGAGCTGAACCCGGGTGAACACCGGCAACGGAGCGCGCCCGCCTGATCCCGTACCACCCACGAGTGTGGGTTGCTCGAGATCCGCGAGGTAGTCCTTCCAGGACGAGAGGGCGTCCGTGCGATCCGCTTCGGCGATCCATCGCAGGTGATCACAGAAGTCCGCAGGCTTGTCGAGCGCGCCGTCGAGTCCAACCGGGTCCGTGCCGTGTGTGCGAGCAAACTCGTAGAGCGCAAACAACTCCGCGTACATCAAGGTCTGCGACCAACCGTCGGTCAGCAGGTGGTGCTGAGTGAAGACGAGGTGCGCTCCCCCACCTGGCAACCAGACCAACACCATTCGAATGAGTGGCGGTGCACTCAAGTCGAACAGCCTGCCGAATTCGGCCTCCTCGAGGGCGCGGACCTCGATATCCAAGTCCTCGGGTGCGACTGCGCTCAGATCGACCTCACGGAAAGGCATTTCGGCTTCCCTGGGCACGAACTGCACCGGAGCGTCGAACCCGGCGTGTGTGAAGCCGGCCCGCAAGTTCGGATAGCGTCGCAAGAGCGCATCCCCTGCTGCGCGGAGTGAGCGAACGTCGACGGCGGCATCGGCGGAGAACTCGAATCGCGGCTGCATGTGATAGACATCCGTGCCGCCGGCGCCGTCGAGAACCGACTGGAAGTACATGCCTTCCTGCAAGGGACCGAGTGGTAGCACGTCCTGCCAGCCCGGGCTGAGCGACTCGAGCCGTGCCCGACGATCCGCATCGACGGCCACGAGCGGACTCTGCACGCGATCCGGCGCGGTGTCGGGCAATGCCTTCCGGTCCACCTTCCCGTTGAGGGTGAGTGGTAGTGCCTCGAGCACCGTGATGGTCTGCGGCACCATGTGTTCGGGTAGGAGCCGCGCAATCTCCTTGCGCACCAGTACCGAATCGAGCGTGGTTGCACCTTCGGGAACCACATACCCGTGCAAACTTCCGGTACCCGCCGCATCGACGCGAACGGTGGCTGCCGCGCGGAACACACCTGCCACCGATCCGAGCGCGCCTTCGACTTCGCCGAGCTCGATGCGGAAACCGCGAACCTTCACCTGATCGTCCGCACGACGAAGGAAGTGCAAAACCCCTCGCCGGCGTCGGACCAGATCGCCGGTGCGGTAGAGGCGTGCCCCCGGCAGAGAAGGATCGGCGACGAACCGAGCGACGGTCAGATCGGGGCGGTTCAGGTATCCGCGGACCACCTGCGCACCGCCCAGATACAGCTCGCCCGCAACGCCTTCCGGAACCTCGCGCAGGTCGTCGTCGAGGATTCGCACGTGCACGTCGGTCCAGGGCTGGCCGATTGTGACTCGGTCACCGGTCGTGATGACCGAAGATGTGGCCCACACCGTGGCCTCGGTGGGTCCATAGACATTCCGGACCGAAGCAGCGTTGGCCACCAGATCGTCAGCCAGATCCTGCGGGAGGGCTTCCCCTCCCACCAGGGCTCGCACCATGGCGAGTCCGACTGCGTTCTCGTGTTCGGTGACCACTCGCCACAGCGCCGGCGTTGCCTGCATCACTGTCGCATCGCTTGCGATGATCAACGCCGACAACGCATCCGGGTCGCGAACCGTCCTGCGGTCTGCGATCACGACAGTCGCGCCCGCCGCGAGCGGGCACAGCAACTCGAGTGCCGCAATGTCGAACGACACCGTTGTCACCGCGACAATGCGATCGCCCGGCCTGATCCAGCAATCCTCGAGTACCGTGTCCGCGAAGGCTGCGAGGTTGCCCGTCGAGACCATCACGCCCTTGGGGCGACCCGTCGAACCGGAGGTGTGGATCATGTAGGCGAGGTGATCACCCGCCGCGAGCGGCGGAGGAAGCACGACATTCGAGTTGGTGAACTCACCGTCCACGAAGACACTCGTGGCGACCGTGGACGGAAGTTGCCCTACGCTGTCGATACTGGTCAGGACACACACCGGAGCCGCGTCCTCGATCATGAACTCGAGCCGCTCAGTCGGGTAATCGACGTCGAGTGGCAGGTACGCCGCGCCGATGCGCAGTACCGCGAGCAGTCCGGCCACCAGATCCGCATTTCGATCCAGCGCGACGGCGACTACCTTCTCGGGTCCGGCGCCGACCGCGAGAAGTTCGCGGGCCAGCTCGTCGACGCGCGCCGACAGTTCCCCGTAGGTAATTCCGACCTCGCCGGAGATCACCGCGATGTCGTCGGGGTGGCGGCTGACGTGTCGAGCGAACAACTGCGAGATCCCCGACGGCGGCGTCGCGCGTCGGCCCGGGTCGCGATCCGGCTTGTTTTCCGCCAGTCGCAGATCCGCGACGACAGTGCTGATTTCGTGACCGAGGACCGCGATCACACCGGCGAGCAATGCGTCCGCAGTCGCGGCGTCGAACAGCCCGGCATCAACCGTCAATCGAAGTTCTGTTGCGGTTCGGACGAATTCGAGGTCGACGCTCTTTCCGGGCGAGTGACCGACACGGGCAGCGAACAGGCTGCCACTGGGGCGCCCGAGTAGTTCGGCGATTCGGTCGAGGCTGACATCGGAATGCGCAAGTGCCTCGGAGACAGCGTTTTCGACTCGCCGAACGACATCGGCAATTCTCGGCCGACCGGACAGGTCGACCCGAATCAGGGTGTCAGTCCCTTCCGAGACCAGTCCGACCGCAAGGTCCCGACCACCGCCGAAGCTGTTCAGCGTCGCCGCCACGGCGGCCAACAGCACCGCGTCGAATCCTGGTTCGTCACCGAACCGGGCATCGCGTAGCTGACGGAGGTAGGTGTGCGGGCGGTACTCTTCGCCGCTCGGGCGGTCATACGGAAGGTCCGTTTCGAGGGGCAGGTCCGCGAGCGTGCGAACCCAGTACCGCTCGTGATCAGGATTTCCCGCCGCTGCCGGGGCGCGGAACGTCGCCACGGTCACGACGGGTCGATCGACGCCAACGACCGAATCCGGCGAGAACTTCGTCCGATCGACGCGTGCGGCCACGGCAAGACCGAGGGGGGTCGGGGTGTCGAAGACATCCGAGACGACGACGCGAATTCCCAGCTTGCGCAGGCTTCCCACCAACCGCATCGCAGTGAGCGAGTGACCGCCGAGAGTGAAGAAATTGTCACCCGGATCGACGTCGGGAATCTCCAACACCGTTGCGACACAGGCGCACACTGCATCCACGACCGCGGGATCGACATCGATCGCAGGATCGGACGCGGCCACCTTTTTCGTGACAGCGACATTTTTCGCGACAGACACCGCATCGGCAACGGACGCTGCCTGTCGGACTACCGTGAGCACCGCGGATGCGGGAGCTGTCGGCTCGGTCAGCAACCCACGCAGGATCTCCGCGAGCCGTGTGACCATTCGCTCCGCCGTGGCGTCGGAGACAACTGCCGGATCGTGGTACAGAACCAGATCCAGACCGGTGCTCGGCGGCGCCATCAACGTCATCGGATAGTGCGTGACTCCGCGGTTGGTGAATCCCTCGACCCGCAGTGTGTGCGATGCAGGCTGTCCTGCACCGGAGTTCGGGAAGTTCTCGAACACCAGGAGCGTGTCGAACAGTTGCCCGATTCCGGCGATGCGTTCGATCTCGGCCAAACTGGTGTGTTCGACGTCCACGATGTCGAATTGGGCGTTCTGCAGATCGACGAACTGATCGAGCAAGGGCCGGTGCGCGACGATGTCGAGGCGGGCCGGAATCGTGTTGCTGAACAACCCGACCATTCCCTCCACCCCCGAGAGTTCGGCAGGTCGGCCGGACACCGTGGCCCCGAACACGACGTCCCACTGTCCTGTCGCTTCGGCGAGCACTGCTGCCCACGCACCCTGAACCAGGGTGTTGACCGTCAGCGCTCGCGCACGGCCGAGTTCGATCAGCGCTTCGGCGTCCGATGTCGCGAGAGGAACCTCGAGCGCGACGGGCACACTTCGCGGCGCTCCGGCGTCGGCAACGAGAGTCGGCGCGGTGAGCCCACGCAAACGCTCGCTCCACGCTGCGCGGGCAGAGTCCTGATCACGGCCGGCGATCCATGCCAAGTAGTCGCGATACGGCGTCGGCGCAGGGAGGTGCGTGTCGCCGTCGTGGTAGACGTTCATCAGCTCGCGCAGGACGATCGGAGTCGACCAACCGTCGGTGAGCAGGTGGTGCGCGTTGAGGACCAAACGGTGCACCCCGCCGGGCAGCCGAACCAGTAGTGCACGCAGCAGAGGCGGTGTACTGACGTCGAAGACATGCTTGGCGGCCTCGTCCTCGAGCTGATCTGCAGAGCGGAATGCAGTGTCAGCTGGAACGGAGGTCAGGTCGACCGAACGCCACTCGACTTTTGCGCCGCGTGGAATGATCTGAACGGGCCGTGCGAACTGCTCGTAGTGGAACGCGGCGCGTAGGTTCGGGTGCCTGTCGATCACGGTCTCGAACGCGTCGGCCAACTTCGCCTCGTCCAGTGGCCCGGAGAGGTCGAAGCGTGCAGTGAGCGTGTAGACGTCTGCGGCTCCGTCACGGACCGCATGGAACAGGAGACCTTCTTGTAGCGGCGAGAGCGGAAGGACGTCGGCAAGCGGTCCGTGGACGGCTTCGAGTTCGTCGATCCCTGCCTGATCGACCACCGCGCCCTGGCCGAAGATCGTCGCCGAGCAATCGGAAGGCGTCAAACCGCCCTCGAAGAGCGCGGCATGCGCGGTCAGGGCAGCGAGCGCACGTTCCCAATGCTCTTGCAGCTCGACGATCGTCGCGCCGTCGAGCACTGAACCCGCCGCAGTCCATTCGACTGCCAGCGTCGGTGATCCGTCCTCACGGACAAATGCGTTGAGCGCCAGCACTTCCGACATAGCCTTCGTCGCCGGTTCGATGACCGCGAATGGATCCTGCTCCGGCAATCGCCATCCGGTTCCGGGCAACGACGGGAAGCGGCCCAGATAGTTGAGCAGCAGTTCGGGAGTAGCGCACGCGGAAAGGTCAGGTGCGGTGTCGCGATCCAGATGCCGCAGAACTCCGTAGCCGACTCCACCTCCGGGTACGGCGCGTTTTGCCTCCTTCACCGCACGAAGCAGATGCCCTGCAGCTGCTCCGCCGCTGAGTGCGTCGGCAAGATCGTCTGCGGTGAGCAGTGCATCGGTGGGAACCCGGACGGGGAACTCACTGGTGAACCACCCGATGGTTCCGGCGAAGTCGGTGTCGCTGGTGAGCGCGTCGCGGCCATGACCTTCGACGGTAACTGTCTGTGCGGGCAGCCCAGTCAGGCCGCGACTGTGCTGCCATGAGCGCAAGGCAAGCATCAATCCCGCGAGAAGCACCTCGTCGGTCTTGGCTCGATACGCCGCCGGAAGCGTGGTCAGCAGCGCGTCGGTGACGGCCGGGGGCGCAACAGTTATCGTGCGAGAGGCGGTTGCGGTCACGTCGATCTTCGGGTCGAGACGACGACTGCCGATCGGCTCGTCGTCCGCCTGTACCGACGCGAACTTCCAGTACTCGAGCTCTGATGCCCTGCTGCCCGAGGCCCCGAATTCCGCGAGCAACCCTGCGTATCGACGCCACGAACTTCCGCCTGCAGCCAACCGGGCCGACCTACGCTCACGTGCAGCATCGGTGGCTTCGTGGAGGTCTGGAAGCAGAATTCGCCAGGACACACCGTCGACGATCAAATGGTGAGCCACGACGATCAATTGGTCGGGACGACCCACCGCGGTATTGACCAGTACGACTCGCAGGAGTTCACCGGCGCGCGGGTCGAGACTCGCCGCCGACGCCTCCGCGAGCTCTCTGATCCGGGACGGCTCGGAGGTGTCGGACACCTCTCGAACGAGTACCTCGCTGCGCACCGCGCCGGCGTCCCGGACGATCAATTCGGTAGTGCCGCTGTCGTTGTCACGGCGCAGGAGCAGACGTAGAGCGTCATGGTGATCGAGGATCGTCTGCACGCCGGACTGCAGGTCACCCAGTGAAATGCCGTCGTCGATTCGCACTGCGGTCCACTGCGCGTAGCCCGCGATTGCCTCGTCTGTCGGATTCTTGTCGATCAGTGCTCGAACGATCGGCGGGGCGATCACGGTGCCGGTCGCCACGTCCGCAACCGAGGCTACGGCGTCGGCGTCATCGGCAATCTCACGCGCCGCAGCGGCGATGGTTCCCAGATCTCGCTGTGCCAGTAGTTCTTTGGGAGCAACGATCAGACCACGCACCCGCAGGCGACTGCTGACACTGATTGCCGTGATGCTGTCACCACCGAGGCCGAAGAAGTCCTCGTCCACGCCTACGCGTTCGCGGCCGAGCACCTCGGCCACCACGTCACAGAGGATTTCCTCGCGCGGTGTGGATGCAGCGCGACCTTCCGATTCGGTAGCCGGCGCAGGTAGTGCCGCACGATCGAGCTTTCCGTTCACCGTGACGGGTAGTTCGTCCAGAACGACGATTGCGGCCGGAACCAGATGATCCGGTACGCGACCGGCGAGGTCTCGGCGTAGCTCTTCCTGCGGCGGAAGCGCCGCGCCGACAGCGGCGACAACGTAGCCGACCAGACTGGGCCGTCCTCCATCCGTACGGATCAGCGCGGCAGCCGCGCCGATTCCGGGCACCGATCCGAGAACTGCCTCGACCTCGCTCAACTCGACACGATGTCCGCGAATCTTCACCTGCTTGTCGCTACGACCGATGAAGTCGTATCCGCGCCCGGGTACCCAGCGCGCGACGTCCCCGGCGCGGTACATCAGATCTCCCGGAGCCCCGAAAGGATCTGCGACGAAACGCTCGGAGGTCGCTCCGGCGCGACCGAGGTATCCCCTGGCCAATTGCGGTCCGGCCAGATAGAGCTCACCTTGTTCACCGTCGGCGACCGGCTCGAGCGCGCTGTCGAGCAGGTACGCACGGGTTCCCGCGAGCGGGTACCCGATACGCGGTCCGGCACCTTCGACCGTGGTCGCGATCGCGTCGACCGTCGTTTCGGTTGGGCCGTAGAGGTTTCGAGCGGGAACGCCGGATTCGATGATCGCGTCCCACAGTGCGGGCGGTGCCGCCTCGCCGCCCATGACAAGCAGGTGCAGTCGCTGGGTGCGCAGCAATCCGTTGTCCACCATCGCTGCCGCCATCGACGGCGTCGTGTCGACCACGTCGACGCAATCTCGCTCGAACGCCGCGACCAGGGCAACAGCATCCTTCTGCAGTTCTTCGTCGTATACGTGCACCCGATGACCACACAGCAGCCACAACAGCTGATCGAGAGACGCATCGAAGGCGAACGACGCCGTGTGTGCGGTCTGCAGTTGCCGGTTTCCGACTCGCTCGGCAGTTTCCCGGTACATAGTGGCGCAGTGGTGGTGAAGCAGATGCGCCAATCCACCACTTCTGACCAACACACCCTTTGGCTTGCCGGTCGATCCAGAGGTGTAGATGACGTACGCCAGGTGATCACCGTGCCGCGGTGTCGCCAGTTCACCGAGTTCGAGGGGAAGCTCGGAATTGGCACGGAGTTCTTCTCGCACGGCGTCGGAATCGAGTACGAGCGGGACGGGCCGCGAATCTCCGACGAGTTTCCCGGCCAGTGTGGAAGTGGTGAGCACCACCTTCGGTTGCGCGTCGTCGACCAAGTCCCGCAATCGCTCAGCCGGGTGCTGCGGATCCAAGGCCACGTACGCTGCGCCCGCGTTCAATGTCGCGAGCAGAGCCACCACCATCTCGGAGGTACGCGGAAGTGCAAGTCCGACAATGTCGTCCGGGCCGACATCGCGAGCCCGAAGCAACCGGGCGAGTTTGTGGACGCGGCCACCGAGTTCTGCGCCTGTCAGACGTTCCTCACCGCACACCAGAACCGTGTCATCCGCGTGCTCGACGACGATGCGGTCGAACACGTCGGGAACGAGTTCGACAGAGCCGGGCAACGGTGCAGTTTCGCGGCTGGCGAGAATCCGCGCGGCTTCGGCCGCAGGCATCATCTCCACCTGTCCGACGGCAGGATCTCCCTCCCCGACCATCGCGTTGACGATGCTGACGAAACCGGCGAGGCGACGCTGAACCGATTCCCGAGTATTGGTACGCGCGTCCACTTCGAATCCGAGTAGAACTTCGCCGTCTGCAATGGGCGTCACCGTCAAACCCAGGTCCTCCGGCGGCCCCCCGGCGACGTTACGCAGTACACCCACAGCGCCGGCGAAATCGAGGGCGAAGTCGAAAGCCTTGAGATTGATTCCGATCCCGTGAAGCAGTGCGCCGGTGCCGGCGACGCCCAGGTCCCGAGCAAGATTCTCACCGCGGTAGCGCTGGTGTGCGCGCAGGCTTTTCATCGTGGCGGCCACCTGCTTGCTCAGGTCACCGAGTCGATCGTGGCTGCGAATCGTCAACCGGAGAGGCAGAACGTTGACTGCCATGGCGGGCGTCTTGAGTGCCGTGCGCCCCACGCGCGCCATGAGTGGCATCGCGATGACAACATCCGTCTCGCCGAGCAACCGGTGGAGAAACGCGCCGTAGCAGGCGATCAGCGCTTCGGCCCACGTTGTTCCCGTCGCGTCTGCCACCTCTTTGAGGCGGCCGAGGGCGTCGGCGATGATGACCTCACGAACCTGGATCGTTCGTTCCGCCGGACCGGCGACCTGCTGGCCACGTCCGTCCAACGCGGGCAACGGCGTCAGGACATCACGCCAGTAGTCACGATCTTCCGCGAACTGCTCGCCCGCCTGGTACGCCTCGTCCTCGCTGACCAGATCGGTCATAGAGCCGAATCGCGTTGGCGCGACCTCGGTTCCCTTCTTCCCGGCCGTGTAGTGCGCGGCGACACGACGCGAAATCATGGCTGCGCTGTATCCGTCGACGATCAGGTGGTGATAGAGCTGGATGCACCAGATCTCGCGATCGCTCAGCCTGATCAGTGAGTACGTGTACAGCGGGCGCTCCACCATCAAGCGGCAATACTCGGACGCCCGGCTGCGCTCGGCGTCGACCAGTGCGTGCGCCACGGCTACGGGATCGCGCTCGTCACGGACGTCGGTGATCGGGATGACGCCAACCGGTTCGTCGGAGATGTATTGACGCGGGCCGTCCGCCGTCTCGATCATCCGCAACCGCATGGTCTCGGCTTCGCCGATCGTCGCCCTGATGGCGGCCGGCAGAAGTTCGGTGTCGATCGGTTCGTCGCCCGAGATTTCGAGAACCTCACCGACGAGATAGCTCCGAGATTCGGGATCAAGCCTCTGTGCGTTCCAAATCCCGAGTTGAGCTCCTGTGAGAGCAAACGTAGCTTCGTTTGCCGCTCCGGAGTGCGAACCTGGAAGAACGCTCACACTGATCCCCTCGTCTGTGGACACACGTCACCCAAGGGTGACCTAACATTGTTTTGGGTAGCCTAAACTAAATATCGATGAATCGGGGAATCCGCCTCGCCGGTGACCCGAAAACCGGCGGCTCCCGACGCGTTCACCAGAGGACGCGCGCTGCTACAACCGCTTGCTGGACACTCTGTTTCGTGAACCGAAACGAGAATGTGAAAGCTAGTCCATCAGCGTTGCTGCGACGGTTCCGCCCAGTTCATAGCAACCGTCGCGGACAGATTTGTCCACGCTGACAGTCACTTCGAGCGGATCCGCCACCGCGACCAACCCGAGCCCTGTCGCGAGTTTGCGCACCGACGACGCGGCACCAGCAGTGTCGTTGTTGCCGTGAACCCACAGGCCGTACGGCCGATCCGACACCGCACCGAGGCATTGGTAGTACGTGGTGTCGAAAAAGTACTTGAGCGCACCCGACATGTAACCGAAATTGGCGGTGGTACCGAAAAGATAGCCGTCAGCAGCAAGGACGTCGGGCACCGTCGCCGCCAACGCCGGCACCACCTTCACCTCCACACCCTCGATCTCCGGATCGCGAGCACCGGCAAGGACTGCATCCAACAATTCGTGGGTTGTCGGCGAGGGCGAGTGGTGAACCACCAACAATGTCTTCACGCACCTGACAATACGGCGACGATTATCACCCCGTCGCCGTTCACGACTACGCCGAAACCGTTTCCGCGCTCATCGCCTTGACCAGGTCATCGGTTCGGGTGACCGAGGCGCAGCGCCCGGCTGCGTACTCGAGGGCACCGACATGCTCGTCCAGGGAGAAGTCGGCCACCGCGTCGCCCACGAAGAAGATCTGCACGTCTTGCATGAACCCGTCCAAAGCGGTAGTCAGGCAACCGATGTGGGCATAGATTCCCGTGATGATCAGCTGGTCACGCCCACTCTCGCGCAGCCGCTCACGCAGATCCGTTTTGATGAAGGCGCTGTAGCGCCATTTTGTGAGCATCACGTCGTCCGGATGCGGAGCCAACTCGGCGATCACGTCGGTGTGAGCGGGATCTGCCTTCAGTCCCGGTCCCCAGAAATCCGACAGCAACGCACGCTCCTCGGGATCCTGATCACCGGGTTGCGCGGTGTAGACGATCGGGATTCCGGCAGCTCGCGCCGACGAACGAAGCCTGTCGATATTCGGAACCACGGTTTGGAGCGGGTCGACGCTTCGGTCGTACGCGTTCACGAAATATTCCTGCATGTCGTGCAGAAGCAGCACCGCTCGGGAAGGATCGAGAGTCCAGTCGACCCGATTCTGCGGAAACTCGGTGGGCATCTCGTATCGGACTGCTGTGGGTAGCGCCATGATGAATCTCCTCGAAAATGTGGGGTGGTAACCGATCAACTCGACAGAGTCTGCGCCGCAATCGATTCGCTGAGAACACGGCGCAAGGCCGCCTTGCTGGTCTTTCCGACGCCGGTGACGGGGAACTCGGTCACGAACTCCACTCGATCCGGAACCTTGTACGCCGCAACGCCTCGGCCTCGTATGTATCGCTTGATCTCGCCGACAGTCGGTACTTCTCCCAAAATCACCAGAACGGCGCAGGTTCGCTCGCCCAGGTACTCGTCGGGAACAGCGACGACGGCCGCATCGTGGACAGCAGGATGCGAGAGCAGGTGGTTCTCGATCTCCTCGGCGGCCACCTTCTCGCCGCCGCGGTTGATCTGGTCCTTTGCGCGCCCCTCGACTATCAGGTGACCCGTGTCGGTGACGCTGACCAGATCGCCGGTGCGATAGAAACCTTCGGCATCGAAGACCTCGGCATTGTGCGCTTCCGCACGGTAGTAGCCACGGATCGTGTACGGCCCCCGCGTCAGTAGGTGCCCCGTGGTTCCGGGCTCGACGAGCGCGCCCTCGTCATCGACTACACGAACCTCGTCGTCCGGTGAAATGGGCCGGCCCTGCGTGCTGACTATCAAATCTTCCGTATCGTCGAGGCGGGTGTAGTTGACCAGACCCTCAGCCATGCCGAACACCTGCTGAAGAGTGCAGCCCAGCTCCTTGGGTACGCGTGCAGCAGCTTCGGCGCTGAACTTCGCTCCGCCGACGCCGAGAACCCGCAAGCTCGACAGATCGTGATCTGCCTTGCTGGGGGCTGACATCCAGGCCAACGCGATCGGTGGTACCAAAGAAGCATGCGTGACTCGCTCTGATTCGATCAGACCGAAAGCTGTGGACGGCATGGTTTCCGGCGCCAGAACCACGGAGCCGCCCGCGTGGAAGACACCCAGAATGCCCGGCGAACTCATCGGAAAATTGTGCGCCGCAGGGAGAACCACCAACATGCGCGTCGAATCGTCGACGCCGCAGATCGGGTTGGATGCCCGCACCGAGTAGAGGTAGTCGGCGTGCGTTCGCGGAATCAGCTTCGGAACGCCGGTCGTCCCACCGGAAAGCTGCAGAAAGGCGACCGACAACGGATCGACGTCGGCAAGAACAGGCGACTCGGATCCGCGCAGCGAATCGAACCCGACAAACTCTTCAGGGTCACCCGCCACGATCACAACCGGCGGCGTTTCGAGACCTTCGTTCACCTCGCGCGCCAATGCGCGGTAGTCGAACCCGCCATGACGGTCGGCGACGATATAGGCAGCGACATCAGCGAACTGGCAAAAGTATCCGATTTCGGTTCGGCGATGCGCCGGCAACCCGAAAACCGGCAGTGCGCCGAGCTTCAGCACACCGAACAACGCTTCGACGTATTCCACGATGTTCGGTAGCTGCAGGAGCACACGGTCACCGGCTCGAACACCCAACGCGAACAGGCCTCCGGCCACTGCCGAACTGCGACGATCGAGCTCGGAATACGTCAACCGTGTTTTTGCTCCAGCGGCATCGCTACCGACCACAGCTTCGTTGTCGGGATGCCGTGCGGCCGCATCCGTGATGAATCCGGCTAGCGTCTCGTCCGTCCAGTAGCCTCGTTCCCGATAGTGTGTCACCAATTCGGGTGGATACTGTGCGACGGGCGCCAAAGGCTCGCGAGCGATCCTCGAGGTCATGCAAGCGACTCCTCTTCGAAAGTACTGTCAGCAAATACGTCTCACGCTTTGAGCGTCGCTCCACCATCGACGTACAGCGCCTGCATGGTGATGTGGGCCGCCCGGTCGGACAGCAGGAAGTGCACCGAGTCCGCGATATCGTCGGCGGTGGCCAGTTTTCCGAGCGGAATGCCCAGGCGATAGTTCGCAAGATTGCCTTCGATGACCGCGTCGGCACCCGAATCGTCGGCGGGGTCCGACCACAACGAACGCTGCATTGCGGTGTCGGTGGACCCAGGAGCGACCACGTTGACACGAATCCCGTCGGCGGCCAACTCCAGTCCAGTGGTTCGAACCAACATGGTGGCAGCAGATTTGGACGAACCGTAAGCACCCATCCCGATACGTGGGACACCGGCCGCGTTCGACGAGACCACCACGATCGACCCCGTCCGCTGACGACGCATTTCCAGTCCCACACTTTGCAGCACGTTGAGCAAACCGAAGACGTTGACGCCAAAGATCTTCCGCCACTGATCGGGATCAGAGTCCAGCACCGATCCGGTGTCGAGTATTCCGGCGACGTGCGCGAGCGCGTCGATCCGGCCGAACCTGTCCATCGTGGAGGCCACTGCTGCATCGACTGCTTGCCGGTCGGTCACGTCCACGACGTGGGACTCGATCGAGGCGCTATCGGCGATGGTTTCTGCCAATTCCGCGGCTACCCGCTTCAATTCGACGTCGTCGCGATCGAGAAGCGCGAGCGAATAACCGTCGCACGCAAGGGTACGGGCTACTGCGGCGCCGATCCCCGCCGCAGCACCGGTGACCACGGCGATTCGGCGCTCGCTCACTGCGGGCACAGGACCTGAACCCAGGCACTGATCGTGGGCTCTTCTGCCAACTCCGCGAAGTCGGCATCCGCGCCCGCTCCCCGCCACCGTTCGACGAGCGTCATCAAGCGAACCGAGTCCAGTCCTTCGTCACCCAGGTCCGCGTCGTCGCCGAGTTGTTCTGCCCTCATCGACAGAACCTCGGCGACGTCGCGCACGATCTGGTCACGGTCCACGGTGTTGCTCATCGGTCTCCTCGAGTAGTGGTCGACGCGCTCAGATCGAGCCAACCCAACCCTCGTGTCGACCCCGTCCGCACGCCTTGACTTTAGGCGAGCCTAACCATAACGGTACGGAAGTACACAACCCAGGCGCTCGCGACACAAATTCACCCAAACTAAGGCTAGCCTCAACATGACAAGCAAACTGTCGAACTGGAAGGGTGTCCATGTCAGCACTCGCCGAAGTATCCGAATTCCCGTTGCGCAACAACCGGACTGACGATGGAACGGACTCCGTTTTCCTGCTCTCACGTAGGGAAACGTCAATCCGCACTTCGGGAGTAGTCGAAGAATTCGACTCAGCCTTCGACGCGGCTGAAGCCCTCAAAACGGGGCGCATCGACTCGGTCGTCGGCGCCCTGCCGTTCTCCCCGGAGACACCGTCCGCCCTTACTGCGCCGCTGAGTTTCACGCGTGTCCGCGGTGATCTATATCACTCGAACGTTCCGGCACTCCCCTCTTCGCGGGTAGCCGGATTCGAACCGAGCCCGCAGATCCACATCGACAGGGTCCGCAGCGCCATCGCCCGTCTCCGAGCAGGCGAACTCGACAAAGTTGTCCTCGCACGCTCACTGACCATCGAAGCCGAGTCTGCGATCTCCCCCTCCGCTCTGGCCGAGAAACTGATTGCACTCGACCACGCGCACAACGGCTTCTGCGTCGACCTGTCCCCCGCCGGTGGCGGGTACCGCGGACGTTCGCTGGTCGGCTCGACACCCGAGGTCCTGATCGAGCGGCGAGGCGACATCGTCACCTGCCACCCGTTGGCGGGCTCGATTGCACGGCACCCGAATTCGGATCAGGACGAGGCGAATGCCGAGCAACTCCGCGCTTCGACCAAAGATCTCACCGAACACGCTTTTGTCGTCGATTCCATCAGCGCGATACTCGGACCGCTGTGCACGTCATTCACTGCACCCAGTGCTCCGGAACTGCTTCGGACACCGCAACTGTGGCACCTCGGGACCAAGATCGAAGGTGTCCTGACCGACCCGAGCCTGACCTCTCTCGAACTGGCAATGGCACTGCACCCGACTCCCGCTGTCTGCGGAACACCAACGGACGCTGCACGTGAGCACATCACCGCAACCGAGGGCGATCGCGGGTTCTATGCCGGTGCGGTCGGCTGGTGCGACCGCACCGGAGACGGCGAGTGGATGGTAGCCATTCGTTGCGCCGAGATCGCCGCAGACGGTCTGTCCGCGCGGGCGTACGCCGGCGGCGGCATCGTCGCTACTTCCGATCCTGAAACCGAACTGCGAGAGACCAGTACAAAATTCCGCACGCTACTCAGCGCGTTCGACCTCGCCGAACATCAGCTCTGACAGGGAGTCACTTTTTCGAGGTGTTCAAGGCAATCGCGGCGTGAATGAGTGCCTTGAACGCCTTTTCGTTGACGGCTTCACCCTCGTGAAAGTCGATCGCCCGCCTCGTATTGCCCTCGAGGCTGGAGTTGAAGAGGCCTGAGGTGTCCTCGAGTGATGCGCCTTTGGCAAAAGTCACCTTGACTGCGCTCTTGTAAGTCTCACCGGTACAGATCATTCCGGCGTGGTACCACACAGGGACTCCTCGCCACTTCCATTCCTCCACTACATCCGGATCCACCTCTTTGATCAGGGTACGTATCCGCGAGAGCGTCTCGCCCCGCCAGTCTCCGAGTTCCTCGATTCGCTTGTCGATCAACTGAGACGGGGAGTCTGCGCCTTGCTTTTCGGGATCACTCTTCGCCATCGCTTCGTCACTTCCTGCTCGTTGTCGCCGATCTCCGGTGAGTCGAGTATCCCCTCCTGCACGCACATTCCTTCGGCGAACGATCGATCTCCGCGGCTTCGACGCTCTGTGCACACCCACCGATGCGGCCTTTCCGAGCTGTCCGGACTCACCGCCACAACAATCGGGATGTACACAATCGGCGACAGAGGCTCTGACGATCGCGTCGCCGAACTCGATTCGAACTTCCAAGTTCAGCGATGGATCAATGTGGGCACTCCTCGCGTCGATGTCGGGGATCTCCGACGACGAATGGGCACACGCCGTACAACAAGCCACCGAAAACGTCACCCGCATCGAAACACTCAACCGTGCAAGCAACCAACGCGGAAACTCCTGGTCCCTCCCCATCCCCGACGGCACCTACAGCCGTACCCCCAACTGGACCAGCCGCACACACTGGCAACACCAAGTCCGCACCCTCCTCAACTCCCCCTCCGGCACGACACTCTGCACAAAACACACCATCAGCACCGAAACTGTTTTCGCCGTCGCCGTCATCCACGCCTCCCTCGCCGAAAGCGCAACTGGACGCTCAGTGACCGCCTCACGCGAGACCATCGCCCACCGTGCAGGAGTGAGCACCTCCACCGCCAAACGCGCCCGACGAGTCCTCACGCCCCTCGGAGTCGCAGTAGAACTCGCTCGCGGTCGCTACCTCAGTCGGCTGGAAGCTATGGCCGCAATATCACACCACGGCCACCGCCAACTCCGTGCTGCCTCCACCTGGTCCCTCACCACACCCCGCCCGGTAGCCACGACCGTCACCCCTCCCTCCACAAAACCCAGAAAACCCTCCCGAGCCACACTGCGCACCAACGCATACCGATCCAAAACCACCACACGGAACCATCCACAATCCAGCCACCGTGACCCCCTATCCCCCTCCGGGGGATTTGCACTTAAAGCTCTTGCTTTCAAGATCTCACCAACGCGCACAAAAGCACACGCGGGCAAGACGCCACACCAACCAACAACCACTCCCCGACCCCTCCACCTCCAACGCGCAGCAGCCGAACTCATCGCTCACGCAACAGCATTGAAACCAGCCGGCCACATCGGAACAATCTGCGACGCCCTCCAACAAACCGGAATCGACACCACCCGATGGACCGGCCGCGACATCGCACACCAACTCACCACAGACACCAAACAACGAGGCTGGACCTGGCCCAACCACATCCCACGACCAAGCGCTTTCCTGCGCTGGCGAACGACCCAACTAGATTGGACTGCCATCTCGCCGACGGAACAAAGGCTCGAACACGATCGCCTTCGGCGCTCGGAACAAGCCAAACGACGCGCAGAATTGCGAAAGCGCGATGCAAGCAGGGCGACGGAAGCAACGCGAATCGAAATCGTTCAAACCCTCCGAGCAGCTCAAAGCCCTTTCCGTCAAGTACCCACAACGACCATGCGCTCGATCTCTCATGGTGAGCACACGAACTGAGCGGCGATGTTCGCGATTCGACTTGCTGCCTCGAGCTCGAAAATGAGGGTATGGAAGTGGCATTCCCCGGAGTCACGGGCGACGGCGGTGAGTTTCGCGCCCATCTATAGTTGGCTGCGCTCGCGATCGCGCTCAAGCGCCGGGTTGTCATTCGGCAGGGCGTTGAGGTCGGCCAAAGCAATGAGGCCAATCCCTTCGAGAACTTCGTACGGAGTCTCCGAGACGACCAGCACCGGGTCGCCGTCCTGGAAGGCCGGGTGGAGAACGTCCTGCGACGGCTGTCTGCGCTCGAATTGCGCTCACCTAAACGGCTCATCGGCAAGGTGATGACCAGGAAGCAGGTCGACAGCCTGCTGGAAACGTCATACCGTCTGCATGCACTCGCCCCCGCTCACCGCGCAAGCTCCCCGAGCGCTGATGTTGTAATCGAGATCAAGAAGCGCAGCGATGGCACACTCCTGGCGCTTCCAGCGCGTGCCTCCTGACCAAGGAGTCGCAAGTTGGCTCTAACCGAGGCTCGACCAGGTCGTTCCGAAAGTCGATTCCCAAATGCAGTCGATAAGTGATTCTCGCACGCCACAGGATGATGCCGGTGGGGCGGGAACACCAACGGTGCCCCTGCTGTTCCCGCTCGTCCTCACCCGAGCGAATCTACGACCTTCATCGTCTCGACCAGCGCTTGCTCTCAGAGCAAGGTCCACAAACCGAGCGTCGCTGCACGGGCTGCGACACGCCCATGAAAAGTGGCTATTTCACCGCGGCCTGGGAAGACCGTGACAACGCAGATGCCTACATCACCTGCCCAAGTTGTGGTTACCAGAACATTTTCTAGGCTGTGCGCTCGTTGGAATTGAACCCTTGCCACGAAGTCAGTCGTCGACGTTCTCCTCCAACAGCGTGCGGAAACTGGCAGCCAGTCGGACAACTGTGCTCCCGTTGTCATGGTCGACCAAGCACACGCTTCCGTCCGCAGCGATCCAGATCGGATTCCCCGACCCGTCGTCAGCGAACACCACCCCGTCGATGAGGGCACCGTATGCGTCACGCGCCTCAATGGTCAGCTCGATGCATGTCTCACGACCGATAAGCTCGGCGTTGTCCCATGCGTGCACTGACACGCCCACGAAGCATCCACCCCAACGTCCCACGAACTCGGTGAAGTCTTTGTCCGGGGCGATGTCGAGCGCGTGCAATCGCGCGTGAATCTCGTCTGCCGGAATCGGACGGCCGGGACCGTAGAAGTCCACGGTCCGCTCGATGCGAGCGACCAACCCGTTTCCAAGAGCCATATCGGAAGCTTAATACCGGCGCAGGACACTAGCCTGATCGCTAGGTAAGTATCCGCGTACAGTTATCGCACGATCTCGAGACGAGCATCGCCGAAACCCAGGGAATGCTCCGAACTCTTCCGAAGCTCCTTCGAGCCTGGGAGCACGGCGACACCGACGTCCACGGACTGCCCATCGACGTGATGCACGGCCCGTTTGCCGCCCCGGACATGTACCGGTTGCAGGCCGCACGCTCCAAGCCCCGCACCTCCTACGCCTGCATGCCCGACACCGCACCCCTGTACAAGGTCCTGCGCGATGCCGACTACGGCTCGTACTGGGACGACAACTCCGGACCCGACCACGACATCCGCCTGTTGGTCAGCACCGTCGATGCGAATACCGAGTTGGGGCGCAACCAGATCGCGCACGAAATCAACGCGGGCTCCCAGGTTCGGATGCACTCGAACCTGCCGAGCTTCTTCTGGGTGCTCGACCACTCGAGCATCGGCATCCCGTTCACCTGGGGAGAAGCCTGGCCCAGCAGCGTCATGTCCATCCAGTCCCCGGCGCTCGCGGAACTCATGACCTGGATCTACCACCGTCTCTGGGAAGAGGCGGTACCCGTCACCGGACACAACCACACCTGGGAGCACCCGTGGGATCCCATCCTGCGACTGATGAACTCGGGAATGACGATGGAATCCGCGTCGACAGCCCTGGGATTGACCGCCCGAACGGGCCGACGTCGGGTCTCTGACGCCATGCGCCACTACGGCGTCCGCTGATCGACCGCAACCATCGAAGACACTTTTGCATGCCTCCATCAACGCACGAAAGTTCTTCTTGAGTAGCTCAATGTCGCAGTAGTGCAACACTTGTTGGCGAGCTCCCCGTCGTTTCAGCTCACTGAGCAGAGGTGTCGCGTTACGGGCTGCGTCGTCGCAGGGCGCTGGATCGGGCACCTTTCGCGACTCCTCCTTTATCGGTGATGCGGTCCCCGCCCAGATTCTGGACAGGGACGACCACATCGAGCTTGTGCGGCGTTACTGGTCGGCGGGGATCACTGGTTCTGACTTGCTCAGAGCATCAGCGAACGCATTGATGGTTTTGGTGTAGCGCGGGTAGCTCTTGTTGGCGCCGTAGTCCCAGAGCACCATCTGTCCGGCGTCGACACCCGAGAGGGTGCCGAAAGTGGGGTACTGGTCGGAGAGTTCGGACAGCTGGACATCGGCCGCGTTCGCGACGTCGTGGTAGACGAACATCAAATCCGCGTCGACGGTGGTGATGTTCTCCCAAGAAATTTTTTTCCAGTAACCGTCGTCCGTGGCTTCCGGCCGGTACATCGCCAGTCCCCAGCTGACGTAGTCACTGAAGTCTGGATCTGCCGTCGGGTCCAGGACGTAGGCAACATCGAGCGGCCAGATACCCATCCCGATCACGTCCTTCTTGTCGGCTGCGACCCGCCGGAAATTCTCCACTGCCGCCTCGAAGTCGGCTTTGATTTCTGCCAGACGGCCACCATCGATGTTCACACCGAGCGCTCGAGCCAATTCTTGGTAGTTGTCGATGGTTTTTTCGGTCGACGTCGTCTCGAGCGTGACACCGAGGGTGGGGGCGGCGCTGTCGAGGACATCCGACTTCGTGGTGTCGCCTTTTGTTGTCAGCTTACCGAATTGCTCGAATCGCGGATTATATTCTCCGACAATCAAATCAGGAACCAATGCGAGTACAGATTCGACGCTGATCGACCCCCAGGCCTCGCCCACCGACTGCACCCCTGTCAGGTCCAGGCACTGCAGGATCGGGCTCTTGTCCATCGGGGTGGTGGACCAGATCGCGATCGGCTTGATGCCGTACGAGTAGAGCGCTGCCGCAGATTCCTCATCGGCGATGATGCGCTCGGGTTGACGATCCAGCGCGATGGTGCGTCCGCGACCGTCCGTGAAGGTGAACGGCCCGGATGCTCGATCGATCGCGGGCGTGGCGTCGCCGTCCGCGCATGCTGCTGGATCGGATGTCAGATCGATTGCCTGATCCGTCTCCACTGGTGCGGAACCGCATCCCGCCACGACGGACAACGCCATTCCTACCGCCGCGAAGGCGAGTCCTTTTTCGCGTAAGCCTCGCAGCGCGAATCGTCCCTGATGAACGCCGAACATGTGTTGAGTCCTCAATGTTTGTAGGAAAGCGAATGCCTGAACAGCCCGTCGACAACCCCGCCGCGGCAGCTTGAGGTTAGCCTTGCCATGCCATTGGCGCTATGCCTCGAAGGAGACACAGATGCTCCCGACAAGACACAAGGTCTGTCTCATTGGAGGTATCTCACTACGGAAAGGGCGAGTTCAGAGACAATGAATACGCCGAAAAGGACTATTGATAATTTCCATGTATTCGAGCACAACGTCGACACGGTGACCTCGTTCGGTGCCCACCGACACCGCGAGCATCAGATCGCATGGATGCGCCAGGGCCGCATGCAGATCGACGTCGACAACCGGCGACTGCACCTGCATCCCGAACACATGATCTGGCTACCGAGCTACCTCGTACACGAGATGACAATTATGACCGCCGGCACGCTCGTCAGCGCGTACGTTCATCCCGGCCTTTCACCTGGTGGACAGCGCTGGCAACGTCCGGTTGTCGTCACCGCACACCCACTGGCGACCGAATTGCTGACTTACCTCACCGAGACCACGGTCAGCGACAAACATCGTGAACAATGCGTTCAGACACTCTTCGGGGTACTCGAACACGCCCCCGAACGCGAGGACATTCTCGCGCTCCCCCTCGATCGGCGCGCACGAGCCATCGCAGCCGCGATCCTCGACAACCCCGCAGACAGCCGAACCCTGCAGCAGTGGGCACACGAAACCGGCGTCAGCACGAAAACACTAATGCGCGCCTTCTCCGCCGAGACCGGACTCTCTTACACGCAATGGCGAACGCGAGCTCGCATACACTCCACCCTCGAAGCGCTCGCCGCCGGAAAGTCGGTGGCTACCATAGCCGCCGGCACCGGATACAGCACCACTAGCGGATTCATCACAGCGTTCCGAAGTGTCTTCGGCACCACCCCATCCGCCTACGCCCGGGCTCACCGCACCAGCAATAACACCGGGCTGTCCGCAGACTCGTGATCCGCCCGCGTTCCCTGGCGTTTGCCATGGGAACATCGCGCTCGTGAAAGTTTTTGACGCGAAAGGACTTCCGCGAAACACACGTGTTCGGCCACAACATCAGCCCCGCCGCGAGCGATCTCATGGACCACAAGTTCACTCATGAAGAGCCGAACAAGCCGGGGGTTGAACATTTCCCGTCACCTTCTCCAGTCCGAGTGGCACACTCACTGCGACGACGCCGATCACCGCGGCCAGGACCGCGAGTGGCCGCTGGTGTCGACCCATCAGGATCGCTGCGGCCAAAGGGGCCGATCACGACCAGGTCATCGCCGCGATCCGCGCTATCCACCGCGGCGATGCTCTGCATCCGGTGACATCACTGTATCTGGACCGGTGTGTCATCGACGCAGTCCGACAGCTCTCGACCGTCGAGCCACCGCCGCGCGCTCGCGACGATGGGGACCATCGCGATCGGCCCGTTCGCAGCGCCCTTTCGTCAACGGGCGGCGGGAGTCGCCGTCTGCACGACCATGCTGTACGCGACACCATGCGGCAATCCGATCGCGCCATCTAGGCGCAGTAGGTGCAGTGATTCGCGACAGACCAGCCATCTCAACTCGGGGCGCGTACCAACGCTTGGCCGACAGATCCCATCGCGCACCTTCAGCCTTTGCCACATCCTTCTCCGCGTAATCTGTGAGGATACGAGGCGAACTCGATCGCGTACGCGTTCAATGCCGTAGCTGTTGGTGGGGTCTTCGTCGGTTGCTCCATCTGCATCGCCTCCGCGTCACCGACCGCGGCCAGTGGGCACTCCACTCCGGCAGCATGACCCGGCGGGACTCGAACTAACCGTTCAGTAACACCAGGCACTGAAAGTGAAATACGTTGCCAAAGAATAGATTTCGCTATCTCCTGCTTGGGCGATCAATGCACACTTGTCGCGCCAGAAACTTCGATAGCGAGCATGCCATCGGTGAGCGCTCCGAGAGATTGTTGATCGACACCACTGCCGGCGATACCGATTCGTCGACACCTCGGATCAGCGATGCCGCCGCGATCGTGAAGACTTCACCGCTCCAGTGCTCGGGCCCGAAAACGGACGCGGGCCGCACCTGAGCTCACTGGGGTTACCGGCATTGGTTCCAGGCGGCAACGTATGCCAGCGCGACCATACGTCGCAGCATCGACCGTGTCGTCACCTTTCTTGAAGACTGATCTCGCAACGTAAAATCAGGGGTAAATGCATCAGCTTCCCGCAACCCTACTTCATTTTCCATATTTGCAATATAATAAAAGGTGGGCTTCAGCGTACAAGTATCTCGTTTCATATTTTGTACATTTTCATTTTTCGATACAGGGATGATCGAGCAATTCCAAGACTCTTTGCTGCGCGCATCCTATTTCCATCGTTCTCTTCCAGGCTTTTTACTATAGCCTCCCGTTCCACATGTTCTAGAATTCCAGAAGCATGAATCGATGACAGGCAAATGGAAGTGGGAAGATCTTCCATCTCTATCATCCCAGAAGGTTTTTTCGACAGACACTTTGAAAGCACATTGCGTAGTTCAGTTATGTTACCCGGCCAAGAATAGGCGGATAGTTTCTCGAGCGCGTCGCTACTTATCTCCGAGACACCGTTACCGGATATTTCACTCAGCGTGTGACGCGCAAGGTAAGGAAGGTCGTTCGTGCGATGCCGCAGCGGTGGGACCTGTATTGATCGACCGAAAATACCACGAAATGATTGATGAAAATGATTCTCTTTCGACCCAGAACTTTCCGCTTCTGTGACTATGGCCGCCACTCCAACAAGATTTTCCTGTGAATTCAATTCGGACAACACCTCTTTGATAAGAAGAATCTCGTCAGCTGTCAACCGTTCCGGATGCCGCAGAATAAGATACACGGTTCTGCTCCCATCAGAACTGGCGCACGTTTTCACGTCGTTCGCAAGGAATCCTGGCTCGATGCCGATAAAAGTAACGTCTGGATGCACTTCACGAACCATGTCCCTGATCAGTTTTTCTTTTCCCACTCCTCGTTCGCCAATGAGAGTGACACTCTCTTTTCTTTCCACCACATCTCTCACTGAAGATGTGACACTCTTCCAAACCGAAGATAATTCAGTGCATGGTTCAGAAACAGAATTTCGGCCAGCACACATCGATGAATCGTTGACCACATTGAATTGAGGAACCGTTACAGCGACTGTTTCGCGAACAGTTACGTCAAGTGTAGTTAAATCCAAAATCGACACTCCGACGCCGACAACAGACTTTCCTGATGAAATTCGAGTGGTTCGTATTTTGACTATTCGCTGCGGAGAAAGCTCGATTTCTTCAGTGGCTTTTGTCGCCCGCTCCGCGAGATACAGCGCATGTTGGACGATTATTCTTTGTTCGGCGGCGTCGAGGAGCTTCTGCGCTTTGCTGGTAGAGATCAGGACGTTCTTTCCTGCAACAAGCAGTGGTGAGCGAGATTTTGCTTCCATTTTCGAGAAGGCATTGAAGAGGATACGTTGGTTCAGTTCTCGATCGTTGAGCAATGCGGTTTCGATCGTCGATGCGGCGGAACGAACGAAACTGTGAAGCAGTGGGGTCGAGTGCTCGACCAGGCAGGTCAAATCGAGTACACCCTCGATATGGCCTGACAGTGGGTCTCGAATCGGGGCGCCTGAACACGAATACTTTTGGAATCGCTCGTGAAAGTGCGCCGCCCCGACAATGTGGACTGAACGCCCTGATTCGAGGACAGTTCCAACTCCGTTGGTTCCGACCTCACTCTCGGCATAACTGAAACCCGGAGCCAGCGAGATGGTGTCGACCAGTGCGCCGATAGTGGAGTTGGTGTCAAGCCTGGAGAGCACTCGCCCCTTGTTGTCCGAGACCGCGACGCTCAACGGCACATCCTCGGTGTATTCGATGAGCTTTTCGAGCACAGGCTGGGCGTAATGAACCAGACGCGATGCGACGTCGACATCTCCGATGTACCGGATATCGCCGCCCTCGGGGGAAACTCCGGCGGCTTGCGATCGGAGCCAGGACGCAGCGACGAACTCGTCTGTCCCTCCCAATCGGGCGTCCCGGTTGCCGGGGCTCACACGCTTTCGGCCATCACCGTCCGTGTCGTCGACGATCCCCATCATTGCGTCCTCCATGTTTCCAACCTGCTAAATCGCCACCGCTGCTACGCACCTGCCCGGGGTGATCCGTGCATTCAGGAAACACCCGGAGGCGGTGGTGTGGAGTGTCCCAAGGTCGGACACTCCACCCCCTCGCTCTCGATGTGATGCTTTCCCCTGTTCGCAATCGAAGTGATGCCCATCACTTTCGTTTCATTCATTCTCGACAATGCTAGGAGCCTCGGTGGAGCGTTTGATCAACATCGACAACGGCGGAACCTTGACCGACATCTGCGTCGGCAGTGGATCCGAATTCGCATTCACGAAGACACTCACCACTCCGGTCGATCTGTCCCAGTGTCTGTTCGACGGTATGACCAAGGTGTCCTCGGTCATCTATGGCGAGCAGAACCTTGCAGGTCTGCTGCATTCGACTCAGCACATCAGATATTCCTCGACGCAAGGCACCAATGCCCTCGTGGAGAGGAAAGGGCCTCGTCTCGGATTGATCGTCGACGATGTTGCGATCGTGGACGAACTTCGCACCAACACAGAGTCCGAATCACTCTTCGACGACGTGATCGGGCCGCGTAGCTCGGTGGTATCGGACGAACTTGTCGGCGACGCCTTGACCGTTACATTGGTGGCGGAAATCAACAGGTTGACCACGGCAGGTGCCGAACGACTGATCCTCGCCGCGAAGTCCAAGGACCGTGAGGCACTCTTCAAGCGGATCATCCTCGAGAGCTTCCCACGCCATCTGCTCGGTTCCGTCCCCGTTCTGTTCAGCTGGGAATTCTCCTCCGACGAATTGCGATCACGCCGAATTTGGTCAGGAATCATCAACTCGTTCCTCCACCCCACAGTGGAGCGTTTCCTCTACAGCACCGAACGCCGGCTACGCAGCTACAAGATCAAGAACCCCCTGCTCATCTACCGCAACGACGGAGCCTCGTCCCGCGTCGCAAAATCCGTGGCGCTCAAGACCTATTCCTCCGGCCCGCGTGGAGGTCTCGAAGGAACCCGCGCGCTCGCCGAAGCGTACGGCCTCCCCCATGTGCTCATGATCGACGTGGGCGGAACCACCACCGATGTCGGAACGGTCAAGAATTACACCATCGCGACCGAGCGCCGCGGCCGGATCAACGGCGTTCCGGTCTCCTACGAACTCAGTGACGTCAAGTCCGCCGGTGTGGGCGGCAGTTCCATCATCGCGGTCGAGGACGGCAAGATCGTGGTCGGCCCGGAAAGCGTCGGAGCGGCCCCCGGCCCCGCGTGCTTCGGTTTCGGTGGCAAGAAGGCGACCATCACCGACGTCAATTTGCTGCTGGGCGTTCTCGATCCCGACACGTACCTCGACGGTGAAATGTACCTCGACGCGCAACGCTCCCGGGCGGTCATCAGCGAGAGCATCGCCGAACCACTGGGAATCACCGTTGAAGAAGCACTGATCGAAATGGCCGCCGCCTACGCGGCGAAGGTGTCGGAATCATTTGCCTCTTCCGTCGAAAGCCCGGAGACGACAACGGTCGCCGCATTCGGCGGTGGCGGGCCCATGAGTGCGTGTGATGCCGCACGAATCGCCGGAGTCCGGCGGGTGCTGGTCCCGAAACTCGCCGCCGTGTTCTCCGCATTCGGTATCAGTTTCTCCGATATCGCCCAGTCCTACGAAGCCAACATCACCGACTGCACCCCCGAGCAAATCACTGCAGCGATAGACGAATTACGTTTGCGCGCAACACGTGACATGTTCCAAGAGGGATACGACATAGCGGATTGTTCGTTGGAATGGGCATCGCTGGTCGAGGATGCCGACGGCACCGCGACCCGGGCCGAGTTCGACAGCGATCTCGACGTCAGCTCGGCAGCTGGGAGCAAAACCATCCTGGCGTTGAAGGCGACGCGCGAGCTTCCGCACTCGATGATCAAGGGCGGATCACCAGAGAAGAAGTCTCCGGCGGTTTCGACCGCGACGCGATCGGTCCGCACCTCGGCGACATCAGTCGAGGATCTGCCGGTCTACCAGCTCGACCAGCAGGCTGCCGGTGCGGTGGCATCCGGTCCGGCCGTCGTGGAGGGACAGTTCTTCACCGCTCAGGTCCCCGCCGGCTGGGAGCTGGAAATCTCCAACTCCGGCGACCTCATCTTGACCGACACCGCGTAATCGGTACGCGATCTCTTCTCGAACCAACACATCGATATTTCTCGACACGAAGGTAGCGAACATCATGCGTATCCCCATGACCGAATATCTTGCAATAGATCTCGACTCCGAGCGGTGGCTCTGCCGGGTCTGCCAGCACGATCTGGGCAATGCCCGAGGGAACTACAAAGAAGGCACGCTGGTCTACGACCGCGATCCCCGCGACATTCACCCGTCGATTCTCGATCCGGAGAAATACGAGTACACCTTCGCGCCGGATCCGCTGTTCTGCCGGATCCTCGAATTCTATTGCCCCGGTTGCGGAACACAGATCGAAACCGAGTACACCCCGCCCGGACACCCGCCAACCGTCGACATGATCTGGGACATCGACGCACTCAAGAAGCAATGGGCCGAGCGTGAGGGCGATCCGGAAACCCTCGTCAACTACGGGCCCGGCGAGAATGCGATCGCCGAGCCGCGAACACGGCATTCGCACTCCCACTCACACGCCCAGCACTGAGACCGGATCGAAGGAGATTTACTGTCATGAAACGCATTTCCGTTGATATCGGTGGAACATTCAGCGACTGCTTCTTTGTTTGGGACGACATCTACGTCGAAGCGAAGGCTCTGACCACCCACCACAACCTGGCCCTCGGCTTCAATGAAGCACTGGACTTGGCGTGCTCGCGCGCCGGAGTGAGCCGCAGCGACGCTCTCCGCGAGGTCGATTCGGTCCGTTACGCCACCACGTTGGGCACCAACGCACTCATCGAGGGCAAGGGCCCCAAAGTCGCCGCCCTGGTTACACACGGATTCGAAGATACGATCCACCTTTCCCGTGGTCGCGGCTACGGCGAAGGCCTCGACGGCGTCAAGCAGGGCGATATGGCGGACGCCCAACGCCCCGATCCTCTGGTACCGCGTCATCTGGTGCGATCGGTCAAGGAACGAGTCGACACCGTCGGCGAAATCCTGGTCCCGTTGATGGTCGACGATGTTCGTCAGCAGGTGCGCGAGTTGGTGGATAACGGTGCCGAAGCCATTGTCGTGGCACTGACGAACGCTACCGAGAACTCGGCCCACGAGCAGCAGATCCTCGAGATCATCCTCGATGAATACCCCACGCACCAACTCGGAGCAATCCCGGTGCTGCTCAGCAGTCAGGTTTCCGGCCGAAAAGGCGAGTACGTCCGGGCAACATCGACAATTGTCGATGCTTTCCTGCATGCGACGATGTTCCACGCACTCAATCAGTTGTCGAGCAATCTGCGTGATTCCGGCTATGAAAAGCCGATGCTAGTCATTCACAATTCCGGCGGCATGGCCCAGCCGAACTCGACCGATGCGTTGCAGACCATTCACTCGGGTCCGATTGCGGGAGTCGGAGGGGCTCAACACCTAGCGGAGACCACTGGCATCGGCGACGTCGTATCGATGGACATGGGCGGAACATCCTTCGATATCGGTCTAGTCCCCGAAGGCGGAGTTCGTCACTACGATTTCCAACCGACCATCGGCCGCTGGCTGGTCTCGGTTCCCATGATCCACCTCAACACCCTCGGCGCTGGCGGAGGCTCCATCGCGACGTACAACCGGATCCACAATTCGGTGCAGATCGGACCCGAATCGGCAGGCTCGGACCCCGGCCCAGCATGCTACGACCGCGGCGGCCTGCAGGTCACGGTCACGGACGCAGACCTAGTGCTCGGATACCTCGATCCCGACAACTATGCCAACGGCTACATCGCACTCAACAAGAAGCGTTCCGTCTATGCGATCGACGAAAACCTTTCCGACGAACTCGATCTGGAGGCCGTAGATGTCGCGAAGGTGATCAAACGCACCGTCGACGAGCAGATGGCTATCGGTATCGAGAAGGAACTGCGCTCACGGGGCGGTCTTGTCGAGGACTACACCATGCTCGCCTACGGAGGCAACGGCCCGTTGCACGCGTGCGGAATCGCCGCCAAGGCCGGCATCAACAAGATTCTCTTCCCCCCGTTCGCCTCGGTTTTCTCCGCACTGGGCGCGGGCAACATGAAGCCGCTCCACATCCATGAACGAAGTGCCTACATCGTTCTCTACGAGCCACGCGAGCGAACTCTCTACAATCAGTACGAGCAACTCAACTCCTACATCTCTGAGCTCGAGAACAAGGGCACCGAAGATCTTGTCCGTCAAGGCTACAACCGTGACGACGTCAAGTACCGACTCGAGATGGACATGCGTTACGGCAATCAGTTGGTCACCACTGCCGTGTCCTTCGACATCAACCGAGTCAACGGTGTCGCCGACGTCCTGTACCTGATCAAGACTTTCGCCGAGATCTTCGGCCAGCGCTACGGCGAGGGTACCCAGGCTCCCGAAGCCGGAGTTCGCGTACAAACCTTGCGCGTCGCCTCCTACATCAACGGCGACGTGGTCAAATTCGATTCCATCGACACCGGCGGCAAGCGCGCGGTCCCGGCGCCGGTGACCAATCGGAAAGTGCACTTCACCGACATCAACGAGCCGGTTCAGACCCCGGTCTACGACGAGTCCGCTCTCAATCACGCATACGTTATCGCCGGTCCGGCAATCGTGACGACGGAAAGCACCACCTACCTCGTCGAACCGGGCTGGCGACTCGAGCCGACCGTTCAAGGTGCCGTCTGGCTCCTCAAAGACTGACGAGCAGTCGAATCAACCCCAGTTCTTTCTAAGGAGCCAAACATCATGACAATTTTGGACAACGGCAGCAGCGGACCATCCACGGACCGCGACGACGCTCAACAGCTCAGCGCACAGGAGCAGCAGTGGGTCGACAAGTTCATGGACGAGACCACCCTGTTCCTCGGCCCCGATCCCGAGATCATGCGACACCACCAGATCGCGGCACGCACAGCGCACGAAAACTACTGTATGACCTCTGATACGGATCCTATCGAGGCCGATCGAATCCGCAAACGTCTCGCCGGCTCGCTGGACGAGGCATTCGAGATGTGCGAGAGCATGGGCGCGGCGCCGGGCGCAAAGTGGGCCGACCTATCGGTCGCCGTCTATACCGCTGAGGGCGACGTCAGCTACCTTTCCAACCGCGGCGTCATCGCGTTCTCCGCGGTCCTGCATCACCCGATTCGCTACATCATGAAGAACTGGAAAGACGAACCGACCGTAGGAATTCGGCCGGGAGATGGCTTCTTCCACAATGATTCCCGATTCGGCATGGTCCACAACACCGACCAGTCGATGCTGGTGCCGGTCATGCGGGACGACCGGATCATCGCCTGGGTGGGGGCCACCATCCACGAGGGTGAAAACGGTGCTTGCGAGCCGGGTGGTATGCCCTCGGGATCCGAAACTCCCTTCGATGACGGGCTACGCGCATCGCCGATCAAAATCGTCGAAGGCGGTCGCCTGCGCCGAGACCTGTTGACTTTCCTCCAGCACTCCACCCGTGACCCCAAGCTGATGCTCGCCGACATCAAGGTCAAGATGGGCGCCGTCAGCCGGGTAATGGACACGGTCAACCGCCTGATCGACGAGGTCGGCGAGGAAGCGTTCGTCTCCACCCTCCGGAGCACGGTTGAGAACGTCGAAGCCGAAGTGCGGCGCCGCATTTCGGATCTACCCGACGGCACGGTCACGTTCAATCAGTTCGTCGACTCCACTCTCAAAGAGAACATCTTGATCAAGTTCGCCTGCAAGATCACCATCAAAGGCGACCGGATGATCGTCGATCTCACCGGCACTGGCCCCGAGATCCTCAACAGGGCCATCAATTCGCCACTCGGGTCGACCAAGTCGTTCATGACCCAAGCAATTCTGTCGTACTGGTGGCCGGATCTGCCGCGCAGCACCGGCGCGCTCTCGCCCATCGAGGTCATCTCGGAGGAGCACACCTGGGCCGACGCTGGATACGACGCGCCCGTCGGTCAATCCTTGCAGGCTTCGTTCCGTGGTTTCTCGGCCCTGCAAACCGCGTATGCCAAGCTGCAATTCTCCGCACCCACCAAGTACTCGAACGTCATCGCCCCCTGGTTCAACCAGATCAACAACTTCCTGTGGGGCGGAACCACCCAGCACAGCGAGCAAGTGGGCAACCTGTGTGCGGACTTGAACGGAATGGGCGGAGGCGCGAAGGCTTTCCGGGACGGCGAAGATGGCGTCGCTCCCCTGTTCTGCGCAATGGCCGATATCGCCGAGCAGGAGGTCATGGAAGAGGAGGTACCATTCCTGCAGTTGGTCTCCAAGCGGCTGGTCAAGGACAATCAGGGCTTCGGCAAGTACCGCGGCGGAATGGGCTACGAAATGATCGTGGCCTCACGCGGCACCCCCAGCTGGGGGTTCATGACCGTGACTTCCGGATCGAAATTCTCGTCGGTCAGTGGAATGTTCGGTGGCTACGGATGCCCGACCTATCCGTTGTCGATGGTCAAGAACATCAACATCTACGACATCATCCGCAAAGATCCGTCACAGTTCGACCTGTCCATCGAACGCGTGATGAATGAACAGCCCTACGAGGGCGGCAAATATCTGACCGGCCACATGGGACTCCAGTTCGACGTCGCCAAAGAAGGCGAGCTGTACATGATCAGCCAAGGCTCCGGCGGCGGATACGGCGACATCCTCGAGCGCGATCCCGAGCTTGTGATGGCAGATTTGCAGCTCGCACGAATCTCGGACAAGGTGGCCGGCGAACTGTACGGCATAGTCTACGAACCCGACACCTTCGTCGTCCGCGAGGAAGACACAATCGCGCTGCGCGCACGGATGCGTCGGGACCGTTTGAAGCGGGGCAAGCCATACAAGGAATTCGTGGCCGAGTTCGTCAAGCCCGAACCTCCACAAGAGTTGCTGTACTTCGGTTCTTGGGGCGATGACAACGACCAACTCGTTGCCACTCACTGGGGTAAGAGTGAGCCGGAGAGAGTGACCGCACGGCTCGAGGATCTGCCCCTCATCATGATTCCAGACCGTCGCGTACTCAAGATCGAGGAACTGAGCAAGCGAGTCCGTGAACTCGAAGTCAAGTGTGGCGAGGAAGTCCAGCACAAGTCCTGACCCTGCCGATACCGCGCGGTGATGCACCGCCGACCCCTGCACCATGTCGGCGCCAGCATCACCGCGCGGTGTCGCACCAACCTCCGAGGAAGACCATCATGTCCACCAGCCTTCTCACCACAATCGCCACACCACCCTCGGGCCGCGCCACGGCACTTTTACTCGATCACCACAAGTACGCGCAATCAGTGTTCCTGCGTAATCGGCCAGCCCCCTGGGACGACCCCACCAGCTACGCCCGCTACTTCAATCAAGCACAAGGTCTACTCAAACCCGACCTGGCCATCTTCGACCTGAGCCCCTTCTACGACCACCACCTCGAACTGAACCCCACCCTGCGGGATGCAATGTCCCAGAAGACGAGGACCGGATACGCCCTGCGAACCATGCTCGCAGACAAGGACCTCACCCGTAGCGCCATCGATCTTGCACAAACACTGACCGCGATGGCATCAGGACCAGTGGTCCTGCAGATCCCCTCGCCCATGCAGTGGCTGCGAGCCACCCATAACTATTCGGGTTCTTCCGAACTCGACAGCCTCGATGCCGACGACGCGGAAAACTCGTCGATGTACGTCGCGGATTGGCTACGCGGCTTCGCAGCACTTCCCTTCTCCGCGATACTCCTCGACGACCGACCAATAAACCCCTCCGAACCAGCGACACCGGTCGCGTTCGACTCCTACACCCCGATCACCAATATCACCGCGCACTACCGACTCGTCGTCGGAATGCGCGACTCCCACGGTGTAACGCTCCATCAGCAGACCGCCCGCGGGAGTGTCCTCCCCGAAAGCTACTGGCTCGGAGAAGAATCAATACTTCCCCCGGACGACTTCTACATCACTCAGATCCCCGCCGCCGCGATACCAGAAATCGTCCTCAACCAACTTGCCCAGCTCAAGTGACGCAAGCCCATTCGATCCAACCAACCCGAACCGAATCGCAACAAGCGAGCCGTCAAGCCCCTTCAACAAGGATCAGCACCTCACATCCGACGGGAAGCTGCATGAACGTGCCTGGACGGAAGAAAGCGGTCTGATATCTCCACGAAACCGTCTGTCAACGCCATTGATGAGGACCCCGATTGGCACTGTCTCGATCCGGCTGCTCGGGGCATTGTTCTCGACGACTGCCATGACGCGAACCCGGCGCAGGGACGACGACACCGATCGCTGTCGATCACCACACAATGATGATGGTTCTTATCGCGTCGATACTTGCCCACAGTTGCCCCACATGCGGTTCCCTTCACGCTTGTTCTCCACAGTTCGGCCCTTCACCTGGGCGGACTCTGTCTACGCCGCAACTGTCGCAGAACCACTCTGTGGCTTTCCCTGGCGCGGGATGGCCTTCTGTAGTGAGGCAGAGACCGAACCAACCACCGCCAGGGGAACAGCAAAAAGAAGCGATCCCCACACGGAAGTCCAGTTCGCCATCCCGACGACGGACAAACCGACGAGTGCGGCGACCTCAAACCAGGAAACCAACTTTCGCATTGCTAATACCGCCACCACAGGGGGTGCTGTGAGCAACATGGAGTGTGTCAAGGTTCTTGGACAGCGACTCGGCGGTTTCAGGCAGCTGAAGCTGCGTTTCGATACTCGGCGAGGGCTTCCGCGGGGGTGCGATAGCCCAGCGTCGAATGCAGACGTTGCCGGTTGTAGAACACCTCGATGTACTCGGCGACCGCGAACCGTGCCCGACTCCGGGTGCCGAACGTTCGCCGGTAGTACATCTCGTTCTTCAGGGTCGCGAAGAACGACTCGGCCGCCGCGTTGTCCCAACACGCCCTTGTTCGTCCGACACTGGTTCGCACGTCCTTCGACTCGGCGAACTCTGCGAATCTCGTTGATCTGTACTGACTTCCGCGACCTGAATGGAACACTGCGTCCGTCCTGACGTGCCCACCGGTGACGGCCATCTGCAACGCGTCGACGATCAGCGACGTGCGCATGTGCGACGCGGCCTGCCATCCGACGACCATCCGCGTCGCGAGATCGATCACCGTCGCCAGATACAACCATCCCTCACTGGTGCGTAGGTAGGTGATGTCACCGACCAGACGCGCGCCCGGAACCTGTGCGGTGAAGTCCCGGTCGATCAGGTCCGGGATCGCCGCTACCTCGCCGGCAATCGTGGTCCGCTTGTACGCACGTGGTTGCACCGCGCACAATCTCAGCTCGCGCATGATGCCGGCGACGGTGCCGACGCTGACCTCGATACCGTCCCGATTCAACTGGGCGGCCACGCGCCGGCACCCGTACGTCTGCCGCGACGTGTCGAACACCCGCCTGACCTGCTCGCGCAACCCTCGCCTGCGCGAGGCAGTCGGTGTCTCGACCCGGCCACGCCAGACATAGAACGTCGACCGCGGCACATCCAACAGTGTGCACATCCAGCCGATCGAGTAGTTGGCCTTCTCCGCTTCGATCAACGCGCAACGCTCGGCTACGGGTGTGTCCTGGCGAAGAAGGCCGCGGCTTTTTTCAGAAACTCGTTTTCCATCCGCAGCCTGCGGATTTCTGACTCCATCTCCGCCACACGTGCCGCCTCCACAGGGTTCGTCGCGGTCGCGGGGTCGGGATTCTCCTCGCGCCACGCCTTGACCCAGTTACCGAGCGTGCCCGGATTGATCTCCAGGTCCCGGGCGACAGCGGCGAGTGAACGTCCCAGTCCGACAACCATTTGCACCGCTTCCGCCTTGAACTGCGGGCTGAACTGACGACGCTTCTCGGTCATGTACAGATCCTCTCTCATCCCGAGATTCACTGTCCAAGATCATTGGCACACCCCACCGTCCTTCTCCCGACCACTTGCTACGTCGAACGGTCGCGCAATGGAAGAGATCATTCGGGCCGCCGGTGGCCGCCGCGACGGCCCAGTCGATGAACAGCAAGGCCACCGATACGCGCTAGACCAAGCGCTCCGGCAAGGTCAAGTTCGAGTGTGAGGATGGGAATCGGCTAGTCGACTGTCTCACCGGCCTACCCGAAGAGCGTTGCCGCACATCAGGAATAATGCTGAAATGTCGTCTTGTTCAGGATCCGCCAAGAGATTGAAAACACCGCGGGTCCGGTATCTGATCGCGTTCGCCGCAGCAATGTTCCTCCTCACCAGTTGCGGCACCACACCCGTCGATGAAAACAGCCTGCCCACAGCCTCATCGCATGCACCTCTGACGGGCGGAACACACACCACGATGGACGCCGTCACAGCCACGCTCCCACTAGCATTGGCCCAGAGCAGCATCTGCTCACAAGGATCGAACACCGAAGCCGGCGACCTCTACCTCTTCTGCACCGTCTCCTCCGCATCACCACTGAACAGAGGGCTCTCCGACAACAACATCGTCTATCTCGTCTGGGTGAACAAGGCCGAAGCCGAACGAACACTCCAGGACTGGCGCGACGGGGACCGGCCTGAACTCGTCACCGAAAACACCACACACACCGCAGCAGCGCGCCTCGAATACCGCGACGCCGTCAACTCCGTGCACTACGTCGACACCATCAACGGACTCAACATCGACATCAGTGCAGGTAGTCTGCAAACTGCAGAAGAAGCGACAACCTTCCTCCGCCGCGCCGACCTCATGAACTGAGACGACAACTACCGTTCCCCCTCCGATGCCGCCGAGGGTCATGTCTAGAGCTCTGCCGTAGCGCGGGGAGCTTCGAAGATCGTGTGTAGGGCGGCGATGTCACCGTCCATGACGACGGCTGATGCGATGGCGTCGATGGTCAGCACTCCTGCTGCCAGACCCAGCACGATCGGGGCCTCGGCACTCAGAACGGCGCCGACATCCCGCCCGTCCGGCAGACCGACATCGATACCTGTGGGTGTGGCGCGGAGTTGGATGAAGTGGTCTGCAACCGAGACGTTCACCGGCGCTGTCTGACCGACTGGGACACGGCCGGTGAACAAGGCCTGAAGGGCCAGCGACATCCACTCGGGCCGGAACTCGTCGTCTTCTGGACCGCGGATCATCAGCGGCGTCGACCACCGGATCAGTCCGTTGATCGGCTCGCGAAGTTCGGCACCCCACGGCGTCAAGGCGTAGGTGATGGCATTCCCGCCTTCGGACAGGCGTCTTTCGATCACACCGGCGGTCTCGAGGTCGCGCAGGCGGCCGGCCAACAGGTTCGTGGCGATGCCGGAGAGGGCTTCGCGCAGGTCACCGTATCGCGGCGGATCTCGTTGTTGCAGGTGGAGTGCAGAACATGAGCGCGATACCGATCGCCTCGGCGATGACGGTGGGGCAGCAGTTCGGCTTCGAGACACCGTTTCACGGGTCAATCGGGTGGCGTCGGATGTACGGTGATCAGGAGGTTTCCCAGTTCCGCGGCGCGGAGTTGATTGCTCGGAACTGGCAGATCAGTCGTGGCGAGATGGAACAGTGGGCGTTGCAGAGCCATGCCCGGGCTCGATCGGCGATCGAGAACGGGCGATTCGAGAACGAAATCGTGTCGGTGGGCGATTTTCGGGTCGACGAATGCCCGCGAGAGACCAGTCTCGAGAAGATGGCGGCTCTACCGACGTTGTTGCCGGGCGGCGTTGTCACCGCGGCCTCGGCGAGCCAGATCTGTGACGGAGCGAGCGCGGTTCTCGTGGCGTCGGCGGCTGCGGTGGCCCGTCATTCCTTGACTCCGCGAGCACGCATTCATCATCTGAGTGCGCGGGGCGCGGATCCCATCTTCATGCTCAGCGCGCCGATACCGGCCACGAAGTACGCGCTGGGCAAGTGCGGATTGAGTATCGACGACATCGACGTGGTGGAGATCAACGAGGCTTTCGCGCCGGTGGTGTTGGCGTGGATCAAGGAAACCGGTGCCGATCCGGCGCGGGTGAATGTCAACGGCGGTGCGATCGCCCTCGGGCACCCGCTCGGCGCTACCGGAACGAAACTGTTCGCCTCGATGCTCAACGAACTCGAACGCACAGGCGGGCGCTTCGGCTTGCAAACGATCTGCGAAGGTGGCGGCACGGCGAACGTGACGATCATCGAGCGCTTGGGATGACGCCTGTTCTCGGGTGTTCGTTTCTTCGCTGACAGTGGGGTCGCGGGCAGTGGGGGTCGGTCGGCTCACCGGAGCGTCGACTCAACCGACCCCGCTCTCAGATACGTTCGATGATCGTGGCGGTGGCGAGCGCCCCTCCGTTGCACATGGTGATCAATGCCGTTGAGGCGTCGCGTCGTTCGAGTTCGTGCAGTGCGGTGGCCATCAGTCGGGCTCCGGAACTTCCCACGGGATGTCCGAGGGCGATCGCGCCGCCGTTGACGTTGACCGTGCCCATGTCGGGGTCGTGCACGCTGGCCCAGGACAGGACGACGGAGGCGAATGCCTCGTTGATCTCGAACAGGTCCAGATCGCCGATCTTCATTCCGGCCTTGTCGAGCACCCGACTGGTTGCCTGTACCGGTCCGTCGAGATGGAATTCGGGTTCGGCGCCGACGAGGCATTGCGCGACGATCCGGGCACGCGGCGTCAGGCCCAGTTGTTCGGCGCGGGTGTGGTCCATCAGCAGGACCGCAGCTGCGCCGTCGGAAATCTGCGACGAGGTGCCTGCGGTGTGAATTCCGCCGGCAATAATCGGTGTGAGCGCGGCAAGTGCCTCCGCAGTGGTCTCTCGCAGACCCTGATCTTTCTGGACCAGCATGTAGGTAGGTTCGGAGCCGGATGAGGACACCGGCGCTGTGACGGGCAGCACTTCGGTGTCGAAACGGTGCTCCGCCCACGCGCGGTGCGCTTTCACCTGCGAGTGCACACCGAAGGTTTCGATGTCGGTCCGCGTCAGGTTGCGGCGCCGGGCGATGCGTTCGGCGGCCTCGAATTGATCGGGCATGTCGATGTTCCAGGAGGCAGGACGACGAGGTCCGGCATGCTCGCCAACGTTGGCGCCGAGGGGCACTCGGCTCATCGCTTCGACGCCACAGCCGATCCCGATCTGGAGCGCATCGGTGGCAATCAGACCGGCGATCAGATGAGTCGACTGCTGGGCGGAGCCGCATTGGCAGTCGATGGTGGTGCAACCGGTCTGCCAGGGAAGACCGGCATGCAGCCATGCGGTCCGCGTCACGTTGTTGGCCTGTTCGCCGGCTTGGGTGACACACCCCCCGATGACTTGTTCGACGAGCATCGGATCGATTCCGGAGCGTTCGAGTAGCCCTCGCTGAGCGGCTCCCAGCAGTTCGGCGGCGTGCAGACCCGAAAGCCATCCTCCGCGCTTTCCGATGGGAGTGCGTACCGCTTCCACGATCACAGGATTTCCCATGTGGTGTCGTACCTCCTCAAGTAGCAAGAATCATTAGAACGTGTTTGTCCTTTTTAGGGCAACGAATAAAGCTATACCACAACATATTTCAAATCACGGAGGTCCATCACTGCAACATGTTTCACTTTATGGATTCGCCATGGCCGACACTCTCCCCTCTGCGCCGACGGATACCCACGCAAATTGCTAAGATTCGCAAGTACCACAACCGGTGGGAGCTTCTGCGCTCGTTTCGCAGGGGCAGGACAGCGGCGCGCCACACCTACGCGCATGCCGACGATCCGACTCGAGTGACAGGAGGCGTCGTGGTTGTGAACTCGCGCCAGCCGCTTTATCAGATGAAGGCCGATTTCTTCAAAACCCTGGGACACCCCGCACGTATTCGTGTCCTCGAACTCTTGAGTGAGCGTGAGCATGCCGTCTCGGAAATGCTCCCCGAGGTCGGGATCGAGCCGGCAAATCTGTCACAACAACTGTCCATCCTGCGCCGCGCAGGCCTGGTGACCGCACGCCGGGAAGGGCTGTCCGTCTCTTATGCTCTGACGTCGCCGCGTGTCGCCGATTTATTGACCACGGCGCGAGCCATCTTGACCGGGATGGTCGCCGGCCAGGCCGAAATGTTGGTCGAGGAGATTCCGGAGCCGCCCGCTCTGGCCGGTAAAGCACGGTAAGGCACGGCAAAGCACACATCATGCGGGACGCTCTCCCACACATATCCACTAGTTGCTAAATTGCTAAAGTAAGTACATTGTAGAACTGGCAGCCGGACATCCAGCTGATCGATCCGAAAGAGGTGGCGAGCGGTGACGACCAACGACGTCCATCCGGACGGTGCAGTCTTGAGCCGCGTCGATGTCGCGGTGGTGGGAGTTGCCGCGGCCAGATCGCATCGCGCCGCGGTCAGGACGCGGTCACCGTGGGAGGCGATGGAGGACTACGCCGCCATGATCTGCGACCGGACGGCACTGCACGCGGTTCGGTTGCCCTTGGCAACGGCGGACGTCAACACCGTGATCGCCCGCGTACTGAGCCTGCAACCGCGCATCTCCGCTGCCTTCGTCGTCGGACTGGACGCGCATGCCGCCACCGCCGTGCAGCACGGGGTCGCCGAGCGGGGCGGCCCGCTGGTCGTCACCGAGATCGACGTCGTGACAGCAACATTGACCGCGATGACGATTTCGGCGCTGCGGAACCTCGTCGTGGGGCCGCGGGTGGGGCAAGTGGTGATCACCGGCGCCCATCGAGCGCCGATGCTCGGGCCGACGTTGTTGATGTCCGGTGTCGCCGTTATCAGCAGCTGGCGCACCAGTGATGCGCACCAGTTTCCGCTGCGCCGACTGATGGAACACAACGATGTTCTCGTCGATCTCGATGGCTGCGTGGGCGATTCGGTGCCCGCGCGGCAAGTGGTGAGCTTGCCTGGTGACACTTTCGATCACGGCGCGGTCGTTCTTCCCGGGCTGCTCGGTGTCCTCTGCGGCCATGGCGTCACGGTCCTGACCGCCGAGATGATCGCCGCCTGCGCGCGCTCACTGGCGTTGATCACCCCTGCGGGGTGCACTCTCCCGTCCGCGGACGAGCGGATGTTGCTCTCCTCGATCGCCAGGCAGGTCACCAAATCTCTCGGCCACGCCCCTCGGTACAGCACCCACCCGCACTGATCGAATTTCTCACCTATCCCGCTCGGACAGGTGCGTACCGCACCGAACATATGTCAGGAGAACACAGTGACAACCCATATCGACTCCGATCCGATTCGTCTCGGCGCGCTTCGTGCCGACATCGCGGCCTGGGTGGCCGAGGTCGAGGACCTGACCTCACCGCGTGAGGTGGTCTGGTGCGACGGGTCCGGCGCCGAATGGGATCGCCTGACCGATCTGCTCGTCGACAAAGGCACGTTCGTGCGCCTGGACCGCAAGCCGAACTCGTTCCGGTGTGTCTCCGATCCCGAGGACGTCGCCCGGGTCGAGGACAGGACGTTCATCTGTTCCCAGTCGCGCGAAGATGCCGGTCCGACGAACAATTGGATGGACCCCCTCGATATGAAGACGGTCATGACCGAGCAGTACCGCGGCGCGATGTCGGGGCGCACGATGTATGTAATCGCCTTCTGCATGGGACCCCTCGATGCCCCGGAACCGAAATTCGGTGTCCAGATCACGGACTCGGAATACGTCGCCGTGTCGATGCAGATCATGACCCGGTCCGGGACACCGGTCTGGGAAGCGCTCGGTAAGGATGTCGAGTACGTCAAATGTCTGCACTCGGTCGGCGCACCCCTCTACGACGGGCAGGTCGACGTCCCGTGGCCGTGCGATCACACCAAGTACATTTCCCATTTCCCCGAAGAACGCACCATCTGGAGCTACGGTTCGGGCTACGGCGGTAACGCGCTGCTGGGGAAAAAATGCTACTCCTTGCGTATCGCGTCGAAGATGGCCAAGGACGAGGGTTGGCTGGCAGAGCACATGCTCATCCTCAAGCTCACCTCCCCGGACGAGGTGGTGCACTACATCGCGGCGGCGTTCCCGTCCTCGTGCGGTAAGACGAACATGGCGATGCTCGATCCCACACTCGACGGGTGGACCGCGGAAACGATCGGTGACGACATCGCCTGGATGCGTTTCGGTGACGACGGCCGGCTCTACGCCGTCAACCCCGAAGCCGGTTTCTTCGGTGTCGCCCCGGGTACCAGCACCGCGACGAACCCGCATGCCATGGCGACGATCGAGAAAGGGAACTCCATCTTCACCAACGTCGCCCTGACCGACGACGGCGACGTGTGGTGGGAAGGGATGACCAAGCAGCCGCCGGCGCATCTCCTCGATTGGCAACAGCGCGAGTGGACTCCGACGTCGGGGACGCCGGCAGCACACCCGAATTCACGTTATTGCACCCCGATCGCACAGTGCCCGACAGTGGCGCCGGAATGGAACGACCCGGCAGGGGTTCCGATCTCGGCGATCTTCTTCGGAGGCCGGCGCGCCACTACCATGCCGTTGATCACCGAATCCTTCGACTGGCAGCACGGCGTCTTCCTCGGTTCGACACTCTCGTCGGAGACCACGGCCGCCGCAGCAGGCGCCGTCGGGATGGTACGCCGCGACCCGATGGCGATGTTGCCGTTCCTGGGCTACCACGTCGGGGACTATTTCCAGCACTGGCTCGATATCGGCGCGCGCACCGATTCCTCGAAGTTGCCGAAGATCTTCTACGTGAACTGGTTTCGCCGCGGCGACCACGACGAGTTCCTGTGGCCTGGCTTCGGAGAAAACTCGCGGATTCTCAAGTGGGCGCTCGAACGCGTCGACGGAACCGGTGACTCCGAGGCGACCCCGATCGGTCACGTTCCGACCCTCGATGCCTTGGATCTGACCGGACTCGACCTTCATCGCCCCACCATTGCCGCTGCGTTGAAGGTCGACCCGGCGGAGTGGGCGGCCGAACTTCCCCTCATCGATCAGTGGTACGCCACGATCGGCGGCAACAGACTCCCCGACACGCTGCGTGAAGAGTTGCGTGCCTTGCGTCAACGCCTGTCGACGTTCGATTACGAACTCGCCGACGAGGCCCCGGCCCGCGACACGCATTTCCGGCGTGTGCGCACCCGCGCCGACGACTGCTGACCCCCCCGAGCAGGGCTGCCAGCGCATCTCACGTCGAGTCTCTCGCGCTGGAGGCCCTCATCGAAGATCCCGATCCGGTCAAGTTGCCCCTCAACCTCCCGGATCGGGATCTTCTGACGCGAGACCGAACGTGGTGATCCCCCGCCCAGAGCGCCGTCAACTCGACGAGCGCAGCGGGGAGCCCAGGACAGCCGTCGACAACGCCCGCTCCCCACACCATGGGCACACGTTTCCGCCCGGCGTCACCGCGGACCGACGGCACAACCTGGCACATTCGCGGCACTGCAGCAACGGCGCGCTCAGCAGTCCGCGCAGTGGTGTTACGCGCATCACCGCTCCCTTCATCTGGTTACTTGCTAATATTAGCAAGTAACCAGGCAGGCTTCCACTTTCTTCTCGCAGTACCGAGGAACCCCATGACCGATACGCCCGCACCGAATTCCACTCCGGCCGCGCAGAACTCGCTCGGCCGCGCTGCCCAGTCCGTACGGGACCTGTCGCCGCGATGGAGCGAATGGAGTTCGTCGCTGCGCGCACCCGGCGCGGATCTGCTGGCCGGTCTGATCGTGGCACTGGTCGCCCTTCCCCTCGCCTTGGGATTCGGCATCTCCACCGGGCTCGGGGCGGCGGCCGGGCTGACCACAGCTGTCGTCGCCGGCGCCATCGCCGCTGTCTTCGGCGGCTCCCGGTTCCAGGTGTCCGGGCCGACCGGGGCCATGACCGTTGTCCTGGTTCCCATCGTTCACGAACACGGCGGATCCGGTGTCCTGGCGGTTGGACTGATCGCCGGCATCGTACTGGTGGTGTTGGCGTTCGCCGGCGTGGGACGGGCCGTGCGCTTCATGCCGGCACCGGTCATCGAAGGGTTCACCGCTGGTATCGCCGTGGTCATCGCCCTCCAACAGATCCCGGCCGCTCTGGGTATCACCGACGCCGAAGGAGACAAAGTGTGGCGCAGTGCAGCGGACGCGGTCGCCAAATTCGTCGCGCACCCCTCGATTCTCACCCCGGCAACAGCACTCGCGGTGGCCGTCGCCATCCTCGTCGGCGGACGCTACCTCCCCAAAGTTCCGTTCTCGCTCGTCGCCGTGGCCGCCGCGACGTTGGCCGCGCATCTGCTGCACCTCGACATCGCCCGCATCGGTGAAATCCCCTCCGGCATCGCCGCACCGACCTTGAACTTCCTGCATCTGGGAGATCTGACCTCACTGATGGCCCCGGCCCTGGCAGTGGCAGCACTGGCCGCCCTCGAATCACTTCTGTCGGCGACCGCGGCGGATTCGATGGGAGTCGGGACCCGCCACAATCCCGACCGGGAATTGTTCGGACAGGGTTTGGCGAACATCGCCGCACCCCTGTTCGGCGGCGTCCCGGCCACCGGAGCTATCGCCCGCACGGCCGTCAATGTTCGATCCGGGGCGCGCAGCCGCCTCGCCGCACTCACACATGCCGTCATCTTGGCCGCGATCGTCTACCTGGCGTCGACCCTGGTTGCCGAGATACCCCTCGCTGCCCTCGCCGGGGTACTGCTGGCCACCACCGTGCGCATGGTCGAAACAGCCTCGATCATCGCCATCGCGCGCGCCACCCGCGCCGACACCGCAGTCATGGGCGCAACGTTCCTGGTCACCGTCGCCCTCGACCTCGTCACCGCGGTCGCAGTCGGTGTCGCATTCGCCGCGATCCTCGCGCTGCGCGCAGTGGCGAAATCAGCCAAGATCGAACAAGTGCCCCTCGATGACGACGGGCACCAGAGCGAAGAACACGAACTGCTCCGTGAACACATCGTCGCCTACCGCATCGACGGCGCCTTGTTCTTCGCCGCTGCCCACCGGTTCCTGCTCGAATTGGCGGACGTCTCCGACGTCAAGGTCGTCATCTTGCGCATGTCACGCGTGACCGCGATCGATGCCACCGGCGCCATCGTCCTCAAGGACGCCATCGACAAACTCGAACACCGCCACATCACCGTCTTGATTTCCGGTATGAAACCGGACCACCTCCGGCCGCTGAAAGCCCTCGGTGTCTTCACCACCTCCGACAGCGAACGCCGACACATCTTCTCCGACACACCACGCGCCATCGAATACGCCCGCATGCTGGTGCTTCCGAGGAACGAGTACCTATCGATGAACATCGAGGAATGAAACACCATGTCCCAGAACGGAACGATCGCACATCCCACCTTCGCTCAGCACCTCAAGTACCTCGCCGGACGCACCCTGCCGGACGAGTTCATTCCCTGGGTGATCGAGGACATCACCGGCCCCGGCGCCGCCCGCCGCTACGCGACACGGTGCATCGTCCCCTTGCTGCCGATCCTGTTGGGGCTGTTGCTGATCCCCGGACCCTGGATCATCCGGATCAGCATGGTGCTCCTGCTCTTCCTGCCCTTCGTCTATTTCCTTCTCGCCTTGAAGAAGATCTATCTGCGGCACCGTCTGGTCAGCCACGGATTGAGTCCAGCACTCCTCGACGTGCACGAGAAAAAGAAAATGGACGAGGAAAAGCAGGCCTACGAATCCCGCTACCGCCCATGACGGCGCGGTCGACGTCGGGAACAGATCCGATGAATCCGCCCCCGACCTACCTGACGGCGGCGATGGTATCCGCGGCCGCTGTGGTGCTGGCGATGGCCGCGGTGTTCTACATCCTCACTGCCTGAGCAGGCGCACGACAACATCCGATACAGGCCATTTCACCGGCGCGGTCTCTGCAATCGAACCCCGAGACCGTCGTAGAGACTGGAGAACGCGTTGAACACATCCACCGTGATTGTTGCGGGAGCTCGAACGCCCTTGGGTCGACTCCTCGGATCGTTGAAAGACCTCTCCGGGTCCGACCTCGGCGGCAT
>NZ_JAJNCL010000013.1 GCF_021025955.1 Rhodococcus qingshengii | reverse complement strand
CAACCTCGTGTCACTCACCCTCGCAGGTGGGAGTCGGTGTCCGTGTCGCTCTGACTTGGAATAAGTTACGCGAACCTTCGATCAATTCACAAATCGCCTGGTCACAACATCGATTCACCAGCCAAGGCCAGGTCAGACAGTTGAGCCTTTCCGCCAACTGCGAATAGGCCCGAGTGTGACGCCGAGCACCGATACCTATTCGGTGCCCACCCGCTCGATCACTCCCCCGAGTCCACGGAGATTCTCGACGAATCGCGGGTACCCACGGTCGATGTGGAAGATGTCGTGGACTTCGGTGGTTCCGTCCGCGACCAACCCGGCAAGCACGAGCCCGGCGCCTGCCCGAATGTCCGAAGACCACACCGGCGCACTCGACAGCACTGGAACTCCGCGGATCACCGCATGGTGACCGTCAGTACGAGCGTCGGCGCCGAGTCGGATCATTTCCTCGACAAATCGGAAACGCGATTCGAATACGTTCTCGGTGATCATCGACGTGCCCTCGGCAACCGCCGCCAAACCGATTGCCATCGGTTGCAGGTCGGTGGGGAATCCGGGGTAAGGCAATGTCGCGAAATTGACTGCTTTGGGCCGTTCACGCTGGATGACACGGAAGCCGTCGACCTCGGGAGTCACCTCAGCGCCGGCTGTCCGAAGCTTGTCGAGGACCAACCCGAGATGCTTGTGGTTCACCCCGCGAACGCGGACGTCACCCCTGGTCATGGAGGCAGCGACACCCCATGTTGCGGCAACGATCCGGTCACCGATGACGCGGTGCGTAGTCGGTTCCAACTTGCGGACGCCTTGAATGGTGAGCGTCGAACTTCCGCCGCCCGATACCTTGGCGCCCATCTCGTTGAGCATGTTGCAGAGATCCACGATCTCGGGCTCACGTGCAGCGTTGTCGATCACCGTTTCACCTCGGGCGAGCACTGCTGCCATCAAGATGTTCTCGGTTGCACCCACAGACGGGAAGACCAGGCGAATGTTCGCGCCGTGAAGGTCGTCTGCCTCGGCAACGACACATCCGTGTTCGATTTCGCTACGCGCGCCCAACAGGCGGAGCCCGGATTGGTGCATGTCGAGTGGCCTCGAACCGATCGCATCGCCACCAGGAAGTGCGACAACAGCGCGTCGACAACGCGCGACCAACGGCCCAAGCACACACACCGACGCCCGAAACTGCTTCACCGCGTCGAAATCAGCGTGATATTTCGGCTCGGCCGGCGTCGTGATCCGCACTTCGGAGTCTTCGAGTTCGACCTCGCAGCCCAGCCCTCGCAAGACGTCCGCCATCAGGGGCACGTCGAGAATGTCCGGACAGTTGGTCACGACAGTTGTGCCTTCGGCCAACAGCGCAGCGGCCATCAGCTTCAGCACACTGTTCTTGGCCCCTCCCACCAGTACTTCACCTTCGAGGCGGTTACCCCCGGTCACAAGAAAGTGCTCACTCACGGTTCACAGCCTAGAGCCACAACCTCGTCGGCACCGCGCCGGTACCGTAGCCCTATGTCTGTTCACCTGACGAAGATCTACACCCGGACCGGCGACGACGGGACCACGGGCCTCAGTGATTTTTCGCGAGTCTCCAAGAATGATCCGCGTCTGATCGCCTACGCGGATTGCGACGAGACCAACGCGGCGATCGGCGTGGCCGTTGCCCTCGGCACTCCCCCGGAGAATCTCCTCGCAATGCTGCGCCAGATCCAGAACGACCTCTTCGACGCAGGGGCCGACTTGTCCACCCCCGTGGTCGAGAACCCGAAGTACCCGCCGCTACGAGTGACTCAGGCCTACATCGATCGACTCGAAGGATGGTGCGATGAGCTCAATGAGCAACTGGAACCGTTGAATTCGTTCATTCTGCCGGGCGGAACTGCCCTGGGAGCCCTGCTTCACGTAGCAAGAACCGTCTCGCGGCGTGCGGAGCGTGCAGCCTGGTCCGCCATCCATGCGAACCCGGAAGACACGAGCGTCCTCCCCGCGAAATACCTCAACAGATTGTCGGATCTGCTCTTCATCATGGGAAGAGTGGCAAATCCTGAAGGCGATGTGCTCTGGAAGCCCGGCGCCGGGGCTTGAGCGGCACCGGTCAGGCGGTGCGTCGCCTACGGGCGCGCCCGTCCGGCCGCGATTCGACCCAGGACAGGAACGCTGTCAATGCTCCACTGTCCAAGGCGATTTCGTAGGCCGACGAGCCGTCGTTGACCTTGACCACGACGATGTCGTCGCTCATGATGTCGAATTCGGTACCCGAGGGAGAGCGACGGCTCTCGACCTCGATACCTTGACGATCAATCCTGGAGTCCGGGCCTGGCCGCAGACTCGACAGTTTGAAAAAGACGAAGGTAGTTTCGCCGTAGCGAATGATTCCGTGACGCCACCCGCTGTCCCCCGGGGATGGCAGAACACGAAGCAGTGCAGCGGTACCGCCGCGACGTAGAACCAGCAGACGATACAGAAAAGCCGCGACGAGAACCGCGAGCAGCACAACCAGAATGATCAACACAGTCATTCCGAATGTCACTGTTCGTCGGCTCCCGTCGCGGCTTTACTCGAGTAACTTACGCGCGCTCGACGGCCCGGAGCTGACCCTTGGCGACCGCAATCGCTTCGAGGTCGCCCGAGTTCTCGGCCAAGACAGCCTTGGCTGCCTCGACGTCGATGTCCTGTGCCATGTCCGCGGACTCGGCAAGGATCGTCACCGTCGTCGCAGTGACGGAGAGGAACCCTCCGTGTACTGCAGCAACGATACGCTCGCCGTCGACCGAGGTGATCGACACGGTTCCGCCCTCGATCAGCTGGCCGAGGACCGGCTCATGCCCAGGCATGATTCCGATTTCACCCTCGGTGGTCTGAGCGCTGACCAGCGTCGCCGAACCAGACCACAAGCGCTGCTCGACGGCAACGAGTTCTACGGTCATCTCAGCCATCGTGGACTACTTCCCGGCCATCTTCTTGGCTGCAGCCTCGACGTCGTCGAGTCCACCGCAGCTGTTGAATGCCTGCTCGGGCAGGTGATCGAACTCGCCCTTGCAGACGCGGTCGAAGGCTTCGATCGTGTCGCGGAGCGGCACGACGGAGCCGGGCTCACCGGTGAACTTCTCGGCAACGATGAAGTTCTGGCCGAGGAACTTCTGGATACGACGGGCGCGGCCGACGAGGACCTTGTCCTCTTCCTGAAGCTCGTCCATACCGAGGATGGCGATGATGTCCTGCAGTTCCTTGTACTTCTGCAGGATGCGCTTGACCTCGTTGGCAACGCGGAAATGCTCTGCACCGACGATGCCGGGCTCCAGGATGCGGGAGGTCGAGCTCAGCGGATCCACAGCGGGGTAGATACCCATCTGCGAAATCGGGCGCGAGAGCTCGGTGGTGGCATCGAGGTGCGCGAACGTCGTAGCCGGCGCGGGGTCGGTGTAGTCGTCGGCGGGCACGTAAATAGCCTGCAGCGAGGTGATCGAGCGACCGCGGGTCGAGGTGATGCGCTCCTGCAGCTCACCCATCTCGTCCGCCAGCGTGGGCTGGTAGCCCACTGCCGAAGGCATACGGCCGAGGAGGGTGGAAACCTCGGAACCTGCCTGCGTGAAGCGGAAGATGTTGTCGATGAACAGCAGAACGTCCTGGCCCTGAACGTCGCGGAAGTACTCCGCCATGGTCAGTGCGGACAGGGCGACGCGCATACGCGTTCCGGGCGGCTCGTCCATCTGGCCGAAGACAAGGGCGGTGTCCTGGAGGACGCCCATCTCTTCCATTTCCAGGTGGAGGTCGGTGCCCTCACGGGTACGCTCACCGACGCCTGCGAACACCGAGGTGCCCGAGAACTCGCGAGCGATACGCGTGATCATTTCCTGGATCAGAACGGTCTTGCCGACGCCGGCGCCACCGAACAGGCCGATCTTTCCACCCTTGACGTACGGGGTGAGAAGGTCGATGACCTTGATGCCGGTCTCGAGGATCTCGGTCTTACCTTCGAGCTGATCGAAGGCTGGTGGCTTGCGGTGGATGCCCCACTGCTCGCCGTCGCGGCCGAGGCCCGGGGTGTCGAGGCAATCGCCCAGTGCGTTGAACACGTGGCCCTTGACTACGTCACCGACGGGAACCGAGATCGGCTTTCCCGAGTCGGTCACTGCAGTGCCGCGGACGAGGCCGTCGGTGGGCTGCATGGAGACGGTGCGGACCAGGTTGTCACCGAGGTGCTGTGCAACCTCGAGCGTCAGCGTCTTGGCGACCGAGGGAAGCGTGATCTCGGCGTTCAGGGCGTTGAACAGTTCAGGAACAGCGCCACGCGGGAATTCAACGTCCACGACGGGACCGATGACCCGCACGACGCGGCCGGCTACGGCCGAAGCCGAACCTGCCCCGTTGTTTTCGGTTACTGCTGCGGTCATGTGCTAGTCACTTCCTGCGCTCGAGGCGAGCGCGTTGGCGCCGCCGACGATCTCGCTGATTTCCTGGGTGATCTGGGCCTGGCGAGCCTGGTTGGCCTGACGGCTCAACGTGTTCACCAGTTCGTTTGCGTTGTCCGTCGCGGCCTTCATAGCTGTACGACGGGCTGCCGACTCCGATGCCGCAGCATCGAGAAGCGACGAGAAGATACGAGTGCTGACGTACTTCGGGAGAAGAGCACCGAGAAGCTTCTCGGGCTCGGGCTCGAAGCTGAAGTCCGCGACGGGGCCATTGTCATGGTCGTCGTCGTGGCCGTTGCTCAGCATGTCGTCACCGAGTTCGATGCGCTCTTCCGACACGAAGACCTCGAGAGGAGCCATACGGCGAACCTCGGGAGTCTGCGTCAGCATCGACACGAAGCGGGTGTAGACGATATGGAGCTCGTCGACGCCCTCGATCGTGCCTTCACCGTTCGGAGCGGCAACCTGGTTACCCGATCCAGCCATGAACAGCTCCACCAGGTGGCGGCTGGCCTTCGCTGCATCCGAGTAACCCGGATCCTGCGAGAAGCCCGTCCACGCTGCACCGATGTCGCGGCCGCGGAACGTGTAGTAGCCGAGTCCCTTGGAACCGAGCACGTAGACGACCGGTTCCTTGCCCTCGCTGCGGAGGAGAGCCATGAGCTCTTCTGCCTGCTTGAGGACGTTGGAGTTGTAGCCACCACACATGCCGCGGTCACTGGTGACAACAAGCACAGCAGCCCGCTTGGGCTCCGGACGCTCGTTGAGCAACGGGTGATCGAGCGAAGCAGACGCACTCGCCAATTCGGTGAGTACCTTCGTGATCTCCTCGGCATACGGCTTGGACGCGGCGACGCGAATCTGAGCCTTGGTGATACGCGAAGTCGCGATCAGTTCCTGTGCCTTGGTGATCTTCTTGGTCGAGTTGACCGACTTGATACGAGACCGCAATTCGAGAATGCTCGCCATCGATCAATCACTCTCCCTTCGGAATTCGCAGTGTCATGGGCGCGTACGTCACTTGCTGACGGTCTTGCGCTTGACGTTGATCTGCTCGTTCGCGACCTCGTCGGCGCCCAAAGCGTCAGCCTCGGCTTCGTTCACGACCCGGCTTCCGTCGGATGCGATGAAGCCTTCCTTGAACTTGTTCGTTGCAGCGATCAGCTCAGCAGCGTTGTCGGCATCGAGTGCCTTACCGCCGTTGATGCTGGAGTAGACGCCTGCAGCCGAGTGCTTGAGGTCTTCGAGCAGTTCCTTCTCGAAGCGACGGACGTCGCCGATCGGAACGCTGTCGAAGATGCCTTCGCCTGCGAGGTAGATCGAGACGATCTGGTCCTCGACGGGGATCGGGCTGTACTGATCCTGCTTGAGCAGCTCGACCAGACGGGCACCGCGCTCGAGCTGAGCCTTGGAGGCAGCGTCGAGGTCGGATGCGAAGGCGGAGAACGCTTCGAGCTCACGGAACTGAGCCAGTTCCAGACGCAGCGAACCGGAAACCTTCTTCATGCCCTTGGTCTGTGCAGCGCCACCGACGCGGGAGACCGAGATACCGACGTTGATCGCGGGGCGAACGCCCTTGTTGAACAGGTCGGACTCGAGGAACACCTGACCGTCGGTGATGGAGATGACGTTGGTCGGGATGTAAGCCGAGACGTCGTTCGCCTTGGTCTCGATGATCGGCAGAGCCGTCAGCGAGCCACCGCCGAGTGCGTCGGACAGCTTCGCCGAACGCTCCAGCAGACGGGAGTGCAAGTAGAAGACGTCACCGGGGTAAGCCTCGCGACCCGGCGGGCGACGCAGCAGGAGCGAGATGGCGCGGTACGCCTCTGCCTGCTTGGTCAGGTCGTCGAACACGACCAGAACGTGCTTGCCCTGGTACATCCAGTGCTGGCCGATGGCCGAGCCGGTGTACGGTGCGAGCCACTTGAAGCCTGCGGAATCAGATGCCGGAGCAGCAACGATGGTGGTGTACTCCATCGCGCCCTTCTCCTCGAGGGCAGCCTTGACGCCCGCGATGGTGGAACCCTTCTGACCGATGGCAACGTAGATGCAGCGAACCTGCTTGTTGACATCGCCGGAATCCCAGTTGGCCTTCTGGTTCAGGATGGCGTCGATGCAGACCGCGGTCTTGCCGGTCTTGCGGTCGCCGATGATGAGCTGGCGCTGGCCGCGGCCGATCGGGGTCATGGCGTCGATAGCCTTGATTCCGGTCTGAAGCGGCTCTTCGACCGGCTGGCGCTCAAGCACCGAAGCAGCCTGCAGTTCGAGTGCACGGTTCTCGGTGCTCTCGATCTCGCCGAGGCCGTCGATGGGCGCACCCAGCGGGTCGATGACGCGGCCGAGGAAAGCATCGCCGACGGGAACCGACAGAACGTCGCCCGTGCGCTTTACTTCCTGGCCTTCTTGGATGTTCTGGTAATCGCCAAGGATGACGGCACCGATTTCGGTGGCATCCAGGTTGAGCGCGACGCCGACGATTCCACCGGGGAACTCCAACAGCTCGTTGGACATAGCCGAAGGCAGGCCAGAGACGTGCGCAATGCCGTCACTGGTGTCGGTCACTGTGCCGACCTCCTCACGGGAGGCCTCCGGGGAGTAGCTCGCGGTGTAGTTGTCGATCGCGCTACGGATCTCGTCGGAGGAGATCGTCAGCTCCGCCATGTTTTTCCTGCTCTCGGTGTCTGGTCTTCGAAAAGATCTGGAGTATGTGTTCGGCTGAAGGACTACTTGAGGTTCTTCCGCAGTGCTGCGAGTCGACCCGCTGCGCTGCCGTCGATAACCTCGTCGCCCACCCGGACGACCAAGCCGCTGAGGAGTTCTGGATCGACCTCGACGTGTACTGCTACCGGCTTCCCGTAGGTGCGGGTAAGAGTGCTGGCCAAGCGATCCGACTGCTCCGAGCTCAACGCCGAGGCGCTGCGAACGTGAGCAACGGTGGTATCGCGCTGCGCTGCGGCAAGATTCGACAGCTGATCGAAAGTGTCTGCGGGCGCAGACTTCAACCGGCCGACGGCCTGTCCGGCGAGTGCCTCGGTGACCGCGGTGACCTTGCCGTAGAGCAAGCGGGAGAGGAACTCACGCTTGCGGGCTGCGGGAACCGACAGATCCGAGAGCGTCTGCTCCAGGCTGGGATCCCCTGCCACGATGCGACCGAGACGGAAGAGCTCGTCCTCAACGGTGTCCAACTGGCTCTGATCGGCTGCGGCGCGGAGCAGAGCTTCACGTCCGAGCAGTTCGAGCGAGTTGACCAAGTCGCGGGCCGCAGACCAGTCCTGGCCTGCAGCTGCCTTCACGGTGGCGAGCGCCTCGGCGCCGACCTTTCCGGAGAACAACTGCTCTACCAAAGCCTGGCGACCAGCGGCCGGTGCCGAAGCGTCAGCCAGCGCGCTGCGAAGAGCGCGCTGGCCGTCGAGTACCTCGACCACCGAGAAGAGCTCGGACCCAGCCTGAGCAGAAGCAGCAGTTGCCGCTCCTGCAGAGACGGCGCCCAGGGCACTGCTCAGCGCAGAACGAGTCTGCGCCAAGGCTTCACGGCTCGCTGCGTACATGTTGCTCACTTCCTGGCTGAATCAGCGCTGACGGTGTCGAGCTCGTTGAGGAAACGATCAACCGTTCCGGCGCGCTTCACGTCGTCGGCGAGAGACTCCCCGATGACCTTCTCGGCCAGGTCTACAGCGGTCTTGCCGAGATCCGAGCGGAGCTCAGCGACGATCTGCTGACGCTGGGCGACGAGCTGGCTGTGGCCTGCGGCCACGATGCGGTCGCTCTCGTCCTGCGCCTGAACCTTCATGTCAGCGATGATCTGCTGACCCTGGGTACGCGCTTCCTCACGGATCTGCGCTGCCTCGGTACGAGCTTCGGCGAGCTGCGCGCGGTACTGCTCGAGCGCGGCCGCTGCCTCTGCCTGTGCGTCTTCGGCCTTCTTGATGCCGCCCTCGATCTGCTCGGTGCGTTCGGCCAAGACCTTCTGGAACTTCGGAAGAACGAGCTTCCAGAAGACAAAACCGACTACGACGAGCGCAACCGCGGACCACACGATGTCGTATGTCTCGGGCAAGAGAGGATTGTGTGTCTCCTCTGTTGCCGCGAGCACTGCGAAGGTGGCTCCCATGTCTGTCTTAGAAAATGAAACCGGCGACAAGGCCGATCAATGCGAGGGCCTCGGTGAATGCAATACCGAGGAACATGGTGGTACGAACCTGGCCGGCCATCTCGGGCTGGCGGACCATGCCTTCGATTGCCTTGCCCACAACGATGCCCACGCCGATGCCGGGGCCGATTGCTGCGAGGCCGTAGCCGATGGCTCCGTAGCCGCGCGACTTGGTCTCGACAACTTCCTGAGCGAGGTAAGCGATGCTCATGGTGTTCCATTCCCTTTCTGTTGACCTCTGCCGGATTCGGCAAGAGGCTCAGTTCTTGGTGTAGCTGGTGAGGAGGTAAAAGGTCAGTGCTCGTCGGCGTGGAGCGCCAGTTCGATGTACACCGCGGTCAGCAACGCGAACACGTAAGCCTGCAGGAAGATGACCAGCAGCTCGAAGAACGTGAATGCGATACCGGCGATGATCGACGGAACGCCGAAGATCGCCTGGAATCCGCCGGACACGAAGAAGAAGTAGTTCGTCGCGCTGAAGAACAGCACCAGCAGGATGTGGCCGGCCAACATGTTGGCCATGAGACGAACCATCAGCGTGAACGGGCGCAGGATGAAGGTCGAGATGAACTCGATGGGCACCAACAAGAAGTGCAGGGGCAGCGGAACGCCGGGAACGACGATGCTGCTCTTGACGTACTTGAAGAAGCCGTACTTCTTGATTCCGACGTAGTTGAACACGATGTAGGCGAGCGCCGCGAGTACCAGGGGCATACCGATTCGTGCGTTCGGCGAGATGTTCAGGAAAGGAATGATGCTGGCCAGGTTGCTGGCGACCACGATGAAGAAGATCGTCGTGATGACCGGCAGGAAGCGCTTGCCCTGTTCCTTGCCCAGGATCTCCTCGGCGATGTTGATACGAACGAAGTCGAGCGCGAGCTCAGCGGCGTTCTGCATCCCACGGGGAACCAATCGAGGGCTGCGCATCGCGATCACGAAGAAGGCTGCGACCAGCACCGACATCAGCAGACGAATCAGCATCAGACGGTCGAGCTCGAAGGGGCCCGCGTGAATCAACACGGAGGGCGGGAAAAAATCGTCTAGTGACGGCGCATGGAATTCATCCGCGGCCAGGGTGGTGACGCTCAGCGTTCTCTCCCGTAGTCGGTCCGCAGCCATCATTGACTGCGGTTCGATCGGACATTGACGATCTACAAGTCGACAAGTTCGACTCGCGCATTCGTCAGCAGCTGGAGAACCCTAGAGGGGGCCTGGCGTCTGTCGGTGTCGGCGACTCTCGTCGACTCAGTGGTCAGAATTTCGACCACCTGCGAGCACATGGCATCGTCGGCTGAGTGTTACTCGGCCCACCATTGCTCTCGCTTGAACCGAACCTTATCAAGTCATCTACGACATTGTGTAGATGGGGTACCTGGAAGTCCGATTAGTTACCTCTTGTAGTACTACTCGTCGTCGTCGACGTTGCTGCTGGGAGTGGGATCGACGTACGGAGTTTTGGTTCCGAGAACGCCGTATGTCTCCGCACCGAGCACGACGACCAGCGACATGATGATGACCAGGACGAGAGCGGTCTTGTTGTAGAAATCCATGTCCGAGAGGACAAAGAGAACAACCATCGCGAGAATCATCTTCAGCAGCCACGTGCCGAGAAGAACTGCACCGGCCGTGAGCGCAGGCAACTTCGCTGTGAGCAGCACGCCCAGCGCCGTGAACAGGATGAACCCGCCGCCGACGGCTGCTCCGATCAAAGCGCCGTAGACGCCTTCCTTGCCGGCGAAGAGCCCGCCCAGGAGCGCGCCGACCACGGCCAGCGCGATCAGCCCCATCACACCCCACTTCACGGCCGACTTCATGGCGGCGGTCGAATCAGGGATGGGTTGCGAGGCAGGTACAGGCTGCGGCGTGTTCGTCACGATGCCCAAGGGTAATGGATAAGGAAACTTGGCTAGCGCCGCTGCTGCTTGCGGTCGATCAGGGACGGCACAGCGGTGAAGAACAAGGCAAGCACCAGCCCGGCCGCGACGAGTACGACAACCAGCTGACGATTGAGCAGCGAGGATCCGACGGCTCCGAAGGCCAGAACGCTGACCCACAGGTAGATGACCAGCACAACTCGTCGGTGCGTGTGTCCGATTTGCAGGAGGCGATGATGCAGGTGCATCTTGTCCGGACTGAACGGACTGACGCCCGCTTTCGTCCGGCGGATCACGGCCAGGAGCATGTCCAGCATCGGGATGAACATCACAGCCCCGACCAGCAACAACGGCGCGAGAAGGCCGACGAGGTCGCGGGTTCCGTAGGCAGTGAGTGGAATACGACCGGATGCGCTGGTGGAGATCGCAGCCAGCATCAGACCGATCAACATCGATCCGGAATCGCCCATGAAAATGCGCGCTGGATTGAAGTTGTGCGGAAGAAATCCGAGACAAGCGCCTGCCAAGGCTGCCGCGATCATCGCCGGCGGATAGACGCTCGCGTCGCCGCCCTGATCGTGGAGAAGACCGATCGAGAAGATGAGGATCGCCAAGGCCGCGATGAGGCCCAAACCGGCGGCCAATCCGTCGAGACCGTCGACGAAGTTCATCGCGTTGATGGTCGCCACGGCGATAGCCACCGTGAACAGTCCCGATTGAATCTGATCGAGGATGATCGTGGACCCACCGTCACCACCGAAAGGGTTGTAGATGATGAACCAACTGACGCCCATCACCACAAGAACTCCGGCAGCAGTCACCTGACCCACGAACTTGGTGAGAGCGTCGAGGCCCCACCTGTCGTCGATCACGCCTACGAGGACGATGACGGCGCCCGCGACGAGCGCAGCGTGTACATCTGGACTACCGAAGCCGAAACCTCTTGTGAGCGCCGGTAATTGCTGCGCGAACAGCAGACCGACAGCCATGCCGATGTACATTCCGACGCCACCGAGGCGCGGAATCGGCTCGACGTGAACGTCCCGATCACGAGGAATCGCGACAGCGCCGAACCGCAGCGCCAACAACCGGACAGCGCCAGTCGCCAGGTAGGTCACCACCGCCGCCGTACACAGCACGAGCAAAAGTTCACGGATGGGAACACCCGCTCCCCCGCCACCCTGTGCCAGATACGTGGTCGCCTCGTAGGAAGTGATCACTGCGCGAGATCACCCGTCTGGCGGGCATAGGCAGGCTTTGCCCGGACCAATTCGCGAACGCCGTCGGCAACTGCTGCCAACTCGGCCTCTCCAGACGTGGTGGCGGGGTCCGCGACAACTGCGCGCGCGATCAACTCCCCCACCACGCTCATGTCGGAGCGGTTGAAACCCTGGGTCGTGACGGCCGCAGATCCGACGCGGATTCCGGACGTGACGGCGGGCGACTGCGGATCGAACGGAATCGCGTTCTTGTTGAGCGTGATCGAAGCCAGTCCGCACCTACGCTCGGCGTCGACTCCGGCGACGCCGATTGCGCGCAGGTCGAGAAGCGCCAGATGCGTGTCGGTTCCCCCGGACACGGTGCGCAGGCCGCGGGCTTCCAACGACTGCGCGAGCGCCGACGCATTGTCAACCACTTCCTGTGCATACCAACGATATTCCGGCGTCGACGCTTCTTTGAAGGCAACCGCCTTCGCGGCGATCGCATGCATCATCGGGCCGCCTTGAATGAAGGGGAACACCGCGCGATCGACAGCCGAGGCATGCTGGCTGCGGCACAGGATCATTCCACCGCGCGGGCCTCTGAGGACCTTGTGCGTCGTCGCGGAGACCACGTCGGCATAGGGAACGCACGACGGTATCGCCCGGCCTGCCACGAGTCCGATGAAGTGGGCGGCGTCGACCCACAGGATCGCACCGACCTCGTCTGCGATCGAGCGGAAGGCTGCGAAGTCGATGGTGCGGGAGTACGCGGTCGCGCCGGCGACGACGATCTTCGGCTTGTGCGCCAGAGCCAGGGCGCGAACCTCGTCGTAGTCGATCAATTCGGTGGCTGAATCGACGTGATAGGGAACGGTAGTGAACCACTGCCCCGAAAAGCTGACCCGAGACCCGTGAGTCAGATGCCCACCGTGCGGCAGACTCATCGCCAGTACGGTGTCGCCGGGCTTGGCGAATGCGGCGTATACCGCGAGGTTCGCAGCGGCCCCCGAATGCGTTTGGACGTTGACGTGGTCAGCGCCGAACAGTGCTTTTGCCCGGTCGATCGCCAGATTCTCGGCTGCGTCGACGTACTCGCACCCGCCGTAGTAACGCCGACCCGGATAGCCCTCGGCATACTTGTTGCTCAGGGTCGAACCCAAGGCTGCCAGTACCGCGGGGCTGGTGAAGTTCTCGCTCGCGATGAGTTGAAGCCCGCCGCGCTGACGCTCGAGTTCGGCCAGCGCAATAGCCGCGATCTCGGGGTCTGCCGTGGCAAGCTCACCGAAATCCGGTCCCCAGTACGTGGATTCCCCCGCGCGCTCGCCGCCGGCGCCGACCATCGTTACGAAACTCCCTCTACGAGGCTTTCCGGACTGGTGCCCAATACCTCGGCGATGGATTCTGCCGAGACGGCACCCACTCGCAAGATACGCGGTGAATTGCCGGTCAGGTCGACGATCGTGGAAGCAACGGCATGTTCGGCCTTGCCTCCGTCGAGGTACACGCTGGCAGAGCCGCCCAGCTGATCGCGGGCTTCCTCGGCGGTGGTGGCCGGCGGACGCCCCGAAATGTTGGCGCTAGAGACGGCAAGCGGTCCGACATCGCGCAACAATTCGAGGGCAACCGGGTGCAGGGGCATACGAAGCATGACGGTTCCGCGGGTATCGCCCAGGTCCCAGGCAAGTGACGGTGCCTGCTCGACGACCAAGCTCAGTCCGCCGGGCCAGAACGCGCGGATCAGATCCCGCGCCTGCGGGCGCACGCTGTAGACGAGTCCGTCGATGGTGTTCCACGATCCGACCAGAACCGGGACGGGCATGTCTCGTCCGCGGCCCTTGGCGCGCAACAAACTTGTGACAGCTTCGCTGTCGAACGCGTCGGCGGCGAGTCCGTAGAGGGTGTCGGTAGGGAGAACTACGAGTCGGCCGGCCTTGAGCGCGTTCTTCGCGGCGGCCAAGCCTGCGGTTCGGGAATCTGTCTGACTGCAGTCGTACACGGTGCTCACTCAGCCATCCTTTCACTCTGCGCTTCGGGCGTTCGATTCCGCTGGGCTTCGACGTCGGTGGCGACGCGTCTGGCGACGACGAATCGCGGACGACCGGCAAGATCGGGATGCTGCGCGACCTCGCCGAATACCCGACGCGCCGAGAACAGCGCAGCGACGCCGTCACCGTTAGTGTCGTCGTGCTCGATGCCTGCCGCACCACCGATACGAAGCCACCGCGCGATATTGCTGATCATGGGTTTGATGACGGACAGGCCGTCGGCACCACCGAACAGCGCGGTGTGTGGGTCGTAATCGATGACCTCAGGCTGCAATTGCGCGCCTTCGGGGATGTACGGCGGATTGGAAACGACCAGATCGACGCCGCCCTCGAGCCCTGGCAACAGGTTCCGATCGGTGACATCGCCCTGATGCAGATGGATCGGCGTATCACCGGCGGCCTCGCGGTCGGCGGCGTTACGACGCGCCCACGCCAGCGCGGCGGGCTCCTTCTCCACGGCGTGCACGACTGCGTCGGGGCGAGCCTCGGCGATGGACAGCGCGAGGACACCCGATCCCGTGCACAGGTCCAGGACTACCGGCGGCTTACTTCCGCAACCTTCGAGGAACGAGAGCGCCCAACCCATGAGCAGTTCGGTTTCGGGCCGCGGAATGAAGACACCCGGGCCGACAGCGACGTCGATGTTGCCCATCGACGCGACTCCGATGATGTGCTGCAACGGAATCCGCTTCACTCGTTGCGCAACCAACTCGTCGAACGCCGCGATGACCTCGGGATCGACCAACGGGATCAACCCGAGGCGCGTGCGTTCGACCCCGAGCAGGTGGGACGCCAACAACTCGGCGTCGGTGCGTGGGCTGGGCACACCTGCGGCGTCGAGCTGTTTTGCAGCTTCGATCAGCGCCAAACGAAGTGGAAGTCGACTCACGGGTACAGCCTGCCACGCTCGACCGACACGCGGTTCACCGAGTTCCCGGCGGGAGGAAGGTCAGTCATGGTCTGCATCTACTCGGCCGCGAGACGCGCCTCTCGGTCCGCCTTGCCCAATGCGTCGAGGAGTGCGTCGAGGTCACCGTCGAGCACCGCGTCGAGGTTGTGTGACTTGAATCCGATGCGGTGATCGGTGATGCGGTTCTCGGGGAAGTTGTAGGTGCGGATGCGCTCCGAACGGTCCACCGTCCGAACCTGACTCTGGCGACCTGCCGACGCTTCTGCGTCCGCGGCCTCCTCGGCGACTACCTGCAAACGGGCTGCGAGCACCTGCATGGCGCGAGCCTTGTTCTGAAGCTGTGAACGCTCGTTCTGACAGGTGACGACGATGCCGGTCGGAAGGTGCGTGATTCGAACAGCGGAGTCCGTCGTGTTGACGCCCTGACCGCCCTTGCCGGACGAACGGTAGACGTCGATACGCAGGTCACTTTCGTCGATCTGGACTTGCTCGACCTCTTCGGGTTCCGGGTACACCAGAACGCCGGCGGCCGAAGTGTGAACGCGTCCCTGAGATTCGGTGACGGGCACTCGCTGGACGCGGTGAACGCCGCCCTCGAACTTCAGCCGCGCCCACACTCCGTCAGGGGTGTCGGACTTGCTCTTGATCGACAGCGTGGCTTCCTTGTATCCGCCGAGATCGGAGACCGTCGCGTCGAGAATCTCGACGCGCCAGCCGTGCCGTTCCGCGTACCGGACGTACATGCGGGCCAGGTCCGAGGCGAAGAGCGCGGATTCTTCGCCGCCCTCACCGGACTTCACTTCGAGGACGATGTCGTCGCCGTCGTGCGGATCACGTGGCGCCAACTGATCGGTCAGCGTCTGCTCGAGCTGCGTGACCTCGGCTTCGAGATCGGGGATCTCGGCGGCGAAGCTGGAATCGTCGGCGGCTAGTTCGCGCGCGGCTTCCAGATCGTCCTGCGCAGCCGTGAGCTTGTTGTACGTCGACATGATCGGCGAGAGCTCGGAGAAGCGCTTACCGACGCGCCTGGCGGCCGCAGGGTCGTTGTGCAGCGCCGGATCGGACATCTGTGCTTCGAGACCGGCGTGCTCCGCCAAGATGTCGTCGATGGCCGAGGGCTGGGTTGCGCCTGCCATGGTTCGCTCCGCTCTGAGTTTCGATTCCTACGGTGCGCGCTTGAAGGTATTTCGACGCCGGGACCCGGGAAACGCGCAAACCGAGTACAGGCACAAAAAAGCCGACGCCCGATCTGCGCATGGCAGATCGGGCGTCGGCGGAACAGCTAGGACTCGGTGGCCGGGACCTTGCTGTCTGCGCGCTTGCCGTAGCGAGCCTCGAAGCGAGCGACGCGTCCACCGGTGTCGAGAATCTTCTGCTTGCCCGTGTAGAACGGGTGGCACTGCGAGCAAACCTCGACGTTGATGCGTCCGGACTCCTTGGTGCTGTGGGTCTCGAACGTGTTACCGCAACCGCAGACGACGGTGGTCGCTACGTAAGTTGGGTGGATTCCTGCCTTCATGGTGTCCCTTTCAATGGTCGCCGGGTCGACGTCGCCAATCGACATCGTGAACCGGAACCGGACTCGGCCGTTCAGTATGCCAGATGCGGTACCTCACCAGATAATCCGCGTCTCGCACGCCTCGGGGTGGCTGTACGAAGGTGTCAACGCACTGCCCCTCGGTTTTGTTCCGCCCATGCAAAAGGCCCACAACCAGCTGGTTGTGGGCCTTTTGACGTCGAGTCGATCAGTCGTCGATCGCACCCGGTGCGGTCTTGGAGACCTGCATCAGGAACTCGAGGTTGTTCTTGCTCTTCTTCAGTCGATCAATCAGCAGATCGATGGCCTGATGCGAGTCCAGACCGGACAGGACGCGGCGGAGCTTGTGCAGCACCGCAGCTTCGTCCGGGCTCAGGAGCAGCTCGTCCTTACGCGTGCTGGACGGGTTGACGTCCACGGCCGGGAACACGCGGCGTTCGGCGATCTTGCGATCGAGCTTGAGCTCGGCGTTGCCGGTGCCCTTGAACTCTTCGAAGATCACGGTGTCGCCGGTGGATCCGGTCTCGACCATTGCGGTAGCGATGATGGTGAGCGATCCACCGTTCTCGATGTTGCGGGCAGCACCGAGGAAACGCTTCGGCGGGTACAGGGCCGTCGAGTCGACACCACCGGAGAGGATGCGTCCCGATGCCGGCGAGGAGTTGTTGTACGCACGACCCAGACGCGTGATGGAGTCGAGCAGTACGACGACGTCCTTACCCATCTCGACCAGGCGCTTCGCACGCTCGATTGCTAGCTCGGCAACTGCGGTGTGATCTCCCGGCGGACGGTCGAAGGTGGAGGAAATGACCTCACCCTTCACGCTGCGCTGCATGTCGGTCACTTCCTCGGGACGCTCGTCCACGAGGATGACCATCAGGTAGCACTCAGGATTGTTGGTGGCGACGGCATTCGCGATCGCCTGCAACACGCTGGTCTTACCCGCCTTGGGAGGGCTCACGATGAGGGCACGCTGACCCTTACCGATGGGCATCACCAGGTCGATGACACGCGTCGTGAGAATGTGCTGCTCGGTCTCGAGGCGCAGACGCTGGTTCGGGTACAGCGGCGTGAGCTTGTTGAACTCGGGGCGCTTCTTCGCTGCCTCGACGTCGCCGCCGTTGACCGTGTCGATACGGACCAGTGGGTTGAACTTCTGACGCTGACTGCCCTGCTCACCGTCACGCGAGACCCGGACGGCACCGGTGATGGCGTCGCCACGGCGAAGGCCGTTCTTGCGGATCAGGTTCATGGAGACGTAGACGTCGTTGGGACCGGCGAGGTACCCGGACGTACGCACGAAGGCGTAGTTGTCGAGGACGTCGAGGATGCCGGCGACCGGCTGCAGGACGTCGTCCTCACGGATCTCGGTCTCGCGCGAATCGTTGGGTGCGCCACCCTCACCGCGGTCGCGACCACGGCCACGACGCTCACGGAAGCGGCGTCCGCGGCGTCCGCGTCCACCCTCTTCGTCGTCGTCCGGGCCGTTGTTGCGGTTGTCGGTACGCGGACCGGCGTTGTTCTGGCCTGCGTTGTTCTGGTTACCGCGATCCTGACGGTCCTGGTTGCCCCGGTTGCCCTGGTTGTCGCGCTGGCCCTGGTGGTCGCGCTGGCCCTGGTTGTCGCGCTGGCCCTGGTTGTCGCGCTGGCCCTGGTTGTCGCGGTTGCGCTCGCGGCGGGGACGCTCGTTGCCCTGCTCAGCGGGAGCCTGATCAGCGTCGGCCTTGCCCTCGGTGCGTGCCGGCCGCTCGGCCGGAGCCTCAGCCTGGGCGGTCTCGTTGGCCTTCGAGGTATCGGCGGCCTTCGCGGTGTCCGCGTCGGACTTGGCCGAAGGTGCTTCCTGCTCGATGCTCAGTTCACCCTGGTCGGGTGAACCCGCGCGACGAGCGGCGCCGCGACGCTGACGTCCGCGACGGGGTGCGCTCTGATCGGAATCCTCGGCGGATTCGGTACGCGCAGGCGCGGCCTCGGCAGGAGCCGATTCGGCTGCCGGAGCTGTTTCGGCTGCGGGGGTTTCGGTGCGTGCGGCGCGAGTGCTCTTGGCACGAGTGCGCGCAACGGGTGCGTCGTCGAGCGTGAGTTCGCTCTGTGCGGGTGCAGCCTTTGCGCTGCCGCCCTGGCGCTCCTTGATGGCTGCGATCAGGTCGCCCTTGCGCATACCGGAAGTGCCTTTGATGCCCAGTTCACCCGCAAGAGTGCGGAGTTCGGTGAGCACCATGCCGGAGAGTCCGGCACCACGACGCGTTTCCGCACGCTTCGTGGAGGTCGCCACCGCACCGTTCGATGCTGAAGATGACGCCTGAGAATTGTCGCCTGATTCCGACCCGGCGGGTGCAGAAGTGGCGATGAGGTCCGTATCGGTCACGGAGGTCCTTTCCTTCCCTCACTCGCACTGCGCAAAGTCGAGGGTTCGTCCCGCAGTTCGATTGAATACCGAACTCGGTGGTGCCGTACGTGGTTGCTGTCCAGAACTGCCGGCTTGTCCGCCGTCACATGATTGTCGGAAACTCTCGCCTCAAACTTTTCATGCGCTCGCAAACCTGCCCAACGCGCCTTCGTCGTCGATTCACTCCCCCGTGTGGTGAACCCCAGAGTTGTGGAACCTCTGAGTGTTCGATCCGCGGAGGATCCAAACCTTCGGAGAAGGTACAAGCGCGAGGATCATGCCTGCGAGAATCATGCCAAGGACTGTGGACCCCGATTGGGAAGGAGTTTTGCCCCCTGGTGATGCACCGGCGACTGACGCGCACGATGTACGGACATAGCCCAGGATAGCGCCCAAACCTGAGTCCGGCAAGAATTTGGACGACTGGGTGTGTCAGTTCACTACCGATCGGTAGTGCGCGATCACCAGGACCAAGGCGGGGATCAGACCGTGGTCGTGGATACTTCGACGCCGTCGGCGATGTCCAATTCGAGCACACGGAGTCCGTCTGCCCGCGCCGCTTCGGCGAGTTCGACGGGGAAAGGTTCTGTGCTGAGCGCCAACACGGTGGGACCTGCTCCAGAAACGGTCGCAGCGATGCCTGCCTCACGCAGGATGCCGATCCACCGAGTCGTGAGCGGTAGAGCGGGCGCGCGCTGTGCTTGATGCAGGCGATCTTCGGTAGCTGCCATCAACAGATCAGGCCGAGCCGTGAGCGCGACGACGGCCAGTGCACTGCGGCTTGCGTTGAACGACGCATCCTGGTGCGGAACCAATTCGGGCAGGAGCCCACGGGTGTGTGCGGTGGACGACCGTTCCTCGGGAACCAGTGCAACGGCACGGATATCGGGATGTACGTCGAGTTTCGCCGCGGAGTAGATCGGCTCGTCGCCTTCGACGGCCGGCGGGCAACTCCACGAGACGACTGCGCCGCCGAGAACACTGGCAGACGCGTTGTCCGGGTGACCTTCGAACTCGGAAGAGAGCTGAACCAACTGCTCTTCCGTCAAACCGATCTCGGCATCGAGCGCACGTGCCAGACCGTTGGCCGCAGCGAGTCCGCCGACGGCCGCGGAAGCCGAGGACCCCAGCCCGCGTGAATGCGGGATCGCGTTGCGGCACAACACGTCCAGGCCACTTGCCCACACTCCAGCCGCTTCGAGACCACGCTCGATTGCGCGAACCACGAGATGCGAAGGACCCCAAGGGACGTCGGCAGCACCTTCACCCTCGACGCGAATCTGGAGACCTGAATCCGTTGTGGTGACCACAATTTCGTCGTACAACCCCAACGCCAGACCGAGGGTGTCGAACCCCGGCCCCAAGTTTGCACTCGAGGCCGGGACGCGAGCAGTCACCGAAAGACCGATAGGCAGGGTTATAGTCATGTCAGACACCGGATTCCGCGGAGTGGTCGATGAATCCACGGACACTATGCAAGCTCGAGGGCAGCCGCAACGGCAACGGGATCGACACCGATCGGCTCGACGTTCGGCATACCCTTCAAAGCCGTGTCAGGATCCTTGAGACCGTTACCGGTCACCGTGCACACGACGGTCAGGCCCGGCTCGAGCCAGCCCTCTGCACGTGCGGCGAGCAGGCCGGCGACGCTGGCTGCCGACGCCGGTTCGACGAAGACGCCCTCGGTGGCGGCGATCAGACGGTAAGCCTCGAGGATCTTCTCGTCGGTGGCGGCACGGAACGCACCGTTCGACTCTTCCTTCGCGGCGACAGCGCCGTTCCAGGAAGCGGGGGAACCGATTCGGATTGCGGTAGCGATGGTTTCGGGATCCTTGACGGGTGCGCCGTTGACCAGCGGAGCCGCACCGGCAGCCTGAACGCCGAGCATGCGGGGCTTCACCGTGGTCAGACCGTCCGCGTAGTACTCCGAGTAACCGCGCCAGTACGCGGTGATGTTTCCGGCGTTTCCGACCGGGAGGGCGTGCACGTCGGGAGCCTTGCCGAGCACGTCCATGATCTCGAATGCCGCGGTCTTCTGACCTTCGATGCGCACCGGGTTGACCGAGTTGACCAGACCGATGGTGGGGAATTCCGCCGTGGTCTTGCGTGCCAACTCGAGGCAGTCGTCGAAGTTGCCTTGGACCTGAATGATCTTGGCGCCGTGCATGACTGCCTGCGCGAGCTTGCCCATGGCGATCTTGCCCTGCGGGATGAGCACGGCGCAGGTCATGCCGGCCTTGGCTGCATACGCCGCGGCCGAGGCGGAGGTGTTGCCGGTGGACGCGCACAGAACTGCGCGCTGGCCACGGGCCAAGGCGTCGGTGACGGCCATCGTCATGCCGCGGTCCTTGAAGGAACCGGTGGGGTTGAGACCCTCGACCTTGAGGTAGACGTCGCAGCCGGTGATCTCGGAGAGGTGGCCGGCCGGCAGGAGCGGGGTGCCACCTTCGCGCAAGGTGACGGTCTTCCAGTTGTCACCGATCGCGAGACGGTCCCGGTATGCCTCGATGAGACCCGGCCATGCCTTGTGGACGGGGTTGACGATGCCGGTCATTGTTCAGTGCCTTCCAGTCGCAGCACGCTGGTCACAGCGGTGACGAATTCGAGTTCGTTGAGGGCCGCCACGGTCTCGGACAGAGCCGCGTCGGTTGCTACATGAGTGACGACCACCAGACGCGCGCCGGCGCCGGCGCCCTCCTGGCGGACGACGGAGATGCTCACGCCGTGCTTGGCGAACTCGGCGGCGACTGCGGACAGCACACCTTCCTTGTCCGCGACCTCCATGTTCACGTAGTAGCGCGTGAGGATGTCGCCCATCGGGGCGACCTTGAGCTTGGCGTACTTGGACTCGCGGGGGCCGCGGCCGCCGTGAACCTTGTTGCGCGCCGCCATCACCAAGTCACCCATCACCGCGGAAGCGGTGGGGGCGCCGCCTGCGCCCTGGCCGTAGAACATGAGCCGGCCGGCGTTCTCTGCTTCCACGACAACGGCGTTGAACGCGCCGTTCACCGAAGCGAGCGGGTGACTGAGGGGAACCAGCGCCGGGTACACGCGAGCGGAAATCCGCTCCTTGCCCTTGGGCGTGACGATGCGCTCGCAGATCGAGAGCAACTTGATCGTGCAGTCGAGTGCCTTCGCCGACGCCAGGTCGGCAGAGGTGATCGTGGAGATTCCTTCGCGGTACACGTCCGCGGCAGTGACGCGGGTGTGGAATGCGATCGACGCGAGGATCGCAGCCTTCGCCGCAGCGTCGTAGCCTTCGACGTCCGCGGTTGGATCGGCTTCCGCGTAACCCAGGCGTCCGGCTTCGGCCAGTGTCTCCTCGTAGTCGGCGCCGGTCTCGTCCATCGCCGAAAGGATGAAGTTGGTGGTGCCGTTCACGATTCCGGCGACCTTGTTGACACGGTCTCCGGCCAAGGACTGCGTGAGCGGACGGATCACGGGGATCGCGCCGGCAACAGCGGCCTCGAAGTACAAGTCGACCGAGTTGGCCTCTGCAGCCTCCGCCAATTCACCGGTGTGGTCCGCGAGCAGCGCCTTGTTTGCGGTGACGACCGACTTACCGGAATTGAGCGAGGAGAGAATCAGCTTGCGAGGGAGCTCGATTCCGCCGATCACCTCGACGACGATGTCGACGTCGTCACGACCGACCAGGGACTCGGCGTCCGTCGTCTGCAGTTCCTCGGGAATTCCGCGGTCCGAGCCGATACGACGAACGGCAACTCCCCGCAGTTCCAACGGGGCGCCGACGCGGGCTTCGAGTTCCTCGGCCTGCTCACGAATGATCCGGACGACCTCGCTCCCGACGTTGCCGAGGCCGAGAACGGCCACACCGATAGCGCGATGCGCCGATTCGCTCGTCACTGCGATACCTCCAAGCTGAGCAGATCTTCCACTGTTTCCCTCCGCAGAATCACGCGTGAGACTCCGTCACGCACCGCCACCACGGCTGGGCGGGTGAGCAGGTTGTACCTGCTCGACATCGAATAGCAGTATGCACCGGTCGCTGCTACCGCTAGTAAATCACCGGGCCCGACGTCCTCGGGCATCCAGGTGTCCCGAATGACCACGTCACCGGACTCGCAGTGCTTACCGACGATACGTGCAACGACGGGATCAGCCTCGGAAGTTCGCGAAACCAACTTGGCTTCGTACTCCGCACCGTAGAGGGACGTGCGGATGTTGTCGCTCATCCCGCCGTCGACGCTGATGTAGCGGCGTGTCAGCGAGCTACCCACCGTGACGTCCTTGATGGTGCCGACCTCGTAGAGCGTCACCGTGCCCGGTCCGGCGATGGCGCGGCCGGGTTCGACGGCAAGCGTCGGCTCCGGCAGTCCGGCCAGTGCGGACTCGTTGCGCACGATGTGACCGAGCTTTGCTGCCAGTTCGTCGACGGGCGGAGGGTCGTCGGACGGGATGTACGAGATCCCCATGCCGCCGCCGAGGTCGATGATCGAAATCTGCTTGGTCTTCTCGACGCCGAACTCGGTGACAACCTCGCGGAGCAATCCGATCACGCGGTGCGCTGCCACCTCGAAACCGTCGACGTCGAAGATCTGCGAGCCGATATGGCTGTGCAGTCCGACCAGTCGCAGGTTTTCGGCGGCGAAGACGCGGCGGACCGCGTCGATTGCCGCTCCCCCAGCCAGCGAGAAGCCGAACTTCTGGTCTTCATGTGCGGTGGAGATGAATTCGTGGGTATGCGCTTCGACGCCGACGGTCAGGCGGATCAACACGTCCTGAACGACACCGGCCTCACCGGCGACGCGATCGAGGCGGTCGATCTCGATCGCCGAGTCGAGCACGACGTGCCCCACACCTGCGGCGACGCCGGCGGTCAGTTCGGCGACGGACTTGTTGTTGCCGTGCATGGCAATTCGCTCGGCCGGGAAGTCCGCGTGCAACGCGATCGCCAGTTCGCCGCCGGAGCAGACGTCGAGCGAGAGGCCTTCTTCGGCAACCCAGCGTGCGATCTCGCCGCAGAGGAACGCCTTGGATGCGTAGTGCACCTTGGCATCCGGGCCGAAGGCGCGGGCCATGTCACGGCAGCGCGAGCGGAAGTCGTCCTCGTCGATGACGAACAGCGGGGTGCCGTATTTTTCGGCAAGTTCACTGACCTTGACACCCGCGAGGGTCACTTCGCCGTCGTCACCGCGAGAAGCGTTGCGCGGCCACACCTGCGGTGAGAGTTCACCGAAGGCTTCGGGGGTGGCCGGACGGTCGGGCAAGCCGGGGGCCTGCAACTGCTCGGCATGTTTGGGGCCGGCTGGGTGCGCGTTCACATTTGCTCCGGTGCGGTGACGCCGAGCAGTTCTAGGCCGTTGGCCAGGACCTGTCGGGTGGCGGCGCAAAGAGCCAGACGTGCGCGATGCACGTCAGTGGCGTCTTCGTCGCCTTGCGGAAGGATGCGGCACGCGCCGTAGAAGCGGTGGTACGCACCCGCGAGTTCTTCGAGGTAGCGGGCAATACGGTGCGGCTCACGCAGATTCGCTGCGCTCGACACGACGCGCGGGTACTCGCCGATCGTGCGGATGAGATCACCCTCCTGCTCGACGGTGAGCAGGGCGAGGTGGCTCGCGTCGGCCGAGAGTCCGAGGTCTGCGGCGTTGCGGGCGATCGCGGAAAGGCGGGCGTGCGCGTACTGGACGTAATAGACCGGGTTCTCGCTGCTGGTCTTCGTCCACAGGTCCAGGTCGATGTCGATGCTGGAGTCGACAGACGATCGGATCATGACGTAGCGCGAGGCGTCGACGCCGATTGCCTCGACCAGGTCGTCGAGGGTGATGACGGTGCCTGCACGCTTGCTCATCTTGACGGCGGTGCCGTCCTTGACGAGATTGACCATCTGGCCGATCAGCACCTCGACGGTGTCCGGATCGTCACCGAAAGCGGCGGCGGCAGCCTTGAGACGGCCGATGTATCCGTGATGGTCGGCACCGAGCATGTAGATGCAGAGGTCGAATCCGCGGGCACGCTTGTTCTGGAAGTAGGCGATGTCACCGGCGATGTAAGCGGCGTTGCCGTCGCTCTTGATGACGACGCGGTCCTTGTCGTCGCCGTAGTCGGTGCTCTTGAGCCACCACGCACCGTCTTCGTGGAAGAGGTTGCCCGAACCCTTGAGGGATTCGACGGCCTTCTCGACCGCACCGGATTCGAAGAGCGAGTTCTCGTGGAAGTAGACGTCGAAGTCGACGCCGAAGTCGTGGAGGGTCTGCTTGATGTGCGTGAACATCAATTCGACACCGATGGCGCGGAAGGTTTCCTGCTGCTCGTCGGCGGGCAGGTCCATGACGTCGGGACGCTGCTTCAGAACCGAGGCGGCGATGTCGGCGATGTATGCACCGGCGTAACCGTCTTCCGGAGCAGGTTCACCCTTCGCTGCAGCGATCAGCGAGCGCGAGAAGCGGTCGATCTGGGCACCGTGATCGTTGAAGTAGTACTCACGTGTGACCAATCCACCCTGCGCGGACAGAATGCGTCCGAGCGCGTCTCCGACTGCGGCCCAACGGGTTCCACCGAGGTGAATCGGTCCGGTGGGGTTGGCCGAGACGAATTCGAGGTTGATCTTCTTGCCGGCGAGGGAGTCACCCGAGCCGTACGACGCACCGGCTTCGAGAACCGACACGACGATCGCGCCCTGGGCATCCTTGTCGAGCCTGATATTGAGGAAGCCGGGTCCGGCGATCTCGGCGGATTCGATTCCGTCGGCAGCGGTGAGGGCTTCGGCGATCCAGCCCGCCAGCTCGCGGGGATTCGTGCCGACCTTCTTGGCTACCTGCATGGCAATGTTGGTGGCGTAGTCGCCGTGCTCGGGGTTGCGTGGTCGCTCGACGGTAAGGGTTTCGGGCAGCACGGATACGTCGAGGCCACGATCGGCAAGGACGCTCGCTGCGGTTCCGCGGAGCAGTTCGGCAAGGTCAGCTGGAGTCACAGGTATTCATCCTATTGCCTGGACACCGGAAGTGGAGACTCGCCTCACGCCTCGCGCTCGGCGAAGCTAGTCGAGGCCGCTGTGGCGTGTCGCACGCCACTCTCCAAGTTTGCCCTCAGACTCGGAAAGTACAGTGGTAATGCCCGAGCTACCACCGCGTACCTTCATGCGCGGGCGCGCCACACCTCAAGCCCACACACCGAAAGAGCCCAATCGATGCCAAGCGGTTCCGATAGTCGCGGTCCCAACAAGAACTCCGGGGCCAAATCAGCCAAGGCCATCAAGGCCGCCAACAAGAACAGTCGGCCGGCCAAGAAGGGCAAGGGTGGCGTCCCCGCTCCCCGCCAGATCCCCTGGCTGTCGATCGGCGCCGGTGTGGCTGTGCTCGCACTCATCGCCGTGCTCGGTATCAATCTGTGGCCCAAGGTCGAGGAGCGGCAGGCCCTCGAGCCGTACAAGTACAGCTCGGAGAACAAGGATCCGTCAGACAAGATCGACGGTGTCCTCAAGATCGAGTACCCGGCGGGCCAGCACGTCGATTCCACTCAGCGCGTCGCGTACGACCAGACCCCGCCGTTCGGTGGCCCGCACGACGCCACCTGGGCGAACTGCACCGGAACCGTGTACGCAGACCCGATCCGCACCGAGAATGCCGTCCACTCGCTCGAGCACGGTGCCATCTGGATCACGTACAACCCTGATCTCGTCGACCAGGACCAGATCGACAGCCTTGCCGGACGCGTCAACGGCAAGTCCTACATGCTGATGTCGCCGTTCCCCGGCCAGAGCAGCCCCATTTCTCTGCAGTCGTGGGGCCATCGCCTCGAGATCGACAAGGTCGACGACGATCGCATCGATCAGTTCATCACCGCGCTGAACCAGAATCCGAACGTGTACCCCGAGGTCGGCGCGAGCTGCACCAATCCGCTGTTCACTCCGTCTACGTCGCCGTTCGATCCGACACCTCCGGGCCCCGACGCCATCCAGATGGACGGTGCGGGCGCTACCCCGGCCACCGACGAGCAGATTCCCGCCGGTGGATAGTTCACAGAAGACCGATCAGTCTTCGAAGCCGAGTCAGCGCACCGCACTGCTGATCATCGGTCTGATCGGCGCGATCGCCGTCGGTTTTGCATTGGGCGCATTTACCAACCTCCTCGGACCCGACGCGAAGTCGTCACTGACCGTTCCGGCATCGGATTCGGTGGACGTCGGATTCGCGCAGGACATGAGCGTGCATCACAGCCAGGCCGTGGACATGGCGTCGATCGCTCTGACGAAGTCCACCGACAACGACGTGCGCACGCTCGCATTCGACATCTTGACCACGCAGCAGAACCAGCTCGGTCAGATGCAGGCGTGGCTGACCATGTGGGATCAGCCGCTGTCGAAGGTGGGCCCGTACATGGAGTGGATGTCGTCCGATTCGGGCTCCGGCCACGGGTCGCACGGGACTTCGGCCACGATGGACATGGCTCATTCGGGCCCGGTCGACACCATGCCAGGCATGGCGTCCCCCGAGGACCTTGCCGCTCTCCGCGCAGCAGAGGGACTGCAACTCGACACCTTGTTCCTGCAGTTGATGCTTCGTCACCACGAAGGTGGGCTTCCGATGATGGAGTACGCAGCAGCCGACGCCACCGAGGGTCCGGTGCGCAGCCTGGCGCAGACCATGGTCAACACGCAGCAGAGCGAGTCCAAGCTGATGACCGACATGTTGGCAGCTCGCGGCGCAGTTCCACTGCCCATGAACTGAGCAGAACTGAACTGAACTGAAACTGAGCCGAGAACGTTCAGACCCGAACTGGGCCTGGTCCTGAAATTTCAGGACCAGGTCCAGTTTTCTACCTCCGGCATGTCTTCGAGGTGCTCGACGATGTAGCGCGAGTGCTTTTCGAGCTGGGTGCGGCAGAACTCCGCCAACTCGGACGCGCCGGCCGGCCGACGCTTGGAGCGTCGTAGCGCCTCGATCACCAGGTGGTAGCGGCTCATCTTGTTGAGGACAACCATGTCGAACGGTGTTGTGGTTGTTCCCTGTTCGCTGAATCCGCGAACGTGGAAGCGCTCGGGACTCGGACGCCCGTGAATCAGTTCGTGCACCGCACGCGAGTATCCGTGGAATGCGAACACGACATCGATCTGCGCGGTGAACAAATCGAGGAAGACCCGCTCCCCGAATCCGTGGGGATGCTCGGTCGGGGTCAGCAGAGCCATCAGGTCGACGACGTTGACGACACGCGTGATCAACTCCGGCGTGTGATCGCGCAGCAACTGTGCAGCAGCCAGGATCTCCTGTGTCGGTACGTCTCCGGCCGCGGCCAGGACCACGTCCGGTTCCTGTCCGCGCGCTTCGGTTCCGGCCCATTCCCAGACCGAAGCGCCCGCCGCACAGTGCTCGTGCGCTTGCTCGAGCGTGAGGTATTGAAGGTGCGGTTGCTTGTCCACGACTATCAGGTTGACGTGGTCGGTACTACGCAGGCAGTGATCCGAGATCGAGAGCAAGGTGTTGGAGTCCGGCGGCAGCCACACGCGGATCACACTGGGGGCCAATGGAATAACGGCGTCGATCATGCCGGGGCCCTGATGACTGAATCCGTTGTGATCGTTGCGCCAGCATGTACTGGTCAACAGCACGTTGAGCGAAGCAACGGACGCCCGCCACGGCAGGTCGACAGAATGTTGGAGCCACTTGGCGTGCTGGATGAGCATCGAGACACTCACCATGGCAAACGCTTCGTAGCTCGCGAACATCCCGTGTCGGCCGGACAGCAGATAGCCCTCGAGCCAACCCTCGCAGAGGTGCTCACTGAGGACCTCCATGACGCGACCATCCGCGGACAGTCCGTCGTCGTAGTCGGTGATCGGCAGTTGCCAGCAGCGATCGGTTGTCTCGAACACGGCGCCGAGGCGATTGCTCGACGTCTCGTCCGGACAGAAGAGTCGGAAGATCCCGCCGCTGTCTTCAGTTTCGGTCGCGGCGTAGATGTCGCGCAGAAGCTCACCGAGCACTCGCGTCGTCTCGTGGAAGGTCGAACCCGGGGATTGGATGGGAAGCGCGTACTTTTCGAGCGGCGGCATCGGGAGATCGACGCGGAGTCGTCCACCGTTCGCGTAGGGAGTGCTCCCCATACGCTTGTCCCCCGCCGGCGAGAGCGCCGCCAGTTCCGCGACCAGTGATCCGTTGGTGTCGAACAACTCGTCCGGACGGTACGACCGCATCCACTCCTCGAGTTGCCGCAGATGTGATTCGTTGGTTCGCACGCCGGACAACGGCACCTGGTGCGCACGATGTGTGCCCTCGACCAAGATTCCGTCCACGGTGTGTGGACCGGTCCATCCCTTCGGCGTTCGCAAGACGATCGCCGGCCACGAACCCGACCACTCCTCGCCACGGCGTGCGGCACCCTGCATCTCGCGGATCTTCTCGTGTGCCTGCGAGATCGCTTGATACAACTGAGGAAACACCGCGTCGGGATCGTCACCGGAGACGACGATCGGCGCCCACCCCTGGCCGCCGAGGTAGGCCTGGATGTCTTCGTCGCTGCTGCGTCCGTACACGGTCGGGCCCGCGATCTTGGCGCCGTTCACGTGCAGGATCGGCAGCACCGCGCCGTCGCGTCGTGGATTCAAGAATGCAGGTAGCTTCCACGAGCCGGACAACGGCCCGGTCTCCGCTTCGCCGTCGCCGATCACACAGGCCACCACGAGATTCGGATGATCGAAGGCAGCGCCGGCCGCATGGGCAAGGGCGTAGCCGAGTTCGCCGCCTTCGTGGATGCTTCCGGGTGTCTGCACGCTCACGTGGCTGGGCACCCCGCCGGGAGCCGAGAATCGCAGACACATCCGGTGAATGCCCTCGGCGTCGTCCGAGACTTCCGGATAGATCTCCGAATACGTTCCCTCGAGATACGTCGACGCGACCAGCGCCGGTCCCCCGTGACCCGGACCGGTGACGTACAGCCAGTCCGCTTCGGTGGCGACGATGTGCCGATTGAGGAGCGTGTAGATCATCGACAGGCCGGGGCTGGTCCCCCAGTGCCCGAGCAAGCGAGGCTTGATGTGCTCGGCACGCAACGGTTCACGCAGAAGCGTGTTGTCCTTCAGATAGATCTGCGCAACGGTCAGGTAGTTGGCCGCTGCCCACCACTTCAGGTCGAGCGCGAGTTGGTCTTCGGAATAGTGGTGATCGGTCATCAACGACTCCCGTACCTCACGAGGGTGCCCGAGCAGTCCGCCCGAGCCTGTGCTCAGAGCCGAGCCTAGGCGTAAAAAGCATCCGAGTCAGTCGGTACAGATGATTCGACGACCATGGTCCCCGGTCGATCCTCGACTGCCTCCCGCGACGACGCCATGCCGAGACGGGGACCGGTTTGGTCTTGTCCCCCCGTGATGCGCTACGCTAACGCAGCCCAATCGGCACACCGAGTATTCGGTGCGCCCCCGTAGCTCAGGGGATAGAGCGTTCGCCTCCGGAGCGAAAGGTCGCAGGTTCGAATCCTGCCGGGGGCACCACGAAAACGCAGGTCGGCGACAGATTTTCGACCTCGTTACGGTGCCATACCAACAGATCCAGAGTCTTCTCCCCGACTACTGTCGATCTCATGCCTCGCGCCGATCCCGCTCCCACGTACACGATGCGTCAGCTGGCTGCGTTTGTCGCGATAGCCGAGACCGGAACGATCAGCGCCGCGGCCGAGCGCCTGCACCTCTCTCCTTCCGCCCTGTCCGCGGCGCTCACCGAACTCGAACGCGCGCTCAAAGTTCAACTGTGCGTTCGCCGTCGCTCATTCGGTATTCAACTGACCCGCACCGGCGAATCCGTTCTGGTGCGCGCCCGGGCGCTACTTCAGCAAGCCGGGGAGCTCGAATCCGATGCGCTCGGAACCGGCGGAAGCGTGTCGGGGCCCATCGCGATCGGTTGTTATCCCGCGCTGGGGCCGACGGTATTGCCGTCGATGATCGCCGGGTTCACCCGTAAGAATCCTGACGCGCAGGTGGAGTTCCGCGAGGACACTCAGAATCGACTCCAGACACATCTCGAGAACGGCGAGTTGGACCTCGCGATCGCGTACGACCTGGATCTCTCGCCACAATTGCGCACAGTTCCGTTGGCCATCCGCGAACCCTTGATCGTCCTCGGTGCCGAACACCCACTCGCGCGGTCCGAGCGACCGATTCATCTTCCGGACCTCGCGGAACACCCGATGGTTCTCCTCGACGCGCCGCCGAGCACCAAACACGCGCTCGACGTCTGCCGCGCAGGCGGATTCATCCCGAAGGTTGCATACAGAACCGCGAACTTCGAGACGGCGCGGGCATTTGTCGGGCGCGGACTCGGCTGGACGCTGTTACTCCAGCGCCCCAAGATGGACGTCACGTACGAGGGGCTCGAGGTAGTCGTCAAGACCATCGCTTCCCCTGTCGTGCCGTCGGTGCACGTAGTTCTCGCGTGGCACCAGAACACTCGCCTCAGCCGCGTCGCACGCGCTTTCATAGAATTCGTTTCACCCTCGGAACCTGCCCAATAGTCCCACTACCAGGCAGCGGAGCTAATTCCACGCATTTTCCGTGCAATAACCTCCAATTCTTTCGCTTTTCAATTGTTGTGGCGCACGTCATTGTTTCTTCAAGCCACATTCATCTCGAAAGGCACTTCATGACCTCCATCGCCTCACCGACCGCTACGCGCACCGCCGCGACGGTCAAGGCGCGCAAGGCCGCCCTCGGCAGCTTTGTCGGCACCGCCATCGAGTGGTACGACTTCTTCATCTACGGCACCGCCGCCGCGCTCGTGCTCGGCAAGCAGTTCTTCCCCGGCACGTCCGATCTGGCCGGCACCCTGGCCGCCTTCGCCACCCTCGCCGTCGGATTCGTCGCGCGACCCATCGGCGGAATCGTGATGGGCCACTTCGGCGACCGCATCGGACGCAAATCCATGTTGGTCACCTCGTTGATGCTGATGGGCTGCGCCACCGTTGCCATCGGCCTGCTACCCAACTACGCCGCCATCGGCGTCTTTGCCCCCATACTCCTGGTGACCTTGCGATTCGTTCAGGGACTCGGTGTCGGCGGCGAGTGGGGCGGCGCAGTTCTGGTCGCAACCGAAAACGCACCGGAGGGCAAGAAGGGGCTGTACGGCAGCGCACCACAAATCGGTGTTCCCGCAGGCGTACTGGTGGCCAATCTCGTCTATCTCCCCCTCGCCGCCTTCATGGACGACGATGCATTCAACTCCTGGGGATGGCGAATCCCGTTCCTGCTCAGCGCAGTTCTTGTGGGCGTCGCGATGTGGATCCGTCTCGGCCTCGAGGAAAGTGACGAGTTCACCGCTTCGAAGTCCGAAGCACCGGCGGAGTCCATGCCGATTCTCGAGGTTCTCACCAGACACTGGAAGACTGTGCTCCTCGCCGGTGGAACCTTCATCGCCACCAACGGAATTGCGTACGCGTACATGGTCTACGTCCTCAAATACGGCGAGACCGAACTCGGCTTCAGCAAAACCACGATGCTCTTCCTCCTCATCGCATCCTGCCCGTTCTGGATGGCGGGAATGGCTTTCAGCGCTCACAAGTCGGACACTCTCGGACGCCGGACCGTCTACATCCGCAGTTCGATCACCCTGGTAGTGGCGGCAGCGGTGTTCTTTCCGCTGATCGACACAGCGATCGTCCCGGTGATGCTCGCATCGATGATCGCCCTCGGCTTCACGCTCGGCTGCTGCGCCGGCCCACAAGCGGCACTGTTCGCCGAATTGTTCCCCGCACACATCCGCTACAGCGGAGCGTCGCTCGGATACCAGATCGGCGCAATCCTCGGCGGCGGTCTGGCCCCGATGATCGCCACCGCGCTCTACGCCGCCTTCGACACCTCGTTCGCCATCACCGTCTACTTCGTGATCATTGCCGTGATCAGCTTGGTTTCCATCCTGCTACTCCCGGAACCTCACCTGATCCCGAAAAACACTGCCGCACAGAAAGCCTCGTGACCATGTCGACCTATTTTCATCCGAAGAAGCACGCACCCGAGGACTTCGCTTCCCTGGCGCCTTCGGCCGACGCACTTCCCGTCGTGATCGTCGGAGCCGGCCCAGTCGGCATGGGCGTAGCCATGGGCTTGGCGCAGCGCGGCATTGCCGTCACGATTCTCGAAGCGGCCGATCAGGTCTCCTTCGGCAGTCGCGCGATCTGCGTGTCACGGCACAGCCTCGAAGTTGCCGAACGCCTGGGTTTCGGTGCCGAGCTCGAAGACATCGTTCTGCCGTGGGTGGGTGGTCGGAGTTACTACCGCGATCAGGAAGTACTGCAGTTCCGCATGGCATCCGCCGAACACGATGCGCGTGGACCCATGGTGAACGTCTCGCAATCCGAGTTCGAGCAGATCATGACCGAGAAGCTGCTCGCTCACCCACTGGTGAACTTCCACTGGTCGTCGTCGATCGCCGGCATCTCCCGCAATGACGACGAGGTGACGCTGACCGTCGATACCGCGTTCGGAACCCGCGAACTGCGCGCGGCGTGGGTAGTGGCTGCCGACGGTGGACGAAGCAAGATGCGCGAACTCAGCGGAATCCGCTTGCAGGGCAACAGCTACGAAGGCAACTATGTCATTGCCGACATTCATTGGGAATCGGAACTTCCGGCCGAGCGTCTGGTGTGGTTCGACGCACCCAGCAACCCGGGGTCCACGATCATCATGCACCGCCAACCACGGGACGTCTGGCGCATCGACTACCAACTCGATGCGTCCGACGATCCGGAAGCGGAGACGCAAGAAGATCGCATCCGTGACCGCATCACGCGTCACCTCGAATGGCTCCAGAGTGACATCCCCTGGACCCTGGAATGGTTCGGCTTCTACCGCGCCCATGCACTCGCCCTGGAAGATTTCACTCACGGCCGTGTGCTCTTTGCCGGCGACGCCGCGCATCTCGTTCCGATCTTCGGTGTTCGCGGCCTCAACTCGGGCATGGAAGACGCCGAGACCTTGGTGTGGCAACTGGCCGCCGTCATCAACGGAGTTGCCGATACCGCCATCCTCGACGCGTATTCGAAGGAACGTCGCAGCGCGTGGCAGCAGAACGTCGACAACGCAGGCAAGTCGACGCTCATCATGTCGCCAGGCAGTCACGGCTACCGAACCACCCGCGACGCCGTACTCGAACTCGCCACCACTCGAGGCGAATTCGCACACCTGATCAATCCTCGGCAGTCGAGTGCCACACACGCCCGCCTCTCACCACTGACGTGGCCCACACCTGCGGGCACCGAGGGCGTACTACCCGGGGATCCGTTGGAAGACAGAGTCGTCCAGGTCTCGGCGGACGGTTCGGCAACCTCGTTGAACAGTCTGCGCGGCGCCGGATTCGGCCTACTGACTTTCGGACTGCCGGCTGAGTCGGTTACCGAACTCGCCGCACAGGCCGAGATTCTTGCTCAGGCGATTGCTCCGGAAACCATGCGGGTGATCACCACGGGAACTACCGACTCCACGATTCCCGATGCCGAAGGCAATCTCGCATCTACCCTCGGTGCTCGTGTCGGCGAGATCTTCGTGATTCGGCCCGACGGATTGGTGCTCTGCCGCATCAGCGATCCCACGCAATTGAACGACGTGGCCAAGCACCTGACGGCCGGTACTGCGCCGACGCGCTTCGATGCGGCACCGTCGGCGACTACTGCGGTGATCGACGACGAGGGCCGCCGCGAACACGTCTGGCTGACACTGTCGAACGCACTCGATCAGGCTGATCCGTCCGACCGCGAAGCCATGTTGGTGCGGCTGGCGCTGATTCTCGGTTCGCAAGCTACGTCGACAAGCTTCGACGCAGCCCTGGATTCTGCTGCTCGTTAGTTCAGACACAGCAACTCGGCCGCGCAGGATTGTCTCCTACGCGGCCGAGCGCATTCGCGGATGAAGCGAGTATTCAGTTGACCTCGGCCAGTTCCTTTTCTTCCTCAGCGCGCCTGTCACTCGCCGAGTTTCCCCGCAGCGACCTTCCACGTACCAGCGGCGAGACGGTGATCGCCAAGCCCACCAACGCGACCCCGGTGACCAGGATCAGTCCGGGATGGAACTGCTCGAACCCGGTGGTACCGGCGCCGGACGCGGTGTGCGATCCAGCGGTTACGAGGGCAGTGGTCAGAGCGAGCACGAGCGCCGCACCGACCTGAGCGGAGGTGTTCACCAGCCCGGACGCCAAACCCTGCTCCGAGTCGTCGACACCCGAGGTGGCTTGGGCCATGATCGAGGTGTACCCCAGCGCGAATCCGAGTCCGAGCAGGATGACGCTCGGCAGAATCGCCACGACGTACGACGGTGAATCGCTGCCCGAGAAGAGGAACCAGAGGTACCCGACGCTGAGCGACGTCAGTGCCGCGATGATGAGCTTGGCACTGCCGTACAGGTCGACCAGCCGTCCGACGAACGGGGATCCGAAGGCGACGATGATGCCCGCGGGGAGCAGTGCCATCGCCATCTTCAGGGGCGACCAACCAAGGGCCGACTGCAGGAAGATCGTCATCATGAACTGGAAGCTCAGGTAGGAACCGAAGAGCGCGATGATGGCCAGATTCGCACGAACGATGGTGCCGACGCGCAGAAGCCCAAGTCGCACAAGCGGATGCGCCACCTTCTTCTCCACGAAGAAGAACGTCGCGAGCAGCACGGCGGCCACGGCGAACGATCCCAACGTCATCGGGTGCGCCCACCCTCGGGTCGGAGCCGAGACCATCGTGTAAACCGTGAGCAGCATTCCCGTCACCAGGGTGACGGCCCCGACGAGGTCGTGCCCACCGGCGTCCGCGGGACGGTCCCGCGGAATGAGGAAGTACCCACCGATCAGTGCGATGACGGCAAACGGAACCGGCATCAGGAACGTGAATCGCCAACCGGCACTGGTCAACAGCCCGCCGAGGATCAAGCCGGACGAGTAGCCGCTAGCGCCGAACACCGAGAACACCGACAGCGCACGGTTACGGGCCGGCCCCTCCTTGAAAGTCGTGGTGAGGATGGACATTGCGGTCGGCGCAGTGAAGGCCGCAGCGAGCCCCTTGACGAATCGTGATGCGATCAGCAGTGTTCCGTTGTCGACAAGTCCACCGACCAGCGAGGCGATTGCGAACACGGTCAGCGCGATCAGGAAGACCTTCCTGCGCCCGAGAAGGTCGGCGGTACGTCCACCGAGTAGCAACAGGCCGCCGAATCCGAGGACGTAGCCGTTGATGATCCACTGCAGCGAAGTAGTGGACAGGCCCAGTTCATTGCCGATGGACGGTAGAGCGACGCCCACCATCGACACATCGAGACCGTCGAGGAACAACACGAGGCAGAGCACCGCGAGGATGCCCCACAGCTTGAGGGACCAGCCCTCCCCTGTGGCCGGGTCCGTGGATTCCGTAGAACCCGGGGTTTCCGGCGAATCGAATGGTTTGAGTGTCGAGTCTGTGCAAGTCACGTCAGCGAGAATAGATGCACATGCACATAATGCACAAGCATTTAATGCAATTGCACGTAATCGAGTCTTCAACTAGAATGCGGTCGTGACGTCGGAATCCGAATTGCGCAACACCTGGCGCTCGCTGTCGACCAGCTACAACGACATAGCGTGCGAACTCGATCGCCAGATGCAGTCGGCGCATGGGCTGAGCATGAGCGACTTCGAGGCTCTCGACCGGCTCATGGACGCCTCGTGCGAACGTCCACGCATGCAGGAGCTTGCCTCGGAGATGTACCTGAGTCCCAGCGCGCTCTCCCGTAGCGTGGCCCGTCTCGAGAAGGCCGGACTGGTTCAGCGAGCACTGTGCGAAGCCGACCGGCGCGGGGTGTTCGTCGACGTCACCGACAAAGGACGTCAGGTACACGCGGACGCCAGCAAAATCCAACTGGCCGTACTGGATTCACGCCTGCGCGAGCAATAGCCGTACGGCGGAGGAGCACCGCACCGCGCCCGGCCACCGGGCACGGACCGTTCCGGACTAGACTGAGCACATACCGACGCGCCTTTCTGTTGCCGTCGGCGATCGACAGCAGCGCAGCCGGCACGCTTTCACGCGATCCTGGCCGAGGCAATCTGCCAGCGTTTCTGCGGCTTCTGCTAGTCCCTCAGGCGCCTGCCTGACATCTCTACCTGCTCCTATCGAGAGATACACAATTGAACAACGCACGCACCCTTGGAGTCATCGGACAGTCGAGCAAACCGGCAGAACGCCGGTTGCCGATCCATCCTGCGCATTTCGATCGCATCGATGCCGAACTACGTTCTCGGATCTACCTCGAAGAAGGCTACGGCCACCCCTTCGGTTACTCCGACGACTACCTCTCGCGCCTGGTGGCCGGAATCCGCACGCGCAAGCAAATTTTGGCGGAAACCGATGTGGTTCTGCTACCGAAGCCGTTGGTGCGTGACCTCGCCGAACTCCGATCAGGTCAAGTTCTCTGGGGCTGGCCGCACTGTGTCCAGGACACCGAGCTGACACAGATCGCGATCGACAAGAAACTGACCCTCATCGCCTTCGAAGCCATGAACTTCTGGCACAGCGACGGATCGTTCAATCTGCATGTGTTCCACAAGAACAACGAGTTGGCCGGCTATTGCTCGGTACTGCACGCCCTGCAGTTGATCGGTTCCACCGGAGACTACGGCCGCCGTCTCACTGCTGCCGTGATCGGTTTCGGTGCCACTGCACGCGGTGCTGTCACAGCACTCAAGGCTCACGGTATCCATGAAGTGGACGTCCTCACCCAGCGTGGAGTCACCGCCGTCAGCTCCCCCATCCACTCGGCGCGCATGGTCTCGTTCGACAACAACAACGGTGACGTCCGTGGCAGCCACGTCATGCTCGACAACCACAGCGTGCCGGTGCCCGGTTTCTTGGCCGAGCACGACATCGTCGTCAACTGCGTACTGCAGAACACGGACGCCCCACTGACGTTCCTGACCGAGGAAGATCTCATGGACTTCCAACCGGGAAGCCTCATCGTCGACGTCTCGTGCGACGAAGGCATGGGGTTCAGCTGGGCTCGTCCCACCTCGTTCGCGGATCCGACCTTCATCGTCGGCGACAACATCACTTACTACGGCGTCGATCACAGCCCGTCGTACCTGTGGAACTCCGCGTCGTGGGAGATCAGCGAATCACTTCTTCCCTACCTGCCCACTGTGATGGCAGGAGAGACGGCCTGGAAGGCAGACGAGACGGTCGATCGGGCCATCGAAATCCGGGACGGCGTCATCGTGAATCCCGCCATCACACGTTTCCAGCACCGCTCGGCGGACTACCCGCACGCCGTCATCGCGGAGTAGCCGCCCCGATCAGCCCTGGCCGGCTGCCGCGTTGATCGGCGCCATGTCGAAATAGTCGCGCCAGGCGCTGATCTTTCCGTCCGCGACTTCGAATACCCCCATCACCGGGAGCTCTACCTCGGCGCCGTTGATGGTGAAGACGTCGACGCGTTCGTTCATCACCACGCTGCCGTCCGCGACCTGACGCTTGATCTGAAAGTCGATGTTTCCGAAGGCACCGACAAACTGCTCGATGAACGCTCGGACGGCCTCGCGCCCGACCACGGGTTCCATCGGAATGTTGTGGTAGACGATGTCATCGGTGAAGTACTCGACGATCTTCGCGACGTCCGCGTTTGCCCAGAGCGCACAGAATTCGGTGATCAGCTTGTCCGGTGTCATTGTGTGCCAGCCTCTTTCGCATCGGATTCGTGTGGTTCGATAATTGCCATGACGCTGGCGATCTCGCCTGCCGGTATCCCGAAGTACTCGGTGACGAAGACCGTCACGGACGGCGCTTGCCCAGGTGTTCCGAGGTCCAGCAGATACCGCGCTACGACGCTCTCGCCCCACTCGCGCAGCGCGAGTTCACGTATCGCCACGATTCCGCGATACTGCTGCCCCTGTTCGAGCTCGTTGCTGATGAAAGCGCCGGTGTCACCGGTTCGCTGACCGTTCTCGACCCGCCAGGCGTCAGCGGCAAAACGAACCTTCGTTGCGTCGTGAGTGAGCAAGGCATTGACGTATTCACGCGCCATGGCGACGCGCCCGCTGACCGCAGACTCCGTGGAGTGCTTGGCAATTGCGCTCAGGATCGACTCAGCTAATTCTGGTCGGCAGATCACGAGATCCGGCAGATAGGGATGAGATTCGTTGTAGAGCAACGGCGAACCGTCGATGCGGCTGCAATGCAGTCCCGCCGCCTGCGCAACTCCGACCGGTGCCGCCGAATCCCATTCCCACTGCCCACCGGCGTGCAGGTAGGCGTCGACCTCTCCGCGCATCACCGCCATCGCCTTGGCGCCGGCCGATCCCATGTGCACGACGTCTGCGCCGAGTTCAGCTGCCACGGCTTCGGTAAATGCGGGCGGTCGCGAGCCACTGACGACTACTCGGAGCGGCGAGTTGGCAGCAACCGAGACTGCCTCGTCGCCACTGGAGTACACCGCTCCGAGCGCCGGCTGCGACACCGCGGCTGCGGTAATTCCACTGCCGCGTTCCCAAAGCGCCACGTGCACTGCCCAATCCGCATGATCAGGCAAGCCGTATTCCTTGGAGCCGTCCAGCGGGTCGATGATCCAGACCCGGGATGCCTCCAGACGATTGCGATCATCGGCCGACTCTTCCGAGAGCACGGAATCCTCCGGCCGCTCGGCGGCCAACCTGTCGAGGATGTAGGAATCGGCAGCCTTGTCGCCTCGTCGGCCCAGCTCACGACCGTCGTCGACGCCCAGGCCCTCGGCTCGGATCCCCAGGAGGATCGCGCCGGCGGCCTGCGCCAATTCCGCTGCCAGCGCCTCGTCGGCGATTCGGCTGTGTGTGGGTTCGCTCACCGGTCCAACACTTCCATAATGCGCAGTGCAAGTTCGGTAGGCGTTCCGTCTTCGGGCCGAATCACCAGTTCGGGACTTGTCGGAGCTTCGTAGGGATCGTCGACCCCGGTGAATCCCGTGATTTCCCCGGCCCTGGCCTTGGCGTACATACCCTTGGGGTCTCGGGCTTCACATTGTTCGATCGGCGTGTCGACATAGACCTCGACGAACTTCAGTCCAGCAGCCTCGTGTGCCGCCCGAACTCGATCGCGATCCTCGCGGTACGGACTGATCAGGCAAGCCACTGCCACTGCACCTGAATCAGCGAACAACTGCGCCACGGCGCCGACTCTGCGAACGTTTTCCGCTCGGTCCTCGGCACTGAACCCGAGATCCGCATTCAGGCCGTGCCGGAGGTTGTCACCGTCGAGGCGGTACGCCGGGATACCCGCGGCCACCAAACGGCGCTCGAGTTCCACCGCGATCGTCGACTTACCCGAGGCCGAGAGTCCGGTGAGCCACACAGTCCCACCGGTGGTCGCACGCTCCTCGCGAGAGACCTCCGAACTGTGCCAGACGACGCGCGACTCCTTGAGCGTCGGACCGTTGATCATTCCGGCTGCGACGGTATTGCCCGTGGTCTCGTCCACGAGAATGAAGCTGCCCGTCACGCGGTTGCGGCGGTAGGGATCGAACATCAACGGCTGCTGCGTCTTGATCGAGATGCGACCGATCTCGTTGAGGGACAGAGATTCTGCCTTCTCGTCGCGGTGCAGAGAATTGACGTCCAGCCGATAGTCGAGCTTGACGATCTGCGCCTTCGTGGAGCGCGTGGTGTGCAGCAACAAGTAGCGATTGTTCTCCGACAGCGTGGTCTGTTCGGTCAGCCAACAGACCATCGCATCGATTTCCTGCCCGACCTGCGGCCGGTTGTTGAGTCGACACAATTGGTCCCCACGGCTGACGTCGAGATCGTCGGTCAGCTCGATGCACACGGCCGCGGGCGCAAACGCCTCGTCGATCACGTCGCCGCCCGGCCCGTGGACAGCCTTCACCGTCGATGTGAATCCCGAAGGTAATGCCACGATTTCGTCGCCCGGCTTGAAGACACCGCTGGCCACAGTTCCGGCGTAACCACGGAAATCGTGAAGGTCGGCGTCGGTCTGCTTCTGCGGACGGATCACGTACTGCACCGGGAACCGAGCATCGATCAAGTTGCGATCCGACGCAATGTGCACCTGCTCCAGATGGTGCAACAGCGACGGCCCGTCGTACCACGACATGTTCTCGGTCCGGGCAACGATGTTGTCTCCCAACAACGCCGAGACCGGAATGAACGTCAGATCGTGGACGTCCAACTTGATCGCGAACTGCCGGAATTCTTCCTTGATCTCCTCGAATCGTTCCTGAGACCAGCCCACCAAGTCCATCTTGTTCACACACAACACGAGGTGGGGAATTCCCAGGAGAGTCGACAGGAACGCATGGCGCCGCGTCTGTTCGAGCACTCCTTTGCGTGCATCCACCAGGATCAGTGCGAGATCTGCCGTCGAAGCGCCGGTCACCATGTTGCGGGTGTACTGCTCGTGCCCGGGAGTGTCCGCGATGATGAACTTGCGGTGAGGGGTCGCGAAATACCGATGCGCCACGTCGATCGTGATGCCTTGTTCACGCTCGGCGCGCAAACCGTCGGTCAGGAGCGCAAGGTTGGCATACTCGTCGCCGCGTTCTCGACTGCTCCGCTCCACGGCCTCGAGTTGGTCCTCGAAGATCGACTTGGAGTCGTAGAGCAACCGGCCGATGAGTGTGGATTTACCGTCGTCGACGCTGCCCGCCGTAGCGACCCTCAGGAGTTGCGGCATCAGAAGTACCCCTCTTTTTTACGATCTTCCATGCCTGCTTCGGAAATTCGGTCATCAGCTCTGGTTGCGCCGCGCTCGGTAATACGGCTCGCAGCAACTTCTTCCACGACGGCAGCCGGGGTTTCGGCCGACGATTCGACGCATCCGGTGCACGTTGCGTCGCCGACCGTACGGAAGCGCACCAACGCCTCGTAGGACTCCTCACCCGCGCGGAGCTCGAGGAAGCGGGTGCGTGCCAACAGCATTCCGTCGCGCGGAACCACCTCACGCCGATGGGCGTAGTAGATGCCGGGAAGGTCGATCTGCTCGCTCTCGATGTACTGCCAGATGTCGAGCTCTGTCCAATTGGAGAGCGGGAAGATCCGAATGTGTTCGCCCTTACGGTGTTTGCCGTTGTACAGGTTCCACAGTTCAGGCCGCTGCACCTTGGGATCCCACTGCCCGAACTCGTCCCGGAAGCTGAACACCCGTTCCTTGGCTCGCGCTTTCTCTTCGTCGCGGCGAGCACCACCGAACACTGCGTCGAACTTGTTGTCGCGAATTCCGCGCAGCAACGCGTGCGTCTGCAGGCGATTGCGACTGGAACCGACTCCGGTGTCCTCGATGACGCGTCCGGCGTCGATGTCGTCCTGCACGCTGGAGACGACAATTCGCAGGCTGAAGCGATCGACCGTGCGGTCACGGAACTCGATCACCTCGTCGAAGTTGTGACCGGTGTCGACGTGCATCACGGCGAACGGCAATGGTGCAGGCCAGAATGCCTTGGCCGCTACGTGCAGCATCACGACGGAATCCTTACCTCCGGAGAACAGGAGGACCGGCTTTTCGAAAGTCGCTGCCACTTCGCGGAAAATGTGGACCGCCTCCGCTTCGAGTGCTCGCAGATGCGACAACTCGTAGGCGGGCGGGGTCTGGAGTGTTGCCATGTCTTTCGCTCCTGAGCATCACTGACTCCGTTGCGGGAACTTCGTCACCGCATCGGTACATTTATGTACCGGACTGGTTCTAAATTGAACGCAGTCACAGAATAGAACTCGTTCTACCAAAAGGTCAATGACCGGCAGCCAGACGTCACAGACCGCGAACCGGACTCCGGCCACCAACTTCCGCCGTCACCGCATCGGCCGCCGAGACCAGCGCCGCGGCGCGTCGCTCGATCTCGGCACCCGAAATTGCGCCGCCGACATACAGCGTGAGCACCAGCGCCTGATGCCCTTCGGCGTCGTAGGTCGGGGCGGCGATAAGACTGACGGGATGCTCGTCGTCGGAACTGATGTCGCGCCCGAGGTACACCCGCTCGCCGAGGCTCGACACCATTTCACCGAGCAGTTCACGCACCTCCGGCGGAAGATCGTGCGTCGCAACGCCCGCCATCAGCGTGTGAAGTCGCTGCCCGACCGGGTCCAGACTCTCGACCAGGTACCCCGCGGCGCGGCACTCGCGGACCACATTCCACAGACGCTCGCGATCCAAGCGCACCGGCAGGCTCGGCTCCTTGCTCAGCCAACTGTCCATGTCGTGATCCGAACCCCAGAGGACGTACATCAGTCCGACCGGCGGAGCGAACGGGTACACCTGACCGACCTTGGCAGCGCGACGCGCTCCGACCGGTCCGGTCACTTCGAGAACGCTGATCTGATCACCGATGACACCGGATGCCGTGCATGTCGTCCCGAACTCCGCGCTCACCTTCTCCAGATGAGTGCGGGCGATTGGGCCGACGGCGAATCCTCGCTGAGCTGCACGTCCGGCGGCAATCAAGGCCGGACCGAGCCCGTAGGTCTTCGACACCTCGTCCCGAGTCAGGTATCCACGATCAGCCAGTGCCGTGAGGATTCCCAGGCAGGTGGGCTTGCTGATCTCGAGCGCGCGGGCCAGTTCCGACAGCCCGAACCGCTGATCAGGGCGGCCGACGAGGTAATCGAGTACCTGAACCACCCGCTCGGTGGGAGGCGATTGCCTCCCCCTCGAGCGACCATCTTCAGGCGCCTTCTCCGGTCCACCCATTGACCACTCCCTAGAACGCGTTCTATTGTCGGAATACCAAACATCTACCCCATAGGTACATATTTGTACCACGACGCTCTGGACCGGCGACATAGTCGGAACTGTGAGGAGCCAGCGTGCTGACGGACCCGTTTGCCGAGGCGATCGCCGAAGCCGAGAAATTGATCGAGACTGCGCCGCACATCAGATCCGAACAGGATCTACTGGAGGGATACCAATATCTGGCCGGCGGAATCATCGCGACGACGCATGCCGCCTGGGCCAGCGAAAAGACCCATCCGAGTTTCATCCAGGGCACCGGGCCGTTCACCAAGATGGGTCTCGATAACCCGGACACCCTGTACTTCGGCGCTCGCATCAACGACGACAAGGAATACAAGGTCACCGGAAAGCGCGGCACCACAGCCGATCTCAGCTTCCAGGTGTTGAGTGGGAACTACACCAACTCGAATGTCCCCGGAAGCGAGATCGCCTTCGACGACCGCGAACTGGAGATAGACGACGACGGCAACTTCGTCGCTTGGTTCGGCCCCGGCCCTGCCGACGGCCGAGCCAACTACTACACCCTGGCGCCCGGTTCCTCGCAGTTGGTCGTTCGCGAGGTCTACAGCGACTGGAGTCAGCAGCGCGGCGTGATTCGCATCGAGCGCACCGATTCGATCGGGATCGCACCGCCACCGCTAACCGCCGAAGAGACCGAGAAGCGGTATGCACGGGCTGGAAAGGCACTGGTCACGCGGGTCAAGACGTGGCTGCAGTTTCCGGAGTGGTTCTACCTCAAGCTCACGGTCAACACCATGACCGAACCACGTCTGACGCCGGGCGGACTGGCGACGCAGTACTCGTCGGTGGGACATTACGAACTGACCGACGACCAGGCGATGATCATCACAGTTCCAGCGTCGGACGCACCGTATCTCGGCTTCCAACTCGGGAGCCTCTGGTACATCTCACTCGACTACGTCAATCATCAGACCTCCCTCAACAATGGCCAGGCACAGGTGGATCCGGACGGGATGGTCCGAATGGTGGTCAGCGAGAAGAACCCCGGTGTCACTAACTGGATCGAAACCGTCGGGCACCCGCGCGGCATTCTTCAGTTCCGGTGGCAGCGGGTCTCGCGCGAGCTGACGCCCGAGGACGGCCCCACCGTCGAGATCGTTCCAGTGGAAGACATTGCGAAGCACCTGCCGCATTTCGACACCAACGCCATCAGCGCCGAGGACTGGGCAGCGCGAATTGCCCAGCGCCAGGCCGCCATCGACAACCGAATGCTGGGGTAAACATGACCGCCTTGCTCGAAGACCGTGTAGTAGTCATCTCCGGGGTCGGCCCCGCTCTCGGCCGCGCTCTGGCGCTTCGCTGTGCGTCAGCGGGCGCGAGTCTTGTTCTCGCAGCGCGCACGCAATCGCGGCTCGACGACGTCGCGAAGGAAATAGTCGATGCCGGTGGGCGCGCCGTCACCGTAGCCACGGACATCACCGAACAGGCTTCCGCCGAGAATCTGGTGGCCGAGTCCATTGCTGCCTACGGCAAAGTCGACACTCTGATCAACAATGCATTCTCGATTCCGTCGATGAAACCGTTGGCTCGCACCGATTACCAGCACATCCGCGACAGCATCGAACTGACCGTACTGGGCGCGTTGCGTCTGACTCAGCTGTTCACGCCGGCACTTGCCGAGTCGGACGGCTCCGTGGTGAACATCAATTCGATGGTGTTGCGGCATTCGCAAGAGCGTTACGGCAGCTACAAGATGGCGAAGTCCGCCCTGCTCGCCATGTCGCAGTCCCTGGCCACCGAACTCGGCCCGCAGGGAATTCGTGTCAATTCGATTGCCCCCGGCTATATCTGGGGCGACACCCTCAAGGGCTACTTCGCGCACCAGGCGGAGAAGTTCGGCATGACCGTCGAGCAGATCTACGAGCACACCGCGTCGAACACCGACCTCAAGCGTCTGCCGACGACGGATGAAGTATCCGATGCGGCGATCTTCCTGGCGTCTCCGATGGCCAGCGCGATCACCGGCCAATGCATCGACGTCAACTGCGGCGAATTCCATCACTAGGAGCACCATGACTGAACGCACTCACGTCGGCACCGTCGAGGATCTCCATGCCTCGGCGACGCGGATGACCGGCCTGACGGACTTCGGCGTCGACGATTACACCGAAGCTCTGTCGGTCCTGCTCGAGTCCTACGACCGTGACGAGGATCTGACACCGTTCGGCAGCAAGATCTCTCGGGTATTCCTTCGCGGCGCCCTGGTGGCACGTCTGCTCAGTGAATCTGCATGGAAGGAGCATCCGGAGCACGCCGACGTCAAGATCGAGCGGCCGATCTTCGTCACCGGATTGCCACGCACCGGCACCACTGCCTTGCACCGCCTCCTCACGGTCGACCCGGCCCACCAGGGTCTCGAGATGTGGCTGACCGAGTTCCCCCAGCCTCGCCCGCCTCGCGACACGTGGGAATCGAACCCGGTGTTCGCCAAGATCGAGGAGACGTTCGGACAGCACCACGTCGAGCATCCCGAATTCATGGGCGTGCACTACATGTCCGCCAGTGAAGTCGAAGAATGTTGGCAACTCCTACGTCAGACATTCAAATCCGTGTCGTACGAGTGCCTGGCGAACCTGCCCACGTACTCCGCGTGGCTGAAGGACCAGGAGTGGTCGAACGCCTATGCACGACACAAGAAGAACCTGCAGCTGATCGGTCTGCCCGATCAGGATCGACGGTGGGTCCTCAAAAACCCGAGCCACCTCTTTGCGCTCGATGAATTGATGGAGGCGTACCCCGACGCGCTGGTCATTCAGACTCACCGCTCCCCTACGACGATCATCCCGTCGGTGTGCAGTCTGGCCGCCCAGGCGACAGAGGGTTGGTCGAACACATTCACCGACAAGGTGATCGGCGAAAGTCAGCTCGAATTGTGGGCCAGGGGGCTCGAGCAGTTCGACAGCGCACGCGCACACCACAACCCGGCTCAGTTCATCGACGTCGACTACCAGGACTTCGTCACCGATCCGCTGGGCACCGTCGAGAACATCTACACGCACTTCGACATCCCGTTGACATCTGCCGCGCAGCAGTCGATGGAGGCCATGCACGAGGAAAGCCGTTCGGGTGCTCGCAGACCTTCACACAAGTACACGCTCGAGGAGTTCGGTCTGACGAAGGAGCAGGTGGAAGAGCAATTCGGAACTCGCTGAGAACCGCTGACCGACGACCTTGCTGACAACTGAAGCCCCGCCGATAGGCGGGGCTTCAGTGATCGAAACGCGGTCAGCTGCTGAGATGCTCGCCCAGCAGTCGGTCCAACTCGTCCGGCGCCTCGTCCGGAATCCAGTGGCTCACGCCGCTGAGAACCTCGAACCGGTACGGGCCGTCGACAAACGCGGGCGTGAGCGCAGAACCCTTGGGCCCGATGGCAGCGTCGCCATCACTCCAGACGTGCAGGGTCGGCACGGTGACCCGGGCAGTTGCGGGGTTCGGCTTGGTCATCCACATCGCGCGATACCAGTTCAGACCACCCCGCAGGCGGCCGGGAGCCAGCATGGCGTTCAGATCGCGCCGCGCGTTCTCCCGCGTCTGCCCGCTCGAGATCAGGAACTTTTCACCTGCCGACGTGGAGGACAGAATCTTCTCGGGGACGAAGGGCAATTGGAACGCCCCCATGTACCACGACTTGAGTCCCTGTGTGCTGGTCACCATCGCCTTGATGAACGCCAGTGGGTGCGGAACCGACACCGCGGTAACGGTATCGAGCAAGTCCGGCCGTTCGGCAGCCACCCGCCATGCGACTGCGGCACCCCAGTCGTGGCCGACCAGGTGCACCTTCCCCACTCCGAGTGCGTCGATCAGCGCGACAGTGTCAGCGGCGAGTTCGGACCCGCGGTAGGCCCAGCGCGCTTTCGGCCGGGCACCGGGTGAGTACCCTCGCTGGTCCGGCGCCACGGTGCGGAAGCCGCGGGCCTGCAGCAGCGGCGCGAGCTGATCCCATGAGCTGGAATCCTGCGGAAATCCGTGCAGGAGAACCACCACCGGACCGTCGGCGGGCCCTTCGTCGCGTACGTCGAAGGTCAGCCCGGACCGGGAGTACGAGGTGAGGCGATCCGCCGGTGCAGTCATAGCGCCACGCTAGTCTTCGCGGCCCTGGTAATCGGAGCCTTTTCACCGGCACGCAGGAACTGACCTGTCTTTTCGATTCCGAATCCGGGGGCGAATTCGCCGTCGCGGTAGACGAGTCGGCCGTTGATCACCGTAGCGACGGCTGCGTCGTCGCTGCGGTTGACCATCCGGCTGATCCCGCCGTACTCGGGGACCTTTGCCTCGAACAACCCGTCCACCGACTCGTCGAGCCCGGCCGGGTCGATGACGACGAAGTCCGCTCGGTCACCCTGGCGTAGATGCCCGGCATCTATGCCGTACCAGTCCGCCAGTTCGCCGGTCAGTCGATGGATTGCGCGCTCGATGGTCAGGAACGGCTTACGGTCACTCTGAGCGTCCTTGACGCGCTTGAGGAGTCGCACGGGGTAGTTGTAGAACGCCATGTTGCGCAGATGCGCGCCGGCATCACCGAAGCCCATCTGCACACCGGAACTCGCCGCCAGTTTCTTGGCGAACTTGGGACGATGATTTGCAATGGTGGTGCGCCAACGAAGATCTCGCCCGTACTTCACCACCAGATCGAGGTACGCGTCCACCGGGTGCACTCCGCGGATGTCACCGACCTGACCGAAGTTCTTGCCGATCAACGTCTCGTCCGGGCACCCCACGATGACGGCATCGTAGAAATTGCGATGCCAGATGCGGGGTGAGAACTTATTGTCGTAGTCCTTACGGAATGCGCGACGGTAGGACTCGTCCTGGAGCAGTTCGTTGCGCTCCACCTGGTCCTTGAGGTGCAAAGCGGCGGCGCCGGCACCGAACTCCTCGAACACGACGAGGTCGATTCCATCCGCGTAGACGGTGAAGGGAACCGGAAGGTGCTGCCACTTGAAATCGGTCTTGGCGAAACGGTTGAGCAGTGGGGCCGCAGCGAGCATGAAGTACACGATCACCGGATAGGCCTTCGAATCCGCACCGGATAGCAGAGACGTCTTGAGCGGCTTCTTGCGTCCGATCGCGGAGCTTTCGGCGAAGAACGCCGCGACGTTCGGATGCAGGTTGATGGTCGGAGCGCTCTGCAAGATCTTTCCGCGGTCACGCAGGATACGGTTGAGGAATCGGAACTCCTTCCACCGCGCGTACGTCGACGGCAAAGAGCGAGAACGGTATTCGTCGCCGTCGATCTTGTCGAGGGCATTGGTCATCGACGACAGGCCCAACATCCCCGCATCGATGGCGTCCTCGAGCATCGAGCCCATCCGGCCGAGTTCCGAGCGGCTCGGCTTGACCTTCTTGTCTGTGCCTCGCCCCAATCCGAGTACGTGCGTGCGAATATCTGAGTGACCGATGAATGCCGCAACATTGGGTCCGAGCGGGAGCGCGTCGAGTGCGGCGGAGTAAGCGGCGGGGCCGCTCCAAGTCTTGTTCGCTTCGAGGATGCTCAGCACCGCATCGTGGGGAACTGCTTCGACCCGGCTGAACAGGTCAGCGATCTCGCGCGGAGTCGAATACACCGTCGACAGCGAGCAATTGCCGAGCACGACCGTCGTGACGCCGTGGCGAACCGATTCCGGAAGCCCTGGACTGACCAGGGCTTCGGCGTCGTAGTGCGTGTGGACGTCGACAAAGCCCGGGAGAACCCATTTTCCGGCTGCATCGATCACTTCGGTGTCCGGCCCGATCTCCAGGCGCGTCGTGGACACCTCCGCGACCACGCCGTCTCGAATTCCGAGATTGCGACGCAGACCTGGAGCCCCCGTCCCGTCGAACCACAACCCGTCGTTGACCACGATGTCGAAAGCAGACACTGTCGGACTCCTCGCCTCACGTATGTGTTACCTCACGTTATAGACAGCGTTGAGTAAAAGTCAATGAACGTTTCGAGCCAATACATAGAATGTCGGAATGGCTGCAGTCCCCCGCTCCCCCGAAGACCGTCAGAGGCAAATCCTCGAGGTGGCAGTACACATGTTGAGGACCGAGCCTTTCGACCAACTGTCGATGGACCGAGTTGCCGCAGAGGCCGGCGTCTCACCGCCATTGCTGTTCCACTACTTCAAGAACAAGAAGGGCTTCCAGAACGCCATCCTCGAGGCTGCCTCGTCCGATCTCGAGGATCGAATGCGACCGGATCCCGAGCTACCCATCACGTCCCAGCTGCGTTCAGGTATCGAAACTTTCGTCGACGCCGTTATCGAGCATCCCACCATTTACCTCGCCGTGATGCGTATGGCCGGCAGTGGTGACGTCCGGATGCGCACGATCTACCGCGGCATGCGCCGCACTTTCACCACGTGGATCGTCGCTGCGCTGACGAATCTGGGCATCGAATCGAACGCGACCGTAGAGGCGACAATCGCCGGGTGGCAGGCATTCATGGAGGAAATCGTCGTCAACTGGATCGACGAGCCGACGCTCGAGCGAGGCGAGATGGTCGACCTCTGCGAACGAATTTTCTACCACTGCCTACCGGCAGCGGGCATCAGCGTGGAGCAAATAGTGGCAGCCACCGTGGTCGCGACGGCCAGTGAGTCCGGCGCAACACAACTGTGATCTTCGCGCCGGGGTTTCACAGGTGGTCACGATTGGGTATCTTGCTTGCAGTGGCACTGGACCACGACCCCAACACATGAAGGATCCAACATGGAGTCTGTCGAAAACGTATTGCCCGAGGGTGTCAAGCTCGAAGACGTCTTGAGTGTCCTCAAGGTCGCAGTTGCGGGCATCGGCCTCATCAGCGCACTTTCGGCATTCAGCTGATCGCAAAGCGTCATCGACAGGCCGGACTTCGGGGAGTCCGGCCTGTTTTTTGTTTCCGTTCCTGAACAAACCGTGAACTCTTCGGCAACTTCAGCGCAAAGTGGTCATTTCAACCCAAACAAGCGTCCAGTTTGCTAATTTGTGTCTGCGACACAAGGTCGTACAGAAACACCACGCAGACACAAACCTTGTACAGACAAACCTGTGCATACGACACGGAGGACCGAAACATGGGTTCCATCAACACCCTCAGCGCCGTCATCGACATCATCAAGGTCGTCCAGCCGTTGATCGCCAAGCTCGGCCTCAGCTGATTCGCTTGCACCACACCCCCGCCAGGGCGTAACTCGAAATGGGGCCGACATTGTCGGCCCCATTTTCCGTCAGTGCTTTACCTCAGCCGAGCGCCTTCTTGATCTCTCCTGCCAGCGCCGAAGCCAGTTGCGGCGGCACGGCATTGCCGATCATCGTGCGCACCGCTCCCCACTTGCCTTCGAAGACGTAGTCGTCGGGGAAGGTCTGGAGGCGAGCAGCTTCTCGAACGGTCAAGGATCGCGTGTGTTTCGGGTGTACGTTGCGGGAAGCTGAGATCATCCCGAAGGTGGTTCCGACCGTCGACGCCGGCTCGTCCCAACGCAATCGCTTGTACGTCGTGTTGTATCCGGACGACGGTCGCATGGCCGGATCTTCGTTGTCGTGAGCCGACATTCCTTCCGGCACGTCGCGCAGCCACCGCAGGACGTGCTCGGGATGCTCGACGGCCCAGTGCAACGGATCTGTTTCGCAGGCCTGTCCCGATTCCAGCGGAGCCAGGTCGACGGTGGCGTCACGAAAAGTTCGCAGCGGCGCAACACCATTCACGCCGTGAGTCTTCGGCGGAAAACGCAGTGGCCCGATACCACTGTCGCGGCGGGTCGCTACGATGAACACTCGTTCCCGGAACTGCGGGACGCCGTAATCCTGTGCATTGACCGTGTTGACCGACGCGTCGTAACCGCGTGCAGCCATCTCACCGAGAATCCGGTCGACGACCATCCCACCGTCCGGGTCCTTCATGCTGAGCAGCAGTCGCACGTTTTCCATCACCAAGACCTTCGGCTTCACCAGTTCGGCGAGCTGTAGCAGGTTCCGGAAGAGATGGTTGCGCGGATCGTCGCGGTCTCGCCGGCCGGCGAGGCTGAACCCCTGACACGGCGGTCCCCCGGCCAACACATCGATGTCCACTTGTGCCAGAAGATCTTTCACCCGGGTTTCGTCGATCGCCCGAATGTCGTCGCCGAGGCACCTCGCGCCGGGGAAGTTCCGATCGAAGGTCGCGCGCGCCTCAGGAACGACTTCGATGTATCCCTCCACCGAAAACCCCGCCATCCGAAAGCCTTCGGCCATACCGCCACAACCCGAGAACGCTGTCAATACGGTGGGGCCGCCGGTTCCCGCCCCCGCGACGGCACGCCTGGCCACCGAGGCGGGGTCGTTGACCGGTGTCGCTCGACGCGCACGGGTACTACCGCTCGATCGCTTCCGCGGGGCCGCGTACGTGCCCTCGCGCTTCGCAAATTCCAATGCGGTCAGGGTAGCGAGAACTGCTCGCTCCGCCGATGATTTGGGATATGCCTTGTCGAGTTCCCACGCCGATACGACGGCTGACGAGACTCCCGCGAGGCGGGCGAACTGGAACTGACTGATCCCCACGTCCATGCGCCGCGATCGCAGGTCCTGTCCCGAAATCAATTCAGTGCCTCACTCATGTGGTCCGCTCGCCCCGGCAGCCCAGACTATCGCAGCCGAACCGGTAGACCAGGACCACGCAAAAGAGACCGGCAGGCGGTATGCCTGCCGGTCTCCGACCCGAGCGGATGACGGGATTCGAACCCGTGTGAACGGCTTTGCAGGCCGGTGCCTAGCCACTCAGCCACACCCGCGTCAGTGAGTAACTCTGCCCCGAGCGATGACGTCGAACCACAGTTCCGCTCAGCATGATTCGAGCGCAATCCCACAAGGCGTTCCAGTCTCTGGGAAAACTGCGGGCCCTTCGGGAACAAATCGGTCAGTCTCGATGCTGACTCCCTCGGTGGGCGCAGGTCATACGAAGTGCGGCCCGAATTTCGCCCGAACGACCGAGCAGTTCGCCAAACCCAGACAACCCAGAAGGTTTCATGAGTGCCGAGAACACCGCCGTTGCCCCGCCCGTAGAGGCAGCCCCGCTCGAGGCGAGCACCATCGAGCGTAAGCCGAGCGTCGGAAAGATCCTGGCCCTCGGTTCCATGACGGCACTCGGACCCTTCACCATCGACATATACCTGCCTGCGCTACCGGATATCGGCGCCGATCTCGGAGTCTCGTCGTCAACGGTTCAGCTGACGATCACCGGAACCCTCATCGGCCTCGCGCTCGGCCAACTGTTGGTCGGGCCGCTCTCGGACACGCTCGGCCGCAAGAAGCCGCTGCTGGCCGGAATCGGCGTCCACATCCTGGCTTCGCTGCTGGCGGTCTTCGCACCGAGCATTGCGGTCCTCGGAATCCTGCGGGTCTTCCAGGGCATGGGCGCGGCGGCCGCGGCAGTGGTCACCATGGCGATCGTCCGCGACCTCTACAGCGGCAACACCGTTGCCGTCGTGATGAGCCGGCTGATGCTCGTGCTCGGCGTTGCGCCGATCCTGGCGCCCAGCATCGGTGGCGCCCTCCTCGTCGCCCTCGACTGGCGCGGGATCTTCGTCGTCCTGGCACTGATCGGCGTCGGCACGGCGATGATCGGTGCGTTCGGACTGTCCGAAACACTGCCGAAGGAAAAGCGTCGCCCGAGCGGATTGAAGTCGGTTCTCCGCACCTACGGCTCGCTGCTCGGCGACCGCACGTTCATGGTCCTGACGCTCGTCTCCAGCGTCGGCATGGCGTCGTTGTTCGCGTATGTCTCCGGGGCATCGTTTGTCTATCAGGACCAGTACGGCCTCAATCAACAGGAGTTCGCGCTGCTCTTCAGCGCGGGCGCGATCGCGTTGATCGGTGCTTCGCAGGTCAACGTCCGACTGCTCGACCGGTGGACTCCTCAGCAAATCACCAAGTGGGCCCTCGTGGCTGCGGTTGTCTCCGGCGCTGTAGTCATTGCTGTCGCGGTCCTGGAACTGGGCGGGCTCGCCGGATTCGTGATCGCACTGTGGGTCATGGCCGGCGCCATCGGGTTCGTTCTGCCCAACGCCCCGGCACTGGCGCTCGCTCGTCACGGCGAAGCGGCCGGTACTGCCGCGGCAATGCTCGGTGCATTCCAGTTCGGCGTCGGTGCGGCCATCGCGCCGGCAGTCGGTCTACTGGGAAACACGAGCACAGCCCTGGCCGTCACGATGACGGCGTGTGTGTCGCTCGGCCTGATCGCTCTTCTCGCTACGACCCGAAAGAGTGAATCGGTCTAACCGGCAGCGGAGAACCACTCGCTGTAGAAGGTGGCAAGTCCCAGGACGCACGAGATCGCGACGAAGATCCAGAATCTTGCGATCACGACGGTTTCCGGCCAACCGAGTAACTCGAAGTGATGATGGATCGGGGCCATCTTGAATACGCGTCGGCCGGACGATCGGAACACCAGAACTTGGATGATCACCGACAGGATCTCAGCCACGAACAGGGCGCCGATGATGACCATCAGCAGCTCGGTGTGCGTCGTGACGGACAGGCCGACAACCAGGCCGCCGAGCGCCAAGGAGCCGGTGTCGCCCATGAAGATCTGAGCCGGGGCGGCATTCCACCAGAGGAAGCCGAGGCACGCCCCGCCTGCCGCGGCAGCGACGATAGCGAGATCCAGGGGGTCACGAACGTCGTAGCAACCGGCGGCAGGTTCGAGCACACACGAGTTCCGGTACTGCCAACCTGCGATGACGACGTAGGTCCCCAGGATCATGCCCATCGAACCGGCCGCGAGACCGTCGAGGCCGTCGGTGAAATTGACGGCGTTGGACCAGGCGAACACCAGAATGCAGAAGAAAACCACGAATCCAATGGCACCCATGGAGAACACCGAGATGTCACGAACATGGGACAGGTACTGGCTTCCGGGAGTGACTCCGTTGTTGTTGGAGAACTGCAGGAACAAAATGCCGAAGATGATGGCACTCGCCAGCTGACCGACAGTCTTTGCCGTCTTGTTCAGCCCGAGATTGCGCTTCTTGCGGATCTTGATGAAGTCGTCGAGAAAGCCGACGATTCCCAGTGACGTCGCCAGCGCGAGAACCAGCCAACCGGATGCAGACAGCCGCGGTAGCCGCGAGCCGAAACCGATGATGTGTGCCGCCAGGTAGCCCGCCCACATGCCTGCGATGATCGCGATGCCGCCCATCGACGGGGTGCCACGCTTGCCCTGATGGCTCTGCGGACCCTCGATCCGAATCTCGTGCCCGAGCCCCTGCCGCGAAAGCACACGAATGAGAAACGGAGTCAGGAAGAGCGCGACGAACAACGAGACGCCACCCGCTACGAGGATTGAAATCACCCGTGGGACTCTACAGACGTAAGCGGCTGCGACACACAATCAGACAAGGCACCCGACCGCTTCGCAGCATGGGATGATCGAACCTATGTCTCCCCCCGCGCCGCTCCCCCTCGACCCCATCGAAGAGGCGCATCGTCAGTGGACGGAGCACGGTTGGAGCGATGTCGCCGACGGTATGGCTGCGGTCACGTCGGTGATGCGTGCGCAGCAGATCATGATGGCGCGGGTCGAAGAGGTACTCAAGCCCCTCGGGCTGACCTTCGCCCGCTACGAACTGCTGACGCTTCTCACCTTCACCAGGTCGGGCGCACTCCCGATGGCCAAGGCCAGTGCCCGCCTCCAGGTTCACCCCACCAGCGTCACCAATGCCGTCGACCGCTTGGAGAAAGCGGAGCTGGTTCGGCGGGTCCCCCACCCCAGCGATCGACGTGCGACGCTCATCGAGATCTCCGACGCGGGTCGCGCGCTGGCCCTCGAAGCCACCGAAATGCTCAACAGCAAGGTGTTTGCACACCCCGGACTCCAGCAGGACAAGCTCGAGCAATTGGTGACGATCCTCACTGAACTTCGCAAGACTGCGGGTGACTTCGACACCGGCGGCGCACCCACCAAGTGGTGAACCGACCACCCGTACACACAAAGAAACTGCCCTCACACTCTCGACGAGTGTGAGGGCAGTTTCAGCTGTTTCGGAACTCAGCGCTACCCGAATTCAGCGGTGCTTGAATTCTGCCGACCGCTTCTCCACGAACGCGGTCATGCCTTCCTTCTGATCCTCCGTCGCGAAGGTCGAGTGGAACACCCGACGCTCGAAGCGGACGCCCTCGGCAAGGGTGGTCTCGAAGGAGCGGTTGACTGCTTCCTTGGCCATCATCGCAATCGGCAGCGACATCTCGGCGATGGTGGTTGCGGTCTTCAATGCGTCGTCGAGCAAGTCGGCAGCCGGAACGATCCGAGCTACCAATCCGGCGCGCTCGGCTTCTTCTGCGTCCATGTTGCGGCCGGTGAGGCACAGTTCCATGGCCTTGGCCTTGCCCACCGCGCGCGTAAGACGCTGCGAGCCACCGATACCCGGAATGACACCGAGCTTGATCTCGGGCTGGCCGAACTTCGCGGTATCCGAAGCGATGATGAAATCGCAGAGCATCGCCAGCTCGCAGCCACCACCGAGCGCGTACCCGGAGACAGCCGCGATCAGCGGCTTACGAGCTGCTGCGACGCGGTCCCACGGGGTGAAGAAATCTTCGACGTATGCGTCCATGTACGTCTTGGACTGCATTTCCTTGATGTCGGCGCCGGCGGCGAAGGCGCGCTCGGAACCGGTGATCAGGATGGCTCCGATCCCGTTGTCCGCTTCGAGGTCGGCAACCGCGGCGACGACCTCGTTCATCAGCTCGGAGTTCAGCGCGTTGAGAGCCTTCGGGCGGTTGAGCGTGATGACGCCGACGCGACCCTTACGCTCGAGGATGATGGTGTTGAAGTCGGTCACTACTGTCCTTCGGTCGAACGGTCACGGATGTCGTTGATGATGGCAGAGAAGTCCTGACCGCCACCGCCCGCAGCATGGAAGCGACTGTAGAGTTCGGCGGCCTTGAGCCCGATCTCCGCATCGATGCCGTTGTTGCGCAACGCATTTGCGGCCAGACCCAGGTCCTTGTCCATCAGTGCGACGGCAAAGCCGGGCTGGTAGTCGTTGTTGGCCGGGCTGGTGGGCACCGGTCCCGGAACCGGGCAGTTGGTGGTCAGTGCCCAGCACTGTCCCGAGGCGTTGGACGCCACGTCGAAGAGCGCCTGGTTGCTCAGGCCGAGCTTCTCGCCCAGCACGAAGGCTTCGCTGATCGCGATCATCGAAATGCCGAGGATCATGTTGTTGCAGATCTTGGCTGCCTGGCCGACACCGGCGTCGCCGCAGTGAACGACCTTGCGGCCCATCACGTCCAGCAACGGTGACGCGGCCTGGAAGTCCGCCTCGGAACCGCCGACCATGAATGCGAGAGTGCCTGCGGTTGCCCCGACGACTCCACCGGAGACCGGTGCGTCGACGCTGCGGTGACCGGCTGCTTCGGCTTTGTCGTGTGCCTCGCGGGCATCGGCGACGTCGATGGTGGAACAGTCGATGAACAGCGTGCCCGGTGTCGCCACCGGCAGCAGTTCCTCGTACAGACCGAGAACGTGCTTACCGCTCGGCAGCATCGTGATCACGACGTCGGCACCGCGAACGGCGTCGACAGCCGAATCCGCTACCGATGCACCGTCTTTGACTGCCTGCTCCAGCGCCGCAGGTGCCAGGTCGAAACCGACGACCTTGTGTCCGGCCTTGACGAGGTTGGCCGCCATCGGGCCACCCATGTGACCGAGTCCGATAAATCCAATGGTGCTCATTAGTGATGCTCCTTCGGCGGTGATCAGTTGCCTTGCGGTTGGGGGGTCAGTCCGAGCTCGTTGTCGCCCAGCGGAGCGAAGTAGGCATCGACGGATTCTGCCGTGACCTCGTCGAGAGTTGCCGGCGACCACTTCGGGTTTCGGTCCTTCTCGACGACCTGAGCGCGAATGCCCTCGACCAGATCGTATGAGGCGAGCGCAGCCGTCGAGACCCGGAACTCCTCGTTGAGGACCTCCTCCAGGCCTGCCGCTTCCTTGGCGTGTCGCAGGGATCGCAGGGTCACCGACAACGCGATCGGGGACTTGCCGAGAATCTGCTCCGCCGCCTTCTCCGCCTCGGGGATTCCACTCGAGCGAAGACGCTCGACGATGGTGGAGACGTCGTCAGCCGAGTACGCGGCGTCGATCCAGCTTTGCTGGGCCAACAGCTCCGACACCGGAGCCGGCTCCGCGTACTGCGCCACGGCTTCGGCAACCGAGGACGACGCGAGAGCGGCGATGAACGTCTCGATGTTCTCCGACGGGATGAAGTGATCCGCGAAGCCCGCTGCGATGGCATCCCCGGCGCTCAGTCGCGCCGTGGTGAGCGCGATGTGCGTTCCGAGTTCACCGGGAGCACGCGAGAGCAGGTACGTTCCGCCCACGTCAGGGATGAAACCGATTCCGGTCTCGGGCATTCCGATCATCGAACGCTCGGTCACGATGCGAATGTCGCCGTGTGCGGACACTCCGACGCCACCACCCATGACGATCCCGTCCATGATCGCGACGTACGGCTTCGGGTAGTTCGCGATCTCGGAGTTGAGGATGTACTCCTCACGCCAGAAGTCGAGCGAACCGGTCTTGCCGTCCTTGGCGTCGTGGTAGATCGAGACGATGTCGCCGCCCGCGCACAGACCGCGTTCGCCGGCGCCCGTGAGTACGACTGCCTTGACGTCGTCGTCGGACTTCCATTCCTCGAGTGCCTTGGCCATCGCCTTGACCATCGAATGGTTGAGGGCGTTGATCGCCTTGGGCCGGTTGAGGGTGATGAGCCCCAGTCCGTCACGCTTTTCGATCAATACCTCGAGCTCGTCGCTCATGCTGCTCCCTGCTTTCCCTGACCTGATGCGACCACGCTGCGCGCGATGACCACCCTCATGATCTCGTTGCTGCCTTCGAGGATCTGATGAACCCGAAGATCGCGGACGATCTTCTCGATCCCGTACTCAGCAAGATAGCCGTACCCGCCGTGAAGCTGGAGAGCCTTGTTGGCAACGTCGAATCCGGTGTCGGTCGCGAAGCGCTTGGCCATCGCACACAGCTCCACGACGTCGGACGCTCCGTCTTCGAGTGCTGCGGCGGCGCGCCACAGTAGTGTCCTGGCCGCTTCGAGTTCTGTGCGCATGTCGGCGAGCTGGAACTGCAGGGCCTGCGACTCGATCAGCGCCGAACCGAAAGCCTTGCGATCCACCAGATATGCGACGGCTTTCTCCAGCGCAGCTTGAGCTCCACCCACCGAGCAGGCGGCGATGTTCAGTCGGCCGCCGTTGAGACCCTTCATGGCGATGCGGAATCCACTGCCCTCTTCACCGAGCATGTTGGCAGCGGGAACGCGCACGTCTTCGAAGATCACCTGACGAGTGGGCTGTGCGTTCCAGCCCATCTTGACCTCGTTGGCGCCGAACGACAGTCCGGGTGAATCCTTGGGCACGATGAATGCCGAAATGCCCTTGGCACCTGCAGATCCGGTGCGCGCCATCACGACGTACACGTCGGAAGTGCCTGCGCCGGAAATGAACTGCTTGACGCCGTTGAGGATGTAGTCGTCACCGTCGCGAACGGCCTTCGTGCTCAGGCCCGCAGCATCGGAGCCCGCACCGGGTTCGGTGAGGCAGTAGCTGCCCAGTTGATCCATCGAGCAGAGTCCGGGCACCCACTTGCGGCGCTGTTCGTCGTTGCCGAACTGGTCGATCATCCACGTGACCATGTTGTGGATGGAGATGTATGCGGCGATCGACGGATCGCCCTTGGCCAGTTCTTCGAAGATCCGGGCAGCGTCGACGCGGCTCAGTTCACTGCCACCCACGTCTTCACGAATGTAGATACCGCCCATCCCCAGGGACGCCGCCTTACGGAGGACGTCCACCGGGAAATGCTTGGTCTGATCCCACTCCACTGCGTTGGGCGCCAGATGCTCGGCCGCGAAGTCGCGAGCAGTGTCGCGAATCGCCCGCTCGTCATCGGTCAGAGTAAACATGGAAAGTGTTCCGATCAGTTCATCGTGGGGATGACGAAGTGGTTGGTCTCTTCCTTCTTGCCGGAAGGCCAGCGCTGCGTCACGGTCTTGGTCTTGGTGTAGAAGCGGAAGGAGTCGGGACCGTGCTGGTTCAGGTCACCGAATCCGGAGCGCTTCCAGCCACCGAACGTGTGGTAGGCGATCGGGACCGGGATCGGCACGTTGACGCCGACCATGCCGACGTTGACGCGGGCGGTGAAGTCACGCGCGGTATCGCCGTCGCGGGTGAAGATGGAGACACCGTTGCCGTACTCGTGTTCGGTCGGAAGACGCAGCGCCTCTTCGTAATCGGCAGCGCGGACCACCTGGAGGACGGGTCCGAAGATCTCTTCCTTGTAGATGCGCATGTCCGAGGTGACGTTGTCGAACAAGGTTGCGCCGGCGAAGAATCCGCCTTCGTGGCCTTCGAGAGTGAAGCCGCGGCCGTCGACGACTGCCGTTGCGCCCTCGTCGATGCCGATCTGCACGTAGTTGTTGACGCGGTCGAGGGCATCCTGGCAAACGAGCGGACCGAAATCGACACCTTCGTCGTCACTGCGACCGATCTTGAGCTTCGCGACCCGCTCCTTCAGCTTCGCGACAAGAGCGTCCGCGGTCTCCTCGCCGACAGGAACGGCAACCGAGATGGCCATGCAACGCTCGCCGGCGCTGCCGTAGCCGGCACCGATCAGGGCGTCGGCAACCTCGTCGAGGTCGGCGTCCGGCATGACGATCGCGTGGTTCTTGGCGCCACCGAAGCACTGTGCGCGCTTGCCGTGAGCTGCGGCCGTCTCGTAGATGTACTGAGCGATCGGCGTGGAGCCGACGAAGCCGACAGCCTTGATGCGGTCGTCGGTGAGCAGGACGTCGACAACTTCCTTGTCACCGTTGACCACGTTGAACACGCCCGCGGGCAGTCCTGCTTCGAGGAACAGCTCGGCCAGGCGCAGCGGGACGGAAGGGTCACGCTCGGAGGGCTTGAGGATGAAGGCGTTACCGGCGGCGAGGGCGGGACCGGCCTTCCACAACGGGATCATCGCGGGGAAGTTGAAGGGCGTGATACCGGCGACGACGCCGAGCGGCTGACGCATGGAGTACACGTCGATGCCGGTGCCGGCACTCTCGGTGAATTCACCCTTGAGCAGGTGCGGAGCGCCGACAGCGAATTCGATGACCTCGAGGCCACGCTGAATGTCACCCTTGGCGTCGGCGACGGTCTTGCCGTGCTCGGACGAAAGCAGGCGGGCCAGAGAATCCATCTCGGCCTGGGCGAGCTGCAGGAATTTCATCAGCACGCGGGCGCGCTTCTGCGGGTTGTACGCCGCCCACACCAGCTGCGCCTCTTCGGCATTGGCGATGATGGCTTCGGTCTCGGCCTTGCTCGCGAGGGGGACGCGGGCCTGCACCTTGCCGGTGTTGGGATCGAACACGTCCGCAAATCGATCAGAGGTCCCGGGAACACGCTTGCCACCGACGAAGTGCGTCAACTCGTGAACCGTCGCATTTTCAACCATTGTGCTAACCCGTTCCTTGCTCGTATGGACCGCCGAAGAGGCAGCAGTGAATATGTCTACCATCCTATAGTTGGATGTCCATGTATGTCTAGAGCCCAAGGGCCGTGAGTGGTTAAGGAGTCCTAGGGCTCTCTAAGCACTCACAGCGCGGAGCGCTAACGCAGCCTCGCGCGCAATTCCGGCATCGGTGACGTCGTATCCGTCTGATCCTCCGCCCGGGCCCCCGGACGCTGCGACAACCTTGCGTGCCGAGAGATGCACCGCATCGACGCCGACGGCAGTGATTGCCGCGATGTCGTCGACGGTTATTCCGCCACCCGCCATGATCTGGATCCGGCCCGCGGCATGTTCGACCATTCGTCCGATCTCTTCGAGCCCCTCGCTGCAGGTGTCTGCACCCCCGGAGGTCAGCACGCGGGTCACGCCCAGGTCGATCAGTTCGTCCAGCGCGGTCAGACGGTCGGCAACCACATCCATCGCACGATGCACCGTCACCTCAACCCTCGCCCGGTCCACGCATCCGACGATCCGACGCAGCACGACTGTGTCGATCAAATTGTCCTCTGTCAGAGCGCCGATCACGACACCGGAAGCTCCACCGGCCACCGCAGCACGGACGTCGTGCTCCATTACCCACACTTCGTCGGGCGAGAACACGAAACCTCCAGCGCGCGGACGGATCAGCGGGTGAACCGCGATCCCCACTTCTGACGCCGCCTCGATCACTCCGATGCTGGGCGTCACTCCCCCCGTCGGGCCGAGGGCCGCACACACCTCGACTCGAGTCGCTCCTACCGAACGGGCGATCCTCGCCCCCCGCACGTCCTGCACAGCCAGTTCCAAAACGGTCATGTCAGAAGGACTGCCACGACGGCTTGTGTTCGAGAGCGTACCGGTAGTAATCGGCCAGTTTGAGCGAACTGGCCGCGGCTTCGTCGATCACGACGGTGACATGGCGATGCAATTGCATCACCGAAGCCGGGCAGAACGCAGACAACGGACCTTCGACGGCAGCGGCGATCGCATCAGCCTTGCCTTCCCCGGTCGCGATCATCACCAGATGCCTTGCATCGCTGATGGTTCCGAGCCCCTGAGTGAGCACGTGGTGTGGGACGTCGTCCACACCGTCGAAGAACCGTGCGTTGTCGATCCGGGTCTGCTCGGTCAGCGTCTTCACGCGAGTTCTCGAGGTCAACGACGATCCGGGCTCGTTGAAGCCGATGTGGCCGTCGGTGCCGATGCCGAGCAACTGTACGTCCACTCCCCCGGCCGCCGCGATGCTCTGGTCGTACCGGGCGATCTCCTGCTCCGGGCAAGGCGCTTCACCATTGGGGCTGGACACCATCGCCGGATCCAGGTTGACGTGGTCGACGAACTCCGACCGAATCACCGAGTAGTACGACTGCGGATGGCGTTTCGGCAATCCCAGGTACTCGTCGAGCAGGAAGGCACGGGCAAGCGAGAAGTCGAGTTCGGCGTCGCGATGCCTCGCTGCCAGTTCACGATAGGTTCCGATCGGCGACGACCCCGTTGCAAGCCCGAGCGTCGTCGCCCCAGCTCTGAGGTAGCCTTCGACGATGTCCGCGACGGTCGAGTCGACCTCCGCGGGTGTCGGCTGAATTACGATTTCCATGAATGTTCCTTTCCTGCGGCTTTTCCGCCGAGCAGTACACGCCCCAGGCGCAATTGACGATCGGTGACCAGGATGTCGGCTCGGCAGCCCACAGCCAGCGATCCGATCAGGTCGCCAACCCCGAGCAGACGCGCTGGGCTCCGAGTTGCCGCTGCGACAGCGTCTTCCAGCGCGACGCCGCCTTCGAAGACAGTGCTGCGCAGCACGTCGAGCAACTTCGCGGTCCCTCCGGCGATCGCGCCGGCCGAGCCGTCGGTCGTCGCGAGCCGTGCGACGCCCGCCTGTACGGTGACGTCGAGCGCACCGAGTTGGTAGTCGCCGTCGTCCATTCCCGCGGCGGCCATCGAGTCACTCACCAAGGCGATCTGGTCCGGTCCGACCGCGTCGAACACCATCGACACGGTCTCGGGTGCAAGATGCACTCCGTCTGCGATCAGTTCCACCACCATCTCGCCTCGCGCCGCCGCCGCCAGGCACGACGCTACGGGGCCCGGCGATCGATGATGCAGCGGCGGCATGCCGTTGAAGAGGTGCGTTGCGCTGATCTCACCGCCCCACTCCCCGTGCACTGCAGCATCGATGCGCGCCGACGTCGTTGCCGCGTCGGCATCGGTGTGACCGAAACTCGGCACGATGTTGCGATGACGCATGATCGCGAGCAACTCTTCGAAATTCTCGGTCTCCGGTGCCAGAGTCATGGACCGTACGGTCCCCCGCGCGGCGTCGCACACGGCTTCGAGCAGAACCGGATCACCGGGAATGATCGCCGCCGGATCCTGTGCACCGCAGCGGACGCCGTTGATGAACGGCCCCTCGAGGTGGATACCCAGGAGTTCACCGCGTTCGACCAGATCGGCGAGCATCGCTGCTTGCCGCACCAGATCTGCGCGCGGCGCGGAGACCAGGCTGGCCAACATTCCGGTCGTGCCGTGCTCACAATGATGCGCTGCCGCGCGGCTCGCTCCATCCGCGTCGGTGTTCGGAAAACCAGCACCCGCTGCGCCGTGACTGTGGACATCGATCAGTCCAGGCATGATCAACGAGTCGGAACGTTCCGGAATGGCAAAGACGGGCGCCGACGCGACATAGTCCGCTGCGGAGCCGACCCAGCTGATCTTCTCACCGTCCACGACGACAACACCGTCGTGAATCTTGCCGATCGGTGACCCGATCACCGTTCCCCGCAGAACAATCGGATTGATTACCGTGGCCGAGCCTGGCGTGCTCATGCGGACTCGCGAATCCGCGCGACGGCCGCTCTACCCTCGATCGGGTTTCGCGCGCCCCGCGCCGCCGCTGCCATGTCCTTGCACACCGCCAGATCGAGAGAGGCCAGTTGCGAGCGGACTGCGCCCAACGCCGGGACCGACATCGACAGGCTCGTGACGCCCAAACCCACCAGAACCGGAGCTAACAGCGGATCCGACGCGGATTCACCGCACACGCCAACCGGTTTCCCGGCGTCGGCGCCCGCCTGACCGACCATCGCGATCAGATCGAGGACCGCCGGCTGCCACGGATCGAGCAGTTGCGCCAGGCCTCCGGCCATACGATCCACGGCGCAGGTGTACTGGCTCAGATCATTGGTACCGATACTGACGAAATCGAGATGTCTCAGGAGGTCCCGCGCCCGCAACGCGGCAGCTGGAATCTCGATCATTGCTCCCACTTTGCCGATGCCCCGCGAACGCGCAAGTTCTGCAAAGCTTTTCGCCTCGTCGGCCGTGGCTACCATCGGCGCCATGACCCACAGATCGGCGCCCGTCGCATTGCCTGCCGCCGCGAGAGCGTCGAGCTGACTGATGAGTGTGTCGGGATAGACGGTGCCGACACGGAGTCCGCGGATACCAAGGGCGGGATTCTCTTCGACCCCGAGATCGAGAAACGGCAACGGCTTGTCCGAACCCGAATCGAGAGTGCGGACCACGACCTTCTGTCCGGCGAAGTGCCCCAGCACCGACGCGTACATCTGCGTTTGCTCCTCCACCGAAGGAGCGTCGTGACGCCCGAGATACGAGAATTCGGTACGGAACAGTCCGACGCCCTCACAATCCGCCGCCCCGGCCCGCGCGGCGTCCTCGAGGGTTCCGATGTTGGCCGACAACCTCACCGCGAACCCGTCGCGCGTGCGTCCTGGACCATGTGCCGAAGCCGATTGCTCAGCCACGAACGATGCTTCACGGACAGCGCGCTCGCGCATTTCTTCCGAGGGATCGATGGTGACCGTCCCGGTGGTGCCGTCGAGGATGAGGAGTTTGCCCTCCATCAGCAGGTCGGTTCCCGAGCAGTTGACCACGGCCGGGATTCCGAGCGACTTCGCCAAGATAGCCGTATGGCTGGTGGGACCTCCTTCCGAAGTCAACAGTCCGACCACGTCACTGTTGCCCAGCGTCGCTGTATCCGCCGGCGCGAGGTCGCGCGCCACCAGTATGTACGGGTAACCGGGAGTAGGGATTCCGGGCATCGGCTCCCCTCGAAGAACGGCCACGGCTCGCTGCCCGAGATCGCGCAGATCGGTTGCCCGTTCGGCCATGTACCCGCCGAGCGCCGTGAGCTTTTCGCAGAATGCGTCGAAGGCAACTGCGACGGCGTGTGCGGTCGGCAGCCCCGATTCCAGGTTCGCCTTGGCCGCCTTCACGATGCCCGCATCGCGCGCCATCGCAGCCGACGTCGTCAGAATCTCCGCCGAGACGCCCTCGACTGTCTTTGCACGCGAGAGCAGTTCCTCCGCGACGGAGTCCAGTGCCTCACGGATCCTGATCAGCTCCGCCTCGGGACTGCCCGTGATCGGGTCCGACGCCGAAGTCGGCTCAGGCGTGGAGAATCGCAACCACGGCGCAGAGACCGAACCCGCGCTCACTCCGATACCCGCGATGCGGTAGTCCACACTCGCCGTCATCAGGCTTCGTCCAGTTCGGATGCGAGAAGCTCTGCGAGCGAACCGACTGCAGCATCGGCGCCGTCACCGTTAGCGCGCAAGGTCACCGAATCCCCGAATGCGGCACCGAGAGTCATGACAGACAACATGCTGGAGGCATCGACGGGTTCGCCGTCGCCGAGCGAGATGGTGACATCTACCGGCAGGTCGGCAGCGGCGCGCGCGAAGAGCGCTGCGGGTCGTGCGTGGAGTCCGACTCGGGATCCGATTGTCGTGGTTGCGATCGCCATGTTCAGCGTCCTTCCAGTTCCTTGTCGAGCTTGTTTTCCAGTTCGGCGACGAGCGGGGCGTCGGTGCGGCTGTCACCTTCGGCAGCCAGTGCCAGTTCGGCCTCGAGCAGCGCGGGGTCGGGCTCACCTGCTGCCAACTCGACCTCTTCTTCTCGTCCTGGCGTGCGCAGATTCCACTTCTTGATGACGAAGCTGAAAAGGAAGTAGTAGATCACGGCGTAGCCGAGTCCGATCGGGATCAACATCCATGCGTTGGTTGCCTTGCCGAAGTTCAACACATAGTCGAAGAAGCCTGCAGAGAACGTGAATCCGTCGTGAATCCCCAGCGCATTGACCAAGGCCATCGACGTTCCGGTCAGGAGCGAGTGGATGACGTACAGGGGCCACGCGACGAACATGAAGGAGAATTCGAGCGGCTCGGTGATACCGGTGAGGAAGGCGGTCAGGCCGGTGGAGAGCATGATGCCGCCGACGAGCTTCTTCTGAGAAGGCTTGGCGTTGCGCCAGATCGCGAAGGCCGCAGCGGGGAGGGCGAACATCATGATCGGGAAGAAGCCGGTCATGAACGTACCGGCGGAGGGGTCACCGGCGAAGAACCGGTTGAGGTCGCCGCGAACGATCTGCCCGCTCGCGTCCTGGTAGTCGCCGATCAAGAACCACACGGCTGAGTTCAAGATGTGGTGCAGGCCGGTGGGAATCAGGAGGCGGTTCGCTGCGCCGTAAATACCTCCGCCCACAACGGTATTGGAAGCAACTGCTTCACCGACCCAGTTGAGGCCGGAGTTGAACAACGGGTACACGAATGCCATCAGGACACCGACGACAAGACCGGTGATCGCTGTCAGAATGGGAACGAGCCTGCGCCCGTTGAAGAATCCGAGATAATCGGGAAGTTTCGTTCGATAGAATCGCTGCCACAAGATCGCCGACAGCAAGCCCATCACGATGCCGGCGAGCACACCGTAGTTGATCAGGGATTGATCCCCGTTCGGGTCGGTTTTCCCTTCGAGGACGATCGGCGACATCGCCTTGAACACACCGTCGATCACCATGTAGCCGACGACGGCTGCCAAGGCGGTCGATCCGTCGGCCTTTTTGGCCCAGCCGATCGCGATACCGACGGCGAAGATCAGCGGAAGCCACGTGAAGACTGCTTGCCCTGCCGCAGAGATCACTGCCGCGGCACTGTGCATCGAACTGAATCGCCCGAGCAGGTCGTCCTGGCCGAGGCGGAGCAAGATTCCCGCAGCAGGCAGAACGGCGATCGGAAGCATCAAGCTTCGACCGAGGCGTTGAACCCCGGCGAACACTTTCGATTCCTTCTTCGGGGTGTCTTCGAGAGTCATCAAGGACCTTCTTCGTTCGCCGGGCCGCGTCGCGATCGGCCGCTGGTTCTGGAAAATTCGGGTGTCGTGCATGTGCAGGTTTCGTGAAAATGCAGGTCACGGTTCATGCTCGGAGGTGAGGCCGAAACCGTTTTGTGGAAACTGTTGTGGAGCCGGACTTCCAACGGGTACTGTCCGGTCATAACCAGTTGTAGTTTTACCTGGTGGAGGCGAGTTGTCAACACCCAAATGTGACATACGCAACCGGGATAGCCTTGACCAGCAACTAGTCAGCCCACCTGTACGGCCGTTCAACGATCACGACCAACCCGACAATCAGGAGCAGCAAATGTCGAAAGCGGAAGCAATCATCAAGGGCCTCGGCGGCGCCGAGAACATCGTCGAGATCGAGGCTTGCATCACCCGCCTGCGTACCGAGGTCAAGGACGGAGCGAAGGTGAACGAGTCCGCTCTCAAGGCTGCCGGCGCACACGGCGTACTCAAGGCCGGGACGGTTGTGCAGGTCATCGTCGGGCCCGAGGCCGACACCCTTGCCGAGGACATCGAGGACATCCTGTGACGGTTGTCCTCGCCCCGCTCCCCGGTCGGGTCGTCGCACTCGCTGACGTACCGGACCCGGTGTTCGCTCAGCAGATGGTCGGCTCGGGCGTCGCGATCGAACCCGCCCGCGGTCAGGGCCCGCTCACGGTCGTGGCGCCGATCAGCGGAAAGATCCTCAAACTACACCCCCACGCATTTGTAATCTTCGGCGAGAAGGCCACGGGCGTGCTGGTCCATATCGGCATCGACACGGTCAAACTCGAAGGCGACGGATTCACCCTCATCGCCGCCGAGGGTGACACCGTCGATGCGGGTGATCCCGTTGTCAGCTTCGATCCAGCGCACATCGACACGACCGGCTACTCGGCGATCTGCCCGGTAGTGGTGATGGATTCCAAACCGGACACCGTCGAATCCCCTTCCGTCGGTGGCGACGTCGCCACAGGCGACACTCTGTTCGACTGGTCGGCGTAACGCGAAAGGGCGGGCACACCGGAAGGTGTGCCCGCCCTTTCGCTTCGAACGATTGCTACTGGTCGCCCCGTGTCTTTGGCCGCGCTTGACCCTGGACTTCCATTTGCAACTGGTAGCGGTCGGATCGGTACCAACTGCGAGTGTGCTCGACCGGCGCAACCTCGCTGAACGACACTCGATCGAAGTACAGAACTGGAGCGCCTTTTCGAGTGCCGAGGAGAGTCGCGATCTCCGTACTCGCACCGTCAGCACTGACCGTCTGTTCTGCCCGATCGATCGGCTTGTCGTACTTGTCGGCGGTTGCCCGGTAGATCGAACCCGTCAAGTCCATGTCGAGTAAACCCGGCAAGAGTTCGGGATTGAACCAGCCGTCGTCCACGCTCACCGGCTCGCCGTCGGCAAGGCGCAAGCGCTTGACGTGATAACCGTCGGAACCCGGTCGCATATTCAGTGCGGCAGCAGTGTTTTCGGGGACCGGCCCCTGTTCACTGACCAGGACCACTGTCGTGGGATGGTGCCCCTGGGCGCGCATTTCCTCGGTAAAAGACGCAAGGTGCAGCTTGGACTGGACGGCACGGTGCGCCACGAAGGTGCCCTTGCCACGCACACGCACGAGATGTCCGTCATTGACCAGTTGCCCGATGGCCTCACGAACGGTGATCCGACTGACACCGTAGTCCTGCATCAGATTTCGCTCGCTGGTCATCAAGTCGCCAGGCTGGAGTTCTTGGGTGCACTTGCGCAAGAGAATGGTGCGCAACTGCTCATGTTTGGGTATTGCGCTGTCGCGCAAATGAACGGGCATCACAGCGACTGTCCCTCCGAGAAATGAATAGTCGTCTATTCGCCGACGATAACGATGTGAAATCGCAGGCAGGTCCCGACCGGACCGGTCCAATTGACGATACTGGAATTCATGACAGGAAACTAGCACCAGTCCGGAGTTGTCCGTTTTCAACCGTTCATCCGACGGTAGATGGACCGTATTTCGTCCAAGGCGACGTTCTGCTGAGCCATGTCCAATCCCAGTGCCGCGACCGCCTCGCGCAGCCGTCGAACATCCAGATCGTCGATCGCCGCACGAAAAGGCACCTTCGGTAGCGTCGGCAGTGCGGCCGCGATTCCGAACCAATTCTCGACGTCGACCGGAACCGTCGACTCGTCCTCCACTCCCCCGATCAACTGTTCCAGGTCGACACCGCGAAGTCTCAGTAACCTCAACGGATCGGTGTCGATTCGCTCGGCGGTCAAGAACGCCACCGCCGCAGCGTGTTTGCACGGCCAACCAACATCGGGGCAGGTGCAGTCGAAGCGGAAAGCAGACGGGCCGTCCGGTATCAGTTGAGCAGCAAGCATGTCCGGGACAGTGCCGGACACCAGCGCGGCAAGGCTTCCCGGCACTCGGCGGATCTTGGTGATGATGTCGTCGATATCCGATTGATCAAGAGTGTCGATCGACAGCGTGGAAACGAACGGTTGAAGCTGGCTGCCCTGAACCTCGGCCGTCACCACTCCCGGTTCGATGTCGAGCGCCAAAACCTGACCCGAACGCGCATACGTACGCCCACGCGTGACACGAGGTTTGTCGCCGATCTCTTCGACGACGCGGACAAAAGCCTTGCCCCAGAACGTCCTCCCGAACGCTGGACGGGGCTTGACCGGCGCGGGTGCCCGCCGTCGAGGCCCGGTGTACTCGCTGAAATCGGGGCCCTTACCGCGCGGACTCATTCGCCCACCGCGTCGTCGCCGAGTCGCAACAACTCGTCCAATTGCTCGACGCTCATCTCCGTCACCCAGTTCTCACCGGTCCCGACTGCAAGTTCGGCGAGTTCACTTTTACTCGCGATCATCGTGTCGATTCGCTCTTCCAAGGTTCCGACGCACACCATCTTGCGCACTTGCACGTTCTTTCTCTGACCGATGCGGAAGACACGGTCCGTCGCCTGGTTCTCCACCGCGGGGTTCCACCATCTGTCGAGGTGAACCACGTGGTTGGCTGCTGTGAGATTCAGGCCGGTGCCGCCGGCCTTGAGCGAGAGCACCATGATGGGCGGTCCGCCTGCGCCTTGGAATGCCTCGACCATCGCGTCGCGTCCAGCCTTGGACACTCCGCCATGGAGAAACGGAACCTCGGTGATGAACCGGTCGGCCAGGTACGGCACCACTAATTCCCCGAACTCACGAAACTGTGTGAACAACAGAACCTTCTCGTTGTCGGCCGTGACCGACTCGACGATATCTTCGACCAGGCCAAGTTTTCCCGAACGGTGTTGCCCGCGGCGCATCACCGGCGAACCGTCGCGCAGGAAGTGCGCCGGATGATTGCACACCTGTTTGAGTTTGGTCAGCGCAGACAGGACGGCGCCTTTGCGCTTCATCCCTTCCGTTCCCTTGATCTGCGCCATCATCTCGTCCACCACGGCGCGGTACAACGCCGCCTGTTCCTCACTGAGATTCGCTCGAACCGTCATCTCCAACTTCTCCGGAAGATCCGCGATCACGGAGGGATCGGTCTTGACCCGTCGCAGCACAAAGGGGGACGTGACGGCTCGCAGTCTCGAGACGGCAAGTTGATCTTTTTCCCGCTCGATCGGTACGACAAACCGTTTGCGGAACATCTGCTCCGAGCCGAGTACCCCGCGATTGGCAAAATCGAGGATGGACCGCAACTCGTCCAGCCGGTTCTCCACCGGCGTTCCGGTCAGAGCAACGCGATGGTCCGCAGGAATGCTGCGAGCAGCGCGGGCCTGAGATGTCTTGGCGTTCTTGATGTGTTGAGCTTCGTCGAGCACCACGCGCCGCCAGTCGAGATCCTTGAGCGCTGCGACGTCGCGGGTCATGAGCGCGTAGGTGGTGATCACCAGATCACTCTCACGAACTGCCTGTTCCAACTCCGCCCCGGTTGCGCGATCCGAACCGTGATGAACGTAGACGCGCAGGCTCGGCACAAATCGCGCCGCTTCACGCTGCCAGTTTCCCACGACCGACATCGGGCACACCAAAAGTGTTGCTGTCTTGGACTTCTCGTGCGCAAGTAACGCCAACAGTTGCAGCGTCTTACCCAGACCCATGTCGTCGGCCAGAACCGCGCCGAGCCCGAGAGCACTCATGTACGCCAACCAGTCGAGACCGCGTCGTTGATACGGACGCAAAGTCGCGTTAACCGTCGACGGTACCGCGACCTGCCGCGGAGCCACCGACTGGTCGAGCAGTGCCGAGGCCCATCCGGTTGCTTTCACTTCCTCGACCGGCAGGTCTTTGAGGTCGTCGGCGATCAAATCCTTGATCAGATCGACAATCGCTCGGTCCCCGCTCGAATGTCGCTGATTGACAAAACGAACCGCACGGGCCAGGACGTCTTTGTCCGCCTGAACCCACTCGCCTCGCAACTGGACCAGATCAGACTTCGCATCGACGAGTCGGGTCATTTCCTCGGCGGTGAGAACCTTGTCTCCGAGTGCCAATTCCCAATCGTATTCCAACAATTGATCCATACCGACCGTGCGATTCTCCGCCACGATCGGAGATGCCGCCGAGGTCACCCGCACACGCAGTGAGGGAGATACCACGTTCCACGCACGCGGGAGCAGCAGCGTGATACCTCGCTCCCGCAAGACAATCGCGCCGTGTCCGACCAGGTCCATCACGACCGGAGTCGGCAGCAACAGGTCGAGACTGTCCTCGTCGCGCGGCACGTCGCGAAAACGCGGGTAAGCCTTGATCGCCTCTTCGAGCTTGCGACTGCCGAGCTGGATACGTTTGGGATCGGCCCGGTGCAGTCGAACACGCTCGGGCGCTTCACCTTCCGGACGCAAACACACTTGAAGACGCCACAGCGCATCGTCGTCCGGATCGGAATTGTCGTCGAGTTCAGGCTCGATCAGCCGCAGAACCAGGTCCGGCTCTCCGGCTGTGAACGTAGACCCCCATTCGGCGAGTCCCTCGGCCGCTCGTACCGACACATCGTCGAAAGCATCCCCGGACAACACGGCCTGCCACAGCGGGGTCTGCACCACCGGATGCGAGTCACCGAGAACACGACGGACGATCGGGTCCGTGAGTTCGTTCGTGATGTCTTCGATCGTCGCCCGCGGCGAGCCGACCGCCCGCTGCACCGGCGGCATCGCCACTACCAGTTCGCCGATCCAGGCGCGCTGGCGTTCCCCCACCGACAACTGCCAACGCGGCCACCAACTCCCCTCGGCTCGCGTCAGCGCCGGGACCACCCGCCCGGCACGTATCCACCGGTCGATCCCTCGCGCCACGTGTGCGAGAAAGTGCAGGTCGCCGGCGATTCGCTGGTCGTCGACCTTGAACCGCAGCAGGAGATCGACTGCGTCCGGCGGTGCCAACGCAACAGCTGCGTACTCACTCTGCAATGGCCCGCCAGGCACGGGCGGCATAGCGACATTCACACGATGACGGAATTTGCGATGCAGGACGGCACTGACCGGATCACGGGGATCGTCGGTCCCGGCACCGTCGTGACCGTCGACCCACAGTTTGAGCCCCGATCCCGGCGACCAGAGTCCATGCAGCATCCGACCATCCAATCAGGTGCCACCGACACCACTGCTCCTCCCCACCCTTCCGGGCAATAGGCTGGCAGGCATGACGACCGCATACGGATTCACCGAGTACGGCGGACCGGACACACAGTCCTACTTCGACGTCACCCTGCCTCCGCCGGGTGCCGGCCAACTGTTGGTGTCGGTCCGAGCGGCGGGAGTCAACCCAGCCGATTGGAAGGTTCGCGCTGGTACGCGAAAAGACACCGTCCCGGTGACGCTGCCTGCGGTTCTGGGCCGCGAAGTGTCCGGTGTTGTCATCGGAGTAGGTCCGCGGGTCACCGAGTTCAAGGTCGGCGACGACGTGTTCGGCGCTACCGCCACCGGCTTCGGCGGCTACGCCCAATCGACCATGCTGAACGTCTCGTCGACAGCGCACAAGCCACCTACTGTGTCGTGGGCGGATGCCGCGGTGCTGACCGTTGCGGCAGGAACGGCCTACGACGCTCTCCACGATCTCGGGCTGAAGCCCGGGGCGACACTCCTGCTCCTCGGCGCCGGCGGCGGCGTGGGTCGCAGCACGATCGCGCTTGCACTGGCGCGGGGTATCAACGTGATCGGTGTCGCGAGTGAGTCCAAGAGAACCGCAATCGAGGAAGCGGGAGCACGTTGGGTTGCGTCGGGGGACGGATGCGCAGACGACGTGTCCGCGTTGTCCCCAGTCGGAGTGGACGCGGTTTTCGACCTGGTCGGCGGGGACACTCTCACCCGCGGTGCCGCGCTCGCGCGATCAGGCGCGCCGATCCTGAGCATCGCCGATCCGCTGGCGGCGAGCCGACTCGGCGGCGGCGGCGGAGTCGAACGCCGAAGGACTACAGCAGTATTCACAGAGGTGGCGGCACTCGTGGCCGATGGGACCCTGAACCCGTCTGTGTCGGGTCACTACCCCTTCTCCCGCGCTGGGGAAGCGCTCGCTGCAGTCGAAGACGGCCATGCCGCCGGCAAGGTGGTGATCGAGTTCGGCTGATTTCTGTCGGGCCCCGATGGTTCAATCACCGTCTACGACGGGCGGGGGCACAGGTGATTGCACGGCTATCTGCGATCCTGTCGACGCTCGTGCTCGTATGTCTTGTCGCGTCCTGCGGATGGTTCGGAGACGAGCGTCTCGATTCGGCCCCTGGCAGCCCGACACGATCGGAACTCGAAGAGTTGCTGTCCCGTACCGCAATCGTGAACAACCGCCCACATCCGGGTGGATACGAGCGCGGCTGCCGTAACGGCGAGGCCTGCGTCTTCGGACCCGCTTGGTCCGACGACCAGGACGCGCCAGGTGGCCACGACGGGTGCGATACCCGCAACAACGTTCTGGCCCACGATCTCTCGGACGTGGAGTTCAAACCGGGAACACGTGACTGCGTCGTACTGTCCGGGATGATGACCGACCCGTACTCCGGTGACCGCGTCGAATTCGAACGAAGCCGGGCCAAGTCCGTCCAGATCGACCACGTCTTCCCGCTCGCCGCGGCCTGGGACTTCGGCGCGAACTCCTGGACGCCCGCGCTTCGGATGAGGTTCGCGAACGACACGTCACTGAACCTGTTGGCCGTCAACGGCCCCGACAACCAGTCGAAAGGCGACAGCACGCCCAGCGACTGGTTGCCGCCCAACCCTGCGTACCGATGTTTCTACGCAGGCAAGTACTTGACCGTCGCGATTTCCTATGGCTTACCGATCAGCCGAGCAGATCATTCAGCACTGACGGATCTTGCCACTCGCTGTTGATCTACCGACGGTCCTTCACCACTCGACCGCTCTGAACGACGAGTGCGATGCGCTCACGGTCGGCGAAGATGGACGGATCCGTCAACGGATCGCCGCGGAAGGCAACGAGGTCGGCGAACTTGCCGACTTCGATGGTGCCGACCTCCTCGGCGATGCCGAGAATGTCGGCGTTGATCCGGGTAGCGGAAACCAGTGCATCCATGGGTGTTTCGACCTTCGCGCGCAGGACCAACTCCATCCCACGGCCCGTTTGGTCGGTACCGATGAGGTCGGATCCCAACCCCACTCTGACGCCGGCATTTCGAGCGGCGAGGAGCCCGTCGATCTGCCCTTGCATCATCTTTCCGATGCGAGCCGAAATCGATTCGGGCAGACCCGCTGACGCCGCATTGTCCGAGAGCGCCTGCACCACAGCCAATGTCGGCACCAAAGCGACGTCGTGCTCGGCCATCAACTTGGCGGTCTCGTCGTCGATATCGGAGCCGTGCTCGACGCATTTGGCGCCGGCAGTGATCGCGTTCCGGATTCCCGCGTTGTTGTGGGCATGCACCGTGACATACGTACCGCGCGCATTGGCTTCCTCGACTGCAACTTCGATCTCGTCGACCGTGAACTGCGTGTCGGTCAGCTTGTCGTGAGTCGATACCACTCCCCCGGTGACGCACAGTTTGAGGAAGTCCGCACCTCTCCGGAACGTCTCGCGAACGTTCTTTCGCATTTCGTGCGGACCGTCGGAAAGCAGAGACATACAACGCAATCCGGGGATGTCGTGATCAGACCAGTCCGAAGTCGGCTCCCACTCGGCTGCCAGATGTCCGTGTCCACCGGTCTGGCACTGGATCGGGCCGCACTGAATGATCCGCGGTCCCGGAATCTTGCCCGAGGCGACGACTCCGGCCAGTCCGCCGTCGATTCCGCCGCAGTCACGAACAGTGGTGAATCCCCCGTCGAGGGTCGACGCGCAGGTCGCGAACATGTCTGCAGCAAGCTCGGCTACCGAGATCTGACGCCGCAAGCTCGGTGCGAGATCACTCGAGCCACCGAGATGAACGTGTGCGTCGATCAGTCCGGGCGTGATCGTCAGCCCGGTGCAGTCCAGCACCTCCGCTCCCTCGGGCAGCGTGCCACCGATTGCACTGATGCGTCCGCTTTCCACAGCAACAGGGCAGTTCTCGATGGGGTCGGCGCCCGTACCGTCGATGATCGTTGCACCGGTCAGCCATACGACAGACATATTGAATGTTCCTCCGACGTGTACCGATCGCCGGAAGATTCCGCCGACATACCGAATAGGGTTCGGTTAGTATGATGCATATCGGCTCCTGAAATCAAGGAGTTGTCATCAATCGATCTAATCCGAGATTGCCGACGAATCCCTCACCAGGAGAATCGATGCCGCGTCCCACCCAGCCGATACTGTCCACGGGAAACATCACCGACGCGGCCCTGGATGCTGTCGACGCGACCGGCGACTTCACCATGCCCGGGATCGCCAAGCAATTGAACGTGACTCCGTCTTCGCTCTACACACACGTTTCGGGTCGATCCGAGATCGTCGAACTCATGCGCATCCGCGTGATGTCGTCGATCTCGGTCCCCGAACCACCCGCAGGCTGGAGCGAGCGGATCAGCGCGTGGGGGTGGGCCTATCGCCGCGCTGCGGTCGAGCACTGGCGTCTCATCCCGCTGCTCATGACACGAAGCGTCCGCACCGAGGCGGCCTTCGCAATCGATACTGCACTGGTTCAAGCATTTTCGGACGGAGGATTCGATCCGACTGACACTCGTCACGCAATTTCCACACTCGACAGTCTGGTTCTCGGATCAGTCGTGAAACTGTCGACGCCTGACGTCGCGTGGACCCAATCCTCCAACCCGAGCGAGATCACGCGCGAGGCTACGACCCCACTGCGAACCGACGACACCTTCGACTTCGGCCTGCGAACCCTGATCGCCGGATGGATGGCTCAGCGAGTCGTTCGTCTATATACCGAACCCCATTCGGATTTCCCCGTCACTTCACTGTGAACGACCTGGTGTGCCATCCAGTGGCTCCACCGGGAATCGGCGGAGTGCGCTCTTCCACCTGAACATTCCCGTCCAAGTCCGTCGCTCTGACCTGCACCGTGTGCAAGCCTGAGCCCGCATCCCACATCCAGGACCATTGACGCCACGTGTCGATCGAGTACTCCTGCGCCAGCGTCGCCGGTTGCCATTCACCGTTGTCGACACGAACCTCGACCTTCTCGATCCCGCGATGTTGAGCCCAGGCAGTTCCCGCCACAAGCACCTGTCCTGGCTCGATGGGGGCCAAAGCTGCCGGGGCCTCGATACGCGAGGACGTCTTGATCGGTGCCTGCGCACCCCACCCGCGCTGGGTCCAATAGGCCTCGACCTTGTCGAAACGCGTCAACTCCCACTCCGTCACCCACTTGGTGGCGGATACGAAACCGTACAGCCCCGGAACCACCTGCCGAACGGGATAACCGTGCTCGAACGGCAACGGCTCACCGTTCATCGCCACGGCGAGGATCGCGTCACGGCCGTCGGTGACTATCTCGACTGGGGTGCCAACCGTGAAGCCGTCGACGCTGGTCGACAGGAGCATGTCGGCGTCGGGATGGACACCGACTTCGTCGAGCAGATCCTTCATGGGGTAACCGATCCACTTCGCATTCCCGGCCAGAACACCACCGACCTCGTTGGAAACGCAGGTCAGCGTGATCACTCGTTCGATCGGCGTTCGCGCAACCAGGTCGTCGAACGACAACGTCATCTCGCGGTCCACCATTCCGTGAATCCGAAGTTCCCACGAATCCGTCGTCAGCTGCGGAACCAGGAGCGCGGTGTCGATTCGATAGAAGTCGTCGTTAGGCGTGATGTACGTCGACGCACCCTCAATCCCGATGTCCGCACCCGCCGGAATCGGCGGCGCCGGTTCAGCGGCGGTGGGTACGACGAAGTCTTCACGATTCGCCACTGCGCCGGCGATTCTCTGCCCCACGAACTTTCCGGCTGCGCCCGCTGCCGCAGCCACTGCCAACGCCGCACCTGCCAGCAGAAGGAACTGGCGACGAGGCAACCACGAGTCGGCGACGCCCGGCGAGAGCGGCACCTCCAGTTGCGTGATCAGCAACCGCAGAGTCGCGACACCCGCGACCACGCCGACCAGGGTCGGGAACACGTACATCGCGTCGGCGGTCGGGCGTTGCAACGCCGCATACACGCCAACCGCACCGAGCAGAACGAGGATGAGGCTGCCGATCGGGCGGCGTCGCCGTTCCAGGAGCCCGGCCACCACGCCGAGCAGAACTATCAAGATCGACATTCCGATGAACAGCGCCGGCTTGTCGTTGGTACCGAAGGTGTCGATCGCGAATTCGCGAGCCCACGCCGGCGTTCGGTCGACGGTGGTTGCACCGACGGCGTAGAAGGGTGACGCGTCCGGGTTGATCGGCAGCGCCACCAGTTCACCGACGCCCAGGACGACAGCCGCGGCCAACACTCCGGAGATCGCGTGTGCTGCCCACCTACGACGCGGTGGGCGAGATTCGGTGCTCGGGTGCTCGTCGATGTTCTGTGTGACCATGTCGTCTCGGCTCTGTCGGTGCGAGTGGTGCTTCGATCGGGTACCCGGCATTCGGCGCTGCGCGACGTCCGGATGGGTGCACTCCTCCATCAAGAACTACTCCGGACTCGCGATTAGAGTGGGAACGATGACCGTCGACCTCAACAAGGACACGCTCCTGTGCATGTCGCTCTCCGGGCGACCGAGCAACATCGGCACCAGGTTTCACAATTACCTCTACGAGGAATTGGGCCTGAACTTCGTCTACAAAGCCTTCACGACCGAAGACGTACCCGCAGCGATCGGCGGCATACGAGCACTCGGGATTCGAGGCTGTGGGGTGTCGATGCCGTTCAAGGAACAGGTCATCGAGCACATCGACGTCATGCACGATTCGGCCATCGCCATCGACTCCGTCAACACGATCGTCAACGAGTCCGGAGTGCTGCACGCCTACAACACCGACTATCAGGCGGTGGCCGATCTGCTGCGTGACAACGACGTCGATACGAGCCTGTCCGTCGCTGTCGCCGGCAGCGGCGGCATGGCAAAAGCAGTCGTCGCCGCGGTACGCGACACCGGATTCACCGACGTCACCGTGATCGCCCGAAACCAGGAAGTAGGGTCGGCGCTCGCCGAGCAGTACGGCTTCGACTGGCAGGCCGAACTCGGTGCGCTTCGTCCCGGTGTGCTGATCAATGCGACCCCGATCGGAATGTCCGGCGGCGCTGAAGCCGATGCACTGTCGTTCCCCGAAAAAGCAGTTCGCGCAGCGGAAGTTGTCTTCGACGTCGTCGCGATGCCCGCGAACACTCCTCTGATCGCGTTGGCCACCGAACTTGGCAAGACGGCGATCACGGGAGCGTCGGTCATCGCTCTGCAGGCGGCCGAGCAGTTCGTTCTCTACACCGGCGTGCGTCCGAGCGCGGAGCAGATCCACCGAGCATCGGAATACTCACGGGCCTAGGACCACGCCACAGTGAACGAGACCGGGGAGACTCCGCCTCAACAACTGGCGCGAAACTTCACGCAACCACTTGATGACCGTGATACTTGTGGCCATCTCGTTCGGGTTCCTGATGGCGCCCGCTGTCTGGCACCGTGCGCCGCGATCATGTTCACGGCCTGTGGTTCCTCGTGCCGTCCTTCATCGATCGCACCAAGAGCTGACTCAGGCTCCGGTTTCGACGGCGCGAGTGCTGTCGTTCGACCACTGTGACCACGAGCCCGCGAACAGCGTCGCGTCGTAACCTGCGATCGTGAGCGCCGCAATCTCGTGCGCTGCAGTCACTCCGGATCCGCAGTACACCGCCACCTTGTCTCCGACGCCCAGTCCGGCGAATCGCTCACGCAGGTGGGCCGCATCCAGGAACCGCCCGTCGCCGGTGATGTTCTCGGCGGTCGGCGCGTTCACCGCACCGGGGATGTGCCCTGCGACGGGATCCATCGGCTCGACCTGTCCGCGGTACCGCTCCCCGGCTCGGGCGTCGAGAAGGACACCGCCCTCGCTCGTCCAGTTGCCGACGCCGTCGATGTCGACAGTCGGCATGTTGCCTCCGGTGAAAGTCACGTTGCCCGGAGTGACCGACTCACCGATTCCGGCCGCCAACGGCAGTCCCGCGGACTCCCAGGCCTGTAGCCCGCCGTCGAGCAGTCGGACATCCGAGAGCCCGGCCCACCGCAGCAGCCACCAACCACGGGCAGCGGCCGTGTTGCCGGTGGCGTCGTAAAGCACCACCGAATCACCGTCGTCGATTCCCCAACGACGCGCAGCCTCCTGCAGGTCTTCGAGACTCGGCAGCGGATGCCTTCCCTTGTCCGTCGACGGCGGCGAGGCAAGTTCCTCGTCGAGGTTCACGAATACCGCGCCGGGAATATGGCCGTCGCGAAAATGCTGCTCGCCGTTCGAATCACCCAGCGCCCATCGGACATCGAGCAATCGCGGCGCAGCGCCGGCCTCGATGAGAGCGGACAGTTCTTCGACGTCGATCAGCACGGGAAGTGTCATGAGCTCATCCTGACACGACCTCTCACGCAACCCCGAAGAAGGCACCGAGACACACCAACAACACTCCAGTCACGACATCGATGCGCTTGCCGACGCCAGGACGACGCAGCTTCTTGCCGGCTCCGGCCGCCATCACCACCACGATCGCCCACCACAACGCCGCGGCGACCACCGTCGCTCCCGCCAACATCAGTGTCCGCAGCCCTGCGCCTTCACCCGGCTCGATGAATTGTGGGAGTAGCCCGAGAAAGAACAACAGCGCCTTCGGGTTCAGCAAGTTCGAGAGGAAGCCGTAGCGAAACGCCGTGGCGACCGCGATCGGTTCCTTTGCTGCCGGAATTCCCTCGTCCGAGGCGCGGGCCTTGAAAGCACTTCGAATCGCGGAGATGCCGAGCCACGTCAGATATGCCGCCCCGGCATATGTGAGCGCAGAGAGCAACTGTGGCCGTGTTGCCACAAGTGCGGAGAGACCCAGTGACGCGGCAGCAGTGTGAACGAAGAGCCCGGAGATCACGCCGGCGGCCACCACCGCGCCGGTCCGACGATCTGCCAGAGAATGACGCAGGATCAGGACAAAATCCGGTCCCGGCGTGAACAGGACGATGGATAGCAGGGAGCCGAAAGCAAGCCATTGACCGACACTCATCCGAAATACCTCACACCCGAGCTGATTCGAGACACATGTTCATGCCAGGAGTGTGCAACTGGATCCGGGAACTTCAAAACGACTCCGGATATAGTTCGGCAGATGACAAAGAATGAGCCTCTGGATCCGGTGGACTGGAAGATTTTGGCCGAATTGCAGAACGACGCGTCGATCACCAACAAGGTTTTAGCCGATCGTGTCGGCTTGGCGACGTCCTCGTGCCACGAGCGCGTACGACGTCTGCGCGCCAACGGAACGATCAGCGGTATCCATGCGGTTGTCGACCCGGCCGCGGTGGGCCGCTCGATGCAGGCGATCATCGCCGTGCAATTGCGACCGCACCGACGCGACCTCGTCGACCGCTTCACAGCCGACGCGCTCGCGTTGCCGGAAACCCTTGCGCTCTTCAACGTCTCGGGGCCCGAGGACTTCTTCCTCCACGTCGCGGTCCGCGACAGTGCGCATCTACAGCGAGTATTGATCGACCACCTCGCCGCTCATCCCGAAGTCTGGCACGCCCAAACGCACCTCATCTACGGCAAAGCAGTCACCTCACCCATCCGTCCGGACAGGTAAATCGGGCCTCGAGCGGGTCGGGCAGAATCACTGACCATGTCGGACTCCACAGATACCACCGAACCGGAAGCCGTTCGTAGCAACTCGCAACCGATGAGCGCAGGCATCGTCACGGCCCTCGTCGGCTTCACCAGTTCGTTCGCGGTGGTGCTCACCGGCCTCGCAGCTGTCGGTGCAGACGCGACCGAGGCGGCGTCGGGACTGCTGGTTCTGTGTGTGACCCAAGCGTTGGGGATGCTCTGGCTCTCACGCCGGTACCGAATGCCGATCACCCTCGCCTGGTCGACGCCCGGTGCTGCTCTCCTCGCCGGCGCCGGAGCCGTCGAGGGTGGGTGGCCGGCCGCGGTCGGAGCATTCATCGTCGTCGGAATCGCGATCGTTCTGACCGGACTGTGGCCGACGCTCGGAAGGATCATCTCGGCAATCCCGACGCCCCTCGCGCAGGCAATGCTCGCCGGAGTTCTGATGCCGTTGTGCCTGGCGCCGATCATCGCCGTCCGGGACGCACCGGCAGCGGTCGCGCCGGTCATCCTGGTCTGGCTTGCGGCGCAGCGCTTTTCCAAGCGATGGGCGGTTCCGCTCGCGTTCCTCACCGCGGCGATCGTGATCGGGATCAGCCTCGTCACGTCGGATCGCGTGCTCGACGCCGGCGCAATGATCCCCCGCATCGATCTCACCGCGCCGTCGTGGACCTGGCAGGCGATGATCGGCATCGCCGTTCCGCTCTACATCGTCACGATGGCTTCGCAGAACATTCCCGGTGTGGCGGTGATGAATTCGTTCGGATACACCGTTCCCTGGCGACCGTCGATGATCGTGACGGGTATCGGCACCATCGTCGGCGCTCCGGCCAGTGGCCATGCGATCAACCTTGCGGCAATCAGCGCAGCCCTGGCCGCCGCCCCCACCGCGCATCCGGATCCCAAACGTCGATGGATCGCTGCCTTCACCGCAGGCTGGGCGTATCTCGTTCTCGCTGCGGGCGCGGCCGCCGTGGCCGCCTTGGTAGCTGCCGCTCCGGCCGGCGTCGTGGAAACTGTTGCCGGACTGGCACTCCTGGCGACACTGGCCGGTGCCCTCACTTCGGCGCTGAGCGAGGCGAGTGAGCGTGAAGGTGCCGTGGTCACGTTTCTGATCGCCGCATCCGGTGTCAGTATCCTGGGAATCGGTTCGGCATTCTGGGCATTGTTGGTGGGACTGATCGTGCGTGCCGTCCTGCAGGGCACCACCCTGCCCTCACTCTTGCGAAAGTCCTCACTACAGTCGAAGCCGTGAGCACAGCGCAGATGCCCCCGTCGATCAGCGAGTTTCCCGTCCTCTGGCCCGTCCCGACGCGGTGGGACGACAACGATCACTACGGCCACGTCAACAACGTGACCTACTACTCGTACTTCGACACCGCGGTCAACGCCTGGCTGATGTCGTCCACGGGAACCGACATCCGCAACCTGCCTGCTATCGGCGTCGTCGCCGAGACGTCGTGCCGGTACCTGAGCGAACTGTCGTTCCCCGAGCAGTTGCAGGTGGGTATCTCCGTCGAAAAGCTGGGCACCAAGAGCATCGTCTACTCCCTCGCGATTTTCCACGAGGTCGACGGCGGCAATTGGGAACCCGCTGCCAGCGGACGCTTTGTCCACGTCTACGTCGACGCCGACACCCGCAAGCCGGTGGAGATCCCGGCCGCCATCAGATCGGCAGCCGGGACCTTGATCGAAAACTAGCTCAGACCGAGCTGATCTGCCGTCAAGACGGCGCGTGCAACGATTCCGTCGATCAGCGCGACCGTCGGGCCGCCGTGCTCGGCCTTGTTGCGCGGATCGTCGAGAATGCGTCGCAGCACGCCCTCTGCGATGATCGAGAGCTTCCACAGAGCGAGTACGTGCCAGTATCCGACCGCTGACACGTCGCGGCCAGTCGCCTCGACGTAGGCAGCGACCAGCTCGTCACGGTTCGGGAAGCCTTCCAGCGTGGACGCCATGAACGGGCCGGCAACCTTGTCACCGGCTTCCGGCCAGTACGCGAGTAGCGCGCCGAGATCCGCGAGCGGCTCCCCCAACGTGCACAGCTCCCAGTCGACGACGGCAACGATGCGCCCCTCGGCCGGATCGGTGATGACGTTGTTGAGGTGGAAGTCGCCGTGAACCAAGGTCACTTCGTTCTGTTCCGGAATGTTTCGGTGCAGAATCTCGGCCAATCGGTCGACATCCGGAACATCGCGGGTCTTCGACTTCTCCCACTGCGCCGACCACCGCTTGAGCTGACGCTCGGCAAAGGGCTTGCGGCTCGCCAGGTCATCCAGCCCGGTCTCTTCAAGGTCAACCCCGTGGATGCTTGCGAGGGTTTTCGGCATCGCCAATCCGACCGCGCGACGCTCGTCCTCGGTCAACTTCTGAGCCACCGGAACGCCGTCGATCACAACGCCGTCGATGTAGCTCATGAGGACCAGCGGAGCGTCCGTGATCTCCGGATCTTCCGTGATGCCGAGGATCTTCGGAACCGGCACCTTGGTTCCCTGGAGCGAGGACAGGATGCGGTGCTCGCGAACGACGTCGTGCGCGGACGCCAACAATGTTCCCAGTGGAGGTCTGCGCAGTACCCACCGTCCTCCGCCCGCATCCGTCACGGAGTAGGTCAGGTTCGATTGCCCGTTACCGATCCTCTCGAAAGTCAGTGGTGTCGTGGCGCCGACCCCCAGTTCGGCGATCCACGCGGAAACAGCTTCTTCGTTCAAACCGACTGCAGTCACCGCACCGATGCTAGCGGTTGAAGTCCGATCGGTTGGCCGTACCGACACGTTTGTTACTCGCCAGTTCACAATTCCGGCCCTGATACGGCGGCGAAAACACTTGCGGATTTCCCAATCAGGGGGATCCTGAGGGTAGAGCGACAACTGCATACAACACATCGGGATTGTGCGGCGTACTCACGAGGCGCGCCGGGCATGAGCAGAAACCGAGGTGAGCGAAGATGGTCGACAACCTCGATTATCCGGTCCAACTCATCCAACCGAACGGCGCACGTGTGTGCCGTCCCGAATTCGACCGTCTGATAACAGACATCGAGCCTGACGAACTGCTGTCGTTGTATCGCGATCTCGTCGTGAGTCGCCGAATCGACACCGAAGCTGTTGCCCTGCAGCGTCAAGGCGAAATAGGGTTGTGGGCTCCGATGCTCGGCCAGGAAGCCGCGCAGGTCGGTTCCGCGAGAGCGCTTGCCGCCGACGACTTCGCCTTCACCAGCTATCGCGAACATGCCGTCGCGTACTGCCGCGGAGTTCCACCCGAATTGCTGACCACAATGTGGCGCGGAATCTCCCATTCCGGTTGGGATCCAGAACAATTCAACGTCACCAACCCGGCGATCGTCGTCGGCTCCCAAGGTCTGCACGCCACCGGATATGCGCTCGGCGCCCACCTGGACGGCGCCGAGATCGCAACGATCGCCTACTTCGGTGACGGCGCCTCGAGCCAAGGCGATATCGCCGAGGCGATGGGCTTTGCGGCCAGTTTCCGTGTCGGCGTTGTCTTTTTCTGCCAGAACAACCAGTGGGCCATCAGTGAACCGGTATCCCTCCAGTCACGCACACCCATCTCACATCGGGCGATCGGTTACGGCATCCCCGCGATCCGCGTCGACGGTAACGACGTCCTCGCCGTTCTCGCAGTCACGCGCTCGGCGCTCAATCGCGCACGGGAAGGCAGCGGCCCGACGTTCATCGAGGCGATCACCTGCCGGATGGGCCCGCACACGACGTCCGACGATCCGAGCAGGTACCGCGCCGATACGGATATGTCGGAGTGGAGGAGCCGCGATCCCCTCGAGCGAATGCGCCTGCTCCTCGGCCATCGCGATCTTCTCGGAGAAAACGAACTCAGCACCATCGCGGCAGCCGCCGACGACGTCGCCGCTGGACTGCGACGCGCAACCATCGCGCTCGCCGATCCGCCCCCGTCAGCGCTGTTCGATCACGTCTACGTCGAGGCACACTCGTTGATCGACGCTGAACGCGAAGAGCATCGCGCGTATCTGGGCAGCCTGGAAGGGGCTCTGTCATGACCGTCATGAATCTGGTGACCGCACTCAACACCGGCCTGCGACGGGCACTGGAAGACGATCGCCGCGTGGTGATCATGGGAGAGGACGTCGGCCGTCTCGGCGGTGTATTCCGGGTTACCGACGCGCTGCAGAAAGATTTCGGCGATACCCGGGTGATCGACATGCCCCTCGCCGAATCAGGGATTGCGGGAACGGCTTTCGGCCTGGCTTTGCGCGGATACCGGCCGGTCTGCGAGATCCAGTTCGACGGTTTTGTCTACCCGGCTTTCGATCAGATCGTGTCCCAGGTGGCAAAGATCCACTACCGCACCCGAGGCACGGTGACCGCACCACTGACGATCCGGATTCCCAGTGGCGGCGGAATCGGTGCGGTGGAACATCATTCGGAGTCACCGGAAGCGTACTTCGCTCACACCGCAGGACTGCGGGTCGTGTACCCGAGCAATCCGGTCGACGGTTTTCACATGATCCGCCAATCCATTGCCGCCGACGACCCGGTGATATTCCTCGAACCCAAACGGCGCTACTGGGACACCGCCGACGTGGATACCGATGCCGCGCCCGAGCTTCCGCTCCACCGTGCCCGCGTCGCCCGCTCGGGGAACGACGCGACAGTGGTTGCGTACGGTTCCATGGTCACCACCGCACTCGATGCCGCGCGGATCGCCGAAGAAGAGGGCCATGATCTGGAGGTGGTAGATCTGCGTTCACTCTCCCCCGTCGACTTCGACACGATCGAGGCGTCGGTGAACAAGACAGGCCGGATGGTCGTCGTCCACGAGGCGCCGAAGTTTCTCGGCGTCGGCGCCGAAATCGCAGCGCATGTCGCGGAACACTGCTTCTATCAGCTGGAGTCTCCGGTCTTGCGGGTCACGGGGTTCGACATCCCCTATCCGCCCGCCAAGCTCGAGCGATTTCACCTTCCGGACGCCGACAGGATCCTCGCGGCGCTCGACCGAACGCTGGCAGCATGAGCACGGCGCACGAATTCCGGTTACCGGATCTCGGCGAGGGCCTGACTTCCGCCGATCTGGTCGAGTGGGCGGTCGGCGTCGGCGACGCTGTGGCACTCAATCAAGTTCTCGCCCAGGTAGAGACAGCCAAAGCTCTTGTCGAACTGCCGTCCCCCTACGTCGGCGTTGTCAGGTCACTCCTCGTCGAACCTGGCTCTACCGTCCCGGTCGGCACTCCGATCATCCGTATCGAGGAGTCTTCAGATTCACCATCTCCAAGTGATTCACAGCCTCCGAGCGTGCTGGTCGGATACGGACCCGCGGCCGAGAGACCGAGCCGACGACGGAGCAGGATCACGCCATACTCGCAATCCTCGGTGAGTACCGAGCGTCGACCCGCGACCCCCTCGGCGCGGCGCGCGGCCCGCGAAGCCGGCATCGATCTGATCGAAATCACCGGAAGCGGATTCGACGGCGCCGTCACGGAGGCTGACGTCGCAGATGCGCTTGCCTTGAAGGCGCCTTCGGATAACGCGACACGCCTGGCCTCGTCCGGCATGCGGAAACAGATGGCGTCGGCGATGGTTGCCAGCACCCGCGCTCCGCAGGCCAGCGTCTTCCTCACTGCCGATGTCACGTCGTCGATGGAACTGCTCGGCAGGCTCCGTTACTCGGACGCGTTCACTGGACTATCTCTCACTCCGCTGACTCTCGCTGCCAAGGCAATGGTGGCCGCCATCGCCTCGCACCCGATGGCGAACGCGCATTGGGACGAGGCCCGCGGCGACGCCGCCGTCGACGATGACGTGAATCTCGGCATCGCCGTCGCCTCCGAACGTGGACTGTCCGTGCCCAACATCAAGAGCGCCCAGACCCTGAGCCTGGTCCAGCTCGCACGCGCGGTGACCGAACTGACCGTTGCTGCCCGTGTGGGAAAGACGGACGTCCATCACCTGACGGGTGGCACCGTCACGATCACCAATGTCGGAGTCTTCGGCGTCGACGGCGGCATTCCGCTTCTCAATCCGGGAGAAGCCGTCATTCTCTGTCTGGGCTCGGTGAGCGAGCGTCCGTGGGTGATCGAGCGAAACATCGAAGTGCGGAGCGTCGTGACCCTGACGTTGACGTTCGACCACCGCGTGCTGAGCGGTGAGCAGGCCGCGAGATTCCTCTCATTTGTCGCAGAGATGCTCGCGAACCCGGACCTGTTGCTGACTCACCTGTAGAAAGGAACGAGTGAGCGTCAACCCCACCGACCGCGCAGTCCCCACCTCCGCCCTGGTGCGCGCCCGCGCCGGCATCTTCGGCATTTTCGGCATCAACGGATTTCTCCTCGCGATGTGGGTCGTCCACATCCCGTCCATCGAACACCGAGTGGGGATCAGTCACTCGACGCTCGGCTCACTTCTTCTCCTACTCGCTGTCGGAGCCATTGCCGGTATGCAATTGAGCGGTCCGCTCGCGGATCGATACGGCAGCAGGCGCATGGTCATCCTCGCGGGCAGCGGGTTGGCATTCGCCACCCTCGGCCCGGGGTTTGCCACGAACACCTGGCAACTGGGCGCTGCACTTGTCGTGTTCGGCTTCGCGAACGGTGCATTGGACGTCTCGATGAACTCGCAGGCTGTCGAGGCCGAACAGCTGTACCGGCGCCCGATCATGGCGGCCTTTCACGGCATGTTCTCCGTCGGCGGCGTAGTGGGGTCCGTCATCGGATTCGGCACTCTCGCACTGGATCTTCCGCCGTACGTCACGCTCAGCATCGCGTCGGCAATCGGTTTGCTGGCGCTCTGGTTGTGCTCGCGGCCCCTGCTCCCCCACGTCCACGTGCACGCAGAAACGGCGTCGACTGACGGAAAGACGCACGGCAGATTCTCGGCTCGCGTGCTCGCGCTCGGAACCCTCGCCTTTGTTCTGATGCTGGCCGAGGGAGTGGCAAACGACTGGAGTGCGCTGCAGGTCAAGGAAGATCTCGGCGTTTCGAATGCCGTTGCCGCACTGTCGTTCGGCGCGTTTTCCGCCATGATGACCGTCGGCCGGTTCACCGCAGATCGGATCAGCGCGGCAGTAGGCCCGGTGGCTGTGGTTCGCTACGGCGCGTTGCTCTCGTCGGTCGGCATGCTGACCGTCGTGGTGTCCGGCTGGCTACCGCTGACGCTGCTCGGTTGGGCACTGTTCGGCGCAGGCCTGTCGGGATGCATTCCGCAGATCTTCACCACCGCGGGAAATCTCGGCTCAGGTTCGGCTGGTACCAACATGTCTCGCGTCGTCGGCATGGGATACATCGGATTCCTCGCCGGCCCGGCAACCATCGGATGGGTCACCAAGCTTGTGCCTCTCACCACAGCGATGTTGATACCGTTTGCATGCGTCCTGGTCGCAGCGGGTTGTGCGGGTGTCGTTCGGCGCGATTCTCCGACCGCCTACAGACCTCACAGCTGATCCTCACGATCGGCACAGACTCAACAGGGATGCTGGTACTCGTGACCGTCTCGACCTCCACCCAGCACCCCACTCCCTCCACAACCACTCGCTTCATCGTTCTTGCTGCGATCGCCGTCGTAGCGTTGGGCATCTTGTATTTTGTGCGACCCACCTCGCCCGGTTTGAGCGTCCCGGATCACGTGCGCACACTTGCCGAGTGGACGGTAGGACGATTCGATGTCACCGCTGTACTCGCAGCCACGACCGCTTTGGCCGTCGTCTCGATGGTCCGCGGACTGCCATACGGCATCGGCGCGATCCTGCTCCTTGGAATGGGCGCCAATCTCACCAACGCGGCATTCGGCTCCTGGCTCCCTGATGTGCCCCAGGACCTATTGCCCAGCGGTCACGTGGCCGCGGCGACTGCCCTGTACTGCTCGGCGATCTTGATCTCCGCCCCGCAGTGGCGTCCGGTGGTCGCCGGACTCGGGTTCGCCGGAGTTGCTGCGATCGGTGCAAGCGCGCTCGCCGCCGAGCTGAGCGGCCTTTTCGGAGTGATAGCTGGCGTTCTGATCGCTCTGGTATGGGCCTGTGCCGCAGCCATTTTGATGGCACGATCGCCCATCGCCGCGAAACGTGAAGAGCTACGCCCGGATACGGCTGCAATCGCGTTCTCCAGGCACCGGAGCATCCGACTTTAGTCCTAAATCTTTGGGATCCACAGATTTTCACCGATAGCTCTCCCGCGACGCTCGGACATGACGTATGTTCGGAAATGTCCGAATCAAGTAGTTCCACAGCGAAGGAGTCTTTACCGTGAGCCTCGAAGATCTGAACCCGCTCGAACTGATCCAGAAGTTGATCGAACTACTTTCCGGCTTCTCCTCCGACCCCGAAACTCCCGAGGCCCCGTAAACGTCACCAGAGGCGCCTGATCCGAGATTTGTCTCGGACCAGGCGCCTTTGTCGTTGCAGCACAAGAAGTCGTTGCAACACACGGCCACGAAAAAGGCGTCCACTCGCAGTTACGAGTGGACGCCCCTTCCGAGTACCAGCGCTACAGCGCCTTGAGTTCCTCGGTAACTTCGGAGACCGACTTCTTGGCGTCACCGAAGAGCATCGAAGTGCCCTCGGCGAAGAAGAGCGGGTTCTCGATACCGGCGAAACCGGAGTTCATCGAGCGCTTGAGCACGATGACCGACTTCGACTGGTCGACGTTGAGGATCGGCATTCCGTGAATCGGTGAGCTCGGATCGTTGCGCGCCGCCGGGTTGGTGACGTCGTTCGCGCCGATCACCAAGGTGACATCGGTACGCGCGAACTCGTCGTTGATGTCGTCCATTTCCTTCATCGCGTCGTACGAGACATCCGCCTCTGCGAGAAGAACGTTCATGTGACCGGGCATACGGCCGGCGACGGGGTGAATGGCGTACTTGACCTCGACGCCCTTCGACTCGAGCAACTTCGCCATGTCCTTGACGGCGTGCTGAGCCTGCGCGACGGCAAGTCCGTAACCGGGTACGACGATGACCTGGTTGGCGTAGGCCATCTGGATAGCCGCGTCGGCCGCCGAGGTCGCCTTTGCCGTGCGCACGACGCCGTCGGAGGAAGGCGCTTCTCCGCCGCCGCCACCGAAGCCGCCGGCGACGATGGCCGGGATAGACCGGTTCATGGCCTTGGCCATGAGGTTGGTCAGGATGGTGCCCGAAGCACCGACGATCATGCCGGCGACAATCATCGCCTGGTTGTTGAGTGCCAAACCTGCAGCAGCAGCCGACAAACCGGTGAGAGCGTTGAGCAGCGAGATGACGACGGGCATGTCCGCGCCGCCGATAGGCAGCACGACCATCAGTCCGAGGATTCCCGAGAGCACGAGCACGCCGACGATCCACAGTGAGCTGGTCGGGCCTTCCGGCGAGATCGCCTTGATACCGATGATCACCGAGAACGCGATTGCGGCAATGAGCAGCAGAGCATTGAGCGGCTGCTGGAGCTTACCGATTCCGATCGGACGACCGGGCAGAGTTTCCTGCAGTTTCAGGAACGCGATCACGCTGCCCCAGAAGGAGATCGATCCGATCACCGCGGCAAAGAGCGATGCGATGACGATATGCACCGTCGGCGACTCGCCGTGCTGAAATGCGGTGAACCCGTCCGAGTCCAGGAATTCCGCGTACGCGATCAACGCGACCGTGCCGCCGCCGACACCGTTGAACAGTGCCACCAACTGCGGCATGGCCGTCATCTTCGTGCGGAGCGCCGGCGGCACACCGAGCACGACACCGATGACAAGGCCGGCAGCGATGAGGATCCAGTTCCCCATCTCCGCATCACGAATGGAGATCAGAGTTGCAACGACGGCGATGAGCATGCCGACCGCGGCGATCTGGTTGCCGCGGACTGCTGTCTTCGGGCCGGTAAGACCCATGAGGCCGTAGATGAACATCGAGAACGCGACAATGTAAAGCGCATTGACCAGGTATTCCATTACTGGTCACCATCCTTCGACACAGACTTGGCGGCCGGCTTGGCCTTGAACATCGCCAACATGCGGTCCGTGACCACAAAACCACCGACGACGTTCACGGTTCCGAAGACGAGGGCGACGAACAAGATGATCTGCAACCCGATCGAGGGGTCGTGCACCTTGCCCAGGACGACCAATGCACCCAGGACGACGATGCCGTGGATGGCGTTCGTACCGGACATCAACGGGGTGTGCAGGGTGTTCGGAACTTTGGAGATCACAGCGAAACCGACGAACCCGGACAACACCAGGATCGCGATGTTCGCCAGAAGTGATGTGTACATCAGGCGCCCTTCTCTTCACGGGTGACGCACGCACCGGCCAGAACCTCGTCGGAGAAATCAGGCGCCAATGCACCTTCCACCAACATCAGTTCGATCAGCGCGGAAATGTTCTTCGAGTACAACTCAGACGCATGCTCAGGCATGGACGCCGGCAAATTCAGCGGAGAGCAAATGGTCACGCCGTGCTTGACGACGGTTTGACCCGGCTCGGTCAGCTCGCAGTTACCACCGGTTTCACCCGCGAGGTCGACCACGACACTGCCCGGCTTCATGCCTTCGACCGCGGCAGCGGTGACCAGGCGCGGCGCGGGGCGACCCGGAACCAGAGCCGTGGTGATCACGACGTCGAAGCCCTTGATCGCATCTTCGAGTGCCTGCTGCTGTTTCGCGCGCTCCTCGTCGGTCAGCTCGCGGGCGTATCCACCCTCGCCCGCCGCATCGATTCCGAGGTCGAGCCACTGTGCACCCACCGAGCGCACCTGGTCGGCGACCTCAGGGCGCACGTCGTACCCGGTAGCGCGGCCACCGAGGCGCTTGGCTGTCGCCAGCGCCTGCAGACCTGCCACACCCACTCCGAGCACCAGAACCGTCGCAGGCTTCACCGTGCCTGCAGCGGTGGTGAGCATGGGGAAGAACCGCGTCGACTCCGACGCTGCCAACAGAACAGCCTTGTACCCGGACACGTTCGCCTGTGAGGACAACGCGTCCATCACCTGCGCTCGGGAGATACGGGGAATCGCCTCCACGGCGTATCCCTCGATGCCGGCGGCCTTCAACTCGGCGATGCGGTTGTCCGCATTACGCGGATTCAGGAAACCGATGAGCTTCGCGCCGGTGCTGATCCGGGCGATCTCTTCTGTCGACGGAGGCGCAACCTTGACCACCACGTCAGCAGTCCACGGATCGCCGATCTTCGCGCCGGCAGCGGTGTACAACTCGTCGGGAATCAACGCCCCGAGACCGGCCCCGGACTCGACGACTACGTCGACGCCCTTGCCGATCAAAGCGGACACAATTTTCGGCACCAATGCGACCCGACGCTCACCATCACTCGATTCTCGAGGGACGCCGACCGTCGGACGCACTTGTGCGCTCTTCGATGTTTCCATTTTCCATTACCTTCTGCGGTTGGTGGTTCGCCTGCTGCGACGAGCGGCAACCAGCATGTGATGAGCGGAAGATGACCCGCTTTTGGGTGAATGGTGACTGATAGTAGCCAGAGTTACCGCGGCGTAGGGAAACCGACGACGCACTTTCTCCATCTGAATCGAGTCCGAACAGTATGTTTGGACATACCCCAAGAAGCCTACTGTGAGGCCGATCACACTCGAATGGCGGGCTATTCCACTATTTGAAACGGCCGAAAGACGAAAAGGCATGAGAATGACGCGCCGAATAATCACCGTCGAGCGAGTTTACGAACCAGCTTCCGAATGTAACGCCGTCCGTCTCCTCGTCGACCGACTCTGGCCGCGCGGCGTCAAACGCGAAAACCTGCAGTACGCATCGCACCGGCATCGGATTCTCGACCCGTTGTTCTACTGACAGCAAGCAAGGACCTGCGATACAGCCACGCGCAGGTCCTTGCCGACTATCTCGCAGAATTACTCTGATGTCCTAGTATTTCACCGGAGGATCAACTGCTCACATATTGAGACCGCAACTTGTGCTTTACGAGCTTTCCTGTCGCGGTCCTAGGCAATTCGTCGGCAAAGTCGATGCTTCTCGGAGCTTTGAAATGTGCAACCTGGCTGCGAACGTATTCCAGCAATTCCTCGGCGACATGGGCACTCGGCTCGACTCCCTCCGCCAGTTGGACAACCGCCTTGACCTGTTCGCCCATTTCTTCATCGGGAACACCGATGACCGCCACGTCGAACACCTTCGGGTGCAAAGTAAGGATGTTCTCGGACTCCTGCGGATAGATATTGACGCCACCAGAGATAATCGTGAATGCCGCACGGTCGGTCAGATAAAGGAAACGCTCGGAGTCGATATAGCCGATATCTCCACTCGTCGTCCACGTCGGATGATCCGGATGCTGCGCGGCAACCGTTTTCTCAGGATCGTTGTGGTACCGGAATGGCAGAGTCTCCCGCTCCCAGAACACGGTACCGATCTCGCCGACCGGAAGATCACGCCCGGCGTCGTCACAGATGTGCACGATCCCCATCACTCCGTCACGACCGACGGAACCCGGATGAGACAAAGCCTGCTCGCTGTTGATGAAAGTGGCGCCCGAGCCCTCGGTCGAGGCGTAATACTCGTGGATCACCGGACCCCACCAGTCGATCATTGCCGTCTTCACTTCGGGCGGGCAGGGAGCAGCCGCGTGAATGGCGACTTTCACCGTCGAGACGTCGTAACGATCGCGGGTCTCCTTCGGAAGTTTCAACATTCGAACGAACATCGTCGGTACCCACTGACTGTGCGTCACAGCATATTCACCGATCAACTCCAGCGCGGTTTCGGCTTCGAATGCATCCATCAAGATCACGGTTCCGCCGACTGAATTGATCACGCCGCAAAAGCGCAGGGGCGCCGCGTGATAGACCGGAGCCGGGCACAAATAAACTGTGTCGGAATCGAACCCGTACATCGGCGCGAACACAGCGGTGTACGGATCCATGGTGGTGTCCACCTCGCCCTCCGGAAGGTCTCCCTTGATCCCCTTCGGCCTCCCAGTGGTTCCTGACGAATACAGCATGTCAGCCCCACGTGGCTGCGAGTCGAGTGGATCGGCGGACTGAGCATCGACCGCATCCTCGTAGTCGTCGAAACCCTCGAGGGCGCCGCCGTACACCAATCGGTGACGCACGCGCGGAATCAGCTTCTCGTCCAACGGAACTGCTGCCGACGCCTGCCCCGACGCCACCAGAATTGTCGCCTCGCAGTCGTCGACGATGTAGGCGGTCTCCGCAGCCGTGAGATGCCAGTTCACCGCAGTGATGTAGAGACCTGATCTCAATGCTGCCCAGTACACCTCGAACGCGCGGAGATCGTTGTTCGAGATGAGAGCGACGTGGTCTCCAGGCTTGGCACCGACACTTCGGAAGTATCGCGCCAACTGCGTCGAACGTTCGTCGAGTTCCCGATAGGTGATGGACTCACCCGTCGCGGGGCGAATGACGGCGGGCTTGTCCGGCGTGGACTGGACAAAATTTCCTGGAAACACGAAGACTCCTCTGTCGGTGACGACAACGCCGCGTGAGCCTGCTTCGGCGTCGACAATCCTGGTCTACCACAGGAACTCTGCTTCCCTCGGAGGTTTGGCGACACCGACTCGTGGCCTGGGAATGCCCGCTCACTTATCCGGCGCGACATACAGTGAGGAGAACCGAACCGTCCGAAACAGGAGATGTCCGCATGAGTGGTTGGCCCCAGGACGCAGTAGTCGACGCGTTGACCGAGGAATGGCGAGTCATCGACGCGCTGCTTGCCGAACTCGACGGTGACCAGTGGTTGGCACCGTCGAACCTTCCGGGGTGGACGGTTCACGACATCGTGTCGCATCTGATCGGTACGGAATCGCTGCTCTCGGGCATGAACCCGCCGTCGGTCGACCTCGACGTCCACGCATTGCCCCACGTCCGCAACGAGATTGCGGCATTCAACGAGCGTTGGGTCGAAGGCCTGAGGCGGACACCGCACGCGGACCTGTTGGCGCACTACCGCGATATCACCGCCAGCCGAACCGAGGCACTTCGCTCGATGACGGGCGCCGACTGGGACGCCGAGACACAGACTCCTGTCGGTCTTGCACCCTATGGCCGGTTCATGCGTATTCGGACCTTCGACTGTTGGATGCACGAACTCGACATCAGAGATGCAGTCGGTATTCCGGGCGAAGAAGGCGGATTGCGCGCGGAGACTGCATTCGCCGAAATCACCAGCGCGCTCGGATTTGTCGTCGGAAAACGAGGAAAAGCACCCGAGGGAGCACGGATCACTTTCGAACTCGAAGGGCCACTTGCTCGTTCACTTCATGTCTCCGTCGACGCGCGTGCAACGCTCGTCCCGGAACTGGACGGACCGGCGACAACGACCATCACCATGAGCTCACCGCTCTTCACCCGAATTGCCGGTGGCCGTGTCCACGCGTCCGATCACCGAAGCGACATCTCGCTTCGCGGTGACACCACGGTGGGCACACGCGTCGTCGACAATCTGGCGTTCACGATTTGAGGGTTGGGTGGGTAGGGCACGAAGGGTTCGAAGGTCGCGAAGGTACTGAGAAGTGAAGCTGTTTCTCTCGTCCTACCGATTCGGCGACCACCGCGGGGCTTTTGTCGATCTTGTAGGCCGCGGCGCTCGCATCGCAGTGATCGCTGCGGCCGCCGATTCGTGGCCGCTCAATGCCCGCAGTTCGGCAGTGACAAGCGAATTGACCCCACTACGGGCAGCGGGTTTCACGGCAGAGGAAGTGGACGTCCGCGACTTCCTGGGTGCACCGGAAGCACTCGAAGCCCGGCTTCGCGAATTCGACTGCCTGTGGGTCCGCGGCGGAAATACGTTCGTCCTGCGTGCACAGTTAGCCCGAAGCGGCGCAGATCGGGTCATCGAGATGTTGGTTTGTTCAGGCGTCGTGGCCTATGCGGGATACAGCGCGGGAGCATGCCTGGCGACTCCGACTCTGATCGGGCTCGACGCGTCGGACGACCCCGCTGAAGTCATGCCCACGTGCGGTATCGACCCGATCTGGTCCGGGCTCGCGCTGGTCGACTTCGCGATAGTGCCGCACGGCGGCGATTCGTTACTCGAAAATCCACAGGTGACCGCGCAGACGGTTGCGGCGCTGACCACTGCGGGCGCGCAATTCACCGTTCTTACTGATCAAGAGGCGATTGTCGTCGAACGCTGATCTGACGTAGACGAGCAGTCTACTTCGGCCGGAATGGATCAGCCGTGCTCTGCCACCGCGGTTCCGGCTGCCGGCGACTGACGCCCGAGCCTCGTCCACGCAATCTCCCAGCGCTTGACCGAGACCTCGTCGGCGTCCTCGAGAAGGGCGTCGAGGAGCAGGCGCGGATTTTCGCGCCATGCCAGTTCGGCGGCATGGACCTCCGCAGCCGAGAACAACCCGGACGCCTCGAGATCGCGAATCCACTCGCAGATCTCGCCCCGGTGGATCCGTGCGATGGTCTCGTATCCCAGACCTTCGTCAAGGAAGTCGTACGAAAAAATTGCGGCAAAGTAACTGTTCGACTCACGCTGCCCGAAAATCATGTGCGTTCCTTCCTCGAAGTTGTCCGACGAAGACTCGAAATCGAACCGTTGCGAAGCCGCGCCAAAGTTTTTTTGGCGAAGTTGTAACGCTTCTTCTATCCCCGACGATTCAAACGCTAACCCCCCGAGCGGGTCTTTGGGATCACGTCCGAGAAACGATCTGATGACCAACGCAATACCCCTGGGGTTTCCGGGCGCTCACACTCATCATCGGCACGCAATCAGCGCCCCGCTGACCTGCAATTTGCCCGTTTCAGGCCCTCCACTTAATCCATCCGAACGGATGACAAAAAACTTTGTGACGAGTCCCACATATTGGGATGTTTACGATCGCGATGCATATGTATCACCCATTGTGGGCACAAAAGTACGGGCAAATCGGCACGTGCAGACCAGTTTTGTTCGTTACGCGCAGCGACGAAGGTCCCTTGAACGGTCGTCCAGTTGTAGTTGCGCTAAGTAACGGAACTCACGGCGGCAACCGATATTGCGGACGGCCTGCCAGGTAGCGTGACTCCACAGAACGCAGACGCGGCGCGCCGCAACCGGCCGCCCTTTCGAAACGGAGCCCGAAGATGACCGAGACAGTGGCGCACAATCCCGCGGAAACGCGCTTCGAGATCCGCGTCGACGGCGAACTCGCCGGTTTTGCCGAGTACTCGGACCATTCCGGCGTCCGTGATTTCCACCACACGGTGACGTACCCACAGTTTCGTGGGCGCGGGCTTGCCGCCATCGTGGTGCGGGAAGCGCTCGATCAGACCCGGAACGAGGGATTGAAGATCCTTCCGACGTGCTCGTACGTCGAGAAGTTTGTTGCCGAGAACCCCGTTTACCAGGCATAACCGAACGAGGACGCTCCGCGAAAAATCACTCGCGGACCTGCAGACCCCGCTGCTAGCGTCGATGGTGCCGTCGTCGAAATCCTAGGCGGCACCGTCTCGGGGAAGGAAAGAACGTGGTCGCCTCAGCAGATCGGCGTCCACCTGCATCGACGGACGTAGCTACCCCCAGCTATCTCCCTCTCGTCCTGGTCAATCTCGCGACGCTGTTCTCGGCGATCGGCAACGGTATCGCCATCGTCGTGCTCCCCTGGCTTGTTCTCGAACGAACCGGCAGGGCTACCGACGCGGCAATAGTTGCCGGCGCAGCAGCCATTCCACTACTCGTGTCGAGCCTGTTCTCAGGGACCTTCGTCGACAGATTCGGACGTCGTCGAACGTCGATGATTTCCGACGCTCTCTCGGCGATGTCCGTAGCAGCGATCCCGATCATCGCAGCCACCGCGGGCTTGACGATCCCGGTGATCGCGGCGTTGGCCGCGCTCGGTGCGGTGTTCGACCCCGCCGGAATGGCGGCGCGGGAGTCGATGCTGCCTGCAGCAACTCGGACCGCCAAGTGGAAACTCGATCGAACCAACAGTGTGTACGAGGCCAATTTCAACGTCGCATATCTGATCGGCCCTGGCATCGGTGGTGTCCTGATCGCAACGATCGGGGCGGTGAATACGCTCTGGGTGACTGCGGCAGGTTTTGTGTTCTCGATCGTCGTGGTGGCCTTCATCCGGCTTCCCGGCGCCGGAATGCCCGAACACGAACATCGTCCGAAATCGATCTGGCACGGCACACTCGACGGTCTTCGGTTCGTCTGGAACAACAAACTGCTGCGCACTCTGGCGCTGATCGACATGGCCGTCGTCGCGCTCTACATGCCGGTGGAGAGCGTCGTGTTCCCGGTGTACTTCACGGAGTTGGACCAACCGGCCCAACTCGGATCGGTGTTGATGGCATTGGCGATCGGCGGCATCATCGGCTCTCTCGCCTACGCCCCACTGGCACCGATCATGTCCCGGCGCCTGATCATGATTTTTGCTGTCGCCGTCCTCGGCATAGCGATGCTGGCCATGGCGCTTCTACCTCCGCTGTGGGTGATCCTCGTACTCGCCGGACTACAGGGTCTCGTCTACGGACCAGTCGGCCCGATCGCCAACTACGCCATGCAGACGCACAGCCCGGAGCACATGCGCGGACGCGTCGTCGGTGTCATGACGTCGACGGCCTACGCCGCCGGCCCGCTCGGCTACCTCGCGGTCGGCCCGCTGCTCGATCAACTCGGAATCGCGTCGACCTTTGTGGCCCTGTCGATTCCGATCATCCTGATCGCCGCGGTCTGTGCCTCCCTGCCGGTGCTTCGCGAACTGGATCGTCCGCGGCACTCGACCGACGTCAGTTGAACCCCATCACGTCGTTGCCCCAGGCGACGCGCAGTCCGTGATCGGGGTCGCTGACGAGGGTGTCGGCCGAGTCGATCAACAGCGTCGACCGCTTCTCTTCCTCGTACGGCGCCCAATGTTTCGAGCCGTCGAGAGCTGCCGGCACGGCATGCCTGGCGAAGGCCAGCCATCGCCGTTGGATACGGCCGGCTACCTCCATCGCGGCCTTCCGACCGCCGAGCCAGAAGGTGGGGTCGACGTTCAGGGTCCCGAAATTGCCGAAGACATAAGGTAATTCCGTCGCGTGACCCGCGCCGATCCGCGCCGCCTTGAGCATCGGCGTCGCGTGATCGAAGCGGTACACCCAGGTGGGGGAATGCCTGCAGTGAGCGTCGGCGATCCACAGAGTCGGCATGCGAAACGCCGCGTCCCGTGAGAGCGCCAGCGCGCCACTCGGTTTCGCGTGATCTGGGTAGGCCGACATGATCTCGGCAAGTTTGGTCGCGGAGATGTCGGGGTGATCGTCCGCCAGTAATTGGAGCATTGCCTCGACGGACTGTGCGCTCACCGGCATCAGCGGCGACTTCATGAACTTGAAGATCGACGCCTCGTCCTTGTTGGAACCGATGATCAACGGGATTCGGTGCGCGTAACCCTTCTGGAAAGCCGCAACCGGGTAGTGCGGCACCAGATCGCGATCGACGACGGGTGCCATCGCCAGAGTTCCCGGAATCCGGGTCGGAATTTCGTTGACCAGGTCATCGCTTGCCTTCACGAGCAGTTCGAGATCCGTGGTCAGCAGATCGCCTGCGTCTTCAGGGTCGATCGAGAGCAGTTCGAGAAACCGCTCTGCCACGGTCTTGGCGCGCTCGGCCCCGTAGACGGAGGTCGCGGGAGGACTCTGGGCAATCGCACGATGGAACAGACCTTCGGCGCTCGGACAGGTCATGAGCGTCGTGATGGATCCTGCGCCGGAAGACTCACCGAACACGGTCACCGCACTCGGGTCACCACCGAAGGCGTCGATGTTGTCTCGAACCCATTCGAGCGCCGCAATCTGGTCTCGCAGACCACAGTTCGATTCGAAAACGGTATCCCCGGCGGAAAACGCGGACAGGTCCAAGAATCCCAGTGCGCCGACGCGATAGTTGAAGGAGACGAGAACGACGTCACCGGTTTCAGCCAGATGACGGCCGTCGTAGATCGTTTGGGCGGCAGACCCGAGGCAGTAGGCGCCGCCGTGAATCCACACCATCACCGGTCGAGGCGTGCCGTCGGGTCGCGGGGCCCAGACGTTGATCGACAAGCAGTCCTCGTCGATCTTGAAGGCCCGATCGATCGGAACCGCCGGACTCTGGCCCTGCGGCGCGATCGGCCCGAATTCACGACAGTCGCGCACCCCGTCCCACGGCTCTGCGGGTTGCGGCGCGCGGAACCTCCGCTCACCCACCGGCGCTGCTGCGTAAGGCATGCCCTTCCATGCGAACACACCGCCATCCGGATATCCGCGGGCTTCTCCGCCTCTGGCACGGATCACCAGCGTTCCGTCCTCGCCGAGATTTGGTCGAACGTCGGTCTCCATGTCTGAATCCCCTCCCGACCCGCGCGTGTGGCAATCAAGACCAAACCTACCAATCTCGGACGGGTGTGCGCCGAGTACAGAATCCCTCGGTGTTAAGGTCGCCTAGTTCTGACACGGGGTGCTCCGCATGGGCGGGGCTGAGAACACACCCGGGAACCTGATCAGGTAATGCTGACGAAGGGATGTCATGGCTACTACCCAGCCTGCATACAATTCTGCCGAAAACTCGATGGCCACAGCGCCGTCGACGGATCGGTTCACCGATCGGCTCTGGGCCGAGACGAAGGCCCTCCGCGAGTCGATCGACTCGCTCGAGTTCCTCCGCCGCCTCGGCGACGGAACATTGCCTCTCGACGCGTTCCGCACGTACATCGAGCAGGACAAGCTCTATCTCGAGGGATATTCGAAAGCGTTGTCCCTGGTCGCGGCCCACGCCCCGGATCCGCAGTCCGCGGGCTTCTGGTCGAATTCCGCGTCCACGGCAGCGACAGTGGAATCTGCGCTTCACGACGGACTTCTCACCGGTGGAATTCTTCCAGCGGGATCGGGAAGGCTCGAGCATTCGCAGGCCTGCCTGGGATACGTCTCGTATCTGACGGCGACTGCAGCAACTGCGCCTTACCCGGTCTCCGCAGCGGCAGTACTCCCCTGCTTCTGGATCTACGCCGAAGTCGGCCGCGATCTTGCCGCTTCAGCGCGCGAGGTACTCGACGCCGATCCGTCGCATCCGTACGCACAGTGGGTCACGACCTACGACGCACCCGAATTCCACGAGTCGGTGGCGCAGGCTCGCGTACTGGTCGATGCTGCGGCTGAAGCTGCCACCGAGACAGAGCGAGAGGCGATGAGTGAAGCGTTCCGCATCGCCAGTCGCTACGAGCTGATGTTCTGGGATTCCGCACTCCACCAGCAGCCTTGGCCGGCGTCGTGATGTCGTTCGCGGCGCTACGCCGCACGCTTGCCACGTCTGCCGCGATCGCAGCCGCATTCACAGTTCTGACCGGATGCGCCTCTGACACCGGCTCTTCCGACGGGACCATTCGGTTCGCACTCGATTGGACACCGAACACGAACCACACCGGTTTGTACGTTGCACTCCAAGAGGGCTACTTCGAGGACGCCGGTCTGGACGTCTCGATCCTGCCGTACAACAACACCTCGCCCGATACCCTCGTCGACGCCGGTAACGCCGAGTTCGGCATCAGCACACAGAGTCAGGCCACGTTCGCCCGTGCGGCCGGCGCCGCCACGACGTCCGTCATCGCGCCACTTCAGCACCGCGCCACCGGCATCGGCGTGAAGGCGGATCGTGCGGACATCACGCGTCCGCGTGATCTCGACGGAAAGACGTACGCCGGGTTCGGCGATCCGGGTGAAGTCGAGACGCTGCAGCAGATCATCCGCAACGACGGCGGAACCGGGAACTTCACGACGGTCACGCTCGGAACGTCCGCGTACGAAGCCGTGTACTCGGGCCAGGCAGACTTCACCGTCTCCTACTTTGCTTGGGAAGGCCTCGAAGCGGAGCGAAACGGAACTCCGATGCGGTACTTCCAGTACACCGATTACGGCTTCCCCGATGCATATTCGATCGTGATCGACGGCAACCAGCAGTGGTTGAAGGACCATCCCGACGAGGCACGCAAGTTCGTCAAAGCCGTTCAACGCGGATATCAGACTGCTGCCGACAACCCGGACCAAGCCGCGCAGGATCTCATCGACGCGAACCCCGGAGCATTCCCCGACGGAGATCTCGTCCGTGAGAGTCAGCGGATGCTCGCCGCCGACTACATGAAAGACGTCAACGGCACCGTGGGCGCCCAGAATCTCGAAACCTGGTCGGGCTACTCGGGATTCCTCTTCGAGAACGGATTGCTCGCCGGACCGGACGGGAAGCCACTGACCCAGAAGCCCGACTGGTCGGAGTACTTCACCAATGAGTATCTCGACGCGTCCTGACGTGAGCGGGCGATTGGTCTCGACCACGCGGCGGGCGCTTCCCGCGCTCGCCGTGGTGGTGCTCCTCGTGGCGGCGTGGCAGATCTACGTCGAGATCAGTGGGATTCGGCCGCAAGTACTTCCGTCTCCGGGGCGCGTTCTGTCCCAAGGTTGGGACAACCGCGAGATCATCGCCGGCCACGCCTGGTCGACATTGCAGGTCACGTTGGTCGGCTTCACCGTTTCATTGGTGTTGGCCTGGATTCTTGCTGTGGTCGTGGACTTTTCGCCGTGGTTGTCACGCGCTCTGGTACCACTTTTTGTCGTCTCGCAGACGCTGCCAATCATCGCGATCGCGCCACTGATGATCATCTGGTTCGGCTTCGGGTTGCTGCCGAAGGTGTTGGTGATCGCACTTGCGACGTTCTTCCCCATGACCATCGGACTCATCGAGGGATTTGCCGCGGCCGACCGGGAAGCGGGCGCTCTCCTGCGCAGTATGGGTAGCACTCGCTGGCAGGAGTTCCGCTACGTCCGCCTTCCTTCGGCGATTCCGCGATTCTTCACCGCCCTGCGCATCGGCATCACGTATGCGGTCGTGGGTGCGGTGTTCTCCGAATACGTCGGCGCTACTTCCGGTTTGGGTATCTACATGAGCACCCAGAAGAACTCCTTCCGCACCGACCTGGTGTTGGCGGCCGTACTGGTGACCGCGTTGATCAGTGTCTCGCTGTACTTGCTGACGTTCGCCATCGAGCGCATCGTTGCACCATGGGCGATGAACGAAAGGTCACGGACATGACTGACCCCATGGTCGAAATCCAGGACTTGACCAAGAGGTTCGACACAGCCGGAGAATCGCGTCTCGTACTCGATTCGGTGTCCTTCGGCGCCGACGCGGGCGAGTTCGTGTCGGTGATCGGGCCGAGCGGCTGCGGCAAGAGCACGATCTTCAACGTCCTGGCCGGGCTCGAATCCCCGACCTCGGGTTCGGTCCGTGTCGGCACGCGCGCAACCGAATCCGAAGCAGCCGCCGAGGTGCACACCGCATACATGCCGCAGAAGGATCTTCTGTTCCCTTGGCGCTCGGTACTGGACAACACGGCCCTCGGTTTGGAAGTGCAGGGAGTCGGCAAGAAGGAAGCACGCGAGCGCGCTCGTGAGTTGTTCACTGCGTTCGGTCTGTCCGGATTCGAGGACGCCCGGCCGTCACAGCTGTCGGGCGGTATGCGCCAGCGAGCGGCGATGCTGCGCACCGTTGTTCAGGGCAAGCCGGTCCTGTTGCTCGACGAGCCGTTCGGCGCGCTGGACTCGTTGACCCGAACCGAGATGCAGGCTTGGCTACAAGACGTGTGGCAGCAGTACCGGTGGACCGTTCTGATGATCACCCACGATATTCGTGAAGCGATCTATCTGTCCGACCGCGTGGTCGTTCTGTCTGCGCGTCCGGCAACGGTCAGATGCGTCGTCGACGTTCCCTTGCCGAGGCCACGCGAACTGGACATGATCACCACGCCCGAGTTCGCCGACGTCGAGCGTGAACTGCTTGCCGTTCTCCACGACGAGACGCGCAAGTCGCTACGCCCCTAGTAGTTACTGATAATGCAGTAGTTACTGAAAATGCGCTGAGAGAGTTTCGAGTTCACCTGGAGTTCAGGAGAACGCGCACCGAAACCTGACGAGGTCACGTACCATGATCCGGCGCTTTCACCCAAAACGCCTTAATATCAGCAAGATCCGAACGCTCGACACGCAGTCCGTCAACGCTGCACAATTCTCCGTACTCTTCGGTAACGTACACTCGGTCGCCTACGAGACCAACGGCCAGAAGGTAACTGGACGGTAAAGCGGAATCGTGGAGGCACAGTCATCGCAACAGATTTGGAAAGGGACAGCGTGAGCACACTGCAGTCAGGTCAGAGCCTCGGAGTCGGCCAGGAACTCAAGTCCGACAACGGCGCATACACCCTCACCTTGCAGGACGACGGCAACCTGGTTCTGTCCGAGGGCGGACAGGCTGTTTGGGCCGCAGGCACCAACGGATCCGGCGCCAACCGCGCCGAGGTGCAGGCTGACGGAAACTTCGTCATCTACAAGGACTCCGACGCCGTGTGGGCATCGCAGACCGCAGGCAACGACGGTGCCTCCCTCTCGGTTCAGGACGATCGCAACGTCGTTCTGTCCGCCGGTGGAAATGCTCTGTGGTCTTCGGACACTGCAATCGAGGCTCCGGCCGCCGAGGCTGCCCCGGAGCCCGCTGCGGCACCCGAGCCCGAGCCTGCACCCGCCGCTCCGGCAGCGCAGAGCTACACCGTCGAAAGCGGCGACACCCTGTGGGCGATCGCAGAGCGTTTCTACGGTGACGGCAACCAGTACCAGCGCATCGCGGATGCAAACGGCATCCCGAACCCGGATCTCATCAACGCCGGTCAGGTACTGACGATCCCCGCCTGATTCACTGCTTGACGTGGCCCTGGGTGCCGACGTCCGCGTCGACACCCAGGGCCTTTTGTGTTCTACGCCACACAGATTCGCGTCCCGCCCAGCAGGCCCTGATACTCCATTGCGGCATCTTTTCGCCTACAGTACTTCCGTACTGCTCCCAAAGGACAGGTGTGCATGAAAGACAGAACAGTCATGATCGGCGCTGTCGCAGTGGCCGCTCTCTCTCTGACATCAGGCCTCGTTTTCGGCGGAGCAGCCGGCGCATTCGGTTCCGGCGGCCCTGTGGTGAAGCCTCCGGCTCTGGTCTCGTCGGTTTCCGTGGAGTCCGTCGCCGGGATCGAACCGGCCGCGTTCTACAGCTCGGTTGCAGTCCCCACGGTTGTCATCCCGCCGACGCCGACCTGGCGAATCGCCGACGAGACGACTGCTCCTCGTAATCAGCCGCTGGTGGTGACCGCGACAAGCACGAACTCCGCTACGTCCACTACGACTGCAACGAGTACGACAACACCGGTCTCGTCCACGACCACCGCGTCGGCTACCGCGACCTCGTCACCGACCGCGACAGCCACGACCATCAAGACCAGCACCACCCCAGTTGTCACGACCGGGTCCACGCCGCCCGTCGTCGAGGTCTCGCCCGTTCTCGCCGGATAGTCCTCGCTCTTTCGCCTGCATACCGCCTGGCGTGACGGCGGTTACAGGCACACTTCAGTCGCCGCTCTCAAATACCCGATCTACCTGCGACAACCTTCCTAGTCGTCACGGTTCGTGGCCCGCTGCAATCCGGTCGACCGGAAAAGGACAGCGGCATTGTCGGGACCTCGCGATACCGTATAGGTCTGAGCTTTTGCGGAAGGAGGTGGCTGATGAGCGCAATGGGCTTCGATCTCGATGTCAGTGTCGACCGCGCGTGGGCAGAATTTCAACGACGCCTCGGCGATCACATTTCCATCATGGTCGATGGCGACGTGCTTGCCGTGGAATCGTCCACCGGCGACTTCGATCCAGCTGACGGCGCAGCGCCATGTGTTCAGTTCCTCGTGTGGGACGAGAACACAGTCCGCTGCGAGGTTCCTTCCAACGACTTCCTTCATCCGCGCTATCGACTCGAAGATGCCGACGAACAAAAGTTGATCGCACTCGGCTGGAATCCGCCTTCCGAGAATCTCGAGGATCCGAACAACTCCCCCGCCTTCTGCGTCGACAAGGCGCAGAACTGGGCCGATCAGCTCGCAGCGATGACTGTCGCTGCATTCCGTGATGTGTTCGGTGTGCAGCACCCGGCTTTTCTATCCAGCGATCTCACCGGCAACGAGCAGACTCCGGATTTCGATCCGTCGGTTGTCAAGTCGACAGAACTTCCGACACTCGACCCCACCGCGGCCTACATGCCCACCGATGTCGACCACCTCAAGGAGTTGGTCACTCTCGCTTTGCTTCCCATGCTCGGCACGCTTCCCGAGCGGGACAGCGACGGCGACATACCAATTCGTGTCGGTTCAACTGTCATGTTCGTCGGTCCGCTGTCCGAGTCCATGGACGTGCAGTTGTTCTCCCCACTCGTTCAGGACATCAGCAACCGCACTCGTGCAGCCGAGGTCATCGCCGATCTCAACCGCAAGTGGTCGCGCATCAAGTTCGTCTTGATCGACGACCGCCTTTCGGTCTTCCTCGAGGTGGCGGGCTCACCATTCGTTCCCAAACAACTCACCGATACATGCGCAGCCTTGACGTCGTTCCTGCGCACCGTGGACGACGAGTTCGCCGCACGCGTCGGCGGAGACCTCTTCTTCGCGAACAAGAGCGGTGATTCCTCCTCTCTACAGCCCGATCTGACAGCCGAGGACCTGCCTCCCGAACTCGAGACCCTGCTGCACCTCGATCTGGATGTGGCCGAGGATCTCGATGCGGTAGCCGATGTCTGCGGTCGTGATCGCGATCTAATTCTTCAGCTCCTCCACATCAGCAACGAATGGCAGATTCAGCTCCGTAGTCAGGCTGTGGACGCCCACAGTCGCGGGGACGCCGAAGAGGCTGCGGGATACGAGGATCAGGTCGGCGGGTGGGAACTCATGGTCGACCGTCTGCGCGGGGCTCTGCGACTGGTGGTCCTGCCCAATTCTCGAACCGAGACGCCGGCAAAGCCGCAACCTGAGCAAATGGGCTTGTTTGCCGATCCCTTGCAACAGAGCCTCTTCGACGATCCGTCCTGACAACACAGATCGCCTTTCCCGCTATTCGAAGTGGGATTTGAAGATCTGTCCGTGGACGCCCACGGTTCGATCGACTACCTGCGAGACCGTGAAATCGGCTGCCGCAGAAAGATACGCGTAGGCCGTCGCTCGATCCATACCGCGATCATGCTCGAGGAAGTCGAGTGCGTTGACCACCGCACGTCGCATGGCACCGTTGAGGTCACTGTTCTGGCCATCGACCGAACCGTTGGGGTCGGACAGGCCGATCGGAATCCAGGCCTCCTCGGTCTCGGCGAACGGATATCCGAAAGCCACCGATGGAGCGTCACCGGAATCCTTCTTACACACGCTGAGTCGGAAGGTGCCGCGCAGCGAACCTTCCATCGCCGTCAGCGCTGCCTCGCCGTCGCCCATGGCCATGTGGGGGTCACCGACGTAGAAGAGGGCGCCTTCGGCAAAGACCGGCAGGTAAAAGGTTGATCCGACGCCGAGATGCCTGATGTCGATGTTTCCGCCGCCCAGCGTCGGAGGAATGGAGTTCGACGACGGGGACGTCGGGTCGGCATCCGAGGAATAGGCAACTCCCATCATTCCCATGAAGGGCCGCAAGGGAAACCGCACCTTCGACTGTCCGAAAGGCATCACGCCCTTGCCGTCTTCGATCGCCGTGAAAGTGGAAACACCGCCGTATTGCAACGGATCCTTTGTTGCGCGCCCGTCCGTGGCGACCGGCGGCATGACCTCGTCCAGAGTGATTCCCGCTGGAGCAGTTCCGTCTGCTGTGACGGCAAGAGCGCCCTTGCCGTGTCTGCTCGACACAACGCCGTACGGCACGCGGGGAATGGCTTCGAGAGTCTCGATCTTGAGTACGTCTCCAGACTGGGCGCCTTCGACGAAGACCGGGCCGGTGACGACGTGCGGTCCGTCCTTGTCGAAGTTTCGTTCGGTTCGGTTGTATTCGGCCGCAACGGCAATCGCATCCTCGAGCACGTCCTTCTCGGAAACGCCTTTGCTACCGAAGTATTCGAGAGGATTGCGCCCTTGATCCTCGAGAATTCCCTCGTGCGAGAGGGCGTCGATCGTGACGGTCTGGCCCGACTTCATCCGCATCACTTCGCGGGAATGAATGTTGGGCACATAGCCCCACATGACGTCCGACGGATCCGAACTCAGATAGTGGTCGCCGCTGACTTTTCCACTGCCCGGTTGCAGAATCGGCACACCATCGGCGAACGGCAGTGCAGAGGAGGATGATCCAGCCGGCGACGCGTTCGAGTGCGCGCATCCCGAAGCCACACCGGCAACGCCCACGCCCGCGCCGAGGGCAGCGACTGCCCTCATGAATCCGCGTCGACCAAGTCCTGTCGTCAGGTCTTCGGCTGCGTTGCGGGCAAGAGTGTTTTCCATCGAGATTCCTCCGGAGTGCGTGATGATGTGCGACTGCGAAGAAAGCTAGACCCGATTTGTTACTCGTTCATTACCATTTCATGGCAGGGAAATACCGTTGACTGAGAATGAATTCAGCGACGGCGAAGCCGCCACAGCGACGTCGTTTCACGTGCCCGGGCGGCGTGAAGCGCATCGGTTCGGTCACTGACCTTTGCGTGCGTCGGTTTGACGTCCATGCGATCGACAACAGTGAGCCCACCGGCCGCAATCAGATCGTGCAATTCGGATCGCGTTCGGAGACCGAGGTGTTCGGCAATGTCCGAGAGGATCAGCCACGCTTCTCCCCCGTCGTCCAGATGCGCTGCGACACCAGTCAGGAAGCCCTTCAGCATCGCTCCAGCAGGGTCGTAGACGGCGTATTCGATGGGCGAGGTGGCCTTGGCCGGAATCCAGGGAGGATTGCAGACCACCAACGGAGCGGTGCCTTCGGGAAAGAGGTCTGCTTCCAGCACGGTCACCTTATCGCCGTAGCCAAGCCGCGACAGGTTGGTGCGCGCGCATTGCAATGCCCGGGGGTCCTGGTCGGTGGCCGTCACTGTCTGAACTCCACGCCGCGCCAGGACGGCAGCAAGAACGCCGGTACCTGTTCCGATATCGAAAGCAGATTCGGTCGACGGTAGCGGAGCAGACGCGACAAGATCGACATACTCCCCGCGGACGGGTGAGAACACTCCGAAGGCGGGATGCACTCTTGCGTCGAGAGCCTCGATGAAAACACCTTTGCGGTGCCACTCGTGAGCGCCGATCGCGCCGAGGATGTCACGCAACGAGCGAACCGAAGGCTCACCGGTAATCCCGAAGGCTTCGGTCAACGCTACTTGCGCGTCCGGGGCTCGCCGGAGTGGAATCGACAGATCTGCGTCCAAGGGAATGAGCAGCATGCCGAGGATCTGCGCGCGGCGTCCTTGGGTCTGCCGGTGGAGATGGAAGGCTTTGGCTGGGTCGTCGGACGCTCGGCGCGGCTTGCGGTCGATGCGCGACGCGACGGCCTTCGACAGTTGGCGAGCGTTCTGAAAGTCTCCGCGCCACAGCAACGCCGTGCCTTCGCATGCCAAGCGATAGGCGTCGTCGGCCTTCATCGTGTCGTCGGCGACGACGATGCGCTTGGGCACCGGGGCGTTGCTCGTCGAACCCCAACGGGCCGATTGCTCGGCGTCGTTCTCGGTCCACACTGCGAATTGTTCAGTCATGTAAGCCCTTCCGGCGTCCGACGCATTGCGGCCGGTCTACCGGCTGATGTGGTCCAGATCTGCAAAATCTGCTTGTCTGGTGTCCACACTAGTCGGGACCGGCCGCGCTACATGACTGCGAGAGGGATGTCAGCCCTTGGCGACGCGAGCTGCCTCGGCGATCCGAGCCTCGGCGACCGCGTCAGCAGCCTCGCCGGCGAGGATTCCGTCCTTCTTGGACTTCGCGAAGATCTCGGTGACCGTGTCGAAGATCTTCTCGACCTTGAGCTTGACCTCTTCGGCCGATTTGCCCTTCAGCTCGCCGGCAACCTGGATGAGGCCGCCGCCGTTGGCGACGTAATCGGGGGTCCAGGTGATGCCGCGGTCGCGGAGGATGTTCTCGACCTCGGGCACGGTGAGCTGGTTGTTGGCAGCGCCGCAGACAACCTCGGCCTTGATCGAGCGTGCGGTCGTGTCGGTGAGGGTTGCGCCCATCGCGCAGGGTGCGTAAACGTCGAGATCGGCGTCGATAATGCTGTCGACGATGCTCACCTGCGGGAAGTCCGCCTTGACGCGATCGAGCGCTCCGGCGTTGACGTCGGTCGCGAGAACGGTCGCGCCGTCTGCGAGGAGGAGCTTGATCAGCTCGTAGCCGACCTTGCCTGTGCCCTCGACACCAACAGTCTTGCCTGCGAGCGACGGAGTGCCCCAATGCGACTGTGCCGCGGCGCGCATCGACTGGAATACGCCGAGGGCCGTCATCGGAGCGCTGTCGCCGGAACCGCCGACCGTGGCGTTGCGGCCGACGACGAAGTCGGTGTTACGACCGATGATGTCAAGATCGTTGGAGTTGGTTCCGACATCACCAGCGGTGATGTAGCGGCCACCGAGGGTCTGGACGAATTTTGCGTAGGCGCCGAGCAATTCGTCGGTCTTGGCCGTCGCGGGGTCGCCAATGATGACAGCCTTGCCGCCGCCGAGGTCCACGCCAGCAACCGCAGCCTTGTAGGTCATTCCGCGCGAGAGACGCAAAACGTCTGTGACTGCGGCGGATTCGTCGGAGTACGGGTAGAAGCGCGTTCCGCCGAGCGCGGGGCCGAGCGTCGTGGAGTGGATGGCGACGATGGCCTTGAGGCCGCTCGCGGGATCCTGGAAGAAGCTCACCTGCTCGTGGGGGTAATCGCGCAGGTAGTCGGCGCGATCGAACACGCCCGCAGTGTCGTCATGGGAAACAACGGAGTTCACGGGCTCGGCGGTGAGAGTCATTGTGGGATAGACCTTTCCGAAGAATAAACGGGGCGCAGTCGAAATATTGGGGCGAAATGGCCATTGGGTACTATTGGGGACAAATAACCCAAAGAGAATCCCGCTGAGCAATTCGTGGAACCAATGCTCTGCCTGAGTTACGATTTGGTCAATGCAAATCTCTTGAACTAGTCAATTCGATCATCCAGTGACTCAAATCACTGAGGAGAGGTTCACAAAGTGCTCAGCATCGACAAGCTCGACGTCCAGTTGCTCGGACTGCTCAGCAAGGACTCGAGGATGAGTGTGGCCGAGTTGGCCAACTCGTTGGGCGTCGCCCGCAACACCGTCCAGTCGCGAATGAAGCGCATGGAATCCAACGGACTTCTCACCGGGTTTCGGCCGAATCTCAATCTCCCCGAGGTCGGTATCCCGATTCAGGCATTTGTCGGTCTGGAACTCGAGCAGGGCAAGATCAGCGCAGTCGCTCGGAGTCTGACCGAGTTGCCCGAGGTGATCGAAATTCACGCCACAACTGGTCGCGAGGATTTGCTCGTTCGCGTCGCCACCTCGACGCACGCGGCCCTGCAGAAGTTGGCCGAGCAGATCGTGTCACTTCCAGGCGTCACGCATTCGACTACGACCATCGCTCTGACCAATCCCCTTCCATATCGAATTCAGCCTCTCCTCGAGCACCTCACCAATGACGCCGGATGGGGTCGTTCGACCGCCTTCCCCCGTCAGCAGGACTAGGACGGGTGGTCGCGTCGATGCTTCCAAGTGCGCTAGTTTCATGGTTATGAGTGAGATCCAGGGACAGCGCATCGCGTTCATTCAGGCGACGTGGCATCGCAACATCGTCGACCGTGCACGCGACGGATTCACCGACGAGATCGTCGAGCTCGGCTACCCCAAGGACACGGTTGATTTCTTCGAGGTACCGGGAGCTTTCGAGATCCCGCTGCATGCTCGGCGGTTGGCCAAGACCGGCCGCTACCAGGCGATCGTCGCCGCAGGTCTGGTCGTCGACGGCGGTATCTACCGGCATGACTTCGTTGCAACGGCTGTCATCGACGGTCTGATGCGCGTGCAGCTCGACACCGACGTTCCGGTTTTCTCGGTGGTCTTGACGCCGCATCACTTCCACGAGCACGCCGAGCACGTCGACTACTTCAGCACGCATTTCGTGAAGAAGGGCGCCGAGGCTGCTCGCGCGGTCGACGCCACCGTCAAGTCGTTGAAGGCCCTGCCAACCAGCTAGTCGTTACCCAAGTCTCGCTGAGTCGAATGCCATCGACTCAGCGAGATTTTTTGTGTCTATCGAGGGACCTCGGCACTCATGAGGGTGGACGCGCTCGAATCGTCGACTTCGCCGTAGCGGTCGACGCATTGCTGGAAGAAGTCCCGCATCTCGGTGATTACAAGCGCATGACTGAGAAGAGACTTTTCGAGTGAATCGGCACCACCGGTGGCCTTTTGGGCAAACTTGCCAGCCATGTCTTTTCCCGACTGAAGTGTCCCAAAGCAGTCCAAGGCAGTAAGTCTGTTCAAGTTGCCTGCCATGTCTTGCAACTCGGCAAGAAACCCCTCACACGCGACGGCAAGCTGTGCTGCAACATTTGGGTCGAGGTCAATGCTGTGGGCACTTGGAGTTCGCCAGGTATGGGTCTCAGACATTAGATCCTCAATTCGGCCGATAGAACACGCGTTTAACTGGGGAGACGTTGATCGAGCAGGTTCGCGTAATGTTGCGTGAGCTCGCATGTCGACCCTTCGGGCTTAAGAGCAAGTTTGGTATCGACGCTGAGCCAAATCGCCCCCTGCGCAGCAGGCAAGGCGACGAAACATCTGACAAGGTCGGCATCCGCCTGAAGATGGAACTCGACGCCGTCTCGCTGGCCGATCGTCACGGGCTTGAATCCCACGTAGTTCGGATTCTGTTTGGTGGTCTCGATGGATCTTTCGGTCGAAAAAATCGACAAGTAATACCAGGACTCAGTCCACGAACAGATTTTCCAACCCGGCTGCTCGACGCCGGCGATATCAACTTCCTCGGTCGCCGGATCAAGCCCCACTTCTTCCAGAACCGAGTCCGGAATGTCGTTGCACGGATCGAACAAACCCTCTTGGCCGGATGCAGGCTCAGCCGCCCCCTCCACGACTGAGCTGCATCCTGCCGCAGCCCACACCAACATCCCAGCCATGAGCAGTCGCCCAACCCCCACCGACCCCCGCATGACACCCCCTGTTGATGTGGACCCACTGTATTGGATGCACCGGAGGCTCGATCGGTTCCCGCAATCTTGAAATTCCCAGTTCAGGTTCGCCGGTTCACTCAGAGCGCATCTTCAGCGATTGACGCTCAGCTCAGCAGTCGCATACTGGAGAGGTTGACTACGACTTCGGGAAGGCACCGAGTGAGCGCACCGAAAGCCCCGGCCAAACCAGCGATCCTCAGCGTCGACGACGATCCTGGTGTTTCGCGTGCCGTCGTTCGAGACCTCCGCAAACGGTACGGAGAGAAGTACCGAATCATTCGTGCGGAGTCCGGCGACCAGGCTCTCGAAACCTTGCGTGAAATGAAACTTCGCGGCGATGCAGTCGCTGTGATCGTCGCCGACTACCGCATGCCCGGTCTGAGTGGAATCGAGTTCCTCGAACAGGCAATGGACCTGTATCCCGTAGCTCGGCGCGTTCTACTGACCGCCTACGCCGATACTGATGCTGCGATCGACGCCATCAACGTAGTCGACCTCGACCACTACCTCCTCAAGCCTTGGGATCCGCCGGAAGAGAAGCTGTACCCCGTCATCGATGCGCTGCTCGATGCCTGGGCTAGCTCGAGCCATCACCCCGTCGAGGAAACCAAGGTGATCGGCCATCGTTGGTCCGAGCGATCCTCCGACGTTCGAGAGTTCTTGGCACGCAACCAACTTGCCTATCGCTGGTACATGTCGGACGAGCCGGAAGGCCAACGACTGCTCTCGGCTGCCGGTACCGACGAACTGCGGCTTCCCGTCGTCATCGCACCCAATGGAGATGTACTCGTCGAGCCCACCGACGCCGAACTCGCCGACAAGCTCGGGTTGAGTACTACTCTCTCCGAAGACTTTTACGATCTCGTTGTCATCGGCGGCGGCCCTGCGGGTCTGGGAGCTGCCCTGTACGGCGCTTCGGAGGGGCTTCGGACGGTTCTCATCGAACGGCGAGCGACAGGCGGTCAAGCCGGCCAGAGTTCGCGGATCGAGAACTACCTCGGCTTCCCCGACGGAGTCTCCGGCGCACAGTTGGCCGATCGCGCACGACGCCAGGCAACCAAGTTCGGCGCCGAGGTCATCACCGCGCGAGACGTCACCGGTTTGGAAATCAACGGCTCGGCCCGCACCGTGCGTTTTGACGACGGTTCGTCGGTCGACGCCCACTCGGTCATATTGGCGACCGGTGTTTCCTATCGCCAGCTTTCGGCACCGGGGCTCGATACCTACACCGGCCGAGGGGTTTACTACGGGTCAGCTGTCACCGAAGCCGCTCGGTGCAGCGAACAAGATGTGTACATAGTTGGCGGCGCCAATTCGGCCGGCCAAGCTGCGGTCTACCTCTCCCGAGGAGCTAGGTCCGTCACCATTCTCATTCGCGGAAACTCGCTCGAAGCCTCGATGTCCTACTACCTGATTCAGCAGATCGAAAAGAACCCGAAGATCACCGTGCGCACGTGCACGGAGGTGATCGGAGCCGAGGGTGACGATCACCTTGAACGAATCACACTACGTAACAGATCTACCGGAGAAGAAGACACTGTCGATGCTCAGTGGTTGTTCATCTTCATCGGTGCCGCTCCCCTGACCGACTGGCTCGGCGACGTGGTGGTCCGCGATGGCAACGGATTCGTTCTCGCCGGCCCGGACCTTCCCTCCGAAGGTGTCACCCCGGACGGGTGGCCGCTTGATCGCGCCCCACATCATCTCGAAACCAGTGTCCCCGGAGTATTTGTCGCCGGGGACGTACACGCCGAATCGGCCAAGCGCGTCGCGTCGGCCGTCGGAGAGGGCGCGATGGCCGTGATGTTCGTCCACCGCTATCTCGCTCAACAATAGGGAGATTCGATGTCCATTCCTGAGTGCAGCCCAGACTTGCTTCGCACCCTGTTCCTGTTCGAGAAGCTCACCGACGATCAGCTCGAATCACTCTGCCAAGCAGGTCATATCACTGAGATCGAGCGAGGTCAGGTCTACCTCGAAGGTGAGCCTGCCACCTGCTTCTACGTCCTCATCGAGGGCGAGGTGGTGCTGTCCAAGCTGTCAGGCGGCGAAGACATCGAGATCAACAGGACCACCCAGCGCGGCGTCTACTCGGGAGGCTGGACGGCGTATCTCGGCGATCGTGTACCGCAGGTCTACGCGGGGTCGATGCGAGTGACGACTCCTTCGACGTTTTTCGTCCTGGACGCCGACAAGTTCGGCAACGCGATGCGCGAGTGGTTTCCGATGGCGGTTCATCTACTCGAAGGTGTTTTCTTCGGCAAGAAGAACACTCAGCAGATCATCGATCAGCGAGAGCGACTGCTGGCGCTCGGATCACTGTCGGCCGGGTTGACTCACGAGCTCAATAACCCTGCAGCCGCGGCGGTTCGAGCGACAGCCTCTTTGCGCGAGCGTGTCGCAGGCATGCGTCACAAACTGGGAATGGTCGCGTCGGGCACCTACGACCGCGATGCCCTCGTCACTCTCATGCGGCTTCAAGAGGAAGTTGCAGAGGTTGTCGCCAAGGCACCGACGCTCACTCCCCTCGAAGCCTCCGATCGAGAGGATTCGTTGGGTGAATGGTTCGAGGATCATTCGATTCGAGAGGGTTGGGATCTGGCTCCGACCTTCGTGCAGGCTGGACTCGACACCGCTTGGCTCGAGAATGTTGCTGCAGCCGTTGACGAGTCCGTACTCGAAGGCGCAATTCGCTGGCTGAATTACACCATCGAATCCGAACTCCTGATGAACGAGATCGCCGACTCCACAACGAGGATCTCGACGCTCGTCGGTGCGGCCAAACAGTATTCTCAGATGGACCGCGCGCCCTTCCAGACCATCGATGTCCACGAATTGCTCGACAGCACGTTGATCATGTTGGGGCAAAAGATCGGAAGCGGAATCGAAGTCGTCAAGGAATACGACCTCGCGCTGCCACCGATCGACGCCTACGCCGCCGAACTCAATCAGGTGTGGACCAACCTCATCGACAATGCGGTGTCTGCCATGGACGGATCGGGAACACTCACCGTTCGGACAAGCCGCGATGGCGACCGCGTGTGCATCGAGATCTGCGACACCGGCGCCGGGATTCCCGATGACGTCATCGACAGGATCTTCGAACCCTTCTTCACGACTAAGCCTGTCGGTGAGGGAACCGGTCTCGGCCTTGATATTTCGTGGCGAATTGTGGTCGGCAAGCATCGTGGTGAGCTGCGGGTCACGTCTGAGCCCGGTAACACCCGGTTCAGAGTTTTGTTGCCAATCGCGGGCCCACCGCGGGATACGCGCGACGACTAGTCGCCCTTGCACGGCCGGTAGGCAAAGCGCACGATGAAATGACCGACTTCAGTCAGTGAGAGGGTGGACCATGACCGACGGACTTCCAGCGGGGATCGATCCGAGCGCGCCGCCCAGTGGCGCGGGATGCGTTGAATGCGATGCGAGCGGCGGTTGGTGGGTGCACCTACGTCGATGCGCGCAATGCGGTCACGTGGGGTGTTGCGACTCCTCACCGTCACAGCACGCGAGCAAGCATGCGGCCTCGACGAAGCATCCGTTCATGCAGAGCTACGAACCCGGTGAGGATTGGTTCTGGAGCTTCGAAACCAACGAGGCATACGACGGACCTGAATTGGCATCGCCCACTTCACATCCCGTAGATCAGCCGACCCCAGGGCCTAAGGGTCGTGTCCCGGCCGATTGGCAGCAACACATCCACTGACTCAGTTCGGTTGGTCGATCGACCTCAAAGTCGAGACGTTCGACGACTCCTGGTCTAATGAGTTGTCGATGCAGGCTTGAAACTGAGCCTGTATCGCCTCCACGCCCGCGATATGACTCGCCAACACATCGACGAGCGCATCGTGGCCACCGACGGCCTTCTGCGCGAACTTGTCCCGCAACGCCTGCGCCGAACCCAGAGTCCCGAAGCCGTCAACTGTTCCCAATCGCTGAGCGGGAACGGAGAGTTTGCGCAACTCACCAAGCCAGTCGCCGCAATAATCGCGCAGTAGTTCTGCAGTTTTCGGATCGAGTGAAAACATCTCAACCATTGCCGCCATCCCTCTCAACGCAAGTATCACTTTGGTAGGTACGCCAGCAGGGCGATCGCCTGGCGGGTCGCCAATGCACAGACTTCCTCCTGGTGTCGCTCGCCCTGAAATGCGTCCACTCTTACGAACACCGCACCCTGAACAACTGGAATCGCGACCATGCACAGATTCTTTTGGACGTCGGTGACCTCGCGAAAGGTGACAGCGCCGGGAGCAACCATTGGAGCATCACGGATGTCAGTGTCCTTGGGATTTCGACGAACGTCGTCAAGCGTGTGAAATGTCGACCAAACGCCCAGCGCGTACCAGTCGGATTCCCAGCTACAGATTTCGAACTCCGCTTGACGTACGCCGAGCACTCCATTGTCCTCCGTCCCGACGTCAACGCCAAGACTCGAGACAACATCGTCCGGGATCGCCGAACATGGATCGAAGAGTCCGTCAGCTCCATCTCGGCGAACCGCATGCCCCTCGACCGTCGAGGAACAACCCCCAACCAACAGCACGGCCGCGACCAAGACCACTGCACCCCTCACTCCCACAGCACTCCCCCTCGTTCGCGGCCCGCTCACAGTATTGGACGCTCCCCAGCACCGATCGGTTCCACCCCATTGCATTCCGTTGCAACCCTTCACCCACGCCAATAATCGGCCTAACGTCGATCTACCAGGGGATTCACAACGAAGTGAGGTGCGGATCAATGAAGGCAGCACGGTTCCACGGGCAGAAAGACATCCGGATCGAAGAGATCCCTGAGCCCGAATTGCGGCCAGGAACAGTCAAGCTGAAGGTCGCATGGTGCGGAATCTGCGGCACCGATCTCCACGAGTACCTCGAGGGACCGATCTTCATCTCCGCACCCGGACACCCGCATCCACTCTCACACGAGAATGCGCCGGTCACGATGGGCCACGAGTTCTCCGGCACCGTCGAAGAGGTCGGCGAAGGTGTCACGGACGTCGAGGTCGGTGAAAATGTTGTCGTCGAGCCGTACTTCGTCTGCAACGAGTGCGCCCCGTGCAAGGCGGGCAACTACCACCTGTGTACGAAGATGGGGTTCATCGGCTTGGCCGGCGGCGGTGGCGGGCTCAGTGAGAAGGTCGTCGTCGACCGTCGCTGGATCCACAAGATCGGCAACATCCCGCTCGACGAGGCAGCTCTCATCGAACCGTTGAGCGTCGCCCATCACGCAGTCGTGCGCAGTGGTGCCGAAAGCGGCAACGTCGCAATCGTGGGCGGTGCCGGACCGATCGGACTCCTCGTTGCAGCAGTTCTCAAGGGTCTGGGTGTCACGACGATCGTCACCGAACTCAGCGAAGCCCGCAAGGCCAAGGCCCTCTCCAGTGGCGTGGCCGACTACGTCATCGATCCCACCACCGAAGACGTCAAAGCGCGCGTCCTCGAACTCAGCGGCGGCATCGGCGCAGACATCGGCTTCGAGTGCGCAGGCGTCAACGCGGTCCTCGACACCATGCTCGACACGGTCCGGCCTGCTGGAGTTGTCGTCAACGTGTCGATTTGGGGCAAGCCCGCGACCATCGACATGCAGAAGCTGGTCCTCAAGGAAATCGATCTACGCGGAACCATCGCGTACGTCCGTGACCATGAAGCGGTCATCAAGATGGTCCAGGACGGTGTCGTCGATCTGGCGCCATTCATCACCGGTCGCATTCAGCTCGAAGAATTGATCTCCGAAGGATTCACCACTCTGATCGAGCACAACGACACTGCAGTCAAGATTCTCGTCAGGTCGTGACCGGACGGGGCACCTCGGGACCCACCGCCGTCAGCGACCCGGGCGCCCTCCCTTCGCCCCATCCGATTTTCTCTCGGTAGCGGCCGATGTGATCATCCTCGATCACATCGGCCGTTTCCAGCGGTGTGGATTGCGGATGCACATACAGCGCATCCGTCGGGCAATATGCCTCGCACATGAAGCAGGTCTGGCAATCCGATTGGCGCGCAATCACCGGGACGCCCGATGGTGTCCGGTCGAAAACATCTGTGGGACAGACGTCTACGCACTTGTCGCAACCGATGCAGTCAGGCGCGGACACCAGCTCGATCATGACACCACCAGTGCAGACCCGGCAGATTCAGAAGTTCGGGTCCACACCGAATCCAAACCTCCGGTGAGAACATGATGGTGCTGCGCCACATCGAGTTCGGGATAATCGTCCCGCTTGCTCATTCCCCGAGTCTCGGTCCGCGCCAGCGTCGAGTGGTACATCCAGCGACCGACGGCCGTGATCGCGGCAGCCTGCCGCGCCGCCATCCGACCTGCTGGATCCGCGCCCAGATCCGCACTCACTGCACCCCACAGCGATTCGAGCTCACCGAGCGCTGCGGATACTCGATCACCGCTGCGGAGGTAGTTCTTGTCGAAGGGAATCAGCTGCGCCTGAGCAGCTTTCACAACGTCGTCGGCCGTAAACCCGGTTCGTACCGGATTACGCAATCCGACGGTTCCGGCTCCGCGTAGACCACTGGTAGCCCCGCGTCCGACCGACAGCGCATAGCGCGCGGCGCCGGTGCCCGCCCACGAACCAGAAGACATCGCCCACGCGGCGTTGTGACTTCCCCCGCCGGTAAACCCTCCGCAGATTCGCTCTCGGGTCGCAGCGTCCCCGGCGGCAAACAGTCCTTGAATCGATGACGCGCAATCATCGTCGACGACGTTGATTCCCCCAGTCCCGCGAACAGTGCCTTCGGCGAGCATCCCGACTTCGAATTTGTCGGTGAAGGGATCGATTCCGCGGCGATCGAATTGCAGGAAGAAATTGGGTTGCCCCAGTCTCATTCGACGCTGCACCTCGGCGTCGGCCCGATCGATCTGCGCGAAGACCGGCTCGTTCCGCAACGTGCTGGCGATGACGGACCTCCCCTTCGCCGAACCGGCCCCTTCGAGCACGCTTCCGTCGGCGTGGAAGAACGTCGCGTACGCGTAGTAAGCCGTCTTGGTGATCGTCGATCCGGCCGCCGCGATTCCGTACGCGTTCGAGAACTCCATCCCGGAGAACTCGGCTCCGACTTCGGCTGCCATCAATGCACCGTCACCGGTATCGACATTGGTGCCCAACGCACCGGAGAGAAACGCACAACCTCCGCTGGCGACCACTACCGCGCCTGCCGAGACGCGGTAGTCCTGGTGTTCGTGACGCTGGTATCCGGCGACTCCGCGAACTCGGCCCTCACCGTCCACCAACAACTCCAGTGCCGGCGAATGGTCGAGGATGCGCACCCCTGCTCGACGAATCCAGGTGCGCATCCGCCGCATGTACTCAGGCCCCTGCAAGCCGGTGCGTATCTGCTTGCCCGTGCTGGTGTCGACGGGGAAGGGATATCTGCCCTCTATCGCGAGGAGATCCATGTTGGAGTAGGTCTGCTCGAGAACGCGGTCCATCCAGTGGTGGTCGGCAAGATATCCGCCGAGCGCCTCGCGTCCGGCCTTTGCCCGCTCACGTGCAGTCAAATCCGGTTCGACGTACCAAACACCCGTTCCGGAGGGGGCCGTTGCGCCACTCGTTCCGCAATAGCCCTTGTCGACCAGGACGACATCTGCACCGGCCTTGGCCGCGCGCAACGCTGCCCACGCGCCGGCGGGGCCACCACCGATCACCAATACATCGGTGGAGAGTTCGAGGACGTCCGTCACTGGCCAGCTCCTGTCAGAGGTCTACGCAACACTTCTGCTGCCGCAATATTCCTCGAACGAACTACCCAGCGCCACAGTCAGAATCACTGTGAACTCAACCGGTCACCATCGCACCGACAGAGCGCTACGACGCTTCCCTCTCCTCATCGGTGCACAACGCGGAATACTTGGCGAAGGCTTCCTGCAAGGTCAGCGATTTACGTCGCTCGGCGATGTCGCGGGGCTTTCCCTGCGTAACACATCGGCGAGCATGCTCGATCACAGCTTCACGTATGACGCTGGAAATGTCCGCGCCCGTGAGCTCTTGGAGGGTCTCTAGGGCCCTCAGTTCCTCTACGTCGAATCTCACCGTTACCGATCGTCTAGCCACGCTCAGGATGTTACTTGCGGGTACACCAAATTTGGTGAGTTACGTATGCGTCGAGTCGAATATCTTTGGGCGCCAAAACCTTCGAATTCCGATCTACGTGGGTAAATCGTTTTCCACTCACGGCACACATGTAATGCAACGCACACGGCGCTATCCAGCGGGCCGACGGACACTGTCGCTGTCTATGCTTGCGAAACACTGCCTTCGATCGGAGATACACCGCGTGAGCATCGACCACATCGTTTCCGCAGTCGACGGCGACGCTGCCGAGCGAATCAAGACAGCTCTGGCCCAGAGAGCCGCAACCTCGACGGACACGACCACGCTGGTGTTCGACGGCGTGAGCATCGAAATTCCTCCGTCGGTCGGCGACGCCGTCGTGCAGCTCCTGACGTACCTCGCTGCCGGAGACAGCGTCGCCCTCGGGCCCGTCGCAGAGCTCCTCACCACCTCGCAGGCAGCAGAGATCCTCGGCGTTTCGGACACGTATGTGCGCAAACTCGCCGACGCCGGGAAACTCCCGATCGAACTACGCGGCACCCACCGCAGGTTCCGCCTCGATGACGTGATGGCTTACCGCGAGCAGTTCCCCAAACGCACCTAGCTCTTCGCGTACATTCCTTCGATTTCCTTCGAGAACCGATCGACGACAACATTGCGCTTGATCTTGAGCGTCGCTGTCATCTCACCGTCTTCCTCGGTCAGATCGCGATCGAGAATGACAAACTTCTTGATCGACTCTGCATGCGAGACAGCAGCATTGGCGTCGTCGACAGCCTTCTGCAGCTCCGCTCGAAGGTCCTTGTCGTCACGTAGTTCGGCGACGGTGACACCAGAAGGCTTGCCGTTCTCCGCCTTCCACTTCTCGAACACCTCGGGGTCGACTGTCAACAGCGCCGTGATGTAGGTCTTCCCGTCGCCGACGACAACTGCCTGCGAGACGATGGAATGCGAACGGATACGGTCTTCCATCGGGCCGGGCGAGACGTTCTTGCCACCCGCCGTCACCAGAAGATCCTTCTTGCGTCCGGTGATGGAAAGGTAACCGTCGCTGTCGAGTTCACCGAGATCACCGGTTCGCATCCAGCCGTTTGCGAATGTCTCTTCGGTGGCCTTGTCGTTCTTCCAGTAGCCCTTGAAGACAACCCCGCCGTTGAGTTCGATCTCGCCGTCCTCGGCGATGCGTATCCCGTTGCCGCCCATCGGCTGTCCGACGGTTCCGATCTTCTGAGCACCCGGGACGTTGACACAGTGCGCTGCTGTGGTTTCGGTGAGGCCATAGCCCTCGTAGATCGGAACTCCGAGCCCACGGAAGAAGTGCCCCAACTCAGGAGTGAGGGCGCCGCCGCCGGAGATCGCGAACCAGCACTCGCCGCCGAGAGCCTCACGAAGCTTCGAATACACGAGTTTGTCTGCCACTGCGCGCTTCGCCTTCAAGATCAGCGAGGGACCGCCCTTGTCGAGAGCTTGGCTGTACTCCTTGGCGGTGGCTTCTGCGAAAGCGAAGATCGCGCCGGGTATCTTTCCACCGGACTCCGCCTTGCGTGCTGCGCCGTCGCGAACTTTTTCGAAGACACGCGGAACACCGAGGATGGTGTTGGGCTTGTAGCGCTCGAATTGGGTTGTGATGGTGGCAAAGTCGGACCAGTGGGCCTGCGACGCACCAGCTTCGAACGTCGCGAGGGACACCGCGCGGGCCAGTACGTGAGCGAGCGGCAGGAAGGTCAGGACTCGGTTTCCCGGAACCGCCACCTTGCCGATCGATGCCGTGAGAATCCCGCGCACCTCGGACAGGAAGTTGCGATGCGTGAGGATGCATCCCTTGGGACGGCCTGTGGTGCCGGAGGTGTAGACGAGTGACGCCAGATCGTCGGCCTTGATGCCCGCGAGTCGCTTCTTCAGCTCGGTATCGTCAATGTCGGTGCCCTGTGCGGTCAGCTTCTCCACCGCGCCGTCGTCGATCTGCATGACGGCTTTGAGAGTGCTTGGCGCGTCCTGGAACAGCTGCTCGTGCGCGCCGGTTTCGACGATCGCGATGACGGCCTCGGAGTCTTCGAGGATCCAGCTGACCTGCCCCTGAGACGACGAGTCGTAGATCGGAACGGTAGCCGCGCCGGCAGCCCAGATGGCGAAGTCGAAGAGCGTCCACTCGTATCGGGTCGCGGAGAGCAGTGCGACGCGGTCGCCTGCCTGCACGCCAGCGGCGATGAGACCGTTTGCGACGCCGATGACCTGCTCGGCGAACCCCTTGGCTGTGACGTCTACCCAACCCTCCCCCTTGGGGCGGGAGAACACCGTCAGTTCGGGCGTGCGCTCGGCGTGAGTGAAGACGGTGTGCACCACGGACTCGTTGTCGGAGATGGTGAACTGGGCTTTGGCACTGTACTCACTCACAGGGTGTCATCTCCGTTGGTCTGCGATTCGATGCTGATTCTGAAGCGGTGTAGTGCGCGGGCGAAGTCTGCGACCTCAGACTCGGTCCAATCGTGCAGCCTGCCGGCGACTTGGTCGAGCCGACGCGCGTCGGCGGCGTCGAGGTATTTGCGGCCCGCCTCCGTGAGGTGCAGCGGATTGCCCTGACGAACGGATCCCGGATCGGCATACACCCAGCCTGCCTCGATGCAACCGCGCACTTGGCGCGAGATGGTCGAGCGGTTGACGCCGAAGACTTCGGAGATCTCCGTGGCCTTGCAGCCGTCGTTGCGGCCGATGAAGGAGAGGAAGGAATGCTGCGCGATCGACGGGTGGTCATCGGAATGCCGATCCCCCGTCATCAGCTGCCGCGTCAGGTGCACCAGCTCGTCATGAACGGCTGGTGGACCGGTGAGCGCCATTGCTCCGTCGTGTTGCACTGAGCAACTATAACGCTGCCCCCAGTCCCGATTGCAATATGACCGCCGCCACCGACAAGAAGTCCGTCGCTGGCGGCGTGAAAAGTTAGACCAGATCCTCACCGTTGCGGCGAGCAGTGGCCCAATCCTTGAAGAATCCCTTGCTGATGACTCCCAGCACGACCAAGACCAACGCAGGCCAGATCAGAACGTAAATGGTCAGTAGAGCAGTACTCATCCGTATCCCTTCCACTTGTCTCTCGAAAGTTACTTTCCGGACGCTCCCACGGCAGGAAGCTCGTCATCGTCGAAGTCTCCCGTCCGCTGCTTGATGAGTTCGAAATCGAACGTCTCACGCTGATTGACGGACATCGCAAAGCACACGACGGTACTGACGGCATAGGCCACCAAAGATCCGCTGAGCGTTGGGTAGTCGTGCAGGAAGCCGATTGCGAACGGTGCGGACAGCACGATCGCCAGGCCGCCGACGATCTGCGCGACCTTCAGACCGAAGAATCCAAATACCATGAGCCCCAGCACCACTCCGATGCCGACAACGGCAACGATGTCGGAGAAGATCCCGAACATCCCATCCATCGGCACCCAACTGAATCGGACGGGCAAGAAGGCGGCAAGCGCCACCAGCACCGACACAGTGAAGGCTCTGTTGGTGACCTTTCCCCAATAGAAGCTCGCGATAACCGGGAACACCAGCGCGCCCCACAGCGCGCCGACGAACACCAACAGATCCAGAATGCTCAGTTGCAGACTTGCCAAGGAGATAGCCGCCGCCGTGGCAACAATCATCGTTACTCGGCCGATGAGCAGCATCCGTCGAGGGTTCGCATTAGCCTTGCCTGCGACGGCTTGGCCGTAAACGTCGGTCATTACGATAGACGAGAGCGCAGCAAGGTCCGAGTCCGCCGTCGATGACAGCGCGCCGATGATCATGACAAAGAAGACAGCCAGCAAAATTCCGGGCAGGTACGACGCGGCCATCTGCGGAATCAGGTTGTTGACGTCACCATCCATCGGCTCGATTCCGAGGTACAGCGCGAGAACACCCAGCATTCCGACACCGATGACCGTTGCGCCGTATCCCACGGTTGCGGTGATGAAAGTTGGCTTGATCAGATCCTCGCGGACTGCGAAGAGTCGTTGGGCGATGGTCTGGTTGCCGATTGCGTAGGCAAGAACTGCCGCGATGTATGGCGCACCCTGCTCGAAGAAGGCAACGCTCGAGAAGAAGTTGCCCTGCTCAGCAGTAAGGTTGCCTGCCCCGGATTCGAAGGCTGCCGGGAACCCCGCCGCAAAGAAGATGAACGGCACCAAAACCGCTACCGCACCGAGCATTCCGATCAGCTGAACGAAGTCGGTCAACACCGAAGCGCGGAAGCCTGACCACAGCGTGTACAGCAAAACGCCCAGCGCAACGATGAACACACCCTGGATGAAGTTGAACGGCGAAAGCAACGCGATCAGCAGACCACCAGCGAGGAAGTTCGACATCAAACTGATGAGACTACCGACGATATTGGAGCCCGCGAGCATCAGCTGACTTGAGCGTCCGTGCCGCGCGTACATGACCTCAGCCAGTGTGTGGGCTTTCGGCGCTACTTTGCGAATTCGCTGGCCGAACGGATAAATGAAGAGAATCATCAACGCGCCCCATAAACCGTAGTGAATGGGGCCGGAGATTCCGTAGGTGTAGCCAGAAGTGGCGGATGCATACATCGACGACGCCCAAATCCAGGTGGCCGTCATACTCGCGGCCGAAACACCAAATCCTAACTTGTTTCCGGCGGTCATAAAACCGTCGGCATTTTCCTGCTTCTTACCAATACGAAGAGAAATCAGAAAAGTTCCACCATAAAAGGAAACAAGCAGTGAAACAATCACCAATGTACTGAACTGGACCATGTCGGACCCCGTCACATGCCACATCCTTCGCACATAATCGGCAGAACAAAGCACAAAACCCCTGTTCAGGATCTTTGCGCTTCGTTTCTGCACGCCCTAGGAGCGACCGTCATACCAACACCGGTCACATATTCAATTGACTAGCAACACGCACTTCGTCTTTTCGGAAACCCAACCTCCACAAAATAAATCTTCTGCGCAAGCTTTTGGCTCGACCACGCAATTCAACAACTGAGAATCGACCATAGCATGATGGCAATTTCGAACAAAAACTCCGATATTTTTCGACCCGAAAATATTCATGATTCCGTCGCAGAAAAATCGTGCGCTTCCAGCGCATATAACAACTCCGCATCGATTGAAATCGATGCTCGATTCGATCGCTCACCTACATCGACAGGACCATCCTGGCAAACCGTCGGCCCCACTCGGGATCGGCGGAAACATGCTGGTCCAGCGGATTGGAGACAATCGCCCCGATCATTCGCAGGTACAAAAGGGTGTCTCGTACCATCCACGTCCAATCGTCGTCGCCGAGGCGGGTTCCGTCTGTTGTCGACCAACCCAGTGCCGTGAGTCCTTCGATCATCACGTCACTACGTTCGCACTCCGACAAGCCGGCAGCCAATGTAAGGAACAGAATTCGGCCGGCTTCCTGCGCCAACTCACCCTTTCCCAACGGCATGGCCGTCACGATGTGACGCCACAGCTCGCCTTCATATGCAAGCACTGACGCGCCGAGTCGAGTCAGAATCAATTTGCCTCGGAGTTTCCGGACAAATCTCAGTGTCTTTGCGGCTTCAACGAGTACTGCCAATTGCGAGTCACTCCCTGCCGTGACATCGATCCAGTCACTGCCCCAATCGAGTTCGTCTCGGGCGGCCGCAACATGGTCCGAAGGAAGTGACCCGGATGCCGTCAAAACAATCCCACCACCTCGCGCGGAGTTCAGCAGCCACAGCAGTTGGCGGGTTGCTCCCTCACGCATCACCTCGAAATAGTTGTCATATCCGCCACGAAGCTCCGATTTGGCGACTGCGGCAAACAGTTTCGGCGCGGAATGAACCGACAGGCGGCGCAAGAAATTCTCGAACAGCGAGCTTCCCACAGGCGGTGATTTATGCAGTGCCACTGCAATGGTGACTGCTGCATTGGACTCTGCGGGAACAAAACGTTCGGGATCGAACAGTCCGGCACTCGCCTGCACGTTCAGGAACTCGCGATACCCGATCGGACCGCCAGAATCCTCCGGCGGGCACGCTCTCTCGCCGTCGAGACAGGATGGCTCAGAAATCGGCTGGTCTTCGACAATCTGCTCGAGAACCAACGTGTGACTCCACCTTGCGCGGGCGTTGTACTCATAACGGACGTACTCCCCTACCGCGGTAACTGCCTCGTCGATCCGGACTTCGTCCTCACCAAACTCGTCTTCCTGGTATCCGTCGCGCTCGATCACTTCTCGTGCGATATACCGATCTGGGCCATTGTCCGTTGAATGATGGACACTCACCCACTGATGAGCGTGTTGATCTCCCCATCCCATCACCGCCTGCACAATCAAATGAAGTTGGTCCAGTTCGATATTCGACGGAACCGAAAACCGTCTCCAAATAGGCGGCGTGATGCAATCGAGTTCGATCCGCATGACAAAGTTCGCCACCTCCGGCCGTCGCCGCTGATTCCGCATCTGCCTCGGTGTAAGGGCCTTCATCTGGCCTTGCGCCGCTTGGTGTGCAGGCACCAACCGCAGATGTGAAGCTCGCCGAACTCGCTGACCCGTCATCTATGGAGGCTAGATCTACCTACCGACAGCCGAGATACTCACTGCCACAAGGCTGCCCGATTTGTCGGGGCTCGCATCTCGTCGCTGGTCTGCTGTCAAGTCCTGATCAACACGGACCTACCCAGGCATCTTTAATCATCCACTGCGCGGACACTAGTGTGCGCCGATTACCGTAGACCTGACAGCTACCGCACGAAAACAGTGCCGAGCGCCTGCTCGGACTGGCACAGAACATGAGGATCCATGAGCGACCAAGACACGACCGCCGACCAGCCCCTCCACATCAACGGCGCAATTGCCTTGGTGACGGACGAGCGCGACGAGTTGGTTCGCCTGTGCGTCCAGACCCTCGCCGAACTACTGGGCAGTGAGCCTGCCACCGATGACGATGGCGACATCGTCGTGCCGGTTCACGGATTTGTCGTCTATGTGACCGTCGCCGACGACGGACCCCAGATCAACGTCTGGTCCTCGGTCCTGACCGGCCTCGGCAATCCCTCGCATGCTGCGACTCGACTGATCGAACTCGCGCAGGAATGGCCGCGCCTGCGCTTCGCCTTCAGCGGCGACCACCTACTGGTCTCCACGATGCTCGACGCGGACCCCTTCGCCCCACAACATCTGCTCAACCTGATCGACGAGGTCCACGACTTCACTCACGAACTCGACGACGATTTTGCTGAATCTTTCGGCGGGTCCCTCGACTGCGACGCGGATGACGACAGCTACGCCGGAGACTGCGATCCCGGCGGTTGCGGGGGAGACTGTGACTGTGCGTGCGGCGATGCAGACGCCGCCGACGGCGAGCTTGCCATTAGGGCAGTCACCTCGACGTCCAGCAAGTAAGCAATAACCCACGGCTAGTACTGCGTGCGTGCATCTCTGCGATTGCAGAGATGCACGCACGCTTACGTTTGTCGTCGCTCCACGGGACGACCGAAAGCGACCGAATGAAAATCGACTGCGCGGTAGGAACGACGACGGAAAGATCGTCACTGCCGGTTTCGCTACTGTGCAGCGCAATGACCTTCGGCCTGGCAGCGAACTCATCAATCAGACCACGACGGGCTGGCCTGCTATTCCTTTGTGCGGCTTGGCAGAGCGCTCATATCAGTCGCCGATTTAGACGCCGAACGCGCCTGAATCGCGAAAATCCTTCGCCTACAGCTACTTTCGTCGGTATAATTCAACGACGCAATGCCCCCCTAGATGTCGCTGTACCAACCAGACGACTGGGATTGCGGGCGAGGCCGCCCCAAGATCAGCCTGAGTACGGCTCGCAGGCAGGTCCGGCGATGTAGCCCTGCTCGCAGCCGTGCTGCGTTTGGATATCACCGCTGGTCGGCTCTTTGCCACACTTAACACCGCAGCGTTCGTATCCGTTTACGACACCATCACCGTTCCGGTCTTCGTCAGGGTCATATGGGTAACCGCCTCCGGGATTCGTGTTCGCCTCCGCACGCATCTCCGCACAAGCCGGATCGGTCGTGGAGTACGAGCCATCGGTGTAGACCGCAGTTCCCGGGTAATCGCAGTACCGTAGAACCCTTTCCGAAGCTTGTGTAGTTGCCGGAGGCACATAGGTGTCGCAGGATGCCTCGTAGCCAGTGGTTCCGTCGGAGTACAACGCAGTACCTGACTGGTACAGGGAGAGATCGCCGCATACGAAGGTGATCGGCGCGACCTCGGGTGTGCTGCTTGGGGGAGCTACGACTGACTCAGTTGCCGGGACAGCTGTTGATGATGAGCTTGATGGGGTTGTCGACGGCAAGTCCGTGCCGGGGCCGCCGCAAGCAGAAAGACTGAACGACGAGAGCAATGCGCCAACAGCGAGGATGAGCGCTCTCTTCATGTCAGTCTCCTGTGTGTTCCCGCACGCTGTTGTGTCGAACGAGCAACTCCGGCGATCACCGCCGTGAGCATTTTCCGCATCGTGCCGCCTTCACGCGGTAGCGATTCGACTCACATTGATAATCGGCAGACGAGAAAACTCGTTACGGAGTTGCGAGTTCTCTCGCCTGTGATCGACAACATCGCGCCAGCACCGAGCCCCCGAACGACCGCCCGAACGAGAAGTTGAGCGCAGCCAGCTTTCCCGCTTCGGATTCGGCGTTCACCAGTTTTCGGTAGCACTCCTTTGTGTTGGCGGTACTCGCGACAGTGGTCGGCGTATCGACTAGTTCCGACGCTGATTGACCGATCGAGAGCCTTGACGGGAGGAAGCGAGTTGCGCGTTACTGCGTATCCGTACTGACCAATGGCCCAGTGCGCTTCATTGATCTTTGCGCAGACCGACATTGGCTCCGCGACCTGTCCGCCGGTAATCGAAGCAAAAGTGTGGTCAATTCCGTATCACTAGTAAGTGAGGCAAGTACCTACGCGACTGAAATGACGTTCACCAGCCACTGAAACGCGTCACGTCAGCGCTGTGAAGTCGACGAGTTCCTTTTCAATGTCAGCTAAGGGCTTCTCTCCAGTTGCTGCTTCGATGGCTCGCGGCGCCAATCCTCGATCGAGCATGAATGCCATCAGTTTCGTGATTGTCGACTTGGCTGCCTGCAGCTGAGCCAACTGCCCCGACTTCGGATCGCTGAACGCCGTCAGGCGGTTGATTCGGGCGGAGAGTTTCGTCTCCACATCCGCCAACTGGTACCAGAGCGCTTCGTCATGAGGAAGGCCGAGCATCTTGCGTGCATGCTCGGTCGATACCCGCAGGATCAACGTGGTCGAATCCGTGATCGGCTGGTCGGGGGCACTGCCGCCTACCGCCGCGCCCGCGGCCACCGCCGCGCCCGCTCCGGCCAAACCACCAAGCATTCCGAGACCACCGATCATCCCTCCCGGCCCGAATGCTGCAAGCCCGCCGACGATAGCGGCGCCACCTGCCGCGGCAGCCGGCGCTGCGAGCAAAAGCCCGACCGGTCCGGCCGCGACCAAGGCGAGACCGACTGCGGCTGTAATTACCCTGCCCCAGGGGACGCCACCGCGACTATCCAAGCATTTCTGGACGTCTTCGAGGGCGGTGCTCACTGTCTTTCCGAGCTGACGAACGAACCCCAATTCGACGGCGATGTCGGCGAGTGCGTCGCGGGGGGCGTTGCCGATTTCGAGTTCATACGGATCGATGATGTTCGTCAGCGCGAGCACCACCAACTCGCCGACCACTTCGTGTATCTCCCATCGATGCGGAATCATCGGCAATTGACCATTGCTCAGTTGCTGTAGTTCGACTGCGACGGGCTGTCCACTCACTGACGCGGCCTGCTCTATTTGAGCGACGATGTTGTCCTGGACGATGTCGAGTGCATGTCGGTAGCGTTCGGCCAGCGCTTTGTCCTTGAGGTTGCGGTGGACCGCATGCGCGTAGTGCAGCATCAACAACACCGAGGCCTCGTTGTCATTGAGACGAACCGCGATATCCGATGTGCGGATTGCGATTTCCTTCGAGGGGTACAGAAGATCTGCAACCAGCATGGCGAGGGCGCGATGTCCGAGATACGCCCCGGAGGCATGGGATGCGCCGTTGTCGATGACGAAATCCTGGGCGCCTGGAAAGGTGGTCGCCAGCCCCCTGCCGCCGGTGACGACGTCGCCGACATCGAGGAAGTTCGACCAGTCGTCGACCCGGCCGTACGGAAACTTCTTGAGCAATCGCTCGCTGCTGTCGTGAACGGCCTGCACATTCGCCGGGCTACCGATGGTGATGAACCTGCGGACATGGACATTTTCAGGAAGGTGGTCGAGAAGATCGATCGCGATGACGCTGCCCAGGCTGTGGCCGATCAGAATGATCTCGCCAGAGTTGGGCAGATGGTCAAGGATGTGCCGCAGGATCGCTCCGCGGACCGGTTCCTCCCGAACGTACTTGCGTACTTGCTGCAGATCCAAGAGTGATAGCGATCCGATCGCGGCCTGCTGCAGTGGAGCGAGAACCTGCCCGGGCACACGATGGAAACCGAAGGTGCGGACCCCGCCCTCGAGACCCAGAATCTGCTGGACTCTCGCCTGGCGCCGCTCAAAGCCGCGGCGACTGGCCGAGTCGTCGCGCGGTTTGTACGTCACCGGGGGCAGCTTCGCACCAATACCGTTTGTTGTGAGGAACGAACTGTAGTGAGGTGCGATGACCATATCCCGATTGACCGCGCCGAAACCGGCCTGTTCGAGACCGCGGTCGAGACCGTCGAGCCAACTCGATTTCGGATCGCCGTCACCGATTCCGTGCAGAAAAACAATCTTCACAACCATGTCCCTCTCGAAGGTCGAACCCTGGTATCACCTAAACCACTACTGTTATTCGCTGCAAAGATTCGAAAAAGATGAGCACCGCCGAAAATCTAGCCGAGCATCGTCGTAGGCGTCGTGCGCATTGACCTGTTCTATCTTCCAATACTCGGCCAGTGTTGCGAGTCTATGATTGGGAACGTCGAGTTCCAGACGTCGCGAGAGCGCCAAGGTGCAAAGCCGCTTCTCGATCGGGGTGCCAAAACCTGCGCGTTGAAACTCTGCGTCGAGGAACCCATAATCGAATGACGCATTGTGCGCCACCATTGTTCGGCCGGACAACAGTTCGCCGAACTCGTCAGCGATGTCCTCGAAACGAGGCGCACCAGCCAGGCGGTCTGGAGTGAGATTATGTACGTGGACAGGGCCGGGATCGCAACCTGGATCAAGCAGCGTTGAGAATTCCCGCTCGACCGATCCGTCTTCACGCAATACCAGCGCGGCAATACTCAGTACGCGATGCGACGCAGCCCGCATTCCCGACGTCTCGACATCCAGAACAACCCAGCTGTGATCAGCAGGCAGCCGATGGTCCCCTGCTAGGCGTATCGCGCTTGTCACTGAAATACCTCCGTCGGAAAGAGCGAACCGATTGACAATGCGTCGATTCTCATCGACATCATTCCTGAACCGTCCGACAGATCCTATTACGCAACACCCAAACGATTTGCCTCCGTCGGGAATGACAATTTGACAAGAGCATCCGCACTGCAAGGTCTCCGAGCTTCTTACTGAGCTCGGATTCAGGCGATTTGTCGGACGCCGATTCAGATAGCGGTCCGATTTCGGAGCTCGACAGGTTCGGTGCAGGGGTCTTGCTCCTCGGCCCTCGAACAAGAAACACGAATTGACCCAGCCATATCCGGCTCGCCGGTGTCGAATCGGCTGCTGACACATAGATCAACTACTGCTCACCAACTATGAGCACGGGAGGGGTGCGCTCAGCACACCCCTAAATGACACAATGAAAGCAACCCGCCCAATCATCCAGTAAAAGTTGGCGCAACCGGGATCTGGCCGCTCAGTCGACAGCGGTGAAACCCTTCGCCCGATCTTTGTCGGCCGAGGTCCACAGCGTCGTCGACAGTTCGGCCTTCACCAGCGGGATAACCTCCTCCGCAAATCGGCGCAGAGTGTCCTTCTGTTGCTCGAAGTCGAGCACGTGATTGACCGACACCGACTGGAAATCGTGGCCGTAACTCTCGTGATAATCGAGGATCTTCTCGGCGACTCGCTCCGACGACCCGACCAACGCCGGCCCGCGGTCGACGGCTTCCTCGATGGTCCGGAAGCTTGTCGACTTTCCAACCGCTTTGGGATCGTGCTTGCGTTTGTCGGCCTGCGCAACGGCGCCTTCGTAGATCGGACGGAACTCTTCGATCGCTTGTTCGGTCGTGTCGGCGAGGAACAATCCGCCCGAACCCGATCCGACGTACGCCTTGGACGGGTCGTGCCCGTACGCCAGGTACTGCTCGCGGTAGTGGTCGATCAGCACTTTGTAGTTCTCACGAGGCTGGAAGGCGTTGGCGGTGACGATGGGGCCGCCCCACTTCGCCGCGAGTTCGACGGCCTCGAACGAGGTAGCCGATCCGTGCCAGATACGGAACGGGCCGTCGTAGGGACGCGGTAGCGTCGTCGCGTCCTCAAGCGATGGTCGGTGAGTTCCCACCCACTTGACGTTTTCCTCGCTGATCAGCAGTTTGAGGAGTTCGTAGTTCTCGGTGAGGTATTCGTACTGTTTGGCGATGTCCAACCCGAGCAGCGGGTATTGAAGGACCTCGTTGCCCTTGCCGATCACGATCTCGAGGCGTCCCCGGCTGAGCTGATCGATGGTTCCGAAATCTTCGGCGACTCGAATCGGGTCGAGTAGCGACAGGACGGTGACACCTGTCGACAGCAGGATTCTGTCCGTGGCCTGCGCAATCGCCCCCAAAACGACGGTTGGCGCCGACGAAAGAACCGGCCCGGCGTGGCGCTCACCCACCGAGAACGAATCGATACCCAGTTCTTCGGCGAGAACCGCCAGTTCGACGACGCGGTTGAGCCGATCGGACGGGGCAACTTCCTCGCCGGTCACTGGATGGGGTGGGTTGAAAATGATGTCCAGAACCTGAAAACGCATGACCCGTCTTTCTCGATAACCGCACAGCGCGCCTGTCCCTCGGAGGCTAGTGCGCAACTCGTCGACGGATCCGCCATCCGAAGTCGCCCTCAACACAACGAACTTTCGAAAACTTTTAGTCAGCAACATCTTTCGAGTCAATGAGACTACTCGGTCGATAAAACTCTCACCGATCCGAAGTCGACCGAAAACATGCCGAACTCCCGCCAGGCAGGACCTGTGTCACCAACCAAACGAGCGCACGGTAAACATGAAGTACTAAGAGTGCGTTCCCTTATCGTTAAGAGGTACTTGTTATGAACGGTGCGGCAGCCATCGGTGATGGCATATTCCAGATTCCTGTCCCGATCACGGACAACCCGCTCGGGCACACGCTCGTCTACGCCATGGAATCCCCCGGCGGACTGATCTTGGTCGACGCTGGTTGGGGTGACGACAACGGCTGGCAGGGCCTCAACGCGGGGCTCGCCGAGATCGGGCATTCGGTGACCGACATCGAGGGCGTCGTGGTCACGCACTTCCATCCGGACCACACCGGACTGTGCGGACGGGTCCGCGAGGCGTCCGGCGCCTGGATCGCCATGCACGAGGACGACCACTACCTGTTCGACCAAATGTCGACTGCGCGTAACGACGAGTGGATGGCATATCAGCTCGAGAACATGGAACGCGCTGGAGCACCCGCAGCCGACCGCGATGCCTTCCGGCTGGCTGCCGCGGGCGAGTCTCCCGTGGGCCCCGAGTCCGCTCCCGACCGCCTTCTCGTCGACGACGAGATCATCGCACTCACCGGCCGCGGCCTCCGCGTTGTCTACACCCCCGGCCACACGCCTGGTCACGTCTGCTTCTACCTCGACGACGCCGACATCATGTTCACCGGCGATCACGTCCTGCAGAAGACGACACCACACGTCGGCAACTTCGTGTACCCACTCGACGAGCGTGACGCCCTCGCCGATTTCCTCGACTCGCTCGCACGGGTGCAGAACATGAGCATCACCCGCGGTCTCGGCGCTCACGGCATTCCGATCGACGACGTCGGTGGCCGCGCCGGCGAGCTGATCGAGCACCACCAGGAACGACTCGATCACCTGCTCCAGGAGTTCGCCGACGACAAGCTCACGGTGTGGGACGTCGCGGCAAAGATGAAGTGGTACAAGCCGTGGGCCGAGATCTCCCCGATGGGCAAGACGATGGCGCTGTCCGAGGGTGCAGCTCACCTGCGCCATCTGGTTGCCCGAGAGCAGATCTCTCAGGTCCCCGGCTCCGAGCCCGCGCTCTTCGCCCGCTCGATCTGAAAGATCAGGGCCGACAAGCACTCCACTCGTCGGCCCTGCTCTCTATTCCGCTTCCGCCTGATCGACTATTCGGGTCGACGCCGATCGCGGCACCACTACCACCGGAACCGGCGAGTACCGCACGATCTTCGCCGCCCGACTGCCGAGGAACACCCGCGCCAGTGGACCTGCCTTGCTCGAGCCGACGGTCAGAACGTCACCTCGATCCCACTCGACGCCCTCGAGCGCCTCGGCCCAGTTACGACCATGGCTGATAACCGATTCCATGACGTCGGGTATTTCGGGCAGTGCGCGCACTCGCTCGAAGGCAGCGTTGGTCTCACGCTCGACCACTTCGGCCCACTCGGAGATGATCGGCGAATCCCCCTCGGTCCCGAGCGTGGTCGTGTACTGCGCGTTCGCACGAACTGCAAACGCCGCCAGTCTGAGTCCGGCATCGACACGCGCAGCCACCGTCGCGGCGGCGAGCACCAGATCGTCTTGATCGGGTGTGCCCGAGTACGCGGCGGTGACGCGGCGAACCAACTCACCGGGCTTGGTTCGAAATCCCCTCGGCGCCAGCGCGACCGGAACGTCGGAGCTGTGCAGCAAGCGTGAAGTGACGCTGCCGAGAGCCACGTGACCGAACACCCCGGCCGTCGACGAGTCCAGGACGATCATCTTGGCTTCGTGCTCGTGAACGAGATCAAGCAGGCCACTCGACGTCGACTGAGCCTCATGCACGACATAGGTCACGTCGACGTCCGAGGGCATGTCGGCCCGCGCTTTCGCCAGCGCCGCTTCGGCTTCGGCTCGCAATTGCTGGTGGTATTCGGCGTCGACCCGCGCCATTCCGGGCGGTGGCGGCAAGGGAATCACCGCGCAGATCACCAGCGGTTCACCGGACGAGCGCGCCAACAGCGTTGCCAGATGGACGGTTCCGGAGCTGTCACCGTCGGGTGCGTATCCCGCGAGCAGCGTCATGACTCGGACTCCGATCCCAACTCGGCGCGGTTCTTCGCACCGAGGCGCGAGTGCTTCATACCGTAAGCGAAATACCAGATGATCGCGACGGTCACCCACACGAGGAACACGTAGATCGTGACGGTTCGGAGGTCCTTGATGATCCACAGGCAACCCAGGATCGAGAGGATCGGTGTCACCGGATAGCCGGGAACTTTGAAGCTGCGCGGCAGGTCCGGGTCACTGCGCCGCAGGATGATGACCCCGACCGAAACCACGAGGAAGGCCACCAGGGTTCCGATGCTGGTCATTTCGGCGAGGAAATTGATGGGAATGAAACCGGCCAGAATGCTGATGACAACACAGACGATGATGGTGTTGGGCACCGGCGTCAGAGTCCGCGGATTCACCTTGTGGAAGATCGACGGAATCATGCCGTCGCGTGACATCGCAAACAAGATGCGGGTCTGACCGTAGATGACCACGAGCGTGACGCTGCAGATCGAGATCACCGCGCCGGCGGCCAGAAGTGTTCCCGGCCAGGTTGATCCGGTCACCTGTTCGAGGATGGCGGACAGTCCGGCTTCCTGACCTTCGAACGATGCAGAATCCTGTGCACCGATCGCGACGGCGACAACGGCGATGTAGATCGCGGTGACGGACACAAGTGCAATGAGGATCGCGAGGGGGAGATTGCGACGGGGGTTCTTCACTTCTTCGCCAGCGGTGGACACGGCGTCGAGGCCGATGTAGGAGAAGAAGATGATTCCGGCGGCGGACATGACGCCGCTGAATCCGAACGGTGCGAAGTCGGCGAAGTGATTGCTGTTCCATCCGCCGATGCCGACCACGATGAAGAGCAACAGAATCGCGAGTTTGATCGAGACCATGATGGCGTTGGCCTTGGCTGATTCACTGGCGCCGCGGATGAGCAGAACGCCGCACAGGCACACCAAGATCACTGCGGGAAGATTGATGATGCCGCCCTGCTCCGGCGCTTGTGACAGCACATCGGGGATCTGGAACCCGAAGAGGTTGCCCAGTAGCTGGTTCAAATATTGCGACCATCCGACGGACACCGCCGCGGCAGATACTCCGTACTCGAGAAGCAGACACGCTCCGACGGCCATGGCCGGAAGCTCTCCGAGCGTCGCGTAAGCGTAGGAATACGACGAGCCCGACGCCGGGACAGCTCCGGCCAACTCCGCGTAACAAATCGCCGTGAGTCCCGCGACGACACCGGCAACAACGAAGGAGATGATCACTGCCGGACCCGCAACCGGGACTGCCTGCGAGAGGACGAAGAAGATACCGGTGCCGATCGTGGCGCCGATGCCGAACATGGACAACTGCGCTAAACCGATACTGCGGGTCAGCTCGCCGCCGTTGGTATCTGCGCCGGTCTCCTGGTCTATCTGCAAAGCCGGCTTGCGCCGAAGTACGTGTTTGACGAGAGTAGCCATCGACGCTCCTCTAGAGTGCCTGGTAGGAAACTGTTGTATCCTCATACTGCACGTAAGTGTCCTACGACACAACAGTTGGAGCAAAGTTGTCCAGCTCACGCCAACCGTCCGGTCCGAAATGCCCGGATCGTGAACCGCCTTCGGAGAAAACGGGGAGATCATGACCGGACCGACCATCACCGTCGACCTGCGTCGTATCGAACAGAATGCGCGCGTCCTCGTCGAGGCGTCCAGCGCTCACGGCATTTCGGTGGCCGGCGTCAGCAAATCTACGTGCGGCTCCCCCAAAGTGGCACGAGCAATGGTCCGCGGCGGCGTCGCGCAGATCGCCGACTCCCGCCTGGACAACCTGGCCCGCATTCGCCGCGACGGCATCACCGTTCCCCTGATGCTGATCCGTGCACCGTCGCTGAACGAGATCGACGACACGATCCGCTACGCGGACATCAGCCTCAACTCCGAGTTGACGACGATTGTTGCTCTGGGCAGAGCAGCACGGGCGCGAGGAGTCGTCCACGACATCGTGCTGATGATCGACCTCGGAGATCTCCGCGAAGGAATCCTGCCGGCGGAGGCGTTGGACGTAGTCGCCGAAATCCTTCCCATCGAGGGCATCAGACTGATCGGAATCGGCGCGAATCTCGCGTGCGTCGGCGGCATCCAGCCGACCGTCGACAACCTGTCGAATCTGGTCTATCTAGCCGACGAAATCACGAAGCGGTTCTCGATCGAACTGCCGATCGTTTCCGGAGGCAATACGTTCTCGCTGCCACTACTCGAGACGGGCACAATGCCCGAGGGGATCAACCATCTGCGTTTGGGCGCCAGCATCGTTCTGGCCGAATCACCTACTCCCCCCGGACTGTACGAACTGCTGAACAACGATGCCTTCACTCTCACCGCGGACATCATCGAGGCCAAGGTCAAGCCGTCGCGGCCGTATGGAGTCTCAGGGGAAGACGCATTCGGCCGACGCCCCGTCTTCGACAACGAGGACAAGCCGAGCCGACGCCTGATCTTGTCCATCGGCCGCGAAGACATCTCGCCGGAAGGCTTGACCCCGATCGATCCGCGATTGAAGGTGATCAGCGCCAGCAGCGATCACCTCCTCGTCGACGCCGGAGAAGCAGGTGACGAATACCGACTGGGTGGCACGGTCGACTTCACGATCGATTACGGCGCGCTCTTGATGGCGATGACATCGCCCTACGTCGAAAAACGCTACGTTCTGGGCACCGAACCGATCGATGCACATGCGACCGTCGAATTGATCGACCTCGAAACTACCGGCCTGGCAAGCCATCTCCTCGACCACGGTCTACGCGAAGACATGTCCGGAATCGGTTTCAGCTGTATCCAAGGTGAGAACGCGGCCGCAGACCTCACGACGCTGCCGCTGTGGCTCACTGCCGAGGCCTGGCAGAACACCAGAATTCCGATCGCCACCGAACCCGGAACCGATTTGGGTGCAATCATTTTCGCCTCCCACGGCGATATCGAACAATTGCTGTCGTCGGCGGCGGATCTGCATGGCCCCAGTTTGGAGAACACCGTCCTGGTGGGGGTCAAGAACGCAACGGTCGATCACAAGCGCTCACTCGACGAGTACGGGGTATTGCTGGTGACGATCGACGAGATCGATCGCCATGGCATGGCGGCCTTGATGCCTCGCGTTCTCGCCGCGGCGGGACAGGGTGTGAACGGTGTCCACGTCCACTTCGACATGGACATCATCGACGGACGTGTTCTCGGAGTCGACGACACGACACATCTGGGCGGCCTCACATTCCGAGAAGCGCACCTCGCCGCCGAATTCATCAGCGAGACCGGCCTGACGAGATCGATTTCGATCGGCAGCGTCGCGCCGGCTGACTCCGATCCTCTCGGCCGTCAGGCGACCTTCGTCGACGGATTGGTTGCATCGCTGCTGGGGCGCAAGGTGGTCAAAGCCTGACGTTGTCGGCGGCGGCCGAACACATCCCGAAGCCGAGACGGGAACTGATGCGAACGGCCGCCGGATCTGGAAACGCCCAGATTGATCAGTTGACGGCGAAGCCGGGAAGCCGATCGATGTCCGCGATGATCGAATACTCAGCGGCGTCGCCCTGGAGGATTCGACTCGGCTCGCCGTGAACGTCGACGGGGACGTCGCCGGCCAATGTCACTCGGTGCACACTGCGTGCCTGAGTCCCGTAGTCGGCGATACCGTAATGCTGAGTCGCCTGGTTGTCCCAGATCGCCAGGTCGCCGGCCGACCAGTTCCATCGAACAGTGTTTTCCAACTTGATGATTCGTGCCTGCAGGATCTGGTAGAGAGCGACCGACTCCGACGGCTTGAGCCCGACGAACTCCTTGAAGAAGTGACCGAGTAGAAGGGTCTTCTCCCCCGTTGCCGGATGGATACGCACCACCGGGTGTTCGGTCTCGTAGATCTCACGGGCGAATTCGGCGTAGTAGGCCTGGCGCTGCGCGTCTACCTGGTTCGCCTGATCGACAACCTCGGCATAGTCGTAGGCATTGGTGTGAACGGCCCGCAAATTCTCGACCAAGACCTTGAGCGAAGGCGGCAGTTGGTCGTACGCAGCGGTTGTCGACGCCCACGTGGTCGCTCCGCCGTACTCGGGAATGGTCGTCGCTCGCAGAATCGAGGCTTTCGGGATGCGGTCGACGAACGTCACGTCCGTATGCCAACTGTTGGCGGCACGGTCGAGCACCAACAGCTTGTCGCCCCTGGACTTCACCGTCGGGTGCGGGGTGGTCTGGGTGCCGAGGGTTCCGGCGAATTCGTACTGCGACGTGTCGTCGAGATGCTGCTGCCCACGGAAGAACACAACCTTGTGCGCTGCCAGCGCATAGTTGATCGCGTAGGCGGTCTCTTCGGACAAGTCCCCGGAGAGATGGACGCCGTCGATGCGGGCGCCGATCAGCTCGCCTACTTTGTGGACGGTGATTCCGCCGGCAGCGTAGATCTGCTCCGGGGTCTGGGTGACACGTTCGAGTTCGGTGACGGACATGGCGATCTCCTGTGAGTCGGTCAAGCCTACGGGCACGGCAGTCGTCACGGCGCTGCCTACTGTGAACACTCAATCATTTACGCTGCGGGCTCGAATACGGTTGAACTCGAGGTGATCTCAAAGTTCGCCGCTCCGTCGTTGGAGAATATTGCCGCTCAATGGGACGACGCCGTCGTCGTTGTCGTCATGAGCTGTAGCGTGCGATCTGCCGCACCCACGTCTACGGAGGACAGCATGCAACCCGAGGGCCCTGCCGAACAAATTCGTTCAACGCTCGCTCGCATCGCGCATCTTGCCGATACCGGCTCGGTCGAGGATTACGTGGAGCAGTTCACCCGCGAGGCCGAATGGAACATGCCCGCCAATCCCGATCGCGGTATCCCCGCACAGGTACGACGTGGCCGCGCAGAAATTGCTGCTGGAGTAGTCGAGCGTCGAGCCGCCGGGATACAAGGCCCGGGCACATTCACACGTCACGTCACCACGGCGATCGCCGTGGACGTGACCTCGGAAACTACCGCCCGCGCGGATGCGGTGTGGACGTTCTACGTCGACACGACGACAACTCCCAAGCTCAGCGGCGTCGGGAGCTACGCCGACGAATTCGAACTCGAGGGCGGGCGGTGGCGACTGTCGCGACGAGTGATCTCGCGCGGCTGACGCTCAGTCTTCTTCGCCGGTGATCGCCTCGCACCAGTCTTCAACCTGATCGATCCCCTCTTCCGTCCATTCCGGGCTCATGTCTTCCAGTGCATCGAAGACAACCTCGCAGGTCAGCATCTCCGGTGAACCCTCCGACCCCGCCGTCTCGGCGCCTTCCGCAGAAGCTGTGGCAACTGGGCCGGCGGCCAGCGCAACAGCCATCGCACCTGTTCCGACCATCGCTTCACACGCATCGGTTCTCCTCCTTCACTCTCGCTTCGGTCCTCGGGGTACCCGACTCGCCCCGCCCTACCCATCCCCGTCACTCATGTCCGACTTTCGGCGCCGACAGCATAGACTGAGCTCGCCGCCGCCGGCGCTCTCGCAGCGCCAGCGGCGACAGATACACAGCTGGATCAGAATCGGAAGGCATCCCATTACAGAATCTCCCGCTCCGCACGACATCTACTTCGTACCCCCGGAGCAGGACAGCCCCAATCCCGTGGAACCGGCGTCGGCCGCGTCACGTGCACGGATGGGTGAACTACCCGAGACCGTCCGATTCAAGAATCGATTTGCCCTCGCGATCACGACCACCACGCCGCTCGAAGCGATGGTCGAAGATCTGCTGTTCATCCGCGACATTCTCGACGCCGCAGGAATCGAGTACCTACTCGTACGCGGAAACGACGAGCGCCCTGTCATCGCGATCAGCTGGACCGAGCGCAAGAACCTGCGGCAGGCGCTAGTCGAGGGATGCACCAACGCACCCTTCTATTCCAAAACCGTCGACGCAAAGAAAAGCCCAGCGCTTCTTGTTGCGGACGGCGCCCTGTCGAAGACCAACAAGTCACGGATCTTCCGTTTGTTCCGGCCGAGGGTTCACGTCGCAAGCGGCATGAACTACGGCGCCAACATCGGAGTTCAAATCGAACTGTGGTCAATTTCCGACGAAGAAATCGTTCTGCCCGTCGAGAACTCACTGACTCGACGTACCGTCCTCCCCGAAGAAGCTGTCCGCGGAACCGTCGAGCGATTCGGCCGAATCTGGCCGACTATCGAGAACATGTTCGCCGATCATGCCTCCGACATCAGCTTCGATATCGATCTCGTCTTTTCCTGGGTCGACGGCTCTTCCAAGGAGTTTCAGGCTCAGCGCGCCAAGCGGATGCAGAACTACATCGTCGGTGAGGGGGACGAATCAGAAGCGCGTTTCCGTCAGATCGACGAACTCAAATACGCGCTGCGGTCCATCCACATGTATGCACCGTGGATCCGGCGTATCTTCGTCGCGACCGATTCCGATCGTCCGGACTGGCTTGCCGACGATCCGCGAGTAACGTTCATGCCCAGCGAGAAGTTCTTCGCCGATCCAAGTGTGTTGCCCACACATAATTCTCAAGCTGTCGAATGCCAGCTACACCATATTCCAGGTCTGGCAGAACACTTCCTCTACTCGAACGACGACATGTTCTTCGGCCGCCCGGTCGGTCCGGACATGTTCTTCTCCCCCGGTGGCATCAGCATGTTCATCGAAGCCGACACCAGAATCGGTTTGGGACACAACGACAACGACCGCAGCGGATTCGAGAATGCGGCACGCGTCAACCGCCGGTTGCTTCAGGACCGCTTCGGGCTGATGACCACCAGACACCTCGAGCACGCTGCGACGCCGCTGCGTAAGAGCGTGATGGCAGAGATGGAACGCGAGTTCGCCGAAGACTTCGCGGCAACTGCAGCAAGCACCTTCCGCGCGAGTTCCAATATCTCGGTGACCAATTCGCTGTACCACTACTACACGCTCATGAGTGGACGATCGGTGGTGCAGAAGTCCGCAGCCGTCAAATACGTCGACACGACGGTCAAGGCCGGTTTGCGCGACATGGACTCACTGCTCGCCAAGCGCTCCATGGACTTCTTCTGCCTCAACGACGGCAGCGCTCCGGAGATCGATCTGGAACTTCGCACACGCAAGATCACGGAGTTTCTGGAGAGCTACTACCCCATCCCTGCTCCCTGGGAAGCCTAGCGGAAGCGAGGGCCCAGCCGATTTCGGCTGGGCCCTCGCCACTTCGGTCGATCAGCGTGCTGCCACATGCTCTCGCTGCGCTGGAATGGGTAGTCCGAGATTGTCACGCAAGGTCGTTCCTTCGTAATCACTACGGAGAAGGCCTCGATCCTGCAGCAGCGGCACCACGTCGTCGACAAACTCGTCGAGTCCCGTCGGTACCAGGTGCGACCCGAGGATGAATCCGTCCGAACCGTCGTTGCCGACAAACGAATCGATTTTCTCGGCAACCTGCTGCGGCGTACCCACGATCGGTCCACGCTCGAACTGATCGATCACCACTTCGCGCAGATTCAACTTCTTGCTCTCGGCTACCGCGCGCAGTTTCGCGACGGGCTCGAAACGATCCTGGTGAATGAAGGCGCGCCCTGCGCGACCGCCCGGCAATCACCCAGAACTGCGCCAACGCACCGGAAACCGCCTGCCACCTCAGATGATCGAGCGTGCCGCCTTTTCGCTCTCGAGGATTCGAATACCGGCAGCGCTGAGCCTCCGGGCTCCCTCGGCCGCGTCGACAGGCTCACCGACCGTCACGTGCGCGCCGAGTGGAACGACCGAATGAACAATCGTCTCGTCGTAGACGTGCACCAAATTGCACCCCTGAGCTCCGTCACGACCACGCTGACCACCGACTTCCACGTTCAAGTCCTGGGTGTAACACGTCGACGACGCCACGGACACCGGAATACCGGCAAACGTCGCCGTCGTCGAATAGTGCAGGTGCCCAGCAAGAATCGCCCGGACGTCGCTGCCCCGCAATACGTCTGCCAACCGGGACTGATCGCGCAACTCCACCAGGACCGCGAGATCCTGAATGCACGGAACCGGCGGATGATGCAGCGCCAGAATTGTTCCGTCGGGCGCCGGCACCGCCAATTCTGTGCGTAGCCAATCCAATTGACGATCCGAGATCTCACCGTAGTGGTGACCGGGAACCGATGAATCCAGGGTGATCACCCGCAGTCCGTCAAGGTCGTAGACGTTGTCGACGGGATGATCGGTGGCGTCCTCGCCCAACAGCAATGATCTGAAGGTGGGGCGGTCGTCGTGGTTGCCCATCGCCCACACAACCTGCGCATCGATCTCGGCCGCCACAGGTTCCACGATGGCTTTCAATTCCGCGTATGCGTCGGGGTGTCCCTGGTCGGTCAGGTCGCCGGTGAATATCAGTGCATCCGGGCGTGCGCCCGAGGCCACGATCCCGCTGAGCACTTCCCGCAATCTCGTCGACGCATCCACGGCGTCGTACAACTCCCCCTGAGCCACCAGATGCGTGTCACTGAGGTGCACCAGGAAATGCTTCGGACGCGGGTACTCGGCATTCCGAACGCTCATCGGTCTCTCGCTTCCGCTTGCCGACGCTTAGGTGCCGGTGCGGCACCTACTGATCGTCGAGACTAGTCAACCGACCAACAGTGACTGATCGGGGCACGCCCGACGAACACGAAGCGAACTCCCGCGGCGACCCTCGGGATCGAGTAGTTGAAGCTGCGAGTAGTGTGTGGACGGTGTTGTTCCTGACCAGTCGGCGTTACGTCGACCTTCGCCTGCAGGCGAGCGCAATGTGTACGCGCTCGCTCTGACCTGACGCGTACCAGGAAACATTTCTTCGAATCTGCCCGGCCTCTGGTGCCGCGCTGCATTTCGCTCCCTTGATTTTCGAAAGGCATAGTCATGCCCAGCTCCACCTCCACCGGCGTGCCGGAAAAGTCCACGTCCCGTTTTCCGTCCTGGGCGACGGCATTCGGACCGCAGATCGTCGCCGGCCTCGTACTCGGTGTCATCATCGGTCTCGTCGCCCGGGCAATGCCTGATGCAGCCGACGGAAACGTCAACTGGTTGGTCGGCACCGTGCAGACCATCGGTTCGAGTTACGTCAAGCTGCTCACCGTTGCGGTGATCCCGCTCGTGTTCACCGCCATTGTCAGCTCCATCGCCAACCTGCGCCAGGTCGCCAATGCAGCTCGCCTGGCCGTGCAGACCTTGCTCTGGTTCGCGATCACCGCTTTCATCGCTGTGATCATCGGCATCATCGTCGGCCTGATCACCGATCCCGGTTCACGGACCGACGTCGCCGTCGAAGCAGCGAAGGAACCCAAGAGTTCCGGCTCGTGGTGGGCGTTCATCACCGGACTGGTTCCGAACAACTTCCTGGGGCTGGGCGCAAAGACTTCAGTCACCGAAGGCGTGGCGACTACATCGCTGAGCTTCAACGTCCTGCAGCTGCTCGTCATCGCCGGCGCGATCGGCATTGCTGCACTCAAGATCGGACCCAAGGCTGCTCCGTTCCTCGAGTTCAACGCTTCGCTGCTCGCGATCGTCCAGAAGGTCCTGTGGTGGATCATCCGCCTCGCCCCGATCGGCACCGCCGCGCTGATCGCCAACGCTGTCGCCACCTACGGCTGGGATGCGATCGGCTCGCTGGGCGTTTTCACCGCAGCCATCTACATCGGTCTGGCCATCGTCTTCTTCGTGGTCTACCCCATCCTGATTGCCGCGCACGGCCTCTCGGTCCGAAGCTTCTTCTCCGGTGTCTGGCCTGCAACTCAGCTCGGCTTCGTCTCGCGCTCGTCGATCGGCACTCTGCCGCTGACCGAACGCGTCACAGAACGCAACCTCGGTGTTCCGCGTGAGTACGCCTCGTTCGCCGTTCCGCTCGGTGCCACCACGAAGATGGACGGTTGCGCTGCAATCTATCCCGCGATCGCGGCAATCTTCGTCGCCGGCTTCTACGACGTCCCGTTGACCTTCACCGACTACCTGCTGATCGTCGTCGTCTCGGTCATCGGCTCAGCGGCAACGGCCGGAACCACCGGTGCGACAGTCATGCTCACACTCACACTCTCCACCCTTGGTCTTCCGCTGGCCGGCGTCGGACTGCTCCTCGCCGTCGAACCGATCGTCGACATGGGCCGTACCGCAGTCAACGTCACCGGCCAGGCACTGGTCCCGGTCATCGTCGCAAAGCGTGAGGGCATCCTCGACAAGGAGCGCTTCGACGCTCCCCGCAACGGTGATCCCTTCGCCGAAGAACTTGTCGACGCGTAACCCTCGCCGACAACAGCCGCGTCCCCGCACCCGAGCAATACGGTGCGGGGACGCTGCTTTTCACCCCAGATTTCACCCTTACCGAAATAAACCATTTGGTCGTTATGACCAGTATGCTCAGCCGGCACAGCCCTCAGAAGTGGAAGGGCTGCCCAGTTGAACACGAGGTCACATGAAGCTCCGCCGTCTGGCATTCAGCGTCGCAGGTTGCGCCGCAATCACTCTGGTTGCCGCACCCGCCGCTCAGGCATCCACGGTTTTCGATTTCCTACCGATCGAGATCGCACGCATGATTCCGACTGGCTCTGCCGACGCAGTCCAGCCGTTCCTTCCACCCGTCTTCGCACCGCCGGCACCGCCCGCTCCGCAGGCGCCCCAGAATCAGCCGGCGCCGCAGAACACTCCCGCACCGGCGCGGTACTACCAGAACTGCACTGCCGTGCGTAACGCCGGCGCAGCTCCGTTGTACCGGGGTCAAAACGGGTACGCCCCGCATCTCGACCGGGACAACGACGGCATCGCCTGCGAGTGATCCAACGCTCGGGTTGTGGCGAGCCACAACCCGAGCCCCTGTTGTCGAACCGTCAGACGCCCAATGCGCGGGACAGAGTCGGCCACGCCTTCGGCAGTCGTTCACGCCAATACGCCCACGCGTGTGTGCCGTTCGGCTCGTAATCCACCTGCGCCGGAATCTTCAGCTCCTGCAACCGAGCGTCGAACATCTTGGTGCAGGCATGCGCAGCAACCTCGATGCCGCCGCCGATCACCAGACGCTCGAGCAGTTCAGGGGTCTGGAGCGTCTCGTCGGATCCGGGACGACCATTTGCAGTCGACACGTAGATTTCCTTGCCACGCAACTTCTCTGCGTTGATCAACGAATCGTGTGCCTGCCACTCCGGGCCCCCTGGCACACCCCAGATGTTGGCCGGATCTCCACTTCGAGAAGAAATCGTGGCCTGGACGGCAGTTCGGCCGAGCGGATCCATCGTGGAGTAGCAGCCGCTGAAAACGGCGACGCCCCGGTACATGTCCGGAAAGCGTTGAGCGAGCATCATTGCGCCCATCGCGCCCATGGAATTGCCGGCAATCGCGTTGATGCCGTTGGTCTTCAACCGCGCGTCGATCAGTGGTGGCAACTCCTCGGTGATGAAGGTTTCCCACTTGTGCAGTCCCAGCCGCGGATCCGGATTCTCCCAGTCCGAGTACAGGCTCGCGATTCCGCCATTGAGCATCACGACGTTGACGTTCTTGTCGGCGAAGAACGCCGGGGCGCCGCCGATCGTCATCCATCCGCTGCTTTTCTCACCGGCATCGACACCCTCGAGCATGTACAGCGCCGGGCGCGGAACCGAATTGTCAGCGGGTAGCAAGATCTCGACGCCGACCTCGCGTCGAAGTGCAGGCGACGCCACCGTCAGCCTGACCGCCTGCGGTGCGGTCACCTTCTCACCGACGATGGCCGGGACGACGATGTCGTCGCGCAGGTCCGGTTTGGGGCCCGGATCCTCCTGAAGTGGTCCCGGGATCGTCGACCCCGAACTCACGCTGCCCTCGACGCTGCCCAGGCTTTCCGAGCTTCCCGCGCTCCCGGAACTCGGCGCTGCCGTCGACAGTCCGCCCAATTGCAAAGAAAGTGCACAGACGGCCAAACACACCGCACCTGTGCGCGCAGATCGGATCCACGCACGCCGCTCAGTCCTCATGAAACTCCCAAACCAGTCAAAGATGTTTCCGTGAACATACCGTGCAGTTCGGACTTTCTTGGACAAACGACCACGACAAGATCTGTCGGACGCCGCCACTAGGCTGGCCCCGTGCAACCGGACTCAGTCAAGGCCCTCGACCTCGACCGAGTTCGCGCTGTCGTGGGCACGACAACCTACGACCGCGGACTTACCTACCTGCGGCAGAATGCGGTCGTGTCCATCAGCTGGAACGGCATCCCGGATACCTTGACCGGGGCCGTGGCGGGGACCGCGCGGGAGCCGTACGCCTGCACGATTTCGATAAGTCACAGCGCGACCGGTACTGCCACATTCACGCGTGGGCTCTGCACGTGTCCGGTGCGAATGAACTGTAAACACGTGGCCGCGTTGGTACTCGCAGCGGTGGCCGAGGCGAACACGACGCCACGACAACTCGGGTGGGACGGCGCGCTCGAGGAGTTGCTCCGACCAGACCCCGACGGCCGCACAACTCCCGGACTCGGCATTCAATTCATCGCGCGAACCAAAGGCACATCGACACGGCTCCTCGTCAAACCAGTGCAACCAGGAGCGAGAGGGTGGATCTCCGGCGGACTCGCCTGGAACAAACTCGGAAGCACCTTTCAGTTCCCTGCCGACCACATCCGGGTTCTACGCGACATTCATCTCCTCCACAGCGCCGGCAACCATTACCGCAATCAGAATGCCGCGGAGATCGATCTTGCCGGGTTTCCGAGCCCGCAACTCTGGTCGCTTCTTGATGAGGCGATCAGCGTCGGCGTTTCACTCGTTCACTCGAAGGCCGGCCTCGGTAACATCTCCCTACTCGACGACGCCAACATCTGCCTCGACGTCCACGGAGCGGAAGACAACAATCTCCGTCTCACGCCCCGAATTCAGACCGATGGGCACATCGTCACCCATTCCGACTGGGGACTTGTCGGTACGCCGGCACATGGTGTCTTCGCGCTCGACGCCGCTAACGCGATCACGCTCGCACCACTGCACACGCCGGTCACCCGCCAATTGCGGCAGTTGATCGACTCCGGAAAGACAGTCGACATACCCGCCGAGCATCGGGATGCGTTCACTTCGCGGTTCGTGTTCAAACTCGGAAGCCTCGCTCCCGTCGTATCTTCCGACGGCGCCTACAACCCACCGACTGTGTCCGGCCCTCGGCTACAACTGGTCGCCACTTACGAAGACAACCATCGCATCGACATCGAATCGGCATGGAAGTACACCGTCGATGCCAACGAACTGATCATTTCTACCGCCATTGCAACCACCGAGGAGTCCGAGGTCCGCAATCACGCTGCCGAAGATGCCATCACCAACAGCCTCGGCGCGACCGCGGTAAAGGCCACTCTCGCGGGAACGCTGACCGGCCTAGATTCCATGCAGTTCACACTTGACCTCCTCCCCCAACTCGAATCGCACGACGCCATCGACCTCACGGTTGCAGGAACCCCCGCCGACTACCGGCCTGCAGACGACGCTGTCGTGATCGGCATCGGCACATCAGCATCCGACGGAGACAGCGGATCCGACTGGTTCGACCTCGATGTCACCGTCGATGTTGCGGGACAAGGCGTTCCGTTCACAACATTGTTCTCCGCTCTGAGCAAGGGCGAAACTCACATACTCCTACCGGACGGCGCCTTCTTTCGGCTCGACGCACCTGAACTACTCGGCCTACACCGTCTCATCACCGAAGCGCGGTCGCTACTCGATCGGCCTACCGGCAAACTCGCGATCAGCAAATTTCAAGCCGGGCTGTGGGAAGAATTGGCGGCGCTCGGAAGAGTCGAACATCAAGCAGCCGCATGGAAGAAGCAGATCGCAGGATTGCTCGGCAGTTCGGGCATCGATCCCGTCGAAGTCCCGGACACGTTGACGGCAACGCTACGTCCCTATCAGGTCGACGGATTCCATTGGCTCAATTTCCTCCGCCAGCACAGCTTGGGCGGCATACTCGCCGACGACATGGGCCTGGGTAAGACCCTGCAGACCCTCGCAATGATCTGCGCTGCGCGGCAATCGAATCCAGCGGCGCCGCCTTTTCTGATCGTTGCTCCCACCAGCGTGGTCTCCAATTGGAAATCCGAGGTGGCCAAGTTCGCACCAACACTCCACACCGCTGTCATCACGGACACACTGCGACGCAGAAAAACCGATCTGGCAGCACTCGTCGACGGGGCGGATATCGTCGTGACGTCGTACGCCCTTTTTCGCCTCGACACCGATGCGTATTCCGCGGGCCGCTGGTCCGGACTGGTACTCGACGAAGCCCAATTCGCCAAGAACCACAAGTCCAAGGTCCACCAGTGTGCGAGGGCAGTGAACGCACCTTTCAAACTCGCGATCACCGGCACACCCATGGAAAACAATCTTTTGGAGTTGTGGTCGCTGCTCGCGATCACTGCACCAGGACTGTTTCCCAGCCCCACCACGTTCACCGATGTCTACCGCACTCCCATCGAAAAAGAAGGCGACACAGAGCGATTGGCGCAACTTCGGCGGCGCGTCAAACCGCTGATGGTTCGGCGCACCAAGGAACAGGTGGCTGCAGACTTGCCGCCCAAGCAGGAACAGATACTCGAGATCGAGTTGCATCCGAGCCATCGCGCGATCTACGACACCCACCTGCAGCGCGAACGGCAGAAGATTCTCGGACTGCTCGATGACGTCGACAAGAATCGATTCACGATCCTGCAATCGCTGACGCTGCTACGCCAACTCAGTCTCGACGTCTCGCTGGTCGACGAGGAAAGCGGACTTGTCCCGTCGGCCAAGGTCGACGCTGTCGTCGAGCAATTGGACGACGTCATTGCCGGCGGACACCGTGCATTGATCTTCAGTCAGTTCACCGGGTTCCTCGGCTCGGTGCGCACCCGACTCGAGGCGGAAAACATCCCGTACAGCTACCTCGACGGTTCGACGCGCAATCGCGGTGAAGTGTTGGAGGAGTTCAAGTCTGGTGCAGCCCCCGTATTCCTGATCAGCCTCAAGGCTGGTGGCTTCGGCCTCAACCTCACCGAGGCCGACTATTGCTTCATTCTCGACCCTTGGTGGAACCCGGCCGCCGAGGCACAAGCGGTCGATCGTACTCACCGCATCGGGCAGACGCGAAACGTCATGGTCTACCGTCTCATTGCCAAAGACACGATCGAAGAGAAGGTCATGGCGCTCAAAGCCAAGAAGTCGGCATTGTTCTCGAATGTCATGGACGCCGAAGGCACACTCGGCACCGGACTCGACGCCGAGGATCTTCGCGCGCTGTTCGAGTGAGGTGCCTATTCGGTCGAACCTCACCTACCTACCCACGGTAATGTGAGTGCAGAACGGACAACACAGAACTCCCGAACGAAGAAATCCACTTCGTTCGAACGAGAGGAACCTGAATGGGCGTCACACTTGCCAAGGGCGGCAACGTATCTCTGTCGAAGGCCGCACCCAACCTGACCAAGGTCGCAGTCGGCCTCGGCTGGGATGCACGCAGTACCAGTGGTGCCGACTTCGACCTCGACGCCAGCGCGTTGGTCACCGGTCCGGAACGCAAGGTCCTTTCCGACCTGCACTTCGTCTTCTACAACAACCTTCGCTCGCCCGACGGATCCATCGAGCACACCGGGGACAACCTCACCGGTGAAGGTGACGGCGACGACGAAGTCATCAACGTCGACCTCCCTGCTGTACCGCCCAACGTCACCAACATTTTCTTCCCGGTCTCGATTCACGACGCCGATGCCCGACTCCAGTCCTTCGGACAGGTCACCAACGCCTACATCCGCGTCGTAGATCTGTCGAACGGCTCAGAACTGGCACGCTACGACCTCTCGGAAGACGCTTCCACCGAGACCGCCATGCTTTTCGGTGAGCTCTACCGCCACAACGGCGAGTGGAAGTTCCGCGCAGTCGGACAGGGATACGCATCCGGACTCGCCGGCATCGCCCGCGACTACGGCGTCAGCATCTGATCTCTACCAGGACACGAAACGGGGTTCGATACGGCATTGCCGGATCGAACCCCGTTTCGGTTGTCTGCTTCAGTGCTCGGGTTAACGCTGCAGAATCGCTCTCGCGAGATGAGCAGCCCAGGACGAATCCTCTTTGGTGCCGAACTTCCCCAACTCGTACCCCGTAGCGCCGATCAAACCGAGTACCTCCACAGTGCTCCCGGTTATGTCTCGTTTCGAAGTCAGAGACCCGGACATCAGAACGCTCGACGAGCGAATCGGCTCTAGCGCTCGTGAAACGAACAGATGACGTTCAGCCGGCGACAAACCCGCTGCTACGGCCAACAAGACAAGAAGCTCCACCGCTCTTTGAGAGCCGCCTGTCGCGACTGGAACTCCCTCGACGATCACCGACCACATCGCCGACTCGTCCCGCTGAGCTGACTGACCCCGCTTCGTCAGGAGAATGAGTCCTTTGTGCTTGCGCGCCAGGCCGAAGGTTTTGAGCAACGCGTAGAGCGATCGTCCTTTGGGCAGATTGACAGGACCCAGTTCAGGTTCATCGAGCATCGCGTCAACCGTCGTGAAGAAATCATCGGACTCGATCCCCTCGACGCCGATCAATGTCAAAACCGCCTGAACGCGTTGACTTGCCTCGACCTGGACCACATCCCCAACTGCCGACCGATCGTCGACTCCAGCTCGGGAGAGGACCGCGTGCAAATCCGGGACTCGATGTGGACTCAGGCATTCGACGAGGGTCGCGATGTCGTACGGGCTGGCTCCGTCGTAGGTAGACACGATGTCGTCCGGACCAGAAGTACGACTGTAAGACAAGCGATCGTTGACCTCGGCGATCTCGAATCGTGTCGGCTCGAAGTCAGTTTTCGGCCATTCCAGGGTCCACTCGTGGGAGCGTAACTTTTCTGACGCGAGAACACCGAGAAGCTGTTCGTACTCGTCAGGGCCAACACATTCCTCCGGCGGACAAGCACCGCGACCCGCGGCGCACACAACTTGGAATCCGGCGGGCAGTACTTCGGAAGATTCAAGTGTCAGCGTGTGACGCCAGTTCCCGAAGCGTCCGTAGCGATAACTGATTTCATCTCCGGGCGAGACCATGACCTCATCCAGACGTACGGCGGACTCTACGATCGCCACTCGTCCGGCGCGACGCTGCTCGGCGTTGCTTCCGGAAGCTACGTACTCTTCGACCTCGCCGGGAAATCGGCTGCCGGACTTGGACCACGCGTGCGAATGACGGTCACTCCAGCCCATTGCCCGTTGAACCACCGAATGCAGGTCATCCAGATTCAGATCCGACGCGACGAGGATTCGTCGCCAGATCTGAGTGGAAACATTGTCGACGCTGATCCGTATCGCGTATTGCGCCGGCACCGAGCGCCTCTTCGAACGCAACGATCGTGCAAACGGAAAGCCCCCACGCCTTCCACCTACTTCTTGAACAAACCTTTGCAGTTCTTCCGGTTCCGTCGGAACGAGTCGCAAATGCGACACCCTCGAGCTGCTCAACCCCACCATGACACTCAGCCTAGGCCAAAGTACTAGGGACGAAGGCACAAAATCGGAGAGCACTTCGGACTTATGAGACGGTTCACAATCCGTACTTTGGCTAACAAGTCGCTACGTGCGTCGGCGCCGGCATCTTCCTCACCCATTCCTGCCCTGATCGTGTGAACGTACCGTTCATCTCGCTAGAGGCGGTGAGAGTGTCGTTCACTCGATCCCGGACCGGGTCCGCGAGTCGGCCGTGCCCGGGGTGCTGTGTGCCGGGTGAACGGTACGTTGGGTCGGTCTGAGGCGACGGAAGTGTCGTTCGCTCGATGCG
>NZ_JAJNCL010000012.1 GCF_021025955.1 Rhodococcus qingshengii | reverse complement strand
CGTTCTCCTGGGCGTGCGGTTGTTTCACCGCGGTGGTCGGATTGCTTTTCAGCAAGCGGTCGGCGAGGCGGTCGAACTCGTCGCCCCAGCCTGCGTGGTCGGTGCGGGCAAGCCCACCAAGTTCTACTACAGTACGTCGTTCGTCATCGGGATAGATACGTGCCCAGACGCGGCGACGCTTGATCACGAGCGAGACAAGCAGACCCGCCATCATCGTCAACGCCGAAACCAACACCCACACCTGAGCGGGATCGTGGGAGACCTGAAGGTTCACGAAGTCGACGGCACCATCGAATCGCACCTGGGTGCCGTCGGCAAGCGTCGCGCTCTCCCCTGGGAAGAGATTGACTCGATCCTGCTTGACCAGTCGACCCTGATTGATCAGTTCGGTGTTGAGTTCGAACAGCGATTGCGGGTTACCGGTATCGAGTCCGGTATCGCCCTTGTAGATGTCGATGGCGACGGCCGGGTCGTTCATCGCCGGGTAGCTCGACGACAGAAGGTTGCCGTGGAACAGCGCGGTGGGCGCGAACAATCCTTCGATGGCAATCTGATTCTTCCGACGCTCGTCCGCATCGGGATACATGCCGCCCGGCGGGTCGAAACGCATCGCGCCACTGCTCAGGAACGTCGTTGCGTCGTCGGGACGCCACTGGAGCGTCTCGGTGCGGGTCTCGCCGTTCGGGAACGTGACGGTGAAGGTCGGCGCGTATCCGTGTCCCTGCAGGTACACACGATCGCCGGCGATCCGCAGCGGGTGGTTCACCTGGATGGTCGTGTCCCGCCAGGTATCGGACTCGAGGTCGTCGCCTGCCTGGTACGAGATGTCCGAGGTGAACATCTCTGCCTGACCGGTCTCGAGGTAGTCGGCCTGGAAATTTTTCACACGGACACACAGCGGGGTCATGCCGGTGCCGTCGAGGCTCAGACCGGCGACGAACGAGTCGAACACGGCCGGCGAGGTCGTGCAGAAGCCAGGTCCGTCGTTGGCGATGACGATGCGATTGCCCTCATAGCCGAACAACTTGCCCGCGGCGATCGCAATCAACAATCCGACCAACGACAGGTGGAACACGAGGTTGCCGAATTCGCGGAGGTATCCCTTCTCCGCCGAGATGGTGATCTCGCCTTCACGGCGCGATTTCGTATCGCCGCGACGCGTTTCGACGCGCCACCCACGCAGTTCTTTCGACACCCGGGCGGCAAGTTCGTCGGGAGTCTCGCCGTCGACGACGCTCTTGGTGTGGTGCGGCAGGCGAGCAAGATTGCGCGGCGCGTTCACCGGACGGGTACGCAGCGCCTTCGCGTGCTCCACGCAACGCGGCAGGATGCAGCCGACCAGCGAGATGAAGAGCAATGCGTAGATCGCGGTGAACCAGAAGCTGCTGAACACGTCGAACAGTTCGAGGCGATCCATCCACGGACCGAGCGTCGGCCGTGCGGCTATGTAGTCAGCGACCTTGCCCTCGTTGAGGGTTCGCTGTGGCAGCAGGGCGCCGGGGATAGCAGCAAGCGCGAGGAGGAACAGCAGTACCAGCGCGGTCCGCATCGAGGTGAGCCCGCGCCAGGTGTTGCGCCCGAGCGCAACGACTCGACCGATCACCGACTGCTTCGGCAGCACGGGTATCGAGTTGTCGTTATTGTCGTCAGCTGTCATATCGGCAGCGTCACCTCCGAGATAAATGCGTCACGAACCCAGCCGACGAACTGGTCCCACGCGCCTGTGACGAGGGCGATTCCCACTGCCACCAACATGATTCCGCCGAAAATTTGAATGGTGCGTGCATTACGCCGCAACCAGCCGACGCCGGTCAGCGCACGTGCCGACCCCAGCGCCAGAAAGATGAACGGCAGGCCGAGCCCGATGCAGTACGCGACGATCAAGGTGACACCGCGTGCGGCGGTCATCCCGTCGGTTCCCGCGGCTACGGACATCACACCTGCCAATGTCGGTCCGAGGCATGGCGTCCACCCCAGCGCGAACACTCCCCCCAGTAGCGGTGCCCCCACCAGCGACGACACACGACGCGGTTCGAAACGAACGTCTTTCTGCAGCGCCGGGATCAGTCCGATGAACACCAGGCCCATCGCGATCGTGACCACACCGCCCACGCGCATCAGGACCTCGCGGTTGACGAGCAGAGTCGAGATCACGCCGAACACCGACGCGGTGGCGAGAACGAAGACGACGGTGAAGCCGGCGACGAACAGTCCGGCCGCACCGGCGACCCTCAGGCGACTGCTCCGGGTGATCGTCCGGGTCCTCGCCTCGTCGACGGTGATCGCGGGGGCGTCGGCGCCGACGACGCCGGCGAGGTAGGAAAGGTAGCCGGGAACGAGCGGCACGACGCACGGTGAAGCGAACGACACCAGACCGGCGAGCACACAGGCGCCGAGGGCGAGCAGAAGCGGACCGGACGACGCCGCATTCTGAAACGCTTCGCCCACACCGGCACTCAGTGTTTCGCTGCCGGCCAGCAGCGTGGTGGTCGTGGTTGTCATGTCTACTGCGCGTCTTCCTGAGCTATTCGCTGGACGACGGGCAGCAAATCCTCGGCGAGAAGTTCTTGGAGAAATACCGCGGCGACGCGGTGCTGGCGATCGAGGACGATCGTCGTCGGAATGACCGACGTGGGGTAGCCGTCACCGAGGGCGATCAGCGAACGCATCGACGGGTCGTAGATCGACGGGTACGAGACCTTGTTGTCGATCACGAAGTCCTGCGCTTTGTTCTTGGTGTCGTCGCGGACGTTGATGCCGAGGAACTGCACGCCCGAATCCTTGGTCTGCTCGTAGACCTGTTCCAGATCGTCGGCTTCGGCGCGGCACGGCCCGCACCACTGACCCCAGACGTTGAGGACGACGACCTTGCCCTCGAAGTCCTCGACGCCGACCTTCTGACCTTCGTTCATCAGATCGGGCCCGGAGAGCTTGCCGATGGTGCCTCGGTCGGACGGCGGATCGTAGAAGATCTTGGTTTGTCCGCCCGGTGAGACGAAGTCGAAGGTTCCGCCCTGTGCGACGGCGTCGTCGCCGGTAGCGCAGGACGAGAGAAGGAGCATCGCGGATGCAGCGGCTGCTAGTGCTGCGGCGATGCGGCGCGAAATCATGCCACCGGAGCGGAGCGGAGTCATGCTCCTGTCACTCTCGGGTCGGAGGCGCCGGCGGGTTCGGAGTAGACGATGTCGACCAAGGTGTCGCCCTCGTAGACCAGTGACGTCAACGAGGCCAGACCGCACTGACGGTGACGGGGGTCGTGCCAGAGACGCTCACCCTGCAGGAATCGACGCAAAGTCCAGACCGGAAGCTGATGGCTGACAACGACGGCTTCGTGTCCGACTGCCGCGACGCGTGCGGCGTTGACGGCTGCCAGCATCCGATGGGCGATCTGCAAGTAAGGCTCGCCCCAGGAGGGGGTGAACGGGTCACGCAGTTTCCACCAGTGACGCGGACGCGAGAGCGCACCGTCACCGACAGCTACCTTGAGACCCTCGAATTCGTTGCCCGCCTCGATGAGGTTCTCGTCGGTGACGATGTCGAGCTTGTGCGCCTCGGCGATCGGAGCCGCGGTTTCCTGTGCGCGCTGCAGCGGCGACGCGACCACGTGGGTGATGTCGTGATCGGAGAGCACGGATGCGACCGCACGAGCCTGTGCCTCGCCCGCCACCGACAACCGGAAGCCCGGGAGCCGTCCGTAGAGGATCCCGCGCGGGTTGTGAACTTCGCCGTGGCGAAGGACGTGGACGATGGTGCGGGTGGACGTGTGGTCGGGGTGATCGGCGTCGGTCACAGTCGAGGGTCCTCGCTGAAGATGATGGATGTCGGAAGCGTGCGGGTGTTCTGGAACCGGTCAGGGCTTGACGGCAGCAGCTGCGGCCTTGGCTGCGTGAGGCATGGCGTCGGCGATGATCGAGAATGCTCGATCGTCGAGTGCTGCGGAGACGAACCACGCTTCGAATGCGCTCGGCGGCGGGTATACGCCACGGGAGAGCAGCGCGTGGAAGAAGGCGGGGAATCGCCAGGTCTGCGCAGCTTTGGCTTCGTCGTAGTTGGTCACCGTGTTCTCGGTGAAGAACACGCTCACCAAGGTGCCCGCGTACTGCACGCGGTGTTCGACGCCTTCGGCAGTGAGCGCTTCGGTCATGATGTCCCCGAGGGCGGTCGCGTTCCGGCCGAGCTTGGCGTACACCTCGGCATCGGCGGCGCGCAGGCTTGCGAGTCCGGCGGCGACGGCCACGGGGTTACCCGACAGGGTGCCGGCCTGGTAGACGGGACCGTCGGGTGCGAGGTGACCCATGATGTCGGCGCGGCCACCGAATGCTGCAGCGGGCAGTCCGCCGCTCATGACCTTGCCGAAGGTGTAGAGGTCGCCGGCGACGTTGTCGATGCCGTACCAACCCGAGGCGCTGACGCGGAATCCGGTCATCACCTCGTCCATGATCAGGAGTGCGCCATGCTCACGGGTGAGGCGACGCAGACCCTCGTTGAAACCGGGAAGCGGCGCGACGGCGCCCATATTTCCGGCGGCAGCTTCGGTGATGACGCACGCGATGGCGCCGGGGTTGGCGGCGAACGCCGCAGCCACTGCGTCGAGATCGTTGTAGCGGACGACGATGGTGTCTTCGGCTTGCGCGCCGGTCACACCGGGCGAGGTCGGCAGTCCGAAGGTCGCGAGGCCTGATCCGGCGTCGGCGAGAAGGGCGTCGACGTGGCCGTGGTAACAACCGGAGAACTTGATGATCTTGGTGCGTCCGGTGAATCCGCGGGCGAGGCGGACTGCGCTCATCGTGGCTTCGGTTCCGGAGTTGACCAGGCGAACCTTTTCCACGGGCGCGACGCGGGCGACAATTTCCTCGGCGAGGGCAACTTCGCCTTCCGTCGGCGCACCGAAGGAGAGACCGCTGAGCGCGGCTTCGCGAACGGCTTCGACGACTGCCGGGTGAGCGTGCCCGAGAATCATCGGACCCCAGGACGACACCAGGTCGATGTAGTCGTTCCCGTCGACGTCGGTGAGGGTGTAACCGGACGCCTCGCGGATGAATCGCGGTGTTCCGCCGACCGAACCGAACGCACGGACGGGCGAGTTGACGCCACCCGGAATCACGTTGCCGGCACGTTCGAAGAGCCGAGCGGAGTTCGTTGCATGCACGTCGGGATCACCGGAAGACACAGTCACGGCTTCCAGTGTCCCAGTTCTGTCGAATCTGACAACGACAGGGTGTAGGACTTCGGTGCTCGAGGCGAGTTTTCCGGTCGAACCGGACCTCACGTGAGACGATTTCGGGCATGAAGCGACTGTTGACGACGCTGATGGTCTCGGCTGCGATTCTTCTCACATCGTGTGGTTCGGACGCTTCCAGTGACGACAGGGCGACAATTTCGTCGTCGCCAAGTGCCACGGAGGCGGTTGGAACGACCGCGGCCACGAGCACCGAGCCCGCGTTTCTCGGCGGGTGTTCGGCCGTATCCGTCTACGTTCAGCAGCGTGTTCAGAGCGGCGACACGTCGACACAGACGGCGGGAGCCGACTTCCTGAAGATCGTCGAGAACGACCCTTCGTACCAGGCTATGTCCGAGAGCGAGAAGGAACTCTTCCGTCAGGGAATCGAAGCGGGCGCCGCAGGCTCCTGCTGAATGTGAGGGTTGGGATCGAACCGGGTTGCCCGCGGTGCGCTACGCGCTATCGTCGGTTCCATGGCCACCACAGCGGACCACCTCAGGACAACACTCGACGGACGCTGGCGGGAGGTGCGTGAGCGCGTTCGCGGCGAATTGAACGACGAACGTTTTGCTCCGCACTACACACCCAACACCGCCATAGCGCGTTCCAAGGCTCTCGAACAGATGCGGGTCCTCGCCGATCTCGGTTACGCCGCAAACGGTTTCGCGGTATCTCACGGCGGAACGGGCGACGCCGGCGGCGCCGTCACCAGCATCGAGATGCTGGCGATGTCCGACCTCTCGCTGATGGTCAAGGCGGGCGTCCAGTGGGGATTGTTCGGCGGCGCCATCGAAAACCTCGGTACCGAGCGTCACCACCAGGCGTACGTCAAACCGCTGATCGATCTGGACCTACTCGGTTGCTTCGCGATGACCGAGACCGGCCACGGCAGCGACGTACAAGAACTCGAGACCACGGCAACCTACGACGTCGAGACGGGCGAGTTCGTCGTCAACTCCCCCACTCCGTCCTCGCGCAAGGACTACATCGGCGGCGCTGCACAGCACGCCACCGTCGCGGCGGTGTTCGCTCAGTTGATCACCGGTGGCGAAAGCCAGGGCGTCCACTGTTTTGTCGTGCCGATCCGCGACGACGCCGGCACCGACCTCCCCGGCGTCACGACGTCCGACTGCGGACTCAAGGGCGGACTACCCGGAGTCGACAACGGCCGCATCGTCTTCGACCAGGTTCGAATCCCGCGTGAGAACCTGCTCAACCGTTACGCCGACGTCGCCGAGGACGGCACGTACAGCTCGGCGATCGACAACCCGAACCGTCGTTTCTTCACAATGGTCGGCACGTTGGTTCGCGGACGTGTCACGGTCGGTGGTTCGGCAGCAGCTGCCGCCCGCGTAGGATTGGCCATTGCCGGTCGATATGCCTTGCAGCGCAGGCAGTTCAGCGCTCCGAAGAGTGACGACGAGGTTCTGATCATGGACTACCTCGTCCACCAGAAGCGTCTGTTGCCGTTGATCGCCCGCTCGTACGCACTGCAGTTCGCACAGAACGAACTTGTTGCCGCGATGCACGACATCCAGAGCAGCGACAACCCGGATCCACAGGAGCAGCGCGAACTCGAGGGTCGCGCCGCCGGACTCAAGGCCGCCAACACGTGGCATGCCACGCGGGCCATCCAGGAGGCACGCGAAGCGTGCGGCGGCGCAGGCTATCTCGCGGAGAACCGTCTCACCGCACTCAAGGCGGACACCGACGTGTTCACCACGTTCGAGGGCGACAACCACGTTCTGACGCAGTTGGTCGCCAAGGAACTGCTCACCTCCTACGCCGACGAAGTACGCGGCATGAGCCCGGTCGACTGGATGCGCTTCGCCGCTACGACGGTCTCCGACGTGGTCAAGAAGCGCACGGCGGCGCAGCAGATCCTGCAGACGATCGTCGACACCCGCCAGGACAACGAAGAGGACGGCAGCCTCTTCAACCGCGGCACCCAGATGAAGATGTTCGAGGACCGCGAGGAGTACCTACTCGCCACTGCGGCAAGGCGATTGCAGGCTGCACAGAAGCGCGAGGAGAACCCCTTCGACGCGTTCAATTTCGTGCAGGACCACGTGCTCAAAGCCGCGCAAGCACACATCGAGCGCGTCATCCTGGAAGCATTCGTCGCCGGAATCGACTCCTGTGAGGACGAGACCACAAAGGAACTCTTCGGCGAGGTGTGCGACCTCTATGCACTGTCCGTCATCGAGGAGGACAAGGCCTGGTTCATGGAGCACCGGCAACTGTCGGTGGAGCGTTCGAAGGCCGTTACGCGCGGGATCAACGAGCGTTGCCGCACCTTGCGTCCGCACGTCGAGACGCTGATCGACGGGTTCGGCATTCCGGAGATCCTGCTGGGGTCGGCAATGTTGGACGGACCGGGTACGGACACTGTGCGATTGAGGTAGGCGGTTGGGTGGGGTCGGCAATCGCCGACTCCACCGCACTTAGTGTGCTGCTGCCTTTTTCGACTGGCGAGAGGCGACCAGTCCGGTCAGGCCGAGTGCCGCGACCAACCAGATGCCCAGAACGAGCAGCGCCTTTGCCACCGAAGTAGACGACGGAGCGAATGGGCTCCATGGCCGCCTATCTGCGCCAGAATGAACGAATGTGCTGCCAGAATCTCGGCTGGAACGACACCGGGCAGGAACGACACCGGGATGGCGCCGCCCGAACTCGGGAAGTTGACGAAGACCAGCACCGTCAACACTTCAAAGATCGCCGCAAAACTCTGCGGTCGGGCGATGCAGACACTGATCGATCAGTACTGAGCGAAGATCTCGTCGGCAAACCGTCGAATCGAATCGCGATCACGAACACCCGTCGGCGGGATGTTGATACCGAAGGGGTCGAACGAACCGTGTCGTTCAGGAACGAACGAGGCGAGCGATAGCTGCCTGAGCTTCCTTGATCTTGACATCCGCTTCCGGACCGCCCTGTTTGGCAGCTTCGACGACGCAACCTGCGAGGTGGGCGTCGAGAAGCTTCAGGGATACGGACTGCAGCGCGCTCGTCGCGGCGGACACCTGGGTGAGCACGTCGATGCAGTACCGGTCGTCTGCGACCATGCGCGAGATTCCGGCTACCTGACCTTCGATACGACGAAGGCGTTTGAGCAGATCGTCCTGCTCGGGGCTGTAACTACTCATACCGCAACTATACCCCCTACCCGTATGAGGGCTAGAGGGATGCGACGAAGCCCACCCGGACGCGGCGCACGACATCGATGGCCATCAGCCCCGCAACCAGAATCGACACCCCGGCACCCGAGATCCAGAGGCCGTCGTAGTGCGTGCTCTCGAACGGCGGAGCGCCCTCCAATATCGGGCCGAAGTCAGTAGTCGTCGTACCCGACCGCCAGCACACGATCGCCAGAATCGTGGCGGCGACGATGCCGAGGACACCGATCCACGTCTTCACGTCGACGAGCGGAGATGGCTGCGACTCAGTCATCGGCACACCCGTCCGGTTCCACACCAACCGTGACAACCTGGCTCAACGCCTCCCGAAGTGCCTGATCGTCTTTGGCCCACGCCCGCACCAATCCCCCGGTGGTCAGACGCAAGCCGATACCGTGCCGACGCCTCGGCACTCCGGACAGCTCACCGAGTGCGCGTGCGGTTTCCCACGGTTCCATTTCGTCCTCGTAGGCCGCGTCGTCGGACTCTGGGAACACCTCGGCGATCTCGGTGATCGGCACCTCTTCGGTTCCCTGACGCAAAGTAGTCGCGGTCAGAAGTACGCTCGCATGCCGGCGCGCGGCAATCACCTGCACGTACACCAATCCGGTGAGAATCACAGCAAACATCGCCAGACCGAACCAATGCACGACGGGGCCGGTGAACAGTTCGATGACCAAGGCGATCAGGCAGAAGATCGGACCGAACGCGACGGCCCACCACCGCGAACCCGGTTCGTAGTAGAGAACGTCCGGGCCGCTTTCGGGAGCATGGTCAGCCACGGGCAAACCAACTTCGTGTGGTGTCTCGGTAGATCGCAATGCAGGCACAGATCAGCATGACGGGAACAACAAGCGCGAGCACGGTACTGATCCCGGCCACGACCAGCGCGATCTGCAGCACCGCGAATACTCCGGACACGATCACGAGTATCCGTCGACAGAGAGGTTTTCCGGCGCGCGTAGGACCGGCGAGGCCGCCGATCGCGAGACCGGTCAACAGCAGAACCAGCCCGGACACCCGCACGAAGGTGACGTAGATATCGATGTTTCCAGCCGATACGCCTTGATCGGTGAACTGCTCGCGCAGCGAATACGACGCGCTGGTGACGTTGATCAGGCCAAAGAGTATGAGTAGGAACGCGCTGGCGATCCACAGCCAAAATGCTGCCTCGACGGCCGTCGGGCGCCTGACCTTCGTAGAGATACTCACGGGTTCAAGTGTGCGCTATCCGCTGACGATGCCCGGAATCATGAGCACCAGGAGTGTCACCAGAACAGAGGCGCCGAGGATCGCGAACAAGATCACTTCGGTGCGTGAACCACGTTGGCGCAGTGGCGCGTCGTGGGTGCTTTCTGTGCGCAGGGCGTCCTGAGAACTCATAGCGTGCGACCTCTCCCCTACTACTGCAGTGACCCGTTTCACAGTACCCCGAGCTACCTACCGGTTCCCCGCCGGGGGGAAACGAAGGAAGTACGGATTGGACTCTTTTCGGTGCATCATCACAATCGCGCCGACAGCAGCAACTGCCTGCAGGATTTCCGCTCCACCGAACAGCAAAGTGGCCGCGCCGCCGTCGCCGCCGAGCCCGAAGATCACCGGGATCGCGGAGACCAGCATGAAGACGCCACAGAACGTCAGCAACATTCGAGCCCAGTTCTTGCCGCGACTCATCGAGCGCACGAACAGAAGGAACACCGCGGTGACGATCACGACGAGCACTGCGGAGAACACGATGACCAGTGGGAACATACCGTCAACGTCGGAACGCGTCAGGCCGGCATCGACAGCTGCTTGGTTTCTGAGCATCTCGTCGACGAACATCGACTTCTGCCCGAGCAGCATCCAGATCATCGCGCCGCCCTGGACCAACCCCAGCGCCGTCACAGCCCACCACAACTGAATCGCAGTCACGACGTCCGTCGGCGGCTCGGGTTTCGGCGCAGGCCCCGGGTATCCGTTGTAACCGGGGCCGTATCCCGGGATCTGACCGGTAGGCATCGGTCCGAGTTCGCGGTACGGCTGGTTCTCGAACGGCTGGTTCTCGTAGGGAGGTTCCCGGCGGGGCGGTTCCTGGCGCGACGGCGGCCACTGCTCGGTCATGACACCAGCGTATCGGTCGATACCGGCGCAGCCACCATGCGTGACACCGTCACAGCCACCATGAGTGACACCGTCACAGCCATCCGGCGACTTCCGACGCCCAATAAGTGAGGACCACATCGGCACCGGCCCGGCGAATGCTGGTGAGCGATTCGAGAATCGCGGCATCCCGATCGATCCACCCGTTCTGCGCAGCGGCCGTGATCATCGAGTACTCGCCCGAGATCTGGTACGCCGCGACCGGAACTGGAGACCGGTCTGCCGTCTCACGCAGAATGTCGAGGTAGGACATCGCCGGCTTGACCATCACCATGTCGGCACCCTCGGCGATGTCGAGGTCTACTTCGCGCATCGACTCGCGGCGATTGGCATCGTCCTGCTGATAGGTACGACGATCACCTTGCAGGGAGGATCCAACAGCTTCACGGAACGGTCCGTAGAACGCTGACGCATATTTCGCGGCATAGGCGAGCTGACCGACCTCGACATACCCGGATGCATCGAGCGCACCGCGGATAGCAGCCACCTGACCGTCCATCATGCCGCTGGGTCCGAGCAGGTGCGCACCCGATTCCGCTTGCGCGAGAGCCATTTCGACGTATCGAATCAAGGTTGCGTCGTTGTCGACAGCACCGCCGGCAGTCAACACGCCGCAGTGGCCGTGATCGGTGAACTCGTCGAGGCAGGTATCGGCCATGATGACCGTCGAATCACCGAGTTCTTCTGCCAGCGCACGCAATCCGACGTTGAGGATGCCGTCGGGATCGGAGGCACCGGAACCCTGTGGGTCCTTGTCCTCCGCCTTGGGGACACCGAAGAGCATCAGGCCACCGACACCGGCTTCCACCGCTTCCACCGCGGCGGACCGCAGCGAATCGAGTGTGTGCTGGAAAACGCCTGGCATGGAACTGATCTCACGCGGCGAGTCGATGCCGTCGGCAACGAACATCGGCAAAACGAGGTGCCGGGATTCGAGCGAGGTCTCTGCCACGAGTCGCCGGAGCGCTGGGGTGCGCCGGAGCCGGCGAGGGCGATGAGTGGGAAACACGAGAAGTAGCCCTCCTTCGTCGGGACCTGTGAGTGGTTGAGGAGTCCACAGACTCCTCAACCACTCACGGGTGCGCTAGCGCCTTCGAGACTTCTTACGCGGGGGCGGCAAAGCACCTTCGGCGCGCAGACGAGCTGCGTGCTCGGCCAGAGCCTCCACCAGCGGTCCCACCTGAGAGGTCTCGGGCTGCACGTCGACGCGCAGACCGAACTCGATAGCGGTTTCGGCCGTCTTCGGGCCGATGCACGCGACCAACGTGCGAGCGTGCGGCTTGCCGGCGATGCCGACGAGGTTGCGCACGGTCGAGGACGAGGTGAAGCAGACGGCGTCGAATCCACCGGTCTTGATCATCTCGCGGGTCTCGGCCGGCGGCGGCGCTGCCCGGACGGTGCGGTAGGCGGTGACGTCGTCGATCTCCCAACCGCGTTCGCGCAGGCCCTCTGCAAGGGTTTCGGTCGCAATGTCCGCGCGCGGCAACAGAACCCGGTTGACCGGATCGAAAACGTCGTCGTAGGGCGCGAATTCGGCCAGGAGGCCCTCACTGGACTGCTCACCGGTCGGGATCAGCTCGGGGTTGATACCGAACGAGCGAACCTTGGCTGCGGTTGCTTCACCGATGCAGGCGATCTTCACACCGGAGAAGGCGCGAGCGTCGAGACCGAACTCTTCGAACTTCTCCCACACTGCGCGAACAGCATTGGTGGAAGTGAAGACGACCCACTGGTAACGACCGTCGACGAGGCCCTTGACCGAACGCTCCATCTGAGCCGGGCTGCGAGGCGGCTCGACGGCGATGGTCGGAACCTCGATCGGGATGGCTCCGTGAGTGACCAGACGGTCGCTCATCTCGCCGGCCTGATCCTTGGTGCGCGGCACGAGGACGGTCCAGCCGTACAGAGCGCGAGATTCCCACCACGACATCTTGTTGCGTTGCGCGACGACCTTCCCGACGGTGACGATGAGCGAGCCCACCAGTTCGGATCCCGCTTCGTTGAGCGTGGCGAGAGTTGCCTCGACGGTTCGCTGCTGACGAGTGGTGCCGCGGACGGTGATGGCAGCAGGCGTCTGCGGAGCCAAGCCGTTCTCGACCAGCGCGCTGGCGGTCTCGGCGAGATGCCCTGACGTTGCATGCAGGACAAGCGGTCCCGGTGCAGCAGCCAGAGCGGCCCAGTCGACTTCACCGCGAACGTCGGCCTCGGTGTGCCCCGAGCCGAGCGCCATACCGGCGTAGCTCGGCACTGCCGAACCGGACGGAAGACCGGGGAGGACCTCGAACTGAACCTGCGTGCGAGCGACCGCGGTGACTTCTGCAATCACGGAATCCGTGGTCAGCGGGTCACCGGAGACCAGACGCACGACGTCGTGGCCGTTCTTGGCCTCGTGGACCAATGTCTTTGCAACCTCGGCCGGCTCACCGAGTGCCGGACGCACGTCCGCGATCAGCTCGCCGGTCTCCTCGTCGCGACCCATGTCGATGCCGACGAGCGCGACGACGCCCTTGTCGACGTCCGGATCGGTGAATGCCATTGCGGCGCCGGTGAGGACGTCACGTGCGCGAACGGTAAGCAGGGCGGGGTCGCCCGGTCCCGATCCCACGAACAGGATCCGTCCGGGAGTGTTCTTTCGGACTCGGGTCATCGGTGATTCTCCAGTGCGCTGTATCGAAATGGGAACTTGGTGCAAGTGCAAAGTGGGGCGTCAAACATCGGCTGCCTCGCCTATGGTCACGTTCATCAACTCTCGGGCGCCGAGTTCGAGTAACTCGCGCGCTACCGCTCGGCCGAGTTCCTCGGCCTTGTCCGGCGCACCGACGGCGCCGGTACGGATGACGTCCGAGCCGTCGATGGCGGCTGCGCAGCCGCGTACCGACAGTTCGTCGAAGATTCTGCCGTCGTCGTCGAGGGATTCGACGATTTCCGCAATCGCACCTACCGGCGCTGTGCATCCGGCTTCCAACTCGGCGAGAAGTGCACGCTCGGCAGTGACTGCGGCTCGGGTACCCGCGTCGTCGTGCTCGGCCAGAATTGCTGCCAATTCCGTATTGGCAGAAAGACATTCGACGGCCAACGCGCCCTGCGCCGGAGCGGGAAGCATCTGTACGGGCTCGATGTTCTCGGTAATGAGATCGAGCAGGCCGATCCGGGACAGGCCGGCGCGGGCGAGGATCACGGCGTCGAGTTCACCGGATTCGACCTTGCCGAGGCGACGCTGCAGGTTGCCCCGCAGCGGCACGATGTCGAGGCCGAGCCCGAGTGCCTTCAGCTGTGAAACACGTCGCGGCGCCGAGGTTCCCACCTTGGAACCGGCCGGAAGCTCGCCGAGGACCAGACCGTCGCGGGCGACGAGCGCGTCACGCGGATCCTCACGAGGCGGAATCGCAGCGATGACAAAACGTGGATCCTGCGCGGTCGGCAGGTCCTTGTAGGAATGCACTGCGACGTCGACGCGGTTGTCCAGCAAGGCTTCTCGAAGCTCAGCGGTGAATACTCCGACGCCGATCTTCTGGACGGGATCCGTGGACTGATCGCCCTTGGTCTTGATGATGACCAACTCGGCGGGATGTCCGGCTGCAATGAGGGAATCGCGCACGGTTCCGGCCTGTGTGGTCGCGAGAAGACTTCCGCGAGTGCCGATCCGCAGCGGGATCCCCGATTGCGGGGTGGTGACGCTCATGCCTGCAGGTCCCTTCCAGTGCGGTCGCCGTCCACCAGATCGGTGGGTGTGGCCACGGCCGCGGGAGATCCGGGGCTGAGTTCGAAGAGTTCGCGCAGCGCTGCTGCGTAGGAGTCGCCGCCGGGGGCCGACGCCAGTTGCTTGACGCGCACGGTCGGGGCGTGGAGAAGCTTGTCCACGACGCGGCGCACGGTGCGCGCAACCTCGTCGCGCTGCGGATCGTCCAGGCCGGGTAGACGCGAATCGAGCCGCATCAGTTCGGCTTCGACGACGTCGGCGGCACGCTGACGCAAAGCCGTGACGGTCGGAGTGACCTCGGCGAGACGCTGTCCCGCAAGGTACGTCGCAAGCTCGCCGGCAACGATGGTGCGTGCGGCATCTGCGTCGGAAGCGGCGGCGCCTGCCGCCGGATCACGCTGCAGCGTCTCCATGTCGAGAACGGTGACACCCGGCAGGCCGGCGACGGCGGGATCGATGTCGCGCGGCAGCCCGAGGTCGCAGATGACCAGGTGCTTGGTGTTGTCGCGATCGGGCTCGGCGAGTGCGCGGTGCACATCCGCCAGGGTGACCACTGCCCCGACCGCGCCGGTACAGGTGACCATGACATCGGCTTGCGCCATCGCGGCCGAAAGCTGGTCGAAGGCAACACCGTCGGCATCGACGCCGTTGGAGCGTGCCGTCTCGGCGAGGTGCTCGGCACGTTCCTGCGTCCGGTTGACGACGACGATGCGTTCGATTCCGGCACGGGTGAGGTGCGCGACGGACAGACCGCCCATCGAGCCTGCCCCGACGACCACGGCAGTGCGGCCGACCAGGCCGCCCTCGCCGATGATGCCGGCTGCACGATCGAGAGCCACGGACACGACTGACGCTCCGGCGGAGTCGATTCCGGTTTCGGAATGCACTCGCTTACCGACGCGCAGTGCCTGCTGAGCCAGTTCGTGGACGACGCGTCCAGCAGCCTGCTGCGCATCCGAAGATGCGTAGGCCGAACGGATCTGGCCGAGAATCTGCTGTTCGCCGATCACCATCGAGTCGAGGCCACTGGCTACCGCGAAGAGGTGTTCGACCGCTGCTTCGCTGTAGCGGACGTAAGCGTGAGCGTGCAGCGCCGTCAGGTCGAGACCTGAATGGTCGGCCAGGATCTCGCCGACTTCGGTGAGAGCACCGTGGAACGCGTCCACCACCGCGTAGACCTCCACGCGGTTGCAGGTGGAGACGATCATCGCTTCGGAGATGTGCGAGGACGCCAGAAGCTTGTCGATCAGCTTCGGACGATCGGTGTCGGTAACAGCTACTCGCTCGAGCACCGGGACGGGCGCGGTTCGATGCGAGACCCCGACAAGCAGAACACTCACGGCGCGATCACTGATCCGTTTCTTGTCGAACCTGCTCCGACCGGAGCGGGTGAACTGGTGGATGGAACTGACGAAGCGGATGCGGCGTGAGCCACGCGTACTCGCGGCGCGCTGGATGCCTGATCGGCATTGCGCGCACTGTTGAAGGAGAGAACCTGCATCTCGACGGCCAGATCGACGCGCCGCAGTTCCACATGATCGGGAACGTCGAGGGCGATCGGCGAGAAACTCATGATGCAGCGCAGCCCGGCGCTGACGAACTGGTCGCACACACCCTGCGCTGCTTCGTCCGGTGTGGAGATGACGCCGATGGTCGCGTTCAGTTCGCGGCAGGCGACGGTCAGTTCCTCGGTGCTGCGCACGACGAGGTCGCCGACTCTGCTTCCGATTCGATCTGCGTCACTGTCGAAGAGTCCGACCATCTCGAAACCGCGGCGGCTGAATCCGCCGTAGCCGACCAGCGCCTTGCCGAGGTTTCCGACTCCGACGAGGACGACCTTGTGCCCACGATCGAGTCCGAGTGCACGCTCGATGCGAATGCGGAGCCTGTTGACGTCATACCCGACGCCGCGGACGCCGTTGGGTCCGAGGAACGACAGATCTTTGCGCAATTTCGCTGATCCGACGCCTGACGCCTGGGCAAGTTCCTCGCTCGAGACGATGGAGGTACCCCGGTCGGACATCACTCCGAGGACCCGCAGGTATGCGGCCAAGCGCGTCACCGTAGCCTGGGGGATGACGCGATCCTGAACGATCGAGTCGGTGACCGAGGCGCTGGCAGCGTCGGTGACAGAAGAGCCCGCAGCGCCGGTGACGCGCTGAGCCACAGGCTCATGCGTCTGGTGCGGTTCGGTCACGTCGCTGGCTCCTCGTCCGGTCGACACGACTGTCGACCTCCACGATGCTCCGGGGGAATGTTCACACCACGGTAACCGCTTGTGAACCCATGCACAAAGTTGCTCGAGACGGGTTCGATGTGCCGTTCACCTGCAAAGCGGCTCCGCGGACAACTTTGAGGGTTGCCTTACTTGCGTAAATCGTCGCGAAGGCGTTCTTCGTCAACTTCCCAGTAACCGTGCTCGCGTCCGTCGAGAAGAATGACCGGCAATCTGTCCCCGTACTCCGCTCTCAGCTCTGGATCCGTCGCGGCAGCTTCGTCTACGTCGATGCACGTCAATTCCAGCTCGAACTCGGAACAGACCCGTCGTAGTACCTCCGCCGCGCCGACGCAGGACGCGCATCCTGCGCGTGTCAACAGGGTTACTTCATGCGTAGCTGCAGTCATCGACGCAGACCTTTCTTCAGCTGGGATGCCATCTACTTGATCGGTCGAGTGTGCCTCCAGAGCCCCACTCGGTACCAAATCGGCGGAGAGGAACGTCACACACCCCAGGGAAGGTCGCCATCCAACCCATCGGGCCTCATTGCGGAGGATAGGCTGACTCGAAGAGTTCTCTGCTCGAGAGTGCAACACGGGAGGTGCGGGTGCCTGCGCGATCACTACCGAACGGCTCCGGATTCGGATCAGGGCTGGCCGGGGTCATACTCCCCGGACGTCGCCATGTGAAAAATCCGCTGGGCCCGAGTGAGTCGGAAGTTCGAGCCAATCTCGCCGGCGAGGCGAGTGCTGATGCAGCCCTGGCGTTGCACGAGGCTTCCAACCCCACAGAACCCGAAACTGGCGAAGAGCCGCCGACCGTTCCGCGCGACCTCACGGCTGCCGCATTCTTCGACGTCGACAACACCATGGTGCAGGGCGCATCGATCATCCACTTCGCCCGTGGTCTCGCTGCTCGCAAGTATCTCAAGACCTCGGATCTGGTCGATTTCGCGTGGAAGCAGATCAAGTTCCGAGTCACCGGCAGAGAAAGTAGTGACGACGTCGCGGAGGGCCGTGAGAAAGCACTGTCCTTCGTGGCCGGTCGATCCACCGCCGAACTCGCCCGCCTCGGCGAGGAGATCTACGACGAGGTCATCGCCGACAAGATCTGGCCAGGCACGAGAGCGTTGGCCCAGATGCATCTCGACGCCGGACAGCAGGTGTGGTTGGTGACGGCGACTCCTGTCGAACTTGCTCAGGTCATCGCTGAGAAACTGGGACTGACCGGCGCCTTGGGCACCGTCGCCGAGAGTGAGGACGGCGTCTTCACCGGCCGACTCGTCGGCGACATCCTGCACGGCATGGGCAAGGCTCACGCCGTGCGGACACTGGCCGTACGTGAAGGACTCAATCTCAAGCGCTGTTCCGCCTACTCCGACAGCCACAACGACGTGCCGATGCTCTCGTTGGTGGGGACGCCCGTGGCGATCAATCCCGACGCAGATCTTCGTGAACTCGCGAAGAACCGTGGTTGGGAAGTTCGCGATTTCCGCACCGGACGAAAAGCGGCCAAGATCGGCGTACCGACGGCGCTCGTGCTCGGAGCTGTCGGCGGGGCGCTCGCGGCAATTCTTGCAAGGCGCAAAGAACAGAACGCCTGAGCGGGTGCGGTCCGAATCGACTGGCGATCCGGACCGCACTCAGCCGAGAAAGACGTTGCGACGCTTGGCCAACAGTCGATACAGCGTCTGTTGAATCGTTTCTCGAACATGGTCCGTGACCTCGAACAGGACCATCGGGTCGTCGGCGGCACCGCTCTCGAAGGTGTCGGTGACGATGGGCTTTCCGAACTCGATGTACCACTTCGACGGCAACGGAACCAGGCCGAGCGGCCCGAAGTGCGGAAACAGTGGTGTCACCGGAAAATACGGCAACCCGAGAACACGCGCGAGTGTGGTCAGATCACCGATTTTGGGATAGATCTCCTCCGAACCCACGATCGAGCACGGAATGATCGGGACACCGGTACGCATTGCGGCCGACACGAAGCCACCGCGCCCGAACCGCTGTAACTTGTACCGCTCACTGAACGGTTTCCCGATGCCCTTGAATCCTTCCGGGAACACCGCCGCAACTTCCCCCTCGTTGAGCAGACGCTCGGCATCGGGGTTGCACGCCAACGTATGACCAGCCTTGCGCGCCAGACCGCCCACCACCGGCATCTCGAAAGCCATGTCCGCAGCCAACATTCGCAGCGGGCGGTGCGCCGGATGATGATCGTGCACCGCAACCGACGTCATCAGGCCGTCAAGCGGGATCACACCGGCGTGATTGGCAACCACCAGCGCTCCCCCGGTGAGGGGAATGTTCTCGATCCCGCTGACCTCGACGCGGAACCACTTCTCGAACAACGGCCGCAACATCGGCATGACGACGTTGTCCGCGAAATGCGGGTCGAATCCGAACTCGTCTACCTCGTAGTCACCGGACACCCGACGTCGGAAGAATTCTGCCGCCGAGCCGATCTGGTCGACGATCGCCGACCTGGCCGCATCGACGAACGTGCTCTCACCGCCTTGGTCGGCCGCCGACGAAACTCCGGACGGATGCCGACGCTCACTTTGTTCACGGATGTCACGCTCCGTGCCGGTGACGGACTCACGCGACCGAGAGGTTGCCGACTTTCCGGTGTGAGTTGCACTGGGCCGCAAGGGAATTACCTTTGCCACGTCACTCACCCCTTCACCGCACTTCGTCCCGACACCGGCATGTGCATCACGTCTGCAGTTGCCGCCGCCTCGGCGGTGTCACCGCCGAGGATGGTGCTCAACGCATTCTCTGCCCGATCGATCCACTCGGACTTGATGATCCGGCGGGTCTGCATCGCACGCATGAAATCGTCGAGTGCCTGCATGGTGGTCCATCGCGGCTCGAACCCCAATTCGCTGCGCATGCGAGTGGTGTCGAGTCCGCAGCCGAACCGGAAGTACTCGAGTTGCTCGTCGGTGTACAGCCTCATGGACGATCCCACCAACGCGCTCCCGACACTGCGGAACAGCGCGAGCGGCATCGGAACTTCGACCCTTCCTGCCCGGCGGATCGCCTGCGACATCATCACCACCCCGTCGCCGGCGATGTTGTACGTACCCGAGGCGTGTCCGATGGTCGCCTTCTCCAACGCTGCGAGGGCATCCTCGACGTGGAGCAATTGCAGACGCGCGTTGCGCCCGACGATGGTCGGCACGAGCGGGGCGGTGACGTAATGCCCGACAGTTGCCGTCAGTTGAGGTCCGATCAGCGGCGCCAACCGCAGAATCCCGACCGAGATGTCGGGACGCCGACGCCCCATCCCGCGGAGGTATCCCTCGATCTCGAGACTGTCGCGGGCATATCCGCCCGGCGGCCGGCGGCGCGCACTCATTTCTTCGGTGAACTGAGCGGGGTCCTTGGCACTGCACCCGTAGACAACCGAGGCCGAGCGCAGGACCACCTTGCGAACCGTCGGAGCTTTCTGGCAGACCGCGAACAGTTGCATGGCGCCGATGACGTTCATGTCCTTCATCGCGGCGCGGCTGCCGGCTTTGGGGGCTTTCTGAAGCGTCGACGCATGCACGACGGTGTCGACCTCGGCGTTTCGGATCACTTTACCGATCAGCGGATTGCGGATGTCTGCTCGCACGAATTCCGCGCGGCCCATTCTGCGCATCATGTCCTTGCTCGGACTGACCGCGTCGACGGCGATGACACGCTCGATCGACGGATTCTGCGCAAGCCTGGTAATCAGGTAGCCGCCGAGGAATCTGCTCGCCCCGGTCACCAGTACGACGCGAGGCGCCGTGCCCCCTGAAGTGTTGTCACCTTCAACCACCAAGTACCCCCATATCCAGTAGAAACGCGCTCTGCCGAAGCGTTCCTCCCGCGATTTTCCCCCACTTTACGGGCAGAGGGGGTCCCGCGCTGACTACCCAAAATTCGGCCGTTCAAGACAAACCGCCCAGACAATGAGACGGCCGACACATCTCTCCCCTGAGATACGTCGCCCCTCCCCTGAAATACATCGATGCCCGCCACCCCGAGAGGGGCGGCGGGCATCAACAGGTATTGCTTATTTACCGAGTTTCCTGCGCTGTACTCGGGTACGACGAAGCAGCTTGCGGTGCTTCTTCTTCGACATGCGCTTGCGACGCTTCTTGATCACTGAACCCATAGCGGGTGTCCCTCACGTTCTTCTCTAGCGTTCCTGCGCACGCCGGTCACGTACGCCTGCGCCAAGCAATTGGCGCCTGGCCCTCGTTTTAACTAGCTCAGCGCCTTACGACACCAGCTTGCTGGTACGACAGTGACTCATCGTACCGGTGTGGACTCACTCGGCATAAACCGAGCCTCCGGCACAGCAACCGCTGTGCCCGCGACTCAGCTCACGCCGAGGTCATCCTCTTCGAACCGGCTGGTCAGCCGGCATCGAAGTACGAGGTTTCGAGGTAATCGTGCACTGCCTTCGCATGTACACGGAACGAACGGCCCACTCGTACAGCGGGCAATTCGCCACTGTGCACCAACCGGTACACAGTCATTTTCGACACCCTCATCAAAGTTGCTACCTCAGCAACAGTGAGGAATTGCGTGCCGGCCACTGCCGGCTTTCCGTCGTGGGACGAACCCATGGACGGCTTGTTTGCAGACACCATTAATCCACATACCTCCAGCACGACTCGCGCCGCCGGCTTCCCCTCCGGCGGAACAGACACGTACGTACTAAGTCGAGCTTAGCTGTACTGGTGGGGTTAAAGCGACGGGTGTGGCTAAACGGACGACTATTCCGCAGCTGCACCCATCGCGGCCGAGCGTGTCTTGGCGGCATCCAAGGCATCGAAGAACGCTGTCCGCAGGCCGCCCGCTTCGAGCTGACGCAGTGCCGCAGCCGTCGTTCCGCCCGGTGACGTCACCGCGGCGCGAAGATCCGTCGCGCTGTCGCCGGTGCGATCGAGCATCGCTGCGGAACCGACCATCGTCTGCACCACCAATTCGGTAGCGACCGGGCGCGTCAGGCCGAGACCGACTCCCGCGTCGATCATCGCTTCGGCAACCAAGAAGAAGTAGGCCGGCCCCGAACCCGAGACAGCCGTGACCGCGTCAATCTGCGATTCGGGAACTGTGACTACCTTGCCGACGCTGCCGAGGATGCCGCGTACAAGCTCGAGGTGCTCGGCCTTGACGTGGCGTCCGGGTGACAGAACGCTCACGCCCTCCCCCACCAACATGGGGGTATTCGGCATGACGCGGACGACCGGGAACCCTGCCGGCAGACGCGCTTCGAAGAACCCGGTGGGGATTCCCGCCGCGAGAGAAACGATCAACTGCTCGAGGTCACCGTCCAGATCGACCTTCGTCAACGCGGTGAGCGCTGATTCGACGTCGTTGGGCTTGACTGCGATGACGATGACGTCTGCACCCTCCGCGGCATCGGCGACCGTGCTGACACGGATGGAGTATTCGGCAATCAATTCGTCCGCGCGAGGCTGATACTGCTCGGCGACAACCAGATCCTTGATGGCGTGGCCGGCCTGCAACAGCCCGGAGATCAGCGCCTCGCCGATCTTGCCGCCACCGATAATCGCAATTCTTGTCATGGCGAACAGCCTGCCACGACCGCAGCGATCGACCCTAGCGGGGCATCATCGCCAGCTGACGGCTCTGTACGACAACCGCTCCCGTCGAATCGAGAACAGCGTGATCCTCTTCGAACCACGTGCTGCCCAGAACATCCGAACTTGCCCGCACACGAAGCCATCCCGGTGTGGGCAGTCGGCGCAGGTACGTCGTCAACTGCACTGTCGGCGCCCACCCGAACAAGCCACGGTTCATCGTCACCGGTGCGCTGATGTCACCCACCATGATGGCGAACAGCACAGCGGTGTCGAGATCGTTTTCGTCCTCGGGGCGGGGACGGACCCACATCCTGACCTCGGCCTCGCCTTGGCTCCCCGTCAGGAAGTGCGCCGAGGTGGTGTCGATTCGCATGTCGCAGCCCTGCCCGACGTGCACAACCTGCGCCATCGGATGATCACCGATGACTGCCACCGCATTCTCCGGCGGTTCCGGTGGCATGTCGTCGATCGACGAGGCTGTGACAAATGTCGGGTCGCCGTCGTCCGGGAATCCGAGCGTGACCGCCGCGCGAACGGCGCTGCGACCAGCCTGGCTCAATTCGACGTCGATCAACGCGACCTGGCGTCCCTGCTTGCGGACGGTCACTTCCAAGGCGACTTCACCGGGGTCGGGGGCGGACAGATAGTTGGCGCTCACGGCCAGCGGCTGCATGGTCAGATGCGAGTCGTTCTCGCCTGCGCCGTCTCGCAGACATTGACGCGCGGCAGCGGCACACACCGCCATCATGGAGCCACCGTGCACCTTCGGCCCGATGGTCCAGATCGGGTCGATCGTTGCGGTGTATCTCCCGTCGCCGAGCGAGGTAAGGCGATTGAGATCTTGAAAGGGGCTGGTGCTCATCGATTTTCCTGTTCGGTACTGTCTCGGTGTTGCGGGAAATGTCGTGCGGCAAGATCTTGGTGCGCCAAGCGTCGCAAAGCTGTCAGGACGGGTTCGTACATGGCGGTTCCGAGGACTGCATAGCGAATGCCGTCCTCGGTCGAAGCGACGTGGCGAACGCCCTCCTTCGTCGTACCGGTGGGCATCAGCTCGATTTCCACTTCGGCAATCCCTCGGATGTGCTCGCCGTAGGCGCGCAATCGTTCGTCCGAGAGGCTCAGTCCGGCATCCTCGAGGCCTATCAGTGCACGCTCGAGGTGAGCAACCGCCACGTACCTCGGCTCGTAGACCTGACCGAGAAACTCCAGAACCTTGCGAGCCCTGGGAAACTGTTGATCCGGCACCGGATCGACGTAGGGCGGTAGTTGTGCGATCGCGCGACCGAAAGTCTCGAATTCGGATCGCTCGTTACTGTCCACCAATTCGAGCACCGCGCGAATTCGTGGGATCGCGAGTCCCGCTCCGGCCAGGGCCCTGATCAACGCGAGTCGCTGGACGTGCTGTTCGCCGTACCTCGCTCCCGTTGCGCTGGTCGGCTCACCCGGCATCAGCAGACTTTCACGGAGGTAGTACTTGATCGTGGCGAGAGCAACGCCGGACTGCGCGGCCAGTTCGGAAACCTTCACCGTTCCTCCATCCGTCGACTCGCCGAGTTCATTGGATAGTGATGCTATCCAATGACTGTGGCACGCCCGAACAGAGGGCACACGTTGCGCTAGGGTTGAACCTTCTTTGCGCACACCACCAGAAATTTCCGAACGGAGCGAACAGGCGGAATGACGGACTTGCAGTCGGAGGCCCAGCCCGACGAACAGTGGCGCATCGTCGAACCACTGGCGCTGACTCCCCTGCTCACCGCCGCACTCGAGGTGTTCCACGAACTCGGTTACCACGGAGCGTCGGTTCGTGACATTGCCAAACGCGCCGGCGTCACCGTGCCGACGCTGTATTACCACCACGGCAACAAACAGGGCATCCTCGTCGCACTGATGGAACCAGGAATCGAGAACGTCACCGCGCGCGCGAGCGCTGCCGTCGATGCCGCCGGGCCGTCGTCGACGGCGCAGTTCGGCAATCTCATCGAGGCCTGCGTCCTTCACATGACCAGTCGCTCCGACATCGCGTTCCTCGATTCCGAACTCCGATACCTCGAGGACGCGGAACGAAAGAGTTACGCGGCCAAGCGAAAGAAGCTCGAAAACCTACTCGTCGAAGTGCTGACTGCAGGCGTCGAGAGCGGTGAGTTCACGGTCCCGGACATCACGGGCACCGGCCGCGCACTGCTTGGTATGTGCCAGTCCGTCGTGCTCTGGTACCGACTCGACGGACCACAGACTCCACGCGAAGTCAGTGTTCTGTACCGCGAGATAGCGTTGAAAGCCGTCGGTGTCACTGCGTGAGCGCTGGTCGAATATCCAGTCATGTCCGACTAGCCCTGAAGCTGACGAACGTCACACATCCCGGCTGACACCGAAACCGGGACGCGTCCACGGTCACGGGTCCACACTTAGAAGCAGAGATGCGCGGGGTGGATCCGCAGACCGAGGGAGTTCTTGACGTATGGCCAACAGCAATCCATTTGTTCCTCCTAGCGCGGTCGACGTGGACCTTTCCGCGGTCGCCTGGGGAGCGAACCGCACGATGTCCGACTTCGAGACGGGAATGTGGCGGATGGAAGAGGCGCAGCCGCAACTGCGCTCACCGATCGTTGCGGTAGAGGTTCTCGATCGCGCCCCGGACTGGGACCGTCTGCTCCACGCAGTCGAGTGGGCATCGCACGTGGTTCCGCGCATTCGTATGCGCGCGGTGGAACCGGCAATGCAGCTGGGCAATCCGGTGTGGTCGGTTGATCCCGAGTTCGACATCGGCTACCACCTACGACGCGTCCGCTTGCCTGCACCGGCCGACTTCGATCACGCGCTGCGCATGTGTCGTCACCTTGCCACGGAACCTTTCGACAAGGCTCGGCCGCCGTGGAGCGCGCTGCTCATCGAAGGTCTCGACGACGGACGTGCCGTGTTCGTGGTCAAGACTCACCACTCCATCACCGACGGCATGGGTGGCATCCAGATGATGACGCTTCTGCACAGCAGGCGCCCGGATCCCACTCCGAACAAGCCCGACCGCATACCGCCGGCTCCTGAGCACCTGTCTTCGGTAGGCGCCTTCGGTGAGGAGGTCGTCAGCGAGATCCGGCGTGCGCCCTCCCGTATCGCCAAGCTGGTTCGCGGCGCCACCAATGTTGCGACCACGGCGATCTCGAGTCCGTTCAGCACGGCTTCCGAGGTCCTCGGGTACGCCAATTCACTCCGCAAGATCGTCACTCCCCCAGCTCGTTCCGGTTCCCCTCTGCTCCACGATCGCGGTCTCGGACGATGGTTCGGAACTCTCGAAGTGGGTGTCCCCGCACTCAAGGCCGGGGCGAAAGCTGCCGGCGGTTCACTCAACGACGCGTACGTTGCTGCCCTGCTCGGCGGGTTCCGTCGCTACCACGAATCGTTCGGACAATCCGTCGACAGCATTCCGATGGGGATGCCGATCAGCATGCGAACCGGCGCGGATGCCAACGGCGGCAACCGGTTTGCAGCAGTCCGCTTCAACGGCCCGGTCGCCGAGACCGATCCGGCCAAACGCATAAGGCAGGTACGAGAAATCGTCCTGGGTCTGCGAGAGGAACCGGCGTTGGACGCTCTCGACGTCGCTGCCCCGATCCTCGCCCGCCTACCAAATTATCTACTCGCGAACTGGTATCTGTCCCAGTCGACTGGACTGGATCTGCAGGCGAGCAATGTCGCCGGCGTACCGGTACCGGTGTATCTCGCCGGCGCGAAGATCGAGCGGATGTTCCCGTTCGGGCCGGCGCCCGGTTGCGCGGCAATGGCAACACTGGTCTCCCACGTCGGAGTGTGCTGCATCGGAATCAATCTCGACACCGCTGCGATCACGAAACCCGCCTTGCTGATGCAGTGCTTGCAGGAGAGCCTGGACGAGATCGTGGCTCTCGGAGTTCCAACGGAAGGTGCGTGAGTCATGAGTGAAAACACGAGCAACCCGCGCGTATACCTCACCGAAACCATGACAGAGGCCGAAGCCGGAGTACTGCGAAAGTGGCTTGCCGACAAGGCAACCGCATCCGAAACGCGGCCGGTCACCGTCAACATCACCGACAAGACCCTGGCAGAACTGGCGGCGCGGTCTGACGACCCGATGCTCGCGCCGCTTCGCGTTGTGTGGATTCCGGACACCCGTACCAAACACAACGTCGCGGTGCGACTGCGCGATGCACTGGCACCACGCGATCCCCTCCACCCTGGACGCGGTGCGCAGCGCAGAACCCTGCGCACCGACCCGTCACGGTGCCAGGTCATCGAAGGTGAACCCGCGCCACTGAGCGATCTCGAGCGTCGACTCGAAAAAAGTGGTGGCGGTTCGCTACCCGAGTTCATCCGTCGTCAGGCCGCGCTGGCGCTCGAGCGCGCCGAGTTGGGCCTTCTGGGTGGTCAGTACAAGGTGTCGCGGTTCGTCGTCGACGAGATCACCGACACCCGCCGGTTCGCCACCGAGGTCATGGCGTTGGCCGACCGGTTGAACATCGCCGTCGCCGACGTCGATCGCCGTGCGCGTGAAGCACTCGAAGAAATGGTTGCCACCCAAAGTCGCCAAGCCATCGCGGTGTGGGATCGTCTGGGCCGCTACTTCGCCCGCGCGTACAAGCTCGACGTGGACACGAGCCGCTTCGAGGAACTCCGTGAGCTGAACAAGGAACACTCACTGGTCTTCCTCCCCAGTCACCGTTCGTATCTCGATCCCCTCGTCCTGCGTCCGGCGTTGATCGCGAACGGCTTGCCGCTCAATCACGTCATGGGCGGTCTCAACATCAGCTTCTGGCCCATGGGCTCGATCCTCAAGCGCAGCGGCACCGTCTTCATTCGTCGAAGCATCGGCAACGACGAGGTCTACAAGTGGTCGATGCACGAGTACATGCGCTATCTCCTGACCAAGCGCTTCAATCTGGAGTGGTACATCGAGGGTGGACGCGGGCGCACCGGGAAACTGCGCCCGCCGCGCTTCGGTCTCCTGACCTACCTGACCAAGGCATTTCAGGTGAGCGGCGCATCCGACGTGTACCTCGTTCCGGTCGCGCTGAGCTACGACCAACTCTACGAAGTCGGTGCAATGGCTGCCGAGGCTCTCGGCGCCGAGAAGACACCGGAAGGCCTGCGCTGGATGGTGGGTTACGTACGCGCACAGGGGAAACGCAACGGCGTCGCGCACGTGACCATCGGCCGACCACTCTCACTCGCGGAGGCACTCAGCCAAGAAACCGACCAGCGTCTCGCCATTCAGAAGGCCGGAATCGAGGTGTGTCACCGAATCAACGAGGTCACACCGGTGACCGTGTCGTCGCTGGCGATGTTGGCGTTCCTCGGAATCGAAGACCGGGCGTTGACCGTTCGTGAACTCTCGGCGATCCTGACGCCGCTGTTCGGGTACATCACCGCGCGCGATCTTCCGATCGCCGGCGACGTCGAACTGTCCGATCCGCATGTCATCGAGAAGGCATTGCAGACACACGTTGATTCCGGTGTGCTCGAGCGTTTCGATCGCGGCGGCGAGCAGGTCTTCTACCTCGGCAAGGACCAGCATCTTGTCGCTGCCTTCTACCGCAACAACACAATTCACTTCCTCGTCGTGCGTGCCATCACCGAACTCGTACTCCAGGCAGCCGTCGAAGAACGGTTCGAGGATCCCATCGGGGACGGGTGGGCGGAGGCCAAACGGATCCGGGATCTGTTGAAATTCGAGTTCTTCTTCAGCGACCGGGACACGTTCGAGCAGGAGATGAGGACCGAACTGACCCTGATCGACCCCGAGTGGGAAACCGTCATGGCCGACGACAAACGAACTGAGCACATGATCGAGACGGTTCGGCCGTACCTTGCGCACCGCGTGCTCCAACCGTTTCTCGAGGCATATCAGGTTGTCGCCGATCAGCTTGTGCTTGCACCGATTTCGACGTCGTTCGACGAGAAGTCTTTCATCAGCAACTGCATCGACGTCGCACATCAGCGTCGCCTGCGGCAGCAGATCGCCAGCAACGAATCCGTCTCCGGCGAATTGTTCTCCACTGCACTGAATTTGGCGCGCAACCGTAACCTGATCGAAGTCGACGACGACGGAGTCAGGGCCCGGCGCCTGGCATTCGCTGCCGAGATCAAGGTTCAGGTCGAGCGCCTGCGTCACCTTCGCGCACTCGCGCATGCACGGCTCGATCAGGTGGCCATGCCGGTGCCCGACGCCGCCGCAGTAGTGACCATTCCAGAAGCAAACCGGGCACCCGCCGAGAACGAGGAAGTAGGACTGTGACCGGACTCGAGCGTCTGCACTCAGCCATCGAAGCCGCCCCACCCGGGCCCGGAACGATCGCCGCCTTCGACCTCGACGGCACCTTGATCAGCGGTTACTCGGCCAGTGTCGTGTACCGAGACCGCCTGCGACGCTTGGATATCAGCGTCGGCGAATTATTGCGCACCACCGGTGCCGCGATCGACACCCAGTTCCGTGGCGCTGATGTCGGAGCACTGATGGACATCGGCGTTCGCGCCCTGGGCGGCCGTACCGTCGAGGAACTGAACGACTGGGGCCGACGGTTGTTCAAGCAGGAGATCGCCGCGATGATCTACCCGGAAGCACGCGGGCTTCTGGCAGCGCACCGGCGCGCCGGCCACACGATCGTGATGGCCACGTCGGCGACTCCGTTCCAGGCCAAGTACGTCGCCGAAGATCTCGACATCGAAGACGTGCTGTGTACCGAACCCGAAGTCGTCGACGGAATGCTGACCGGCGAACTGTCCTCACCCGCTCTGTGGGGTCCGGCCAAGGCCAATGCCCTTGCGGAATATGCCGAGACGATGGGCGCCGACTTGAAGAACGCATTTGCCTACTCCAACGGTGTCGAAGATGTTTTCATGCTCGAGGCCGTCGGGCGACCTGTCGCGTTGAATCCCGATCGTGGCCTGGCCAAGATCGCGTTGCGCAATCACTGGCCTTCGGTCAGCCTGCGTAAACCGCAACGAGGCGCTACCCCGATCTCCACGATCCGAACGGCGACGGCCATGGGCGCGCTTGCTGCCACCGCCGCCCTCGGCGCGTCGGCGGGCATCGTCACCGGCAACCGACAACTGGGCGCGAACCTCGTCGGAACGTACGGTCCCGACATCTCGCTCTCGCTGCTCGGCATCGACGTCGAGATCGACGGCGAGCACAACGTGTGGGATCACCGCCCGGCGGTGTTCATGTTCAATCATCAGAGTTCCCTGGACATGTTGGTCCTCGGCACCGTCATAAAGCGTGACGTGACCGGTGTCGCGAAGAAGGAAGCGGCAAGCGATCCGCGGTTCATGCCGGTCGGCGCATTGCTCGACGTCGCGTACATCGACCGTACCGACACCACAAAAGCGAAGGCCGCATTGCAACCGGCGGTCGACAAGCTGAAGAACGGCGTCTCGATAGTCATCGCTCCGGAGGGCACCCGTTCTCCGACGCCACGCCTGGGCCCTTTCAAAAAGGGTGGATTCCACTTGGCGATCCAGGCCGGTGTGCCGATCGTGCCCGTGGTGATTCACAACGCGGGCGAAAGGATGTGGCGCAATTCGCTTGTCGCTCATCCGGGCCCGGTCTACGTCTCGGTGCTCGATCCCATCTCGACCGAAGGCTGGGAGACCAAGGACCTCGACGCGCACGTGGAGAAGGTGCGCACGCAGTTCGAGGCTGCGCTACTTGCCGGCCACCGCTGAACGTGCCAGGTGCTCGCGTGCAAACGCGAGCGCCTGCGCCAGCATCGAGGACCGCTCCCGCCGGGTGCGCGCGTTCTGAGTGTTGATCTCGATGACGGCCTGGCCGCTGAATTCGCTCGCGGCCAACTGCTGACACAACTCCGCGCACGGCTGTGAACCATGCCCCGGGATCAAGTGCTCGTCCATCGACGCCCCACGACCGTCGGCCAGGTGCAGATGCTCGAGTCCCCTACCCATACGCGAGGCCAACTCCAAGGCATCCATGCCCGCCGTCGCGGTGTGCGACAGGTCGAGTGTGTAGTGCGCGTGATCGGAATCGGTCGGGTCGTACGACGGACTGAATGCCGACAGCGCCGCGCCTGGACCACCCCGTTTGCGTAAACGCTCCGCAGATTTGTCCTTGCCGCCGAAGAAGCTGTCCGCGCGCATGGGGAACATGTTCTCCACCGCCACGACGACGCTGCTCTTCGATTCGAGGTCGACAACCTGTTCGGCGAAGCCTTCGGCGTACTTGCGCTGCCACCGGAACGGCGGGTGGACGACCACCGTCGTGGCACCCAAGGTTTCGGCGGTGCGAACCGAACGCTCGAGTTTCTCGACCGGATCGGAACCCCACACGCGCTGCGAAATCAGCAGACACGGCGCATGCACAGCCTGCACCGGGATCGCATATTTGCGAACGAGGGCAGCAACAGCACCGACGTCCTGGCTGACGGATTCGGCCCACACCATCAGTTCGACACCGTCGTATCCCAGATCGGCGGCGTAACGAAATGCCGCTTCCGTGTTCTCCGGATACACCGAAGCCGTCGACAAGCCGACGGCTATCGGCCGACGAATCATGCGCTGCGATCCCCCGATCATCGTCCGATCAACCCGAAGTCAACAAGAACGCCAATGGACCGAGCGTCACGATCATGCCGACGACCACCGCGATCACAAAACTCGTGATGTCGTCCGTCTTGCGCAGAACCCGCACCACGGCCACCAAGCCGACAATCACGATCAGCGCGAGCACCAACGCCACCCACGGCAGCATGTCCCACAGCTTCTCGAAGCCCTTGAACATCGCGCCGCCGACGATCAGTGCAACAACAACCTGACCGGCAAGCACTGCCCATTCACGGATCGAGTTGCGCTCGCCTGCCTCTTCCGCTGCCGGTTCGGCTTCGACGTCGGACTCCGCGACGGCACTGGACTTTTTTGCACTGTCAGCGACTGCCGGTGCCTTGACCAGATCGACCGCGGAGGTCGATTCGGCCTCGCCGGCATCCGCGTCTGCGATCTTGTCGATCAGTTCGGTGCTGTCGTCCGGAGCGGCCGGAGCAGGAGTAGGTGTCTTGACGACGGGAGTAGAGACACGCGGCGGCAGGATCGGCGGACGCAACGACGGCGACTGGTTTGCGGCACGCTCCTGACGCATCAGGTCGCCTGCCAGCGTCTGACCCGACAGCAGTGCCGGTTCCTGCGTTACCTGCGTCGGCGACGAGGAGCCGAGCGGTGCCCGGCTCACCCACTGTCCGGGCGAGGACTTCGAGGTCTGTCCCGGCGACGGTGTGGAAGTCGGCTTCGGGGTGGTGACCGGCGGCGCGGCAACCGGCTTCGATTCAGCCTTGGGTGCCTGCGGTTCGTCATCGTCGTCATCATCGTCGAACGAGACGGCGAAGGCGGCGGTGCGGTCGGCGGGAACCTTCGGTGCCGGCGCGGTGGGCTTTGCGGTTTCCGCAACAGTCTCGGCCGGCGCAGAAGGTGCAGCGGTTTCAGGTGCTGCGGTTGCCTGCTCGGACGCTGCTGGTTCAGCCGACTCGGGCTCGGCTGCCGCGCGCGATCCCGACTGGCGAACGATCGGGATCTCACCCGTCAGTTCGGCGACGGAGATGCCACCGGCTACGCCGCGCCGGCGTCGTCCACCTCGGGATTCGACGCTCTGACCGTTCCGCTTGAGCAGTTCCGCTACGGAAATCTGCTGACTGTCTTCGGTCATCAAGCACTCACCACCAATTCACCGCCCATTTCTGTGTCGAGCTTTCGCAGAATCAGACCCTCACGCAGCGCCCAGGGACAAATTTCCAGTTCGTCCACTCCGAGCGCCCGCATGGTTGCCTCTGCGATGAGCGCGCCGGCCACAATCTGCTGTGACCGATCTGAGCTCACTCCTTCCAATTCTGCACGGTCCGCTGCCGTCATCCTGGATATGAAGGCTATGAGTTGCCTGAGTCCGCTGGAAGTCAGGGTCCGTTTTGCCCGGGGGCCTGCGGCCGAGGGGGCCGCGCCGGTGAGCCGAGCCAACGATCGGAAGGTCTTCGACGTCCCGACCGTGCGGTCCCAGTCGCCTGCGGCACGCAGTTCTTTGGCTGGTCCGACCAACTCCGCGTCGAGCCAGTCACGCAAGACAGCGACCCGGCGCTTGCCCGGCGGATCGGCCTGTAGCCAGTCGCGTGTCAACCGTCCGGCACCGAGTTGCAGTGAGAAGGCGACGTCCGGATCCTCGTCACCACCTGCGGTGAGTTCGAGCGAGCCGCCGCCGATGTCCAGGTTCAGGATGCGTCCGGCGCTCCAGCCGTACCAGCGGCGCACGGCCAGAAAGGTCAAGCGGGCTTCGTCGACCCCGGAGAGAACCTCGAGATTGACTCCGGTTTCCGCGCGAACGCGGGCGAGCACGGCTTCGGAATTGTTGGCGTCACGGACGGCGGAAGTGGCAAAAGCCATCATTTCCTCGCACCCGGACGTCTTGGCGATACCGGCGAATTCGGAGACCGTCGACACCAACCGATCAGCTCCTGACGTGGTGATATCGCCGCGGTCGTCGGTGTTCTCTGCCAGCCTCAACGTGGACTTGGTCGAGCTCATGGGTGTTGGGTGGCCGCCCCGATGGGCGTCCACAACCAATAGATGGACGGTATTGCTTCCGACGTCGAGTACCCCTAGTCGCACATCGCCACGTTACTGGGTCTACCGTCGGCCCTTGTGACAGCAGGTAACCCAGACCGGTCCCACAAGATGACTCCGAGCCCCGAGGTCGATCTCGATTTCCCGCGCGAGTGGGTCGAATTTGTCGATCCGGATAACTCCGAGCACCTCATTTCCGCTGATATGACGTGGTTGCTCTCGCATTGGACCTGCGTGTTCGGCACGCCGGCGTGTCAGGGCATCATCGGCGACCGCCCGGACGACGGCTGCTGCTCGCACGGCGCTTTCCTCTCCGATCAGGAGGATCAGGACAAGCTCGATGCGTCAGTGAAAATGCTCACAGCCGAAGACTGGCAGTACATGGAAAAGGGTCTCGGCAAGAAGGGCTACGTCGAAGAAGACGACCTCGAGGACGAGCCCGCACTGCGCACCCGCCGCTACAAGGGTGCGTGCATTTTCCAGAACCGGCCGGGTTTTGCGGGCGGTCCCGGCTGCGCGTTTCACTCGATGGCGCTGAGGAAGGGCATCGAGCCGCTCGAGGTGAAGCCGGACGTGTGCTGGCAGCTACCCATCCGCCGCACTCAGGACTGGGTCGACCGGCCGGACGGCGTGCAGATCCTCAAGACCACGATCACCGAGTACGACCGCCGCGGCTGGGGTGAGGGCGGCGACGACCTCGCCTGGTACTGCTCCGGCTCCCCCGACGCTCATGTCGGGGAGCGGCAAGTCTGGCAGTCCTACGGGCCGGAACTGACGGAGCTTCTCGGAAAGCGCGCGTACGACGAGCTGGCTCGCCTCTGCAGGCGTCGCGCCGGCCTCGGCCTCATAGCGGTCCACCCGGCGACCACGATCGCTCAGAACAAAGCTCAGGGCTGACTCCACGTAAACGAAAAGATTTCAGCCGCTCACACGATCGTGTGAGCGGCTGAAGTCTTTCTCGACATTTCTTCTCGACGAGGTTCGATCACGCTTCGAGCTTGTAACCCAATCCGCGGACGGTGACCAGATGTTCCGGCTTGGCCGGATCCGATTCGATCTTCGAACGCAACCGTTTCACGTGTACGTCAAGGGTTTTGGTGTCACCGACGTAGTCGGCTCCCCAGACGCGGTCGATCAACTGTCCGCGGGTCAGCACCCGGCCGGAGTTGCGGAGCAGGTACTCGAGGAGGTCGAACTCCTTGAGCGGCAACGTCACCGGGTTACCTGCGACCTGCACGACGTGACGCTCGACGTCCATCCGTACCGGTCCGGCCTCGAGCACACCGTTGTCGGAGGCGAGGTCTGCCTCGTTCTCCACCCCGCGGCGCAGCACCGCACGGATGCGGGCGATCAGCTCGCGCGCCGAATACGGTTTGGTCACATAGTCGTCCGCACCGAGTTCCAGGCCGACGACCTTGTCGATCTCACTGTCGCGCGCCGTCACCATGATGACGGGAACGCCGGAACGCGACCGCAGCGCCTTGCAGACGTCCGTGCCACTCATGCCGGGCAGCATGAGGTCGAGCAGGACGATGTCCGCTCCGGAGCGATCGAATTCCGCCAACGCCGACGGTCCGTCGTTGACGATGGTGGTCTCGAAGCCTTCCTTGCGGAGCAGGAACGCCAGCGGGTCCGCCAAGGACTCCTCGTCCTCCACGATCAGCACACTAGTCATCGTTTGGCCTCCATGCCGTTTTCTCTACTGCCTTGTTCTCGTCTGCCGATCCGCGTGGAACCGGCGGTTCCCGCGTCGTCAGAGTCGATGTCGTCGTCCGACTCCACGTGTGCCGGTATCTGCAACGTGAAGGTAGACCCTGTTCCCGGTTTGCTCCACAATTCGATGGAGCCGTTGTGATTGGCCGCGACATGTTTGACGATCGCCAGCCCCAGACCAGTTCCACCGGTCTGCCGTGACCGCGCCTTGTCCACGCGGAAGAATCTCTCGAACACTCGCTCCTGATCCGCTTTCGCGATGCCCTCACCTCGGTCGGTGACCGCGATCGCGACATTGTCGCCTCGCACCGACCGACTGACAGATACCGGAGAACCCTTGGGCGAGTAAGCAATAGCGTTCTCGATGAGGTTGGACAGTGCAGTCACGAGAAGGGTCTGATCCCCGAGCACCTCGAGCCCGCTCGGATGGTCGGTGGTGACGGTGATCCCGGCGGCCTCGGCCGACAGATTCGCCCGCGACAGCGCCTCGGACACCACCGTGTCGACGTCGACCACGTCGAGATCCGGCAGCTTCTCGGCACCTTGCAGACGCGAGAGAGCAATCAACTCGGTGACCATCTTGCCCAGACGAATCGACTCACCGAGTACCCGTTCGCCGAAGTGGCGCACCGACTCCGGATCGTCGGCGGATTCGAGCAGTGCCTCCGCGAGCAAACTCATCGCGCCGACCGGGGTCTTCAGTTCGTGGCTGACGTTCGCGACAAAATCGCGTCGTGTCGCCTCCATGCGGACCTGCTCGGAATCGTCGTCGGCGAACAGAACCACGAAGTTGCGGTCGTCCTTGCTGAGCAGCCGAGCGGTGCCACGAACGGCAATCTTGTCGCGGCCGCGCTGCGCGGTCTGCGCTGTCAGATCCACCTCGACGGTCTGACCTGTCCGCAGGACTTCCTGCGCTGCCCGCCACGCTCGCTCGTCCACCAGACGATTCTTGACCAGGCCGAGTTCTTCGGCGCGAGGGTTGAAGAGAACGACGTCGTGGAAACCGTCGACGACGGCGATACCGCTTTCCGACGCCAGCACGATGAGGTCGAGGACCTGGGACATCGTGAGCCCGGTCTGTTCGTCGGAGCGCTGACTCTGGCGCGACGACAGCCTTGGCACCAGCACCCCGCCGACGAGGTAGCCAACCAAGCCGGCGACCACGACCAGCAGCACTGCAATCACGACACTCACGGCGCAATCGTACGTTCGCGCGAAGTGTCGGTTACGGCGGGTTCGGACGTTCCCGCCCACGTAATCCGCCAGGTGGACGGCGTTGGTTCGTCGTTCATCTGTTGTTGGCCGAGGCCCCCCGAAAACACTGTTCGGGGGGCCTCGACGCACATCATCGGGTTGCTACTTTCCGCCCTGATTCGCCACCGCGGCGGCGCCGGCAGCGGCGGCCTCCGGATCCAGGTAAGTGCCACCCGGGTTGAGGGGCTTCAGGTTCTCGTCGAGGTCGTAGCGCAGCGGGATTCCGGTGGGGATGTTCAGGCCCGCGATGTCCTCGTCCGAGATGCCGTCGAGGTGCTTGACCAATGCACGCAGCGAGTTGCCGTGCGCGGTGACCAGCACGTTCCGGCCGGCGAGCAGCTCCTGGGAGATGGTGTCCTCCCAGTACGGGATCAGACGCTTGACGACGTCGAGCAGGCACTCGGTCAAGGGAACCTCGTCGAGGTTCGCGTACCGGGGATCGGTGTCCTGGCTGTACTCGCTGCCGGCTTCGATGGCGGGCGGCGGGGTGTCGTAGCTACGACGCCAGAGCATGAACTGCTCGTTTCCGTACTCTTCCTTGGTCTGAGCCTTGTTCTTGCCCTGGAGAGCGCCGTAGTGGCGCTCGTTGAGGCGCCAGTCGCGAACTACCGGGATCCAGTGGCGATCGGCGGCGTCGAGTGCGAGGTTGGCGGTGCTGATCGCACGGCGGAGGAGAGACGTGTAGAGAACGTCGGGCAACAGGTTGTGCTCGGCGAGCAGTTCGCCGGCGCGCTTGCCCTCGGCCATGCCCTTGTCTGTCAGGTGTACGTCCACCCAGCCGGTGAACAGATTGAGCGCATTCCATTCGCTCTCGCCGTGGCGGAGCAGGACCAGGGTTCCGATACTCATGGCGTTCATCCTGGCACGAGTACCGGAACCCTTCTTGATCAACCCTGTCTGGAAATCAGCTCGAGGCTACTTCCGCAGTTCGCAGATCCTTGCGGAGGATCTTTCCGGCCGCGGATTTCGGCACGGTGCTGATGAACGAAACCTGGCGGACCTTCTTGTGCGGCGAGACGCGCTCGGCGACAAACGAGATCACGTCGGCTTCGGTCAACTCGGCGCCGTCCTGGAGCACGACGAATGCCTTCGGTACCTCTTCACCCTCGGCGTCGAGCACACCGATCACGGCGGCGTCGGCGATCTGCGGATGCGTCAGCAGCAGAGCCTCGAGTTCGGCCGGGGGAACCTGGTAGCCCTTGTACTTGATCAGTTCCTTGAGTCGATCGACGATCTTGACGACGCCGTCGCCGTCGACGGTCGCGATGTCACCGGTGTGCAGGTAACCGTCGTCGTCGAGGGTGTCCTTGGTGGCCTGGTCGTTGCCGAGGTAGCCCACCATGATGTTCGGGCCCTTGCACCACAGTTCACCGGGCTCGCTGACCCCGTCCGTGCCGAGTGCCGGGTACGCGACCTCTTCGCCCGTTCCCGGGTCGACGAGCTTGCATTCCATGTTGGCGATGGTGGGACCGCAGGTGTCGAGTGCGATGTCGTCACGATCAAACGGGATCGCGTGCGAGACGGGGCTCATCTCGGACATGCCGTAGCCCTGGCGGACGTGGCACTTCAAGCGGTCTGCGACGGCCTTGCCGAGCGCCGCGTCGAGCGGGGCCGCACCGGAGAAGATGGTGTGCACGCTCGAGAGGTCGTACTGGTCGACCAGTGGGTGCTTGGCCAGCGCGACGGCAACCGGCGGCGCGACGAAGATGTACGTCGACTTCTGCTCGGCGACGATCCGCAAGAACTCGACGAGATCGAACTTCGGCATCGTGATGAGGCTCGCGCGGCGATACAGCGCGGCGTTGAGCAGCACCGTCATGCCGTAGATGTGGAAGAACGGCAGGACCGCCAGGATCTTGTCGTCGGTCTCGATCCCCATCCGCGGGATGATCTGGCAGACGTTGGCCACGAGATTGCGATGGGTGAGCATGACGCCCTTGGGCCGGCCGGTGGTGCCCGACGAGTACGGCAGCACCGCGAGCTGGGTGGCCGGGTCGAAGGAGATCTCGGGCGCCGCTGCACCCTCGCCGAGCAGATCTCGCAGCGACAGATGGCCTTCGGCGCCGTCGAGCACGAACACGTTCTCAGCGGGGATGCCGACCTGATCGGCGGCTGCCTTGGCCTGCGGCAGCAGCGGCGAGACGGTGAAGAGGAACTTGGCCTTGGAATCGGTGAGCTGCTTGGCGATGTCCTCGGCGGTGTAGAGAGCGTTGATGGTGGTCGCGACACCACCGGCACGAAGGATGCCGTGGAAGACGGATCCGAAGGCCGGGACGTTGGGCGAATGCAACCCGACCACGTCTCCGACGGCGAGTCCGCGCGCTGCGAGAGCGCCTGCAACGCCGTTGATCTGTGCGATCAGCGAAGCGTATGTGGTGACTGCGCCAGAACTGCCCTCGACGAATGCCGTTTTGTCGAGGTCTGCGGGGTCGGTGTTTCCGAACAGGAAGTCGTAGACGCTGAGGTTGGGGATTTCAACGTCGGGGAACGGACTCTTGAAGCTCACTGTGCTCCTCGAAAAGTTGCGCGGCAGGGTGGTGTGACCAACTTACTGTGACTCACGGGAACAGTATTATTCCGTGATGACAGTCACAAGTAAAGGTCACTTTACGTGACACATCAGCAATGTGTCTCACCCCGCTCTGTCAGCTTTGCGCGGGCTCCTCCTCGATGAGGTGCTTGAACGGTTCGAGATTCGCCAGCGACTCACCTCGCGACACCCGCCACGCCCACTCACGCTTGATCGACGAAGAGAAACCGAGTTCGAGGATGACGTTGAAATCGCCGTCGGCGGCTTCGAGAACCTGACCGAGCACTCGATCGAGTTCATCGCCGGTCACGGCATGCTCGGCGATCTTGCCGACCAGGTAGATGTCCCCGACCTTGTCGAGCGTGTACGCCACCCCGTACAGACGGCGGTTGCGCTTGAGCAAGAACTTGTAGACGCCTTCGAAGTTCTCGTCCACCTTGCGGCACACGAATGCCTCGACCCGCACGCCGTGATTGCCGACGGTGAGCAGAGTCGACGTCTTGAGTTTGTGCTCGCCGGGAAGTTCGACGATGAAATGCGCGTCGTCTTTCCTGGTGAACTCGAGTTCGCGCTCGGTGAGGGCCTGCTCGATAGTGTCCGAAATGCTGCTCATGTACGCACTCCCCCGGTCCGGCGCAGACGCCACAGACCCCGCGCACGGCGGGGCGAGAAGTCGCTGGGACCGGTTCCGTTGTTGTAGTTGACTGCGGCTTTGCGATAGCTCTCGAGTAAACCGTCCGCGGTGTGTTCCCACGAGAAATTCTCGGCGTGACGCGGTGCCTGCGCGGCGAGTTCGGACAAGCGCGTCGGCGTTGTCACCAAAGATTCGAGGGCGCCGGCCCAGTCTTCGGTGCGGTGTCCTTGAACCAGCAGGCCCGTCTCACCGTTGCGTACGGCCACTCCCAGTCCGCCGACATCGGCGGCGATCACCGGGGTCCCGCAGGCTTGAGCTTCGATGGCGACCAACCCGAAGGACTCCGAATAGCTCGGCACCGCAACCAGATCCGAGGCACGGTAGACATCGGCGAGACGCTCTGGTGCCTGCGGCGGCAAGAACGTCACTTGCGCCGTGATGCCGAGCGAACGTGCCAGTTCGATCAACACGTCCGGCCGCGCGAGACCGGTGCCGGAAGGCCCACCGACAACAAGGATGCGCAGGGGCAAACCGGGCCGGCGGCTGATCACTTCTGCTGCAGCACGCAACAGCACGTCCGGCGCTTTGAGCGGTTGGATGCGGCCGACGAATGTCACGACCACTTCGCTGGGGTTCAATCCCAACAACGCGCGGGCAGCATCGCGGTCACCTGGTCGATAGCGGGTGAGGTCGGCGCCCGGCGCAACAACGTCGATACGCGTGGGATCTGCGCCGTACAACTCGTGCAGCGCTTTGGCTTCGTCGGTGGTGTTGGCGACCAGCCGATCGGATTCGGCGACAACTTGCTGCTCGCCGATCTGCCGTGCTGCGGGCTCCGGGGTGTCCCCCTCGGCCAGCGAAAGATTCTTCACTGCCGCGAGGGTGTGAGCGGTGTGGACGAGGGGCACGCCCCAACGGTCGCGGGCCAGCCAGCCGACCTGCCCGGACAACCAGTAGTGCGAGTGAATCAGGCTGTAGTACCCGGGTTCGCGTCGCGCTTCCTCCCGAAGAACTCCCGCGACGAAGGCACACAGTTGAGTCGGGAGATCTGCCTTGTCCAGTCCTTCGAAGGGACCGGCCGCGATGTTGCGAACCCGCACCCCGGGAGCGGCGTCCACGACGGGCGCGTCCGCGGAAGACGTCGCGCGGGTGAATATTTCCACCTCGACGCCACGTTTGGCGAGCTGAATGGCGGATTGCAGAACGTAGACATTCATCCCCCCCGCGTCACCGGTGCCGGGTTGCGCCAATGGCGAGGTGTGGACCGAGAGAACGGCCACCCGGCGAGGGCGCGAAATGTGCATGGGCGTCACCACTCCATACTGCCCCCTCACCGGGCGCGAACTCTAACCGAGGCTCGAGATGAAGGTTCGGACTTCGGACACGAATCGTGTCGGATCCTCCACGAACGGGCCGTGATTGCAGCCTTCCCAGTACGACGCCTGCGACTTGGGAATCAATTCCTCGGCGTGCTTACCTGCACTCACGTCGACGACGGAGTCCTCGGTTCCGTGCAGAACGAGGACCGGGATGTCCAGGTTGCGGAGCAGGTCGTCGTGACCGACGGCACGGTTGAACAACGCTGCGCGCACCCGCGGACGCGTCGAAAGGCTGTACCCGAACAATGCCTGCGACGCTGCGCCCTTGCCCTCGGGTGGGCCGGTGAGCGCGTTGCCGAAAGCACCGAGTGCCCGGATCGCCTCGCGGGGATCTTCGGACATCGCGCCGGGAACCGCACTCCGCATCGCCGAGCCGACCTTGCCGCCCTTCTCACCGCGCCCGATGCTGGTGATCGCACCGACCAAAACCGCACCCGCCACCGCTCCGGTTCCGTGCGCTGCCAGGTAATCGCAGATCACCAGACCGCCGTACGACCAGCCGAGCAGGATCGCGTTCTCGGTGACGCCTTCGGCAGCGAGAACCGCCGCGACGTCGCCGGCCCAGTTCGCGGAGTCGTCGTATCCGGATTCGGGCGCATCGGAGTAACCGTGGCCGCGCAGATCGACGGCGATCAAGCGGTAGTCCTCTGCCAGGTCCGCGAGGACCTGCTCCCCCCAGCACTGTGACGACTGAGCCCAGCCGTGCAGCAGCACCAGCGGGGTCCCCGCCGAATTTCCGGTTACTCGATAGACGATGGACGTGCCGTCGACGCTGACGGCTTCACGAATAGACATGCCGTCACGATAGAGGCTGCGACTGCGGCGCCGACGGCGAGCATGTAGGCGGAGGAGACGTCGTAGCGGTCGATCAGTTGCCCGGCCAGCGCAGAGCCGAGCGCCACGCCGACGCCCAGACCGGTGACCGTCAGGGTCATTCCCTCCGTGAGCTTTTCCGGTGGGACGATCTGCTCGACCAGGGCTGTCGCGATGATGAGCGTCGGAGCGATGGTCGCGCCGGCCAGGACGTACGCGCCCGCAAGTGCGGCCACGTTTCCGACCAGGAGAAGCGGGACGCTGAGAAGGGCGACCGCGGCGGACGCGATCATCAATTGCCCACGCAGCGATCGCGCCGGGTGCATCGATCCGAAGATCAGTCCCGCGATTCCCGAACCGCCGGCGAACAACGCGAGGACCAGCGTCGCGGAGCCAGGTGAATTCTGTTCCTCGGTGAACGCGATGGCGCCGACGTCGATGACGCCGAAGATCGTTCCGAGCATCACCATGATCACGATGACGATCCACATCACGTGGTTACCGAGTACCGACCGTCCGCGGCCGGGTCGACGCGGATGCACCTTCGGCTCCGTTCCGCGCTGGATGACCAGCAGCAGGGTCCCCGTGACCAGCAGAATCAACCCTGCAAGTGGTCCAGCCTCGGGGAAGAGCCCGATGCTCAGACCCACCGAGATGACCGGGCCCGCCACGAAGCAGAGCTCGTCCACCACCGATTCGAACGCGAAGGCGGTGCGCAGCTGAGGTTTTCCGACGTAGATCGCGACCCACCTGGCGCGAATCATCGCCCCGATCGTCGGGGTGGCGCCGCCGGGAATTACCAGGACGAAAAGCAGCCAGTCGGGCGCTTCCATCCGGACTGCGAGCAACAGAGCCCCGATCGCGGTGACGCTTACGGCCGCGGCAATCGGCAGGACCGCCCTCTGTCCGAAGCGGTCGACCGCGCGCGAGACTGCGGGCGCGATGATCGCCGACGAGAGCGCAAAAACCGCGGCGAGCGCGCCGGCGAGCGCGTAGTCACCACGAAGTTGCGAGATCATCGTCACGATTCCGATGCCGATCATCGCGATCGGCAGCCTTGCGACAAATCCGGCGGCCGAGAATGCGACCGATCCGGGGGCCGAGAATATCTCGCGGTAGGCGCTCAGCAGGCCTTTGTTGGTGGATTCGCTCATGTCAGCTTCTCGTGCACTGAACAAGGTTCACAGAGTCGAGGCCGACTCGACAAATCGTTTTCACTGTGCGCTCGGGTTGACCTGTCGGTAACTTGCCTTACGATTGCGCGAATGAGTGTCCTGGTGTGTTTCCACGCCCATCCCGATGACGAAGTTTTCACAACGGGCGGCGTGATGAGAATGGCCGCCGACGCAGGTCACCGCGTCGTAGTCGTCACCGCTACCGACGGTGCTCTCGGTGAATTCCCCGACGGACTGTTGGACGAATACGAGACATTGGCTCAGCGCCGCAGCCGTGAGCTCGAGGCGTCCACCGACGCGTTGGGCGCCAATCGCGTCGTGTCCCTGCACTACCCGGATTCGGGGATGGTGGGTACGCCCGAGAACGAGAATCCGGAAGCGTTCTGCAACGTCGACGTCGAGAAGGCAGCCGAGCGTCTGGCCGAGGTTCTTCGTGAGGAGAACGCCGATGTCCTGACCATCTACGACCCCAACGGCGGATACGGGCACCCGGATCACATCCAGGTTCACCACGTCGGAGTTCGGGCCGCGGAACTCGCGGGCACGCCGTTCGTCTACGAAGCGTCCACCAACCGCGATCACATGAAGATGCTGATGCAGGCCAACCCCGAGTGGACCGAGGAGGCGCAGCCGCCGGATATCGAATCGTTCGGGCTTCCGGCAGACCAACTCACCACCGCCGTCGATGTCAGTTCGGTGATCTCGTCCAAGCGTGCGGCCATGCACGCGCACGCAACGCAGGTCGGCGATTTCGGCCCGTTCCTGGAAATGCCGACGGAGCAACTCGCCGCGGCATTCGGTACCGAGTGGTTCCGTCGCCGAAACGCGCCGGAGGGGCTGTCGGAAACCGCCCTTCCCCTCTGAGTCTTCACCTTCGATAAACCGAAGTCCCGACGGAGGTTTCGGCGGCTCGTTACCATCGGTAGGCATGGACCTCGAACAACTTGTCGCGAGCATGCCTTTTGCAGTTCACACCGGAATTCAGTTGGACAGCGCGGCACCCGAACAGGTTGTCGGCCATCTGGATTGGGACAGCCACCGCACCACCGCCGGCAACGGAATGCACGGCGGCGCCTTGATGACGCTGGCAGACAGCGTCGGCGCCGTCTGTGCATTCCTCAATCTTCCGCCCGGCGCAAGTACGTCCACCACCAGTTCGTCGACCGTGTTCACCCGTGGGGTTCGCAAAGGCACGGTCACCGCAACTGCCCGTCCATTGCACGCGGGGCGCAGCACCGTCGCGGTCGTGACCGAGATTCGTGACGAGGGCCGCCTCGTCGCTCAGGTCACCGCATCACAGGCAGTTCTGGGACCGTGAAGCTTCCCTCGTACCGCGCCTCCGGTGCCACCCTTCCGTTCGGCAATCTGCTTGCCTCCCATGACGTTGCGATGGAGGGTTACTTCTGGCGATTCACGATGCCGGAGACCGGACGGGTGGTGATTGCGCTCGCCGGAATCAACAAGTCCGACGGTGGCAACTGGTCGACGCTCGGTCTCGCGGCGCATCCGGGCGGATTCCTCCGGACCGCCGAGTACCCGGGTGGATCGGCCGATCCCCGCATCCTGGGCGCTCACGCCGACAACGCTTTCCGTGGCAACGCCGATCAACTGCAGGTCGATTTCGGCGACAGCCATCTCGATGTGCGGATCAGTAATCAGCGATTCTGGCCGCACCGCCGCTTCGGCGGATCGAGCTACTTCCAATCTGTTCCCGCACTCAATCAGTACTGGCATCCGTGGCTTCTCGGCGGCCGGGTCGAGGGAAGCGCCGTCATCGACGGGCACAGCTGGGATCTCACCGGAGCACAGGTGTACGGCGAGAAGAACTGGGGAAAGGGAGGATTCCCGGAATCCTGGTGGTGGGGGCAGGCCCAGGGATTCACCGATCCACGGGCCTGCGTGGCGTTCGCCGGCGGCCAGGTCAGCGCTGGGCCTCTGCGCACCGAAGTCACCGCCGTGGTGGTCGCCTTGCCAGACGGCACGGTGTTGCGGTTGGGCAATCCGCTGACGTCACAGGTGGAGACGACCGTGTCCGACGATCGCTGGACGCTTCGGGGTTACAGCCGAAAGTGGAGCGTCGACATCGACGGGACCGCGCCCATCGCCGACGCGCACATACTTCCGGTACCCATTCCTGCCGAGCGTCGAAACGTACCCGGAGCGCTCGAGCATCTCGGTGGAACCATGTCGGTTATCGTCCGGCGACGCGGCACCATAGTCTGGAAGGACAGATCACGATTGGCCGCTCTCGAGCACGGCGGATTGGATCGGGCGCAGGCCGAACTCACTCGGCGGGAACAGCTCTCGCAAGATCGATGAGAGCGGATGCCGCCGGGTTCTTGCCGCCCGACGAACGCCAGACCAATTCCAACCGAGATCGAGCTTCAGGCTCGAGATCGATCCGATGCAACTCCCCTACCGCCGACTCGGGAAGCACAGCCATTCCCAGCCCCTGTGCGGCCAACGAAACGATGATGCCGAGGTTGCTTGCCTCGAGCGCAACCGTCGGCTTCGTGCCGGCCGCGGCGCACGCGAAGTCCAGACACGTCCTGATACCGGTTCCCTCCGGAAGACAGATGACCGATCGTATGGCGAGTTCGGCAAACGGCAGAGACGACAACTCGGCCAGCGGATGATCCGCCGCCACTCCGGCCACCAGTCGTTCGTCGGTGATCACCCTCGATTCGAGGCCTTCCGGTAGCTCACCCGCAACCCCGATGACGGCTATGTCGAAGGTTCCGTCCACCACTCCGGCAAGCAGGCTGCGCGAATCGTCCTCGGCAAGCGAAATGTCCAAACCTGGGTGCCTGGTGTGTAGACGACTGAGCAGATCGGTCAGATCGGCGGAAGCGCAGGCGGTGACCATCCCGACCGAAACGGAGCCCCGAACCAGTCCGTTCAGGGCGTCGACAACGTCGCGACTGCTTTGCACGGAAGCAAGTGCAGCGCGGGCGTGTGGGAGGACGGCTCGCCCGGCGTCGGTCAGACGAACGGTTCGACCACTACGATCGAGCAACTCTTGCCCCAGCTCACGTTCCAGTCTTTTGACCTGCGCACTCACACCCGGCTGGGCCACGTGAAGCCGCTCGGCGGCGCGGGTGAAATTGGCTTCCTCCGCTACCGTGACGAAGTATTCGAGCTGCCGAAGTTCCATAACTGTTGATTCTAGCTTTGAGACAAACTAGATCTTGGACTTATCGAAACTGTGCTTGCACGATGGAAGCATGACAACAACACATGAAGTTCAGAGGGCCGCAACCCCCGAAGACATTGCCCGACTCTTCGTCCAGTTCGCGAACGCCGGAAACGCAGACGCTGTCGCCGGACTGTACGAGGAAAACGCTGTGATGGCGTTTCCACCCGGATCCCTCACGATCGGCCGTCAGGCTATCCGCGAAGTGATTTCTCAGATGCTCGCAGCGGCACCGACATTCACCGTCGAGGACGCCCTACCGACCGTGATCAGCGACGACCTCGCCATGACCTCGACCAAACCTTCCGACGGAACCGGCGGACGTACACAGGTGGCGCGCCGCCAGCCCGACGGTTCATGGTTGCGGGTGCTCGATCGACCGGAACTCTGACTGCCTTCTTCGCAGTCAGACGGCCGACGCACGCCGCATGGCCGCCGCCGGGTCGGCGAACAGCGAGCTCAATGACACGACCGTCGAGGCGTATTCCTGAACGCGATTGCCGAAACCAGTGATACGAATGTCCTTGCGCTCCAAGGAGGATGCCGACGAGAAAGCCTCGGCGACGTGCGGCACGCCGGCCGGATAGTCGGTGAACGCCTGACCACCGAGGATCACCCGATCCGGGTTGAACAGGTCACGCAACATCGCCACTGTCCGGCCGAGCACGCGCGCCCGGTCGACCAGAAGTTCGTGGGCCGGAATGGAACCCGCCGACGCAGCACGATAGACATCGGCGATCGTGACACGCTCACTGCCCTGGATCACTGCGCCCGAAGACAGCGCCTGCGCGACGACCGCGCGGTCGCTGATCGTCGCTTCCAAGCAACCCACCGCGCCGCAGGTGCACCGCGCCGACGAGCCGGTGGGGAGGTGCGCGATCGAACCGGGCCCGCTGGACGGAGTATGCACTCGTCCTTCGAAAGTGATTGCGATACCGGCGGTTTCACGGGCGTAGAAGTACAGACCGGTGGTTCCCGGTGTCGGAGCCTCGGCGCGGTCGATACTGAGCAGGAGTTCCGACGCGGCCATCGCCTCGACGTGTGCGGCAACCGAAACGGGGAGGTCCAAGCCGGCCCCGATGATGGACCCGACCTTGGCGCCCTTCCACCCCAGACGCGGGTGATCGACTACTCCGGTCGCTGAATCGACGCGACCGCCGATTGCCACGCCGACGGCGAGCGGGCGGCGCTTGTGCCACCGTGAGGCAAACGATTTGGCCGACCGCGCAATGGTGGCAAGTGCGACAGCGGAATTGGTGGCGGGCGTCGGAATCTCGACGGCGCCGAGCACCTTGCCACGAATGTCGCTGGCGATGATGCTGGTGACTACGGCACCGATGTGGATGCCGACGGTCAGGTACGGCTCGTGATTGACCTCGAACGGAACCCGCGGACGCCCGATTGCACCGGAGGCCGTCAGGTCTGCGCGTTCGCGCAGGATCCCGAGGTCCAGCAGGCTCGTGACCTGCCGGTTCACTGTGGCGATGCTCAGTCCTGATGCCTTTGCCGCGGTGTCACGTGAGAGCGGCCCGCGGGATCGAGCAATGCGCAACACCGTCGCGGACGGACCGTCGGCAATGCGCAGTTCGGGCGCAACTATCTGGGTACGGGTCCGGGTTCCCGATAACGCGGTTCGCGATCGGATGTTCGGAATGGCGGAGATTGTGGGTGTCGACATGGCTGTCCCTTGCAGAAGGAGGAGAAGGCGCATATCTCTGTCGACCGAGAAATCAGCGTTTCCACTGGTCACACGAAGAAATAGACAGAAAAGGCGCAGAAATTAGCTGCAGAAAGAACGGCGGCGACAACACAGCTCTCGCGCCAGAGGCAGACGCGAACCAAGCGCAGCGGTCACATAGGTGACCCGCAAAGCGGCAGGCTGGTCGGTCGACATGGCTCCAAAAGTAGCAGCTTCACGGAGATTCACAAATCAGGTGCGGTAACGATCACACTGAACGCAATCCTGTCGGGGCGAAATCTCGCGTGTTTGGGTGGGCACACTCCCCACGAAAGGTGCACCATGTCTACAGCTTTCGCCAAGCCGACCCTCACGAATGCGGCATCAACGAACGGAGCGGCCGTTGACGCCGCTCGCGGCACTGTCACCACCCTCGGCGCGCATATCGGCGCCCGAATCGACGGAATCACTCTCGGCGGGCATCTCGACCCGGCGACGATCTCGCTCATCCGACAGGCACTTCTCGAACACAAGGTGATCTTCTTCCGGGGTCAAGACCACCTCGACAACGATTCGCAGTACGAGTTCGCCCAGCTGCTGGGCACCCCGACCACTGCCCACCCCACGGTGAAGTCGCACGGCGCAAAAGTCCTCCCCATCGATTCGGACCTCGGCAAGGCCAACAGTTGGCACACCGACGTCACCTTCGTCGATCGCATCCCCAAGGCGTCGATCCTGCGCGCGGTGCAGCTACCCGAATACGGCGGTTCCACGACGTGGGCGTCAGGGGTAGCCGCGTACAACGGACTGCCGGATCCGCTCAAGGTGCTCGCGGAGAACCTCTGGGCTCGCCACACGAACATCTACGACTACGCGGCCACCAGCGCCGAGCGGCTCACCGAAGATCGCACGGCCGCCTACCGCGAAGAGTTCCAGTCCACGTACTTCGAGACGGAACACCCAGTGGTTCGTGTCCACCCCGAAACCGGAGAACGCACGCTCGTCCTCGGACACTTTGTCAAGAACTTCGTCGGGTTGAGCACCGAACAGTCGAACGGTGTATTCAAGCTCCTGCAGGATCACGCCATCAAACTCGAGTACACGACGCGCTGGAACTGGGCGGCCGGTGATGTCGCCATCTGGGACAACCGCGCCACCCAGCACTACGCGATCGCCGACTACGACGATCAGTACCGCCGTCTGGAGCGCATCACACTTGCCGGTGACATTCCGGTCAACATCCACGGGGAACGAAGCAGCAGCATCGCCGGCGACGCTTCCGAATACTCGATTATCGAAGGTGCCTCGACTCTCCCATGACTTCACCGGATTCCGCCCTTCCTCCGCATTCCCGCGGTTGCGAAGGCTTCGAGGGCCGAATCGGCCGCACCGCAGCCGATTCGGCCCCGACTCCCCGATCACTCTGCGCGCCGTCACCTACACACCCGGTCGGATACAAGTACCGCGTCGTCACATCGAATCCATCGAACGGGAAGCAGAGTATGCCGCCGACTAGCCCTACGATTGCTTCATGACCATTTCTTCCGATGCCCGCATCGCCGTAGTCACCGGAGCCAGCTCCGGAATCGGTGAGGCCACCGCCCGCACCCTGGCAGCTCAGGGATTCCACGTCGTGATCGGTGCTCGCCGCGTTGATCGTCTCGAGAAAATCGCCGAGGAGATCGGTGGTACTGCTCTCGAGCTCGACGTCACCGACGAGGATTCCGTCGACGCGTTTGCGGCCGTGGTCCCCCGAGTCGACGTGTTGGTCAACAACGCAGGTGGGGCAAAGGGTCTGGCGACGGTCCTGGACGCCGATCTGGACGACTGGCGGTGGATGTGGGAGACCAATGTCCTGGGCACGTTACGTGTGACGAAGGCACTGCTGCCCAAGCTGATCGATTCGGGTGATGGTCTGGTCGTGACCATCACCTCTGTGGCCGCGCTGGAGGCATACGACAACGGCTCGGGTTACACCACCGCCAAGCACGCTCAAGCCGTCCTCCATCGGACATTGCGCGGTGAACTCTTGGGTAAGCCCGTTCGTCTGACCGAAATTGCGCCGGGAGCCGTCGAGACGGAGTTCTCACTCGTCCGGTTCGAAGGCGATCAGGACAAGGCCGACAAGGTGTACGAGGGAATCACACCGTTGGTGGCGCAGGACATCGCCGAGATCATCGGTTTTGTCGCGTCCCGGCCGTCACACGTGAACCTCGATCAGATCATCGTCAAGCCGCGGGATCAGGCAAGCCCCGGTCGGTTCCACCGCACCACCAGCTAGTTCGAATCGCACCGAACAGCTAGAGCCTCGGGCGAATCGACTGACGGAGGACGGAGTCGAGATTGCGTGCAATCTCGGCCTCCGTCACTTCCGTGGAAGCGCTGCGGGCACTCACGGTTTCACCCGCGGCGATGATGTACCGACCGTCATCGGCATAGTCGTACCAGTGAAAAGTTATTCCGTCGTCGGTCGGCCTGCTGTCGACGGCTCCTCCCGGGTATGCGGTGACTTCACCGATCGAGATCCGCTCTCGGCCGAAGAATCTGCTCACTTCCTCGCTCCCGCGCGCACCGGCGGCGCTGCTCAGAAAGCTCTGCCTCCCGGCAGTTTTCGGCCTTTCGATGCTCAGGCCACGCTCCGATCCAGCGGGGCAGGTCGGCAGGTGATCGACGAGCATCCGCGGAATTGCAGATGGGCGTGCCACGGTGAAAACCACGTCGGAGCCACAGTCGACAGTCCTGCCGGGCAGTTGAGTCAGGAGCACACCCAGGTCGCCGGCAACAACACCGTGCAATCGCGTCACCGTACTCATCTTCTGCCCGTGAAAACCGGAAACCTCCACACGAGCATCAGGATTCGCAAGAGCACCGAGAACATGATGCAGCCGATCGTCGAGCACGGCAGCCAGGTGCGCTCCCGCTCGACGTCGCGCCGCTGTCAGCTCGTTCATGGTGTCGGCCGTCGGACGAAACCGCAGCGGGTACGGGAGTCGGTCACGTCCGACCGCTTCCCAGAGAATCTGGAATTCGAGGCCGGTGAACTGCCACTGCATGGTGGTCATTCCCCCAGCACCGCCGGGGAGACCATGGGTAGGTCGCCGATCAGGGCGTTGCCGTTCTCGACGGTGACGAGGTAGCCGGGGGTGTCGTGAACGTTGTCTTCGTCTTGCCCTTGCCCTCGTCCCGGTGCCATGCCGCCGACGCCGCCCATCGCGCCCCGACCACTCTGCGCCCCCGTCGCCGAAGTACCGCCGGTTCCGTTGACTCCCCCACGTCCGCCACCGGCGAGGCCACCGCCGCCGCCAGGGCCGCCAGGGCCGAGAGCGCCACCTCCGGTGCCGCCTGGCCCGAAGCCGCCGGTACCGATTCCACCTGCGGAGCCACCACCCGATCCACTACCCATGAGGCCTGAAGGCACTCCGGAACCGAGTTGAGCGCCATTCGGAGTTGCACCTGCCAGGCCACCTGGCGCTGCACCGGCCGGCAGCGCGCCGGCATTTGCCGCGGTAGTCCCGGCCGGGCCGGAATCGTTTGCGCCCCGGGCTGCATCGGCACCCGAATTCCCTTGGGCCTCAACGCCGCTACGGTTGTCACCATTTCCGGAATTGGTGCCGGATGGGTTCTGACTGGAACCGTCTCCGGCCGGATGTGCACCGGCGAGGTGTCCACCGTCCGACCCTTCAACCGCTCCGTCTCCTGATGTGAACGGCATGCCGGATCCGTTCCCCGAGCCCGAAGTGTTCCCGCCGCCGGAACCACCGCCACCGAATGCGCCGCCCCCAGACCCTCCACTGCCAGCCCCTCCACTGCCGGTGACCGGATTGAACGCGGCCGGGAGAATCGGCACCTGGTCGTCCGCGCGCTTCATGTACGGCAGATACACGTCCTTCATCACCTGGCGCGCTTGACGTTCGGCTTCTTCCGCTTCGTACTGGGCCTGCTTCCACGTCGCTCCGGGAACCAAGCTGAGAAACCTCTCGACCGTCGAGGCGCCGTCGGGTGCCGGAATCGAGCGTTTGGCCTCGTCGAGTGCGATCTTTGCCTCCTCGATCTTGTTCGAGATCAGATCGACGCGCACCTTCAGCTCACCCGCATCTGCCGAGTAGGCCAGCACGGCTTCCAACGCAGCCGAGCCGCCCCGCCCCTGCCAGCCTTCGGTGATCGCGCCGTTCACATCGTTCTGGAACTTCCCGATGCCGGCTTCCACCCGGCCGGCAATAGCCTTCCACGCCTCGCCGATTGCACGCAGGGTTGCCGGATCCATCTCATTGACGTGATCGAAGATTTCGGAGTGCGACATCGCGTCGAACGGATCGTCGTCCACGATTGCGTGTTCGCTGTACTCCAGTAACGAGGTCTGGGCGGTGAGAGCATCGCGCTCACCCCAGGCTCGTGCGCGCTCTGCATCGGCGACAGCAGTGGCAACAGCCATCTCGCCGTCGAACGCGCCGCGGTCGTCGGTCACGGATTGAACCAGAGCAGATGTAGCGATTGCGCTCGCGACAGGAATACCGACAACTGGCAATGCCGCCACGCCGGAAGGGACGGCCCGCGTCGCTTCGGAAATTCTGCCCAGCACGTCTTCCAGAAATGGAATGCCCACTGCCGTCCCCCTGACGTCGAAACCTCCGTCAGACTCCCCCGAGCCGACAGCACTTACCTGTACTGACGCAAGCAACGACCGGATGGTTCCGAATTTCGACAGATTGCTCGGTTCACAGCAACAAATCGGTTTACGGCAGTGCGGACATCGACTTCCAGGTCGGCAGATCGATCGCCCAGTCGTAGATGTCGCCGTCCGCAGGAGACAGGTCGATCGACGTGCCGGTCACCTCGACGGGGTCACCGTAGAGGGCCGTTCCGAAGTACTCCTGTGCGTCGGACGTCGACAGGTTGATGCAACCGTTCGTGACGTTAGACGAGCCCTGCACCCCGGTGGTTTCAGGATTGGCGTGGATGAATTCGCCGTTGTTGGAGATGCGCACCGCCCAACGCTCGCGCACGTTCTCGTAGAACGGCGGGTTGGACATCATGAAGTCCTCGTACTTCTCGGTCACCATGTGAATGCCACTGCGCGTGACGTTTCGGGGTTCGTTGCCCTCGCCGTAGCTGACGGGAATGTCCATGATCGTCTGGCCGTCGCGCACCACCTGCATGCGGTGGCTCGGTGCATTCGCCTTCACGATCTGGCTGCGACCGATCGTGAAATCGAGCGTGAGATCCTGATCGCCGTAGGCGCCACCGCCGTAGTTCAAGCCGTAGAGCTTGGCATCCAGATGGACAGTCGTTCCTGGCACCCAGTAATCGGCCGGGCGCCAATGGGCCCGAGATCCGCCGTTGTCGTCAGCCAACCAAGCCCACGATCCGGCGGTGGGCGGCACTGTGGTCACGACAAGTGCCTTCTCGACGGCCGCCTTGTCGACGACGGAGTTGTCGAACTGCAAGGTGATCGGTGCCGCGATGCCAACTTCTTGGCCGTCGGCGATGTTGAGGGTGGCGCCGGTGGTCGACTCCGGGGCAACCGTCGTAAAGCTCCCTTGGACTGGCACGGATTTACCGTCGGTTCCGGTTGCCGAGCCCGACCACGAATACGTGGTGCCGTAGCCGAGTGCCTCACTGACGGTGAACGATGTCTTGTCGGGCGACAGTTGTCCGGCGACGGCTTTACCGGCCGCGTTGCTGAGATTGACATCGGACAGCGTTCCCTGGGTCACAGCTACCGAGACGGGGGCGACCGGGCTGACATCTTTGGTACCGGGCGCCGGCGTCGACACCACGGTCGCCACCGGTGCTGGTTCGGCGGCCGCCGCGCCGCCCTGTCCGTCCTTGCCGCCGATCGTGCAGCCGACGACGGCCACCATCACAGCGAGCAATACAGCTACCAACGCAACAAGACGCGAACGACTTCTCCGACCACCCAGCTCATGCACTTCAACAGGCTACCTGCGGGCTCTGTCAGGAATCAGACGGTGCAGCCCACAGTTACCGGTTCCGGTTCCAGGCGGACGCCGAACGCGGCCTCGACCCCGTCGCGCACTGTCCGCGCGAGCGAGACCACATCCGCACTCGTTGCGGACCCTCTGTTGGTCAACGCCAAGGTGTGTTTGGTTGACAGCCTGGCCGGTGCATCTTCGCCGGGATAACCCTTCGAGAATCCGGCCCGTTCGATCAACCATCCGGCCGAGAGCTTGGTTCCACCACTGACGGGGAACTGCGGCATGGTGACGTCGCCGAGCTGTTCGGCGATGGCTGCGAGCACGGCAGGCAGCTTGTCGTCGGGCACCACGGGGTTGGTGAAGAAGGAACCCGCGCTCCAGGTGTCGTGATCGTACGGATCGAGGACCATCGCCTTGCCTGTCCGGAGTCCCAGAACTGCCTCACGGACCTGCGACGCAGGCAACCGCGCGCCTTCTTCTGCCCCCAGCGCGGTGAACAGTTCGCGGTACGCGAGCGGGGCGCTCAATCCGTCGGTCGACGCGTCGAATTCGACGGCGAGAACCAGTGCTGCGTCCGAATGCTTGAGGACGCTCGACCGGTAACCCAATTCGAGTTTCGACGGTTCGACCCATGACACTTCGCCATTGCGTCGGTCGAGCAATTGAACTCGCCGGAGTCGCGAGCCCACCTCGACGCCGTACGCGCCGACGTTCTGTACCGGCGTCGCACCAGTGGAGCCCGGAATCCCGGAGAGACACTCGAGGCCACCCAACTCCGCGGCGACGGATTGGCCGACTACTTCGTCCCACACCGCGCCCGCTTCGGCAACGACGCGGTCCGTGTCGAGGCTCACGGTGGTGTTGGCCACACGAACGACAACTCCGTCGAATCCCTCGTCGGAAATCACGAGATTCGATCCGCCGGCGAGAATCAGCGTCGGGATCTGCTCGCGATCGAGCAGCGTCACGACGTCGATCAACGACTGCGTCGTCGGGCATTCTGCGAGCAGCCGCGCCGGTCCCCCGATTCGCAGCGTCGTCAATCCTGACAAGTCAACGTTCTCGGACACGAAAGCGCCTGATTCCACGACGCGTCTGCCAATGGTTACGTCCCACACATCGATAAACGGTAGCCTCCACAATCGTGAGCCGTCGCATCGAGCATTCGTCGAAGTACACAGTCCCCGCCGGAAAGGTCCATGAGGCGGTGACCTCCGAGCAGTACTGGCGCGACCGAATCGTCGCTGTCGGTGGTCCCGGCGCAACGATCGAAGAGCTGACCGTCCGCGACGAGACCGTCGCGGTCACGATGTCGCAGATCATTGCCGCCGAGCACCTCCCGAGCATGGTGTCGAAGGTCGTCAACGGCGACATCGTCATCAAGCGCAGCGAAACGATGGCACCGTTCAAGGACGGCAAGGCCACCGGCACCTTCTCCGCCCACGTCGACGGTGTTCCCGCCCGTATCGAGGGCACCCAGATACTGACGGGTGACGAGAACTCCGCCACTCTAGAGGTCGACGGTGAGGTCGAGGTCAAGATCCCGTTCCTCGGCGGAAAGATCGAAAGCGCGATAGTCGACGAGGTTGTCCGGCTCATCCAGGCCGAACAGGACTTCACCCGGGAGTGGATCGCGAAGTAGAACCCTGCGGGGCGGCGATAGTTGTGGATACGGCCAATTTGGCTTGCCACAGCGTGTAACAGGTATTCTTTCCGATCATGGCTCGCCGCATCGACTACTCCGCCCGCTATCAGCATTCCCCCGATCAGGTCTATGCGGCGCTGGCGGACCGCTCGTACTGGGAGGCCCGCGTCGAGGAGATGCGCAAGCATTCCGAGAACCATGTGGAACATTTCGAGGTCACCGATTCCGGAATCGATCTCGTGCTCCACCACATTCTTCCGCGCACCGATTTGCCGGACATCGCTCAGACGGTGATGAAGAAGGATCTTGTCATCACTCGCAAGGAGTCGTACGGCACCTTCGGTGACACCGTGACCGGAACATATGAGGCTTCCATCCCCGCCGGGCCGGGAAGTCTGTCCGGAACCATGGAGTTGTTCGCTACCGATACCGGGTCCACACTGCGAACCACGTCCGAGGCCAAGGTATTCATCCCGTTCATCGGCGCGAAGTTGGAACAGCTCATGCTGATCAACCTCGTGGATCTGTTCCGCACCGAGGCACAGGTCACCGCGACCTGGCTCGCCGCTCGCTGAACCCGCCGTGAAGAAGGCTCCACCCCCGAAGATCGAGGGGGTCATCACCCGTGGCACGACGGGGATCAACAGACTGCGACGAAGTGACCGGTGGATCGTCCACAACCGCACGATCGCGCACGCCCTGAACAACGCAGCCGATCCGTTGATAGTCGACCTCGGATACGGGGCGAGGCCGGATACCACCTTCGAGATGGCAAGCCGCCTCACCGCTGTCCGGCGGGACCGACGGGTCATCGGACTCGAGATCGACCCCGCCCGCGTGGTCGAGAGTCGTGACGGTGTCAGCTTCGCCCGCGGTGGATTCGAACTGGCCGGTCTCACACCCGTTTTCGTGCGCGCATTCAACGTTCTCCGGCAGTACCCGGAGGACGCGGTTGATTCGGCCTGGTCGCACATCCAGTCCGGTCTCGCACCGGGCGGACTGTTACTCGACGGCACCTGCGACGAACTCGGGAGGCGTTGCGCCTGGGTACTTCTCGACGCCGATCGTCCGCTGACGCTGACATTGGCTTGGGACCCCTTCGACATCGAGCGACCGTCCGACATCGCGGAACGACTGCCGAAGGCTCTCATCCATCGCAATGTTCCGGGCGAGCCGATCCATGCGTTGCTGAGCGCTGCCGATCGAGCCTGGGCCACTGCTGCGCCGCACGCCTCGTTCGGACCTCGCCACCGGTGGGCCGCCGCCTTGGAAATTCTTCGGGCACAGGGAATTCCCGTCCAACCCGCGCGTCGACGCCTTCGTGACTGCATCTTGACCGTGCCCTGGCATGTCGTAGCGCCGAATCCCTGAACTCGCAGACGGGAAACGCCCCGCCGCGGAGGTGTTCTCCGCAGCGGGGCGTCTTCGTGCCGGCGTCGGGCTAGGACCCGAAGATGTTTTCCAGGCTTCCCAGCGAACCGGTCGAACTGCCGCCGTTGCCGGGATCGCCGCCGTCAGACTCTGCCGTGACCTTGACGGTGACTGCAGCCTGGGTCTCGGAACCGAGGTAGCCGTCAGTTCCGCTGAACACCGCGGTGATTCGACGATCGCCGAGTTCGGTGAAAGTATGCGAGAGCGTGGCCTTGCCGTTCACCACGGCAACCGGTCCACCGATCGGGGTGGCTCCATCCATGAACTGGACCGTTCCTGCGCTGAGCATAGGTACAACTGCCGCAACAAGATCGACCTTCGCGCCCTTGACCGCTGACGCCGGGGCGCTCACGGTGATGGACGTTTCCTGATCCTCCGCGGCCGGAGCTGTGACCGAAACCGCCCGCGCGGCCGAGGTAGAGGTGAGGAATCCTGATGCACCCGAGTAGACGGCCGTGATGTCGTGAGTGCCGACGCTCGCGAACTCGTACATGATCGACGCCTTGCCGTCCACAACGGACACCGGCGAGCCGAGATTGCCCGAGCCGTCCTTGAACTGCACCGTACCGCCTACCGGAGTCGGCGTGATGATCACGGAGAGACCAACTGCCGTACCGGTTTTTGCATCCGCCGGAACGGTCAAGGCCGTTTGGGTCTGCTGGTCGGTGGGAGCCGGCGCCTTGACGTTCACAGTCTGGATGTTCGACGTCGAACCCAGGTAGTTTCCCGAGCCCGAGAACACAGCAGTGATGCTGTACTCGCCCGCCAAGTTGAAGGTCGGCGTGGTTGTTGCCTTACCCGAGGCGTCCACGAGAATCGGGGAGCCCAGATCCCTGCCACCTTCCTTGAACTGCACGGTTCCACCTGCAACACCGGTCGAGACGGAGGCAGTGAACGACAAGGCCTCCCCCGTTGAACCTGTCGACGGGCCGACGAGGGTAGTCGCGGTGCTCTCCTCGACCACTACCGGAGCGACCGTCAACGCATGCGGCGCGGACGTCGAGGCCTGGTATACGCCGGAACCGGAGTACACCGCCACGATCGAATGCGCTCCTTCTGCAAAGGAATTCGTCAGCGAAGCCTTGCCGTTGGCATCGACGGTAACGGCGCCGCCGAGGTCGGTTACACCGTCCTTGAACTGCACCGTGCCACCCGCTGGAGTAGGCGACACCGTAGCCTCGACGGTCACGGACTCACCCGCCACAGCACTTGCGGGACCGGTGATCGTCGTTGCAGTGCTCTTGTCGGCTTCGGAGACGACGACGTCGACGGCCGACGACGTCGAGGTCGCTACCTTCGCATTGCCGAGATATTTGGCCGTCACGCTGTGCGTTCGAACGTCAGCAGCTGTCCAGGCAAGTGTTGCAACACCATTGGCGAGCGTGCCCGCACCGATCTTGGTGGCACCGTCGAAGAACTCCACCGAATCACCGTCGGCACCACCGGTCACTGCCGCCTTCAGCGCAACAGACTGCCCTACCTTGACGGCGTCCGCGGGAGACAGGGTCGTCGTCGAGACGTTCTTCTGAACGTTGATCGACGGACCACGACCATTTGTCGTGTCGTCAACGAACACCGTGCCGTCGAAATGCACCGTCGTCGACAAATCGGTACCACGCGCACAATCCGCACCAACGCGGTACTGGAACTCGAACGTCTTCACGTCGCCGCCCCACATCGGCCATTCCGTAGCACCCGCACTCAACCGAACAGAATCAGCAGCCACCTCGTTGACCCTGAACGCACTACCGTTCACCGTCGCCGAACCGTCGACGTATGTCATGCACGCCGGATGAAAATCGCGCACCGCATACATATTGTGAACCGCGGCAGTTCGCTTGAACACCGTCTTCGAGGTGATCACATCACCCTCGGACGGCGTGCCGTTACTGATCGTCCGAGTCACCTTGTACCCATCGGAATTGAACTCAGCCGTCACCGGAGCAGCACCAGCAACCCCGACACCCGCAACCACCGCGAAACCGGCAGCAACAGCAAACACACTCAAACCTGCAACTGCACGGCGGGCAGAACCTACAGACATAGCTTTTCCTTCTCGAGAAGTGAGCGAAATGGGTGATGCCCCGCCGCCGAACGCGGGCGGGGCATCACCAGGTGTCGGTGGCTAGGAGCCGAAGATGTTGCCCAGGCTGCCGAGCGAACCGGTTCCACCGTTGCCGGGTTCTCCACCGTCAACCGGTGCGGCGATCTGGACGGAGACCTGATCGGACGACGCCGTCACCGTTCCAGCGCCCGAGTACTCGGCAGCGACAACTCGCTGACCCTGAGTTGCGGGCTTCCACGAAAGACTGGCTTTTCCGGACGAATCGACCGTTGCCGTGCCGATGACCGACTCACCGTCCTTGAAGGTGACTGTGCCACCGGCATTTGCTGGGCTGACCTGAGCGGAGATGGTCTGCGTTACGCCCACCTGCCCCGCTCCTACACTGAGATCTGTTGTGGAACTTGTTGTTCCAGCGGGCTGTTCGGCCACTGTTACATTTGCGGTGGTACTCGACCCGGTGACGCCCGATCGGCCGGAGAATACGGCTTCCACCGTCTGCGCACCGGCAACCGTCGGAACCCAGGCGTAGGTGGCTTCACCGTTGCCTGCCACCGGTACCGAAGCCAGCACCGTTCCACCGACCTTGAACGTGACCGTTCCGCCGGTGCCCGACGCAGATACCGTTGCCTTGAGCGCGGTCGACTTGCCGACCTGGGCGCCCGAGATCGGCGCCAGGGTCGTGCTGGACTGAACGTCGGCCTGCGAAACGTTCACGATCAGCGCTGCCGAAGCCGAACCGACGGCACGCGCCGTGTCGGCGAACTTCGCTGTGATCGAGTGGTCTCCACGGGTGGTCGGCGTCCAGGCAAGTGTTGCAACACCATTGGCAAGAGAGCCTGCACCGATTTTGGAACCGGCGTCGAAGAACTCCACCTGATCACCGTCGGCACCACCGGTTACAGTCGCACTCAACGTCACCGGTTGTCCCACCTGAGCCCCACTGACCGGCGACACGGCGGTCGTCGAAACATTCTTCTGAACGTTGATCGACGGACCACGACCATTTGTCGTGTCGTCAACGAACACCGTGCCGTCGAAATGCACCGTCGTCGACAAATCGGTACCACGCGCACAATCCGCACCAACGCGGTACTGGAACTCGAACGTCTTCACGTCGCCGCCCCACATCGGCCATTCCGTAGCACCCGCACTCAACCGAACAGAATCAGCAGCCACCTCGTTGACCCTGAACGCACTACCGTTCACCGTCGCCGAACCGTCGACGTATGTCATGCACGCCGGATGAAAATCGCGCACCGCATACATATTGTGAACCGCGGCAGTTCGCTTGAACACCGTCTTCGAGGTGATCACATCACCCTCGGACGGCGTGCCGTTACTGATCGTCCGAGTCACCTTGTACCCATCGGAATTGAACTCAGCCGTCACCGGAGCAGCACCAGCAACCCCGACACCCGCAACCACCGCGAAACCGGCAGCAACAGCAAACACACTCAAACCACCGACAACACGACGAACACCACTCACGGACATCCACAACCCTCTCGACAACGGGGGCAGACAGCCGTCCAGGACAAGCGTCCGTCTGCTTTCGATGCCGTGACGTTATCCCATTGACTGTAAAGTAACTACGCTTTTCGCAGATTTAGTTCATCTGCGACATCGCCGATCTGCAATAACACTAGGCCGAAAGTCCTAGACCACCGATCTCGATGTCGTTCTACCTGCAGGAAAGAGAAAATGTTCGCCCCGAAGTTGCACATCTCAAATCTCTGATATCGGCGTCATATTCGATTTCGGACGTGATGCCAGAAGGTCGCAGAAGCATAAAAAATCAATCTCGATTACAGGCTTGCGGCGAGCGCCAACTCCACTCGAACAGCAACATCCACACTCGCGTTCTCACACGAGAGATACAACTCGTGCGCGTCGAGTCGACCGATCGCCACCGCATCGGCGACTACTTCGTTGAGTAGGACTTGGGAAATTCCACCGGAAGCCAGGTCGTGCACGGTACGCAACGGTGTGGTGATGCGGATGGGCCCGATCTGTTCACACTCGTCATCCGCGAGCGGCAGTCGGTGCAGGGCGACCTGGCGGGTCGGCGCCGCGAGAGGGTGCGCAACGGAGAGATGAATGAAGCGAGGTTGCAGGTGCCCGAGGCCGTGCAGATCTGCGGCACTGTAGTGCGAAACAGTGGCGCTACCGGCGAACCACGTACACCACTTCGCAAACTCGTCCAAGGCAGTATGTCTGACGCATTCGAGGCGAAAAAGTCCGCGACACTCAGTCGTCCAAGCTCCGGATTCCGTCATCTCGTCCATCAAGGCCAGACCGAAACCCAGTTCGGATGCCTGCAGAGCCGTGACAAATCCACACTGTCGTAGCGCCAGCAGCTCGAGTGACTCGTAGTCCGAAGCCATGACCACCTCCGGTGACCGTCGAAAACGCCGTTTCGAACAGACTACGGGCGACTGTGTCGCGCATCACAGGAATGAAGAAGTGCGTATTCACAGAGTTCGTTCAGACTCGTCGGGAAGAATCTGGCGAATGACTGTCGCAGCGAACAACCCTCGTCCGCGCAACCGAGTGCTCATCATCCTTCTCGTGGTGATCGCCGTACTCGTCGCGGCACTCGTCGGTGGAGAACTGTACGTACGCAACCAGGTGAAGACCTGCATGGCCGACCAGTTCCAGAGCGAACTGGGATCCCAGGTCGATGTCGGGTTGAGCTGGAAACCCGTACTCCTGCAGGCAGTCGACAAGAAGGTGCCGTACATCAGCATCGACAGTGACGACTCTTCGTTCGGCCCCGCAACGGGAATGCAGGTTCACGCGAAGGTGAACGACATCAACTTGCAGCCCTCGGCGGGTAACAGCGGCACCATCGGCAGCTCCAGCGCCGACGTCAACTGGTCTACCGCAGGCATTCTCGCCACTTTGCAGGAGCAGACCTTCGGTGGCCTCGTCTCCGGCGTCACCGCCGACTCGAGCGCCGGAACACTCGCATTCGACGTCGGACCGGTCGGGCTCGCGAAGCTCACGGTCAAGCCCACCGTCACCAACGGAGTGGTCGACGTTCAGACCGTCGGTGCCGAGATTCTCGGATTGGGTCTGCCGACCGACCTGGTCGACGGCATCGTCCAGACACTCACCGACAGCCTGCAGACATACCCGCTGGACATGAAGCCCACGGAACTGACCGTCACCGACGACGCTATCGAGATCTCGCTCGAGGGTGGCGCCTACGCCATGCCCGTCGCCGACGCGAACAACCAGAACACCTCGGCGGTGCCGGACAGCTGCGGCCTGCTGACCTAGTCGGTCAGACCGTCCAATACTGCTCGGGTTCCGGACAATCCGAGGCGGGTGGCACCGGCCGCGATCATGTCGAGTGCCGCCTGCGTCGTACGTATTCCGCCACTGGCCTTGACTCCCACGCCCGGACCGACGGTCTGCGCCATCAGTGTGACGGCCTCGACAGTTGCCCCGCCTGCAGGGTGGAATCCGGTGGAGGTCTTGACGAAGTTCGCCCCGGCGCGCACGGCTGCGCGGCAGCATTCGACGATGGCCTCGTCGGACAGCGCTGCGGTTTCGAGGATCACTTTGAGGATCGCGCTCTCCCCCATCGCCTCGCGGACGGTGAGGATGTCTGCCAACACCGCGCTGTAGTCGCCGGCGACCGCCGCTCCTACGTCGATGACCATGTCGACCTCGGCTGCGCCTTGATCGACGGCCAGTCGCGCTTCAGCGCCCTTGACCAGTGAATGATGCTTCCCCGACGGGAATCCGACGACGGCCGCCGTCACCAGTCCTTCGGCGCGAATCGGCAACATCGACGGCGAGACGCAGACAGCGAGCACACCGAGGCTGCGTGCTTCGTCGATCAGGGCGGTCACATCGGCTGCGGTGGCTTCGGGTTTGAGCAGAGTGTGGTCCACCATCGCGGCAACCTGGGAACGAGTGAGTGCGGCTTCAGACATGATGGAAAGCTTGGCACACCACCACGCGACCGTCGCCGCAGCCGCACCTGAGAGACTAGGCCGCATGACCGCTGCACCTTCGATCGATGATCGTCGCTATGTTCTGTCCCTCGGCTGCCCCGACACCACGGGCATCGTCGCACGCATCTCGACCTTTCTCACCGACGTCGGTGGATGGATCGTGGAAGCTGCGTATCACGCCGATGCCGACACCGGATGGTTCTTCACGCGGCAGGCGGTCCGTGCGTCTTCGGTGAACATGAGCATCGACGAGCTTCGTGAACGGTTCAAAGCTGTTGCGGCCGAGATCGGTCCGGAAACCGAGTGGACTCTTCACGACTCGGGTGCTCCCAAGAAGATCGTGCTGCTCGTGAGCAAGGAAGGTCACTGCTTGCATGATCTCCTGGGCCGCGCTGCGGGCGGGGAACTCCCGGCCGAAATCAGCGCCGTCATCGGCAATCATGAGGATCTGCGCAGTGTCACCGAGCGCCACGGGATCGACTTCCACCACGTTCCGTTCGCCAAGGACCCGGCTGAACGGGGACCGTCCTTCGAGAAGGTCCGCGACCTGGTCGACGCTCACAACCCCGACGCCGTGGTTCTTGCACGCTTCATGCAGGTGCTGCCCGAATCACTGTGCGAGCACTGGGCCGGCCGCGCGATCAACATCCACCACAGCTTCTTGCCGTCGTTCATCGGTGCTCGCCCGTACCACCAGGCCTTCGCGCGCGGTGTGAAATTGATCGGCGCCACGTGCCACTACGTGACCGCCGAACTCGACGCCGGCCCGATCATCGAGCAGGACGTGATCCGTGTGGACCATGCCGACGATGTCGCCGACATGGTCCGTCAGGGTCGGGACATCGAAAAGCTCGTACTCTCACGCGGACTACGCTGGCATCTCGAGGATCGTGTCCTGGTCCACGGGCGCAAGACGGTTGTCTTCAGCTAGAGCAGCGGTGCGCTAGAGGTTGCGCAGTCGCACGATTTCCTTGTCGAACTCGTCGATGTTCTCGATCGACGACATATGACCGACGCCCGGCAACACGATCAACCGTTCGAGGTTGCCGGCGTCGTCAAGGACCTGCGCAAGCTTGCGCGCATGGACCGGCGGAGTGAGCCGATCGAGCGAGCCGACGAGCACGGTGGTCGGCACTTCGAGATTGTCGAGTCCCTCGTGAATGTCGAGGGTGCTCAGCGCTGCTCCCCAACCGCCACGGATGCGGGGCTTGCACTCACGAACGATGTTCTCGCAGAACTGAATCTCGGCCTTGCTGGCGTTCGGTGACATCGAGACGTATTGGATCGCCTTCGTCATCGCGCCCGAGGAGACGAACGGAACGGGCGAGCTGAGGATGGCGCGGCCCACCGGGACCGGCACCCGAGGAAAACGATTGGGCAGTGGGATGACCGTGGTCTCCGCGATCAACCTCTCGCTCGCGGTGCTCGCGAGCATGACCGCCGATGCGTACGTCTTGACCTCGTCGGGGTGGCGACCAGCCCAGGCGATGATACTCATCCCGCCCATGCTGTGACCGACGATGACTGCCTTCTTGTCCTCGCGAACCGTGGCTGCCAGCACTGCAGACAGGTCGTCGGCGAGGACTTCCGGGCCGAGCGGAAGATTGCCGACGGTGCTGCGGCCGTGACCGCGCTGATCGTAGGTAATGACGCGATACTCGCCGGCAAGCGCATTGACCTGCGGGTACCAGAATTCGGTAGAGCACGTCCATCCGTGACTGAGAACGATCGGATCGCCGTCGACGGGACCGTAAGCCCGGACGTTGATGATCGCACCGTCGTCGGTGGTCAGTTCGCTGATATCGGCTTTGAGCGTCGGAGTCTTCAGGAGTGCGTTGGGTTCGACGTCGCTCGAGAGGGTCAAACCGCGCGTGGATCGGCGATGACGGATCCCCGCGACCACCGCGACGAGCGCTCCCACTCCGACGGCGCCTGCCAGTACTCGTAGCTCTGTGGTGCGCGAACGACTGGACATGCATTTACCCCTGACTGCTGCTGACGACAGACGGATGCAATCTATGTGTGACTGCCGTTAACCGACACTATCACTCGAACAACGCTCGTTGTCAGCGTTGAAGCGAAGAGTGGGGCAGCACACGATGAGCGGAAACCGCAGCACCGGATGAGCGGGAACCGCAGCACCAGATGAGCGGGAACCGCAGCGCACTACCAGCGAGAACCGCAGCGCACTACCAGCGAGAACCGCCGTGCTGGATGTCATCCACGCGCGGGCGAACGTCCACGAGATACACGCACACTGCAACGACCGCGATGATGCCCAGGAGACCGACAGGAGACGTCGCCAAAAGGATCAACGCCGCGACGATCAGAATTCCCAGCCAGATCGGTTTGGTCAATTTGTTGACGGCAGTGAAGGCGTCCGGGCGCTGCCTGACGGCATGGACGATCGCGTAGACAGCACCCACCAGCGCGAGCACTTTCAGTGCGAGAAATATCAGACCGACTAGCCCATCGACTTGAGTCACAACTACATCCTAAGTTCTCATCCGGTTCCCGACGAACACGAAGGCTCCCACACTCGGCTGAGCGCGGGAGCCTTCGTCAGGTGGAGCTGGGCAAATCAGGCCTTCTTGGCCGGAGCAGCCTTCTTGGCCGGAGCCGGCGCGGTGGCCTTGGCCGGTGCAGCCTTCGCGGGAGCAGCCTTGGCCGGAGCGGCCTTCTTGGCGGCTGTGGTTGCGCGCTCCTGGACGTCGGAAGCAGCAGCGGTCACGCGAGCGGCAGCTTCCTTGGAAGCCTCGTCAGCCTGGTCACCGAGGTCGAGAACCTTCAGTGCAGCCTCGTCGCCGGCGTCGGCAATCTTCTCACCGGCGTCAGAGATCTTCTCGCCGACCTCTTCTGCGGTGTCGGAGATGCGTCCGGCAGCGCGGCCGGCCAGCTTGGCAGCCTGCTCGCCCACGGCGCGCGTCTGACGAGCAACGGTTCCGAGTGCGTCTTCGGTCAGCTCGACGGCGTCGCCGAGTGCCGACTCTGCAGCAGCGATACCCTCTTCGACTGCGGGCTGCTTGCGGATGCGCTCGACTGCGTCTTCGCCGCGCTCTGCGAGGGAGTTGTACAAATCGCCGGCAACCTTGAGATATGCCTCGGCGACCTTGCGGAGCTCCTCGGGTGCGAACTTCTCGCGCAGCTCGGCGAGCTCTTCGGGCAGCTCGGACGGCAGGCCGGCGAGACGCTCACGCAGCGCATCGACGCTCTCGGCGACGTCACCCTGGACGGAAGCAAGCTTCTCGCGGGCACCGTCGACACGGCCGTTGACGTCACCCTGGGTGTTCTCGGCGCGCTCACGAACCTGAGCAACAACGTCGGCTACGGCCTGGACGACGAGGTCGCCTGCACCGACGGCGGCGTAGAGCGAGGTCTTGACGCTGTCGATGGCGTTCTTGTCAGTCATCTTTTTCTCCTAGTGAAGTCTCGGTGTCTGGAATTGCGGCCGATTCAGCGAAATCGGGCGCTGCGGCTGGTCTGGACGACTCGTTTTCGCGACAGAACGAGTCGTAGATTTCGAGCAGTACTTGCTTCTGCCGTTCGTTGATGGCCGTCTCGGCCAACACCGCGTCCCTGATGGGACTGTGCGGGCGTTGTTCGAGATATCCCGCTTGGACGTACAGGACTTCCGAGGAGACTCGAAGGCCCTTGGCAATTTGCGCCAGTACGTCTGCCGACGGTTTGCGCAATCCGCGTTCGATCTGACTCAGATACGGATTGCTGACGCCGGCGAGTTGAGCAAGTTGGCGCATCGAAACTTGGGCGGCTTCCCGCTGTGCACGAATGAACCCCCCGATGTCGTGTGCCGCAGAGCTGACGACGCGAGCTGCCAAGTCGCTTGCTCCGGCTGCGGCACCGGATGATTCACGATCTCCGTCATCGGAGTTCGTCGACTTCGCTGGCATTGCGTCCTCCCTTTCCAGTGGACATTTCCCAGGATAGGAGAGGGTGCTAACTATTGCAAGCACTACTGCTAGCACTCGTGGTGGACGTCACATATCGGACATCTCAGCCGAAGATGAGCGTCGAAATCGTATAGATCAGCAGACCGGCGATCGACCCGACAACGGTGCCGTTGATACGGATGAACTGAAGGTCTCGACCGACCTGCAATTCGATCTTTTCGCTTGCTTCGTCGGCATCCCACCGCTCGACCGTGTCGCTGATGACCCCGGTGATCTCGTCGGTGTAGTTCTCTGCGATGTACTTGGTGCCCTGCACCAGCCAGCCGTCGACCTTCGCGCGCATGGAGTCGTCGTCGCGCAGCCTGATTCCGAGGCCGGCCACGTTCTCGGCGACCTTGGTTCGCAGGGTGCTGTTCGGATCGTCGACGGACTCCATGATGAGTCGCTTGGCGACCTGCCACGTCGACGACGCCAGACCGGTCACTTCTTCGCGGCCCATGATCTCGGCCTTGATCCCCTCGGCCTTCTTGATGGTCTCCGGGTCGTTCTGAAGATCGTCCGCGAAATCGATCAGGAAGCGATTGGCAGCGAGGCGCACCTCGTGCTCGGGATTGGAACGAACTTTCCAGGTGAACTCGACGAGCTCCTTGTAGATCTTCTCCCCCAGCATGGCGTCGACGAACTTCGGTGACCATGCCGGCGAATCACGAACGATCACACGATCGATCGTTTCCTGGCTGCCGAGAGCCCACTGATGCGCGCGCTCGGCCAGCAGTTCGATGATCGGCAGTTGCTTGTTGTCCTTGAGAAGCTCACCGAGCACTCGGCCGATCGGCGGTCCCCACATCGGCTCGGCGAGACGCTTCACGATCGTGTTGTCGATGATCTGGGCGATGTCCTCGTCGCGAAGAACCTCAACCATGCCGCGCAAGACCGTCGACGTCTCGGCGGCGACGCGAGCGGCATTGGCAGGTTCAGCCATCCACGTGCCGAGTCGGAGCGGAATCTGCGCCTGCTGCACCTTGGCCGACACAACTTCGGGAGCCAGGAAGTTCTGTCCGACGAACGAACTCAGACTGGCCCCGAGCTGGTCCTTCTTGCGCTTGATGATCGCGGTGTGTGGGATGGGAAGCCCCATCGGATGACGGAAGAGTGCGGTGACGGCAAACCAGTCGGCAAGTGCGCCGACCATGCCGGCCTCCGACGCGGCCCGGACGTATCCGACCCACTCTCCGGCACCGCGGGATTCCTGCCACCGGCAGAAGATGTAGACCACCGTCGCGAAGCCGAGGAGGCCCGTGGCGAAGACCTTCATCTTGCGAAGGTCCCGACGCTTGGCGGCGTCGTCGAAGGCGGAGAGGCTCAATTGCTGCACCCTCGCCATTGTGCCGAAAGGTGTGACGCGGCGTAGCGCGAGCGACGCGAAGTCTGATCCTGCAGGACCTAATCCCCCTAACTGCCGATGTGAGTGCCCGAGACAAAGGCACGGACATTAAGCTGGAACGGAAAAGTAGACCGATCGGACGTGGCTCGCACCACAGATATGAGATGACTCGTGGCCAAGAATGCCGTGCAGGACAACGAGCAGGTAGACGGCACAGTCGTTGCTGATGCGAAGCCCGAGAAATCCGACGGTCGCAAGCGTCGTTGGCGTGAGCACAAGATCGCTCGCCGCGAGGAACTCGTCGACGGCACCATCGCCGCAATCCGGGCGCGCGGCCGTGAGATCGGCATGGACGAGATCGCATCCGAGATCGGTGTCTCCAAGACAGTGCTCTACCGCTACTTCGCCGACAAGAGCGACCTCACCACCGCCACGATGATGCGGTACGTCGAGACGATCCTCTCGCCGCGTATCTACGAAGCGATCAGCGGTGATCTCGACGATTTCGAACTCACTCAGGCCAGCATCACCGCGTACGTCGAAACCGTGGCATCCGACCCGGACATCTACCTCTACGTCATGGCCAACGGCGCCGGCGCCAACCGCGACGTCGTTGCCGACTCCGAGCGCATGATCGCCGAATTGCTCTCCACGGTGTTGGGCAATCGTCTTCGCGAGATGGAAATGGATTCCGGCGGCTCCCTGCCGTGGGCGTTCGGGATCGTCGGCGGAATTCAGCTCGCGACGCACTGGTGGATCTCCAACAAGTCGATGTCCGCAGAATCGCTGATCGACTACCTCACGATGATGACCTGGGGCGGAATCACCGGCATCGCTGCGGTCAATGGATCACCGGCCAAGTTCAAGTCCGTTCCGCATCCCCTCGTCAAGCCCGCCGAGAACTGACTCGCCCGAGACCGAACTTTCGAGTCACGGGGGCCAATCCTGTGACATTCTTTCGGCATGGCACAAGACTCGCTGTGGGAAACACCAGCCGCCAAAGCCCTGCGGGCAGAGCCCGGGTTCGAACTCGATCAACTCGATCGCAACAGCACTTCGGGATTCACCGGAAACAAAGCTGACGGCGAACGTCTGCTCGAGGAGCGCGGCGCGGTTCTGTCCGACCTGCAGGAGTTGCTGTACGCCAACGGCCGGTCCGGGGACAGTCGCTCGATTCTGCTGGTCCTGCAAGGCATGGACACCGCAGGCAAGGGCGGCATGGTCCGGCACGTGATCGGTCATGTGGATCCTTCAGGAGTTCAGCACGCAGCTTTCGGTGTCCCGACCGAAGAAGAGAAGCAACACCACTACCTCTGGCGGATCCAGAAGGAACTACCCCGCGGCGGCTATCTCGGTGTGTTCGATCGCTCCCACTACGAGGACGTCCTGGTCGTGCGCGTTCACGATCTTGTCCCGGAGGATGTCTGGAGCAAGCGCTACGACGAGATCAACCAGTTCGAGAAGGAACTCGTCGACGCCGGAACCACCATCGTGAAGGTTGCAATGTTCGTCTCGCTCGACGAACAGAAGAAGCGACTCGAAGAACGTCTCGTCCGTCCGGACAAGTACTGGAAGTACAACCCGGGCGACGTGACCGAGCGCGGGTTGTGGCCGGCTTATCAGCAGGCGTATCAGGCAATGCTCGACAAGACGTCGACCGAGCGTGCACCGTGGTACGTCGTGCCGTGTGATCGCAAGTGGTACAGCCGAATTGCGGTCACGGAGCTACTGATCGATGCTCTGGAGAAGCTCGATCTCGACTGGCCGCCTGCCAACTTCGACATCGAGGCGGAGAAGGCGCGACTCGCACAGTCCTGATCAGAAACAGTCCTGATCAGAACAGGTGTGGGGATTCGCGGTGCACTTTGTGGTCGTGGCGCACAGTGCTGGCGTACAGGGCTACCGCGAGGCCGATGGACGCGACGCCGGCGAGTCCGGCGATCAATGCCCAACCACCCTGTCCTGAGCCTGCCGCCACCAGGAAACTGCCGAGGCAGACCACTGTGGCCAACACCAGGAAGTACGACGCCCACGCTGCAAAGAGATTGAGCTTCATCGTTCGCTCCTCCGGTCGGATCTCTTTCGATTCGACCGTACGCCGGAGTATGACGGTCGACAAGACACACTCGTCGCGAGGTTTCCCGACGACCACGCCGGGTAGCCGAATTACATGGACATCGGAACTCTTTACCGCGGAATCGAATCGGCGCGCGGACTGGACGGTCCGTCCACTGGCATGAGGCGCAGGATCCTCGCGATCACCGAGCGATCAGACGGGTCACATACTGTCGCAGCGCTTCTCCGGGGCGCTGCTGTCGGGCATCCCATCCATCCCGCCCTCGTAGCGATTCCGGTCGGCGCCTGGACGGCTTCGCTGATGTTCGACACCGTGCTCCGCGACCCGCGGACCGCACGACGATTGATCGGGCTCGGGTTGGTCTCGACGCCACCGGTTTTGCTGACGGGCTGGCTGGACTGGTCCGAACGTGGCGACGTCGCCCGCCGTGTGGGACTGGTGCACGCTGCGTCGAATGCAGTGGGTATCTGGTCCTTTGCCGCGTCGTATCGGTTACGCGGAAAGGACTCACTAGCGCTGGCGCGGGTTCTCTCGGCGCTGGGACTCGCCGCGGTCGGCATCGGTGGTGCGCTCGGCGGTCACATCGTCTTTCGACTCATGGACGATCCGGGCGTCGAAGCTGCCTCGACGCCCGTTCTCGATCCCATCCTGGACGTGGTCAACTGAGCTGATCGAATCTGAATACTGTTCAGGCGTAAGCACTTCCGGAATAACTTCGCAGTTCCCGCGCGGTCTCGTCCGAATCCGCCAGCGGCCTGTTCATGACCCAGTGCGGGCTGCGGGTGCCCAGTGTCGCGGCAAAGTCGGCGACTGCGTCCGGGGCCGGCACCGCATGTTCGCCCAGATATCCGAGAACGATCAGGTCCTCCCCCGAACGAGTCTCCACGGCCAAGGCCCAACCGCACGTCTCCTCCCAGAGCAACGCCACCTCACGCCCGGGAAAACGCGGCAGCGTTCGGTCCAACGCGATGTAGGCCTCCAGGGGGTGCTCGCGCCTGCAACACCATTGCTCGATGCCGGCTCCCACGCCGACCGCCACACGTTGTACGTACCGCTCGAACCCGAGTCCGACGGTTGCGTCGACCAGCATTTGTTCTGTCATCGAACCTCACTCCTCGCCATCGTGTTTGGAATGTGCCCAGCGCCGACCGCGCCGAAACCCGGTTCAGATCATGGACTCCGGGTATCCCCAGACGAACCGATCAAGTGGAGAGGGGACCCGATGAAGTACTCGCCCGCTATGGCTCCCGGACGAATGCTCAAGATCTCCATGGTGTCGGTCAACGCCGATCCACTCGCACCGGTGGGCTGCTCGGCAGCTGGTGCACAGAACCTGCACGTCGACGAGCTGTCCGCGGCCTTGGTTCGCGCCGGACACGACGTCACCGTCTTCACCCGGAGGGCGCATGTCGGTGGACCGGACCGCGTTCGCGCTCGCGCCGGGTACTGCGTCGACTATCTCGAGGCCGGTCCGACTCAGGCTCTCCCAGATGCCGAAATCCTTCCTCACCTGGGAACCTTTGCCAGCATTCTGCGCGCTCAATGGAGTACCGACCGACCCGATGTGGTGCACTCGCATTTCTGGATGTCTGGTGTGGCAACGGAACTCGCGACCCGCTCGCTCGGCATCCCTGTACTTCAGACATTCCATTCCCTGGGATCTGCCGCGCACCGCCACCTCGGAGCAGCCGACGACAGTCCCTCGGAGCGGACTCACCTGGAACCGTTGATCGCCCGGGGCGCAACCCATGTCATCGCGACCAGTTCGGACGAAATCTTCGATCTAGTTCGGCAGGGATCACCACGATCACGCACCACGATGGTGCCCTCGGGCGTCGACACCGAGGCGTTCACCCCTGAAGGACCCGCCGCGAAGAAGACCGCACCGCATCGATTGATCTGCGTCGGAAGGCTGGTGGAGCAGAAGGGCTTCGATGTTGCCGTCGCCGCGCTGGCTTCGCTGCCGGACACGGAGTTGGTGGTGATCGGTGGGCCGCCCGTCGCACAACTGAGCACCGACGAGGTGGCGATCCGCTTGGTCAAGCTCGCCGAGCGGCTCGGCGTCGCAGATCGAGTCCAATTATTGGGACGGGTTCCGCACCGCCAACTACCTAAACTGATGCGATCGGCCGACGCCCTCGTCTGTACCCCCAGATACGAACCGTTCGGAATCGCGGCTCTGGAGGCGATGGCGTGCGGAGTCCCAGTTGTGGCGACTCCTGTTGGCGGACTGCGGGATACCGTGATCGACGGGCTCACCGGACGGCGGGTCCCGGTCAACAATCCGGCGGAAACCGCGCGGGCAGTCCGGCATCTTCTCGACGACGAGGACGAAGGCGCGGCATTTGCACGGCAGAGCCGGGCTCGCGCGTGCGAATCGTATTCATGGGATCACGTCGCCACCGAAGTGGTCCGAACCTACGGCCGCTGCGTCACAGCACCGCCGAGAGCCCGCCAACACAAAGGCACTCACCGAAGTGAAGTGCACTGACGCTGACGGGCTCTACGAACCTGATTTCACAAAGCTGTGAGTGAAACTCCGCTGTGGGTGACACCGTGCTGTGAGTGAAGCTGCGCTGTGAGTGACACTGCGGAATCAAGCCGGGAAACGTCGGGTCTCTTCGAGGCCGATCGCGTGATCCAGCGACTCGTAGCAGGCAAACATCGACTCCTGACCAGCTGCTTTGAGCAACCTTTGAACCGGGCGAGCGCAGACGAGCGCCAGTGTGCAGCCCACGTCGCGTGATCGCGTCGACAGCACCGACAGCACGGACAAGCCGCACGTCCCCATGAACTCGAGTTCGGAGAGATCAACGACCAGTGTCCGGTCCGCGGCCACGTGGTACGTCAAATAATCGCGAAAAGCATTGGCGCTCATCAGGTCGATCTCGCCACGAACTTGAATCACAGCGGTCTGTGCACTGATGCGGTGCGCGTGAAACGATGCGGTCGCTGTTCCGGTCGCGGGAGGTCCGTAATCAACCGATCCCTTCGCCGCGTTCGTAAAGCCTGAAATAGATGATCCTGGAACAACAGTCATGGTTCTCCCATCCCGCAACGGTTTACACTCTGCAAAAGAGAAGGGACCTCCGAAGGAGACGCACGATGAACGGGTCTCCAGAATTACGGATAAATCCCTCATCGGCTGTGTGCTCAACCTCGGTTTGAAACAGTACGCCAGCATGACCGACGTCACAAGTGCGTTGCGACCATTCGTTTCGGTGTTCCGAACAAAAATGTGGTTTGGTCTGCGGTTCCGCGAGGTAATCCGATGTTGCGACCGCCAACGGTCGTGAGCAAATCTGTGTCGATTACCCCGGCACCACCATCGACAAAATTTCGTGTTCGGGGGTCACTGTGAAGGTCGAGATGGGTATCGTTCTCGGCACCAGACTTCACGACGACCCCTGGTACGACGATCCGGAGAACTTATGGCACACCTCAGCGCACTCGAGCCCGATCAGGATCAGACTCAACCCGTCGTGGAGTTGAGGATTCAAGCGACTCTCGATCAGCTGTCGATTTTGCGTGCACTGGCTGCCACCGTTGCCATTCAGGAGAACTTCGATCTCGACGCCATCGCCGACATCAAGCTGGCCATGGACGAAATCTGTACGCATCTGATTGTTCGTGCTGCCCCTGATTCTGTTCTGGTGTGTCGGTTCGTCTTCACTCCCCCACAACTGCACGTGTCCGTTTCGACGACCACCACGGAGTACGAGGACGGCAGTCAGCGCTCGTTCGGGTGGCACATCCTCACCGAACTGACCGATTCGATTTCGCTCGACCAGGAAGAGAATCTCGGCGGTGCCGGCTACATCACGACCATGAAGTTCACCAAGGCCCTCAGCGGGCGCCTGTGACCGCTTCCGCAGACGGCCCGTCACGCCCGCGTCGGCGGTCCACCGACGAATATCGGGACGTCATACCAGTTTTCGAGGAAATGCGGACCCTCGAACCCCACAGCCACGAGTACGAACGAGTGCGCACTGCACTCATCACCAGGTGCCTACCGTTGGCCGAGCACATTGCCAGACGATTCGACGGTCGCGGCGAGGCGCACGACGATTTGGTTCAGGTGGCGCGGCTCGGTCTGGTCAACGCCGTCGACCGTTTCGATTCCACTCGCGGCTCCGATTTCGTCTCGTTCGCAGTTCCCACCGTGATGGGTGAGGTTCGGCGACACTTCCGTGACACCGGTTGGGCGCTACGAGTTCCGCGTCGGATGAAGGAGTTGCATTTCCAACTCGGGCAGGCGATCAGTGAGCTGTCACAACAACTCGGGCACGCGCCGACCGTCGACGAGTTGGCCGAGACGTTGGGAATCGAGCGCGAAGAAGTCGCCCAGGCGTTGATCGCCGGCAATGCGTACCAGACCGTCTCGGTCGACGGTGCCGCGTCCAATCACACCGATGATCTCCCGCTCGTGGAGACACTCGGTGACTACGACGCCGCACTCGAGAACGTCGAGAATCACGAGGCGTTGCGTCCTCTTCTCGACAAGCTTCCCGAACGAGAGCGGACGGTGTTGATGCTCAGATTCTTCGGAAACCTGACGCAAACACAGATCGCCGAGAAAGTCGGCGTATCCCAGATGCACGTGTCGAGATTGCTCGCGAAGACACTGAGTAATCTCCGCGAGCAACTCGACTGAGTGGGACTGAGCGGGTCAGATCGTTGCGGTGTCGATCACGAATCGGTATCGCACATCGCTCTTGATCACGCGCTCGTAAGCATCGTTGATGTCGCTCGCCGGGATCAGTTCGATTTCTGCACCGATGCCGTGCTCGGCGCAGAAATCGAGCATCTCCTGTGTCTGCGGGATACCGCCGACCATGGAGCCGGCGAGGCTACGACGGTTTGCGGCGAGCGAGAATGCTCGAACTTCGATCGGCTTCTCCGGCAGGCCCAGTTCGACGAGAGTGCCGTTGATGGCGAGCAGGGACATGTAGGCGTCGATGTCGAGATTGACCGAGACCGTGTTGAGGATCAGGTCGAACTCGCCGCGAAGAGCCTTGAACGTCTCACGGTCGTTGGTCGCGTAGTAGTGATCGGCGCCGAGGCGGAGCCCGTCTTCTTTCTTGCCGAGCGTCTGGCTCAGGACGGTGACTTCCGCGCCGAGCGCCTTGGCGATCTTCACACCGACGTGACCGAGGCCGCCGAAACCGATGATGGCGACCTTCTTGCCGGGGCCGGCGTTCCAGTGCCGCAGCGGTGAGTACAAGGTGATGCCTGCGCACAGGAGCGGCGCGGCAACGTCGAGTTCGATGCCCTCCGGGATCGAGAGCACGAAGTGCTCGGTGACGACGATGTGCGTCGAGTAGCCACCCTGTGTGCGCTCGCCGTCGCGTCCGGTGGCGTTGTATGTACCGGTCACACCCTTGCGGCAGTACTGCTCTTCGCCGGCGGTGCAGGCTTCGCACTCCCCGCACGAGTCGACGAAGCAGCCGACGCCGACGCGGTCGCCGACCTTGTGCTTGGTGACGTCGGAACCCACAGCGGCGACGACGCCGGCGATTTCGTGTCCGGGGACGATCGGGTACTTGGCTCCGCCCCACTCGTTGCGAGCTGTGTGGATGTCGGAATGGCAGATGCCTGCAAATTTGATGTCGATGAGAATGTCCAGTGGACCGAGCTCGCGGCGTTCGACGGTGGTCTTCTCGAGGGGACCGTCAGCGGACGTCGCGGCATAAGCAGCAGCAGTAACCATGCACACATGCCTACCCGTGCATGGAGGGACCTGCAAATCGCAGGCCCCTCCATGACTAGTTCTTTACGTGATTTACCCGGCGTCGCGCTCGGCTTGCTCGGCGCGACGACGCAGGCGCCTCGCGGCCGCAACCATGTTGCGCAGCGAAGGCTCGAGCTGCCAGGGATGGCGGGTCTTGAGGCCGCCGTCCGGGTTTGCCCACAAACGATCGAGTGAGATCGATTCGCTTGCCTCAGTGAGCAATTCGTCGAGCTCGTCGATGTCGGGAATCCGAGCCGAGCGAGATTCGTAGACACCGGGGCCGACGCCGTGTGTAAGCGCGCCTTCCTTGAGTGCTTCGAGAACCCACGTGATGGAGCGGGTCGCGACGATAGCCGTCACATCTGCGTCCAACCGTTCGATGGCGTCGACCACCGACGACCGAGCGGAGTACGTCAGATGTGTGTGGATCTGTGTTTCCGGCTTCGCTCCACCTGTTGCCAGACGGAACGCGTCGACGGCCCACTCCAGGTAGGCCTCCCGGCCGTCCTCACGCAGTGGCAGCAGTTCACGAATTGCCGGCTCGTCCACCTGGATGATGGCGATTCCGGCGGCTTCGAGATCCGCGATTTCGTCTCGAATGACAAGTGCCAGTTGCTCTGCCGTTTCGTAGAGCGGCTGATCCTGACGAACGAACGAACGAGCGATCATGGTGACCGGACCCGTCAGCATGCCCTTGACCGGCTTGTCGGTCAGCGACTGCGCGTAGGCAATCCACTCGACCGTCATCGGCTTCGGACGTGCGATGTCGCCGTAGAGAATCGGCGGACGCGTACAACGAGATCCGTAGGCCTGAACCCAACCGTTGTGCGTGAAGGCATAGCCCTCGAGCAGTTCGGCGAAGTACTGGACCATGTCGTTGCGCTCGTGCTCACCGTGCACGAAAACATCGAGACCAATGTCCTCTTGCAGACGGATTGTGCGCTCGATCTCTTCCTGGATGCGCTTGTAGTAGTCGTCCCACTCCAAACGCCCCTGGCCGAGTTCGTAACGCGCCTGGCGAATCGCGTCGGTCTGCGGGAACGAACCCAGTGTCTGGGCCGGAACCAAAGGCAGGTTCAACCGTTCCTGCTGCGCTTTGCGACGCTCCTCGTACGGTGCACGCACGCGATCTTCGGGCTTGATCGCGTTGACCCGAGCACGGACTGCGTGCTTGAGCTTGAAGTGCACCTTCGTCGGACGCTTACGCCACTTGTCCGAAGGACCTTCGGTGAGCGCCTTTGCCAGTGAGACGACCTCGCCGACCTTCTGCTTCGCAAAAGCCAGACGGTCTGCGACGTCTCCCGGGATGTCGTACTCGGAGAGCACGTCGTACGGCACGTGCAGCAGCGACGACGACGTGGAGACGACGAGGTCAGGCACGACGTCCTTGAGTTCGTTGAGGTACGTCAAGGTGTTGAACCGGTCGACGCGCCACACGTTGCGACCGTCGACGACGCCTGCGTAGATGCGCTTGCGCTTGATGTTCGGCACCGCGGCCAGTTCCTCGGCCGTGATCTTGCCGTGCACCAAGTCCAGACCGAAGGCCTCGATCTTGGTGGGCGCCAGGATGTTGAGGGCTTCGCCGAACTTGCCGTACGGACCCGTCACCAACAGGCGCGGGCGCAGCGGGGCCGTCGAAAGCTTCTCGTACGCACGTCCCAGAGCGGCGAGCTCCTCGGCGGTGCGGTCCTCGGTCACCGAAGGCTCGTCCAACTGAACACAGGTGGCACCGGCCTTGGCGAGCTGCTCGAAGAGCCTCTCGTACTCGGGCAGGATTGCGTCCAACAGATCGAGTGGGGTGAAGTTCGGATCGGACTTCTCGGTGGCAGGCCCGACCTTCGAGAGCAGAAGCAGCGAAACGGGTCCCATGATGACGGGGCGCAATTCGATGCCGCGCGCCTTCGCACGTTCGAACTCGTCGAGCAGTGCTTCCGAGTTGAGCGAGAACACCGTGTTCGCGTCGATTTCGGGCTGACGGTAGTAGTAGTTCGTGCCGAAGAAACGCACCAACTCGAGAGGCGGGAAGTCGGGGCGACCGCGGGCCATCGTGAAGTAGAAATCGAGCGAATCGAGTGCGCCCTCGAGCGGCTTGAACCGCTCCGGCACTGCGCCGAAAAGAAGCGCATTGTCGAGCACGTGATCGTAGAAGGAGAAGGTGTTTCCGGGAACCTGGCTCAAACCCGTCGCAGCCAATTCGCTCCAGGTCGATTCCTGGAGTTCCTTGGCGACCGCGAGGAGTGCGTCCTTGTCCGAAGTGCCGTGCCAGTAGGACTCGAGGGCGCGCTTGAGCTCACGGCGCGGCCCGATGCGCGGATACCCCAGGACGCTGGAGCCGAATGCTGCAGTGCTGCTGGACATGCGGTCGACCTTTCTAACCGAGGGGCGCGAGCGCCCTGTGCGCCTTTGTGGTAGCCGGAACTACCAGAAAGGCGCACAGGGGCGTTGGGCCTTAGCTTGCCTGCTTGGTGGAGCGACCGTTGTCGGCGTATTCGTAGAAGCCCGCGCCGGACTTCTTGCCGGTCAATCCGGCTTCGACCATACGCAGGAGCAGCGGCGGAGCGGAGTACAGCGGCTCCTTGAACTCTTCGTACATGGAGTCGGCGATGGACTTGACGGTGTCGAGGCCGACCAGGTCGGTCAGCGCCAGCGGACCCATGGGGTGCGCGAGGCCCAGAACGGTTGCCTTGTCGATGTCTTCCTTGGTGGCGAAGCCCGACTCGACCATGCGGATCGCCGAGAGCAGGTACGGCACGAGGAGCGCGTTGACGACAAAGCCGGAGCGGTCGGCACTGCGGACGACCTGCTTGCCGAGGATGTCGCTGGCAAAAGCCTCGGCGCGCTGCGAGACGGAGGCACTGGTCTTGAGCGTTGTCACCAATTCGACGAGCGGCAGAACCGGCACCGGGTTGAAGAAGTGCATACCGATGACTCGCTCGGGACGCTTGGTCGAGATGCCGAGCTTCATGATCGGGATCGACGACGTGTTGGACGCGAGAACCGCATCCGGGTCCGTCACGACCGCGTCGAGCTCGGCGAAGATTTCGCTCTTGATCTTCTCGTCTTCGACGACGGCCTCCACGACGAGCTGGCGGTCCGCGAAATCGCCCAGATCGGAGGTGAAACGCAGACGCCATGCGGCCTGCTCACGCTCGCGTTCTGTGATCTTTCCGCTGCTCACGCCGCGGTCGAGCGAACGCAGGATGCGTGAACGCCCGGCTGCTGCAAGCTCGCGAGTCTGCTCGAAGACCAGAACATCGACATGTGCGCGGGCGCACACCTCGGCGATTCCGGCACCCATGATTCCGGCGCCGATAACGCCGACGCGCTGAATTTTTTCGCTGGTCACGTCAGCTCCTTGTTTGTCTCGTGGAGTTTGTCTGGTGAAGGTGTTGCAGTCTGATCAAGGTGTTGCAAAGAAAGCACTTCGAACTGCGTCGACACTGGTGGCCGACGCAATTGGAACTGCCTTGAAGACGAGAGAAAGTAGATCGGTGATACAAGCAGGGGAGAGACCCGAAGCCGAGCCTCTCCCCCACCCGAAGTCAGTTCTTAGTGGAACTGGCCCTCTTCGGTGGAGCCCTTGAGAGCTGCCGTCGAGGTGTTGGGGTCAACGGTGGTGGCGATGGTGTCGAAGTAGCCGGCGCCAACCTCACGCTGGTGCTTGATGGCGGTGAAGCCACGCTCTTCAGCAGCCTTGAACTCGCGCTCCTGCAGGTCGACGAATGCCGTCATGCCTTCGCGGGCGTAGCCGTAGGCCAGGTCGAACATGCCGTAGTTGAGCGAGTGGAAGCCGGCCAGCGTGATGAACTGGAACTTGAAGCCCATTGCGCCGAGCTCCTTCTGGAACTTCGCGATGGTCGCGTCGTCCAGGTGCGCCTTCCAGTTGAAGGAAGGGGAGCAGTTGTAGGCCAGGAGCTGGTCCGGGAATTCGCTGCGAACGGACTCGGCGAACTTCTTTGCAACCTCGAGATCCGGCACGCCGGTCTCCATCCAGATGAGGTCTGCGTACGGTGCGTAAGCCTTGGCGCGAGCGATGCAGGGCTCGATGCCGTTCTTGACGCCGTAGAAGCCTTCAGCCGTGCGGGTTCCGTCGAGGAACGGGCGGTCACGCTCGTCAACGTCGGAGGTGATGAGGGTTGCGGCCTCAGCGTCGGTGCGGGCGATGATGACGGACGGAACGTCCGCAACGTCGGAAGCCAGGCGAGCCGAGGTCAGGGTGCGGATGTGCTGCTGCGTGGGGATGAGCACCTTGCCACCGAGGTGGCCGCACTTCTTCTCCGAAGCGAGCTGATCCTCCCAGTGGACACCGGCAGCGCCGGCGCCGATCATGGCCTTCTGCAGCTCGTAAGCGTTGAGAGCGCCACCGAAGCCGGCTTCGGCGTCGGCAACGATCGGAGCGAGCCAGTTGCTGACGGAGGTGTCACCCTCGGTCTTGGCGATCTCGTCGGCGCGCAGCAGTGCGTTGTTGATGCGACGAACGACGGTCGGAACCGAGTTGGCCGGGTAGAGGCTCTGGTCCGGGTACGTGTGGCCCGAGAGGTTCGCGTCGCCTGCAACCTGCCAACCGGAGAGGTAGATGGCCTTCAGGCCGGCGCGAACCTGCTGCACAGCCATGTTGCCGGTAAGTGCACCGAGGGAGTTGATGTAGTCCTCGTTGTTCACGAGATCCCACAGGATCTCGGATCCGCGACGAGCGAGGGTCTGCTCCTCGACGACGGTGCCCTGGAGCTTGACGACCTGATCGGCCGTGTAGTTACGAGTAACGCCCTTCCAGCGAGGGTTGGTGTCCCAATCCTGCTGGAGCTCAGCTGCGGTCTTCGGGGTGCCGGTGGTCGACATCAAGACTCCATCTCTTTGATCTGCTGGTCCGGCCTGTTGTGAGCAGTACGTGCGTACTACTTCACATACTTGCCAGGCCCTTCTTGTGTACTTACCGAGAATGGCACATCGAAAAAGTGCCGTCTACCTGTTGCTAATGCCAATCTTCGCTACCTTTTCAACGCACTTTGCTAAGTCTGTGAAGATTTCTACACGGCGAGCACTACCCATTCGGACAGGTTCTGTACTGGCGAGTAGTAATGAAACCGCAGGCTGTGAACGAAATGCACTCAACTTCGCCACTAGTGAATTACGCCTGTTCGCGCAGCGCACGGAACGGGCCTGTCCGCTACTTCGGAGTCAACTTCATTGCCCGCAAGTGACCGCAATCACTTCGTCGCAACAGCATTCGCGCGAGCACTTTCCCGAGATCGAGGTCTCGCAAAGCCCCCGACAACACGTTCGCCGGCCATATGCTGTCGAACCATGACTTGTCGTTCGACGCCCTCGACACCACTGAACGGGCGATAAAGCTGTGCCGGACAACTATCAGCAGCCACCGAACAACCAGGCATGGTCGCAATCCGGGCCTCAACCGCCGCAGTTGGGATACCGGGCCGCGCCGCAGTCCTATCCCCCACCGCAGGGATTCCCGCCTGGTCCGCCACGTGGAAATCCGCCGCCACGACGACCCGGCTGGGTGATTCCGGTATCGATCATCGGTGTCATCACCGTATTGGCTCTCTTCGGCGGGCTTGCATGGGTTCTGTGGCCGAAGGACGTCCCCAATTCAACAGCCGGTGGAGCCGCCCACACCACCACCGCCGCGAACACACCCGGCACCACCGGTGCCACGACAACTGCTCCCAGCACAACATCCCCGACGACCACACGCGCCGCGAACTTCCCGGCAGGCGCGTCCGCCTGCCCCGGCGGGCAGCCTGCCGGAAGTTACAAGGAGTCCGCGACCAGCGGGGGTAAGACATCGTGCGAGTTTGCCGAGGCAGTTCGGATCGCCTACGGAAACTCCGGTGCCGCCGGTCGATCCAGCACGGTTTCCGCACGTAGTCCGGTGACCGGCAAGGAGTACACGATGGCGTGCAAGGTGGCCTCCGGCATCGTCACCTGCACCGGCGGAGACAACGCAGTTGTGTACCTCCGCTGACGTGCACACTTGCGGCGGTAGCAACCCGGCGCTTGTCGTTCCAGTGTCGCACTGACGGATCCTCCGATAGCGTGACCGCATGCCCCTGTACGAGTTTCGCTGTACCGGCTGCGGCCCACTCGAGCGGTCGTTCGCGATGGCCGAAGTGCCCCAGTCGATCAGTTGCCCCCAGTGCAGTCTCGAGTCCAAGCGGGTGGTCTCGTCTCCCCGGTTGAGTCACGCGTCGTCGGCCGCGATGGGTCTGCTGGACAGCACTGCTCGATCGGCTCACGAGCCTGCCGTGGTCAGTGGGTCACTACCTGGCCGCGGCCGAAAAACTGCCCCGACCACATCCAATCCGTTGCACCGCAAGCTGCCTCGCCCCTGAGCACCCTCGCCGCGAGTCACGATCCGACACGAAAGTCCTGCCGCCACGAGTTTTCCGTTTCTTCGAGAATGAGGAGTGCATATGCCTGAACTGCTGTTTCCACTCGATTCCGCCAAGAAATTCACCGACCAGGCGATCGTCGGCCACAATCGGTGGCACCCGGACATCCCGGCAGCGGTGACGGTGAAACCCGGTGATGCGTTTCGTGTCCATTGCCGCGAATGGTTCGACGGCGCAATCCACAACGACGACTCCGCCGACGACATTCTCAATGCGCCACTGACCACGGTCCACACGCTGTCCGGCCCCTTTTCCGTCGAAGGCGCGAAGCCCGGCGACCTGCTGATCGTCGACATCTTGGATATCGGTCCTATCCCCCAAGAGGATTCTGGTCCGTTGGCCGGCCAAGGCTGGGGGTACACAGGCATCTTCCCCCGGAACAACGGCGGCGGCTTCCTCACAGAACAGTTCCCCGACGCGTACAAGGCTGTCTGGGATTTCTCCGGACAAACGGCGACGTCACGTCACATTCCGCACGTCTCGTTCACAGGCATCGTCCACCCAGGACTCATGGGCACGGCTCCGTCGGCAGCCTTGCTCGCCAAGTGGAATGCCCGCGAGGGTGCCTTGATTGCCACCGACCCCAATCGGGTTCCCCCGCTTGCGCTTCCGCCTGAGCCCCGCGATGCCGTTCTGGGAACCTTGACCGGTGACGAGTACACACGCGTGGCCGGCGAGGCGGCTCGCACCGCTCCCCCGCGCGAGAACGGCGGAAATCAGGACATCAAGAACCTCACCAAGGGCAGCCGAATCTTCTATCCGGTGTTCGTGGACGGTGCGAATCTGTCGGTCGGCGATCTTCACTTCTCTCAGGGCGACGGTGAGATCACTTTCTGCGGTGCCATCGAGATGGGCGGCTTCATCGATCTTCGTGTGGACATCATCAAGGGTGGAATGGATACCTACGGTGTTTCCGAGAACGCCATCTTCATGCCGGGCAACACGGATCCGCAGTATTCCGAGTGGCTTGCATTCTCGGGCACGTCCGTCACGTTGGACGGCGAGCAGAAGTACCTGGATTCACATCTGTCGTACCAGCGTGCGTGCCTGCACGCGATCGAGTACCTGACCAAATTCGGGTACGCGCCAGAGCAGGCGTACCTGCTACTCGGTGCGGCACCGATCGAGGGCCGTCTGTCGGGTGTCGTGGATATCCCCAACTCGTGTTCGACGGTGTATCTCCCGACCGCGATCTTCGACTTCCCGCTCGCACCGTCGTCGAGCGGACCGTTCCAGATCGATCCCGGAATCGGCGCCCCTCGTTCGGAGAACAGGGTCTAAGCCTTCGGCCCGTGAGTGGTTAGGGAGTGCCAAGGCTCCTCAACCACTCACGGGGGCGGAGCCCCTGTGCGAAGACTGCGAACCCACCTTTGCGAAGCCGGACCGTCGCTCGTATCCTGGGAAAATGTCGAAAACCTTTGTCGGTGTCCGGCTCCGCCAACTGCGGACCGAGCGCGGGTTGAGTCAGGCTTCGCTGGCCAAGACGCTGGAGATCTCGGCAAGCTATCTCAATCAGATCGAGCACGACGTTCGGCCACTCACCGTGCCGGTCCTCCTGCGAATCAGTGAAGTCTTCGGTGTCGACACCACCTTCTTCTCCCCGCAGGACGACACACGCCTGATCGCGGAAATGCGTGAAGTTGCCCTCGATCAGGAGATGGGTATCGACGCCGACGCCCACGAAATCGCGGAGATGGTCTCCACCCACCCCGGCCTCGCCAAGGCGATGGTCAACATGCATCGCCGCTTCCGCAACACGACGGCCCAGCTCGCCGCAGCCACGGAAGACCGCTTCTCGGACGGCAGCGGCAGCGGTTCGATCACCATGCCACACGAGGAAGTGCGCGACTACTTCTATCAGCGACAGAACTACATCCACGATCTCGACACCGCAGCCGAAGAACTCACCGCCCGAATGCGCTTTCACCGTGGCGACGTCGCCGGCGAGATCGCCAGACGTCTCGAGTCCGTCCACGACGTGCAGATCGTTCGACGAGTCGACTTGGGCGAGAACATACTTCATCGCTACGACCCCGACACCAGGGTGCTGGAAATCTCCGCAAGGCTCTCGGGCGGGCAACAGGTCTTCAAGTTCGCGACAGAACTCGCGTACCTCGAACACGGCGAGCTGCTCGACTCGTTGGTGGCCGAGGGAAACTTCACCAGCGAAGCATCGGTCTCCCTGGCGAAGCTTGGCTTGGCCAACTATTTCGCTGCGGCCACCGTGCTGCCCTACAGCCAGTTTCACGAGGTTGCCGAGGACTTCCGCTACGACATCGAGCGCATGTCTGCCTTCTATTCCGCGAGCTACGAAACGATCTGTCACCGCCTCTCGACCCTGCAGCGCCCCAAACTTCGCGGGGTCCCCTTCATGTTCGTACGTGTCGACCGTGCCGGAAACATGTCGAAGCGTCAGTCCGCCACCGGATTCCACTTCTCCACCAGCGGCGGTACGTGCCCGCTGTGGAACGTCTACGAAACGTTCTCATATCCGGGCAAGATCATGCCCCAGATCGCGCAGATGCCCGACGGCCGCCGATACCTCTGGGTTGCGCGCACGGTCGAACGTCGAGCGGCTCGATACGGACAGCCCGCAAAGATCTTCGCCATCGGATTGGGATGCGAGATTCGACACGCCCACCGACTCGTCTACAGCGACGGTCTGGATCTGGACGAGTCGAATCCGGGAACGCCGATCGGCTCGGGCTGCCGCGTCTGCGAACGCCTCAACTGTCCGCAGCGTGCCTTCCCCCCGTTGGGTAAAGACCTCGATATCAGCGAGCACCGGAGTTCGATTTCGCCGTACGTGATTCGCTGAGCGCACTGACTAACTCACGTGGTTGCGAAGGAACGCGACTGTGCGATCGAACGCAATCATCCCGTCCACGGTATCGAGGTCGAACTGATATTCGTGGTCCAGTGCAAGCTCGTGATCGTCCGGGTAGAACAGTGCGTCTACTTCGACGCCCAGACCGGCGAGCCGTTCTGCCATGGGTTTCGACTGGCTGGCAGTCAGCGGATCGATGTTTCCGCCGGTGATGAACGTCGCTGGAAAGGTCGAGGTGACATGCCCGAGTGTCGACATCTGACCCACTGCAGTCGACCCGTCGAAGTCCCTCCTTCCGAGGTATCCCCACAGCGATTGCTTGTCGACGCCCCAACCGAAGTACTTCCCCTGTGACAGTAGCGGTTTCAGATCGAAGACCCCGCAGTCAAGGACAACTCCGCGTATCTGCTCGGGACGCAATGCCGGTTCCACACCCATTTCCGACGCGTAGTCAGGGCTGGTCATGACCGTCGCCAACTGACTGGACAACTGCGCGCCTGCCGAATCTCCCGCAAGAAAGAGATTGTTCGAATCGACATGCAACCTGTCCGCATTGCTCACAATGAATCGATACGCGTCGTTCAGTTGATTCACTGCGGTGGGGTAATACGCCTCCGGCCCCAGTGAATAGTCCACCGAAATCACAGTGAAACCTTGATTTGCCAACAGTTTGTAGTAACCGTCGGCATCAGTTCTCGATCCCGATACCCAGCCACCGCCGTGCACCCAGACCACCGTCGGTAGCGCCGAAGTGGACTCCGACGGGTAGTACACGTCCAGTTGCGCATCGTCGTCGCCGTCGCGGTACGACTGATCGAGAATCGAGACGATTCCTGACGGTGCATGCCTGTCGAGTTGTGCGTGAGTCGCTTCGGAGCCACCCGCTGACATCCACCGTACGAGGAGAACTCCCGGCCACGGACTGACGAGTGCCGCGGTTACGCCGGACAGCAGAATGACGACGAATACCGCCGCGATTCCGACAATGCGGCTTCGCCGTCTGTCGGGGGAAGACGCGCGCACAACAACTCCTGGGGTCGGATCGGATTCACCCAGGCTAGACCAAAAGGACTAGTTGAGAATTCCCCAGCAACACACGCGCGGCACTTTGTCTGAAATGACCATTTTCCCAGTGGTTCACCATCATCCGACAACTAGCGGGTGTGTGAGTCGAGAAACTGAACAGTCCGATCGAGTGCAGTCAGACCGTCGGCATTGTCCAGATCGAACTGATACTCGTGACCGAGCGCCGGAACGTGATCGGCCGGATAGAACAGTGTGTCGACCGAAACTCCCCACCCCGTCAATTTGTCAGCCAACGGTTTCGACTGAGAATCGGTCAACGGATCCGCGTTACCGCCGCTGATGTAGGCGGGCGGAAATCGGTCGGTAACGTAGTTCAAGGTCGACATCTGATCCGCTGCATCGGTACTCATGAAGTCGCGCACACCGGTATACGCCCAGAGGGACCGATCAACTCCCCAGCCGATGATGCCGGGTCCGCCGACCATGTTCCCGACGTCGTAGATTCCACAGTTCAGGATTACTCCGCGTAGCTGATCCGGCCGCAGCGACGGGTTCACGCCCACGCGGTCCGCATACGCGGGATCAGTGACGAGAGTGGCGAGCTGACTCGAGAGTTGCGCTCCCGCAGAATCACCGGCGAGAACGATTTTCGTCGGATCAACATGCAGCCGTTCCGCATTCGCGACGACGTACGCGTGTGCGTCGTTGAGCTGTCGCACCGCGGTCGGATAGTGATGCTCGGGCCCGAGTGAGTAGTCCAGGGAGACAACGGTGTATCCGCGCGAAGCCAGCAATTCGTAATACGACGCGTAGTTGGACTTGCTTCCCGAGATCCAGGCACCGCCATGAGTCCAGATCACCGTAGGCAATGTGGTCGTCGTCGCTGCGGGAAAGTAGACGTCCAGGTATGCGTCGTCGTCATCGGCGCGGTACTGCTGGTCCTTGATCGAGTCGACGCCTTCGGGGGCGTGCTTCTCGAGAGCCTCGGTGACTTTCACAGCATCACGATCGAAGACCCAGCGCACGGTGAGTGCGCCAGGTCTCGGGCTCAGAACGAAGGCCAGAACCACGGCTCCGACCAGAACGAACACAATTGCCAGAGCCCACAGCAAGCGCCTGCGCCACCGATGCGGTGAAGGGTTCGTCATCGGGTTTCCTTCACTCTCGGCAAAATGTCCGGATCAGCGTAACGCGACGCCGGTACTGCCAGGCGCGATCAGCCGAGTTCAGCGATCCGCCTCTGCGCGAGTGCCTTGACTTCGCCCTTGGCTACTTTGCCGCCTGCCGCCATCGGCAATTCGGCGACCGTCATCACGTACTCGGGTATGTACTCGCGGGTCACTCCTCGGCTCTGCAGCCAGGCGGTCAGGTCCACCGAACTCAGATCGTCATCGGCGGACACGACGACCGCACAGACCTTCTCACCGAACAGCGGATCGTCGACTCCGACCACGGCGACCAGTTCCACCGAAGGGTGCGCGAGCACGTACTCCTCGACCTCGACCGCGGAGATGTTCTTGCCGCCTCGAATGATGATGTCGGCTTTGCGCCCGACCACACGCACCCGCCCGGTCTCGTCGATCTCGACGATGTCGCCGAGAAGCATCCAACCGTCGTCGGTGTACAACTCGTCGTTTGCATCGACGTCGCCCCAATAACCCTGGCACATCAGCGGGCCGTTGACCGCAGGCTGACCTCGACGGACGGCTTCGGTCACTTCCTTTGCCGCATCGTCGAATACACGAACTTGCATTCGATCGATGACGTGACCGCACGTCTTCAGGCGGGTGTCGGAATCGTCCATGACCGTCGTCACCGAGACGGCGCCGGTTTCGTTCGATCCGTAGAACTGCAGGACTGCCGCCCCGGTACGTTGCTCGAAAGCCAGTGCCTCCGAATACGGCACGGCTTCACCACCGGTGAACATGAAACGAAGTGACGAGAGATCGGCGGATTCCGCGGCCTCCGAGCGCAACAGCATCTTGAATTGTGTACTCACACAATTCAAAGCAGTTACCCGTTCGCGCTCGATCAACTCGATCATCACCGAAACGTCGAAGCGTTCCATGACGACATTACGAGCACCGAGTAGCGCGGGCAGGAAATGCGAAGTCCAGAGACCGAATCCGAAAGGTGCCGGAACCGCGCCGAAGAACACCTCGTCTGCACTGATCGCCGCGGCCTCGGCTGCAATCTCGGAGAAGGCAACCCAACGATCCTCGGTTTGTGTCACCAATTTGGGCAGGCCTGTTGTGCCGGAGGTCGAGTTCAGCATCGAAACAGCTGACGTGACAAAACACGGACTGGTTGCGGGGAACTGCTTTAGCTCGACCGGCAACGAGATGAGTTCGCCGTGTGCGCTCACGCGTTCGAAACTCACGTCTGCGCGTTCGTCGGCGAAGACGACGTCCAGTCCGGGATGCTCTGCCCGCAGACTCGCCACGAGTTCGGCGGTATCGACGCCTCGCAGCGTGCGAGTGGTGACGAGAACGGAGGCTTCCGAGCGGGCGATCAGATGAGAGATCTCGCGAATGCCCGAGCGCGAACCGATTCCGACGGCGACGCGGCCGGTACGAAATGCTGCGCAGAGAGCCGCATGGAATACAGCGGTGTCGGGGAGCAACACGGCTACATGTCCGTATCCCTCACCAGCTAGATCCAGCGCCGACGCGATCGCATCGGCAATCGCGTCGTACTGTTTCCACGACACCCTCGATTCCGGAGTGACAAAGGCGGTTTCGTCCGGGATGGTCTCAGACCAATGCCTGACCATTTCGCTGATGCTGACGCCGGCGAACCGGTCCGGATTCGTGGCGAATTCACCGACGGTGAAGTCGAGTGTCTTCGTTTCAAGCATGATCGTCGATCATCTCCCGTCGGCGCTGAGGACGCCCATCGATTGTTTGTACGCGTTGTCCAGTGTCGCTGCGGAATCGCATTCGCGGACGAGTTCGCCGCGCTGCATGACATATCCGCGGTCGACAACCGATTTCAGTGCAGTAAGTGCCGGTTCCGTCACGATGACGGTCACACCCTCGGCGGCCAGACCCCCGACCAGCGCTCGCAGCTCCGCGACGATTTTCGGTGCCAGTCCTGTCATCATCTCGTCGAGGAGCAACACCTTCGGGGTTTCCAGAAGGGCCCGCCCCAGAACCAACATCTGCTGCTCACCACCGCTGAGGACCCCGGCATAACTCTCCGAGCGTTCACGCAGGATCCCGAACCTCTCGAAAGCTGTTTCCACGGCTTCGGCTTTCAATCCCAGCAGGTCTGCGCCGACGCGTAGGTTCTCGCGAACGGACATTCGCATGAACAGTTGCCTGCCTTGGGGAACGTAGGCAAATCCGCTGCGGACACGATCCAGTGCCGATAATTTCTGGATCTCTCGACCATCGAATCTGATTGTCCCGGTGGCGGGAACCGAGCCGTAGATGGATCCCGCCAAACTGGTCTTGCCTGCACCGTTCGGACCGACGATCGCGGTCACTTCACCGGCGGGGGCGACAAGGGAGACTTCCCGGACGGCGACAGCGGATCCGTATCGAACTGTGACTCTGTCGAGTTCGAGCATGTCAGGCGCCTTCCTCGTATTCGGAACCGAAATAGACTTCTCGCATCGCGTCGCTGGCCAAGCACTCCTGCGGTGGTCCGTAGAACGCCACTGATCCGAAATTGAGCAGCACGATCTTGGTGGCGAGCGCCGCGATGAGATCGACGTTGTGATCGACCAGGACTACTCCTTTGCCCTGCGCTGCAATCGATCGCACGGCACCGGAGATTGCAGCGATGCCGTCGTGATCCGCGCCGGCAAACGGTTCGTCCAACAGGAGAACATCGGGTTCGGTCGCCATCGCCCGCGCCACCTCGACCAGACGCTGCGCGCCCAAACTGAGATCCCCGCAAGCACTCTCGACGTCGGTGACCGAGTATCGCGCAGCAATCTCCCGGGCCCGCTGTGCTGTCCGGTCCCAGTTCTCGAACGGCCCTTTGATCGCCCACCACAGCGAGTGCAGAGGTGAGGTGATCTTGTGTCCGTACAGTCCCGGGATGATGTTGTCGACGGCGTCGAGTTCCGCCGCGAGCTGCGGATGTTGAAACGTGCGCGAGAGCCCTTGCCGTGCACGGCGCTCCGACGGCCCGGTCAAGGCAGCACCCGCGAGCGCGACGGTTCCGGAATCTGCTTGCTGTGTGCCGAAGATGCAGTCCACCAGTGTGGTCTTGCCTGCCCCGTTCGGGCCGACCAGTCCGATCACCTCTCCCGGTCCGACGCTGAACGAGACATCGTCGACAGCGCGGACGCCGCCGTAGGACTTGTGGAGCCCGCTCACTTCGAGTAGCCGAGTCATCGATTGCCACGCTCCTTGTACAGACGGTTCATTCGACCCAGAACGTTCTGACTCCACCCGATCACCCCACCAGGCGCGACGATGAGGATCACCAGGACGGCTCCGGCAAGCAGGAGTTCGCCGCTTCCCTGGTAGCCGGGCATGTTCAGCGTCACGATCACCACGATCAATGCACCGAGCGGAGCACCCCACGCCGAACCGCGACCGCCGATGATCGGCATGAATATCGCAAGGAAAACAATACTGAGAGTGAAGGTTTCAGGAGTGACAGCTTGCACCGACACGGTGAACAGCGATCCGCCGGTCGACGCGATCGCGGCACCGATCGCCAGCGCCACGACGGTCAGGTGCGCAGGATTGACGCCGGAAGACCGTGCGACATTACGATTGTCGCGGGCAGCTTGCAACATCAGCCCCCACACCGATTTCCGGAGTCGATCGACAGCGACCCCGATCAGACACACGAACAAGATCGCGAACACGACCAATGCGTAGCGCGGTGGCTCCCAGCCGAACATCGTCACAGTCTCGACGCCCGAGATCCCGGCCGACCCGCCGGTGAAACTCGGCCCGTCGATCAACCAGTGCTCGAAAGCGATACCGAACAACAAGGTCACCGCGGCAAGGTAGAAGCCGGAGAGTTTCTGTGTTGCCAAGCTGAGGAGTACTGCAACCGCTGCAGCGGCGAGGGCGCCGAGAATCCATCCCCACCACATCGACAACCCGGTCCGAACCGAGATCAGCGCAACGGCATACGCGCCGATCGCCGCATACGCGCTGTACGCCATCGACAGTGATCCCGCGAGCACGAATGGCACGTACATGCCAAGTGCGATCAGCGAATACGTCGCAGCGAGGAACACCAGATCCTGCCGGTACAGACTCGGCCCCATCCACAGCAGCACGGCAGCAACCACGACCACGGTGATCAGCGCTTCCCGTGACACAGCGAGCATCCTCGTCCGGGAACTGGAGGCCGGAGTGGGCGAATTTGACGTCAGCGGACTGGTAGAAAGCGAGGCCATCAGACGCGAACCTTCCTCGAGAGCAAGCCTTCCGGACGGAAAGCGAAGAACACCAGGGCAATCAACAGAATCGCGGTTTGAGCAGCACTCGCACCGAAGTAGTACGGGGCGAATACCTGGACGACGCCCAACACCATTCCGCCGATCAGCGGAGCCCAACTCCGGCCGGTACCACCGATGACGAGTGCGATGAATGCCGTCAGCGTCCATGACAGACCGCTCGTGAACTGAACACCGGCCTTGGGAGCGAACAGAAGTCCGGCGACGGCGGCAATCACACCCGCGAGGGTGAACGCGATGAGGCGTACCCGATCCACCGGCAAGCCCAGGACGCGGGCGGCATCCGGACTGTCGCCGACGGCGCGTAGCAGACGTCCCGAGGTGGACCGGTTCAGCCACAGTCCGATACCGACGAAGATCACGGCAGTTCCGACGACGAGTACAACGGTCGAACTGTCGACGGTGGCACCGAGCACCGATATCGGATCGAAGTCGAAGATCTTCTGCCCGGGAAGTGGTGTTCGGCCGAAGACAGTGCCGGCGAGCTGCTGGATCCCGAACAGTACTGCGGTCACAGCCACCAACGCCGGTAGTTCCCCACGACCCGATCGCTTCTGAACCTGTTTGACCACAAGCTTTTCCGTCAGGATCGACAGCGCCACCGCTACCGCGATCCCTAGCGGCATGGCAATCCAGAGAGCGAGCCCGTAATTGATCGCGACCCAACTCGACGCCATGGCCGCAGCCATCGCGTACGGGCCCATCGCAAAGTTGAAGAAATCAGCGCCGACCACCACGAGATACATGCCGAGGGCTATCAGTGAAAAGAATGCACCGATCTCGATGGCTGCGAGCCACAGTTGTGCGTCTGTCATGTCAAGGCTCCTCGGTTATCCGCACGGGGGTTGGTAGGAATCCCACGGATGGGCCGGCTTGTTGTCCTCACCGAATTCGACGAGCACCAGTCCGCAGAGGCTGTCCGGAGCCAGGTGATCCTGCGAGGAGAACGACAGTGTCAATCCGTCCTGGCCGAAGCTGGCGGGAAGTGCCGAAACCTGTTGAAGAGCATCACGAACGGCCGTTCGATCTCGGTGGTCGCCGGCAATCTCGATGGCCTCGGCCAACATCATGACGGCGTCGTACGCCTGTGCGTCGTAGGCGGTCAGTTGATAATCAGGCCCCTTCACCGCCTGCACCTTGCGACGCAGTTCGGCGGTTCTCGGGTTGTTCTCACTGAGCGAGCCCATGTACACCATGCCGCTCAACGCCTTCGGGTCCGCCAAAGCCCAAGATGCGGGCTGGTTTCCGATGGAAGCGAGTGAGAAGCGTTGCGTCTGCGGGGTGATCTTCGACAAGGTGTTGTGCGCGAGGATTTCGAAGTGCCCGCCGATACTGGCGACCAGAATCGCGTCCGGTTCGGTTTCCGCGAGACGTGAGACCTGTGCGGTGATGTCCGCGGCATCGACCGGCGCCTTTTCGACGCCCGTCACTCTCGCGCACTTCTCGAGCGCCGGCCGCAGGGTCTTGATGATTCCGTCGATGGACGCACTCGCGTCACCGAGAATTCCCAGGGACTTGTACCCCATCTTCTCGAAAGCCCCGCAGTACACCTGGGCGTACTGCTTCAAGGAGTTCGGAATCATGAACGAGTAGTCGTTGTCGGGCGCCGAGGCAAAGGCGTCGCTGAGAACGACCGGAGCTATCGCAGGAATCTTCGACTGCTGGAGAATCGACTTGGCCTGCAGCACCGACCCGCTGCCCGTGGCGAGGATGACCGCACTGGATCCGTGATCGACCAACTTCCGAATGATCGACGGAGTCTTGGTGGGACTGCTCTCGTCGTTCTCGACAACCAATTCCACCTGCTTGCCGTTGATTCCGCCTGCCTGGTTGATCAGGTCGACAGTCATGCGAACGGTCTTTCCCGCGATCGTGCTGTACGACGCACCAGGCCCGGTGGAATCCTCGTCCAAACCGATGACGATGGTGTCTTCGGGAATGACACCGGCAGATGCGCACGCGCTCGTCCCGAGGACCACTGCCGCGCAGACGGCGAGCGCCTTTCCGAGTCTCACATCGAACTCCCGTCCAAATTCTGCTTGGCAAATCAAACAAGCGCTTGATTTGCGACTGTGGACAGAAGTATGCACTGGGTCACACCGATAGTCAAAATCCGAACTACACGCGGAGGAACTGCGGTGTTACGGCTTCTGCAGGTGCCGGATCGAGGAGCTGAGTTCGCGAATGACGGATTTCAATTCGTCAACGTCCGAACGGAGTTCGGCCATTTGGGAGTCCGGAGATCCGGTCTGCGTATCCTTTCCCGCTGCGCGTCGCGCAATGCGTGCCACTGGCTCTCCGTCGCCGGAACGTGCGGCGAAGCCGTCCAGGAACACAGAAATCAGATTGCGCTGCAGATCGTCGGCCAACTCGGAAAGCTGCGGGCGATACTGCGCGACGGTGGACCAGACGGATTCACGCAGGAGCCGATGAAATTGCTCGGGATCGATGTCCTCTCGGAACTCCCCGTCCGCGATTCCGCGCGTGATGGCTGATCGCCAGTAACTGTGGGCCTTCTGCACCAGGACGGTGATGGGAGCGTCAGCCGGCTGCGACGAAAGAATGGCCTCGCCCTGATACACCTCTGTGGCATATGGGTGATCGACCGCGGAGGCGAAAGACACCGAAACCATCGTGGCCAGGCGATCGCGAGCCGAACCTTCCGGCTCGATCGAGTCCTCGTACCGGACGTTGAGATCTTCGAGGAACCGGACGACGATCTCGTTTGCTATCGCATCCTTGGAGTCGAAGTAGTGATAAAGGCTCCCGGAAAGGATCCCGACTTCGTCGGCAATGTCGCGCACCGTCGTCGCGGCGATTCCCCGCTCGCTGAACAGCTTGGCCGCATGAGCGAGTATTTCGTCCCGTCGGGTCGAGCGCACGAGAAGATCCTTCCGACGTTCCGATCGTCAAGCGAGTGCTTGATCAATTTCTCGTCGATGCTAACACCGCACCCTCGCTGACCTGCGGTGTGAGGTCCTGGACATCCAATCGAAACACCGGACACACACTTGTCACCGACAGTCATTCCACCGCAACAACTTCCACCTACTCTGTGCACTCGACGAATACAGCGTTGTATACGCACCCCGGATACAGATCTGTCAGAGCCATTGTCTGCCAGAGCCATCGACACGAAAGGCCCGTACATGCGAACCTTCTCGAAGCGCACCCTTGCCGCGCCGGCCGCTCTCGCCGCGCTGGGCTTGGTTCTCACCGGTTGCGGAAGCAAGGCGACAGACACCGCAGCGGGAGATTCGACGGCTACGTCGTGCGTCGACACCTCGGGAGACACGATCAAGGTCGGTTCCCTGAATTCGCTCTCGGGCACCATGGCCATCAGTGAAGTGACGGTCCGCGACTCCATCTCGTTGGCGGTGCAGGAGATCAACGATTCCGGCGGTGTACTGGGTAAGAAGATCCAGATCGTGGCAGAGGACGGCGCGTCGGAGCCGACGGTGTTCGCCGAGAAGGCCGAGAAACTGATCAGCAGCGATTGCGTCGCAGCAGTTTTCGGTGGCTGGACCTCCTCGAGCCGTAAGGCCATGCTGCCGGTGTTCGAGGACAACAACTCTTTGCTCTACTACCCGGTCCAGTACGAGGGACTGGAAGATTCGAAGAACATCTTCTACACGGGTGCAACGACCAACCAGCAGATCATCCCCGCTCTGGATTACCTGAAGGAGAAGGGCGTCAAGTCGCTGTATCTGGTCGGGAGCGACTACGTGTTCCCGCAGACCGCGAACCGCATCATCAAGGCGTACGCGGCAGCGAACGGAATCGAGATCAAGGGCGAGGATTACACGCCTCTGGGTTCGACCGACTTCTCCACCATCGTGAACAAGGTCCGCACTGCCGACGCGGATGCCGTGTTCAACACACTCAACGGCGATTCCAACGTTGCGTTCTTCCGTGAATACTCGAATGTCGGCCTGAAGCCCGCCGACATGCCCGTCGTCTCCGTCTCCATTGCGGAGGAAGAGGTCGGCGGAATCGGGGTCCAGAACGTCGAAGGCCAGCTGACGGCGTGGAACTACTACCAGACAATCGACTCCCCCGAGAACAAGAAGTTCGTCGCAGCGTACAAGGCGAAGTTCGGCCAGGACAAGCCCACGTCCGATCCGATGGAAGCGGCATACACCTCCGTCTACCTCTGGAAGAACACCGTCGAGAAGGCCAACTCGTTTGCGGTCAAGGATATTCAGGACAACGCCGACGGTGTGACTTTCCAAGCGCCCGAAGGACTCGTCACCATCGACGGCGACAACCACCACATCACCAAGACTGCTCGGATCGGCGAAATCCGTTCCGACGGACTGATCTACACGGTCTGGGATTCGGGACAGCCGATCGAGCCGGATCCGTACCTGAAGAACTACCCCTGGGCCGAGGGACTCGGCAGCTGATCGAGGAAAGGCGGAATTGACGGAATCGACGAGTAGAGAGGTGGAGCGTCTGTCATGGATGTTGTGATCGGGCAGTTGTTCACGGGTTTGAGTATCGGATCGATTCTCCTGTTGGCAGCGTTGGGGTTGTCTCTCACGTTCGGGCAGATGGGTGTCATCAACATGGCACACGGCGAGTTCATCATGGCCGGCTCGTACACCGCATACGTAGTGCAGCAGGTGATCTCGAATGCAACGGGATCGTTGATCATTTCTCTGCTCGTCGGTTTTGTCGTCGGCGGACTGATGGGTGTCGTGCTCGAAGTTGTCCTGGTATCGCGGATGTACCACCGCCCCCTCGACACTCTGTTGGTGACCTTCGGCGTCGGATTGATCCTTCAGCAGTTGGCACGAGACATTTTCGGGGCGCCGGCAGTCAATGTTTCAGCACCGAACTGGCTTTCGGGCGGTGTCGATATTTTCGGCGCGGTGGTACCGAAAACCCGCATCTTCATTCTGGTGTTGGCCATCGCAGCGGTGATCGCACTTTCGGTCGCACTGAAGCAGTCGTCGATGGGTAGGCGCATCCGCGCCGTCGTCCAGAATCGTGATCTGGCCGAGACGAGCGGAATCTCCTCTCGTCGTACGGACATCACGACCTTCTTCCTCGGTTCCGGGCTCGCCGGTGTCGCGGGTGTCGCGTTGACGCTCATCGGTTCCACCAGCCCGACCATCGGCCAGTCGTATCTGATCGACGCCTTCCTGGTTGTTGTCGTCGGCGGTCTCGGTCAGATGAAGGGAGCCGTGATCGCAGCCTTCGCCCTCGGCATCTTGAACTCGTTCATCGAGTACTCGACGACGGCGTCGATCGCGAAGGTGATCGTGTTCGTCATCATCGTCGTCTTCCTTCAAGTCCGGCCACAGGGCCTGTTCGCAGTCAAGACGAGGAGCCTCGTATGAGCATCCTGAACTATTCCCGAATTCGGGTGTGGGGCGGTTTTGCACTCGCCGCCATCGTGCTGTTCGCCGTCGCTCCGGCTGTGCTCTCGGACTTCAGGCTGTCACTGTTGGCCAAGTTCCTGTGCTTCGCCATAGTCGCTGTCGGTATCGGTTTGGCTTGGGGCAGAGGCGGAATGCTCACACTCGGCCAGGGTGTGTTCTTCGGGATCGGCGCTTACGTGATGGCGATGCACCTCAAGATCGCCGATGCCGAACTCAAGGGTGACGCGGTCCCGGACTTCATGTCCATCGCCGGCAAGACCGAACTGCCGGGATACTGGCAACCGTTCGCCTCGCCATTCGTGGCGATCTTCGCCATCCTTTTCCTGCCGGCCGCTGTTGCCTTTCTCCTCGGACTCGGTGTGTTCAAGCGGAGAGTCAAGGGCGCGTACTTCGCGATCCTCTCGCAGGCACTCGCCGCGGCTTTCGCAATCCTCTTGATCGGCCAGCAGTCGATCGGTGGCAGCAACGGCCTCAATCGTTTTCGTACGTTCTTCGGTTTCAATCTCAACGATCCGGCGAACAAGCAGATGTTGTTCTTCATCGCTGCCGGAGTTCTTCTCGCGTCGGTCGCTCTCATTCGCCAGCTGATGAACTCCCGATACGGCGAACTCCTCGTCGCCGTCCGTGATCAAGAGGAGCGAGTACGTTTCCTCGGATACGATCCGGCGAACATCAAACTGGTCGCCTACGTGACCGCGGCGTTCCTTGCCGGTATCGCCGGCGCGCTGTTCGTTCCGATCGTGGGCATCATTTCCCCCGCCGACGTCGGGATCGTCCCGTCCATCGCTTTCCTCATCGGGGTCGCGATCGGCGGCCGCGCAACGCTTCTCGGTCCGGTACTCGGTGCGATCGGCGTCGCATGGGCACAGTCGACATTCTCGGAGAAACTCCCATCGGGATGGATCTACGCTCAGGGGCTGATGTTCATCGTCGTGGTCGGATTCTTCCCGGCAGGTGTGGCCGGATTGTTCGCCCTGATGCGCCACCGCAAGAAGCGTGAGACCCCGGCTGACCCACCGGTCAAGGTCTCCCAACCCGAACCAGTGGAGGTGTCGTCATGACCAACACAACCGCCACCAGCGAACCCACACCGGCACTGGGCGGCAACGCCGGAATGTCGTCCGAGTACCTCGAAGTACGGAATCTTTCGGTCAGCTTCGACGGTTTCAAGGCCGTCGACGGCGTCGACTTGACCCTCATGCAGGGCGACCTGAGGTTTCTCATCGGCCCGAACGGGGCTGGAAAGACAACGCTGGTCGACGCCATCACCGGACTCGTTCCCGCGACGGGTTCCATCACGAAGTCCGGCGAGCAACTGCTCGGCAAGAAGGTTCATAAGATCGCCCGCCTCGGCGTCGGGCGAACCTTCCAGACGGCAAGCGTCTTCGAAGAGCTCTCGGTGCTTCAGAATCTCGATATCGCGGCCGGAGCCGGCCGATCACCGTGGAACCTGCTCAGAAAACGCAAAGGTGTGCTTCCCGAGATCGAAGAGGCGTTGGAGACAACCGGGTTGGAGCACCTCAGGGACACCGCCGCGGGCATTCTGGCGCACGGACAGAAGCAGTGGCTCGAAATCGGAATGTTGTTGGTACAGAACTGTTCCGTGCTCCTGCTCGACGAGCCCGTCGCAGGCATGAGCCTCGAGGAGCGCGAGGAGACCGGGAACCTTCTGCGGCGCATCGGCGGTGCACGAACCGTCGTCGTAGTCGAGCACGACATGGACTTCATGCGATCCTTCGCCACGTCCGTCACAGTGCTCGCCGCTGGGAAAGTGCTTGCCGAAGGAACTGTGGCGGAGGTACAAGCCGACCCCAAGGTGCAAGAGGTCTACCTCGGCACAGCCGCTGCCGGAACAGATCTCGGCGCCGACACCGAACCGACCCCGGAGGACTGAACCATGCTCGAACTCGTCGACATCCGCGCCGGCTACGGACGTACCGAAGTGATCCACGGCGTTTCCCTGCTGGTTCCCAGCGACGGGGTTGCGGCAGTCATGGGTCACAACGGTGCAGGTAAAACCACCTTGCTGCGCGCCGCCGTCGGACTGATCAAACCCACACGGGGAAAGGTACTTCTGAACGGTGAGGACATCACCGGTCTACGGCCGAGCGCCCGCGTCGCTCGCGGACTCGCCTACGTACCCCAGGGTCAGCAGTCGTTCGGACAACTGACAACTGCCGAGAATCTTCGGGTCGTCGCCGACGGGCGCAAACGCGGAAAGGCACTCATCGCAGAGGCATTGGATCTGTTTCCAGCACTCACCACGCTGCTCGATCGACGGGCCGGGCTTCTCTCCGGTGGGCAGCGACAGCAGCTTGCGATCGCTCGCGCACTGATCACCGAACCCAAGATCCTCATCCTGGACGAGCCGACCGAGGGCATTCAGCCGAACGTGGTCGCCGAAATCGAAAGAACCGTAATGGAACTCACCGAGCGAGGCGATCTCGGTGTCCTCCTCGTGGAGCAACACATCGGTTTCGCGCTCCAATCAGCACAGCATTACAGCATCCTCGCGGCCGGACACGTGACCTCGACCGGTGAGGGCGGCACCACGTCCACCGATGCGGTTCGTCGAGCGATGGCAATCTGACATGAGTGTGCGGCCGCCGCTGCGCGAGCAGGTCTACCGGTCGATCCGGAACGATCTGATGTCGGGTCAGATCGCGCCATCCGAACGACTCGGCGAGGAGCGGTTGGCTCATCTCTACGGCGTCTCGCGAACACCGGTCCGCGAGGCGCTCGCAAAGTTGGAATCCGACGGGCTCGTCGAACGCGACGAACACGGCCTCTTTCCGTACCGACCGCACCTCGACGAGTTGGGTGGCCTCTACGAGCTGCGCATACTCCTCGAGGTGCACGGACTTCGGCGGGTACTCGATGGTGAAGCCCCCGTCCATGACAAAGACGCGCTCGGTTCCGAACTGGACCGGTGGTACGCGTTTCGCAAACAGATGCCGTCGCCGGACGCCGGTTTCGTGACTCTCGACGAGGAGTTTCACATTGCGCTCCTCGCCTCGTCCGGCAACCACGCACTGGTCGACGCTCTTCAGGCCGTCAACTCGAAGCTGCGCCCCGTGAGGATGTTCGACTACCTGACTCCCGACCGTATGAAGGCCACCGTGGAGGAACATATCTCCGTCGTCGAACTGGTTCTGGACGGCAAGATTCCGCAAGCGCACGAGGCACTGGTATCGCACATCGACATCTCTCGCGCGGTCGTACTCGACCGCGCTCGGCAAGCCCTCTCGTTGGCCGCTATGGCGAATGCCGTGCGGAATTGATCAGGTTCGTGTCGCTGACTCGAGGGTCACGACTTCGGTGACGTGGTCTCTCGTCAGGGGGATCAGCAGAGACTCCCCCGGTACGGTTGGCTTCGGACCGAGTTCAGAGCCTGGGACCGTACCCGTTGTGCCATCAGAGCATTCGACGGCGACTTCGCCCGCGTAGTCCACATCAGGCACAACTTCGCAGGTGAGTCCGTCATCTGTGGTGAAGGCGGAGATACTCGAACCGACGGGCCCGTGGATTACCGTCCCGATTGAGTCCGCCGGAGTCGAGGTGACGGGCGTTGTGGTGACGGGTGTTGTGGTTAGCGATGGACTTGTCTGCAGCGTGGTGGCTGTTGCCGCGGTGGTGGTTGTGGCCGCTGTAGGTTCAGGCGTCGTCGTTCCCGTAGTCGGCGTGGTGGTCACGGGAACAGCTGTCGCTGTTGTCGGTGTCGGCTCGGCGACTCGCGCTGCCTGTCCGGCGACAAGGCTCAGCGGCGTCACCGGGGGTGAAGAATCAAGCCCGCACTGAGCGGCCGACAGATTGACGGATATGTTCGTCGATCCCAGGATCACTGTGACCAGCCCTTCACCCAAGATCGACAATGCGACAGTTACGGCCTCAACAGTGAAGCTCACTGAAACAGTCGAAGACGCGACAAAAGGCGCGGAACCGGAAGCCGCTCGGGTACTGGTGACCTTGATGTTCGAGAAGCGCGCTTCTACCCGCGCGAGCAGTGGGACATTCGCCATCACGAAGGTTGCAGTAGTTGGCGACGTCGACGTGGCCGAACCGTTTGCACCCACTGCCGGGATGGCAACCGTGGCGCCGCCGACTTTCACGGTTCCCGTCGGCTGGTCAGTAGCCGCCGACGTACTCGCACAGCGTGCGTTTGTCTTGACGCTCGTGCTCGTGATCGCGTCCGCCGGTATCAACGTGATCCCCAGTACCGAAACCAGATTCAATTGCAAACCCAATGTAGATGTAGTTTCCGCGTCCGCATCCGACCCGGCCGCCCCGCATGGGGTCGATGCCGACGCTCCTACGAGATACGCGGCGCACTGAACGGCGCTACCAGTGCGGCTGAGTGCGGGCAACCCCAGCAATACACCGGAGTTGTCCGCCAACGAAACGGTCCCCGTGGTTTTGCCCGGCGCGAGTTGAGTTTGCACGGTCGGATGTTCGATCAACGAACCGCCGAGATTTCCTCCGAGAGTTATTAATCCGCCGGTCGCTGTTCCTTTGCCCGACGTCGATCTGCCGTACCCGCTGGTTGTCCAGGTTCCGGTGGAAATCGGGCCGGTCACGTACTCCGAGTCGGTCCACGCCGCTTCGGTCTCGCCCAGAAGTGGGTGAGCCGAAAATCCGGAGCCCAGCACTACCGCAACTGCCAATACGATGACTGAGAACAGGTGGCGACGCTTCATTGCCTACCGCCCCCCGGCGGTAGAAGAACCTGAATGGGTTCGGTTTTCGGGTCGGCCGAGTCGGCATCAGCGTCGTCATCGGTATTGCGCGGCCAGAATACCGCGACCACCAAAGCGGCCATGGTCAGCGTGATCGCCCCCAGAACAAGAGGATTCGAGAAGTAGACGATCACCCGCGCCAGTCCCGGAACGTGCCAGAGCACCTTCCGAACCGTGGAGACCTCGTAAACCGCGGGATCAGCCGAGGCGTTGGCATCACCCTTGAGATCGAGAATCGTGATGCCGTTGTCCTGGGTACGAGCGGAGACGACCCGGTGGGTCACCGGCAGTTCGGACACTCCCCGATCGACGGTGACGACGTCGCCCACCCCGACCGAATCCGCAGGCACTTCACGCACAACTGCCAGAGATCCGGTCGGAATGGTCGGCGACATGGAGCCCGTCTTGAACATGATCAGCGTGATGTCGAAGGCGAAGGCACAGACCACCAAAGCGATACAGATGACCCCACCGACTGCAAGAACCTGAAGGATGCAGTCCCCGATGATCGTCGGGACCGAACGCTTCTTCGTCCGGGCATGTGTTGCCCGGGCACGTGTTGGCATTGCAGCTCCTTCAGGGTGTTGCACTGAACTGCCAAGTGGGAGTTGCCGTTTTACCGATCAACGCCGAGTTGCTCCAATTGGCCGAGGTCCCGGGCAGTGAAATCTCGAAGCACAGCGCCACCGGAGCTCCCGGGGATACCCCACCGGTGGGTAGCGCGATGGCCCCGACTGCGGAACCAGTTGAGAGCGACGGAAACACCGTCGCACTTCCCACTACGAATTGTGGTGTTCCCGTGGAGAAGGCTGACGCATCACAGGTGGTCGACTTGACCACCCGATACCGCAGCGCCGACGCCAGAGTGGAGTCGCCGGCAACCGTGGCCGCCTGCAGAGTGACGGATGCTGCCGGCGAGACCGGCACTGTTCGAAGGGAGACCGGGCCGTACGAGAACGCACCGGGGCGTATCAGGAGCGCCGAGGGCGTGTACGTGAAAACCCCAGGGGCGCTGGACGAATGCGACAACCATCCGCCGCCGATGTTCGACTCGATTCCGAATGTTCCGGTGCGAAACGATGCATCGCCCATCGTGCTGTCCACCCAACTGGCGGCCACGGTAGTTGCACCGATACCCAGGACGAGTCCCGAGGCCGCCAGTGCGTACACCTGACGCATTCGCCGTGTGACCACGCAGGCGTCAGGGGGTGGACTGGCCGGTGAACTGCCAGAGCAAGCGCCCGGTGTCCTGGCCCGACACGATCGAGGGGTCCACTCCGGCAGGCAGCGTGACCGCGAAGCAGAGTTCGACCGGAGTGCCGGGACCCGCTGCGCCACCGGCCAAGGTGACGTCCGAGCCCGAACCTGCCGTCAAGGCCACCGGACTGGCTGTCGTGCCCACCCATGCGATACCTGATCCGATACCGGCCGCAGTGCAGGTCGCCGACGGGACATTTCGATACACCGAATACCGCAGGGCAGGTTTGAGTACGGCATCGCCGCCGGTCGCACCGAGCAGTTGTACCGTCGCACCGAGTGTGCTGGCTGCGGGACCGATCCGTAGCGCTACCGGTGCATACACCGTCGTCCCAGGCGAGAGCGCTGCGAATCCGGTGCTGAATGTGAAGTGGCCGGCGGAGGCGTCGACCTGGTACTCGCCCCAGGTCGTCAGTCCGTCGAAGCTGCCTTGGAGATTCCAACTTCCCGTCTGGAACTGCGCGTCGCCGAAAACATTGTCCGTCCACGCTGCCAAGGTGACGGCAGCGCCGATACCGAGGACAAGTCCTCCGGCAAGCAATGCACGTACTTTGCGCTTGTTTACAGCTTTCCGATCAGTGGTCATTCTGGTCTCGATTCACTTGGAATGCGAAAGAACCTCCGATTCGGGAAATCTAGCCCCCGCTTTTACCCGAAATATCCGAAATGGCCGAAATTGAGACAAAGACTTGACGCCTTCGCCGCCCCGCCGCCATCCGTGGGCGCTGACCAGGGGGAAATAGGAAAGCCGGCCAGATGGTTGCACCTTCCAACGACACTTGCGTTCTGATCGCTGAGAAAGGCACCACATTCATGGCCGTCCCACTTTCCATCCTCGACCTCGCCCACATCGGCGACAACGAAACCGCCAAAGACAGCTTCGACGCCAGCGTGACGTTGGCGCAGCGTGCCGAGGAGTGGGGCTACAAGCGAATCTGGTACGCCGAGCACCACAACATGGGTTCCATCGCTTCTTCGGCAACCAGCGTCCTGATCAGCCACGTCGCCGCGAACACCAGTAGAATCCGCCTCGGCGCCGGGGGCATCATGCTCCCCAACCACGCACCGCTGACGATCGCCGAGCAGTTCGGCACCCTCGAGACACTGCACCCGGGTCGCATCGATCTCGGTCTCGGCCGCGCACCCGGTAGTGATCAGAAGACGATGCAGGCACTGCGACGCGACCCGAGTTCTTCGGACAGCTTCCCGCAGGACGTACTCGAGCTTCAGGGCTACCTCGGCGACACCTCGCGCGTCCCCGGAATCAACGCCGTTCCCGGCAAGGGCACTCACGTTCCGCTCTACATCCTCGGATCGTCACTCTTCGGCGCCAAGCTCGCCGCGATGCTCGGCCTGCCGTATGCATTTGCCTCACACTTCGCTCCCAACGCCCTGCGCGATGCCGTTGCGATCTACCGACGCGAGTTCAAGCCGTCGGAGCAACTGGCGGAGCCGTACGTCATCGCCGGCGTCAACGTCATCGCCGCCGACACCCATGAGCAGGCCCAGCAGGACTTCCTCGCGGCCAAGCGTTCGCGCGTCAGCCTTCTTCTCGGACGCGGACGCAAGTTCACGGACGACGAAGCGGACATGCTGCTCGACTCCCCCGCCGGTCAGCAGGTTCTTCAGATGACCAAGTACAGCGCCATCGGCACGCCCACGGAGGTGCGTGCCTACCTCGACGAGTTCACCGAGCACGCGCAGGCCGACGAGCTGATCACGGTGTCAACCGGTACCAACCGCGAGGCTTGGTTGCGCACGTTCGAACTCCTCGCCGACGTGAGCGATCTGGTGCCCGCCTAAGCTGCCGGTATGGGCGATCCATCCCGTCGGGGGTTCATCTCGGTACTGGCCGTTCTACTTTCGACGGGTTGGGCAGCCAACCACTTTGCCTCGCTCATCCCGGTTCTCCGGGTGGACGAGGGCCTTTCGCATGCCGTGCTCGACGGTGTTTTCGGTATCTACGCGCTCGGACTCCTGCCCGGCCTGTTGACCGGTGGAGCACTGTCGGACCGCGTCGGCCGAGCCGTAGTCGTCCTGCCCGGAGCGCTCATAGCCTCACTCGGAACCTTGACTCTTCTCCTCTGGCACGACGCGCCCGGGCTCATGGTCGGGCGCCTCGTAGTCGGTATCGGTGCCGGTCTGGCGATCGGCGCCGGTACCGCGTGGGCGGCTGACCTTCGCGGCAAGTCCGGCACCGTGATGGCGGGCGTCGTACTTACCTCGGGTTTTGCACTGGGACCGCTGTTTACGGGCCTGTTGGCGCAATTTGCCGCTTTCCCGCTCGCCACGCCGTTTGTCGTCTCGGCCGTCTTGTCGGTGGGTTCGGTTGCCGCTGCTGCCGCGTGGAGTCGCACTCCGGCTCCCACCAAAGCTGCGACGTTCACACCCGTTCCCGACGGCGCGGAGCGCTCCGTCGCATCTGCTCTGTTCTGGGCTCTTCCGTTGGCGCCATGGGTGTTCGCCAGCGCAACAGTGTCTTTCGTGACCATGACGGCCAGGCTCGGAGACCGCTATTCGGGCCCTCTCCTTCCGGGTTTCGCGGCGGCGCTGACTCTGGGTGCTGGAATCCTGGTTCAAACCGCTGCGCGCCATCGCAATTGGGGTCCTCAGGCCGGCACGGTCGGCGCCGCACTGGCGGCGCTCGGATACTGCCTGGTCGCCGTCGGCGGTGCACACCCCGCGCTCGGGTTGTTCATTGTCTGCTCGCTCGTCCTCGGTACGGCCTACGGACTGTGCTTGCGTGAAGGCCTACTCGATCTCGAGTCGCTGGCTCCCCCAGCCTCGCGGGGCGCTTTGACCGGGATCTTCTACGTCGGCACCTATCTCGGATTCGGACTGCCGGTGCTGCTGGTCGTCATCGAACCCACGATGGGTCCGTCACTGCCGTTGGTGATCCTCGCCGCTGTTGCCGCCGTCGTTGCCGTGGTCCGATTCCGCCGATTGCGGTCGACACAGGCTTCCGCGTCACATCCGCGTCTCGAAGCCGCATCGGTCTGAGCGTCCATTCGGACGGAGTTGGCGGTACTTGCAGTCGCAGCTACCCGGCGGTGTTAGCGTCGGAGGACCAGAAAGTCACTGCGTAGGGACACAGCAATGGGCAAGAGCGAGGCGGGCAAGGCCGAATCGGCCAAGAGTAGTGCGGACGACCTGACGGGTCGGCGCATCCTGATCACCGGCGCCGCCCGCAATATCGGTTCTTCGCTGGCCAGACGCCTCTACGACCGCGGTGCATCCGTCGGACTCCTCGGCCTCGAGCCGGAACTTCTCGAACAAGTCGCCACCTCCTGCGGCCGCGCGCCCTGGCAGTTGTGCGACGTCGCTGATCTCGAGCAGGTATCTCGCGGCGTCGACTACATAGCCGAGAAGCTGGGCGGCATCGACGTAGTCGTCGCCAATGCCGGCGTCGAGGCGAACTCGTCGATCCTCGGCGGCGACCCTGCGGACATGCGCCGCGCGGTCGAAGTCAATCTCATGGGCACGTACTACACCCTGCGCGCAGCGGGTCCCCACATCAGTCATGAGAACGGTTACGCCCTGGTGGTCGCATCCGCCCACGGCGCCGCCAAGCATCCGTTTCGCGGACCGCTTCGTGCTTCGCGCGCCGGCGTCGAAGCGTTGGGAGACGCGTTACGCCTGGAAATGAAACACCTCGGCACCAAGGTGGGCGTCGCGTACATCGGCGACATCGACACCGACACCACCGCACTGTCGTTCGACGGAGCACGCGGAACTCTCGCCAGCTCCGGCACCACGACCGTCGCTGACGCCGTCGACGCGTTCGAGCGCGGTATCGTCGGCCGGAAGTCACGCGTACACGCGCCCCGCCGCAGCGCTGCGGTTCGCCACATCGCGCAACGAGCTATCGACCTCCGTCCCTCTCACGTCCGTGGAGTCGCATGAACCCCCGCATCCCGCCCGGCCGATTCAAGGACCTCGGTCCGATCAACTGGGGAATCTGGCGTGTCCTGTCGAAGGTTGCCGGAGCACCCGATGCGCATCTGTTCAGCACATTGGGACGCACGGGTGGACTCTTCCGCGGTTGGCTGCACTACTCCGGCTCACTCATGCCCGGCGGCAAGATCTCTCGCCACGACACCGAACTGATCATCCTGCGGGTCGCGCATCTGCGGGACTGCGGTTACGAGATGGATCACCACATCAGGCTCGGCCGCAAAGCCGGAATCGACGCAGAAGAACTGGCCCGAATCATCGAGGGCCCTGGCGCTTCCGAGCTGAGTCCACGTCACCGTGCGATCTTGACTGCGGTCGACGAGTTGGTCACCACCAAGGACGTCACCGACAACACATGGGGAACGCTTTCACAGCATCTCGACGATCGTCGGTTGATCGAATTCACCTTGTTGGTCACTCAGTACGACGGCCTGGCCACCACGATCGGAACCTTGCGGGTTCAGCGCGACTTCTCCTGAAGTTCGCGGTGGCCGTAACTCAGCTCTAACCCGAAGACATCTGGACGAAACACCTGATCAATAGCGTATACAGGTATGTCGACAGGGATGAATACGGTTCCGGTGCCACTGCGTGAGGTGGTCTACCGGGAACTACGCACCGAACTGGTCAACGGGACCATCGGGTTCGATCAGCGCCTGACGGAACCGAAGCTCTCCACGCGTTTCGGCATTTCTCGCACGCCAGTACGGGAAGCGCTGACGATGCTGTGCGCCGATGGACTCCTGCGCCGGGAAGAGTACGGGTTCTCCGCCGTGCGCCCGAGCATCCCGCGGATCCGAGATCTGTACGAACTCCGAATCACTCTGGAACTACAAGGAATTACCCGGGCGATCGCGGATCCGACGATCCGGCACGATCGAACGATCCTCGACGACGAGTTGGTGCGGTGGCGCGCTCTTGCTCTCGATCCGCCCGCTCAGGAGCCTGGGTTCGTCGAACGGGACGAGGAATTCCACGTCGCCGTTCTGAGAGCGTCGGGAAACAACGAACTGGTCGCATCACTGTTCTCGGTGAACTCCCGTATCCGGCACGTTCGGATGTACGACTTCATGGTCAACGGCCGCATCGACACCTCGATTGCGGAGCACATTCGAATCCTCGAGGAACTACTTGCCGGCAATCTGCCCGAGGCCCGCACGCTTTTGCACCAGCACATCGGCGAGTCTCTCGACGTCGTTCTCGATCGGGTGACCCGCGCGATCACCGCGCTCTCACTCGCCAACATCACGGACTGATCGGAGCAGTACACACCATGACCATCGCAGCAGAGGTTTTCACCCCGACAGCCCGGGTCGAGCAGGCATTCCAGCGGATCGAGGAAGTAGATCGCCCCGAAGTCTGGATCACGTTGCGCTGCAAGGAAGATGTGCTTGCCGACGCCGCCTCGGTCGAAGCCAGAATCGCCGCGGGCGAGCACCTTCCTCTGGCTGGGCGTCTGGTCGCCGTCAAGGACAACGTCGACGTCGCCGGTCTGCCGACCACAGCGGCGTGCCCCGAATTCGCGTATGCGCCGAATGAAACTGCCAGTGCCGTTGCGCGGTTGATCGAGCACGGGGCTGTTGTTCTGGGGAAGACCAACCTGGACCAGTTCGCCACCGGACTGGTCGGAACGCGTAGTCCGTACGGAGCCGTTCGCTGCGCCTGGGACGAAGAATTGATCTCCGGCGGTAGTAGCTCCGGATCTGCCGTCGCTGTCGCGCTGGGGATTGCAGACATCGGAATCGGCACCGACACTGCCGGTTCCGGCCGGGTGCCGGCAGCGTTCCACGGGATCTACGGACTCAAGCTCTCGCTGGGCGTCATCCCAGTCCACGGAGTAGTGCCCGCCTGCGTCGACTACGACGCTGTGACGGCATTCGCCGGTGATCTCGAATCAGCAACCGCGGCAGCGGCAATCATGGTCGGCCACGAACCTCGGGATCCCCGCAGCCGAGTCTGGCCTTCGGATGTTCGTCTCGCGGCGGCGCCGAATCCGCGTGTCGCCGTGCCCCGAATCGAGGATCTGGCGCAACTGAGCCCGTTGTATCTGGCAGCGTTTCAGGACACTGTGACAGCTCTGGTGGCCGGCGGCGCCGAGACCGAGACCGTCGACATCTCCGGACTGCTCGACGCAGCCCGATTGCTCTACGACGGCGCCGTGGTAGCGCAGCGATACGCCGCGGCCGGCGAGTTCCTCGAAACCCGCCCAGCCGGAGCCGATCCCGCTGTTTCCGACATCGTGCTCGGCGCGAAGCACCCCACCGGATACCAGCTGGTCGACGATCTCGACGCGCTCACCCGCGCCAAGGCCGCTGCCCGGGCACTCCTCGCCGGGTTCGACGCGCTACTGCTTCCCACCACCACCGAACATCCGACCATCGCCGCCGTGACCGAAGATCCGTTCGGAATCAATCGCCGGATGGGAACTTTCACCAACTTCTGCAACCTGCTCGACATGGCGGCCGTCGCGGTGCCCGGACACCGCACCCCCGAAGATCACCCGTTCGGCGTCATGTTCGTCGTACCCGCTTTCTACGACCAGATCGCCATCGACCTCGCTGCGCGACTCGGTGGTATACCATCACCCACCCTCGTCAATACCGGAATCGACCTCGCAGTATTCGGCGCTCACCTGCGCGGGCAACCCCTCAACACACAGTTGGTCGACCTCGGCGCGCGGTACGTCGAAACCGTCACGACCTCGGATGCCTACAGGCTCTTCGCTCTCGACACGACGCCACCGAAGCCCGGACTGGTCCGCCGTGGACCCGGTCTCGGTGCACCGGTCGTCGGCGAGATCTTCCGGATCTCACCGGCTGGCCTGGGAACATTCCTCTCCGCCTTGCCGGCACCGATGGCGCTCACGAGCGTCGAGTTATCCGACGGTAGAACGACTGTCGGTTTCAGCTGCACTCATGACGCCGTAAACGGCGCAGCCGACATCACCGGCTACGGCGGTTGGGCCGCGTACCTCTCTCGCTGACAGTCACGGCTTGCAGATTCGAGTGACGGCCTCGCGCACCACTTCACGGCGGCGTGCAATCTCTTCGGCGTCGACGTTCTGGTTATCAACCACACCGGGGGCCACCACCCAGCCGAACACGAGGCCGAACAGCATCGTGATCAGGTCCTGGGGATCCCAGTGCTTGGAGATGAGGCCGTCTTCTTGAGCCTTGCGGATCGTGGCCATTCGCGGAACCCAACTGGAATGTTCCTCGGCCAGCTTCTTCATCCGTGGTGCCTCACCCTGCAACTGACCCCAGATCATCATCCGTTGAATCTGTGGTTTGCCGAGCATCGCGTCGAACAGTTCGACGGCATGCGCGGGCATGTCCTCACCGGTGAACTCGACGGATTCCATCGCCTGCTCGAAGTCGACGTCGAGCACCGCGTGGAACAACGCGACCTTGTCGCCGAAATATGCGTAGAGGCGCTCCTTACTGGCGTTTCCGTTCTTCGCAATCCGATCGATGCGCGCACCGGCAAGCCCGTAGGTGCCGAATTCTTCTTGCGCAGCGTCGAGGATTCGCTGTTTCGTCGCGGTCACGTCGGTGGGAGCCATAGTGATGATGGTAACCGAACGAACTATTTCGTTTGACTCACCCGAGAAGGCTGGAATACCTTTTTCCAATGACCACCACGTCCCACGTCGACGGCGGCACTCTGCCACCGATCCCGGCTGTCTCCGAGAATCCGAATCATCAACGTCGCTGGCTGGTGCTCTGCATCGTCGCGTTCGCTCAACTCATGGTGGTGCTCGACGGCACCATCGTCTCGATCGCCCTACCGGCGGCCCAGGAGGAACTGGGCATCAGCGACCTGGACCGCGCGTGGGTGGTCACGTCGTACGCTTTGGCGTTCGGTGCGCTGCTGCTCCTCGGCGGACGTATCGCCGACTACTGGGGCCGCAAGCGCTCCTTCATCGTCGGCATGGCGGGCTTCGCGGTTGCCTCCGGCATCGGCGGCATCGCGCAGAGCGGTATCGAACTGTTCATCGCCCGCGCCGGCCAGGGCGTTTTCGCCGCCCTGCTCGCGCCCGCCGCGCTGTCGATGCTCACCACCACCTTCATCGGAGAGAAGGAGCGCGCCAAGGCTTTTGCCGTCTACGGCGCAATCTCCGGCGGTGGCGCTGCTATCGGCCTGCTCCTCGGTGGAGTGCTGACGCAGTACGTCGATTGGCGCTGGTGCCTGCTCGTCAACATCCCGATCGCTCTGATCGCCATCGCTGCAGCCGTCCCGATCGTCAAGGAAACCAAGGCGCACGGCGACACGAGCTACGACCTTCCCGGTGCGATTCTCATCGCGCTCGGCCTCGGCTCACTGGTCTACGGATTCACTCGCGCCGAGCACGGCTGGGGCCAGGCTGACACTTTGCTGTTCATCGCTCTGGGCCTGGTCTTCCTCGCGATCTTCGTGGTGGTCGAGAGCCGCAGCAAGAATCCGCTTCTACCGCTGAGCGTTCCGTGGCATCGCGATCGCGGCGCTGCTCTCATCGGATCAATGTTGGTGGGCGCCGCCCTGCTCGGCGGCACGTTGTACCTGACGTTCTACCTGCAGATCGTGCTCGGATTCAGCCCGGTCATGGCCGGCGTCGGATCGCTGCCGATGGCATTCTTCATCGTCCTGGCGTCGACCATCGCAGCACAGCTGTCCACCAAGATCGGCCCCAAGCCGCTCATGGTCGCCGGCCCGCTGGTGGCTGCGGTAGGGCTGCTCATGCTCACACAGATCGAGGTACACAGCTCCTACTGGACGCACGTGTTCCCCGGCCTCGCGATCTTCGGCTTCGGACTGGGTCTACTGATGGTGCCGATGCAGAACCTCGCACTGATCGGCGTCCCCGACCACGACGCCGGCGCTGCCAGTGCCCTCGTGAACGCCACACTGCAGATCGGCGGCGCACTCGGCACCGCACTGTTCACCACGATCTACGCTTCGGCAAAGTCGGCCTTCACCGCCGACAACGCGGCGCCGATCCCGCCGGAAGGCATTCCTGTCGACATGTCGAACGCGACCATCCCGACCGGCGACCAATTGACACTACTCCCCCAGCCGGTGCAGGACTTCGTCGCCTCGATGACGGACTACTTCTTCGGCGCCGAGGTTTCCGGATACTCAGCCGCATTCGGTTGGGCAGCAATCCTGTTGGCGATCATCGCACCGGTAGTGCTGGTACTGGTCCGAGCCAAGAAGGGTGATCTACCCGCCGAGGGCGCAGTCCACATGGGGTAAACCCCGGTGCGCCTTTATTGACCGCCCGCGGTTGATAAAGGCGCACAGCAGGTCAGGCCTTCTTCAACACCTCAGCCACCGGAGTGCTGCTGCGTCCGATTAACTTCTGCAGGTCACGCGACTCGGTATCCAACGCCCCCTTGGCAATTGCAGCATCGGAATCGGCGAGGATCTGCGCAACCGGTGCAGGCAGTCCGACACTTTCGAGAATGCCTTCGTATGCCCGCTCGTCCACGAACTGATATGCGATCGGCTTGCCCGCGAATTCGCTGATCTTCTCGGCCAATTCGGCGTAGGTGAGCCTCTCGTCACCGCCCAACTCGTACACTGCACCTTCGTGACCATCGGTGGTCGCGACTACTGCTGCGGCGTCGGCGTAATCCGCACGCGCCGCAGCCGCGATCTTGCCTTCCGCTCCTGCGCCGACGAGTGCGCCGCGTTCGATCACACCGGCCAGGTCGTTGGTGAAGTTCTCCCAGTACCAACCGTTGCGCAACAGTGCGAACGGAATACCGCTTCGGGTGAGCACGTCCTCGGTCGCCTTGTGCTCGGCAGCAAGCTTCATCGGAGTGTCTCGAGCATTCAAGATGCTCGTGTACGCGATGAATCCGACACCGGCAGCCTTCGCTGCGTCGATGATGTTGGTGTGTTGCGCGAGCCGTGACCCCACTTCACTTCCCGAGATCAGCACCAGCTTGTCGACGCCCGCCAATGCGGTTTCCAACGCCGAGGCATCGGCGTAGTCCGCCTGGCGTACAACTACTCCGCGGGCGGCGAGGCTTTCCGCCTTCTGCGGATTGCGGACCACTGCGACGATGTCGGACGCGGCGGTACCCCGCTCGATCAGCGACTCGACAACAAGTTGTCCGAGGTTTCCGGTTGCGCCGGTGACTGCAATGCTCATGCGAACTCCCGATCCAGGTTGAAGCGTAAATGCGTTCTGAAACCATCATGCACTTATTTTCCGTAAGTGCAACACGTAGAGTTAGCGCTATGGGATCGTGCAGTAGTAACCTGGGTACATGACCAGCACCGACTCACCTTCACGTGCTGCCCTGACTCCTGATCCGAATGCCGACGTCGTGGACCCCACGCTCGAGGCTGACGTCTTCGCTCGCGGATGCAACTCTCGGGCGGCCCTGCAGAATGCAACCGGGCGCTGGGGTGCGCTCGCACTGGCAGCGCTGAATGAAGGCCCGTACCGGTTCAGCGCCCTACGTCGGCGCGTCGACGGAGTCAGCGAGCGCATGCTCTCCCAGACCCTGCAAACACTCGAGCGGGATGGCCTCGTGCACCGTGAGGTACTCGAAACCATCCCGCCCAAAGTGGAATACAGCCTGACCGAACTCGGCGCCGACGTCGCCGCAAAGATCACGGCCCTGATCGAACTACTCGAATCGCAGGTGCCGAAAATTGTTGCGTCACAAGCGTCGTACGACGCTCGGAATCAGCTCAACTTGTCCGAGAGCTGAGCGATGAACTCGTCGAATGCGTAGGGAACGCTCAGCGCCGTCGGAGCGGAAGTAGCCATCGCGTAGTCCATTCCGACCAGACGAACCAGACGGCCGTTCGACACCGAGGTCATGTTCGCGAACGGACCGAAGGACATGAGCTTGTCCAGGTTGGTGCCATCGGCGTCGACGAGAATGAAGACGTCGGCGTCGAGTGTGTCGATGGATTCCATGCCCACGGACACCGAACTGTCGCCCGAAGTGCACACTGCGTCGACACCGGGCGAGGTCTTCACCCCGAGCTGGCCGAGAAGACGGATCCGCGGGTCGGTGCCGCAGAAGACGATCAGGCCCTCGTCGGTGCGCATTGCATAAGTTGCGGTTTTGCCCTGGACCTGCGGGTGATCAGCGGCCTGCTTCTCGAAGTACGCCCAGGTCTCGTCGATCAGCGTCTGCGCCTGCGCCGGCTGTCCGAGCGCTGCCCCGATCATGCTCATCTGCTTGTCCCACGCGGTATCCCACGGCTGGTCGGGGAACGCGACGGTCGGCGCGATGTCACTGAGGCGCTTGTACTCGCCCTCGTCGATGCCGGAGTAGACGGCGAGGATCACGTCGGGATCGAGCCCGAGGATCTGCTCGAACGGGATATCGGGATTGGTCGTCATGAGAACGGGCTTGGCACCGTTCAGACGCGAAGCGTCCCAAGGCAGAATGTTGTTCTCGATGCCGTCGCCGGAGAAGCTCTCCATGGCGACCGGAACCTTGTTCAGTGCAATCACCGAATCCTGGCCACTCCATCCGATGGTCACGATGCGCATAGGCTCCGCGTCGATCGTCGTCGAGCCGTAAGCGTGGTCGACGGTCACGGGGAACGCCCCCGCCTCGGCGACGCCCGAAGCTTCGGTGTCCGATCCGGAATCGCCTGAGGCTCCACAGGCAGAGAGCGTCAGCGCGACGCAAGCCGCGAGCAGTACGGAACGAGTTTTCATGAGTGGTCCTTCGAAAGCCGGATGGTCGACTCGGGACGCTAATGCGTTGCGCGCCTACACCCCGCCGCGAAGGCCTCAGATGGCCCGTTCGCAACACAACTCGACACAAAAGACGAAAAACCCCGTGTGCCTTTTCGGTAGAGCGAACTACCAAAAAGGCACACGGGGCCGAAGGTCCTGCCGTCAGAAGTTGATCATGTGGCCGGCGAGGCCGTGGATCGCTTCCTGCAGTGCCTCACTGAGTGTGGGGTGGGTGTGGACGTTGCGTGCCAACTCGTTGACCGTGAGGTCCCACTTCTGGGCCAAGGTCAGCTCGGGCAGCAGTTCCGAAACGTCCGGCCCGATGAGGTGCCCACCGAGCAGTTCGCCGTACTTCTTGTCGGCGATCAGCTTGACGAAACCGGTCGGGTCACCGAGACCGTGTGCCTTGCCGTTGGCAGCGAACGGGAAGTTCGCGACCTTGACGTCGTAGCCCTCGGCCTTGGCCTGCTCCTCGGTCAAACCGAACGAGGCGACCTGCGGCTGGCAGAACGTCGCACGCGGCATCATCCGGTAGTCACCGAGTGTCTGCGTCTCCGCGCCGCCGATGGTCTCGGCAGCGACGACAGCCTGAGCTTCCGCGACGTGCGCGAGCTGCAGCTTGGCGGTGACGTCACCGATGGCGAAGATGTGCGGGACGTTGGTGCGCATGTAATCGTCGATCGCGATGGCCCCGCGATCGGTCAACGCGACACCGGTATTCTCGAGGCCGAAGCCCTCCACGCGCGGTGCGAAGCCGACGGACTGGAGAACCTTGTCGACGACCACTGTCTCGATCTCACCGGACTTGTTGTCCTTGATCGAGACGGTGACCTTGCTGCCGTCGTCGCTGATGGACTGCACAGCGGCACCGGTCTTGATGGTGACGCCGAGCTTCTTGTACTGCTTGGCGATTTCCTTCGAGACGTCGGCGTCCTCGTTGGGCAGTGCCCGATCGAGGAACTCGACGATGGTGACGTCGACGCCGTAGTTCTTGAGGACGTAACCGAACTCCATGCCGATCGCGCCGGCACCGACGATGAGGATCGAACCCGGAAGGTCACGGGTGAGGATCTGCTCTTCGTAGGTCACGACGTTCTCGCTCAGCGAGGTGCCCGGCAGCAGCTTGGTGTACGAACCCGTCGCGATGATCGCGTTGTCGAACGTGATCGTCTCGGTGCCACCCTTGCTCAGCTCCACGCTGATGGTGTTGGCGTCGACGAACGTGCCCTTGCCGTCGTACTCCGGGATCTTGTTCTTCTTCATCAAGAAGTGAATGCCCTTGACTCGCCCGTCCGCGACCTTGCGGCTGCGATCGAAAGCGGAGCCGAAATCGAAGGACACGTCTCCGGACATGCCGAACGTCTTCGCTTCTTTCGTGAAGATGTGCGCGAGTTCGGCGTTACGGAGAAGCGCCTTGGACGGAATGCAGCCGACATTCAGGCATACACCGCCCCAGTACTTCTGCTCGATGATGGCGGTGCTCAGGCCCAGTTGTGCCGCGCGGATAGCAGCGACGTACCCACCGGGGCCGGCTCCGAGGACAACGACGTCATAGTGTGAGGTCACGATTCACCAGGGTAGTCCTGCATCGTTTCGCTGTCCCCAGATGGTCGCATTACCCGTCGGTAGCCCACACTTCTCGGGCAACTCGGGCAAAATTTCCGCCGTACACGGCCTCGATCGAAGGCTCGTCGAACCCCCGGTCACGCAATATCTGATCAAGTGTCAGCACGTCCTCCGGAGGAGTCCACTGCAACGGCCCCCACGCGGTGTACGCCTCGGAGAACGACGACGGGTTCTGCTCGATCTCTTCTCGGAAGTCGTCGGCGTCGAAGGAGAAGTCGGAACCGATCCCGACGTGATCGATGCCGACGAGTCCGACAGCCTCTTCGATGTGCTCGGCCATCGCGGACAGCCGAGCCTGGTTGTCATCCGGTCCGTTGACGCCGAGGAATATGCCCACGCCGTTGATCCCGATGACGCCGCCGGTCTCCGCACACGCTCTGGCCTGATCGTCGGTGATGTTGCGCGGATGCTCCCACAACCTTCGGAGGTTCGAGTGGCTGTAGATCATTGCTCGCTGGGTGATAGCTGAGATGTCCAACCCCGTCTGTACCGAACAATGTGAGCCGTCGACCGTCATTCCGACGCGATTCATCTCGGCAACCAGGTCACGACCGTATCCGCTCAACCCCGTGTCCGCCAGGTCCAAGCAGCCGCAGCCGGCAGCGTTCATGTAGTTGTACGTCGGCAACATCGAGCGGACTCCGAGGTCGTAGAAGTACGAGACGTTGACTAGGTCTCCCTCCAGCGGATTCGAGTCCTCCAGGTCGAAGGCCAGGGCAATTCCGCCGGACTCCTGAATCTCGACGACGTCGTCGACAGTGAAGACAGGGGTTATCTCCGGAAACTCGACCCGCGCCTGCCACGCGAAACTCTTGGCGATTGCCGTCGAGTCCGCGCGAGTCTGCGGCGAGTAACCGACGTTCACCGAAACGTAACTCCCCGCTGGGCGCTGATATCGGAGAAGATCTTCGACAGACGCGTTCGACTGCAGAGGTAGGCAACAGTGTTGTTCCCATAGTGGATATGTCCGGTTCACTCACTAATCCCGTCGATGATCAGGGAAATTCACCTGAAACTGGTCGTACGTTCAGCAAATCTCTGGTTCACTGGCGGATAACGCACCGATGCGGTAGAACTTACAAGACTCACACGCCCTGTATCTATCGGCAGAGCATGTACCAGCAGGAATTCCCGCACGGGAACAGCAACAAAGGACCGTTCACTCCTGGGCGGATTCGAAGGAATTTTAGGTGGAGGTTTCTGAACGTATGCGTGCTCGCACTTTCAAGCGTGGCCGTCTGGTCGCCGCTGTAGCCGCAGTATCCGTGCTGCCGATGCTGATCAGCCCTGCCGTCTCGTCCGCAGGTGGAGATCCGTCGACCACCACGGCAACTGTAGCCAAGGCAAACACAACGGGTTCCAAGCTCTCGAGCCGCACGGACAACGGGCGCATCGCCACCATCAAGGTGTACTCCCCTTCCATGGAACGCGATATTCCGCTCGAGGTCATCGTCCCAGCAGACGGCAGCGAACCCCGCCCGACGCTCTACCTGCTCAACGGTGCAGGCGGCGGCGAAGACCGGGCGACCTGGCAGCGTCAGACCGACGTCAACGAGTTCTTCGCTGACAAGAACGTCAACGTCGTGACCCCGCTCGAAGGCGCATTCAGCTACTACACCGACTGGGTGAACGACGACCCGTCCCTCGGCCGTCAGAAGTGGCAGACGTTCCTGACCCAGGAACTCCCGCCCGTCATCGACGCCGAGTTCAACACCAACGGCGTCCAGTCGATCTCCGCGATCTCCATGACCGCGACCTCGGTCCTCAACCTCGCCATCGCAGCTCCGGGCCTCTACAAGGGCGTCGGCGCGTACAGCGGATGCGCTGAGACCAGCACACCGGTCGGCCAGTCCTCCATCGAACTGGTCGTGGGCATGCGCGGCGACGCTGACGTGACCAACATGTGGGGCCCCCTCGACGGCCAGGGCTGGATCGACAACGACCCCGTCGTCAACGCCGAGAAGCTCCGCGGCACCGAGCTCTTCATCTCCACCGGCTCCGGACTCCCCGGCCCACACGACACCCTGAACAACGAGGCGATCAACGGACAGGTCGGCACACTCGCCAACCAGGTGATCGTCGGCGGCATCATCGAGGCAGCAGTCAACTACTGCACCCACAACCTCGCCTACCGCCTCAACGATCTCAAGATCCCGGCCACCTTCGACTTCAAGCCGACCGGCACCCACTCGTGGGGCTACTGGGAAGACGATCTCCACAACTCCTGGCCGATACTCGCTCGTTCGATGGGCATCTGACCGAAATCGTTCCGGCTCGACCCCGCTCCCTGCACTTCCTGGAGCGGGGTCGAGTGCTTGTCTGGACTGATTCGAGGGTTGATTCGGGGGTTGATTCGGGGGGTTAATTCCGGGGCCAATTCAATTGTCAGGCAATCGAATCGCGTCACTTTCTGCTGCCGCTCTGCTTTACTGACACATAACAAAAAGTGAACCTGTTCCAGTAAGGGCTCACAGGCACTTCGATCCGTTCCGGATCCGAAGACATTCAGGTGGAGGATCCGAACGTATGCGTGCTCGAATTTTCAAGCGTGGCAGTGTGATCGCAGCTCTCGCAGTGGCCACGGTGCTGCCGATGCTGGTCAGTCCGGCGACAGCTTCTGCGGGCGGTGACACGTCCGGATCGCACGTCGTGAGCAACACCAAGACCGGCGACCGCAAGGTCACCATCTCGGTCTTCTCCCCGGCGATGGATCGCAACATCCCGCTCGAGGTCATCCTCCCAGCGGATGGCAGCGAACCCCGCCCGACGCTCTACCTGCTCAACGGTGCAGGCGGCGGCGAGGACTCGGCGACCTGGCAACGCAAGACCGACGTCATGAACTTCTTCCAGGACAAGAACGTCAACGTCGTCACACCGCTCGAAGGCGCATTCAGCTATTACACCGACTGGGTGAACGACGATCCGGTTCTCGGTCGTCAGAAGTGGCAGACGTTCCTGACCAAGGAACTCCCGCCCGTCATCGACGCCGAGTTCAACACCAACAAGGTGCAGTCCATCTCCGCGATCTCCATGACCGCGACCTCGGTCCTCAACCTCGCCATCGCGGCTCCCGGCCTCTACAAGGGCGTCGGTGCATACAGCGGATGCGCCGAGACCAGTACTCCCGTCGGTCAGAGTGCGATCGAACTTGTCACAGGTACCCGCGGCGGAGCTGACATCACCAACATGTGGGGCCCGCTCGACGGTCAGGGCTGGAAGGACAACGATCCGGTCCTCAACGCCGAGAAGCTCCGCGGCACCGAGCTCTACGTCTCCACCGGCTCCGGACTCCCCGGCCCACACGACACTCTCGCCAATCCCGCGATCAACGGTCAGGTCGGTGCGCTCGCCAACCAGGCGATCGTCGGCGGCATCATCGAGGCAGCGGTCAACTACTGCACCCACAACCTCGCCTACCGCCTGAGCGACCTGAAGATCCCGGCCACCTTCGACTTCAAGCCGACCGGCACCCACTCGTGGGGCTACTGGCAGGACGATCTCCACAACTCCTGGCCGATGCTCGCTCACTCCCTGGGCGTCTGACCCGATTCGTTCTCACTCGACCCCGCTCCAGTGTTTCGGGAGCGGGGTCGAGTGCTGTCGGGAGCGAGCAGTAAGAATGGACGTATGACTTCCGATCAGCAGCCCACCACCGGCGACGACCCCTACCTCTGGCTCGAAGACGTGACCGGTGAGTCTGCACTCGATTGGGTCCGTCAGCACAATGCCGTGACCGAGGAGCAGCTCACCGACAACGAGCGCTTCGATCGACTGCAGAGCGACGTGCGCGAGATCCTCGATACCGACGCGCGAATCCCCTACGTCCGCCGTCGAGGTGAGTTCCTCTACAACTTCTGGCGCGACAGCACCCACGTTCGCGGATTGTGGCGACGCACGACGTTCGATCAGTACGTCACCGACGACCCGGAATGGGACGTCCTGGTCGACCTCGACGCCCTGGCCGAGGCCGAGGGCGAGAACTGGGTCTGGAAGGGCACGCAACTTCTACGGCCACACCGCAACCGTGCATTGATCAGTCTCTCCCGCGGTGGGGCAGACGCGGCGGTCGTTCGCGAGTTCGACATCGACAAGCGCGAGTTCCTCGCTCCCGAGGGCGAGAATCCCGGCTTCTATCTTCCCGAGGCCAAGACCGACATCGACTGGATCGACATCGATACCGTCTACGTCGGAACGGATATCGGACCGGGGTCGCTCACCGATTCCGGATATCCCCGTCTGGCCCAGCGGTGGAAGCGCGGCACTCCCCTCTCCAGCGCCGAGACCGTCTACGAGGGCCAGGCCACGGACGTGGCCATCTCGGCTTCGCACGATCCGACGCCCGGATTCGAACGGGACTTCGTCACTCGCTCGGTCGATTTCTACAACTCTCAGCATTTCGAAGTTCGCCCCGACGGTGAACTGGTGCTCGTGGACGTCCCCGAGGACGCCGGGATCTCGATTCACCACGAGTGGTTGTTGATCCGCACCAAGTCCGTGTGGGCCGTCGAGGACACCGAATATCCGACCGGCGCACTGCTTGCCATCCGTTACGACGATTTCCTTGCCGGCTCACGAGCACTGACATCGATCTTCGAACCCGACGCACATTCCTCGCTCGAGCACTACACCTGGACACGCGATCATCTGATTCTGGTGGTCCTGACCGACGTGCGCACGACGCTGCGAATCCTGACGCCGGGCGAAAACGGCTGGGAGGATCGACCTTTCGAAGGGCTTCCAGAACTGACCAGTATCGAAATTCTCGACACCGACCCCGATGTCAGCAATGAATACTTCGTCAACTCGAGTGGATACACCTCCCCTGCAACTCTTCTGCACGGCGTGATCGGCGAAACCGAACCCACTGCCCTCAAGCAGGCTCCCTCGTTCTTCGACGCCGAGGGCATCACCACGGAGCAGTTCTTCGCCACCTCTGCCGACGGCACCCAGGTTCCGTACTTCGTGGTGCGCAGTCCGCGTAGCGAGCCAGGCCCAACCCTGCTCTACGGGTACGGCGGATTCGAGATCTCGCTGACACCGTCGTACAGCGGTTCTCTGGGCCGTGCCTGGTTGACGCAGGGCGGAACCTATGTGGTTGCGAACATTCGTGGTGGCGGCGAGTACGGACCCGGTTGGCACACACAGGTTCTCAAGGCTGGGCGCCACAAGGTGCACGAAGACTTTGCTGCCGTCGCGAGAGACCTCGTCGAACGCGGAATCACGACCCCGGATCTTCTGGCAGCTCAGGGCGGAAGCAACGGCGGCCTGCTGATGGGCATCATGCTGACCAAGTACCCCGAACTCTTCGGCGCCATCGTCTGCCAGGTCCCGCTGCTGGACATGCGTCGATTCCATCTCCTGCTGGCCGGCGCGTCCTGGATGGCCGAATACGGTGACCCCGATGTCCCGGAGGAGTGGGCATTCATCTCGGAGTATTCGCCGTATCAGAACATCGACGCCGCCGCGTCGTACCCACCGATCCTGATCGCGACATCCACCCGCGACGACCGCGTCCACCCCGCGCATGCCCGCAAGATGGCCGCACGGCTGGAAGAGCTGGGCAAGCCGGTGCTGTATTTCGAGAACATCGAGGGTGGCCACGGCGGCGCCGCGGACAATGCTCAGCTGGCCTTCAAGACCGCGCTGACCTACGAGTTCCTCTGGCAGAAACTCGGCTGATCTTTCAGCGGTCGCGCAACCACGCGACGACGCGCTCGCTCACAGCGGTGGGATTGCTTATCCAACCGTTGTGACCGAGTGGTTCGTCGATGTGCGTCATCGTCACTTGGGCCCCGGAGAGCTTGTCCACCAGGTTCTTTGCCGACCGGCGTGGAGCGAGATCGTCCCCTTCGATCGTGATCGACAGAACCGGCAAGGTCAGGCGAGCGATCCGCTCCTCGTAGTCGATATCCGCACCGATGGGTTCCATGCGACCGGTCCTGGCGAACCGTGCCCAATCGGTGATCAGTACTTTCGACTGTCGACCGAAGCCGCCGACGTTGACCCGGTCTCCCGGCCAGAAGCCGGCAATGTTGGCTGTCACCGACATCGCGGACGAACCCAGATAGAGTCCGGGCGCACGGATTCCGGGGAATCCGCGGTGATACGGCGATCCGGAGGCAACCAGGATCAGTCCGCCGAGCCGGCCCCGAATCCTCGACGCGTACATCACCCCGATCTGGCCGCCCATGCTGTGCCCCATCAGAAATGGTGTGCTGGCCGGGAACCGCTCGCGCACTACCTCGAACGTCGCCGGACAATCGATCGAGACCAGTTCCTGATATCCGAAAGCACTCGACGCGCTCGGGCGCGGTTTGCTGTCACCTTGGCCGCGCAGTTCACCGATGGCCGCGTTGAAGCCGGCTTCGACCAGGGCCTGCGCCACCGGATCGTAGAACCCGGCGGGAACTCCGAGCCCGGGCAACATCACCACCACGGGTGCGTCGTCGTTCGGTCCGGGAAACAGACGGATCGGGGTCACGGTGCCGTCGGGGAGTTGGATCGGTACGGTCTCCATTCAACTCACACTAACCACCCACGCCGCGGATGGGCAGAGCACACGCGCCGACTATTCGAGGCTGCCCACGATCAGCGGATCCGGAGTACCCACGATCTCGTAATCCTTGTTGTCGTAATCGAACTGACTGAGCACGTGACGCATCGCGTTTATCCGCGCGCGTTTCTTGTCGTTGCTCTTGATGACGGTCCACGGAGCGGTGGCGGTATCGGTGAACCGGATCATCTCTTCCTTCGCCGCCGTGTACGCATCCCACTTGTCCAGAGAAGCGATGTCCATCGGCGAAAGCTTCCACTGCCGCACGGGATCGACCTGTCTGATCGCGAACCGCGTGCGCTGCTCCAGCGGTGAAACCGAGAACCAGAACTTGATCAAGCTGATGCCGTCGTCGACGAGCATCTGCTCGAACAACGGCACCTGGCGCAGAAATCGCTCATGCTCCTCGTCGGTGCAGAAACCCATGACCCGCTCGACCCCGGCCCGGTTGTACCAAGATCGATCGAACATCACCAGTTCCCCGGCGGCGGGAAGGTGCTGCACGTAGCGCTGGAAGTACCACTGCGTCGACTCGCGAGCCGACGGCTTCTCCAGCGCGACGACGCGAGCGCCACGAGGATTGAGGTGCTCCATGAATCGTTTGATCGTTCCGCCCTTGCCGGCAGCGTCGCGTCCTTCGAACACGATGGCGTGCCGTGCGCCGGTTTCTTTCGACCAGTTCTGCAGCTTGAGGAGTTCGATCTGCAGCAGACGCTTGGACATTTCGTACTCGTCCCGAGGCATCCGTGCGTCGTACGGGTAGCCCTCCCGCCAGGTGTCGACCTCGAAACCGTCCGGCGACGTCAGCAGCACCGGATCGTCGTCGTCATTGTCGTCGACGGTGAAGGCGGCGGTGTCGGCCAGATCGACGGCGGTCGAGAGATCCGCGAAGGCGCTGAGGAACGGTCGGCGTTCTGCTAAATCGGTCACCGCCGACAAGTTAGTCTCCCGCAGCAACCGTTCGGTGAAGCTGGGATGAACTACCGGGGTATGACACGACGGGCTCAAAAGATCAGGGTGCAGATGGGGGTCGTCCCCGATGGTTCCTGATGCGATCTCGCTTCAGAATTGAAGCATGACATTCGAAAGCAACACACCTCGCCCCTTCACCCGTTCCAACGACAAGAAAATGTTCGCCGGAGTGTGCGGCGGAATTGCAGATTACTTCGGCGCCGACGTCAATCTTGTCCGTCTACTCGCCGTTATCGCCGCTATTTGCACGGGTGGAACCGCGGCATTGGTATATCTCGCCGCCTGGATGCTCATGCCATTAGGGTGAGAATTCCGGCAATTCACATGGCGAGAATTACGCGCCGACAAAAGGTATTTCGGGGCCTACGCGCCAACACGAGCAGGCCCCGAAATCGACAATCTACTTGACGGCCAGGCCACTGACGCGGCCCAATCCTGACCGATGATCGCATCGACCGAGCCGGCAGCGTCCGCGACGGCCCCTTCAAGCATGACGTTCTCCATTAGACGTTCAGTGGTTCACTTGGGACGAGGAAATGACGCCAATCCGAAAACTCAGGGAATGACAGGCGGCGTAAAGCCGGGGGTGTCGAGAGATTATCGTTCGACCAACTCACGATTTTGGTCGGAAACTGCCTGCAGAAGCGTCGTGAACCCCACCCGCAATAATTCGATGTAGTGCTCGATATCCGGCATCGTCTCTCGCGAGACGATGACATTGAGCGTCAGAGAACCTCCACGCGCAGCAATGAGGAAGTGGCGCAGAATGTCTCCGTCGACCGGCGCCTGCCCGCCGAGAACTGCCACCGCCGGCGCACCTTCGAAGACATTGCCGTCGACCGATACCGGGACATTGCTGATCGTCGTGTTCTGAATGACCTTGTGCGAAGGGTCAAGCTTGTTGATCCGACGCGAGAGACCGGTGAGTCTGAGCAGAGCCGCGGGCGACGTTTCGATGCGTGTGCCGTATCGACGGACGGCTGGGTGCAAACTCCGCCCCTTTGCCATCAGCGCCGAATCCCTGATTCGTGTCAGCCGCTCGACCGGATCTTCGACGTCCGTGTGCAGATCGACCGTCAACAGCGCCAGTTGGTTGGCCGATTCCCATTCGGCGATCTGCCGCATCGATCGGGGAACCATCGCTGCCAACCCACTGCCTGATTTCTCGCCCTTCTCCGACAGGTATGCGTCGAGAGCGCCGGCGACGACGGTCAGGAAGATGTCGTTGACCGTCACGTCCGGAACGGCCGCTCGGATCGCTTTGATGTCTGCGCCGTCCAGCGTCAGGAAATCGATCGTGATGTCTCCGCCCAGTACGCCGTTGAATCGGGTCGGTAGGCGGTCGGCCGAGTACGTAGGCAGCTCTCCGGCCTCTTCCGCCTCCCGAACCGTCTCGGCCGCAACCTTTGTCACGGACAGACCCCGGCCGAAACGGATCGCCTGGCCGGGCAAACCCACGACCGTGCGCCCGATCAAATCCAGCGACGAAAGCCCCGAACCGGCACGCTTCGTCTCCGGCTTCGGCGGACCGGAGAACAGAAGGTTGGTCAGATCGCGGATCGCCAGACCGTCACCGGCCCCGTGGTGGGTCTTGAGCATGATCAGCGTCAGATTGCCCGGTAGCTCGTCGATCCCGTGCACGCCGGTCATGATGTGCAACTCCCAGGGCGGCCGGGACAAGTCCATCGGCTCACCGAGCGAGCGCCCGAGCAATTCACGAACCGGCGCCCACCCGGCAACCGGGGCACGATGGACGTGCACGTGATCATCGACGTCGAAATCGGCCGGGACCCAATAGGGATAGTCCAGATCCAGCGGAACTCGCTGGAGTCGACTCGTGAACAGTGGCCAGTATCCGAATCTTTCGGTGATCCACCGAACCGCGTCGTCGTGCGTCATCTCTGCGAGCGGATGGCCCGTCGTGTCGAAGAAGTAGGCGCACACCATGTGGCTCAGATGTCCGCCGGACTCGTTGTAGACGAACTCCGCGTCTCGCGGCCCCATCTGAGATACCGCGGCTGGCAACGAGTTCCGAAAGATCATGCATGCCCCTCAATTCCGACGCTGAACGAATGTCCGAATTGTAGCGAGCTGACATGCCGATCCTCTGGGTTCTGCTCGGAATCGTTGGGTATCACCGGATCCAGCAATCGGAAAAGGTGCCTGTGATTCCGATCGATCAGGAGGCAACCTCTTGGTTAGGTGAATCCGCAATCTGCATCGCAGCTGCCGCTGCCAAGTCATCGAAACTTGCTCGCAGTAGTTCGATGTAATGGTGGATATCGGGCATGGTCGCGGTATCCGCGATGACGTTGAGGGTCAGTCCCCCACCTGCTGCGGCGACCATGAAATGCCGTAGCCCGTCGCCGTCAACCGGGGGCTGGGTTGCCAGCACCGCTGCACCCGGCGCACCGTTCAACGTCAGCCCTTCAACAGAGAGCGGAATATTGCTCACCATTGTGTGCTGGTAGCGGGGACGAGTGACATCGTGGGAATTCCTACTTCGTGCAAAAGCAATGAATCTCAGCAGTAATGCCGGCGCCGTTTCGATCGCGGCGTCCACACGGCGAGTGGCAGGGTGGGAAGTACGTACCTTCTCCGAACGCGAGGATTCCGCGATGAGTGCCAATCGTTCCAGCGGCGCCGCAACGGACGTGTGCATATCGACTGACAAGGTCACCAGTTGATTGGCAGACTGCCACTCCTCGACCTTGCGCATCGAGCGAGGCACCATTGCCACCAAGGATCCCCCTGGCGGCTCACCATTTTCTGTCAGATACCGCGACAGCGCACCACCGACGATCGCCAGGAGAACATCGTTGACAGTGGCGCCTGGAACCGCGTGTTTGACCCCGCCGATTACGGCACCTGGAAGGGTTAATTGCTGCAGCGTTCCCGATCCGCTGACTTTGCCGTTGAACCTGGTAGCCGAACGTTCGTTGAGGCTCTCGACCCATTCACCGGCCGATTGGGCCGCGTTCGCAGCGCGTTGAGCAGCGCGATTCCCAGGAACGCTCCGGGCGAATCTGAACATCTGGCTGGGAATGCTCGCCAACGATTCGAGGAGTACACGCACCTTCAATAGTCGAGGTACTGGAACGTGTCGGGCGGCTCGCTCTTCGCCCGAGAAGATGGATTCCCCCAACATCCGGATTGCTATCCCATCCGCTGCGCTGTGGTGGGACTTGAGCACTACGGCGGTCAGCCTCCCGTCCAGATCGTCGAGACCTTCGATTCCGTTGAAGAAGTGCAACTCCCATGGCGGACGGGTCAAGTCCATCCGTGAAGTCATCAAAGCACTCAAAGGCTTCTCGAGTGATGCCCAACCAGGCTCCGTGAGGTCTGTGACGTGTACGTGGTCACGGATGTCGAAGTCATTGACGGGCATCCAGTACGGATGATCGAGTTCGAGCGGGATACGACGTACCTTGTGGGTGAACATTCGATGGTGGCCGAGCCGTGCGGTCACCCATTCGACTGCTTGCTCGCGCGAGAACTCCGACTCAGGGCGCTGAGAAGTATCGAAGAAATACACCCCTATCAAATGCCCCAGATGGCCGTCCGCCTCGTTGTAGATGAAATCGGCATCACGCGAGCTCAACCGCGCCAACTGCACCGCAAATTTGCTGGGCAATCGCATCGACACTACCTCGTCTCACTGCATCGGTAATCGTGACCGGAACTCGAAACCGAACGATCCCCGAGGCGTACGTCAGCCTCGGGGATCATTCGGACTCGGTGGCGTATTCCAATTCAGACTCCACCAAGAATTTCCTACTTCGGATTCTGAAGCATCTTGCTTCCGGCGGAGGTGAGGCCCGCTGTGTCGATAACCCATTGCACGATCGAAGTCAGGTATCTTTCAAGCATTGTGCATTTCCTTTCATCACACTGGGAAGGACGAAAGCGCGTTCAGGTATTTCCCGATCGTGCCCACGAGATCAACCGACCCGAAATTGACGAGATCGGACAGGTACGTCAATGATCCGTTCAACATTTCTTTCTCCTCTTCGGATTAGGTGCCGGCTATGGAGCCGAGGCCGGATTGGATCGATCCGGCTGACGCAGCGGATCCTGTGACACCCAGTTCAATGAAAGAAGAGATAGCTGCGAAAACTCCCTCGATAATTCCCTTGAGAGCCGCCAAAGGCAACTGGACCGAGTTCGCGTCAATACTGCCGACCGCGTCGATCAAACTTGCTGTATCCACTGTACTTACACACTCCTTGGAATTCGTTCGTTCGGGTTTCGAAAAGAAAAACAGCGGAGTCCATCAGATCTGCGTGGCCGTTATCCAAACACGCGGGTCTTGACGATTCCGAATTACGGCAGAGGGGGAACCTGCCACCCCAGGTCGATCGACGACATTATCGGCGCGAAAATGATGCCCGCAATGACCGACTTGATCAACCCTCCCATTTCGCCTTCGAGCACATCAGCGACCGATCCCAAACTACCCATCATTCACTCCCACTGTCAGAAAGATCCTCGGAAATTGAAACTATCGATCAGCTGAGTTCGATAGCGGATACCAACGAGCCTGTGCCGGCCTCTACGCCCGGCAGCATCGACCCGCTCCATGTGTTGGCCAGCAGATCGGTGAACAATTGCGCAGTCGCTTGGAGGAACATGACGATCATACTGATTCCCACCCTTTCGTAGGTCTTGGTTTACTCATAGGACGTTTACATCGGACCGCTTGCAGTAGCCCACAAAGAACTGGTCCGAGCAGCAAAGAGAAAGATTTTGCAAACCAGGTAACCGATATTCTTCGGGGCGTACGCGCCCTTTCGCGGCTGTGGGGTGACATCAAGGTAGTGCAGAAGAGCCCGATTTGGGGAACTTTCGGCTAAACATTTTGAAGCTTTCTGAAACCTGTTCCATTTTTGCAGGTCGCGGGCCCGATCCGGCCACAATTTCTACTGAAGTCCATCAACACACCGCACTCAATAGCTTGGGTAACGCGGCACTACACACTGCAACGTATCTGCCGACGAGTGCAATCGATCTGTCTACCAATACCGTTCGACTACGCAATCCGAAGGTGAAACCATCCCGCGAAAGTACTAGTACTAGAGGACGTTTCAACTCCGGCGCACCGACAAAAGTGCTAGCCCTCAACCATACAAGTCCGAACGGCTATGACTGCCAATAAGATTGAATCACGTTGCTGGATCACCAAATGATCTGAGCACAGGAATGTCTGTGGAGGAAACCAAGTCCACAGTCGCGCACCACAGCTGACCGAGAGACGTGACCGCCTGTGCCAATTTGCACGGACGGCCACGTTCTCGCCGCATATCACCGCCGCGACCAATTGGACTAATTCACGACGGAGGCAGAGCATCCAATGTTAGTGAAGCGTGCCGGCGCCCGCATTGAGTGCCGGGTAACTTCCAACCGCCCCCGTGATGTCGTCAGACGGAACACAAGAGGTAGATGCACTGACTGGAATCACAACGGCTACTCCGTTCGCCTTGAAGCTGAAGTAGTTATTCGCAAAGTTACCGAACTCGGCTGCGGTTCCCGAAGTAGAGAGTTTTACATCGAACACCGGAGACGTCGTCACAACGGTGATCTGAGGTGCCTTGAATGTCGTGCTCGGGCCGACTCCAAACTTCCCAAGAGTAATAATTCCGCCTGAAGCCGAAACAGTAGGACTACCCGAACTGATATTCGTACCCGAACTCGTCTTGGTCGCGCTTGTCAACGTCGCGGTATTATACGAGAGCTTGTACTGAATATCACTCAATCCCTTGAAAGTGTAACCCGGGAACGAGCTCGGCGTAGTCTGGTCCCCGAATTGGATTGTGTAGGTATTCGGCTGACCGGCCGGCGCAACGACCGTGTGGTCAACGGTGACAGAAAGGTTTTCCAACTGCGCAACATTTCCAGGTGAACCGGCCCAACACGCGTTCTTAAAGCTTGTTGTCGTGGGCCCCGCTGTTGCCGACGCCGGAGCAACGGCCGCGAACACCAAACCTGCTGATGCAGCTACAGCTGCGAGACCAATCGTAGTACGTCGCGCCAGTGATACAGTCATGTTCTTCACTCCTATTTCCTCGTAAGGCGGTTTGATCGAACTGCCTGTCCGACGCGGTTACGCTCGCAGCGTTCCGTGTCGTCAGTTCCCCCTACCCGCGGATATCCCGGGTGGAAGTCATCGACTCGTAGCCGAGTCAGATATGGCAACAGATGCAGTCATCCACTCCGGCCTTTAATCAACACGCAGTGGATCCATTCATTAAACTCACCTGTATCGTGAAGAATTTAACAACAATATTAGATAAGCTTCACCGCCCGGCCGAAGACGCCAGAGATAAATATTCCATTATATACGCAGAGCAACGAATCGTTCCCGCAAATATTCCAATCACGATTTCGAGAAATTGAAATTTGCAACCCATAGAAAATAGTACTTGTATAAACCAAAAGGCATAGACATGAAGCCATCTGCTTCGATACATTTCAATTGCCTCAGACCGGAACTTTCCTCCTCGATGCGCACTACTGTAACCCAGATCACTGCAACATGTATCAGTTTTGTGAAGATTTTCGGAAATAGTCCATTTTAGTTGCATTTTTCCACCAAAAGAACTAGTTGATTTCACACTAAAGCCTTACTTAATTCAATCATCTGTTGGATATGTTGCCACTAAAGTTTTAGCACTAAAGAACTTGTCCAACGGTCGTGAACCGATGCGATTGACCGCCGTTAGGATGCCGTCTCCAGACAAGCAAAAGCCCGGCCCACCAAACGGTGGGCCGGGCTCTGAGAGCTAGGTGGAGATGGACTCAGAAGTCCATGCCGCCCATGCCGCCGGTCGGATCGCCTGCAGGCGCTCCGGCCTTCTCGGGCTTGTCAGCGACAACGGCTTCGGTCGTCAGGAACAGAGCCGCGATGGACGCTGCGTTCTGCAGTGCCGAGCGGGTGACCTTGACCGGGTCGTTGATGCCTGCAGCGAGCAGGTCGCCGTACTCGTTGGTCGCAGCGTTGAGGCCGTGACCTGCGGGCAGGTTGGAGACCTTGTCCGCAACAACGCCGGGCTCGAGGCCTGCGTTGAATGCGATCTGCTTGAGCGGAGCGGACAGTGCAACGCGAACGATGTTCGCGCCGGTTGCCTCGTCACCTTCGAGCTTGAGGTCGTCCAGTGCGGGAGCTGCCTGGAGAAGTGCAACGCCACCACCGGCGACGATGCCCTCTTCGACGGCTGCCTTTGCGTTACGCACTGCATCTTCGATGCGGTGCTTGCGCTCCTTGAGCTCGACCTCGGTAGCAGCGCCGGCCTTGATGACTGCAACGCCGCCGGCCAGCTTGGCCAGACGTTCCTGCAGCTTCTCACGGTCGTAATCCGAGTCGCTGTTCTCGATCTCGGCGCGGATCTGGCTGACACGACCGGCGATTGCGTCGGCGTCGCCGGCACCCTCGACGATGGTGGTCTCGTCCTTGGTGATGACGACCTTGCGTGCCTGGCCGAGGAGCTCGAGGCCTGCGGTCTCCAAGGAGAGTCCGACCTCTTCGCTGATGACCTCGCCACCGGTGAGGATGGCGATGTCGGCGAGCTGAGCCTTACGACGGTCACCGAAGCCGGGAGCCTTGACGGCAACAGACTTGAAGGTGCCACGGATCTTGTTGACCACGAGGGTGGAGAGAGCTTCGCCCTCGACGTCCTCGGCGATGATCAGGAGCGGCTTGCCGGACTGGATGACCTTCTCCAGCAGGGGCAGCAGGTCCTTGACCGTGGAGATCTTGGAGCTGACGAGCAGGATGTACGCGTCTTCGAGGACGGCTTCCTGACGCTCTGCATCGGTGGCGAAGTACGCCGAGATGTAGCCCTTGTCGAAGCGCATGCCCTCGGTGAGCTCGAGCTGCAGGCCGAAGGTGTTGGACTCCTCGACCGTGATGACGCCTTCCTTGCCGACCTTGTCCATAGCCTCGGCGATGAGCTCACCGATGGACGGGTCGCCGGCGGAAATACCGGCGGTAGCAGCGATCTGCTCCTTGGTGTCGATCTCCTTGGCGGTCTCGAGCAGGCGAGCTGTGACAGCCTCGACAGCCTTCTCGATGCCGCGCTTGAGGCCGAGCGGGTTCGCGCCGGCTGCGACGTTGCGCAGACCTTCACGGACCAGTGCCTGTGCGAGAACGGTAGCGGTGGTGGTGCCGTCGCCAGCGACGTCGTCAGTCTTCTTGGCGACCTCCTTGACGAGCTCGGCGCCGATCTTCTCGTACGGGTCGTCGAGTTCGATCTCCTTGGCGATGGAAACACCATCGTTGGTGATCGTGGGGGCGCCCCACTTCTTTTCGAGAACGACGTTGCGACCCTTGGGGCCCAACGTCACCTTGACAGCGTCGGCGAGGGCGTTGAGGCCTCGCTCGAGGCCACGACGTGCCTCTTCGTCGAACGCGATGATCTTTGCCATTGCGAAGTGATCCTCCGGATAGGGGGTGACACACAAGGTGACCGCTCGTCGGGTCACCTCATCGGCACAAGGCGACCGTTTGACCGGTCACCTCATTACACGGGCGACCGATTTGCCTGGTCACCCATCTACGCCTGTGGTCTAGTCAGTGCCCGCGACGGACGACCGGGGGTGTCTATGGTTCCCGGTCTCACTGCCTCGACCTGGCACTCACGGTTCGCGAGTGCCAACTGCATTTTTAGCACTCGAGCGTGCCGAGTGCAAGGTTGAGCCTCAGCCCGCGATGCAGAACTGTCCGTTACTCAAATTGACCGCAAACGAGAGCACTCCGACGCAGTCGACGCCGTTGGCATCGGCCGTAGCGCCCGCCCCGTAACCGGCGATGGCGAAGGTGACATTTCCGTCAGCCGCCCCGGCCCGCGCGATACCGCCGCCGAGTGCAAATGCCTGCGCCTGACCGTTACCGCGAGAAGCCCCCAGCGCGGTTCCGAAGCCGTTGGCATATGAATTTGAGTAGCCGTTGTCGGCGGCGACGCTCACAGCGGTACCGCTCTCGGCGGCACCGGCCTGCGAACGGCCGGCTCCGACGGACTGCGCGCCGCAGCTCGCGGTCTCGGAGACCTGGATGTCATTGGCCGACGGCGGCGAGACACACGTGACGGGGGCTGCCGAAGCAGCTCCCGCACCGGTCAGCGCCAGCCCGGCGGCGAGCCCCATACCTACAGTCATCACAGCCCCTGTTCTCGCCAGGCGGCCCCCCAACCGACTACTGGAAACTCCGCTGACTCGAGAGGATGAGCGGCGGAACCAGACTGACGAGATCAAGGGCATAGAAACTCCTTCGTGGAACAAGTTCATTGGATTCGGGCGCGAGAGTACCCGCTCGAGTGAAGTCCGTCACCCCCGCCTGGTCAAGCCTCGAGGACGACCCCGAGAAGGGCCGGAAGATCCGCGACCGAATCGATGACGTGGTCGGGCTTCTGAACCGAGAGGTCGAGCACTGTTTGCCGAAACTTGCCTGTGCGCACCAGAACTCCGGTCAGGCCGACCCGCTGCGAGGAGAGGACGTCCCCGATCAGATCGTCGCCGACCATCACCGTCGCCTCAGGTTCGACATGCATCAACTCCGTGGCTGTCAGGAACCCCGTGAGAGACGGTTTACCCACTGCGGCGATGTTTACACCCGCCACTTCCTCGAAGCCGGGCAAGTACGTTCCGGTGTCGATCCGAAGGCCGTCTACGGTCTCCCACATCATCCCGCGGTGCATCGCGACGACGGGCACTCCGGCGAGCAGTAGTTCGAGCACTCGGCTCAGCGCCTCGTGGGTGAACTCCGGGCCGGCGCCGCCGAGAATCACGACCTCGGGATCGGCGTCGTCGAATTCGATTCCCTCGAGATCGGCGGACACGTCACCGTGATTGAGTACCCACGCCCTCGCGTCCGGGTACGTCGCCCGCACGTACTCCCCCGTGAGCCTGGCGGCAGTAACTATCTGGCTCGCCTCCACCTCGATACCGGCGTCGCACAACCCCTGCGCGATGAGTGTCGAACTGCGCGAGGTGGTGTTGGTCAGAAACCCACAGGCCAATCCGCGCCGCCGAACTTCGCGTACTGCTTCCCCTGCTCCCTCGATCGGCTGCCAGGACGTGAGCAGGACTCCGTCGATATCGAACAGAACACCTTCCATGTCGGCCATTGCACCAGCCTATATTCGCCATCGAGGTCCTGCCGAGGCGTCGAAACCCGAAATCCGTCGATCGCTCAGTAGGCTCCCACCCATGGACCTGCGCGACGACGACCTCTTCTCCGTTGCCGGTTCTCTGGCCGAATTGCTCGGCGCTCCCGTCACGATCGAGGACGAGAACTCGACGGTTCTCGCGTACTCCGGCGGCGAGCAGGCCGTGGACGAAGCTCGCATCGGCACGATCCTCGGTCGGCAGGTACCCAGCCGATTCCGCCAATTACTCTCCGATGCAGGAGTATTCGATCGGCTTCACCGAGAGAGCGATCCCATCTACGTCGACCTCGAAGACCCCGCGATCACGCCGCGACTGGTTATCGCAGTTCGCGAGAACGATCACCCCGTCGGCTCGATCTGGGTCGCACTGGCCGGATCACCGACGCCCACACAGGAATCGATACTTCGATCCGCGGTATCTGTCGTGGCCGAGAGAATCGCCTCGGAGCGTGACCGGGTCGACAGCACACGCCGTCGCCAATCCCAGCGCGTCCAAGCTCTGATCGGCGGTGGCGAACCCGCATTCCGTGCCGCAGACGACTTGCGGTTGGCAGGCCCGCTCACCGTCGTCGCCGTCGGAACCGTCGCGGGACCACTGCCGGCGGGGTTGGTCGCGTCCTTGAGCTTGTACCTCGACACTCTGGCCGTCGACGCCGTTGCCGCTCAACTGTCCGAGACTATCTACCTTGTCATCGCGGCCGACGAGACCAACGCTCGCCGATTGTCCGCCGACTTCCTCACCCGCGCTCGCGGTCGCGAATTCCTGGCAGTGGCCGTCGGCCGGACCGTGAAGTCTGCAAGCGAATCACATCTTTCACGCTCGGACGCCGACCATGTTCTCGGAGCGCTTCGTCATGGCCGGTCCGGCGGAACCGTCGCGGGAATGAGGGACACGTTGGCCTCCGTACTCGCCCTGCATGTCGCCGACATCATCGACGGACTCGGCGACGCCACGCCACTCGGAAGCCTCGAACGGCACGACTCTCAGCACGGCAGCGATCTGGTCGCAACGGCAAAGGCCTTTCTCGAGCACGGCGGTGACGTGGCGAATTCTTCTGCCGCACTGCATGTTCACCCCAACACGCTCCGCAACCGCTTGCGTCGAGGCAAGGAGATGTGCGGCGTCGACCTGACCGACGCCGACACCCGCTTGATTCTGATGCTGCAGTTCAAACTCGCTCGCTGAGCAGGCGCGGCGGCACGTTGTGCGAATCCACAACGAGCCGGCTCCGACGATGGCCGAACGGCCAGTCCTTTTGCCGCCCCCGCGATTCATGCTTGAGAGAAGAGCCGGATGTGACCGGCGTCTCGGTTCGAGCAGAGTCTGTAGAAGGAGTGCGTCATGGGAACTCGTCAAAGCCCCGATCGTGTGGTCGTGGTCGGTGCGGGTGTTGTCGGATTGTCGACGGCCTGGTTCTTGCAGGAACGTGGAGTCGAGGTCACCGTCGTCGATCGCGACGGCGTCGCGGCCGACGCGAGCTGGGGCAACGCCGGTTGGCTGGCCCCCGCATTGACGCTTCCGCTGCCCGAACCCGCAGTGCTCCAATACGGCTTGCGCGCGATGCTCAGCCCGTCGTCACCGGTGTACGTGCCACTCACCACCGATCTGAAGCTGATTCGGTTCCTGGTCGGGTTCGCGCGCCACTGCACTCCGTCGAAGTGGCAGGAAGCGATGTCGGTCTACACCGAGGTCAACCGAACAGCCTTGGGCGCGTACGACGAACTCGCCGACGGTGGCGTTCGAGAGCTGACCCGCCTGGCCGATCCTTTCCTCGCCGCGTTTGCGTCCGAGAAGGACCGACAGACCTTGGTGGACGAGTTCCATCACGTCGAAGCTGCCGGCGGCGAGGTCGACTTCGACCTCCTCGACTACGACGCGATTCATTCGCTCGAGCCTTCACTCGGCCAGGGTGTGAAAGCCGGTTTGCGTCTGCGTAATCAGCGTTTCATCGATCCCCCATTGTTCGTGAACTCGTTGGCGGACGCGGTTCGTGAACGTGGTGGAGAAATCGTCAGCGGTTTCGACGTCACGCAGATCGACGATCGGGTCGGCGGAGTCAGTGTTCGCAGTGCACACGGTGATTCACGCGACGGTGACTCCGTAGTCATCTCGAGTGGTGCCCGCTTGAACAAGCTCGCCGCACCGTTCGGTGTGCGCAAACTGGTGCAGGCCGGACGCGGATACAGCTTCAGTGTCAAGCCCGAGCACCTCCCCAAGAACCCTGTGTATTTCCCCACCCAGCGCGTCGCATGCACTCCGTTGCACGATCGCTTCCGAGTCGCAGGAATGATGGAATTCCGCAGCCCTGACGCGCCGCTGGATCCGCGCCGGGTGCAGGCGATCATCGATGCAGCCAAGCCGATGCTCAGCGGCATCGACTGGACTGCACGGGAAGAGGAGTGGGTGGGCTCACGGCCGTGCACTACCGACGGTTTGCCGTTGATCGGCGCCACGCGCTCGTCGCGCGTGCACGTCGCCGGTGGTCACGGAATGTGGGGAATCGCCCTGGGTCCGTTGACCGGAAAGATGGTGGCCGACTCGATGACCGGCGCTCAGACGCCAACCGTCATGCGCCACTTCGATCCGCTGCGCTGACAGCCGGTTTCACCCACTTGTAGTACGCGCCCGTCAGCAGAACCAGCCATCCGGCACCGACGAGCAAGGCAACTCGGGTATCGGCGATGACGCCGAGCAACACGATGACAAAAGCCAGGAACACGATCGCGAAGATCTGACCGTACGGCCACAGCGGCACTGGAAACTTCAGTGCCGCTGTTTCGTCTGCACTCATCTGAGCGCGGGAACGGAACTGCGAGAGCAGGATCATGATCCAGACGAAAATCGTGGCGAAGGTGGCCAGCGAGGCGATGACGAGGAATACCTGGTCCGGGATCAGGTAGTTGAGCAGGACTCCCACCAACAGGGCAACGGTCATGATGACAACGGTCATCCACGGAACACCGTTGGCGGAGACTCTCTTCATCACCTGTGGAGCCTGGCCGGCGTGCGACATCCCGAACATCATGCGACCGGCACCGAAGACGTCGCTGTTGATGGCCGACAGGGCCGCGGTGATGACAACGATGTTGAGGATCGAAGCGGCCGTTCCCAATCCGAGATTCTCGAAGATCTGGACGAACGGGCTGTTGTCGGAGTTGATGGTCTGCCACGGAATGATCGCCATGATGACAGCCAGGGTGCAGATGTAGAAGAGAATGATGCGCACCGGGACAGTGTTGACGGCTTTCCTGATGGTCTGCGCCGGATCCTCGGCTTCGCCCGCGGTGATACCGATGATCTCGGTGCCACCGAACGCGAACATCACGATCGCAAAGCACGCGACGAATCCGCCGAAGCCCGTCGCGAAGAACCCGCCGTCCGACCAGAGGTGGCTGATTCCGGCATCGGTGTCGTGAACGCCGAATCCGAACACGATGATCGCGATGCCCCCGGCGATCATCGCGACGATGGCGGTGATCTTCACGAGCGTGAACCAGAATTCCAGTTCGCCGAACACCTTGACGCTCAACAGGTTTATCGCGCCGATGAAGAAGACGACAGCCAGAACCCAGATCCATCTCGGTACGTCCGGGAACCAGAACTGCATGTATAGGCCGAAGGCGGTGACGTCGGCGAGGCACACGATCACCATCTCGAACGTGTACGTCCACCCGGTCATGAAACCGGCGAGTGGTCCGAGGTGCTTGTTCGCGTACTCGCTGAACGAACCGGAAACCGGGTTACGGACCGCCATCTCGCCGAGCGCTCGCAACACCAGGTAGACCGCGATACCGCCGATCAGGTAGGCCAGGAGCACCGACGGGCCGGCTCGTTTGATGGCCTCGGCGCTGCCGTAGAAAAGTCCGGTTCCGATGGCTGATCCGAGGGCGATGAAGCGGATGTGGCGCGCTGTCAGCCCTCGCTTGAGGCCATCCTGCGTCGCGGCGTCGCTGTTCACTTCTCGGTACTCCAGTCGGATGGATCGTCATACGTGCGCGAACCATTGTCCGCTACCACCGCGCGTGTTCCCGCACGACCCTGTTGGACGGCCGTACAGTGACCTGACACACATGGTCCATTGACGGATCGCTTACGATCGACAAAAGTGTTTGTAACTTTACGTAGCATCAACTCGACTGGAGAGACTGTGTCCAACACCCTCGAAGCAAGCATCGACATCGACGCATCACCGCAGGATGTGTGGGCAATCGTCGCCGACCTGCAGCGCATGGGCGAATGGAGCCCACAGTGCAAGGTCATGAAGGTGATCGGCGGGACCGTGCGTGAGGGTGCCAAGACCATCAACATCAACCGCAAGGGCCTGCTGGTCTGGCCGACCTCGTCGAAGGTCGTCCGCTTCGAACCCAACAAGTCGGTGGCGTTCCGTATCGCGGAGAACCGCACGATCTGGTCCTACGAACTCGAGCCGACCGCTACCGGCACCAAGGTGACCGAGCGTCGTGAGGCTCCCACCGGAACGTCGAAGGTCTCGCAGTTCCTCGTCAAGACCGTCCTGGGCGGAAACGCCGACTTCGAGGTCGAACTCGTCGAAGGCATGAACGCCACCTTGAAGCGTGTGAAGAGCGAGGCAGAGGCGGCTGCACGCACCTCTGCTTGACCCTCGACCTGGTCGAGGCATCAGGATCCGTTCCATGGATCCCGTGATGACACAGATAGCGCAGGCACAAGAATTGGCGAGCTCCGGCGATCGAGCCGGGGCTCGCTCTGCGTTCGAGAAGGTGTGGGAAGAGATCAGCGTCGCCCCAGACGCGCTCCACGTCGTCTCCCTCGCGCACTACATGGCCGACGTTCAAGACGATCCCGCTCAGGAGCTCTGCTGGGACCTGCGCGCCCTCGACGCTGCCGATTCGTTGACCGACGCGCGAGGCCAGGAACACCACGCATCGCTGCAGGTCGCCGGGTTCTATCCGTCCCTGCACCTCAACCTGGCTGCCGACTACCGCAAACTCGGACGCGGCACCGAGGCCGTCGAGCATCTGACGAAGGCCGAGGCGTCGGTCGGCACACTCGCCGACGACGGTTACGGCCGGATGATCAGGGGCGCCATCGAGCGACTGCGGGCAGAATTGATCCGTGACCACTAGTTCCGCCCTCCTGACGATCGGCGAGATGTCCCGGGCGTCGGCGCTCCCGATCAGCGCGCTGCGGTTCTATGACAAGGAAGGCGTGCTCGTCCCGCATTCCGTCGATCCGCACACCGGTTACCGCTGGTACACCGACGATCAGCTCCGCGACGCACGCGTGATCGCCGGTATGCGACGCGTCGGTGTTCCGATCCGCGACATGATGGCCGTCCTGACCGGGCCGGAACCCCATTCGTGCCTGGACGCCCATCTGCGCAACCTCGAGGACGGTCTCGCCGACGCCCGCGCCGAACTGGGGCGAATTCACCGGCTGATCGACTCGCTACCTGCCTCCGGCTGCGTAGACATCGACTCCTGGGATCTACGACGCGCACTCGACGCCGTGCTGTTCGCCGTGAACGAGGAATCGGAGTTCCCGATACTTCGCGGCGTCCACCTCGACATTCACGACGGCGTCGCTGCGTTTGTCACCACTGATCAGTTCCGGCTCGCGGTCGCCGAGGTGAAAGTTCACTCCGCTCTGACAGTGTCCGCCGTCGTTCCCATGGCCTTCGCGCGATTGTTACGCGACGTCGCCGGCGTCGTGACGTTGACTTTCTCCGCGCGCACGGTGAGTGCGTCGTATCCGGGAGTAGAGGTGTCCAGCCCGCTGATCGAGGACGGCGAGTTCCCCGATCACCGAATCCTGCGCGAGCACCACGACGCGGTCGAACTGAGCGGCGACCACCTTGCCGCCCTGCTCAACGGCACCGGGGACAGTGCCGTCGTCAGCGTCGGCGAAGACGGTGGTGCCCGGGTAGATCCGGGTGCAATGGATCCCCGTGAAAGGTTCCGAGTACTGGTCGACCGGCAGCGACTGCGCGACGCCGCAGCGGCCCAACCGGGGCGGCAACTGGTGATCCGAGTAAGCGGCGCGACGCTGCCGCTGGCGATACGCACCGGCGACTGTGTCGGGTACTACTCGTACTTGATGCCACTGCAGGGACGTGCATGATGTGGCAGTAGCCCGTAGGAGAGAAGGCATTCACGTAATCTATGGATGCTCTACCACCCCGTACTGTCAGTGCGACCAGCAGAAGACCTACCGAGTAGTTAGAGGAGCCTGTGGCACGCCGACCCACACCCCCCGGAACCCCGCAACCCACCGGGATCGGACATATCGTCGATCTGGTTCGCCATGCGATTCCGCCACTTCATCCCGCCGGCCTGCCGTTCGTGCTGGCCCCGCTGGGAGTTGCAGCTCTCGGCCGCAACCGTAAGTGGGTGCGCCGAGCCGGTCTGACCACCGCCGCCGCATGCGCCACGTTCTTCCGTCACCCGCACCGGGTGCCGCCCAACCGCATAGGCGTCGTCGTCGCGCCCGCCGACGGCGAGGTGGCGCTGGTCGACAACGCCGTTCCACCCGCCGAGCTCAATCTCGGAAGCAAGCCGCGCCCGCGCGTCAGCATCTTCCTGTCGGTTCTCGACGTGCATGTCCAGCGCAGCCCTGTCGGTGGAACGGTCAAAGAGGTCGTTCACCAGGCAGGCAAGTTCCTCTCCGCAGATCTCGCCGACGCCAGCGAGGTCAACGAGCGCAACAGCATGCTCATCGAAACCGCCGACGGTCACGACGTGGCAGTTGTCCAGATCGCGGGACTGCTCGCACGCCGCATCGTCTGTTACGCCGGTGTCGGTGACGTCCTGCCGATCGGCGACACGTACGGACTGATCCGTTTCGGCTCGCGCGTCGACACGTACTTCCCCGCCGGAACCACACTCCTGGTCGAGCCGGGACAACGCACGATCGGTGCTGAAACAGTTATCGCGCAACTGCCGTGAAGACGCCGAAGATGAAGTCAGCCGTGAAGAAGCCGGGAACAGCCCAACCCGGCGCGAAGATGCCCAAACGCACCCAGGCGGTGCGGTTGCTGCCGTCCGTCATCACCATCCTGGCGCTGTGTGCCGGGCTGTCCGCCGTCAAGTTCGCTCTCGACGGACAACCCGGTACTTCGCTCGCGATGATCGGCGCCGCAGCCGTCCTCGATTCACTCGACGGCCGCATCGCGCGACTGCTCGACGCCACCAGCAAGATCGGCGCCGAACTCGACTCACTGGCCGACTCCATCTCCTTCGGCGTCGCCCCGGCCCTGGTCCTGTACGTGACCTTGCTGGATGGCACCAGCATCGGCTGGATCATCGCGTTGATCTACGCCGTCAGCATCGTGTTGCGACTCGCACGTTTCAACACCCTGCTCGACGACGACGACGTCCCTGCGTACGCACGTGAGTACTTCGTCGGCGTTCCGGCTCCCGCCGGCGCACTCATCGCCCTCACTCCCCTGGCCGCGACGGCTCAGTGGGGTGACGGCTGGTGGTCTTCGCACATCGTCGTCATCGTGTGGACACTCTTCTCGGCTGCACTGATCGTCAGCCGCATCCCGACGCTGGCGATGAAGTCGGTATCCGTGCCGCCGCACATGGCGGCCGGCCTGCTCGTACTGGTGACGTTGGCTGCGGCCGCACTCATCACCTACCCGTACATCCTGTTGATCGTTCTCATCGCGATCTACCTGGTGCACATCCCGTTTGCCGTGCATTCGAAGCGGTGGGTGGCAGCGCGTCCCGAAACCTGGGACATCAAGCCTTCCGAACGCCGCGCGATCCGACGCCAACCCAACGTCGGTGGCCGCCGCTCGGCCGCTCGTCTCGGATTGCGGCGACCCCGCTAGTCCACGACGTACTCTCGAGAGGTGACTTCGCCGGAACTCGCCCTCACCGTTCGACTCAACACCTCTGCCGCCGACCTACGCCGCGGGGTCGTGCGCTTGCACCCCGAAGCGTTGGCGGCGTTGGGCATCCGCGAATGGGATGCCATCGCACTCATGGGAGCCCGCGGCACCGCGACCGTCGCGGGCCGTGCGCCCACCGGAACCCCGGCGGGCACGATCCTTCTCGACGACGTCACCATGTCGAACGTCGGACTCACCGAGAACTCTTCGGTCGTGGTCGGTCCGGTGACGGTGTACGGAGCGCGATCCGTCTCCGTCACCGGATCTTCCATGGCGACAAATTCGATCAGTTCGACGGTTCTGCGACAAGCCCTTCTGGGCAAGGTCGTCAGCGTCGGCGACACGGTCTCGCTCCTCCCCCGCGATCTCGGTCCGGGTACGAGCACTTCCGAAGCCACCCAAGCGCTTTCCCGCACCTTCGGCGTCGCGTGGACATCCGAACTGCTCACCGTCACGGCCGTCGAACCTGCCGGTGGTCCGGTCAGCGTCCAGCCGAATTCGGCGGTCAACTGGGGTTCCGGCTCAGCGGGCACACTGACACCGAGTGCGCTTGTTTCCAGTCCCGATGCAGTCACGATCGAACCCGCACCGTCGGTTCCGCTGGATCACCTCGTCGGCGCGCAAGTGCAGGCGGCCAAGCTGACCGAGTGGCTCGGCCTGGCACTCGACGAACCAGAACTGCTCCGCACGCTCGGCGCCTCCCCGCACCTCGGCGTCCTCGTCACCGGCCCCGCCGGCGTAGGCAAAGCCACGCTTGCCCGCTCGGTCCTGTCATCACGCAAACTGGTCGAACTCGACGGCCCGGGAGTCGGCGCCACCGAGGCGAATACCCGCCTGCAGCGAATCGTCGACGCCGTTGCTGCCGTGCGCGGCGGTGGTGTGCTGCTGATCAGTGACATCGACGCACTACTTCCTGCCACAGCCGAACCGGTGTCCGCGCTGATCCTCGAACAACTGCGCAGCGCCGTCGCCACCCCGGGCGTGGCATTCGTCGCGACCTCCGCCCATCCGGAGACCGTCGACGCGCGCCTTCGCGGCCAAGATCTCTGCGACCGGGAACTCGCACTTACCCTGCCGGACGGCGCAACACGCAAGGCGTTGCTCGAACTCCTGCTCCGCCGCGTGCCCACCGGAACCCTCGAACTCGACGCCATCGCCTCGCGCGCACCCGGATTCGTGGTCGCCGACCTCGCGGCGCTCTGCCGTGAAGCTGCTTTGCGAGCGGCTACGCGAGCGTCCAAATCCGGTGATTCTCCGGAGATCACGCAGGAAGATCTTGTCGGTGCCCTCGAAGTGATTCGGCCACTGTCCCGTTCGAGCACCGAAGAACTCTCGATCGGCAGCGTCACCCTCGACGACGTCGGCGACATGGTCGAAACCAAACAGGCGCTCACCGAAGCAGTTCTGTGGCCGCTGCAGCACCCAGACTCCTTCGCGCGTCTCGGTGTCGACCCGCCCCGCGGTGTGCTCCTCTACGGTCCTCCCGGCTGCGGTAAGACGTATCTCGTTCGCGCCCTTGCCAGCTCGGGTCACCTCAGCGTTCATGCCGTCAAAGGTGCGGAGCTGATGGACAAGTGGGTCGGCGCCTCCGAAAAGGCCGTAAGAGAGTTGTTCCAGCGCGCACGCGATTCGGCGCCCTCGTTGATCTTCCTCGACGAGATCGACGCCCTTGCCCCGCGTCGTGGTCAAAGTTCCGACTCCGGGGTGTCGGATCGCGTCGTGGCCGCGTTGCTGACCGAACTCGACGGCGTCGAGCCGCTACGCGACGTCGTGGTGTTAGGCGCCACCAATCGACCGGATCTGATCGACCCGGCCCTCCTGCGCCCCGGCAGACTCGAACGACTCGTATTCGTACCGCCGCCGGATGCGGAGGCTCGCAAAGCGATTCTGCGTGCTTCCGGAAAGTCGGTACCGCTCGCCGAAGATGTCGATTTGGACATTCTGGCCGTCGATCTCGAGGGATACTCGGCAGCAGACTGCTCGGCTCTCCTGCGTGAGGCTGCACTCGCCGCCATGCGTCGGAGTATGGACGCGGCCGACGTGACGGCAGCGGACGTGGCAACCGCCCGTGAGAAAGTACGTCCCTCACTCGATCCCGAGCAGGTGGCACACCTACAGGCGTACGCGGACAACCGATAAGGACTGACCATGGCTGCTGATCTGGTTCTGTACGGCGACATCGTGACCATGCACGAGGAATCACCACGCGCCCAGGCACTCGCCGTGACGGGCGGCCGGATCACGGCCGTCGGCGCGCGCACGGATGTCGAGGAACTGGTGGGGCCGGATACCTGCGTCGTCGACGTCGGAGGTGCCGCTGTTCTGCCGGGGTTCATCGAGCCGCACGGTCACCCCCTCGAAGAAGCGATCGTGCTCGGGCCTGACGTCGTCGACATCCGGCCTGTCACGATCGCCGAGGCGGACGCCGTAATTGCTGCCGTCGTCGACACGGTTCGTTCGCGAGGTGCTGCCGGTGCTTCTCTGAACGGTTGGGACCCGTTGCTGCAGAAGGGCCTACCCGACCCGACCATCGGCTGGTTGGACTCCGTCGCGCCGGAGTACCCGCTCGTGATCATGCACAACTCGGGTCACGTCGCGTATTTCAACACGGCGGCAGCGGTACAGGCCGGCATCACCCGCGATACCCCCGATCCGATCGGCGGATCGTACGGCCACGACGCGACGGGCGCACTCGACGGAGCCGCGTACGAAATGCCTGCGGTGTTCGCAGTCGCGGGCCACGCAGTCACCATCGGTGACGACTTCCCCGCACTGGTGGCGGCCGAATGCGCCCGGCTGAACGCCGCGGGAATCACCACCATCGCCGAATTGTCGTTCGACCCCAAGATGCGACCGGCCCTTGCAGCGATAGCCGACGCCGGACTGCTCACCACACGCTTGCGGCTCTACGAAATGTCCAACGACGCACGCACTACCGAGGCATCGCCGGGCGACGGAAACGACCTGGTGCGCCAGATCGGGATCAAGGTCTGGTCCGACGGTTCGCCGTGGGTCGGCAACATCGCCACCAGTTTCCCGTATCTCGATACCGAGGCAACCCGCGCGCTCGGGATCGCCTGCACGCACGGGCATGCCAACTACACCGGCGAACAGATCCACGACATCAGTTCCGCTTACTTCGTCAAGGGGTGGCAGATGGCGTGCCACGCCCACGGCGACGACGCGATCACCATGGTTCTCGACGCGTGGGAACGACTTCTGAAGGAGCACCCCCGGCCCGATCACCGGTTGCGCCTCGAACATGTCGGCGCGATGCGTCCGGATCAGTTCGTCCGCGCAGCGGAACTGGGCGTCACGGTCAGCATCTTCATCGACCACCTGCACTACTGGGGTGACGTTCTGGTCGATGACCTGTTCGGCCCCGAATACGGATCCGTTTGGGCCGCAGCAGGATCTGCACTCGCGGCCGGGCAACGGTTCACCTTCCACAACGACGGACCCGTCACCCCCGCCAATCCGCTACGGAACATGCAGGACGCCGTCACGAGGCTTTCGCCCAGCGGCCGCGTCGTCGCGCCCCAGGAGCGGATCCCCGTGGACGCCGCCGTTCGCGCCCACACGGTCAACGCCGCTTGGCAGCTATTCAGCGAAGATCACATCGGGTCCATCTTCCCCGGCGCCTACGCGGATCTTGTTGTCCTGTCTGCGAATCCCCTCGATGTCGAGCCGACTGAGTTGGCCGACATCAAGGTGCTCGCCACCACCCTGGAGGGCCGGACGGTGCACGGGGACCTGAGCGCGATCGGCTGATCTCGAACTCAAAGTAGTCCGTTTTGTCTCTGGTTCTCGAAAGTATGTTCGATTAAACTTTGAGCATGGACAGCCGGGAAGCATGGCAACTGGATGGTGAGGATCTCAAGAGTGAGGTTCTGGATCTGGTGCGTGTCCGGCATGAGTTGCAGTCGCGGATGGTGTTGTTGATCGTGGAGATGTTTTCCCGGGAGGTTCTCGGCGGGAAGGGTTTTCGGGCGATCGCGCAGTGGTTGCATGGTTCGACGAATTTGGAGATCGGTGAATGCAGCCTGCTGGTCGGCCTGGCACGGTTGTTGATGCTCGAACCTGTTGTCGCGGATGCGTTTCATCGCGGTGATGTTGATGCGTTGAAGGCTCGTCAGGTGGCGTCGTTTTGTCAGCATCCGCCGAAGAACATGACGCCGGCGGATGTGGACAAGGCTCGTGGAATCTTATTGTCGTTGGCGTCGAAGAATATTGCGGATTGTGATGCGGTGCGGGCGGCGATCCGGAGGATCGAGAAGCAGTACGGCAACCGTGAGGACGGTGTTCCGGTGGGTGAGGATTCGGAGCGCAACGAGTTCTATGCCTCGAAGGGCTTGTATGGACGGGTGACGGTGAAAGGTGATCTGGATGCGGTGAACGGGGCGCGTCTGATCACGTTGTTGTCGAGTCTGTCGGCTCCGACACCGGAGAAGGACGGCGTGAAGGACACTCGCACTCCGGCGTTGCGGCGTGCGGATGGGTTTTGCGAACTACTGCGCCGGCACGAGCGGGCGGGGTTGGGCCCGATCGAAGGCGGAGTGAAACCACACATCACCGTTACGGCCAGCGCCAAAGGCATGATGGATCTGCAGGCCTTGAAGGACTTGCTGCCGTCGACCGAGGAACTCGGGTGTGCGTGGGCGGATTGGGTGGGCCCGATCAGTATCGATACCGCTCGGATGTTGGCCTGTGACTGCACGGTCACCCGGATTCTGTTGGATGAAAATGGTGTTCCGCTCGACTGCGGCAAGGAAGTAAGAACAGCGACGGTTCCGCAAAGGCGAGCGTTGACGGTGCGTGATGGTGGGTGCGCGTTTCCAGGGTGCGGGACACCGTCGGGGTGGTGCGACGCCCACCATATTGTTCATTGGGGTGATGGTGGCCCAACGGATCTCGACAATCTGATCTTGTTGTGCGGTCACCATCATCGGAAGCTGCACCACACCGAATGGCGAGTGGAGATAGGCCCGGATCGGAAGACGGTGTTCTATCCACCGATCTCGATCGATCCGTATCAGCACCCGATCGGCGGGAACAGCCCACCCACAGCAGCCTGAACCGCGACAACTGAATACGCACACACCGGGGAATCACCATGCCCCGGTGCGTGCGGTGCGTTCCCGGCATCTTCGCGGATGCACACGGCTTACCAGCGGTTCCGAACCTCCTCGGCAAATCCGAGGAGATCTCGAACCAATACGGAAGTACCGTCGTCGAGGATCACTGTGCCGGAGAACTTTCCGAACACCTGATGCTGAATCGAACGCAGCACCCCGACGTCGAAAGTCGCGGCGCGGTCGATGATCGGCTCGAAAGTCATCTCGAAGCGACCATCGTTGCTCGAGAAAGTCCACGGAGCGCCGTCGTACGTTCCCTGCGGGATATCGAAGTCGATCTTGTCTAGTTTGTGCGCCCGGCCGCCGACAAACACGATGTTCTCGCTGGCCGCCGTAGTGTCCCCGAAGCCGTAACCGATGTTGAATCCGAACCGCTCGCCGCTCACCAGTCCGGATGCAGAACCCCAGTACCAGGTGTTGTCGTAAGTCCAAACTCCCCTGCCCCAATCGAGAACGCCGAACGAGTCTTCCGAGCGAAATGTGAAGTCGTCGATCCCGATTCGCACGGTCCCGGTAGCGGGCAGGCAGTTGATCTTCTGGTTGTAGTAGAACGACCGGGGCGCCTTCGGAAACGGTGTGACGATCACCATCCGGTCATCGGCACGACTCGCCAGAAACAGATCGGCATGTAGACCTCGCCCACCGTCGAAAGCCGGATAGTCGACAATCAGGTGACGCCCACCGTCTACATGGCGAAACTCGAACCGTGCCTTACCTTTCGACACCACCACATCACCGTCGTCCGCACTTTCGGGCAGACCGAGCCTTCCCATCGGGAACGGCAGCATCACGTTTTCGGTGATCTCGTGCGGTGTTCGGAAATCGATCCAGGAGACCCCGAGCAAGCCCATGTACCCGTTGTCGGCGACGGTCAGCGCGATGCCGTATTCCGCAGTGAGAACGCAGTAGTAGTCCCACTCCTTGATCCGGAACTTCGGGGCGGTAATCGCGGAGCGTCGATACTTGCGAATCTCCGATGAGGCCCACCCCGTCTCGACCAGATGTCCGCGATCGTCGAGAAGCGGGCCGGGCGACATCAGTGTCTGCATTCTTACTTCCAGCGTCCCAAGATCTCGTTTGCGCGGTTGGCCAAGGCCATCTGGAAGAACGGACCGAAGCTCACCCGCGCCACTCCGAGCGGACCGAAACTTGCCGGGTCGTCCTGATCCGGGATTCCGATCGCATTGATCGGAAGTGGGAGTTCGGACGTCAGGCGGCGCTGGGTTGCGTCGTCGTGACGCCCGACGGGGTAGAGAACGTCGGCGCCGGCATCGGCTGCCAACTTGAGGCGTGCAATAGCGCGATCAACGCGATCGGACTCGTCACCGACCTGCTTCACGAACAGGTCGGTACGCGCGTTGACGACAACGTGAACTCCGGCGGCGTCGGCAGCCTGGCGAAGCCCGCCCACGAAGTCGGCGTGCTCTTGCGCCTCACGCAAGCGTCCGCCTTCACTGTGAACGGTGTCCTCGATGTTGAGTCCGACAGCGCCGGCATCGATCAGCCCGTCGATGAGAACTGCCGGCTCGAGCCCGTAGCCACCTTCGATGTCCACCGAGATCGGGGCGTCGACTGCACCGGTGATCTGCTTGATCCGGTGCAGAAGTTCGTCGAAGGTAATGCCCTCGTTGTCCGGCTTGCCGATGGAATCGGAAACCGGGTGGCTGCCCACCGTCAGGGCTGCAAAACCTGCAGCCACCGCAAGATTCGCCGACCACGCGTCCCAGACTGTCGGGAGAATGACCGGGTTGCCTGGCTGGTGCAACGCCAGTAGAGCTGTTGCCTTGTCGTTGATCGAAGTCATGCGGTGGCTCCTCGAGATCGTGGGGTGTACCTCTCACCTACCGACTCTAGTGAGCGACCGGGCAGCCTGTGCTCTTGTAATCGACCTGGAACTCCTTGATGCCGTTGATCCAACCCGAGCGCAGACGGCGCGGATCACCGATCTTGGTGATGTCCGGGACGTTGTCGGCAATGGCGTTGAACATCAAGTCGATCTCCATACGAGCGAGGTTGGCACCGATGCAGAAGTGCGCGCCCGTTCCACCGAAGCCCAAGTGCGGATTGGGGTTACGAGTGATGTCGAACGTCATCGGGTTCTCGAACACGTCCTCGTCGAAGTTCGCGGAGCTGTACAGCATCACCACGCGCTGCCCCTTCTTGATCGACACTCCTGCCAATTCCGTGTCCTCGAGCGCGGTGCGCTGGAACGCGGTGACCGGTGTCGCCCAACGAACGATCTCGTCGGCCGTCGTCTTGGGACGTTCCTTCTTGTACAGCTCCCACTGCTCGGGGTTGTCCAGGAACGCGATCATTCCGTGCGTGATGGCGTTGCGGGTGGTCTCGTTGCCCGCCACCGCCAGGATCAACACGAAGAACCCGAACTCCTCCGGGCTCAAGGAGTCGCCGTCGATGTCGGCCTGGACCAGTGTGGTGACGATGTCGTCTGCCGGGCAGGTACGACGCGCGTCTGCCATTTGGTACGCGTATCCGAGGACCTCGGTGGACGCGACTGCCGGATCACCCTGGTATTCCGGGTCGTCGTAGCCCATCATCTCGTTGGACCACTTGAACAGCTTGTCTCGATCGTCCTGCGGTACACCGATCAGATCCGCGATCGCCTGGAGCGGCAGCTCGCTGGCAACCTGCTTCACGAAGTCGCCCGGACCTTCGCTCACAGCGGTGTCGACGATGCTCCGTGCACGACGATCCAACTCGTCGCGCATGCCGTTGATCGCGCGCGGGGTGAACAGCTTCGAAATCAGCTTGCGGAGCTTGGTGTGCTCCGGCGCATCCTTGTTGAGCAGAAGGTGCCGGAGCATCTCGACTGCCTCACGTGGCATGTCGTCGGCGAAACGCGCGATCGCGGTGTTCTCCCAGCTCGAGAACACGTCGCTGCGCTGGCTGACCTCTTTGACATCAGCATGACGCGAGACCACCCAATAGCCCTCGTCCTGGAATCCGCCGACCGTCGGCGGCTGCTCACACCACCACACGGGTGCGTTGCGTCGCAGTTCGGCGAATTCCTCGAAAGGGATCCGCTCCCCGAGGACAGCAGGATCGGTGACGTCGAATCCGGCCGGCAGGTCAGGCGTGCGTGTTGTGTCCGAGATGGTCATGGCGTCCTCTGATCGGTCGAATGTGCGCTACACCACAGAGTAGCTTTCACTAACGGCCTGTCAAGTGAAAGACGGGGAGTCTCGTGCAATCGTCCCGCAAGAGCCCCCGCGGCACTAGGATCCCGGTAATGACAGATACCTCCGGCAGACTGACGCTGCGAGAGAAGCAGAAGCAGCGAACCCGCGCAGACCTCGTGGACGCCGCCGGCGCGCTCTTCACCGAACGCGGATACGCGGCTGTCACCGTGGAAGACATCGCCGGCCGGGTCGGTTGCAGCCGAGCAACCTTCTACCTGCACTTTCCCGGAAAGATCGACATTCTCAAGGCGCTCGGCTCGAACACTGTCGTATCCAGCACCCTCGCCATATTCCAGGATCTCGACCATGTACTCGATTCCGGTTCGCGCGAAGAATTCGCGGGCTGGATCGCACGCGCTCTCGACTGGTGCCGCGATCACCACCACATGATGCGGGCGTGGGACGAGGCCATGGTCCTCGAACCCGAGTTCCGCACACTGGCCCGCGAAGGCATCTCCGCACTGCCCAACGCGATGCCGTCGTACCTGGCCCGCTGGCCGCAGGACCGACATGACGAGGCAAAACTTCGAGTAGAGCTCCTGCTCACACAAGTCGAGCGTTTCTTCATTCGCTGGGCCGAGCAGGGCGCGATCACCGCGGGTGCGGACGTCGCAGCAGACGTTCTCACCGACATCTGGTTTCCGGCACTCACGCCGCCCGCTACTGATGGTGCGGCGCCGCGATAGGTTGGCCCGATGCCACTCGATCTTCGAGCGATCCTCACCACCGTCGCTGCGCTCCTGTCCGGGATACTCGCTGCGCTGGCCCTGACCAATCCAGTTCTTCGTGACTGGGCCATCGTCGCCTCCCCATCGGAAGTGGATCGCTGGATCAGTAGCGGACCCACTGCTGTCGGACTCGGCGCCGTAGTTGCCGTGCTTGCCTGCGCACTCTCACAGCGTCGCGGTTCCCGTCGGGCAGCCTGGATCGCGATCGCTGTCGGGGTCGCCGTCATCGCGATCATTCGGGCAGTCGTACCCGAGGTTGCGTCACTGGACCTGCTGATCGCCTTGATCATCGTCAAAAGTGTTGCAGCCGGCACCATTCTGGGCTGCGTGGTTGCCGTCAGTTGGGACCGCACTGCCACTAAGAACGCGACACTCCTCGGCGTGCTCGCCACCTTCCTCGCGATCCGCACGTTCGCCGGTGGGACAGCCCGGATGACGACGTCTTCGGTGGGTGAGCCGTCGTGGTGGCTGATCGGCGCCACGGCCGCAGCAGCAATCGCCTGTGCAGTGACCGCGCAAGCCGGCTTCCGGATCCGCAAGCCCGACGCGGGCGAAATCCGCATCGCTCTCGTGGTGATCACCGCGCTGGCGATCGGACATCGCGTGCTCGGCGCCGTGATCGACCGCCAGCAATACGCGTCCGAGGCGACCGCCTGGATCGTCATGGTTTTGGCGGCAGGCGCTGCGCTCGCCTTGACGTGGATCGCCGCTTACCGCCTCGGCGACACCTTCGGTGCTGGTGGCAAGTTCCTCTGGGCGGCAACCGCACTGACCGCTGCGTCGGCCCCGCTCTTCGTCGACATCGCGAAGGGTTCCGGCCACTGGGGAGACCTGAAGTCCCCCTGGGTACTGGTGCTTTTCGCAGCCCTGCCGGTCGCCGTCGGATTGAGACTGCACGAGCAGGTGCCAAACCTCGTGCCCATCGCCGTTCTCGTTGCGGTACCGCTGTCAGAACTACTACCCTTCGACTCCGCGCACGGTGTCTGGGCAATCGCGCTGAAGATCGCCGCACTGGGCCTCGCCACCGGATTGCTGTTCGGTTCCCTGGCTCCCGGCAGCTTGGTCGACGCCACACTCGGACTCGCCATTCCCTTTGCCGCGATGACCTTCTCGTCGATCGCCATCCTCACCGATCAACTCTCTTTCCCCCCGATGATGACGTCGATATACATCCAAGGCCAGCTCGACATCGATGCTGTCTCTCCCCACGGCGACGCGGGATTATTCGGACGCGGCATCGGCATCACCGTCGACTACGTCACCGCGCAGACCGTCGGCGCGGCGGTCCTCTTCACCTTGATCATCGGCTTCTGCGGCGCGGCGATCCTTCGACGATCCCACCCGCCCGTCGAGGTATCGGAACCCACCGAGACCACCTGATCAGGACAGACCGATGACCATCGACGTCCGGTCAAGCACCGGCACCCTTGCCGCCTTGCTCTCGGGAATCCTTGCGGCCGTGGCGCTGACGAGCCCAGCCCGCATGAGATGGCTTGTTACCGAGCCGCAGTCGAAGATCGACCAATGGATCAGCAGCCAATCCACCAGCGTCGTGGTCGGCGCCATCGTCGCGGTGGCGGCCTGCGCGTATCTCCAGCACCGCGGTTCTCGCAGGCGCGCGTGGGCATTTGTGTGCGTAGGCGTTGTCGTGCTGATTCTGATCAGATACCTCGTACCCGAAGAACTTGGTCTTGATCTGCTGAGCGTTTTAGGTTTTGCCAAAACCATTGCAGCAGGACTCATCCTGGGTGGCGCGGTCGCCGCCTCGTGGGACAACCGCATCGGACGCAACCTACTGATCGTGGGCGTGGTGTCGACGTGGTTGGCCGCGCAATCGTCCACCGGAGATTTGATACCCACCAGCACGTCGTCCATCGGTGAACCCGCCTGGGCACTTCTGTGGCTGACGCTGATCTGCGCAGTAGCGTGCGCCATCACGGTTGACCCCGAATCTCGGCCAGGTGAAGGCGAACCGGGCGTTGCCGCAGCCGCTCTGGCAGTTGTCACCGGCCTCGCCGTCACCCAACGGATTCTGAGTTCGGTCGTCGACCGGCAAGAGGACCCGTCGACGTATTCGGGTTGGGTGGTCATGGTCGCGTCCACCGTCGCCGTCCTCACCCTGACCTGGTTCTGTACGAGGAAACTCGACGCCGCATCAGACAGCGGCGGATTCCTCTGGGCTGCAACCGCTCTTGTGGCCGCCGCCACGACGGTGTTCGCCGATCTGACCGACCGCTTCTTTCTCGACGGTGACCGAACCTCACCGTTGGTGATCACTGCCCTCGCGATCATCGCAGTTGTCTTCGGGTTGGCGCGTTCTCGACACGGAGATCGCAGGATCGTGGGTCTTGCGCTCCTGGCTTCGATCCCGTTGTCGGAGTTGATCTTCAGCGGCGATCACGAACTGGCTCTGTTGCTCCGGATCGTCGCGCTAAGCGTGGGATCGGGATTACTGTTCGGATCCGTTTTGCCCTCGAATCCCGTCATCGGGGCGCTGGGGTTGACCATTCCTTTCACTGCCCTGATCTTCATGTCGATCGGGCAGCACGAGATCGAGACAGTGTCATCAACCTACGTCCAGCCCAACGCCCCATCGACTTACCTCGAGCGCAACTCTGAACTGCGCAGCTACATCGACGCGAGCGAGCCCGGCGCAGCGTATCGGGCGGAAGCCTCGACGATTGCCTACGCGTACGAGGAGCCACCTCGTTCCGTCGGTACCGCGCTTCTGATGTGTGTAGTTGTCGTCGCCACCGGTATCGCGCTGCGCCGCCGAAACCCCGTTGACACAACGTCACCGGACTGAGACCTGCTATTGCGGTGCAACTGGTACCGGATTGACTATTTTGGAGCAGTGCCCATCGCCCGCAGGACGCTGCTCGTCGCACTGAGTGGTGTGACGGCATTCGTCGTCACCGTCGTCGCCTTGGCACCGTTCGTCAACAGCCAGTCGACGTCGATTTCGACGGGCGACCGATTCTGGTCGATATCGACCATCGGTGCCGGCGTTCTGGCTGTCGTCGCGGTCGGGACAGCCGCGATGATGGCCCGTTGCCGGTTACGGACCGCTGCCATGACGGCATTCGGTGGACTCCTCCTCGAACTGCCCGGACTCTACGATCACAACTTCGAGGCACTCTCGCCCGTCGGTGCGGGAGTCGCCGTCGGCGCGGTCACGGTTGCTGCCGCTCCACGGGTCCGAGCCGCTTCGGTCGCGGGAACGATTGTTGCCGTGCATGTCTCGGATTCACTCCTGGACGAGGACGCAATTCCTCGGCGGTACGCGGACTACATCGCCGACAACACCAACCAGTTTCAACCACCAGTGCTGGCGGCAACACTGATCGCACTGGCATTGACCGCCGCGTGTGTCGCCGCGTTCTGGTTCCATGATTTCGACCAGGACCACACCAAGGAACGGATGGCCGTTCGGCCGGTGACGATCGCGGCGGTGCTCACCCTCTTCGGCGTCGCAGCAAATTGGTGGTTCGAGATCACCACCGTCACGGCGGCCGTGCCCCTGCTACTCGTCGCGTTAGTGATCACGGTGATCTGCGCGCGAGTGTTGGGCGGCGGCAGTCGGATCCTGCTGATGTGTACCGCTGCCGTAGCAACTCTGGCGGCGGTCTCGGCGAACCGTCCCGCAACCGAGGCTATGGAGTGGTCGAAAACCCCGGCCTCGACCGCCGTCGTGATCGGAGTCGTCATCGCCGCCGCGGCAGTAATCGGCGCGATCGCTCCCTCGCGGGTCGTCGGCTACGGATTGCTCCTGACGGTGACGGTCGCCGGGATCGTCAGCTACGCCACGTCGCCGTCGCCGAAGATCGGTGACATTCTCACGATCAGCGATCTTCTTGTCGCCTTCACTGCAGCGATCGTCACGTACGCGATCGCCAGCGCGATGTACCGAGAGCCACCGCGGACCGGAGCGTCACGAGCCCTCGTCGGACTCGGTGTCATCTTCGGCCCGACGGCGCTGGCCCTCCTCGTCTATCCGCAGTTCGACTACGGATGGACGGCGTACACGCCGCTGGACGAGAACAAGCCCTTCAATGGCATCACGACGGTAGGCCCGTTCGAGATCTCGACCGACATCCTGATACTCGACGCCGTGGCGCTGATCATCGTGGCGGTCTGCGCCTATGGGAGTCTGCGCTTGGGCCGGATCAGTCGATCCGCTCCTCCGCCGATCAGTCGATCAGATCCATCGACGCCAGGCGATGGAACACTTTGAGCGATCCCGGCGCCACCTCGTCCATCGCTGCGTACTCGGCGAGCGTGAAGTAGCGGAACTCGGCGATCTCGCTGGTCGGGCGCGGGTCTCCGGCCATCTCCGCCAGATAGCAACTCATGTGCAGGCCTGTGTCCGCGGAATGTCCGAAAGCGTGAGCCTCGAAGACATCGAGAAACGTGACCGTCCCGTCGACCAGATCGACGTCGAGTTCCTCCCGAATTTCGCGGTGCAGCGCCTGCTCGGGCGTCTCACCCGGGTCGATCTTTCCGCCGGCCATGTAGAACGCGGTCTTGCCCACGGAGCGGGTCTGGATCAGCTTGCGGTCACGAATGTGCGCGAGGGCAGCGGTACGGATGATCGTGGTAGGAGTCGACGAATTCACGTCGTCCAACCTACGTGTATCCGCGAGTGCCGAAGATGTCCGAATCGACTCGCTGCACATCGAAACTGCCACGCCCGGTAATATGTACGCAAAGACAACCTCTCCGACTAGGTGAATTGTCTCGTTAATCCGATAGGTTCGATTTTGTTCGGACACCCCGCCGCCCGCTGACAACACGACGGAGTGCCTTTTGCTCGCTATCTTGCTTGCCCATGCCGTTGCCGCCCTCTTGGCTCCGCTTGTGGTGCGCAGGTTAGGGCGAAACGGCTTCTTCCCCCTCGCGATAGTCCCCCTCGCCAGCCTCGGCTGGGTCATCGACAAATGGGGCACCGTCGAGACGCTGCACATCACCTGGGTTCCCGGCCTGTCGATGGACATCGACTTCAGGTTCGACGCGCTCTCGGCCATCATGGCCGTGCTCGTCCTAGGCGTCGGCACGCTCATCCTGGTCTACTGCGCCCGCTATTTCAACGACGACGAACCTCGACTCGGCATCTTCGCCGCCGAGATGGTCGCCTTTGCCGGCGCCATGTTCGGGCTCGTGACCAGCGACAACATGCTGCTGCTCTACGTGTTCTGGGAACTGACGACGGTCCTGTCGTTCCTGCTGGTCGGTCACTACGCCGAGCGCGCCACCAGTCGCCGCGCCGCAACCCAAGCACTGCTCGTCACCACCGCCGGTGGTCTGGCGATGTTGGTCGGCATGATCATCCTCGGTCAGGTCGGCGGCAGCTACAACCTGTCCGAACTGGTCGCGAACCCCCCGACGGGTTGGCTCCCGTCCGTCGCGATCGTCCTGATCCTGATCGGTGCACTCTCCAAATCGGCAATCGTGCCCCTGCACTTCTGGCTGCCCGGTGCGATGGCCGCGCCCACCCCTGTCAGCGGTTATCTTCACGCCGCCGCGATGGTCAAGGCCGGTATCTACCTCGTCGCGCGCCTGGCTCCCGGATACGCCGATTCGCCGCCATGGCGCATCACCATCATCAGTTTGGGTCTGCTGTCGATGATCCTCGCCGGTTGGCGAGCCATGCGCGCGTACGACCTCAAACTCGTCCTTGCCTTCGGAACCGTCAGTCAACTCGGCTTCATGATGGTCCTTGTCGGCATCGGCACGCGTGACGCTGCCCTGGCCGGCATGACGATGGTCGTGGCGCATGCGATGTTCAAGGCCGCACTCTTCATGGTCGTGGGCATCATCGATCACACCACCGGCACCCGTGACCTGCGCAAACTTGCTCACCTGGGTAAAGCGGCACCCGCTCTCGCAATCATCGCGAGCCTCGCTGCCGCCAGCATGGCCGGTCTACCACCGCTACTCGGCTTCGTCGGCAAGGAAGCCGCACTCGAATCGGTGCTCGAAACGAACGCGCTCGGCCACTGGTCGTCCATCGCCGTCGTGACGGTGATCGTGTTGGGCTCGATCCTGACCGTCGGCTACAGCATTCGGTTCATCTGGGGTGCCTTCGGACGCAAGACCCTGGGCAAGCCGAGCCCGGCCGTGAGCAAGATGCACAAGCCGGGTTGGCTGTTCCTGTTCGCGCCCGGCCTACTCGCGGTTCTCGGTCTGGCCGCCGGCATTCTCTCGCCCCAACTCGAGAAGCTGCTGACGCCGTACTCCACCACTCTGGCCCCGGGGCCGCACGCCGACTACCACCTCGCGTTGTGGCACGGATTGAACACTCCGCTGCTGCTCACCAGCATCGTCATCGCCGGCGGTGTCGCGCTCTACATCGCGCAGCGTCAGATCAGCCGCCTGCACTTCGAGCACCCGCCGCTCGGCAACGCCGACCGTATCTACGACGCGACTCTGCGCGGCATGGACACCATCTCGATGCGCCTGACCGGCGCCACTCAGCGTGGTTCGCTCCCCCGCACGCAGTCGACGATCCTCGCGACGCTGGTCGTCGTTCCACTGTTCTTGCTGATCATCGACACCAAGGGCGGCGGAGTCGACCTTCGGATGTGGGATTCGCCCATCCAGTTCACTATCGCGCTGATGATGATCTCGGCCGCCATCGCCGCGACGCTGATGCGCAACCGCCTCGCCAGCGTCATCCTGGTCGGACTCACCGGCTACGGCTGCGGTGTGTTGTTCGCGCTGCACGGTGCTCCAGACCTGGCTCTGACCCAGTTCCTCGTCGAAACACTGACGCTGGTGATCTTCGTACTCGTACTCCGAAAGTTCCCCGCCGAAGTCGACGAAAGCAAGGCGATCGGCTTCAAGTGGCCGCGTGCCGCACTCGCCGTCGCCGTCGGAATCACCGTCACCACCATCGCGGCATTCGCCACCAACGCCCGGAACACTCGTCCGATCTACGAACTGCTTCCCGATGCGGCCTACGACCTGGGCAACGGCAAGAACGTCGTCAACGTCCTGCTCGTCGACATCCGCGCATGGGACACGCTCGGTGAGATCTCCGTGCTGCTGGTCGCAGCGACCGGCGTCGCCAGCCTCGTGTTCCGCAACCGCCGCTTCGGTATCGCGCCGCGCGTCGCCGACGCTCCCTCCGTCATCGTCGACAAGGCGGCCGCCAACTCTGACACGACATGGTTGCGCGGCGGAGACCTGATCGATCCGCGCCACCGTTCGCTGGTTCTGGAGGTCACCACGAGGTTGATCTTCCCGACCATCATGGTGTTGTCGATCTACTTCTTCTTCTCCGGCCACAATGCTCCCGGCGGCGGTTTCGCCGGCGGCCTGACGGCGGGCCTGGCGCTGGTACTTCGTTACCTCGCCGGTGGCCGCTACGAACTCGGTGAAGCCGTACCCATCGACGCGGGCAAGATTCTCGGCCTCGGTTTGGCGCTAGCCGCGGGCACCGCCCTGGTGTCGCTGTTCCTCGGCGCCCCGGCGCTCTCGTCCGCCGTCTTCGAGTTCACCCTCCCGCTCATCGGCCACGTCAAACTGGTCACCGCTCTGTTCTTCGACCTGGGCGTCTACCTCATCGTGGTCGGTCTGGTCCTGGACGTACTCCGAAGTCTCGGCGCCCGCCTCGACGCAGAAATCGAGGTGAAAGCACCATGAGCGCAAACATCGGAATGCTGATCCTGATCGGCGTCCTCACGTCGGCCGGTGTCTACCTGCTGATCGAACGAAGCATCACCCGGATGCTGCTCGGCTTGCTCCTGTTCGGCAACGCCATCAACCTCTTGATCCTGACCGTCGGTGGATCGGACGGGAATCCGCCCATCGTCGGCCGAGATTCGGTCCACGAGGAGATAGCGGATCCGCTCGCCCAGGGCATGATCCTGACGGCCATCGTGATCACGATGGGTATCGCCGGCTTCGTTCTGGCACTGGCGTACCGGTCATTCAAGATCAACACCGCCGACGCTGTCGAGGACGATCCCGAGGACACCAAGATCCTCAAGCGTCGCCTGCCCGCCGACGCTCCCGACCACGACCGCTCCGACGACCCGCTCACCGGTGCCCCGAGCATCGGCGGCGACGCATTCGACAAGGACGGCAACCCAATTCCCCTCGAACAACTGGTCAACCTCGAGGACATCGAATGCTACGACGACCTCCACGACGGCGACTTCGAGGACGAACCGGTACCCGACTGGGCCACCGACCTTGCTCGTAAGAAGGAATCCGAGAAGCGGCGCAAAGACGCTCGCCAGACCAAGATCGAGGGAGGTGGAGGCGCATGACCATCTCGGACAACCTGATGGGAGCCCTTGCGCCCCTGCCCGTCCTGATCCCGATGTTGGCCGCAGCCGCGACGTTGGTAGTCGGCCGACGTCCGCGCTTCCAGCGTGTGATCACCCTGATCGCGCTCGTCGGAGTCGTCGCGGTGTCGGGCCTGCTTCTCTACCTCGCCGACCGCGACGGTACGACGGCTGTTCAGGTCGGCGGCTGGGATTCACCCATCGGTATCACGCTCGTGGTCGACCGTCTCTCGGCGATGATGCTCGTGGTCTCGTCGGTGGTGTTGCTCGCCGTCATGATCTACGCGATCGGTCAGGGTATTCGCGACGGCAGCGAGGCCCAGCCGGTCTCGATCTTCCTGCCGACCTATCTGGCATTGACTGCCGGTATCTCCAACGCGTTCCTCGCCGGTGACCTCTTCAACCTGTACGTCGGTTTCGAGGTCCTGCTCGCCGCGAGTTTCGTGCTCCTGACGCTCGGTGCCAGCGCCGACCGCGTCCGGGCCGGCATCTCGTACGTGATGGTCTCGATGGTGTCTTCATTGATCTTCCTGGCGGGCATCGCCTTCGCCTACGCTGCGACCGGCACCCTCAACATGGCCGACATGGCCCTGCGCTTCGACGACATTCCGCCAGGAACACGAACCGCCATCTTCGGTGTCCTCCTCGTGGCATTCGGCATCAAGGCTGCGGTTTTCCCGCTGTCGGCGTGGCTCCCGGACTCGTATCCGACCGCGCCCGCACCGATCACCGCCGTCTTCGCGGGGTTGCTCACCAAGGTCGGTGTGTACGCGATCATCCGGGCGCACTCGCTGCTGTTCCCGCAAGGAGAACTCGACAACGTACTGATGGTGTGTGGCCTGCTGACGATGGTGGTCGGCATCATGGGTGCCATCGCGCAGAGCGACATCAAACGTCTGCTCTCGTTCACCCTGGTCAGCCATATCGGTTACATGATCTTCGGTATCGCGTTGTCCACGACGTCCGGACTGTCCGGCGCGATCTACTACGTCGCCCACCACATCATCGTGCAGACGACGCTCTTCCTCGTCGTCGGTCTGATCGAACGACAAGCCGGGTCGTCGTCACTGCGCCGTCTCGGTGGTCTCGCGGCGGCCAGCCCGATCCTCGCGATCGTCTTCCTGATCCCGGCCCTGAACCTCGGTGGTATCCCACCGTTCTCGGGCTTCATCGGCAAGGTCGCACTCCTGCAAGCCGGGGCGTCCGACGCCAGCGCGCTGGCGTGGATCCTCGTCGCCGGCGGCACGATCACCAGCTTGCTGACGCTCTACGCGGTCGCCCGCGTGTGGACCAAGGCATTCTGGCGAGCCCGCGCCGACGCGCCTGAAGGTGACCTCGCCGACGTCAGCCCGTCAGCGTTGATCGACGAATCCGAAGAGGACATCGCGTTCGTCGACCGCGAGGACGTCGGCAAGATTCCGATCTTCATGCTGATTCCGACGGTCGGGCTCGTCATCGTCGGCCTGGGGCTGACGGTGTTCGCGGGCCGGATCATCGACATCAGCGACCGAGCGGCGAAGGATCTGCAAGACCGGTCCATCTACATCGACGCGGTTCTCGGCAACCACCGACCCGTTCCGGTCGACGAGGCTCCCGTCGCTGCAGACGACCCTGCTGTAGCTCCCAGTACCGATGCCCCGAACACCGAGGAGGCTCCGCGATGAAACGCGAACAGGTACTCCGCGTCGGGATCCTGCTGTGGCTGATGGTCGTGTGGATCCTGTTGTGGGGCAACATCAGTTTCGGAAACATCTTCGGCGGACTCGCCGTCGGCTTGATCATCATGGTCCTGCTTCCCCTCCCCCGCGTACCGGTCGAGGGCCGGGTGCACCTGCTGTCGATCCTGCGTCTGCTGTGGATGATCGTGTACTACGCGATCCAGTCGAGTATCCAGGTCGCTTGGCTGGCGATCCGTCCGTCGCCGCCGCCGGTCACCGGGGTTCTGCGGTACCAGCTCGGGATCAAGTCGGACCTGGTTCTCACGCTGTGCATCGACGTTCTGAACCTGATCCCGGGCACGATGGTTCTCGAGATCGACCAGAACCGGCGCATCGTCTACGTCCACGTGCTCGACGTCGGCTCGCAGAAAGCCGTCAGCGCGTTCTACCGCTCTGTGGAGGATCTCGAGCGGTTGTTCATCGCGTCGTTCGAACGTGATTCGGACTGGCGGCCCAGCCCGTGGCACCAGCGCGACTACGAATTCGATGCACCCCGGCAGGAGGACCAACCATGAACGGGTTCATCACCACGATCCTGATCATTTCGGGAGTGATTCTCCTGATCGCCGCAGTACTGACCACGTTCCGATTGCTCGACGGGCCGAGCTCACTCGACCGCCTCGTCGCCCTGGACACGATCATTGCGGTCTCGATGTGTGGGCTCGCGGTCTGGGCCGCGTACAGCGAAGACACGACCATCGTTCCCGCGATCGTCGCGCTGGCACTGGTCGGCTTCATCGGTTCGGTGTCCGTCGCGCGCTTCCGGGTGAGTGACCAGTGATCGGCAACGTCCTCGACACGATCGGGGCAATCTCCATCTTCCTGGGCGCGCTGCTCGCGCTGACCGCGGCGGTGGGAATCGTTCGCTTCCCCGACACCCTGCGTCGTATGCACGCGGCTACCAAGCCTCAGGTGGTCGGGCTCATCCTTGTTCTGATGGGTGCCGTGTTCCTGCTTCGTGGGAGCGTCGACATCTGGATGCTGGTACTGGTCGGCATCTTCACGTTGCTGACCGCGCCCGTCATCGCACACAGCGTCGGCCGCGTCGCCTACCGCGAACAGCGCGAGGAGGACGACCTCATGAAGATCAACGAACTGGAAGAGCCGGACTCTCTCCGGTAGCGGCATCCCACTCACCGTCGCGCTCGCCCCACACTGCGAGAGCGGTGCCGGGGCGGGCGAAGAAGGTGGCGAAGTACGCCACCGACATGAGAACCAGAACAGCCAGCAGCAGCGGACCGAAGATCGCCGGGTACTCGGCCATCTGCACCGAAGCGAATCGGTACGAGAGCAACAACCCCGCGAGCAGTGCCGAGCCACCGATCAACAGACGCACTCGGAACCAACCCCAACCGCGCTCCGGATCCCGCAGCGCAGCATCGAGGGTCAAGCACAGAACCGCACCGGCAATGAGGTCGACGCCGTAGTGGAATCCGAAACCGAGCGTCGCCGTCAGGGTCGCGACGAGCCAGAACGATCCCAGGCTGCGAATCCACCACGGGCCGCTGCGCGAGTGGATGAACAACGCGACTGCCCACGCGGTGTGCAGGCTCGGCATGCAGTTTCGTGGCGCGGCGTCGTCGAACGGCAGCGACGACGGTGACGCGAAGTCGAAGTTGGGCACGATGTTCGGCCAGTAGTCGCCGATCTGGAATCCGAAACCACGCGGACCGAAGGCGAACACCGGACCGACCACCGGGAACAGGACGTAGAAGATCGGGCCGATCAACCCGATGAGCAGGAACGTACGCAGCAGGTGATGCGACGGCCACCCCTTGCGTACTTGATAGAGAGCAACCACGATCACCGCGACGGGTAGTTCGACGTAGATCCAGTCGAGCGCTGCGGCGCCGACGGGGCCCATGGCGTCGACGATCTGGCCCATCACCCACGACGGGTTCCCGAGAGCCTGGTCTGCGAGGAAGACGTACTCGTCCCACACATCGGTGCCGACGAGAATGGTGATCTCCAGCCACGTCTCGGCAACCTTGGCCGCGATGATGAGCAACGCGCCCAGCGCAACGCCGTGCAGAACGCTGAGTCGACGCTCACCGGTCAACTTCCACACCGCGTACACCGCGATGGCCGTCAGCACCCAGGTGCCGCCGGTGCCCATCGTCAGCGGTCCACCGGAGAACCAGCGGATCGTGCCGACGACCACGTCGATCACGACCGCCGCGGATACCGCGTAGATGCGTTCTTTGTTGTTCAGTCCGACCAGTGCGAGAGCGAGGCCCACCCAGGGCATCGTCGCGGAGCGGGGAACGAGGAAGTAGTCACCGAACAGGCTTTCCACCGGGCCGAGATAGCCCTTGTGCGACGCGAACGCCTGCACGCCCAGGACCAGCACGGTCAATGCTGCTGTGCCGATCAGAAGGCCTCGATGAGAACTCGACCACGAACGATCCGATTGTCCGGGCGCGTCCCCTCGTTGGGACCAACTGTCTATCAACACCGGACAATAGTAAACGGCGTGTGAACCAAATATGGACACCCACTGGACAAACGGTTGGTATGCCCGGATTTCCAGCGCGCGAAACAGCCCTTTGAGCGTTGAGCCTGCTAGGTGCCCAACTCCGCGACCAGGGCGTCGACGACCGCAACCAGATCGCCGCCGGTCGCTTCCGCAACACGGCGTTGACGCTGGTAAGACGCGCCACGACGGGGAATGTCCGCTACCGACGCCAACTCGTCCGCGCACCCGAGTGAGACCGCAATCGGCGCCAGGTCGTCGAGCAAGCGATCCAGATCGTCAGTGACGAGGCACTCGTTCGAGTCGGAGTCGAGGATGATCTCGGCGTCCAGTCCGTATCTAGCTGCGCGCCACTTGTTTTCCTTGACGTGCCACGGCTGCATGTTCGGCAGAGTCTCACCGGCGGTCAGTCTTCGGTCCAGGTCGACGATGAGGCAGTGGACCAGAGCAACGAGTGCGCCCAGTTCTGCGCGCGTCGAGACGCCGTCGAACACCCGGACCTCGATGGTTCCCCACTTCGGTGCGGGACGGATGTCCCAGTGCATGCCACCGATCTTGGTGATCACACCGGTCTTCATCTGGTCGTCGATGAACGACTCGTATTCGGCCCAGTTCTCGAATTGGTAAGGAAGGCCCGCGGTGGGCAGTTGCTGGAACATCAACGCGCGATTTGACGCGTATCCCGTATCCACACCGGCCCACATCGGCGAGGACGCCGACAGTGCCAGCAGGTGCGGATAGCGCTGCAGCAGTGCGTTGATGATGGGGAACACGCGGTCCGCGGACGAGACACCCACGTGAACGTGCACGCCCCAGATCAGCATCTGCCGACCCCACCACTGCGTGCGTTCGATGAGTTCGTCGTAGTCGGGCGTCCGCGTGACCAACTGCGTCGACCATTGCGCGAACGGATGTGTGCCCGCGCTGATGAGGTCGACGCCGAGCGGATTCGCCGCGCGACGCAGCAGATCCAGTGACCTGTCGAGATCACTCATCGCCTCGCCTACCGTCGAGTGAATACCCGTGACGAGTTCGACGGTATTTCGCAGTAGCTCCTTGGTGATGTGCGGGGTCTCGGAGCCGGCAAGCTCTTCGACCGCCGAAAACACCTCGGCTGCTGTATTGGAGAGGTCTCTGGTCTTGCGATCAACCAGCGCGATCTCCCACTCCACGCCCAGCGTCGGGCGCGGCGAACCTGGAAATGGAACTACCACGCAGAGAATCCAATCACAGTGTCGGTAAAAACACCGTGCTGGCTACTGCGTGGTAGTCGCCGGAAGTGATGCAAAACTCAGGTGAGTTGTCAGCTCTTGGCGATGACACCGCAAGCAACGCGTCCGCCTGCGTCACCGGTGTCGAGTGTCTGCTGATCCGGTGCCGGCGCGTAGCGCGTCGGGATGTTGCCGAAGTTGTCCGCACCGGCATGGATCATGACGGAAGTTCCACCGTTCGCGACCAGTTCGTCGACGGTGAATGCATCGGTCGTGGTGACCAGCGTGGCGGTGCCGTCTTCGAGGACCTGGACCGAAGTGAGGTCGCCGCTGGCCGGATGGCCCGTGTGGCCCTCGGCCTGGAAGTGTCCGCCTGCCGAGAGGAAGTTACCCGGCTCTCCGCCGCTCGGAGCTACGGAATTGGTCTCGCACTTGGCAACCTGGTGAACGTGGAATCCGTGGAATCCGGGGGTCAGGCCCTTGGCGTCGAGGGTGACCTTGACGTCGCTACCTTCCTGGGCGAACGTGACCGTTCCGACCTTGGCGCCGTCGGTGCCGTTCAGTGTCGCGGTGACCGTCTCGGCAGAAGCGCCGGCGTGAGCCGTCTCGGAACCGTGGCCGCCCGCGCTTTCGTGCGCGCTGGGATCGGCTGCACCGGTCCACACTGGAGGGGTCGTGCCGGGGACGCTGCTGGGCTCTTCGCTGTTACTGCAAGCGGTCAAGCCGAAAGCGGCAATCGCGACTACAGGGGCAACGACGCGCCAGGACATACGCCGGGTGCTGCTGGGGGCCATCGAACCGCTCCTTTGAGGTGGCGAGAAAGTGCTTCTGATCATAACGGCGTGTGTAGTAGCTGGAACCGACGGGTCAGTTCCACCTTCACGACCGGTCAGTTGGAGGTCACGATCACGATCACGCCAGGTGACGCGTTCGCGATGCCGGCGAATCGAGGTTCTGCGGTGACTCCGAGTTCAGCTGCGATCTTCTGCGCCGCTGCCTTCTCCGCCGCGGACGATCCGTAGTACACCGTCGTCGTACTGACGGTGCCCTCGCTGTAGTTACCCGTCTCCTCGACGTTCCAACCTGCTGCCGTCAACTCCTCGGCGGTGCCTGCTGCCAGACCGGAGACGGTGCTGTTATTGAGAACTCGAACGCTGACATTCGACGTGTCGGTGCCGCTCGCGGAGCTGGAAGTCGTGGTCGTCGCAGTTCCCGAGGGTCGCGACGTGGTGGTGGTATTGCCCGAAGCGGGTTGCGTCGTCGCTGCCGGCTTGGAGGTGGCAGGGGCCGCAGCGGGAGCACTCGTCGTGGCAGGCGCCGAAGATTCGGTCTGCTCTGCTGCGGTGTTCTCGTCCCCCGATCCACCGTCACCCGATCCACCGAGAGAGGCTGCTCCGAGACCGATGAACACGATCGCCAGAGCGATCAACACCATGGCGATTGCGCGAAGCGGAGGTCCGGACGGCTGCTCTTTCGGGGTACTCACGATGTCGACCTTATCGCCAGTACGTGGACAGTCCGCTCATATGTGCGCGTGATTCAGGTGACCTCGAAGCCGAGGCGGCGAGCGGCCCTGGCCTTCTGACGGCTGGCACGCAGACGACGCAGGCGCTTGACCAGCATGGGATCAGCCGCCAAGGATTCGGGGCGATCGACCAAGGCATTGAGAACCTGGTAGTAGCGGGTTGCCGACATGTCGAACAACTCCTTGATGGCCTCTTCCTTCGCGCCGGCGTACTTCCACCACTGGCGCTCGAAGGAGAGGATGTCGTGTTCCCGGCGGGTGAGGCCGTCTTCGCCGACCTCGTGCATGCCTGCTGTATCTACTACCGAATCGTCGGCGCCAGTGCCTTCGGACTGGTTCCGACTACGCGCGGTTGCGCCGTCCATGTCACTCCTCGACTGCTGTGCTCGGCGTCAGCGAGACTCGTATGCCCGGTATTCTTGTTCCGACCGAATTCTCGCGGCCGTGAGTTTCCCGGTCCCCTGGCCCGAAGGTAACTCACAATTTCCCCCGCGGCCCACGTTCCGACCGAGCAACGAATTACATCGCTGTTCTTCAGCAACCATTGAACCATGATCGAGTGTGCGGGCCGTGATAACTACGCGGGCGCGCCGCACTATCCTTGTCCGCATGGCTATCCTCCCCATCCGAATCGTCGGCGACCCGGTACTGCACAAGGCGACAGAGCCGGTCACTCAGTCCCCGGCCGAGATCGCCGAACTGATCGCAGACATGTACGAGACGATGGACGCCGCCAACGGCGTCGGTCTGGCGGCCAATCAGGTCGGTGTTTCACTCCGAGTCTTCGTCTACGACTGCCCCGGTGACGACCGCACCAGCGAGCGTCGACGCGGTGTCGTCGTCAACCCGGTACTCGAGACCTCCGAAATCCCCCAGACGATGCCCGATCCGGACGAAGACTTCGAGGGTTGCCTTTCCGTCCCCGGCGAGCAGTTCCCGACGGGCCGCGCCGATTGGGCGAAGGTCACCGGCACCGACGCCGACGGCAACCCGATCGAGGTCGAGGGCACCGGATTCTTCGCACGGATGCTCCAGCACGAGACGGGCCATCTCGACGGCTTCCTCTACACGGACGTGCTGATCGGCCGCAACGCGCGCGCCGCCAAGAAGATCATCAAGCGTTCCGGTTGGGGCAAGCCCGGTCTGACGTGGACGCCGGGCACCGTCGACGATCCGTTCGGTCACGACGACGACGATTACGAAGACTGAGAATTCTGCTCTGAACGGCAACATTTCGATCGGTAGCCGGGTGGTCCTGCGATACAAGCTCCCACCCGGCTACTCGCATCCCATGACCGACGTCATCGGCATCCTCGAGGGCGCCGATCCCATCGCCGTCCGCAGCAGCGACGGTCGTCTGGTCCAGGTCTCCGCCGATCAGGTGATTGCACTCAAGACTCTCTCGGCCCGTCCGATTCGCATCGGCGAGATTCGAAACCTCGAAACAGCGGCCGCGGCGGCATGGCCAGGGGTCGAGCAGGCCTGGATCGACGGTTGGTTGCTGCGCGCCGGTCACGGGTTCACGGGTCGCGCCAATTCGGCTTTGCCACTCGGTGGTTCGGGGACGGTGGCAGGCTTCGACGCGAGCACTCTCGAACGGATACGCCAGTGGTTCGGTGACCGCGATCTGCCCACCCTGCTGCTCCTCCCCGATCGGCTCGGCACCGCGCCGGACGGGTGGACCTGTGAGAAGGAAACCATCGTGATGGCGGCCGATCTGGGCAACGTCACGCTGCCGCCAGGCCCACCGGTCACCTCTTTCTCCGACCGCCCCGACCACAACTGGTTGTCGATGTACGACGCCAACGCCGATCCCACACACGTCGAGGCGGTCCTCACCGCCGTGGTGGGCAGCGCAACTTTCGCCGCGATCGGAAACACCGATACGACGCTCGCCATCGGGCGCGCAGCGCTCACCGAGGCGCCCGACCACAAGCGCTGGATCGGGCTCACCGGTATTCACGTCGACCCCGAACACCGTCGTCACGGAATCGGGTGGCTGATCTGCGGGGATCTACTCTCCTGGGGTCGCGAGAACGGTGCGACGCACGCGTACCTCCAGGTTTCGGCCGGGAACTCCGCGGCGATCGCGCTGTACGAGCGGCTCGGGTTCGTCGAACACCACCGCTACCGATACGCCACCGATCCTGTCGGCGGCTGACGCTAGGCTTGCCCTCGTGCGCATCGCTACTTGGAACGTCAACTCCGTCCGTGCCCGTACCGACCGGATCATCGACTGGCTCGGTCGATCCGACGTCGACGTCCTGGCAATACAGGAAACCAAGTGCAAGGACGAGCAGTTTCCGTACGAGCGCTTCAAGGAGATCGGCTACGAGGTCGCCCATGTCGGGTTGAGCCAGTGGAACGGTGTCGCGATCGCTTCCCGCGTCGGCTTGGAAGACGTGCAGATCGGCTTCGAGGATCAGCCCGGGTTCGACAAGGACCCCGAGGCCGATCCGGTCCGCGAGGCACGCGCGATCGGTGCGACCTGCGGCGGTGTGCGGGTGTGGAGCCTGTACGTCCCCAACGGCCGTGAGCTCGAAGACCCGCATTACACCTACAAGCTGGATTGGCTGGCCAAGCTGCGCGACGACGCGGAGGGCTGGCTCGAGCAGGATCCCGAGGCGCAGATCGCCTTGGTCGGCGACTGGAACGTCGCTCCCACGGACGACGACGTGTGGGATCCCGCATTCTTCGAGGGCAAGACCCATACGTCGGAGCCGGAGCGAGCGGCCTTCACGGCGTTCACCGAATCCGGGTTCGCGGACGTCGTCCGCCCGTACACCCCCGGCCCCGGTGTGTACACATACTGGGACTACACGCAGCTTCGCTTCCCGAAGAAGCAGGGCATGCGAATCGACTTCATCCTCGGTTCACCGGCATTCGCAGCGCGCGTCGAGGCGGCCGAGATCGATCGGAACGAGCGAAAAGGCAAGGGCGCCAGCGATCACGCTCCGGTGATCGTGAATCTCGGGTAATCGTAAATCTCGGAGCGTGATCGTCTGTTCGTAGTTGCCGGCGGTCAGTCCTCGACGAGCAGTTCCAGATACTCGGGATGCTCGCCGAGGTATCGCTGAACGTAGGTGCACACGGGACGTACCGACCACTCACGGTCACGGGCACAGTCCATCGCGAACTGCACGAGTACCGCTGCCAGCCCCTGCCCGCCGTACTCTTCCTTGACGACGGTGTGCATGTACGCGACCACGTCGCCGGCTTCGGCTCCGCTGCCCAGAATCTCGTCCTCGTCGCGATAACCGAGGATGCCAACCAACTCGTCGCCGGAGAGCAGTTCGAATCGTTCGTGCGACGGATTGTCCACGAGTGTCACTTCCGGTGAGGTTCCGGCTTTCGAGTTTTCGATGTCGTTCATAGCGGCGACCTCCACGGCACGATGTGCACCTGCGCGATCGGCGACAGCTGCGTTCGCACGCTCTCCATAACTGTGATCCATGCCACTCATAGAATCAGCTACCGACGACGCTGTCCCGGATTCGACTAATTTTTGCACCGGAAGCGACCGGATCGCAATCGCCGTTCGCGCGGTCGTTCGCGCGGTCGTTCGCGCGGTCGTTCGTACCGTCGTTCGTGCAATGGATGGACCGAGCTGCCGTTTCCCCAGGTCCGATCGGTAGGCTCGTCGTCGTGAAGCTGCTGCCCCTGACCCCCGCCGGACAGACCCCGATTCGGGCATTGACCATCGCCGGAACCGATTCCGGCGGTGGAGCCGGTATCCAAGCCGATTCCCGCACGATGGCGATGTGTGGAGTGCACGCCTGCGTGGCCGTCGCCGCCGTGACGGTCCAGAATTCGGTGGGTGTCAGCGGTTTCCACGAGATTCCGCCGGAGATCGTCGCCGACCAGGTACGCGTCGTGGTCTCGGACATCGGTATCGGCGCAGCGAAGACGGGAATGCTGGCATCGACGACGATCATCGAAGCGGTGGCCGCGGTGGCCGCCGAGGTGGGGATCGGGCGCGACCGACCGATCCCGCTCGTGGTCGACCCGGTGTGCGCGTCGATGCACGGTGATCCGCTGCTGCACGAAGAAGCGCTCGACGCGGTCCGCAACACCTTGATTCCGGCTGCCACGGTGGTCACTCCGAACCTCGACGAGGTTCGGTTGATCACCGGCATCGAGGTCGTCGACGACAAGAGCGCCCGCCAGGCGGCAGAAGCGCTGCACGCGCTCGGCGCTCAGTGGTCCATCGTCAAGGGCGGTCACCTTCGAACGTCTGAGTTGTCCACCGACCTGCTGTTCGACGGCGACCGCTTCCTCGAATTCAGCAGTGCCCGGATCGACACCGGCAATGATCACGGTGGTGGTGACACATTGGCTGCTGCGATCACTTGCGCTCTCGCACACGGCTACTCCGTTCCGGACGCAGTGGCATTCGGCAAGGAGTGGGTGACCAAATGCCTCGAGTCGTCGTACGACCTGGGCGCCGGCCACGGTCCGGTGTCCCCGCTCTGGCGGCTCCAGGTCTAGCACTCGGGGTCTAGTGCGCTAGTTCCGTCGTACGCGCCAGATTCCTAGATCGACGGGAACTCCGTTGGGCGTGGTCGCGAAAAACCCTCGCCGCCATGGCCGAATCGTGAGATCGAGATCCTCCAGGGTGCCGGCTTCGAGTTCCTCGAGAGTTGTCGCCGACATCATGACGTTGCCGTCGCCACCCAAGCCCATCATCCGGGCGGCAATGGTTACGTCGACACCGAGCCAGTCGTCGCCGATCTGACGCGGAGTTCCCGTGTGAAGGCCGACGCGCATGCGTGGGGTATATCCGTCGAGGTCGACTCCCGCGAGCGCGTCCTGTGCGTTGAACACCGCCTTCAAGGCCGCATCCGGGCGAATGAACACCGCCATCAGGCCGTCGCCCATCCGTTTGACGACGTGTCCGCCGTTGTCGGTGATCGGGGTTTCCACGGCCTGCGCCACTGCGCGCAGAAGTGTCAGCGTGGCGCCGTCACCGGCTTCGAGCGACCAGGTGGAGAAGCCGACCAGATCGGTGAAGACGATGGTCAGTTCTTGATCCCCGCGGCCGCGGCCCATCTTTTCCAGCGCTGCCTGCCATACCTGCAGTGCTCCGAGGCTCACTTCGCGAGTGGCTGCCGGCTTCTGATCGAGCAATCTGTCAGCGACGCGGGCCACGGCGCGGGCACCGCCGGGGCCGGCGAGCGAGAGCGGATCCCCGAACCCGGGATCGCCGGGTAATGCCCGCCTGAGCCGCCTTAGCGCGTCGATGAGCTGCTGTCGACGGTTCAGTTCTGCCGCAGAGTTCAAGACGACGTCGACGACGCCTCGAACCGAGGAGGAAGAAGCACCTGTCGTGTCGGTGCTCTCCGGGGACAGATCAGCCATAACTCAAGCGTAACTCAGAGTTACAGACAGTGTGCTGCCGCGGTTCTCGCACAGTGGCCTCCTGGTCGCTCGCGCAATCGATCAGTCAATCATTCGGTCAGTCGATCACTCGGTCAGTCGATCATTCGGTTCTGGCCTGTGTCCGGGCATCGCCTACGGGCACTCCGTTGGGCCCGCTCAAGTCCTGGGAATACGTCGCAACTCCGAAGGCTACTGCAGAAGCATTGACGGCGAGCGCTTCGCGATCGATGTTCGCGAGGTTGTCCTGGGCACTGTGGTAATTCGGGTCGAAGGTCTCCTCCGCTTCTCCGCCCCACTTCTCGGCCTGAGCCGGCGTCTTGCGTTCGTCGGCGCCGCTGAACACTCCACCCGCCGGGATTCCGATCTCGATGAACGGGCCGTAGTCGGAGCGCCCGTCGAAGTCCGTTCCGTCCGCCGCAATTCCTCGCCCGGCGAGAAAATCGACGAAAGTCCGCTCGATGCCCGCCGACCCCTCGGGCCCGGGCCCCTCCCCCACGGCATCCGAGTTGTCGCCGTCGTAAGCCAGGTACCCGGCGTTGGGCGAACCGAGCATGTCGAAATTCAGGTACAGGGCGATGTCGGCCCGATCCTGATCGCTCAGGCCCTCGACGTAGCGAGTGGAGCCGACCAATCCCACTTCTTCCGCTCCCCAGAATGCGAAGCGCACGGCATTTTCGATGCTCGGTGAGCCTCCCATCTGCAACGCGGTTTCCAGTACGGCGGCGGTACCGCTTCCGTTGTCGTTGATTCCGGGACCTTCCGGCACGCTGTCGAGGTGGGCGCCCACGACAACCACGTTGTCGGTCGCGCCGGTCTTGGTCTGTGCAATCACGTTGCGCGACTTCGTCGTTTCCGTCGACGTGTCGAGAATCAGCGTGAGGTCTCCGGGCGCTGCCGCAAGAGCCTCTCCCGACGCCTTACTCACCCCGCCCGTCGGGATGCGGGCGTCTTCGGGTTCACCCAAGGTAGCCCCGCCCAGCATTGCGTCTTCGTTGTTCGCAACCAGCAACGCTGCCGCGCCGCGGTCTGCGGCGATCTTCTGCTTGTCGCCGAACGGGCACACTCCGCGGGTGACCAGCACGATGGCACCGTTCACGTCGCGGCCGTCGTAGTCGGTGGCCTCGCAACCGGGGGTCTCGTCGGCGGGAATCGCCACCAGACGCGCCGTGATTCCTGTCGGTCCCGTGGACGTGGAATACGTCAACGCCCGCACCGGAACATCCGAGCCGTCAGCGGCTTTCAGGGATTCGGTCCCGGGATCGAAGGAGCTGAAGTCGAATTCCGGGGTGCTGACGTCGAAACCCTTGTCTTCGAGCAGGTTTGCCACGTAGTCGACGCTGGCGTCGTAACCGGGGGTTCCGGCCGATCGATTGCCGTCGTTGTTAGCGGCGATCTTCTCGAGTTGCTCCAGATGCCCGGTCACGGCGTCGACCGTGACGGTCTCGGAGAATGCAACCGGGTCTGTCGGGACTGCCGCTTCACTTCCCGACGAGCATCCACTCACCACGAGCGCTCCAGCCATTCCGACCACAACCACACCGAAGAGTCTCATCTTCGGAGGATATCGGCCGAAGCACAGGAAAGGGACCCAGTACGAATGGTTTTTCGTACTGGGTCCCTACTCTGCTGTCACTCCTGGTTCTCGGTAGGTCTCCCGACAACACCTACCGAGGGAGCGACAAGATCAGGCGTCGCGACGATTCACGATGACGATACTTACTCCGAAAATCACCAGAACGAAGGCCGCGAAGTAAATCAGGCTGCCCCAGGGTCCCCAGTGGAAATCAAGGCTTCCGCCGCCAGGGCTGAGGAAGTGGTTTGCATTCGCGAACGGCAGGAACGGAGTGATCTTCTCGCCGACACTGCCGAACAGTCCGAACAGGCTCTCGATGAGCAGCGGCCAGAGCAGGAGCAACGCAATAGCGCCGGCCGACTGACGGATGATCGATCCGACGCCGACAGCGAGGATCACGCACAGGAAGGCGTAAACCGGGATGCCGTAGATCGCACGCCAGTCATCGCCGGTCGACAGGGTCAGACCCGTGCTGGCCTCGGAACCGGCCATGGCCTTGGCCACCGCGTAGGACCCGAAAGCGAGGACAAACGTCAGCACCGCACCGAAGGCACCGATGAGACCGGCCTTGGCGATCAGAACCGAGGCACGGTTCGGAACTGCCTGGAAGGTGGTGCGGATGGTCCCGAAGCGGTACTCACTGGTGACCGCGAGGGCCGCCATGATCATGAGAACCATGATTCCGAAACCCGAGATCCCGGCTGTGGCGACGGCGGTGTCGAGGTCGGGAGCACCCTGGACGTCCGAAGACGTCAGAGCCGACTTGGCAACGGCGCCCATGATGGCTGCGAAGCCGAGAGCGAGCACAACGATGATGACCGAGCACCACAGCGGCGACTTGGTCGTGGTGATCTTGATACGTTCAGCACTGAGAACA
>NZ_JAJNCL010000011.1 GCF_021025955.1 Rhodococcus qingshengii | reverse complement strand
GCGCCGATGGTACTGCACTCGACAGGGTGTGGGAGAGTAGGACACCGCCGAACACAATTTGAGAAAGCCCCCCAACCAGTGATGGTTGGGGGGCTTTCTCGTACCCAAAACACACCCCAAAACGACCCGCCGCCGGCACCCCCGCATCGAGCGAACGACACTTCCGTCGCCTCAGACCGACCCAACGTACCGTTCACGCGATCAAGGCAGGGCAAAGGCAGACAGAGTGGGGCAGGGAGAACCGGAAATATCGTGGGCTACTTCCTATCGCAGCGCCGTCTGTAGCACCTCGCAGAGCACATCCAGCGTCCTCGGGTACTGGGACTGCGTCGGCGTGCTGTATCCGACGACGATTCCGTCACCGCCGACTGGCGACACGTCGGGGTGTCGGAAGGTGGACAGTCCTTCGAGGCTGAGATCGCACGTCTGAGCAGCAGTAAGCACGGCTTGTTCGCTGCCGGAAGGCAGTCGGATCACAGCGTGAAGTCCCGCGGAGATCCCCTCGATCCGGACGTGGGGCACTTTCTGAGCGATCGTCGCAACCAGTTGATCGCGTCGTCGTCGGTAAGTGGCGCGCATCTTCCGAATATGGCTGTCAAATCTTCCGGACTCGATGAAGTCTGCCAACGTCAATTGATCCGTTGAACTGACCCAGCGTTCGTAAGGTCCTTTTGTTGCGAGAACGGGTTCGATCAGCCTGTCCGGCAACACCATCCACCCAATTCGAATCGCCGGCGACAGTGTCTTGCTGACAGTGCCCAGGTAGGCAACCTGCTGCGGCGCGATGCCTTGGAGTGCTCCGACAGGTTTTCTGTCATAACGGAATTCGCCGTCGTAGTCGTCCTCGATGATGACGCTGCCCGTGCTCGAGGCCCATTCGACAGCGGTTGCACGCCTTGCCGGCGTCAGTGGTCCACCGAGAGGGAACTGATGCGTGGGAGTCAGAAGCGCGCTGCGGGTGGACGTTGATCCCAATTCTTCTGTGCAAGTTCCAGATTCGTCGACCGAGATGGGAACAGTTCGTAATCCTTCGTCGACAAGTAGCTGCCGGTGAAGATGAAGGCAGAAAGAATCGACTGCAATCGCTCCGCCGAGGGCACGGGCGAGGAGGGAGATCCCGTGACCCGAGCTGGCGCTGATCACAATGCGGCTCGGGTCGACGCGAACTCCTCTGGCTCGGCTCAGATAGGTGGTGAGGGCGTTTCGGAGTTCGACTCGGCCTCTGGGGTCAGTGGCGGCGAAGGCGTCGTTCGGTGCGGCAGTCAACGCCCGCCTGGCGGATGAAATCCATGCAGCGCGGGGAAACGCCGACGCGTCCGGCGATCCGGGGAGAAGGCTGTAGGTGAAGCGCGGCCTTGTCGGCGACGGATCGGTCCCGCGAATGTGTGCGTCGGCGAGCGAAGCGACTACAGTCCCCGAACCCTGCCGTGTGACGAGCCATCCAGCTGCAGCAAGCTCGGCATAGCAGTCCGCAACGGTGTTTCGTGCGACGCCGAGGTCGAGTGCCAGGGTGCGGGAGGGCGGAAGCCTGGTGCCAGGTTTCAACAGCCCACTGTCGATCGCGTCGCGAAGCGTCTGTAGCAACGCGGCTCGAACCCCAATTCCGTGCGGTAGTTCGACATGCAGATCGAACCCAAGATTGGCCCATGAATTCACCACCGGATTGAACCATGTTTCGGGGTCTTTTCGGGCTTACGGTTTAGGTATGACTACAACAACAGGCCAACGAATCGACATTGCGAAGCTGGCGCCCGAGGTCTACAAGGCGATGATTGCGTTGGATGCCGCTGCGCGTCAGGGGCTGGAGCCGACGCTTGTCGAATTGGTCCTCACCCGCGCGTCGCAGCTGAATCATTGCGCATGGTGCTTGGACATGCACACGCGTGATGCTCGCAAGGTCGGTGTGACGGAGCAGAAGCTCTATCTACTGAACGCGTGGGAAGAAGCGCGAGGGATGTACTCCGATCGCGAACGCGCCGCTCTTGCCTTGGCCGAAGCCGTGACAGTCCTTACCGATGGTTTCGTTCCGGACGAGGTGTACAGCGAGGCGGCCGGCGAATTCTCGGACGAGGAACTGGCCCGGCTCATCAGCGTCATATTGACGATCAATGCGTGGAATCGCATCGCGGTGACCACGAGGATGGCGCCTCCGGTTCGAAGCTGATCCGGAACCGAATCCTTCGCGTTCGATCGGGTCTGACTGGCGCAGTCGGCGTTCTAGGTAATTGCCACAATGGGGACCAAAAGATTGGCTTTGGGGCAGCAACGAGCCCGTCGACGTGGACCCCGCAACTCCTGTCGATCAGGTGGGTCACCGGCGCGACTTTGATTACCGGACAAGTCAATTTGACCGGCGAGGCGATCCTCACGTCCGACGCGACCGGCAAGAGCAGGAGGTGGAAGATGGTGTGGAGTAAAGGTCGGCCGGCCCGGAGGCGCCCGCAAGTTGGTGTTGGCGCTGTCCCCGAGTTCTCTTCGTAGAGCTAGAGGACTACATGTTGGATAGTGTCGCAGGCATGGATCTTCACCTCTCTGGGAAACGTGCCATTGTCGCCGGCGGGAGCAAGGGGATCGGTCTTGCGATTGCCAGGGGTCTCGCGGCTGAGGGGGTTGATGTTGCGATACTCGCGCGCACGGAATCGACTGTCGTGAACGTTGCTCGAGACTTGGCTTCGCAGTTCGGAGTCCGAGCAATCGGTATTGCGACCGACACGCGTGACGACGATGCAGTCCAGGTGTCGGTGCGGCGGGTAGTCGAAGAGTTCGGCGGCGTCGACATTCTGGTCAACTCGGCTGCGACGCCGTTCAGTGCGGGTCGATCGTTCGACTTGGAGGCGTCCTCCGATGATCTCGTTCGTGGTGAGATCGACGTCAAAGTGCTGGGGTACCTGCGCACTGCCCGCGCTGTAGCGCCATATCTGATCGATCAGGGCTGGGGCCGGATCATCAACATCAGCGGTTTGGGGGCCAGACAGGCCACCTCGATCGCCCACACGATCCGCAACGTCAGTGTGTCGGCGCTGACCAAGAATCTTGCAGACGAGCTGGGTCCCAAGGGAATCAACGTCACCGTCGTCCATCCGGGGGTTACGCGAACCGAAAGGTTGACCGCACGGATCGCGCGCGAGTCGGAAGAATCCGGCCAGTCGCCGGCTCAGGTGGAAGAGGGCATCGCGACGAACTCGATTCATCGGATCATCGACGCCGAAGAGGTAGCGGACGTCGTGACCTTCCTGGCATCGCCGCGGAGCATCGCAATCACCGGCGACGCAGTGGCTGTCGGTGGGGGAGTGCCGGGGCCGGTCTACTACTGATACCTCGCGTGCGGCTACCTGGTCGCGGTGGTGACGATCGTGTGAACGCGTCCGCCGCCGAGTCTCTTGCTTTCGTACATCGCCGAATCAGCGACTTTCTGCATGTCCGTGAATGCCCTTGTACGTTCTTCGCCGGCGACGAATTTGTAGGTACGTACGGCGATTCCGATGCTTGACGTCGACTGGATCTCGTCGGCATTCGAGTGCATTGCCGGCCCGATCGAGTCGAGCATCGGGCCGATTGCCGGGACCGGAAGTCGTTGTACGAGGACGAATTCGTCGCCACCGACTCGCGCGACGACAGCATCGGCATGTGCCCAAGACGACAAGCGCTGTGCCACTCGAAGAATGACGCGATCGCCGACGTCGTGACCGTGGACGTCGTTGATCGTCTTGAACCGGTCGATGTCGATTGCGATCACGAGTAGTGCCGCCGATTCTTGACGTTGGAACCCTTCGAGTACCTTCTCGACGTGGCGGTCGAGGCCACGACGGTTCAAGAGGCCGGTGAGAGGGTCGAGCTCGGAGCTGGATGCGTCCATGCTGAGCATCGTCAGCACGATCTGCTTGACGAACGCGCAGACCACGAGTGCGGTGACGACCACCAGCACTTTTGAAACACCCAGTGCTGGATCGCTATCCGGGCCGAACAGTATCGGCTGTGCCGCGACCCCGATTATCGCGACTGAAAAGACCAGGTGGGCAACCTGCAGCTTCGGGTTGTGGAAGTAGGCGATGTAAATGCCGATCAGGGCAAAAATGACGCAGGTGAGCAATCGTGCAAGCGGCGAGGAATCTCCGACCACGGAAATTGTGACTGCGATATCGCAGAACACCACGAATCCGGACGAGCGACGCTTTGTGGGGCCGAAGACCCACCATGAGACTCCGACCATGAAGCACGAGATCACGACAACAGTGTTGAAGAACAATGCAATCGTGCTCGACGGACCCGACGGGCTGAACCTGTTGAGTAGCGCGCATACTCCCAACCCCATGACGATGATGCCAAGTAATAGCCGGGTGGCAGTAGTGAGGCCGTTGTCGCGAAGATAGCGAGTGAAGCGATCGTATTGATCGGGAAGAACCAGCCACTCGCGGGTCAGCGTCCTCATGGACTTCATCTGCGACGTCATAAGTGCTTCAGTCTGCGATGGCGGGAGCGTGCGCCATTCATCGCGAACTGACTCCTCGTCTGTCTGGCACCTTGCAATGCTAACTGGATCGATGCCGCATTGGACTGAGATGTTCGGATCGGTGACCCGAATGTCTGGGTTGAGCCAGCGTGGAGTATGAATACATCTTGTGTCTATGTTGTATTCCGCTTCTGAAACCGTCTTCCGCGAAGTCAAGGAACTGATCCTGTCCGGCGAGCTCGCCGGAGGGGAGTTGATCAGCGAGGGTGACATCGCCGCACGGACCAGTGTGAGCCGAACGCCGGTGCGTGAGGCATTTCTGCGACTCGAAGCGGAAGGGTGGATGCGCCTCTACCCGAAGAAGGGGGCGTTGATCGTCCCGGTCGCGGACGGCGAAGCGGAACAAGTGGTCAGTGCCAGGCAGCTCGTCGAGACTCAGAGCGTTCGAGTGGTGTCGGTCCGACCTCACGCACGCGAAGCGCTTGTCGAGGCGTTGCGTGCGAATCTGATCGAGCAACGTGAGATTGCTGATCGCGGGGACGTGGCCGCGTTCAGCGCGATCGATGCCGACTTTCACAAGATGATCGTCGCGGCGGGTGGGAATCCACTGCTCGACTCGTTCTACGCGAGTCTGCGCGACAGGCAACGACGGATGACAGCCCGGTCGATCTCACGCGACCCCGGCCAACTGTCTCGCATCCTTGCCGATCACACCGCGCTGACCGACCTCGTCGAAACAGGCGATGCCGACGGATACAACGCTGCCGTACTCACACACATGCGCCAGGTGCACGGCCTCGGCTTCGAAGGCGCTCTGTGATGAGCACCCAAACGATGGGCGTTGGGACCGCGGCCGAACATCGTCCATGCAGTGAACGTGGCACCGGCGGAAAATGGCTGTGGCTGACCGTTGCCGCCAGCATGTTCGCCGCAGCGTGGGGCGGTAACGAGTTCACGCCGCTGCTGGTGATGTACCGACTCGACCACGGCTATTCGCCAGTGATGGTCGACTTCTTCCTCTTCGCCTACGTCGTCGGAATCGTGCCAGCCCTGCTGCTCGGCGGCCCGCTCTCCGATCGATTGGGTCGACGCCCGATCATGCTCCCCGCGCCGATCATCGCGATCGCCGGTTCGACGCTGCTCGCTTTCGGGGCGGACTCCGCGGCTGCTCTCATCCTGGGAAGAATCCTCTGTGGCATCGCCTTGGGTATCGGTATGGCAGTCGGCGGTTCCTGGGTCAAGGAGTTGTCCACGCAACCTTGGGATTCGACGGCTTCGGAAGGCGCAGGTGCTAGGCGAGCGGCGATGAGTCTGACCGCGGGCTTCGCCTTGGGGGCGGGTGCTGCGGGAATCTTGGCGCAATGGGCGCCCATGCCGAGTGTGTTGGCCTATGTGCTGCACATCGCGATCACCGTCCTCGCCGCCGTAGCGCTGTGGCGTGCGCCCGAAACACGACCGGCACAGGCGAAATCCGACCGTCGCAGGTTGATCGACGACCTCAAGATCCCCTCAGCAGGTCATCGCAGATTCCTCTACGTCGTTGTTCCGTTGGCGCCGTGGGTGTTCGGTGCTGCGAGTGTCGCGTATGCAGTTATTCCGGCGCTCATGACCGGGCACAGTGGTGATGCGCCCGTGGCCTTTTCGGCTCTGCTGTGCATGGTCGCGCTGACATGCGGATTCGCGATTCAGTCGTTGGGACGCAAGATCGATACCGACCGCAGCGCGCGCGGCGCCGTTGTGGCTCTGGTGTTTCTGGTGGTCGGTATGGCCGGCGCTGCTCTGGTTGCGTCGACGCTGACCGTGGCGATCGCGATCGTGGCTGCAGCGATCCTTGGTTGCGGGTACGGCATGGCATTGGTGTCCGGGTTGCTGGAGATCCAGCGAATCGCGGGGCCGGACGATCTGGCAGGACTGACTGCGGTGTTCTACTCGATCACCTACATCGGGTTTGCAGTGCCTGCGTTGCTGGCGATGCTGTCGGAAAGTATTCCGGCGCTGACCTATACAGTGACACTTCTGTTCGGGTCCGTTGCCGCGGCTGCTTGCCTTGTGCTGATCCTCTTCAAGTCGCGTTCACATCTTCCGACTGCCTGATGCCGCCGGTCCGCCGACTCCTGCGAGAGTCGGCGGACCGGGGCGAAATCACGCGTCTACGGTTGCGGAACCGTTTTTCGAACTGTGAACCGAATTGTCTACCGAACCAACCGGAACCGATGCGGTCTTGTTCAGGCCGTTGAGCAGTCCGGTGATATCGACGCCTGAGCTTTCGAGAGTTTCGATGACACCGGCGATCACCTGGGGACTGATGCCCAGGATCGAGCCGATCGAACCCTGCGCCCCGTCGCTGCCGCCGACGATGGAGATCCGATCGATGTCGCCGACCGGCTTCGCCGCCGCTGCGGTGGCGTCGACCAGAGCTGCCAGAACGTCGGGCAGAGTGAGCAACTGCGCGGCCTGCGGGGTGTAGGAATTGAGCGCCTCGGCGATCTGACGCTTACCGGCAGCCTCGGCTTCGAGCTTGGCGCGCAAACCATCCGCTTCAGCTTGCTGTTCGGCGCGAACGGCGTCGGCCGCTACCTTGCGGCCGTCGGCCTCGGCTTCCAGACGTGCCCGAAGGCCGTCGGCGTCAGCCTGCTGCTCAGAACGAACGGCGTCGGCGACGAGCTTTCGTGCATCGGCCTGAGCCCCGCCGGCCTGCCTTGCGGACTCGGCCTGTGCCTGGGCCCGCAGGATCGCGGCCTGTCGTTCACCCTCCGCACGTGCGATGGAGGCTTGGCGTTCGGCCTCGGCCGGTGCAATGACATCTGCCTGCAATGCCGCTTCCGATTGCTGGGCGCGACGACGCTCGACCTCGGTGCGAGCTTCGACGCGGGCCGCCTCTGCCTGCTCACGTGCGATTCCGACGGCCTTCTCGGCCGTTGCCTGAGCGAGAGGTCCGGCCTGGTCGGCTTCGGCGTTCTCGGCTTCGGTCTGTGCTCGAAGGCGAGCGAGTTCGACGTCGCGCTTCTGATTTGCACTGGCGATCGCAGTGTCGGCCTCGGCCTGTGCGACGGAGCCTGCCTGACGCGCTTTTGCCGACTGGATCTGCGAATCACGCTCTGCTTCAGCAGTTCCGATCGCGGCATCACGCTTGACCTCGGCGATCCGGCGCTGACCCAGCGATTCGAGATAGCCGTTGAAGTCGGAGATTCCCGCGATCTTGATGACATCGACTTCCATGCCGATGCGCGCGAGGTCGCCGCCTGCCTCCTCGACCACACTGCGCGCGAGCGAATCGCGGTTGGAGTTCAGATCCTCGACCGTCATGGTCGCGGTGATTCCGCGAAGACTGCCCGCGAGGATTTCGTTGATCTGCTGTTGGAGCTCGTCGAGATCGGAGGTCAGGAATCGTTGCACCGCTGTCTGAACCGCTTCGTCGGCCGAACCGATCCGCACCAGGCCCACTGCCTCGACGTTGACCGGAACACCGTCGTTGGAGAGCGCATTCTTGAGGTTGATGCTGACGTTGAACGGCTCGAGCGACATGATGTCGACGCGTTCGATGCCGGGAATCTTGAACCGGGCACCGCCGCGGACGACTTTCGGCTTGCCTCGACCGGTGAAGACCGCCACTTCGTTCGGCGGGACCTTGACGTAGTTCTTCACGTAGATCGCGGGGAGAACGATGAAGATGATTACTGCGACTACAACCGCAATGATGATGATTGCCAGCATGTATCGAGTCCTTAGATCGCGTCGTCAACCGTGACGACGTGAAGGTATTGATCGTCTACATCGGCGATGTAGACGGTGGTGCCGGTGGTGAGCGTCATCGGCTGTGCACTGACGGCCTTGGCTTGCACGCGATTGCCTTCGGCGTCGACGAACGAGACTTCTCCCCAACCTTCGGCTGCGATGGTGAGGGTGACCGTGCCCAACAGTCCGGGGTATGAACCTCGCCCAATGTGCGAATTATCTTGTTGTTTAAGGAGATAGGGAAGAAGAAGTCCGCGCGTGACGACAACGAGAACGGCGGCGAGTGCGAGTGCTGCAGTCACCGCTGCCAACGTCGGAGCGTCCGCGAGAGTGGCAGCTACGCCGCCGGCACCGAAGCCGAAAAGTGCTGTGGCCAAAGTTGTCAGGCTCAGAAATGGCAGTCCGTCTGCGTGGCCCCCGCCCAGATCCGCAACCTCGCCGACGGCAAAGGCTCCGATCAGGGCGACAACCCCGACCACGAAACATATTGTGAATACAACGAACATCGATCCCCCGATCTGCCTGTCGAGGAAGTGTGCCCTGAAAATTGTGTTGTCGGGGTCGTCCCTCGGCCCACCTCTATAGTAAAGGTAAGACAAAGCTAATCGGCGCATTCGGAATGTTTCGGCGTGGTGACATCGCGGTGAGAAAGCGTCAGAGACGAGGCAGAGAGCGCTGATTCAGCCACGAGTCCCACAACGGGCGGAGCGGAGTATCGGTGAAACGCGAAGCGAGATCGGTGAATTGCTCGGTGCTGACCGTGCTGTGCCGATGCTTCGTGGTCCACTGACGGATCAGTTCGAAGAACTTCTCGTCGCCGAGGACGCCGCGCAGGGCGTGCAGAGTCAATGCGCCCCGCTTGTAGATGCGATCGTCGAACATCAGGGTGGGTCCGGGATTGCAGACGATCAAGTCCTGAGATTTCCGCCCCAGCCCTTGATAGGCGTTGGTGGCTAATTGATTCGAGGACGGGCCACCGGAATTCTCGGACCAGATCCACTCCGCGTAACAGGCGAAGCCTTCGTGCAACCAGATGTCGCACCACTGCCCGAGTGTAAGGCTGTTGCCGAACCACTGGTGTGCAAGCTCATGTGCGACAAGCCGTTCGGAACCGCGCCTACCCGTGCAGTGGTTAGAGCCGAAGATGGATAGACCCTGCGCTTCGATGGGGATTTCGAGCTCGTCGTCGGTGACCACAGCTGTGTAGTCGGCAAAAGGGTACGGGCCGAAGAGTTTTCCGAAGACCTCCAGCATCTGCGGTTGGCGGCCGAAGTCGACGTCGAACGCGGCGCGCAGTCGGGGCGGGTGAACGGCGAAAACCGGCACCGGACCAGCGCTCACCTGCCTGTGTTCATACTGGCCGATCTGAATGGTGGCGAGGTAGGTTGCCATCGGTTCGGTCTGCTCGTAGACCCACGTCGTCTGACTCGCACGGGTCTGCTTGCGGATCAGCTTGCCGTTGGCGAGGGCATAGAACGGGGAATCGGTGGTGATCGAGATGCGGTACGACGCTTTGGAAATCGGATGGTCGTCGCACGGGAACCAGGACGCCGCGCCGTTGGGCTGACTTGCGACCAAAGTTCCTTCGTCGAGTTCCTCCCAGCCGACTTCGCCCCACAGGCTCTTGATCGGCTCGGGGTTGCCGCTGTACGCGATGGTGACCGACAGGGCACCGCCCGCGGGGATCTTGGTAGACGGCGTGAGGATCAGCTTGTTGTTCAAGTGCGCGTACTTGGTGCCGCGGGCACCGTTGACGGACACCTTGGACACCTGCAGGTTCTGCGCGAGGTCGAAGCTGAACTTGGATCGGCTCTCGGTGGTCACAGCGGTGACGACAGCTTTGCCGGCGAGACGGTTGCTGAAGACCTTGTACGTCAGTTCCAGTTCGTACCGGGACACGCGGTAGCCGCGGTTGCCGTTGAGCGGCAGGTACGGATCGAGCGGCTCCTCGAGCATGCGGTTCGGCTTCACGAGGCCGCCCACGGTGCAATCGGGTTGCCCTGCCAGCGCGTGGAAGGCGGAACGGTGTCACCTCGCATCACCAGAGATGCGGGCCCGACTGTCGCTCCCGCGCCGATGCCGGCTGCGGGTAGCGCGACACAATGCGGTCCCAGCGTTGCTCCTGCTCCCAGAGTGACGGTATCCATGGACATGATCCGATCATGGAAGAGATGAGTTTGCACGACGCACCCCCGTTCCACTGTCGCTCCGTCGCCCAAAGTCACAAGATCTGCCTCGGGTAGCCAGTACGACTCACACCAAACGCCCTTGCCGATCTTGGCCCCGAGTCCACGCAAGAAGATGTTCAGTACGGCAGTACCAGTCGCCGCGCGAGCGAACCACGGCGCCGCGACGGTCTCGACGAACGCGTCGGCCACCTCGTTGCGCCAGACGAACGAACTCCACAACGGATGCTCGACCTTGGCGATGCGTCCGACGACGATCCACTTGGCGGCGATGGTGATCGCGCCCGCCACTGCTCCGGCGACGAGCAGAATTACGCCGCTCAGCAGCGCTGCGAACCAGAATCCGACTGCACCGACCAGTGCTTCGAGTGCAAACAGAACACCGAGACCGATGCCGAACGTGACCATCACGGGGATCAGTCGGCAGGTTTCGACCACTCCGCGGGCGATCTTGAGGCGCATCGGCGGATTGAACGTGCGGGCGGCGTCGGTGTCTCCAGCAGCCCTTCTCAGACGCACCGGTGGACTACCCAGCCACGATGATCCGGACTTCGCTTTGGACGGGGTAGCCGATAGAACCGCGACGAGACCGTTCTTGGGAACGCGTCGACCGGGAGCGGTCATACCGGAGTTGCCGAGGAACGCGCGCTTGCCGATCTTCGCCTGTTCGATGTGCATCCAGCCGCCGCCGAGGCCGTAGCTCGCAACCATGGTGTCGTCGGCGAGGAATGCGCCGTCGGCGACCGTCGTGAACTTGGGAAGGAGGAGCACGGTGGATGCTTCGACGTTCTTGCCGATCTTGGCGCCGAGGAGGCGGAGCCATCCCGGCGTCAGCAGGCTCGCGTAGAGCGGGAAGAGGAAGGTTCTGGCCGAGTCGAGCAGGCGTTCGGTCGCCCACACCTGCCAGCCGATGCGGCTGCGGACGGGGTGGTAGCCGGGGGTCAGCCCGATCGAGAGAAGACGAACTGCCACCAGTGTGATGACTGCGAAGACGAGCAAACTCAGGACGGTTGCGACGGGAAGCATGATCAACGATTGGAGCACTGCACTCGCGAGCGTGTCGGTGTCGCGAATCCACCAACCGATCAACGCGATCCCGACCATCAGAGCAAAGATCGGCATACCGGCCAGGAAGACCGAGGTGACGCCGTATACCGGTACCCAGCCGGGTGCGCGCTTCGGATGTTCAGCAGGCCAAGGATGATTCGCTTTCCCGACCTTGGTGGCGGGGGAGCCGGCCCACTGCTGGTTTGCCTTCACTCGGCCGAACACCGCAGATCCGGGTTCGACGACGGCGTCCCGACCGATACGCGCGCCGGGCAGAAGCGTCGAGCGTGAACCGACGGAAGCGCCGTCGCCGATCTTGATCTCGCCGATGTGAATGACGTCGCCGTCGATCCAGTGGCCGGAGAGGTCGACTTCGGGTTCGACGGAGCAGCCGTCACCGAGCTCGAGCATGCCGGTGATCGGGGGAAGTGTGTGGAGATCGACGCCGCTGCCGATATCGGCGCCGAGGGCGCGGGCGTAATAGAGCATCCACGGCGCGCCCGAAAGGTTGGCTGCGCCACTGGCTTCGGTGAGTCGCAGCGCTATCCACAGACGCAGATGTTCACTACCACCTCGCGGGTACGTCCCTGGCTTCAACTTGCGTAGGAGCACTCGTGCCCCGACGACGGCGATGGTCATACGGCCGATCGGCGTGATGAACACGATGAACGCCAACAGGATCCACCACCACGAGACAGTGGGCGCCCAGCTGACGTCGACGAACCAGCCGAGGACGTTGTTCGCGATCGCCAGCCACGTCACCCACTGCAGTCCGGTGAGCGTCGTGAGTGGAACGGTGACGGCGATCTGCGCGAGCTGAGTCTTCAAGGGCGTGGGGGCGACGGTGCGCGGCTCGACAGTTTCGGTGGGTGCCAATTCGTCGAGATATTCGGCGAGCGATCCCAACCGTGGATGGTCGTAGAGCTGTGCGACGGTCACTTCGGGGAACCGCTCGCGCAGGGCGGTCACCAACTGAGCAGCAGAGAGGGATCCGCCGCCCACTTCGAAGAAGTCGTCGTCGAGTCCGGTGATCTGCGCGCCCAGGATCGAACCCCACAGACCGGCAACCCAGGCGGCGGTGCCGTCGAGCCCCAACGCAGCCCCGGCATCTTCACCGGCGCCGGGCAATGGCCATGGCAGTGCATTTCGGTCTACCTTGCCTGACGTACGCGTCGGAAGTTCGTCCATCAGGGCCAGACGCGGCACGAGCGCTGCTGGTAGTTGCTCGCTGAGCAGTGCATGAGCGGCCTTGAGATCGAAGTCGGGATCCGTGCTCGCGATGTATCCGACGAGGAGTTGATTGCCGGCCGCCGTCTTCTTCACGGCTGCGGCAGCGCCGCTGACGCCCGGCAGGTTCTGTAAGGCGTTGTCGACCTCACCGAGTTCGATGCGCCTGCCGCCGAGCTTGACCTGATCGTCCGCGCGGCCTTGGAACATCAGGCCGGTGGTCTCGAGTCGGACCAGGTCGCCGCTCCGGTAGGCGCGTTCCCACCCGATCGAAGGCATCGACGCGTACTTCTCGGCGTCCTTCGCGGGATCGAGGTAGCGGGCCAGGCCGACGCCGCCGATCACCAGCTCGCCCACCTCACCGACCGCTACGGGATTGCTCTGGGCGTCGACGACGGCAAGGTCCCAGCCGTCGAGGGGGAGGCCGATGCTGACGGGGCTCTTGCCGTCCATCAGTGCGCCGCAGGCGACGACGGTTGCCTCGGTGGGGCCGTAAGTGTTCCAGACCTCGCGACCCTCGACAGCCAGGCGCTCGGCCAGTTCGGGTGGGCAGGCTTCGCCGCCGAAGATCAGCAGTCGAACGGCTTCGAGAGCTTCGGCCGGCCACAGAGACGCAAGGGTCGGCACGGTGGAGACGATGCTGACGTCACGCGAGACCAGCCACGGGCCGAGGTCCATGCCGCTGCGAACCAGCGAACGAGGTGCCGGGACGAGGCAGGCGCCGTGGCGCCACGCGAGCCACATCTCCTCGCAGGACGCGTCGAATGCCACGGACAACCCTGCAAGGACGCGATCACCAGGTCCGATGGGCTCGTCCTGGAGGAACATGCGCGCCTCGGCGTCGACGAACGCCGCGGCATTGAGGTGAGTGACCGCGACGCCCTTGGGGGTGCCCGTGGATCCTGAGGTGAAGATGATCCAGGCGTCGTCCTCGGGTTCGGGTTCGCGAACCGGTGGATGTTCGAGCCGCTTAGCTGCCGTACCTGGCTGGATACCGTCGCCGGTGATGATCGCCGCTACCTGCGCCTCACCGAAGACCAGCTCGGCGCGCTCTTCCGGATCGTCGGCGTCGACGGGCACGTACGCGGCGCCCGCCGCGAGGATGGACAGGATCGCCACGTACAGCGAACGTGAACCTGACGGCATCCTGATGCCGACGCGGTCACCTGCGCCGACGCCGGCATCGCCGAGCCAGCGCGCACCGAGCTCGATCTCGTCGAGCAACTCCGAGTACGACAGTGTGGTGTCGCCGTCGTCGATGGCAGGTGCTTCCGGGTTGGCCTCGGCTGAGGCCCGCACGATGTCGATGAGCGTGCGCGGCGCAGGTGCATGCGCCGACCGTAGGAATACGGACGGTATCCCGAAAGATTGTTCCGTCTCCGACTGCGACTGGAGTGGCAAACCCGTTGGTCCTGTTCTACTCACGAAACTTAGAGTCCTGCGAACTGTCGAGTTGAAAGTCTCATGACAAGTTTGCGAGTTGGTGAACAGATATGCCTAATGCAACATGCCGAACGTGCCGGTCAGTCCGTACTGGCAGCTTGGGCGTGGCCTTCTGCCGAGTCGGCGAACTCGGGTGTGTCGAACACCTCTCCGCCCAGTGGATCGACAACCTTCGATTCCTCGGAGAAGTCGACGGCGCCGGTATCCGGGTCGATATTGACCGCATGGGCGGGAACTTCGTGGACCGCGAAGAGCATGTGGGCGTCGGAGGGTTCCGTCGTGATCCCGTTTTGCGACGGGGTCAGACCGGCGAAGGTCGACGAGATCTTCAGATCGCGGAGCCGCTTCTCGGTGGGTTGTGGAACGTCGGTCGACGCCGGGGTATTAGTCGAAACTCGCAGGTAGCGAGGTGCCGAAGCGACCTCGTACCGGAACGCCTTCAGCATCGACAGGCACGCGAGCACCATGATGACCGAGAACGGCACAGCGGTGGCGATGGCAACGGTCTGCAGCGCGGTCAGCGATCCACTGCCACCCACGATGAGGAGAACCGCGGCGGCGGCACCGGAGAGGAACGTCCAGTAGACACGCGTGATCTTGGAGGTCTCCAAGCTGCCACCGGTCGCAAGGATGTCGATGACGATCGAGCCGGAATCCGCGGACGTGACGAAGAAGAACACGATCACGACGATCGCGAGGACACTCGAAATCGTTCCGAGCGGAAGTCCGTCGAGAAGCGTGAACAGTGACGTGTTGGTGTCCACGGCGCCGGATGCGTCGAGCATCGTGCCCTCGTTGCGCTGACGCAGGATGCCGGAGTTACCGAAGATCGTGAACCACAACGACCCGACCAGCGTCGGGGCCAGCAGTACACCGAAGACGAATTCGCGGATGGTGCGGCCGCGTGAGATGCGCGCGATGAACATGCCGACGAACGGTGCCCAGCTCATCCACCAACCCCAGTAGAAGATGGTCCAGGCGCCCTGCCAGCCGTCTTCGGCGAACGGGGACGTGCGCAGCATCAGTTCGGGCACGGCCTGGACGTATCCGCCGAGGTTCTGCACCCACGACTGCATGAGGAACAGCGTCGGTCCCAGAATCAGGACGAACAGGGCTAGCGCTGCAGCGAGCATCATGTTGATGTTGGAGAGCCACTTGAGGCCCTTGGTGACGCCGGAGACGACTGAGAAGGTGGCCATACCCGTCACGATGACGATGATGGTGATGACCAACCAGTTGTCGGTCTCCACCCAGCCGAGGTAGTCGAGGCCGGCCGAGATCTGCTGGACACCGAAACCCAGCGACGTGGCGACACCGAAGAGCGTGCCGACGATGGCGACGACGTCGATGGCGTGGCCGATCTTTCCCTCGATGCGAGCACGTCCGAGCAGTGGCTCGAGCAGCCAACGGATCGACAGCGGGCGGCCCTTTCGGTAGGTCATGTACGCCAGACCCAGGCCGACGACGACGTAGATCGCCCATGCATGCAGGCCCCAGTGGAACATCGTCAGTTCCATTGCTTGATTGGCCGCGGCGTCCGTGGATCCGGCGACCTGCCCGGCGACGGGAGGGGTCACGTAGTGCGAAAGCGGTTCGGCTACTCCGTAGAACACGAGGCCGATGCCCATACCGGCACTGAAGAGCATCGCGAACCACGAGAGCATCCCGAATTCGGGCTGCTCGTCGTCACGTCCCAATCGGATGTTGCCGATGCGGCTGATTCCGCAGTACAGAGCAAAAATCACGAAACCGGTCGCGGAGAGGATGTACCACCAGCCGACGCCGTCGCTGATCACGTTGTTGAGTGTTTCGAAAGCATCCGCGGCGGTTCCCGCGTAGATCACGGCAAAGGCGATCAGGGCAAAGATCACTATCGATGCGGGGATGAACACGGGTTTCCGTAGTTCACGCCACGCAGTTTTGACCGCAGTCATTCCACTCCTCGAACATTCAGGCATTCACAGCGCCCATTAGGGCGGCCACGTGTCACGCGTAGGTGGGCGTTTCGCTCACACCATCGCAGGTCAAGACCGGGCTATTGCTTTGGAATTCAACGTAACGTCAAGTTTCGGTCAACTCAACTGGACGAAAGATGCTGTACTGCCGCGAAAATTCCCACTGAATACCGTTGTTCCGGTTGTAAACCATTGGGCAATAGTGGCATTGGGTCACAAGTAGAAGGCTGAACGACGAATTCGATTGGTACGTTGAGTTGAATCGGTCGGGTCGACGCTCACCGATTGATCGCAATTGTCAAACTCGGCGAAACAGCCTGTCTGTCAGGTGGTTAACTCCTGGCGTGCTCGTTCGATCGTGGCGGTAAGGTGTCGATATCTAACTGTGATTGTGATGGTCGCAACTATCAGTGATGCGGGCCCTGTTCGCCCCGCTGGGCGTCGATGAGATCCATCGCATCCTTCAGGCCCAAGCCCGGATGTAGTTCGCGTAGTGCCTTGATTGCCGAAATACGGTCGTCAGTCGACGCGAGTGCGCTACGGACATCGTCGGCGGGTATTTCGGAGGGTGCAGTTGTCCCTTCCCACCACACTGCCTGAGGATTGTTCCTGTTTCGCCAGGCTTGGACGGTGTAGTAAGCAGATCCGACCGTCGCGAAGAGCCAGATCGCGAACCGTGTCCAATTCCAAGCTGTGGGTTCTGTGATGACCTTGTCGATGGTGCTTGGGCCGAAGAAAACGAGTAGCCAGGCCAGCACGATCGTCTGCCACCATCGCTCGACGCGCCTGCTCGGTACCCACCACTCGGCCATCGATCGATACTCGCACAGGGCTGCTGTTTCGGTGCGACGATGGAGATCATGGAGATTCGTGATGCGGTAGAGCGACTTCGAGGGGATTCCGGGACCTCGATGATCTTCGGTGAACCGCACCAGACCAGCGACGGATCAATGATCATCACGGTTTCGCGTCTGCATCGGCGGTGGCGCGGAGACCCCATACCGGTGCCAGTGGGAGTGTTCTCGATCCACGAGGGTGAGCCGTCGTGGTCACCGGCTGTCGATCACACCAGGGTGGCTTTGATGGGGGAGTTCATCGGGTTGGCGGCCGCGGTGATCGCAACTCTGGCCGTTCTACGTCGACCGCCCTGGCCTGATGTGACGATTCGGAAGGGGTGACTCAGAAGGGGTGACCCAGAATTACGCCGATCAGCTGGAACGGCATTGCCAGGAACATCGATCCGACGTAGAGCGGATAGCGAACCGGATCGCCGGCGAGGTAACCCTCGGCGAGCCAGGCCATTACGTCTGCTGATCCCATAGTCTTTCGTCCCTTCGCTGTTGTGGTTCAAAGACCTTTTCGGTCGTGGGAGTTGTTTTGTTACAAGCGAACTCGAAGGAGGAGTAGATGTGATTGCAGTTTCGACTCAGCAAACGTCGTCAAGTGAGATCTTCGGGGGCGGCGGATGGCAACGGGTGCGATTACGACTTGCCGGGGCAAACTCCATCGGCGGAGTTTGGATACTTAGCATCGTGCGGTAGTGAAATCTGTGCGTTCTGCGCAGGATCGCCGAGCGTATTCGCGCAGCTCGAGCTCGGTTGGAACCCACAATTGGAACCCGCAAGTGGAACCCACAGTGGAGGCATGGACGCGGGCCGACACGTTTCAGCCTGCCGCCGCGACACGGCTCGCGCCGCTACGAGATTCGAATGGAGAGTTGCTCGAGACTCTCTCGACGTACCTCGACGAAGAATCGTCTCTGGCGCACACCGCAAAATGAATGGGCTTGCGCCGCAACACCGTATCGAGTCGAATCGATCGAATTCAGCGCCTTCTCTCGGTGGATCTGGCCGATCCGGAAACCCAGGCTTGCACTCCACCTCGCCTGCCGGACGATTACGCGGTGAAGACGGCCTTCGCAGCTTCGTCTTGACAAGCACGGGACGTTCCTGCCATCCTCGTTGCCAGGTCACGAGTACCAGTGTTCAGCCCCGGCTTGCTGGTCGGCAACCCTCCTCCGCGGTGGGGTGCTCCGGGTGACGACCCGGCTGCGTTCGAAAACGAATGCGGCAAGCGCGGACTCTTCCGGGGCCATCACCCGACGAACGAGTCCTTGAACGTGAGGATTGTCTTCGATGACTGCTGTATTGAGTGCCGACACCTGCTGCACCACCGCGATTGCCAAGGTTTCGGGTGCTGACCTGCAGGTTCCATTGGTTCAGGGCGGCGAATGCTCCTACGCCAACTTCGACTACGCGGCCAGCGCGCCGGCATTGGCCCAGGTCACCGACCGTATCGCCGAATTGTTGCCCACGTACGCCAGCGTCCACCGCGGTGCCGGCTACGCGTCCCGGATCTCCACGCTCACCTACGAGAACGCTCGTGAATCCGTTGCTCGTTTCGTGAACTGTGCCGACGATCAGGTTGTCGTCTTCACCCGGAATACCACCGATTCGCTGAACCTGCTTGCACAGTGCGTCCCCGGCAGCACCGTCGTCCTCGACGTCGAGCATCACGCAAACCTGTTGCCGTGGAACGACGCTCGTATCGTCACCGCTGCAGACACCATCGAAGAAACGATCGAGCGTCTGATCGGTGAACTGTGCACCAAGCCTGCTGCGCTGCTCGCAATCACTGGGGCCTCCAACGTGACCGGTGAGATCCTGCCGATTGCACGTTTGGCTGACATCGCTCACCGTTGCGGCGCACGTATTCTCGTCGACGCTGCTCAGTTGGCTCCCCACCGTCGCATCGACCTGCAGGAATGCGGCGTCGACTACGTAGCGTTCTCGGGCCATAAGCTGTACGCGCCCTTCGGCGCCGGCGTTCTGGTCGGCCGCCGTGACTGGCTCGACGAAGCTCAGCCGTACCTCGCCGGCGGCGGCGCCGTGCGTGAGGTGACCATCGAATCCACCGAGTGGGCTTGCGCGCCCGCACGCCACGAGGCGGGCTCCCCCAACGTGCTCGGCGCGGCAGCCATCGCGACCGCCTGCGAAACCCTGCACGCCCTGGACTTCGACGTCATCGCCGAGCATGAGAAGGCGCTCACCGCCCAGCTCACTGACGGCTTGTCCGCCATCGAGGGCGTCTCACTCGTGCGACTGTGGAACGACGCTCCTGACGCCGTCGGAATCGTCACCTTCACCGTCGACGGATTCGAAGCGGGCGAGATCGCCGCATTCCTCTCCGCGGAGCACGGCATCGGAGTTCGCGACGGTCGCTTCTGCGCACATCCGGTTCTCGCACGCCTCGGCCTCTCCGGCGGTGCCGTTCGCGCCAGCCTCGGCCTCGGTAGCAGCTCGGATGACGTCACGCGGTTGGTCGACGCCGTGAACATCCTGGTTTCGAATCAGCGTGATTGGAAGTACGCGAAGACGGCCGGTGCGTGGAACCCAGTGCCCGAGACCCGCCCCTTCCTCGGAGCCGCCGACGACAATGCCGGGGCAGCCGAGTGCGTCTGAGCTGAGCTCGGTCCCCGAAAACTCGAACGGACAACTAGCATGGCAGCCATGGCACCAGCGGATTTTCCCGCCACCCCTTCGAGAGTGAGCATCACTCTCGGTCAGTGGTGCCGTCGCCATGTCGATCTGTGCCGCACCTCGTCAGGAATGTGTTCGAGCTGACGATTCGTCTCGCTCATCCCATACTTTTCTGATTTTCGGAGGTCTTACATGTCTTCACGCGCTTCGCATTCTCTGCACGTAGCGGTCGAGTTGACCGGATCTGGTCACCATCCGGCAGCTGAGGGCGCACCCGGCAACCTGCCCATCATCGGCGGCGACTACTGGGTGGACCTCACCGAGGGCGAAAAGGCTCTCGATTTAGCTTCATTCCCTACCAATGTGGTTCGGATTCGCGCTGCGGACCTGCGTGAGGCACAGCTCGAACGTGCACGGATACGCGCTGCTGTCGCCGAAGAAGGACGCGATCCCGACAGCGTCGCAGTGCTGGTCGATCTCGAGATTCTGATCGCACCGGAAGCTCGCTCCGCCCGAAAAGAGCTTGCACAGTTGGACAGTGCGTTGACTGCTCCGCGGGTCCCGGTTTCGCTTCACTACGTCGGAACACCCTCCGGGCTCGGCAGTTTGATCGCCGATATCCGAGCTGCCGAGGTCGCCGACGGCGTTACGTTGCTCCCGCTCGCCTTGCCTCGCACGCTCGAACATCTGGTGGACAGCACCATTCCGTGGCTTCAGGATCGCGGACTTGTCACACCGTCCACCGCAGTCGACGAAGTGCTCGGTCGTTTCGGACTGCCGCCCCGTCAGCGCACGCTCGCGTCCTGATCACCGATCGCATCTGCGTACAGGTGGAACAGCGACGGTAAGTCGTCTGCACCGTCCACCTGTGCCAGAAGCGCCCAGCACTGTGCCGTGACGAAGCGCGCCCGCGTGCCGATCCAGTTGGTGGGCAGCAGTTCCGGCGGCAGCAGAGGGTCCGGCTCCATGGCTCGCGTGAATTCCGCCGCGAGTTCGATGGTCACCGTGACAGCATCGGTGCCCGGAGTGTTCTGCAGTTTCTCCAGGCGCACAGTCGCTACGTCGAGCAGTCGTTCGTATCCGGCTGCGATCTCGTCCAGCGGCCACAACTGTGCGGCAATTTTCACGGGGTCTTCGAGCCTGCCCACTTTCAGATCTCGAGTGGTGAGAGAAGACAGGTGCTGTTCGACGTCGAGTTCGGCGGCCGCATCGAGTACGTACGGTTCCCAGGCGTGCGGCGAGACGTACAGACCGCCTTGGACGAGCGCGCCGCCGAGGTAAACGACCCTGGTGCGCAGCGCATCTCGTGCTTTCCGTGACGACTCCGGAATTGCGAATCCGACCAGATGCCAATACCCGTCCCACGGTGTCGCAGTGTTGCGGTCTTGTTGATAGGCCAGCCGAACGAATTCGACGTCGGGTTCCATCTCGCGCACGGCTTTCGGCGTTGCTCGTAGCGTGGCCTGCCGCCCGCGACCTTCTTGAGTGAACTTCCCCTCGGTGACCAACCGCTTGATGCACAGCCGAACCTGTTGATCTGTTTTGTCGAGGGCGTCGGCGGTGGCATAGAGGGTGTGCCCGTCGACAGTTCCGTCCGTGCGCAGTAGTCCCTCGATCAAGATCCTCGTGGGCACATCGACGTCCCTGTCCGTCATTGCCGTGTCCTTTCCTCGCCTCTCGACATCTTCGCCCATAACTGTACTATCGAATGCAATACGATCGTTTCAAATTCGTACGTTAGGCGGGAAGATGGCAGTGGGGTCGGTGAGTGAGAGGAAGAGTGGCCATCGTTTACGCAGGTGGATGGTTACTTCCCTGGCAGTGGTCGTTGTTCTGATCGTGGGTCTGGTGGGCTGGACGCTGTACCAGAACACCTACGACATCCGTGAGGAAAAAGTGACGATCGCTGGGGGATCGGTGCCGCTCCAGGGAGTCCTTGCACTGCCCGAACACGGTGACGGTCCCTTCGGGCTCGTGGTTTTCGTCCACGGAGACGGGCCGGTCGATGCAACACACGAGACCTTTTACAGGCCGGTCTGGGAGGCGTTCGCCAAGGCCGGGTACGCGTCACTCTCCTGGGACAAGCCGGGGGTGAATGGGGCACCGGGCAATTGGCTCGATCAGAGCATGGACGATCGGGCGGCGGAAACGGAAGCGGCAATCGAGTGGGCACGGGGCCGTTCGGACATCGATCCGTCTCGTATCGGTCTGTGGGGTGCCAGCCAGGCAGGATGGGTGATGCCCAAGGTGGTGAACCTCGACCCGGACGTCGCGTTCGTCATTGCCGTGGGTCCCGCTATCAACTGGCTCCAACAAGGTGAATTCAACACCCTTGCCGAGCTTTCCGAGAGAAATGCGTCGGCCGACGAGTTCGAGAAAGCGCGGGTCGATCGTGCGAAGAACTTGGATCAGTTGGCACGTGATGCATCGTTCGACGATCTCGTGGCCTCCGGCGAGGCTGACGGTCTCACCGAAGACCGGTGGAACTTCATCCGAAAGAACTACCTCTCGGATGCGCGAGCCGATCTCGAAACCGTGAAGGTTCCGGTGCTCTTGATCATCGGCGGACAAGACGTCAACGTCGACGTGGCCGATACCGAAAGTGTGTACCGCGAATTACTGGAATCGCCAGGGCAATTGGTGGTCAAGAAGTATCCCGACGCAACTCATTCGATCGTGGACAAGGATCTCGAAGACTCGGAAGTGATGTCGGCTCTGGTGGCCGTCCTTGCACCCCGTTCGATCTTCGCTCCCGGGTATCTAGCGGATCAGACTGCATTTTTGGAGGGAATTCATGGCTGACGGAATCACAGTCGTTGCTCTGGGTGGTGCCGGCGCCATGGGATCGGTCGCAGTTCGTCTGGCTGCAACAATGCCGGGTGTCGGCACAGTGGTAGTTGCCGATCGCGATGTAGACGCTGCGGCGCGACTTTCAGTTGAACTGGCTCAGGAATCAGCGGAAGTCGAGTCCTGCAGTATCGACGTCACGGACAGTCGCTCGCTACGTGAATTGCTTGACGGCGCAGACGTGGTCGTCAATACCGTCGGCCCGTTCTTCCGTTTCGGTGTCGGTATTCTCCAGGCAGCGATCGAGACCGGAACTCACTATCTCGACATCTGCGACGACTGGGAGCCGGCAATCGACATGCTGGAATTGGATTGCGCTGCGCAAGAAGCCGGAATTTGTGCGGTCGTCGGAATGGGCGCAAGTCCCGGAATGAGTAACCTCCTGGCCGCGATTGCAGTCTCGCGGTTGGACGTGATCGTCGACCTATATACGGCCTGGCCGGTTGATGTCGACGGCGAGGGGGCGTCGGTAGGAACGGTGAGTGCCGCTGCCGTTCACTGGATGCAGCAGATCAGCGGCAAGGTGCCAGTGGTTGGTGCGGGACGGATAGTCACAGAAGCACCGTTGCGTTCCATCGCACTGGAACTACCCGGTGGATGCCGCGGAAACGCTTATGTGGTCGGGCATCCGGAGCCGGTCATGTTTCATCGAACCTTCCGCCCCTCATGTCATTCGGCAAATCTGATGGTGATCACACCGGAAACCGTCGCGTTTCTCGACGTTCTACGTTCGGATATCGACAAGGGCAGAATCGATCTCGACTCGGCCGCTGAAGAATTGGGCAAGCCCTCGCTCAGGCGGATGATCCGTGCTGCGCCTCGAATGCTCACGCGCGCCGACCACGGCTCCTTGCCGTCGTTCTTCGCCTCGGCCACAGGGGTGCTCGATGGACAAAAGACGCGCGTCGTGGCACGGATCGCTGATAATTCACCGGTATCGGAGTTGCTGTCGGACATGGCCGGTGCAACGGGAATCCCCTTGGCGCTGGGCCTTGCTCAGGTGGTTTCCCGGCTGGCCGACGGAACGATTTCGGATCGGGTCGGTGTGCACTCAGCTGAGAGCGTCATCGACCCACAAGTTCTGTTCACTGCACTGGCGCGGTTGTTCGATCGAACCGACTGGAGCGAGATCGTGACCGTCGAATCCGAGTTCCGCTAGTCAGTTCGCGGCGTGTGATCCGATGCGACTTCGGATTTCGGTCTCGACGCGATCCGGGTCTTTGGGGCTGAACGAAGGCGCTCCGCGACCGGCGAGGGTGAGTACCACCGCGGTCTCCTTCCACGGGCGTGAAAGATCCAGGCTGTACCACGAGCTGAAATCTGTTGTTCCCCAGATTCGTAAGCGTCCACTCAGCCATGACATGACTCCGAGGTCGACGGATTCGATCTGCGAGTACGGAACGAACTTGCTGACAAACGGGAAGTACGGGAAGTAATAGTGGCGGATCGTGACGCCCTGATCGTCGATCCGGACGGTCCTGTCCTCGTAGATCGTTGATGTCCCTGTACTCACAGTGAAAACCCGGTCCCTGCTGTTCGACGCTCTCGGCGGATGCCGAAAACCAACCATACAGTCTCTATTGGAGCGGTTTGCTCGCCCGAGTGTCAGGCGCTAGTAGTCCTCGCGACGACGAGATCGCTCACCGCGATCTGGGCATTGCCGATTGCCGACTGAACTGTTTCACAACTGCTCGATGCTCTGGCGAGCGCAAGAACTGCGGTGAGCAGGGCGGCGTCGGGTTGTCCTTCAAATGGTCCGCTCTCGACGTCGAACTTTCCAGCGCGCAACTGCTTTCGGGCATTGATTCCAAGTTGTGAAATGACCTCGTCCATCGCGGTCAGACACTGGGCGAGCGCGCCGATCGACCAGTAGAGATCGGCAGCAACGACGGGTGTCTGCGATGCCACGGTGCCGGCGCGGCGCAATCGGTGGTGGGTGTCTCGGAGTATCTCGGGCAGTCTGTGGTCTGCGCAATGTTCCATCCCGCCGCCTCCGTAAGGTGTAAAGTTAGGTTATTCAATTACGGTAAAGCAGGGCGGTAAGGGATGCAAGTAGTTTTAGACGATTACGTCGCCGGTGCGCCGTTTGCGACCGACCTGGTCAACACCTCGCCCCGCGTGTGGGTGGAGGCCGGTGACGCGTTGGCTGACCCCCAGGCGCTTCACGATCTACTGGATGAACATGGACTCTCGCCGGATGCACTCGGCGGCGGGCGTCGGCCTACCAGTGGTGAACTTGCAGACGTCAAGGAACTCAGAGACGAGATTCGTTCGATTCTCGATGCTCCGACCTCCGACAAGCTTGTTGATCGCACCCATCGGCTCCTGCAGACCGTCCCGCATCAGGTTCGACTCGTGCCTGATTCCCAGGACGACTATCGATGGAATGCGTTACCGGACAGCAGGATCGACCTCTCCGGTGAACTTACGTTGTTGATCGGCTACTCGTTGCTGGGGACTCTGCGCACATTGGGGTACGAACGATTCCGCCCATGCGCATCGCCGACGTGCAACGGGGTGTTTGTCGATACGAGCAGGGGAGGGCGACGCAGATACTGCATGCCGGCGTTGTGCGGCAACCGAATAAACGTCGCGAATCACCGTCAACGACAGCGTCGTACTTAGTCGTCAACGAGAGCGTCGTACCTAGCGTCTGCGCTTGCCCGGTCGATAGTGACAATCGAACAGAGTACGGCCGACTGTATGGGGAACTTCAACGAGATACAGACCACGTCAGTCCCGCACGATTGTCGCCATGGCAACTCCTAGTAGATGGCGGCTCGTATGAAAGCCCGTTCTGTCTCCGCGACAGCAGTTATCAGCGTTGGCGTATTTACCCTGGCCGGGTGTGGCGGCGCATCCAGTCCCGAAGGTTCGGTCGGTGAGTATGCACAGGACGGCAGTTTCACGACTGTCATCAACGCCGATCCCGGAAATCTCCACCCTCTGATCACCAACCTCACGTCGACTCAGATCGTGAACGCGTACTCGTACGATTCGTTGATCGACATCGACGCGCAAACACGCACTGTGCGTCCCTATCTGGCGGAGAGCTGGAGTGAAGAAGGGAACACGCTGAAGTTCGTGCTCAAGAAGGGCATTACTTGTGCCGACGGCACTTCGTTCACCGCACAGACCGCGGCCGATGACATCAACTGGGTCATGGACCCTGAAAACGCTTCACCGCTACGCGGATCCACCGTGCCGTCGTCGACGGTCGCGTCCGCGGACGGTGACCAACTGACGGTCACTACAGCCGAACCGGCACCCTTCTTGCTCTCTCGAATAGGCTCGATGCGGCTTCCGTGCGCTGCGACGCTCGACGACCCGGCCAGTATCCGTTCGAGTAGTAACGGAACGGGTCTGTTCAAGGTCACCGAAGTCGTTCCCAATGATCACATCACGATGGAACGCCGCGACGGCTACACCTGGAGTCCGAACGGGGAGACCACTTCCGACACTCTCGGGGTGCCGAAGACGGTGACGATCAAGATTGTCACTGATCCGAGTACGACTGCGAATCTTGTTCTCACCGGCGGAGTGAATGCCGCGGCAGTGACAGGTTCGGACGAGGAACGAGTCTTGGCCGCGGGTCTGGATTCGAAGACCTACACCACGCTGTCCGGCGAGTTCATCTTCAACCATTTCTCATCTCTACCCACGTCGGACCGTGCTGTGCGGCAGGCGCTCGTTCAAGCAGTCGATCTGGACGACTACACCGAGATCACCACCGGCGGAAAAGGAACCCGCGCACGCGCCCTCGCGGTTTCGGAACCCCTTGCCTGCGACTACAACAGTGTCGAAGGGACGATCCCCGAGTTCGACGTCGATGCAGCAAAGAAGACATTGTCCGACGCAGGCTGGAAGGCGGGGGCCGACGGCGTCCTGACGAAGGACGGGCGACCGCTTGCCCTCAACGTGATTTTCAACAACTCACGCGATACGAACTCTGCCGCCGCGGAATACGTGGCAACCCAGTGGGAAGGACTGGGCGCGAAGGTGAAACTGACCGGTGGCGACTACAGTTTCGTCATCGCCAACACATTCAGCACCACCGATCTGTCGTCGTGGGACGTTTCCATCGGTTTGACGCTGGGGAGCGATACGCCGAGTATCTTTGCCAAGTACTTTACTGGCCCACCGAAGCCTGAAGGAGTGAACTTCGCTTCCCTCGACAACAAGAAGTACATCGAATTGTCCACTGAGGCTTCGCTTCTTCCCGGTGATGAGTCCTGCAAGGTCTGGGAGGAAAGTGAGCGGGCATTGTTCAACGACATCGACCTGCTGCCGGTATCCACGACTCCCGCTCACATGTTCTTCAACGGCGCAACGTCGATCTACCCGCCATCGAGCGGAATCCTTCCTGGCTCGGCGATCCGTGTCCTGAAGTAGGACCCTCGGCAAACGCTCACCTTCGGGTATTGATCATCCGAAGTGCAAACCGAAATACCACCGCAGCACCCGCACCTGCAGCCAGGCCGGCGATGACATCGGCAAGAAGAACACCGACGCCTATGCCTAGAACGGCAGCAGTGGCGACGGCAAGGGCGACGTCAGCACGAGGAGCGGCGATCGCGGCATCCTTTCCCCGAGTATCGAACGAGCACCCATCTCAACGGAGCATGTCACGAAACTGCAGTCCGCAGGTGTATCAACAGCAAAAGGCATGAAACGCGTCGGCCCCGGCGGAGTTCAACTCCGCCGGGGCCGACAATGCGTCTTGCATGCTGGCTCAGTGTGTCGGGACGGAATCCTTCGACGCGGTCCGGGACGTGTCGGTGTGTTCGCTTCCAATCTCCTTGCGGGAGTTGGAGCTGTTGAACCGAGGGAGGAAACCGGCCAGGACGAGTGCGATGACGGCGGATCCGGCAGCGAGGGCCATGACGACGCGGAAAGCGTTCTCCGACGGCAGCGTTGCCCCACCGATGGACATGGTCATCTGGGCGATGACGACACCCGCGATGGCGCTGGCGAATGATGTACCGAGGGAGCGCATCAGGGTGTTGAAGCTGTTGGCTGCACCGGTCTCGGACGGAGGAACAGCCCCCATGATGAGAGCGGGCATCGCGCCGTAAGCCATACCGGTACCGGCACCGATGATCACTGCGATCACGATCAGTTCCCAGATAGAGTGCATGGCGAAAATGCCGATGCCGTAACCGATTGCGACCACAACGGCGCCGAGCATGAGCGTCACCTTGGGGCCGTGCGAATTGGTGATGCGTGAGGACAGTGGAGAGACGAGCATCATGATGATGCCGGAGGGAGCCATGACCAGACCTGCGGTGAGCATCGAACCGCCTAGGCCGTAACCAGTGACTTCAGGCAACTGGACTACCTGGGGAAAGACCATGCTGGCGGCGAACATCGCGAATCCGAACACGATGGATGCGAGGTTGGTGAAGAGCACCTGGCGGCGGATGGATACGCGTAGATCCACCAGCGGCTTGGGGGTGCGTAGTTCCCACCAAGCCCAGAATCCGAACATCAGGATCGCGGCGCCGAACAGGGAAAGCGTGAGCGTGCTTGTCCAACCCCAGTCGCCCCCCTTGGAAATGGCCAGTAGTAGAGCGATGAGGGAGGCTGAGAGCGAGATTGCCCCGCCGAAGTCGAACGTTCCACCTGTGCGAACCGTCGATTCGGGGACCAGGACGACAACAAGAACGGCCGCAAGAGCGCCGAGCACGGCTGACGCCCAGAACAGGACGTGCCAGTCGGCGTACTCGGCGATCAAAGCCGCGATCGGAAGCCCCAGAGCGCCACCGACTCCCAGCGAAGCACTCATCATCGCAACAGCGCCGGCGAGCTTCTTGGGCGGAAGCACGTCGCGCATCACGCTGATGCCCAGCGGAATGACGCCGGCCGCAAGGCCCTGGAGGATTCGGCCAGCAACGAGGGGGATAACGCTCGAACTGAGGGCTCCGACCACCGAACCGGTTACCAACAGCGCCATGCTGATCAGAAGAAGACGCCGTTTGCCGAACATGTCGCCCAAGCGGCCCATGGTTGGGACGGCGACGGCAGCTGCGAGCAGGGTGGCGGTCACCGCCCACGCGGTATCGGACGCGGGAGCGTTCAAGTACTCCGGGAGGTGCGGGATGATCGGGATGACCAGCGTCTGCATGAGCGAGACGACGATGCCGGAGAATGCCAGAACCGCCACCACTGCGGTGGTGGCTGGTGACTTCGAGGTTTGTGGCGGCGTTGTCGGTGGTGGAGAAGTGTTTGACGACATTGCGGTAACTCCATCGGAGGAAGAAAGAAAAGTGATTTAAGTCAGTTGCTTGAACTAAAGTTAAATCAAGTGACTGACTGAACGGAAGGGTGTGCCTTCGATCGTGACGAACATCTCCGGTGCCGAGCAGCTTCGGATGGTCGACGATGATGGTGTTCATGACTACGAGGACTGAGGATGCGTCGGCCGACGTCGGCGGCGCCGCAAATTCCGCGCGCTCTGCTGCAACCCGAGACCGCATTCTCTCCGTCGCCGAGCAGTTGTTCGCCGAGCATGGAGTCTTCGCGGTTTCGAATCGTCAGGTGAGCGAGGCGGCAGGTCAGGGCAACAATGCCGCCGTCGGATATCACTTCGGGACCAAGACCGACCTGGTCCGGGCGATCGTGAACAAGCATTCCCAGCAGGTCGAGAAGAAGCGTGGCGAACTGCTGCGTGAGATCGAAGGGTCCACAAACGTTCGTGACTGGATTTCGTGTCTGGTTCGGGCGTCGACCGATCACTACGCCGAAATGGGTGGCCCGACCTGGTACGCGCGGTTCAGCGCGCAGATTCTCGCCGATCCAGTCCTGCGGAAAATCGTCTACGACGAAGTACTGGCCTCGCCCACCCTGCAGGAGACGCTTCGCGGACTTTCAGCCTGTCTCACTGACATGCCGATGAGTGTTCGACGCGCTCGCGCGGACATCGGACGCAATGCGATCGTGCACATGTTCGCCGAACGTGAGCGCGCGCTTGCCGAAGAAGGGCAGGACGAGGTCACGTCGTGGGAGGACTTCACGACCGACCTCGTCGACGCACTGGTGGGTCTTTGGACTGCTCCGATCAGCCGCTGACCGTCCGTTCGTCCTCGCTGACCACCCGTTCCGGGGCAACCCTGCGGGATGAATCTCGCGTCGGTGGAAGATCCAGGAGCAAGCCGACTCCGGCCAGAATGATGACAAGCCCGCCGACGAGTGCGAAGGTGACAGGCTCGTCCAACCACAGCACTCCGATAGCTGATGCCGAAATCGGAACGAGAAGAGTGACTGCGGATGCCGCGACTGGACCCGCCTGACGAATGATCCAGAAGTAGACCAGGTAGCCACCGGCGGTAGCCCCCAGTCCCAGGGCTGCCACGGCGATGAGTGGACCGACGGTTATGGGCCCCGGTGGGGGAGCGACGGCGGACACAGGCATCAAGAGGGTAACTGCGGCAAGTTGCTGGCCGAGGGCGAGTGTCATCGGCGGAGTGTCCTGGAACGACTTTCGTGCGTAGACACCTCCGACTGCGTACAGCAACGCCGCAGTCAAAGATGCGCCGATGGCCAGCATTGCGCGGCTGTCGATCGCCGACGGAATTCCGCCGACGAGCACCGAGACACCGGCAATGCCGATCGCGACCCCCGAGAGTTTTTGCCAGGTGATCTTTTGTCGAAGCCAGAAAGCGGCGACGAATACGGTGAACATCGGCGTCGTGGCATTCAGGATCGACGCCGTCGACGAGTTGAGGCCGACGATCGCAGTTGCGACAAGCGTCAGGGGCCCAGCGACGTTGAGGGCTGCCAGCAGTAGGAATGCAGGAAATCGGTGACCGACCGCGCGCCAAGTCGATCTGCTGGAAGCCGTTATCAGCGCGAGAACCAACGCTGCAACAATGAAGCGGCCGTGCGTCGTGCCGACGGCGCCGAGAGTTGGTGCTGCCACGGCAACCAGGGGAAACGAGCTTCCCCAGAGCACGCCAACCAACAGCAAAGCTCCAACCACGGCGAATCGGCTGCTACCGATTGCTGTCCAGTTCTTCATTGAGCCTCTTCGTCGACGACCTTGCGGACATGGATGGTCGATGCCCCGACCTATCCTATACCCCCAGTGGGTATAGAGTTAGTTGTGTCGTGATGCTGCAGGTCGTGGGGGATCATGCGACGGATTACTTATTCTCCCGCAATGGTTTATAGGGCGAGTTGTCGAGCCACGCGCATCTTCGGGATCTATATACTATACCTATGGGGGGTATATTGGTGGTGTCAGGCTCGCTTTGCGGGCCACATCCGTTCCGCAAGAGAACAGGAATCTCAATGAGTAGTTGTGGCTGTGGAAATACCCCGAAAGCTGACGTCAATGGCGCTGTCGGTACGGCGATGCCGACCGGCGGGAAAGACCTACTGAACTCTGGGGGTAGTGAACTCGTCGAATGCCGGGTCATGCCCGGCAGTGTGATCGAGAAGGCGCGTGCCGAAGCGGAAGGACTGTTCCGTGACTTCGAAGGCAATCGGTACTGGTTCTGCTGCAAGGGATGTGGTCCTCGATTCGACGCAAATCCGAGCAAGTACGCAGCCGTGAGCTGAGTCAAAAGTGGTGGTGCAGGCGATGTCTGCACCAACACTTCGTTGTAGCGCGGTCGGGGTTCGGGCGGACCGTCGACATCAGACGGCGCGAGCGCACGCGCACTGGGTAGCCGCCAAGGTGCATTCGCCTCGCGTGGTTTCGTAGGTCGCCTGTACGGGCAATTCAGCAACTGTCTCCCGATGCCAAAGTGCAAATCCTGCAACGGCTCCCACTGCGGCAAGCGCTGCAAGGATGCTCCAGGTGACCGCAAATCCCGCGCTCGAACCAACCCATCCGGCGATCGGATAGGTGACAAGCCAGGCGAGGTGTGACAGGGAGAACTGGGCTGCGAACACCTCCGGTATACCTGCGGGGTCGACGGAGCGCCGAAGTACTTTTCCGGTCGGAGTGACGATCATTGCCATCCCGGCGCCGACGAGTGCCCACACTGCGGCAGTCAGTATCCACGTGAATATTCCTGCCACGGCGAGGGAGGCTGCGGCGCCGGCACTGAAGACCAGGACAACGGAACCTGCTGTCATCACAGTGCGTTCGGCGGTTCGGTCGAGAACGCGGGGGAGAAGCAGCGCGGTTACCAACGTGCCGGTGCCTGACGCGGCAAGCATCCACGCCACGTCGGATTGGGTTCCACCGAGCTTGTCGCGGACGTAGTTGACGGTGTTGACCACGACGATCGAACCGGCTGCTGCCACCACGAGATTGAGTGCCATGATGCCGCGCAGTCGCGGCGTGGTCACGAAGATCCGCACTCCTGACGCGATCCGATCCCACGCCTTGCGGTGAGTACTGGTACGAGCGTCGGGGATTCGGGTGGCCAGCACGAGCAGCGCCGAGACGGCAAAGCCCGCGGAGGTGGCGACGAACAACAGATTGAATGTCATGAAGGAAAGCGCGATCGCGGCGAGAACGGGGCTGAGCAGGCTCTCCATCGTGTAGGCGACCTGCGACGCCGACAGCGCGCGGGTGAAATCGGCCTCGTCGGTCACGATGTCGGGAATCACTGCCTGGAACGTGGGAGTGAACGCTGCCGACGCAGCTTGCAGAACGCCTACCAGCACGTAGATGTGCCAGATCTCGCTGACGAAGGGCAAGGCGAGCACAACCGCTGCGCGTATGGCGTCGAGCGCGACGAGGAAAGCCCGTCTCGGCAACCGGTCTACGTATGCCGCCGCGAGTGGAGCGATCACGACGTACAGGGACATCTTGATCGTCAGCGCGGTGGCCAGCACAGCTCCGGCGCTCGGTCCGGCGAGTTCGTAGGCGAGTAGACCCAGCGCAACCGTCGCCAACCCGGTACCGAACAACGCAATGATCTGGGCGCTGAAGAGCAGGCGATAGTCGCGAATCAAGAACAGGTGCATGCTGTTCCGTACCGGTGCGGTCCTAGCGGTCCGGTTCATCTGGTTTCACTCCCGCGACAAGATTGAAAGCTCCGGTCAGGACATTGAGGGCGACGATTCCGACTACGTCAGCGATCTCGCGATCACCGTAGCCGTGCGCTCGAATGCCCGCGATGTGTTCGTCGGAAATCGAGGCAGGCTCCCGATAGACGCGAAGTCCGAATTCGATCATTGCCGCGATGGCGGGATCGGCCGATGTGCCCGCGCGGGCACGCTCGATCTCGTCCGCCTCGACCCTGTTGGCGTGCGCGGCGACGACGTGGGCTTCGAGGCAAACAGCGCAACCTTGCTGGACCTGCACAGCGATAGAGATTCGCTCGGTGATCTTGCGGCTGAGTTTCGCTCGCTTCATTGCCCGGCTGAGTTGCAGATAGCCACCCAGCACGGCGGGCGAATGAGCCATCGCCGCGACCATGTCACCGACCTGTCCGTGACGGTTGACGAGTTCGGCGAGAAGGTCTTTCGATGTACCGACAGCTGTGGCGGGAGTGAGAGATGCAAGGCGCGACATAACGAGTCCTAAGTGTTCCGCCGGTGGTGGGTTCGGCCGGGGGTCGCCGGCCCACCCCACCACCGGAGTTGGTCAAGAATTGACGGTGGATTGAACGGTTCGAGGATCCTCGACCTTGGTCGACCGCATCACGACAGCGGTGATTGCTGCGCCCACCACTGCGATGGCGGCTGCTCCGAGGAATACGGCGGAGAAACCGTTCGTCAACTCCGTCAGGTCACCGAGTTGATCAGCGCCGAACACTGCTGCGATCGCGGTCATCACCGCGAGGCCGACAGCCGAGCCGACCTGGTAACTGACGTTGACGATGCCGGAGGCCAATCCGCCCTCTTCCGGACGCGCGGCCGAAATCGCCGTACCGAGTGAAGGAATGAACGCCAGCGTCATACCTGCGGCAGCCACCAGAGACGCCGGCAGTACGTCGACCCAGAAGTTGCCGGTGGGCCGGATCAGCGACATCCAACCCAAACCTATTCCCAGTACCAGCAATCCGGTTACGATCATTGCTTTTGCACCGAAGCGCGCCATGGCCCGTGGTGCTACGACGACCATGCCGAGCATGACGAAGATCGTCATCGGCAGCAGCGCCGCGCCGGCCGGGAAGGCGCTGTATCCGAGCACTTGCTGCAGATACAGGTTCAGGAAGAACCACATCGGTATCCAGGCGGCGCCGAGCACGAGCTGAGCGATGTTCGCGGCACCGAGGTTGGGCGCCTTGAAGATTCCCAGACGCACCAGAGGCTCACGACGCTTCGACTGGATCAATACGAATGCACCCAGCAGAGCGGCCGAAACGGCGAGTGCCAGCCACGTCTGCCCGGATCCCCATCCGACGTCAGGTGCCCTGACGATGCCGAAGACTCCGACAGCGAGGCCTGCGGTGACGGCCAGTGCGCCGAGGAAGTCGATCGACCCGGTACGCGCCGGTGCGTTCGGCATCAGGAAGGGCGTGGCGATCAGTGCGATGACAGCGATGGGAATGTTGAGATAGAACACCCAAGGCCAGCTGGTGTATTCGGTGATGACGCCGCCGAGGAACACGCCGGCCGTACCGCCTGCCGGGGCGGCAGCGCCGTAGATGGACAGCGCCTTGGTCATTTCCTTTTGCGTGCTGCCGAACAGCATCATCAGCAGGGTGAGCGCCGAGGGCGCGATGAGTGCGGCGCCTGCGCCCTGAACTGCGCGGCCCGCAAGTTCGACCGCCACGTTACCGGCGGCACCGGCGACAACGGAGCCGATCAGCAGGATCAGCCAACCAGCGGAGAACACTCTGCGGGCGCCGAACAGGTCGGACAGGCGGCCGCCGAGTAGGAGTAGCCCGCCGAACGCGATGACGTACGCATTGAAGACCCAGGTCAGGCCTTCTTGGGAAAAGCCGAGATCGCTCTGCATCTGGGGGAGAGCGACACCGATGATGGAGGTGTCCATGATGACCATGAACTGAGCGGCGGCGATCAACGCCAACGCCCACCACTTACGGGTGGATTTCGGTTGTGTGGACATTCTGAGTTCCTTACCTGTACGGGGTATAGGTGATGCTCGTGTGGTCAAGGGGTGTCGAAAGCGAGCCTGGGCGACATCGGCGCAGCGCTTCGTCGAGGTGCGCGGGGAAATGCTGTTCTTGGAACTCATTCGGCCGGCGCTCTGCGTAGATGCGCATCGGATCTCCTTCGAGTGAATTCAGGGTGTTCGAGTAGTTCGTTGCATACCCTAGGGGGGTATGGTACAAATTGCAACAGGTTCGATTTCAAGGAGTGTCGAACCCGACGCAGACGGCAACGGAAGTGCTGCCGACCCAATCTTTGGAGGGCAAGATGTTCAGCGACAACGGCTACACACTGGAATTGGCAACGTCGGAGGCGGCCGTCGGCAGCCATGTCCCCTTGCAGTTCCGGATCCTGGATTCGGTTGGAACTCCGTTGACCCGGTACACGGACACCCACGACAAGCAGTTGCATCTGATCGTGGTCGGTCTGGACCTGACCGGATTCCAGCACGTGCATCCCGAATTGGACGAGAACGGAAACTGGCGTGTGTCAGTCGATTTCGATCACGCGGGAGACTACCGAGTCTTCGCTGACTTCACCCCGGACGGCGGTGACGGAATGACGCTGAGTGCGGATGTACGCGTCGCCGGCTCCTATGATCCTCGGCCGTTGCCCGCCGCTGCTGCCGCCACGACGGTCGACGGCTATACCGTCTCTCTCGAAGGTGCGGCCCATGCCGGCCAGACATCGAAGCTCACGCTCTCGGTCAGTCGTGACGGAATCCCGGTCACGGACTTGCAGCCCTACCTTGCCGCGTACGGGCATCTGGTCGCGTTGCGTGCTTCCGACCTCGCATATCTCCATGTGCATCCGGACGGTCATCCCGGTGACGGTGTCACGCCGGCTGGACCGGCAATCACCTTCGACGCCAACATGCCGAGCGCTGAGGACTACCGGTTGTTCCTGGACTTCAAACATGGCGAAGTGGTGCGTACGGCGGAATTCACTCTGACTGCCGACAATGCGACCACTCCTGGGGTCGAACACTCGAGCCACTCGCGCCACGGGCACTGAGACCGAATGAGTCTCGCAGCAACGGGAAAACGGGCATGGGCGATCACCATGCACCCATCTGTTCGTGCAGTAGCGAAGTGCCTGGCGATGTGCGCAGTGATTGCTCTGCAGGACAACGGAAGCCGAAGAGTATCCGCACATCGCCCCGGAAACGAGAATTGTTGCGAAGTCACGCGTTGACGAACAGGAGGACATCGAATGTTGGAAGCGACAGAAGTAGGCAGTGCTCCAAGCAGCGATACGGCCGGCGATGCATGCTGCACGAGTGATTCGCACGGCTACATCACCGCCAAGGGCGACTACCTGGGGCGTCTGCGTCGCATAGAGGGTCAAGCTCGCGGCCTGCAGCGCATGGTCGACGAGGACAAGTACTGCATCGACATTCTCACGCAGGTCTCGGCGATGACCAAGGCTCTCCACGCGGTGGCCATGGGACTGCTCGAGGACCACATCAGCCATTGCGTCGTCAAAGCTGCCGTTGACGGTGGTCCCGAGGCGGAGGCAAAGGTGAAGGAAGCGACCGACGCGATTGCGAGGCTCGTCCGTTCCTAGAGCGTCGCTACATTTGCATTAATACCGTGGTCGTCATGTTCAGCATCGAGATCCGTCGTACATTCGCTGTGAGGCAAGGACTTCCGAAACCGGTGCGGGACGAGAAAGACTTTCCGCCGCTGATGCCTGCCGAGGGATTTCGCGTGACGATGCGAAAGGCGTTCTCGTTCGAGGACGACCAACTCGGAGAACGTCGATGGTTTGTCGACACGGACGCTCTGGACGAGTCCGTCAATCGATGTGCCGAGCGATCGGCGAGCGGTGTCTGGCCGGAGGTTTTAGACAATAGGCGTGGCAACGAGATACGTCAGATCGCACTGATCTGACGTATCTCGTTGGGGCACAAGGTTCGGTCGACGGACTACTGGTAGAGACGCAGTGCAGACCCGATGAAGGACTTACCGAATGCGAGCCCGGCCTTGTTGAAGTAGAAGCTCATGTTCGTATTCGCAAACGGCACCGCGGACACCGTCTTGGTGATCTGCGACTCGGCGTCCGCCCACTCTGCGCAAGCCGCGTCGCCGGTCAAGCCGGAGGCCTTGGCCACTGCTGCTTCGTAGGCGTGGTTGTTGATCGAAGAGAAGTTCTTACCTGCTGCCGGAGCGGGCCCGGTGAAGAACGGGGTGAACCCGCTGGGAATCGAATTGTTGATCTGGATCCATGCGATGTCCCACTGATTGTTGTCTTTACCGCTGAGCATGACGTCGACAACCTTGTTCTGGTCGGCTCCCGTCACCTCGACGGTTGCGCCGAGATCCGACCATGCGGCCTGAGCGAGTTCGGCTGCTGCGCTGCGAGCTTCTTCGCCTCCCGCGTAGAAGAGGCGGAGTGTCAACGGGTTTCCGTCTTTGCTTCGTTTTCCGTCCGGCCCCGCGGTCCAGCCGGCAGCATCCAAAGTTGCCTTAGCCGCACTGACGTCGTAGTCCGGAATGTTGCCGGTGACGGAGTCGTACACGCAGGCGCGGGGCTCTACGCCGACAAGACTTGTAGCGCGGGTGCCCTGGCCGGCAGTGATAACTTCTGCCAGATCGTCGAGATTGACTCCCTGGATGAGTGCTTTGCGAACAGCGGGATCGCTGGTGGGATTACTCGCGATCTGGTTGAAGTACATCTGACCGGACGGCATCGGGCGATTGATCGAGGTGAAATTGGCGGCTTCGATCCGGTCCTTGTCCGGACCGGCGATCGGAGATGCGTTGAGTTCGCCGGAGAGAAGCTGGTTTGCGGCGGTGCTGACATTGGGCGCCATGACAGCGATGACGGTCTTGGGGACGCCCGGTGTGTCGGAGGTGGTGTCGTCGGGGCCCCAGTTGTAGCCGTCACGACGCTCGAACGTGTAGTGGTCGTTGGCGGCGACTTCGGTGACTTCGAACATCCCGGAACCGAGGGACTTCTTGTTCGAGGCGGTCGGGTCCGCGAGTCCGGCGTCGCACATGATCGGGAGGCGACTGACTGTGAGGAGGAGGAAGGGGCTCGGTGCCGGAGTGGTGACCGTGATGGTGCGGGTCGCGGGATCGGCAGTCGCCGAAGCGCCTACGGGGACCGTAGTGCCGCGCTGTTGTGAACCGTTGGCCGGATCGGCCACGAAGTTGATGTTGTTCGCGACGGTCTGTGCGTTCAGCGTCGACCCGTCGGTACAGGTCACTCCTTCGCGGATGGTGAAGGAAGCGGAGGTGGGCGTCTCTTCCCATTTTTCTGCCAACCATGGTTTGAATTCGCTGGTGTCAGGATCCTGGTAGACCAGGGAGTCGTAGGCCAGCCTCGAGATGTCAGCGGTTGCCGCGGAGCCGGACATGATCGGGTTGAGTGCACCCGGATCGGCTTGCAACGCATAACGGAAGGTTCCGTCTGTCAGAGGTTCACCGCCGTCGGAGCCCGAGGACGTGCCTCCCGAGCTGCAAGCCGACAACACGAGTGCGAGCCCCGCGGCCGTTGCAAGTGCCGGATAAGAGCGGTGTTTCATTGTGCCTCCGTGAAGGAGCCAGGGCCCGAGCGAAATTCGTGAGGGCGCAGTCGAGTGTGACCGCTAAATCTTGGCGTAGGACGTGACGGGCATCTCGGTCGATCTTCACGAAAATCATGCCGATTTTTGTTCGATCTCACGAGAACCGGGGTGATGAACCAGTTCAGCTCAAGGTGAGTCGAGGTCATTTCGCTGTGGCCACCCGGTTGCAGTGAGTACAACAGCAGGGACCGACGTCAACGGAGAGATCGGGCCGAGGGCGAGGAGATCTTCGTCTTCGTCGATCTCGGACCAGAATTTTTCAGAAGAAACATCGAGGCCGAGAACGATCCACGGCGGTCCGGCTTCTTGAAAGGCAAAGGAGACGCTGCCGGTTCGCGGAACCGTCGCATCGAACAGGTGGTCTCCGACTGGATATCCCTGTTGCTCGCCCACCAACGTCAGGGTTGTTGGTTCGAAGGACGCCTCGCGCAGCATCTTCTCGACTGCGCGGTCGAAACTCTGCTGGGTGGTGAACTCTTCGTCCGCGTTCGAACCGCTGAACTCGGGGAAATGCGCACAACACAAAACGTGTGAGCCCTCTGAGTTGCAGTAGAGACGAAACACGGGAAATCCACCTGCCACGAAGCGTGACGTTAGCAGAGCGTCGAAAATGGAGAAATTGCTGTTTCAGCAAAGATGGTTGCGTGAGTTGTGGAAGGTCGTTCATCCTGGATGAATGAGCCACGAACACCACGATCACCACGAGAACTCCGACACTACCGAGAACCCGTACGCCAAGGCGGACGCACAATTCTGGAACTCGCTGTACGAAGAACGCCCAGCGCGGTGGAGCGGAAATCCCAACCCACAGTTGATTGCCGAGGCCTCCGGCCTCGAGCCGGGCACCGCACTGGACGTCGGTTGCGGTGAAGGCGCCGACGCTTTGTGGTTGGCGCGTCGCGGGTGGCAGGTCACCGGCACCGACATCTCGTCGGTTGCGCTCGGTCGCGCCCAGGCGCACGTCGAAGGCGAGGGCGTCGACATCGAATGGCTGGAAGCCGACTTGACGAAGTGGGATCCGCAGGGGCGCTCGTTCGATCTGGTGTCCGCGCAGTTCTTCCACATGCTCGAACCCGCGCGCGGGGAATTGTTCCGGGCGCTCGGTGATTTGGTCGCGCCGGATGGGCATCTTCTGATAGTGGGCCACTCACCCCACGAGTCGCCCACCGAACATCATCGGGCCATGCTGCATACCCCGGAATATGTGGAGTCGTTGTTCACCGATGGTTGGAAGGTGTTGGTCTCGGAGTCGCGGGAACGTGATCTTCCCGCGAACCCCGAGATGCATCACACCACGGATACCGTTGTGCTGCTTCAGCGATTGAGTGCGAGCACCGACAGCAACTCGTAAGCGACGTGAGCCGCTGCGATACCGGTGATCTCGGCGTGGTCGTACGCCGGCGCTACCTCGACGATGTCGGCGCCGACCACGTTGAGTCCCACCAACCCGCGCAGTGTGTTCAACAATTCGCGAGAGGTCATGCCGCCCGCTTCGGGTGTTCCGGTACCCGGAGCGTGGGCAGGATCGAGCACGTCGATGTCGACGGAGACGTACACCGGGCCACCGTCGAGGCGCTTACGCATGCGCTCGACGATGCTGGCGACGCCGTCGACCTCGTAGTCGTCACTGCGGATCACCTGGAAGCCGAGGACGCGGTCGTCTTCGAGGTCTTTCTCGCTGTAGAGCGGTCCACGGATGCCGATGTGCTGCGAGCGCTCCATATCGATCAGGCCTTCTTCGCTGGCGCGGCGGAAGGGGGTGCCGTGGGTGAAAGGCTGACCGAAGTAGGTGTCCCAGGTGTCGAGGTGAGCGTCGAAGTGCAGGACGGCGATCGGGCCGTGATCGCGGGCCAGTGAGCGCAGGATCGGCAGTGCGATGGTGTGGTCGCCGCCGAGCGTGAGCACGGAGGAACCGTCGGCGCGCAGGTCGGTGACGGCGGACTGGACCGTCGTGAGAGCTTCCTGAATGTCGAAGGGGTTGACGCCGATGTCACCGAAATCGGCAACCTGCTGGTTGGCGAAGGGCGAGACCTTGAGCGCGGGGTTGTACGGACGCAGCAGCTTCGACGCAGCGCGGATGTGTCCCGGACCGAACCGAGCGCCGGGGCGGTAGCTGACACCCGAATCGAAGGGGATGCCGAGGATTGTCACGTCGGCGCGCGAGACCTCGTCGAGGCGCGGCAGACGCGCAAAAGTGGTCGGCTCGGCGTAGCGGGGGACGCGCGTGGCGTCGACGGGTCCGATGAACGATCCGGGGTTGTTGGTAGCCATGTGCAGAGGTCCCTGCTCTCGATTCGGCGCACACCGGGCGCCCTTCAGTGATGTAGCTCTCTGAGCAAGTATGGTTTCTTCAAGAGGCTCGGTTGTCAACCCCTGTTTCCTGAAAGGGACACGGCGGTCGTGAAGGAGTGGGTTCAGTGGCCAAGGCGAAGGAAGCGGTCGAGCCGGTCGGACCGCGCATCGGGGCGAGGCTCAAGGCGGCACGTCAGTCGAAGCGGTTGACCCTCGACGACCTGGCCGAGGCATGTGGTGTGACGAAGGGGTACCTCTCGAAACTCGAGCGCGATCACGTCAACGCGTCGGTGGCGACCCTGATCAAGGTGTGCGCAGTGCTCGAGATCCCCGTCGGATCCCTGTTCGAGAATGCGTCCGCCGGTGAAGTGGTCCGCGCCGACGCCATGCCGCAAATCAGCTTCGGTGGCGAAAAGATGACGGAGTACCTGCTCACGCCTACCAACGAGCGTCGAATTCAGGTGCTGCTCGGCGAGCTGGAACCAGGCGGCGGAAGTGGTCAGGAGTTCTACAGTCTGCCGATCGACGTGAACTTCGTGCACGTGTTGGAGGGCGGCTTGCGGGTCTCGTTCGAGGGCGGTCGGACGGATCCGAACGGTGAGGCCGTCGATGCCGAAGACGTCGTGCTTGCGGCGGGCGATTCCTTTACATTCACGCCGACGCACAACCATAGTTTTCAGGCCGAAGGCTCGGTTCTGGCGAAGGTTCTGTGGGTCTTGAATCCGGCATTGCCGGAAGGGCCACGCGCGTCGCCTTCGTGAGACTCGAATCCGTGAATGTTGATTCTTAGGAAACAAGAGTTGACATGATTGGCGGCACCCGTCACGCTGGTAGTTGTCCCCGTCACACACACCGTCGAAAATTGGCGTCACGGAACTCCTGAAGGAGCGCACCATGCATGTCGATTCAGTTCGAGTTGGCCTGTTCCAAGGTCCGCTCACCACCCCGGACACCTTTGCGTCGGTGGAGTTCAACCTCGCTGCAATCGACACCGCTGCCCGCGAGGCCGCGGCATCCGGTGCGAAGATCCTGGTGACGCCGGAGATGTCTGCAACCGGCTACGACATCGGCGAACTGGTGTCGCTGCGCGCGGAACCGGCCGACGGCCCGATCTTCGATTCCGTCGCCGAGATGGCTCGCAGCGCAGGCATTGCCGTCGTCTACGGTTACCCCGAACTCGACGGGGGAGACGTCTACAACAGCGTGCAGGTGGTGGACCGCGACGGCACTTCGCTTGCGCACTACCGCAAGACGCACCTGTTCGGCACGCTCGACCGCGAATATTTCCGGCCAGGTGAGACCCTGGTGGTCGGGTTCGATTTCGAGGGCATCCGCTGCGGATTGTTGATCTGCTACGACGTGGAATTTCCCGAAGCGGTTCGGGCCCATGCCGACGCCGGTACCGAATGGCTCATCGTGCCGACGGGGTTGATGACTCCGTACGAACACATTGCGCAGCAAGTGGTTCCGGCCCGCGCATACGAGAGTCAGATGTTTGTCACCTACGTCAATCGCTGCGGCGCCGAAACCGAGCTGACCTACTGCGGTCTCTCGTGCGCCATCGCGCCCGACGGTGCCGAGTTGGCGCGGGCAGGGGGCGGCCAGGAATTGCTCTTCGCGGATATCGCCGCCGCCACCGTCGCGCAATCGCGCACCCTCAACACGCATCTCGACGATCGACGCCTCGATCTGTATCCAGACCTTTCTGTCACGACTGTCTCCAAGGAGAACCGTAGATGACCATCCCAGTAGCTCCGGACAGTTCCTCGGAACCCGGCAAGCAGCCGCCCCTCACGATGTTCGGACCGGATTTTCCGTTCCCGTACGACGACTACGTTTCCAGTCCGGCGGGACTCGGCTCGGTGCCCGATCTGGCACTGGGTACAGAAGTTGCCGTGATCGGTGGTGGACTCTCCGGCATGATCGCGGCCTACGAGTTGCTCAAGGTCGGTCTCAAACCGATTGTCTACGAAGCTGATCAGATCGGTGGCCGGATGCGGTCGGTCGAGTTCGACGGGCACCCCGGGGTGGTCGCCGAGATGGGCGCAATGCGTTTCCCACCGTCGTCGACGACGTTGTTCCACTACCTGAACGAACTGGGTCTGCAGACCGAAGAGTTCCCCAATCCTCTTGCCGAGGTCACACCAAGCACGGTCATCGACCTCAAGGGTGAGAGCCACTACGCGCACACTCTCGAGGATCTGCCGCCGATCTACACCGAGGTGGCGCAAGCCTGGCAGCGCACTCTCGAAGAGCATGCCGATCTGATTCCGTTGCAGCAGGCCATTCGTGACCGCGACACCGCAGAAATCAAGCGGATCTGGAACGACCTCGTGGTGCGCTACGACGACCAGACGTTCTACGGATTCCTCGCCGCGTCGAAGCATTTCAAGTCCTTCCACATGCGGGAAGTGTTCGGGCAGGTCGGATTCGGTACGGGCGGTTGGGATACCGACTACCCCAACTCGATTCTCGAAATCCTTCGTGTGGTCATCACGGCCGCCGACGACGACCACCGCGGCATCGTCGGCGGATCGCAGCAGCTGCCGATGCGGTTGTGGAACCGCGCACCGGCGAACATGGCGCACTGGCCTGCCGGTACTACGGTCGCTTCGCTCAACGACGGCGAGACGCGTCCCCGCGTCACCGAACTCCGGCGTACCGAGCCCGGCAACATCACGGTCACGGACTCCGAAGGTTTCATTCGCACGTATGCGAGTGCCGTTGTGACAGTGCAGAGTTGGATGCTGCTCAACAACATCAGGTGTGACGACGATCTGTTCCCGATCGATCACTGGACTGCGATCGAGCGCACTCACTACATGGGTTCGACCAAGGTGTTCGTTCTCGTCGACCGCCCGTTCTGGAAGGACAAGGACCCCGTGACCGGCCGTGATTCGGTGTCGATGACACTGACCGACCGTATGAGTCGCGGCACCTACCTGCTCGATCAGGGCGAAGGCAAGCCAGGCCTGATCTGCTTGTCGTACACCTGGTCGGACGATTCGCTGAAGCTGCTGGCGCTCGACGCCACCGAGCGCATGAACATCATGCTGCGCTCTCTCGAAGAGATCTACCCCGGCGTGGACTTCCGCAGCCACATCATCTCGAGCCCGGTGACGCTGTCGTGGGAAACCGAGCGCGACTTCATGGGTGCATTCAAGGCGAACCTTCCGGGGCACTACCGGTACCAGGAGCGCCTGTTCTCTCACTTCGTGCAGAATGATCTCGAACCGCGTCACCGGGGAATCTTCCTCGCCGGAGACGACGTGTCGTGGACTGCCGGCTGGGCCGAGGGCGCGATTCAGACCGCGATCAACGCGGTATGGGGCGTCGTCAACCATCTCGGCGGCGCTGCGCCTACCGAGAATCCCGGACCCGGCGACGTGTTCGAGGAGCTCGCTCCGATCAGGTTGGGCGACTGAGCTCACCGCAACTGCCGAAATGTCGTGCCCGATGGGGGTTGGTACTCCTATCGGGCACGACCTCTTTCCGGTGATCCACGCAACACTGGAAAGTGTTCGGATCCAATAATTTCCAGGAGGGTGTTCAATGGCGAGCACATCATCGGCGACCAAGACCGCAGCTGCAGAATCGAGACCCGCGGGCGGTGATCGATCCGGTGACCCGGCGCTCGAACTGGTCGCCGAATTGGCAGCAGCGGGCCAGCGACTCGTCTTCCGTCAGGGCGATGCCCTGAACAGTGACGATCTGACCTGTGTGGTGCTGTGGCCGTCCGGAGAGCCCTCCCTCTCCGATCTGTGCGAGAACTTCGAGTCCCTCGGACTCCGAGTTTCGACGCACCGCCCGCTTCCGACCGTTCTGGGTTCGGCACACTACTTCACCTTCGAGCCGAGCACCTTTGACGGCAGTGCGCTGGAGAAGATGGCGGACGCCTTCGAAGCCGTCATCGCCGGACAGACCCGGATGGACGCATTCTCCAGTCTGATCGGACGAGCAGACATCACGTGGCGCGACGCAGAGTTGCTGCGCGCTGCGTGCCGTTTCCTCGCTCAGGCTCGTATCGGGTTGTCCGAGAGCTACATCGTCGGAGTGTTGGCAGCGAAGCCGCTCTTCGTACGGCAGGCAATCGAACTCTTCACCGCGCGTTTCGATCCCGCAGTAGCAGGTTCGCGTGAGACGGCCGTGGCCACCGCGGCGGCGGCCATCGACGAATCAGTCGACGGTGCAGACACTCTCGACGAGGATCGCGTCTTGCGCGGTGTGCGTTCATTCTTGCAGGCGACTCTGCGCACCAACTGGTACCTGCGCGGTGAGTCCGGCGAGCCGCTGCCGTACGCGTCGTTCAAGATCGACTCGCAGTTGCTCTCCACCCCGCAGAAGACAGTTCCATTCCGCGAGATCTACGTCAGCGCACCCAATGTCGAAGGCGTGCATCTGCGTAGCTCCTCCGTCGCCCGTGGTGGCCTGCGTTGGTCGGATCGATACGAGGACTTCCGCACCGAGGCTCTGAGTCTGATGAAGACCCAGAGCGTGAAGAATTCGCCGATCGTTCCCTCGGGAGCCAAGGGTGCGTTCGTGGTTCGGGGCACGTCGTCACCGACCCCGGCGCAGGTGCAGGAGTCGTACAGCACCTTCATCCGCGGCTTGCTGGACGTGGTGGACAACATCGTCGACGGCGCAGCGGTGCACCCGGCAGAAGTAATCGAGTACGACGGTGAAGACTCCTACCTCGTCGTGGCGGCGGACAAGGGGACCGCACGGTTCTCCGATGTCGCGAACGGCATCGCCGTCGAGCGTGGTTTCTGGCTCGGCGACGCTTTTGCTTCCGGCGGTTCGGCCGGCTACGACCACAAGGCGATGGGCATCACCGCTCGCGGCGCCTGGGTAGCGGTGCGGCGCCACTTCGCCGAGCGCGACCTCGACGTCGACACAGATCCGTTCACCGTCGCGGGCATCGGTGACATGTCCGGCGATGTGTTCGGTAACGGAATGTTGCTCTCGCACAAGATCCGTCTGGTCGCGGCATTCGACCACCGCCACATCTTCATCGACCCGAACCCCGACACCGAGACGACGTTTGCCGAACGCGCTCGTCTCTTCACCGTGCCGCGCTCGTCCTGGGACGACTTCGACCGCACCGTGATGTCGCCTGGCGGTGGCGTCTGGCCGCGCAGCGCGAAGTCGATCCGTCTTCCGCTCGAGGCGCGTCAGGTCCTCGGTATCACCGAGGAGAAGCTGACTCCGCAGGAACTGATCCGAGCGATCCTGTGCGCTCCGGTGGACCTGTTGTGGAACGGTGGCGTCGGTACCTACGTGAAGGCGTCGACCGAAAGCAACGTCGACGCGGCCGATCCGTCCAACGACGCAGTTCGCGTCAGCGCTGACGAGTTGCGTGCAACCGTCGTGGGTGAGGGCGGTAATCTCGGTTTCACCCAGCGTGCCCGCATCGAATATGCCGCTGGCGGAGGCCGAATCAACGCCGACTTCATCGACAACGCGGCAGGCGTGGCTACCTCGGACCGTGAGGTCAACATCAAGATCGCACTCGCAGCGTTGGACGCGACCTCGCGCAATGAACTACTTGCGGCGGCTCAGGACGAGGTAGCCGCATCGGTACTCGAGGCCAGTGAAGATCAGACCCTCGCGATCAGCCTGGCCGAGCACCGCGCTCCCGCCCTACTCGATCAGCACGAGCGGTTGATCGAGAATCTGGTCTCGGCGGGCGCGATGAAGCGCCTCGAAGAATCGCTACCCGACGCCAAGGCGCTGGCGGTCAGGGCGCGTGCCGGGCAGGGTCTCCTGCGACCGGAACTTGCTGTGCTGGTGGCGCAGTCGAAGAACGTGCTGACGGCGGAATTGGGGGCGTCGACCGTCCCGGACAATCAGATCTTCGCCGATCGCCTTCCTCAGTACTTCCCGCTCTCCGTCGTCGAGGCAGCACCGGACGCGGTCCGCGCACATCGGTTGGGCCGCGACATCATCATCACCTCGGTGGTCGACGAACTGGTCAACCGCGTCGGCCCCGGCGTGCTGTTCCGGCTCGAGGAACACCTCGGAGTCCACAGTCCGGAAGCGGCTCTGGCCTACGCGGTGGTCAGCGAAGTGCTCGGCACCGAGGAACTTCGGCACGAGATCTTGAACTCGGAGCTCCGCGCCACCGAGCAGTTGCAGGCTCTCGATCGCTTGCAGCAGTTGTTGGAATCCGAGATGAGCTGGGTGTTGCGTCGTCCGGGAGCAGCCGGCCGGTTCACCGTGAACCCGCGAGCCGACATCGATCGATGGGCCGCGCCCGTGCGGGCTCTCACCGAAGGGCTGTCGGCAAGCGACCGCATCGAGGCGTCTTTCGGGGCGCTCGCCCTGGCTGACATTGCGTTGCAGGAGAATACGACGGTTCAGGCCGCGGCCGCGATCTACCGGGAACTCTCCGACACCCTCGATCTGGGCGACGTTCTCGGGGGCGTCGACGTTGCCGTCGGTGCCTCGCATTGGGAGGTCATGGGCAGCGCTGCCGTCCATGCCAGGTTGACGGCGCGTTTCGCGGACCTCGTGTCCGGAGCGCTCGGAGAAGGTATTCCGGAGGTGGTCGAGTTGTGGATCGCCGCCAATCCGCAAGCGGTGCGCCGGTTCACGGCTTTGATGTCGAGCGTGAGCCGCAGTGGAGCGCTGGACACCGCCCGTCTCTGCACGGTCGACGCCGAACTCGAACTACTCGTTCGCGGTGCGTCCGGTTTCGCTTCGGTGCACGCCGCGGAGCGTTCAGCGACCCTCCCAGGCGAGTAGCGAGAGCAGCAGTTCGGCTCTGACCCTGGCCTGTCCGAGGTCGCATTGCAGCAGTTCCTCGATGCGTGCGATGCGACCTCGGAGGGTGTGCCGGTGAACGCCGAGTTCGGCTGCGGCCGATTCCCATTGGCCGTTTGCCTCGAGATAGGCGCGCAATGACGCGACCAGTGCGGTCCCGTGTGCCTGGTCGTGTTCGGTCAGCACCGGGATGGTGTCCGCAGCCATTGCGATCAGTGCCTCACGGGCAGGTTCGGATGCCAGAATCGTCGAACCACTCAGAGCGTCGAACTCGAGAATGCGGGCAGTGGCCGTCGTGAGATTGGCCGCGGCGCGGGCCTGGACCAGTGCGCGCGGTGCGTCCAGAAGACGGTGAGGGGTGCTGATTCCGGCACGCACCGTCTTCGCCTCGGTGGGGGAGAGCTGCGCCAGTAGTGTTTTGGCAGTGTCGATTGTGTCGGTTCCGCGAAGGAGTACGGTCAGCGAACCGTCCTCGGATTGCGCGAACAACGGCCGGCCTGCTCGCGCGAGAGCGTTGTCGAGTTCGCGGAGAACGGGGCCGAGTCCGGATCCGCGAACGTGGACGACACGGACGTTGCCGTGCGTGTCGCTCGCTTCATCCAAGTACGACGGCACACCGTCCTCGGGGATTCGGCCGTCGAGTAAGAGCCCGAAAGCCATGGCGTTGAGTCGAGTTCGCTCGGCCCGTAGTCGAACCGGTTTCTCGAGTTCGAGAGTGAGCAACGAGACCGCATGCCCGAGCAACACTCTGTCGATATTGCTCAGGGGCCCGGCGCCCGCCATAGCGAGGTAGCCGTGCCAGCTGTCGGTGACGCCGACGGGGGACAGTGTCAGCGTCCGTTCGGGTGTGCTCTGCGAGATCGACGCCGGAGCGTTGGGATCGCGGGTTGTGGCCGCGACCGCGCGAACCTCGGTGATCAACGACTTCTGGTTTGCCGGATGCACCGCGGTGATCCGATCTCCGACAAACGCCACCGAAGTTTTTGTGGCCGTGGCCAGTTCGCGCACGATCGCCGACACGCCACCGCGCAGCGCAACGCGGGTGATGCGAGTCTGTACTTCTGCCGCGCGGAGTACCGATTCGTATTCCTGCTGGCTCAGGCGGGTCATCACCGCGCGAGTGACCGCCGCGAACGGGGTCGTGAACGGCACTTCCAGCAGGGGGAGTCCGCGACCGCGGGCGGCGGCAATCAGGTCTGCGGGCACACTCTCGTGGGAAAGGCCGGTCCCGAAACCCAGAGCCGATACTTCTGCGGCGGCCAGACGGTCGATGTACTCGCTGTAGTCGGTGGCATCCGCGCCCACCAGTGCCAGCCCGGTGGTGAGCACCAATTCGCCGCCGGAAAGCCACGGGGTGGGGTCCGTCAGCTCTGTGGCCTGCGCAAACGTGACGGGGTGGGTGGCAGCTGCTCGGTCGGTGAGCAGAGCCAGCGAGAGGTGTTTCTGGCGCAAGAGCCACGAGATCGGAACCGTCACCTGATCAAGGCTAGCTGTCGTTGCCGATATGGAGTAGTCCTGAAGCTTTGGGTATCCATTTCGGCAGTGCTTGCGATGCCTCGCGCGTCGCATACTCGAATGCAATACACAACCGAGAGGGTGGTCACATGAGTGCAATCGAATACCGGCTTCCGCAGGAGCGTCGCATCGTCACGGAGTTCCCGGGCCCGCGCTCGGCTGCGCTCGCCGAACGTCGTAAGAAGGTCGTCGGCGCAGGCGTCGCATCCACCCTCCCGGTCTATGTCGCCGACGCAGACGGCGGAGTCATCGTCGACGTCGACGGCAACTCGCTGATCGACCTCGGTGCCGGTATCGCGGTGACCAGCGTCGGCGCCTCCAACCCGGCCGTCGTGTCCGCAGTTCAGGATCAGGTCGCGCACTTCACCCACACCTGTTTCATGGTCGCTCCGTACGAGGGCTACGTCGAGGTCGCCGAGCGTCTCGCCGAACTCACCCCCGGTGACCACGAGAAGCGTTCCGTGCTGTTCAACTCCGGCGCAGAGGCTGTCGAGAACGCCGTCAAGATCGCCCGTCACGCAACCGGTCGCGACGCAGTCGTCGTCTTCGACCACGCGTACCACGGTCGCACCAACCTCACGATGGCACTGACCTCGAAGTCCATGCCGTACAAGAGTGGTTTCGGTCCGTTCGCCCCCGAGGTCTACCGCGTCCCGATGTCCTACCCGTACCGCGAGGGCCTCAATGTCGACGGCTCCAAGATCACCGGTGAGCAGGCCGCACAGCGCGCCATCACGATGATCGAGAAGCAGGTCGGCGCTGCCAACACTGCCGCTATCCTCATCGAGCCCATTCAGGGCGAGGGCGGATTCATCGTTCCCGCAGAAGGATTCCTCCCGACGCTCGTCGCGTGGGCCAAGGAGAACGGCGTCGTCTTCATCGCCGACGAGGTTCAGGCAGGCTTTGCTCGAACCGGCGCCTGGTTCGCCAGCGATCACGAGGGAATCGTCCCCGACCTGGTCACGCTCGCCAAGGGCATCGCCGGCGGCATGCCGCTGGCCGCTGTCACGGGCCGCGCCGAGCTCATCGACGCCGTCCACCCCGGCGGCCTCGGTGGAACCTACGGCGGTAACCCCGTCGCCTGCGCCGCTGCATTGGCGTCCATCGACCAGATGCGTGAGCTCGACCTCTGTGGCCGTGCGCGCACCATCGAATCGACCGTCGTCGGCCGAATGAACGCATTGGCAAAGGAACTCGACGCCATCGGTGACGTTCGCGGTCGCGGCGCCATGCTCGCCATCGAGCTCGTCAAGCCCGGTGGACAGGAGCCGGATGCCGACATCACCAAGAAGATCGCCGCGGACTGCCTCGCGGCCGGCGTCGTGATCCTCACCTGCGGTACCTACGGCAACGTCATCCGTCTGCTCCCGCCGCTGGTCATCTCCGAAGAGCTGCTCGATGACGCGCTGACCGTCCTCGAGACCGCCATCCGCACTGCAGCACAGGGGAACTGACATGTCCAACGTCTCGGATCTTCTCGACTCGGTACCCAGGGGTCTCTGGCTCGGCGGCAAACTCGTCCCGGCCGAGAAGACCTTTGCGGTCTACAACCCGGCCACGGGTGAGGAACTCGCCCAGGTGGCCGACGCCACCGCTGCCGACGGTATCCGCGCGCTCGACCTCGCCGCTGCGGCGCAGGAAGACTGGGCGGCCACTCCGGCACGTGTACGCGGCGAGATCCTGCGCACCGCCTTCGAATTGCTGCACGCCCGCGCCGAGGACTTCGCGCTGATGATGACCCTGGAAATGGGTAAGTCGTTGGCAGAGAGCCGCGGTGAGGTTAACTACGGCGGCGAATTCCTGCGCTGGTTCAGTGAGGAAGCAGTCCGCATCGGTGGCCGTTTCACGCAGGCTCCGGCCGGCAACGGTCGCATCCTGGTCACCAAGGAAGCCGTTGGACCGGTCCTCGCGATCACCCCGTGGAACTTCCCGCTCGCAATGGGCACGCGCAAGATCGGACCGGCGCTGGCTGCCGGTTGCACCATCATCGTCAAGCCCGCCGAGGACACGCCGCTGACCATGCAGCTCCTCGGTCAGGTGTTTGCCGACGCGGGTCTGCCCGACGGTGTGCTCTCGATCCTCCCGACGTCCGACGCGGCTTCCATCAGCGGACCGTTGATGGAAGATGCGCGTCTGCGCAAGGTCACCTTCACCGGCTCCACCGGCGTCGGAAAGCTGTTGGTGCGCAATGCCGCTGACAAGCTGCTCCGCACGTCGATGGAACTCGGTGGCAATGCACCGTTCATCGTCTTCGACGACGCCGACATCGACGCGGCTGTCGACGGCGCAATGCTCGCGAAGATGCGCAACGGCGGCGAGGCCTGCACCGCGGCCAACCGCATCTACGTCGCCAACTCCGTGCGCGAAGAGTTCACAGACAAGTTCACCGCCAAGGTTGCGGCCTTGAAGGTAGGCGCCGGTGACGCCGAGGGCACCAACATCGGACCGCTGATCAACACCAAGCAGCTCGCAACCGTCACCGGACTCGTCGACGACGCCGTGTCCAAGGGCGCTCGCGTTCGCACCGGTGGATCGGCACCCGAAGGCCCCGGGTTCTTCTTCACCCCGACCGTTCTGGATCAGGTGCCCGCCGATGCGCGCCTGCTGAAGGAAGAGATCTTCGGACCCGTTGCGGCAGTGGTCGGTTTCGACACCGAAGACGAGGCGATCGCGGCAGCGAACAACACCGAGTACGGTCTCGTGGCGTACTTCTACACCCGCGACATCGACCGTGCGATGCGTGTCTCGGCCAAGCTGGACACCGGCATGGTGGGCGTCAACCGCGGCGCGATCTCCGATGCTGCGGCACCGTTCGGTGGCGTCAAGGAATCGGGCTTCGGCCGTGAAGGCGGAACCGAGGGTATCGACGAGTACCTCGATACCAAGTATGTAGCGCTCTAACTTGCTGTGCGCCTTTATTAACCGCGGGCGGTTAATAAAGGCGCACAGTTGTATCTACTGACCTAACGGAGTCGGGCGGTAGTACTTGCCCTCGTGGTAGAGCAGGGGTGCGGCAGCGGATTCGTCGTCCTCTTCGGCGTGAACTCGGGTGACAAGTCCAATGACCAGTGTGTGATCCCCGACGGGGATCAGCTGGTCGACCTTGACGCGCATCCAACTGGGGGTGCCGTGCAGAACCGGTTCCCCAGTGTCGAGTACCGCCCACAGCGACTCGTCTGCAAAACGCTGATCGGCGCTACGCGCAAAGCGCTGGGCCAGATGCTGCTGATGTTCGCCGAGAAGGTGGATCACCAAGGACTCGGCGGCCTTGAGCGCATTGATGCTCGACGACGTCTCCGCGATGTTGAACGAGACGAGCGGCGGCTCGAGGGAGACGGACGAGAACGAGGTGGCGGTGAAACCCACCGGGCCGGTACCCGAATCGAGGGTCACGACGGTGACACCGGCGGGGTGGCGGCGAAGCGCTGCACGGTAGTCGCCGGCGCAGATGCCGGTGGACAACTCGGGCGTCGCTGCTACTTCGGGGACGTCGGGGGTGGTGTGGCTGGAAACGGCATTCGGCTTGTCAGACAACGGGAACTCTCCGGCTGGAACTCGAGGTGTGCGGTGTGGTCGAGGTGACTGCGCGCGGCATACACAGACATGCGTCGGTGCGGCACAGATCTACGTGCCGTCGTCGCCAGTGGTTGCCGGCCGGGGTCCTTGTTGCAGTGCACATGGTGCGTCCAACTATAGGTGGACGCACGTACGAGTGGGTTCGGACCGGCCTGCCCGGGAGCGCTTCAGTCCATGTCGACGGCGAGGCCGGCGGTGATTCGGAGGAGTTCGGAGTACGTCGTGCGAAAGACTGTGTTCGGGTGCCCGGCAGCAGCCCACAACTCGGGGTACTGCTCGAGGGCAATATCGATGTACGTGGGCAGGTTGGTGGGATGTCCGAGCGGAGCGACCCCACCGATCGGCTGGCCCGTCGCGGACTTCGCCATTTCCAGCGGCGCCCGCGTGAGCTTGCCTTCGAGGCGTTCGCCGGTGGCCTTCAGGTTGACCTGATGTGCGCCGGAGACCAGCAGCAGGACCGGATCGTCGTCGAGAAGGAACACCAGTGACTTGGTGATCGCGCCTACCTCCACCCCGACGGCCGCCGCTGCCTCGGCCGCGGTGTGCGTGGCGTCGGGCTGCGTGACGATGACGCCGTGGTGACCCCGTGAGATCAGTGTTTCGGCGACGTGCGAGGCGTTGGGGTGGAGGAGGCTCGTCATGAGTTCAGACTAGGACTAGTCGGCGTTCGCCACAGCTGGAGTCGGCGTCGTGTCGGTGGACTTTCGGTTACGACGGATCGTGAAGCCGAATAGCATGACCGCACCGATCAGCGCGTACAGGAAGAGCGTCAGGGCAGGCTGGCCGACGCCGACGTTGTTGAAGTAGACGATGCTCCGGACGCCCTCGGTGCCGGCGCCGGGTGTGATCCATCGGCCGATGGCGGCGTAGAACGAGGGAATCACGTTGGAGCCGAATGCGCCTCCCGCACTGGGATTGCCGAGGATCACGAAGACGGCGATAGCCAACGGGACTGCCAGAACGCCGATGGCGGCACGCAATCCGAGTGTGAACATGGCAGTGCCGAACACCACGGCTGTTCCCAGGATCCAGAGCGGGAACCAGTGGCCCGCGAAAGTTCCGAGCACGTGTGAGGTGATGAGGGCGCCGAGGGCTCCCGAGATGATCGAGTAGATCGCGATCACGCCGGTGTGTGCGCTTGCCTGGCGGAGGGTCTTCGGCGCGCCAATGAACAGGCCGATGGCTGCCGCGAGTAAATAGCCGCCGACGACCCAGCCGACCGAGAGGTAGAAGCCGGAGAGGCCGCGGTTGTCGTGTGCTCCGACGGGGATCTCGTCGCGTACGACGAACTGTCGGTCCTGTGTCGCCTCGACCTTCGTGAAAACCGCTTCGAGTGACGTCGCGATGGAACTGCCGCCCGCGCTCGCGGTGATCAGGGTGTCCGGTCCGGCCGGGTTGATGACAAAGGCGCCCTGGATCTCGCGGTCGTTGATCATGCGGCGAGCGGTCGCCGTGCTGTCGACCACCTGAGCGTCGAGCGGGCTGCCGTCGATGGCGTTGAGTTTGTCGGCGATCTGCTGATCCATGCCGTCGGGTGTGCCCTGATCGGCGATGACCGCGATTTCGATGTCTCGCGGAGTCGGCTGATGGAAGGCGGCGACGTAGCTGAGGATGAAGCCCATCTGCAGCAGGAGCACGCCGACGAACAACGCGGCCATCACCTTGGGTGCGCCGTATTTCACCAGCAGATTGTCGTGGTGGTGTTCGTCGTGGGTGGGGCTGTTGTCTGGTGCGGCGTGTGCCGGATGCGTAGTGGTCACGAAAGAGTCCTGATCTTGTCGAAAGTAAAGAGCTTGTCAATACCCGAGGTATTGAATACTCTAGGTATCGTGACTGAATCTCGTCAACCGGACTGGACTCCGGTAACCCGCCCCGGACGTGACGTGGTGCGGCAAAGACTGCTCGACGCTGCGGCGGAAGAGTTTGCGGAGCGCGGATTCAGTGCTGCACGTCTCACTGAAGTTGCTCGCCGAGCGGGCTTCACCAAGGGGGCTGTCTACTCCAACTTCGAGTCGAAACAAGATCTGTTCGCCGAACTGTTCGCGCAACGGTCTCTCGAACTGGCCGGCCGTGTGCTCGCCGAGATCGCCGGGATGAACCCGTCCGACGCGGCGGGCAAAGGCGGCGAGGCCATTGCAACGTGGATGGTCGACGATCCGGGATGGTCACTGCTCGTTCTCGAATTCGGAGTCCTCGCCGGGCGTGATCCGCAGATCGCTCAGGCGTACTTGCGTGAGCGTCGCCACTTGCGCAGTCAGTTGGTGGAGTTGATCGGCGAACGTGCCCGGGAATGGGGAGTGGACGATTCTTTCGATGTGCGAACCACCGCAATCTCGTTGATGGCCTTGATATCCGGGCTCGTCCTCGAGCACTCCGTGGATCCTGAAGAAGTTGACCAGGGCGTGATGGGCGCCGCTGTGACGGCACTCTTCGCCGGTGCCGTCGCACGGGCGGGATTGCCCGCCGTCTGAGTTGCTCGGTTGACAGGCAACAGATTTGAGAACTACCCTCTGGGTGCAGTACCTCGTTAGGTGAGGCTTCTGCACGAACACAGGCCACTGATCTCACGACGTCGAGAGACGCCCAAGGTTAGGACAGATCTCCCCGGCTTAAGGGGTGATCCAAAGTGGCTTCCCGGTTTGGATCGGGACACGTCGTGCAGTGCCAAAACTCGGACGTGGAGGTGTTTTCGCAGCTTGATGCCGGTTTCTTCCGGCGAAGGCGAGAGTACGTCGATATTCGGTTCTCCTGGCGTGTGCTGTGCGCATGCAATCGTGTGGCGTCATCAGACGCCCCGAACTTTCAGGAGGTGACCATCGTGGACGACCCGCCGAGTCGATATTCGACCCAGCCCTCTGCTCTTACCGACGGTGCTCACCCCGGTCTTTCGCTCGTCAGCCTCTGACCTTTTTGCACCCTCGGTTTCATCTGCGCGGCTTTGCCGCGTCCGCTGACGACTTTCGTTGTCGTTCAGCGCATTCTGCTGCCCTGATGCACTGACATGGTCTGATGTGTTCGGGCAGCCGAGGAGATTCGTCATGTCATTTTCCGTTCTCGCATTGCGGCCACGGCCCACGAGAAACAATGCACAACAAACACATTCAACAGTCCTGGCCAAGGAAAGCGCACAGGAATTGGTCGACTACTCGACCGCGGACACGCGCACCGTTCTCGCAGATCTGACCACGACGACCAACGGGCTTCGTGAGGATCAGATCGACGATCTTCGCCGGCAATACGGGCGCAACGACGTCCGCCACGACCGCCCGGCCCCGGCAATCGTGCAGTTCGCGGGGGCGTTCAAGAACCCGTTCATCCTGATCCTGGTGTTCCTCGCCCTGATCATGGTCGCGACCGACGTGGTGTGGGCGGACCCGGAAGACGGACCTTCCTACGAGGGGATCATCACCCTCGGGTTGATGATCTTTGTCAGTGTGTCACTGAGGTTCTGGCAGGAATACCGTTCGAGTCGGGCCGCCGAGGCGCTCAAGGCGATGGTCACGACAACAGTTGCAGCCACCCGCAAGATCAACAACACTGTGGTCACGGCGGAGATTCCGATCGAGCAACTACTGCCAGGCGATGTAGTCCAGCTTGCCGCCGGCGACATGATCCCGGCCGATGTCCGCATCATCCGGGCCAAAGATCTACAGATCAATCAGTCCATGCTCAGCGGTGAATCGATGCCGGCCGAGAAGTCGGCGGAACCATCCTCGGGGATCGACGTCGATCGACTGCTCGAAGCCGAGAATATCGGATTCATGGGTACTTCCGTCGTGTCGGGCAGCGGCACCGCCGTTGCGGTACACACCGGCAAGCGGACTTACTTCGGTGCCATGACAGCACAATTGGCGTCCAAGCGACCCGAAACCAGCTTCGACGTCGGGGTGCGCAGCGTCAGCTACCTGCTGATCAAGTTCATGCTGATCATGGTTCCCGCGGTGTTCATCATCAACGGACTGACCAAGGACTGGAGCCAGGCACTACTCTTCGGCGTCGCCACCGCAGTGGGGTTGACACCGGAAATGTTGCCGCTCATCGTGACTGCGAATCTGGCCAAGGGTGCGCTGCACATGTCGCGCAAGAAGGTGATCGTCAAGCAGATCAACGCGATTCAGAACTTCGGCGCTATGGACGTTCTGTGCACGGACAAGACCGGAACTCTGACCGAGGACCGTATCGTTCTCGGTGAGCATCTCGATACCGCCGGACGTAAGTCCGAGGACGTGTTGCGGCTCGCGGCGGTCAATTCCGTGAATCAGACCGGATTGCGCAGTCTTCTCGACGACGCGGTGATCGAAGCCGCCGGTCCCGAAGTGGTCGAGGAGATCTCGCGTCGGCACGGGTTGGTGGACGAGATTCCCTTCGACTTCAAGCGCCGTCGACTCTCCGTGGTGGTCGACCACGGCGACGCCGATCTGATCGTCACCAAAGGTGCAGTGGAAGAGCTCCTTTCGGTCTGCGAATCGGTGGAACTGGACGGGGTCACCCACCAGTTGACACCGGGATGGCTGGCCCGCGTCGACCGTCTGGTCGCGGAGCTGAACGGTCAGGGCAAGCGAGTGCTTGCGGTGGCAACCAAGGTCGTTGCCGACGAGCAGCGACGGGAATACTCCACTGCCGACGAAGAAGGCATGACCCTGGTCGGGTTGCTCGCCTTCCTCGACCCGCCGAAGGAATCTGCGGCCGGGGCGATCGAAGCGCTCGCGAACCATGGCGTCGCCGTCAAGGTGGTGACGGGTGACAACGAACTGGTAGCCGAAACCGTCTGCGGCAAAGTCGGTATCGATGTGGGAACCGTGGTATCCGGGGCTGAGATCGAAGCGTTGAGCGACGAGGCCCTCGACGAGTTGGTGCAACGGACAACTGTCTTCGCAAAGACGGATCCGATGCAGAAAGCACGCATTGTCGAATCGCTACGCCGGGTCGGCCACACGGTCGGCTTCCTCGGCGACGGTGTCAACGACGCACCCGCACTGCGGGCGGCGGACGTCGGCATCTCTGTCGACACCGCAGCGGACATCGCGCGCGAATCCGCGGACATCATCTTGCTGGAGAAGGACCTCGGTGTACTCGAACAGGGAGTCATCGAAGGGCGTCGGACCTTCGGGAACATCCAGAAGTACATCAAGATGACTGCGTCGTCGAACTTCGGGAACGTGTTCTCGGTGCTCGTCGCAAGCGCCTTGCTGCCGTTCATCCCCATGATTCCCGTAGTTCTGTTGTTGCAGAACCTGATTTACGATCTCTCGATGCTCACGATCCCGTGGGACCGCGTCGACGACGACTTCCTCGCGAAGCCGCGGAAGTGGGAGACCAAGAGCCTTCGCCGGTTCATGGTGTTCATCGGCCCGATCAGTTCGATCTTCGACATCTCGACGTTCGCGCTGATGTGGTTCGTGTTCGCCGCCAACTCTCCCGAGCACGCAGCCCTGTTCCAATCGGGTTGGTTCATCGAGTCATTGATCTCGCAGACGCTGATCGTTCACATGATCCGCACCCGCAAGATCCCGTTCATCCAGTCGCGTGCATCGCTGCCGGTACTGCTCAGCACGGGCGCCGCCTGCGTCTTCGCGCTGGTGTTCCCGTTCACGTCCTGGGGTCATTCCCTCGGGTTGGTTTCACTGCCGTGGAACTACTTCCCGTGGCTGGTCCTCACTCTCGCGGCATACTGCGTCGTCACGCAGGTGGCCAAGGGAATGTTCATCCGTCGATTCGCGACCTGGCTCTAGGAGTTCACCGTGGAAATCCACGTCATCCTTGTGCGGATAGCGCTCGGGCTCGTCCTCGGTGCTGCCGTCGGGATCGAAAGGCAATGGCGCGCAAGGATGGCGGGTCTGCGAACCAATGCGTTGGTGAGCTTGGGTGCGACTCTTTTCGTCATCATGGGCGCGTACGGCTTTCAGGGGCCGGACGCTGATCCGACGCGCGTCGCGGCGCAGATCGTCTCGGGGATCGGTTTTCTCGGTGCTGGAGTGATCATGAAGCAGGGGGCCTCGGTCACTGGCCTGAACACCGCCGCAACTCTGTGGGCCACGGCCGCCGTCGGCGCACTGGCCGGCGGCGGAATGTACTGGGTCGCGGTGTTCGGGGCCGGCGCGATCATGTTGGCGAACACACTGTTGAGGCCGTTGGGTCGGATGATGGATCACCAGCCTGCCCGCACCGGACGCGAGGAACCGCCCGCGGACTACACCTTCGAGGTGACCTGCCACGGCGACGCCGAAGCTCACATCAGAGGGCTTACCGTGCAGTCCATTTCGAGGCCGGAGTTCCAACTTCGGTCAGTGCAGTCCTTCGATATCCCGGACAGCGACCGCGTGCGGGTGGTGGCCGAACTGGCTGCTGCGGAGCGTGACGACGGACTCCTGGAATCCGCCGTCAGCCGGTTGAGCCTGGAACCGTTGGTGACTCACGTTCGGTGGGAGGTGGAGCCGTCGAAGTAGATTCGAGGTCTCTGTCAGCTAGCGCGCATGTTCCTGCGGCGCAAGTGAGTTCCCCGGTGCGATGTTCGCGCAGTTGGACGGTGCAGGCTTGCCGTTCAATCGGTCGTCGACCCAGGCGAGCGCACCGGGGAGCCAGAGCATGGCGCCGAGGAAGTGGCTGATGGTGTCGTACTGGTCGTACTGAATCGCCAGGCCGGCGTCGCAGTACTTGCGTGCGAGGGCGCGGACATCGCCCGTGATCATGACGCCGTCTCCTGCTCCGACGCCGGGGCCGCCGGGTTGGGCGCCCTCGATGGTGCCGTTGGCTGCCTGCGCGATGAACATCGGAATGGTCGGTGTCGCCGCGGTGCCCATGTTGATCTTGTTCACGACATCGACGTACTCGGGAACCGTATTGGGATCGGCGTACTCGGGTTTGACCAGATCCTGCCAGGTCAGTCCGGGGTATTGCGCCAGCACATTGCCGATGGACGCGTCTTCGAGTCGAGCCATGACGTCGCGTCCACGGTCGCTGAGATACTTTCCGAAATCGATGTCGTACGAACGCGCAACGCCGACGACTGCCATGCCGACAACGCCGCCCCACCCGATGCTTCCGCTCGCGTAGCGAAGGTTGTTGGCCGGATTGACCAGCACGCCGCCCTGCGCGGCACCGATCAAGTTGTCGTTGATCTCCGGTGCATACGCGGGAGCGAGGATCGAAGCCCAGTTGGTGGCGATCGCTCCGCCGGAGTACCCCATCAGTGCGATCTCGGCGTCGTCGGTGATTCCGGTTTCCGGGACATCTCGAGCGGCACGCAGAGCGTCGAGCGTCATCATCCCGTATTCGGGTCCGGCAGCGAAGTTCGCATCCGGGCCTTCGGTGTCCGGGACGACGATCGTGTAGCCCAGCGCGAAGAGCGGCCCGAACAGAGCCGCTTCGATGCTCGTGAAGGTTCCGCCGATGTTGAAGTTGCGTCCACTCGGCGTCCAGTCACCGATCGGGGTGTTACCCGCGATGGCCCGCGACGGACTGTCGTCGGGGTTCAGTGAATCGTAAAAGGATTGGTACGAAACAACTTTGTCTGGTTGAGCGTTGGCCGGGCGCAGGATGGAGGTGACGTTGGCGGACGGCTGTCCCAGGGCGTCGGTTGATCGATAGAGAACCTGCACTGCCTGTATCGGGGTCGGGACGTTGAGCACCGTGTACGGCACGGTGCGAGTCTCGAGGACTGCGCCGGGAGCGTACGACGAGAGGGGCGTCGCGCCGTCGTAGCTGTAGAAACCGTCATCAGGGGACTTGGCAAGGGCTGGCTGCGCGAGCGCTACCGGTGCGCCGACGCCTGTCAGTGCAACAGCGAGTACTCCGACAACTGCGCGAGATAAGACCCTTGACGACATACTCGTCCTCCACATTGGTGTGCTACGCCCCACCCAGAGATCGTGGTGTGACGACCACCGTATATTACTCGCGGGTAATGTGGGGATCGGTCATCTCGGGCGCCGTGTCGAGTTCTCGGCGTAGAAAGATTTCGGAGGGCTCGCCGGGAAGTAGCAAAACTCCTGCATCGACGTATCCCATTGCGCGATAGAAGTTCTGGGCTGATTCGTCGGCGAGTGTGGAGGTGAGAACCGTCGAATATCCCGCACGGCGCATCTGTGTTTCCCAATATCTGACCAACGCGCTCCCGATGCCTTGGCCGCGGTTCGAAGACTGGACGGTCAGCATATTCATGAACGGAATCTCGTCCCAGAACAGGCCCCAACGGAGCCATCCGATTGGATTACCGCTGTTCTCGGCGACGAGTATCCGGCCGCGTCGGACCACCGACACGAGTTCCTCGTCTGCGATGTGCGAGTCGTTCTCACGTAAGAACGGCAAGTCTGTCTGCGCTGCGACGCGAATGTTCACCACACACATCAGTATTGCCGTTCAAGCTGAGGCGGTTACGTTCGGCTTGGACAGGTAGACAACTCCGGGAATGTGACTGGGGTCCGGCGGCAATTGAGCGTAGCCCGCTTGGGTGTAGAGGCGAATGTTCCGCACGCTCCTGCTTCCGGTGAACAACTCGAAACTGGTGATGTGCTCGGGAGCATTCTGTTCCACGTGCTGCAAGAGGCGTCGGCCGAGGCCATTGCCCGCCAAGTCCGGCGCGACCATGAGGCGACCTATCTGCCATGCGGTTCCGTCGGCTGTGCCGCGGACGGCCCCGACGAGCCGTCCGCTGCGCCGTGCAGTCCAGACGGTCGACTCCTGAACCCAGGCCCGGACCGTGGGAAAGTCCTCGTGGAGTGGGGGAATATCCATGCTGTTATTGGAGATTGCTTCCGAAACCCAGCAACAGCGTTGTAGAACAAGGATTTCCGCGGCGTCCTCGTCCGTTGCGTTCTGTATGACGATCTCGTCCATTGTCAGTCTTCGTTGTCGACTTGTTCGTCGCGAGGGAGATCGGACGCTTTTGGGGCAGCGGGGACCCATTCACGGAGCGGTTGAACGACTTCGGAGTAGAAGGTTTCGGCCGAACTGGTCACACTGTTGATAAAACTCGCAGCAGTACCCGAACGCTTGCTGCCGAGAGTGAAGGACTGCGTCAGTACAAATGAACTGAGTTGGCCGCCTTGACCGTCCGTCAACAGGCGTGGCGTTGTGCGAGCGGATGCAATGGTCTCGCACGTCGACGAGGCTGGGCCGGTGAACAACGCTTCGACTAACAAGTCGGCAGGAGCATTCTTCAACTGACGCAAAGCCCAGGTGACTCGTTTTCCCGAAGTACCTTCGTCGGGTGCAGAAACCGTCGTACTGCAGCTCACTTTGTTGGTTCTCAAATCAGCAGTAACCCGTAGCTCTCCGGCTGCGTCGGGGATTCGGAGGGTGGCGCTGAAGGTGCCGTCGTTCGCCAATTCGTTGACCGTCAGCGCGGTACGCGCATCCGCATCGTTGACTACCCGTCGGGGTAACACGTGTTTGACGACGACACCGAGATCTGCGGTGAACCGCAGCGCGAGGTTCCGCGCGAGCGCGATCCACGACTGAGCGACCGCCGCTGCTTTCGGATCTCCAGGACGGAGCGTTCCGGCACTCACGGAATCGCGTATCGATACCCAGTGCCGACCCATGTCGACGAACTCCGCGGCCCCGGACTTGGGATGTTCGATGTACCGGAGAAACTCGCTGAGAATCCAACCTTGCAGTGGATTGTCGATTCCGCCGTGCGAGAGCACCATCCGTGCCTCGTGGATGACTTCTGCCCAGGAGAGATGCCGTAACGCGACTTTGGTGAGCTTGCGCTTGTCCACTTCGACGGGTAATTCGCCGGCGCCGGCAGGCAAGTCGTTGGACAGGCTGATCACGACGTCGTACTTGTTTTTCTTGGCGACGTCGAGATAGTTCTCGAGCTGCTCTCGGGTGTGGGTGCCTGCTCCAGTCTTTGCCTCGAGCAAGCCGGTCCAGAGTCGGCTTCCGCGGGCGATGCGCCACACCGCATCCGGGATCACCCGAGATTCACCTTTGACGTAGGGAACTTCGACGTATCCCTCGAACGAGCCGGCCGGTGCCCCCACACGGGACGAAACTGCCCGCGCAAACATGGGAACCGCTTGCATCGTGGAAACCAATGCCGACGTCGTTCGACGCTCTTGTTCCTCACCGGTTCCGACGCCGATCACAGAGAAGAGTCGTGCAGGTTGCCAGGCCTCGGACTCGGCGTGCTTGAATTCGGGTAGTGGGGCTTTCTTGGGCACGGGCTTCGCTGTTCGAACCCCGCGCTGTCGGACGGGCTTCGTGGGCGTTGAGGGCTCGGTGACTGACGGTTCCCGTTCCGATATCGGTTGGGGTGCCTCCACTTCAGGCGACCCAGGCTCCTCGACGGGTGCGTCCGCGCTCACGTCGACCCCGAAGTCTTCGGCGAGACCGGCGAGGCCTGAAGCCCAACCTTGGCCGATTGCGCGAAGTTTCCACTTCCCGTTACGTCGATAGACCTGACCGAAGACGAATGCTGTTTCGGTGGACGCGTCGGCGGTGACGTACTCGGCAATAGGAGAGCCGCCGGAATCAACCAGCTGGAGCGCAAGTTTGCCAAGGTCGCCGAAGGAACCGGAGTCGACGCTGCCCACTAAAGCGATCGCGTCGACTTGATCGGGTACAGCAGCGAGGTGGACGAGGAGTCGCTCGTGCGGGCCGGATTCGGCTTCGCGGCGACCGAGGTATCGAACTGAGCCGTCAGCAGATTCCTGTTGGTTGTAGAAGACGAAGTCCGCGTCGGACCTGACTTTTCCGTCGGCGCCCAGAAGCAATGCCGAGGCATCGACACCGAATTCCGAGTTGTCCCAGGTGATCACGATGTCGATCTGATCGAGTTCGTCGGGGAGCTCGATGTTCTGGCCTTTGGACAGAAACTGGTCTTCCACGACTTTCCCCCTCATTACTGTGCACAGTCGGATTTCGCCTCTTGATTGTGCCGGGGTAGGTCGAAAATTGTGCGGTTTCGAATCCGCAGGGCAATTGTTCACCCGCAGGCTGAATTTGGCGCGCGGATGAACAATTGGCGCGCGGCTGTGTATTCGGAAAGTTTCAATTCAGTCATAACAAACAAAACGCCCGCGACCAATTGGTCGCGGGCGTTTCGAGAAAGAACGTCAGACAGTTGCCGGAGTGTTCTCGTCTAACTTCGGATCTGCGTTCGCGATTCGCTTGTTGCGAATGAGGCTGCTGATGAAAGCAGCGCCGATCAAGAAGACACCGACCAGGCCGGTGATGATCTCGTTGATGTGAACGCCGATGGACACCATCAAGATGACGGCCAGAGCGCCGATGGCCCAATGCGCACCGTGCTCGAGATAGACGTAATCGGAGAGCGTGCCCTTGCGGACCAGGAAGACCGTGATGGAACGGACGAACATCGCGCCGACGAAGCCGAGGCCGAGGGCGATGATGATCGGGTCTGCCGTGATGGCGAATGCGCCGATGACGCCGTCGAACGAGAAGGACGCGTCGAGGACCTCGAGGTAGAGGAACAGGAAGAAGCCGGCCTTACCGGTTGCCTTCGCGAGCTGCGTGGGGCCGCCGGACTTGGCGGTTTCTTCCTCTTCGCCTTCTTCCGGCAGATTGAACAGCTCACCCAATCCGTTGACCGCGATGTAAGTGATCATGCCCAGAACGCCCGAGATCATGACGGTGGAAACCTTGTCGTCAGCGGCGAGGAAGGATCCACTGAGAACCAGGACGATGCCGGCCACGACGACGGAGAGCTGATCGAGCTTACCGATGCGAGCGAGGGGCTTCTCCAGCCAGGACAGCCAGGTGATCTCACGCTCTTCGAAGATGAAGCCGAGGAAGAGCATCAGCAGGAACATGCCACCGAACGCAGCGATTTGCGGGTGAGCGTCGGTGAGGATGGTTTCGTAGCTCGGCTCGCCGTTGGCGAAGTACGCGGCGTCGTCCGCAGGCGGGTTCAATGCCAGATCGAGTGCAGCTACGGGTCCGAGACCGGATGCAGCCCAGACGATCACGAGTGGGAACACCAGACGCATACCGAAGACGGCGATGATGACGCCGATGGTGAGGAAGATCTTCTGCCAGAATTCACTCATTCTTTGCAGAACAGTGGCGTTGATGACGGCGTTGTCGAAGGAAAGCGAGATTTCCAGAATCGACAGGATGATGACGAGGAACAGTGCCTCGGGTCCGCCGTAGATGAACGCAACGATCATCGCGAGGATCGAAATTGCGATGGATAAACCGAATATTCGCAGTACCACGGAGCGTGGCCCTTTCTAGTTGGTCAATGCAGAGTGGTTACTGCAAGCGGTCTCTCACCGCATCCGAACGTGAAAACGGGGAGGGTTCCACAGACTACTGCGGAACCTTCCCCGAGTCAGCTCGTCGAGAGCGAAGATCAGACGTTGACGCCGTAATCGCGCGCGATGCCCGCGAGGCCGGACGCGTAGCCCTGGCCGATTGCGCGGAACTTCCACTCTGCACCGTTGCGGTACAGCTCACCGAAGACCATGGCGGTCTCGGTGGAAGCGTCCTCGGAGAGGTCGTAACGAGCGAGCTCGTTGCCGTTCGACTTGTCGACGACGCGGATGTACGCGTTGCGGACCTGGCCGAAGGACTGCGAGCGAGCTTCTGCGTCGTAGATCGAGACGGGGAAGACAACGCTCTCGACCTCGGCGGGAACCGCTGCGAGGTTCACGTCGATCTGCTCGTCGTCGCCTTCGCCTTCGCCGTCCGTGTTGTCACCCTTGTGCTCGATCGAGCCGTCGGGCGAACGGAGGTTGTTGAAGAAGATGAAGTGCTGGTCGGAGAGGACCTTCTTGTTCGAGCCTGCGCCGATTGCGCTGGCGTCGAGGTCGAAAGCAGCTCCGGTGGTGGAACGCGCGTCCCAGCCCAGGCCGACGACCACTGCAGTCAGGTTCGGGGCCTCCTTCGTGAGAGAGACATTGCCGCCTTTGGTCAAGCTGACGCCCATTCAGGGGTCCTTTCAAGAGGAGAGACAAGGCCCACTACGACGCGAAGTCGTCTTGGGAGTGTGTTTACCTCCACCACCCTAACCGCAGTTCCGGTGTGTTCGCCGTAACAGCAGAATTACGAACCGAGAAGCGAAGTGCTGGACCCGTAGGATTCAATCGTGGTGGGAAGATGGTCGGAGCGCTTCAATCGGGGGGCAAGAGTGGGGGAGTCGGTCAGTCGCGCGCGGGAGGCGCAGACGGCCATGGTTTCGGCGTTCCTCGACATGGACAAGCGGCAGACCATCGCGTCGGCAGCAGTCGACGCTTCCGCCGAGCTGTATCCCGAGCGAGGGCTGCGCGCTGCGTGGGAACCCGTTCGGGATCGGTGCTTCCAGGCTGCGTCTGACTACCTCGACACCTCCGAGCGCTACGGCAACGATCAGGTACTCCACCAGAACCCGAACGGTGCTCGGGCGGCGTTCGAAAAGTCGGTAGCCGAACTCGTCGAGGCAGCGAAGGGCGTCGACGCCTTCTACAACGGCCATCGTGCGCACCTCGAGCAGGCGACGGTCACGATGTCCGCCATTCCCGTCCTCGGCCAACAGGCCCGAACCCTGGCAAACGCCGTCCGGGAAAAACTGGCTGCCACCGATCAGCGCTATCGCGAGTACCCGTCGGTGGTGACGGCCTCCGAACACCTCGACGACGCGGTTGCAGCGCTCGACAATGCGCGCTCATCCGGTCGCGCCGACGCAGTCCGCACGCGGGCCGAGAGTGTCCGCGAAGCGGTATCGGCGCTCGAGGAAGCATTGGCAGAAGCCCCGTCGACCCAGCACCGTGCCGAGATGACGATCTCCTCGGTATCGACCAGGTTGTCGGCAGTGCGCACTCGAGTGGACCGCCTCGACCCGGCGTACTCCGCATTGCTGCGCGAGTTCAACGCCGCGAGTTCCGCTGACCTCGTCGACAACAGCAGTCGCAGTCGAGCGCATATCGATCAGGCTGACATCGATCTCAAGGAAGCGAAGCAGTCGCTGGCTGCGGGAAACCCTGAACATGCACTCGCTTTGATGGCCGAAGCCCGCGTGCACCTCGCCGACGCCGAAGCGTGTGCCGACGCTGTGACGGACCGTCTCGCTACTCTGCGTGCAGTTCGGGCAGATCCGAGCCAAAAGGAACGTGAGGTTCGTTTCCGGCTGAAAGACGCCCAGATGTTCGCTGTTAACCAAGGGTTGGTGGCGGAGTGGGGCTCCGTACTCGATGCTCAACTAGCAAGGATCGAGCGAGCGAGTGCGTCACTGTCGGGAACTCATCCGGACTACTGGTCGTATGTATTACAGCTGGACTCGGTATCGACGTTCATCACCGAAGTTGTCGAGAAGATGCGGGCGCGAGCCGGCAAAAACTGAATGGTCGGGCCGATCGGGGGATCGGAGTTGCTCGACGCGTTGTCACAGGGGGTCGTTTCATGGACTTGATTGCGGTTACAGAGAGAAGAGAAATGCAGCACTTTCAACATCTCGAGGATGACGTGCGGGAGCAACTGTTCCTGCACGCGCCTCGATCGTTCGCGGATTCCGACGAGAGGGATCTGCTCGCGATTGCTCTGGGTGCAACTCTCTACGTTCCTGCCACCCGGGCCGGGTTGGCCGACATCGTGTCCAAGCGTGCGTCCGAGGGCGTCAGCTCGATGGTGCTCGATCTCGAGGACGCCGTCGCAGATCACGAGGTCGAATCGGCGCGAGCGAACGCGGTCGAAGCTCTCGACAAGATCGCGTCCACCGACGCCGTCGGCATGCTGCTGTTCGTGCGGGTTCGTGAAGTCGCGGACATCCACAAGGTCGCCGCGTCGTTGACCGAGGGGCGCGCCGCGCTCACCGGGTTCGTCATCCCCAAGTTCGGCAGCGAGTCCGGCCCCGTGTTTCTCGACGCTGTAGCGGACGCATCCGAGCTGCTGGGTAAGCATCTCTACGCGATGCCGGTGCTCGAATCACCCGCGCTGGTTCACCGCGATACGCGTGATCTCGAATTGCGCACCATCAGTGGGATTCTCGCGCAACACCGCGATCGAATCCTTGCCGTTCGCATCGGCGCCACCGACATGTGCAGCACCTTCGGCATCCGTCGTGACCGCGATCTGACCATCTACGACGTGCGCGTGGTGGTCGACGTCATCGCCGACATCGTCAACTATCTCGGCCGCGCCGACGGTTCGGGTTTTGTCATCACCGGGCCGGTGTGGGAGTACTTCGCCGATCACGAACGCATGTTCCGGCCGATGCTGCGTGCCACCCCGTTCGAGGAACACGACGCCGTCCGGTTCCGTCAGCATCTGGTCAGCCGCGACCTCGACGGCCTGCTCCGTGAGATCGCGCTGGACCGAGCCAACGGAATTCAAGGCAAGACGGTCATCCACCCGTCACACGTCGCAGCGGTCAATGCACTGTCTGCGGTCACGCACGAGGAATATCACGATGCCCTCGACATTCTCGGTGCCGACGCCGGGGGAGTTCAGGCCTCCGGTTACCGAAACAAGATGAACGAGATGAAGCCGCATCGCAATTGGGCTCGTCAGACTGCGCTCCGCGCTCACGTGTTCGGTGTGACCAACAAGGGAATCACGTTCGTCGAGTTGCTGACGGCGTTGGTCGATCGATGACAGAGGTTGTCCAGTACAGGGACGTTCCCTGGGCTACAGCAGAATTCGGCTTGGACCTCGTTCACGGCGATTCGTCACTCGGGCATTCGGTACCCGATCTGGTGATCCCGGGACTTCGGCGGAATCCGCGCCGCGCGCACCTGCTGGTGTCCACCGTGCTGGGTAAGCACGTGCCTACCGAGCCGTCCGTGGTCATCGGTGCTGCCGACGACCTCGGGGACTTGGTGCGAACCACCCTCGGTGACGGCGTCGACGTCGTCGTTCTCGGGTTTGCCGAAACCGCAACAGGTTTGGGCCACTGCGTCGCAGCTCGCCTGCACGCTCACTGCTACCTGCACTCCACGCGCCGAGACGTACCCGGCGCTACGACGCTCGCCGGATTCGAGGAGGGGCACTCGCACGCCACGAGCCATCTGATGCAGCCGACGTCCGCCGAACTGTTCGAGAACGACCTGCCACTGGTCCTCGTCGACGACGAGATCTCCACCGGCGCCACCGCGATCGACGCCATCCGGGCGCTGCACGGGCAATGCCCGCGAAGCCGCTACGTCGTGGCCTCGCTGGTGGACATGAGAACCGAGGAACACCGAGTCGCCAGCGAAGCCGCGGCGGCAGAGTTGGGTGTGCGGATCGACTACGTCTCTCTCGCTTCGGGTTCGACCGTCCTGCCCGACGGACTAACCGAGCGTGTCACGGCTCTGGATGCTCCGGACCTCAATCCGATCGGTGACCGCCGTGGCACGCTGGCTCGGATCGATCTGCCGTGGCCGGCACATGTCCCCGACGGTGGCCGGCACGGTTTTCTCGATGGCGACACCGAGGCATTCGAGTCAGCCGTCGAGGCAGCGGTGTCCCTTCTCGGAACATCGATCGACCCGTCGCGTGCTGTGATCGTGATCGGTCACGAAGAGTTGATGTACCTGCCACTGCGCATCGCTGCGGGATTGGAAAGCTCTGGGCGAGCGGTTCGGTACCAGACCACAACTCGCTCACCCGCGTACGTCGTCGACGTGCCGGGATACCCGCTGCGACGCGGGTTCACCTTTCCAGCACCGGAACTGGGGGAGAACGAACCCCGATATGTGTACAACGCGCAGTGGCCTGATGCGGGGGTCGACGCCCTTGCCTGGCTCGTGGTGGACGAGCCCGCCGACACCGATCGGTTGACGGCGATGGACGGGGTGGTCGAGGTGTTGCGGAACTCCGGCACCGACGTCCTGGTCGCCACCGTGCGCGGGGCCGATCCGTCGGCGCTGCGCGATTCCAGAGCAGGAGGCTCGTCATGAACGAACCATTGGTCGGACCCGAATTCGGTTCGTACGCGCCGGGCGAAGTGAAGTGGCTGCTCAAGGATCTCTCGCACGTGGATCTCGAAGCGGATGTATCGGTGCGCGAGAAGCGCATTCAGTCGGGTGAGGCGCACTATGCCGAGTCTCTTCCCATCGAGTACCAACCCGATCAGGCCTACCGGGATCTTTTCGAGACGGTGCTCGCCGAGAGCGCTCCACGGTTGGCGCGCGCTGTCGGGACCGTGATGGATCTGGTGCTGGCCGAGCGGGGGAGTGACATCACGTTGGTCTCACTCGCCCGGGCCGGGACCCCGATCGGGATTCTGATGCGGCGCTGGGCGCAGCAAACTCGCGGATTGACGCTGCCGCACTACGCGGTGTCCATCGTCCGCGGCAAGGGCATCGATTCCGTCGCGCTCGATTATCTTGCGCACCATCATGACTCGGAGAACGTCGTCTTCGTCGACGGCTGGACCGGTAAGGGCGCCATCGCACGCGAACTCGACGCAGCGTTGACGGAGTACCACGAGGCGGGCGGAGCGAAGTTCGATTCCGATCTGGCTGTTCTCGCAGACCCCGGCCACTGCGTGCGAACGTACGGCACTCGCGACGACTTCCTGATCGCGTCCGCGTGCCTCAATTCGACGGTGTCGGGCTTGGTCTCACGGACAGTCCTCAACGACACCCTCATCGGGCCGGGCGATTTCCACGGCGCCAAGTTCTATGCAGATCTGGCCGACGTCGACGTCTCCAACAGGTTGCTCGACGTGGTCTCGGCCGAGTTCGACTCCGTCCGTGCCGATGCCGCGGATTCTCTTGCCGCAGTGCTCGATTCCGATCGGACGCCGACCTGGGCCGGCTGGGAGTCGGTGGAGAAGGTGCAGGCCGAATACGGGATCTCGACGGTCAACTTCGTCAAACCCGGTGTCGGAGAAACAACCCGGGTGTTACTGCGCCGGCTTCCCTGGAAGGTTCTGGTGCGTGAACTCGAAGCCCCGGAGCACGCACACATCCGGTTGTTGGCACAGGCCCGTGGGGTCCCGGTCGAGGTCGTCCCGGATCTCGCCTACTCGTGTGTCGGCCTGATCAAGGACATCACGTGAGCCGTGTGGACATCGTTGCGTCCCAGGTCTTGATCGCCACCGATCTGGACCGCACGATGATCTATTCACAGGCCGCGATCGGCGGTGATCCCAGTGGCTCCGATCTGGATTCGGCACCGAGCCCGCTGTGCGTCGAGTATTACAACGGCGGTCCGCTCTCACACATGAGCGTCGAATCGATCGAATTGCTGACTGCGCTCAGCTCGCGGGTTCCGGTGATTCCGACAACCACCAGGACCATTGCACAGTTCCAGCGGATCGACCTTCCCGGCGGACCGTGGAAGTACGCGATCACGAGCAACGGCGGAAACATCCTGGTGGACGGCGAAGCCGATCTCGAGTGGCGAAACGAGATCGACCGTTCGACTCGTAAGGCCGGCGCCGAGTTGCCGCAGGTTCATGCGGAACTGGAATCGCGGATCGACTCGAGCTGGGTCAGATCCATTCGTGTTGCCGACGATCTGTTTCCGTACCTGGTCGTCGATCTGGCCGTGATGCCGAGTGATTTCGAAACCGAATGGAATCACTGGTGCGTGGCACGAGGCTGGAGCGTTTCTCGTCAAGGCCGGAAGATCTACACGATGCCCGACGCCGTGTCGAAGTCACGCGCGCTGGCAGAGGTGCGCCGCAGATTGGTCGAGTCGGGTGATCTGGATCAGTCAGCCGTCGTTATCTCGGCTGGTGACGGTGCGTTGGATGCGGACATGCTCGAATACTCCGATTTCGCGATCCGGCCGAGGCACGGTGAGCTGGAAGAACTGAATTGGCAACGGCCGACCGTTACTGTGACAGAAAGGTCCGGTATCGCAGCGAGCGCGGAGATCTTGCGGTGGTTCTCTTCCGCGCTCGGGTAATACACGCTCTCTATGAAGGGGATTTAGTTGTCTGTATCGCTTGCCAAGGGGCAGAACGGCCCGTTGGACGTCTCGGATGTAGTTGTGTCGGTTCAGCTGGCTGCGGCCGCTGACCTGTCTGCACTCCTCGTGACGAGCAACGGAAAAGTTCGTTCCGACGCCGACTTCGTCTTCTTCAACCAGCCGACCGGACCCGGTGTGCAGTTGGTGCCCAACCCGGGTGGCATTGCCTCACTCCGAGTCTCACTCGCCGGCGTACCCGCCGATATCGAGCAGGTTCGCGCCGTCATCACGCTCGACGACGCTTCGTCGAACTTCGGGCGCAGCGCTGCACCGACCGCTCGGGTTTCCGACGCGGCCGGGAACGTGTTGTACGAGTACGTGATCGACGGCCTCACCGCCGAGTCCATCGTCATCGCACTCGAGGTGTACCGCCGCCAGGGTGCGTGGAAGGTGCGCGCTGTCGGCCAGGGGTACGCGGGTGGATTTGCCGCGCTGGTCACCGATCACGGTGTGTCCGTCGACGATGCGCCCGCGCCGCCGCCGCCCACTCCGGTCGCGGCTCCGGCTCCGATCACGCCGCCCTCGTCCGTCGCTCCGGCGCCGCCGGCATACAACCAGCCGCCGCAGCAGCCTTCGTACAACGCGCCGCCGGTTCCGCCGGCCCCGCCCGCGTACAACCAGCCGCCCGCCTACAACCAGGGGCCGACGCCGCCCGCATACCCACCGGCTCAGCAGCCTGCGTACAACCAGCAGCCCACGTACAACCAGGCGCCCCCGGCGCCTCCCGTGCAGAACCAGCCGCCGGCGCAGCAGCCCGAGGTGAGCCTGGTCAAGGGACGTCCCGTCAGCCTGACCAAGGGTCAGAAGGTCACGCTCCGCAAGGAGGGCGGCGTCGCGCTCACCATGATCCAGATGGGTCTGGGTTGGGATCCGATCAAGAAGAGCGGCCTGTTCGGAAGCCGGACGGCCGACGTCGACCTCGATGCTTCGGCTCTCCTGTACGCCGACGGCAATCTCGTCGACGTCTGCTACTACGGTCAGCTGACGTCCAAAGACGGCTCGGTCCGTCACATGGGTGACAACCTGACCGGCGACGGAGACGGCGACGACGAGGTCATGCTCGTCGATCTGCAACGGGTCCCGGCTCACGTCACCACCGTGATCTTCACCGTGACCTCGTACCGCGGACACACGTTCGAGCAGGTCTCCAATGCTTTCTGCCGTCTCGTGGACAGCACCACCAACTCCGAGCTCGCCCGATACACGCTCCAGGGCGGCATGGCGTTCACCGGAATGGTGATGGCCAAGGTGTACCGCGCGAACGGTGAATGGAAGCTGCAGGCCATCGGTGAAGGTATCCAGGCCAAGCATGCGGGAGAAGCTGCGCCGCAGCTGGGTCGCTTCCTCACTGCTTGAGTCGAGACTGCATAAGTTCTGACGAATCCGGTTCGGCGGTAGGTGGTTTCGATCGCCGTCTGCCGAACCGGACATCGTTGTCCCCTCTGTGCGTTAACCTCATGCGGCATGTCGAGCCGTCAGTCGAGCGGCCGTGCGCGAGAGGACTTGGCACAGTAGATGATCATTCGAGGGAAACTTCTCGGCCGGGCGGCGGCTGTCGCAGGCGTTGTGCTGGCGCTCGTGAGCACCGGAATCGCGCAGGCTTCGGTGCCCCAGGCGGAAACGCTGTCAGGTGTATCCGAGACCGGGATCAAGTACGTCGCCCTCGGTGACTCCCGTGCCTCCGGCCCTCGGCTGGAACCGATGTATCCCGACGCCTGCTCGCGTTCGTACGAGAACTTCGCGGGCAAGATCTCGCGGGCGCTCGACGTGGCCGAGTTCGCTGATGTCTCCTGCAGCGCGGCACGCGCCGAGAACATCATCGACACCCCACAGCTCATTCCGAACTACTGGCCCGTCCAACTCGATGCCGTTTACCCGGATACCGACCTGATCACCATCTCGATCGGCGGCAACGACTCCAACAGCATCTTCCTCGGCCCTCTGTGCGTCGCTCCGGGACCGGGAACCGATCGTGGATGCCGGTACGACCCGCTCGCGAATTCCGTCGCGCAGTCCGGAATCGACCGGGCTGCCGGAGAATTGGATCGCATCCTGACAGCTGTCACGCAGCGCGCGCCCAACGCTCGCATCTATCTGATCGGTGAAGGCGGCATGATCTCCTCTCGCGGATGCTGGCCGAACATCCCGTTCTCCGACGCCGACGCAGCTTGGTTCATGGACTACTTCGCTCGCTACAACACGAAGTTCGACGAGGTCGCTCACGCCCACGGTGTGCGCACTGTCGACATTGCGGCGGCGAGCATCGCCGGCGGGCACGATGCGTGTGCGAGTGCAGATCAGCGTTGGTTCGAGGGCTTGTTCTCGGAGTCGACGGCGCAGCGCTTGCACTTCACGGACGCCGGGATGACCGCGGTGGCCGATCTAGTGGTGGCGGACCTGCAAGGCTGACCGAGAGAGCCCGGTCATGGCATAGTTCGCTGCTGTGGGTATGACTTTTGTTCCCGGACAGAACGCGCCGCTGCCGGCGCCCGTGGTGACGTTTCGAGCCGAGAGCCAGACGCCGTTCGACGTGTCGGCACTGGTGGTGGACGCGAACCTGCGGGCATTGACGTCCGCGGACTTCGTGTTCTACAACCAACCGTCCACCGCTGGAGTGCAACTCGACCAGAGCGGCATTCGAGTGGAACTCGATCGACTTCACCCCGATACGGCAGCCGTGTTGTGCATCGTCAGCGTGGATCCGGCAGCGACGGCCGCGGGAGCCTTTCGCACGGCCGGGCTCTCCGCCACCCTGAGCGATCAATCCGGTTCGGTCCTAGCCGAATTCGCGATCCCCACCGCAGGCACCGAAACAGCGGTCATCTGCTGGGAGCTGTACCGAAAATCCGGTGCATGGAAGATTCGGGCCGTAGGGCAGGGCTATGCGGGTGGTTTGGCGGAACTGATCTCGGTGCACGGCGTCGAGGTGGACGACGAGCCGGCACAACCAGCCCCGACAGCCGCGCCCGCGTGGGACTCCGCGGTGGAGCCGTTGGAGGTGGGCCGAGGCCTCGAGCGCGCGTGGATGATCTTCGAGGACGCCTCGCGATCTGCCGCTTCCTTCGTCTCCAGCAGCGAGTACGCGCTGGCTCGGTTGGACGAAGATCTGACCGCAGCCGTCGCAGATCCGTCGTTGCGGAACTCGGCAGCGGGAGTGGCGGCGCGCGACGCCGCACAGAAGCGTCACGACGACCTCGTCTCACTCGCGCGGGACAACCACGCCCGTGACAGCGCCCAGCTTGCACACGAACTCGGTGTGATCGACGGCGTGCTCCCACGGTCGATGGCGTCGTGGAAGTCGGTGTCGTGGGCGGGTACAACTGATCCGGCCCAGATCACGGCCGTCAGCGACGGAATGCGTCTTGGCGAGCTTTCGGCTCCGGACCGCGGCACGCTCACCGTTCCCTACTGCGTCCCGCTGCCACTGCGTCGGCCCATCTGGGTGGACAGTACGTCGAGCAAAGCAGCGCTCGGACTGATCAGTGCCGTCACCGTGCGCGTCATGGCCGCGGGCCCGATGCCGCTACTCGACGTCGTCGATCTGACCGGCTCGCTCACGCCGTTGACCGACAGACTGGCACCGATGCTCGCGGGGCCGGTCATCACCGCTCACACCGAAATCTCAGCGCGCCTGCGGGCACTTGCCGAGGCCGTCGACATGGGCGAACTCGCGCGAATGAGCGGTGTCGCAGATGGCCCGAGTTCCCTTCGCCTGTTGATTCTCAGCGATTTCCCGCACGGATACTCCGCCGAAGACGCACAGACCATCATATTCCTCGCCGAACGCGGGCCGGCAATCGGTTTGTCGATACTGATTGTCGGAGAGGACGAGTCGAACTTCGCGGAAGAATCCGTCGCCGCGCTGTCCGAGGGGTGTCAACATCTTTCGGCAGCAGGGCAGACGGAGGTTCACGACCCGTGGACCCGCACGCAATGGCACTTCACTCCGGACGTGCTCGACCCGATCTCCGAGTCGCGAATTCTGGCAGTGTTCGACCGCACCTAGCGGCCGATGGCGAATTGCCGAGCGCACAGGCAGAGTGGTGGTACGACCACGCGCGGTGTGTGGCGGCAATACTCGAGGAGACTCATGGCATTCTGGGATCAGTTGAAGGCTAAGGCTCAGGAGATGAACGGCCAGCTCAAGACAAAGACCAGCCAGTTCCAGAACAAGGAATTCAAGAACGCGAGCATGGCGATGTGCGCGTTGATCGCCGCCGCAGACGGTTCGATCGATCCGTCGGAGCGTCAGAAGACCGCCGCGCTGATCATGAGCAACGAGTCGCTCGCGGTCTTCCCGCCGGACGAGCTTCGTGAGCAGTTCGACTGGTACTGCAGCAAGCTGTCCTCGGACTACGAGTTCGGCAAGGTCGAGGCAACCGCGACCATCGCCAAGCTCAAGTCGAAGCAGGATCAGGCTCGCGCGGTCATCCAGATCGGCATCATCATCGGCGGCGCCGACGGCAACTTCGACGAGCACGAGCGCGGCGTCGTACGCGACATGTGTTTTGCAGTCGGAATCTCTCCGGCCGAGTTCGACCTCTGATCGATTCAGAGCATGAAAGCGGGTGCGGCGCGAAAGCGCCGCACCCGCTTTTCTTTTCAGTACTCGGGATATCCGTCTTCGGGTCCCAGCATCCGCTCGATCCGCGTCCGCGTGATCTTGGCGAGCTCGTCGATGCAGACCTTGCGCTCGACGGACCGTTCGTTGGACATGCGCTGGCTGATGTTCTCGAGGAGGTCGTCGGCGTCATGGCCGTGCGAACACCACAGATACCGGAAGCCGAAGTTGCGCTCGTACTCCTCGCCGGCGCGATAGATGATTGCCATGACGGCGTCGTCCGGAACCCAGATCGAGCATTGCTCGAGGTGGGACGGCACGCTGTTCTTGCGCACGCCTACGGGTGGATGGCACTGCAATGCTCGCTCGACGTCCTCGTCCGAGAGGTTGAGAATCGCGTCCTCGGCTCGCGAGAGGATCTCCGCGTGATCGGCGAACGGGCGTCCGTCGCTGACCCATCCGGCCCACGTCAGCGAGCAGCAGCACTCGAACAGTGCGTGAACCGCCTTCTGTCGCGGTAGTTCGTTGAAGCGCTCCAACCCGATCGATTGATGTAGCAGCATGTGACCTCCCGGCCCGTTGTGCCTTCAGGCGCGCTCGACATGCCGCGCGGTAACCAGATGCGCGGCCACTTCGATAATCCGCCGCTTCACCTGGGAAAGGAAGGTTTGCTCACCGAGTTTTCAGGTTCTTAACGCGGCGTAACGACCTGACCCGACAACTACTATCTCGGCTCCACGGCGAACCGAACAACCTGCACCTCACCACCACCGGTAACCCGCCCTCGGAGCCCATCGGCGATTCCCCCGGAGTGGTGTTTGCTGCCGGTCAGCACACAGACATCTCAGTTGTACTGCACCAGCGTCAGCGGAACCGGGTCCACCCCAGCTGCTCCCGGTAACGTGAACTCCGGAACGGGCGGCATTAACATCAACATCGCCAGCGTGGGACTGGTAGCTAAGTCATTGACGTCACTCCGGCCCTGTGCTTATGCGATCGAGTTATCTAATCCGTTGTCTCCTGCTGAATTTGTTGGAGTTCGGTGTTGATGCGGCGGGCTTCGGCGAGTTGGTCTTCGAGGATGATGATGCGGCATGCCGCGTCGAGGGCGGTGCCGGCGGCGACGAGGTCGTGGGCGCGTGCGGCGATGCGTAGTTGATAGCGCGAGTAGCGGCGATGCCCGCCCTCAGATCGTTGCGGGGTGAGGAGTTTCGCGGCGTCGAGGCTGCGCAGAAACCCTTGCCGTACGCCGAGGATCTCGGCGGCGTGGCCCATGCTGTAGGCGGGATAGTCTTCGTCGTCGAACTTGCCGGTCAGGTCGCCGGCGGGGTGCTCTGCCGTGATGGCGCTCTTCTTTCTTCGAAAGTACGACGCCCCCGGCGCAAGATGCGCCGGGGGCCGGGTCGAACTCACTTACTGAACTGAACTGAACTGAACTGCAATTTTTCCCAGTTTCCGGACTCGCCTAGCCATCCGAAAGCCACCAAATAGGGTCTTCCGAGCCGATCACACATCGAACAACACACTGCACCGGACTCGGTACGGCCCCGTCCTGCGGTACTGCACGCGGGCAGTCCATTTCACCCGCATTTCTTGCGTTCTTCTCTTGCGAGAAAAAAGATACAACACTCCAGCGAGGATGTCTACCTCCGCCGCTGTAGAAATATTCGTGGATAGCGGACATGGTCGTCTTCGGTCTGGGGCTTTGCTTTGCCGAGGGGATAGTCCTTCGCCTGCGGCGGACCCACGAACATCGCTCGTGACCGGCATGCGATGTCGATGTGGCGGGAGGGAGAAGCCGGACTGCCGAGTGCGGCGCTCTTACCGGGAAGGTTCTCGTATTCCTCGTCTTTGGTGTCGAGGCGTGCTCGAGCCGGCGATGGCCTGGGGTGCTGCGATGGTGATGGGCGGGGCGGTGTCGAGGTAGTTGGCGCGTTCGCTGCGCCATTGTCGGGCGATGTGTTCGAGTTCGGCGTGCGAGCGCGGTTCGGACAGGTATGTGAGTGTGTGCGCGATCCAGGGAAAATAGTGGTGATGTGCTCGTAGCATCGTGGCGGTGTCGCGCACCTCGACGTCTTGGTACTTCAATCGCGTGTGGTCATCGGCGATTCGATCACGCAGACCTTTCTGATCCACCACCGCCAGCGCTCCGTGCACGGCGGTGGTGGTCGTGTGCGGGGTCGCCTGGTGGCGGAGCGGGGCCTCGGCGCGGTTGCTGATGGCGTCGATACTTTCCTGTGCCGCATGGGTATCGAGTCCGTAGGGCAGTGTTGCCAGCAGGGCGCCGGCTCGTCTTTCCTCAGGAGCAAAGCCTCGATCACCGCTGTTGTACCAGAACGTCATCGCAGCAGCGTGTTCCCAGTGGCAGGCGAGTTGTCGTTCGATGTGTGGGAGGCGTATCGCTGCGTAGCGGAAATGGTCGCGTGTCGGTTTGGCTCGCATGCGAGCGGCATCTGATCGGGGGCCGTGCGACTCGCCGGATTCGGTGATGGTGCGCACGAGGATCAGTTGTTCTCGCAGTGTGGCGGCGGTGGCGGCGACCTCGTGCCGCAGTGCTTGACGGCGGGCTTTCGAGCAGGGCATCCAAATCACGGGAAGCACCTTATCGCCGAAGGGCGGGTGGCAAGAAAGGTGCAGATCGGGAACCCTCGGGTTCATGCCCGCTCGGCGGACGCGACCGCGCCCAGAGGGTGTGATGATGCAGAAGAGGGCCGCACCCTTGCGGGTGCGGCCCTCTTCATGTGTCACTGGTCAGACAGCGCGCACGTTGGTGGCCTGAGGGCCCTTCTGGCCCTGGCCGACCTCGAACTCCACGCGCTGGTTCTCGTCGAGCGACTTGTAGCCGTTGCCCGAGATCTCAGAGTAATGAACGAACACGTCCGGTGTTCCGTCGTCGGGGGCGATGAAACCAAAGCCCTTTTCGCCGTTGAACCACTTCACGATGCCCTGTGCCATACAAACTCCCTACAAACTCGATCCGGGCCCTCACATCGAAGTCCCGATCTCGATAGCTTCATTCTTCCACGCCGTATCAGGGGCAGTGCCTGCGGCCGGGAAAACGTGCATCGAGCAGCGCGGACTGTTCGATTGTGCGTATCAGCGGCGGGCCCGGCTGACCGACGCCCGGGCGCTGCGGGGTGGGAGTATCGAGGCTTCGTGCACCGACGATGTCGGCGGAGTAGATGCGCGGCAGGGGATAGGTTTCGCCGAAACGGGTAGGACCCCCGCGGGGAGGGTTTCTGCCGCTGGAATGGACGGGGCCCCCGGCGCGGTGGGCGCGCCGGGGGCCAGATGGGGGTTGAACTGACTTACTGAACCAACAACTGCATTCTTTCGAACTTCCGGACTCGCACACCATGTCCGGTAGCCGCTTTGAAGGGGTGTCGGGACCTGAAAACTAATCACTCACAACACTTTCGGTCCCGGCACGCTCCTGCCCTGCGGTACTGCTTGCGGGTAGTTCGTCTCTCCCGCACCCCGTGATTCGTTCCTTGCTTCGAGAAGAAAGTTACAACACCTCCGATGAAATGTCTACACTGGCGGAGGTAGAAATATTCGCGGAGGCGTTGGCGGTTTCGTGTTCTCGGGAAACGCCTGCTCGGCGCCGGTTGATCCGTGGGTTGTGAGCTGCGGCGATGGTTCTGGGACAATGTTCTGATGCGAAATACCTCGAAATCGCAGTCACTGATCCGCGCCCGGGCGGATCGGGAGCGCCTTGCCGAATCCGAATCCGAATCCGGCGACAGCGCGCCGAATGCGGGTGCGGATTCTGCGCCGGTCGAGCCCGGAGAACGCAGCCGAAGCGCGGTGATGCGATCCGCGCGCGCCGAACTCTCCCAGCATGCGCGTGCGGTGGAAAACATGAACGAGGCTGTGCACCGTCAAGACTGAGGATGTCGTAAGTGACCGGACGAGTTGCTGCCACTTTCGTCTGTCCTTCGATAGCTGCTCGTCGCGCGATTCTCGTCGGTAGTGCCTCGGGGACAGGGCCGTTCGCGCTGACAGCTTTCACATGTGCGGGATTGGCGTAGCGGAAGGGTCGCCTCGATGTTGTTGACAGTGCGGGGTGTTTCCAACTGTTATCGCATGGGTAGGTGTGGGCGCAGGATGCGGTTGACCGGTGCGGTTGGTTTCGACCGGTATCGCCGGGTTCGATGGTTCCGCCGGTTGAGAAGACAGACGGGGGAACCGCCATGTGAGGAACGATGAGATCTCGAACGTGACGTAGTGCGTGCCGGCGACGTCGTCGTCCGCCCATATTTTCTAGGCCGCCTGCCACACGTGTGGTCGACCCATTTTCCTTGGCTAGATGCCTCTCTGCCTCCGCTGCAAAATATCTACAGTTGTCGGGGTAGACATCCTCGGGCGAGTGTTGTATCTTTTCTCTCGCAAGCGAAAAGTGAATCAAAAGGTGCGGGAGAGATGAACTACCCGCAAGCAGTACCGCAGGACGGGGCCGTACCGAGACCGGCACAGTGTGTTGTTCGATATGTGTTCGGCTCGGAAGACCCTATTTGGCGGCTTTCGGATGTCTAGGCGAGTCCGCAAGCTCGTAAGAGTGCAGTTGTGTAAGTAAGTTTCACCCCCATCCGGTCCCCAGCGCAGCGACTTCTCGTTGCGCGGGGACCGGTTCTGCATTTCCGGTAATGGTGTTGCCAGCGTACGAGTTCGACATCTCATCAGATGCTGCCGGTAAGTTCAGGGCCGTGCTCACGAAATACTGTGAAGCATCCCGAAGGAGCAGCGGCGTCACCCGGCCACATCGACGAGGATGTTCGGGCCACCGGACAGACCAGGCTATTCGAGACTGGGTCAACAGCAACAGCAACAGCAACAGCAACAGCAACGGGCTCGCGGTCGTATCCCGCTGCACGTCATACGGGCGGGTGCGAATGAAGATCGGCTACGCGCGGGTCAGTACGGCGGCTCAGGATTCGTCGATTCAGGTCGAGCTTCTCGCCAAGGAGGGCGTCGACCGCGACCGGGTCTACGTCGATCACGGAATCAGCGGCCGGCAGGCCCGGCGACCCGGACTCGACAACGCGATCAACGCTGCCCGCGAAGGCGACGTCTTCTGCGTTACCAAACTCGATCGGCTCTCCCGGTCCGCGAGGGACCTTCACGAGACGGTGGGGCGACTGGCAGACAAGGGTATTGCCTTGTCGATCCACGGGAAGATTTACGACCCATCAGATCCGATGGGCAAGATGTTTATCGGCGTTCTCGGGCTGATGGCCGAATTCGAATCAGACCTGATCCGAAGCAGGACCCGAGATGCCGTTGCGGCCGCGGCGGCGGCAGGCAAGATGAAAGGCCGTCAGCACAAGCTCACCCCGGAAGAGCGCGCATACCTGCTGCAAACGCACGAGACCGGACAGTTCAAGATCGAAACACTATGCCGGAACACAGGTTTGAAGCGTTCAGCGTTGTACGCAAACATCGAGTTGGCCCGCACCGAGAGGGAAGCCGGAATGCTCCCAGTGCTCTGACCGCCGCTCCCGATTTTCGCCGTTCACGACGTTCCGGACACAAACTGTCCACTAGAAACTATGCCATACCGGATTATTTCACCGGACAGCAAAATGGACGGAACACGCCGAAATTTCCCCAGGTGAATTGCACGTAGGAGCGTGTTTGAGATCGTCCGGTATGACGATGGTCAAAACGCACACCGGAACGCGCAGGAAGCCACTCAGGCGCACTTCCCGAAGTGGGTCAGGTGATGGGTTCCGGGATGACAGACTTTAGGCAGAAAGGTCGAGGCTGATGTCGACGAGTCGTCGGGTTACTCTTGCCTGCTCTGACGATGCTGGCGTAATTTTTTCTCGCGAGAGTCGCGGATGAATTGGTTGAGAATAGCGACTCCTCCGGCGACAGTCAGAAGGAATGCGGCGATCTTGGGGACCGGAGTGGGGTCGAAGGTCAGAGCGATGACGCCGGCACTTACGTAGAGGACTGCACCCACGACCAGGAGCGGGTCACCTGCTGTTTCGGCACCGGTGACCAGACGCCTGACTGCCCGAACCCCCAGAAAGGCGAAGGTAATGATGACGAAGACCCATACGTTGCTGAACATTATTTCCCCATGTGTCCTGTTGTCCGGACATGTACTCAGCCGACCGACGCATTGATTGTATGCGCGATGTGAGCGTGGACCATTCTTTACGGAAATGCGTACCAGTTGTCGGCGACGGGCTTATAGCGACGGAGTTGGTCCGGGTTGAGGGTGCAGTTCGCCGTGTATATCCACCCGGCCTTGAGTACGACGCTCTGTTCGTTCAGGGTTCCAGGTGCTCAGGCCAGGCTCTTCGGTGTGTTCAATCAGAAATTAGTGGAACGGTTCGAGGGCGTGTGTTTGATTCGATTTCCTCGAGAATGACCCCACTCCAATCGAAATCTGGGGGAGTCGCTATCGGCCCGTCCTCTCGGTCTACGAGAACAGGGAAGCTTCGCCTTTTCCTCGCGCGTTCGACCGATCCTTCAACTTTATAGGCATAATTGCAGAGCGCTTGCCCGAGGAGTGCTCGGGCCCATCCTTCTGCCTCGTTTTCGGGGAGCGTAGCAGTCTGCCCATTGACAGCGTCGTAACCAATGATGACAGCTTGGAATATCAGTACCCTATTGGATATTCGGAGATTTCCGTGGCGACCTGCAGCGGTGTAAGAAAACTCGAACCGGATAGATGTGTCTGAGAGTGTGATCGCTGGGCGGAGCCGTACACCTTTTTCTTGATTCAAAACGCCTCGTTGCGCGCGCTGTTGACCAGTATCGATGATGTAGGAAATTTCTTCATGCCGCTCGTTCAGTTCGCTCGGGTATCTTTCACACACGATCTCGGCTATTTGTTCGGCTGTAACTTCTGGCGTCACCGGCATCTCCTGCTTATGGGACGGTTCGGGCTGGGACGTCATCGGCGACGACCTTTCGACGGTTGGTCATGCCCGCTAACTCGAATGTTTGATCCACCGGACGGCACCGAGCACGCGAAGAGTGGACAGATCGAGAACCGCACTCCAGTGATTGTCGCGGTGACCGGTCATCAGATCGAGCCTGAATGCCAGCACCTGACCGCCCTCTCGAAGCGCGTCGAGGTATTCGTCGTGCCCGTACACATCCCAATACTTCGAGTAGTCCGAGATGGGACGCCGCGAGCTGTTCTCATAGGCGATTCGGGCATCGATGAGAGGCATGAAGACTCGAGATGCGGCCTGAGCACGGTAATTCAGCAGCGCGATACGGAATTCCTCCAGCGGTCCCGACCGCGGGCCGTCGCCCATCGCCTCGATGATCTCGTCTACCTGTACCGCCCGCTCTTGGGGTTCGGTACCGTGCCGCGGGGCTGCTCGGTACACCCCGTCAGGATCCGCAGCCGCCGTGTAGTCCGCAAAGTCGAGATTGCTGATCCACAGGTTGGCTATGACATCCGGCAATGTTCGAGCCGCAACCGGCAAACTCCCGGGAGGATTCGTGGCGGTAATGACAGTGAACAGGTGATCCGGATCTTCGAGAGTCCGCTCGTCGGCGACAACTATGAACCGATACCCCGGATCGTCCTCGTTGAGGCGAGCCAGCAGCTCGTAGATATCCATCCCGGCAAATTCAGGACCTTCGACAATGGTCAACGGGTCTGTGCGATCGGATTCCGGGCCGAGAGCGGTGTGCACGACCTTGCTCCATACCTGCTCATCGCTGTAATCAAGCCGGAACAGCGGCACCTCGACGTCGGGGAAGGTCACAAGCGTCTCCAATCGCGAGAACAGTGCTGCCCACAAATCACAGCTGGATTTCGATCCGTGTAAGCCGACCTCTGAATTCCGCCTGCTCTGTACATCGCGCTGATCAGTCGGATGTTCGAATTTCACGTGTCGCGGACGAGCGAGCCCTCGCATAAATGAACCACAGAACTCCGCCAACTACAGGAATGACCCATACCGCAACCAACCACGACATTCGTTCACGAGCTGGTGGTTTCCAGGAGAGGATCGAGAAAGTGGCGAATGATGGCACCATCAGCAACGTGATAGCAAGAATACCGACAACCGCGATTTCGAGCGGGCCGACGCCAAACCCTGGACACTCCGTACCTGCCCGCGAGCACTCGCTCAGCCCTGCCTCAGCCAACAAGTTCGCGAACATAGTTATCGAGCGTACTGGGAAAGGGAATTGACCGGCTACACGAATTTCAACGCAGGTTTCTGTAGATGGCCTTCCGGTTTGTCGATGGTCAAAACGCACACCCAAACCTGCAGGATCGAACTGAGCGTGTGTCAATATCGGGGGCGTCTCCGCCCGGAGGATGACGCACGCGCTGTCGCAAATATCAGAGACATGTACGGCCCGATGTACTGTGAACCATGCCGCTATCGTTCCGTCGTGCGTTGAAGATCGTCGCGGTATCGCTGGTAATCGTCGTCGCGGTGTTCTACCTGTATTTTGCTTCCGCATATCGCAGCGCCAATGTATTCGCGCCTCCGGAACGCATCACCTCGCTCGGGCGCACATACCTGATCAGCAATTTTCCGCCACGCAGTCGTGAAGAGCTCGAGCGGCGTTACTCGCAGGGCCATGGCACGAGCTACACCTTCGAACGGGTGAGCTCCTTTCCGGTTCCTCTAGGCTTTCCCGTATATCAATGGCAGAACGACCAGATCCGAGGCCAGGCAACGTCAAGTGCCTATCTCGAGTGGGGTGACAGCTACATCAGCTATCAGCTCTCTGGTGCGCCGTAATCCAAAAAGGGCATTTTGTAAGATAGACGGCGTCGAGGGATGGTAGCGGTCTCTGGTGTTTAGACCCGACAGTGATCGAAGGCTATCTCGACTGGAATCCGGATCGGCAACAGCGACAGAAGCATTGGCGGACCGCCTGCGTGCGCATAGTGGCTTTATGTCCGCTGGTGCGTGAGATTCGTATGACGCACCTCAGCTCATCTCAGGGGCGCCCCGTGCCAAATAGTTCCGTGCAAAACGTGCCAAATTATTCCGAGAATCACAGCGCCGATTCGGGTCGATTCGTGGGCCGAATACGACCGTTTGCGGTCCGCCCGCTTTGCAACTGCCGCTTTCGACTAAGAACGTCGGAAGCGACCAAACACCTCTTGCTGGGTTTCTTCAGAAACAACAAACCGGGAGTGGTACCTACCTCTCGATAGGTACCACTCCCGGCAGTGTCGCTAAGATCCCGCGTGGAATTCGTCCGGGCCCTGGATGGTATTCGATCCGGGCACCGGCGTTTCACTCGGGCTGCGTCCCATCTTCGAATCTCTCTCGAAGTCCTCGTTCGTTTGGGGCGCATCGTCGTCGTACTGCTGAACGGTCGAAGGTGTGGTGGTTCCAGGGGTTTCGTCCTGGTCTTGACCGTTGAGCGCAAAGTACGAACCAGCGATGACCACGGCAACTGCCACAGCAGTAACGGCGATAATTTTCTGACGAGTCACAACCTCAACCTCCATTTATTGGGGGCGACTTGGCGTTCCAGACACGAAGAAGGGATCTCCGGCGATGACTCGATTGTAGGCATAGAGCTTGAGCAGTGCAGTTCCTCCTCGACTGTTGTGGCCGCCATTGATCATGCAGACCGAGCTCACCGTCGGAGGAACCGACGCAGAGATCCTCTGGCACAAGTTCCGCTTTCTGGCGCCCCTCGCCTTGTTAACCTCACACTGGCGAGCCCCCCTCGGCGAAGCCCTGACCCGAGATGCCACGCTCACACAATCGATTCTGGCCGAAGTTGTCGCGTGCGAGGTTGCCAACGGTGTTCCTGACACGGTCGAATCGCTCGCCGCAACTCTGTCGGCGCTGCCGGCGACAATGCGTTCGTCGCTGCAGGCTGACCTGGCGGCGGGCCGGCCGAGTGAACTCGACTCGATCGGTGGCGAATTGATTCGCCAGGCAGAGCGTTACAGTGTCCGAGTTCCTGCCGTCGAGAAGATTGTTGCCGGGTTATCTACAGACAGCTGATCTCGGGCCACAGTCACAAGATATGCCGCGAGCCTGCCCGGCTAGCTTCGCACCAGGTCAGGGCGTCATAACTGCAACAAGAACCTCTTCGTGAGGTAGCCGGGCAGTTGGTTGCCAAGAATACGGCGACCCTGATGAAGACATACTTCCTGTCTTCGCCTACACCGCGTGATGAAGTATTTCATGATGCACACCGGGTGCCCTTCGAGCGCCGCGAAGAGCGCGCCAACCTACAATCAAAATGTCCGGCCACGTCAGAGTCGCTCAGCGGCAGTAGTAGCGACTGACCGTAGATCTAGCATGAGTCAATGAAAATCGACAGGATTCTCGACGGAGCTCATGATCCCCGTACCAGCGCTTTGACCCGCGCACGCCTAAGTGACGTTCAGGATTTCGATGACATTCTGACGCTGGTGTCTGCAGAACGCGCCGCAAACCTCGACGTCCAAATCTTCATTACCCTCGACGATCTCGCCCAAGCTTCGTACACGAGCATGCACGCCGGCGAGGCCGATGAACTCGAAGTTGCGACAGACGATCTCGACTTTCTGAACGACCCAGACGCTCAACGGCGCTTCGAGCTCCGGCAGGTCGCTCATGTGGCGGCTCAGCTCGGCAAGAGCGAACTCATACCGAGCTGGGACCAACTGCACGGCACTCGCGAATGCCCTCCCGACTGGATCGACCAGATGGCCGCAGTCAACGATGAACCGTCCAGGATTCTCGACGATGAAATCCACGTTCTCCACGTGCCGGTCCGCGACAGCCTGACTGCAATCGCTGGCTTTCCGAACGGGTACTTCAGCGTCGACTGGGATACATTCCAGAACTACGCTGTCACTAGTCATCTCGCCGACGCCTACGGCTATCGTCCACTTGGCATCGGTGCGTCCTGGATTGGATTCGAACGGGATACGCCGTTGTCCTCGCTGACGGCGAACAAGGTCATCGAGGAGCTGAAACCGATCTACAGCAGTGGTGACGCGCCTGGATGGGCTCTCCTCGAGGACACCCTGACTCGGAGGCGGACGCTCTTCCTCGGTTACACCGAGAACTTCGCGGACTGAGAAGCGGCGCCTCGTCCAGCTCCGGGTCCGTGACTGTCAATCCCGCGGGCACCTATCTACCCGACTTGCCCACGCGTCTGGCATGCGTGTCGAGGTCAGGTGGGCTGCTGTTTGCACCGGCAAAAGTGAATCCGTTCGCAAGTTGCGCAGCGCTTTCGCTGGTGATCACACCGGAGTGACTTCCTGCGGCATTGAGTGTGCGTTTTGACCATGGTCAAAACGCACACTCAATGCCGCAGGAAGGCGCTCAGCCGTGATCGCTTGCGTGGCGCGAAACTCACCAACAGATGATATTTCGGGACAAAATCAATGGGACGGATTGTGCGACACTCTCTCTGCTGGTCACGTCACCCTTCCGGTCGGAGATCGTTGCACACCGTACGCTCATGCTTGATTGCTCTGCACCTGGATGATGTTGAGCTGAGACGGCATAGGGCGTGGGATGCCGAGATTGACGCGGCTACTCGACAATGAAGTCGTTCAGCGATGGGCAGGTACGATCGCCACAATCCTGTTCCCACTGATTGTTCTACCCTCTGCAGTCAATAGGGCTGTCGAAGACGCCTCGGCGTGGAACTGGGCGATCCTCATGATCCTCGTGGGTGGGCTGATCGCCGTCGCGACCGATGCCATCACTAAGTGGCGCAAGCACTTTGCCCGCAAGAAACAAGCCTGATCACGAACTCGATGTACCCACCGCCTTCGCCGGAGTTCCGGCCTCGCCTGTGCGGCCGCGGTTTCAAAACCAAAGCATTCAGGCGATCGACGAAGCGAGCTGGCCATCGATCCGGCCGCAGGTCTATCTGTGGTCGGCGCACCTTGGCCCTATCTGCGGCATGTCTACAAACTTGACTCGGAACGGGTAGCGCGCCGACGGCCGACAAGCCACCAGACAGCAGCGCCTACCAATGGAAAAACAAGTACGGCAATAATCCAGCACACCTTTGCTAAAACAGTGTCGCGGGAACGAATTATTGCAATAGTGGTACCAAATGCCAAAACAACACATGCAATCCAAAAGATATCCGTATAAAGAGGAATCGTTCGGTTTTGCTCGGAAGAGAGATTCATCTCTATAGCATATAAGAATTTTCTAATTACCGATAACGTCCTGGCGACGAAACTCAGATGAGGACACTTGTCAGAACACCAAAGGTGGTGTGGCCTGTCACAAACGGGCCACACCACCTTGTGATGTTCCGTGGGGCTAGGGAGCCAGGCGACCTAACCTATGAAGCAGTCAAGTCACAGCTGGTTCGCGTTGAGTACTGGTTGCCTCCACCTCGAACCTGAGTGCAGAGCTGCAGGTTCGCGGTGAATGGGTACCGAATCCAAGCCCGACGGTGTCCTGGACGTACCCGCGCAACGTGTCCAACCCCATCGACTGGCCGCACCCTGACTAATATCTTCTCTATAATCTTCGCCCATACTTTTCTCTCCTTCTATTGATCCAGTTGAATTGTCTATCGACAGAAAAAGCGCACACTTGTGGCGTTCCTTTCAATCAATCTGGTGTTGAAACCGATCACGTGATTCGTGAACGGAAACCGACCATAACAGCGCCAAGCCGATTCCGGTAGCCCCCTGTGTGGGCACCTAACCAGCTGGTCACCGCTCCGGCGAGTGTCATTACAGTACTACATGTGGCGCATTCCCGTGACGTTAGGGGGAATGGGAACTCGCATAAAACGCTATTAAACTTCTTACTGGATAGAATGTGTCTGGATAAGTAAAAAAGAATGTAATCGGATAAGTTAAAAGCGAAGAAACATCATCGAATGAACTTCGATACTGTGGCGAAAAATCTCAATCCAAGATTGATCAGAGCTACCGCGACACCAAGCGTGGCCGGCCTCCGTCGCTCCCGCACAATCACCCCGCCAGCCACCCGAGCAGGAGGTGCGAACGCCTGGCCTGTTGCCGGCGATGTGTTGGCGCCTGCCCGGCGGCCGGCCACCTACCGGTGTCCTCCGAATGGAACTCCGCTGCGCTCCGCACCAGCGAAAAGCGTTGATTTGTTTGTCCTTCTGGCCTTCCGATTCTCGTCGGCGGCGACCTACACGCAACCCCTGGCGGCGATGCCGGCCCGAGGCTCCGAGAAATTTTCTCAGGCCCCTACTCGCACGCTCGCAGAGAAATTTTCCCGGCCCAGGGGTGGCACTCCGGCCCCCCATGCCGACGCGATTCTCCTTTGCCAGCAGGGCAAAAAAATTGGCGGCCACCGAGCAGGGGGACGCCACCGGATCAGCGGAGGTTCTAGTTATGAGCGCACAGGCGAAGACCACGGCAGACAAGAGCGCAGTGCGACGCGCGCAGGCCGCCGCACTGCACGAGAGCATCACCGCGAAGGTCGCCCAGCTCACCGACACCGATGCATGGGCCGCCTACCTGACCGCAGCAGCAGCGTTCCACTCCTACAGCTTCAACAATGTCATGTTGATTTTCTCGCAGGCCCCGGACGCGAGCCAGGTCGCCGGATTCCGCAAGTGGCAAGAACTCGGACGCCAGGTCCGCAAGGGCGAAAAGTCGATCAAGATTTTCGGCTACTCGACCAAGAAGATCACCGAAACCGACACCGAGACCGGCGAGGAAACCACCCGCCGCGCAGCACGGTTCCCGATCCTGTCCGTGTTCGACATCGCGCAGACCGACCCGATCGAAGGACACCCCGCAGCAGCAGCCGAAACCATCACCACCCGACTGCAATGCGAAGACCCCGCCGCGATCTACACCCGCATCGCGCAGGTGATGACCGAACAGGGATGGACCGTCACCCGCGAGCACATCGCCGGAGAAACGAGCGGCCGAACCAGCCTCGACGGATCACGCCGCATCATCGTCGACGACACGATCAGCGACGCCCAAGCCGCGAAAACGATGATTCACGAAGCCGCCCACGCGCTCATGCACGCCAACGGCGACATCAACCCCGCCGAGCTGCACCGAGGCCGCGCCGAAGTGGAAGCCGAATCCGTCGCCTACGTCCTGGCCGGACTGCTCGGACTCGACACCACCGACTACAGCATCGGCTACATCGCCGGATGGGGAGACGGAGACCTCGAGGTCATCACCGACACCGCCCGCGCAGTCCTGGCGACCGTCCACACCCTCGCCGAGGCACTCGAACCCGACGCCGACGACGCCGAGGACACCGCAGCCGCATAGACGGCAGCACCCCATAAACACAGTGCGACACCGGGCGGAAGGAGCCCGCCCGGTGTCGCGCCTAAAAGTCTACGAAAGGGCAACGACATGAGCACCACGACCGACGATCTGCGCGCCGACACGATGTACAGCAACGCCATCGACACCGCGTACCCCGCGATCACACCCTCAGGAATGGCGGCCGCCGAAATCCTCGAGACGCTGACCGCAAAGATCCCCACCGCTACGAGCGCGGTGGGGATGCAAGCCGAAATCGGGTGGCTCACCCTCGCGCACGAAGTGACCGCCCGGGAAGCCGTCGCCTTGCTCGCCGTCGCGACCCGCCGCGCCTTCGAGGCCGGACGGATCGCACCCTCACGGGCGAATCGGGTTTACGGCCGGGTCGAGCGCGCCGCCGCACCGCATGGAATCCGGTTCCGGTGGTGAGCGCGCCGAAGGCAGGGGCGAGGGTGGATCCGCAGATGTTCACCGGATGCGTTCTCGCGGGATGCTCGAACCTCGTGGCCGAGGTCGGTTGTGCCCGAAGCAATAAACAATGCTGGCTGTGCGAGCAACGCCACACCTGTACCCACGTGAGCGGTCGGGGGAGTGTGGCGTCAACCGACGTGGACGTGGGGCCGCCTGGACTGGTCGGGTTCGGCGCGGCGAAGGACCTCACGGGTCACGGGAGCGGTTTCGCCCTCACCGATGAAGAGGAATCGGAGCAGGTACATGATCGGATTTCCCTCGGTCCACTCGAAGTAGACGTCGGGAATCACGCCGGTGATGTCTCTCGTCCGCAGGAGAACCGCCGCGATGGTGTTGGGGACGGCAGGGCTGTCGACCCAGAGGATCCGGTGCTCACCGCGCTGTCGGCCGTGGACGAGGAGGTCGGTGCTGAATTCGGAGGAGTCCGTGACGTTTACCTCGATGAAGATGATCGACTCCGCCTCCGGGATATTGCTTTCGGCGCGCTGCTGCGATTCCTTCTGCCGATACTCGTCCTCGTCGAGACGATCGACGTCGTGCGCCACCATCGCGAGGTAGCCCTTCTCGGCCGCCTCGGTGATGAATCGCAGTGCAGTCTCGTCGAATTCGACGGAGGTTGCCCGAAGTTCGAAGGCTCGCGAGATCCGGGAAAGGAAGGACACCACCATGATCGCGGCGATGAAGAACGACGCCACTTTCACACCGTCCGGGCGTTCGAAGATGTTCGCGATCGTCGTGTAGACGAACAAAACTGCAACAAAACTGAACCCTACGAACAGTTTTCGCTGTCCGTGTTTGCGAGCGGACAGGGCAACGGCGACGGTCGCCGACGAGATGAGCACGAGGACACCGGTTGCGTACGCGGAACTCTGAGCGTCGACACCAGCGTCGAAGTAGATCGTGACAGTGATGGCGATGACGCTGAACACGAGGACCAGAGGACGCACGGCGCGGGCCCACGACGGCGCCATGCCGTAGCGGGGGAGATACCTCGGAACAAGATTGAGCAACCCTGCCATTGCCGACGCACCGGCAAACCAGAGGATCAGAATCGTGCTGAGATCGTAGACAGTTCCGAAGATCTCACCCAAATAGTCGTGCGCGAGGAAGGCAAGCGCGCGACCGTTGGCAGCGCCTCCGGGCTGGAACTCGTTTTCTGGGATCAGGATGGTGGTGACCAGGCTCGACGTCAGCAGGAATCCACTCATGATCAGCGCCGCAGTGGTGAGCAGGCGCCGTGCGCCTTTGATTCGGCCGCGCGGATTCTGTTCGGTGTCGTGCGACTCGCCCTTGATCTGCGGCATGACCGCGACGCCGGTTTCGAAGCCGGACAGGCCGAGCGCCAACTTCGGGAACACGATCAGCGCGATAAGGATCATCATCGCCGGGTTTCCGTGCTCGGTGGTCATGGCGCGCGTCCAGTCGGTGACCAATGACGGCGCGGTTGCGATGTGCCACAAACCTACGGAGATGACCACCACGTTCAAGGCGAGGTAGACGGCGACCAATCCGACCGCGATACCGATAGCTTCGGTGAAGCCGCGGAGGAATACCGCAGCGAGGAGTGCAAGTAAAACCAGGGTGACGGCGACGGTGTGTCCGGAGAGAAAGGTTGGAGCAAAAGGATTCTCGACGAGGTGCGCCGTGGCATCCGCAGCCGAGAGTGTCATAGTAATGAGGAAATCGGTGGCTGCGAAGCCGAGAAGAACGAGAACGAAGATCTTGCCGCGCCACTTGGGCAGCAGTTTCTCGAGCATGGCGATCGAACCCTCGCCGTGCGGACTCTCGCGAGCCACTCGCCGGTAGACCGGCAGTGCACCGAACAGCGTCAGCAGGATCAACACGACTGTCGCGATGGGAGCCAACGTGCCGGCCGCCAGTGCCGCGATACCGGGTTGGTAGCCGAGAGTGGAGAAGTAATCGACACCCGTCAGGCACATCACCTTCCACCACGGGTGGCGCTTCTCCTTCTTCGGTGCCATCCGGTGTGGCCCGAGATGTCCGGCGGGTTCCTCGGTGATGTCCGCGAGCAGCCAGGCCTCGGCGCGTTGTTTCACCGACGGAGCCGTGTTTTCGGCCGGGACCTCGTTGTCGGCTGCGGTCACCACGGCGTCACGGCTTCAGATACACATCGTTGAGCGTGACCGTCCGCAGGTTCCGGCTCCGGATGATGTCCACCAGTTGCGGATACACGTGGGTCACGGGCAGATAGTTGAGGTGTCCGATCACTATGGCCCCCGGATTGAAATACTGGTTCGCCATTTGGAGGATGTACTCCTCGGTGATCAACGAAGAATCCGACAGCGACCCGTACCAGAGGGTGGGCACGGTGTAGCCGACGCTCGCCGCCACGGAATCGACTGTCGCGTTGTGCCTTCCGTACGGCGGCCGAAAGTACGGCGCCGCGTCCACGCCGTAGGTGTTGCGCAGGAACGTGCCGTTCTTCGTCAGCTCGTCGACAATTTGCTGCTTGGACACGGACGTCAGATCCGGGTGCGAGTAGGTGTGATTGCCGAGCTGAATTTGTCCGCTCTCGACCAGCGGTCTCAGAAGTCCGGCGTTTTCGGTCCACGAGTTGTATTGCCCGTTGACGAAGTACGTCAAACGGATGCCGGTGTCTTTTGCGAACTGTGTGTAGAGGCGGACGACTTCGGAACTGGCGCCGTCGTCAACCGTCAGTGCGAGCAGATCTCCGCCACCGGGCAGGGCGGTCAACGATCCGCCGGCGGGCAGCGGCACCCGGGCGGACGGCGGTGGAGGCGGGAACAGGGCAGGCGGGAGATCTGGGACAGGGACGGGGTCCGCCGGTTCGTCGGCTGCGGCGATGGCCGTCCCGACCGAACGTGACGAACAAGCGGTTCCCATGGTCACCGCGGCGGTTCCGGTCAGAGTTGCTGCTGCGAGGGCACTGAGGAAGCGTCGGCGGTCCACAGGGCGGAGCCTAGAGCAGATTCGCCCAATTCGGACTTCATTCTCAGCGTCTTTTCAGCCAATGACCAGCCGTGTCCGGTATGGACAGGTTCTACTCAGGAACGGTGGATAGCGTGTCGGCCGTGGAACCGCGACCTCGACACTCGGCAACCAGGCACAGACGTAGGCGTCCACCGCAGCGGTCGACGCTCTCGGTGGGGCGCAAGCTGGCGGCGGCGTCCTTGTCGACGACGATTTTGGTCGGCGTCGGAATCGGGTGGTACGTGCAGTCGGATCTGACGTCGGGGCTGTACCGATCGGACGCGCTCTCCGCCCTCGGTGACGCCGCCGGCAGCTCGCTCGACGGGGATACCAACATCTTGTTGATCGGGCTCGACAGTCGTAAGGCGATGGACGGCAGCGATCTGCCGGCAGAGTTCGTCACCGACAAGTTGCACGCGGGGGACAGCGATGTGGGTGGATACAACACCAACACGCTTATCCTGCTCCATGTTCCGGGCGACGGCGGCAAGGCCAGTGCGGTGGCGATCCCACGCGACGATTATGTCGCGGTACCCGGCTACGGAATGGCCAAGATCAAGGAAGCCTACGGAATGGCGAAGGCAGGCGCGGACGCCAAACTCGTAGCGGACGGTGTGACGGATCCTGCTGCACGAGAACAACAAGCACGCGAAGTCGGAAGACGGTCGACACTGGCCACCGTGCAGAATCTGCTCAAGGTTCCGATCGATCACTTTGCCGAAGTGAACCTGATGGGTTTCTATGATGTCGTCTCGGCTATCGGCCCCGTTCAGGTATGCCTCAACAATCCGGTGCAGGACGACTTCTCGGGCGCCAACTTCCCGGCGGGGGTTCAGACTCTCGATGCGTCACAGGCGCTTTCGTTTGTCCGTCAACGCCACGGTCTGGACAACGGGGACTTGGATCGCACGCACCGGCAACAGGCGTTCATCAGTGCGGTGATCGCCAACTTGAAGGGCTCCGGCGTCATCGGCAACATTCCGAAGATGACGGCACTGGCCGACGTGGTGAAGAAGGACGTGGTGATCGATTCCGCCATGGATCCCGTCCGATTCGCTTCTCAGGCAAGCGCTCTCGCGGGTGGGAACATCGACTTCTACACCCTGCCCATCGAGGGATACGAGACCGTCGACGGCCAGGACGTCAATATGGTCGATCCGGCGCGTCTGCGTAGTGAAGTGTCGAGGATCTTCGCGGGAGGTGACTCGGCGTCTGCGCCTGCGATGGACGCGGCGATCTCGACCGGGAACGAAGTTGTGGACATCCGCAACGGAACCGCGACGGACGGGTTGGGCGCCGCGTTGGCGTCGGAGATGAAAGCGTCGGGAGTTGAAGTCGGCGAGGTGAGCACCGCAGCTCCGACGGCAAAGTCGGTGGTCAGCTATGGGGTCGGCGCCAAAGCCGTCGCAGAGGCGCTGGCCGAGCAGTTGGGTGTGGTCGCAGTACCGAACGAGCAGGCAGCGGCCGAATCGGTGTCCGTACTGATCGGTGAGGACAACGCGCAGACCGTGTTCTCGTCCGCTCCGGCGCAGCCGGACTCGTCGGTATCGGCCGGGACCGTTCCCGACACGGGAGCACAGGGATCACCTATCCGGGCGGACGCGAATGGCGGCATCCCCTGTGTGGACTAACTCTCAGGTAATTCGCACGAAACTCACGCTGACTTCTTCGGTCTGCGGGTCTACATTGGAGAAGTCGAACTCAGTCGGGTACTTCACCTTTGGGGTACCTGACTGAGATTGCGTAGTTGAAAGGATCACCGACATGGCTACAACAGCAGCGGTACAGAATCCGACACGCTCACGTGCCAGGACCATGTCCTTGTCCGAGTACGTGGCAGAGCATCCCGCGCAGCGCGTTTTCCCGCCGACCAGTGAGCGGGCGGCCAGGATGGCGATGCTCATCATGTTCGCCCTGATGGCCGTCACGCTCGTAGTGCTCGTCCTGGACGAGGCAGGAATCTTCGGATGAAGGCAGCGTCTTCGATAGGGCAGCGCCTTCGATAGGGCGGGGTCTTCGGCTGAGCTCGACCTTTAGTTACTCTTGAGTAATGACTGAACAGAAGAGCTGGAATGCGTTCACCGTCGAGTGCGAAGACAACATCGCCCAGGTGACGCTGATCGGGCCGAGCAAGGGCAATGCGATGGGGCCGGATTTCTGGAGTGAACTCCCCGAAATCTTCGCCGACCTCGACGCCGATCCCGAGGTGCGTGCAATCGTCATCGCCGGTTCCGGCAAGCACTTCTCGTTCGGCTTGGACCTGCAGGCAATGAGCGGTGAATTCGGTGCCGTCCTCGCAGACAAGGCTCAGGCAGGCCCGCGCACCAAGTTCCACGACATGATCAAGCGCATGCAGTCGGGCATCAATGCCGTCGCAGACTGCCGCAAGCCCGTCGTCGCAGCTGTGCAGGGCTGGTGCATCGGCGGCGGCGTCGACCTTATCACTGCAGCGGACATCCGCTACGCGAGCGCCGACGCCAAGTTCAGCATCCGCGAGGTCAAGGTCGCGATCGTCGCAGACATGGGAAGCCTCGCGCGTCTGCCCGCGATCATCGGCGACGGACACCTGCGTGAATTGGCGCTGACCGGTAAGGACATCGACGCAGTGCGCGCCGAGAAGATCGGGCTCGTCAACGATGTCTTCGAAGATGCCGATGCAGTACTGGCCGCGGCGCGCGAAACCGCGAAGGAGATTGCCCTCAACCCGCCGCTCGTCGTCCACGGCATCAAGGACGTGCTCGATCACACCCGCAGTGCGAGCGTGAACGACAGCCTTCGCTACGTCGCAGCTTGGAACGCGGCGTTCCTGCCTTCGCAGGATCTGACCGAGGCCATCACCGCCGTCTTCCAGAAGCGCCCACCGGTCTTCCAGGGTGAGTAGGAACTTCCAGGGAGAGTAGGAAACAGCACAAAAAATCCCCGCACATTCTCCGATGTGCGGGGATTTTTGTAAGGCCTGAGAACTGACGCTCAGTGACCGCCGTTGGCGGCGAGACGCTTGATCGAAGCCTCGATCTCGGCCTCTGCCTCGGCGCGGCCGACCCAGTTGGCAGCCTCGACGTGCTTGTTCGGCTCCAAGTCCTTGTAGTGGACGAAGAAGTGCTTGATCGCGTCGAGCTCGAACTGCGAGATGTCACCCAGATCCTGGATGTGATCCCAGCGGGGGTCACCGGCCGGAACGCAGAGGACCTTGTCGTCTCCGCCGGCCTCGTCGACCATCTTGAACATCGCGACTGCGCGAGCCTCGACGATTACGCCGGGGAAGACCGACTCGGGGAGCAGGACCATGGCGTCGAGCGGATCGCCGTCCTCACCCAGGGTGTTTTCGATGAAGCCGTAGTCGGCCGGGTAGCCGAAAGCTGTGTAGAGGTAGCGATCGAGTTTGACGCGACCGGTTACGTGGTCGACCTCGTACTTGTTGCGCTGACCCTTGGGGATCTCGATGGTGACGTCGAACTCCACGCCGATTCCTCGCTGTCGTGTCGGTAATGATTCGTCGGAAGGATATCGGGTCAAGGATAAGGTTGCCTGACCACCCAGTAGGCAGAGCACAGACGGAGGGGCGTTGGCGGGCCAAGGAAAGAAGAAGATCGGCTCGTTGGAAGAGAGTCGACGGCGCAACTTCCGCATCCTTCTGGCGGTCGGTGCAGTGGTTGTACTGGCCGTCGCCGGAGTTGTCGTCGTGAAACTCGGTACGTCGAACGACACTGCCGGCAGTGCGACCGTGACTACGTCCCCGCAGCCTGCGCTCGTGACACCGTCACCCCAGGTGGTGCCCGTCCCGACGGACGCACCGATTCCGAGCTCGTCGGGAATCGCCGCGGCGATCGGCCCGGCTGTGGCCAACCCGGATCTGGGGAAGTTCACCGGAGTCGTGGCCGATGCATTGACCGGAAACATTCTGTGGAGTGCAGACCCGTCGACGCCGATGACGCCCGCGTCCACGACGAAGGTACTGACCGCATCGGCGGCACTACTGAAGTTGCCGCTCGACCACCGGCTGTCCACGACGGTGGTTCCCGGAGCGAGCCCCGGCCAGGTCGTTCTGGTCGGCGGCGGCGATCCGACGCTGACGGCGACGCCGAAGGGGGAGAGCGGGTATTACGCCAATGCTGCTCACATCGCGGATCTCGTCGACCAGATCAAGGCTGCCGGTACACCGGTGACCAGCGTCGTGGTGGACTCGAGCTTGTTCAAGGGCGACAACATGGCCACCGGCTGGTTCCCCGCTGACATCGCGGCGGGCTACATCACCCCGATCGAATCGGTGATGATCGAAGGTGGTCGGTACGACGGCACTCAAGACGAGTCGCCACGTTCGGAGACTCCCGCGTTGGACGCGGGCAAGGTTCTCGCTCGGGCGCTCGGTGTCGATCCCGCCAACGTGAGTCTCGGTGTGGCGCCTGCGGGTGCCAAGCCGATCGCGACAGTGCAGTCGGCACCGCTGAGCGACCGGTTGCTGCAGATGATGGAACATTCCGACAACGTGCTCGCCGAGACCATCGGGCGTGAGGTCGCGATTGCCTCCGGAATCGAAGCGTCGTTCACCGGAGCCGTCGACGCGACCGGCAAGACCCTGCAGGCGGCCGGGTTCGACTACACCGGAGTTTCGCTGCACGATTCCAGCGGGCTGTCCGTCGACGATCTCATTCCCGCTCAGGCACTCGATCGCGTCATGACGGCTGCGGCCGGTGACGGTGATCCGAAACTGCGCCCCTTGCTGGACTACCTTCCGGTGGCCGGCGGAACGGGAAGTTTGTCCGACCGCTACGCGTCCGGAAACCGAACCGGTGCGGGTTGGGTGCGGGCCAAGACGGGAACTCTCTCGACGGCCAGCGCGTTGTCAGGGTTCGTGGTCGATCAGAACGGGCGAGTGCTCACCTTCGCACTGATGTCCAATGACCGGCCGCCAGAAGTGAGCCGTCCTGCCCTGGACGTGATTGCCGGAGCATTGAGGAATTGCGGGTGCCAATAGTGGCCGAAAAGACTCCACAAGATGACGAAGCCTCGGCTCCGCTCGGTGGTGCCGTCGACTGGAGTCTTGCCGCCAAAGCCGGGATAAAACTGGCGCGCGGCGGCCCCGCGATGTCTCGCTACACGGCCGAGACTGCGACATCAGAACTAGCCGAAGCGTCCAAGCGCGCAGAACTGCCGGTTCGTGAAGTGACCGGTTTGGCCGACGGTCTTCCGGTCCCAGCCGCTGACGTGCTGGACCGGGCGGGATGGATTACTGCAGCCTCGCGGTCGATGGCGCATCTCACCGGCGCCGACCCCGACGGCAGTGGCAATCTCATCGTCGGAAAGCCGGCGGGCCTGCAGGCCGGCGCAATGCTGGCGTACCTGTCTTCGGCGATCCTGGGGCAGTACGACCCGTTCACCGGCGAGCACGGCACGCTGCTTCTGGTCACACCGAACATCGTCTCCGTCGAACGGTCCCTTCGGCTGAACCCGAGCGACTTCCGGTTGTGGGTCTGCCTGCACGAGGTCACGCATCGGGTGCAGTTCTCGTCCTCGCCGTGGCTCGCTGACTACATGAAGGAATCCGTCGAAACACTCGGTGCGACGGTGGACGAGTCGATGACCGACGTCGTCGGGCGCCTCGCCGCAGAGCTGCGCTCGCGGAAGGAACCCGACTCGAGTGACGGCGCGACGGCGGGCGGCATCATCGGACTGCTGCGCGCCTCGCAGGCAGAACCCCAGCGTGACGCGCTGGATCGGATGCTCGTACTCGGCACCCTCCTCGAAGGGCATGCAGACCACGTCATGGACGCCGTCGGCCCCGCCGTGGTGCCGTCGGTGGCGACTATCCGCGCGGCCTTCGACAAGCGTCGGCAGCGCAAGTCCAACCCTGTGCAGCGGATCATCAAGATGCTTCTCGGCATGGACGCCAAGATGGCGCAGTACGTACGTGGCAAGGCCTTCGTCGACGCGGTGGTTCTCAAGGTCGGCATGGAGCAGTTCAACACCATCTGGACCGGGCCGGAAACCCTGCCGTTGCTCGACGAGATCGACAACCCCGACGCGTGGGTAAAGCGCGTTCTCGGCTAGATGCTGCTGCCTGAGACGCCTGCCCTCCTGGCGCTGCGACAGGCCGTGCGGGCCTGGATGGTTGCATACGAGCCACGACGCCGCGTGGTTGTCGCCCTGTCCGGGGGAGCTGATTCGCTGGCGTTGGCCGCGGCGGCGGTGGTGGAAACCGAATCGGTCGACGCGTTGATCGTGGACCATCGCTTGCAGGATGGTTCGGATGCCGTCGCACGCTCGGCCGCAGACCAGGCACTGGCGCTGGGTTGCCGGACCGCGACGGTCCTGACCGTCGACGTAGCCGAAGGTGGGAGTCTCGAGGCCGCAGCGCGTGAGGCTCGGTACAACGCCCTGCGCGGCGCCAGAACTGACCTCCCGGTTCTACTCGGACACACACTCGACGACCAGGCCGAGACCGTGCTTCTCGGACTCTCCCGCGGGTCCGGTGGGCGATCGATTCAAGGTATGACTGCATTCGACGCTCCCTGGGGACGGCCGCTACTCGGCATCCGTCGATCGGTGACCAGGGCGGCCTGCGTCGACCTGGAAATCACGCCGTGGGAGGACCCGCACAACAACAATCCCGAATTCACTCGTGTGCGTCTGCGGCACGAGGCGTTGCCGCTGCTCGAAGAAATTCTCGGCGGGGGAGTTCCGGAGGCGTTGGCCCGAACCGCGACGCAGTTGCGTGAGGACGGCGAAGCGCTCGACGAGTACGCCGAGGCCCTACTCCTGCGGGTTGTCGTCGACGGGGAAGTGGAAGTGGACACACTTGTCGAAGCGCCCACCGCAATCCGTCGACGCGCTCTGCGGGCCTGGCTGCTGCAGGGCGGCGCAAAAGCATTGACGGACAAACAGTTACGGGCGGTCGACGCCCTGGCCGTCGACTGGCGCGGGCAAGGCGGCGTCGCGATCGGCGGCGGAACACCGGAGGCGAGGTTGGTGGCGGCCCGCCGACGTGGCAGGCTGATCCTCGGATTCGAAGACCGACGAAGGGTTTGACGCGTGTACGAGGGCGACATCGCATCGGTACTGATCTCCGAAGAACAGATCCGTGCACGAACGACGGAACTGGCTGAGGAAATCGCCAAGCGTTACCCGACAGGCGCCCCCGAAGGGGATCTCCTGCTGATCGGCGTCCTCAAGGGAGCGGTCTTCTTCATGACCGACTTCGCCCGCGCTCTGCCGATCCCGTCGCAGATGGAATTCATGGCCGTCAGCTCCTACGGATCCTCGACCTCGTCTTCGGGCGTCGTCCGCATCCTCAAGGACCTCGACAAGGACATTGCCGGTCGCCACGTGCTGATCGTCGAGGACATCATCGACTCCGGTCTCACGCTGTCGTGGTTGATGCGCAACCTCAAGACGCGTAACCCCGCTTCGCTCGAGGTCGTCACCTTGCTCCGCAAGCCCGACGCGGTCAAGATCGACGTCGACGTCCGCGACGTGGGCTTCGACATCCCCAACGAGTTCGTCGTCGGTTACGGCCTCGACTACGCCGAGCGGTACCGCGATCTGCCGTACATCGGCACCCTGGACCCCGAGGTCTACGGCGGCTGAGCCTGCCCGCACCTGAGTGAAGCTCAGGTGCGAACCCGACGTTCAGGGCGTCAGTAGTTTCTTCTGGACCTTGCCCATGGCGTTGCGCGGCAAGCTGTCGACCAGACAAACCTGGCGAGGGCGCTTGTGGATCGACAGTGATTCGGCGACGAAGTCCGAAACCACTGCGCAGTCGGCTACCTCCCCGACGATGAACGCGACGATGCGCTGGCCTAGGTCGTCGTCCGGCACGCCGACGACGGCGGCTTCGCGAACACCCGGGTATGCGAGAAGGGCCTGTTCCACCTCGCCGGCGCCGATGCGGTATCCGCCGGACTTGATCATGTCGACCGACTCGCGACCGACGATGCGGTGGAATCCGCTGTCGTCGATCACCGCGATGTCACCGGTGCGGAACCAACCGTCATCGGTCATGGATTCCGCTGTCTTCGAGGGGTTCCCGAGGTACTCGTCGAAGAGAACGGCTCCCGCAACTTCCAGTTGCCCTAGCTGCTCACCGTCGTGCGCCGACAGTTCACCGTTCTCGCCGCGCAACCTCGTCCTGACTCCGGGAACAGCGTGCCCGACCCAACCCGGACGACGTGCGCCGTCGTGCGTCGTGCTGACGGTGATGAGGGTTTCACTCATTCCGTAGCGCTCGACGGGTGCCAATCCGGTCAGCGATTTCATCCGCTCGAACAATGGAACCGGAAGTGGTGCACTTCCGGACACGAGCAAGCGCGCAGATCGCAATGCTGCGGCCGCCGAGGGATCACCGCACATGCGTGACCAGACGGTCGGAACACCGAAGTACAACGAGCCACCCGCTGCGGCATACGAATCCGGGGTTGGTCTGACGGTATGAATCAGCGGTGAACCCACGCGCAGCGCGCCCAGCACTCCGAGGATCAGTCCGTGGACGTGAAAGAGGGGCAGCCCGTGGACGAGTGTGTCCTCCGGAGTCCAATCCCACACGTGGGCAAGTGCGTCGAGATCTGCTGCGATCGCCGCTCGTGAGAGGACGACGCCTTTCGGAGATCCCGTGGTTCCCGAGGTGTACATGATCAGTGCGGTAGTTGCCGCGCTCGGTTCGGGATAAGACGTCGCAGATCGCGCGTGAATATCGATGGGAACCAACGGGATACTCGAATCCGACGGTCCTTCTCCGAGTATCAGTTCGGCCTTGGAGTCGGCGATGATGTGCTGACGTTCGAGCGGGCCGGAGTCCGGTGGAATCGGGACAACGGCAACACCGGCGAGCAGTGCGCCGGTGACGGCGACCACCGTCTCGAGGCAGGCGGCGGCTTGTACTGCCACTCGCTGTGCACCATGGATTTGATCGGCTACCGCGGTGGCGGCGGCCAACAGGTCGGCGCGAGAGAGGGTCGCATCTTCGCCGAAACTGACCGCCGCCTCGTGGTCGTCGAATGTGCGAGGGTCGAGGGAGCGCAGAAGTGTGGATTCGCTGTTCATCGCGAGTTCCCTTTCTTTGAGCAAAGATTCAGACGGACCAGGGAACAACGAACAGCAACCAGGCGAGGATCGGCGTCACCACCATGATGGTCATGCCCCACCGCATCGTCAGCCCGAACACCACGTCGCGTTCTTCCGGAGCGGCGTTCGCCACCACCAGTGCGCCATTAGTCGAGAACGGACTGCAATCGACCAGAGACGAGGAGATTGCCAGCGCGATGACCAGGCCGGTTGCATTGACCTGACCGGTCATGAGGAAGGGAATAGCCAAGGGGATAAGTGCTCCGAGGATTCCGGTGGTGGATGCAAACGCCGAGACAATCGCGCCGATCAGGCAGATCAAGAAGGCCGCGAGAAGTGGAATACCCACGTGTGCAACCGAATCCCCGAGCCACTGGACGGTATTCTGGTTCTGCAGAAGAGCGACGTACGTGACGATTCCGCCGATGAGGAGCACGGTGCCCCAGCTGATCTTGTCGACGGCGCCGCGGGCGGAGGCCGGGAAGATCAGAGTGAGGAGTACCGCGACGGTCAGCGCGGTGAATCCGACGTCGAGGTCGAAGACCAAGGCGCCGAGTGCAAGTGACGCCAGTCCGAGCAGGGTGAGTCGCCGCTCGAGATTGAGTGCTCCCTCGTGCGGAGCGGGCCCACCGGAGGACTTACCGCCCCCCTGCGAGCTGCCACCGGGACCCGAACCGGTGATGGTGTCGCCACCGCCAGACGCGTTGCCGACTGCGTTGACGAGCACGCGTTCGGAGGCGCCGCGCGCAATCAGTGCGCGACCGCCGAACGAGACGTAGGCGATGGCAGCAACAACGGCCGCGGCCGCGAAGGTCGAGACGAACAGCAAGGCCGGGCTCGACGGGAGGCCGTTCTGGCGCATTACGTCGTTGGTGATGACACCGAAGATTCCGATGGGGGAGAAGCTGCCCGCAGTTGCGCCCTGGACGACCATGAAGCCCATCAACATGGGGTGGATCCGGTAGCGGGTGGCGAAGCCCATTGCCACCGGCGCGATGATGGCGACGGCAGCGGGACTGACCGCGCCCATGGCGGTGACGGCCGCGCACACCGCGAACATCGCCCATGGCACGAGGGCCACTCGTCCTCTGACCGCCCGGACGGCCGCGTGAATGATCCAGTCGACCGTGCCGTTGTTTCTGGCCAGCGCGAACAGGTAGGTGACGCCGACCAGGATGACGAAGAGGCTGGCCGGGAAGCCGTCGAGTATCTCGCTGGTATCGACGGTGAAGACCAGTGTTCCGACGACAAAGGCAGCCACCAGGGCAAGCGCACCCATGTTCACCGACCTCACGGTGGATATGACGAACACCAGGACAAGTACTGACAGGGCTATGACATTTGCCATCGAACTCTCAATCCGTTCGCGACCAGCTTGTGGTCTGCATCACTTGGAATTGGCCTAGCCTCTCTGCCACTGCTCCATTTGTCAAGTACACTCCGAGGCATGAATTCGACGTCATCGCCCGGCTCGCGCTCGGGCCTGCCCGGACGATTGAAGCGTCCGCGTCTGTACGAGCAGCTGGCCGAGCACATTTCGAATTTCATCGAGGCTCAAGGTCTTTCGCCCGGCGATCGCCTTCCTCCCGAACGCAGCCTGGCTGCCGAACTCGGCGTGAGCCGCGCATCGCTGGCTCAGGCGCTCGTTGCCCTCGAGATTCGGGGCCGAGTCGAAATCCAGCACGGCAACGGAGCGGTGATTCGCGAAGCACCGACGCCCGACGTAGGCCGCTCCACAGACTCAAGCGTGCGGTTGCAGGATCGAACCGTCGACGAACTGACTGCGGCCAGGGAAGCGATCATGGCCGGCCTGGCTCGGGCGGCGGCGTCGAATCCCAACGCTGCGCTGCGGGTCGCGATGCTGACCGACGACGGCACCGCGAGAAACTTCGCCGAGACATGGCGTTGCGTCAGACACCTGGCCGGAGGTGGCTTGTTGGCGGATCTCGACGACACCATCGCCCAGCAGGCGGACGTGCCCGAATCCTCGGCACGGCTGTCTGCGCGACTCGATCAGCTCGCACACCGCATCATCGACGGTGACCCGTCGGGCGCCGCTGACGCTGTTGCGGGAATCCTCTCCGACACGGCCTGACGAATAACGACGGAAGGGCACGGGAAAGCGCACGATAACCACTGTGAGCCTGTTCGCTCACGGGAAACTGTGCTGCGGCGTAGCCCGGGAACCTGATCGGCAATACGCACGTTGAACACAGTGACGACCGTTCCGACCAAGCGGCACGGCTGCTGGCGGGCATCGATGGGGCCGATCGCGGTAACCTGCAGGTGTCCGGTTGGCAGCCGGAAGGCGACCTGGCAGACCCGCACTCTCGAAAGGACCGGCCACATCGGCCGACCTGTATGAACCGTAAGACTGTGTTCCGTAACGTGCTACTCGTAGCCGTCGTGCTGTTGGTGATCTATGCCTTCAGCTACTTCAGCAACGACACCCGCGACTTCAAGACCGTCGACACGTCGGTCGCGATCTCCCAACTCGACGCCAAGAATGTTGCGTCGGCGCAGATCGACGACCGTGAGCAGCAGGTTCGTCTGTGGCTCAAGGACGGCAACGACGCCACCGACGGTAAGACGCAGATCCTGGCGAAGTACCCCGCGAGTGCGTCGGAGCAGATCTTCGACAAGGTCGAAGGTGCCGGTGCGGACAAGTTCAACACTTCGGTCACACAGGAGAGTTGGCTGACGTCGATCCTTCTGTTCGTGCTGCCGATGATCATTCTGTTCGGCATCTTCTTCTTCGTCATGAACCGTATGCAGGGCGGCGGTGGTCGCGGCGGAGTCATGGGATTCGGTAAGTCGAAGGCCAAGCAGCTCACCAAGGACATGCCGAAAACCACGTTCGCCGACGTCGCCGGTGCGGACGAGGCTGTCGAAGAGCTGTACGAGATCAAGGACTTCCTGCAGAACCCGGCTCGCTACCAGGCGCTCGGTGCCAAGATTCCTCGCGGTGTGCTGCTGTACGGCCCTCCCGGAACCGGTAAGACGCTGCTCGCTCGCGCTGTTGCAGGCGAAGCCGGCGTCCCGTTCTTCACCATCTCCGGTTCGGACTTCGTCGAGATGTTCGTCGGTGTCGGTGCTTCGCGTGTTCGCGACATGTTCGAGCAGGCCAAGCAGAACAGCCCCTGCATCATCTTCGTCGACGAGATCGACGCTGTCGGTCGTCAGCGCGGCGCAGGTCTGGGCGGCGGACACGACGAACGTGAGCAGACGCTCAACCAGTTGCTCGTCGAGATGGACGGCTTCGGGGATCGCACCGGCATCATCTTGATCGCCGCAACCAACCGCCCCGACATCCTGGACCCCGCACTGCTGCGTCCGGGACGCTTCGATCGCCAGATTCCGGTCGGCGCCCCCGACCTCGCCGGTCGCCGCGCGATTCTGCGCGTGCATTCGCAGGGCAAGCCGATCGATCCCAACGCAGACCTCGAAGGTCTCGCCAAGCGGACCGTCGGAATGTCGGGCGCCGATCTCGCCAACGTCATCAACGAGGCTGCGCTGCTTACCGCACGCGAAAACGGAACCGTCATCACCGAAGCTTCACTCGAGGAATCGGTGGACCGTGTTGTCGGTGGGCCGCGTCGTAAGAGTCGCATCATCAGCGAGCACGAGAAGAAGATCACGGCCTACCACGAGGGCGGGCATACGCTCGCTGCCTGGGCAATGCCTGACATCGAGCCGGTCTACAAGGTCACGATCCTCGCTCGCGGTCGCACAGGTGGTCACGCGATGACCGTGCCCGAGGACGACAAGGGTTTGATGACGCGTTCCGAGATGATCGCTCGTCTCGTGATGGCAATGGGTGGACGCGCCGCCGAGGAACTGGTGTTCCACGAGCCCACCACCGGAGCGTCCTCGGACATCGACATGGCGACAAAGATCGCCCGCGCGATGGTCACCGAATACGGCATGAGTGCCAAGCTCGGCGCGGTTCGCTACGGCCAGGAGGGCGGGGATCCGTTCCTCGGCCGTTCGATGGGCGTGCAGTCCGACTACTCACATGAAATCGCTCGGGAAATCGACGAGGAGGTGCGCAACCTCATCGAGGCGGCGCACACCGAAGCGTGGGCAATCCTCAACGAGTACCGCGACGCGCTCGACCTCATCGCGACCGAGCTACTCGAGCGTGAGACGTTGACTCGCAAGGACCTCGAGAAGATCCTTGCCGGCGTCGAAAAGCGTCCGCGCATCACGGCTTTCAACGATTTCGGTGGGCGCACGCCTTCCGATCGTCCGCCGGTGAAGACTCCGCGCGAGCTCGCGATCGAGCGCGGTGAAACCTGGCCGGAGCCCGCTGCCGCACCTGTCCTCGTCAAGGCAGGAGCACCCAACAACGGTGTTCCCAACAGTGTCCCCAACAACGGCGGACTCCCCAACAACGGCAACCAGGGACCCTCGAACGGCTACGCACAGCCGTCGTACCCGCAGCCGAGTGCTCCGCAGAACGCTCCGCAACCGGGTACACCCGACTACGGAGCGCCCGCCGGATGGTCGGCACCGGGTTGGCCTCCGCGTGAGAACCAGTCGCCGACGTACCCCGGACAGCAGTCGGGTGGATACACCGGTGGACAGAATCCGAACCCGCCACAGGGCCAGTACGGTCAGCCCCAGCCCGATCAGGGGCAGTACGGTCAGCCGCATCCGGGACAGCAGGCGTACCCGGAGCAGCCGCACCCCGGCCGCCGTTACCCCGCACAGCCCGACTACCCGGTGCAGTACCCGGACAGTGGACCTTTCGCCGATCCGAACCGGGGAAACCCGTCGGGTGAAAACCAGTGGCAGAGCCCCGCACCGGAACAGCCGCAAACTCCTCCGCCGCATCATTCGGCTGAGGACGAGGGACCGAGCACCGTTCGCTGGGACGGACCGGACGGATCTCGCTGACCTTGCGCCACTAGGCTCTGCGGCGGGGGACCTGTGAACAATTCTCGAGGAGAGTTCGGTTGTCGGTGAATGATGTGGCCAGTGAACTGGTGTCGCTCGGAACGGGCCGCCCGTTCGATCAGGCGCGGGCAGAGGCTGCCGTACGGGAATTGTTGATCGCGGTCGGTGAAGATCCCGAGCGCCCTGGCCTGCTCGATACGCCGGCCAGGGTGGCGCGCTCGTACAAGGAGATCTTCGCGGGTCTGTACTCCGAACCCGACGATGCGTTGAACACAACTTTCGACGAGGGGCATCAGGAATTGGTGCTCGTGCGAGACATTCCGATGTTCTCGACGTGCGAGCACCACCTGGTGTCTTTCCACGGTGTTGCCCACGTGGGTTACATCCCGGGAAAGTCCGGCAAGGTCACCGGTTTGTCGAAGCTGGCGCGTGTTGTCGACCTGTACGCCAAGCGTCCGCAGGTTCAAGAACGCCTGACCAGCCAGATCGCGGATGCTTTGATGCGCAAGCTCGACCCGCGTGGAGCCATCGTCGTCATCGAAGCCGAGCATCTGTGCATGGCGATGCGCGGTATCCGCAAGCCCGGAGCCAGCACGACCACGTCTGCGGTTCGTGGGCTCCTGCAATCCAGCGCGGCCTCACGGTCCGAAGCGCTGGACCTCATCCTGCGTAAGTGAGCGAGATGTCCGCGGCTCCCGTTGCAGGCAGCGATCCGGCCCGGATGGTCGTGATGGGGATTCTGAACGTCACCGCCGATTCGTTTTCCGACGGTGGTCAATTTCTCGATCGTGACGCGGCGATCTCTCGTGGGCTCGAACTGCAACGCATAGGCGTCGACATCGTCGATGTCGGCGGCGAGTCGACGCGTCCCGGTGCCACTCGAGTGGACCCGAAACTCGAGGCCGATCGTATTGCCCCGGTGATCGAAGAACTGGTTGCCGCGGGAATCCGCGTCAGCGTCGACACGATGCGTGCTTCTGTCGCCGCAGCCGCGATCGAAGCGGGCGCGGGGATCGTCAACGACGTCTCGGGCGGTCGCGCGGACCCCGACATGGCGTCCGTTGTGGCCGACGCCGGAGTGCCCTGGATCCTCATGCATTGGCGCTCGGCCCGCGACTACGTCCATCGTGGCAGTGCCGATCACTACGACGACGTGGTCCGAGACGTCCGCGACGAACTGCTGTCGCAGGTGGACCTGGCCTTGAAGGCGGGCGTTGATTCGTCGTCGATCATCCTCGACCCCGGCCTCGGGTTCGCGAAGAACGCCGACCACAACTGGGCTCTGTTGCAGGCCTTGCCCGAGTTCAACGCACTCGGATTCCCGGTCCTGGTCGGCGCTTCCCGTAAGCGGTTCCTCGGGTCGCTGCTCAGCGATCCGGAAGGCAATCCGCGCCCGCCGGCCGGCCGCGAGACTGCGACGGCCGTGGTCTCCGCCCTTGCGGCGCGCGAAGGCGCCTGGGGCGTTCGGGTGCACGACGCACAAGCCTCGCTCGACGCCATTGCCGTGGTCGACGCCTGGAACCGTGGACGAGAAAGGGCCTGACATGGGGGACCGAATCGAATTGCGCGGGCTGAAGGTTCGCGGCAATCACGGAGTGTTCGACCACGAGAAGCGTGACGGTCAGGACTTCTTCATCGACATCACGGTGTGGATGGACCTGGCGCCCGCGGCGGCGTCGGACGATCTGACCCAGACCCTGCACTACGGCGAGTTGGCGGAAGCCGCCGCAGCCATCGTCGCCGGCCCTTCGCGCGATCTCATCGAGACCGTCGCTGCCGAGATCGCTGACAACGTCATGATGGATTCGCGAGTCGAGAGCGTCGAGGTCGTGGTGCACAAGCCGTCGGCGCCGATTCCGCTGGTCTTCGCGGACGTCGCCGTCGTCGCACATCGGACCAGATCGGCATGACGCGCGCTGTTCTGTCGATTGGTTCCAACATCGGCGACAGCGTGGCTCACCTGCAGTCCGTTGTCGACGGGTTGGGCAGCGCCGTCGTTGCTGTCTCACCGGTCTACTCGACGGCGCCGTGGGGTGGCGTCGAGCAACAGGATTTCTACAACGTGGTGGTGGTGGTCGACGACCCCGAGGCCGACAGCGCTGAATGGCTTCGCCGTTCGCAAGCTCTCGAGGAAGCCGCCGACCGGGTGCGCGAACAGCGTTGGGGACCCCGGAGCCTGGACGTGGACGTGGTCGACTGCGAAGGCGTCGTCAGTTCCGATCCTGAACTCACACTTCCGCACCCCCGGGCTCATCTTCGTGCCTTCGTGCTCGTTCCCTGGCTGGACGTCGAGCCTGATGCGACGCTGATCGTCGACGGTCGGAAGTTGTCGGTGGCAGAAATTCTGGACGGCCTCGGTCGCAGCGAACGTGAAGGTGTGCGCACTACCGATGTGGTGCTTGCGCGGTGACCGAACAAGACAAGGGATTGAAGCCGACCCGGATCAGTGAACTCGCGGTTCTGGCCGCGGTTGCGGCCGTGGCCACCTGGATTCTGATTCGCGTGTTCTACGGTTCGATGCCACCCATCCCTGTTTATGCGGGAGCGTCGTTGTACTTCGTTGCCGTTGCCGAAGCCGTCTTCGCTTTTGTCATTCGTGCGCGCGTCAAGAATCGTCAGGTCGGCGACGGGCTCAGACAGCTCCATCCGATCACTGCCGCCCGCGCGCTGGCATTGGCAAAAGCATCCGCTTTGGTCGGTTCAGCTACCGTGGGTGTCTGGGTTGGAGTGCTGGTGTATCTCATCCCACAGCGCTCGGTTCTGCAGGCCGCGGCCTCCGACACGCCGGGCGCGTGGGTGGGGTTGGGCGCCGCAATTGCGCTGGTAGCGGCAGCTCTGTGGCTCGAACATTGTTGCAAGACGCCGGAAGATACACCTGACGAGCCGGCGCACTGACAGCCTGGTCGGCAAATCACCCACCGAGGTACGTGGCGACCCCGGTCTCGGCAAGTACCCTGGCAACCATGACAAATTCTGGTCGATCGAAGTCTGCGCGCCGAAGCAAGCGCAGCGCGAGCCAGATGATCATTGCTGCTCTTCTGGCACTTGCTGTCATTGCTTCGCTGTTTTTGATCTTCAGCAACAGCGTTCAGCTTCTTCGGGTGGGACTGGTCGTCGCTCTGTGGGCAGCCACCCTCGGCGCTATCGCCATGACCAAGTATCGGCGAGAGTCGGCACTGGACAAAGCCAAGGTTGCCGATCTGCAGACCGTGTACGAACTGCAGCTCGAACGTGAAATTTCTGCTCGACGCGAGTACGAACTGAGCGTCGAAGGCCGCGTGCGACGTGAGGTGACCGCGGACGCGGAGGAACTGGCCGGGCTGCGCGCCGAATTGGTCGCGCTGCGCCGAAACCTCGAAGCGCTTTTCGAAGGTGGACTTCTGCCCGAACAGACCGCGCTCAAGACCGATTCGACGCGAGTACCGGAACTTGGCGGCAGTTCGTACGGTGCGTACCAGCCGGCACCGTCGGGACTGTACGTTCCCGGCGCCGGCCAGAGCGGGCCCAGCCAACCGGCACCGAACGTCGGCGGGTTGGCTTCGCCCAACGACGATCCGGTGACCGCCGAGACAACCGTCGTGTTCGCCGAGACGTCGTGGCGCGACAGCAGCTTCGTGGCGCCGCGCGTCGTGCCGACCCAGAAGTCTCAAGAGGCGCAGAAGCCCCGGGATCAGACCCGGAACCAGGCTCCGAAGAGTTCTCCGGTGAGTTCTGTGGGTTCCACGCCGACACGAACGGCGAAAGATGTTCCGGTGGAGAAGGATCCGGAGCCGGTCGCGCCGGTCGAGCCTGAAATCAAGGCTCCCGCCCAGGCCCCGAACATCGAGGACGCCGTCATCGAAGACGCCGTCGTCGAAGAGGTGCCCGAGGTAGTTCCCGAGATTGTTGCGGAAACAGAACCTGAACCCGCCGCTGAGTCCGACGCAGAGCCGCGCCGTCGTCGTCGTGCTGCCCCGGAGGATGCCGCGAGTGGTGCTCATTCCAACGGATTGACCGTCGCCGAAATAATGGCAAATCTGAGTTCGACCAACCCGTCCGAAGGCTCCGGTCGACGTCGTCGCCGAGAGGACTGAGTCGCAGATCACTCGCCCGGCCATGGCATGACGGTTCGGGCGAAGGATATCCTCGGACCCAGAACGTCTGGTACCCGCCGAGCGGGACTGGAACGAACGAGAGGAATCCGGTGACTTCCTTCGGGATCACTAATGGACCTGCACCTGCGCGATTGACGGTAGGAATTGTCTCCGCAGGCCGGGTCGGAACAGCTGTCGGTGCCGCATTGGAGCGAGCCGGTCATGTTGTCAGCGCTTGTTCCGCCGTCTCCAGTGCCTCGGTCGCCCGCGCTGTGAAGCGGCTTCCCGATACCGAAATTCTTCCGGCTGCCGACGTCGCAGCTCGCTCCGAACTGCTGATTCTTGCCGTTCCTGACGACCAGCTTGCGGATCTTGTGCGAGGTCTCGCGGCCACCCAAGCCGTCAAGCCGGGCACACTCGTCGCCCACACGTCAGGTGCCAACGGCATCGCGATCCTGACTCCGCTCACCGAACTGGGCGCGCTGCCCTTGGCAATCCATCCAGCGATGACGTTCACCGGTCACGACGAGGACACCGCACGGCTGTCGTCGGCATGCTTCGGAATCACTGCTGCCGACGACATCGGTTACGCGATCGCGCAGTCACTGGTCCTCGAGATCGGCGGCGAGCCCGTCCGAGTGCGCGAGGAGAACCGCGCGCTCTACCACGCCGCACTGGCTCACGGCAGTAATCACCTGGTCACGCTCGTGGTCGACGCCGTCGAGGCGCTGCGAGCGTCGTTGCAAGGTGACGAGCTGCTCGGTCAGCAGTTGGTCGACGGAGATCCGGGTGGAGTGGCCGAGCGTGTCCTGCAGCCGCTGCTGTCGGCGGCCTTGGACAACGCACTACGACGTGGTCCCTCGGCGTTGACCGGTCCGGTGGCACGCGGCGATGCCGCTGCCGTCGACACACATTTGCGCGTACTGACAGAACTGGATCCGGAGCTCGCTGCCGGCTATCGAGCGATGTCCTTGCGATCGGCCCAGCGGGTGGGCGCCCCCACCGAATTGTTCGACATCTTGACTGAAACGGGAGGTGACCGTCGTGAGTGATTTGCAGGGCGGATACAAGCGCGGCGAACTGACGGTGCACCACGATCCGGACAAGCTTCGGCGCGTCTCGCGGGCACTGCGTGGAGTCGGGCGTCAGGTGGCTCTCGTTCCGACGATGGGTGCGCTGCATGCGGGCCACATCGAACTGGTTCGTCAGGCCAAGGTCACGGGCGCCGTCGTGATCGTTTCCATCTTCGTGAACCCGCTTCAGTTCGGTGCCGGCGAAGACCTGGACGCGTACCCGCGCACTCTCGATGCCGATCTCGACCTGCTGCGCGCCGAGGGCGTCGAATTGGTGTTCGCGCCGAGCGCCAAGACGATGTACCCGCGGGGCCAGCGCACCACCATCGTGCCGGGTCCGTTGGGTAGCGAACTCGAAGGCGGCGCGCGCCCGACGCACTTCGCGGGAATGCTGACCGTTGTGGCGAAGTTGCTGCAGATCGCGGCACCCAATCACGCGTACTTCGGTGAGAAGGACTACCAGCAGCTGACGCTCATCCGTCAGATGGTGTGGGATCTCAATTTCGACGTACAGATCATCGGAGTTCCGACCGTCCGCGAGTTCGACGGCCTTGCGTTGTCCTCTCGCAATCGCTACCTCGACGAGAGCCAGCGCACCGCAGCGGTCGCGCTGTCCGCAGCTCTGATCGCCGGTGCACACGCGGCGGCCGGGGGAGCGGAAGCAATTCTGGAAACCGCACGCGCTGTCCTGGCAGCTGTTCCGGAAATCGAGGTCGACTACCTCGAGGTTCGGGGCGTCGATCTGGGCCCAGCGCCCGAGCGAGGTGATGGCCGACTGTTGGTGGCCGCCAAGCTCGGAACCACCCGCTTGATCGACAATGTCGGTGTCGCCGTGGGAACCGGCTTCCTCGAGCGTGACACCGATCCATCTGCCGACGCCATCGACGACCTGCTGTCTCACTGAGCACTTTTCACGAGTAAGGACCTGGATATGTTTCGCACAATGATGAAGTCGAAGATCCACCGCGCCACCGTGACTCACGCCGACCTGCATTACGTCGGCTCCGTCACCGTCGACCAGGATCTGATGGACGCAGCAGACCTCCTCGAAGGAGAACAGGTGTGCATCGTCGACATCGACAACGGTGCGCGTCTCGAGACGTACGTCATCGCCGGCGAGCGCGGAACTGGTGTCATCGGAATCAACGGTGCGGCAGCGCATCTGGTCAAGCCGGGCGACCTGGTCATCCTCATCGCCTACGGGGTGATGAACGAGCAGGAAGTCAAGGAGTACTCCCCGCGCGTCGTCTTCGTCGATGCCGACAACAAGCAGATCGAACTCGGCTCCGACCCGGCTCACGCGCCGGAGGGTTCGGGTCTGATCACCCCGCGCATGCTGTCGACACTCGAGGCCTCGCGCGAATCCAGCCTGGTGTAATCCATGCTGCTCACGGTCGACGTGCGGAACACCAATATTGTTCTCGGTCTGTTTTCCGGAACTGGTGAGCATTCGAAGCTATTGCAGGACTGGCGAATGCGAACCGACCCTCGGATGACTGCCGATGAGTTGGCGTTGACCTTCCGTGGGCTGTTGGGTACTCATGTCGATCAGATCGCCGGCGTCGCCGCGCTGTCGACGGTGCCGTCCGTCTTGCGTGAGATCCGCGTCATGCTCGAGCGGTACTGGGGTCATGTTCCCCATGTCGTGGTCGAGCCGGGCGTGCGCACCGGGGTGCCACTGCTGGTGGACAACCCCAAAGAAGTCGGAGCCGACCGGATCGTCAACAGCCTTGCCGCGCACCATCTTTACGAGGGTCCGTGCATCGTCGTGGACTTCGGCACGTCGACCTGCGTCGACGTCGTTTCCGCCAAGGGTGAGTTTCTGGGCGGCTGTATCGCGCCTGGGCTCGAGATCTCGACCGACGCCTTGGCGTCGCAGTCTGCTGCTTTGCGCAAGGTCGAATTGGTGCGTCCGCGTTCGGTGGTCGGGAAGAACACCGTCGAATGCATGCAGTCCGGCGCGGTATTCGGCTTTGCGGGCCTCGTGGACGGACTGGTCAACCGCGTACGCGACGAACTGCCCGAGTTCGGTGGTGACGATGTCTCCGTGATCGCAACCGGGGACAGTGCACCGCTGATCATCCCCGAATCCGACACCATCGATCACTTCGAACGAGACCTCACACTCGAAGGGCTCAGGTTGGTCTTCGAGCGCAATCAGGCGCGTCGCGGATCAGGTCGACGACCGGTCGCCTGATCGATGGTCATGTTCCAGCAGTTTCGCGATCGCGAAAGTTATGCCACAATGGTGCTCGTGAATCGCTGCATGGGTGCTCAGGAGTGTTGTCGAGGCTGACCGCTGCCTTGACCAATTCACACTCCTTGGAGCTAGCTCGTGCTATCCACATATTCTGCAGATCTCTCTGTTTTGGCCCCGACTCTTACCGCTGACCGTGGTGTTTCCGCAGGTCGTGGCATCAATCGCGGGCCCTCCGGACGCCGTCCGAGCGGTGCGTCGTTGCCTACCCGCCTTCGCCCGGCCGATTTGCTGCGACTGACCGACGAGGGAGCGAACGGCGTGCTCGACGGCCGTTTCGATCACCTCATCCCCGACGCCTTCCCGACGCTCGATCGTTGGTCCACCCGCTTGCATGCGGACGATGACGTCGATGTGTGGCTCATCAGCTGGGTGCCCGAACGCAACACCGAATTGCACGACCACGCAGGCTCGTTCGGCGCATTGACCGTCCTCAGTGGTTCGCTCACCGAATTCCGTTGGGCAGGTGACGCCCTGGTGGAACGCCAGCTCGACGCCGGCGATCAGGCTTCGTTCCCGCTCGGGTGGGTTCACGACGTCGTGCGTTCGACGGATGCTCCTGGTGCTCCGGTCGAAATCAGCTCGGATGCACCGACTCTGAGTGTTCATGCCTACTCGCCGCCGCTGACGGCAATGTCCTTCTACGAAGTGACGGATCACCGGACTCTTCGTCGCACCCGTACCGAGCTGACCGACCTGCCCGAGGGGGGCACCAAATGACCATCGACCAAATGCTCGACGACGCTCGCGCACAGATCGATCGCATGTACGTCTTCCAGCTCACAGAAGCTTTTCACCGCGGAGCAATCTTCGTCGACATTCGCCCGCAGGCGCAGCGCGCCATCGAGGGAACTCTTCCCGGCGCACTCGCGATCGAGCGGAACGTTCTCGAGTGGCGACTCGACCCCACCAGCAGCGCACACCTCGCGTTGGCCACCGACCACGACGTCGAGTGGGTGATCGTCTGCTCTGAGGGCTACACCTCGAGCCTGGCCGCAGCGTCGTTGCAGCAGCTCGGCCTGCACAAGGCCACCGATCTGGTGGGCGGGTACCAGGCGATCAAGGCGGCCGGCCTGCTCGGTGCGCTCAGCGGAGTTCGTCATTGCTCCCGCGAGTTGGCGGCTGTTTCCGCTCACTGACCCGTTTGCTGTGCGCCTTTGTTAACCGCGGGCGGTTAACAAAGGCGCACAGCAGGTCTGGCGATAGATCTTCGGACTCACTCCGTGATGGCGGGTGAAGGCCGTCGTGAGGGCGAAGGGGCTCGAGTAACCGACTTCTCGGGCGATCGACGACACCGTTCGTGCCGGGTCTGCGAGCAGATCCGCGGCCACGGACATGCGCCATTCAGTCAGATAACCAACCGGCCCGATGCCCATGAGGTTGGTGAACCGGCGAGCGAAAGCTGCTCGCGAACTGCCGGCTTCCTGGGCCAAACTCGCGACCGTCCAGGGATGTTCGGGCCGATTGTGTATGAGCCGCAAGGCATGCCCGATGACGGGATCCTCGTATGCCTTGATCCATCGCGGTGATCGATCCGGATTCTCGGCGAACCACGCACGGACCGCCGAGATCAGGACAAGGTCCAGGAGTCGGTCCAACAACACCTCCTGCCCTGGCCCATCGGAGGCGATCTGTTGTTCCAGGAGGTTTGTCATCGGCGCAGTTTCGATGCTGCGTCGGACCACCGCGACGGTTGTCAGGCTGTCGAGGATCTGGCGGCTGACGTAGGAGTCCAAACGGTATGTGCCCGTGAGCATGACGGTTTCGCCGCTCGCCGAGTTGCCCCACGTGCGAACCCCGAGCACTGACATGTGCTCGAGCGGTGAGCCGTCGACCGCGGCGCAGTTCTGCGCCTCGTCGATGAGTACGTGAACCGGGGTGCCGGGCTGATCGGCGACCGTATACGGATCCGGACCCCGCAGAAGTGCCACGTCGCCGGCCTCGAGATTCTCGGTCTGGCCGGTGTCGGAGACGACGACTGCGCTGCCGCGAACCAGAATCAGCACGGTGACGGGTGCGTGGTCCTCGATACGTAACGACCACGGCGGATCGAGCAACGAGCGCAACAGAAATGCACCTTCCGCTCGAGACCCGGCCAGCATCATCGACAATGCATCCATATTTCGACGGTAGACGCTGGCGTATGTTTTTGCGACCTTCAGCTATGGATCGTATTGCCGTCGCGCGGTCGAATGAGTTCATGACTTCAACAAGTGAAATTCAGTCGGCGGTAGTGATCGGTGGTACCGGCAAGACCGGTGCGCGCGTTGCACAGAGGCTGACGGCGGAGGGAATCCCTAACCGAATCGCGTCGAGAGCATCCGGGACACTTTTCGACTGGAACGATCAGACGACGTGGCAGCCCGCGATGTCGGGTGTCGAAGCGGCATACGTGACCTATGCGCCGGACCTCGCAGTGCCGGAATCGAGCACCCACATCGAGGAATTCGCGGAGCTTGCGTACAGCGAAGGGGTTCGTCGCATGGTGCTTCTGTCCGGACGGGGTGAACCGGCGGCACAGAAAGCCGAGCAGGTTCTGGCCGACAGCGACCTGGAATGGGCTGTGGTGCGGGCCAGTTGGTTTGCCCAGAATTTCAGCGAAGGGTATCTGCTCGACCCGATTCGAGAAGGCCACCTGGCACTTCCGGTAGGTGGGGTGGGGGAGCCGTTCATCGACGTCGACGATCTCGCTGACGTGGCGGTGGCCGCGTTGACTCGAACCGACCTCCTCGGCCGAGTCCTCGAGGTGACAGGTCCGGGGTTGCTCACTTTCGCGGAGGCAGTGGACACGATTTCGACGGCGTCGGGTCGCGCGGTGGAGTTCGAAAGAATTGGACTGCAACAATTTTCCGACAGCATGACGGAAGTCGGCGTCCCGAGTGACGTCGTGGACTTACTGACGTACCTGTTTGCCGAAGTTCTCGACGGACGGAATCAAAGCGTGACCGGCGTGGTCGAAGAGGTCCTGGGACGGCCCGCACGCGATTTCCCTACTTTTGCCGCCGAGGCCGCTCGAACGGGGGTCTGGTCGTGAAGAAATCCGAGATCATTCTGGAGCTGCTGGTCGGCATGACTGCGCTCGGTGCGCTCGTCGCCGGTGGTGCGTTGTTTGCGTTCTCTTCCTTTGTGATGCCCGCCCTTCGGTCGGTGGATGCACATGCCGCGATCACGTCGATGCAGGCGATCAACGTCGAAGCGCCGCGCAGTGCGTTGATGCTGCCGCTGGTTGGATCGGCGCTCACCGCGATCGCCGCTGGAATCTGGGCATCGATCTCCAGGCCGGACGGCTGGGTCCTTGCTGTTTTCGGTTGCGTCGGGATACTCGCGTCCTTCGCGGTGACCGCGATATACCACGTCCCCCGCAACGACGCGTTTGCCTCGGTCAGCACTACCGACGCAGCCGCATGGGCGTCCTACGAGGCTGGTTGGACTATGTGGAATCACGTCCGGGTCGGGCTGTACTTGCTGTCGGGAATCGTGCTCGCGGTGGCCGCGGTGCTACCAGCAACAAACGCGGTGGACACGGCCCAGTAGTCTTGTACCCCGTGAGTGATGTAGAAGCCCAGCCAGTCGACGACACCCCCGAGCAGCTCCGTATCCGGCGTGAGAAGCGTGAACGGATCCTCGCGCAGGGCCAGGAGGCGTACCCGGTTTCGGTTGATCGCACCCACACGCTCGCGCAGATCCGCGCGGAGTACCCGGAACTCGAGCCGGACACGGCGACTGGTGTGTTGGTCGGTGTCGTCGGCCGCGTCATCTTCATGCGCAACACCGGAAAGCTGTGCTTCGCGACTCTGCAGGAAGGCGACGGCACCCAGCTGCAGGCCATGATCAGCCTCGCCGGCGTCGGCGAAGAGGCACTGGCTGCCTGGAAGTCCGACGTCGACCTCGGCGACTTCGTCTTCATTCACGGTGAGGTAATCAGCTCCCGTCGCGGCGAGCTCAGTGTGATGGCCGACGCCTGGCAGATCGCATCCAAGTCGCTTCGCCCCCTGCCGGTTGCGCACAAGGAGATGAGCGAAGAGTCCCGTGTGCGTCAGCGCTACGCAGACCTGATCGTTCGCCCCGAGGCTCGTGACAACGCCCGCAAGCGTGTTGCTGTTGTCCGCGCGTTGCGCAATGCGCTCGAGAGTCGAGGCTTCCTCGAGGTCGAGACGCCGATGCTGCAGACGCTGCACGGCGGGGCGGCAGCTCGTCCGTTCGTCACACATTCGAACGCTCTCGACATCGACCTGTACCTGCGTATCGCGCCGGAACTGTTCCTCAAGCGTTGCGTCGTCGGCGGTATCGAGAAGGTCTTCGAGATCAATCGCAACTTCCGCAACGAGGGCGTCGACTCCACCCACTCGCCCGAGTTCGCAATGCTCGAGACGTACGAGGCCTACGGCACGTACGACGATTCCGCGAAGATGATTCGTGAACTCGTCCAGGAAGTTGCGCAGGAAGCATTCGGCACGCAGGTCCTCACTCTCGCCGACGGTTCCGAGTACGACGTCAGTGGCGAGTGGCAGGTCCTCGAGATGTACCCGTCGTTGTCGGCGGCCATCGGCACCGAGGTCACCCCGGATACGACGGTCGACGAGCTTCTCGCTTTGGCGGAGAAGGTCGGCCTCGAGGTTCCCAAGGACAAGGGTTACGGCCACGGCAAGCTCGTCGAGGAGCTGTGGGAGCACCAGTGCGGCGATCAGCTGTACGTGCCGACGTTTGTCCGTGACTTCCCGGTCGAGACGTCGCCCCTGACCCGTGATCACCGCAGCAAGAAGGGTGTCACCGAGAAGTGGGACCTGTACATCCGCGGATTCGAGTTGGCGACCGGCTACTCCGAACTTGTCGACCCGGTCATCCAGCGTGAGCGCTTTGTCGATCAGGCGCGCCTCGCGTCGGCCGGCGATGACGAAGCGATGGTGCTGGACGAGGAGTTCCTCGCCGCGATGGAACAGGGCATGCCGCCTACAACGGGCACTGGCATGGGAATCGATCGACTGCTGATGGCTTTGACCGGCCTCGGTATTCGCGAGACGATCCTGTTCCCGATCGTCCGTCCGTCCGCTCGCTGACTTCACGTCGATCAAGGTTCGGCCGCACATGTTGCGGCCGAACCTTTTTCAGTTGGGACGCTCCCAAGGGGTTCGGTGCGGTTCGTAGTCTTCGTCCACGTCAGCTATCGGCGGTGCCGAGAACCAGATGAATCTGGGTGAGTCCTTCAGCTCGACCAGTTCAGCGGGGAGCGCTCGAAGTTGGGATTCGATTTTTCCCAACGACATTCGCCTGCCGCCACCCGCGTTGCATAGTGGCGAAGTTCGGCTGAGGCTTCGGGTCTGCCGGCGAGAAAGTTCAGCAAGTGGTCGGTGACGTCGATCCGGGAGTCCCAGTCCCCTTCCGTGACCCGGTCCAACTTGATCGCTGCATCGTCCACCGCTGCTGCTGCCTTCATGATCTTGTCGTAGCTGCCGCGCAGCTCGGGCGGTACCTCGGAGTCTGTACGGCATCAGCCCATGGATCGCGACCGGTCCCCGGGTTGTAGCCGGTTTTCTGATCATCGAGTTTTCGTTCCAATTACCGCTCAGCGGTGCGATCAGTCGTTCCAACGGGCTCCAACCGGCCACGATCTTGAATACGTTGTCGACGTCTCCCACCCACCCTGCAGATTCCGCGATGACCTTTCGGATGTCGTTGGTCGCAGACTGGGGCGGCGGAAAGTCGACGGTGTTTGCCAGCGAACCCCATTTTGTATTCCATCCCTGTCGTAAGTAAATGCAAAGACGTACCCGGCGGTGAGCAGTTCCAATCATCTGGATCAGCCGAGACAGGACGTTTGTCCAGGTGCTATCGTCGCTGCTTATCAAAGGATCTGGGGAGGAATGGTCGTGGTGAAAAAGGTTGTTGTCACGATGGTTGACGATCTGGACAAAAAATCGCCCGCTGACGAAACTGTGGAGTTTTCCGTCGACGGAGTTGCTTACGAAATCGATCTCACCGCCGCCCACGCCGTGGAACTGCGCGATGCACTGAAAAAGTGGATTCCCCATGCGAGAAGGTCGAATTCCGCCAAATCGGTCAACGGGTCGGTGACCAAATCCCGACCGGTTGCCGACCGTGATCAGAGTGCGGCCATCCGCGAATGGGCCAAGGGTGCAGGCTTCGAGATTTCGGCCCGGGGACGCATTTCCACCGAGGTGCGCCGAGCCTACGAAAAGGCTGTCTGAAATGGATCGCAAACGGATTCGGACACATTTCTCCGAAATGGAATGATGACGTGTTCTAGTTTGCTAGCGTCTGCCCGGTTCGCATCTAACGAAGAGGGGTCGGAAGTGCGCAGAATCAGGTTGTTCGGGGGAGCCATTCTTGCCGCGGTGATGCTCGTCGGGTTCACATCGGTGGCGTCGGCTCAGGCTCCTCTGCCCGTTCCCAATGCATTTCTTGCCGGCGTTCCTCAGGAGTTGGGAAATCCGGGCGGTTCTGCTCCCGGATCCAATGACTTTTCGTGCAGGCCGACTGCTGAACACCCCAATCCGGTTGTGCTCGTTCACGGAACGGGAGGAAACAGGCAGACCAACTGGGCCACCTATGCGCCGTTGCTTGCCAACGAGGGCTACTGCGTCTTCGCGCTGACGTACGGCAACTTCCCCGAGCAGCCATGGCCGTTGTCGGCCATCGGCGGAATGCAGGAAATTCCTTCCAGCGCAGCACAATTGTCGAATTTCGTCGATCAAGTTCTGGGCGCTACGGGCGCAACGTCGGTGGATCTCGTCGGGCATTCGCAAGGCACGATCATCAACGGGTACTACGCGAAGTTCCTCGGCGGTGCCGACAAAGTGGACAACATCGTCTCGGTGGCATCGCTGTGGAAGGGAACCCTCGGAAACGAGCAGGCAAGTATCGGCCGCAGCCTTCGCGAACTCAGGGTATCCGAGGCAGCACAGGCCGGATTCCCGATCTGCAAGGCGTGCCTGAACATGGGGGCCGGTTCGGAGTTCATCGAAAATCTCCGTGCGGGAGGCGTTTACGCGCCGGGCGTTCACTACACGAACATCACGACGCGCTACGACGAACTGGTGCTGCCGTATACAAATGGGCTGGAGCCCGGGCCGAACGCAACCAACATCGTCGTCCAGGACGGTTGTGAGCAAGACATCTCAGATCACCTGGCAATCGCGGCATCGCTGCGCGCCGCGACTTTTGCTCTCAATGCACTCGACCCTGCGCATCAGCGGCCGGTACCGTGCAACTCGGTATTGCCCGTCGTGGGTTGATCAATATGCGGAGGCCTTCGGTGGGGATTCGAACATGCGTGGGCGCTCTCGCTCTTGCGGGAGCCGTGGCCGCGTCCGCCACACCTCTTGCGTCGGCGAACGAACCTCTTCCCGTTCCGTCCGGTTTCTTCAGTGGAATCGCCCTCGAAGCGACCAACCCGGGTGGATCGGCCCCTGGCACCAACGACTTCTCGTGCACGCCTTCCGCCGCTCATCCTGATCCCGTCGTTCTGGTGCACGGGACGGCGGCCAACCGTCAGACCAATTGGGGCGTACTCGCACCCGTACTGGCCAACGAGGGGTACTGCGTTTTCGCGCTCACCTTCGGGAATCGAACGGACCAGCCGTGGCCGATTTCCGCAGCCGGCGGTCTCGCGCCGCTCGGAGACAGCGCAGAGCAGTTGGCGGAGTTCGTCGACCAAGTCCTTTTCGCGACCGGTAGCTCGAAGGTTGACCTGATCGGACACTCCCAGGGGACGACGGTCAGTGCCTACTACGCCAAGTTCCTCGGCGGCGACGCGCATGTTTCCAAGATCGTCTCCATCGCTCCGTTGTGGGACGGCTCGGAGGTCGGCCCGCCGGAAGGCGTCGGGGGACCGGATTTCGACAACGCCACCTTCGTGACCGAACTGCGCGACGCGGGTGTCTACTCCGATGACGTCGAGTACACCAACATCGTGACTCGGTTCGATCAAGTGGTCGTTCCGTACAGCAGCGGAATACTGGCCGCGTCGAACGCGTCGAACATAGTTGTTCAGGACGGTTGCGAACAGGACCTGTCGGATCACATCGCGCTGGTGGCGTCGCAGCGAACAGCGACTCTGACGCTCAACGCGCTGGATCCGTCGAATCCGCGTGAGGTGCCGTGCACTCGGGTACTCCCGATATTCGGCTGATCAGGCGTCGAAAATCGCTGTTCGCTTCAGGCGTACAGGAACCGGGAAACGATTCCCTCAGCTGCGACGTTGTGAACGGTAAGCAGTCCGGCTTCCGCCGCCAATCGGGTGGAGGAGCAGCAGGTGGACTTCGCGCCCTCTAGAGTAATAAGTGGGGTCGTGCAACCTTTGTCGATTCGTGGACGTCAGTCCGCTGACCGGCGAGGCGATCAGTCTGTAGTGCCGGAGCGAAACGCGGCGACCAGGGACGAGACATCCGGTCTCGAACCTGCCCGCCGGAGAGTGTGAGGGAGAGCGATGTTCGAGAGGTTCACCGATCGCGCGCGGCGCGTTGTTGTCCTGGCTCAAGAAGAAGCCAGGATGCTCAACCACAACTACATCGGCACGGAGCACATCCTTCTCGGCCTCATTCACGAGGGCGAAGGTGTTGCAGCCAAGTCGTTGGAGTCGTTGGGTATCTCCCTCGAGGGAGTCCGCAGCCAGGTCGAGGAGATCATCGGCCAGGGCCAGCAGGCTCCGTCCGGTCACATCCCCTTCACGCCGCGCGCCAAGAAAGTCCTCGAGCTGAGTCTGCGCGAAGCGCTGCAGCTCGGACACAACTACATCGGTACGGAGCACATCCTGCTCGGTCTCATCCGCGAGGGTGAGGGCGTAGCAGCCCAGGTTCTGGTCAAGCTCGGTGCCGATCTCAACCGCGTCCGCCAGCAGGTCATCCAGCTGCTGTCGGGCTACCAGGGCAAGGAGCCCACCGAAACCGGTGGCACCCGCGGAGAGGCCGGCACGCCGTCCACCTCGCTCGTGCTCGACCAGTTCGGTCGCAACCTGACGCAAGCTGCCCTCGAAGGCAAGCTGGACCCGGTCATCGGCCGCTCGAAGGAAATCGAGCGTGTCATGCAGGTTCTCTCGCGTCGTACCAAGAACAACCCGGTTCTCATCGGTGAACCCGGTGTCGGTAAGACCGCTGTGGTCGAGGGCCTGGCTCAGGCAATCGTCAACGGTGAGGTCCCCGAGACGCTCAAGGACAAGCAGCTGTACACGCTCGACCTCGGGTCGCTCGTGGCCGGCAGCCGTTACCGCGGTGACTTCGAAGAGCGCCTGAAGAAGGTTCTCAAGGAGATCAACACCCGCGGCGACATCATCCTGTTCATCGACGAGCTGCACACTCTCGTGGGTGCGGGCGCGGCCGAGGGCGCTATCGACGCGGCCTCCATCCTCAAGCCCAAGCTTGCCCGCGGTGAGCTGCAGACCATCGGTGCCACCACTCTCGACGAGTACCGCAAGTACATCGAGAAGGATGCCGCTCTCGAGCGTCGTTTCCAGCCCGTCCAGGTGGGCGAGCCGACCGTCGAGCACACCATCGAGATCCTCAAGGGTCTTCGTGACCGCTACGAGGCTCACCACCGTGTTTCCATCACGGACGGTGCTCTCGTGGCAGCCGCGACGCTGGCCGATCGCTACATCAACGACCGCTTCTTGCCGGACAAGGCGATCGACCTCATCGACGAGGCGGGCGCGCGAATGCGTATCCGTCGGATGACTGCACCGCCGGACCTGCGCGAATTCGACGATCGCATCGCCGACGCGCGTCGCGAGAAGGAGTCCGCTATCGACGCGCAGGACTTCGAGAAGGCTGCGAACCTGCGTGACAAGGAGAAGACCCTCGTTGCTCAGCGCGCTGAGCGTGAGAAGCAGTGGCGTGCGGGCGACCTGGACGTCATCGCCGAGGTCGACGACGAGCAGATCGCCGAGGTTCTGGGCAACTGGACCGGTATCCCCGTCTTCAAGCTCACCGAGGAGGAGACCACTCGTCTGCTCCGCATGGAAGAGGAACTGCACAAGCGGATCATCGGGCAGGAAGAGGCAGTCAAGTCCGTCTCGAAGGCGATCCGTCGTACGCGTGCAGGTCTGAAGGATCCGAAGCGTCCCTCGGGCTCGTTCATCTTCGCCGGCCCGTCCGGTGTCGGTAAGACCGAGCTCGCGAAGTCGCTCGCCAACTTCCTGTTCGGCGACGACGACGCTCTGATCCAGATCGACATGGGCGAGTTCCACGACCGCTTCACCGCTTCGCGTCTGTTCGGTGCCCCTCCCGGGTACGTCGGATACGAAGAGGGTGGCCAGCTCACCGAGAAGGTGCGCCGCAAGCCGTTCAGCGTTGTGCTGTTCGACGAGATCGAGAAGGCACACCAGGAGATCTACAACACCCTCCTGCAGGTGCTCGAGGACGGCCGTCTCACCGACGGTCAGGGACGTACCGTCGACTTCAAGAACACGGTGCTGATCTTCACATCCAACCTCGGTACTTCGGACATCTCCAAGGCAGTCGGCCTGGGCTTCAGCTCGGGAACGGGCACGGAGTCGAACTACGAGCGCATGAAGCTCAAGGTTCACGACGAGCTGAAGAAGCACTTCCGTCCCGAGTTCTTGAACCGTATCGACGACATCGTCGTCTTCCATCAGCTCACGAACGAGCAGATCGTTCAGATGGTCGACTTGATGCTCGCTCGCGTCGAGGCAGCGCTCAAGAACAAGGACATGGCCATGGAGGTCACCGACAAGGCCAAGTCGCTTCTGGCCAAGCGCGGATTCGATCCGGTACTGGGTGCACGACCGCTGCGTCGTACCATCCAGCGCGAGATCGAGGACCAGATGTCCGAGAAGATCCTCTTCGGAGAGATCGGACCGGGTCACATCGTGCTCGTCGACGTCGAGAACTGGGACGGCGAAGGTTCGGGCGAGGACGCGAAGTTCACGTTCACGCCCACCAAGAAGCCGATCGACGTGCCGGACGCACCGCCGATCGAGCTGACCAAGGCCGGCGAAAGCGAAAGCGCAGCAGAGTAGTACAGCACGGCAAGTAACGAACGGGCGGCACCTCACCGGTGCCGCCCGTTTCGTGTATCGCGGGAGAGGATGAGCACATGAACGACATCGAACTGGGTCACCTGCGCCGTTGCGTCGAATTGGCTTCGGAGGCATTGGATGCGGGTGACGAACCTTTCGGTTCCGTCCTGGCAGCGGCCGACGGAACTTTTCTGGCGGAGGATCGAAACAGGATTGCGGGCGGCGACAACACTCGCCACCCCGAGTTCGAGCTGGCGCGGTGGGCGGCTCAGTACCTGACGCCGGAAGAGCGCTCCACAGCAACGGTGTTCACCTCGGGCGAGCACTGCGCGATGTGTTCGGCCGCGCACGCATGGGTGGGACTGGGACGTATCGTCTACATCTGTTCTTCGGCCCAACTAGGCGACTGGCTCGAGGAGTGGGGCGTGGCTCCGGCGCCGGTGAAGTCTTTGTCGGTCAACGAGGTTGCGCCGAACATCCCGGTCGAAGGTCCGATTCCGGAGTTGGTTCCGCAGGTGCGGGATCTGCATCGGAAGTTGCATTCGCCGAGTGCTTGAAGGGAACACACAAACGGGCGGCGCCTCGCTGAGGTGCCGCCCGCAACTGTGTTCGGTGAAGACTGTGTTCGGTGAAAAACTGTGTTCGGTCAGGAAACTGCGTCGACCGCTCGAACCTTCTCTCGCAGTTCACCCTTGACAACCTTGCCGCTAGCGTTGCGCGGCAGCGCTTCGACGACGACGATGTCCTTCGGGTGCTTGTAGCGCGCGAGACGATCATTGAGGAAGCTGCTCAGCTCCTCGATGGTCAGGTCCACGGCCGAACCTGGCGCCATCGCGACGATCGCTACCGGCACCTCGCCCCACTTGGCGTCGGGGCGACCGACGACGGCCGCTTCGACGATCAATTCGTGTTCGTAGAGAACGTTTTCCACCTCGGCGCAGTAGATGTTCTCTCCGCCGGAGATGATCATGTCCTTCTTGCGATCCACGACGTAGACAAAGCCCTCGTCGTCGACTCGAACGAGGTCGCCGGAGTGGAACCATCCACCGTGGAAGGCGTCAGCGGTGGCGGTGGGGTTGTTCCAGTACTCGCTCATCATCGTGGGCCCGCGGTAGACGATTTCACCGATTTCACCGGGCGCCACGTCGTCCATGTTCTCGTCGACGACCCTGGCCGAAATGGTCGGGATGACCCGACCGACGGATCCGAGCTTACGAATCGCGTCCTCTCCGTCGAGAACGCAAGTGATGGGCGACATCTCGGTCTGACCGAAGACTGCGACATTGAACGCGTCTGGGAAGGTCTCTGCCATCGCCCGCAGGATTGTATCGGACGATGGTGCGGCGCCCCACGAGATGTTCTTCAGTGACAGTGCTCGAGGTTGCGCCTTCTGAACTGCGCACACGGCCTGCCATTGCACGGGCACGAGGAACAAGCTGGTGACCTTCTCGGCTTCGAGAATGTCGAGTAGCTGACCAGGGTCGAATGCGCCGACCGGATGGATCACCGTGGTCGTGCCGAGTTGCAGATTCGGTGCGATGGAACCGAGGGCCGCGATGTGGAACATTGGCGACGCGCAGAAGCCGATGGAATCGGCATTGAACAGGTGGAAGGCCCGGATACAGGTCAATGCTTGCGAAGCCAGGTTCGAGTGGGAGAGCACCGAACCCTTGGGGCGACCGGTGGTTCCCGAGGTGTACATGATGAGTGCAGGAGTATCGTCCGGGATGTCGACGAACGCGTGCGACTCGCCCTCTTCGCTGATCAGGTCCTCGTAGTTCAGGCTGTCACCCTCGGCGGGGGCGCCCACGGTGATGGAGATGTCGATACCCTCTGACACGGCACGCGCCGCTCCGGCCAGTGGAGCCAATGGTCCCTCGGCGACAATGACTTTGGAGCCGGAGTCGTTGACCAGGTAAGCGACCTCGGGTGGCGTGAGACGGAAGTTCACCGGAACAGCTATCGCGCCCAGTGCGTTGGTCGCGAGCACGATCTCGAGGTATTCGGGGCGATTGAGCATCAGGATGAGCACGCGGTCGCCGAAGCTGACGCCGCGTCGGGCTAGAGCGTCTGCCAGCTTCTCGACGCGTGCGTCGAGGGTGCTCCAGGTGATGGAATCGCCCAAAAATCGCAGCGCGGTGCGATCGGGAATCATCTGCGCATGCCTGGCGATCTGATTGTTCCAGTTGGTGCGGCGTGAACGCTGCGCCTCGGAGACTGCATCGGTGGAGGCCATCGATGGGTTCCTCTCATGCGTGGGTGATTGTGTGACTCAGGCTACAGTGAGCCGTCGATTCTCACAGTGGTTTTGTTAACGAAAATTCGCAATGACTACTTGAAGTGCGGTGTGCGCTTCTGCAGCATCGCCATCGCGCCTTCTTTGAAGTCGTCGCCGGTGAGAAGTTCTGCCTGACCGGTATTTTCGAGCTCCAACGCGGCATCGAGGCGGTCCAGCGTCGCCGCATTGAGTGCGCGCTTGGTGAGTTCGAGGGCGCGTCGGGGAGCCTTCGACGTGCGATCGACGACCGAGTCGATGAGTGCGTCGAACGCGTCGTCTGCGACGGTGCGGGACACGAGCCCGAAACGCTCTGCGTCCTCGGCGGAAACCCGCTCGCCCAGCAATGCCATCTCGGCCGCTCGGGCACGTCCGATAGCTGCCGGTACCAGCGCACTGGCGCCGCCGTCGGGCATCAGGCCGATGTTGACGAACGAGAGGAGGAAATAGGCGCTCGATGCTGCGTACGTCAGGTCCGCGGCTAGAGCGATGGACACTCCGACGCCGGCTGCCGGGCCGTTGACCGCGGCGATCACCGGGACCGGGGCGCTGGTGATGGCGCGAATCAGAGAAGTCGCCGCATCCATGACAACTTTCGGGTCTGCGGGGTTGAGGGCGGCTGCCGCAAGATCGGCTCCGGTGCAGAACGCTCGACCGGATCCGGTGATCACGATGGTACGAACTTTCGGGTCTGCGCCGCCCTCTCTGACGGCGCCTGCGAAAGCAGTCATCGTGGGTAGGTCGATCGCGTTCATCCGCTTCGGGCGGTCGAAGGCCAATCGCAGTACACCGTCGGTGATTTCGGAGCGAAAGCCCGTCTCGGCGGTGGCGGTCATGCCGCGCTCACAGCGGTGACGAATCCGGAAAGCCGTGAGGTGATGAGGTGTTCGGCCTCTGCGACCATGCGGTCGATCATGTCGGCGACGGTCGGGATGTCGTTGATCAACCCTTGGCTTTGCCCGGCGGACCAGATGCCTGCATCGAGATCGCCGTCTTCGAAGACCTTGCGCCCGCGTGCCCCGGCGACCAGATGCTGGATGTCGCTGAACTGCGCGTCGCCGCGTGCCTCGATGTCGACGACCTCGGCACTGATCGCATTCGCTGCTACGCGTGCGGTGTTGTGCAGAGTCCGGAAAATCAGCTTGGTGTCACGCTCGGTGTTGGCGACTATCTGGTCTTTAACCGATTGCGCTACAGGAGATTCCACGGTGCACATGAATCGAGTTCCCATGTTGACGCCGTCTGCTCCGAGCGCAAGGGCCGCGACGAGTCCGCGAGAATCTGCGATTCCGCCCGAAGCGATCACCGGAATCGTGAGTTCCTGCGTGGCCGCCGGAATCAGAATCAGCCCTGGTATGTCGTCTTCACCTGGGTGTCCGGCGCATTCGAAGCCGTCGATGCTGACGGCGTCGACGCCCAGTCTCTCGGCCTTGACGGCGTGACGAACTGCAGTGCACTTGTGGATCACCTTCACGCCCGCGTCCTTGAAATGCGGAAGATGATCGATCGGATTGGAACCGGCCGTCTCGACGATCTTGATCCCGGATTCGATGATCGCCTGACGATATTCGGCGTACGGCGGCGGCGTGATCGACGGCAGAATTGTGAGATTGACGCCGAAAGGCTTGTCGGTGAGATCGCGGGTCCGAGCAATTTCCTTGACGAGATCTTCCGGAGTGGGTTGGGTAAGGCCGGTCAGGAACCCCAGGGCGCCGGAATTTGCCGTGGCCGCAACAAGTTCTGCGCGTCCTACCCACATCATGCCGCCCTGCACGATCGGATGGTCTACGCCGAACATCTCGGTGAAGCGAGTGCGAATCATCTGCTCACAACTACTTTCTTACGATCGGTCAATCGGCATCGAACCCTATTGCAGGCGAAGAAAGATCCTGCGCTGCATGGAACGAGCCCGCCAGCGGAATGCGTGCAAGTTTGTGCGAATCATCACTAACATAACACCGGTGTGAGAGCGGGTGTCAAGACTCTTTTTCCGGAATCCGTCCGCCGTGACAGCCGCGTTGTAGGGTTTCGGGTGAAGCCGTACCGGGCGCGAATTGCGACCTTCGCGACGGTTAACATGGTCCGTTCGGACTCGCGCCCCTAGAAGTGCGGTGCAGCGGACGAAGGCAGTGGAAGAAGGCAACGGAAGTGGAGGGTCAGGTGCCCGGACAGACTCGCGTCTCCGTGAGCGGCAGTGGCTCTGCACCACGAACGCGTCCGAAGAATCGGAAGGCCCAAATCGCGGCCGCTGCTGCGGAGGCATTCAGTGAACGTGGCTACCACGCGGTCGGCATCGACGAGATCGCAGCGAAGGTCGGAATCTCCGGGCCGGCCCTCTATCGTCATTTCCCTACGAAATACGCGCTGTTCGTCTACACCGTGAACAACCTGACGCAGGCGTTGTTGGATGCCAGCGATCCAGCTGTGCACGGAAACGAAAATCCACGCGAGCAGTTGAACTCCACGATGGTGGGTGTCATCCGCGCGACGATCGAGAATCGGCGCAGGGGAGGGCTCTACCGATGGGAGGGCAGGTACCTGGTCGACGAGGATCGTGAGCAACTGCGGGTGGGAATGCGCGCGCTCAATCTTCGGATTGCCGAGCCGCTGGCAGCAGTTCGTCCGGAACTCGACCCGGCCGATGTCGAACTCATCGCGCCCGCCGTGCTCAGTGTGATAGCCAGCATCACCGGGCATCGATCTGCATTGTCCGCCAAGCAGATCGAAGCGCTGATTCTTGCAGCATGCTGGTCCGTCATCGGCGTCGAATTGCCCGTTGGCGAGGAGGGCGGTGCGAGGGCAGAGGCGTCCGAACGCAAAACAGGCCTCGTACGGACGTCGAAACGTGAAGTGCTGCTTCAGGAAGCAGTGTTGCTGTTCTATCAGCGCGGCTACCACGACGTGAGCATCGAAGAGATCGGTGCCGCGGCGGGTATCAATGCGTCGAGTGTGTATCGGCACTTCGCGAGCAAAGCCGACCTTCTTGCTGCGGCCTTCCACCGGGCGTCCGATCGTCTGACTATGACGTTGGGCTCGGCGTTGGCGGAGTCGGAGACTCCTCTCGCGGCAGTCGAGACGTTGGCGAAGATGTACGTCGAGGTTTCGTTCGGAACCAGCGAATTGTTGGCCGTGTACTTTGCCGAGATCGGCAGCTTGCCGGATCGATCACGGACCGAGTTGCGCAACATTCAGCGTTTGAACGTCGAGGAGTGGGCGCACCTGTGCGTCGAGGCGCGTCCGGAGTTGACGATCGTCCAAGCGCGGTTCCTTGTCCACGCGGCGCTCGGTCTGGTCTTCGATATCGGCAGAATCGTGCACTTTTCCTCGGAGAACTCCGCGCAGGCACGCGTCGAGAAATTGCTGACCGCGACTCTCCTGGGGTAGAGCAGTCCGAAACAGTAGGTGTGACTTCACGTATCGCGGGTAGGTTCGTGATCGCAAGGCGTTCACCGAATCATGTGAAGACGGAAGTAGGGACAGCAATGCCAACTCGTACCGCACGCACCGCCTGGAACGGCACCCTCGAAGCTGGGTCAGGACAGGTCGAACTCACCAGTTCGGGTGCCGCGACCTTCGATGTGTCGTTTCCCAAGCGCGCAGCTGAGGAAGCCGGCGGAACCACCAGCCCCGAGGAACTGATCGCCGCAGCACATTCGTCCTGCTACGCGATGCAGTTGTCGGCGCTGATCGCCGAGGCCGGCGGAACCCCACAGAGTCTCGACATCACCGCGGACGTGTCGCTGGGCCCCGACACGGTCGGCTTCAAGCTCACCGGAATCAAGCTCACCGTTCGCGCCGAGGTCGACGGCCTCGACGCCGACGGTTTTGCCAAGGTTGCCCAGGCGGCCAAGGAAACGTGCCCGATCAGCAAGGCACTGACCGGCGTCGACATCACGTTGGATGCGGCCCTGGACTGATCACCTCGTGCTCGGGCGCCCCCTCCGGCGCCCGAGTGCGGTTGTGTGTGACGACCAGGTAGCTTGCGAACAATATCGGGAGCACCCACAGGTCCGAGGGATCGCGATAGACCACGATCGGCAAGAGCTCGCCGCGGAATCCTCCTGCGGTCCAGCGGAGAAACCCGATCACCCACTCGTACGCGTCGCCGATCGGCGAGACCGTCTTCACCGCGGCGAAGCCGATGCCCGTGACTGCGATGGACCAGGCGATCGCTGCTCGCCCCGCCAGGCTTCGTCTGAGCACCTCGAGAACCGAGAGAAGAAGCAGGGGAAACAGGAACACGCCGGCGACGTCGGACAGCTTGCCTGTCATCGTGTTCCCGAATGCCCCTTTGAGTACGTGGTCGTTGACCAAGATGACGGCTACCGAGACCAGCGCCCACGGACTCAGCAGCAGATCGCCCGGGCGGTTCACGACAGGTTGATGGTTGCCGAGCCGGACGAGAACAGGTCGCACTTGAACTGAAGGCGAAGACCGGTCGCGGTTTCAGGCACCTCGTAGGCCAATTCGCCTCGCTTGGCAGCGCCCGGCGCAAGTTCTCCGTCGACACTCGACGTGCTGCTGTCGGTGAACGTGATGTTGTACGACTTGTTGGTCGAGTCCTGCAGTTCGAAGCACATCACCGATGACACAGTCGACGGCTTGTCGCTGTTGTTGGTGACCTCGGTGTCGACGACGATGTAGCGATTTCCGGGATCCGCGGTGATGAACTGATTGGTCGAGACATAGGGATCGACAACGCCGTGTACCTGGACGCGCCAGTCGCCCAGTTCGACGACGTCACCGATTCCGAAGGCAGCCGCGGGTGCGGCGGAAGAACCGTTGTCGTCGACCTTCTTCGCTTCGTCGGTCTCGCCCGAGGCGATGGTTGCGAACAGGGCTGCGCCGACGGCGAGGAGGGCGAGGGGAGTGCGGAGTGATCGCATGATGTGCGCCTTTCGAGAGTTGGTATGGCACAAGTCAACGATGTGGGGACCCTTCACCGCTTCAGTCGAAAGATCGGTCCGCCTCATCCTTTCGGTCGGAGCCTGGCGGTTCGTCCACCCGTTCGGCTGATTCGAGGCGTCGGTGGCGGTGGATACGCTTGCTCGGTGATCACCACCAAAGGAACTGTTGTGCGACGACGCGTGTGGACTACCGCCGCCGTTGCGTTCAGCATCTTCTGCTCGATCATGACGGTGACCATCGCCGGTTCGTCGGGAAACATGCCACCGGTGTTGGTCGGTATCGGGTTCGTCCTGGGTGTGGCCGGTGGGATATCGCTTGTCTGGCGCCATCAACATCCTTGGGTGGTTCTGGCGATCACGCTTGTCGGCCCGCTGTTCTTCCCCACTGATGCGACGGCGGCGCTCATCGCGTTGTTCGCCGTTGCTCGGATCGCGCGTGGGCCTAGGCTTGCAGCCGCTGCGGCAGCTGCTTTCGTCGTCTGCGGAATTTCGTTGACCTACGACGCTTTTCGAAATCGTGAGTACTCCGTTCTCACGATGGGCACCGCGAAACCCAAGGACGGTTCGGCGGTTGTTCAATACGACGTCGCCATCTGGATCCCGTGGCTCGTCGCGGCCGTCATGGTCGGCATCGTCGTGGCGCTCTCGCTCCTGATTCGGACCAGAACCGAACTCGTCGAGGCCGAGTACGTACGGGATCTGGCCACTGAGAAAACCGACGTGATGCGCGACGAGATGATTCGCACCGAAGAGCGAACGCGGATCGCTCGAGACATGCACGACACAATCGCGGCCAGTCTGAGCCGGATTTCGTTGTTCGCCGGTGGGTTACAGGTCAGCGCGGCAGACAATCCCGAGAAGGTCGTCAACACCGCTGCGATGATCAGAACCACCGCGCACGAGGCTTTGGACGAATTGAAGGGAATCGTCGGAGTGCTCAGGGGGAGCGGTGATCGCCGCGAACACGGCGGGCATCAAGGGATCGACGCAATCGGCGATCTGGTCAACGGTGCACGCGCCGCCGGCATTCACTGCCGTCTCGAATCGGAGTTGCTCCCGGGTGATGTCGGAATGTTGGCGGGGCACGTCTGTTATCGCGTCGTGCAGGAGTCACTGACCAATGTCCAGAAATACGCGAGCGATCAGATGCTGGTCATTTCGGTGACCGGGTCGCCGCACGACGGAATTCGTATCCTCGCAAGCAATAGGCTCAGCGAGCTTGCACCCATGACGTCGATCGGTTCACGGTCCGGCCTACGCGGGTTGGCCGAACAGGCGAGGGAGATCGGCGGCAAGGTCGAGGCAGGCGCGCTGGGGGACGATTTCCTTGTCAGTTGCTGGGTGCCCTGGTCGTCGTAACCCTCCCACCCTCCAACCGTCGGAGGCTCTGGGTAATCTGAGCGCACTATGGACGCTGACTCGCGCATCACAGTTTTGATCGTCGACAACGACGCGTGGGTTCGGCGCGGAATGAAGGACATCTTGGAAGCAGCGCCGGACATCGTGGTGGTTGCCGAGGCCGAGGACGGCGATCAGGTCGCGGCCAAGGTCACTCGTTTTCGTCCCCACGTGGTGCTGATGGATCTGAAGATGGCACGGGTCGGCGGCTTGGAGGCCACGCGTGAATTGATGACCATGAGCAATCCGCCGAAGGTCATTGCTATGACCGCCTTCGACGTCGACGACATGGTTGTGCAGGCAGTCGAGGCGGGCGCGCACAGTTTCCTGAGCAAGGACGCAGCTCCGCAGGCGTTCCAGCAGGCAGTGCGGGTAGTGGCGTCAGACCACTCGTTGTTCAGTTGCGATTCTCTGCGCGCCATCGTGGCCTCCTCGCCGCGTCGGCAAGCGCCTGATCAGACTCCGCTCGCTTCGCTCACCGAGCGTGAGCGTGAAGTGCTGACAATCCTGGCTACAGGCGCGGCCAACAGCGTCATCGCGGAGCGGCTGTACCTCGGTGAGACCACCGTCAAGACGCATATCTCTTCGTTGTTCGCCAAGCTCGGTGTGCCCAACCGGGCGAGTGCGTCGTTGATCGCGTTCCGGTGTGGTCTGGTCACGTGATTCTGTGGCCTAGTGACGTGACTCGGGACTAATCCCGACCCTGTTCGTTGTTGCACCTTCGGTGACTGATCAAATCGTGATTGACCAAGACGTGACCATCGAAGTGTGGTCGGACGTCGCTTGTCCGTGGTGCTACATCGGAAAGACCAGGTTCCTCTCGGCGCTGGATCGTTTCGAGAACAAGGACCGCGTCAACGTCATCTGGCGCTCGTACCAGCTCGCTCCGGAGACCCCAGTGGGAGAGGGCCGAACCGAACTCGACGCCTTGGTCGAGATGAAGGGGATGGCGCCTGATCAGGTACGTCAGATGTTCGCCCACGTCAGCGCGACGGCCGCCGAGGTCGGGTTGACCTTGGACTTCGAAACCGTGATCGCCGCCAATACCTTTGATGCGCACAGGTTGCTGCATCTCGCGGGTGAGCGGCAGAACGAACTCCTCGAAGCGCTGTTCAAAGCGCACTTCAGCGACGGCAAGGTGATCGACGACCGTGAGGTGCTGGTCGAGCTGGCCGTGAGCGTCGGCCTCGACGCCGACGTCGTGCGCGAGCAACTCGACTCCGATGCCGCAGCGGAGGCGGTACGCGAGGATCTGTCCATGGCGCGCCAACTCCAGGTCAGCGGCGTTCCGTTCTTCGTTGCCAACCGTGCGGTCGCAGTATCCGGCGCTCAGCCCGAAGAAGTGTTCTTGCAGTTGCTTACTCAGGCCTCCGAACCGGCCTGAGTAAGGCGAGCGGCACGAACTGCCGGCGCGTTCGAAAACGGCAACAGGTGCGCGCCGTTCACGGGGCAGGACAACGTCACCAGGGCTGCATCGACGAACCGGTACGGCTGCGCTGCAACAACTCCGGCGAGGTTCTTTCGCAGACGCGACATCTCGGCCCGCGCGGTCACCGTGCGGGCCGGGTCACCGAACAGATCCTGCGCCAACCGAGATGCAGTCAGTCCGCGTCTCTCGGATCCGAGGAGAAACAGAATCTCCGCATGCCGCTGGGTCGGGGAGTACGCCCATTCGCCCAAACCGGACGTCACGGTCACCGACATGTTCTCGGAATCGCACAGATCGATATGCACCGTGGGAGCGGTGATCTTCTCGGCGGTGGTGATCGGCCGAACCAGCCACCCGCCGGGAAGCGGATCCAGTTCGCACAGGCCCAGTGCGGGGAACCATGTCCTGCCGGGAGTCAAAGCTGCGGGGAGCAGCACGCGCGAGCGATGGGGTAGCGCGTCGACCGCCGCGACCCATCCGTGGGTGTCGATCACCAATGCGGGTGATCCGCTTCGTGCAAGCATCGGCCCTGCAACAGAACGTAGTTGATCGAGATTGTCCCGATGCTTGTCGCGCAGGTGTGATTGCGCGAGGCGTGCGACGGCGTCGACCAGAGCGAGCGTCGTGGGATGGACGGTCTTGGCGGGACCACTGATGTCGACGACGCCGATGACACGGTCGTCCCGCGGATCACGGATGGGTGCCCCCGCGCACGTCCACGGATGATGGCTGCGCGCATAGTGTTCCGCCGAGAAGATCTGAACTGCCTGTCGTGACACCAATGCCGTTCCAATGGCGTTGGTGCCGACGCTGTCCTCGGCCCAGTTCGCCCCTTCGATAAATCCCAGACGCGCAGCCTGGTCCAGTACGCGATGGGACCCGCTGCGCCACAGTACAGTTCCGCGAAGATCTGCGACGACCATGATGTTCTCACCGCTCGCGGTGACCGATTCGAGCCCACGCGTCACGTCGTCGAGCACGTCGTACAGTCCGGACTCACGACGACGGAGATCGAGTTCGGCTACGTCCATGGACGGTTCGACCCGGTTGTGCTCGGGGTCGATGCCGAGTTCGCGCAGACGCTGCCACGATTGGCGCACCACGTCCCTGGGCCGGGCCGGTGCGCGGTCTCCGGCCATCGTCGCGTCGTACACCGCGGCGAGGGTCCTCGCGTAGTCGCGAGGATCCTCGCCGGGCGGCATCGCGGGCTCGGGCAACCGCATTTTCAGCGAAGATACCGTTTTCAGTGAAGACACCGCTTTCAGTGAAGACACCGCGGTCAGCGGTAGACGAGGCCGCCGTCGATGAGACCGGCCTGACCGGTCATGTAGTCGGAATCGGGCCCAGCGAGGTAAGAGACGAAACCGGCTACATCGTCGGGGGTTTCAGCTCGACCCAGTGCAATTCCGCCGACGAACTTCTCGTAGGTGGCGCCCTCCGGCGCACCGGTCAACTCGGCGAACCTCTTGTCGATCGTCACCCACATGTCGGTGCCCACGACGCCGGGGCAGTACGCGTTGACGGTGATTCCGTCGGATGCGTATTCCTTGGCCGCAGCCTGAGTGAGGGCCCTGACCGCGAATTTTGTTGCGCTGTAAACGCCTAACATGGCGAACCCGTCGTGACCGGCGATGGACGACGCGTTGATGATTTTTCCGCGCTGACCGAGTGTCTGGAACTTTGCTGCCGCGGCTTGAATTCCCCACAGGACACCGTCGACGTTGACGCTCCAGATCTTGGAGACCTCTTCCGGCGTCGCATCGGAGATCGGGCCGACGAGAGCGATTCCCGCGTTGTTGACGATGACGTCGAATCCGCTCAACTCACTGTGCGCGTGTTCGACTGCGGCGTGAACCTGCGCGCGATCGCTGACATCGGCGATAAACGTCGTCACACGACGCCCGATCTGTCGAATCTCGTCGGCAACTGAGTCCAACTTGCTCTGGTCGAGGTCGACCAACGCGATGTCGGCGCCGTCGTGGGCCAGGCGGAGAGCGATTCCACGTCCGATACCTTGGCCGGCGCCGGTGACCAGTACTACCTTGCCCGTGATGCTCATGCAGATCTCCTCGTAAGCAGTGAACCAGTCGGTTGTGAACCGGTGAGTGATTTGTATGTGACGGCGACCACAGTGCGGAAGGGTTGCACCGTGTTGCAATTCCGGAGAATGGGGCAGCGGTTGCAACCCTCGGCAACCCTCCCGGTACCCCGCGCGACGGTTCCATAGTTGCGCCACCACTTCGCGAATCATCTTGCGAGACAATCTGGGAGAGGGCACATGACCGCTACAGTCGACACACCCACGGAACCGGCCACGCCGAGCCGACAACCGTCACGCCGCTGGATCGGGTTCGGGATCGCGAACCTCGTGATCGTTCTCGTGCTGGCCGTGGCGAGTTGGTACCTTCTGGCCGATCCGACCACCAGTCCCTGGACTTTCTATCCTCTGCCGTTCAACGCGGCGCTTTTCTGGGCAATCCTCTTTGTTGTGTTCATCGGCTTCAATTGCGAGTTCGCCGGCTTCGATCGACTCCCGCAGCCGGCGAAAGGCCTGGCGATCATGGTCGCGACCGCGGTCTTCTCCGTCGTCGTGACGTGGCTCCTGGCAAACGGCTTGGGGAGTTTGTACCCGGATTTCGCGGCCGATCGTGAGGGCGGCCTCGGATATTTCGCGGGTGCGCTGTTCGTGCTCTTCGGCTTCGGGACCTGGGTGATGGTGGTCTTGAACTGGCAGCATTGGCCGTGGACTTCCCTAGGGATGAAGCAGCCGTTGGTGGGTTTGTGTGAGATCGCGTTTGTCGCCGTCCCGACGCTGGCGCTGTACTTCGTGTTCGGTCTGCCGTCCGTGTCGCGGTCCGCCACGGATCCGTTGATGACCGTCGACACCGTACTCGGGTGGTTCTACTGCGTCGTGGTGGTCGTGATCCTGACCGGCCAGACGCTCGACAACTGGCCGTGGCGACTGTTCGGCGGCGGCGGAAAGACGGCGCTCGCAGCCACGATCGGTAACTTTGCCGTGGGAACAGGCTTGTACTTCGTGGCACTTCCGGTTGTGAAGGTGCTGGTGGGAAGCGATGCCGTTGCAGAGTTGGGCGGTGTGATCCATCAGTTCCCGGCGCAGCTCGGTGTGTGCTGGGCCTTCTGGATGATCTTCTGGGCCAACGCCTTCGGTAACAAGCCCACGGGCTTTGCGGGCGGGGTCAACCTGGGGATCCGCGCGCTGCTCACGTTTGTGCTCGCGGTGGTCACATTCTTGTTCTATTACCGCTTTGCGGCAGAGCACATTCTTCACGAGCCGGCAGTTGTCGACGGATTGCACGGCAATGCACTGGGTTTCGTGGATTGGGCCGTGTTGTGGACGTTGTTCTACGTCGTGGGATTTCAGTCGCTGGGACTCGGCAAATTCAAGCCTGCGGAGGGGTGAGTCGGTTGCCCGCACATCGGTGCGAGCAACCGGTATCGGACGTCGGCACCGCGCCCACTGATTGCAACAGACTGCAACGCTTGTGACCGGGGCCACTTATGAGATGTGCTGTGTGTCACATTCACAAACAAGGAGAAGTGATGACGCAAACCATCGATTCCGCAGTCACCCCCGAGGTGAAGTTGACGGCGGTGACACCTCAGGAGCGCGTCGACGCCTGGCTGGCGGATTTCGAGTCGGCCCTCGCGGCTCGTGACATCGAGCGTGTGGCAGGCAAATTCGCACTCGACAGCTTCTGGCGAGACCTGGTGTCGTTCACCTGGAACATCAAGACCGTCGAAGGTCGCGAGCAGATCGCCGACATGCTCTCCGCACGACTCGACGACACCGATCCTTCGGGATTTCGGACGACCGAGACGCCCGACGAGGCCGACGGCGTCACGTCAGCCTGGATCGAGTTCGAGACTGCAACCGGGCGTGCGCACGGGCACCTTCGTTTGAAGGGAGATGAAGGTTGGACCCTGCTGACGTCGCTGCAGGAGTTGAAGGGGTACGAGGAAGGTAAGGGCACTCGTCGTCCGCGCGGCGCCAAGCACGGGGCAGACCCGAACCGCATCACGTGGGCCGAGCAGAAGGAGATCGAGGACCGCGAACTCGGTTACACCACACAGCCTTACGTCGTGATCGTCGGCGGCGGCCAGGGCGGCATCGCGCTCGGCGCCCGGATGCGTCAGCTCGGAGTTCCGGCCATCGTGATCGACAGCCACGAGCGGCCGGGCGACCAGTGGCGCGGACGCTACAAGTCCCTGTGCCTGCACGATCCGGTCTGGTACGACCATCTGCCTTACATGCCGTTCCCCGACAACTGGCCGGTGTTCGCGCCCAAGGACAAGATCGGTGACTGGCTCGAGATGTACACCAAGGTCATGGAGGTTCCGTACTGGAGTTCCACGACCTGCACCTCCGCGTCGTTCGACGAGAAGACGCAGGAATGGACTGTCGAGGTCAACCGCAACGGCGAGAAGCTGACGTTGCGTCCCAAGCAGTTGGTGATGGCGACGGGTATGTCCGGCAAGGCCAACGTGCCGACGTTCCCCGGGCAGGACAAATTCCTCGGCGATCAGCACCACTCGAGCAAGCACCCCGGCCCGGATCAGTACGTGGGCAAGAAGGTCGTCGTGATCGGGGCCAATAACTCCTCGCACGACATCTGCGGCGCTCTGTGGGAGAACGGCATCGACGTCACGATGGTGCAGCGCAGCTCGACGCACATCGTGAAGTCGGATTCGCTGATGGATCTGGGCTTGGGTGATCTGTATTCGGAGCGCGCGCTCGCTGCCGGAATGACGACGCACAAGGCCGATCTCACGTTCGGTTCGCTGCCGTACCGGATCATGCACGAGTTCCAGATCCCGGTGTACGACGCAATCCGTGAGCGCGACAAGGACTTCTATGATCGCCTCGAGAAGGCGGGTTTCGAGCACGACTGGGGCGACGATGGTTCGGGCCTGTTCATGAAGTACCTACGACGCGGCTCGGGTTACTACATCGACGTCGGTGCGGCCGAACTGGTTGCCAACGGGGACATCAAGCTCGCGCACGGCAACATTCGTGAGCTGACCGAGAACAGCGTGATCCTCGAAGACGGTACGGAACTGCCTGCCGACGTGGTGGTCTACGCGACCGGCTACGGCTCGATGAACGGCTGGGTGGCGGATCTGATCGGTCAGGACACCGCGGACAAGGTCGGCAAGGTGTGGGGCCTCGGCTCGAACACGACCAAGGATCCGGGACCGTGGGAAGGCGAGCAGCGCAACATGTGGAAGCCGACGCAGCAGGAAGCGCTCTGGTTCCACGGCGGCAATCTGCACCAGTCGCGGCACTACTCGCTGTACCTCGCGCTGCAGTTGAAGGCGCGCTACGAGGGCATTCCGACGCCGGTCTACGGGCTGCAGGAAGTGCATCATCTGAGCTGAAAAAGAACTGCTGTGCGCCTTCGTCAACCGCGGGCGGTTAACAAAGGCGCACAGCAGGTTCAGCGAAGGGCGTACTTCTTTGCCACGTCGGCGTTCTTGGTCGCGCGCTCGGTGAGGAAGGCAAATGCCAATCCGAGTACGAGCCACAGCGTCGCCTGCGTAGCGAGCGAGGAAAGTCGGAACTCCCACAGCAGAGTTGCCGGGAAGTCCTCACCCACCTCGTTGATGCCGGGAAGCGAGACGTAACCGATCGCGACGATCACCAGGAACGCAGCCACCGGAGCAGCGATGCGCACGCTGAGGAACTCGTGTCCGGAAACTGCCTTTGCCGCCGCTGTGGCCGCAGTGACGGACAGCAGTCCGAGAATCACGGCAGCCAGCCACAGCAGTGTCCGCTGGTTGATGGTATCCGGGTCTCCGACGGCCGGCGGATTGGCCGGGTACTTGAAGAACGGCACGGCCTCGATGGCCAGCCAACCGCCGACGGCGATGGTGATCGCCAACAACGGCCCGGACATTCCGGTGAGTCGTCGCGCGTAGTTGGCGACAACCGAGAAGATCGCGCCGAGTGCGAGTCCGGCCAGCGCAGTGGCCAGGAACAGCCCGGCGCGCTGCCCGTCGCGGCTCACCAGTGGTTCTTCTTCGGCGCCGTGCGAATGCCCAGCGGCTTCGCCGGCATGCTCACTGGCTGCACTGTTGGCTTCTTCGATCGCAATGGCAGCGTTGACGTGTGGTTCACCCAGCACGAACGCAACACCGCCGGCAAGAATGCCCGCGATCAAACCAGCCAACAATCCACGAATGAGAAGCTTCGTGAAATTGTCGACTAGTGGCACGGCAGGCCCATCAAGTGGCGTCCGTCGTGCATCAATTCATGCATGTACATGCCGGTGCGAGAGACCGCGCCCTGGTCGAATCCGACCAGGTAGAGAGCCAGCATCGCGAACAGAACTACTGCAGCGGCGAGGAAAGCAAGACGAGTCGAATCGATCGACGTATCGGGAGAATAGGCGAGAGCCATCGAAGCCTCCTGGGATTTTCGCGTCCCCTAGGTCCATGCGATGGCCGAAGTGTCTGGCTGTCGAAATAGCCGTACCGAAAAGGCACTTCACCTCGAATTACAGTGGCGCGACCGCTCCGGGGTTGCACCGGATTCCTGTCGGACCATCGCGTTTACAAGCGAACTTTTGCACTACCGCCCGCTCCGTGTCAACGCGCGAACCCGAGATGACCGTCGATTGTGCCCGCACGAGCGGGCACAATCGCTCGCGATCAGCTCTTGGCGGCTACGTCCAGGACAACTTCGAATTCAAGCAACGACGCACCCGAAGCGACGGGCTTCGCTCGTTCGCCGGAGTGTGCTTCGCGGGCGGGGCCGTCACGCCAATCGGCGAACGCCTGTTCGGACTCCCACTGCGTCACCACGAAGTAGCGGCTCTCGCCGGCGGTGGGGCGGAGGAGCTGGAATCCGAGGAAGCCCGGGGAGTTCTCGACTGCGTGAGCGCGTGCTGCGAAGCGCTTCTCCAGTTCGGGGCCGGCGCCCTCGGGGACTTCGATTGCATTGATCTTCACGACTGCCATGCAAGCGACATTACCCGCGTACCCTCACCGCGTACCGTGACACTCGTGTTGCATGACGAAGGTGGAACGGGCCAACCGATTCTGTTGTTGCACGGCCTCATGGGCAGCTCCCGAACGTGGCGTCGCCATGTTCCGTGGATCCGCGAGTTCGGCCACGTCTACACCTTCGACGCTGCCGGTCACGGCAGGCCGGCGCCGTCAGAGCTGACTACCGAGGCATTCGTCGACGACCTGGCATCGGCCGTTGCCTCCATCGAGGAGCCGATGACCGTGATCGGTCATTCGATGGGGGCTCTGCACGCGTGGTGCTTCGCCGCCGCGCATCCCGAAAAGGTTTGTGCGCTGGTCCTGGAAGACATGGCCCCGGACTTTCGGGGACGCACCGCTGCGGACTGGGCGCAGATGATTTCGGCGTGGCCGCAGCCGTTTGCTTCCGAGGACGCGATGAAGGAATTCTTCGGCCCCGTCGCCGGTCAGTACTTTCTCGACTCCTTCGACCGTCGCGACGACGGGTGGTACCTGCACGGCGACGTGTCGACCTTCCACGACATCTCCGAGGAATGGGGCACGAGGCATTTCTGGGATCAGTGGAAGGCGATCGAGGCACCGACCTTGCTGATCGAGGGGGAGTTCACCATCACCCCCGAAGGACAGATGCGAGAGATGGCCGAGCGGCCGCAAACCCGGTACGTACGTATTGCCGACGCCGGTCACCTGGTCCACGACGATCAACCGCAGCGTTACCGCGACGTCGTGACGAAGTTCCTTCAGACGGTGAGCTGACTGCGGATCGACGAGCCCACCTGCTCCAGTTCGACGGCTCGTCTGGCCAGAAGTCCGGCAGCGAACTTCGCCTTGTCGCCGCGATGGCGGGGGACGACGTGCAGGTGCGAGTGGAACACGGTCTGGCCCGCGGCGCGACCGTCGTTGACCAGGAAGTTGACGCCGTCTGCGGCGATGTCGCAGCGCCGTAGAGCGCCGGCGATGAGCGTTCCGATGCGGAACATCTCTGCGCCCTCATGGCTTTCGAGAGCATCGAGGTTCTCTGCATGGCGCTTGGGGACCACCAGAGTGTGTCCGCGACTCACCGGTCTGGCGTCAAGAAATGCGAGAGTCGTCTCGCTCTCGTGAACGAGAATCGCCGGCTCGGTCAGTGCGACGATCTTGCAGAAGACGCAGGTATCGGTGCTCATGTCTACAGAATGTAGTCCGAATCAGATCCGACCCGGGACTACAGCAGGCGCAGTTGGCGTGCCTTCGTGATCGCTTCGTTTCGATTGTGTACGTCGAGCTTCTTGTAGAGAGTGCGTAGTTGAGTCTTGACGGTGTTGACGGAGACGTACAGTTTGTCCGCCATCGCGGCCGACCCCATTCCGATCGCCAGGAGTGAGAGGACCATCTGTTCGCGTTCGGTCAGCTCCACGATGTGCACGAATTCCGGAAAGGAGTCAGCCCGAGGCGTTTTCGCGAATTCGGCGAGTGCTCGCGAATTCGACTTCGCCATCGATTCGAGTTTCTCGACGTCCGCCGATGAGATGGTCGCGAACGAACGCAGAAGTCCGGTCTGATCCGCGATACTGCAGGCTCTGGACCATTCCTGCGCCGCGAGGCGCGGTTCACCAAGTCTGGAGTGTGCAACCGCTTGCACCAGAAGCGATTCCATCTGTGCTCGCGGATACGACTCGCCGGACCAGTCGAACTGGTGGCAGAGGGCGACCGCGGCTTCGTTCTGGCCGATCCGCTGCCGTAGGCGTGCCACCGACGTGAGGGTCCACGGATTGGCGGCAGGATCGATGATCGCCTTGGCCAGTGCTACGGCATTGTTCCCCTGTCCGAGAGCGAGCAGGAGATCGATCTCGGCGGATTGCATCAGTGGGAGTGCGAAAGATGTAGCCGTGTACTGCTTGGAATGTGCTTCGATCGCATTGTGGAGCAACAGTAGTGCCGCAGTGTGGTCGCCGGAGGTCAAGGCGAATTGGCAGTGCGCATAGACGACGAATGCCCACAGTTCCTCGGTGTCGGAAGGAAGACCGAGTTCGGTCAGTGTCCCACGTGCGTCGTCGAAGTCGAGTGTGTCGAGAGCCGTTAGTGCCCGTGCTGTCAGGCCGGCGATCTTGACCACAGGTTCGAGCCAACCGCCAGGATCCGGATGCTTTTGCTCGAGTTCGAACCAGTATGCGGCCTGGCGAGGCTCACCAGCCAGCGCCCAATTCAGTGCGGCACTACCCGCGGAGTTGCGAGCGATGAAGTCGACTCCGTGAGACAGTGCGCCGTGGTATGCCATTCGGGCCTTGATCGTGGATTCGGTGAGCCTGCCGCTCAATTGGAAATTGATCGCCCATTGAAGCCGCATGAGAGGGAGCTGTGCACTGACCGCTTCCGGGTTGTTCTCCAGCGCACTGCGACTGAGGTGAGACAGGCGCCGGGTGGTTTCTGCTGCGAGCCCGTACTCGCCGGCCATCCTGAGCATGATCGATTGAACGCAGGCAATGCTCAAGGCGTCCTTCGCGCCGGCTTCAGCGCCGAGATCCCACAGTTCTGCCGGCGATTCGGGTAGCAAGTCGACTACCGTCGAGCGCTCGCTCGGATGCATCGTGAACAGTGCGCGCCCCGCCTCCACGGCAGAGTGTTTGTCCGCAGCTTCCGCCGGAATCCGTTGGAGGGCAGAGCGAACCGAGTCCAGGCTGTGGACGATCATCGTCACCCAGTGTTGCTCGACGATGTCTACGGCCAGGGTCCAGTTCTGTGCCTCGACAGCGTAGTCCAGTGCCGACGCGTGATGACCGTGGTCGAGTCGGTTGTGCGCGAGGAACGAAAGACGTTGCGCCGGATCGACTCCAGCGCGGGTGTGGCGCGCGAGTATCGATCGACGGATTGCAGGCGGCAACTCCCATGTTTCTTCGGCTTCGGTCTCGACCCGCGACAACAATCCGGCTGTCTCCAGTATCGCCAGGCGCACGCGAACCTGATAAACGGTCTCGGCATCCTCAGGGTGTTGGGACTCGAACAGCATTGCGGCGATGTCGACGGTGATCGATCGCGCAAAGGCCGTCGCGAGCAGGAACTCGAGTTGTTTCACATGATCAGCGGTCGTGAGAACGGATTTGTTCACGTAGTCGTCTATCGCCTGCGCGATGTTCTTCCTGATCATCTGCTCGCGGTTGCGGCTACCCGATGCCTGGACGGCGGGAACGGCGACGCGAACCAGCGCTGGCAGCCCACCCGTCAGGGATGTGATTTGTTCGGCATCACCGTCAGTCGTGTGTACGTCAGCTTGTGCGAGCAAATGGGCGGTATCGGCTTTCGTGAACAACAGCTCACTCGCGCTTATCACCTCGTGGTCGGTGTCGAGCAGGTACGGCTCGCAGAACATGCCGAAGCCCGAGAGCGTGACCACGAGGTCCAGGTTGTGGCAGAGGGTGAGGAGTTCGATCAACTGATCGTCCAACTCTGGTTCCGATATCAGATCCGGCCTGATCAGCACGAGCAGTACGGGGCGGCTGAGGGCGTTCAGTGATTTGGCGACAGCGGTGAAAGGATCGGCGAGATCGTCGACGTCGGGCAGTGCGATTCCGGCAGCGTGGATTCGATCGAGAACAACGGCCCAGAAATCTTCGAGTGTCGACGAGGGCTGTGGGGCCGAGACCCACACGAGTACTCGTTCGGATGCCAGGTGAGCGCGCAGCCACGATGCGATCAATGACGATTTCCCGTGGCCGTTCGGTGCACGGACGATGGTCAGGGCGGCACGGCGGTCAAGTTTTTTGAAGAGCGCTTGCCGGGGAATCGACGTCGCGAGAGTGCGCCTTTCGGGAATAGCTGCCCAGTCGTGGCCGTCCATCCCGAACATCAGCGCGGACCCTTTCTGCTTTCGCGCCCCGCAATGATTGAAGAGTTTGGGCGGATTGTCTCGATCCATCTATCTACAGGGAGGAGCGTAGCTGGTGCGAATCCAGAGCGTGCCATCCCGGGCAATTCACCCGGGAATTCACCCTGGGTGAGGGAAGTTCACCCACACAATCACGCCGTCACCATTGGCTTTCGAGTCCCTCGAGCGACTTCTATTGAACGTAGCTCGGGATTCGCCAAATGTGACCGCGAGCGCCTGTCGGGGGCCCCGAGAGTCAGACATCGAAGGAGCGTCGTGAGAACTCGTCTGTCAGAGGTGTGGTCGGAGGCCGTTGTCGTCGGACTCCGACCGAGAGCGTGGCGCCGAGGTATCGGCATAGTTGTCGTGACCGGAGCCCTGGTGGTCGGCGCTGCTGCGCTCGGCGTGCTTCCGATGCAGTCGGATGTTCGATTGGCGGCCGAGGGAGAGTTCGTGCCTCCCTTCACCGTCGAGCTGACGGCGATTGACGGTGCGCCGCCCTTCGATTCCGCTGACGGTCCAGGGCTCGATTCGGGACCGTCCAACGGCATTATCCGAGAGGGTGATCCGGTGACGTATGTCATCGACATCGGTGTCCGGGGCAATCCGCTCTCCGACGTGGTCGTGCAACTTCCGGTGCCTCGAGGTTTCGTTCTGCCGTCCGTGCCTGACTACTGCGGAGACGGCTCGGGTGTCGACGAGTTCGGGTTACATTGCCTGATAGGCAATCTGGAAGCGGACCGGTACTTCACCCGAACGGCGACTATGACTGCGGGAAAGCGGGTAGACGCCGACGGTCTACCGATCGCTGCACTGGTCACCGCAGATCGGGGGGCGGTTCGCGTGCGGTCGGGCGATGTCACCGTGCGGGTGGCGACCACCGCGGGAGTGTGTGATCCACACGGGATTTCTGTTGGTGGTCAGAGAAGCCAGGGGACTGCTGTCTCGGCAGATGGACGAATTTCAGGTCTGGTGACATCGGGCATCTCGGAGGCGGTGGTGATCAACGGCGTCGATCAATGCGGGCACGCGACAGCGCGGACGGTGAAACCATTCGAGGGTCACTTCTCGTTTGTCGGACTGCTACCGGGGACGTATCGCGTCACGGTCGACGGCCGAGCGCCGGTGGACGTGGTGCTGGAACCAGGTGCAATGGCGGTCGGTGGCCTGACGTTCTGATACAGCTTCGCAGGAATGGCAACACTCGTAACAGTCAGAAGCAGTCAATGGAGGATCCAGTGCGTGAAAGCCTGGGCGTTGTATTCGAAAATCAGTCAATTTCAACAGCTCTCGTAGATGCGGACACACCCCTTCTGGGCTCGATCGACGAGTTCCGTCACCCCTGGGGTGCAGACGGGACTGTTCCCTCTCCGCAAGCGTCGGCGCGCGCACTCGCCTCCGCCGCCGAGGTCGCTACCGGTCGAGCCCTGCGCTCGAATCTGTGTCCCACGGTCGTCGGAGTGATGTGCGAGCGTGCGGATGTGCGCGAACTTGTCTCGGATTCGTTGTCCTCCAGTCCTTTCGAGAACGTCGAGTTGGTCAACGGTCTCGACGCACGGCTTGCCTACTTGCGGACGGTCGACGCCCTGAATGGTGTTTCGCCGATTCTCGCGTTCTGGCCGGACGGCGGTGAGACCGTGATCGCGGCCGTCGACCCGAGAGCAGGCGTCGTGGACTCGGCGCATCGTTACGACACCGCTGAGTTGCTTGCGGACAGCTCGACATTTGCTGCGACATTGGACCTCCTCGTCGCCGAACGAGACCCTGCGCCCAAGATGCTCGTCGCGATGCTGGTGAAGGAAGACTCTCGACAGCCGTCCGCGGAAGCCGCTGAACTGGCAGGTCTCGGCTTCCTGTTTCTCGGCGAGCGGACCCAACTGGCGATAGGCGCTGCGCTGGTAGCGGCAGATCGCGGAAGCAAAGTTCGGTCCGGTGGCGGCATGGCTGTCCGGCCCGTCAACAGGGTCCGGTGGGCGGCGGCAATAGTACTGCCGCTTCTACTCATGCTGACGGGGTTGCTGATCGCGCTGTCCCCAGACGGGTCGCGCGCGGTGTCCACGGATAGCCCGAACGTCGGCGCCGAGCCGGCGACCTCCACCAGTGGGCCTCCCCCCGGCGCTGACCTACAGATTCCTACACTTGCACCTTGCGACCCGGTGGTGCCTGCCGTTCCTGCTGTACTTCGGCGTTCTGATCCGGAAGTCGCACCGCTCCAGACCGACGAACCCACAGCCGAAGAATGCAACCCGCTGCGAGCCGGCTAAGCCGTACCCTCTCCTGCCAGCGCAAACAAGCCGTCATCGGTTTGCTCGACCAGTCCGTCGACCAGCAGTGAATGCAGTGCGCGGTCACGCTGACCCGGATCGGTCGGCCAGACGATGTCGAGTTGCGCGCGTTCGACCGGACGGTGACTCTCGCGAAGAACGGCCATCAATTTTCCACGAACCTGGCGATCGGTGCCCGCGAACTTCTGCACCTTCCTGGGCGGTCCGGTGTGTGCCGGTTTGCCCGACGCGACCCACGCGCAGTTCGGCAAAGGGCAGTTTTCGCAGTTCGGTGTCCGTGCAGTGCAGATCAGTGCGCCGAGTTCCATGAGAGCTGCGCTGTAGGTAGCGGCGCGCGCTCGCGCCTTCGGTAGAAGTGCCGCAACGTCGGCGAGGTCGCGCGTGTTGGATGGATTGCCAGGTTCCGCATTGCCATGTACGGCCCGCGCAACTACGCGTCGTACGTTGGTGTCCACTACCGGTACTCGCTGTCCGTAGGCGAAGCACGCCACGGCGCGGGCGGTGTACGAACCGATTCCCGGCAGCGAGAGCAGGATGTCGACGTCTTCTGGCACCACGTCACCGTGCTCGGCCGCCAGGACGCCGGCGCATTCGTGGAGGCGTAACGCGCGTCGCGGGTAACCGAGTTTGCCCCACGCGCGAAGCACTTCTGCCTGACTGGACGCTGCCATCGCCGACGGAACCGGCCAGCGCTCTACCCACTCTTCCCAGATGGGCGCAACGCGCACCACCGGAGTCTGCTGGAGCATGATCTCGCTCATCAGGATCTGCCAGGCACTGACGCCCGCACGTCGCCACGGCAGGTCACGGGCCGTATCGGAGTACCACTTCAGCAGCACCGAAGATTCCACTGCCACCGCTACCGACACACTCCTCGAACCTGCGCTCCCGGCCGACGAAGGACACGTCGACTCGTGGAGGCCACTTTATCGGCAGGCGCCGACACGGCTGTCTTTGACGCCCGACCGCCGGGTCACAACAACTGCACGTTGCTCAGTTTCCACTCACCGTCCTCGCGGACCAGCGAAAGTTGCATGCGGTTGCGGTCGATCCTCGGATCGGGGGAGTTGGTGTTGGTGATCGTTTGATCGAGGAAAACGAGTACTTCGGCGTTGTCGCGGTCACTGCTCGCCAGCCCGGCCGAGATGATCTGCGCGGACGAGGTCGCTTGATACTGCACGATCATGTTCTGCAGGTTGGCTGCCACCTGGGCGTATTGGCCGGCGAACTCTCCGACGGAGTTGTCGCGCACCACGGAGAGATTCTGATCGAGATTCCCGAAGTTGTAGGTCGCGAGGTCGGTGGCGAATTGCCGCCCGCTCTCCAATGCGCTGGTGCGGGCGTCATCGTCGACGGATTTCTGCCAGGTCGCGAATGCACCCCATCCGAGTGCAGCGACCACGACCAGGACTCCGGCAGCGATCAGCATGCTCTGCTTGCGAAGGCGTGTGGGCTTGTCGACGATTGCGGAGGTTTGGGGTTCGGATGGCTCAGTCATTGCGTTCCTTGTACTAGTAGTGCGGCAAACGAGTTGTCGCCGAGAACGGTGTTCTGACCACCGTTGAGGCCCAGACGAATCGATGATCCGTCACCCGTAGCGACTGTGCCGACGGCAGGATCGTATTCAGCGACCCCGTCGATCGTTCCAGTGTTTGCTCCGGTTCCGGTGGGGATGTTCTGCGAACCTCGGTTCTGGATGCGGCTCGACTGGTCCGTGCAGTGTTGGTTCTTGTCGATTGTGGTCGGTGAGGTGTCCTGTACCGATCGCCGGGGTGTGTCGTAGAGGCAGACCGGACCGAGTGCTGTGATCAGATCAAGTTGCGCGCGTCCGTCTTTGACGATGCTTCCGAACTTCTCGAAGCCTTTCGGGACCACCACCAACAGGGCGTCGACGGCAGGCATCCGTGCGGTGACGATCTGCGTGGAGACGAGGGAATTGGCCAACAGCAGACTGAACGGTTCACGGCTCTGCTCGATGAGAGGGAGTAGCTGATTGTCGAGAACGCTCGGGCTTCGATCGAGGAGTGTGCGCAGTTGCGGATCGGAGTTTCGTACCTGATCTGTCAATTGGCGAAGTGTGAGTGCAACTTCGGGAAGAGCGTCGACGTTGTCTTCGTTCGCGGCGAAGAGTGAACGCGAATTCTGTACGAGTGTGTTGACTTGCGGTTGATCGGCTCGGACAGTGCGCGCGAGTACGTCGAAGTTGTCGACGAGCGCCTGCAGATCCGGACCCAATCCGTTCAATCCCTCACCGAGTTCGTGCGAGAGGGTTCGTAGGTCTGCCGGATCGACGGTGTCGGCAGCAGCGTTGAAATTCGCAATCACGGTTCCCAACGCGACCGGGATCGAAGTGCGCTCAGTCGGAACAACCGAACCTTCAACCAGATACGGGCCGCCGTCGGTCTGCGAGGACAACTGAACTTTCAATACCGGAACGGCGGTGTCCTGGCTGATGGCCACATGCGAATCGTTGGGGATCTGTTGGTCGGCGGCGATGCTCAACGTCATCACGACGAGGTCCTGGGCAGAGTCCACCTCCACCGACTCGACGTCGCCGACGGTGACTCCGCGATAGGCCACTTCCGAACCTGGAGCGATTCCGGCTGCGTTCTCCAATTCGACGGTGACCGAGAATGTTCCGGTGAAGGGATCTCCAGCACCTACTTGTCGGAGCACGTACGTAGTGCTGACCACCGCGATGAGGAGAAAGGCGACGATTTCGAAATAGACAGTTCGGTTCTTCATCGTGCGCCTCCTTGCAGGGGTGTCGTGATCGGCAGCTCCCGGTCGGAGGCCGGCCGAGGTGGCAGTGGCGGTGCGGCACCGGGAATGATCTCGTTGAGCACTCCGGTCACGGTTCCCTCTAGATCGACGTCGAGATCGATGTTCACGTAGTCACCTGGGCTGGCGCGTTCGAGGAGCACTCTCGCGTTGTCCAGGTTGGCCATCGTCTCACCCAGTGTCTGTCCCATCGCCGAGAACTGGTCGAGGATGGGTGAGAGTCGATCGGTGATGTCGGAAATCTGGTCGGCCGACTGATCGAGTACGGAATTGGTTGCGGTACTGAGTCTGTCGGTCTCATCGAGAAGATCCAGCAGTGGTTGTCGTTGGTCGGACACGACACCCAAGGCAGGGGTGAGTGCGCGCAACCCTTCGTCGATGGTGGCGCTCTCGTCACCGATCAAAGTGCTGAGCCGATTCAGTGAGTCCAGGGCCGAGTTGATCGATTCCTTTCGGTTTTCGAGTGTTCCGAGAAAACCATCGAGGCGTGCAAGCAGATCGCGGATCGTCTCGTCCCTGCCGTCGAGAATCTGATCAGCCTCGCTGACGATGTTCTTGACCTGAGCCAACCCACTGCCGTTCAACAGAGTTCCGACGGCGCCGAGTAGTTGTGCGACGTCGGGCCCGCGCACGGTCTCCGATCGCTTGATGGTGGAACCTGGTTCGAGGATGGGTCCGGTCGCATCGGCCGGAACTTCGAGGTTGACGAATGCATCGCCGATCGGGGTGGACAGCTCGATTCGGGCGCGGGTTCCGATGGGTAGTTCGATGTCGGACTCGATGTCGGTATGGACGACGGCGGCAAAGGTTTCCGCGCTCATCGAGGTGACTTTGCCGACCACAGCCTGCCCGATCCGTACCTCGCCGCCGACGGGAAGTAGTGACGCGTCAACGAATTCCATGTTCAACGGGTACGACTGTCCTGGCAGCCCGCGCCCGAGGGGGAGATGCTGGAAATTGAGACTGCAGCCGGTCGATGGTGCTGCGATGGCAAGTGCCACAACAATGCTCGCCACGGACCTGTTCGACGCCATCAGTTGCCTCCACCCAAGATACGTGCCAACTCGGAACTGCCTGCGGAAGGGAATTCGATCGGATTGACGATTCCCGGCCCGGTGCACAGTGGAATCGGCATCTTCTCGCACAGTGCTCGCGTCGTGTCGAACTGTGAGAGATCGGTGGCGATGTCCAAGCGGCCGCGTGCTCTGCCGTCTTCGGTGACGAGGTTGGCGACGTTCTCGAATCCCGTTGGTGCCGTTTCGATGATCTCGCGCAGTTGGTCCTGCTTGGTCGCTACTGCTCCGGTCAACTGTGCGAGCGCACCCAGGTCGGCGGTGACTGTCTCGCCGTGTTCGGCGAGTAGCGACGAGACCTGTCCGAGCAACGTGGTCAGGGAATCGAGCGCCCCGCTGATGTCTTCGCGTTGTTCACTGAACGCGCGGGCGGTCACTGTCACCGAGTTCGACAGCGAATCGACCTGGGTCTGGTTGTCCGCGATCAACTGCACAAGGGTGTTCAGGTTCTTCACCAGCTCGGAGATGTCAGGACTTGCACCCGCCAGCACCGAACTTGCCTGTGAGATGGACTGCACGGCATCGTGAAATGCTTGCCCGTTGCCGTCCACCGCGTGGGCGCCTTCTCCGATGAGGTCACCGATCCCACCGCCGTCGGCGCCGGCGCCGAGCGCGACCGTCAGTTCGTTCACCGAAGCAGTGAGCTGGTCCCACGTCAGAGGAGAGTGAGTGCGTTCGAGAGGGATCACGGCGCCGTTGGTAAGGAACTCACCGTCTTCGTAGCCGGGGCCGAGTTCGATTGTGCGGTCACTGATGACCGAGGGAGAGAGGACCCAGGCCTGCGCGTCGGCTGGCACGCGTGTTCCGGGTGGCAGGCTCAATGTCACCCGTACCCGGGGCCCGTCCGGTGTGACGCTCTCGACTCTCCCGCTGGGAACTCCCAGAATTGTCACCGTATTGCCGGTGAAGATGGCATCGGTGGAGGTGAATTCGGCAGTGAGAGTGAGTCGGTGCTCGTCACGCGTGACGAACAGGATAGCGCCGATCGCGCAGATCACTATTGCGGCCAGGACAGCGAGTTTCTTGACGGTCATGGTCATCGGCACCCCTGAACAAGCCCTACGACGCACAACCAGTTGTCCGGGATGAGCGTGGAGGGTGAGTTGAGATCGAGCCAGTTGCCGTTGCCGGTCGCGTTGGTGACGTAGCGGACGCTGGGCGCAAAGTTGTCGAGCAGCGTGGTCAGCGATTGTTCGTTCTCGGACAGAACTCCCGTCACCTCGTGGATGTCTCCCATGACCGAGTCGACCAAAGCCTGGTTGTCACCGAGGAACTGGGCAATGGTGGTACTCAACTGATTCAGGTCTTGTACAAGGGCGTTCAACACGTCCCGTCGGTCGGCGATCGTGGCCATCACCAGATCTGCATTTCCCAGTAGGGTGTGCAGAGTGTCCTTCTGCTCGATCAGGGTTGTCGTGGTCTGCTGCGCCCCGGTGAGAAGGGAGCGCAGTGCATTGTCGTTGTCGTTGACGACCCCGGAGAGTGCGTCGATTCCCTCGAGTGAGCGGCGGATGAGTTTGGGATCGTTCGGTGAGTTGTTGGAGACCACGGTCAGCATGTTTCGCAGTTGTTGCAGATCAAGGTTTTCCGACGTGGATTGTGCGCTGCGTCCGAGATCGTCGAGAGTGAACGGAACACTGGTGTTCGTGATGGGGATAGTCGAACCTGCGGGCAACGAGCGCGATCCGTTCGGAGTGATGTCGAGCGAGCGTCGGCCGAGCAGAGTCGAGATCTTGATGTCCGCACGCGAGTCTTTGCCGAGACTGACGCCGTCGTCGAGTCGGAAAGTGACGTCAACGGAGTTGCCACTGACCGCCAACGAGATGACTACCCCGCTCGGAACTCCTGCGACGTTGACCGGATCGTCCTGCGTCAACCCGGTGGCGTTGGCAAACACGGCGTGGTACTCGTTGGTCTTGACCTTCAAGATCAGTTGAGGGACAACAAGTGCGGCCAGAACGACACCGACTCCGACGAGAATGCAGATGATTCCGTTGCGGACCGGATTCTTGACGGTGAGCCAGTTCATCGACACACCGCCGAGCGCTCGGGACCACCCAGTGTCACCGATTGGCCTAATGCACTGAGCTGGAAGTTGCAGATGTAGATGTTCGCCCAACTGCCGTAGCTCATTGCGATTCCCAACTGGGTGAACAGTTGATCGAAGGCGGTGATACCTGTCGCGAGCGAGTCGCGATTGTCGACGACGGCGCGGGCCGACTGATCGATGGAAGTCAGTGTTCCCGCCAAGTCAGGCTCGACCCGCGTGACCAAGTCCTGAAGGGAAGAGGTCAGGGCACCTGCAGAATCCACTGCGGCCGAGATCTGTTGGCGGTCCTGTGCCAAACCGCCGACCAGTGTGTCGAGGGTGTTGATCATCTCGACGAAGTTGGGTCGATTCGTCGTGGTGACGGTCAGTACCCGGTCGAGGTTGGTCAGTAGCTGGTCCAGGATTGCGTCGCGGGACGTCAAGTTCTCGGTGACGGCAACGGTGCGCTCGAGCAGGCTTTCGATGGTGGAACCTTGTCCTTGGAATACCTGGACGATGTGTCCGGCAAGCTCGTTGACTTCTGCGGGGTCGAGTGCGTCGAACAGTGGTCGGAAGCCGCCGAGGATGTCGGTGAGGTCGATCGCCGGCTGAGTCTGTTCCACCGGAATGGTGGCCCCGGGGGAGATGTAGTTGCCGGTTGCTCGTTCGTCTGGGTCTGATTCGATTGAAATCGTCCGCGCCCCCAACAGATCCGCATACCTCACCACTGCTCGACCGTCGGTCGGAATGCGTTGTGTGGATTCGAGTTCGAAGCCGACGACGGCTTGATTGTTCACCAACTCGACGCTCTCGACGCGCCCGACTCGGACCCCGGCGATCTGTACGTCGCTGCCCGTGACCAGACCGGAGGCATTGACGAAGACGGCCTGGTACTGCGAACTCGGCCCGGAGACGGGGTTGATCAGGGTGCTCACCACGATCACGGTGGCCAGAATCGACAGTGCAGCAAACACTCCGAATCTGATCAGAGACTTCTTCACGCTCATTCGCTCACCACCGTCGTGCCACGAAGTACCGGCCCGGCCACCAGAGTGTCCAACGCTGTACCGCCCTGAGTGAGAGCTGCGATCAGCGACTGTTCGACGGGACTGCCGACCGGTCCGACTGTTCCACCGAACGCGGCTGCGGCGGCAGGGCAGTTGGGGCCGCGGGCCGCGTCGTATTGTGGGCAGTCGGTTTTGCCGTACGGGTACAGATCTGTGACGGACAGGCGCAGATCGGTGCTCAGCCATGGGCCCTGCGCCAACGCCGGCGGAAGCTTGATCGTGAGATTGCGCAGGCCGGTGTAGAAGGTGGTGATGTGGTCGGGTCGTGAAGTGATTGCGCCGGTGAGGGAATCGGCGTCGTCGATCACGGTGATCATGCGGTCACGATTGTCACCGATCACAGTCGCGGCAGTAGAACCCGTGCTGGTACCGGCTCGCAGAAGCGACGCCAATCCGTCGGATTTCTCGACGACGGTTTTGGATGTGGTGATGGAGTTCTCGAATGCGGCGAGCATGTCCGGCGCACTCGACGAGAGACTGTCGGCGAGGGTGGCTATGTCGTCGAGGTCGTCACCGAGCCCGTCGATGACCGGCTGCGCACCGACCAACGCGTGGTGAACTGAATCGAGAGATTCACCGATCTGGTTTCCCTTGCCGCTCATCGCGTCCGAGACTGCCGTGAGCGCGACGTTGATGTCGGCGGGGTCGAGGGAAGAAACGAGCGAGTAGATCCGCGAGATCGATTGGTAGAGCTGGACCGCGACCTCGGACTGATCCGAGACCAACTCCGTACCCGGCGCGAGAGCAGGGCCACGGGAGAGTCCGTCGGGTTGAATCAGGTCTACGAAGAAGTCGCCGAAGATGTTGCGGGGCATCAGCCGCACCTGGCTTGTCGACGGTATGTCCTCGAACGCACCCTCGTCGATTGCGAGTGAGACGGTGGACGCGGTGGTGCCCGGCTCGATGTCGGCCACCGAACCGACGACGACGCCGCGGTACTGAACCGAGGATCCGACTCGCAGCGCACCGGCGCTGGCGGGGACGACAGCACTGACCTGCGGTGCGGAACTGAACGTGTCCGTACCTCTGCTGAACAAGAAGACGTAGGCGACGATCAGCGCGGCGACCGCAAGTAAACCACGCAGTGCCAACGCAATTCGACTGGTGCCGGTGACGATCATCCGGTCAACCCGGGTACCTGAGGTTTGAGTCCCCACAGCGCGATGGTCATGGCGACGTCGGTGAAGGCCAGGAAGACGATGCTGGTGCGCAGCGCTCGCCCGGCTGCTCGGCCGACGCCTTCAGGTCCACCCGTCGCGGTGTAACCGTAGTAGCAGTGCACGAGGGTCACGACGACCGCGAACACCATGACTTTTATCAAGGACAACCAGATGTCGTTGGGAGAGAGGAAAAGACTGAAGTAGTACCCGTACGTTCCCTCGGACTGACCTTTGACCCGGATCACCGCAAGCGCCGTTGCCATATACGAGGCAAACAGGCCGACGAGGTACAGCGGGACCACCGCGATGAGTGCCGCGATCATTCGGGTGGTGACCAGATACCGCAGTGAGGGAATCGCCATGACCTCGAGAGCGTCGATTTCCTCGGAGATCCGCATGGCGCCGAGTTGCGCGGTGAATCCGGTTCCGACTTTGGCTGCCAAGGTGATTGCGGCAACGAGCGGTGCGACCTCGCGAGTGTTCGCGATGGCGGACATCACCCCCGACAGTGGAGCGAGGCCGACGAGGTTGAGCCCGCGGTAGCCCTCGAGGCCGATCTGGGAACCGGCGAAGAACGAGATCGCGAAGATGACGACGACGCTGCCGCCGCCGGCGAGCAGGGTGCCCGAACCGAATGCCACCTGTGCAACCAGACGGGCAACTTCACGCCAGTAGCGCTTGAGGGTTGCCGGAATCGAGGTGATCACGCGCGCGTGGAAGGTGAACTGATCGCCGAGTCGACTCAATCCGTCGACGGTGCGCGAACTGACCCGCTTGGCACGAATTGCGATGGGAAGGTGCATCAATAGGCACCTTTCACCGAGACGAACAGCGGGTAGAACTGGGTGATCGCGAGGTTGGCGACGAACACGAGGACAAACGAGAGCACCACGGTCTCGTTGACGGCATCGCCGACGCCTTGGGCTCCACGCTTGACGGTCAAGCCCTTGTAGCAGGCCACGATTCCCGAGATGAGAGCAAAGGCAACGGCTTTGATGCCGGAGACGACGAAGTCGCTGGGTTGACTGAATTGGACGAGATTGCGTAGGAAGCTCTGTGCGTTGCCGTCGAGTATCAGGACGTGAACGAAGAGACTTGCACCCAAACCGATTACGAGAACTATCGAATTCAGTAGGAGGCAGACGATCGCGATCGCGATCATCCGGGGCACGACCAGTCGTTCGAGCACGGGTAGACCCAGCACTTCGAGGGCGTCGATTTCTTCACGGATCGTTCGCGCTCCCAGGTCTGCGCAGATCGCGGAACCGCCGACGCCGGCAATGATCAGGGCGCACACCAGAGGTCCGGCCTGTCCGATGATGAGGAAGGCGACGACGGCACCGCTGTACGCACCCGCGCCGATTTGATCTGCCAGCGCACCGATCTGCAGTGCTACTCCCACGCCGAGGGGAATCATCACCAGAGCAGACGCGACCGAGGTGACATGGGCGAGAAACCACATCTGGTCGAGCGCTTCACGCCAGGCGAGGCGCCTGCGTCGCAGGGTCGTGACCGCAGCAACGCACACGCGCACGGTGAAGGTGAACAGCAGTCCGATCTCGGAGAGCAGGTTCGAGAACATATTCGTCTTGGCCGGGGAGGCAGGTGTTGTGTCCCCGGTTTTTCCAAGTTCGGTGCTCACGCCATCCCCCCTTTCCGGCCGAATCGTTCTGGTCGGGTTTCTTCGATCACATTCGGAAGTTCGAAGTGCTCCAGGTCACGTTCGGAGACGGTATCAGGAAACTGACTCTGAAGTAAGTTCCAATTCGGCTGCTTCATCACAAGGTGTGAATGTCGACGCGGAACTTTCGTTTGCGTCTACGCAACCTTCCCGGCGAGAGTCCGAAATGCAGCGGGTGCACAATGAGTGAATGCCACGATCAAGCCCCATTTCCGCTTGGAAGTCTCTTCGCGAAGGCAACGAGCGATTTGTCAACGACGCATCCATCCATCCCAGCCAGGGAATCGCCGACCGCGCGAAACTCGTCGACGGGCAGCACCCCACAGCGGTGCTGTTCGGTTGCGGTGATTCGCGCGTAGCCGCCGAGATCATCTTCGACCAGGGCCTCGGCGACATGTTCGTCGTGCGTACGGCCGGTCATGTACTCGACGATTCGGTTCTCGGTTCGATCGAGTACGCCGTTCACGTGCTCAACGTGCCGCTCATCGTCGTCCTCGGTCACGACGGTTGCGGTGCCGTGAAGGCAACGCTCGACGCCCTGGACAAGGGTGCGGTTCCCGACGGCTTCATTCGCAGCGTGGTCGAGCGTGTTGCTCCGTCCATCCTGATGGGCCGCAACGAAGGCTTGTCCACCGTCGACGAACTCGAAGGTCGTCACGTCGTGGAGACCGGCTCGTTGATCATGCAGAGGTCCCGGATCATCGCCGACAAGGTGGACAAGGGTGCGTGCGCGATCGTCGGCGTCACGTACACATTGTCCGACGGTCACATGCGTGTTCAGGGCGCTGTCGGCGACATCGGCGAGAGCGTCGAGGGTTAGATCTTCCGGGGCAGTGATCCCTGGTGCCGGACAATGGGTACCGACACGCCGTCTCAGCTGACGGTTAGTCGACCCTGAGCCAACTACCGTTGAGTCCGTGTTGGAACCGAATGGACCACTGCCCCCTGAGATCTACTGGCGTCGCCGGGCGCTGGCCATTGGTGCCGCCGTTATTGCGCTGGCGTTGATCATCTGGGCGGCGTCCGCCCTCTTCGGCGGTGGAAGTGATACCCCAGAGGCCGATTCGGCCGCTGCGAGTTCCTCGCTGACAACAGACGTCTCCTTCACCCCCAACCCTTCCGGATCCAACGCACCGGACGGTGGCGGTGGCTCGGGTGGCGGTGCTGCCGGAGGTTCGGGCGGCTCGGGCGGCTCGGGCACGCAGGCTTCGGGATCTTCTTCGTCTTCGTCGTCGTCTTCGTCGACCACCGGGGCCCCGGTCCCGGCCGGTCAGTGCGCCGACTCGTCGCTGGCGGTCAAGGCAACCGCAGACAAGGCGACCTTTGCTCCCGGCGAAGAGCCGTCGTTCACGATCGTCATCACCAATATCGGGTCGGCACCCTGTGATCGAGATCTGGCGGGCGGCCTTCAGCAGGTGCTCGTCTACAGCATCGACGGCAAGACCCGTCTGTGGTCCAACGTCGACTGCTACCCACAGCCCGCTGCCGACGTGCGCAATCTCGCTCCGGGTGAGCAAGCCGCGTTCAAGGTCGCCTGGTCGGCCACGACGTCGAACCCCGAGTGCGCGACCGCGCAGAATCCCGAGCGCAATCCGGTGGGCGCAGGCGCGTACACGGTTGTCGGTCAGCTCGGCGCATTGCGAAGCTCCCCGGAGCCGTTCAACATCGCGTGAGAGCGAGCCTGACCGGGCCCGCTAGTTGAACGATCCGGTGATCGACGTCTCCGCGAGCCGGGAAAGTCCCTCACGTATGTGACGGGCCCACAGCCCGCCGATGCCCTCGACCGACTGCAGATCGGCAGCCGTAGCGGCCAGCAGCGACTGGAGAGTGCCGAAGGATCCGACCAACCGGTGGATCTGATGGAACTGCAATCGAGGTACACGCATCAGCACGCGGTATCCGCGAGGGGTCATCGGAGTGTCGAGTGCTTCGATCGTTCCCGGATAACCGAGAACCCGCGCAAGAGTCGTGAGATCGAGGAGGTCGGCGTCGGTGACGCGATCGAGTGCGACGAGGACGTTGTCCATCGCCGCGGTGCCGATGGGTTCAGGGCCGGCAAGGTAGTCCCGAACGATCAGTTGACGTGCAATGTCGTTGTCGCCGACCAGCTCCTCGAGCTGCAATGCAAGCTGGCGACCGTCGGTGCCGAGCTCGAGAACGTCCTGCTCGATCTCGATCGACACACGGCGAACCATTTCGAGCCGCTGCACGACTGTCAACGCGTCGCGCAGGGTCACGAAATCCTCGATCTCGACGACCGACAGTTGCCGTGTCACTTCGTCGAGTCGCGCTTTGTATCGTTCGAGCGTGGCGACGGCCTGGTTGGCACGCGAAAGTATGGTGGCCGATCCGTCGATGACATGCCGGATACCGCCGACGTACACACTGACGATCGACATCGACTGGCTGACCGAGACCACGGGATAGCCGGTTTGAATCGCCGTGCGCTCGGCGGCGCGGTGCCTGGTACCGGATTCGACGGTGGGAATCTTGTGATCGGGAACGAGTTGGACATTGGCACGCACGATGCGTGTGCCGTCGGTCGAGAGGACGACGGCGCCGTCCATCTTCGAGAGTTCACGCAAGCGAGTCGGGGCGAACTCCACGTCGAGATTGAATCCGCCGTCACACAGCGCTTCCATCTCCTCGTCGTATCCGAGGACGATCAGCGCGCCGGTACGACCGCGAAGTATGCGTTCGAGCCCGTCTCGCAACGCCGTACCCGGCGCCAACCTGGCGATGGTCTCTCGCAATGCCGACGACGACTGTGTGTCCGCCATCGCACTGATCATTGAGAAACTCCCTGCTGAGGTCGATGTCACTTCGGTCGGGTCCGATGCCTGCGCCGGACTGATCCCCGTTTAGATTACCTATCCATGAGTAGTACCTGGACCCTGCCTGACGACCTGACCCTCCCGGAGCCGACCGAATTCTTTCCGGCCGCCGGCGAGAAGCTGCCTCAGCACTGGTCGAAATGCTTCGGCTGCGGCGACGACCAGCCTGCGGGAATGGCGATGAGTTTCATGGCCGGTAGCGGGCTGGAAGTGACCGGTCGTCTGGAGGTCGCCAAGAAGTATCAGGGTGGTCCGGGTGTCATTCACGGCGGCATTCTGTCGACGGCTTTCGACGAGGCTCAGGGCATGGCATGCATGGCTCTCGGCTCACCGGTGGTGACCGGGCACCTCGAGATCGACTTCGCCCGGCCGATCCCGTTGGGATCGGTGCTCGAATTCCGGGCTCGCATCGACGGCGTTTTGCGCCGCAAGGTCTACACCAGCGCGGAAGCGGTGATCGTCGAAGGTCCGACAGCGGATCCGGACAGGGTGGTGGGAACCTCCCGAGGACTGTTCCTGACCATCACCTCGGAACACTTCGCCAAGACCAAGGAGTTCGTGGACGGCGAACCGACTTCCCCGTTCGGCACCTCGTCGGTCTGACGCGGAAGTCGGCCGGAGGCCGGTCATTTCACCGGAGTGAGCTTGGGGCGAGACGGGGCTTGTTTGCCGCCCATCAATCCGGCATAGGCGAGTGCCTCGGCCAGGTTCGCGACTTCGTTGACGCGCATGCCGGGAATGTTCGGGCCGGAATCGACCGGCACGATGGCGCTGGTGAATCCCAATCGTGCAGCTTCGATCAGCCGCCGGTTGACGCCGGCAACTCGTCGAACCTCTCCGGCGAGTCCGACCTCGCCGAGGATGACGAGCCCCTTGGGGACGGGTTTGGCTTTCACAGCGGAAGCGACCGCTATGGCGAGAGCCAGATCGGCACCCGGCTCGGTCATCCGCATGCCGCCGACGGTCGCGGCGTAGACGTCGGCCTTCGAGATCGACACTCCGACGCGGCGCTCCAACACGGCCAGAACCATGGCCACACGGGCGGTGTCGAGCCCGCTGACGGCTCGGCGAGGTGTCGGTAGAGGCGTGGCGGCGACGAGGGCCTGAACTTCACCGAGTAGAGGTCGCTTACCGTCCATCATCACTGTGACGGCAGTGCCTTCCACGGCTTCTTCACGGTGATGCAGGAACAGGCCGGACGGATCGCTGATCTCGTTGATGCCCTGCTCGCTCAGCTCGAAGCATCCCACCTCGTCGGCCGCACCGAATCTGTTCTTGACGCCGCGGACCATGCGCAGGGTGGAGTGCTTGTCACCTTCGAAGTGCAGAACCACGTCCACGAGATGCTCGAGCGAGCGCGGACCGGCGACGGCGCCGTCCTTGGTGACGTGGCCGATCAGAAGCACCGGGATTCCGCTGGCCTTTGCCAGGGAGGTCAGGGCGCTGGTGACGGCCTTGACCTGAGTCACGCCGCCGACGACTCCGTCGACGTCGGCAGCAAGCATGGTCTGCACCGAGTCGACGATGACCAGGGTCGGCTTGACCTGCTCGATGTGGCCGAGGATGGTCGCGAGATCGGATTCGGCCGCCAGATACATCCGTTCGTGGACAGAGTTGGTGCGATCTGCCCGAAGTCGGACCTGACCGGCAGACTCCTCGCCCGTGACGTACAACGCTCGATCATCTTCGCTGCGCATCGCCCAGCGGTAGACGACCTCGAGAAGTAGCGTCGATTTTCCGACACCGGGCTCTCCCGCGAGCAGAACTACGGAGCCCGGAACGACTCCACCGCCGAGGACGCGGTCCAGTTCGCCGATTCCGGTGGGCTTGGCCTGCGTCGAGGTGCTGTCGATCTGTGTCAACGGGGTGGCCGGCGTCGTGGGTAGTACGGCGCTTGACCCCGCTTTCGCGAGTGAAGCGCCGGCGCGACTGGCGACGGGTGCCACGACGGCGACCTCGGTCATCGAGCCCCACGAGTCGCAGTCCGGACATCTACCGACCCATTTGGGCACTACCGACTGGCATTCGGAGCATCGGTAGTTCGATTTCACTTTGGCCACCGGGACAGACTAGAGGCGGGGTCCGACATGGACCCCGCCTCTAGTGCGATGCTGAAATTGTTCTGCGAGGCGCAGTGTGCGCCTTGGTGATTCGGGGCTCAGTGCCCAGCTTCTGCAACGTCAGGCGACTTGTCCGACTCGTTGCGCTCGAGTTGCGGGCCGGCATCGACAGGCACGTCGACGGTGACCGAACCGGCCTTCTCGAACTTGAAGGTGATCGGGACGGTCAAGCCCGGGCGAACGCCTGCCTTGATGTCCTGCAGAACGACGAGAGTGAGCGCAGCGGGTGCGTCGTCGTTCTCTTCGTTGTTCTTGATCTGGGTCTCGGCCTCGGTCGCGGCGCCTTCGCCGGCGGGCAACTGACCGGCCTGCAATGACGTCTGCGGCTTGATCGTCAAGCCGCCGACCTCTTCACCTGCGATGACGCGTGCTGCGTAATCGGTGGTGATACTGACGAGCTTGTCCGTGGTCTCGGCGCTGTCGTTCACGATGGTGAACGCGAGCACGGCGTTGCCGCCCGGCTCGATGCTGTATTCCTCGGACGAGGGGTAAGCGATGTGCACGTTGCGCAGTGCGATCTCACCGAGGTTGGCGGTGTTGCCGTTCACGGCGGCCTGCTGGACGGCGGTCTGGCTCACCTGTCCGGAACCGCAAGCGGACAGCGCGATGGCTGCGCCTGCAGCCAGTGCAATGGCGGTAGCGACTCGACGAGTCGGCTTACGGATAGCAGTCACGATTTGTCCTCCACGGCGTCAGGTTCGCACTCCACTAGGCAGAGTAGTAGATAAGGTACTGCAGGCTGGCCGTCGGGTCGCCACAACGGTTGTCTGCGTGGGCTTTCAGTCGGTTGCACAGGGGTGCTCCAGACCAGTTGAATGCACGTACAACAAGCCCTGTCAACCCCTACGCTCGAGCAAGGATGCCCCTGACCTGCACAGTTGATGAGTGGTCGGTTCTTTCACGTGTTAAACTAGTGGAATCGAAAGGGGCACGGGACACATGATTTTCAAGGTCGGAGACACCGTCGTATACCCCCATCACGGTGCGGCGCTGATCGAAGCTATCGAAACCCGCACCATCAAGGGTGAGCAGAGAGAGTACCTGGTTCTGAAGGTCGCTCAAGGCGATCTCACAGTACGGGTTCCTGCAGACAACGCAGAGTACGTCGGAGTTCGTGACGTGGTCGGCCAAGAAGGCCTCGACAAGGTTTTCCAGGTTCTGCGAGCACCGCACACCGAAGAGCCCACCAACTGGTCTCGTCGATACAAGGCAAATCTCGAGAAGCTTGCCTCAGGTGACGTGAACAAGGTTGCAGAAGTTGTTCGTGACCTGTGGCGTCGTGAGCAGGACCGTGGACTTTCCGCTGGTGAGAAGCGCATGCTCGCCAAGGCTCGTCAGATTCTCGTCGGAGAGCTCGCGCTCGCTGAGGGTACTGACACCGAGAAGGCAGATACCATTCTCGACGAGGTCCTCGCGGCCGCGTCCTGACGGTAATACAACCAAAGCTGACAGTGGCAGTAGTAGCCCTGGTACCTGCCGCAGGTCGGGGAGTGCGTTTGGGTGAGAAATTACCCAAGGCATTCGTCGAACTCGGTGGGTGCACCATGCTTGCACGCGCGGTCGATGGACTCCGGAAATCCGGAGCGATCGACCGCGTTGTTGTCATTGTGCCGCCTGAACTGGTCGAATCCGTCGTGGCCGACCTCGGTCGTGCGACGGATGTCGATGTCGTCGGTGGTGGCGCCGAAAGGACCGATTCGGTTCGAGCCGGCCTCAGTGCTGCCGGTGATGCGGATTTTGTACTCGTGCACGACGCTGCACGGGCATTGACGCCGCCGACGCTGATCGCGCGCGTAGTCGAAACTCTCCAGGCCGGCAGCTCCGCGGTCATTCCGGTACTTCCGGTTACCGACACGATCAAGTCGGTCGACGTACTCGGCGCAGTCACCGGCACGCCTCCGCGTTCGGAGTTGCGTGCGGTCCAAACTCCTCAGGGCTTCTCCACCGACGTCCTGCGGCGTGCGTACGACGCCGGTGATGTCGCCGCGACCGACGATGCCGCTCTGGTCGAGCGTCTCGGTGTTTCGGTGCAGACGATTCCCGGCGACGCTCTCGCCTTCAAGATCACCACTCCGCTCGACCTCGTCCTTGCACGGGCGCTCCTGATCTCGGAGACAGAGTTGAGTGCGGACTCACGGAACGGAAATTAGATGCGCGTCGGTCTCGGCACGGATGTCCATCCCATCGAGGTGGGCCGACCTTGCTGGATGGCGGGGTTGCTGTTCGAGGAAGCGGACGGGTGCTCAGGGCATTCGGACGGCGACGTCGCCGTCCACGCGCTCTGCGACGCGTTGCTCTCCGCGGCGGGCCTCGGTGACCTCGGTTCGGTTTTCGGCACTGGCAGGCCCGAATGGGACGGCGTGAGCGGCGCTCGAATGTTGGCCGAGGTTCGCCGACTGCTCGAGGAGAACCAGTTCACCGTCGGCAACGCAGCAGTGCAGGTCATCGGTAACCGTCCGAAGATCGGGCCGCGACGCGACGAAGCGCAGAGGGTGCTTTCCGAGATACTGGGCGCGCCTGTTTCGGTGTCCGCGACCACCACGGACGGCCTCGGCTTGACCGGTCGCGGCGAGGGGATCGCCGCCATGGCCACCGCGTTGGTCATGACAACCGAACACGACAGGTAAGATCGCTGGTCGTGACCCTGCGCCTATACGACACCGGTACGCGGGCCCTTCGGGATTTTGTTCCGTTGGCCCCCGGACATGCATCGGTGTACCTGTGTGGGGCGACAGTTCAGGGCGACCCTCACATCGGACACGTTCGGAGCGGCGTCGCTTTCGACGTGCTGCGACGCTGGCTGTTGGCGCACGGCAACGACGTTGCTTTCGTGCGCAACGTGACGGACATCGACGACAAGATCCTCAACAAGGCCGCCGACGCCGGCCGACCTTGGTGGGAGTGGGCGACGACGTTCGAGCGTTCGTTCACGTGGGCGTACGACCAATTGGGTGTGCTGCCGCCGTCCATCGAACCGCGGGCCACCGGCCACGTGACGCAGATGGTCGAGATGATGGAACGCCTGATCGAGAACGGCCACGCGTACGCGGCGGGCGGTGACGTCTACTTCGACGTGCAGAGCTACCCCGAGTACGGCGCACTGTCCGGCCACAAACTCGACGACGTTCATCAGGGCGAGAGTGCTGCCGAAGGAAAGCGCGATCCACGCGACTTCACTCTGTGGAAGGCCGTCAAGCCCGGTGAGCCCTCGTGGCCCACGCCGTGGGGACCCGGCCGTCCGGGCTGGCACCTCGAGTGCTCGGCCATGGCGGAGTTCTACCTCGGCGCGGCATTTGACATCCATTGCGGTGGACGCGATCTCGTCTTCCCTCACCACGAGAACGAAATCGCTCAGGCCAAGTGCGCCGGCGACGATTTCGCTCAGTACTGGCTGCACAACGGCTGGGTCACGATGAGTGGCGAGAAGATGTCCAAGTCGTTGGGCAATGTTCTCTCGGTGCCGAACGTGCTCAGGAAGGTTCGCCCGCAAGAACTTCGGTACTACCTCGGTAGTGCGCACTACCGTTCCAACCTCGAGTACTCGGACGAGGCATTGGACGAAAGTGCGAAGTCCTACCAAGGGCTCGAGTCGTTTGTCCTGCGCACACACAAGCGTGCAGGTGGCGTCGAAATCGGTACGTGGACCGAAGGTTTCGCGGCGGCTCTCGACAACGACCTGTCGGTGCCGATCGCGTTGGCCGAGATCCACGGCAAGGCGAGCGAGGGTAATTCCGCGCTCGCTGCCGGTGATCTCGACGCGGCTCGGGTGGCTGCCGGCCAGGTGCGGGCCATGCTCGCGATCCTGGGTGTCGACCCACTCGACGAGCATTGGACGCAGTCCGGTGGCGACACCGAGACGGCAATGGAAGCTTTGGACGTGTTGGTGCGGGCCGATCTCGATCGTCGGCAGCAGGCACGTACGGAAAAGAACTGGGCGGTGGCGGACGAGGTCCGCGATCGCCTCATCAAGGCGGGTATCGAAGTAACCGATACTCCCGACGGACCCGAATGGTCCCTTAAGGCAGGGCAGTAACAATGGCTGGAAACTCGAGCAGGCGCGGCGCAGTCCGTAAGGGCGGCACCAAGAAGGGCCAGGTTGCCGGTTCCGGTGGCCAGCACAAGCGTGGTCTCGCCGGCCGCGGTGCTACGCCTCCCGCCGAGGCACGCACGAAGCACCCCGCGGCGAAGCGTGCAGCGCGCGCCGCCCGGGCCGACGAGAAGCAGAACCAGGGCCGCGGTGGCCGTCCGGGTCCGGGCCGTAAGGTTCTCGACGGTCCCGAGACCGTGCTCGGTCGCAACCCGGTGGTGGAGTGCCTGCGCGCGGGTGTTCCGGCGACGGCGCTGTGGGTGGCTGTCGGTACCGAGAGCGACGACCGGTTGAAGGAATCTGTTCAGCGGGCTGCCGACGCCGGTATCTCCATCCTCGAGGTGCCGCGCTCGGATCTGGATCGCCTCAGCGCCAACGGTCTTCACCAGGGCATCGCTCTGCAGGTTCCGCCGTACCGCTACGCGCACCCGGACGATCTTCTGTCCGAGGCGCGTAAGCACGCCGAGCCGCCGCTGCTCGTCGCGCTGGACAACATCACCGATCCCCGCAACCTGGGTGCCGTTGTGCGCTCGGTCGCAGCTTTCGGTGGACACGGCGTCGTGATTCCGGAGCGTCGTAGCGCGAGCGTGAGTGCTGTTGCTTGGCGTACCAGCGCCGGCGCTGCCGCTCGTCTGCCGATTGCGAGGGCCACCAACCTCACTCGCACGCTCAAGGACTGGGCGTCGAAGGGTGTTCAGGTTGTCGGTCTCGACGCCGGCGGCGACACCACTCTCGACGATTTCGACGGCAGCGGTCCCGTGGTGATCGTGGTCGGTTCCGAGGGCAAGGGTCTTTCACGTCTCGTCCGCGAGAACTGCGACGCGATCCTCTCGATTCCGATGGCCGGTCCGGTCGAGTCGCTCAACGCGTCGGTTGCCGCCGGAGTTGTCCTCGCGGACATCGCCCGCAGGCGTCGTAGCAGCTGAGTTGTAACAGCTTGCAGGTGAGTCTGGCGGGATCTAGCTCCGTACCGACCAGGCTTCCCACAATGCAGCGTAGGAACCGTCCGCGCCGATCAGTTCGTCATGTGTCCCGCTCTCGACTACGCGGCCACCGCTCATGACGAGTATCCGATCGGCGCGGACTGCTTGGCTCAGGCGGTGCGCGATCACCACGGCAGTCCTGCCGCTGACCGCGAGCTCGGCCGCCTGATCGAGTAGACCTGCTGCGGTGGTTCCGGCTTCGGCAGTGGCCTCGTCGAGGATGACGACGGGTGGATCGAGCAGAGCCAGTCGGACGAGGGCTATGTGCTGTGCCTGCGCTGCCGTCAATTGGTACCCGCCGGCCCCGACTCGGGTCTCGAGTCCCTCCGGAAGCTCGTGAATCCATTGAGCTTTCATCGTTTCGACGACTTCGGTGATCTTCGCATCGTCCGAATCGGGTGCGCACAACCGGAGATCGTCGGCGATCGTCCCGACGAACACGTGAACTTCCTGGCTGACCAGGACGACTTTGTGCCGAAGTTCGGCATCACTCAGGTCGTCAATCGGTGTGCCGTCGACGGTGATGTGCCCGTCCCCGACGGGAATGATGCCGGCAATCAGTTTGGCAAGCGTGGTCTTTCCGGCACCACTGCTGCCGACGACGGCGATTCGTTCCCCCGGTGCGATGGCGATCGAGATCGAATCGATGACCGGAGTGGAGTTGTTGTACGAGTAAGAAACCCGGTCCACCTCGACGCCGATGGGTTCGGACCGAGCCGGGGCAGGAATGCTCGAAGGACGTCCGGACATCGCGGTGACACCGATCAGGCGAGCCAAGCTGGCACCCGCATCCTGCAATTCGTCGATGTTGGAGAGAAATACCGCGATGGGGCTGAACAGACTGTGGAAGTAGAGCGCGGCGGCAGTAGCGGCGCCGATAGACACCGATCCCGTGGTCACGAGCCAGTAGCCTACGCTCAGGACGGCGGCCAATCCGAGCAGTTCGGCACCGTTCAGTTGAGCGAAGAAGTTGGTGCGCAGTCGAACTGCCTGCATGTCGAAGCTGATGGCATGCTCGGAGGTCGCGGCGATTCGGCCGATGTGCTCGTCAGCTCGCCGTAAGGCAGTGACAGTGCCTGCGCCACCGAGAGTTTCGATGAGCTGCTGTCCCCGCCTGGCCTGCGCAGCTCGAGAGCGTCGGTAGACGGGTCCGGAGCGTCGGAGGAAATGACGAAGAGCGAAATAGTGGATCGGCGCGACCGCAACGATGGCCAGGGTGAAGCGCCAGTCGATCACTCCCACACCGACAAGCGTCAATGAAATCATGAACAGGGCAGACACCGTTGCGGGTAGCACCCGAGCGATGACGGTGTTGACCGCTTCGACGTCACCCGAGACTCGGGAAATCAGATCACCGGTTCCGGCTTCCTCGACCAGCGACGACGGCTGTGCGAGCGTAGCGGCGAACACGTCCTCACGAAGATCGGCCAGCACGTTCTGCGCGACATTCGCGAGAAGCTGTGTGCTCCACCAAGTCAGTGCAACTCCTGCGGCCGCTGCGCCGAGTATGAACGCGGTGATATGTAGAAGTGAGACAAACGGTTTGCCCTCCGTGACCGCATCGACCATGAGTCCGAGCAGCGCGGGGGTGGACAGGCCGCAGGCCGTAGCGGAGAGAAGTACGACGGTCGTGAGTGCGAGCGCTCGCTTGCGTGGCCGAAGCAATGCGATCAATGCGCGGACGGTCTGCTTGGTCGACGCGATCGGCAGGGCCGATGCAACCGGAACAGCAGATGCATCCGGAAGGGTAGCAGTCACAGCGAGTCTCCGTCCCGAGCGTCGCCGTCGATCGTCACGACACGGTCACACGAATGGAGCAAGGTCGGACTCGAGGTGATCACCACAATGGCCTTGTCGGGAAAGTTTCTCAGTGAGTGTGCAATTCGATGCTCGGTAACAGAATCCACGGAAGTGGTGGGTTCGTGGAGGACCAGGATCGGCTGGGGTTGATGGAGAGCGCGGGCGAGGAGAAGGCGTTGGCGTTGACCCCCGGAGAGCTTCTTTCCTTGCTCACCTACCTCGGAGAGGTGGCCGTCGGGCAGATGCGTCAACACGTCGTCGAGTGCAGATGACGTCATTGCCGACGAGTCGACGCTCGGTGCGGCCAGATTGTCGAAGACGGTGCCGGTGAACACGGTTCCTTCATGGGCGGAGACGAACACCTGATCGCGAACTCCGTCCGGACCGAGTTCGGTTGCATCGGTCCCGAATACGAAGTAGCAGTCGGGGACGAGCGGGGTCTGATAGGCGAGTTGTCGTGCCAGTCGGTGAGCGGAATCGTCGGCGCGCACGCCCACCACTTCTCCGCGGCGAGCTGAGACGACGGTTCCGTCGTCGGTCGAAATCAGCAGGGCGTCTTCACTTCTGTCGGAGCTGACCGAGGCCGTGGAGAGCAGCGAATCGATCAGGTGCGGTTCGGCCAGGAGTTCGGACAGTCTGCGCGCGGAGCCCCGCTTGGCAGCGAGTTCGGCACCGAAGAACCCCAGCGTTTCCATCGGACCGGCAATCACTCTGCTCAGGCCGACCACGGTGACGAAGTTACCCACGGTGATCGTGCCTTGATGCGCCATCCACGCGGCTCCCAATGCGACTGACGCCAGTACCACCGCGGAGACCCCTGAGTTGAGCGCGGTCAGACTGGACATTGCCCTGACCGTCCGGATCGCTGCTTTCATCGACTCCCGGCTCGCATGGACGTATCGAGAGAGAGCAGTGGGCTCGGCTCCGAAGCCTTTGAGTACTCGCAGTCCGAGTGTGAAATCAGTTGCAAGCATGCCTGCCTCTGCTGCCTTCTTCTGCTCTGCATATACACGCTCGTCCAGTGGACCGCTGATCTTGTGGATGAATACGAGCTGCGCAGCCGTGATGAGGACGACGATCAGTGCGAGCGGCCACGATACAAAGGCAAGCGAAATCACCGCCGCAGCAAGCCCTGCAAAAGCTGAGCCTTGCTCGGCGACAACCCAAGAGAAGCCCGAGACGTGTGAGGCGTCCGAAGTGGAGATGGTAAGAACTTCACCCGTCGAACGCTGAGCTTGCATGCCCCTGGCGTCGAGTACCCGTCTGGCAGCGTTCAGTCTTAGGTCGTGTTCGCCGTAGACGAAGACCTGTGTGTTCAGGCGGACCGCGATGCGCCACGACAGGGCGAGTCCGATGAACAGAGCGCTCAGCACCGCCAGCCACACGAGAAGTGCCGTGCTGTCGGACTTTCCGATTGCTCGGTCGACGACGGTGCCGATCAGCACCGGAATGAGAGCTTGAGCAACCTGGTAGGACGCCTGCCCGGTGACGGCTGCAACCAGTCGTGGGCCGCGTCCGGAGGAGAACGAACCGGTTCTGATCATCTCCATCGGAGCGGTACGAGTTTCGGACAGCGCTGACACTCGTGAAACTCCTCGCCCAGATCCGAACACTCGTTGTGCAGTTCTACGGTAGAGCCGGTGGAGGTACGGAAAGTGCTCGTAGATGCCAAGGGCTACGCGGCAGCGGACAGATGGAGCATCGAGACCCCATTACCGGGATCAGGTCTCGATATACCTGCCTGGTCGAAACAAGTACGTTTGCGAAGAGAGCTGACAGAAGATGAAATGCACTACCCGAATAGTGGCTGCTTTGGCCGCGATTGCCCTGCTCGCAGGCTGCCAGAGCAGCACCGAGTCAACTGCGTAGGAGGATACGACGCAGTTGGCCGAGACCGGCGCGCTGCCGGCCACCATCGACCACGCGTACGGCTCGACCTCCATTGAGACCGAACCTCAGCGGATCGTGACCATCGGTTGGAACAGCCAGGATTCGGTCCTCGCACTGGGTAAGACGCCCGTCGCCATGGAGTCGTTCAGTGGGGCAGGCTTGGAGAGCGGAATCCTGCCGTGGGACGAAGAATTGTTGGGCGATACCGTACCCGCGTTGCTCGACAGCACTTCCGGTGTGCCGTTCGAGCAGATCCTGGCGTTGGAGCCGGACGTGATCATCGCGGTGGTCTCGGGAATCACCGAAGACGACTATGCACGTCTGACTCAGATCGCACCCACGATTCCGTTCAAGGAGACCGCATGGGCGACTACGTGGCAGGAGCAGTTGTCGACCATCGGTTCAGTGCTCGGTCAACCGAAGCGGGCGGCTGAGCTGATCGAGGAAACCGACGAATCCATAGCCGACCTGGCTGCGGGCTCCCCGGATCTGAACGGGAAGACGCTGACCTTCCTCTCGGGAAACATCGACGGCCTCACCAATTACTGCGCCGACGACGGCAGAGTCATCCTGATGACCCAGCTCGGACTGAAGCAGTCGGCCGGAAGCGCAGAGCTGTGCGGCGACACGCAGGGGTCGGTGACCGCATCGCGTGAACAGTACAACGAACTGGATGCGGACGTTATCGTGCTCAACGATGCGAGCGGGCAGGGACTCCCTGGATTGATGGGAGACAAGTTGTTTGCCGACCTGCCGGCAGTCAAGGACGGCAGGCTGATTCAGCAGCTCGGTCTGGCCCGAGTCATGGCACTGGCTTCACCCACGTCGCTGAGTGTCAAATACGCCTTCGCGGAACTGGTTTCGAAGATGAACGGGTTCTGACCGGCTGATGATTCTGACGGCTGATGATTTTGACCAACCGATGCTTCTGACCAGCTAGGCCGACAATTCGCACGCGTCCGAGTAATAGTTCTTCGGTGTCCGTCCGGTGACCTTGCGGAACACGCTGGTGAAGGCGCTGGGGGTTTCGTATCCGACTCGGCGGCTTACCGTCGAAACAGGAACGCCCGCAGCGAGATAGGACATCGCAGCGCGGACGCGAACTTGAATTCTCCACTCGGTGAAGGACATCCCCGTGCCCTGAGAGAACACGCGGCTCAGGGTTCGGGGGCTTCCGCCGACCACATAGGCCCAATCGGCAAGCCCTCGTTGATCGGCGGGGTCGGCGATCAAACGGCGTGCAACGGCAAGGGCCCGGGGATCGGCGGGCATCGGCACTGCGACATCGGCTGCCTCGATGGGCGCGAGGGTGTCGAAGACTACTGATTCGGCGCGCAAGCGAGCCTCGGTCGGCATATTTCGCTGGTGCAGGTGGATGAGCATCGTTTTGACCACGTCGTCGATGCCGATGATCGCGGGTTTTGTCCACGGGTGGGGGAACGACTCGGGCCGGAAGTAGGTGAAGCGCGCCTCGGTGGATGCGCCGAGCGTGATGCGCCGTGGAGTTCCGGCAGGAATCCACATGCCGACCGTCGGTGGGATCTGCCAACGAACGTCGTCGATGTAGGCGCTCATCTCTCCGGAAGCGCCCCACAGGAGTTCGTGTTCGGGATGGCGGATCTCACGCCACGCACGCTTCTGATCGCGCCCGATGGTGGACGTGGTCATGGAGAAAGGGAGCGGAACGTACCGGCCTGCCGGCACAGCCCAGTACGGAAATCCTGTGGAACTCATCGGTGGATCATACCGCGAACTACTTAGGTAACGCTTTCCTATTTGGCGGGCGGTTGCAGGGGCGATGGAGCGCAATCGCGCCAAAAGATTGCACGTCGGCGGGACGACGACCGAGACCACTGAAACACCGGAAACAGACAGCCACGACGCTGGAGGTGGCCAGTGATGCAGGCGATTCGGTTGATCCCGCTGACCCCGAACCGGTCGTGCAAGCGGATCGCTCGGCTCAGTGTGCGGTGGCCTCGGTTCGCTCAGTGGCCATTGTTGTTCGGTCAGGCGCTTAGCCGAATTCGATGGAAGTGTTGATTTCTTCCACCTGGTTGGACGTCTGCATGTTTGTCGTATCGGTGAACTGGTTTGCGAAGCTGACCAAGTAGACCGGCGAGTTGTCGTCGGCTTGGTAAGCGACGACTGTCATGACGGCGTAGAGCGGAACGCCCAGGTTTGGGGCGGTCCAGGTTCCGGAGAGGCGGAACCCCTGCTGTCCGTCGACGTCGATCTCGGTGTACTTCACTTCGGTCCACCCGTCGAGGGTGGCGATCGTTTCACGCTCAGCGGCAAGAACCTCGTCTTTTGTTGCGGTGCTGTGGTTTTCGACCTTCACGGTGGTGTTCGGCATGAAACCACTGGGTTCCCGGCTGTTGCTGGACAACGCATCCGTAACCCCGGCGGGGATGTTCTCGCCTTGGGTCCAACTTGACGGGAGGCTGACGCTGATGCTCGGCGCTTCGGGGTCGTTGCCGGTCTCGATCGTCGTCCGCTCGCCGATGAACGGTGTCCCGTCCCGCAAAGTCGGCGTCGCGGCAGCGGCCGACGGCGAGGATGCAGAACTTTCGGAAGTGGTGGTCTCACTGGAGACGGCGTCGCCGCTTTCCGAACTACTGCATCCGGACAGGACGAGTGCAGCAGTGATCAGTGACGCTATTCCGAGAGCAAGTGTGCTGCTCTTAGGGCTCATAGTGTGACAGTCCTTCAGGTTCTGGCGACGGCCGAGCGCCGCCGGCAGCGTTGCTGGCGCGGCTGAGACTATCAGCGCTACGACGGCCGAGTAGTGGCCTTGAAGGTAATGGTGCTGCCGGGCCGCAGCTGTGCCAGCGACGCAATCCCTGCGTCGGAGACGACGGCGATGACGGGGTATCCGCCGGTCACGGGATGGTCGGCGAGAAATACGACGGGCGCTCCGCCTGGTGGCACCTGGATAGACCCCACGACGACGCCTTCGCTCGGCAGTTCCTCCGTGCGCGAGCGGTGCAGAGGCCCTTGGCCCTGTAGCCGGACACCGACGCGGTTGGTGTGTTCGGTGACTTTCCATGTGGTGTGAAGGAGCGCCTGAACGGATGCGGCAGTGAACCAGGAATTTCTTGGGCCGAGCGTGATCTCGAGTGGAACTGCGCCGAGTGGAGGGGCCGGCGGTGGAATCAACTCTTCGGTGGGCCACGTCCCTTCCTCGGCCCCGAGGAGGAGGTGATCGCCGACGGCGAGCGGCGGCGGCCCGAGTCCGGAGAGCGTGTCGGTGGATCTGCTGCCGAGTACCTGCGGGACGTCGACGCCACCGCGTGCTGAGATGTACGTTCTCAACCCGGTTGTGCTGTAACCCAATTCGAGAATGCTGCCACCAGCCAGGTGGATGCTCGCGTAGTCAGGTGCAGACTGTCCGTCGACGGCCAGCGGCACCCGCGCGCCTGTCGCTGCCACCGTCATCGAACCGACGGCCCGCATAGCAAAACCCCCAGTGGTGACTTCGATGGTTGCCGCTCGAAAAGTGTTGCCTACAAGTCTGTTAGCGCTGTCGTGCGAGATCATGTCGACGGCGCCGGATCTGCCGACCCCGAGGGCGCCGTAGCCTCTCCGCCCGCGGTCCTGAACTGTGGCGAGCGGGCCGGTACGCACTACCTCGAGCCAGGCCATGAATCCATTGTCCCGCAACAACGCGGTGAAGACACCAAAATTATGCCTGCACCAAAATCATGCACGGACAAAGGTGACCGTGGTGCCGGGTAGAAGCAGTGCCGGCGAGCGGCGCTCGGCGTCCCACACCGACAGTTCCGTCGTTCCGATCAACTGCCAGCCGCCCGGGGAACGCCGCGGGTAGACGCCCGAGAACGGTCCGGCCAACCCGACTGCACCGGCCGGGACCTGCCTGCGCGGGTCCGATCGACGTGGAACCTCGAGCTTTCTCTCGCTGCTGGTCAGATATGCGAACCCCGGAGCGAATCCGATGAACGCGACGGTCCACGACGCAGCCGTGTGAGCATCGATCACACCGTCGACCCCGAGTCCGGTCATCTTGCCCACCTCTACGAGATCGGGGCCGTCGTAGCGGACCGGAATCTCGACAGCAGGTCCGCTCTCGTTTGCTGTGAGTTCGATCGGTACGGCCTCACGGACCCATTTCTCTACGAGTTTGCGCCCGGTGATCGTGTTGTCGTATTCGATCAAGATGGTTCGCGCCGCGGGAATCAGGTCGATCACTCCGGGGATCCGACTGGCGTCGAGAGCCCTGAAGTTGCCCAGCACGCTCGGCAGTTCCTCGTACTCGACGAGGACTGCGGATTCACCGGCGGGCAGGATCGTGATCATGTGAACGGTGTGATCTCGACGCCGGAAGAGTCGAGGAGAGCGCGGATTGCCACGGCCATGTCGACGGCTGCTGGACTGTCACCGTGTACGCACACCGATGCGGCAGCGACTTTCAACGTGCTCCCGTCGACTGCGTCCAACTCGCCGTCGACGACCATTCGCCGAACCCGTTCTGCAACAAGCGTCGGGTCGTGCAGAACGGCGCCCGACTCGGTGCGGGGGACCAGGGTGCCTTCCGCCGTGTACGCGCGATCGGCAAAAGCCTCGGCGACGATTTCGAGTCCGGCATCGCGAGCTTCTTCCAGAAACACCGAACCCGGCAGTCCGAGAACAGGTAGCGAACTGTCGTAGGCGACAACAGCGGCGACCACGGCCCGTGCTTGCCGACGGTGATGAACGATCGCGTTGTAGAGCGCGCCGTGGGGTTTGACGTACGTGACCCGCGATCCGGCGACACGAGCCAAACCGTCGAGCGCTCCTATTTGATAAATGACGTCGGCGGTCAGGTCGTTCGGAGAGACGTCGATGAAGCGCCTGCCGAAACCGGCGAGGTCTCGGTACCCCACCTGCGCGCCGATACGTACGCCGCGGGTGGCTGCGGATTCGCAAGTCGCCAACAGTGTCGTCGGATCGCCGGCATGGAATCCACAGGCCATGTTCGCGCTTGTGACAAGTTCGAGCATCGCGTCGTCGTCGCCCAGGGTCCAGGCTCCGAAGCCCTCGCCGAGGTCGCTGTTCAGATCAACGCTGTAGCCCATACTTCGATTCTAGGTACATGAGCTTCGAGATATGCGGGCTCGCGGTGTTCAGGCGTGTGCCGGAATCCGTCCGGCATTCTTGCGACGTGCGGATCCGAAGAGTCGACATATCAGGTAGATCACGAACGAGACCGAGGTGACGAAACTCGAGACGGGAACGCCGGGGGCCAGCGAGAGAAGGATGCCGCCGACGGCCGCAAGTTCGGCGAACACGACGGAGAGAATCGTGGCCTTGAGCGGGCTTGCCGTGACGTACGCGGCGGCCGCTGCGGGAGTGATCAGCAGCGACATCACCAGCAGAGCGCCGACGATCTGCACGCCGAGCGCGGCGGTGATGCCGACCAACACTGCGAACACGATCGACAGTGCCCGAACCGGAACACCGCGAGCTGCAGCAACTTCGGGATCGGTGCTCGCGAACAGCAAAGGGCGGTAGATGAATCCGAGTGTGCCGATCACGATGACCGCACATAGCAGCAGAAGTTCGAGACCGCTGTTTCCCGGTGCCACGATCTGTCCGACCAACAACGAGAAGCTGGTTCCCGTGCGACCGTCGTACGCCCAGAGGAACAATACCGACAGGCCGAGGCCGAAAGCCATGATCACACCGATCACCGAATCCCGGTCCCGCGCTTTGGCTCCGAGCAGTCCGAACAGCACTGCCGCGACCACGGATCCGACGATGGCGCCGAAGCCGACGCCTACACCGACGAGAAGCGCGGCGGATGCACCCGTCAGTGACAGCTCACTCGTACCGTGCACCGAGAACGACATCTGACGGCTCACGATCAGCGGCCCGATGATGCCTGCCAGCAATCCGAGGATGGCGCCTGCGATCAACGCCTGTTGGACGAAGTCGTACTGCAGCAGATCGACGGTGGCGGACACGTCGAACATCCGCGACATCGCGTCGGTGAACTTGTTACTCACTGGTGGTGATCCTCATCAGAATGGTGAACGCCTTCGCCTGGACGCAGTCCGCCGGCGCTGCCGAGCGCGTCGATGGCATCTCCGGTGCCGATCACGACGAGGCGACCACGAACCTGCAGCACCTCGACGTCGGTGTTGTACAGATCCGAGAGAACCTCGGACGTCATCACTTCGGCCGGCGTCCCGATCCGGAATTTGCCGTCCACCAGATAGAGCACTCGATCCACCAACGGCAGGATCGGATTGATCTCGTGCGTCACGAACAGCACCGCCGTGTCATGGCTGCGTCGACGCTTGTCGATCAGCGTCGAGACCAGGTGCTGGTTGGCGAGGTCGAGGCTGAGCAGCGGCTCGTCGCACAGCAGGATCCGCGGGTCGCCGACCAAAGCCTGAGCGATTCGCAGTCGCTGCTGCTCACCGCCGGACATGGAACCGATGGGGGCGTCGGCGAACGACTGGGCGCTGACCTGCGCGATGGCGTCGTCGACGATCTTGCGTCGACGACCCCGGCGCAGTAGCCCCGTGCCCCACTGGTGACCGTCGACGCCGAGGCCGACCAGGTCGCGGCCGCGGAGCGGGAGGCCGTCGTCGATCGACTTCTGCTGCGGGATGTACCCGACATGTGAGTTACCGGCCCGTGCCGGCGTGCCGACGATCTGAGCACTACCGCCGCTGAGTTGCAGTTGACCCAACAGAATCTTCAGGAGCGAGGTCTTGCCAGACCCGTTCGGTCCGAGCACGGCGATGAACTCACCTGGCTGTACCTCGAGGTCGAGTCCGTCCCAGAGGGTGCGGGCGCCGAAAGATAATCGAGCACCCTTCAGCGTCACAGCGGGCACGGTGTTTCCTGAAGGCACGGTGTTACCAGAAGGCACGGCGTTACCAGGGGGCACAGGAGTATTCGCGGAAGTTTCTGTCACAAGCCGATCGGTTCTTCTCGGAAATGGTGGGGCAAAAATTACTGGGCAGAGAGGGCGTTTGCGAGCGACTCCGCAGTCTGCGTCTGCCACTGAATGTAGTCCAGGCCCTCAGGCAGAGTCTCCGTAACCTCGACGACGGGCACTCCGGCGGTTTCGGCGGTGGTGCGCATGTCCTGGGTCACTTTGTCCTGCGTCTGGATGTTGTAGACCAGTGCGCGGGCCTGCTTGTCCGAGAGGAGCTGGCGGGTCGCGGCGATTGCGGCCGGTGACGGATCGTTGCCGTCTTCGATGGCGCTGGTGAACTCTTCGGGAGTTGCGTCCTTCAGTTCAGCGGCAACCAGGAGATAGTGTGCGATCGGTTCGGTCTGAGCCACCGGTGTGCCCGCGTGGGCAGCGGCGATGGAGTCGGTGATGGCCGTGACGCCGGCGAGCTTCTGGCTGTATGCCTTCGCGTTGTCCTCGTAGGTTGCCGCGTTGTCCGGATCGAGTGCGCTCAGTTGATCGGCAACCGAATGTGCGACGGCGTCGACGGTCGGGATGTCGAACCAGACGTGTTCGTTGACTGCGCCGTGGGTGTGACCGTCATGCGATTCGCCCGCGGTTTCGCCGGCATGGATGCCGCCGTCGAGCAGGTTGTAGGCGTTGACCGTCTTCTGCTCGCCCTTGCCTGCGTCGAGGACGTCGGTGATGAACTGGTCGTAGCCGCCGCCGTTGTAGACGACAAGCGATGCGTCGGTGATCTTGGCGGCGTCGGCGGGAGTCGCCTCGAAAGAGTGCGGGTCGGCGGACGGCTCGTTGATGATCGACGTCACGGTCAGCTTGTCGCCGGCGACGGCCTGTGCGACGTCGCCCCACACGTTCGTCGATGCGACGACGGTGATGCCTTCGTCTTTCGGAGAGGTGGAGCTGCACGCGGTGAGCGCGAATGTTGCGGCGACCGAGACGGCCGCGAGGGCGGTGGCGGTGCGGAATTTCGACGACGAACGCACGTGCTTTTCTCCTGAACCAAGGCTGGGCTAAATGCTATTGGAAACCGTTACCGTTACACATTAGCGCATAGTCGCTGGTAGTTCACCTTCGGTTCGGCCCCAACGCGCCGACTTCGAGGACTACGGCTAACGTCCGTTTATGCCCCGGTCCCGTCAGCCACGCCGTCAAGCCACTTTGGCGTCGCTCGCCGCCGAGCTCAATGTGTCGAGAACTACAGTCTCGAACGCGTACAACCGACCCGATCAGCTCTCCGTCGAGCTGCGGGATCGAGTGCTCCAAGCGGCCAAGCGACGCGGATATCCCGGACCCGATCCGGTCGCTCGCTCTTTGCGAACTCGTAAAGCCGGTGCCGTCGGTCTCCTGCTCACCGAAGCGCTCAGCTACTCGTTCCGTGACCCGGCCGCCATGAGCTTTCTGGCCGGTCTCTCGGAATCGTGTGAGGATGCCGGTCAGGGCCTGCTGCTCATCCCGGCCGGTCCCGGACGCGACGAGGTGGACGCTGCGGCCGTGGTCCAACAAGCGGGTGTCGACGGCTTTGTCGTCTACTCGGTGGCCGACGACGACCCATACCTTGCCGCCGTGCTCGAGCGTCACATTCCGATCGTCGTGTGCGACCAGCCACGCGAGATTCCCGGTGCGTCTCTCGTGGGCATCGACGATCGCGCTGCCATGCGCAAGGTCGCCGACTATCTCATCGGTCTCGGCCACCGTGACATCGGCGTGCTCTGCATGAGGCTGGGGCGCGACCGGATGGACGGCGTTGTCAGTCAGGAACGACTCAAGTCCCCACACTTCCACGTCCAGCGTGAGCGGATCGAGGGAGTGCGCGACGCAATGGTGGCGGCCGACATGGACCCACTCTCACTTACGGTGATCGAGCGGTACGTCCACACATCGCAGTCCGGGCACTCGGCGGCGGCGGAAGCTCTCGCGACCAACCCCGAGATCACCGCACTCGTCTGCACCACCGACGTGCTCGCCCTCGGCGCCTTGGACTGGGCGCGCTGGCAGGGCATCGATGTACCTGGCCAACTGTCGATCACCGGATTCGACGGCGTCGACGAGGCGCTGCGCGAATCACTGACAACGGTGCGCCAGCCCCAGGAAGAGAAGGGCCGGCGCGCCGGTGCACTCCTGATGTCGCCGTCCGGATCCGGCGTTCCGATAGTCGAGATGCTCGACACCGAACTACTGGCCGGGCGAACATCAGGTCGGATCCGGGTGTAGCTGTCAGGGTGTAGCTGTCACGCCAGGAGTTGGGCGCAGCGCAACAATCCCAGATGGCTGTACGCCTGGGGGTGGTTGCCCAGGGAGCGTTCCGCGATGGGGTCGTACTCCTCCGCGAGTAGTCCGGTGGGACCCGCTGCCGCGACCAACTGGTCGAACAGTGCCTCTGCTTGCAGGCGTTGCCCGATCAGTAGGTAGGCCTCGACGAGCCAGGCGGCACACAGGTGGAATCCACCTTCGATGCCGGGCAGGCCGTCGTCGTGATGGTAGCGGTATACCGTTGAGCCGCTGCGTAGTTCAGCCTCGGTGGCTACGACGGTTGCGGCGAAGCGTGGATCCGTCGGATCGATCAGTCCCGACAGTCCGATGTGCAGAGTAGCGGCGTCGAGATCGGTACCGTCGTAGGCAGCGGTGTACGACTGGACGTCGTCCTTCCATCCCTTGTGGCGTACTTCGTCGGCGATCTGGTCACGCAGTTCCGCCCACTCGGGAAGAGCCTCACGAGAAAAGCGGGCAGCAAGATCGACAGCGCGGTCGACGGTGACCCAACCCATCACCTTGGAGTAGACGTGGTGGCGCGGGTTGTCGCGAATTTCCCAGATACCGTGGTCGGGTTCGAACCAGCGTCGCTGTACTGCTTCGACCATGGCGCACACCAGTTCCCAGTCGCGGTCACTCAAAGGGTCAGCAGCACCGGCCTTTTCGCGTGCATTTGCCAGTTCGACGATCAGCTCGACGATCGGGCCGAACACGTCCAGTTGAACCTGCTGATTTGCAGCGTTACCGACGCGGACCGGCCGGGAGCCGGCGTACCCGGGCAGTGAGTCGATGACGGCCTCGGGCGGTAGCGAAGTCCCGTACAGCGTGTAGAGGGGGTGCAGGCGCTCGGGTCCCGGCAGCGTTTCGAGCACGCGGTGGACCCAGTCGAGGTAGTTCTCGGCTTCGTCGGTGGATCCGACGCTCACGAGAGCTGTTGCGGTGAGGGCGGCGTCGCGCAACCAGCAATAGCGGTAGTCCCAGTTGCGGACTCCGCCGATCTCTTCCGGCAGGGATGTAGTCGCGGCGGCCATGATGGAACCGGAATCGGCGTGAACCAGCCCGCGCAAGGTCAGCGCAGAGCGTTTCATCAAGTCCGGCTTCAGCTTCGGCAGTTCGAGCGTCTTGGCCCAATCGGACCAGTACGCCTCCGAAGTCGCTCGGCGTTCGATCTCCGGAATCTCCGAGGGGCCGATTTCTTCTGTTCCGCAGCGCAATTCGAGTACGACGTCACCCTTGGACGGCTCGACGATGGCGTGTGCGGTCTGTTGGTTTCCGTCGGTGGCGATGTTCCACAGCACGCCGGGGGAGCGGAGTATGTATGGCTCGTTGGTGCCGAGGACCCGAATACCCTCGTCGACGACCTCGAGGGTGACTTGGCCTTGGCCGAACTCGGGACGGGGTGCAAACGAGACGATCGCGTCGGCCTGGCCGGAAATGATGCGAGTAAGGTCGGTTCGTCCCTGCGGGACGTCGTGGGGGAGGTAGTCGGTGACGGACAGGCTCGCCCAGCGGGTCTGAACGGTCATCGTGCTGTCGATGTACTTTTGGCTCAGCGGCAAGGCTGTGCGGCGAGGCCCGACCGTGAAATGGCCCGCCCCGGTTCCGCCGAGAAGGTGCGCGAAGACTGCTGCGGAATCCGGTTCCGGGTGACACAACCAGGTCAGCGTCGCATCCGGGGTCACCAAAGCGACGGTGCGCGGACTGGCGAGCATCGAGAGCCGCTCGATGGGCGGAGCGTCGGCACCGGAAAGCCACGTACGACGCTCGTCGAGCAGGAACGCCAGAGCGGCAGCGACATCTTCGGTGCTGTCGACGCGATAGTCGGCGACGGTGTCCCCGCTGCCGACCTTGATTCCGATGTCCGGCCCCTGAAGCCTGCTGAACGCCTTTTCGTCGGTCACGTCGTCCCCGATGAAGACGGCAGCGGTAGCGCCGTCCTGATGGCGAATCAAGTCGAGTGCGTGGCCCTTGTCGGTGGCGATGACCGCCAACTCGACCACCGATTTGCCCTCGGTGACCTGAACGCCCGGCCAGAGTGCCGATTCGGTGCGAACGGCGATGAGCGCCTTCTCGGCGTCGTCGGCGCTGCTGTTGCGTACGTGCAGTGCGACGCTGGCGGGCTTCTTTTCCACCGTTGCCCCAGGGGTGTCGGCGGCAATTCGGCCTAACTCGGTGACGATCTCGTCGAGCAGTTTCCTGGCGTCGGCGTCGATCGCGTGAACGAATCCGATGTCGAACTCGGAGCCGTGGCTGCCGACCAATTGCACTTCGGCGGGAAGTCGGGACAGCGCAGCCAGATCCTTGAGGGCGCGGCCCGAGATCACGGCAGCCGTCGTCGACGCCAGGCTGGCGAGGGAGCGGAGCGCACGCACCGTTTCCACGCGTGGATACGCCTTGTCCGGGTTGGCGACTATAGGTGCCATCGTCCCGTCGTAGTCGGAGGCTACGAGCAGACGCGGCGTGCGTGCCACGCCCGACAGCGCTCGGCGAAGTTCGATGGACAGATCTTGTGCGCTCACCTCTTCAAATCTAGGCGATGCAGCGACTCCTGGCTCGATACGTTTCTGCCAGATCAGTGCAAAAATGACCGATGCGACAAAGGATGTCTATTCGGGTTTCCGCGTTCCGTCACCGAGCAGCAGTTCAACCGTCAATTCCAGGCGATTGGCGACATCGGTAGCCGAAGAACGTCGCGTGAGCCATGCCACCAAATTGGACAGCCACACATCGGAGATCACGCGCGCGATCGCCAACTGCTCCTCGGTCGGCTCCTCTTCGGTCATCGCTCGTGCGAAGAGGCGGTCCATCAACTGACCCACCTGATCGACCTCTGCCGCTGCGGAGGCGTCGGCGAACATGAACGCGCGAGTCATCGCTTCGGTGAGGAGCGGATCGCGCTGCATCGCGCGGGTGATGAGGCTGAGGATCAGTTGCATCCGCTCGAGCGGGCTGGTTCCGGGTGGAATCTTGCCCTTGGAATCGATCTTCTCGAACTCGCGTGCGAGAGCGGACACCAACAGGTGAACCTTGGACGGGAAGTAGCGATAGAGCGTTCCGACCGCGACGTCGGCGCGCTCGGCCACGGCGCGCATCTGGACAGCCTCGTAGCCGCCTTTGGACGCCAAAGCGAGGGTTGCGTCGAGAATCCGCTTGCGGCGTTCACGTTGCGCGTTGGAGCTGAGATCGTCGTCCCCAAGCGTTGCAGCAGCAACCGCGTTGGAGCGGGATCGGGATGTTGTGGTCATCGACAAATTCCTTCGCGCCTTGACTCTTGGCCAGGTGTCATATTAGAACACGTTCTAAACAATTGTGTCACTTATCGAGAGGCGGGAACCAGTTGTGACAATCGCCACGACCGATGAACAGCGAGCGGTCCAGGAATCGATCGAGGCCTGGGCGCGCTCGGCCACGCCGATGGACATGGTACGCCGTGGACCAGCAGTTTCGTGGCGGGAGAAATGGTCCGAGTTCGCGTCTCTCGGGATATTTTCGGTCGCCGTTCCCGAATCGGTAGGCGGAGCCGGAGCTGAAATCGTCGATCTCGCAGCAATGCTCGAGCAGGCGGCAATCGAACTCGTGCCGGGTCCTGTTCTCACGACTGCGCTGGCAGCTCTGGTGGTGGGGCGAAGTTCGTCTCCCGCTGCCAAGCGTTGGTCCGAAACGCTCGCCGATGGTGCGCTGCCATGTGCCGTCGTATTGGACGAAAGTCCAGTTTCGGCAACGGTGAACGCGTCCGGTGGCATCGAGCTTCATGGCGAAGGAGGTTACGCCTGGGGTGGAGATTCGGGTGTGTCGGTACTCGTGTCGGCAGGCGTGGTTTCTGAAGGTGACGGCTCACGTCTCGTCTGGGCTCTCGTCGACGGTGACAGCGACGGCGTGACCTACGACCCCGTCGACACGATCGACAAGTCGCGTCCACTGGCACGAGTCTCGTTCGACCGAGTGACTGTCGAGGCTGACCGAATCCTCGATGACATCGCGCCCGGATCGGTTTCCGATCTCGCGGCGGTACTGGGGGCCGCCGAAGCAGCCGGAATTGCGGCGTGGAGTCTGCGTACTGCGGTGGAATACGCGAAGATTCGCGAACAATTCGGAAAGCCCATCGGTTCGTTCCAGGCGATCAAACACATCTGTGCCGAAATGCTGTGCCGCGTAGAGAATGCCGGAGCGGTTGCCTGGGACGCCGCGGTCGCTGCCGAGTCGGGCGACGAACTTCCGATCGCCGCAGCAGTGGCGGCCGCGGTGGCGCTGGACGCCGCTGTCGACACGGCAAAAGACTGCATTCAAGTGCTCGGCGGCATCGGATTTACCTGGGAGCACGAGGCGCACTTCTACCTTCGTCGAGCGCTGTCGCTCCGGCAGATTCTGGGCGGATCCTCCCGCTGGCGCGCACGCGTCGCGGAATTGACGATCGACGGCGCACGGCGTCACCTTCAGATCGACTTGAGTGAGCTCGAATCCGACCGGTCCGACATTCGCGAAGAGGTAGCGCAATTGGTGGCGCTACCCGAATCCGAACAGCGCAACGCGTTGGCCGAATCGGGCTACCTTGCACCGCACTGGCCCAAGCCGTACGGCCGGGGTGCCAAGGCCGCGCAACAGATTCTGATCGAAGAAGAGTTGGCGGCCGTCGGTATCGGCCGCCCCGATCTGGTGATCGGGTGGTGGGCAGTGCCAACCATCCTCGAGCACGGCAGTCCGGAGCAGATCGAAAGATTCGCGACTCCGACGCTCAAGGGCGAGATCACCTGGTGCCAGCTCTTCAGCGAACCTGGTGCAGGTTCGGATCTTGCGGCACTCCGCACGACCGCGGAAAAGGTCGAAGGCGGTTGGAAGCTGAATGGTCAGAAAGTCTGGACTTCACTTGCACGTGAAGCTGACTGGGCCATCTGCCTTGCCAGGACCGATCGCGATGTTCCCAAGCATAAGGGCATCACATACTTCCTTCTCGACATGAAGACGGCTGGGATTCGGATCTCGCCGCTGCGTGAGATCACCGGAGACGCCCTGTTCAACGAAGTCTTCCTCGACGACGTCTTCGTGCCGGACGAGTGCGTCGTCGGCCAACTCGGTGGAGGCTGGAAGCTGGCCCGCACGACCCTCGCCAACGAGCGAGTCGCGATGAGCGGTGGCTCTTCGCTCGGCGGTGCGATGGAGGAATTGCTCGAGCTGGCAGGCGATCCCGATCCTGTGGTTGCCGACAAGCTCGGTGGGCTGATCGGAACCGCCATGGTCGGCTCGTTGCTGGAATTGCGCACGACACTGCGGCAATTGGATGGTCAGGATCCGGGCCCGGCGTCGAGCGTCCGCAAGCTGGTGGGCGTGCGCCAGCGTCAGAATGTCGCAGAGTTCGCCATGGAATTGGGTGGCCCGGCCGGATGGGTGGAGGGCCCGCTCTCGCGTGAGTTCCTCAACACGCGATGCCTGTCGATTGCCGGCGGAACCACGCAGATTCTGTTGACCGTCGCCGCGGAGAGAATTCTGGGCCTGCCCCGTGATTAGGCGGCGTGAGTAGAGGCCTTTAGAAATGTCCACGTTGGTGATACAACTAGAACACGTTCTACATCAGAGACAGGATTGCCAGCGTGGACTTCACTCCCGATGAAACCCAGGAAGCGGTAGCCGAGGTGGCTACCGCGCTCCTTGCCCGCGAACTGGAGCCGGACGCGCTCTGGGCGGCATTCGCCGAAGCCGACCTGCTCACGTTGGCACTGCCCGAGCGTCTGGGCGGCGAGGGCCTCTCGGTCACCGACGTCGGCTCTCTTCTCGTCGAGGTTGGCCGAGCCGCCGCTCCCATTCCGGCTCTCGCGACCCTCGGCTTCGGCGTACTCCCCATCGTTGCTCTGGGGACCGATGCGCAGCAGGACGAATTGCTCACCGGAGTCGGCGCCGGGCGGGTGTTCACCGCGGCACTCGGTGAGCCGGGGCAGCAGTTCCCGGCGCAGCCGTCGACTACCGCGCAGCAGTCAGGCGACTGGTATCGCGTCAGCGGGACGGTGCTTGCCGTGCCCTTCGCGGCGAGCGCACACAGAATTCTTGTGCCTACCGACGCCGGAGTCGTTCTTGTCGATCCAACTGCCGCCGGCGTCGCATTGACGCCGACTCCCAGTGCGTCCGGCAGTCCTGAGTTCGCAGTCACCATGGACGAGGCAGTCGGTGAACTTCTCGGTGCCGGCGAGGAAGCCGTCCAGACGCTGTACCGGATCGCCACGGCGAGCATCGGAGCCGTTGCAGACGGTTTGGTTTCCGGCGCCGTCGATCTCACTGCGACACACGTCGGCTCACGCGAGCAATTCGGCAAACCGCTCGCCACGTTCCAGGCAGTCTCACAACAGATCGCCGACGCCTACGTCACCTCCCGGACCCTTCACGTCGCGGCGTTGTCGGCGTCCTGGCGCGTGTCGGAGGGCCTGGATGCCCAGTCGGACCTCGACGTCATGGCGTACTGGATCGCCCAAGAAGTGCCCGCCACGATGCAGGTGCTTCACCACTTGCACGGAGGTCTGGGCGTCGACGTGACTTATCCGCTTCATCGTTACTACTCGACTGCAAAAGACTTGGCGCGCCTGCTCGGCGGCGCTTCGCAGCGACTCGACCTCGTGGGGGCCCGGTGTTCATCGATCTGACCGACAGTCAGCGCGCATTGCAAGCTGAACTTCGACGCTACTTCTCGACGCTGATCTCGCCCGAAGAGGCCAAGATCATGCGAGTGGAGCGGCACGGCCCTACCTATCGTGAGGTCATCCGTCGTATGGGCAAGGACGGCTGGCTCGGCGTCGGCTGGCCAGTGGAGTACGGCGGACGTGGGTTCGGAGAGGTCGAGCAGCAGATTTTTGTCAACGAGGCTGTGCGGGCAGATGTCCCACTGCCTTCGGTCACGTTGCAGACCGTCGGCCCGACTCTGCAGAAATACGGCAGCGAGGAGCAGAAGCAGAAATTCCTGCCCGCGATCCTCGCCGGTGAAGTGCACTTCGCGATCGGTTACACCGAACCGGAAGCCGGTACCGACCTTGCAGCACTGCGTACCTCGGCGGCACGCAATGGTGACGAGTACGTCGTCAACGGCCAGAAGATCTTCACCACCGGCGGGCATGACGCCGATTACGTGTGGCTCGCCGTACGGACAGGGTCTGCCGATTCACGGCACCGCGGCATCTCCATCCTGATCATGGACACCAAGGATCCCGGCTACACCTGGACCCCGATCATCACCTGCGACGGCGCGCATCACGTCAACGCCACCTACTACGAGGACGTTCGCGTTCCGGCGAACATGCTTGTGGGTGAGGAGAATCAAGGTTGGCGCCTGATCACGACGCAGCTCAACCACGAACGCGTCATGCTCGGCCCGGCAGGTCGGGTCGCAGGGATCTACGACCACGTCTTCGATTGGGCCAAGCGTGAAAACCTGCTTGATCACGTCGACGTACGGCGCGCACTCGGCGAAATTCACGCGACGTACCGGCTCAACGAACTGCTCAACTGGCAAGTGGCGTCGAGTGATTCGGATTCGGTGGACATCGCTGACGCTTCGGCAACCAAAGTGTTTGCGACCGAGCGCATCCAGCGGGTCGGCCGACTGGCAGAAGAGATCGTCGGGCAGTACGGGAATCCGATCGATCCCGAAACTGCTGATCTCATGGAGTGGCTGGACATGCAGATCAAGCGCAACCTGGTGATCACCTTCGGCGGTGGAGTCAACGAGGTGATGCGCGAATTGATCGCGACCGCCGGCCTGAAGCTTCCCCGCGTTCCGAGATAGGAAACAAACCGTGTCAGATCCCATTCTCACTGCTGCCGAACGGGTTCGAGAGGACGGGCCAAGCGCTCCTCGCGCCGGCCGGGACCCCGTGAACCTGCCGATGATCCGCAACTGGGTCGAGGCGATCGGAGACGAGAACCCGATCTACGTCGACGAATCGGCTGCCCGCGCCGCCGGACACGACGGCATAGTCGCGCCGCCGGCGATGGCGCAGGTATGGACGATGCGCGGTCTGGGTGCGGTTCGAGAAGCCGACGATCCCTTGGGCCGGATGACGGACATACTCGACGAAGCCGGATTCACCTCCGTCGTCGCGACCAACTGCGATCAGATCTACCACCGCTATCTGAAGCCGGGTGAAGAAGTCACCATCTCGTCGGTGTTGGAAGATGTTGTGGGGCCGAAGAAGACAGGTCTCGGTGAAGGTTGGTTCTTCACTACCCGCAGCTACTGGCGGGTCGGCGAAGAACTGGTCTCGGAGATGATGTTCCGGATCTTGAAGTTTGCGCCGCCAGTCAGCGAGAGTCCCTCTACAGACGTGCCTGCGGACCTGGACGCATCTCGGATGCTGCGCCCGACAGCATCTCTCGACACGCAGTTCTTCTGGGACGGTGTTGCTGCACACGAGTTGCGCATTCAACTGCGTGCGGACGGTTCGGTGCAGCACCCGCCGGTGCCCGCGATCTGGAAGGACAAGTCGCAGCAGACCGACTACGTGGTCGCGTCCGGTAGGGGAACGGTCTTCAGTTTTGTCGTTCACCACGCCCCCAAGGTTCCTGGTCGGTCGTTGCCGTTTGTCGTGGCCCTGGTCGAACTGCCGAAGGGTGTGCGGATGCTCGGCGAATTGCGCGGTGTCGATCCCTCTGACGTATCGATCGGAATGGAGGTGGAGGCGATCTACCTCGACTTCCCTGGCGACGACGAGACCGGCGGCACTCCCTGGACTCTGTACGCCTGGCAGCCGGTTGCTGTGTCTGCGGTGGCTGCTGTGTCTGCGGTTTCTACGGTGAAGGAGTGATGATGACTTCGACGACGGATATCACTGTGGGAGAGATTCTTCCGCAGCTCTCGATTTACGGCGACCCGACTTTTGTCGTCTCGGCGGCGCTCGCTACCCGAGACTTTCAAGATGTTCACCACGACCGCGACCTCGCACAGAAACGCGGCTCGAAGGACATCTTCGTGAACATCCTCACCGACACCGGCTTGGTGCAGCGATTCGTGACTGACTGGGCAGGACCGCGGGCAGTACTCACGTCGATCAAACTTCGCCTCGGAGTCCCCTGGTACGCCTACGACACGTTGACGCTCTCCGGTACGGTGACCGCCTACGACGAGGATCTCGCTTCGCTCGCGGTGGTCGGCAAGAACAGTCTGGGAGATCACATCACTGCGCAGGTCACACTGGCATTTCCGGCATCGGGCTCGAACGGAGACATTGAATGAGCGCATTGTCCGGCAAGGCCGCGATCGTCGGAATCGGCGCCACGGATTTCTCGAAGGACTCCGGTCGCAGTGAACTGCGACTGGCCGCTGAGGCTGTTCAAGCCGCGTTGGACGACGCCGGTCTGACACCCGCCGACGTCGACGGTCTTACCTCATTCACCATGGACACCAACACCGAAGTGGCGGTGGCTCGTTCGGTGGGTATCCCGAACCTCAAGTTCTTCAGCCGTATCCATTACGGCGGCGGTGCCGCTGCGGCGACGATTCAGCAGGCAGCCATGGCTGTTGCCACTGGCGTCGCGGACGTCGTCGTCGCCTACCGCGCGTTCAACGAGAGGTCGGGTGCGCGTTTCGGTCAGGTGAACTCCGGTCTTGTGGCGCAGGTCAATTCGTCGGGCACGGATAACGCCTTTTCCTATCCTCACGGATTGGGCACGCCCGCATCGTTTGTCGCGATGGTCGCACAGCGATACATGCACGTCTACGGAGCGTCCAGCGAGGACTTCGGCCGAATCGCCGTCGCGGACCGCAAGCATGCAGCCACCAATCCGAAGGCATTCTTCTACGGAAAACCGATCACTCTCGAGGACCATCAAAATTCGCGATTCATCGCCGAACCTTTGCATCTCCTCGATTGCTGCCAGGAGTCCGACGGCGGCATCGCCATCGTCGTCACCTCGGCAGAACGAGCCAAGGATCTGAAGAACACCCCTGCCGTTATCGCAGCCGCCGCACAGGGCAGCGGGGCAGATCAATACATCATGACCAGCTACTACCGTGACGGTTTGACCGGCCTACCGGAGATGCGCCTTGTCGGCGATCAACTCTGGTCACAAAGTGGGCTGCGCCCGACGGACATGCAGACGGCGGTCTTCTACGACCACTTCACGCCCTACGTATTGATGCAACTCGAGGAACTCGGTTTCTGCGGCAGGGGAGAAGCGAAGGACTTCATCGCCGGTGGCGCAATCGAACTCGGCGGCAAGCTTCCGATCAACACCCATGGCGGACAGCTCGGTGAGGCATACATCCACGGGATGAACGGTATCGCCGAGGGCGTTCGGCAGATCCGCGGTACTTCGGTCAACCAGGTCGACTCCGTCGAAAATGTACTCGTGACTGCGGGAACGGGCGTTCCGACATCGGGGCTTGTGCTGACCCGCTGATTGATCGAGGGCACAACTTCATCAACCGTCACGGACGGTTGGCACCGCATCGGGGGATCCCTTCGATGCGGTGCTCGGGCCGTGTTCTGTTGTGCCTGAGAAGCTGTTCTCAGGTTTTGAAGGTGGTGTTCGCCGGCCTGGGATGCTGCCCGGGGTCGATCGAGGGCGGCGGGACGAACCACGGTTTGTTGTCGACGCCGATCCGAATCGACCACTTGCCGACGAACCCCGTTTTCCGGTGCATCAGCCGGTGATGTGAACGGCACAGCAGGACAAGGTTGTTCATC
>NZ_JAJNCL010000010.1:210898-213221 GCF_021025955.1 Rhodococcus qingshengii | reverse complement strand
ACGTGCACGTGAAGGTTGATGCGTGCATGGGGCCGGTGACGATCCGCTCCTACGCACAACTCTCGGTGTCGACTGCAACGTCGGACAACACGTTGTTCGTGTACTCCGACCCCACCTGGCTCTGACCCACGCAGCCGTCGTCAGCGCTGCTGGCGAGTAATTCCTGATCCGTCCCATCCCGGGGTGGTTACTCATCATGCTCATAAAGGAGAAATCATGAAGATTCGTACCTTGGCCACTGCCGGAACCCTCACCGCAGGTATCGCCCTGATCGGTGTTCTCGGCGCCGGCGCGGCATCGGCCGCAACCCCCCTTGTCGAACCCGAGTTTGGCCGGATCGGATTGTCACTCTCGAACGCCGAAACGGCGGCGTTGGCGGCGAGCCCGATTCCTGATGCGATTGCGAACATCGTTCCAGGTTCGCTGAGGGGGGTCTGGTTGGCGCCTGGTTCCGCGATAACTGTTACCGATGGCAAGGTCGACGCCCTCGAAGGAGCTGTGCTCGGTGAAGCAGCCGCGCGTGGTGGGCATGCCAATGTCTTTGTCTCCGAACCGAATCACCCCGCCAGTGAGGGGCACATAGTGCTGACGGAGCAGTACTGGAACTGATACCAGGCCGAACGCCGGCGACCCGTTGTCCCCGCTCTCCCTTCCTATTTGGAGTTCCATCCATGACCGTCAACAACGCCGAACGCCGCAGTGTCCAGTCGGAATCCACTGCCGTCGATAGTAAAGACGTTGCAGACGTTGATGACTGGGATCCGGACAGCGAACTCAGTCCACTTTCCAAGGCTGTGATCGCCACCGCAGTCGGACTGGGGTTGCTGATCGCGGCATTCGCGGTGATCGGGAAGCTCGCCGGCTGGGCGAACGACTACGGGACGATCCTGGTTTACCTGGCATTCTTCTTGTGGATGTCGATCTCCGGACGGTTGTTCTGGTGGGGCGCAGACAAACTCATCGCGCTACTCCGAACGAAGAAGAGTGACAATCGTGGTGCGCACCGGTGAAGTCCGGTAGACGACTTCGCCGGACTCTCGCGGGAGTGCTTGCCGCCGGGGCGCTGTTGACCGGAGCGGCCGGAGCGATCGGTGCGGGAATCGCACTCTCCGCCGCTCCGGCGAACGCGACGCCGGAAGAAGACTGCGCGGCGGTGCGGGCACGTGATCATCAGATCTACCTGAATCTCATTGCGTCGCTGCCACCTGGTGCGCCCATCCCGCCAGAGATCATCAACCCGTGCCTGAGTGCGCCGTCCACGACGTCGACAGCTGCGCCGACGACCACTGTCGGGCTCCCTGGTGCGCAGGCTCCAGGCGGTGGCCCAAATGTCGGGGCCAATGCCCCGACGAACTTTCCCACCTACAACGGCACCCCCATCGTCCCGGTTCCGACGATCGAGGTTCCGCCCATTACTTCCGAGTCCCCGGCCTCGGAAACTGGTGTCGGTGCATTCCCCAATGCATCGGCATCAGCGGTTCCCTCACCCACACCCACCCCGGGTGAGGGAACCACCACCGATCGTGGTCCCGGACCGATCCCCACGGATTCGGATTCGAATACCGTACCGGCCCAAACGGTTCCGGATCCGGCAGCAGATGTTTCCACAACCGGGGAGGACTCGGGCCGTGACAGGTATCTCGAACTGGTCCTCGTCGGGGCCGCGGCGTTCACCGCTGCGGGCATCGGAGTGAGGGGGCGGCCGGGACCTTTCAGCCCCCGCACGCCCGAATCAGTGCTCTCCCAGGTCGTCGGAACGATCACATCGCCGTTGACGGCGTACGCACCTGGCGGACAGTCCTCATTGCGGGTGTTCGATCCGATCACCGGCGGAAGCCGGTTCTTCTTCCTGATCCACGACGAAACGTCGTCGCACGAATCCGTGATTCCGGTGACGGTGCCGCCCGGCGGTCACATGAGCGTCAACCCCGATGGCACGGTCACCGTCTTCGACGCCGACGGAAACCCGGTCTCGACAATCGATGCCCCGTGGGCGTACGACGCCAACGGCACACCCATTCCGACGCATTACGAGATCCGGGACGGGCAACTCGTTCAGGTCGTCGACACCGCCGGTATCGAGAACCTGCTGTACCCGATCCTCGCCGACCCGGAGCTGACACCGGAAGAACGTGCTGAGCTCGAAGCGCAGGCGAACTTCATCGGCCCGATGACCCCGGAGGGCGAACAAGCACGCCGGGACGCACAAAACGTCCTCGCCGCCAACCCCCCGGAGCCGGCAGATTCAGGCCTCGAGCAGCTCATGCTCGGTGACCCTAACTCCGAGGTTTCCGAACCACCGATCACCGAAACAGGAACCGGA
>NZ_JAJNCL010000010.1:0-210798 GCF_021025955.1 Rhodococcus qingshengii | reverse complement strand
GACGCGATACTCGCCGATCAAACCCAGGAGCCGATCACTTCGAACATCGGCGGGCGGGACTACACCACAGAACCTGCGGACCCGGCAGATTCAGACCTCGGCCAGCTCATGTCCGGTGACCCTAACTCCGAGGTTTCCGAACCACCGATCACCGAAACAGGAACCGGAAACCCTGTCGGCGACGCGATACTCGCCGATCAAACCCAGGAGCCGATCACTTCGAACATCGGCGGGCAGGACTACACCACCGAACCTGTCGTCACTAACACCTCCTTCACGGACGAAAACGGAACCAGCTGGTCTGGCACAGCCTCGAAGGTGCCGAACGTGTGGAGTTGGACGTACACCGACGCGCAGGGAGAAGAGCACGACCTGCAGGTCACCTACGACGAGCAGGGTCGCCCGCATCGGGTTTTCGACAACTACACCTCCACTCTGTACCTGTACGACTGGAGCACCGGCGAACCCGTTCTGATCGGCGACCCGCATTATCTGGACCCGGGTGTTGCTTTCGATCAGCCTTACACCGGCGAGATCATGAGCTTCGTTCTCCCACCATTGCGTGGGGGGCGTCTGATTGCTGGCGCAGTCCGGGCCGAAGACCTGATCGTCTCGAACCGGGCAACACCGACCCGGCCCCCGACCAGCGCACCGTCTGTTCCGGCGCAGAGTGTTCCCCGGCCGGGTGCAGTGCCACCGCGCGGCATACCCGTCATCGACGGCACCGTTGCACCTGCCGAGCATGACCAACCCTCTGTTCCATCCGTGAATGAACCTGCACGCCCGGATCCCGCGATTCCGGAACCCTCGCAACCCACTTTTCCCGGCGATCCCGATCGTGGCGAGTGGGAACCATCCACGCCGGGGGAGATTGGTGATCCAGGGCCGAACCTGACACCAGGGATTTCTACCCCGAATGTTCCCTCGCCAGGTTGCGTCGAGGAACCGAGTGTGCCGACTCTGCCTGATGTCGGTCAGGTGCCGGTGAATCCGGACGCTCCCGGCGCTCCGCAGCAACCCGGACCACTGGAATTCGACCCGTTCGTCACCGATCCGAGCACGATCGCGCAGCCAGGTGTTATTCCAAGTCCGACGGACAGACCGACTGTTGCCGCCCCGCCGCTACAGCCCGATTCTGGCGAACCAGGCGTATCGATTCCCATTACCAACACGCAGACGGATCCTGGCGGAATCGAAACCGGTGAACCCGCAGAAGTTCCTGCAGGTCGTATTCCGATACTTGGAGCTCCTGAGGGCGGTCACGGCATTTGGGACAACGCCTATCCATCAGAGATCGCGTCGATGTTCGACCAGAACGGCAATCTGACACCCAACGCAGCTTTTCAGCAGTTGGTTACCGGAGTTGACCCAGCGTTCACTTACTACCTTCCGGCGCCTTTCAGGCACACCGGGCGCATCAGTATCGACAACTGGATCCAAGAACTCAATATGCTTCAAGAGGTCAAAGGTAATTACGACATGCTGTTCAGACCGCATGTACCAGACTTCATGTACGACAATATTGTCGATGGCATGCTTGGGCAGGCTCAGGAACAGCTTCGAGCGATGGCAGCGGCGGGCAGCGACGCACAACTGCAATGGGTGTTCCTACAAGAGCAAACTGCGCAGATAATGAAGGGAGTGTTCGCAGACACACGAGGCGGGTTGGAAAACATCAACATCATCATATTTGGAGGGGAGTGAAATTGGCTACGTCATCACTGCGCCGCAATCCCATGGCAGGCTTGACCGTGAACGTCATTGCACGCACAGGCGTACCTGCGGGCGAAGCTGTCACGGCCGCGCTCGCAGCTCGCTCGCTGCGGGTACTTCGAGAGATTGATCCTGTCTTCGACGTCGACTTGTACCAAACAGTAGGCGATGCCCTCCCCGACGGTGCCGGAGTCGAGCAGGCCTTGGCGTCGAATATCCGTCAGATCCTCGTACCTCCGACGGAAAAATCGATCGAAGCCGCATTGATCGATTGCAGACGATCTCCCGATGCCGCTGGCGGTGTGTATCCACTCTCACTTCCGCGGCAGATAACCCTGTACTCAGATGCCGGGGATCTCAAGGTCATGATCGGTTTCGGGGGTACCTCACGCACCGGCTCGTTCACGTGCACCTTTGCCGAAGAATCGCTAATTTCGTTAGCGCTAAAGCTCGTACAGGGGCTAGCCGATATCTGGGACTCTCGTGTCACCGTGCTCTATCGCCGAACCGAATCATCACCTCAGCACAACATACCGGGTGACGCGATCGTGGGCAGTTGCACCTACTTCGGTCCTGAGTTGCCGATCGAGGAAACGCAGCTCCCGCCCAGCGTGGAGGCTTTTCCCTACCAGGACGGCACAATCGTCATCCAGAAGGATCTGTCCACGGCGTTAACCGTCGAGGACATCCGAAGCATCCGCGCAGCAGCAGGACTGCCGACCGAACGACCGGAGATTCGTCTACCCAAAGGTTTCAGACGGCTGTGAGCCCTACGATGGGCGCACTCGGGGCTGCCTGCAGGTAGGGATGGTGCGGACCGACCAGCCTGCCAACAATTACCGCGCCGCGATCCTGATCCGGCTACGCACCAGCTGATCGACGCTCCGGGTGGAGTGCCACCGCGCGGCATACCCGTCATCGACGGCACCGTTCCACCTGCCGAGCATGATCAACCCGCTGTTCCGTCTGTGAATGAACCTGCACGCCCGGATCCCACGATTCCGGAACCCTCGCAACCCACTTTTCCCGGCGATCCCGATCGTGGCGAGTGGGAATCACCCTCGCCTGGTGAGATTGGTGATCCGGGGTCGAACCCAGAACCGGAGGCTCCCTCGCCAGGTCACGTCGAGGAACCGAGTGTGCCGACTCTGCCCGATGTCGGGCAGGTGCCGGTGAATCCGGACGCTCCCGGCGCTCCGCAGCAACCCGGACCACAACTGTTCAATGACAATGATCTGCCGATAACGACTATGACGATCCCAGAGTGGTTGGAAAGGACAGGCCGATGAACTCGGATCGTGGCGGGACAGTGATCGGATATTGGGACCCTCGGACGCAACCGGTAGAAGACATTGCAGCGGAGGTGTTCTCGTTTCTTCATAGTCTGAGGAACATTGATCCAGCACTTGGGCAAGCTTGGGTATTTTCGCCCGAGACTGCCTCCGAGTCGACCGATCTAAGCGTGGAAGGCCTAGAGAAAATCTTCCGGGCAGCGAAGGATGTCGAAGGGCAATCCGTTGCGGCCTTCGACCTCGGCTACATCGTGAGTTTGTTGCACCCGGACAGATATCAGTTCTTGAGAATCTAATTCTCTCTTGGCCGGAATGTTCCGAGGGTTCCGAATCTCGTCAACGTCACCCTCCCTCCGGAGAAACGAGCAATCGGGGAGGCATCGCGGTTGCTAACCGCAGGCGTCGGTGACGCCATCATGAAAGCGATCATCGAACAGTGGTCTCCAGACAAAGCCCGTTGGGGGATGCCGGGATACCAGAAAGCCCAAGGGAAAAAGGCTGGAGAGGTGGAAGTCGGGTGGGAGACACACATTCGGTCCGGGATCGATCTCGATCACAGCAAACTGCCCGTCGTCGCCGCACTGGAGGAACTCCCCAACGGAACGCTGATTCGGTTGGGCGAAAAACCGTTAGACGTCGATATCGCCGACATCCTGGCGGTGCGGGAAGCACTGGGTTACCCGGTCTAAGACGCCGCTTGACCGCCGACCCTTGCTCATGTCGCGACACGTAGTCGGACGGAGACTATTACGCAGTGGTTGGAAAGGACGGGGCGATGAGCTTTTTCGGACGGCGGCCAACAGTGGGCGGCTATTGGGGCACGCGGGTGCAATCGAGTCAGGAGGTGGCGCTGACGATGCGGGCTTTCCTCGACGACCTGGCGGCGATCGGTCCGGAGTTGGCGTTGCCGTGGGTCTCGACTGCCGAGTTCGACAAGGTGCCAGCAGATCTCAGCGTGGACGGGTTGGTGCGAATCTTCGAGCATTCCCGCTCGAACGAGATGGGGTATTCGGACACCCCGGGACCGGGGTACAGCATCGGTTTGTCGCCCGAGGACGGGACCGCGCGGCGGATCATCGCCAGGGTCGGCGGCTTAGAAACCAGCGCCCCCAACAGCGTCCGGGTGTCGTTGCCGACGGAGACGCAGCTCACCGACAGCACCCGGCAGCTGCTCGACCCTGACATCGGAGACGCGATCATGAAAGTGATCGTCAAGCATTGGAAACCGGATCGAGTTCGGTGGAGCATCGGCGACTACCTCGATCTGCAACCGCGAGTAGAGGCCAGATCCAGGTGGGATGGGAGACGTACTTCCATTCCGGAGTCACGTTCGATCGCAGCGCGCTGCCGCAGTCTGCGGTGGTAGAGGAACTGCCCACTGGAATGTTGATTCGGTTGGGGGATAAGCCTATGCAGGTCGCTGCCGCCGACATCGTGGCGGTCCGGGCGGCGTTGGGGTATCCGGTGTAGGCCCCGCAACGGGTCCGGAGTTCACCATTGCATCAGACGTCGAGAAATGTGTTAACCGGATGGCCTGCTTCGCCTTTCGATAGTATTGCCAGATGGCACCCCGAACCGACTTGCTCGCGTGGCTCCTCGATTCGGATCCAGCGATTCGGTGGCAGGTGGAGCGCGACCTGCTGAACGAAGCGCCCACTGTGTGGGCGCCAACGCGCGCGTCGATCGCTACCAAAGGATTTGGTGCACGCCTGCTTTCATTGCAGGATCGAGACGGCCAATGGGCGGGTGGGGCGTTCTTCCCGGCAGAATTCGACTTCGCGGGACCCGAAGCAGCAGAACAAGGTTCGCAACCCTGGACGGCAACTACTTGGACGCTCAACTCCTTGCGTGAGTGGGGTCTCGATGCCGGTGTTCTGCGGGAGCGTCGTACCGCAGAACTGCTCGCGGAGAACTGTCGCTGGGAGTACGAGGGCCGGCCATATTGGAACGGTGAGGTCGATTGCTGCATCAACGCCTGGACGGTGGCAAACGGCGTGTGGCTCGACATGTGCGTTGATGAACTGGCTGATTGGTTTGTGCAGCATCAACTTCCGGATGGTGGATGGAACTGCGAGCGGATCAAAGGTTCGACGCGATCGTCGTTCCATTCGACGCTCAATTCACTCAAAAGGCTTCTCGCGCACGAGATCGCGACCGGGGGAACAGATGAGACGCGCGCGGCTCGACGATCCGGTGAGGAATTCTTGCTGCGGCGCGGTCTGTTCCGGAGACTTTCGACCGGCGAACCGGTGGGGCCCTGGGTCGGCCGGTTCGCGTACCCGTTCCGGTGGCGTTACAACGTGCTCAACGCGGCTGAGTACTTCCGTGAAGCGTCGTTGTTTGACGGTATTGATCCGGATCCGCGAATGGCGGACGCGATCGAGGTGATCCGGGCCGCTCGAGCCTCGGATGGGACGTGGCTCCAGGCCGGTCGCCAACCGGGGCGGGTGTGGTTCGAGGTCGACACAGAGGCGGGGGGGCGTCGAAGTGGCTGACTTTGTCCGGCATCCGAATGCTCGCCTGGTGGGATCAATCCTCCCCTCTAGGTTCTGCATAACAAAAGAGTTACAGCGAAAGAAATTTCACCGTTAAAGGTTATCGAAAGGTGATCTTCGACTTTCCAGTCGAAATATCCAGTACGGATGAAGAACATATTAACGGAAGGATTGCCCTCGGTGCTGTGAAGGTTAACCATCTGAACAGGTGAGAAGATGTTCGGTGAAGTTACCTACCCGATTGGATAGGTGGGTCACCGACGTTGGTAATCGAATAAGGCGCTCGCCGCTCTCTTGGTTAGGGAGCTAAGTCCCGAGCTGGCAACAGCATTTCTGCTGCGAAAGTGGTGCTCACCTGCGGCTATGTTCCCAATTTCGCAAGACTTAAACCACTTTCGGCGAGATTTAATCCCGCAATTGTAGGTTGTGGAGCGTCCGCAATGTTTAGGCAAAGTCCTATCTTTTCCCAGAACAATGCTCTACTAAACGTGAAAACCGGATGTTCTCCCGATTTTGCTGAGAAGGTGAAACTATGGGGCGTAGCGTAACTGTCGCAGCGAACCGGAACATCGCGAATTGCTGCTCTAACCAATGACTTTGTTCAGATCCGAATATTGCTCGGAGGTCGTCGATGTCGATGGAAATAGTGTTAGCCGAAGCAGTGATAGATAGCGGGGACACGGCGTGGGTGCTGATCTCCGCGGGCCTGGTTCTGTTCATGGTTCCCGGACTCGCCTTCTTCTACTCCGGTCTGGTGCGAGGTAGCAGTGCGCTTGTCATGTTGCAGCAGAACCTCGTCCCACTCGGACTCGTCTCGATTACCTGGGTCGTGTTCGGATACAGCTTCGCGTTCAGTGGAGACTGGGGTTCCGGCTTCCTCGGTGACCTCAAATTGTTCGGCTTGCAGGACATACATACTGCCGCCGCCCCGGGCTTCCACCTGATCGAAGGTGCGGTCGCGGTACCGACTCTGGCGTTCGTGGTCTATCAGATGATGTTCGCGATCATCACGCCCGCGCTGATCACCGGTGCGACCGCAAACCGGCTCAAGCCCTTGGGCTGGGCCGTTCTGCTCGTGCTGTGGTCGATCATCGTCTACCCCCCGATTGCGCACTGGCTCTTCAACCCCGAAGGCTGGTTGGCGCTCCGCGGAGCCCAGGACTGGGCCGGCGGAATTGTTGTGCACGCATCCGCCGGTGCCGCCGCCCTGGCAATCTTGCTGGTGGTCGGTAAACGTCCGGGATGGCCCAACGCCGAGGCCGTCCCTCACTCGGTGCCTCTGGCGTTGATCGGCGCGGGCATCCTGTGGTTCGGCTGGTTCGGATTCAACGCAGGCGACGGTCTGGCTGCCAATGGCGTTGCAGCGCAGGCACTGATGAATACGCACATCGCGGCAGCGGGCGGCATGGTCGTCTGGCTCGTCATCGAGAGGTATACCGAAGGCAAGGCCACGGCGATCGGCGGAATCACCGGCGCGGTAGCGGGTCTGGCGACCATCACCCCATGTGCCGGCTTCGTCAGTACCTTCTCCGCCTTGGCGATCGGCGCGCTTGCCGGACTGGTCTGCCACTTCGCACTCGCACTCAAGTCGATCTTCAAGTTCGACGACGCGCTCGACGTCATCGCGGTCCACTTCATCGGCGGCATCCTCGGTTCACTCCTTCTAGGTTTGTTCGGCGAAAAGGCGATCAATTCGATAGGCCGCGACGGACTCTTCTTCGGCGGCGGCGCAGGACTACTCGGCGAGCAGGCGTTGGCGTTGATCGTCGTCATCGCTTTCTCGTTCGTGGTGACCTGGCTGATCGCCACGGGCATCGAGAAAACCATCGGTCTCAAGCTGGCTCCGAAAGACCAGGTGGACATCGACCGTCGTCAGCAAGGCATGGACGCGTACCGCTACAACGCCGCGTTCGTCGACGCAGGTGGTGCGCCGCAGACCAGCGGGTTCGACTCGGGGGTCCTGGTCGAGGGGGCAAAACTTGTTCCGAACCTCGGCGTGCCGAAGCACGAACTCATCACCGCGGTGTTGCAGACCATCGAGTCCGAGAAGCTGCGGGAGGCGCTGCTGGCTGCCGGAGCGGAGTCGATAGTCGTATCGGAAGCGCATGTCTCCGCCAGCGACTCGGCCTCACTCAAGTTCCGCGGGCAACGCAACGACGTCGTGTTCACCGAGCGGTTGCGTGTCGAGGTGCTGGTCGCCTCGGAACATGCCCAGGCGGTCCTGGACGCGATCAACGAGTACTCGGGCGGCAGGAGGAGCGGTTTCGTCCAGCAAGCGGCCGAACCACTCACCGAAGCGACGGAACAGGGGAGCTGACATGTATTCGACGACAGGGAGTTACCGCATGATCGACAAGGAGCGTTCGGAATGCATCTGACACCGCGAGAACTCGACAAGCTGACAATTCTCATGTTGGCGGATGTCGCTCTGAGACGAAAGGCCAAGGGACTCAAACTCAACCACCCGGAGTCCGTCGCGGTCATCACGGCGGCCGCGCTGGAGGGAGCTCGGGAGGGTAAGACGCTCGAGGAGGTCATGGCCGACGCATCGCACGCCTTGACGGTCGACGACGTGATGGAAGGCGTCGCGGAGATGATCCCGCGCGTGCAGGTCGAAGCGGTGTTCCTCGACGGTAGTCGGCTCGTCACCGTGCACTCTCCGATCCAGTAGCCCGTCCGAGATGTCAGGAGTACTCCAAGATGGCAAGCAAATCGACGAAGAAGGATTCCGGCGGCGAGAAGAAAGTGCCGGTCGGCGGATACGTGTTGCGGGACGAGCCGATCGAACTGAACGAGGGTCGTCCTCGTTTGAAGCTGCGAGTCCGAAATACCGGTGACCGTCCCATCCAGGTGGGTTCGCACTACCACTTCATGGAAGTCAATCGCGCGTTGTCGTTCGATCGTGAACAGTCCTTCGGCTGGCGCCTCGACATTCCAGCGGGCACGGCGGTCAGATTCGAGCCGGGCGACGAGAAGGAAGTGACATTGGTGCCGTTCGGCGGCAAGCAACGGGTTCAAGGCTTCAACGGACTTGTCGACGGTTGGGCGCCGACCCACGCCGCCTACCGCCCTCGGCTTCCCGGAGCCGTCCAGCGTGCCGAAGAACTCGGCTTCCTGTCCGAACCTCAAACCGACTGATTCTCGTTCACGGCGGACGAAGGAGAACAACACCCATGACAAGCATTTCGAGACAAGAGTATTCGGGCCTGTTCGGGGTCACCACGGGTGACCAGATCAGGCTCGGCAACACCGACCTGTACATCGAGGTCGAGGAAGATCTTCGAACCATCGGAGACGAGTCGATCTACGGTGGCGGCAAGACGCTGCGCGACGGCATGGGCCAGGATCCGGAGTCGTGCAGCATCGACGGAGCCCTCGACCTCGTGATCACCAACGTGGTCATCGTCGATGCGACCATCGGCGTCGTCAAAGCGGACGTGGGAATCAAGGACGGGAAGATCGTCGGCTGGGGAAAGGCGGGAAACTCCAGCACGATGGAAGGCGTCACCCCAGGGCTGACGACCGGTCCGGCGACCGACGCGATCTCCGGTGAGCAGATGATTCTCACTGCCGCCGGCATCGATCCACACGTGCACCTCGTGTCGCCGCAGCAGGCGTATCACGCGCTCAGCGGGGGAGTGACCACGCTGATCGGTGGCGGCATCGGCCCGACCGACGGCACCAACGGCACCACGATCACTTCCGGTATCTGGAACATGGAGATGATGCTCAAGGCCAACGAGGGTTTGCCGGTCAACGTCTGCATGCTGGGCAAAGGCAACTCATCCGGGCATCAGTCGCTGGTCGAACAGATCAAGGCCGGTGCGGCCGGTCTGAAGGTCCACGAGGACTGGGGCGCAACCCCGGCCGCGATTCGTGAGTCTCTGCGGGTGGCAGACGAAATGGATGTCCAAGTCGCCATTCACACGGATACGCTCAACGAGGCCGGCTACGTCGAGGACACCATCGCGGCCTTCGAAGGACGCACGATTCACACCTATCACAGCGAGGGCGCGGGCGGCGGTCACGCACCCGACATTCTGAGGGTGACGGGAGAGGACAACGTACTTCCCGCGTCGACCAACCCGACGCTGCCGTACGGCATCAACACTCAGGCCGAGCTCTTCGACATGATCATGGTCTGTCACAACCTCAATCCCAAAGTGCCCTCCGATGTTTCATTCGCCGAGTCCCGCGTTCGCGCCGAGACGATCGGTGCCGAGAACGTACTCCAGGACATGGGCGTCATCTCGATGTTCTCGAGTGACTCTCAGGCGATGGGCCGCGTCGGAGAAAACTGGCTACGCGCGATCCAAACTGCGGACTGCATGAAGCGGTCCCGCGGAAAGTTGCCCGAGGACTCGCCGACGCACGACAACTTCCGTGTGTTGCGTTACGTCGCGAAGGTCACGATCAATCCTGCGCTGACGTTTGGTCTTTCGCATGTGGTTGGGTCGATCGGTGTCGGGAAGATCGCCGATCTTGTTCTCTGGGAGCCCGCATTCTTCGGGGCGAAGCCGAAGACGATCATCAAGAACGGTCTGATCAGCTGGCACGCCATGGGAGATCCGAATGCGTCGCTCCCGACGCCGCAACCGGTGATCTACCGGCCGATGTTCGGTGGATTCGGCAAGGCGTTGCCGCAGAGTTCGGTCTCGTTCGTCTCGCGAGCGGCACTCGACGACGGCATCAAGGATCGGCTCGGTCTCGAACGTCAGGTTGTTGCTGTCGAGGGAACCAGAACAGTCACCAAGCGTGATTTGGTTCGTAACTCGGCCACTCCGGAAATCAAGGTCGACCCGGAGACATTCGCAGTGACCGCGGACGGTGTTCACGCTTACGTCGAACCTGCCGAATCCATTCGCTTGAACCAACTTTACTTCTTCAGTTAGGGGTCTCCTGTGTCGGGAACAATCACACACACGCACGGCGCCGATGCGACGCCACACACGCACGGTGAGATGACAGCGCCAAGCGGCAAGCCGACGCGAGTCGACGCGCTACTCGGGAAGGAGACCGACGAGGAGTGGGCCGGTCGACTCGAAAAGGCTGTAGTGGACGTCTTGTCGCTCGATCAGTGGGAAGCGCAGAAGAGTCGATTGCGACGCACCACGATCGGTGGCCGTGAACTGGCCGTCTCGCTCGATCGCGGTATCCAGTTGCAGGACGGCGACATTCTGCTGTGGGACGAGCCGGAGAACACCGTCGTCGTGGCCAGAATCAACCTCAAGGACGTGTTGGAGATCGACCTGAGCGCACTGGTCGACGTCACGCCCGAGAAGATGATTCAGACGTGCCTGGAGTTGGGACATGCCGTGGGTAACCAGCACTGGCCTGCGGTGGTGAAGGGAATGAAGGTCTACGTTCCGTTGACCGTCGACAAGGCGGTCATGGGCTCGGTGATGCGTACGCATGCTTTCGAGGGCATCGAGTACACCTTCATCCCGGGCGCCGAGGTCATTCCCTACATCGCTCCACACGAGGCACGCCGCTTGTTCGGTGCGGCCGCGCGTGAGGGCGAGGGGCATACCCATGACCCTCTCGTCTGAGGGGTCTGGGCTCAGCATCAACCGCGCGATGCGGATGATGCAGTTTTCCGATTCCATGTTCCCGGTCGGTTCCTTCTCGTTCTCCAACGGTTTGGAATCGGCCGTGGCACAGGGAATTGTCACCGATGGTCCGTCGCTGCGGGAGTTCGTACTCTCCGCGGCGCACCAGGGCGCGACGTGTGACGGTATCGCCGTACTCGCGGCGCACCGGGGCGCGACCGCCGGTGACTTCTCGGCGATCCTCGCCGCTGATCATGCAGTGATCGAACGCAAGCTCAACGAAGAAGCACGCACGATGAGTACCCGGATGGGTAAGAAGTTGGCCGAACTCGGCGGGCGCTTGGCCGGTGAGACCCTGTTCAACAAGTGGTTGGCCGCGATCGCATCGGGGGAGACGCCGGGTACCTACCCCGTCGGCCTCGGAATTGCGTTCGCGGAGATGGGTTCTCCGGAGGAGGACGCTTTCACGGTCAATCAGTACGGTGTCGCGATGACGTGGCTCGGCGCTGCCCTTCGCATCGTCCGAGTAGATCACCTTGCGACACAGGAGATTCTGTTCGAGGTCAACCAGACCGCCGGCCGTGAGTACGCCGCAGTGCGTGACTACGGACTCGACGACATGTCCAATTTCGCCCCGATGATCGACATTCTGGCTGCGGTGCACGTCAAGGCACATGTCCGAATGTTCATGAACTAGAAGGAGAACGATGAAGAAGACAACTCGCATCGGAATCGGCGGACCCGTGGGTTCGGGTAAAACCGCGCTCATCGAGGCGATCACGCCGGAGTTCATCAAGCGAGGCACCAGCGTTCTGATCATCACCAACGACGTGGTCACCACCGAAGACGCCAAGCATGTGCGCAAGGCTCTCAAAGGTGTTCTCGTGGAGGAACGCATCGTGGGCGTCGAGACGGGTGCCTGCCCACACACTGCCGTTCGCGAAGACCCGAGTATGAACCTCGCGGCCGTCGAGGACATGGAGAAGACATTCCCTGACACCGACGTGGTGTTCATCGAAAGTGGTGGCGACAACCTCACGCTGACGTTCAGTCCGGCTCTCGTCGACTTCTTCATCTACGTCATCGATGTGGCCGCAGGCGACAAGATTCCGCGCAAGAACGGTCCGGGAATCTCGCAGTCCGACATCCTGGTCATCAACAAGACCGATCTCGCACCGTATGTCAACGCCGATCTCGGAGTCATGGATCGCGACTCCAAGGGAATGCGCGGTGACAAGCCGTTCGTCTTCACCAATTGCATGACCGGGGAAGGCATCAAGGAAGTGGTGGACCTCATCGTGCACGGAGTCCTCTTCGACGAAGAGGAAGTGGGAGCGAGCGTACCGTGAGTGCACCGCCCGTCCCGGGAGCATCGCGGTCGCTCCCGGGTCCGATCCCGACCATCCCGGAACTCGATCAGTACCAGGACCAACCGAAGCAGGCGCCGGCCGGCAAGGTCGGAAAGACCGGTGTTCTCGAGATGCGATTTGTCGACCGCGGCGACAAGACGATTCTGCGGGACATGTACCGCAAGACACCGCTGCTGGTTCAGCAGGCGTTGTACTGGGACGAAGCGTTGCCGACCATGCCGTGCGTCTACATGATCTCCACGTCCGGCAGTGTGTTGCAAGGTGATCGACTGTTCCTGACCATCGAGATGGAGGCGGGTTCCCTCGCGCACGTGACCACTCAGTCGGCCACGAAGGTCCACCGGATGGATGCCAATCACGCGTCGCAACTCCAGAAAGTGGTGCTCGCGGAGAATTCGTATCTCGAACTGATGCCGGGGGTGACGATCCCACACCGCAACGCGAGGTACTACGCGCGCACCGACATCACGGTGGATCCGACTGCAACGCTGTTGTTCTCGGAGATCGTGATGTCGGGTCGCAAGTACCACGACGGCGGAGAGATGTTCGTCTACGACCTGTATTCCACGTTGATCAAGGCGAAGCGCCCGGACGGGAAGAACCTTTTCACCGAGAAGTTGGTGATCGAACCGGCACGCTTTCCCGTGCGATACGGCGGAATCATGGGCGACCACGACGTGTTCGGCAATGTCATCCTGTTGACACCGAAGGACCATGCCGACGCGATTCTCGAAGAGATAGTTCCGGGCCGTGACGGCAAGGTCGTTTCCGGAGCGAGTCGGCTACCGAACGACGCCGGTCTCATCTTCAAAGTCCTCGGTCCGGAGAGCGAACCCGTCAAGGCGAAGGTCCGTGATTTCTGGGCTCTGGTGCGAAAGGCAGTTCTGGACACCACCATTCCGCCTGTCCCACTCTGGGGATGACGCGGATCGCCGGAGAAGGATCGAGGGACGTGCGATGACCACCATCACCAAACCTTGGGACGACGTCGCGGACAAGAACGTCGTGCTCAGATTCATCGACACGAATCTCAAAGGCTCCGGGCAAGTGATGTTTCAGGGCAATGCGCTGACCGGCCTGCTGTTTCTGGTCGGCATCTTCTGGGGCGCGATAGCCGCGGACACGATCACCGTCGCGATCGGCGCCGTGGTGGGTCTGGTGGTATCCACCGTCACCGGCATGATGCTGCACTCCGACGACGATTCGATGCGTATCGGACTGTACGGATACAACGGAATTCTTGTGGGGGCTGCCTTTCCGACGTTCCTTGCCGGCGGCGTGATGCTGTGGATCTACCTCGTGGTGGGAGCTGCCGCGTCGACCATCGCGTTCCTGGCTGTCGCCAATGTCTTCAAGACCTGGGGCGTACCGGCGCTGACCTTTCCGTTCAACCTCGTCAACTGGTTCTTCCTCCTCGCGGCGTTCCAGTTCCTGCGGATCGAAACGTCGGACCTCAGCGCCGGCCAGTTTCCCCAGCACATCGGGGAGGCGTCGGCTCATGCCGACATCACTTTCAGCTTCCTGTGGGACACGCTGTTCCGCAACGTCTCCCAGATATTCCTGATCAATAACACCATTACCGGAATCATCTTCGTGATCGCGCTGCTGGTCGCGTCGCGTTGGGCGGCGGTGTTCGCGCTCATCGGTTCGGCGATAGCAATGGGTTCGGTGCTCGCGCTCGGCGCCAACACCGTCGACATCGGCAATGGTCTGTACGGGCTCAGTTCGGTGCTGACGGCAATCGCCCTGGGCTCGGTGTTCTACAACCCGTCGTGGCGTGTATTCGTCTACACAGTCTTCGGAGTGTTGGTGACTGTTGTCATCCACGGCACCCTGGTATCTGCCTTCGCTCCGATCGGTCTGCCGGCGGGCACCGGTCCGTTCGTCTTCGCGACGTGGCTGTTCCTGCTGCCGAAGAAGAAGTTCGTTCCTGTCCAGCACGACACCATCGAGGGTGGAGCGGCCGAGGGCAGGGATTCGATCGCAAAGGCGAACGGCTAGAGGGGCCGAATTGGCGAGGCGCCCGTACGCTGGGAAACACCGATGAGTTGATCCGCTCGCCCCGCCACTCTCGAAGGAACGCACCTAAATGACAGCCTCCAGCGCCCCTCGCATCCATCTCGGTCCCGTCGAGGATCCGCACATTGCCGACGGAATTCGCGGAGTCGGTGGGGTTCTCGTTCCACTCGCCGAGGCAGAGGGCGTCGTCTGGGTGCATGGTCCGGACACGTTCCCGTCGTCGCTACCTGACTCGGTTCGCTGGGTGCAATTGCCCTTCGCCGGGATCGAGCCATGGTTCGATGCCGACGTGATCGACGACAAGCGGGTCTGGACGTCCGCTGCCGGGGCTTATGCTGGCAATGTTGCCGAACATGCGATGATGCTCCTCCTCACCGGAGTGCGCTCTCTCCCCGAACAGTTGGCGGCGCAGTCGTGGCGCAAGGAAGAGTTCGACCCGCGAGTGGGCACCTTGCAGGGCTCGACCGTGGCGATCATCGGTTGCGGCGGAATCGGCCGTGCGCTGATCCCGTACCTCGCCGCGTCCAAGGTCAAGGTCATCGCCGTCACCCGCTCGGGAACCCCCGTCGAGGGTGCCTCCGAAACGCTCTCGGCCGATCGAACCGGTGAAATCTGGTCCACGGCAGATCACTTCGTGATCGCAGCACCGTCGACGTCCGCGACGCGGCATCTGGTCGGCAAGGCCGAAATGGACCAGATGTCGGAGTCGAGCTGGATCGTGAACATCGCACGCGGCAACCTCGTCGACACGGACGCGCTGGTCGATGCTCTCGAAGCTGGTTCGATCGGCGGTGCGGCACTGGACGTCACGGATCCCGAGCCGCTGCCGGACGGGCACCGGTTGTGGAAGCTCCCCAACGCGATCATCACGCCCCACGTCGCCAACCCGGCTACGACGCTCACACGTGCGCTGGCAGATCACGTGGCCGCCAACGTCGCTCGATTCGCTGCGGGTGAGGACCTTGCTGCTGTAATCGATCCGTCGGCGGGCTACTGAACCGACAGAACGCGCAGATCCTCGAGACCGTCCACGACGGGAACTCGCCACGACGCAAGCTCTTCCGGCCCCTGTTCGTCCCACAGCTCGAACAGTTCCGAATCGGTCGATGCGATGGTGCGCTCCACCATCTCGATCAGCCGTGTGATCCGCTCGCTGGTCAGGGCCGCGGTGAAGGAATCGAGATCGAGGTCTTGGGTGGCAGGGTCGCGCTTGCGATCGGCGCGCACGATCAGGACCAATTCGAGCAAGGCGACGGCGATTTGGCCGCCGTCCACCTCGAGGTAGTCGTCCTCGAATGCCCACTCCACCGATTCGAAGGTGAAGTCACCGTGTCCGATGGACGCGATCAAATCCCCTGCACCGTCGTTCTCGAACGGTCCCGATCCCCACGCGCCCACTGTCTGCTCTTTTCCGATTGCCGTCTCAGCGCGCTTCGAGCGCGATCTTCGCTCCGAATCCTAGAAGAACTGTTCCGGTTATGCGCTCGAGTGCCTGTCGCACTCGGGGCTTCTCGAAGGTGCTACGCGCCCGCGAGAGAAGGATCACGTAGCCACTGAGCCAGATGATGGTGATGGCTGCGTGGATGAGCACCAGCAGCGCAAGCGATGGTCCCGTCGGCCACCCGGCCGGAACCAGCTGCGGCAGCAGTCCGGTGTAGAAGACGGCGATCTTGGGGTTGAGCAGGTTGGTGGTGAAGCCCGTCTTCCACGTTCCGGCCTTCTGCGACCGTGGAGCGTCGGCATTGTGTTGCATCCGCGACGTCCGGCTCTCCCACAGTGCTCGCACACCGAGATAGATCAGATATGCAGCACCGGCGAGCTTGACCACGGTGTACGCCTCGGCTGACGCGGCCAGGATCGCCGACAACCCGAGAACGGTCAGCAGCCCCCACACGAGGAGGCCGGAGACTATGCCGGCCGCAACCCGGAATCCGGCGGATCTTCCGGCGCCGAGCGCAGCCTGCGTCACGACGGCCATGTCCGGCCCGGGGACCAGAGTCAGTAGGACGAGCACAGCTGTGGCAGCGAGCAGAGCGGTCAGCATGCAACAAGTATGAAGTCGGGGTGGGGAGCGTTGTCGGCCGGTGGTGTCGTGCCTGTGAACAAAGAATGGCGTGACGGTGTGAACTGCGTGGACACGCCCGGAAACCGGCGTCTCGTGAGCCCTGTTCGACAAAGTTATGCACACTGTGAGGAAACGAATCGTTGCAGGTAGGAGGAATAACTCTGTTGTAATTCATCCTTTTGTCCACAGGTTATGCACAACTGGGAAGTGGATGTGAATGAAGTTATCCACACCTGTGTGTGCATCGGTGGAGAACTGTCCAACTCCATTGGATACCCGCGAGTAATAAATCCCAACCAGTGGGTTGACCCCGGGACGTTCGTCCTGTCCAATCGAGGGTTAGCGATAGTCGTGCGATGCTCAGGGGGCGCTTGACGGATGCGGAGATTTGGGTTTGTCGGAATTGTGTTGGTCGTGCTCGCTCTTGTTGTGGGCGGAGTGGCGTATGCCGAACCGGCGCCTGAAAATCCACCAGGAGATCTGGCCGGTCAGACCGGCGCCCACATCAATCGCATAGAGCGGTTGTCGCCCACTCGCAGTGCCGTGTTCGTCGATTCGCCGGCGATGCGACGCGAGGTGCAAGTGCAGGTTCTGCATCCCGCGACCGACGCCGGCGCGCGTCCGTCCTTTTACCTGCTCGACGGCGTCAGTGCCGGTTCGGAATCCGGATACTCCGAGAGCACTTGGACCCAGAAGACCGACATCGAAACATTCTTTGCCGACAAGAACGTCAACGTCGTTCTCCCCGTGGGCGGTACCGGCAGTTTCTACACCAACTGGAAGAACGACGATCCGAATCTCGGCGTGAACAAGTGGGAATCGTTTCTCGCCGAAGAGCTTCCGGCGTTGATCGATTCGGCGTTCTCCGGAAACGGGACGAACGTGGTCGGTGGGGTGTCCATGGGTGCACTCGGCGCGGCCAACCTCATCACTCATCATCCGAAGCTATACACCGGATTAGCCTCGTACAGTGGCTGTCTCGACAACTCCGAGTCGTCCTCGCAGGATTCCGTGCGGCTCACCGTGGCCAGCAAAGCCGGTGACGCCACCAACATGTGGGGCCCGGCATCGGACCCCGATTGGCAAAAGCACGACCCGTCCACCAACGCGGAAACGCTGCGTGGGAAGACGATCTATGTCTCCTCGGGCACGGGTGCGCCCGGAGACTACGACAACATCTTCACTCCGAGCGGACTGCAGACTGCCATCGAAGGCGGACCGCTCGAGGCGCTCGCGAACACCTGTACGCAACTGTTCGAAGCGAAGTTGGGGGAACTGTCGATTCCCGCAGTGTTCGCCTATCGGAACGACGGCACACACTCATGGCCGTACTGGCAAGACGCGCTTCACGATTCCTGGCCGACGGTGAAGACGGCGCTGGGAATGTGAACTGGCATGTGAACTGAGAGTTACTCGGCCAGTGCCAGTTCGAGCAACTGGAGTGCGCCGTCACGGGTCTGTGCAGCTGCGATGAACCCGGCCTTGTGGCAGAACACCGAACTGTCGACGCCCGTCTCGGCGGCAAGATCTGAACCGTTCAGGCCGCGCCACTGCTGCGGCAACAGCTTTCGTGAACCGAACTTGGAGTCGGCGGGCTTCACTGTCTGAATCGACCAGCCGCCGTTGGTGTTCGGGAAGATCGTGAACAGTAGTTCCGGTTGGGCCGATGCGGCGCGGCCGTGGGGAACGAAGCGTTCCAATACGACGAAGCGCGGATCCGTTGCCTTCTCGTAGGTCTCGGTGAACTCGCGTTCGGCTGCCGCGTCGCCGGCGTACTTGGCGCGCAGGCGAATCAAGACCTGAGTTGCAAGAACTACTGCCAGCTCGAACTGGGTGTCGAACTCCTCGTCGGTGGACGAGATCGGATTGAACAGGTCCAGCACGGACGACAGATCAAAAGGCTTGGTGCCGAAATCGTTGAGGGTGTAGATCTCCTGGCCGTTGTCGACGGCGTCGATGCCCTCGACCAGCCGGCTGTCGATCCGTCGGAACACGGACCCGTCGCCCTCGCAGAACTTCAAGCCGTATTCCTGCCAGAGCAGACCGAAGGCGGAGTACAGAATGCCGTTGCTGCGCTCGCCGGCATCACGCTGGTGGTGGTCGAAGCGGCCCTCGGCCGGGTTGTAGCGACCGCCGACGTCGAGCACGATGTCCGCGCTGTCGAGGACATCCTCGTCACGGCTGCGAACGACGGTGGCGTCGGGGTACAGCTGCTTGAGCAGCGATACGCCGAAGACGTCGTCTGCATGGAACTTGCCGTTATGGGTCGCGATGATCACCCGTCGAGACTAGGCAATCGAGCGCGGGGATGCCTATTCAGCCGATGGTGCGGATGCGGTCGGTGGCAGGTGGCGAGACCGGTGACCCGGCTGCGAACAGGGCGGTCAAGGCGTCGAGGTCGTTCCCCGCACCGGTCATCTGAGTGGAGTTCTTCAGCGCGGTGAAGCCGTCCCCGCCCTCGGCGAGGAACTTGTTCACCACGATGCTGTAGACGGCGTCGGGTGCGATGTCCTGCCCGTTCAGGCGCATTTCCGAGATGCGCGCGCCCGGCGCTGCCCGCCGGTCCAGGGTGTAGGTGAAGCCCGCGGACGGTGAGAGGATGCGCTCGGTACCGGTGCCGTCGACGTCGATCTGGAATTGCTGTTCGAGAGCGTCCTTCAGCATCGCTCCTGTGACGGAGAGCACCTCGAGACTGTTGCCGAAGGGTTGCACTCCGTAGGCCTGGCGGTAGGTGATCTGGCCGGAAGTGCCGAAGTCCAAGTCCTCGCGCATGCCGCCGGGGTTCGTCAACGCGAGTTGAGCGCCTCGTGTCGATCCGGCTGCGAGTTGAGCGTCGGCGACCAGGTTGCCGAGTGTGGATTCGCCGCTGGGTACCCGGTCTCGTGTCAGATCGGCGGTGATGGTCCCCACCGGTCGCTGAGCGCTTTCCGACGCCTCCGACCAGGCCCGGTCGGCGAGAGCCTGAATATCGGGATCCGGCGAAATATCGTGTGTCACTATCTGATTGAAAGCGGACGTCTGATCACGGATGACCTCGCGGGTGTTGCGATCGATCGTCACGTCTGCGACGGACACGATCCGGCCGTGCGAAGCGCCCTGCATCACGACTCTGGGATTTCCTGCGGGATCAGGGAATTCGCAGTTGTACTGCTGGTGGCTGTCGGCGGTGAAGATGACGTCCACCTTGGGCGATGCGCGTAAGGCGATGTCGCGTGCCGGCCCGGATTCGACGTTGCAGTCGTTCGGCCCGCCCTCGACAGCAGGTTCGTCCCCACGGTGCAGGAGGACGGTGATGGCTTTGACACCGAAGAAGTCGAGGACGTCGGCTGTGCGGTTGATCGCTTCGATCTCGTCGCCGAACTGCAGATCAGCGATCCCGCCAGGGGTGACGATCTGCGACGTGTTGGCTGGGGAAATCGCGATGACTCCGAGCGGAATGCCATCGACCATGTTCACGGTGAACGGCAGCGTGGCCGGAGCGCCGTTGGTGTACGTCATGTTCGCGGCCATCAGTGGGAAGTTGGCGCCGCTGAAGGAAGGGCTGAACGTGCACGCGTCGACAGCGGAGCAACCACCGGACTGCATGCGACGGAACTCGGCGAGCCCCTTGTCCAGTTCGTGGTTGCCGATCGCGGAAGCGTCGATCTTCATTCGGTTCAGGAGTTCGACCGTCGGTTCGTCGTTGAACATCGCCGACTCGAGCGCCGACGATCCCCAGTTGTCGCCGACCGAATACAGCAGCGAGTTGGTGGCTTGGCTGCGAAGTTGCGTCACGTAGGCCGCGAGATACGCCGCGCCACCTGCGGGAGTGAGCGAGCCGTCGGCCTGCCTGATCTCGCTGCGAACACCTTCCGGCGGGCGGAGGCTGCCGTGCAGATCGTTGAAGGCCAACAAGCGGACCGACACCGTGTCCTGCGATTGGGCGGAGGCGACGCCACTCAGGGAGGTCGCGGTGGTGGCGAGAAGGGTCGTTGCGAGCACGGCACACGTTCGTGTCATGCGTCGCGTCATGCGTCGTGCTCCCTCACTCGGACCGGCCTCGAACCTCCCTGAGTGTGCCCGTCCGCCGAAACGAATTCCAGTCCTCGGCGTAACAGTTATGTATCGAGTGTCACGCGGTGACGCCGATGCCCGCAGCCCGCTTCGCGACGTCGGTGTTCGCGAAAGCGAGGAACGCGTCGTTCTCGTGTGGGTCGCCGATAGTCATCCGGACGCCCTCGACGCCGTACTGACGGATCAGAATGCCCGCTTCGGTACTTGCCCCGGCGAAACCGGGAGAGAGCTCTCCGAGGGGGAGATAGACGAAGTTCGCCGACGACTCGGGGACGGTGTAGCCGGCTTCGATCAGAGCGGTCCGAACTCGGGTCCGCTCAGCGATGACGCCCTCCGTGCGGGCAAGCAGTTCGTCTGCGGCAGCCAGGGAGGCGATCGCGGCGGCCTGGGCAACGGCGCTCACGGTGAACGGGGTGTGCACCTTGCCGAGGGCCACGATGATCTCCGGATCCGCGACGGCGTAACCCACGCGGATGCCGGCGAGGCCGTACGCCTTCGAGAAGGTGCGCAGAACAACGACGTTGGGGCGGTTGCGGAACAGCTCGATGCCGTCGGCGTCCGAGCGTGAGTATTCGAAGTACGCCTCGTCGAGTGCGACGACGACGTGAGCCGGGACCGCGTCGAGGAAGCTTTCGAGTTCCGCCTTCGACAGCGCGTTGCCGGTCGGGTTGTTGGGGTTGCAGACGAAGATCAACCGCGTGCGATCGGTGATCGCGGCCAGCATCGCGTCGAGGTCGTGGCCGAAGTCCTCGGTCAGCGGAACCTTGACCGAGACGGCGTGGCCGACCTGGGTGACCACGGGGTACGCCTCGAACGAACGCCACGCGTAGATGACCTCGTCACCCTGATCGCACGTGATCTGCACGAGTTCCTGGCACAGCGTCACGGAGCCACAACCAGCGGCGACGTTTGCAGGCTCGACTTTCAAGAAGGTGGCCAGCGCATCGATGAGGGCGACCGCAGCGTTGTCCGGGTAGCGGTTGGCATTGGCGACTGCGTCGGCGACGGCGTCACGCACACCAGGCAACGGCCCCACGGTCGTTTCGTTGCTCGCCAGTTTGATCGCACCCGGGAAATTGCGTCCGGGAACGTAGGCGGGGATGGAGGCGAGGTCAGGGCGAATGTGTGCGGTCACGAGTCGATTATGCGCGCACTGATGTGGTGCGTTGCGGCCGTCTGCGTGTCACAGTTGAAAGATGTCGGAAATCTTCCGGGCCACCGCATATCTGCGCGGAGCCGAAGGGGAGGTCGCCACGGCTGTTCCACTGACGGTGGTGGAGCCGGACGGCCCGACACGAGGCGGAATCGTCGTGCTGCACGAAGCCCGGCAGTTCAGCCCAGCTCTGCTCAATCTGATGTGCGCACTCGCCGGCGAAGGTTGGGTGAGCGTCGCACCTCACCTGTTCCATCGCGAACCCGAACACATGCAGGGCGAGGTGTTCGGTGACAATCTCTTCGCCGACTTCGACGCAACCCTCGACTGGCTCGTCGGGCGCGAAGTTCTCGCCGACACCATCGGGGTGCTCGGATTCGACGACGCCGGAACCGCCGCAATGCTCGTGGCCACCAACCGTCCCGTCGGCGCCGCGGTGAGTGTCGCCGCCCGGGGAATCGTCGAAGCGCTGTCGGCGGATGCTCAGGCGCTCGTCGACGCGGCCACTTCCCTGCAGGCGCCGTGGTTGGCGCTGTACGGCGAGGACGATCCCAGCACGCCTCGCGAACACGTGACTCTGCTCCGGGAAGCGACCGCGAAGGCCGACGTCGCGACACTGGTGGTCAGTTACGCCGGACTGGCTCACCGGGCCGACGAGCCGCCTCAGCTGTCCGAGGACGCCGACGTCGACGACCCGGGTTCGGCCTCGATCATCGAAGCTCAGACCCGGATCTTCGACTGGTTCGACAGCCACCTGCGGTAAGTCCACAAAACAGCCCGCTGACCACACGTTTTGCCTTTGGTGGCGAAGGGTGTGTAATCTTTCGATCCGGCGGTCCGAAAGGATCGGAACCCCCAGGGAGGCGTGCCAGAGCGGCCGAATGGGACTCACTGCTAATGAGTTGTCCCTTTTACGAGGGACCGGAGGTTCAAATCCTCTCGCCTCCGCCAAGCCGGTGATTTTGACCGGCGGGTTAGAAATGATAGAAATTACGACGGCAGGAAACGCAAGACCTGCTAGACAACAGAACATGCGCCCGTAGCTCAACGGATAGAGCACTTGACTACGGATCAAGAGGTTAGGGGTTCGAATCCCTTCGGGCGCACAACAGAAAGCCCCTCACCGGCAGAGATGCCGGTGAGGGGCTTTCTTGCATGCGAATTTTCTTTCATGGCGACGTTGGTCACATCTTGACCTGTTGGCGGCTGACCAACCTCGAGCCTGCGAGACAAGAGGCGTACCGCAAGCACCTGTACTGAACGCAGATTTGTCACCTATATCCGATAATGATCCGTGCCTTCAATTGCCTCCTCGCTGTTCTGGATCGCGCTGATCGCGGCCATTGCGCCGATAGTCGCGGGCCTGATCCCGCGGCGGCTGGTTCCCGAAGTGGTGTTGCTGCTCGTCGCGGGCGCAGTGGTCGGGCCGTTCGCCCTCAACATCGCAGCTGACAGCGAAGCGATCGGCATCCTGCGCGAGCTCGGCCTCGGCATGCTGTTCCTCCTCGCCGGCTACGAAATCGACCGACAAGAACTCAGTGGGCGCGGCGGACGTCGAGCCCTCTACACGTGGCTGTTCTGTCTCGCACTGGCGTTCACGGTGGTCGCGCTGCTGGGCATGAGGAACGTGATCTCCGCCGAAGCCGCTGTTGCCATCGCGATGACGTCGACCGCACTGGGCACGCTGCTGCCGATCCTCAAGGACAACAAACTCCTCGATACGCGCTTGGGCAAGACCGTCCTCAACCACGGGGCCGTCGGCGAACTCGGGCCGGTCGTTGCGATGGCGGTTTTGCTGAGTGCCCGCGGTGCCGTCCTGTCGCTGATAGTTCTTGCCGTCTTCGCCTTGATCGCCGTCATCGTGGCGGTGCTGCCCGGCAAGCTGATTCACGAAGGCTCGTGGACACATCGACTGGTGCGGGCAGGGGCGGACACCACCGCGCAGACGACAGTCCGTCTCACCGTTCTGTTGTTGGTCAGCCTCGGTGTGCTGTCTGCAGTGTTCTCGCTCGACGTCATTCTGGGCGCGTTTGCCGCCGGCTTCATCCTGCGTCGACTGATGCCCGAGGGCGACGAGCGCCTCGAGATCAAGCTCGACGGAATCGCCTTCGGGTTCCTCATCCCGATTTTCTTCATCACGTCAGGCATGTCGATCGACGTCTCGGCGGTCGCCGCGAGTCCCGGCATACTGATTGCGTTTTTGATCCTGATCGTTGTCGTCCGCGGCGTGCCGGTGTTCTTCGTGACCAAGTTCGAGAAGGTCGAACCACCCTTCACCACGCGTGAAAGTGCGCAGGTCGCGTTGTACGGAGCTACCGGTCTGCCGATGATCGTGGCCGTCACGGGCGCTGCCGTCGACGCGCATCAGATGTCGTCGGACAACGCGTCGATTCTTGTCGCGGCCGGGGCGATCACTGTTCTACTGCTGCCGATGATTGCCACTCTATTGACGAAAAAAGAGAAAGTGTCCTGATTCAGAGATCCAACTGCTCGTCGAGCCAGTCGAACATCCGCTGATCCGTCAGACGCCTCGCCATGGGCTGACAGTGGAAGTTCGCGCCCTCGGCAGCGGTGAAGGGAACAACTGTCGCCGGTCCGCCGGAGAGGGCAGCAAGCCGCCTGGATTGACCCGGCCAGAACTGCTCGCCTTCCGGATCGGTGATGAGCAGGGGAGTGGAGATCGAACCGGCGACGTGTTCGAGGTGGTACTTCCGAACGGCGGTGAGGGTGTTGTAGTAGCCGTCGGTGAGGTACGGACGCGCTCGGAAACGCCAGATCCGGGCGGTGTCCTTGGAGAATTTCATCCCCATCGCCATGTCACGGTCGAAGGCCTCCGACTTCTCCTCGTCGAGCAGCTTCTGCATGTTCTTGGGGATGTGGGCGAGCCACGACGCGGCCACGTCCACGACCCCCGGATCGGCGATCGCTGCCGCGATCCGATGCTCGAACGCCAACGACTGCGGCACCCAGTAACCGCCCTGACTTATCCCGTACATCGCCAGCTTCGACGCATCGATGTCCGGCCGGTCAACGAGATAGTCGACGACGGGTGTGATGACGGCTTCCCAGTCGTGACGGAACGGGATGTTGCGCTCGAAGAGCATCGACTGCTGGCCCGGACCGTCGAACATCAACACGTTGTAGCCCCGCTCGAGGGCCCCGCCGCTGCCCCACAGCCCGCTGATCGGGCCGTCGCTGCCGTTCACCATGATCAGCGTCGGCCGACGTACGTCTCCGGGCGGCCGGAAGAAGTACCCGGGCAGATAGGTGTCCTCGTAAGGGATCCGGACGCGCTCGACCGGCTGGGCAGTGGTGTCGACGAAGCGGTCCCACGCTTGTCGGTGGCGTTTGAAAGTGGGGACCAGAACGGAGTCGTCACTGAGGCCGTCGACGGCGTTGATCGCCACACCGAAGTACGACGCCGCCCGCAGATACGCGTTGGACGCGCTTCGCGAATGCCCGGCCTCGGCTGACCCTTCGGCCTGCTCGAACACCCTTGTGCCGAGGTCGAACCAGGCCTCGTACCAGCCTTCGAGGTCCTTCTCGCCGACGTGAGCGATGGCCGAAAGCACTTCGCCGGTGTCTGCCGCGCCGTAAGTGGCTTGCCCGAGAACGACTCGTAGCTCGAAGTCGAAGGATTCGTTGCGATAGAAACCAGCAGTGAACGCCTGGTGCGGATGGGCGAAGAACGACGACGCGAGAGACATGGGCACACCTTCGCTAGTTCGGGGCAGCCATTTTCAGTTGTAGTTCCAGGATCGCCCGAATCGGTTGCCGGAAAACCTGTCAGCGTTGCGACGTCGGGAGCCCGGTGGATGGCGGCTTCGACATTGCAAATGCCAGGGTGCACAACCACAACGACATTCCCAGCACCTGCGCACGTTGAGCGATACCCAGTCCGAGATTACCGCCGCCGGAGACTTCGATGCTGTTGGTCGTCAACATCCACACCGTCGCAAGGGAAGTCAGGATCAGAATGGTCAGACCCGTCGTCCGCAAAGAAGGGTGCTCGCGATATCTGAACGCTCCCACGGTGAATGCGATCATCGCGGTGAAGATCGCGAAGACGGCCACGCTGCTCGTCAACGCGTGAACATGGTGGAGTTGCGGAAGTAGACCGTCGGGTGCGCTCGACGGGCAACCCTCGCCCGAGCATTCGAGGGGGAACGACGCGTCGGCGATGGTCGCGATGCCGAACACCGCCAGCGCAATCCAACCGGTGACGTAGAGCCTTCGCCGGGGCGTCATCAGCAGGCCCAGCGCTCCGGAGATCAACATCAAGATTGCGGACAGTACATCGGCGTTGCCGAAGACATCGCGGTATTTCTGGTTCTCGGCATCGAGTTCGCTGAGGAACGATGTCACCGGGTCGAGGCCGGTGTCCAGGAAGAATTCGAGAATCCACGACGAGTAGACGATTCCGCCCAGAGCCAGCGCAGCCACCAAACCCCACCGCGCAACGTTGCGTTCCTTCACGGAATCGAGCTTACGGACCGAGCAGGGCTTTCTGGACGCGTTCGGCTGCTACCAGCGGATCTTCGTGCTCCCAGATGCGGATGACTGTCCAACCCTGCTCTGCCAGACGTGCATCGGTGTCACGGTCGCGAACCACGTTGGCCGCCAACTTGTCCGTCCACCACTGCGCGTTGTTCTTGGGAAAGGTCGCATGCTGCGGGCAGCTGTGCCAGAAGCATCCGTCCACGAACACCGCGACTTTGCGGCGCGGAAACACCAGATCAGCGCGTCGGCGAACACCTTTGACCGGCGCCCGGTCCACGAAGTACCGCAGCCCACGCCGATGAAGTTCGCGTCGAATAGCGATTTCGGGTTTGGTGTCGCGCCGACGCTGAGCACTCATCCGAGCGCTGGTGGCAGGATCCGTCGCAGGCACCGGGGTTCTCTCAGCCGTCGGAATCGTCGCCGTCTTCGGGATCTGACCAGGTGGGCGCAAACCTGTTGCGACGCTCCACTTCACCGTGCACGACGGTCACGAAGTCGGTGAACGAGAGCGTCTGAGCTTCGGTGGGGCGGCCGTTGCGGGGCGGCGGTTCGTCGACGTCGAAGAAGCGAACCGCGCCATCGGGTTCGTAGAGTCCGATGTAGACCTTCTCGAAGAGGTCGTAGCGGGTGTCCTCGGCGCCGAGATCCACCCAGGCCTTTCCTGGAACGCCGACCACCGCGCGCTTGCCCCGGCCCGAGCGCTTCGAGAGCGTCGTGACGTGGTGTGCAAAAGAGGATTTGCCGGTGTCGCTGGTCTTGGTCGGGTCGCCGTCGTCGCAGGTGGCGTACGGCTCGAACATGACGGCCACCAACACGCTGTACGGCTGCCGCTGATGCAGAACCATTGCCTCGCCGCGCAATTCGTGGTCGTTGCGGACGATGTTCTTGGTCCAGCGTCCCAGCTTGCCGCTGCGGGGACTGTAATCCTGGAAGTTGTACGTCTTGATGGAGACGCAGAGGATCAGGCCGAGAGTGGGGTCGAGTGCCTTGACGTCCAAGCGCTTTCGGCCCTTGGCGACATCGACGGTTGCCTCCTGGCCTTCGCCGGACGCAGTCGGGGTGATGTTGGGGTACAACGGACGCAGAGCATCGGCGACCGTCTGTGCCAGTTGATTGGACAGTCGCTGTGCGTAGTTCTTCTTCTCGCCGCGATCGGCATCGGCAGGAGGCTTGTCACCCGCGAGTTGCAGTGCGCTCCACAGTGGTTCGTGTTCGGGCTCGGAAAACAGTGTCTCCGGAAACAGGGGTTCGGGAAACAGTGAGTCCGTCATGCCGCGGCCTCGGGGTATCCACCCATCCGCTCGAGATGGCTTTCGACGTCCTCGATGAAACCGGGAATGAACCGAAGATTGCCCATGCGGGCGCGCTTGAGGAAGCCGGCCGTCGCCCGTGCCGACAGCAACCGCGTGTCTTCGAGGAAGCCGCTCAGATCCTCGTAGTCGTACTGGACCGGCCAGGTCGAGGTATGGACGCGGAAGGCCTGGCGGTTACGGCCCCAGGCCGCACTCGGCCAGGCGTCGCCCGGTTCGAGTGGCGTCTCGCCCGCGGCGTCGTATTCGATGGGATCGCTCAACCGGCCACCGACCCACGACGCCATCCGCACGCTCACGGCATTGCCGACGAGCTTCCATCGGTGGCTGTGGCGAAGGCCGGGGACCTCGACGGACGGCAGCGTCCAGTCGGGATCGAAACCCTGTAAGCGTTCGGCGTCGACGAGGCCGGGGGTGACGATCTCACCGGACGGCAACCGGACTGCCGGTTGGCTGGGGATGCCGACGGACGAGCCGCCCTTGAGCGTCGGAACGGCGTTGACGGCCCATCCGAGTCCGCGGGTGCCTTCGGTCCAGTAGAAGCCGCACGGGTAGTCCGCGGGATCGCCGCCCAGGCGCTCGCCAGCGTCCTGGCCGAACAGGATTTCGCGGGGATCATCCGTACGCGAGGCGAGCATGATGACCCGCTGGCGACGCTGGGGGAGTCCGAAGGCGCGGGCGTCGACCACCCGGTACGCCCACGTGTATCCGAGGTCTTCGAGCGCGTCGGTGATGTGCCGCATGGCAGCGCCCTTGCCGAGTTGCAGCATGAACGGAACGTTCTCGATCAACAGCCAGCGCGGGCCCTTCTTGCGCTTGACCAGACGGAACACCTCGTCCACCAGGCCCGAACGCGCGCCGGTGATGCCTGCGGTCTTGCCGGCCTGCGAGAGGTCCTGGCAGGGGAAACCGGCCGCAACCAATTCGATGTCACTGGGTAGCGCACGCAGTTTGGTGACGTCACCGTGCAACGGCACGTCAGCGAAACGCGAACGGAGAACTGCCTGGGCGCCGGGATCGATTTCACACAGCAGTTCGGTGTTCCACCCATGTTCCGAGAGCCCCAACTCGAGCCCACCGATACCGGCAAACAAACCCACCATGCTCCGCGACGACGTCACAGCACCCTTCCTCACGAACCGACCTAGAAGCACGGTACTCGAGAACTCCGACACCGTTTGCCAACTATTCGGTCCGCGGCGTGCTCCTTACCGAAGAACCGTTGTGAAACGCCTTACATCGAGATCTTCGGGGCCGATCGAAGTCCCTGAAAGGTCCCTGATCCGAGCAATAACCCGAACCAGCGGTGCTCCGCGCCCGTTCGTCCATTACCGTGGTCGGGTGAGCATCCAACCTTCCGGTGACGCGTCCTGGCCCGCGGTATTGACCTGGCAGGCCCACAACGCTCCTCGTATGGAGTCTGTTCGTGTGCAGCTGAACGGAAATCGCATCAAGGCTTCCGGCCGAATCATCGGTGGAGCCTGCAGCGAGCACCCGGCATTCAGCGCGTCATACGACCTGGTCACCGACGAGGCTGGCATCACTCGCAGGCTCTCCGTGCGGACCGCCTTGGCCGCCGGTGAGCGTCAGATGTCGATCAGCCGGGACGAGGAAGGTACCTGGATGGTCGAGAACGGCGCCAGCCATCAGCGCTCGGCGTTCGACGGTGCACTCGACGTCGACGTGATCCTCAGTCCGTTCTTCAACACGCTGCCCATCCGCCGCGTCGGTTTGCAGAACGACATCGAAGACGCCGAGGTTCCGGTCGTCTACGTCAACCTTCTCGACCTGCGCGTCGAGGGTGCGACCATCACGTACAGCTCCGGCACCGACGGAATCAGTGTGCTGTCCCCGGTGTCCAGCTCGACGCTGTCCGTCGACACCGAAGGCTTTGTCCTCGACTACCCGGGTCTGGCAACTCGTATCTAGGTTTCGTATTTCTAGGTTTCGGATCGCCGGATGACGCCGCCGCGTCGACCGGCGTCTCGCATCCGGTCGATCCAGTCGGGTTCTCCGACCTGAACGTCTTCGATGTCCCACCGCTCGTGTGACTCGTAAGCGCCGCGCGCCGCGAACCCTGCGTCCACCAATCGTGCCGTCGAGCCGTTGTCGAGCAGATCGGTACGTGCGCCCTGCAGAAGGTCGAGCGCTTCGTCCAGCGCGACCAGCAGGGCGTCGCGGTTGCCCTCACACATCGCCCGCACCAGGCCGGGTGCGCTTCCGGCCACGCGAGTGCCATCGCGAAATGATCCGGCAGCCAGCCCGAGTGCCAGTTCGCCGCCGGCCGCTCCCGTGATCGCAAGTGTTTCCGCGAGCAGGTGAGGCAAGTGCGAGATACGCGCGACTGCTCGGTCGTGCTCCAGAGATTCGGCAGGCACGACCACCGAGCCGCAGTCGAGCGCGAGATCGGCGACCTGCGTCCACACGTCTGCGTCGACGCCCTCGTCGGTGGCAACGACCCACACCGCGTCGACGAACAGATCTGCATCTCCGACCGCCCAACCTGACGCCGACGTCCCTGTCATCGGATGACCGCCCACGAACTTGGCGCTCAAGCCCGCTCGTTCGACCGCGGCCTTCACTTCACCCTTGACGCTGACGACGTCGGTGATCGGATTGTTCGGCGCATGCCCGGCGATTGCCGCCAAGGTGGCGTCGACGGCAGGCATGGGTACGGCGATCACAATGACGGCACCGCTCTCGTTCGCCCTGCGCAGTGTGGAAACCAGGTCGGTGTCGGCGTCGAAACCGTCGGCTCGCGCCGCGTCGGCGGACTCACTGGAACGGTTGTAACCCCACGCCTGACGGCCGGATCGGACGGCGGCGCGAAGTAGAGAACCGCCGATCAATCCGAGGCCGAGAACGCAGACTGGTGGGGCGGAATCGATCGCAGACACGAGTTCAGGTTGGCACATCGATGCTCGGACTTCACTCACTGGCACCAGGCGGGCTACCGTTGCGCCATGGGTGCACAGCGCGCGGGTAACAAGAGCGCCTCTTCGAACCAGTCGGAGGAGCTTGAAGGCTTCGGTGTCGCGGTGGTCCGTGAAGAGGGGCGTTGGACGGTCAAGGCACTGACGCCCGACGCGTTGACCTCGCTCTCGGCCGCCGAAACGCAGCTGCGTGAGCTGCGAAGTTCGGGTGCCGTCTTCGGTCTTCTCGACGTCGACGACGAGTTCTTCATCGTGTTGCGCCCGGCCCCGTCGGGCACGCAGTTGTTGATTTCCGACGCGACTGCCGCCATCGACTACGACATCGCAGCCGACGTCCTCGACGCCTTGCACATCGAGATCCCCGATATCGACCCGGACGACCTCGACGATGTCGAACCCTGGGAAGAGGGCGATCTGTCCGTCCTCACCGATCTGGGCCTGCCGGAACCCGTACTCGCCGTCATCGCGGCCGAGACCGATCTCTATCCGGACGAGCAGTTGGGGATGATCGCGCAGCGACTCGGGTTCGCGTCCGAGTTCGGCGCAGCGCTCGACAAGCTCCCGCGCTAGATGACTCTCGCTGACGATCAGCGCATGATCCGTGCGGCCATCGTGGCTGCGCGCTCCGCTTCCGACGCCGACGTCCCGGTCGGCGCCGTGGTGTTCGACGGCGACGGCGTCGAAGTTGCTCGCGCCGCCAATGCCAGGGAAGCGTCATCCGATCCGACCGCGCATGCCGAGATCGTCGCGTTGCGTGCTGCCGCAAAAATCTACGGCGACGGTTGGCGACTGGAAGGCGCGACGCTGGCCGTCACCCTCGAGCCCTGCACGATGTGCGCGGGCGCGCTGGTCCTCGCCCGGGTTTCCAGAGTCGTTTTCGGGGCGTGGGAGCCGAAAACCGGTGCCGTCGGATCTTTATGGGACGTAGTTCGAGACAAAAGATTGACCTACCGGCCGCAGGTGCGCGGCGGGGTCCTCGAGGACGAATGCGCTGGGCTTTTGGAAGATTTCTTCCGCGAGCAGCGAGCCTGAAATCGGTATTCCCCATCGAGAGTGATCGCACACTCGGGTAGCCGGAACCGGTGAACGAGGGCATGGTGGAGGCAGATGTCGTCAGGGCATCGGCGGATCGTCGGAAGGCGATTCGTTCGCGTTCACAGAGGAGTACTCATGGGAATCGCAGACAAGGCTCAGAACAAGGCCGAGGACCTCGGGGGCAAGGCCAAGGAAGCTGCTGGCAGCGCTACCGGTGACCGGGACCTCGAAAACGAAGGCAAAGGCGACCAGGTGAAATCGGCCGTCAAGGATGCAGGCGAGAAGGTCAAGGACGCCGCGTCCAGCATCAAGGACAAGCTCACGTAATACCGCTCCACCTGGCGATTTCGGCCACGGGCACTCCATCCGGTAAAGTCACCAACGGTGGCGTGTCCGAGCGGCCTAAGGAGCACGCCTCGAAAGCGTGTGACGGGTAACCCCCGTCCGAGGGTTCAAATCCCTCCGCCACCGCCAAAGCTCCCCACCTGTTCACGCAGGTGGGGAGCTTTTTTGTTCGTAGACCTCGATGCGAGCGCTGCCGACTGTCGGGGACGGACACGCTCCGGCTGGACTATCGGGCGACCGGCCAGGTCGAAGCCCGTGTCCATGTGTGTCGAAGCCAAAGTGAGTTCGACACGCAGACCTGATCAGCCGCCGGGCGGATCCGTCGCTCCGAACGTATTTCGTAATCAAGGAACAAACATTCGGATTGGGCAGAAATCCGCCATTCGGACGAAGGTGGCTCCCGACCTCGGGGGAGATCGGGAGCCACACTCGTTCTTATAGGGGAGGGACGCCCTCCGGTGACATTCCCAGGTTGACGAGGTTTCAGGAGCGGCGGGCGATCCACTCCGCAGCGGCGGCATCGATGTCCTGCTTCAGCTTTTCGAAGAATGACGGTGACGGGGTAGGGATCAAATCGGCTGCGGCAGTCAGTGATTGACTGAGGGCGATTCGGCGCTCACGCAACTCGTCGTCGCTCAGGAGGCTCAGGTCCGGCATCGCGAGCCCCCTCGTCCAGTGTGATACGTGTTTCGGCAGACCGTGCGCATCGGGATCGATGCATGATTCGACGCGCACGGCCGGTGCATTCCAGGCTGGGGGCCGGAATGCAAAATCTACTTTACCAAATGATTACTAATCGTTGCGGACGGCACCCTCGTCTTCAGTTGCTGCGGAGAGCTTTCACAGCGTTCTCCCAGGTGCTAAGTCCTGACAACCGTTGAAGCTGCAACTATCGTCGAACCCATGAAAAAGATCTGGTGGATCGGTGGAGCAGTGGTTGTGGTCGTACTCGCCCTGCTCGTGGGGCCGTGGGCGTACGGGAAGTTCATCGCTGAGGACGATGCACCGGCGGCCGTAGTGTCCACTCAGGGCGCAGAGGCGGCGTCCGGATCCATCGACGGACAGTGGACCGTCGTCGCAGGCCAGGGAGACAACCAGACGGCAGCCGGATACACCGTGCACGAGATTCTCAACGGATCGAGTGTGACCGTCGTCGGAACCACCGGCGAGGTGAGCGGAAACGCCACCGTCGAGGGCGAGAAGCTCACGGCCGGCGAAGTGACCGTGCAGGTGGCGGGCATCAAGACCGACTCGGATCGGCGCGATGGCCAGTTCACTGGCAATGTGATGGATACCAGCACCTACCCGACGGCGACGTTCACGATCGACTCGCCGGTGGACCTGTCGGCCGTGCCGGCCGACGGCACAACTGCAACGGTCACGGTGTCGGGAACCTTGACACTCAAAGGCCAATCCAAGCCGGTATCGGTCGACATGACTGTGCTGCACTCGGGGGATTCTCTGATTGCTTCGGGCTCGATTCCGGTCACCTGGACCGATTTCGGCGTCGAACCCCCGTCGCTCGGCTTTGTCACCGTCGACGGCAGTGGCTCGGTGGACTTCCTGGTCTCGCTCGCCGCGAACTGAATTACGTCCACCCGATTCGCACTCCTTCGGGGCGGGTAGGGAAGATTAAGGACATGACCTTCCTTTCTTGTTGTCCGTTCCGAAGGCTGCGGGCGAATTCTGCCGGGACGGAATGAATAGGTGATGCCCCGATGGAGGCCGTTCCGAACGGGTGAAGACCCCGATCCACGGTTCACCCTCGCCAACGAGCGGACATATCTGGCCTGGATCCGCACATCGACGGCCTTTGTCGCGTCGGGCGTCGGACTCGAGGCCTTCGGCGGCGACATCCTCAACCCGACGGTTCGCGTCGGCTTGGCGGCGTTGCTGCTCGTCGGCGGCGCTCTGATCGCCATCACTTCTTTTGTCCACTGGATCAGTGCCGAGCGAGCGCTCCGTGCCGAGCGCTCGTTGCCGGTGCCGCTGATGGCGCCGGTGGTCGGCATCGTGCTGGTGATCTGCGCGACAGTCCTGGTGGTCGAGGTTGTGAACTGATTGACCACGCTGGAACCTTCGGAAGGACTCTCGCCGCCAGATAGGGGCCTACAGTCCGAGCGCACATCGCTCTCGCTCGTGCGGACGAGTCTGTCGATCCTCGGCTTGTCCGCCGCCTGCCTGAGGTGGTTGCCGCCGTTCGGTTCGTTGGCCCTGATCGGGCCATCCCTCGCTGCGGCGCTTGTCGTTGCGGTGATGGTTTACGAACGTCGGTCGCGGCCCAGACGGTTGGCCCAGTTCTCAGCTGAAAAGGCAACGCCTGCTTTGGGTATGGGAGCAGCGCTCGCGCTGAGTCTTCTGTTGCTCAGTGCGACGGGGCTGTGGATTCTGTTGACGTGACTGCAGCTTTCGGCGCCCAGCCCGGAGGGCCGAATACATAGCCTGCTCGCTGCCGCCACGAGGTCGACGCCTTCCAATCACGGGCGATGGCAGCGTATTCGCGCGTTTGGAGCTTCCAGATGTTGTACGTTCCCACCGGTGTCGTGAGTCCGTAGGTGGGCCTGTGGGTTTCGGCCGCAAATGTGCCGAACATCCGGTCCCAGATGATGAGGATCCCGGCGTAGTTGCGGTCAAGGTACTCGGCGTCGGAACCGTGGTGGACGCGATGATGTGAGGGTGTGTTGAAGATGAATTCGATCGGGCGCCAGAGCTTTCCGACACGCTCGGTGTGGACGAAGAACTGGTAGACGAGGCTGACGGAGAAGCCGACGAACACCATCCACGGCGGAATCCCGAGGAACGGTAGTGGCAGCCACATGATGATCTCGCCGCTGTTGTTCCACTTCTGCCGCAGCGCGGTGCTGAAATTGAAGTACTCGCTCGAATGGTGAGCCTGGTGCGTAGCCCAGACGACTCGAACTCGGTGCGCGATGCGGTGATACGCGTAGTAGAGGACATCGATTCCGAGCAGCAGGATTACCCAGGTGTACCAGGCGGTGGGCGACAGATGCCACGGCGCGAGGTACACCCAGATCGCCGAATAGCCGATCAGGGCCAGCGCTTTCCAGAACGTGCTGGTGGCGATCGACACCAATCCGAGGAGGATGCTGGTCCGAGCGTCGATGTGGCGGTATCCACCCTGCGCGGGCTGTGCGCGTCCGTCGGCATCGTCCGGATGATCTTCGAGTGCGCGGGCGGCGAACCACTCGATGCCGAGGAAGATGACAAACGCGGGGATTGCGAGCGTGACCGGGTCATGGAGTGGTTCGAGCAGTGACCGCCATGACTCGACGAGGGTTTCCCACACGCTATTTGTCCTATTCTCTCGCTCTGATCGTTACATCATGCATTAATGTGTAACATCACGGAACCTTTTGTGAGAAGTATCTTGCGGGTTTGTTGCGGCTTTCCATAGAACAATGGTAGGAATTGCCGGTGCATATCACCGCGAAGGTGGACTACGCCGTGCGGACTCTGGTCGAGCTTGCGGCAGTCGGTCCGGACCCGGCCAAGGCCGAGTTTCTCGCCAAATCCCAGGTCATACCCCACAAGTTCCTGGAAGCGGTGCTCTCTGACTTGCGGCGCGGCGGCCTCGTCAACAGCCGCCGGGGCCCGGACGGCGGGTACTGGCTCGCTCGGTCCGCGGACGAGATCACGATTGCCGACGTCATCCGCGCTGTCGAAGGACCGCTTGCCTCGATTCGGGGCCAGCGACCGGAAGACGTCGACTACGGGGGACCGGCAACACCGCTCAAAGAGGTGTGGATTGCAGTGCGCGTCAACCTTCGCGCCGTGCTCGAAAATGTCAGCCTCACCGATGTCGCAGGCGGTGAATTGCCCGACTTCATTCACGAGCTGACGGCAGATCCCGAAGCGTGGAATCGGCGCTGATGCAGCGCGTTTTCAGACTGTCCGCCTGGGACGCGGAACAGTCGTAGGCGCAGTGTTGGCCGCGTTGCCGCCCGCGGCCTTCGCCTCGTACATCAGATGATCGGCCGCAATGATCGCTCGGGAGAACTCGTTGTAGTCGAATTCCTCCTGGTGCGGGATGAAAGGTAGCGTCGCTGCTCCGACGCTGACTGTGGACAACGGACTGTCAGAAGCGCTCACTACTGCTTTGGGTAGGGTTGCGATTCGTTTGCGCAATCCGTACGGGGTACCGATCATCACGACGGTGAACTCCTCGCCGCCCGTGCGCGCGGCGTAACCGAAACCGTTCACATGCTCCTGAAGGCGCGTTCCCGTTCGGATGATGACGGCGTCACCGACCTCATGACCGAACGTGTCGTTCACCGCCTTGAACTTGTCGATGTCGACGACGGCAACAGCGATGTCGGCACGATTTACCGACGCGACCGACCAGATATGCTCTGACATCTCCCACAGTCCGCGTCGGTTCAGGAGACCAGTGAGTGCGTCTACCTTGGATCCCGTTGCGCGCGAAAGTAATTGTCGCCAGCTCAACTGAATCGTGGCCGGAATGAAGATCACGGCACACAGTACGATGTCGGTGCGCGCGATCACGCTGGTTGCCGAGTACTCGGCGTTCGTCAATCCGAGAACGGTCAGGGCGATGACAAACGTCGTGGTGAAGGCCAGGTGGAAGGCCAGCCAGCGGTAGTCGAGGAAATACGTGAAGTAGGCGCCGGTGGCGACAAAAAGGACTGCGCCGAACAGCGCGGTGTTGGGACTGGAGTATGCGATGACAGTGGAGGCGGTGCCGATATCCGCCCACAGTCCGTAGAGCTTGAGCGCGCGTCCCCCTTTGATTCGGCCGGCGAACCAAAGGAAAGTCGGAATCAAGTTGATCGTCGCGACACCGACCAGCCAGGCGCGCGCAAATGGTCCCTCGGGGCCTTCTGTGCTGAAGAAAAAGAGGTAAGCCACGAGCGAGAAATTGAGGGAGCAGAATCCGATGGTGAGGTGCGCGAGACGCAGGACCGTGCCGCGTCCGGTCTTGGAGCCCCACACCATGACCGAGGATGAAACCGGCCAAGTATGCAGGAGCGGATCCATCAGCTTCCTTCATCGAACTCGTTGTGGTTAATGATTAGCAAAGTATGTCAGCCTCTGTTGATATGCGTGTCAACTTGAGTCGTGATGTCATACAGCGTGTCGGGTCGGAAACTTCTCCGGTCGCCTTGTCCAGGCGTTTAGCGAGTAGGGGTGTGAGCCACACCTCGATGTTCCGGGTGGTGTGTTCGATTGCACAATCTTGCAGAGCTCTGCAAAGTTGCAGAGGTCTGCAAGTTCGGTACCGTGTTGGAGTGATCATCGAACCAGGCCTGCGCGACCGCAAGAAGGCAGCAACCCGTGCCGCACTCAGCGGTGCGGCGGCGCGGCTGGCTCGCGCGCTGGGAATCGAATGCGTCACCGCTGACGCAATCGCATCCGAGGCCGGAGTGTCGACGAGGACATTCCACAACTACTTCTCCAGCAAGGAAGAGGCAGTGCTCGCCAGTTTCGAGGAATCGGTGACTTTGTGGATCGAGGCGCTTGCAGCCCGGCCCGCCGACGAACCTATCCTCGACGTGCTCGAAAACCTTGTGGTCGAAATCGTGAACGACTCAGGTCCGAGCGGGAGTGAGAAGGCGAGTATCTGGCTGCTGTCGGATTCGAGCCCCGCGCTCTATCGGGATGCCGCAGACATGCATCAGCGGATCAACCGTGCAGTCGTTCAGGCCTTGGCGGAACGTACCGGTACGGACGCCGAACGGGACCTCTACCCGACTCTCCTCCTTGGAGCGGTGGGTGGAGCCGCTAAATCGGTAATCGACATCTGGACTGGCGGAAAGTCGGAGGCCTCCAGTCCGGAAGAGCTGGTCCACGACGCTTTTCGGCAGATTCGTGCGGGATTGCCCGCACCGCCACCGCGTCTCGGAGGCACCGCTTCTGAGATCCACTCGTAAAACCTGTCCACGTACACGCACCGAAACAGCAAGGAGCCCGTCGTGGCCACCTATCTTTATCGGATCGGCAAGTTCGCCTATCGGCGAAAGGGCGCGGTCCTCAGTGTTTGGCTGATAATCCTGGTCCTGATGGGTGTCGGGGCAGCAACGCTGTCCGGCCCCACCAAAGATTCCTTCTCCATTCCGGGAACGCCGGCGCAGCAGGCCCAGGACTTGATGGCTGAGCGGTTCCCCGGTGCTCCCAATCCGATGGATTCGCTGAGCGCCCGATACGTCGTCGAGGCTCCGGCAGGTACAACCCTGGCTGACCCGGCGAACGTCAAGGCCATGGACGAGATGCTCACGAGTATCCGCGGCATCGACAAGGTCGCCGACTCTGCCAAGGTGGACCCGGCAACTGCCACTCCGGAACAGGCCGCGAAGGCGCTGGTCAATCCGGTTACCGGCAACGACTCCATGGTTGCGATGTTCAAGGAAAAGGCAGCTGCCGCTGGAACTTCCGAGACGCAGGCCGTGGACGACGCGCGTGCGTTGTCCCCGCTCAGTGCCGATGGAACGGTCGGGTACGTCGAGGTTCCGTTCAGCGGTGACTTCGCCGATCTCGACCAAGCCTTGCGTGATTCGATCAACTCCGCAGCCGATGTCGGGCGAGCTGCGGGGCTCAATGTCCAGGTCAGTGGTTCGGCTGCGCAGGAAGCGGAGATGCCCGGTGGTGTCACCGAGCTGATCGGCATCGCCGTTGCCGCCGTCGTTCTAGCCATCACGTTCGGTTCGCTTGTGGCCGCGGGGCTTCCGCTCCTCACCGCAATCATCGGTATCGCTATCGGCAGCCTCGGAATCACTGTCGCCACCGGGTTCATGGATCTCAGTTCCATGACTCCGACCCTGGCGATCATGATCGGCCTGGCGGTAGCGATCGACTACTCGCTGTTCATCATGTCCCGGTTCAGGCATGAGCTCACGCTCACCGACAACCGTGCCGAAGCAGCTGGCCGCGCTGTCGGAACTGCCGGTTCCGCAGTCGTATTCGCCGGTTTGACGGTCATCATCGCGCTGGTCGCGTTGCGTGTCGTCGGTATCCCGTTCCTCTCGGACATGGGTGCGGCAGCAGCCTTCACCGTGCTGATCGCGGTCCTGATCGCTTTGACCTTGCTGCCCGCGATCCTGGGTATGTTCGGGCGCAAGGCTTTTGCCGGCAAGATCCCCTTCCTCAGCAAGCGTGCTGAGGAGTCTGAAGACCAGGATTCGGGCAAGCCGAAGTTGGCCATGCGATTCATCAACGCCGTCGTCCGTCGTCCGCTCGTTCCGCTGATCGGTGGTGTAGTCCTTCTGGGTGCATTGGCCCTACCCGCAACAGGATTGAGCCTCGCGTTGCCGTCGGAGGCCACCGGTGACCCGGCTACGAGTGCGCGTCAGGCATACGACCTCATCGACGAGGGTTTCGGTGACGGCCGAAACGGACCGCTGATCGCCGTCGTCGACGCCAAGGATGCCAGTGTTTCTGCCGAAGAGGCGTTCGCGGAGGTTGTCTCGACCATCTCGAGCTTCAGTGACGTCCAGAACGCACAGGTCGTCCGGGTCAACGACGCCGGCACTACCGCACAGGTACTGATCACTCCGAAGAGTGGTCCGACAGATCCGGCAACCATGGACCTGGTGTCCAGCCTCCGCGGAGCCGAATCAGGACTCAACGATTCGATCGGCGTCAGCTACGGCATCACCGGTCAGACCGCACTCGAAGGCGACGTCTCGGACACGCTGAAGGATGCACTGGTGCCCTACCTTGCCGTAGTGGTCGGCCTTGCATTCATCTTGTTGCTCTTGGTGTTCCGCTCGATCCTGGTTCCACTGACTGCGACGCTCGGCTTCCTGCTCAGCGTGCTCGCGACATTCGGTGCGACGGTGGCGATCTTCCAGCACGGTTGGTTGGGCATCATCTCGAACCCGCAACCGCTCGTGAGTTTCATGCCGATCTTCCTGATCGGCGTGGTGTTCGGATTGGCGATGGACTACCAGGTGTTCCTCGTGACGCGTATGCGTGAGGAGTACGTCCACGGTGCAACCGCGAAGGAAGCCGTGACTATCGGCTTCAACCACGGTGCCCGAGTGGTCAGTGCGGCCGCGGTCATCATGATCTCCGTGTTCGGCGCCTTCATCGCAGAACCGAACTCGTTCATCAAGTCGATCGGATTCGCGCTCGCTGCGGCAGTGTTCTTCGACGCCTTCATCGTGCGAATGGTGATCATCCCGTCCGTCATGGCACTGCTCGGCGACAAGGCGTGGTGGCTGCCGAAGTGGCTGGACAAGATTTTGCCGAACGTCGACATCGAGGGCGAGAAGCTCAGCAAGGCCCTCCGTGACGAGAAGGAAGCAGAACTGCAGTCCACATCCGCTTGACCGCTTGACCGCTTGACCGCTGTGCGCCTTTATTAACCCCCTGCGGTTAATAAAGGCGCACAGCTGTTTTCCCGGTATCGAAATATCCAGCGGCACATGTCGGCCAGGATTGGTAACCTTCGCTCACTATGCTGATCAGGCTGCTGCGCACTTATCTGACGCCGTACCGGGGCGAACTCACGGGCGTTGTCGTCCTGCAGTTTATTTCGACTATGGCGGCTCTTTACCTTCCGAGTCTCAACGCCGACATCATCGACAACGGCGTGACCAAAGGCGACACCGGCTACATCCTCTCCACCGGCGGGATGATGCTCATGGTCACGCTGACGCAGATCCTGTGCTCGGTGGGTGCCGTCTTCTTCGGTGCGCGAGTCGCCATGGGCGTCGGACGCGACCTCCGAGCGTCGGTGCTGCATCAGGTCGGGACGTTCTCGGCCCGAGAGGTCGGGCACTTCGGTGCGCCTTCGCTGATCACCCGCAACACCAACGACGTCCAGCAAGTGCAGATGATGGTCGTGATGAGTTGCACGATCCTCGTCATGGCGCCGATCATGTGCGTCGGCGGCATCATCATGGCACTGCGCCAGGACCTGAATCTGTCCTGGATCCTCGGGATCAGCGTCCCGCTCCTCGTGGTCTCGATGGGTTTCCTGATTGCCCGGATGGTCCCCGGATTCCGGGTCATGCAGGGCCGCCTCGACGCCGTCAACCGTGTTCTTCGCGAACAGATCACGGGCATCCGCGTCGTCCGAGCGTTTGTACGGGAACCGTACGAGGTAGAGCGTTTCGGCGACGCCAACCGCGAACTGACGGAGACTGCACTCGGCGTCGGCCGCCTCATGGCACTGATGTTCCCGCTCGTGATGCTGATCAGCAATGTCACCAGCGTCGCGGTCATCTGGTTCGGTGGCCATCAGATCAACGAGGGCTCGATGCAGATCGGCTCGCTCACCGCGATGCTCAGCTACATCATGCAGATCCTGATGGCCGTCATGATGGCCACCTTCATGGCGGTGATGCTGCCGCGTGCGTCGGTGTGCGCCGAACGTATCTCCGAGGTCCTCGACACGGATTCGTCGGTGATCCCGCCCGAGAATCCGGTCCGAGAGCTGAAGGACCCGGGAGTCGTCGAACTTCGTGGCGCTCAGTTCCAGTTCCCCGGAGCTGAAGAACCCGTATTGCGCGACATCACCTTCCGCGCCGAACCAGGTAAGACGACAGCGATCATCGGCGGTACGGGATCGGGAAAGACGACTCTGCTCAACCTCATTCCGCGATTGATCGACTCCACTTCCGGATCGGTATCGGTGGGTGGAGTCGACGTCCGTGACATCGACACGGAACTGCTCTGTTCGGTGATCGGTCTGGTCCCGCAGAAGCCATACCTGTTCTCCGGCACCGTCGCCACCAATCTTCGCTACGGAAACCCCGAAGCAACCGACGAATGGCTGTGGGAGTGCCTCGAGATCGCCCAAGCTGCCGACTTCGTCCGTGCCATGCCCGAAGGTCTGGACACACCGGTGGCACAAGGCGGTACGACGGTATCGGGCGGTCAGCGTCAGAGACTCGCCATCGCCAGAGCGTTGGTGCGTAAGCCGCAGATCTATCTGTTCGATGATTCCTTCTCGGCACTCGACCTCACTACTGATGCGAGGCTGCGTGCGGCGCTCCGGCCGGTCACGCAAGACGCCTGCATCGTCGTTGTCGCGCAGCGCATTTCCACTATCGTGGAAGCCGATCAGATCATCGTGCTCGACGACGGTGCCATCGTGGGGATCGGCACGCACGACGAACTCGTGGTCAGTTGTCCTACCTACGGCGAAATCGTCGCCTCTCAGCTAGCCGTACAGGACGCATCATGAGTAATCGACCGACTTCCTCGCCTCCCATCGGCCCGCCCGGGGGCGGCGATCCCACCAAGAAGGCCATGAACTTCGGCCCTTCTCTCAAGCGTCTCCTCGGACGCTTGAGCCCGGACAAGCCGATCGTCGTCCTGATCTTCGCTCTAGTGACCGTAAGCGTTGTGCTTTCCTCGATCGCTCCGAAGATCCTGGGAAATGCCACCAACCTGATCTTCGACGGCATCGTCAGCAAGCAACTCCAGCCGGGGACTACAAAGGAACAGGCTGTCGAGGGGTTGCGTGCCTCGGGGCAAGGTCAGCTCGCGGACATGGTGTCCGGCATGGCCGTTGTGCCCGGAACCGGAATCGATTTCGACGCCGTCGGCAAGGTCTTGATGATCGTGCTGCTGCTGTTCGTCTGTGCGTCGCTGTTCAGTTGGTTGCAGGCGTATCTGCTCAACATCGTGGTGCAGCGAACCGTTCGCCGGTTGCGTGAGGACGTCGAGCAGAAGATTCACCGACTTCCCTTGCGGTACTTCGATACCCATGCCCGCGGTGATGTTCTCTCCCGCGTGACCAATGACATCGACAACGTCGCGCAGAGCTTGCAGCAGACGCTCAGTCAGCTGGTCATGTCGGTGATGACCGTCCTGGGCATTCTGGTGATGATGCTGTGGATCTCACCGCTACTCGCCCTGATTGCGGTGGCAACTGTTCCGCTGTCGATCATGGTCACGGCGTTCATCGCGAAGCGTTCACAAAAGCACTTCGTCGCGCAGTGGAAGAGCACCGGCGGAATCAATGCACAGGTCGAGGAAGCGTTCAGCGGCCACGAGTTGGTCAAGGTGTTCGGCCGCCAGCAGGAGGTCGAGGAGCGCTTCCGCAAGCAGAACGAGGATCTGTACGAGTCGAGCTTCAAGGCGCAGTTCATCTCCGGTCTGGTCATGCCGGCCGTGATGTTCCTCGGCAACCTTAACTACGTTGCCATCGCAGTGGTCGGCGGTATGCGCGTCGCATCCGGAACGATGACGCTCGGTGACGTGCAGGCGTTCATCCAGTACTCGCGGCAGTTCACGCAGCCGCTCACGCAGATCGCGTCGATGACCAATCTGCTGCAGTCCGGCGTCGCCTCGGCCGAGCGCGTTTTTGCGCTGCTCGACCAAGAGGAGCAGTCGGAGGACCCGAAGGGCGCGAAGTCGCCCACGGTCGACAAGGGCCGCGTCAAGTTCGAGAACGTCACGTTCAGTTACAAGCCGGAACAGCCGTTGATCGAGGACTTGTCCCTGACCGCCGAGCCGGGTCAGATGGTGGCGATCGTCGGCCCCACCGGCGCCGGCAAGACCACCCTCGTCAACCTCATCCTGCGGTTCTACGAACTCAATTCGGGCCGAATCACTTTGGACGGCGTCGACATCGCCGACATGACGCGAGACGATCTGCGTTCACGCATCGGCATGGTTCTGCAGGACGCGTGGCTGTTCGGTGGAACCATCCGCGAGAACATCGCGTACGGCAAACCTGGTGCCACCGACGAGGAAATTCGTCGCGCGGCCGAGATGAGCTACGTCGACAAGTTCGTACACTCCCTGCCTGAGGGCTACGACACTGTCATCGACGAGGAAGGCAGCAACGTCAGTGCCGGCGAGAAGCAGCTCATCACCATCGCCCGCGCCTTCATCTCGCAGCCGTCCATCCTGATCCTCGACGAGGCGACCAGTTCGGTGGATACACGCACCGAACTGCTGGTCCAGAGCGCCACTGCGGTCCTGCGCAACGACCGCACCAGTTTTGTCATCGCGCACCGTCTTTCGACAATCCGTGATGCGAACCTGATCGTGGTGATGGAGGAAGGCCGCATCGTGGAGCAGGGGAGCCATGACGCCTTGCTCGAATCCCGCGGCGCCTACTTCCGTCTGTACAACAGCCAATTCGTGGGCGCGGAGATCTAATCGCGCAACTACGGTGGTGAGCATGCTGATTGCCGAGGATCTGTTGTTGCTTGCCACCGACGACGTCAGCGGAAAGCTGCTGCAATCGTCGTCCTACGTCGACGTTGCGCTCGGAGGCGCGCTGCTGGTCGAACTCGTCCTTGCCGACCGCGTCCGCCTTGACGGCTCCGGATGGCGGGCGCGGGCAGTCGTTATCGACAATCGGCCACTCGCGGATCCCACTCTCAACGCTGCATTGGCACGGCTGGCCGAGAAGCCACCGGCCCGGCCGACTGCGGTGGTGAACCGACTTGCGAAGGGCGCACGCAAGGCGCTCTATGCAGGCATGCAAGCCCGCGGAATTGTGACGGCCGTGGAACATCAAGTGCTCGGGATCTTTCCGAGCGTCAGATGGCCGGCAACCAACCCGCAGTACGAGGATCAACTGCGCTTCGTGCTGCGTGAGATTCTGCTGGGCGTCCGCCAACCCGCTCCCGCCGAAGGCGCATTGGTGTCGATCCTGGCAGGCGCGAACATGCTCAAGGTGATCGTTCCATCCGATCAGTTCAAGTCGGCGAAAGCGCGAGCGAAGGTGTTGTCGCAGGGAAACTGGGCGAGCGAGGCAGTGCGGCAGTCGATCGCCGCGACGCAGGCAGCCACCACCGCTGCGCTCACCGCAACAATTGCGGCGTCGGCATCTTCGGGATCGTGACGGGGCGATGCTGGACGACGTGGCCCTTTCTGTAGCTGTGACAGGATTGAGCCCGTGACTTCTGCACTACCGACACCGCCCGTGCCCTCTGTCGACAAGCGTCCCGAGTCGATTTTCACCATTGGGACCAGGCTCGAGGACCGGCTCGGACGAACCGGCACCATCCACACACCGCACGGTGACATCGCGACGCCGTCGTTTGTGGCCGTCGGAACCAAGGCCACGGTCAAGGCCGTGCTGCCCGAGTCCATGAAGGAACTCGGTGCGCAGTCGTTGCTCGCCAACGCGTACCACCTTTACCTGCAGCCGGGACCCGACATCGTCGACGAGGCCGGCGGGCTGGGCAAGTTCATGAACTGGGACGGGCCCACCTTCACCGACAGCGGTGGCTTCCAGGTCATGTCGCTTGGTGTCGGGTTCAAGAAGGTGCTCGCGATGGAGGCCGTCGGCGTGCAGTCCGACGACGTCATCGCGAAGGGCAAGGAGCGTCTCGCGACGGTCGACGACGAGGGCGTGACGTTCAAATCGCACCTCGACGGCAGTAAGCATCGCTTCACCCCTGAGGTGTCGATGCAGATCCAGCATCAGCTGGGCGCCGACATCATGTTCGCGTTCGACGAGCTCACTACGCTGCTCAACACCCGCGGCTACCAGGAGCGATCGGTCGAGCGCACGCAGGCGTGGGCGATCCGCTGCATCAACGAGCACGAGAAGCTCACCGCCGAACGCGCCGACAAGCCCTATCAGGCGCTCTTCGGCGTCATCCAAGGCGCGCAGTACGAGGATCTGCGTCGTCAGGCCTGCCGCGGCCTCGAGTCGATCGAAGGCGAGAACGGATACGGCTTCGACGGTTACGGCATCGGCGGTGCTTTGGAGAAGCAGAACCTCGGAACGATCGTGCGCTGGTGCAACGAGGAGCTACCCGAGAACAAACCGCGTCACATGCTCGGTATCAGTGAACCGGACGACTTCTTCGTCGCAATCGAGAACGGTGCGGACACCTTCGACTGCGTCAACCCGTCGCGTGTTGCTCGCAATGCCGCGATCTACGTCCGCTCCGGCCGGTTCAACATCAACACCAGCCGATTCCGTCGTGACTTCACGCCTATCGACGACGAGTGCGACTGCTACACCTGCGCCAACTACACCCGCGCGTACATCCATCACCTCTTCAAGGCGAAGGAAATGCTCGCGTCGACGCTCTGCACCATCCACAACGAGCGATTCACCGTGAAGTTGGTCGACGACATCCGAGCCAGCATCGAAGGCGGATATTTCCACGACTTCAAAGCGGACATGCTCGGAAAGTTCTATGCGGCGAAGACGCCTGCGCCTCAGGCGTAGGTCGGCTCGCGCTTCTTCACGTAAGCGATGACGCGGTAGGTGATCGGCATGACCAGAATCTCGACAAGCGTCTTCCACAGGAAGCCGACAAGCACGTAGTTGATGAAGTCTTCCCACGTGCTGATGCCGATGACACCGGCCGCGATGGAACAGAAAATGAGGGTGTCGGCGAATTCGCCGACGACGGTCGAGCCGATCAGCCGCGCCCACAGGTGCTTCTCCTGCATACGCTTCTTCATCATGACCAGCACTAGGGAGTTCAGGAGCTGGCCGACGAGATAGGCGGCCAAGCCTGCGACCAGTAGCCGGGGAATGACGCCCACTACGGTTTCGAGGGCGGCCTGGTTCTCGTAGAACGCCGCCGACGGGAGCTGCACGGCAATCCAGAAGCACGCGGCAGCAAGGATCAGTGCGCCGAAGCCCAGGTAGATCGCGCGTCGGGTCGCTTTGAAGCCGTAGACCTCGCTGAGCACGTCACCGAGGACATAGGCGAGCGGGAACAAGAAGAAGCCGCCGTCGGTGATGATGGGCAGAATCTGCAAGGGACCGAGCGAGAACTCGGAATCCGCGAAGAAGGCGACCCCTTTGGTCGCCGCAACGTTCGAGATCAGCAGCGTCGCGGTGAACAGCGCGACGATCGTCGGGTAATAACCCCGGCTGACGTGCGCAAATTTGGTTTCGTGGGTCGATTCGTCTTGCTGATCCTGAGCTGTCACGTCCGTCATCCAAGCACCACAAGGCGCTCGGATGCGAGTTGGCGACCGTCCAGTTGCGCAGAACACACCGAAGGCCCTGCGGTTTCACGTGGAACCGCAGGGCCTTCAGTAATCGGATGAAGCCTGATCAGAGTGCTGCTACGAAGCGTCCTGTGATGACGCGATACGCGTAGGTGCCTGCGATGAGAGTGACCGGTCCGGTGACCAGCAATCCGAGACCGCAGAGCAGTGCGCCAACGAGATTGATGCCGATTGCCGCGAGTGCCAGGAGAAGCAGCGGGCCGACATTCTTGGAGATGACGCTGGCGCTCGACTTGATTGCGGTGACGGGATCCTGATCCTGATCTATCACGAACTGCAACGTGAAGTAGGTCAGGAACGCGATGACGATGCCCGGAATGATCAGCAGGACGAGGCCGATCGCTACCGCGAACCCGACCAAGATGCTCGCCAGAATAACGGCGCCGATGTTCGAGAACTGGAAGAAGGAGCCGAAAGCAGGCTTGTTGCCGTCGACTTCATGGAGGGCACCTCGAACGTAGGCAGCCTGGATCAGAATGCTGACGACGATCGAGACCAATCCGCCGATGATGCTCAACGCCGACACCGAAGTCGAACCGTCTGTCGAGAAGTCGAAGCCACCGAACAACAGGTTGATGCCAAAGGAAATCAAGCCCGCGACAACAGTGATGCCGATCCACGTCAACGCATTGTTCTTGAAGCGTTCCCAGCCGTAATTCAGCGCGGCACCCACGGAAAGCTGCGGTCCACCGAATCCTGCGCCGTAGTCATTGGCGGGCGGCGGAGGGAAGTTGCCGCCTCCGGGAGGTGGCGGGTAACCGCCGGGCGGCGGGTAGTTTCCGCCGGGAGGGGGATAGCTTCCACCCTGAGGGGGCGGAGGGAAGTTGCCCTGTGGGGGCGGGTAGCCGCCGGGCGGGGGATAACTTCCACCCTGCGGAGGGCCGGCGGGAGGTGGGTAACTTCCGGGAGGAGGTGTTCCCTGCTGGCCATATGGATCCTGGGGCGGGAATTGCTTCCCGCCTTCTGGATTCTGGTTGGGGTCGTACCCGCCGGTTGTCATGTGTTCCCCTCAGTCGTAAATATCGCGCTCGAGTGTGACAGTGGATATGACCCTACTGGGATCAAAGAGCTATGTGGATGACATCTGCTCACTTGGATTCGGAGGTCACCTGTGGTTTAGGCTGCGTTGTATGACGAGTTCCGGGGGCAACAACGACGATTCTTCGAGTGATTACCAGGCAAAACCTGGATACGGAGAATTTCCGAGCCTGCCTCCCGAGGGGTACGGCGTGTCCCCGTCCGAAACGCAGTCTTCACCTGAAGTTCCCGGATATACCACTCCCAACGAGCAGTACCCGGGTTATCCGCCGCCGTCGTACAACCCGCCCGGTAATACGCCTCAGCCGGGTGGGATTGGTGAACCCAACCCATACCTGCCGCCGCAGAATTTCGGACCGCCGAATCAATATCAGCAGAATCAATATCAGCAACCCGGACAATACGGACAGGCTCAGTACGGACAAGCTCAGTACGGCCAACCTCCGAACCCGTACGGTCAACCGAATCAATTCACGGGTGGGTACGCACCGCCGATGCAGCCGGTCGGCACCAATGGTCTCGCAATTGCATCGCTGGTTGTATCGCTTGCAGGCGGTTGCTTCTACAGCGTCGGCGGAATCGTCGGAATCATCTTGGGAATTGTCGCGCTCAATCAGATCAAGCAGACAGGTCAAGAGGGACGCGGGCTTGCGATTGCCGGAATTGCGGTCGGAGCGGCTTTCTTGGCGATTTTTGCCGTGATTCTCGTAGTCGCACTCATAGCGAGTGCATCGTCGTCGTACTGACGTGGCGTCGTACTGAAGTGGCTAGCGCTCACACGGGAGTGACGATGGACGACGCAGGAAGTGGCTTCCCGAAGTAATAGCCCTGGCCCATGTCGCAGCCGGCTCGCAGGACGTTGGCTGCGTGTTCGGCGGTTTCTACGCCCTCGGCTATCGAATCAAGACCGAGCTTCCGAGCGATGTCGGTGATGGACTCCATGACCATGAAGGCGCGATCTCCAGCACGACCCGCTGCGCTGACGGCCCAGGTCAACGATTGGTCGATCTTGAGAATGTCGAGCGGCAATTCCGATAACGCGGAGAACGATGCGAAGCCCGCCCCGAAATCATCGAGGGCAATTCGAATTCCTTCGTTGTGCAGGATGTGAAGAGTCTCGGCGGCATGCTGACCCACGACGCCGAGTTCGGTGACTTCCACGATAATTCTGCTCAGTGGGGTTTCAGAACTGTCGAGCGCTCCGAGGATCTCGTGAGCTGCGTGCGGGGTAGCGAGTTGGCGAGGCGAAAAGTTGACGGCGACCATCATGCGCTCGGGCCACGACGCTGTTTGGGTGCAAATCATGTCCAGAGCTTGTAATCCGATGGGAATGATGAGCCCGGAAGACTCGGCGGAGCGCATGAAATCTTGAGGCTCGATCAACCCTCGAAGTGGATGGCGCCACCGCAGCAGGGCTTCATAGCTGATAATTGCTGACGAGTTCAGATTGACCTGGGGTTGATACAACACCTCGAATTGATGGTCGTCGAGTGCCTCGCGAAGCTCGCGGACCATGCGTATTCCTTTTCGTCCTGAGTCTCCCGTGCCGCACGTGCGTGTCAGCGTGGATGCTGCAAGTGGGTCCTGCGGTCGGATTCCAGGTTCAGATCCCGGCCGTAGTTTTGCAGGGACCACTCGCCCTGGAATGCCTTCGCCAGTCTCGACCGTACTTCACTATTGGGGAATTGCCAACGAATAGCTATTGCGGACGGCTTGGTCATATCGGACAATTGACCCTTTGCTCCGTCGAGGTGCAAATTGATCCTTCGCTTACTTCGCCGGGAAAATCCACGGGGTCCGGGGGATCTTCCGAGAATTGAATCGATCCGCCAATAGTGGTGGTGTGACAACTTCGCCGGGTTCGGCGAGACCGATGCTCGACGCGATCATCGTCAGAACCTGTTCGGCACTGCGTCCGGCCTCGAGTTGATCTGCAAGAGTCACGGCGCCGTCGCGCTTCGCGAGTCGTTTGCCTTCACTGTTCACAGCGAGAGGAACGTGCGCGTACGACGGTGGTTCGATGTCGAGCAGTCGAGCAAGGTAGGCCTGGCGTGGAGCCGAGGTCAGGAGGTCGTCGCCGCGGACCACCTGGTCGATGTTCTGGGCGCCGTCGTCGACGACAACGGCGAGGTTGTAGGCGGGTACTCCGTCACCGCGGAGCAGGACGACGTCGTCGACTTGTCCCGTCACTTCGCCGAACAGTTCGTCGTGCACGGTGAACGAGTCGATGCCGGCCCGTAGCCTCAGTGCGGGGGATCGGCCGCTTGCTGATTTCTCGGCGCGTTCGGCCTCCGACAGGTTTCGACACGTGCCGGGGTAGGCGCCGTCGGGAGCATGGGGAGCGGACGGTGCCTGCAGAATCTCCTTGCGTGTGCAGAAGCAAGGATAGGTCAGGTCACGCTCGCGTAATAGTTCGATGGCCTTGTGGTACAAGGGAAGACGGTGTGACTGTAGGACGACCGGGCCGTCCCAGGTGAGGCCGAGCACCCGCAGATCGTCGAGTTGCCGTTCCATCGCGCCGGGTCGGACACGGTCGAGATCCTCGACCCGAATGAGGAAGTCGCGCCCGCTGGCGCGGGCGAACAACCAGGCCAAGAGGGCGGTTCGGAGGTTTCCCAGATGGAGATCACCGGACGGGCTCGGCGCGAAGCGTCCTGCTCCTGCCACGTCAGCTGGCGAGCCCGACGGAGGCGAGCGGGTTCTCGGCGTCGTGCAGGGTGAGGCGGATTACGGTTTCCAAAGCGTGATCGAGGTACTGCGGCGGATACATGGCGGGGCTTCCGAGTGCGTCGAGTGCCAACCCGTTTACGGTTGAAAGTAGGAGTGCCGCTCTGGTTTCCGCTTCCGGGGTTCCGATCCCGATCAGGACCGTCGAGATGCCGGTGCGGATTGTGAACAGAGTTGTCCGGCGGATTTCGGAGAGTGACTCACTGGTCGCGGCACGCACGGCAAATGCGGCGAGCACATGTGCCTCGCGCGTGCGTTGTTCGTCGAGGGGCAGCAGTTGCGAGAGTGCCTGGAACAGAGAGGTATGCGGATCCGCGTCGGCGGACGACTCGGCCAGTCTTGTCAACAATCGATCGACGAGTGTTCGCAGTGCGAATGCGAACATCTCGTCCTTGGTCGAGAAATGATGTTGCACTGCGCCGATCGAGACGCCCGCCCGTTTTGCGACCTCGCGGACGCTGGCGTTTTCCAGTCCGGATTCCGCGGCGACGTCGAACAATGCCGCCGCAAGCAGGTCTGGACTCGTGGAGGATTTTCGACGCTCTGGCATACCGCGACATTACATGTGTATGGAAGTAATGCGCACGTCAGGGGTGCTTTTTCACGCTTTCCGACCGAGGAAGGCAAGGAGTTTCGTCGCTTTGTCAGCGTTGTCCGGAACCTGTATTTCCGGGCCGCATACGCCGCTCATGCGGATCGAGTCGCCCAGGCCCGCGGCGATCTCCGACACCCAGTCCACGTCCGCGTCTCGCATCGCCGTATCGGTACCGGTTGCGGCTGCGAGGTCCCAACCGTGGATGACCAGATCGAAACACAAAAACCCTTCGACCGTGGCCCCGAGGTTGGTCCTGCCGAAGTGCCCGTCGTATTCGAGGGTGGACTTTTCTGGATCGTCCAGAATTTCCTGCATCGAATCGCGGACGGCCGCCCAGGCTGCGGACGGGTCGTCGTCAACCGACGGGCCCGACGCCAATTCCAGGCCGACTACCTTGACCATGTCTCGTTCGCTGTCGAGCACGTGGCTCACCACGTCGCGGGCGGTCCAGCCCTCGCAGGGGGAATCGTTGTCCCAGCGATCTGCGGGTACGGCGTCGATCCGCGCCGTGAATTCGGCGGCCAGATCCCGATAGCGTTGGGCGGGGGAGTTCTCTGTTGAAGTCATGACGTCGATCCTTCTCCGCCGCGGAGCATCGTGATTGATTATTTCGGACATTCACTCGAATTCCAGAGCGTCCGCCCAGATATCCATCGGTACGACACCGGCACTCTTTCCTTCGTCATCGAGAAGTCGGCCGACCCTTTTCATGGATCTCAGCACCACCGATCTGTTCAGCACCACCAGACCCGGCGCCTCTTGGGCGAGTTGTACCTCGGTAATGGGGGTTTCACGAAGGGAATGGGCGGCGATCGCGAGCAATGTGTTGGCGCGGCCTCCGGATATCCGCATGCAAACGCGCATGCCTGGCACTCGTTCCACCAGCGCACGAATCGTCGACCGGTCCGTGGGATCGACATATCCCCACACCCAGGTCACGAAAGGCCAACCGGACAACGGCAGTGACACGTCGCAGCGGAACACGATCTGGTTGCGCGAAGTCAGTTCGGCAAGGCGCCGCCTGACCGTACTTTCGCTGAGGCCGGTACCGACCGTGAGCTCTGCAATCGATGATCGACCGTCCTCGCCCAGCTTCAAGATCAATCGGCGATCGACCGCGTCGAACGTCTTCCCGTGATGGCGCTGATCCGTCGGTGCATATCTGTAGCGCACAGGCCGGTCTGTCATCACCGCCCGCTGCGTGGCATCGAGTACCTGCAACTTCCAGTCGTCTCCGATCGCGAAGACTTCGGTGACGAGATGTGCACGCGAACTGACGATTCCGGGCACCGACGCCAGCGAGCGAAGCATGAAGCGCGACAGGAAAGCCATGTCTCTGACTTCGACGAGAAGAGTCAAGTCGCCTGGGCCGCTTGTGTGTTCGACGCTCAGCACTTGCGGCCAGAGGGCGAGTCGTTCGGCAATCGCCAAGGCGTGCGAAGTCGTGCAGTCGACTTCCACGAATGCCAGACACGATTCCGGACGGCCGTGGCCGGTTGCCCTCGCGGAGACCCAGGCTGTGCCGGAGTCCTGTAGCCGCTGCCAGCGCCGTGCGACGGTGACCGGATCGACTTTGAGCGCGTCACCAACCGTGCGCCACGACGCTCGTGGGTCGAGTTGCAGGCAATTGATCAGGGCGAGGTCAACGTCGTCGAGTACGGCGGAATCCTGCGTTTGTTCGATCATCATGCAAGTATCGTGCATCTTCATTGTGTCTGGGATCACTTCATTCATGCTCGAAGGGCAGAACGCGGCGGCGAGTGCCCACCGTGTTCCTGCTGTGAGAGGAGAATCCTGATGCCGTCCACCACGTTGTCCGCCGTTCCGACCGAGAGAAGCCTCGAGTGGGTGAAGCGCCTCATCGGTATCGATACGACGAGTGCCCTGAGCAATCGACCGTTGATCGATCTCGTCGCTGCGGAACTACGTCGCCACGGCGTTGAGCCGATACTTGTTCCCGATGACGAGGGAACGAAGCTCAACTTGTTGGCCACGTTCACGCCTCCTGACGGAAGTACTTCCGGTGGTGTGATGTTCTCCGGCCACACAGACGTTGTGCCGGTCGACGATCAAGACTGGAGCAGCGACCCCTTCGCCCCCGAAATTCGCGACGGAAGTCTGTACGGACGTGGCACGTGCGACATGAAGTCGTTCATCGGGATTGTCGTCGCTTCGATCCCCGACATCGTTGGTCGGCCGCTGGCGAAGCCGATTCACTTTGCGTTCTCCTACGACGAAGAAGTCGGCTGCATCGGTGCCGCGGGGTTGGTCGAGGAGATCGGTACCCGGGGCCTGCGACCTGAGGTGTGCATTGTCGGAGAGCCGTCGGAGATGCGAGTCATTCGCGCGCACAAGTCGATGAACGTCATACGTGTTGATCTGCAGGGCGTTTCGGCTCACTCGTCGCTCACTCCACAAGGAGTGAACGCAATCGAATACGGCGCCGAGTTGATTCGATTCGTCAGAAGCGTGGCCGACGAGCTCCGTGCGTCCGGCCCGTACGACGACGCATTCGACGTGGCCTGGACAACATGCTCGGTCAATCTCGTGTCCGGCGGAATAGCAGTGAATACAGTGCCCGAGGATTGCTCCATCACGTTCGAATTCAGGAGCATCAGCTCAGCTGGCGCCGCAGATTTGCTCGAACGCTTTGCCGCCGAGGCGAATCGGATCGAGAACCTGATGCAGGAAGAAAACCCGTCAGCCTCCGTAACGATGCACGTGTCGGCCTCGGTTCCTCCCCTGGAGACGGATGCGAATGCTTCGGCGGCCGCACTGGTCGAACAATGGGGTGGTCGACCCTCGGACGAAAAGGTCGCGTATGCCACCGAGGCCGGGATGTTCGCGAGTATCGGTGTCCCCACTGTCGTGTGTGGGCCGGGAAGCATCACGCAGGCGCATGCACCCGACGAGTACGTGACACTTGACCAATTGGCACAGTGCGAGCAGTTCGTTCGGAGCGTCATCGCTCACGCCCGCGCCTGATCCACCCCCTAATCCCCTAAGGAAACCTATGTCCACGGCAACTACGCCAACCTCCGGAACTGTCACTCCGGAACGCCTGGCCGCTGCTCGCAAGGCGGTGATCAGCAGCTCACTCGGCGCTGCGCTCGAGTGGTTCGACGTCATCGTCTACGCGTCATTCGCAGTGGTCATCGCCCATAACTTCTTTCCCGGTGGCGACAACACACTCGGATTGATACTGACGTTTGCGACGTTCGCAATCTCGTACGTCATCCGGCCACTGGGCGGGATGGTTCTCGGCAGCTACGCCGACCGTCGCGGGCGCAAGAACGCCTTGACGTTGACGATGATGCTGATGATGATCGGCACGCTCATCATGGCCGTGGCGCCGACGACCTCGATGATCGGGCCGTGGGCCGGCGTCGTCATCCTGGTTTCGCGACTCATTCAAGGGTTCTCCGCAGGCGGTGAATTCGGTACTGCTACAACCTTCCTCGTGGAAACTGCTCCACACAAGAAGGCGTTCTACTCTTCCTGGCAGGTAGCGAGCCAAGGTGCCTCGGTGTTCCTGGCGTCGTTGTTCGGTTACGTGCTCAACACCCATCTCTCGCATGAAGCGCTCTACTCTTGGGGCTGGCGCGTTCCGTTCTTCTTCGGCATCATCGTCGGCCCGGTCGGTCTCTACATCCGTGCCAAGCTCGACGAAACGGACGATTTCAAGACGAGCGTCCCGGATAAAGCCCCCCTGAAGACGACGCTGACCAGGCATCTCGGCCGGGTGCTCACCGGTGCCGCAGTAGTCGGCGTCGCGACTATCTCGATCTATCTCATCTTGTACATGCCGACGTTTGCCGTGAAGAATCTCGGAGTATCCGCCTCTGCCGGCTATCTCGGCGGTATCGTCGCCGGACTGGTCACCTTGATCACTGTGCCGTTGATCGGTCATCTTGCAGACCGGGTCGGGCCTGCGAGAGTCATGACCTGGGCCGCCGTCGCGGCAATCGTCTTGGCCTGGCCGCTCTTCAAATTGATGGTCGATCACCCGTCGACTCTGACGCTCGTCCTGGTTGTTTCAGCCCTGGGCGTCATCATGGCGTTTGCCTTCGGCCCATTGCCTGCCTTGATGAGTTCGTTGTTTCCTGCGGAGATTCGCGCTACCGGGATGTCGTTGTCGTACAACCTCGGCGTGACCCTGCTCGGCGGAATCGCGCCGTTGGTCTTGACCTGGTTGATCAGTACAACAGGCTCGCTCGACGCTCCGAGTTACTACTACATGACGGTCGCAGTTCTTTCCCTCGGCGGCCTGTGGTCGGCCAGGACACTTTTCAGTCAAAAGTGACGGCCCGGGGGCGACGGTCGCGACTATGCGACCGCGTCTCCCTCGGTCAGAGCGACGACGGTATCCGACCCGTGCCAGTCGGGGGCTTGGGTTCGGAGTAGAGCCGCCGGGGTCAGCGACGAGATTCGGCGGCATTCACGCGTCAAGTGGGCCTGATCGCTGAATCCGCAGTGGGCAGCGGATTCAGCGAGTCCCAACGCGGGTCGACTGCGAGCGAGTGCCATGAAGCGCTGGAGACGCAAGATCGCGCGCAGAGTCGCAGGACCGTATCCGAAGGCGTCGTTGCATCGACGCTGGAGTTGGCGTGACGTCAGTGCAGCGGCGTCGGCGAGAGAGCTGACATTCCACGAATGTTCGGACAGTGCGGTGCGAACATGGTTGATCACCGGATCGTGACGGAAACTCGAACTTGCCCAACTTCGAACAGCATCTTCGAGGATGGAGACCTGTTCGTGGTCTTCGGAATTTTCCAAGCGGTTCAACAGTATTCGTTCTGTACGTGCGTCGGTTACATTGCTGAGGTCCGCGCGAGAGCCCCGAAGCTCGGACGCCGAAGTTCGCAGCATGGGCGAGGCTGATCCAGGGCGGAATCGAACACCCACGGAGCGTGTTCCTGGCGGAAGAGTGAACGACCACGCAGCGGTTTCCGGGCCGCAGACGCGGATGCCGACGCCACGTATCCACAGCACGTCCATGCAGGCATCGGGCACGAGGAGGTGCTCGCCTTCTGCACACGCCGTCCAGCCGCACACCAGGACGTCGGAGAGATCCGGGGCGACCGATTGTGGTGTGTACCAACCCATGACAAGAGCTTATCGAGCGTCACCGACACGAAGGCGAGTTCAGTCGACCGGGCCGAAGCGGTATCCGAACCCCCGGATGGTTTTGATGTATTTCGGTTTCGCGGGATCGGATTCGAGTTTGGACCGCAGGCTGAGAATCGTCGCGTCGACCGCACGCGTCTTTTCGTGGGCGGAACCCCAGACGCTTCGGATCAGGTGATCACGCGAGTACACACGCCCAGGCTCGGTCGACAGTTCCAGGAGTACTCGCCATTCGGTCCGACTGAGGACCAGCAGCTTTCCGCCCATCGTCGCCGTCATCGCACGTCGATCGAGGAGCAAATCACCGTGACGTTGGTGTTTGCCGGCACTCGGATGTGCGGTTTCGCGAAGGACCGCGGTGACCCGAAGATCGAGCGCCTGAGAATCGATCGGGCTCATTACAAAGTCCGAGACGGCGCGGTGTGGTGCTTCGTCGATGTCCTCACGGGTGTCCACCAACATCATGATCGGCATCGAACTGCGCAGGCGGATCTGTCGTGCGATCTCGTAGCCGTCGATGTCCGGCAGCAGAAGGTCGATCACGGCAATATCGAAACTATCGGTGTCCAGGTCGTCGAGTAGGCGGCGCCCAGTGCGGACGAGCTGTATCTGGTGCCCGAAATATACTAATTCGGTACCGAGTGTCTGGACAAGATCCGAACGATCGGTAGCTGCAAGTATCAAGCTCACGTGAAATCCTCCCCCCGAAGGTGTTACTAGTCGTAACGGCTTGCATTGTGGCAGATCATCGACCGCGGGACCAGATATAAAGTGTCCGATCGACAGTTGCGGGAACGAGCGGCGTTCGTCGCTAAACTTTTTTCATGGGCACTCTGTTCGCGAGGTCGCCGCGCTGTTTCAGGGCTCCAAGCACCACGAATTCGAGCAACGGCAGATTGCGTTGATGCATCGCGAGGACGGAACCGACGGTGACCCGCCGTGGGTGTCCGTCGATCCCGAAGCCAACAAGGTGGTTCTCCGTCGACGGAGTTGACAGTCGGGCTCAGGCTCACGCTCAGGCCCAGTGGCTGGGGCGGGTCAGCGAATCGGGAAGCGTGGTAGCCGAATCGCCGATCGCCGCGTTGATCTGGAACTGAGTGAGAAAGATACTGCCGCGGAGTTTCGCGCCACGAATGTCGGTGCCGCGTAAGTCTGCACCGATCAGATCGGCTCGATCGAGTTCGCAGTCTCGGAGGTCTGCACCGATCAGATAACTCCCGCGAAAGTTGGCACCACGTAGATCGGAACCACGAAACTTGGCTCCGATGAGGTCCGCGCCGCGGTGGTCGAGTTTGCGCCCCTTCTTGCCCGAGACAGGGGAGCGCACAAGGTCACTCGTCTGCAAGAGCAGTGTGTTGACTGCCGCTCGGTGTGCTGAGACGTCGACGGCTTGGATTTGCGAAGGCGTGCCGTTGGTCAGGTTTTCCGTCTCCACGAGTACTGCGTCGAGTTCCTTCCGTATCGAGTGGGTTTGCTTCAGCGAGCGGGCTTCGGCGAGATACCAGAGCAGTTCGTGCAACTGGCGTACGACAGGGAAGGTTTCGAACATGTCTGACGCGGTCTCCGGGGCATCACGCCAGCTGATGCCGTCGTAGGTCTGCTGTGAAACCTTCTGTCCCGCACCGAAACAGTCGTAGACGGTGCAACCGGTGAAGCCCTTCTTTCGCAATCCGGTGTGAATGCCGCAACGGAAATCCTGCTGCAGGTTCTTGCAGGGGTCGCCGGCATTCTTGTTGGTTGCGAAGTCGGAGGACTTGGAAAAGGGGAGTGCGACACAGCACAGGCCGAAGCAACTGCTGCAATCCGCGAGCAGATTGGTCTGGCCGGCAATCACGCGTACTCCCGATTGTTGGGTTGGACGGAGTGTGTCCTCGGGTTCGTGCGTCTGTCAAACGATATTGCGTGGTTCGACAGCAAGAAGCCCAGCGACGCCGAGGTCGTATCCCGCGCATATTGCGGGGTACCAATCCGGCAGGCGTGAGTCCGGACCACGCTCGTGAAGTAGGTCGAAAATCGGATGGATGGCCCAGCTTGCTGCAACCAGTCGCCGTGCGGAACTCGACGGCAGAACAAGTGCGCCGAAAAAGACCGCAAAAGTTGCGGCCACTGCACTCCATTCGCGGGTGGGAATGGAGACGTCGATCGTGCTCCCCAACCGGGCTTGTCCCTGTCGAGCCACGGGATAAACGGCCGCCGCAACAATGAGGCCGGCGGCGTACGACGGCGTTCGGTAGCGAGGCATCCACTTTTTCACGGGTGCGTCGACAAGTGCACTCAGCGCAAGGCCGGTACCTGCTGCGATGACGCGGCCAGTTGTCGAGGGAGGCATTCGGCGACAGTAGCGCGGCCTGGCGATGCTTCGCGACAAAGAAAAAGTCCCCGACCAAAACTGGTCGGGGACTTCCCTGGCGGAGGATAGGGGATTTGAACCCCTGAGGGCGTTAACCCAACCCGCGTTCCAGGCGAGCGCCATAGGCCACTAGGCGAATCCTCCGTGGAGCAGCATACCCAATCGCGAGCGTGAAGCGTTAAACGGGTACCTGACCTGCGAAGAACCGGTGGATCTCAGGGTTTGCATCTCCACCCCGGTAGGTGGTGTGCAGCGGCCGACGAAAGCCGTCTACACTGTTCATTGGATCCCGCGCGGCGCGCATCCTGTGAACTCCCCCAGGGCCGGAAGGCAGCAAGGGTCAACGGGCTCTGCCGGGTGCGCGGGGTCCTCTATTTTTTTCACATACCCGACCCCGCCTCGTCGGTGAAAGGCCGCTCCGGATGCCTATCCAAACCCAGATCGGGTTGATGAGCCATGAAGAACTCACCTCCGAGCATGAGAGCCAGAGCGCGAAGTACACGCAGCTCCAGGCGCAGAAGCTCGCACTCGATCTGACCCGCGGTAAGCCTTCCCCGGAACAACTCGACCTTTCCGCAGAGCTGCTGACGCTGCCCGGCGACGGTGATTTTCGAGACGGAAGCGGAACCGACTGCCGTAACTACGGTGGACTCACCGGTCTGCCGGAACTGCGCGCCATCTTCGGCGAGCTGCTGGGTATCCCGGTTGCGAACCTTCTCGCCGGTAACAATGCGAGCCTCGAGATCATGCACGACAACGTCGTGTTCTCACTGCTTCATGGCACACCGGATTCGGCCCGGCCGTGGGCACAGGAAGAGAAGATCAAGTTTCTCTGCCCCGCACCGGGCTATGACCGCCACTTCGCGATCACCGAGTCCCTCGGCATCGAGATGATCGCGGTACCGATGAACCACGACGGCCCGGATGTCGTCAAGATCGCCGAGCTTGTTGCGTCAGATCCGCAGATCAAGGGCATGTGGGCGGTTCCGGTTTACGCGAACCCCACCGGCGCCGTGTACTCCGAAGAAATTGTCCGGACGCTCGCGTCGATGCCGGCCGCCGCGCCCGACTTCCGCCTGTACTGGGACAACGCGTATGCCGTGCATCCGCTTGTCGGCGAGACCGCGCCGTCCTACGATATTCTCTCGATGGCAGCGGAGGCCGGACACCCCAACCGTCCGCTCGTGTTCGCGTCGACGTCCAAGATCACTTTTGCCGGCGCGGGTGTGAGCTTCTTCGGTAGCTCGGCGGAAAACCTTGCCTGGTACCAGAAGTTTCTCGGCAAGAAGAGCATTGGACCGGACAAGGTCAATCAGCTTCGCCACCTGCGTTTCTTCGGCAATGCCGACGGGGTTCGTGCGCACATGGAGAAGCATCGCGCGTTCCTGGCGCCCAAGTTCGAGCTCGTACTGAGGATCCTCGAGGATCGTCTCGGTGCGTCGAAGGTCGCCTCCTGGACCGAGCCGAAGGGCGGATACTTCATCAGCCTCGACGTGGTCGACGGCACGGCCAAGCGGGTCATCGAACTGGCGAAGAACGCGGGTATCGCGCTCACCGCTGCCGGTTCGGCTTTCCCGTACAGCACGGATCCGGATGACCGGAACATCCGGTTGGCCCCCAGCTTCCCGTCCACGGCTGAACTCGAAGTTGCCATGGACGGCGTGGCTACGTGTGTCCTGCTCGCAGCCACCGAATCGCGTCTCTCCGAGATCTGAGTTCTCGAAGTGGCGTGCCCGGTCGGTACTTGTGGTCTCGTCTTGTACCGTTCGGAGCATCAATTCCCGACATAGGGTGTAAATCCCGGAGGTTGTAATGGCGGGCGCGATCAACGCTTCGGACGGGCCTTCTTTCGAGGCGCACACCGTGAATTCAGAGTCGGTCATCGAAACACCCATTCCGCGACGCAGCCTCCGTGTCGGTGTTCTCGGATTTTCTGTGCTCGGTGTCCTGGCCGTCGCATCCGTTCTGATGGTTCTGTTTGCTGTCCCGATGAACACGCGGTACTGGGGAATCTTCGAAAACTTCCTCGACCTCGACGTCTACCGTCATGGCGGCAGCGTCGTGGTTCAGGGCCTTCCGTTGTACGACGGACCGGTTCTGCAAGGAATGATGTTCACGTACACCCCGTTTGCGGCTTTGCTGTTCACGGTGTGGGCGGTGCTCTCGCTCAAACAGGCGATTGTCGTCTGGACGGGTTTGAACATCGCGGCATTGTTCACGGTGATCGTGTTGTGCTGGAAGTACCTCGGCTATCGACTCGACGCGAAGGCGTACGCCGTGAGTGCGTTGGCGACCACGATCTTCCTGTTCATGGAACCGATACGTACGACGCTCTGGCTCGGGCAGATCAACATCTTCCTGCTGCTGCTGATCGTGTGGGACCTCGGCCGGGACGAGAAGAGTCGCCTCCGAGGAATCGGAGCCGGCATTGCCGCCGGTGTGAAGCTGACTCCGGCCTTCTTCTGGGCGTACCTCTTCATCACGCGCCAATGGCGCGCGTTGGTGACGGCAGTCGTGACGTTCGCAGCGACCGTTGCGATCGGCTTCGTCGTGATCTACAACGACGCATACAAGTACTGGACCGGCACTCTTGTCGACAGCGAACGCGTCGGACCGACGGATGCCCCGAGCAACCAGTCCGTGTCCGGTTTGATCGCTCAGCTCTCTCACACTCCGACGCCGTCGCGGGTCCTGGTCCTCGTCTTCAGTGCGCTGGCAGTATGCCTCGGACTCGGTGCCGCGTGGATTGCTCACCGGCACGGCCAGAAATTGCTCGGCCTCACCATGACGGGGTTGACTGCGACCACTGTCTCGCCGTTCTCGTGGGGTCATCACTGGGTGTGGTTCGTCCCGCTGGTCGTCCTCGCCGCGCACTACGCGATGGTGTCGAAGAAGCGCTGGGCGTGGGTGGCGCCGTTCGTTTTCCTGCTCCCAGTCTTGAACTGGTCTCACACTTGGTGGGACCCGTCGGTCATTCCGGGTACGGATCGCTTTGTCGGAATGGGCCTGTTCATGTTCGTGCCGCCCGATTTTCTGCGGATTCCGACCGTCGGCGTCTACCTCTGGGTCTTCACGCTTGCCGCGGTGTCGACGTTGGTTCTGTTCGGCTTGAAGAAGTGGAAGATTCCGGCGCCGGATGCCCCGGCGTCGGTCACAACTGCTGCCTGACGTGGCAGTATCGGACTCATGGCACTTCATCTGAACCTTGTCGGTGACCCCGAAGCTGATGCCCTCCTCGCCGAAGACCCGTTGGCGTTGTTGATCGGAATGCTTCTCGATCAACAGGTTCCGATGGAAACCGCCTTCCTCGGTCCGAAGAAGCTGGCGGATCGGCTCGGCGGCATCGATGTCAGACGATTCGCCGACATGGACACCGACGAGTTCATCGCGATCTGTGCGGAGCCCCCGGCTGTGCACCGATTCCCCAAGTCGATGGGCGAGCGTATCCAGCTTATGTGCCAGTTCATCGTCGAGAACTACGACGGCGACACCGCGGCGATCTGGACTGCGGGAAACCCTGATGGCAAGGAAGTGCTGAAGCGGCTCAAGGCTCTGCCCGGTTACGGGGATCAGAAGGCCCGGATCTTCGTTGCATTGCTCGGCAAGCAGATCGGCGTCGAGCCGAAGGGTTGGCGCGAAGCGGCCGGCGACTACGGGCTCGAGGGCTCCAGGCGGTCCATCGCGGACGTCGTCGATGAGCAATCTCTGCTCGAGGTCCGCGAGTTCAAGAAGGCAGCAAAGGCTGCGGCGAAGGCGAAATAGATCACTGGTCTTCGCGTTCGCGATCCTCACGCTGACGCTGGAGGAACGGGCTCGGGTTCTGTCCGCCGATCGGACCGTGGCCGAGGACTCCGTGCTCGTAGGCGGACTCCGCGTGCAGGGCAACGTCGATTCCGCGGGCCTCGTCTTCACGCGAAATGCGGAAGCCGAAGGTCTTGTCGATGAGCTTTCCGAGACCGTAGGTCACTCCGAAGGCATAGAGAGCGACCACAACGACACCGACGAACTGCTTACCTAACTGAGCGAACCCACCGCCGAAGAACAAGCCTTCCGGACCGCCCGTCATCACGGCTGTCGCGAGGAGTCCGATCAGCAACGAGCCGACGATTCCACCGACGAGGTGCACGCCGACGACGTCGAGGGAGTCGTCGTAGCCGAGCTTGTGCTTCCATCCCACGGCGTACGAGCAGACGATGCCCGCGATCAGGCCGATGACCAGCGCGCCGAACATGTTCACCGTTCCACACGACGGGGTGATCGCGACCAGACCGGCGACGACGCCCGAGGCCGCGCCGAACGTTGTGGGGTGTCCGTCACGGTTCTGTTCGACGAACAGCCAGCCGAGTAGTCCGGTGCAACCGGCGACGAGGGTGTTGAGGAAAATCTGCGAGGCCATACCGTCGGCCGCAAGGGCCGACCCGGCGTTGAATCCGAACCAACCGAACCAGAGCAGGCCGACGCCGAGCAGGACGAACGGCAGATTGTGCGGACGCATCGACTCGGCCTTGAAACCCATCCGCTGGCCGAGGACCAGGGCCAATGCCAGACCCGACGCTCCGGACACGATCTCGACCACGAGGCCACCGGCGTAGTCGAGTGCTCCCATCTGGGCGAGCCATCCCTGCGGATTCCACACCCAGTGAGCGACGGGGACGTAGACGAGCAAGGACCAGATGGGGACGAAGATCATCCAGGCGGAGAACTTCGCTCGGTCGGCGATCGCACCACTGATGAGTGCTGCAGTAAGGATCGCGAACGTCAATTGGAAGGTTGCGAACAACACTTCCGGAACGTTCCCGTGCACGGTCGACGGGTCGATGCCCGCCATTCCGACGTGCTCGAGTCCACCGATGATGCCGCCGTGATCGTCGCCGAAGACGAGGCTGTAACCCACGAACAACCAGGCAACAGTGACGAGCGCGATCGAGACGAAGCTCATCATGATCATGTTGAGGACGCCGGTCGAGCGGACCATGCCGCCGTAGAACAGTGCGAGTCCTGGCGTCATCAGAAGTACCAGTGCAGTACTGACGAGCAACCAGGCAGTTGCTCCGGCATCGATGGTGGCGGGCACAGTTTTCTCCTCACGCACACGGACCAGCCCGCATGCACGGAACCCACGATGCGTGCGTGCGGTTTCCTACGCACTGCGATTGTGTTGCGAACATGTTTCGTGAGAAATCGGCGTTGCACCCGCACCGGACCACCTGTCGTGGGTCGCCGGTAGTCTTTGCGCGTGGCCCTGTACCGGAAGTATCGACCCGCGTCCTTCGCCGAGGTGGTGGGGCAGGAGCATGTCACCGCACCGCTCAGCACGGCCCTCGACACCGGACGCATCAACCATGCCTATCTCTTTTCCGGCCCACGTGGCTGTGGAAAGACGTCGTCGGCGCGCATCCTTGCGCGTTCGCTGAACTGTGAGCAGGGCCCGACGTCGACGCCGTGCAATGTGTGCGACTCGTGCGTTTCGCTGGGCCCGGGCGGTACAGGCAACCTGGACGTGACCGAACTCGACGCCGCAAGTCACGGTGGTGTCGACGACACGCGAGAACTCCGAGACAAGGCGTTCCACGCACCCGCCGCTTCTCGCTACCGCGTCTTCATCATCGACGAGGCGCACATGGTGACGGCGGCGGGCTTCAACGCGCTGCTCAAGATCGTCGAAGAGCCGCCGGAACACCTCATCTTCATCTTTGCGACGACGGAACCCGAAAAGGTTCTCCCCACCATTCGCTCGCGTACGCACCATTACCCGTTCCGCCTGTTGGCGCCGTCGACCATGCGCGGACTCCTCGAGAAGATCTGCGCCCAAGAGGGCGTACCGGTCGAGCCCGCCGTATATCCGCTGGTCATCAAGGCCGGCGGCGGTTCGCCTCGTGACTCGTTGAGTGTCCTCGATCAGCTGCTCGCGGGAGCCGGCGAAGAAGGTGTCACGTACCCGCGCGCGCTCTCTCTTCTCGGAGTCACCGACGTCGCGCTCATCGACGAAGCAGTCGATGCTCTGTCCGCCAGTGACGGAGCCGCCTTGTTCGGCACCGTCGACCGCGTGATGGACGCCGGTCACGACCCACGCCGATTCGCGCTCGATCTCCTCGAACGTCTGCGTGATCTCATATTGATGCAGGCGGTCTCCGACGCCAGCGAACGAGGGTTGGTCGACGCACCCGAGGCGGAGCTGGTCACGATGCGTGAGCAGATTCAGCGAGTCGGTCCGGCCACGCTCACCCGTTTCGCCGAGACCGTCCATGCCGGTCTCAGTGAAATGCGTGGGGCGACGGCGCCGCGGCTGCTGCTCGAAGTGATGTGCGCGCGAATGCTGCTTCCCTCTGCCTCGGACACCGAGTCGGCTGTGCTGCAGCGGCTCGAGCGCCTGGAACAGGGTATTCCGGCTGCCGGAGTCTCGACTGCCCCTGCTGCACGGGCCGCAGTAGCGTCGGCGCCGACCGTGCCGCCGCTCGAACCGGAGATTGCTTCCAAGTTCCAACGGCCCTCCCAACGTAAGGCCGAGCCCGAGGCACAACCAGAACCAGCCGCCACTGCTCCCGCGGCGGCGCCGCCGGTTGTCGAGGCCCCTGTCGTCGAACCTTCGGTGGCGGCAGTTCCAGTCGTCGAGCCTCCCGCTGTCGAGATCGTGGCGCCGCCCGTTGCCGAACCGCCGGTCGTCGAACCGCCGGTCGTCGAACCGCCCGTTGCCGAACCGCCGGTCGTCGAAGCTCCAGTGGTTGAAGCTCCAGTGGTTGAAGCTCCAGTGGTTGAACTACCGGCTCCAGCTCCTGTCGAAGCGGAAGAGCTGATCGGACCTTCCGAGCCGGAACCCGACTACGAGCCCGAGTACGAGGAGCCGGCGGCTGCAGAAGTTGCGCCGGCCTCGGCAGGCCCTACGGTCGAGACACTTCGTGAATCGTGGAACACCTTGCGCAACAAGGTCGGTGAGCGAAACAAGGTTCTTCCGGCCATGCTGTCCGCTGCGACGGTTCACGACGTGCGTGGTCATGTCGTGGTCATCGCTCACGGCTCACCGGTTCTGGGTGCTCGTGTGACGCAACCGCACAACGCGGCGGTCATCTGCGAGGTCCTTGCCGAGATGTTCGGTGGCACTTGGCAAGTCGAGTACCAGGAAGGTGCGCCGCCCGCGCCTGCCGGGTCGAGCGCGCCCAAGGCGTCAGAGGCTCCGACTCGCCCTGCCGCTGCGCCGCGATTCTCGCGCCCCAGTCAGGAACGCGCAGCGCAGCAGCCCAAGGCTCCGCAGCCCCAGCGTGGAGATTCGGACGACATTCCGCCGCCCGAGGCTCCTGACTACCCGGAAGACCCTGGACCGGCCCCCGCTCCCGAGGTCGACTACGAGGCAACTCCTCCGCCTGCGACACGTGAGGACGAGGACGAAATGTTCGCGGAGGCGGCTGAGCCCGCCGATCCGACGGCCAGGCGTGACCCGGAAGACGTGGCTAAAGAGCTGCTCAAGGACGTTCTCGGGGCTCGCCGCCTCGAAAGCTGAGCCCGACAAGTGGGATACGTGTGGCAACGCCCCTACTTGATCACGAAGATCACGACATGATGCTGCCCTGTCGCATCGTGCCGTGAGCGCTGCCGGAAGCGCACTCGAAATGAACCGAAACGGGCAGGCGTTCGCGCGCCGGATCACCTTGGTCACCTAGCAGGATCGCTTCGGTCCTTCCCATGAATTTGGAACACGTTCTACAGTGAAGGGGCTGAGGTCTGTACCTCGGCCATGCGCCACCACCGAAGGTGGCGCGGACGATCTGCAGACCGGTTCGACGAATTACACGGAAGGAACACCTCACAGTGACCACAGAGGCATTCATTTATGAAGCCATCCGTACCCCGCGAGGCCGCGGCAAGAAGACCGGGTCGTTGCACTCGGTCAAGCCGATCTCGCTGGTCACGGGTCTGATCCAGGAACTGCGCGTGCGCTTTCCCGACCTCGACGAGGATCGGATCTCCGACCTCATCCTGGGCGTGGTCACCCCCGTTGGCGATCAGGGAATGGACATCGCCCGCGTTGCAGTCAACGATGCGGGACTGCCGGACACCGTCGGCGGCGTTCAGCTCAACCGTTTCTGCGCTTCCGGTCTCGAAGCCGTGAACATGGCTGCTCAGAAGGTCCGGTCCGGCTGGGACGAACTGGTGATCGCCGGTGGCGTCGAGTCGATGTCCCGCGTTCCGATGGGATCCGACGGTGGACCGTGGGCGCTCGACCCCGCCACCAACTACGACAACTACTTCGTCCCGCAGGGCGTCGGCGCAGACCTCATCGCCACCATCGAGGGCTTCTCGCGTGACGACGTCGACGCATACGCCGTGCGCTCGCAGGACCTCGCTGCCAAGGCGTGGACCGGCGGATACTTTGCCAAGTCGGTAGTACCGGTCAAGGACATCAACGGCATCACCATCCTCGACAACGACGAGCACATGCGTCCGGGCACCACGGCCGAGAACCTCGCCGGCCTGGCTTCCGCATTCGGTGTGATCGGTGAAATCGGCGGATTCGACGCCGTGTCGCTGCAGAAGTACCACTGGGTCGAGAAGATCAACCACGTTCACCACGGTGGCAACAGCTCGGGAATCGTCGACGGCGCTGCGCTCGTGCTTGTCGGTAGCGAGCAGGCCGGCAAGGACATGGGTCTGACGCCGCGCGCTCGCGTCGTCGCCACCGCCACCAGCGGAGCCGACTCCACCATCATGCTCACCGGCCCGACGCCGGCGTCGAAGAAGGTTCTGGCTGCTGCCGGCCTGACCGTCGACGACATCGACCTCTTCGAGATCAACGAGGCGTTCGCCTCCGTCGTCCTGAAGTTCCAGAAGGACCTGAACATCCCGGACGAGAAGCTCAACGTCAACGGCGGCGCAATCGCCATGGGCCACCCCCTCGGAGCAACCGGCGCGATGATCACCGGAACGATGGTCGACGAGCTCGAGCGTCGTGGCGGCAAGCGCGCCCTCATCACCCTGTGCATCGGCGGCGGTATGGGCGTTGCCACCATCATCGAGCGCGTCTGACGCGGCGTCCGTCCTTCCAACGAGGCTTACCAGGAGTCAATCAAAGTGACTGATCAGAACATCATCAACTGGGACCAGGACGCCGACGGCATCGTCGTGCTCACCATCAACGATCCCAACCAGGGCGCAAACACCATGAACGACGCGTACATCGCGTCGATGAAGGCCACCGTCGACCGTCTGGTCGCCGAGAAGGACTCCATCACCGGTGCCGTCATCACCTCCGGCAAGAAGACCTTCTTCGCAGGTGGTGACCTCAAGAACATGATCAAGGTCGGCCCCGAGCAGGCCGAGGAGATCTACAACCACAGCGTCGAGATCAAGGCAGACTTGCGTCGCCTCGAAACTCTCGGCAAGCCGGTAGTCGCCGCCATCAACGGCGCGGCACTCGGCGGCGGCCTCGAGATCGCTCTCGCGACCCACCACCGCATCGCGGCGGACGTCAAGGGCGTCAAGATCGGCCTGCCCGAGGTCACCCTCGGTCTGCTGCCAGGCGGCGGCGGCGTCGTTCGCACCGTGCGGATGCTCGGCCTGCAGAACGCGCTCATGGGCGTCCTGCTCCAGGGACAGCAGCGTGGACCCGTCCAGGCCAAGGAAGTCGGCCTCATCGACGAGGTCGTCGGCTCGGTCGAGGAACTGGTTCCGGCCGCGAAGGCATGGATCAAGGCCAACCCCGAAGGCGGCGTTCAGCCGTGGGATGTCAAGGGCTACAAGATCCCTGGCGGAACCCCGTCCACTCCGGCATTCGCTGCCAACCTTCCGGCATTCCCCGCGAACCTGCGCAAGCAGCTCAAGGGTGCTCCGATGCCGGCTCCGCGCGCCATCATGGCCGCAGCCGTCGAGGGCTCGCAGGTCGACATCGACAACGCGCTGCTCATCGAGGCTCGCTACTTCACCTCTCTCGTGACCGGCCGCGTCGCGAAGAACATGATTCAGGCGTTCTTCTTCGACCTGCAGTCGATCAACGGCGGCGGTTCACGTCCGGCAGGCATCGAGAAGTCCACCATCAAGAAGGTCGGCGTCATCGGCGCAGGCATGATGGGCGCGGGCATCGCGTACGTCTCCGCCAAGGCAGGCTTCGACGTCGTCCTCAAGGACGTCACCATCGAGGCTGCGAACAAGGGCAAGGCGTACTCCGAAGGCATTGAGGCCAAGGCACTCTCGCGCGGCAAGACCACGCAGGAGAAGTCCGACGCACTCCTCGCCAAGATCACCCCGACGGCTGACCCGGCCGATTTCGCCGGCGTCGACTTCGTCATCGAAGCCGTCTTCGAGAGCCAGGAACTCAAGCACAAGGTGTTCCAGGAGATCGAGGACATCGTCGATCCCAAGGCACTGCTGGGCTCGAACACCTCCACGCTGCCCATCACGGGTCTCGCCACCGGCGTGAAGCGTCAGGAAGACTTCATCGGCATCCACTTCTTCTCGCCCGTCGACAAGATGCCGCTGGTGGAGATCATCCGCGGTGAGAAGACCTCCGACGAGACTCTGGCTCGCGTGTTCGACTACGTCCAGGCAATCCGCAAGACGCCGATCGTGGTCAACGACTCGCGTGGCTTCTTCACCTCACGTGTCATCGGAACCTTCATCAACGAGGCCATCGGCATGCTCGCCGAGGGCGTCGAGCCGGCCACCATCGAGCAGGCAGGTATGCAGGCCGGTTACCCGGCTGCGCCGCTTCAGCTTTCGGACGAGCTCAACCTCACCCTCATGCAGAAGATCCGCAAGGAATCTGCCGAGGCGGCCAAGGCCGAAGGCAAGGAACTGCCGGCAGATCCGGCCGGCGAGGTCATCAACACCCTCGTCGAGAAGTTCGATCGTAAGGGCAAGCTCGGTGGAGCAGGCTTCTACGATTACGCAGAGGGCAAGCGCACCGGCCTGTGGTCCGGACTCCGCGAGAACTTCAACTCCGGAACCTCCGACGCCCCGATCCAGGACCTCATCGACCGCATGCTGTTCATCGAGGCGATCGAGACGCAGAAGTGCTTCGACGAGAACGTCCTGATCACCACGGCGGACGCCAACATCGGCTCCATCATGGGCATCGGGTTCCCGGCCTGGACCGGTGGCGTTCACCAGTTCATCGTCGGCTACGAGGGCGGCACTGCCGGCTTCGTCGCTCGCGCAAAGGAACTCGCTGCGCAGTACGGCCCGCGGTTCAACCCGCCGGCTTCGCTAGAGGCATAGCCCCCCGTGCGCCTTTTTGGTAGTTGCTGCTACCAAAAAGGCGCACAGGGGCTTTTCCCCAATTTGTGAGTTATCCACAGACGAACTTCGACAGCGAATTTCACGTCAGTCCTGTCGGAGTTCGACCTGACGCTTGGTGCCATGACTACGTCCCATGGTGGAAGCGAGTTTCTCCGGATTCTCGATGCGCAATCCGGTCTGATACGGCAACAGCAACTCTCGTCATTCGGGTACAACCGAGGCACGCTGCGGAACTTCCTGGACCGCGGCGAATGGCAGCGCGTTCTACAAGGCGTGTATGCAGTGACCGCTGGCCCGCTGACCAGAGAAATGATCCTGAACGCCGCTTGGCTTTACGGTGGCCCGCAGGCGATTCTGAGCCACGACACTGCAGCTGAGGAATGGGGAATGCGTCGCATCGACGCAGACAAGCCAGTCCATGTCACCGTGCCCTATGGCAAGTCCGCTCGCTGTCAGTCCGCGACAATCCGCCGAGTTCCAGCGCGAACGTCAGGAGCGCTTGTCAGAGTGGGCGGCGTGGTTCACCCCGGGGTAGTCGTCCACCGATCCCGAGCTCACCGATACATCAGTGTGCCGTCAGTCATACCTCGAACGTCGCGGGCTGATACCGCGATTGATCTTGCGACTGCCGAATCCACAGCGCGAAGCGCCTATGTTTCGCTCATCACCACAGTGACAAATGCGCGAATTCCGTTGAACGATGTGCGCCGTCGGATTGACGAACGAACACCGCATCGATTCAAGGGTGCGCTTTCCGATGCGGTACGACTCCTGGCAGACGGGGTGCAGTCATCGCTCGAATACCACTACCCGGTCGACGTGGAGCGGGTGCACGGGTTGCCGTCGGCCAGACGTCAGTCACCGATTCGCGTCGACGGCCGCACGTTGTACGAGGATTGCGACTACAGCGAAGTCGGTGTGCCGCTGATCGTGCGTCTCGACGGTCGGTGGGCGCATTCCATGGCCGAGGTGGCATTCCGTGATCGCCGTCGTGACAATGCGGCAGAGCTGGCAGGTCGTCCGCGGTTGGTCTACGGATTCGACGAGGTGATGAAGACTCCATGCGAGGTTGCACACGAAGTGGAGACGGTCTTGCGGCGGGGAGGCTGGGTGAGGACGCAGTCGGGTGCCTGCGGCACCTGTGCGCCTTTTTGGTAGTGCCGACTACCAAAAAGGCGCACAGGGGCTGTGCCCCTAGGCCTTCCACCACGGGCGAAGCGGCACGTGCGCCTCACCCTTGGGGCCGAGCTTGACGGCCAGAACCTGGTGCAGCTGAACGACATTGCGCTCGAATCCGAGCCGTGAACCCGCCATGTACAGGCCCCAGACGCGTGCGGTTCCTTCGCCGACCTCGGCGACGCAGGCGTCCCAGTTGTCGACGAGGTTCTGGCACCATCCGGCGAGCGTCAGTGCGTAGTGCTCGCGAAGGTTCTCCTCGTGCCGTACCTCGAGACCGACGTTCTGGATCTCGGAGATGATGCGACCCGATCCGGTGAGCTCCCCGTCGGGGAAGACGTACCGGTCGATGAATCCGCCTGCCTTGGCGCCGCTTCGGTTGTCCGGACGGGTGATGCAGTGGTTGAGCAGACGCCCACCCTCGCGCAACTTGCCCTTGAGGAACTCGAAGTACGCCGGGTAGTTGCCGACGCCGATGTGTTCGGTCAGACCGATCGAGGACACAGCGTCGAATCCGGTCTCCGCGACGTCGCGGTAGTCGGAGAAGCGGACCTGCGCGAGATCGGCAAGACCTTCGTCTTCAATGGCCTTCTGTGCCCAATCTGCCTGTTCGCGTGAGAGAGTCACGCCGATTACCTTGACGCCGCGCCTGGCCGCGTAGCGAACCATCGAGCCCCAGCCGCAGCCGATGTCGAGAAGTCGATCACCCTTCTGAAGTCCGAGCTTCTCGAACACCAGGCGGTACTTGTTCTCCTGGGCTTCTTCGAGGGTCTGCTCCGCATTGTCATAGGCGGCGCAGGTGTACGTCATGGACGGGCCGAGGACGTACTCGTAGAAGGTGTTGGAGACGTCGTAGTGATGGTGGATGACCTCGGCGTCACGAGTCTTGGAGTGACGCAGTCCTTCTGCAACGCGACGCCAGCGAGGGAGATGTTCCTGGGGCGGCGGGGCGATGGGCCGCAACAGATCCCAGCCCAGCGAGCGCGTGATGCTGGCGAGAGTCAGTGCCGACGGGCGCTTGAGGTGGAGTTCGTCGCCCATGATGCGCAGAATCTCGTACGGATCACCGGGGTGGACACCCTCGGCTTCGAGATCGCCGGAGACGTACGCGCGGGCCATGCCGAGGTCGCCGGGAGCCGTTGCGAGATAAGTGGTTCCGCGAGTCGACTTGAGGTGCAGTCCGTAGTCGGCATCTTCGGGGCCGGCGGTGCTGCCGTCGTACGCGGTGAATCGAAGCGGCAGCATGCCGTCGGAAAGCGTCTCGAGAATCTCTGCGATGGAGAGCTTGTCCTGGCTTTTGGAGTCTTTGAACGTGGTCATTTACGTTGCACCGCCTTAGAGAATAGATCCAATAAACGGGATTTCGGGTCGTAGCGTTCCTTGAGTCCGATGTACCGGTCGCCGCCGTAGTACAGCTCCTCGAAGTCTTCCTTCGAGTAGTAGGAGTCGGAGTAGAGCGATTTGTGTCCGTCGAAATCGCTGACCTTTTCTTCGATCAGTCGATTTGCTGCCCCCTCGCGCTCGCCGGGAACGATCGGCACCGAAGACCAGAAGCCGATGTTGACGTAGGTGCGCTTGGGTTCGAGGGGGTAGAGGGGCCACGGCCGCGATGCGGAGGCAGCGGCCGGGCTGGGCTCACGTAGGCGTAACGGGCACAACCACAGTGGTTCGATCGGAATTTCCTCGAGGAACCACGAGACGAAGTCCGCGGTTCGTTCGATGGGTACCTCGACATCCTGGACGACGCGTTCGCGCGGGGGCTTTCCCTTGCGCTTTTCGAGGCGATCTCCGATGTCGTACTTGTGGTCGAGGGCGATCAGCTTCCAGTAGAAGCTGCTGCGCAGGTACTGCTTGGGCCAGAAGCGCCTGACCTTGGGGTTCTGTGCACCGAAAGCCCGTGAGCACCAGAACCAGTCGGTGTCCCAGCGCCACAGGTAGTCCCGAATGGTCAAGCGGTCCGTCTTGGGCTGTGTGAGTGACGGATGCTGGATCGACCGGTAGAAGATGTCCTGGTCGGTGTAGTCGCTGACCGGGCCTTCCTCGTCGGTTTGCACGCCGAGTGTGAGGTAGCTCTCGGAATCGGTGAAGACCACCCCGTCGAGGTAGTCGACGGCGATCCCGTCGTACTCGCGCTCGGTGACGATGCGATCCATCGTTTCTTCGAGCTTCTTCAGCGAATCGAAGCGCACATGACGCAAGGCGACGTACTTCTCGACGGGTTCGAGTGCGATCTTCAATCGCGTCGAATAGCCAAGGGTGCCATAGGAATTGGGGAAACCGAAGAAAAGCTCGGCGTGTTCACCTTCCGGCGTTGCGGTGATGATCTCGCCGCTTCCGGTCAGTACGTCGATTTCAAGTACCGACTCGTGCGGTAAGCCGTTGCGGAACGAGGTGGACTCGATGCCCAGGCCGGTCACCGCACCGCCCAGGGTGATGGTCTTGAGCTGAGGCACGACCAATGGCGCCAAACCGTAGGGCAGTGTCGCGTCGACGAGGTCTTCGTAGGTGCACATGCCGGCGACGTCGGCGGTGCGCGCCTGCGCATCGACGGCGATGACACCGGCCAGACCGCTGACGTCGAGGCCGGGGGCCGACGTCTTGGCGCGAGCGCGGAACAGATTGGATGTCTTCTTTGCCAGGCGTACAGAAGCATCGGCGGGAATGGCGCGGTATGACGCGAGTAGGCGTTCGACGCCTTCTCTGTGCTGCTCGAACCCCATTTCGCGCGCAGCATCGGAACCCGGGCCTTGCTTTGTCCGGATTCGATCGAACTTCTGAACTACCCCATTGAACGAGAGAGTCACACCCTGACGCTATCGGTAGTTGCGCGTGCAAGCTATCTGGAGGGGCCTTAATGCCCGAATTTGATCGAGTTGTTGCAAACGAACTCGATAAATGCGCCAACAGGTGAACCAGCTCACAGGAAAGGGCAGATTGTCGAGATACCGGGGCGGGACAGGCAATATGGAAAGGAATGTCTGCGCAGTTCGAGGTGCGGATTCGAGAGTCATTCGCGGTATCGCGCCGCGTTGGTCGAGCAAGGAGACGTAGGGCATATGGGTCAGGTCAATGCAATGAGTTCGATAGTCGTCACAGCAGCACCCGACAAGGTGCTCGCGGCGCTCTCGGACTACGAGACGGTTCGCCCGCGAATCCTGTCCGAGCAGTACCTCGACTACAAGGTTGTCGAAGGCGGCCAGGGTGACGGAACCGTCGCGCAGTGGACGCTCAAGGCGACGGAAAAGCGCTCGCGCAACGTCAAGGCCACAGTGACGGTCGACGGCAACGTCATCACCGAGAAGGACGCCAACTCCAGTCTCGTCACCACCTGGACCGTTGCCCCCAACGGCACCGGAACGACGGTTACGACGCTCACCCAGTGGCAGGGTGCCACCGGAATCGGCGGGTTCTTCGAGCGCACCTTCGCTCCGAAGGGTCTGCAGCGCATCCAGACCCAGGTCCTGGACAACCTCAAGCGCGAACTGGTCTAGCTGATTCTGCATCTCGAAAGATGGCGTCGTACCTTCACCGGTGCGGCGCCATCTTTCATGCGCCGGTAATGATCTGCCCCAACTCGGTGAGTGCGGGGTTTCCGCTTTCCCAGTAATCGCTGTGAACTCCGAAACCAGGCTCCCCGGGTGATCCGGTGAATACCTGCGCGCCGAATTCCGGATCCGACGGGTCGAATCCGTGGACTCCGAGGATCTTAGGTATTAATTGGACCGGATCCCAGAAGGCCGTCGTCGAATGAACACGACGCGATATCTCGGAGGAGTCGACGCCGTCCAGGCTCAGTTCGTTCACACGCTCGGCATCGACTCCCGGGCTTGCGACAAATACCAGTTCGTCGACGTCGAGAGAAGCGCCACGGGTAGTCGCGGTACCGACGACGGTGCTGCCGTAGGAATGGCCGATCACCACGTTGTGCGACGGCGGACCGTCATGCGAGCTGCGTAAGCCGTCCTGGAAGCTGTCCAGCCTCGGCGCCGCGGAGTTGGCGTAGCGATCCGAGGCTGCGTCGGGAATGCCTGGGGGAGCGTCGTATCCGGACCACAGGATCACTGATGTGGCTTCCGTTGGTGCCGCCCTGACCGCCGCGTCGTACATGGCCTTGGTTCGTTGCAGATCGCCGCCGACGCCCGAGAGCCCGGAGCCGGTTCCGGGAACCAGTGTTGCGACGTTGTCGGCGGCATCGGGATTACCGACTGCCACGACGGCGTGCGCATCCGTGACGGAGAGAAGGAACGTGTCCGGTCGAAGTTCGCCGCGCACGGCCGCATATTCGGCGGCTACCGTTCGATCCGGCAACTGCTCGAGCGCAGCGAGGTACCGCCGGTTGTAGTAGTCCCGGTCGAGAGCGGGAAGGCCGTTGTGGCTCCCGATGGACGGATCCCACCTCGCTAACGCGTCTTTCTCGTCGGGAGTGAGCGATTCCCAGAGTCGATGTAGCTCCGTTGATGTCCCGGGGAGTGTCGACCTCCCATCGAGGATATCGACGACAGTGTGGTTGAGGCGATCAGGCCGATCGCCAAGGAGCGATCCGATCTCCCGGAATGCCTCACCCAGAGCAGTCGCGGCCCGGTTGTCGTCGTCGTCGAGTGCCGTCAATGCAGTGGAGATCTTCTGCTGGAAAATCTTTGCAGCCGTGGCATTTTCGGAATCTTGCATGACGTCGGCCAAATTCCAGGGCTGCTTCGCCTCAGGTGCCGATACAGCTCCACTGTCTGACACAGTCAAGCCGTGTTCGAGAGTCGCCTCCTCGATCAGATCCAGAACTGATTTTCGCGCCACGCCAATCGTATTGGCCGCTCCGCCATACAGATCCGCAACTACGCGAACCGCAATCGACAGCCGAGACGAGGAAAGTGAGATGCCAGACCACAGCACTGCCGCCGCGCTCGACGCTTGTCCCTGCCAGAATTCGTGGACGGCGTCGATTCTGCGTCCGGCGTCATTGCCGAGAACTTCGATCTGCCGGTCGATTTCGATCAGTTTCGAAGCGCAGGCACGTAGTTGCTCCGGTGACCACGCGCGAAGCTGAGAGATGTTGGGCCGCATCAGTAGTCTCCGCGCAGTTCGGACACCACTTCGGCCTCGGTAGCGTCATACCGACCTGCTGCAGCAGCGGTTCCGGACGCCACGAGCCCCAATTGCGTAGCCAGGTGCCGGTAGGCGTCGGCGATGACGCCGGCATTTTCCGTCGATACAGCCATGACAGCGGACGAATCCAGCCCCGTCGCGGCTTCGAAAATCGGGCTAGCGGAGTCGATCCCTGAGATCTGATCTGCGATTCGAGACAGATCAGCCGAAAGTTGCTGCAACGCAGCGATGTCTACCTGAAGTATCGGCCCCATGGCAGAACCGTATCCAGGCGAACGTGCCACCGGAGCAGTGCCGATATTCCTGTGGACAAGCGGGATTTCTCCACAGAAGCCAGGTCAGGGGGTTGTCAGGAAGGCCGTGACTCCGCTGGTGACGGCGGCTGCATACTCCTGCTGACCGTCCGGGCTCGTCATGCGCGCTGCCTCGTCGGCATTTCGCATGTTGCCGAGTTCGACCAGAATCGACGGCCGCTGCGACAGATTGAGTCCCGTCAGATCGGCGCGTGGTGCCAACCCGCCGTCACCGATGTAGGTCGACGGGGTGAGCCCGGCGGTGACGAGTGAGTCGCGCATGGTTTCGGCAAAGGCGACGGACGGGCCGGCCTGCACCGTGTTCAGCGGGGGCGCGGAGTAGCAGACGTGGAAGCCTTCGGCCCCGGCTGCTGCGCCGTCCGCGTGAATGCTCACCACCACGTCGGCGCCGGAGGAATTGGCAGCTTCGGCGCGTGCGTCGACGCACGATCCGACGCTGACGTCGTCCGGTCGACTCAGGACTACTGTGGCGCCTTGGCCTTCGAGTTCGCTCTTGACCAGGCTCGCGACTTCCCAGTTGAAGGTGTGTTCAGGGAACCCGGCATCGGTGTTGGTGCCGGTGGTCTGGCAGTTCTTGGTGCCGCCGCGGCCCGTGGGGACCTGGGTGTTGATGCTGTCGTCGTTCGCCCCGCTGTGCCCGGGATCGAGGAAGACGACCTTGCCGGTGAGCGCTGCGGGGATGTCAGCGGCGACAGTGCTGAGCGGAGACACCTCGACCGAAGTCGTGGCCTCGGGCGCCGTGGCGTCGGTAGTCTCGGTGGGAATCGTGCACGCGGCGCTCAGAAGCCCGGCCCCGACTACGGCAATGAGGGCGGTCGAGCGGAACACACGTGATGCCATGTTTGACCCTCTTGACGGTTTTACGGTGTCTGACTGGTTCCGGCGCACCCGCTCACGGTAGCGCGCACCGACTACGCTGGTGGGGATAACTCTGTAGAAAGGACCGCTCGTGCAACCAGGTGGAGCACCCGACATGTCTGCTCTGTTGGCTCAGGCTCAGCAGATGCAGCAGCAATTGATGGCGGCGCAGCAGGAAATGGCTCAGGCCGAAGTGACCGGTCAGGCCGGTGGCGGACTGGTTGTCGCCACGGTCAAAGGCACCGGCGAGGTTGTCGGTCTGCAGATCGATCCCAAGGTCGTCGACCCCGAAGACGTCGAGACGCTGCAGGATCTGGTGATCGGCGCGATCGAGGACGCTTCGCGCAAGGCGCAGGAAGTCGCTGCTGAGAAGCTCGGCCCGTTGGCCGGCGGACTCGGCGGAGGCCTTCCCGGTCTCCCCGGCTTCTAGAAACGAGAACGCGTGTACGAAGGTCCGGTTCAGGATCTGATCGACGAACTCGGGAAGCTTCCCGGAGTCGGGCCGAAGAGCGCTCAACGCATCGCCTTTCACCTGCTCTCCGTGGAGCCTCCCGAGATCGACCGTTTGAAAAATGCATTGCAGCGCATCCGTGACGGTGTTCAGTTCTGCACGGTGTGCGGAACTGTGTCCGATCAGGAGAAGTGCCGCATCTGCGCCGACGCACGTCGCGATCGCACGGTGATCTGCGTCGTGGAGGAACCGAAGGACGTCCAGGCCGTCGAGCGCACCCGTGAGTTCAAGGGTCGCTATCACGTGCTCGGCGGTGCGCTCAATCCGCTCTCGGGGATCGGGCCTGACCAGTTGCGCATTCGGGAGTTGTTGGCTCGCATCGCAAATCAGGAGGACGGCGTCGACGTGTCCGAGGTCATCATCGCCACCGATCCCAACACGGAGGGTGAGGCGACAGCTACCTATCTCGTTCGCATGATGAGAGACATTCCGGGGCTCACGGTGTCTCGGTTGGCTTCGGGTCTTCCGATGGGTGGCGATCTCGAATTCGCCGACGAGTTGACGTTGGGTCGCGCATTGTCCGGCCGTCGCGAATTGTCGCGGAACGCTTGATGAGCGGCACGGAGCAAGGTCAGCAGGTGCGTCGTACGTCCGAGCAGACGCGTGCGCAGATCATCGCGTCGGCCGGGAAAGCATTCGCGACTCGGCCGTACCGCGAAATCACGCTCAAGGACATCGCCGAAGACGCAGGCGTCAGCGCTCCGCTGATCATCAAGTACTTCGGTTCCAAAGAGCAGTTGTACGACGAGTTGGTCGACTTCCGGGCAGCGGCGGTCACGGTCTTCGACGCACCGAACGACTCGCTCGGCGAGCGCATGGTCTCGCTGTTCACCAAGCCGCTGGAGTCGTACAAGCCGCTGTCCATGAGCTTGTTGTTCATGAGCGGCGTCAGTGAAGAGAGCAACCGCAAGCTGCGCGAGAACTATTCGACGCAGATGATCGACACCCTCGCCGCTCGTCTGTCCGGCCCCGACGCGAGATTGCGCGCGGAACTGGCGATGTCGATGGTGGTCGGAGTGGCGATCATGCGCCGACGGATGATGGCCGGCCATGCCACCGGCACCCAGGACGAGGTGGTTGCGCTGTACGCACCGCTGGTGCAAAAGCTGCTCGACGGGTGAGCGGCATCACAATCCTTGCTTGGTAAATATCCGTTCACCTAATGTGGGTGAACGGATATTTACCTAGTGAGAACAGGCGGTGTGGGGTGACGACGCTCGACCGTCCGCCGGGCACACCGGCAGTCACCACCCCCGACGCGGGACTCGCGCAGCCGCGCTCCCGCTTTCTCTTCCCCATCGTTGTCGCCGCCGCAGTGTTCCAGGCTGTTCTGCAGACGGTCATCGTTCCACTGCTGCCGGAGTTGCCGCACTTCACAGGCGCTGGACGTACGGCCGTGTCCTGGCTGGTGACCGTAACGCTGCTGGTCGGCGCGGTGGTCACACCCATCTTCGGCCGGCTAGCCGACATGTTCGGGAAGAAGAAGATGCTTCTGGTTGCCTTCTCGATGATGACTCTCGGCTCGATGTTGTGTGCGCTGTCGTCGGACATCGCAGTCCTCATCTTCGCGAGAGCGTTGCAGGGGGCCGGGTCGGCGGTCATCCCCATCGGAATCTCCATGTTGCGTGACGAATTGCCACGCAACAAGGTCAACGGCGCAGTGGCCATGATGAGTTCGACGCTCGGCGTCGGAACCGCTTTGGGCATACCGTTTTCCGCGATGATCGCGCAGTACTCGAACTGGCACGTCCTGTTCTGGGTAACCACCGCCATCGGGCTAGCGGTGACTCTTGCTGCGGTGCTGTTCATTCGAGAGTCTGAGCCGAATCCGTCGGGAAGATTCGACGGCGTCGGGGCGGTTGGTCTGAGCGCCGCGATGATTGCTCTGCTTGTGCCGATCACTCAGGGGTCGAGTTGGGGGTGGACCAGTGGAGCGGTGATCTCCATGCTGGCCGCGTCGGCGGTGCTGTTCACGCTCTGGGTAATTCAACAGCGGCGCAACGTCAATCCGCTGGTCGACGTCCGTGCTCTCGTGAAACGTGCGGTGTTGATCCCGCATCTGGCGGCTCTTCTGGTCGGGTTCGCGTTTTTCGGGAACACACTGATCACCACACAACTGCTGCAGGGGATGAAGGGGCCGGGTGCCGGGTACGGGCTGTCGATCATCGCGGCGGCGCTCTGCCAGATTCCGGCGAGTATCGCGATGGTGCTGTTCTCGCCGGTTGCGGTGCGGATCACCGACCGCTTCGGTTCACGGACCGCGATGTTGACCGGTGCCGTGTTCCTTGCCGGAGGGTACGGGATTCACGCAGTTGCCGGTAAGCCGCTGTGGGGAGTGGTTGCGGCACTGGGTATCACAGCAGTCGGGACCGCCATCGTGTACAGCACACTCTCGCTGCTGATTCTGGTTGCCGTGCCGCGTCAGCGACTGGCGGCAGCCAACGGGGTGAACTCACTTCTGCGGACGTCCGGAAGCACGATCTGCAGTGCGACGGTGGCAACCATCCTCGCGGCATTCGTGATCAGCGGTTCGGAACATTCCACGTCGTGGACCGGATTCTCCGTCGCCTACCTGGTGTGCGCCGGTTGCGCGGTGGTCGTGTTCGCAGTGTCGATCCTGTTGCCGCAGGGGCTAACCCCGAAACACATTGATCTGCCGGATCTCGTCACGCGACCCTGAATCCCGAGAGGAAGAGCGTGATCATCAGATCCGCGAACTCTTCGGTGGTGTACTTCTGGCGGTCCGGCCAATGCGTTGTCGACCACAGGGTGTCGCGTACCGATCGATAGAAAATCTCCGGGGCCACGTCTTTGCGGAAGATTCCCTGATCGACACCTTCGGCAATCGCTTTCATCCAATGCTCGCGGACCTGGCGGGAAGGCCCGTCGACGGATTGCAGGAGATCGTTGTCGCGTAGGTAGGCCCGATCGTTCTGGTAGATCGCCGTCGGGTGCGGGTGCAGTTCGATGACGATCAGCGTCTCGCGGATCAGGCCGCGCAGGGCGTCCTCGGGGCCGGTTGCCGTCTTCACCACCTGATCGAAGCGGAGCTGGATGTCGGTGATGAAGCCGCGCATGAGCTCGGCAACTATCGCGTTCTTCGACTTGAAGTAGTGGTAGAGGCTGCCCGAGAACACTCCAGCGGCATCGCCGATCTCGCGAACGGTCGTGGTCGCGACACCCTTCCTGGCAAACAGCTCGGCTGAGCTCTCCAGGATTTTCTCCCGACGATCTGGTGATGCCACTGAAATCTCCGCTGGTTGTCGGTCCTGCTCAGGGCAGGGTTTCACGGGTGCCGGGCTTCCGGCGTCGAACGTAGCGCAATCCTGCCTGATGGCTCCGGCTCGAACCAATTCGTCGGTGAGATCGCGTGTTTCCACTTCCGGATTCCTATGCTAGCTTCAGAATCAAGCGCTTGCTCAACTTTCGTTCACGGAGGATTTCAGTGCAGAGCCTGCAGACGCAATTTCCGAATTTCATCGGCGCAGAGGCCGAACCAGCCCGGGTCGCCCGCTACGCGGTCAACGAGGCGATGATCCGCAACTGGGTCGAGGCGCACGACGACCGCAACCCGATCTACGTCGACGCCGAGGCCGCCCGCAGTACCGGCCGTCGAGACGTCGTCTGTCCGCCTGCCATGATTTCGACCTGGGTGATGGCGGGTTACCGACGTTATCGGCAGGTCCAGCAACTTCGCGCCGACGGAGCCTGCGAGGACTTCGCCTATTCACGACTGCTGGCGTTGTTGGACGAGGCCGGATACACGTCCGTTGTCGCGACCAACGTCGAGCAGGAGTATTTCGCGGAGCTGAGCCCCGGAGATCGCGTCACCGCACATTTCACCATCGAAGCGATCTCGCCGTTCAAACAAACTGCCCTCGGTCACGGGTGCTTCATCACTCTGTTCAAGAAGTACGTCGACCAGGGCGGAAAGACGCTGGTCGAAGAGCGTTTTCGATTGCTCAGGTTCAAACCAGATGCCCAGCCGGACACCCAGGAGGTAATCGCATGAGCGAGACTGGCTCCCGCAACACCGCTGTTCCGAGACTCACCGTCACCGACGACAACGATTTTTTCTTCGCTGCGGCCAAAGAGGGTCGCCTCGAGATCCAACGGTGTGCGGATTGCAAGACACTGCGCCACCCACCCGCGCCCGCGTGCCCGGAATGCCGCTCGTTCAGTTGGGACACAGTCGAATCCACGCGGCAATGCACGTTGCACAGCTTCACGGTCATCCATCACCCACAGGATCCTGCTTTCGAGTATCCGCTCGCCGTCGGACTCGTCGATCTCGAAGAAGGCACGCGACTTGTTGCCGACATCGCGGGGATCGATCACGACGAACTCGAATTCGGCATGGAACTCGAAGTGACCTTCTCCGAGCACGCTCACGGCGAGATGCTGCCGCAACTGAGGCGACGGGGTTCGGTGGAATGACGAAACTGATTGACTGCGAGGTGGGTTCGGTTCTCCCCAGCCTCGAATTGCCGTTGGACCGAACGCTGATCGTCGCCACGGCGATCTCTTCTCAGGATTTCGAGGACGTGCATCACGATCCGGGTAAGGCGCAGGATCGCGGAACTCCCGACATCTTCATGAGCATCAACACCACCAACGGGCTCATCGACCGCTACATCACCGACTGGTCCGGCCCGGCATCACGGATCGTCAAAACATCACTACGGCTTGGTGTTCCGAACTTCCCCGGAGACACCATGACATTCACCGGCAAGGTCACCGCCACAGACGGCCGGGCCCTCACCGTGACGGTTCTCGGGAAAAACGCCCGCGGAACACACGTGACGGCCGACGTGACTCTCGAACCGGTGGAAAGGGTAATCGCATGACACGAGGATTTTCGAGGCAAGCAGCCATCGCCGGGATCGGCGCCACCGAGTTCTCCAAGAACTCCGGCCGCAGCGAATGGCAGTTGGCGTGCGAATCCGTGATCGCCGCACTCGACGACGCTCACATCGAGGCAGAAGAGGTGAACGGATTTGCGCTGTTCACCATGGAGAACAATCCCGAGATTGCGGTCGCACGCGCCCTCGGGATACCGGAACTGACGTTCTTCAGTCGTATTCCACATGGCGGCGGCGGTGCCTGTGCACCGGTTCAACAAGCAGCGCTTGCCGTCTCCAGCGGAGTTGCAGACGTTGTGGTCGTCTACCGCGCCTTCAACGAAAGATCCGGCCACCGATTCGGCGCCGGGCCACCACCTTTTGCGTACAACGCGTCGACGGACCAGGAATACCGGAACTGGATCAACCCGTACGGGCTTCTGACGCCGGCGCAGCAGGAAGCCTTCCTGGCCAAGCTGTACATGCACAAGTACGGGGCAACCAGCGCCGACTTCGGCCAGATCTCGGTTCTCTCGCGCAAGCATGCGGCGAACAACCCCAAGGCCTGGTTCTACGAACGCCCGATCACCATCGAGGATCATCAGAACTCGCGCATGATCGCCGACCCCATCCGCCTGCTCGACTGCTGCCAGGAAAGTGACGGCGGACAGGCACTGGTCATCGTCAGCGCGGAGCGCGCCCGCGATCTCCCGCATAAACCTGCGATCATCAGCGGTGCCGCGCAAGGTGTAGGTCCGCAACAGATTTCGATGAGCAGCTACTACCGAGACGACATCGACAGTATGCCGGAAGTCGAACTAGTCGCGCGCCAACTGTGGGACCAGGCCGGTATCGGGCCAGACGACATCGATGCCGCAATTCTCTACGATGCTTTCACCCCGATGGTTCTGCTTCAACTCGAGGAGTACGGATTCTGCGGTCGGGGCGAGGCAAAAGACTTCATCGCCGACGGCAATCTCGAGCTGGACGGTCGCCTGCCGATCAACACCCACGGCGGTCAACTCGGTGAGGGATACATCCACGGCGTCAACGGTATTGCCGAAGGTGTTCGCCTGATCCGCGGCACCTCCACCAACCAACCCACCAAAACTCTGGACAACGTGCTCGTGACCGGCGGCTCTCCCGTCCCGCACAGTGCGCTCGTCCTCTCGGCAGATCGCTGAATCTGCCGCCCATTCGAGAAAGCAGGAACAAGATGAGCGAGCGGATCACCTACGCCAGAGCCACCCACGGCGAGGAAGAAATACAGGCGGTTGTCGACGTCTTGCGCAGCGGGCATCAAGGATTGCGCATCGGCAAGAACGTCTTCGAGATGGAAAAACGTATCGCGGCCTTGGCAGGCAAGAAGTTCGGCGTCATGTGCAACTCGGGATCCTCGGGTCTGTACTTGGCTGTCGAGCTGCTCGGACTGCCTGCGGGCAGCGAGGTCGTCACATCGCCGTTGACGTTCTCCACCGACATCGCGCCGATCGTGCGTGCCGGTTTGGTGCCGGTGTTCGTGGACGTGGAACCCAACACATTCAACGTCGACGTCACCAAGATCGAGGCCATGGTCAGCGAGAAGACCGGTGCGATCCTGATGCCGAACCTGGCCGGCAACTGCCCGGACTGGGACGCCATCCGCGACATTGCAGATCGCCACGGACTGAAGGTGATCGAAGATTCGTGTGACGCGATCGGCGCCACGCTCCGCGGCACTCCGACCGGCTCCCGGGCGGACATCGTTGTCACCAGTTTCTCGATGGCACACATCATCACGTGCGCGGGAACCGGTGGAATGGTGTGCGTAGACGACGAAGCCAGCCGTGACAAGGCTCTACTGCTCCGCCGCTGGGGCCGTCGTAGTGAGCCGAACCTGTTCGGTAGCAACAAGTCCGGCCGAGTCTTCCGTGAAGAACTCGACGGTGTCGACTACGACAACGATTTCATCTTCGAGCTCATGTCGTGGAACTTCGAGCCCTCTGAACTCGGCGCAGCCTACGGCGTCGTGCAGCTCGACAAGCTGGAGGAGAACTACAAGACGCGCAAGGCCACCTTTGCGGCCTTCACTGCGGCGTATGGCGCTCATCCCGAATTCTTCACGACGCCAGTGGAACTGGACGGGCTCGATACCGCGTGGCTGTGCTATCCGGTGATGATCAACGAGAATGCACCCTTCACGCGCAGCGACCTACAGGAAGCCCTCGAAGCCGACGGCATCGACACACGAACTGTATGGAGCGGCAACGTCACTCGTCACCCGATGATGAACAACATCGAATTCCGTCAGCCAGCCGAAGGTTTGCCGGAAGCCGACGCGGTTTTTGCCCGCGGCATGACGCTCGGCATGAGCCATGGCCTGCGCGAAGACGAAGTTGCTCGGATTGCGGAGAGCATCAATCGATTTGCCTCGAAGTGGAAGTAGCATGACCAATCGCTTCGAAGGACGCCGAGCGCTTGTCACCGGTTCCAGCCGCGGAATCGGTGCAGGCGTCGCAGAGAGGCTGGCAGCGGAAGGTGCCGACGTCGCTCTCGTGGCGCGGACGCTCGGCGCGCATGCAACCCTGCCGGGCAGTCTCGAAGAGACTGCGGCTCGAATTGCCAAGTACGGAACCAAAGTCGAGATAGTTGTCGCAGATCTGACTGACGAGCAGCAGCGCGACACCGTTGTGCCGCTGGCGATCGAGAAGCTTGGCGGGACTATCGACATCCTGGTGAACAACGCGGCAGCGGCGATCTATCAACCGCTGTCGGATTACCCACTCCGTCGGCGACGTCTGATGTTCGACGCAAATGTCCACGCACCGCTGGATCTGATGCAAGCCGTGGTGCCGGGGATGGTGGCAAACGGATACGGCTGGATCGTGAACGTGTCCAGCGGCACCGTCAAACCGTGGCAGGGTCCGCCGTTCACGTGGGTCGAACCGGGAACCGCGATGACCGTGTACGGCGCGTCCAAAGCAGCGCTCAACAGGATCAGCAACGGCATGGGCGTGGAACTTTACGGACAGGGGGTGCGTGTCAACACGGTTCAACCGCGGGCGGCGGTGCTCAGCGAGGGCGCAAGAGTCCTGGTCGGTGAGACTATCCGGCCGGATCAGGTCGAATCTATGGAAGAAATGGTGGAAGCGGTCACAGCGCTGTGTGGTTGCGACACCGAGTTCACCGCGCGCTCGTGCGTGAGCTTGGACTTGATCGACGACTGGGCTCTGACCGTGCGAGGTCTGGACGGCACAGCATTACCGGAGAAAGCAGCGTCACCGGCGAAAACAGCATTACGAACCGAGGAGTTGGCATGAAGCCCGTCATCGTGGACGCAGGACGAACGCCGTTCGGCAAGCGTGAGGGATGGCTGTCCGGAGTCCACGCGGCCGAACTGTTGGGTTACGCGCAGAAAGGCGTGCTGGATCGGGTCGGCGTCGATCCTGACGCGGTCGACCAGGTCATCGGTGGCTGCGTGACGCCTCTCGGTGAGCAGTTCGGAAACATCGTCCGTACGTCCTGGATGCATGCGGGCCTTCCGTTGAAAGCGGGCTGCACCACGATCGACGCGCAGTGCGGCACAGCGCAGCAATCGGTGCAGTTGATTGCCGGGCAGATTGCCATCGGTGCAGTCGACGTGGGTGTGGCGTGCGGTGTCGAGTTGATGTCCCGCGCTCCGCTGACGTACAAGGTGGGTACCGGCCTGGGAACGCCGCGTCCCGAGTCGTGGTCACTCGACACCGTCGATCAGTACACCGCCGCCGATCGGATTGCGGTCAAGCGCGGTTTCAGCCGCGAGGATCTCGACGCCTTCGGGTTGCGCTCGCAGCAGCGAGCCGCAGCAGCATGGGAGGCAGGACGATTCGACTCGCACATCATCGATGTGCTGGCTCCTGGCTCCGATGTACCGGTTCATCGGGATCAAGGTCTACGCGAATCGAGTCTCGAAGGACTCGCGAAACTGCGGACCGTTCAGGAGGGCGGATTGCACACCGCTGGAACGTCTTCGCAGGTCTCGGACGGTGCGAGTGCCGCTCTGCTGATGTCCGAGGATCGAGCCAAGGCCCTGGGAGTGCGACCGCGCGCAAAGATACTGGCGCAGTGCGTCATCGGTGGTGACACCGAGTTCATGCTTGACGGCCCGGTCGCCGCGGCAAACATCGTGCTCGGCCGCACTGGCCTGACGATCGACGATATCGATCTGTTCGAGGTCAACGAGGCATTTGCTTCGGTACCGATGTCGTTTGCGCAGGTTCACGGCGTCGATCCCGAATTGCTGAACGTCAACGGTGGCGCAATCGCACTGGGCCATCCGGCCGGTGCAACCGGAATCAGGCTGTTGGCCAATGTCATCGACGAACTGGAACGCCGGGGCACGTCCACCGCCCTGATCGCGATCTGTGCATCAGCCGCAACCACCTGCCTGATTCTCGAACGCATCTGACAAGAGCCGAAGATTGAGGAACCTGCCATGGCACTGCCCCTGCTCGAAGATCACCGTGACCTGGCGGAAGCGGTAGCCGCATTCGCGAACCGCTTCGGTGGCATCGCCGACACACGCAGCAACGTCAAGCGCTACGCCGCCGGTGATCGGCTGGACTCCTGGGATGGATTGGTCCGTCAGGGCCTGCACGCAGTGCACCTGCCCGAGCGGTACGGCGGTGACGGGGCAGGACTTGCCGAACTGGCTGTGGTAGTCGAGCAATTGGGCGATGCGCTTTATCCGGGACCGTACGTTCCCACGGTCATCGCGAGTGGGATCCTCGCAAAAGCTGCCGGCCCGGCCGCGGAATCAATGCTGACCGAATTGGCCGTCGGCGCAACCGGAGCAGTCTGCGCCGGCGTGGGATTGCGCGCGGCTCGCATCGATGCCGGGTGGACGGTGAGCGGTTCTGCCGATCCAGCTCTGGGTTTGCCCGGAGCCGATGTCGTTCTCGTGCAGGCAAACAGCGAAGGCGGCGAGTTGTGGTTCCGGCTCGAACCGTCGCCTTCCGCTGCGGTGGAGGTCGAAGACGGAGTGGATCTGACACGGTCGATCGGAACACTGACCTTGACCGATCACCAGGTCGATGACGGGCTGATCGTCGACGGTCTCGAGGCCCACCGAGTCGAACTGATCGTCAACACGGTGTTGGCTGCGGAGGCGAGCGGTATCGCCGGGTGGGCGCTACGCACCGCGGTCGACTATGTGAAGTCCCGTCAGCAGTTCGGCCGTCCGGTCGGAAGCTTCCAGGCAGTCCAGCACAAGGCAGCCATGATGCTGGTCCGCTCCGAGATTGCCTGTGCCGCAGCATGGGATGCGGCTCGATCCGAGGACCACGACGAGGATCAGCAGAAACTTGTCTCGGCTCAAGCTGCGTTGGCTGCACTGCCGGTCGGCATCGAGAATGCCCTCGAATGTGTGACGTTGCTCGGCGGAATCGGATTCACCTGGGAGCACGACGCGCATCTGTACTGGCGCCGGGCGATCAGTATCGCGGCGGTGGCAGGATCCGAGGTGAAGTGGGCACAGACCTTGGGAGACTGGTCCGCCGATTCGGAACGGGATTTCTCCTTTGTCGACCCGGACATGCTGCCGGAGCTACGAGAGCAGGTTCGTAGGGTTCTGGACGAGGTTGCGCTGCTGCCGGACGACGGAACCACCAGCGCGAGTTGGGCTCCGGCCAAAGGCAGTGCTCGACGCGCACGATTTGCCGACGCCAAACTGGTTGCCCCGCATTATCGGGCGCCGTACGGGCTGGGAGCAGGACCGAGAGAACAGGCCGTCATCGCACACGAATTCGCGATGCGAGGTTGGGCTCAACCGTCCACGGTGATCGGGGAATGGGTACTGCCCACGATTCTCGAACACGGCAACGCCGAGCAGCAGGACAGGTTTATCGAGCCTTCGCTGCGAGCCGACATCATCTGGTGCCAGCTCTTCAGTGAGCCGGGCGCGGGATCAGACCTGGCTGGTCTGAGTACCAAAGCCCGCAAGGTCGACGGTGGCTGGGTCTTGTCGGGTCAGAAGGTATGGAACTCGGGCGCGCACGAGGCAGATTGGGGAGTATGTCTGGCGCGTTCCGACGCGGACGCTCCGAAACATCGTGGGCTGTCGTACTTCCTGGTCGACATGACCTCGAAGGGCATCGACGTACGTCCGCTCAAGCAAGCCACCGGTAAGTCGGAGTTCAACGAGGTATTCCTCGACGACGTCTTCGTCCCGGACGACTGCCTGGTCGCGGAACCGGGGCAGGGCTGGAAGTTGGCTGCGACAACGCTGTCCAACGAACGCTTGAGTATGGGCAGCACGCTGCACCACGGTTCGAGTCGGCTGTTCCGTCAGGTGATGGCCGACGCGAGCCACGACTGCCCCCGCGAAGATGCAGTGGAAGGCCTCGGCCGCAGTATCTCTCGTGAACTGGCGCTGTCTGCGATGAATCTGCGGGGGGTGTCGGCGCGGCTGGCAGGTCAGGAACCGGGCGCCGAGATCAGCGTCTCGAAGGTGTACAACGCCCTGGCGCAGCGTGAGGGCTCGCGAGACCTGCTGCGTCTGCTCGGCCCGCGCGCCGCCGTTGTCGATCCGGCAGCGAACTACGCGATAGACCACATCGGACTGCCCTCGATTCTGTTCGGCGGCGGAACCGTCGAAATTCAACTCAACGTCATCGCGCAGCGCGTACTCGGCCTGCCGCGTTCGTAGATCTTAGGAGTTTCACCATGTATTTGGATTTGTCGGAGGAATCGAAGACTCTGCGCAAGGAATTGCGCGCGTACTTCGCAGAGATCATCAACGAGGAAGACCGCCGTGCTCTCGTGGATCAGACCGAAGGCGGTCCCGTCTTCGAGCGCATCCTGCGCCGGATGGGTAAAGACGGTTGGCTGGGCTTGGGGTGGCCGGAGGAATTCGGCGGTCGGGGTGAGAACCCCGAAGCTCTGTACGTGTTCTACGACGAGGTGATTCGTGCGAATGCGCCGCTGTCACTGGTGACGCTGAACACGGTTGGCCCAGCGCTGATCAAGCACGGAACGCAGGCACAAAAGGACTTCTTCCTACGTCCGATCCTGGCGGGCGAGTTGATCTTTGCCATCGGCTACACCGAACCCAATGCGGGCACCGACCTCGCGGCACTCGAAACACGTGCCCACATCGAGGGTGACGAGCTGGTCATCAACGGCAACAAGATCTTCACCAGTGCCGGTGTGTTTGCCGACTGGGTCTGGCTTGCCGTTCGTACCGATCCTGACGCGCCGACGCATCAGGGCATTTCGGTGGTCCTGGTACCGACCAGCTCGCCGGGTTTCTCGGTAACCGAAATTCACACCGTGGGTGGAATCAGCACTTCGGCAACCTATTACGAAGATGTTCGGGTGCCGATCACCAATGTTGTCGGTGAGCTCAATCAAGGGTGGAAGCTCATCACCAACCAGCTCAACCACGAGCGTGTTGCTCTGGCGGCACGCGGTGGTATCGCCAACGAGCTCTTTGCCGAGGTGGTCGAATGGGCACAGACCGAACCCGCCGGTGCCGGCCACGTCTACGACATCGGCTGGGTACGTGAGAAATTGGCAGAGGTCTACGCGCTGCTCTGTGCTGCCGACTTGATGAATCTGCGACTGGTGGCGGACGTCGCCGCCAACACGTTGGGCGGTGGCGATTCAGCTGCGGCCAAGATCTTCGGTACCGAAGCCGTCGTCAGTGCTTACGGCATGCTGCAGGAAGTGCTGGGAGCCAAGGGCTTGCTGCGCCCCGGCACACCCGAAGCGGTGCTCGAAGGACGGGTCGAGAACCTGGGTCGACGCGCACAGAACAACACCTTCGGTGGCGGTACCAACGAAGTGATGCGTGAAATCGTCGCCGCAAAATGCCTGGGCATGACGCTTGCTGCGCGTCGTCGAGCCGCGACCGCACAGAACGAAAAGAGCTGACATGAAATTCGAATTCGACGACAACTTGTCCGCCGTACGGGATCTGAGTGAATCGATCTTTGCGGCGAAGTCCGGTGTAGACCGACTCCGGGAAGTGGAGGGCGCCGGCGGTTTCGACGCGGAACTGTGGAAGCTCCTTGCCGACTCCGACGTGCTGGGAATTGCTCTGCCGGAAGAGGTCGGGGGAGCAGGCCTCGGAATGCTCGGTCTGGCAGCGGTGCTGGAACAACAGGGCCGCCGGGTCGCCCAGGTACCGCTCTGGTCGGTGGTTTCCACGGCGGCGCTGCCGATCGCGGAGTTCGGCAGCCCCGATCAGGTTCAGTCCTGGCTTCCCGGTCTGCTCGACGGCTCGGTCATCGTCGCCGGTGCATTCGACACCGGCTACAACGCCGAGACGGCGGTGCGCGCCGAGCCCGCGCCGGACGGTTGGGTTCTGTCCGGACGCGTCGACTCCATCCCGGCCGCCGAGTTCGCTGCCGCACTGGTTGTTCCGGTGACGATGCCGGACGGCAGTGTCACCGTCATGATCGTGCCGACGGACCGGGACGCGCTGGTGCGTACACCGCTTCAGGTGACGAACCGCGAGAGCAACAGCGCTGTGCAGTTCGACGGGGTTGCGGTTACTACAGCCGACGCACTTCCCGCAGACGGCACGGTAGTTCGAGACTGGACGTTGCGGCGCGCACGGGTCGCGCTGGCGGCCCTGGCTACCGGCGTCTGCGAGGAAGCACTGGCGATGACGGCGAAATACACCTCGGAGCGAGTGCAGTTCGGTCGCCCGCTCTCGACCAATCAGGCAGTGGCAGTCCGGGCCGCCGACGCGTACCTCGACACCGAGAGCACAAGATTGACCACGCATCGCGCTGCCTGGCTGATGGACAGCGGAGTCGAGAGTGAAGCGGAAGCAGCGGCGCTGGTCGCCAAATGGTGGGCGTCTCGCGGTGGCCTGCGCGTGGTGCACGCGACCCAGCACCTGCACGGCGGGATGGGCGCGGATATCGACTACCCGATTCACCGCTACTTCCTGTGGGGACGCCAGATCGCCTTCACCTTGGGGAGCGCGGGGGCGATAGGCGCCGAACTCGCCGATCAGCTGGAAATCCGCGCTCAGATCGGGGCGTCGGCGTGAATATCTGAGACGGCAGGTTCCAGTCACAGGCAGCGCGTCGGCAATCATCGCGCTACTCTGCCCTTCGTGAATCGCACCAGTTCGTTCATCAGGCCGTTGGTTCCTCGGGATCCGCACGAGCCGCATCGGGTGGCGACGCCGCTCGAGCTGCTCACCGACCTCTGCTTCGTCGTGGCGGTCGCTCAAGCGGCCACCGGTCTGCACCATGCGATCAGCGAAGGGCACGCGGCCTCGGGCGTCGGACACTTCGCGATGGCGTTCTTCGCGATCTGGTGGACGTGGCTGAACTTCACGTGGTTCACCTCGGCGTACGACAACGACGACGGAATCGCCCGCCTGCTGACCATCTTCCAGATCCTCGGGTCGCTGGTTCTGGCCGCCGGCATCGTCCGCTTCTTCAACGACGACGCCCTGCTGATCATCGTCGGCTACGTCATCATGCGAATAGCCCTGGTCATCCAATGGCTCAGGGTTTCGCGGAATGACCCGGAACACGCGCTGACGGCTCGTCGATACGCTCTCGGAATCGTTCTGGTCCAGATGGGTTGGATCGGTTTCTACTTCGTGCCGTCCGCGATCTACGTCCCGACGTTCTTGGCGTTGGTTCTGTGCGAGTTCGCGGTTCCGATCTGGTCCGAGAAGCCGGGCATGACGCCGTGGCACCCGCATCACATCGCTGAGCGGTACTCGTTGTTCTTCATCATCGTTCTGGGCGAGACGATCCTCTCGACCACCATCGCAATTCAGGACGCCGTGGACGGTGAGCATCCGGCAGCGCAGGTCACCTATGTCGTGATCGGCGGCATCCTGATCGTGTTCAGCCTGTGGTGGCTGTACTTCCAACGCAATGCCGGCGAAGTGATCGGTGGTGACAACGTCTCACCCTTCGTCTGGGGTTTCGGTCACTACTTCATCTTCGCCGCCGCTGCCGCCATCGGTGCCGGGTTGGCCTCGCGCGTCGACTTCTGGACTCATCACGGTGACGGCAGCGCATTGGTGACGGGTGCTGCAGTCACCGTGCCGGTCGCGGTCATCCTCGCAGCCTTGTGGTTCATTCACATTCGACTGCACGACTCCTCGGTACGAACCCTCGTGCCGTTCTCGGTCGCGATAGCCGTCGTGCTCGGTGGTACCTACACCGCGGTGCCCGAACTGGTCGCGGGACTGGCCTGCGCCGCCCTGCTGGCAGTGGAATTGGTCCTGACCGAAGAGAAATCCGAGACGGTCTGAGCCGGCTCAACGAATCGCGAGTCGCTCCTTGCGGAGCTTGTCGACCTCGGGTAGGTGCAGGGGTTCGAGCTCGTCGACGCCCAATGCCCGCATGAGCAGGAGGTCCGCGAGTTCCGGATTCCGGGCCAAGGCGGGTCCGTGCATGTACGTCCCGATCACCGAACCCTGTACGACGCCTTCGAAGCCGTCGCCGACGCCGTTTCCGACACCATGGGTGACCCGTGCAAATCCGGAGGCCGAGCTGCCCAGAGTTGTTCCGCCGCGGTGGTTCTCGAACCCGGAGAGGGGTGCGGTGAGTCCGTCGATCAGCGGCTTCGTGATGACTTCGCCGATGGAGCGCTTCTCTTGCGGTGAGGTCGTGACGTCGAGCATCGAGACACCTTCGACGCGTTCGCCGCTGGAGGTTTCGTACCAGTTGCCGAGCACCTGAATGGCGGCGCAGATCGCCAGAACCGGTGCGCCACGCTCGGCGGCGCGTTGCAGGCCAGGGTATTTCGCGAGGTGACGCGTTGCGAGGCGCTGAGCGGAATCCTCGGCGCCACCCAACGTGTACACGTCGAGCGAATCGGGGACCGGATCGCTGAGGGTGATGTCCACGATCTCGGCGTCGTAGCCGCGCATCCGCAGACGCTGACGCAGGATCAGGGCATTGCCGCCGTCGCCGTAGGTACCCATCACGTCGGGGAGCACCAGACCGATGCGAACTGTCGAGTCAGACATTGCGAGACTCCTTCGCGATGGCGGTGTTGAGGTCACGGAAGGCCGTGTAGTTCGCCAGTACCTCTACACGCCCGGGAGGGCAGGAAGCGATGGCGCGCAACGGATCCGGATCGAGGGTGTGCTCGACGCCCGCGTACGTGAGGCGAACTGCTAGATCAGTTCCGCGTTCGCCGGCGGCCACTACCTTGACACCTTCGAAGTGCTCGAACTTCACGTCCCACAGCCAGGAGAGGTCCTCGCCGTCCGGCACCTGACCGTTCACCGCGATCACGAGTCCGTCCACCGTGGGATCGATCATCGACAGCGCTTCCTGCCAACCAGCGGGATTCTTCGCGAGCAGCATGTGAACGGAGTGCGGTCCGACCTCGACGGTGCTGTATCGACCGGCGACTTCTTGGACCGTCGACGCGGCGGCAACTGCCCCGACCGGATCTGCACCCAAAGCTGCTGCTGCCGCTACTGCCTGAGCTGCGTTACCGCGGTTGGCTTTTCCGGGGAGAGTCAACGTCATCGGAATCTTCAGGCCGTCGGGGCCGTAGAGATTGTCGTCGTCGAGCCACCATGTCGGTTCGGGCCGCGCGAAGTCGGAACCGGTACTGCGCCAGTGCTTTCCCTCCCACACGATGGGTTCACCGGTGCGCGGGCAGCTGACGGAATCGCCGGCCCAGCCGCCGCCGGCAGCAACCCACACGACGTTGGTGGCGTCGTATGCCACGGAGGTGACCAGTACGTCATCGCAGTTGGCGACGATCACCGCGTTCGGATGAGCATTGACGCACGCGCGGAGCTTCCGCTCGATCATGTTGATCTCGCCGACTCGGTCGAGCTGATCGCGGCTGAGGTTGAGCAGCACGATCACTTCCGGGTTCACGGCGTCGGCTACGTGGGGGACGTGCAGTTCGTCGACCTCGAGTGCTGCCAGCGTCGCGTCCGTACGCGCGGCCAGAGCGGCCACGATCCCGGCATCCATGTTTGCGCCGTCGGCCTGCGTGGCGACGTCACCGAGTGTCGCGAGCGCCGCGGCGGTCATACGCGTGGTCGTCGACTTGCCGTTGGTGCCGGTGACCACGACGGTGCGCTTGCCGCGTCCGAGCTGAGTCATGAGCGTCGGGTCGATCTTGAGGGCGATCAACCCGCCGATCATCGAGCCCTTGCCGCGACCGGCTTTCTGCGATGCCCAAGATGCTGCTGCGGCAGCTCGCATGGCGAGCTTTCCGCGCGCTGTGATCGATAATCCAGTTCCCACGGCCCGAGTTTGGCACAGGGCGTCGTCAGACGCCGAGTCGCGCCGGTGGTGAGGCTGCAGGTGTGTCAGAGAAAACAGTGTTCGTGGGCTTACGCCTCATCTGTGCGGCACTCGCTCCGGCGATCACGATGACCGCCCCGACCAGTGACAACGGGCTCGGATCCTCGTGCAGGAACAGCCAGGACGCGCCGATTCCCACTACCGGCACCAGCAAGGAGAGCGGCGCCACCATGCCGGCGGGATAGCGGCCCATGAGCATCGTCCAGAGCCCGGATCCGGCGATGGTGCCGAGCACGATGATGTAGGCCAGCCCGACCAGCGACGGCCAGGCGTCGGCGCTGAATGCGGTGCCGAGTGCGTGCCAGCCGACAGTTGGGCCTTCGACCACGGCTGACAGTGCGAGCATCGGCAACGGCGGGATGACACACATCCACAACATCAAGCGCATCGGTGCAGGCTCGCCGACGGTGTTCGCCGCGGCCAAGCGGCTGCCGAGATTGCCGAACGCCCAGGACAGACCGCCGAGGAGCGTGAGGATCACGGGCAGCAGTGCCGCATGGTGCGAGCGGTCCCAGCCGATCAAGGACATACCGGCGACGGCGACGGCGATCCCGGAGATCTGCCAGACGCTGAGCTTCTCGCGGAGTAGGAAAGCGCCGAGCATGACAGTGAACGGCGCGGACGACTGCAGTACCAGTGATGCGAGACCCGTCGGCATCCCCGAGTGCATCGCCCAGAAGAGGAAGACGAACTGGCCGAATCCGAAACCGAATCCGTACAGCAACAGCCAACGGAGGGGTACCTGCGGACGCGGTACGAAGATGACGACCGGAATCGCGATGATCAGAAACCGCAGCGCTGCGAAGAAGAACGGCGGGAAATGATCCAGGCCGACGCGAATGGCCAGGAAGTTCAGACCCCATAAGACGATCACGGTCAGGCCGAGGAGACGGTCGCGGGGAGTCATGACATTAATCGTGAGCCGTACAAATCATCAGAACAAGCGAATATAGATGCACCATCCATGTAGTTTTGCTACATGGATGCAGGGCGCTACAGAGAGGCTGGTCACTAGATGGACGCCACACGCTTGCGAATCCTCCGCGAGCTCGCCGACCGAGGAACCGTCGGCGCTACTGCGCTCGCTCTCTCGATGACGCCGTCCGCCGTCTCGCAACAACTTAAGATCCTCGGCCGAGAGGCGGGGGTCCCGCTCCTCGAGCCGGACGGGCGCACGCTGCGCCTCACCGACGCGGGTCGAGCGCTGGTGCTCCGCGCCGACGACGTGGTGGCGGCTCTCGACCGGGCAGTGGAGGAGATGGCGTCGTACCGAGGCTCGCCGCGGGGAAAGGTGCGAGTCGCGTTCTTTCCCTCCGGCGCGGCTCTCCTGCTGCCCGGTGTCCTGACGGCTCTGAAGAACTCGGACGTGGACATCGACGCCTACGACGTCGACAAGCCGGCGTCGGCCGTCCCTGGGCTGTTGGCCGATCACGATGTGATCCTCACTCACCGTGACGAACGCGGAGCCGAGACGTCGTTTCCCCGGGTCAGCGTGCAACCGCTGATGCGTGAACCGATCGATCTGGTGCTGCGGCCTGATCATCCACTCGCCGAGCAGGATTCGGTTCGGTTGGAACAATTGGCCGATGAGAACTGGATAAGCGTGCGCGGCGGATTTCCGGTCGACGACGTTCTGTTGTCGGTCGCCTCCGTCACGGGGGTTCAGCCTCGCGTCGCTCATCGGATAAACGATTTCCGGGTGATCGAAGAGTTGGTGGCGGCTGGTCATGGCGTGGCTTTGATGCCGCGTTACGCCATCACGCACCCAGGAGTGTCGCGGAAACCGGTCGCGGGAGTGCGCGCTGCACGCGTTTATGAATTGGCAACTCGATTACATTCTGACCGCAGCCCGGCAATCGGAGTGGTTCTCGACACCTTTGGTGACGTCGCACGTGCTGTTGGTGAATGAACGGCTGTTGGTGAATGAACACAAAACGGGAGCGACACGATTAGTGTCGCTCCCGTTTCGGTAGTGCAATCCTCACGGATTAGTGAGGGCCGCTTAGTGAGGGCCGGTATCAGGCGAGAGCCTTGGCCTTCAGTGCTGCGAATTCTTCTTCGCTGATGGTGCCGGCGTCGAGAAGAGCCTTTGCATCTGCGATGGATTCGGCCGGGGACTTTCCGGCAACCTCACGGATGTAGCTGTCCTGCGCGTTCTTGACCTGCTGCGCAGCCTCGAGGGACCGCTTTGCCATTCCGTCACTGCGAACGATCAGGTAGACGAGCGAGGTGAGCAGCGGAATGAAGAACAGGAAGACGATCCAGATTGCCTTCACCCATCCGGAGGTCTTGTGATCGCGGAACAGGTCGGTGATGATCGAGAAGAGCAGGATCAAGTATGCGATGAACGCGAAGCTGATGATGATCAGCCAGAGGAAGTCCCAAAAGGAATCCATTGTCGAGCTCCATTTCACAAGTCGGATTTGTCTGAGCTGACTATCTCACGCGCACGTGCGGTCTGCATCATCCTCGATGGGTGAATTCTTTTTGTTAACGTCGCTAACCGACTCTTTCGGGACCAATGTCATGCCGAATCGAAAACATGGACCGAAAATCTTCAGTGCCCTGAAAACGACCCTGGTCCCACCCGAAAATCGGGTGAGACCAGGGATTGTTCACGAGTCAGGAGCTGAGTGTCAGCTGGCGCGGTTCACTGCCGAGACCACAGCGCGCAGCGAGGCCGTCGTGATCGACGTGGCGATACCCACACCCCAGACGACGGTGCTCTGACCCTCCGGGCTCGTCACTGCGCACTCGACGTAGGCCGCGGCCTGGGCGTCGTCACCGGCTGACATCGCGTGCTCGGAGTAGTCGAGGACACGAACGTCGAAGTTGATGCTCCCCAGCGCGTCGACGAAGGCAGCGAGCGGGCCGTTGCCGGTTCCCGAGATCTCCTGCTCCTTGCCGTTCACCTTGACGATCGCGGTGATCGCATCGGTGCCGCCGTCTTCCTCGGACGCGGTGACCTTCTGCTTCATGCGCTCGAGCGGGGTGATGGGAGCGAGGTACTCCTCGTGGAAGACGTCCCACATTTCCTTCGGTGAAACCTCGCCGCCCTCACCGTCGGTGATCTTCTGGACCGACTGCGAGAACTCGACCTGCAGACGACGCGGCAGCACGAGACCGTGATCGGCCTTCATGATGTACGCGACGCCGCCCTTGCCGGACTGCGAGTTCACGCGGATGACGGCCTCGTAGCTGCGACCGACGTCCTTCGGGTCGATCGGCAGGTAGGGGACCTGCCAGAGAATGTCGTCGACGTCGGAGTTCTGGCTGTCGGCGTCGACCTTCATGGCGTCGAGGCCCTTGTTGATGGCGTCCTGGTGGCTGCCGGAGAATGCGGTGTAGACCAGGTCGCCGCCGTACGGATGACGCTCGTGGACGGGCAGCTGGTTGCAGTACTCGACCGTGCGACGGATTTCGTCGATGTTCGAGAAATCGATCTGCGGGTCGACGCCGCGCGTGAACATGTTCAGAGCGAGGGTCACCAGGCAGACGTTGCCGGTGCGCTCACCGTTGCCGAACAGGCAGCCTTCGATGCGGTCTGCGCCGGCCTGGTAGCCCAGCTCGGCTGCAGCGACGCCGGTGCCGCGGTCGTTGTGGGGGTGCAGCGACAGGATGACCGAATCGCGGCGAGCCAGGTTGCGGTGCATCCACTCGATGGAGTCGGCGTACACGTTGGGCGTAGCCATCTCGACGGTGGCAGGCAGGTTCAGGATGACCGGGTTGGCAGGCGTCGCACCCAGGGTTTCGGTGACGGCGTCACATACTTCCTTGGCGTACTCGAGCTCGGTGCCGGTGTAGGACTCGGGGGAGTACTCCCAGCGCCAGTTCGTGTCCGGGTACTTCTTGGACTCGGCCAGGACCAGCTCGGCGGCGTCGGTGGCGATCTTCTTGATCGTGTCCTTGTCGGCGCGGAACACGACGCGGCGCTGCAGGATCGAGGTGGAGTTGTAGAAGTGAACGATCGCGTTCTCGGCACCTTCACAAGCCTCGAACGTGCGCTTGATCAGCTCGGGACGCGACTGCGTCAGCACCTGGATGGTGACATCGGACGGGATGGCGCCGTCCTCGATGATCTCGCGAACGAAATCGAAGTCCGTCTGGCTCGCGGACGGGAAGCCGACCTCGATCTCCTTGTAGCCCATGCGAACCAGGAGATCGAACATACGACGCTTGCGCGCCGGGCTCATCGGATCGATCAGCGCCTGGTTGCCGTCGCGCAGGTCAACGGCACACCACTGGGGTGCTCGGTCGATGATCTTGTCCGGCCAGGTGCGGTCGGGCAGCGTGACTGTCTCGACCTCTTCGGCGAACGGGCGGTAGCGGAACGTCGGCATCGACGAGTTCTTCTGCGTGTTCCACGCAGGCTGGTCGGAAGGTGCCGGCTTCGTGGGCGGGGTGATGGTGCGAGTGCCGGTGGTGAATGCGTCAGCGGGGGACATGGGTGTGATCTCCAGGATTGTGGACCCGGCCTGATGACCTGTTGGTCAAGACCATGAGTCCGGAAGGCTTGGTCGACCGGCGCACAAAAACCCCGCGGCGGGAGGCCAGTCTGGATCAGACCCCGTCGCGGCAACCAAGAAGGAGTGCGCGCTGCATGTACAGCACTCTACTCCTGGATTTCGCGAGAAATCGGTGGGGTTCGCCCTCATGTCCAATTTGTCGCCGAATTGTGCTGCCGTTTCGGCCCCGAAAATGGTGGACTGTCGTCCATGGATCCCCGAATCGCCGTGGCGAGCACGTACCTCGACGCGCTCCGCAGTCACGATGGTAGTTCCGTACCGCTGGCTCCGGACGCGGTACGCCACGAGGTCGGGCTCAAGACCGGATTTTCGGGGAATCATCTGCGGCGCAGCCTTTCCAGAGGTCCTCAGTATCGCGTGATCCGCGACATTCGTGAGGTGGAGTGGACGGTCGACGGGGATGACCTGACTGCTGACTACCTCCTTGACGCCGGGTTGTTCGGGCGCAACCTGATGACCGTTCGGGTTATCGAGACTTTCCGGATACCCGCTGACGATCACCGCATTCACCGCATCACCGCACAGATCCGACCGGCGCGCGCCAAGCACACATGATGCGCGCGATCCGCTGGATCGTCTGTTCACTACTGATCGTTCTCGCCGGTCTCGGTTCTGCCTGCTCGGTGGTTGCGCTGTTCGTTCACACCCAGGTGAACGACACCGACAGCTATGTCGACACGGTTGCCCCGTTGGCTTCCGAGCCTGCTGTCCAAACGGCGGTCGTTGACCGGCTGACCGAGGAATTGACGCAGCGGTTGGACGGGTTTCCGCAGTTGGTGACGAGACAGGCCGAGAGACTCGTTCGCGAGGCGGCTCAGTCGTTGGTTCAGAGCGACCAGTTTGCGACGCTTTGGACTGCGGCCAACCGTCAAGCGCACGCGCAACTTGCTGCGATGGTGACCGGCCGAGCCACCGACGGCATCGTTCGGTCCGACGACAGCGGAACAGTCACCTTGTCCCTCGAGCCGGTCATGACAGAACTGCGGACGAACCTCCGCGATCGCGGATTCACCGTCGTCGATCGCCTCCCGAAACTCGATCCGCAGTTCGAGATCCTGCAGTCCGACGAACTGGTGCGGGCCCGGGACCTCTCGAACACTCTCGACCGAGCGGCGGTCTGGCTGCCGTGGGTGTCGGTGGCCTGTGCGATCGCGGCCGTCGCAGTTGCGCCGAGGCGAATGCGCGGGCTGTCCCTGCTCGGGCTGGCGACGGCGGTGGCGATGATCGCCCTGCTGGTGGCGCTGGCCGTCGTGCGTCGGGTCTATTTACAGAATTCAGACATACCGTCATCTGAGGCGGCAGTCGCGGTGTACGACGCGCTGGCAGTTTCGCTGGTCAGCAGTATCCGCGTGCTTCTCGCCTGCGGAGTTGCCGTCGCTGTGGTCGGTTACGTTGCCGGTGGTTCGCGTTCTGCGACGTTGATGCGAGCGCGGATCTCGCAACTGATCCCGCGCGGATCTGAGGCGAACAGCAGTACGCATCGGGAAGTCCCAGGACCACCTCGGTAAGCTCGACCTCTGGTATCTGTAAACAATTTCGACCTGGAGGTAGAAACGCGTGGCTCTCGTCGTCCAGAAGTACGGCGGATCCTCGGTGGCAACCGCCGAGCGCATCCGACGAGTCGCTGAACGGATCGTCGAGACCAAGAAGGCCGGCAATGATGTCGTCGTCGTGGTGTCAGCGATGGGCGATACCACCGATGAGCTGCTCGATCTGGCTCAGCAGGTGTGCCCTTCCCCGCCGGCCCGTGAAATGGACATGCTGCTGACTTCGGGTGAGCGCATCTCCAACTCCTTGGTAGCGATGGCAATTCACTCCCTCGGCGCCGAAGCTCGTTCGTTCTCGGGCTCACAAGCCGGAGTCATCACGACCGGCAGCCACGGAAACGCCAAGATCATCGACGTCACGCCGGGCCGTGTTCGCACTGCGCTGGACGAAGGCTCGATCGTTCTGGTCGCGGGATTCCAAGGCGTCAGCCAGGACAGCAAGGACATCACGACGCTCGGACGCGGTGGCTCCGACACCACTGCCGTGGCGTTGGCAGCTGCACTCAACGCTGACGTCTGCGAGATCTACACCGACGTCGACGGCGTTTTCTCCGCTGATCCGCGCATCGTCCCCGACGCTCACCGCCTCGAGACGGTTTCCTTCGAGGAAATGCTCGAACTCGCAGCATGTGGCGCCAAGGTGCTCATGCTCCGGTGCGTCGAGTACGCCCGTCGTTACAACGTGCCTGTGCACGTCCGTTCGTCATACACCACCAAGCCCGGAACAATTGTGTCCGGATCGATGGAGGACATTCCTGTGGAAGAGGCCCTGATCACCGGAGTCGCGCACGATCGCGGCGAAGCCAAGATCACCGTTGTCGGATTGCCGGACACACCGGGACACGCTGCCAAGGTGTTCCGCGCAGTCTCCGATGCCGAGATCAACATCGACATGGTGCTGCAGAACATCTCCAAGGTGGAGACCAACAAGACGGACATCACCTTCACGCTGCCGACCGCCGACGGCCCCCGCGCCGTCGAGATCCTGACCAAGCGTCAGGAAGACATCGGCTTCACGCAGATCTTGTTCGACGACCACATCGGCAAAGTTTCCCTGGTCGGCGCAGGAATGCGGAGCCACCCGGGCGTCACCGCCACGTTCTGCGAGGCGCTGGCCAAGGCTGACATCAACATCGACCTCATCTCGACCTCTGAGATTCGCATCTCAGTGCTGGTCAAGGACACCGAATTGGACGACGCTGTACGTGTGATCCACGACGCTTTCGGGCTCGGTGGCGAAGAAGAAGCAGTAGTACACGCTGGAACGGGACGGTAATTTCTCATGACGACTATCGCTGTTGTCGGTGCGACCGGTCAGGTCGGCATCGTCATGCGCACTTTGCTCGAAGAGCGGAACTTCCCCGCGGACAAGGTGCGGTTCTTCGCATCTGCACGCTCCGCCGGTAAGAAGCTGCCCTTCCGCGGCGAAGAGATCATCGTCGAGGATGCGGCCGCCACATCGGATGAGGACCTGAAGGGCATCGACATCGCCCTCTTCTCAGCTGGCGCGACGCTCTCGCGCGCCCAGGCTCCGCGTTTCGCCGCTGCCGGAGCAACAGTTGTCGACAACTCTTCGGCATGGCGTAAGGATCCCGAGGTTCCCCTCGTGGTCAGCGAGGTCAACCCGCAGGACACGAAGAACCTGGTCAAGGGCATTATCGCGAACCCCAACTGCACCACCATGGCAGCGATGCCGGTGCTGAAGGTTCTGCACGACGAAGCCGGTCTGCAGCGACTGATCGTCTCCAGCTACCAGGCCGTGTCCGGTAGCGGCATCGCCGGCGTCGAGGAACTCCTCGGCCAGGTGCGCGCCGTAGTCGGCGACGCGGAGAAGCTGGTTCACGACGGCAGCGCTGTCGACTTCCCGGCCCCGAACAACTACGTCGCCCCCATCGCGTTCAACGTCCTGCCTCTCGCAGGTTCGCTGGTCGACGACGGAAGCGGCGAGACCGACGAGGATCAGAAGCTCCGCAACGAGAGCCGCAAGATCCTCGGACTTCCCGATCTGTTGGTTTCGGGCACCTGCGTGCGCGTTCCCGTCGTGACCGGGCACTCGCTCGCGATCAACGCAGAGTTCGCGAACCCGCTCTCGGTCGCTCGTGCGAAGGAAATCCTCGCCGACGCTCCTGGTGTGGAGTTGGTCGAGGTTCCGACGCCGCTGGCCGCTGCCGGTGGCAACGCGTCGCTGGTCGGTCGTATCCGTCAGGATCCGGGTGTCCCGGAGGGACGCGGACTCGCGCTCTTCGTTTCGGGTGACAACCTGCGTAAGGGCGCCGCTCTCAACACGATTCAGATTGCCGAGCTGTTGGTCGGCTAGATTTTCGATTGGTACCGGCCCCGCACCTAGGTGTGGGGCCGGTGTCGTCTTACTGGTGAGTTTCAGTCGAGTTCGGAGATTGCGACCAGGCCGCCTAGGTAGTCGGCATCCGAATACGCTTTGGCGAGAAGCACTCCGAGTTCGCCGAGAGCTTCGTTGTCGCCGCCGTAGGCAACAAACATGCCGGCCTCAGGATCGGTGCCGAATCGGCCTTCCAGATGCCGTGCATCGCGGCCTACCACTGCGTGGGCGACCGAAGCCCAGTCGTAGCCGGAGCCTTCGAAACCCTCTACCTGCTCGAATACCGCTGCCACCTTGCCGAAATGCTGGTCGGTGAGCATCAGCGACCAGTTGCCCGGAGACGTTTCGAAAAGCTGCAGCGGTTCGATCGATGGTGATGTCATGTGTGTATTGAAGCAGATCCGACCGACAGGTTTCAGTCGTCTTCTAGCGACCTACCGACTGGGCGAGAGCCACGGCGAAGCTGGAAAGTCGTTCTCGGGTATAGGTTTCGGGGTCGCTGACCGCCAACCGCCCGAGCATTTCGGCAAACGACAGCATCGTGTGGGCGAGGAGAACCGGATCCAGACCTTCGAGTTTCGGTTCGATGGCAATTCCGGCGCGGGCAAGTTCTTCGGCGCGAGCGAAAACGGCTCCGCGTGAGAGCTTCAACAGACCGTGATACTCACTGGGTGCGTTCTCGACAGATGTGAGAATCAGGCGCCAGCGCGTCGGGTTCGCGAGTACGGCGTCGACGAAGGCTCCAACGGTCCCGGTGTACGACGCGGCTGGGCCGAGTTCGCTCAGATCTGTCGGCATGGTTTCGAGCACCTGAGCGATGGCTCGCTCGTGCTCGCGGCGCAGGAGTGCGGCGACGAGATCGGTCCTCGTGTCAAAAATTGTGTAGAGGACGGGCTTGCCGACGCCGGCTTCGGCGGCGACTGATTCCATGCTGAGGTTGTGCAGGCCAACGCGGCCGGTGACCTCGAATGCTGCGTCGAGGAGCTGTTCGCGACGTTGCTCAGGCGCCATGCGCGGAGCGTACTTTCGACGCGGTGTGTCCATTGCGTCTGCCTGTGACCTGGTCATCGTGTGCCTCACCTCCGCTCCCACCCTAATCTGCCGGCCACTTCTCCATGAATAATACGCAACCGTTGTATTCGACGTCTGCAATTGTTACGGTGGCGTTGTATTCGAAGGGGTGCTCAGTGAGGCGCCTCTGCCGAGATCTCGAGGAGAACAACCGCTATGACAGCGCCGAATGATCTGTTGCTCCATCCCTCCACGTACGATCGGCCGGAGTTCGACGCGACCACGCGGAGACTGCTGGGCGCGACCGTCGACTGGTTCGAGGCGCGTGGAAAGAATCGACTCCTGGCCGACTATCACGACAAGACCTTCTACTCCGACTTCCTCGACTTCGCGGCAAAGGAAGGCCTGTTCGCCACATTTCTGACGCCCGCCCGCGACAGCGGTGGTGACTCCGACAAGCGCTGGGATACCAGTCGTATCGCCGCGCTGTCCGAGATCCTCGGCTTCTACGGACTCAACTACTGGTACCCGTGGCAGGTGACCATTCTCGGTCTTGGGCCGGTGTGGCAGAGCGACAACGAGACGGCAAGGGCGCGAGCAGCTTCCGCGTTGAATTCCGGAGGTGTTGCGGCATTCGGATTGTCCGAGAAAGAGCACGGCGCCGACGTCTACTCCACCGACATGGTCTTGACGCCGAACGGCAGTGGCGGCTACCTGGCCAGCGGTTCGAAGTACTACATCGGAAATGGCAACTGTGCCAACACTATTTCCGTCTTCGGTCGCGTCGACGGGGTGGACGGTGCTGATCAGTACGTCTTCTTCTACGCCGACTCGGACCATCCGGCATTCACCGTGGTGAAGAATATCGTTCCGGCGCAGATGTACGTAGCGGAGTTCTCGCTCGCCGACTATCCCGTTGCGACAGAGGATATTCTGCATACCGGTGAGGCAGCATTCAGTGCCGCACTCAACACGGTGAACATCGGAAAATTCAACCTGTGCTTCGGCGGAATCGGTATGTCGACACATGCGTTGTACGAGACGATCACCCACGCGCACAATCGAATTCTGTTCGGCAATCCCGTCACGGCCTTCCCACACGTCCGACGTGAATTCGTCGACGCGTACGCGCGCCTGCTGGCAATGAGGCTTTTCTCGGATCGAGCGGTGGACTATTTCCGTACTGCATCGCCCGAAGACCGCCGCTATCTCTTGTTCAACCCCGTCACCAAGATGAAGGTGACAACCGAAGCGCAGAAAGTGATCGGACTGCTCTCCGACATCGCTGCGGCAAAGGGTTTCGAGAAGGACAGCTACCTCGCGGTGGCCAAGATGGATGTCGACGGGTTGCCCAAACTCGAGGGAACCGTCGCCGTCAATCTCGCCCTTATCGCCAAGTTCATGCCCGCGTACCTCTTTGCCCCCGAGTCATTTCCGGCGATTCCGACGCGCAATGACGCCGCCGACGACGAGTTCCTGTTCCGTCAGGGCCCGGCACGCGGGCTGTCGAAGGTTCGATTCGATGACTGGCGAGCGGTGTACGCGAAGTTCGCGGATGTTCCCAACGTCGCGTTGTTCGTCGAGCAGGCAGAAGCGCTCGTGGCCCTTTTGGCCGAAGCTGCACCGGATGCGGCACAGCAGGTCGACTTGGACTTCGGCTTGGCGATCACCGAACTCTTCACCCTCGTCGTTTACGGCCAGTTGATTCTCGAACAGGCCGAGATCTTGGGATTGGACGAGGGGCAGCGCGACGGTGGAGTCCTGGATCAGATCTTCAATGTCTTGGTTCGCGACTTCAGTGCTGCGGCGGTGGAGTTGTACGGCAAGCCCAGCGCCAGTGAAGATCAACAACGATTGGCTCTCGCATCCGTTCGGCGCCCCGCGTTTGCGGCCGAGCGATTCGAGTACGTCTGGCAGCAGGTTGTGGCCCTGTCTGGTGCATACGAAATGAGCGGTGCTCGCGAAACAAACGGGGAGGTATGAAATGTCTGAACTGACGATGAATCGACCGCGTGAGGATTACGGCTTCTTCGGCCCAGGATCACCCAGTTGGAAAATATGGGCGGCTCCGACGGCATTGATCGGTTTCCAGCGGTCAGTGGTGCTCGAGCACTTCGACCCTTTCCTTGCTGCCGCAGTGGCAGACATGAGCGGGATCTACAGCGATCCGGCCGGGCGACTCGACCGAACCTTGGCCTATTTCCTGACCGTCGCCACTGCCGACGGGCGGACGGCGCTGGCCTTGTCCGACCATCTCATGACGGTTCACGCTCAGGCCACGGGCATCGAACCGATCACCGGAACTCGTTACAGTGCAAACAATCCGGCGTCGCAACTCTGGATCCACGTGACGGGTTGGCATTCGGTGCTCAAGTGCTACGAGATGTATGGGCCGGGCCCACTCTCCGCCGTCGAAGAGCAGAGGTACTGGGAAGAATGTGTGATCGCTGCCGAACTACAGACATGCAAGACCTCCGACGTTCCACGCTCCCGAGACGAGGTACGTGAGTACTTCGCAGAAGTAAGGCCCAGATTGTGTACCTCCGAGCGTGCCAACCGGGCGATGCACTACTTGTTGAGAACACCGAGAGCGCAGGGGAAGGCGAAGTTCGCGACATTCAGCCGATTGGTCGCGCCGGCCACTATCGCGACGTTGCCCGGTTGGATGCGAACGATGGGTGGGTTCGATCAGCCCGCGTTGTTGGACAAGGCAATTGCGCCCGCGGTGCGAACGGCAGTCCGGGTGGGCAGTTCACCGAAGAACATGACCACTGCTCTGAAAGTCATTGCGCCGATGACGGGCAAGGTGTTGGAGCGCCACCTGCGTGACGAGCAACCCCTCGACCCGAGGGTTGTCACCCCAGCGGAGATTCGGGAGCGATTCCCACGCACCACCAAAGTTCCGCAGGCGGGCTGACGGAATTCACGGCTTTCGGCACCGCATCGAGGTTTTCTTCGATGCGGTGCTCGGCCATGTTCTGTTGTGCCTGAGGTTCGTCGTCAGGTTTTGAAGGTGGTGTTCGCGGGCCGTGGGTGCTGCCCGGGGTCGATCGAGGGTGGTGGGATGAACCAGGGTTTGTTGTCGACGCCGATTCGGATTTCCCATTTTCCGACGAACCCGGATTTCCGGTGCATCAGCCGGTGGTGCGAGCGGCACAGCAGGACAAGGTTGTTCATCACCGTCGGACCGCCGTTCGCCCAGTGCCTAATGTGGTGTGCGTCGGTCCAGGCCGGTACGCATGAACAGCCTGGGAACGCGCAGCCTTTGTCTCGGGCGATCAGGGCGACTCGCTGTTCGGCGGTGACCAATCGTTTTCCGGGTTTCGCGTCGAGTGGTGCGCCGTGGTCGTCCAGCAGAACGGTCGACAGGAAACAATCACACCCCAACAACCTCGTCTGCGAAACCGACAGCGGCCCGAGCCACGGCATGTGCCCCACATCAGGATCCGACAGTGACTCTCCACCATCCGAAGGGGCAGCGGCACAGTCCCGGTGCTCAGCAAGGTCATGAGCATTGATGTGCACGTTCACATGCGGGCGTTGCCCACCATCGGTACCGGTTTTGGCGCAATCCAGATACCGGCGGATCAGTTCGGTGAAACCGTCCGCCGTCCGCTTCGCCGCCGACCGGGCATCGGGCGTTCCGTCCGGCACCGGGGTGGGCATCGTCAGGTTCGACAGGGCCGATAACAGCATTTCTCCGGTGAGGGCGTCGAAATCCCCGCGCACCACCACCCGACCGTTCAAGGTCGAGGCGATGCGGAGCTCGTTGCGATCGACGTCTTCGGCGGGCGGAATCTCATCGGATTCGAACAACCGCTCCAAGGTTGCGATGACGTTCCGCACCTTCGTTGTCGTCGCTTCCACTCCCGAGGCGGCAGCGAGCAACAGGTCGATGCACTTCGGTAGCGCTTCCTCAGGCATGCCTTTAGGTGGGGATTCACAGAACGAGACGATCAGCGCGGCGTGCTCGAAGGAGCAATCCCCGTCATCGAAGCCTGCCGCTACGGCCGGGAACGCGCGCAACGCCGCACCCAGCGCAGCGATCTTCTTCCCGTCCCGAACCTGCAACATCGTGTTCGCCGCCAACCACGAACCGACACCGCGGCTGGCAATCACCTGATCATCCGGGCGCATCGACAGTTCGTCCACCACAGCCACCCGCACCGCCTCGAGACGCAGAATCTCCGCACTCGCCGACACCGCGGCCTCTCGCAACTCAGCAGTCGACAACTGCCACAGACGTCCGCGTAACCCCACGGCAGAACCCGAAACCACTTCCGACAGATAGACACTCATTGAATCCCCCCGATCCCCTGCCCAAATCATACTCGAACATGCGTTCGAGTCAAGAGTGTTTTCGCATCCTCGATTCGATCCCGTCAAGGAGGATCTGTAGGCCCTGAGTAAATGACTCTTCGGTTTCTCGTTCGAGATAGAAGTCGCCGCCCGGTATCGGTGGGGCCTCCCGACCCAACTGCATCGTGTGGGGGAAGTCGTCCGCGAAATCCGGTGCAGCGTCGGCCAGTGCAGCAGAAGACTCTGCCCACCAATGGGATTCGGAATCTCCGTTGGTCGAGGCGCTCTGGATCTCAGCTAGGGTCCGCGCGGACCCCCGGATGAAATGGAAAATCATGCTCACCGATCTGCGGATGGTCGGAGCATCGAGACCAGTGGAGTACAGAATGGACAGGAGTGATTCGAGTCCTGCCTGCTCGTGCGGACCCAGGACGGGGCGCGCCAACGAGACATCCAATGTCCACGGATGGCGTGTATGTAGGGCGAAGAGTGCGGCGGCCCAGTCGGACAGTGTCACGCGCCAGTCGCCGGTGTCTGCGATCGGCGGTAGCTCGGCATGCACCCGGTCGTACATCAGGTCCAGTAGTTCGTCCTTTCCCGGTACGTAGGTGTACAACGACATCGCAGTGCGGCCGAGGTGGTCGCCGATCATGCGCATCGACAACGGTGCCGTGGGGGTGGTGTCGGCAACTTCGATCGCAGCGTCAACGACTGTGTCCGTGGACAGCGCGGGCTTCGGACCTCGGCGGACGGAAGGCGCCTCGGGCTGACGCCACAGAAGTGAAATCGTGCGTGCGATATCGCGTCGGCCTGACTGTTTGTTCATCTTGTCGCCTTCGTGGAGTCGCGCTATTCTTAATTACTTTACAGTGTAAAGATTTGGGAGTGGGCATGGTTGAGGCAAGACTTCACGACGGGACAACTATCGATGTCGAGGTTCTCGGACATGGCCCCGCCGTGCTGATGCCCGTGAATCCGATTTCGGCTACCGGCATCAAGGCGGACGAACTGCGCGCCTGGGGCGTTGACCCCTCGCTCGGTCGAACGTTCATGGAAGGGTTGGCGTCGAACTTCTCTGTGGTTGCCTTCGACTACGAAGGGCACCGGATGGCGTCGCCCGCTCCTGACACGCTCACTCCCGACAACATCACGTCCGACATTCTGGCTGTGGCGAATTCGGCTGGGATCGACCAGTTCGCCTACTACGGATACTCCTGGCTGGCTCTGTGCGGATTGCAGTTGGCGCTGCGCACCGATCGTCTGACCGCACTGGTCGTGGGTGGTTTCCCGCCGGTGGATGGGCCGTACAAGGCAATGCTCCAGGTTACCGAAGCTACACACCGCATGACGAGTGAACCGCCCCAGCGCACATCACAGCCCACGGCATCACCGGACGAGTTCGATTGGAACTCCATCGACATTGCGTTGACCGGAGCGCAGTCCCGGCAGTTCGTGACGCTGTACCGCGCACTTGGTGAATTCGACGATCGAACGATTCAAGGGCACATCCTTTGTCCGCGAATGTGTTTCGTCGGTTCGGAAGACGTCATCGAATACGGTGACCGATGGGGTGGGGTACGGGTCGCGCCGGCCGATCTCGACCTCGACGCCGCTCGGTCGGCAGGGTGGGATATCGAGGTACTCGACGGTCTGGATCACACGCAGGCAATGCAACCGGCTCATGTTCTACCCATCCTCAAACCTTGGTTGGAGAAGGTGGTCCGTGTTTGACCGTGCGAGCACACGGGTAATCCGCTCCGGATGCCGTCAGCGTGAGGGGGCCGTGAGTGGACGAGTCACACAAGATCCGTCGCCGATCGTTTATTCAAGGGCTTGGCCTGCTGGCCGGCCTGAGTGCATTGTCCGCTGGATCAGCGACGGCTCGACCTCCTGATGTCGATCCGCTGCGCCCATTCCAACTTCCGTCACCCCGGCTGGAACCGTTTCGGGAGACCCTTCCTGTCCTGCCGGGCATTTCGGGTGACAATCTGGAACTTCGCGCGGCCTCGTCGATGCACCGTTTCCACCCGGACCTACCGCCGTCGCCGTCGCTGGGTTACGGCGGAATGGATTATCTGGGCCCCACCATCGAAGCTCACGTCGATCAGCTCGTGACAGTGCGATACGCGAATGACATTTCTGCGTATCCGCTTGCCGCCGATGTCGATCCGGGTCTGCACGGTGTGAGCGACCTCGACCGCACACAAGTCCCCACCTCGCTTCACCTGCACGGAGGAGTTACTGCACCGCAGTTCGATGGGCATCCGGAGCTGATCCAGCGTCCGGGCGAAGGTTTGGTCCACGAATACACGAATGGTCGTGCGGCCGGAAATCTCTGGTATCACGATCACGCCATGGGGATGACGCGCCTCAATGTCTACGCCGGGTTGGTCGGGATGTATTTTCTCCGTGACGACGCAGATACGGGCGCCACCGGGAATTCGCTCGGCCTTCCGTCCGGCGAGTTCGAACTCCCGATGATTCTGCAGGACAAGGTATTCACCTCCGACGGTCAACAGAGTGTCCGTTCCACGTGGCTCACTCCGCAGGGTTCCTGGGATCCGGCGACTCCCGGTGACGTTGGCGTGGTGAACGGCGTCGTGTGGCCGAAAGTGGAGGTGGCTCGCGGACTGTATCGGTTGCGACTGCTCAACGCCGCAACTTACTCGGTGTGGAATCTGCACTTCGCAAATCGTATGCGGTTCTGGGTGATCGGATCCGAAGGCGGTTTGCTGGCCGCTCCGGCGCCGACGGATCACGTTCGGTTGAGTCCGGGTGAGCGCGCTGATCTGCTTGTCGACTTCAGTATGCTCGAGCCGGGCACGACGGTGGAATTGCGCAACGACGAACCGGTACCCCTTGCGGTGGCTCAACGCGGTACGCAGGTGATGCCGGTGTTCTGCCGGTTCGACGTTGGCAGCGCAAAGGGGCTCACCGGATCGATCCCGCAGCAGCTGAATTCCGTTGCCGCCGAACCAGCGTCCCCGGATGTGGTGCGAAATCTCACGATCATGCAGCTGTCGCGTCCCTCGGATTACCCGTCGATCACTATGTCGCTCAACAATTTGAGGTTCACCGATTCGGATATCGAACTGCCGCGTCAGGGAACCGTGGAGCAATGGAATCTGATCAACATCACCACGGAACCGCATCCGATTCATCTGCATCTGGTGGCGTTTCGCGTTGTGGGACGCCAGAGCCTCGACGCTGCGGCTCTGATGCAGCGGTATCCGGTACCTGGTTTGGGGGTCCGGTGGACGCCGTCGGCAGAGGAATTCGTGACCTCTTCGCTGCGGCCCCCCGAAGTGTGGGAAACAGGGGAGAAGGACACGGTCATCGTGGATGCCAACTCGATCACCCGCGTGATCGTGCGCTTTCCGACGGCCGACGAGTTGGGCTTCGATCCGGATGCAACTTTCGCGAGAGGTTCCATGGCAGATCACTCGGCACACGGAGAAGCCGGCATGGGGGACCTGCAGGGGTACGTCTGGCACTGCCACATGCTCGATCACGAAGACCACGACATGATGTTGCGATACCGGGTGGTGACGTAGCCTTCAAAGGGAGAAAAGTTCCCAGAGGAGGCAGCTGTGTCGGAAGGTGCGCCCACCGGGCCCCTGGACGGATATCGGGTGATTGAACTCGGAACCTTGATCGCCGGGCCCTTCGCCGGGAAACTGCTCGGCGACATGGGTGCCGACGTGATCAAGATCGAATCGCCGGACCGCCCAGACCCGCTTCGTACCTGGGGTCAGGCTGAGCAGGACGGTCATCGATTCTTCTGGACGGTTCACGCCCGCAACAAGCGGTGTGTGACGTTGGACCTTCGCGTCGACGCGGGCCGAGACCTGTTTCTGAATCTGGTCGAACATGCGGACGTGGTGGTCGAGAACTTCCGGCCGGGCACCCTCGAGAAGTGGGGTCTGGGATTCGACGTTCTCAGCGCGCGCAATCCGAAGTTGGTGTTGGCCAGGGTATCCGGCTACGGGCAGAGCGGACCGCAGGCTAAGAGCGCCGGCTACGCCTCGGTTGCCGAAGCAGTCAGCGGATTTCGGCATCTGAACGGTTATCCAGGGCAGGCACCTCCGCGTATTGCCCTTTCGCTCGGAGATTCTCTCGGCGGGATGTTCGCCGTTCAGGGAGTGCTGGCGGCGTTGCTCTCGCGAGAGCGGACCGGCCGTGGTCAGGTGGTCGACGTTGCCCTCACGGAATCCTGTCTGGCGGTGCAGGAATCCACGATCCCGGATTACGATCGGGGCGGGATCATCCGGCAGCCCTCGGGAACGAGGTTGGAGGGTATCGCGCCCTCCAACATCTACCAGACCTCTGAAGGAAACTGGGTGGTGATCGCGGCCAATCAGGACACGCTCTTCGTGCGTCTGTGCACCATCATGGGCCGACCGGAACTGGCGCATGACGACCGATTCTCCAATCATGTTGCGCGTGGCAAACATCAGGACGAGCTCGACGAAATGATCAGCGCCTGGGTCGCGCTCCAAGATCCCACCAGCCTGGTGGAGCGCCTCACCGAAGTGGGAGTTGTTGCCGGGCCGATTAACACGGTCGAAGACGTTGTCAAGGATCCGCAGTTGATCGAACGGGGAATGCTGGTCGACCACTACGACGAGCGGATCGGGGAAAACGTGCTCGGCTTGGGTGTCGTGCCTACCTTCAGTGAGACCCCTGGATCCGTGCGCAACGCGGGAGCGTCGGCGCCGGGTCACGACAACTCCTCGGTCTGGGGCGGGCTCCTCGGACTCTCGGACGACGAGCAGGCAGAGCTGAAGATGAAGGGTGTGATCTGACATGTCGGTCCCCGAAGTGGGTATTCCTGCAGTCAGCATTCGTGAAGTCGGGCCACGGGACGGGTTACAGATCGAAGACCCGGTGTCGCTGGCGGAGAAACTTCGCCTTGTCGAAGCTCTGGCTGCGACGGGTGTTTCGCGCATCGAGGCGACGTCGTTCGTGTCACCGCGCGCTGTGCCGGCATTGGCCGACGCGGAGTTGTTGGCCGCAGAACTGCACCAGTGGCCAGGCATCGAGTTCTCGGCATTGGTCGCCGGGATCGGTGGAGCGAAACGGGCCGTCGCCGCAGGAATGAAGGCCGTCGAATATGTTGTGTCGGCATCGAATGGCCACAGCGAAACCAACACTCGGTCGACCACGGAGCAAGCGACCGAACGTATCGGAGAGGTCGTCAGGATCGTCCACGACGCCGGTGGACGGGTAGAGGTCATCGTGGCTACGGCCTGGGACTGTCCGTTCGACGGCCCCACCGATCCGGATCGTGTTCTGCGGATTGCGGAGCAGGCCAGAGAGTTCGGCGCTGATCAGTTCTCGATCGCCGATACCATCGGCACTGCCACACCGGGACGTGTCGGACGGTTGATCGACGCTGTGGGCGACAGAGTGGGCGACTTCGGCTTGGGTGTGCACTTCCACAACACACGTGGCGCTGGTCTCGCCTGTGCCTTGGCGGCTGTGCAGCACGGTGTTCGAAACCTGGACGCGTCCACCGGTGGTCTCGGCGGTTGTCCGTTCGCTCCCGGTGCGAGCGGCAACATCGCGACTGAGGAGTTGGTCTACATGCTGGAGGACACAGGCATTACGACGGGTATCGATCTGGAAGCGAGCATTCGGGCCGCCGCCGTTGCGGAAGAGATTGTGGGCCATGGGGTTCCCAGCAACCTCCTCCGCGCGGGAGATCGAAAGCGGTAGAAGGGGGGCTGCATCCGGTGGGGTTGACATTGACCTGCCCCAAGTTTCGTCGTCCCTGGAGATGTGAAGATCAAGCCGGGTCTGCCACTTCATCCGGTTCGACAACTCGATCTCCCGCCGACGACCAGAACGATTCCGTCATCTCGTTGTCCTACCCATCTCCGATCGTCCCGAACGAGAGCGCCAGGCCCGCAGCACGGATCTTGTTGGTGAATGCCCAGGACGTGAACTGCACACCATGATCGGGGTGCACAATCCCGCCGGATTCTGTTGCGGTCTTCGACGGTGAATGCCCGGTGGGGTGGTTCAGGGCCCGGGTTCACCGAGTTTTCGGGTGTCGATATGGGGATCGGACTGCTCAGTGGAAATGCAGCTTTCTCTGACCTGACGACCGATCCCCTCTCGGCGCGAAGACGTTGTCAGGGGTAGCCGACCAGTTGGCCGAATAGTGCTCTGTCATTGTCACCCGCACTGCCGTACCATACGGAATGGTTTGGTCACCGAAAACGAATTGAGGTGAACGATGCGCAGTCGAGTAGTCGCCATTTTTGCGATTGTCTCAATCCCCGTGCTGTTGATCGGATTGCTCGGGATCTTGTGGTCGGGGCATTCGCGTGTCGACGACCGTCAGGATGAACGCACCGCATTCATCCAGGCTGCACGGCAAGCCGTTCTCAACCTCACTACGATCTCCGCCGATTCGGTGGAGTCCGACGTTGAACGACTCAGGGCTTCGACGACGGGTGCGTTTCTCGATGACTTCGATACTCGGGTGGACGCGTTCACCTCGGTAGTCAAACAGTCGAGTGTGACCACGACCGGTGAGATCATCGCTGTGGGAATCGAGTCGATCGACGGAGATGTTGCGAGACTCCTTGTCCGGGCACAGTCGAAGGTGACCAACGCGTCGGGGGCTGAGAGCGAGGACCGCAACTGGCGTTTGCGGGTCACGATGTCCCGAAGCGAAAACCGAATCCTCATGTCCGGAGTCGATTTCGTCGCATGACGGGTCACGAGGTAGACCAAGACGCGGGGATCGAGGTGCCCCCCGCTCGGCGTCGATTGATCGTCGCATCGACGGTGATGGTTGCAGCAGTGGTCGTCGGCGCGGGTGGTTGGATGTACTCGGCTCATCGGGACGACGTTGCGCTCGAACAGGCGCAAAGAGATGTAGCGCGTGCAGCAGCCGATGCGGTTGAGCTGGTGCTGTCGTATCGGCCTGACTCGGTCCACGACGACATGACGCGAGCACAGGAGTATCTGACTGGCGAGTTCCTGGACTATTACACGAAATTCGGTGCCGACGTGGTGGTTCCCTCCGCGATCGAGCGAGGGCTGAGTTCCAGTGTCGATGTGGCGGCTACCTCGGTGGTGACCGCTTCACCGGACCTTGCAACTGCTCTGGTTTACATCGATCAGTCCACGACTGAGGCGTCGTCGATGACGCCGACGACGTCGCAAAGCAGTCTGCTGGTGGAACTCGAGAGAGTCGACGGGCGTTGGCTGGTATCGAAACTGGACACGGTATAGCGCGCTGTCGCGCTCGAGCTCTCACTTGTCGGGAACCAGTAGTGATCTGAGGTCTCGGGGCGAAGATCCGGAGTCGGTCAGACTCCGGTCGGTGTAACGAAGTCCGTCCGTTCCGAGGTACGAACCGGCAATTGGATCGTACTGTCCAGTGGTTGCGTTCGCGATGCCCCCCGTGACGTCCTCCGTGGCGGGCGAATCCTGTCCGTCTACCATGCGGCACAATTGAACTGTTGCAGCTCGTCGTCCGGGAAACTCGAGACACGGCAGGTTGCGGGCGCCCCGCACCGATCGGGGATCGTCCGGGGCGACTTTGCAATACAGGTCCTTCGGAGTCTCGGGAACGTCAGTTTCCGTGGGCGAGCGACGTTCAGATGGTGGGAGGAATCCTTCCAGGCAGGGAGGGGGATCGTTGTACTGGTTGGCGAAGAACGTGTTCTGCATCGGGTCGTCGGCATGAGGAAGGCCGCCACCCTGTGACGCCGCGATGACATTCGGATACAGGACGAATATCTGCTCGAGCGCCGGATTATACACTGCAGCAACTTGTTCCACCGTAACAATATTTGCGAGAAGGATAGGTAGTGTGGGCTGCAGTTGCCGAAAGAGTTGTCGTGACTGCTCAGCCGTGGCTGTCGATTTGTCGAGCACGTTGCGCAGGTGTGGGTCGTTGCCCGAGATCTGTGCGGTCACCGATTCCAGCGCCGTTGCCCATTGCCGGATCGACTCGGAGCTGACCACCTGAGTATCGAGGAGTGGGCCCAACTGTTCGATCAGAGTTTTGATCGGATCCTTCGATTCGGCTGCCGCGGAACTCAACTCCTTCATCGAGTCGATAAGTGCGCGAAGCTGCGGGCCTGTTCCGTCGAGGGCGGTAAAGCTCTCCTCGAGGACGGTATGTAGGTCCTCCGGTCCGACTGCGACCAGCATCGCCTCCAGTTGATCAAGGGTCGGTCCGATCTCGGTGGGGACCGACGTTCTGTCGACGGGTACGACGGATCTGTCGTGCAGAAACGGTTCGGTGTTCGTTCGCGGAGTGAATTCGACGTACTGCTCGCCGATCGCTGACATGCTGCGCACCGCCGCATCGAGGTCGACGGGGATCTTGACCGACGAGTCCATGGACAGTACGGCCACCGCGCCACTCGGTGTGTTCTCCATCCGCTCGACCCGGCCGACCGTCGTTCCCCGGTAGCTGACGTTTGCGTTGGTGTACAGCCCCGCACCGTTCTCGAGTTCGACAGTGACCGAGTATCTTCCGATTCCGAAGCTCTGCGGTATCTGTGCGTAGTACACCCCGGTGACACTGATCGCCAAAGCACCGACTGTCGCGAATATCCACAGTTGTCGTCGAATCATTGGGGTGCGGATCACGGGGTGCCGCCTAGCAGGGGAACTAGGACGTTCGGCAGTTGCCGAACAGGTTCCATCGAGTTGGGCGAAACATGGCCGAGGATGTTCTCGAGGCCGATCAACGACCCCTGTAGTGGTGTCCCCAGAAGTAGTGCGTTGTCGAGCGTGCTCAAGGTCAGATCCAGCGTCACTTCACCGTTGGCATAGTCGCCGCGAACGACATTGGGGTAGGTATCGATCGGAAACGGGTACGTGAGAAGGTAGCGACTCGACTCCGTCAGCGAAGTACCCGAATCCGCTAGTGATTTCAGTACGGGCTCGAGTTGCTGCAATTCGATGACGATGTCGTCATGTGTCCCTTCGACTATCTCGGTGGCAGTGGCACCGAGTTGTCCCAACGAAACCATGGCCTGAGTGAGACCGGTCCGCCGATCGTCGATCACGCCGAGTGCGGGCTGAAGTTCCGACAGCGCGGTGCCCAGGATGCTCTTCTGCTCGGCGACGGTGCGAGTGAAGGTGTCGAGATTGTCGATCGCGCGGATGATGTCCTGTTTCTGTTCGTCGAGTCCGGACAGGAGCGTGTCGAGCTCGCTGAGCAGGTTGCGCACTGAGCCTTCTCGTCCCGACAATGCTTCGTTCAGTTCCGTCGTGACGTCGTGGATCTGGGCCAGTCCGCCCCCTCGAAGGACCAGCGATACCGAGGCGAGAGTCTGTTCGGTGGTGGGGTAATTGCCCGCATTCTCCAACGGGATTACCGAGCCGTCGCCCAGCGAGCCGACTGCGGGTGTCGTCAGGGGAGCCGACAGTTCGACATGCGTTGATCCCAGTAGGGATGTCTGCCCGACCTTCGCTGTCGCGTTGCCAGGTAGATCAACAGTCCCGTCGATGTCTACGGTGACCTCGGCGTGTGACCCGGTCAGCTTGATATCCGCTACGCGCCCGACCGTGACATCGGAGACCAGGACGCGCGAATTTCGTTCCAGAGTCGAAACGTCAGGCATTTCGATCACAACGGAGAAGGCGTCGTCACCCCTGCCTGCAGTGCCCGGAAGGGCCAAAGTGTTCAGTCCACTCCAGCCGCAACTCGAGCACACGATGGCCGCCGTGAATATCAGTGTCGAGTGGAGCCACGTCCGTCGAGTGTTCATCGAACTGCTCCCGGCATCATCATGTCCTCGAGGGATATGGGGCGCAGATCGGGTTCTGTATAGATCAGCTGGTCAGGCAGCGCACCGACACCACGCGCCGGATTGAGTCTGATCGGGAGTGTTTCGACGGCAAGGAGTTTCAACATCGGCCCGAGGTATTCGACACACAGTTCGGAACCGCGCTCAGCGTCGACCTGCTCTGCGGCAGCGAGCGCAGAGCACACGAAGTTCACGGGATTCGCGAAGTTGGTCAGGGATACCGACGACACGACGGCATTGTGTGCCGGTTGATAGATACTCTGCAGATTCGACAGGGCAGTGGGTGCGACGTGCAGGATCTGCGCGAGTCCATCACGTTGCGACGCCAGGGTTCCGGTCACATCCGCCAACCCGAGCACTGTCGTGTCGAGCCCGTCTCGGTTCTCGCGGACAAAACGTTCTACCTCGCCGAGCGAGGTGTCGAGCGCGGTCAGAGCGGACCCGATGTCCTCCTTGTTGTCGGCGAGGACATCGGTGACCGTGGCCATACGATTGTTGAACGAGACGATCTGCTCACCGCTTGCTGCGAGTGCCGAAACGAAGACGGACAGGTTCCGCACCGCAGCAAAGAGATCGCCTCGGCCGTCGGAGAGTGTGGCCGTGGCATCGGAAAGTGCCCGCAGAGACTGGTTCAGTGACTCGCCCTGTCCATCCAGATTCTTGGCCGCGGCGGCCGTCAGTTCGCCCAACGGTCCGACGGGGTCGCTGTCGTCGGGGCCGACGGCTTCGGTAAGTCGTGACAACTGTTCCTTGATCTGGTCCCACTCGACGGGGATAGCAGTGCGAGCGAGCGGAATACGATCACCTGTGACCATTGTCGGCCCGCCGGTGTACGTGGGAGCGAGCTGCACGAAGCGCGCAGAGACCAGCGACTGCGAGACCACGATCGCCTGCGCGTCGTCTGGGACAGGTTGGGAATCATCTATGGACAGTGTGACGTTCACTCGGTCGCCGTCGGGCTCGATCGACTCGACTTCCCCTACCTTGACGCCCATGATCCGAACGTCGTCGCCCTCGTACAGTCCTGTCGAATTTTCGAACTCCGCGGTCACCGTGATCGTGTCGAGCATCGGGACGACGGTATAGGAGAGTGCCGCCGCTGTCATGACTCCGAATGTGGTGAGAGTCAAAACCGTTCGTAGTCTACTCATGGGGTCCCTCCGTTGGTGGGTGGGTTCGGAGGTAGCAAGTCGCCATACCGCTGCAGTGCCGCATCGACGTACGGCGCGATGATCTGCCCCGGAATGAGGTTTTGGATGTACGAGTTGAAGAACGGCCCACTGGCGACTGCTTCGCCCAGTTCGGTCACGTACGGTCCCAATCCTTCGATGGCCCCGGCGATACTGTCTTTGTTGTTGCGCAGGACATCCAGGACCGACTCGAGGCGCGTCAGGGTCGGGGCGAGTTCGCTCTCGTTGTCGTGTACCAAGCCTGTCAGGTGGTTTGCCAGGGACGAGATGTTCGCGAAGAGGGTCTCGACCGCGATTCGACGGGAATCCAGTTCTCCGAGAATATTGTTGGCGTCGACAATCAAGAGGTTGATCTGGTCGCTGCGTTCGGCCAGCAGTGTGGTGGTGTGCTCGGCGTTGGTGAGGAGCTGCCGTATCGCGTCGTCTCGGGAGTTCACGGTGTCAGACAACGCCGCAACACCGTCGACTGCGGCGCGCAGGTCGTTCGGCGTTCGTTCGAGAGTTCGGGTGAGGGATCGCATCGACTCTGCGAGTTGGTCGGTGTCGATCGATTGGCTCGTGTCGGTCAGGTCACCGAGCGCGTCGGTGAGATTGTACGGTGAACTCGTGTGGTCCAGTCCGATAGTCGACCCACGGCTCAGTCGTCCCGTACCGTCGGGCGTGACGCGTAATTCCTTGGTGCCCAGCAGCGTAGCCGTGGCAATGTCGGCGCGCGATTGCTCGCCGAGCACGATGCTCTCGTTGACCGTGAATCCGACGGACACCGCGGTCCCGTCGATGTCGATTTTGGTCACGGTCCCCGATGTCACTCCGGCGACACGTACGCTGTCTCCTGCTTTCAACCCGCCCGTGTCGGTGAACAGGGCCGAATAGGTCGAGCCGGACGAGACGAACTGCAGGGAACGTAATTCCAAACTGGCGGTCGTGACGAGCACGATCAGTATCGTGCCGACTATTCCGAGCCTGAGAGCCGCGGATTCCTGGAAGCGATTCTTCATCGAATCTCGCACCGTCCCGTCGTCTGGCCGATGAGCGGAGTTGTGACGGGATTTCCGTCCGGGCCAGTCAGACGTAGACGCAACCCGCAGAGGTAGTAGTTGAAGAAGTTCCCGTATGCGCCCAGTCGCGACAAGGCCGCGTAGGCGTCGGGTAGTCGTTCGGTGACGCTGTCGATGGTTTCCTTACCTGCGTCCAGTTGGGCTGCCGTTCGGTTCAATTCGGTGAGCGTTCCTTGCAGGGGTGGCCTGGCATCGACCAGCAGATCAGACACCGTTCTTGCTGAGGTGTCGATTCGAGACAATGCCGTTCCCCACAACTCTCGATCCCGCGAAAGCCCGTCTGCGAGGCTCTGCGCGGACTGGATCGCCTGGGCGAACTCGTCGCGATGGTGGTTGACCGTCCCGAGAACCGTGTTGAGATTGTCGACGACCTGCCCGATGACCGCGTCGCGTTCAGCCAGCGTGCTGGTCAGTGAGGCGGTATGAGCGAGTATCGACTGAACCGTTCCCCCCTGCCCTTGAAGCACTGCGATCAGTTCAGCCGAAAGATTGTTTAGCTGAACAGGATCGAGTGCTTTGAGTAGTGGACGAAAGCTGCCGATGAGAAGATCGAGGTCGACGGCCGGTGAGGTTCGATCTAGTCCGATGATCGAACCTTCAGGGGTGGAATCCAACTCGCCGGGTCCGTCCCGCAATTCGAGGAAACGGTCTCCGACCAGGTTCTGGTAGCGGATCAACGCCGAGGTGCCTGTAGTGACGCGGTACACGGAGTCGACATCCATGATCACCAGTGCCTGGTTGTCGACGTCGACCTCCACAGCGGTGACTTTGCCGACCTCGACGCCCGCGACACGGATGAGATCACCAGGCTCGAGGCCCGATGCTGTGGTGAACAGGGCGCGGTACTCGGTGTAGTCGCCGAAGCGGAATTGCCCGAACACGACGACGAGTCCGGCGAGAACCAGGGTCATGACCGTGACGAATACTCCGAGTTTGATGCTAGTCGCGGTGAATCCGCGGGTACTCATTCGACGACTCCTGCGGCGTCGAAGAGAAAGTCGAGGACCGTGCCGGTGACCAGAGCCGGACTCGTGTTTCCCCGTGCGAACGGATTTGCTCCGGTGTCGGCCACCAGATAAGGCACCGGTAGATCTTGCTCGGTGACAAGGGGAAGAGCGCCGCATCGCGGCCCGCCGGTCGCTCCGACGATCGGAAGATTCGCCGGGTAGGTGTAGGAATCCGTGCCGTAGAGGAAGGTCGAATTCAAGCGTTGGCTCTGACCGTTGCCGCCGCTGAGCGGTTCTGCCAGGGCGCGAGCCCGGTCGGAGCCCTGTAGGAAGCACGTGAACATGGGTGAGTATTCGGCGAGAAGCGCGCTCGTGGGCCGGAGCAGACGGATCGCCGACATCAACGGCTCGGCATTCGTATTCAAAAGCGAGGTTCCGTCGTCAGCCATCCCGATGACGGTCAACAACAGTAGGTCCAGTTGATCGGATGCATCGACGACGGTTCGTGCAGTGGTGGTCAGGTGGTCCAGCGTTCCCAACAGTTCGGGAGCAGCTTCGGCATAGATCTCAGCGGTGTCGGCGCCGGCAACGATGTCGTGCTGCATGGCGGGAAGGCTCGGAATGATGTGTTCGAGGACGCGGTTGGCGTCATCGAGGGCAGTGCCGAGTCGTGCACCGTTGCCCCGCAATGCGTTCGACAGAGCGCCGAGTGTCGAATTCAGTTCGAGGGGATCAACAGAGTCGAGGAGGGCGGTGAGGGATTCGAACACGGTGTTCACTTCGACGGTGACACTGTCCGCGTCGATTGTCGTGCCCTCGGAAATTTGATCGGCCGAAGGATTAGCCGGATAGGAGAGTGCAACGTACTTGGCGCCGAACACAGTCGTGGACTTGATGTCGGCTCCGATGTTTGCCGGTACCGCTCGTGGACTGGTCAGGCGTATGTCGACCACCGCGCCGTCAGCAGTCTGGCGAACTTGGCGCACACGCCCCACTTCGACGCCGTGCAGCGTGACCAGGGCGCCGGGATTCATTGCGAGGCCTGATCTTCCAGACTGCACTACAACGTCGATGGAGTCGTCGAAGGTGCCACGGAACGAGAGATAGGCGGCAGTGCAGGTCGACGTGAGCAGTCCGACGAGGGCGATCGCCGCAAGTTTGGGAAGAATTCGGGCTCCGGTCACGTAGCTCACCCGGCCAGATGGAGTTGTCGTGAACTGCCGTACAAGGCAAGAGAAATCAGCAATGTAACGGTGACCACTGCGATCAAGGACATTCTGACAGCGCGCCCGGTGGCGACGCCTACGCCGGCCGGACCGCCGGTGGTGTGGTATCCGTAATAGGTGTGAATGAGCATGACTACGACGGCCATCGCTATCGCCTGTACGAATGACCACAATACGTCGGAGGGGACGAGGAAGGTCGCGAAGTAGTGGTCGTACACTCCGGGCGATTGGCCGAGAACGTAGACCGTGGCAATACGGCTGGCCAGAAATGAGACGAGGACTGCCAGCGCGTACAACGGGACGACGGTGATGATTCCGGCCAGAATCCTGGTTCCGACAAGGTACGGCAGCGAACGGATGGCCATGACTTCGAGCGCATCGACCTCCTCGCTGATCCTCATGGCTCCGAGTTGAGCGGTGGTGCCCGCGCCGATGGTTGCTGCCAGTCCGACGCCGGCCGTGATCGGCGAGACCACGCGGACGTTGACGTAAGAGGACAGGAAACCGGTGAGAGCATCGACCCCGATATTGCCGAGCGACTGGAAACCTTGAACTGCCACAGTCGCTCCGGCGAACATTGTCAGGAATCCCATGATGACGACGCTTCCGCCCACCGCTGCGAGTAGCCCCGTTCCCATACTGATTTCGGCGATCAGTCGCAGTGTCTCCCCACGATAGCGAGTCGCAGCCTTGCCCATGGAGGCGAGGGATCTTACGTAGAACATCGCCTGGTAGCCGACGGTGTCGACGGCGGCGTTAGTTCTGGCGACAGCACGTCGAACGGAGATGGCTGAGAAACTGTGTACCCGACTCATGTCGCTGATCCGTTCAATGAGAGTCCGATCGACGTGAGGATCATATTCACGAGAAAGAGTGCTACGAAAGAAAATACGACCGTCTCGTTGACCGCACTGCCGACGCTCTTTGCGCCGCCGGCGACGGACAACCCTCGATGGCATGCGACCAGTGCTGCGATCATGCCGAACAGTGCGGCCTTGATCTCGGAGAGGACGAGGTCGCCGAGTCCGACCAAGAGTGTGATTCCTGATGCGTAGGCGCCGGGAGTGACGTTTTGAAGGTAGACGGAGAAGAAGAATCCCCCGATCAGTCCGATCGCACACACCGCACCGTTGAGAAGTGCTGCGACGAGCGTTGCCGCCACCACGCGCGGGGCAACCAGACGGACGATCGGGTCTAAGCCGAGAACCTCCATCGCGTCGATCTCTTCGCGGATCGTCCGTGAACCGAGGTCGGCAGTGATAGCGGTCGCAGCGGCGCCGGCAACGACGAGAACTGTTACCAGGGGCCCGATTTGCGTCACGGCACCGAGTCCGGCGCCCGCGCCACTGAGGTCGCTCGCGCCGATTTCGGTCAGGAGCGAATTGAGGGTGAAAACCACGAGGACCGTGAAAGGAACGGACATCAGCACAGTAGGGAGCAGGGAGACTCGCGCGATGAACCAGCACTGTTCGACGAACTCACGCCAGGGGAACTGTGGACGCAGCAGGGCGCGAGCCGTCTCGATCGAGAGGAAGTAGAACTCACCGAGTGATCTGGCGGTGGTTCGCAGTGCGCGCGTGGCAGCCGATTGTTCGGATCTCATGGCACTACTCGATATTTCAGCATCATGTCGTGATCCTCGTGGTCGAGGATGTGGCAGTGCCAGACGTAACCCTGGATGGTTTGGTCGGCCGTCGTAGGACCGCCATGAGCCGAGTGATCCTCAGTGTGCTCCGCCATCGTCTCGGGCGCATGTGCCGGACCGAACAAGGCGTCGGGATCAAACCCGAGTTCATCGGCGGTCGGAAACCTGACCACGATGCGCGTGACGGTGCCGCCGTCGGCTCGAACCGTGTCTTTCCATCCGGATTCCCACGGAGCCGCCGGTGACATCGGCCCCGCCAGAAATCCATCTACCGACGGCGTCCATCGCGTACCGATCGGCGGTTGAGGATGTGCAGCTTGGTATTCGAAGGTTTTCAGAGGTGCGCGACCAAGCACGCGAAACACCACCAGATGGAGGTGAATCGGATGGGGATCGGGTGTGGTGTTCACGATATCCCACTGTTCGACCGTTCCTTGTCTTGGCATTTCGATGTCGGTGCTGTCGAAGCGGAGATTGTTGAGTGACATGATCGCCGGTGGTATGCGCAAGGCATACGGTTGCGAGAGCGTGACAGTACGCGTGCGCGTGGGCACTTCGAGCGGCGGAAGTAAGGCTGGCTGTCTGGGTCCACCGCGCAGGGATCTCGGTATGCCTCCAGAGAATCCGCGCCGAGCATCGGCGACGAACCGGCAGAACATCGGCATGGCGATTTCGCCGAGAATCGCGGCTTGGAATGGTGGCTGCTCGTCATTGAGCAGTTCGACGGTATCGCCTTCGTCCAGTCCTGAGAAATCGACGAGCACGTCGATACGCTCACCCGGGGAGAGCCGAAAGTTGTTCGTGGGTACTGGAGCGTCGAGAAATCCGTGTTCGTTCCCGATTGCGAAAATCGGCATGCCATTGCTGAGATGGAGGTTCCAGACGCTGTAGGACGCGCCGTTGATGATTCGGAATCGGTAGAGCCCTCGAGCAACCGACATACGTGGCCATACCTTTCCGTTGACCACCCCGATATCCCCGACTGCTCCGCCTTCCCATGAACCTTGCGGAACGATCGGTGTGCTGCGGATGGTCTGGCGGCCGTCCGCTGTGAAGATCTTCTCCTGCAGCACCAGCGGCATCTCGAAGTCTTCGGCGGGTAGGCCGAGCGGGTTTCCCAGTCGGCCCGTGTCATATTCGTCGCGCAGGAAGAACATCCCCGCGAGCCCCGCGTAGACGTTCAGTCGAGTGATTCCCATCGCGTGGTCGTGATACCAGAGGTGCGCGGAACTCTGTTGGTTCGGGAAGGTATGGGTAATGTCCTGGCCGGGGCCGATCGCGCGGAGCGGGTGCCCGTCGCTGTCCGGAGGTGTCACACCGCCGTGTAAATGAAGTGACGTGGGCGGGGCGTGACGGTGGCTCTCGTCCACCCCGTGAAGCGAGGTGTCCATGTCGAGGCCGAGCGGGTGCTCGCCCAACCGGTTGGCGGAGGTGAGCGTGAGTGCCTCTCCGACTTGACCTTCGATGGTGGGGCCGAGATAGGTTTCGCCGCCGTATCCGAGGGCGGGAACTGCGTCGAAGTCTCGGTGGAACTGGTGCCTGCCGCCTTCGGCTGTGATCGCGAGGGCAGAGCCAGAGATGACCGGTGGTCGCCGTAATTCGTCGACGAACGGTCGCATCGGAGGCGAATGAAAGATGAGCGGGCTGTCGAAAGTGCGGGTCGCGGTGGGTCGAGATCCGCCGCTCGAGGCAAGTCCCGCCCCGGCAAGCAGTGCGCCCCGGAGAAATAGGCGTCGATGGAACTCTCGGTCCACGTTTTGCTCCCCTCCAGGAAAACTCTGTCGAAGTTCAGTACCACACCGTATGGTATGGACTGTGGCTTGTCTATGGTTCGGAGGAAACGATGAGATCGAGGAGTCTGCAGATGCGGGTATCCACAGTGACTGGCATGGGGGTGTCGGTCATGCTTGCTTTCCTGACGAGTGCAATCGCGTCCGCATCGGCGCAACAGTCCTCCGCCGAGTGCAATCAGTCGGTTGTTCTCGTTCACGACATGGGGTCGAACGCGGCTGCCATGAGGTCGCTGAGCGATGCATTGGATGAGGCTGGTCGTTGCACTTTCCTGTTCGAGTACGGTCGCAACGGAGTGAGCGCAATGCTCGGCAGCATCGGGGGCCTCACGGAGATTGAAAGTAGTGCAGCGGAATTCGCGACGTTCCTCGATTCGATGGCCGGAGGCGAGGGTGCGCAGGTCGTTGACGTCGTGGCTCACGGGGCAGGCTCACTCGTCGTGCAGACTTATCTGCAGCGATCCCCCAAGGCGAACGGAATCAGGTCATTGACCTCAATCGGTCCGATGTGGAACGGCACGGACATCGCCGGCCTCGGCACCATCGAGAGCCTGAGTCGGCACTTCGGCACTTACGACGCGATATTGGCCGCCGAAGCGCCGATCGTGGATCCGGTGTGCGCGGGGTGTCGGCAGATCGTCGCGGGTTCCGACTTTCTCACGACACTTCGGAATGGTGGGTTGGTAAGCCCTGGTGTGCATTACGTCAACATCGTCTCGGACGGGGATCTATTTGTGGTCCCGTCGTTGTCCGCAGATGTCGCAGGAATGGCGCTGGTCCGGCTGTCGCAACTGCATCCGTCTAGTTCCGCGAATCATTTCGAACTCCTCGACGATGCCGTTGTCACGTCTACGGTTGCCGCAGTCCTGAACGGACAGACTCAGTGATCTGGCAATTCACGGATTTGGTGAATTCAGCGATCCGACAAACTCGGCGAACGGACAGATGCGGCGAATGGACACGAGGCATCTATGATTGAGTGGTGAGTAACACTGGAGTGCGCGCCTGCGGGATACGGTTGCTCTGATGGCACGTATCAACCGCCTGAGCGTCGAGAGCTGGTTGGACGCTGCGTTCGATCTGCTGGTGCGCGAGGGCGTCAACGGGGTGAAGATTTCAACGTTATGCGACGAGCTCGGTGTTACCAAAGGAAGCTTCTACTGGCATTTCGATGACATCGGCGCCCTGATGGAGGCGATGGCAGACCACTGGTGCGGCAAACAGAACGATGCCGTGCGTGAGCTGGCTGCCATTGAATCCATGGCGGTGGAAGAACGTTTCGAGATGATGGCGCAACTGTTGATCGACGAACGCAATTGGTCGGTCGAGATCGCGGTGCGTGAATGGGCCCGAAGCGACGAGAAGGTGGCGGAAGCGGTCCGTGAGCTGGATCAGCGCATCTTCGACATCGTTCAGGAGTCGTTGCTGGAATTGGATTTCGGCGCCGAGGATGCACGATTACGTGCGGGTGCTCTCGTCTACGCCGGAATCGGTTTCGTCCATGGTCGTGGAAGTCTACCGACACCCACAACCGACGAGCTTCGGAAGATTTTCGCTCTCCTTGCCCAGAAGTGATCGCGGTGCCCGAGGCTATCGTCTCGAGCGACATGGTTTTCAGAACGCCGGATGTCAGAAGGCCAGATGCACTGTCTTCTCTTCGGTGAACGCGTCGAGTCCGCTGCGACCGAGTTCGCGGCCGATACCGCTGGCCTCGCGACCACCCCATGGGAGGCTCGGATCCGGAACTCCCCAACCGTTGACCCAGATCATTCCGACCCGTAGTTGTGGAATCACTTGGTGAACGGTGGCCAGGTTGCTGCTGTAGATCATCGCGTTGAGTCCGTACCTTGTGTCGTTGGCCAGGGCTATCGCTTCTTCGGTCGTTCGGAATGTGATGACAGTTGCCACTGGTCCGAAGATTTCCTCCCGCGCAATCGTCAGATCGTTGGTTCCGCGGAAAACGGTGGGCTCGACGAAAAACCCTGGGCGGTCGACTCGATTGCCGCCGGTGACCAACTCGGCACCCTCGCTGCGACCCTTGTCGATGTAGCGCATGATGTTGTCGAGTTGTCGCTCGTTCACGATGGTTCCTTGCGTGCTGTTCTCGTCGAACGGATCACCGATCACCGCGGACTGCGCCGCAGCCACCAGACCGTCGACAACCTTGTCCGCAATCGACTCGTGCACGATGACACGCGTTCCGGCCGCGCACACTTGGCCTTGGTGATAGAAATTGCCCATCGCGATCCAGAACATGGATTGCTCCAGATCGGCATCGGGGAACACCAATTGTGGTGACTTGCCACCGAGTTCGAGGGTGATCTTGCGGAACTTCTCCCCGGCGAGTGACTGGATGTGTTTCCCGACCCGTGGCGAACCCGTGAAGGTCACCTTGTCGAGTCCGGGATGAGCGGCGAGTGCAGCACCAGCACGGGGGCCGAGTCCGGGTACGACGTTCAGTGCGCCGGCGGGTAATCCGGCCTTGTCCAGTAGCTCGGCCAACAGTAACGTCGACAGTGATGCATCTTCGGCGGGTTTCAGGACTACGGTGCACCCGGCGGCCAGGGCAGGGGCGACCTTCCACGCCGCGACAACTGCAGGATTGTTCCACGGTGTGATGGCGCCGACCACCCCCAGCGGTTGTCTGAGAGTGAAACCGAAACGGTGCTGCGGCCCGACGTCAGGCAATGTCGTGGACTGACCGGTGATCTTGTCAGCCCATCCCGCGAAGTGTCGGAACACACCGGACGTGGCCGGAATGTCGCCGTCGACAGTGTGTTGGTACAACTTTCCCATCTCGACCGTTTCGAGTGCGGACAACTTAGCCGCATTCTGCTCGATCAGTTCGGCAGCACGGGAGAGCACTTGTCCGCGCTCGGCCCCGCTCATTCGTGCCCACGGACCGTCTTCGAATGCCTTCCTTGCGGAGGAGACCGCTGCATCGACGTCTTCTGCTCCGGCAGAGGCGATGTCGATAATCGTAGTCTCGTCGGCTGGGTTGACGGAGGTGTATGTCTCCCCGTCTCGCGCGGCTACGCCCCTTCCTCCGATACGGAGCAACGGGTCCGAAATTTCTACTGACGTCCTCGATGTTGCAATTGTGGGCACTGGCTTCTCCTGACGTGAGGTGAACTGTGACGGGTTGTTCGGGACACTGCTACTCGGGACGGTTGCCAGGGACAGTTGCGTCGAAGTTGTGTCGCAGATTCGCCCATGAGAAGTCGTAGTCGATTTGGCGGTGAGGCGCACGGTGAGCGAAAGGTGAAGTAGTGAGCGGAAGTTGAGTCTCGAACATGAACGCGAGGGTGTTCTCCATCTTCTGCGGGACCAATTCGGCGGATCCGGCTTTCTCGAACGTCTCGAGATCGGGGCCGTGTGCTGCCCACATGTTGTGCAGACTTGCGCCACCGGGAACGAACCCTTCGGACTTGGAGTCGTGCACGCCCTCGACGAGCCCCATGAACTCCGTCATGACGTTTCGATGAAAATGCGGAGGGCGGAAGCTGTGTTCGGCTACGTTCCATCGCGGCGGGAACGCAGCGAAATCGACATTCGCCCGGCCCGGGATCGCTGAGGGTGACGTCAAGACGGTGAAGATCGACGGATCCGGATGATCCCACCCGCCGCTGATCATCACATTGAAGCGGGCGATGTCGAACTTGTATGCACCGTGCGAACCATGCCAGGCAACGACGTCGAGTGGGGAGTGATCATAGTCGGCCGCCCACAGCTGACCGCCGAACTTCTGCACTACCTGGATACTTTCGTTCACATCTTCGAACCATGCTGTGGGATAGAGAAAGTCGCGAGCATGAGCTAGGCCGTTGGCTCCGATCGGCCCGAGTTCGGGCAGTGTGAAGGCAGAGCCGTAGTTCTCGCAGATGTATCCGCGCGCCGATACCCCGCACAGTTCCACCCGAAATCGGATGCCACGACCGATGACGGCGATTTCTCCGGGCCGCACATGTAAGCGGCCGAACTCGGTGTAGAGGACCACCGCTCCGTCCTGAGGTACCAGAAGGAGTTCGCCGTCGGAGTCGCTGAAGTATCGGCCCACCATCGATGCCGACGCGTTGTACAGATGTACTCCGATGCCGTTGCGCTGGAGCGCATCTCCGTTCGCGGCGACAGTGTAGATGCTGTCGATGAAGTCCACGCCGGATTCGGCCGGTGGGAGAGGGTCCCAGCGAAGCCGATTGGGATCCACGACGCCGGTTTCGATCGGTGCACTGACAAACTGTCCGTTGTCGATTCGTGAGAACCGAGGGTGGCGAGCCGAAGGGACGATGCGGTATACCCAGCTGCGTCGATTGACGGCCCTCGGCTCCGTGAACGCTGTCGCGGAGTGCTGCTCGGCATACAATCCGAGTGGTGCACGCTGAGGTGAGTTCTGTCCCCAGACCAGCGTTCCGGGGACCGCTTCGGAGAAATGTTCGTTACCGAATCCGTGAAGGTACGAGAAGTCGTGTCCGGTCACTTGAGTGCAACCATCTCGTGCAGAGTGGATCCCGTCCGCTCGAGGGTCTCGCCGTCCAACGTGACTTTGAGGACGAAGTCCGAACGGAAGCGGAAGTAGCCTGGCCGTCCGAGCAGCCGATTCACGACAGGTTTGACGAGTTTGCCACGGGCGACGGGGATATCGGCAAGAAAGTCGTGCGCGTGAACGATGTCTCGCACCGTGAGAGTGAGATCCACGGTGCCAGGGATGTGCAGTCGAAGCGTCGACGGGAACGAACGGTTGGCAACCTCATGGAAGACGGCAGGTCCCTCGGTCATCTCCAGTTCCCCATTACTCAGGACGACGTCTTCGCCACGCGCGAGCATGAGTGGCAGGGACCAATGCTCGCCGTACTTCTTCTGCGTGTGGACCGTGGCGTAGACCAGAGAGAAGTCGTCGACGTACAAGCGGCCCCAGTACCAGCGGTCGATGATCCGCTTCATGTCCCCGACACCCCAATTGTGGTCGTGGTAGCCACGACCGGCCGCGTCGATGGTTTGACCACCGATGGTGACGGTGCCGCTCACGGAGGCGCGAGGAGCACCAACCACCCAGGCGAAGAAATCGGTGTCCCCGTAGGTGGTCTGCCCTCGTCCGGGCATCCAGCTCGGGACTTCGTTTCGAAATTCGAGGTCGAAGACTATGTCCTCCTCCTCGAGGTGTACCCGATGCACCGGCAATTCTTTCGAATCGAACACTGCTACTGCGGTATTGGGACCGATCCGAACGTCGCACTGTTGCGTCGAGGCGACCGCATCCGCCGGCGAATATGGTTTGACGACTTCGCGGCGCGTACCGTCCGGCGAATAGATGTGGATCTCCACACCAGGCTTGCGATTGACGAGTTCACGTAGTTGGAGCATCGCGACCACTATGTGACCGGTGTCGAGGTGTGCGTCGAAATACCAGTGTTCGAAGGCGAACTTGTTCGCCGACGGGTGCGCCCCATTGTCGCTAGGACGTGTGCGGGTGATCTCTCCGTCCTTTCGGCCCGGCCCATTCCACGCTTCGACGATATTCATGGTGGTCATTGGTCGGCTCCTATCGGCGCAGCGCGCCACTCGCATCGAATGCGGCCTCGCGGCCTTTCATTTGGGCGTGGTACCAGTTTTCGCGGTGCGCGACCATCGCCCCTTCCACAAGAGTCCCGGCACCGGGGACGAAGCGTCGAATCAATTCCATCGCCGTGATGAGTGGGAATCTCAGGATCGGGATGACAAACCAGGGCACTATGCCGGGCATGCGGTACTTACGACGAGTACCAGGGGCCATGAACATTGCCGAGTACACCGAGTTGATCCGAAAGTTGTATGCCTCACGTAGACGGGTGAATCCGCGGTGGCCGTCGCGTGGGGCGAAAGCCAACGGGTACGACTCGATCAACTCTGCCCCGTTCGTGCCGGAGTCGTAAGACCGCGAGACGACGGTCATCGCCAGTGCCCGGAGGGAATCGGTCGCAGTCTCCGGGTACCAGGTGGTTCGCACTCCCAGTAGATGTCCCATGTACTTCTGGAAGTGAAGCAAGGCACGGATCTCGGAGGGGGTGGTGTGATAGCCGAGGATCCAGAGAGCGAGACCGGGAGTGACGCTTCCACCGATCAAGGTGAGCAGCATGTAGCTCTGACTGATGGGAAGGCCCCACTTCGAAGTGTCCCATTCCGGGTGGGACGCTACCCGTGAGCGTACGGATACGTGCATCACACGGACTTTGAGAGCCGTTGCGCGGCCGGTGGATCCGGGGCGCAGTAGTGCGCCGGCCTCGGAGACGTCGATCCAGAATCTGCAGGTTTCGAGGAATCGTCGGAGCGCGTTGTCTCCGGCGTATCCGCCGGCTAATGAGAGCGGAGTCGCCACGGCGGATTCGGTGTATATCTCGAGTGTCTCTGCACCGGCGAAGCTGAACAACATGGTTCCCCAACGTCGCCAGATCGCCGCACCCTGTTCAACCAGTTCGGGATTCACCCAGTCCGGGACGGTTTCGAATTCTTCGAACAGTGCGCGCATCGACGGCGGAGCATCGGGTACGGCATCGATCCCGAAGGCGAGTGCGGCGTCGAGCATCTTACGTCCGGTCTTCGCACCGATTTCGCCGTGGAAGACTTCTTCGACAAATCTCTCGGCGACCGGATCGCCGGCGAACAGGTCTTCGCAGAAGCTTCGCGCCTGTTCGGTCGTGGGAAAGATATCGCGCCCGGTCAGTCGTCGTGCAATCCGCCGCGCACGCACAATCCCCGGCTTCTCGAGTCCTTTCCAATATGGAAAGGCGGTAGGGGTGCGAAAGGACGGTGTGGGCGTTCGGATTGTGTCGGTCATGCCGTCATCTCCTGCTGGGAGGATGGAACATGTTCTTGCAGTTCGAAATCGTTGTCCGTGAGCCAGCGGCGGAGTTCGGATACGACGTCGGCAAGCCCATCGGGTTGGTTTACAAGGTAGTGATTGAGATGGCGCATCTCGACGAGTGTCGACGGTTTTGGCAGTGCGCGGTGCATCAGCCTGGAGTCTTCGGCGAAAGCGGCCTGATCGGCCAACAGGCTCATCACCAGAGTAGGGGTGGTGATATGGGGAAGGTCCTTGAAAGCATCGGCATTGGTGTTGTCCAGGCTCCAAGTGCTGAGCCAATTGCGGACAGTGCTGAATCTGGCCAATCCACCGGCGGCAGAGTTGGCGCGACGGGGATCGCCGTACATGCTGCCTGTTGCACGATCACTCGGGTCGATGCTGAGGTCGACGAAGCGAGGGTCGGCAACCGTTCGGTGCACCACGAAGGCGCGATCGGAAGCCCCCGACTTTTCGAGCGCCGGTAGTTGATCGAGTGCCCACCGGTCGATCCGTCTCATTCGCTCGAGTTGGGCTGAGCGATAGGTGGCGATCCACTCGTGATCGATTGGTGTTGAGCGTGATTCGTCGAAGAGGTCGAGCGCCGAATCGCCGGCGAATGGATCGGTTTCGTCGGTGACGGCTGGATCGATCCAATGGCGGAGTACCTGCGCGCGTCCTGGGTGTGCGCCGACCAGTAGTAGGGCGTCGGCAGGGATCAGGTCGGCGCCCGCGAACTCGGCTGGGTCGCCGGCGGGAGTGCAGGTAATCGTCGGATTCAGGGCTTGCGACTGGTAGAAGGACGCCAAGGATCCGCCACCGCTGAATCCCAGCAGAATCACCTGCTCGAATCCGAGTTTCTCTTTCATCCAACGTATTCCGGTGCCCAGGTCGAAAGCTGCCCGTTCCATGATCAGGGCGGGTTCGTTGTTTGCGTAGCGGGTGTTCAATCCCATTGCGGGAATGCCGTCTTCGGCAAGTGCTCGCAAGATGAAGTGTGAGAGGAAGTTCGATGCAGGGTGACACATGATCACGCCAACTCGCCTCGAGTGTCCCTCGCCTGCGACGAGATTCGCATGCAGTGTCGGATAGTGCCGACTGAGTCCTGAGTGCATTTCTACCCGGCCGTCTGTCGCCGGTTGATAGGGAATTCGTTGAAAGTTGTCGCGTGCCGTTTGAGTCATGTCACCGCCTGGTAGCCGAGTCGGGGTGGGCGGCCGTCGTATCGGCGGACGCTGTAGAGACAGGAGTAACGTACCATACTGTATGGTATTGAAATATCTTTTCTCGAAGCAGAATTTGAAGTCAGCCTGGACTGTTTTACGTTTCAGCTCTACAGTTGTCTTGTGACCGAGACCACTTCTGACGCGAAAGTAGGCCGCACGCAGGCCGAACGAACTGCTGCGATGCGAGGGCGCCTGCTCGACGCCGCTGTCGACTCGCTGGTCGAACTGGGCTACGCACGGACCAGTACGCAAGAGATCGCCCGCCGCGCAGGCGTTTCGCGGGGTACACAACTGCATCATTTTCCGACCAAGGAATCGCTGGTCGTTGCGGCCGTCGAGTATCTGGTCGACAAGCGACTGGAAGAAATCCTCACTGCTGAAGTGGATCGCGACCTCGGCCTCGAGGTCCTGGTGGACGCGTTCTCCGGGCCGCTGTTCTACGCCGCCCTCGAATTGTGGGTCGCGGCGCGAACCGATCCCGCTCTGCACGCGGCGACGGTACCCCTCGAACGCAAGGTCAATGAAGCACTCGAATTCGGCAGTGCCGAGTTATTCGGCGATCGCTTCGATTCCGAATCGGTCGAACTCACCATCGAACTCGTTCGTGGGCTTGCCGTCTCAGCCCTTTTCCGTACACCCGAAGCCGACGACGCGCTCAGGGCGCGACTGTTGCCGGCCTGGCAATCCCGAGTGGAGAAGAAATGAAGCTTCCCGAACATGTCGAAACATTGATCGTCGGTGCCGGATTCGCCGGTATGGGCTTGGCAGCCAGAATGCTTCGCGACAACCGAGCGGCGGACGTCGTGTTGATCGAGCGCGGAGTTGATATCGGTGGCACCTGGCGCGACAACACCTACCCCGGTTGTGCCTGTGACGTGCCGACGGCGTTGTACTCGTATTCGTTTGCGCCGAGCGCAGATTGGAGTCATACGTTCGCTCGTCAGCCCGAGATTTACGACTACCTGAAGAAGGTGGCTGCAGACACCGGCATCGGGGATCGCGTAGTCCTGAACTGCGAACTCGAAGCTGCTGTCTGGGACGAGGATGCGGCGCTGTGGCGTATTCGAACATCCCGAGGGTCCTTGACGGCCAAGACGTTGGTCGCCGCTACCGGGGCGTTGTCGACACCCAAGATTCCGGACTTTCCCGGGCTCGACCAATTCTCCGGTACCACTTTCCATTCGGCGACGTGGAACCACGAACACGAACTGCGTGGTGAGCGCGTAGCCGTGATCGGAACGGGAGCGTCGGCGGTTCAGTTCGTTCCCGAAATTGCCGATCCGGCGGCCCACGTCACCGTGTTCCAGAGAACTCCGGCCTGGGTGATCCCGCGAATGGACCGCACCCTGCCTGCCGCGCAGAAGGCCGTGTACTCGCGGATTCCCGCTACGCAGAAAGTGGTTCGGGGATGGGTGTACGGCTTCCGTGAGCTACTCGGTGCCGCGATGTCGCACGCGACGTGGGTGCTGCCGGCCTTCGAGGCGGCCGCGCGTCTCCATCTGCGGCGACAGGTCAAAGATCCGGAATTGCGCCGGAAACTGACTCCAGATTTCACGATCGGCTGCAAGCGGATGCTTCTGTCCAACGACTGGTTGCGCACACTTGACCGTGTGGACGTGAGTCTGGTCGACAGTGGGCTCGTCTCGGTAACCGAAAACGGAGTGGTCGACGGACGCGGAGTCGAGCACAAGGTCGACACCATCATCTTCGCCACCGGTTTCACGCCGACGGAACCGCCTGTCGCGCATCTGATCACAGGAAAGCGGGGAGAGACGCTGGCCGTGCATTGGAACGGAAGCCCACATGCGTACAAAGGCACTGCGGTGAGCGGGTTCCCGAATCTGTTCCTCATGTACGGTCCGAACACCAACCTCGGTCACAGTTCGATCGTGTACATGCTCGAGTCCCAGGCCGAGTACGTCAACGATGCGTTGAACACTATGAAGCGTGAGCGACTGGACGCTCTCGATGTCAACGAGTCGGTACAGGTGCACTACAACAAGGGAATTCAGCACGAGTTGCAGCACACCGTGTGGAACAAGGGCGGATGCTCGAGTTGGTACATCGATCCGGAGGGGCGTAACTCGGTGCAGTGGCCGACGTTCACTTTCAAATTCCGGTCGCTGTTGGAGCATTTCGATCGGGAGAACTACTCGGCTCGCAAGATCGAAAGCGTCGAGGCATGACCACGACGCACTACGACGTGCTGGTGATCGGTTCGGGATTCGGTGGCAGTGTCGCCGCTCTTCGTCTGACGGAGAAGGGTTACCGTGTCGGGGTGCTCGAAGCCGGTCGACGGTTTGCTGACGACGAGTTGCCTGAAACCAGTTGGCGACTGCGAAAGTATCTGTGGGCGCCTTGGATTGGGTGCTATGGCGTGCAGCGCATCCATCTGCTTCCGGATGTGCTGGTGATGGCGGGATCCGGAGTGGGCGGAGGATCGTTGAACTACGCCAACACGTTGTATCAGCCACCCAAGCGGTTCTTCGAAGACCGTCAGTGGGCGCACATCACGGACTGGCACGACGAGCTGGCGCCGTACTACGACCAGGCCAAGCGGATGTTGGGTGTTCGCACCAATCCGTCCTTCACTCCCGCCGATGCGGTGATGAAGGAGGTAGCGGAAGAAATGGGTGTGGGGGAGACCTTCACGTCCACACCCGTCGGCGTCTTCTTCGGGGAGGCAGGAGTTTCCGTGCCGGACCCGTTCTTCGGCGGGAAGGGACCCGAGCGCACCGGCTGCACCGAATGTGGGGGATGCATGACCGGGTGCCGTGTCGGGGCGAAGAACACGCTGGTCAAGAACTACCTCCATCTCGCCGAGCAAGCGGGCGCCAGAGTGCACCCGCTCATGACCGTCACCGACCTGCGGCCGGCGGCAAGCGGTGGTTACCACCTGCTCGCGAGGCGAACGGATGGCGTCCGCCGACGAGAAGTTCGGTTCACTGCCGACCAGGTGGTGGTTGCCGCCGGAACCTACGGAACGGCGAGACTGCTGCTCGGTATGAAGGAATCCGGTGCCCTGCCTGGCCTGTCGGACACTCTGGGCACCGTTGTACGCACCAACTCGGAGGCCGTACTGGCAGCAACGTCGAAGTCGCGTCGACAGAACTTCACGCAGGGCGTCGCGATCACATCGTCATTTCACCCGGATGATCACACGCATATCGAACCGGTGCGATACGGCAAGGGCAGCAATGCAATAGGACTTCTGCAGACCGTCCTGAGTGACGGGGGTGGGCGAACTCCCCGGGTGCTGAAGACTCTGGCGGTCGCGGCCCGGCACCCAGGTGCGTTCCTTCGATCATTGTCGGTGCGGAACTGGTCCGAGCGAACCGTCATCGCGCTGGTGATGCAGACCGACGACAACTCTCTCGAACTTTCCAAGAACACCAAACGATTCGGGCGCTCCCTCACCAGTAGACCGGGACCGGGTGATCCACCTCCTCAGTGGATTCCGCAGGGACATACAGCTATTCGCAAGGTGGCAGAGAAGATCGACGGCGACCCGGGTGGTTCCATCGCCGAGATCGTGAACATCCCGATGACGGCGCACTTTCTGGGTGGCTGCGCGATCGGGGACAGTGCGTCGAGTGGTGTCGTCGATCCGTATCTCCGTGCTTACGGACATGCCGGCCTGCACGTCATGGATGGGTCGGTGGTGAGCGCGAATCTCGGAGTGAATCCTTCCCTGACCATCACTGCGCAGGCGGAACGAGCGTGTGCGATGTGGCCGAACAAAGGTGGCGCGGACGCCCGCCCGAAGGCCGGCGAGCCATACGTACGTATCGACCCGACTTTGCCGTCCGATCCGGTGGTGCCGACGTACGCACCAGGAGCTTTGCGGCTTCCCCTGACTATTCGAGCTGAGAAGGTGTCCGATGTGGAGCGTGCCTGAATCGACAAGCGACCGCGTCGACTGGCCGGTGAGTGATCCGCCGCCGTGGCCGGCTCGCGTTCGCGCGACACTGTGGTGGCACCGCAGTACGTCGGCGGCGCGCGAGCTCGGGCCGGACGGTCGAACGATCCCGATGACGGTGGCCATGATGGTGGACTACCTCGATTCTCCGGTCGGTCCGTATCGCGAGATCCTCGCCAGCCCGGTCTTGCATGCACCGGGAAGACGGATCGGGCCGATGCCGCGTATGGCGGTCCCTTTCATTGCGGTGAATTCGGAACCGTCGGTGCACGGCGGACGGGTCCACTGGCAACTGCCCAAGGTTCTTGCCGAGTTCGACGGAGACGTACAGCGGAATTTCACGGCAACCGGTGACGGATGGCGGGTGCGTTCGGACACGCGGATGCTCGGGCCGCGTCTGCCGATTGCCGGGGCGTTGGGATTTGCGCAGCCGGAATCCGGTGGTGGTGTGGTGATCGCGTCGGCCAGGCTGACGGGTTCGTTCCGATACGCGCGCGTGAGCGTCGAGGCCGAGGGGCCGACACTGCCGAACTGGTTGGGCGCGGGTAACCATCACGGCGTCGTGATTCTGGGCGGAAAGATGACGACGGGGCCAGCCAAGCACCGGTAGCACTATGTTCGACCTGCGAAAAACGACCAAGGCCGCCCAGTCAGAGATTGGGCGGCCTGGGCCTTGCGGTGGTGAAGTCGTGTGGTGTTGAAAGTCAGGTGTCGACGTCCCACAGGCGCCTCTCGGCGGGTGGTCGCTCGCAGCGACAAAAGGGGTGGGGCCCGGGGCTTGTTCGGACGCCGACAGGGTGTTCAACGGTGGTCTGCCCGTATTTGTTCCCACCCCGTCTATGTGACGCCAGTCTCGTTTCAACTTAGGCAATCCTTTTCTTGACTAATTCCAGAAAAGCGGCATACTGGGAAACATGCGAGACGGAGAGCATGACTTCGACCCCCGAGCGCAACTGCGCGCGGTCGGGTTGAGGGTCACTGCTCCGCGCCTCGCCGTGCTGGATGCGGTTACAGCCCAACCACATTCAGACGCCGATTCTGTTGCAGCGCTCGTGCGGCAGCAGCTCGGATCGGTATCCACACAGGCCGTTTACGACGTGCTGAAGGCATGCGTGAACGCAGGATTGCTGCGACGCATCGAGCCGGCGGGTTCACCCGCACGGTTCGAGACGAGGACTGGTGACAACCACCATCACCTCGTCTGTCGCGGCTGCGGCAAGGTCGTCGACGTCGATTGTGTTGTCGGCCAAGCTCCCTGCCTCGAACCTTCCGATAATCACGGCTTCGAAATCGACGAAGCCGAGGTCGTGTTCTGGGGCCGTTGCCAAGATTGCCTGAAGAATTCTGCCGAATCCGACACCGAGTCGGACGCGTTCTCGCAGAATCGAATTGATGCGTTCAGAACCTCCGAGTCGGCCCCCTCGCATGCAGCCCATGCGTTCGACTCGGATGCAGCCCCGCTCCTCTGACGCCCAGCCCACAACGCTAGGAGGCTTCGCCATGACCAAGCCCACCACCAACAATTTCGGTATCGCGGTCGCAAGTGATGACGAATCGCTGACCGCGGGTATTCAGGGACCGGTGCTCCTTCACGACCACTACCTGATCGAGAAGCTCGCGCAGTTCAACCGCGAGCGTGTCCCGGAGCGCATCGTCCACGCCAAGGGCGGCGGCGCTTTCGGTGAACTCGTCATCACACACGACGTCAGCAAGTACACCAAGGCCGCGTTCCTGCAGCCGGGTAAGAAGACCGAGTCGCTCGTCCGCTTCTCCACCGTCGCCGGTGAGCAGGGCAGCCCGGACACCTGGCGCGATCCGCGCGGTTTTGCGATGAAGTTCTACACCGAAGAGGGAAACTATGACCTCGTCGGCAACAACACCCCGGTGTTCTTCATCAAGGACGCCATCAAGTTCCCCGACTTCATTCGTTCGCAGAAGCGACTGCCTGGCTCCGGTCTTCGTGACCACGACATGCAGTGGGACTTCTGGACTCTGCGTCCCGAGACCGCTCACCAGGTGACCTGGTTGATGGGTGACCGCGGTATCCCGAAAACCTGGCGCAACATGGACGGCTTCGGATCGCACACCTACCAGTGGGTCAACGCTGCGGGTGAACGCTTCTGGGTGAAGTACCACTTCAAGACCGATCAGGGCATCGAGTTCCTGACGCAGGCAGAAGCAGACAGCCTCGCCGGTAGCGATCCTGACTACCACCGCGCGGATCTGTACAACGCCATCGAGGCCGGCAATTTCCCGAGCTGGACCCTCAACGTTCAGATCATGCCGGTCGACGAGGCCGAGGGCTACCGCTTCAACCCGTTCGATCTCACCAAGGTCTGGTCCCAGAAGGACTACCCGCTGATCGAGGTCGGCAAGTGGACGCTGAACCGCAACCCGGAGAACTTCTTCGCGCAGATCGAGCAGGCGTCTTTCGAGCCGTCGAACGTGGTGCCCGGCATCGGATTCAGCCCGGACAAGATGCTTCTCGGCCGCGTCTTCTCCTACGCCGACGCACATCGTTACCGCATCGGCACCAACTACGCCGACCTGCCGGTCAACGCCCCGAAGAACGAGGTGAACTCCTACTCCAAGGAGGGCGCCATGCGTTACAGCTTCAATTCCCCCTCGACGCCGGTGTACGCACCCAACTCGTACGGCGGACCGCATGCCGATCCGTCGGTTGCCGGTGACGAAGGCCTGTGGGCGTTCGACGGCAAGGCAGTGCGCGCCGGATACATCGAGCACGCCGAGGACGGCGACTTCACGCAGGCCGGAACGCTGGTCCGCGAAGTTCTCGACGACGCAGCTCGTGAGCGCCTGGTGAGCAACATCGTCGGCCACGCCCTTGCCGGCGTCAGCGAGGAAGTTCTGCTGCGTGTCTTCGAGTACTGGAAGAACGTCGACGCAGATTTGGGTAAGCGCGTCGAAGAAGGCGTACGTGCAGGTCAGTGAACCGCTGACCTGACAATCGAATAGGTATACCGAATGCGGGCCGCTGCAAGGGAAATCACTTCCCGGCAGCGGTCCGCATTCGTCTGCCCGACTACAGCAGTGCGAACCAGTAGACGAAGCATGCGAGAAGGAACACAACTACTGACTCCATGACGACACCCCTGTTCGACGTGCACTTCTGCTCTTCGCACTCTCCATGATCCGCTTCTCGAGCGGAGAATGCTCGGGGCACAAGTTTCGCGAACGGAAGTGTTGGGCAGTCAATTCCCATGGCAATAGGTGCAGTTCTCTTCGACATCGACGGAACCCTCGTCGATTCCAACTATCTGCATGTAGAAGCGTGGTCGCGAGCCTTCTTCGAGGTAGGTCGCCCGGTTGATGCGTGGCGGGTGCACCGCAGCATCGGGATGGACGGCGACCAACTGTTGGAGGCGCTGCTCGGCGAAGACATCGACGGGTGCGGGCCGCGGGCCAAAGAACTTCACACCACGTACTACCGGCAGTCGGCCGACCGTCTCCGAGTGCTGCCGGGAGCGCGCGAGTTGATCCGCCGAGTTCACTCGCTCGGACTGCACGTGGTGCTCGCTACCTCGGCGCCGGACGACGAACTGAAGTTGCTACGCCGGACGCTCGACATCGACGAAATGATCTACGCCGCCACCTCTTCGGAATCCGTCGACGAGGCCAAACCTGATCCGGACCTGATCGAGGTGGCGCTCGCGAAGGCAGGTGTCGACGCGGGCAATGCGGTCATGGTCGGGGATGCCGTCTGGGACATGAAGGCGGCGACGTGGGCGGGTGTTGTGGCTGTGGGAGTGCGCAGCGGCGGCATGTCGACCGACGAACTCGAAGGTGCGGGTGCGGCTGCCGTGTACGACGACGCCCGCGACCTTCTCGACCATCTCGACGGCAGTGTGATCTCCGAACTCGTTTCAGGCCTAGATACCGGGAGTTGATCAGTGATGGCACGATTCGGCTACACCTTGATGACGGAACAGGCAGGTCCGAAAGAACTGGTTCGCCATGCAGTTCGGGCCGAGCAAGTCGGCTTCGACTTCGAAGTGATGAGTGATCACTACTCGCCGTGGCTGACCGAGCAGGGGCATGCGCCCTACGCCTGGTCGGTGCTGGGGGCAGTCGCCCACGCCACCGAGCGAGTCGGTTTGATGACGTACGTGACTTGTCCGACCGTGAGGTACCACCCCGCCGTCGTCGCTCAGAAAGCTGCGACGATCCAGATCCTCGCGGACGGACGCTTCACCTTGGGGTTGGGAAGTGGCGAGAGCCTGAACGAGCATGTGGTTGGCGAGGGTTGGCCGTCCATCGACACTCGGCAGGACATGCTGCAGGAGGCGGTGAGCATCATTCGTGCACTGCTCGCCGGAGATCTGGTGAGCTGGAAGGGGGAGTACTTCGACGTTCAGTCCGCCAGGATCTGGGATCTCCCGGAGAACCCGGTTCCTCTGGCGCTGGCCATGTCCGGTGACAAGTCTGTCGAGCGTTTCGGTCCGATGGCCGACGATCTGATTGCCGTGCAACCGGATTCGGAACTTGTGCACCTCTGGAAGCATGTGCACGGCCGGGCATACGGATTGGCTCCCGCAGGCCGGACCATCGGTCAGATTCCGATCTCGTGGGATCCTGATCGCGACACGGCAATCGCTCGCGCTCATCAGCAGTTCCGGTGGTTCGGCGGAGGGTGGTCCGTGAACTCCGAACTGCCGACGCCGGCAAGCTTCTCCGGAGCGACTCAGTTCGTGCGCAAAGAGGATGTAGCTGAAAGCATCCCGTGTGGTCCCGATCTGGATGTGATCGTCGAGGCGGTCAAGGCATACACGGACGCCGGATTCACCGATGTGGCACTGGTACAGATCGGTGGAGATACCCAAGACCGATTCTTCGACGAGGCGGCCAAGCCGCTGCTCGAGGCTCTGCACGTCGAATTGGGTTGATCGAGAAGATCAATCGAGTTCCGCCGAGCGGGCTCTTGTCGAGCCGAGCGCTACCGCCGTGCAGCCGTGCCTGCTGCGCGACGAGGGCCAAACCCAAACCGCTTCCGGCGTCGCCCGCACCGGTACCACGAACAAATCGTTCGAACATCGCTTCCCGTTCCGACGGCGCGATCACGGTGCCGTTGTCGTCGACGAATACCGTCGCCGAACCGGTGGCAGCCCCTGATCGGACGGTGATCTCGACTTCGTCGGCATTGCCGTGCCGAACGGAATTGGTGACGGCGTTGGTCAGCACCAGACGGATACCCGCGGGAAAGGCCTGAATCGAAAGTTCTTCCGGTGCTTTCAAACGAACGTCGACCTGAGGGTGCAGACGGCCTGCGTCAGCGACGGCGCGATCGGCAACCTCCACGAGATCGACGTCGGCACAATCCTCGGGATCGGCCACTTCACCCAGGGCGAGCGTCTCGAGATCGGTCAGGGTGCGCTCGATCTGGCGCTGCGCCTCCAATAATTCGCTGGACAGTTCGCGCCGTTGGCTTTCCGTGAGATCCAGTGTCGCGAGAACTTCCAGATCGGTACGCATCGACGTGAGAGGTGTGCGCAGTTCGTGGGCGGAGACGCGAGCGAAATCGCGTGCCGACTCCAACGCCTCCTCAGTGCGGCTTCGATCGCTTTCGATGCGACTGAGCATGCTGTGGATTGCTTCGGACAGTTCTTCGGCTTCGCGCGTGCCACGTACCGACGGTGCCCGGCGCGAGAGTCCTTCGACGTCGAGATTGTTGCCGATCGAACTGGTGGTCTCGGTCAATTGCTGTAGAGGCCGGACGGCACGGCCCGTGAGGAACCAGCCGAGCCCGGCCGCGGCGAGAATGGCCACCACCGCCGCAGCGGCCACCTGGACCTGCTGCTCACGGATTGCCTGGGTCAGTGGGTCTTCGGGGATGCTGACGGCGAGTGCGGCGCCGCTGTCACCGGGCACCAGAACATCCCGACTGCGGACATCAGTGGTAGCCAACGCACTGATGGTCGTGGCATTGAAGCCGGGGTCGACGACAAGTGGTTGTGTTGTTACGGTTGGTGTTTCGATGAATAATGGGCTCGGCGCACTGGCTGCGACGCCCAGGGTGACGGAATCGAGAGTGCGTTCCAGCTGTTCGGATCCGTTGACGCGAAGAAAGACCGCGAACGCAATTCCGATCGCGGCAATCACGATGCCGGCGGCCAGACCCGAGGCGATGGCTACGCGGGTCTGAAGTGACAGCGGCCGCTTCATCGTTCGGCCCTGAGGACGAAGCCCACTCCACGCACCGTGTGGATCACGCGGGGCGCCCCGTCGACTTCGAGTTTCTTGCGTAGATAGGTGACAAAGACGTCGACGACATTGGTGTCGGCAGCGAAGTCGTAACCCCAGACGAGTCGCAGGAGTTGTGCGCGACTGAGTACGACGCCGGCATGCTCGGCGAGTACCGACAACAGGTCGAACTCTCTTTTGGTGAGTTCGATTCGCCTACCGTCGATGTGCGCTCGATGGCCACGGAGATCGACCGTCAGCGGCCCCACCGTGATCGGATGGTCGACCGACGGAGTGGCTCGCGTCGTGCGTCGAAGCAAGGCATTAAGTCTGGCGACAAGCTCCGCCAACTCGAAAGGTTTGGTGAGGTAGTCGTCGGCGCCCGCCTCCAGCCCCGCGATGCGGTCTCCCACGGAACTTCGGGCGCTGAGTACGCAGATGGGAACCTCGTTGCCGATCGCGCGCAGGGCTGTCACGACTCCGACGCCGTCGAGGCCGGGCATGTTGACGTCGAGAACAAGTGCGGCCGGACATTGCTTGTTCACCGATGACAAGGCCGATCGTCCGTCGACGGCCGTCGCCGTGTCGAAGCCCGACAATCGGAGTCCACGTTCGAGCGAATTCAGAACCTTCGCGTCGTCGTCAACGATCAGGATGCGCTCGCGTGTACTCACCCCAGCCATGGTGCCATCGGATTGCGACCTGGGGCCTCGCTCGGAGCGAGGGCCGTCGCATTCTCATCAACTCCTAAGAAACCGACAACAGATCTGCAGTGTTGGCTTCATAACCTCGGGTTTCTCGGATGCGACCGCGCCGAGAATTCGAGAACGTTCGATCAAGGAGAACAACGATGACGCGATTGACAGTGAACGGCAAGCGGGCCCGCCGGACCGGTGTGGTGGTGGCGTCCGTCGCGGTCCTCGGTATGGCCGTGGCGCCGGGAATCGCCTGGGCTTCGAACCCGATTTCCGACGGGTCGCCGGTGGCGGTGCGATCGATCGCGACCGCTCCGTCCGAGGCTGGTGTGGCACCGGAAGTAGCGTGTGGTGCCGCGACGCCGATTTCCGACGAGGAGCTGCAGAAGCTCATAGACGAGGGCAAGGTCGTGCGCGCGGAGGAGGCCGGTACAGCCGCAATCACGATTGAAGTACCTGGCGACGCCGCGACATTCATTGCGCGTGAAGGGGTGCCGGCGTTGCCGACCGTCGTATGGGCTCCGACCACCGAGGGGGTTCCGGCAGAGGTGCTCAACATGGCAGGCGTCGCTCCGCTGGAGGAAGGCGTTGCCCTGTCATGCACGGTTGCTGCGGGCTGACGAGCGAAAGAAGCTCCGCATGAACCGCTTTGACCTGGAACGGTACGGCCGTACTCAACCGGGTCCGGAGGATGGTCAACCCTGTCGGTAGCACTTGCTACGTTCGGGGCGGTCTCGGCGAGCATGCCGGGACCGTCGCCGACGGCGTCATGTGTGTGGTGTCTCGCAGAGGGTGCGGTACGGCCTGATGTGGGGCGCGTTTCGAAAGGTGTTGTGTTTCATGGTCATGGGCCCCACCCACGCGATGTCCGGTGCTGCTGTGGGGTTGGTGGTTGCAGAGTTGTTGCCTCTCGATTGGGGAGGGCCCACATCCACCGCTGAAACCTTGACCTTTGCCGGTGTGTGCGCCGGAGCCGCCTTGCTTCCCGACCTCGATACCGGTCAGTCGACGGTTTCCCGATCATTCGGTCCTCTCAGCAAAGCGCTGGCCAAGGGTATCGACGCAATTTCGGTGACCTTCTACCGCATCACCAAAGGTAAGAAGGACGGCAAGCGTCGTGGTGGGCATCGGACGCTCACGCACACCGCACTGTTCGCCGCCGGGCTGGGTGCCGGGGTCTCGGCGCTGGTGGTTCAGTTCGGGAAGCCCGCCATCATCATCACGCTGTTCTTCTGCCTCGGGTTGGCCATCCGAGGATTGGCGGGTGAATTGGCCAAGGAGAAGGGTTGGCTCGCGGTCTCCGCCGTTGCGTTGGTGCTCTCTGCCCTCACCTGGCAGTGGTATCCGAGTGAGGCCGGATCTACCGGGCTAGGTGTTGCGGTGGCACTGGGCTGCGCCACGCACTGTCTCGGCGATGCGATCACCAAAGAGGGAGTGCCGTTTCTCGCGCCCCTGATTCCGCTCGGCGGCAAGCGATGGTGGGAACAACGGCTGCCGTCATTTCTGTCCATCCGTGCAGGTGGGAACCTCGAGAAGGTCCTGATCGGGCCGGCGCTGACGGTCCTGACGGCCTGGTTGATCATCAGTGCTTTCGACGGCGCCCCGGAAGCGATCTATGCCGTCTTCGCTCCGATGGTGCAGTGAGCTTCGGAAATCTTTTATTACGGAACCACTGGCATCGTAATCAGATTTGTTCTACGTTCGTCCCTGACATGAACCGAGTCGGCTGACGGAGTGAGCAGTGGTGCACCAATCAGAGCGCAAGGCAGAGCACAGCTCGAGAGAAGACGGTGTGAGCCGGCGCGGATTTCTCGCAGCGAGTGCCGGCGCAGCTGCTCTCGCGGGCATTTCCTGGGCACCGGCGGGAGCAGTTCCCTGGGGTTCGGCATCGACCATCGCGCCCCCGCCCGGATTTCCGTCAGACATTCCGTTGTCACAGCAGGCATACGCGAACTGGTCGCGAGAAATCATGCTCGACAGCGTGTGGACAGCGACGGCACGTCACAGCGACGACGTCGTCACCCTCGCCAACTGGGCGTTCGACAATGGGTACACAGTGCGTGCGAAGGGAACGATGCACGGCTGGAGCCCGTTGACGGTGGTGCCCGGCGCGCCTTCGGATCGAGTTCTACTGGTCGATACGATGGCGAACTTGAATTCGGTTGTGGTGCAGCACGGCACACCCGCAACAGTCATGGCGGGCGCCGGCGCCAGTATCGAAGCGATTCTGACAGCGCTCGAGCGAGAAGGGCTCGGCTGGGCCAACTCTCCAGCGATCGGTGAGCTGTCCATCGCCGGGGCACTCGCGATCGGTGCTCATGGGGCAACATATCCGGCGGTGGGGGAGACGATCACCCCTGGCCAGTCGTACGGGTCGCTGAGCAACCTGATCGCCGAGATCACGGTGGTGGCGTGGGACGAAGGCAGCAATCGATACGCACTGAAGACCTTTCACCGATCAGACGTCGAGAGCACCGCCTTCCTGACCCATCTGGGTCGAACCTTCGTCACCTCCGTGACGCTGCAGGCCGGCGAGAACTATCGACTTCGATGCCAGAGTTTCACCGACATTCCGTGGCAAGAACTCTTTGCCGCTCCCGGATCGCCAGGGCGCACCTACGAGAGTTTTGTCGCGAAATCCGGAAGGGTGGAGGCGATCTGGTTCCCGTTCACGCAAACACCGTGGCTCAAGGTCTGGACACCGACCCCGGTCAAACCGCCGGAGTCCCGAGAGGTGAGCGGGCCGTACAACTACTTCTTCTCCGACGCGATTCCCGAAGAAGTCACCACCACGTTGGGGATGTTGGCTCAGGGTCTTCAAGCTGCGACGCCACTGTTCGGTGCCTCTCAGTTCGGCGCTGTAGCAGCAGGATTGGTGCTGACCGACACCGACGATCTGTGGGGCTGGTCAAAGGATGTTCTGTTCTACCTGCGGCACACGACGTTGCGCGTAGTAGCGGGCGGCGGCGCGGTGATCACCAAGCGGTCAAACATCGGCCGAGTCGTCCACGAGATGACGAATTGGTTGAACGAGCGAATGACGCACTACGCGTCGATGGGGCAGTATCCCGTCAACATGCCGTTCGAAGTGCGTCTCTGCGGTGTCGACGATGACGGCGAGGTGTTGGTCGACAGCGCCGGAGTGCCGGATCTGTCAGCGGTGCGGCCGCGGGCAGATCGTCAGGACTGGGACACGGCGATCTGGATGAACGTGGTCTCGATTCCTGGCACCGCGGGATTGCCCGCGTTCCTTCGCGAAATGGAACGGTGGATGGTCGCGAACTACTCCGGCGATTACGCGACTTTCCGTCCGGAGTGGTCCAAAGGGTGGGCATTTACCGATCAGGCGGCGTACCAGGACGACGAATTCCTCACCAGCACAGTGCCTGCCACCTTCCGTGCCGGTGGCGACGGGAATTGGGACTTCGCTCTCGCCACTCTGGACGAACACGACCCGCACCGCGTATTCAGCAATACGTTCCTCGACCGCGTATTGCCACCCAGCTGAATCTCCTACTGCGGAAGCGGTTTGCGCCAACACACGTCGGTGACACGGATACGCTGATTATTGTCGCCGTTCCAATCGACGCTCAGCCCCTGGGCTCGGAGTGCATCAGCTACCTGGCGCCCGACGGTCTGATCGGTTTGCGCGATCATGTGTGCCTTGGCGGTTTCGTCGCCGCCGAAAGCGGCGGCGATCAGCGCGGGATCGAGATCGTGGGCAGGACGAAACGCACTGTAGGACAAGTAGAGATCGGACGGCTCGTCGCCGAGACGCTCCGCATCTTGCATGTGGAAGAACGTGTACGCCCACTGAGCAAAGGGATACCCGTTCTCGTCGGGTTCGGACGGCGTGCGTTCGTCGTCGATTTCGGTAGTGCCGCACTGCATGCAGCAGGTGAAGTTCATCCGGGCCACGATGCCGTTGCGCTCGAGTTCGGCGAAGGCTGCGGATACGCGCTCGAAGTCGCCGGGAGCCGTCCACTGCGTCTGCTCCACAACTCTTTGGTCCCAGACGTCACGCACTACTGCGTCGATCTGTCTGCTGAGTTCATCGTTCTCGAAAGCGCCCTCGACACAGTCTCGGGCGGCTTCGCAGATTTCGTCGAACGTCGCGAAACCAGGGACTACCAGTTCGCGCGCTTGCTCACGGACAGCGACGATGTCAGCCTCACTGAGCACCGGTGCTGACCGTCGTGACTGTGCACAGCAGTGCGCATGTGCAGGATCTGGCGGACGAGTTCTTCGGGCCCCTTGCCGTGCGACTCGACGCCATGATGGCGAAGTACCCGCCCGAACTGCTCAGTCGATTCGAGGAATTTCTCGTCGACCTGCACTCGACGATGAACGAACACCTCGAGCAGGACAACCGCTGAACAAAAACGCCGCTCGACTCCGGAGAGTCGAGCGGCGGTCTTGGCTTCGGTGACGGTTACTTGCCGAGCTTGGCCTGCAGGTCGTCGAGAACCAGGCCGGCGCCTGTCGGGCCGAGGCCCAGGAACCAGGTCTCGTCGCTCACCTCGGTGGCGCGGCCTTCCTTGACTGCGTCCATGCTGGCCCACAGCGGGCCGGCAACGACGGTGGCCTGGCCGGTGTCGGCAGGATTTCCGTAGCTGGAGTAGAAGATTCGGTCGCCCTCTGCCTCGGCGATCGTTTCCGGGCTGACCTCGACGGCCAGCTCGTTGATGTCCTGGATCGCCGGGCGGGGCAGGCCGACGTCCTTCAAGATGACGCCGATGAACGACAGGTTGCCGTACAGGCGCAGCTTCCCGGACATGAAGCGAACCAGCGAGATGGTCGGCGAACCGTCAATCGACTCACGGACCTGATCCGCGTGCGTCTGGTAGTCGTTGAGAACCTGCTCAGCCTTGGTCTCTTCGCCGAGTGCGTCACCGGCAAGGAGGAAGTTCTCCTTCCACGGGAAGCCGGGGCGGATGCTGAAGACTGTCGGCGCGATTGCCGCGAGCTGCGGGTAGAGCTTGTCCTGGCGCAACTTGCTACCGAGGATCAGATCGGGCTGCAGTGCGGTGATCGCCTCGAGGTTGAGGTTGTTGGTCGTGCCCACGTCGGGGACTCCGACCAACTTGTCGGCCAGGTACGACGGCTGACCGGCGGCACTTTCCGGGCTGGCGATGCCGACCGGGGTGATCCCGAGAGAAAGAACCTCGTCGAGTTCGCCGCTGTCGAGGACGACGACGCGGGTCGGCTTGGCCTCGAGGGTGGTCTCGCCCAGAGCGTGGGTGATGGTGCGCGGGAACTCGCCGGGCGCGGCATCGCTGCCGAGCTTCGCGGTTTCCGTGTCGGCAGTGCTGAACAGCTTGCCGCCGGTCGCGACATCGGTATTGCCGTTTGCGTTGCCGCCGGCGTCGGAAGAACCGCAGGCCGTAGCGGCAAAAACAGTCGCCAAGGCAACCATGGCGACCCGGACCGACGTGCGGTACCGGAGAGCGGCGCTTGAGTGCATTAGGCTACCCTACCTTTCGTCTATGTTGCTTGGTCAGGGAGGTATCCGCACCGTCGATACCAGGTGAATGGTGCGTCAGGTCTCGCTCAGCGGGACCTCAACGCACTTCGGGTCGACAGAAGCCAATCCAGCGCTCCGTTCCACCGGCCGTCCACCGATGACACCGGCCCAGAAGGTCATCAGTTCTGCAGGTGACGAGCAATCGACCACCACTTCATCGACAACCCCGATCGCCGGTTCACAGCTCCGCCGTACTGCCGTCACAACCACGGCTCGATCGGCTTCTTCACCCACATGATCTTCTCGTCCGGATGCTCGCGCCGAGCCTCGGGACGGTCTGGGTTAGCGGCTGACCACACGGCCTTCTCGTCGAGCAGTCCAGCCGCGATCGTCCAAGTTTCCCGTGTGCTCGGCGGATTGGCCCCGGCCGCCCGCGCGAGCTTGCGAAGTCGATCGTCAGGCATATCGAGTAACTCCCCGCTGCTGATGCCGCGATCCCAAGCGAACTTGGCGAGACCGACCGCCTTCTCCCGCCGACTTCGGCTGGCCATGTCGTTATGCGCGAAGTCTGGTTCGGACGCCATGTGATCACCCTTTCATTCAGGCCCATCGCATCAGGCCGCCACGTTAGACAGGCACTAATCGGGACATTCGAACGCGCGCCGAAGCCCCTCGTTTTCGACTCTATCCGGCGGTGCAAACCACTCATATTTGCCACGATGACGAGTAATGTTCGGCAAATATATAAGCAAACCGTGTGGTTGGCTTGGACGGAGGCGGGGCGAGTGCGTTCGAATCAACTGTCGGCGCTCGATTTCAGTGAACTGAGCGGGAATCAGGAGTGCCGGTCTACCGACGTCTTGTCCGTCTACCTCTTCGACGCTGTCCCTGGGGAAACGCCTGGGCGAGCCGAGGTAATGTCCCTGCTTCGATCACGGGCATCACGCATTCCTGCGTTGAGGTGGTCCGTAGCCAAGTCCCCGGGTGGGTTCAACTTTCCGTACTGGCACGACTCGGCTGAGTTCGTCATCGAAGATCACTTGACCGATGAGCTCGAATTGGAGACGTGGGACCAATTCCTCGCCTTCGTTGGCACGGTTTCCGAGAGTGTCAGAGATCTGTCCGAATGTTTGTGGCGTATTCACATCGTCAGGGGCATCGCCGACGCACCCAACGTGAAGGGGGAGGCTCTCGCCGTGGTGTTGGAAGCATCTCACGCGCTCGGCGACGGACTCGCATACAACGCGATTGCCCGAGAGTTGTTTTCGTCGTCACCGCTACCGGAGGATGTGCCGCGTCTCGAAGTGCCGAACCGGTGGGTGTCCGCGATCGTCGGGTTGTCAGGAACGCCAGGGCGTCTCGCACGAGCATTCTTCGCTCTACGCCAATATCGTCGACTCGCTCCACGGAGTTTCGACGCTGTGCCTGTGTCATTTTCCGGCACTCGAGCGTTGGGGGTAGTGACTCTCGACGTAGCGCTCGTGCGTGAGGCGAAGAGTGCGTGGCCAGGCACGACCGTTACGAGTATCGCGCAGACCATCGTGGCTGCTTCTCTGGACGAGTACTTCGGCGATCGTGCTCCGAGTGCGCTGTGGGTCATGGCCGCTGCACCCGAGGGAGCGCCGGTTCGTGGGCGAAATCGGCTGGGCGCGTACCAAATCGAGACCGCACGTGGAGAAGCGTTGGCGCAGCGAGTCGTCACGGTCGGGCAGAACAACCGCCGAGCACGCTCGAGGTGGGTTGAAGAATATGCCGCTTCTACCAAGCTTCTGCAGGCCATCCCGGCGTTGGTCGTTCGGCAGCGTCCATTGGAACAAGCGCGTTTGCATGCCGTAGTGAGCAGTATTGATCGAGGGGAGGCCACCATGACGCTGTCCTCAGCCCGGATTGTCTGGACAGCAGATTTTCCCTATGTCTCGCCCGGTATGCCGATCAGTCATGGAGTTTATTCGATCGGTGACGTGTTGACTATCTCAGTTCTCAGTGGAACGGATGCTATTGACGACATACGTGATTACGTCGAGATACTGGAAACGAATGCAGCGTCGGTTTTAGCGTGCCTTGAACGGGGAGTCGGTGGGGTGGTTGCGCCGGTCGACTCCTCGATCGCCGATCAGTGGGCTGACTGACGGCGGGACGAACTGACGGCAGCGAAGGAGTTGCATCAACCCGAAGACCTACCCGGGGGAGGCACACAGCGGGGGAGGCATACAGCAATCGAGGCCCTCCCGCGTGAGCGGAAGGGCCTCGATTGCTGTTCTTCACTGTCGGGGTGGCGGGATTTGAACCCACGACCTCTTCGTCCCGAACGAAGCGCGCTACCAAGCTGCGCCACACCCCGTGTCGAACCTCGGTTAGCTTACATTACCGAGTCGACTGACATTAAATCCGCAGGTCAGTTGCGTAGAACCGACGCTGGAGACTCTGCGGAACCGTGCGCGGAGACATGCTCGGGTTCGCGCCTGGTGGCCGGAACCAGAGTGAGCAGAGTTGCCTCGGGGCGACAGCAGAAGCGTGCCGGCGCCCACGGCGAAGTGCCGATGCCCGCGGAGACGTGCAGCTGGGTGTGCGCGCCCCACTTGGACGGCCCCTTGACCCGGGATCGGTCGATCTGGCAGTTCGTGACCAGCGCGCCGTAGAACGGCAGGCACAGCTGACCACCATGCGTGTGGCCGGCGAGCACGAGGTCGTAGCCGTCGTCGGCGAACCGGTCCAGAACTCGCGGTTCGGGCGAGTGCGTCAGACCGAGCTTGAGCTGGGCGACGGGGTTCGGTGTTCCGGCGACGGTGTCGTAGCGATCGCGCTTCAGGTGCGGATCGTCGACGCCGGCGGCTGCGATGCGAATACCGGCCACTTCGAGTTCGCGGCGCACGTGAGTCATGTCCAGCCATCCACGTTCGGTGAAGGCAGCACGCAGGTCACCCCAGGGGAGGGGATCCCCGGTGATGCGCTTGTCCTTGTTGAAGATGTAGCTCAGTGGGTTCTTCGGTTTCGGGGCGAAGTAGTCGTTGCTGCCGAAGACGAACAGGCCCGGCCGAGCTAACAGATCTCCGAGCGCCTGGACCACTGCCGGAACGCTGCGCTGGTGAGACAAGTTGTCGCCGGTGTTGACCACGAGGTCGGGGTCGAGACCTTCGAGCTCACGCAACCAATTCTGTTTCAACCGTTGGTTCGGCATCATGTGCAAGTCGCTGAGATGGAGGACCCGCAGCGACGACGAACCGGGCGCCAGGACTGGCATCGTCACCTCACGCAGTGCAAATGCATTGCGTTCGATGCCGGATGCGTACCCGATCCCGAGTGCAGCGGCGCCCGCGGCACCAAGTGCGGCGCGGGTCAGGTTGGTGCGGAACTGGTCAGACACCCCTCAAGGATACGGGTGTGGCCTTCTTCTGCGTCGCTCTCGCCGCCTTTTACAGCTATTCCACAGAGAATTGTGTCCGGGCGGAGGTAACTATCGGCACGCTCGAAACGCCGAGCGCGTAGCGTTTCCACCATGTCCGACACGACACCATCGCTCAAAGCCACCCTCCGAACCGACATGGTTGCGTCCATGAAGGCGAAGGATCCGCTACGTACAGCCACCCTTCGGATGCTCATGGCAGCCGTCCAGACCGAAGAGGTGGCCGGTAAGGAAGCGCGCGTCCTCACCGACGAAGAAATCATCAAAGTCCTTGCAAAGGAATCGAAGAAGCGCGGCGAATCGGCCGAGATCTACACCGAGAACGGTCGCGGTGAGCTTGCCGCGAAAGAGCGTGCAGAAGCTCAGATCATCGACGAGTACCTGCCGACGCCGTTGACCGACGCCGAGCTTGTCGACGTCGTCGACACCGCGCTTGCCCAGGTTTCCGAGGAGCTCGGTGAGCGTCCGGGTATGCGTCAGATGGGCCAGGTCATCAAGGCCGCCAACGCGCTGGCCAAGGGCAAGGCCGACGGCGCACGTATCTCTGCAGCAGTGAAGTCCCGCCTGTAGAAGTGCGCCACCAGAAACCGAAAACGGCCGCGATCTCCGAGTCACTCGGAGATCGCGGCCGTTCTTGTTTCATGGCCGTCAGTTCGGCGGGGTCCCCGCAGGCGGTGCGGGTTCACCTCCGGGCGGAGTCGCGTCCGGGGGAGTCGCGCCCGGTGCCGGGGCCGCGGGGGATGCGGGTGCGGCCGGAGCCCTCACGGAACCGTCGCTGATGTAGATCGTGACGGTCGAACCTGGGATCGCGGACCCGGACGGCGAAACTCCGGTGACCGTTCCCGCGCGCGCTCCGGATGCCGTCGTCACGGAATTGACGGTGAAGCCGGACGCCTGAAGCCGGGACGTTGCGGCCGACTGGCTCAGGCCGACAACCTCGGGAACCTGGCCGTTCTGTGATCCCCGTGCGTACTTTTCGTCGATCGGGGGCAGCGAGGTAGGCCCGAAGTTGTTGGCGACCGGGTTCATTGCCGCGAACCAGGATCTCGCCGGTTCGGTACCGCCGTACAAGTTGCCGCTGTAGCAGGGGCGCAGCGGGCTCGAGCAGATCTCGCCGGGCGTCGGGGAGTCGCCGAAGATGTAGACGGCAGCAGCGAGGTTGTTGGTGAAGCCGAGGAACGCCGAGGACTTGTGGGTCTCGGTGGTACCCGTCTTGCCCGACATCGGCAGGCTCCATCCGGCGCTGCTCGCGGCACCGGCAGACGTACCGGCGCCGACGTCGTCACGGCTCATGGCGTTGGCGAGGGTGTCTGCCAAGCCGGGCTCGACAACCTGCTCACAGCCCTGCTCGGTGACGGCCACCGGCTTGCCGTAGCGGTCGAAGACCGAATCGATGGGACTCGGCGGGCACCACTTGCCGTGCGAGGCGAGAGTTGCTGCGACGTTGGAGAGTTCGAGCGGGTTGATCCAGGTGGGGCCGAGGGTGAACGAACCGAGGTTCTGTTCCTTCTGGAAGTCGGCCATGCTGCGCTCGTCGAAGCCCGAGGTATTGGGATCGGCGTACGAGCGCATGCCGAGACGGACAGCCATGTCGACCGTCGGCGTGACACCGGTTGCCTCGATGAGCTTGACGAAAGCGGTGTTGGGGGACTGTGCGAGCGCGTCGGTCACGGACAGCGTCGGCGGGTAGTTGCCCGCGTTCTCCACGCAGTACGTCGAGACCGGGCATCCGGCGGCGCCGCCGCTACCCATGCCCTTGGCTTCGAAGCGCTTGGGTACGTCGAGGGTCGCGTTGATGCCGAGACCCTTCTCCATCGCTGCAGCCGTCGTGAAGATCTTGAAGACGGAGCCCGCACCGTCGCCGGCAAGGGAGTACGGCTGCGCCTGGACGGTTTCGTCGGTGTCCGCGTTGAGTCCGTACGTGCGACTGCTGGCCATCGCGATGACCTTGTGTGAATCCTGACCGGGCCTGATCACGTTCATGACGTTGGCGATGCCGTCGAGGTTGGCGCTCGCGTTCGCATTCAGGCCGGCTTTGGTGGATGCCTGCACCTGCGGGTCGAGAGTGGTCTTGATGAGGTAACCACCGTCGTTGATCTGGTCACGGGTGATCCCTGCGTCCGAGAGGTACTTCAGTGCGTAGTCGCAGAAGAACCCACGATCGCCCGCGGCGATGCAGCCGCGCGGCAAGTTGTTGGGAGTTTCCAGGACGCCGAGTGGCTCTTCCTTCGCAGCCCGGAACTCGTCGGCACGATCCGGAATGTTCGTGATCATGGTGTCGAGCACGGTGTTACGACGCTCGGTCACGCCCTCGACGTTCGTGTACGGGTTCAGCGCGGAGCTGGACTGAACCATGCCGGCCAGCATCGCGGACTGGGGAACGGTCAGATCTGCGGCATCGACGCCGAAGTAGGTCTGAGCCGCGTCCTGAATGCCGAAGGATCCGTTGCCGAACGGTACGAGGTTCAGGTACCGGGTGAGGATCTCGTCTTTCGTGAGTTCCTTGTCCAGTGTCAGTGCCATCCGGATCTCGCGGATCTTTCGGGCCGGGGTGGTCTCGATGGCAGCGCGGCGCTCGGCATCCGTCTTCGCCACGACCAACAGCTGGTAGTTCTTCACATACTGCTGATCGAGCGTCGACGCGCCCTGCTGCACTTCACCGGTTGTCGTGTTGGTGAGGAAGGCGCGCAGCGTTCCCTGCCAGTCGACGCCCTTGTGGTCGGGGAACCGTCGGTCTTCGATGGAGACGATCGCCAACTTCATGTTGTTGGAGATCTTCTCGCTGGGGACTTCGAAGCGTCGTTGGTCGTAGAGCCAGGCAATGGGATTGCCTTCCGCATCGACCATGGTGGACACCGCAGGGACAGTGCCTTCGACCAGTTCGGCCGAGACGTTGTCGACGGTATCGGCGGCGCGGTTGGACGCGAATCCGAATCCGCCCGCCACTGGGAACATCACCCCTGCGACCAGGACACCCGCCAATGCGGAGCTTCCGGCGAGCTTCGCCACTGTTTTTGCAATCGACACGATCTACAGAGTACGTGTGCCCACCCATTGGAACCGGTTTCAGTGTTTTGGGGGGTGTTCAAAACCTCCTGAACACGCGCTTTGTACTGCCGTACCAAAAAATGCCCCCGAGCGTCTTGCGCCAGGGCCGTTCTTTACCTAAATTGTGATCAGTGTGATCGACGTAACACTCGATCACGAATGTGTCTCAGCTTTCACCGTGCTACCGCGGGGACTGCTGAGATGGTGCGCTGCTCGCCCCATGGCGACGGTCAGACTTTGTAGAGGGGACCCAGAATGTACACAGCCACCCCGAGTAGTCGTTTGGACATCGAGCAGGCCGAGGCACGAATTGCCTGGGTAACTCAGGCACGATGCCGCGAGGTCGACCCCGACCAACTCTTTGTTCGTGGCGCCGCGCAGCGCAAGGCGGCCACCATCTGCCGTCACTGCCCGGTCCTCATGCAGTGCGGAGCCGATGCTCTCGACAATCGTGTCGAGTTCGGTGTGTGGGGCGGAATGACCGAGCGTCAGCGCCGTGCACTGCTCAAGCAGCACCCCGACGTCGACTCCTGGTCCGAGTTCTTCGAGGACCAGCGCCAGCATCACTCAGCAGTCTGATCCCGGCCGATCGGGGGATCAGCCCTTCCGAGTGAGCTGATCTCCCACCGCACGCAGCGCCTCGAGGTCCGAGACCTCGAACGGTAGCGACGGAACACCGATCAGCGGCACTCTCGGGTGAGCTGCGGTGAATCGGCTCAGCAAGGCGATTTCTCGCTTCGCGATCACTGCCCGATGGGCATGGATACGGAGAACAGCTGCGGTGAGGGCTTCGGCCTCGGTCGCATTTTCCTTCGCTTCCAGTTTGTCGGCGGCAGTCACCGCATGATCGGCAGGCAAGGCCGTCAATGTCGGGTGTGTGCGGTTGAGAACCAAACCGGCCAACGGCATCGAGTCGCCTGCAAGACGGTCGACAAAGAATGCCGCCTCGCGAAGAGCATCGGGTTCGGCCGCTGCGATCACCAGGAAGTGAGTCCCCGGCTGACGTAGCAACTCGTAGGTCTTCGTGGCGCGTTCACGGAAACCGCCGAACATCGAGTCGAGCGACTGCACGAATGCCGATGCATCCGAAAGCATTTGGCTTCCCACAATGGTCGAGACACCCTTCAGCGCCAACCCCATCGCGCCGGCCACGAGCCTGGTCAGGCCACGGCCGGGTGCAGAGAGCAGCCGGATCATCCGTCCGTCGAGGAACGTTCCGAGCCTCTGCGGAGCGTCGAGGAAGTCGAGCGCATTGCGTGACGGCGGGGTATCGACGATCACCAGATCCCACGCGTCGTTCGACGCCAGCTGCCCCAACTTCTCCATCGCCATGTACTCCTGCGTTCCGGAGAACGATGTGGCAACGGTTTGGTAAAAGGGATTCGCCAGGATCTGTTCGGCCTTCTCAGGGCTCGAATGCTCGATGACCATCTCGTCGAAGGTCCGACGCATGTTCAGCATCATCGCGTGCAGTTCACCCGTGGCCTCGGGACCCAGCTTCACCGGCTGCGGAGTGTTGTCGAGTTCGGCCACACCCAAGGCCTGCGCGAGGCGACGGGCCGGATCGATGGTGAGGACGACTACGCGTCGGCCCTCTTCGGCCGCACGCAATGCCAGCGACGCAGCCGTCGTGGTCTTGCCGACGCCACCCGCGCCGCAACACACCACGATCCGTGCCGTCGGGTCCGTGATGATCGCCGAAATATCGAGGGCAGGAGCTGCGCGTCGGCCGATCCTGGAACTGCCGACCGTCACGTTCTCGGTGGTCTCGGTCATCACACGCCCTGTTCCGTGAGGTATTCGGCCAGCTCGTAGAGCCCACCGAGATCGACGCCGTCGGCGAGCGCGGGAAGTTGCACCCGCGCGCCGTCGATCTCGCGGAGCTTCTCTGCACTGGATTCTTGAGCTTCGAGCACCGAAGCATGTTCGATCGTCTCGGTGAGCAGGCCTGCGAAGTCGTCGTCGGACAGATCGATGCCGACGTCGGAGAGCGTCGACCGGATCGAAGCGGCGTCGATATTGCCGGCCGCGGCACCAGCGAGTTGATCTTCGGGCAAGAACCTCGGGCTGGCGCGATTGACGATGATGGCACCGAGGTTGAGGTCGTCACGCGCCAGTTCTGCGGCGGCGTCGGCAGTTTCCTGAACGGGCAGCGCTTCGAGCAGCGCAACCAGATGTACGACGGTTTCCGGCGAGTGCAGCAGGCGAACGACGCCTTCACTCTGTGAGTGCACCGGGCCGCCCTTGGCGAGATCGGCCATCGCCTTGGTGACGTCGAGGAAGCTGCCGATGCGTCCAGTCGGGGGAGCGTCGACGACAACGGCGTCGTATACGCGCTTGCCGGTTCGATCGGTGCGGATGACGCACTCCTTGATCTTGCCGGTGAGCAGAACGTCGCGAAGACCGGGGGCGATGGTCGTGGCGAATTCGATGGCGCCGAACTTACGCATCGCTCGGCCGGCGAAGCCGAGGTTGTAGAACATCTCGAGGTATTCGAGGAACGCGGTCTCGATGTCGACGGCGAGAGCCATCACTTCACCGCCACCTTCGGCGGCCGCGACCTTGGTCTCCTGCGGTGGAAGCGGCGGTACGTCGAAGAGCTGCGCGATTCCCTGACGGCCCTCGACCTCCACGAGGAGAACGCGCTTGCCGCCTTCGGCCAACGCGAGCGCCAACGCGGCGGCAACCGTGGACTTACCGGTTCCGCCTTTACCCGACACAAAGTGCAGGCGGGCCTTCGTCGCAGACTCGGGCCAGGTCCTGCTCATCTCATCTTGGGATGCAACCACACCGCGAGCCTATAAGTCTGGGGCCGAAGATGTACGCGGGATAGGCTCAGCGCATGAGCGAAATAACTTCCTGGGAATACACCGTGACTCCGTTGCTGGTCCACAATCCGAAGGCAATTCTCGACAACTGGGGTGTCGACGGCTGGGAGCTCGTCGCAGTCCTGCCGAGCGCGTCGGGCGAGCAGCACGTCGCGTACATGAAGCGTCCGAAGGGCTGAATCACATGGCAGAGGCAACACAGACCTGGTCGGAGCGTCTCGCCGAACTGGGCATCGCACTTCCCGCCGTCGCGGCACCCGTCGCTGCGTACGTTCCCGCGGTTCGCAGCGGCAACCACGTGTACACGTCGGGCCAGCTCCCGTTCGTCGACGGAAAATTGGCGCTGACCGGCAAGCTCGGCGCGGGCGTGTCGGATGAGGACGCCAAGGCCGCGGCACGTACCTGCGCGCTCAACGCTCTTGCTGCCATTGACGCGCTGGTCGGCATCGACAACGTCGTCCGCGTCGTGAAGGTCGTCGGTTTCGTGGCATCCGCCGAAGGATTCACCGGTCAGCCCGGCGTGATCAACGGCGCTTCCGAATTCCTCGGCGAGGTGCTCGGCGACGCCGGCATCCACGCTCGTTCGGCTGTCGGAGTGGCAGAACTTCCCCTCGGCTCACCCGTCGAGGTGGAACTGATCGTCGAAGTTCGTTGATGTCGACGGTCCATCCCGCCTACGCGCAGCTTCGCCGCGTCACCGACATCGCTTCGGTCTTGCTCGAGAACAATCCGGGCATGATGACGCTGGACGGTACGAACACCTGGATTCTGCATGCTCCCGGCAGCGTCGAGTGTGTTGTCGTCGATCCAGGCGACAACGACGAGGAACACCTGCAACGTGTCGCCGGGCTCGGTCCGGTAGCGCTGACCTTGATCACGCACCGGCATTACGACCACACCGGCGGGGTGGACCGTTTCCACGAATTGACTTCGGCTCCAGTGCGTTCCGTCGACCCCACATTTCTGCGTGGGGGCGCTTCGACGCTTGTCGACGGTGAAGTGATCGAGGTCGCGGGCCTGAAGTTGCGGATCCTCGCGACTCCGGGGCACACCGCCGACTCGGTGTCGATCGTCATCGAGAACGATGCGAGCGTGCTGACTGGCGACACCATTCTCGGCCGTGGCACGGCAGTTCTCGACGATTCCGACGGCGATCTGGGGGATTACCTCACCTCGCTGCGATCTCTGGCCGCGCTCGGCGAAGGATTGACGGTTCTTCCCGGGCACGGTCCGGACCTGCCCGATCTGCAGGCGGTTTCGCAGCAGTACCTGGCTCACCGCGAGGAGCGTCTGGATCAGATACGGGCGGCTCTGACGACGTTGGGGGAGTCGGTAGCGGTCCGCGAGGTTGTCGAGCACGTCTACGCCGACGTGGACCCGAAGCTGTGGCCGGTCGCGGAAAAATCCGTCAACGTGCAGTTGGCGTATCTGCGTCGCTGAGGCGCTCGGCGCCGACACGAGGAGCTGCAGGCGAGTAGCCGAACTGCCGCCACCTATGCCGATCAAGGTATAGCTGGCGGCAGTTTTTGCATTTGTTTGATATGGGTCACGGGCCAATAGTTAGTCCATGACCTCACAATGCGACGGATGGATCCGCAATTACGTGGACGGCTCCTATGTCGAACCCGACGAGTCGTCGAGCTTCGATCAGGTTGACCCCGCAACGGGCCGTGTTCTCGCCCGGGTCCACGAGGCCGACAAGGCCCTGGTCGATCGGGCGGTGACTTCCGCCAGACGTGCTCTGGACAACGGTTGGGCCGATACGCCGGTTCGAGAGCGGACGGCTCTGCTGAGGCGGGCCGCCGACCGGATCGAGGAACGATTCGAAGAGTTCGTCGCCGCAGAAATGGCGGACACCGGTAAGCCGATCACGCAGGCACGAGAACTCGACGTCGCGCGTGCCCTGACGAACTTCCGCACCTTCGCCGACATCGTCGCCGCTGCCGGCCAAGAATCGTTTGTCACCGATCTCGCGGGTGGCAAGCAGGCGCTGAACTACGCGATCCGCAAGCCGCTCGGCGTGGTCGCCGTCATCGTTCCGTGGAACCTGCCGCTGCTTCTCCTGACCTGGAAGGTTGCGCCTGCGCTCGCGTGCGGAAACTCCGTGGTGGTCAAGCCTTCCGAGGAGACCCCGGCGACTGCGTCGTTGCTGGCCGAGGTGCTCGAAGAGGTCGGCCTGCCTGCCGGTGTCTACAACGTCGTCCATGGATTCGGCGCGAACTCGGCCGGCGAGTTCCTCACCACGCACCCCGGTATCGACGGCGTCACCTTCACCGGATCTTCGGCAACCGGTTCCCATGTCATGAAAACCGTTGCCCCGCGGGTTCGCCCGGTCTCCTTCGAGCTCGGCGGCAAGAATGCCGCGATCGTGTTCGACGACGTCGACATCGACGAAGCGCTGACGGGTCTGACCAAGTCGGTGTTCACCAACACCGGCCAGGTCTGCCTGTGCACTGAACGGGTGTACGTGCACCGCAGCATTTTCGACGACATTGCCGGTGGGCTCGTCGAGCGGGCAGCAGGATTGCGTCTGGGCGACCCGACGCTCGATGCGACGACGACCGGTCCGCTCATCTCGCAGGCGCACCGGAAGAAGGTTCTCGACTACTTCGAGATCGCCGAGCAGGAAGGCGCGAAAGTACTGACCGGCGGCGGTATTCCGGATCTCGGACAGGAACTGTCGGGCGGATCCTGGATCGAACCCACTCTGTGGACGGGCTTGACCAACAAGGATCGCGCCGTGCGCGAGGAGATCTTCGGACCCGTCGCAGCACTTATTCCGTTCGACACCGAAGCCGAAGCGATCGCCCTGGCGAACGACACCGAGTACGGTCTGGCTGCCTCCGTGTGGACCAACGACCTGCGCCGCGGACACCGCGTCGCGCAGAAGATGAACGTCGGAATCTCCTGGGTCAACACGTGGTTCACCCGTGAACTGCGATCTCCGTTCGGCGGCATGGGCCTGTCCGGCATCGGACGTGAGGGCGGCGAGTCCTCGCTGCACTTCTACACCGAACCGACAAACGTGTGTGTGCAACTGTGAACATCGAAACCGCAAAAGTTCTCCAGAAATGAGCGAGGCGTGATGACAGCCCCCGAAGACACCGTATCCGCACTCGCCCGTCGCCTCGACGACGCTCAGCAGAGTCGCACCGACACCCTGAGTCTCGCCGACGATCACACCATCGACATCGACGAGGCCTACCGGATCCAGAACGAACTTCTCGAACGACGCACCCGTCGTGGTGAATCGATTGTGGGCATCAAGCTCGGCTTCACCAGCAAAGCGAAGATGGCGCAGATGGGTGTCTCCGAGGTGATCGTCGGTCAGCTGACCGACGCGATGTGCGTGAGCAACGGCGGCGAAGTCGACCTGACGACGTTCATTCATCCCAAGATCGAACCCGAAGTGGCATACCGCCTGTCGAAGGACATCGATCTCGACGATCCGAACGTTGATATCGAAACCTGCGTCGACTCACTGGCTCCCGCGATGGAGATCATCGACTCGCGCTACCGCGACTTCCGTTTCACCTACACCGACGTCGTTGCTGACAACACCAGCGCCGCCGGGTACGTGATCGGGCGTTGGCTGCCGCTGCAGAACGTCGAGGACCGTTCCGTGCGTATGGAAGTCGGCGGCGAGACGGTAGTCGGTTCCACGTCAGCCATTCTCGGCGATCCGGCGCGAGCTTTGCATGCACTGCTCGACATCGCTCGTCGACGCCGAATCCCGTTGCGCGCCGGTCAGGTAATTCTGGCCGGTGCTGCCACAGCAGCTGTGCGACTCGACGAGGGCGTCGCGCAGTGCAGCATCGACGGCCTCGGGACCGTCACGGTGAAAGGTGTGAAGCGATGAGTGGTGCGCAGGTCATCGAGGAGCTGGCAAAGCCACGCGGAAAGTTCCCGCATGTCAAGGTGGTCGGCGACTTCGTCTACGTCTCCGGTACCAGTTCGCGTCGGCCCGACAACACGTTTGTCGGCGTCGAGGTCGACGAGATGGGGACCACGGCGCTCGACATTCGGGCGCAGACCCGTGCCGTCATCGAGAACATTGCGGCGATCCTCGCCGAAGTGGGCGGAGAACTGAGTGATCTGGTTCAGGTCACCTCGTACCTGGTGTCGATGAACGACTTCGGTGGATACAACGAGGTGTATGCCGAACTGTTCGACGAAAACGGTCCGACGAGAACGACTGTGGCTGTTCACCAACTGCCCCACCCGCACCTGCTCATCGAAATTTCCGGCGTGGCGTACGTGCCCGCCGCCAAGCGCTCAGCGTCCGAAGATTCCAAGCGCTCAGCGTCCGAAGATACGGAGAATGCATCATGACCACGATTCCTCCCGTCATCGACTTCAAGAAGTGGATCGACGACAACCGCCACCTCCTGCAGCCGCCCGTCAACAATCAGACGATGGCGCTCGGAGACGACTTCATCGTGCAGGTCGTCGGCGGCCCCAACCAGCGGACCGACTATCACCTCGATCCGTACGAGGAGTGGTTCTACCAGCTCGAAGGCGACATCCACGTCAACGTCATGACCGACGACGGTCCTCAGCGTGTCGACATTCGTGAGGGCGAAACCTGGTTGCTGCCGGGAGACATTCCGCATTCGCCGCAGCGTCCCACCGCGGGCTCGATCGGCCTGGTCATCGAACGCGTCCGCAAGGAAGGCACGCTCGAGAAGTTCCAGTGGTACTGCCTCGAATGCGATCACAAGATTCACGAGGTCGAACTTCAGGTGCGCGACATCGTGGCCGACCTGCCGCCGGTGTTCGTCAAGTTCTACGAGAGCGAAGAAGCCCGCACGTGTGACAACTGCGGCACGCTCCATCCCGGCAAGGGCTGAGCTATGAGCAACCTGATCGACATCCACACCCATTACGTGCCCAACGGGTGGCCCGATCTGACCGATGACGCGGGACCGCAGGCACCGTGGCTGAAGGTCGAGTCGGAAACCGAAGCCATGATCATGATGGGCACCAAGGAGTTCCGCCGCATCCAGTCCGATGCTTGGGACGCCGAAGTGCGGCTTCGGGACATGGATGCCGACGGCGTGCACACGCAGGTCGTCTCGCCCACTCCGGCGTTTTTCAACTACGGCCGGAGCGGCGAGCAGGCAAGTCGCATTGCACGGATCTTCAACGACCTCGCTCTCGAGATCGTGGAGCCGGCAAAGGATCGGTTGATTCCGTTCTGCCAGGTGCCTTTGCAGGACACCGACGCCGCGTGCCGTGAGCTCGAGCGGTGCATCGCGAACGGGCACCGCGGTGTCGAGATCGGCAATCACGTCGGCGATCTGGACCTCGACAGTGAAGGCGTGGTGACGTTCCTTCAGCACTGTGCGTCGCTGGACGTGCCGGTATTCGTGCATCCGTGGGACATGGCCAACTCGCCGCGCCTCGATCGCTGGATGGCGCAGTGGCTGACCGCGATGCCGGCCGAAACGCATCTGTCGATACTCGCGCTGATTCTCGGTGGTGTGTTCGACAAGATCGACGATCGTCTCAAGATCGGATTTGCGCACGGTGGTGGATCTTTCGCGTTCTGGTTGGGCCGGATGGAAAACGCCTGGCACGGCCGCAACGACATCATCGGTACGTCGGAGTTCCCACCGTCGCATTACCTGGGAAGGTTCTACGTGGATTCCGTCGTCTTCGACGAGCGTGCGCTGCGACTGCTGGTGGACACGGTGGGGGTGGACCGTGTGATGGTGGGTAGTGACTACCCGTACCCCTTGGGGGAGCGTCCGGTCGGTGAGGTGGTTCGCAAGAGTGAGTTCTTGGACGATACTGCGCGCCAACTGATCTCGCGGGGTAATGCCGAACGCTTCCTGGGTCTCGTCTGAGACCCCGGCTATACCCATTCCGGTATGGCGGACGGTGAATTCGGCATTTGTGAGTCATGTCTCGAGCGAGCACAATTCCAAACACGACGATCGACGACGCTCGTGATGCCGACAATCCCGAAGACGGGGTCGGTGACTACAGATTTCATCGTCCGCCTGCCCCATCCAATCGATAGGTTCCGCGATGTCAGACAAGATATCCAACAGCGCAACGAGTGACGGAAAGCCGTTGCCGGAGAAAGCTGCCCGTAGCCGAGTTGCCATGGCAACCCTGGCCGGCACAACTCTCGAATGGTACGACTTCTTTCTCTACGGCACGGCCGCCGCGCTGATCTTCAACAAGCAATTCTTTCCGAGCCTGAGCCCCACGGCCGGCACGCTGGCTGCCTTCAGCACCTTCGCCGTCGGATTCATCGCACGGCCGGTGGGCGGACTCGTGTTCGGGCACTTCGGCGACCGGATCGGGCGCAAGGCCACACTTGTGGTCTCCCTGGTGATGATGGGCGTCGGTTCCACACTCATCGGCCTCATCCCGAACTACGACTCCATCGGATTCTGGGCACCCGTCCTTCTGGTGGCCATGCGCGTCGTTCAGGGCATCGGTCTGGGCGGTGAAGGCGCCGGTGCGACGCTCATGTCGATGGAGCATGCACCGGCCGGGCAGAAGAATCTGTACGCAGGTTTCCCGCAGATGGGCACACCGGCCGGACTTGTTCTGGCCAACGGCATCTTCCTCACGACCAATGCCGTGATGTCGGACTCCGCGTTTGCCTCGTGGGGATGGCGAATCCCGTTCCTGCTCAGCTTCGTTCTGGTGGCGATCGGTCTGGTGATTCGCTTGCGCGTCACCGAGTCGCCGTCCTTCGCCGGGATCATGGAGAAGGGCGAAATAGTCCGGTTCCCGCTGCGTGAATCGCTCAAGGTCGGCTTCCCGCGTTTGTCGCTGACGCTGGCCGCGTGCCTGGCGAACTCCGCCGTGGCGTACGCCTTCATGGTGTTCACTCTGTCGTACGGAACTCAACATCTGGGCTACGACAAGCAGTTCCTCGTGCTCAGCGTGACTGCGGCGGCTGTCCTCTGGTTCCTCTCCATCCCGTTCTGGACCAAGATCGCCGACAAGTACGGGCGTCGACACATGTTCATCGGCGGATCAGCCGCAATCCTGTTGTGGTGCATCGTGTTCTTCCCGCTCCTCAACACCGAGAACAAAGTGATCGCTGTCATCGCGTTCTTGGGTATGGGTCTGATCGTGCCGGTCACCCATTGCGTTCAGGGCAGCATCATCGCCGACACGTTCCCGGCCAAGGTCCGCTACTCCGGTTCGTCTCTGATCCTCCAGAGTGGTGCGATTCTCGGCGGTGGCCTGGCGCCGATGATCGCCACTGCGCTGCTGGACGCCACTGGGTCTTCGGTGGGCGTCACCTGGTACCTCGCCTCGATATGCGCGATCAGCCTGGTCGGCGCCATCGCACTGTTCAAGCTTGTTCCCGATTCGTCGCGGGGCTTGGAGAACGAAGAGATTCGCGTCTCCGAAAACGCCTGAGTGCTGGATTGATCCGAATCGGCCCGTTCCCTGTGAGGGAGCGGGCCGATCCGCGTTTCACGGTCGCATGAGCTCGTCTGCAAAGGACTTCAGCGTCGCGATCAACGCCTGCGCGGACGGACTCGACGTGCGAGTCGCCGACGAGGTGATGCCGACGCTGTGCCCGATCGGATCGAGAGTGATGGACAGGGTGGTCAAGCGCGCGTCGTCGCGGGGGATGAGACTCGGTAGTACCGCGATCATGTCGGTCTCGACCAGCAGTTGACGCACGGTGAGGAAAGAGGTTGCCTCGACGCGATTTTCGGGCAACGGCAGGCCGTTGCGGGCGAAGAACTCCTCGAGTTCGCGGCGGAGCACTGTCTCGACACCGGGCAGGATCCAGGGGAAGCCGCGCAGTTCTTCGAGTTGGATGTCCTCGCGGTGGGCGAGTGGATGATCCACGCGGGTGACGAGTTCGACCGACTCCGCGTAGAGGTTTCGCCTGATCGCGGTGTCGTCGGTAGGTGAGGTGAGTCGGCCGACGATCAGGTCGATCCGGCCCGCTTCCAGATCGGTGAGCAACTGCTCGGGTGTGCCTTCGCGAACGATGACGGTGAGCAGGGGGTGCTGGACCTTCAGTCGCGCGATGGCGCCCGGAAGCAGCACGTTGGATCCGGCGAGATGTGTTCCCACGATGACGGTTCCGCGATTGGCGTCGGCAAGCTCGACGACGTGCCGCCCCGCTTCGGTCAGTTGTGCGATCACGGCCCGAGCATGAGTGGTGAATGCCTCACCGAAAATGGTCGGGGTGATTCCGCGCGGGCCGCGGTCGAAGAGCGAGACACCGAGAATGGATTCGATGTCGTGCAGACTGCGGGTCGCGACAGGTTGCGTGATGTGGAGTGCGGCAGCGGCACCGACCACACTGCCCTGACGGCTCAATGCGTCGACGAGCAGGAGATGGCGGAGTTTGAGTCGCCCGTCGAGGAGCTTGGGCATGTCCATGGAGCAATCCTAGTCGGGATTTCTCCTGGTGGGTAGGCGCCCGAAGTTGCTCAGGAGAAGGTGATTCCGATCGGTTGGGCCGATGTGTACTTCTCCCACGATTCGCTGCTGTCCGGACTTCCCGTGTGCGCAAACGACGTCCAGTGCCTGCGCACGCGACGGCCCAGTGCGTCGATGCTCGGCCAGTCGCTGCTGCCCAGCATCGGCGCGCCCTGCCATGACTGCTCGGTTCCCAAGACGAAGGGAAGTTCGATGCAGTGGGTGGCTCCGAAGACGTCGTCGGACGGTGTCCAGTCGAAGCGATACGTGTACACCGACGCACCGGCCTCGGTGAAGGCATCGGCCAGGTCGATCGCAGGTTCGGCAAACATGTTCTGTGTCAGTGCCTTTTCGGCGACACGTGCAAGATCCGGAGCGCCCACCACGCCGCGCAGGAACGCGGATCCCTCGTCGCGGGTGTAGCCCACGATGACGTCCGGCGCTGCCTCGAAAGTAAGGGTCACCGGTTCAAGCCCGGAAATCGGCGCAAAAGGCGGTTGAACGACATTGGGAGACCGTCGACTGAACTCGATTGCCGTGCCACGGAATGCGTCGAGCACATGAGGGAGCGGCGCGGTTCGAGGATCTCCGTCGAGCAGTCGGGCAAACGTCTCGCCGTTCTCGATTGCCGCAGCCTGCGTGAAGTTGAGGTCCGGTCGTGGGGTGCTCTGCAGAATTGCCCGATGGAACAGAGTTCGAGAGTTGTTACTGCTCAACAGGTTCACGATGGAATGAGCGCCGGCCGACTGGCCGAACACGGTGACCGAATCGGGGTTGCCGCCAAATCCCTCGATGTTCTCGCACACCCACTCGAGCGCTGCGATCTGATCCTGAACCCCGAGATTGCCTTCACTGACCCCGTCGAGGAGGAGGTATCCGAGCACGCCGACGCGATAGTTGACCGACACCACGACGACGTCGCCCTCGGCTGACAAGGCGCCACCGTCGTACCAAGGGAGGGATCCGCCTCCACTGGAGTAACCGCCACCGTGCAGCCACACCATCACCGGGCGATGACCGGTCAGCGACGGGGTTGTGACGGTGAGGGTGAAGCTGTCCTCGCTCTGCTCCGGTTCGGGGAGTGGCGGTCCCATGATCCGTTCGAGACGTGAAGGTGGTTGGGGGAACACCGTTCCGAGAGCTGTGGCGTCGAAGACATCGGAGAACGGTTCCACTGGGCGCGGTTTCTCGAAACGCTCCGCGCGGGCGTAGGGGATCGCACCGAAGTAGTAGGAACCGTCACGCCTTCGGCCGCGGACCTTCCCCGAAGTTGTGGATGCGATCACCGTCTCGGACGAGGACATGGGTTCCTTTCTTCTTGTGCATGCCTTTTCGAGCATGCCAGATGGATGCCGCGGCACAAATGCCATTGTGGTCGTGCGGTATGCGTTACGGCGAGAGAGCTTGGACCAGTCGATCTTCGAGTCGCGTCGACACTCGTGTGTACACGGCGTCGTCGCCCAGTGCTCGCGACATCACGATCGCGCCTTGGATCCCCGCCACGGCTTCTTCGGCAAGCCCGGTGGAATTTTCGGCGCCGGCGAGTGCCGCCTCGAGAGCGACTGTCCATTCGTCGAAGTAGGTTCGCACCTTGGCGCCGAAGCGGTTTCGTTCTTCACCGAGTGCAAATGCGCCGAACAGGCAAATGCGTTGTCCTGATCGAAAGTAGTCGCTCACGGAAGTGAACATGCTCTGGATACGCTGCCTCGGTGGAACCGACTCTGCTCGAAGCGGTTCGAAGACTTCGGTGCGAAACCATCCGTCGACCTCGTCGAGCACCGCTTCGGCCATCTCTTCCTTTCCCCGCGGAAAGAAGTTGTAGAGGCTGCCTTTGCCCAATCCGGTGTGTTCGGTGATGACGGCCAGGCTTGCTCCGTCGTACCCGTAGGTTCGGAACACGTTCGCGAGCGCGGGGATCGTGTCCGAGCGTTCAGCTACCTGTCTGGCCATGTGCTCATCCTTTCATCACAGACCCAACTCGCTCAGGCCCGGATGATCGTGCGGGCGTGGTCCGGTCGAATCCCAGAAGAACTTTCGCTCCGACTCTGCGATGGGGACGTCGTTGATGCTGGCATGACGGTGGTGCATGAGGCCGTCGGCGTCGAATTCCCAGTTCTCGTTGCCGTAGGAGCGGAACCATTGCCCGTCGTTATCGTGCCACTCGTACGCGAATCGCACGGCGATGCGGTCGTCGCTGTGTGCCCACAATTCCTTGATCAACCGGTAGTCCAGTTCACGCTTCCATTTTGCGGTCAGAAGTTCGACGATCTCGGATCGTCCGGTGACGAACGTCGACCGATTACGCCACCAACTGTCCGGCGTGTAGGCCGGCGACACCTTGTGCGGATCGCGCGAATTCCATCCGTCCTCGGCAAGCCGAACCTTTTGGACGGCGGTTTCGTGAGTGAAGGGCGGAATGGGTGCTCGGACGGTCATGACGTGGCCTCTCGATTAGATGTGTACCTATCGGTACACATTGTACCGATAGGTACAACGGGAGTCCAGGGAACGACTTCGGCCGCCCCCACCGAAGCGGGAGCGGCCGAAAGAGTCGAACAGTAAGAGCTAGCGCGCGCGACGAGCGAGACGCTCGGAATCCGAGATCAGGACGCTCTTGCCTTCGAGGCGAAGCCATCCGCGGTGTGCGAAATCAGCGAGCGCCTTGTTGACGGTCTCGCGGGAAGCGCCGACGAGCTGGGCGATCTCTTCCTGCGTGAGGTCGTGAGTGACGCGCAGGGCGCCACCTTCCTGAGTGCCGAAGCGCTGCGCGAGCTGCAGGAGCGCCTTGGCGACACGGCCGGGAACGTCCGTGAAGATCAGGTCGGCCAGGGTGTTGTTGGTACGACGCAGTCGGCGGGCGAGAACGCGCAGCAGCTGCTCGGCGATCTCGGGTCGCTGCTGGATCCATGCCTTGAGAGCGTCGCGGTCCATGCTCACGGCGCGAACCTCGGTCACGGTCGTAGCCGTCGAGGTGCGGGGGCCGGGGTCGAAGATGGACAGTTCGCCGAACATGTCGGACGGGCCCATGATCGTCAGCAGGTTCTCGCGACCGTCGGGTGAGCGTCGACCGATCTTCACCTTGCCGGACACGATGATGTACAGGCGGTCACCGGGTTCACCTTCGTTGAAGATGACATGTCCACGGGGGAAGTCGACGGGCTGCAGCTGCTTTGTCAGCGCCGCTACCGCTGAGGGCTCGACTCCTTGGAAGATGCCGGCTCTTGCCAGGACGTCGTCCACGTGCGCTCCTTGTTGGGATTTGTTCGTTTGTGGTGTCATTTTTGCGCTATCTATCTTTGTACCCGTGCTGCGCACAAACCGTTGTACGCAGGTTCACCCCTCATGAGTGAGGCCATGAGTGAGACACTGTGTCCAATGCAATCTGTGTTCAATGCAACAGGTACGGCATCGAAGTCTACGTCCCGATAGCTCGCGACGAGTGATTGATGCCACGTAAGAGCCGAAAATTCTTCCGGAATCCGCTGTGGTGACTACTTTGTATGGCCGTCAACTTGCCCGTTGTGTCCGGATTTCGCCCAGGCTGGCGCTCTCGGGAGCCTCCGACTGACGGCCCTTCCGCTTCCGGTGGAAGCGAGCGAACGCATGGGGAAACCCATCGCTTGCCAGGCGGGCGACGTCGTCGTGACTTGCCTGATCGAGGAAGTCTTCTACTTCGTGCTCTTGAACCGAGAGCCGACGCAATCGCCCTTCGACTCGTTCCATCGCCAGGGCAAAGAGCATCAGCAGTAGCGGAAAGAGAATTACTGCGAGTCCTTGCATAGGGGGAAGTAAACACGTCGAAGGTCTCAGAATCGACACGACGGAGTCTCCACTCATGTCGTATCCGTACAGTTGTCTGAGTGCAGACCACCCCGACAGGCAGTTCAGAGCAGCGGAAGAAACCGCGTTCGGGGGGTGCGCGGAAAGAAGAATCACACCTCGGATTGGTGCGCCGGGCGCGTCGGATGAATCGCGAGCTCGCCGTGGCATTTCCGCACGTGTATTGCGAACTCGACTTCACGACACCGTTGGAGCTGGCTGTGGCTACAATCTTGTCGGCGCAGTGCACGGACGTCCGCGTCAACATGGTCACGCCGGCGCTCTTCGCCCGCTATCCCGACGCCAAGGCATACGCGGAAGCCGATCGGACCGAACTCGAGGAGTACATCCGCTCCACCGGCTTCTACCGGAACAAGACGACGTCGTTGATCGGACTCGGTCAGGCGCTACTCGAACATTACGACGGTCAGGTCCCGAACAAGCTCGAAGATCTGGTGAAACTCCCCGGCATCGGACGCAAGACCGCGAACGTCGTGCTGGGCAATGCCTTCGACATTCCGGGAATCACCGTCGACACCCACTTCGGTCGGCTCGTGCGGCGGTGGAAATGGACCGAGGAAGAAGACGCCGTCAAAGTGGAACACGCCGTCGGGGCACTGATCGAACGTAAGGAATGGACGCTGCTCTCACATCGCGTGATCTTCCACGGCCGACGGGTCTGCCACGCGCGCAAGCCGGCGTGCGGAGTGTGCGTTCTGGCCAAGGACTGCCCGTCGTACGGTCTCGGCCCGACCGACAAAACCGAGGCCGCGGCCCTGGTGAAAGGCCCCGAGACCGACCATCTGCTCGCCCTGGCAGGGTTGTGATCGCCGATGACAAGTGCTGGAAGATGGTCTCTCGCTGCGCTCGTGGTCGTCGCCGCTCTCGTCGTGGCGATCTGGCCCCGCGGGGGAGACGGCACGACGCCTACGTCGACGGGTCCGTCTTCGTCCGCGTATCAGCCGCCGACGTTCACTCCGTCGTCGGAATCGCTCGATCAACTCCGTAGCCAGGCGGCTCTGGCCCCCTGCCCGACTCCGACCGGCGAAGCGCCTGCCGGCTCGGCTCTCGCCGGAATCACCCTCGACTGCGTCTCCGACGGAGCGCCCGTCGACCTTGCCGCAGCGGTGGGCGGAAAGCCGACTCTGCTCAACCTGTGGGCGTATTGGTGTGCGCCGTGCGCCGAAGAGCTTCCATACCTTCAGGAATTCGCGGAGCGCGCCGACGGCAGCATCAATGTTCTGACGGTGCATTCTGATCCGAATCAGGAGAACGCTTTGACGCGACTCATCGACTACTCGGTGCGTTTGCCCGGCGTCCAGGACGGTGACGGCAAGGTGCGGATCGCGGTGGGCGCACCGCCGGTGCTGCCGGTGTCGGTGCTCGTGCGCGCGGATGGAACGGTCGCCAAGGTCTTGCCCCAACCTTTCCGCAGTGCGGACGAAATCGCCGCCGCTGCGGCGCAATATCTGGGAGTCGTCGTATGAGTACACCGGTTCCCGAATGGTTGCGTGCTGTCGCCGGCACCCAACCCACCGATCCCCACAGGATCAACCCCGTCCTCGAGCGTCGTGCGCCGCGCGGCACCGTGACGCGTCCGGCCGCGGTGCTCGTACTTTTCGGCGGGCCTCGCGAGGCCGATCCTCTGGCCGTCGGCGGATTGCCCGAAGGCTCAGACGTCTTGCTGACCCAGCGGGCGTCGACGATGCGTCAGCACAGCGGACAGGTCGCCTTCCCCGGCGGCGCAGCAGACCCGGGCGACGACGGTCCCATCGGCACTGCGCTGCGTGAAGCGCAGGAGGAGACCGGGCTCGATCCGAGCGGTGTTCAGCCGCTCACCGTGTTGCCGGAGATCTTCATCCCGCCGTCAGGTTTCGACGTGACTCCGGTGCTCGGCTACTGGGAGCAGCCGACGACGGTGGGCATTCAGGACGAGGGCGAGGTCGGACGGGTGGCCAGGGTGCCACTGCGCACGTTGCTCGACCCGGACAACCGGTTTCAGGTTCGCCATCCCCTCGGATATCAGGGCCCGGCGTTCCGCGCCGACGGCATGCTGGTCTGGGGGTTCACAGCAGGAATCCTCGCGGCGCTGTTCACGGTGTCCGGCTGGGAGATTCCATGGAACTACGAGGACGTGAGAGACCTGGACACAGCGCTGTCCGAGTTCGGTGAAGGTGTCGAGGATTCGGCGGTGCCGCGATGACAGGTTCTCGTTGGGTGGACATCGCCATCGTTCTGGTCGCCCTCATCGCCGCCACGTCCGGATGGCGTCAGGGCGCGGTGGCGTCGGCGTTGGCGTTCGTCGGCGTGATCCTCGGCGCCGTCGCCGGAATTCTGTTGGCGCCACACCTGCTCGTGCACGTCACCGAAGGCAAACTTCGCATCCTCGCGGGCATCTCGCTGATCGTGGTGTTGGTCATCATCGGCGAGGTCGCCGGCATGGTCCTCGGACGCGCAGCGCGCAGCGGAATGCACAGTCCGACGGCGAGATCCGTCGACAGCGTCATCGGTGCGGGTCTACAGGCGGTGGCCGTCGTGGTCGCGGCATGGTTGCTCGCGATTCCGCTCACTTCTTCGTCGCAGCCGAATATTGCCGCCGCTGTTCGTGGTTCGGATGTACTCGCCAGTGTGGACGAAGTGGCGCCGCAGTGGCTGCGCCGCATCCCGACCGAGTTTTCGGCGTTGCTCGACACCTCCGGCCTGCCGGACGTCATCGGCCCATTCGGGCGCACACCCATCACCGAGGTCGAAGCACCCGACGCGAGCGTTCTGGCCAGTCCGTTGGCGGCGCAGTTGCGTCCGAGTGTTCTACGCATCAACGGCGTCGCACCGAGTTGCCAGCGCGCGCTCGAGGGATCCGGATTCATCGTCGCCCCCGAACGCGTCATGACCAACGCCCACGTGGTGGCCGGAACCGAGAGCATCACGGTGGACACCATGGAGGGCGCACTGCCCGCGCAGGTGGTTCTCTTCGACCCCGCCGTCGACATCGCGATTCTGGCGGTTCCCGGATTGGACGCGCCGGTGCTGCCGTTTGCTCCGGAGCAGGCTCGGACCGGTGACAACGCGTTGGTGCTCGGCTACCCCGGTGGTGGTCCGTACACGGCCAGCGCAGCCCGCGTTCGTGAGGTTCTGAACCTGAACGGGCCGGACATCTACAAGGCCGGAACCACCCAGCGCGAGGTCTACACCGTTCGCGGATCCATCCGGCAGGGCAACTCGGGTGGACCGATGGTCGACGATCAGGGACGGGTCCTCGGCGTCGTGTTCGGCGCTGCCGTCGACGACAGTGACACCGGATTCGTCCTCACCGCGCAGGAAGTCTCGCGTCAGTTGAACGCGGCCGCGTCGGCCTCGACGCCCGTGCCGACCGGCGCGTGCATTCTGTAGCGGTCAGGAAGGCTCGTCGGTCAGGAAGTGCAGGAGCGTGCTGTTGACGCGCTCCGGGGCTTCCTGATGTGCGTAATGGCCGACGCCTGCGATGGTGTGGAGTTTCTCGGTGGGTGCCCAGTGCCTGTCGCGACGCACGGTGCGCGTCAGGACGTACGGGTCCAGTTCGCCGTGGATCTGGAGGGTCGGGATGCGAAGCACCTGATCCATCAACTTCATGAAGCGACGCCCTTCGGGGCGGAGCTGGCTGCGGAATGCCCAGCGTTGGTACTCCAACGTGGAATGCGCGACACCCGGGATCCGGATCGCGGATCGCATCTTGCTCATGACGTCCGCGAACTCGGGTTGCTGCGGCCAGGTGGGGCCGGACCTCGAACGAACGAGGCGCTCCACCTCGGCGCCCTTGGCGGCCGTCAGCCGTCGCTCCGGGCGAAGCGGTACCTGGTAGGCCAGGAACGAGGGCAACAGTGCCCGCCGCTGATAGGGGTCGCGGACGACGGCTTGCTTGAGCGCCATCGGGTGTGGTGACGAGATAAGCGCGATCGACCGCACCAGGCGTGGATGCAGGAGGGCGGTCGCCCAGCACACCAGACCTCCGTCGGCATGACCGATCAGCGTGGCCTTGCCGTAACCCATCGCACGAATGAGGCCGGCTACGTCACCGGCGAGCGTCCAACCGTCGTAGCCGCGAGGGGGCTTGTCGGAATCGCCGTACCCACGAAGATCCATCGCGACAACGCGGAAGCCCTGCTCGGACAGCGCTGTCAGCTGATGGCGCCAGGACCACCAGAAATCGGCGAATCCGTGCAACAGGACCACCAACGGAGCATCCGGCTCCGCGTCGCCTACCTCGACGACGTGAAACCGGATGCCGTTGGCGTGAATGTCCCGGTGAATCCAGGGGCCGTCGAACCTGACGGTGGATGGATCTGGGGCTGCCACTTTCGATCAGACTCGCTACCGGCGCGCGTTGAAATCGACGGACGGCTTTGCGTCGTCATGGCTGCCGGGGATGACGTTCCTGGCCTGCTTGAGCGATTCGATCGTCTTCTCCGGAGCCCGCAGCTTGCGCACGCGCAGATAACCGAGCAGCGCCAGAATCGCGGTGGTCACCACCATGATCAGGAAGACGATGAGGAACGCCAGCCAGCGCGGCACCCAGGTGTCGAGCATCTCGGCCAGGAAGAAAAAGAAGAAGAACGAGCTGAACAGCAGAACTGTGAAGGCCAGGATGAAGAAGACACTGCCCTGCAGGCCCTTCTTGACCTCGCCCGTGACCTCGGCCTTGGCGAGTTCAACCTCGGCGCGCACGAGGGTGGAGACCTGTGCAGTCGCATCCTTGACGAGGGCCCCGATGGTGGCCTCGCCCGGCGTGCGGGCGTCCACATCGGTGAGAGGGATGGAAGAGACCGTATTCGGTACTCCATCTCCGGTGAAGCGCTGGCTCTCTCCGTTGGTCAAGCTCACTTGTCGACCTCTCCAGGTAGTTCTCTCGCGTCCGTGGCAATGGCGGTGGAAGCGTCGTCTCGAGCCGCATGCACTCGTCCACGTCGCCACAGCAGCGCTGATCCGATCAGCGATGCCACCAACGATGTCACGAGAACTGCGGCCTTCGCTATCTCGGCCTCGCTGCCATCGCCGACCCCGTCCAATGCGAGGTCTGCTACAAGCAGGCTAACGGTGAACCCGATGCCACCGAGAACTGAGAGGGCAAACATGTCTCTCAATTCCAGTGTCTTGGGTTTGGTTGCTATCCCCAATTTGATCGCGAGCAGGGAAATCCCGAAGATTCCGACGGTTTTGCCGACCAGAAGACCGACGACAACCGATTGCCCCACTGGGTCGGTGAAAATGTCGCCGAGTACCGCGGCGTTGATCGGAACACCGGAGGCGAACAGTGCGAAGACGGGGACGCAGAATCCTGCGGAGTACGGCTGAATGCGGTGCTCGAGACGGCTGCCCGGCGCGTACTCCTCGTCCGGATCACGCCTGACCCGGGTGAGTAAGCCGAGCGCGACGCCGGCGAGTGTGGCGTGTATCCCCGCTTCGTGCATCGCGTACCAGGTCAATAGTGCCAGCGGGACGTAGAGGAACGGCGTCGTGATGCGTTTGTGTTGGGCGTAGGCGTAGGCAGCCAGGGCTGCGGCCGCGGTCAGCAGCCACAACATCGCGAGGGAACCGGTGAACAGTACGGCGATGAGGATGATCGCGAGCAGATCGTCGACGACGGCCAGGCTGAGCAGGAAAACTCGGGCGCTCGCTGGGATCTTCGAGCCGGTGAGCGCGAGCACGCCGAGGGCAAAAGCGATGTCCGTCGCGACGGGAATAGCCCAGCCCTTGTCCATGCCGGGCGTGCCGAAGCCGATGGATGCCGCGATGATCGCGGGGACCAGGACGCCGCCGCACGCCGCGATGATCGGCAGCATCGCGGCTTTACGGTCCGCGAGCTCGCCGACCACCAGTTCGCGTTTGAGTTCGAGGCCGGCGACGAAGAAGAAGACGGCAAGCAGTCCGTCTTGCGCCCACGTGCCCAGGCTGAGGTCGAGATGGAGTACGGAGGGGCCGATCTGGAAGTCGCGTAGTGCGATGTAGCTCTCACCGAAAGGTGAGTTCACCCAGATCAGAGCGACGGCGGCGGCGATCAGGAGGATCGATCCGCCCACCGTTTCGGTGCGGAGATAGCGGGACAGTTCGGAACGCAGGGTGGAGATCACGCGTGGGGACGACCTTTGTTCGTGCAACCGAATTCGGATGCAACAGACATGAACGTGATCGACGTTGTGACGCATCGAATGCACGTGCCGACCAGACTTCCCGGCTCACCTTTACGGAATTTTATCGCGGATTGCCCGCTGAGCCGAATTCGCGGAGTCGGATTTGCGCAGGAAAACCCCGCGGGTGTTCAATTCCTACCGATTGGGACAGCATCCCACCAATTGGACATCGTTCGTATATCGGCGCAGGAGCATTCTTTGAGCACGTCAGTCAGTGAGAACCCACCCAAGCCCGAGGACGGTGGCGCAGATACCGTCGCCGGAGTGCCACGCAGCCGAATCGTGGTTGCCAGCATGGTGGGTACGTCCATCGAGTTCTACGACTTCTACATCTATGCAACCGCGGCAGTATCGGTGTTCCCGCACCTGTTCTTTCCGAAGGGCAACGACACCACCGCGCTTCTCGCGTCGTTGGCGACGTTCGGACTCGCGTTTGTCGCCCGCCCCCTCGGCTCGATCCTCTTCGGACACTTCGGGGACCGCGTCGGACGCAAGGCAACCCTGGTCGGCTCGCTGCTGACGATGGGCATCGCGACCTTCCTCATCGGTCTGCTGCCCACCTATCACCAGATCGGTCTGCTGGCCCCGGCGTTGTTGGCGCTCATGCGCTTCTGTCAGGGCCTCGGACTCGGCGGTGAATGGTCGGGTGCTGCTCTACTCGCGACCGAGACCGCCAAGGAAGGCAAGCGGGCCTGGGCGGCGATGTGGCCGCAACTCGGTGCCCCCATCGGCTTCTTCATGGCCAACGGCCTGTTCCTGATCATCACGCTGTTCATGAACCACGACAATTCCAGCCCGGACCTCGAGGGCGCGTTCCTGAGCTGGGGTTGGCGAATTCCGTTCCTGCTCAGCGCAATCATGGTGATGATCGGCCTGTACGTACGGCTCAAGCTCGAGGAAACCCCGGTGTTCGCGCGCGCAGTCGAGCGCGGCGAGAAGGTCAAGACCCCGGTCGCCGAGGTGTTCAAGACCAGCTGGCGCCAGCTGATCATCGGTACGTTCGTGATGCTCGCGACGTACACGCTCTTCTACATCATGACCACCTGGGTGCTCAGTCACGGAACCGGCAAGACGGCGGCCGACGGTGGAACCGGTGCCGGCTTCAAGTACACCGATTTCCTTGTCCTGCAGCTGATCGCAGTCGTGTTCTTCGCTGCCGCCGTGCCGGTCTCGGGTTGGCTCGCCGACCGTTACGGGCGCCGGATCACGCTGCTGATCATCACCGGCCTGATCATGGTGTTCGGCTTGACCTTCGGCGTCTTCCTCGAACCGGACGGAATGAACGACGGACGCATGTTGGCGTTCCTCATCGTGGGCATGCTGCTCATGGGCCTGACCTTCGGTCCGATGAGTGCCGTTCTCCCGGAACTCTTCCCGACCAACGTCCGCTACACGGGCTCGGGAATTGCGTACAACACCGCCAGCATTCTGGGCGCTGCGGTGGCGCCGTTCATCGCCGTCTACCTTGCGAAGAACTACGGCGTCGGCTGGGTCGGCATCTACCTCCTCGTAGCGGCGACGCTGACTTTTGTTGCGCTGCTGGTCATGCGTGAGACAAAAGGTGAGTCGCTCGACGATGTAGGGGCATGACCCTGCTGTGCGCCTTTATCGACCCCCGGCGGTTAATAAAGGCGCACAGCAGTTGTCAGGGCTGAGCAGGCAGGACGTGCTCACCGGTCTTGTCGGTGCTCAATGCCAAGGAACTGATGTACTGCTTCTCGCCGTTCGGGCCGGGAACGTTCGACGCGAGCATGTCGGGACGCTCGAACTCGACTCCGCTGACGCAGCACAAAAGTGTTTCGCCGGAGGGGTTTCCGTACTCGTCGAACATCGGTAGATCGATGCCGTCGTCAGTGCGTCGTAGGTAGTACTTGCCCTTGGTGGCGACGGCCAGGACCGGCGGCATCACCAGTGCGATGACGATCGCGACGATCGGGGAGAACGGCTTGATCGCCGAACCGAAAGCGCCGAAGAACACCAGGATCGACACTCCCGCAGCCAGCAGCATCGACACGAAGCCGACGGGGTTGACGTCGTAGAGCATCCCGCGTCGGAACTCGGGGACCTTCGGGGAGAGCTTCAACCAGTACTTGTTGATCGCGATGTCAGAGGCGACAACCACGACCCAGGCGATACCGCAGTTGGCGTAGAAGCCCAGGATCGTGTTGAGGAAGTCGAACATGTTGGCTTCCATCAAGATCAGTGCGATCGCCAGGTTGACCAGTACGAAGATCATGCGTCCCGGGTAGGTCTTGGTGACGCGGGTGTACGAGTTGGTCCAGGCCAGTGAGCCGGAGTACGCGTTGGTGACGTTGATCTTGATCTGGCTGATGACGACGAGGATCACGGCCAGCGTCATGGCCAGCCAGTGCGGCATCATGTCCTGGTAGATCTCGAGGAACTGGTGCACGGGCTGGTTGGCGATCGAGGATCCGTCGACGACGTTCGCGATGATGTACACGGCGAGGAACAGTCCGACGATCTGCTTGAACGCGCCAAAGATGACCCAGCCGGGCCCGGCGAGAATTACTGCAGCCCACCAACGACGGGTGTTCTCCGGTGTCTTGGGCGGCATGAAGCGCAAGTAATCGATCTGCTCGGCGATCTGCGCGATCAGCGACAGGCAGACACCCGCGGCCAACATCACCGAACCGAAGTTGACGCCCTTGCCGTTTGCGCCGTCCTCACCGCCGAATGCGAAGAACGCGCTTACCGAATCAGGGTGCTTGAACAGCAGATACAGGAACGGCAGCACCATCATGACGAGCCACAAAGGCGTCGTCCACACTTGGAGCTTTGCCAGAGCCTTCATGCCGTAGATGACCAGTGGAATGACCATCAGGGTCGAGACCGCGTAGCCGATCGAGAGCGGGATCCCGAGCCCCAGTTTCAAACCCTGGGCCATGATGGAACCCTCGAGCGCGAAGAAGATGAAAGTGAACGTCGCAAAGATGACGTTGGTGACCACCGAACCGTAGTAGCCGAAACCGCTTCCGCGCGTGATCAAATCGAGGTCGATGTTGTAACGCGCGGCATAGTAGGCGAGTGGGAAGCCGGTGGCCATGATGACGACGGCAAACACGGCGATGCCCAGCAGTGCGTTACCGGTGCCGTACGAGATGCCGATGTTGGCGCCGATCGAGAAGTCTGCGAGATACGCGATTCCGCCGAGCGCGGAGGTCGCGACCACGCCGGTTCCCCATTTGCGGTAACTGCGTGGCGCAAATCGGAGGGTGTAGTCCTCCAGAGTCTCCTTGAGTGCGGCGTTCTCACCGAGTTCTGCCCTGTCCGGCGCGCCGGCGGACACCTGCTCGTTCACTGCTGTCATGACGTCACTTCCCCTGGGTGCCTGTGCATGTGCACTTTGTGGTGCAGGCACCCAACCTAGGGAGGTGGCGTTACGCGGACATGTTTGAAATGTGTCGCCCACGTTGCGGATTCGATCCGCAACGTGAGCGAGCACTCATGGGACTTTCTTTACCTGTATCTGATCACCAACTGCCCGCGCTTGCAAGGCGAGTGGCTGCGTCCCGACCGGCCGAAGGTCGAGAACGGCGGCGGCCACCGGGTCGGCCAAGACGTTTCGGATGGTCCGGCGTAGGCCACGTGCTCCGTACACCGGGTCGAACCCGCGCCGTTGCAACAGGGCGACGGCGCTGTCGTCTACCTCCACGTCGACGCCTCTCCTAGCCAGCCGAGCTGTGATCAGTCCGATTTCGAGCCGAGTGACCTGCTCCGCCGTCCGTTCGTCGAACTCGTCGAGGATCACGGTTTCGTCGATGCGGTTGAAGAACTCGGGGTCGAAGAACTTCTCCAACGCGCGCTGCACCAGATGATGACCGTGGCGTGGTCGATCGATGCGGACGCGATCGGCGATCTGTCGTAGGCGGGACCGTCGACGTTCCGCCACCGCAGCCGAACCGAGATTCGACGTCAGGAACACGTAGCTGTTGCGAAACGAGATCTTCTGCTGACCGTTCGCCAACCGGAGCTCGCCGTTGTCGAGGACCTGCAGGAGCGCGCGCAGCACGGTGGGGTCGGCCTTCTCCACTTCGTCGAACAGGACGATTCCGGGGGTATACGGATCGCCCTCGACAGTGTTCTTGTCGAACAGTGTGAAGGACTCCTTGCTTCCGGCATATCCAGGCGGAGCCCCGGAAAACGATGCCGCATAGTGCTCTTGTGCTAGAGCATTCATGTCGATGCGGCACAGATCGTCGGGCCCTGACCGTAGTTCCGCGGCCACCCGCCGCACCAGCTCCGTCTTGCCGACGCCGGTGGGGCCGACCAGAAGGATATTGGCGAGCGGACGCGTCGGATCCGTGGCACCGACATGCGCGATCGAAATTGCACGAACCACAGCGTCGACGGCGGCCTGTTGTCCGACGATCTTGGAACTGAGGGCCTTCGAGAGCTTGTGGGCGTCGAAGGCTCCTACCGGTGCGGGTTCGGTTGGTTCCTCGGCCGGTGGTGGTGCTGCTGCACTGTTCCGGTCATGGAGCATGTCGGTGATATACGGCACGGCAGGAATCCTTACGCTTCGATTGTCTTCTCGACCGGCAGGTTTCCGACGCGGCAATCCGCTACACCCACTGTGTCTCGGGTGATGGCCTCGACGCGTTCCTGAGCCTTCTGGGCGTCGGTGACCCACAGCTTGTAGAACTCGAACGGGCAGTCCGCGACGCCCTTGTCTCCGTCACCTGCTGCATGGACGCCGGAGTAGCCGCGGTGGAGGAGCTTGAAGATGTGGTTCTGGGATTGATCGTTCTCGCGCGCATCACGAATGGCCGAGACGGACAGCTGCGCGTACTGGATTCCGTATTCTTCCTCGCCGGTTTCGCCCAGCGTCCGACCGTCGAATCCGATGATCGCCGAGTGTCCGAAGTAGGAGTAGACGCCGTCGAATCCGGCCGCATTGGCAACTGCCACATAACAATTGTTGGCCCAGGCCATCGCCTTGGACATCATCACCTGCTGGTCCTTGGCGGGGTACATGTATCCCTGGCAGCGGACGATCAGTTCTGCGCCCTTCATCGCGCAGTCGCGCCAGATCTCCGGATAGTTGCCGTCGTCGCAGATGATCAGCGAAATCTTCAGCCCCTTGGGACCCTCGGAAACGTAGGTGGTGTCACCGGGGTACCACCCTTCGATGGGGCACCAGGGCAGGATCTTTCGGTACTTCTGAACAATCTCGCCCTTGTTGTCGATGAGGATCAACGTGTTGTACGGCGGCTTGTTCGGGTGATCTTCGTGCTGTTCGCCGGTGATGGAGAAGATTCCCCACGTGTCGGCTTCGCGGCATGCGGCGGAGAAGATCGCGGTCTCGTCACCGGGGATGGTGGCCGCTGTCGCGTACATCTCCTCTTCGTCGTACATGATTCCCTGCGTGGAGTATTCGGGGAAGACCACGAGATCCATTCCGGGGAGACCGGTCTTCATGCCGATCATCATGTCGGCGATCTTGCGCGCGTTCTCGAGGACGCCGGCGCGATCGTGCAGGCGGGGCATTTTGTAATTGACCACTGCTACGCCGACTGTGTCGTTGCTCGAGGAGATGTCACCGTGTCGCATTGTCTTTCACTCCTTGGTTGTGTGGATCAGTTGAAGACTGGACGGGATTGGGGTACTGCGGCTTTGGGGGCGGCGAGGATCTTGGCCAGACCCAGGAGAATCAGAAGTGCTCCGGCCCAGCCGGCCGCGACGGCAGGCGTGGTGTGGAAGTTGTCGGTCAGCATCAGGAAGGCGGGAACCGTGCAGGTGGGCTGGCTCAGAAGGACTGCGGCCCAACCGGTGAAGCGGCCGAGATTTTCCCGGCCCAAGCCGAGCACCAGGAAGAACAGCGTCCAGAGTGCTGCCCACGCGAGCCAGATGACGCCGAATACCGGGTCGTTGCTCACCGTGAACGAGAGGAAGGAATACACGAGTGCGGCGCATGCGACGAACAGCGAGAACCACCCGATTCCTTCCGGCTCGAAGCCGGCGAGATTGCTGATGCCCACGTAGAGGTAGGTGAATCCGAACAGGTAGAGCCCCGAGGCCGCCAGGACGGCACTCGAATCTCCCTGTGCCTGAATCAACATGACGGTGGGGACGACGCACTGAAGAGCGCCGACGAAGAGGTTGAGGACCGAGGCGGATCGAACGGGAACTGTGCCGAGCAGCATCAGTCCGTTGACGAAGAGGACGGCTCCCACGTAAAGCAAGCCAACACTGCCCATCGGGCACCTCCGGTTACTTTCGGGACGGGTTACTTTCAAATGAAATGATTCCAAATGAAACTAAGTGATGTGCGCCACAGAAGTCAAGAGGTGAATCTCAGGGAAAGATTTCAGAGGGTGGCGATGATCGAGAAGTCGAGTCCGTCGGCGACGGCAAGCTGAATCTTCTGCCGTGCAACACGATTGCGAAACTCGACGGTTCCGCGAGGTCCGTCGTACGCGGCGCCTTCGACGACGGCGTCCAGGTCGTGCGGTTGTGTGCTGTCGGCGCGTCGAACCAGGGCTGAAAGGGTATGTATCCCTTCGTAACACGACTCGGCAGCATTGTTCAGTGCTGGGGCGTGCGCGCCATGCAGTGCAACGTAGCGTCCCAGCAGGTCCATGGAGTTGCCGTCGACCATCGAACGGAAGTATGCGGCGGAGGCAAACAGGTTTCGGGTTGCCCTAGGCCCGCTCGCGAGCAGCATGTTCTCTTCCATCAACGGGCTGAACCGGATCATCGATTCGTCGAGCCCGCGGCGGGCGAAGGCACGGTTGAAGTCGACGGCGTCCTGCCCGACGAGGAGCATGATCACGCCGTCGCACCCGGAGTTCGAGACGGTCTCGACCAACTGTTTCATGTTGCCGCGCCCCAGGTCGACAAACGAACCACCGACCAGGGTGAGATCGAGTTCGGCCGCGAACTGTCGGACGGCCCCGAGTGAGCTGTGCGGCCAGATGTAGTCGTCGCCCACGACAAACCACTTACGCGCTCCGACGTTGTCACGCAGCCACTTCAGAGCCGGCGCGATCTGCTGCCGTGGTGTCTCGCCCGAGCAGTAGATACCTGGTCTGACCTCGCCACCTTCGTAGAGCGAGGTGTACGAATACGGGATGCGGTCGGCGACCACTGGTGCAAGCGCGTGTCGGACCGAGGAGATGTGCCAGCCGCTGACGGCGTCGATGTCGCCGGCGTCGAGTAGTTGTTGCACGCGGGCGGCGACGGCGCTCGGCGTCGCGCCGCCGTCGATCACTTCGATCTGGACTTCGCGTCCCAGCACGCCACCGGAGTTGTTGAGGTCGCGGGCGGCCAATTCGCTGATTGCTTCGCACGACGGACCGAACAGTCCGGCCGGTCCCTGGAGGGGAACCACCATGCCCAGGCGCCACACCGCGCTGCGCGCGCGTTCGAGCGCGCCGGTAGCGTTCATGCGTCGCCGCCGGAATCGGGAGTCAGCGGCCTGGCCTGGGTTACTATCATTTCATTTGAAAGTATTGCCCGAGAAGTGTGAACTACGCAACAGCGGGGGAGCGATCAGTGGGAAAAAGTGACTCCGGAATTCTCGATGCGTCGCTGACGACCGCGCTGGTCCGAGCAGCACGAATTGCCGCAGCAGCGGCGGAGAAGACGCTGGCGGCAGAGAATCTCACTCTCGATCACTGGATGACGCTCGAAGCCTTGGCGTCGACCGAGGGCTTGACTATGGCTGAGCTGCGCGATCGAACGGGAACACCGTCTCCGACGCTGACGCGAGTCGCGGACAAGCTGGTCTCGCTTGCGCTCATCTATCGCGAAGTCGGTGAGGACGACCGCCGGAAGGTGCGCGTGTTTCTCTCCTCGCGCGGAAAGTCCTTGCACAAGCGGGTTGCAGCAGATATTCGCGTGGCCGAGGAGTCCTGGCTGACGTCGAAAGAGGAAGTGAAGCTGCGAGAGGGGCTCCGCCCCTGTGCGCCTTTTTGGTAGTGGGGACTACCAAAAAGGCGCACGGGGGCCGAAGGCCCTATCTGCCGCGTATTGCGTCGAATACCTTGGGGTCGACCAGGGTTGAGGTGTCTCCGAGGTCGCGGCCTTCGGCGACGTCGCGCAGGAGGCGGCGCATGATCTTGCCGGATCGGGTTTTGGGTAGTTCCGGCACGATCGTGATCTGACGGGGCTTGGCGATGGGGCTGATGTCGGTGGAGACCTGAGCCTTGAGTTCGGCGATCAGGACGTCGCCGGTGTTCTCGACGCCTTCACGGAGGATGACGAAGGCGACGATGCCCTGTCCGGTGGTCTCGTCGGCGGCACCGACGACGGCGGCTTCTGCGACTCCGTGATGGTTCACTAGTGCTGATTCCACTTCGGAGGTGGAGATGCGGTGCCCGGAGACGTTCATGACGTCGTCGACGCGGCCGAGGACCCAGAGTGCGCCGTCGTCGTCGTACTTGGCGCCGTCACCGGCGAAGTACCAGCCTTCTTCGGCATAGCGGGACCAGTAGGTGTCGCGGTAACGGTCCATGTCGCCCCAGATGCCGCGGAGCATCGCCGGCCACGGCTCGTCGAGGACGAGGTATCCGTTGCCGCCGGGGCCGAGGGGCTTGGCGTCGTCGTCGACGATCTTGGCTGAGATACCGGGGAGCGGCGCCATGGCGGATCCGGGCTTGGTGGCGGTGATGCCCGGGAGTGGGGAGATCATGATCGCGCCGGTCTCGGTCTGCCACCAGGTGTCGACGATGGGTGCTTTGTTGCCGCCGATGACCTCGCGGAACCAGCGCCACGCTTCGGGGTTGATGGGTTCGCCGACGGAGCCGAGGAGGCGGATGGAGGACAGGTCGTGGGCGTCGGGGATTTCGCGGCCCCACTTCATGAACGTGCGCACGAGGGTGGGTGCGGTGTAGTAGATAGAGACGCCGTACTTCTCGATGATGTTGAAGTGGCGGTGCTCGTCGGGGGAGTTGGGGGTGCCTTCGTAGACGACCTGGGTGACACCGTTCGAGAGGGGGCCGTAGACGATGTAGGAGTGTCCGGTGACCCAGCCGATGTCTGCGGTGCACCAGTAAACGTCTTGTCCGGCTTTGTGATCGAAGACGTTGTGGTGGGTGTAGGAGGCTTGGGTGAGGTAGCCGCCGGAGGTGTGGATGATGCCCTTGGGCTTACCGGTGGTGCCGGAGGTGTAGAGGATGAACAGGGGATGTTCGGCGTCGAAAGCCTGCGCTTCGTGTTCGGGTGAGGCCTGTGCGACGGTTTCGTGCCACCACAGGTCGCGGCCGTCGGTCCAGTCGACGTCGATGCCGGTTCGGTTGACCACCAACACGTTCTGCACCGATTCGGCGCCGGCGACGGATTCGTCGACCGCGGTCTTGATGGGTGCTGCGGCGCCGCGTCGCCACTGGCCGTCGACGGTGACGACGAGTTTGGCTTGGGCGTCGTCGATGCGTGAGCGTAGGGCGGTGGCGGAGAATCCGGCGAAGACGACCGAGTGGGTCAGGCCGAGGCGGGCGCAGGCGAGCATGGTGACGATCGCTTCGGGGATCATCGGCATGTAGATCGCGACGCGGTCACCGGCGACGAGGCCGAGGTCGGTGAAAGTGTTTGCGGCGCGGCTGACTTCGGCGAGGAGGTCGTTGTAGGTCAGGTCGCGGGAATCGCCTGGTTCACCTTCGAATGCGATGGCGACGCGGTCGCCGTTGCCGGCGAGGACGTGGCGGTCGACGCAGTTGTAGGCGACGTTGAGTTTTCCGCCGACGAACCACTTGGCGACGGGGGCGTCGGTCCAGTCGAGGACGTCGGTCCATTTTTCGTGCCAGTGAAGGCGCTCAGCTTGATTCGCCCAGAAAGCGAGGCGGTCGGTATCTGCGGCAGCCTGCAACTCCGGTCCCGCGTTGGCGGCCGCAGCGAACTCTGCGCTCGGCGGATATGCCTGGGGGACGTCTGTTTCGGCTGCGCTTGTCATGGCTGACGGCCTTCTTTCCACTTTGATCGACACTTTTCTGACTCCGTGTGAGGGTAGTCACAAGCTCGCGCAAACGCACCGTTGCATCACGTTGCAACCCGTTGTCCTGCGACGATCGGTCGAATTGATGCGACGGGTGGTCGCTTCCGCCGACGAATGAATGTGTGCGAATTCAATTACCCCCAATTTTCCAACAATGGGTGCGGTGCGCGCTTCGAGCTCGATGTGTCTATTGTCAAACCATTATTCGACCGCAACTCGAAGTCATGTTCACTTTCAGTTGTAGGCGACACGACGCCGGCAGTTACGGCTGTCGGCAGGCCGCGAGCATGCTCGGGGTCACTTAGATGTGGAAGGAATTCCTTTGCGTATCTCACGCATAGCGACCGGCGCGGTCGCGCTCGGAATGACGGCAGTGCTGATCACGGCATGTTCGTCCGGCGATTCGTCGGGCGGATCGTCCAGTGGCGTCGTCAACGCCTGGGCGGGCGAGCCTCAGAACCCGTTGATCCCCACGAACACGAGCGAGAACATGGGCGGCCGCGTCCTCGACTCGCTGTTCTCCGGTCTCGTTTCGTACACCGCCGACGGCGGTACGGAGAACGAGGTTGCCGAGTCCATCGAGAGCACCGACGGTCAGAACTTCACCGTCAAGCTCAAGGACGGCTGGACCTTCACGGACGGTACCCCCGTCACCGCGAAGTCCTTCGTCGACGCCTGGAACTACGGCGCCCTCTCCACCAACGCTCAGCTTCAGGCTTCGTTCTTCGACCCGATCAAGGGCTACGACGAAGTTGCCGCCGAGGTACCGACGGCACAGACCATGTCGGGTCTGAAGGTCGTGGACGACTCCACCTTCACCATCGAACTCAAGCAGCCCGAGTCGGCGTTCCCCGATCGCCTCGGCTTCACGGCGTACTACCCGCTGCCGGAGGTCGCGTTCAAGGACATGGCCGCATTCGGTGAGAACCCGATCGGCAACGGCCCGTACAAGCTCGACGGAACCGGCGCGTGGCAGCACAACGTCCGCATCGACACCGTCGTGAACCCGGACTACAACGGCAACCGCAAGCCGAAGAACGCCGGCGTCGATTTCATCATGTACAACAGCCTCGACACGGCCTACACCGATCTCCTGGCCAACAACGTCGACGTTCTCGACCAGGTTCCGCCGAGCGCCGTCACGACCTTCGAGTCGGACCTGCCCGGACGCACCGTCAACCAGCCGTCGGCAACCATCGAGACGTTCACGATCCCGGGTCGCCTGCCGCACTTCAGCGGCGAAGAGGGCATGCTCCGCCGTCAGGCGATCTCGATGGCGATCAACCGCGATCAGATCACCCAGCAGATCTTCAACAAGACCAGGACGCCTGCACTCGACTTCACCAGCCCCGCAATCAAGGGCTGGAACGACTCGCTGACCGGCAACAGCAACCTGAAGTTCGATCCCGAGGCAGCCAAGGCCGCTTGGGCGAAGGCCGACGCGATCGCTCCGTGGACCGGCAGCTTCGAGATCGCTTACAACTCGGACGGCGGACACCAGGAATGGGTCGACGCCACGGCGAACAGCATCCGCAACACCCTCGGCATCGACGCAAAGGGCAAGCAGTACGCCACCTTCGCTCAGATCCGCACCGAAGCCACCAACCGCACCATCCAGAGCTCCTTCCGCTCCGGTTGGCAGGGTGACTACCCGCAGCAGTACGGCTTCCTGGCGCAGAACTACCAGACCGGCGGCAGCTCCAACGACGGTGAGTACTCCAACCCCGAGTTCGACCGCCTCCTGCGCGAATCGGCCGGCCAGACCGATCAGGCCAAGGCTCAGGAACTGCTCGATCAGGCTCAGGAAGTCCTGCTCAAGGACCTGCCCGCAGTTCCGACGTGGTACCGCAACGCTGCCAGTGGATGGTCGGAGAACGTCTCCAACGTGACCATCAGCTGGAACGGTGTTCCGGTCTACGAAGACATCGAAAAGAACTGACGCGTAGAACGATCCGCATCTGAAACGTGAGTTCGGGACGGCAGGCGCCCTGCCTGCCGTCCCGAACTCGTGTTCACACCGGACTGTCCGCTGACGTACACGATCATCGACAAGGAGGTGATCCGATGCTCTGGTACATCGGTCGCCGAGTGCTTCAAATGATCCCGGTTTTTCTCGGGGCCACTCTTCTGATCTACGCCATGGTCTTCCTGCTTCCCGGTGATCCGATTGCCGCGTTGGCGGGCGACAAAGCGCTCAGTCCGGCTGTTGCACAGCAGCTTCGGGAGCGCTACCACCTCGACCTCCCCTTCTATCAGCAGTACCTGCTGTACCTGAAGGGCATCTTCACGCTGGACTTCGGCACGTCGTTCTCCGGACGACCTGTCAGTGAAGTTCTGGCACAGGCATTTCCGATCACGATGAAACTTGCCTTCATGGCACTGATCGTCGAGACGGTCTTCGGTGTCGGCTTCGGCCTCATCGCCGGCCTGCGTAAGGGCGGATTCTTCGACAGCACCGTCCTGCTGTTCAGCCTCGTTCTCATCGCCATCCCGATCTTCGTGATCGGCTTCCTGGCTCAGTTCTTCATCGGCGTCAAATGGGGCATCGTCCCGCCGACGGTCGGTGGCAACACCAGCTTTACCAATCTCCTACTCCCCGCCCTGGTTCTGGGTTCGGTCTCGTTCGCCTACGTACTGCGACTGACCCGAACGTCCGTGGCGGAGAACCTGAGTGCCGACTACGTGCGCACCGCCACCGCCAAGGGACTTTCCCGTGGACGAGTGGTTCGCGTACACGTGTTGCGCAACTCGCTGATCCCCGTGGTCACGTTCCTGGGCGCCGATCTCGCAACGTTGATGGGCGGCGCCATCGTCACCGAGGGCATCTTCAACATCAACGGCGTCGGCGGCACGATCTACCAGGCCGTGACCAGAGGTGAAGCGCCGACGGTGGTTTCGTTCGTCACTATCCTGATCGTGATCTACCTGATCGCGAATCTGCTCGTCGACCTCTTGTACGCCGCGCTCGATCCGAGGATCCGCTATGTCTGAGACCGTGAAGACCGGACGTGCAGTCCGGCAAAGTCATTTCGTGGCACCGCCCGAAGTTGCGGCACCGGGGGAGACGGACGCCGTCAAACTCGATCAGGCGCCGACGAGCATGTGGACCGACGCGTGGCGCGATCTGCGCAAGCGTCCCCTGTTCATCATCTCGACGATCATCATCCTCGCGGTCATCGTCATCGCAGCGTTTCCGGGCTTGTTCACGAGTACCGATCCGCGGTTCTGCGACCTGACCTACAGCATGCAGGGACCGACTTCCGGCCACTGGTTCGGATTCGACCGCCAGGGTTGTGACGTATACTCGCGCACCATCTACGGTGCTCGCGCGTCCGTACTCGTGGGCGTCGGCGTCACTGCGTCGGTGCTGGTGATCGGAGTGATCTTCGGCGCGCTGTCCGGCTTCTACGGCGGCTGGACCGATTCGATTCTTTCCCGCGTGGCCGACATCTTCTTCGGTATCCCGCTGATCCTCGCTGCCATCGTTCTGATGCAGCTGTTCACCGATCGCACCATCTGGACCGTCGTCGGCGTCCTGGCACTCTTCGGTTGGCCGCAGATGGCAAGAATTGCTCGAGGCGCGGTGATCTCGGCGAAGAACAACGATTACGTCATGGCTTCGGAAGCATTGGGTGTTTCGAAGCTCAAGACTCTGATCCGCCACGTCATCCCGAACTCGTTGGCGCCCATCATCGTGGTGGCCACCATCTCGCTCGGCACGTACATCGTTGCCGAGGCGACGCTGTCCTTCCTCGGTATCGGGCTTCCGTCCACCGAGGTTTCGTGGGGCGGCGACATCAGCAACGCTCAGGTGACGCTGCGTCAAGGATCAACGATTTTGTTCTACCCGGCAACGGCTTTGGCGATCACCGTCCTCGGATTCATCATGATGGGTGACGCACTGCGCGACGCCCTCGATCCCAAGTCTCGGAAGCGGTGAGCACGATGACCACCAAGGAAACTCTCACCTCGGAGGAAACTCCGTTGCTCGAGATTCGCGATCTCGAGGTGTCGTTCCAGTCCAATTCCGGTCCGGTTCCGGCAGTTCGAGGCGTCAGCCTGACGGTGTACCCGGGTCAGACGGTCGCCATCGTCGGCGAATCGGGCTCGGGTAAGTCCACCACCGCCCACTCGATCATCAATCTGCTTCCCGGCACCGGCAAGGTGACGGCAGGCGAGATCATCTTCGACGGCAAGGACATCTCGAAGCTTTCGGAGAAGGACTTCGTCCACATCCGGGGCAGCCAGATCGGTTTGGTTCCGCAGGACCCGATGTCGAATCTGAATCCCGTGTGGAAAGTGGGCTTCCAGATCGAGGAAGCACTGGCTGCCAACGGGATCGCCAAGGGTAAAGCTGCCAAGGTTCGCGCCGCCGAATTGCTCGAGGAGGCCGGCCTCTCCGAAGCCGAGAGCCGGTTGGGGCAGTACCCGCACGAGTTCTCGGGCGGTATGCGTCAGCGCGCACTCATCGCGATCGGGTTGTCTGCCCGTCCGAAGCTCCTGATCGCGGACGAGCCGACGTCGGCGCTCGACGTCACCGTCCAGCGTCAGATCCTCGATCACCTCGACGGTCTGACTACGGAACTCGGCACCGCCGTTCTGCTCATCACTCACGATCTGGGCCTGGCCGCCGAGCGCGCCGAGCACTTGATCGTGATGAGCAAGGGGCGCATCGTCGAATCCGGTCCGGCACTGGAGATTCTGAAGCGTCCACAGCATCCGTACACACAGAAGCTGGTCGCTGCTGCGCCGTCGTTGGCGTCGAAGCGACTCAGTTCTTCGGTAGCGCGCGCCGAGATTCGGGAACAGGCGGAAGGGGTCGCCGAAGCGGTCAAAGCCGAGGAAAGTACGGCAGAGTCCTTCGGCAAGGCGACCGACGACGTTCTTGTCGTCGATCATCTGACCAAGGTGTTCAAGCTGCGCAAGGGTTTCCGCAAGACCACTGACTTCACCGCAGTGAACGACGTGTCCTTCAAGGTCCGCCGCGGAACCACAACGGCGATCGTCGGTGAATCGGGTTCCGGTAAGTCGACGGTCGCGCAGATGGTCCTCGGCTTGCTCGAGCCCACGGCGGGCAACGTGGTTTTCGACGGTCAGGACGTGGCGAAACTCGGCGCGAAGGAAACCTTTGCGTTCCGCCGCCGAGTGCAGCCGATCTTCCAGAACCCCTACGGCACGCTCGACCCGATGTACTCGATCTACCGCACGATCGAGGAGCCGCTGCGTACCCACAAGGTCGGGACCAAGGCCGAGCGTGAGGCTCGCGTCCGCGAACTTCTCGACAAGGTCGGTCTGCCCCAGTCGGTCATGCGACGCTTCCCGAACGAGCTCTCCGGTGGACAGCGTCAGCGCGTCGCAATTGCGCGCGCGCTGGCTTTGCAGCCGGAGGTCGTGATCTGCGACGAGGCGGTCTCCGCTCTCGACGTGCTCGTTCAGGATCAGATCTTGACCCTGCTCAACGACCTGCAGGCAGAGTTCGGGTTGACGTACCTCTTCATCACGCACGACCTGGCCGTGGTTCGTCAGATCGCGGACAACGTCTTGGTGATGTCGCGTGGCTCGATCGTCGAATCGGCGCCGATCGACGACGTGTTCGGCAATCCGCAGCAGGACTACACGCGCAAGTTGCTCGACGCGATTCCCGGTGGGTCCATCAAGCTGGGAAGCTGACGCAACAGGTAGGTAGGCAAGTCCGCAGAGGGGCTGCAAGGGTACCGTCGTTGATCGTGACGGACCCCTTGCAGCCCCTCGTCGATCTTCCAGGCGTACGCGCCGCCGCCGATCATGCGCGCGACGCTCTGGGTGAGGTTCATCGGCACAAGACCAACCGTCGCGGTTGGCCCACCACTGCCGCCGAAGCCGCGGTTCGCGCTGCGCGAGCCTCCGCTTCATTGGCCGGTGGCACCACCGAATTGCCGGCCGAGGGCATGGCCGGTGACCCGATTCTCGCGGGTGCTCTGCGGGTAGCTCAGGCTCTGGACGGCGACAGCCTTCCGCTCATGGAGTCGACGTGGAAGCGCGCCCCACTGCAGGCTCTGGCCCGGCTGCACCTGTTGGCCGCGGCGGACCTCGTCGAGGACGCGGATCAACTGGGACGGCCACGGTCGGACCGCGGCGTGGGGGAGCGCTTGGACGCTCTCGCCCAACTCGTCACCGGCGGAACCAGTGCACCGGCGCCGGTTCTGGCAGCCGTCGTACACGGAGAACTCTTGGCGCTGAGCCCGTTCGGCACAGCTGACGGCATCGTCGCCCGCGCGGCCTCACGTCTGGTTGCGGTCTCGTCGGGGTTGGATCCGCACAATCTCGGGGTCCCCGAGGTCAGTTGGCTTCGGCGGCCGCAGGCGTACACGGACGGCGCGGCAGGATTCGCTTCGGGAAACCCGGCCGGCGTCGGCAGTTGGGTGATCCTGTGCTGCGGTGCGCTCGAAGCCGGTGCGCGAGAAGCGACTTCGATTGCCGACGCAGCTACCGGGTAGTCCGGGACAATTGCCCCTGTCGGAACATAACGAACGGGCGGCGCTGCCGATAAATCGACTTCGCCGCCCGTCAGCACGGACTACTCGTTACCAAGCGTGCTCGGTGGGTTGTGTGGGTGGCCTCGGCGAGGGATCGTACTTTCTGAGGTCGTCCCCGCAACCTGTGTGGGGTCCTCGCTCAAATTGAACGAATCTCGCAGGCCCACAACGCTTCTGCCCTTATAGTGGCTTGTGCTCCGCGTGGGTGCCCTAGTGCCCGTGCTAGGAATTTCAGTTGGGGAAACGGTCCTTCTCTTCCGAGCCGTTCCTGGCCTTCCGTTCTTCCGTAACTCCTTTGTACCCTGTGTCCGGGCTCACAGCAAGTACCAATTTTTGTTTGTGGGCCTTGGATTTCAGCGTTTCCGACGTAGTAGCCCGAAGGTCATGGCGCCGGCCACCACAGCTGCGATTCCCACCGCGGCAGTAGTGGCCACCGTCGTCGTGGATTGGGCCGACAGCCGCGCACGAAGTGAGACTGGATTCGAGAAAGTCAGTATGGGCCAACCGTTTACGGCTGCTTCCTTGCGCAATGCGCGATCGGGGTTGACCGCGGTGGGATGTCCGACCGCCTCGAGCATGGGTAAATCGGTCACCGAGTCGGAGTAGGCGTAACTGGCGGCGAGGTCGTAGCCGTCCTCGGCGGCGAGTTTTTCCATCGCCTCGACCTTGCCCGGACCGTAGCAGTAGAAGTCGACCTCGCCGGTGTAGTGGCCGTCTTCTTCCCTCATCGACGTCGCGACGGAATGGGTGGCTCCGAGGGCGCGGGCGATCGGTGCGACGATCTCTTCACCCGAGGCCGACACCACGATGACGTCGTGTCCACGCAGCTTGTGATCTGCGATCAGATCGGCCGCCTCGGCGAAGACGAGTGGGTCGACGATGTCGTGCAGAGTTTCCGCGACGATGGCCTTCACCTGCTCCACGTCCCAACCCGCACACATCGCCGTCAGGTGTTCGCGCATGCGCTCCATCTGATCGTGATCTGCGCCGGACAGTAGGAACAGGAATTGTGCATAGCTGCTCTTGAGAACCGAGCGTCGATTGATCAGGCCCTGGGCGAAGAATGGCTTGCTGAACGCCAGGGTGCTCGACTTCGCGATGATCGTTTTGTCCAAATCGAAGAAAGCGGCTGTCCGCCCGGTATTCAGTCCGTTCGAAGGCTTGTCGGTCACAGGAATGAGGATAGTCCGACAGGCGGTTCGGGTGCTCCTCGGCAAGCATCCTCTTTCGGCGAAAAACAGCAGTTCAGTGCAGCTCAGGCTTGCGTTTCTCGCCGATGTCGGGTGTAAGATCGTTGCTGTTCGATTCGTTCGAACTAGTTCAGCCCGACCCCCCGGGGCTGAACTCAGACGGCCCCCGCCTCCTCCCCCCATTGGCGGGGGTCGTCCTCTGTCTCAGGCCCGTTTCTCCACAACTTCGTAGTTGTCCACAGGGTCGTTCACCGCACTGTTTTCGGTGCCCGTGCTCGTTCAGGCTCTGCAGTCATGAACACGACGATCAATTCCCGGGAAACCGGCGCTTGCATTCTGGTTCTCGTCGACGACGCGAAGGTCCTCGCGAGTGTGCGACGCGTCGCTGCCGCGGTGGACCGCCGTCTGGACGAGGCCGAGCATCCCGTGTCCCGGCAACAGTGGAACCGCGCTTCGGCGGTCGTATTGGACGCGTCGGCTGCGCGAGATGCTCTGGCTCGTTCCCCGAGGCGAACGCGAGTGTTCCTCGTATGCGACGGCACACCGACCGTCGACGATTGGAAGAGCGCCACAGCGATCGGAGCCGACAGCGTTCTGTCTCTGCCCGAAGAGGAGAACGCGTTGGTCGCAGTTCTGGCCGACCACGTCGACGTGGGTGGCGACGGCACCGTCGTGAGCGTGGTGGGTGGTTGTGGCGGCGGCGGAGCCTCGGCAACTGCGGCGGCTGTCGCGCTGACGTCGGCGGCGCGTCACGTCCCGACGCTCCTGGTGGACGTCGACGCGCTCGGTTCCGGCGCCGACGTCCTGTTGGGTATCGAGACGGCCCCCGGATTGCGCTGGGGTGCACTGACCGTCGAGGGCGGACGGTTGGCACCGGATGCGCTGCGTGATGCGTTGCCGGCAAAGGGAAAGTTCTTGAGGGTTCTGGCGAGCAGTCGACGTGAGATCGACGGTCCGACGGTGACCGCTGTTCGCGCCGTGCTGGACGCAGGTCGCAGATCCGGCGGACTCGTGGTCTGCGACCTGCCGCGTCACCCCAGCGAAGTCGGCCAGGCTGTACTGGAGATCTCTGATTTTGTCCTCGTCGTGGTTCCGGCCACCGTGGCCGCGTGTGTCGCTGCCGAGAAGGTCGGGGCCTGGGTGATGCGACACAACTCCAACGTCGGACTCGTCGTGCGTGGGCCGGCGCCGGGAGGGCTACGCGGTGCCGATGTGGCAGACATGCTCGGCCTGACCCTGACTGCCGTCATGCGTGGCCACCGTTCGCTGGCACCGATGCTCGAGCGCGGTGGCCTCGAATTGACCCGTGGTTGTCCGTTGAGTGTGGCGGCAGCAGCGGTACTCGATGCCGTTGAATCCGGAGCACGCCCGCGCAGGGCTGCGGCATGAGTGCGTTGGTCACGGCCGAACTGCTCGACCGCGTTCGCGAGCGATTGACGGCGTCGTCGGTCGCCGAGCCGACGGCAGCCACCGTTGCCGACGCCGTACGAGCCGAGTCCTCCGGCGTTCTGGCGGACACCGACCTGTTGGAGGTCGTCAGGGTGCTCCAGACGGAACTGACGGGCGCGGGGCCGCTCGAACCCCTGCTGCACGAACCCGGTGTCGCCGACGTACTGGTGACCGCACCGGATCAGGTCTGGGTTGACCGCGGGGTCGGCCTCGAAAGGTCAGCGGTGCGGTTCACCGACGAGGCAGCTGTGCGTCGACTGGCGCAACGGTTGGCGCTGTCGGCAGGTCGACGCCTCGACGACGCCCAACCGTGGGTCGACGGGCGCCTGCGGGGCGTCGGCGACGGGCACTTCGGGGTGCGACTGCACGCCGTACTGGCACCGGTGGCCCAGGGCGGAACCTGCGTGTCACTGCGAGTGCTGCGGCCGGCGACACAGGGCCTCGACGCGCTGTGCGCTCACGGCGCGGTGGAACCGGACGCGCGCGAACTCCTGAATCACATCATCTCTTCTCGCTTGGCTTTTCTGGTGATCGGCGGGACTGGCGCGGGAAAGACCACGTTGTTGTCCGCAATGCTCGGCGCCGTCGACCCGCGCGAGCGAATTGTCTGCGTCGAGGACGCGGCCGAACTCGCACCGCCGCATCCGCACGTCGTCCGCCTCGTGGCACGAGCTCCCAACGTGGAGGGCGTCGGAGAGGTGACGGTGCGCGATCTGGTTCGGCAGGCTCTGCGGATGCGTCCCGATCGCATCGTCGTCGGTGAGGTTCGCGGCGCGGAGGTGACGGATCTGCTCACGGCGATGAACACCGGCCACGACGGCGGGGCCGGCACCGTCCACGCCAATTCGCCCGAGGAGGTGCCGGCCAGGCTCGAGGCGTTGGCTGCGCTCGGCGGTATGGATCGCCACGCGTTGCACAGTCAACTTGCCGCGGCGGTTCAAGTGATCTTGCACGTGCACAGGTTGGCAGACGGATCGAGGCGTCTCGAACAGATCGGCGTCATCGAGCGCAGTGCGGACGGATACGTGCGAATCATGCAGGCGTGGCCGGACGGCGGTTCGGGTCGTGAGCGGCTCGAGCGGATGTTCCGGCTTCGCAATCGGGAGGTCAGAGCGTGACAGTTTCCCTCTTGGTCTTCGCGTTGGCGGTCTCGATTGCGCCGGTGCGGGATTCACGAGCTCGGCTCGCGACATACAACCCGAGTATCCACAAGCCCTCCCGGCAAATTCCATGGGACTTCGTCGCCGCATTTCTCGCGATTTCGGCCGCGTGGGTTCTCGGAGGTCTTTCGGCAGGGTGCGCGGCGGTCGTCCTCGTCGGAACACTGATCTTTCGTGGCCGACGCACGAAGGCGGCCGAAAACCGGGACCTCTCACAGAAGATGCTGCTCGCCGGTTTGGAGGTGCTGATCGCCGAGTTGAGCGTCGGCGCACATCCTGCAGCGGCCAGTTCTGTTGCAGGCGAGGAATGTACCGGCGAAGTGAGTGCGGTGTTCCGGTCCGCTGGGGCGAGGGCGCGTCTCGGCGGTTCTGCCGCAGCGGCCTTCGTGGTACCGGATTCCGGCATCGAGCGTGAGTTCTCCCGCATCGGATCCGTCTGGCGGGTCGCAGACCAACACGGGCTGGCTCTGGCGGAACTACTCGGCGCCGTCCGGACGGACATGTTGGGACGTAGACGCTTTCGTCAACGCACCGAAGCCGGGTTGGCGGGCGCTCGGGCGACCGCTGCGGTGCTGGCCTTTCTCCCGCTGTTGGGGATCGGTCTCGGACAGTTGATGGGTGCGTCGCCGTTGCGCGTGCTGTTCGGAGGCGGGCTCGGCGGAGTGCTCCTCGTGATCGGAACCGCTTGTGTCTCAGCTGGTTTGTTCTGGACTGATCAGATAACTGCAAAGGTGACGTCGTGAACTGGGTGTCGGCGGTGATGATCGCATTGGCGCTCGTGGTCGTTCCCGATCGTCGTGGTGCTTCGGCCAGGGTGGCAGGGATACTCCCCGCGAGCACGACGACGGAACCCGAGGCTCCAGTAGCGGACAAGCCGGATCCACTGGCGGTAGCAGCAAGCCTCGATCTTCTCGGAGCTTGCCTACGCGCTGGGCTTCCCGTCTCCGCCGCGATCACTGCGATGGCGGCGACCGCGCCGAAACCGATGGCCGACTCGCTTCGCCGCGTCGCCGACCTTCTTGCGCTCGGCGCCGATCCCGACGCAGCGTGGAGCGAGGCCGCTCTCGATCCGGATACCGAAGCCCTGGCCAGGATGGCCCGGCGTTCGGCGCGTTCGGGTTCGTCGTTGTCCTCGTCCATGACCGAGCTCGCCGAGCGTAGTCGCGGTGAGGCCGAGGATCTGGCGGCTGCCGCTGCCGAACGCGCGGGAGTGTTGATCAGCGGCCCACTCGGGCTGTGTTTCCTGCCCGCCTTCATCGCCTTGGGCATCGTCCCGGTGGTGATCGGGCTTGCCACGACTGTGCTCGGTAACGGCCTGCTGTGAGCCGGATCCGAGTGAAAGCTCCTGCGGCAGAAGTGCTGCCACAGGTTTCGATTGAAGGGGGAGAAATGATTTCGAAGACGTTGAGGTCGGTGTCAGCCAGATTTGCCCTGTTGGTTGCCGAGGACGACGGCATGTCCACCGCGGAGTACGCGATCGGCACCATCGCTGCCGCGGCGTTCGGAGCCGTCCTGTACACCGTGGTCACCGGTGACTCCATTGTCTCGGCACTGACGGGCATCATCGACAAGGCTCTCAAGACAGCGGTGTGATGTTGTCCACGAGAGGTATTCGGCAAGCCGACGACGGAGCCGTGACGGTGGAGGCCGCGATTGCTCTGGCTTCGATCGTCACTGTGGTCGTGCTGTGTATCGGCTGTGTACTCGCGGTGTCGATGCAGGTTCGGTGTGTTGACGCCGCTCGTGAGGCTGCACGTCTGGTGGCGCGTGGTGATCGTGAGTCTGCGGTTGCCACGGCCCGTCGGATCGCACCCGAAGATGCGTCGATCTCGGTGGAGATCGTGGACGGCTTTGCGGTGGCCGTTGTTAGCGCCGAAAGTACGTTGCTGCCGTTGGTCGACATTTCTTCCGAGGCGGTGGCAGCAGTGGAACCGGGGGTGGAGGAGGGGTGAACCTACGTGACGACGAAGGTGTTGCCACGGTTCTGGCATGCTGCATTCTGGCGGCGATCGTGCTGGTGACCGGCGGGATACTCCATGTCGGGTCCGCGGTGGTGGCAAGGCACACGGCGCAGTCGGCGGCTGATCTTTCGGCCCTCGGCGGGGCGGGCGCCTTGGACGGCGGTGACAAGGCGGCGTGTGAGATGTCCGCGGTTATCGCGGAGCGGATGCGTACGGTGCTCGAGGAGTGCGATGTACAGGGGTGGGATGTAGTGGTCGAGATACGCGCACCGGTGTTGTTGTCGGGCTTCGGGATCGGCGATGCGCAGGCTTTCGCTCGTGCGGGTCCGGTCGGCTGATCGTGTCTCAGCTGATCGTATCGATGACGGCCGTCAGAACCTTCACCGCGCCGTCTTTGTCGAGTGGGTCGTTTCCGTTGCCGCACTTGGGTGAATAGACGCAGGACGGGCAACCGTGAGCGCACTCGCAGGACAGTATGGCGTCGCGCGTCGCGGTGAGCCATCGTGACAGTTCGTTGTGCCCCCGGTCGGCGAACCCGGCGCCGCCGGCATGACCGTCGTAGACGAAGACCGTCGGGAGTCCGGTGTCCGCGTGCATCGCGGTCGATACTCCGCCGATGTCTCCGCGGTCGCAGATCGCCACCAGTGGCAGAAGTCCGATCGCGGCATGTTCGGCGGCATGCAGTGATCCGGGGAACCGCTCGGGCGGCACCCCGATGGATTCGAGGAGTTCCGGTGTGACCGTGTACATCACTGCCCTGGTGGGCAAAGTGTGTGCGGGCATGTCGAGTTCGATCGAGTCGAGGACTTCACCCGAAGTCAACCGTCGTAGGTACCCGACGACTTGATGTGTCACCTCGACCTGGACGAGAGCGACGGCGATGTCGCCGTAGTTCTTGTGCTCGAGTTGTTCGGTGATCGTGATTTCGGTGGTCTCGCGAGCCGAGGTGGTCCAGTCCGGATTCTCGGTGTGTACCAATGCGAGTCCGACGTCGAGGTCCAGTTCGTCGACGACGTAGGTCTCGCCTTGATGGATGTGCACGGCACCGGGATGAACTGTGGCGGGAGCGCGGCCCGCGTCGACAGTACCCAGCATCCGGCCGGATTCACCGTCGACAATGGCCACCTGAGTTCCGATACCGCCGCGAATGTCCAAAGAGCCGTGGGGGTTCGAATCGGCGGTGACGAACCATCCGTGCTTTCGGCGCCGGATCTTTCCTTCCTCCGACAGTCTGGTCAGAACCTCGAGAGCCCCGAAAGCGTCGACCTCGGCATCGGAAAGTGGGAGTTCCATTGCTGCGCAGAGAAGTTGTGGTCCTAGAACGTACGGATTTCCGGGATCTGTCACCGTCGCCTCGACAGGTTTGTCCAGTACTGCCGACGGATGATGAACGAGGTAGGTGTCGAGTGGATCGTCGCGGGCGATCAACACGACGAGTGAACCCTCCCCGCGTCGCCCGGAGCGACCGGCCTGCTGCCAGAACGACGCGACGGTGCCCGGGAAGCCTGCCACGACAACGGCGTCGAGGCCGGCGATGTCGACGCCGAGCTCCAGTGCATTGGTGGTGGCTGCGCCCAGCAGTGTGCCGTCGGCGAGTGCAGCTTCAAGTTCGCGTCGGTCCTCGGCCAGATATCCGGCGCGATACGACGCGACTCGCTCGGCGAGGTCCGGGTCCACCTCGGCGAGTAGACGTTTGGTGGCCATCGCGGTCAGCTCGGCGCCGCGGCGGGAGCGAACGAAGGTGAGAGTGCGGGCGCCCTCGATCATGAGGTCGGCCATGATCCGCGCAGCTTCCGCACCCGCGGGACGTCGTACCGGGCTACCGTTTTCGCCGGTCAATGCTTCGAGCAGCGGCGGTTCCCACAGTGCGACGGTACGTGGGCCGTGCGGCGATCCGTCTTCCGTGACCTCGGTGCAGTGGGCGCCGATCAGTCGCGAGGCTGCCGCGCCGGGATCTGCTGTGGTTGCGCTGGCCAGGATGAAGGTGGGTTCGGCGCCGTAACGGGCCGCAATCCTGCGCAGTCGCCGGATCACGAGCGCGACGTTCGATCCGAAGACTCCCCTGTAAGAGTGGCATTCGTCGATGATCACGTATTTCAGGTTGCGGAAGAAGTGCGCCCATCGCTGATGGGTCCGGAGCAGTGAAATGTGGATCATGTCGGGGTTGGTGAAGAGCCAGCGCGAGTTCTCGCGCGCCCAGGTGCGGAGTTCTTGCGAGGTGTCGCCGTCGTACGCACTGGCGTTGGTGCTGCGAAGTTCGACGTCGAAGTCGGTGAGGGACAGCACCGCTCGCAGTTGATCCGAGCCCAGTGCTTTGGTGGGGGAGAGGTAGAGGGCTGTTGCGAGCGGATCGGTTGCCATGGCCGTCAGCACCGGGAGTTGGTATGCCAGAGACTTACCCGACGCGGTACCGGTGGCTACGACCACGTGTTTTCCCGCGTACGCGAGGTCGGCGGCCTCACTCTGGTGGATCCACGGGGACCGCACGCTGTGCTCGGCGAGCGCACGTACGACGCTGGGGTGCACCCACTCCGGCCATTCGGTGAACTCGGCTACGCGAGCAGGTAACTGCGCGGTGAACATCAGTGGTTTTTCGCTTCCACTGACCCCGGCGACGACGCGATCGAGCAGCATCTGCCCGTAGGTCTCGCCAGGCTTCCCTCCCGGGGCGGGGATCGGGGAAGGTGCGTTCACGTGACTCTCCGGGCTCGGCGTTGGGGTGTGGCGGCAATCGGAAACTGTCGCTACCTGCAGTTTTGATGATACGCAACGGTCGGCGGTCTTGGTGGAACCGGGTGCTCGGCGCGCAAGCGGGAAACCACGATCGTGGGCTGTTTTTCTCGTAGCGAACTTTTAACGTTTTTAGTTCCCTTTTCGACTGTTGTGCACGCGGAGAACATGGTTGACTGACAATCGGTCGCAGCTTCTGTGTTCGTAGGCTTGAGAAAGTGCACGCTCGCAGGATCGTTGTTGCGGGCGCGGTGCTCTGCCTTTCCTGAGGGGGAAATAAAGACGTACAGCGGTCGGAACCGGCCCGGTGGACTGTAAGGGCTGTTCACCGAATCCGGTGTTAGAAAGAGAAGGAAAAGCATGGCACAGGGCACTGTGAAGTGGTTCAACGCTGAAAAGGGCTTCGGCTTCATCGCTCCCGAAGACGGTTCCGCAGACGTCTTCGTTCACTACTCCGAAATTCAGGGCAACGGCTTCCGTACCCTAGAGGAGAACCAGCGTGTGGAGTTCGAGGTCGGCCAGGGCACCAAGGGTCCCCAGGCTACCGGCGTTCGCGCGGTCTGATTTTTCCGCTCACTTGCTGAGCGAATAGTTCGGACAGTATTTGTCCCCCATCGCATCTGTGCGGTGGGGGACAAATCTTTTCGGTGCAAGCAAGTACCTTCTCCACCCGGAGCGAATACCCGCAGCTGTTCGACCTCGGCCGGTCGTCTAGGCCGTCACTACCTTCGTGGCTTACGTTTCACTCTGTGAGCCAACTGTCCTTTTTCTCTGCCGAGTCGATTCCACCTGCCGTGACGGACCTTGCCGGAATGCTGGCCGGACCAGGTCAGGTCGTGACCTCGGAGGATCGTGCCCGGATCTCGATCGTCGTGGATCGGGACTGGAGAGCGCAGGCCGTTGCCGAGTTGATCGCGCAGTGCGGACTCGGGGCCGAGGTGACGCGCAGTGAAGAAGGCAGCCCACTGGTCCGCACTCAGTCGACGCCCGCACTCCTTCCGCTGTCCGTGCAGTGGACCAAGGGAGCTGTGAAGGCGGTGCCGGTCGGTTGGGTACCGAACTCCCGCCAACTCCGGGTGTGGGCCGTCGCGGCCGGGCGCCTCGAAGAAGGCGGCGAGCGATTCGTGTTCGGCCTCGACCCCCATGCCAAGGAGACACACGCACCGCTGGCTCAGGCCTTGATGAGGGTTGGTATCGCGCCGACTCAACTGGGTAACCGGACACCGGGTCCGGGGCTCCGTGTGTCGGGAAAGAAGAGACTGACAAAGCTCGTCGAATACCTCGGTGAGGCGCCGAAACACGTCGACACTTCGGTCGCCTGGCCGCACGTCTGACGGTGCTCATGCCGCGTGTCCGACGGAGCCCATACTGTACTGATCTGCACGAATGTCTTGCGGGTATGTCACCCTGTAAAGAGAGACACGGGGTATAACTTGCTCCACACGTCTAGTTCTGAAGAACTGCCGACGGCAGTGAACGTCCAAAGGAAGGCTCGGGCAGCAGGTGGCTAAAGCGGACAACGGCAGCGGTCAGGGAGCGTCCGGTAACCCTCGTCGCCTCGTGATCGTCGAGTCACCGACCAAGGCGCGCAAAATCGCTCCCTACCTCGGTAAGGACTACGTCGTCGAGGCATCGGTCGGTCACATTCGCGACCTGCCACGCGGCGCAGCAGACGTTCCGGCCAAGTACAAGGGCGAGTCCTGGGCCCGCCTCGGCGTCAACGTCGATCACGACTTCGAGCCGCTCTATGTCGTGAGCCCGGAAAAGAAGGGCAAGGTCGCCGAACTCAAGTCTCTGTTGAAGGACGCCGACGAGCTCTTCCTCGCAACTGACCCCGACCGCGAGGGCGAGGCAATCGCCTGGCATCTCCTCGAGACTCTCAAGCCCAAGATTCCGGTACGTCGAATGGTCTTCCACGAGATCACCGAGCCGGCAATCCGTGCTGCTGCCGAAGACACCCGCGAACTCGACACCGACCTCGTCGATGCTCAGGAAACCCGCCGTATCCTCGACCGTCTCTACGGTTACGAGGTCAGCCCGGTTCTCTGGAAGAAGGTCATGCCGAAGCTCTCGGCCGGCCGCGTCCAGTCGGTGGCCACTCGCGTCATCGTCCAGCGCGAACGCGAGCGCATGGCGTTCAAGTCGGCGTCGTACTGGGATATTTCCGCGACGCTCGACGCCGGTGCAGAGGCCAGTCCGCGCAGTTTCGGCGCACGCCTGGTCTCCGTCGACGGTTCGCGTGTCGCTTCCGGCCGCGATTTCGGAGCTGACGGAAAGCTCAAGGGCAGCGCGGTCACCGTGCTCGACGAGGCCTATGCGCGTCGTCTCGCGGAAGCGTTGCAGGGCGTCGACCTCACGGTGTCGTCCGCCGAGGACAAGCCGTACACCCGTAAGCCGTACCCGCCGTTCATGACGTCGACGCTCCAGCAGGAAGCCGGACGCAAGCTTCGTTTCACGTCCGAGCGCGCCATGCGTATCGCGCAGCGTCTGTACGAAAACGGCTACATCACTTACATGCGTACCGACTCGACGACGCTCTCGGAGTCGGCGATCGCTGCCGCTCGAGCGCAGGCCACCGAGTTGTACGGTCCGGAATACGTGCATCCGACGCCGCGTCAGTACACCCGCAAGGTCAAGAACGCGCAGGAAGCGCACGAGGCGATCCGCCCCGCCGGCGACGTGTTCCAGACCCCGGGTCAGCTGCACTCCAAGCTCGATTCCGACGAGTTCAAGCTGTACGAACTGATCTGGCAGCGCACCGTCGCTTCACAGATGGCCGACGCCCGCGGTACGACGTTGACGCTCCGCATCTCCGGCACGGCAGGCACCGGCGAGGACTGCACGTTCTCCGCTTCCGGTCGCACCATCGTGTTCGCCGGCTTCCTCAAGGCTTACGTCGAAAGTGTCGACGAAGAGGCCGGCGGTCAGTCCGACGACGCCGAATCCAGGCTTCCGGTACTGGTCAAAGGCCAGGAAGTCACGGCCACCAAGCTCGATCCGGACGGGCACAGCACCAACCCGCCCGCTCGCTACACAGAAGCCAGCCTGATCAAGACGCTCGAAGAACTCGGCATCGGCCGTCCTTCGACTTACTCGTCGATCATCAAGACCATTCTCGATCGCGGATACGTCTATAAGCGTGGCAGCGCGCTGGTTCCGTCCTGGGTGGCGTTTGCCGTCATCGGACTGCTCGAGGTGCACTTCGGCCGGCTGGTCGACTTCGACTTCACGGCAGGAATGGAAGACGATCTCGACGCGATCGCCGGCGGCCGCGAGCAGCGTGGCAACTGGCTGAGCAGCTTCTACTTCGGCGGCGAGACAGGCGCAGAAGGTTCGGTGGCCCGCGAGGGCGGGCTGAAGAAGATGGTCGGTGTCAACCTCGAGGAGATCGACGCTCGCGAGGTCAACTCCATCCGTCTCTTCGACGACGCCGAGGGCCGCGAGGTTCACGTGCGCGTCGGCCGGTTCGGCCCGTATCTCGAGCGCATGGTTCAGAATCCGGATGATCCCGAAGGCGATCTGATCTCGCAGCGGGCCAATCTTCCCGATGACCTGCCGCCGGACGAGCTCACCCCCGAGTACGCCGAGAAGCTGTTCTCGACGCCTCAAGAGGGCCGCAAGCTGGGCGTCGACCCACTGACGGGCCACGAGATCGTCGCGAAGGAAGGCCGCTTCGGTCCCTACGTGACCGAGATCCTGCCCGAGCCTCCGGCCGAACCGGAACCGGACATCGTTCCCGTTCCCGAGCCGGAAGAAATCAGTTCGGGCAGTACCAAGACTGCGGTGAAGAAGGCCGCGGCCAAGAAGGCGCCGGCGAAGAAGGCTGCCAAGAAGGTCGCGGGCCCCAAGCCGCGGACGGGGTCGTTGCTCAAGTCCATGGACTTGGCGACGATCACCTTGGAAGATGCGCTTCGTCTGTTGTCGCTTCCTCGCGTCGTGGGTGTCGACCCCGAATCGAAGGAAGAGATCACTGCGCAGAACGGCCGTTACGGTCCGTACCTGAAAAAGGGCACGGACTCGCGCTCACTCGCCAACGAAGAGCAGATGTTCACCGTCACGCTCGACGAGGCGCTCAAGATCTACGCCGAGCCGAAACGTCGTGGGCGTCAGGCGTCGGCAACGCCTCCGTTGCGTGAGTTGGGTGTCGATCCGGTCAGCGAGAAGCCGATGGTGATCAAGGACGGCCGTTTCGGTCCGTACGTCACCGACGGCGAGACCAACGCCAGCCTTCGCAAGGACGACGACGTCGAATCCATTTCCGATGCTCGTGCGTCGGAGTTGCTGGCTGATCGTCGTGCTCGTGGCCCGGTCAAGAAGAAGGCAGCAGCCAAGAAGGCTCCGGCGAAGAAAGCCGCTGCCAAGAAGACTGCCGCCAAGAAGGCCCCGGCAAAGAAGGCAGCTGCCAAGAAGGCTCCGGCGAAGAAGGACTCGTAGGGCTTCGTCGGTGCCGACGGTTAGGGTTTTTGCATGAGTACTGAAGTGGCCGAACGAGGTGTGTTCGGTCGGCTGGTGGGTCAGCACGACGTCGAGAAAAGTCTGCGTGATGCTGCACTGTCGGCTCGCGGCGATTCCAGCGGCTCGGAAATGACTCACGCGTGGCTGTTCACCGGGCCACCTGGCTCGGGTCGTTCGGTTGCTGCTCTCTGCTTCGCCGCAGCCCTGCAATGCACCTCTGAGGGTGTACCAGGGTGCGGTGAGTGCCATGCGTGTACGACGACGATGGGTGGAACCCACGGTGACGTACGACGGATCATCCCTGACGGCCTGAGCATCAGCGTCAAAGGCATGCGCGAGATAGTCAACATCGCTTCGCGTCGGCCGACGACGGGCCGGTGGCAGGTCATCGTGGTCGAGGATGCCGATCGTTTGACCGAGGGCGCGGCCAACGCACTCCTGAAGGTTGTCGAGGAGCCACCGGACCGCACGGTCATCCTGCTCTGTGCGCCTACGACCGATCCGGAAGACATGTCTGTCACCTTGCGCTCGCGGTGCCGGCACATGCCGTTGGTGACGCCGTCCGTCGAATCGATCGCTCAGGTGCTGATCGACCGCGACGGCCTGGATCCGGAGCGGGCGAGAATCGCCGCATCGATAAGCGGCGGACATGTCGGTCGGGCTCGGCGCCTTGCTACCGACGAGAGTGCGCGGGACGAGCGTCAGCGTTCGTTGCGGCTAGCCGCAGACGCGATCGGTGCGTCGACGGCCTACAAGGCCGCCGAGAACCTGGTGAAGTCGATCGAGGCCGACACCAAGGCGTTCTACGCCGAACTCAAGGAACAGGAACTCGAAGAGCTCAAGGTCTCGTTGGGCGGCGGCGGTACCGGCAAGGGAACGGCCGGGACTCTGCGCGGATCGGCTGGTCTGATCAAAGACCTCGAAGCGCGTCAGAAATCGCGTGACACGCGGGCCCGCCGCGATCTCCTCGACCGGACCCTGATCGACTTGGCCGGCATGTACCGGGACGCACTTTCCTATTCACTGGGGTCGACGTCGACGGCGACCCATCCCGACATGGCTCGTCAGGCCGCCGAGTTGGCTGCCCGAACGTCCCCGGAGGGGTTGCTGAAGTGCATCGAAGCCGTGCTCGAATGCCGTGAGGCTGTCGACTTCAACGTCAAGTTGCAGTGGGCGCTCGACGCGATGGTTGCCTCCATCGGAGCCGCTTTCCGACCCCCGTTTTCGCGATCCGGGGGTTGACCAGATAGACTCGCCACCGCCGAAAGGCACGCTGCCTTAGCTCAGTCGGTAGAGCATTTCACTCGTAATGAAAAGGTCGAGAGTTCGATTCTCTCAGGCAGCTCGGCCAAGAGCCCCACACCCGGAAATCCGGATGTGGGGCTCTTGTCGTTTGTTCCCAATTTTTACGTATTTGCGGTTTATCCTGATTCTGGCGAACACGTGCCTGAGCAGGGGAGACTTCGATGTCGGATCAGAACTGGGGATCGGGCCAACCACCGCAGAATCCGCCGCCGTACGGGCAGATGCCGCCGATGCCGCCGCAGGGCTATCAGTCACCGACGCCCGCCTATCCGTACGCAACATGGATCTCTCGTGTTCTTGCGTCAATCCTCGATGGCTTTGTCGTTCCGCTTCCGGGCGTCATCCTCGCGATCATCGGGGCGGTGATCGCGTTCTCCGGATCCGAAGTGACCACCTACGACGACGGCAGCGTGAGCGCTGAGGGCGGCAATCCGGTCGGCGTGATCGTCATGGTCGTCGGCATACTGGCCATCTTCTTGATCGAGGTGTGGAATCTCGTCTTCAGACAAGGAAACACCGGACAGACGCTCGGCAAGAAGTGGCTGGGGATCTCTGTGATTCGGGAGTCCGACGGCGTACCTCTCGGACCGGTGGTGGCGCTGCTTCGTTGGGTCTTGATGGCGATCCTGGGTGGCGCCTGCTTCCTCAACTATCTCTGGCCGCTCTGGGACTCGAAGCACCAGTGCTGGCACGACATGGTGGTTCGATCGGTAGTCGTTCGGGCGAGCTAGTCGTTGCCGGGGTCTCTTACAGTGGGTGCCATGGAGTTGGAAGCGGTGGCAAGTCGAAGACGCGCGCTGGTCGCACCCGTCGGTGTCGCTGCCGTGGCAGTGACGGCCGCCGCGGTTCTCCATTTCCGCGATCCCCACAGTGCGGGTAGTTACGGCGTTTGTCCGATGTACGCGTTGACGGGATTGTGGTGCCCGGCGTGTGGTGGCCTTCGTGCGGTCAATGACCTGACTAATCTGGATCTTGGTGCCGCAGTGTCCAGCAACATCTTGATCGTGCCGTTTGTCGCGGTATTGGTGATCGCGTGGATCGGTTGGACAGTGCGCCGCTGGAAAGGCACGCGGGATCGCATGATCGTGCTTCGGCCGACCGTGACGATTGTGGTGCTCGGAGTTCTCGTTGCATTTACGGTTGTTCGAAACACCCCGTGGGGGAGCTGGCTCGCGCCGGCGTGACGGTAAGAGGTCGACATGGCAATGCAGGTTTTTTCGCTCATCGTTCTGCTCGGCGCGCTGATCATTCTGATTCCGACGGCACGACGTGTCTTCGGTAAGAAGGACGACGAGTAGGCCTCGACAACTGGCGCCGCGGGGAACATGCTGGCGGTATGGCGGATTCGTTGAAAGCTCGCGTCAAGGAGAAGCTGCTGCGGCAACTCGCCGAGGACGGTCGGCACCCGATCCAGGAAGCGGAGGGTGACGATCCCCGGTTGGTTTCGATCAACGACGACCTCGAAGCCTTGGAACAGGCCGAAGAAGGCGATCCGATCGTCGAAGAACTGGCCGAGAGGTACTGGGTTCCGTGAAGTTTACCGACTGCAGTGCTCTGACCTGGCGATTTGGTGTTGTGTTGATCTTCGCGTAACTTTGTCCAGGTCAGAGCGACACGGACACCGACTCCCACCTGCGAGGGTGAGTGACACGAGGTTGTACGAAGTGCCTGGCGAACACAATCCAGTTTTTCTTCACGGGGTTCCGGTTTGCGCCGGTGACCTGGTTGGGATAGGCTGGAAAAGTTGCCCCGGAGCGGCGGCCATAGGGTCGTAGTGATGGTGTGTGCGTGTTCTTTGAGAACTCAACAGTGTGTCGATGAATGTCAG